>NZ_FNBZ01000010.1 GCF_900102525.1 Allobosea robiniae | reverse complement strand
GGCTGCGCTATCCAGACCGGCTGAGCCGACCGCGTTGGCGCCGAGGCCAACCGCACACTAACATTCAACCTGGACCTCTCGGCGGGGGCGGATCATGCCCGTGAGGCCTCAGGGGGGAACTTCATATACCTTAACGATGGAGTTGGCGCGCCCCGGACACGAGTTGATCTCGCGCGCATTTGAAAACTGGAACTTGCTGAAGGAAACGCGTTAGACAGCGAGGCTTGCCATTCTGCCGATTGCAAAGCGGCCTTATCCTGAATGGCGCGCCATTAGGCTGGAGGTCCACCCCTTCCGGCCCGTCATCGCCGACCCCGCGCCGGCGGATTCGGCTGACGCGCTGAACGTCGATGACGGCCGCCCTGTTCTCGCCGCACGGCGCGGCCCAGATTTCCTTACCGTTCCTGGTGAAAGACGGCGGGACCTGCGGACCAGGCCCCCCGTGACCATTCACACCTATGGTGCAAGGGCTGCAGCGAAGACCGACGCGATCGCCTCGAGCCTGCGTGCATAGTCCTCGGCGCCCGGTGCGGTGCCGAGCTTCGCTCCTGCAGCGGCAAAGAGCAGGCTGGCAACCCAATCCTCGGCGCTGGCCGAGAGACGCGACAAGGCAATCTCTCCGCGTTGTTCGGCCTGCAAGAGCAGGTCGCGGGCGAATGTCGTGAAGATCCGTTCGAAAGCCTGCAATTGGCGCGTCGCGATGGTGTTCATCACCGCCTTCAGCTCGACGAGATGCTCGCCGGTGCCGAAACTGGCATAGGCCTGCCCGTGATGGGCCTGGAGCAGTGCAGCGAGCCGCTCCGGAAACGGCCCCTGCGCTGCGACCACCTCACGGCAACGTGCTTCGACGCGGCGACCGAGCAGGTCCAGCATGGCCCGGAAGACGTCGTCCTTGCCCTTGAAATGCAGGTAGAGCGTCGCCTTGGCGAGCCCGGCCTCCCTAGCGATATCGTCCATCGAGCTGCGCTTGTAGCCATAGCGGGCAAACAGCCGCAGCGCCGCATCGGCGATCTGGTCGACGCGGGCATGGGCATCGTCGACGGGGAGCGGGCTGGAACTTTCGCTTTTGTTCGGCATTGCGGCGTCAGTAGTCTTGACAAAATCCAAACTGCGCGCGACCATCCTCATTAGACTCAAATCGTCTAAATAGTCCAGTCGCGCGACCCAGGGCTACGGATCCATCGCCCGCCATCTGGTATGTCAGATCGGGCCATCGAGGGCGAGCCCTCGATCCGCACCATGGTGCCGCGCTGCGTCTTGCCAGCATCGGAGGCAACCATGGTCTCTCTCAAGGTCAACGGGACGGCGCATACCGTCGATGTCGACGACGACACGCCCCTGCTCTGGGTCATCCGCGACAATCTCGGCCTGACCGGTACCAAGTTCGGCTGCGGCGTCGCCCAATGCGGCGCCTGCACCGTCTTCATCGACGGCCAGCCCCTGCGCTCCTGCGTGACGCCTGTCTCGTCGGTTGGCGCCAGCGAGATCACCACGATCGAGGGCCTCGCCGGCAAGGAGGCGGATGCCGTCCAGGCCGCCTGGACCGCGCGCGACGTGCCGCAATGCGGCTATTGCCAGTCCGGCCAGGTGATGAGCGCCATCGCCCTGCTCAAGGAAAACAGGAAGCCGAGCGACCGGGATATCGACCTCGCGATGAACGGCAATATCTGCCGCTGCGCCACTTATGTCCGCATCCGCGCCGCGATCCATGACGCGGCCCGCGCGCTGGAGATCTGAGCCATGACCGCGCATGACCCCAAGCTTTCCCGCCGCTCGCTGCTGGCCGGCGCCGGTGCCCTCGTCATCGGTTTCCATCTGCCGCGCGGCGCCAAGGCCCAGTCCGGCGCCGGCGCGGCCTATCGACCGGGCGGCAACGCCACCTTCGCGCCGAACGCCTTCATCCGCGTCGCGCCCGATTCCACCGTGACCGTGCTGATCAAGCATATCGAAATGGGGCAAGGCCCGTTCACCGGCCTCGCCACGCTCGCGGCCGAAGAGATGGACGCGGCCTGGAGCCAGATGCGCGCCGAGCATGCGCCTGCCGACGTCAAGCTCTATGCCAATCTCGCCTTCGGCGTGCAGGGCACCGGCGGCTCGACCGCCATCGCCAATAGCTGGGAGCAGATGCGCAAGGCGGGCGCCGCGGCGCGCATGATGCTGGTGCAGGCCGCCGCCGATAGCTGGAAGGTCCCGACCGGCGAGATCAAGGTAGAGGAGGGCGTGATCAGCCACGCCTCCGGCCGCAAGGGATCGTTCGGCGAATTCGCTGAAGCCGCCGCCAAGCTGTCGGTCCCCGAGAACCCGCCCCTGAAGCCGGCCTCGGCCTATAAGTTCATCGGCAAGGAAGGCGCGGTGAAGCGCCTCGACAGCGCCGACAAGGCGCGCGGCAAGGCGCAGTTCACCATCGACATCCACGCGCCCGGCATGCTGACGGTCGTCGTCGCCCGCTCGCCGCGCTTCGGCGGCAAGGTCGCGAGCTTCGATGCGGCGGAAGCGCTGAAGGTCAAGGGCGTCGTCGATGTGAAGTCGATCGGCTACGGCGTCGCGGTCTATGCCAACGGCATGTGGCCGGCGCTGAAGGGGCGCGAGGCGCTGAAGGTGACCTGGGACGACAGCCAGGCGGAAAAGCGCGGCAGCTCCGAGCTCATCGCCGAATATCGCAGGCTCACCCGCCAGCCCGGCACGGTCGCCGGCAGCCATGGCGATGCCGAGGCGGCACTCGCCAAGGCCGAGCGCGTCATCGAGGCGGAGTTCGTCTTCCCCTATCTGGCGCATGCGCCGATGGAGCCGCTCGACGGCTATCTGGAATGGGACGGTGAGAAGGCTCACGCCCGCTTCGGCAGCCAGTTCCAGACCACCGAGCACCAGACCATCGCCGGCGTCCTCGGCCTGCCGCCCGAGAAGGTGACGCTCGAGACCATGCTCGCCGGCGGCAGCTTCGGCCGGCGCGCGCAGGTCAGCCAGCATCTGGCGGCCGAGCTCGCCACGGTCGCCAAGACGATCGGCCCGAACCGCCCGGTCAAGGTGGTCTGGACCCGCGAGGATGATCTCACCGGCGGCTATTACCGCCCGCTCTTCGTCCATCGCTTCCGGGGCGCGGTGAAGGACGGCAAGATCGCGGCATGGTCGAGCACGCTCGTCGGCCAATCCTTCTTCCTCGGCACGCCCTTCGAGGCGATGGTGGTGAAGAACGGCATCGACGCGACCTCGGTCGAGGGCGCCAACGAGATCTTCTACGAAGTTCCGGACTTCCGCTGCGAGGTGCATAATCCCAAGGTCGGCGTGCCGACGCTCTGGTGGCGCTCGGTCGGCCACACCCATACCGGCTATGCCGTCGAGTGCTTCGTCGACGAATTGCTCCAGGCGGCCGGGCAGGATGCGGTCCAGGGCCGGCTTGCCTTGATGGGCGACAGGCACCCACGCGCAGCCGGGGTGCTCAAGGCCGTCGCCGAGCTCGCAGGCTGGAAGGGGCCGGGACCGGTCGACGGCCGTGCCCGCGGTGTCGCCGTGGTCGAGAGCTTCGGTTCCTTCGTCGCCCAGATCGCGGAGGTCTCGATGGGGCCGGAGGGCGAGCCGAAGGTGCACAAGGTCTGGTGCGCGGTCGATTGCGGCGTCGCCGTCAATCCCGACATCATCCGGGCGCAGGTCGAGGGCGGCATCGGCTTCGGCCTCGGCCACGCCCTCTACGGCCAGATCACGCTTGACGGCGGCCGGCCGGTCCAGACCAATTTCCACGAATATCGCTCGTTGCGCATCCACGAGATGCCGGAGGTCGAGGTGACGATCATCGCCTCGACCGAAAAGCCGAGCGGCATCGGCGAACCCGGCGTGCCCCCGATCGGCCCCGCCGTCGCCAATGCGCTCGCCGCGCTCGGCCATGGCCGGCCGCGACAGCTGCCGATGCAGGGGGGCTCCGTGTGATGAGCCGCAACCTGATCCTCGCCGCAGGCGCGGCGCTCGCGGTCTGCCTCGGTGGCAGCGCCCTGACCTTGGCGCAGAATGCCGGGCAGGCCCAATCCGGCGGCGCGGCCTTGCGCCCGGCGTCGAGCTTCGCCTCGATCGCCAATCAGCACGACCGCTCGGTCGCACTGTTCAACGAGATGGGCAAGGTGCTCACCCATCCGCGCTGCATGAACTGCCACCCCGCGACGGAGCGGCCGCGCCAGGGCGATCTGCGCAAGCTGCACGAGCCCGTCGTCGTGCGTGGCAAGGACGGGCACGGCGCGACCGGCCTGCCATGTGCAACCTGTCACGGCAAACAGAACTTCGACCCGGCAGGCGTTCCGGGCGATGGGCACTGGGCGCTCGCTCCGGCCTCGATGGCCTGGGAAGGCAAGACGATCGGCCAGATCTGCGAGCAGTTGAAGGACCAGAACCGCAACGGCAGCCGCGACGCCGCGGCGCTGATCAAGCACGTCACCACCGACACCCTCGTGCTCTGGGGCTGGAAACCCGGCAAGGGTCGCACGCCCGCTCCCGGCACGGCGGCCGAATTCGGCGCGTTGATGCAGGCCTGGGCCGATAGCGGCGCAGCCTGTCCGGCACCGTAGCGGGCACAACGCAGCCCGCCCCCTGCAGACGCAACCTGGCCGGCGCCGCCCGGCCAGGGGCGCGTACGACCCTTCAACGCGACCGTCCACGCGACGGCCGTTTCGTCCTGCGGACAGGCAAACTTGGATGGCACGATTCCTGATTGAGTGATCCCTGATCATTCAACCGGGATCATCGGCAAGGCATGGTGCCCAATCTGCGTATCCTTATCGTCGGCGCGAGCCAGGTCAGGGCTGCCATCATCACGGAAGGCCTGCGCGAAGCGGGCTACCAGCAACTTGTCCACCTCACCGCAACCACGGGACTCGTTGCCGCCATCGAAGCACATGATCCCGACGTCGTGGTGGTCGACCTCGCGAACCCCGGCCGCGACGCCTTGGCCGACATGCTCCTGGTCAGCCGCCATGCCCGCCGCCCGATCACCCTGTTCGTGGACCAATCCGACGCGGCCTCGATCGAAGCGGCGGTCGAAGCCGGTGTTTCCGCCTATATCGTCGACGGGCTGAAGAAGGAGCGGATGCGACCGATCCTGCAGATCTGCATCAGCCGCTTCAATGCTGTCCGAAAGCTGCGCGAGGAGCTCGACGAAGCCCGCTCGCAGCTCGAGGATCGCAAGACGGTCGACCGGGCCAAGAGCATCGTCATGCGGCTGAAGAGCCTCTCCGAGGACGACGCCTATGCCTTGATGCGCCGCACTGCGATGAACGAGAAGCGCAAGCTCGTCGACATCGCCCGCTCCCTGATCACCGCCGCGGAGATGTTAAAATGACGGTGCTGCACCTGCGGGTCGGCTCCACGCCGCCGATCGACGCCGCGAAGCCCCCCTCCTCCCGCTCGATTTGAAGGCATTTTCGTCTCTGGCGAATTGTTGCCCATGAATTAGGCAGCCGCGCCGGAATTGTGCACCGCAACAATGCGCGCCTGCCCCGGCCCGTGGGCGTCCCGAACGCGCAATCTCCCGCAACTCAAGCCCGGCTCCGCCGGCGAAGCGGTTGGCACGATCCTTGTAGAATATGTTGCGACGCGGCCAAAGCTGCCCGCGCCATCCCGATCCGGAAGACACAGCAACGTCGCTGTCGAATGCGCCTGCCAGGCGTTTTCGCGCGGCGTTTTCGCGCTCGGGGTGGCTTCAGGCGGGCAGCCATTCAGCAATCGGGAGGCGATCCATGACGCATAGCTCCACGACCGACATCCGGACGGTCGCTGCCCGGCAGACGAGCGCAAGCCGCCGCGACTTCCTGCACCTGTCCGGCACGGCCGCGCTGCTTGCCGCGGCGAAGGCGGCCCTGCCCTCCGGCGCCTTCGCGCAGGCGACAGGCCCCGAGGTCAAGGGCACGCGGCTCGGCTACATCGCCCTGACCGACGCCGCGCCGCTGATCATCGCGAAGGAGAAAGGCCTCTTCGCGAAGCACGGCCTGCCCGACATGGAGATCGCCAAGCAGGCCTCCTGGGGCGCGACGCGCGACAACATGGCGCTCGGCTTCAAGGCGAACGGCATCGATGGCGGCCACATCCTGCGCCCGAAGACGCATCTCTATGCGACCGGCAAGGTCATGCAGAACGGCCAGCCGCTGCCGATGTACACGCTGCTCAACCTCAACGAGGACGGGCAGGCGATCTCGGTCTCCAACGAATACAAGGACCTGAACGTCCAGAAGGACGCCTCGCCGCTGAAGCAGGCCTTCGAGCGGAAGAAGGCTGCCGGCAAGGAACTGACCGCCGCGATGACCTTCCCGGGCGGCACCCACGATCTCTGGATCCGTTACTGGCTCGCTGCCGGGGGCATCGACCCCGATACCGAGATCAAGGTCATCGTCGTGCCGCCGCCGCAGATGGTGGCGAACATGAAGGTCGGCACCATGGACTGCTTCTGCGTCGGCGAGCCGTGGAACGAACAGCTCGTCAACCAGAACATCGGCTACACCGCGCTGACCACCGGCGAGCTCTGGTTCAAACATCCCGAGAAGATCCTCGGCATGCGCGCCGATTTCGTCGACGCCAACCCGAAGGCGACGCAGGCCATCCTGATGGCGGTGATGGAAGCCCAGCAATGGGCCGACAAGATGGAGAACCGCCAGGAACTCGCCGAGATCGTCGGCAAGCGGCAATGGTTCAACGTCCCCACCGGCGACATCAACAAGCGGCTGCTCGGCGACATCAACTACGGCAATGGCCGTGAGGCGAAGGGCACCAATCTCTACATGAAGTTCTGGGGCGAAGGCGGCGCGACCTCCTATCCCTGGAAGAGCCTCGACACCTGGTTCGTCACCGAGAACATCCGCTGGGGCAAGTTCGACCCGACGATCGACATCAAGGCGCTGGTCGACAAGACCAATCGCGCCGATCTCTGGCGCGAGGCCGCGAAGACGCTCGGCGTCGCCGGTGCCCCGACCGCCGATTCCCGCGGCGTCGAGACCTTCTTCGACGGCATGAAGTTCGATCCCGCGGCGCCGCTGGACTATCTCAAGGCGCTGAAGATCAAGCGGGTGGCCTGACGCCATGGCCGAGCCGCTGATCATCGTCGGCAATGGCATGGCCGCGACACGGCTGGCCGATGAGCTCAGCCAGCGCGTGCTCGGGCGCTATTCCATCGCCGTGATCGGGGACGAGCCGCGCCTCGCCTATAACCGCGTCCTGCTCTCGCCCCTGCTGGCGGGCGAGATCGGCGGCAGCGAGATCGAACTCAAGCCGGCGGAGTGGTGGCGGGCGCGGGGCGTCTCGACATTCTACGGCCGCGCCGTCACCGCGATCGACCGCGCCGCCAAGACGGTGACGCTGAGCGACGGGCTCAGCCTGCCCTATGGCAAGCTCGTCCTCGCCACCGGCTCGCGGCCGCTGATGCCACCGGTGCCGGGCTTCGAATTGCCCGGCGTCGCCACGTTCCGCGACGTCGCCGATGCCGCGCGGTTTCGCGCGGTGGCGGCGGGCGCACATGTCGTGGTGATCGGTGGCGGGCTGCTCGGTCTGGAGGCGGCTTACGGACTCGCCAGGATCGGCGGCAAGGTCACGCTCCTGCATCTGGCCGACCGGCTGATGGAGCGCCAGCTCGACCGCGAGGGCGCGAGCCTGCTCGCCGCTGCGATCGCCGCGCGCGGCATCGACATCCGGCTGAATTGCACCGCCGAGCGCTTCGTCGGCGAGGGTCGGGTCGAGGCGGTGGAGTTGCCCGACGGCAGCGCGATCCCGGCCGATCTCGTCGTCGTCGCCATCGGCGTGCGCCCGCGCGTCGAGCTCGCAGTGGCGGCGGGGCTCGACGTCAATCGCGGCATCGACGTCGATGACGGGCTTGCCAGCAGCGATCCTGCGATCTTCGCCATCGGCGAATGCGCCGAGCACCGTGGCCAGACCTACGGCCTGGTCGAGCCGGCCTATGAGCAGGCGCGGGTACTGGCGGCACGGCTCGCCGACCGGAGGGAGCGCTATACCGGCTCGCTGCTCTCCACCAATCTCAAGGTCTCCGGCGTCGGTGTCTTCTCGGCCGGCGAATTCGATGCCGGCGAGGGCACCGAGACGGTCGTGCTGCGCGATCCCGCCGCCGGCATCTACCGCAAGTTCGTGCTGCGCGAAGGCCGGCTCGCCGGCTGCGTGCTGGTCGGCGATACGCAGGGTGCGCTGTTCTATCTCGGGCTGATCCGCTCGGGACAGGACATCAGCGCGATCCGCACCGACCTGCCTTTCGGCGAAAGCTATTGCGTCAGGGAAGCCGCCTGATGCGCCATGACGCTCCCCTCGCCCCGGCCGCGACGCGCACCACCTGCCCCTATTGCGGGGTCGGCTGCGGCGTTCTGGCGACGCCGGACGGGCTGGGCGGGGCGACCATCGCAGGCGATGGAGAGCATCCGACCAATCGGGGACGGCTCTGTTCCAAGGGCTCCGCGCTCGGCGAGACGCTGGGGCTCGGCCACCGCGTGCTGCACCCGCTGAAGCGCAACGCGGCGGGCGGCTATGACCGCGTGAGCTGGGATGCCGCACTCGATGCGGTGGCGAACGGCTTTCGCGCGATCATCGACCGCGACGGGCCGCAGGCAGCCGCCTTCTATCTCTCGGGCCAGCTCCTGACCGAGGATTACTACATCGCCAACAAGCTGATGAAGGGCTTCATCGGCTCGCCCCATGTCGACACCAATTCGCG
This sequence comes from Allobosea robiniae, assembly GCF_900102525.1. Classification (GTDB taxonomy): domain Bacteria; phylum Pseudomonadota; class Alphaproteobacteria; order Rhizobiales; family Beijerinckiaceae; genus Allobosea; species Allobosea robiniae. The sequence goes on along the minus strand of NZ_FNBZ01000010.1, from coordinate 78,530 downwards.
GCTTTGCATGTCCTCGACGGTCGCGGCGCAGCGCCGGGTCTTCGGCTCGGACACGGTGCCCGGCGCCTATGAGGATTTCGACAGCGCCGATCTGATCGTCCTCGTCGGTTCGAACACGGCCTGGTGCCATCCGATCCTGTTCCGGCGGATGCAGGACAACCGGCGCGAGCGCGGCGCGCGCCTCGTCGTGCTGGATCCGCGTGTCACCGCGACGGCGGAAGATGCCGATATGGTGATGGCCTTGAAGCCCGGCTCCGATGCCGCGCTCTTCGCCGGGCTGCTCGTCCATCTCACCGATCGCGGCCTCGTCGACCGCAGCTATGTCGTGCGCCATGTCGCGGGTTTCGACGAAACGCTCGCTAATGCGCGCGAGATCGCCCCCGACGTCACCTCCGTTTCCGACGCTACGGGCCTGCCGGCAGAGCAGATCGCGGCCTTCTACGAGCTCTGGGCCAGCACGCCGCATGTCGTCACGGCCTGGAGCCAGGGCGTCAACCAGTCGGCGCAGGGCACGGACAAGGTCGCCGCGATCCTGAACTGCCACCTTGCCACCGGCCGGATCGGACGACCCGGCAGCGGGCCCTTCTCCCTCACCGGCCAGCCCAATGCCATGGGCGGGCGCGAGGTCGGCGGGCTCGCCAACATGCTCGCCGCCCATATGGGCTACGCGCCGGACGAGATCGACCGCATCCGGCGCTTCTGGCAGGCGCCCAACATCGCCCGCCGCGAGGGGTTGAAAGCCGTCCAGATGCTGGACGCGGTCGCGGATGGTCGCATTCGCGCCCTATGGGTGATGGCGACCAACCCGGCCGTCTCTCTCCCGAATGCCGACAAGGTCAGCGCCGCGCTCGCCGGGCTGGACCTCTTCATCGTCTCAGAGAACGTACTCTCGAACGACACCCTGGAGGCCAGACCCCATTACATCCTGCCGGCGGCGGCCTGGGGCGAGAAGGATGGCACCGTCACCAATTCCGAGCGGCGGATCTCACGCCAGCGCGCCTTCCTGCCGCTGCCGGGCGAAGCGAAGCCGGACTGGTGGATCATCGGCGAGGTCGCGAAGCGTCTCGGTTTCAGCGAGGCTTTCGCCTATGCCGGCCCGCACGAGATCTATGCCGAACACGCGGCGCTCTCCGCCTTCGAGAACGACGGCACGCGCGATTTCGACATCGGCGCCCATGCCGGTCTCGACCGGGCCGGCTATGACGGGCTTCGGCCCGTGCAATGGCCTGCGCCGTCACGGCAGCCCGGCGGCACCGACCGCCTCTTCGGAGACGGTGGCTTTTTCGGCCCCGAACGACGCGCGCAGATGCGCCCGCTCGCCGCACCGAAGCTCGCCGCGCAGACGAGCGAAGACTTCCCGCTGCTGCTCAACACCGGCCGTGTCCGTGACCACTGGCACAGCATGACCAGGACCGGCTTCAGTCCACGGCTCAGCGCCCATATCGCCGAACCTTCGGTCTCCGTGAATCCCGCCGACATCGCGCGCTTTGGGTTGGCGGAAGGCGGCTTCGCCCGCCTCGCCAGTATCCACGGCACCGCGATCCTGAGGGTCGTGGCCGATGGCGGCGTGGCCGAGGGAGCGGCGTTCGCGCCGATCCACTGGTCGGGGGAGACGGCGTCCGACGCGCGCATCGGCGCCCTGACGCAGCCGCTTTGCGACCCCTTCTCCGGCCAGCCCGAAATGAAGGCGACACCGGTTTCGGTCGCGGCGGTCTCCTATCGCTTCGAAGGCTTCGTCCTGGCGCGCAAGCCCTTTGCCCTGCCGGCGGAGAGCTGGTGGGCACGGCTTGCCGTGCAGGGCGGCGAGGGCAGGCTTTTCGCCACCAACCTGTCCATCGATGCAATCGCGACCCTGATGCGCGAGCGTTTCGGCACGGACGAACTGACCGAGCTGATCGACCGCGACGGCGGCAGCTATCGCTGTGCCGTGCTCCGGGATGGCCGGCTCCTGGCCGCTTTCTTTCTCGCTCCTGCCGGCCGCGCCCCGCTCTGGGACACGGTCAAGGCCATCTTCGCCGACCCAACGGCAGCCGTGGAGAGCCGGCTTGCGCTGCTTGCCGGACGCGATCCCGGCGGCACCGATCCCGGCCCGACCGTCTGCGCCTGCTTCGGCGTCGGCCTGAACGCGATCCGCGCCGCCTTCGAAGCCGGTGCCGCGACGGCCGAAGAGATCGGCCTTCAGCTCAAGGCGGGGACCAATTGCGGCTCCTGCCTTCCCGAAATCCGTCGCATCCGCTCGCAGGCCGGCGCAAGCGAGGCGGCATGACGCATGCAACGGAAAAGCGCGATCAGAGGAGAGACTGGAACATGGGTCTGCCTGTCTTGAAAGGCGCGGCTGCCGGCGCAACGGTCGTCACGCTGCCGGGAAAACCGTCCGCGGTCCTGCCCCTGCCGGCCGGACCCGCGAAGTCCTTCGCGGCCAGGCTGGCTCCCCTTGCGAAAGGCGCGCTTGCCAACCTGCTGCCGCCATTGATCACGGTCGCGCTGATCCTGCTGTTCTGGCAGCTCGCCGCCTCCGGCCCGCAATCCTCGCTTCCGACGCCGAGCAAGATCTGGGAGGAGGCGAAGGACCTGATCGTCGAGCCGTTCTACTGGGCGGGCTCGCAGGATATCGGGCTGGGCTGGCGCATCCTCGTCTCGCTGCAGCGCGTCGCCATCGGCTTCAGCCTGGCCGCCGTCGTCGGCGTGCTGCTCGGAGCGCTCGTCGGCCAGTCGGTCTGGGCGACGCGCGGGCTCGACCCGGTCTTCCAGGTGCTGCGCACCGTGCCGCCGCTCGCCTGGCTGCCGCTCTCGCTCGCCGCCTTCCGCGACAGCCAGCCCTCGGCGATCTTCGTGATCTTCATCACCGCGATCTGGCCGGTGATCATCAACACGGCGGTTGGCATCCGCAACATCCCGCAGGATTACCGCAACGTCGCGCAGGTGCTGCGGCTGAACCAGATCGAGTTCTTCTTCAAGATCATGGTGCCATCGGCCGCGCCCTACATCTTCACGGGCTTGAGGATCGGCGTCGGCCTGTCATGGCTTGCCATCGTCGCTGCGGAGATGCTGACCGGCGGTGTCGGCATCGGCTTCTTCATCTGGGATGCGTGGAACTCGTCCCGCCTCTCCGACATCATCGTGGCGCTGGTCTATATCGGCGTGGTCGGCTTCCTGCTCGACCGCCTCGTTGCCCTCGTCGGCCATGTCGTCACCCGCGGCACCGCGACCAACTGAGGGCTTGAGTGATGAGCTATCTCAAGATCGACCATGTCGACAAACGCTTCCAGCGCGGCGCCGCCAGCACCGAAGTGCTCAAGGATGTCAGCCTCGTCATCGACAAGGGCGAGTTCGTCTCGATCATCGGTCATTCCGGCTGCGGAAAGTCGACCCTGCTCAACATCGTCGCGGGTCTCACGCCCGCGACGACCGGCGGCATCCTGCTCGAGGGCAAGGAGGTCAACGCGCCGGGGCCGGACCGCGCCGTGGTCTTCCAGAACCACTCGCTGCTGCCCTGGCTCACCGTCTACGACAATGTCGCGCTCGCCGTGAACAAGGTCTTTGGCCGGACCAGGAGCAGGGCCGAGCGGCATGACTGGATCATGCACAATCTCGACCTCGTCCAGATGGCCCATGCCAGGGACAAGCGCCCGGGCGAGATTTCCGGCGGCATGAAGCAGCGCGTCGGCATCGCGCGTGGTCTCGCCATGGAGCCGAAGATCCTGCTGCTCGACGAGCCTTTCGGCGCGCTCGACGCACTGACCCGCGCCCATCTGCAGGACTCGGTGATGCAGATCCATGCGGCGCTCGGCAACACCATGATCATGATCACCCATGACGTCGACGAGGCTGTGCTGCTCTCCGACCGGATCGTGATGATGACCAACGGCCCTTCCGCCCGCATCGGCGAGGTTCTGGACGTGCATCTCACCCGCCCGCGCCAGCGGCTCGAGCTGGTCTCGGACCGGACCTACATCGCCGCGCGCGAGGCAGTGCTGAAATTCCTCTACGAGCGCCATCGCTTCGTCGAGGCAGCGTGACGGCGACGGCCATGAGCGACGATTTCACACCCGACCAGAAGCGCTACCTCGAAGGCTTCGTCAGCGGCATGCAATCGGCCCGCACGGCGCGGGGCCTGAGCCCGCTCGGCGGTGCCTCAGGCAGCGCTTCGGCCGCGCCAGGCGGTCCCGACAGGGAGCATGCCGAAGCACAGGCCAGAACGATTGCCGCCGGCGGCAAGCTCGTCGATCAGGAGAAATGGAAGGCTGCCGAGCACCCTTTCGACGCTTATGCCCGGTTCAAGGAGCAGGCCGGAGCCGGCACCTATCCCAAGCCCGAGGACAATTTCCGCTGGCGTTATCACGGCCTGTTCTACGTGGCGCCGGCGCAGAACAGCTATATGTGCCGGCTGCGCATCCCCAACGGCATCCTCACGGCCTGGCAGTTCGCCGGCGTCGCCGATCTCGCGGAGCACTTCGGCGGCGGCTACAGCCATGTCACCACCCGCGCCAATCTCCAGATCCGCGAGATCGCCGCCGAGAATGCACCGCTTCTGCTGGAAGGGCTCGCCGATCTCGGCCTCACCGCCAAGGGCTCGGGCGCCGACAATATCCGCAACGTCACGGGATCGGCGACCGCCGGTATCGACCCGCTCGAACTGCTCGACACGCGCCCGCATGCCCGCGCCTGGCACCATCACATCCTGAACGACCGCTCGCTCTACGGGCTGCCGCGCAAGTTCAACGTCGCCTTCGACGGCGCCGGCTCGGTCGCGACGCTGGAGGACACCAACGATATCGGCTTCCAGGCCATCGAGGTCATGGAGGGGGCGGCGTTCGAGGAGCAGCCGGTCGCGCCCGGCATCTGGTATCGCCTCGCGCTCGGCGGCATCAGCGGCCACAAGGACCTTGCGCGCGACACCGGCGTCATCGTCGCCCCATCCGATGCAATTGCGATCGCCGATGCGATCATCCGCGTCTTCATCGCCAACGGCGATCGCACCGACCGCAACAAGTCCCGCCTCAAATACGTGCTCGATGCCTGGGGCTTCGACGCATTTCTCGCCGCTGTCGAGGAGAAGCTCGGCCGCCGGCTGATCCGGCTCGATGGCGCCTTCGTCAAGCCACGCCCTTCTTATGACCGCCTCGCCCATATCGGCGTCCACGCGCAGACCCAGGCCGGCCTGAACTGGATCGGCGTGGCGCTGCCGGTCGGCAAGCTCACAGTCCAGCAGATGCGCGTCATCGCCTCGATCGCGCAAGGATGTGGTGATGGCGATATCCGCCTCACCGTCTGGCAGAACCTGCTGATCTCCGGCCTGCCCGATGCGAAGATCGAGGACGTGCTCGCCCATCTGCAGGCCATCGGCCTCTCCGCCGAGACCTCGGTTCTGCGCGCCGGGCTGATCGCCTGCACCGGCGCGACCGGCTGCAAGTTCGCCGGCGCCCATACCAAGGAGGATGCGCTCGCCATCGCCGCTCATTGCGACCCGCGCATCACGCTCGACACGGCCGTCAATATCCACCTGACCGGCTGCCACAACTCCTGCGCCCAGCACTATATCGGCGATCTCGGGCTGATCGGCGTCAAGGTTCCGGTCAATGACGAGGGCGACACCGTGCCCGGCTACCATGTCTTCGTCGGCGGCGGCTTCGGCGTCGAGGGTGGGATGGGCCGGGAGTTCCGGACCAATGTGAAGGCACAGGATGCGCCAGCCCTGGTCGAGGCGATCCTGCGGAGCTGGCAGGCACATCGCGCCGCACCCGACGAAAGCTTCGTCGCCTTCGCCCGCCGCCACGAGATCGCGGCACTGCAAGCCATGGTCGAGCAGATCGGGGATGCGGCATGACCGTCCAGAGCCCGAGCCCGATCGTCCAGGTCCTGCCGGAAACCGCACCCTTCAGCGACGAGCAGCGCTCCTGGCTGAACGGCTTCTTCGCCGGGCTGCTGTCGCTCGACAATGCCGGCGTGACCGCGCTGTCACCGGCCGAGAATGCTGCCGTCCTGGCCGAGGCCGAGGATGGCGCGCCCTGGCACGATCCGTCGCTGGAGATGACCGAGCGCATCAAACTGGCCGAAGGCAGGCCGCTGCCACGCAAGCTCTACGCCGCCATGGCCCAGCAGGATTGCGGGCAATGCGGCTATGCCTGTGAAAGCTACTCCGCCGCCATCGCGTCAGGCGCCGAAAGCCGGCTCAATCTCTGTGCACCGGGTGGCAAGGAGACGCTTCGCCAGGTCAAGGCGCTGATGGAGGAGCCCGCCGCTGCCGCCGCGAGCGCTCCCATCGATCCTGCGCCGGCGGCAGAGCCCGGGCCGAAAGGGCGCTGCCGCGAGAACCCGGCACTCGCGACCTTCCTCTCGCGCCGCAAACTCAACGGCGAAGGCTCCGAGAAGGAGACCTGGCATGTCGAATTCGACCTCTCGGAATGCGGCCTCGATTACGTCGTCGGCGATGCCTTCGGCATCCTCGCGCAGAACGATGCCCGCCTGGCCGATGCCGTGATCGCCCTCCTGGGCGCGCGGCCGGATGCAGAGATCGGCGGCAAGCCCCTGCGCGAGAAGCTCATGGAGGATTGCGCGCTCGGTCCCGCGCCCGACGCCCTGTTCCAGCTCATCTCCTATGTCACCGGCGGGGAGACCCGGGCAAAGGCCAGGCGCCTCGCTGCCGGTGAGGATCCCGATGGCGATCTCGACCGGCTCGACGTGCTCGGAGCGCTGCACAAGTTTTCCCAGGCTCGGCTTTCGGCCGAGGCCTTCGTCGAGGCGCTCGATCCGCTCCAGCCGCGGCTCTATTCGATCTCCTCCTCGCATAACGCGACCCCCGGCCGGATCTCGCTGACGGTTGATGCGGTGCGTTACAAGGTCGGCTCGCGTCCGCGCTGGGGCGTGGCCTCGACCTTCCTCGCCGAGCGCGTGCGCCCCGGTGACAAGGTGCCGATCTATGTCCAGCGCGCCCACGGCTTCGGCCTGCCGGCCGATCCGGCGACGCCGGTGATCATGTGCGGCCCGGGCACGGGCGTCGCACCCTTCCGCGCCTTCCTGCACGAACGGCAGGCGACCAGGGCGCCCGGCCGCAACTGGCTGTTCTTCGGCCACCAGCGCCGGGCCTGCGATTTCTTCTATGAAGATGAGCTGCAGGCGATGAAGGATGCGGGTTTCCTCTCCAACCTGACGCTCGCCTGGTCCCGCGATGGCGAGAAAATCTATGTTCAGGATCGCATGCGCGAGCGCGGCAGCGAACTCTGGTCATGGCTCGAGCAAGGCGCGCATTTCTACGTCTGTGGCGATGCCAAGCGGATGGCCCGGGATGTCGAGCGCGCGCTGGTCGACGTCGTCGTGACGCATGGCGGGCGCTCCGCCGAGGACGCGATCGCCTATGTCGCCGCGCTGCGGAAGGCCGGCCGCTATCAGGCTGATGTCTATTAGAGGTTCATGCTCTCAACGCCATCAAAGGGCCAGACTGGCGCCGCAGCGCCCTTCGATCCTGACCGTCGTCCGGTCGGATGCGGTGGAAGATCGGCCGGAACGCTGGTAGAGTGCATCGATGCGGGAGAACCGGCACGGCACGATGCGCAATCTTATCGCTGCGATGGCGGCTCTGCTGGCCATGCCGCTCTCGCTGCCCGCCCATGCCCAGTTCGACGCGACGCCCGGCAATGCCCCCTTGTATCCGGGCGGGCCGCGGCAAGGCCTGGGGCCGCCGTCGATCACCGACCATGTCCCGGATATCCGATTGCATTCGAGCCAGGGCGGTATTCCCGGCGCCGGGCCAGCCATCGGCTCCGGCGCCAATGCTCTGCGCCCGTACGAACCGTCCCCAACCAGGCTCTATCGCAGGGCCGACCGGACGAGCGGGCTCGGGCGTCATTGCCAAACGGCATCGCGCCAATGCACGCTCAGACGACCAGCCACTCTGGGCGACGATTGCTCATGCCGCACGCCCCGGAATGGACGCAGGCAGGGCCACGTCGTCCGGTAGCTGCTTCCTGCAAAGCCGCGCCTCCGCTCCGCGGCGCGATGAATACGAGATCATGCAAGCTTTATCGGCCAAACAGGAACTGCGTCGTGCTTTCCGGCATATCGAGCAGGAATTGCCGACCCGGATGGCGGCAGCCCTGAGATGGCTGCGCCATCCGCGCTCGCGGCTGGTCCGCATTCCCGCCGGCATCGCCCTCATCGCCGGTGGCGTATTCTCGTTCCTGCCGTTGCTGGGGCTGTGGATGCTGCCGCTCGGCCTGCTCCTGCTCGCAGCCGACGTGCCGTTTCTGCAGCGGCCGATGGCGCGCTTCGCGCTCGGGTGCGTCCGTGCGCTCAACCGCTTCCGGGCCTGGCGCAAGCGGGATTGAGCGTTTCCGACCCGCCGTCAGACGATCAGCTCCGCGACAGGCAACCGCGCGCGATGCGAAGCGGCGTCTGGCGGCACCCGACCCAGCCGGAAGACGTTGACGAGCCTGCGCCCGGCCGGCAACGGATGGCGCGCCAGAAGGGCGGCATTGCTGACCGGCCAGTCGGCAAGCACCGAGATCGGACAGGCGCCGAGCCCCTGCGCTTCCATCGAGAGCCAAGCCCGGTAGAAGGCACGGCCCGTCTCCAGCGGGTCCTCGCCCAGCGGCCGGTGAAACAGCGCGATCGCGCCCGATGCCGTCTTGGAACGCTCCCGCGTCAGCGGTTCGGCAAGACCGAGGCGTTTCAGCAGCGGGAACAAGGGCCCGAGCACGAGGGATGCTCCCATCGCCTCGACGCTGCCCAGCGCCATCGCCTCCGCATTGAGGCCGTCGCGGCCATAGCGCGAATCGTGGCGTGACAACCGCATCCAGGCGAGCAGCTCACGCCGATGCGCATCTTCGCACAGGAAATGGAAGCCGACGCGGTCCGCCAGCTCCGCGATCTCCACCACGGCAGAGCCCGACGGGACGACGAGGAGGTCGGGCGCGGCAGCAAGCCTTTGAAGGGCTTCCTGGAGTTCGCCTGCGGCCGGCAGAAAGCGACCACGCCAGGAGCGTCGGCCTGCGACAGCTGAAGCGAGCGAGTCCACCGCCCCGCCGGGGCCAAGCGTCAGACGGGCGATCACGCGCAGCCCCGAGACCTCATCCGAGCCATCGCCCAGCTCCATGCGCGCGATCCGGAGGCCATGCCCGCCACAGGCCAACGACAATCCTTCGATCGCCGCGCCATGCGAAAGCCGGACATCGTGGCCGGTCGGGTCCGCTGCCGGCAGGCGCCTCTCACCATCCTCCAGTACGAGCACCGTGTCGGCCGCGAGCAGGCGCCAGCGCGTCGGCTGGATGTTGTGGACGCTCGGCGCCAGGCTCGCCTCGGCGATCAACGTCCGGAAGAGATCGCTATCGAGCATCGCTCAATCTCGCAGAGGCTTGGCGAAGAGATGCAGCCGATGCAGCGGTTTGGCACCGGCCTTCTCGGCCTGGCGCAAGCTCGGTCCGTTGACGTCGGCGATCCAGGTGCCGCCGAGCTCCGTATAGCCGGCCTCCTTGAGAGCGCTCACGACCTTGAACAGCATCGCCCCGTTGAGGCCGCGATTGTGAAAGGCGCGATTGACCGACTGGTAGACGATCACCGCGCGCCGGTTGGTCCAGCGATGCCGCAGGAAGCGGAACGGGAAGCTCAGGCCCATCCGCCCGCCAACAGCCTTCACCAGCGGGTTGAGATCGGGGATTGCGATGATCGCGCCGACCGGCTCCCCCTTGTGATGAACCACGGTCGAGATGCGCTTGTCGATGACCCACATCATGTCGCCGGCCTGGAAGCGATATTCCTCGGCCGTGGGCGGCACGAACATCGGATTGGCGTCGAAGCCGTCATTGAGGATGAGCCGGGAGTCCTCAAGCCTCTCGGCGAAATGGCGGCGGTCAATCGGCATCCAGCGATAATCGGGATCGGCGAGGATCTCCTGCTGCTTCGGGCCGAGCAAACTGCGCGGATCGATATCGGCGAGATCGATCCGGAAGGTCGTCATCGGGAAGGTCGGGGCATAACCGTTCGCTTCGAGCAGGCGCGCGATATACGGCGGGCTCCAGAGCATGTCGGTGAAGGGCGCGTTGTCGAAGCCGCCGGTGACGACACCGGCTTGCTGCATCGCGGTCAGATTGAAGTTGCCGACGAGTTCGGCCATGCCGCGCTCGCGCGCCCAATTCTCCGCCGAGCCGAGTAGGGCCGCAGCAATCTCGGGATCATCAGCGCAGTCGAAATAGCCGAACTGCGCGCGCAGAGTGCCGTGCCTGGTGTTGGAGGCGTCATGGATCGCCGCGACGATGCGGCCGAGGGGTCGGCCATCGTGCAGCGCGGTGAACAGCTCGAAACGGCCATGGCCCTGCGTCACCAGCGGATTCCGGGCCGGATCGAGCATGCGGTCGAAATCGGACCACATCGGCGGAACGTAGCGGCTGTCGGGCGGATAGACATCGGCGGTGACGGCGAAGGCCGCCTTGCGGTCGTTGCTGCGGATCTCGATCATGCGGCTGCCTCGCTCGGTGCGGTTGCCAGCAAGCGGCGCACCAAGGCCAGTGCCGTCTCGGTCGCCGGATCGGCAGAGACCACCGGCACGGTCACCAGCAGCAGGTCGAGCGGCGCTTCGCCCAGCACGAGCAGATGGCTCCCGGCATGGGAGGCCATCAGCGCCGCCAATCGCTCGGCAGCCGGATCGGTCGCCGGCCAGGGCCAGCCGCGCCCGGAGGCGTGCAGCACGCCGATGCCATGCAAGGCCGGCCGCAGGATGGCGGGGTCGTAATCGGCGAGCCCGGCTTCATCGAGCCGGCGCGCGCTGCCGAACAACGGATGTGTCGCGAGCTGGGCGATCAAGGCTTCCCGCGTCTGCGCTCGCGACCGGGCAAGGGAATCGAGGATTCCGGGCGCTTCCGCATCGAACGCGCTCGACAGCGCATCGACGGCCAGCGCAATGGCGAGCACCCCGGCGAGCGCGACGGCGCAGAGTCTTGCAACATGGGCGAAGCCGGCATCGGGGGTCACCAGCGCCGCCGCGAAACCCAGAAGCAGCGCGGCCACGACGCGCAGGCTGAGCATCGCGAAGCGCTGCCGCCGGGCCGGTGCCGCCCCGCCGGTCACCAGCAGGATCGAGACCAGAAGCAAGGCGCCGACGCCGCCGAGCCTCACCGGCAGACCCGGCAGCAACTCGCGAAAATCGCTGAGCGCGAAGGGCAGGATCAGGAAGGCGCAAAGCGCAAGTCGCCAGACGCTGGTGTTCTCGGACACGGTCAGCGAGGCCTGATCCCGCCGGAACAGCAGGAGCCCGCAGAAGGCAATCGTCAGGAGCTGGAAGCCCGCCAGCGCCAGATCATAGGCCCGGCCCGGCTCGTCGAAGCCGAGGAGACCGGCGAGAACCAGCAGGAGCGATCCGGCAAGCACCGCGATCTTGCCGGGACGCGGGGCATGCCGGCGCAGCATGCCCTCGGTGACGATCAAGGCTCCGAGCGGGAACAGCGCGGCACAGGCCAGCGCCAGCCGGCTGAGCAACACGCTGCCGCTCCACCAGCCGAGCGCGCGCAGCAGGAAAAGCGCCGCGACCAGCCCCATCGCGACGAGGAAGCGCCGCGTCAGAGCGCCACGCGGATCGCGGCGACGCAAGCTCATCATCGCGACGGCAAGCCCGAGCGCGCCACAGAGATCGACGATCGAATCCGCCACCAAGGCCGGATTGGCGAAGCCGCCGGTCATGGCCCGGAGACCATCTTGGCGAGCGCCCGCGCCACGAAGGGTTTCAGCAGCGCCGCAATCGGAGCCGGCCAGGGCCGCTCCACCGCCGGCCGATAGGGGTTGAAGAACCAGCCGCGGCAATCGGTTCCGGTGCGCCGGTCCAGCGTGAGCGCGATCGCCTCATAGGCCATCATCATGCCCGTCGTGATCACCATCGGCGCGAAGGACATGCGGCTGCGCCGGCCAGCCGCGACCTCGCCGGCAATGGCCAGATCGACATGATGGCGCGAGCGCGAATGCAGCATGACATGCGTGACCTCGCAGAGCATGGCCGCGCGCCTGTCATCCTCTGACAGGTTGCGCCAGTCCTTGCCGATGGTCGGGAATCCCAGTCTCTCCTCAGGCCGCGGGTCGTCGGGGCGGACCGCGATCACCGAGGGCAAGGGCGCCATATAGGCGTCGATCACAGTCGCTCCGGCCACCTTCGCCGTGCGGTAGAGGTGCAGGCCGGCTGCGATGTCGTCCATGCCGTTGACAATCACCGGACAGCGACGGGCGATCTCCGGCAGGCGCTCGACCCATTCGGCGCCGAGCACCTCGATCTCGATCTCCGGGTTGATCGCGCGCGCGGCCTCGGCCGCCGCGTCCGCCTTCGGCCGGCCGATCGTACCGGCATGGGCGAAGACCTGCCGGTTTAGGTTCGATATCTCGAAGACGTCGATATCGGCGATGACGAAGCGGCCGACCCCAGCTCGGACCAGAGCCATGAAGGCCGCCCCGCCCATGCCGCCGACGCCGCAGACGAAGATCGTCGCCTGCCGCAGACGCGCTTGCTCGGCCTCCGAGACGAAACCGATATTGCGGGTGGCGAAGAGCTCGTAGCTGAAGCCGGGGATCATGGTTTCGTCCTTGCCATGCGCGGACGCAGCGTACCGAAACGGCGGCTATCGTCGAGCCAATGCCCCAGCGGCAGCAGGAGGCGCTGTACCAGCAGGAAGGCCGAAGCGCCGAGCAGTCCCGGCAGCGATGAACGTGGCACCTGGCCGAGCAGGTAGCTCCGCGCCGCGGCTAAATCCATGCGGCCGAGCTGGAGCACGTCGTCGCCGCGGCCGTAATCGAGCTTCTCGCGGCAGAATGCGTTGTAGCGCTCCTCGCGGTGATGTGTCGCCTGTTCGAAGCTCTTCTTCAGGTCGTCCGAGCCGCCGGTATAGGCATCGGTGATGATCGAGTGGCTCTCGTCGAAGCCGGCTTCGGGGCCAACGCCGAAGACATGGCGGTGATCGCGCATGATCTGCCGCGCGAGCGAGAGATGCGCAAAGCTCTGGCGGCTGCCCGGATCGGGCGAGGGATAGACCTCCGAAAAGGTCTCGCAGACCATGCCGACGACGCTCGGCACCTGCGTGACGTTGGAGATCCAGCGCGGTCGCAAACCTCCGCGCACGAACAGCACCAGCACGGTCAGGCCGTAGAGCACCCAGGACAGACCGCGCCCGCGTACCTCGGGATCGACCATGACGAGGCCGAGATGGGTGACCTGCTCGGGCTCGCCCGCGAGCGTGAGCGGCATCTGCGCCAGCGCATTGAAGGCGATCGGCCGGCCGGTCGCCGTCTCGCTGATCAGGGTGATGATGCTCTGGCTCAGGCGCTCGCGCTCGCCGGAGAAGACGCCATAGGTCAACGCGCCCTGCGCCAGCGTCCGGCCCGCGACCGTGCGCAACTGCTCGACCAGCGCGGCGAGCTCCGCATCATCCAGCACCAGGCCCGGCCGCTCGATGATGCGGGTCTGCTGGCCCGGCGCCGTCGTCAGCGTCAGGTCCAGCGTCGGCCGGGTCAGCGCCTTCAGCCAGAAGCCGAGCATCAGACCTCCACCGGCAGAGGCGCGGGCGACGCGGCCCGCTCCTTGACCAGCCTGGCGATGCCGGCGAAATCGAGCTTGCCGGAGCCGAGCACCGGCACGGCTGGCACCACCACGACCTCGGCCGGGATCATCAGGTCCGCAGCACCCCTGCCCTTCGCGAAGGTCTGGAAGGCGGCGCGGGTTGCATCCTTCTGCTGCGTCACCAGCACCAGCCGCTCGCCCTTGCGGGCATCGGGCAGGCTGGCGACGCCGGACAGCACGCCCGGCCAGCATTCGGCGGCGAGCGCCTCGACCGCGGCGAGCGAGACCATCTCACCCGCAATCTTGGCGAAGCGCTTGGCCCGGCCCTTGATGGTGACGAAGCCGTCCTTGTCGATCACGACGATGTCGCCGGTATCGTGCCAGCCTTCGGGCGGCGGCTCCAGCACACCGGGGTTCTCCGATTTGAGATAGCCCAGCATGATGTTGGGGCCGCGGACATGCAGGCGACCGCCCTCCTCGACGCCCGGCATCGGCTCGAGCCTGGCTTCCATGCCCGGCATGATCCGGCCGACCGTGCCGAAGCGGTTGAACATCGGCGTGTTCAGCGCCAGCACCGGCGCGGTCTCGGTCACGCCATAGCCCTCGAGGATGCGCAGACCGAATTTCTCGGCATAGGTCCGCCGCGTCGTGTCCTTCACCGGCTCGGCGCCGGCCACGATGTAGCGCAGCGAGCGCAGATCGTAGGGGTGCGCGGCACGGGCATAGCCGGTGAGGAAGGTGTCGGTGCCGAACAGGATCGTGGCGTTCGAGCCGTAGACCAGCTCCGGCACCATCCGGTAATGCAGCGGCGAGGGATAGAGATAGACCGGCACGCCCGAGACCAGCGGCAGGATGAGCCCCGCCGTCAGGCCGAAGGAGTGGAAGACCGGCAGCACGTTGAAGACCTTGTCGCGCCGGCCGAAATCGATGCGCGCCGCAGCCTGCGCCGCATTGGCCAGCATGTTGGCATGGCTGAGCACGACGCCTTTGGGGGCGCCTTCCGAGCCCGAGGTGAACAGGATCGCGGCGCGGTCCGAGCCTTTCGCCTGTTCGATCGCATGGCCATGGCGCCAGAGCGCTTTGAGCTTGTCGCCGGTCGAGACGGTGGCGCGGACGTCTTCCAAGTAGACGACCTTAACATCCGCCGAGAGCGCCTCGATCAGCGGGCCCATCCGGCCCTTCTCGACGAAGGCGCGCGAGGTGACGATGGTCTTCACCTGCGCCGCCTTGCAGGCGGATGCGATGTTGCCGGCGCCGGCCGTGAAATTGATCATTGCCGGCACGCGCGCCGCCGACATCAGGCCGAGCAGCGTCACGGCCGCGCCATTGGCGTTGGGCAGCATCACGCCGATCGCCTCGCCCTTTCCGGCGAGCGGCATCAGCTTGCGGCCGAGCACCTCGGCGCCGATCAGGAGGCGCTTGTAGGTCAGCGTGCCCGTGATCGGGTCCTCGACCGCGACACGGCCCTTGCCGTTGAGCTTGGCGGCTTCGGCAACAGCCTCGAAGACGCTGCGGTCTATATCGGTGGTCTTGAAGATCAGGTCCGACATGATCTGGTAGAGCGCGGCGCCCGCAGCCTGGCGGCGCGGCTTGCCCTTGAGCTCGTCGGGCACGGTCAGCGAGACCGGGTCCAGCACCGTGACGCGCACCTTCGGGAACCAGCGGCGGCGGACCTGCTCGCGGGTCAGGCGCGAGAAGATCGTCGCTTCCAGCCCCTCGATGCGGACCGGCACGATCGGAGCGCCGGATTTCTCGGCGATCATGCCGACGCCGTCATAGACCTTCATCAGGCTGCCGGTGACGGTGAGGCGCCCTTCCGGGAAGATCACCAGGCTTTCGCCGTTCTTGACCGCGTTGATCAGCGAGCGCGTCGCCAGCGGGCGTGACGGATCGAGCGGCATCGCCCGTGTCAGCTTCAGGAAGGGTTTTACCCACCAGCGCTGGGCGATGCCATGGTCGATGGCGAAGACCGGCTCCTTGTCGAGGATCGAGAGCGCGAGCGCGGCATCGAGGAAGGAGACATGGTTCAGCGCGATGATGGCGTTGTCGCCGGCCTTGGCAATGTTCTCGCGGCCGGTGACTTCGACGCGGTAGAAGGCGCGGAACAGGATCGAGAGGAAATCGCTGAGCGGATTGGTCGGTAGCGTCCGGAAAATCCAGACCGAGGCCGCGATGGTCAGGGCGCCGATCAGCAGGAAGAGATGGCTGAGCGTCAGGCCTGCCGCCTGCAGCAGGGCAACGAACGCCGCGCCGGCGACCATGAAGGCGGCCGAGAGCACGTTGACGGCGGCGACGATGCGGGCGCGTTTCTCGGCCGGCGCCCAGGCCTGGGTCGCGGCGAAGGACGGCACGATGAAGATGCCGCCGGCGATGGCGAGACCGGCAAGGTCGATGCCGACGCGCCAGGCGGGAGAACCGCCGAAGAAGACGCCGATATCCTGCGCCGGCTGATGCGCGATGATGCCGGACACGGCCCAGCCGAGATCGAGCGCGAACAGGCCCATGACGATGCCGGCGACCGGCACGGGCAGGAGCACGATGCGCCCGCTCGCCAGGAAGGAGCCGATGCCGGAACCGACGGCGATCGCAATCGCGAAGGTCGCGAGATAGGCGGAGACGACCATCTCGGTGCCGCCCATGCCGTTCTTCACCAGCGCCGGCAGCAGCGCCATCACGACGGCGCCGATCAGCCAGAAGAGCGAGACCATGACGCCCGTGCGCCAGAGCCGCGCATCAGCCCAGAGGTCTTTCAGGAGGTCGCGGGTCGAGCGCAGGATGTTGCGGTCGATCACGAGATCGGGCGCGGCGGGGCCGGTCTTCGGGATAAACAAAGTCGCGACCCAGCAGGCCAGCGCGAAGACCATGATGAGCAGGCTGAGCTGGGCGGCATCGCCTCCCTCGCGCGCCGTCAGGCCGCCGGCGATGGTGCCGAGCAGGATGGCGATGAAGGTCGCGCCTTCGATCAGCGCGTTGCCGGCCGGCAGTTCCTCGCGCTTCAGGTGATCCGGCAGGATGCCGTATTTGATCGGCCCGAACAGGGCGGCGATGACGCCGAACAGGAAGAGCGCGACGAAGAGCATCGGCACGGAATGCAGCGTGAAGCCGAGCGCCGCGACGCCGGCCGCGCCGATCTCGGCCAGCTTCAGGCGCTGCGCCATCATCGCCTTGTCGAAGCGGTCGGCCATCTGACCGCCGATGCCGGAGAGCAGGAAGAAAGGCAGGATGAAGAGCCCGCCCGCCAGCGTCACCAGCGCCTCGCCATGCGAACCGGCGAGCCGGTAGAGGATGATGAAGACCAGCGCGTTCTTGAGGAAATTGTCGTTGAAGGCGGAAAAGAACTGCGCCCAGAACAGCGGCGCGAAGCGCCTTTTCAGCATCAGGGTGTCGAACATCATGCACTCGCGCGGTTCGAGAAAGGTTCGCATCGCCCCCGCAAAGCAATCCTTGCCGGCGGCGGGCGATGCGATCTTGCGGTTAAGCGGAGCTTACCGGCGAGGTTCACGGCGCCGGCTTGCCGGCATCCATCAGCAGGCGTTCGGTGCGGGCGTCCTCGATGCGGTTCACCAGCCTGGACGCCTCGTGCATGTCGCGCACTGTCTTGGTCATGGTGATGCAGGACTGGACCAGCATGACGCAACCCATGGCGAGATAACCCCTGGCCCACCAGTCGAGCGGCAGGAACAGGATACCAGCCGCGACCATCGCGCCGGCAGCGAAGAAGGAGGCGTAGGTGAAGCTGACCCAGGCGCCGCTATGCGGCTGAACGTTCTGGTTCATGATGACGATCTCCCTGTTTGAAATGCGATTGCCGCTCGATCAGTTCGCGGGGGCGGGCGCACGCTGGCGCAGGCGCTCCAGCACATCCTCGGCGGTCGTCCGCAGCCGGGGGCCGAAGCCCTTGGCCGCCAGCTTTTCCGCGACGGAAATTGCGGCGGCGCCATCGAGTTCGTCGAGCGCAGTCTCCGCCGCCTCAGCCTCGACCTGGCGCTCCCGCAGCCGCTTCAGCGTCTGCTCGGCTTCGGCCAGCGTCGCCTCATGGGCGGGACCGGGCTCGATCCGGCCCTGCCGCATCTGGCGCACGGCCTCCGAGGCACGGGCGAGGCGCCGGCCGCGATCGAGCTCGGCAATCCGCGCCTGAGCCTGAGCGACATGACGGCGCAGGCGGAGGATCTCGGTAGCGAAGAGCGCCTGCGCGCTTGAAGCCGCCTCGCGATCAGCCTCCAGCGCCGCAATCGCCTCGGCGCCCTCCCGGGCGAGGCTTTCGTCACCAGCGCCCAATGCCGCTGCGACGCGGTTTTCCAGATCGGCGATGCGCGTGCTGCTTGAGGCGAGGCGTTCGGTCTCCTGCCGGTCCTGCGCGATTGCGATCGCCAGCGCTTTCTTGGCGCGCTCGAAGGCGCCGGCTGCGTCCCGCAATTGCTGGTCGAGGATCAGAAGGGCGTTGCGATCGGCGAAGCGCTCCTCGGCGACGGCGACGCCGCCACGAACGAAGGTGAGAAACATTTTGAGCATTGGCTTTCCCCTGCTATGAACGTTGTTCACGAATGAATCGATAGCGCATTCATGAACGTCGTTCAAGAATTATTTTGAACGACGTTCACAGTCAGGCGACAGACGACCGAGGCGAGAACGCAGAGATGACCACCACGGCAGCGCGGCGTGACCGGCAGCGCGACCTTCTGATCGATGCGGCAGAGCGGGCCATCGCCGGGAAAGGCCTTGCGGGCCTGAAGGCGCGCGAGCTCGCGCAGGAGATCGGCTGCTCGCTCGGCGCGATCTACAATCTCGTCGCGGATATGGACGAGCTCGTACTGCGGGTCGGCTCGCGCACCCTCGCCCGGCTTGACGCGGCGCTCAACGCCGCATCCCCACCCGTTTCGTCACAGGAACAGGCCACGGAAGCCCTCGTTGCTGTTGCCCTCGCCTACTCGGCCTTCGCCCGCGACAACCTGCAGCTCTGGCGCGTGCTGTTCGAACACCGCATGGCTGAGGGCGCCGTGGTGCCCGACTGGGCCGTCTCTGAGCAGATGACCATGTTCCGGCACATCCTCCAGCCGTTGGGCACGCTGGTGCCGGATCGCAGCGCGGAGGATCGCAACCTCCTGGGCCGGACGCTGTTCTCGGCCGTCCACGGCGTCGTCGCGATCGGATTGGAGGAGAAGCTGATAGCCGTCCCCCGCCCCGAACTCGACCGCCAGATCGAGGGGCTGGTGCGACTGGCCTGCCGTGGCCTATCTGCCGCGAATTGAGGCCAAGGCCGTTAACCTGCGTTAACTTTCACGGAGCCCGGTGCAGCGCCCATCTTGAAAGCACCAATGAAGTGCTTTATATAAAGCGTATGGTCAAGAAGCCTCAAACTACGATGGCGCTTCTGCTGGCGCCCAGCGGCGAAGATCGCGAGGCGCTGAATGCCACCCTCGCCGCCTATCGGCAGGCCATGGCGATCCTCGACGGTACGACGGGCGCCAATCTCGTGGCGCTGCACGAGGAAGCCTATGAGGAGATCCGGGCGCAAACCGGCCTCCCATCGCGCATGGCGACCTTGGCGCTGCGCGACCACAGCCGGCAACAGCCCAACGAGCCCACCGTCGAAATCCCGCTCGACTCCAAACTCTTCGCCATCAAGGGCCCGGACAGCATCAGCATCGCCACCATCAACGGGCGGATTGTCGTCCCCTATTCGGTGGATGGCTATCGCGGCGGCTGGAACGACTTTGCCGAGGCGCGTCTGTCCTTCCAGGGATCGACGATCAGTGTCCTCGTCGCTGTCCAGGCCGGAATTCACACACACAGGGAGAGCACGATGTCCAACGAAGGAATCCTTGCCCGCCTCGGTCGCGTGATCGCCGGCGTCGTCAACAATGCGGTCGACGCCGCCGAAGGCGCCAACACCACCGCCGTCGCACAGCAGGCCGTGCGCGAGATCGAGAAAATCGCCGAGGAGGCCCGGGCCGCGCTCGGCGTCGCGGTTGCCGCCGGCCATCGCCTCAAGGCCAAGGCCGCCGATCTCGACGAGGAAATCCGCGACCTCGACCAGAAGATCAAGACGGGGCTGGAGAAGGGCCGCGAGGACCTTGCCCGTGCGGCGACCGGCGTCCAGATCGACCTCGAAGCGCAGCGCACCGCGCTCGCCAAGGCCGTCACCGAGAATGCCGGCGAGATCGCGGAAGCCGAGGCCACATTGCGCAGCATCGCCTCGGCCCGCGCCGACGCGATGAAGCGGCTCGACGATGCCAGGCGCGCCGAACGTGCCGTCGCTGCGAACGATCCCTCCACCCCCTCGCAGCGCAACGATCAGCGCCTCGCCGCGGCCCTTTCCGCCGTCGAGCGCGTCACCGGAGTTCCGGCCAAGCCGATGACGGGCGCGGCGGAGGTGGATGAGCTCGGCCGTATCCAGCGCGAGGATGCGATCGAAGCCAGGCTAAGGGCGTTCCGGGAAGGCCAGCGCTGATGAGCGACATCATCCAGCCGGGCACCGCGCCCTTCTGGGTGGCGCTGATGGTCGTGGCCGGGCTCGGCCTGATCGAGCTGGTCTCGGTCCTGATCGGCGCCTCGGCCTCTGGTCTGCTCGATGACGGGCTCGGCCATCACGGGCCGGGCGACCACGAAGCCGGCCTGCTCGGCGGCTGGATGTCCTGGCTCAATGCCGGCGGCGTGCCGATCCTGGTCCTGGCGGTGATCCTGCTCACCGCCTTCGCCGTCTTCGGCTTCGCGCTGCAGAGCCTGGCCGCGCAGATCCTGCGGCCGCTGCCGCTCCTGATCGCCGTGCCAGCCGCCATGCTGGCGGCCGTGCCGGCGACGCGCTGGGCGAGCCGCGGCATCGCCCGCATCATCCCGCGCGACGAAACTAATGCGCTGAGCCAGGCAGAATTCATCGGCCTGATCGGCACCGTCACGATCGGCCCGCTCGACCAGGGCCATCCCGGCTCGGTTCGCGTGAAGGACCGGTACGACAATGTTCACATCCTGCGCGCCAGGGCGGCGCCGGGACATCTGATGGCAACGGGCACGCTGGTGCTGATCGTCGATGGAGCGGACGGCCTGTTCGAGGCCATTCCCGCGCCGGACAGCGTCGCAAACAGCGCCTCAACGGGGGTCTGAGACATGGATTTCTTCACGCTCGGCATCATCGCCGCCAGCATTCTCGTCGCCGTCGTGGTGATCGGCATCATCATGACGTCGCTCTACACGCGGGCGACGCGCGACAAGGCCTATGTCCGCACTGGCCTCGGCGGCAAGAAGGTGGTGCTCGACGGCGGCTCGGTCATCCTGCCGATCTTCCACTCCTATTCCTGGGTCTCGCTCAGCACGCTGCGCCTCGAAGTGAAGCGCGCCGAGAACGAGTCCCTGATCACCAAGGACCGGATGCGGGCGGATATCACCGCCGAGTTCTATGTCCGCGTGAAGCCGGATGCCGAGAACATCGCGCTCGCCGCGCAGACGCTGGGCGACCGCACCAACGATGCCGATGCCCTCAAGGCACTGGTCGAGGCCAAGTTCGTCGACGGCCTGCGCTCGGTCGCCGCCACCATGTCGCTGCGCGATCTGCAGGAGCAGCGGGCCGAGTTCGTGAAGTCGGTGCAGGCGGCGGTCGCGCATGACCTTCAGTCCAACGGTCTGGAACTGGAATCGGTCTCGCTGACGCGGCTCGACCAGACCGATATCAAGCATTTCAACCCAAACAATACCTTCGACGCCGAAGGCCTGACGGCGCTGACCAAGATCACCGAGGAGCGCAAGCGCGAGCGCAACCAGATCGTCCGCGACAACGAGGTCGAGATCGCGACCAAGGACCGCGAGGCCTCGCTGCGCCGCCTGACGATCG
This sequence comes from Allobosea robiniae, assembly GCF_900102525.1. GTDB lineage: Bacteria > Pseudomonadota > Alphaproteobacteria > Rhizobiales > Beijerinckiaceae > Allobosea > Allobosea robiniae. The sequence goes on along the minus strand of NZ_FNBZ01000010.1, from coordinate 57,180 downwards.
AACGCGAGCAGCGCGACGCCGAGCTCAGCCAGGAACGCGACATCGCCAACAAGACGGCCGAAACCCGCGCCGAGGCGGCCAAGGCCGAGCAGCTCGCCCGTCTCAATGAGGAGACGGCGCGGCTCGAAGCCGAGCGCGGCATCGCCGAACGCGATTCCGAGACGCGCCAGGCCCGTGAATCCGCCCGCATCGCCGCCGAGCGCGGCATTGCCGAGCGTGAGGCGGAAGCCCGCAAGATCACCGAGACCGCGCGTATCGAGGCGGCGATCGCCGTTGCCCAGAAGACCGAGGAGGAACAGGCCGCCCGCGCCCGCGCCGACGAGGCCAAGGCTTCCGCCATCACCGCCGAAGAGCAGGTGACGACGGCCCGCGAGGTCGAGATCGCCGAACGTGCCAAGCGCATCGCCGTGCTCGATGCGCGCCGTATTGCCGAGCAGGAGGCCACAGCGGTCACCGTCAAGGCCGAGGCCGAGCGTCAGGCCGCGGAAAACCTCGCGGCCGCGACCAAGATCGAAGCGGAGGCGGAAGCCGCCGCCGCCAAGATTCGCGCGGCCGGCGTGATCGAACTCGGCGAGGCGCAGGCGCGGGCCGAGCGGGCCAAGAACGAGGCCCGCAACGCGCTGTCGCCGGCGATCATCGAATTCGAACTCAACAAGGCCCGCGTCGACATCGTGCCGGCCGCCCTGGCGCAGGCGATGAAGCCGATCGAGAAGATCTCGGATATCCGCATCTTCAGCGCCGGCAATCTCGTCGGCGCGATGAATGGCGGTGCGGGCGGCGAGCAGGCGGGCGCGGTCCGCGATCTGTCGAGCCAGTTGCTCAGCTTCACCGCGCAGAAGCCGATCCTCGACGAGATCCTGAAGCAGGCCGGGTTCGAGGGCGCCGATCCGACGCAGGCGCTATTGGCCGCGTCCGTGGGCGGGGCGAGCAAGGCGCCCGCGCAGCCGGCGCCTGCGGCCGAGCCGAAGACGTAGAGCCAGGCTTCCATCAGGATATTCACGACGCCGGCCGCTCCCACGGCCGGCGTCTTGTTGATGGCCTGCGACCCCTCAGGTCTCGCTTTTGCCGAAGAGCTGCGACACCGCCAGCAGCAGCGACGTCATCACGATCATGATCGTCGAGATCGCGGCGATGGTGGGGTCGATCTGGTCGCGCAGCGCCAGGAACATCATCCGCGTCAGCGTGGCGTTATCGCCGCCGGAGACGAAAAGCGCGATCACGACCTCGTCGAAGGAGGTCAGGAAGGACAGCACCGCCGAGGTGACGAGGGCAAAGCCGATCTGCGGCGCCGTCACCTGCAGGAAGGCTTGGGTTCGCGTGGCGCCGAGGCTGCGCGCCACGCGCTCCTGATCGAGATCGAAGCTCTTCAGGGCCGAGCCGACGATCATCATCACGATCGGCACGGCCAGCATCGTATGCGCCAGAACGATGCCGAGGAAGGAATTGACCATCTTGAGCTGCACATAAGCGTAGAACAGCGCGATGCCGACGAGGATTACCGGCACAATCGTCGGCGTCAGCAGGGCGAGGATCGCGAGCCCCACGAAGCGCAGGCGCGCGGTGTGCAGGCCGTAGGCTGCGAGGGTGCCCATCGGTGTCGCCAGCAATGCCGTGCAGAAGCCTGCCTTGAACGAGGTCGCGGTCGCCGCCATCCAGCTCGACGAGGCAAAATAGGCCTCGTACCAGCGCAGCGACCATTCCCGCGGCGGGAACTCCAGATATTGCGACTGGGAGAAGGACATCGGGATGACGATCAGCGTCGGTATGGCCAGGAAGGCCAGCACCAGCGCGCCGACCGCATAGAGCCAGAGCCGCGCGCCATGGCTGATCTGCGTGTCGCTGGCGGGACGATCGAGCCAGCTCATCTCAGTGCCCCGCCCCGAACAGGCCGGCGCCGCGCGACAACCGCGCCGCCAGCACGAGCACGACCAGCGTGATTACCAGCAGCACGACGCCGAGCGCGCTCGCCGCGCCCCAGTTGAAGAACAGTTCGATATCGTTGGCGATGCGGTTCGAGACCATCGTCACCTTGCCGCCGCCGAGCATGGCCGGCGTCACATAGAAGCCGAGGCAGAGCACGAAGACGAGCGAAGCGCCGGCCGCGAGCCCGGGCAGCGAGAGCGGGAAGAACACAGTCCAGAAGCCGTGGACCGGCGTGGAGCCGAGGCTGGCGGCGGCGCGCAGCAGGTTCCGGTCGATCGCGCGCATCGTGCCGTAGAGCGGCAGCACCATGAAGGGCAGCATGATATGGACCATGCCGATCAGCGTGCCGCCCATGTTGTGAACGAGCTGCAAGGGCTCGCTCCAGAGGCCGAGCTTCATGCCCCATGTGTTGATCAGGCCGCTACGCTGGAGCAGCACGAGCCAGGCATAGGTGCGCACCAGAAGCGAGGTCCAGAACGGCAAGAGCACCGCGATCATGCAGAGATTGGCGGCCCGCCTTGGCAGTTGCGACAGGAAATAGGCCAGGGGATAGCCGAGCAGGATGCAGATCAGCGTGGTGACGAAGCTGATCTCGAAGGTGGTGCGGAAGGTCCGGCCATAAGAGGGCTCGGCCAGCATGCGCCGATAGTGTTCGAGGCTCAGCGCGCCGTTGTCGTCGAGGAAGGACAGGCCGAAGAGCCAGCCGACCGGAACCAGCATGGTGATCGTGACGAGCAGGAGCGCCGGTGCCGCGAGGCTGGCCAACCCCATGCGCTCGCGCCACTGGTCGCGCCGCAGGCCGGCGGCGTGGTCATCGCCGGCCGGGCCGGCGGAATCGAAGGCGCTCGCGGCCGTCACGGCGCGCCCCGCGCCTCGTCGGGCAGCAGCACGGTATCGGAGACGGCAATGCCGATGCGGACGGGCGTACCCGGTACGGGCGGCGGGCCTTCGCCGCCACGCGTCGTCAGGCGCAGCGCAACCGGGCTCCCGCCGTTCAGGACCGTCTGCAACAGCAGCGTGTCGCCTTGGTAGACCGCGCCCGTCACGCGGCCTTCGAAGCAATTCATTCCCTCCCCTTCGCCCGGTCCGAGCAGATGCAGGCGCTCCGGCCGCAGCACCATCGTGCAGCGGCCCTGCCGCGTCGGAAGGTTGTCGGCGCGGATGGTCGCACCGGCGGCGCGAGCGATGCCATTCGCGATCGCTACGTCGAGGAAGGAGGATTCGCCGATAAACTCGGCGACGAAACGGCTGCCGGGATCGTCATAGATCGCGCGCGGCGTGTCGATGCGGGCGATGCGGCCGCGATCGAGGATGGCGACGCGGTCCGACATGGTCAGCGCCTCGCGCTGGTCATGCGTGACATAGACGGTGGTGGTGCCCAAGCGCTCATGGAGCTGGCGCAATTCGATCTGCATGCGCTCGCGCAATTGCTTGTCCAGCGCCGAAAGCGGCTCGTCCATCAGGATGATGCGCGGCTCGAAGACGATGGCGCGGGCGAGCGCGACGCGCTGGCGCTGGCCGCCGGAAAGCTGGTCGATCCGGCGGGTACCGAAGCCGCCGAGCTGGAACATCTCCAGCGCCGACTCGACGCGCCGGGCGGTCTCGGCCGCCGGCACACGCCGCAACCGCAAGGGAAAGCCGACATTGCGGGCGACATCCATATGCGGAAACAGCGCGTAGTTCTGGAAGACCATGCCGATCTCGCGCTTGTGCGGCGCGAGGCGGACGACCTCGCGCTCGCCGAAGCGGATCGACCCCTTGTCGGGCCTAAGAAAACCGGCGATCGCCATCAAGAGCGTCGTCTTGCCCGAGCCGGACGGGCCGAGCAGCGTCAGGAACTCGCCGGGCCGGACATCAAGATCGATCTCGTCCAGCACCGGCACCGCGCCATAGGCCTTGCTCAGCCGCCGGACCGCGATGGGCAAGGCCGTCGCGGAGCCCGAGGCAGAAGCGGCCACATCGCGCGGCCGCTCGTGATCGCCGGCCAGTCTCATTCGGTCAGCATGTTCTGGTAGGCGGAGGAAGCCTGGGCTTCGAACTTGATGTACCAGTCCAGATCGATCGTCAGTTGCTTGCCGGCATTGTCGGGATGGGACGGCAGGGTCTTGGCATAGGCCGCATCGATCGCCCCGCCCTCATAGGCCTTCTTGTTGGTCGGGCCGTAGGTGATGTACTTCGTGAACTCGGCTTGGTATTGCGGCTTGCTGATCTCGGCGAGAAACTTCATCGCCAGATCCTTGTTCGGCGCGCCCTTGGCGATCGCGAAACAGTCATAGTCGAGCAGGCCCTGGTTGAAGGTATAGGCGACCTTGGCGCCGTCCTTGGCGGCGACATCGAAGCGGCCGTTCCAGCCGGTGATCATGTCGACCTCGCCGTCCTTCATCAGCTGGGCATGCTGCGCGCCCGAACTCCACCAGACCGCGATATGCGGCTTCAATTCGCGGATTTTCTTGATCGCGCGCTCGATACCGCCGGGCTGGGACAGGACCTCGTAGACCTTGTCGGCGGGAACGCCGTCGGCCATCAGGGCCGGCTCCAGCGCGCCGGCCACGCTCTTGCGATAGGAGCGCTTGCCGGGGAACTTCTTCACGTCCCAGAAATCGGCCCAGCTCTGCGGCCCGTTCTGGCCGTAGGTCTTGGTGTTCCAGGCGAGCACGGTCGAGAAAACGTCGCCGCCGACGCAATAATCCTGCTTGGTGCCGGGCAGGAAGTTCGAGGTGTCGATGACCTTGTAGTCGAGCTTCTCGAGGATGCCCTCTGCGCCGGCGCGGGCGGCGCTTCCGGAGCCGCTGGCGACCACGTCCCAGGTCACGGCACCGGCCTTCACCTTGAGGCGCAGGTCTGCGATGCTGGTATAGGTCTCCTCCTTGATCTTGATGCCCAGCGCCTTGGCGGCAGGCTGGAAGAGCGCCTTGCTCTGCCCCTCCTGGTAGGAGCCACCGAAGGAGACGACGGTCAGTTCCTGCGCCCAGGCGGGCGCAGCGCTCGACAGGCCCAGGCCCATGACGAGGGCAAGGGCCGTTTTCGTCGGCGTGATCGGCTGGCGCGGCATGTGTCTGTTCTCCCGTTTGAACGATGCGTTCCCCAAAGATGAGCGCGCGGTTGGCCTGCAAGCGGCGTCCGCACGTCTCGCCTCATGCAGGGTCCGGCGAAATTGGTCTGGCCATAAGGTCCACTCTGAGAATTCGGGGCGACCAATCCGATAAGTTAGCGCGCGAGACGATCACGCCAGCTGTAGTAGAGGACCGAAGGCGCGAGGAACCAGGGATTGCCGCTGTAGAAGGGCCGCGTCTGGAAGGGCAATCCGTCGAAGGCGGTCTTGCCTTCCGCAAGGCCGAGCACCTGCTGGCCCAGCCGCATGCCGAGATAGCTCGCCATGCCGACGCCGGAGCCGCAATAGCCCATGGCGTAATGCGTGCCGTCATGGCGGCCGATATGCATCAGCTCGTCGAAGCTGTAGGCCACGAAGCCGCACCAGGAATGGCTGATCTTGCGATTGGCGAGCTCCGGGAAAATCCGGCTCATCGCGCCATGCAGCAGCGGCCCGCTGCGGCGCGGATCGGTCTCGCTCAGCGAGACGCGGCCGCCGAACAGGATGCGCCGCCGATCCGGCGAAGCCCGGTAATAATAGACGACCTTGCGGGTGTCGCTGACGATGCGGTTCTTCGGGATCAGCCTGTCGACCAGTTCCGGCTCCAGCGCCTCGGTCGCGATGACATAGCTGCCGATCGGGATGACGCGACGACGCAGCCAGCCGGTCAGCGGGCCGGTATAGCCGTTGGTGGCGATGACGACGTCGCGGGTGCGGATCGTTCCGCGCGGCGTCTGGACGAGAAAGTCCTGCCCGATGCGCTCGATCCCCGTCGCCGGGCAATGCGGGACGAGTTCGGCGCCTGCGGCGACGACGCGCTGCAACAGGCCCTGATGGTAGCGGGCGGGATTGATCGAGGCATGGCTCTCGTAGACGACGCCGCCATGGTAGAGATCGGAGCCGATCTCGCAGCGCTGCTCGGAGCGCGGCACGACATGGCAGGCGACTTCCAGCCCTTTCGGCTGGGTGCCGACGCTGCGGGCCAGCTCCTCGTATCTGCCGGGCGCATGCGCGGCATGGAAGCGGCCGACGACGCCGAAATCGCAATCGATCCCCTCGTCACGGACGAAATCGCCGATATAGCGCAGCGAATTCCGGCCCTCCTGCATGATCGCGAAGGCGCGCTCCCGGCCATGGCGGCGGGCGAGTTCGTCGAAGCCCGGCTTCACGCTGGTCGAGATCTGGCCGCCATTGCGGGTGCTGCAGCCGAAGCCCGCCGCTTCGGCATCGAGGACGACGGTATGGCGCCCGCCCCGTGCCGTCTGGAGCGCAGCCTGCAAGCCGGTATAGCCGGAGCCGACGATGACGACTTCCGCTTGCTGCGGCGGCTCGGCGCGCGGCAGCTCGGGCCGAGGCACCTCGTCCCACCAATAGGGCGCGGCCTTGAAATCACTGGCGAACAGATCGCTCGACATTATCGCGTCATCCCCCCGGATCAGATTCGCGCCACCACACTCTTGAGCTTGCAATAGGAGCGCAAGCCCGCCATGCCCTTGGCGCGGCCGAAGCCGGATTTGCGGTTGCCGCCGAAGGGCATCGCGATGCCACCGGCGAAGAACTCGTTGATATAGACCTGCCCAGCATCGACGGCCCGTGCATAGCGCCAGGCCCTGGCGTGATCGCGCGTGTAGATGCCGGCGACCAGCGCATAGGAGGTGGCATTCGCAGCTGCGATCGCCGCCTCGAAATCGGGAATGACCTGCACCGTCAGCACCGGGCCGAAGATTTCCTCCTGCACCAGCGGATCGTCCGGACCATCAGCCAGCACGATGGTCGGCTGGTAGAACCAGCCGCCGCCGCATTCCTCGGGCGGTACGATCGCGCCACCAGTGAGAATGCGATTACCGGCGGCGCGGGCGCGGTCGACATGGCCGGCGACGCGCGCGAGCTGCGCCGGGGAATTGATCGGCCCGATCCCGGCATCGCCAAGGCCATGGCCCGGCCGCAAAGCCTGCGCGCTGGCGACGAGGCGTTCGAGCAAGGGGGCGGCAATCGCCTCCTCGACGATCAGGCGCGAGCCGGCCGAGCAGATCTGCCCGGCATTCTCGAAGATCGCTTCCATGATGCCGGCCACGGCCGCGTCGAGATCGCAATCGGCGAGCACGACGAGGGGAGATTTGCCGCCGAGCTCGAGCACGAGCCGGGTGACATGCTCGGCCGCGGCCCGCATCACGCGCTGTCCGGTCGCGACCGAGCCGGTGAAAGTGATGTGGTCGATGCCGGGATGGGCGACGAGGGCAGCGCCTGCATCAGTGCCGGTGCCGGCAACGACGTTGAGCACGCCTGCGGGCAGGCCGGCCTCGTCAAGCAATTCCGCCAGCATCAGCGTCGTGAAGGGCGTCTGCTCGGCCGGCTTCACTACGAGCGTGCAGCCGGCTGCAAGCGCGGGAGCTATGCCGCGCGCCGCCGTCGAGAGCGGATAGTTCCAGGGCACGACCTGGGCGGCGACGCCGACCGGCTCCTCGATCGTCAGCCCGACATGGTCAGGGCCGAGCGGCATGCTGTCGCCATGCAGCTTGTCGGCCGCGCCGGCATAATAGGCGAAGGCCTTCACGACGCCGCCGACATCGCCCTCGGCTTCCGCAAGGCGCTTGCCGGAATCGAGGGTCTCGACCACGGCGAAACGGGCCGCGCGCTCGGCGATCAGGCGGCTCGCCCGCATCAGGATCTCGCCGCGCGCAGCCGGGCTCAGACGCGACCATGGACCGGACAGGGCCGCGCGGGCGGCTGCGACCGCGCGATCGATATCCGCGCCGTCACCGGCCGCGACCGTGGCGAAGGCCTTGCCCCGGCCGGGATCGAAGCTCTCCATCCGTCGCCCTGAGACGGACTCGACGAAGCGCCCATCGATGAAATGCCCGCCCGGCAGACCGGCGAGCGTGCCCGACCTGATGGCCTCGGCGACGAGCTCGGCACGGTCCACGATCACGCGCCGATCTCCGTGACCTGATAGGCGGCCTTGGCGAGCCAGGACGGCTCGATCTCGACGCCCCAGCCTGGCCCGTCGGGGATCGCGACCATCCCGTCGCGCGCCTGCGGCGGATTGCGCAGCAGGCCCTGTTCCCAGGGGTAATAATCCGGCCCCTCGATCGAGAACTCGACATAGGGGCCGGCATTGGCGAGCGCACCCATGATGTGCAGGGTGAACACCGTCACCAGCGACTGGTTCGCGGAATGCGGCGTCACCGGCAGGCCGGCGGCTTCGGCCCAGCGGGCCACTTTCAGCATCCGCCCGACGCCGCCGATATAGCAGACGTCCGGCTGCACGACGTCGACCACCCGGCCATCGATCATCGCGCGCCAGACCGCGAGGTCGCAATCCTGCTCGCCGCCGGTCACATCGAGATCGAGCGCCTCGCGGACCTCGCGCGTCCAGGCATGCTCCCAATAGGGACAGGGCTCCTCGAAATGGACGATGCCGTGATCCTGCAGCATCTTGCCGACCGCAATGGCCTTTGCCGGCGAATAGGCGCTGTTGCCGTCGACGAGCAGCGTCGCCTCAGTGCCGAGCGCGCGCCTGATCTGCGGCACGATCGCGTCCGTCCGGCCCGGCCATTCGTCGATGTCGCGGCCGCATTCGCGCCCGACCCGGAACTTGAAAGCGCGGTAGCCATGGGCATCGCGCAGGCGCAGGAAGCGCTCGGCCTCGGCTTCGGGCGTGATCTCGCCGCGCTTCATGCTGGAGGCATAGACCGGGAAGGGTCGCGGCGCGCCGCCGAGCAGTTCGCAGACGCTTTTCCGCTCGATCCGCCCGCGCAGGTCCCACAACGCCGTGTCGAGTCCGGTCATGGCACGGCAGAGATAGGAGCCTGGGAACTTGTGTTCGCGCTCGCCGATGGTCGCGATCAATTCGTCGATGTCGAAGGCGTTCTCGCCGACCGCCCAGCGCGCGACCTGCCGATGGAAGACCGTCGCGGTGATGTCGGCATGATAGGGCGAGAACTGGCCCCAGCCCTGGCTGCCATCCTCGCATGTGGCGCGGACGAAGCCGACGTCCTGCGTCGAGAAGCTTTCGAGCCGGGTGATCTTCATTGCTGCCGCTATCCGTTTCGGGAGCGCCACCCGACAGAACCGCGGGCAGCTTCGGCGCAAGAAGGGGCTTGAATTGGCCTGATCCCAAGGTCCATTCTCGCCAAATCGACAGTCCACTATCCCTCAAGGCATCATGGTCAAACGCGAGGAAGGCGCCCTGCTCCAGTCGATCGTGCTGGATCGCGAGGGCGAGCATGGGCTCAGCGTCCAGATTTGTGCGGGCCTGCGCGAGCTGATCCTCGGGGGCACGCTCAAGGTCGGCGAGCGCCTGCCGGCGACGCGTACGCTGGCGCAGGAATTCAAGGTCGCCCGCACCACCATCGTCGAGAGCTTCGAGCGGCTTGCGGCGGAAGGGCTGATCGAGACGCGCGTCGGCTCCGGCACCTATGTCAGCCAGGCACTGGCGAACGAGCGCCCTGCCCCGGCCGCTACGGCGACCGCCGCGCCGACGGCGCGGGTCAAGCTGGCGCAGGCGATGAACACGGCGTCAAAGCTGTTCGGCACGCGCCTGCCGCACCAGCCTCGCGCCTTCACCACCGCGATGCCGGCCTTCGACGCCTTCCCGATGGCGCAATGGGCCAGGCTTTCGGGCAAGCACTGGCGCAAGCCGCGCCATCAGGTGCTCGGCTATCCCGATCCGCATGGCGAGCGCGGCTTGCGCCAGGCCATCGCCGCGCATCTCAGGCTCAATCGCGGCATCGCCTGCGAATGGCAGCAGGTCTTCGTGGTGGCCGGCGCGCAGCAGGCTTTCCAGCTCATCGCGGCGACGCTGCTCGACCCCGGCGACACGGTCTGGTTCGAGGACCCCGGCGCGATCGGCGCGCGCAACAGCATGATCCAGTCGGGCGTCGAGATCGTGCCCGTCCCGGTCGATGAAGCCGGGCTCGTGGTCGAGGAAGGCCTGCGCCGCGCGCCCGAATTCCGGCTCGCCTTCGTGACGCCGGCGCATCAGCAGCCGCTCGGCGCCAAGATGAGCCTGGAGCGGCGGCTCGCCCTGCTGGAAGCCGCCGAGGCCAGCGGCGCCTGGATCATCGAGGACGACTGGGACGGCGAGTTCTGCTTCCAGGGCGCGCCGATGGCGACACTGACCAGCATCGATCGCAGCGGTCGGGTCATCTATGTCGGGACCTTCTCGAAGACGCTGTTCCCGTCGCTGCGGCTCGGCTTCCTCGTCGCGCCGCCGCATCTGGTCGAGCAGATCGGCATCTGCCTGGAGGCCTTCTCGCCCGGCGTTCCGACGGCGTTGCAGGGGATCGTCGCCGATTTCATCGTCGAGGGACATTTCGCGACGCATGTGCGTCGCATGCGCAAGCTCTACCAGGAGCGCTATCAGGCTTTGGAAGATGCGGCGCGGGAGCATCTGGCGTCTGATCTGGAGGTGGTTCCGACCCAGACCGGCATGCACACCATCGCCTATCTCCGCGGCGGGCTCGACGCCGTCGCGCTGACGCAAGCAGCGGCCCGGCGCGGCGTGACGGTCGCGCCGATCAGCCGCTTCTGCCTCGAACCTGTGGCTCGGGACGGGCTCGTACTCGGCTTCAGCGGCTTCACGCCGGCCGAGATCAAGACCGGCGTGCTCGATCTGCGCCGCGCCATCGACGACCTCATGGCGGGCGGCGAATGGACTGGCGCTTCGGCGGGAATGGCCCTTAGCGGGAAGCCCAATTCTGCTTAGGAATCGTGTCGGGCTGGCTGGGTGAGAGCATCTTGACGGAATGGGACGTGATCATCGTCGGCGCGGGTTCGGCCGGCTGCGTGCTGGCCGGGCGGCTTGCCGAAGCCGGCCAAGGCTCGATCCTGGTGATCGAGGCCGGGCCGCGCGATCTCAGTCCCTGGGTCCATCTGCCGATCGGCTACGGCAAGACCTTCTACCATCGCCGCATAAACTGGATGTACCGGACCACGCCGCAAGCCGAGCTGGGCGGGCGGGAGATCTATCAGCCGCGCGGCAAGGTCGTCGGCGGCTCCAGCGCGATCAACGCGATGGTCTATGCCCGTGGCCAGGCCGAGGATTTCGACGAGTGGAAGCGGCTCGGCAATCCCGGCTGGGGCTGGGCCGAAGTGCTCGCCGCCTATAAGCGCATGGAGGACCACGCACTGGGCGCGTCCCTCTGGCATGGCGCTGGGGGGCCTCTCCATGTCGAGAACGTCGCCGCTGAAGTCCATCCGCTGACGCCGCTTTTCGTCCGGGCGGCCGGCGAAGCGGGCCTGCGCTTCAACCCCGACCTGAACGGCGCGACCAGCGAGGGCGCCGGCTTCTACCAGATCACCACGCGCGGCGGGCGACGCGAGTCAGCGGCCCGGGCCTTCCTGCATCCGGCCCGGCGGCGCGAACGCGTGAAGCTCGAAACCGGCATGCAGGTGACGCGCATCCTGTTCGACGGGCGGCGCGCCGTCGGCGTCGAGGCGCAACGCGGCGGCGAGACCCTGCGCTTCGGAGCCCGCAGGGAGGTCGTCCTCTCCGGCGGCGCGTTCAACTCGCCGCAATTGCTCCAGCTCTCGGGCATCGGCCCGGCAGAGCTCTTGAAGCAGCACGGCATCACGCCGTTGCTCGACCAGCCGGCGGTCGGCCGCAACCTGCAGGACCATCTCTGCTACGACCATGTCTATCGCTCGAAGCGGCCGAGCCTGAACGATGCGCTGCTCTCCTGGCCGGCCCGCATCGGCATGGCCGCAAACTATCTGCTGCGGCGGCGCGGGCCGCTCTCGCTCAGCGTCAACCAGGGCGGCGGCTTCTACCGCACAAAGCCGGAGCTGACGCGTCCGGATATGCAGCTCTATTTCTCGCCGCTGAGCTATGAGCGCGCTGAGCCCGGCGTGCGCGCCCTGATGAAGCCCGATCCGTTTCCGGGCTTCAGCCTGAGCGTCTCGCCCTGCCGGCCCTTGAGCCGCGGCCATGTCGCGATCCGCTCGCCCGATCCGCTTGTCGCGCCGGAGATCGCGCCGAACTACCTCTCAGAGCCCGAGGACCTCCGCATCCTGCTGGAGGGCGCGCGCTTCCTGCACCGCTTGGCCGCAACGCCGACGCTCTCCGCCGTGATCGATGCCGCAATCCGGCCGGGGCCGGAAGCCGTCAACGATGCGGCCAATGTCGCCGCCATCCGGGCAAATGCCTATTCCGTCTTCCACCCCTGCGGGACCTGCCGGATGGGGCCTGACGCCAGCGACGCCGTCGTCGACGCCACATTGCGGGTGCACGGGATCGAGCGCTTGCGCGTCGTCGATGCCTCGATCTTCCCGACGATACCCTCCGGCAACATCAACGCCCCGGCCATGATGGTCGGAGAGCGCGCCTCGGAATTGATGGCCGCCGGGTGAAGCCAAATCTCTTTGAATATTCAGGCGGCAGGATGCGAGCCGGCTATTCCGCCGGCCGCATTCCCGTGTGAAGATCGCGCATCGGAGATGGATGACCGGCATGACTGAAGCCTACACGTTCGACGCTCTGAAAGAGGATGTCGCGGCCGGCCGGATCGATACCGTGCTCGCCTGCCTCGTCGACATGCAGGGTCGCCTGATGGGCAAGCGCTTCCATGCCGCCTTCTTCCTCGAAAGCGGGCATCACGAGACACATAGCTGCAACTACCTGTTGGCCACCGACATGGAGATGGAAACCGTAGCCGGCTATGCGGCGACGAGCTGGGCCGCCGGCTATGGCGACTATACGATGAAGCCGGACCTCTCGACCTTGTGCCGCGTGCCCTGGCTCGAAGGCACGGCGCTCGTCCTCTGCGACGTGCTCGACCATCACGGCCATGACATCCCGCATTCGCCCCGCGCGGTGCTCAAGAAGCAGGTCAGGCGGCTCGAGGCGATGGGCCTCAAGGCCTATATGGCGACCGAACTGGAATTCTTCCTGTTCGACCAGAGCTACGAGAACGCCTGCGCCAGCGGCTATCGCGACCTCAAGACCGCGAGCAGCTACAACGAGGATTACCACATCTTCCAGACGACCAAGGAAGAGGCGGTGATGCGAGCGATCCGCAACGGCTTGCAGGGCGCCGGCATCCCGGTCGAGAACTCCAAGGGCGAGGCTTCGGCCGGGCAGGAGGAGATCAATGTCCGCTATGCCGATGCGCTGACGATGGCGGACCGGCACGCGATCATCAAGAACGCCTGCAAGGAGATTGCCTGGGCGCAGGGCAAGTCGATCACCTTCCTCGCCAAGTGGAGCAACGCGCATGCGGGCTCCTCCTCGCATATCCACCAGTCGCTCTGGAGCGCCGACGGCAAGACCCCGCATTTCCTCGATGCGCAGGCGCAGCACGGCATGTCGCCGCTGATGCGGAACTATGTGGCGGGGCTGCTGGCCCATGCCTCCGACATCACCGGCTTCCTCGCGCCCTATATCAACTCCTACAAGCGCTTCGTCGCCGGCACCTTCGCGCCAACCAAGGCGATCTGGAGTGCCGATAATCGCACCGCCGGCTACCGGCTCTGTGGCGCCGGCACCAAGGGCATTCGCATCGAATGCCGGGTCGGCGGCTCGGACCTCAACCCCTATCTCGCTATGGCGGCGCTGCTCGCGGCCGGTCTCGACGGCATCGAGAAGAAGATGGAGCTGGAAGAGGCCTTCGTCGGCGATGCCTATGGCGGCCGGGATATCCGCGAGATTCCGAAGACCCTGCGTGACGCGACCGTGGCGCTGAAGGGTTCGGCGATGCTGCGCAAGGCCTTCGGCGACGAGGTGATCGACCACTATGTCCGCGCCGCCGAATGGGAGCAGGAGGAATACGATCGCCGGATCACCGATTGGGAAGTGAAACGCGGCTTCGAACGCGCCTGATCCGGCTCTACCCTCCAGGAATCGACTTCAGCCAGACGGATAGTGACGATGACGATGATCCGATGCGTGTCGCCGGTGGACGGCTCGGTCTATGCCGAGCGGCCGGCCTTGAGCCTCGACGAGGCCAAGGCCGTGGTCGCCCGCGCCCGCAAGGCGCAGAAGACCTGGGCGAAGCGCCCGCTCGACGAGCGCATCGCGCTGGTGCTCAAGGGTGTCGCGCGGCTCAACGAGATGGGCGAGGCAGTCGTGACCGAGCTCGCCTGGCAGATGGGCCGGCCGGTGAAATACGGCGGCGAGTTCAAGGGCTTCAACGAGCGCTCGAATTACATGGCCTCGATCGCGGGCGAGGCGTTGGCGCCTGTTCTCATCGAGGACAGCGCCGCCTTCAAGCGCTTCATCGCGCGCGAGCCGCATGGCGTCGTCTTCGTGATCGCGCCGTGGAACTACCCCTATATGACCGCGATCAACTCGGTCGCGCCGGCGTTGATCGCCGGCAATGCGGTCATCCTCAAACATGCCAGCCAGACGCTGCTCACCGGCGAGCGATTGGCGCGAGCCTTCCACGAGGCCGGCGTGCCGGAAGAGGTCTTCGCCAATGTCTTCCTCGACCATGAGACCTCGTCGCGCCTGATCGCCGACAAGCAGTTCGACTTCATCAATTTCACCGGCTCGGTGGCGGGCGGGCAGGCGATCGAGCGCGCCGCCGCCGGCACCTTCACCGGGATCGGGCTGGAGCTCGGCGGCAAGGATCCCGGCTATGTCATGGAGGACGCCGATCTCGACAAGGCGGTCGATACGCTGATGGACGGCGCGACCTTCAATTCCGGGCAGTGCTGCTGCGGCATCGAGCGCATCTATGTGCATGAGAGCCTCTACGATTCCTTCGTCGAGAAATCGGTCGCCTGGGTCTCGAACTACCGGCTCGGCAACCCGCTCGATCCCGAGACCTCGCTCGGGCCGATGGCCCATAGGCGCTTCGCGCAGGTCGTCCGCGAGCAGATTGCCGAGGCAACCGCGAAGGGCGCAAGAGCTCTGGTCGATCCGAAGCTGTTCCCGCAGGACGATGGCGGCGCCTATCTCGCCCCGCAGGTCCTGGTCGATGTCGACCACTCCATGACGATCATGCGCGAGGAGACCTTCGGCCCGGCCGTCGGCATCATGAAGGTGCACGATGATGCGCAAGCCCTCGCGCTGATGAACGATTCCAAATACGGCCTCACCGTCTCGCTCTGGACCGGCGATGCCGAGCGCGCCGCGCGGCTGGGCGAGGGTCTCGAAACCGGCACGGTCTTCATGAACCGCGCCGATTATCTCGACCCGGCCCTGTGCTGGACGGGCGTCAAGGAGACCGGGCGGGGCGGCTCGCTCTCGGTCATCGGCTTCCACAACCTCACCCGTCCGAAATCCTACCA
The DNA here is from genome assembly GCF_900102525.1 of Allobosea robiniae. Lineage (GTDB taxonomy): Bacteria > Pseudomonadota > Alphaproteobacteria > Rhizobiales > Beijerinckiaceae > Allobosea > Allobosea robiniae. The sequence goes on along the minus strand of NZ_FNBZ01000010.1, from coordinate 41,936 downwards.
TCTGAAGAGAGCTGGCTGATGCCGATCACCGCGAACTGGAGCTATCCGACCGCCGTCAAGCTGGGCGCCGGGCGGATCAGGGAACTGGCCGACCACTGCAAGGCGCTCGGCATGAAGCGGCCGCTGCTGGTGACCGACCGTGGGCTCGCGAGCATGGCGATCACCGCCAACGCGCTCGACATTCTCGAAGCCGGTGGCCTAGGCCGGGCGATCTTCGCCGATGTCGATCCCAATCCGAACGACCGCAATCTCGACGACGGCGTGCGCGCCTTCAAGGCGGGCGGGCATGACGGCGTCGTCGCCTTCGGCGGCGGCTCCGGCCTCGACCTCGGCAAATGCGTGGCCTTCATGGCCGGGCAGACGCGGCCGGTCTGGGATTTCGAGGATGTCGGCGACTGGTGGACGCGCGCCTCGATCGAGGGCATCGCGCCGATCGTCGCCGTGCCGACCACGGCCGGAACCGGCTCCGAAGTCGGGCGCGCCTCGGTCATCACCAATTCGCAGACCCATACCAAGAAGATCATCTTCCACCCGAAATTCCTGCCGGGCGTGACGATCTGCGACCCCGAGCTGACGGTCGGCATGCCCAGGGCGATTACCGCCGGCACCGGCATGGATGCCTTCGCGCATTGTCTGGAGGCTTATTCCTCGCCCTTCTTCCACCCGATGAGCCAGGGCATCGCGCTCGAAGGCATGCGGTTGGTGAAGACCTATCTGCCGCGCGCCTATGCCGACGGCAGCGATATCGAGGCGCGGACGCAGATGATGGCCGCCGCCGCGATGGGCGCGGTGGCCTTCCAGAAAGGGCTGGGCGCGATCCACTCGCTCTCCCATCCAGTCGGCGCGGTCTATCATACCCATCACGGCACCACGAATGCGGTGGTGATGCCGCCGGTGCTGCGCTTCAACCGCCCGGCGATCGAGGAGCGGATCGCGGCGGCTGCCGCCTATCTCGGCATTCCCGGCGGCTTCGACGGCTTCTACGATTTCGTGCTGAAGCTGCGCGCCGATCTCGGCATCCCCGACAAACTCGGCGCGCTCGGCGTCGGCACCGACCGGATCGACGAACTGGCCGAAGCCGCCGTGGCTGATCCGTCGACCGGCGGCAATCCGGTGGAGCTCACGGTCGACGCGGCGCGCAAGCTGCTGATCGAGTCGATCTGAGATCGGCGGGATACGTCAGCCGGCGCGCAGTTTGCGGACGATGTTCGCGGCGCGCCGGATCGCGGTGATCGCGGCGCCGATCGCGATCAGCCAGAGCGCGCCGACAAGAACCTGATTGTGGCCGCTCCAGAGCGGTTCCAGCAGCGAAAGCGCGGCCGCCGCCGTGATCACCGCCATGCGATGTTGCTTGGCCATTGGCCCTGAGAAATCGGCGGGCAATCCGCAATTGCGGCCGAGCTCGCGGGTATAGGCGGTCAGCACGGCGAAGGCCGCCGCTGCCCAGCCCAAGGCCGGCAACCCAACGCCATAGCCGACGCCGACGAGGATCAGGATATCGGCGACGCGGTCAGGGAATTCGTTCCAGAACGGCCCGTCCGGCGCCTGCTTGCCGCCCTCGATCGCGACCATCCCGTCGAACAGGTTGCAGAGCAGCCGGAACTGGCAGAACAGGGCGGCAACCAGCAGCAAGGCAATGCGGGAACCGCCCGTGGCCATGCCCGCCTGCCAGAAAGCCAAGCCGGCGACCGCCGCCATGACCATGCTCGCCATCGAGATCTGGTTCGGCGTCACCGAAGCCGTGCTCAAGCGACGGGCGATCGTGCGGGCCCAGCCGGAATCGCGGCTGGCGAGCGGGCGGCGGTTCTCGTCCTGCGCCATGGTTCAGGCCTTCCGGATGCGCCAGAGCGAATAATTGTAGAGCGCCGCATAGCTCGTCGCGACGGTCAGCGGCACGGCGATCGTCTTCGCGATCTCGGGCGTGCCACTGACCGTGTGCAGGATCGTCAGCAGGCTGGCGGAGACGAGGCCGGCGATCACGGGTGGCGCCAGCAGGGCGGCGAGGCCCGAGAAGCGGCTGGCGAGATATTCGATCGCGCGTTTCAGGACGAGCGTGATCGTCGCCGAGATCGCGCCCTGCAGCAGCCCGGCCTGGAGCGGCGCGGGCATCTGATGGGCGCGGTTGGCGAAGGCGGCCCAGCTGCCCATGGCGAGGAAGGCGAAGCCGACATGGACGATGCTGCTCCGCATCAGGCGCGCGAGCGGTCCGCTCATACAGCCGACCAGCCGTAGCGGACGAGATGGAAGAAGATCGGCGCGGAAAACACGACCGAGTCGAGCCGGTCGATGAAGCCGCCATGGCCGGCGATCAGATGGCCCCAGTCCTTGACGCCGCGGTCGCGCTTGATCGCCGACATGACGAGTCCGCCGAAGAAGCCCAGCAGGACGATGACCAGCGAGAGGAAGGCGGCCTGCAGGGCTGTGAACGGCGTCATCCAGGACAGGCCGGCGCCGACCGCGGTCGCGCTGAGCGCCCCACCGACGAAGCCTTCGACCGTCTTCGAGGGCGAGAGCTTCGGCGCGATCTTGGTGCGGCCGATGAGCTTGCCCCAGACATATTGCAGGACGTCGCTGATCTGCACGACGATGACGAGGAAGGCGATCAGAAGGACATTGCGCCCCTCATATCCAGCGATATCGAGGCTGAGCAGCGCCGGCACATGCGAGGTGGCGAAGACGCAGATCATCAGCGCCCATTGCACCTCGGCGATCCGCACGAGGAAATGGTCGGTGTCGCCGCGCGCCGCGGCGATGATCGGCATCAGCAGGAAGGCGTAGACGGGGATGAAGATCGAGTAGAGCCCGTACCACTCGATCCAGATCAGGTAGTACTGCACCGGCAGCACGACAAAGAAGGCCGCTGCCAGCGCCCAATGGTCGGCCCGCCGCGTATCGGTCAATGTGATGAATTCGCGCAAGGCCGCGAAGGAACAGAAGCCGAAGAGCAGCGTCACGCCGGTCTTGCCGCCGATGAGGGCGAGACCCATCAGCACGACCATGATCCACCAGGCCCGGATGCGGTCGTTCAGATTCTCGACCACGGCGTTCGAGCCATCGGGCGAGAGCTTGCGCTGCAGCACGAAGCCGATGGTCGAGGCGACGACGAGGACGCCGAGGATGCCGGCGAGGACGGCCACCAGATCGGGATGTGGCATGGTCATGACGCGTTCGCCTTCGGGGACAGGGCGAGCAAAGCGGCTTCGGCCCGCGCCAGGAAATCCTGCTTGGTCTCGCCCTCAGTGAGGCGCAGCGGCGCGCCGAAGGTGACGGTGCAGATCAGCGGGATCGGCACGAATTCGCCCTTGGGCATGACGCGGTTGAGATTGTCGATCCAGGCCGGCACGAGCGCCACGCCCGGCCGCGCCCGCGCCAGATGGAACAGGCCGCTCTTGAACGGCAGCAGGCGGGCATCGGTGGTGTTGCGCGTGCCTTCCGGGAAGACGATCAGCGAGGAGCCGGCGTCGAGCGCCTCGGTCATCTGCGCGACCGGGTCGCTCGTGCGGCTGCCGCGATCGCGATCGATCAGCACGGCATTGAAGACGTCGCACCCGATGAAGCGTCGCAACCTGCCTTTCAGCCAGTAGTCGCTCCCGGCGACCGGCCGGGTCGTGAAGCGCATGCGCCGCGGCAGCACGGTCCAGATCAGGACGAAATCGCCATGGCTGGCATGGTTGGCGAAGTAGATCCGCTGCTCGTCGGTGGGTTCGACGCCCGCCCAACGGCCGCGCACGGCCGTGATGAAGCGGGCGAAGAAGAGAATGAGCGCGCCAGCCAGTCCTGCCCCTGCCCCACGCATTCCCCGGTCCCGCCCCCGTTAGCCGTGCAGTGGAGGTAGCGCCTGTTTGGAGTCCTGTCGATATCGGCACCCTTCAGGGCGCATTTTCATTGTTGAGCGTCCGCCAGGGCAGCAGGAAGGACTCGCCGGCCTGGGAGCTGCGCAAGGCGTGAATGCCGAAGACCTGTGCGAGCCGATCATCGTCGAGGACGTCCGCCGGCGCTCCGTCGGCGACCCGGCGACCGTGATCGAGCAGCAGGAGCCGGTCGCAGAAGCGGCCCGCGAGCGTCAGATCGTGCAGCACGACGACCACTCCGGTGCCCTCACGGCTGATCCTGCGCAGCAGTTGCAAGGTGTCGAGCTGGTGCTGAGGGTCGAGCCCTGCCAGAGGCTCGTCCGCGAGGAGATAAGACGCCTCCACCGCGAGCGCCCGCGCCAGCAGGACGCGGCGGCGCTCGCCGCCCGAGAGCGTGCCGACCGCGCGAGCAGCGAAACCGGTGACGTCACAGAGCGCCAGCGCCCGCGTGACCGCCTGCCGGTCAACCTCGCCAGCTTCGGCGAAGGGGCGGCGATGCGGCAAACGGCCGAGCCCGACCAAGGCCTCGACGGAGAGCGCCCCCTGCGCCTCACCGCCTTGGGCCAGAAAAGCGATGCGCCGCGCCAGTGCCGCTCGTCCCAGCGCGCGCGCCGAGGCGCCGTCATAATCGACGCCGCCACAGTCTGGCGTGAGCAGCGCCGCCAGGACCCGCAGCAAGGTCGTCTTGCCGGCGCCGTTGGGACCGATCAGGCCAAGCACCTCTCCCGGCCGGATCTGGGCATCGACATCGTGCAGGATCGGCTTGCCGCCGAGTGAAACCGTGATGCGGGAAGCCGTGATCGCCATCACAAGGCCTCCCGGCGCAGGCGCTGGACCAGCGCGAAGAGGAAGGGCGCGCCGATCAGCGCGGTGACCACGCCGAGCTTCAATTCCGGCCGGACCGGCATGAGCCGGACGCCGATATCGGCAGCGAGCACGAGGATGGCGCCACCGAAACCGCTGGCGATGAGCAATCTGCCCGGCCGGTGCCCGACCAGCGGGCGCAATAGATGCGGCACGACGAGGCCGACGAAGCCGATCGCGCCCGTCACGGCGACCGCGCTGCCGACCGCGAGTGCCGCCCCGCCGATCAAGCGCGCGCGCAGCCAGGCAAGGTCGAAGCCGAGGCTCGCGGCTGTATCCTCGCCGAGGCTGAGCGCATCGAGGGCGGGCGCCGTCGAGACGATCAGGGCCCAGCCGAGCAACATCAGGGGCAGGACGAGGGCGACATGGTTCATGCTCCGGTCGACCAGCGAGCCCATCAACCAGAACACGATCTCCAGCGCTGCATAAGGGTTCGGTGCGAGATTGAGCGCGAGCGCCGTCGCCGCGCCAGCGAAGCTGTTGAGCGCCACGCCGGCCAGGATCAGCGTGGTCGTGCTGGCGCCACGGCCGAGCAGGATGAAGAGGATCACGGTTGCCAGCAGCGCGCCCGCGATCCCTCCGAGCGGCAGAGCGAGCGCAAGGCTGGCGGAGAGCCCGCTATAGAAGACGAGGACGGCACCGAAGGCCGCCGCACTGGAGATGCCGATCACGCCCGGCTCGGCCAGCGGATTGCGCAACAACCCCTGCATCGCCGCGCCGGCCATGCCGAGGCTGAAACCGACGAGGGCGCCAAGCAGGGCGCGCGGCAGGCGCAGTTCATAGAGCACGAGCGCCGGCAGGCTCTTTTGCCCCGCGAGGAGGTCCGTCACCGCCAGGCCGAGCGCCAATGGCGCGTAGCCGACGGCCATGGAGATCGCGGTCATCGCCAGAGTAGCGAAGGCAAGCAATCCCAGCAGCGGGGCCGGCCTGATGCCGGGCGAAGCGTCCGGCGTCATGGCTTCTCCTCCACGGCACGCACCAGCAATTCGATCGCGTCGAGCACGCTCGGGCCGGCGCAAGTCCAGAGCCGCGACGGCAGGGCGACGAGCTTCAGCCGGTCGCCAAGCCGGTCGATCACCGGATGGTGCAGGATCTCGTGCGCCAGAGACGGCGGGCCGTCCGGCGTCTCGTTCAGGATCAGGATTTCGGCACCGCCGAGCGCCACGGTTTCGAGCGCGATCTGGCCATAGCTCTCGACGCCCAGCTCGGCTGCGATATTGACGAGGCCCGCGCGGGTCAGGATCTCGTCGACGAGCGAGCCGCGACCGACCGTGAAGCCGCTGGGACGGAGCACGATCGCCCGCAATGGCCTGTCGACGCGACGGGCGGCCAGAGCTTCGAGGCGCCGCTCGATCTCGGCGAGCAAGGCCTGCCCGCGGGCGGGCTCGCCGAGAACATCGGCCATCTCGGTGATCTGCGCCTTCATCTCCGCGAGATTGCGGGGAACGCCGAATTCCCGCGCGGCGATGCCGACCCGCCCGAGCAGCGAAACCGTGGCGCGCGTCGTATAGGCGCCGGCGACGACGAGATCGGGGTGAAAGCCCAAGACTTCCTCGGCAAGCCCGTGATTGGCCGGTATCAGGCGGGCGGCATCCGCCATGTTGGCGTTGCGCGGGTCCTGCGACAGCCATGTCACCGAAGCGATGCGATCGGGATCGGCCAGGCGCAGGACGAGCTCGTCCGTGCACATATTGAGCGAAACGATGCGGGCCGGGCGCTCGACCGCAGATGCGGCCGATACCACCGCGCCCCAGAGCGCGATGGACAGGAGGCACACGCCGCATAGACGACGCAGGACGAGAGGCCGGTTCATCCGCCGATGGCCACCTTGATACCGCCGAAGACGCCGAGGCCCGGCACGAGGAAGCCGACCGGATTCTCCCAACGCTTGTCGAAGAGGTTATCGACCCGCCCGAACACCGTCACCTTGTCGGTCGCCTTGTACTCAGCGGCGAGGTTGACCAGCGTCGCCCCCTTCGCGCGCATGCGCGGGACCGAGAAGTCGCGGTTGCCGTCGACCCAGGAGCCGATATGGATCAGCGTCGCCGAGAGGCTGAGCCTGTCGGTCGGCGTCCAGGTCGCGGTCGCGCTCGCCTTGTGGCGCGGCCGGCGCAACAGTTCCTGCCGGGCGATCTCGTCCCTGGCGAGGGTGAAGGTATAGTCGGCGCGAATGCGGAACTGGGGCGAGATTTCCAGCGCGGCGAAGGCCTCGACGCCCTTCGTTCTGGCCTTGCCGATATTGGCGTAGGAATCGCGCGTGACATTGGTAACGATCAGGTTGTCGATGTCGTTCTGGAACCAGCTCGCGCCGAATTGCAGGCACTTGTCGAAGAGCGGCTGCTCGAAGCCGATATCCCAGCCGCGGCTTTCCTCCGGCTTCAGGTTCGGATTGCCGAAGAAGTTGTAGCCGGGGCGGTAATCGATGAAGAGCTCGCTCAGCGTCGGCGCCTTGAAGCCGGTGCCGTAGCTCGCCTTCAGCTTGGTTTCCGTGCCGGGAATGATGACAGCCGGCGCGATGCGGTACGTCGTATGGCCGCCATAGCTGTCGTCATGGTCGCGGCGGATATTGGCCGCCAGGAAATAGCGATCCTCGATATTGCCCTGGTATTCGAGCCAGGCGGCCTTGTTGCCGTTCGAGGCGATGAGGCTCGTCGTGTCCAGACGCTCGCGCTCATATTGCAGGCCCATGATCAGGTTGTGCCCCTTGGTGATCTCGAGATTGCCGCGCCAGTCGAGCTTGGTGCGCTCGCCGAGGCTCTGATTGGGCAGGCCGAGCAGGCCGGTTACCGCAGAAGCCGTGCGCGTCCCCCTATCCTGCCGTGAGTAGGAGACGCCGAAGGTGTTGACGAAGCGCCCGCCCAACGGGTCCCAGACCACCTCGCCGCGGGTGAAGGCCTGCGCGTAATTCTGCAGGGAACGATAGGGCGAGGGCTTGCTCGGGAAGCCAGTATCGCCGGTATAGCGCAACTGGCCGTCCTGATAGCGGCCGACCCAGTTCAGCGTCAGCGTGTCGGTGAGCGCGAAGCCGAGGCGGCCGGAATAGCTGTAATTGTCGAAGATGTTCGGATTGGTCCGGCGGCCGGGCGGCATGAGGTTCGGCGGCGTCGCCTCGGTGCCATCGGCCCGGAAATGGCTGGCATTGAAGGCGTAGTTGAAGCGCGCATCGCCCCCGCTGAAGCCGAGGGACTGGTTGAAGCTGCCATGCGAGCCGCCTTCCACGCGCGCCGTCATCTTCGGTGGTCCCTCGCCGCGCTTCGTGGTGACGGAGATCACGCCGCCCAGCGCATTCGCGCCATAGAGACCGCTCTGGGGGCCGCGCAAAACTTCGATGCGCTCGATATCCTCGGTCAGCATCGAGCCGAAATCGAAGGAGCGGTTCGGGGCTGAAGGGTCGTTGGCCTCGATGCCGTCGATCAGCACCTTGACGTGGTTCGAGTTGGTGCCGCGCATGAAAACCGAGGTCAGGCCGCCCGGCCCACCGGTCTGCACGATATTGAGGCCGGGCACCGCGGCCAGCGCCTGCGGCAAGGTGCGGCGCTGCTGCTGTTCGATATCCCTGGCGGTGATGACGGTGACGGCGCTCGCGACTTCGCGGGCAGGCGTCGGCGTTCCCGTGGCGCTGACGACGATCTCGTCGAGCGCCATCGTGGCGGGAGCGTTCTGGGCGAAAGCCGGGGCTGCAGCACCAGCAATGGTCAGATAGGACACGGAGAGCAGCAGGCGGCCGCGTCCGGCGGCCGGAAGGAAGAATTTCACGATGGAGACCTCGGGCGTTGACGTCAGTGGCACGTCACCGCGAACGCGATCTCCCATCTGCCGTGCGAAAGACGGCGAACGGTCGAATCAGCGATCGGCGCACCCCGGCCGAACGTGTCCGCGTGTGACCACGGCTGACGGCAGGTCTCCTGGCTCGCGGGTCGTTGCCTTTCGCCGCCTTCCCAGGTCCGAGGCCCCAGTGGCGTATGGCGAAAGGCTCGCCGCTTACAGTTGCGGGGGCAGCCGCGGCATGGGGTGGCTCGCCACCCGCACCGCGTTCCCTTTTGATCCCGTGAGGGAACCGTCGCGCTCAGGCTTATGGGGAGATCGGGCCGGCGTCAAACGGACGCTCTCGATCCCGCTTTCCGCCGTGGGACCTGATGCCGTTTTCCGTCACGATATGGCGCATCGGGATGTCGAAGCCATGCGGGTGGATCGTCGGCATCTCCGCCATCTCGTAGCCGACCCCGACCGCGATCGTGGAGGACGGCAGCGCCGCCAGCGTGCGGTCGAAGAAGCCGCCGCCATAGCCCAGCCGGTAGCCCTGCGCATCGAAGCCGACCAGGGGCGCGATCACGATCCGCGGGAAGACCGGTTCGCCCGCGGCCGGCACCGGGATGTTCCAGACGCCGCGCTCCAGACGCTCGCCCTTGCGCCAGAGCCGGAACAGCAGCGGCTTGCCGCGCTCGACCACGACCGGCAAGGCGGCCAGACCGCGGCGCTCGCGCAGATCGCGGAACCAGTCGCGCAGGTCCGGCTCGCCGCGAAACGGCCAGTAACCGCTGACGAGGACGCCGGCGGGATCGCCGATCAGCGCGTCGAGATGACCGGCGATCCGACGCGCAAGCGCGTTTCGCGTGCGCGCCGACATCGCCAGGCGGGCTGCAATCATGCGCGCTCGCTCGGACCGCCGCCATTCCATCAGGCTCGGCTCGGGCAGGTTCTGCCCGACATTTCGCGACGGCGGCGTCAGCCCGGAATAGGCCGGATCGACCTCATGCAGCAGGCAGGCCGGCGAGGCATAGTCATTCAGATCGTCGTCGCCCTTGCCCATCGGTTTCCGGCCTCCGTCGCCACGACGCGCCAGCCACCCTCGGCGCGAGCGAGGCGACGCGCGAAGGTCCGGACATCGGAGCCGCGGCGCATGAGCATTCTGCGCAGACAGGTCATGCAATCAACCGAATTCAGGGTTGATGGAATACGGCAACCTTCGATGAAGGCCGCGCATGACCACCGAATTCGCCGGCACCTCCGGTACCCATCGGAAACGGAAATGCTCTATGCTGCCGTGATCAGAAGCAGATAGGCACCCGCTCGATGCTGGCCGAGACACCGCCCCCCGCGAGCGTGGGCGTCACCGTAAAACTCTACGACGATCTCTCCTCGGCCATCATTTCCGGGGAGATCGCGCCCGGCGAGAAACTGAGCGAACCGGCCATCGCCCGCCGCTTCGGTGTCAGCCGCGCACCGGTCCGCGAAGCCATCCGGCGGCTGCAGGAACGCGGGCTCGTCACCTATGTCGCCAACCAGGGCGCGCGCGTCGCCGAGCCGAGCGCCGCCGAGTTCCTCGCCCTGCTCGACGTGCGCGAGGCGACAGAGGGCATGGCCGCCCGCCTCGCGGCCGAGAGCATGAGCGAAACCGAGATCGCGGCGCTCGATGCCCTGGTCCGGGGGCATCGCGACGGTATCGAGCGCAACCCGATGGGCGCCTATCTCCAGGACGAGCCGGAGGCCGATTTCCACCGCCGGATCGCGAAGGGCAGCGGCAACCCGATCCTGGCCGAACTGCTCTGCGAGCAGTTCTATCCGCGCCTGCGCCTGTGCCGGCGCCTGCATTCGACCGTGCCGGGCCGCGGCCGCGAGGCCTGGCGCGAGCACATGCGGATCACCGAGGCGATCAGCCATCGCGACGGCGAGCTCGCGGAAATCCTGATGCGGCGCCATATCCGCGCCGCGCGCATGGCGCTTCAGGCCGCGCTGGCCACGAATGTCGGTACCAAACCGGGCAAGCGCCGGACCGGAGCGAAGCGCTAACCTGCTCGGCCCGCAGAGGTCGCCGGCTCTTCTTCGGCACTGGCGCGTCGGCGCAGGCGCGCGAGCAAGGGCGGCACGATCAGAACCAGCGCCGCGATCCCAAGCAGCGTCGCCGCGATCGGGGTGCCGACCAGCACGCTCCAATCGTTCTGACTGACGGCGAGTGCGCGCCGGAGCTGGATTTCCGCCTGCGGGCCGAGGATCAGCCCGATCAGGGTCGGCGCGATCGGGAAATCATGGACGCGCGCGACATAGCCGACGAGGCCGAGGCCGCACATCAACGCCAGGTCCATCCAGGAGGTCGACAGGCCCCAGACGCCGACCATCGCGAAGACGACGATGCCGCCATAGATGTATTGCCGGGGGATCAGCAGCAGCCGGACCCAGATGCCGACCAGCGGCAGGTTCAGGATCAGCAGGATGACGTTGCCGATATAGAGCGAGGCGATCAGGCCCCAGAGCAGGTCCGGGTTGGTCGCGAAGAGCAGCGGGCCGGGCTGAAGCCCGTAGTTCTGGAAGGCCGCGAGCAACACGGCCGCCGTCGCGGTGGAGGGCAGGCCGAGCGTCAGGAGCGGCACGAGGATGCCGGCCGCCGCCGCGTTGTTGGCGGCCTCGGGCCCGGCGACGCCTTCGATCGCGCCCTGACCGAACTCCTCCGGATGCGGGGTCAGGCGGCGCTCCAGCGCATAGGAGAGGAAGGTCGGGATTTCCGTCCCGCCCGCCGGCAGCGCACCGATCGGAAAGCCGATGACGCTGCCGCGCAGCCAGGGCTTCCAGGAGCGCTTCCAGTCCTGCTTCGTCATCCAGCTGCCGCCGGAGAGCGGGTTGATCGCGGCCGGTGCAGCGCCGCTGCGGCTCGCGACATAGAGCGTCTCGCCGATCGCGAAGAGCGAGACCAGCACGACGGTGAAGGGGATGCCGTCGAGCAGCTCGAGCGTGCCGAAGACCATGCGGGTCTGGCCGGTCTGGGTGTCGATGCCGATCGTCCCGAGCGCGAGCCCGAAGAACAGCGCGGCGAAACCCCGCACCATCGAACGCCCCATCACCACGGCGACCGAGGTGAAGGACAGTATCATCAGGGCGAAGTAATCCTCCGGCCCGAAGACGAAGGCGAGCTCGGCGATGGCCGGCGCGAGGAAGGTGAGCGCCAGCGTGCCGATCGTCCCCGCGACGAAGGAGCCGATCGCCGCCGTCGCCAAGGCCGCCGCGCCACGGCCGCGCCTTGCCATGCGGTTGCCTTCGAGCGCCGTCATCACCGAGCCGCTCTCGCCCGGCGTGTTCAGCAGGATCGAGGTGGTCGAGCCGCCATAGAGCGCGCCGTAGAGAATGCCGGCAAACATGATGAAGGCCGAGGCCGGATTGACCTGCGCGGTAACCGGCAGGAGTAGCGCGATGGTCAGCGCCGGCCCAATGCCCGGCAGGACGCCGACCGCCGTGCCGAGGCCGCAACCGACGAAGGCCCAGAACAGGTTCATCGGCTGCAAGGCAACCGCGAACCCGCCGAGCAACTGGTTCAGGATATCCATGGCTCAGCCCAAGAGCGGAAAGAACGGGCCAAGGCTGATGCCGAGGCGGGAGAAGCCGAGCCAGGCGAGACTGGCGATCAGCGCGCCGATGCCAAGATCGAGCAAGGTGCGGCGCGAGCCGAAGGCATGGGTCACCAGCGTGAAGGCCAGCATCGCGCTGAACGGAAAGCCGAGCCAGCGGATCGTCAGCAGCGGCACGCCGACGCCGGCCAGCGCCATCAGGAAAGCGGGGCGCGAGAACGGCGCCTCCTCCTCGTCCTCACTGGGCGGCGCCAACTGTCCTTTCAGCGCCTGCACGATCAGCAGGAAGCCGAGCAGGACGAGGCCGAGCCCGACCGCGAGCACGATCGCAGACGGCCCGAGGCCGACATAGTTGGTCGTCGAGGCGATGCTGCGCGCACCGTTGAGCCAAACCGCGCCCATCACGAGGATGGCGAGCCCCAGCCACCAGGCCGCCCGCCGCCCGCCGCCGGCCGTAGCCGAACCGTTCTTCATCGACGACATTTGCCTTGCCCTTCGCGTCTGTTCGGCAACTCCCTGAGCCCTCATCCTGAGGAGCCATTCCTCTGGGAATGGCGTCTCGAAGGATGCTTCAGGAGGTTCGGATGCCCGCTGGAACATCCTTCGAGACGCCGCTATCGCGGCTCCTCAGGATGAGGGCTTTGTTTCCAAACGGGCTCTGAGCGATAGATGCCGGGCGGCGCGCTCATGCACGCCGCCTGGCTTCGTCGAAGGCTATTTCAGGATACCGACTTCCTTGAGCGCGCTCGTCCAGTTGGCGTCCTCGCTCTTGAGGAAGGCGTCGAAAGCGTCGCCCGGCAGATAGGCGTCCTCCCAGCCCTGGGTCTTGAGCGTCTCCTTCCACTCCTTGGTGGCGTGGAGCTTGGCGAAACGGTCGAGCCAGGTCTTCTTGGCGGCGTCGCTCATGCCGGGCGCGCCGACGAAGCCGCGCCAGTTGCCGACCTCGACCGGGATACCGGCTTCCTTCAGCGTCGGGGCGTTGAGGCCTTCGACCCGCGTCGGGCCGGAGGTCGCGATGATGCGGATGCGGCCGGATTCGGCGAAGGCGCGGAACTCCGAGGCGCCCGAGATCGCGGCCTTGATCTTGCCGCCGCCGAGCGCAGCCAGGATCTCGCCGCCGGAGAAGGCGACGAAGTTGATCTTGCCGACAGGCGCGCCGGCATGTTTGGCGAGCAGCGCCAGCATGACGTGATCGGCACCGCCGGCCGAGCCGCCGCCGACGGAGAGCGCGCCGGGATCGGCCTTGAGCGCGGCGATGAAGTCCGCTGGGGTCTTGATCGGCGAGTTCGCGGGCACGGCGATGGCGTTGTACTCGTTGGTCAGGCGCAAGAGCGGCGTCGTGTCCTTGAGCGAGACCGGCGTCTGGTTGGTGATGACGCCGCCGACCATGATGACGCCGGTGACCAGCAGGGCGTTGTCATCGCCCTTCGCGGTGCGGACGAATTCGGCGAGGCCGATCGTGCCGGCAGCGCCGCCCTTGTTGGTGAAGGACGCCCCGTCCGTGAAGACCTTGGACTGGGCAAAGGCCGCCATGGTGTGGCGCCCGGCCCCGTCCCAGCCACCGCCGGGATTGGCCGGGATCATCACTTTCGCCGGTTCAGCCAGGGCCGTACCAGCGCCGAGCCCCAAAGCCAGAACGCCGGCCATCGTCAAACGCTTCAGCATTTCCATTTCCTCCCGTGGTCGTTACGCCGCCGTTTTCGGCTGGTCGTTCTCTTGCCGCGTCATCCGCGGTTCGGATGCCGGATCATTCCGGCGCCCTGGTATCCTCATGCACTGCGCTCGCGCTGCGGCATGCCTTCCGGCGCGATGGTCGCGACGATCGAGGCGTCCAGCGCTTCGTAATCGGCGAGGCCGATCGTCTTGTAGAGCTCGACCCGCGTCTGCATCTGCTCGACCATGGCATGGGTGCTGCCGTCGCGGGCAAGCGCGGCGTAGAGCTTCTCCTGCGCCTTGTTGGCGACGCGCAGCGAGGAAACCGGCCAGATCACCATGCGATAGCCCATCGCTTCGAACTCCGAGGCGGTGAAGAAGGGCGTGCGGCCGAACTCGGTCATGTTGGCGAGCAGCGGCACACCGGGCACGCGGCTGGCGAACTCGCGGAACATCTCGGCCGTTGTCAGCGCCTCCGGGAAGATCGCGTCCGCACCGGCCTCGAGATAGAGCTTCGCACGGGCGACCGCGCCGTCGATGCCCTCGCTCGCCGCGGCATCGGTGCGCGCGATGACGTAGAGATGGCGGCGCGCCCTGGCGGCGGCAGCGACCTTTGCCGCCATGTCATGGGCGTCGGCGAGCTTCTTGTCGTTGAGATGGCCGCATTTCTTCGGCAGGAGCTGGTCCTCGATATGGACCGCGCCGGCGCCCGCATCCTCGAAGACACGCACCATGTGCATCACGTTGAGCGCCTCGCCATAGCCGGTATCGCCATCGACCAGCAGCGGCAGGCCGGAGGCCCGCGCGATCTGGCGGATGAAGAAGGCGACCTCGTCGACGGTGATCATGCCGAGATCGGGGATGCCCATCGAGGCAGTCATCGCCGCACCCGACAGATACAAGCCCTCGAAGCCGGCGTTCCTGGCCTGAATCGCGGCCATGCCGTTATGGGCGCCGGGGAGGCGCGCGATGCCGCCGCGCTCGACCAGTGCCCGGAAGCGCTGGCCGGCCGGCTCGGACGGAAGATCGGAGGCGACGAGATAGGGCATGGGCACTCAGCTGCAGTAGAGATCGACGTAATCGTTGACCGAGATCGCTTCGAGCCTGGCCTGATCCAGGGAGACGTCGAGGATCTGGCGCTGGCGCTTCTCGACGAAGCGGCGGGCGAGATTGGTGCGGAACTTGGCTTCCAGCAGCGGGATGCCATCGGCGCGGCGGCGCTTGTGGCCGATCGGGTATTCGACCACGAGCTCGGGCAGCACCGTGCCGTCCTTCAGGGTTACCGTCATACCATTGGCGATCGAGCGTTTCTCGGGGTCGTGATAGTCCCTGGTGAAGGCCGGGTCCTCGACGCATTCGATCTTGTCGCGGAGCGCATCGATGCGCGGATCCGCGGCGATGTCGTCCTCGTAATCGGCGGCGGTAAGACGCCCGAAGATGAAGGGCACGGCGACCATGTACTGGATGGTGTGGTCGCGATCGGCGGGGTTATGCAGCGGGCCGCGCTTGTCGATGATGCGGATGCAGGCTTCGTGCGTCCTGATCCTGATCGAGGCGATGTCGTCGCTGGTGCGACCCATCGCCTTGAGCTGATCATGCAGCGTCATCGCCGCCTCGACCGCGGTCTGCGAGTGGAACTCGGCCGGGTAGGAAATCTTGAACAGCACGTGCTCCATCACATAGGAGCCGCAGGGGCGCTGGAACTTGAAGCTCTGGCCGCGGAACGAGGCATCGTAGAAGCCCCAGGTCTTGGCGGTGAGAACCGAGGGATAACCCATCTCGCCGGTGCGGGCGATCAGGGCGAGCCTGACAGCGCGGCTGGTGGCATCGCCCGCCGCCCAGCTCTTGCGCGAGCCGGCATTGGGAGCGTGGCGATAGGTGCGCAGCGCCTGGCCGTCGACGAAGGCGAGCGAGAGCGCGTTGACGATCTCGTCGCGGCTAAGCCCGAGCATGCCGGCGACCACCGCGGTCGAGGCGACCTTGACCAGGATGACATGGTCGATGCCGACCTTGTTGAAGGCGTTCTCCAGCGCCAGGCAGCCCTGGATTTCGTGCGCCTTGATCATCGCGGTGAGCACGTCGCGCATCGTCAATGGCGCCTTGCCGGCCGCGACCGCGGTCCGCGACAGCCAGTCGGCGACGGCGAGGATGCCGCCGAGATTATCGGATGGATGGCCCCATTCGGCGGCGAGCCAGCAATCGTTGAAGTCGAGCCAGCGGATCATCGTGCCGAAATTGAAGGCCGCCTGGATCGGATCGAGCTGGTAGGGCGTGCCGGGTACGCGGGCGCCGTTCGGCACGACCGTGCCCGGCACGACGGGGCCGAGCAGCTTGGTGCAGGCGGGGTATTCGAGTGCCTCCATGCCGCAGCCCATCGTGTCGATCAGGCAGTTGCGGGCGGTCTCGTAGGCGAGGCTGCTCTCGACACGATAGTTCAGCACATAGTCGGCGATATCGACCAGCACGCCGTCCGGAGCCGGACGCTCATTGTTGTTGAATGTCGCCATTTTCGGCCGTTCCTCGCATCGATCGCCCGCCTTTTCCGTTCTGGCCAGCGTTTATTGTCGACACAAGTTACATTGACCCGCCCGTTTGACAAGCGGTTCCGGTTCGCTAATCTAAAAATTGTCGACAATCGAACAGGGCTGGCAAGAGCCCGGATAGCGACGCCAACCCGCCACCGCAGGCGGAAACGACAAGAATTTGGGAGGAACGCCATGAGAACAACGATCGCCACCTGCTGCGCGCTGCTGCTCTCGGCAACCGTCCACGCGCAGGACTTCCAGCCGCAGAACCCGGAATGCATCGCCCCTGCCGCGCCCGGCGGCGGCTTCGACCTGACCTGCCGTTTGACCAGCCGCGTGCTCAACGAGACCGGGCTGGTCGGCCCGTCGATCCGCACCACCAACATGCCGGGCGGCATCGGCGCCGTCGCCTACAACAACATCCAGGCGCAGCGCGCCGCCGATCCCAATGTCATCGTCGCGGTCTCGACCGGCTCATGGGTCAACCTCGCCCAGGGCAAGTTCGGCCGCTTCAGCGAATCCGATGTGCGCTGGCTCGGCGCGATCGGCGCCGACTATGGCGTGCTCGCCGTGCGCAAGGATAGCCGCTTCAAGACGCTGGCCGACGTGGTCGAGGCCCTGAAAAAGGACCCGACTTCGGTCAAGGTCGGTGCCGGCGGCACCGTCGGCAGCCAGGACTGGATGAAGCCGGCGCTCGTCCTGAAGGCGGCCGGCGTCGATCCGCGCAAGATGCGCTATCTCGCCTATGAGGGCGGTGGCGAAGCGATCGGCGCCTTGATCGGCGGCCATATCGACCTCTTCCCCGGCGACGCCTCCGAGGTGCGCGGCCAGCTCGAGGCCGGCGAGATTCGGCTGCTCGCGACCTTCTCGGAGAAGCGCCTGCCCGGCGCCTTCGCGCAGGTGCCGACGGCCAAGGAGCAGGGCTACGACGTGCAATGGCCGATCGTGCGCGGCTTCTATGCCCCGCCGAAGGCACCGGAAGCGTCCTATGCCTACTGGACCGGCATTCTGACCAAGCTCAACGCCGATCCGCGCTGGCAGAAGGCGCGCGGCGAGCAGGGGCTGTTCGAATTCAGCATGGTCGGCGCTGATTTCGACGCCTTCGCCAAGAAGCGGACCGCCGATTTCCGGACGCTGGCGGCCGAGGTCGGCCTCGCCAAGTAGCGGCAGAAGCCTTTCGCCAAGGTAACAGGACGGGAGGAGATCATGATCGATCGCCTGGTCGGGTTGATCTGTGCGTTGCTCGGCGCGGGCGCGATCTGGCACGCGCAGACCCTGCATGTGCCCTTCGCGGCCGACCCGGTCGGGCCGCGCATGTTCCCGACGATCACCGGCGCCGTCCTGATCCTGGGCGGAGCCATCCTGTTGCTGCGCCCCGGAACGGTCGCGCTGGAGTTCGGGACATGGCCGCGCGCGCTCGCCGTGCTCGTGGCAAGCCTGATCTACCCGCTGCTCCTGCTACCGATCGGCTTCATCGCGGCCACGGCTCTGCTCTGCTTCGTGGCCGCGCTGGCCTTCCACGCGCGGCCATTGCCGGCGGCGGCCTCGGCCGTCGCCACGGCCATCGTCTTCTTCGTGCTGCTCGACAAGGTGCTCGACCTGCCATTGCCGCGCGGGCCGCTGGGGATCTGAGATGGACGCATTCGCCGCCCTCATCACCGGCTTCGAGGTCGCGCTCACCCCGCTCAAC
Source organism: Allobosea robiniae (assembly GCF_900102525.1). Lineage (GTDB taxonomy): Bacteria > Pseudomonadota > Alphaproteobacteria > Rhizobiales > Beijerinckiaceae > Allobosea > Allobosea robiniae. Next base: position 24,016 of record NZ_FNBZ01000010.1, on the reverse strand, counting down.
CTTGCCGTCGCCTTTGCCGGCGTGGCGCTCGGCACCGCGATCGGCGCACTGCCCGGCATCGGTCCGATCAATGCCGTCGCCCTGCTGCTGCCGCTCTGCTTCGCGCTGAAATTGCCCCCGGAAACCGCGCTGATCCTGCTTGCCGGACTCTATTACGGCAGCGGCTATGGCGGCCGCATCTCCTCGATCCTGCTCAACATCCCCGGCGATCCCGGGCTGGTGATGACGACGCTCGACGGCTATCCGCTGGCCAAATCCGGGCGCGGCGCGGCGGCGCTCGCGATCAGCGGCATCGGCAGCTTCGTCGGCGGCACCAGCGCCGTCGTCCTGATGACCTTCCTCGCCGTGCCGCTGGCGCGGCTCGCGTTGTCCTTCGGCCCGGCCGATTATGTCGCGCTGATGGTTCTGTCCTTCGCGCTGCTCGGCACGATGAGCGAGGGCAAGGCGGTCAAGACCTGGATCGCGGTCGCGCTCGGGCTCCTGCTCGCCATGGTCGGCATCGATGGCGGCACCGGCGTCGAGCGTTTCACCTTCGGCTCGCTCGAACTCCTGGGCGGCATCGACTTCACCAGCCTGACCATCGGCCTCTTCGCGGTCGCCGAAATCCTGATGCTGGCGGAGGGGATGGTCAGCGGCACCGTCTCGCGCACCGGAGACGGCGCGCGCCTGACGTTCCGGGAAATCCTGTTCTGCACGCCGGCGATGCTGCGCGCGACCGGCATCGGCTTCTTCCTCGGCGTGCTGCCCGGCACCGGCGCCTCGGTCGCCTCCGCCATGGCCTATACCGCCGAGAAGCGCGTCTCCGACAAAGGCAGCTTCGGCAAGGGCGACATGCGCGGCCTGGCAGCGCCCGAAACCGCGGATAACGCGGCGCAGACCGCCTCGATGGTGCCGATGCTGGCGCTCGGCATTCCAGGCTCCGGCACGACCGCCGTGATGCTCGGCGCCTTCATGATGTATTCGATCACGCCCGGCCCGCTGCTCTTCACCCAGCGGCCTGAGGTCGCCTGGGGCCTGATCGCCTCGATGTATATCGGCAACCTGATGCTGCTGGTGCTCAACCTGCCGCTGGTCGGGCTGTTCGCGCGATTGCTGCTGGTGCCGGCCTGGATTCTCTATCCCGGCATCCTCGCCCTGTCCTATGCCGGGGTCTATGCCGTCTCGAATTCCGCTTTCGAGCTGCTCATCACCACCGGGATCGGCATCCTCGCCTATGCCTTGCGCAAGGTCGGCATTCCGCTGATCCCGCTGATGCTGGCCTTCGTGCTGGCGCGATTGCTGGAGGACAATTTCCGCCGGGCGCTGTCCTTGTCAGATGGCGGCTACGAGATCCTGTTCTCGACGCCGACCAGCATCATTCTCTGGCTCCTGGCAATCGTCGCGATCGGCCTGCCATTGGTCCGCAAGCCGAAGCTTCACCCGGTGGTGCCGGTGGCCGAAGCCGGAAAGCCGGGCGCCTGAACGGCGCCCGGGAATAAGGCTCAGATCGAGCGGGTGACGCCGCCGTCGACGCGCAGGTTCTGGCCGGTGATATAGGCCGCGTCCTTCGAGGCCAGGAAGGCGATGGTGCCGGCGATCTCGGCGCTGGTGCCGTAACGCTGCATCGGCACGCCCTGCCGCCGCTCCTCGGTCGCCGGCAGGCTGTCGATCCAGCCGGGCAGCACGTTGTTCATGCGGATATTGTCGGCCGCATAGGCATCGACGAAGATCTTGGTGAAGGAGGCCAGTCCCGCCCGGAACACCGCCGAGGTCGGGAACATCGCGCTCGGCTCAAAGGCCCAGGCTGTCGAGATATTGACGATGGAGCCGGCCTTCTGGCGCTGCATGATCGGCGTCACCAGCCGGACCGGCCGGATGACGTTGAGCAGATAGGTATCCATGCCACGGTGCCAGTCCTCGTCGGTGATGTCGAGGATCGGCGCACGCGGCCCATGGCCGGCGCTGTTGACCAGGACGTCGACGCGCCCCCAGCGCTCCATGGCGAGATCGACGAGGCGCTTCAGATCGTCGTTCGACTGGTTCGAGCCGGTGACGCCGATGCCGCCGAGCTCTGCCGCCAATGCCTCGCCCTTGCCGGAGGAGGAGAGGATGGCGACGGCGAAACCGTCCTCCGCCAGGCGCCTTGCCGCCGCAGCGCCCATGCCGCTGCCGCCCGCCGTGATCAGGGCTACTTTGTCCACTGCCATTCCATCCTCCTGCATCGACCGACTCGAAATCCTGCGACGTTCCTAGCATTCCGGCCAGGTCGTGACGAACGCGTCTCCTGCCACTCGGTGAAAGAAATTTGCATCCGGCCGACAGGATTGCAGCGCTTCTTTCGGCCCATCTGCATTATCCCTTCGCATCCCTGTGAAGCGAGGCTGCTCCGATGCCCAAGCTCGATCTCGACGATCTCCAGTCGCAGATGACAGCGTGGCGCCGCCACCTGCATACCCATCCCGAATTCGGCTTCGAGGAGAAGCGGACGGCCGCCTTTGTCGCCGGGAAGCTGCGTGAGTTCGGCCTGGACGAGGTCGTCGAGGGCGTCGGCGGCACCGGCGTCGTCGGCACGCTCAAGCGCGGGAGCGGCAACCGCGCCATCGCGCTCCGCGCCGACATGGATGCATTGCGGATCACCGAACAGGGCGGACAGCCCTATCGCTCGCAAACACCCGGCGTGATGCATGCCTGCGGCCACGACGGCCATACAGCGATGCTGCTCGGCGCGGCCAGGCTGCTGGCGGAGGAAGGCGGCTTCGACGGCACCGTGCGCTTCCTGTTCCAGCCGGCGGAGGAATGGGGCCGCGGCGCGCTCGCCATGCTCGATGACGGACTGATGGAGCGTTTCCCCTTCGAGGAAATCTACGGCCTGCACAACATGCCCGGCCTCGCCGTCGGGCAGTTCCAGACGCGCGCCGGCGCGTTCATGTCGGCCGAGGATAATTTCGAGATCGTGCTGAAGGGCGTCGGCGGGCACGCCGCGAAGCCCCATGCCGGCAGCGAGGTTCTGGTCGCCGCCTGCGCGCTCGTGATGCAGCTCCAGACCATCGTCTCGCGCCGCCTGAGCCCGGCCGACATCGCGGTGGTCTCGGTGACCGAGCTGCTGACCGACGGCACCCGCAATGTGCTGCCGGGGACCGCGCGCATCCTCGGCGACGCCCGCAGCTTCCGCCCCGAGGTCAGCGCCGCGATCGAGCGCCAGATGGGCATCATCGCGCGCGGCACGGCTGATAGCTACAACCTCAGCCACGAGCTGACCTATACGCGCGAATTCGTGCCGCTGGTGAATGACGAAGCGCTCTCTCAGGAAGCGCTGGCCGCCGCCCGGACCGTGCTCGGCGAAACCAATGTCGCGACGGCGTCGGAACCGATGACGGGCTCGGAGGATTTCGCCCGCTTCCTCGACCATGTGCCCGGCTGTTTCGCCTATGTCGGCAACGGCGAGGCTTCGGCGCCGCTGCACAACCCGTCCTATGATTTCGATGATCGCGGCCTGATCCATGGCGCGCGGTTCCATGCCGGGATCATCAGGCACAGGCTGCCTGAGGGCTGAGCTTCGGCTGCACAAGGAGAAATCTTTTCCGCGGCCGCACTCCCGGGGAAGAGCCTTGCAAACATCCCCTAATCTATGGAGCCAAACCCTATTCCGGCCGGCGTAGACATGAGCCTGTGTCAAACAGGCTCATGTCCCAATACTCAGGCGCGCTTCGGCCGCCGTACGGCCCGCAGCGTGCTCTTGTCGCCGTCGCCGCAATAGAACAGCCCGGCGCCATCCGATTCCAGCCCGGAGAGGCCGCCCCCGGGCGGCATGGCGAGCGCGTCAAGGACCTTGCCGGTCGCGGGGTCGATCCGGCGCAATTCGCTTTCGCCCTCTTCCCAGGTGCCGTGCCACAACTCCCCGTCGACCCAGGTCACGCCAGTGACGAAGCGGTTGGTCTCGATGCTGCGCAGCACCTTGCCCGTGGCCGGGTCGATCTGGTGGATCTTCCGCTCGCGGTAATGGCCGACCCAGAGCGAGCCCTCGGCCCAGGCGAGCCCGGAATCGCCGCCCTTGCCGGGTGCGGGGATCGTGCCGAGCACGGAGCCCGTCTGCGGATCGATCTTCTGGATACGGTCCTCGGCGATCTGGAAGAGATGCGTGCCGTCGAAGGCCGTGCCGGCATGGGCGGGCACGTCGATGGTGCGAATGATCTCACCCTTGACGGTATCGAGCGCATTCAGCCGGTCGCCGGAGGCGAACCAGACATTGGCGCCGTCGAAACTGACGCCATGAACCTTCTCGACACCTGGAAACGGGCCGTAGGTTCGGGTGATATCAGCGTTTGTGATCGTCATAGCCTGGCTCCTGCGTCTGTTGCGATGCTGGACCCTAGCCAGCCGGCCAGGACGCTGTGAGTAACAAACTCGTCGCGAAACCCGGCATCGGCGGCATCACCCAGCGCCGCGCCCGTGCCTGCCCGAAAGACTGGATCTTGCCGGCCTCGGCGAGGGCATCGAGCGCGCGCTGGACGCTGCGCTGGCTCGATCCAAGCGCCAGCGCCAAGGCGGAGCTCGACCATGCCTCGCCGTCAGTCATGAGGGCGAGCACCGTGGCATGCTTCTCCTCGACCGGGCGCGCCAGCACCACGATCCCGACCGCGCGACGCGGTGCTATGACGAAGCCGGCTTCCGTCGCGCTGATCCGTGCCAGCGGCCGCAACGCCGTGCGCAGGCGGCCGATCTCGACGCGCAGCCTTGCCCGGTGCGATTCATCGGTGAAGCGCGAGCCGAAAGCGCTGGCGATCAATGCATCGCGCGGCGCATCCTTGGGCCAGGCCTCGGCCAGCGTCCGCAACAGGGCGAAGAGCACGGGGCGCGTCGCCAGCGACACGAAGCTGGCCCGGTCGCGCGCCCCATGGCGGCAGGCATCGACGATCAGCGCCTGCGACGCCTGCAAATCCTCGACCTCGTCGAGCAGCAAGGAGCACTCGACACCATCCGCGATCAGGCGCGCGGCCGGCTCTTCGAGCAGGCGGCTTGCAGTTTCGACTTCGGCGATCAGCGCCGGGATTCCGGCGCGACCGGCGGCCTCGCGCGCTTCCACCAGCGCGGCCCGTGCGTTTCGTGCTTCCATCCGGCGCAAAGCGATGCCGGCGCTTGCCAATCCGTGGACAGCCCGCAACGGTGCCGGCAACTGCGCGGGATCGATACCGGCGAGCCGTTCGCCCGCATGGCCAAGCCGGCCGATCAGCAACAGGCGGCGGATGTCGAGCAGGCGTGCATGGTCGGCGTTCGCGCGATCGCCATGGGCTTCGAGCACCGCACCGGCTTCATCGAGCCTGCCGGGAGCCCAACCGAGATCGCGCGCCGCGAGGGCGACCTCCGCCTCGGCGACCGTGCAGCGGGCACGCGCGACCGCTTCCTTCGCCCCGAAGGCGCGGCCGGCACGGCGCAGCAAAAGCTTGGCACGGGCGAAATCGCCAAGCTGCGCCATCGCGATACCGCGCAGCGCCAGCGCAGGCGCGTCATCCCGCAAGGCGACGCGGTTCAGCGCCCCCAGCGGGTCGCCCTTCGCCAGGGCCTGCGCCGCCGCCGTGATCAGCGAGTCCATCGGAATCCCGCCAAACTTGTCACTCCCACCGTCTGCCGCCCCCGCCTTACCACCGATCGTGACGCCGCATCGAGTGTCGAGGCGGCGCGGACATCTGGCGACAGGAGTGAGACATCATGACCAGTCATGCGATCGGAACGCGCGAAGAATGGCTCGCCGCAAGGCTCAAACTGCTCGAGGCCGAGAAGGCGTATACGCGGCAGGGCGATGCGCTCGCCGAGCGGCGGCAGGCGCTGCCCTGGGTCAAGGTCGAGAAAGACTACGTCTTCCAGACCGAGCAGGGCGACGCCTCGCTGGCCGAGCTCTTCCAGGGGCGCTCGCAGCTCCTCGTCTACCATTTCATGTTCGGACCGGACTACAAGGCCGGCTGCCCGTCCTGCTCGGCGATCGCCGACGGGTTCAACGGCTCGGCGACGCATCTCGCCAATCACGACGTGATGCTCTGGGCGGTCTCGCGGGCGCCGATCGACAAGCTCCTCGCCTTCCGCGAGCGCATGGGTTGGAGCTTCCCCTGGGCCTCGTCCGGCGAGAGCGACTTCAATTTCGACTACAACGTCTCCTTCACCGAGATGCAGGAGCGGACGCAGGGCATCGACTACAATTTCCGCCACCAGCCGAAATTCGAGTGGCGGACCGACGGCAACGCGATCGAGCGCTCGCTTGCCGGGATGTCCGGGGTCGACGTCCCCACCTATCACCGCGACCGGCCGGGCCTGAGCGCCTTCATCCGCGAGGACGGCGCGATCTACCACACCTATTCCAGCTATTCGCGCGGCGTGGACGGAGTCTGGGGCATGTATGCCTGGCTCGATCGGGCGCCGAAGGGCCGCAACGAGGCGGAAGGCCCGTGGTGGCTCCATCGCGACCGCTACGCGGCCCGCCAAGCCGTGTCGTGAGCGCGACCCGGACAGATTGCGAGACGAGCCCCGCGTCCGGTCGAGAGGCCGGGCGCGGGGCTCCGCTCGTCTTCGTTGGAAGCGCAGCCCTGCTCTTCGCCGCCGCGCTCGTCGCCACAGCCCTGTCCTGCGCAGCGATGGAGACAATGGGCGCGGTGCCGATGGCCGGCGGCTGGCTGCTCTCGGGAATCTGGCTGCCGCTCTGCGGCCAGTCCTGGTTTGAGACCGCCGCCTGCTTCCTCGGCATGTGGCTCGTGATGACGATCGCGATGATGCTGCCGTCGCTGACACCAGTGCTGTGGCGCTATCGGAAGGCGGTGCTCGCGGCTGGAGCCACCCGGCCCGGCGGGCTCGCCGCGCTGATCGGCGCCAGCTATTTCACTGTCTGGATCGGCTTCGGCCTGCTCTCCTTCCTGCTCGGCGCGAGCCTGGCCCAGGCAGCGCTCCACTCTCCCTCGCTCGGGCGCCTCGGCCCGCCAGCGGGTGCCCTGGTGATCCTGATCGCCGGGCTTGCGCAAGCCTCGCGCTGGAAGGCCCGGCTTCTGGCTGATTGCCATGGGGCCACCCGCGCATCGCGGACCCATCCCAACCCGATGGCGGCCGTAGAGGCCGGCGCCATTCTCGGCCTGCGCTGCTGCCTGTCCTGTCTCGGCCCGATGGCGGCGCTGATTGCGGGCGGCCTCATGGATCTGCGCCTGATGGCCGGCGTGACGATCGCCATCACGGCCGAGCGCCTCTTGCCGGCGGAAACACGCATCGCGGACGCCATCGGCGTCATCATGAGCGCCGCCGGACTGCTTCTGCTCGTGCAGGTGCTCGGATGAACGGCTCCCCGCAAACCACCCATGGTGGCCAGTTTAGCATGGCGCCGGCAAAGCTCATTGACGGGGCGCAAATTCGCTGCTTCATTCACAGAAAGCATCAAGCAGCGAAGTTGATGCATGAAAGGGATTGCCATGGCTCAACCCGCCAACCCTGAGGCCTCTCCCTGGATCGGCGCCGCCGCATCGGCCGCCGCGCAATCGCGCAGCGCCATTTTCGAGATGAGCCGGCAGGCCGAAAGCGCCGTCATCGATCCGCGTGATGCCGGCGGCTTTCCCTCCGGCTGGCGCCGCGCCGTTGCCGCCCGGATCGCGACCCTGAACGCGCTGCCGGAGCTGGCCGCGCATTATCTCGGCAGCGTGACCGATCCGGCCTTGCGTGGTCTCGCCGACCCCGCTGAGACCGGGCGCGAGCCCCGTGAGCGCAGCGTCATCAGCTTCATGGACCGGGTCGCGACGCAGCCGCGCGCCGTGCAGGCCGAAGAGATCGAGGGGCTCAAGGCGGCCGGCGTGGCCGAGGCCGATATCGTGCGGCTCTGCGAACTCAACGCCTTCATGAGCTATCAGTGTCGCGTTCTCGCCGGGCTCGCCGTTCTCAAGGGAGCCTCCGCATGAGCCGGGTCGTGCATCGCTTCACCCGCAATGTGCCGGACTGGCAGCCGCGGGTGACACCCGTCGACCTCGCCAAGGCGAGCCCCGAACAGCTCGACGCGCTGAAGGTCACGCCGTCCAACACCAAGGTCTCGGATTACGTGCTGGTGCTGGCGCATGATCCGGAGACGCTCAACGTGCGCTCGCCGCTGTTCAACGGCATCATGTACGATCCGGGCGGCCTGAGCCGGGCCGAGCGCGAGCTTGGTGCAATCGGCGCCTCGGTGGTCAACCGCTGCATCTACTGCGCCGCCGTGCATGCCGCGCGCCATGCCCAGCTCAGCAAGGACACCGCCGTCACCGATGAACTCTTCGCCAATGGCGAGAAGGCCAGGCTCGGCCCGCGCGACCAGGCGATCTTCGACTATTCGGTGAAGCTCTCGCAATCGCCGCCGGCCGTGACCGAGGCCGACACCGCCCGCTTGCGCGAAGCGGGGCTGGACGAGGCCGAGATCGTCGACCTCATCCTGTCCACGGCCCTGTTCGGCTGGGCCAACCGGCTGATGCACATCCTCGGCGACCCGGTCCGTAAAGACGGGTGAGATGAGCCGTCTCAAGATCCTCGAGGCCTATCTGCAGGTCGCCTCGCTCGGCAGCGTCACGGCTGCCGCGAAGCATCTGGGTGTGTCCCAGCCTTCAGTCAGCCGCATGATCCAGGAGCTGGAGCGCGATCTCGGCCAGCCGCTGTTCGAGCGCGTCGGCCAGCGGCTCGTGCTGACGCAGAAGGGCATGGTGCTGCGCGACGATGTCGAGCGGGCGCTGGCCGGCTTCGTCAATCTGTGGGAGCGCGCCCGCGAGGTGATCGGCGAGGCCGAGCCGCCGATCCGGATATCCGCTGTGTCCTCGCTTGCCTTCGGCTTGCTCACCGATGCCTGGAACGGGGCGGATGCGCCAAGGCTCGCGATCGAGGTCGAGAATCCCGATCGCGTGCAGAACGCGGTGATCTCCGGCAACGCGCAGCTCGGCGCCACCAGCGCGCCGCTGCTGCATCGCGACCTCTCGCTGGAATGGCTGGGCACAGCGCCTTGCGTGCTCGCCGTGCCCGAGACCGACCCGCTCGCCCAGATCGAAGGACCGATCGATCTTCATGCCCTCGCCGGGCGCGACCTCGTCGGCATGTCGCTGCGCCGCGGCTTTCCGGCGCGCATCCGCGCGGCGCTCCACGCGGCCGGCGTTGATGTCCGGGTGAGAATCCGCACGACCTCGACCATGAACGTGCTGTCCTTCATCCGGGCCGGTGCCGGCATCGCCATCGTCGAGCCGCTGACGCTGACCGGCAATCCGACGCCCGGCATCCGTGTCCTGCCGCTGGCGACTTCGATCCCCTATTGCTTCGGCGTCGTCACCGCGCGCGGCGTCACCCTCTCCGACAAGGCCCGCGACCTGATCGCCGCGCTCAAAGCGAGCGCGCAGAAGCGGATTGCCGATTTCGCCCTGATCCCCCCCGAAGAGCATCAGGCGCTGCTCGCCTCGCTGACCAAACAGGAGACGCGGCTGTGACGACAAACCAGGCCGCCGCACCTGAAGGGCTGGAAGCGCTGAACCGCTGCGTCGCCCGCGAGCTCGAACTGCTGACCCTGCCGGCCGCCCCTTGGGTGCCGGAACGCAGCGTCGATGGCGAGCCTGTGCTCGATGTCGCGATCATCGGCGCCGGCATGGCCGGGCTCGCCGCGGCTGCAGCGTTCCAGAATATCGGCCTGCGTGCCGTCAATTTCGACCGCCGGCCGCAGGGCTTCGAAGGCCCTTGGGCGACCACGGCGCGGATGGAGACGCTGCGCTCGCCGAAAACCCTGACGGGGCCGGCGCTCGGCATCCCCTCGCTGACCTTCCGCGCCTGGTACGAGGCGCAGTTCGGTGCCGCTGACTGGGAGGCGCTCGACAAGATCCCGCGGCTGATGTGGATGGACTATCTGCGCTGGTTCCGCGAGGTTCTCGCTCTCGATGTCCGCAACGGCCATGAGATCGCGATGATCCATCCCGGCCCCGAGCATGCGACGCTGGAGATCGACGCCGCTGGCACCCGCCGGCGCGTGCTCGCCCGCCATGTCGTGCTCGCGACCGGCCGCGACGGGCTCGGCGGCCCGACCGTGCCGGAGATCGCCGAGAGCCTGCCGCGCGAGCGCTGGGCGCATTCCTCGGATGAGAACGACTATGCGCAGCTCCGCGGCAAGCGCGTCGCGGTGATCGGGGCCGGCGCGTCGGCGATGGACAGCGCCGGCACGGCGCTCGAAGCCGGCGCGGCCAGCGTCGACCTGCTGATCCGCCGCCGCGACATCCCCCGCATCAACCGCGGCAAGGGCATGGGCCATCCCGGCTCGATCGCCGGCTATCGCCATCTGCCCGATGCCTGGAAATGGCGGATCAACAGCTATATCGCCCGCGAGCAGGTGCCGCCGCCGCGCGCCAGCGTGCTGCGCGTCTCGCGCCATCCGAACGCCTTCTTCCGGCAGGGCACGGCATTGATCTCCGCCCGGATGGAGGGCGAAGAGATCGTCGTCGAGACCAGCGCCGGCACGATGCGCTTCGACTTCATGATCTTCTCGACAGGCTTCAAGGTCGACTGGGGCAGCCGGCCCTTCCTCAGGGAGATCGCGGCCAACGCCCGCAACTGGGTCGATCGCGGCATGCCGGATGATGCCGAGCCAAGTCTCGGCGCCATGCCCGATCTCGGCCCGGCCTTCGAGTTCCAGCCGAAAGTACCCGGCACCTGCCCCGGACTCGAGCGCATCCACTGCTTCTGCTACCCGGCGATGATGTCTCACGGCACGGTCTCCGGCGACATCCCAGCGATCAGCGACGGTGCCGAGCGATTGTCGCAGGCGATCGCGTCGAGCCTGTTCCGCGAGGATATCGAGGTGCATTTCCAGCGCGGCCAGGCGTATTCGGAGCCGGAGATCTTCGGCGACGAATGGGTACCGATCCTGCCCGAACCGGCGAAGGTATCGGCCTGATGCTCGGGTGGCTGCTCCAGCGCGTCGCGCAGGCGCTTCTCGTGATCTTCGCGATGTCGCTCGTGGTCTTCCTCGGGCTGCACGCCGTCGGCAACCCCGCCGACCTCCTGCTGGCGCCGGACGCCACGCAGATCGACCGGGCCGAACTCGTGGCGCGGCTCGGCCTCGACCGGCCGCTCTGGCAGCAGTACCTCAACTTTGCGAGCAGCGCCCTGCAGGGCGATCTCGGCCGCAGCTTCGTCTACAACGTGCCGGCGGTGACGCTGATCCTGCAGCGCCTGCCGGCGACGCTGGAGCTTGCCTTCGCCGCGATGGTCTTCGCGGTCATCATCGGCGTGCCGCTCGGGCTCTATGCCGGGCTCTATCCCGAGCGCGTGCTGTCGAAACTGATCCAGACCGGCAGCATCCTCGGCTTCTCGCTGCCGACCTTCTGGGTCGGGCTCCTGCTGATCATGACCTTCAGCGTCTCGCTCGGCTGGCTGCCGGCGAGCGGGCGCGGCGAGACCGTGCGCGTCTTCGGCGTCGAATGGTCGTTCCTGACGCTCAACGGCTTGCGCCACCTGTTGCTGCCGGCAATCAACCTGTCGCTGTTCAAGGTCTCGCTGGTGATCCGCCTGACGCGGGCCGGCGTGCGCGAGGTGCTGCCGCTCGACTATGTCCGCTTCGCACGGGCCAAGGGCCTGCGCCGCGGCCGGATCGTGATGATGCATATCCTGCGCAACATCATGATCCCGCTGGTGACGGTGCTCGGGCTGGAGCTCGGCTCGACCATCGCTTTTGCGGTGGTGACCGAGAGCATCTTCGCCTGGCCGGGCTCGGGCAAGCTCATCCTCGACAGCATCAACGCGCTCGATCGGCCGGTGGTGATGGCCTATCTGCTGGTCGTGGTGACGCTCTTCGTCATCATCAACCTCGTCGTCGACATCCTCTACCGCTTCCTCGATCCGCGCGTCCGCGAGGAGGCCTCGGCATGACCACGGTTCCAGCCGCCGCTTCCGCCCGTCGCCCGTCGAGCAGCGCGCTCCGCCGCTTCCTGCGCGCGCCCTCCGCCTGGATCGGGCTCGGCCTGATGACGCTGCTCGTCATCGGTGCGGTGTTCGCGCCGCAGATCGCGCCGCAAAACCCGTTCGACCTCGCGGCCATCGACGTGCTCGACGCCCGGATGACGCCAGGCTCCGTCTCGTCGACCGGCGACATCACCTATCTGCTCGGCACCGACGGCCAGGGCCGCGACCTGTTCTCGGCGATCCTCTACGGGCTCCGGACGAGCCTGACCGTCGGCGTCGGCTCGGCCGTGCTCGCCGGCATCATCGGCATCCTGCTCGGATTGATCGCGGCCTGGAGCGGCGGCTTCATCGATGCGCTGATCATGCGGCTCGTCGACCTCCTGATGTCGCTGCCCTCGATCCTGATCGCGCTCCTGATGCTGGCGCTGCTCGGCAAGGGCATCGGCAATGTCGTGCTGACCCTGGTGCTGCTGGAATGGGCCTATTATGCCCGCACCGCCCGCGCCCAGGCGCTGGTCGAGCGCAAGCGCGATTATTTCGAGGCCGCCCGCGGCCTCGGCCTGCCGACCTCGCGCATCCTCTTGCGCCATGTCCTGCCGAATTGTCTGCCGCCACTGCTCGTCATCGGAGCGCTTCAGGTCGCGCGCGCCATCACGCTGGAGGCGACGCTGTCCTTCCTCGGGCTCGGCGCGCCGGTGACGCAGCCCTCGCTCGGCCTGCTGATCGCCAACGGCTTCCAGTTCATGCTGTCGGGCGAATACTGGATCAGCTTCTTCCCCGGCCTGACGCTGCTGACGGCCATCGTCGCGATCAACCTCGTCGGCGACCGCCTGCGCGAAGTGCTCGATCCGAGGGCGCTGAAATGACCGCGCCGCTGCTCGAACTCCGCAACCTGCGCACCCGCTTCCGCACCGATCGCGGCGATCTCGACGCCGTGCGCGACGTCTCCTTCACCCTGCGGGCCGGCGAGACGCTCGGCCTCGTCGGCGAGAGCGGCTCGGGCAAGTCGGTCACCGGCTTCTCGATCATGGGGCTGATCGACCCGCCCGGCCAGGTCGTCGGCGGCGAGATCCTGTTCCGCGGCCAGGACCTGACCAGGCTCGACGAGGAGGCTATGCGTTGCCTGCGCGGCAACCGCATCGCCATGGTCTTCCAGGACCCGATGATGACGCTGAACCCGGTGCTCCGGATCAGCACGCAGATGATCGAGACGATCCGGGCGCATGAGGTGATCGACGACGCTTCGGCGCGCATCCGTGCCCGCGACCTGCTCGGCACCATGGGCATCCCGAGCCCGGAGGCACGGCTCGACGCCTATCCGCACCAGCTCTCCGGCGGCATGCGGCAGCGCGTCGCCATCGCCATCGCGCTGATCAACAAGCCCGACCTGATCATCGCGGACGAACCGACCACCGCGCTCGACGTCTCGATCCAGGCGCAGATCCTGGCCGAGGTGCAGCAGCTCACCCGCGAAAGCGGCACCGCCCTGCTCTGGATCACGCATGACCTCTCGGTGATCGCCGGCATCGCCGACGAGATCGCGGTGATGTATGCTGGGCGCATCGTCGAGCAGGGCAGCGTTGATGCCGTGCTCGACCATCCCAGCCATCCCTATACGGCCGGGCTGATCGGCAGCCTGCCGGGGGCGAGCGCGCCGGGCTCGATGCTGGTGCAGATTCCCGGCACGACGCCGGACATGGTCGACCCGCCCCAGGGCTGCGCCTTCGGTCCGCGCTGCTCGCGCCGCGACGACGCCTGCGAGCGTCAGCCAGCCTTCACCGAAGGCGCGCATCGCCTGCGCTGCTTCCATCCCCTGTCCGGCCCCGCTTCATCGGCCGAGGTGGCGGCATGACGACGAAACCCGCCTCCGTTCCGGCGCTGGAGACGCACGATCTGAGCCGCCGCTTCGGCCGTGCGGACGGGCTCGCGGTCAAGCTGCATCTCGCCAGGCGGCAGCCCGTTATCCACGCGCTCGACGGCATCGACCTGACAATTCCGACCGGCGAATTCGTCGGGCTCGTCGGCGAATCCGGCTCAGGCAAGTCGACGCTTGGGCGCATTGCCGCAGGCCTCCTGCCGCCGAGCAGCGGCACGGTCGAGGTCTTCGGGCGCTCGCCGCAGGGCGACCGCTCGGTCCATCGCGACGTGCAACTGATCTTCCAGGATCCGCAGGCGAGCCTCAACCCGCGCATGCGCGTCGCGGAAGCGATCGGCGAGGCGCCGCTGGTCCATGGCATCGCCTCGCGGTCCGAGATCGACGAGTATGTCTGCGCGCAGATGCGCCGGGCCGGGCTCGACCCGGCCTATCGCCAACGCTTCCCGCACCAGTTCTCCGGTGGCCAGCGCCAGCGCATCTCGATTGCGCGGGCTCTCGCCTTGCAACCGCGTTTCCTGGTCTGCGACGAATCCGTCGCCTCGCTCGACGTCTCGATCCAGGCGCAGATTCTCAACCTGTTCATGGAGCTGCGCCGCGATCTCGACCTGACCTATCTGTTCATCAGCCACGATCTGCGCGTGGTCCAGCACATCGCCGACCGCGTCGTGATCATGTATCTCGGCCGCATCGTCGAGGATGCGCCGGCCGCCCGGTTCTTCGCCCATCCGAACCACCCCTATACGCAGGGCCTGCTGGCGGAGATCCCCGATCTCAAGCAGCGGCGGCGCGTCTATGCGCCGGTGAAGGGCGAGATCCCGAGTCCGGCCGCCCCGCCGCCCGGCTGCCATTTCCACCCGCGCTGCCCGTCCGCCTTCGACCGCTGCCGCGTCGAAAGACCCGCCCTGCGCGAGATCGTGCCGGGCCACCGTTCTGCCTGCCACCTCAACGACGTCGCAGCGGCCCCGGCCCGCGCGCAAACAGGAGAGATCGCATGACGACCAGACTGAGCACCTTCGCCCTTTCGGCGGCACTGATCGTCGCCGCAGGCGCCGCCAACGCGGAAGACCTGCGCATCGCCTTCGGCGACCCGGTCTCGGCGATCGACCCGCAGCTCAACAACCATGCCGGCGATCATTCGGTCTCGCAGCATTTCTGGTCGCGCCTCGTCGCGCAGAAGACCGAGGGCGGCGTGGTCCCCGACCTCGCGGCCTCCTGGAAGAACCTCGCGCCCAATACCTGGGAGTTCAAGCTGCGCGAGAACGCGGTCTGGACCGACGGCAAGCCGGTCACGGCCGAGGACGTCGCCTTCTCCTATGAGCGCGCCCAGGCCGTGCCGGGCAGCGTGGCGAGCTACAAGGGCTTCCTGCGCAATGTCGCCAAGGTCGAGATCAAGGACCCGCACACGCTGGTGATCACCAGCCGCGCGCCCGATCCGCTGCTGCCGATCAACATCTCCAGCATCTATGTCGTCAGCAAGCATGTCGGCCAGACCGCGACGACGGACGACTACAACAGCGGCAAGGCGATGGTGACCGACGGCCCCTATGCCTTCGTCAGCTACACGCCGGGCGACCGCATCGAGATGAAGCGCAATGACAGCTTCTGGGGGCCCAAGCCCGAGTGGGAGAAGGTCAACTACCGCTATATCGCCAACCCGGCGGCGCGCACGGCCGCCCTGCTCTCGGGCGATGTCGACGTCATCGACAAGGTCTCGTTCTCCGACATCGAGAAGCTCGAGAAGAACCCCAAGGTCAAGGTCTGGTCCTATCCGGGCCTGCGCGCCCTGATCATGCAGCCGAGCTTCAACCCGAACCCGTCGAAATTCATCAGCGACAAGGCCGGCAAGCCGCTCGACAAGAACCCGCTGCTCGATGTCCGTGTCCGCAAGGCGCTCACCATCGCGATCAACCGCGAGGCGATCGCGGATCGCGTCGCCCGCGGTGGCGTGACCGTGGCATCGCAGTGGATGCCGGCCGGGAGCTTCGGCTACGATCCGGACCGCGCCAAGATCGACCTTGACCCCAACAAGGCCAAGGCCCTGCTCACCGAGGCCGGCTATCCCGATGGCTTCAAGCTGACCATGCATGTGCCGGGCGAGCGCTATCCGCTGGCGCCCGAGACCGCGCAGGCGATCGCGCAGTTCTGGACCCGCATCGGCGTCGAGACGCAGGTCGAGGTCGTGCCCTTCTCGGTCTATTCCGGCGCAGCCAACAAGAACGAATATGCGATGAGCATGATCGGCTGGGGCAACGGCACCGGCGAAGGCACCTATGCGATGACCGCGATCCTCGCGACCGCCAACGCCTCGAAGGGCCTCGGTGCCTCGAACTGGGGTCGTTACAGCAATCCGAAGCTGGACGAGGCCCTCGCCAAGGCCAGCGCGGAATTCGACGACGCCAAGCGCGAGGCGATCATCAAGGACGCGGTCAAGGTCGTGATGGACGATGTCGGGATCATGCCGCTCTACCATTACAAGAACATCTGGGCGAGCCGGCCGGACCTGAAGGTCGTGCCCTGGCACAGCGACCGCACCGTCGCGATGCAGGTCAGCAAGGCCAAGTAGGGCCAGATTTAAGGACGCCGCCATGGCTGCCGCCTTCTCGATCAGCCCGACCGTCGACCTGATCGATGTACCCCGCCGGATTGCCCTGACAGGGCTGCCGGCGGGCGCAGAGGTGACCATTGCCGCGGAAACCCCGCGCGACGGTCATCTCTGGCGGGCTCAGGCGGTGTTCAAGGTCGGGGCCGACGGCAGCATCGACCTCGAACGTGATGCGCCCCTGCGCGGCGACTACGCGGGCGTCGCGGCGATGGGGCTGGTCTGGGCGCAGACCGGCCAAGGCGAGCTGTTCCCGGCCGACCTGTCCCGCCCGCTCGAAACCACGCTCACCGCCCATGTCGGCGGTGAGCCCATCGCTTCCGGATGCTTCAGCCAGACACTGATGGCGGACGGCGTGACGCGGCATCCCCTCGCCGAGGATGGGCTCGTCGGAACGCTGTTCCTGCCGGCCGGCGAAGGTCCGTACCCGGCGATCATGATTCTGAACGGCTCGGGCGGCGGTATCAACGAGCCGCGCGCAGCGCTCTGGGCCTCGCGCGGTGTGGCTGCGCTGGCGCTCGGCTATTTCGGCGCGCCCGGCCTGCCGAAATACATCTCGAACACGCCGCTTGAATATTTCGCCCGTGGCCTCGACTGGCTGCGTGCCCGCGTTCGCCCGAAGAACGATTTCGTCGCCGTCGCCGGGCAATCGCGCGGCGGCGAACTGGCGCTCCTGCTCGGTGCAACCTTCCCCGACAAGGTCTCAGGCGTGCTGGGCTATGTGCCGAGCGCCTTCGTTCATGGCGGGCAGGCCGCCGCCGATCCGGCTCCAGGCCTCGGTCGTGATGGTCCCTGCTGGACGCTCGACGGCAAGCCGCTCGTCCATCAATGGCAGGACAACGCCAGCGCGAGCTGGAAGCCCTATGACGAGGCGACCGAAATGCGTCGCAATGCCGATGCGATGCGGACCGCGCTCAGTGATCCCGCCGCAATGGCCCGCGCCCGCATCCCGGTGGAGCGGATCGCCGGGCCGGTGCTACTGCTGTCCGGCGGTGATGACGGGGCGTGGCCTTCCGATCTCTATTCGCTGATCGTGCAGTCGAGCCTGCTCGCGGCGGGGCATTCGCATGAGGTTCTCTGGAAAAACTGGCCCGCGGCCGGCCATTCCATCCTGTTTCCTCATGTGCCCGCGACGCGCATCGCCCATCGTCACCCGGTCAGCGGCATCGCGACCACGATGGGCGGCACGCCGGCGGCAAATGCCGCGGCTAATGCCGGTGCCTGGGAGGCAGCGCTTGCCTTCCTCAGGCGCCATGGCGGGCAAGCCGGCTGACAGTCCCCGCACGGCACGAGCGAACCTGTGCACCACCCCATCGGCGGGCCACGACCTCTTGTGCGGGGAAGCATTTTCACGTCATCTCCGCTGACGCCATGCCGGCGCAGCGCTGCTGTGCCGGCTCAACATGACCTCGGCCCACCGGATCACGAATGGTTTCTGTAGCGCTGAAGACGGTTTCGAAGAGCTGGGGTGGTGCTGCCGCCGTCGATGCCATCAGCTTCACCGTCGAGGGCGGCAATCTCGTCGCATTGCTCGGCCCGTCCGGCTGCGGAAAGTCGACCACGCTCAGGCTGATCGCCGGGCTCGAGGAGACCAGCAGCGGCACGATCGCGATCGGCGGGCGCGACGTCACCCATGCCTCGCCCTCGCAGCGCGGCATCGCCATGGTCTTCCAGAACTACGCGCTGTTCCCGCATCTGAGCGTCGCGGAGAACATCATGTTCGGCCTCAAGGTCCGCAAGGTCGGGCGTGCCGAGCGCGACGAACGCCTCGCCCGCGCCGCCTCGATCCTCGGCCTTTCCGCCCTGCTCGAGCGCAAGCCCTCGCAGCTCTCCGGCGGCCAGCAGCAGCGCGTCGCGCTCGGCCGCGCCATCGTCGCCGAGGCGCCGGTCTGCCTGATGGACGAGCCACTTTCGAACCTCGACGCCCAGTTGCGCGTCGAGATGCGCCGCGAGATCCGCGAATTGCAGCAGCGGCTCGGCATGACCATGGTCTATGTCACCCACGATCAGGTCGAGGCGATGACCATGGCCGACCAGGTCGTGCTGATGCGCAACGGCCGGATCGAGCAGGATGCTCCGCCGGACGTGCTCTACGAGAACCCGGCGACGATCTTCGCGGCCCGCTTCGTCGGCACGCCGCCGATGAACGTGCTGCCGCTCGCGACCGTGCAGGCGCGCGGCGGCGCGATCACCGCCCTCGATGACCTCGACCCCGAGAGCCTCGCGGTCGGCATCCGCCCCGAGATGGTCGAGATCACCGAGCGCGGCATTGCCGCCGATGTCGTCGCGGTCGAGTATCTCGGCTCGGATACGCTGCTCGAAACCCGCATCGACGGGCATTCCTTCATCGTCAAGCGGCCCGGCAAAGTGCGGGCCACAGCCGGCGAACCGGTCTACATCACGTTGTCACAATCGGCGCTGCACTGGTTCGACCAGGCGTCGGAACGGAAGGTGGTTCGCAACTGAACCGGCCGGAGCGTCGGACGTGCGGACCATCCCAACAAGGGAGAGAGGACATCATGGACAGGCGTGAATTTCTTGGCGGCACCGCTGCCCTTGCGGGCGCGACCGCTCTTCCCGGCATCGCCCGGGCGCAGAGCACCGAGCTCTCGTTCTTCTATCCGGTCGCCGTCGGCGGGCCGATCACCAAGCTGATCGACAACTACGCCGCCGGCTTCGAGAAGGACAATCCGTCGATCAAGCTGAAGCCGATCTATGCCGGCACCTATCAGGAGACCATCGTCAAGGCGCTGACCGCACACAAGAGCGGCACGCCGCCGGTGCTCTCGGTCCTGCTGTCGACCGACATGTTCACACTGATCGACGAAGAGGCGATCGTGCCCTTCGACGACTTCATCAAGACCGACGAGGACAAGAAGTGGCTCGCCGGCTTCTATCCGGGCTTCATGGAAAACAGCCAGACCGGCGGCAAGACCTGGGGCATCCCGTTCCAGCGCTCCACCGTGGTGCTCTACTGGAACAAGGAGCTGTTCAAGGAAGCCGGGCTCGACCCCGAGAAGCCGCCGAAGACCTGGGCCGAGCAGGTCGAGTTCGCGCAGAAGCTGACCAAGCGCGACGCCTCCGGCAACACCACGCAATGGGGCATCCAGATCCCCTCCTCCGGCTTCCCCTACTGGCTGTTCCAGGGCCTGACCACGCAGGCCGGCGCGATCCTCGCCAACAGTGCGGGCGACAAGACCGATTACGCCAATCCGGGCGTGGTCGAGGCGCTGCAATACTGGGTCGACCTCGCGCAGAAGCACAAGGTTCACCCGCCCGGCATCGTCGAATGGGGCACCACGCCGCGCGACTTCTTCGAGAAGAAGGTCGCGATGATGTGGACCACCACCGGCAACCTGACCAATGTCCGCGCCAACGCCAAGTTCCCCTTCGGCGTCGGGGTACTGCCTGCCGGAAAGAAGCCGGGCAGCCCGACCGGCGGCGGCAATTTCTACCTCTCCAAGAAGGCGACGAAGGCCGAGCAGGAAGCCGCCTTCAAGTTCGTGCGCTGGATCACCACGCCCGAGCGCGCCGCGCAGTGGAGCATCGATACCGGCTATGTCGGCGTGACGCCGGCCGCCTACGAGACCGAGGCGATGAAGAAATACGTCGCCGACTTCCCGCCGGCGATCGTCGCGCGCGACCAGCTGTCGAGCGCGGTGGCCGAACTCTCGACCCATGAGAACCAGCGCGTCACCAAGGCGCTGAACGACGGGTTGCAGGCGGCTCTGACCGGCACCAAGGCGCCGCAGAAGGCGATGGAGGACGCGCAGGCCGAGGCCGAGCGCATCCTCAAGGCCTATCGCTGATCCCGCCCAGATGACGAACCGCGCGACCGCGACGATCCATGGCTGGCTGCTCCTGCTGCCGGCCATGGCTTGCCTGGCCCTGTTCACACATTGGCCCGCGGTCGCGAGCTTCATCGAGAGCTTCCATTCGACACCGAAGGCGCGCCGCCCGGCGCGTTTCATCGGGCTCGAGAACTACCAGCAGATGCTCGCCGACCCGATCTTCTGGAAGGCGATGAGCAACAATCTCTGGTTCGCGCTCGGCACGATCCCGACATCGATCGCGCTGGCGCTCTTGATGGCGGTCTGGGTCAACGACAGGATCGCGGGGCGCACGCTCGTGCGCATGGCCTTCTTCACGCCGACGATCCTGCCGATGATCGCGGTCGCCAATATCTGGCTGTTCTTCTACACGCCGCAATACGGGCTGCTGGAGCAGATCACCGGCCTGTTCGGCGCGCGTTCGACCAACTGGCTGGGCTCGCAGGACACCGCGCTCTACGCGATCACCATCGTCGCGATCTGGAAGGAAGCCGGCTTCTTCATGATCTTCTATCTCGCGGCGCTGCAGGCGATTCCGCCCAGCCTCGGCGAGGCGGCGGCGATCGAGGGCGCCTCGCGCTGGACCTTCTTCCGGCGCATCCAGTTCCCGCTCTTGATGCCGACGACGCTGTTCGTGCTGATCAATGCCGTGATCAACGCCTTCCGCATGGTCGACCATGTCTTCGTGATGACGCGCGGCGGCCCGGATAACGCGACGACACTGCTGCTGTTCTACATCTATCAGGTCGGCTTCGGCTTCTGGGACACGGCCTATGCGGCGACGCTGACCTGCGTGCTGCTGGCGCTGCTCGCGCTCGTCGCCTTCGTCCAGTACGGCTGGCTCGAACGCAGGACGCACTACCAATGAGCGCTGCGACGCAACCCGCCCCGGCCGCGACGCGGACTGACCCCTATGCGCCCAAGGGCCTCGCGCTCACGCTGGAATCGACCGGGGCGATCCTGCTCGCCCTGCTCTGGGTGCTGCCGCTCGCCTATGCCGTCTGGGCGGCGTTCCACCCGGCCGAATACACCACCCGCTTCGTGCTGACCGCGCCGCTGACGCTGGACAATTTCACCCGCGCCTGGGCAGCCGCGCCCTTCGCCCGCTATTTCCTCAACACCTTCATCCTGGTCACCCTGATCCTCGTTTTCCAGATCGTGCTGGGCACGCTCGCCGCCTATGCGCTGGCACGGCAGGATTTCTGGGGCCGCGACATCGCCTTCGTGCTGATCCTGGCGCAGCTGATGATCATGCCGGACGCGCTGATCGTCGAGAACTACCGCACGCTCGCCAAGCTCAACCTGATCGACACGATTCCGGCGATCGCCCTGCCCTATATCGCCTCGGCCTTCGGCATCTTCCTGCTGCGCCAGACCTTCAAGACCGTGCCGAAGGAACTCGACGACGCCGCGCGCGTCGAGGGCGCGAGCCCGCTGCAGGTGCTGATGCGGGTCTATGTCCCGCTGGCGAAGCCGACCTACATCGCCTACGGCCTCGTTTCGGTCAGCTATCACTGGAACAACTTCCTCTGGCCGCTGCTCGTCACAAACTCCGTGGAATCGCGGCCGCTGACCGTCGGCCTGCAGGTCTTCTCCTCGGCCGACCAGGGCATCGACTGGGCTGTGATCTGCGCGGCGACATTGATGACCTCGGCGCCGCTGCTCGTCGGCTTCCTGCTGTTCCAGCGCCAGTTCGTGCAGAGCTTCATGCGCGCGGGTATCAAGTAACGACCGATACGCCGATGAAACTGATCACCTGGAACATCCAATGGGCCCGCGGCGTCGACCACAAGGTCGACCCGCATCGCATCATCGACCACGCCCGGCAGATGGCGGATTTCGACGTGCTCTGCCTGCAGGAGGTCGCGGCCAATTTCCCCGATCTCGACGGCAATGACCGCACCGACCAGTTCGCCCTGTTCAGCGAGTTGCTGCCGGGCTTCACCCCGATCGAGGCGATCGGCGTCGATATCCCGGACGGCGCAGGCGGCCGCAAGCGCTTCGGCAATCTCGTCCTGTCGCGGCTACCCGTGGCGCAGGCGCTGCGCCATGTCCTGCCCTGGGAAGCGGCAGCGACGCGCAACATGCCACGCGTGCTGGTCGAGGCGATGGTCGAGACGCCCTTCGGCCCGATCCGGGTGATGACGACCCATCTGGAATACTCTTCGCCCATATTGCGGGCCGCCCAGGTCGAAGGCATCCGGCAGATCCACCGCATGGCCGCCGCGCGGCAGGTAACGCCGCGTGCAGCCGGCCCACACACCTATGCGCCGACCCCAAATGCCGCGAGCGCGATCCTGACTGGCGACTTCAACATGCGCCCGGACGATGCCGGGCTGACGCAGTTGCTCGCTCCGTTCGAGGGCGATGTGCCGCCGCTGATCGATCTCTGGCCGGTGCTGAAGGGCTCGGAACCGCATCCGCCCTCCGCCTTCATCTGCGACCAGACCTACGGCCCGCCGGGCTGTCTCGACTTCGTGCTGGCGACGCCGGACCTCGCCCAGCGGGCGCGTTCGATCACCTACGACATCGAGACGCGAGCCTCGGATCACCAGCCGATCCTGGTCGAGTTCGACCTCGGATGATCTTCACCCGGCAGGATCACGAGCAGCTCGACGCGATCCTGCGCGAGGCGGCGCGGCGCGAGGTAATGCCGCGTTTCCGCCGGTTGGCGGATGGCGATATCCGCGCCAAGCAGAACCCGGTCGACCTCGTCACGGAAGCCGACGAAGCGGCCGAGCGCTTCATCTGCGCCGAGCTGGCCAAGGCCTTTCCCGGCGCCGCGCTGATCTGCGAGGAAGGGGTCACGAAAGATCCCTCGCTGCTCGAAAAGCTGGCACAAGCCGATCTCGCCTTCGTCATCGACCCGATCGACGGCACGCTGAACTACGCCAGCGATTTGTCTCTCTTCGCGGTGATGGCAGCCGTCATCATCAAGGGCGAGATCGCCGCCGCCGTGATCCATGACCCCGCCGCCGAGGACAGCGCCATGGCACTGCGCGGCGGCGGCGCATGGCTCAGCCGCGCGGATGGCGCGAGCCGCGACCTGCGTGTCGCAGCGCCCGTCGCGATACGGCATATGAACGGGATGGCGAGCTGGCAATATTTCCCCGAGCCGCTGCGCAGCACGCTTCCCGGCCGCTTCCCCGCCTTCCTCGAAGTCGGCTCGCTGCGCTGCTGCGGGCAGGAATATCGTTTGGCTGCGGCGGGGCGCCTGCAATTCCTGCTCTATGGCGTCCTCAATCCCTGGGACCATGCGCCGGGCGTGCTGCTCTACAGCGAAGCCGGCGGCCATGCGCGCCTGCTCGACGGCCGGCTCTATACACCGACCGAGCGCTCGGCCGGGCTGCTCTGCGCGCCTGATGAGGCGAGCTGGCAGGAAATTCGATCGACCCTATTGGACTGAGCGGCAGCCGCCGCCGCTCAGTCGTCGTCTTCGTCGCGCGGGCGAGCGCTTTCCCCGAGGATTTCGCGTTTTCCGGCGTGGTTAGCGGGTCCGACGATGCCCTCGTTCTCCATGCGCTCCATGATGGAGGCGGCGCGGTTGTAGCCGATCTGGAGGCGGCGCTGGATGTAGGAGGTCGAGGCCTTCTTGTCCCGCAGCACGACCGCGACCGCCTGCTCGTAGGGGTCGTCGCTCTCGACTGAACCCATGCCGGTCTTGTCGAAGACGGCGCCGTCCTCGTCCTCAGCGCCCTCGTCCTCCTCGGAGGTGACGGCATCGAGATATTGCGGCCGGCCTTGGGTCTTGAGATGGGCCACGACCTTCTCGACCTCGCTGTCCGAGACGAAGGGGCCGTGGACGCGGGTGATGCG
>NZ_FNBZ01000009.1 GCF_900102525.1 Allobosea robiniae | reverse complement strand
GGTAGCTCGTCAGGCTCATAACCTGAAGGTCGTCAGTTCAAATCTGGCCCCCGCAACCAAACATAAAAGCCCCGTCGCAATCGCGACGGGGCTTTTATGCTGTTTGAAGCGCCTTATCGATCAGGCTGTGCGCTACCGGAGTATTCTCTGCGCATGCCGTCAGCTTCGGTCTCGGCCACCGTTTCGACGAGCCGGACGGCGAGCAAGCGTTGCTGCCGCGAACGGATACGGGCGAATGCTTCATCCAGTCGTGAGCTTTCCGGGACCGGTGAGGACTTAGCAATGTAATCCGCTGCGGCTTGGTCGGTGAGACTGTGTTCCGAATGAGGTCCGAACAGGCCTTCTAAGAAGAAGCCTGGGTCAACCTTCATTTCCCGCGAGAGAACGAACAGGGCGTCGGCAGTCAACCGGTTCACGCCCTCCTCGTAGTTGCGAATCTGCTGGTGTGAGACGCCGAGCAGCTCGCCAATATGTTTCAGAGTGAGCTTGTGTTTGCCTCGCAGCAGCCGAAGCCGATCTCCGATGTGCCGGTTCACGCCAGCCAGATCCGGTTTCATGGGAACCTTCCGACGCAACCCGAGGAAGAACGCGGCCCATTATGCTTCAATCGCGCGAAGCGTCCATTGGGTGGCTCGCCGGTTCTCCTGACATCCGGCTGTCTCTTATCGGGTTAATGTCCATATCTGCCGAAAACGGGTGGCGCTGGACTGGTCGCTGCCGCCAATATCGGCACGGAAGAACGGAGCGAACCATGGCCCGCGAAGCAGGCAAGATCCATATCGGCATCGGCGGCTGGGTGTTCGAGCCTTGGCGCGGGGCGTTCTACCCGGACGGGCTGCCGCAGAAGCGAGAGCTGGAATATGCCGCGAGCAAGCTCACCTCGATCGAGATCAACGGCACCTATTACGGCTCGCAGAAGCCGGAGAGCTTCGCCAGATGGCGCGAAGAGACACCCGAGGGTTTCGTCTTCGCGCTAAAAGGTTCGCGCTTCTGCACGAACCGTCGGGTGCTGGCGGAAGCCGGACCTTCGGTCGAGAAATTCCTGACCAGCGGCCTGACCGAGCTCAAGCACAAGCTCGGGCCGATCAATTGGCAGTTCATGCCGACGAAGCAGTTCGATCCCGCCGATTTCGAGGCCTTCCTTAAGCTCCTGCCGAAGGAGCTGGACGGGATCAAGCTGCGCCATGCCGTTGAGGTCCGACATGACAGTTTCCGCTCGCCGGATTTCATCGCGTTGCTGCGCGGCTATGGCGTAGCCGTCATCACCTCGGCCGATGCGGACTACACCCAGATCGCCGATGTGACCGCGCCCTTCGTCTATGCGCGGATCATGGGGACCAAGGAGGCGGAGCCGAAGGGCTATTCCGAGGCCGGGCTCGATCGCTGGGTCAAGGCCGCGCAGGTCTGGGCCCAGGGCGGCGTGCCGGACGACTTGGAGACGGTCGGTCCGGCTGCCAAGGCCGAGAAACGCGACGTCTTCCTCTATGTGATCAGCGGGGACAAGGTGCGCAATCCCGCCGCGGCGATGGAATTGATCGCCCGGACCCAGGGCTGAGCTTCACTCTGCTGCTGCGGCCGCCTGCACGGCCTCCTGGCAGGTATCGACCCATTCGGCCTGTGTCAGTTCGGCCATGCGCTGCGGCGCGATCCGCAGCGCGCTATGGGTCGAGCCTGCGGCCGGCACGACGATGTCAAAGGCCTTCAGCGAGACATCGCAATAGACCTTGAGCGGCGTCGCGAGCCCGAACGGGCAGACACCGCCCACGGGGTGGCCGGTCAGGGCCTCGACCTCTTTCTGGCCTAGCATGCGCGGCTTGCCGCCGAGCGCGGCCTTGGCCTTCCTGTTGTCGAGCCGGGCATCGCCGCGGGTGACGACGAGCACGACTTCGTCGCCGATACGCAAGGAGAGCGTCTTGGCGATCTGGCCGGGCTCCACGCCATGGGCGGCGGCGGCGAGCGGCACGGTCGCGCTGCTATCATCGGTGACGATGACGGCGATGTCGGGAGCGTGCTGGGCGAAGAAGGCGCGGACGGATTCGAGGCTCATCGGGCAATTCGGGAGGTCAGCCACAGGATCAGCAGGCTGGCGACCGCCGGCACGCCGAAGACGACGAGGAAGATCGGTGCTTCCTCCATCACGGTATAGCCTGCGCTGATGACGCCGATCCAGAGATTGATCAGCGCGCCGGCGAACCAGAGCGGCAGGAAGAGTTTCACCGCGAAGGGGATCGGCCGCCCAGCGGAGATCGAGAGGCGCGGCGCCAGCACGAGCAGGATGCCGAGCAAGGCGAAGCCGATGCCGATGACCTTGATGGTATGCATGGACTAAACCTCAATCTCTCAGAAAGCGATTTATAATCAATTGATTACAGTTGAATCAATCCGACATAATCGACCTAAATCTACAAAGCAGCTACAGCTTTTCGCTCATGGCTGAAGTGCAGAGGACTGCTCGCGGTCACACGACGCCTGCCGGCATCACGCCGGATCTGATCCCGACACCGCCTCAGGATTAGAGAGGGCTTCGATTTGATCGTACTTCTGATCACGCCCAATGAGCTTTTGGCGGCGCTGGGGCTTTTCCTGACGCTCTTCGCGATAGCGGCCAACTGCCTAATCAGGGAATTCGGGGATCAATGACTGGCCTAGAACCAGGGGGCACCCTCGCGAATTGCGGGAGGGGGCCGTTCGCACGGAATTGA
This sequence comes from Allobosea robiniae, assembly GCF_900102525.1. Classification (GTDB taxonomy): domain Bacteria; phylum Pseudomonadota; class Alphaproteobacteria; order Rhizobiales; family Beijerinckiaceae; genus Allobosea; species Allobosea robiniae. Next base: position 234,182 of record NZ_FNBZ01000009.1, on the reverse strand, counting down.
AAAACCGAGCTGACTTGAACCACCGTCGACCGTCCAACTCGACCCATAGCTGACTTTCGACGCGTCCGGTTCCGGGCAGCCAAGGCAGTCCTAGTATCTGGCCCGCCCGCCGGACATATCGAAGACGGCGCCCGTATTGAACGCGCTTGCATCGGAGCAAAGCCACAATACTAGAGCCGCTACCTCCACTGGGTCGCCCAGCCGGCTGAGCGGGCTGGCGGCAACCATGGCGTCGACTGTCTCATTGCCCAAATCCCGGATCACTCGCGTGTCGATGGGTCCCGGCGCCACGCAGTTGACGCGGATGCCGGTATCATTGACTTCGCGGGAAAGCGCTTTCGTAAAGGCGATGACGCCCGCACTCGCGGCGGAATAGACGGCGAGGTCCGGCAATCCTTCCTTGCCCGCAAGCGAGCCCATGTTGACGATCCGCCCTTTGCCCGCAGCCCGCATCAACGGCAGAATCTGGTGTGTGACTTCTAGCATCCCAACGAGGTTCACTTGCAGGATTTGCTGCCACTCAGCCGGTTCTAAGCTCTCAAATGGCTGATAACGCCCGAGATGCCCCGCATCATTTACGAGAACGTCGACGCTTCTGCCTTCCAGAAGCGCCAGCCCGCTGGCGATCTTATCACGTTTGGTCACATCGACGGTAACGGACTGCGCTCCGGCAAGTTCGACGGGCTCGACGTCCCAGATCCAGACGTCGGCTCCACTTGCCACGAAGCTGGCCGCGATGGCTCTGCCGATCCCACGGGCACCACCCGTCACAATGACGGTCTGTTGTGAGAAATCGTATGTGACTTGCACCGCAGCCCCCTATTTCCCGAGAGGCGTTAACGAGCTGAAAGCTCTTACATTCCGCAGGATGTTCTTACCAGGAGCGTGAATGGGTCGATCTGGAACTCTTTCTCAAGCGACCCCCCAAATAATTTCAGCCACTTTTCCTGCAATTCGAAAGCCTTGGCTTCGCGTGCCGCGTCACATTCAAATTTGGATTGATGTGCCTCCTGAAAATGATGAACTAGCTCGTGCACGAGAACCGACAAATCGGCTGCCGTTGCGCCGGTCCATGTGTCCGCCAGATAAATGATCTTCTCGCGGGAATCGTAGATCGACAGGATATCTGGCCGACCGTGTTGCTGTATGAGTTCGGACGCGTATTGCTTGAGCCGTAAAGCGGAAACTTGGCCAACCGGCTTGAATACGAGTTTCGGCAAGGACGTGGGTATCGACTGCCCCAGCTTCGCTCCGACCCACATAGCGAGGGCCTCCAGTAACCGCCCTCCCGGATCAGGGTGGCTCTCCCCTATGACGATTTCGAAGCCGGAGCCGAGACGCAGGCGCTCTATTGTCTCGTCACGCGCAGGCGCTTCGAAATTCATGGTCGCCGTAAGTAATGTTGTCCAAAAGAATAGATATCGATTGATCGCTCTCATAGAATTCACCTGCATAAGCTGCAGATAACGGTGGGATCTATAGAATCCCTGGATTACATTGAACTCAGCGTACATCAATCTCCATGTAATTGATTTTTACTGAATGACTCGACCTCATCAGCTTCGTCGTCATAGAGAAGCTTCGTGAGCATGACATAGCGATTGAGGGACGCCATGCTAATGTCACGAGCACATCGCTCCCGCAGCTTGAAGGCTTCAACGCGAATGCCGTCACGTAGCTCTGCGGTGTTGAGGCCGAATAACTCGCTCCGCTCAAGCATCCGCGCGAGTTCCCTGTCCCAGGCAACGCAGGCCCGAGCCTGACGCGTCGTCAATTGTGCGCCCTCCGCGAGGCCGCCCCATAGGATGCAGGCGCATATAGCGAACACTGAAGACCGTCCCATTTGCGCCTCTTTGAGTGCAGGCGTTTGGATTGAGTGGGGCCGGGTTTGTCCCGTCCGTTGCCGGTTAGCCTTCGTAGCAACGAAATTTTCGTTAGGTCATGATGGAGAAGCGATCGAATGCCGATATTTCGCCGATAGCTGTGTCATGCTGGGCGACAGGGGAGAACTTCTTTCGGTAATGAGCGAAGGTTCGTCGCCGAATTTGTCGAACCGCTGCCGAATTTGTCCATGTCGCGCGAAATCTTGCAGTCGAAGCTGACGCGGAGAAGCTCCTCGCTAAAGATATTTGGGTATCGTTAGCGAGCGGGACGTGGGAGATGTGGACGGAGATTCTGAGGACTCCGCCGGATAGTAAGCTGGATCCTTAAAGAGGCGCTTGTCTCGATTATTTCTTTGAGAGCTTTGCCGGCCGGCGAATGGCTGGCCGCCAGCCCTTGCGCGCTGCCAGGATCGATCAAACCGCAACCGGTCATTCGTCTTTTGCAGGATCGGCGGAGGCCGGCGCCGTCCGTATGGACGCATATCGGGCGATTTCAATAGGAGTCTCACCGAATCGGCGATGAAAGGCGGTTCTAAAGCGTGCCGTGTTAGTGAAGCCGTATCGGCGGGCGACGGTAGCGACCGAGGCGTCGCGTATACCCCGAGCCAGATCGGCATGCGCTAGATCAAGCCGGACAGCATGCAATGCAGCCAAAGGGGTGCTGCCGCGAAAATGCCTGAACACAGCCGTCAAGGTTCGCAAGCTGCAGCCTGCGGCCGCAGCGATATGTGACATACGGATAGGTTCCGCGCCGTGGGCGCGCATGAAGTCTTCCGCGCGTCGAACATAGGCCGGAATTGGATTTCCGGCTGCATTTGCGAGTCGATCAGAGTAATTATGAGTGGTGCCACGCAAAATCAGCGAGACGAGTAGGTCCGTCAGCGACGCAAGTGCGACTGGGTTATTGGCAACACCGTCCCGCCGTTGAAATTCCTGTGTAACGAAATCGAGTTGGCTTTTCAGGCTGGCTGTAAGCCCGGTGCCCCAATCGAGGCTGGGCTCGAAAATCAGCGGCCGACGCAACCGCTCATCCAGCATGTGTTCAAGCGTGCTCTCGATATCCGCAGCCTTCAAGAAAACATTGGTGCGCGCGTTATCGTCGCTGATTAAAAGGCGACCGCCGGGACCGGGCCTCCAAGTGAGACCGGTTTGTTGTGTGGCTGTCGTGGATCTTCCCTTCTGTTCCAAGGTTATATGGCCCGCGAGCATCGTCGTGAAACAATACAGGCTCCCTTCATCGCCATCGACGGTGACCTCGGTGCTAAAACTGCTCGCGACAAAACTCGTTAGAAGAGAGCCGGCGCCACGTGTCGCAAGGGTAAAAATCGGCGGCTCGAAGCGTGGGTGCCAAAGAGCACGATCCTGCAATTGGTAGGTGTAGGTGCGGTTTGACTGTGCGGCCCGTTCAATAACGCGAATCTTGCCGCTCGAATCCTCCAGAGCTTCGGCTCGGACAACGTCGAACATTGTCAGCACAGGGGTGCTCGTGCCCGCGGCCATAGGCGTCTCCGTCCAGCTTTCTTACTGTGACGCAAGCAATTTTAGACAAATTCGGCAACGGTCCGACAAATTCGGCGGCGCACTTGGAGCGTAGTTGAAAGCGTCGTTCCCCACCGCAGCAAACTTAGCACATATGGGCGACGCAGCGTAAGCATCTCCCGCGCTACGGTTCCGCCTCAAGATTAACCAGCTCAAATCCGACGAATAAGAATGTTAATGCAACTGGAGTTTTTGAAATGCTGGAGTTGATCGTGATCGTCGCTGGCTTCTTTCCTGCACTCGGAGAGATTTCCCGCCCTGTCTTGACGCAGGCTGCCCCGGCGAAATGCGTCGATCTGTCCTCTCGAACTGCTCCGCAGAATTCACGCCGTGGTGAGTTCGTCAACCAGATCGGTCCTGCGGGCTGCGACAGGGGCATCGTCATGCCGATCACAGCAAGGTCATCATGGCGAGCCGCAGGGAACTCCTCGTCCAGGGACCGGCTTTGAACAAAGTGCCGAGCAGGCCTCAGATCGCACAGGAAACGGTTGGCGTTCCATCCTGATGCCCGGCAATGCGCAAAATCCGCGACAGACAGGCGAAGGCCCGGACCGCACTGCAGAGCGTGAGCGCCGCCGTGATGAATTTGGCGGTGCTCATCGTCGCCTGCCGGCCGCGTAGCCGTTGTGATCAAGCCGCCTTCATTGCCCTGATTGCAATCAACTCGAGGCTCTGCTCGGCGAAATATCGCCGTGTCTGCTTAAAAATGCAGCGAACTGCCGCGCCAGATCGTCGACCGCGTGCTTGCTGGGGCGATACCATTCCGGCGACCAGTTCATCACCCCACGGATGACGAGGCGCCCCGCCGCCAACCTCCGAAGTCGTTAATAGCGAAGAGCATTCCGTTTGGTCATGGTCAATGGGTGACGGAATGCCGATATTTCGCCTATAGTCGGCGGACGCAGTTCATCGAGCGGGCTAGGGTGGGAGCTAAGCACCATGGACCCGGCGCTTCCGAAACTTCTACAGTTCGACCGATTTGCGCTGGATTTGACGCGCGAACGCCTAAGAGCGGGCGATCAGGAGATTGCACTACGGCCCAAGGCGTTCGAGGTTCTCCGTCACCTTGCCGAGAATGCTGGACGGCTGGTGTCGAAGCGGGAACTGTTTGAGGTCGTATGGCCAAATGTTGCTGTCACGGATGACTCGCTCGTTCAGTGCATTCGCGAGCTGCGAGACAAGCTGGGTGACACCGATCATCTCCTGATCGAAACCGTACCCCGTCGCGGATACCTGCTGAACGCCGGCCACCCCCCCGTGGCCAAAGAGCACGACTCGCTGCCGCCACCCGAGCGATCTCAAACCCCGATTGTCGGGTCAGTTGGTCGTCGCCTCGTTTTATGGTCGCCTGTACAGCGCAAACGGGCGTCTCTGGCGACGGCCGCCATCACCATCTGCTGCCTGGCTGCAGCTGGATATCTTACAGCCCACCTGTGGTTGCCATCGTCAGCCAACGCTCTCTTCACAGAAGACGACGCGCGGCGGATTACGGCAATTGCAGCAGAGAAGGAGCTTCCGCTTCCGCCATTCCAGATCAGCCGGATCGGGCGCGGTGTTCTCCCTGAACATCGCCGCTTCGTCGGCATCTGGGTCAGCAGCACCGGGTTCGTTAATTCGAACCGCCAATTCATGCTGGTCATCACCGGAGCCGAACCTTCCGGCATCGTGACGGGCTTTACAGTTCGGGGGCCTCCTCGGGCCCTGAGCCTTGTCGTCAAGCCGGCTGGAGCGACCCATTTTAAGGCCCGCGTCCTCGGCGATTCCTTTCGCTACAGTGGTCCAAACAGCGAGCGCGAGGTGGTGATGACAGCCGACCGGCGGCTTGAATTCAACGAGGTCTTCGACACGGGAGTGATCGTGCGTGTCGCTCTCGATCCGGTGTGGGCACTGGTTGAGGCCGAGCAAAAAGCTGCTCTGTGGTAGCCGGCGCGGCACAGCGAGCTCCATTGTCGCTATGGTCCGTCCGGCTGTCGCTAGCGCTTGACCGGGTCGCACAGAGCTATCGTTCTTCCAGGCTCTCACATTGCTGAGGGATACTGATCGATGCGTGCAGTATTCTATGAGACCAACGGGCCAGCGCGCGATGTGCTGCGCATCGGAGACGTTGAAACTCCAAGCCCGGGAGTTGGGGAGGTTCGCGTGCGCTTGTACGCGTCAGGGGTCAACCCATCCGATGTCAAAAGCCGCGGACACCGAAAGTCGCCGTTCCCGCTGATCATCCCACATAGCGACGGTGCTGGAGAAATCGAATCCATTGGTCCTGGCGTTGCGAAGTCACGCCTCGGCGAGCGGGTCTGGATCTGGAACGGGCAGTGGCAGCGCCCATTTGGAACAGCCGCCGAGTTCATTGCACTGCCGGCCGCGCAGGCCGTTCCCTTGCCAGCTGCACTTAGCTTCGAGGAGGGCGCCGCTCTCGGCATCCCTGCGCTGACGGCCTACCATGCTGTCGAGCTTGCCGGGGTCGGTCAGGGCACAACCTTGCTCGTATCCGGCGGCGCAGGGGCGGTGAGCCAGTTCGCCATTCAATTCGCCAAGGCTCGGGGCGCGACCGTGATCAGCACGATCTCATCGCCGGACAAGGCGATGGCAGCGCGCGAAGCCGGCGCCGACCATTGCATCGACTATAAGCGTGAAAATGTGGGCGACCGTATTGCTGATATCACGGGGAGACGCGGCGTCGACGCTATCACCGAGATGGACCTATCGGCCAACGCCGGTCTGATTCCGGCGGTACTCCAACCAAAGGGAAAGGTCATTGTTTACGGCACGGGAGCCGAAGCGACGATTCCTGCCTTTGCCTTCCTCGCCAATTCGATCCAGTTGAACTTCTTCCTGATCTATCAATTGGACGCGCAGCAGCGGGAACGTGCAGTGGCTGGCGTCACGCGCGCTCTTGCTCAGGGCGAAGCGGTTGCCCGTATCGGACCGACATTCCCGCTCAGCGAAACCGCCGCCGCGCACGAAGCAGTTGAGGGCGGAACGATTGGCAATGTCATCGTCAAAATCGAGTAATCGCAGCGTGGCTAGGCGATCTCTTGCGCCTTCGATCCTTCGGCCCCTTCCTGATTGTCGAAGAGTTCCTATCGGTGTCGCCTACATCGGTTAGATCACCCAGCGCAGCCTCCCATGCGGCCTGTCGATTGCGATCCCACGTCGTGCGGCGTTAGAGGAGCCGCGATATCGTGCTCGGGCTTACATTGTAGCTACGGGCGATCTCTCGAACAGGTTCGCCGGCAGCTTTCCTAGCCAGGGCCTCTTGCCGCTGATGGTGGGTCATTCCGAACGGCCGGCCGAGTTTTACGCCTCGGGCCTTAGCGCGGCTAAGGCCCTCGCTGGTTCGCGCCAAAATCAACGAGCGCTCGAACTCTGCGAACCCGGCCATGATTGTTGTGACGAGGCGGCCATGAGGCGCTTCCCATTCATGTGCTCTAAAGGGCTCTTTCCGATTATCCAATGAAATTGATGGCGTGCATGGATCAGGCGTCCTTGGCCCGCAGCGAGGCCGCTTCCCAGGCGGCGACCAGGACCAGGATCGCGGTCGCAGCCAGGCTGAAGCCCAACGGTGGCAACACCGTCCAGGCCGGTGCCAGTACGGCGAGCAGGCCGAGGCCGACCAGATGGGAGAGCGGATACCAGCCGGCCGTGATGCGTTTGAACAGCAGGTTCCCGAGCAGATAGAAGGCGGGGCCGGCCAGGACGGCGATTGCCGTTCTGCCATCGGTATGGCCGGTGGGATGGGCGATGACCAGTTCGTCGCCGACGGCGACCAGGATGATGCCGGCGACCAGCAGCACGTGCAGATAGGTATAGGCGATGCGTGCGATCCGGCCGGGGTCGTCGGAGCGTGCGATGTGATGGCTCGCCCGTTCGGCACCGATATGGAAATAAATCCACCACATCGCGACCGAGCTCAGGAAGGAATTGAGGAAGGCTGTCAGGTTGACGGCCGTCACCGGCAGCTTCGCGGCGGTCGCGCCCGTCATCAGAACGGATTCACCGAGCGCGATGATGATGAAGAGGGCGCAGCGCTCGGAGAGATGACCGCCTTCGACATTCCAGTCGCTGGTGCGGGAGTGCCCAAGGCCCGGAACGCGGAAGCCGGCGGCCGGGCCGACATATTCGATGCCGAGCGCGACCAGCCAGAGGCCGAAGCGCAGAGGGCCTTCGCTCAAGCCACCGGCGATCCAGAATGCGCCGGAGCAGACGAGCCAGATCGTGATGCGCTGGAAGTTGCGGTAATTGGCGGGCGAGGCGTCCTTGAGGCTCACCATCGTGAAGATCGAGCGGACGAGCTGGGCGGTGACATAGGCGCCTGCAAAGGCGAGGCCGTTCGCACCGAAGGCCTCGGGCAAGGCGCAGGACATCACCAGGCCGAGAAACATCAGGACGAAGAGCAGGATCCTGACCGGGGGGCGCTCGGGATCGAGCCAGTTCGTGACCCAGCTCGTATAGACCCAGATCCACCAGACGGCGCCGAGCAGAAAGGCGGCCTGCGCGACGCCGAGCGGGCTGAAATGCTCCAGCAGCGTGTGCGAAATCTGGGTGATCGCGAAGACGAAGACCAGGTCGAAGAACAGCTCGACGTAGGAAACCCTCGCATGCTGGTGTTCGACGCGTTCCCTGAGCAGCGCGCCGGGTTTGTGAGCTTTGGCCATGCAGACCCCTATCCCCTGCTGCGCGCTTTCGCGCGCAGCCCGTCAGCGAGGGTGTCCCGCAGCCGGTATGGCCGTCAATGGCGGAAGTGGCGGTGGCCGGTGAAGACCATGGCGAGGCCGGCTTCGTCGGCGGCCTTGATGACCTCGTCGTCGCGCATCGAGCCGCCGGGCTGGATCACCGCGGTCGCACCGGCGTCAGCCGCTGCGAGCAGGCCGTCGGCAAAGGGGAAGAAGGCGTCGGAGGCGACGACCGAACCCTGGGCCAGGCTCTCCGCAACGCCGGCCGCCTTCGCCGCTTCGGCGGCCTTCCAGGCGGCGATGCGCGAGGAATCGACGCGGCTCATCTGGCCGGCGCCGATGCCGACCGTGGCGAGGTCCTTCGCGTAGACGATGGCGTTCGACTTGACGTGCTTGGCGACGCGGAAGGCGAAGCGCAGATCGGCGAGCTCGCGCTCGCTCGGTTGGCGCTTCGTCACGACCTTCAGCTCCATGCCGTCGACGACGGCGTTGTCGCGCGACTGGGCGAGGAAGCCGCCGGAGACGGTGCGCAGCGATAGGCCGGGCGAGCGGACATCGGGTAGGCCGCCGGTCAGCAGCAGGCGCAGGTTCTTCTTGGCGGCGATCATGGCGATCGCCTCCTCGTCGGCATCCGGCGCGATGATGACCTCGGTGAAGACCTCGACGATCTTCCTGGCAGCCGCGGCATCGAGCTTGCGGTTCAAGGCGACGATGCCGCCGAAGGCCGAGACGGGGTCGCAGGCCAGCGCGCGCTCATAGGCTTCGAGCAGCGAGCCGCCGGCGGCGACGCCGCAGGGGTTGGCGTGCTTGACGATGACGCAGGCGGCCGAGGCCTCGGGGACGAACTCGGCGACGCATTCGAAGGCGGCGTCGGTGTCGTTGATGTTGTTGTAGGAGAGCTGCTTGCCCTGCACCTGACGCGCGGTCGAGACGCCCGGCCGGTTCTCCGGGGTGCGGTAGAAGGCGGCCCATTGATGCGGGTTCTCGCCATAGCGCATCGTCTCGGCCAGGGCGCCGCCAAGGGCGCGGAAGGCCGGGGCGGTGTCGCCCAATTCATTGGCGAACCAGTTCGAGATCGCCGCGTCATAGGCTGCCGTGCGGGCATAGGCCTTCTGGGCGAGCTTGCGACGCAAAGTCAGCGTGGTCGCGCCCTTCTGGGCCTCGAGATCGGCGAGGACGGAGGGGTAGTCCGCCGGCTCGACCACGACGGCGACGTCGTGATGGTTCTTGGCGGCGGCGCGGATCATCGCGGGGCCGCCGATATCGATGTTCTCGATGCAGTCGTCATAGGCCTTGCCGGCCGCGACGGTGGCTTCGAACGGGTAGAGGTTCACGACCAGCAGGTCGATCGGCTGGATGCCGTGGCCGAGCATCGAGGCCTGGTGCTCGGGATGCGAGCGGATCGCGAGCAGGCCGCCATGGACCTTCGGATGCAGGGTCTTGACCCGTCCGTCCATCATCTCGGGGAAACCCGTGAGATCGGAGACGTCGCTGACGGGGAGGCCGGCTTCGGCGATCGCCTTGGCGGTGCCGCCGGTCGACACCAGTGCGATGCCGAGCTTGTGGAGGGCGCGCGCGAAATCGATCAGCCCCGTCTTGTCGGAAACGGAAAGAAGCGCGCGTTCGACGCGGCGAAGCTCATTCGGCATCGGGATCAGGTCCGGCTTGGATTGCGGAAAGGCGGTTTCGGCAGACGCGCGCGGGCTATCATGCTGCGCTGCAAAAGGCAAAAGCCGCCGTCGCAGAACCGTCACGCGTCGGGAGCGGGTTCCGCAGCTTCGCGCTCGGCGATCGCAGCGGCGACCGTCTTGCCGGCACGGGGATTGGCGGTGCTGATCCGGCTGAAGCGCCAGGTGACGCGCGGCGTCGCCACGGCATCGAAGGCGATCACGAGCTGCTCGGTGCGCCGCCGCCCGTCCGAGGAGGCAAGGAAGATGCTCTCCTCGATGGCGATGGTCAGGCCGCCGGCCTCGAAGCTCCAGACCTCGCCCGAGGCCAGCGCCAGAAGCGCGCCGCTGCCGTCCCGAACAAGGCTGGCGCGGACATTCGGGTGCAAGTGGAAGCGCAAGGCGGACGCGAGCGCGGTGCGCGTCCCGGTCAGGGCGACCTCGTCCTCGCCGGCCAGTGCGGCGCCGTCGCGGGCGAGCGTCAGGCGGCGGGTATGGGTCGCACCGAGGCTGCGGCGATAACCGTCATGGCTTGCGACCCATTCGGCGCCATCAGCGCCGTCCTGGCGGGCGACGCGGACATCGCGAGGGCCGGAGACGACGCGCATTTCGCCGAGAACCATGCCGAAATTGGCGCTGGAGCGATCGTCGAGGACGAGCGTCGAATGGGCGGCGGTGCTGCGCGCGGCGAGCTTCAATTCCGGGGGGCCGAAGCGGCTGGCGCCGCAATTGACGATGATGCGCTGCGGGCCGCTGGAGAATTCGAAGGCGAGGCAGCCGGCATGGGCCTCGACTGAATAGGCGCCGCGCGGCGGTGCGCCTGCATCGGTGACGACGATGCTGCGCTCGGCCGCAAGGCGGCTGTAGCCGGAATAGGCGGCATGTTCGGTCGGCCGGCCACGGGCATCGTCATAGGCCGCAAGCGTCGCCATCAGGTCGGGCGGGGTCGTGCCCATGCCGTTGAACAGGGCAAGCGCCCCGTCGCCATGCCGGAACAGGCGCAAATGCGGCATCATCCGCTCGATCGCGGTCATCACCCCACGCGGTGGCTCGAGCCCGCGAGCGGCGAAGGTCTCGCGCAGGGGCAGGAGGTCGAGCAGGAATTCGATCAACAGGCGTGGGTTGCGCGAGAGATGGCCGCCATCGGGCAGGATCTGCTCGTCGAGTTCCTCGGACAGCAGGATCTCGATCCGGCGCCGGTGGCCATCCTGCCCGTCGAGGCAGATCGCGGCAAAGGCGATGGCGATCAGGCCGTTCAGCCGGTCGGCCCCTTCGACGGCTCCGGACAGCGCCAGGCTCAGCCGGTCCGTCAGGCGCGAGACATGGCGCAGATAGCGCTCGTAGAAGGCATGGTCGGCGCCTTCCAGCAGCAGCGGGGAATGCGACAGGAAGGCGATCAGCCGACGTGCAGCGACCGCAGGGCGCCGCGCGATGTCATGGCGGTCGCGACGCCTGGCGATGAAATCCTCGACCAGGCTGCGGGCATTGGCGCGGGCGATCGCGGTGTCGGCGGCGCGCATATGGCGCAGCCAGCCGAAGCCGTAGAGCGCCTCGGCCCAGGCATCGCTCGGCGGCGTCGCGTCGAACGGCGATTCACCGTGGCTGCGCAGGGTGCGCCCGGCGAAGGCGTAATAGCCTGCATAGAAATCGCCGGCCGTCGTCGGGTCGGCGGTGCGCAGGTCATGCGGGGCGAAGAGCAGGCGCGTGGCGTTGCTGCGGCCGAAGGGCCAGAGCCTGCGGGTGGCGCCGACGAACTGGCCGCGGGTTCGCCGCGCCGCCCGTCCGATCGCGGCCTGGGCCAACCCCCGTCGCTCAGCCCACCCGCTCAAATCCCCTGTCGACTCCGTGCCCGGGCGCGGCGGTGCGCCGCGCGAATCCTGGCTCCGTCATAGCCTGATCAGGCGGGTTGCGTAAAATCCCGCCCATCCCGAAAGGCGTGGGGTTTCGCCCTGCAATTGGTGCGGCAGGGTCCGGATATCGCCATTCGAGTCGATCGCATCAGCCAAACCGCCGATTTCCTCCGGGCGGACGGGTTCGCGACGAAACTGGGGATTGCGGGCGAGAAAGGCCGCGGTCTGTTCTTCGCCTTCCTGCGGTTCGAGCGAACAGGTGCAGTAGACGAGGCGTCCGCCGGGCTTCGTCAACGCGGCGGCGGCATCGAACAGGCGCGCCTGAAGGGCAGCCAGCCGGTCGCGATCCTCGGGCAATTTCGTCCAGGCGACGTCGGGATGGCGGCGGATCGTGCCAGTCGCGCTGCAGGGCGCATCGAGCAGGACCGCGTCGAAGGGATCGGCCTTCCAGGTCACGGCATCGGCCGTGACCACTTCGGCGGAGAGGCCGAGCCGCGCCAGATTGGCCTTGAGCCGGCGCAGGCGCGGGCTCGAGCGATCGAGCGCGGTGACGCTCGCGCCGGCCGCGGCGATCTGGGCGGTCTTGCCGCCGGGCGCCGCGCAGAGATCGGCGATGCGCTCGCCGGGTTTTGGGGCGAGGAGTTTGACCGGCAGGGCGGCGGCGGCGTCCTGCACCCACCACGCACCCTCATCGAAGCCCGGCAGGCCGGCGATGGCCTGGCGCTCGCGCAAGCGCACCGAGCCGATCGGCAGGGCGATGCCGTCGAGCTTCTCCGCCCAGCCGGCGGGATCGGCCTTGACGCTGAGGTCGAGCGGCGGCTCCTCGCGATGGCTCTGCGCCATCGCGGCGGCGGTATCCTCGCCATAGGCTGTGCACCAGCTTTCGACCAGCCAGTCGGGCGTATCGCCGAAGACCTCCGCCTGGGCCTCGGCGAGGACCGCATCGCGCTCGCGGGCGAGGCGGCGCAGCACCGCATTGCCGAGTGCGGCATAGCGGGCCGAGCGCGCGTCCTCGTGCAGGTGGCGGATGGCGAGATCGACCGCCGCGTGGTCGGGCACGTCGAGGAACAGGATCTGGGCGGCGGCGGCTGTCAGGATCGGCTCGAACGGGCCGGATTTGCGCGGGCTGCCGCGCTCGAGGCGTGCGTCGATGGCGTGCTGGATCGTGCCGAGGCGGCGGAAGGCCGTGACAGCGATGGCGCGGGCGAGGCTCGCATCGGCGGCATCGAGCCCAGATTCCGGCAACATCCGCTCCAGGGTCTCATCGAGGGCGGTGCGGGCGCGCAGGACCTCGTCGATGACCGTGGCCGCAAGCCGGCGCGCCGGCAGGCCCGGGGCATCGTCGAGCTTGGGCGGCGTTTCCGGCCGAGCGGGGCGGCGCGAGGAGGATTGATCTGCCATCTCAGCCCCACGGGCCCGGCTGGCGCGGGGCATTGCCCCAGGGATTGCTGTCGGCCTGGGCGGTGAAGCCGGCTCCGCCAGCACTGCGGCCGATGCCGAGCGCACGCGCCTGCTCCATCAGGGCGGCAATGCGGTTGCCGGTGTCGGGGTGTGTCGAAAACAGATTATCCATGCCGCCGCCGGTCAAGGGATTGATGATGAACATGTGCGCCGTAGCAGGCTTGGCCTCGGCTGTCTCGCTGGGGATGTGCTGAACGCCGGCCGCGATCTTGGCGAGTGCGTCGGCGAGCCAGACCGGATTGCCGCAGATCTGGCCGCCGAGCTTGTCGGCCTCGTATTCGCGCGAACGCGAGATCGCCATCTGGATCAAGGCGGCGGCCATCGGCGCGAGGATCGAGAGCAGGATCTGGACGATGAAGTTCGGGCGGTTGTCGCGCGAGCCGAAGAACATGCCGAAGGTGACGAGCGAGGAGATCGCGCCGGCGAAGGTCGCGGTGATCGTCATGGTCAGCGTGTCGTGGTTCTTGATATGCGCGAGCTCGTGCGCCATCACGCCGGCGAGCTCCTCATAGGTCAGCGTGCGCAGGATGCCGGTGGTCGCCGCGACGGCGGCGTTCTGCGGGTTGCGGCCGGTGGCGAAGGCGTTGGGCTGGTCTTCGTGGATCAGGTAGACGCGCGGCATCGGCATGTTCGCGCGGGCGGCGAGGTCGCGAACCATGCCGTAGAGCTCGGGCGCGGTCGCAGCATCGACCTCCTGAGCATTGTGGGCGGCCAGCGCCAGCCGGTCGGAATTCCAGTAGCTGAAGAGATTGGTCACGACGGCAAAGCCGAGCGCCATCAGCATGCCGCCGCCGCCGCCGAGCAGGTAGCCAACCGCGCCGAAAAGCGCCGTCAGGCCCGCCATCAACATACCGGTGCGCACGTAGTTCATCGAAATCCCTTCTCTGGCGCCATCTGGCGTCGGCCCTCGCATCTGCGAGCATCGTGCCCTATGTGGTGAGGGCAATCCCGATCCTGCAAGAGAATCCTGCAAGGAAACGCGCCGAAATGCCCGATAAGACCGATCAGGACAGGCCGACGGATGCGCCGGAAGCCAAGATACTGTCCCCCGCCGCGCAGCGTGCTCTGGCGGAAGCGGCCGCGCGCCGCGCTGCAATCGATACCCATGCTGCCGAGATCGCCAGGCAACGCGAGGTCAACGGCCGCGGCGGGCTGGAGCCGGTGCGTTACGACGACTGGGAAGTGAAGGGCATCGCCAGCGATTTCTGATGGACGGGGCTGCTATGGCCCCGAAACATTGCCAATCCGCGGCTCTGCGTCCAAACAGGCGCCGGATAGCAGCGGATGTGCCTCATGGATAGCAACGACAAGCGCCTCGCGGCCCTGCGCCGCCTTCTTGCCGAGGCGCATGACAAGCTCGGCCTGAAGCTCGGTTTCCGGCTCTGGGACGGGAGCATGGTTCCAGCTTCCTGGCCGGCGGACGGACTCGCAATCGCTATCGCCGACCCCGGCGTTCTGGCCGCGCTGATCCGCAAGCCCAAGCTCGATACCCTGCTCAACCTGCATATCGCCGACCGGCTCTCGATCGTGAACGGCTCGCTCTTCGATCTCGCCGCGGCGCGGCCGGAAGGGAAGGTCGGCAAACTCGCGCGCAACATCCCGAAGAGCGCGGTCTTCGATGTCATCAGGCGCTTCATCTTCGCGCCGGGCACGGCCGAGGCCGCTGTCAGCCATCCCAAGGGCGACGAGATCGCGCGGGACGGCGCGCCGGCCACCAACAAGGCCAACATCGCCTACCATTACGACGTCTCGAACGATTTCTACCGGCTCTTCCTCGACGAGGAGATGGTCTACACCTGCGCCTATTTCAGCGAGGATCACGGCGATCTCGAGCGCGCCCAGCGCGACAAGCTCGACATGATCTGCCGGAAGCTGCGCCTGCAGCCCGGCGACCGCTTCCTCGATATCGGCTGCGGCTGGGGCGCGCTGGTCTGTCACGCCGCCCGCTATTACGGGGTCGAGGCTCATGGCGTGACGCTGGCGGAGGAGCAGCTCGCGCTGGCGCGCGAGAAGGTCGAGAGGCTCGGGCTTCAGGGCAAGGTCACGCTCCACCTCAAGGATTTCACCGAGATGGAGGGGGAGTTCGACAAGATCTCCTCGATCGGCATGTTCGAGCATGTCGGCATCCGCAACCATCCGTCCTATTTCCAGGCGGTGAACCGGCTGCTCAGGCCGCGCGGGCTCTATCTGCATCACTGCATCTCGCGCCGCGCCAAGAAGACCGAGAAGGCCTTCAACAAGATGCCGGCCGAGTATCGCGCGCTGGTGCGCTACATCTTTCCCGGCGGCGAGCTCGACCATCTGGGCATGTCGATCGCCAATCTCGAGCGCCACGGCTTCGAGGTCCATGACGTCGAGGGCTGGCGCGAGCATTACCAGCGTACGACGCGGCTGTGGTGGGAAAGGCTCGACGCCAACAAGGACAAGGCCGAGGCTGAGGTCGGCCCGGAGCGGACGCGGATGTGGCTGCTCTATCTCGCCGGCTGTTCGCTGGCCTTCGAGCGCGGCGGGGCGCTGGTCAACCAGACGCTGGTTTCGAAGCGGCGCAAGGGGCCGTCCGGCCTGCCGCTGACGCGCGCAGACCTCTATCGCGCCTGAACGGCACTTCGGCCGGCTCGATGCCGGCCTCCCGTCTTCTCCGATGTCGGGAAGGTCGCCCGGCGCGCGGCCGGGCCGAGGTCTTACTTCTTGACGAAGAGGTCGAGCTTTCCGTGATGCTCGGCCAGCAGGTAATAGAAGGTCAGGCGGGACTTGGTCTTGTCGGCCTTCATGTGCTCGCAGATCGCCTTGACGGAGCCGTCGAGATCGCCGGACTTCAGGCCGAGCTTCTTCTTCAGGAAGTTTTCGCGGACGCGATCGAGTTCGGCCGGATCGGAGCAGGCGACGTAGCGGGTATCGGGTTTGCTCATCACCAGTGCATAGGATTTCGACATGCCGGCGAAGGCCGCTTCGTTGAGCGCCTTCTTGGCAAACTTCTTCACGTCGGCGAGATGGTCCATCTGGTAGCCCCTTCCTGGCCCGTACGGGAGTACGGGTGGTTACGTGTCGCGGGCGGAGGTTAACGCGGTTCTTTGCGGGGGGCGAGGGGGCAAAGGATGAGATTTCGAGATTTCGGAACGGCCCGGGCCAGCCTTTGGTCGAAGGCCGGGATTGCGTGGCGCGGATGACGGGGCCAACGCCAGCATGGGTTGAGCCGGCGCCGATCCGGTGCTGCGATGCAGCATCCCCCGGAGCATGATGATGAAGCCGACGATCCTGATGATGCCGCGTCTCGCCGCCGAAGCGATCGCCCGCCTGAAGCAGAGCTACACCGTGATCGGGCCGGTTGATGGCGACGCCGCGGCCGCGATCCCGGCGGAGGCGAGGGACGCGCGCGTGCTGGTGACCTATGGCGGGCGCCGGACCGGCGCCGAACTGATGGACGCCTTGCCGAAGCTCGAGCTGATCGCCTGCTATGGCTCCGGCGTCGAGGGGGTCGATGCCGCCGCGGCCAAGGCGCGCGGCATCAGGCTCTGCAATGCCGCCGACGCCAATGCGCGCAGCGTCGCCGAATTCGCGATGGGCCTGATGCTCTGCGCCATGCGCGGCATCGGGCAGGGGGAGCGCTTCCTGCGCGACGGCCTCTGGGGCAAACCGGGGCGCGATCCGGTCGCCAACACGCCGGACCTCGCCGGCCGCAAGATCGGCATTTATGGGCTCGGCGCCATCGGCAGCCGGATCGCGAGCCGCGCCGCAGCCTTCGAGATGGAGGTGGGCTATCACAGCCGCTCGCCCAAGCCGGACCTGCCTTACCGCTTCCATGACAGCCTGCCCGGCCTTGCCGCATGGGCCGACGTGCTCGTAGTCGCTGTCCGGGCCAGTGCCGAAACCCGCAACGCCATCGACGATGCCGTGCTGAACGCGCTTGGGCCCGCGGGTTATGTCGTCAATATCGCGCGCGGCCTCGTCATCGATGAGGACGCGCTCTGCGCAGCGCTTGAACAGAAGCGGATCGCCGGCGCGGCGCTCGACGTCTTCGCTGCGGAGCCGCATGTGCCGGAGCGGCTCCGTGCGCTCGACAATGTCGTGCTGACGCCGCATATCGCGGCGAGTTCGCAGGATGCCAAGAAAGAGCAGTTGCGGATGCTGCTCGGCAATCTGGAGGCGTTCTTCGCGGGACGGCCGATCCTTTCGCCGGTCACCCTCTGAAGGATCAGGGCAGGACGACGACCGGCGTTCCCATCTGGACACGTGCGTAAAGGTCGATCACGTCCTGGTTGTGCATGCGGAAGCAGCCATAGGATGCGGCCTTGCCGACGGTGTTCGGCATGTTGGTGCCGTGGATCGCGTATTGCCCGCCGGGACCGAGGCCGATGACGCGCGCGCCCATCGGGTTGCGCGGCGAGCCGCCGGGAATGACGTCGGGCAGGCGGGGATTGTCGCGCTTGACCTCGGCCGGCGGCGCCCAGGCCGGATCGACCTGCAGTTCCTCGACATATTTGACGCCGCGCCACTGCTTGCCGGCCTTGCCGACGGCGATGGTGTAGCGGATCGCCTCGCCGGGCGAGACGACGTAGTAGAGCTTCCGCTCGCCGGTGCGGATCACGATGGTGCCGGGGTCGAAGCGCCCGTCGCGCATTCCGACGACCTCGCGGGCCTGCGCAGGCAGCGCAGCCGCAATGGCGGCCGACAGGGCAAGGGTCGCGACAGCGATATGCCGGAACATGTCTGGAACTCCCTGGAAACTGCGGGAGTTGTGCCGCCGCAGCCGTGAAGCGCGGGTTGAGCGATATAGTGAAGCGATGATTCAGGATGAATCACCGGTGAATCAGCTCTTTAGGCCGCCGGCCGAGCCCGGTGCTGCTGCGGCAGCAGGAAGGGCAGGCCGGGCGCGGGCGCGCGGCTCAGCGTCAGGTCGACCTTGAAGACCTGGCGCAGCAGCGCGTCGTCCAGCGTCCTAGCCGGCGGGCCCTGCGCGATGATCCGGCCCTGATCCATCACGACGAGATGGTCGGCATAGGTCACGGCGAGATTGAGGTCGTGCAGCACGATCAGGACCGCAACGCCGCGGGCTGCGATGGCGCGGGCCATGTCGAGCAAAGCGAGCTGGTGGCAAAGATCGAGGCTGGCGATCGGCTCGTCGAGGAACAGCACCTGCCGCTGCGCGACGCTGCGGCCGGCTTCGAGCTGGCAGAGCACGCGGGCGAACTGCACGCGCTGCTGCTCGCCGCCGGAGAGCGTCTGATAACGCCGCCCGGCGAGATCGATCACGCCGGCGGCAGTGAGGCTCTCGGCGACGATCGCCTCGCGCCGCTGGCGGGTCAGGGCCCGGCCGATGCCGTCGACGCCGAGGCTCGCGACCTCGTAGACGCTGAAGGGGAAGGCGAGGCGGGCATGCTGGGCCATCACGGAACGCAGGCAGGCGAGACGCCAGGCCGGCACCGCCGCGAGCGGTTCGTCGGCGATGCGGATATCGCCGCCGGCCGGCTTGAGCTCGCCGGTCAGCAGCTTGAGCAGGGTCGATTTGCCGGCGCCGTTGGGGCCGATCAGGATGGTCGTTGTGCCCCCGGTGAGCTCGAGGCTGGCATCGCTGACGAGCTTGCGCCCGCTGGCGAGGAAGCTGACGCCATGGCCGGAGAGGATCGGGTTCGCGTCAGACATCGATCAGGCTCGTGCGGCGGAGCAGCAGCCAGAGGAAGAAGGGCGCGCCGATCGTGGCGGTGACGATGCCGATCGGCAGTTCGGCGGGGACGACGATCAGGCGCGCGACGATATCGGCGCCGACCAGCAGCATCGCACCGCCCAAGGCCGAGAGCGGCAGCAGCAGGCGATGGTCCGGGCCGACGCAGAGCCGGATCAGATGCGGCACGACGATGCCGACAAAGCCGATCAGGCCGGCCGTGGCGACGCTGGCGCCGACGGCGAGCGCGACCAGCAGGATCGCCAGCGCCTTGATGCGCTGGACGGGGATGCCGAGATGGTAGGCCTCGGCCTCGCCGAGCATCAGCCCGTTCAGGCCGCGCGCCAGCAGCGGCATCAGGAGAAGCAGCGGCAGGATGATCGGCGCGACCACCGTCAGCTTCGTCCAGCTCGCGCCGCCGAGGCTGCCGAGCGACCAGAAGGTCAGGTCGCGCAATTGCCGGTCGTCCGACATGAAGGCGAGCAGGCCGGTCAGCGCGCCCGCGAGCGCACCGAGCGCGACGCCGGCCAGCAGCATCGTGGCGACCGAGGTGCGACCGCCGCGGGTGGCGATGAGATAGAGCGCCAGCGTCGAGATCAGGCCGCCGCAGAAGGCGCCGGCCGGCAGGGCGGCGAAGGGCAGCTTCATCATCGTGCCGGCGAGCAAGCGGTCGCCCAGCACGATGGTGGTGGCTGCCGCCAGTGCCGCACCGCTGGAGACGCCGACGAGGCCGGGATCGGCAAGCGGGTTGCGGAACAGCCCCTGCATCAGGGCGCCGGAGACGGCGAGGCCGGCGCCGACGAGCAGGCCGAGAAGCACGCGCGGCAGGCGGATATTGAGGACGACGAGGACATCGCGGCCCTCGAGCAAGGTGGTGTCCCCGGAAAGCCGCGCCATCAAAATCTCGGCGACGCGGCCTGGCGCGATCGAGATCGCCCCCTGGCCGATGGCGACGACGGTCAGGAGCAGGCAGGCGAGGCCAAGACCCGCAACCGCGAGCAGGCCGGTGCGGCGCCGGCCGGCGATCAGCGTCGTCAGGGGCGATGAAGCCATGGTCGGGGAGGGTGCCGCGAGGGTCACGGGGCGGCGGCGGTCTTGAGCGGCGGAATAGCGGCTTCCGGGTAGATCGCGGCCATCAGGTCGCGCGCCGCCATCGGCGTGCGCGGCCCGAAGCCGAGCAGATAGAGCCCGTCCATATGGACCAGCCGCTTGCCGGTCGCTGCCGGGGTCTGGGAGAAGGCGGGCATCGTGAAGAGCTCGTCGGGCGTGGTGTTATGAGCGCTGCTGTTGCGCATCATCAGCACCATGTCCGGCGCGGCGGCGGCGATCGCCTCGTCCGTCATCGGCTTGTAGCCCTCGATCGCATCGGCGACGTTGATGCCGCCGGCGAGCGTGATGATGCCATCGGCCGAGCTGTTGCGGCCGCCGACCATGGCGCGGCCGTTCTGGAGCGAGAGCAGGAAGAGGACCCGCTTCTTCTTGGCGATGCCGGAGCGCAGCGTAGCGAGCTCGTCGAAGCGCGCCTTGGTCTGTGCTGCCAGGCGCTCGGCCGGGGCGGCTGCGCCGATCGCGGCGCCGATCGCGGCGATCTTGCTGGTGACCCCGTCCGGAGTGAGTCCGTCATGGATGCGGGCGATCTTCACGCCGGATTCGGTCAGCAGCGAGACGGCATCGGGAGGGCCTGCGCCATCGATCGCCATGATCAGGGAAGGCTTCAGCGAAAGCACGCCCTCGGCCGAGAGCGCGCGGACATAGCCGACATTCGCCTTCTGCTTCAGCGCCTCCGCCGGGAACTGGCTGGTCGAATCGACACCGACGATGCGGTCCTGCAGGCCGAGCGCATAGATCACCTCGGTGATGACGCCGCCGGCGACGACGATGCGATCCGGCGTCTGGGCAAGCGCCGCGCCCGGCAAGGCGGCGGGGAGTGCGAGCCCACCGAGGCCGAGCGCGCTCAAGGCGAGTGCTGCGGTCATCTCGCGACGGTTCGGCTGCCGCAGGCCGCCATGGGCTTTGGTGATGCGCGAGCCAGACATATCGCAACTCCGTTCGGGCCCAGACGGTGGATTCTACCGACGCGGGCGCCAGGCAAGAAGGTTGTAGCCAGTTTAAAATCATTCAATACAAAGTAGATCCTGTTTTTAATTATTCAAAACAAGATCTTCTTTGCGGTATTATTGACGCTGATATGAGGCTTTACTACAAGGGGTCAAGGGCAACGCCGATGCGCGGCCGGCTTCGTCGGGCGATCTCGCCGGATAGTCGCCTGCCGGCCATGTGCATTTCCGGGTCGAGCCCTCCTTCCGGAGGCGCTTGAACGGATGGCGGTTGCCCTGCCGCGATCGCGGCATCGTTCGTTTCCGCCGGCTCCGGCGCGTCAGATGCAGGGTTTACCGATGTTCATCGCCATGAATCGCTTCAAGGTCGTCAAGGGCGAGGAGGCCGCCTTCGAGACGGTCTGGTCCTCGCGCAAGACCCGGCTCGACGAGATGCCGGGCTTCCTCTCCTTCCATCTGCTGAAGGGACCGGAGAAGGAAGATCACACGCTCTATTCCTCGCATACGAGCTGGGCCTCGAAGGAGGATTTCACGGCCTGGACCAAGTCCGAGCAGTTCCGCGAATCGCATCGCAATGCCGGCCAGCCGCGCCCGAAGCCGATGTATCTCGGCCATCCCGAATTCGAGGGCTTCGAAACCGTGCTGAGCGAGAGCAACCCGCGCCTGCCCCGCCAGGCGGCCGAGTGAGGCTGACCCGATGACGACCGCCGACACCGTCGCGCAGGACCCGATGGAGCACGCGCGCGCCCTGCTCGCGGCCAAGCCGGACGGCCTGATCGAGGCCGTGGCGCGCGAGGCCAAGGTCTCGACGCGCGCGGTCCTCGAACTCCTGCCCGCCGGGCAGCGTCAGCTCGTGGCACCCGAGCGCTTCGAGGACGTCTGGAAGGAGCTGGCGAGCTGGGGGACGGTGCTCTTCCTGATGCACACGCCCGACATCGTGCTGGAATGCGAGGGCTCGCTGCCGGTCGGCAGCTTCGGCCATGGCTACTACAACATCCATGGCGACAGCCCGATCGGCGGGCATATCAAGGCCGAGAACTGCCGGGCGATCTATCTGGTCGACCGCTCCACCGCGCAGGGCCGGCGCGCCTGCTCGGTGCAGTTCTTCAACGGTTCCGGCGAGGTGATGTTCAAGGTCTTCGTGCGGCGCGATGCCGCGCGGGAACTGCTGGCGGACCAGCTGGCGCGGTTCGAGGCGCTCAAGACAAAATTCGCCTGAGCCGCGAAAAAAACGCCATGGTGCGGTTTATGCTTCGCGCGGTACAAGCTGCGCGAAGCGGCATCAGTGACGGACATGAGCGAAATTAACCAATCGTTAACCATGTTGACGCAGCCTTCGCGGCAGAAGGCCCGTCGGGCATGACCGCATCGCGCGACCGCGAGCTCTCGGGCGACGCGGCGGCCACGCCCGACGAAAGGCTGTCCGACGGTTCGACGATGGGGGGCGATATGGCCGCGCATGTCACCATGGATCGAGCCCATCTGCCGCATGGCCGCCCCGAGCTGAGCATTGCGGCCGGGCGGAGGTTCGTGGCGAGGCGGGTTCCGGCTCTGCGGTCGAATCTGGGTTCGGCGCTCCTGCTCGGCCTGCGCTTCATTCAGGCCCGGCTGATCTCGGTCTGGGGCCTGATCATTGCGGCCGCCCTGTGCCCGCCTTTCGTCTTCGCCGCCTTCGCCGTCTTTTCATCGGCTGCGAACTTTATCTCGATCGCCTCGCTCCTGCGATTGGAGGCGGTGTTTTTCCGGAGCAGCGATCGCTTCCGGCTTGGCCTTGCCTTCCGGCTTGCCGCTGCCGTCGGGGTGGCCTTCCTGGCGATCACCACCCTGGTCCTGATCGGGCTCGCCGCGACTGGCTGGGTCGCGCCTGCCGTCGCCTTCTTCTTCCTGGTTTCGCTGGCGGCGCGTTCGGTCCTGCGTTTGCTCTGGTCCGAGGCGACGGCGGAGGGGGATTTCCGCGCCATCGGCAACAGCAATGTCGTGCAGGCGGTGGTCCAGCCGGCGATCATGCTGATCCTGATCGCGATCTTCGGGCCGAAGGCGCTGACCCTGTTCATGGCCGATGCGCTCGGGCATGTGCTGGCGGCGGCCTATCTTCTGCGGCGCCGACGGGATTCGGTCGCGGAGCTTGTCCAGCCGGGTCTGTGGTCATGGCGCAGCCTCGCCGAGGCAGCCATCCGCTGGCGGGATGCGCCGCGCGCGCTGCTGCCGTCGGCGCTGCTGGCCTATGGCTTCGCGATCGCGCCGCTGATGGCGC
Source organism: Allobosea robiniae (assembly GCF_900102525.1). Lineage (GTDB taxonomy): Bacteria > Pseudomonadota > Alphaproteobacteria > Rhizobiales > Beijerinckiaceae > Allobosea > Allobosea robiniae. Next base: position 211,139 of record NZ_FNBZ01000009.1, on the reverse strand, counting down.
TGCCCTATGCCAGCAACACCGTGCTGGCCGCGCAGATCGCCCTGTCGATGCGGCTTCTGGACATGCCCACCCAGATGTTCGGCACCGTGTCGATCCCGCTCGTGCTGAACCGCCTGCGCGCCCATGCCGGCCCGCGGCGGCGTTTCTGGGCACGCATCATGGCGCTCGGCCTGATCGTCGGCGCGACGGTCCTGTTCGGCGTCATCGCCTTGGTCTCGCTCGTGGCGGATCATTGGCTGGACGGGACGCAGTGGCAGAATCTCGGTGAGGTCATCGCATTGCTGGCGGCGTTCTATATCGGCATTGCCGTGCTCGGGCCGCTGCAGGAAGTGGCGACGCTTTCGCGCCAGCCATTCTGGCAGGTTGTGATCAACGGCGTCGCGCTGATCGCTATCGTGGCGGCGATGGCGTGGTTCCGCGCATTGTCGCCGGAGCTGCTGTTGACGATCGGCGCCATCTCGATCCTGCGGACGCTGACGCATACCGTCTTCATCTGGCTGCATCTCGACGATTCCGCCGAAGCGCCGACCGATGGCCTCGCCGCTTCGGGGGCTGCCCGCTGAAGGTTATTCTCTGCGGATCAACTTGTCGGCGACCAGCGAGGAGAGAAGACCCGGCTTGAACTCGCGCTCCAGCCGCTCCGGGTCGTAGATCGTGGCGACCCAGTCCAGGAAGGCGATGCCCTTCGCCTCACCCTCGCGGCGATAAGCCTCGAAGAAGGCATCGAGGATGCCGGTCTTGGCGAAGCGGAAATGGCCGTAGCGCAGCGAGAGCTGGCGCATCGCCTCGTCGAGCGGGCGCCCTTCATGGATCAGCAGGTAGAGCGCCGAGAAGAAGCCGGCCCGGTCGGCGCCTGATTTGCAATGCACCAGTGCCGGCTCGTTGAGACTCTCGAAGAAGGCCTTGGCACCGAGAATGGTCTCGCGCTCCGGGGCGCCACGCGAGCGCAGCACGAAATCGACCAGCTTGATGCCGTGGCGCTCGCACGCCTCCTTCTGGAGCGGCCAGGAGCCGTGCTCACGCCCGCCGCGCAGGTTGACGATGGTCCTGACGCCCTTGCGCGCGAAGGCGGCGATCTGGCCGGGCGCGGGCTGGGCCGCGCGCCAGAGCCGCGGCGTGACCCGGTGCGCATTGAGATAGGCGAGCCGGAAGATGCCGTGGTCGACCAGCAGCATGTTGGCCCAGGCGCGCAGGCGCTGGCCGCGGCCCTCGATCGGCCGGTCCCAGCGGGCGATGCGGGCCATGCGGCGGGCATAGCGCTCTTCGTCGGGGCGCAGGCGGCTCAGCACGGCCTGATCTCGGGGCTGTTCATGAGGCGCCGGATAGCAGCGCGGGCGCGCCTGCGCAAATCATCAGGCAATGAGCGATCACGGAAGGGCTTGGCGTTTTCGCCGCGAACTTGCATAAGGCCCGGCAAAATTCCCAAGCGAAAATTTCCAAGCGACAGGTTCCAGCATGCGCATCGACGCCATCTCCATCGGCAAGAACCCGCCCGAAGAAGTCAATGTCCTGATCGAAGTGGCGATCGGGGGCGAGCCGATCAAGTACGAGATGGACAAGGAAGCCGGCACGCTCTTCGTCGACCGCTTCCTCTACACGCCGATGCGCTATCCCGGGAACTACGGCTTCATCCCGCATACGCTCTCGGAAGATGGCGACCCCTGCGACGTGCTCGTCGCCAATACGCGCCCGCTGGTGCCGGGCTCGTATATCGCGGTGCGGCCGATCGGCGTGATGCTGATGGAGGACGAGGCCGGCGGCGACGAGAAGATCATCGCCGTGCCCGTGCCGAAGCTGACCAAGCGCTACGAGAACGTGCACAACTACACCGACCTGCCGCAGATCACGCTCGACCAGATCCAGCACTTCTTCGAGCACTACAAGGATCTCGAGCCCGGAAAATGGGTCAAGCTCAAGGGCTGGGGCGATGCCGCCATGGCCAAGAAGCTGATCACCGAGGCGATCGATCGGGCGAAGGCCGCGAAGGGCTGAGTCCGCTCGTCCAGACGCTTTGAAAGGGCCGCGCTCAGCGCGGCCTTTTTTATTTCAGGCCGCGATCGCGTCCGCCAGCGCGACCGTGCGGCGCGCCATCTCGGCATGCAGCAGTTCGACCATGCGGCCGTCGAGCTGGATCGCGCCCTTGCCCGCGTTCTCCGGCAGGTCGAAAGCGGCAATGACCGCCCGGGCCTTTGTCAGTTCGGCCTCGTCAGGCGCAAAGACCGCGTTGGCGACCGCGACCTGCGAGGGGTGGATCAGCGTCCTGCCGTCGAAGCCGAGATCGCGGCCCTGCTCGCATTCGGCCAGGAAACCGGCCTCGTCCTTGATGTCGTTATAGACGCCGTCGAGGATGTCGATGCCATGGGCGCGGGCGGCCAGCAGCGCGCTCGTCAGCCAGGGCAGCATCGGGGGGCGGCCGGGCACGAAGCGGGCGCGCGTCTCCTTGGCGAGGTCGTTGGTGCCCATGACGAAGCAGGAAAGCCGCGTCACGGGATCGCGGGCGGCACGGGCGATGCGCTCGACATCGAGAATGGCGAGCGGGGTCTCGATCATCGCCCAGATCGCGATGGCAGGGTCCGCCCAGAGGCCGTTCAGCAGGCCGCCGACCTCGTGCAGGGTTTCCGGCGCCGAAACCTTCGGGATCAGGATCGCCTGCGGCTTCGCCTCCGTGGCGGCGGCGAGATCCTCAGTGAACCACGGCGTGCCGGTGCCGTTGACGCGGATCACCAGCTCCCGCCGGCCATAGCCGCCGGCCTTCACGGCGGCGCAGACCTGTTCTCGCGCTGTCGCCTTGGCGTCGGGAGCGACGGCGTCCTCGAGGTCGAGGATCAGGACGTCGGCCGCGATCTCGCGGGCCTTTTCGAGCGCGCGGGCGTTGGAACCCGGCATGTAGAGGGCGCTGCGGCGGGGGCGTATCGTGCTCATCGTCTCTCCTGACACGGGCCGGCTTGTGCTGCGCTGCACAGTAGAGCAACGCAGATGCAATGCCAGCGCTGCGAAAGGCGGAGGAAACGAGATGGCGTGGCTTGCCGGCGTCGATGGCTGTAAGGGCGGCTGGATCGCGGCGATCACGTCCAGCGAAGGGCGGGGTGCGCCGGTGATCCGTGTTGTGCCTCACTTCACTGATCTCTTCACGAGCGAGGTCGTGCCCGATCTGGTTGCGGTCGACATGCCGATCGGCCTCCCCGACCGGGTGAAGGGCTCCGGGCGCGGACCCGAGCAGGCGGTGCGCGCGCTGCTGGGCGACAGGCAATCCTCGGTGTTTTCGATCCCGGCGCGTCGGGCGGTCGAGGCAACTGATTATTGGGAGGCCTGTGCGCTGGCACTCGCGGCCTCCGATCCGCCGCGCAAGGTCTCGAAGCAGGGCTTTCACCTGTTCCCGAAGATCCGCGAAATCGATGGCCTGCTGCGTTCCGAGTCCGGATTGCGGGAGCGGGTCTATGAGGTTCATCCCGAGCTCGCCTTCCGCACGATGCGAGGCGCACCGCTGGTCCATCCCAAGAAGATCAAGGGCGTGGTCAATCCGGAGGGCATGGCCGAGCGGTGCAGCCTGCTGATGGCGGCCGGCATTCCGGCCGAGACTGCGAACTCCCGTCCGCCGCGCGGGGCTGCAGCCGACGATCTGCTCGATGCGCTGGCGGCGCTGGTCGTCGCCCGGCACATTGCCGCCGGGCGCGGGCGGCCCTTTCCCGATCCGCCGGGACGCGATAGCCACGGTCTTCCGATTGCGATCTGGACGTTTCGTCCAGCCTCCGAGCCTCGTCAGGATATCGTCATGAGCGCACGCCCCGTCACCCGTCCGATGATTGAGGAAGCAGCGGCGCGCATCGCCGGCCATGCCCGGATCACGCCCGTGATGCGATTGGGCACAGGGGCTTTCGGCTCCGTGGCGGATGTCTCGCTCAAGCTCGAATGCCTGCAGCACGCCGGCTCGTTCAAGACGCGCGGCGCCTTCAACAACCTGCTCTCGCTGCCGGTGCCGGCCGCCGGTGTTTCGGCTGCGTCGGGCGGCAATCATGGCGCCGCGGTAGCCTATGCCGCGATGAAGCGCCGGGTGAAGGCGACGATCTTCGTTCCGGAAATCTCGCCCGCCGCCAAGATCGAGGCGATCAAGCGCTTCGGCGCCGATGTCGTGGTCGGCGGTGCCCAGTATGACGACGCACAGGCGGCCTGCGACCGGTTCGTCGGCGAGACCGGAGCGCTCAAGATCCATCCCTTCGCTGCGGCGGAGACCATCACCGGCCAGGGCACGCTCGGCCGCGAATGGGACAGCCAAGAGCCCGATCTCGACACCGTGCTCGTCGCGGTCGGCGGCGGCGGGCTGATCTCGGGCATCGCGAGCTGGTTCACTGGGAGCAAGGTCAAGGTCGTCGGCGTGGAGCCGGAAGGCTCGCGTGCTTTGCAGGCGGCGTTCGATGCGAAGGGCCCGGTCGAGGTCAAGGTCGCCTCGGTGGCGGCGGATTCGCTGGGCGCCCGCAATGTCGGTCAGCTCGTCTATGACGTGACCCGGGACAGCGTCGATCACGTCGCTCTGGTGCCGGATGCGGCGATCACCGAGGCGCAAGGCGTGCTCTGGCGCGATTTCCGCCTTGCGGTCGAGCCCGGCGGGGCGGCGGCGCTGGGTGCTCTGCTCTGCGGGGCCTACAAGCCTGCGCAGGGCGAGCGGCTCGGCGTGCTCGTCTGCGGTGCCAATGTCGACCTGGCGAAGCTGGCTACGATCGTCGGCTGACGTTCGGCCTTTCGTCGGGGCTGGACGATCGCCTTCGTTGCAACGCACACTCGTCCGCGATCAGGAGGCGATGCATGCCCGGCTCGACGCCAAAGACCAGTTCCGGCCGTTTCTTCGAGGATTTCCACCTCGGCGACAGCATCGTCCATGCCACGCCGCGCACGGTGCGGGCCGGCGACGCGGCGCTCTATTCGGCGCTCTACGGCTCGCGCTTCGCGGTGCAGTCCTCGGACGCCTTCGCTGGCGCGATCGGCTATCCGACGGCGCCGATCGACGACCTGCTCGTCTTCCACATCGTCTTCGGCAAGACGGTGCCGGATGTCTCGCTCAATGCGGTCGCCAATCTCGGCTATGCCGATGGACGCTTCCTGAGGCCGGTCTATCCCGGCGACACGCTCTCGACGACCTCTGAGGTGATCGGGCTGAAGCAGACCTCCGCCGGGGATGCCGGCATCGTCTATGTCCGCTCGATCGGCCGCAACCAGCGCAATGAGATCGTGCTGAGCTATGCGCGCTGGGTGCTGGTGCGCAAGCGCGAGCCGGGCACGCTCGCTCATGCCGAGCAGGTGCCGGAGCTGGCCAAGGCCGTGCTGCCGGAGCAACTCGGCGAGGGTTGCCCCCGGATCGAGCTCGCTGCTTACGACGATGCGCTCGCCGGCTCGCGCTTCCGCTGGGGCGATTATGCCGTCGGCGAACGGATCGACCATGTCGATGGCATGACCGTCGAGGAGGCCGAGCATCAGCTTGCGACGCGGCTCTACCAGAATACGGCACGGGTGCATTTCGATGCCCACGCGGCGCAGGGGACCCGCTTCGGCAAGCGCCTGATCTATGGCGGCCATGTCATCAGCCTGGCGCGGGCGCTGTCCTTCAACGGGCTCGGCAACGCCTTCCATATCGCGGCGATCAATGGCGGGCGCCATGTCGCGCCGCTCTTCGCCGGCGACACGGTCTATGCCTGGAGCGAGGTCCTGGGCAGCGCCGAGATTCCGGGGCGCGGCGATGTCGGGGCGCTCCGGCTTCGGCTGGTCGCGACCAAGAACCGCGCTTGCGCGGATTTCCCGCTGAAGGCCGGAGATCAGTATGATCCGAGCGTGATTCTCGATTTGGACTATTGGGCGCTGCTGCCGCGGTAAGCTTTTCGTAAGAAAATGACGATTTTCAGAATCTGTAACTTCGTTATGCGCATGCCGCATTGCAGCGCCGGGACGGTTTCGTTAGACAACCAGTCACTCTAGAATGATCCCAAATGGGTCCGTCCCTATCGACGGACCGCTTGATCGGAGAACGATATTGGCCGAGGTCAAGCCCGCAGCCCGCCCGCTTTCGCCCCACCTGCAGATCTATCGCTGGTCCTGGACGATGGCGATGTCCATCGCCCACCGCGTCACCGGCACGGGGCTTTATCTCGGCACGGTGCTGATCGCCGCCTGGCTGGTCGCCGCCGCGTCCGGCCCCGCCGCCTTCGACATGGCGCAGGGGATCGCCGGTTCCTTCCTCGGCCGGGTCGTGCTCTTCCTCTACAGCTTCTCGCTGATCCACCACATGGTGGGGGGTCTCCGTCACTTCGTCTGGGACATGGGCAAGGGCTACGAGCCCGAGACCCGGATGAACATGGCGAAGTTCTCGCTGGTCGCCTCGGTGAGCCTGACGGTCCTGATCTGGATCGTCGCCCTGGTCCTGCGCTGAGGAGCCCCGCCATGCTGTCCAATTCCTCGATGCGCACCCCGCTCGGCCGCGTCCGCGGCCTCGGCTCCGCCAAGTCCGGCACCGGCCATTTCTGGCTGCAGCGCGTCACCGCCGTCTCGAACCTGATTTTGACGGTGATCTTCATCGGCGTCGTCATCGCGCTGGTCGGCCGGCCCTATCCGGCGGCGATCGCGCTTCTGTCGAACCCCTGCGTCGCGATCCTGATGCTGCTCTTCATCCTCTCGGCCTGCATCCATATGCGGATCGGCATGCAGGTCGTCATCGAGGATTATATCCATGGCGAGGGGGCCAAGGTCCTCGCCGTCATGGCCAACACCTTCTTCGCCATCGCCGTCGGCGCCGCCAGCGTCTACGCGGTGCTGAAGCTGTCTTTTGGAGGCTGATCCGATGGCGATCACAAAATCCCGTCCGGTCCCGGCCTATACCGGCACCGCCTATCCGATCACCGACCACACCTTCGACGTCGTCGTCGTCGGTGCCGGCGGCGCGGGTCTGCGCGCCACGGTCGGCTGCTCGCAGGCGGGCCTGCGCACCGCCTGCATCTCGAAGGTGTTCCCGACCCGCTCGCACACCGTTGCGGCCCAGGGCGGCGTCGCCGCCTCGCTCGGCAACATGGGCAAGGACACCTGGCAGTGGCACATGTACGACACCGTGAAGGGGTCGGACTGGCTCGGCGACCAGGACGCCATCGAATATCTCGTGCGCAACGCGCCGGCCGCCGTCTACGAGCTCGAGCACTGGGGCGTGCCCTTCTCGCGCACCGAGGACGGCAAGATCTATCAGCGCCCCTTCGGCGGCATGACCACCGAATTCGGCGAGGGCCCGCCGGCCCAGCGCACCTGCGCCGCGGCCGATCGCACCGGCCACGCCATGCTGCACACGCTCTACGGCCAGGCGCTGCGCTACAATACCGAGTTCTTCATCGAGTATTTCGCCATCGACCTGATCATGGACGAGGACGGCCATTGCCGCGGCGTGATCGCGCTCAAGCTCGATGACGGCACGCTGCACCGCTTCCGCGCCCAGCAGACGATCTTAGCGACCGGTGGCTATGGCCGCGCCTATTTCTCGGCGACCTCGGCCCATACCTGCACCGGCGACGGCGGCGGCATGGTGCTGCGCGCCGGCCTGCCGATGCAGGACATGGAGTTCGTGCAGTTCCACCCGACCGGCATCTACGGCTCGGGCTGCCTGATCACCGAAGGCGCACGCGGCGAGGGCGGCTACCTCACCAATTCCGAGGGCGAGCGCTTCATGGAGCGCTATGCCCCCTCCGCCAAGGACCTCGCCTCGCGCGACGTCGTCTCACGCTCGATGACGATGGAAATCCGGGCCGGCCGCGGCGTCGGCAAGGACAAGGACCACATCTACCTGCATCTCGACCATCTCGACCCGAAGATCCTGCACGAGCGCCTGCCCGGCATCTCGGAGAGCGCCAAGATCTTCGCCGGCGTCGACGTGACGCGCGAGCCGATCCCGGTCCTGCCGACCGTGCACTACAACATGGGCGGCATCCCCACAAACTTCCACGGCGAGGTTCTGACCAAGGTCGGCGGCGATCCGGATACGGTGGTGCCCGGCCTGATGGCGATCGGCGAGGCGGCCTGCGTCTCCGTCCACGGCGCCAACCGCCTCGGCTCGAACTCGCTGATCGACCTCGTGGTCTTCGGCCGCGCGGCCGGCCTGCGCTGCGCCGAGACGGTGACGGCGGGCGAGAAGCAGCCTGAGCTGCCGAAGGGGTCTTCCGATCTCGCGCTCACACGCCTCGACAAGTACCGCAACGCTTCGGGCGGCACGCCGACCGCGGCGCTGCGCGACCGGATGCAGCGGACGATGCAGAACAACTGCGCCGTCTATCGCGAGGGCGACACGCTGGAAGAAGGCCACAAGCTGATCCACGAGGTCTGGAACGGCATCACCGATATCGGCACCACGGACCGCTCGCTGATCTGGAATTCCGACCTGATCGAGACCCTGGAATTCGACAACCTGATCACCCAGGCGGTCGTGACCATGGATTCGGCGCTGAACCGCCCGGAAAGCCGCGGCGCCCATGCCCGCGAGGATTATCCGAATCGCGACGACAAGGACTGGATGAAGCACACGCTCGCCTGGATCGACGACGAGAAGCGGACGATCACGCTCGATGACCGGCCGGTGCACACTTACACGATGTCCAACGACATCGAGTACATCAAGCCCAAGGCGCGGGTGTACTGAGGAACTCCGATGGCTGAATTCACTCTTCCGAAGAACTCCCGCCTCATCGAGGGCAAGGCCTGGCCAAAGCCGACCGGGGCCAAGAAACTGACCGAGTTCAAGGTCTATCGCTGGAGCCCGGACGACACCGAGAATCCGCGCACCGACACCTATTATGTCGACCGCGACGATTGCGGGCCGATGGTTCTCGATGCGCTGATCTGGATCAAGAACAAGGTCGACCCGACGCTGACCTTCCGCCGCTCCTGCCGCGAGGGCATCTGCGGTTCCTGCGCCATGAACATGGACGGCAAGAACGGGCTCGCCTGCACCACCGGCATCGACGAGTGCGGGGCCAAGGGCAAGGTCGCGATCTATCCGCTGCCGCACATGCCCGTGGTCAAGGACTTGGTGCCCGACCTGACGCGCTTCTATGCCCAGCACGCCTCGATCGAGCCCTGGCTGAAGACGACGACGCCGGCCCCCGAGAAGGAATGGCGCCAGGCCAAGGACGACCGCGAGAAGCTCGACGGTCTCTACGAGTGCATCCTCTGTGCCTGCTGCTCGACCTCCTGCCCGAGCTACTGGTGGAACGGCGACCGCTATCTCGGTCCCGCCGCGCTGCTGCAGGCCTATCGCTGGCTGATCGATAGCCGCGACGAGGCGACCGGCGAGCGGCTCGACGATCTGGAAGATCCCTTCCGGCTCTATCGCTGCCATACCATCATGAACTGCGCGAATGCCTGCCCGAAGGGCCTGAACCCGGCCAAGGCGATCGCGGAAGTCAAGAAGATGATGGTGGCGCGTCAGGTCTGAGCCGGCACGAACGCTACTGGCGCGGCCGTCTGACGCGACGGCCTGCGCTTCCGGTGCTCACGTACTGATGTACGCTCCGCTCCGGTTCTCGGCCGCCACGCCAGCCGACTCACGCCAGCGCATTCGCGCTCGGCTCAGCCAGCGTGTCATCCCGTGCGCGCTGCGGCGCAGACACGGGATCGTTCTCCGATAAGGGCGCGTTCTCGTGAGGGAGCGCGCTTTTTCGTTAAAGGGTGCCTTTTCCTGAAGACGGTCCCGCATCTGCGCAGCAGCACTGCGTGCCGCAGCGCGTGCGGGAAGACACCCGTTATCAGCGGATATAGCGCCCCGGCCGGAACGGTGTCGGGTCGATCGGCGGCTTCTCGCCGCAGACCATGGCGGCGATCATCTCGCCGGTGATCGGGCCGGTCGAGAAGCCGATATGCTGGTTGCCGAAGGCGAGCCAGAGCCCGGGATTGCGGGGCGCCTCGCCGATCATCGGCAGGGAATCCGGCAGGGTCGGACGGGCGCCGCGCCAGGTTTCGCCGACGACCTCGCCGAGCGGGAAGGCTTCACGCGCCGCTGCCGTCGCGCCGTCGATCTGGCGGTGCTGGTCCGGTGCGTCGCGGAAGGAGAGATCGACACCGCTGGTGACGCGAAAACCCTGCTCCATCGGCGCCATGTAATAGGCGCCGTCGACATCGTAGATCGGTCGCGACAGGCCGGTGCCGGCGTCCGGCTTGAGATGGCGGTGATAGCCGCGTTCGACATCGAGCTTCGGATCGATCCCGAGCGGCTTCAGCAGGTCGCCGCTCCAGGGGCCGAGGGCGACGACCGCGATATCGGCGTCGAAGCTGCCTGACGCGGTGCTGGCACGCCAGCCCTTGCCGTTGCGGGCGAGCCCGGTGATCGCGGCCTGTTCGATCCGGCCGCCACGCTCGGCGAAGAGCGCCGCATAGGCCTCGGTGACGGCGCCGGGGGAATCGACCGAGCCGACGCAGGGGATCAGGAGCCCGGCCGGGAAAATCGGGTTTAGGCTGGGCTCGATGCCGGAAATGCCTTGCCGGTCGAGGATCTGCGATTCGATGCCGTGGCTTTTCAGGAAATCATGCTCGGCCCGGGCGGCCTCATGGCCGGCCTCGGTGCGCCAGAGCTTGAGCGTGCCGGTCTCGCGCAGGCGGTGCGACACGCCGGCCTCGGTCATCAGGGCGCGGTGGCGCTCGACCGTGCTCGCCGTCAGCGCCTGCAAGGCGGCGATGCGAGCTGCCCCCTGCGAGGGGCGGGCCTCCCAGAGGAAGCGCAGCAGCCAGCCCGGCCGGCTGAAGGCGCGGCGCCAACTCAAATTAAGCGCCGGATGGCGGTTGCCGAGATAGCCGGCGATCTTGGCGTAGAGCGAGGGGTTGTTGAGTGGAGCGATCGAGGAGGCCGCGAGCACGCCGGCATTGCCGTAGGAGGTTTCCCGGCCGGGCGGCTTGCGGTCGATCAGCGTCACCGTGATACCGCGCTTCTGGAGCGCGAGCGCGCAGGAGACGCCGACCATGCCGGCGCCGAGAACGAGAGCTTTGCGGGTCAAGGCGATGTCGTTCCGGCTGCCGCCGGCTCCTTCAGCCAATGGTCGAGGAAGGCGTCGAGCCAGAGCCGGATCGCCGGATCGTGCTGGAACCAGCCGGGCACATGGGTATGGCCGAGCTGTGCGCCGGGCATCAGCGTGCGCTCATAGCCGCGCACCGACCAGCGATACATCATCGCCGGCGTCACCTCGGGGTGGAACTGGAGGCCGTAGGCCTTGCTGCCGGCGCGGATGGCCTGCACGGGGAAATCCCCACCGGTGGCGAGGCATTCCGCCCCGTTCGGGCAGTCGAAGCCGTCGCGATGCCATTGATAGACCGTGCCGGGCCATGTGAAACCGGCCGCCGCAGCATGGCTGTGGCCGTTTTCGGTGATCGCGAGCGGATAATAGCCGACCTCGGCGCGGCCTTCGCCATGGGTATAGACCCGCGCGCCCATATGCTTCGCCAGCATCTGCGCACCCAGGCAGATGCCGAGGAAGGCGGCGTCCTCCTTCAGGCAGGTGCCGATCCAGTCGATCTCGGCCTTGACGAAATCCTCGGGATCGTTGGCGCCCATTGGGCCGCCGAAGATCACGGCGCCGGCATGCTCGCGCATCGTCCGCGGCAGGGGATCGCCGAAGCGCGGCTTGCGGATGTCGAGCGCGTGGCCGCGCGCCTGCAGCAGGCGGCCCACGCGGCCGGGCGTCGAGTGCTCCTGATGCAGCACGACCAGCACCGGCTTCGGTGCGGGCCTCGGCCTGCGGGCGGTGAGGGGGGAGCGGGTGCGGCGAGCCGGACGCAAGGGGAAGGCGTGGTCGTTCATCACGAACTTCGAGGTCGCTCGCGCGTCGACATCGGAAGGGACGGCGCGCGGAGCCATGCCAGGTCGTTTTCAAACATGCGGTTCCAGACGGAACGAAGCAAGCAATTTATACGCGGGAATGCGGCAATGATCCGGCCATTCCTGCATAGCCCTGTCGCGACACTGGCGACCGCAAGGGCGATTCGCTTGACGGGCGCTGCCTAATCTGAGATGAGAATGAACATTCATTCTCATTCATGCCGAGTCCTGATGCCGCCCCTGGTTTCCGCATCGCAGCCCGTTGCCGTCCTGACGGAGCGCCATATCCGCATCCTCGATGCGGCCGAGCGCGTCTTCGCGCGCGCCGGTTTCCATGCCGCGACGATGCAGGATGTCGCGGCCGAAGCCAGCATGAGCCCGGGCAATCTCTATCGCTATTTCTCGTCGAAGGACGCGATCATCGAGGGGATGACCGAGCGCGACCGCAGCCTGATCGCGGAGGATTTCGGCAAGCTCTGTCCGCGGAACGGCTCGCTGCTCGACCAGCTTGAGGAGCTCGGCCGCAAGCATCTCGTGCATCAGCCGCGCGAGAAGGCCGTCATTGCCGTGCAGATCTGGGCGGAAGCGGCGCGCAACCCCGGGATGGCGCGGATGTGCGCGGATATCGAGGGTACCGTGATCGAGGGGCTTGCCGCGGCGATCCGCGAGGCCAAGGCCAATGGCGAATTGCCGCCACGGCTCGACGAGGGCCGCTTCCTGATGGCGATCTCGATGATGGCGGACGGGTTCTTCTGCCGGCGCGCGATGGACCCGAATTTCGACATCGCTGCTGCCGCCGACACGCTCTTCACCGGCATGCGCCAGCTTTCCCAGACGATGCTCCTGCCCGAAACGGAGACGCAGCCGTGATCTCTGCTCCCGCTAGGCTTGCCCCGTTTCCGACCGGCCGCATGGCCGCAACAGGATCGTTTCCGATGTCCCTTCGTTCGATCGTTCCGCTGAACGCGATGATCGCGCTGGTCCTGCTGGCCGCGCCGCTGCCGCTGCAGGCGCAGACCGCCGGGCAGGCCGCAGCTGCGGCCGCCGGACCCTCCGTCACGGTGACGCAGGCGCAGAGCACCGAGATCGTCCAGAGCGTGGTCGTCTCCGGCTCGATCGTCGCGCGCGACGAAATCCTGGTCGCGCCGGAAGTCGACGGGCTCTCGATCGTCGAACTGCTGGCGCAGGAGGGGGACAAGGTCGCGCGCGGGCAGGTCCTCGCGCGGCTGGACCGGACGACGCTCGAGGTCCAGAAGGCGCAAAACGACGCCCAGATCGCACGGGCGGAGGCGCTGATCGCTCAGGCCAAGGCCCAGATCGCCGAGGCCGACGCCAATCTCGTCCAGGCCAACAATGCCTTCGACCGGACCAAGGCGCTGCGCGAGAGCGGCAATACCAGCGTCGAGACGTTCGACCAGCGCGCCGCCGCCGCACGGTCCGGTCAGGCACGCGCGAATTCCGCCCGGCAGGCACTGGCGATCGCCAGTGCCGATCTCGCTCTGGCCCAGGCGCAGGGCAAGGACATCGCCGTCAAGCTGGAGCGCACCGAGATCAAGGCGCGGCGCGCCGGCATCGTCAGCCGACGGACGGCGCGGCTCGGCGCGATGGCGAGCATGCTGCCGCAGAGCGAGCCGCTGTTCCGGATCATCGCCGACGGCGCGGTCGAGCTCGAGGCGCAGGTCGCCGAAGTCGAGCTCCCCAAGCTCAAGCTCGATCAGGGCGTGGCAGTTCTGCCAGCCGGCGCCAGCGAGGCGCTGGCGGGCCGCATCCGGTTGATCGCGCCGGAGGTCGACAAGGCGTCGCGGCTCGGCCGCGTGCTCGTCGCGCTCGACGGCAATCCGCCGGTCGCCATCGGTTCGTTCGCGCGCGGGATCATCGAGACCGGCCGCAAGCGTGCCCTGACCCTGCCGCTTTCGGCCATCACCTATAACGGGTCGGGCGCGACCGTTCAGTCCGTCAAGGACGGCAAGGTCACGACCAAGCCGGTGACGCTCGGGCTGGTCGGCCATGGCCGCGCCGAGATCGCCAGCGGCATCACCGAGGGCGAGACCGTGGTGGCGCGCGCCGGCACCTTCGTGCGCGATGGCGACATCGTCACGCCGGTCGCGACGAACTGACGGGCAAGCGCATGAACGTCAATTTCTCCGCCTGGTCGATCCGGAAACCGGTTCCGGCCATCCTGATCTTCGTGGTGCTCTGCGTCCTCGGGTTGCTCGCCTTCTCGAAGCTGCCGGTGACGCGCTTCCCGAATATCGACATCCCGCTGGTTTCGATCACCATCACACAGTCGGGCGCGGCGCCGGCCGAGCTCGAAAGCCAGGTCAGCAAGCGCGTCGAGGACACGGTCGCCAACATCACCGGGGTGAAGCATGTCACCTCGACGCTGACCGACGGCCAGGTGCTGACACTGATCGAGTTCCGGCTCGAGACCAATACCGACCGGGCCGTCAACGACGTCAAGGATGCGGTCGCCAAGATCCGCGCCGACCTGCCGCGCACCATCGACGAGCCGATCATCCAGCGCATCGATGTCGAGGGGCAGTCGATCCTGACCTATGGCGCAGCCTCGACCGGCATGACGCTGGAGCAGCTCTCCTGGCATGTCGACGATGTCGTCGCGCGCGAATTGCAGGGGCTGAAGGGCGTCGGCCGGGTCGAGCGCTATGGCGGCGTCGACCGGGAAATCCGTATCTCGCTCGATCCCGACCGCCTGCTCGCGCTCGGCATCACCGCTGGCGAGGTCAACCGCCAGGTCCGCGCCACCAATGTCGACCTGGCCGGCGGGCGCGGCGAGGTCGGCGGGCAGGAGCAGGCGATCCGCACGCTGGCCGGCGCGCGGACCGTCGCGGAGCTGGCCGAGACCAAGATCACGCTCTCGGGCGGGCGCGAGGTGCGCCTGAAGGAGCTCGGCCGCGTCGAGGATTCGAATTCCGAGCCGCGCGCCTTCGGCCGCCTCAACAAGAGCCCGGTCGTCACCTTCGCGGTGTTCCGCTCGAAGGGATCGAGCGAGCTTTCGGTCAAGGACATTGTGGCGCAGCGCGTCGAGGAGCTGAACAAGCGCTTCCCCGACATCAAGATCACGCCGATCGACGACGCCGTCGCCTATACCCATGGCAACTACAAGGCGGCGATGGAAACGCTGCTGGAAGGTGCGGGGCTTGCCGTCCTCGTCGTCTTCCTGTTTCTGCGCAACTGGCGCGCGACGCTGATCACGGCGGTAGCGCTGCCGCTCTCGGCCATTCCCACCTTCTGGGCGATGGAGCTGATGGGCTTCTCGCTCAACCTCGTCAGCCTGCTCGGCATCACGCTGGTGACCGGCATCCTGGTCGATGACGCCATCGTCGAGATCGAGAACATCGTCCGGCACATGAAGATGGGCAAGTCGCCCTATCGCGCAGCGATGGAGGCGGCTGACGAGATCGGGCTCGCGGTCATCGCGATCACGCTGACCATCGTCGCGATCTTCGCGCCGGTCTCCTTCATGGGCGGTGTCGCCGGCCAGTATTTCCGGCAGTTCGGCCTGACGGTGGCGGTCGCCGTGCTGTTCTCTTTGCTCGTCGCGCGCCTGATCACGCCGATGATGGCGGCCTATCTGATGAAGCCGGTCCATCATGCCGATCCCAGGGACGGGTTCGTCATGCGCGGCTATGTCGGCCTGCTCAAGGGCACGCTGAAGAAGCGCCGCATGCCGTTCTTCCCGCGCCTCGACGGCACCGGGCGCTGGCGGACCCTGCCGTTCAACACCGCCTATGCGACGCTGGTGATCGGCTTCATGTTCCTTATCGGCTCGATCCAGGCAACGCAGATGCTGCCGACCGGCTTCATCCCGGACGAGGATACCTCGCGCGTCGTCGCCTCGGTCGAATTGCCGCCCGGCTCGACGCTGGAGGATACCCGCGTCACCAGCGACAAGCTGGTCGATGCGCTGAAGACCATCCCCGAGGTGCGCGACGTCTTCGTGCTCGGCGGGGCCTCGCCGACCGGCCAGCGCGAGGTGCGCCGGGCCGCCGTCTTCATCCTGCTCAAGCCCAAGGCCGAGCGCGATATCGCCCAGAAGGAGCTCAAGGTCACCATCGCCGAGAAGCTCGCCAGCGTGCCGGACGTGCGCGCCTGGTATGTCAACGAGCGCGGCGAGCGCGAGATGGCCTTCTCGATCCTGTCGAAGGACGGCGAGGCGCTCGACGCTGCCGTCGCCAGGATCGAGGCGCGGATGCGCCAGGTCGACGGCTATCTCAATGTCGCGACGGCGGGCTCGCTGAGCCGGCCGGAACTGCGCGTCACGCCGAAGCTCGAGGAGGCCGCCACGCTCGGCGTCACGCCGGAAGCGATCTCGGAAGCCGTGCGCGTCGCCACGATCGGCGATGTCGGGCCCAACCTCGCGAAGTTCAATGCGGGCGACCGGCTGGTGCCGATCCGTGTCCAACTTGACGAGGCCGCCCGCACCGACATGCGCAATATCGCGGCGTTGCGCGTGACCAACGCGACCGGCGTCTCGATCCCGCTGACGGCGGTGGCCGAGATCGGCTTCGGCGAGGGGCCGAGCTCGATCGACCGCTATGACCGCGTCCGCCGCGCCCAGATCGGTGCCGACCTGAAGCGCGGCTTCGAGCTCGGCACCGCCCAGGACAAGTTCAACGAGATCGTCAAGGAGGTCGGCCTGCCGGATGGCGTCTGGATCGCCGCGACCGGCGATGCCGAAATCCAGGGCGAGGTCGTGCAGGGCTTCGTCACCGCGATGACGACCGGCCTGATGCTGGTGCTGGCGGTGCTGATCCTACTGTTCGGCTCGGTCTTCCAGCCGATCACGATCTTGCTCTCGCTGCCGCTCTCCTTCGGCGGCGTGGTGATCGCGCTGCTCGCGACCAACAACGCCGTCTCGATGCCGGTCTATATCGGCCTGCTGATGCTGATGGGCATCGTCACCAAGAACGCGATCATGCTGGTCGATTTCGCGGTCGAGGAGGTCGGGCGCGGCAAGGACCGCTTCACGGCGCTGATCGAGGCCGGCCGCAAGCGCGCGAGGCCGATCCTGATGACCACCATCGCGATGGCGGCGGGCATGCTGCCCTCGGCCTATGGCGTCGGCGATGGCGGCGAGTTCCGCGCGCCGATGGCGATCGCGGTGATCGGCGGCCTGATCGTCTCGACCGTGCTCTCGCTCGTCTTCGTGCCGTCCTTCTACATGGTGATGGACGATCTCTCGCGGGCGACGGGCTGGCTCTTCGGGCGCTTCTTCGGCAAGGCCGAGGACGAAAGCCAGTGGGAGCCGATCGAGGAGCATGCGGCGCCGGCGATCGCGACGGCGGAAGCGATGTCGAAGCCGGCCACGCCAAGGCTGGCGGCGGAGTGAGTCAAGCCGGGGTCGCAGAGATCTCGGCCGCCTGACGCCGCGCCAGCGCATCCCGATAGGCCTGCGTCAGCTCGGCGAGCACCGACTGCTCCGGCGGGGCTGCGTCGAGATGGAGATGCCTCAGCTCCTGCATGAAGCGCTCCCAGAGGGCCGGGCCGCCTTCGCTCAGGAGTTCGGCGCGGATCGAGAGTTCCTCGGTCACGGCTAAGAAGGTTCGACCCCATTCGCCCATCGCCGCGAAGACGGGGACGAGCGCGATGCCCATCTCGGTCAGGCTGTAGATTGCCTTCTGCTTGTGGCTGGCGTCGTCGCGGCGCGAGAGCAGGCCCTTCTCGACGAGGCGCTTCAGGCGGTCGGCGAGAATGTTCGAGGCGATGCCCTCGTCCGATTTCGCCAGCATCTCGCGAAAATGCCGGCGGTTGCCGAACATGATGTCGCGCAGCACGATCAGGCTCCAGCGATCGCCCAGGATTTCCAGCGTCAAATTGATCGGACAGCCCGAACGGCCGGTCTCGCGCATGCTCGTCTCCAAAACCGCTTGCAATATAGGATCGGTTTCGCTATCCATCAACTGGTTGCAAATCGAAACTGGTTTTAATCGAGCACAGCAGGAGGATGTGATGGCCAAGGTGATCGTCTGGAATCTGATGACGCTGGAAGGGTTCTTCGAGGGCAGGGAGAAGTGGGATCTCGGCTTCCACCAGGATGCCTGGGGCGAGGAACTCGCCGCGCTCAGCAGCGAGTTCGGGCGCAAGGCCGGGCTGCTGGTCTTCGGCCGCGTCACCTATGAGGGGATGAAGGCTTATTGGACTTCGACGGAAGAGGAGGGCGAGACCAAGGCCTTCATGAACGCCCTGCCGAAGCTTGTGGCGTCACGCAATCTGACCGGTTCGGACTGGAACAACACGACGGTGACGGTGGATATCGTCGGGGAGATCACGCGCCGGAAGGCCCTGCCGGGGAAGGACATCTATGTCTTCGGTAGCGCGGAGCTGACGGAATCGCTGCTGGCGGCCAGCCTCGTCGACGAGATCATGATCGCGATCGCGCCGGTCACGATCGGGCAGGGCACGCCCCTGTTCAAGTCGAACGCGGAGAAGCGCCACTATGCGCTGATCGCGGCCCGACCGCTCAAGAACGGCACCGTGATCCTGCATTACGGCGTCAAGCGCGCAGCCTGACGGCGCGATTCAGCCGCGCCGGACCAGAAGCACCGCGGCAAGGATGGCGACGCCGCCGAAGGCCTGGACCGGCGTCGGCTGCTCCCCGAAGAGCGCCCAGGCGGCGAGAACGCTGACCAGTGCCGGCCAGACCATGACCAGCGAGGCGGCGCCGGCGCCATAGCTGCCGAGCGAGAGCGTGATCAGGCCCTGGCCGAGCGCATGCGAGACGAGGCCGAGTGCGGCTACAGCCAGCCACCCCTGCAGGCTCATCGGAATGACCTGTTCACCCAGCATAATTGCCGCCACGAGGCAGAACACGGCGCAGATCGCGCTGGAAACGAGGCTGACATAGCCGGCACCGGCGCCGTCACGGGCGCGGCGCACCGCCAGGATATAGGCGGCGTAGGACAGGGCGGCACCGAAGGCGAGGCCGTCACCGAAGAGATTGCCGGTGACCTGCCCGGTGCCGACGAATTTCGGCAGCACCAGCAGAACCGCGCCGGCGACCGCCAGCATCAGCGCGCCGAGGATGCGTCGCGAGGGCTTGTCGCCAAGCAGCAGCCAGCCGCCGAGCACGACACCGACCGGGGAGAGATTGCCGAGCAGCGAGGCATTGGCGATCGTGGTATGGCCGAGCGCCGCGTTGTAGAGCGTGACGTCGATGCCGAAGGTCAGGCCGGCCAACGCGACCGCGATAAAGGCGCCGCGGCCGATCTTCTCGCTCGCAGGCCTGCGCTGCTCCAGCGCCGTCCAGGCGACCAGCACCGGCAGCGCGAAGAGCATCCGCCAGAAGCCGGCGGCGGCCGGGCCGACATCGGCAAGGCGCACGAAGATGCCGGAAAAGCCGATGCAGGTGGCGCCGATAAGCAGCGCGAGGAACATCGCCAGCGCGGGCGATGCGGGCCGGACGGGGATCGCGGGAGCGGACATGGTGTCTTCTGATGGATCGTGAGGCCAGCTTCGGTCGCGACGGCGCGACCGGCTCAGCCTCGTTCAGCCGAGGATATAGTGCGCTTCCATCGATCGGAAAAACGGATTATTCTGATTTAACCATTCTTAAAACCGATGGATCTCGCGCGTCCCAAGGAGGCACGTCATGACCGCCCATTTCGACCTCGCCGCGCTCGGCATGCTGGTGGCGGTGGCGGAGACCGGTGGCTTCACTGCGGCCAGCGCCCGGCTCGGCCGGACGCAGTCGGCGATCTCCGTGCGTATCCAGGATCTGGAAAGCCAGCTCGGCCACAAGCTGCTGGAGCGCTCGCGCCGCGGCGTCACCCCGACCGATGCCGGTGAGCGCCTGCTCGCCCATGCGCGGCGCCTGCTCGCGGTGGAGCGCGAGGCCCTGGCCGACCTTGCCGGCGAGACACCGACCGGCCGGCTGCGCATCGGCGTGCCCGACGATTATATGGACGCCTATCTCAGGCCATTGATCGCGCGCTTCGCGGCGGAGCATCCCAAGGTGGAGCTCGAGGTGCATTGCGATCTCTCGAAGCGGATCGAGCCCGCGCTCAAGGCCGGCGATCTCGATCTCGCGGTGGTCTCGCAGGATCCGAGCCGGCCGATGGGCGAGGTGCTCAGGCGCGAGCCGATGATTTGGGTCGCGGCGCGCGGCCATCGCCCGGAACTGCAGGAGCCATTGCCGCTCGCCCTGTTCTCCGAGGGTTGCCGGGCGCGCTCGCGCGTCCTCGCGGCGCTGAGCAGCGCCGGCAAGGCGTATCGGCTGGTCTTTTCCTGCTCGCATACCTCAGGCGTGCTCTCGGCGGTGGAGGGCGGCTTCTGCGTCACCGCGATCACGGAAAGCGCCGTGCCACCCTCGCTGCGCCGCCTCGGCGCGGCGGAAGGGCTGCCGCCGCTGTTCGAACTGACGGTCGGCTTGCTCATGGCGCCGCGCCCGGGGCTCGCGGCGCAGCGCTTCGCCGATGCCCTGCGCGAGGAGATGAGCGCTTTCCGGCAGGCGGCGTGATCCGGTCCATTGCCCTTTCCTCCGCTCATCACTAGTGAAACAGCATGAAATTCCTCGACCAGGCCAAGATCTATGTGAAGGCGGGTGACGGCGGCGCCGGCTGCGTCTCCTTCCGCCGCGAAAAGTTCATCGAGTTCGGCGGGCCCAATGGCGGCGACGGCGGGCGCGGCGGCGACATCGTCATCGAATGCGTGCAGGGGCTGAACACCCTGATCGACTTCCGCTTCCAGCAGCATTTCAAGGCCCGCACCGGCGAGCACGGCATGGGCAAGGATCGCCATGGCGCGAATTCGCAGGCGATCGTGCTGAAGGTGCCGCCGGGCACCGAGATTCTCGAGGAAGACGGCGAGACCAAGATCGCCGACCTGACCGAGCCCGGCCAGCGCTTCGTTCTGTGCAAGGGCGGCAATGGCGGCTTCGGCAACGCCTATTTCAAGACGGCGACCAACCAGGCGCCGCGCCATGCCAATCCCGGCCTGCCGGGTGAGGAACGCTGGGTCTGGCTGCGCTTGAAGCTGATCGCCGATGCCGGCCTCGTCGGCCTGCCCAATGCCGGCAAGTCGACCTTCCTCGCCACCGTCACGGCGGCGAAGCCGAAGATCGCCGATTATCCCTTCACCACGCTGCATCCCGGCCTCGGCGTCGTGCGCGTCGACGGGCGCGAGATGGTGTTGGCGGATATCCCCGGCCTGATCGAGGGCGCGCATGAAGGCCATGGCCTCGGCGACCGCTTCCTCGGCCATATCGAGCGCTGCCGCGTGCTGCTGCATCTGGTCGAAGGCACCAGCGAGCATGCCGGCAAGGCCTACAAGACTGTGCGCGAGGAGCTCGAGGCCTATGGCGAGGGGCTGGCCGACAAGCCGGAGATCGTCGCGCTCTCCAAGGTAGACGCGCTGACGCCGGAAGTGCTCAAGGAGCAGGTCGCACGCCTGAAGCGGGCGGCCAAGCGCATGCCGATCATCCTCTCGGCCGCCTCGGGCGAGGGCGTCGATGCCGCGCTCAGGGCACTCTTCGCCGTGGTCGAGGAAGCCCGTCGCGTGGAAGAGCGCGAGAACGCGCCGGTCGAGGACACCGGCTGGCGGCCCTGAGGCTGGGCCGGCGCTCTAGCGGAAATCCCGCCAGGCGCCGACGCGGTGGGTGCTTTCGCGGTCGCGTTCCGCTTCGCCGAAGGGCGCGACCGGCCAGTCCCAGCTTTCATCCGGGAGCGGTAACTCGACGCCGCGCGTGAGATCGAGGCGATCGGTGATCGCGCCCGCACGGTCGCGCTCGACCATCTCGACATCGTTGAGCAGGACGACACGGCCGTTGAAGCGGCGGAGATCGGCGAGATGCCAGGCGATGCAGCGCGCCGGCAGGTCGACCGGTAGCTGTCCAGCACGGTCGGGGTGATCGTCCAGCCAATCCTCGACGGGCCAGGCGAGCTGCGACATCAGATTGGCGGATATGACGAGATCGAGGCTTGAGTCGGCGGCCAGATCGGCCAGCGGATCGACGCGCCCGTCGTTCTCCTCGGCCAGCCAGCCCATGACGCCGGTGAGGTCGCGGGTCAGGAGCATGACCTTGGGCCGGAAGCGCATGCGCAGCCGGATCTGCGGCAGGTGGACGGCATCGACCAGCAGAACCTGCTCGAATCGCCGGCACAGCAGGTCGAGCGGGATGTCGCGCAGCAGGCCCGAGCCGAGAACCGCCACCTTGCGGCGCTGCGACAGCTCCGTGACAGCCTCAGCGACCACGCTGCGGCAGCGTTCGTGATGCGGAGCCCAGGCCCGGCGCTGGCGGTTGCCGCGCGACCAGAGCGCGACGCTTTCTCCCACAAGGCCGAGCCGGCGGGTCATCCGCGCCGCCGGCGTCGCCAACCGCAGGAAGAGCTCCGCGAGCATCGCCCGCTCAGATCAGGGCACCACGCGCAGCGACCGGCCAGAGGGCCTCGACATGGGCGTCGGGCCCGTGCAGGCCGCGGACGCAGACATACCAGTCGTGCAGGTTGACCGTCGGGTCGCAATGGCCGGGGATCAGCAGCAAACTGTCGCCGCGATGCGGCATCGCGATCGGGTCGCCGGTGAGGACGCCGTGCTCGTCGGAGGGTTTGGTATAGATCACGCCCTCGCGGCGGAAGGGCACGGGCATACCCGAATCGACCGCCGCCGACTTGTGGCCGGCATCGACGATGGCGCGGTCCGGCACCGGCTTGCTCATCACCCCGGCGAGGACGAAGAGAGAGTGTTCAAAGGTGCGGAAGGGCGTGCCGTCAGCCTGGCGATTGCGGGCGTAGTCGGCGTCCATGAAGATGTAGGAGCCGGCCTGGATCTCGTTCCAGATGCCGGACTGGGTCTCCAATTCATGGGTGCCGGTGCCGGCGCCGGTGACGACCTCGCATTTCAGGCCGGCATGGCTGAGCCGTTCGACCGTGTTGCGGGCGGCGAAGCCGGCCCGTTCGATCGCCTCGCGGCGCTCGTCGATCGAACGCATGTGCTGGGCGGAGCCGTGATAGGCGTGGATGCCGGCGAAGCGCAGGGTGTTGGAGCGAGCGATCGCCTCGGCCAGCCGGACGGCGCCCTCTCCGGGCGCAACGCCGCAGCGCCGGCCGCCGACATCAATCTCGACATAGACATCGAGGGTCACATCGTTGCGGGCCGCCGCTTCCGCCGCCTCGCGCACGCCGTCGGGATGGTCGACGCAGAGGCCGATCTTCGCGCTGCGGGCGAGGCGGGCCAGACGGTCGAGCTTGGCCGCGCCGACGATCTCGTTGGTGACCAGCACGTCGCCGACGCCGCCTGCGACCAGCACTTCGGCTTCGCCGACCTTCTGGCAGCACTGCCCGACCGCGCCATGGGCGATCTGCCGCAGCGCGATCTCGGGGCTCTTGTGCGACTTGGCATGGGGCCTGAGCCTGATGCCATGGGCCTGGGTGAAAGCGGCCATGGCGACGAGATTGCGCTCGAACGCATCGAGATCGAGCACGAGGGCGGGGGTTTCGATCTCGGCGAAGCTCTGGCCGGGCTGGGCCGGCGGGGATAGCGGCATGAAGTCTCCTGAATCGGTTATGGCCATGGGAAGACAGCTTCGTGTCCGTAGCAAGGCCCCCCTGTCGCAGCCAGCCATGCACCAGTGGCGCTTGTCGGGCTGTCATGATAGGCCCCGGCCATGAAGATCGGCCGCGTCACCGACGACACCCTTGCGCTCT
Source organism: Allobosea robiniae (assembly GCF_900102525.1). Lineage (GTDB taxonomy): Bacteria > Pseudomonadota > Alphaproteobacteria > Rhizobiales > Beijerinckiaceae > Allobosea > Allobosea robiniae. The sequence goes on along the minus strand of NZ_FNBZ01000009.1, from coordinate 187,658 downwards.
TTGCCCGTGTCTGGCGTGAGCAGATCAGATCCTACCTCCCGCAGATGCTGATGATTCTCGGCCTCGTCGTGATCATCGCGGCGACGACGAGCTTCTATCCGCTCCTGATCAAGGCGGCATTCGACGCCTTCGCCGATCCATTGATGGCCGAATCGACCGGCTTCGTCCGGCGCATGGAGCGATTGGTCTCGAAGTCGATCGGCTACGAGATCGGCGTCATCAACGCGGTCGCGACCGTCGTCGTGATCGTCACCGCCATCAAGGGTTTCTCGCTGCTCGCCCAGACGGTGATGACCAACAATGTCGTCAGCCGCATCGAGGCGGACATGCAGACGGCCCTCTACGGCCATCTGATCGATGCCGACCTGGCGCAATTGCAGCGGGAAAATCCGGCCTCCCTCACGCAGCGCTTCACCACCGACTTCACCTTCGTCAAGGAAGCGCTGACGCGCATCGTCAACATCGCTATCCGCGACGTCGTCACCGCGATCGCGCTGGTCGGCGCGCTGATCTGGATCGACTGGCAGATGACGCTGGTCGTGCTCCTGATCGCACCGGTGATCGCCCATCCGATCGGCCGGATCGGCCGCAAGCTCAGGCGGATGGCCAGCTCCCAGCAGGAACAGACCGGGCTGATGGCCAATCTCGTCACCGAGAGTCTGCAGGGCGCGCGCGTCGCCAAGACCGACCGGCTCGAGCCCTATCTGAAGACGCGGGCGGCCAATGCCTTCGAGACGATCCGGGCGCTGAAGATGAAGGCGGCCAATGCGCGCGGGCGCCTCGACCCCCTGCTCGAGGTCGGCGGTGGGCTCGCGGTCGCCGGCGTGCTCGCCGCCATCGGGGTGCGCATCACCGCCGGCAATTCGACGGTCGGCGATTTCACCGGCTATGTCTCGGCGCTCCTGCTCGCGGCCCAGCCGATGCGCTCGCTCGGCAACCTCAACGCCATCGTCCAGGAGGCCGGGGCCTCGCTGAAGCGCTACTACGCGCTGATGGACGAGAAGCCGCAGGTTCTCGACCGTCCGGAAGCGAAGCCGTTGACGGTCACTGCCGGCGAGGTCGCCTTCCGCCAGCTGCGCTTCCGCTATCGCGAGGACCAGCGTGCGCTGGAGGGCATCGACCTCGTCGCGCAGGGTGGGAAAACGATGGCGCTGGTCGGCCGCTCCGGTTCCGGCAAATCGACGCTGCTGGCGCTGGTGCCGCGCCTCTACGACCCGACCGAGGGCCGCATAGAGATCGACGGGCAGGACCTGCGCAACGTCACCCTGACCAGCCTGCGCCGCCAGATCGGCGTTGTCAGCCAGGATGTCGTGCTGTTCGACGACAGCGTGCGGGCGAATATCGCCTTCGGGCGGCCGGACGCTTCGCTGGACGAGATCGTCGCCGCGGCGAAGGGCGCCGCCGCGCATGATTTCATCATGGCGATGCCGGGCGGCTACGATGCTTCGGTCGGCGAGCGCGGCCACAAGCTCTCGGGCGGCGAGCGCCAGCGGATCGCGATCGCCCGCGCCATCCTGAAGAACGCGCCGATCCTGCTGCTCGACGAGGCGACGAGCGCGCTCGACACCGAATCCGAACGGCTCGTCCAGCAGGCGCTGGCGGCGCTCATGAAGGGGCGCACCACCATCGTCATCGCGCATCGGCTCTCGACCATTCGCGAGGCCGACATGATCGTGGTGATGGACGAGGGCAAGGTCGTCGAGACCGGCAGCCATGATGAGCTGTTGGCGCGCGACGGCGCCTATGCCCGTTTGCACCGGATGCAGTTCCTGGAGGGGTGAGCCGTCGGCTCAGCCTGCAGGCTGTCTCAGCGCATTGTTGAACTCAGCAGCGAAGCCCGCGTCCAGCGGCGCGCCGTCGCTCCAGCAATGGCGGACGATGGCGATGCGGCCTGAATCGATCAGGCTGTTCTCGTCGCCCGGACGGCTGGTATGCGGCCGGCCGCGCCGGATACGCCAGGTGACCCGGTCGACCTCTTCCGAGACGATATCCGCAGCGCTCGCGATCTTGTCGCGACCGATGCCGGCAAGGCCGATCTCGGCCGGCAATTCCTTCGGCAGGTTGACGCTCAGGAATGTGCCCTCGCGGGTCCATTGCGCGCGCGTCTGCCAGAGGTTTTCGATCAGGGCCGCGAGCGCTGCGACGTCGCGCTCCTCGGACGTGCCGCCCTTGGTGCGGGAGAAGCCGATGGCGGGGAGGTTCCAGAAGCTCGCCTCGCGGGCGATCGAGAGCGTGCCGGAATAGGCGGCATCCTCGGCGGCGTTGCGGCCGTCATTGACGCCGGAGAGCACCAGATCGGGCATGCTGCCGTCGCGGAACAGCACGGTCATGGCGGCGACGACGCAATCGGCCGGTGTGCCGTTCAGCGCATAGACCTGCGGCTCGCGCCGGCTGAGCGTCAATTCCTTGTCGAAGGAGAGATGGTGGCTCGCTGCCGTCCATTTCCGTTCGGGCGCGACGACCCAGATATCGGTCGCGAGGCGCGCGGCGGCTTTACGCAGCAAAGCGATGCCGGGAGCATCGATGCCGTCGTCATTGGCGATGAGGATGCGCATGATCAGATCTCGATGGTATCGCCGGGCTTGAGGCCGGTGACGAGCTTGGGGATGTCGGTGGCCAGCAAGGCTGCGGTCGCGGCATCGCAGGAATGGGCGAGGATGCGGCCGGCGCCGCTTGCCGCCGCGATCGCGATGTTCTCGGGCAGTGTCGGATGCGTCGGGAAGCGCAGCCAGTCGGCCTCGCCTGCGGCCAGCATGAGATCGGCCGGGCTGCCCTTGGGAATGCCGCCGGTCAGCAGGGCCGGATGCTTCTCGCGGCGGGCCTGTGCGAGCGCGGCTTTGGAGGGACCGGAGAGCCCCATGCCGTCATCGACGAGCAGTGCGGCTCGGGGCAGCTTCTGCCCTTCCTCCCAAAGCAGCGCTTCGGCGAAACGCGCCGAGAGGGCATCGGCGGCACCGGGCTTCAACCATGTCGAAGCGGCGATCTGCTGGGCCAGAGCCTCGCGCATCGAGGGGTGGATTGCGATCGGGCCCTCGATCAGGCCGATCAACTCGACGGAGCGGCCGGAAAGGGGGGTCGGCAGCACGGCGCCCTGCGGATGGGCCGCGAGCCAGCCTTTGATGGCTGCGCCGCGTTCGATGGCGGGGATGCGATCGGCGCCGTAAGACGCATCGATCAGCACGAGATCGCTGGGCGGGAGAGCGTCCATGGCGAAGACCGGGCTATCCGGAACGACGTCGCCGCAATAGCCGAGGCTGCGACCGCCTGCGCACAGATGGCACCAGATGCCGCCGACGACGTGGCCGCTGCGGCCGGTGCGGATGGTGATCGGGCCGAGCACGAAATCGGTGCCGGGCGCGATGATCTCTGCGGTAGCAGCTTGGGCAAGCGCCCTCTCGTGCGGCGTGGCGTAGGCGGCAAGTGTGGCGTCCGTCTCGGCGACCGATTCCGCGGTCATCAGGATGCGGCCGGAAAAGCCGTTGGCGAGACACCAGCCGAGCGCCGCGACATGATCCTCATGGGCGTGGGTGACGATGATCGCGTCGATGCGTTCGAGCTCGGCGCGCGTGATCGCCGGATGGTAGGCGGTGCCCTGTGCGCTGGTGTCGACGCCGACATCGAGCAGAAGACGCGTTCCACCATGTTCGATGCCGACGCAGGTCCGGCCTTTTTCGCCGATCCCGCCATGGACTGTCAGTTTCATGGCGCCGGTCTCACGCAGCCTTGTCCAGGGAGGCGCTCTCCGGGATGATCCAGCCGTCGGTGATGGCGATGCGGATGGCCTCGCCGGCCTGGGCCGGGGCGGGCTCGTTCGCGTCGAGATGCAGGACGATGTCCTGGCTGGCGGCAGGTCGTACCTCCATCCGGAAGAAGCCGCCCTGGTAGGACAGGCGCTCGACCGTGGCGGCGAGGCCGCCTTCGCCGGCCGAGGCGATGCCGATGTCGCGGGCGCGCAGGCAGAGCTTCGCCTGACCGGAGATCGCCTGATCGGGCCGGCAGCGCACGATAGCCTCGACGCCGAGCACGCTGACCTTGCAGCGGCCGGCCTGCGGCGCGGAGAGGACGGTCGCCGGCAGCACCATGCCTTCGCCGATGAAGCCGGCGACGGTCACGTTGGCGGGCTCGCGGAACAGCAGCGAGGGCGTGGCGAGCTGGAGCAGGCGGCCGCGATCCATCACGGCGATGCGATCGGCCAGCGCCATGGCCTCGGCCTGATCATGGGTGATGTAGACCATGGTCGTGCCGGTGCGCTCGTGGAAGCGGGAGAACTCCTCTTCCATCGAGGCGCGCAGGTGCACGTCGAGATTGGCGAGCGGCTCGTCGAGCAGCACCAGCGAGGGCTCGGTGACGAGGCAACGGGCGAGCGCGACGCGTTGGCGCTGACCGCCGGAGAGCAGGCCCGGCCGGCGCTCGGCGAAGCCGTCCAGGCCGACGAGATCGAGCGCGGCGGCAACGCGCTTGGCTCGCTCGGGATCGCGCACGCCGGCGACGGTCAGGCCATAAGCGACGTTCTCCGCCACGGTCATATGCGGCCAGAGCGCATAGGACTGGAAGACGATGCCGAGTTTGCGATGCTCCGGCGGGATATGGGTCTGCGCCGAAGAGACGAGCCGGTCGCCGATGCGGATCTGGCCGCCGTCGAGCTTGTCGAAACCAGCGATCTGTCGCAGCAGCGTGGTCTTGCCGCAGCCGGAGGGGCCGAGCACGGCGAGGAACTCCCCATCCTCGACCGCGATCGAGACGTCGTCGAGCGCGAGATAGGAACCGAAGCGCTTCTGCGCCCGGTCGATGGTCAGTCGCGCCACGGCAGGACTCCCTGGGGCAGTTTATGGGCGAAGAGGGTGGTGGAGGCCATCAGGCTGATGGTGACGAGCACGGTCACGGCGGCCAGCGCCGAGGCATAGGTGGAATCGCCGCCCTGCTCGAAGGAGAAGACGACGACGCCGAGCGTCTCGGCGCCTGAGGACCAGAGCAAGGCCGAGACGGTGAGCTCGTTGAAGGCGGTCAGGAAGACCAGGAGCGCGCCGGCCACTGCAGCCGGGGCGACCAGCGGGAAGATGATGGTGACGAGCCGGCGCGGCAGGCCGGCGCCGGCGATCTGGGCGGCCTCCTCCAGCGTGCGGTCGATCTGGAGATAGCCGCTGATGACGGGGCGCAGGCCCAGCACGAGGAAGCGGGCGAGATAGGCGAAGACGATGATCCAGATGGTGTTGTAGAGCGAGACGTTCAGCACCGGCAGCGGCTTGAGGAAGAGCAGGATCGCGGCGATGGCGAGAACGACACCGGGCATGGCGTAGGGCAGTTCCGCTGCGAGATTGAGCAGGCGCAGGGCGCGGGACTTCTTCCAGACAATGAAATAGCCGAGCGGCACGCAGATCAGGACGATCAGGGTGGCCGCACCCGCCGACATCAGGAAGGAGTTGACGAAGGCGCGCTTCGAGGCGGCGTGCTCGAAAAGGACATAGGCGTAGTTGGCGAGCGTCGCGGTCCCGGCGTTGAGCGGCACGCCGAAGGCGGGGATCAGCGAGGTCGTGAGCAGGCCGAGAAAGGGCAGTGCCAGCACGAGAATGGCGAAGCTCCAGAGCCCGATCTCGACCGGCCGACGCCAGCGGCCAAGCTCGAAGGGGCGCGCTGCGCTCGAGGTCGTGGTGATCCGGAAGTCGCGGCGGCGCAGCATGAAATCCTGCATGAGGATGCCGATCATCGCGATCAGGCCGATCAGCAGGGAGAGGATCGCGACCTCCGAAAGCACGCCCGGGCCAAGGCCGGCGAGGCGCTGGTAGATCAGCGTCGGCAGGACGAGGAAGTTGCCGGGAATGCCGAGGAAGGCGGGAATGCCGAAATTCCCGAGGCAGGAGACGAAACACAGCGCGATGCCGGCGACGAGTGGCGGCGTCATCAGCGGCAGCACGACGGTGCGCAGCACTGTGAGGGGGTGTGCACCGGCGGCAAGGCCGGCCTCGATCAGCTCCTTCGGCAGGGCGCGCAGGCCCGCGCGCAAGGTCAGGAAGACCAGCGGCGCATATTGCAGGCCGAGCAGCAGGATGATGCCCTCGCGCGAATAGAGCGGGTTGCGGCTGCCGAGCGGCGGCGCCATGCCGATCAGCTTCAGCAGCGTGCTCGATGGCCCGAAGATCTGCAGCCAGGCCAGCGCCGTGACCTGCGGCGCGATCATCAGCGGCAGGACGAAGCAGAAAGTGAAGGCGTTGCGGGCGCGGATGTCGGTCAGCGTTGCCAGCAGCGCGACGGTGCCGCCGATCAGCGTGGCGAGGATGGTGCCGGCGATGGCCGTGGTGAGGCTGTTCCAGGTCGCCGTCCAGGTCGCCGGGCTCGCCATCACCTTGCCCAGCGCCGTCGCCGAGAGCTGGCCGCCGGGGGCGAGGCCCTCGACGATCAGGCGCCCGATCGGCAGCAGCGAAAGCAGCGCGACGAGGCCGACGAGCCCCCAGAGGAGGCCCGTCTCCTCGACGCGCGTGCGCAGCGTCGCGGGGTCGGCGATAGACATGCGCAACGCTTCCGGGCTCAGTTACCGAACATCGTGGCGAAGCGAGCCTTGTCGGCCTCCGTCGCCTTGACCACGGCGGCGATGTCGGAGGCCATGACGTTGATCTTGGTGCCTTCCGGCAGCCAGGCGGGCGAGCCGATGCTCGGCTTGGCCGGGATGTAGCCCATGGTCAGAGCAAGCTTCTGCCCGTCATCGGAGAGGATGAAGTCGACGAAGGCTTTTGCGGCAGCCTCGTTCTTGGTCGTCTTCACGATGGCGACGGGCTCGGTCACGGCCGGGGCGCCTTCCTTGGGGAAGACGAAGTCGACCGGCGAGCCCTGCTTCTTGGCGTTGAAGGCCATGAAATCGACCAGCACGCCATAGGACTTCTCCCCGGTGGCGACGGCCTTGAGCACGGCGCCGTTGCCGCGCACGGCGACGGCCTCGTTGGCCTTCAGACCCTCGAACAGCTTCCAGCCGAGATCGGGACGGGCCGTCATGGTCGAGAGCATGATGGCGGCGGCACCGGAATAGAGCGGGCTCGGCATTGAGATCTGGCCCTTGTAGGCGGGCTTGTCGAGATCGGTCCAGGAGGTCGGCTTCTCCTTGGCGGCGGTGTTGTAGGCGATGCCGGTGGTGATCAGCTTCGAGCCGAAATAGGTCTTGTCGGCGTCGAAGGAACCGGGCTGGAGGCCTTCCGTCTTGGCGCCGGGATAGGCGAGGAGCTGCTTTTGCCCCTTCAGGATTTCCATGCTCGCGGCATCCGCGATCAGGAGGACGTCGGCGCCGGGCTGGCCGGCCGAGATCTCGGCGGCGAGCTTGCCCATCACCTCGGTCGTGCCGGAGCGGAAGATATCGACCTCGACATTGGGATAGGCCTTCTTGAAGGCGGCGACGGTCTGGGCCGCGTCCTTCTCGGGCTGCGAGGTGTAGAGCACGAGCTTGCCCGAGGGCGCCTGTGCGAAGGCGGGCGCGGCGGCGAGCAGGGCAGCGGCAGCCGTCATCATCAGGCCGTGCCGGGTAAAGTGGCGTCGTGTCAGGGTCATGGTTTCATCTCCTCCGTTGTCGCGATGCCGACCTTTACGCCAAATGCGCCGGCCGATCTTCGTGTCTGGTCGTCATGTCAGGTCGTCTCTCGCCGGCCACCCGCAATGCGGCGCGACCGGCGGCATTATCCTTCACAGGAGCAGCTCGGGGTTTTCAAGGGCCTCGCGCAGATCGGCCATGAAACGGGCTGCCGCGACGCCGTCGACGATGCGATGATCCGAGGACAGCGTGAAGTTCGCCATCGGCCTCAGCACGATCTGGCCCTCGCGCCCGACCGGCTTGTCGACGGTGCGGCCGACGGCGAGGATCGCGCCTTGCGGCGGGTTGATGATCGCGGTGAACGAGTCGACGCCGTACATGCCGAGATTGGAGATGGTGAAGGTGCCGCCGCCGAGCTCGGCCGGGGTCAGCGTGCGCTTGGCCATGCCCTCGCGCAGCCTCGCGAACTCGCGGGTCATGGCGGGCATGTCCATGCTGCCGGCATCGCGCAGCACGGGCACGACGAGGTCGCCGTCGCGCTCCATGGCGATGCCGATATCGATGCGCTCGTGGAAGCGGGTCGCCTCACCCTCGACGGACGCATTGATCACCGGGTGGTCGCGCAGGATGCGGGCGGCGACGCGGGCGATCAGCACGGTGAGGCTGGGCTTGGGGGCGCCGATGCGCTCGTGACGTTTGGCGAGGCGGCCAAGCAGGTCGCGCGCGGCGCTCATCTCGATCTCGGACGTCAGATAGAAATGCGGGGCGGTGCGCATGCTCTCGGAGAGCCGGTTCGCGACGATGCGGCGGATCGCCGAGAAGGGCTGCAGGCGGCCTTCGGAAGCGCCAGCGGCTGGCGCGGGGCGCGCTTCCTGCGCCGGAGCGCAGCGCGGCCGCTGCTCCAGATGGCGCTTCACGTCGGATTCCCCGATGCGTCCGCGCGGGCCGGAGCCGGTCACGGTCTTGAGGTCGAGGGCGTTCTGGCGGGCGATGCGGCGTGCTAGCGGGGTCGCGCGCAGGCCTGACGAGGTTGGTGCAACCGTGATCACCGGAGCGGCCGGCGTTTCTGCTTTTGAAAGGGTTGTGGCAGCCGCCACGGTAGCCGCAGCGGCTGCCGGCTCGGACGGTGTGGTGGCGGCCTCACCGTCGAGGTAGATCCACGCAACGGGGGTTCCCACCGAGATCGGTACGCCGGTCTCGGTCTTGATGTTCCGGATCGCGCCGCTGGCGGGGGCCTCGACCTCCATCACGGCCTTGTTGGTGCCGATCTCGAAGATCGTGTCGCCCTGGCGGACAAGGTCGCCTTCCTTGACATGCCAGGCCTCGATCGTGCCTGTCTCCATGTCCATGTCGACCTTGGGAAGGATGACCTCGACCGGCATCAGGCTTCCCCGCGGCGGACGAGATTGGTGGCGGCGGTGACGATGTCGTCCTCCTGCGGGACGGCCGCCTTCTCCAGAACCGGATTGTAGGGGATCGGCGCATCGGCGCCGCCCAACCGGATGATCGGCGCATCGAGGAAATCGAAGACCTCGCTCTCGGCGATCATGGCCGAAATCTCGGCGCCGATGCCCATGGTCTTCACGCCCTCGTAGACGACCAGCAGGCGATGCGTCTTGCGCACGCTCTCGGCGATCGTGGTGAAGTCGATCGGCCGGATCGAGCGCAGGTCGATCACCTCCGCCGAAATGCCGTCTGCGGCCAGGCGCTCGGCCGCGGCCTCGGCCTTGCGGGCCATGATCGAGGAGCCGACGATGGTGAGGTCCGTGCCCTCGCGGCGGATCGCGGCCTTGCCGATCGGCACGCGATAGGCTTCCGCCGGGACATGGCCCTTGGTCTTGTAGAGCAGCTTGTGCTCGAAGATCAGCACTGGGTTGGGGTCGTCGATCGCAGCGAGCAGCATGCCCTTGGCGTCATGCGGCGTGCTCGGCTGGAGAACCTTCAGGCCGGGAACATGGGCGAACCAGGCTTCGAGGCTCTGGCTGTGTTGGGCGGCCGCGCCGGTGCCCGAGCCACCGGGCAGGCGCACGACCATCGGCACGCTCGCCTTGCCGCCGAACATGAAACGGATTTTTGCCGCCTGGTTGACGAGCTGCTCCATGGCGAGCGTGACGAAATCCGAGAACTGGATCTCCAGCACCGGGCGCATGCCGGTGATCGCGGCGCCGACCGCCGCGCCGGCAATGCCGAGCTCGCTGATCGGGGTGTCGATCACGCGGTCCTTGCCGAAGCGGTGGACGAGGTCGCCGGAGACGCCGAAGGCGCCGCCATAGACGCCGACATCCTCGCCGAAGAGGAAAACGCGCTCGTCGGCTTCCATCGCCTGACCGAGCGCCTCGCGCACGGCCTCGGCATAGGAGAGCTCGCGGATTTCGCTCACGGCTTCGAGCGTGTCAGAGGGCATAGACGTCACGGGTCAGGTCTTTCGGATCGGGGTCCGGGCAGGTGCGGGCGAATTCGACGGCGGCGTCGATGTCGCGCTGGGCACCCTCTTCGAGCTTCATCAGCGCGGCCGCGTCGAAGCGGTCATGCGCCTTGAGTTCGTCCTCGAGCCGCCGGATCGGGTCCTGGTTGCGCCATTCCTCGATCTCTTCCTTGGTCCGGTAGAGATTGCGGTCGCTCTTGGAGTGTCCGCGCCAGCGATAGGTCTTGCACTCGATCAGCGAGGGGCCTTCGCCGGAGCGGGCGCGCGCGATCGCGACCTTGGCCACGGCTGCGACGCCGGCGAGGTCGTTACCATCCAGGCAATGGCCGGGCATGCCGTAGGCGGAAGCGCGGTCGGCGACGTTGGCCACCGCCATGGCGCGACCGATATCCATCGACATGCCGTATTTGTTGTTCTCGCAGACGAAGACGACCGGCAGCTTCCAGATCGAGGCCATGTTGAGCGCCTCGTGGAAGGCGCCCTCGTTCGAGGCACCATCGCCGAAGAAGACCATGCAGACGCGGCCGTTCTTCTGCGCCTTGATGCTCATGCCGACGCCGACGGCGATCGGCAGGCCGCCGCCGACGATGCCGTTGGCGCCGAGATTGCCGCCTTCGACATCGGCGATATGCATCGAGCCGCCGCGACCCTTGCAGTAGCCGGTCTCCTTGCCGAAGAACTCGGCGAACATCAGCTTAGGCTCGGCGCCGCGGGCGATGCAGTGGCCATGGCCGCGATGGGTCGAGAGGATGTAGTCATGCGCTTCGAGCGGCAGCGTCGTGCCAACGGCACTGGCTTCCTGCCCGATCGAGAGATGCATCGTGCCGTGGATCAGGCCGCGCATGTAGCTCGCCTCGGCCGCCTCCTCGAACTTGCGGATCAGGTGCATGCGGGTCAGCGCCTGCGCCACCGTCGCATCGTCGAGCGCGGCGAGTTCCGGCCGCTGGTTCGGCTTCTGATGGGCGCTCATGCCTGGGCTCCGGAGGTCAGCGCGGCGATCATCGCGTCCTGCGCGCGGCGGACCTCGACGATCTTCAGTCGTTCGTCGGGCGTGGCGTCGGCCAGCGTGATGAGTTCGCCCTTGCGGACGGGCCGGGTCATGGTCGCGCCCTGGGCGAGGCCGATCGGGAGCGCTTTGCGGGTCTGGGCATCGGCGCGAGAGAGGGCGAAGCCGCGATAGCCGTATTCGCCGATGGCATCGAGCGTCTCGCCGGCCGCGAGATCGCGCTTGGCGACGCAGCCGACCTCGGAGGTCGGCACCGGCAGCGGGCGCATATGGCTCTGGTTGAAGATGACGGCGGCAGCGGCCGAGAGCGGGACTTCGAGACTCGTCAGGTGATAGGGCCGGAAGAAGGAATAGTAGGGGCCGGGGCCGAGATGCAGGTCGCTCATCCGCTCGCGGACGCGGGGATGGCGCATCTCTGCGATGGCGAAGACGCCGGGCGCGACGCCCTTGGCCACCGAGAAATCGACGACGCCTTTCTGCGAGAGCAGGCCGCCCTCTTCCTTCGGGCAGAAATACTTCTGCAATTCGTCCTTTGGCGCAGCCGGACCGTGCATGCCGGGGATATCCGGCACGAAGCCGCAGGCATTGGCGATGGCGACCATCTCGACCATCGTCTTCGAGCCGTCGACGAATTCGACGAGCATGCGCGGGTTCATGTTCCGGCGCGTGGCTTCCTCGACATAGTCGGCGGGCACCGCATCGATGCGGAACGGGTTGTTCTTGCCCTTCCCGGCGGCAACCACCGGATAGCCCATGGCGCGGACGAAATTGATCAGCTCCATCGCGGCAGCGGGCTCGTCGCCGGCGCCGAGCGTGTAGACCACGCCCGCCTTCGCCGCCTCGACCGCGAGATAGGAGCCGATGGTGATGTCGGCCTCGACATTCATCATCACGATATGCTTGCGCGCGGCGATGGCAGTCAGCGCGACGCGCGAGCCGGCTTCGGGATTGCCGGTGGCGTCGATGATGACGTCGACATGGGGCGAACGGCAGATCAGGTCGAGCGAGGTCGTGGCGGCGATGCGGCCCTTGCGTCTGCTGGCGTCGAGCCCGGCCTCATCGGTGACATTGTCGACCTCGCCCTTGCGCCCGGCGAGCGCGGCGGCCTCCGAAACGCGATCCGGCGCGATATCGGCGACGGCGGCGATCTCGATGCCGGTCATCTGGGAGATCTGGACGACGATATCGGTGCCCATCTGGCCGGCGCCGATCAGGCCGACGCGGACCGGCTTGCCGGCCTTGGCGCGCAATTCGAGGGCCTCGGCCAGGGAGAGGCCGGCGACGGGCGCGCCCAAAGGCGGCTGCGGCTGGATCGCGGCCATCGTCGACACTCTCCCTAGGACATATGTTCTTATATAGGAACAAAAGAACATGTCTTTCGTCCTGTCAAGCGCACAGATGTTCGAACGGGTTGCCTTGGACCACGCGATGCGGTGATGCTGTCGCACGTGCTCGCGGTGGCGCGGCAGGGAGCGCTCGTGGAAGACGCATTCGGAGCAGGACAGATCCAGGGCGATGTGCCGGTCGCGGAGGCAAAAGTCCGGGCGGCATGGCTCTACTATGTCGAGGGCCTGACCCAGGAGCAGATCGCCGAGGCACTCGGCCTGAGCCGGATCAAGGTGATCCGCATGCTGGCGGCGGCGCGCTCCGAAGGGCTGGTCAAGATCAGGATCGATGCGCGCTCGGCCCGGCAGGCGGGGCTGGAGCGCGGGCTCGTCACCGCCTTCGGGCTGAAGGAGGCGGTGGTGGTGCCGGCGGCGCGCGATGCGGCGAGCGTCTCGGCGCTCGTCGGCTATGCCGCGGGCTTGTGGCTTTCCGACAAGCTGACCGACAACATGTCACTGGCCGTCGGCTGGGGGCAGACGCTGCATCTGGCGCTGCGCGGCATGCAGCCGCGCCAGGTCGAAGCGATGTCGGTGGTCTCGCTGCTGGGCGGGCTTACCCATTCGCGCAGCATCAATCCCTCGGCGGTGGCGCGCCGCGTCGCCGACATGTTCGGTGCCGACTGCTTTCAATTGACGGCGCCGGTCTTCGTCTCGAATGCCGAGATTCGCGATGCGCTCTGGCGCGAGCCGACCCTGCGGGACCTGCTCGACCGGGCGCGGGCGGCGGATGTCGCGCTGGTCAGCGTCGGCGATCTCGTCCCCGATTCGACGCTGTTCCGCGAGGGGCTTCTGCCGCAATCCGATCTGGCCGGTTTGAAGAAGGCCGGGGCGGTCGGCGACCTCGTCTGCCATTTCATCGATGCCGAGGGCGAACTGGTGGACCATCCCGTGAACCGGCGTATCATGGCGGTGAGCCCGGCCGATCTCAGGGGCATCGGCCTCGTCGCGATCGCGGCCGGCGGCGCCCATAAGGAACATGCGATCCGCGCGGCCTTGCGGGCGAGCGCGGCGAAAGTGCTGATCACAGATGAAGGCGCTGCGGAGGCCCTGCTGGCCGGCGGCGCGAAACCGGCGACAGAGGGAGCCGATCGGGAAACACGCCATGGCCAATAATTTCGAGCAGTTCGCGCGCAACTCCCTGCAGTTCCGGCCCTCCGATATCCGCCTGATGCTGGAGCGGGTGCATTCCCATGTGGTGAAGCCGCGCATGTCGGCCGAGGAACTGCTGGAAGTCGTGCAGGGCCTCGGCTTCGCGACGGTCGAGGCCTTCGGCGACCAGATCGGGCTGGAGCGCCGGACATCCGAGAGCTGGGCGCGCTACGGGCTATCGCGCGACGCGGCGCAATTGCTGCTGGCGCTTTTGAACTACCGCCAGCGCCTGCTCGACGCGATGGATGATTTCGAGAAGACGACCCAGATCCCGCTGGATGGGTTCTTCGAGAACCAGCAGCTGCCGTAACGCGTCAGCGACAGAACTCCGCGCAGCCGGCTTCCCAGAATGCTTTGCCGGATTCAAGCGCCGGCACGGACGGGCGCGGCTTGCGGCCGGGCAGGTCGGCGGGGACGGGCTTCACCTGTTCCCACCAGCCATGGGCACATTGCGAGCGGAAGGCCATCTGGTCGGAGATCGAGGTGCCCTCCTGCTCCAGAACCTTGTCGAGCGCTGCGCAGGTTTCGCGCAGGCGCGTGTCATGGGCGTCGCTCGGATCGTTGACGTAGTCGTGGAAAGCTTCAGTGAAGTTCTCCATCTCGCGGGCGATATGCGGCCAGTCGGAGCGCCCGAGATTCCAGGCGTCCATCCATTCGCGCACGACGGTTTCGACAGCCTCGGCCTTCGGCTTGTCCTTGACCTTGCGAGCCGTGGTCAGCATGTGGCGCATCAGTTCCGCGCGGGCATGGGCGTGGCGGGCGCGGAGCGCTGCCTCCTGCATCTGCGCGATGGCTTCCGCCGCTTCCTGCTGCAGTGCTTCGACGAAATGCGGCATGTCCGGGTCTTTCAAGGCAACGTGGCGAGGCGTTCGATCATGCGCTCGAACAGGTCGTGGGCCTTCACGGCTGAGACGACATGGGCGTTGGGCTCGCGCCTGAGGCGGCCATTCCAGTCGATCGTGGTGCGTCCGCGCAGAGGACCGTCGCCGGTCTCGACCGTGACGAAGCAGTCGCGGCCGTCGAACAATTCCGGCCAGAGCAGGAAGGCGATGACGCAGGGGTCGTGCATCGGGTGGCCGTCGCTGCCGAGCCCGCCGGGGCGTGGACGTGTCAGCATGCCATGGACGGCCTTGCCGGCGGCGTTGCCGAGGGCGCCGATGCGGGCGATCTGTTCATGCTTGGCGATGGCCTGGAGCGTGACGCCGAGGCCCAACATCACGATCGGCCGGCCGCAGTCGAAGACCACCGCTGCCGCATGCGGGTCGACATAGGTGTTGAACTCGGCGGCAGGCGTGATGTTGCCCAGCCCGATGGCGCCGCCCATCAGTACGATGCGTTTGACCTTCGGCAGGATGTCGGGCGCGAGCCGAAAGGCCAGCGCCAGATTGGTCAGCGGCCCGAGCGGGCAGAGCGTGATGCCGTCCGCAGGAGCCGCGCGGCAGAGATCGATGATCGCCTGCACGGCATGGCCGGGTGCGGCGTCGCTCCTTGGTTGAGGCAGGTCGGCGCCATCCAGCCCGTCCGGGCCGCAGACGAATTCCGCGGTTTCGAGCGAGAAGACCAGCGGGCCCTCGGCGCCACGATACACGGGGACATCGCCCCGGCCGGCGAGATCGCAGATGCGCAGGGCATTCGCGGTGGTCTGCGCGACCGGGACATTGCCGGCGACGGTGGTGATGGCCCTGAAATCGACCTGTTCGGCGCTGGCGCAGGCCAGCAGCAGGGCGACGGCGTCGTCCTGGCCGGGATCGGTATCGATGATGATGGCTTCACGCATCGCTTCACGCTGCCTTGGCGTTGCCGGCCATGATCATATGGGCGATGTCGTCGGCGGTGAGGTCGCCGAGCGGCCGGTCCACATATTTGCGGCCAGCGCCCATGATGACGACGCGGTCGGCCAGCGCCACGACATCGCGCATGTTGTGGCTGATCAGGATGACGGTGCGCCCGTCGGCCTTGAGCTTGCGGATGAGATCGAGGACGAGCGCGCTCTCCTTGACGCCGAGCGCGGCCGTCGGCTCGTCCATGATGATGATCTCGGCGTTCCAGCGCAGCGCGCGGGAGATCGCGACCGCCTGGCGCTGGCCGCCCGAGAGCCGCTCGACCGGCCGGGTCATATCGGTGACGGCGGCGGAGAGCTGTGAGAGATAGCGCTGCGATTCCGCGATCATCCTCTTCTTGTCGAGGATGCGTAGGAAGGGCAGCAGCAGGGGCTTGGTCAGTTCCGAGCCCATGAAGACGTTCTGGGCAATCGAGAGGCGCGGGGCCAGCGCGAGGTCCTGGTAGATCGTCGCGACGCCGTTCTCCAGCGCATCGTGCGGCGAGGCGAAGGTGACCGGCTTGCCGCGCAGGCTGATCGTGCCGCTGGTTGCCTCCTCGGCGCCGGAGATCACCTTGATTAGGCTCGACTTGCCGGCGCCATTGTCACCGCACAGCGCCACGACCTCGCCCTTGAAGATGTCGAGATCGACATCGCGGACGGCGACGACCGGGCCATAGGCCTTGCCGATGCCGCGCAGCGAGAGGAGGGAGGTGGGGTCGGTCATGGTCTGTCCGGGCATTGGCAGGCGCAAGGTTCCGTCACGCCCAGGGCAGGCCCGAGCATGACGGCCTGCACGCTCACTTCTTCAGGAACTGCTGGACGTTGTTCTTGTCGACCAGCACGGCTTCCGTGAAGAGATAGGGGCCGGAGGTGATGCTCTCCTTCGGCTTTTTTTCGACGACGATCGCCTGGATGGCGTCGACCGCTTGCTTGCCCATCTCGTCGAAGGGAACGGCGACGGTCGCCATGAAGGTCGAGTTCGGATCGGCGATGCGCTCGTAGCTTTCCTGGCCGCCATCGACCGAGACGAGCGGGATCTGGCCCTTCTTCACCCCTTGAGCCTGCAGCAGGTCGTCGATGATGTAGGCCTGGCCGTCGAAGGAGGCCCAGATGCCGTTGATCTTGCCCTGGTTCTGCAGCAGCAGCGCCTGCATGCCGGCGCGGACGTCGTCGCGCCAGCTCTGGGTACGGGCCATCGAGAACTTGCCGAGCTCCTTCACCGCCTGGTTCTCGGCGAGCACGGCGTCGAGCAGGCGGCCGCGGATGCGCGAGGCGACGTTGAGGTCGAAGCGGGCCGAGACGATATTGCCCTGATAGCCGAGCTGGCCGAGCAGGTAGAGCGCGGCATCGGCGCCGACCTTGTACTCGTTGGTCTGGATGTCGAAGAGCGCATGCGGGCTCGAACCCGACTGCACGGTGATCACGGGGATCTTGGCGTCCTTGGCCGCCTTGAACTGGGCGTCGGCCTCGACCGGCTTGCCCATGGCGATGATGATGGCGTCGACCTTCTTGGCGATCAGCGCGTCGAACTGCTCGGCATGCTTGGGCAGCGCGCCTTCCGAGTTCAGCAGCGTGACGTTCCAGCCCTTGGCCTTGGCGGCGGCGGCAGCCGCATTGGCGACGCGGGCATGCGTTTCCGAGGTGAACTGGAAGCCGATGATGCCGAGCTCGAAGGCCTGAGCCGATTGGCCGAGCGCGACGAGCGCGGCGGCGGCGACCAGCAATTTCCTGAAACCGAACATGAAACCCACTCCCCTCATTTTGTTTGTTGTTGTCGCGATCAGACCTTGAACGCCGCCTTCTTCATCGCGCTGGCCGAGAAGGCGACCGAGCCGATGATGATCGCGCCGAGCACGATGTCCTGGATGTAATAGGGCGCGCCCATCAGCACCAAGCCGTTGCCGAGCACCTTGAGCACCAGCGCCGCAAAAACCGTGCCGGGGATGTTCGGCTTGCCGGGCTCGAACATGGTCATGCCGAGCAGCACGGCGGCGATGGCATAAAGCAGGTAGTCGCCCGCCATGTTCGGCGCGGCCGAGGACAGGTTGGCGGCGAGCAGCATGGCCATGAGGCCGGCGAAGACGCCGGAGAGCAGGAGGCCGATGCGCTTCATCCGTGCGGTGGCGATGCCGGCGAGCCGCGCGGCCTCGTCCGCCTCGCCGGTCGCGACCATATGCGCGCCGGTCCGGGTCCATTTGACGAGGCCGTAGGCGAAGAGCGTGGCGCCCGCCATCCAGAGCACGAGGTTGGGGATGCCGAAGGAGTAGCCGCGGGCGAGCCCGGTGAAGCCGACCGGCCAGCGCCCGACGAAGGCGACGCCCTGCGTGATCATGAAGGCGAAGCCCTTGGCGATCGCCGCGGTGCCCAGCGTCATGATCAGCGAGGGGATGCGCAGGACGGTGACGCCGTAGCCGTTGAGCGAGCCCAGCACGATGCCGACGCCAATCGCGGCGCTCACCGCGACGGCCGGAGGATATTGGGCATGGACCAGCCAGCCGCAGACGACAGCCGCGAGGCTCGCCATTTCCGCGACGGAGAGATCGAGTTCGGCCACGGTGAAGGCCAGCGCGAAGCCGAGCGCGAGGATGGCGAGGAAGCTCGTATCCTTCAGCACGTTGATGATGTTCATCGTGCTGGCGAAGTTCGGCGCGAAGATCAGGAAGAACAGGATCAGCGCGAGGCCGGCGAGCGCCGTGCCGTAGCGTCCGATCAGTTCGCGCGGGTCGATGCGGCCCAAGCTCAGCTTCCCTTCTTCGCGATCATGCGTGCCGGCGCCCTGCTTCGAATCGCCGGCATGAAGCGTCCTTTACGTGGCGCTTGTCGCGTTGGCGAGGCCGGGCAGCGCGGCCGTGTTCTGCGCCAGCGCTACGAGATCGGCCGAGATCGGGGCCAGCGCCGCTTCGCTCTGCCGATAGAGTGCATAGAGCGCGTTATAGGCCGGGCGGCGGGCCGGGTCGGGCGCATAGCAGCGGGCGATGGTCACGAGGGCATCCTGCGCGGTCTCCAGCGAGGCGAAGCGGCCGAGGCCGGTCCAGGCGATGATCGCCGCACCGAGCAGGCCGGGCTCTCTCGCCGTGCCGACCGCAATCGGGCGGCCGCAGATATCGGCCTTGACTTGCGCCCAGACCGGATTGGCGGCCGCGCCGCCGCCGAAGCGGATCTCCTCGACGCGGGTGCCGAGCGCCCCTTCCGCCCGCTCCAGCACGAGCCGGTTCAGGCAGGCGACGCCTTCGAGCACGGCATAGGCGAGATCGGTCGGGCCGTGCCGGCGGCCAAGCCCGATGAAAGCGCCGCGCAGGTTCGGGTCCCAATAAGGCACGCGCTCGCCCTGCAGATAGGGCAGGAAGATCAGCGGCTGCGAGTGGCGCGGACCTGCGAGAAGGCGCTCGATCGTCTCGCCGACAGGGCCTTGCCCACCGAGCAGGCCCGCGAGCCAGGCGGCTGTGTCGGCGCCGTTCTGGCTGGGGCCGCCGACATGCCAGAGGCCACGCCAGTCGACGGAGATCAGCCCCTCGGCCTCCGCCTGATCGGGACCGAGCACGCCGAGCACTTCGGTGGTACCGGAGATGTTGTAGGCATAGCCCGGCCGCAGCGCACCGAGCCCCGCGACGGCCGCCCAGGTATCGTTGCAGCCGCAGAAGACGGGGATGCCGGCGAGCCTGTCGAAGGGGGCGGGCAGGCCGGTGATGACGGAGCCGACGATATCGATGGGTTCGAGGATCGCCGGAATGACGCTTGGCGAGAGACCCACTGCTTCAAATGCCGAGTGGCCATCGACGCTTTCAGTGCAAGCGATCAACCGCGCCAGCGAAACCGGGTCGCTCGCTTGTCGGCCGGTCAGTCGGAAATTCAGGTAGTCCTTGGGTTCCAGCACGCAGGCGAGCGCTTGGGCGTGTTCCGGCTCGTTCTCGACCAGCCAGGCGAGGCGCGCGAGCGGGTGAAAGGCGTTGATCCGCCCGGCTTCGGGATGATCGGGCAGCCTCTCGCGCAGGCGAGCGGCAATGCCGTCGGAGCGCGCGTCCTTCCAGGTCATGGCCGGGCGCAATTCCTGCCCTTGATGGCCGAGGAAGACCTGCGTCCGGGTCACGCCGCAAATCGCGATGCCCTGGACGCTTGCGAACAGATCTGGTGCTTGTTCGGCGAGCTTGGCGGTAGCCTCGAGCAGCTGTGCCCACCAGGCCGTAGCCCAGACTTCCGAGTGGTCGAGATGGTCGTTCAAAGCGGGGCCGGGAACGGCATGGTCCGCTCTCGTCACACCATGCTCATCGATCAGCGCGGCGCGGAAGCTGCTGCCGCCGAGATCGCAGGCGAGAACGACGTTCATCGGAGGCACCTGGACAGCAACATAGGTGTCATTGCGGACAAGCCGCGAAGCGGCGCCGATCCGGAATCCATCACAAGGCTCTGCGCTCTGCGATAGGCTCCGGGTCAAGCCCGGAATGACGGCGTTTCATCATTGGAAACACACCGCAAATCGTCACGAAGTCAAGAAACCGATGGCGTCATGCCAGCCGTGCCGCCTTCAGGATGTCGTCGACCAGGCGCTGTGAAGCGAGCGCTTCCTCGCCGGTGACGACGGGGTCGCGGCCCTGAGCGATCGCATCGAGGAAATCGGCGATGACGGCGCGGTGGGCGTCATGGGGGAAATCCATGATGTTGGCGCCGCTGCCGGTCGAGCCCTCGGCCTCGACGATCTCCTCGCGCCCGTCGAGAAAAGCGAGGCGCAGGCGCCCGCCGATGAGGGCGGCAAAACCCTTGGTGCCGGTGATTTCGATGCGCTCGGGATAGCCCGGATAGGCGGCCGTGGTCGTCACCAGCGTGGCGGGGGCGCCGTTGGCGGTCTCCAGCAGCGCGGAGACGTAATCCTCGGTCTCCATGCGGTGGAGGGCGGTCGTGCGGGCCTGCGCCGCGACCACTTTCGATACGCCGACAAGCGAGCGGAACAGGTCGAGCGAGTGGATCGCCTGGGTCAGCAGTACGCCGCCGCCGTCACGGCCGAGCGTGCCGCGGCCGGGCTCGTCATAGTAGCTCTGTGGGCGCCACCAGGGCACGGAGAGGAAGGCGGCTTCGATGGTGCCGAGCTCGCCCGATTGCAGGGCGGCCTTCAGGCGCAGGCTGGCCGGGCGGAAGCGGTGCTGGAGGGTCACGCCGAAGGTCCTGCCCGTCCGGCGGGCGGTATCGACGAGGCGCTGGCCGCGCTCGCTGGTGAGTTCCAGCGGCTTCTCGACGAGAACATGTTTGCCGGCTTCGAGGCAGAGCGCGGAGACGTCGAGATGGCTCGACGGGGGTGTCAGCACGATGCAGGCATCGACCGCCGGGTCGGCCAGCACGGCGTCGAGATCGGTCGTGGTCGGGAACGGGAATTGCCCGGCATAGGCCTTAGCCCGATCCGGCGTGCGGCTCACGGCCCAGCGCGTCTCGGCGCGATCAGCGAGGTCGAGCAGGCTTTTCGAATGCGGCAGAGAGGCGGGGCCGAGCCCGATCACGGCGATGCCGAGCTTGCGTGTCATGTCAGGTGCTTCCTCAAGCGCGGGGCTTCGCCGGCAGCCACACCGCCTTGGCCTGCGCCTCCAGCGCGAGCCGGCAGACGGTGAAGACGTGGCGCTGGCTCATCGCGGTTTCGCTGCGCGCGCCGATATCGGCAATCAGGTTGCGGAAGTAGGTCAGCGGCTCGCTGGAGGCGTCGATATGGCGGGTGCCGGCCTTGTCGACGAGGAAGACATGGTCGGTGCCCGGGCGGCCGGCGATGTCGACATATTTGCGCAGCTCGATCGTGCCTTCGGTGCCGAGGATGGTCAGGCGGCCGTCGCCCCAGGTCGGCAGGCCGTCGGCCGTGAACCAGTCGACGCGGATATAGCCGCCGGCCCGGTCGCTGCGCAGCAGGACTTCGCCGAAATCCTCGAAATCGGGCAGGTCGGGCACGCCGAAATGGCCGGTGCCGGAAGCAACGATCTCCGCATCGTCCGAGCCGGTGAAATGCAGGAACTGATCGATCTGGTGCGAGGCGATGTCGGTGAGGATGCCGCCATAATGGCGCTTGTCGAAGAACCAGCCTGGCCGGATCGCGCGGTTGAGCCGGTGCGGGCCCATGCCGAGCGTCTGCACCACGCGGCCGATCGCGCCGTCCGCGATCAATTTGCCGGCGATGAGCGTGGCTGGAACGGTGAAGCGCTCGGAGAAGCAGATCGAGAAGATGCGGCCGGTTTCGGCGACCGCCTGCTCGACGGCGGCGAGCTGGTCGAAATCGGTGACGCCGGGCTTGTCGACCATCACGTCCTTGCCGGCCCGCATGGCGCGGATGGCCAGTGCGGCGCGCTCCGCCGGGATTCCGGCGCAGACGATCAGGTCGATCGACGGGTCGTCGATCAGCCGGGCGGCCGTGCTCTCGGGCAGGTCGGGGAAGCGCTCGCGGAAGCCTGTGAGGACGCGCTCGTCGCTGGTCGCGGGATCGAAGCCGACGCAGGTCGCGCCGGCTTCGAGGAGACCGTCGACCATATGGTAGATATGGCGGTGGTCGAGGCCGATGGCGGCGAACTTCATCGCTATTGCGGCGCGCCGTGGCCGACGCCGACCTCCTGGTCCCAGCGCCGGAAGGCGGCGACGAGACGCTCAGGCGTCAAGGGCGGGCGGGTCGGCAGGCTGGTGATCAGCCCGTCATATTCCGTCCGGCCGTACTCGGCGAGGATATCGCGGCTCTCCTGCGGCGCCATGGCGAGCGTCACGCCCTTGACCGCCGGACCGGGGTAGAAATAGCCCTTGTCGTAGGTCACGGCCTGCGCTTCCGGCTTGAGCATGTAGGCCATCAGCGCGACCAGCGCCGGCATCTTGTCGGCCGGGACACCCTTGGGGATGCACATGAACTGGGTGTCGGGAATCCAGTGCGTGTTGGCGAGGACGAAGACCTTCGCCTCCTTCGGCACGATGCCGAGCACGCGCGGGTTGATGTCCCAGCCCAGCGTCGAGACGATGACGTCGCGGGTGCCCTCGCCGAGCTCCTTCATCGTCGCGGCGGTGCCGCCCGGATAGTAGTCGATGCCGGTGCCGAGTTCCTTGAGATAGGCCCAGCTCTTGTCCCAGCCCTTGATCGGATCGGTCGGGTCGGCATCGCCGAGGATGTAGGGCAGGCCCATGAGCCAGGTCCAGCCGGGGCCGGAATTGATGGGGCGGGCATAGGTGAATCGCTTCGGGTTCTGCTTGACATAGGCAAGCAGCTCTTCCGCCGTCTTCGGCACGGTCTTGAGGCGATCGGGCGCGTATTCGAAGAGCGGGCCGGAGGGCGAATAGACGACGGCGACGCCCTCGTTCTGGCCGAAATTGCGCTGCATCATCAGCGCCTGCTCGTGATAGACCTCCTCGGGCTTCGGCAGGTCCTTGGCATGGGACTTCCAGACATCGACCCAGAGCCCCTGCTGGATGCCGTCCGACATGGCGCCGGGGCCGGTGAGCACGAGGTCGATATCGACCCGGTTGGCCGCCTGCTGCGCCTTGAGCTTCGCCGGCAGTTCCGGAGAGGGCGCGCGCGAGAAATTCAGGCGCGAGATCAGCTTCGGATTGTCCTTGGCGAATTTCTCGATGGCCGCCTGCGTGAGCTGAAGATTGCCGGCGACATCGATGATGTTGAGCGAGACGGGCGCGTTCTGCGCCAGCGCTCCGCCGGCTTTCAGCGCAGCGAGGCCGGCAGCTCCGGCCATGACGGTGCGACGTGTCGGATGGTTCATGATCTCTCCCTGGGTTGCGGCTCTCTTTTGCGATGCCATCAGCGACATCCGGAGCATTTGACTGGGATACTAGTGCACCACTTTGGGAGGCGCCAGCGGATTCGGCGGCATGGCTGGCTCCGCGCCGGGACATGGCGAAGCGGGTCGATCAGGCCTGTTCGAGCAGCAGCGCCTCGGTCGCGCGGCTGAGCAGGGGGGCGGCGGCACCGTGGATCTCGTAGAGATGGCTGGCGGGCACGCCGGCGAGATCGGGCACGGCGAAGCCATCCATCGTGCCCTCTGCCCGGAACAGCGTGTTGAACCGGGCCCAGAGCTGCGGATTGGCGGAGAAGGGGCCGCTAACCGCGATCCGGGCCGGGAAGAGCAGGCGGCAGGCATTGGCGAGCGCGCGGGCGAGCAGCGCTGCCGCCATCTCCAGTTCGGGCAGGGCCAGCAGGTCGAGCCCGGCGAGCTGCCGGGCGAGACGCACCTCGTCCTGGTCGAGATCGGGCCAATGCCGGCGCAGCGCGGGGAGCAGCGACCAGAGCGCGGCGCCGGTTTCGAGGCAGGCGGTGTTGCCGCAGCCGCAGCGGCGCTCCCCCAGCGCGGCGAGGCGCCAATGGCCGATCTCGCCGAAGGAGCCGGTCGGCGCGAAGGGCTCGCCGTCGACCGCGTAGGCGAGACCGACGCCCCAGCCCCAGTGCAGCAGGATCGTCCCGCCCGCGAAATTCTCGGGCTCGCGGGCAGCGCGGGCGCGCAGTTCGGCATCGAGATTGCGGCAGATCGTGACCGGGCCAGCCACGGGTTCGAGCACCGCGGCGATGTCGAGCCCGCGCATGCGCGGCCAGCGCGAGGCCAAGAGCCATTGCCCCTGCTTCAGGTCGATCAGGCCGGAGAGCGAGACGGCGGTGCCGGCATGGCTCATGCCCGGTGGCATCGCGTCGATGAGGTCCCGTGCCAGTTTGGCCATGGCCTCGGCGATGGCGGCGTTGTCGGCATCGGCGGCGATGGGGCGGCGGCGCTCGGCGACGAGATGGCCGTTGAGATCGACCAGCGCGCCCGACAGCGACTGGCTGGAGACATAGATCACGGAGGCGCCGATGCGGCGGGTATGGGCGACGAGGATCGCCGGTGGCCGCCCGCGCCCGCTCGTCTCGCCGGTGGCCTCGATGACGAGGCGGCGCGCGATGAGATCTCCGACAACGCGCGAGACGCTGGTCGAGCGCAATTGCAGGATACGTCCGATATCGGCGCGGGAATGGGCCTCGCCATTGAGGATCAGCCGGTAGATCCGGGCGCAATCCCGGTCATGGGCGAGGGCCAGGCGGGTTTCGTCGAGCGTCAGCAGGGACAAGGCGGGCTCTATTCGGAACGGTTGCGTTCAAAATTAATCATTGCGTTTCGGCCGAAGCTTCATAAGCTCGCTTTCAGAATATCGGAAATTTTCTGACACAAAAGGTTCAAAATTCGATGATCGAGATGCATGTCGCTTCCGACAAGGAAGAGCTCGGCCGGCAGGCGGCGGCGGCTGGTGCGCAGGCGATCCGCGACGAGCTTGCTCGCCATGGCGAGGCGACGATCATCGTGGCGACCGGCGCCAGCCAGTTCGAAATGCTGAACCATCTCGTCGCGGCCGAGGGCATCGACTGGTCGAAGGTCACGGCCTTCCATCTCGACGAATATGTCGGCCTGCCCGAGAGCCATCCGGCGAGCTTCCGGCGCTATCTGCGCGAGCGCTTCATGGCGCCGCTGAAGAACGCGCCGACCTTCATCCCGGTCGAAGGCGAGGGCGATCCCGCGGCGGCGGTGAAGCAGCTCAACCAGCAGATCGCCGGCAAGCGCATTGCGGTCTGCTTTGCCGGGTTCGGCGAGAACTGCCATCTCGCCTTCAACGATCCGCCGGCCGATTTCGACACGGAAGAGCCGTATCTGGTCGTCAATCTCGACGATGCCTGCCGGCAGCAGCAATTCGGCGAGGGCTGGTTCCCAAGCTTCGACGCCGTGCCGCAACAGGCGATCTCGATGAGCATCCGCCAGATCCTGAAGAGCGAATTGATCGTCCTTTCGGTCTCGGACACGCGCAAGGCCGCGGCCACGAAGGCGGCGCTGGAAGGCCCGGTCAGCAATCTCAGCCCGGCCTCGATCCTGCAGACGCACAAGCGGACCGTGCTGTTCATCGATCCGCCGGCTGCCTCGCTGCTGAGCCGGAAAGGCTGAGAATGCGCACGCCCGGCCTCGTCGACCTGCAGGTGAACGGCTTTGCCGGGGTGGATTTCAACTCCGGCACGATCACTGCGGCCGAGCTCGACCGGGCGCTGGAGGCGATGCTGGCGACGGGCGTCACGATCTGCCTGCCGACGATCATCACGGCGCATCCGCATGAGCTGGAACAGCGCTTCCGGGCGCTCGACGCGGCCGTGACAGGAAGCAGGCTCGGACCGCTGATGTGCCCGGGCTATCATCTCGAAGGCCCGTTCCTGAACCCGTCGGCCGGCTATGCCGGCTGCCATCCGCCCGACGCGATGACGGCGGCGACCACCGACCTTGTCGCACATCTCGAAACATTGCTGTCGCGGCCGATCCTGATGGTGACGCTGGCGCCGGAGGTCGAGGGCGGCGTCGCGCTCGCCGGCCAGCTGGCAGGGATGGGCAAGATCGTCGCGATCGGCCATTCGGCCGCCGATTTCGAGGCTGTCGAGGCCGCCGCTGCCGCGGGAGCAACGCTCTCGACCCATCTCGGAAACGGCCTGCCGCAGCAGATGCACAAGCTGGTCAATCCGCTCTTCGCGCAGCTCGCCGAGGATCGTTTGATGGCCGGCTTCATCGCGGACGGCATCCATATCCATCCGAAGGCGCTGAAGAGCCTGATCCGGGCCAAGGGCTTCGAACGTTCGATCCTCGTCACCGATGCCGTGGTCGCGGCGGGCGCGGTGCCCGGCCGCTACAGCTTCGCCGGCATGCCGGTCGATCTCGCCGCCGACGGCTCGGTGCGCCAGCCCGGGGGCACCTCGCTGGCGGGTTCGGCACTGAAGCTCGACGATGCCGTCCGCAACGTCGTCGCCTGGGGCATCGCGACGCCCGACGAAGCGGTCGCGATGGCCTCGACCCATGCGCTCGCCTGCATCGCCGGCGCATTGGCCGGGGCCGGCATCAGCTTGCCGGAGAGCGCGATCGACTGGTCGCCGGAACTCCATGTCCGCAGCGCTCGCATCGGCAGCGAGCGCCGCGATTTTGCCGCCTGAAGACGTCACCAACCAAAGCAAGAAGGGGAGAATCATGAGCGAATTTCCGAAAGGCGTGGATCGCCGCACCGTCCTGGGCGGGCTGAGCGCGCTGACCCTGGGCGGAGGCAGTGCGCTGGCCGCCGTGCCGGCACTGCCTTCCGCGCCGGTCGGCATCAACATCATCGATGTCGGCGGCGCGCTGGCGCTGATGCAGCAGGCCTTCGACGACTATCGCACGAACAATCCGAAGCTGGTCTCGCGCATCACCTATGTGAAGGCGCCGGCGCCGGAACTGGCGAGCAAGATCAAGGCGCAGCAGGATGCGGGCCGCTCCGATCTCGACCTCATCCTGACCGGCTCGGACGGGCTCGCGGCCGGCCTGGAGCAGAATCTCTGGCTCAAGATCTTCCCGGATTTCGCCGAGAAGTTCCCCAATATCGAACAGAACTACGAGCCGGCGGCGCTCAACCTGCACAAGGCGCAGGGCGCAGGCTTCGGCACGGTGGTGAACTACTATCCGTCCGGGCCGTTGCTCGAATACATGCCGGCGCGCGTCAAGCAGGTGCCGACCACCGCCGAGGAGCTGCTCGCCTGGGCCAAGGCCAACCCCAACAAGTTCATGTACGCCCGTCCGACCAATTCGGGGCCGGGCCGTACCTTCATGATGGGCCTGCCCTATCTCCTCGGCGACAAGGACCCGCAGGACCCGGTCAATGGCTGGGACAAGACCTGGGCCTATCTGCAGGCGATCGGCGAATATATCGAGTATTATCCGGCCGGCACCGGCGCCACGATGAAGGAGTTCGGCGACGGCTCGCGCGACATCATCATCTCGACCACGGGCTGGGACATCAATCCGCGCGCGCTCGGCATCGTGCCGAAGGAAGCGAAGATCCAGACGCTGAAGGGCTTCCACTGGGTCTCGGACGCCTTCTTCATGTGCGTGCCGAAGGGCATCCCGAACGACCGGCTCGCCGTCGTGCTCGACATCATGGCGCATGTGCTGACGCCGAAGATGCAGGCCTATTCCTATGACGAGGGCTATCTCTACCCCGGCCCGGCGGTGAAGAATGTGCCGCTGTCGCTCGCGCCGCAGCGCAGCCAGGAGGTGATCGCGGAGTTCGGCCGGCCCGAATATGCCGATCTCATCGCCAATAACCCGATCGAACTGCCGCTGAAGCCCGACAAGATGGTCGTCGCCTTCCGCAAGTGGGACGAACTGGTCGGCGCCAAGCGCAAGCGCTGATCCATACCGCCATCTTTTCGCTCTGCCCTTGCGGTGGGGCGAAAGGAAAGGCCCGGAAGCCATCGCCGATGGATTCCGGGCCTTTTTCGTTTCGAAATCAGTAGGCGATTTCCTTGTCGTTTTCGGCTCTCCTCCAGAACAATCTGACACCGCCTTCCGATGTGGCTTCGAGACCCGGGGCGGCCATCCTGCATGACGAGGCTGCGAGCCTTACTGCTTGATCGATATGCCCCAAGGGCGGGGCGTGCCGAGTGCCCAGCTCCTGTAACCTTCGATATTGCTCCTGGAGGCGCTGAGGCGCGTGCCGGAGAACAGCGTGATCATCGGAATGTCCGCGCGGTACATGTCCTCGAGCTTGTCGAAGATCGCCTGGCGCTGCGCCGGATCGGCGATCGCCATGCTGCGCGTGACGAGATCCGCCGCCGCCTTGCTGTCCCAGGCCTTGCGGGGCTGGGTGGCCTTTTCGCCGGTGAACATCTCGAAGGACAGCGACGGGTCGAGGCGCGCGGAGAAGGAGTGCGACATCATCTGGTAGTTGCCGGCCAGGTAGCGATCCTGCTGGACGCCCCAGTCGACGACTTCGACCTCGATATTGATGCCCGCTTCCCTGGCCATCGCCTGGACGAGGATCGCCTGGTCGAACATCTCCGGATAGCGCTTGTTCGCCAGCAGCTTGATGGCCTGCCCGCGATATCCTGCCTCCATCAGCAGCTTTTTCGCCGCCGGGATATCCCGGCGGATCGGAGCGGCCTGCTTTGCCTTGTGATAGGCGCTCGAGCGCGGGATCGGCGAATGGCTCGCCCTGGATTGCGAACCGGTCACCTCGTCGGCGATGGTTTCCAGGTCCAGCGAGAGAAGGATCGCCTGGCGCATCCGGACGTCCGACAGCAACGGGTCCTTCGTCTGGATCAGAAGGTCGCTGATGCTCATCGTCGGGACGCTTTCGATGACGATGTCCTTGCGCGAGCGGTATTCCTGGAGATCGCTCGTGGCGATGTCCCAGTTGATGTCGATCCCGTTCGACAGCAGTGCAGCCTTCGCCGTGGCCTCGTCGGGGATGACGAGATAGTCGACCTGCGCGACGAGAGGGGTCTTGTCGCCGGTGAGGCCGTCCCGCGGGCCGGGGCCGGCCGTATAATGCTCGTTGGCGAGGAGGCGGATGAACTGGCCGCGCTTCCACTCGCCGAGCTTGTAGGGCCCGGTCGTCACTGGCTCGCGCCAGCTTCCGTCCGGGTTGAGCGAACTCGAATGGAAGATGCCTGTCCCGCCGCAATCGGGCCGGGCCAGGGTGGCGAGGAACAGCGCCGAGGGTTTTTCCAGCGTGAAGACGACCGTTCTGTCGTCCGGTGCCGTGACGCCCGTGACTTTGACCGCGCCGCGTCCGTCGACCTCGCTCAGGCAACGCCAGCCGGTCTTCGGGTCGGTATAGCGCTGCCAGGCGAAGAGGACGTCCTTGGTCGTCAGGGGTGCGCCGTTGCTGAACTTGACGCCGTCGCGCAGCACGAAGGTGTAGGTCTTGCCGTCCTCCGAGACGGCGACGGATTTCGCGAGCACCGGCCCGACCGAGCTGTCGTCCCTGAAGGCGACCAGCCCTTCGAACAGGTTGGTCTGGATGGCATCGGTGATCGCGTCGCGATTGGTACCGGGATCGAGCGTGCGCGCATCGGCGCCCAGCCGAATCCGCAGCGCCGGCTGTTGAGCTGCCGCGGGAAGCGCAGCACCCAGCAGGCCCAGGACGATGACAAGCTTCTTCATGACGCCCCTCATTGTTTTTGATTCAGATTCGCTGGAGCAACGGATCGAAAAACGGCCTGCGCTTTCGGGAACGATCCGATGCAAAGGGGGAATCCGGGCCGCCCTGCACGTTCGGGATGCAAGGGGAAGCCGGAGCCGCGCGATGCTCAGGCCGCCGACCGGGTGCTGCCCGCCACGTCCTTGGGCGCGAGGTTGTAGCGCGTGAAATTGCGATGGAGCGCGGGGAGCAGGGCCACGTCCATGATCGCCTTCGCCGGCTGCATGACGATCATCGCCACGGTCACGGACTGATTGTTGCCGGAGAAGCTGGGACGCGGCGGCCGGCAGACCGACCAGGGCGACTGATAATCGTCGAACAGCGCCATCTTGACGTGATCGACCGTGATCTGCCCGACATGCGGCTCCAGGCTTTCGCGCACGCGGGTGTCGCGATAGAGCGAATCCGGCATGTTGGCGATGCCGGTATCGGTCAGCTTCGACAGGGCGATGGGGCTCTGGAAGTGATTGGCGTGCACGATCAGGCCATCCTGCGGCTGGATCATGAAGGTCTCGTCCGGCACGCATTCGAAATCGATCGCGATTCCCTCGCTCTGCGTCACGATGATGTTGTTTGAGGCCGATTTGGGCGTCGTATAGACTGCGTGCATCGCCCGGCCGAGCAGGTCCTGCTCGAGAACCTTCCTGCGGATCAGTGCCAGCGGAACGCCGAGACGACGGTAGTCGCGTTCGCATTCGAGATAGTTGCCGGTAATGCTGATGCCGGCGGTGTTGAACCCGAAGCGCGCGAGCACGCCGGCTTCCGTGAAGGTGATGATGTCCGGCCCATCCTCATTCCTGATTTTCAGGACAACGGCCGTGTCGACGCACTCCGTCTTCCAGTCCCAGTTCTGGGCGTGAATCAAGGCGCCCTCCTTGGAGGCCTTGGGCAGCACAACCAGACCGGTGCACTCATCATGAAGCTCGCGGCTTGCCTCGGTCCTGCCAGCGAGCTTGAGCAGTTCCGTCCTGGCGTTCAGCAACATGACGGAGGCGAAATTCACACCGGCGCCTTCAGCGATCCCGTGCATCTCCTCGACATAATTCGCGTCGAAAGCCGCCACCTGGCTTTCGAAGCCGAGCGCGGTCTCCTCGATGACCGCCTGGCTGACGTTCTTCTTGCGGATCTGATCGGTATAATGCTGCACGCCCAGCCTGATGCGGGCGGCGGCCTGCTCACCGTACTGGCGACCCTGCTCGCGCGGCGCACCGGAAACCTCGATCGTCGGGCATTCAACGGGAGCAGCCATGTTCGATTCCTTCGCCGGTGCGATTGCACTAGTGGTCGTCGACAGTCATGTAACAGAATGTTTTTCTGGAATCAAATGAACACAGATCGCGCCCTGACCAATCTGCAGCGCAGGCTGATCGACCGGATTCTCGAATTCGTCCGGCACGAAGGGTTGCGTCCCGGCGACCGCATCAACGAGCAGCAGATCGCCTTGCGGCTGGGGGTGTCCCGCACGCCGATCAGGACGGCTCTCGCGCTTCTCCAGGACGATGGCGTGGTGCTGCGGCGCCCGGGCACCGGCGTTGTGCTGGTCAACCTGCCCGATGACGGCGGCATCGGAATCGAGACCCGCGAGCTGGCCCCTTCAGCCGCCCGGGAGGAGGCGCTGGTTCTCCGGATCGCGACCGAGAGGGATCGGCAGGAGCTGGGCGACGAGTTTTCCGTCGTCGAACTGGCTGAGCGATACGGCGTCGCCCGGGCCGCCCTCGTTCCGATCCTGGAACGTCTGGCGGGGCTCGGCATGATCGAAAAGAAGCCGGGCTATGGCTGGCGCTTCCTGACGGACTGGAACCTGACCATCGTCGATGAAAGCTATCGGTTCAGGATGGTGATCGAGCCCGCGGCCTTGCTGGAGCCCGGCTTCAGCGTGTCTCGCAAGTGGCTCGACGACACGCGCGCCGCGCATGAGATCTTTCTCAAGAAGGCCTGGACGGAAGACATGAGCGTGGCGCTGTTCGAGACGAATGCCGCTTTCCATGAGGATCTCGCAGCCGCTTCCGGAAATCGCTTCTATCGAGAAGCCGCTCGCCTCCAGAGCAGACTGCGCCGGTTCGCGATGTACAATTGGAGAAGCGGGCGTGTGCGCGTTGAGAAGAACTTCACCGAGCATATGGCGATCCTGGATGCGATCGAACGGGGTCGTCTCGACGAGGCTTCGGATCTGATGCGAGCCCATCTGCGGATCGCATGGGAATCGACGTCCCGGAGGTTCAGTCCGGCCGCCTCCTAGAGCATTTCCGGCGAACATGGGTTCGCTCGAGGGGCCCGGCAGATGGAGGCCAGCGTGCCGGCCGGCCCGGCATGGTCAGTCACATGGGCAGTTGTCGGGGTCGACATGATCGAGAAGAAGCAAGTTCTGGCATTCGGCGACAGCTTGACCTGGGGCCGAGACCCGGAGGCCAAAGCCAGGCATCGTCACGCGGATCGCTGGACCAGTGTCGTCGAGGCCGAACTTGCCGATGTGCGGGTCATCGCCGAAGGGCTGAGCGGTCGCACGACCTGCTTCGACGATCACGCCGGGCCGGCCGACCGCAACGGCACGCGCGCGCTCCCTGTTCTCATCGGCAGCCATGCTCCGCTCGATCTCGTGATCATCATGCTGGGCACCAACGATCTGAAACCGCATGTTTGCGGCAGCGCGCTCGCGGCCTCATTCGGCATGGCGCGTCTTGTGGAAATCGTGCGGACGTATCCGCATGGCCGCCAGCCGCCAGCGATCCTGTTGATGAGCCCGCCCCATTTCGGCGCAAGCCGGGCGCCGGACGGACAGCCCGGCGGCGGCCGCAGCATCGTGGAATCGCAAAAGCTGGCACCGCTCTATAAGGCTGTCGCCGAGCGCGCGGATTGCTCCTTCTTCGATGCCGCGTCCGTTTCCGTGGCCTCGAAGGTCGACGGCGTGCATCTGGATGCCGTCAATACCCGGGCGATCGGGACGGCCCTGGCTCCGGTCGTCGCGGCCATGCTGACGCGCTGATCGTCATCAGATCCGCGATCCGGCATCCTCCAAAAGACCGCCGAGAACATGCGGGATCAGCCCGCCCGATTTCAGGAGAGTGATCTCGAGCGAGGTCTCGATCGCGGCCCGCAGGGCGATTGCGACGGTTTCGCCGGAGGGGCGAATGAGCGTCAGCGGGACCGTGCATCGTGGCATCAGGTGATCCGGGCGAAGATCGACCGCAAAAAGATCGGCCGAACCGATGGCGAGGGTGCCCGGATCGACGCCTTCGGGCAGCAAGAGCGGCAGGATGCCCATCCCGATCAGGTTGGTGCGGTGGATGCGCTCGATGCTCGCAGCGATCACGGCGCGAACGCCGAGCAGCGCCACGGCCTTCGCAGCCCAGTCCCGCGAGGAGCCCATGCCGTAGCGCTCGCCCGCCACAAGGACGAGCGGGGTGCTCTCGCTTGCATAACGCTCGGCCGCTTCGGTCAGCGGCACGATCTCCCCGGACGGCTCGTGCCGCGTGAAGCCGGCCGGTGCATCCGCCGGCAGCAGGCGGTTGACCGCCATCCGGTTGGTAAATGCGCCCCGGACCATCACCTCGAAATTGCCGCGCCGCGAGGCGAAGACGTTGAGATCGGCGGGATCGCCACCGCCGGCGATGATGTGTTGCCCGGCGGGGCTGTCCGGGCGGATCTGGTTTGCCGGCGAAATATGGTCGGTGGTGACGTCGTCGCCCAGCACGATCAGCGGCCGGGCATGCCCTTCCGCCGCAGGCAACCCTTGCGGGCGGACGAAGGGCGGCTTGCGCAGATAGGTCGAGGCGGGGTTCCACGGGAATTGCGGTCCACTCGGCGCATCGAGATCGATCCAGAGCGGCCGGGTCGCGGCCTCCTGATAGGCCGCGTCGAAATCGGCCATATCCCAGCCGGAGGCGACGGCCTCGTCGATCTCGGCGCCGGTCGGCCAGATCTCGCCGAGCATCACGGGCTCGCCGGCCCGGTCGAAGCCGAGCGGCTCCCGCGCGATGTCGATGTTGACGGTGCCGGCGAGCGCGAAGGCGATGACCAGCGGGGGCGAGGCCAGAAAGCCGTTCTCGAGATCGGGATGGACACGACCCGGGAAATTGCGGTTGCCGGACAGGACCGCGACCGGGCGGAAGCCCTCGCGGCCCAGCTCGTTCCTGACGACATCGAGCAAGGCTCCGGAATTGCCGATGCAGGTCGTGCAGCCATAGCCGACGATGCCGAAGCCGAGCCCTTCGAGATCGTCGAGCAGGCCGGCGCGACGCAGGAACCGTTCCGCCGTGGGCGATCCCGGCGCCAGCGAGGTCTTGACATGGGCCGGCGGCAACAACCCGCGCGCGCGGGCCTTGCCGGCGAGAATGCCCGCAGCCGCGAGCATGCTCGCATCGGATGTGTTGGTGCAGCTCGTGATCGCGGCGATCACGACCGCCCCATCGGGCAAAGCGCCTTTACGCGCGGGACGCAGAGCCGGGGTGAAGGCTGAACGGGTCGAGCCGGCGGTGAGCCGATCCTGCGGGCGCCGCGGCCCGGCGACGCTGGCTTCGATCGCGTTGAGATCGATG
Source organism: Allobosea robiniae (assembly GCF_900102525.1). GTDB lineage: Bacteria > Pseudomonadota > Alphaproteobacteria > Rhizobiales > Beijerinckiaceae > Allobosea > Allobosea robiniae. The sequence continues at coordinate 153,867 of NZ_FNBZ01000009.1, read as the reverse complement.
GCGGTGGTCTGCGTGAAACGCGGCTCGGCCTCGGCATCGAACCAGAGCCCGCTCGCCCTGGCATAGGCCTCGACCAGCGCGCAGTCTTCAGGCGGCCGGCCGATCCGCGCGAGATAGGCCAGCGCTTTGTCATCAATCGGGAAATACCCGGTCGATGCCCCGTATTCCGGCGCCATGTTGGCGATCGCGGCGCGTTCGCCGACCGACAAGCTCCGCACGCCCGGCCCGAAGAACTCGACGAAATCGCCGGTGACGCCGATGGCGCGCAGCGCACGGGTCACTTCCAGCGCAAGGTCGGTCGCGAGCACGCCGTCGCGCAACCGGCCCGTGAGCTTCACACCGATCACGTTGGGAATGCGCAGCACGACAGGCACGCCGAACAATGCGCCTTCCGCCTCCAGCCCGCCGACGCCCCAGCCGAGCACGCCGAGCCCGTTGACGGTCGGCGTATGGCTGTCGGTCCCGAGCAGGGCATCCGGGAAGGCCCGACGCTCGCCCCGATGCGTCTCGCTGACGATCACTCTGGAAAGCCGCTCCAGATTGATCGTGTGCATGATACCCGATCCCGGCGGGTGCACCCGGACGCCCGGCATGGCCGCCGCCGCCCATTTCATCAGGCGATAGCGCTCGGCATTGCGCGCGAATTCCTTCTCCAGGTTCCGCTGGAAGGCATCGGGCCGGGCGAAGACATCGACGCCGGAGGAATGGTCCGTCGAGACGTCGACGGGAATACGCGGCATCAGCAGGTCGGGATCGCGACCGTTCTCGGCGAGCACGTCGCGCATCGCCGCAATATCGACCAGCGCCGGGCCGCAGGTCGTGTCATGCATCATGATCCGGTTCGGGAGGAACGGAATCTCGACGAGACTTGAACCCTGAGCGAGCCAGTCACGAAAGGCCTGAGGCAGATGCGCCGTCTCTTCAGCGGGGGCCGAGCGCATCGCATTCTCGAACAGAATCCGCAGCACGTGCGGCAGGCACCGGAAATCCGCACCCAGCAACGACGCGACATCGAGGCGGTAGAACTGTTCGCCCGCCGCTTCGAAACCCGTCCACCGGGCCTTGTCGTTCAACGTCACGATCTCGTTCGGGCCTGAGCCCGCCTTATTGAAATGCCGGGTCGAAGGAAGACCGGAACGCCATGGCGGGAGCCTAATGATATTGATTGGCTTTATCAATCTATAAAACCAATGTTGGCGTGACGGATTTTCCCTGGAGTGCCGTTGGACTTGTCTGTGGAGCTAGGCCGTGCGCCCTGGGTCGCTGGAGCGCGGATGCACGACCGGCGATTTGGAGGCGAGCGCCCCGCTGAGATGCCGGCGCATCAGATGGGCCGCCTCCAGATTGTCGCCCCTGGCGAGGAGGTCGAGCATCTCCAGATGCTCGCGGCTCTGCACGGCAATGCGCTGCGGGTTCACCTTGAGCCGGTATTCCGCCAGCCGCCGCAACTGGTTGGCACGCTCCAGCGCGTAGAAGAACATTGGATTGCCGGACATCCTGATGATGCCCTCATGGAACGCGGCGCCGGCCGCCGTCATCGCCGCAGGCGCCAGCCCGCCGAGGTCGCCCGATGCCAGCCGCTCCTGCGTCCGGCGCAGGGCTGCGGCGACCGTACGGTCGAACCGGAAGCTCGGCTCGAGCAGGGCGGCAGGTTCGATGACCGCGCGAAAACGGTAGATTTCCTCGAAGGCCTCGACCGTCTTGGCGACCTGGCGCAATTTCCAGCCATAGCCGGGCTTCGGCTCGGCCCAGCCTTCGCGAGAGGCGCGAGACAGGAGGTCCTGCGCCTGCGCGCGCGTCAGGCTGTAGCGATCCCGGATAGCCTGCTCGGTCTGGTCGGCGCCGATCCGGTCCTTGAGCCAGTCTTCCGCCAGTTCGTAATAGGGATCGCTTTCGCAAGGGCCGACAGGCTCCAGCCCCGTCTCTCCGGCTGTTCGCCCCGCGGCCGGCAGCACGAAGAAGCCGCGGTTCCGGCGGTTTTCGATGACGCCCCGGTCGCAGAGGATGGCCAGCGCCTCGCGCACCGGCGAACGCGAGACCTCGAAGTGCTTCGCCAGCACCTCCGTCGCCAGATGCGAGCCCGTGCCGAATTCGCCCATACCGATGCGCGCGATGATGTCGTTGGCGATGCGAAGAGCGAGAGGGCTATGGGGCATGTCCGGCGCCATTGAAACGCGGGAGTGATCGCAGGTCATGGCGGCGATGGCAAATCGCGCGGGGGCGCTCTGGCGTATATTTGGCTTTATATCATGAAATGGCCAATATCGGGCTTGGCTGAACCGCGAGCGGGAGCGGCATCCTCAGTTCGCGATCGGGGCCTTGTGCTCTTCGTCGATGGAGCGGGTGTCTCCCGTTTCGATCAGCGTGCGGGTCGCATCGATCGACGCGTAGATCCAGAGGATCTTCATGCCTTCGCTGTCGGAGACGTTGCGGAAGCAATGCGGAAGATTCGCCGGGATGAAGGTTATGTCGCCGGCCTGGATCGGATATTCGACACCGTCGATCTCCGCGATGGCCGTGCCTTCGAGGAGCATGACGCTTTCCTCGCAATTGTGCCTGTGCATCGGGATCGCGGCACCCGGCTCGAAGATCGTGATGCCGTTGATGAAGCTGGTGGATCCGGTCCGCCGCGTCACCAGGGGAATGGTCCTGGCACCGCCGCCGCGCTGGCGGGCCGGGATTTCGGACGGCCGCAGAACGGCCGGCTTGGCTCGTGTCGGCATGCCTCTTCCTTTCGCGTTTGAACTCAGAGGGCCGCGACGCGGGCGGCCATGGACGGGATCGCCGCGATCACGGCGCCGGCGAAGGCCTTTGTGCCAAGCTCCCCGCCAATGTCCCGCGTACGCGTCGCCGGATTGTCGAGGGTGTGTTCGACCGCCGCCTCGATCAGGCGAGCGGCATCCAGAAGCTTCCGGTTTCCGTCGCGCTGCCCGCGCCACTGCAGCAGCATCGCGGCTGACAGGATGAGCGATGTCGGGTTGGCGATATCCTGGCCGGCGATGTCAGGGGCCGAACCATGCTGGGCCTGGGCGACGCAGATCGTGTCGCCGGCATTGATCGAACCACCGAGGCCGAGGCTGCCCGACAGTTCGGAGGCCTCGTCGGAGAGAATGTCTCCGAACATGTTGGTGGTGACCATGACGTCGAAACGATCGGGTGTCCGGATGAGGAGCGCGGCCGTCGCATCGACGATCAGCTCTTCGAGCTCGATGTCGGGATATCCGGCTGCGACCTTGCGGACTTCCCGGAGGAACAGGCCGTCCGAAAGCTTGAGCACATTCGCCTTGTGAACGGCGGTGACCTTCTTTCTGCGGAGGCTCGCCAACTCAAATGCAGTGCGGGCGACGCGCTCGGAGGCCCTGGCGGTGATCTTGCGGACCGAGAGCGCCATGTCCGGATCGGGCATGAATTCCCCCGAGCCCGCGAACATATTGCGGTCCGAGTAGAAGCCTTCCGTCGCCTCGCGGATGATGACGAGATCCATGGGCCTGCGCAGGATGCTCATCTCCGGACGCGACCGGCAGGGTCGAACATTCGAATAGAGCTCGAACTTGACGCGAAGCTCGCCCGACGGATTGATCCCGCCCTGGTCCCGCGAGGGGTACTCGTAATGGGAAACCGGCCCCAGGATCACGCCGCCGACCTGCGGGATGCGCTGCATCACTGCGTCGGGCAGGGTGGTGCCCTGTGCCTTCAGGCTGGCGAGACCGATCTCGTGCGGCTCGAATTCCAGCCCCAGCGACAAAGCCCGGTCGGCCGCCTCCAGAACCCGCAGCGTGGCCTCGGTGATCTCGGGCCCGATGCCGTCCCCGGGCAGTATGATGATCTTCATCGGAAGCCTTCTTGCGTTCGAAGTCCGTGAACGGAATCCGTCACTGCGCCAGGCGCCGGCGGCTTGGGGTCTGTCCGCCTGCCAGCCCGGCGCTGCAGCGGCACGGCTTCGCCTCAACTAACAAATTGTTTTTCTGAGCGCAAATATGCATTTCTTTTTACGCGCCCGGGCTGGCGCGAAATGCTCGCATGCGCGTGCAGAGAACACGTCCCGGCCCAGGAACGTGCGAGACGGCTGCGCCGAACGCCATCTCCGGCAGCCAAGGATGAAGGGCCGCTCGTTTCTACGCTGGCAGCCCAGCCTAACCGTCGCTCAAGGCTCGCGGCGGCCTCGGTACTGTCGCTAGGATGGCCGGATTCGGGCTGCTTTTGTGGCCGAGCCGTTCGCTTATACGACGCGCGCCATTCCTGAGAAGCTCTGCAAGCTCGTTCGCGCGGGCATGGTATCGCAGCGTCACAACACCAAGGTTGAGAGCGGCTATCACCTTGCCCTCTCTCCCCCAGATCGGCGCGGCAAGTCCTGTGGAGCCAGTGACGTGCTCCTCGTCGCTGACGGCGATGCCTTCCGCGCGGATCGTCTCGAACATTCCCCGTATCGTGCCGGGGTCGGTGATCGTCTTGGGTGTCCTGGGTACGAGATGCGCTCTCGCAAAGTACCCGTCAGTGAGAGCCGGGTCCCAGTGCGCAAGCAGGACGCGGCCGGTTGCCGAGCAATAGGAATCGGACAGGCCATCCAGTTCGATATCGTAGCGCACAGCTTGCCGGCTCACGCATTTGGCGATTCGTCGGCAATCGCCGCGCACGGTCAAAACCGCCAGCATGACGGTCTCACCTGTTTCGTCGCGAAGCTGTTCCATGATCGGATGGGCAGCCGACAGCAGACGGGCTTCGAGGGCCCGCGATGCCGATTGATGCCGACTCGCATGGACGAGCACGTAGCGCTCGGTTGCGTCCTGAATCGCATACCCGCGTGAGACCAGGGTCTGCGCCAGCGCATGAGCGCTGCTCTTCGGAAATCCCAGCGCGGCGACGATCTCCTTGAGCTTCACGGGCTCCGAGCAGCCGGCGAGATACTCCAGCAGGTCCAGCACACGGGCTGCGGATTTGACCTCAGTGTTCATGGACGTGAACCGAATCTCTCTTGGCGAACCAATTTGCCGGCGATAGGCTCACTCTTAATCAAGAGGAAATCAACACTCTTGAAAGAGGGCATGCCATGATTTCAAGCAACGCTGCGTCCGTGGCGATTGTCACGGGTGGCGCGCGAGGTATCGGACGCGCTTGCGCTCTGTCTCTTGCAAAAGCGGGGCTGGATATTGCGCTCGTTGATCTGCTGTCTGACGAGCTGTCTCGCACTGCTGAAGAGATAAAAGCGCTTGGGCGCCGCGCGTTGACTTTCCAATCGGACGTCATCTTCAAAGAAGAGGCGAGCCGTATTGTCACGGAAGTCGCCGGCCAATGGGGGCGCGTCGACGTCCTTGTGAACAATGCCGGGAAGGGGATGCCGAAGGGCATCTTCGAGATCACCGAAGCCGAGTTCGACCACACGATCGCTCTCAATCTGAAGAGCTGCTTCAATTACATCCAGGCTGTCGCGCCCATCATGCAGCGTCAGGGTCATGGCCGCATCGTCTCGATGTCGTCGCTGAACGCGCATTCGGGTGGCGTGACGGCTGCCGTCAGCCGGTTCGCCTACGCTGCCGCAAAGGCGGGGATCATCGGGATGACCCGGGCTCTCGCCAAGGAACTCGGCCCCGAGATCCTGATCAATGCCGTGTGCCCGGGCATCATCGAGACGGAAGTCGGCAACACGCTGACCCGGGCTCGCGGCCCCGCGATCGCCGATGCCGGCATCGCTCTGAAGCGAATGGGCAAGCCCGACGATGTGGCTGAGCTCGTCACGTTCCTCGCAACTTCGACCCCCTGCTTCATCACGGGCCAAGACATCGTGGTGGACGGGTTCCAGTTCAATCGCTGAGTGATCCCCATGAACGTCACGCTCCCCCCTGATACCAAGCCTTGGACATGGAGTGAGGAGACCTGGCGACAGGTCGTCAGTCATGTCCGGGCGGGGCGTTCGCTCAAGCCTGGAGTCTGGAAGGATGGCGCCCGCTTCGCAGTCGCCCTGTCCTTCGACTCTGATCACGAGACGAACGAGCTCCGGGAGGGCGGGCGCTCCTACTCGAAGCTCAGCCAGGGGCAATACGGCAATCGATCGGGCATTCCGCGCATCCTGGCGACGCTCGCCCGGCATTCCGTCCCAGCCAGCTTCTTCATGCCGGCCGTTGCGGCGCTTCTGCATGACCGGGAGGCGCGTTCGGTTGCGGATGCCGGGCACGAGGTCGCGATCCATAGCTGGATCCACGAGCTGAACTCGGTTCTCGACTACGACACCGAGCGCGATCTGGCGCTTCGTGCCCGCGACACCTTGACGAAGCTGACCGGGCGCGAGCCGAAAGGGATGCGCACCGCATCATGGGATTTCAGCCCGTGGACGTTGAAGATCGTGCGCGAAATGGGGTTGCTTTACGATTCCTCCCTGATGGCGGACGACGAGCCCTACGAGCTTCTCGACGAGGGGCAGCCGACCGGAATCGTCGAGCTGCCTGTCGAGTGGATCCGCGACGATGCCGTTTATTTCGGCATGGATCGCTTCAAGGGGCTGAGGCCTCACAGCGGCCCTCCGATGGTGCTCGATATCTTCCTGCGGGAGCTGGACGTCGCCGCGGAGGAAGGCGGTCTCTTCCAGCTGACGATGCATCCGCACATCACCGGGCACCGCTCGCGGATCTTCATTCTGGACGAGGTGATCAGGGCGGCGAAGGCGAAGGGCTCCGTCTGGTTCGCCACGCATGAGGAGATCTGCCGGTATTGCGCCTCCGAAGCGGGCCTTAGCGCGCGGGCCCCGTCAGTCGACAGCAGCCGGAGCTGAGCGATGGGCTATCGCATCGGCGTCGATATCGGCGGCACCTTCACCGATTTCAGCGTGCTGGACGAGGCGACGCTGAATCTGCGGACACTCAAGGTTCTGTCTCGTCCCGATGCTCCTGGAGCCGAGGTGCTTCAGGGGCTGGACGAGATCGAGAAGCGCTTCGGCATCGCGCCTTCGCAGGTCAGCTACTTCACCCACGGCTCGACTGTCGGCGTGAACAGCATCATCCAGGGCAAGGGCGCCAAGCTCGGGCTCATCGTCACCGCAGGTTTCCGTGACGTGCTCGAATTGGCTCGCCTCAAGATACCCGATCCCTACGACCTGTTCTCGCGCCGGCCGGTTCCGCTCGTTCCGCGAGACCGGGTGGTTCCCTTGCTGGAACGCATCAACGCCGATGGCGTAGCGGAAATCGTTCCGGATCCGGCAGCGATCGCCGCGGCGCTTGAGCAGGCAGAAGCAAGAGGCGCCGAAGCGATCGTCATCGCCTTGCTTCACAGCTACAAGAACCCGGCTCACGAGCGATCGGTCAAAGCGGAGATCAATCGCCTGCGCCCCGACCTGCCGGTTTTCTGCTCCGCAGACGTCTGGCCGATCGTCAGGGAGTACGAGCGGACCATCACAGCCTGTATCCATGGCTCGGTACAGCCGCGTGTGTCCCATTATATCGGCCGCCTCGAGGACGCCCTGATCGAGCGGGGCGTCGTTCCGGCTCCGATGATCACCAAGTCGAACGGCGGCGTCATGACCGCAGCGGCCGGCAAGGTGCGCAGCATCGAGATGCTGCTATCCGGCACGGCTGCCGGCGTGATCGGCGCAGGCTTCACGGCCAAGCTGGCCGGCTTCTCGAGGGTCATGAGCCTCGACATCGGCGGCACGAGCGCCGACGTCGCCCTCCTGAAGGACGGTATGCCCGACTTCCGCTCCGGCGAGCTCGTCGGGGCGTATCCGATCTATCTTCCGACGGTCTCGGTGTCTTCGATCGGCGCCGGCGGGGGCTCGATTGCGTCGGTGGACGCGTTGGGGGTGCTGCGCGTCGGGCCCGAAAGCGCCGGCTCGACGCCGGGGCCGGCCTGTTACGGCCGAGGCGGCGAACGAGCGACGATCACCGACGCCTTCGCGACGATCGGCGTTCTGGGGGCCGGCGGGCTCGGATACGGAGCCGTCAATGTCGACCGCTCCCAGGCACTTGCTGCACTTGAGCCGATCGCCAGGGGCCTCGACCGCTCGTCGGAGCTCGCCGCCGAAGCCATCATCCAGCTGGCCGTCGCCAACATGTATCGCGAAACGAGCCGGCTGTTCTCCCAGGTTGGCGAAGAGCCGAGCGGCTACACGCTGCTGGCCTTCGGCGGTGCTGGTCCGATGCTCGGCTGCCTGCTGGCCGATGCCATGGGGATGCAGTCGGTCATCATCCCCCAGACTCCCGGTGTTCTGGCCGCGCTGGGAGGCCTTCTGGCCGATCTGCGATCGGACTTCGTGCGCGTCGTCTTCCTCGATGTCGGCCCGAGCTCAGCCGACGGCTTGCGTCGGGCGATGGACGACCTCACCAAGGAAGCGCGCGCCTGGCTGTTCGAAGGCCAGGGCTATGCAGGCGAGGCCGCGCTGTCGATCACGGCAGACATGCGCTACCGCGGCCAGTCCTACGAGATCGAGACGCCCCTGGAGCAGTCCTGGGTCGTCGATGGCGATCATGGCGCCATCGCCGCTGCCTTCCACAAGCGCCACTCCGAAATCTACGACCATTCGGACGATGCGGCGGATGTGCAGATCGTTGCAATCCGTGTCGTCATTGCTGGCGTCACGCCCAAGCCTCACTTCGCGGAACAGCGCGTGACGCAGCAACAGGTCCAGCCTAGGAAGCTGATCCCGATCGCCCATCAGGGCTCCATCGTCGAGGCCGGCCTCTTCGATCGCAACGACCTGTCCCCGGGCTCGTCCTTCGCCGGTCCGGCCGTGATCCTGCAGGACGATACGACGACCTGGGCTCCGCCCGGTTTCGAGGGCCATGTCGATGGCTTCGGCAATCTGATCTTGAAGCGGAGTGCGATCTGATGGCGGCGCTGGATCCGGTAACGCTGCAGATCCTAAAGAGCCATTTCGAGGCTGCGGCCGAGAGCATGGCGTTCACACTCCTGCGCACGGCCCATTCCGCTTTCGTCAAGGAGACGGAGGATTTCACCAGCGGATTGACGACGCCGTGCGGGCAAACCTTCGCCAGCCCGAAGGACCTCGGCGCGACCTGGTTCATCGGGCTCGACTACAAGGGCGCGATCGACGCCGTCGCGGATTACAAGCCTGGCGACATCTGCATCACCAACGACCCGTATTCCGGCTACGTCTGCACTCACGCCCCCGACATCCACCTGTGGATGCCCGTCTTCCATGAGGACAGGCTGATCTGCTTCGCGGTCGGCCATATCCACAATACCGATATGGGCGGCGCCGTGCCGGCCTCGCTGTCCCGCGCGCTCACTGAGGTGCAGCAGGAAGGGATCCGGATTCCACCCATGAAGCTGGTTGAAGCCGGGGTGATGGATGAAAGCGTGTTGCGCATCATGCTGCGCAACGTCCGCATGCCGGATCAGAACTGGGGCGACCTGAAAGCCCAGATCGCCTCGCTCAAGACCGGTGAACGCAAGATCCGCGAGGCCGTCGCACGATTTGGCGTCGATACCGTCTGCGCCGCGACCTATGGCGTGCTCGACCTGGCGGAGAAACAGGCGCGTCAGCTCTTCGCGTCGATGCAGGACGGGGATTACGATTTCACCGACTACATCGACGAGGACAGCCCCGGCGGCATCCCCTGCCGCCTGAAACTCTCCGTCAAGGTGCGAGGCGACGAAGCGGTCTTCGACTTCACGGGCAGCGATCCGCAGCTCCAATCGGCGCTGAACATGCCGACCGGCGGTCTGCCGCGCCATATCCTGCCGCTCGTCGGCTACAATTACGTCGTTTACTCGCTCGATCGAACGGTCGCCCTCAACATGGGGCTTCTGCGACCGGTTCAGTGCATTCTGCCGGAAGGGTCCGTCGTCAATCCGGTCTACCCGGCGGCCACGGGCATGCGCAGCCTGACCTGCGCACGCATTCAAGGCATGGTCATCGGTGCCTTCTCGCGTGCGATGCCCGATCGCCTGCCTGCCGGCCCCGCGGGCGGCGGCGGCATCCTGAACGTGCGCACCACGGACAGTCGTACGGGGCGCCTGGCCATGGCCTCCATCAATCCCATTACCGGCGGCGGTGGCGGGAGTTCGTTCGAGGATGGCCAGGACGGTTCGAACTCCTTCCTGAAGAACACGCCGGTCGAGATCACCGAGGCCGAGGTGCCGATCCGTGTCAGGAGCTATGAGCTCGTGCCGGATTCCGGTGGTCCTGGTCGCTATCGCGGCGGCCTTGCGGCTCAGATGACCTTCCAGATGTTCACGCCGAATTCGGTCGTGACCGCCCGGAACCGCGACCGTGTGCGTTTCTCCTGCTGGGGGCTCGAAGGCGGACTGCCGGGCTCGACCTGCAGCTTCCAGCGCGCCAACGGCAACACGAAGCCGGAAGACCTGGGGAATACCGACGTGGTTCGCTGCGGTCCGGGCGACGTGCTGACCATTTCGGCTGCGGGAGCAGGCGGCTGGGGCGACCCGTTCGAGCGCCCGGTTCAGGACGTCCTGGGCGATGTCCTCGGGGGCAAGGTCACCGAGGGTGGCGCCAGGGCCTATGGCGTAGTGGTCAAGGACGGTGTCGTCGACGAGGCCGCCACCGAGGCCCTGCGGTCGGCTCCGCGGGAACGCATCAAAGGCATGACCTTCGACCCCGAGAGGCTGAGCTTCGAGCGTATCTGGTCGGATGCGGTTTGGGACCGGCTGTCGCAGCAGTTGTTCGCCCTGCCGGTCGAGTGGCGCTTCTTCGTCAAACACGAGCTCTTTGCGGCGGTGAATGCGGATGGCGCCGCTGACAGGGATCCGGTCGCGGCTTTGGAACGGGCCTTCGTCAATGTTCTGGCGCAGTACCCGCAGATCCTGCCTCGTCAGCTGGAGGATGCGGCGTGAATATCGAGTTCGCCAATCAGACGGTGCTCGTGGCCGGCGCTGCCCGCGGGATCGGCCGCGGCATCGTCGAGGAATTCGCAGCGAGGGGCGCCCAGGTTTTCGCGGCCGACCGGCTCAAGGAAGAGATGGCTGGCCTGCCTGCGCACCCGACGCAGCTCGACCTGCTCGACAAGGCGGCGGTCAAGGGATGGGTTGCGGAGGCCGAGAGGATCAGCGGGCGAGCGCCTGACGTCCTTGTCTATGTGGCCGGCGGGGTTCTCGGGCAAAGCGCGAAGCCGCTCGAGGACGTCGAAGAGGCTGACTGGCGCGCCGTGCTCGACGTCAATCTGACCGGCGCCTTCCTGTCGTCCCAGGCGGTTTGCCCCGGCATGAAGGCCCGCGGCAAGGGGCGGATCGTCCTGATCGCCAGCGGTGCGGGCTTGCGCACCTCGCTGACGGGCATCCAGGCTTACGCCTCCGCCAAGGCTGGCGAGATCGGGCTGGCGCGCCAGCTCGGGCAGGAGCTCGGGCCATTCGGGATCACGGTCAACGCGGTTGCTCCCGGGTTCCAGCGCACGAGCCCGGACTATGAGCGGCAATGGCAATCATACTCGGCCGAGCGGCAGGAAAACATGATCGCCAACACGGCACGACGCCGTCCGGGGACACCGCAGGACATTGCCTACACGGTGATGTTCCTTGCTTCCGACTATGCGGACTTCATCACAGGCCAGGTCGTTTCGGTGACCGGCAGTCCTTGAAACACGATAACAATGGAGGGACGGCATGACGACGACACGGAGAGACGCACTTAAAGCGGTTGCGGGATCGGTCGCCCTGGCATCGCTCTCGATCGAGGGAGTTCTGGCACAGGCTGGCGGCAAGTTCGTCTATGCGAACAACAGCCCGTACGACAATCTCGACCCGCACACGATTTTCGACACGGCCCGCGCCGCTTCGCGCTTCAATCTCTATGACGGGCTCTACCGCTGGGTCGACAACCCTCCGAAGATGATCCCATGGCTCGCGGAAAGCCATACCGTCTCGGATGACGGCAAGGTCTACACGTTCAAGCTGCGGCAGAATGCCAAGTTCCACGATGGCAAGCCGCTGACATCGGCTGACGTCGTCTATTCGATCGAGCGCATCCTCGCCCTCAAGAAGGGCCCGGCCAGTCTCTACCTCGCCAGCATCAAGCCCGGATCGACACAGGCGCCCGACCCGCACACGGTCGTCTTCAACCTGAATGCCCCATCGGCGATCTTTCTCACGACCGTGCCCGACATCCTCGTGGTCAACAGCGCGCTGGTTAAGGCCAATGAGAAGGATGGCGACTGGGGCGAGGCCTGGCTCGCCAGGAATGAGGCGGGTTCCGGATCCTATGCCCTGCGCCGGCACGATCCGGCCGTAGGCTTCACCGCACGCCGCTTCGCCGATCATTTCGCGGGCTGGACCGGTCAGCCTTTCGACGATCTGGAATTCCGCACGGTTCTCGAGACGAACACGCGCGTGCTCGGCCTGATCCGCGGCGATTTCCAGGGCGCCGACGGCTACCTTCCCTACGATCAGATCCAGCGGCTCCGGCAGTCGAGCAACGTGCAGATCATCGAGCAGGAATCGATGCGCGTGTTCATCCTGGCGCTGAACTGCACCAAGCCGCCGATGAACAACCCCAATTTCCGCCGCGCGCTGGCCTACGCCTTCGACTATGACGGCTTCATCAAGAGCATCATGAAGGATTCGGTTTCGCGCAATCCGGGGCCGAACCCGAACAATATCTGGGGCACGCCGCCCGGCCTCAAAGGCTACAGCTACAATCTCGACAAGGCCCGCGAGGAGCTGAAGAAGGTCACGGAGCCGCTGCGGCCGATCACCATCAATGCCCTTGCCGGCTTCAGCGAGTCGGAGCAGGCGGCCACGCTCTTCCAGAGTACCCTGCGCCAGATCGGGGTCGAGGTCGTGGTCGAGGTCTCGCCCTGGTCGCTCGTCTCCACCCGCATGCGCAAGGCCGATACGCAGGCGGATATCGTGCCGCTATGGAAGAGCACCTACTACGTCGATCCGAATAACTGGGTCGGCGAGCTCTATGGCACGCGTTATCACGGCACGCGCACCTTCTCGTATTACAGCAATCCCGAATTCGACAAACGGCTCGATCGTGCGCTCGTCTCGGCAGACCAGGATGAACGGCGCAAGCTCTACGAGGAGATGACCCAGATGGTGAACGACGATGCCGCCGGCATCTTCGTCTACAATACCCGCTGGTACGGACCCTATTCGAGCAAGGTCGAGGGCATCCGCTTCTCACCGGTCAGCAATGGCCAGGATATTCGCTGGGCATCCCTGAAGCGCTGAGCGGTCCTCGACTTCTCCAACCGGAGGCATCGCCATGAACTGGCTGTCAATGGTGGCGAACCGATTGCTTTGGTTCGTACCGACGCTCGTGGGGCTGCTCGCGATCGTGTTCGTGCTGTCGCGCGTGATCCCCGTCGACCCCGCGGTTTTGGCCGCGGGGGAGAATTCCTCGCCCGAGCAGGTGCAGCAGGTGCGCGAGCGGTTCGGGTTCGACAAGCCGTTGCCGGTGCAGTTCGTGAATTACCTGCGCGACATCGCGCAGGGCAATCTCGGTGTCAGCCTCTTCACCCAGCAGCCCATCATCGACGACCTGAAATCGCGCCTGCCCGCCACGCTGGAGCTGACCATCTTCGCGGTCCTGATAGCGGGTTTCATCGGCATCCCCCTTGGGGTCCTTTGCGGCCTGCACCGCAACTCGTGGATCGACCACGTGCTTCGGGTCGTGACGGTTTCGGGTCTGGCCGTGGCGTCCTTCTGGCTGGCGATGCAGTTCCAGTTCCTGTTCTCGATGAAGCTCGGGTGGCTGCCGCTGTCCGGTCGCATCGAGGGATTTCCGCCGGAGACGGTGACGGGCCTCATGCTGGTCGACGCGATGATCGAGGGCGATCGCGAGATGATCGGCTCCGCATTCCGGCACATCGTCCTGCCGACGCTCACCCTGGCCCTGCCCGCGGCGGCCACGGTCGTCCGCTTTACCCGAAACGGCGTCATCGGCGTGATCGGCTCGCCCTCCGTAGCCTACCAGACGGCGATGGGGCTGCCGCGCCGCCTGATCGTCTGGAAATACGTGCTGCGCATGGCATTGACCGCCACCGTCACGCAGCTCGGCCTCATCTTCGGCATCCTCCTGGCAGGCGCGGTCGTGGTCGAGACCGTCTTCGACTGGCCGGGTCTCGGTGCCTATGCCGTGCGCTCGATCCTGCAGTCCGACTACAACGCGGTGATGGGTTTTACCCTCTGCACGGGGGCCTTGTTCGTCCTCATCAACCTGCTGGTGGACATGCTGCAGGCCGCGATCGATCCGCGGGGGGCGGCATGATGGATCTCCTCAAGCGCCTCACCAGGGACAAGGCTGCTTTCATCGGGTTGAGCCTGTTGAGCCTTCTCGTGCTGGCTGCGCTGTTTGCGCCGCTGTTGGCTCCCTTTCCCAACGATGTCTTCGATTTCCACATCGGGAACCGACTTCAACCGCCCTCGGCCACCGCTCTTTTCGGCACCGACCGTATGGGCAGCGACATCTTCAGCCGGATGCTGTTCGGCGCCAGGATCACGTTGATGCTGGCCGGGATCGCCATCGGCTCGGCACTGGTCATCGGCGTGCCGATCGGCCTCATCGCCGGCTATTACCAGAACTGGGTCAGCGACGCGCTGATGCGGATTGCCGAGATCTTCCTGGCCGTGCCCCAGATCGTCCTGGCCATCGCCATCGCGCAGACGCTCGGGCCATCGATCGAGAACGTCATCCTGGCGCTCTCGTTGACCTACTGGCCATTCTGGGCGCGGTTGGTCTATGCCGAGACGCGGTCGATGCGAAACGAGGTCTTCGTGGAGTCCGCGGTTGCGCTCGGAGCATCGCCCTGGCGCGTCATTGTCCTGCACATTCTGCCGAACATCGCCTCGCCCATCATCGTGCGGACGTCGATCGGCATGGGCGCGACGATTCTCACCGCGGCAACGCTGGGCTTTCTCGGGCTTGGAGCGCCGCCGCCCACGCCCGAATGGGGCCGGATGATCGCCGAGAGCCGCGAGTTCCTTCCCGAAGCCTGGTGGTACGCGCTCGCTCCGGGCATCGCGATCTTCCTGACGGTGCTGGGCTTCAATCTCTTTGGCGACGGCCTGCGCGACATCCTCGACCCGCGCACGCGGCGCAGCGTCTGATCATGAGCAATCTTCTCGATATCCAGGCTCTGTCCCTGGGCTTCCGAACCGAAAAGGGCATCGCCAAGGTGCTCGACCGGATCGATATCAGCGTGAAGCCGGGAGAGATTGTCGGCCTGGTCGGAGAATCCGGCTGCGGCAAGTCAACGCTTGCCCGTGCGATTCTCGGGACGCTTCCCGAAGGCCAGACGGAGATCAACAGCGGACATATCCGGCTCGACGGTGTTGATATGCTCTCGGGTGGCAAGGCGGCCGAACATCTGCGCGGCCGCGTCGTGACCTTCGTCCCGCAGGATCCTTTTGCGAGCTTCAATCCGCTGTTCCGGATCGGTACCCAGATCCAGGACCTGATGCGCTTCAAGGCCCCGCGGGATGGAGCGGGCAGTTTTGGCCGCTCGCGGAAGGCCGACGAGGCCAGCGCGATCGCCATGCTCGATGCGGTCCAGCTGCCGCAACCGAAAGCGATCCTGGCGAAATATCCTCATCAGCTCTCCGGCGGCCAGCGGCAGCGCGTGATGATCGCCATGGCACTGCTCCCCCAGCCCCGGATGATCATCGCCGACGAGCCGACGACGGCTTTGGATGTGACGGTTCAGGCGCAGATCCTCGGGCTGTTGCGCCGGCTGGCCGTCGAACGCGGCGTATCCGTCCTGTTCACGACCCATGACCTTGGTGCCGCCTGGGAAATCTGCGACCGGATCGTGGTGATGTATGCCGGGCAGACGGCGGAGATCGCTCCGCGCGAGCAGTTCTTCGGCGATCCCCGCCACCCTTATACCCGCATGCTGCTCGACAGCCTGCCGTCCCCGGGGCGCGATCCCGTCGGCATTCCCGGCGGTGTCCCAAGCCCGCTCAAGGCTCCCGACGGTTGCCGCTTCAATCCCCGCTGCCCCCGCGCAACGGACATCTGTCACGAGAGCAGGCCGGCGCTGACGACAGGTTCCGATGGCCACGCGGTTGCGTGTCATCATCCCTGGTTGGCCAAGGCGGAGGGTGCGCATGTCTGACAGCGATAATCCCGCGATCCTGGAAGTCGACAACCTGGCCCGGCACTTTCCGGTCCGGGGTTTCCTCAACCGGCAGGTCGGCAGCCTGCGCGCGCTGGACAATGTCTCCTTCGCGGTCGAGCCGGGCGAGATCCTGGGCATTGTCGGGGAATCCGGCTGTGGCAAGTCCACGCTCGGCAAGACGCTCATGGGCATTCACGAACCCAGCGAGGGCGAAGTCCGGATGCTGGGCGAGAGGATCGCCTCGCCGGGCCAGAAGCGCGCTGCGCGAATCCGGGCGCGGCTGCAATATGTCTACCAGGACCCCGGCGCTTCCCTCGACCCGCGCTGGACGCTGCGTCGTTCGCTCCACGAGCCGCTGATCATCCACACGGACTGGCCGAAAGAGAAGCGGGAGGAAAAGGTCAGGGAGATCGTGAAGGCGGTGGGATTGCCCGTCGAGCATCTTGACCTTTACCCCCACGAGATCAGCGGCGGCCAGCAGCGACGGGTCGGTTTGGCCCGGATCCTGGTTCTCGGACCGGAACTGGTCATTTTCGACGAACCCACATCGGGGCTCGACGTTTCCGTCCAGGCGACCGTGCTGAGGCTGTTCCGCGACCTGAAGTCAGAGTTCGATCTGACCTACCTCTTCATCAGCCATGACCTCGCCGTCGTGCAGTCGATCTGCGACCGTGTGATCGTCATGTATCTCGGGAGGATCGTCGAGATCGGGCGGACCGCCGAGGTTTTTGCCGCACCACGCCACCCCTACACGCAGGCTTTGCTGTCGGCTGCCCCTGTGATCGGCGGGCCCCGCGTCACTGAAAACTTTTCCCTGCAAGGTGAGCCGCCCGATCCGTCCAATGTTCCGAGTGGGTGTCGCTTCCGTACGCGCTGCCAATACGCGACATCGGAATGCGCCGACATCGACCCGGAGCTGGATGATGAAGACGGTCACGGCGTTGCCTGTTTGCGCTGGCGCGAGTTGAGCGTGTGAAACCTGGGCATTTGGAGACCGGGTCCGCTCCATCATGGCAGCTCGCTCTCGCCACCATGGTTGCGGTACAGATGGCTACGGCCTTCCTCAGCCGCATCCCTCCCACGATTGCGCCGATCCTTGCCGCCGAGCGCGGCTGGTCGGATTCAGTGGTGGGCTATCTCGCCAGCCTGAACACGCTGGGGTCGATTCTCTTCCTCGCCCTGGGCGCGCCCTATCTGAGAGCTCTCGGCTCCGTGCGGGCGCTCCAGGCCGGGTTGATGATCGGAATCCTGGGGCTGGCGCTTTTTCTTCCGAGCTGGACGATAGCAGCATGTATGGCCTCGCTCCTCATCGGAGTTGGCTACGGGCCGTCTTCGCCCGCGGGTAACGATGTGCTTCATCGGACGGCACCTCATGGCCGTCGCAGCATGATCTTCTCGATCAAGCAGGCTGGAGTGCCCCTCGGCGGGGTCATCGCGGGGCTCGCCCTGCCACCTCTCGCAGCAGCCTATGGCTGGCGCGTCGCCCTCCTGGCATCGGCAGTCTTCGTGCTTGCCATCATCGCCAGCGTCCAGCCGATGCGAGAGGCGCTCGATCGTGATCGGGAGAGGGGCCTGAAATTCGGGCTCGGAGCCATCCTCTCCCTCTCCAATCTGGTGACGCCGATCAGGACGCTGGCAGCGTCCTCGATGTTGTTTCGCCTGGCGGCAGCCGGTGCCTGCCTGGCCATAGGGCAGGGGATCTGGTTCGCCTATCTCATGACCTATGCGGTCTCGCAGCTCGGCTACAGCCTCGAGACCGCCGGCGCGCTCTACGCGTTGATGCAAGCTACGAGCGTCGCTGGCCGTGTCTTTCTCGGTTGGCTATCCGATCACCTGGGAGCTCCGCGGCTCCTGTTGCGCGTGATCGGATTGGCGTCGGGCGCGACGTCACTGACTTTAGCCTTGGCGACGCCGGAGTGGTCCTTCCCCATATACTGCGTCATCGCAGCGATCGCCGGCGTTACCGTATCCAGCTGGAACGGCGTCCAATTGTCCGAAATTGCGCGTGCGTGCCCGCCAAGCCTGGTTCGGGAGGCATCTGCCGCCGCGACACTCGTCATCTTCCTCGGTTATGTCGTGGCCCCATCGGCGTTTGCGATGGTGCTGAGCTTCACCGGCCGCTTCGACCTCGGCTTGTTCGCCTGTGCGCTGTCGGGCGTGATCTGCTTCTTCATCGTGCCTCTGGACAAGCGCGGCGCGTAATGTCGCGAAGGCCGCCGCTCCGGCCGCCTTTGTTTCGGGTTTGGATCGTCCCGATTTTACGCCGTCATTCCGGGCTTGACCCGGAATGACGGCGCGTTTCTTTCAGGCGAGAGGCGTTCACCCGACGATTTCCTGGTCGTTCTCCGCCCGCCTCCAGAAGAGCCTGACGCCGCCTTCCGATGTGGCTTCGAGACCCGGGACGGCTGCGAGGAGCTTCTGGGTATAGGGGTGTGTCGGATTGTCGAAGATGTCGTCGCGGGGGCCTTCCTCGACGATGCGGCCGTCCTGCATGACGATGACGCGGTCCGCGACCTGCTCGACCACGCCGAGATCGTGGCTGATGAACAGGCAGGAGAAACCGTGCTTCTTCTGGAGCTCGTCGAAAAGCTCCAGCACCTGCGCACGCACGGTGACGTCGAGCGCCGAGACCGGCTCGTCGGCGATGACGAAGCTCGGCCGGCGCACGATCGCGCGGGCGATCGCAATGCGCTGGCGCTGGCCGCCTGAGAGCTCGTGCGGATAGCGCTCGGCGAAGCCGTTGCCCAGGCCGACCTCGGTCAGCACCTCCGCGACGCGGGCCTTGCGGTCGGCCGGGCTCATGTCGGGGACCAGCCTGAGCGGCTCGGCGACGAGCTGCCGGATCGTCATGCGCGGGTCGAGCGAGGAGTAGGGGTCCTGGAAGACCATCTGGCAGTTGAGGCGATAATCCCAGTAGGCGGCGTCGCTCTTCTCGATCGGCTTGCCGTTGAAGCGGATCTCGCCGCCGGTCGGCCTGACCAGGCCGGCGATCGACTGGCCGAGCGTGGTCTTGCCCGAGCCCGAGCCGCCGACCACCGCGACGACCTCGCCGGGCTGCACGTCGATGCTGATGCCGTGCAGCGCGCGCTTGGCCTCACTCTTGCGGAAGAAGCCCTGCCGGCCGGGATATTCGACGACGAGGTCGCGAACCGCGACGATCGGCGTCCTGGCCTCCGGCAGCGGGCGCGCCGGCGAGCGGTGCGGCATCGCCGAGAGCAGCTTGCGGGTATAGGGGTGCTGTGGCCGGGCCAGGATGTCCTCGGCCTTGCCCTGTTCGACCACGTCGCCCTGTGACATCACGACGATGCGGCTGCAATAGCGCGCGACCATGCCGAGATCATGCGAGATCAACAGCACGGCGGTGTGGTTCGCCTTCGTCAGCTCGACCATCAGCTCCATCACGTCGCGCTGGACGACGGCGTCGAGCGCGGTGGTCGGCTCGTCGGCCAGCAGCAGCCCGGGCTTCAAGAGCATCACCGAGGCCAGCATGATGCGCTGGCGCATGCCACCGGAGAACTGATGCGGATAGGCGGTGAGCGCGCCTTCCGGATCGCGCAGGCCGACGCTCCTGAGCATGTCGAGGATCAGCGCCCGGCGGGCGGGGGCGTCGAGCTTGCGGTGCAGGGCCAGCCCCTCGTCGAGCTGGCGCCCGATCAGCATCGAGGGGTTGAGCGAGGTCATCGGCTCCTGGAAGACCATGCCGACCTTGGAGCCGCGCATGGCGCGCAGGTCCTTCGGGCTCATCGTCATGACGTCCTGGCCGTCGAAGCGGATCCTGCCGCCTTCGAGCCGCACCGCCGGCGGGATGAAGCCCATCACCGCGCGAGCGGCGAGCGTCTTGCCCGAACCGGATTCGCCGACAATGCCGACGATCTCGCCGGGGAAGACCTGGAAGGAGACGTCGTTGACGACGGTGCGGCCGGAGCCGCCGATCTTCAAGGTGAGGCCGGCGACGTCGAGGAGTGGAGCTGTCGTGTTCATCGCGAGCCCCTCATCCGCGGGTCGAGCCGGTCGCGCACGGCGTCGCCGAGCAGGTTGATGCCGAGCAGGGTCAGCGAGATCGCGAGGCCCGGGAAGATGCCGAGCCAGACGGCCTGGCCGATATAGGGTCTGGAACCGGCGAGCATGTTGCCCCAGGTCGGGGCCGGCGGCGGCACGCCCAGTCCCAGGAAGGAGAGCGCGCTCTCGGCCAGCAGGACATAGCCGAACATCGAGGTCGCCAGCACGGTGAGCGGCGCGATGCAGTTCGGCAGGATGTGGCGGGCCATGGTGAAGGCCTCGGCATTGCCCATCACGCGCGAGGCCGCGATGAACTCGCGCTCGCGCAGCGAGAGCACGGTGCCGCGCACGACGCGGGCGACCGACGGCGTATAGGCGATGCCGAGCGCGACGATGATGCCGTATTTGTTGGCGCCGACCACCGCGAGCAGGCCGAGCGCCAGCAGGATGCCGGGGAAGGCGAGCAAGGCGTCGTTGAAGGCCATGATGATCCGGTCGGTCCAGCCGCGCATATAGCCGGAGAACAGGCCGATCAGCGTGCCGAAGACGACGGCCAGAGTCACGGTCAGGATCGAGATCCAGACCGAAGTCGCGGCCCCCGCCATCAGGCGCGAGAGCACGTCGCGGCCGAACTCGTCGGTACCGAGCCAGTGCAGCGCGCTCGGTGCGGCCAGCTTCTCGCGGAAGGAGAGCTTGAGCGGATCATAGGGCGTCCAGAGCGCGCCGGTGCCGGCGGCGAGCAGCAGGATGCCGATCAGCGTGCCGCCGACGATCGCATTGGGAGCGGGGAGCTTCATGCGGCGGGGCTTCTTCATGGAGGCGCCACCCGTCGTTGTGCTGTCGATGCTCATTGCGCCGTCACCCTTGGATCGAAGACCGGGTAGCAGAGGTCGATGACGAGGTTCACCAGCACATAGGTGAAGGCGACGAAGAGCATGCAGCCCTGGATCACCGGATAGTCGCGGGCAAAGATCGCATCGACCAGCAGGCGCCCGAGACCGGGGATGGTGAAGACCGTCTCGACCACCGCGATGCCGCCGAGGAGATTGCCGAGCACGAGGCCGATCAGGGTCCAGGTCGGGCCGAAGGCGTTCTTGAAGGCGTGGCGCCAGAGCACGGCGCGCTCCGAGAGGCCCTTGGCGCGGGCATGGGTGATGTAGTCGAGCCGGAGCACCTCCAGTGTCGAGGCGCGCGCCATGCGCAGGATCACGCCGATCTCGTGCAGGAACAGCGTCATGATCGGCATGACCAGATAGAGGATGCCGGCCCACGGGTTCTCGGCGATCGAGACATAGCCGACCACCGGCAGCCATTCGAGCTTGAGCCCGAAGAACAGCAGGAGCAGGAGACCCAGCCAGAAGGTCGGGATCGAGAGCAGCAGCGTCGCGGTCGCGACGAGGCCGAGATCAACAGCGGAATCCTGCTTCCAGGCGGCGATGACGCCGGCGGGCACCGCGACGCAGCTCGCCAGCAAGACCGCGACCAGCACGATCTGGGCGGAGATCCAGAAGCGCTGCAGGATCAGCGGCAGCACCGCCTGCTGCGACGAGATCGACTGGCCGAAATCGCCGGTCAGGACATTGCCGATCCAGATGCCGAACTGCACCGGCAAAGACTGGTCGAGCCCGAGGCGGGCCCTGAGGTCGGCCAGGCTCGCCGGCGTCGCAAGATCGCCCAGCATCAACTGGGCCGGATCGCCCGGGATCAGACGGATCAGCACGAAGACCGACACCGCCACGATCAGCAGCGTCGGCAAAGCCATCCCTATCCGTGTCAGCGCAAATCGAAACATCAAAGGCCCTCCCAAGCCTCAGAGCATCCCCGCATCTTCTTCTATGCGAACCGGGGCTCGCTTCGCTCGAAAATGCTCAAGGCCGGCTCCACCGGATGGCGGAGCCGGCAATCGCCTCACTTCGCGACGCTGACTTCCCAGAGGCGCAACTGGGACGCCCAGGGCGTCACGCCGCTCACCTTCTTGGAATGGGCGATGATGTCGAGGTCGTTATGGGTAAAGATGGTCGGGACCTCGTCGATGAAGCGCTTGTGCAGGTCGTCGAAGATCTTCTGACGCTCGGCGGTATCGGTCACCACCATCGACTTCTGGATCAGGGCGAGCGCCTCCGGCTCCTCCCAGATCTTGCGCGGCTGCTTGTCCTTCGGGCCGGCGATCTGCTCGAATCCGAGCGCGGGGTCGAAGCGGCTCGAATAGGAGAAGGACTGCATCTGGTAGTTGCCCTTGTTGTAGCGATCGAGCTGCGTCGCCCATTCCAGCACCTCGATCTCGGCATTGATGCCGACCGCCTGCATCATCGCCTGGGCGATGACGGCGGTGTTGAAGCTCGGCACCGAGGAGCGCTTGTTGGCGAGGATCGTGATCTTCTCGCCCTTGTAGCCGGCCTTCTGCAGCAGGGCCTTGGCGGCGGCGGGATCGTATTTGAAGCCCTGCTTCTCGACATCGCCATAGTATTTCGAGGTCGTGTAGACCGGCGAGTTGTTTGGCTTGCCGAGACCGTTCGAGACATTGGCGACGAGCTCGGGGAAATCGATCGCGGCGGCGATCGCCTGGCGCAAGGCCTGGTTCTTCATGACGGGGTCGCGCGTCTGGATGATCAGGCTGTGGCGCACCGGGTTCGGCGCGATCGCGAGCGTGAGGTTCGGCGCGTTCTTGAGATCGGGAACGTCCGATTCCGGCATCAGCGCCATGTCGAGCGAGCCTGAGAGCAGGCCCGCCTTCACCGTCGCCGCGTCGGGAATGACCATGAAGCGGGCTTCCTTCACCAGCGGGCGCTTCGAGCCGATATAGCCGTCGCGCTTGTCGCCCTTGGGCGAGACATACTGGTCGAAGGCGAGAAGCTGGACCGATTGGCCGCGCTTCCAGTCGCCCAGCATGAACGGGCCGGTGCCGATCGGCTTGTCCCAGCTGCCATCGGCCTTGACCGAATCCTTGTGGATCACGGCGGTGCCGCCGCAATCGGCGCGGGCGAGCGAGTCGAGGAAGAGGCCGTTCGGCTCGTTGATCTCCATCACGACGGTGTCGGCATCCGGAGCCGAGATCTTCTCGACCTTGAGGCCGTTGCGCCCGTCGAAATCGGACCGGCAGCGCCAGTCGGTCTTCGGGTCCATGTAGCGGTTCCAGCTCCACAGCACGTCGGCCGAGGTCATGGTCGCGCCGTTATGGAACTTCACGCCCTTGCGCAGGCGGAAGGTGTAGGTCTTGCCATCAGGCGAGATCTCGACCTTCTCGGCCAAGAGCGGGCCGACCGAGCCGTCCTCAGCATAGCCGACGAGGCCCTCGACCATGTGAAGCACGACGGAATCGGTATTGCCGTCGCGGTTCACGCCGGGATTGGTCGAGCGGATATCGGCGTTGAGCACGGCCGTCAGCGTCTGGGCCTGGAGGGCGCCAGCCGAGAGGGCGAGCGCGGCGGCGGAGACAAGGAAGCGCTTCATGATGTTTCCCCTGTTGTTCTTATGATCGTTCAGCCGGCCTTGCGGGCGGTGCGGATCCGGCGAAGCTCGCCGGCGAAGAAGTCCTCGACCATCGGCACGACCTTGACGCCGTCATGCGGCGTGTTCGGCACGAGGTCGAAGCGGGCGGCGATGCCGTTCTCGGCGAAGTTGTCGCGCAGGCTGGCCAGCCGCTCCGGCCGGTTGGTGCCGGCATGGTTGGCGTCCGGCATCCAGTTGCGGCCGCCCGGCTTGTGGGTGATCTCCCAGGTCTCGAGGTCGGCGGCGCCGACGATCATCTGCACTGCGACCTGCTTCATCGCGGGGATGTCGAGCTCCTGGCCGAAGAGCGCGGCGAAGTTGCGCGTGCCGACCCACCAGTCGCGGCTGGGATCGAGCAGGGTGACCGAGCCCGGCGCGCCGATCGAGACGCCCCAGAGCTTGTTTGGCTGCAGCATCAGGAAGCGATGGGCGAAATGGCCGCCGCCGGAATAGCCGAACAGGCCGAAACGATCGAAGGCGACGCCATAACGCCGAGAGACCTCCTCGACGATGGCGAGCAGCACATGATCGTAGCGGAGGTTGCCCTCGCGCATGTACTTGAAGCCGTCCTTGTTGTCGTCGCCCATCACGCCGATCGGGAAGAGCGGCGCCAGGATGATGCAGTTGTTCCAGCGAGCGAAGGCCGAGAAGGCGTCGCGATAGCCGGTGAAGCCGCGGCCGGTGCCGTGCATCGCCACGATCAGCTCGGGCTTCTCACCACCCTGGCCCAGCGTGGGCGGGACATAGAGGCAATAGGCGAAGCGCGGATCGTGCTTCGAGGCATAGATCGGGGTCGGGCCGTAATCGTAGAGCGCCTTCGCGCGCGCGGCCGCCTCGACATCGGGTTTGGCGGTCTGTTCAGCCACGGCGTTCACGGCGTTTCTCCTCTGGCGAAATTATTGGCGCCAATTATGTTGCATGGTATGGTCCGCTTCGCAACCAACTTCTTCCAGCCTGCGCGAATCCTGCTAGAGCATTGTTTTGTCGCATGTTCGCTGGCGCGGGCCTTCGGTTTTCCACGCGAACCGATGTCCACTCCGCTCGAAAATGCTTTAGAGAGCCTGCCATGACGTCCGAGCGGAAACGCAAGAACACCAGCACGCGGCGGGCGATGCTCGCCAACGAAATCGCGCAGGCGATCCGCTTGCGCGCGTTCAGGCCGGGCGAATGGCTGCGTCAGATCGATCTCGAGGAGCGCTTCGAGGCGACGCGCTTCGACGTGCGCAGCGCGCTGGACGAGCTCGCGGTGCGCAAGACGATCGAGCATGTCCCGAACCGGGGCTATCGCGTCGCCGAGGTCGACCTGAAGACCTATGAGGAAATCCTCGCGGCGCGGATCATCCTGGAGAAAGCGACGGCGGACGGCATCGTCGCGCGGATCGACGCCGCCGCGATCGCGCGGCTGGACGGGCTTGCGGCGCAATTCTCCGCCGCGGTCCTGACCGGGAGCCGCACCGAGCAGAGCGAGATCAACCGCGCCTTTCATCAATTCATGTACTCCTTTTGCGGCAATGCCGTGCTGGAGGAGATGATCTGGGCCCTGCGGGACCGCGGACGCGGCTCGCAGATCACGGTCTGGAGCTCGCATGAACTGCTCCAGAAGAGCGACCGCGAGCATTACGAGATGATGGCGGCCCTGAAGGCGCGCGATGCGGGGCGGCTGGCGGCCCTGATCGCGACCCATATCGTCAAGGGCGCGCCCGTCGGCCCGGCCCCGGTCGAGCCGGGCTGAACGACCGCCACCCTTACTTGGCGACGGCGACTTCCCAGAGGCGCGGCTTCGAGGCGACCCAGGGCGCGAAGCCCTGCAGCCGCTTCGAGACGACGGCCGTGTCGACCTGATTATACAGGAAGATCAAGGGCGCATCGGCCAGCATCATCACATGGAGCTGGTCGAAGATCTTCCGGCGCTCGGCCTCGTCACTGACCAGCGTCGCCTTCTCGATCAGGGCGTCGGCCTCGCGGTTGTCCCAGACCTTGGAAGGCAATTTGTCCTTCGGGCCGGAGAACTGGTTGTAGCTCTGGGCGGGGTCGATGCGGGCGGAGTAGCTGAAGGACATCATCTGGTAGTTGCCCTTCGAGAAGCGATCGAGCTGCGTCGCCCATTCCAGGATCTCGATATCGGCCTTGATGCCGGCGGCCTGGAGCATCGCCTGCGCCATGATGGCGATCGGATAGCTCGGCACGGTCGAGCGCTTGTTGGCGATCAGCTTGATCGTCTCGCCCTTGTAGCCGGCCTCGGCCAAGAGCTTCTTCACGCGCGCGGGATCGTGCGTGTAGCGCTTCTTCTGAACCTCGTCATAATAGGGCGAGGTGACATAGACCGCCGAGTTGTTGACCTTGCCGAGCCCGTTCGAGACGGCGCCGACGATCTCGTCCTGATCGAAAGCCGCCATGATCGCCTGGCGCATGCGGACGTCGCTGAGCAGCGGGTCGCGGCTCTGCAGCAGGATGCCGTGCTTGGTGGCGCTGGGCGCGGTCAGCACCTGCAGGCCGCTCTTCTTCATTTCCGGCACGTCCTCGTCCGGCACGTCGGCGACGTCGAGCGCGCCCGAGATCAGGCCGGCCTTGACGGTCGCGCCATCGGCGATGGCGAGGAACTTGACCTCGGCCGCAAGCGGGCGCTTCGAGCCGACATAGCCGTCGCGCTTGTCACCGGGTGGCGAGACATAGCCATCGAAGCGCTTGAGCAGGACGAACTCGCCGCGGCGCCAGTCGGCGAGCTGGAACGGACCGGTGCCGACCGGCTTGTCCCAGCTACCGTCGGGCTTGAGCGAGTCCTTGTGCAGGATTGCGACCATGGCGCAGTCGGTGCGGGCCATGGTGTCCAGGAAGAGCGCGCTCGGCTTCTCCAGCTTCATCACGAAGGTCGATGCATCGGGAGCGCTCGCTTCCGTGACCTTCAGTCCGATGCGGCCGTCGAATTCCGGCTTGCAGCGCCAGTCGGTCTTCGCGTCCATGTAGCGGTTCCAGCTCCACAGCACGTCGGCCGAGCTCATCTCGGCGCCGTTATGGAACTTCACGCCCTTGCGCAGGTGGAAGGTATAGGTCAGCCCGTCCGGCGAGATGTCGATCTTTTCCGCGAGCAGGGGCGCGACCGCACCGTTCTCGCGATAGCCGACGAGGCCCTCGACCATGTGCAGCACCACGGCATCGGTATTGTCGTCGCGATTGACGCCCGGATTTGTCGAGCGGATGTCGGCATTGAGCGCGACATTGATGGTCTGCGCCTGAACTGCGCCGCCAAGCAGCGCGAGCGCCAGCGCAGAGGCCGAAAAGCGGATCATTCCCGTTCCCTCGTTGTCTTGTCGTTCGGGCATGCCCCGTGGGGCATGCCGTGCTGTCGGAGGTCGCGAAGGCGAGGTGGCGGCTTACTGGCCGGTGCTGACTTCCCAGGCGCGGGGCAGCGAGCTCAGCGTCGAGACATAGCCCTTGGTCTTGCTGCTGATCGCGCCGCCGACGATGCCGTTATAGAGCATCACCATCGGGACATCGTTGATGAAGCGCTTGTGCAATTCGTCGAAGATCTTCTGGCGCTCGGCCTTGTCGTTGACGACCATGGACTTGTCGAGCAGGGCCTGCACCTCCGGATTGTCCCAGAGCTTGCGCGGCTGCTTGTCCTTCGGGCCGGTCATCGACTCGTAGCTCAGGGCGGGGTCCATGCGACCCGAATAGGGGAAGGCCTGGATCGTGTAGTTGCCCTTGCTGTAGCGGTCGAGCTGCGTCGCCCATTCCAGCACCTCGATCTCGATGTTGAAGCCGACGGCCTGCAGCATCTGCTGGGCGACGACGGCGGCGTCGAAGCTCTCGGGATAGCGCTTGTTGGCGAGCATCACGATCTTCTCGCCCTTGTAGCCCGCTTCGCTCAGGAGCTTCTTCGCGGCGGCAGGGTCGTATTTCCAGCCCTGCTTCTGGACCGGTCCGTAATAGGCGGACAGCGCCGGCACGATCGAGTTGTTGGGCGAGCCGATGCCGTCGGTGACGGCACCAACCAGCTCCTTGGAGTCGATCGCAGCGGCCATGGCCTGGCGCAGCTTGACGTTCTGCAGCAGCGGATCGCGCGTCTGGATGATCAGACCGACGAGGCCCATGCTGGAGACGACGGAGGTCTTGACCTTGTCGTTCTTCTTGAGCTCGGCGATATCGGTATTGGCGATGTCCGGAACGATATCGATATCGCCCTTCAGCAGCGCGGCCTTGGCGGTCGAGTTGTCGGGAATGACGAGGAAGCGGACCTCGTCGACCAGCGGCTTCTTGGCGCCGGTCAAGCCGTCGATCTTGCCGGGCAGCGAGGCGTAATCGGCGAAGCGCTCGAGCCGGATGTACTCGCCGCGCTTCCACTCGGCGAACTTGAACGGGCCGGTGCCGATCGGCTTGTCGAAGGAGCCGTCGGCCTTGAGCGAATCCTTGTGCAGGATGCCGGTCATGGCGCAGTCGGTGCGGGCGAGCGCGGCAAGGAAGAGCGCGCTCGGCTTGTCCAGGTCGAAGACGACGGTCTTGTCGTCGGGTGCCGAGATCTTCTCGACCTTGACCTGGCCGCGGCCGTCGAATTCCGAGAGGCAGCGCCAGTCGGTCTTCGGGTCCATGTAGCGCTTCCAGCTCCACAGCACGTCGGCCGAGGTCAGGGCGGCTCCGTTATGGAATTTCACGCCCTGGCGCAGCGTGAAGGTATAAGTCTTCCCGTCCGGGGAGATGTCGACCTTCTCGGCCAGCAATGGCTTCGGCAGGGCGTCCTCGCCATAGGCGACGAGGCCCTCGACCATCTGCACGACGACGCCGTCGGTATTGGCGTCGCGATTGACGCCCGGATTGATCGAGCGGATGTCGGCACGCAACTGGATCTTGAGCGTACTCGCCCCGGCGGCCGGGACGAGGCCGCCACACAAAAGTGCAGCGGCGAGGACGGTCTTGGTGGTTCGGCGCATCCTATTCCCCTGTTGTTTTTCGGTTGTGACGCGGTGTTGCCGGCTTATTCCGCCGCTTCGGCGAGCAGCACGGGCTCCTCGGTCAGGCTGTAGCGCGTGAAGACGCGGTTCTGGGCCGGCAGCGGCGCGACCTCCATGATCCCCTTCGCCGGCTGCATGATCACCATGGCGACGGTGGCCGAGAGATTGCCGGCCTCGTTCGGACGCACCGGGCGGCAGACCGAATGAGGCGCCAGGAAATCGTCGAAAAAGGCCTGCTTGAGGTCGTCGACGGTCAGCTTGCGGCCGGCCTCGTCGAGCAGCTTGCGGACGCGCCAGTCGCGATAGAAGCTCTCCGGCACGCGCGGGATGCCGGTGTCCTTGATCTTGGTCAGCGCGATCTGGCCGACCCAGTGATTGGCGTGCACGATCATGCCGTCCTGCGGATAGAGCGGGAAGGCCTCGTCCGGGGCGCATTCGAAATCGATGCCAAAACCCTTCACGGTCGAGAGCATCATGTTGTTCGAGCAGGCCTTCGGCGTCGTGGCCACGGCCTTGATTGCGAAGGCGAGGTGCTCCTGCTCCAGCACCTTGCGGCGGATCAGGGCGAGCGGCACGCCGGCCTGGGTGAAGTCACGCTCGGATTCGAGATAGTTGGCGGTGATCGAGATGCCGGCCGCGTTCATACCGCAGCGGGCGAGGCCGCCAGCCTCGACGAAGGTCAGGAAGTCCGGCCCGTCGTCGCGGCGCACGCGCAGCACGATCGCGGTCTCCGCGCATTCCGCCTTCCAGTCCCAGTTCTGGCCGTGGATCAATTCGCCCGAGGCGCTGCGCTCCGGCAGGATGATCGCGCCGGTGCAGCCGTCGTCGAGCTCTTCCTGGGCCTCGATCGGCTTGTTCTTGATGAGGCGGGCCTTGGCGATGACCTCGGTGCGGGCATTGACCATGACGATGTCTTCGAGCGCGACGCCGGCGCCGTCGGCGATGCCGCGCATCTCCTCGATGTAATGCGCGCCGAAATGCTCGATCTCCTTGGCGAATTCGGCGATCAGCGCCGATTTCGCCGCAGTGTCGTAACCGAGCTCGCCGAGCTGGCCGCCATAGAGCTCGATCGAGCGCTTGACGCGCTGCGGGACGGCTGCGCCATGCTGGCGGCCGCGCTCATAGGGCGTGCCCGACACGTCGACGAAGGGGCAGGGCTGGACCATGGCGCACATCTTTCCGGTATGCTGGCGAGAAATCGTGCTGTAGTGTATTTCATCCCGAACTAAAACAATCAAGGTCTTTTCCGATGGCGGCGCCGACCCGGCTGCAACAGGAGATCGCCGACCGCATCCTGCAGCTCGTGCGTGACGATGCGCTGGCGGCCGGTGCCTGGCTCAACGAGAACGCGACAGCGAAGCGGCTCGGGGTGTCACGCACGCCGGTACGTGCCGCGCTGGACCATCTCGCCGAGCAGGGCGTGGTGCGCCGGCATCTCAACAAGGGCATCGAGCTCATCAGCCTGCCGGCCGCGAGCGAGAGCGCCCGAGCGCCGGAGACGGTCGATCTCGCCATGGTCAGGCTCGCGCATGAGCGCGAGAACGGTCTGCTGCCGGACGAGGTTTCGGAACTCGAAGTGATGCGGCGCTACGAACTCGGCCGGCCCGAGGCGCAGAAGCTGCTCGCGCGTCTCGCCGATCTCGACATGGTCGAGCGCAAGCCGGGCTATGGCTGGCGCTTCCTGCACGAGCCGCGCGACCAGCGCCTGCGCGACGAGAGCTATCGCTTCCGCCTGCTGATCGAGCCGATGGCGATGCTGGAGCCCGATTTCCAGCTCGATCCCGGCTGGATCACCGAGATGCGGGTGCGGCATGTCGAGTCGCTCAAGCGGCCCTGGCGGGAATCGTCGAGCATCGCCTTCTACGAGATGAATGCCGATTTCCACGAGGGGCTGGCCGCCGCCACCGGCAACCGCTTCTTCCATTCGGCGATGCGGCGCCAGAACCAGCTCCGGCGCCTGTCGAACTACGACTGGGACCAGGGCATGGAGCGCGTGCGGGTGAACTGCGCCGAGCATATGGCCATGCTCGACCATCTGGAGGCGGGCGAGAACGAGGTCGCCTCGGCGCTGATGCGCAGCCATCTGCTGCGCGCGAGCAAGCTCAGGCGGATGGTCCGGGTGGACGACGCCGAGGGCTGAAAGACCATCGCACGGTCAGCAGATGGCGGCCTTGCCGCCGCGGTGGTTGACCCGGCGACGATTTGGGCCAGCAATGGCGGCAACCCCGAATCTGACAGGTCGAGTGCCATGACTGTTCACCAGCGCCCGCAAGATCAGCGCCCCTCTGCCATCGATCCCGCCAAGCTCGACAAGCTGGCCGAGGTCGCCATCCGCGTCGGCCTCAATCTACAGCCGGGGCAGGACCTGTTCCTGACCGCGCCGGTCGCGGCGCTGCCGCTGGTTCGATTGATCGCCGCCCATGCCTACAAGGCGGGTGCCGGCATCGTCACGCCGATGCTAGCCGACGAGGAGGTCACGCTGACGCGCTATCGCCATGCGTCGGATGCGAGCTTCGACAAGGCGCCGGCCTGGCTCTACAAGGGCGTCGCCGAGGCCTTCTCCGCCAACACGGCGCGGCTCGCCATCGTCGGCGACAATCCGATGCTGCTGGCGAACGAGGACCCGGCCAAGGTCGGGCGCGCCAGCAAGGCGAATTCGCTCGCCTACCAGCCGGCGCTGGAGAAAATCGCCGGCTTCGACATCAACTGGAACATCCTGGCCTATCCAAGTGCGGCCTGGGCGAAGCAGGTCTTCCCGGATGATGCCGAGGAGGTCGCGGTCGGCAAGTTGGCGGAGGCGATCTTCTCGGCCTCGCGCATCGATCAGGCTGATCCCGTCGCGGCCTGGGCTGCGCACAACGCGGCGCTGCGGACGCGGCGCGATTGGCTGAACGGCCAGCGCTTCGCCTCGCTGCATTTCACCGGGCTGGGCACCGATCTGACCGTGGGGCTCGCCGATGGCCATGACTGGCAGGGCGGGGCCTCGCCGGCCAAGAATGGCATCGTCTGCAACCCGAACATCCCGACCGAGGAGGTCTTCACCACGCCGCATGCGCGCCGGGTCGACGGCCATGTCTCGAGCACCAAGCCACTGTCCTATCAGGGCTCGCTGATCGACGAGATCCGGGTGCGCTTCGAGGGCGGGCGGATCGTCGAGGCCAAGGCCTCGCGCGGCGAGGCCTTGCTGAACAAGGTGCTCGACACCGATGACGGCTCGCGCCGGCTGGGTGAGGTCGCGCTGGTGCCGAACTCCTCGCCGATCTCGAAGAGCGGCATCCTGTTCTACAACACGCTCTTCGACGAGAATGCGTCCTGCCATATCGCGCTCGGGCAGTGCTACTCGAAATGCTTCGTCGACGGCGCGAACCTGACGCCGGAGCAGATCGCGGCGCAGGGCGGCAACAAGAGCCTGATCCATATCGACTGGATGATCGGCTCGGGCGAAGTCGATATCGACGGCGTCCACGCGGACGGCCGCCGCGTGCCGGTGTTCCGCAAGGGCGAGTGGGCCTGAGCGGCCCGCACCGTTTCAGCCCGCGTTCGCTCGCAGCCAATCCCCCAATGACGGGCGATGGTGCCCGTCGCGCCCGGTCGTGGCGGGCGCTGCGACCATCGCGTTGAGCACGGCTTCCTGCGTCGCCTCGGCGGCGGCGCGGAAGAGCGTGTCGATGCGGTTCTCGTTGAGGGCGCGCAGCGGCACGAGGTCGTTGGGCTGATCGTGGTCGATCGGGTCGGCGGTGGTGAAGGCGACGGCAATGTCGCCGCTGCCATTGCCCCAGAAGGCGCCGAGCCGGGCGAGACCGGCGCCGCCGCGGCGCGCGATGCGCTGAAGCTGGCGCGATTCCAGCGGCACGTCGGTCGCGATGATGAGGATCACCGAGCCGCGCTCGGCTTGCGGCTTCGCCTCGGGCGGAACGGGACGGCGACCATCGGGCAGGACGAGATCGCCGGCACTGCCGAAATTGGCGAGCGCCAGTACGCCGAGCGTGTGATCGGCGCCGTCGAGGGCGAAGCGGCGCGAGGCCGTGCCGATGCCGCCCTTGAAGCCGAAGGCGCTCATGCCGGTGCCGGCGCCGACCGCGCCTTCCGCGACGGGGCCGTAAGCGGCGGCGTCGAGCGCGGCGAAGGCATGTTCCTGCGTCAGCGCGCGGGCGCGGATGTCGGAGAGATAGCCGTCATTGCATTCGAGAACGACTGGATTGACCGTGCCGGTCTCGCGACCGATGTCGGGATTGTCGGCGAGCGCGCGCGTCACCAGCGCGTCGAAGCCGGCGCCGACGGCGAGGGTGTTGCCGAGCAGCAGCGGCGTCTCGATCTGGCCGAGCTCGGCGAGCTGCATCAGCCCGGCGCTCTTGCCGAAACCGTTGATGACATCGACTGCGGCGCGCACCTTCCGGCGAAACAGGTTGCCGTCATGCGGCAGCAGGGCCGTGAAACCGGTGCGGAGATCGCCTTCGTTCAGAGTGAAATGACCGAGCTTGACGCCGGGCACGTCGGTGATCGCGTTGAGCGGGCCCGGCTGCAGGATGCCGCAGGTGAGGCCGAAATCGCGAAGGCGCTGGGTCATGGTGGGGTCCGGTGAGGCTGGATCAGCGCTGCAGGGTGGTGCCGCGCCCCTGCGCGCGGGCCTTCTCGACGACGAGATGGGCCAGCGCGAGATCGGCCAGCGCGACGCCGCGGAAGCAGAAGAAGGAACGGCCTGCCGATGCCGTCGGATGCGGAGCGCCCGCAAGCTCCGTCATGTCATGGCCGAAGCTGACGGTCGTCACCGGATTGCCGGCGGCATCATAAGGCGCGCGCGACTGTTCGAGGCTGTCGGTGGCGAGCACGTCGAAGGCTGGCAGCGTCTCCGGCAGCCAGCTCCGGCCGGTATCGACCGCCGCGGCGAAGGCGACCGGCTTCAGGCGCCGCGCATCGAGGAAGGGCGTCATGCCGGGGCCGCC
Organism: Allobosea robiniae; assembly: GCF_900102525.1. Lineage (GTDB taxonomy): Bacteria > Pseudomonadota > Alphaproteobacteria > Rhizobiales > Beijerinckiaceae > Allobosea > Allobosea robiniae. Next base: position 120,468 of record NZ_FNBZ01000009.1, on the reverse strand, counting down.
GGGCACCATCGAGATCACGATATCGCTCTCGTCCAGCAGCGCGTCGGCGTCGTCCAGCACCCGCGTCGCGAGACCGCTCGCGCGTGCGGCTTCCATGAGGCGCTCGGCTGAGGCGCGGCTGCGGCTCATGGCCAGTGCCGTCGTCAGGCCCGGGTAGAGCGCGCGGAAGGCGGCGAGATGGGCATGGGCCTGAAGACCGCAGCCGATGAAGCCGATGGTGCGCGGCGTCGCTGGGGCGAGGCGCGAGGCGGCGGCTGCGGTGATCGCCGCAGTGCGGATCAGGGTGATCTCGTCGCCGTCGAGGATCGCGCGCGGCATGCCCGTCGCATAGTCGTTCACGCAGATCAGCGCGCTGACGGCGGGCAGCGGAGAGCCCGCCGCGACCGGCGCCATCGCCACCCATTTCACCGTGGCGATCTGCTGGGTCGACGAGGCTGCCGTCATCGCCTGGAAGCCGTGGCCCGGTCCGAGCGTCAGCGCCGTCTTCGGCAGGCTCCGGTTCAGACCGGCGGCATAGTCGCGAAAACCCTGCAGCACGGCCTCGCGCGCTTCATCGGGCGAGATCGCCAGCGCGCGGACATCGTCGCGCGAGAGATAGAGCAGGTTGTCGCTCATCCGGTGATCTCCAAGACGGCAGGCTCCGATGCCCGGGGCGGTCAGGAGGCCGGGATACAGCCAAGCCGGATCGGCGTCGAGGCGCCCGAATCCCGCTGCGGAAGGAAAGCGGCGGTCACAGGATTGACATCTTCCCTAACTCACGTATTTTTCCTATTACTGCAACTTCAGTTCCATTTAATGGAACTTAAAGGGTTAGCGCGATGTCCATCCTGTCGTCGGCCGTGGATGTGCTTCGCTGTTTTTCCAGCACGCGCCACGACGTCACGGTGACGGATCTCGTCACGCTCCTGGGCATGCCGAAGAGCAATGCCTCGCGCCTGCTCCGGGCGATGCGCGACGAGGGGCTGCTGGAGACGGTCGGGGAGAGCAAACGTTACCGGCCTTCGCTCCTGCTCAACCAGGTCGGCCATCTCTATCGTTTCGCCGCGTCGCTGATCGACCGGGCCGATGCGATCGTGGGGCGGGTTTCCGACCAGATCGGCCATACCGGCTATATCAGCGTGCGCCGTGGCAACGAGATCGTCGGCGTCACCGCCCATCCCGGCCGTCATGCGCTCAGGGTCGTCACCTCGATCGGCGACCGCATCCCGGCCTTCGCCTCAAGCACCGGTCGTGCCCTGCTGGCCCGCCTTTCCGACGAAGAGGTTCGCGCGCTCTATCCCGCCGGCTTCACGCCGCCCTCGGCGACCGCGCCGCAGGATATGGACGAGCTGCTGGCGCGTCTCGCCATCGTGCGCCGCGCCGGCTTTGCCGAATCCCATGACGAGGCGGTGCACGGCGTGCGCGCCATCTCGGTTGCCGTCGGTGATCCCACCACCGGCGACGAGGTCGCGCTCTGCCTGTCCTTCCCGGCCGCCACGGTCGAGCCGGCCGAGCGCCTCGCCATCATCCGTTCGCTGGGTCAGGGCGCCGCCGAGATCGCGGCCCTGATCCAGGACAAGCGTTTCATACCCCTGAACCTCTCAATCGCGGAGACCGCTCCATGAGCAATCGTTGGCGTATCGGCTTCGATATCGGCGGCACCTTCACCGACTTCATCCTGTACGATTCGCAGGAGCGTTCGGTCCGGCTGCACAAGCGCCTGACCACCCCGCATGACCCGTCTGAAGCGGCGCTGATCGGCCTCGGCGAGCTCACCGAGATGGCCGGCATCACGCTCGCCGATGTCGGCGACATCGTCCATGGCACGACGCTGGTCACCAATGCGGTGATCGAGCGCAAAGGCTCGAAGCTTGGCCTGATCACCACCAGGGGTTTTCGCGACATCCTCGAAATGGGGACGGAGCAGCGCTACGACATCTACGACCTGTTCCTGACCTTCCCCGATCCGCTGGTCTCGCGGGAACACCGCCTCGAAGTGGCCGAGCGCATCGACCGCGATGGTCAGGTCGTCACCACGGTCGATGCGGACGCCGTGCGTAAGGCCGCCCGTGAGCTGGAAGCCTCCGGCTGCGAGGCGATCGCGGTCTGCTTCCTCAACAGCTACCGCAACCCGGCGCATGAGCAGGAGGCTGGCCGCATCGTCCGCGAGGCTTGCCCGGAACTAACCGTTTCGCTGTCGAGCGAAGTCGTCGCCGAGATCTGGGAATACCAGCGCTTCGTCACCACGGCGGCCAATGCCTATGTGCAGCCGCTGATGCGCCGCTATCTGCAGCGGCTTGAGCGCGAGCTCGCGGCCCGCTCCTTCCGCGGTTCCCTGACGCTGATGCATTCGGCCGGCGGCCTCGTCTCGCCCGAGACGGCGCGCACCTTCCCGATCCGCCTGCTCGAAAGCGGCCCGGCCGGTGGCGGCCTCGCCACGGCCCTATTCGGCGAGCTCGCCGGCCATAAGGACGTGATCTCCTTCGACATGGGCGGCACCACGGCCAAGGCCTGCATGATCGAGGACGGCCGCGCCGAGATCGCGCCGATGCTGGAGGCCGGCCGCGTCAACCGCTTCGCCAAGGGCTCCGGCCTGCCGATCAAGGCGCCCGTCATCGATATGATCGAGATCGGCGCCGGGGGCGGCTCGATCGCGGCGATCGACGAGGTCGGTCTGCTCAAGGTCGGCCCGCATTCGGCCGGTTCCGATCCGGGCCCGGCCTGCTACGGCATGGGCGGCACCAAGCCGACCGTGACCGACGCCAATCTCGTGCTCGGCTACTATGATCCCGGCTTCTTCTTGGGCGGGCGCATGGCGCTCGACCTGGAGGCAGCGCGCAAGGCCGTCTCGACGGTGGCGGCGCCGCTCGGCCTCTCGGTCGAGGAAGCCGCCTGGGGCATCCACAAGGTCGTGGTCGAGAGCATGGGCGCCGCCGCCCGCGTCCATCTCGTCGAGAAGGGCAAGGACCCCCGCCATTACGCCATGGTCGGCTTCGGCGGCGCAGGCCCGGCGCATGCCGTCGACGTCGCCCGCGTGCTCGGCGTCAAGCAGGTCATCATCCCGCCGGCCTCGGGCGCGGCTTCCGCGCTCGGCTTCCTCGCCGCGCCGCTCTCCTTCGACATGGTGCGCTCGCTGCCGGTCGAATTCTCCGAAGGCTTCGATGCGGCTTCCGTCAATGCCGTGCTCCGCGATCTCGAAGTCGATGGCCGCAAGCACCTGACCGAGGCCGGCGTGAAGCCCGCCGACGTCACGGTCGAGCGTACGGCCGATATGCGCCTCGTCGGCCAGATGCACGACATCTCCGTGCCGCTGCCATCAGGCACCATCGATGCGGCGAGCCTCGATGCCATCCGCGCGGCGTTCAGCAAGGCCTATTCCGCCCGCTACACCTCGGTCTATGAGGGCGCGCGGCTGGAAGCGATCAACTTCCGCGTCCGCTGCGCCGGCCCGGTCCCGACGCTCTCGCTGTCCGGCGCGGCCGGCGGCGGCGATGCCACGAACAAGATCAAGGGCACCCGCAAGGCCTGGTTCGAGGGCGGCTGGAGCGAGGCGACGGTCTATGACCGCTACGCCCTGCGTTCCGGCGACACCGTCAAGGGGCCGGCGATCATCGAGGAGCGCGAGGCGACCACGATCGTCCCGCCCGGCGACAGCGTCGCCATCGACGATGTCCTGAACCTGATCATCCATGTCGGCCAGGCCAACGCGGCCGAGACGACGATCACCGCCGACATGCCGCTGGCCGAAGCCGCGCGCCGGATCGAGGCCGATCCGATCTCGCTGGAGATCATGTGGAGCCGGATGATCAACGTCGTCGAGGAGATGTGGCTGACCGTCTGCCGCACCGCCTTCTCGCTGGTGATCTCGGAAGCGCAGGATTTTGCCTGCGAGCTGCTCGATCCCGAAGGCGAGACGCTGGCGCATTCGCCCCGTGCGATGCCGGTGTTCAACCTGACGCTGCCGCGCGCGGTCAAGGCGCTGCTGGAGCGCTATCCGGCCGAGACGCTGAAACCCGGCGACGTGCTCATCACCAACGATCCCTGGCTCTGCGCCGGCCATCTCTTCGACATCGCGATCGTCACGCCGGTCTTCCTCGGCAATCGCGTCGTCGGCCTGATGGGCACGGTCGGCCATGTCTCGGATATCGGCGGCACCAAGGACAGCCTGCGGGCCCGCGAGATCTACGAGGAAGGCTTCCAGATCCCGCCGATGAAGCTCTACGAGGCCGGCCGGATCAACGAGACGCTGGTGCGGCTGCTCGGTGAGAACGTGCGCAATTCCGAGCAGGTTCTTGGCGATCTCCACTCCTTCGTCGCCGCGAATGCGATCGGCGCCGAGCGGCTGCAGTCCTTCCTCACCGATTACGGCATGCAGGACCTGCGCGCGCTCGCCCATGTCGTGCAGAGCCGCTCGGAGAAGGCGATGCGCGAGGCGATCCGCGCGCTGCCTGATGGAACCTATCACGGCACGGTCTCGAACAACCCGCTGGGCACGCCGATGACCTATCCGCTGGCGCTGACGGTGAAGGGCGACACCATCCATCTCGACTTCGCCGGCGCGCCGCCGCAACTGCCGCAGGGCGGGCTGAACTGCACGCTCAACTACACGATGGCGCATGCGACCTACCCGCTGAAATGCATGCTGACGCCGTCGGTCCGCGGCAATGCCGGCTGCTACCGCGCCTTCTCGGTCGATGCGCCCAAGGGCTCGATCCTGAACTGCGACAAGCCGCTGGCGGTCAACCTGCGCACCCGCACCGGCTGGTACCTGGCGCCGAACATCTTCCGCGCCTTGTCGGAAGCGGCGCCGAAGCAGGTCCAGGCCTTCACCGGCCTGCCGGTGGCGGCGAGCGTCTATGGCCGCGATGCGGCCGGCGACACCTATTCCGACATGCTCTTCTGCGGCGGCGGCCAGGGCGGCTCGGCCCAGGGCGACGGCAAGTCGGGCCTGCTCTACCCGACCTCGGCGGCGAATACCTCGATCGAGACCTTCGAATCGCGGGTGCCGGTGCTGGTGGTCGAAAAGGCCTATCTCACCGATTCCGGCGGCGCAGGGCAGCATCGCGGCGGCCTCGGCCAGCGCGTGCGGCTGCGCAAGCTCGCCGATGACGGTTTGCCGACGCTGGTCTCGCTCTATCCGGAAGGGGTCAACAACCCGATCCCGGGGCTGTTCGGGGGCAAGGCCGGCGGCGGAGCCTCCGGCCGGGTGATCGACGAGCAGGGCCATGTGCTCAGGGATGTCGGCACCGGCGAACTGGTCCAGGTGCGGCAGCCGCATGAGATCGTCGAGCTCGTGCTCGCCGGTGGCGCCGGCTACGGCCCGGCCTCCGAGCGCTCGCGCGAGGCGATCGCCCGCGACATCGCGCTCGGGCTGGTCTCTCCGGATGCGGCCAAGCGCGATTACGGCGTGCAGGGCGCGCATGCCACGCAGGATGTCGGCGAGGCCAAGGCCGGCATCCTGATTGCTTGATATCCAGGGACGAAACGCCAACAGCCCGACAAGGGCATCATATGGGGACCGAGGCATGACCAATCCGACTGAAGGGGTGCCTCGGCGGCACCCCAGCCTGTTCGAGCCGGCGACGCTGCTGCTCATCGCCGTGCTCTGCGTCTTCGGCGCGATCATCGGCATGCAGCTTCTGGTGTCGCTCGGCATCACCGCCAACACCTCGCTGATCGGCGCGCTCGCCGCCATGGCGCTGGCGCGCGTGCCGCTCGCCATGTTCGCCCGCTACCGCTCGATCCATGTCCAGAACCTGGCTCAGAGCGCGATCTCCTCGGCCACCTTCGGCGCGGCGAACAGCCTGCTCCTGCCGGTCGGCATTCCCTGGCTGCTCGGCCGGCCGGATCTGGTGCTGCCGATGCTGGCGGGCGCCTTCTTCGCGATGCTGCTCGACGCCTATCTGCTCTACCGGATGTTCGATTCCCGCGTCTTCCCGGCGCAGGGCGCCTGGCCTCCGGGCGTCGCCGCTGCCGAGGCGATCAAGGCCGGCGACGAGGGCGGCCGCAAGGCGGTGCTGATGGGCATCGGCTTCGGCACGGGCGTTGCCGCCTCCTTCATCAAGATCCCGCTGGCCTGGATCGGCTTCGCCGGCTCGACCGCGGTTTCGGGGATTCCGATGTCGGCTTTCGGCGTTGCCTTCATCGGCAATGTCTGGGCGCTCACGATGTTCGGCATCGGCCTCTTGCTGCGCGGCTATTCCGGCCAGATCTTCGGCGGGCCGCTGTTCGAGACCCTGATCCCCAAGGGCGACCTGATGGCCGCGTACATCCCGCACGGCTTCATGATCGGAGCCGGCCTCGTCGCGCTGTTTCAGATCGCGATGCTGCTGTTCCGCCGCAGCGAGGCCAAGGCGGGCGAAGCGACCGCGGGTGTCTCGGATACCGAGGTGAAGCGCGCGCTCGGCCTCGGCACGGTCGGCTATCTCGCGATCGCCGTGTTCATCGCCGTGGTCGGTGGGTTGATGAGCGACATGTCGATGGGCATGCTGATCCTGTTCGTGCTCTACGCCGCCTTCGCGGCCTATGTGCACGAGCTGATCGTCGGCCTCGCTGCGATGCATTCCGGCTGGTTCCCGGCCTTCGCGGTGGCGCTGATCACGCTGATCATCGGCATGCTCATCGGCTTCCCGATGCCGGCTCTGGCGCTGCTCGTCGGCTTCTCGGCCGCGACCGGCCCGGCCTTCGCCGATATGGGCTATGACCTCAAGGCCGGCTACCTGCTGCGCGGCAACGGCGCCGATCCCGCCTTCGAGCTGGAAGGCCGCCGCCAGCAGCTCTTCGCCGCGATGTTCGCCTTCGTCGTGGCGGGCGCAGTCGTGTTGGTCTCCTACCAGTCCTTCTTCGACCAGAACCTCGTCGCCCCCGTGAACAAGGTCTATGCCGCGACGATCAAGGCCGGCGTGGCTGATGGCGTCGCCTGGCAGCTCTTTCTCTGGGCGATCCCCGGCGCGATCCTGCAGTTCATCGGCGGGCCGAAGCGGCAGATCGGCGTGCTCTTCGCCACCGGCCTCCTGATCAACTTCCCGATGGCGGGCTGGGCGGTGCTGGCCGGCATCCTCTGCCGGTTGATCTGGGAGAAGCGGCGCGGCGCGAGCGGCGAGGGCGACATGGAGGTCTTCGCGGCGGGCGTGATCGCGGGCGACGCGATCTTCTCCTTCTTCGACTCGGTCGCGAAGAACTTCTGGAAGCGCTGAACGAGACAGGCCCCGAGGCGACCGCGCCCCGGGGCCTTTCCATTCCTGAGGAGGCATCGCCATGAGCAAGCTGGGAACCCTGACGATCGGCCAGGCGCCGCGCGCCGACATCACGCCGATCCTCGACGAGGTGCTGGATGCGCGGCTGGCACGGTGCCATGCCGGCGTGCTCGACGGGCTCAGCCGGGCCGAGATCGAGCGTGGCTTCGCGACGGAAGCCGGCAAGCCGGTGCTGATCACGAAACTGCTGGACGGCAGCGCGGTCGTCATCGACCGGGCTCGTACGGAGGCGGCGGCGCAGGACAAGCTCGCGATGCTGGAGGCCGAGGGCTGCTCGACGATCCTGATGCTCTGCACCGGCCATTTCGCGAGCCTGAGGACGCAGGCGGCGCGCCTGATCGAGCCGGACCGCGTCCTGCCGCTGACCGTGGCGGCGCTGGTGCAGGGAGCGCAGCTCGGCATCATCGTGCCGCTGGCCGAGCAGATCGCGTCCGAGGCCGGGAAATGGGTGCCGCTCGGCCGCGCGCCGCTCTATGCCGCCGCCTCGCCCTATGGCGGGGAAGGTGCGTCGGTCGCGGAGGCCGCTCGTGAGCTTGCGGGGCGCGGTGCCGAAATCCTGCTGATGGACTGCATGGGCTTCGTCGAGCGGCATCGCCGCGAGGCGGCTGAGGCCGGCCTGCCGGTCATCCTCTCCAACAGCCTGATCGCCAAACTGGTCTCCGAGATCGCCTGACGCAAGCAAGCTTTGGCGTGGCTCTGCCGGCTGCACGCGGCCAAAAAACAAAGGCCCCCGAAACGGGGGCCTTCGCGTTTGCGAAAAGGTTGTTCGTATTTATCCGCGGCCCTGTGGCAATTGTGCCACGATCTCAGGCCTGTTTGCTGCTGCTTCAGCGCTGCGCCGGCTGGCTGGCATAAGCCGCTGTCGACCGATCCAGCCTGGACGTCCTGAGGCCATTGGCGCGACGCGGTGGCAGCGGGGCGCTGGTGGTGGTCGGCGATGCCGGAACCACCGACACGACCGGCGCGGAGGCGGTGGCGACGCCCTGGTCGGCCGTGCCGCCGAAGACCGGCATGAAGCTGAGCGCGCGCTGCAGGAACGGCTTGTCCTCAGCCGGAGCGGCGGGGACGACCGGGGTGGACGAGGCGCTCGCCAGCACCGGCCCCTGCTGGGGATTGCCCGGGACGACCTTGGCGAGCTGCGTGGCGGCGGTGGCCGCAGCCGGGCGCGGGGCCAGGGCGGGCTTGGCTTCAACAGGCTTGGCGGGCTCCTCGACCGGCGCGGACGCAACGGCGGCGAGGATCGCGTCGTTCTCGGCTGAGGCGGCGCGCACGGTCGCCTTGGCCTTGCCGCTGTTGTCGAGCACGACGACGCGCGGACCGGAGGCGAGTGCATCCTCGCGGCTGATGCCGACATCCTTCGACCCCCAGGAGGCCGAGCGGTTCAGGGCATCGGCGCCGTTGGAGGCGAGCGCGCGCTTGAAGGAGGCGTGCTGGTCGCCATCGTCATAGATCAGCTTGATCGCGGGCGTGCCCTTGGCGACGAGCGAGGCGACCTGAACCTCGTCCTCGCGGCGCTTCTCTGCGACGGCGGCCGGGGCCTGACCGCCATTGAAGACATAGCGGCCACCGGCGACGGACACGGCCGGCTCGTCCTTCGTGACCTCGAAATAGTCGGAGCCTTCCTTCAGGTTCCTCCAGAAGGCGATGTTGGGGTCGAGCCGGTGCTTGGCCAGGTTCTGCGCCGTCATCCGGAAGGGATAGGCCTGCATCTGCACGGCGCGCTGGCCGGCATTCTGGGCCTCGCGGACCAGCGCATAGATCTCGCCGATCTGGTCGTCCGTCATCGAATAGCAGCCGGCCGAGGAGCAGGCGCCGTGCACCATCAGATGCGCGCCGGTGCGGCCATAGGAGCGGTCATAGGCGTTGGGATAGCCCATGTTGAACGAGACGTAATAGGACGAATTCGGGTTCATCTGCTGGGGCGCGATGGCATAGAAACCCTCCGGCGCCATGCGATCGCCCTCGCGGACCTTCGGGCCGAGCTGGCCGGACCAGCGGCACATCGGATAGGTCTTCAGCAGGGCGTATTGCCCGTCGGCCTTGCGCTTCCAGACTTCGAGCTCCGATTCCTTCTTGAAGGAGCGGATGATGATCGGCTGGTCCTTGCTCATGCCCTTCTCGGACATCAGCGCATAGGTCGCGCTCGGAATCGGAATGTTATGGCGTGCGGAGCCGCGATAGCGGTCTTCCTCGCAGGCAGCCAGCGTCAATGCAACAAAAGCCACGAGCGCGAGTTGCTTGATTGCCACGTCGTCAATCCCATCGAACGGCAGGCCGGGGCGCGACCTGTGACTTCGCATGACGGCCAAATTGTGCCCGTCGACTCGTTTTAGATGCGTTAGCCTTGAGGGTTCCTTACCATAGGCTCACCGAGTCTGGCCACATGGTCAACGCGGGGTAAAGAACCCTGGCTTTCGCGGGTGCGAGATGCTCGCTCCCGAGAGCGCTCAGAGATTGCGGCCGATCGCCAGGAACTTGTCGGCGCGCTGCGCAACGATGTCATCGCCTGAAAGGCCGGCGAGATCGCCGAGCGCAGCGGCGATGGCGTCGCCCGCGCGGTTGATCGCGGCCTGCCCGTCACGATGGGCGCCGCCGGTCGGTTCCTGGACGATCCTGTCGATGATGCCGAATTTCAGCAGGTCCTGCGCCGTGATCTTCATGCCGGTTGCGGCGTCCTGGGCGCGTGCGGTGTCACGCCAGAGGATCGAGGCCGCGCCTTCCGGCGAGATCACCGAATAGATCGCATGCTCCATCATCATGACGCGGCTGGCGGCGGCGATCGCGATCGCTCCGCCCGAGCCGCCCTCGCCGATGACGAGCGCGACGCTGGGGGTCCGCAGGCCGAGCCAGGCCTCGGTCGAGCGGGCGATGGCCTCGGCCTGGCCGCGCTCCTCCGCCTCGATGCCGGGATAGGCGCCGGCGGTGTCGACGAAGCTCAGGACCGGCAGGCCGAAGCGGTCTGCCAGTTCGGTCAGGCGCACCGCCTTGCGATAGCCCTCGGGCTTGGGCATGCCGAAATTGTGCCGGATGCGGGTCTCGGTCGAATCGCCCTTCTCCTGGCCGATGACGCAGACCGGCTCGCCCCGGAAGCGGCCGAAGCCGCCGACGATGGCCTCGTCCTCGCCGAAGGCGCGGTCACCGGCCAGCGGGGTGAATTCGGTGATCAGCCCGGCGCAGTAATCCTTGAAATGCGGACGCTGCGGATGGCGCGCGACCAGCGTCTTCTGCCAGGGCGTCAGCGCGGCGTAGAGGTCCTTGAGCACCTGGTTGGCGCGGGCGTCGAGCTTGCCGATCTCCTCCGACAGGGAGATGCCGTCGCCGCGTGCCTCCAAGGCCCGCAGCTCGTCCGCCTTCGCCTCCAGCTCGGCGACCGGTTTCTCGAAATCCAGATAGCTACGCATCGTGATCCAGTTCAGATTCCGCGCCAAAAGCGGGCGGAGCGGCGGTTTTACAGCAAACCGGGCTTGAAAAGCGGCGGACCTTGGCCGCGACCCGGCGAAATTGTCAACCCGTTCCTGGCCTCGCAGGCGGGTTTGCCGCACGCGGCGTCGGCGAGGCCTGCGGCAGGAGGACGGGTCTCAGCGCGAAACTGCGCCGCGTCGCGCGCAGGGGTGCGCGCCGGTAGAACTGCTTGGTGGCGTCGATGATATGGACGCCGGCGAAGGGCAGCGACAAGCCCGCACCGATCTGCTCCCACGCCCGGGCCGATCGCATCAGCAGCCGCTTTTGCAGAGGCGGGACATAGAGCGCCTCGGTCCAATGCTCGGGCGAGAATTCGGCGCCGCGCATCAGGGCGGAGAGCTGGCGGCGGCTGAAGGGGCGACCCTGGCCGAAGGGCGTGCCGTCCATGCGGGCCCAGAGCCCGCGCCGGTTGGGCACGACGAGAATCATCCGCCCGCCGGGATTGAGCACGCGCGAGACCTCTTCCAGCAGGTCGTCGGGGCTTTCGGTCTCCTCCAGCGCATGGACCAGCACGACCCGGTCGATCGAGGCGGTCGGCAAGGGCAGGAGCGTCGGCTCGACCAGTGCGGAGGCGGAGAGGCCGGGCGAGGGCCAGTTCACCACGCCCTGGGCTGCCGGCATGAAGGCGATGGTTCGCTCGGCCTGCATGCCGAGCACGGAGAGATAAGGCGTCGAATAGCCGAGGCCGAGCAGGCGCTGGCGCGCGCAATCCGGCCAGAATCGCAGCATCGCCCGGCCGATGAAGCGCCGGGCCACGTGGCCAAGCGGGCTCGCATAGAAGGCGCGCAGGTCGACGACGTCGAGAGGCATGGCGCCTGACATGGAACGCATGAGGCCCGAGCGCAAGGGCTGCCCCGAGACGATGCCGGGTTGATCGGCGGCCGGGCATGGCCCATGCAGGGCGCATGACCGCTCGCCGTTCCGGTGGGCCGACCCTGCCGGAGGAAGCCATGCCGCTCGACCTTCACGTCTTCCGCACGCTCAGCGACAATGCGGGCGCGCTGCTTCATGACCCCGCCAGCGGTGCCTGCGCCGCCATCGACGTGCCCGATGCCGGCGAGACGCTGGCCGCCGCGAAGGCGAAGGGCTGGACGATCAGCGACATCTTCATCACCCATGCCCATCACGATCACACGCAAGGCGTCGCCGAGGTGAAGCAGGCAACCGGCGCGAATGTCGTCGGCCCGGCCGATGCGCGGACCAGCGCGCCGCTCGACCGGGTCGTCGGCGAAGGCGATACCGTGGCCTTCGGCGGCGAGAATTTCGAGATCTGGCACACGCCGGGCCATTCAGACGGGCATCTCAGCTTCGTCGGGCGCGGCGCGAAACTGGCGCTGGTCGGCGACGTCGTCTTCGTGATGGGCTGCGGGCGGGTCCAGCCCGGCCAGATGGAGCGGATGTGGACCTCGCTCTCGCGCCTGATGGCTTTGCCCGGCGATACCCGCCTGCTCGGCGGGCATGACTACACCCTTGCGAACGCCCGCTTCGCCCGGTCGGTCGATCCGGCGAACGAGGCGCTCAAGGCGCGCTTCGCCGAGGCCGAGAAGGCCAAGGCCGAAGGCCGGTTCTGGGCGTTGACCACGGTCGCCGAGGAAAAGGCGACCAATCCGTTCTTCCGGGCCGGCGAGCCGGCGCTGGCCGCGGCCGTCGGGTTGGCCGGCGCTGCGCCGGGCGCGGTCTTCGCGGCGCTGCGTGACGCCAAGAACCGGTTCTGATCATGGCGATGCAGCTCGACGGACTGACGGCGGCGGAGGTCATTCGACTGCTCGACCTCAAGCCCCATCCCGAAGGCGGGCATTATCGCGAGACCTTTCGCGATCCGGCCGGGCCGGAGGGGCGGGGCTTCTCGACCGCGATCTACTATCTGCTTGATACGGGCGAGACCTCGGAATGGCATCGCGTCGATGCCGCCGAGATCTGGCACCATTATGCCGGGGCGCCACTGGTGATCACAGTTTCGCCTAACGGCCATGACGCTTCGGCCCATCATCTCGGTACCGAGCTTGCTGCCGGCCAGCGCCCGCAATTCGTGGTGCCGGCCGGCTGGTGGCAGAGCGCGACCTCGCTCGGCGCCTGGACGCTGGTCGGCTGCACGGTCGCGCCGGGCTTTGAATTCAAGGGCTTCGAGATGGCGCCGCCGGGCTGGCGGCCGACACCGCGGAAGCCATCCGGGGGATAGAATGCTGACAAAGACGGAAGACAGCGAAATCGTGCTCGGCTGCGAGCGGCGCATCATCAATGCCTGGCCGGCGCTGTCGACGCTCGTCGTCGGCGACTGGGTGCTGCGTTTCGCCAATGGCTATTCGGGCCGGGCCAATTCGGCGACGCCGCTGAGCTATGGCGCGGAACTCGACGGCGCGATGCTCGACCTGATCGAGGAGCTTTATCGTGCGGACGGGCTGACCCCCGCCATCCGCCTGACGCCGCTGGTGGCGGAGGCGACGCGCGCGGCGGTGCTGGAGCGCGGCTACCGGGTCAAGGACAAGTCCTTCGGCCAGATCTCACCGCTCGCCGGCTTTACGGCTTCGGAGGAGGCGGAATTGCAGATCGAGGCGCGGCCGAGCCAGGAATGGACGGCCGGCGCTGCTGCGCTGCAGAGCGGCAACAAGACCCATGCCGGCAATCTCGCGGCCGTCATCGAGCGGGTGAAGATGCCGGCCGCCTTCGGAACCTGGCTGGTCGAGGGCGAGGCGGTCGCCTTCGGCATGAGCGTCGCCGAGCGTGGCATGGCCGAGATCGGCCTGATTTGCGTCCATCCAGACCATCGCGGCCATGGCTATGGCCGCAGGATCGTGCAGGGGTTGATGGGCTGGGCCGGGGCGATGGGCTGCCACAGCGCCTATCTGCAGGTCGAACAGAGCAATGCGGTCGCGATCAGCCTCTATGGCAGTCTCGGCTTCCGCACACTCTACCAGTATGAGACGCGCATTCTCGATTGAAGCGCTTCAACGCGTCAGCAGCGCCGTGCCGTAGAGCCCGAGGCCGAAGATGGTGTGGCTGACGAAGTTCAGCAGCCGGATCTGGCCGGCATTCGGCTTCTTCGAGGCGGCGACGCCCATGCCCATTCCCGGCTGCAGGATGAACCAGCCGCAGCCGATCGTGACCCAGCCGACGATCAGCGCCGGCAGCAGGGTCGGGTTGCGAGCCCAATCGGCACCAGCTATTGCCAATACGATGCCGGCGAAGGCGATGCCGACGAGATAATGACAGATCCAGCCGATCACGAGCTCGCCGGCAACGGGCTCCGACCTCGCGATGTCGTCGTGCCGGATGCGGCCGCGCGGCAGATGCGCGAACCAGCGGCCGGGCATCGCCCAGTTCGGCTTGGGGAAGCCGAAGAGGCGTAGGAATTGAGCCCAGATATCGGTGAGCGCGGTCGCCCCCGCTCCGATGATCACCATCCGTAAAATCAGATCCGACACGTTCCATCCCCCAGGCCGCATCGAGGCAGCTTCCCTCCTGTTGGAGCGGCGTTCGCCCCGGCGGTCAACCGCCGGGGCGAGCCCGCTGCGCGCAGGCGGGCTGCATGCGGCGCATCGCCCCGCCGGCGGAACCCGGGCAGGCTCCGGCGGGTTGCCTCCGCTGATCCGCATCGACCGAGGGGGGAAGGACATGGCCACGGCGACCGCCGAGACGTCACGCAATGCGGCCAAGGCCGCAACAGGGCCGCATGGCGCGAGCGAGCTGCCTTCGGTGGTGGTCACCAGCTATAATCTGGAGGTGCGCGACGATGACGGCTTCGTCGGCGACAAGGCGAGCCGCGGCGCCTTCATCGAGCATCTCGACGCGCTGCGCAGTCATCTCAAGCGCAACGGCGACGATCCGCTCGAGGGCAAGACGGCCGACATCAGCAAGAAGGAACTCGACGCCCTGATCAAGGAGGGCGATGCGAGAGAGGCTGCACTGGTGCTCAGTGCCGTCGAAGGCTTTGCCCAGTCGCTCGCCTTTGTCATTCGCCGCTTCGCGCGGCTGAAGAGCTGGGCGGATATCGAGCGCATCGTTGTGGGCGGAGGTTTCCGCGAGAGCCGCGTCGGCGAGCTCGCCATCGCGCGTGCCGCCATCATCCTGCGGACCGACGGACGCGATCTCGATCTCGTCCCGGTCAGCCATCATCCCGACGAGGCCGGACTGGTCGGCAGCGCCCATCTCGCGCCGAAATGGATATTCGAGGCCTATGACAGCCTCGTCGCCGTCGATATCGGCGGTTCGAACATCCGCGCGGGGATCGTCGAGCTCAGGCAGAAGAAGGCGCCCGACCTGAGCAAGGCGCGGGTCTGGAAATCGGATCTCTGGCGCCATGCCGAGGAGGAACCGAGCCGCGACGAGGCGATCGAGCGGCTGGGCGAGATGCTGCGCGAGCAGATCGGCAACGCCGAGAAGGAGGGGTTGCGGGTCGCACCGTTCATCGGCGTCGGCTGCCCCGGCCTGATCCAGCCGGACGGCGCGATCGATCGCGGTGCGCAGAACCTGCCCGGCAACTGGGAAAGCAGCCGCTTCAATCTCGTCGACAGCATCCGCGCGCTTGTTCCGGAGATCGGCGAGCATGAGACCGAGGTCGTCATGCACAACGACGCGGTGATCCAGGGCCTGAGCGAGATGCCGGCGATGCAGGATGTCGAGAACTGGGCCGTGCTGACGATCGGCACCGGCCTCGGCAATGCGAGCTACCACAATCGTGTCAAGGCGAAGGGCAAGGGACGCGACTAACGGGCAAGCCGACAAAAGCGCTGCTTTCGCCATCTTCAGGTCGTGTTTTGCGGCGAAGAGGCGGCGGGGTCCGTCTCCCCACCCCGTTCCATCCGCAAGCTCGGAAGTCCTTCGTGCCGGTCGAATTCCGCTCTTCATCTTGCCTTGCGCGCATGGCTGTGCCGAGGGTCGAGTCGGAGCCGAATCATTCGGCCGGACAGGGCCTCACCACCATGGCAGCGCATAGGGCGCACGCATCGTTCAGGGGTCTGCAAGGCCTGCTGACGGCTTGCCTCGTTCTTCTGGTCTTGACGCTCTCTGTGGCGGGCCCGTCCTTCGCGCAGGCGCCGGCGGAGCCGGGCAGCCTTCGCGCCCGGCTGGACATCGTTCGCGCGGATCTCGCCCAGATCGAGGCGACGCTGGCCTCGCCCGATCCGAGCGACGCCGAATTGCAGCGGCAGCGTCTGCGGCTGCAACCCTCGCTCGACCAGCTGCGCCTGATCGTCGACGAGCAGACGCCGAAGGTCGACCAGGCCAAGCTCAGGCTCGACCAGCTCGGCCCCAAGCCGGAGGCGAGTGCGCCGGCCGAGAGCGCCGAGATCGTCCGGGACCGCGAGGCGCGCGCCAAGGCCTATGCCGACGCCGACGAGACGCTGAAGATCGCCAGGGCCTCGCTGCTCCAGGCCGAGCAATTGCAGAGCAGCATCGGCGACAAGCGCCGGGACATCTTCGCAAAGCAGCTGTTCGCCGCCGGCCCTTCCGTGGCGAACCCCGAGGTCTGGGGCAACGCGATCGCGACGGCGCCGGAAGACCTGCGCGCCTCCGGCTATATCTTCGGCGGCTGGCTGGAGGGCGTGAGCGATGCCTTTTCCGGCACGCGCGGCACCGTGGTCGCGCTCGCCCTGATGGGCGCTCTCCTGCTCTATCTGGCGCGGGCGCGCTATCTGCCGCGCTTCAAGGCGCGCTTCAGCAACACGCAGGACACCGGCAACCTGCACTGCCTCTATATCGCGCTCGCTCATATCATCGCCGGCGCGGCGCCCCCGGTGCTGGCGAGCTGGCTGATCTACAAGGCCCTGAACACGACCGGGCTTTTGCCGCCCCGCATCCAGCCGGTGATCTGGGCCGTCGTCGTGGGCCTGGCCTTCTTCGCCTTCGTGCAGGCGCTGGCCGATGCGCTGTTCGCACCGTCCAGCCCGCAGCGGCGCCTCGTCAAGGTGATGGATACGACGGCGCGCAGCGTCGTCTGGATCGCCGGTTCGCTTGCGGCCGTCATGTCCATCGGCAAGGTCTTCGAGGCCTGGCTGCAGGCCATCGCCGCCGGTCTGGCCGTCTCGATCATCGTCAAGGCGTTCTTCGCCATCCTGTTCGCGCTCGCCCTGATTGCCGGGCTCTACCGGATTCGCGACGATGACGACGTCGAGCAGGAAGCCTGCCTCGGTCCTTACGTCCCGGTCGATGGCGCGAGTCTGGGGCCGGTACGCATTCTCGGCTGGATCATCGGCTTCGGCATCATCGCGGCGGCACTCGGCGGCTATGTCATCTTCGCCGCCTTCCTGGCCGAGCAGGCGCTCTGGGTCGGCATCGTCGCCTGCCTGTTCCTGCTGGTCTTCCAGTTCATCGACCTCGGCATTCCGCGCCTGCTCAGCGGCAAGGGCCGCTTCGCCCTGACGCTGAAGGCGGGCATGGGCCTGCGCGCCGCCACGCTCGACAAGATCTCGGTCGTCAGCGTCGGCGTGCTGAAGCTGCTGCTGATCGCGGTGACGGTGCTGCTCGTCCTGGCGCCCTGGGGGTTGGAATCGAGCGATTTCCTCGTTTCGTTGCGCGCCGCCTTCTTCGGCTTCCAGGTCGGCGGCGTCACGGTCTCGCTTTCGACGATCGTCGTCGGCGCGATCGTCTTCGCGATGGGCATCGGTGCGACGCGGGCGATGCAGCGCTGGCTCGAGAACCAGTTCCTGCCGACGACCACGCTCGATCCGGGCCTGCGCAACTCGATCACCACGGCGTCCGGCTATATCGGCTATATCGCGGCTGCGGCGATCACCGTCACGGCTGTCGGCCTCAGTCTGGAGCGCTTGACGCTGGTGGCGTCGGCGCTTTCGGTCGGTATCGGTTTCGGCCTGCAATCGGTGGTGTCGAATTTCGTTTCGGGCCTGATCCTGCTCTGGGAGCGGCCGATCCGGGTCGGCGATCAGGTGCTGGTCGGCGACGTCGAGGGCATCGTCAAGCGCATCAATGTCCGCTCGACGGAGATCGCGACCTTCGACCGGGCGACCGTGATCGTCCCGAACTCGAACCTGATCTCCGGCGTGGTGCGCAACCGCGTCCGCAACGACCGGACCGGGCGCGTGCTGATCGCGCTCACCGTGCCGCGCTCGCTGGATGCCGGCCAGGTGCGGGCGATGCTGTCCGAGGTTGCGTCGAACCATGGCGATGTCATGCAGAAGCCGCCGCCGGCCGTGATGTTCAAGAAGTTGGGCACCACGACGATGGATTTCGAGCTCGTCTGCGTGGTCGGCGATGTCGAGATCACCGGCCGGGTCAACAGCGACCTGAACTTCGCGATCCACAAGCGCCTTGCCGAGATGGAGCCGGCCGCCTCCGTGCCCGAATTGATGGTGCGCGGTCTCGAGGGCGTCGAGCACTCGCTTGGCAGCATCGCCGCGGCGGTCGGCCGGGGAGATGGTCCGCGCAGCCGCGCGAAACGGGAAGCGCCCGCTCCGGTACGCCGCTCGCGCAAGCCGGTAGTGGCGGAGGAGCCCGAGGACGAGGAGGCCGAGGCTGCCACGCCTGCTCCCGCGCCCGAGCCCGCCAAGGACGACAGCAAGGAATGATCGGATGCCCAGCTTTCTGCGCCACATCGCGGCTTCGCGCGCGATGACCTGCCCGGCGGCGCTTGCCGGCGCGCTTGCTCTCCTCGGCGTGGCCGGCTGTGCCGAGCCGCAGCGCCAGGGCCAGCCGGCCTTCTATCGCGATCTCGGCTCGGCCTCGGCCCGTGTCGATACCGAGCAGGCGCGGGCGATGATCTCGGCCTACCGCCTCAATGCGGGCCTCGGCGCGCTGACGCTCGACCCGGCCCTCGTCGAGGCCGCCCAGCGCGAAGCGACCGTGATGGCCGGATCGGACAAGCCGGCCCAGGCCGATGCGGTCAAGGCGCGCCTCGCGCGGGAAGGCCAGGCCGGCGCCGAAGCCAATCTCTCGGCCGGCTACCGCCGTCTCGCCGAGGCCTTCTCGGGCTGGCGCGATTCGCCCCAGCATGATCGCGTCATGAAGGACGCGAAGGCCAAGCGCATGGGCATCGCCACGGCCTATGCGCCGGGCTCGAAATATCAGGTCTACTGGGCGCTGATCGTCGCGCCATAGCCGGCAGCAGCTCTGGTGGCGTCCGCCTTTGCCTGAGCAGCAAGCCTATGGACCGAGCGCGTATCAAGCCCGCAGCTTCATCCGCGACGCTCCCGCCAGTGGCTGTCAGCTGCGAAGCCCTCGGGGCCTTACCGAATGGTGCGGGTGCGGCTAGCCTGCTTCCCATGCCTCCGCGATCCCGCAAGCCGACCTCCCTTTCCGTCGAACAGGCCCGCCGCCTCTGGCTTCATGCCCAGCGGCTCGACCGGCGCGACCCTTTCGGGGCCGGGCCGGACGCCGCGTGCGCCGCGATCGAGCATCTCGGCTATGTCCAGATCGACACGATCAACGTGATCGAGCGCTGCCACCATCATATCCTCTATGCCCGCCTCCCCGCCTATCGCCGGGCCGACCTCGCCCATCTGCAATCAGTCGGGAAGAGCGTCTTCGAGTACTGGACGCATGCGCTGGCCTACGTGCCCACCCGTGACATCCGTTATTTCCTGCCGGCGATGAAGGCGCATCGCGAGGAGCCGAAGCGCTGGTCGGCGGTCGGCGCCCGTGAGGAGACGCGCAAGCTGCTCCGCCGCATCCGCAAGGACGGCGCGTTGTCGATCCGCGACATCGAGGAGGACCTGATCGAGAAGGCGCATCTCTGGGCCAGCAAGAAGCCGTCCAAGGGGCTGCTGGAACGGGCCTTCTACGATGGCGAGCTCGCGATTTCGGCGCGCGCCGGCATGGTCAAGACCTATGAACTGTTCGATCGGCATTTCCAGTGGGAGAAGAAACCGACCCCGGCGAGCGAGCGGCAGATCACAGCCTATCTGCTCGACCGGGCGCTCCGGGCGCAGGGGCTGGTCAGCCTCGATTCGATCTGCCATCTCGACGCGCCCTCGAAGAAGGCCGTGGCCGAACTGATCGCCGCCCGCGTCAAGCGCCGGGACCTCGTTCCGGTCGCCGTGGAAGGTGCCGGCAAGACGCAGCACTGGGCCTCTCCGGCCGCGCTGGAACCGCTTGCTGCGCCGGACGAAACGCTGATCCATATCCTCTCGCCCTTCGATCCGCTGATGATCCAGCGCAAGCGGGCGAAGCTCCTGCTCGACTATGCCCATGTCTTCGAGGCCTATCTGCCGAAGGAGAAGCGCGCCTATGGCTATTTCGGCCTGCCGGTCCTGGCGGGGGAACGGGTCGTCGCGGTGCTCGATCTGAAGACCGACCGGGCCGCCGGCAAGCTCCTGATGCAGCAATGGACCTGGCTCGAAGGCTGCGAGGCGTCCGCACTGAAGACGGCGATCGAGGAGGAACTGCAGCGTTTCGAGCGCTTCCAGCTCGGGCAGAACGAGGCCGTGGCCGAGCCATTGCCCGAGATCACAAAAATGCCGGCTTGATCGTCGCTGTTGCCCGACAAGGGAGCAGGGGCACAAGGCCGGATGACGAGGATAGCGCGATCGGCGGCGGCTGCCCGCGACAGGGCCGCGGTCTGAGCCATGGAGGTCGCGCTCCCGGCACGGCCCTCGATGCCCGCTCCCGGCCTGCCGGTCGCCGTGATCCTGCATGCGGGGCTCCTCGCGTGGCTGGCTGCTTTCGCGGTTCAGAGCTTCGATCTGGCGCCGGTCACCGAGCAAAGCATCGAGGTCGAGTTGCAGACTCCCGAGGAGTTCGAAGCGCTGACCCGACCCAGGCGGCCGCCGATCGTTGCCATTCCCGCCCCGGCAGCACCGGTGCTGCCGGACGCTCTCCCGAAGCCGGATGAGCCTGCTCCAAATGCCTTGTCTGCTCCAAGTGCCTCGCCTGCTCCGGTCGAAGCAGATGGCATGATCCATCCGCCGCGCATGCTGTCGCAGCGGGTTCTGGCCGATCCGCGCAGCCGCGAGACCGTCGCGCTGCTGCCGCGGCTCGCGCCGGACGAGCGCGTCGAACAGCTCTGCGGCCTGGAAGCGATGGGCCAGATCCATGACTGGCAGCGCAGCTTCGAGCCGGATCGCGTCACCGCCTATGCGCAGGCGAGCACGAAGCTCTCAGGCCGGGTCCTGACGGCGGAGGGCGCGGCCTTTCGCAGCAAGCGGAGCTGGTACGGCCTGCGCTTCGCCTGCACCGTCTCGGCCGACCTGAAGCGCGTCACCGCCTTCGCCTTCCATGTCGGCGAGCCGATCCCAAGGGAAAGCTGGGAGGCGCTCGGCCTGCCGGCCGTGCATTGAGTTTCAGGCGCCGAGCAGGTCGATCAGCGGCGGGATCAATGGCTCGTCGGCCGGCGGCATGGCCAGATCGCGCAACTTGCCGGGGCGGACCCATTTCAGCGCCTGGCCTTCGCGGGACATGGCCGTACCCTCCCAGCGCCGGCAGATATAGAGCGGCATCAGCAGATGAAATTCGGGATAGGCATAGCTCGCGAAGGTCAGCGGTGCGAGGCAGTTCTCCTTCACGGTGATGCCGAGTTCCTCGGAGAGCTCGCGGATCAGGGCCGGTTCCGGCCGCTCGCCGGGCTCGAGCTTGCCGCCGGGAAACTCCCACAGGCCCGCCAGCGCCTTGCCTTCGGGCCGCTGGGTGACGAGCACACGGTTATCGGCATCGATCAGGGCGCAGGCGACGACGAGGAGCAGCTTCACAGGAGAACTCAGTTGCCGGAGAGGATGACCTGGACGGGCTCGGTTTCCTTGCCCGTCAGCGTGACGCTGTCATAGACCGAGCCGCCCTCGCGCGAAAAGGCGGCCTCGTCTCCCCAGATCACCTGCGTGGTGAGGAAATAGGTTCCCGGCGCGACCTTCTCGAAGACGAAGCGGCCGTTGGACTCCGCCTTGGTCGTGCGGGTGTACCGCGCATAGGCCGGGTCGACCTCGTCGTCGCGCGGATAGGCGCTATGAGGGATGTATTTCCGCTTGCCGTAGAGATTGGCGAAGCGCTCGCGCGTGAAAGCCGTGGCCGGGATCAGGCGGACGACTTCGCCGGCCGCATTGACCACCGCCCCGCTCGGCTTGGTGCGGAAGGCGTGGCCGGTGACGACGCCGTTGCCCGGCTTGTTGATGAAGGCCGCTTCCTCTGCCGAAAAGGCCATCGTCGCCGGCTGGCGCGTGGCCTGGCAGCCTGCCATGACGGCGCCGGCCAGGGCGGCCGCCGCGAAAGTCCCGATCTTCATGACGTCCCCACCCTGCGTGGCGCCGTCGTGACGAGGAAGACGCCGGCCAGGATGATGCCGCCGCCGAGGACCTGCCGCAACTCCAGCGCCTCGTGCAGCACGACGACGCCGAGGATCACCGCCACGGTCGGGACGAGATAGCCGGTCATCGCCGCCCGGGTCGGGCCCGCGGCCCGGATCAGCCGCATGAACACCGTCACCGGAATGGCCGTGGCGACGACCCCGAGCATCAGCATCGCCGGCAGGTGGTTGCCGAGCGGCAGAAAGGCAGCCGGCCCAAGGATCGCGAGCGTCAGCGTCGTCGCGATCATGCCGGAGAGCATCTGCTGGCCCAGCGCCAGCCGGGCCGGGTCACCGGTGGCGGAGGGAACCGTCCGGACATAGATGTTGGCGGATGCATAGCTCAGCGTCGCCCCGATCATCGCCAAGACGCTGAGCGCGGTACCGCCGCCCTCGAACAGGCGCGGCCCGATCAGCAGAGCGACGCCGGCCATGCCGAGCAGGATGCCGCCGAGCCGACGCCGGCTCAGCCTCTCCTCCGAGAAGGCGAAATGAGCGATGAGCGCGACGACGAGAGGCCCTGCCGCCTGGATCATCGCTGCCGGACCGCTGGCGAGCTGCGTCAGCGCATAGGCGACCAGCACGTTCGGGAGCCAGCCATTGGTGGTGCCGAGGAAGATCCAGGGCAGGATCTCCGCCTTGCGCGGCAGCGGATTGCGCCCGCGCCACAGGCTCCAGAGCGACAGCGAGACCGCGCCGAGGATGCCGCGGCTGGCTGCGATGGTGAGAGCCGAGACGTCCCCGCTCATCAGCTTGATGAACAGATAGCTCGACCCCCACAGCAGGGAGCAGGTCAGCAGGTTGAAGGCGATGAAGCCGCGCCCGGGCTCCTGAGCCGGCGCAGCCTCAGGAGCGGTAGTCGCCATTGATCTCGACATAGGCCTTGGTGAGGTCGCAGGTCCAGACCGTGGCCTTGCCGCGCCCGATGCCGAGATCGGCGGTGATGACGATATTGTCGCCCTTCATATACTCGGATACCGCGTGCTCATCATAAGAAGCAGCACGCGCCCCCTGCCTGGCCACGACGATATCGCCGAAGCCGATATCGAGCCTGTCGCGGTCGGCCGGTTCGCCGGCCTTGCCGACGGCCATGACGACGCGGCCCCAATTGGCGTCCTCGCCGGCGATGGCGGTCTTGACCAGCGGCGAATTGGCGATCGAGAGCGCGACGCGCTTGGCCGAGCGGGCGGACGTCGCGCCGGTGACGCGCACCTCGACGAATTTCCGCGCGCCTTCACCGTCCTTGCAGACGAGATGGGAGAGTTCGAGCAGGATCGAATTCAGCGCGCGCTTGAAGCCGGAGAGCCTGGCGTCGTTGATCTCGGTGATCACCGGCACGCCGCGCGCGGCCGCCTTGCCGGTGGCGAACAGCATCAGCGTGTCCGATGTCGAGGTATCGCTGTCGACGGTGACCGCGTTGAACGAGCCCTTCACGCCCTTGGAGAGCAGCGCCTGCAGCACGGGTGCGGCGATCGGCGCGTCGGTGAAGACAAAGGAGAGCATCGTCGCCATGTCCGGCGCGATCATCCCGGCGCCCTTGGCGATGCCGGCGATGACCACGTCCTTGCCGTCGATCCTGGCCTTGCGGGTCAGCGCCTTCGGGAAGGTGTCGGTGGTCATGATCGCGCGGGCGGCGTCGATCCAGGGGCCATCAGTGGCGCGTTTGGCGCAGTCGTCGAGCACGCCCTTGAATTTGGTCGCGTCGAGCGGCTCGCCGATCACGCCGGTGGAGGCGATGAAGACTTCTTCAGGCTTGCAGCCGGCGGCCTTGGCGGCGATCTCGGCGGTGAGCTTGACGGCATCACGGCCTTTCAACCCGGTGAAGGCGTTGGCATTGCCGGAATTGACGACGACGGCGCGTGCCGAGCCCTGTTTCAGGTTCTCGCGGCACCAGTCGACCGGGGCGGAGGGGCATTTCGAGCGGGTGAAGACGCCGGCGACCTGCGTGCCCTGGTCGAGCAGCGCGAACCAGACGTCCTGGCGACCCTTGTAGCGGATGCCGGCCTCGGCGGTGGCGAAGCGCACGCCCGGCACGGCTGGAACCTTGGGCTGGCGCTTCGGCGCGAGCGGGGAAACGGGGACATCCTTGCCGGCCATCGGGCTTCCTCCAAATGAGGAGGCTGATCTGCCGTAGAGATCGTCAGAAAACAAGAGCGGCAGGCGAATCAAATAGCAGTTGCAACCTTCTTATTAATGCTGCAACTTTAAGTTGCATGAAAGGCATGCTTAGGGGAGGCGACATGTCGGATACTTTGCTGACGCCCGAGATCGCACGAGCACAGAAGAAACTGGAAGAAGCCATCGGCCACGCCGTCGGCGTTCTCGGCAAAGAGAACAAGGACGTTCTGCCGAAGGGGTGCACCTGGCAATGCTGGGTCGAAATCGGGCCAGATGGCAGGCCCGTCGTCAAATGCGGCATCAAATGCGGCTGAATGCTTAAAGACCATGCCGGCCGCGTAGCGGCCGGCATGGGCAAATCAGTTCTTCTTCGGCTCGGCCGGCTTGGCGGCGTCCGGAGCAGGGGGCGCCGGCGCCGCCGGCTTGTCGAGGCGCTCGACCTTGGCCTTCTCGCGCATGGCGAGGACGAGATCCTGCTGGGCCTTGCGCTCGAGATACTGGTCGATCTGCGGCTTCACGGCGGCGAAATCCGGCAGCGGCTTGGAGCGCTTGTCCTCGAGCTTGATGACGTGCCAGCCGAACTGGCTCTTCACCGGCTCGGAAATCTCGCCCTTCTTCAGCTTGAAGGCGGCTTCGGCGAATTCCGGCACCATGCGATCCTTGGTGAACCAGCCGAGATCGCCGCCCTCCTTGCCGGAGCCGGGATCCTTGGAAAGCTCGGCCGCGACCTTGGCGAAATCCTCGCCCTTCTTCAGCCGCTCGACCGCAGCCTTGGCCTGCGCCTCGTCCTCGACCAGGATGTGGCGGGCATGGGCCTCCTCCTCGGGGGTCATGGCCTTGGTGGTGTCGTCGAAGAGCTTCTTCGCGGCATCGGCCGTGACGGCCTTCTTGCCTTCGCGCGTCAGATACTCGTCGAGCAGCACCTTCTCGCGGTAATAGGCGAGGCGGGCGGCGAAATCGGGGGTATCGCCGATCTTGGCCTCGGCCGCGGCCCTGGCGCCGAGCTTGAGGTCGACGAGATAGTTCACGACCTCGTCGCGCTTGCGCTCCTCGGGGAGCTGGGCGAGGCGCTCGCCGAGATCCTCGGTGGCGAGCTGGACGTCCTTCTCGGTGATCGCGATGCCATCGACCTTGGCGACGACCTTGTCCGCCTGGGCGAAGGCCGGTGCCGCCAGCAGCGTGAAGCCGAGGACGGCGATGAAACGGGCTGAGTTCATGAATGACGGCCTTTCGTCGGAAACCCGAGACGCTTTGGCGGCTGCACTGCCCGATGAACGCGGCAAAGGCAAGGCGGTTCAAGCGATTGCGCCGGCCGCTCACGTAGCTTTGCGCTGCCCCCGATGCCGCAGCGGCGGGTGATCTGAGGTGCGGGCTCTTGGAAGCGGAGCGAAAAAACCCCACATCCGGAGCCGAATTCACTTGCCGTTTCGCTGCCAATAGGACGAAACGCACGCTGGACCCTGCCCGCGCTCGCGTCTAAACACGCGGTCGCAATTCGAGAATACCCGAGCTTTCGGTTCGCGCGCGACAACGCTACGCGCCGAGCGGAAGCTTGAAGCATCATCTGAAAGGCCCAACATGCTTGGCGCGCTCGCAAAGAAACTCTTCGGCTCGTCGAACGACCGCCGCGTCAAGGGCTACCAGCCCCGCGTCGCCGCGATCAACGCGCTCGAGACTGAGGTCGCCGCGCTGAGCGACGAGGCGCTCAAGGCGCGTACCGAGGAGTTCAAACAGCAGATCGCCGCCGGCAAGAAGCTCGACGATCTGCTGGTGCCCGCCTTCGCCACGGTGCGCGAGGCGGCCAAGCGCGTGCTCGGCCAGCGGCCCTACGACGTCCAGCTCGTCGGCGGCATGGTGCTGCACGAGGGCGCCATCGCCGAGATGAAGACCGGCGAAGGCAAGACGCTGGTCGCGACGCTGCCGACCTATCTCAACGCGCTCGAAGGCAAGGGCGTCCACGTCGTCACCGTCAACGACTACCTCGCCCGGCGCGATGCCGAGTGGATGGCGAAGCTCTACAACTTCCTCGGCCTGACCGTCGGCATCATCGTGCACGGCCTCGATGACGAGGAGCGCCAGCGCGCCTATGCCTGCGACATCACCTACGGCACGAACAACGAGTTCGGCTTCGACTACCTGCGCGACAACATGAAATACGACGTCGCGCAGATGAGCCAGCGCGGCCACCATTTCGCGATCGTCGACGAGGTCGATTCGATCCTGGTCGACGAAGCCCGCACGCCGCTGATCATCTCCGGCCCGCTCGACGACAAGTCGGACCTCTACGTCTCGATCGACAAGGTTCTGCCGAGTCTCGTCCCGGCCGATTACGAGGTCGACGAGAAGCAGCGCACGGTGGCGCTGACCGAGGCCGGCAACGATCATATCGAGGAGCTGCTGCGCGAGGTCGGCATCCTGACCGAGGGCGATCTCTACGACGCGCATAACGTCACGCTGGTCCATCACGTCAACCAGGCGTTGCGCGCCCATTCGCTGTTCACGCGCGACAAGGACTATATCGTCCGCAACGACGAGGTCGTGATCATCGACGAGTTCACCGGCCGCATGATGCCGGGCCGACGCTACTCGGAAGGCCTGCACCAGGCGCTGGAAGCCAAGGAGCACGTCACCGTCCAGCCCGAGAACGCGACGCTGGCCTCGATCACCTTCCAGAACTATTTCCGCCTCTACGCCAAGCTCGCCGGCATGACCGGCACGGCGGCGACCGAGGCCGACGAATTCTTCCAGATCTACAAGCTCGAGGTTGTCGAGATCCCGACCAACGTCCCGATCTCCCGCAAGGACGAGGACGACGAGGTCTACCGCACCTTCGAGGAGAAGGTGCGCGGCGTCATCCGCGAGATCCAGGCCGCGCAGGCCAACGGCCAGCCGCTGCTGGTCGGCACGACCTCGATCGAGCGCTCGGAGCTCATCGCCGAGATGCTGGAGAAGGAGGGCTACAAGCTTCTCGACTTCACCGATCCGACGGCACTGGAGCCGGTCTATGCCGCGGCTCGCGAAGGCAAGACGGTCAAGGCCTTCGCCGTGCTGAACGCCCGCTTCCACGAGCAGGAAGCCTATATCGTCGCACAGGCCGGCGTGCCCGGCGCGATCACCATCGCCACCAACATGGCCGGCCGCGGCACCGACATCCAGCTCGGCGGCAATGCCGAGATGCGGATCTCCCATGATCTCGCCGGCCTGGAGGAAGGTTCGGAGCGCGACGCGAAGGCCGCCGCCATCCGCGCCGAGGTCGCCGAATTCAAGCAGCGCGTGCTCAAGTCGGGCGGACTCTACATCGTCGGCACCGAGCGCCACGAGAGCCGGCGCATCGACAACCAGCTGCGCGGCCGCGCTGGCCGCCAGGGCGATCCCGGCCGCTCGAAGTTCTTCCTGTCGCTGCAGGACGACCTGATGCGCATCTTCGGTTCCGACCGGATGGACGGTATGCTGACCAAGCTCGGCCTCAAGGAGGACGAGGCGATCGTCCACCCCTGGATCAACAAGGCGGTCGAGAAGGCCCAGGGCAAGGTCGAGGCGCGCAACTTCGACATCCGCAAGAACATCCTGAAATACGACGACGTCATGAACGACCAGCGCAAGGTCGTGTTCGAGCAGCGTCGCGACTTCATGCGCCAGGCGAGCGTGCGCGAGACGATCGACGACATGCGCCATGGCGTCGTCGAGGATGTCGTCGCCCGCCATATCCCGGAGGAGGCCTATCCCGAACAGTGGGACAGCGCCGGCCTCAAGCAGGAGGTGATCCAGCACCTCAACCTCGATCTCCCGATCGAGGACTGGACCAAGGAAGAGGGCATCGCCGACAGCGAGATCCGCGAGCGCATCCGCAAGCTCGCCGACGAGGATTATGCCGGCCGCATCGAGCGCAACACCGAAGAGGTCATGACCTATGTCGAGAAGCAGGTGCTGCTGCAGTCGCTCGACCATCTCTGGCGTGAGCATCTGGTCACGCTCGATCATCTGCGCCAGGTGATCGGCTGGCGTGGCCTTGCCCAGCGCGACCCGCTGCAGGAATACAAGCAGGAGGCCTTCGAGCTGTTCGACGGGCTGATCGGGCATCTGCGCCAGCAGGTCACCGGCCATCTCTCGCGCATCGAGGTGCGTTTCGACCAGCCCGAGGATCAGGCGCCGGGCCAGGTGCAGGACGGCGCCGGCTCGGGCTTCGGGGATTATAGTGGCGGCGGCGTGCAGTTTGCCGCGACGGATGCCGATGTCGCAGTGCTCGACCGCAACCCGGATGATCCCGAAAGCTGGGGCAAGGTCGGCCGCAACGAGCCCTGTCCCTGCGGCTCGGGCAAGAAGTTCAAGCACTGCCACGGCCAGTTCGCCTGAGGCATTACCGCCCTGATACCTCCCGATGCCCGGCCCCGCGCCGGGCATCGTCGTTTTGGGGTTCGCAACGAGGCGTCGATTGCCTCACCCGGTCGCAGATTCCGGTTTCTTCGCTACGCGAAGCCCCGGGACGACAATCGTCCTGCGCCGGATCGACGCACGGATTGTTAGGGTCATGTTTACGCCTCGGTAACACTCTTCTTTCCAATTGGGTCGCGATGAGAGGAGATGAGACCATGTTCAAGACAGCGCTTTCGGCCGCCTGCCTCGCCATTCTGGCGAGCACGGGCGTAGAGGCGGCGAGCCCGAAATCCTTGGGCCAGTTCGGCGACTGGAACGCAGCCACTTACGCGAAGGGCGATCTGGCGCGCTGCTTCATCATGAGCAAGCCTTCGTCCGAAGAGCCATCCAATTTGCGTCACGGCGACGTTTTCTTCTTCGTGCAGACCGGCGAAAAGGCTACCGATACGGAATCGAGCTTCCAGACGGGTTACGACTTCGCCCGGAACTCGGTGGTCACCGTCACGATCGGCGATGACAGCTTCCGCATGCTGACCGAGGGCAGCAATGCCTGGCTCGAACGGCTGGAGCGCGAGCCGGCGCTGCTGGCGGCGATGCGGGGCGGAAGCAGCATGACGCTCGAAGCGCGCTCGCTGCGCGGCAACGTCACCAGCTATACCTTCTCGCTCGCGGGCGTGACCGCGGCCTCGCGCATGCTGGCGCGCTGCGATACCGACGCGACACAGAGCTGACGCCGAATTCGACGGTGAGGCGCCATGGGCGACTCACCGTTGCCGGCGCGGCTTGCATCCAGTCGCCGCAACCGCCAGTTTGACGCCTGCATAGCAGGATGGCGCATCGGCGTCGCTGGGGGACGAGATGGAACTGTCGGGCTTCAACATCGCCGTGATCGTCATCGTGGCGCTGGTCATCCTGACGATCGCGCGCGGCGTCCGCACCGTTCCGCAAGGCTACAACTACACCGTCGAGCGTTTCGGGCGCTATTCGCGGACGCTGAGCGCGGGCCTCGGGCTGATCGTGCCCTATATCGATCGCATCGGCCACAAGGTGAATGTCATGGAGCAGGTGCTCGACATTCCCTCGCAGGAGGCGATCACCAAGGACAATGCCGGCGTGCGCATCGACGCGGCCGCCTTCTACCAGGTACTCGACGCCGCCAAGGCCTGCTACGAGGTGTCGTCGCTCAACGACGCGCTGATGGTCCTGACCATGACCAATATCCGCACCGTCGTCGGCTCGATGGACCTCGACCAGTTGCTGTCGCATCGCGACGAGATCAACGAGCGGCTGCTGCGGGTGATGGATGCCGCCGCCTCGCCCTGGGGCGTCAAGGTCACGCGCATCGAGATCCGGGACATCCTGCCGCCGGCCGATATCGCCGGCGCGATGAACCGGCAGATGAAGGCCGAGCGCGAGAAGCGGGCGGCGATCCTCGAAGCGGAAGGCCTGCGTCAGGCCGAGATCCTCAAGGCCGAGGGTCAGAAGCAGTCGCAGATCCTCGCCGCCGAGGGCCGCAAGGAATCGGCGCTGCGCGACGCCGAGGCGCGCGAAAGGCTGGCGCAGGCCGAGGCAACCGCGACCGCCATGGTCTCGGAGGCGATCAGCCGCGGCGATATCCAGGCCGCCAACTTCCTGATCGCCGAACGCTATACCGACGCGCTGAAATCGATCGCGTCGAGCCCTAACAGCAAGGTCGTGATCGTGCCGATCGAAGCCGCCTCGCTGGCCGGCACGGTCGGCGGTATCGCACAGCTCACCAAGGCGGTATTCGGCGAGGATGCGGCTGCGCAGCGCCGTAGTGGGGCCGGCTCGGTGCCACCCTCCGGCCGCCCGGGCGCCTGACCGGAGGCTGCGATGCTCGACTGGTTCGTGAATCTGGGCGGCTGGAGCTGGGCCATTCTCGGGCTCGTGCTGGTCGGCGGAGAGATGCTGGCGCCCGGCATCTTCCTGATCTGGCTGGGTCTTGCCGCCCTTCTCACCGGCGTGATCGTCGGACTGTTCGGTATCGGCTGGCAGGCGGCGATGCTGGCCTTCGCCGTGCTCGCCGCGGCAAGCGTGCTCGCGGGGCGCCTGCTGACGCGTCGGAAGGGCGAGGAGCCGGACGCGGCGACCGGGCTCAACGACCGCGGCCGCCAGTTGATCGGCCGGGTTTTCCGGCTTGAGGCCACGATGACCGGCGGCGAGGGACGGGTGCGTGTCGGCGATTCGTCCTGGCGGATCGTCGGTCCGGAATTGCTGGCGGGAACCGAGATCAAGGTGGTGCGGGTCGAGGGCTCGACGCTCGTCGTCGAGAAGGCTTGACGCGCGCCATGAGGTTTTTGCATCCGTCGCGACGTTTTTCGCGATAGCGTTGCGTCCAGGGCGTTGGCCTCTGACGCTGCGGGGACTATAGCAACCGCTCCTCCAAGAGCGCGCCGTCATGACCAGCCCCAGCGAACGCCTTTCCCTTCCGAAGGACCGCATCAAGGTCCTGCTGCTGGAAGGTATCAACGATTCCGCCGTCGAACTGCTGCAGCAGGCCGGCTACAGCAATCTGGAACGGCTGCCGAAGGCGCTCGACCGCGAGGGCCTGCTCAAGGCGATCCAGGGCGTCCACGTCCTCGGTATCCGTTCGCGCACCCAGCTCACGCCGGAGATCTTCGCCGGGGCCGACCGGCTCTTCGCCGTCGGCTGCTTCTCGGTGGGGACGAACCAGGTCCATCTCGATGCAGCGCGGCTGCGCGGCGTGCCGGTCTTCAATGCGCCCTTCTCGAACACGCGCAGCGTCGCCGAACTCACCATCGGCGAGATCGTCATGCTGCTGCGCCGGATCCCCGACCGCTCCCGCTCCGCCCATGACGGCGGCTGGGACAAGTCGGCCAACGGCTCCTTCGAGGTGCGCGGCAAGACGCTCGGCATCATCGGCTACGGCAATATCGGCAGCCAGCTTTCGACGCTGGCCGAGGCGATGGGCATGCGTGTGATCTATCATGATCACACCGACCGGCTGCGGCACGGCAACACCGAGCCGACGAAGAGCCTGAACGCCCTGCTCGGCGCGGCCGACATCGTCTCGCTGCACGTGCCGGAGACGCCGCAGACCGCGGGCATGATCGGCGCGGCGCAGGTCGCCAAGATGAAGAAGGGCGCCTATCTCATCAACAATTCGCGCGGCACCGTCGTCGATCTGGACGCGGTCGCGGCGGCGCTGAAGAGCGGCCATCTGGCAGGCGCAGCGGTAGACGTCTTTCCGGTCGAGCCAGCTTCCAATGCCGAGCGTTTCGTCACGCCGCTGCAGGGGCTCTCTAACGTGATCCTCACCCCGCATATCGGCGGCTCGACCGAGGAAGCGCAGGAGCGCATCGGCGCCGAGGTTGCGCGCAAGCTCGTCGATTATTCCGATGTCGGCTCGACGGTGGGCGCGGTCAATTTCCCGCAGGTCCAGTTGCCGGCCCGCGCCATCGGCACGCGCTTCATCCATGTCCAGCGCAACGTGCCGGGCATGCTGCGGCGGCTCAACGACGTCTTCGCCAGCCGGCAGGTCAACATCGCCGCCCAGAACTACCAGACCGACGGCGAGGTCGGCTATGTCGTAATGGAGGCGGACGGCGTCTCGAGCGCCGTGGCGCGGGACATCCTCAAGGATATCCGCGCGCTCGACGGCACGATTCGCGCCCGCCTGCTCCACCAGCGCGATTGAGCCTCAGGCCGGTTTCTTCGCCTTGGCGCCGGGCTTGATCGGCGTCTGGGCCGCGACGGGGTCGCTGGCCGGGAAGGTGTCCTTCAGCGCGCGATTGAGCTCGGCGTCCTTGCCGTGCTCGCGCGCGGCCCGGCGCTGCTCCTTCTGCTCCTTGCGCAGGCTTTCCTTGGCAGGATTGGCGGTGGCGGTCATGGTCGCTCCCTTCGGCATGGCTGGTTCCTGCGATCAACGCGGCAGGGCCGAGCCCGTTCCGCCAGAACGTCAGCGCAGGCGCGCCATGACGAAGCGGGCCGCCCTCTGGACCGGGCGACCCAGCCTTCCCATCTGGTGAAGCCCAAGCCTTCCCCGCCGGCCTCCTTCCGGCGCCAGCCAGCAGGGGCCGTCATGGTCGCGATCTCCGTCCTCGATCTCGTTCCCGTCGTCGAAGGGGAGGGGCCGCGCGAGGCGCTGAAGAAATCCATCGACCTGATCCGCCATGCCGAGCGGCTCGGCTACACCCGCTACTGGGTGGCCGAGCACCACAACATGGTCGGCATCGCCAGCGCCGCGACCTCGGTCGTCATCGGCCAGCTCGCGGCCGCGAGCAGCACGATCCGGGTCGGCGCCGGCGGCATCATGCTGCCGAACCATTCCCCGCTCGTCATCGCCGAACAGTTCGGCACGCTGGAGGCTCTGTTTCCGGGGCGCATCGATCTTGGTCTCGGCCGCGCGCCCGGCACCGATCAGCTCACGCTGAGGGCCCTGCGTCGGAGCCCGATGTCATCGGACAGCTTCCCGCAGGACGTGCTCGAATTGCAGGCGCTGTTCGCGCCGGCAGGGCCTAACCAGGCGATCCGCGCCGTGCCGGGCGAAGGGCTCGAGGTCCCGCTCTGGATTCTCGGATCGAGCCTGTTCGGGGCGCAGCTCGCTGCCGAGCTCGGGCTGCCCTACAGCTTCGCCTCGCATTTCGCACCGGATGCGCTGATGCAGGCGCTCGCCGTCTATCGCGAGCGTTTCAAGCCGTCCGAGCAGCTAGCGACGCCCCATGCGATGCCGGGCATCAATGTCGTGGCGGCGGAGACGGACGAGGAAGCACGTCATCTCGCGACCTCGCTGCAGCAGCGCTTCGTCGGCATGGTCCGGGGCGCGCGCGGCAAGCTCCAGCCGCCGATCGAGGATATCGAGCAGTACTGGTCGCCGGCCGAGAAGGCGCATGTCTCCGGGATGCTGCGCTATGCCTTCATCGGCTCGCCGGAAACGCTGAAGCGTTCGCTCGGGGCCTTCGTGCGCGAGACTGGAGCCGATGAGATCATGATCACGGCGCCGATCTTCGATCACGAGAAGCGCAAGCGGTCCTATGAGCTCGTCGCGGAGATCGCGGCTGACCTGAAGAGATAGGAGGGCTGCTGTCCATCGGCTGCACCCGGGAAGGTCGAGCGGCCAGCCGTAAACGGCTTTATCACTATTGAAACTCATTTGCATGATTAATGCAAATGAGAATGATTTTCTTCTTGTCGGTTTTGCAATTGGCGGTCGGCATTGCTATGGCAAGGCATGACCGAAACCGACCGGCGCATTGCCGTTTTCGAGAGCCAGTTGAAGGGGGCCGGGCTGCGCATGACGCAGCAGCGGCGGCTGATCCTGCGCGTGCTGGCGGAAGCCGACGACCATCCCGATGCGAAGGGGATATTCACCCGCGCTTTCGCGCATGACCCGACCCTGTCGCTCTCGACCGTCTATCGGACGATGAAGGTGCTGGAATCGCAGGGCGCGATCGAGCGCCATGCCTTCGAGGACGGCATCTCGCGCTACGAACATGCCGACCAGGAGCATCACGACCACCTGATCGATGTCGATTCGGGCGAGGTGATCGAGTTCTCCTCGGATGCGATCGAGGAATTGCAGCGGCGGATCGCGGCCGAACTCGGCTATGAGCTCGTGCGCCATCGGCTGGAGCTCTACGGACGCAAGAAGCAGCCGGCACGCCGAGGCGGCCGCAAGGCTTCTTGATCCGTCGGCTCAGCCGTCGACGACGTCGTTATATTCGGGGTGCTTCGCGATCCAGCCCTTGAGGAATTCGCAGCGGACCACGGCCTTGCGCTTGCTCGCCCGCAGCAGTTCGAAGACGCCCTTCGCCAGCTTCGAGCCGACACCCTGCCCGGCGAACTGCTCGGGCACTTCGGTGTGGATCAGCACAAGCCGCTCGCCGTCGCGGCGATAGGCGACGAGCGCAGTGCCGCCGTCGAGCGATAGTTCAAAGCGGTTCTGTTCAACGTTCTCGACGACGTCCATCAGTTGGTTCCTTCAGGCTATCCCAGTTCAGCTAGCCCTGCGCTTCGGCGCGCCAGGGGTAGCTCCAGGTTTCGGTGAGCGCCTTGCCACCGCTGCGCAGGAAGGCGCGCATCTCGGCGAGCTGGCCGGGCTCGACCACGACGTCGATGAAGGCGCGGAAGCCCTCGGTCTTGCGGTTCGGCACGATGAAGGCGCGGTCGATCCGGCCATAGGCGATCGAGGGCACGATCTCGACCTTCTCGGGCTGCTTCAGATGGTAGTCGAGATCGCCGCCGGCGAAGTCGATGATGAAGCGGCGCGAGCCGTCGGTGACCGGCTCGCCGGAGCCCAGCGCCTTGGGCTTGGCCTGGTAGGTGTTGACGACACGCCCGCCCGGATGCAGGTCGCTGGAATCGAGCATCGAGATCAGCTTGTAGCCGAAGGAGAACTCCTTGCCGGGCTCCAGCGGCGTCTTCGGCGCCCAGAGCGCGACGATATTGTCGTTGGTCTCGTCGGTCGTCGGCATCTCGATCAGTTCGACGACGCCCTCGCCCCAGTCGCCCTGAGGCTCGATCCAGTAGGACGGCCTCAACTCATAGGAGAGGTCGAGGTCCTGGTAGTGCTCGAAGGTGCGGTCGCGCTGCATCAGGCCGAAGCCGCGCAGATTGCGCTCGACGAAGGAGGAGACGGCCTGCTGCTTCGGATTGCGCAGCGGGCGCCAGATCCATTCGCCGCTGCTGGAATGGATCATCAGCCCGTCGGAATCGTGCAGCTCGCTGCGGAAATCGTCGAAGAAACGGCGGTCGTTCTCGCCGGTGAAGAACATCGAGGTCAGCGGCGCGAGGCCGAGCTTCTCGATGGGCGCGCGCGGATAGAGGGTCGCCGCGACCTCCATGACGGTATCGAGATCGGGATAGATGGTGAAGCGATAGGCGCCGGTCACGGCCGGCGAATCGAGCAGGGTGTGGATGATGATGCGCTCGGCATTGGCTGCCGGCTGCTCGATCCAGAACTCGCGAAAAACCGGGAACTCCTCGGCTGTCGTGCCGGCGCCGATCGCCAGGCCGCGCGCCGAGAGGCCGTAACGCTGGCCGCGGCCGAGCACCCGGAAATAGCTCGCGCCGATGAAGGAGATCAATTCGTCGAAGACGCGGGGGTCGTTGAGCGGATAATGCAGGCGGAAGCCGGCGAAGCCGAGATTGACCGGCAGCGGCTTGTCGAACTTGACCCGGCCGTAGTCGAACAGGTTTGCCGCATAGGGCACCGGCATCGGCACGCCGTCGCGCACGACGTTGACCGTGACCGGCCGGGTGAAGAGGAAGCCCGGATGGAACATCTGCATGCGGAAGGGCGACCCGTTCTGCGCCAGCAGGGCCCGTTCCGGCCGGAAGCGGATGTCGCGCCAGGAATCGTAGTCGAGCTTCGCCAGCGCCTCCGGCAAGGGAGCGATCGGCTCGTAGGGAACCGCGGAGATCTCGCGGGCACGGCGCTGAACGTCCTCGAAGCCGAAGCGGGGCTGCGGCGCGGCGTTCTGCGGAGCCGGCGGTGGCTGCGGACCCTGCTGCTGAGGCTGGGGCTGCTGGGCCATGAGGACGGAGGGCGCCACCGAGAGGCAGAGCGCGGCTGAAAGTCCGCCCAGGACGCGGCGGCGATCTGTCGTGGTCATAAGTGGTCCGTGTTCCCTCGCGCGGCTCGCGAAACATCTGCGGCAGCCGAGACTTAAGGCCATCAAATGGGGCCGGTCTAGGGCATCCGCCATTGACAGGAGATGAACATCCCGCAACCTTTGCGGCCGGCCGGATGCGGCCAGCCGCTCGCGCCCCGAAAGGGCAAGGTGAACGCATCCAGATGAGACCTATCCTGATCCCGATCGACTCGTGGACGGATATCGGCAAGGCGAGCCCCGATCACGACCGTTCGCAGCGAAAAGGATCACGACGATGCGTAGCTTTCGCGATGCGAAGCTGATGGCCAGGAGCCTGCGCGACACCATGGCCGCCCGGCAGGTGATGCTTTCCCACTCCGAGACCCTCGAGATTGTGGCGCGCCAGTTCGGCTATGACGACTGGAACGTGCTCGCGGCGAAGATTGGCGAGGGCGCGCCCGCGGCGCCGCCAGAGAAGCCGGCGGAGGCGGTTCGCCTCCAGATGGGGATTCCGATCCTCCGGATCTTCGACGAGGCCAAGGCGAAGGAGTTCTATCTCGGCTTCCTCGGCTTCGCGATGGACTGGGACCATCGCTTCGGGCCGAACATGCCGCTCTACATGCAGGTGTCCCGCTCCGGCCTCGTGCTCCATCTCTCCGAACATCATGGCGATGCCAGCCCCGGCTCGACCGTCTTCGTCTGGATGGAGGGCGTCGATGCCTATCGCGCCGAGCTGATCGGGAAGCGCTACACCTACTCCAAGCCCGGCATCCAGGAGGAGGGACCGGGCGGCCGGACGCTCGAAGTGCCCGACCCGTTCGGCAACAGAATCCGCTTCTGCGAGAAGCGCGACTAACTCATAGCCGGCGAAGGGCTTTTTCCGGTTAACCCGTCCCCGAACGGACGCGGATCGGCCTTGAAAAAAAATGCGGCTCCGGGCCCACAAAACACTTGTGGTCCGGGGCGAGCGTCCGTATATCGCGTTCACCCAATTCGCACGTGCCTGTGGCCGCGTGCTGGTCGGTGGGCATCCGGACAAGAGGCCGGACAGCCGCCAGGGGTTGGAGGACGGATGGAGGGGATGGACATCCCTCAAATCACGCCTCCCAGTCTCCGCAAGGAGATTGTTCCCCGACACAGACCGGCAGCCGGAGGCAAAACCGGCGAACCCCGAATCTCCACGGGGGACGCAGCTTAAAGCAACGACGGAGCGGGCTTTTTTGGTCTCGCCGGCTTTCCACAGGCCGGCACCGAAGAGGCTTGTCCTTCATTGCCGGCCGTGCGGGGTCTTCCCCAATCGAACGGTGTTTCGGGTCCGGACGGCTCGTCCGTTGTAGCAGGCGTCTCCACAGCGCCGCGCGACAGCGACGATTCACTCCGGCGATACATCGCATCGACGCCGCTTGCGTCGTAGGGGAGTCGCGTCTCATGACCGACCGCATCCGTGAGTTTCTTCGTACCCGACGTGAGGACGGGCCCTGCGTCGTCATCGACACCGATGTCGTGCGCGAGAACTATCATGCCTTCGCCCGTGCGCTGCCCGACACCCGCGTCTTCTACGCGGTGAAGGCCAACCCGGCGCCGGAAGTGCTCGCGCTGCTGGCCCGCCTCGGCTCCTGCTTCGACTGCGCCTCGGTCGTCGAGATCGAGCTCGCGCTCGCCGCCGGCGCCACGGCTGACCGCATCTCCTTCGGCAACACCATCAAGAAGGAGCGCGACGTCGTGCGCGCCATGGAGCTCGGCGTGCGCCTGTTCGCCGTCGACTGCACGGCCGAGGTCGAGAAGGTCGCCCGTTCCGCCGAGAAGACCGGCACCAAGGACGCGCGTATCTTCTGCCGCATCCTTTGCGACGGTGCCGGCGCCGACTGGCCGCTCTCGCGCAAGTTCGGCTGCGTGCCCGAAATGGCCGCGGACGTGCTCGAGCACGGCCATCGCCTGGGCCTCCTGGCCTATGGCATCTCGTTCCATGTCGGCTCGCAGCAGGCGAATGTGAACGCCTGGGATTCGGCCCTGGCCTCGGCCTCGGCGATCTTCAAGGAATGCGCCACCCGCGGCATCGGCCTGTCGATGGTCAATCTCGGCGGCGGTTTCCCGGCGCGTTACCTGAAGCCGATTCCGGGCGTGCCGTCCTATGGCGACGCGATCTTCCGGGCGCTGTCGAAGCATTTCGGCAACCAGCTGCCCGAGACGATCATCGAGCCGGGCCGCGGCATGGTCGGCGAAGCCGGCCTGATCGAGGCCGAGGTCGTGCTGATCTCGAAGAAGGCCGAGTCGGATGAAGTCCGCTGGGTCTATCTCGATATCGGCAAGTTCAACGGTCTCGCCGAGACCATGGACGAGGCGATCCGCTACCCCATCCGCACCGTGCGCGATGGCGATGCGACCGTCCCGTGCGTGCTCGCCGGCCCGACCTGCGACTCGGTCGACGTCATGTACGAGAAGACCCCGTACATGCTGCCCTTCTCGCTGGAGATCGGCGACAAGGTGCTGATCGAGGGCACGGGCGCCTATACGACGACCTATTCGGCCGTCGCCTTCAACGGCTTCCCGCCGCTGAAGCAGTACGTCATCTGACGTCGGAAGGAGCGAAAGCTCCTTCCTGATCCCATCGGGTCCGGCGAAGCGCCCTGCCGCAAGGCAGGCCATCCGACGCTAAGTCGGGTGGAGCGTTCGTATCTCCAGAATGGAGGTATGGGCGTGGCTCCCGCCGGACCCCTCTTCCCCACATCGTTCCATTGTGGCCGCGCGCGAGCGTGGCGCCGGGTAGACCCATGAGGATGGGCGCTCCGGCAGGAGGTGCGTCATGATCACGATCCGCGACGAGGTCGCCAACGACATTCCCGCCCGCGAGGCGCTGCTCGACCGTTGCCTGGGCGAGCGCCGCACCGCCAAGTCGAGCGAACGCCTGCGCGAGGGCCGTTTGCCGGCTGAGGGCCTTGCCCTGACGGCCGAGCGTGCCGGCGAACTGCTCGCGACGGTCCGCCTTTGGCATGTGGAAGCCAATGGCGTGCCTGCGCTGCTGCTCGGCCCGCTCGCGGTCAAGCCGGAGCTGCAGGGCGAGGGGCTCGGCAAGGCGATGATGCGCGAGGCGCTCTGGCGGGCGGCCTGCCGTGGGCACGGCGCCGTCATCCTCGTCGGCGACGCGCCCTATTACGCCCGCTTCGGCTTCGATCCGGCGCTGACCCGCGACCTCGCCATGCCCGGCCCGGTCGAGCGCGAGCGTTTTCTCGCGATCGAGCTGCGCGAGGGCGCACTCGATGGGGCAAGCGGCGTGCTGGTTGCGAGCGGCGTTGCCATCCCCGCAGCCTTCGAGGCGGACGAGGTGGCGCGGGCCGCCTGACCCTTCCGACCCATCGTCATCGCGCCGTCATCGCCCGGCGCTTTCCATGCGTTTCACCCGCATGGGAGGCGTCCCCGGCGATTGACGGCGCGATTTTGCGCCCATACGACCCTTTTGAGCTTTTTTACCCCCAGAACCCAGGAGTTACAGAGAATGACGAATTGGCCCGTCTACGGCGAGATCACCGGCCCGATCGTGATGATCGGTTTCGGCTCGATCGGCCGCGGTACGCTGCCGCTGCTCGAACGGCACTTCAAGTTCGACAAGAGCCGCTTCGTCGTCATTGCTCCCGATGATTCCAACCGCCATCTGCTCGACGAGCGCGGCATCCGCTTCATCCAGGAAGCCGTCACCATCGAGAACTACAAGACGATGCTGGAGCCGCTGCTGACCGCCGGCGGCGGACAGGGCTTCTGCGTCAACCTCTCCTGCGACACCGGCTCGCGCGACATCATGGAGTTCTGCTCCAGTCTCGGCGCGCTCTATATCGACACGGTCAACGAGCCCTGGCTCGGCTTCTATTTCGACGAGAGCAAGGGCCCGGCCGAGCGCTCGAACTATGCGCTGCGCGAGATGACGCTGGCCGCGAAGCGGGCGCGCCCGGCCGGCACGCCGACGGCCGTCTCCTGCTGCGGCGCCAATCCCGGCATGGTCTCCTCGCTGGTGAAGCGGGCACTGACCAACCTCGCCGCCGATATGCGTCTCAACGCGACGCAGCCGAACACCCGCGAGGAATGGGCGGCGCTGATGCAGCGCGTCGGCGTCAAGGGCATCCATATCGCCGAGCGCGACACGCAGCGTTCGAAGAACCCCAAGCCGCCGGGCGTCTTCGTCAACACCTGGTCGGTCGAGGGCTTCATCGCCGAAGCCGTGCAGCCGGCCGAACTCGGCTGGGGCACCCATGAGAAGTGGATGCCGGCGAACGCCCATGGCCACGAGACCGGCTCGCAGGCGGCGATCTACCTGATGCAGGCCGGCGCCGAAACCAAGGTCCGGAGCT
Source organism: Allobosea robiniae (assembly GCF_900102525.1). Taxonomy (GTDB): domain Bacteria; phylum Pseudomonadota; class Alphaproteobacteria; order Rhizobiales; family Beijerinckiaceae; genus Allobosea; species Allobosea robiniae. The sequence continues at coordinate 80,144 of NZ_FNBZ01000009.1, read as the reverse complement.
GGTGCCCGACGCCGGGGCCGCAATACGGCTTCCTGGTCACGCATAACGAGTCGATCTCGATCGCGGACTATTTCACCGTGCGCGACGAGGCCGGCAAGGCCGTCTTCCGGCCGACCTGCCACTACGCCTATCACCCGGCGAACGATGCCGTGCTCTCGCTGCACGAGATGTTCGGCAATGCCGGCCGCCCGCAGGAAGAGCACCATATCCTCGAGGAGAAGGAGGTCGTCGACGGCATCGACGAGCTCGGCGTGCTGCTCTACGGCCACGAGAAGGGCGCCTACTGGTTCGGCTCGCAGCTCTCGACCGAGGAGGCGCGCTCGCTCGCGCCCTACCAGACCGCGACCGGTCTGCAGGTGACCTCTTCCGTGCTCGCCGGCATGGTCTGGGCGCTGGAGAACCCGCGCGCGGGGATCGTCGAGGTCGAGGAGCTCGATTTCAACCGCTGCCTCGAGATCCAGCGGCCCTATCTCGGGCCGGTGAAGGGCTACTACACCGACTGGACACCGCTCGACGGCCGCCCGGGGCTGTTCCCGGAGGATATCGACACCAGCGATCCCTGGCAGTTCCGGAACATCCTGGTCCGCTGAAGGCGGTTATTTGAAGAGTGTCATCCCGCGCGCGCTGCGGCACGTCAGTGCTGCTGCGCAGACACGGGACCGTTTTCCGGTAAGGGCGCCTTCTCATGCAGGGAGGCGCCCTTTCGCTTGAAGGGAGCCTTCTCGTCGCGCGGTCCCGCATCTGCGCAGCAGCACTGAGGTGCCGCAGCGCGTGCGGGAAGACACTCTATGATCTAAGGCGCCCTACGCCTTGCGGGTGACCTTCACGCCGGCCAGCAGCGCCGCACCCGCCAGGAAGAAGACGATCAGCACGGCCAAGCCTGCCCGCTGGCTGGCGAAGATCGTCGTCGCGAGCGCGACCAGCGTCGGCCCCATGAAGGACGTGACCTTTCCCGAGAGGGCGAAGAGCCCGAAGAACTCGCCGATGCGCCCCTGGGGCGCGAGCCGCGCCATCAGGCTGCGCGAGGCCGCCTGCATCGGCCCGGCGACGAGGCCGATCAGCAGGCCGAGGCCGAGATAGACCCGCTCCGGCAGCGAGGCGAAGAGACCATCGCCGGCCACGGGTGGCGCAGCGGGGATCACGAACAGGATATGGTCGGTACTGAGCGAGAGGATGCCAATACAGGCGAAGAGCAGGCAGGCGATCGAACCAAGCACGACCGGCTTGCCGCCGATGCGGTCGTCGAGCTTGCCGCCGAGCCAGGCGCCCAGCGTGCCGGTGACGGTGAGCAGGATGCCGAAGATGCCGAGCTCGATCGTCTGCCAGCCGAAGACGCCGGCCGCATAGATGCCGCCGAAGGCGAAAAGCGCGACCAGCGCGTCCTGGTAGATCATGTTGGCGAGCAGGAAGCGGCCGAGCGAAGGCAGTTTCGGCAATTCGGCGAGCGTGTCCCTGAGCCGGCCGACGCCGCCGTTGGCGGCCTCTGAGAGGCTCAGACCCGTCTTGCTGGAATCCGGCGTGAGCAGGAACATCGGCGTGACGAAGACGATGAACCAAAGCGCGGTCAGCGGGCCGGAGAAGCGATCGCCCTCGCGGGCGGCGGCATCGAGCCCGAGGATCGGCGCGATGCCGATGAGCGTCTTGCCGGTCTGCGGATCGGCGGCGAGCAGCCCGAGCGTGATCGCAAGCGACAGAAGGCCACCGAGATAGCCGATCGCCCAGCCGGTGCCGGAGAGCCAGCCGAGGCGCTCCGGGGGCACCAGCCGCGTCATCATCGCATTGTTGAAGGTGGTGGCGAATTCGGCCCCCACAGTCGCGATGACGAAGCCGGCGAGCGCGATCGGCACCGCGGTCGCTGACCCCGGCACGGCGAACCAGAGCATTCCCGCGCCGATGACCAGGAGCGCGCCGAAGGCGGCGATCCAGGGCTTGCGCGGCCCGGTCCGGTCCGCGATGCCGCCGAGCAGGGGCGAGAGCAGGGCGATGCAGAGGCCCGCGAAACCGGTAGCATAACCCCAGAGCGCCTGCCCGTCGGCGGCGTCCTTCGCCAGCGCCGAGGCGAAGAACGGCGCGAAGACGAAGGTGGTGATCAGCGTGAAGAAGGGCTGCGCCGACCAGTCGAAGAACAGCCAGGCGGTGACCGCGCGGCGCGGCGGCCAGACGGTGGGCGGTGCTTCGGCAGGCGGCGTCGCTGGCGTCACTGCAGGGTCGTGTCCGGATCGCCGCCACCGCGGGCGAGCTCGATCTCGGTGATCGCGACCAGCACCTCGGCGCGGTCCTTCAGCGTCTGCGCCTCCAGCAAGGCCTGCTTCTCGCGCGGCCCGAACGGGCACATCATCGAGAGCGCGTTGACCAGGGCCTCGTTGGGCGCCTCGTTGACGCCCTTCCAGTCGATCTTGAGGTCGTTGGCCTTGGCGAAGTCCCTGAGCGCCTTGAGCAGGCCTTTACGGTCCACCTCCTCCTCGCCGGAGCGGGCGACGAAATCGGCGGCGAAGGCGTCATAGCCGACGCGGCCCTGGCGATAGGGCGTGGTGACCGACAATTCGTCGAGCAGCCGGAAGCGGCTGATGCCGGTCAGGGTGATGATGTAGCGGCCGTCGCCGGTCTCGGAGAACTGGGTGATGCGGCCGAGGCAGCCGACCTTCAGCAGCGGCGGGATCTCGGGCTGCCGCCCGGTTTCCGGCTCGGGCTGGATGATGCCGATGACGCGCTCGCCCTTCAGCGCATCGTCGATCATGGCGAGGTAGCGCGGTTCGAAGATGTTGAGCGGCATCTGGCCGCGCGGCAGGAGCAAGGCGCCACCCAGGGGGAAAAGCGGGATCGCCGTCGGGCAATCCTTGGCTCCCTCGTAGACGGCGTTCATGCCCATGCGCGCCTTGTCCTTATCGCCGGTCAGGAGAACAGCAGGGTCGAAAGCTTGCGGCGCCCGGTGACGCTCGCCTCGTCCATCGGGCCCCAGGCCTCGAAGAACTGAAGGAGCTGCTTGCGCGCGCCGTCATCGTTCCACTTCCTGTCGGCCTTGATGATGGCGACGAGATGGTCGACCGCCTCCTCCCGCTTGTCACGGGCGCTGAGCGCCAGCGCGAGATCGAAGCGAGCCTGGTGATCTTTCGGGTTCGCCGCAACCTTGGCTTCGAGCTCGGCGGTGTCGCCGAGCGAGGCGGCCTGTTCGGCGAGCTCGATCGCGGCACGCACGGCCGTGATCGCCGGATCGGTGGCCTTGTCCTGCGGCGCCGTGCCGAGGATGCCCCTGGCGCCCTCGATATCGCCGCTGTCGAGATGCAGCCGCGCCAGCCCGGCGATGGCCGCGAGGTTGTCGGGCTCGATCTCGAGCACGCCGGCATAGAGCTCGCTCGCACCGGCGGGGTCGCCGGCCGCGATGGCGGCCACGGCGGCCTCGATCAGCTCGGCGGTCTCGCCCGGACCCATCGGGCCCACAAGACGCTCGATGAAGACCTTGATCTGGCTTTCGGGCTGGGCGCCCATGAAGCCGTCGATGGGCTGGCCCTGTTTGAAGGCGATGACGGCGGGAATCGACTGGATGCCGAGCTGGCCGGGGATCTGCGGATGCTCGTCGATATTCATCTTGACGAGCTTGACCTTGCCGCCGGCGGCCTTGACCACCTTCTCGATGACGGGCGTGAGCTGCTTGCAGGGCCCGCACCAGGGCGCCCAGAAATCGATCAGAACCGGCTGGTTCATCGATTCGGCGATGACGTCCTCGCGGAAGCCCTGGGTCGTGGTGTCCTTGATCAGGCCGGGTTGCCCGGTCGCCTCGCCATTGACCAGCATGGGTCGTCCTTCGTGATGTTTCGTAGAGGCGCAGGCGTGCCGATGCGGCCGTCCGCGCGGTTGCCCCATAGATGGGGTGCTTCAGCCGTTCTGTCCATCAGGCGGGACGGGCAAATCGACGATCAGCGGCTCGTGGCCCGTGCTTCGGAAGAAGGCCAGCAGATCGTCGCGGCCGACCCGGAGCGTCGCCGTGTTGATCAGCGGATGGAAATTGACGTCCTCGCCGGTCGTCAGAATGGCGTCCAGCACCATGGTCACCTCGCCCGCGCGATCATTGATCACGGCGAAGGCGGTGACGGAGCCCGGCGTGACGCCGAGCTTCTCCATCAGGAGCTCGGCCGAGCCGAAGGAGAGCCGCCCACTAGCGCCGATCCGCTCGTGCAGGCGCTTGAGGTCGATGCGCGCATGCGCTTCGGCCGAGACCAGGAACAGCCGCCCCTTCTTGTCCTTGAGGAACAGGTTCTTGGTGTGATGGCCGACCATCTCGCCGCGATGCGGCGCCGTCTCGGCAACGGTGAACACAGCCGGATGGTCGGTGCGGTGGAAGGCAATGCCTTTCTCGGTGAGATAGGCGCAGAGCTGGTCGGGCGTGACGGGCGCGGTCATGGCTGGGCGATCGGCAGGGTTCGGGTTCGAAGCAGCACTGAAAAGCACCCGCCGAAACGGCAGGAACGGGCCAAGCGATGCCTAGCCGTGCAAGGCTGCGGCAGCAAGATGGAAGGCGCGAATCCAGGCTTTTGTGGAAGGCGGCAAAAAAACTTTCCCTGAGGTCCTTGCGCTTCGCGGCGCTTTGGGGCAATAACCCGGCCGCGCCGCCAACACGGCGCGACTGTCTCGGATGCGGGTGTAGCTCAGGGGTAGAGCACAACCTTGCCAAGGTTGGGGTCGAGGGTTCGAATCCCTTCGCCCGCTCCAGACAATCTCAAGGCTTGAGAAGCATGCAAGCGTCGGATCTTCCGGCGCTTTTTGCTTTTTGGACTGTAATTCTTCGATTTGCCGGAAACCGCCAGGCTTCAAACGCAAGAGGGCGCCGTCTGGCGCCCTCTGCAGGTGTTTTCGAAGCTCTACGCGTTCACGTCAATTCCGCGCCGCGCTTCTCGGGGATGAGGAGCCACATGGCGATGAGGTCGAGGATGTAGAGCGTGGCGAGCAGCGCGATGGCGGTCTGGAAGCCGTAAGCCGCGGCGATCGCGCCGACCACGACCGGGCCGAAGCCACCGACGCCGCGGCCGATGTTGAACAGCACGTTCTGGGCGGTGGCGCGCGCCGCCGTCGGGAAGAGTTCGCTGATCAGCGCGCCATAGCCGCCGAGCATGCCGTTGACGAAGAAGCCCATCACCGCGCCGGCGACGAGCAATTGCATCGGATCAGTCAGGCGCGAATAGACCACGACCATTACCGCGGCGCCGATCATGTAGCCGAAGAAGGCCGGGCGGCGCCCGATGCGGTCGGCGATATGGCCGAAGGCGAAGATGCCGAGCGCCATGCCGCCGATGGTTACCGCCGTCCACACCGCCGATTGGGTCAGCGCGAAGCCGAACCGGGTGGCGAGATAGTTCGGCAGCCAGATCATCACGCCGTAATAGCCGAAGTTCTGGACCGAGCAGAGGATGACCATGCCGAGGCTGAGCTTGGCGGTCTCGCGGTCCTTGACCAGCAGGCGCAGCGCCGATTCCTTCGGCCGGTCCTTGGAGCGGGCGACGAAGACCTCGGGCTCGTGCAGGGAGTGGCGGATGAAATAGGCCGCGATCGCCGGCAGGATGCCGATGGCGAACATGCCGCGCCAGCCGATCGTGGGCAGCAGGATCGGGGTGGCGATGGCCGCGGCGAGCACGCCGACCTGCCAGCCGAGCCCGACATAGGAGGAGGCGCGCGCCCGCTTCGAGGCCGGCCAGGCCTCGGCGACCAGCGCCATGCCGATGCCGAACTCGCCACCGAGCCCGAGGCCGGCGATGGTGCGGTAGATCAGCAGGTCCCAGTAGCCCTGCGCCAGTGCGCACATGCCGGTGAAGACGGCGAAGAGGACGATGGTCCAGGTCAGCACGCGGACGCGGCCGATACGGTCCGACAGCATGCCGAAGCCGATGCCGCCGAGCACGGCACCAACCAGCGTCGCGGTGACCAGCGAGGCGGCCTGCGCCTGGCTGAGCTGGAGGTCGGCCGAGATCGCCCGCAGCATGAAGCCCAGGATCAGCAGGTCGAACCCGTCCATCGCATAGCCGATCGCCGCGCCCCACAAGGCCTTCCGCGCCTTGCCGTCCACTTCCGTTGGTGCGGCGGCTGCCGCTTGAAGATCGCTCATGATGAAAGCCCCTTGTCTGCTCCGGCCAAGCCCAGCGGAGCGGCGATGCGGCATGGCGTCGCCCGTATTCAGATGGTTTGGCATCTCATGCGGCCTGGGTCGGCGCAATGAGCGTCCGCGTCCCAGCCTGTGGATGTCGTGGGAAACCCTGTCATGAGCGTTTTTCGGGAACGCCGGGGTCATCCTGCGGTCCGGCTGGCGGCTGGAGGGAGATGCAGCGGAGCAGGGTTGCAGATCGCGGTGAAAATCGCCGGGCAGAGGGATTGACCTGCCGGGCCGAGGCGATCAGAAGAGGCCGTTTGCCAATTCGACCAGCCCTTGCGCCCTTGCCGTTCCCGGCGAGCGGCGTCGCTCAGCCCGGAGAGACCGCGCCATGTCCCACCTGTTCACCCCCACCGACAGGACCGTGATCGCGCGCGAAGCGGCCAAGATGCTGCTCGAAATCAAGGCTGTCCACTTTTACAGCGACAAGCCCTTCTTCTTCACCTCGGGCTGGGCGAGCCCGGTCTATATCGACTGCCGCAAGATCATCTCCTATCCGCGCCTGCGCTCGACGCTGATCGATTTCGCGGCGACGACGATCGTGCGCGATATCGGCTACGAGTCGCTCGACATCATCGCCGGTGGCGAAACAGCGGGCATTCCCTTCGCGGCCTGGATCTCCGATCGGCTGTCGCTGCCGATGCAGTATGTCCGCAAGAAGCCGAAGGGTTTTGGCCGCAACGCCCAGATCGAGGGCTCCGTCGTCGAGGGCGCGCGCACCCTGCTGGTCGAGGATCTCGCCACAGACGGCCGCAGCAAGGTCAATTTCGCCGAGGCGCTGCGCAATGCTGGCGCCGACGTGCAGCACTGCTTCGTGCTGTTCTACTACGACATCTTCCCGAAGAGCCGCGAGCTGATGGCCGAGATCGGCGTCAACTTGCACTATCTTACCACCTGGTGGGACGTGCTGGCCGTGGCCAAGGAGAGCGGCCATTTCGAGCCGAAGATCCTGGCCGAGGTCGAGAGCTTCCTGAACGACCCGGCGAGCTGGTCGGCCAAGCATGGCGGCATCTCCGCCTTCGGCGAGGAGAAGAAGCCGGCCTGAGCCATGGCGCGCGAGCTGCAACTGCGCCTCGATCGCGAGAACGCGCAACTACTCGACGGGCGCGGCCGGATCTTCGATCCGGCGACCCGGCGTTGGAGCGAGGCGAGGGCAACGGCGGGGCGGGGAGAACCCGCCTCTCTGGCCGGCGCCGTGCATTGGCTCCAGCGCGACAGCGGGATGCCGCTGCGAACACCCGTCGCCGTGATCGGGACGCGCACGCCGACCGCTGCGCAGGAAGCCGCCGCCTTTGCGATGGGGCGACGGCTCGCAGAGCATGGCGTCACCGTTTTGTGCGGCGGCCGTGCCGGGGTGATGGAAGAGGTCTGCCGGGGCGTGGCGGAAGCCGGCGGCCTGTCGATCGGCCTTCTGCCGGATGACGAGCCGGAGGCGGCCAATCCCTACGTCACCGTCCCACTCGCGACCGGCATCGGCGTCGCCCGCAACGCGCTGATCGCTCGGGCCGCCTGCTGCCTCGTCGCGATCGGCGGCGGCTACGGCACCTTGTCCGAGATCGCTTTCGCCTTGCAGTTCAAGCGCCCGGTCTTCCTGCTGGAAGGCGCTCCCGCGGTGGATGGTGCGCAGGCCTGCACTGACGCGGACGCCGCGCTCGACGCGGTGGCGGGGGTGATCCTGGCGCTCTGAGCGCGCCGGAATTTACGGCTTCTCGGGGCGGCTCGTTGCCGCGCCGCCACGCGCTTCGAGCGCCTTGCCGACGCGGCGCATCGCCTCGCCGGCGGCATTGCATTCCTCGTCACTCAAGACCTGCATCATCGCCTCGATCTCGGCGACATGGACCGCCATCGCCTTGCGGGTCAGCGCCTCGCCGGCGGAGGTGAGCCAGAGGCGGCGCAGGCGCCGGTCGGTCTCGTCGTTGCGGCGTTCGATCAGGCCGCGCTTCTCCAGCACGGGCAGCAGCATGCTCATCGCGCTGCGTCCGACCAGGAGCTTCTCGGCAAGCGCCTGCTGTGAGAGGCCGGGGACATGGAAGATATTGGCGAGCACGTCGTAATGCGCGAGCTGGATGTCGAGCGGCGCTAGGGCCTCGGTGAAGACCTTCTCCCAGAGGCTGTGCGCGCGGGCGACGGCGATCCAGTTGCGGAAACGCGGCAATTCCCAGGGCAGGACCTGCGCTTCAGGCGAAGCAGAAGGGGCTTGTGTTTTGTTCATGACTGAACATAATGGTTCAGCGCTGAACAAGATCGGGTCTTCGCCATGACCACTGCCACCCTTCGCTACATGCGCCCGCTGGTCCGGGCCGCGAGCTTCATAGCTCCGCGCACAGCCGGCCGGCTGGCCTTCCGCCTCTTCTGTACCCCGCCGAGGCCGTCGACGCGAAACGGAAACGGCAAGATGGGGCAGCCGCCGCGGCTGCAGCAAGCGAGCTTGCGCGCGATACCGTTTCCGTGCGGGAGCGTGCAGGCCTATGTCTTCGAGCCTGAGGAGCGGGCGCCGATCCGGACGGTGCTGCTGGTCCATGGCTGGACCGGCGATGCGGCCTCGATGACGGGCTTCGTCGAGCCGCTCCTGACGGCGGGTTTCCGAGTGGTCGCCTTCGACCTGCCCGGCCATGGCGCCTCGACGGGGCGGGAGCTCAATATTCCGCTCGGCGTCGCGAGCCTTGCGGCGGTCGCGCGGGTGTTCGGGCCATTCCACGCGATCGTCACCCATTCCTTCGGCGGCGCGATCACGCTGGCCGCACTGGCGGGCTCGGTCAGGGGACAGCCGGTGGTCAGCGCGGATCGGCTCGTGCTGATCTCGGCGCCGTCCTCGATCACCCGGATCACCCGGCAATTCGGCCATGCGATCGGTCTCGGCCGGCGCGGGCAGGCGGCGCTGGAGCGGCGCATCCACATTGTCGCCGGCAATCCGGTCGAGGCTTTCGAAGGGCCGCTCCAGCTCAAGGCGATCGGCTTGCCGACGCTGGTGATCCATGATCGGCAGGATCGCGAACTGGGCTTCGCGCATGCCGAGGCGTTGGAGCAGGCCGGCCCGTTCGTCCGGCTGGAAGCGACGGACGGGCTCGGCCATCGCCGCATCCTGAAGGCGCGGCCGGTGGCCGAGAGCGTGGCGTGCTTCGTCGCAGGCGAAGGCTAGCTCAGAGCCAGCCCATCAGCTCGCGCTGGACGACTTCGGCGATGGTGTCGATGCCTTCGGGGGAATCGTTGAGGCAAGGCAGATAGGCGAATTTCTCGCCGCCATTGTGCAGGAAGATCTCGCGGTTCTCCCCGTCGAGTTCTTCCAGCGTCTCCAGGCAATCGGCCGAGAAGCCCGGTGCGACGATCGCCATCGATTTCCTGCCGGCCTGGGCCAGGGCCTTCACCGTTTCGTCGGTATAGGGCTGGAGCCACTCGTCCGGCCCGAAGCGCGACTGGAAGGTCAGCGGGAACTGCTCTTCGGAGAGGCCGAGCTCGGCGCGCAGCAGGCGCCAGGTCTTCACGCACTGGCAGTAATAGGGGTCGCCCTTCAGCAGATACTCCTTCGGCATGCCGTGGAAGGAGCAGAGGATGACCTCCGGCGCGAAATCGAGCTTCGCCAGCGAGGCGCGCATCGAGCGGGCGAGCGCGCCGATATAGACGGGGTCGTCGTGATAGGGCGGGGCGACGCGCACCGAAGGCTGCCAGCGCATTTGCATCAGCGCGCGAAAAGCCTGGTCGCAGGCGGTCGCCGAAGTCGGCGCGGCATATTGCGGATAGAGCGGCACCAGCAGGATGCGATCGCAGCCCTGATCGAGCAGTGCCTTCAGGCGGCTCTGCACATCGGGAAAGCCGTAGCGCATGGCCCAGTCGAAGACGACGCGCTCTCCGGCCAACGGCTTCAAACGCTCAGCGAGCTGTTCGGTCTGCGAGCGGGTGATGGTCTTGAGCGGGCCCTCGTCACGCTCCTTGTTCCAGATCGAGGCGTAGTCCTTGCCCTTCCGGCCCGGCCGCGTTGACAGGATGATCAGGTTGAGGATCGGCCACCATTTCCAGCGGGGCTCCTCGATCACACGGCGGTCGGAGAGGAACTCCTTGAGATAGGCGCGCATCGGCCAGTAGCCGGTGCCCTCCGGCGTGCCGAGATTCATCAAGAGCACGCCGATGCGGCCGTACTGTACCTTGGGATGGTCGGGTGGCAGGGAAGCGGCCTCGCGGGCCGGCACTGCGGCGATGTCAGCGGTCATGAACGCGTGCACTCCTTGGCGTCGTGATTTAGACGAGTTCGCGCTTTCGTCCAGCCTTGAAGCTTCTCGAATGGCAGGGGTGCGACACTGCTTCCCGCCGTCGGGCGGCCCGAAACCCCTCTGGTCAGCGCCTCGCTCCTCTTGCTAGTCTGGAGCGGTTCTCAGGACATAGGGACGCTCGCCATGACGAAGCTCACCCGCCGCAAGGCTCTCGGTGTCCTGGCGGCGCCAGTGACGCTCGCTGCGACTGCGCCGGTGGCGATGGCGCAGCAGCCGGCACCGAGCTTCACGCTGCTGCTCGTCAACGACATCTACAAGATGGGCGACGACAAGGGCCGCGGCGGCTTCGCGCGCGCCGCCGGCATCGCCAAGGCCGAGCGCGCGAAGGGCGTGCCGGTGCTGTTCTGCCATGCCGGCGACTGCTACTCGCCCTCGCTGATGTCGGGCTTCGACCAGGGCGCGCATATCGTTGCGATGCAGAACAAGATGGGTATCGACGTCTTTGTGCCCGGCAACCACGAATTCGATTTCGGCAAGGAGAACTACCTCAAGCTGACGGCGGCGCAGAGCTACCCGACCTTCGCCGCGAACCTGCGTGACGCCGCCGGCAGCATCCTGCCGCATCACAGGGATTCGCAGATCTTCGAGCTCGGCGGCATCAAGGTCGGCGTCATCGGCGCCGCCTTCGAGCCGACCCCGCAGGTTTCCTTCCCCGGCGACCTGAAATTCTCCTCGACCATGGAGGCGCTGCGCCGCGAGGCCAAGGTTTTGAAGGGCGAGGGCGCCGATATTCTCGTCGCCGTCGTCCATGCCGACCGGAAGACGGATTACGAGATCGTGCGCTCTCGCGTGGTCGATATCGTGCTCACCGGCCACGACCACGATCTCGCCATCGCCTATGACGGCAAGGTGGTGATGGTCGAGTCGAACGAGGAGGGCAATTACGTCACAGCGATCGACATCGCCGTCAGCGTCAAGGGCGAGGGCACGGCGCGGCAGGTCTCGTGGACGCCGACCTTCCGCGTCAACGATTCCCGCGCAGCGACGCCGGACCCGGATATCGCCGCCATCGTCAAAGGCTATGAGGGCGAGCTATCCAAGGAGCTCGACGTCGACATCGCGACGCTGGCCGCGCCGCTCGATTCCCGCACCGGCGTCATCCGCACACAGGAGACCGCGATCGGCAACCTGATCGCCGATGCGATCCGCTCCGCGACCGGCGCCCAGCTCGCCATCACCAATGCCGGCGGCATCCGCGCCAACAAGCAATACGCGGCCGGGCAGAAACTGACGCGCCGTGACGTGCTGAGCGAACTGCCCTTCGGCAATGCGACCGTGATGGTCGAGATCACCGGCAAGGACGTGAAGGACGCGATCGAGAACGGCCTGCGCGATGCGCCGCAGGGCGCCGGGCGCTTCCCGGTGGTGTCCGGCCTGACATTCGAGGCCGATCTCAAGCAGCCGCAGGGTTCGCGCGTGGGTGCCGTCACTGTCGACGGCAAGCCGATCGATCCGGCCGGCAAATACACCGTCGCCTCCAATAACTTCATGCTGGAGGGCGGCGACGGCTACACGGCGCTGAGCCGCGGCAGGACGCTGATCGGCCTCACCGACGGCAAGCTGATGGCCAATGAGGTGATGGTCTATGTTCGTAAGCTCGGCACGGTCGATGCCAGGGTCGAAGGCCGGGCGGTCCTGAAGTGAAATGTGCTGAAGCGCTCGCAGCCTTCCTGGCGAGCGGGAATTCAGCCGGCTGGCGCGAGCTGCCGGTCTTCGCTGCCGACGGGGCTGCCGCTCGTGCCTGCGCGGCGGTCGATGCCGAGCGGGCGGCCGGGCATGTGGTGGCCCCGGTGCCGGAGCGGGTCTTTGCCGCGCTGGCGCTGACGCCGCTCGATGCGGTCCGGGCCGTCATCCTGGGCCAAGACCCATATCCGACGCCGGGCCATGCCAACGGGCTCGCCTTTTCCTATGTCGGGCCGGCGCCGCTGCCGCGCTCGCTCGTCAATATCTACAAGGAGCGAGCTGAAGACCTGGGAGAGCCCACACCCGCGGACGGCGACCTGACGCGCTGGGCGAAGCAGGGCGTCTTGCTGCTCAACACGGCGCTGACGGTGCGCGAGGGAGCGAGCAAGGCCGGCTCGCATCTCTCGCTCGGCTGGGGAGCGGTGACCGATGCGGTGATCGCAACGGTCTCACGCGAGCGAGCGCATGTCGTCTTTCTGCTCTGGGGCAATCCAGCGCAGACGAAGCGGCCCCTGATCGACGAGAGCCGACATCTGGTCATCGCCAGCGCGCATCCCTCGCCGCTGTCGGCGCGGCGAGGGTTCTTCGGCTCGAAGCCGTTCAGCCGGGCCAATGCCTGGCTGGACGAGCAGGGGGAGAAGCCGATCGCGTGGTGACGCGCGGCGTCACCCCACGGGGCGTTCGTCGGCGATGACCTTGCCGTCGTTCGGCAGCGCGCCGAGCGGGAGGATTTCGACCGCACCCTTCAGCTTCGTCACTTGCTGCAAGGTCGAGGACACCGCATCGATCAGGCCGGCGGCCTCAGTGTAGGTCTCGGCCTTCAGCGTCATCGTGTCGGTCTCGTTGGCACGGCCGACGACGAGGCGGAGTTTTGCGATCTCGGCATGGCGCCTGGCGATCTCGGCGACCTGCTCGGGCCGCACGAACATGCCCTTGATCTTGGCAGTCTGGTCGGCGCGGCCCATCCAGCCCCTGATCCGGGTGTTGCTGCGACCGCAGGCGCTCGCGCCCGGCAGGATGGCGGTGAGGTCGCCGACCGCGAGCCTGATCTGGGGATGATGCGGGTCGAGATTGGTGATCACGACCTCCCCGACCTCGCCCTCGGGAACGGGATCGCCGGTGCCCGGCCGGACGATCTCGACGATCAGGTTCTCGTTCAGCACCATGCCTTCGCGCGCCGCCGTCTCATAGGCGATGACGCCGACATCGGCGGTGGCATAGAGCTGGTAGGCATCGATGCCGCGCTCCCTGACCCAGGCCTGCAGCGAGGGCGGGAAGGCGGCGCCGGAGACCACCGCGCGCTTGATCGAGGAGATGTCGACGCCGCGCGTCTCGGCCGCCTCGATCAGGATCTTCAGGAAGTCGGGCGTGCCGGCATAGGCGCTCGGGCGGTAGGCGGAGATCACCTCCATCTGCTGCTCGGTATTGCCGGGACCTGCCGGGATCACGGTGCAGCCCACCGCGCGTGCGGCGGAATCCATGATGAAGCCGCCAGGCGTCAGGTGATAGCTCAGCGTGTTCAGGACGATATCGCCCGGCCGGAAGCCGGCGGCGTAGAGGCCGCGTGCGGCGCCCCAGGCGTCGGCAGCGGTGCCTTCAGGCTCGAAGATCGGACCGGGAGACGTAAAGAGCCGACCGAAGGAGTTAGCTGCCTCCGAGACGAAGCCGCCGAAGGGCAGGACCGCCTTCTGAAGGGCCGGGAGTTCCGCCTTGCGCAGGATGGGCAAGCCAGTCAGTGCCTTGCGGTCAGTGATCGCGTCGGGGTCGATGCCGGCGAGCCGTTCGGCATAGGCCGGCGCTTTCAGGGCTGCTGCCAGCACCGCTGGCAGCCTTGCGAAGAGGTCGGCCTCGCGCGCGGCAGGCGAACGGGTTTCGAGCGCGTCGTGGTGCTCTGTCATGGCGGGGTCTCGTCTGTCGGGTGCGGTGCCGGATCGTGCGTTCACGACAGCCAGCGCTTGCGGCGCTTGTAGCTTTTCACTTCGCGAAAGGACTTCTTGTTGCCCTCGGCGACGCCGAGATAGAATTCCTTCACGTCCTCATTCTCGCGCAGCATCTTGGCCTCGCCGTCCATGACGACGCGCCCGGTCTCCATGATGTAGCCGTAGGTCGCATAGCGCAGCGCCATATTGGTGTTCTGCTCGGCGACGAGGAAGGACACGCCCTCGTCGGCATTGAGCCCGCGGACGATCTCGAAGATCTCCTCGACGATCTGCGGGGCGAGGCCCATCGAGGGCTCGTCGAGCAGGATCATCTTGGGGTTCGACATCATGGCGCGGCCGATGGCGCACATCTGCTGCTCGCCGCCGGAGGTGTAGCCGGCCTGCGACGAGCGGCGCTGCTTCAGGCGTGGAAACAGGGTGTAGATCTTCTCGAGGTCGCGCTTGATCGCGGCATTGCCGTCGCGGCGGGTGAAGGCGCCGGTCAGCAGGTTTTCCTCGATCGAGAGATGGCCGAAGCAGTGCCGGCCTTCCATGACCTGAATGCAGCCGCGCCGGACGAGCTCGTTCGGGGACATCTTGTCGACGCGCTCGCCGTCGAAGACGATCGAGCCCTTGGTGACCTCGCCGCGCTCGGCCTTGAGCAGGTTGGAGATCGCCTTCAGTGTCGTGGTCTTGCCGGCGCCGTTGGCACCGAGGATCGCGACGATGCCCTGGCGCGGCACGGTGAGCGAGACGCCCTTCAGCACCAGCACGACATGGTCGTAGATGACCTCGATATTGTTGAGCGACAGGATGGTGTCGCTCGCGGTCGCGGCGGCCTGCTTTTCGAGGGTGGCGGTCGACATCGGCCTCTCCCGGACAATCGGTATCGATGGGGTGCCGGCGGCGGGGGAGCCGCCGCCGGCTGCCGTCAGATCAGGACGACTTTTCGCAGGGCTCGGTGCGCTTCGGCCAGTTGCCGGCCTTCTCGATATAGTCCTTGGCGTTGGCCTCGATCAGCGGCCGGACCTCGTCCTTCAGAGGCTCGACCCAGTCGCCCTTCTTGGTCCACTTGGTGCCGTCCCATTCCGAGACGAACATCTTGCTGTGGCCAGAATGGTCGGTGCAGGAGATCGTGGTCGGCGTGACGAAGCCGCCAAGCCCGATCTCCTTGAGGCGCGCCTCGGTGAGATTGAGGGATTCCAGGCCGCGGCGCATGTCCTCGGCGGTGATCACCTTCTTGCCGGTCAGCTTCTGCGCGTTGCGCACGGCCTCGACGACGAGCATCGCGTTGTAGACGCCGCGGTTGTAGAGCGCTTCGCCGACCTTCTCCTTCGGCGTCGTGCTCTTGCCCTTGTCGACCACGTATTTGAGGATGTCCTGCATGGCGGGCGCCTCGGTGCCGGCGAGCGTCCAGCTCAGCGACTTGTAGCCCTTGGCCTGCTCGCCGCCGGCGCGGGCATCGTCATCGCCGCCGGCCCACCAGACGCCGACCAGCTTGTTCATCGGGAAGTTGTTCTTGGCCGCTTCCTTGACCGCGGTCGGGTTCATCGCGCCCCAGCCCTGGTTGTAGAGGAAGTCCGGCCGGTCGCGGCGGATCGAGAGCCAGAGCGAGCCCTGGTTCTGCATGTCGGCGGCGGCCACCGGATAGAGCTTGAGCTCGAAGCCGTATTTCTTGGCGAGGTTCTCGAGGACCGGGATCGGCTCCTTGCCGAAGGGCGCGTCGAGATGGATCAGGCCGAGCTTCTTGCCCTTGAGCTTGTCCATGCCGCCGAGCTCGGCCGCCATGTGCTTCACCATGACGGAGGCGCCGTCCCAGTAGGTGAAGGGCGGGATGAAGACCCAGGGGAAGTTGGTGCCGTCGGCTGAGGAGGACAGGCCGTAGGCCATCGACAGGATCGGGATCTTGTCGACATGAGCGCGCGGGATCGCGGCGAGCGTCGCGCCGGTCGACCAGGGCGAATAGACGATGGTGTTCTTCGACTTGGCCTGCTCGTAGCACTCGATCGACTTCTTGGTGTCGTAGCCGGTCTCGCATTCCTCATAGATGACCTTGACGCCGTTCACGCCGCCGTCGCGCTCGTTGATCATCGTGATGTAGTCGCGCATGCCGTCGCCGATCGGGATGCCCGAGCCCGAGAACGGGCCGGTGCGATAGGCGTTGTTGGCGAAATAGACGCTGTCCTGCGCCATGGCCGGGGCAAGCGCACCGGCGGCGAACAGGGCTCCGAGCGCTGCACCCTTCAACAGATTGCTGGTCTTCATGGACTTCCTCCGTTCGTTTCCTCCGGGCCGGTTCCAGCCGGTCCCGTCTTGTTTTCGCCGGCGCTTCTGTCGTGCCGGTCGTTTCTTGGGCTCTCTCCCGCGTCAGTACGGGAAGGGCCACGTCCGCAATTTCTGCTTCCCGATCTGCCAGAGCCTGGCGAGGCCGTGCGGCTCGACGATCAGGAAGATGATGATCAGCGCGCCGACCAGCATGAAGGTGACATGTTCGGCCGCCGCACCCTGGATCGGGATGCCCAGCGCCGGCAGGCCGAATTTCAGCGCCGTCGGCAGGATCGACAGGAAGGCCGCGCCGAAGAAGGAGCCGATCAGGGAGCCGAGGCCGCCGATGATGACCATGAACAGGATGTTGAAGGAGAGGCGGATCGAGAACACGTCCGCCGCCTCGCCGCCGCCGTACCAGAGGAAGATCATCATCGCGCCGGCGACGCCGCAGAAATAGGAGGAGACGGCGAAGGCGGCGAGCTTGGCATTGAGCAGCTTGATACCCATCAGCTCGGCGGCGATATCCATGTCGCGCACCGCCATCCAGGAGCGGCCGAGCTTGCCGTGGACGATGTTGGAGGCGAACCAGGTCAGCACCACGACGAGGCCGAGGCAGACGAAATAACGGGTCTCCGGGGTCGCGGACGCACCCGTCAGGGGGATGTCGAAGAGCGTGCGCTGCGGCACCTCGATCGCGCCCGAGGCGTTGTAGTTGAACAGCCAGGGCACGCGCACGAAGGCCCATTGCAGGAAGAACTGCGCGGCGAGCGTCGCGACCGCCAGGTAGAAGCCCTTGATGCGCAGCGAGGGCAGGCCGAAAAGCACGCCGATGCCGGCCGAGAACAGGCCCGAGACGAGGATCAGGACGATGATGTTCACGCCCGGGAAGATCGTGGTGAGCTTGTAGCAGCTATAGGCGCCGACACCCATGAAGGCGGCGGTGCCGAGCGAGATCAGCCCGGTATAGCCGGTGAGGATGTTGAGCCCGACCGCCGCCAGCGAGAAGATCAGGAACGGGATCATCACCGAGGCGATGAAGAAGTCGCTGCCCAGGAAGGGGATGGCGACCAGCGCGACGCCTAAGATGACGGCGATGCCGATCCGGTCTTCCCTGAGGGGGAAGACCGCCATGTCGGCGGAATAGGTGGATTTGTATTGGCCGGCCTCGCGGTAGAGCATGTCGTCCGGCTCCTCAGATACGTTCGATGATCTTGTCGCCGAACAGGCCCTGCGGCCGGAACAGCAGGAAGCCAAGGGCGATGAAATAGGCGAGCCAGCTCTCGATGCCGCCGCCGATCAGCGGGCCCCAGTAGAACTCGCCGAGCTTCTCGCCGATTCCGATGATCAGGCCGCCGACGATGGCGCCGGGGATCGAGGTGAAGCCGCCGAGGATCAGCACCGGCAGGGCCTTGAGCGCCACGATCTCCAGCGCGAAGGACACGTCCGAGCGGGCGCCCCACATGATGCCGGTGATCAGCGCGACGATGCCGGCGGTGAACCAGACGATGACCCAGATCTGGTTGAGCGAGATGCCGACCGAGAGCGCCGCCTTGTGGCTGTCGGCCACCGCTCGCAGGGCTCTTCCGATGCGGGTGTACTGGAAGAAGGCGGCGAGCGCGGCAATCATCAGCGAGGCGATGAGGGCGGCGGCGATATCGATCTTCTGGAGCGAGACCAGCCCGCCGAGGATCTGCAGGTCGACCGCGCCTTTCGGCAGGTAGAGCTGCTCGGCAATCATCTGCTTGGGATTGCCGCCGAAGAGCGCTTCGCCGAAGCCGATCAGGAAATAGGTGATCCCGAAGGTCGCCATGAACAGGATGATGTCGGGCTGGTTGACCAGCGGGCGCAGCACCACGCGTTCGATGGTGACGGCGAGCGCGAACATCACGCCGAGCGTCAGGATGACCGCGAGGAAGGCCGGCACGCCCTTCTCGTAGAGGCCGACCAGGGTCAGCGCCGCGAACACCACCATGATGCCCTGGGCGAAGTTGAACACGCCCGAGGCCTTGAAGATCAGCACGAAGCCGAGCGCGATGAGCGCATAGAGCACCCCGGAGACGAGCCCCTCCCAGACGGTCTGCACCAGCAGGTCCGGCGCCTGCGCCATCTGCTGGAACGGGTCGACGAAGATCGCATAGAGTGTGTTGGTCGGGTCGAGCCGGACTCCGATCGCGAGCGCCGCTATGACGGCGGCGAAGATCAGGCCGGCCTTGACCAGCGGGTTGGCGAGAAGGTTCGGGGCGGGGCGGGTGGCGATGTCGCTCATGTCTCCACGCTCCTCAATGCGCCACGCCGAGATAGGCGTCGATGACCTTCTGGTTCGCCTTGACCTCGTCAGGCGTGCCGTCGGCGATCTTGCGGCCGTATTCGAGCACGACGACCCGGTCGGAGAGGTCCATCACCACGCCCATGTCGTGCTCGATCAACGCAATGGTGGTGCCGAACTGGTTGTTCACGTCGAGGATGAAGCGGCACATGTCTTCCTTCTCCTCGAGGTTCATGCCGGCCATCGGCTCGTCGAGCAGCAGCAGCTCCGGCTCCATCGCGAGCGCGCGGCCAAGCTCGACGCGCTTCTGCAGGCCGTAGGGCAGCTTGCCGACAGGCAATTTGCGGATGTGCTCGATCTGCAGGAAGTCGATGATGTCCTCGACGACGCGGCGATGCGCGATCTCCTCCTGCATCGCCGGGCCGTGGCGCAGGGCCTGCCAGAAGAAGCCCTTCTTCATCTTGAGCGTGCGGCCGGTCATGATGTTGTCGAGCGTCGACATGCCCTTGAACAGCGCGACGTTCTGGAAGGTGCGGGCGATGCCGCCGGCGGCGGCGCGATGCGGGCGCATCTTGGCGCGGCGCTCGCCCTTGAAGACGATCTGGCCTTCCTGCGGCTGGTAGAAGCCGTTGATGCAGTTCAGCATCGAGGTCTTGCCGGCGCCGTTGGGGCCGATGATAGCGCGGATCTCGCCCTTGCGGATGTCGAAGGAGACGTCGGTGATCGCCTTCACGCCGCCGAAGCGCAGCGAGATGTTCTCGACCGAGAGCAGGACCTCGCCCTTGTCGCGGACGGGCACGCCGGTCACGTTGATCGGTTCCGCGTTCATGCCGCCTTCGCCGCGGACGGCGCCCCCTCGACCGTGACGGGATAGAGCCTGGCGTCGCGCACCTTGACGCGGGCCGAGATCACCCCCTTGCGGCCATCCTCGAAGGTGACTTCCGTCGAGATGTCGGCGGCGTCCGAGCCGTCATAGAGTGCGGTGACCAGCGGGGCGTAACGCTCGGCGATGAAGCCGCGGCGGACCTTCTGGGTGCGGGTGAGCTCGCCGTCGTCGGCATCGAGCTCCTTGTGCAGGATCAGGAAGCGCTTGATCTGGGCGCCGCCCATCATCGGCTCGGAGGCGAGCGAGCGGTTCACCTCGTCGACATGCTTGGCGATCATGTCGTAGACGAGATCGTGGCCGGCGAGCTCCTGATAGGAGGCGTAGACCACATTGTTGCGCTCGGCCCAGTTGCCGACGGCGATGAGGTCGATATTGAGCGCGACGGTGGCGTAGTCGCGGCCCTGGCCGAAAGCCACGACCTCCTTGATGTTGGGATAGAACTTGAGCTTGTTCTCGATGTATTTCGGCGGGAAGAGGTCGCCGCTGTTGAGCTTCCCGACATCCTTGGCGCGGTCGATGATCTTGAGGTGGCCGCCGTCGTCGAAGAAGCCGGCATCGCCGGAGCGGACATAGCCGTCGGCGGTCATCGTCTCCGCGGTCTTGTCGGGGTCCTTGTAATAGCCGCCGAAGATCGAGGGCGAGCGGTAGAGCACCTCGCCATTGTCGTCGATGCGGATATCGACCATCGGCGCGGGCTTGCCGACGGTGTCGGCCTTGATCTCGCCGTTGGGCTGCATGGTGATGTAGACCCCGGCCTCGGTCTGGCCGTAGAGCTGCTTCAGGTTGATGCCAATCGAGCGGTAGAAGCGGAAGAGCTCGGGGCCGATCGCCTCGCCGGCGGTGTAGCCGACCTTGATATTGGTCAGGCCGAAGCGGTTGCGCAGGGGGCCGTAGACCAGCATGTCGCCGAGCTTGTAGAGCAGGCGGCCCTTCAGCGGCACGCTCTCGCCGTTCAGGATCTGCTCGCCATAGCGCTTCGCGACGTCGAGGAAATAGTGGAACATCTTCCGCTTGAGCGCGCCGGCATCCTCCATGCGCACCATGGTCACGGTCAGCATGTTCTCGAAGACGCGCGGCGGGGCGAAGGCATAGGTGGTGCCGACCTCGCGGCGGTCGTCGATCACCGTGTCCGGACTTTCCGGGCAATTGACGCAGAAGCCCGCCAGCATCGCCTGCGCATAGGAAAACACATGGTCGCCGACCCAGGCGATCGGCAGATAGGCAATGACCTCGTCGGTCTCGTTCAGCCCGTCGAAGCCGCAGCCGATCTCGGCGGCGATCAGGACGTTGAAATGGCTGAGCATCACGCCCTTGGGCCGTCCGGTCGTGCCGGAGGTATAGAGAATGATGCCGAGATCGGAGCCCTGGCCCTGTTCCATCTCCCGGGCCAGCGCGGCCTCGATCTGCGGGTCTTTCAGCGCCTTGGCGCCGGCCTCGATCACCGTCTCGATGGCGTGGAGCTTGCTGTGGTCGTAGTCGCGCAGGCCCCGGGGCTCGTCATAGAGCATGTGCCTGAGATGCGGCAGGCGCTCGGTGATCGAGAGCAGCTTGTCGACCTGCTCCTGGTCCTGCACCACGGCGATGACCGCCTCGGCATGGTCGAGGACATAGGCCATCTCCTCGGCGACGCCGTCGGCATAGACAGGCACGGGAATCGCGCCGAGCCACTGCGCCGCGCACATCGACCAGTAGAGCTTCGGCCGGTTCTGGCCGATGATCGCGACCTTCTCGCCGCGCTTCAGGCCGAGCTGCCGCAAGCCCTCGGCGAAATCGCGGACATGGGTCGCGACCTCGGCCCAATTCCAGGACTGCCAGATGCCCAGGTCCTTGTGGCGGAAGGCCACGCGCGAGGCGCGCTCCCTTGCATTGCGCAACAGCAATTTCGGAAAGGTATCCGCCTCGCCGGCGGTGCCGCTTGCCACGATTGCGTTCTCCCTGTCGAGCCGCCATGCGTCGTGGCGACTTCCGCGGGCCGGTTTCCGGCCTCGTTCTCATGCAAGACTTGCAGGCGGCCATCATCTTCGCAAGGACCCGCTTGACAGACAATTCGCCTTTTGGTGATTATCGTCCCGCCGAAGTCTGCTTCTCACGCAGATGTGTTGCGTGCGCTTTTGCTTCGGCCCTGATTTTCCTCACGAATTCGGCAGATTGAATCGGCGGGCGGAACCGTGCCTGCGACGGCGGCGGACAGACTCATGCTTCATCATCTGTCTTTCGGCGTTGCCGATATCGAGCGTGCCTGCACCTTCTACGACGCGGTGCTGGCGCCGCTCGGCTATGTCCGGGTCTGGTCGGACCTGCGGCCCGGCGAGATCGGGCAGGCGGTCGGTTACGGCTCGCCGGGCGCGGGCGACAAGCTGGCGCTGAAGCTCAAGCCCGAGGGACAGAGGCCGCCGGGTCCCGGTTTCCATCTTGCCTTCGCCGCGCCGGATCGGGCGGCGGTTGCCCAGTTTCATGAGGCAGCCCTTCAGCATGGCGGGCGCGACAACGGCGCGCCAGGGCTGCGCGCCCATTATGGCCCGCATTACTACGCCGCCTTCGTGATCGATCCCGACGGCTACGCGATCGAGGCGGTGTTCAACGAGCTCGTGTAGCGGCTTCCAACGAACGCCGGCGCTATCAGCATCTCAAAAAAGCGACCGAGGGCCGCTTCGCGAAAACAACGGTAGTCCAACACTTGTCGGCCCTAACCATGAAGTGATCAGCGCATTGGCTCGCGTCCCGTTGCTGTGGCACTGTGCCGGAATGACTTCGATATCAGATCAAGGACGACTTTGGCTTGCGGCTGGTAAGCGCATGGGATTTGAGGTCGTCGCACCTTGCAAGGTCACACTGGGTGACGGCTCATTGGTCGAAGCTACCGCTCTTGTGAAAGTCGGGCCACCTAATGGAATGGTGATAGATCCTGACTGGCGCGTCATCAAACCCTTTGCTGACAAACTCATCGCAGAGGGCTTCGGCTACTCAGCAGTAGAGATCAGCGGGAAGGACGAAGATCTGGTCGATGTGATCCGCGACTGGAGTGGAGACTGACAACACCCCTCCATCTCCCACTGAGCCATGGGTGTCGGGCGACTCCTATGGCTCAATAGAGAGCCCGCCTCATGGGACGACAAGCTACCGGAGGCGTGGCGCGCTACCCTTGAAGTCAGCGCCTGTGCTTCGTGTTGCGTACAGCCGCACAACCCAGCACATACTGGTCAGCACGAATCTTCACAGGCTTGCAGGCGTGGAAGGGGTCGAGCCAATTGCCCCAGATGCGGCGGGCGATCTCGGACTGCGCGGTGGCGTATTCGACGATCTGGTCGTTGACCCGTTTCGTCATGAGGTTGAGGAGGCCAAACATGGCGGCGGTTCCTTTCTCAGCCTGGGCTGTTCGGAAGAAGGAACGCGCGAAACGCGATTTGGTGCCCTGCAGCAATTTTCAACCTTCGTAGCGGGCGAGCTTGTCGAGGTCGCGGATGGTGATGCTGCCATGCCCGAGCTCGATCAGGCCGAGATCGGCGAGCTTGGCCAGCCCCTGGTTCGCCATCTGCCGGGAAATGCCGGCGAGCATGCCGAGCTCCTCCTGCGAGATCGCCAGCGTGCGCCCGAGATCGGGATAGAGGATCGGATTGAACAGCCAGGCGAGGTTGCGGGCCAGCCGGCCGGTGGAATCCAGCGTACGCTCGGTCTCGGCGAGCGAGATGAACTGGGCGAGGCGCTCGTTGAACTGGTGGACGAGGAAGCGGTTGAACGCAGCCGAATGCTCGAACAGCCAGAGGAAGGTCGAGCGCCGCATCAGCGCGATCCGGGATTCGCGCAGCGCCACCAGCTCGTAGCGGCGTGCCTCGGCCTTGATCACGGTGCCTTCTCCGAACCAGGCGCCGGAGCGCAGGCCGGCGAGGGTCGCCGTCTTCCCGGATTTCGAGGTGGTCGCCATCTTGACCAGTCCGTCGGCGACGCCGGTCCAGGATTCCAGCCGGTCGCCGACATGGCAGATCGAGGCGCCCTTGCCATAGCTCTTGAAGGAGATGCCGCGCCGCGCCTCCTCGAATTCCGCCTCGGAAAGATCATGGGACCAAGAGGCGATGGCGCGCAGTTCCTCGGGGGTGATCACAAGCAATCCTTGAAGCCGGCTGTCGGCTCAATATGGCGTGCGGTGGCAATCGGACTCAAGTTGAACCAAAGAGGCGCCGAAAGCTCCTTGCCTCATTCGGCAGCCTGCGGCAACGCGGCATCAGAGCCACCCTCGCGCAACTGCCCAAGCAGCATCGCCTCCTCAGCCTTCGCCGCCTTGAGATTCCGCTCCTTGACGTGGCCGAAGCCGCGGATTTTCTCCGGAATCGCGGCCAGTGCCACGCAAAGCGCATGGTTCTCGGGCGTGATCCGGGTCAGCAATTCGTTCAGCAGCACTTCGTAATCCGCGATCAGCCGGCGCTCGGTACGGCGTTCGGCGGTATAGCCGAAGAGGTCGAGAGCCGTCCCGCGCAGGCCCTTGAGCTTCGCCAGCACCGAGAAGGCGCCCATCATCCAGGGGCCGAAGCTGATCTTGCGCGGCAGGCCGGTATTCGGGTCGCGCCGGGCCAGCAGCGGCGGGGCGAGATGGAATTCGTAGCGCAGCGGCTTGCCCTCGCTGCCCTCGGCCTCGAAGGTCGCGGCGACCTGCTTGCGGAAGGCACCGTCGCTGTAGAGCCGGGCGACTTCGTATTCGTCCTTATAGGCCATCACCTTGAACAGGTTGCGGGCGACGGCCTCGCTGAGCGAGGTCTGGCCCGGCATCACTGCCGCCTCCCGCGTCTGGGCGCGGGCGACGAGATGGCGGTAGCGCGCCGCATAGGCTGCGTTCTGATAGGCGGTGAGGAAGGCGACGCGGCGCTCGATGATCTCGTCCAGCGTCTGCGAGAGCTGGCGGGCCGGCGTCGCCGCCTTGCTTTGCGAGAGCAGGCCGGCGAGCGCTTCGGGATCATGCGCGGCGCGGCGGCCGAGCTCGAAGGCCTGCTTGTTCATGGCGACGGCCTCGCCGTTCAGCTCGATCGCCTTGAGCAGAGCCTCGCGCGAGAGCGGGACGGCGCCGAGCTGCCAGGCGTGGCCGAGCATGAACATGTTGGCGGCGATGGCATTGCCGAGGAAGGCGACAGCTGCGGCGGTCGCGTCGATGAAATGCGTCTGCTCGCGGCCGGCGGCCGAGAGGATCGCGCGCTTCAGACGCTCGGTCGGCAAGGAGAAGTCGGCATTGCGGGTGAAATCGCCCGGCAGGCTCTCGGCGGTGTTGACGATGACGGTGCCGCGCTCGGGCCGGATCGCGCCCAGTACCTTCTTCGAGCCGGTGACGGTGAGGTCGCAGCCGAGCACGAGGTCAGCCTGTCCCGCGGTGACGCGAATGGCGTGGATGTCGTCCGGGTGCGGCGCGAGCTTGACATGGCTGAAGACGGCGCCGCCCTTCTGGGCGAGACCGGCCATGTCGATCATGCCGCAACCCTTGCCTTCGAGATGCGCGGCCATGCCGAGGATCGCGCCGATGGTGACGACGCCGGTGCCGCCGACGCCGGTGACGATCACCGCGAAGCTGCGGTCGAGCGCTGGCACGAGCGGTTCGGGCAGTTCGGCTTCGCCGAGCGCGGCGGCATCGAGCCGGAGCGGATCGGCTTTCTTTGGCTTGGCGCCATGGACCGTGACGAAGGACGGGCAGAAGCCCTTCACGCAGGAAAAGTCCTTGTTGCAGTTCGACTGGTCGATCTGCCGCTTGCGGCCGAATTCGGTCTCCAGCGGCTGGACCGAGACGCAGTTCGACTGCACGCCGCAATCGCCGCAGCCCTCGCAGACCAGCTCGTTGACGATCACGCGCTTGTCCGGGTCAGGGTAGGCGCCGCGCTTGCGCCTGCGGCGCTTCTCGGTGGCGCAGGTCTGGTCGTAAAGCAGCAGCGAGACGCCGGAAGTCCCGGCCAATTCGCGCTGGACGGCCTCGAGCTCGTCGCGATGATGAAGGGTCGTGCCGGCCGGCCATTGCGTGCCCGGCGGATATTTGCCGGGGTCGTCGCTGACCACGGCGATGCGCTGCACGCCCTCGGCCGCGACCTGCCTTGCCATCTGGTCGGGCGAGAGATGGCCCTCCGCCTGCTGGCCGCCGGTCATGGCGACCGCGTCGTTATAGAGCAGTTTGTAGGTGATGGTGACGCCCGAGGCGACGGCCCAGCGGATCGCGAGCGAGCCGGAATGGGTATAGGTGCCGTCGCCGAGATTCTGGAAGACGTGTCCGCGCTTCGAGAACGGCGCTTCGCCGACCCAGTTCGCGCCCTCGCCGCCCATCTGGGTGAAGCCCGCCGTGTCGCGGTCCATCCACTGCACCATGTAGTGGCAGCCGATGCCGGCATAGGCGCGCGCGCCCTCGGGCACGATTGTCGAGGAATTATGCGGGCAGCCCGAGCAGAAATAGGGCGTGCGCTTGGCGATCTCCTGCGCCTCGGCGAGGCGGCCTTGTGCTGCGGCGATCTCCTCCAGCCGGGCGCGCAAGGCGGTGTCGTCGCGGTATTGCAGCAGGCGGCCGGCGAGCGCGATGGCGATATCGTTGGGGTCGAGCGCGCCATGAACTGGGAAGAGCCACTCGCCTTTCTCATCCTTCTTGCCGATCACCATCGGCTGGTGTTTGGCGCCGTAAAGCTCCTCGCGGACCTGGACCTCGATCAGCGAGCGTTTTTCCTCGACCACCATGATCAGGTCGAGTCCTTTGGCGAAGGCCTTCAACTCGGCCGGGTCGATCGGCCAGGGGCAGGCGAGCTTGAACAGGCGGATGCCCAGATCGTTGGCGCGGACCTCGTCGATGCCGAGATCTGCCAGTGCCTGCTGCACGTCGAGATAGGATTTGCCGACGGTCGCGATGCCGATGCGCGGCGTCTTGCCGCCCTGGGTAACGATGCGGTTCAGTTTGTTGGCGCGCAGATAGGCCAGCATCGCATCGCGCTTGTAGAGATGCATCCGGCGTTCCTGCTCGACGAAATCGAGCTCTCGGCGGATCGCGAGGCCGCCGGGCGGTGGGGTGTAATCGGTGGGCGTGACGATGCCGACGCGGTCGAGCGAACCATCGATCGATGCGGTCGATTCGATGTTGTCCTTGACGCATTTGATGCCGACCCAGACCGAGGCGAAGCGCGAGAGCGCGATGCCGTGCAGGCCGTAATCGATGATCTCCTGCACGCCGGCCGGGTTGAGGATCGGCATCATCCGGTCGACCAGCACGAATTCGGTCTGGTGGGCGTTTGTCGAGGATTCCGCGGTGTGGTCGTCGCCCATCAGGCAGATCACGCCGCCCTTGGGATCGGTGCCGGCCATGTTACCGTGGCGGAAGACGTCGCCGGAGCGGTCGACGCCCGGGCCCTTGCCGTACCAGAGCGCGAAGACGCCATCATGCTTGCCCTCGCCGCTGAGCCCCGCTTGCTGCGTGCCCCAGATCGCGGTCGCGGCGAGGTCTTCGTTGAGGCCCGGCTGGAAGACGATGTTCGCGGCGTTCAGGGGCTTGGACGCTCGCATCAATTGCTGGTCGAGGCCGCCGAGCGGGGAGCCGCGATAGCCGGAGACGAAGCCCGCCGTATCGAGCCCGGCCTGCCGGTCGCGCTCGCGCTGCATCAGCAGCATGCGGGCGACGGCCTGTGTGCCGGTGAGGAAGACCTCGCGCTTGTCGAGATCGTATTTGTCGTCGAGCGCGACTTCGCGCAGTCCGGCTTGGCGCAGCGCGCCCGCCTCGGTGTCGGATTTCCGTGGTGTCTCGGCCATGTTCGGCCTCCCGGATCGTCGTTCCCGCCGACGGGCCGGTAGTCCCGGCCTCATGCTTTGCCGTCTCCGCGGCGAATATGTCAGCAAGGCTGACATATCGACCGGGGGCGGTCAATTGATCTGGTATCATTCCAGTTTTCGAGGCGGGGTCCAGCGGTTTGCGGGAACAGCCGCTGTGCGCCACGGGAGGAGCGCCGCGATTTGGCCCCGTTTGGCAGGGATGGCTGTCGCAGCGATCAGGCGTGACGAAGCGCCCGTTGACGATCGCTTAACCATGATCCACGCAGACCACGGGGATCACGGAGGGTTCGCCTTTGACGCGACGCGCGCATCTTACGGCCCTTTTCGGGTTCCTGCTGGCCGCCATCTCGGCCGGGCCGGTGGCAGCGCATCCGCATGTCTTCGTCAATGCCAAGGCGGAAATCGTCTTCACGGCCGACGGATCGGTGCAGGCGATCCGGCACCATTGGAGCTTCGATGAGGCCTATTCGGCCTATATCACGCAAGGCCTCGACAAGAACGGCGACGGCAAGCTGACCTCGGACGAGCTGGCCGAACTCGCCAAGATCAATGTCGAATCGCTGCCCGATGTCGAGTTCTTCACCGCCGCCAAGCTCAACGGCCGCAAGCAGGAATTCGGCACGCCCGGCGAGCAGGTCATGTCCTACGCCGACAAGGTGCTGACGCTGGTCTTCACGCTGCCGCTGAAGAGCCCGGCGAAGGCGCGCTCCTTCGGCATCGAGATCGGCGACCCCACCTATTTCGTCGCCTTCGACATCGTCGACGCGCCGGATGCGGTCGTGACCAAGGGTGCGCCGCAGGGCTGCGTCGTGCGGGTCAATCGTCCGCCCAAGCTCGACGACGCCACCCAGAAGCGCCTCGCCGAGGCCGATATCACCGCGACGCCCGATGTCAGTGGGCTCGAGGTGACGACACGGGCGCTGGTGGCATGTCCGTGACATCGGCCGAGACAGCGCGTCCGGCCGCTGCGACGCTGTCGCGGCGCCTGATCGCCTGCGCGCTGGCGCTGCTGCTGGTCGCGGGCGTTGTTGCGTTGCTCGCCCTGCTGATCGCGAGCGTGAGCCCACCTCCGCCGCCTCCGCCGCGCAATCCCTTTGGCACGGCGCTGCCGCGCGAGGCTCTGCCATCGACCACCGGCTTCGGCGCGGTATTGATCGCCTGGCAGTCGAGCTTCTATCGCGAGCTGACGGCGACACTGAAGGCGATCGCGACTGCGCCCGCCGCGCTCTGGGGTTTGCTCGGGCTCTCCTTCGGCTATGGCGTCTTCCATGCGGCCGGGCCCGGTCACGGCAAGGCGGTGATCTCCGGTTATATCGTCGCCGACAACCGCAGCCTGAAGCGAGGTTTGGGTCTGAGTTTCGCGGCCGCCCTCCTGCAGGCCGTGGTCGCGATCGCGATCGTGACGGTGGCGACCTTGCTGCTGCGGGTCACCGCGATGCAGATGAACGCCGCGACGACCGTGATCGAGCAGGGCAGCTTCCTGCTGGTCGCACTGGTGGGGCTCTTGATGCTCTGGCGGAAGGCGGGCGCTCTGGTCCGGCTAGAGGCCGGCGGGGCGCATGATCCTGCGGCCTGCGACCATGTCCATATGCCCGATGCCGAGCAGGTCTCGCGGCTCGCCGGCTGGCGCGACATGGCCGGCGTCGTCGTCGCGGCCGGTGCACGGCCTTGCGCGGGGGCGCTGATCATCCTCGTCTTCGCCAATGCGCAGGGGCTGTTCTGGGCCGGCATCGCCGCGACCTTCGCGATGGCTTTGGGCACGGCGCTCACCACCGGGGCGCTGGCGGCCTTCGCCGTCTTCTTCAAGTTCGCCGCGCTGAAATTCGCCGGCGGTGGCAGCCTGCGCTCGGCGCGCCTGATCGGCGGGCTCGAATTGCTGGCAGCCGCCTTCGTCGCCGTGCTCGGCGCGGCGCTGTTCACCGGTCTCTGGATCGGCGGGGCGGGGAGCTGAGACTCAGCTCCGTTGCGGATCGTTCTCCAGCAGGATCGGCTTGCCATGCGGCGTCGCTTCGGCGGCGCGGGCCCATGAGGCGGCTAGCGCGTCGACGCCGTCATGGGAGGTCAGCCCCTTTGCGATCAGCAGGTGCTCCAGCGCCTCGCACCAGCGCTCGTAATAGTCCGAACCGTCCTTGCAGCCGCCGGCCGCGAGGGCCTCGCGGATTTCGGCACCGAGCGCCTGCGCCCATTCCTCGGCGGTGAAGACGCCCTTGTTCTGGAGTTCGACGACCAGCGCGAAGGCCTGCGCCTGCCAGGGCTCGGCGAAGATCGGGCCCTCAGTGTCACGCGGGATCGGCGTGTCGGCGGCGAGCGTTGCCGCGAGGTCGGTCTCAGGCCGGCTCAAGATAGCTCTCCCAGGCCTCGATGCTGACGGTTGATGTCGGGTCGGCGTCGCGGCCCCAGAGCTCGCGGCCGTCGAAGACCACCGTGTAGAGCCATTGCGCCGTCTCAGGCTGCCCCTGCGCACCCGTGTCCGGGAAGACATGGCAGCCGGTGATGCGCTCGACCACGCCGGTCTTGCCGCGGGCATAGCGCGGCAGGCGGGTATGGTGCTGCGGATGCATCACGATGGTCCGGACCCTGTCGCCCACAGTGAAGCGCGCCGGGGCCTTGCTCTCGCGCTCATAGGGGAAGCCGCGGCGCAGGACGCCAGCGACCTCCTCGCCCTTGAGCACGCGCTTAGGCTCGCGCCGCTCGGGCGCGGGCTTGCCGCTGGCGAGTTCGTCCGTGCTCAGGAAGCCGTGCTTGACCAGCACCTTGTCGAGGGCGGCGAGCCAGATCTCGTAATAGGTCGAGGAGAGATACTGCGCCGGCGGCAGGCTCTCGCGGGCATGGCGGATCTCGTCGATCGACCAGGCACCCATGGCGCCGGCTGCGACGTTGATCGCCAGCACGCGCTTTTCCCAGTCGCCATGGAAGACCGGCTCGTTCGGCTCGGGCACGACAGGGCCGAAACCCATCTGGCCGCCGAGGTCGTGGGCGCTGTTCATGCCGCGTCCTCCACCTTCGGCAAACCGGTGCCGATCATCGAATCGCGCGTGACGATGCTGGCGAGCTTTTCCTCGCTCCAGCCCTCGGTGCCGGCAGGGCGCATCGGGATGACGATGAAGCGGGTCTCGGCGGTCGAATCCCAGACGCGGACGCGCTGGCTTTCCGGCAGCGTCACGCCGAAATCGGCGATGGTGCCGCGCGGGTCGAGCACCGCCTTGGCGCGATAGGGCGGCGATTTGTACCAGACCGGCGGCAGTCCGAGCACCGGCCACGGATAGCAGGAGCAGAGGGTGCAGACGATCAGGTTGTGCTGCTCGGGCGTGTTGAAGCAGGCGACGATATGCTCGCCGCCGCGCCCGCCATAGCCGAGTTCGCCGACCGCCGCGGTGCCGTCCGCCTTGAGACGCTCGGCGAAGGCCGGATCGGTCCAGGCCCTGGCGACGATGCGGGCGCCATCGCGGGGACCAATCCTGGTCTCGTAGGTGTCGATGATCGCGTCGAGCGCGGCCGGGTCGACATAGCCCTTCTGGACCATCAGCGTTTCCAGCGCCTTCACCCGCGCCTCGATGGCGGTAAAGTGGTTGTCGTGGTCGTGATCGTGGTGGTGATGTCCGCTCATGGCGGTCTCCTCTCAGGCGATCCGGATGCGGGCGGCGCGCTCGTAGCGCACGGCGAAGGCGACGAGCGAGCGGTCGGAGCCCTTCGGTCCGATCAGCGACAGGCCGAGCGGGGCGCCCTCGCGCTGCGCCACGGGAATCGTGATCTGCGGGAAGCCGGATAAGCCCGCAAGGCAGAGCAGGCGCAGCGCCCGGTTGCGGAAATCCTCCAGCTCGGGCTCCTTCGCCGCGATCAGCGGCGCGATATCCGGCATGGTCGGCAGGATCAGCACGCCGTCCTGGCCGAGCAGGCGCGAAAGCCTGGTGCGGACGGATTTTCGGGTGGATTCGCCCTTGGCATATTCGGAGTCGGTCACCGCCTTCGAGAAGGCGAAGCGCTCCTTCACGCCGGGCCCGAGCGGGGGGCTGAAGCGTTCGATCATCGGGCCGTCCGAAGCCCAGGCCTCGCGGCCCTGGATCCAGCGGAAGGCCCAGTAGAGCGGGTCGAGATCGCGGACGAGCTTGATGCCCTCGGGTTGGCCGAGCGCCGGAACCGTGCGCTGCACGACATTGCGCAGGATCGTCTCCGCCTCGGGCACGGCCTGGGCGAACATGTCGTCGGCCATCAGGAGGCGCGGCGCCTCCTGGAGTTCCGTCTTGTCGGGGCCGAACAGGACATTGGCGACGCGGGCGAAGGTCTCGCCGTCGCGAGCGAACCAGCCGGGCGTGTCGAGGCTTGCCGCGAGCGGCCAGGTGCGCTTCAGCGAGAGCCGGCCGTGGCTCGGCCGGATGCCGAAGAGGCCGCCATAGCTCGCCGGCGCGCGGACCGAGCCGCCGGTGTCCGATCCGAGAGCGATATCGGCGAGGCGCCCGGCGACCGCTGCCATCGAACCGCAGGAGGAGCCGCCGGTGATACGATCGGGCGCCGCCGGATTGATCGGCGAGCCGAAATGGGCGTTCTGGCCGTTGAGCGAGAAGGCGAGTTCGTCGGTATGGGTCTTGCCGACGAAGCGGGCGCCGGCCTTGAGCAGGTCCTTCACGATCGGGGCCGTCTTGGCCTTGATGCCGGACTGCGCCAGCACCAGCGGCGAGCCCGCCCCGGTCGGGTAGCCCTTGATGTCGAAGAGATCCTTCACCGCCAGCGTCAGCCCGGCGAGCGGGCCGGCAACGGCATGCTTCACCTCGGCGTCGGGATAGGGAAGGAAGCAGCGGAACGGATCGTCGAAAGTCATGCGTCAGAGCCCCCTCGCATCGCCATCGGAACGCGGATCATGCACGGCTTCGACCTGGCCCCTGGCGTGCTTCACCAGCATGCCGGCATGGCCGAAGCCCTCGGAATAGGCGAGGCCGCTTTCCTCGACCGGATGGCCGGCGGCATCGAGCCGCTCCAGCAGCGACGGGTCGAATCGATCCTCGAACTTGAGGCTGGTCGAGCCCGCACCCCAGGTCTTGCCGAAGAGCCAGCGCGGCGCGTCGACCGCCGTGGCGAGGTTCTGGCCGGCGCGGTAGCGCGTCAGGATCTGCGCCTGGAACTGCGGCTGGCCGTCGCCGCCCATCGAACCATAGGGCAGGACGCGCCCGTCGTCGAAGCGGGCAAGCGCCGGGTTCAGCGTGTGAAAGGGTTTGCGGCCCGGAACCAGCGGATTGGTGGCGTTCTTGTCGAGCGAGAAGGAGACGCCGCGATTTTGCCAGTGGATGCCGGTCGCCGGCAGCACACAGCCGGAGCCGTATTCCCAGTAGATCGACTGGATATAGGAGACTGCGAGGCCCTTGCCGTCGATGGCGCCCATCCAGACCGTGTCGCCGTCGCCATGGCGCAGCGGCAGCTTTGCAGCCCGCTTCATATCGATGGCGGCAGCCTCTCGGGCCAGCGCGGCCTCGGTCAGGAATTCGGTGGGCGGGTGGTCGAGCTCGGCCGGGTCGGTGACGTAGCGGTCTCGGATCGCGAAGGCGCGCTTCGTCGCCTCGATCAGGCCGTGATGATGCTCGAACGAGTCGAGCTTCCAGGGGCCGAGCCGCCCGAAGATGCCGAGGATCATCAGCGAGGCCAACCCTTGCGTCGGCGGCGGCAGGTTGGCGACGGTCAGACCGGACAGCTTCAGCGAGAGGGGTGCGACGGAGCGTGCGTGATACCGTTCGAGGTCGGTGCGGGTAACGGGGGCGCCGATGCGCTCCAGATCGGCGGCAATCTCGCGGCCGACATCGCCGCGGTAGAAATCGTCGAGGCCGGCATCGGCGAGCTGCTGCAGGGCGGCGCCGAGCGCCTCCGGCTTGCGGCGGGCGCCGGGCCTGGGCGGGGCGCCATCGATCCAGAAGCTGGAGACGAAGCCGGGAGCGGCCTTCAGGGCCTCCAGCTCGTTCGGCTTGTTGCCCAATTCGGAATCCGAGACCGCATAGCCCTCGCGGCAATGCGTGATCGCATCGATCAGCAATTCCCGCAGCGGCATGCGGCCGCCGAGCGCGCGGGAGAGGTCGAGGGCGAGCTGCCAGCCGCTGACGGCGCCGGCGACGGTCAGGGCGGCTTCCGGCCCGCGCGCCGGCAGGATGTCGTAGCCCTTGCCGCGATAGCGCTCGATCGTGGCGAGCGCGCCGGCCGGGCCGCAGGCCTCGATGCCGTGCATTTTCCCGCCGGGCTCATGCACCAGCCAGAAGCCGTCGCCGCCGATGGCGTTCATATGCGGATAGACCACGGCGATCGTCGCGGCCATCGCGACCATGGCCTCGATGGCGTTGCCGCCTTCGGCCAGAACAGCCCGGCCCGCTTCGGAGGCGAGGCGGTGAGGGGCCGCCACGGCGGCGGAAGCGAAGACAGGCGTATCCAGCATCAGGACTTTTCAAGCGCGCAGATCGTGCCCATCTGGGCAAGGGGCGCGAATTTGTTGCATGGGGCGGCAAGCTCCGCTAGGTGCGTGGGGCGCATGACCGCTTGAGGTGCTCGCGCGAAGGAAGGACAGCATGGCCGGACGGCATACCAACTGGCGCAACCTGATCATGGTCACCTCGTTCGGGATTCTGATCGCGGTCGAGCTCCTCGGCGTGGCGCTGGCGGCTGGCTGGGCGCTGGCGGGCCTGTTCGAGCTCGGCACCATCTTCGAATACATCATGATGGCGATCTTCTCGGTCTTCGCGGCCTACGGCATCGTCAACCTGATGCGCCGCATGCTCAAGATCGAGCATCTGACCGAGGTCGATTGAGGCCTTCGGCCTTTTCTATCAATCGCAGATCTTCAGCGTGACCGGATCGGCATCCGCCGGGAGATAGTCTCCCATCGGACGGCAGCCCGATGCCGTGCAGATGCGCCAGTCGGCCGTCGCGCCCGAGCGGCGCATCACCACGTCCTTCAGCGGCGGCAGCGCCGGATGCCAGCGCCAGAAGCCGTCCACGAGCTTCGCGCCATCGGGCGGGTCCATGCCGGCGCCGGAGCCTTCGATCCGGGCCTCGACGATCTCCAGGCCGGCGGGCGTTTCCCGCCAGACCTCCTCCCAGAGCGTCTTCTGCACCGAATGGCGCCAGCCCAGCGTGATCTCGCCCGTGCCGAGCGCTACCACGAGCGCGCCGGCCGCGAGGCACAGGCTCATGCGGCGGCCGTCTCTGCCTTGCGCGCGGCCAGCCAGTGCCGCCCGACGATGGCGATAGCCAGCGCATAGCCGAGCGGGTCGCTATAGGCGAACTCGCCGAAGAGCAGCACGGCGGCGCCGAAGCAGAGTACGCGCTCGATCACGGTGAGGCGCCCGAACAGCCAACCGATCGCGACCATGCCGAAGAGGCCGATGGCGATCGTCGCCTTGAAGGTGGCGTAGACCACGGCCGGCCAGAAGCCGATGACGTTCGCCATCGGATCACCCTGCTGCAGCATCAGCGCCGGCGAATAGACGGCGATGAAGGGGATGACATAGCCCGCGAGCGCGACGCGCATCGCCTCCCAGCCGATCTTGTCGGGGTTTTCCTTGGCGATCGGTGCGGCGGCGAGCGCTGCCAGCGCCACCGGCGGCGAGAGGTCGGCCATGATGCCGTAGTAGAAGGCGAACATGTGGCTGACGATCAGCGGCACGCCGAGCTTTTCCAGTGCCGGGGCGGCGAGCGCGGCGACGATGATATAGGTCGGGATCGTCGGGATGCCGGTGCCGAGCAGGATCGACAGGATCATGGTCAGGATCAGGGCCAGGAACAGGCTGTGCTGGCCGAGCCCGATGATCCAGGCGCCGAAGGTGGTACCGATGCCGGTCTGCGTCATCAGGCCGATGATGGTGCCGACGATGGCGCAGGCGATGCCGACGGGCAGCGCCGTCTTGGCGCTGTCGGCCAGCGCGTCGCGGCTGATCGCCAGCGTCGTGCGCCCGCCGAGCGTGAAGGCGTTGGCGAGGACCAGGACCGCGATCAGCCCGGCGACGATGCGGATATCCATGCCCTCGCGGAAGAGCGCCGCGGCGATGAGTCCGAGCCCGACCCAGAAGATGATCCGTAGCGTCTGCGTGCTGAAGCCGGCCGTGATGCCGGCGCCAAGCAGGAGCCCGACGGTCAATGCCAGGCCCATCGTGCCGGCGAAGAGCGGTGTGAAGCCGTGGAACAGCATGAAGACCAGCACGGCGAGCGGCAGCGCCAGATACCAGCGCTCGCGCAGGGCCTTGAGCGGGCTCGGCAGCATGGAGCGCTCGATACCCTTGAGGCCGTATTTGCCGGCCTCCAGATGCACCATCCAGAAGGCCGAGGCGAAATAGAGCACGGCAGGGATCGCCGCGGCCTTGACGATCTCGGCATAGGGCACGCCCAGCGTCTCGGCCATGATGAAGGCGACGGCGCCCATCACCGGCGGCATGATCTGGCCACCCATCGAGGCCGTGGCCTCGACGCCGGCGGCGAAGGCGCGCCGGTAGCCGAACTTGATCATCAGCGGAATGGTGAACTGGCCGACGGTCACGACATTGGCGACGCCGGAGCCGGAGATCATGCCCATCATGCCCGACGAGACCACGGCGACCTTGGCCGGGCCGCCGCGCGCGCCGCCGAAGAGGCCGAGCGAGACATCGTTGAAGAGGTGGATCATCCCGGCCTTTTCGAGGAAGGAGCCGAAGACGATGAACAGGAAGATATAGGTCGCGGAGACGTAGATCGGCGTGCCGTAGAAGCCTTCCGTGCCGAAGGAGAGGTGGCCGATGATCTGGTCGAAGCCGTAGCCGCGATGGTTGAAGGGCGCGGGCAGATACTGGCCGAAGAACCAGTAGAGCAGGCAGACGCCGCACATGATCGGCAAGGCGTTGCCCATCAAACGGCGGGCCGCCTCGAAGATCAGCACGATCAGGAGCGTGCCGACGACGAGATCGAGCGTCGAGGGATCGCCGTCGCGCAGGATCAGGTCGGCGTAGAAAATCCACTGATAGAGGCCGATGCCGAAGCCGAGGATGCCGAGTGCCCAGCCGAGCAGGCGGCCGGGCGTGTCCTTGGCCCTGAAATTGGCGATGAGGCCGAAGGAGAGCAGCAGCAGGAAGCCGACATGGACGCCGCGCGCCGCCTGGCTCGGCAGGAAGTTCCAGGCGGAGACCGCAATCTGGAAGGCGGCGAAGGCGAGCGCCAGCCCATAGGCGAACAGGCCCCAGCCGCCGGGGCCGAAGCCGGGCGGGAAGCCATGCTCGAAATTGTCCAGATCGGCGTGCTCGACCTCGCCCGGCTTCGCACCGGAGAGGGTTTCCAACTGGTCGGTTTCGGCGGCGGTGGTGGTCATCGTCCAGATCCTGCCGGTGCTCATATGTCATCCCGCACGCGCCGCGGCATGGAATGCCGCTGCGCAGATGCGGGATCGTTCTCAGGAGAAGGCGCCTTCTCGTCGCGCGGCCCCGTGTCTGCGCAACAGCGTTACACGCTGCAGCGCGCACGGGATGACGCGCTTCATGCAGGCGTCAGGAACCGACCTTCAGGCCCTTTTCCTTGAGATAGCGCGCGGCGCCCGGATGCAGCGGGACCGGCATGCCGTCGAGCGCCTTCTCCAGCTTGATCTCCTTGCCGGCCGCATGCGAGGCGGCGAGCTCGCCGAGATTCTCGAAGATCGCCTTCGTCATCTGGTAGACCAGCTCCTCCTTCACGCCCTCATGGGTGACGAGGTAGTTGACCACGGCAGCCGTGTTCACCGCCGCGCTCTGGCCGGTATAGGTATTGGCCGGGATCGGGGCGCTGATGAAGGGCGGGCCGGCCTTGTCGATGACGGCCTTCGGCACCTCGACGACATTGATCTCGACCGAGGTCGAGAGATCGCGCAGCGAGGCGACGCCGAGGCCGGCCGATTGCAGGGTCGCATCGAGCTGGCGGTTCTTCATCAGCTCGACCGATTCTGCGAAGGGCAGGTACTCGATCTTGCCGAGGTCCTTGTAGGTGATGCCGGCCGCGGCCAGGATGGCGCGGGCGTTGAGCTCGGTGCCGGATTTCGGCGCGCCGACCGAGAGGCGCTTGCCCTTGAGATCGGCCAGCGTCTTGATGCCGCTCTCCTTCGAGGCGACGATCTGGACGTAGTTCGGATAGATCGCGGTGACGCCGCGCAGCTTCTTCAGGGGTGCTTTGAAGCCGGCCTCCTCGTCGCCCTTCCAGGCGGCGTCGAGCGAATCGCCCAGCGTGAAGGCGATCTCGCCGCGGCCCTGCTGCAGCAGCACGAGATTCTCGACCGAGGCCTTGGTCGCCTGCACGGTCGGCCGGACGTTCTGGATCTTCTCGCCATAGATCTTCGAGAGCGCGACGCCCATCGGATAATAAACGCCGGAGGTGCCGCCGGTCAGGATGTTGATGAACTCCTGGGCGCTGGCGGTGACCGGCGCGGCGACCAGCGCAACGGCGGCGGCAAAGCCGGCAAGACGGCTGCAGAACTGTGCTTTCATGACATCTCCCTGAGGGTCGCTCCGGCTCATGCGGCCAGTTGTCGCGTTTTTAGAGCATGCTGAACCGGAAAGGGAAAGCGTTCGACAACAGGTGGCAGTCCGCCTTTAGCCCAAGGGCCGGACTGGTTTCGCCATGATCGGCTGCCTATCTCCGGTTTCGCACGGTCACTTCGCCATGGGCGGTCTGGCTGCGCTTCCGAGCAACGAATGACCAGGAACGACATGCAGGACCGCGCCGAGCAGGGTAGCAGCCAGGGGCTTCGCCTCGACCGACGGACTCTTCTCGCCGGCGCGGGCGCGACAGCGACGCTTGCCGCGCTCGGCTTTGCGCCGGAAGCCCTGGCGCAGCAGGGGCTCAAGCTGGGCGAAGCCAAGGAATTCAGCTTCGAAGCCCTGAAGGAGCGTGCGAAGGAGATGGCGGCCAAGCCCTATTCGGCACCGCCGAATCCGCGGCCCGAGGTGATGCGGCGGATCGATTACGAGGCCCATGGCAAGATCCGGTTCAAGCCGGAAGCGGCGCTCTGGGCGAATGGTCCCTCGCCCTGGCCGGTGACCTTCTTCCATCTCGGCCGCTTCTTCCAGAAGCCGGTGAGGATGCATGTCGTCGATGACGGCAAGGCGCGCGAGATCGTCTACGATGCCAGCTATTTCGAGATGCCCGTCAACTCGCCGGCGCGCGAACTCCCCGCCGGAGCGGGCTTCGCCGGCTTCCGCCTCCAGGAAAGCCGCAGCGGCCATCCCGGGCGCAACGGCGAGGCGCTCGACTGGAAGACGAACGATTGGGTCGCCTTTCTCGGCGCCTCCTATTTCCGTGCCATCGGCGAACTCTATCAGTACGGCCTGTCGGCGCGCGGCGTCGCGATCGACCCGGCGGTCTCCGGCAAGGCCGAGGAATTCCCCGATTTCACCCATATCTGGCTGGAAACCCCGCAGGCGGGCGCCGAACATGTCGTGGTCCATGCGCTGCTTTCAGGGCCGAGCCTGGCCGGCGCCTATCGCTTCCGCATGCATCGCGGCAAGGGCGTCACCATGGAGATCGAGACCGCGCTGCATCTGCGCAAGGACGTCTCGCGGCTCGGTATCGCGCCGCTGACCTCGATGTTCTGGTATTCCGAGACGGTCAAGCAGACGGCGGTCGACTGGCGCCCCGAGGTGCATGATTCCGACGGGCTCGGGCTCTGGACCGGTTCGGGCGAGCGCGCCTGGCGCTCCCTGAACAATCCCCCGCACACCATGGCCTCGTCCTTCGTCGACAGCGACCCGCGCGGTTTCGGGCTGATGCAGCGCGACCGCGAGACCGGGCATTATCTCGACGGCGTGCATTACGAGCGCCGTCCGAGCCTCTGGGTCGAGACGGACGGGCAGTGGGGCAGGGGCTCGGTGCAACTCATCGAGATCCCGACCGACGATGAGATCCACGACAATATCGTGGCGATGTGGGTGCCGGAGGCGCCAGCCAAGGCCGGTAACGCCTATAATTTCCGCTACACGCTGCACTGGCTCTCCGACGAACCCTTCCCGACGAAGCTCGGGCGGGTCGTCGCGATGCGGCTCGGCAATGGCGGCCAGCCGGGGACGGCGCGGCCGCGCGGCGTGCGCAAGTTCATGGTCGAGTTCCTCGGCCTGGCGCTGGAGGCGATCCCCTTCGGCACGAAGCCGGAGGTGGTGCTCTCGACCTCGCGTGGCAGCTTCTCCTATGTCTTCACCGAAGCGGTTCCGGACGACGTCTCCGGCCATTGGCGCGCCCAGTTCGACCTCACCGTCGCCGGCAGCGAGCCGGTTGAGATGCGCTGCTATCTCAAGGCGGGCGATACGGTGCTGACCGAGACCTGGCTCTACCAGTACCTGCCGTTCTGAGCGGGGACGGGCGCGGAATCGCGCTTGCCCCGGCGTGAGCGTAACATTATATCATTTCTTATGGCTCACGCGCACGCTCCTCACACGCATCGCGCCGCCTCGGAAGCTCCGGGGTGGTCGCTGCTGCGTCTGTCGGCGGGAACGCGCGTGGGATTGGCCGCTGTCGTCGTCGCCTTGCTCTGGCTGGCGACGCTGGCCGTGATCCTGTGATCGAGTAGCGTCATGTCCGCCATCCGCCTGACCGACCTGACGCTGGGCTATGACCGCCATCCGGCGGTGCATCATCTCTCCGGCGAGATCGAGACCGGCAGTTTGACCGCCATCGTCGGGCCGAACGGCGCCGGCAAGTCGACCTTGCTCAAGGGCATTGCCGGGGCACTCGCGCCCCTCTCGGGCGGCGTTGCGCTCGCCAGGGGCAAGCGGCTCGCCTATCTCCCGCAATCGGCCGATCTCGACCGCTCCTTCCCGATCCATGTCTACGATCTCGTCGCCATGGGCCTGTGGAACCGCGCCGGCATCTTCGGCCGCATCGGGGCCGGGGCTGCCCACAAGATCGAGCACGCCATTGCGGCCGTGGGACTCACAGGCTTCGAGCGCCGGCCGATCGGCACGCTCTCCGGGGGACAGATGCAGCGGGCGCTTTTCGCGCGACTCCTGCTGCAGGATGCCGACGTGATCCTGCTCGACGAGCCCTTCACCGCGATCGATGCCCGCACCACCGCCGATCTGCTGGAGCTGGTGCGGCGCTGGCATGGCGAGAGCCGCACGGTCGTGGCCGTGCTGCACGATATCGAGACCGTCAGGCAGGCCTTCCCGCAGACGCTGCTGCTGGCGCGCGAGGCCGTGGCCTGGGGCGAGACCGCGACTGTGCTGACGCCCGAGAACCTGCTGAAGGCGCGGCGCATGGTCGAGGCCTTCGACAGCCACGCCGTTCCCTGCCAGCGCGACGCCGCCTGATCCGCCCAAACAGGCCAAGCCGATGTTCTACGATCTCCTCATCGGCCCCTTCGCCGAATTCGACTTCATGCGCCGCGCGCTCGTCGGCGTGGTCGCGCTTTCCGTCTCGGGCGCGCCGATCGGCGTCTTCCTGATGCTCCGGCGCATGAGCCTGACGGGCGATGCCATGGCGCATGCGATCCTGCCTGGCGCGGCGCTGGGCTATCTCGTTGCGGGATTCTCGCTGCCGGCGATGACGATCGGAGGGCTCGCGGCCGGCTTTGCGGTGGCGCTGGCGGCAGGCGCGGTGGCGCGCGCGACCGTCCTCAAGGAAGACGCCTCGCTCGCCGCCTTCTACCTGATCTCGCTGGCGCTCGGCGTCACCATCGTCTCGCTCCGGGGCTCGGCGATCGACCTGCTGCATGTGCTGTTCGGCAATGTGCTGGCGCTCGACGACCAGGTGCTGATCCTGCTCGCCGGCGTCGCGACCGTGTCGCTGTTATCGCTGGCGGCGCTCTATCGGCCGCTGGTGCTGGAATGCGTCGACCCCGGCTTCCTGCGTTCGGTCAGTCGCTCGGGTGGCGTCGTGCATCTCGCCTTCCTCGCGCTCGTCGTGCTCAATCTCGTCGCCGGTTTCCATGCACTGGGGACCTTGCTGGCCGTTGGCATGATGATGCTGCCGGCTGCGGCGGCGCGTTTCTGGACGGCCGATATCACGCGGCTCCTCCTGCTCGCGGCCGGCTTCGGCATGGTGTCCGGCTATGCCGGGCTGGTGGTTTCCTATGCGGCGGGGTCGAGCCTGCCGGCGGGACCGTCGATCATCCTCGCCGCGGGGGCGATCTATATCGGCTCGCTCCTGTTCGGCTCGCAGGACGGACTTGCACGACGCCTCTTGCCTCGCGCCCATCTCCAGAGATAGAAACGTTATATCGTTACATATCCTGGAGTCGCCCATGCCCAACCGTCGCGCTTTCGTCGCTGGCCTCGCTTTCGGGCTTGCCGCAGTCGCCACGCCGTTCGGCGCTTTTGCGCAGGAGAAGCTGCCGGTCGTCGCGAGCTTCTCGATCCTCGGCGATTTCGCCCGGCAAATTGGCGGTGATCGCGTCAGCGTGACCACGCTGGTCGGCCCCGACGGCGATGCGCATGTCTATTCGCCGACGCCGGCCGATGCGAAGGCGATGGCTGCCGCCAAGCTCGTGCTCGTCAACGGCCTGCATTTCGAGGGCTGGTTGCCGCGTCTTGTGAAATCCTCGGGCACCAAGGCGACGATGGCCGAGGCGACGAAGGGCATCACCCCGCTCGAAACCGACGACGACCATGACGACAAGGGCAAGGGCGGCCATGCGCATGCCCATGGCCATGACGATCCGCATGCCTGGCAGAGCGTCGCCAATGCAAAACTCTATGTCGCCAACATCAGGGATGCGCTGAGCGCAGCCGATCCGGCGGGCAAGGCGAGCTATGAGGCCAATGCCACGGCGTATCTCGCCGAGCTCGACACGCTCGAAGGCGAGGTGAAAGCCGCCATCGCGCGCATCCCGGCCGAGCGACGCAAGGCGATCACCACCCATGATGCCTTCGGCTATTTCGTGAAGGCCTATGGCATCGCCTTCGTCGCGCCGCAGGGCGTTTCGACCGAGGCCGAGGCTTCCGCCAGAGATGTCGCCCGCATCATCCGGCAGGTGAAGGCGCAGAAGATTCCGGCGGTCTTTCTCGAGAACGTCACCAATCCGCGCCTTGTCGAGCAGATCGCGCGTGAGAGCGGCGCCAAGGTCGGCGGCCGGCTCTATTCGGATGCGCTCTCGGCCGAGAGCGGGCCGGCGGGGACTTACATCCGGATGATGAAGCACAATATAAGCGAAATCGAAAAGGCGCTCGCCGCCGGCCCGGCCTGACCGGGCGGTGTCATCCTCGTCGCGTCGCAGTCATTCAGGTCAAGCCATGTCCGAGAAAATCCCCGTCACGGTGCTCACCGGCTATCTGGGCGCCGGCAAGACCACGCTCCTCAACCGCATCCTGACCGAGGACCACGGCAAGAAATTCGCCGTGATCGTCAACGAGTTCGGCGAGGCCGGCATCGATGGCGATCTCATCGTCGGCGCCGACGAGGAAATCTTCGAGATGAACAACGGCTGCATCTGCTGCACCGTACGCGGCGACCTGATCCGCATCCTCGACGGCCTGATGAAGCGCAAGGGCAAGTTTGACGCGATCATCGTCGAGACCACCGGTCTCGCCGATCCCGCGCCGGTCGCG
Source organism: Allobosea robiniae (assembly GCF_900102525.1). Classification (GTDB taxonomy): domain Bacteria; phylum Pseudomonadota; class Alphaproteobacteria; order Rhizobiales; family Beijerinckiaceae; genus Allobosea; species Allobosea robiniae. The sequence continues at coordinate 37,457 of NZ_FNBZ01000009.1, read as the reverse complement.
CAGACCTTCTTCGTCGACCAGGATGTCGGCGATGCCACCCGTCTCGACGCGGTCGTCACCGTGACCGACGCCAAGTGGCTGAAGGACCGGCTGAAGGATGCGCCGGAGGCGAAGAACCAGATCGCCTTCGCCGACGTCATCGTGCTCAACAAGACCGATCTCGTGACGGCGGAAGAGCTGGCGGATGTCGAGGCCGCGATCCGCGCCATCAACCCCTATGCCAAGCTGCACAAGGCCGAGCGCGCCAATGTCGATATCGCCGCGCTGCTCGACCGCAACGCCTTCGATCTCGACCGCATCCTCGATATCGAGCCGGATTTCCTCGAATCCGGGCATCACCATCACCATGCCGAGGATGTGCGCTCGATCTCGCTGACCGTGCCGGGCGATGTCGATCCTGAAAAATTCATGCCGTGGATCAACGACCTCACCCAGATCCAGGGGCCGAACATCCTGCGCTCAAAGGGCATCCTGGCCTTCAAGAACGAGCCGCGCCGCTTCGTCTTCCAGGGCGTGCACATGATCCTGGACGGCGACCTGCAGCGCGACTGGAAGGATGGCGAGACGCGCGAGAGCCGCCTCGTCTTCATCGGGCGCGATCTCAACGAGAACGAATTGCGCAAGGGGTTTGAAGCCTGCGCGGCGTGAGCTAAAGCCGCGTCATGACGACGATGACCCCACCCGTCTCGCTGCGCGAGCATGTCACCCCAATTGCCGCGGAGACGCATGTCGTCGCGGTCCGCTGGCTGAAGCAAGGACTCGTGCTGGCGCTGGCCGACGGGCGCGTGCTGCGCTGGCGCGACGGCGCCGTCGTGGACGGCGTCGAGGCCCATGCCGGCGGCATCCTTTGTGCCACCGGCGACGGCGAACGCCTGATCACCGGCGGCGATGACGGGCGCGTCGTCGCTACCCGTTTCGAGGGTGAGCCGGAAGAGTTGGCGAAGGACCAGAAGCGCCGCTGGATCGATGCGATCACGCTGTCGCCTTCGGGCAACCTCGCCTGGAATACCGGCAAGACCGTGCAGGCCCGCGACGAGAAAGGCCGCATCCGCACGCTGGATGCCGCGAGCACGCCGCAGGGCCTCGTTTTCGCGCCGAAGGGCTATCGCCTCGCCATCGCCCAGATGAACGGCGTTTCGCTCTGGTATCCGAACACCGAGGCGAAGCCGGAATTCCTGGAATGGAAGGGCTCGCATATCGACGTCGTCTGGTCGCCCGACGGGCGTTTCGTGGTTTCCTCCATGCAGGAGAACGCGCTGCATGGCTGGAAGCTCGGCGACAAGCCCGGCCATATGCGGATGACCGGTTATCCGGCCAAGCCCCGTTCGCTGTCCTGGTCGCATGATGGGCTCTGGCTTGCGTCGAGCGGGGCGGATGGCGCGATCGTCTGGCCGTTCCAGGGCGACGGGCCGCAGGGCAAGGCACCGCGCGAATGCGGCGTGCGCCATGCCCGCGTCACCCGCGTCGCCTTCCATCCGGGCGCGCTGGTGCTGGCGATCGGCTATGATGACGGCTGCATCCTGATGGTCCGCCTGACCGACGGTTCCGAATTGCTGGTGCGGCCGGCGTTACGCGACAGCGGCATCAGCGCCTTTGCCTGGGACAAAGCCGGCAAGCGGCTCGCCTTCGGCGCCGAGGATGGCGCGGCCGGCGTGCTGACGCTGCCGAACTGAGCGGCGATGCGCTTCGGTCTCTTCGGCAAGGCTGAGACCCGCAAGAGCGGCGACGCGAAGGCCGAAGCCAAGGCTGCGGCCGAACGATTGAAGGTGCAGGTCAGGGAGCATCTCGGCCTGCCCGAGACGGCGGCGATCGCCGTCAACGAGATCATCTGCGCCGATCCTGCCTGCCCGGGCAGCGAGACGGTGATCCTGGTGATGAAGCCTGGCGAAAAGACCCGCGCCTACAAGTTGCAGATGGCGATGGCCGAGGTCACGGCGGAGGCGCTGGCCGACGCTTTGCGTGCTTAAGGCCTGAAGCCGTTCGGCAGAGCGGGCGCCTCGGCCTTGAGCACGATCCCGACCCGGCGATTATAGGGCAGATAGGGATTGTCCTTGATCAGCGGCTCGGTGTCGCCGCGGCCGGTAACGGAGAGGAAGCGCTCGTTCGGGACGCCGGCATTGGCGAGTATCTCGCGCACGGCACTGGCGCGGGCGATGGAGAGGCCCCAGAGGTCGCCCTCGGGTGCTTCTCCCGGTCTCGGCGTGGCGCTGTGGCCGGAGATGGCGATCTTGTTGGGCATCTGGCGCAGCGTCGGGGCGACGGCGGCCAGCACCTTGCGCATGCGCTCGTTCGGCTGGGCCGAGCCCTCCGCGAACATCGAGCGGCCTTCCTGGTCGACGAGCTGGATGTCGATGCCGGCTTCCGAGACTTCGACCAGCACGTTGCGCGAGATCTCGGCAATCTCCGGCATGTCGCGCAGGGCCTGCCTGAGCGAGGCGGCGGCGAGCGCGAAGCCGCGGTCGAAGGTCGCCGACATCAGCCCGTCGTCCTTCTGGTTGTGCTGGCTCGGGCCGGGCGTGTCGGTCGCGTCCTCCAGCGGGCGGATATGGGCGTTCTTGATGTGGCTCTTGGTCGGGATGCCGTCGCGCTCGACGATGCCGGCGAGGCGGACGTCCGTCTGCGTACCGAAGGCTTCGCGCATCGAGCCGGCGACGATCTGGAGCTTCTGCTTGTCCTGGCTCGAATAGGCGGCGACCATGACGAAGAACGCCATCAGCAGCGCCATCAGGTCGGCGAAGGTCACGAACCAGCCGTGACCGCCGTGTCCCCCGCGTTTTTTCTTGGCCATGGCCCTAGGCCCCGATCATGCCGCTTCGACCATTTCGGCGCGGTGATGGTCGGGCAGATAGGCGAGCAGCATCTCACGAACCAGCGTCGGGCTCTTGGCGTCGCGCATCTGCAATACGCCGTCGATGATCAAGGTGCGGGAGATTTCCTCCTCCTCGAGCTTGATATGCAGCTTGTCGGCGATCGGCAACGTGAACATGTTGGCGACCATCGCGCCGTAGAGCGTCGCCAGCAGGGCTGTCGCCATCGCCGGGCCGAGCCTCGATGGGTCCGACATGTTGGCGAACATCGTCACCATGCCAAGGATCGTGCCGATCATGCCCCAGGCCGGGGCGCAGTCGCCGATGGCGCGATAGACCTTGGAGCCTTCGTCGAGCCGCTGCAGGAAATTGTCGCGGTCGCGCTCCATCGTGTCGCGGATGAAATCCTTGTCGTAGCCGTCAGCGATATAGCGCAGGCCCTGGGCCAGGAAAGGGTCGGAGACCTCTACGCTCTCGAGGGCGACGGGGCCGCTCTTGCGGGCGATCTCGGCGACGCGGGTGATCTCGTCGATCAGCTCGCGCGGATGGATCGAACGCATCGTGAAGGCGAAGCGGACACCCATCGGCAGGCCATGCGCGATCACCGAGAAGGGAAAACGCAGCATCGTGGCCGCGCTCGCGCCGCCGAAGATGATGATTGCCGCGTGCTTGTCCCAATAGGCGGCAAAATTGCCGCCATCGATCATGATCAGCGCGACGATCGTCGCGATGCCACCCAGAATACCTGCGCCGGTGGCGAGATCCATGACAACATCCTGATCCACGCGATGCTCCGGAGCGCGGGCCGGGCTTTCGCAGTGCGTAAACCATAAGAGATGTGGGTTGAACGAAGCGTTAAGGTTGACCGCTTGCCCGGCGCGCCGGTTTCGCTAAAGCTCGGCGCGATGTCTCTGCTCTCGCTCTATGCCCGCGTCCTCGGCGAGCTCGGCCCGGAAAAGCGGCTGGGTATCATCCTGGCGCTCGCCAATATCGTGCTGGCGGCGGTCGCCTTCGCCGAGCCGATGCTGTTCGGCGCGCTGATCGACCGGTTGACCACGATCCAGGTTTCGGGCGGGACCCTGACATGGGCCAGCATCAACCTGCTGATCGTCGCCTGGGTCGGTTTCGGCCTCGCCAATATCGCGCTCGGCGTCTTCGTCGCGCTGCATGCCGACAGGCTCGCCCATCGCGCGCGCCTGACGGTGATGGCCGAATATTTCGAGCATGCACTGACCCTGCCGCTCGCCTACCACACCCAGACCCATTCCGGCCGCGTACTCAAGGTGATGCTCGACGGCACCAATGCGATGTGGGGGCTGTGGCTGTCCTTCTTCCGCGAGCATTGCGCCTCGGCCGTCGCACTGTTCGTGCTCCTGCCCTTCACGATCTGGAAGAACTGGCAGCTCGGGCTGCTGCTGGTCGCGCTCGTTGTGCTGTTCGGTTCGCTGACCGCCTTCGTGCTGCGCAAGACCGATCGCTTGCAGAGCAATGTCGAGGCCTATCACTCGAATCTGGCGGAGCGGGCTTCCGACGCGCTCGGCAACGTACCGGTGATCCAGAGCTTCACCCGCATCGAGGCGGAGGTGCGCGGCCTGCGCTCGACCATCGCCAATGTGCTGGCCGCGCAATTGCCGGTGCTGTCCTGGTGGGCGGTGGCCAATGTCGCGACGCGCGCCTCGGCGACGCTGACCGTGCTCCTGATCTTCATCGTCGGCACCTGGCTTCTGATGCACGGCCAGACCACGGTCGGCGAGATCGTCACCTTCATGGGCTTCGCCACGATGCTGGTCGGGCGCCTCGAACAGATCGTCGGCTTCGTGAACTTCATCTTCATGCAGGCGCCGAAGATGCGGGAGTTCTTCGAGGTGCTCGACACGCTGCCGAGCGTGCGCGATCTGCCCAATGCCAAGGACCCCGGCCGGCTCGAGGGCGCCGTCGCCTTCGAGGACGTCTCGTTCTCCTATGACGGCAAGCGCGCCGCGGTGCGCGACGTCTCCTTCATCGTGAAGCCCGGCGAGACGATCGCCGTCGTCGGCTCGACCGGCTCGGGCAAGTCGACGACGCTGGGCCTGCTGCACCGCGCCTTCGATCCACAATCGGGCCGGATCACCGTCGACGGCAACGATATCCGCGAGATCTCGCTCCTGTCGCTCCGGCGCAATATCGGCGTCGTCTTCCAGGAGCCGATGCTGTTCGCCCGCTCGATCCGCGAGAACCTGCTGGTCGGCAAGCCGGATGCGACCGATGCCGAGATGATGCAGGCGCTGGAACGTGCCCAGGCGGCCGAAGTGATGGCGCGCCAGGTCGACGGGCTCGACACGCTGGTCGGCGAGCGCGGCCGCACGCTCTCCGGCGGCGAGCGCCAGCGTTTCTCGATCGCGCGCGCGCTGCTCAAGAACCCGCCGGTGCTGATCCTCGACGAAGCCACCTCCGCGCTCGATGCGGCGACCGAGGTCAAGCTGCAGAAGGCGCTGGAGGAGGTGATGAAGGACCGCACGACCTTCGTCATCGCGCACCGCCTCGCGACGATCCGCAACGCCGACCGCATCCTCGTCTTCGAGCAGGGACAGGTCGAGGAGATGGGCACCTTCGACGAGCTCGTCGCCAAGGGCGGGCGCTTCGCGGCGCTGGCGCGGGCGCAGTATCTGGTGACGGACAAGCCGGCCGCGGAGGCCGCAAGCCCGCTGGCGCAGAAATTGCGGGCGGATTGACGAGGGCCCACCCCTCTTGCTGGAATGCTCCGGCAAAGCACCAGAGGGGAATTGTCATGCGATGGCTGGCCGCCGGTTTCGTCGTCACGGGTCTCGTCTTCGGCGCTGGCGCCGCATTGGCGCAGACGAGCTGGGAGATGCCGACAGAGTATCCGGAGACGGCGATTCCCGGAGAAGGGGTCGCGAGTTTCGCCGGGCTGGTCAATGAACGGGCCGGCGGGCGCCTGACGATCAAGCCGAGCTTCGACGCCAAGCGCGGCATCAAGTCGGCGCAGATGATCGCAGCCGTGCAGAAGGGCGAGGTTGCAGCCGGTGATGCCTTCGCCGGTGCGCTCGGCGCGGTCGATCCGCTGTTCGGCCTGTCCTCGCTGCCTTTCCTCGCGACCTCGATCGCCGACGCGCGCCGCCTGACCGATCTGGCGCGGCCCGCCTACGCGAAGAAGCTTGCAGGTTTCGGGCAGAAGATCCTCTACACGACGCCCTGGCCGGCCTCGGGCATCTGGTCGAAGGCGCCGCTCGATTCGGCCGCCGCCCTGACGGGCCTGTCGATCCGGACCTATGACGCGACTTCGACCGCCGTGATGAACGCGGCTGGTGCCAAGGCGGCCAACCTCTCCTTCGCCGATGCCATGCCCAAGGTGAAGGATGGCTCGGTCGTCGCCGTGCTCTCCTCTGGCGATGGCGGGGCAGGGCGTAATCTCTGGGATTTTCTGCCGAATTTCACCGAGGTGAACTACGCGATGCCGATCTCGCTCGCGACGGTCAATCTCGCGGCTTACGAGGCGCTGCCGGCCGATCTCCGACAGATCGTGGATGCGGCGGCGAAGGAGACGGAAGCGCGGCAATGGACGGCGATCCGCACGCGGCTCGATGAAAATTACGCACGGATGCGGGCAAACAAGGTCGCGATCCGCGCCGAGGTACCGCCGGACGTGGCCCAGGCACTGGCCAAGGCCGGGCGCGGCGCCGTGGAGGACTGGCGGCACCGGGCCGGCCCGGACGGGGCGGCCCTGCTCGACCAGTACGAGAAAAAATAGGGCGCGATCGGGGGGCGATCGCCGCAACCGAGGGGGTCTGTCGCGGCAAGTCCCCGGAGCTGCGCGATTACCCCGGTGGTAATCGACCTCATACGCGCGAGTCGCCATGGTCCTCCGCAACGAACGGCCTCTCGGCCGCCAGATGCAGGAGAGAACCATGACCGCCTATGCCATCGCCCATCTGCAGGATGTCCGCCTCGGCGCCGAGATCATCGACTATATCGCGCGCATCGACGGGACGCTCGCACCCTATGACGGGCACTTCCTGATCCATGGCGCGACGCCGGAGATCGTCGAGGGGCCGTGGCCCGGCGATCTCGTGATCATCGCCTTCCCCGACATGGAGCGGGCGCGCGCCTGGTACGATTCGCCGGCCTATCGCGCGATCCTGCCGCTGCGGACGGAAAATTCGCGCGGTGTGACGATGCTCGTGAAGGGCGTGGAGCCCGGTTATCGCGCTGCCGACTTCCTGGCGAAGATCGGTGTTGCCTGAACCGGCTCAGGCGGCGAGTTCTGCTTCGACGAAGGCGCGCACCTCATCGGCCGCGACGCCCGGCGCGATGAAGCTCTTGCCGATGCCGCGAGCGAGGATGAAGGTCAGAACGCCGCGCTTGACCTTCTTGTCCTGCGCCATGGCGTTGACGATCTCCTCGGCGCTGCCGGCTCCGCCCGGCACCTGCTGCAACCGGCTGGGCAGACCGACATGGTCGAGATGGCGCGAGACGCGGCCGGAATCCTGTCCCGAGCACAGGCCGAGACGCTGCGAGAAGCGGAAGGCCAATGCCAGGCCGATGGCGACGGCCTCGCCATGGACGAGGCGCGCGGAATCGTAATGCGTCAGCCGCTCCAGCGCATGGGCGAAGGTGTGGCCGAGATTGAGCAGGGCGCGGTCGCCTTCCTCGCGTTCGTCGCGGGCGACGATCGCCGCCTTGGCGCGGCAGGAGACGGCGACGGCGTGATCGCGTTCCGGGCCGCCGGCGATGACGCGGCTCCAGTTCACCTCGCACCAGTCGAAGAAGGCGGGATCGTCGATCAGCCCGTATTTCACGACCTCGGCATAGCCGGCCTTGAACTCGCGCTCGCTCAGCGTGTCCAGCAGGGCGGTATCGGCGATGACCAAAGCCGGCTGATGGAAGGCGCCGATCAGGTTCTTGCCATGCGGCGAGTTGATGCCGGTCTTGCCGCCGACCGAGGAATCGACCTGGGAGAGCAGGGTGGTGGGTACCTGCACGAAGCGCACGCCGCGCCGCAGAACCGCCGCGGCGAAGCCGGTGAGATCGCCGACGACGCCGCCGCCGAAGGCGATGACGAGGTCGTTGCGCTCGATCTTCGCCGCCAGCAGCGCATCGCAGAGCGCAACGAACTGGGGATAGGATTTCGACGCCTCTCCCGGCGGGATGGTGATGCGGGTCGCGGCGATGCCTTCCTGCTGCAGGCAGGTCTCGAAAGCCGCGCCATGCAGGGCGGCGACGCTCTCGTCGGTGACGATGGCGGCCTTGGCGCCGGGCGCGAAGGCGGCGATCAGGGCGGCCGCCTCGCAGAGCTGGTGGCGACCGATATGGATATCGTAGCCACGGCCTTCGAGCGCGACGGGGACGACGATGCGGGCACCGGTCTTGTCGGACATGGTGGCGTTCATGATGCTGTCGCTCCGGCTGCCGGCCCGAGATAGTCGCCCAATGCGGCGATGGTTTCGCCGACCACGACTTCGTGAGGCTCGTCGCTCGACAGGATGGTGATGTCGGCGAGCGCATAGACCGGCTCGCGCTCGGCCAGCATCCGGCGCAAGGTCGCTTCCGGGTCGGCGGTCTGGAGCAAGGGCCGGTTCGAGCGCTTGCGGACGCGGCGCATCAGCACGTCGGGCTCGGCCTTGAGCCAGACGGAGATGCCGAGTTCCTTCACGCGCTCGCGCGTCTCGGCATTCATGAAGGCGCCGCCGCCGGTCGCCAGCACGAGCGGGGCGCGGGTGGTCAGGACGCGGCTGATGACCCGGCGTTCGCCCTCGCGGAACTCGGCCTCGCCGCGCTGCGCGAAGATCTCCGGGATCGTCATATGCGCGGCCGTCTCGATCTCGGTATCGGCATCGACGAAGGGCAGACCGAGGCGCGCCGCCAGCCGGCGGCCGACGGAGCTCTTGCCGGACCCCATCATGCCGACGAGCACGATGGCCCGCGCGCCGAGAATGGCGCGGAGATCGGTCGTTTCGGAGGCAGCGATGGAAGCGGCGGCGGTCATGATACCTTTCAATCCTCGGCACGGCTGTAGCACCGGCCGGCCGCTGCGTCATGCCCCTGTCACGCGCTTTGCACGAGGCTGTGGCCCGCCGGCCCTTGCGCGGCGCGGTTGCGATCGGGGATAATCAAATCGGGTGCCGGGATCGCGCGCGCCCCAAGCGATTGCGAGAGTCCGCCCGACGTGCCGACGCTGTTCCGTTTCCTGGCTTTCATCGCGATCATCGCCGGGCTGATCTTCGGGGGCATGGTCGCGCTCGTCACCTTCGTTCAGCCGGTTCAGCGCGAGATGGTCGAGATCGTACCGCCTGCCAAACTGCAGCCGAAATGAGCCGGTTGGGGCGCCAGCGGCTGAATGCCTTCCTCGACATGCTGGCGGCCGAGCGCGGCGCGGCGCGCAACACGCTCGACGCCTATGAGCGCGACATTACCGATTATCTCGAATTCCTCGGCGGCAAGGCGCCGGGCGACGCTCTGCCTGGGGATATCCGCGGCTGGCTTGCCGATCTCGCGGCGCGGGGCCTCAAGGCTTCCTCCGCGGCACGCCGGCTTTCGGCCGTGCGGCAGTTCCATCGCTTCCTCTATACGGAGGGGCTGGCCGGCACCGACCCTTCGGCCGCGATCGCCGGGCCGCGACTCGGCCGCCCCCTGCCCAAAGTGGTGACGGTCGCGGATGTCGACCGCCTGCTGGAAGCCGCGCGGGCCGCTAGCGAGCGGGAGGGGATAACGAAGGCCGCGCGGCTCAAGGCCCTGCGCATGCGCTGCCTGGTCGAGATGCTTTATGCCACGGGTTTGCGCGTCTCGGAACTGATAGCGTTGCCCTTGTCGGCCGCGACGACGCGCGAGCGCTTCCTGATCGTGCGCGGCAAGGGCGACAAGGAGCGTCTGGTGCCGTTGAACGACGCGGCACGACAGGCTGCGCGTGACTGGCTGGCTGCCTTGAAAGAGGCCGGAGAGGCGGATGGGCGCTGGCTCTTCCCCTCGGACGGCGAGAGCGGGCATCTGACCCGTCAGGTCTTCGCCAGGGATCTCAAATCGCTGGCCGGGGCGGCGGGGCTCTCAGTTGCGAGCTTAAGCCCGCATGTGCTGCGCCACGCCTTTGCCAGCCATCTCTTGCAGAACGGCGCCGATCTCAGGGTCGTCCAGGAATTGCTGGGGCATGCCGACATCGCGACGACACAGATCTACACCCATGTCCTCGACGAGCGGCTGAAGAGCATGGTCCGCGATCTCCATCCCCTCGCGGATGGAGAATGAGGCGCCTCAGGCCTCGGAACAGCGGATCTGCTGGACGCGCTTGGGCATCTCGCCGACGGCCGGGATGAACTGGCCGGTCGCGGGGTCGAGGATCATCAGCACACCGGTGGCGACGGCGAAATAAGCGCCGTGCAGGTGCAGTCGGCCCTTGCTCTCGAGGATCTGCACGCAAGGGAAGGTGCGGAGATTGGCGAGCGATTGCTGGACAGAGGCCAGCTCCAGCCGCTGCAGATAGTCGTCGAAGCTCTCATGGCGACCACGTCCGCCGGTGCGCTCGGCCGCCGGGCCGATCAGGGTGATCCATTTCCCGATGAAGTCGCCCGGCGAGAGCGCCTGCTGGCTGTCATCGGCGAAGGCGCGGATGCCGCCGCAGCGGCCATGGCCGAGCACGACGATGTGCTGCACCTTGAGCGCCTGGATGGCGTATTCGAGCGCCGCCGAGGTGCCGTGGAGCTGGTCGTCCGGCTGGAAGGGCGGGATCAGATTGGCGATGTTGCGCGCGACGAACATCTCGCCGGGGCGCGCATCGAAGATGACTTCCGGCGAAACGCGCGAGTCGCAGCAGCCGATGAGCATGATCTCCGGCGTCTGGCCGTGTTCGCCGAGCTCTTCATAGCGGCTCTGCTCGCGGATGAAACGATCGTCGAGGAAGGAGCGATAGCCTTCCGTCAGGCGCTGCGGGAATGGCTCTGCAGGCTTTTCCATGGATCCTGTCGAACAGGAAACGGACGGCTTCGTCAAGCATATGTTGCGGTGCGGTATCGCCCAGCCCGCCTGCCGGCCTTCGCTCAATCGCCCTTCCGGGCCAACTATAGACGGCATGGAACCCGCGCGGAGGGAGGGGGCTGCATGCACGATCGGGACATGGACATCTCGGCCTCGTCGCCTAGTCTGCTCGGACTGCCCCGCGCGGCACAGCGCTTGCGCGGGGCTGAGCGCAACGGAGACACCTGCCTTGACCGAACCCTGCGATCTCAGCGCCGTTGCCGCGCGTGCCCTGATCGGCGCCAAGAAACTCTCGGCCCGCGAACTGCTCGAGAGCTGCATCCGCCGCATGGATGCGATCGACCCCGCCGTGAACGCGATGGTCGCGCGCGACGACGACAAGGCCCGCAAGGATGCGGCAAAGGCGGATGAGGCGACCGCGCGGGGCGATGCGCTCGGTCCGCTGCACGGCCTGCCGATCGGTATCAAGGACCTGGAGAACGTCGCCGGCCTGCGCACCACCTATGGCAGCGCGCTCTATCGCGATTTCGTGCCCAAGGAAGACCAGCTCATCGTCTCCAGCGTCCGCAAGGCCGGCGCCATCATCGCCGGCAAGACCAACACCCCGGAATGGGGCGCCGGCGCCAATACCCGCAACGCCGTCTATGGCGCGACCGGCAACCCGTTCGACGCCTCGAAGAGCGCGGCCGGCTCGTCGGGCGGCTCGGGCGTTGTGCTGGCGACGAACATGGTGCCGCTCGCGACCGGCTCCGATACCGGCGGCTCGCTGCGCAATCCCGCCGCCTTCAACGGCATCGTCGGCTTCCGGCCGACGCCCGGGCTCGTGCCGAGCGAGAAACGACAGCTCGGCTGGTCTCCGCTGCCGGTGCTCGGCCCGATGGCGCGCAACCTGCCGGATCTCTGCCTGCTGCTCTCGACCATGGTCTCCGATGCCGCTGCCGATCCGCTCGCGACGACGATCCATGGCAAGACCGTGCGGCGGCCGGAGGATTTCGCCCGCCCCGACGCGATCGATCTCGCCTCGCTCAAGGTGGCTCTGACCCCGGATTTCGGTTTTGCGCCGACCGAACGCCTGATCCGCGATACCTTCTCCGACAAGACCAAGGCCTTCAGCCATCTCTTCAGGGCGGCGGAGGAGGCGACGCCGGATTGCGAGGGCACGGACGAGGTCTTCGAGATTCTGCGTGCCAGCAATTTCCTCGCGGCGCATCTCGACAAGGTCCGCGATACGCCCGACATGGTCGGGCCGAACGTCCGCGCCAATGTCGAGGAGGGCCTGCGTTATTCGGCGCTCGACGTCACCCGCGCGATGAAGCAGCAGACGGTGATCTACCAGCGCTGGCAGCGCTTCTTCGAGGATTACGACGTCATCCTGTCGCCGGCGGTGACGCTGAGCCCGCGGCCCTGGACCGAGCTCTTCCCCTCCGAGATCGACGGCAAAGCGACCCGGACCTATTTCCACTGGCTCGCGGCAGCCTATGCCGTCACCATCGTCGGCCATCCCGCGATTTCGCTGCCGGTCGGGCTCGACCGCAACGGCATGCCCTTCGGCCTGCAGATCGTCGGGCCGCGCGGCGGCGACGCCAAGGTGCTGGCAGTGGCGGCGGCGCTGGAAGCGGCGCTCGCAGGCGATCCGCTGACGGCCCGGCCGGTTCCGGATCTGGCGAAGCTCGCTCAGGCGCGGCCGATCAGCGAAAGCCCGAATTTCATCGGCTTCGCCTGAGGCCTGATTCGCGTTCCATACCAATCATAAAACGGGGAGAGTATGAATGAAGCGTCGTGATTTTCTGATGGGGACGGCCGCTCTCGGCCTCGCCGGCCCGGCTCTGCCGCGGCCGGCCGCAGCGCAAAGCAGCGCAACGCTGATGAAGTTCGTGCCGCAGGCCAATCTCTCGGCGCTGGACCCGGTCTGGACCACCGCGACCGTGACCAACAATCACGGCTACTATGTCTTCGACATGCTTTACGGGGCGGACGAGAACCTGAAGCCGCAGCCACAGATGGCGGAGGGGCACGAAGTCTCGGCCGACGGCAAGACCTGGCGCATCAAGCTGCGCGAAGGCCTGAGCTTCCATGACGGGACGCCGGTCAAGGCCGTCGACTGCGCCGCGAGCCTCAAGCGCTGGACGCAGCGCGACCCCTACGGCCAGTTGCTCGGCCGGGCGGTCGAGGAATGGGGTGCGCCCGACGATCGCGTCGTCGAGATCAAGCTCAAGCGCCCCTTCCCCATGATGCTGGACTGCCTGTCGAAATCCGACCAGCCGCCGATCATCATGCCGGAGCGCCTGGCCAAGATCGATGCGAACACGCAGGTCACCGAGATGACGGGGTCGGGACCCTACAAGTTCGTCGCTTCGGGCTATGTCTCGGGCAGCAAGGTCGTCTACGAGAAGTTCGAGGGCTACAAGCCGCGAGCTGAGCCGCCCAGCCGCAATGCCGGCGGCAAGGTCGCGCATTTCAAGCGGATCGAGTGGAACATCCTGCCCGACCCGGCGACCTCCGCCGCGGCGCTGACCACCGGCGAGGTCGACTGGTGGGAGCGTCCGCTCACCGATCTCCAGCCGATGCTGGCTGGCAACAAGGACATTAAGCAGGAGATCATCGACAAGGCCGGGCGCGGCGCGATCATCCGTCTCAACCACCTGCAGGCCCCGTTCAACAATCCGAAGGTGCGCGCCGCCGTGCGCATGGCGGTGAAGCAGGAAGACTATATGCGCGCCGCCCAGGGCGACGACACCACGCTCTGGCAGACCTGCCGCAGCCTGTGGTGGCGCGGCACGCCCTATTACGACGGCGAGCAGGAAGACCTGATGCCGCAAAGCCTGGAGAAGGCGAAGGCGGCGCTCAAGGAATCCGGCTACAACGGCGAGAAGGTCGTGATCATCAACCCGACCGACTTCCCGGATATCGGGCCGCTCGGCGAGGTGACCTTCGAATTGCTCAAGCAACTCGGCATGAATGTCGAGATGGCGGCGAGCGACTGGGGCACCGTCGTGCAGCGCCGCGGCAGCCGGGAATCGACCGAGAAGGGCGGCTGGAGTATCTTCCACACCACGGGATCGGCGACGAGCTGGGGCAACCCGGCGATGTCCTCGCTGGTCCGCGGGCAGGGCGAGAAGGGTTGGTTCGGCTGGTGGAAGAGCGATGCGGCCGAGGCGTTGGCCGAGGAATGGCTCTACGCCCCCGACGAAGCTGCGCAGAAGAAGAGCGCCAAGGCGCTGGCCCGATTGGCGCTGGAGGAGGTCGCGACCATCCCGCTCGGCCAGTTCGTCAGCCGCACGGCCTATCGCAACGACATGACCGGGATGCTCGCCGGCTCGGCGCCCTATCCGTGGGGACTGAAGCGAGGTTGATCGTCGAAAGACGAGGTAGTAGGGCGGCCGTAACGGCCGCCCTTTTTCATTTCAGCGCGTCGCAGCCACCGCCGCCGACCAGGGCGAGGCGGCGTCGCTCGAGCCTTCCGCACCGTCCTTGTCGACGCGGACGAAGTTCGGGCAGGCGAAGTTGATCGGCAGCACGCTGTGCTCGACGATCGCGGTCGGCCCCGCTGCTTCAAGTGCGGCAAGCGTCTCGGCCGGCAGGCGCAGATCGGCGCTGGCCGAATCCGGGCCGGAGACGTCGATGCGCGGCTGATGCGCGGTCTCCTCGGTATCCATGCCGAAATCGAGCTGCCAAGCCAGCGTCTGGTAGATGCTGGCGAGGATGCGGCGCCCGCCGGAGGAGCCCATCGCCTGGCGCGGCCAGCCGCCATCCTTCGGCGTGACCACGACCGGGCACATGTTGCAGAGCGGGCGGGCACCCGGCGCGATCGCATTGGCGCTGCCGGGGCGCGGATCGAACCACATCATGCCGTTGTTCATGAGCACGCCGGTCGCGGGCAGCACGACGCGGCTGCCCATCGAGGAGAGCAGCGTCGTGGTGACCGTGACGAGATTGCCCTCGCCATCGACCACGGTGAGATGGGTGGTGCAGGTGTCGCCCGGTTCCTTGGCCGCAACCGCGGCGCCGAGGCCGGCCAGCCTCTCCCGATAGGCCTGGCGCATCACGCTGGAGAGCTGCGCGAACCAGGCGGCGGAGGGGCCGTCGCCCTCGATCGGGGCATCAGCCATGCCGGCGACGACGCGTTCCAGCGTCGGCGCGGCGGTGAGGCCGCCGGCGGTGTGGAGGAGGTGAGTGCCGCGCCAGTTGATAGTCGGCGCCTCCCGCAATCCGGCCTTGCAGCCGGTCAGATCCTGGGCATCGACGACGCCGCCGGCCGCAGCGATATCCGCCACCAGCGCGTTCGCGACATCGCCGCGGTAGAAATCGTCGAGCCCCGCCTGCGCCAGCCGTTCGATCGTGTCGCCGAGCTTGCCCAGCTTCATGAAGCCCGGAATGCCCTGATAGGGCGGCACCGGCGGCAAGCCGCCAGGCAGATAGATGCGGGCGCTTTCCTCGTAGAGCCTGAGCACCGAAGCCGAGGAGGCGATCTTCAGCGTCGTGTACCAGTCGGCCGGCAGGCCGCGCCGGGCGAGCGCGATGGCCGGTGCGAGAATGTCGGCGAGCGGGAGCTTCGAGCCGAAGGTCTCCTTGAGCTTGGCATAACCGGCGACGGAGGAGGGCGTGACGAAGGAGAGGGGGCCGTGGATGTTGCGGTCGCCCACCACCTCCGGCCAGGTGAAGAGGTCCTTCTTCATCTCGCCGGTCAGGGGATAATCGGCAGGATCGGCACGGCGCGGTGCGACCGGCCCGAAATCGACGACCTGCGCGCGGGCCTCGCCCGCCTTGAGCACGACGGCGAAGCCGATGCCGCCGAGCCCGCTGTTCCAGGGTTCGACAGCCGCAAGCGCGAAGCAGGCGGCGACGGCGGCGTCGGCGGCATTGCCGCCCTGTTCGAGGATCACTGCTCCGGCCTCCGCCGCCTCGCGGCTCTGCGAGACGACGATGCCATGCCTGCCGCGCGCGGCAGGTTTGGTCAGAGCCCAATTCTGGCTGCGATAGGGAAGGGCGGCAGCGGCCATGCGGAAACCTCGAAGCGTTGGCGAGGCGGCCATACTGCATGCCGGTCGCCACGACGTCGAATGCGTCGTGGCGGATTGCGAGCCGCGCCCGGCGCAGGGCGCGGCAGGATCAGAACACGTTGGGGTAGATGTAGCGGGTGATCACGCTCTGGATGAAATAGATGATCAGCAGCAGGATGATCGGCGAGATGTCGAGCCCGCCGAGATTGGGCAGGCGCTCGCGAATCGGCCGCAATACGGGTTCGGTGATGCGGTAGAGCATGTCCCAGACCGTGGAGACGAACTGGTTGCGGGTGTTGATGACGTTGAAGGCGATCAGCCAGCTGAGCACTGCCGAGGCGATCAGAACCCAGATATACAGGTTCAGCGCGATCATGATCACGTCGAGAACGGCACGCATCGGGCTTCCTTTTAGGCCTGTCTGGAAAGGTGACGCGGAATATCCCGGCTCGCGCCAAATCAGATGGCGGAAGTGATTGACATCCACGCGACGCACAGCCTAGAAGGCCAGCGCCTTGGGGCTGTAGCTCAGATGGGAGAGCGCTGCAATCGCACTGCAGAGGTCAGGGGTTCGAATCCCCTCAGCTCCACCAGGGCTTAAGTCATTGAGAATGCTAACTTTTTAGCTCTCAATCGCCTTCCTAAAACCCGGTGATTCCCGCTGCTTGGTCCCACGCTGGCGCCACTGAGGGAAATCATGGCTCCATCCGCAAGCATCGCGACAAGGTCCAAGTCCGAATCCCCGTAGAGATTCGTGCCTGTTATCCGGTCATCCGCTACCTATGCCGATGCAAAGGAATGGGGAACCTGGGTCCCCCCAGCCATTATGCAGGTGCACGTTGCTGAACCTCCGTTGGAGCAGCGTTGGTGCAAGCCCGGCGCCCATGCGGCGCAGGTGGCCCGGATATGGCGAGGCTTCATCGGTGCCGGCGGTCGAGAATTGACGTAAGCGGCGGCTTTCCGGACCGGCCCCGGCTTTGCGTCAGTTCGCGAGAGCCGCCCGCTTCGGTACGATCAACGGCTTTCCGGTCAACGGATCGGCGATGACGATGCAGGGGACGTGAAAGACCTCGTCGATGAAGCCGGGCGTCAGAAGATCTTCCGGCAGACCCTGCGCCAGGATCTCTCCCGCGCGCATCACCACCAGCCGGGATGCATAGCGGGCAGCCTGGTTGAGATCGTGCAGCACCGCGACGATCGTCTTCCCGGCACAGTTCAGGGCGGAGCAGAGTTCGAGCACATCGATCTGATGGGAGAGGTCGAGGAATGTCGTGGGCTCGTCCAGCAGCAGGATATCCGCGCCCTGTGCCAGTGCCATCGCGATCCAGACCTTCTGACGCTGGCCTCCGGAGAGGCTTTCGAGCGTGCGCTCGGCGAGCTGGGAAACGCCCGCTGCTTCCATGGCGGCCTCCATGGCGCTCTGGTCGGCAGCGGTCCAGGGTTGAAACAGGCTGCGGTGAGGATGCCGCCCCCGTGCAACGAGATTCGCGACGATGATCCCCTCCGGCGCCTCCGCTCCCTGGGGCAGGACAGCAAGCAGCCGGGCGCGATCGCGTGGGCGATAGTGTGCGATCGGGTGTCCATCGAGCAGTACGCTGCCGCCGGAAGACGGGTGCAGCTGCGCGAGGCTTCTCAGCAAGGTCGACTTGCCGCAGGCATTGGGGCCGACGATCACGGTGAAACTGCCGGCCGGCAACGCAATATCGATCCCCTTGAGAACCTCGTGCGGGCCGTGATGTGCGCGCAGGGCCTGTGCTTCCAGCCTTGATTTGGTGCTCATCGGAGAGGCTCCCTGCGGCGGACCCAGGAGCCGAACAGCCAAATGAGATAGGCTCCGCCCAGACAGGCCGTCACGGCGCCGACGGGCAGCGCGCGCGGCGCCAGCGCGATGCGCGCGACCGCATCGCTGGCCAGCAGGAAAACCGCGCCGAACAGAGCAGAGGCCGATAGCGGCAAACCGGCCGAGCCCGTGAGCTTGCGCGCCGCCTGCGGCGCGATGAGCGCGACGAATCCGATCGGCCCGGCGATGAAGGTCGCTGTCGCTGTCAGGCCAAGCCCTATGAGACCGAGGCGAAGCCGGGTGCTGGCGGCGGGAACGCCTAGGGATTGCGCCTTGTCGTCTCCGAGTTCGAGAGCCTGTACGGAGCGGGCGCAGGCTAGGCCGAGGGGCAGCAGCGGGCCGAGCATCCCCGCGCCGTTCGCCAGCCGCCGGATATCGACCCCCGCGAGCGCTCCCTGCTTCCAGTTCGCGGCGACCAGCGCGATGTCGAGGGGAGCGACGAAGATCATCCAGTCGCCCAGGGCCGAAAAGGCAGCTCCGACCGCGATGCCGATGAGGATCAGCCGCGCGCGATCGGCGCGCAGGCCGCCGGCTGCGAGATAGACCATGAGGCCAGCGCCAAGCCCGCCGCCGAAGGCTGCAAGAGCGACCAGCGCGGGCGCCAGGCCGGCAAGAAGCGCCAGAAAGGCCCCGCCGAACGCGCCGGCGTCGAAGCCGATGATGTCGGGGCTTCCAAGCGGATTGCGCAGCAGCGTCTGGAACAAGGCGCCCGACAGGCCCAGCGCGGCGCCGGCTGCGAGCGCCGCGCCAATGCGAGGCAGGCGCCACTCGACGAGCAGTTGCAGCGCCGGACTCTCGTGGCCAGCAAGTGCGTGAAACACCTGCACCGGCGTGAGCCTGACCGTGCCCAGCGTCAGGGACGTCAGCACGAGCGCCAGACCACCGAGCCACAGCCCGAGATGGCATAGTGCCGGACGGCTCATCGCGCCGTTCATGATGGTTCCGCTCTGTGCGGTGAGACCCTTCATGCGGCAGCGTTCCTGCGGCGGGCGAGCAGGATCAGGATGGGCGCGCCGAGGAGCCCGGCGACGATGCCGACCGGCACCTCGGCGGGCGGCATCGCGATGCGGCCGAGCGTGTCGGCGATCACGACGAGAGCGGCGCCGATCAGGCCGGAGAGAGGCAGATGCGCCGCCGCGCCGATACCGCCGAGGCGGCGGGCGATATGCGGGCTGGCTAGGCCGATGAAAGCGATCGGGCCGGCCGCTGCGACGGCGCTGCCGGCGAGCAGGACGACGGCGATGAGCGAGCCAAGCCGCACCGGTCGGACCGCGACGCCGAGCGAGGCCGCGCGGTCGTCCCCGAGCGCGAGCAGGTCGAGGCGTGGAGCGAGCGCGAGCGTCAGCAGCGTTCCGACAAGCCATGCCAGCGTCACGCTTGGAAGGATCGCCCCAGTGGCTCCCGAGAGCGCGCCGACGCGCCAGTTCCTGACCAGATCGAAGCGCTCGGGATCTGACAACGCGACCGCCTGGCCGATACCGATGCACAGCGCCGTGATCGCGACGCCGGCAAGGGTGAGACGGATCGGGTTCGAGCTGCTGCGGGCGCCCGCGAGTGCCTGGACCGCGAGCACCGCGCCGAGGGCGCCGCAGGCGGCAAGCCAGGTCGCGGCCTGCGGGCCGGCGAGGCCGATAAGATCGGTGCCCAGGATCAGCGCGAGGCTCGCTCCCGCATTGATCCCGAGCAGGCCCGGATCGCCCAGCGGGTTTCGCGTCGCGAGCTGGATGACCGCGCCGGCAAGCCCGAGCGCCGCGCCGACCATCGCCCCGAGCAGGACACGCGGCAGACGCAGCCCCAGCACGATCTCGGCGGCTTCGTTGCCGCGGCCTTCATGCAAGATGGCGAGCCATTCGCCGGCCGCGATCGGACGCGCGCCCAGCGTCAATGCGATCAGCGAGGCAGCAAGCAGCACCAATGCGCCGATGACGATAGCCAATGGGGTCCGTGTCACGAGGCCATCCGAGTCAGCAACGCATCCCAGGCGCCTGCGAGATGGTGCGCGGTGTAGACCGACCCGAAGATGCTGTTGCCCGGCGAAACATGTACATGTCCAGCACGGACGGCCGGCAGCCGTTGCCAGAGCGGCTCACGGGCGAGCGCAGCCGGGGCGCGATCTCCCAGATCGATCAGCAGGACGCCGTCGACCTGCCCGAGGACATCCCCGAGGGATTCGAGCGCGACCTCGCCATAGGGGCCGAGCCGCCCGGCTTTCACGGCACGGCCGCCGAGATCGGCAAGGACCTGAGCCGGCATCACGAAGCCGTATCCGGTGCCGTCGCTGCGCACCACGAGCCGCCGCTTGAGCGGGTCATAGGTCGCCGCCGCCAGCAGGCTCCGCCGCAGCACGCCGTCATGGCGCTGGCGCAGTCCGGCAATCTGCTCGGCATAGGCCGCGGTGGTGCGGCCTGCGGCCTCGGTGCGCTGAAGCCAGCCGGCCAGGCTATCGAGATTGCCACGCCAATGCGTGCGGTGGTTGCTCGGCAGGACCGGCGCGATCCGGCTCAGCCGGGCCAGGGGCCACCACTCCGAGTAAGCGGAGGTGTCCGGGCAAAGGATCAGATCGGGTTGCAACGTCAGGATCTGTTCGAGATCGGGCGGCGCCGCCAGGAACGGCACGGAGGCCGGCACGGGCACCCATGGCCTAGCGCGGCTGTGGCTGTAGCCGATCAGAGGCAGATCGAGCGCCAGCGCCATCTCGAGGCTGATGCGCGAGTCGATCGCGACCACCCTGCGTGGCTCGGACGGCAGCTCGACGGGACCGAGCGGCGTGTTCACCACCCGGCGCCCGGACGCGGCACAGGCGGAGCCGGCCAGGATGGCCGCCCCGCCTGCCGCGAAGCTGCGTCGGGACAGGAATGTCGCCACGCGGTTCCCTGCCTTCGGCCCTAGAATTCGAAGGTCGAGGACAGCGAAACCATCCGCGCCTCGCTCGGATAGAGCAGGTTGAAGCCCGGATAGGTCGTCCAATACGCCTTGTTGAACAGGTTGGTGACGTTCGCCTGCAGGATGATCGGCTTGGCGCCGGCCCGCTCGATCTTGTAGCGCGCGCCGATATCGAAGGTCGTCCAGGCCTTCAGCTTCTGCAGGTTGGCGGCATCGGCATAGCTCGAGCCGGTATAGATCATCCGGCCGAAGAGGGTGAGGTTGCGGACGAAGCCCGGGTCCCATTCGAGACCGAGATTGGCCTGCACGCGCGGCGTGCCTTGCGCTTCGTTGCCGTCGAAGGTGCTGTTGGCGGTGCGCACGAGCTTGGAATCGAGGAAGGTGATGCCGCCCAGCGCCCGGACACCCTCGACGATCTCGCCGGCGACGCTCAGCTCTACGCCGCGATAGCGGGTCTCGCCATTGTCGCTGAAGGTGTTGGTGACGGTGTTCGCGATGCCGGAAGCCTGTTCCGACTGGAAGACGGCGACCGAGGTCATCAGCCTGCCCCAGTCGATCTTGGCGCCGGCTTCGTACTGCTTGGTGACGAAGGGCGGCAGGACCTGGCCGGCATTGACGAAGGTGTTGCCGACGACCGAACCCGCGGTCAGGCCCTCGATATAGCTGGCGTAGAGCGAGACGTTCTCAAGCGGCTTCACGACGAGGCCGATGACCGGCGTCACCGCATCGCTCTTGTTTTTGGAAGAGAGCAGGCCGGTTTGCAGCGTGTAGTTGTTGATGTCGACGAACTGCTTGCGCACGCCGAGCGTCAGTTGCAGGCGCTTGTCGAAGGCCGAGATCGTGTCCGAGATCGAATAGCTGGTGAAGCTGTTGTCGTTCTGGCGGTAGCGCCGGGCCGCCGGCATCACCGGATTGGGCGAGAAGGTCGGATTGTAGATGTTCGACGGCGTCACCGAGAGCGTCGCGGGCAGGCCGGAGGCGCGCGCCTGATAGAAGCTGTTGGCGGAAATGACGACCTCATGGTCGAGCGGGCCGGTCTGGAAGCGTCCGCGCACGCCCGCTTCGCCCGAATAGCGGTTGATGTCGATCTGATAGCGGGAGCCCGTGCTGGTGAAGTTGCCGTTGCGCCTGAGGCCGGAGCCGGCTTCCACCGCCTGGTCCCAGTCCATGTGGCTGACACCGGCCTTGCCGTAGACGGTGACGTTGGAGGTTACATCGTATTCGGCCTGGACCATGCCGTAGCTGTCCGCGAACTTGCTGTAGTTCCAGGGTGAGACATAGCTCTTGTTCGGTTTGATCGGCCGCGGGACCAGCTCGGTCGCCAATGGCGTCACCGTGTTGTTCATCCGGTCGGTGTTCAGCACCTGATAGCCGGCATCGAGCGAGATGCGGAACGCGTCGCTGCGATAGTCGAGCCCGATCGTGCCGTTGACCAGTGCCTGCGACTGGTGGCTGATGGGGGTGCCGCCATCGCGATAGAGCAGGTTGGCGCGCACGCCGAACTGCTTCTGATCGCCGAAGCGGCGGCCGAGATCGAGATGGCCGCCGAGCTGGGAATTGCTGATCCAGGTCGCGGTGAACCGGGTCAGCGGCTCGTCCGTGGCGCGTTTCGGCACGAGGTTGATGACGCCGCCGACGCCGCTCGGCGAGAGGCCGCCGAGGAAGGCGCCGGGGCCCTTCAGGACCTCGACGCGCTCGATGCCGGCCAGCGTCGACTGCGCATTGGGCGCGATACCGAACAGGCCGCCGAAAGCGACGGCGGCATTGCCGACCTGGATACCGCGGATGACGAAGTAATTGGCATTGCCGACATTGGTCGGCTCGACGTTGCGGATCGAGGAATCGTTCTTGACGACATCGGCGACGGACTGGGCTCGCTGGTCCTCGATCAGCTTGGACGTGTAGTTCGTCACCGAGAAGGGCGTATCCATCACGGAGCGCTGCCCGAGCACGCCGAGGCCGCCGCCGACCGCGACCTGACCGCCGGCATAGGCCGGGGGCAGCCCGGGCACGCCGCTGCCGACGACCTCGATGGTATCGAGGGCGATCGCGCCTTCGACGGCGCCGCCAGCCGCGACGGGTCGGGCCGGATCGTAAATCTGGACGGTGGTGGCGTTGCTGAAGCGGAAGGCGAGGCCCGTGCCGTTGAGCAGGGCCGCGACGGCCTGTGCCGTGCTCAGCGAGCCTTTCACCGCATTGCCGCGACGCGAGGCGGCGGGCGTCTCGGCGAAGACCACGTCGACGCCGGTGACGCGGACGATATCGTTCATCGCGGCGCGGACGGGTTTCGCCGGAATGTCGAAGCTGTGCAGCGTCTGCGCCTGCGCCGTCGCAACGGGAATGGCGAAGCTGGCACCCAGCGAGCTGAGAAATGTCGCTGCGAGGAGAACTTCCTTCGCCGTCAACCGCATCGAACGCATCCACCGACCCTTTTCGTACAGGATGGTGCGAGGCTTTCAGCCTCGCCCTCTATCTCCTTGTCGAACGGGCTGGCCGGTGACCCTCATGCATCGCGTGATTTTTTTGGAGTTGCCGACCCGGCATTGGCGTCAGGGCGAGACGAAGGTGACCGGCCCGACGGTGGTGACCGAAAAGCCGACCGAGGATTGCAGGGCCGCCAGCGCGGCTGCGCTGTCGCGCAAGGTGACATTGCCGGTGACATGGCGCCCGCCGAGCGTGGAGCCGAGCAGGACGATGCGGCCGCGATGGTGACGCTCGATCCGGGCAAGGACCCGCGCCAGCGGCATGTCGTCGAAGATGAAGCGCCCGGCGCGCCAGGCCGTGACCTCCGCGACATCCACGGCCTCGGCCTTGCCGAGCCCATGCCCGCCATAGGCGACCCGCTCGCCCGGGTTGAGGACCACGGCCTCGCGCGATTGCGGCAGCTCGACCGAGACGCTGCCGCTGGCGAGCGTGACGGTCACACTTCCCTCATCGCTTGCAGCGACCTCGAAGCTCGTGCCGAGCACGCGGGCCTCGCCCTGGCCGGCGCTGACCACGAAAGGCGCTTCGGAGCGCTTGACCTCGAAGAAGGCGGTTCCCCTGAGCAGGCGAACGCGACGCAACCCCGCGGAAAAATCGACGGCGAGCGCGCTGTCCGAATCGAGCTGCGCCGTCGAGCCATCCGCCAGCACGATCATGCGCTGCTCGCCGCGCGCCGTGACCTGATCGGCGCGCCAATTCTCGAACAGATGCGGCCGGTCGAGCCAGATCCAGCCAAGGCACAGGGCGAGCACGAGGCCGAGCACGGCCCCGGCGGCCGCTCGTCCGCGACCACGCTCGCGGCGTAGCGCCCGGATGCGCTCCAGCGGCGCGGCCAGCGCTTCGGTCTCGGAGGCACCGAGAGCGGCGGACAGCGGGCCCATGTCGGACCAGAGCGCCGCGACCTTGTCATAGTGACGGGCATGATCGCTCGAAGCCGCCAGCCAGGCCTCGAAATCCCCGCGATCCGCAGGCGAGGGGCGGCCGTTCATGCGGGTGAACCACGCGATCGCCTGCTTTTCCAGCAGGAGCTCATCGGTTCGGGGGCTGTCGTCGGTGTCCATGGCGCCTGAGTTACGGCTTGGGCCCGGAGGATCGTGCGCTTGGCGTTATCGCAATGTGTCCCGGCATGCCAGCAGGGCGCGGGCGATCTCGCGCTCGACCGTGCTGTAGGAGAGGCCGAACGCGGCTGCGATCTCGTCGTAGCTGCAGGCATGCACGCGGTTCAGCAGGAAGATCTGGCGCGTGCGTTCCGGCAGGGCCGCGACGGTCCGCACCACACGCTCCAGGTCCTGGCGGGCTGCCGCAACCTGATCGGGTAGCGCGACCGGGGCTGCGTACTGTTCTTCGGTGATCCGCAGCGGCAGGCTGGCGCGCCGGCGTTCAGCGCGCTGATGGCTGATCGCGGCATAGTCGATTGCGCGGCTCAGGTAGGATGCCTGGCAGCCGATATGGTCCCGGGCGCGCGACCAGAAGGCGACGAAGACATCCTGCACGACATCGGCGGCGTTGGCGACGCCGACGCGACGCGCAGCCCGCCGTTCCAGCCGGCGATGTTCCTGCGCGTAGAGTGTGCCGACATCGTCGAGGCTGCTCGACATGGTTCCGCTGGCTCCGGATATCCCAAGACCCAACGCCATAGCAGCCGCATTCCGGCCGCTCAATCGCGATGTTTTAGAAATACTCTAAGTAAATCAAAGGCTAAGGCTGTTGCCTCGACGTCGTTCGCATGAAACAAGCGCGGCGCTAGACGAGGTCGATCGGCACGATGGAAGCCAGCCCCAACCCGTTTCATGAAGCTGCCGTCGTGAGGCGCCGCTATCTCACGCCCGGAATGATCCGGCTGACGCTCGGGGGAGGCGGCATCGCCGGCTTCCGCTCGACCGGGATCGCCGACGAATATATCCGCCTGTTCTTTCCCGATCCCGAGACGGGCGAACTCGTCCTGCCGGAGATCGGTGCGGACGGGCGCTGGACATTTCCCGAGGACCGTCACCGCGTCCGCTATTCGACCTATACGGTGCGCCGCCACAATGCCGCTTCCTGCGAGCTCGACATCGACATGGTCGTTCATGCCGGCGGCCGCGCCAGCGACTGGGCCTGCGCCACCAGCGAGGACGACCGGGTCGTCATCAACAATCCGCGCGGGCTCTACAAGCCGCCGGCGGATTGCCGCCGGCAGATCCTCCTTGGCGACGCGACCGGCCTTCCGGCCATCGCCCGCATTCTCGAGAACGCGCCTCCCGACATGGAAAGCCGTGTCGTCATCGAGGTTCGCGACGCAGGCGAGCAGCAGCCCTTGCCGGAGCATCCGGGAGCGGATGTCACCTGGCTCACCGGCAGCGGGAACGGGGTCGGCGAAAGCCGGCTGGGCTCGCTCCTGGCCGACATGCCCATGGGGGCGGATCCCGGCTACCTCTGGGTTGCCGCGGAGCGAGCGGCCGTGCGTGCCCTGCGGGCTCAAGCGGATGCGCTGGGCTGCTTCGCCGATGATGGAAGGAAGCTCGTGGCCTATTGGGGGGCGCGGTCGTGATGTCTTTGCCCCGTTCGGCGCAGCCGCTCGATGTCTTTCCGGGCGATCACGGTCCTGACGTCCGGTTCGAAGGGTGGCAGGTGTGCCAGGCCCTTCGCTCTGAAGCGCCCAAGGGTGGCGGGCGCTTGCGCGCGTCATGGACCGGCTCAGCGCCAGCTGAGCCGACGCGGTCGCCAACCCTACGGCAGGAGCAAGAGCGAGCCGCCAGTTTCACTCTGCAGCCTACCGGGGATCGATAGGCCCAATCGGCAAGGCCAATTCACGCTCGATCCAAGCCGCCAACCGGAAGAGATCAGCCTCCCGCCGGGCGTGCGACAGGATCTGGACGCCGACTGGCAGGCCTTCCCGCGAGAAACCGATGGGAATGGCGATGGCTGGCAAGCCTGTGAGCGACCAGATCGCGGTGATCGAGATCCAGTCGAGATAGTCCTGCATCGGCTGCCCCGCGACCGTCTCCGGGAATAATGTTTCGACGGAAAAGGGCATGACCTGCGTTGCCGGGCAGATCAGGAAATCGTGCTCGTCGAGAACATCCACAGTCCGACGGTACAGTTCGCTTCGGAACCGATTGGCGGAGACGATGGCATTGCCCGGCTGGTCGCGGCCACGCAGGAGATCGGCGAGGACAGGCGCCGGAAACGCGTGGCGGTGCGTCTCGAAGAGAGGCTCGAACGTCGCGTAGAACCCTTCGCCGCGCAGCACGCGGAATGCGTCCATCGCGCCAGCAACATCCGGCGAGTTGTGAGCGACTGCGACGCCTGCCCGGTTCAGCATCTCAGCGAGCCGATCGAGGGCGGACCGGATCGGCTCTTCGATCGGCAGCATGCCAAGATCTGCCGAGACTGCGACCCGCGCGGGCTTGCGCGGCGTCAGCGCTGCTGCGAGGAACGGCGGCTCGCTGGTTGGCGCGGTCAGGATATCCCCGGAATCATAGCCGGTCATCGCATCGAAGAAGAGGGCGAGGTCCACAACGTCGCGCGCCATGGGCCCCTCCACGGCAATCGTGTCGAACGGATCGGCCAATCGCTTGCGCGGCACCCGGCCCGGCGTCGGCCGCAGGCCCGTCACATTGCAGAATGCCGCGGGAATGCGCAGGCTGCCGCCATAGTCGTTGCCGTGGGCGAGCCAGGCCTCGCCGGTCGCAAGCGCGACTGCTGCGCCGCCCGAGGAGCCGCCACAGGTCAGGCGCCTATCATAAGGGTTCCGTGTCGCGCCATGGACGCTATTGGTGGTCTGTGCTCCGCCGAGTTCGGACAGGTTCGACTTGCCGAGCGTGATCGCACCGTTTGCTTCCATCAGCGCCACGGTTCGGTCGGACTCGGTCGATATGCGATCACGGAAGATCGAGGTCCCTCCGGTATTGCGGACTCCTTCGACGTCGCTGTTGTCCTTGACGACGATGGGAAGCCCGCCGAGGAGGCTTGAGCGCCCGGCTCGACGCGCGACATCGGCTGCGCGAGCCTGCTCCCGCGCCCGGTCCAGGCAGAGCGTCGGCACGGCATTCATCTGCGGCTCGACAACGGCAAGGCGCGCCGCGGCCGCCTCGACCAGCTCGACGGAACTGATCTCCCCGGCCGCGAGGAGATCGCGGACGGCAAGTGCGCTGAGCTTCGTCAATTCAGTCGACATGGGCAGGCTTTCCGGAGGCAGGCGCACCGCATGAGCGGCGAATGACGAGGCGTGGCGCCATCACCGTGGTCGTGCCCGGACCATTCAGCGTGCCGGCAAGCCGCCGGATCAGGAGCTCGAGCGCGGCTTCGCCCATGGCGCGGACGGGCTGGGCAATGGCGCTGAGCCGGGGCGAGACCGCATCGGCCCAGGGAAGGTCGTCGATGCCGATGACGGAAACATCCTGCGGACAGGAAAGACCGCGGTCCGCCAGCGCCTTTACGACCCCGATCGTCATCAGGTTATTGGTGGCGAAGACGGCGCTCGGCGGCTCCGCCAGCGCCATGAGCTCGGCCATCGCCTGCTCGGCAGGCTGCTTGCGGAACCCGGCATCGCGGACGAGAGCCGGATCGAAGGAAAGGCCTGCCGCCAACAAGGCTTCGCGATAGCCGGCGAGGCGCTCCGCAGCCGTGCGGAACACTTCAGGTCCGTTGACGAGGCCGATCCGCCTGTGGCCGCAGGCGATCAGATGCTGCGTCGCCTCGAAGCCCGCGCACCGGTTGTCGAGGACGACCGCGTCGTAGCCTAGCCCTTCCATCGCCCGGTCGACGAGCACGACCGGGACCTCGAGCTGCGCCAGCAGCGAGGCTCTGTTCATCGAGACGGCTCCGGTCGGCGCCAGGATGAGCCCGTCGATCCGCTGCGTGCGAAGCATGCGCAGATGCGCCTCCTCGCGCTCGCTGCGCTCGTTCGAATTGCATAGCAGCACCAGATAGCCGCAGGCAGCGGCGGCATCCTCCACCGCCTCGAACAGATCGGAGAAGAACGGATTGGTGATGTCGCCGACGACGAGACCAATCAGCCCGCTCGATCGCTTGCGCAGCGAGCGCGCGCCCGCATGGGGCGTGTAGCTCAGCTTCTCCATGGCGGCACGTACCCGCGCCGAGAGCTCGGGGCTGACGCGATCTGCACTATTGAGCACGTTCGATACGGTAGCCACCGACACATCGGCGAGCCGCGCCACATCCCGAATCGTCGCCATTCAATCCCCAATGAAACGGTTCAAATCTGCTTTTCAGATTTGCGGATCGAAATGCATTTCGCAAGCGCAAAACCTCAATTGAACGCCTCTTGCGGGGAAGCTTGCTCTGTGAGAGCTTGATTGAAACGTTACAAAAATTATGAGGAGCCGATCGTGGGGGAGCGATTGTCCGTAACAGAAGGCTCGGCGGGGCCATGATGTCCTATGTCCTGCGCCGGATCGCCGCGACCCTTCCTGTCCTCGCCTTCGTCGGCCTCTTCGTCTTCTTCCTGCTGCGGTTGACGCCGGGCGATCCGGCGATCCTCATCGCCGGCGATCAGGCCACGACCCAGCAGATCGCTTCGATCAGAGCCCAGCTCGGCCTCGACAAGCCGCTGACAGAACAGCTCTTCGCCTGGGCGACCCAGCTTGCGCAGGGCAATCTCGGCCGCTCCGTCTTCTCCGACATGGCAGTTACGCGGCTGATCGGGATGCGGATCGAGCCGACGGCAATGCTGGCGCTCGTTGCGATCCTGATGGCACTAGCGATCGCGCTTCCGCTCGGGATCCTGAGCGCGCTCAAGGCCGGCAGCCGGACGGACCGGGCGGTCATGGCCTTCGCGATGGTCGGCTTCTCCTCGCCGGTCTTCGTCGTTGCTTTCCTGCTGGTCTATGTCTTCGCGCTGTCGCTCGGCTGGTTCCCGACGCAGGGCTATGTGCCGCTGTCGCAAGGGCTTCTGCCCTGCCTGAACAGCCTTGTCCTGCCGGGGCTGGCGCTCGCCATGCTCTATGCGGCGCTACTCGCTCGCGTGATGCGCGCGAGCCTGCTCGAGGTGCTGTCGGAGGACTATGTCCGTACCGCCCATGCCAAGGGCATGAAGCCCCGCCGCGTCGTGCTGCGCCATGCCTTGAAGAACGCCGCGATCCCGGTCGTGACCGTCGTCGGCGTGGGCATCGCCGCCTTGCTCGGCGGCGTGGTGGTGACCGAGACCGTGTTCAACATCCCGGGCCTGGGAAGATTGACGACAGATGCGATCCTGCGGCGGGACTATCCCGTGGTGCAGGGTCTCATCCTCGTCTTCTCGCTGGTCTACGTTACCGTCAACCTGCTGGTCGATCTAAGCTACGTGCTGTTCGATCCGCGCATCCGCTATTGAGGGCGCCGTGACGATGACCGTGACCGGCACCGTCGTGCGGAAGGCACCTGGCCACTTTCAGAACCTCGGCGGCTTCCTGCGCACCAATCCCACGATCCTGGTCGGCCTCGCGGTTCTGGCGGCCTTCACCTGCGTCGCGCTGATCGCGCCTTATATCCTGCCTGACCCTGTACGGGTGAATCCGATCCAGCGTTTGCGACTGCCCGGCGCCGATCATTGGTTCGGCACCGACCAACTCGGCCGCTCCACCCTGTCGCGCACGCTGAACGGCACCCGGATATCCTTGACGATCGGCGCGTTCGTCACCGTGCTGACGGTGACCCTGGGCCTCTTGATCGGGCTTGTCGCAGGCTTCGTCCGATGGCTGGACGGGATCCTGATGCGGATCATGGACGGCCTCATGGCCATCCCCGGCATCCTCCTGGCCATCGCGCTGATGTCGCTGTTCGGATCCAGCGTCCAGAACGTGGTGATCGCGATCAGCATCGCCGAAATCCCGCGGATGGCCCGCGTCATCCGCTCCTCCGTGCTGGTGTTGCGCGAGCAGACCTATGTCGAGGCCGCGATCACCAACGGCACGGGCCTGCCACGCATGCTGTTGCGGCATATCCTGCCCAATGCGGCTGCGCCCGTGATCGTGCAGGCGACCTATGTCTTCGCCTCGGCGATGATCGTGGAGTCGGTCCTGTCCTTCCTTGGCGCCGGCACGCCGCCGACGATCCCGAGCTGGGGCAACATGCTGGCCGAGGCCCGCCCCTTCATGCAGCGCGCGCCCTGGATGATCGCCTTTCCGGGCGTGGCGCTCGCGCTGCTCGTTTTGACCGTCAACGTGCTCGGCGACGCCCTGCGCGACGCCATCGATCCTCGCCTCGCCCGCAAACTCAGGGTTTGAGGCCGGCCATAAGAACAAGAAACCGGGACAATCCATTGGGAGGAAAGCGATGAAAAGCCTGACGAGACGAATGGCGTTGGCCGGCGGCCTCGCCCTGTCACTGGCGGCACTGCCTGCTGCCGCGCAGACCGTATTGAAAGTGCGCCCTTTCGGTGATCTGCGCACGCTCGATCCGATGACGACCTCGGACTACATGGTCCGCAACCACGCCTACATGGTCTACGACACGCTCTTCGCACAGGACGCCAAGGGCCTGATCAAGCCGCAGATGGTGGAGAATTTCACGACCTCTCCCGACGGCCTGACCTGGACCTTCGTTCTCCGCGACGGATTGAAATTCCATGACAACACATCGGTCACGAGCACCGACGTCGTCGCCTCGCTGAAGCGCTGGGGAGAGCGCGACGGTCTCGGCCAGCAGCTCATGGCGCATACCGCCTCGCTGGCGGCGACCGATCCCAAGACGGTCACGCTCGTGCTCAAGGATCGCTGGGGCCTCGTGCTCGACGCACTCGGCAAACCAAGCTCGATGCTGCCGGTGATCATGCCGGCGCGCATCGCCGCCACGCCCTCGAACCAGAACATTACCGACGCGACCGGCTCCGGCCCCTTCATGCTGGTCAAGGAGCAGTGGTCCCCGGGTTCGAAGATCGTCTACGCCAAGGCGCCGACCTATCAGCCGCGAAAGGAAGCGCCGGACGGGCTCTCCGGCGGCAAGGTGGCAAATGTCGACCGCGTCGAATGGCAGATCATGCCCGATGCCCAGACCGCCTTGAACGCGCTGCAAGCGAGTGAAATCGACATCTTCGAGGAGATGCCGCCGGACATGATCCCGCTGGTGAAGGGTAACGCAAAGATCACCGTCTCGAAGCTCGCAGCGCTGCAGGGCGTCTTCCGGATGAACCAGTCGCAGCCGCCCTTCAACAACCCCAAGCTGCGCCAGGCGATCCTGCGTCTCGTCGACCAGGAGCTGGCGGTCCGCGCCTATGTCGACGACAAGGCGCTCTACACCGTTTGCCCGTCCTTCTACATGTGCGACTCGCCCTATTTCACCGATGCGGCCTGGCCAAAGCCGGATGTGGCGGCAGCCAAGAAGCTGATCGCTGAAAGCGGCTACAAGGGCGAGAAGATCGTCGTGCTCGATGCCACGGAGACCGCGCTCAGCCCGCAAACCCTCGTCGTCTCGCAGCTGATGCGTGATGCTGGTCTCAACGTCGACTATCAGGCGATGGATTGGGGCACGCTGTCGAGCCGGCGCACCAGCAAGAACCCGGTCGACCAGGGCGGCTGGTCAACCTTCGCTTCCGGCCCCGCCGCGCCCGACATGACCGAGCCCGTAGGCCATCTGGCCCTGCGCTCCAACTGCGAGAATTCGTGGTTCGGCTGGCCCTGCGACGAGGCCATCGAGAAGCTGCGCGCCGAGTTCACGATGGCGCCTGATCTCGACACCCGCAAGGCGATCGCCCGCAAGATCCAGGAGCGCGCCGTCGAGACGGTGCCCTATGTTCCCGTCGGCCAATTCTGGCTCGTGCGCGGTCAGCAGGCCAGCCTCCAGGGCCTGCTCTCCCCTGGCGTCCCGGTCTACTGGAACGTCTCGAAGAACCATTGACGCTGACATCGACACCGCGCTTCCCGGAGCCAACACCTGATCCTCAAGCGTGCGGCGCAGGAATTGGCATAAGGGAAGCGCGGTGCGTCGCGAACGGGTTCCGCTCAGGTTCTGCTTCTGTAGCCGCTTCCGAAGAGAACTCTCTCTTGCGGAGAAGGCTCGGAAAGCCAAGCCACTACGATCTGCCGGCTCGGTCGTCGAAAGCATCGCGTGTCCCGTGAACAACATCGAGAAACGCCTTGATGATCCGGCTCGACTCGCGCTGCTTCAGCACGACGACATGGGCATAGGTGTAAACCTCGGCCCCCTCGATCCGGACCAGCTTGAGGTTCTCGTCGGGCACGAATTCGGCATCGGAGACATAGCTGATGCCGAGGCCATGGATCACCGCCTCGCGAATGGCCTCGCGGCTGCCGATCTCCATCACCAGGCGCGGCTTCGTTCCGGTCCTGGCCAGCGCATTCTCGAAAGCGCGCCGCGTGGTTGAGCCCTGCTCGCGCACGATCATCGGCTCGCCTTCCAGCTCCGCCAGCCGGATGCTGTCGCGTGCGGCGAAGCGATGGTCGCGCCGCACGAACACCGCGACCGGATGGCGCCTGTAAGGGATGGTCAGCAACCGGTCATCCTCGTCGATATAGGCGAGCACGGCGACGTCGCACCGGTAGCTGGCGAGATCGTCTAGGACTTCAGCGGAGTTTCCGAGCTTCACGGCGAGCTCGATCTCCGGATAGGCCTGGTTGAAGGCGGCCAGCATTTCCGTGACGTGGAACGGCCCCACGGCGCTGATCGACAAACGGCCGGTGCGCAATTCCCGCGTTTCCGACAGGAAGGCGAGCACCTCGGCTTCCTCGGCAAAGAGACGGGTGGTGATGGCGAGAAGCTGGCGCCCGGTGTCGCTGAGCTCGCGCCTCCGGCCGCGCTTGACGAAGAGCTCGACGCCGAACTCCTCCTCCAGCGCACCGACCTGTGCCGTCAGGGTCGGCTGGCTGATGTTGAAGGCATCGGCGGCGGCGTTGAAGCCGCCAGAGCCGGCCACGAGATGGAACGATCTGATCTGGGTATAACGCATAGCAAAAATCTATCTAATCACATCAAAAAATCAATTTGTTATAATATGCAGCTTCAGTGAGCATCCTCGCAACAGGCCGGCAAGGCGCATTGCGAGGATGAACCGCATGAACTGGGCGTATTGGAATCCCGTCAGGATCCGCTTCGGGGCCGGCCTGCTCGACGAGGTCGCGGGATTGATCGGCAACCGCCGCTGGGCGCTCGTCACCTATGACCAGCCGATCTTCCGCGAACTCTCCGCCCGGTTGACCGCTGTCGCCGGGGCACCGGTCGTGTCGATCACCAATATCGAGACCAATCCGGACTGCGCCGATCTAGCCTTGTCCTGCCGCCAGTTCGGCGCGGCCGAGCCGGCCGAAGTCATCGTCGCGCTCGGTGGCGGCTCGATGATCGATGCCGCCAAGGTGCTGGCGGCCAGCGGCGGCGATTTCGAGAATGTGCGCCGCCATCTCGTCGAGAAGAAGCCGCTGGACGAGGCCGCGATCATCCCGATCATCGCGGTGCCGACCACGGCCGGCACCGGCAGCGAAGTCACCTCCTGGGCCACGGTCTGGGACGCCGCCAATGGCAGCAAATACTCGCTCGCCCACCCCCGGCTCTACCCGGAGACTTCGGTGCTCGACCCCGCGCTGACGGTCGGCGCGCCGCGCGGCCTCACGCTGGCGACCGGGCTCGATGCCCTGTCCCATGCGCTGGAAAGCATCTGGAACGTCAACGGCAATCCGGTCTCGGCGAACTATGCGGTCGAGGCTGCCAAAGAGATCATCGACACCTTGCCCCGCCTGCTGGAGCGCCTCGACGATGTCGAGCTCCGCGCCCGGCAGATGCGCGCCAGCCTGCTCGCCGGCATGGCCTTCTCCAACACCAAGACCGCGCTCGCCCATAACATCTCCTACGACATCACGCTGAAAAGCGGCACGATCCACGGCATCGCCTGCTCCTTCTCGCTGCCGATCGTGATGCGCTGGGCGATGGGCGCGCAGCCGCAATGCGATGCGGCGCTGCGCCGCGTCTTCGGCCCCGACCTCGAAGCAGGGGCGGAGCGCCTCGGCGCCTTCCTGCGCAATCTCGGCGTCTCGACCGACCCCACCGCCTACGGCGTCTCAGGCGTCGAGTGGAACCGCCTCGTCGGCAAGGCGCTCGAAGGCGAACGCGGCCGCAACTTCATTGGAAGGCAGGCGGCCATGGCCGCCTGAGATCAAGCAACGGGCAACGACGCCCGCAACGGTTCCGCCGGCAGATCACAACGATCGCCGGATCATCTTGGGAGGATGACATGACCATCACGCGTCGGACGATTCTGAAGAACTCACTGGCTGCGGGAACGGTGCTGGCGATGCCGGCGCTGGTCCAGGCCCAGCCGAAACAGATCCGCGTCGGGCTGATCCCGTCCGAGGATTCGCGGGCGATGCTGGAATCGAGCCAGCAGCTCCTCGATGCGCTGGAGAAGAATCTCGGCATCAAGGTCCAGGGCTTCGTCGCCTCGGATTATAACGGCGTGATCGAGGCGATGCGCTCGAGCCATGTCGATGTCGCCTATCTCGGCCCGTTCTCCTATGTGCTCGGCACGACGGTGGCGCCGATCGAGGCCTTCGCGACGGCGGAGACCGCCAAGTCGAGCCGCAGCTTCTATCGCAGCCAGATCATCGCGCGGAAGGATAGCGGCATCCGCGATTGGAAGGACCTGAAAGGGCGCACCTTCGCTTTCGTCGACCCGTCTTCGACCTCGGGCCACCTCTTCCCTAAGGCCGGGCTGATAAAGCTCGGCTTCGACCCGGAGAAGGATTTCGGTCGCGTCCTGTTCACCGGCTCGCATGACGCCAACGCGCTCGCGGTCGCCAACAAGCGCGTCGACGCCGCGACGATCGCCGATCGCATCTTCGATGCCGCCGTGCAGAAGAAGCTGGTCGACCGGGCCGACATCCACGTCGTCTGGGAGTCGGATCCGATCCCGGAATCGCCGACCTGCTGGCGCAAGAACCTGCCCGACGACCTGAAGAAGCAGATCAAGTCGGCCTTCCTGAACATCCGGGACATCACCTGGGCCGACCAGGGCAATCTCAACCGCTTCGTCGAGACCAACGACCAAGCCTACGACATCATCCGCGAGACGGCGAAGGTGCTGAATCTCGATCTGACCAAGATGAAGTAGTCGCGACACGCGACCGGCGGAGGAAGCGACATGATCACGATCGAAGGCCTGAAGAAATCCTATGCCGGTCGCCCTGTCCTGCAGGGCATCGACCTCAGCGTCAAAGCCGGCGAGTTCCTCGTGGTGCTCGGCCCCAGCGGTGCCGGCAAGTCGACGCTGCTGCGCTGCATCAACGGGCTGGCCCAGCCCGATGCCGGCCGCACCGTCATCGACGGCACCGTGTTCGACACGAAACGCGCGGCCGCCGGAAAGCGGCCGGTCGCGATGATCTTCCAGCACCACAACCTGGTGAAGCGCCTTTCGGTGCTGAAGAACGTGCTCGTCGGCCGGATGGCCGGCCTGTCCTCCTTCCTGAGCATGCTACAGCTCTTCCCGCGGCAGGACGTCGCCATCGCCATGGACTGCCTGGCGCGGGTCGAGCTTGCCCACAAGGCGAATTCGCGCGGCGACCAGCTCTCGGGCGGCGAGCAGCAGCGCGTCGGCATTGCCCGCGCGCTCGCGCAGCAGCCGGCGGTGATCCTCTGCGACGAGCCGGTGGCGAGCCTCGATCCCAAGACCTCGCGCGTCGTACTCGGCTACCTCAAGGCGATCTGCAAGGCGGAGGGGATCGCGGTGATCTGCAACCTCCACCAGGTCGATTACGCCGTCGAATTCGGCGAGCGCATCGTCGGCCTGAGCGGCGGCCGGGTGATCTTCGACGATACCCCCGATCACCTGACCTCCGAGGTCGTCCACCAGATCTATCCAGGCCTCGAGGACCCCGGCATCAGCCGCGTTCTCAAGCCCCGGCCAGTGAGCCAGCCCGCGCTGGCGCCGCTGATCGCCCCTGCAATCGCCTGACGGGAGGCAACCCCATGTCCTTCGGAACGCTGCAACTCGTCATCCGTCCGCCGCAGAACCGCTTCGGCTGGTGGGGCGTCGGCACGATCGCGCTCGCGATCCTCGTCTTCCTGTGGTGGGCCGCGCTCGGCGCCCAGATCAACGCCAGCAATCTCTGGAACGGCATCCCCTATATGTGGGATTTCCTCGTCCGGATGGTGCCGCCCAACCCGGAATTCCTCGAACGGCTGTGGAAGCCGGCGCTGGAGAGCCTGCAGGTCGCGGTCTGGGGCACCCTGCTCGGCGTCGTCATCTCCCTGCCGATCTGCTTCTTCGCGGCGCGCAATCTCAGCCCGAGCCCGGCCGTCTTCCACGCGACGCGGCAATTGCTCAACTGCATGCGCGGCATCAACGAGATCATCCTGGCGCTGATCTTCGTCGCTGCGATCGGTCTCGGCCCCTTCGCCGGCGTGCTGGCGCTCGCCATCCACGGCGCCGGCATGCTCGGCAAATTCTTCGCCGAGGCGATGGAGGATATCGACGAAGGGCCGCTTGAGGCTTTCCGCTCGGCCGGCGTCGGCCCGTTCAAGACCTTTTTCTTCGGCGTGCTGCCGCAGGTCCTGCCGACCTGGCTCGGGACGATCTTCTACCGGCTGGAGACCAATGTCCGCCAGTCGACGGTGCTCGGCATGGTCGGCGCCGGCGGCATCGGCTTCGAGCTTGTCTCATCGATGAAGCTCTTCAAATACCAGGATACCGCCACCTGCATCCTCGTCATTCTCGCGATGGTGCTGGTGGCCGACCTCGTCTCATCCCGCGTCAGGGCGCTGATCCGCTGAGCGGCGCCGGCGCAAGGAGTTGGTCATGAACGCACATTCCAAGATCGGCTCGGATGTTGTTGCGAACGGTCGCGACTATGCGCGGCCGCGGCGCCCGACGGTTGTGATCTGCATGGACGGTTCGGAGCCGTCCTATATCGAGGCGGCCAGCGCCAAAGGCCTGACGCCGAACCTCGACCGGATCATGAAGGCCGGCGCCAGCACCTATGCCTATTCGGTGATCCCGAGCTTCACCAATCCGAACAACCTCTCGATCATCACCGGCCGCCCGCCGGCCGTGCACGGCATCGCCGGCAACTTCTTCTATGACCGCGAGGCCAGGGAAGAGGTGATGATGAACGATGCCCGCTTCCTGCGGGCGCCGACCATCCTCGCCGAGTTCCAGAAGGCCGGCTTCAAGGTCGCGATGGTCACCGCCAAGGACAAGCTGCGCACTCTGCTCGGCAAGGGGCTCGACTTCGCCTCCGGCTCCGCGATCGCCTTCTCCTCGGAGAAGGCCGACAAGGCCAACAAGGCGGAGAACGGCATCGAGAAGGTGCTCGATTTCGTCGGCATGCCCGTGCCGTCGGTCTATTCGGCCGATCTCTCCGAGTTCGTCTTCGCCGCCGGCGTCAAGCTGCTGGAGACCTTCAAGCCCGACCTGATGTATCTCTCGACCACCGATTATGTGCAGCACAAGGCGGCACCCGGCTCGGAAATGGCGGACTCGTTCTATGCCATGTTCGACGGGTATGTCGGCAAGCTCGACGCGCTCGGCTGCACGCTGGTCATCACCGCCGATCACGG
>NZ_FNBZ01000005.1 GCF_900102525.1 Allobosea robiniae | reverse complement strand
TCTTCGGGCTTATGGCGCTTCTTCGGCATCTCGATCCTCCTGTCTGCCAAAAGACATACTTCAGGGTGGACCAATTCAAGGGGGGTGGATCACTAGCTTCTCCCGGCGGTCGCCATTCCGTCGACCGCTTCATGCTGGCGTCCAGATTGAAGGAAACCGATCGATGCCCGCGATTGAGGTCACCCATACCGTCGCAGCTCCATCGACAAGGTCGCCTGCTGACGTCGTCTCGAATGTAGCCATCGGAGTCTTCATCGTCGCCGCGCTTTATTTCGGGCGCGAGGTTTTCGTCCCTGTGGCGCTCGCGATCCTGTTCAGCTTCGTCCTGGCGCCGCTGGTCAAAGGTCTGCAGAAGCTGCGTGCCCCACGGGCGTTGGCGGTTTTTGTCGTCGTCTTGATTGCGTTCGCGACCTTGGCGGCCTTGACGATGGCGATGGTTGGCCAGGCAACTCAATTGGCGAGCGAGCTACCAACCTATCAGAGCACCATCCGCGCCAAGATTGCCGCTTTGAAAGGCTCGGGGGCCGGAAGCGGGGTTTTGAGCCGCGCCGCGGATGTCCTGCAAGATCTGAGCAAGGAACTCGACCGTCCCAAGGCGGAATCTCCAGTCCCAAGCGAAACGCCTGGCCCTGCACGGGCCGGACGCCCAATCCCCGTCGAGGTGCATCAACCGGAACCCGGCGCTATCGAAACGCTGCAGGCCTTTCTGGCTCCGCTGATCCACCCTCTGACCACAACCGGAATCGTGCTGATCTTCGTGGTCTTCATCCTCTTGAAGCGCGAGGACCTTCGAAACCGGTTCATCCGATTGACCGGGACTTACGATCTGCAGAAGACTACGGCCGCGTTCGATGACGCTGGCAAGCGCCTCAGCCGGCTGTTTCTGACGCAGCTCATCGTCAACGCCGGCTTCGGTGTTGTGATTGGTTGCGGCCTTGCCGCCATCGGCGTTCCCAGCGCCTTGCTTTGGGGAATTCTGGCGGCGATCCTGCGGTTCATTCCCTATCTTGGCGCCGTCCTCTCGGCCGTTTTTCCGATGGTGATCGCCGCATCGGTCGATCCCGGTTGGATGATGCTCGTGTGGACGGCGGCCTTGTTCGTGATCGCCGAGCCACTCGTCGGGCATGTGATCGAACCTTTGGCCTATGGCCGCTCCACCGGGCTCTCGCCGATCGCCATCGTAGTCGCGGCAACATTCTGGACTTGGTTATGGGGTCCTATCGGGCTGGTCCTGGCAACCCCTTTGACCGTGTGTCTCGTGGTCCTTGGCCGGCATGTCGAAAGACTGGAATTTCTGGACGTGATGCTGGGGGACAGACCCGCACTGTCGGCGCCGGAGATCTTCTATCAGCGGATCCTCGCGGGAGACCCCGCGGAAGCAGCCGACAAGGCTGAGGAGGTTCTGAAAGAGCGCTCGCTATCCGCTTATTATGACGAGGTCGCGCTCGAAGGCTTGCGGCTCGCCGCAGCAGACGAGGCGCGCGGCGTTCTCGATGCTCCCAGGCGAAACCAGATCCTTGCGACAATTCGCGAGGTCCTCGAGGACTTGTCCGACCATGACGACGGTCGCCCTTCGCGCGGCGCCGGCGCCGCAGACGCCGAGACCGAGGCGGCGGTTGAACAGACCAACGAACAGGAAGGTGCGTCCGATCTGCCCGTACTCACCGCGGCTGAGCTGAAGGACACGTTTCGAGACGGAGGTGGAGTGATCTGCATCGGCGCGCGATCGCAACTCGATGAGGCAGCCGCGCTCATGCTGGGCCAGATCCTGGAGAAGCATGGATTGGCGGCGGAGGCGTTGCCTCCCACCGCGCTGCTGGCTCCCGGTATGGAGCGCCTTGCCGCGCGCGGACCGGCTTTGATCTGCCTTTGCTATATCGGCCCCCACAATGCCGCTCACGTGAAGTATGCGCTTCGGCGCCTTCGCCGCCGTCTGCCGATGGCGATCCTCGTCCTCGGCGAACTGTCGCAAGTTTCCAGTCCGTTGGCAGATATCAAGGGCCCCTTGCTCGCCGACGACGTGGAAACGTCTCTTCGAGGCATCTGCCGGCTGTGCCTTCAGTTCGCGGAGACAACGGACGCGGCAGGCGGTCAAGCGCGTCATCTCGAGTGAGCAAGGCTTGGGAACCGTATGATCCGACTTCCTTGCAACTGAACTGAAATTTCAGGCATCGGGAAGGTACGTAAATCGTGGAGAAGAAATAATATTCGATCTCGCCTTCGTGAGATAAATAAACAGGATTATTTTCTAATTCTATGATACATTCTTTCACGGAAGATTTTCATTCCGCAAATCGGAAGGATTTTCCATGAAAATCCCCTCTCAAACCAAACCTGCCATCTGGGGTGCCGTTGGCGGTGCTGTTGCCCTTGCCGTTCTCGGCTTTACCTGGGGTGGGTGGTCGACGGCTTCGTCGAGCGAACGCGTGGCGAAGCTGAGAGCCGAGAATGCCGTTGTCGCGGCCTTGTCTCCGATCTGCGTGAGCAATTTTCAGAAGCAACCCAATGTCGATGCAGCCCTCGCCGAACTGAAGAAGATCAGTTCATGGAGCCAGGGCGATTTCATCGCCAAGGGAGGCTGGGCCACGATGATCGGTAGCACGTCACCGGACTCGGCCGTCGCCAAGGCCTGCGCCGAAACGCTCGGCATGTCCAAGACCTGAGACGATCGCAACGGCGACAACCGTACGCAGCGACATCGTCCGTCGATCATGAACCATTCCGCGTGAGCAGCGCGGAAATGGTGGCGTTTATGACGCCTCCCTGCTCAGCAAGAGGAGATTTGTATGGCCAAGGGACAGACGCGCGGCAATCGAGAAGCCAAGAAGCCCAAGAAGAAGAAAGAAGCGGCGGCCGTGCCCGTATCGGCAAAGGGCCTTCCGATGACGCTCGAACTTGCAGGAAAGCCGAAGAAGAAGAGCTGACGTGAACATTCGCAGCCGGCAAACCACGGTCACGTTCAGGAAGCCGTTCAGGCTGAGCGCGATAGACCATATGCAGCCTGCCGGCACCTACCGCGTGGTGGTCGACGAGGAGGAGATTCCAGCCACCTCGTTTCTGGCCTATCGCCAGATCGCCACCATGCTGCACACACCGTCGCTCTCTTCGTTTGGCAACTCCCAGGTGTTCGCGGTGAGCCCGGGCGAACTGGCCAGCGCGTTGGAGGCTGACCTCAGCGCTTATTAAGACGACACCGGCGAGGGATCCGCGCGCTGGCCACCGCTGATCCGGCATGCTGTATCCCGCCGCGGGCGCATTTGACGCCTCATCTTGGCCATCGCGCGCTTCGATGCCGCGTCGAACGGCTCGATCGTTCGGAAGATTGCTTCAAAACCGGGAGCACGGCTGGCGTCCTCCTGATGCGCGCCAGCCAACCGATGCCGCTCGCGATACGCGGTTGCTTGCGCCGACGCCCCGTGAACCGCCGCTACCCAAGGCCCGCGCGCGACAACCCGTCGTCATGTCCGGCCGCATGAACCAGGAGCCCGCAATGGCGCTCGAACAAGCCTGCATCGAGCTGATCCCCAAGCCCTGGGGGTCGACCGACCTCCTCCCCTGGAGCGGGACGGGGCATCCCAGCGTTCCGATCGGCGAACTCTGGTTCCAGCGCTGCGATAAACACGCGCCGGAGCCCGCCTTACTGCTCAAACTCCTGTTCACGCAGGAGCCCCTGTCGATCCAGGTGCATCCGGACGATGCCGCCGCCCATGGGATGGGGCTGCCGCGCGGCAAGACGGAAGCCTGGTACATCCTGTCCGCGGCCCCTGACGCTATGGTGGGAGTCGGGCTCACGGCGGCCGTCACCCCCGAGCAACTGCGGGTCGCCATTGCCGATGGCGCGATCGCCCGGCTTGTCGCTTGGCACAAGCCGGCTGCGGGCGAGGTCATCGCCGTTCCCGCCGGGACGATCCACGCGATCGGTCCAGGCCTCGTGCTGGCCGAGATCCAGCAGCGCAGCGACACGACATTCCGTTTGTTCGACTATGGCCGCGCTCGTGAACTTCATATCGAGCAGGGCGTCGCGGCAGCTCATCGCGGACCCGCGCAACGCGCCGCGCCGGCCGGGCGCCTGAGCGATGGTCGGACCGTGCTCGTCGTCAATCCGTATTTCGTCTTCGAGCGGATCGACCTGCCTGCCGGATCGATCTGGGACCTCGATGTCCGATGCGAGACCTGGCTGGTCACCATCGCCGGCGACGCCACGATCGGCGCTCTGCAAATCGGCATTGGCCAAGGCTGCTTCATCGAGGGTCAGAGCGTGCGCATCGTGCCGGGCAAAGCCGGCCTGTCCTGTCTCGTCGCCTATGACGCGGCAACACCTAGCCGCGACCTTCTGCATCGTGTCGACGGCGACGGCATGCCCAGGTTCCGCGAGACGGTTTCACCGCCGACCGGGCCGCCTCCGGCATTCGCAGTATTCCCGATTCCGTCCACGGAGGCACGATCATGAGCCCGACCAAACGCATCGCCTTCATTGGCAACTCGCTGCCCCGCCGCTGCGGGATCGCGACCTTCACCACCGATCTGCAGCAGGCGATCGCATCCTCCGATATCGACACATCCATCGTGGCCATGAACGACCATGGCGACGGCTACGACTATCCGTTCCCCGTGCACTGCCAGATTTCCGACCAGCGGCTCGAAGACTATGCGCGTGCAGCCGATTTCCTGAACGAAGGCCGCTTCGACGTCGTCTCCCTTCAGCACGAATTCGGCATCTTCGGTGGCGAGGCCGGGAGTCATATCATGGCGCTGCTCTCGCGCTTGACCATGCCCGTCGTCACCACACTCCACACTGTCCTGGCCGAACCGAATGCCGCGCAGCGCGACGTGATGGAACGGATCGTCGATGCCTCGGCTCGCGTAGTCGTCATGGCGGAGAAGGGGCGCGACCTGTTGCGGACCGTCTATCGATTGCCGGCGGACAAGATCGAGGTGATCGCGCACGGCATTCCCGAATTTGCCTTTGTCGAGCCCGATGAAGCCAAGGAAAGGTTGGGCTTCGGCGGCCACTCCGTCATCCTGACGTTCGGCCTGCTGTCGCCCAACAAGGGCATCGAGGTGATGATCGACGCGATGCCCTCGATCCTGAGGCGCCGCCCCGATGCAATGTATGTGGTTCTGGGCGCGACGCATCCCCATCTCGTCCGCGAGCATGGCGAGGCCTATCGCGAAAGCCTGACGACGCGTGTGTGCGAGCTCGGAGTCGAGGATCACGTCGTCTTCCTCGACCGGTTCGTCGATCAGGCGACGCTGCTCGGCTTCATCTCTATGTGCGACGTCTATGTCACGCCTTATCTCAACGAAGCGCAGATGACGTCAGGCACGCTGTCTTACAGTTTCGGGCTGGGCAAGGCCGTGGTTTCGACGCCCTATTGGCATGCCAAGGAATTGCTGGGCGACGGGCGCGGCGTCCTCGTGCCCTTCGGCGATGTCGTCGCGATCGGTAACGAGATCGCAGGCTTGCTGACAGATGCGCCCCGGCGCCAGGCCATGAGGCTGCGCGCCTATGCGAGCAGCCGTTCGATGACCTGGGAGCGAACCGCGAAACGCTATCTCGCCGCTTTCGAGACGGCCCGCCGAGGCCGTGTGCTGAGCGCTGTTACGGGGTCCAGCCGGCCGAAAGCCCTGCCGGCAACGGCACCGCCGCCGGAGACGCAGACCGGCCACCTCCTGTCCATGTGCGACGATACCGGGCTGTTCCAGCACGCGGTTCATTCCGTGCCG
Organism: Allobosea robiniae; assembly: GCF_900102525.1. Taxonomy (GTDB): domain Bacteria; phylum Pseudomonadota; class Alphaproteobacteria; order Rhizobiales; family Beijerinckiaceae; genus Allobosea; species Allobosea robiniae. The sequence continues at coordinate 475,833 of NZ_FNBZ01000005.1, read as the reverse complement.
GACCGCTCGCATGGCTATTGCGTCGATGACAATGCCCGCGCTCTGCTCCTCGCCAGTGCCCTGAACGGCACTGGCGAGGAGCGCCTGGCGGACGCGCTAACGACACGCTTTGCCTCCTTCATCCAACACGCCTGGAATCCCGATCGACGGCGCTTCCGCAACTTCATGAGCTTCGATCGACGTTGGCTCGAGGAAGCCGGGTCGGAGGACAGCCATGGGCGTACGCTGTGGGCGCTCGGTGTCTGCGCGCGCGACGATGCGAGCGTTTCGCGGCGGCAATGGGCTACCGCTCTGTTCGCCGAGGCCTTGCCCGCCATCGAGCGTTTCAGTTCCCCGCGTGCCTGGGCTTTTGCCTTGCTGGGTCTTGATGCTCATTGCACCACGACGGCCGCCATCTCGCTCCGTACGCGTCTCGCCGACCGCCTGCTCGGCCTGATCGCGACGGTCGAGACGCCAGACTGGATCTGGTTCGAGGATGGGCTCTCCTACGACAACGCGCGCCTGCCCCAAGCCCTGATCGCGACGGGACTGACGATGAAGATGCCGGCCTATGTCGAGGCTGGCCTGCGCTCGCTGCGTTGGCTAACGCATCTCCAGACAACGCGGGCAGGCCTGTTCAGGCCTGTCGGCTCGGAGAGTTTCGGCGACAAGCGTAGCCCACCGAAGGCCTTTGATCAGCAGCCACTGGAAGCGACGGCAGCTATTTCAGCCTGCCTCGCGGCCTGGCGCGCCGACGGCGATCCGCAATGGCGCAACGAAGCCGCGCGCGCTTTCGCCTGGTTCCTGGGCGACAATGACCTCTCCACGCCCCTCGTCGACCTGGACACCGGTGCCTGCCGTGACGGCCTCCATCGCGATCGGCCAAATGAGAACCGCGGCGGTGAATCCGTCGTATCGTACCTGCTCAGCCTCGCCGAGATTCGTCAGCTTGCCCGCGTCAGCGGGGATCGCCCGAGACTGGCGCCGCTTCGGGCCTTGCACGCCTGAGCTTTCGACGACCTTGCTCAAAACAGATCGGCGGACGTCTTGTCCCAGCCCAGTTTCCTGAACAGGCAGACCCTGTACCTGCATCCCGACCCCTCCCGGGTCGTCGTGCGTCGGTTCGGCCCTGCGGGCGAGCCACGGGATTTCAATCCTGCCGAGAAGGCCAAGGCGAACCATATTGTCAACCGGGTTCTGTCGCTCGCTCCGGAGGTGGCGGCGAACCTGCTTGCCGAGGTGCTGGAGAATTTCAACGGCCGGCATCGCAACCTGCTGGAGCGGTTCGAGGCGCGTGCCGATGAGATGGAGGACGCGTTCGCTGCTCACGGCGCCTTCACCAAGGTCCAACGCCAGCTGGTCGGGGCCTATTTCCTGCACGAGTATTCGTTCGAGGCGGCGGCACTCTTCAACCCGAGCATCATCGCGCATCCCGACCAGTCCGATGCTCCAGCTGGCGGGCTTCGCTTCATCCTCAGCGTTCGTGCGGTTGGAGAGGGGCACATCTCGTCCCTGACGTTCCGCTCCGGGTCGATCGCGGCCGGTGGCGAGGTTAGCGTCGACCCCACCTCGCGCCTCGCAACGATCGCCACCCTGCACAACCGAATGGCGCGGCTCGATGGCGAGGATGTCGAGGTCGTCTTCGCGGCTGATAGCGACATCAGCGAGCGGGTGATCTTTCCCGTGACCGCATCCCAGTCGAACGGCATCGAGGACGCACGCTTCGTTGCGTTCGAGGAGGATGAAGGCACGTTCTATCGGGCCACCTACACAGCCTATGACGGCAGGTCGATCCGCTCGGAGCTGATCGAGACCCGCGACTTCCTGTCGTTCCGGCTGTCGCCGCTGCGAGGCTCCGCCGCCGTGAACAAAGGCATGGCGCTGTTTCCGCGCAAGCTCGGCGGCCGCTATGCGATGATCTCCCGGCAGGACAATGAGAACCTTCATCTGATCTATTCGGATGACCTCCTGACCTGGAACGGTGGGGTCGCGATCCTGAAGCCGCAATACCCGTGGGAGTTCGTGCAGATCGGCACCTGCGGCTCGCCGATCGAGCTCGACGAAGGCTGGCTGCTCCTGATCCACGGCGTCGGGGCGGTGCGGAAATATACGATCGGTGCGGTCCTGCTCGACAAGGCCGATCCTTCGAAAGTGCTGGGGCGCCTGCGCCAGCCTTTCGTCCAGCCCGAGCCTTCGGAACGGGAAGGCTACGTGCCGAACGTCGTCTATACCTGTGGTGCGCTGCGGCACGGCGACATGATCGTCCTGCCCTATGCGGTCTCGGACACTTTCTGCCATTTCGCCACGGTGAAGGTCGCAGCACTACTGGAGGCGATGCAGCCGGACGGCGCGTTCACAAATGCGCCCGGCAAAGACAAGCGGCTTCCCGCCGGACAACCCACTCTCGAAAGCGAAAAGCCATGACCGAACGTCCCATCAAGGTCGGCGACACCGTGCGCCTGTCGTTCGGCTTCGCCGATCGCTCTGGAGAGGGCGACTATGAGATCATTCGCCTGATGCCGGCGCGGGAGAGCGGTGAGCGTCATTATCGGGTTCGGGGCATCGATGGCCGCGAACGGGCGATCGGTCACGACCAGATCATCGTTTCAAAAGCAAAGGCTAAATCGCCGGTATCCGGCTCTCAAGGATGATCCGGAGCTACGACCGGGCGGAGCGGCGGCTGTAGCCGCCCAACAGGAGGAAGTAAAATGACCGAGCACTCGAAATCCCGGACCCACGCGGAGGCTGCGTTCCTGAAGACGCAGACCCAATCGCTGTCGCGGAATCGCCTTCTGTCGGAGACTGAAAGCTCCAACCAGGAGCGCGACGCGAAGACAGCCCGGCTGAAGGAACAGCGGCTGCGCAAGGAGGCTGATCAGCACTCAGATAGCGCGACAATCCCGTCGAAGAATCTACCGTGAAGCTGCTGGGCCTTCTACGCGGCATCACGATCGTTGATCGTCAGCCCTGTTAAGCGGCTTGGCCTCGCTCGCGACGATTCAGATTCATGGTTCTTCCCCCTCAACCCAGGATCTCAGCGACGATTTCACGCAATTCAGCGCGCGAGAGACCGCCCGAAACAGGTTTGCAGATAGGTGCAGGACGCGGAGACAAAGGTGTCGGCGCTGCATTGCCGATACGGTGTTCTTTTTTGTTTTTGTCGATGATCTTATTCATATGAACCCTATGGCGCGCGGCTCGGCCACGCGACGCGTCAAACGGCCGGCATTATGCCGGCAGCGGATGCCGCAAAGCGGCGAGCGATGTCGAAAGAGAAAAGAAGTCGGGCAAACTGCGATTTCGCGATGCCAGCTAAGCGACTCCGTCGATCATTTATTATTGGTCGATCATTGTGGCCGTTTGAGGTCCCGGCGAGGCCAAATTAACTGGAAGCGCGCCGCGCGTTTCTTTCAAGCGACTTGATTGAACTCGGGCAACGGGCGCCCCACGACTGCCATGTAGCGATCCGTCCAGTTGGTAACGGCAAGCTCGATCGCTATCCCGCCTTCGCATTGAAGAAGGATCTTGTAGGAGAACTCGCTCGGATCGGCAGTTTCCGTGTCGCAGATCAGATATCCGACCCAATGATGCTCCTGATGCGTGCCAAACTGATATTTGGCGTGCAGCCTCCGGCCACTGCGTAAAGTGACCGACCCGGTTCCGTTGAGCATGGCTTGTGTCTCCGCTTGGCGACGTGACAGGCGCCGCGACGGTCATTTCCAGAAGCGTTATGGAGACAACTGTAGCCGAATTGAGCGCCCTTTCGCCGGACATCGCAAGTCACGTTTCGGGTACGAGGAAAAGCCGCAGATGCTGATCTCGGTAAAGGCGACGGTACAGCAGCCGAACCCGAATGGCGGCCGGAGCCGGTATCACGACGTCACGCCCGATTCGCGTAGGGAGGCACATCGACAAGCGTCCCGATGAGGCGGAGCAAGGCCTGTTGCTCGGGACGGTCCGACTTTCCGGAGACGAGGAAGGCTCCCAACTCGACATGCGACAGCTGGCTCCCTCCTGGACCGTTCGGTTGATGGATCACGAATGCTGCACCGCTCGTCGGCTCCCGCCCCAGAAACCAGCAGTCGCCGGTGGGGCTGCGATATAGCTCTCGCCGTTCGCTCATGATGTCGCGCTCCTGCGATTGACGATGACTGGACAAACGCTAAGTCGCCACGTGAGACAGGCCGAGCCAACCCGCTGTCCTCGCCATTCCTTTAGGTGCGGCCGAAAGCTCCGGCCCTTGCTAGCGGAAGGCGTCAGCCGAGAGCCGATGATAGCCCCCGCGCTTCTTCAGATAGGCGGAGCGAGCGGCCTGCAATATGGCTGAGCGATTGAGGTCGAATGCGACCAGGAACGAGCCCTCGCTTCCGTCGATGACAGCGGGACTTAAGGTCCGCAGAACATCGAGCTCGATCTGGAACATGACTTCCAGCGATGCTTCAGAACCCCAGAAGCTCACGCAGCCGCGGCCGGGTTCGTAACGCCGGATCGAGTTGGGAAAGTCGAGGCTCATGACCTGCACCCTGCGCCAAGACACACCAGCTCGGCCTGATAGGCATCAACATGGCGCCGCTTCCGTTTCTTTCGCAGCCAGATGCCAACGGGAAATGCGATCAGCGAGCCAACGACAATCAACGACAAATGGGGGATCAGAGGCACGTCATAAAACCTGCCCGCTCCCCACATGCCGACGCTGAAGAGCGCCATGCCAATCATTCCATAGGCCAGCGCCGACGCCTCCGGCGCCGGAGCATAGCCAGCGGCTGCAAACCGAGCCTTTTCCAGATGCGGTTCCATGGGAGGCATCATTTCAGCACGAGTGCAAAGGCCAGTGCGAACGCGGCGATGAGGCCACCATGCGCGAACCAAACCAGATAGCGGTCTGCGGCCCAAACGCGATAAATGAACCAGTGCCCGGAAATATTTGTCATGGCTGGGCTCCGTTTTGCCCAGATCGGGGCGCTTCGCGCAAATACTATGAAGTACAATCCCGATGCGTTTCAAGATTGGATTAAAATGGTGTGCGTAGGGTTCTCTTGCAAGCCTAGGAGCGATTATTTCCACTCTTGCGATTATGGCCGCATCCCGCTCCTAGCTGTCCTGAGCCAACGACGCTGGAACCGATGCTGTTACACCCCATCGGAACGACTGATTTTGCGGTCCGCTGAGGACTCATTGCGTTGCAGAGTTGCGTTTTTGCGCTCCCGGTTGTCCGGGCCGGACTGGTGTCGCTTCCGTAGAAGCACCCCGCAGCCGTGACAGGTCGCCGATGAAGAAGGGCCTCAACACCGGCCAACGCCGCCGCGTTTAGTCTCAAAGCGCCCTAATCTGCTCTTCGAATTCCTCAGGAATCGTGCCGTGGCGTGCCAGCACAGAAAGCTCGCTCACCTCACCGGTCTCGTCGTCCGCAACGACGTGGATGACAGCCAAACCCTCGGCCGTTTTGCTCAGGCGCTCACCTTCATTGAGCGCGTGATGCCGGCTCTTGGCTGGAACGCATTGGCTGGGCACCAAGCGCTTTCGATGTGTCTTGAACGGCTGGAGGAAGAACGTGTCGGCGTTGGCCATGGCTTGGTTCTCCCGATGTGCCCTGTTCTCATGCGCGAGACCCGAGCCATGTCACCCTACCGGCCATGAAGAGTGAGGTCGAGCAATCTTCCTTCGGTTAGGAGCTATTGGGGACGCGCCTCCATTTTGTCGCCTGCAACGTTCTGGCCGGCGGTGCGGCAGCCTGCCAAATATCGGAGTGACGACATCTCGTTGTGATCGTTTGCCGGCTCCCGGAGGTCCTGAAAATCCTCGCGCTCGTACGACGGCAATGCGACCGTGTATGCCTAGACTGTCGATTTCTCTGGTTTGGCCGATGTCCGCGTGCGACGCGGGAACTGAGAATGCTAGCCGCCCGAACGGAGTAGTCGGCTCGCACCCCATTCATACGTCGCTGACCGGAAATCGATAACTCAGCTGGAGGGCTGGTCGTGGGGCGAAGCGACCGCACGGCTACCGATAGCGGTGAGCCATTCCAATGGAGTTCAGGTATATCCGAGCTTCGTCGGTTAGCGTGACCGTGGTGCTCGTTCGCTTGGCCATGCGATCCGCCGTCTCGCATACGTCGGCCATGGTGGGGCTAAGCCCATAAACGGCTCCGGCTGCGTCTCGAACGGCCGAGTCTGAACCGACTCGGCTGATGGTAAACTTGTGTGCCATATGGTCTCCGCCGAGCCGAGATTAACGGTGGCGGCAGCCAATGATTCCTTGGCCGTCAGTCTTTTCAAAAATGTTCTTACGCGGCGAGCGGCGAGATGCGCCCGGTCACAGCGAGGTAGCGGTCGCTAAATGTACGACGACCAACTGGATATCCGTGCCATTGTCGCAAACCCAGCCTGAGCCCAGCGACGAACGCGTACCGGCGTCAGTTCGTTTCGTGAAATTTGCAGTTTGGGATCGCCTGCCGCTCTGACATTCTAGGTAGGTCCGCTTCCCGGCAATCGCGCAATGTCAGCTGTTGGCGCTCTGCGGCTGAGCTATGGGGAGTGGCTCCCGGCCTAGTTGCCCACGGCGGCATCATCCTCGAACACCGGAAGGTTCAGGGTCCAGCGAGGAATAGTCCGGATGTCATTCAGCCTGGCGAAAACGTTGGCGAAGCTGCCATCCGGCACGGTCTGCCGCAATGCGGCATCGAGTTCCTCGCCAAAGCCGCGAAATCCTTCCGCGACCACCTCGCTGAGGTGGATCTGGTTCCAGGCCGAGCCAAGCGAGGGATCCTGGAACAAGACGGCGGCCGCCTCCATCGATCTGAACGTCTCCAGCTTGTTCAAGGCGACGAGCTTCGCCGCTGCAGGTCCGATGTAGCGACGCATGATCTCCCGGTAATCCGCCAGTCGGGATGGGTGCACATCGAGGTACTCAATCGAGGGTTTGTGGCCAGGGCGATGCGACGAGCCCGACCAGTTCGTGGGAAGAACGAAAGACGCGGGCGTCGTGAGCAGGATTTCGGCGCGCAAAAGCACTACGCTTGGGACCGGAGGCGACCGGACGAGCCGATCGATCACATCGCCTGAGATGATTTCCCGGAAATAGGTGAACTCGGCATGGCTCCAGACGGCGGCATCGGATTGCCCTCTGAAAATCGAGTCGTGGCGGTAGAGACCTTGGCCGAGGCAAGTGCCGCCAAGCTGGCGCCGCTCGCTCGCTTCCCGTTCGAGCGCGCGCTTCGCGTGCTCCGACGACGCATCTAGGATCCGAGCCAGCACAACCAGGCGATCGCCGGGCTCAATCGCGATAATCCGCGGATCCTTGTCCCCCGTCATAGATTACATGCTCCCGTCTATCGTCATGATCTTTATTTTTCGCGTGAGGACGCTTGCTTCTTAAATAAATCGATCATGATCTGGATGAATTCCTTGCAAAGCTTTGATTGCTGATGATGAATCGGCTGTACGGCAACAATATCAAAGCAAAAATTCGATTTGAACGGCCGCGTCACAACGTTTCGGCCGCTCAAATAAGTCGCAGTGAAGGGATCGACGATTGAGACACCAAGTCCCGATTCAACCAAGCCGATTGCGCTCGCTGCAAGAGATGTCTCAAGGAGCATTTGACGCCGAACGTTCAGGTCGTCGAAAAGCTGATCGATCTTTAGGCGTTGAGGGTTGTTTCGGCCGAGCGAGATGAAGGGAAGCCCTTCCAGATCACGTGGTTCAATAAAATCCCTGCTCGCAATCGGGTATGTTGAAGGCATGACGCATACCGTCTCGACCGATGGCATCTGCGTCAGTCGAACGCCGGGAAACTCTGCTACAGCCTGCGCAAACCCGATATCGAAGTGACGCCCTGCTACCAGGTCGAGAGTTTGAGGCGTGTTGAGACTTTCTAGCGAAATGTCGACGGCGGGGTGAGCGGTATGAAGAATGCTGATCGCATGCGTGATGCAGCTCAGCGAGAGCGCGCCGATCGACGCAATCCTCAAGGCTCCGACATTTGCATGCCTCAGCTCGTTGGCTGTTTTGGCGACCCTATCCAACCCAACGTAAAATCTATCCACATCGGCGAACAGGATGGTGGCCTCGTGGTTCGGCACCAGCCGATTACCTTCCCTGCGGAACAGCCTTAGATCCAGCTCAGCCTCCAGGTCTCGGATCAGGCGGCTGACTGCGGGCTGCGTGACTTTCAGTCTTTCGGCGGCGGCGGTCATGCTGCCGGTCAGCATCACCGTGCGGAATGCCTCGATCTGGCGCGGGTTGAGCTGCATTCAGACTTCCGGGTTCTGCTCACCCGGTTATCGCAACACCAGGCGATTGAGCATCACATTTCCTTATAAAGCCAGTAGGGCGCATGCAGTTGAATTTTGCAAGGCGGTGCTGCTGAATCTGAGGGTTCGCCGGCTCGCGAGCAGAGATTGGCATGGACGCTTTCGTCCAGAGGCCATCAGCGCCGCGCGTTGCCGGGTACCATTACAGAGGCATTAGCCCATGGGGACATATATAATTCGACGGTTACTGACGTTGCCGCTCATGCTTCTGGGCGTGTCGGTCGCCGTGTTCATTATTCTCCACCTGATCCCTGGCGACCCTGCCCGGATGGCGGCTGGACCAGATGCGACAGAGCAAGACGTTGCTCAGATCAGGGCCAATTACGGGCTCGATCAGCCATTGCCGGTGCAATACGGGATCTACCTGAAGAAAATCGCCCAAGGAGATCTCGGTGATTCTTTCCAGACACTTGCACCGGTAACGGAAGGTATTGCCAGAACATTCCCGGCGACGCTCGAACTGACCGTCGCGGGGATGCTGGTCGCGCTCGTCCTGGGCGTTCCGCTCGGCATCTATTCGGCGTTGAATCCGCGCGGCGCCGCCGACCGTTTCGTGACCAGCCTCGCGGTGCTCGGCATCTCGATACCGGGGTTCTTCCTCGGCCTGGTCTTGATGCTGGTTTTCGCCTCCATGCTGGGATGGGTACCGCCGACGGGGCGAGGAACCTGGCGCCACCTTGTGCTGCCGGCCCTGACCCTCGGACTGCCCTATGTCGCGGCTTTCGCGCGGCTAACGCGCTCCAACATGCTCGACATCCTGTCCGAGGATTTCATTCGCACTGCGCGGGCCAAGGGCCTGTCCTGGACGAAGGTGACCTATCGCCACGCGATGCGTAACGCGTCGATCCCGATCGTCACGATGCTGGGGCTGGATTTCGGCCGCCTGCTCGGAGGCGCCGCGATCGTTGAAACCGTCTTCGCTTGGCCAGGCATGGGCCGTTACATGGTCGAAGCCATCATGATCAGGGACATATACGTCATTCAAGGAACGATCCTTGTCTTTGCTCTCTCCGTCGTCGCCATCAACCTTTTCGTAGATGTGATCTATGGCATCATCGATCCTCGCATCACCTATTCGTAGGCGCGCCAAGACAATGGGTTTCTTGGGATATCTTGTTCGCAAGAAAAACTACGTCACGCTCCTCGCCACCTTCGTTATGGCCATTTTCCTGATGGCCGCGCTTCTCGCTCCTTTCCTGTTCGACTGGGAGACGGCCACGCGGGTGACGCTCGATACTTCGCTTCTATCGCCCTCTTTGGCTCATCCGTTGGGCACGGACGAATTGGGCAGGGATCTGCTGGCGCGGGTCGTCTGGGGTGCCCGCATCACGCTGATCGTCGCGCTCGTCAGCGTGGCCATCGCAATGATACTCGGCGTCCTGATCGGCAGCCTGTGCGGCTATTACGAGAATTGGTTCACCGATGCGGTGATGCGTTTCATGGACTTCATGATCGCATTCCCTCGGACATTGCTCGCCATAATCGTAGTGACCGTCCTCGGATCCGGCGTGCTCAGCCTGACGCTCGCGATCGGGATCTCGACGATCCCCGCCAATGTGCGCCTGTTTCGCGGACCGATCCTCGCGCTGAAACGACGCCAGTTCACGGTCGCCGCGAAAGCGCTCGGCGCCCGGGATTCCAGCATCCTGTTCTCGCATATCCTGCCGAACACGACATCCCTGATCATCATCCAGGGCACGCTGTCGCTCGCCGAGGCGATCCTCATCGGGTCCGGACTGAGCTTCCTCGGGCTCGGACCCCAGCCGCCGATCCCCGAATGGGGCGCGATGATCGCGGCGTCGCGCGCGCACATCACCAGCCACCCCCATGTGATCCTGGCACCCGGCATCACGCTGTTCGCAGTCATCCTCGCCTTCAACCTCGTGGGCGATGCCTTGCGGGACTATGCCGATCCGCGCTCGCGCAAAGCGATCTAGCCGACAAAAACTCAAAAAAGAGAGGGAAACCTTGCAGCCGTCATTCCTGAAAATCACGCGTCGCGAAGGTCTCGGTCTCGGCCTCGCGCTGCTGAGCAGCATCATGTACCTGTCCGCACCGACGTCCGCGCGGGCCGAATTCAATCTGCGTATCGTGCAGGGAACGGATGTCGACACGCTCGATCCCGCGGTGTCACGCAGCACGCCATCGCAGATCGTCTTCAACAACATCTTCAATACGCTCGTACGCTGGAAGGACACGAAGCTCGACGAAATCGTCCCGGACCTGGCCGAGAGCTGGACCAAGTCGGAGGACGGGCTGCGCTGGACGTTCAAGCTGCGTCGCGGCGTCAAGTTTCACGATGGCACGCCGTTCGATGCCGAGGCGGTGAAGTTCAGCCTGGAGCGTATTCTCGATCCGGCGTTGGGTTCTCCGAACCGCTCCTTGTTCACCAGCATCAGCGAGGTGAACGCAAAGAATCCCGAGACGGTCGAGATCGTCACCAAAGAGCCATCGCCGATGCTGCTCGAGGTCCTCGCGGAAGAATATGCCGGGATCAACAGCCCGACAGCCGTGAAGAAGAGCGGCCGAGCCTATGCCCGCAATCCCGTCGGCACGGGCCCCTACATGCTGTCCGAATGGGTGCCCGCGCAGCAATTGGTGATCAAGCGTAATCCCGATTATGCTGGCACGCCCGGAAAGCCTGACAAGATGACGTTCCGGCCGGTGCCCGAGGCGGAAGCGCGCGTGATCGAGCTGACCACTGGCAATGCCGATATCGCTCTCAACATTCCGCCCGAGGCGACCGAAAAAGTCAGGAGGAACGCTGCGACCGCGATCGTGACCGAACCGAGCTCGTTCCAGATATTCTTCGAGCTCAACACTACCAAGCCGCCATTCGCTGACCCTCGCGTGCGCCTCGCGATCAACCACGCAATCGATCGCAAGGCCATCATCGAGAAAATCCTGAACGGCTACGGGCGCGTGCCGGACGGCATCTTCCCACGCGGCGTGCAGGGTCGCGCGCCCGGCCAGCCGCCTTACGCCTACGATCCGGACAAAGCCCGCAAGATGATCGCGGAGGTGTTTCCCGGCGGATATAACGAGCCGATCGTCATCTGGACCCCGGCCGGCCGCTACGCCAAGGACAAGGCCGTCGCCGAGACGGTCCAGGGCTATCTGAACGCCATCGGACTGAAGACCGAATTCAAGGTCTGGGAATGGGCGACCTATCAGAAGACGCTTTATCGTCCCGAGACCGGCAAGGGCACCGGCAGGGGCAGCAACGACGCCAATATGTGGCTGCTCGGCACCGGCGTGACCAATGCGGACTGGCGGCTGCGGCGCAAATTCTCCAGCACCGACGATTCGAATCTCACCGGGTACAAGCAGCCTAGGATCGATGAGCTGCTGGCCAAGGCCTCCGTCGATATGAACTACACCAGCCGGATGCAGGCCTATGCCGATGTCCAGAAGATCGTCTGGAACGAAGCGCCGAACTCGCTGGTCCTGTTCGATCAGGTTCAGTTGATCGGCATCGCCAAGGGGCTGAAGGGCCTCGAAGTCTATGGCGACGAGATCATCAAGCTCGACCAGGTCACAAAATTGGGGCGGCTGCCGCCTTCCGGCCGCTGACGAACGAATGTCCGTTGAATCTAGCCGATGGGAAACGCCATTGCGGCGGCGGGATCAACCGCCGTCCAGACGACCTTGCCAAGGCGCGAAGCCGGATGGCCTCGCCGCGCACGACAAACCTCGTGACGAACTGGATATTACCATGAACAAGCCGGTCACCGAGCATCAATTCCTGCTCTCTGAAGCCCGCCTGAGCAGCCCGCCGGCAGAGGCTCTGATCAAATACCACGACATTCCCGGGCTTGCCCGCGAGATGCGTCATGCGCGTGAATTCAATCAGGTTGATCTCGCCCATACCGTCATGCTCGCGGAGCAGGGAATCCTGCCGCGTGACGTCGCGAGCGCCATTCTCAATGGGCTCTTGGAAATGCGCGGCATGGATCCGGCAACCATCCCCATGGATCCGCTGAATGGAAGCTTTCTGTTGCAGGTCGAAGCCTTCCTGTTCTCGCGGATGGGCGAGGATATCGGCGGGCAGATGCATACCGGCCGCAGCCGCATCGACCAGGGCACGACCGTGCGCCGCCTCTATGAACGCAACCGGCTTCTCGATGTGGTCGAGCGGTTGAACCAGTTTCGGGCCGCGCTGATCGACAAGGCCGAGAAGCATGCCCGCACCATCATGCCCGGCTACACACATATGCAGCAGGCCCAGCCCTGGGTCTTCGGTCATTATCTTCTCAGCATTGCGACGAGGCTCTGCGAGGATTTCGAACGGCTGATCCAGGCCTTCGATCGCGTCAACCTGAATCCGCTCGGGGCTGTCGGCCTTGCAGGGACGTCATGGCCGCTCGATCGCAACCGGACGACCGAGCTCCTCGGCTTCGGTGGCGTGCTTGAGAATTCGAAGCTTGGGCGCGAGGCCTTCTACGCGGCCGATGCGATCTCGGCCCTGTCCTTCGTGATGGCGACGATCAACGATCTCGCGACGGATCTCCATGTCTGGTCGAGCACGGAGTTCGGCTTCGTCGAGTCGGATGACGCCTATTGCGGCACCAGCAGCATCTTTCCGCAGAAGAAAAACCCGGCCGGGCTCGAGACCGTCAAGAAGGCGGCCGGAGGATCCGTTACCTGGCTTGCCTCGGCGCTGGCGACCTTTCGCGCGGCGGGAACGGGCGACCAGGCCATGCGGGACCTGCCGCTGATCGACGAGGCGCTGGCCACAACGGAGGGCATGCTAGACCTGTTCACCGGGCTGATCTCGACCCTTATCGTGCATGAGAGGCGCATGCGCGAAGGGCTCGAAGGCAGTTGGTGCACGGCGAGCAATCTGGCCGATGTGATTGTCCGCGAGACCGGCCTGTCTTTCCGGCAGGTTCATCACGTTGTCGCGCGTCTGGTTCGGATCTGCTTGAGCGAGAATATTCGCCCTGCTGCCGTCACGGCTGGACTGCTCAACCGGGCGGCCCGAGAGACGATCGGAGGCGGAATAGCGATGCCGGAAGACGTGCTTCGAAGCGCTCTGGACCCCGAGATTTTCGTGGAGACGCGCGTAACGACCGGCAGTGTAGCGCCCTCCGAAGTCATCCGCATGCTCGCCGTTGCCAAAGACGGGCTCGCGCGTGACGAGGCCTGGCTCGTGCGCAAACGCGGTCACCTCGCGTCGGCCGCTGAGCGGCTGGAGAGCGCCGTCAAGAACGTCCTGTCTGCGTGACACAACGGAAAGATCGACTGGACCCGCCATGTCAGTTTCGAACTCACCGACCTGCCCGAGCGGTCATGAAGGCCTCCTGGAGGTTCGAGACCTTCGGCTCGAATTCCTGACGTCGGAGGGGGCTGTGCCGGCCGTGCGTGGCGTCTCGTTCAGCTTGAACAAGGGAGAAACATTGGCGCTCGTCGGAGAGTCCGGCTCGGGCAAGTCCATGACGGCGCTCTCGATCCTCCGGCTTCTGCCGCATGCGGTCGCGCATCGGTTGAGCGGCAGTATCCGTCTGGAGGGACGCGAACTCCTGCAAGCACGCGAGCGGGAGCTGGAGGCGATCCGCGGCAACAAGGTCGCGATGGTATTCCAGGAGCCGATGACCTCGCTCAATCCCTTGCACACAGTTGAGCGGCAGCTCGGCGAGGTGCTGGCGCTACATAAAGGCATCCGCGGCAACAAGGCGCGCTCCCGCATTATCGAGCTGCTGACTCTCGTCGGGCTCCCAATGCCCGACAAGCGCCTGAGCGCCTATCCACATGAGCTTTCCGGCGGCCAGCGCCAGCGTGTGATGATCGCAATGGCGCTCGCCAACGAGCCAGAGCTCCTGATCGCCGACGAGCCGACGACAGCCCTTGATGTCACCGTCCAGGCCCAGATCTTGAAGCTACTTAAAGAGCTTCAGAGGCGCTTCGGGATGGCGATGCTGCTCATTACTCACGACCTCGGTGTCGTTCGGAAGATGGCCGACCGTGTTGCTGTGATGAACAAGGGGGAGATCGTCGAGACGGGTGATGCTGCCGAAATATTCGGCAACCCGCGCCATTCCTACACGAAGCACCTGCTCAACTCGGATCCGAAAGGCGATCCTGTGCCGCCTCCAACATCGGCGCCCATTCTTGTCGAAGCGAACGATATGAAGGTTTGGTTCGGCATCAAGGGCGGCCTCCTGCGTCGTACCAAGGCCCATGTCAAAGCGGTTGACGGGATCGATCTCACGATCCGCCAAGGGCAGTCGCTGGGCGTGGTGGGCGAAAGCGGGTCGGGGAAATCCACGTTAGGAACCGCGATGCTTCAGTTGATCCCAAGCGAAGGATCCGTGCGGTATCAGGGCGTGGCGCTGGACCAAGTCGGCCCCGAGCGCATGCGCAATCTGAGACGTGACATGCAGGTCGTGTTTCAGGACCCCTATGGCTCGCTCAGTCCGCGGAAATCAGTCGCGGAGATCGTCGGCGAAGGGTTGCTTATACACGGTATCGGCTCGTCGCGTGGCGAACGGGACTTGATGATCGCAGCGATTCTGGAGGAAGTCGGCCTGGACCCTGCGGTTCGCACCCGTTACCCGCACGAGTTTTCCGGAGGGCAGCGCCAGCGGATCGCGATCGCGCGCGCCATGATCCTCAATCCGAAATTCGTGGTTCTCGATGAACCAACCTCGGCGCTCGATCTTTCGATACAGGCCCAGATCATCGATCTACTGCGGGATCTGCAAAGGAAGCATGATCTCGCCTACATGTTCATCAGCCACGATCTGAAAGTCGTAAGAGCTCTTTGCGATGAGCTGATCGTGATGAAGTCAGGAAAGGTTGTTGAGCGCGGACGGACTAAGGATATCTTCGACAATCCGAAGCATCCCTATACCCAATCGCTCTTGAAGGCAGCGCTTCAGGTTGTAGCAGATTGAAGGGTTGGGCTACTGCCCGAGTACGGCAGCTCATCTGGATAAGGGTTTACAGCGAGACTGGAATTGATCATCCAATGTCTGCTTTCCGGTGATGCCTTAATGTCTGCACTTGGCGCTAAACGACCTCGCGGTCGGAGAGAGCCTCGCTACCAACCAAATGCGTTTAGCTCTTCGGCGCAGCCGGCAAGATCATCTTTGCCGGCCGCACCGTTCTGCGGCTCGCTATTTCCTCAGCTGCCGTGCGCTTCCTTGCTGCCGGAGAGCAATGCGATTGCCCTCGAGATCCAAGGCGGTAACCGCTGTTCGCCCTCGAGGCCCGCATAGCGCTGCGGCCTCCGACGCTCCCACTTTCTCCGAAATCCAGCGGACAGGGAACCGGCGTGACGCTCCGCGCGTGGCGGGCTCACCCTCACACCACGATTACCTGACCCCGGCAGCTCCGGCTGGCGGGGCTTTTTTCGTTTTCCCACGCTTCTGTCTTTTGACAGGGCTCGTCGCACCACGAGGGCCTAGGGTCCGGCATCGAATGATGCACCGACGATAACGAGGGCGGCTTGAGCGAGATCAATCCGGCCACGAACGAAAGCCAGTTGGTGCAGCCCCCAACCTATGACTTGAAATTATGGGCATCGCTCCGCCAGTGGGAGCACCTGAACTCGCTGGCACGCAAAGAGCGCCGCAAGCAAGCACGGGCATTGGGCTACCGCCCGTCAAGGTGCATTTGATGCCGATGAGCGGCGGGGATTCGGTGCCGGTTCGCTTCTTCCGCCTTCGATCGGAGCTCGTGGCGGATGTACCGGCGGCTTCCGATCGAGGCGTTCGCCAGCCGATCTCTTCCTCTTTGCTGAATGCGATGTTCGCCCGACCCGCGGCGGAACAATGGCCAGTTCCGGGCGGTTGCTCTTCCATCGTCAGGTTGGAGGCTACAATGGGCTTGCTAGAGATCGGCGTCGTTCTGACCTGCGCTTCAGCATTCGGCTTCTACATCGCCGAGCCGCAGGAGTGAACCGATGGATGACGCGCTGATTGTTGCCGTGAGCATGATGGCCGTGGCAGCCATCGCCTAGTGGGCGAGTAAGCTTTGGCGCCTTTGACTTCAGCGCAACCGCCTCAGTTTCTCGCGGGTCGCCAACCGGCGCTTTCCGCTTCCGCCGCCGTGCAGAACCAGCGCTCGCCATGTTGCGGACTGATATTCGTCTCCAGATAACGGCGCTGGCCGGGGACGTGGTAAATGCTTTCCCCCGTATTGATGCTGATGTTTCCCTTGACCTGGCAGGACGGGGACAGCCTGGCCCAGACAGCGTCTGACCTAGTCAAGCCGCTCAGGCCGGCGAATCCCATTGCCGCCGCGATCCCGGCCATCGGAAGCATCTTCATCGGATAGCACCCCGGTTCCCACAGCATCGATCCGGACGCATGCGTTTGCGCGTATGATGCAGCCACCGCGTAATTATCCAGTTTTCGGGGTACGCTGCATTTGAGCTTCCTTGGTCCGGGCAGTGTTTGATTTTGGCTTGGCTCGATCGCTGACGCGGTGATGGGCACTTCGCCGTCGCTGGGCCGATCCAATGGCTACGCTGCCTTCCGCGCATCTACTTATGATGGCAGAGCTTTATCAGGCCGCGGCCGCCAGAACCCGCCCTGTGACCGCCAGATGTCGATCACTGGAGTGCATCACCGCAACGACGATAGCAGTTCCGTCATCGCAAACGACATGCAGCCGATCCTGCAGCAATGCCGGGTCGAGTGCGGATGTATCGCAGAGAAGATGGCCTGCGCGGGTCTCGTCGTAGTTTCTGCCAAACTGGAAGGTGAGAGGGAGCCTGCGCCCATTGCGCAGGACCAAAGAGCCTTTTCCGGTATGCATGACAGGTCTCCGCCTAGGCGGCGTCAATGCGCGCCGCCAGCGGTCATTTCCAAAAAGCGGATGGAGACAACTGCAGCGCCGATCCTGCTCCTTCCACATGGCTTGTCTATGTCTTTTGAGTGGTTGCCGCCTTTATCGCTTCGGACCCTCCTGACCGGTGAATACATCGGCCGCCCAGCAGATCTAGGGCTATTTGAAGCCCGGACGCCTCCGCGATTTCATCTTGATCTGCGCTGCGAGCCCCGCCTGCTTAACACTGGTCTCGTTCGCCAGACGGAGCCCGCGCAGTTTGAGCATGTTGTCTTCGCGCTGCTGGGTCAGCTTTTCCGTTTCGGACATAATCCTCGCGCGAGAGAGAGCCCGCGTCTGAATCTTCAAGAACTGATTGTCGGCGGTTAAGCGCTGTTTTGAAAGTTCGAACACTACCATTTCCATTCGCAGTTAAATTGAAAACAAAAAGGCCGAGCAAGTGCCCGGCCTTTCGAGTGGCTAAAGTCGCTGGTGCCAGTACATCCGTGGTCAACGGCGACGATTGCCAGATCACGCAGTCTGGAGCTGTTCTGCAGCCATCTTGCCAGATTTGTTGTCGCGAGCGACTTCGTATCCCAGCTTTTGGCCTTCCTGCAGGTCCCGCATCCCAGCGCGTTCGACAGCGGAGATGTGTACGAACACATCCTGGCTGCCGTCATCGGGCTGGATGAAGCCGAAACCCTTGGTGGAATTGAACCATTTAACTGTGCCGGTGGTCATGAGAAACCCTCCTTTGGCTACACCTGTCGCTCGCCGACAAGACGTACGGCGAGTTCAGAACGATTTCGAAAGGGGGAGTTTATCAGAGCCGCGGCAAAGCGCGAAAATAACAACGACCGTCCAAGCAATCTCGATAAAGTAGCTTACATTTCATAAATTGAAATGTCAACCAAAGCGCGCTTCAGACGATTTTTGTGCGCACAGATTGTGGTTTTCACTAGCGAGGATTTCATTTTATTTTGAGAAATCATCCCGATTTCATGCGCGGTATCTCACTGGCGAAGGCGTGCCTCAGCAATCTCGGCCGCCTTCTGCCCCCCGCCTGGGGCCAGGCTAGGTCATTTCACCTCTGGCATCGATGTCCTATAGCCGCCGCATGGCTGAATTCCCCCGAACATCAAAACGCAATCGGATGGTTGAGATGGCGAGGCTCGTCACGGATGAAGGCGCGGTCTACAGCTGCATCATCCGCGATCTATCAGCAGGTGGGGCAATGCTCCGTGTACCAGCGGGTGTCGAGATCGAGGGACGCGTGCGCGTCGTCGCCAATATCTTACGTCGGGAGCGCTCTGCTCTGGTGAAATGGCGGGATGAAACCTCGATAGGCATCGCTTTCGAGGATTAGCGGTTAATCCTCGCACCGGGTCAGCATCTTCCCCGTCGGCGTCGCGAAGTAGCACTCGTCCTCGTAATGGACCGGTGTGCCGTCTGCGAGGGAGTAGGAGACGGTCGATAGGCCGGGCTTGTTCTGCCAGACGATGACGGTGAAGCGATTGCCATCCTCGTCCTGGCATTTCTCGCGATAGAGCTCGCGGCGATTGCGCGGTGGCTGGGGGGCGACGGGATCCTGCAACGCAACCATGGCGAAATCTCACCCCAAAGATTGATGGTGGTTCAACTGCCGGCGGGCCACGGCGTTCCCGGTTATTTGCAACCAATTTTCATCTCTTGAAGGATGAATAGCTGCTCCTAAATCATCTTCTGCGAAACGGCTTTGGAGGAAGGAGCAATGCCATTTTCGTCTCTCAACGATCCTGCGGATCTCGCTCGGGCATATGCCGCGTTGGAAGCAGTATGGAACGTTATCAAGGACTCAGTGCCAGAGCACGACCGAGACAAAGAGCGCGAGCGCATTGCTTATATGGTGGCTGGGTTCGCACCTCTGGCGCTCGATGAAGAAGATCTCGCGAAGAATGTCATGTTTCACCTAGATCGCGACGTCGCAGCCTAACCGGAACGACTCGTACGAGCGCTGTTGGCTACTGGTAGATCGGAGGAGGTTCGACGCGTGGCGCGGAACCAAGCTCTGACGCGCCCGTTCGGCAGCCAGGAGGCCATTCGGCCTTACGGCTACGGAGTGCGACATGCCGAAATATCGTTTCACGACCGATGACGGGAAAAAGGTCGACCGGGGAGACAATCCTCTAGATTTCGCCGACGACAAGGCCGCAACGGACGCGGCACAGGAGGCGCTGGCCGATATGGTGCATGAGGTCTTACCTAACGGCAACTCCGTCGATCTGACGGCCGATGTTGAAGACATTGCCGGCAAGAAAATTTATCACGCCTCGCTCAAATTCCGCGGCGAAACCGCTGACGAAGGGCGCGCTAAGGCTGCCCAATTGGATGCTGAAGCTGACGCCGCGGTTGATGCGGTGGCAAAGGCTCTCGATCCCGATCGCAATAAAACGCCGAACTAGGTTTGTGCCGCCGGAACCTATCCGCGATTTCATTGTTATGCTGCCGCGCGGCTCCCATGCCAGTGAAGCCGCGCCACTCTCTACCGCCGATCTGGACGCGAGCCGCGGATGTACCGGCAGCGACCGATCGGCCGGTAGGCTAGGAAATTCAGTAGCGCTCGCCTTCTCGGCTGAGCAAGGGCCGGAGGCCCACAAACCCCGTCGGTGATCCCGGCGGGGTTTTGTTCAGAACCAAGTCCGATCCTAGCGAGCAATCGATCTCCATATAGCCTTGGAACGATTCCCTCTCGATCCCGTTTTGCTCCTGGCCACCGCAAAGAGATGGTCGACCGAAAAGGTATGGTGGACGCGAGTGGACCAGCATGAGCAGGACACCGAGCGATCTGCCGACGGCGCCGGGCGTGTGGCGAGCGATGACGGCGCCCACGCTTCTTCTTTAGCTCCTTCGCGTTTTTTGCCTATTCGCGGGGTGCTGCGATTGTTGGTGCAGGCGAGTACCTCGCGCTCGATACCAAGTCGCCTCGGGGCGTGGCTTATCCTGATCGCGGTGCTTTCGGCATTCGCATACCTCGGGTATTTCTTACCCTCGCTTATTTCGCCCGGTGCTCGATCGTAATCACGGAGCGATTTCATTGGCCGCCGATTCGCGTTGCGTTGCGGAGTAGCATTCGATGTGTGCGGGTCGGGTTTTTAGGGCTGGGCCTGCCGGCGGAAGTGGTCAAGGGCCCGGCGCGGCGACGCAGTGCCGAGCGCGATCTTCAATTTCCGTCCGGAGTTGAGCCACACAGGCATCGCCCGGAACGCCTTCATACCCTTCAGCCCATCCTTCACGCCGTCCAGCGCGTCGTTCCGTTCGCGGAGCGGCAGGCCGTCAAGGAGCCGCATCTCGCATTCGTGCCTCCACTCTTCCGACCAGGTCGAGACCTCCCGGCTGGAGAGGATCGAGAAGACGTGCGGCGGATTGTCGGGTGGGAAAGGCCTCTGCGAATCTCTGAGGCGGGCTCGCTACCAATATCCTTTTCGAGCGCGACTGGCATCTCGCCGCTTACCTCGGCCGCGGTGCCATATCGCGCCGACGCGATCGCGGGGATCGAAATCCTCGCCCTTGATTGCCTCGCGAAATTGCTCCGCCTGATCCCGATCGCCGAAGCAGTAGGCCTCATAGCTTCGCGCCCCATCGCCAACTTTAAAGCGACGCGGGCAGAGGCTCGACAGAGGTCCCGACGAATTGAAGTAGCCGAGGCCGCGCCCTTCAAAGAGTGGGACCGCTACCTGATGCGGAAAGTCGCGGTTGATCTGCGTGTCGCTCGGTTGACCCCTTGCTCTCATGCTTCACAACGCCCTGATCTGCTCCTCGAACTCCTCGGGGATCGCGCCACGGCGCGCCAGGACGTCGAGCGCGCTGACTTCGCCAGTTTCGTCATCTGCGGTCACGTGGATAACCGCCACGCCTTCGGCGGTTCGGCCGAGGCGCTCGCCTTCATTCAGAGCATGATGCTTCGTCTTCGCGAGCACCCGCAGGCCAGGCACCAGACGCTTCCGGTGCGTCTTGAAGGGCTGGAGGAAGAACGTGTCGACGCTGGCCATGGCTTGACTCCTCGGGTTGGTTTGTTCTCATAATGTTCTCGTGCCCGAGGACGCAAGCCATGTCAGCCGAACCAATAGAAGATTCCGACGAGGCGAACGAAATCGAATGGGAGATCAATGATCTCGTAGCTGAGCATGGAAGCGAGCGCGCCGCGCTACGTGCCGTTTTGCACGATTTCAATGTCCTGTTGGCAGATGCTGATCGCTCGGTCTCCCGCGGGTTCCTTCGAGGGGTGTTCTCGCAGGGAGCGCGGCCGGTACGGGAGCCGAAGGCATGAATGCCGTCTCCCCAATCGGCTATCTCGACGCTCTCAATTCGGCACAGCGGCGCGCGGTGACCCATGGTGTCGGCGCCGTGACGGCATCCCCCCTGCTTGTGATTGCCGGGGCAGGCTCCGGCAAAACCAACACGTTAGCGCATCGTGTCGCTCATCTCATGGTCAGCGGCGCCGATCCGCGGCGGATCCTGCTAATGACTTTCTCTCGCCGGGCAGCCGGCGAAATGGCGAAGCGCGTTGAGCGGATCACCCGCAAAGTCCTCGGGGAGGGCGCTGGCGTCCTGACCGACGCCCTCAGTTGGGCCGGCACATTTCATGGTATCGGAGCGCGGCTCCTGCGCGATTGTGCCGATCAGCTTGGTCTTGATCCCGCGTTCACGATCCATGATCGGGAAGACTCCGCCGACCAGATGAACCTGGTCCGCCACGAACTCGGCTTCTCCAAGACGGAGACACGGTTTCCGACGAAAGGCACCTGTCTGGCGATTTATTCGCGCTGCGTGAATGCCGAGCGGCCGATCGAGGAGGTTCTTGGGCAGTCCTACCCGTGGTGTGTTGCCTGGGCGGCCGAGCTGAAGGACCTGTTCGCCGCCTATGTCGACGCGAAGCAGCAACAGAACGTCCTCGATTATGATGATTTACTGCTCTACTGGGCGCAGGCGATGACTGATCCCGACATCGCGGCTGATATCGGCGCGCGCTTCGATCATGTCATGGTCGACGAGTACCAGGATACCAACCGTCTCCAATCCTCAATCCTGCTCGCGCTCAAACCCGATGGCCGCGGTCTGACGGTCGTGGGCGACGATGCTCAGTCGATCTATTCGTTCCGCGCGGCGACCGTCCGCAACATCCTCGACTTTCCGTCCGCTTTCGTGCCGCCGGCCGAAATCATCACGCTCGACCAGAACTACCGCTCGACCAGCGCGATCCTCTCGGCAGCGAATGCGGTGATCGATCTGGCAGCGGAGCGCTTCACCAAGAACCTCTGGACCGATCGTGCAGCCGGATCACAGCCGCAGCTCGTTCATGTTCGAGATGAGGCTGATCAGGCGCGTTTCATCGCGGAGAAGGTACTGGAGAACCGCGAGGGCGGCTCGACGCTGAAACAGCAGGCGGTGCTGTTTCGAGCCTCCCATCACAGCGGCCCGCTCGAAATCGAGCTCACGCGCCGGAATATCCCGTTCGTCAAATTCGGCGGTCTGAAGTTCCTCGACAGCGCTCATATCAAGGATCTGCTGGCGCTCCTGCGCTTCGTCGAGAACCCGCGTGACAAAGTGGCTGGCTTTCGGGTGCTGCAGCTCCTGCCCGGTGTTGGGCCGACATCGGCGCAGCGCGTCCTTGAGCATATGGCGCAGGCGTCGGCGCCGATCGAATCCCTCGATAGCGCCCCGGCTCCACCTCGATCCGGCGAAGACTGGGGCGCGTTCGTAACCGCGATCGGGGAGTTGCGCGCCGGCTCTGCCGGTTGGCCAGCCGAGATCGAGCGTGCCCGCCGATGGTATGAACCTCACCTGGAGCGCATCCACGAGGATGCCAGCACGAGGCAAGCCGATCTCGTGCAACTGGAGCAGATCGCCAGCGGCTACCCATCGCGAGAGCGCTTCCTGACCGAACTGACGCTGGATCCGCCCGACACAACCAGTGACCAAGCCGGCGTGCCGCATCTCGATGAGGACTATCTGATCTTGTCGACGATCCATTCAGCCAAGGGGCAGGAATGGAAGTCAGTCTTCGTCATGAACACGGTCGACGGCTGCATTCCGATCGACCTTGGCGCCGGCGCCAGGGACGAGATCGAGGAGGAGCGGCGCCTGCTGTATGTCGCGATGACACGGGCCAAGGACGACCTGCATCTCGTCGTGCCGCAGCGCTTCTTTACGCATGGGCAGTCCGCGACCGGCGACCGGCATGTGTATGCCAATCGCACCCGCTTCATCCCGAACGCGCTTCTCGGACAGTTCGAGCGGTCGGCCTGGCCGATCTGTGCTTCCGAAGACACGCGAGCGCCCTCTGGAGGTCCAAAGGTCGACGTTAGGGCGAAGATGCGCGGGATGTGGCGATGAACCTTTCCGTTATGCAGGCTCATCCAATCGCCTTCGGGATGCCGCTCATGCTCCCGGTGTTCCGAAAGGCCGTTCGAGCGGGCTTGCCCGTCATCCTAACGACGCCGGAGGAATGCGAGACCTGGATGACGGCGCCGTGGGAAGAGGCGAGGGCGCTGCAACGGCCGCTTGCTGATGGCGCGCTCGATATCGTGGCTCGGTGTGTCAAAAAAGATGGCGACGACTCGGAACCAGAGCTACCGAAGCAAGTATCTTTGCTCTGAAAACTTGGGGAATCTCCGTTGCCGCTGAACGAGGCACTGAAGCAGTTACGCTCGCGCGAAGACGAGCTCGCGCGCGTGCAGCGCATCGGACAAATCGGGGGCCTTGAAGTCGATCTCAGAGAAGGCGCATTTCGCAACCAGCGATCCCCGGAATACCTGGCGGTTCATGGATTGCCGGCAGATGCTGCGAACGAAAGTCACGAGGCGTGGGTTGCGCGGATCCATCCCGAGGATCGCGATCGAGTCGTAAGCCATTTCCAACAAAGCGTTGATAGCTTCGACACCGACTATGAGGTCGAATATCGGATAATCCGACCGTCCGACGGAGAGACCCGATGGATCTTGGCCAAGGCTGAAATTCAACGTGATGATCTCGGGAAACCGATCAAGCTCATTGGAGCCCACATCGACATTACCGCACGCCGTACGGCAGAAGAGCAGCGCGAGTTGATCGCCCGCGAACTGCAGCACCGCATTGGCAACATTTTTAGCGTGGTCAGCAGCCTCATTTCGATGGGCGCTCGCGCGGAGCCTGCAGCTGCAAAATTTGCAGATGAAATCATCGGCCGGTTGACCGCGCTGCACAGGGCCCACGGCATCGTCCTGGATAAGAACGGCGATGAGTCTTCGGACAATCTGCCCGATCTGATTGGCCGCCTGATTGCGCCCTACAATGCCGAAGGTAGCATTCGGATCAGTGTTGGCGGCGATAAGGTTCGCATCGGACGCTCCAGTTCGACATCCATTGCCCTTATCATTCACGAGCTTGCGACGAATGCCGTCAAGCACGGCGCACTTTCAATCCCGACGGGGAACGTGCGGATAGAAGTTAAGGGTTCCGGCGAGCACGTCGTCTTGGTGTGGGAGGAGCGCGGTGGACCAGCCGTCGTCGGGTCACCCCATAGGCAAGGCTTCGGTAGCCTGCTCGTGGATCGTGCGGCCAAAGCGCAACTCGGCGCTCTTATGCGGTTTGACTGGAATCCCGCGGGGCTGGTTGTCCAGATCGAAATGTCTGCAGACAAGATCGGTGTCTAGCCGAACACAGCCGCCCAAAGCCTCCGCGCCTAACCGAAGAAAACCGCCCACCAAATGACGGCTCCCGCCGCCATCGGGATCAGCAGCTACCAGCGGGCGAAGAACGACGGGTAGGGAGCTTTCATCGCGCGCCTGACGCCCCTTTAATCCGTCCGTAATCCGCTGGAGGGCCGCAATCCCATAATGCCTGACCTCTCGCTTCGGAATGGGCCAGCGTGACATGGAACTCGATGCGAGAGGAGAGGGCGCGCATCGTTGGGAGGCGATGAAGCGCCCTCTCCCGCGATACGTTTCAGCAATCCCAAGGCCTTGCCGTTCATGCTCGGCGCTGACGCAGGTTTCGCTGCTCTGAGCCTATTCGCCTGGGCCCGCAGCCGGCTTCTCGCTGGGCGGTACCAAAGGCTTGTCGGCCTCACCGGTATCCTTGCCCGCATTGGGATCTATGGAAATGCCGCTGACCGAGTTCTTGTCGGGAGCACCTTGGATCGAGCGCACCTTTTGCTGCTCTTCCGGGGATAGCTTGTTGCCTTGACCGTCGCGCATGAGAGCCTCCATTTGCCCCCTTCGATGAACGGTCTGCCGAACTGACTGTTCCCTCGGCTTATCGCGAAGTCCCCGTCATCCACCCATACGCACCGAACGCCACCAGAGCGGCCAACACCATGACGACGGCGAAGCCGCTAGGCCGGTTCATTGCTTACCCAGCAAGCGGTGGCTGACGGCAGAACTGGATGATGTTCGACTGGCTGGCGGCGATCTGTGCCTTGAACAATTCGACCAACACGCGTTCGATCTCTTCCCTCAGATGGGCATCATCAGCAGTGCGCTCAGTCAGACAAAAGAACGCACTCAATAGGTGAACGCCGCACTCGTCATAGTTCGAGACGGCACGCCCGCGATCTAGATCCAACGGCATAGTGGCCCCACGCGATACTAGTGTTTCAATTTGGGCCGACATAGGCGTAGTGCTGGATTAGAGAGCAATGTCGGGGCCAAGGCGTCATTCGGTCAGAGGATCACCTCCACCCCCGGCATCACGGCAGGGGCGTCTTTCTCAGAGGTTATGGGCGGCCCTAACACCGATCCGAGGCCAGCTCGCACTGGAAGCGCTGGCTCGGCGTCGAGAGCCGATGCCCTTGGCGGTCATCCCATGCATGGCATAGGAAAATGTCGCGTAGATCTAGAGTAGCCTGCTTCTCTACGTTCTCGCGGATCGGCGTGAGCGTTTGAACTTGGGCGGGCGTATAGAAAATCGTTGATCCCGCCTTTGACCATCGCGGTTTGACAGTTCGTCCAGAGCCGCCGCCGCTGCTCCGTCCCCCTCCGCTGCTGCTTGATGAATACGAGTATGATGGCGGCGAATAGGAGCCATAACTTCTATATCCACCAGAGCCGCCGCATGCCGGACATGCTGCTCTCCCGCTCGCTGTACGATGACCAAATCTTGGCGCTGTGCATCTAGCCATTTTCTATTCCCCCACCCCCGCAGCGTCACCTGCCATAGCGGGAGCGGTCAAGGGGTGTCGTCTCGCTCGATACGGCGTCGCTCCTTAGACGCCTCAATCGCGCACTGGCCCTTCTTGCGCCTCACCCTAACGTACGGGCCTTCAGGCATGATTCTTCGCACCGGTTCGTCGAGCTTGGGTATTTCCTCGCCCGCCAGCTTCTTTTCTAGGGTCGGCCAGTGCCAGCGATAGATTTGACCATGTTGCACGTGGGCGCGGGGCACAAAGCCTTGCCGCACCCATAAGTCGAAAGTCTCCATGCTGATCATGAGCTTGGCCGCCGCTGTCTTTCGATCAACGAAGACGGGTTGGATGGGCGCGTCGGTCATGGTTTCTGCAGCTGTCGCCGAGCCTTCGCGCTAATTGCGTGGGCCTTTAGGTTTGCGAGAAATCTGTCCAGATTCTCGGGAGAACGTGAGCGGGCCGCGGTGATATCTGAGACGAGCCGGCACCGACGGCGCATTTCCTCAATGTATGCGAGCGTTGTGTAATCCTTGCCTGCTACGCGCTCGATCGTGAGGTTGCCGCGGGCGTGCTCGCGCCTCAGTCCTTTCTCGGTCATACCTCCATCCGGGAACGCTAGGGCGGCGGCCTTGGCGAGCCGTAGCGGCGTGTTGGGGCCGATCTGATAGGTCACTTCGTTAGCTTAGCCTTCGCAGCGTCAGACACTTCCTTCGCGCGCGCCCTCTCGGCCTTCCTAGCTTTCCGGGCCTGGCTCTCGCGATACCATTTCTCGTGGCTTGTTTCCCCCGAAGCCGTGAGCGCAGCTTGGTACGGCGTCATGCTCGCGGCAGCCTTCACTGCTTCTTCGCGTTCCCACCTATCAAAAGCGCTTTCAGACCTTGCTTCCCGCTCCGCTTTCTCGCGCCGCCATTTGTCGAGCGCGTCCTCCTTGGGTGGCGCCCCTTGTGAGATGCCGGCCGCTTGGTCGAGGACAAGGTCAATCGCCCGCCGGTCGTACATGCGCGTCGACTTGAACGGCCCCGGCATATCGCCAGCCAAAACCCACTTAGTGAAGGTAGGGGCGCTGACACCACAGTAGGCCGCGGCCTGCTGCTTCGTCATCAGACGGGGGCGATCGTCGGGCTCGCTCATGGCTGGCTTTCAGCCAACTCGGTTCGTCTTCCGCCGCTTCGCTACCACCTCCGGCACGGGCCCCCCCTGCTTGGCCGCCTCAAGGTAATCGGTCACGGCTAGAGCATTGGTGGCAACCTGCGTGAATTGCGAGCAAGCCTCGGCGACTTTGACGACGAGCGTCCAGTAGATGCTGCGGGTCGCAGCCTCGGTCGTAAAATAGCGCCTTTGCACCGTTACTGTGTCGTAGTCATCAGGGCTGCGGATCAGAAGGAACTGGTCGCCGACGTTCGGCAGGATGCCGCCGAAGTGGTCCATGTTAAAGGCATCAGCGCCGGCGACCTCTCCATCAACCTGAACCGTCGCGACTCGGACCTGCATCGGCGAGACTTTCACCAACTCAGCGCTTTCCATTGTTTCCTCCCCTAGCTGCGGCCCGCTGCCGAACCTTCTCGTCTCGTTTTGCCTGCGCCATCTTTTTGAGGCTCTGGTACGCCGCCCGGACCGCGACCGGATTGGCCTCTTCTCCGCGGATCTTCATGGCCTCGAGGATGGCCTTAAGGTCGTCATCTGTGAACCGATGATGGCGACCGAACATCGAGCCGATGCCGTATCGCCTCGCAGCCCGGGCTAGAG
The DNA here is from genome assembly GCF_900102525.1 of Allobosea robiniae. GTDB lineage: Bacteria > Pseudomonadota > Alphaproteobacteria > Rhizobiales > Beijerinckiaceae > Allobosea > Allobosea robiniae. Next base: position 447,886 of record NZ_FNBZ01000005.1, on the reverse strand, counting down.
CTTGCTTGGAAATACGCAGATGGTCTGCGGCTTCCTGCAGGCTGTAGATCGTGCCAAGCGGGCCGGTCATGGCTTCGGCCTTCTCCCGCGGGGTGGCCGCACGTAAGGTCCCTCTGGCATCACCCAGGCCGGCTTTTCCATTTCCAGGGGCGGCGCCAATTTCTGCTCAACGCTGGGCCAGTGCCATCGCATGATCTGGCCGCGGTTGATGTGCGCCCGCGGCACGAAGCCCTGTTGGAGCCACAGGTCAAACGTATCTGTACTGATTTCCATCAGCTTGGCGGCCGTCTTCCGCGTTACGAAGACAGGTCTGAGTGCTTCGTTTGGTGACATGCGCTCGCCTCAAGTGGAGGCAGAGTCGTTACGCGAATCAGACAGAGAGTCCATAGGAATCGTCTGTAATTCTTTCGTATGAGAACGAGCGCGGTGAGTAATGGTTGTCAACCGACGCGGCAGCGAATCCTAATTATAAATCGCTATACTGACTTTTGACGTTAAACATTATTTTCTCAGCTTCTCGACGCCTTCGCCGCGCACGTCGCTCACTCCTTGGCCCTCGGCGCTCTCGGCTGGCCCTTACCCCGCGCGCGCCAAACCACGGCGGGCTCGTCCGTCAGCTCTCCCCGACGCTCCGCCTTTTGCTGCGCGGTCGCATCCGAGCCGCTCAAGGCCTCGTCTACGGCACTCGCGGCTTGTGATCTGACATCGTCGGCGCTGGCCTGCATCTCCGCCTCAGTGGCCGTTTGGCGGGCCGGTAAGCGCAACTTCACCACGCCCTCGCCACGCTCATCGTCGATGAACTCGACGCCGGCGGCTTCAAAGGCAGCGCGAATGGCAGCGAGATTGTTTGGGCCGGGAATGCGCCGATTCTTCTCGAAATCGCGAATGGTGCTCTCGCTCAGGTTTGAGTGAGACGCTAGCTCCGCCTGAGACCAATCCATGAGGCCGCGTGCGGCGCGGCATTGGGCAATCGAAATCTGTTTCATGGAATTCGTGTACCACAAACGAATTCCGTTGACGTGTTATGTTTTCCGTGTTTTACGTTTATCATTAACGGAAACCACGAAACAGGAGCAGCGCTATGGCCAACATCGCATCCAACTACAATCCCGACGCCGAGCCGTCAGCGGGCTTTACGCCCCTCCCTGCCGGGGAATACACGCTGGAGATTGTCGAGAGCGAGTATAAGGCGACGTCCAAGGGAACCGGCATGCTGCTGGCCTGCAAAGCTCAGATTGTCGGCGGCGATTACGATCAGCGCCCGTTCTACATCAACTACAACCTCGAAAACGATAACCCGCAGGCGCAGGAGATCGGCCAGCGCGACTTTGCGGGCCTGCGTCGGGCGACTGGCGTGCTCGCGCCCGACGATTCTGAGCAGCTCCACTTTATCAAGTTCGGCGTGAAGATCGGCATCAAGGCCCGCAAGGACACCGGCGAGCTGGAAAACGTCATCAAGCAGTACCTGTTTGATGACGAGGCACCTGCGCCGCAGCCGCGGACCAAGGTCGAATGCACCGACTGGCGCAAGGCTGCATGAGGTAGGCGGTGCGCCACGTGTCACCGCACGATGCCTAACGTTTCCGTCCACCGTGGCGACTCCCCGAATGATCTGGCGGGTGTAGCCAATGCTAACTATTTGATTTTAATGGCGCGCCCGACACGATTCGAACGTGTGACCTTTGCCTTCGGAGGGCAACGCTCTATCCAGCTGAGCTACGGGCGCTAACCGTGCAGGCTGGATAGCCGATCCCCGCCGCTTCGGCAATGCGGGATTTTGGATGGCGCGCAGTTCTCTGAAGGCAACGGTCACACGTTCGAATCGTGTCGGGCGCGCCGCGAGTGCGGCTGGGGCCTCGGCGAACAAGTCAGCCGCCCGCGACAGCGCTCTGATGTGTGGTTCAGTGGGGTCTCTCGCGCGGGCATGATTGCCGATCCTGTAATTGCTAATAGCTCGCACTTGCAAAATTTACAGGCTTCGAGTTAGAAGGGATTTGTTGCAATTCATTGTCAATAAGGATGCCTCGATGGCCGTTGGCTCGCGCAGATCGGCTCTCATCGGTTTGATGGGCGCCGCGTTTTTCGCCGCATGCAGTGTCGTGCCCGCCGCGGCGCAGGAGAAGTTCAAGGCCGTCACGACCTTCACGGTGATCGCCGATATCGCGCGCAACGTCGCCGGCGACGTGGCTGTGGTCGAGTCGATCACCAAGCCTGGCGCCGAGATCCATAACTACCAGCCGACGCCAGGCGACATCCAGCGTGCGCAGGGCGCGCAGCTTATCCTCTGGAACGGCCTCAATCTCGAACTGTGGTTCGAGAAATTCTTCCGCAATCTCAGGAACGTTCCCAGCGTGGTCGTCTCGCAGGGCGTCGAGCCGATGGGGATCAGCGAAGGCCCCTACAAGGGCAAGCCGAACCCGCATGCCTGGATGTCGCCGGCGGCGGCGCTGATCTATGTCGACAATATCCGCGATGCCTTCGCCAAGCACGATCCCAAGAACGCCGACGCCTACAAAGCCAATGCCGAGGCCTACAAGGCCCGCATCAAGGCTGTCATCGACCCGATCAAGGCGGAGCTTGCCGCCGTCCCCGCGGAGAAGCGCTGGCTCGTCTCCAGCGAAGGGGCGTTCTCCTATCTGACCCGCGATTTCGGATTGAAGGAACTCTATCTCTGGCCCATCAATGCCGACCAGCAGGGCACGCCGCAGCAAGTCCGGAAGGTCATCGACGCCGTGCGCAAGAACAAGATCACCGTGGTCTTCTCCGAGAGCACGATCTCCGACAAGCCGGCCCAGCAGGTCGCGCGCGAGACCGGCGCAAGCTACGGTGGCGTGCTCTACGTGGATTCTCTGAGCGAGGCGGACGCCCCGGTCCCGACCTATATCGACCTGCTCAAGGTTACCGCGGACACGATCGCGAAGGGGCTGACGCGGTGAACGCTCCCGTCGCCGGTCGCTCGCTTCCGCCCGCTGCCGAGGAGGGCTCAGGGATTGCGGTGACCGATGCGACGGTCACCTATCGCAACGGCCATACGGCGCTTCGGGATGCGAGCTTCCGCATCCCCACCGGCACGATCGCGGCACTGGTCGGCGTCAACGGTTCCGGCAAGTCGACGCTGTTCAAGGCGATCATGGGTTTCGTGCGCTTTGCGAAGGGCGACATCCGCATCCTCGGCATGGCGGTGCGCGAGGCGCTGCGCCGCAACCTCATCGCCTATGTGCCGCAGGCCGAAGAGGTCGACTGGACCTTCCCGGTCCTGGTTGAGGACGTCGTGATGATGGGCCGTTACGGCCATATGGGCATGATGCGCATCGCCAAGGCGGCCGATCACGAGGCTGTCGCCGCCGCGCTTGAGCGCGTCGACATGAGCGCCTTTCGCAAGCGTCAGATCGGGGAGCTCTCGGGCGGACAGAAGAAGCGCGTCTTCCTGGCACGTGCCCTGGCCCAGGACAGCCGGGTCATCCTGCTCGACGAGCCTTTCACTGGCGTCGACGTCAAGACCGAGGACCAGATCATCGCGCTGCTGCGCGAGCTCAGGGCCGAGGGGCGGGTCATGCTCGTCTCGACGCATAATCTCGGCTCCGTGCCGGAATTCTGCGACCGCACCATCCTGATCAAGGGAACGGTGCTGGCCCATGGCCCGACGGCGGAGACCTTCACGCAGGAAAACCTGCAGCGCGCCTTCGGCGGCGTTCTGCGTCATTTTGTGCTGAACGAGCCCGGCCGCAGCGGGCAGGCGCCGGTCGGCGTCTTCACCGATGACGAGCGGCCGCTGATCTTGCGCGAGGGCAAGGCATCCAGCCGGGAGGCCGAAACGCCGCAGGGTGAGCGGCCATGATCGCCGTTCTGCTCGAACCCTTCGCCTATGGCTACATGCGCAATGCGATGTGGGTATCCGCCCTCGTCGGTGGCGTCTGCGCCTTCCTGTCCTGCTATCTGATGCTGAAGGGCTGGTCGCTGATCGGCGATGCGCTCTCGCATGCGATCGTGCCGGGCGTTGCCGGCGCCTACATGCTGGGGCTGCCCTTTTCGGTCGGCGCCTTCTTCTCCGGCGGGCTCGCGGCCGGCGCGATGCTTTTCCTGAACCAGCGGACAAGGCTGAAGGAAGACGCCATCATCGGCCTGATCTTCTCCAGCTTCTTCGGGCTCGGCCTGTTCATGGTCTCGCTGTCGCCGACCTCGGTGAACATCCAGACGATCGTGCTCGGCAACGTGCTCGCCATCACGCCGGCCGACACGATCCAGCTCGCGGCCATCGGCTTCGTCTCGCTCGCCATCCTGCTCGTCAAATGGAAGGACCTGATGGTGACCTTCTTCGACGAGAGCCATGCGCGCTCGATCGGCCTCAATCCGACGGCGCTGAAGCTGATGTTCTTCACCTTGCTCTCGGCCTCGACGGTGGCGGCCCTGCAGACGGTGGGCGCCTTCCTCGTCATCTGCATGGTGGTCACGCCCGGCGCCACCGCCTATCTGCTGACCGACCGCTTCCCGCGGCTCCTGGTGATCGCAGTGGCGATTGGCGCGCTGACGAGCTTCACCGGCGCCTATATCAGCTATTTTCTCGACGGGGCGACCGGCGGCATCATCGTCGTGCTGCAGACCACGATCTTCCTTGTCGCCTTCTTCCTTGCGCCCAAGCATGGCCTGCTGGCGGCCCGCCGCCGCGCCGCCTGCGAGCTGGAGGCCGGGTGATGGCTCTCATCGATATGCTGTTGTCGCCCTTCCGTTTCGACTTCATGATCAACGCGCTGGTGATCTCGGCGATCGTCGCCGTGCCGATGGCGCTGCTGTCCTGCTTCCTCGTGCTGAAGGGCTGGTCGTTGATGGGCGACGCGATCAGCCATGCCGTGTTTCCGGGCGTGGTCCTCGCCTATATCCTCGGCTTTCCCTATGCGATCGGCGCCTTCGTCGCCGGTATGATCTGCGCCACTGCGACCGGCTTCCTCAAGGAGAACAGCCGGATCAAGCAGGACACGGTGATGGGGGTCGTCTTCTCGGGCATGTTCGGGCTCGGCCTCGTGCTCTACGTCAAGATCCAGTCCGACGTGCATCTCGACCACATCCTCTTCGGGGACATGCTCGGCGTCTCCGGGGCGGACATTGCCGGCGCTGCCGCGATTGCCGCCTTCACGGCGGCGGTGATCGGCATCAAGTGGAAGGATTTCCTGCTGCACGCCTTCGATCCGGCGCAGGCACAGGCGATCGGCCTGCGGGTCAAGCTGCTGCATTACGGCCTGCTGGCGTTGATTTCGCTGACGATCGTCGGCGCGCTGCAGGCCGTCGGCATCATCCTCGCCATCGCCATGCTGATCGCGCCCGGCGCCATCGCGTTCCTGCTGACCCGCCGCTTCAGCACGATGCTGCTGATATCGGTCATCATCGCGGTGACCGGTTCCGTGTTGGGCGTCTATCTCTCGTTTTTCCTCGACAGTGCGCCGGCCCCGACGATCGTGCTGCTGTTGTCGCTCGTCTTCGTTCTCGCGCTTTTCCATACGAGCAGGAGAGCCACCGAGGCACCGGTATAGGTGCATAGCGGGATTTTGGATGGCGCGCAGTTCTCCGAAATGCTCGCGGTTTGCCGGACACCTGGTGGGCTTCCGAGCAGCGCTCTCATGATTTTTGGAGCGCCTTCGGCCGGCAACGCTCTCCGAGGCATCGGCTGGGATGATCAAAATCGCTTGGCGCATGTGGACCTGACACGAACCCGGCAGTGACGATCCCGCTCGCACACAGGACGTATTTTTCCCGATCAAAGAGTATGAGTCCTGGCCGCTCCCAAGATCGGACGCGTCCCGTGCGCGCGATAGCCGCTCGCTCGCGGCAAAAAGATCAGCGGTAGACAAAATCCCGCAAGGCGAGCGAAATCCAGGGCATGTAGGTGATCAGCATCAGGCAGGCGAAGACGACGCCGATGAAGGGCAGGAGCGATTTCGTCATCCGGTCCAGCGAAATCCGGGCAACCGCGCAGGCTGCGAACAGATTGACGCCGAAGGGCGGCGTGATCATCCCGAGCGCCAGATTGACCACCATGACCATGCCGAAATGCACGGGGTCGATGCCGAAGCGCAGCGCGACAGGCGCCAGGATCGGTGCCAGCACGATGATCGCCGCCGAAGTCTCGATGAACATGCCGATCACGAACAGGAAGAGATTGACTGCGAGCAGGAAGGACCAGCCGCTGTCGAAGGTCGCGATGATATAGGCGCCGATCTGGGAAGGCACGCCGGCGCGCGTCAGCAGGAAGCTGAACAGGCCCGCCATCGCGATGATCAGCATGATCACCGATGAAGAGACCACCGATTTGCGCAGGATCGCGATCACCGTCGCGAAATCGAGCTCGCGATAGATGAAGCAGCTGACGATCAGCGCATAGAACACCGCGACGATCGAGGCTTCGGTCGGGGTGAAGACGCCGCCATAGATGCCGCCGAGGATGATCACCGGCATCATCAGGGCAAGGCCGGCAGCCCGCGTTGCCGCCAGCACCTGCATGCGCCCTTCGTGATCGTTGCGGCCATAGTCGCGGATGCGGCACCAGAGCCAGACCGAGAGCATCAGCGCGCAGGCGATCAGGATGCCGGGGCCGAAGCCGGCCACGAAGAGTTCGCCGATCGAGACCTCGGCTGCAACACCGTAGAGGATCATCGGAATCGAAGGCGGGATGATCACCCCGAGCTCGGCCGCACTGGCCTGGAGCGAAGCCGCAAAGGAGATCGGATAGCCGTGCTTGACCATCGCCGGGATCAGGATCGCACCGATGGCGAAGGTCGTGGCCACGCTCGATCCGGAGACCGCGGCGAAGATCATGCAGGTCAGGATGCAGGTGCAGGCGAGGCCGCCCTGCACGCCGCCGACCAGGCTCTTGGCGAAATCGACCAACCGCCGCGAAATGCCGCCCTCGCCCATGAGATTGCCGGCGAGGATGAAGAACGGCACCGCCGCCAGCGGAAACTTGTCGAGCGAGGCGAACGCCTGTTGCGCCACCAGCACCAGCGGCAGCGGGGTGTAGAGGCCGAGTCCCGCGACCGCCGCGAGGCCGACGGCCACAGCCACCGGCACCGAGAGCAGGAACAGCACGCACATCGTGACGAGCATCGTTGCAGTCATGGCAAATCGTCTTTCAGACCGCGGTTTCGAGTTCTTCGCGGCGTGGATCGAAGAAATGCGCGATCACGGCGAGCATCGAGACCAGCGCTCCGGTCGGGATCGCGGCATAGGCGTAGCTGATCGGAATCTCGAGCCCGGCCAGGTTCTGGAAGCGGACCCGCCAGACCAGATCGGCGCCGAACCAGAACAGGATCGCCAGCAGTGCGAAGGTCGCGATCGCGATCGCGGCTTCGAGAAGCCGGCGATTTCGTCCTTTGACGAGGCGATAAAGCAGATCCACCGAAACGAGCGATCCGGCCCGCACCGCCGATGCCAGGCCGAGATAGGCCATCCAGATCAGCAAGGCGCGGATCAGCGGCTCGGACCAGGTCGCGGGTTCCTGAAGGATGAAGCGGGTCAGGACCTGGAAGAGCCCGACGCAGGCCGCCAGCGCCATCGCCAGGCAGCCGGCCACGAGGCCGGCGCCGGTGACGATGCGCTCCGCGCCCAACAGCAGCGCGACCGCCCTGGACTGCCGCGCGCTCACTTCTGGTCCTTGATGCGCGCGATCGTCGCCTCGCCGAAGCGCTTGCCTAGCTCGGCGAAGGCAGGCTTGAGCAGGTCCTGGAACTTGGCGGTATCGACCTTCTCGACCACCTGCACGCCGAGCTTGCGCAACTCGTCGATGCCGGTCTTCTCGACCTTGCCGACCTCGTCCTTGCAGATCGCCATGGCGCGGCGACCGGCCTCGACGAAGAGCTTCTGATCCTCCGGCGACAGCGCCTCGAAGGCACGGGGCGCCATGACGAAGCCGACCGGCGTGAAGGCGTGGTTGGTGATCGTCAGGTATTTCTGCACCTGTCCGAACTTGTTGTTGAGGATCGCGCCGATCGGGTTTTCCTGGCCGTCGACCACGCCCTGCTGCAGGGCCGTGAAGACTTCCGGCAGTGCCATCGGCGTCGGCAGCGCCCCCAACGCGCGCCAGACCTGGAGATGGATCTGGTTCTCCTGGGTGCGGATCTTCAGCCCCTTGACGTCGTCGGGGCCGTTGACCGGCCGGCGGCTATTGGTGAGCTGACGGAAGCCGATGCCTCCGAAAGCGAGGCCCTGAAGGCCCTTGGCCTTGAACTTGGCCAGGATCTCCTGGCCGATCGGGCCGTCGAGAACCGCCTGGGCGTGGTCGAAATCTCGGAACAGGAAGGGGATGTCGAAAACCTGGACCTCGGGCACGAAATTCGCGATCACCGAGGTCGAGGGCACGGTGAGATCGACGGTGCCGAGCTGAAGTCCTTCCAGCACCTCGCGGTCGCCGCCGAGCGCGCCGCCCGGATGCAGGCGAATTTCGATGCGGCCGTTGGTCTTGGCTTTGATCTCTTCGGCAAAGGCCGTCATGGCGACGCCTTCGGGCGCCGTGACCCGGCCGACGAAGGCCAGATTGAGCACCTTCGGCTGCTGAGCCGACGCGGATGTCAGCCCGGCAAGGCAGGCCGCGCCGACGAGCGCGGAACGCAGGATGGATGTCAATCGCATGGTCGTCTCCCTTTAGGTTCGCTCTCGGTTGAATCCGACGAGCCGATTATTCAATCGTCCAATGGTTCGTGATGAACGGCGCAAGCCGCTCGGGCGTCAGGTCAAGACCCAGGCCCGGGGCGTCCGGAACCGCAACCGCCCCGTCGGCGTCCAGCGGATGGCTGGCGAAGGCGGTGCGCAGCGGGTTTTCGGAAGGGTCGTATTCGAACAGCGGCCAGTGCAGGCGGCCGCGCCGCTCGGGCAGGCAGGCCGCAAAATGCAGCGAGGCCTGGAAATTCACGACGGAGCCCCAGACATGGGGCACCAGGGCGACTTCGAACGCCTCGCACAGCGCCGAGATCCGCATCCCCTCGGAGAGCCCGCCGCACAGCCCGAGATCGGGCTGGATGAAGTCGAACACGCCGGCGGTGAGATAATCCCGGAAGGCGCGCAGGCCGAAGAGCGCCTCGCCGCCCGCCAGAGGCATCGGCGCCTTGGCGGCGAAGCGGCGATAACCCGGCAGGTCGTCATGGGCGATCGGCTCCTCGAGCCAGACCGGATCGACCTCCGCGAGCCGCCGGGCGATCGCGAGCGCACCCTCGACGGTGAAGCCCTCGTTGAGATCGACCATCAGCGGCATGGCGTCGCCGATCTGGGCGCGGACCTTATGGGCGGTTGCGCCGTCCCGAGCCGGGTCGCTGCCCATCCTGAGCTTGATCGCCCGGAAGCCGGCGTCGAGATAGCCGGCGATATCGGCCTCGAAGTCGCGATAGGGATCGCGGCCCGGCTTCATGAAGGGGCCGCTGACATAGGCCGGAATCCGGTCCCGCAGCTTGCCGCCGAGCAGGGCATGGACCGGCAGTCCGGCGATCTGCCCGGCGAGGTCCCACAAGGCGACATCGAGCCCGCCGAGCGCCATCGTCGAGATGCCACGTCGGTCATAGCCGAGCCCGGCAGCCATCGCCTGCCAGCCGGCGCGCGGCGTCGTCGCGTCGCGGCCGAGCAGGGCAGGGGCGAAATGCTCGCGGACAAGCGCGGCAGCCGCGCCGGGATAGGCCCAGGTCTCGCCCCAGCCGACCGCGCCCGTATCGCTGGTGACCCGCAGGAGCAGGGCGCCGCGGCGATCGAACATCTGCCGCGAATTGCCGACGGTCTCGCTCAGCTTCGCAGTGAGCTCGAACCCGTCGATGCGACGTATCTTGGGAGGCGCGGACAGCATGAACGACAGGCAGGTTGCGGCAGGGACTCAACCGTTAATCAGCTTTGCCATCGCCAATCCAATTGGTTTATCTGCAGGGGTATCAATCAGGAATCTCAATATGAGAATGCGCCAGGCATGAGATTCACCATTGCGCAACTCGAGGCCTTCTTCTGGACCGTTCGCCTCGGCTCGCTGAGCAAGGCTGCGGGCCATCTCCACATGTCGCAGCCCACCATCTCGCTGCGCCTGCGCGATCTCGAGCAGGCGCTCGATGTCCGGCTGTTCCAGCGCAAGGGCCGGGGACTTGCGCCGACAGCGGACGGCCTCGCCCTGCTCCCGCGCGCTGCCGCCCTGCTGGAGGAAGCCGACCGGATCATGCTGCAGACCGACCCTGCGGTCGTGACCGGCAGTATCCGCGTCGGCTTTGCCGAAGGCTTCGCGATGACCTGCCTGCCGACCCTGCTGGAAACGGTGCGGGCGGATTATCCATTGCTGAAGGCGGAATACGTCGTCTCGATCAGCTACGAGCTGGAACGCGAACTCAATGACCGCAGGCTGGACCTCGCAGTTCTGGTCAACCCGATCGGGCGTCCCGGCATGAGGCTGGTTCCGCTTGGCGTGCAGGACACGGCCTGGGTCGCCTCGGTGAAATGGGGGCTCGGTCCGGAAGTCCGTCCTGCCGACCTCTGTCCCTTGCCGATCGTCAGCAATCAGCCGAGATCGGCCATGTTCCGACAGATCAAGGACTGGTTCGCGACTGCCGGCCTCGAACCGCTTCGCCATGATCTTTGCAACAGCGTCGCCGTGATCGGCCATCTCGTCTCGTCGGGCGTGGCCCTCGGCGTATTGCCGGTCCGGATGATGGAGGCCGACGTCAAGGCCGGTCTCGTCACGGTGCTGCGCCCGGTTCCGGACCTCAATCACGGCAGGGTCTATGCAAGCTATCCGGAAGGTGGCCTGACCGCTCCGGTCAGCGCCATGCTGAAATCGATCCAGAAGGCGCTCGACGCGATCGACTATCTCAAGGTGGACGGCCCGCGCTGACGGGCTGGGCCGATATCAGCCCTCGCACTCGCGCCCCCTCCGTGCTGGCGGCAGCAGGAACGGCATCGTCCCCAGAACCCGTCGCGCCGCCGCGATCACCGCCTCGATCTCGGCGGTCGCTCCTCCGATGCGATGGCCGGCGCAAAGCGCGGCATGCGCGAAGTCCGGCACGGCTCGCAGCTTCACGATTTGCCCGTCGGCAAGAGCGGGCTCCATCAGTTTTACAGGCAGGAAGGCGGCGGCCACGCCCTCCTGAACCAGATGGGCGATGACCATCTGGCCCGTGCAAAAGTCCAGCCGGCGCGGTTTGACGTCTGCCGCGCTGAACCACTCGGTGATCTGGCGATGCATGGCGGATGGCGGGGGGTTGGTCAGGATCTGGCAGTCCTGCAGATCGGCAGGCCGCACGATCGGGCCGAGGCCGAGGCTCTTGGCGGCGACCCATGCCGCCTCCTGGCGCCCGAGCTCGACCAGCCTGATCGCAACGCCGTCGCTGGGGTGGACCAGAAAGGCGACGTCGAGCCTGTGCTCGCGGAGTTCGTCCTCGAGCTGGGAGCTCGTGGCCACGGAGAGTTCCAGCCGCAGCCGCGGATAGAGCGCTCCAAGGTCCTTGAGGATCAGCGTCAGGCAGGCGACCGCGAAGGTTTCCGGCATGCCGACCTTCACCGTGCCGTGAAGCGCCCCGGTCGACCCTGCACGCTCGCGCATGCGGCCGAGCTCCTCGATGATCGAGATGGCGTGCCCGAAAAGCAGCTCGCCGTCCGGACTCAGGCGCAGCGTCGAGCCGGCGCGATCGAAAACCTTGACGCCCAGCTCGTCCTGCAGGGATTTCAGCCGAAGCGACACGGTTGGCTGCGCGAGGAAAAGATGCTTCGCGGCCGCCTGCACGGAGCCAAGTCGGGCTGTCCAGACAAAGGCCTCTAATTCCGCGATCGTCGGGCGCATTGAAAATTCCAATGTTGTCGCACGAGATAATCCAATTGGATTTGCGATTGCAATGCGGCTTACGCTGCCCGCCAGAAGTCGAATAATCGACCTTTCAAGGGAGAGAGTGATGCAGCGACCGCTTCGTGTATTGGCGTTTCTGGCAGCCTTTGGAATGTCGGCGCTCGGCGCCCAGGCTCAGGATTTCCCGAAGATCAATCTCAAGGTCTCTGGCGGAAACCAGACGCAGAACCTGTTCCAGAAGGTCTACAAGCCGTTCTTCACCGAGATGCTCGCGGCAAAGACGAACGGCGCGATTACCACGACGTTCGGATCGCTCGAGGAACTCGGCCTACGCGGCCCCGAGGTGCTGCGCCTGTTGCGGCAGGGCGTCTTCGATATCTCCGAGGCGACGATGTCCTACATGGCGGGCGAGGATTCCCGCTTCGACGGCCTCGATCTGCCCGGCGTGACCGTCGATATCGTCACGCAGCGCAAGGCTGCCGACGCCTTCCGCCCCGCGCTCGCCAAGGCGCTCGAGACGAAATACCACACCAAGCTGCTCAGCATGAGCCCGGTGGCGGCTCAGATGTTCTACTGCAAGGGCGAGATCACGGGGCTGGATTCGCTGCGCGGCAAGGCGGTGCGAACCTTCAACCGGGCAATGTCGCAGATGGTCGAGGGCGCCGGCGGCTCTTCGGTGAACGTTCCCTTCGCCGAAGTCATCCCGGCGATGCAGCGCGGCGTCGCGCAATGCGCGGTGACAGGCACGTCAGCCGGCAATACCGCACGCTGGTGGGAGGTGAGCGACCATCTCTATGCGCTGCCCATGGGCTGGTCGATGACGTTTTTCGGCGCCAATCTGAGCAGCTGGGCGAAGCTCGACCCGAAGACCCGCACCATTCTCGAACAGCAATTCGCCGAACTGGAGGATCGCATGTGGGTGCAGGCGGGCAACGACATCCAGGACGGCGTGAACTGCAACACCGGTCTCGGCCCCTGCAAGGACGGCATCGAAGCCAGTCCCAAGATGAAATTCGTCACCGTCTCCGAGCCGGACAAGGCGGCCGCGCAGAAGATCCTGCGCGAGCGGATCCTGCCCGATTGGGCCAAGCGCTGCGGCACCGAATGCGTCACCGAGTGGAACGCGACGGTCGGCAAGGTCGCGGGCATCGAGGCCAAGGCGCAGTAACCCGCGGGCTTTTCGGGGCACATTGCCATGAACGCATTTCACGCGATCGTCGCGGCCATCTCGCTCTGGATGGCCCGCATCGGCGGCCTGATGCTCGTCGGATCCTCCGTGGTGATCACCATGGAGATCCTGGCGCGCAAGGTGATCCATATCCCGTTCAGCGTTGGCACGGAGCTGTCGAGCTATGCGCTCGCCATCTCCGCGAGCTGGGCCTTCAGTTACGCCTTGTTGAACCGCGCCCATGTCCGGATCGACGTCATCAGGAACTGGACGCCGCCGGTCATCAGGTTCGCCCTGGATGTCCTCGCGCTCGGTGCGCTCGGCGCCGTCGCACTCATCATGGCCTGGTTCGCCTGGGACACGGTCGATACCTCGTGGACCCTCGGTGCACGCGAGAACACCTCGCTGGGGACATTGCTGGTCATCCCGCAAGGGCTCTGGTTCATCGGGCTGGTCTGGTTCGCCTTCGTCTGCGTGGAGCAGCTCGCCCTCGTCGCGCTCGCCCTCATGCGCGGTGACCGCGCAGCCGCTGCCGCAATGGTCACGACACCCGATGTCGCCGATGAAATCGAAGAGGCGCTCGACGCCGTCGACGCTCAACCCGTGATCCAGAGATAGCGGCCATGGTCCAGACCTCGCTCGGCCTCCTCATCCTCCTGCTCGGCCTCAGCATCCCCGTCGGCGCGGCGCTTCTCCTTCTGGCGTTGTCGCTGGGGGCGGCGTTCTCGCCGATGCCGATCTATCTCGCCATGGGCGAGGTCATCTGGTCGGCCTCGACCAATGCCATCCTCGTCAGCGTGCCGCTCTTCGTGCTGCTCGGAGAGATCCTGCTGCGCTCGGGCATGGCGGATCGACTCTATCGCTCGATGAGCCATTGGCTCGCCTGGCTCCCGGGCGGGCTGATGCACGCCAATATCGGTGCCTCGATGGTGTTTGCGGCGACTTCGGGCTCGAGCGTGGCGACGGCCGCGACCATCGGAACCGTCGCGACGCCGGTGATCAAGACCTACGGCTATGGCGAGAGGCTCTTCCTCGGCACCATTGCCGCCGGTGGCACGCTCGGCATCCTGATACCGCCATCGATCAACCTGATCATCTATGGCTGGCTGACGCAGACCTCCGTGCCGCAGCTCTATCTCGCCGGCTTCGTGCCCGGGATCGTGCTCGGGCTGATCTTCATGGCGACGATCTTGATCTGCTGCCTCGTCCGGCCGGAATGGCGTGGCCGCGCGATCGAGACCTCCTGGAAGGAACGCCTCGAGAGCCTGAGCGGACTTGTTCCTCCCGGGTTCATCTTCGTGATCGTGATCGGCAGCATCTATGCGGGCTTCGCGACCCCGACGGAATCGGCTGCACTGGGCGTCGTCGTGGCGATCGCGCTGGCGGCGGTCAACCGCAAGCTGTCCGTCAGGATGATCCTCGAAGCGCTGGATGGCACGATGCGGACATCCGCCATGATCATGCTGATCGTGGCATCGGCTTTCTTTTTGAACTTCGTGCTGTCGGCGATCGGCCTCGTTGCCGCGCTGAACGGCTTCATCACCGGCCTCGGGCTCGGGCCGATGGGCACGCTGGTCGCGATCATCATCTTCTATCTCGTTCTCGGCTGCTTCATGGAGCCGCTGCCGATGATGATCGTGACGATCCCGATCATCGTCCCCGTCGTGGTGCAAGCCGGCTTCGACCCGGTCTGGTTCGGCATCATGGTCGTCCTGCTGTGCGAGACCGCGATGATCACGCCGCCGGTCGGGGTCAATCTCTACGTCGTGCAGGGGGTACGAGGGCGCGGCGTCATCAGCGACGTCATTCTCGGCGTTCTGCCCTTCATCGGAAGCCTGCTCCTGATGATCGTCCTGATCATCGTCGCCCCCGACATCGTCATGTGGCTGCCACGCCTGATCGGCGCGCAGTGACCCTCGTCCAACGCCTGATCTTCAATTCGGAGAATGCTGTGAACTACCCGCGAACCGTGACAATGCGTGGCAAGTCGATCGAGATCACCGACGCCAAACGTGCCGCCCGCGTCGCCGAGATGCCGGAGGTCGAATGGATCAAGGATCACAACCTGCGCGACAAAGTCATCGATGCCTGGGTCGCAGCGCTCGAAGCCCATGG
Source organism: Allobosea robiniae (assembly GCF_900102525.1). Taxonomy (GTDB): domain Bacteria; phylum Pseudomonadota; class Alphaproteobacteria; order Rhizobiales; family Beijerinckiaceae; genus Allobosea; species Allobosea robiniae. The sequence goes on along the minus strand of NZ_FNBZ01000005.1, from coordinate 432,815 downwards.
TTTCACGCAGATCGGCGACATGAAGCCATCGGGCAATTACGACTCGAACCCGCTCCTGACCGGCACGCAATGTGATCATATGCGCTCGGTTTGCCGCCTTGCGGTCAAGACGGCCGAGGAGATGGCGGGCCTGTTCCCCAATTTCCGCTACGATCGCGATATCCTGATCGCGGGCGCGCTCTGCCACGACATCGGCAAGGTCTGGGAGTTCCAGCCCGACAACGTCAAGCGCTGGAAGGCTGACTCATATGCCGTCGGCTTTCCGTCGGTGCGCCATCCCGGTTACGGGGTGTTCATCTGCTTCGCCATGGACCTGCCCGAGGCCGTGGCTCATATCGCCGCGGCGCACTCTGCCGAGGGGGAGCTCCTCGAGCGCAGTCTCGAGAATACGATCGTTCATTGGGCCGATGTGACATTCTGGAAGACCGTGGAGGCTGGGCGCCAGTTCGCGGCCACGGACACCTGGCTCGACGGCATGACCGGAGGCGTCAGCGGGCAGCCAAAATCTGCCAAGGCTTGATCGCACAAGGGCCCCGCCGCTTCGGCAAGGCGGGGTTTCCGCCAATTCACGCGAGCCTGTCGAAGCTGTCGGCGCGGGCGGCGTCCCAGTTGCGGCGATAGAATGCGTGCTCGCACTCTCCGGAGGTGAGCTCGCCGGGCTCCAGAAAGACATGGAGATCGGAGAACAGGCGAATTTCGGTCGCGCTGACGCGGCGGACGAGGTGGTGAGGACCCAGATCGGACGGGTGGGTGAGGCCGGCTGCGGCCAGCATGTCCGCCAAAGCCTTGAGGGTGTTGGCGTGGAACAGGTGGACGCGCTGTGCCTTGTCCGGAACGACAAGCGCCCGCTGACGAACCGCATCCTGGGTCGCGACACCCGTCGGGCAGCGATTGGTATTGCAGGACAGCGCCTGGACACAGCCCAAAGCGAACATGAAACCGCGCGCCGCATTCGTCCAGTCCGCGCCGATCGCCAGCGCGCTGGCGATGTCGAAGGCGCTGACGATGCGTCCTGCGACGCCAATCTTCACCCTGTCGCGCAGCCCCGCGCCGACGAGGACGTTATGAACGAACAGCAGACCCTCGCGCATCGGCAGGCCGATATGGTCGCTGAATTCCACCGGTGCGGCGCCGGTGCCACCTTCGGCGCCGTCGACGACGATGAAGTCCGGCACGACGCCGCTTGCCAGCATCGCCTTGACGATGCCCATGAACTCCCATGGGTGGCCGAGGCAAAGCTTGAAGCCGACTGGCTTTCCGCCTGAAAGCGCGCGCAACTGCGCTATGAAGCCCATCATTTCGAGCGGTGTCGAGAAAGCGCTGTGGTTCGAGGGCGAGATGCAGTCGAGCCCAACCGGAACGCCTCGTGTCTCGGCAATCTCGGGGGAAACCTTCGGCGCCGGTAGAATGCCGCCATGGCCGGGCTTGGCTCCCTGGCTCAGCTTGATCTCGATCATCTTCACCTGGGGGTCGGCCGCCTGGCGGGCGAAGCGGTCGGGATCGAAATTCCCCTGCTCGTCGCGGCAGCCGAAATAGCCGCTGGCAACCTCCCAGACGATGTCGCCGCCCCCGGCGCGGTGATAGGGGCTGATGCTACCCTCGCCGGTGTCGTGGCTGAAATTCCCCAGACGCGCCCCGGTGTTCAGCGCGCGGATCGCGTTGGCGGATAGCGAGCCGAAGCTCATGGCGGAGATGTTGAAGACCGAGGCCGAATAGGGCTGTCGGCATTGGTCGTTGCCGATGGTGATGCGGAAGCTGTCGGGATCCGCCACCGGCGCTGGGCGCGTCGAGTGCCCGATGAATTCGTAACCCTCTCGATAGACGTCGAGCATGGTTCCGAAGGGGTGGTCGCCGGCGATGCCCTTGGCCCGGCGATAGACTAGCGAGCGTTGCGATCGGGAGAACGGGGCGGCTTCCTCGTCAGCCTCGAAAAGATATTGGCGCAACTCGGGACGGACCAGTTCCGCGAACCAACGGATATGGCCGATCACCGGATAGTTGCGGCGGATCGCGTGGCCGGTCTGGACAAGGTCCCATAACCCGACGAGCGCCAGAAGAGCCGCGAGCATCCCCGGGACCCATAGCCAGTGATACCGGAAGGCCAGGGGAAGCGTCGAGAGCGCAACCAGAAGGCATAATGTGAGCGTCGTGAACCGACTCAATCGCAATGTCATATCCGAACCTGTCCGAACAGCAGCGGACCGTTGTAGCCTCCGCGCATCGCCATGACGAGTTTGCTGAACCGAACGGCGGGACCTGAAAGGCTGGGGGCCACAGCCCATGCCGATCCCCGTCGCAAGAGGGCAAACTTGCACCCCCCAAACACAGCTTCGGAGGGACCGGCTCCCTCGGCCCGCTGCTGTTCGGGGACGATGCTCGCGATGAGCGTCGCAAATCGTCAGATCGGCGGCCTTTCGCCAAGCCGCACACGCCGCTTGACTCCTCTCCAAAAAAATAAATTATAATTTATAATATTGGAGGAGCCGGTGTTGAAGATTTCTCGACTCAGAGCCATTCAGCTCGAAGCGCGGTTCGCGGATGTGTTCGGCGGGATCGACAAGGTGCCGGCGGAATTGCTGGCCCCGGCCGCCCATTTTCGGCGCATCCCACGCACCGGACAGGTTGCGACGCTCGTCGTCGTGGAAAGCGATGACGGGGCGATCGGCTATGGCGAGGCTTTCGGTCTACCCCATGCCGGTGCTGCCACTGCGATCATCAACGGTGTCATCGCTCCAGCGCTGATCGGGGCGACGATCGCCGATCCCCGGGAGATGCTTGGCGATCTGGAGCGCTATTTCACGGCGATGGGCAGCACGCGCGGCCCGGCCATCGAGGCCCTGAGCGGCGTCGACATCGCCTTGTGGGATCTGAAGGCGCGGGCCGCCGGACTGCCTCTGGCGACACTGCTCGGTGGTTCTCCGGGACCGGTCGCGACCTATGTCAGTCCGGTCGGATTCCAGGATCATCCCGACAAATCGGCACGCGCGGCGCGTGCCTATCTCGATCAGGGCTATACCGCCATCAAGCTCAAGGTCGGCCGCGGCCTTGCGACCGACATCGAGCACATCGCCGCCGTGCGCGGCGAGATCGGGCCGGGCGCGGCGCTCTATCTCGATGCCAATTGTGCCTATGACGTCGCGACGGCGATCACGGTCGCGAAGGCGCTGACCCCTTATGACATCGGCTGGTTCGAGGAGCCCGTGCCGCCCGATGATCCGCAGGCGCTGGCGGCCGTCCGCAAGGCCTCGCCCGTGCCGATCGCGGCCGGTGAGAACGATTTCACGCTGGACGCTCATGCAAGGCTCGTCGCCGCCGATGCGGTCGATTTCCTGCAGCCCAACATCTCGCGCGCCGGCGGTGTGTCCGGGCTGATGGCGATCGGCGCGCTCTGCGCCCGCTCCGGCATCCGCATGGCGCCCCATGGTGTCGGCACCTGCGTCGCCGTTTCGGCAGCCGTGCATACCTGCCGGGCCGCGCCCGCCGTCCATGCCTATGAGGCGAACCGCCTGCTGAATCCGCTGCGTGACAACATGGCGGTGCGCCCGCTCATCACCGAAGGCGGACAACTCGTCGCCCAGAATGCCCCCGGTCACGGCGGCGAGCCGGATCTCGGGCGCTTGTCCCGCTATGCCGTGAATGGCCTGGGGGAGACAGAGGAGCGGGCCCATGTCCATCTTGGTGCGTAGCCCCGGCGACCTCGGCGACCTCGTCGGCAAGCCCGGCGAGACGCTCGCCGAGACCTTGCGGCGCACGCTGCTCGACATGATCGTGTTCGGCTATTTCGAGCGGGGTGCGCGACTTTATCCCGAGAAGCTGGCCGAACATTTCAACGTCAGTCTGACGCCGGTGCGCGAGGCCCTGATGCGGCTCGCGGCGGAAGGCTTCATCGAGGTCATCCAGCGGCGCGGCTATCACATTCGCGATCCCGACGCCAAGCAGGTCCTCGACCTCTGGCAGGTGCGGCTGGCGATCGAGCTGATGGCCGGCGAGCTGATGATCGAGCGGCTCAAGGACGGCACGCTCGACGGCACGGCGATCGACCGGATCGAGGAGGTCCAGCGGCGTCTCGAAGTCGATCCGCAAGCCATTTCGCACAAGGATCGGCACGAGCAGAACGCGAGCTTCCATCATCAGATCGTGGAGCTGAGCGGCAATGCGCTGCTGCTTTCGACCTATCGCGGCATCCAGATGCAGGTGCTCAACGCCTGGATCCAGCGCGGCATCGAATCCTGGCGCGGGCGGCACGCCTCGGAGGCCGTCGAGCACCGGGCGATCCTCGCGGCGCTGCGCGACCGCAACCCGAATGACTACGCCAAGGCGGTGCGCGAGCATCTCGGCCGCTCGCTCAAGGATGCGCTGGCTGATCTCAAGGCCCGCAATCTGATCGAAGAACTCGCACAGAGCCGAACCTAATCGGCCATATTTTCGGGGAGGAACCCATGATGAAGAGACGTCAGCTTTTGAACACGCTCGCGGCTTTCGGCTGCGTGCTGGCGAGCGCATTGATTCCGCAGGCCCCGGCCTCGGCGCAGACGAAGACGATCCGAATGTGGACGTTCCTGAGCGCGACCGGGACGTCGCCGCGCGAGGTCGCTCTGGCGCAGATCATCAAGAATTACGAGGCTGCGAACCCCGGCACCAAGATCGTCGTCGAGACGCAGGTCTGGGATCAGATGACGCCGAAGTTCCTGGCCGCCCATCGCGCCGGCAATGCGCCCGACATCAGCTGGGTCGTCACCGATTTCCTCGGCGACGCGATCGGCTCGGGTTCGCTGGCGGACCTCAACGAGCTGTTCATCGGGAAATGGCCGGCCGAGCAGGTCAAGGACCATGCCAGCGCCTATTGGAACCTGACCAAGAAGGGCGACAAGCAATATGCGATGTTCGCCTCGCCGAACTACATCTCGATTGTCTACCGGGCGGACCTGCTGAAGGCCGCCGGCATCGACCCGGCCTCGATCAAGACCTGGGACGACCTCCGCATCGCCGCGGAGAAGCTGACGGTGAAGAATGCCGCCGGCCAGGTGACGCGCTATGGCTTCGCCCAGGGCTTCAGCGAGCAGCAGGCCGACCCGCACATGATGATTCCCTATCTCCTTGGCGAGGGGGAGCAGCTGTTCAAGGCCGACGGCAAGGCGAATTTCGCGAGTCCCGCAGGCGTCGCGGCCATGACCTTCGCGACCGATCTGATCAAGAAATACAATGTCTCGCCGGCTCAATCGGCGACCTGGACGGTCGATGATCTGTTCGAGCAGTTCTCCTCCGACCGCGTCGCGATGATCCAGGGCCCAAGCGTGCGCGTCTCGACGCTCCAGGCCAAGCTCGGCAAGGAGAATGTCGGCCTGATGCTCTGGCCCGGGAATGGCAAGACCGCTCATTCTCCCGCCGTCATGGCCGGCTGGGCCGTCGGCGTCTGGTCCAAGGGCACGCAGAAGGCGGAGGCCGGCAAGTTCGTCGACTACATGCTCGGGGCGGAAGCCGAGAAGATCTGGGTCACTGTCGGCGGGCAATCGCCCCTGATGGCATCGACGGCCAAGGCTGTAGCCTCCTTCGTCGACCAGCCTGGCAACGGCTATATCCGCGTCGCCGCCGAGGGCGCGAGCAAATATGGCTGGCTGACCCCGATCGAGTTCAATGTCGGCGGCTACCGTCAGGCGCTGAACAAGGCGACGCAGCGTATCATCGTGGAAGGCGTTCCCGTCAAGGCGGCCCTCGAAGAGGCGGAAACCCGCTTCAACCGCCAGAACAATCGCTGACGTCACCCGGGCGGAGCCCAAAAGGCTCCGCCTTCGACCGGGGATCGCTCTTGATGACGATGTATTCGCGCCTCACCGGCGTCAACTACGTGCTGCCTGCGATGGCGCTGCTGATGCTGGTGCTGTTCTCGCCGGTCCTCTACGGCTTCTGGTTCAGCCTGTTTCGCATCCAGTACGGCGCGCCGACGGATTTCGCCGGGTTGGAGAACTATGCGCGACTGCTCGACGACCCCGTGCTTGCGGCCACGCTCGAGCGCAGCGCGGTGTTCACCTGCGCCGCCGTCGCGCTGACGCTGGTCATTGCGCTCGCTCTGGCGGTCTGGATCAACCGGCTCGGCCAGCGGCTCGGCTTCGTCGTCCAGATGATCGTCATCCTGCCCTGGATCATCTCGACGGTGGTCGCCACCCTGCTGTTTCGCTGGGTGTTCGTCAGCGATATCGGGCTGGCGGGGTCGCTGGTCCGGATGGCGGGCATCGCCGACATGCAGCTCCTCAACAGCCCCGGCAGCGCCATGGCCCTGCTGATCGGCGTCTCCGTCTGGAAGCGGCTCGGCTATGCCGTCATCATCCTGCTCGCGGGGCTCAAGGGCATTCCCGAGGACTATGAGGAAGCCGCCAAGATCGACGGCGCCAACCGCTGGCAGATCTTCTGGCTGATCGTCCTGCCATTGCTGAAGACGCCGCTGCTGCTGGTGACGATCGTGCTGACCCTGTCGAATCTCAACACCGTCGAGACGCCGCTCGTCCTGACCGGCGGCGGCCCGGGCGACGCGACGCGCATCCTGCCGATCGAGGTGTTCGAGCGCGCCTTCGTCAATTTCGACCTCGGCTCCGCCACTGCGCTCGCGCTGGCGATGTTTGCCGGCAACATTATCCTCGTTCTCGCCTATGTCCGCCTCGCGAAGTGGAAGGCGTGATGAGCACCGCGTCTTCCGCCTCGCATCCCAGGCCGGTCGCCGTGCAGCAGGCAGCCGTGCCGGGCCGGTCCCGCATCGTCCTGCCCGGCATGCTGGGCCTGGTGATCGCCGGCCTGTTCGCGGTGCTGGCCGGCCTCAACCTGCTGCCGCTTTTCTGGGGCGTGCTGACCTCGCTGAAATCGCAACCGGACCTGTTCAGGACACCTCCGGTCCTGCTCGACTTCATCCCGACGGCCGAAAACTACCAGCGCGTCGTCGACAGCGGCTTTCTCGGCAACATGTGGGTCAGCGTGTTCTACAGCGTGCTGACCGTGGCGAGCGTGCTGGCGCTGGCCCTGCCGGCCGCCTATGCCTTCGACCGTTTCGACTTCCCATTGCGCCGGGCGCTGTTCATGCTCGTGGTTGCGAGCATTCCGCTGTCGCTGGGCGCAGCCGCGCTGCTGATTCCGAACTACCTCTATTTCACGCGCCTCGGCCTGACCAATTCCTGGTTCACGCTGCCGCTGATCTACACCGCCTATCAGCTCCCGATGGCGATCTGGATCGTCAAGGGCTCGCTCGAGAGCATCCCGCGCGAGCTCGACGAGGCCGCGATCATCGACGGCGCCACGCATTTCCAGATTCTGACGCGCGTGATGCTGCCCTTGACGCGCCCGGCACTGGGGGCGGCCGGTGTGCTGACCTTCGTTGCCTGCTGGAACGAGTTCGTCGCAGGCTCGGTGATGGTCGACACCCCGGCGCTGCGGCCGATTCAGCCCGCGATCTACAATTTCATCGGCTATTTCGGGCGCGAATGGGGGCCGCTGACGGCGTCCGCGACGCTGGCCATCCTTCCCATACTCATCGCATTCGCCCTGCTCAGCCGCCTGATCGTGTCCGGCCTGACCAAGGGCTCGGTCAAGGGTTAGACATGCACAGCGTTCTGAACATCGGCTGCGACGAAGCCGACATCGTCATGGCCGCCGCGGCGGGAGAAGCGGCGCGGATGGGCGTGCCGCAGAACATCGCGATCGTCGATGCCGCCGGCCACCTCGTCGCGTTCCGGCGCATGGACGGCGCCAAGTTTACCTCGATCGAGATCGCGCTGGCGAAGGCCTTCAGCGCGTCGGGCGCGCAGGTCGAGACCAGGGCCATCGCCGCGCGCACGTTGCCGGGCGAGCCTGGCTTCGGCCTCCAGAACCTGCATGGCGGGCGCTTCACCACGCTGGCGGGCGGGATACCGCTGCGCATCGGGGGGCAGGTGATTGGCGCGATCGGCGTGAGCTCCGGCTCGACGGTCCAGGACCAGCAGGTCGCCGAAGCCGGAGCCACTGCCTTCGAAGCGCTCGGGCTCTCCGCCTGATCCGCGCACGTCTCCTGTCTACGCAAGCATCGTGAGCCAAATCATGTTGGATGTCATCATCGTGGGCGGCGGTTCGGCCGGCTGCGTCCTGGCCAATCGCCTGTCAGCCGATCCCGCGCGAAAGGTCCTGCTGATCGAGGCCGGGCGCGACCTCAAGCCGGGCGAGGAGGGCTCTGCGATCCTGGATACCTATCCCGGCAAGGCGGCTTTCGACCCGCAGAACCACTGGCCGGACCTGATGGTCCAGACGCAGCCGCATCTGCACAATGCCGTGAACAGGCCGCCGCCCAAGCGCTACGAGCAGCCGATGCTGATCGGCGGCGGCTCCAGCATCAACGGCCAGATCGCCAATCGCGGCACCCCGGACGACTATGACGAATGGGGACAGGCCGGCGCCGCGGGCTGGGACTGGAGCTCGGTGCTGCCCTATTTCATCAAGGCCGAAACGGACCTGGACTATGCGGGGCCGCTGCACGGCAAGGCGGGGCCGATCCCGATCCACCGGATCCCGCGAGAACGCTGGCCGGCCTTTTCCATCGCGGCCGAAGCCGCCATGGAGGCGCAGGGCTTTCCCGATATCAAGGATCAGAACGGCGCGTTCGGGGACGGCCATTTCGCAATGACCTTGTCGAACAATAGCGGGCAGCATCGCGTCTCGACTGCGATGGCCTATCTCGATGCGGCGACACGGCGCCGGTCCAACCTGACGATCATGACCGATACCCAGGTCCTCTCGCTGGCGATGGAGGGCAGGCAGGTCATCGGCGTCGATATCGCCCGGGGGCGCGGGCAGGAGCGTCTTGCGGCGCGGGAGGTCGTGGTCTCGTCGGGCGCCATGCATTCGCCGGCTCTCCTGATGCGCTCCGGCATCGGCCCGGCGGCACATCTGCGCTCGCTCGGCGTCGAGGTCCATGCGGATTTGCGTGGCGTCGGCGCCAATCTGCAGGAACATCCCGGCATCTCGCTCTCGGGCTATATCAAGCCGGCAGCGCGGCTGGGCAATTCGACGCGCCGGCACATCCATGTCGGCATGCGCTACAGCTCCGGCGTCGAGGAATGCGGGCCGTCGGACATGTTCCTGATGGTTGCGGCGAAGTCGGCCTGGCATCCGCTGGGCCCCCGGATCGGCACGATCATCTCCTGGATCAACAAGGCGCATTCGCGCGGCGCGGTGCGGCTGGTCTCATCGGATCCGAGCCGGGAAGCGACTGCCGACTTCAACTATCTCTCCGACTATCGCGACCTCCAGCGCATGGGCGCAGCCGTGCACCTGATGGCCAGGCTCTTCGCCACCCGCCCGCTGGCGGACATCGTCGAAATGCCGGGTGCTTCGAGCTATAGCGGCTTCGCCAAGTCGCTGGGCCGGCAGACGCTGCGCAACTACCTGATCACAGCGCCGATCGCGCTCGCCATCGATGCCCTGCCGCCGCTGCGGAAGCTGTTCTTCCAGCGCGCCGTCTCCAGCGGCATCAGCCTGCAATCGCTGCTCAACGAGCCGGATATCCTCGAGGCCTACGTCAAGGCCCATGCCTTCGGCCAATGGCATTGCTGCGGCACCTGCCGGATGGGCGCGGCCGATGATCCCGATGCGGTCGTCGATGGGGCGACCGGACGCGTCCATGGCGTGGGCGGCCTCAGTGTCGTCGACGCATCGATCATGCCGACCGCGCCGCGCGCGAACCTCAACCTCCCGGTGATCATGATCGCGGAGCGGATGGCGGATCTGATAAGGGCGCGGTCGAGCTAGGCCACGAGAACACGCCGGAGAACGCACCACGCATTCTGATGCGGCGTCAGGCTCGCGACAATTCGGTTGCGACCAGTGCCCCGATCGCCGGCAGGAAGCTCTCGTCCTCGGCGATGGCCTCGCCCTGGGTGAAGACGGTGAGCCGGAATTCCTGCCCGGCAGGCAGGATCGCGCGCAGCGTGTCATGCCGGCGGAACGAGGCGCGGTCGTCGCCAAGCCAGCGCGTGCGGCCGGCCTTGGACCAGATCTGTGTGCCGCGCGGCAGCGCATCGCCGAGATAGCCGAGGAGCTGGTAGATGCCGCGGCCGCGCTCGGGATGATCGGCATCGCGCGCGAGATGGTCGCGGATGACGGCAAGGCGCGCCGGCGGCAGCAGGGCGGAGTCGTTGAAGATCTCGTGCATCAATCGCGCCATCGCGATCGGCGTCAGGCAGTTGTGCCCGGCGGCCGAGCGGTCGAGCGCGACCTTCTCCCGGCCGTAGCGCAGGTCGTCCATCAGCTTCTGGTTGAGATTGATGCCGGCGAGTTCCGGCCAGCCCAGCCCGGCGAAGATCCGGTTGATCTCCTCGCGGCGCTCGCACCAGGCACCCATCTCGGCATCATTCAGCAGCGTATCGCCGGTCGTGCCCGTCAGGAGGTCGATGATGTAGTTCGTCGCGGAGTTCGACGACCACAGGATCATGTCGCGCATGGCGCGGTCGAGCTCGCCATGGGGCGAGAGCCGCCCGTCCTCCAGCCGCAATTGCGCGGCGACGAGGTGGAACACCTTCACCAGAGAGCAGGGATAGGCGCGCCAGTCCTGTCGCAATGCAGCGCCCTCGGGCTTGCGGCCGGGCTCCGGCGCCGGCCGGGTCAGGACATAGGCGAACTGCGTGAAGGGGACGCTGCGCGCGGCATAGACCGGGGCGGCATGGGCCTCGATCAGGGCGCCGATCCGCTTGAGGTCGGAACTGTCGGTGAAGAAGCTCATGGTCGTCTCGCGAAGCAGGTCATCGGGGAGATGGGTCAGCCCTTGGGGCGCAAGGCCGTGTCGAGGCCCTCGCCGATCAGGGCGAAGGTCACGCCGGTGTAGATGATGGCGAGGCCGGGAGCGGTTGCGATCCACCAGGCGTCGAACATGAACTGGCGCCCGTCGGCGATCATCAGCCCCCATTCCGGGGTCGGTGGCTGGATGCCGAGGCCGAGGAAGGAGAGCGAGGTCACGGCCAGGATCGTCAGCACGACGTCGGCCATGGCGTAGACGATCGACGGCGTCACGGCGTTGGGCAGGATATGCGCGGCGATGATGCGGGTATCGGTCGAGCCGAAGCTGCGCGCCGCCTGCACATATTCGAGCTCGCGCAGCACCAGTACCTCGCCGCGCGTGATGCGGGCGAACGAGATCCAGTTCACCAGCAGGAAGGCGAGATAGAGATTGGCCTCGCCCGGCCCGAGCACGCCGACGATGGCGATCACCAGCACATGGAAGGGGAAGGCCCAGAAGATGTCGGTGATGCGCATGATCACGGTGTCGACCCGCCCGCCGACGAAGCCCGCCAGTGCGCCGATCGCGATGCCCAGGAGCGCCGGAGCCATGACGCAGATGAGCGCGACCCGCAGATCGACCAGCCCGCCAGCCATCACCCGCGAGGCAACGTCGCGGCCGAGATCGTCGGTGCCGAGCCAGTGCTTGGTCGAGGGCGGCTGCAGCGTGTTGCCGTAATCGACCAGGAAGGGATCGTGCGGCGTCCAGACTTGGCCCAGCCCGACGAGCAGGGCGAGCAGCAGGAGCATGACGAGGCCGACGAGGAGCGTCGGATCGAGGCGGCGCTTGCTCATCGCTTCAATCCAGCCTGATGCGCGGGTCGGCCAGCGCATAGGCGATGTCCGTCGCGAGATTGATCAGGACGACGAGCACGGCGAAGACGATCGTCAGCCCCTGTATCATCGGGTAGTCGCGGGCGAAGATCGACTCGACGAAGAGCGAGCCGAGGCCGGGCAGCGCGAAGACGGTCTCGATCACCACCGTCCCGCCGATCACCCAGCTGGTATGGGCGCCGAGCACCGAGATCGAGCTGATCAGCGCGTTCGGCAGCACATGGACGCGCATGGTGCGCCCGGTGGCGTTGCCCTTGGCGCGAGCGGTGGTGACATAGTCCGAGCCGAGCACGTTGAGGATGCCGCTGCGCAGGCTGCGGATCGTCAGGGAAGCCGTCGCCAGCGCGATCACGAAGGCCGGCAGCGTCAGGTGATGCAGGCGCGAGAACAGGCCCGTACCGTAGCCCGAGGTCGGGAACAGCGGCACCCAGATGGCGAGGATGACGACCAGCACGAGCCCGAGCCAGAAGGACGGGATCGCGAGCAGCACCGTGAAGACGAGCTTGACCAGCACATCCGGCGCCCGGTCGCGCTTCACGGCCGACCACAGCGCCAGCGGGATCGTCAGCACGACCGCGATCACGGTCGAGTAGGCGACGAGCCAGAGCGTCGCGGGCAGGCGCTCCAGCACCAGCGAGATCACCGGCTGGCCGTAGACGACCGAGCGGCCAAGGCTGCCGGACAGGATGTCGCCGAGGAAGAGCAGATATTGCCGCCACAGCGGCAGGTCGAGCCCGAGCCGCTGCTTCATCGCGGCGATCTCGTCCGCTCCGCCGCGGGCACCGAGCAGCAGCGTCGCCGGGTCGCCCGGCAACGCCCTGAGCAGGAAGAAGCAGGCCAGCGTGATGCCGAACAGCACCGGGACGAGCTGGACGAGCCGCTTGAGGATATAGGTCAGCATGGCAGCGGGCCTGGGGGCAGGGCGGCCGGAGGCCGTCCCGTCCTCACTTTATGCCCCGTCCTCACTTCATCTTGACGTCTTCGAGGCGGAAATTGCCGGTCGGCAATACCTCGAACCCGCTGACATTGCTGCGATAGGCATAAGGCGTGCCGGGATAGAACAGGAAGATCGATGGCGCGCCCTCATGCGAGAGCTTGACCATCTCCCTGAACATCGCGCCGCGCTCCGGCCCGTCCTTGGTGGCGCGCTCCTTCGCATAGAGCTCGTTGACGCGCTCGTTCTTCCACTCGGTGTGGTAGGCGTTGGCGCGCTCCGGATTGACGATCAGGAAGCCGGCCATCTGGTCGGGGTCGATCGTGTCGCTGGAGGCGTATGAGACGGCCATCTCGTAGTCGCCGGCCTTGGTGGTCGACCAATGCGTGCCGCCTTCGACGAGGCGGATCTCGGCGGTGACGCCGATCTGCGCGAGCGCGCTCTGCAGCGCCTGGCCGAGCTGGCGATGCAGCGGCCGGCCGGAATGCACCAGCAGCGAGGTCTTGAAGCCGTCGGCATAGCCGGCTTCCTTGAGCAGCGCCTTGGCCTTGGCGACGTCATGCGCATAGGGCTTCAGGTCGGGATCGGCATAGGCCATCAGCGGCATCGGCGAGTTCGCGACCTTGCCGGCGCCGTAGAGCAGTGCCTTGACCAGCCCTTCCTTGTCGATGGCGTAGTTCAGCGCCTGGCGGACGCGGACATCGTCGAAGGGCTTCTTCTTGGTGTTCAGCAGCACGAAATCGGTGCGCAGCACGTTGGCGACGGCGGTCTTGATCGTGCCGGCGCGGCCGAGGCTCTGCATCTGGTTGAGCGGGATCTCGAGGGCGGCGTCGATCTCGCCGGCCTGCAGCTTCAGCACGCGGCTGTTGCCCTCGGGCAGGACCATGATCTCGGCGCCGTCCAGGCTCGGCTTGCCGGCCTGCCAGTAATGCGCGTTCTTCTTGAGCGAGAGCGCCTGGCCCTTGTTCCAGGCCGCGACGGTGAAGGGGCCGGAGCCGATCGGCTTCTCGAAGAACTTGTCGGGAGCGGCCTCGAACGCCTTCTGCGGCAGGATCGCCGAGGAGAACAGGGCGAGGTTGTTGAGCAGCGGAGTGAACACGGTCTTCAGCTTGAGCACGACGGTGCGCTCGTCCGGCGTCTCGATGGCGTCGATGCCGGAGAAGAAGCGCTTCCAGCTCGACGCGTCGCTGCCGGCGCGCTTCAGCGAGAAGGCGACGTCGGCGGCGGTGACGGGCGTGCCGTCCGAGAACTTCGCTTGCCTGAGCTTGAAGCTATAGGTCAGGCCGTCATCGCTGACCGTCCAGCTTTCGGCAAGGCCGGGCTCCAGCTTGCTGGCATCCGTGCTCGGGCGCAGCAAGGTGTCGTAGATCAGCAATTGCGCATAGATCGACGGGTTGTCGCTGGTCGCGATCGGGTCGAGCGAGACGAGGTCCTGCGTCTGCGCCAGCTTGAGAACGCCCTGCGCGAAGGCGCTGGAGGGCGCGATGGTCAGAGCCGGGCCGAGGATGGAAAGCGCGAGCGCGGCAGCCGATGCCATGGAGCGAAACGTGGTCATGGAGATCCCCTGATCTTGGCCGCTCTGCCGGCGGCAGCTTGCAACCTCCCACGGGCGCGCCTAGTCTCGCAAATGAAACATTCGGCAAGTTTATCAACCAAACGGAATAGCCTGGATGAGGCTCGGCGCGCTGCAGGTGATCGATGCTTTCGTTCGGCTTGGCGGCACCGGTGAAGCGGCCCAGGCCCTCGGTGTCAGCCAGTCCGCCGTGATCAAGGCATTGCGTCTTGCCGAAAGGGAGCTCGATCTCAGCCTCGTCGCGATCGTCCAGGGCCGGCTGACGCCGACACCCGAGGCACTGGAGCTGAATCGGCTCGCGCGCCCGGCCTTCGGGGCTCTGCGCCGGGCGCACCACGAAGCCGACATGATCCGCGTCGGCATGGCCGACCGCCTGCGGATCGCGACGGTGCCGGGATTGGCGCACAGCATCCTGCCGCCGGCCATCGCCGGCGCACGCCGTGACCTGGCCGATCGAGCCGCCGTCGAAGTGATGTTCGACCATGTCCGCGACCACCTCAGCGCCAATGAGGTCGATCTCGCGATTTCCTACGGCCCGATGGCGACCGAAGGATTGCGCGACATCGTGCTGCGCTGCAGCCCGCTGGTCTGCGTGCTCGACGAGGCTCATCCGCTCGCCGGCCATGACAGGCTGGCGCGCGACAATCTCGAAGGCCAGCGCCTGATCAGCTACGGGCCTGACGGCATCAGTCTGGCCGACAGCTTTCAGGACGCGCTGGGGCGAGCCGGCCTGTCCGACCGGATCGCGATCACCGTGCGCCATACGGACAGTGCCTGCCATCTGGCGCGCGAGGGCGTCGGCATCGCCGTCGTCGACGGCTTCGTCATCAGCAGCGGCCTGACGCAGGGGCTGGCGGTGCGTCCGCTCGACGAGAGCCCTCTCGTCACGGCCTTTGCGCATCACCGCGACGGCGCACCGCTGGACCCTGCGGCGCACGTCCTGCTCGAACATCTCGTGGGAGATGGCGCATGAAGGCATTGACGCCGTCTCACGCGACGGTGCTGCGCGCCGTCGATCGTTGCGGCACCACCGTCGAGGCCGCGCGCCAGCTCCATCTGACGCAATCGGCCGTGAGCAAGATTATCGCCCGCAGCGAGGCGACCCTCGGCATCCCGGTCTTCGATCGCAGCGATGGTCGCCTCGTCCTGCGCCCTCAGGCCCGCGGCCTGATGTCGGCGTTGGGCCAAGTCGAGGACGAATGGCACATCTTGCGCGAAGCCGTCGGCGATCTGCGGTCCGGGCGCGCTTTGCCGCTGCGGATCGCTTCGACGCCCAGCATCGGCCAGGGGCTCATCGCGCAGGCGATCAGGCGACTGGTGACGGAATATCCCCACGCCCGCATCGAGTTGATCATGGGCGATGCACCGACGGAGCTGTCGAAGGGCGCGGCCGATCTCGGCGTGATGTTCTCGCCCCGCGTCACCGACGACATCGCCCTGACGCCTTTCGCCCAGGCCTCGATCATCGCCCTCGTTCGCGAGGACGACCCGCTGGCGCGCCGCGGCCGGGTCAGCTTGCCCGAGCTTCGGGATCACCGGCTGATCTGCTTCGATCGCGAGAAATCGCCGCTGGGCTGGCTGATCGCGCGCGCCCATGAAAAGGCGGGTCTCGACTATGCACCCTTCATGACCGTGCCCTACAGCATTTCCGCTGCGCATCTGCTGGCGCGCCAGGGCGATGTCATCCTGATCGACAGCCTGCTGACGCAGGCCCAGCGCTTCGAGGGGCTGGTCAGGCTGGATGTGACGCCGGAACTGCCGATCACCATATGCCTGATGACGGTGCGGAGCCGGCCCCTGGCCCGTCTGGCGGCGCGTTTCGTCGAGATCCTGGTCGAGGGGCACGGCAGCGGGCTGCTCCCGGGGACCGGCGCGCCAGGCAGCGAACCCTGACGATCGGCTTACGTTGCGGTTGCGCAAAAGCTGCTGCCGGTGACAGTCAGTCGGAATGCCGATTCTCAGCGACATCCCGGCCGATATCCGGCGCGCCGCCTGCGCCTTTCACGAAGCCGGCCATATTGTCGTCGGCTGGCATCACCGGCGCTACATCACGCATGCCTGGCTGCGGCCGCCTTATGGGTCCTCCGGCGAGACCTGTTTCGAGCCCTACAGCCGAGGCTTCCAGAGCGGCAATCCGATCGATCTCCAGCGCGCGGAGGTCGAGATCACGATCCTGTCCGCCGGGTATTGCGGCGAGATGATCTACTGGAACGAGGAAGGCTTGAAATGGTATCCGGGTGCGATCGCCTCCCATGAGGACGATCTCCAGCAGATGATGCCCTATATCGCGCTGCTGCAACCGCCGGATGAGGCTGGGCTGCGGGCCCGCTGCGCCAACGCGGCGACGGCCATTCTCTATCGCCCGGCGATGCTGGCGGCCCAGGCAGCGATCGCCCGGCGATTGTCCGATCGACGCCGCATCGATCGCGACGAGGTCGACGCGATCATCGGGCGCGCAAACGGTTGAGAGCCGTCGCACGCCCGAGGGAATGTCCGGCCGTCAGGCCGCCTTCTTGCCGACGTCGAAGGGGACCTCGATATCGACGGCGAGCGTCGAGACCTGGGCGCCGCGCTCCATCCGGACGCTGACCTTGTCGTCGTCGATCTGCATGTGCTTGGAGATCGCGCGCAGGATTTCGTCGCGCAGCTTGCCGAGCAGATCGGAATCGCCGGCATTGCTGGCGCGCTCATGGGCCAGCAGGACCTGCAGCCTTTCCCGGGCGGCAGGAGCCGAGCGGGGGCGGGAGAAGAGACGAAGCAGTTTCATGCCGCCTTCCTTCCGAAGAACTTGCCGAAGAAGCCGCGCTTCTCGCCGGGGACCGAGACGGGGAGAGCCTCGCCCTTGAGCCGGCGCACGGCGTCGAAATAGGCCACGGCAGGCGCGCTGCCCTGGTCCGCCAACGTGACGGGCGAGCCGATATTGGAGGCGCGCAGCACGTCCATGCTCTCGGGGATGATGCCGAGCAGCGGGATCGACAGGATTTCGAGGACGTCGTCGACCTTCAGCATGTCGCCACGCTCGGCCCGGGCCGGGTCGTAGCGGGTCAGCAGCAGGTGCTTCTCCATGTGCTCGCCATTCTCGGCCTTGACCGTCTTGGAATCGAGCAGGCCGATGATCCGGTCTGAATCGCGCACCGAGGACACTTCCGGATTGGTCACGACGATCGCGATATCGGCATGGCGCATCGCCAGCGTCGCGCCGCTCTCGATGCCGGCCGGGCTGTCGCAGATGACCCAGTCGAAATTCACCTTGAGCGCACCGATCACCGCTTCGACGCCCTTGGCCGTGAGGTTCTCCTTGTCGCGGGTCTGCGAGGCCGGCAGCAGGTAGAGCGTCTCGACCCGCTTGTCGCGGATCAGCGCCTGGGTGAGCTTGGCCTCGCCCTGGATGACGTTGACGAGGTCGTAGACCACGCGCCGCTCGGCACCCATGACCAAGTCGAGATTGCGCAGGCCGACATCGAAATCGACGACCACGACCTTGTCCCCGCCCTGGGCGAGCGCGGCGCCGAGCGCGGCCGACGATGTCGTCTTGCCGACGCCGCCCTTGCCCGATGTGACGACGATGACCTTGCCCATTGACCGCTCCTTGATGATTGTTGATGCCTTCGCCTCAGGCGAGCGCTTCGACCTTGAACGCTTCGCCGTCGAGCCAGATCTGTACGGGCTTGCCGCGGAATTCCGGGCCCATGTCCTCGGCCGTCTTGTAGTAGCCGTCGATCGCGATCAGCTCGGCCTCGAGCTTGCGGCAGAAGATGCGCGCCGCCGCATTGCCCATCGTGCCGGCCATCGCTCGCCCGCGCAGGGTGCCGTAGACATGGATCGAGCCACCGGCGACGATTTCGGCGCCAGAGGCGACCGAGCCGATGACGGTGACGTCGCCTTCGAGGAAGACCAGCGACTGGCCCGAGCGCACCGGCTGCGTCACGATGATCGAGGGCACGGCCTTGGGCAGATCCGGCGTGACCGGCTCGGCGACCGCCAGCTCGGCCTTGGCCGCCTCGGCCGCAGCGGCCGGAGGTTCGAAATCGGAAGTCGGGCGCCCGTCGGCCATGGCCGGCGGCAGATCGGAGCCGAGCAGGGCAGGCGAGGCGCCCTCGATGCCCATGATCCGTACCTGGCGTGAGCCGAGCTGGCTGACGAAGGTCCGCAGCTGCGCCCGGTCGATCTCGAGCCCGGTGATGTCGAGCACGACGGGGCGCCGCAGGAAGAAGCCGGCGGAGCGCGAGGCGAGGTCGTCGAGCCGCGCCAACCAGTCCTCGAAGGGCAGCTCCGGGGTCAGCGTCAGCGCAAGATAGGACCGCCCCTTGAGGCGGATGGGCCGGGGTTGAGTTAACACGTCGGTTATCTTGGTAAATTTTCGGTTGCTTCGGTGTATCGAGAAAATGGTTAACAGAGTGTAAACTGCGCCTCCGAAGAGGCTCTCTCGACACGCTCCGAGGGACGCTGTCCACACGTCATTGGCGGGGCACGGAGCCGGCCAAAACGGCGCAAAATTGGGTGCCGTCATGCTCACCCTTGTGGCGAGCATCCACGTCTTGAATGCTGCATTTTTGATGAGGGAAGGCGTGGATGGTCGGGACAAGCCCGACCATGACGGGAGCGATGCGACGGAGTGATTCCGTCGGTCGATTCTATCCCTGGAAAACTTCCGGATAGGCGTAGAGCCCCGGCGCGCCGCCGGTATGCCAGAAAACGACGGTCTCGTCGGGGCCGATGGTACCGCCCCTGACCAGCGCGACGAGCCCGGCCATCGCCTTGCCGGTATAGACGGGGTCGAGAAGGATGCCTTCCGTCCGCGCGACCAGCTCGACCGCTTCGATCATCGCAGGCGTGGGCTGGCCGTAGCCGGGGCCGACCTGCGAATCATCGATCTCAAGCGCGACCTGCTGGCCCCGCTGCCGGCCTTCCAGCGCGTAGATGTCGTTCACGAGCCCGGACACGATGGCACCCGCCTGCTCGGACGAGCGCGAGACGCTGACGCCCCGCACGCGACAGCCGAGCCCGGCATCCTCGACGCCGGCGAGGATGCCGGCATGGGTGCCGCCGCTCCCCGTCGGCACGACGATATGGTCGATGCCGATACCGTCGGCCTTCGCCTGTCCGGCCAGTTCCAGAAGGGCGTCGCGATAGGCGAGGCTGCCCAGCGCATTGGAGCCGCCGACCGGGATGAAATAGGGCCGCTTCCCCTGCGCCGTCAGGCCGGACACCGCCTCGTTCGCGATGGCAGTCGCATCCCCGCCGGCTGGAAGCAGGCGGATCTCGGCTCCAAAAATCTGGTCGAGCAGCCAGTTGCCGTTCGTCCGGTAGGATTCGCTGCGATTCGCCACCGAATCGGTCAGCAGCAGCACGCAGGCCAGACCGTTCCGGGCGGCTGCCGCGGCGGTCTGGCGGGCATGGTTGGATTGGATCGCGCCCATGGTGACCAGCGTGTCGGCGCCCTGCTTCAGGGCCTCCGCGACGAGGTATTCGAGTTTGCGCACCTTGTTGCCGCCGCCGGCAAAACCGGTGCAGTCATCGCGCTTCATCCAGATCGAGGGGCCCTTGTCCTCGCGGGCGAGGGCCTGCGACAGGCGCGGGAGTTGCTCGAAGGGCGTCGGCAGCAGCGCCAGTCGGATCGTCTCGGGTCGGGTCATTCCGGCAGGCTCCCAGCTTCGTTGCCGTCGTTAGCGGGAACAGCATAGCGCGGCGCTGGAGATTCGCCGGGCGTGCGAACGCATGCCCGGCGTGCAATCCCGGCTTGAGGCTACAACCGCCGCGACAGGCGCGGATCGAGCCGGTCCCGCAGGCCGTCGCCGAGCAGGTTCACCGCCAGCACGACGAGCGCGAGCGCGATTGCCGGGCAGAAGATCGTCCAGGGCGCGCGGGCGAGATAGAGCCGGCTCGACGCGATCATGTTGCCCCAGCTCGGCACCTCCGGCGGCACGCCGGCGCCGAGGAAGGACAGCGAGGCCTCCACCAGGATCGCCGAGGCACAGATATAGGTCGCCTGCACGATCAAGGGTGCGATCGTGCTCGGCATGATGTGCCGGAACAGGATGCGTGGTGTCTTCGCGCCACAGGCTCGCGCGGCCTCGACGAAGGGCAGCTCTTTCACGCTGAGCACGATCGAGCGGACAAGCCGGACGACGCGCGGCAGTTCCGGGATCGAGATCGCCGCGATAACGATGCCGATGCTGCCCTGGTTCAGGGAGACCATGGCGATGGCGAGCAGGATCGCGGGAATCGCCATCAGCCCGTCCATCAGGCGCATGACGACGGCGTCGAAGCGGCGGTAATAGCCGGCGAAGAGCCCGATCGTCAGGCCGATCAGGATCGAGATCGTCGCGACGCTCAGGCCCACGATCAGCGAGACACGGGCGCCGTAGACGGTGCGTGCGAAGACATCCTGGCCAAGCTGGTCGGTTCCGAAGCGCAATTCGGGGGAGGGCGGTTGCAGGCGCCGCGTCGGCAGCTTCAGCATCGGATCGCCCGCGATCAGGGGCGCGATGATCGCGACGGTGACGAAGAAGATCAGGATGGCGGCGCCGATCAGCATGGTCGGGTTGCGGCGCGCGAACCGGCCGAAGCGAACCAGACGGTTGCCAGGGGCGGGCGCAGGGACGGTCGAGGTGTCGATTGCGGTCATCGGTCTCGCCTCCTCAATGCCGGATGCGGGGATCGATGAGGGAATAGGAGAGGTCGACCGCGAGGTTGATCAGCACATAGACGCCTGAAAAGACGAGGATCACGCCCTGGATGATCGGATAATCGCGCTTCGAGATCGCATCGACGACGAGGCGGCCGATGCCGGGGATGTTGAACACGGTCTCGGTGATCACGACGCCACCGATCAGCAGGGCGACGCCGATGCCGATCACGGTGATGATCGGCACGCCGGCGTTCTTCAGCGCGTGCTTCATCAGCATGGTTCGCGCCGGAACACCCTTGGCATTGGCGGTGCGGATATAGTCCTCTTCCAGCACCTCCTGCACCGAGGCGCGGGTCATGCGCGCGATCAGCGCGACATAGGCGAGGCCGAGCGTGATCGTCGGCAGCACGAGATGCAGGAACCACGGGCCGATGCCGTCCATGATCGGCCGATAGCCCTGCACCGGCAGCCAGCGCAATTCGATCGCGAAGACATAGATCAGGCAGTAGCCGACCACGAAGGTCGGCATCGAGAAGCCGAGCACGGAAAAGCCCATCAGCAGGCGGTCGACCGGCCGGCCTGCCTTCCAGGCGGCGAGCACGCCGAGCGTGACCGCGATCGAGACCGCGAAGATCATGGTCAGCACCGCGACCGACAAGGTCGGCTCCAGGCGCTGCAGGATCAGGGCCGAGACCGGGGTGCTCGTGAAGATCGAGACGCCGAGATCGCCCTGCACGACGCGCAGCGCCCAGCGTCCGAACTGGACGAGCAGCGGATCGTCGAGACCGAGCCGCTGGCGGATCGTGGCGATCTGCTGCGGCGTGGCGTAGTCGCCGGCGATGATGGCGGCGGGGTCGCCCGCCGAGAGATGCAGCAGCAGGAAGACGAAGATGCCGACCAGCGTCATCACAAGAAGGGTCGATGCCAGGCGTTGTACGAGATAACTCAGCATTGCGTCGGTCGTCCTCCGTCGGCTTGCTTGTCTGGTGCGGGACGATCGGCAGGCCCCGCTCGGGCACGGTATCGCGTGCTCGCCCTCGCGCCGCCGGCACGATCAGCTGAAGACGGCTGGGCAAGCGGAGCCCGCCGAGGGGCGGACTCCGTGGGTGGGTTCGCGGCCGGGCTGAAATCAGCCCTTCTTGACGTTCCAGAACGGGATCAGTTCAGGCATCCCGATCAGGCCCGTGAGGTTGCGCAGGGCCGCCGGCTGGAACCATTGGCCGAAATACGCATGCGGCACGAAATCCCAGGCGTTCTGCTGGATGTCGCGAGCGATCTGCTTGCGCTCGGCATCCGATTGGGCGCTGGCCCATTTGTCGCGCAGCTGCTCGTGCTTCTCATTGCTCGGCCAGCCGAACCAGCCCTTCTCGCCATTGGCGGCGTGGCCGCTGAGCGAGACGGGATTGCCGAAGGCGTTGACCGAGCCGGAGGTGAAGAACACGTTCCAGCCGCCCTGGTCCGGCGCGGCCTTGACGGCGCGGCGGGTGACGACGGCGCCCCAGTCGGAGGCCTGCAGCGAGACGTTGAAGCCGGCCTGGCGCATCCATTGCGCGACCAGGTTGGCGGCGTTGTTCATATAGGCGATGTTGGTTGCCTGCAGCACCACGACCGGGCGGCCGTCATAGCCGGATTCCTTGACGAGCTGCTTGGCCTTCTCGATGTCCGGCGCGGTCTTGAACCAGTCGATATTGGCGTCGTTCTCCATCGGCGTGCCCATGCCGAACAGCGAGGAGCAGCCGCGGAAATATTTCTCGTCGCCGAAGGTCGCCTTCATCACCTCGGTCGGGTGGATCAGGTGCAGCATGGCCTGGCGGGCCTTGACGTTGTTGAACGGCGGATGGAGCCAGTTGACGCGGCACCAGCCGAGCTGGCCTTGCTTGTTCAGCACCTCAAGCTTGATGTCCTTCTCGCCGGCGAGCGAGTCGAGCAGATCGACGTTCGGATACTCGATCATGTCGATCTCGCCGGCCCGGATCGCGGCGATCGCGGTCGCCTCGTCGGCGATGTTCTCGAACACCACGCGGTCGACATTCACGACCTTGCCGCCCGAGGTGAAGACCGCAGGCTCCGAGCGCGGCACGTAGTTCGGGTTCTTGTCGTAGACGTAGCGCTGGCCCTGGACGACTGCGCCCTCGTTGAACAGGAACGGTCCGGAGCCGAGGATCGTGCTGATCTGCTGGTTCGGATCGGTCCCGGCCTCCTTCTCGCGCATGATGTAGCAGACATTGGTCGCGGCCTTGGCGAGCCATTCCACCACGAGCCCGTAAGGCTCCTTCATCACGATCTGGAAGGTCTTGTCGTCCTTCACCGGCGTATCGGCGAGGCGCGCCATCATGTGCTGGCCGCCACCATCACGCGCGCCCCAGCGCCGGATCGAGGCGACGCAATCCTTGGCGGTGACCGGCGTGCCGTCCGTGAAGCGCAGGCCGTCGCGGAGTTCGAACGTATAGGTCTTGCGGTCGTCCGAGAGCGACCATTTCGAGACCATCTGCGGCTGCGGCTCGAACTTGTCGTTCACGCCGAACAGCGTGTCATAGACCATGCCTGCGTGGTACGAGGTCATGTTCGCGGTGGTCCAGATCGGATCGAAGACGCGAAGATCACCATGCAGGACGGTGCGGATGGTGCGGGCCGCGGTTGGTGTGGTCTGGG
This sequence comes from Allobosea robiniae, assembly GCF_900102525.1. GTDB lineage: Bacteria > Pseudomonadota > Alphaproteobacteria > Rhizobiales > Beijerinckiaceae > Allobosea > Allobosea robiniae. The sequence continues at coordinate 409,406 of NZ_FNBZ01000005.1, read as the reverse complement.
CGCGGATCGTGGCCGGCGCGGCGACGAGCGCCCCGGTTGCCAATCCGCCCTGAACGAAACGTCGGCGTGTCGTGGTCATGTCGTTCTCCTCCTCGTTGCAACAGAGGGCCGCGGGCATTCACCTCGTCTGGCCCTCATCGGGTCATGCTTCGTCTCTCCTGTTCCTTTCGGGTCGCGAGGCGTCAGACGACGAGCCGGCCCGGCGGGAGCGGATCATGCGGCCAGAGCGGCCGGTTGATCTTGCGATAGGGATATTTGCGCACGTCGAGATGCGAGGGGCCACCGCCATCGGTGTAGATCACCTCGCTGGCGATCGGGCCGTAGGCCGCGTGGAAATGGTTGGTCGACTTGACGGAGACGATGCGCTTCTGCGTCGGGTCGATGCCGACGCTGGTGAAGATCTCCAGCCCCAACGCCTGCGTCCGGTGCGAGAGCAGCGCAACGTCGATGCCGTCGATGCGGATGCCGACAGCATCGCCGATCGGCACCTTGGCGGTGCCGAAGCTTTGGGTTCCGTTGCGGATGGCGCCGAGTACCGTGACCTCGCCATCGACCGGTGTGCCCGAGGTCGAGGCCGCCTTGCCGCCGAAGCGCAGCGGAATGGTCGCGCCGACGCCGGCCGTCAGGCAGAACGCGACCGCGACCGGGTCCCAGACCGGGCCGACTGCGGCGTCAGAGATGCCGCGCTCGCGCAGGCGGTGGATGATGTTGGTGTTGTCGGAGGCCGCGCCGCCGCCGGCATTATCGGTAGAATCCGCGATGACGCGCGGGCCGTTCGCTGCGCCGCCGAGCGCGCGGTCGAGCGCCTCGTCGAGTGGGGTCACCGGCGGGGCGAACTGCCCCTTGAGCGAGCGGAACTCCTCGCCGAGCTTTGCTGCCAGCGCATCGCCCTTCGCCTTGTCGTTGTTGGTGATGACGAGCACGCGGGTGCCGATCTCCGGCACGTCGCCCTGCTGGAAGCCATGCGCCAGCGAGACCGAGAGGATGCCGTCCTTGCCTTCGAGCGCGCTCATCCTGTCCACGAAGGAGCGGCCGGGCTCGCGCGTCGTCGGCACCAGCTCGATCATCCGGCAATCATAGAGCGACATCACCGGTTTGATCTGCCCGCGGATCGTGCCGAGGATGATGTCGACCAGCTCCTCGGCCCGCTCGACGAAGTCGATATGCGGATATTCCTTGTAGAGGATCACCGCATCGGCGAGGCGGACACGCTTCTCGGTCAGGTGGCAATGCGGATCGAGCTCGACGCCGATCGGCACGGACGGCCCGACGATGGCGCGGACATGCTCGATGATATCGCCCTCGCAGTCGTCGTAGCCATGCGCGACCATGGCGCCGTGCAGGCCGAGCAGCACGCCGTCGACCGGCAGCGCCGCCTTGAGCTGGACGAGGATCTCGTCCCGCATCTCCTCGTAATCGGCCTTGGCGCAGGTGCCCGACGGCTCGGCCCAGAAGCAGGACCCTTCGATCAGCTCGAAGCCGTCGCGCTTGGCCCGCTGCCGCGCGACATAGAGCGGGGCGGTGGTGTGGGTCGCCCGGTCGGGATGCTGGCCCGCCGGGAAATAGGCGGAAGCCTCGAAATTGGCCCGGGATGTCGGGATCGGAGAGAACGTATTGGTCTCGGTTGCGAGCGACGCAGCAAACAGACGCATAAGCTACCTTTCCGACAATGTGGCCGTCATGTTCGGTTGGCCGCGAAGGCCATGTCAAGCTGCAGCGCGAGCAGAGGGATTGCAGATGCAGCATTGATGCAGCGCACCTCATTATTGCTAATGAGGTGCATTCGCATTCGGTGCTCGCGGCTTCGACGCCGGGCTGGTCGACGGGCGGCGGCTCACTGCGCCAGCGTCACTTCCCACATCCGCAGCTTGGACTGCCAGGGCTGGAAGCCGGAGATGGCCTTGCTCATCGCGACGGCATCGAGGCCGTTATAGAGGAAGATCAGCGGCACCTCGTCGATGACGCGGCGGTGCAGCTCGTCGAAGATCTTCTGCCGCTCGGCCTTGTCCGAGATCAGCATCGACTTGTCGATCAGCGCCTGGGCGTCGGGATTGTCCCAGACCTTGCGCGGCTGCTTGTCCTTCGGGCCGGAGAATTGTTCGAAGGCGATGGCCGGGTCGAAGCGGGCCGAGAACGAGAAGGACTGCATCTGGTAGTTGCCTTTGTTGAACCGGTCGAGCTGCGTCGCCCAGTCCAGGACCTCGATCTCGGCATTGATCCCGACCGCCTGCAGCATCTGCTGCCAGACCACCGCCGCCGGGAAGCTCGGAACCGTCGGGCGCTTGTTGGCGAGGATGGTGATCTTCTCGCCCTTGTAGCCGGCCTCCTGCAGCAACTGCTTGGCCCGGGCCGGGTCGTATTTATGGCCCTGTTTCTCGACCTCGCCGAAATAGCCGGAGGTCGAGTAGATCGGCGAGTTGTTCGGCGTGCCCAGATTGTTGGAGGCCGCCGCGACCAGCTCGGGATAGTCCAGCGCCGCCGCGATCGCCTGGCGCAGGTTCTTGTTGCCCATGACAGTGTCTTTGGTCTGGATCAGGAAGATGTGGCGGACCGCGTTGGGCGCGACCATGACCTTGAGGCTCGGCACCTTCTTGAGTTCCTCGACATCGCTCGGCAGCGTCTCGCTCATCTGCAGCGCGCCGGAGATGAGGCCGGCCTTCACGGTCGCCGCGTCCTTGACGACGAGGAACTTGACCTCCTTGAGCAGCGGGCGCTTCGAGCCGACATAGCCGTCGATCTTGCCTTGCCCCGGCGACTGGTAGCCGTCGAAGGCGGTCATGGTGAAATACTCGCCGCGCTTCCACTCGCCGAACTTGTAGGGGCCGGTGCCGATCGGCTTGTCCCAGCTTCCGTCGGCCTTGACCGAATCCTTGTGCAGGATCGCGGTCATCGCGCAGTCGGTTCGGGCCATCGTGTCGAGGAACAGCGCGTTCGGCTTGTCGATGGTCATGACGAAGGTCCTGGCATCGGGCGCCGAGACGGATTCGACCTTGAGACCACTGCGCCCGTCGAATTCCGAGGTGCAGCGCCACTGGGTCTTCGGGTCCATATAACGGTTCCAGCTCCACAGCACGTCGGCCGAGGTCAGCGTCGCGCCGTTGTGGAATTTCACGCCCTCGCGCAGCGTGAAGGTATAGGTCTTGCCGTCGGCCGAGAGATCGACCTTCTGTGCCAGCAGCGGCGTGGCATTGCCGCCCTCGTTGTAGCCGACGAGCCCCTCGACGAGCTGCAGTGCGAAATCGTCGGTGCTGTCGTCGCGGTTCACGCCGGGATTGTTGCTGCGGATGTCGGCGGCGACCGCGACGGTGATCGACTGGGCCGCGGCCGGGCTCGCGCAGGCGGCGAGCAGGATGGCAAGGGCGAGTGGGCGTCTCATGGCATCGGCTCCCTCAAGATGCCGCGACGAGCGGCGCGATCGATGTCGGTCAGGCGGCCTTTTCGGTCGCGAAGGGCTCGCCGGTCAGGCCGTAGCAGGTGAAATGCCGGTTAAGCGCCGGCAGCGGCGCCACCTCCATCACGCCCTTGGCGGGCTCCAGCAGGATCATCGCCACGCTGGCGGTGATATCGCCGCGCTGGCCGGGGCGTGGCGGGCGGCAGACCGAGAAGGGCGAGAGGAAATCGTCGAACAGCGCAGCCTTCAGGTCCTCGCGCCCGAGCGGCCGGCGCGGCTCGTTCAGGAGATTGCGGACGCGCCAGTCGCGATAGGGGCTGTCGGGCGCGCTGGCGATGCCGGTCTCGCGCAGCTTCGCCAGCGCCGTCGGGCTGGCCCAGTGATTGGCATGCACGATCAGCCCGTCCTCGGGCAGGATCGGGAAGGCCTCGTCCGGCGCGCATTCGAGGTCGATGCCGAAGCCCTTGTCCTGGCTGAGCATCATATTGGTCGAGCAGGCCTTCGGCGTGGTCGCGACCACCTTGATCGCCAGCGCCAGATGCTCCTGCTCCAGCGCCTTGCGGCGGACCAGCGCCAGCGGCACGCCTTCCTGGCAATAGTCGCGGTCACTGCGCAGGTAATTGCCGGTGACGCAGATGCCGGCCTCGTTCATGCCGTGCCGGCCCAGCCCGCCAGCCTCGACGAAGGTCAGCAGGTCCGGCCCGTTCTTTCGCTGCACCCTGAGCACGATCGCGGTCTTCGCGCATTCCGGCTGCCAGTCCCAGTTCTGGCCCTGGATGATGCCGCCGGTGGCGCTGCGCTCGGGCAGGATGATCGCCCCGGTGCAGCCGTCATTATCGGCCTCGTCTTCCTCTTCCTCCTCGTCGGCACGGTTGGCGAGAAGCCTTGCCTTGGCGACGATCTCGGTGCGGGCGTTGATCATGATGATCGCATCGAGCGGCACGCCGGAGCCGTCGGCGATGCCGCGCATCTCCTCCAGATAGGCCTCGTCGAAAGCTGCGATTCCCTGCCTAGCCTCGTCGATTAGCTTGCGGCGCAGCGTCGTGCTGGAGCCGAGCCCGTCCAGTTGGCCGGCATAGAACCGGGCGCTGCCGACGATGCGATCCGGCACCGCCGCGCCATAGCTGCGGCCGCGCTCATAGGGCGAGCCTGACACGGAGACGAAGGGAAACGGTTCGATCATGAGACACTATCGTGTTTTTTGATTGACCAAGATGCACAGTGGCGCATCATTTCGCGGATTGTCAAATCGCTCCGGAAGAGGCGAAACCAGGGAATGGCCAACAGCCTGCACGGCGAGATCATCGGCGACATCCTGCGGTTGGCCCGCGACGAGGGCTGGCCGGCGGGCGCGCCTGTCGGCGTGAAGCCTCTGGCGGCGCGGTTCGGCGTCTCGCGTACGCCAGTGCGGAGCGCGCTCCTGACGCTGGTCGAGATGGGGCTGCTGGCGCGCGAGCAGAGCCAGGGCTTCAGCCTGCTGCAGTCGGTCGACGACGTGGCGATCGCTGCGCATATGCCGGCCCCGGCCGGTGGCGGCGAACTCTACCAGAGGATTTTGACCGGGCGGGCGCGCGGCGATCTCCCGACCGAAGTCACCGAGAACGCGATGCTGGCGCATTTCGGCGCGGCCAAGGGCGATCTGCGCAAGGCCCTGATGCGGCTGTCCTCGGAAGGGCTGGTCCAGCGCCAGCGCGGCCATGGCTGGCGCTTCACCGAGAGCCTCGACACGCCGGAGGCCATTCTCGAATCCTATGCCTTCCGCATCGCCATCGAGACGGCGGCGCTGAGCCAGCCCGGCTACCGCGTCGATGCTGCCGAGCTCGCCCGACTCCGCACGGCGCATGAGGCGCTGATGCGCCGCCCGGTCGGGGAGGTCACGCCGCAGCTCTGGTTCGAGGTCAACTCGACCTTCCACGAAACCCTGGCCTCATGGTCGCGCAATCGCTTCTTCTTGCAGGCGGTCCGGCGCCAGAATGCGCTGCGGCGCATGCATCAATTCGCCGATTTCTGGGAACTGGAGCCGGAACAGATCCTGCAATCCTGCCGGGACCACCTCGCCATTCTCGCCGCGCTCGACAAGGGCGACCGGCCGGGCGCCGTACAGCTTCTCGTCGCGCATCTCGCCGGAGCGGCCCAGGATTGGGAAGAGCCATCGTCGGAAGGTTCAGAGCGCCCCTGACGCTTCAGCCGGCGCCCCCGCTAAAGCGACAGCTGCGAGCCGGCCTCGGCACAACTCGCCTTGAGCGCTTTCAGGATCGCCTCCTCGTCGGTCGCGATGCCGTGGCGCTGCAGGCAGGGCACCAGGATCGCCGCCTCGGCATGGCCGCCGGGGCCGATGACCGGGCAGGCGATGTCGGTCACCGCCATGATGTCACGGCTGGCGGCGACGCGGTGCCCGAGGGCGCGGATATCCGCGAATATGCGCTCGGTCTCGGCAGCTTCGAGGCGCCGCTTGTCGGCCTCCGATGCTTCCCGCATCAACGCGTCGCGGCGGCTTTTGCTTTGGAAGGCGAGGATCAGCAGCCCGGAATTCGCATCGAGCGCCGGGCGGCCATAGCCTGGCCTGACGATGACGCTGGCATCGAGATGTCCCGAGGTCGTCGCCAGCACCACGGTCTGGGCCCGGCTCAGCACGACGAGATGCGCGACCTGCCCGCTCGCCTCGCTGAAGCGCTCCATCACCGGCAGCACGATCGAGGTGAGCTGGCGCCCGGCCGGCGTGCGGATGCCCAGATCGAACAGTCGGCGCGACAGCTCGAGCCGGTCGGTTCCCGCCTCGCGGGCGAGATAGCCGCGCTGCTGCAGCACGAAGACCATGCGGAAGATCTCGCTCTTCGAGCGGGCGAGTCGCTCGGCGATCTCGCGCGTCGAGAGCGGCTCGCCGACCTCGGCAAGGAGTTCGAGGATGTCGAGCCCCTTTTCCAGCGCCGGCGCCGCGTAGCTGCTTTTGTCTCCGTTCTCGGTATCCGGCAGGTCGCTCATGTCTCTCTGTTTCATATATGAAGCTTGACATCAAATAAGAAACGAACCTAGCCTCGTCGTCAAAGGGGAGGCGGATGGTACGATCGTCGCATCATATCGCAGGTTCTGGGGGCATCGCGCCGCTGCCGCGAGGCGGCCGGCGATGAAATACGGCCTGCAGTTCCGCGATGTCTTCGCCACCTGGGAATCGATCCTCGACGGCGTCTGGATCACGCTGCTGCTCTCTGCGCTGGCGATGGTCGGCGGCCTCGTCATCGGCATCGCCTGCGCCGCCGCCCGCGTCTACGGCCCCGCCTGGCTTCGCCGGATCGTCGGCACCTATGTCGAGGTCATCCGCAACACCCCGCTGCTGGTGCAGCTCTTCCTGATCTTCTTCGGCCTGCCGAGCTTCGGCGTCAGGCTCGACGGGCTCACCGCCGCGATCATCGCGCTGGTGATCAATCTCGGCGCCTACACCACCGAGATCGTCCGCGCCGGGCTGGAGGCCGTGCCGAAGGCGCAGGTCGAGGCCGGCCATTCGCTCGGGCTCTCCGGCCTGCAGGTCTTCCGCTATGTCGTGATGTTCCCCGCGCTGAAGGCGATGTTCCCGGCGCTCGCCAGCCAGTTCGTATTGCTGATGCTGGCGACCAGCGTCGTCTCGCAGATCTCGGTCGAGGACCTGTTCCACGCGGCCTCGATCGTGCAGTCGCGCACCTTCCGCGATTTCGAGGTCTACACCGTCATCGGCGTGCTCTATCTCGGGCTCGCCTTCGCCTTCCGTGGCCTGTTCGCAGGCCTCTATTACTGGGCGTTCGTCAGGCGATGATCCGCGAATTCGGCCTCATCGATGTGATGTATCTGATCGCGGCGGCGCGCTGGACGCTGGCACTGACCGCGACCGCCTTCATCGGCGCCTCGCTGATCGGCATCGTCATCGCCATCGCCCGCATCCTGCCCTTCGCGCCGCTGCGCTGGCTCGCCGCCGCCTATATCCACATCGTCCAGGGCACGCCGCTGCTGGTCTGGTTGTTCGTGATCTTCTTCGGCCTGCCGCTCACCGGCATCTCCGTCAATCCGTGGCTCGCGGCTGCGACAGCCTTCTCGGTCTATGGCAGCGCCTTCCTCGGCGAGATCTGGCGCGGTGCGCTCGTCTCCATCGCGAAGACCCAGTGGGAGGCAGGCGCCTCGCTTGGCCTCTCGCTGTGGGAGCAATTGCGCCATGTCATCGTGCCGCAATCGATCCGGGTCGCGATCCCGCCGACGGTCGGCTTCCTCGTCCAGCTCATCAAGAACACTTCGCTCGCCGCGGTGATCGGCTTCGTCGAGCTGACGCGCGAGGGCCAGCTCACGGCGGCCGGCACCTACAAGCCCTTCGCCGTCTACATCACCGTCGCCGCGATCTATTTCGCGATGTGCTTCCCCCTCTCGCAATGGAGCCGCTCGATCGAGCGGAAGCTCGATGTCGCTCGTTGAAATCCATGGGATCAACAAGAGCTACGGCTCGGTCCAGGTGCTGAAGGACGTCACGCTCGACGTCGCCAAGGGCGAGATCATCGCCGTGATCGGCCGCTCCGGCTCGGGCAAGAGCACGATGCTCCGTTGCATCAACGGGCTGGAGCCGATCCAGGCCGGCGTGATCCGCGTCGACGGCACGCAGGTCAACGATCCCGCGACCAACCTGCGCAAATTGCGGCAGGAGGTCGGCATCGTCTTCCAGAGCTTCAACCTGTTCCCGCATCTCTCGGTCTGCGACAACATCACGCTCGCCCCACGCGTCGTGAAGAAACAGGCGCCGCAGGCTGCCCGCGAGGTCGCGCGCGAGGTGCTCGCCCGCGTCGGCCTCGAGGACAAGCTCGACGCCTACCCCTCGCAGCTCTCCGGTGGCCAGCAGCAGCGCGTCGCCATCGCCCGCTCGCTCGCCATGCGGCCGAAGCTGATGCTGTTCGACGAGGTCACATCCGCGCTCGACCCTGAGCTGACCGGCGAGGTGCTGAAGGTCCTCGAATCCGTCGCGAACGAGGGCATGACCATGATCCTCGTGACCCATGAGATGGGCTTTGCCCGCCGCTTCGGCTCGCGCGTCGTCTTCATGCATGAAGGGCGCATCCACGAGCAGGGGCCGGCGGCCGCCGTGCTGGCCGAGCCGAAGACGCCGGAACTCCAGACCTTCCTCAGCGCGGTCCTGCACTGAGGCGGAACGCCAACAACATCAACGAGGGGAGAGAAGACGATGCGTTCACTGTTCGCAGGTTTAGCCGCCCTGGCCATCGCCGCCTTCGGCGCCGCCGAGGCCAAGGCCGACAAGCTCCAGGACATCCTGTCCAAGGGCGTCGTCCGCATCGGCGTGCCGCTCGATGCGCCGCCCTTCGGCTCGCAGGATGCCAACCGCAAGGCCATCGGTTTCGATATCGAAATGGCCGAGATGGTCGCCAAGGGGTTGGGCGTGAAGCTGGAGATGCAGCAGATTACCGGCGCCAACCGCATTCCCTTCCTGATGACCGACAAGGTCGACATCGTCATCTCGGTGATGGGCCTGACGCCCGAGCGCGCCAAGCAAATCCAGTTCACGGCGCCCTATGCCAACACCTTCCTCGCGGTCTACGGCGCGAAAAGCTCGACGGTGTCGAGCCCGGAGACGATCGGCTCCGCCCGCGTCGCCGCCGCCAAGGGCACGACGCAGGAGCTCGCCATCTCGGCCGCGGCGCCGAAGGCCAGCCTGATGCGCACCGAGGACGACGCGACGGCCGCCGCCGCGTACATCACCGGCCAGGCCGATCTCCTCGCCACCAACTCGATCGTGGCGCAGGCGCTCGCCAAGCAGAACCCGAACAAGGAATTCGAGCGCAAGTTCGTCATCCGCCGCAGCCCGGCCCATATGGGCGTGCAGATGGACCAGCATAATCTCGTGCGCTGGCTCGACGGCTTCATCTTCTTCAATTCGATGAACGGCGAGCTCGATCGGCTGCACCGGAAGTATCTGGACATGCCGATGGATCCGCTGCCGACGCTGTGACGTGAACCACCCGCGTCATTCTCGGGCTTGACCCGAGAATCTCCCGACCAGAAGGCGCTGGTCGGAGCCTCCTTCTGCCTGAGATGCTCGGGTCAAGCCCGAGCATGACGGCCTGCATCGATCCTCCCCGTCTCGGGGAGGCCCCCCAAGTCATGCCAAGTACTGTCCGATCGAGCCCGCCATGACCAACCTCCGCCCCAAGCCGACCCCGCGCCCATCCAGCGCCTTCCTCACCGTCGATCTCGACCGCGAGGGCAAGCAGACCGGCTTCCTGATGATCCCGCATTCGCCGCATGACGATGCCTGGGGCGCGACCCGCGTGCCGATCGCCGTGATCAAGAACGGCACCGGCCCGACCGTGATCCTGGAAGGCGGCAACCATGGCGACGAATATGAGGGGCCGATCACGATCTGCGACCTGATCCGCGATCTCGATCCCGGCCGCGTCCAGGGCCGCCTCATCCTGATGCCGGCGAACAACGTCCACGCCGTGATGGCCGGCCAGCGCACCTCGCCGGTCGACGGACTGAACTTCAATCGCACCTTCCCGGGCGATCCGCGCGGCACCATCACCCAGCAGATCTCGGCCTTCGTCACCGACCATATCCTGCCGATCGGTGACGCCTTCCTCGACCTGCACTCGGGCGGCTCCTCGCTCGACATCATTCCGAGCGCCATCGTCGAGCCGACCGACGATCCCGCCCTGCACAAACGCAATATCGCGGCGGTGCAGGCCTTCGACGCGCCGATGACCGTGGTGATCAGCAATCTCGGCGAACCGCGCACCGCGACGGCGGCCGCCTGCCGGGCCGGGCTCGTCACGGTCGGCACGGAGATGGCCGGGGCCGGCACGGTCTCGCTGGACGCGCTTGCGGTCTGCCGGCGCGGTGTCGCCAATGTGCTCGACCATCTCGGCGTCGTCGTCCGTGAAAAACCCGAGCCCAGGCGCAGCGAGGGGCAGATCCTCGAGCTGCCCGGCATCTCCGCTTACGTCTATGCGACGGCGGACGGCATCTTCGAGCCCTTCCATGCCAACGGCACCAAGGTCAGCGCCGGCGAGCCGGCCGGACGCATCCACTGCACCTGGGACCCAACGCGCCAACCCGAGACGCTGCATTACGCCGCCGACGGCATCCTCTACGGTCGGCGCCAGCCGGGCCGCGTGAAGCCGGGCAATTGCTGCCTGATCGTGGCGGCGCCTTATCGCGGGACCCTCTGATGATCGCGCTCGACGATATCCGCGCCGCCCGCCAGCGCATCGCGCCCTACATCCGAAAAACCCCGACGCTGCCCTACGCGAAGACGCGCGGCGGCGATTTCGGCGGCGACGTCACGCTCAAGCTCGAATTGCTGCAGGCGGCCGGCTCCTTCAAGGCGCGCGGTGCGATGAACCGCCTTCTGACCCTGTCGAAGGACGAGCTGGCGCGCGGCGTCGTCACGGCGTCCGGCGGCAATCACGGTCTCGCCATCGCCCGCTCGGCCCATGTGCTCGGCGTCAACGCGACGATCTTCCTGCCGTCCAATGCCGCTCCGGACAAGATAGCCAAGCTGCGCGACTGGGGCGCCGACGTCCATATCGTCGGCGCGATCTGGGACGATGCCAATGCCGCCGCGCTGGCTCGCTCCCGCGAAACCGGCGCGACCTATGCCCATCCCTTCAGTGATCCGGTCGTCGTGGCCGGGCAGGGCACGCTCGGCCTCGACATCCTCGACGACATGCCCGATGTCGACATCATCCTCGTCGCCATCGGCGGCGGTGGATTGATCACCGGCCTCTCGACGGCGGTGAAGGCCTTGCGCCCGCAGACCCGGATCATCGGCATCGAGCCGGTGGGCTCGCCGACGCTCCACGCCTGCTTCGCCGCCGGGCGCCTCGTCGCGCTCGGCAAGCTGGAGACGCGCGTCGCCACCATGTCCTGCCGCCAGACCGATCAGGCGATCTATGAGGCGACGGCCCGGAATGTCGACGAGATCGTTCTGATCACCGACGCCGAGATGGAGACGGCGGCGAAATCGCTCTGGTTCGAATTCGGCATCGCCGCCGACCTGTCGGGCGCGGCGGCGCTGGCGGCGCTGCAATCAGGGCGGGTCGCCTTGTCCGGTGGCGAGAAGGTCTGCGCGCTGGTCTGTGGCGCCGGCACGGATGGCTGCCTGCCGGGCTAGGCGCGTGCCTCGTTATTGAAGAAGCCGGGCGGCCCCATCTGCCCGCCCTTCAGCACGATCTCGAGCCCGTCGAGACGCGCATCGTCGGAATGGGCGCGGCAGAGCGGCGCGCCGGGCACGCAGGGCCGGAGGTAGGAGAGTCCCCAGAGCGGCAGGGACCGGATCGCCATAGTCGAGGTATCGCCACCCGCGACGACGAGCCGGCCGAGGCGAGCCTCGGTGATGATTGCGGCGAGCAATGCCCCGGTCGCTTCCGCAACTGCGCCTGCTGCCGTCGGAGCGCCCTCAGGCCGTTTGGTCACCAGCATGACGTCGCCTTGAGCCAGCTTGGACAAGGCTGCGGCGCGCAGCTCCGTTCCATAGTTTGCATCCGCCAACAACCGGCCGGCATCGACGGGCAGCATCGCGTAGCCTTGCGCCGCTTCGACCTGCGCGCGTGTGACCGGCGACAGGCTGCCGACTAGGGCGAGGACCGGTCCTGCCCCGCAATATTTCGCATCTGACGCCGATGCGGAAATGACCGCTTTGCCATGCCCGGCCGCGAAGGCGCGGGCGACCGAACTTGCCCCCACCGCAAGCATCGGCCCATTCCTCAGTGACGTCGCGAGCCATCCACCGATCGCCGTGAGATCGGCCTCGGTTGCCACATCGAACAGGACGGCCGGGCTTCCGTCTGGCGGCGTCGCCGGTGCTGCCGAGCCCTCGCCATAGGCGCGATAATCGACGAGTCCGATACCTTCGAACCCCTGCGCGGCAAGATGCCGGCGCAGATCTGCTTCCGCCATCGGCGTGACCGGATGACGGCTCATCGTCGGGTGCCGGTCGATGCGGTGGACCGTGCCGTCGCCGCCGGCCGCGAACAGGTTTCCGAACAGGCAGAAGCGCCCGAGATTGGGCTGGCCGCCAAGGATCGGCACGAGCGGGTTCGGGAAGAACGGCTTCAGCGCTGCGACCGCCGCGCCGATGCTGCCGACATTAGGCGCGCTGTCGAAGGTCGAGCAGCATTTGTAATGCATCAGCCCGACGCCCTGCCCGGCGAAGAAGCGCCCGATCTCCGTCAGTTCCGCGGTGATCGCGTCCGGTGCCATGGCCCGGCTAGCGCCTGCAATGCCGATCGCGTCGAGCGGGCCGGCTGCCGCCAACTGGGCTTCACTCGGTTGGCGCAGGAACAGCAGGGCGCGAAAGCCACGCTCCGCCAGCGTCGCCAGCGTATCGGTCGAGCCGGTAAAATCGTCGCCGTACCAGCCGTAGAGAGGGATGCGCTTCGTCGTCACGGCGCGCTAGCCCGCCTTGCCGCCGAAAGTGTCGAGCGCCTGCTGCAATTCAGGGTGCGTTCGCGCCGCCTCCACGATTGGCGTGCCTTCGGCGACGGCAGCCCAGGCCTGCCGGATACTGGCGACGCCGGCCTTCGGGCCGCCGGGATGAGCCAGAATGCCGCCGCCGGCCATGAACAGCAGGTCGTCATGGCCGATCGCATCCCAGGTCGCCTGAGCCGTACCGGCCCATTGCCCGGAGGAGAAGGCCGGCATCACCCGGTCGTCGGCGCCATCGGTCAGCGGCGTGACGCAATCCCCAGCGGAGGTCACGACCTCCTCGTCCTCCTGCGCGAATTTCCCCTGCAGGCCATGGACATGCATATGGTCGACACCGGCCAGCCGCCACAGCACCTGATAGGCCTGGAAGCCGATGCCGAGCAGCGGATGGCGCGAGAAGGCGCCATAGCCGTTGCGATGGCCGTGCAGAGCGAGATCAGTCGAGCGGCGTAAGCTCTCGATCGCGGAGAAGCCGCACCAGTTCAGGCTCGCCATCACGCAGGAACCGCCCTCGCGCGTGACGAGATCGGCATGGCGGCGCATCGCGTCGGTCTCGTCGGTGATGTTGAAGGCGACCATGACGTGCTTGCCGGTCCGGTCCTGATGCCGGCGAACCGCCGCCATCACCGCCGGGATGCGCTCGGCCAGCGGCGCATGCACCGGATCGGCCGAGATCTCGTCATCCTTGATGAAGTCGAGCCCGGCCTCGCAGAGGCTCGCGACGAGTTCGGCCGTCTGTGCGGCGCTGAGACCCACATTCGGCTTGATGATCGAGCCGACGAGCGGTCCTTTCGCCGCCCCGGTCAGGCGCCGCGTGCCGGCGATGCCCTGTGCCGGCAGCGGGAAGCGCTGGCGGTATGACCAGGGCAGGGCGATGCTTTCGAGCCTGAGGCCGGTGACCTCGCCGAGATCGTAGAGATTGCCCGCAACCACGGCGGCCAGCGTCGCGAGATTGGCGCCGACATTGTCGACCGGGAAGGAGATCGTGATGCGCGCGCGCCGCCATGGCCCGCCGACGCCCTTCCGCGCAAGCCACGCATTAGGCAGGCTGGGCTCCGTGGCGGGCTCCAGCTCCTCGATCCGCGTTACGACGGCCCGCGCCCGCTTGCGCAACTCGTCGGTCTCGCCGGCGACGCGCGCGAAGGTGCCGCAGGATTGCTCACCCGCCATCACCTCCGCGACCTTGGCCGGGTCGAGCGGAGTTTCGATGAGATAGGTCGCTTCGAAGCGTTCGCTGGTCATGGGGTCGGTATGCGAAGGGATATCAGGCTGCCGCAGCAGCGAGCTTGCTCAGGTCCGGGAAGGGCCTGACCGGATCCTTGCCGTCCCAGGTCTCGGACGCCTCGCGGATCAGGCGGAACATCTCGCCCTTGGGGCCGGCGACCTCCGAGAGTTCGATCACCGTGCCCGGGTGGTAATGCGTGTCGAAATAAACGAAGCGCCCGCGCTCGCCGACCTCGCCGGACATCACCGGCTTGAAGCCTTCCGCGACGAGCCGCTCCAGGTCGGCATCGTAGTCCGAGGTCCAGTAGGCGACATGCTGCAGGCCGGTCAGCCCCGCATCGGTGAAGTCCTTGTACATCGACGGCACGGCGTTGCGGCACTGGATCAGCTCGATCTGGAGCGGGCCGGAATTGGCCAGCGCCACGGAGTTGTGCGGCTCGTAGGTCTCGCCCTTGTAGCGGTAGTTCCTGATCGGGACCTTCGGATTGTAGAAGAACGGTCCGACGCCCAGCACGCGGCTCCAGTAGTCCATCGCCGCCTCGATATCCGGGACGACGTAGCCAGCCTGACGGATCTGGCCAAAGAAGCGGCTCATGGGCGTTGCTTTCTGATTATCAGGACCGGAGGAAGCCGATGGAGATCCACGGCACGGCAGCGACGACGAGCAGGCCGAGGATCAGGGCGAGGATGTAGCCCCAGATGTATTTCAGGCCTTCGTCGGGATTGATCTTGCTGATCGCGCAGGCGCCGTAATAGCCGACGCCGAAGGGCGGGGCGAAGAGCCCGATGCCCATCGCGAAGATCACGACCATCGAGTAGTGGACCTCGTGTATCCCGACCTGCTTGGCGATCGGGAACACCAGCGGCCCGAACAGCACGATCGCCGGGATGCCCTCGAGCACGCTGCCAAGGATGGTGAAGGCGACGATCGAGATGCCGAGGAAGCCCCAGCTTCCGCCCGGCACCGCCGCCATCGCCTGGGCGAGGTCGCGCGAGAAGCCCGATTGCGTCAGCCCCCAGGCCATGGCGGTGGCGCAGCCGATGATGAAGATGATCGCACCGGTCAGCGAGGCCGTCTCGATCAGCATCTTGGGCAGGCGGCGCCAGTCGAACTGGCGGTAGAGCAGGATGCCGGCGAGGATCGCGTAAGCGATGCCGATGGTGGAGACCTCGGTCGCGGTCGCGACACCTTCCACCACCGCGGCGCGGATGACGAAGGGCAGGGCGATGGCGGGCGCTGCGATCAAAGCGAGCTTGGCGATCTCGCGCTTGGGATAGCGCTTGACGTTGCTGAGGTCTTCGCCCCGGCAGCGCCACCAGACCACGAAGCAGAGCGCCGCGCCCAGCACCACGGCCGGCAGCATGCCGCCGGTGAACAGGGCTGCGATCGAGACGCCGGTGACGGAGCCGATGGTGATCAGCACGATCGAGGGCGGGATCGTCTCGGTCTGCGCGCCGGTCGCCGAGAGCAGGGCGACGAGATCGCCGGGCTTGGCGCCGCGCTTCTGCATCTCCGGGAAGAGCACCGGTGCGATCGCGGCCATGTCGGCGATCTTCGAGCCGGAAATGCCGGAAACCAGATACATCGCGCCGACCAGCACATAGGACAGGCCGCCGCGGACATGGCCGAGCAGGCTCGCCAGGAACTGGATCATGGCGCGGGCCATGCCGGTCATCTCGATCAACGCGCCCAGGAAGATGAAGAGCGGCACGGCGAGCAGGATCAGATGGCTCATGCCCTCGTCGAGCCGGCCGACCATGACCAGCATCGGCGTCGAGGTGGTGCAGGCGAGGTAGCCGAAGGTGGCGAGCGCGAAGGAGAAGGCGATCGGCACGCCGGAGAAGACGTTGAGCGCGACGACGCCGACGAAGAAGACGATCAGGTTGAGCTTGCCGAGCGGTTTCAGCGTGGGGCCGGCGAGCCAGAACAGCAGCACGAACAGAGCGGTGATTCCGATCGCGATCAGCGCGGGCTTCAGCGAGGCGAAGCGCAGCAGCCGGCAGCCGGCCGCGATCAGCATCAAACCGACGCCGATCGGGATCGCCGCCGCGCGCCAGGCATTGCTGATCTCCAGCGCGGGCGTGACGATGAAGTTCTCTTCCTCGGCATATTCGACCGCATGCGGCATGATCAGCAGCAGGAAGGCGATCGAGGCGGTGATCGCGACCGCTTCCAGCAGCGCCCGCGTCTGCGGTGAGACGCGGGAGACCAGCCCGGTCATGCGCATATGCTCGCCGCGCCGGAGCGCGACGACCGCGCCGAGCATCGAGAGCCAGAGGAACAGGATCGAGGCGAGCTCGTCCGACCAGACCAGCGGGGCATGGAAGACATAGCGCGCCACGACGCCGGCGCCGAGAATGATGATCTCGACGACCACGAGCACGGCCGCCACCGTCTCGACCAGGCCGCCGAGGCCGCGGTCGAGATGGCCGGCGAAGCGGCCGAGCCCGTTTGCGGGCATGGCGGCAGCGGGAAGGGTCGCGCTATGGGCATCCATCGGGGCGTTTCCTGTCTTGTGCTTTGGGGGCCTTATAGGCCCGCCCGCACGTCTCAGGCCAGCTTGCCGACGGCGTCTTCGAGCAGGCTCCAGGCGTCCTTGCCGAAGCGCTCCTGCCACTCCTTGTAGAAGCCGGCCTCACGCAGCTTGGCGCGGAAGGAATCCGGGTCCGTCTTGTTGAAGGCAAGGCCCTTCGACTGCAGATCCGCCTGCACGGTCTCGTTGAGTTTCTTGATGTCGCCGCGCTGGGCGACGCCGGCATCGTTGATCGCGCCGGCGACGATCTTCTGGATATCGGCCGGCAGGCCGCGCCAGGCACGCCCGTTGGCGATGAACCAGAACCCGTCCCAAATATGGTTCGAGATCGCGCAGCTCTTCTGCACCTCGAAGAGCTTGGCGACCTGGATGATCGGCAGCGGGTTCTCCTGCGCATCGACCACCTTGGTCTGGAGCGCCGTGTAGACCTCCGAGAACTGCAGGCTAGCCGGCGCGGCATCGAGCGCCTTGAACATCGAGATCGAGAGCGGGCTCACCGGCACGCGGATCTTGAGGCCGGCCATCTCCTTGGCGGTCTCGATCGCCTTGCCCGAGGTGGTCATCTGGCGGAAGCCGTTGTCCCACATCTTCTCGAAGGCATAGAGGTTCACCTTCGAGATGGCCTCGCGGACATGGGCGCCGAGCTTGCCGTCCATCGCCTTCCAGACCTGGTCGTAATCGGCGAAGGCGAAGCCGACGGCATTGATCGCCGCGACCGGCACCAGGGTCGCGATGACGAGCGCCGACGGCGTGAAGAAGGTGATGCCGCCGTTGCGGACCTGGCTCAGCATGTCGGTATCGCCGCCGAGCTGATTGTTCGGGAAGATCTTGATCTCGACCCGGCCGTTCGTCTCCTTGGCGACACGCTCGGCCGCTTCCTGGGCGCGGATGTTGAGCGGATGGCTGAGCGGCAGGTTGTTGCCGTATTTCAGCTCGATCTCGGCCGCCCGCGCGATATGCGGCATGGCGATGAGCGAGGCTGCGGGGGCGGCGGCGAGCGTACGCAGCACCGTGCGGCGCGTGAAGTTCGTCATGATGGTCCTCCCGGTATCGCTGATGCGATTTGATTGATTGCGGTCTTCTTGCCCTCAGATTAGGAAGCTGGAATGATGGTGGTCAAACTCAAATACTGATGTTTTTTGATGTGATTCTATGACGGGTACGGCAGAGAAAAACGGTAGTGGCGAAAGCCTGCAGCGCCGCCGGATGGCCCGCATCGCCGATGTCGCGGCGCTGTCCGGCGCCTCGACCGCGACGGTCGACCGGGTGCTGAACCAGCGTCCCGGCGTGCGCGCGGCCACCGTCCAGCGCGTGCTGAAGGCCGCGAGCGAACTGGGCTATGTGCTCGATCCAACCCTGCCGGCGCAGGCCTTCACGCCAATGCGGCTCGCCTTCCTGCTGCCGGCCGGCAGCAACCGCTTCCTCGCCATGCTCGGGCGCCATATCGCCGAGGCGCAGGAGCAGCTCGCTTCCTTCAACATGCGCGCCCGCGTCGAGTTCATCGAGAGCTTCAAGCCGGAATTGCTGGCCCAGCAGCTCCGCCAGGTCGGGCGCGATGTCGACGGCATCGCCTTCATGGCGCTGGAACATCCGGCGGTGCGCGAGGCGGTCAACAGCCTGGCCGAGCGCGGCGTGCCGGCCGTGACCTTGATTTCCGACATCGCGAATGCCCGCCGCGCCGCCTATGTCGGGCTCGACAATCGCTCGGCCGGGCGCACGGCCGGCTATCTCGCGGCTCGCTTCATCGGCCGGCGGCCGGCCAAGGTTGCGGTCATCGCCGGCAGCCTGAGCTATCGCGCCCATGAGGAGCGCGAGATGGGCTTCCTGCATCTCTTCGAGGAGCTGTTTCCACAGATCGAGGTCGTCGGCCTGCGCGAGGGGCTCGACGACGACGGCCGCAACTATCGCCAGGCCAAGGCGCTGTTGGCCCAGCACCCGGATCTCGCCGGCATCTACAATATCGGCGGTGGACCGGAGGGGATCGCGCGCGCCCTGAAGGAGGCGGGCCGGCAGCAGGATGTCGTCTTCGTCGGCCATGGCCTGACACCCGAGACGCGCGCGCTCCTGCTCGACGGCACGATGGACGCGGTCATCACCCAGCATCCCCATGCCGCGCTGATGAGCTGCATCGCGATCTTCGCCAATCTGCGTGCCGGCCGCCCGGCCTCGGAGGGAACGGCGCCGCCCAGCATCGAGATCATCCTGCGTGAGAACCTGCCTTAGGCTGCTGGTCGAAGCTTGCATTTCTGGAAACAAAGAGGGAACATGCACGCATGTCCCTTCCGGATTCCGTCCTGAACCCGCCGCCGGCGCGGCCCGATATCACGCGCATGGTCTGCCGCGGCGCTGGCCGGCACCTGCGGGAGCGCGGCTATGCCATCGTCAGGGAGATGACCTTCGCCAATGGCCGGCGCGGTGACATCGTCGCGCTGTCGCCTTCTGGCGAGCTCTGGGTCGTCGAGGTCAAGTCGGGCATCGCCGACTACCGCGTCGACGGCAAATGGCCGGATTATCGCGATTATTGCGACGGCTTCCTTTTCGCCGTTGCGCCTGAGTTCCCGCGCGAAATCCTCCCTGATGATGTCGGCCTGATCGTCGCCGATGCCTATGGCGGCGAATTGCTGCGCGAGCCGCCGCGCCATCCCTTGAGCGCGGCGCGGCGGAAGATGCTGACCATCGCGCTGGCGCGGCTGGCCTCCAGCCGGCTGGCCTTGATCGAGGACCCCGAGGGTTCAGTCTGATAAAATCATCTAGCGGGCTGCGGCGATTGCTGCTTTCGGCATCGTAGCGAACCGGCGCAGGTCGATCTCCGCGACGAGGAAATCGATGAAGGCACGCACCCTCGCGGGCAATTTGCCGCCATGACCGACATAGACGGCGTGGATGTCCTCGACATCGCCCGGATTGAAAGCCTCCAGCACGGGGACGAGCCGGCCGGCGGCGATGTCGTCGGCGATATGGAAGAGCGAGAGCCGGGTCAGGCCCTGTCCCGCCAGTGCCAGGCGCCGCGCGCTTTCGCCGTCGCCGACCGTGACGCGGCCATGGGCCGGCAGGAAGACACGCTGGCCATCGATGACGAAAGGCCAGGTATCGCGATGCCGGGCGAAGTTGAAGGTGATGAGGTCGCAGCCGGCAAGCTTGTCGGGATGATCCGGCGCTTCATGCGCCGCCAGGTAATCCGGTGAGGCGACGATCGCCGAGACGCTCTCGCCGAGCTTGCGTGCGACGAGCTGGGAGGATTTGAGCGGGCCGACCCGGATCGCGACATCGGCGCGCTCGTCGACGAGATCGATCACCGCGTCGGTGATCGAGATGTCCAGCTGGATGCCGGGATGCACCGCCATGAAGCGCGGCGCGACCGGGAGCAGATAGTGCCAGCCGAAGGCGACATTCGCATTCACGCGCAAACGTCCGCGCGGGATCTGGCAGGCCGCGACCGCCCGTTCGGCCTCGTCGAGATCGGCGAGCACGCGCAAGGTCCGCTCATGGAAGGTCGTGCCCTCCTCGGTCAGCATGAATTTGCGGGTCGAGCGGACGATCAGGCGGACGCCGAGCCGCGCCTCCAGCCGCGCGACGAGCTTGCTCACTGCCGATGGCGTCATCCGAAGCGCGCGTGCCGCCGGCGAGAAGCCGCCGAGTTCGACGACGCGGGCGAAGACCTCCATCTCGCCGGACCGGTTGACCTCGCTGCGTGGCATCGTGAATTCAACTCACAATTGCTGATCTTTCATGCAGTCTAATTCACAAGCCCTCGCCGCGCTATCTCCGGGCCCGAACAAGCTCCCCGGAGGCATTCCATGCCTATTGCCCTTTATGCTCTCACCGTCGGTGCCTTCGGCATCGGCGTCACCGAATTCGTCATCATGGGCCTGCTCCTGCAGGTCTCCGCCGATCTCGGCATCAGCGTCCCGCTCGCCGGCCTGCTGATGACCGGCTATGCGCTCGGCGTCTTCGTCGGCGCGCCCGTGCTGACGATCGCGACCCGCACGCTTCCGCGCAAGACGACGCTGCTCGTGCTCATGGCGATCTTCACCCTCGGCAATCTTGCCGCGGCGCTGAGCCCAAGCTTTGGCTGGCTGATGGCGGCGCGGATCGTGACCGCGCTGGCGCACGGGACTTTCTTCGGCGTCGGCTCGCTCGTCGCGACCAGCCTCGTCGCCCCGGAGCGCAAGGCCTCGGCCATCGCGCTCATGTTCACTGGCCTGACGCTGGCGACCCTGCTCGGCGTGCCGTTCGGCTCCTGGCTCGGCCTCGCCTTTGGCTGGCGCTCGACCTTCTGGGCGGTGACCGCGATCGGTCTCGTCGCCCTGGTCGTCCTCGCCGTCTTCGTCCCGGCTGATCGGGAGCGCGTCGTGCCCGGCTCGCTCGCCGAGGAATTCAAGGTGCTGGCGCGGCCGCAGGTTCAGCTCGGCCTCGTCATGACCGTGCTCGGCTTCGGCGGCATCTTCGCGGTCTTCACCTTCATCCAGCCGATCCTCGTCCAGCTCGCCGGCTTCAGCGAGGCCGCCGTGTCGCCGATCCTGCTGGTCTTCGGCGGCGGGCTCGTCGTCGGCAACCTGCTCGGCGGGCGCTGGGCCGATCGCAGGCTTGCCCCGGCGCTGATCGGCTCAATCGCGCTCTTGACCATCGCGATGTTCGCCTCGGGCTTCGCATTCCACAGCCAGATTGGTGCCGTCATCGCGGCCTTCGTACTGGGTGCCGCCGCCTTCGCCACGGTTGCTCCGCTCCAGATGTGGGTGCTTCAGCAGGCGGGCGGCGCCGGGCAGGGGCTGGCCTCCAGCCTGAACATCGCCGCCTTCAATCTCGGCAACGCCTTCGGCGCCTGGCTTGGTGGCGCGGTGATCACGCAGGGGCTGGGCTATGGCGCGATCGCGCCGGTCGCTGCCGTCGTGCCGCTGCTGGCGCTGGGTCTCGCCGTGTTCGCGGTGTCGCTCGAGCGCCGCGCGACCCGCATCGTGCCCGCCTGCGCGACCTGAGCCCCACAAGCGAACGATTAAGCAAAAGCCCGCCGGACGGTTTGTCCGGCGGGCTTTTGCGTTTTTGCGGGATCAGCGCGGCGCGCGTTTGGCGAGAATGCGCTGCAGGGTGCGGCGATGCATGCCGAGCCGGCGTGCCGTCTCCGAGACATTGCGGCTGCAGAGTTCGTAGACGCGCTGGATATGCTCCCAGCGCACCCGGTCGGCCGACATCGGGTTTTCCGGCGGTTGCGGGCGGGCATCGCGCTGGGCTGCGAGCGCTGCATGGATCTCGTCGGCATCGGCCGGCTTGGCGAGGAAGTCGAAGGCGCCGAGCTTCACGGCGCTGACGGCGGTCGCGATATTGCCGTAGCCGGTCAGGACCACGCCGCGCGCATCGGGCCGGCGCTCCTTCAGGCGGGCGATCACGTCGAGGCCGTTGCCGTCGCCGAGGCGCAGGTCGATCACCGCGAAGGCCGGTGCCGCTTCTTCCACGGCAGCCATGCCCGCCGCGACGCTGTCGGCGATGCGGACCGCATAGCCGCGGCCTTCCATGGCGCGGGCGAGGCGGGTCAGGAACGGCCTGTCGTCGTCGACCAGCAGAAGGGACATGTCGTCGGCCGGCCCGGCCCTGTCGGTTTCGCTCGCTGCATCCTGCATCGTCTTCTCCTTGCCGCTTCTCGGCGCGCTGCGGCGGCGCGCATTAGGGTTTCGGTTTTCCGGCTCTCCCCCGGGAGGCCGGCTCAGTCAGCTTCATTTAAGGCCGATGCGCCCGCCTGGGTACCCCCATCGCTGGGCAGGTCGGCCTCGAAATCGTCGCGGGACCAGGTAATTCGGATCGAAGCGCCGCTCGCAGGAGCCGGCCGGTTCGAGAATTCCAGCGTAGCACCACCTCGCTCCAGCAGCGTCTTGGCGATGAAGAGACCGAGACCGAGGCCCCCGCCGGCCCGGCCTTCACCCGCTCCGCGCGAGAGATAAGGGTCGCCGGCCCGCATCAGCACATCCGGTGGGAAACCGGGGCCGTCATCGGCGATCACCAGCACGACCTGGCTCTGGTTCCATTCCGCTGTGATCGCCACGGTCGCACGCGCGAAATCGACGGCGTTGTCGACGATATTGCCGAGGCCGTAGATCATGCCGGGATTACGCCGGCAGACCGGCTCGGGCTTGTCGCCGGTCATGGTGATCTCGAAAGGCACGCCGAAGGGCCGCTGCGGCCCGGCGGTCTCCTCGATCAGCAGGCGCAGGGTGAGCTGGCCGAGCGGGCCGGCATCCTCGTCCTGCAGGCTGGAGAGCTTGCCCAGGATGCCGCGGCAGCGCTCGACCTGTTCGCGCAGCAAGGCGATATCCTCGGCCATCTCTCCTTCGGGCGGGGCGAGGCGGGTTAATTCGCGGGCGACGAGCGCGATCGTGCCGAGCGGCGTGCCAAGCTCATGCGCCGCGGCGGCGGCGAGCCCGTCGAGCTGTGACAGGTGCTGCTCACGTGCCAGCACGAGTTCGGTCGCGGCGAGTGCGTCGGAGAGGTCGCGCGCCTCCTTGGCGACGCGCCAGGCATAGATGCCGGTGAAGCCGAGGCCGAGCACGAGCGCAGCCCAGTTGCCGAGCTGGTAAAAGGCGGGCAGCACCGGCCGGTCGTTCCCGGCCCAGGGCAATGGCAGGTGATAGCGGCTGAGCAGGGTCGCGAGGCCCATCGCCAGCAGCCCCAGGACGAGCGTGCGTTGCGGCGGCAGGGCCGTCGCCGAGATCATCACCGGCGCCAGGAACAGGATCGCGAACGGGTTCTGCAGGCCGCCGGTCATGAAGAGCAGCGCCGCGAGCTGGGCGATGTCGAAGCCGAGCAGGGCGGTCGCGGCCCTGTCGTTGAGGCGATGGCTCAGCGGAAAGCGGATGCGCAGCGCGATATTGAGCCAGGCCGAAACCGCGATGACGCTGAAGCACCAGCCGAAGGGCAGGGGAAAGCCGAGGCCGAAATGCACGCCGGTGACGGCGAGGCTCTGCCCGGCGATGGCGAGCCAGCGCAGCCTGACCAGCGTATCGAGGCGCAGATGGCGGCTGGAGCGCGCCAGGGCCGGGGCGGAGAAGTCCGGGAAGCTCAAGGTCTGCTGGTCTCCTGCGCGGCGCCTGCCGTGGGCTTTTTCCCGGCTTCATCCACATCGCAGGAAAATCTTAGCCTTTAGCCGGGTTGAATGAGAACAAAATCAACGTAAGGTGCGATGCTGCGTCGCATCATTGCATGTTGCGCCGCCGGAAGGACATTCATCGTATGTACGGGGCCGCCATGTCGTTTGCCTACCATGCCTACGAAGCGGTTCACATGATGGTGAGCCCGGTGCGCGGGGTTTCGGATGCGATGCATCTGGCCTTCAAGAACCCGGCCAACCCGCTCACCTACACGCCCTTCGGCCGGACGGTCGCCGCGTCCTGCGAATTGTTCGAGCGTATGACGCGCCGCTACGGCAAGCCCGCCTTCGGCCTCGACGAGACCACGATGAACGGCGTCAAGGTCGCCGTCGAGGAGCGGGTCGTCTGGGAGCGCCCCTTCTGCAAGCTGGTCTATTTCGACCGCAAGATCCCAAGCAGCCGCCGCAAGCCGCAGCCGAAGGTGTTGCTGGTTGCGCCGATGTCCGGCCATTACGCCACGCTGCTGCGTGGCACGGTCGAGGCCTTCCTGCCGGGCCACGAGGTCTACATCACCGATTGGGTCGATGCCCGCCTCGTGCCGCTTTCCGAGGGACGCTTCGACCTCGACGATTACATCGATTACGTCATCGGCATGCTTCAGATGCTGGGGCCGGACACCCATGTCATGGCGATCTGCCAGCCGTCCGTGCCGGTCATTGCCGCGGTCGCCCGCATGGAGGCCGAATCGGACCCCTGCGCGCCCCGTTCGATGACGCTGATGGGCGGCCCGATCGACACCCGCCGCTCGCCGACTGCCGTCAACCAGCTCGCGATGGAGCGCGGCACGGACTGGTTCCGCCGCAACTGCATCACCGTCGTGCCCTTCCCGAGCCTCGGCGCATTCCGGCAGGTCTATCCCGGCTTCATGCAGCTCTCGGGCTTCATGGCGATGAATATCGACCGTCACGTCACTGCCCATTACGACATGTTCAAGCATCTCGTCAGCGGCGACGGCGATTCCGCCGAGAAGCACCGCGACTTCTACGACGAGTATCTCGCGGTGATGGACCTGACCGCCGAGTTCTATCTCCAGACCGTCGACACCGTCTTCGTCCAGCATGCCCTGCCCAAGGGCGAGATGATGCACCGTGACAAGCCGGTCGACCTCACCGCCATCCGCCGCGTCGCGCTGATGACGGTCGAGGGCGAGAACGACGACATCTCGGGCGTCGGCCAGACCAAGGCGGCGCACGACCTCTGCGTCAACATTCCCGCCGACAAGCGCGTCCATTATCTCCAGCCGAAGGTCGGCCATTACGGCGTCTTCAACGGCTCGCGCTTCCGCGCCGAGATCCAGCCGCGCATCTCCGATTTCATGGTCAGCCTCGACATGGAAGCGGCCAAGGATCGTCGCGACGACAGCGCCAAGGAGCAGCGCAAGGCGCTCAAGGTCGTCGGCTGAAACCTGCACGGCGTAGGGCTGCTCAGGCCGCCCCGTCGCCCTCCTGCCAGACGATATCATAGGGGCGCCCCGTCCGGATGGCGGGGTTTAGCCGCTCGATCCGGCGATAGCGCAGCTTCAGATAAGCGAGCACGCCCTCTTCGAAGGCCGTGCCGACAACGCGCTCGACCCCGTTCGGCGCGCGCGCCGGGCCGTGCAGGACTACCGTCTCGATCGTGTCGAGATAGCTCCTTGCCCGCGCCGTCAGGCCGTCTCCCACGAAGAGATAGTCGAGATAGTTGTAGCTCTCCCCGTGATTGCCCCGGTCATCGGCGGGAATCACGTCGACGGAATGAATGATCTCGACGGGTGCGATCGGCGGGGGCGCATGGGTTGCCATGTCGGGAAGCTTCGCGCGTGGCCTTCCCCGGTGCAAGCCGCTGCTGGCGCTCTTCCGTAACCGCTCCGAATCCCGCACAATCGCAGATAATGCGCATCTCCCTGTTCAGGCGCCAGCCGGACCCCGACCGGATCGAGGTCGTGCATGCCGGCACGCGCTATGCCGTTCTGGTCAAGCGCCGCGCCGCTGCGCGGCGGATGACGCTGCGCGTCTCGCAGGCGACCGGCGAGATTACGCTGACCCTGCCCGAGCGCGCCGATTTCGCGGCAGGCCGAACTTTCGCCGAGAACCATGGCGGCTGGATCGCCGCGCGCATGGCGAAGCGCCCGCGCCCGGTGCCGTTCGAGCCCGGCCAGAGCATTCCCTTCCGCGGCGTGCCGCATCGCATCGTTCACTGGTCGAAGGCGCGCGGGCTGACGCAGGCGACGCGCGATGCTGACGGCGCGCCCGTCATCGCGGTCGCCGGGGACGCCGCCCATGTTGCGCGCCGGGTCAAGGATTTCCTGAGAAAACACGCGCTCGAGGATCTCGAGAAGGCGGTGCGCCGCCACACCGCGACGCTCGGCATCCCCGCCCGCAAGATCACCATCCGCGACACCACGAGCCGCTGGGGCTCCTGCTCTTCGCAAGGCCATCTCAGCTTCTCCTGGCGATTGATCCTGGCACCGGCCCCGGTGCTCGACTATCTCGCGGCCCATGAGGTCGCGCATCTCAAGGAGATGAACCACTCGCATCGCTTCTGGGCGCTGACCCACAAGCTCTGCCCCGGTACCGAGGCGGCGGAGGCCTGGCTGAAGCGCCATGGCGCGAGCCTGCATGGCTATGGTTAAGCCGGCTGTGCCGCCGCAATTCCGCCGTTAACCACTTTCTGAAACCTGCCCCGGCACACTGAAGGCCGATTCGCTTTCAGCGTGAGTATGCCTATGGGTCAGGTCATCGCGTTCCGCCTTCCGCAACAACCGGCCGCCGCCGCCGAGCCGGTGCTCGGCCTGATGTCGGCCGTCGATTTCGCCTTGCGCGATCTAGCCGAGATTCTCCCTCATATTGCGCTGGATTCGGCGCGCCAGCAGGCCGAGGCCTGTCGGGCGATGCTGGCGCAGGCCTTCGACGCCGAGATCGAGGCCGAGCTCGGTAACTGATCTCGCGCTCGCGCATGCCGCCCCCGGCGATGACGCGGGTTGCCGAAGCGGCTGAACTGTCGAACCTTTCCGGGCAAGAGCCGGTGATCCGCCGGCCGGCACTGCGCCTGGGAGGCTTCATCCGTGTTCTTGACCAACAGCGATATGTTCGATCTCGTCGATCTCCGGCATCGGCTGCATCGCCGCCCCGAAATCTCGGGCGAGGAGCGCGAGACCGCCGCGACCATCGTCGATTTCCTGAAGCCGACCGGCCCCGATCGTATCGTCACCGAGCTTGGCGGGCATGGTGTCGCGGCGATCTACGAGGGAACTGAGCCCGGCCCGACCGTTCTGATCCGTGCCGAACTCGACGCACTGCCGATCGAGGAATTGTCCGACAGCGACCATCGCTCCGAAATTCCCGGCAAAGGCCATCTTTGCGGGCATGATGGCCATATGACCATCCTCGCTGGCCTGGCGCGTGGCCTGCAGCGCAACCCGCCGAAGAAGGGCCGCGCGATCCTGCTGTTCCAGCCGGCGGAAGAGACCGGCGCGGGTGCCGCCGCCGTCATGGCCGATCCGAAATTCGAGGAGATCGTGCCGGACTATGCCTTCTCCCTGCATAATCGTCCTGGTGTGCCCGTGGGCCATGCCCGCATCTCGGAAGGCGCCGCCAACTGCGCCTCGCGCGGCATCAAGATCATCCTGACCGGCGAGACTTCGCATGCCTCGACACCGGAACATGGCCGCTCGCCGGCCCCGGCGATCGCGACGCTGATCCCGGCGCTGACCGCGCTCGGACCCGGCGGGCCGCTCGATGCCAATTTCCGGCTGGTCACCGTGACCCATGTCGAGATCGGGGAGCAGGCCTTCGGCATCGCGCCGGGCCATGGCGAGATCTGGGCGACCTTGCGCACCGTCAACGACGCGCAGATGGGCGCGCTCTGCGAAGCGGCCGAAAAGCTGGCGCGCGAGGCGGCCGAGGCCGGCCGGCTCACCGTCGAGATCAGCTATCACGACGTCTTCCACCATTGCGAGAACGAGCCGGAGGCCGTCGCGATGCTGCGCCGGGCGATGGACGAGGAGAAGGTGCCGCACGGCCCGACGCCGCCCTCGCGCGGCTCGGAGGATTTCGGCCTGTTCGGGCGCCGCTCCAAATCGGCGATGTTCCTGCTCGGCTCCGGCGAGACCGCGCATCTGCACAATCCGGATTTCGATTTCCCGGATGATGCGATCGGTCCCGGCGCGCGCGTCTTCATGCGGGCCTTGCGCAATCTGCTCGGCGAAACCCGGCCGCAGGGCTGAGGGAGCGAAATATGTCAGTGAATTGGACCCGCGCTGCGACCCGCGCGCAGGAGATCGTCGCGAACTGGCAGCGCATGGCGGGGCCGGGCGGCGCTGTCGTGCTGTTCGATCGCGACGGGGTGCGCGAAGCCTTTGCCGGCGGTCTCGCCAGCATCGAATACGGCGTGCCCTTCACGCCGCAGACGCCCAACCGCTTCGCCTCGATCAGCAAGCATGTCCTGGCAGTCGCATTGCTGCGCGCCGGCATCCCGCTCGATGCGCCGCTCGGCCGCTGGCTGAGCGAACTGCCGGCGCCGCTCGCCGAGGTCGAATTCAGTCGGGCCCTCGACATGACCGGCGCCCTGCCGGACATGATGGAGTGCTTCTGGCAGCAAGGCGTACCCTTCACCGCGACGTTGAATGCGGAGGAGGTCTTCGCGCTCGCCTGCCGCTTGCCTTCGCTGAGTGCCGAGCCCGGTACCGAGATGGCCTATTCCAACACTGGCTGGCGGCTTGGCCAGCGCATCCTCGAACAGGTCACGGGCAAGCCCTACAAGGACACCGTCGCGGAACTCTCCGGCGAACTCGGCCTCGCCTTCCGCCTGCCTTATGACGGGTCGGAAATCGTGCCCGGCCTCGCCACCGGCTGTTGGAACGACGGGGTAGACTGGCGGCGCGGCCATAACGGCCCGCATTTTTCCGCATCGGGTGGACTCGTGGGGTCCGCCGCCGATCTCGCCGGCTGGGCCTCGGCCCTGCTCGCGGGGCGCGGCCCGCTCGCCGGCATGCTGGAACGCCTGACTGCGCCGCGCCATTTCGCTGATGGCAGCGAGAGCGTCTACCGGCTCGGCCTTGTCGCCAGCCGGCTCGGCGAGACCGCGATCGTCGGCCATGGCGGCTCGCTCGCCGGCTATCGCAACCATTTCTGGATGTCGCCGGCCCACGGTGTCGGCGTCGTCGTGTTGTCGAATCGCGAGGAGGAGGCGCTCTGGCCTGCCCTGACGGTGCTGGCGGCGCTGCTCGAACAGGAGCTGCCGACGATCGCGAAAGCGCCAGTCGGCCTGTTCGCCAGCGACGAGGGGCCGTTCTGGGCCGAGCTTGCCGCCGATTCGATCAGCTACATGGGTGGTTTCGAGCGTCTGATCACCGATGGCAACGGCGGCCTGCGCAGCCTGCCGGCCTATCTCGACATCCGCCTGAAACAGGACGGGGAGGATCGCCTCACCGGCCTGATCGGCGGCGTGCAGCGTTCGCTCCGGCGCGTGCCGGCCGACACGCCGCTCGATGCGCGATTGGTCGGGCGCTGGCACGATCCGAATTTCGGCACCGAAATCGAGATCAGGGCGGATGGCACGGCCCTGATGCCGTGGCCTTCCGGCGGGACGGTGTCGCCTCTGACGCCGCTGCCGAACGGCCGTGCGCTCGCCGATCTTCTGCACGGACCCTGGCGGTCGCGGCCGTGTCTCTGGCTCGAT
This sequence comes from Allobosea robiniae, assembly GCF_900102525.1. Classification (GTDB taxonomy): domain Bacteria; phylum Pseudomonadota; class Alphaproteobacteria; order Rhizobiales; family Beijerinckiaceae; genus Allobosea; species Allobosea robiniae. The sequence continues at coordinate 380,013 of NZ_FNBZ01000005.1, read as the reverse complement.
GCGGAGGGTGACTTGCGGGTCGCCAGCCATCGGGCAAGGATCTTGCAGATGAAACGAGTCTGAAACGCGCCGGCTGAGGCGGCTCCGCTGAGGGGCGGGGCCGTTGGGCCGATGACGAAGGAGGAGAACGCTGATGCAACTGTCCCGTTTCACTGCTGCGCTGCTGCTGTCGGCGGCCGCGCTCCTGCCGCTTCCGGCGGCGGCACAGTCGCAGCCGGCCTCGAACCGCGTTCTGCGTGTCGCGCCACATGCGGATCTCAAGACGCTCGATCCGGTTGCGGCCTCGATCGTCATCACCCGCATGCATGGGTTGATGATCTACGAGACGCTTTTCGCCTGGGACTCGAACCTTCAGCCGAAGCCTCAGATGGTCGAGAGCTTCGAGACCTCGCCGGACAAGCTGACCTGGACCTTCAAGCTCCGCCCCGGCCTGAAATTCCACGACGGCCAGCCAGTCACGACCAAGGACGTCATCGCCTCGCTCGCCCGCTGGATGAAGCGCGATACCATCGGCGGCAAGCTTGCCGAGTATACTGATGGCATGGAGGCGGTGGACGATGCCACCTTCCGCCTCAAGCTGAAGCGCCCGCTGGCGCTGGTGCCCTTCGCGCTCGGCTCGGCGGTCGGCCAGATCCCGGTGATCATGCGCGAGTCCGACGCCAAGTCCGACCCGATGAAACCGGTTACCGAGACGATCGGCTCCGGCCCGTTCAAGTTCAACCGCGAGGAATGGCGCAGCGGCTCGAAGGTCGTCTATGACCGCAATCCCGATTACGTGCCGCGCTCCGAGCCGGCCGATGGCCTCGCCGGCGGACGCGTCGTCAAGGTCGACCGCGTCGAATGGCAGATCATGCCGGATGCGGCGACAGCCGCTGCCGCACTCCAGACCGGCGAGATCGATATCTGGGAACAGCCGAGCCAGGACCTGATCCCGGTCATCGCGACCAGCAGTCAGGTCAAGGTCGACCGCTATGCCAACCTCTCCAACCAGGCGATGCTGCGGCCGAACCATCTCCACCCGCCCTTCGACAATCCCAAGGCGCGGCTGGCGCTCGCCTATGCCACGGACCAGGCCGATTTCCTCTCGGCCGGCTTCGGCGACGAGGAATGGTGGAAGCGCTGCGCCTCCTATTTCATCTGCGGCGGCCCCAACGGCACGGAAGCGGGCACGGAAGGCTATGCCAAGCCCGATCTCGACAAGGCGCGGGCGCTGCTGAAGGAGAGCGGCTACAAGGGCGAGAAGCTCGTGCTTTCGACCAGCAACGACATCGCTCCGATCGGCCGCATGGCGGAGGTCGCGGCCTCCTCGCTCAGGAAGGTCGGCTTCAATATCGATCTGCAAGTCGCCGATTGGGGCACCGTCACCACACGCCAGCAGAACAAGGGCACGTCCGAGCAGGGCGGCTGGAACCTCTTCGTCACGACGGCGTCAGGCGCGACCATGCAGTCGCCGCTGACCAATATCGGCACCAACATGGCCTGCGAGCGCGCCTGGTCAGGCTGGCCCTGCGATGCCGAGGCCGAGAAGCTGCGCGGAGCCTTCATCGATGCGCCCGACGAAGCCGGCCGCAAGCTTGCGTTGGAGGCTCTGCACAAGCGCCTGGCCGAGATGCAGCCCTATCGCGTGCTCGGTCAGTACGACCAGCCCTATGCAAGGCGCACCAATGTCTCCGGCGTGCTGGCGGCGCCGGTCATGCTGTTCTGGAACATCGAGAAGAAGTGACGCGCTAAAGCGTCGCGCGCCAGACGAAATCGCGGCTTTCGCCCGGCGCCAGCCTGAGGATGCCGGGCTTCTCCGCGATTTCGCCCTGCCAGCCGATCGGGCTCGCCATGCTGAACCAGGGCTCGATGCAGAGGAACGGCGCGCCTGTTGGCTTCGACCAGATGCCGAGATCCTTATAGCCCTCCCAGCTCACGGTCAGGGCGCGGCTCTCGCGCCCTGACCCGTCCAATGCCGCGAAGCGCACCGAGCGGTTCACCGTATCGGGGATCACGATCGCATCGTTGACGAAGAGGTTTTCGTCGAGCGGCAGGTCAGTGCCGGAGAAGGGAAGGGGGATCGCAGGGCCGAGCAGGCCGGCCTCGACGCCGAGGCCCTGGCCCGGCTCCGCCTGCGGGAAGGTCAGGCGATGCGCTTCCTTCGCGATGTCCTCGGTCAGCGGCCAGAGAAAGGCCGGATGCGCGCCGACGCCGCAGATCAGCGGCACATCGGCTGGGTTGCTCACCCGCGAGGTGACGGTCAGCGTATCATCAGCGACCGCGTAGATCATCTGCAAGACGAACCGGAACGGGTAGATCGCCAGCGTCTCCGGGCTCTCCCGCAGCTCCAGCACGGCCCTGTCGGTGCTGCGCTCGACCCAGGTAAACAGGCTGTCGCGCGCGAAGCCGTGCTGGGTCAGGCGGTAGGAGCGCCCTTCATGGATCAGCGTGTCGTCGGTCAGCCGCCCGACGATCGGGAACAGCACAGGCGCATGGCGCGGCCAGTCCGGCCCGCCGTTCCAGAGCGCCGGCCCGTTCGCGTCGGCAAGCGCGATCAGTTCGCCGCCTTGGGCCCGCACCGTCGCGCGCAAACGATCGGAGGCAATCTCATGGGTCTCGCTCATCATCGTCTCCGTCGGCGGCTCACTTCCCGATAGCCGATCGGCATCGGCAAAATCCACTGGGGCTTGCGGCGGGGCGCGTTTCGCGCGATCCCGCTGCAAGCGCCGAAGGAGGCACGCCTTGCCGATCACCCGCCGTCAATTCGCCGCCGGTTCGCTCGCTGCGCCCGCCATCCTCAGGGGCGGCCGGGCTTTCGCCGCCGGCCGGCCCATGACTGTCGCGTCGCTGCTCGGCGAGGACAAGCCGGAAACCAGGATCTGGCGGCGCATCGCCGAGGTTCTGGCGCGCACGGCGCCGGGGCGCTTCGACCTGCGGATCGTGCCGAACGCTGCCCTCGGCGGCGAGAAGGAGGTCGCGGAGGGCCTTCGCCTCGGCTCGATCCAGGCGGCGCTCTCGACCGTGTCCTCGCTCTCCGGTTGGGTACCCGCCGGGCAGATCCTGGACCTGCCTTTCCTGTTCCGCGACCGTGCCCATCTCGCGCGCGTGCTGGCCGGGCCGCTCGGAACCCAGCTCAAGACGTTCTACGAAGCGCAGGGCTTCGTCGTGCCGGGCTTCATCAATTACGGCGCCCGCCATCTCCTGGCGAAGGAGCCGCTGACCACGCCTGCTTCGGTCAGGGGCAAGCGCATCCGCGTCATCCAGAGCCCGCTGCATACCGCGCTCTGGTCGGGTTTCGGCGCCTTTCCCACGCCGATCCCGATCCCGGAGACCTATAACGCGCTGAAGACTGGCGTGGTCGATTGCATGGACCTGACCAAATCGGCCTATGTCGGCTTCCGCCTGCACGAGGTCGTGCCGGTGCTGATCGAGACCGGCCATATCTGGGCGAGCGGCGTCGTGATGTTCGCCGCGCCGTTCTGGAAGGGCCTGGCGCCGCAGGATCGCGAGGCGCTGACGGCCGCGGTGACCGAAGGCATTGCCTATTTCGACGAATTGATGCGGGCCGACGAGGAAGCCTCGATGGCGCGGGCCAGGGCCGAAGGCGGCAAGGTCGTGCCGGCCGAGGATCGCCAGGGCTGGCAGGACGGCGCGCGCAAGGTCTGGGAGAACTTCGCGCCGCAGCTCGGTGGTATGTCTGCTATCGAAGCCATCGCGCAGAGCTCCTGACACCAGCATTGGGAACGAGAACCATGCCGCTTTCGATCGACCATATCGTCATCGCTGTTACCGATCTCGACGCGGCGATCCGCGACTATACGGCGCTCGGCTTCACGGTGCTGCCCGGCGGCGAGCATCCGCGCGGCTCGCGCAACGCGCTGGTCGTGTTCGAGGACGGCGCCTATCTCGAGATCATCGCCTTCCCGCACCCGCTGCCGGAGTATCGCTGGTGGCAGGTGCTGGACCGTGCCGGCCCCGGCCTCGTCGATTATGCCGTGCTGCCGGATGATCTCGATGCCGATCTCGACCGCGCCCGTGCCGCCGGCATCGTCATGGACGGCCCGCTTGACGGCGGCCGGCTCCAGCCCGACGGCACGCGCATCGCCTGGCGCTCGGCTCGCCCGCCCGAGCCCGATATCCCCTTCCTCTGCACCGATGTCACGGCCCGCAGCCTGCGCGTCCCCGAAGGCGCGGCCCGCCGCCATGCCAATGGCATCACCGGGGTCGCCGGCGTCACCGTGGCGGTGCAGGACCTTGCGACCTCGGTCGCGCGCTATCGCGCCCTGCTCGGGCAGGAGCCAGTTGCGCTGGGCGGCGTCCCCGGACTGGGATTCGGGCTCGCGCAGTTCCGCATCGCCCGGCAGACGCTGTCCCTGACAGAGCCGCGCGGCCCGGCCGCTGCCAGCCTCGGTGAGCACCTCGTCCGCCGCGGGCAGGGCGCCTATGCCGTCTCCTTCTACGGTCCCGACGATGCCCGTCTCGACGACGGCCTTGCCCATGGCGCCCGCCTGGAAATCATCCGCGACCTCTAGTCGCTGACGGTGTCACGATGCGGTCACGCTCGCGGGCGAGAGTGGCCCGTTACCTTAAAATAGTTCTATTTATGTAGTAATAACAAGGCCTTGCATCGAATCATCGGCGCGCCTATCTCTCCGTCGCGATCAGTGAATCAACCGACGGAGGGACCGGAATGGGTGGAGTCACCGAGGTCGATGTCGCGGCCGCGATCGGCCGCATCGACGAGATCATCATCCGCGAGATCGTCCGCACCGGTGCGAGCCGGCCGGAGCTGCGCCGGGCGCTCGCGCTCGCCAAGGGGCCGGGTGATCTCGACGCAGACGCGGCGCTGCCGCCGCGCATGCAGCGGCTTGTCGACCTGCTCGCTGTCGCCTTGCCTGAGCAGGGGCCCAAGCTCCCGCAGGGCCCCAAGCCCCTGCAAGGGCCACAGCGCCGCCGCCATGCCGCCATCAAGGGCATCGAACGTGCAGCCTGATCAGGGCAGGGCCGAATCGCTAGAGACCGCCCGGGCCGAGATCCGGGAGGCGCTCATGACGGCTTTTTGCGCGGCACTGCGCGATACTCGTCTGCCGCCGCTCACCCTGCTCGAGCTCGCGGCGACAGCGGTCGGTTCTGTCTACAGAGAGGTGGCGGATGCTCATTGCGGTGACCAGCCATGCCCTTGCGGCTGGCATCCGCGCCTCCAGGCGGATCTGGAGGCGCTTCAGGCGGCGCTGGCGCTGAGCGTGTCGCCGATTCCTCATGGCGATCTCGTCCACATGCCCGTGCTCGGCCGGGCCTGATCTCGCATTCCGTGCGCGGGCCGTGCTAAGCCGCCGCAAACCGGCGGAGCGGCATGCGCAACATCCTCATCATCGGCATCGGGGCCGGCAATCCCGACCACATGACGATCGAGGCGATCGAGGCGCTGAACCGCGCCGACATCCTGTTCATCCCCGACAAGGGCGAGGAGAAGGCCGCCTTGCGCGCCCTGCGCGAGGCGATCTGCGCCCGTTTCATCCGTAAGCCGGACTACCGCACGGTTCCTGTCGAAATCCCGCGCCGCGCCGAGGCGGGCAGCGACTATCACGGCGTTGTCGACGATTGGCATGAGCGCATCGCTGCCCGCTACCGCGCCCTGTTCGAATCCGAATTGCAGGAAGGACAGACCGGCGCCCTGCTCGTCTGGGGCGACCCCGCTCTCTACGATTCCACCCTGCGCATCATGGAGCGCGTCGCCGCTTCCGGCCTGAGTCTCGACTGGCAAGTCTATCCCGGCATCAGCAGCGTCCAGGTCCTGGCGGCGCGCCACCGCGTTCCGCTCAACACGATCGGCGCGCCGATCCTGATCACCACCGGCCGCCGACTCTCGGAAGGCTTCCCGGCCGATCAGGACAGCGTCGTTGTCATGCTCGACGGCGAGCAGACCTTCGGCAAGATCGATCCCGAAGGGCTCGACATCTGGTGGGGCGCCTATCTCGGCACGCCCGATGAAATCCTGCGCGCCGGTCCGCTCACAGAGCTCTCGGCCGAGATCACGGAGGTCAGGGCGCAGGCCCGCGCGCGACATGGCTGGATCATGGATACCTACCTGCTGCGCCGTCGTTCGGCTTGACGCAGGCGCCTGCATCCGCCATCGCTCGCGCCGATCTTTCTGGAAGCGCCGGAGCCACCTGATGTCCCTCGCCGATCTCAACCAGACCATCGACGCCGCCTGGGAAAACCGGGCCGAGATCGGCGTCCAGACCAAAGGCGCCGTTCGCGAGGCGGTCGAGCAGGCGATCGAGATGCTGGATGCCGGCCAGGCTCGCGTCGCCGAGAAGCAGGGCGCTGATTGGATCGTCCATCAGTGGCTGAAGAAGGCGGTGCTGCTCTCATTCCGCCTGACCGACAACGTCATCATGGCCAATGGCCCGGGCGAGGGCGTGTTCTGGGACAAGGTGCCGTCGAAATTCGAGGGCTGGGGCGAGAACCGTTTCCGTGCCGCCGGCTTCCGCGTCGTGCCGCCGGCCGCCGCGCGCAAGGGCTCCTTCATCGCGTCGGGCGTCGTGCTGATGCCGTCCTTCGTCAATATCGGCGCCTATGTCGATTCCGGCACCATGGTCGACACCTGGGCGACGGTCGGCTCCTGCGCCCAGATCGGCAAGAACGTGCATCTCTCGGGCGGCGTCGGCATCGGCGGCGTGCTCGAGCCGCTGCAGGCCAACCCGACCATCATCGAGGATAACTGCTTCATCGGCGCCCGCTCCGAGGTGGTCGAGGGCGTGATCGTCGGCGAGGGCTCGGTGCTCTCGATGGGCGTCTTCATCTCGGCCTCGACCAAGATCGTCGACCGCGCCACCGGCCAGGTCCATGTCGGCAAGGTGCCGCCCTATTCGGTGGTGGTGCCGGGCTCGCTGCCGGGCAAGCCGTTTCCGGACGGTACGCCGGGCCCGTCACTGTCCTGCGCCGTGATCGTCAAGACGGTCGACGCGCAGACGCGCTCCAAGACCGGCATCAACGAGCTTCTCCGCGACTGACGCCTCGGTCGCTGGCTGTCATGCCCGGGCTTCCTCCGGGCATGACGGTGCGCGAGCGCTTCTTCTATTCACCGCCGATCGCCTTGGCGGCCTCGACCGCGCGGCCGCGCAGCGGCAGTTCCTGCATCCGGGCCAGCGACAGCCAGGCGAAGGCGAAGCCTAGGCTCGCGGCGCCGAAGACATAGCGGAACAGCACGACCATGGTGTCGCGGTCGACGGTGCCGAGCTTCAGTGCCTCGGGCGAGAGCTGCGCGCCGACCCCGCCGACGCCGCCGAGCACGATCGCGCCGAACACCGCGACGATCAGCGCCCCGCCGATCTGGCGGAAGAAATTGGCCACTGCCGTCACCGTCCCGAGCTGATGCGCCTGCACGGCATTCTGGATCGACACGGTCGCGACCGGAAGCAGCGTGCCGAAGCCGATGCTGACCACGGCCAGGATGATGCTGAAGGGCAGGATCGGGATCTGGCCGGAGAAGGCTGCGAGAACCGCCGTACCTGTCATCGCGACGAAAAGCCCGGCCAGCGGCGCTCGCTTGTAATGGGTGAGATGCGACATCGCTCGGCCGGAGCTGGTCGCGCCGATGACGGTGCCGCAGGTCAGCGGCAGCAGGCCGAGGCCGGAATGGGTGGCGCTCATCCCCATCACCGTCTCGAAATACAGCGGCAGGTAGATGGTGAGGCCGATGAAGGTGCCCATGCCGAAGCCAGCTGCCACCGTGCCACGCCTGACGACGCCATTGCCGAAGATGTCGAGCGGGATCAGCGGCTCCGCGGCCCGGCGCAGGCGCCAGGCGAACAAAGCCCAGAGCACGAAGGAGGCACCGACGAGGGCTGCGATCGGGAGCGAACCCCAGGGATAGGCGGTGCCGCCCCAGGACAGGGCGAGCAGCAGCGACACCGTTGCCAGCGTCATCAGCATGGCGCCGAGTACGTCGAGCTTGTGGGGGCGCTCGTGGCGCGGCAGCCGTTTCAGTGCCGCGTTTGACATCCAGTAGGCGCCGAGCCCGAGCGGCAGGTTGATCCAGAAGATCACCGACCAGTGCAGCTTTTCCGCGAGGAAACCGCCGAGGACGGGGCCGAGCAGCGAGGACGACATGAAGACGCTGGCGAAATAGACCTGATAGCGTCCGCGCTCCTTGGGAGGCACCATGTCGCCGACGATCGTCTGGGCCAGCGCGATCAGGCCGCCGCCGCCGAGCCCCTGCACGAAGCGCGCGATGACCAGCAGCCAGAGCGAGGGCGCCAGCGCGCAGGCGATCGAGCCGATCACGAAGACGACGATGCCGGCGAGCAGCGTCACCCGCCGCCCGTGGATATCGGCGAGCTTGCCGTAGAGCGGCGTGACCGCGGTCGAGGCGAGCAGGTAGATCGTGACGATCCAGGATAGATGCGTCACGTCGTTGAGGTCGCGGCCGATCGTCGGGAGGGCCGTCGCGACGATGGTCTGGTCGAGCGCGGCCAGGAACATCGCGAGCATGACCCCGATCAGGATCGAACGGATATCCGCAGGCGTCAGGGCTGCGGCCGGGGCGGGAGTGTCGAGCCGCTTGTCCATGGCTGTGATCTTGCTTGCGTCTAGGGAATGGCGGGAGGGTAATCGCGGCGGGCGCTATGCGCCAGAGACACGTTGGCGGGGCCGCCCTGCGGCGGAGGCGGGGCAAGCTGCCGTGGTTCAGCCCAGGCTGTGCAAGGTATCGCGCAGGCTCTCCGGCGCGGTCTCGGGCATGGCGGCCTCGATGGCCTCGTGCATCTGCCGCCAGATCGGCACGGCTGAGGCGAGGAGCGCCATGCCGTCAGGTGTCAGGGTCAGCAATCGGCCGCGGCGATCCGCGGGGTCGACCGCAATGCTGACGAGCCCGCGCCGTTCCAGCGGTTTCAGCGCGGCGGTGAGGGTTGTGCGGTCCATCGCCAGAAGCTCCGCGACCGGGCCGAACGAGGCCGGCACCGGCCGGTTCAGGGCCATCAGCAGGGAGAACTGGCCGTTCGTCAGCCCGACAGGCCGCAATGCCTCGTCGAAACGGCGTGCCAGCGTCCTTGCTGCGCGCTGCACATGCAGGCACAGGCAATGATCGCGCACATGCAGCGTCGTCGCGAAGGAAACGATCGGTTTGCCGTCCATTTCATCTGCATGTTGACTGCCGTTAGGCAAGTCAAGCGAAGCTCGGTCGCGGCGATTTCACGTTTGTTGACGAAGGCGGCACCTTGCCGCGCTATGAAGCGCCTCGACGGCACGAAGAGGAAAGGCCGGGCCATGCCGCTGCTCACCGCGAAGAATGCCACGCTGGTGGTCATCGACTTCCAGGCGAAGCTGATGCCGGCGATCCATGACGGTGAAAAAGTGCTGTTGAATGCCGGCCGCCTCGCCGAGGCGGCACGGTTGCTGGGCGTTCCGGCGGTCCTGACCGAGCAGTATCCGCGCGGCCTCGGCGCGACGGTTCCGGCCCTGGCGGAGGTCGGTCCGGCCGTGACCAAGATGAGCTTCGATGCCTGCGGCGAGCCGGCCTTCCTCGAGGCCGTGGCCGGGGATCGCGAGCTGGTGGTCTGCGGCTGCGAGGCGCATGTCTGCGTCGGCCAGACGGTATTGACCCTGCTCGAGCATCGCCGCCGCGTCGTCGTGGTGGCCGATGCGATCGGCTCGCGGGTGCCGCAATCGCGGGAGATCGCGCTTGCCCGCATGGCGAGCCACGGCGCCGAGATCGTCACCACCGAGATGGTGTTGTTCGAATGGCTGCGAAGCGCAGAGCATCCGCAGTTCCGGCCGGTCTCCAAGCTGATCCGCTGAAGGGACCTCTCAGAGCGGCTTCCTGATCGCCTTCGAGATCACCCCGACGATGCCCTCGCGGAAGAGCAGGACGCAGAGGACGAAGATCACGCCCTGTACGACGGTGACCCAGGCGCCGAGCGTGGCGAGGTAGTTCTGCATGGCGACGATGACGATGGCGCCGACGATCGGCCCGAACACGGTGCCGAGCCCGCCGACCAGCGTCATCAGCACGACCTCGCCGGACATCGTCCAGTAGACGTCGGTGAGGGAGGCGAGTTGGAAGACGATCGCCTTGGTCGCGCCGGCGAGGCCTGCGAGCGTCGCCGAGAGCACGAAGACCATCAGCTTGTACTGGCTGGCGCGATAGCCGAGCGAGATGGCGCGGGGCTCGTTGTCGCGGATCGCCTTGCAGACCTGGCCGAAGGGCGAGTGGATGACACGGTAGATCAGCAGGAGCCCGCCCATGAAGATCGCCGCGACGAGCCAGTAGAGCACACGGTCGTCGGCGAGGTCGATCAGGCCGAGGAGCTTGCCGCGCGGCACGGCCTGGATGCCGTCCTCGCCGCCGGTGAAGCCCGGTGTCTGCAGCGAGAAGAAGAACACCATCTGCGCCAGCGCCAGCGTGATCATGGCGAAGTAGATGCCCTGGCGCCGGATTGCGAGCGCGCCGAAGACGAGGCCGAGAGCCGCGCCGACCGCGGTGCCGAGCAGGATCGCGAGCTCGGGCGTCAGGCCCCAGTTCTTGGCGGTGTAGGCGCTGACATAGCTCGCCATGCCGAAATAGGCGGCGTGGCCGAAGGAGAGCAGCCCGCCATAGCCAAGCAGAAGGTTGAAGGCGAGCGCGAACAGCGCGAAGCACAAAACCTTCATCACGAAGACGGGATAGGCGACGAAGGGCGCGATCACGAGCGCGACGGCGATGGCGATGAACAGGTTGCGGTGCAGGCGCGCTGCGCCGTCATCGGTCTCGGTGACGATGGCGGCGGGGGCGTCGGTCGAGGCAAGGTCGGTCATGTCTTGAGTCCTTGCTTGTGTCAGGCCGGGCGGCCGAACAGGCCGGCGGGCTTCACCAGGAGCACCAGCACCATGATGACGAAGATCACGGTCGCGGCCCCTTCCGGGTAGAACACCTTGGTCAGGCCCTCGACCAGACCGAGCGAGAAGCCGGTGACGATGGCGCCCATGATCGAGCCCATGCCGCCGATCACGACGACCGCGAAGACGACGATGATCAGGTCGCCGCCCATATTGGGATTGACCGAGTAGATCGGTGCGGCGAGCACGCCGGCGAAGGCGGCGAGAGCGACGCCGAAGCCATAGGTCAGCGTCACCAAGAGCGGCACGTTGATGCCGAAGGCCTGGGTCAGGGTCGGGTTCTCGGTCGCGGCGCGCAGATAGGCGCCGAGCCTGGTCTTCTCGATCAGGAACCAGGTCGAAAGGCAGACCACGAGCGAGGCGACGATCACCCAGGCGCGGTAGTTCGGCAGGAACATGAAGCCGAGATTCTTGCCGCCGGCGAGCTGCGGCGGGATGGCGTAGGGCAGGCCGGACGAGCCGTACTGGTTGCGGAACAGCCCCTGGATGATCAGCGCCAGGCCGAAGGTCAGGAGCAGGCCGTAGAGATGGTCGAGATGGGCGATCCGCTTGAGCAGCAGCCGCTCGACCGCGATGCCAGTCGCGCCGACGATGATCGGCGCCAGCAGCAGCGCCGCCCAGTAGTTGAGGCCGAGATAGTTCAGGCACATCCAGGCGACGAAGGCGCCCATCATGTACTGCGCGCCATGCGTGAAGTTGATGATGTTGAGCAACCCGAAGATCACCGCCAGCCCGAGGCTGAGGATGGCGTAGAACGAGCCGTTGATCAGCCCGAGAAGGACCTGACCGAACAGCGCCTGCGGCGGAACGCCTAGAAGCTCGAACATGCGGAACTCAGATCAATGTGTGGGGCGGGCTCTCGAACCTCTTCGTCATCCCGGCCAAGCGAAGCGCAGAGCCGGGATCCATCGTAGAGTTCCGGAGCTCTCCGATGGATCCCGGGTCGACCTGCGGTCGCCCGGGATGACGGCGGAGGGCTTCTGAGCGGCGTTCAGCCGCTCACTTCTTGACGAGCGGGCACTCGCTTTCCGAGAGCGGCCGGAACGCCTGGTCGGCCGGCAGCACCGCGACCTGCTTGTAGTAGTCCCACGGGCCCTTCGACTCGGAGGGCTTCTTCACCTCGAAGAGATACATGTCATGCATCTTGCGGCCGTCGGCCCGCACCGAGCCCTTGCCGAAGAGCGGGTCGTCGGTCGGCAGTTCCTTCATCTTGGCGACGACGGCGGCGGCATCCTTGCTCTTCGCCGCCTCGACCGCCTTGAGATAGTGCAGCATGCCGGAATAGACGCCGGCCTGGACCATGGTGGGGCGCTTGCCGCCATTCAGCTTGGAGAAGCGATCGGACCAGGCGCGCGTGCCTTCGTTCGTGTCCCAATAGAACGATTCGGTCAGGACAAGGCCCTGCGCCGCCTGGAGCCCGAGGGAATGCACGTCGGTCAGGAACACGAGCAGGCCCGCGAGCTTCTGCCCGCCCGCGACGATGCCGAACTCGCCCGCCTGCTTGATCGAGTTGATCGTGTCGCCGCCGGCATTCGCCAGGCCGATGACCTTGGCCTTCGAAGCCTGCGCCTGCAGCAGGAAGGAGGAGAAGTCGGTGCCGGGGAACGGGGTGCGCACCGCGCCGAGCACCTTGCCGCCCGCCTTGGTGACGACGGCGGCGGTGTCGCGTTCCAGCGCATGGCCGAAGGCATAATCGGCGGTGAGGAAGAACCAGGTGTCGCCGCCGGCCTTGACCATGGCGCCGCCGGTGCCCTGGGCTAGAGCGTAGGTGTCGTAGGTCCAGTGGATGGTGTTGGCGTTGCAGGCCTTTCCGGTGAGGTCGGAGGTGGCCGCGCCGGAGTTGATGTGGACCTTGTTCTTCTCCTTGGTGATCTGGCTCACCGCCAGCGCGACCGAGGAGGTCGGCACGTCGAGGATCAGGTCGACGCCGTCCTGGTCGTACCACTGCCGGGCGATGGTCGAGCCGACATCCGGCTTGTTCTGGTGGTCGGCCGAGACGATCTCGACCTTGATGCCCTTGTCGGCGGCCTTGAAGTCCTCCACCGCCATGCGCGCGGCGATGACCGAGCCTTCGCCGGAAAGGTCGGCATAGAGGCCGGAACGGTCGTTCAGCACGCCGGCCTTGACCGAGATCTGCTGGGCGAGGGCGGGGCTCGCCATCACCGCCGCGAGCGCGCTCGCGGCCAGAAACATCTTCAGCTTCATTGTCGTTCTCCCTCGTTTGGTTGCCGGCGTTTCGCCGATTTTTTTGACCTCCGGTCCGGGTCTGTCGCCCGGGCCGTCAGACGCCGAGATATCTGTGCAGCTTGTCGATATTGGCGTCGAGTTCGGCATTGGGGATCATGTCGATGACCTTGCCCTGCTCGACGATGTAGTGCCGGTCCGCGACGGTCTGGGCGAAGCGGAAATTCTGCTCGACCAGGATGATGGTGAAGCCGTCCTGCTTCAGTTTCGCGATGGTGCGGCCGATCTGCTCGATGATGACGGGGGCGAGGCCCTCGGTCGGCTCGTCCAACAGGAGCAGATGCGCGCCGGTGCGCAGGATGCGCCCGATCGCCAGCATCTGCTGCTCGCCGCCGGAGAGCTTGGTGCCCTGGCTCTTCAGCCGTTCCTTGATGTTGGGGAAGAGCGTGAAGATCGCCTCCAGCGAGAGCCCGCCCGGCCGGACCTGCGGCGGCAGCATCAGGTTCTCCTCGACCGAGAGCGAGGAATAGATGCCGCGTTCCTCCGGCACGAAGCCGATGCCGAGCCTTGCGATCGCGCGCGAGGGCAGCGCGATCGTCTCGGTGCCCTCCAGCACGACCGAGCCCTTGCGCTTGCCGATCACGCCCATGATCGACTTCAGCGTCGTGGTCTTGCCGGCGCCGTTGCGGCCGAGCAGGGTCACCACCTCGCCGGGCGCCACGTCGAAATCGATGCCGTGCAGGACATGGCTCTCGCCATACCAGGCCTCGAGCCCGCTCACCCTCAGCAGCGGGGCGGTGCCGGTCGCGGGCGTCTTCAGTGCCTCAGTGGTGGCCATGGCCGCCTCCCGAGCCGATATAGGCCTCGATCACGCGCGGATCCTTCGAGACGGTGGCGTAGTCGCCCTCCGCCAGCACCTGTCCGCGCGCCAGCACGGTAATCCGGTCCGAGAGCGAGGCGACGACCGAGAGATTGTGCTCGACCATCAGGATGGTGCGGTTCTTCGAGATCTTGCGGATCAGCGCCGCGATGCGCTCGACATCCTCGCGGCCCATCCCGGCCATCGGCTCGTCGAGCAGCAGCATCTCCGGCTCGAGCGCCAGCGTCGTCGCGATCTCGAGCGCGCGCTTGCGGCCATAGGAGAGCTCGCCCGCCGTGAGGCCGAGAAATGGCGTGAGGCCGACAGCTTCGATCAGGCTCCTCGCCTCGGCGTCGAGTTCGCTCAGCACCCGCTCCGAGCGCCAGAAATCGAAGGAATCGCCGCGCTTGCGCCGCTGCAGGGCGATGCGGACATTGGTCAGCACCGAGAGCTGCGGGAACACCGCCGAGATCTGGAACGAGCGGACGAGGCCGAGCCGGGCGATCTCCGCCGGCTTTTCGCGCGAGATGTCGCGGCCGTTATAGACGATCGAGCCCCGTGTCGGCGCGAGGAACTTGGTCAGCAGGTTGAAGCAAGTCGTCTTGCCGGCGCCATTCGGGCCGATCAGAGCGTGGATAGACCCCCGGCGCACGCTGAGGTCGACGCTGTTCACAGCTGTAAAGCCGGCAAATTCTTTAGTAAGACCTGAAGTCGAAAGAATAGTGTCTTCAGCCATGCCGGTTGTCAGCCCTCATCAGCTTTATCTTTCTTGTTTATGCGGTTCCCCTTGCATGTCATGCTGCACCGCGCTCCGGGCATAAGTCAACGCTCGCTGACGTCAAAGCGGTCTGGGCAGATGCGCTCTCATCCCTTCGTCTTATGCCACGGGTCTCATGCAATCGGAGGATGTCGCGGTCTTCGGGGCGGCGCGATGCTGGCGGCCGGGCGCACGCTGCGAAACAGATTTGAACCCGCAGCGCGGTTCGCGCGACGAAGAGAGGTTCCGGTTTACCATCGGAGCGTGTTGCGGTAAAAACGGCGGCTGGCTTTCGTCCATATTACTGCGTTTTTTATTCGTGCGCTGCGCCGACCGTTGCGGGCGGGCAGCCGATTGCCGAATTGGGGAGGTTGTCGTGAGCTTCGCGTCTCTGGTTCCGGGGTTCCGTGCCCGAATGGCCGTTGCCTTTGCGCTGGTGCTCTCAGCGGTGGCGCTGGCCTCGCCTGCTTCCGCGGCCGTGCCCGAGCGGCGGGTCGCGCTCGTCATCGGCAACAGCGCCTATACGGCGGTGCCGCCGCTCGCCAATCCGCAGCGCGATGCCAAGGGCATCTCGGCTGCGCTGAAGCGTCTCGGCTTCGACGTGGTCGAAGGCTACGATCTCAAGATGGACGCGATGACGGGCATCGTGCGCGAATTCGCGCAGAAGCTCGACGGCGCCAAGGCCGGCCTCGTCTATTATGCCGGTCACGGCATCGCCGTCGGCGACGACAACTATCTCATCCCGGTCGACGCCTCGCTGCGTTCGGAAGCCGATCTCGATTTCCGCGCGGTCAATGTCCAGCTCATCCTGCGCCAGATGCAGCGCGACGAGCGCGTCAACATCGTCATCCTCGACGCCTGCCGCGACAATCCCTTCGCGGCCCAGCTCGCCGCGAAGTCGCGCGCCGTCACCCGCGGCCTGACCGCGATCGAGACGCAGTCGGCTTCGGGCATCCTGATCGCCTTCGCGACCGATCCGCGCGCCACGGCGATGGACGGCGAGCGGGATGGCAACAGCCCCTTCACCAGCGCGCTGCTCAAGCACATCGAGACGCCCGAGGTGTCGATCACCACGGTGATGGACCGCGTGCGGGCCGATGTCTGGGAAACCACCAACAAGAAGCAGAAGCCCTGGACCAATTCCTCGATCATCGGCGAGTTCAAGATGAACCCGACGCTGAAGCTCGCCGCGGTCGATCCGGGCGTGGCCGCGACCAAGACCATCGACGCCGCCGTGCCCATGCCGGCGATGCCGGCCGCCCCGTCGCTCGATCGCGCCCAGATCGACATCAAGACCTGGGAAGTCGCCGAGCGCGGCAATTCCGCTGCCGACTATCGCGCCTATCTCGACGCCTTCCCGTCGGGGCAGTTCGCGACCTTCGCCCGCAACCGCCTCGCCAGCCTGGAGACGGCTAAGCCGGCGGCCGGTTTCCTGGCGACGCCGCCCGGCGTCACCGAGGAGGCGCTGAAGCAGGAGATCGGCACGGCGCAGACCGAAACCGCGATGAAGCTCGGGGCCAAGGATCGGCGCGAGGTGCAGACCCGCCTGCGCGTCAGCGGCTTCCAGCCGGGCAAGGCGGCGGCCAATTTCGGCCCGGCACACCGCAAGGCGATCCAGGCCTGGCAGAAGTCGCGCAGCATTCCGGAGACCGGCTTCCTGACCGCGATGCAGGTGAGTGCGCTCCGCGCCCAGAGCGAGACGGCCTATCAGGCAGTGCTCGCCGAGGAGAAGGCTGCGGCTGAGAAAAAGCGCAAGACGGCGAGCGATGGCCAGCCGAACGGCAAGTCGACGCGCAGCGTCACCTATGACGGCGACGAGATGTACCGGCGTGATATCGCCCGCGAGCGTGGCGAAACCTATCAGGGCTCGACTACTCCGCGCCGCGGGACGACCAGCACCGGTTATCAGGGCCGTGTCCGGACGCGTGACGGCGATACGGGCGACAGTGCCGGGGCGGCGGCCTTCGGTTCCATCCTCGGCGGCGCGCTTGGCGGGGTGATCGGCGGCGGCTTCCGCCGCTGACGCACCGCCTCCCGCTTCCACCATCCGGAAGGCCGGCCCCTCGGGCCGGCCTTTCGTTTTGGGGCGTCATGTGACGACGCTCAGCTGCGTTCCCAGCCGGCCCTGACCAGTTCGGGCTCGTCGCATTCCTCCTCCGGCCAGCCGACGCAGAGATAGGCGACGAGCTTCCACTCCGGCGCGGTATCGAGCGCTTTGCCGATCTCGCCGGGGTCGAGGATCGAGACCCAGCCAACGCCGAGCCCGTGGATACGTGCCGACAGCCAGAACTGCGTGATCGCCGCGACCACCGAATAATCGAGCATCTCCGGCATGGTGGCCCGGCCGAGGCCATGGCCGCGCTCGGTGCCGTGATCGCAGAACACGGCGAACTGGACGGGTGCTTCCCGCAATCCCTCCAGCTTCAGGCGAGCATAGAGCGCTGCGCGTTCGCCTTCATAGGAGGCGAGCGCATCCGCATTGCAGCGGCTGAAGCTCTCCTGCACGGCCGCGCGTTGTGCTGGCTCCGCGACGGAAAGCCAGCGCCAGGGCTGTGCATGTCCGACGGAAGGAGAAAGCCGTGTCTGGGCAAGCAGCATGTCGATCAGTTCGAGCGGAACCGGATCGCGCGTGAACCGCCGGACATCGCGCCGCCAGCGCAGCAGGTCCTCGAACTGCCGGGCAAAGGCCGCATCGAAGACCGGTGCCTGGCTCACGCCGATTCAGCCGTGGCGATGGCGTGGAAGAACGAGCCGGTCACCAGCCCGCGCCGGCTTCCGGCCGGGGCCGGCGCTGAACCATGCGAGTCGGTCACCACCGCAAAAGGCAGATCCTCGCCTTGCGCGGCGATGCTCGCATAATGGAATTCATGGCCGGTCAGCGCCGCGCCCGCCGGTCCGAGCGGGCCGTCTGCTTCCAGGACCGCCCGGCGATAGCCGAGATTCATCTTCCGCTTCGCGAAGGAGGTCTCGACCGAAAGCAGGCCGGCCATCTGGTGCGCGATACCGTCGGCATCGGTCAGGCTGCGGCCGAGAACCATGTAGCCGCCGCACTCGCCATGCACCGGCCGGGTCCTGGCGAAGTCGCGCAAACCAGAGAGGAAACGGTTCGCCGCCGCGATCGTGCCGGCATGCAGTTCGGGATAGCCTCCCGGCAGCCAGCAGGCGTCGCAATCCTCAGGTGGCGCCTCGCCCCTGAGCGGCGAGAACGGCACGAGTTCCGCGCCCGCTGCGCGCCAGCCCGCCTCGACATGCGGATAGACGAAGGAAAAGGCGGCATCGCGGGCAATCGCGATCCGCCGTCCGGGCACGGGCAGGGGCGGGGACCCGCCGTCGCGCGTTACCGGAAGCATGGTGGCACCAGAAGCTGCCATGACCGCATCGAGATCGACCGCGTTCGAGACAGCCTCTGCCAGCGCATCGAGCCTTGCATGCAGATCGGCGGTCTCGCCGGCCTGAACCAGCCCGAGATGGCGCTCCGGCAGGATCAGGCTCGCCTCTCGTGGCAAGGCGCCCAGCACGGGCAGGCCGATGCGCTCCATGCCCTGTCGCACCAGACGTTCATGCCGGGCGCTCGCGACCTTGTTCAGGATCACGCCGGCGACGCGGATGCGGGGGTCGTAGAGCTTGCAGCCGAGCGCGACCGCCGCGACCGACTGCGCCGCCCCGGACACATCGACGACAAGCACGACTGGCCAGCCGGTCAGGGCTGCGATATCGGCGCTCGCACCGGTATGACCTTCCGGCCCCGGCACCGCGTCGAACAGCCCCATCGAGCCCTCGGCGATGACGATATCCGCGGCATCAGCCGCTTCACCTGCAATCCGGCCAAGCAGGCCGTCCGTCATGGCATAGCTGTCGAGATTGGCGCTGGGCGCGCCCGTCGCGGCGGCATGGAAGGCCGGGTCGATGTAATCCGGCCCGCATTTCAGTCCGCGTACGGTAAGGCCCCGCCGCGCCAGCGCGCGCTGCAACCCGAGCGTGATCGTGGTCTTGCCGGAGCCGGAGCGCGGCGCGGCGATGAGCAACCCGCGCGTGCTCATTGCCCGCCTCGCGGCCGGAAACGGCGGTCGTAATCGATCGAATAGAGCGCGCTCTCGCCAAAATCATCGGCCGCCAGCGCCGGCCCGGCGAGGATCAGCGCGGTACGCTCGAGCGCGCTCGCACGAACCTTCCCGGCGATATCGGTGAGCCTGCCTTGCAGCACGGTCTCATCCGGCCACGTCGCGCGGAACACCACGGCGACCGGGCAATCGGCACCGTAGAACGGCGTCAATTCCGCCACGACCTGTTCGATCACATGAATCGAGAGGTGGATCGCCAGCGTCGCGCCCGAAGCGGCGAAGGTTGCGAGCTTCTCCTTGTCCGGCATGGCCGAGGCGCGGCCGGAGGTGCGCGTCAGCACCAGCGATTGCGCGACGCCGGGCAAGGTGAGCTCGCGCTTCAACACGGCGGCGGCGGCGGCGAAGGCCGGTACGCCCGGCGTCACCGTATAGGGAATGCCTGATCGGTCGAGCCGGCGCATCTGTTCGCCGCAGGCGCTCCAGATCGAGAGATCGCCGGAATGCAGCCGCGCCACGTCCTGCCCGGCGTGATGCGCGGTCTCCATCTCGGCGATGATCGCATCGAGATCGAGCGGGGCGGTATCGACGATGCGTGCGCCCGCCGGGCACCAGTCGAGCATCGCCTTGGGGATCAGCGACCCCGCATAGAGGCAGACGGACGAGGCGGCGATTAGGTCGCGTCCGCGCAGCGTGATGAGATCGGGCGCGCCGGGGCCGGCGCCGATGAAATGGATGGTCATGCGAGGCTTCTGGCGAGTGCGCAGGTGACGCGCGCGGTTGCGATGCGCGGCTGCACCAGTTCGCCACCCGGCCCGGCTGCGGCCAGCGCTGCCGCCTCGGCCACCGAGCCGACGCCGTAGAGCGAGGCGATCCGGGTCGAGCGTGTCGCGCAGGCGGCCTCGAAACCTTTCAGCGCCTCGTCGGGGATGGCGACGAGCTCGGCCGCGCGCTCATGGGCGGCGGCGACCATGCCGGCCTCCGCGACGCGGCTCGCGAGCGTGGCGAAGCGCGGGGTCTGCGTGCCGGCAAGCCCGGCGCTCGCCAGGGCCTGGTCGAGACAGGCGAGGATATCCGCGGCCTGCGTGCCGGGCCGGATGCCGATGCCGGCAATGAGGCGGCCGGCGCTCAAGGCTTCTCGACCCGCCACTGCGTTACCGGCATCGCCGGGCGCCAGCCATGCTTGCCGCCGAGAGGCGCGAGCCGGTCGATCGAGATGCGGCGTAAGGAACCGCCGTGCTCGGCATGGAGCGCAGCGAGCTTGGCTTCCCCCTCGATCGTCACGACATTGGCGACGAGCCGCCCGCCCGGCTTCAGCGCCGCCCAGGCGGCGTCGAACAGGCCTTCCTCGGTCAGGCCGCCGCCGATGAACACGGCATCCGGCGCCTCGCGCCCGACGAAGCCGGCCGGCGCCTCGCCGGTGACCTCGACGGAAAGCCCGCCCAGCTCCAGCTTGTTGCGCTTGATCCGCTCGGCCCGCTCCGGCTTCGCCTCGAAAGCGATCGCCCGGTTGCGCAGGTGGCGCTGGCACCATTCGACGGAGATCGAGCCCGAACCGGCGCCGACGTCCCAGAGCAATTCGCCGCCGCGTGGGGCGAGTGCCGAGATTGTGATCGCGCGGATTTCCGACTTGGTGATCTGCCCGTCATGGGCGAACCACTCTTCGTCGAGACCGGGAGCGAGCGGCAGGATGCGGGAATCGTGGGTGGCCACAACCTCGACCGCAATCAGGTTGAGCGGCACGATATCGTCGAGCGCGAAGGCGTCGGCGCGGCACTCACGGATCCGCTCCTGCGGCCCGCCGAGCGATTCCATCACCGTGATGCGGCTCGCACCCATGCCGCGCGCGGTCAAGAGTTCGGCGACGGAGCGCGGCGTCGTCTCGTCCCAGGACAGGGCGAGGATGCGCGCCTCCGGCTGCAGATGCGGCACGATCCGGTAGAGCGTGCGGCCATGCAGCGAGACCAGCGCGCATTCCTCCTGCGGCCAGCGCATCCGCGTGCAGGCCATCGAGAAGGAGGAGAGCTGCGGGATGATCCGCATCTCCTCAGGCGGAATCGCGCGGCTGATGCTGTTGCCGATGCCGTAATGGAACGGGTCGCTGGTCGCGAGAACGCAGACCTTGCGGCCGCGCTCCCTGAGGATCTGCGGCAGCGCGTTGCGGAAAGGCTGCGGCCAGGGGCGCAGCTCGCCCGGAACGGAGCCGACCAGCGCGATATGCCGCTCGCCGCCGAAGACGATCTCGGCCTCGCTCAGCGCGGCAAGCGCCTCGCGGCAAAGGCCGACGGCCCCGTCCTCGCCGAGACCGATCAGCACGAGCCAGGGCGCGGGCGTCTCTCTGCTCGACAGAACATCCGATTCACGCAAAACTGGCGACATGACCGTCCTCATCCTTGGCGGAACGAGCGAAGCTGCTGCGCTTGACCAGCACCTGGCTGATCAGGCTCCCGATATCCGTGCCATTATCTCGCTGGCGGGCCACACCGTCGACCCCCGCCCGACCAATCTGCCGGTTCGCACCGGCGGTTTCGGCGGCGTCGAGGGCCTGAGGCGCTATCTCGTCGACGAGGGTATCGTCGCCGTCGTCGACGCAACCCATCCCTTCGCCGCGATCATGCCTTTCCATGCCGAGCATGCCTGCAAGGCGGAAGGCGTGCCGCTGCTCGCCATCCGGCGCGAATCCTGGAAGCCGCGCGCCGGGGATCGCTGGAAATCCGTGCCCGACATCGAGGCCGCCGCGCAGGCGCTGGGCGACGAGCCCCGGCGCGTCTTCCTCACGGTCGGCCGGCTGGAATTGCCCGCTTTCGCCGACGCTCCGCAGCATCGCTATCTCGTCCGCGCCATCGAGCCGATCGGCGACCGGCTGCCGGTGCCGCATGTCGACGTCATCCAGCAGCGCGGCCCCTTCGACGCCGATGACGAGGAGGATCTGATGCGCCGCGAGGGCGTCGAGATCCTGGTCAGCAAGAATTCGGGCGGGCCGGCGACGGTCGGCAAGCTCGTGGCGGCGCGCCGGCTCTCCCTGCCGGTAGTGATGGTGGAGCGCCCGCCCAAGCCCGATGTCGAGGCCGTCGACCATATCGATCAGGTCCTGCCCTGGCTGGTGGCGCAAGGGCTCTTCGCCACCGAACGCGGCGTGTAGACGTAAGGCGCGGCGCCCTCGCGGGCGATCAGCCGCGTGCTCGACGCGCCGATCATCACCAGCGTCGCCATGTCGGCCGTGCTCGCGGCTGCAACCGCTTCCGCCAGCGTCAGGATGCGCAGGTTTTCGTCGGGTCGCCCGACTGCTCGGGCGAACAGCACGGGCGTCGCCGCGTCGCGCTGTTGCGCTGCCAGTTCCAAAGCCTTGCCGAGCTGCCAGGGCCGCGCCTTCGAAATCGGGTTGTAGAGGCAGATCACCAGATCGGCGGCGAGCACCGCTTCGAGGCGTGCCGTCACCACCTCCCAGGGCTTGAGATTGTCCGAGAGCGAGATCGCGCAGAAATCCCCGCCGAGGGGCGCGCCGGCTCGCGCTGCCGCCGCCAGCATCGCGGTGATGCCGGGCTCGACCGTGATCGGCAGCGCACGCCATTCCGCCGGTCCGGCCTCCAGCGCCTCGAACACCGCCGCCGCCATCGCGAAAACCCCGGGATCGCCGCCCGAAACCACCGCGACCGTCCGGCCTTCCGCCGCCAGTTGCAGCGCATGCGAGGCGCGCTCAACCTCGACGCGGTTGTCGGAGGCGTGCTTGGTCAATCCAGCCCGCTGGGGCACTCGGTCGACATAGGGTCCGTAGCCGACGATATCGGTCGCGGCATCGAGTGCGGCCTGCGCGGCAGGCGTGATCCAGTCCGGTGTGCCCGGCCCGAGCCCGACGATGGTGAGCGAGCCTGTCACAGGCGCCGCCCTTCGCCGGGCACCAGCACCATCGCGAAATAGGGCGCCTCGTCGTCGGTCTTGTCGGCAAGCCGCGCCACGACCTGCCGCGCCATCGTCGCGCGCTCGACATAGATTGCCCGGCCTTCCAGCCCGGCAGCGACAAGCGCGCGGCGGACCTTCGGCAGGTTGCGGCCGAGCTTCATGATCACGGCGGCGTCGGTATCGGCGAGGCGCCGCGTCAGCTCCGCCTCCGGCAAAGTGCCCGGCAGCACGGTCATCACGTCGTCGCCCCAGGTGATCGGCGCGCCGGCCTCGCCCCAGGCGCCGGTCATGCCGGTGACGCCGGGCACCACCTCGGTCGGGAAGCGCTGCGAGAGCCGCCGCCACAGGTGCATGAAGGAGCCGTAGAAGAAGGGGTCGCCGTCGCAGAGCACGGCGAGCGTTCGCCCGGCCTGCATCTCGACGGCGAGCCGCTCGGCGGCCTCTTCGTAGAAAGCCGCGATCGGCCCGTCATAATCCGGCTCGCCGACGCTGGCTTCGATCGTTACGGGAAAAGCGAGTTCGATCTCGCGGGCCGGATCGGGCGCGATGATCGCATCGGCAGTACTGCGGGCGTTGCCACGTCGGCCGCGCTTGCAGAAATGCACGAGACGGTCGGCGGTGGTGATGATCTCGTGTGCCCTGACCGTCATCAGGTCCGGCGCGCCGGGCCCGAGCCCGACGCCGTAGAGCAGGGTCCTGTTCGTCCCGCTCATCGCCTATTCCTTGTCCTGCGCCAGCGCATTGACGGCGGCTGCCGCCATGGCCGAGCCGCCGCGTCGTCCATGCACCACGACGAAAGGCACGCGCCCGTCCTTGGCCAGTGCCGCCTTGGATTCCGCCGCCCCGACGAAGCCGACGGGGATGCCGATCACGGCGGCCGGCTTCGGCGCTCCGGCATCGAGCATTTCCAACAGGCGGAACAGCGAGGTCGGCGCATTGCCGATCACCACGACTGCGCCGGCAAGCCGGGGCTTCCAGAGCTCCATCGCGGCGGCCGAGCGGGTCGTGCCCATCTCGGCTGCCAGCGCCGGAACCTGCGGATCATCCAGTGTGCAGAGAACCTCGTTGTTCGCTGGCAGGCGGGTGCGAGTCACACCATTGGCGACCATCTTGGCGTCGCAGAGGATGGGCGCGCCGGTCCTGAGCGCGGCCTGCGCGGCCTCGGCGAACCCGGCGGACATCTCGACATCCCTGGGCAGGTCGGTCATGCCGCAGGCATGGATCATGCGGACGACGACGCGCTCGGCCGGGCCACTGAAGCGGGCGAGGTCGGCCTCGGCGCGGATGATGGCGAAGGAGCGCTGATAGATCGCCGCGCCGTCCTGGATGTAGTCGTATGCCTTGTTCAACCCTGCGATCCCGTCGAGCGCAGGGCCTTGGCCAGCCGCGCGTGAATGTCTTGTCCGGGCTGCAATCGCGTGAGCAGCGCCGAAAGGTCAAGCGTCGCGACCGGCTTGTCCCGCGTCGTCCCGCCCAGCACGACGTCGTAGTGCCCGTCTCGCCCGACCAAGGTGAGGTCGGCAGCCGCCGGATGGGCGCAAGCCTTGATGCAGCCGGAGACGTGGAGCGTCGCGCCTGCCGCCAGCAGGTCGGCCGCAGCTTCGGCGAGTGTGGCCGCATCGGCCATGGCCGGTGCCTCGGCGCGGGAGCAGGCGGGGCTGCCGGCACAGGCCTGCACGGAAAGGCGGGGATCGTCGTCGCGTGTAATCAGGCCGAGGTCGTCGGCCAGCGCCAGCTGCGCTTTAGCCTCGGTCCGGCCGAGATCGCGGAAGGCGAGCCCGCGCCAGGGCGAAAGCCGGATATCGGAAACCAAGCCGTCCCCGGCACCGAGCCGGTCCAGTACGGCGGCACCGCAACGGCCGAAGGGCAGGCCGATAAGCGCTGCGAACCGATCTCCTTCGAGCGCGAACAATCCCGCGCGCCGTGGCGGCGGGCGCGATGCGGGGGCGGTGGTTTCAGGCAGCGTGGTCAGGCTCGCCAAGGCTTCAGGCGACAGGTCCCGCAGGCGGCGGATGTGATCCGGGGCTGCGGCTCGCCGCGCCGCAAAGTCGCGGAGGATCGCTGCTACGGCATCGGCGGCTTCGGTGACTGGGATAGCGCCAAGCCAGAGACGATCGGCGAGGCACAAGGCTGCGCTCGTGGCGCCCACCCCAACCAGCCGGATATCGCTGGAGAAACCATCCAGCGCCTGTGCGCCGCCATCGTCTACGACGATGCCAAGCTTGGCCGGCAGGCCGGGTACGGTACGGGTGCACTGCTCGATCTGTGCAGCCAGAGCGGCGGCGTCGATCAGGCCGTTCGGGTCCCGTCCCGCCAGCGGCGAGACCAGCGTCACGCGGTGGGGGCCGTCGCCTTCGTGCTCGTCGACGAGCTGCTCTGCCAGCAACCGCTCGACCAGCCTTGGATGGCTCTCGGCCGTCACGCCGCGGATCTGCAGGTTGGCGCGGGCCGAAATCTCGATCAGCCCGTTGCCATGCTCACCCGCCAGCGCCGCGATACGCCGCAATTGCGCGGGCGTCAGCTTTGCGCCGGGAGGATGCAGCCGCACCAGCCAGCCGTCGCCGGTCTCCATCGGCCTGAGCGTGCTCGGGCACCAGCCGCGCCGCAGGGCTTCCTTGGGAAGAGCATTCATTCTGCCGCCTCCCTCGCCAGAAAGGCACCGACAGAATTCCGCCGGCTGCTCCAGAGCCCGCGCCGCGCCGCCTCCGCCAATCGCGAACGGATCGAGGCCGCAGCCGGCGCATTGGCCGCTTCCAGTGCTGCCCAGACCTGCGGATCGGCGCAATAGGCCTGGAACACGGCATCGAACAGCCCATTCGCGACGGCATCCGTGCTCGCCGCGAAGACGAAAAGCGTGTCGACCGCCTCCGCTAGTTCCGCCGCCCCGCGCCAGCCATGGGCGAGCTGGGCGGCAATCCAGTGTGGATGCGTCAACCGGCCATGGACGATGCGGGCGATGTCCTGCGCCAGCGTGCGCGCCTTCGGCGCTTCCGGGTTCGAGCTGTCGAGACTGTAGAGCACGGGATCGGCGCCGAGCGCCTTCGCCGCCGCCGCAAGTCCGCCGATGACGTCGGCGGCGCTGCTCGCTTCGAGGATGTCGCGCCCGGCGGTGTCGCTGACATGGATGAAGGCGTCGGAGGTTTTGATGCGCGCGGCAAAGCTGGGATTAGCCGTGCCGACCCCTTCCGGCCCGCCATAGGCATGGTCGGAAGCTGCGAGATAAGCGGCACCCAATTCCACGCGTTCGGTCCAGTCGCCGTCGAGCACGCGATCGGCCATCGCCGCGCCATAGCGGCCGGGCGCGGCGCCGAAGATGCGGGCGCCATGCTCGCCGCGACGGCGGGCGGCGGCCGGCTCGTTCCAGTCATCCGGCTCGTCCAGCGCAGCCACCGCGCGTGCGGCCTGGTCGAGCAAGGCGATTTGCCCCGGAAACGTATCGCGGAAGGTGCCGGAGATGCGCACGGTCACGTCGAGGCGCGGATAGGCGAGCTTCGGCTGCGGGATGATGCTGAAGCCGGTGACGCGGGTCGAGGCGTTGTCCCAGAGCGGCTCGACGCCCATCAGGGCGAGCGCGTGGGCGATATCCTCGCCGCCCGAGCGGAGCGTCGGCGAGGCCCAGAGGTCCATGACGACCCGTCTCGGGTAATCGCCATGATCCTGCAGATGGCGCGAGACCACCGCCTGTGCCGCGAGCAGGCCGAGCCGGGTGGCAGCACGTGTCGGGATCGCCCTGGGGTCGAGCGTCGAGAGATTGCGCCCGGTGGGCAGCACGTCCGGCCGGCCTCGATGCGGTGAGCCGGCGGGGCCGGGCACGACGAAGCGGCCGTCGAGGGCGCGCAGCAGATTTTCACGTTCGTTGCGGGCTGAACCCGGGTCGATCTCGGATTGCCCGAAAATGTGCAGACCGTTGCGGAAGGGCAGTTCGGCGATGTCGCAGAGATGCGCGTCGAGCCGCGTCAGTGCCTCGTTCATCTCGGTATCATCAGCAACACCGCAGGAGGCCGCGAGCCCGGCCGCTTCGGCGCGGGAGCGGATTTCAGCTGCGACGATATCCGCGCGGCGCGGATCGAGCACCTGCGCCTGCGAGAACTCCTCGACGAGGTCGCGCAGCAGGGCGGTCTCGCCGGCGGCTTCCGTCTCGGCCAGCGGCGGCGGCAGATGGCCGAGTGTCACCGCGGAGAGCCGGCGCTTTGCGGGGGCTGCTTCGCCGGGGTCGTCGACGACATAGGGATAGATCACCGGCAGCCCGCTGACCGCGAGGCGCGGCCAGCAGCCGGAGGAAAGCGCGACCGCCTTGCCCGGCAGCCATTCCATAGTCCCGTGCGTGCCGAGATGGATCAGTGCGTCGATGGCCTCCGTCTGCCGCAGTGCCAGATAGAACGCGAGATAACCATGGCCAGGCGGCGCGTCGGGGTCGTGATAGCGCGCCTTGCGATCGGGCGTGACGTCGCGCGGCGGCTGCAGGGCGACGGTGAGATGGCCATGGCGCACGGCGCGGAAATGGAAGGCGCCATTGCGGCAAGCCGGGTCGACCTCGGGCTCGTCGTGGCTGGCGGCGAGGGCGTCGCGCGCTAGGGCGGGGATGGTCGCGAGCCAGTCGCGATAGGCCGCAACCGGGAGGTTCAGGCTTGCAGGGCCTGCGGTGAGCGAGGCCATCAGCAAGGCCCCCTCTGTCAGTCCCTCATCGTCATCCCGGACAAGCCGCGTCAGCGGCGCCGATCCGGGATCCACGCTGGAACGCCGCTCGGAAAGGCTCAGGCATGGATCCCGGGTCTCCCCTTGGTCGCCCGAGATGACCGGCGAAGGGGTGTTGGTGGACGAGCCAACTTCATACCCCGCGCCCGCCAGCAAGTCCCTGATCGCGATCACGCTTGCGGGCGTGTCGAGACCGACGGCGAAGCCGGCCCGGCCGCCGCGTGCGGGATAATCCGACATCACCAGCGCGAGCCGGCGTTCGGCGACGGGTTTCCGGGCCAGCGCGATCCAGCCATTAGCCAGATCGGCCAGTGCCGCGATGCCGTCGGCATCCGGTACAAGCCGGCGGATGGACAGGCCGGTCGCCGGGTCGGTCTCCTCGGCCTTGAAGGCGACCGGCACGGCGCCGATGCGTCCGTCGAATTCGGGAAGTGCCACCTGCATGGCGAGATCGGCGGCGGAAAGCCCGCGCGGCGAGGCGTCCCAGGCTTCGCGCGGGCTGCCGACCGGCACGGCTTGCAGGATCGGGCAATCGGCGCCGTCGAGCACGAAATCGTCACCTCCACGCGCGGAAAAGGCGGTGGTGGTGACGATCAGAGCCGGCTTGCGCATTGCGATCAGCGCCGCGAGTTCGGCAGTGGCCGACGGATCTTTCAGGCTGGTCAGCGCGAGCGGAAGGGGGGCAAGATCGCGCGCGGCGAGGGCGGCAGCGACCGCCTCGCCCATGGCGGTATCGCCGGCCGCGACGCCGGAGCGATATTGCAGGACCGGGACGAGCGGCTTGTCGGCGGAAAGGGCGGCGAGCGCTTCGCGCCAGGGCAGGGGCGTGCCGTTGCGGCTGAGCGCGAAGAAAGAGGGCAGCGTGAGCGGAGCGAGGTCCTGCGCGTCGTGCGACGCGGCCAGGTATCGCCCGGTCTGCTCGAGCAGCCGCCGCATGTTCGCGGCGCCGCCGCCAGCCTGGAAATAGGCCAGCAGTTCGGCTGCGAAACCCGCCGGCACCGTCGCATGCTCGCCGAGGCGCGGGTCGTCGCGCTCGTCGCCGGGCAGGATCGCAAGCGGAATGCCGCGCTCGCGGCAAGCCGCGCCGAGCTGCTCGATGCCGTAGCGCCAGTAATCGAGCCCGCCGAGGCAGCGCACCAGCACGAAGCGGCATTGCGCAGCCGTCTTCTCGATCAGGAAATCGACCGAGAGGGGATGCTTCAGGCGTCGGAGCGGCGCGAGCCGCACCGACAGGTTGCTGTCACCTGCCGCCACCGCCAGCGCCGAAAGGTCGCTGTCGGTGAAGGACAGAACGAGCACATCTCCCGGCAGCAGGGCGAGATCGACGGCGTCCTCGCCGTCGTCGAGCCTGATCTCGCTGGTCGGGAGAAGGTGCATCGGTTGAGGTTACGCCCCCGCGAGCGCCGCTTCCACGGCCTTGAGATCGAAGCCCTTGAGCCCGATCACGGTGAGGCGGCCGTCGCGCGGCTCGCTCGCACCCCAGGCCCGGTCGAAATGATGACCGACGCGCCGGCCGACGCCCTGCACGACGAGGCGCATCGGCTTGCCCGGTACGGCTGTGAAGCCCTTGAGCCGCAGCACGCCCTCGGCCTCGGCGGCCTTGGCGACGCGCGCCGTGAGCTCCTCCGGCGACAGGCCCGCCGGCAGCGGCACGGCGACCGAGTCGAAATCGTCATGGTCGTGGTCATGCTCGCCCTCGCCATGATGCGAGGGGCGCGCGGCGAGATCGCTTTCGGCAGCGGCACCGAGGCCGACGATCAGCGCCGGCTCGACCTTGCCATGGGCGGTCTCGACGATCTTGATCGCCTTCGGCAGGTGTTCGGCGATCTCGGCCTTCACCCGCGCGCGGCCGGCCTCGTCGACGAGGTCGCTCTTGTTCAGCAGGATCAGGTCGGCGCAGAGGATCTGGTCCTCGAACACCTCTTCCAGCGGGTTGTCGTGATCGACGGAAGCGTCGGCCGCCTTCTGCGCCGCAAGCGCTTCCGGATCATCGGCGAACTGGCCTTCGGCCACGGCCGGGCCGTCGACCACGGCGATGACGCCGTCGACGGTGACGCGCGAGCGGATCGCCGGCCAGTTGAAGGCCGTGACGAGCGGCTTCGGCAGGGCGAGGCCGGAGGTCTCGATCAGGATGTGCTCCGGCGGGTTCGGCCGGTTCAGCAGCTTTTCCAGCGCCGGCACGAAATCGTCGGCGACGGTGCAGCAGATGCAGCCATTCGGCAATTCGACGACATCCTCGTCGCTGCAGCCGGCGATGCCGCAGCCCTTGAGGAATTCGCCGTCGAAGCCGAGATCGCCGAATTCGTTGACGAGCACGGCGAGCTTCTTGCCCTGCGCATTCTCGAGGAGATGGCGCACCAGCGTCGTCTTACCGGCGCCGAGGAAGCCGGTGATGATGGTGCAAGGCGTCTTGCCGAGATTGGCGGTCTGCGGAGCGTTCATGATGTCATCCTTGCTGGCGCGCCGGCAGAGGCGGCACGCGTGCGACCACGCCCTTGCGGAAGGACTGCGGCCGCTCTTTCCAGGGAACGATGCCGTTGGCGCTGGCGGCATAGGCCTCCGCGGCGCCGACGATCTCGTCGAGATGGGTGTCGGTGTCGAGATCGCCGATCAGGTAAGTCCATTTGCCATCGGCGCTGAGCGCGATGGTGCAGGGCCGCTTGCAGACGCAGAGGCACTCGACGGGCAGCACGGGGATCGTGCTGCCCTTGGCTTTGAGCTGTTCGGCGAGGCGCTCGGCCAGTGCCAGACCCGGCTGGTCATAGCCTTCCGGGAGATCGGCGCGGGCGCGGCGGCAGGCCGTGCAGACATGGATGGTGAGGTCGCCCTCGGACATTGGCTTGCCTTCAGGCTTCCGCTGACCGGCGGTTCGCCCACGGCCAGAGCACGCCGACCATGAAGGCGGTGACGAGCCAGAGCGCGGCCTGGATACCGAGCGAGAGCGCCGCGAAATGGGCGGCGACCTCGGCCGGAACCTTGCTCTCCGGCACGGCCGGATGCGGGGCGCCGACGACATGCGGGAGCAGGATCAGGACCACGGCGACGAGTTTCAGCCAGGGCCGATCGAAGCGCAGGAACAGGAACAGCCCGACCCCCGTGGCGATGGCGGTCCAGAGCCACCAGAGCTGGCGTTGCTCCAATGCGGCCGAGGCTGCACCCGGCAGTTCGGGGGGCAGCCCCATCGCCGGGGCGAGCCCGAGCGCGAGGAAGCCGCAGGCGCCCCAGACAAGCGCGCTGCGCTGGTCGATGCCGTCGCCGGCCGCGATCATGCCGGCCAGCAGCAGCGCCGCGAAGCCGATCGCGGTCGCGATCGTCACCGCGCCGGTGAAGAGGGTGCGCTGGAAGCCGTCTTGCGGCTTCCATTCGGCATGGTCGTGGCCGGGCGCATCGCCTGCCGGGCCGTGTGCGAGGATGAGTTTCGCCTCGCCGTCGAACGCGGCGAGCGTCGGCGCTTTCAGCGCCAGCGCCGCCTCATAGGTCTCGGCCTTGAGAATGAGTGGGGTGGTGGTGACATGCTGCAGGGCGGCGACGATCAAGCCAGCCAGAAGCCCGGCCAGAATGCTGACCGTGAGAACACGCGTGATCATGGATGCTTTCCCTCAGTGGCAGGGGAAGGCGAGGCCGTGACGGGTGTCGTGCGCGGCGTTGTGGACATTCGTCGAAGCCGCGAAGCCGGTCGTATAGATCAGCGCGACGCCGATCACGAGCGCGGCTGCGACCGCCTTGACGCGTTCCGAAACGCTGAGTGTGGGGGTGGAAACCGAAACGGTGTTCATATGCGTTCTCCGTGGCCGCCCCGCCGGCAGCCGGTTGGATCTCTGCGGGTTGACGGCAGGTCTCCTGGCTCACGGACTTCGCGTCCCTTGCCGCCTTCCCGGAGCGGGCGCTCCAGTGGCCGATGGCGAAGGACATCCGCTTACAGTTGCGGGGGCAGCCGCGGTCTCGCACCGCGTTCCCTTTTCACCTCCTCGCGGAGGCACCGTCAGCGACGATCATTAGCCTTCGCCGTGCCGCTGTGCAATGCAGGATGGTCTTTTGAACCCTGCTTCCACGATGCCGAACGAAATTTCCCACCTCACCCTCGTCCTCGGCGGTGCCCGCTCCGGCAAGAGCCGCCATGCCGAGGCGCTGATCGAGGCTTGTCCAGCGCCCTGGAGCTATATCGCCACCGCCCAGGCTTATGACGACGAGATGCGCGCGCGCATCGCCGAGCATCGCGCCCGCCGCCCAGCGGGCTGGCAGACGGTCGATGCGCCGCTGGAACTGGCGGAGGCAATTGCCGCCCAGCCGGCGGGCCGGCCGATCCTGGTCGATTGCCTGACGCTCTGGTTGACCAACCTGATCCTTGCCGAGCGCGATACGGCCGCCGCTCGTGAAGTCCTGATCGCTGCCTGCGAGCGCGTTACGGCGCCGCTTGTGCTTGTCGGCAACGAGGTCGGGCTCGGCATCGTGCCGGAGAACGCGCTCGCCCGCCGCTTTCGCGACGAGGCCGGGCGCCTGCATCAGGCGCTTGCGGCGCGGGCGGCCAGCGTGGTCTTCATGGTCGCCGGATTGCCGATGCGCGTGAAATGATGCGGATTAGATAATGACCAACACCGAGGACGCCGCCCGCCACAAGGCGAAGATGGAGAAGCGCAAGGCGGTACAGGACGCCGAGGTCGCCTCCAAGACGCTCGAGAAGGGGCTGCTGATCGTCAATACCGGCCCCGGCAAGGGCAAATCGACGGCGGCTTTCGGCCTGATCCTGCGGGCGCTCGGCCATGGCTGGCGGATCGGCGTGGTGCAGTTCATCAAGGGTGCCTGGTCGACCGGCGAGCGCAAGGCGCTCGAAGCCTTCGGCGATCAGGTGAGCTGGCACAGCATGGGCGAGGGCTTCACCTGGGAGACGCAGGACAAGGCTCGTGACATCGCCGCCGCCGAACGCGCCTTCGCCAAGGCGAAGGAGTTGATGGCCGATCCCGGGATCAGGCTTGTGGTGCTCGACGAGCTGAACATCGCCCTGCGCTACGACTATCTGCCGCTGGCCGAGGTTGTGACGACGCTGGCGGCCCGCCGGCCGGACCTGCACATCGTCGTCACCGGCCGCAACGCCAAGCCGGAGCTGATCGAGGTAGCCGATCTCGTCACCGAGATGACGCTGGTGAAGCATCATTTTGCTGCCGGCGTGAAGGCGCAGGAAGGCATCGAGTTCTAAAAGCGATATCTCACTGGCTGCCGGCTCTCCGCAACGGAACGAACGCGAGCGGTTCTCATGCGTTCTTGCCCTCGATCATCGTTTTCGGGGGTGGGCCATGAGTGGTTTTCTGTGGGGAGAGCTGGATCTCCTGCTCAGGCTGCTGGCAGGGATGGCTGCCGGCATCGTCGTCGGCTGGGAGCGGACCAACAAGCAGCGGGCGGCTGGGATCCGCACTTTCGGTCTGGTCGGATTGGGCACGGCCGCTGCCGCGACGATCTTCAGCGAACCGCAGGAGGCTGACGCCGCCAGCCGCGTCGTCCAGGGCTTGCTGACCGGGATCGGTTTCCTGGGTGCGGGCGTCATCGTCCTGCGCCGGGGCGATTCGACGCCGACGGGCCTGACCACGGCCGCGGCGATATGGGTCACCGCCGCGCTCGGTTGCGCCGCCGGGCTCGGCGATCATGCCATCGTGGCGTCGGCAACGCTGCTCGCGCTCGTCCTGCTCGCCATCGACCATTCGGTCGAGCGCTGGGCCGGCCGCGGCGAGGCAGCCGGAACCGGCGAGGCGCCGCCTTCCTGAGTGCTGGGCTGACTCGAATCCCGACATCAGGGCTCGCCGGAGCATGCCGTCGGCGACCTGAGCCTCCGGTTGCTCTGCGCTGCTGCTGGACCCCCGACTGCCGCCCTTGACGGCGGTTAGCTATCTCTTCAAATTGAATCCGAATTCAAATTCAATATCGGGATCGTGTATGGCCGGTATCGCACCGAAACAACCGCGCAAGGCTGGAAAGCGGGAAGCCATCCTCGCCGCTGCGCGCGGAATCGTCTCGGAGGTCGGCTTCCACGAGACGTCGATCGCCGCGGTGGCCTCCGCCAGCGGCGTCTCGACTGGCAGCGTCTATTCCTATTTCGCCTCCAAGGCCGAGTTGATGGCCGAGATCGTTGCGGCCGTATCCTCGCGCGAGCTTGCCGTGCTGCGCGAGATCGCATCGAACGACGCGCCTGTCTCCGAACGCCTGACCGCCGCCGTCGAGGCCTTCGCCCGGCGCGCCTTCGCCAATCGCCGCCTTGCCTGGTCGATGATCGCCGAGCCCGCCGATCCGGCCGTCGATGCGACGCGGCTCGACTACCGGCGCGAGATCGCCGGCATTTTTCGCGCGCTCGTCGTCGAGGGCGAAGGGCACGGCGCCTTCCGCCCCGTCGATCCCGATGCCGCCGCCGCGATGATCGTCGGCGGCTTCATGGAGGCGCTGATCGGTCCGCTCTCGCCGGACCGTCCGATCACGCCCGAGCGCGGTCGCGAGATCGCTGCGGCTCTCGCCGATCTCTCCCTCGCCGCGTTGATTTCCCGAGAAGGACAGGCCGCATGACTACGCTCGACGCTTACGGCTACGACACGCATGAGGTGCTGAATCAGGCCCCGGCACTGGCGGATTACGACGCCTTCGCCGCCGATCCGGCGCTCGGGCCGATCCTCGACGCTTTCGGCGCCGGCTGGTTCCGCGAGCAGGCGAGCGTGGTCGGCCATCATGTCGGATCGCAGCGTGTGCAGGATCTGGCGCGGCAGGCCAATCGCAGCCTGCCGGAGTTGCGCACGCATGACCGCTGGGGTCGGCGCGTCGACCAGATCGAGTTCCACCCGGCCTGGCACGAGTTGATGGGGCTCGCGATGCGCGACGAATTCCATTCGCTGTGCTGGACCAAGCCACGAGCCGGCGCACAGGTGGCGCGCGCGGCCGTCTCCTATCTCTGGAACCAGGGCGAGAACGGCATCTGCTGTCCGCTTGGCATGACCTATTCGGCGATCCCCGTCCTGCAGCGCGATCCCGCGCGCTGGGCCGAGTTCGGTCGTTTGATCACCTCCTCCGATTACGACGGCCGTCCGCTGCCGGCAGGCCAGAAGCGCGGCGGCACGGTCGGCATGGCGATGACCGAGAAGCAGGGCGGCTCCGACCTGCGCCAGACCCAGACGGTGGCGACCCGCAATGCCGACGGCACCTATTCTCTCACCGGCCATAAATGGTTCTTCTCCGTCCCGCACTCCGACGTGTTCCTGACGCTGGCGCGCACGGAAGAGGGCGTCTCCTGCTTCGTTGTGCCGGGCTGGCTGCCGGACGGGTCGCGCAATCGCCTGCAGATCCAGCGGCTCAAGGACAAGTGCGGCAACAAGTCGAACGCTTCCTCCGAGGTCGAATTCCGCGGCGTGATCGCCCATCTCATCGGCGAGCCCGGCCATGGCATCCGCGCCGGGCTGGAGATGAATCACTATACGCGGCTCGATTTCGCCGTCGGCTCGGCCGGTTTGATGCGTCATGCGGTGGCGCAGGCCGCGCATCACACGGCGCACCGCCGCGCCTTCCAGAAGGCGCTGATCGACCAGCCGATCATGGCGAATGTCATTGCCGACCTCGCGCTCGAAGCGGAGGCTTCTGCCTGGCTCGCCTTCCGCTTCGTCCATGCGCTCGACCGCGAGGGCGACAGTGAGGCGGAGAAGCTCATCGGCCGCATCGGCGCGCCGATCGCCAAATACTGGAACTGCAAGCGCGCCACGCCGGTCGTGGTCGAGGCGCTCGAATGCCATGGCGGCAACGGCTTCATCGAGGACCATCTGATGGCGCGGCTTTATCGCGAGGCGCCGCTCAACGGCATCTGGGAAGGCACGGGCAATGTCGTCTGCCTCGATGTGCTCCGCTCGATCCGCCGCTATCCGGATTGCGTGCCGGCTTTGCTCGACGAGTTGCGCGCCGCCCGCGGCAGCGATCCGCGTTACGACGCGTTTATCGCCGAACTGGAAACCGACCTCGTCGATGTGCTCCGCCACGAGCATCTGGCGCGGCGCTTCGTCGAGCGCATGGCACTGGCCCTGTCGGCCTCGCTGCTGATCCGTCACGCGCCGCATGCGGTTGCCGACGCCTATGTCGCTTCGCGATTGGCCGGCGGCTGGTCCGGCCATTTCGGCTCGCTCCCGCAGGGCGCCGATCTGCAGGCGATCGCGCGGCGGGCCGTGCCGGTGCCGAACTGAGCTTTCAGAGCAGCGTCAAGGCCGCGAACAGCGCCGCCAGCGCCCAGAGCAGGCCGCAGGAGCGCTTGTAGAGCGTGAGCGCCCGGCGGATATCGGCCGCGTTGGCCTCGGCCCGGCCATCGCCCATCCAATGGTCGTTGACGCGGGTCTCGCCATAGACGCGTGGCCCGGCGAGGCGCAGGCCGAGCGCTCCGGCCATCGCGGCTTCAGGCCAGCCGGCATTGGGCGAGCCGTGCTTGCCGGCATCGCGCCGCACCGCCCGCCAGGCGCCGCCGGCATCCGCCGTCGGATCGAGCGCTGCCGAGACGACCAGCAGCAATGCCGTCAGTCGCGAGGCCGGCAGGTTGACGAGGTCGTCGAGCCGCGCCGCCGCCCAGCCGAAGGCGAGATGGCGCGGGGTGCGATGGCCGATCATCGAATCGGCGGTGTTGATCGCCTTGTAGGCGGCTATGCCGGGAAAGCCGCCGAGCCCGAGCCAGAAGGCGGGCGCGGTGATGCCGTCCGAGAAATTTTCGGCGAGGCTTTCGATCGCCGCGCGCGACACGCCGGGTTCATCCAGCGTCTGCGGATTGCGCCCGACGATCATCGAGACGGCACGACGCCCGCCGTCGAGCCCCTCCCGCTCCAACCCCTCGGCGACGCGGGCGACGTGCTCGTAGAGGCTGCGCTGGGCGATCAGCGTCGAGGCGAGGAGCGCGAGCGGGATCAGGCCGAGAAGCCCGAAGGAGAGGCACAGGTGCTGGATCAGCACCGACAGCGCGATGACGACGGCGAGCAGAAGCAGGAGCGCCAGCACGCCCATCGCCTTGCGCAGGGCGAAGGAAGCGGCTTCCCGATTGAGCGATCGGTCCAGCCCGCCGATCAACCTCCCGATCCAGGTGACGGGATGGCCGATTGCGGCATAGAAGCGCTGGGGATAGCCGAACGCCGCCTCGATGGTCAGCGCGAGCACGAGCAGCGGCAGGCTGGCGGAGAGGTTCATGCAGGGCGCAAGCAGGGTCGTGGCTGAGGACGGTATCTGGCATGGCGGCGATCTCGCCACGGCCCGCGCGCTCTTTCCGGAAGCGCCTGAGCCTTGGGTCGATCTCTCCACCGGGATCAATCCGATCCCCTATCCGCTTCCGGCGCTGCCGTTAAGCCTCTGGACGCGCCTGCCGGGCGCGGATGACGAGGCGGCGCTCCTTGCGGCGGCCCGTATTGCATACCGCGTCCCGGCGCATGCCGGCATCGTCGCGGCGCCCGGGACGCAGATCCTGATCGAATTGCTGCCGCGCCTGGCGCCCGCCGGACCGGTCGTGATCCTCGGCCCGACCTATGCCGAGCACGGCCATGCCTGGCGCAAGGCGGGGTACGCCGTCAGCGAAACTGCGGCGCCTGCCGAGGCGGCTGTGACCATTGTCGTGGTCAACCCCAATAATCCCGATGGGCGCGTGCTGTCGCAAGCCGAATTGACGAGCCTGGCCGCGCATTGCGCCACCCACAGCGGCCTCCTCGTCGTCGACGAAGCCTTCGCCGATTTCACGCCTGAGGCCAGCATCGTTGCTGACCTTCCGGCTGGAGCCATCGTGCTGCGCTCCTTCGGCAAGACCTACGGTCTCGCCGGACTCCGGCTCGGCTTCGCCATCGGCGCGCCTGACCTGATCGCGCGCCTCAAGGCGGCGCTCGGTCCCTGGTCGGTTGCCGGCCCGGCGCTCCATGTCGGCGCACAGGCGCTGTCGGATGCTGCTTGGCTCGCCGAGACCGGCGCGCAGCGTGCCCACGATGCCGCCCGCCTCGACGGCCTGCTCGCCCCGCATGGCCGTATCGTCGGCGGCACGACGCTATTTCGCCTCCTCGAAACGCCGCAAGCGGCGACGCTCTTCGCTCGTCTCGGCCGGCACGGCATCTATGTTCGCCGCTTCCAGAATGCGCTGGATCGCCTGCGTTTCGGCCTGCCGGGCGACGAACTTTCCTGGTCGCGCCTGCACGCGGCGCTCAGCGTCGATGCCCCCTGAGCATCGCCATCAGCGTGAAGCTTGCATGCGGCCAGTGCGGGGACAGGAGCGGGCGCGCCCGCTAACGTCCATCGAAAAGGAATCGGGGAGAGACAACGCATGGCATTCCTGCCGCCGGAAGGCGAACTGACGATCGGCTTCGCGCATGCAGCCTATCAGCTTCGGGACGAGTTCCTGACGCGCGGCCGCACTGCGAAAAGTTTCGAGGTCAACAGCCTCGACGATCTGCGCGAGCGGGCGCCGGAAGCCGATGTGCTCGTCGTCTCCGGGCTCTGGCGCAACGACCTGCTGCCGCGATTGCCGAAGCTGCGTTTCATCCAGTCGGTCAGCGCCGGCACCGACCAGTTCGACAAACCGGCGATCGGCGCCGCCGGCATCCGCCTCGCCAGCGCCCAGGGTAGCAATGAGCGGGCCGTCGCCGAACATGCGATGTCGCTGATCCTGGCGCTGACCCGCCAGATCCATTTCGCCCGGGACAACCAGGCGAAGCAGTTCTGGCGCCCGATGATCGGCGACAGGGCGCAGCGCGAGGACGAGCTCGGCGGCAAGACGCTGGTCATCGTCGGGCTCGGCCGCATCGGCCTGCGGCTGGCGAAATTGGCGGCCGCCTTCGACATGCGCGTCATCGGCGTGCGCCGCAGCGCCGAGGCGCAACCGCATGTCGAGGCTGTCGCGCATCCGAGCAAGCTCGCAGAGGCTGTGGCCGGCGCCGATTTCGTCGCCCTGACCTGCCCGCTGACACCGGAGACGGAGGGGCTGATCGATGCCCGCATCCTCGGCGCGATGAAGCCGAGCGCTTTCCTGATCAATGTCGCGCGCGGCCGCGTCGTCGACGAGATGGCCCTGCTCGATGCGCTCGGCAACAGCGGCATCGCCGGCGCCGGGCTCGACTGCTTCCATGAGGAACCGCTGCCGCCGATCTCGCCTTTCTGGCGCATGCCGCAGGTCATCGTCACCCCGCACAGCGCTGGCGAGACGCGCGCCTATGAAGGCAATGTGGTGGATATCCTCCTCGACAACCTGGGTCGCCTCGAACGCGGCGAAGCCAACCTGCGCAACCAGATCGTCTGAGCGACAGCAGGTGGCGGCGATGGCTTCGCCCAGATTCCTCCGGCCGGGCGGCCCTTCGCTGATCCCCGCGCTCGGCGTGACGCAGGTCTTCGGCTACGGCACGCTGTTCTATGCCTTCACCGTGCTGGCGCCGCGCATGACCGCCGATTTCGGCTGGGCGCCGGAATGGACCTTCGGCGGTTTCGCGATCGGCCTTTTGCTGGGTGGCGCGGTCGCGCCCGTCACCGGCAGCCTGATCGACCGCTACGGCACGCGGCTGGTGATGACGATCGGCTCCGCGCTGGCCGGCCTCTCGCTCTTCGCCTTGGCCGAGGCGCGCGGCATCGTCAGCTATACGCTTGCGATGGTTGCCCTGCAGGCGGTGACCACCGCTGTGTTCTACGACGCTGCCTTCGCTGCGCTGACGCAGGCGCGCGGCAGCCAGGCACGCCGCGCCATCAGCCAGCTCACCCTGATCGGCGGCTTCGCCTCGACCCTGTTCTGGCCGCTGACCTCGAGCCTGCTCGGGATGTTCGACTGGCGCGGCGTCTACCGGCTCTACGGCCTCTCGCAGTTCCTGGTCTGCCTGCCCCTGCACCTGTTTTTCCTGCCCGGGCGGGTGAAGCGGCCGGTCGTCGCGCAGGCCGTGGATGCGGCTACGCCAGCCCCGCAGGAGCCGGAGCTGGCTTATCTCCATGGCGATGCGCGCCGCCGCGCCTTCCTGCTGCTGGCGCTGGCCTTCTCGCTCCAGGGCTTCGTCGTCTCGGCTATGGCGGTGCATATGCTCGCGCTGCTCCAGGGCTTCGGGCTCAGCGCGGCCGTCGCGGTCGGCATTGGCGCGATGCTCGGGCCGTCGCAGGTCGCAGGGCGCCTTGTCGAGATGCTGTTCGGCCGCGCCGTCTCGCCGGTCACGACGGCCTGGGTCTCGGGCTGCCTGATGCCGCTCGGTCTCGCTCTGCTCCTTGTCGGCGGTTCGCTTCCGGTCGTCGCCGGGCTCTTCGCCATCGCCTTCGGCATCAGCATGGGGCTGAGCTCGATCGTGCGCGGCACCGTGCCGCTCCAGCTCTTCGGTCCGGTTGGCTTTGGCGCAACCATGGGCAAGCTCTCGGCGCCGGGCCTCGTCATCAAGGCGGCGGCGCCGCTCGTCTTCGCCGTCTCGCTGGAGCGCGGCGGCGTCATGCTCTCGACGCTGCTGCTGATCGCCTTCTCGGCGTTCGCCGCCGGCGCGCTTTTCCTGCTGGCGCGCAGCCGCTAGAGCATTTGCGAGCGAAGTGGACACCGGTTCGCGTGAAGAAAATGCGGCAAAAAAGACTTAGGCCAGCATCGTGCGCCACCAGTGGCGCACGGCATCGCGTGTCCGCATCACCAGGCCATAGGCAGCCGTGGCCCTGACCCGGGCAAGCACGCTGTCGCGCACGCGCACCACCTGTCCCATGATCCAGGCGAACCAGCGATAGCGCAGCAGTTTCTCGCGGCCGGCATGATAGATGCGCTCGACGAAGACGAAGCTCATCAGATGCGCGAAGGCGGTGACCACCAGCCCGGGCCAGAACTGCCCGCGCGCAAACAGCACGAGGCCGAAGAGCTTCAGCGGCTCGGCAATAGCGAAGGGGACCGCCAGCGCCAGCAGGACGAGCGGCGGCGGCAGGGCGGCGACGCTCTCCTCGAGCCGGCGCATGACGCGCAATTCCGCGAGCCGGCGCAGCAGCGGCCGGTAGAGTGGCCGCAGGAGCTCGTCGAGGACGACGAAGACGGTGATGACGGCGCGCAGGACCGCGAGCAAGCCGCGTGTGAGCGGGCTACGCTCCGGTGCTGATGGGGGCGGAAGATCTTCGGTCATCGCAGCCGATTCATAGGCCGGGATTTGCGGCAATTCCATGCCGCCCGGCGCGACAACCCCTACCGGCGTGCGTCTTCCTTGAGCATCGCTACGCCCTTCTCGGCGATCATCATCGTCGGATTGGCGGTGTTACCGGATGTGATCGCCGGCATCACCGAAGCGTCGATGACGCGCAGGCCCGAAACACCGCGCACGCGCAGCCGCTCGTCGAGAACCGCGCCCGGATCATCGTTGCTGCCCATCCGCGCCGTGCCGACCGGATGGAAGATCGTTGTCCCGAGTTTGGCGGCGGCGGCGAGCAAGGCGTCATCCGACTGGGCGGCATCGCCCGGCATGTATTCCTCGGGCCGGAAGCGGGCGAGCGGCGTCTGCGCCACGATGCGGCGCGTCAGCTTCATCGCGTCGACCGCGACCTGCCGGTCCTCCTCGGTGTCGAAATAGTTCGGCGAGATCACCGGAGCATCACGCGGATCGGCCGAGCGCAGATGCACGCTGCCGCGGCTGGTCGGCCTGAGATTGCAGACGCTGGCCGTGAAGGCGTCGAACGGGTGGAGCCCTGAGCCCCAGCTGTCGAGCGAGAGCGGCTGGAAATGATATTGCAGGTTCGCCGTCGCGTATTGCGGCGAAGACTTCGCGAAGGCGCCGACCTGTGACGGGGCCATGGTGAGCGGGCCGGTGCGCAAAGCCGCCCATTCCAGTGCCATCAGCGGCCGGCGCCAGAGCCTGGCATAGTCGCTGTTCAGCGTCTTGACGCCCTGGACCTTGTAGACCGGCCGGATCTGGAGATGGTCCTGCAGGTTCTCGCCGACGCCGGGCGCATCGACCAGCGTCTCGATGCCGAGGCTCTGCAATCGCGCCCCGCCGCCGATGCCGGAGCGTTCGAGCAGGAGCGGGGAGGCGACGGCACCGGCGCAGAGCACGACCTCGCCATTGACCTCGACCCGGAGCTTCTCCTCGCTCGCCGTGCCCAGCCCATGGGTGAATTCGACCGCCTTGGCCCGGCCCTCCTCGAAGACGATGCGCTCGACATGGACGCGGGTCTCGAGTCGGAGGTTATGGCGCTCCTTCTGCTCGAGCAGCGGCTTCAGGAAGGCGCGATAGGCGCTCAAGCGCCGTCCGCGCCGCTGATTCACCTGGAAATAGGAGGAGCCTTCATTGTCGCCGGTGTTGAAATCCGGGATCTTGGCGATGCCGGCGGCTTCCGCCGCATCGCGGATGGCATCGAGGATCGCCCAGCGCACGCGCGGATGCTCGACGCGCCATTCCCCGCCGGCCTTGTGCAGCCCGCCGGGCGGCGGCGCGATATGGTCCTCATGCGCAAGGAAATAGGGCAGCACGTCGTCCCAGCCCCAGCCGGCAAGGCCGCGCTGGCGCCAGCCGTCGTAATCGGCGGCCTGGCCACGCATATAGACCATGGCGTTGATCGCGGAGGAGCCGCCGACCACCTTGCCGCGCGGATAGGCCAGCGCCCGCCCGCCGAGGCCGGCCTGCGGCTCGGTCTGGAACAGCCAGTCGGCGCGGGGATTGCCGATCGCGAAGAGATAGCCGACCGGAATGTGGAACCAGATCCAGTCGTCCAGGCCGCCGGCTTCGAGCACCAGGACCTTGGTCGCCGGATCGGCTGCCAGCCGGTTGGCGACGACGCAGCCGGCGGAACCCGCCCCGATCACGACATGGTCGAAGCTGCCGATCAGGCGGCGGTCGGAGGAGGCGGGGTCGGGCATGGCGGTTCCCGTCAAATGGCGGATAGCGATCCGTCCGAACTGGTACTGTGGCATAGGCGCGGGATCGATTGGCCGCAATGCGACGAAGTTCCAAACCGGCTCGTGCCTTTTTAGGTGCGGCGGTCGTCCGTGCGTACATTGTCGCACTCTCGACCGATGGAATTCTGATCACTATAAGCCACGCGGGGCGCTCCGGCCGTACGTTTGGCGGGGCCGATCCGCTTTGATGAGGCTACGGGATGTGCGGCATTTTTGGGTCGATCGGCTTCGAGCCCGACCCGCAACGGATCGATATTGTCGCGCATCGCGGGCCCGATGGTCGCGGCTGGGAGGTCTATGCCAGTCCGAAAGGCCCGGTGGCGCTCGGCCACCGCAGGCTCGCCATCATCGATGTTTCGGATGCCGGCCTGCAGCCGATGAGTGATGCCTCGGGGCGATATCGCCTCGTCTTCAACGGCGAGATCTACAACTATATCGAGCTGCGCGAGGAGATGCGGGCCAAGGGTGAGGTCTTCGTCTCGGAATCGGATTCCGAGGTGCTGCTTCGCGCCTATATGCTCTGGGGCGAAGATATGTTGCCGCGGCTGCGCGGCATGTTCGCCTTCCTGATCTGGGACGATCGCGACAAGAAGCTCTTCGCCGCTCGGGACCGCTACGGCATCAAGCCGCTCTATATCGTGACGAATCCGCGCGGCGTGGCTTTCGGCTCCGAGATCAAGCAGTTGCTCGGTCTTCCCGGAGTGTCGGGCCGCATGAACGTCGCGCGCGTGCACGACTTCCTTGCCTCGGGCATTTCCGACCACACCTCCGAAACCATGTTCGAGGGCGTCTTCCAGCTGCGCGGCGGCGAATGCGTCACGATCGATGCAAGCCGCGACGTTGCCCTGCAGACGCTGCCACGTCGCTGGTATCCGGCCACTGCCGGCGATATCTCCTTGACCGAGGACGAGGCCGCGGACCGTTTCCGCCAGCTTCTGACCGAATCGGTCCGCCTGCATCTGCGCTCGGATGTTCCTGTTGGTTCGTGCCTCTCGGGAGGCCTCGATTCATCCTCCATCGTCGGCTTGATGGCGCAGATGATGGGCTCTGGAGGCGGCGGAGCGAAGGTCAACACCGTCTCCGCCTGCTACGCCGAGAAAAGCGTCGACGAGAAGCCGTTCATGGATGCGGTCGTCGCGCACGCGCACACCGAACCGCATTATATCTTCCCGAAGGCGGAGGACGTCTTCCAGCGCGCCTCGGACATCACCTGGCACCAGGACGAGCCCTTCGGCTCGACCTCGATCTTTGCGCAATGGTGCGTCTTCGAGGAGGCGAGGCGGGTCGGCGTCAAGGTGATGCTCGACGGACAGGGGGCAGACGAGCAGCTCGCCGGCTACCATGGCGGCTTTTCCTACTACATGGCCGATCTGACCCGGCGCCGGCGCTTCGGTCAGCTGCTGACCACGATCCTCGAACGCAACCGCTATCACGGCACCTCGATCGCCGATCAGATCAAGCATCATCTCGTGCCGTTGCTGCCCCGCGGTCTCGGTGGCTTGTTGCGGCGCCAGCACCGCGCCCTCACCCAGCATGACTGGTTGGGGACGGACATCCTGCGTGAGAAGGGTAACCCCCGCACGGCCCTCGAACTGGCCAGCGACGAACTCGGCCTGCCACCGGTGGCCGACCTCCGGACGCTGTGCATGACGATGACCTATGGTTCCAATCTCGCCATGCTGCTGCATTGGGAGGACCGCAACTCGATGGCCCATTCCATCGAGGCGCGGGTGCCCTTCCTCGATCATCCGCTCGTCGAGTTCGACCTCGCGCTCGGGAATGACCACAAGATCGTCGGCGGCGACACCAAGCGCGTCCTGCGGCGTGGCATGGCCCATGTCCTGCCGGAAAGCGTGCGCGAACGGCGCGACAAGCTCGGCTTCGCGACGCCGGAGCAGATCTGGTTCCGCGGACCGCTGCGGGGGCAGGTAGAGGATGGTATCGAGAAGACGCTGGCGCGCTATCCGGGGCTGATGAATGCCGATGGAGTGCGTTCCCTGGCCAAGGAGATGCTCGACGGCAGGCGCCCCCTTGATTTCACGCTGTGGCGGATCGTCAATCTCGGGATGTGGGGCGAGCGTGTCGGCGTGACGCTCTAGGCATCGAGCCCCGGTTTCCGCCCCGCATGACAAGGTCATGCCGGGCTGTTAAACACCGCTCCTGCTTCAAGGATCCGGGCGGTCCGTTCAAATGGTCTTGGGCGTTTGCCGGAGGCTGGACGTTGGAAAGTTTGCCATGTGTGGAATTGCAGGCGCGGTCTCCCTGACACGCCAGCCGATCGCGAAGGTCGCAAGCGCGCTCGCGGCGATGAACCAGCTGATCGCGCATCGCGGCCCGGACGGGCAGGGCGTCTGGGTTGCGCCGCGCGATGTCTGCGGTCTCGCGCACCGGCGCCTCGCCATCATCGACCTGTCGGCCGCGGGCCATCAGCCGATGGTTGGAGACAATGGCGCCGTCATCACCTTCAACG
This sequence comes from Allobosea robiniae, assembly GCF_900102525.1. Taxonomy (GTDB): domain Bacteria; phylum Pseudomonadota; class Alphaproteobacteria; order Rhizobiales; family Beijerinckiaceae; genus Allobosea; species Allobosea robiniae. The sequence goes on along the minus strand of NZ_FNBZ01000005.1, from coordinate 335,388 downwards.
GTGAGATCTACAACTACGTCGAGCTGATGGCCGAGCTGAAGGGCGGCTGGGATTTCCGCTCGTCCTCCGACACCGAGACCGTGCTGGCTGCCTATGCCAAATGGGGCATCGACTGTCTCAGTCATCTGCGCGGGATGTTCGCCTTCGGCCTATGGGACGGAGAGCGCTTCTTCGCCGCGCGCGACCGCTTCGGCATCAAGCCGTTCTACTACGCCGTCGTCGACGGCGTGCTCTATTTCGCCTCGGAGATGAAGGCCCTGCTGCCGGTCCTGCCGGAGATCGCGACCGATCCGGACGCGCTGGCCGAGTACATGACCTTCCAGTACACGATCGGCGAGAACACGCTGTTCAAGAACATCCATACGCTGCTGCCCGGGCACGCGCTGACGGTGGAGAACGGTGAGGTCAAGGTCTTCCGCTACTGGGATGTCCATTACGACATCGACTGGGACCATACGCCGCGCTGGTTCGGCGAGGAGATGCGGACCCGCCTGGCCGATTCGATCAAGGTCCACCTGCGTTCGGACGTGCCCGTCGGCGCCTATATCTCGGGCGGCATCGATTCCAGCCTGATCGGCATCCTCGCCGGGCGCGAGGAGGCCTCGGGCCGCATCGGCTTCCACGGCAAGTTCACCGAGTTCGAGGGCTACGACGAAAGCGCCTATGCCGAGGCGGCCTGCCGGGACGGCGACATCGACCTGCACCAGATCGACATCACGGCAAGCGACTTCCGCAACAATATCGAGAAGGTGCTCTACCATCTCGACACACCGGTCGGCGGACCCGGCTCGTTTCCGCAATACATGGTCTCGGAGCTGGCGGCCCGCCACGTCAAGGTGGTTCTCGGCGGCCAGGGCGGCGACGAAATCTTCGGCGGCTATGCGCGCTATCTGATCGCCTATCTCGAGCAGGCCCTCAAGGCGTCGATCGACGGCACGCAGCGCAACGGCAATTTTGTCGTGACCCCGGAATCGATCATTCCACACCTGACGGTGCTGCAGGAATACAAGCCGCTGATCCGCCAGCTTTTCTCCAAGGGGCTGTTCGGTCCGCTGGACGAGCGCTATTTCCGCCTGATCGATCGCTCCGTCGACATGGAGAACGAGGTCGACTGGTCGGCGCTCGATCGTGCCGGCGTCTTCGCGCGGTTCCAGGCCATCTTCAATTCCGAGCGGAACGTGAAGAAGGAAGCCTATTTCGACTCGATGACGCATTTCGATTTCAAATGCCTGCTGCCCGCCCTGCTGCAGGTCGAGGATCGGATGTCGATGGCGCACGGGCTGGAATCACGCGTGCCGCTGCTCGACCATTCCGTCGTCGAGTTCGCCGCGACGATTCCCGCCGACATCAAGTTCAAGGGCGGCCAGATGAAGCATTTCATCAAGTCGACCTTCTCCGGCGACCTGCCTTCGGAGCTGGCGCAGCGGCGCGACAAGATGGGCTTCCCGGTGCCGCTGAAGGAATGGTTCTCGGGCGAGCTCAAGGACATGGTCGCCGACATCTTCGCGACGCAGAAGAACCGCCATCGCGAGTTCTTCAATTCCGACGCGATCCTGGCCAATTTCGACAAGGCCGAACGCTTCTCGCGCAAGACCTGGGGGCTGCTCAGCCTCGAGCTCTGGCAACAGGTATTCCACGACCGTGCCGCGTCATACCGGCGCATGCTCGACGAGGTCGAGCCGGCCCAGGTCGCGGCCCAGTAACTCCAGCATTCACAGGAAACAGACGATGAAGGTCTTCATTACGGGCGGCTCCGGCCAGGTCGGCTCGACGGCAGCGGACATGTTCCTGGCGCGGGGCGATACCGTGATGTCGCTCGAGAATTTCTCGACCGGCCGGCGCGACAACCTGCTCGACCAGGACAGCCTGACCCAGGTCGAAGGCTCGATCACCGACTGGAAGCTGGTCGACCAGCTCTTCTCCGACTTCAAGCCCGACGTCGTCGTGCACACCGCCGCCTCCTACAAGGACCCGGAGGACTGGGAGACCGACGCGCTGGTCAACGCGGTCGGCGGCGCCAACATCGCCAAGGCCTGCAAGCTGCACAAGGTCGGGCGCCTGATCTATTTCCAGACCGCTTTGTGCTACGGCACCAAGCCGCTGCAGCAGCCGATCACGCTCGACCATCCGATCGATCCGGTGAATTCGAGCTATGCGATCTCGAAGACGGCCGGCGAGCACTATGTGCAGTTCTCCGGCATCGACTGGGTGACCTTCCGCCTCGCCAACGTCATCGGCCCGCGCAACGTCTCCGGTCCGCTGCCGATCTTCTACGGCCGCCTGGCCGAAGGGAAGAAGTGCTTCGTCACGCCGGCCCGCCGCGACTTCTGCTATGCCGGCGATCTCGCCAAGGTCGTCGTCCAGGCCGCCAACGGCAAGGGCAACGGCACCTATCACTTCTCGTCCGGCAAGGATGTCGCGATCAAGGAGCTCTATGACGCCGTGGTCAAGGCGATGAAGCTCAACGACTATCCGGAGCCCGAGATGAAGCCGCTCGGCCCGGACGACGCCGCCTCGATCCTGCTCGACCCCTCCCGCACCTTCGCCGATTTCGGCGATATCGAGTTCACTCCGCTCGACGAGATCGCGCGGCTCTCGGTCGAGCGCTGGGAGAAGGAAGGCGTGGTCGGCGGCTACACCCACCTCAAGGAAGCCCGCGCCGACATCAAGACCCCGGCCAAGGGCTGAGGCTGATGATGCGCATCCTGCTCACCGGCGGCGCCGGCTGCCTCGGCTCGAACCTGACCGAGCGCTATCTCGATGCCGGGCACCAGGTGCTGGTGCTCGACAATTTCGCCACGGGCCAGCGCGGCTCGCTGCCGGAGGCGCATCCGGGGCTGACCGTCGTCGAGGGCAAGGTCCAGGACCGCGCCCTGGTCGACAACCTGTTCGCCGAATTCAGGCCGAGCCACGTCATCCATTCGGCCGCGGCCTACAAGGACCCGGACGACTGGCTTGAGGATACGCGCACCAATGTCGAGGGCACGATCCATGTCGTCGAGGCGGCGAAGGCAGTGGGCGTCAAGCGCTTCGTGAACTTCCACACGGCGCTCGGCTATGGCCGGCCCGAGGCACTGCCGATCCCGGCCGATGCGCCGGCCCGTCCGTTCACCAGCTACGGCATCTCGAAACAGGCCGGCGAGAACTACCTCGCCGTCTCCGGCCTGCCCTTCGTCTCGCTCAGGCTCGCCAATGTGACCGGTCCGCGCCTGGCGATCGGCCCGATCCCGACCTTCTACACGCGACTGAAGGCCGGCAAGGGCTGCTTCTGCTCCAGGACCGTGCGGGACTTCATCGACATGGACGATTTCTTCTCGGTGATGGACGCGGTCATGGCCGAGGGCGCGCCGAGCGGCGTGTTCAACGTCTCGACCGGGACCGGCCACACGATCAAGGAGATCTTCGACATCGTCGTCGACCATCTCGGCATCACGCTCAATGAGCCGGTGCCGGAGGTGGAGCCCGGGGCGGACGACGCGCCCGCGGTCGTGCTCGATCCCTCGAAGACGATCGAAACCTTCGGCTGGCGGCCGCGCTACTCCTTCGAGCAGACGATCCGGCGCATGCTGGCCTGGTACGACGTCCATGGCGTGACCGCGATCTACAGCCATCTCAAGGCCCCGCCGGCCAAGGCCTGATCGGCGATCGGCGGCCTCGCGCTTTCCCCTCTTCCGCACGGATATTCTCATGACCGAAAGCTTTGCTGGCAAGAATGTGCTGGTGGTCGGCGGCGCCGGCTTCGTCGGCTCCAACCTCGTCAAGCAGATCCTGCGCGAAAAGCCGCGCAAGCTGACGATCGTCGACAACTTCCTCTCGGCTGATCCGGTCAATGTTCCCGACGATCCGGCGGTGAAGCTGGTTTCCGGCCCGATCACCAGCGATCGCATCCTGGCCGAGCTCGACGACGACCTCGACTACGCCTATCACCTCGCCTGCTTCCACGGGAACCAGTCCTCGATCCACGATCCGCTGATGGATCACGAGAACAATACGCTGACCACGCTGAAGCTGTTCGAGCGGCTGAAGGACATCAAGTCGCTGAAGAAGGTGGTCTATTCGGCGGCCGGCTGCGCGGTCGCCGCCAAGACCTTCGATGGCGCGACCGCGACCACCGAGGACGCTCAGGTCTCGCTCTTCCACGACAGCCCGTACTCGATCTCGAAGCTGATCGGCGAGATGTACGGGAACTATTATTTCACCCGGCACGGCCTGCCTTTCGTCAAGGCACGGTTCCAGAACGTCTATGGACCCGGCGAGATCCTGGGTGCCGGCCGCTGGCGCGGCACGCCGGCGACGGTCTGGCGCAACGTGACGCCGACCTTCATCTGGAAGTCGCTGCACGGCGAGGCCCTGCCCGTCGAGAACGGCGGCATCGCCACCCGCGACTTCATCTTCGTCGAGGACATGGCGCGCGGCCTCATGGCCTGCGGCCTGAAGGGCGAGCCCGGCGAGATCTACAACCTTGGTTCGGGTGCCGAAATATCGATCCGCGAGCTCGCCGAGCGGATCAATGCCGCGACCGGCAATGCCACCCCGATCGCCCTGACGCCGGCGCGCGACTGGGACCGCTCGGGCCAGCGTTTCGCCTCGACCGACAAGGCCCGCGAAAAGCTCGGCTTCGTCGCTGAGGTGCCGCATGAGGAGGGCGTCCGTCGCACGGTCGAATGGACGAAAGCGAACAAGCCGACGATCATGCGCTGCATGATGAGCCATGCGCATTTCGTGCCCGATGTGCGTAAATACGCGGTGTGAAGCCGCGGTGCTCCTGAAACCAGGCTCGCCTCAACCTGGTGACGTGGAAAGGAACATCGGCCAGGCCAGGGTCGGTGTTCCGTGCTTGTAGACGATTTCCGACTGAATCTGGATCTGCCCGCCGAGCTGCGCGAGGAGCGCCCCGTCCGCGGAGATGCCCAGCCCGATCATATAGAAACCCGATGCGAGGAAGAATTCCGGTGCATCGATTTCGATCGTGATCTCCCCGGGCTCGTGGGGGCCGGGCAGGGTCGTTCGGTTGCGCGCGATCAGGAGGCCGTCGAGCCGCTCCACCTGCAACTCGACATCGAGCGATGCGACTGATGCGGCCAGCGTGAGATCGCAGGAAAGCGTCAGCATCGGGCTCGGCATCGGCATGGCGTCGGTCGCCGGTGCCTGCTTCATGTCGATGGCCAGGTCGCTCATGGCGACGATGCGTGAGTCGAGCGTCGCATTGCGGCTTTGCGAAGAGCTGATCATGGCGCGTTCGAATTTGAGGCGCATGGCCTGCTCATAGGCTTCCCCGACCTCCTTGGCCGGGCCGTCCATGACCAGCCGGCCATTGTCCAGCCAGATGCAGCGGTCGCACATGGCCGTGATGGTCTCGACGGAATGCGAGACGATCATCACGATCCGCCCGGCTTCGCAGAGTTTGCGGACGGCCGCCGTCGCCTTGTCGGCAAAGGTCCGGTCTCCGACCGAGAGGGCCTCGTCGATGAGCAGGATTTCGGGGTCGATGAAAATGGCGCCGGCGAAGCTGAGCCGCGCCTTCATGCCGGAGGAGTAGGTTCGCACAGGCCAGTCGATGAAGTGGTCGAGACCGGCGAAGTCGATCATGTCTTCGGTGACCGCCGGCAGCCGCTCCTCCGGATGGCCGGCGAGCCGGGCCGCGAGCAACAGGTTCTCGCGGCCGGTCATGTCCTCGCGCAGGCTTGCACCGATGGTCAGGATAGCTTGCAGCTTGCCCTCGACCTCGACCCGGCCGGTCGAAGGCATGGCGAGCCCGGTCAGGATTCGCATCAGCGTCGTCTTGCCTGCGCCGTTGGCGCCGATCAGGCCGATCCGCTCTCCGTCCGCAACTTCGAACGAGATGTCCCGTAGCGCGAAGGACACGCCGGCGGCCTGCCGGGCCGTGTCGTCGGCGAGATAGTGGCGGATCACCTCGTCGGCCTCGGTGATCGATTCCGGATACGCCTTGCTGAGGCCCTGGATGCGGATATGAGGCTTCATGGCGAGCGCCTTCTGACACGTCCCACCAGATTCAGGCTCGCAACCCCGGGCGTCTCGTCCCCTTCGATGACGAGGGAGAGGGAATTGCCATGGTACCAGGTGCGTGCGTCCAGTGTGACCACCTCTCCCGTCCCGGGAGTGCGGCGGAGCACGCCGATATGGAGCATGTAGCTGCCCGGGACCAACGGCAGATGAGGAATCCGCACGCTCACCGTATTCTCCCCCTTTTCGAGGACCGCCTCCTGGGGGTCGAGCAGCATGACGTTCTCCCAGCCGACGGTGCGATCGGTCAGTTCGAGGCTGACGAGGATGCTGACGACGGTCTTGTCATCGGCGTGCAGGGGAAAGCTGAGCTGCAGCTCCTCGAACGGCCGGCCGCGATAGCTGGTCGGCAACGCGTCCGTCAGCCAGACGTCGGCGCGCTCGAAATCCTGTTCCAGGCCGAGATATTGCCGTACGACCGGGTAACTGTCGCCACTCAGCGCGACCTTGCCGTGATCGAGAACGTAGCACCGCTCGCACAATTTGAGCACGCTCGACCAATCATGGGTCGCAAGGATGCCCGAAACGCCGCGGCGCTTGAAATCCCGCATACGCTGCCAGCATCGGGCCCGGAAATAGGAATCGCCAACCGACAGGACTTCGTCAATGAGGAAGATGCTTTTCCGAAAACTCGTGGCGACGGCGAAGAACAATCGGGCCTTCATGCCGGCGGAATAGGTTTTCACGGGCTTGTCGAAGTGCTCGCCAAGTTCGGCGAACTCCTCCACCTCGGCCAGATAGACCTGCCGGTCGTCTGCCGGTCCGGACATCTGCTCGAAGGTCCGCAGGGCGTATTCCCGCCCGGACAGGAATTCGTTGCTCGCCACGCCGAGCTCGAAGATCGCCGAGACGTCGCCGTGCAGTGTCACCAGGCCGGCCGAGGGCGCGTAGATTCCGCCGAGCGTGCGCAGCAGCGTGCTCTTGCCGGCGCCGTTATTGCCCAGAACGCCCACGATCTCACCGTGAGGCACCGAAAGCGTGACGTCGTGAAGGGCACGATGCGCCGGCAGCTCATGGCGGCCCGACAGCAGATCCCAGACGCTCGCGTTCTCCAGCAGGAAGAAATCCTTCGAGACGCGCTGCGCCTCGATGGCGGGCCGTTGTCCGGAGGCGCTGTTGGACATGCTGTCGTTCCCGCGCGGCTTCACAGCCGCGAATCGAAATAGGGGCGGAGCCGCAGGAAGAACATCATGCCGATGAGGAAGACGCCGATCGCGCACGCGAACGAGTAGCCGATGGTCCATAGCGAAGGGAACTCGGCGTTGAGGATAGGTGCCCGATAGGATTCCAGGATCACATAGATCGGGTTGTAGGCCGTGATGTGCTGCACGGACTGCGGAAAGGCCGTGATCGGATAGAAGATCGGTGAAGCGAACAGGACGACCAGCAGGATGTTCGGCAGCGCGAACATGACGTCGCGAGCGAACACGTTGATCGAGCCGAGAATGAGGCCGAGACCGCAGACGAGGATGTATTGTGCCAGCAGGATGAGCGGGATGATGCTCCATGACAGGCTCGGCGTGCGGCCGTCGGCCACCAGCAGGACAGCCAGGAACGACACGGCGACGAGCAACGGAACGATGCCGGTCAGCGCCTCCGCGAACACCAGGAGTTCCTGGCGGAAGCTGATGTTGCGGATCAGGGCCGAGTGCTTCACGAAGGCGCCCGTGGACGAGCTCAACCCCTCGGCGGTGAAAAGCCAGGGTCCGTATCCGGCGATCAGCCAGATGACGTAGCTGAGGCTTGTGTCGGATCCCGGCAATTTCGACTTGAACACGAAGCCGAACACGAAGGTGAAGATCGAGAGCATCAGCAGCGGGCTGACGATCGCCCAGGCCAGACCAAGCCGGGAGCCGAGATACCTGTCTTTCATGCTCAACGCGACGAAGTTCAGGAAATTCCGCAGATCGACCGCGCTATAGGTCGTCAGTGCGTGCCGCACCTTGCTCAGAGCATGTTTCATGTCATCAACGCCTTGCCCGCGGGGCACACGCCTGGATATCAGGAGCCTTGAGCATCATCTTTGATACGCGTCCCCTGGCGGTACGGGCAGCGTCGGCGGCTGCGAGACGAGCTGCTCATGTGAGGAAGCCTGTCTGCGCAACGTGACGGTGAAGCCGGATTGTTCACCGCGACACTCGGTTGCGATTGCCGATGGACCTCGGCTGCGTGCTCTTATCGCGGTGCGCTCGGCGCGGCAACCGTCGCGGCTGTTCCTGGCGAGGTTGTTGGATATCGGATGGGGTGCTATCGCGGCGGTTGCCAGCCTCGGTTGTTTGATGTGCTGGCGCGGCGGTATCCCGCAATGGTGATGTGAGCGTGCGATGATCTTCTCTCCGCTTGGTTTTTCGGCAGCCGGCCTGGCCGATGCATGCCGAATCGAGCTGGAGAGGCTGGAGGATGACCGCGGCTTTTTCGCCCGCGCATTCTGCATGGAGGAATTCGCCGCGCAGGGGCTGCCGACGCACTGGGTCCAGGCCAACATCTCCTACAACAGGCAGGCGGGCACCCTGCGTGGCCTGCATTATCAGAGCGCGCCCTCGATCGAAGCCAAGATCGTCCGCTGCATCCGCGGTGCGATCTTCGACGTCATCGTGGATATTCGGGCAGACTCGCCTCATTTCGGGCGGTGGATCGGGCTGGAACTGACGGCCGCCAACAGGAGCATGGTCTACGTTCCCGCAGGCTTTGCCCACGGGTTTCAAGCGCTTGAACCCGATACCGAGCTTCTATATCTGCATGATACGATGTTCGACCCGCTCCGACAGGCTGGCCTCAACGCCCTCGATCCCGCGCTGGGCATTTCCTGGCCGCTGGGTGTGACCGGGCTTTCGGCGCGTGATGCCTCGCTTCCCAACCTGTCGGATTTGAAGCCTTTACGCCCATGAACTGTCGTCACTGCCAGACACCTCTGTCGCGCGTCTTTCTCGACCTGGGTCATGCGCCTCTGTCGAATGCCTATCTGAGCGAAGGCGATCTCGACCGCGCGGAAATGACCTATCCGTTGCGCCTCTTCGTCTGTGACGACTGCCGTCTGGTGCAGACCCAGGACCATGCCGCTGCCGACGAGATGTTCAAGGCTGACTACGCCTATTTCTCGTCGACCTCGAGGAGTTGGCTCGATCATGCGGCGCGCTATTGTGCGATGATCACGGAGCGCCTCGCTCTGACGCCGGCGAGCTTCGTCGTCGAGGTCGCCAGCAATGACGGTTACCTCCTGCGCAATTTCGTCGAGAGCGGGATTCCCTGCCTCGGCATCGAGCCTACAGCCGGCACGGCCGACGCGGCCGAGGAACTCGGTATCCCCGTCCTGCGCGAGTTCTTCGGCGAAGCCATGGGAAAACGCCTCGCGGCCGAAGGGCGCGGCGCCGATCTCGTCATCGGCAACAATGTTTACGCGCACGTACCGGACATCAACGATTTTACCCGCGGACTTGCTGCTCTGGTGAAGCCGGAGGGCGTAATCACCCTGGAGTTTCCGCACCTGATGCGGTTGATCGAACACTGCCAGTTCGACACGACCTATCATGAGCACTTTTCCTATCTCTCGTTGTCGGTGGCGAAGCGCATCTTCGAAAGCGCGGGGTTGCGTGTGTTCGATGTCGAGGAGTTGCCGACCCATGGCGGCAGCCTCAGAATCTACGGCTGCCGTGCTCGAGCCGGCCATGCGGAACGGCCGGCGGTGGCAGCGGTGCTGGCCGAAGAAGAGAAGCGCGGCCTGCGTGAGACCGGGCCATATGACGGTTTCCAGCGGCGCGCCGAGCAGGTGAAGGACGACTTGCTGGCGTTCCTGCTCGCGGCCAGGCGTGAAGGAATGTCCGTCGCAGGCTATGGAGCCGCCGCCAAGGGCAATACCCTCCTGAATTTCGCGGGCGTGAAGCGCGATCTTCTGCCTTTCATATGTGATGCTGCGCCCGCCAAGCAGGGGCGCTTCATGCCAGGTAGCCACATTCCCGTTTTGCCGCCGCAGGCGCTGGCCGATCGCCGGCCGGATTATGTGCTCATCCTGCCTTGGAACATCGCCGACGAGGTTCGCGCGCAGCTCGCCCCCTTGGCTGCGCACGGGACAAGGTTCGTCACGGCCGTGCCGGGACTGAGTGTCATATGAGCGCGCGCATCGCCTATACGAAGCCTTCGATTACGTCGCGCGAGGTGGACTATGCCACCGACGCCGCCCGGAACGGCTGGGGCGAGCATTGCTATGATTACATCTACCGGTTCGAAGCCGCCTTTGCCGCGCATCTCGGCGTCAAGCATGCCATTGCCACATCGAGCTGCACCGGTGCGCTGCATATGGGCATGGCGGCGCTCGGCATCGGGCCGGGGGATGAGGTTATCCTCGCTGATACGAACTGGGTCGCCAGCGCGGCTCCGATCGTGCATCTCGGCGCGACGCCGGTGTTCGTCGACATCGACCGGGAAAGCTGGTGCCTGTCACCGGAAAAGGTCGCTGCCGCCATCACCCCGCGCACCAAGGCGATTCTCGCCGTGCACATCTACGGCAACCTGTGTGATATGAAGCCGCTGCAGGAACTAGCGGACAAACATCGTCTCCACCTGATCGAGGATGCGGCAGAGGCGCTTGGCTCGGTCTATCACGGGCAGTCCGCCGGAAGCATCGGGGCGTTCGGCGCGTTTTCCTTCCATGGCACCAAGACGATGACGACTGGCGAGGGTGGTGCCTTCGTTACGAATGACAGCGCGCTATACGAGCAGGTGCTGACCTTGTCGAACCACGGCCGTGCGCGTGGCCAGCCAAAGCAATTCTGGCCCGATATGGTCGGCTTCAAATACAAGATATCGAACATTCAGGCTGCCATCGGATTGGCTCAGATCGAGCGGATCGACGAACTCATCGCCCGCAAGCGTGCGATTCTGGCGAGTTACAAGGCCGCGCTTGCCGATTTGCAGTCCCTATCCATGAACCCGGAGCCGCCCGGCACGCAGAACGGCGCCTGGATGCCGACCGTCGTGTTCGATCGCGAAAGCGGTGTTACCCGTGAGGCGATGCAGGCGGCTTTCAAGGAGGCGGATATCGACGCCCGGGTGTTCTTTCACCCGCTTTCCTCGCTCCCCATGTTTTCGCCGGTGGCGGCGAACAAACTCGCTTACGATATTCCCGAGCGGGCCATCAACTTGCCAAGCTATCACGACATGACCGAGGAGGATCTTGGGCGTGTCAGCGCCGTGCTGCGCCGGCTTGCGCGCCCGGCGGCACGATGACCGTGCCATGACGCGCGTGTTGATCCTGGCGGATGGTGCCGTTGGAGCGGAGTGCACTGATTGGCTGATCGCGCATCATCGCGCCGATATCGGGCTGATCGTAACGACCGGCGAGAATACCATCAGCGCTGCTGCGCGCGCCGCAAACCTGCCCAGTGTTCCGTTTGAAGGCAGCGCTCAGCTCGCTGCTCTCGTGGAGCAGCGCGGGCTTTCCTTCGATCTCGGTCTGCTGTTGTGGTGGCCGCATATCATCAAGGCGCCCTTGATCGCTCTGCCGAGACTGGGCTTCGTCAATACCCATCCCAGCCTGCTGCCGCATAACCGCGGCAAGCATTACAATTTTTGGGCTATCGTCGAGCAGGCTCCTTTCGGCGTCACGCTCCATAAGGTCGAAGAAGGGGTTGATGCCGGCCCGGTCATTGCTCAGTCGGAGCTCGCCTATGATTGGGAAGATACGGGCGAGACACTGTATCTGCGCGCCGGCGTGGCGATGAGCCGCTTGGTGAAGGATACCTACCCTCGCCTCCGGGCTGGCCAGATAACCCCGGTGCCGCAGGACCTGACGAAGGGGTCATTTCACCGTGCCAGCGAGCTCGATCCGGCCTCCTGGATCGCGCTGGACACCCCCACAACACCCCGAGACCTGCTCAATCGCCTGCGCGCTCGGACATTCCCAGGCAAGCCAGGCTGCCGTTTCGCGGATGGCGGCCGGACCTATGAGATCATGGTCTCGATAAAGGAAGTAAGATGACCGACCCGCATCAGCGCTTTCTTGAAGAATGTGAGCGTGAAGTCGCCGCGCAGGGTGAAGATGCCCGGCTCAAGGCTTTAACGCGTGATTGGTTCACGGCTGCGAACGCCGCGAAGTACTCATATCATTTCTCCTGGCTTGGTCGCCCGATCATCCAGTACCCACAGGATATCGTCGCCTTCCAGGAGCTGATCTGGACGGTGAAGCCCGACGTCATCGTGGAAACCGGTATTGCGCATGGAGGGTCGCTCATCCTTTCCGCCTCGCTGCTCGCGATGCTCGATCTGTTTGAGGCCGCGCAGGCTGGCGAAAAGCTGGATCCAGCGGCGCCGAAGCGCAAAGTCATCGGCGTGGACATCGATATCCGCCAGCACAACCGGGAGGCGATCGAAGCGCACCCGTTGGCGCAGCGCATCACGATGTTGCAGGGCTCATCCGTGGATTCCGGCATCGTCGAGCAGGTGCGGGCGCTGGTCGGCGATGCGCGAACCGTTCTCGTCAGCCTCGACAGCAATCACACCCACGAGCATGTCCTCGCGGAGCTGGAAGCCTACGCGCCGATGGTCAGCGTCGGCAGCTATTGCGTTGTTTTCGACACGGTCATCGAGGACCTGCCTGAGGATATGTTCGCCGACAGGCCATGGAGCCGAGGGAACAACGCCAAGACTGCCGTGCGCGAATTCCTCGCAAGCAACAACCGGTTCGCCATCGATAAGGCGGTCGAGAACAAGCTGCTGATCACGGTTGCGCCGGATGGCTTCCTCAAGCGGATCGGCTGACGGCTGTCAGAAGCCGCCAGCGGGCGCCGGTTGCGGAATGGGGTAGCGATAGAATTCGCTCTCGGCATAACGCAGGGCGGCGAGGGTCGATCCAAAAGCAGGATACCCATTGATGACCGGACCTGGGGCTACTTCAGGCTCTCCGGTTCCGGCAGCAGGCGTTGTTGACGCCGCAAGCGTGGCCTGGTCGTGCGCGGCGCTTTGCGGAAGTCCCCTCGCCGCGTCCCGGATATGCCTCAGGTGTCGGTAGAGCCACACGGCCGGCGCGAACCATGTCGCGGTGTGCTGAAGAGCGGCTTCGCGCGAGCTGACGGCTTCCTCGCGAACAAGCATGGCTTTCTCGCGCGAGGCGACATTGTCTTCGCGATCCCTGATCCAGTCTTCATAGGCCTTGGCCGCCGCTTCGCGATCTGCGACGGCTTCTTCGCGCCTGCCGTTCGCTTCGTCCGCGAGCTGCGTGCGGAAAGCGAAAATCCGCTCGCGCAACTCCATCGGGGCATTTTGCAGGAATGCCTGCATATGGCCGGTGATCAGCTGCCTTTCCTCTTCCGAAGCCCAATCCCGGATAGCCGCGAGGTCCATCTGCGTCTGGACGTACAGGGCGGCGAGATCCAGGCTTTCGGATTTGTAATCATGGCCGGGAATGGCCTGGTCGATCATCCGCCAGTCATAGGCGCAGATGTTGTGTACCGAGCAGAATACATGGGGAATGGGTAGATCGGCGAAATCTGCGGCCGAGAAGCCGCCTTCTGCCAGGAAACGTCGAGCACGGGCCGTGTTTTGCGAGAACAGCATGCCGTTGGAGATGTTCGTGTTCAGGCTTACAGTGCAGGAGTTGTTGAGGTCTACCAGCCTGTCAGTCGACAGCAGCGCCACGGTCTTTGAGGTGTAGTCGGGCGATATCAGCGGGCAGACCCTGCCGAAGCGCTGCTTGATGCGCGCGATCAGCGCTTGCGAATAGGCCCCGAAACAGATCTTGCCGTAGGCATAGGCCGGTCCTTCGGTGCCCAGCCGCTGGCGGAACGAGACACGCGCGGCCATTTCCTGCTTGCAGTCGACATAGAACGGCTCGCCTGCCCCGCGCACGGGGACCAGATAGCCTCGTCCAACATCGCCTTCCTGCTCATGCGTCAGGTAATAGGCGTCCGAGGTCCAGGAATAGACCTCTGCCGGGTGGCTCTGCGTAGCAGCCTGCAGGCGCTCCAGTGCGTTCAGCCGCAGGAGCGTCTTGTCGATCAGGACCAGCACGAAATCGCCGCGGGCCTGATCGATGGCGAATTCCCAGTTCTCGTGCATGGCCAGGGGCGAGGGCGGTGTGACGTAGCGGATGCGCCCGTCGGCGAAGGCCTCGACCTCCGCCTTGCAGGAGGCGTTCTTGTAATTGTCGCAGACGACGACCTCGAAATCGCCGAAGCTCTGGTTCAGGACGCTTTCCAGGGCATTCCTGACATAAGCTGGCCGATCCCGGGTCGGAATCAGCACGGAAAACCGCGGCCGAACGGCCGAAGAGGAGTGTTGCTCAGGTCTCGACAAAGCGATGTACTTTCAAGATGCCGCAGGGCTGGCCTGTTCGATGCGTGACAAATGCCGTTCGATGTGTGCGCGGCACAGGCTTGCGGCGTCGGCCTGCTGCGTCAGGAAGGCGCGATACCAGGCTGCGGTCTCGCGAATGGCTTCCGCCTGGCCGAGGGATGGCCGCCAGCCGAGCTGGTCCACGGCCTTGCCCGGATCGAGGCGCAGCAGAGGAGCCTCGGCGGGTTGGGAGCCAGCCGCCTGTCGCCAGCCGCCGCGGCCGCCCCATTCCTGGCCAAACAGCGAGACGACGTCACGCACGCGCATCTCCTCGCCGGCGAGCGGCCCGAAATTCCAGGCTTCGGCGAATGCGCGGGTGCCGCCATGGAGTCGCTCGGCCAGCATGAGGTAGCCGGTCAATGTATCCAGTACGTAGAGCCAGGGCCTGACGCTGTCCGGATAGCGCAACTCCACCTCGCGCCCCGCCGACAAGGCCGCAACAAGATCTGTGACGATCCGATCCTGCGACCAGTCGCCGCCGCCGATGACGTTGCCGGACCGGACGGTGGCGGTATTGGCGGGGCTTGCATCCGCTTGTCCGACGAAGAAGCTCTGGCGCCAGGATTGCGTCAGGATTTCGGCGGCTGCCTTGCTGGCGCTGTAGGGATCATGTCCCCCGAGAGGGTCTGTCTCCTTGCGCGGGCTTGTGTCGCCGGAAAGGTCATAGACCTTGTCGGTGGTGACGATGATACCGGCTCGCACCTCGGGCGTCGCACGGATCGCTTCGAGGACGTGAGCGGTCCCCATCACGTTGACGTCGAAGGTTTCCGTGGGATTGCGATAGGAGCGGCGAACCAGCGACTGCGCCGCCATATGGATGACGACCTCCGGTTTCGCCTGCCGCATGGCGCTGGTCAGTGTGGCCTGGTCGCGGATATCGGCGGTGATATGGGCCGCGACGATGTTCGCTCCACCTGACAGTTCGAACAGGCTCGGCGAGGTTTCCGGAGACAGGCTGTAGCCCGTCACATGCGCTCCCAGCCTGGCGAGCAGCAAGCTCGTCCATGTGCCTTTGAAGCCGGTATGTCCGGTAAGAAAGACGCGCTTGTCGCGCCAGAATTCAGGACGGATCATGTGGTTTCCCGCGGGCCAGGCGCATCCTATGGTCTCGCCTGCCGCTCATGTCCGGCGTGATACCAGATGTCGCCTTCGATGCGAAAGCCCTCGCCTTGCGGCCTTGTTCTGGAAAAGGTAGAGCGACTTGCCTCGGAGGAGCGTGGAGTGCGCGAACAGCCATGAAAGCTGTGATACTGGCCGGCGGGTTTGGCACGCGCATCAGCGAAGAATCCTACCTGCGGCCCAAGCCGATGATCGAGATCGGCGGAAAGCCGATCATCTGGCACATCATGAAGCTGTATGGCGCGCACGGGATCACGGAATTCGTGATCTGCTGTGGCTACAAGGGCTATGTCATCAAGGAGTATTTCGCGAACTACTTCCTGCACATGTCCGACGTCACCTTCGACATGAAGGCCAACACCATGGAGGTGCACCAGCGCAATGCCGAGCCATGGCGCGCCACCTTGATCGATACCGGCGAGGCGACGCAGACAGGCGGCCGCATCGCGCGTGTGCGTGAGCATCTCGACGGCACTTTCTGCCTGACATATGGCGACGGCGTGAGTGATGTCGATCTCGGGAAGCTTGTCGCCTTCCATCGGGAGCAGGGCACCGATTGCACCGTGACCGCGATCCAGCCCGCCGGCCGTTTCGGCCAGCTTGATCTCGAAGGCGACCGCGTCAAGGCCTTCATCGAAAAGCCGCGCGGCGACGGGCGCTGGATCAGCGGTGGCTTCTTCGTTTGCGAGCCCAGCGTGTTCGATCTCATCTCCGGGGACGAGACGGTATGGGAGCGCGGCCCGCTGGAAGCCCTGGCTGCACGCGGCCGTCTGGCGGTCTATCGCCATTATGGGTTCTGGGCGGCGATGGACACGTTGCGCGACAAGAATTTCCTCGAGGGGCTTTGGAGTTCCGGCGAAGCGCCGTGGAAAGTCTGGGCCTGACACTCGGCTTCCATGGCAGGTCGCAACTGCGGCCCTGATTGGCTCGGCATGACCATCGTGCAGCATCGGATGGACCGCCGTCTTCGGCCCGACGCTGCAGGTCTTTTGTTTCCTGAGCGGCGTTCGATCGCGCTCCGCTTTCGAGGGGCGGCCTACGCTTCGAGGGCAGCCCGGATCAGGCTTGCGATCAATTCGGACGCCTTGCCGTCTCCGTAATCCGGGATATCCCGGCGTGGCGCATAATCGGGCACCGTCCAGAGGCGATTCCAGCCGGCCTCCACCGTTTCGACCCATTCGGTTTCGTCCCGCAATGTGACGCACGGGACGCCGTGGAAATAGGCTTCCTTCTGCAGGCCGCCGGAATCGGTGAACACGGCGGCGGACTGATTGATCAGCGAGGCCATGTCGAGATATCCGATCGGGTCGATCAGGGTCAGGCCGGCTGGCACGACACCGCTCTGGCTGAGCAGCTTGCGGGTGCGCGGATGGACAGGCATGACGATGGGTGTGGAGCGCGCCGCGTCCTCGAGCCAGGCGACGACGCGGGCGAAGCGCGCCGGATCATCCGTATTCTCGGCCCGGTGGATGGTGGCGACGGAATACTGCTTCGGGGTCAGTTTCAAATCGTCGAGGATCGTTGAGCGCCCTTTCGCGCGCGCTACGGCGGCGATCGTCGTGTCGAACATGACGTCGCCGGTGGCGTGGACTCCGTTGACGATCCCCTCGTTCTTCAGGTTCCGCACGGCGGTTTGCGTCGGACAAAACAGGAATGCGCTGACATGGTCGGTGATGACCCGGTTGATCTCCTCCGGCATCCGCCGGTTGAACGAGCGCAGGCCCGCCTCGACATGAGCGACCGGGATATGCAGCTTCGATGCGGCGAGCGCCCCGGCTACGGTCGAGTTGGTGTCGCCATAGACCAGAACCATGGCGGGTTTTTCGGCCAGCATCGCCGCCTCCAGCTTCTCGAGCATCCGGCCCGTCATGGCGCCGTGTCCGAGGCTGTTGATCTCGAGATTGTAGGCCGGCTTCGGGATCGCTAGCTCTTCGAAGAACACGTCTGACATCAAGGCGTCGAAGTGCTGGCCGGTATGAGCGATGACTTCCGTCATGCCTGCTTCCGCAATCGCGCGGCTGACAGGGGCGGCCTTGATGAACTGTGGCCTGGCGCCGAGGACGGTGAAAATCTGAGGCATGATCGTTCCGATGCTGGGCAGCCACCAGTGCGCCCAAATGCTGTGTTGCGAATAGAAGATGGCCGCACGCAACGCAATTCTGCGATGGCGCGGCCGGCAGCTCTTCCCCCCGGCGGGATCCGGCGATGCCATAATGCAGCACCGTTCCAGGGAATGGTGTTCGGTGCTTGACCACCGATCTCGCTTCCACCTATCTCACGCCAACGCGAAAAAAGAGGATCTGCATTTGTCGAGCGTGAAACGCGCGCTGGTCGCTTACTCGATGTCGAGCACGCATGTTCAGACGACGTTCGACTATCTGGTCGCGTTCAAGAGGTTCTGCGGCTTCGATACCGATTTCGTTCACGTCACGCATCATGCGCCGGTCGATTTCGATTTCGATAGCTATGATGTGGTTTTCCATAGCTACTGCGCCCGGCTTTGCTTTGATGGCTATGTCTCGGACAGCTATCGCGAAAGGTTGGCGGCTTTTCGCGGCGTCAAGGTCCTGGCTGTCCAGGATGAATATGACCGCACTGATACCCTCAAGGCGGCAATCAAGGATCTGGGCTTCGACATTGTCCTGACATGCGTCCCGCAGGACAGCCTCGACTATGTATATCCTCGGTCCGAATTTCCTGGCGTGACGTTCATCACGGTTTTTACGGGCTATGTCCCCGAAACCCTGATGGCCGAGCTGCCTTCTCCCAAGCCGCTGGCGGCGCGTCCGATCTTCATCGGCTATCGTGGGCGGGACATCGGTGGCCGTTACGGGCGCCTCGGCTTCGACAAGTTCGAGATCGGGCGGCGCATGAAGGAACTTTGCGATGCTCGCGGCATCGCGACCGATATCGCGATGGACGAGGCCAGCCGCATCTACGGCACGGCCTGGTTCGATTTCATCGGCGATTGCCGGGCGATGCTCGGCTCGGAATCGGGTTCCAACGTGTTCGATTTCGACGGCAGCATCGAAGCTCGTTTCAAGGAGATGGCGGCGGCCAATGGCGGCGTGTCGCCGAGCTATGCCGATTTCCTGCCGATCGTGGTCGATCGCGATGGCGAGATCGAGATGGGGCAGATTTCTCCACGGGTCTTCGAATGTGCGATGATGCGCACGCCGATGGTTCTCTTCAAGGGACGCTACTCGGACGCCATCGTGCCGGATCAGCACTACATCTCGTTGGAGAAGGATTTCTCCAACATCGATGCGGTGCTTGAGCGCCTGAACGACCTGCCAGCGCTGGAAGCGATGACGCAGCGCGCGTTCGACCACCTGGTCGGTTCCGGCCGCTTTACCTATCAGGCATTTTACGCAGGCGTCGCCGACGCGATCGGCGAACGGCTGGCACGGAAGTCGCATGGTCGCAGCGGACAGGCGGCGGTGTCGATGCCGCCGACGGCGCCGGTTTATCGGTCGGGCGTGATCGAGGAACCGGCAACGCCTGTTCCATTGGGCAGCAAAGGTTTCCGGCTGCGGGTCGATGCCACGGAGGCGGCAGTCTACAGACGAGAGCTCGACCGGTTGATGGGAGAGTTCGACCATCTTCGCTCGATCTTCGCCTCCGAGCTCGACCGCTCGCTCGGCAGTTGCGCCGGGGTGTTCGAGCGTGTGGCCCAGGCTGCCCAGATGACGATCCCGCCGTTCTTCACGCAGGCGGACTGCGAAACCACACGCCTGCTGGCCGATTATGACGCCGAGACGGTGCTGGCCTCACAGCAACGCGAGACGGCACGCGCGGCATTCGAAGCGGTGCTGCCGACAGGCCAGGAAGACGCGAGCGCGGAAGCATTGCGGCATATGCTGCAGCAGGAAAAAGACGGCTACTTCCATCTCATCGAGTGGATCAGGCGGCTGAACGAAGTCTATGATGCGGATCGGCTGAACCTGGAGCGCGCCTTTTACAAGAGGATCGCCGAACTGGGCACCACCGTGCTGCCGGGGTTGTCGCCGAAGCAGCGGTTTTCCGTGTGGCTGTTGCTGCTCAAGCTGAGGTTCTGGGCGGCCAGGCGCCGTGCATTGCGTGTGGCAACCCGTTCTCCGGCGATACGTCGTCTCCTCGATATATGGCCTGGCATCATACCGCTTGCACGTCGGCTTGCACGCCGGCTGAAGCTGTCGGGCTTGACGTAACAGGTATTGCCGCGTCGAGCTTCTCTCCGAAGTCTGCTGTGATGCGCGGATGGTCCGCTGCGCCCAGATGGCTTCGGTCTGTGCCGGCTGCGACTTGGTGTTTTTGGAGGGTGCCTCGATCATGCCATTCTCGGCGGCGCGACGACAGCGCATCGGGCTGATTTGCTTTTCGGCTATTCCGGACGATCCGCGCGTCCGTCGCCAGGGCGATCTTTTCCATTCGCGTGGGTGGGATGTCGTGGCGGTCGGCTTGCCCGGCGCCCGGTCACAGCAACCGCCATGGCAGTGCCTGGCGATCGATGCCGCTGTCGGCCGGGCAGGGCCTGCCGGGGGCGGAGACGCGTCTGCGGCTCCGGAAGGAATGATTGCAGGGGCGCCCGGCGATCATGTCGAAGCTGCCGCGCCGCTACGCGCACCGGATGCATTCGATCAGGTGCTGCGTCTGCTTCCGACCCGTTGGCGTCCGGCAGTGCGGGCGCTGGCCGGACGGGCTCTGCGTCGCACGATCTTTCCCGTCCTGAGGAGAGCGGTGCGCGCCAAGGACGTTGCTCGGGTCTATGTCGATGCCAGGCATGCCGACGCCACCTACTGGACCCTCAATGATCGCTTCGCGAGGCTCTACGAGCTTGCCAGCCGGCAGCAGGCCGATATCTGGCTCGCCAACGATTGGACGGCCCTGCCGATCGTACGGCGTCTCGCGTCGGAGCAGGGTGTTCCCTACGCCTATGACACGCATGAACTCGCCGTCGACGAATATGCCCACCGCCTGCTCTGGCGCCTGACCCAGCGCCCCGTGATCGCGGCGATCGAGCGGGAGGGTATTGCAGGCTCTGCCGTGACGAGCTGCGTATCCCAGGGGATCGCCGATCGGCTTCATGAGCTCTATCGGTTGCCGGAGAAGCCGCTCCTGATCCGCAACATGCCGCATTTCGAAATTCATCCGTACAGGCCCAGCGGCGAGGCGATCCGGGTGCTCTATCACGGCGTCGTCAATGTCGGGCGCGGGCTGGAAGCTTGCATCGACAGCGTCGCGCTCTGGCGCCCGGAGTTCCGGCTGACCATCCGTGGGCCGGGCCCGGCCGAATATCTCGAAGCATTGGCCGCTCGGATAAGGGCCGCCGGTCTCGGGGATCGCATCGTGTTGGCGCCGCCGGTGCCGATGATTGATCTGGTCAAGGAGGCGGCTCACTTCGATGTCGGCCTGTTCGCCCTTCCGGGCCATTCGGAGCAGAATGTCCACGTCCTGCCGAACAAGTTCTTCGAGTACACGATGGCGGGCTTGGCGCTCTGCGTCTCGGATCTGCCGGAGATGACGGCGTTACTGCGTCAGCACGACCTTGGCCGCTCGATCCCCGACGTGACACCGCAAGCGATCGCCGCGGCGGTCAACGGTTTCGATCGTGCCTCGATCGACGTTTACAAGCGGCGTGCGCTCGAGGCCGCGAAGGTGTTGAATTGGGAAGCGGAAGCGGATCGACTCTTTGCGGCGATCGGGCAGGCGGTGGCTGGCGCTGCTGAGGCTCGGGGGTTCGCCGCGCAATGAACCATCCCGCAAACTCGAAGAGCTAGGGCTTCGGCGCAAGGCGGGCGACCAGTGCGAGCAGCTTGCCGCCTTCCGCCTCGAAATTGATGTCCTGGGCCCGTGCAAGGGCCGCGCGCTTGCAGGTGTCGATCCGAGCGGCGTCAAGGCTGGCAAGGCAGGCTGCGATGCCCTCTGGGGAATCGTTCGAGAGCAGCATGCCGCAGGCTGCGGCCTCGATCATTCTGCGAATCTCCGGCAAGTCGCTGCTGATCACCATCAGCCCCGCCTGCATGTACTCGAAGATCTTGTTGGGCATGGCGAAACGCGCATGCGTCGTGCTGTTCGACAGAAGGAAGATGCCGATATCGGCCTGCGCGGCGGTCGAGATGAGCTGATCGGGGGGGACCGGCGGCTCGATGGCGATACGCTCCCCGAGCGGACCGGCGAGATTATGCAGATGCTGGTCGAAGCCCCCCTGGGCCGGTCCCCGGATCACCAGGCGGAATTCCTTTGGCCAGGAGGCGACGCTTTCGATCAGCGTCTCAAGGCCGCGACGCGGCACGACGGCGCCATGATAAAGCACCGTGACAGGGCGGGTCGTGGGGCGGAATGCCGTCGCCTGCCACGCCGGCGTATTCGAGACGACGGTCGGCCGCGCCAGGCCGTAGCGCTGCGCGAGCGCATCGGCGATGCCGTCACTGACCGTGGCGACCGCATCGGCCTCGCGGATATAGCGGTCTTCGATTCGGACGACATGCTGCCGGGCGAGAACCCGCCAGCGCCAGCTATCCGTGAACTCCTCCGAGGCGAATTCGTGGCTGTCATAGATGATGCGGGCGCGGCACGCCTGCTTGGCCGCGTAGGCGATTGGCAATGCGCGCCAGTCGTTGGCGATGACGAGGTCGGGCTTGAAGCGGAGCAGGTCGCTGCGCGTCGTCAGCCTGCTCGGAGAAAGCCAGTAGAGGAGGTCCGCGCTCGCCGGCAGGAGCGTGGCCGGCGCCTGCCGAAGCACCATGCCGAGACGCACCCGTGTATCGCTGCCTGGGCCGGGAATGACACTGACAGGGGCAGGGGGAGTGGCGGGCAGGGGAGCTTGCGCGAAGATACGGACGTCGTAGCCGGCGCCGACGAGCAGCGCCGCATGGCGCAGCACGCGCGAATCGTGCTGCAGGGGCGAAACGCAGACAAGCGCGATCCGTGTCATGGCGCTGCGCGCTCCTGGTCAGGAGCGGGTGCCGACGTGGGAGCGAGGACAGTCATGGTGGGGCGGCCGTTCTCTCGGTCCACTGTTTCGCCGTTCTTTGGCAATGTCGGTTGGCGCTATCAGTTCCGGAGCGCAATGCAAATCCTGATCTGCAAGGTATCCGTGCAACTCTGACGATATCCGGAAAATCCAAATCGATCAGGCAGTCGATGTCGCGTCCGTGATTTACTTCGAATGGATCTGCGAGGTGACCGAGCGCAGAATGCGATCGATCTCCTGCGCACGTTGATTCCAGCTGGCTTCGCGCGTGACGTAATTCACACCGTTCTGCCCTAACGTTCGGGCTCGCTCCGGCGCCTCGGCAAGGGCTTTTACGGCCGACGAGATCGCGGGGGCAGCCGCTGGCGGCACGATCAGCCCGGCATCGGCGCTTTTGACGAGGTCGGCCTGGAAAGGCAGGTCGCTGGCAATGACGGGAACGCCGCAAGCCATGGCCTCGAACAGTTTCAGGGGAGCCACGCCCGAAGCGGAGCGGCCATCCTGGTTCTCGATGACGCAAAGCGATGCCAGGGCTCCGCGCAGGATGGCTGGAACGGCGTCGTAAGGCTGCCGGCCCAGCCAAAGCAGCCGCCGGTCGGAGAGCGCCTGTTCGACCTTGTCGCGCTCGATGCCGTCGCCGACGATGACCAGCCGCAGATCGGCCGGCCAGTCCGGTTCTTTCAGGGCCGCGAGCATCGTGTCGATCCCGTGCCAGGCGACGAGGCCGCCGACAAAGACCACATAGCGGCCTTCGACCGGGCTGGGCGCGCCCTCCGGCTTGAACAGATCGGTATTGGCGCCGTTCGAAACCAGGCTGACGCGGCTGTGGCCGGCAAAGCTCCTGGCCCAATCGACGAGCCCGGGCGTTACGGCAAGCAGATGCGCAGCGCGTCGATATTGCGCGCGGTAAAGCCAGGAGAAGAGCGGGGATAAAGGCTTCAGCGAGGGATAGGTCACGCCGATATCCGCGGCCGTGCCGTTGATCTCGTGAACCACGGGAATATTGCGCCAGCCTGCCCAGAGCGTCAGCGGCAGCGCCATGAAGTGCGAGCGGATGAAGACGGCGTCGAATTCCGGCAGGCGTTTGCCGAGCGCGGCCTGCGTGCGCCCATAACCGAAGAGGCGGCTCAGAAACGAAGAGCGCGTGCTCGCGCCGCCGCTGCTCGTCGCAAACAGCTCCACTTGCCAGCCGCAGCCCTCAAGCCCGGCGATGATCTCGTCGATATGGGTCTGCGAAGCCTGACCCGGCCGCGGCGTCTCGAGCGAGAGATAAGCCAGCCGCAGGGGCCGGCTCATGCCACCGCGGCCGCCGGTGCTGCCAAGGCCTCGAGAACCTGCGCGATGATGTAATCCTGCGTCGCCTCGTCGAGATAGGGGTGCATCGGCAGCGCGACGACCTCCTGCGCGGCGCGCTCCGAGATCGGCAGGCCGTTTCCGGCCACCGGATAGTGCTTGTAGGCGGTCTGCTGGTGCAGCGGCTTCGGGTAGTAGACCGTGGTCGGCACGCCCTTGGCCTTCAGCGCCGCCTGGAAGGCGTCGCGGCGGTCGGCGGCGACGCGGATCGTGTACTGGGCCCAGGTCGAGACGCAATCAGCCATGACATGAGGCGTCACCACGACGTCCTTGAGCGCAGCGGTGTAGCGCTGGGCCACGGCCTGTCGCTTCTCGAGCTCCTCGGCATAGACCTTGAGCTTCTCGATCAGCACGGCCGCCTGGATGGTGTCGAGCCGCGAGTTCACGCCGACGCGAATGTTGTCGTATTTGTAAGAGCCCTTGCCGTGGAAGCGCAGCGACATCAGTAGCGCGGCATGCTCGTCATTGTCGGTCAGGATCGCGCCGCCGTCGCCATAGCAGCCGAGCGGCTTGGCCGGGAAGAAGCTCGTCGTGGCGAAATCGCCGATCGCGCCGGCCACGCGGCCCTTGTAGCGCGCGCCGTACCCTTGAGCCGAATCCGAGATCAGGACGAGGCCGTTCTGCTTGCAGAAGGCCTCGATCGGCTCGTAGTCGCAAGCCTGGCCGAAAAGATCGACGCTGATCAGGGCGCGCGGGTTGAGCTTGTGCTGCTTCGCGGTTTCGAGTGCGGCACTGAGGCTCTTCGGGTCGATATTGTAGGTGGCTTCGTCGATCTCGGCGAAGACCGGCGTCGCGCCCATCCAGGCCACGACCTCGGCGGTCGCGGCGAAGGTGAAGCTGGGGCAGATCACCGCGTCGCCGGGGCCGATGCCGAGCGCTTCGAGCACCAGGATCAGCGCATCCGTGCCGTTGGCGACGCCGATCGCGTGCTTGGCCCCGCAGAAGGCGGCAAGCTCGGTCTCGAACTGCTGGACCTGCTGGCCGAGAATGTAGTTGCCGTCATGGACGACCTTGAGGATCGCCTCGTCCATGGCCTTGCCGATGTGCTGGCGCTGGGCCTTGAGATCGATGAACTCGATCGTGGGACGTTCGCTCATCAGGCCATCTCCTCCAGATGCTCCGGGCCGGCTTCCCGGTAGCGGACTCCGGTCAGCGGGCAGGTCAGGTCCGGGCCGAGTTTCTCGCCCGCCTTGCTCATCCAGCCGATCCGGCGCGCCGGCACCCCGGCCATCAGAGCATAATCCGGCACGTCCTTCGTCACCACTGCGCCGGCAGCGATGAAGCAATACGCGCCGAGCGTATGTCCGCAGACGATGGTCGCGTTCGCCCCGATGCTCGCGCCGCGCTTCACCAGCGTGCGGCGGAACTCGGCCTTGCGGTTCATGAAGGCGCGCGGGTTGTTGACGTTGGTGAAGACGCAGGAGGGGCCGCAGAACACGTCCGCTTCCAGCTCGACGCCGTCATAGAGCGCGACATTGTTCTGGATCTTGCAGCCGTCGCCGATCGTGACCCGCGGCCCGGCCATCACGTTCTGGCCGAGCACGCAATCCTTGCCGATCGTGGTCTGGCCGAGGACATGGACGAAATGCCAGATCCGGGTGCCGCTGCCCAGCGTCGCGCCTTCGTCGACATAGGCGCTTTCATGGATGAGCGCGCCGGGGAAGCGCGGGTCTTCCCGCATCTGCGACGCGCCGGCCATGGCTCAGCCCTTGATGTATTTCGCGGCGAAGGGGTGTTTCTCGCCGCCGGTCACCACGGGGAGCTGGCGAAACTGCGAGACGACCTCGATCGAAAAGCGCACATCCTCGAGCCCGTAACCCTTGCCCGCGAGAATCTCTTCGTAGCTGCGGGTGTGCAGGTCGGTGAAGCCGTCCGAGAATTCGACCTCTTCGCCGTCGACCGTGATCGAACGGAAGGTCGTCTTCTGGCCCTTCACGCCATCGGGAAGGTCGTTGGCGTCGACCGAGAGGAACCAGCGCACATCGGCCTTCTCATAAGAGAGCAGGCCGCCGGCACGCTCGCCTTCGCGCAGGTTTGCGGTCTGCGACTGCAACGGGCCGAAGACGAAGGCCAGCATGTCGAAGAAATGCACGCCGATATTGGTCGCGACACCGCCCGACTTCGAGTCGTCGCCCTTCCAGGAAGCGTGGTACCAGCGCCCGCGCGAGGTGATGTAGGTCAGGTCGACCGAATGGCGCTGGTTGGAGGCGGCGACGCGGTCACGCAGCGCGATGATCGCCGGGTGCAGGCGCAACTGCAGGATGGTGTTGACCTTGCGGCCGGAGTCGCGCTCGATCTCGATCAGCCCGTCGATGTTCCAGGGGTTGAGGACGAGGGGCTTCTCGCAGATCACGTCGCTGCCGGCGCGCAGGCCGAAGCGGATATGGGCGTCGTGCAGGTAGTTCGGCGAGCAGATGCTGACGAAATCGATGTGCTCGCCACGACGGTGCAGCTTGTCGACATGCCGGTCGAAGCGCTCGAACTCGGTGAAGAAATGCGCCTGCGGGAAATGGCTGTCGATGATCCCGACGGAATCATTGGGGTCGAAAGCGACCTTGAGGTCGCCGCCGACGGCCTTGATGGCCTTCATATGGCGCGGCGCGATGTAGCCGGCGGCACCGATCAGTGCGAATGACGTCATGGCGTTGATCTCTGACTTTTCCCGGGGCGTCCTGGCTCAGGCCTTGACGATATTGTCGCCGGTCAATCCGGCCTTGGCGCAGGCATTGCGCGTATCGACCACGAGGCGGGCGGCAGCGACGAGCGCCTTGTAGTCGACCGCGTCATGGTCCGTGGCGATCAGCACCGCGTCATAGCCCTTGAGCGTCTCGGGCGACAGTGCGGCCGAGGCGCGGCCGGTCAGGTTGGCATGCTCGCGGGTCGGCGGGATCACCGGCACGTGGGGGTCGTGATAGTCGGCGACGGCGCCGCGCTCTTCCAGAAGCTCGATCAGGCGCAGCGAGGGGCTCTCGCGCATGTCGTCGATGTTCTTCTTGTAGGCGATGCCCATCACCAGGATCTTCGCCTTGCTGAGACCGCGGCCCTGCTGGCGGTCGAGCGCCTCGGCGACGCGGTCGACCACCCAATGCGGCATGGCGGTGTTGATCTGCCCGGCGAGCTCGATGAAGCGGGTGGTGACGTCGAACTCGCGCGCCTTCCAGGTCAGGTAGAACGGATCGATCGGGATGCAGTGCCCGCCCAGGCCGGGGCCCGGATAGAACGGCATGAAGCCGAAGGGCTTGGTCTTGGCGGCGTCGATCACCTCCCAGACATCGATGCCCATCTTGCCGTAGATCACCTTGAGCTCGTTCACGAGCGCGATGTTGACGGCGCGGAAGATGTTCTCGGTCAGCTTGACGGCTTCGGCCGTGGCCGAGGAGGAGACCGGCACGGTCTTGACCACGAGCGCGCCATAGACCGCATTGGCCAGTTCCAGCGCCTCCGCACCATCGCCGCCGACGACCTTCGGGATGGTCGAGGTGCCGAAATCGGGATTGCCGGGGTCTTCGCGCTCGGGCGAGAAGGCGAGGTAGAAGTCGACGCCGCTCTTCAGGCCGGTCTTCTCGAAGATCGGGCGCATGATCTCGTCGGTGGTGCCGGGCCAGGTCGTCGATTCCAGCACGACGAGATGGCCTTTGCGCAGGCGCGGGGCGATCGCCCGGGCCGTCGCCTCGACATAGCTCAGGTCCGGCTCGCGATGCTTGGTCAGTGGCGTCGGCACGGCGATGATGATGGCGTCGACATCGCGCAGTTCGTCGAAGTCGGTCGTGGCGCGGAAGCGCTCTTCCTTGATCGCGGCGGCGATCGCCGAGGTCGGGATATGCTTGATGAAGCTCTCGCCGCGGTTGATCTGCGCGACGCGCTTCGCGTCGATGTCGAAGCCGACCACCGGGAAACCGGCGTTGCAGGCGGTCAGCGCCAGCGGAATGCCGACATAGCCGAGGCCGATGATGCCGATCCGATAGTTCTTCGCGGCGATGCGCGCGAGCTGTTCGGTCAGGGGCTGGGGCCTGTCTGAAACGAGCGGCGCTGTCGGTGATGAAGACATGACCGGCTTTCTGCGTGGGAAGGCGCTCTGGGCGCGGCAAGCGGGATTTGCGGCTGGCTTTGCCGCTGCATTGGAAAGATGTCAACCTGCGAAGGCAGCTAACAAGGCGAAGCAACGCGACGTCGCCGAAAAATGGACGTGCTTCCAGGAATATTCGGCCGTCGGATCATCGGGCCGCATATCGTATTCGGTCCGATGATCCAGGTCTCTGATCTTGCACCGGCTTTTCCCGAAAACCGCATGCCGCCTTTCGGGCCGCTGCTTCAGGTCGATATTCCGAGCTCAGCCCTTGAGCTTGTCGATTCGGGCCGAGCCGTCGATGTCCTGGCAGCAATGGCGGGCATGTCTGCGGCTACCACCGCGATCCGCGGGCGGGCCGGAGGGGCCGGCAGCCACGGCGGTTGCAGGTGCTTTCCCATACCCGGCCATTGCCGTCGATGCAGCGGCTCGGGTTGCAGTTGAAACCGCCACCGCCGCCGCCGTAATCGCCCCGGCCATATTGCCGTCCGTAATAGGAGGGAGGAGGCTCAAGGGGAGGTCCGTTACGATATCCGCCGCCAGAGCCCAGACGTCCCACCGGCCCGCTGCTCGGCCGGCAGCCATAGCGATCACATGTCGACTGCGTATAGACGCCGGTTCGCGGGTCGATGCAGCTCGCGGTCGTGCACTGCAGCTGGATCTGCGTGACGCCGGAAGCCCCCGGTATCGGCGTCATCGGCAGGGCATTCGCATGTGAAGCCCAGAGCGCAAACGCGGCAAGGGCGATGTTTCGCAGGAAAGATCGCATGGCAGGACTCCTTTGGCATCTAAGCTACGCGCACGATTCTGAACGGTTCCCTGCTGCCCCACGGGCGGATCAGGGCCAAAAGGAATTTCAAACGGCTCTATGCGTTCGATGACTGCCGCGGCAGAAATCCGTGCCGGGTGCAGGGCGCCCCCGGGCTTTGTCAGGCCGGGCCGGGCAGGTTATTATCTTCCAGCCTCTTGCCGCTGTCCCCGATGAGTTGCGATGACAACAGTCGCAATATCTCTGTCTGGTGCCCCATTGAACCACAGCCTATCGTTGAACCGTGTCGTCGTGACGGGAGCCGCGGGCTTTATCGGTCTCCACGTCGCGGAGGCGCTGCTGCAGCGCGGCATCGAGGTCATGGGTGTCGATGCGCTCGTGCCCTATTATGACCCGGCGCTGAAGCAGGCGCGCCTAGCCCGGCTCACCGGCCGCAACGGCTTCGCGTTCGAGCAGATCGATGTCGCGGATCATGATGCCTTCGATGCCGCGGTCGGCGCGTTCCGTCCGGACGCGATCATCCATCTGGCGGCGCAGGCGGGGGTTCGCTATTCGCTTGAGAACCCGCGCGCCTATGCCAGCGCCAATCTCGACGGCTTTCTATCGGTTCTCGAAGCCAGTCGTCGGCATGCCGTGGGGCATCTCGTCTATGCCTCCTCGAGCTCCGTCTACGGGGCCAACGCGAAGGTGCCGTTCAGCGAGCATGACGGCGCCGATCACCCGATTTCCCTTTACGCCGCGACCAAGCGGGCCAACGAGCTGATGGCGCATTCCTACGCCCATCTCTACGGGATACCGATGACGGGCCTGCGGTTCTTCACGGTCTATGGGCCCTGGGGCAGGCCGGACATGGCCTATTTCAAGTTCACCAAGGCGATCCTCGCGGGCGACCCGATCGACGTTTATGCGCAAGCGCAGATGAGCCGCGATTTCACCTATGTCGACGACATCCGCGAGGCGATCATACGTCTCGCGGCGCGCCCTGCGGCAGCCGATCCGGCCTTCGACCGCGAGCATCCCGATCCCGCGACATCCGCGGCGCCCTGGCGCATCTACAATATCGGCAATCACACCCCGGTGGCGCTCTCGCATTTCATCGACGTGGTCGAGGCCGCCTGCGGGCGCAAGGCGGTCCGGCGCCATCTGCCGGCGCAGCCGGGCGACGTGCCGGCGACCTATGCCGACGTCGCGGATCTGGCGGCTGCGGTCGATTTCCGGCCCGATACGCCGATCGAGACCGGGATTGCGCGCTTCGTCGCCTGGTACCGCGCGTTCTATCGCGTCTGAACCGCAACCGCATGCCGTCCCGGCAGCCCAGGCAAGCCTTGCCCGGCAGGCTCCGTCTGCGCGATAAGCGATGCGCCGCAACGGCGGCATCCGGCTGAACGGAGTCTCGATGAGTTTCCGCAATATCCACGCCCACGGTCTTGTCCGCATCGCCTGCGCCGCGCCACGGCTCAAGGTGGCCGATCCGGCTTTCAACGTGGCCGAGACCATCGCCATGCTGCGGTGTGCGGACGAGGGCGGTGCCTCGCTCTGCCTGTTCCCGGAGCTCGGCATCAGCGCCTATGCCATCGATGACCTGCTGCAGCAGAACGCGCTGCTCGATGCGGTCAAGGAAGCGCTGGCGCGGCTGGTCGCGGAAAGCCGCAGCCTGCGTTGCGTCGCGGTGGTGGGCGCGCCCTTGCGCGTCGAAGGGCGGCTGTTCAACTGCGCCGTCGCGATCCATCGCGGCCGCATCCTCGCTGCCGTCCCCAAGACCTATCTGCCGAACTACCGCGAGTTCTACGAGCGTCGCCAGTTCGCCTCGGGCGAGCGGGCGGGGGCGCTCTATATCGATCTCTGCGGTCAGGAAGTGCCCTTCGGCACCGATATCCTCCTGGCGGCCACCGATATCCCCGATCTCACCGTCCATATGGAGATCTGCGAGGATGTCTGGACGCCGATCCCGCCCTCGTCCTACGCGGCGCTCGCCGGCGCGACGCTGCTGCTCAATCTCTCCGCCTCGAATGTCACCATCGGCAAGTCGGACTGGCGCCACGCGCTGTGCAAGGCCCATTCCGGCCGCTGCATCGCAGCCTATGCCTATTCCGCCGCCGGCACCGGTGAATCGACCACCGATCTCGCTTGGGACGGGCAGGCGATGATCTATGAGAACGGCGCGCTTCTGGCCGAGGCGGAGCGCTTCGCCGCCGAGCCCCAGCTCATCCTCGCCGATATCGATCTCGAGCGGCTGGCGATGGATCGCATCCGCCAGAATACCTTCGGCGACAGTGCAGATCTGCACCGCGACAGGCTCGGTTTCCGCCGCGTCGATTTCGCGCTGGAGCCGGATCGCGACAGCGATCTCGGGCTCGCCCGCGAGGTCGAACGCTTCCCCTTCGTGCCGAGCGACGATGCCCGGCTGAACGAGCTCTGCTTCGAGGCCTACAACATCCAGTCGCACGGCCTGCGCAAGCGGCTGGAAAGCACGCGGCTCGACAAGGTGGTGATCGGCATCTCCGGCGGTCTCGATTCCACCCAGGCGCTGCTCGTCGCGGCCCATACCTTCGACGCGCTCGGGCTGCCCCGCGAGAACATCCTCGCCTATACGCTGCCGGCCTTCGCGACCAGCAAGGACACCAAGGACAATGCCTGGCGCCTGATGCGGGCGCTCGGCGTCAGCGCCGAGGAGATCGACATGACGCCGGCCTGCCGGCAGATGCTGGTCGATATCGGCCATCCCTTCGCCAAGGGCGAGCCGGTCTACGACATCACCTTCGAGAATGTGCAGGCCGGCGCGCGCACCTCCGTACTCTTCCGCCTGGCCAACCGGCACAATGGCCTGGTGATGGGCACTGGCGATCTCTCGGAGCTGGCGCTCGGCTGGTGCACCTATGGCGTCGGCGATCACATGTCGCATTACAACGTCAACGGCTCGGTGCCGAAGACGCTGATCCAGCACCTGATCCGCTGGGTCGCGCAATCCGGCCGCTTCGGATCGGAGGCCTCGGATGTCATGCTCGACATCCTCGCGACCGAGATCTCGCCGGAGCTGGTGCCCGGCGACGGCGACAAGCCCGCGCAGAAGACCGAGGACTTCGTCGGCCCCTATGCGCTGCAGGACTTCAACCTGTTCTACACGACGCGCTACGGCTTCCGTCCGAGCAAGATCGCCTTCCTCTCGGAACGGGCCTGGCGCGATGCCGGGGCCGGGGACTGGCCGCCGAACATGGAGGCGGCCAAGCGCGTCGCCTATGACCTGCCGGTGATCAAGCGCTGGCTCGGCGTCTTCATCCGCCGCTTCTTCGAGACCAGCCAGTTCAAGCGCTCGGCCGTGCCGAACGGGCCGAAGGTGTCCTCCGGCGGGTCGCTCTCGCCGCGCGGCGACTGGCGTGCGCCCAGCGATGCCTCGGCTGCGCCCTGGCTGAAGGACTGGGAGCGGATTCCGGATTGAACGCCGGGGGCTCTTGTCGCTTTCTCCGCGAACGTATTACCGTGACCGCGTTCTCAGGGCGGGGCGGAAATCCCCACCGGCGGTATGCGGCCTCGGCCGCGAGCCCGCGAGCGCCCTCCTTGCGGAGGGGTCAGCAGATCAGGTGCGAGGCCTGAGCCGACGGTCACAGTCCGGATGAAAGAGAACGTGTCGCCGTCCGTGCATCCCTGCGCGGCGCTGGCCCGTGATCGCCTTGGGTGACGTGTCTGTCGCGAAAGGAGATCACCATGACACTCGCCCGCTATGCCTTCGTCAAAGCCGCCTGGCATGCCGATATCGTCGATCAGGCGCTCAAGGGCTTTTGCGAGGTTATTCCCGCCGACCAGGTCGATGTGTTCGACGTGCCCGGCGCGTTCGAGATGCCGCTGCTGGCCCGCGATCTCGCAGCCAGCGGCCGCTACGCCGCGGTTGCTGCGGCGGCGCTGGTCGTCGACGGGGGCATCTACCGTCACGAATTCGTGGCGCAGGCCGTGGTCGACGGCCTGATGCGTGCGGGCCTGGACACAGGCGTGCCGGTGCTGTCGGTCTCGCTGACCCCGCATCACTACCGCGAGGGCGCGCATCACGGTGAGATCTATCGGGCGCATTTCGTCACGAAGGGGCGGGAAGCCGCGGCGGCGGCGCTGATGATCGGGCGGACGCGCGCCCGCCTTGCCGCCTGATCTCGATCGGATGCCTGCCTGGTCCCGCCTCGGCGAGGGCAGTCTGTTGCTGACCTGATCATGCCGGCCCGACGAAAAAGCCCGCGGCTTGCGCCGCGGGCCGATTATGTCGAGCTTCGGAAGGCTCAGGCCGCGATCGCGGCCGGATCCTTCTTCTCCCACTCCTCGCCCCAGATCATGACGGCATGGCCGGGCGAGACCTCGCGATACTGGCGCACCGGCGGGACATAGTCGGGCGCGCGGACCGGGCTCTTGATCTCGTCGTTCGAGACCGGGCGCTTCTGCAGGCGCCGGGCCGGATCGGCGATCGGCACCGCCGCCAGCAGTCGCTTGGTATAGGGGTGCTGAGGGTTCTGGAAGATCGCCTCGCGCGGGCCGATCTCGACGATCTCGCCGAGATACATCACCGCGACGCGATGGCTGACGCGCTCCACCACCGCCATGTCGTGCGAGATGAAGAGATAGCCCAGCCCCATGCGCGCCTGCAGGTCGAGCATCAGGTTGACCACCTGGGCCTTGACCGAGACGTCGAGCGCCGAGACCGCCTCGTCCGCCACGATCAGGCGCGGCTCGACGGCGAGTGCGCGCGCGATGCAGATGCGCTGGCGCTGGCCGCCCGAGAACTCGTGCGGGAAGCGGTTGGCCATGTCCGGCAGCAGACCGACGCGCTTGAGCAGGTCGGCGACCTTGTCGCGCGCTTCCGAGCGGCTGGCGAGGTTGTTGATCAGCAGCGGCTCGGCGATCGCGGTGCCCACGTTCATGCGCGGGTTCAGCGAGGCGAAGGGGTCCTGGAAGATCATCTGCATGCGCTTGCGCTGCTCGCGCAGGTCATGCTGGTTGAGCTTGAGGACGTCGACGCCGTCGAGCAGGACCGAGCCTTCGAGCGGCTCGATCAGCCGCATCACGGAACGGCCGGTGGTCGACTTGCCGCAGCCGGATTCGCCGACCAGCGCCAGCGTCTCGCCGGCCTTGAGGCTGAAGGAGACGTTCTCGACCGCGTGCACGCGCCCCTTGACCGAGGAGAGCAGTCCGCCGCGGATCTCGAAGCGGGTCGTCAGCCCGGCGACCTCGAGCACGGGGCGTTCGGCCGCCTTGACGGTATCGGGCGTCTCGGTCGGCACGTCCGACTCGCCGGTATTGCGGTCGACGACCGGGAAGCGCATCGGGCGGCCCTTGCCGATCATCGAGCCGAGCTTCGGCACGGCCGAGATCAGCGCCTTGGTATAGGGCTTCTTCGGGCTGGCGAAGATGTCCTCGGTCGCGCCGGTTTCGACCTCGTCGCCGTTGTACATCACGACCGTGCGGTCGGCGATCTCGGCGACGACGCCCATGTCGTGGGTGATGAAGAGGACGGACATGCCCTCCTCGTCCTGCAGCGTCTTGATCAGCTCCAGGGTCTGCGCCTGGATGGTCACGTCGAGCGCGGTGGTCGGCTCGTCGGCGATCAGGAGCTTGGGCTTGCAGGCGAGCGCCATCGCGATCATCACGCGCTGGCGCATGCCGCCCGAGAAGCGGTGCGGATACTCGTGGAAGCGAGACTTTGCCGCGGGAATGCGGACCTTCTCCAGCAGGCGGACCGTCTCGGCCTCAGCCTCCGAACGCGACAGGCCGCGATGCAGGATCAGCGCTTCCGCGATCTGGAAGCCGATGGTCAGCACCGGGTTGAGCGAGGTCATCGGCTCCTGGAAGATCATCGCGATCTCGTTGCCGCGGATATGGCGCATCTCCGCATCCGGCAGCGTCAGCAGTTCCTTGCCGTTGAGCTTGACCGAGCCTTCGATTCGGCTCGACTGCGGCGGGGTCAGGCGCATGATCGACAGCGCGGTCACGCTCTTGCCGGAGCCGGATTCGCCGACGACGGCCAGCGTCTCCTTCGGCTTGATGTCGAAGGAGAGGTTGCGGACGACCGACTTCCATTGGCCTTCGACCCGGAAGGAGGTCGTGAGGTTCGAGACGGTCAGGATCGGTGAGGTCATGTCTAGCCCTTCGCTGGATTAGATGACGCGGCGCGGGTCGAGCGCATCGCGCAGGCCGTCGCCGATGAAGTTGATCGAGAGCACGGTAAGGAAGATCGCGGCGCCTGGGAACAGGGCCCAGTGCGGCGCGGTGTCGAGCTGGTCCTTGGCGTCGAACAGAAGCCGGCCCCAGGTCGGGATGTCCGGCGGGAAGCCGAGACCGAGGAAGGACAGCGTCGATTCGGCGATGATGGCCGAGGACACCTCGATCGTCGAGGCGACGATGACCGGGCCGACCGCGTTCGGCAGGATATGCCGGAACATCTGGCGCATCTTGGTCGCGCCCTGGGCGCGGGCGGCCTCCACGAATTCCTTTTCGCGCAGCGACAGGAACTGCGCGCGCACCAGGCGCGCCACCGGCATCCAGCGCAGGCCGCCGATGACGACGACGATCAGCACGAAGACGCCGCCTTCGACGCCGAACACGGCTTTGAGCTGCTCGCGGAACAGATAGATGATCAGCAGCAGCAGCGGCAGCTGCGGCAGCGACAGGAACAGGTCCGTCACCCACATCAGGATCGGGTCGGCGTATTTGCGCGACATGCCCGCCAGCGCGCCGATCAGCACGCCGACGATCGTCGCCACGATCATCGCCGCGAGGCCGACGGCGAGCGAGATGCGTCCGCCATACATCATCCGCGCCAGGATATCCTGGCCGAGATCGTCGGTCCCGAGCGGGTGCGCCCAGGATGGGCCCTGGAGCTGCGCCGAGAAGTCGATGTCGTTGATCGCCACCGGCCACAGCCAGGGGCCGACGATGACGCCCAGCACGAGCAGGCCGAGCACGAAGGTGCTCGCCATGGCCAGGCGGTGGCGGCGAAAGCGGCGCCAGGTCTCGCGCCCGGGCGAGACCGAGACCTGGCTCACGGCAGCGCCCGCAGCCGGATCAGCTGAAGGAGATGCGAGGGTCGAGCCAGCCATAAAGAATATCCGCGATGAGGTTGAAAAGAACGACCAGGCAGGAGAACACGAAGGTCACCGCCATGATGACCGGTGTGTCGTTGGCCAGGATAGCGTCGATCAGCAGCGATCCGATGCCCGGTACGCGAAAGATCTGCTCGGTGACCAGCGCGCCGCCGAACACGGCGGGCATCTGCAGCGCGACCAGCGTCACGACCGGGATCAGCGCGTTGCGCGTGATGTGCCGGATCGTGACCCGGCGCTCGCTCAGGCCCTTGGCGCGCGCCGTCGTGACGTAGTCGAGCCGGATGACGTCGAGCACGGCCGAGCGGACATAGCGCGTATAGGAAGCCGCCTGGAACAGGCCGAGCACGGTGATCGGCATGATCGCCTGGCGGAACATCTCCCAGTACCAGCGCCAGCCGGTTGCGGCGATGTCGGAGCGATAGACGAAGGGGAACCAGTCGAGCGTGACCGAGAAGATCAGGATGAAGAGCAGGCCGGTGAAGAAGGTCGGCAGGGAGAAGCCGACGAAGGCCAGCGTATTGGCGATCTGGTCGAAAACCGAATAGGGCCGCGTCGCCGCGTAGATGCCGACAGGCAGCGCGACGCACAGCGCCAGGATCTGGGACGACCCGACGACGAACAGAGTGGTCGGCAAACGCTGCAGGATCAGATCGTCGACATTGATGCGGCTGGCGAAGGAGAAGCCCCAGTCGCCCTGGGCCATGTTCGAGAGCCAGCGCAGGTAGCGCACCATGATCGGGTCGTTGAGGCCGAAGCTGGCGCGCAGCGCCTCGCGCACCTCAGGCGGAACGTTCGGATTCGTCGCCATTTCCGAAAACGGATCGCCTGGCGCCAGCGCCAGGATGGTGAACAGAATCACGCTGATGCCAAGCAAACTTGGAATGGCGATCAAGAGCCGCCTGATAAGATATGTCGCCATGAAATAGTCTCTGTGCGCGCGGCACGTCCGCGGACTGGTGTTGATGACGGCCGGCCCGCTCCTGTGGCTGGTGGAGCCGCAGGAGCGGGCCGGCGCGCCTGTCGCCCCTCACGACAGCCGAAGCTGCCGTGAGGGGGAATCGGGGACTTAGCTACGATACCAGGCCGCGATGTTCCAGCTGTCGACGTCCCAGCCGCTATGATCGTGCGACAGGTTGTTGAGCGA
Organism: Allobosea robiniae; assembly: GCF_900102525.1. Classification (GTDB taxonomy): domain Bacteria; phylum Pseudomonadota; class Alphaproteobacteria; order Rhizobiales; family Beijerinckiaceae; genus Allobosea; species Allobosea robiniae. Next base: position 298,554 of record NZ_FNBZ01000005.1, on the reverse strand, counting down.
CGCCGCGATGCGGGTGCGCGACAGGATCGGCAGGATGACGTTGGCCTCGCAGAAGATCTCGTTGACCTTGATCAGGTAGGCCGCCCGCTTGGCCGGGTCGAGTTCCTTCTGGGCGGCCTTGTAGGCCTCGTCGGCAGCCGGGTCCGAGTAGCGCGAGACGTTGCGGCCCAGCCACTTGTTCTCCTTGGTCGCGATCTCCCAGGAGGTGAACTGGTTGAGGAAGCGCTCCGGATCGGGCTGCGGCTGCGTCGTCGTATACATCTCCATGTCGGTATAGAGCTTGGTGTAGGTGTCGGGATTGGCGACGTCCGACGAGAAGAACACCGAGGCCGTGACCGACTTCAGCTCCAGATCGATGCCGGCGCGCTGGCAGGCCTGCTTGATGATGGCCTGGGTCTTCTGGCGCGGGGCGTTGATCGAGGTCTGGTAGACGTATTTGAGCTTCTTGCCGTCCTTTTCGCGGATGCCGTCGGAACCCTTCTTCCAGCCGGCGTCGTCGAGGATCTTGTTGGCCTTCTCGATGTTGAACTCGTATTTGAGCTTGGTCGACTTGAACTGCTTGGGTTCGTTGACGAAGCTCGCCGTGGCGGTGCCGCCGCGGCCATAGATGAACTTCTGGATCGAATCGCGGTCGATCAGCAGGTTGATCGCCTGGCGCACGGCCGGGTCGGTCAGGGTCGGGTGCTTGGTCTTGACGCTCGAGCGCTCGCCGTCGACCTCGGTCCACGGATCGGTCGTGTTCAGGATGATGAACTCGATATCGCCCGAGGGGACGGCGCTGATCTTGCCGCGTCCGCCGGTCTCCATGCGCTTGAGGACCTCGTCCTCGACCTGCAGGTTCCAGGCATAGTCGTATTCGCCGGTCTGCAGGACGGCGCGCGCCGCCGAGACTGCGTCACCGCCGCCCTTGACCTCGATCGTGTCGAAATGCGGCTGGTTCTTGACGTGATAGTCGGCGTTGCGCTCGCCGGTCAGGATGTCGCCCGGCTTGAACTCGGCGAACTTGTAGGGGCCGGTGCCGACGGGCTTCAGGTTGGCCGGGGCCTCGCGCGACTTGGCGCCCTTGTACTCGCCGAAGAGATGCTTCGGGATGATCATGCCGGCGACGCCGACGAAGGGATCGGCCCAGAACGGGGTCGCTTCCTTGAAGATCACCTTGAAGGTGTGGGTGTCGACCTTCTCGACCGTGATGTCCTTGTAGGAGCCGGTGGTGTAGGCGGCGGTCGCTGGGTCGGCGGCATATTCCCAGGTGAAGACGGCGTCGTCGGCGGTCAGCGGCTTGCCGTCATGCCATTTCACGCCCTGCTTCAGCTTCCAGGTCACGGTCTTGCCGTCGGCGGAAAGACCGCCATTGGCCTTGCTCGGGATCTCGGCGGCGAGCTGCGGGAAGAGGTTGCCTTCCTTGTCCCAGCCGGCGAGCGGCTCGTAGAAGATGCGCGACGCGATCTGGTCCTTGGTGCCCGAGGCGAAATGCGGGTTGAGCAGGGTCGGGGCCTGCCACAGCAGCATCTTCAGCGGGCCACCGCCGCCGGCCTTGGTCGGCTTGTATTGCAGCGTGGCATTCGCCATCGCGACGTCGTTCCAGATCAGGATCTGGGTTGCGAGCGGCGCGGCAATGCCGACGGCCGCCATTTTCTGCATGAAGGACCGGCGCGACAGCGTGCCTTCCTTCACATCCGCGACCAGGCCGCGGATTTCCTGCTCTTTCATCGAATAGCCTCCACCTTCAAACAAAATTCATCCCCGGCGCCTTCGCACCGTGTTCTCGTTGATCGGCGCAGCAAGGCATGTGCCAACGAAAGCGTCAACTGTGCGGCGCAGGGCAGATGCGCGTTTGCCGCGAGGGTAAGAGTTTCCTGACGGCGATCATTGCATGAATATGTCGAATTTTATTCACAGAACACAATATTATGCCGACCACCCTCTGAAGACGACAGTTTTCTTTCCGTTGAGAAGGAGCCGTCTTCCGCGTTTCGTGAAGCCGGCCGGCCTCGTCCCCGTCAGTGTCGTCATCCTGTGCAGCGGCGCTGCGCGTGTTTTTGACAAGGCGGGGCCTCGCGTCGTCTTGACTCGCTTATGCCAAGAATGGAATGTTTATTCCAACTAGCGGGATGTTTAAAAAATTCCTGCCGTTTCGCTTCGGGAGGCGGGTCGTTGTCGCAAGCTGGTTCGTTCAGCCGTGATCTCCACGGCAAGGTCGCTGTCGTCACTGGCGGCAGCCAGGGCCTGGGCGAGGCGATCGCCCGCGAATTCGCGGAACGCGGTGCGCGGGGGCTGTTGCTGACCGGGCGCAATGTGGCGCGCGGCGAGGCCGTGGCGGAAAGCCTGCGGGCGGCGGGCTGCGAGGCCCGTTTCCATCAGGTCGACCTCGCCGATCTCGATGCTATCAGGCAGGTCGTGCCGGCGGCGGAGCAGGCCTTCGGCCATCTCGACATTCTCGTGAACGCCGCGGGCGACACCGATCGCGGCACGATCTTCGACACCTCGCCTGCGCTCTACGAGCGCATCATGGCGGTGAACCTGCGGGCGCCCTTCTTCCTCATTCAGGATGCCGCAGACCTGATGCGCCGGCAGGATATCCCGGGCGCCATCGTCAACATCCAGTCGATGTCGGCCCATGGCGGCCAGCCTTTCCTCTCCGCCTACAGCGTCTCGAAGGCGGCCTTGGCCGCGCTGACGAAGAATGCGGCCTATGGGCTCTTGAAGCACCGCATCCGGGTCAACGGCCTCAATATCGGCTGGATGGCGACGCCGGGCGAGGACGCGATCATGAAGCTGCGCCATGACGCCAGGGACGGCTGGCTGGAGGAGGCGAATGCCTCCCAGCCCTTCGGCCGCCTGATCGATCCGCGCGAGGTCGCCAAGGCGGTCGCCTATCTCGCCTCGGCGGAATCCGGTCTGATGACCGGCTCGAATATCGATTTCGACCAGACCATTCTGGGTGCGCACGACTAGCCCGGATTTCCACCGCGGCGCCTGAGCCGCAAGACTGCCTGACGAGACGCGACGGGAATGACGAAGGCCATGAAGATCGGATTGCTGGGCGCCGGCCGTATCGGGCGCATCCATGGGCTGAACGTCGCCGCGCGCGGCGATGCCGAGCTGGTCGCCGTCACCGACGCGATGCCGGAGGCCGCTGCCTCGCTTGCCGCCGCGACCGGCGCGAAAGCCACGAGCACCGCAGCGATCCTCTCGGATGCCGCCATCGACGCCGTGCTGATCTGCACCCCGACCGATACCCATGCCGACCTGATCGAGCAGGCGGTTTCCGCCGGCAAGGCCGTGTTCTGCGAGAAGCCGGTCGATCTCGACGCCGCCCGCATCCGCCGCTGCCTCGCGACGGTGGAGACATCCGGCAAGCCGCTGATGATCGGCTTCAACCGCCGCTTCGACCCGAATTTCGCCGCGCTGGAGAAGCGCTTGCGTGCGGGCGAGGCCGGCGCGATCGAGATCGTCACGGTGATTTCGCGCGATCCCTCGCCGCCGCCGGTCGATTACGTCAGGCGCTCGGGCGGGCTCTTCCGCGACATGATGATCCATGATTTCGACATGGCGCGCTTCCTGCTGGCCGAGGAGCCGGTCGAGGTTTTCGCGCTCGGCTCCGCCCTCGTCGACAAGGCGATCGGCGAGGCCGGTGATGTCGACACCGCTGCCGTCGTCATGAAGACGGCTTCGGGCCGGATCGCCCAGATCTCGAACTCGCGCCGCGCCACCTATGGCTACGACCAGCGCATCGAGGTCCACGGCTCCAAGGGCATGCTGCGCGCCGGCAACATCCACGAGACGACGGTCGAGATCGCGACCGGGCAGGGCTTCCGTGCCGATCCCGTGCAGAACTTCTTCCTGGAGCGCTATGCCGCGGCCTATCGCGCCGAGCTCGACGCCTTCATTGCCGCCTGTAACGGCAAGGCGGCGGCGTCGCCGACCGGCCTCGACGGCCTGAAGGCGCAAATTCTGGCCGATGCCGCGACCGAATCCACGCAGACCGGCAAGCCGGTTCGCGTCGATCTGGGGGACAAGTGATGAGCCCGGCCGAACGCGATCTGCGCTATTACGCGGCTCTCGGTCTCGCCAGCGAGGCGAGCCATCTGGCGCTGGGCTATTTCAACAAGCGTGAATCCCTCGGCATTACCATGAAGGGTGCGCAGGACTGGCTGACCGTCGCCGACGGCAAGGTCGAGGATTTCCTGCGCCGCCGCCTCTCGGAACTCTTCCCGCAGGATACGGTCATCGGCGAGGAGGGCGGCGGCGAGGCCTCGGACGCCGTCTGGATTCTCGATCCGATCGACGGCACCGCGAATTTCGCCCATGGCGACCGCAACTGGTGCATCTCCATCGGTTTCCTGGCGAACCGCAAGCCGGAGATCGGCATCGTGGCGGCGCCTGCCCTGGGTGAGGTCTATGCCGCCCGCCGCGGTGCGGGTGCGACCCTGAACGGCGATCCGATCAAGGTCTCCGGCGCGGTGGATATCGCCCGAGCCTCGGTCGAGCTGGGCTGGTCGACCCGCGTGCCGGCCGCGAGCTATCTCAAGGTGATCGAGCGCGGCTATACAGCAGGTGCTGCGATGAAGCGCGGCGGCTCGGGCACGCTCGGCCTTTGCCATGTCGCCAATGGCTCGAGCGACGCCTATGCCGAGCTCCATATCAACGCCTGGGACGTCGCTGCCGGCATCGTCATCGCAAGCGAAGCGGGCGCCCGGATCAATGATTTCTTCGCCGGCGAGGGGATCGCCAAGGGCAATCCGATCCTGTGCTGCACCCCGGAACTCGCGCCGGTGCTGAAGGAGATCACCGGAATCGTTTAGCCAGCACGATATTCAATTGATCTTTCGGCGAAGTCATCACAGCTTCGTCGCAAGCGGCAAAAAACAAAAGATCCGATCAGGGAGGTTCATATGCAGTCGAAATCCTGGCTCAAGGCGGGGCTTTTCGCCGCGCTCGCAACGGCGGCCTTCGCCGCCACCCCGGCCCGCGCTCAGGGGTCGCTCGTCATGTATTGCGGCGTCCAGGAGGAGTGGTGCCGCGCCATGTCGAACGCCTTCGAGAAGGAGACCGGCATCAAGGTCGCGATGACCCGCAAGTCGGCCGGCGAGATCTATGCCCAGCTCAAGGCGGAATCCTCCAATCCGCGCGGTGATATCTGGTGGGGCGGCACCGGCGATCCGCATCTCCAGGCGGCGGAGGAGGGGCTGACCCAGGAGTATGAATCGCCGAAGAACAAGGAATTGCATCCCTGGGCGCTCGACCAGTGGAAGGCCGCCAAGCATCGTTCGGTCGGCATCTATGCCGGCGCGCTCGGCTTCGGCTTCAACACCGAGCAGATCAAGGCCAAGGGCATCCCCGAGCCGAAATGCTGGGCCGACCTGCTCAACGCCAAGCTGAAGGACGACGTCCAGGTCGCCGATCCCAATTCCTCGGGCACCGCCTACAACCTGCTCGCGACCGTCGTGCAGCTGATGGGCGAGGACAAGGGCTTCGAGTACCTCAAGGCCCTCCACAAGAACATCAGCCAGTACACCAAGTCGGGCGCGGCGCCGGCCAAGGCCGCGAGCCTCGGCGAGACCGCCGTCGGCATCGTCTTCATCCACGACGCGGTGGTCTTCGCCGTGCAGGGCGACCCGATTAAGCCGGTCGCGCCCTGCGAGGGCACGGGCTACGAGATCGGCTCGATGTCGATCGTCAAGGGCGCGCGCAATCTCGACAACGCCAAGAAGTTCTATGACTGGGCGCTGACCCCGGCCGCGCAGGCTCTGGCCGCTCCGGCGAAGTCCTATCAGGTGCCGTCGAACAAGGCCTCGCCGGTGCCGGCGCAGTCGCCGAAGATGGATCAGATGAAGCTGATCAACTACGACTTCGTGAAATACGGCTCCTCGGCCGAGCGCAATCGCCTGCTCGCCAAGTGGGACAAGGAAGTCAAGGCGCTGCCGAAGTAAGGCTGCGCCTCTCCGGCGTGTTTCCCGGGCAGTCTCGGAAACACGCCGTCATCCCGGGCTTGACCCGGGATCCATGCCTGAACCTCCGTCGGATACGCTCCGGCATGGATCCCGGATCTCCGCTTCGCTGCGTCCGGGATGACGCTGGTGGTTCGGGTGCAGGGTAAAGGCTGGGCCGTGAAAGCCGGGGCAACCGGTTCGGACCGACAAGGAATGTGAGGGCAGGGCAACCATGGCGCCAGCGACGAGACTCGTGCTGCTGATCGGCTGGCTCGGCTATGCGCTGATGCCCTGGTATCTCGTCGAGGGCATGAGCCTGACGAACTGGGCCTGGCTCGCCGAATATCCGTTCGGCAAGGCGGGCAGCGCGCTGGCGCTTTCCCTTTCCGGTCAGGCGCCCTGGCTCCTGCCGGTCGGCATTGCGCTCGCGGCTGCGACCATCTTCTGGGGCAGCGCCGACCGTCAGCGTACGGCGACCGTGCTGGTCTGGGCCGGCCTTCTCGGCATGGTCCTGTTCTTCGCCCAGGCCTTCTCGATCGTGCTGAAGGACCAGGGCATTTCCTGGCTTGCAGCCTTGCTCGGCGGCGCAGGTGCCTCGCAACGCGGCATCGGCGGCGGTGCCTTCCTGACGCTTCTGTCGCTGCTCTTCCTGCTCTGCCACGGGCTGGCCTATCGCGGCGTCTGCCGCGGCGACCTCTTCACGACCTCGACGATCGGCCTCGTCGTCCTGCTGATCGGCATCTTCATCTTCTTCCCGGTCGCGATCATCCTGAAGAGCGCGCTGGTCGACCAGAACGGCGCCTTCGCGCCCGCGGCCTTCTTCGAGCGCTTCCTCGATTCCTCGATCTGGGGGCTGGGCTGCCTCAGTGCCAACGTCAATTGCGGCGTCGCCTGGAACACGCTGGTCCTGGCCGTGCTCTGCGGCGTCATCACCACGCTTCTCGGCCTCGCCTGCGCGCTGCTGATCCTGCGCACCGGCATGCCCGGCAAGCGCGTCATGCGCGCCCTGACGGTGCTGCCGATCATCACGCCGCCCTTCGTCATCGGCCTCGCGCTGATCCTGCTCTTCGGCCGCGCCGGCGCGGTCTCGACCGTTCTCTACGAATGGTTCGACATCCCGCGCTCGCGCTGGCTCTACGGCTTGCCAGGCATCTTGCTGGCGCAGGTGCTGGCCTTCGCGCCGATCGCCTTCCTCGTCCTGATCGGCGTCGTGCAGGGCATCTCGCCCAGCCTGGAGGAGGCCTCGCAGACGCTCGGTGCCAAGCGCTGGCAGACCTTCCGCACCGTGACCTGGCCGCTGCTCAGGCCCGGCATCGCCAATGCCTTCCTGCTCGGCTTCGTCGAGAGCATGGCCGATTTCGGCAACCCGCTGGTGCTCGGCGGCAATTTCGAGGTGCTCTCGACCAAGATCTTCTTCGCGGTGGTCGGCGCCTCCTACAATCAGGGGCAGGCGGCGGTTCTCGCCATCGTGCTGCTCGCCTTCACGCTCGGCGCCTTCTGGGTCCAGCAGCGCTGGCTCGGCGACAAATCCTACACGACGGTCACCGGCAAGGGCGATGCCGGGCTGCCGACGCCGCTGCCGCGTCGCATCACCTGGCTCTCTGCGGCCGTGATCGTGCCATGGGTCGCGCTGACCGTGGTGATCTACATCGTCATCCTGGTCGGCGGCTTCGTGCGCAACATGGGCCGCGACTACACCCCGACCCTGCAGCACTACATCACCGGCTTCGCCATCGATTTCAGCGACGGCATCTATTTCCAGGGCTCGGCCTGGTCGTCCTTCTTCACCACGGTGAAGGTGGCGGCGATCTCGGCACCGCTGACGGCGGTGATCGGCCTGCTCACCGCCTATCTGCTGACGCGCCAGCGTTTCCGCGGCCGGGCCGGGCTCGAATTCGCGACCATGCTCTCCTTCGCCATTCCCGGCACGGTGCTCGGCGTCGCCTATATCCTGGCCTTCAACGTGCCGCCGGTGGAAATCACCGGTACCGGCCTGATCCTCGTCATCGCCTTCGTCTTCCGCAACATGCCGGTCGGCGTGCGCTCCGGCATTGCCGGCCTCTCGCAGATCGACAAGAGTCTGGACGAGGCCTCGACCACGTTGCGCGCCCGCAGCTTCACCACGCTCTGGCGGGTGGTGCTGCCCCTGCTCAAGCCCGCTCTGGTCTCGGCGCTGGTCTACTCGTTCGTGCGCTCGATGACGGCGGTCAGCGCCGTGATCTTCCTGGTCTCGGCCGAATACAACCTCTCCACCGCCTATATCGTCGGGCGCGTCGAGGCCGGCGAGTTCGGCCTCGCCATCGCCTATTCCTCGGTGCTGATCGTCTTCATGGCGCTCGGCATCGTCCTCATCCAGTTCCTCGTCGGCGAGCGCAAGCTCGGCCGGCGTGGCCGCACCGCCACGATTGCCGCCCCGGCGCCCGCTCCCGCGATCGGATAAGGATAAAGACTCAAGATGGCCAAGGCCGGACCCGCTTCCGTCGAATTCCGCAACGTCTCGATGCGCTATGGCGCGGTGACGGCGGTCGACAACATCAATTTCACCATCGAGGCCGGCAAGCTCGTGACCCTGCTCGGTCCCTCCGGCTGCGGCAAGACCACGACCCTGCGCATGATCGCAGGCCTGGAGATCGCGAGCGACGGCCAGATCCTGATCGGTGGCAAGGACGTCACCAAGCTCTCGGCTGCCGATCGCGACGTCTCGATGGTGTTCCAGTCCTATGCGCTCTTCCCCCATATGAGCGTGCTCGACAACGCCGCCTACGGTCCGACCGTGAAGGGCCTCGGCAAGGAGCAGTCGAAGCAGATGGCGCTGGAGAAGCTGGCGCTGGTCGGCCTCAAGGGCTTCGAGAACCGTTACCCGTCAGAGCTCTCGGGCGGCCAGCAGCAACGCGTCGCGGTGGCGCGTGCCCTCGTGCTGGAGCCGCAGGTGCTGCTCTTCGACGAGCCGCTCTCCAATCTCGATGCCAAGCTGCGCCGCCGCGTCCGCGAGGAAATCCGCGAATTGCAGCAGGACCTCAACCTGACCGTGGCCTATGTCACCCATGATCAGGAGGAGGCGCTCGCCGTCTCCGACCGCATCATCGTGATGTCGAATGCCCGGATCGCGCAGGAAGGCGCACCGCGCGACCTCTACGAGCAGCCCTCCAACGCCTTCGTCGCCGACTTCATTGGCGATGCGAATCTGATCGACGTCACGGTGAAGGCGGTGACTGACGACCGCGCCGATGTCGCGATCGGCTCCGCCACGGTCACCCTGCCGGCGCGCGGCATCGGGCCGGGATCCGCCAAGGTCGCGATCCGGCCGGAGGCTTTGCTGCTGGGCGAGCCGGGGCTGGGCGGTTCGCTGCCGGGCACGATCCGCAAATGCGCCTATCTCGGCAACCATCTCGACATCATGGTCGAGACCGAGGTCGGTGAGCTCTTCGTCGTGCAATATGGCGGGCGTGAGATGCTGGCGCCCGGTACCGCGGTCTCGGTTTCCTTCGCCAAATCCGGCGTGACGCTGATCCCGCCGGCCTGAGCGCTGGCGAAAGCCGGGCATCTCCCTTCGCGGAGTCACCAGGGCTGAAAGTGCCGCCCAAATATCAGCACTTTCAGCGTGTATTTCTGTTGAGTTGGCTAATCAAAAATTGATAGATTTGGCCGAAGATCAACGCCTGAATCGGGGAAAGACCGCACGAAAATGGCCATGGGCGAGAGCGCTACCAATATCCTGATCCACCTCGCCGGCGGCGTCGCGCTGCTGATCTGGGCGGTCAGGCTGGTGCGAACCGGCGCGATGCGCGCCTTCGGCTCGCAGCTCAGGCAGGCGCTGCAGAGTTTCACGCGCAATCGCTTCGCCGCTTTCGGCAGCGGCGTCGCCGTGACCATGGTGTTGCAGAGCTCGACGGCGACGACGCTGCTGGTCTCCTCCTTCGCCGGTCAGGCCCTGATCGTGCCGGCCATGGCGCTCGCCGTCCTGCTTGGCGCCAATCTCGGCACGGCGCTCGCGGCCTTCGTCATCTCGATGGACCTGGGCTGGCTCTGGGGCCTCTGCGTCGCCATCGGCGTCGCCATGTATCTTTCCAGCGAGGCGATGGAGCGTCCGCGCAATATCGGCCGCGTGCTGGTCGGCATCGGCCTGATCCTGCTCTCGCTGATCGAGCTCAACACGGCCGCAGCCCCGCTGGCGCAGTCGCCGACCTTCCGTGTCGTGCTGGCCGCCATGGGCTCCGAGCCGCTGCTCGGCATCCTCGCCGCCATCGCCGCGACCTGGCTCGTCCATTCCAGCATCGCCATCATCCTGCTCGTCGCGACCTTCGCGGCGTCGGGCCTGTTCCCGCCGGCGACGGCGCTCACCCTGGTCATCGGCGCCAATCTCGGCAATGCCGTGATCCCGGTGCTCGACCAGCTCGGCGCGCCCGCCGCCCAGCGCCGTGCCGCCGTCGGCAACCTGCTGACGCGCCTGATCCTGGCTCTCGCGGTGCTGCCCTTCGTCGGCCCGCTTTCGACCTGGCTCATCGGCTTCTCCTCGTCCGAGGCCCGGCTCGCCATCGAATTCCACGTCGTGCTCAACGTTGTCGGCGCACTGGTCTTCCTGCCCTTCGTCGGGCCGATTTCAGGCCTGGTCGAGCGCTTCATGCCCGGCAAGCAGGACAAGGCGGAAGCGGTGACGCCGCGCTATCTCGATCCCAACGCGCTCGACAGCCCGACCGAGGCGCTTGCCGGCGCGATGCGCGAGGCGCTGCGCCTCGGCGATCGCGTCGAGGCCATGCTGCGCGATACCATGACGCTGCTGGAGAAGGACGAGCTCAAGCTCTCGCGCGCCATCGCCCAGGCCGATGACGGCGTCGACACCATTCACGAGTCGATCAAGCTCTATCTGGTCAAGGTCTCCCGCAACGAGCTCTCCGAGGAGGAGAGCCGGCGCCTGTTCGAGATCATCACGCTGATCACCAATCTCGAGCATATCGGCGACGTCATCGACAAGAACCTGCGCGAGCTCGCCGAGAAGAAGATCCGCAAGCGCTACTCGTTCTCGCCGGAGGGCCTGGCCGAGATCCGCGATTTCCATCATCGCGTCGCCTCCGCCCTGGCACTGGCGCTCAACGTCTTCGCGACGCGCGATCTCGATCTCGCTCGCCAGCTCTTCGCCGACAAGGCGGCGATGCGCGATGCCGAGCGGCGCGCCACCGACAGCCATTTCCAGCGCCTGCGCTCGGGGCGGTCGGAATCGATCGAGACCAGCGCGATCCATCTCGACATCATCCGCGATCTCAAGCGCATCCACGGCCATATCGTCTCGATCGCCTATCCGATTCTGGAGAGCGCCAACGAGTTGCGCGAGAGCCGTCTGCGCGAGACGAAGGCAGCCGCCGAGCAGCGCGAGATGCCGACCGTGCTCATTCCCGCCGCGCATTCGGGCGGGTGAAGCTCTCCATCAGCGCGGCGCCGTCAGTATGATCGCGGCGCCAGCGAGGCAGATGATGCCGCCGGTCAGATCCCAGCGATCCGGCCTGATGCCTTCCACCGCCCAAAGCCAGCCGAGCGAGGCGGCGATATAGACGCCGCCATAGGCGGCGAAGGCGCGCCCTGCCGCGGCGCTCTCGACCAGCGTCAGCAGCCAGGCGAAGAGTCCGAGCGAAACCAGCCCCGGCACCAGCCACCAGATCGGCTTGCCAAGCCTGAGCCAGCCCCAGAAGGCGAAGCAACCGGCGATCTCGAAGAGCGCGGCGCCGATATAGGCGGCGATGGTCGGCATGAAAGCGGTATCCGTTCCGGGGCTTTTCGCGGCGAGGGCGCCAGTCTAAAGCAGTAAACATTCGAACGGAAACGCGCCGTCATCCCGGACAAGCCGCGTCAGCGGCGCCGATCCGGGAGCCATGCCGGAGCGCTTCCGATTGAGGTTCAGGCATGGATCCCGGGTCTTCGCTTCGCTGCGTCCGGGATGGCGCGCCCAGATGAGAACAGGGCTGCGGTGGAAAAGCCGATACGCAACATCGCCATCATCGGCGCCGGCCCGGCCGGCCTCATGGCTGCCGAACGGCTGGCGAGCGCCGGCCATCGCGTCACGGTCTACGAGCGCATGGCCTCGCCCGCCCGCAAGTTCCTGCTCGCCGGGCGCGGAGGCCTGAACCTCACCCATTCCGAGCCGTTGGACGCCTTTCTCGGGCGTTACCGCGAGGCGGTCGACTGGCTGGAACCAGCCCTGCGCGCCTTCCCGCCACAGGCATTGCGCGATTGGGCCGACGAGCTCGGTGCGGAGACCTTCATCGGTTCCAGCGGCCGTGTATTTCCGCTGATGATGAAGGCTTCGCCGCTGCTGCGCGCCTGGCTCGGCCGGCTCGACGGATTAGGCGTTCGGCTCGCCTCTGGTCGGCTCTGGACCGGCTGGGATGCCGATGGAGCCCTGATGTTCCGCCTCGCGAACGGTGAAGCCGAGACGATCCGCCCCGATGCGACGCTATTGGCGCTCGGCGGCGCGAGCTGGCCGCGGCTCGGTTCCGACGGTGGCTGGGTGCCGCTGCTGACGGCGCGCGATGTCGCGGTCTCGCCGCTGCGCCCCGCCAATGGCGGCTTCACGGTCGCCTGGTCGCCGCAGATGAAGGAGCGCTTCGTCGGCCAGCCGTTGAAGCGGATCGTCATCCGCTGCGCCGGCGAGCAAGCCGCGGGCGAGGCGATGATCGATGCCGATGGCATCGAGGGCGGTGCGATCTATGCGCTGTCGGGAACCATCCGCGAGGCGATCCGGCGCGATGGCGCCGCCACGATCGATATCGACTTGCGCCCCGATCTCTCGGCCTTGGAGCTCGTCACGCGCCTCGCGAAGCGGCGCAAGGGCGAGACGCTCAGCAATCACCTGCGCAAGGCTGCGGGCCTCGCACCGGTCGCCATCGCCCTGCTGCGGGATGCGGCCGGCGCAACCCTCCCGGCCGAGCCGGATGCGCTGGCGGCACTGATCAAGGCAGCGCCGCTGCGCCTTGGCGCTCCCATGCCGATCGCGCGTGCCATTTCGACAGCCGGCGGCATCATCAGTGACGAATGCGATGGCGGCTTCATGCTGAAGCGCCTGCCGGGTATCTTCGCGGCCGGGGAGATGCTGGACTGGGAGGCGCCGACCGGCGGTTATCTGCTCCAGGCGAGCTTCGCGACGGGTGTCGCGGCCGCCTCCGGCATCGAAGCCTGGCTGGCCGGCCGGGCCTGAACCTGTGCTGATCGGCCTCGCATCCCCGCATCGGTCGACGCGGACAGGGCCAGTCTGAAGTTTCCGCTCATCCCGTGCCGGTCCGTCGTCGCGCGAAGCTCTGCCCGCCATCGAGGGTCGAGATCTCCCCAACCCGCGCCAGCGAAACCAGAATGTCGCGGATCGCGCGTTCCACCTTGAGGCCCTGGCGGAAGCGCGCTGCGATCGCCCTTGCTGCGATCGGCGTCGATGTGTCGGCCAACGCCGCGAGCACGGCGGCGACCCGCCCGACCGCCTCGGTCGGAAAGGCCGGCTTGCCGGCCGCGGCCGAAATCGGCGTTGGCAAGGCCGCTTCGAGCTGCTCGCCGGCGCGGCCGGGTGTCCCGAAGCGCGGGCGCTGATAGTCCGGCCTGAGCCAGTGGACGATGCCCTGCACCTCCTCCCGCGCACGCTGCCGGTTCAGGGCGACGAGGCGTGCCAGAATCTCCGCTTCGGCCAGGGTGGCCGGCCAGCCATAGGCTGCGGCGGCGGCTTCATCGATGGCCTGGTGATGCTCGTCGAGGATCATGACGAGCCCGCGATCCCGGATATCGGCTTCGGCGGAGCTGAGGGCGCGGCCGGAACGGATTCCTTCGCGGATGTTGTACAGCTTGGTGAGGGTCAGGTCGGGATGCGCAGCCAGAACCTCTTTGCGCAGGGCATCGAGTGCCTCCGCCGGGCGCCGGATGGCCTCCTTCTGCACCTCGCTGGCATCCGGGAACGGAAACGGGTCGAAGCAGCGGGATTTCGAATAGCGGGGGCGGTCTTCCAGTGTCGCGCCCTGATGCCGCGACCAGAGGACATGGAGATGCGATGAAAGCACGCCGAGATGGAAGGCATCCGACAGCCCGACGGCGACCAGCATGTTGTCGGGCAGGATGGCGGTGTCGAGGAACTGGAAGATGCGGTGCTTCGCCGTCTCGACGGTGACGATATAGCGCTGGAGCGGCGCGAGGACAGGGCGCAACTCGCGGCGCGGTTCTCCGAATATCCACCATTGCAGCCGGTAGCTGTCGCGCCGGTTGGCGTCGCGGCCGACGACCTTGCAGGCATCGTTCCGAGCTTCCTTCACCGTTAGCTTCACATGCTGGTACACCTCGGGAAAGCGCTCCCGCACGTTTTCCGCTGTACGCCCGAATAGATCGATCGCCATGGCACCGCGTGGCCGTTCGGTGAGGTCGCGCCCGTTGCGATAGGGCCGGATATGCGCTTCCAGCCCCGGCCTGCGACTGAGCCCGAGTGCTTCGGCTTCGGCCGGTGTCACGATGAAACCTGCACCATGCAGCGAGACGCCGCGCGAGCAGAGCCCGCAATTGCTCCGCAAGGGAGCGGCTCGGGTCATGTCCGCGCCGATCGTCAGGTTGGCATTGATCCGCCCTTCGCTGATGCCGAGCTCGATCTGCGGCTGGTCGCCGTCGAGTTCTTTCTCGGCCATGACGGTACAGAGCTTCCCTTCGTGATACCCGGCTCGTGCGACCGTCATCGCTATCCGCACGGCGGCGGTATCCTTCCCCGCCTTCGTCCAGGGATGATCCGGAATCGCCATGACGATCGAGAGCGGTCGCTTGCCCGTGAGATGTCGCTCGACCGTGCGGCGCTGGAAGAGCTGGGTGATCGAGTTGGTGGTGACGAAGCCGAAGCGGCGCAGGCGCGTGCCGGGCCGTGTCAGCAATTCGGCGGCGTGGTCCCACCAGTACATCACGAGATCGGCGCTTTCGTTCATCTGCGGATGTGCTGCCCAGAGCGCCTCGGCGTAGCTGTCCCCGAGCCTTGCCCGCAGGTCCTTGCCACCGATGAAGGGCGGATTGCCGACGATGAAGGCGGCTTCCGGCCATTCCGGCCGGCGCGGGTTGGGCAGGATTTCCCGCCCATCGCGCCATTGCGGGATCGGCCAGCCATCCCAGCTCAGCACCGCGTCCTGCTTGTAGATATGGTCGAGCTTTTCGAGGATCGGCTCGCGCGGCGCATGAGGGCGCGTGCGGAAATGCCATTGCAGATGGCCGATCCACAGGACGAGATCGGCGATGGCCACCGCCCGGCGATTGGTCTCCATGCCCAGGAACTGGTGCGGCCCGACCTGATGCGTGGCGAAGCCGGAGAGTTCCTCATTGCGGCCGAGCTCACCGGCGGCATCGAGCACCTCTCCCTCCAGCTTTTTCATGAGCTCCTGCGAGACGTGGAGAAAATTCCCCGTCCCGCAGGCCGGATCGAGAATCCGCGTGGTGCAGAGCGTCTCGTGGAAATCCTCGACCAGCGCCAGCGCCTTCCGGGCTTCGCCGCCGTCGCGCGCCTGCTGTGCTGCGCCGAGCACGGCCCGCCAGTCCTCGCGCAGCGGGCCGATTACGGTTTCGACGACCAGCCGTTCGACATAGGCGCGCGGCGTGTAATGCGCGCCGAGCCGGGCGCGCTCCTGCGGATCGAGGGCCTGTTCGAGCAGCGTCCCGAAGATCGCGGGTTCGACCTCCTTCCAGTCATGCTCGGCCGCGGCCAGCAATTCGCCGATCTCCTCGCGCCCGAGCGGGAAGACCTGCGCATCCTCGTAGAGCTTGCCGTTGAAGCGCTTCATCCGCTCGCGCACGGAGGTCGAGTATTCCCCCTTGTCCATCGCCTGCCATAGCTCCGAGACCAGCGGCAGGAAGGAATCCGGCGCGTCGCGGCATTCGCGTAGCAGGGTCTTGAAGGCGTCCTTGCGGATCAGCCCGACATCCTCGGCGAACATCGTGAACAGGCAGCGCATCAGGAAGAGCGCGACCTCTTCGGGGTCGTGCCCGCGCTCCAGCACCTTCGAGACGGCCGCCAGTCGCTCGGCGATGTCGCGGGTGACGCGGGCCGCATGGCGGGCAGGATCGAGCGAGCAAGGCTCGGTCCAGATCGCGGCGAGGCGCTGGCGTAGCCCCGTATCGCGCAGATCGTCGAGATAGACGCGGTAGCTCTGCCGGTCGGGAAACTGGACGTAGTTCTTACCCTGGCCGGTGAAGTCGGCATAGAACTCGAAGCAATGTCCGACATCGCAGACGATCAGGAAGGGCGGCCAGCCATGGCTCGCCGGCAGCGCCTTGGCATAGTCCTCCGCCTGGCGTCTGGCATTGAGCATCAGCACGTCCCAGGCGCGATCGGCCCCGCGCCTCCCGCGCGGTCCGGCCGGTTCCGCGAAGGGCAGGGCGCCTTGCGCCGGCAGGACCTCCTTGGCCTGCCCCTTCAGGCGGCTCTGCTTGGCTTCGAGGACGAAGGCGCCCTTGCGGTAGAGGTCGATGCGCCCGGTGCTGTGCCCGCCCGAGCCATCCGGAAACCGCACGGGATATTCGAAGCGATAGGTCACGGCATCGGAATCGCTGGTCGGCGGTTGCGGCGGCTCGACCCCGATCAGCCCGCAGAATTCGCTGAGGAATTGCGCATAGGCCGCCCGCTCCGCACCTTCCGAGAGGCGCCAGCGGGCGATGAAGGCTTCGACCGCCGCCTCGGCTTCGGACCCGCCCCCCGACATGGTCCATCTCCATAGGTTGTTATTGATCGATATATGCAATCTAAGATTGCATTAAGTGTTCCTGTCAACTCCTGTCACCAATCAGCCCTGCGATGCGTCGCGCCCCCTCGCATCGCGGCGCGTTCCGCCCCATATTGCGGCCATGCCGAAAAGCTCCGACACCACCGCGACCAAGCCGAAAGCGGCGAAGAAGTCCGCTTCGGCGCGCACGCCGAATTCCAAGGCGACCAAGCCCGAGCTGAAGCCGCTCGAAGGCTATCTCGCCGACCTGCTGAACCCCGCGATCAACCGCGGCACGGCGGTACCCGGCGGCGCTTCCGGCTTCAGCGACCAGCCGCAGGCCGGCTACGAGGCGAAGCCGAGCTATGCGCTGGAACGTCCCGGAGGCGAGGAGAGGCCGAAGCGCAAGCTCTCCAAGAAGGCGGATTCCGCCTTCATTGGCGCCGAGGGCGCGGCGGCCGCGACCGCGAGCTCGCTGCAGCATCTGCTCGAAACCGGCAGCCCCTTCATCCAGCCCGGCAAGCCCTGGACCCCGCATCGGCCCGAGCGCCCCGAGAAATCGGAGGGCGGCATCGCCTTCACGATGAAGAGCGACTTCTCCCCATCAGGCGACCAGCCGACCGCGATCGCCGATCTCGTCGACGGCATCCGCCGGCAGGAGCGCGATCAGGTCCTGCTCGGCGTCACCGGCTCGGGCAAGACCTTCACCATGGCCAAGGTGATCGAGGAGACGCAGCGCCCGGCCCTGATCCTCGCGCCGAACAAGACGCTGGCCGCGCAGCTCTATGGCGAGTTCAAGAGCTTCTTCCCCGACAACGCGGTCGAGTACTTCGTCTCCTATTACGACTATTACCAGCCGGAGGCGTACGTCCCGCGCTCGGACACCTATATCGAGAAGGAATCCTCGATCAACGAGCAGATCGACCGCATGCGCCATTCGGCGACGCGCTCCCTGCTCGAACGCGACGACGTGATCATCGTCGCCTCGGTCTCCTGCATCTACGGTATCGGCTCGGTCGAGACCTACACGGCGATGACCTTCTCGGTGAAGCTCGGCGAGCGCATCGAGCAGCGCCAGCTTATCGCCGATCTCGTCGCGCTCCAGTACAAGCGCACCCAGCATGACTTCGCCCGCGGCACCTTCCGCGTCCGCGGCGACGTGATCGAGCTCTACCCGGCGCACTATGAGGACCGCGCCTGGCGCATCGGCCTGTTCGGCGACGAGGTCGAGAGCATCAGCGAGTTCGACCCGCTGACCGGCCAGAAGACCGGCGAGCTCGAATTCATCAAGGTCTACGGCAATTCGCACTACACCACGCCGCGCCCGACGCTGACCCAGGCCGTGAAGTCGATCAAGGAGGAGCTGAAAGCCCGCCTCGACGAGCTCAACCGCATGGGCCGCTTCCTGGAGGCGCAGCGGCTCGACCAGCGCTGCACCTTCGACATCGAGATGATCGAGGCCACCGGTTCCTGCAACGGCATCGAGAACTATTCGCGCTATCTCACCGGCCGCAAGCCGGGCGAGCCGCCGCCGACGCTGTTCGAATACCTGCCCGACAACGCGCTGGTCTTCACCGACGAGAGCCATGTCAGCGTGCCGCAGATCGGCGGCATGTACCGGGGCGACTTCCGCCGCAAGGCGACGCTGGCCGAATACGGCTTCCGCCTGCCCTCCTGCATGGACAACCGGCCGCTGCGCTTCGAGGAATGGGACGCGATGCGGCCCCAGTCGGTGCATGTCTCGGCCACGCCCGGCGGCTGGGAGATGGAGCAGACCGGCGGCGTCTTCACCGAACAGGTCATCCGCCCGACCGGGCTGATCGACCCGCCGGTCGAGATCCGCCCCGCCAAGCATCAGGTCGCGGACCTGCTCGACGAGGTCAAGGAGGTCACCGAGAAGGGCTATCGCACCCTGGTCACCGTGCTGACCAAGCGCATGGCCGAGGACCTGACCGAATACCTGCACGAGAACGGCGTGCGCGTGCGCTACATGCACTCGGATATCGACACGATCGAGCGCATCGAGATCCTCAGAGACCTGCGCCTTGGCGCCTTCGACGTGCTGGTCGGCATCAACCTGCTGCGCGAGGGCCTCGACATCCCCGAATGCGGCTTCGTCGCCATTCTCGACGCCGACAAGGAGGGCTTCCTGCGCTCCGAGACCTCGCTGATCCAGACCATCGGCCGCGCCGCCCGAAACGTCGACGGCAAGGTCATCCTCTATGCCGACCACATCACCGGCTCGATGGAGCGGGCTATTGCCGAGACCAATCGCCGCCGCGAGAAGCAGGAGGCCTACAACGCCGAGCACGGCATCACGCCGCAGACGATCAAGCGCGCCATCGGCGACATCCTCGGCTCGGTCTATGAGCGCGACCATGTCACGGTCGACAAGGGGCTGGTGACGCCGGCCTCGGGCCACAATCTCAAGGCCGCGATCGCCGATCTCGAGAAGCGCATGCGCGAGGCCGCGGCCGATCTCGAATTCGAGACGGCGGCCCGCCTGCGCGACGAGATCAAGCGCCTGCAGGCGACGGAGCTGGCGATCGCGGACGATCCGCTCGCCCGGCAGGGCGATGTCGAGGCCAGTGCGGGCAAGTACAAGGGCGAGCGCTCTTACGGCTCCAGCGCCAACCTGCCGCCGACCCGCGCCCGCAAGCCGACGGACGAGGATATGGGCCCGCATAACTGGGGCGGCGGCGAGGGCAAGCCGAAGGCCGGCGAGAAGCCAAACCCGCTGCTGACGGGCACCTCACGGGTGCGGAAGCCGACACTCGACGAGATGGGCCCGGTGCCGGAATCGCGGCCGAAGGGGGCGGGGGAGAGAAGGCGGCGGAGGTAGTTTGTCGTTTTGCTATGAGGGCTATTTGAACAGTGGGCCCATCGTAACTTCGTAGGTGGCCTTTCTAAGCATGGCTCTGTTTATGCATTTTATCTTTAGGTCTCCGGATGAAATGGGATGACCAAATAAAGCTATGTTTTCGATTGTGTTTTCTTTTACGAGACTGAAGTAAGAGGGGTAGTAAATTCCATCGAAGCCTTGTTCGTGCGCGGCGTGAGAAAGCGAGCGTGTTATTTCATATGCGTGATCAGTTGCAGAAAACAGAAAGCGCATTGCGATATCTAAGCTCTCAAAAGGTGTCTCAGCTGCCTCCTGCGGCGGCGACGTTAGATCGAGCATTCGGAAGTTTCGAGTCGTTTCGAGCGTTGCAACAAAACATTCATCAGGGATGAGAACTCTGCATTCGTGAATGCAAATTTCTAAATCTTTTGATCCGTATAGAACTGGTAATTCGCTGCTATCCAGCCGGCCAAAAGACGTTCGGCCTTTGGGTGGTGAATCATATTGCGTGCTGTCGATTTCGGGAGGGAGGTTTTTTCGAATTCTATAAAATAAATCTCCTTTTGTAAGCTGTTTTTCTGGGAATTTTTTGATGAACTCGTGCGAGTATCTGAGGCGTGTCTCGGAGTCCCGTAAATTCGAGAGAGGCTCAATTTCACCAATTCGCCAGAGTGGTGGCCCGTAGTGGAATAGTCCGATTTTCAGCTTGTCTTCTAGGAGCCGTACATCCGCTTCGAGCCATGTGGGAAATTTGACGTCGCGCTCACCGTATCGATGGGGATTCGCGGCGAGGCGTGATGCGCCGCCGAAATCAGCTCTAAAGAACGTCCCATCATAGAAGAATGAATGAAATAGGTCCTCAGTATTCCGGTAGCTAAGTTTAAACCCGTCATTTGATCCGCAGCTTGGGCATTTCTGCCTACTACCGCTTCCAATATTTTCTGCTTCAAGCCGCAGACCCTGGTCCAAAAAGCACTTCGAGCACACAATCGGATTTACGAGTCTGGTAGGCTGCTTGCCTGCTCTGTCGGTCGAATTAGAGCGCGATGCCATTGGGTCTCTTCAGGTAGGAAGGATATTTCCAATACGAATTGAATATTCCAATATGACGCGTTTTGTAGTTCAAGCGCAAAAATGATGTCGTCGCAGATAATATTTCAGAAGGCCATGACCGTCCCCTCCACTTTCGTCCATGCCTCGCGCGATCTCGAACGCTTCCTGCTCGATGCGCGCGATGAGCTCGGCCATGCCACCACGCATCAGACCTGGCAGTCGGTGCTGGCCGTGCTCATCACCTTCCGGGCACGGCTGACGCCGGCCGCGGGACTGGCTTTCGCCGATGCACTGCCGCCGCTGCTCGCGGCAATGGTCCTGCAGGACTGGGACCTCGGCCAGCCGACAAAGCCCTTCGCCGAGCGCGCGGCGCTGGCGCGAGAGGCAATGGCCTTTCGCGGCGACCACAGCATTCTGCCCGAAAACGGCATCGCCGATGTCGCGCGGGCGCTGCGCCGGCATGTCGAGCCGCAAGCCTTCGAGCGCGCGCTGGCCAAGCTGCCGCCGGGCGCGCGCGAATTCTGGGCGGTCTGAGCCTCAGGCCCCGTCGAAAGCCGCGTGATAGCGCACCGTGCCGGCCGGCAGCTCCGCGCCGAAACCGAGGCGCATGAAGTATTCCGGCGGCACGCCCTCCAGCACCAGCGCCGGATCGTTGGCGAAGCTGAAGCGGCCGTAATAGGCGGGGTCGCCGAGCAGCACGCAGCCACCGGCGCCCTTCTCGCGCAGGCGCCGCAGGCCCTCGCGGATCAGCTCCGAGCCGATGCCGCCGCGCTGTCGGCTCGGCCGCACCGAGACCGGCCCGAGCCCGAACCAATCGCGCTCCGCCCCGTCGATCGTCACCGGCGAGAAGGCGACATGGCCCACGATCTCCCCGTCCTCGACGGCGACGAGCGAGAGCGTCAGCGCCCCGGCCGCACGCAAGCCGTCGACGATCGCTGCTTCGGTGCCGCTGCTATGCGGCGCCGTCGCGAAGGCCTCCGTGGTCAGGGCGCGGATGGCGTCGGAATCGGCGGGCTGTTCAGGGCGGATATCCATGCGGGGCTTATGCCATGCCTGTGCCGCCGATGAAAACTAATCCCCGCCCGCGCGACCCATGCCTATCCTCGGCCCACCTCACCCCGAGGGGCAGCCATCCGGAGGCATGCTGCATGGCGGGGTGGGGGCGGCGCCCTGCGGCCGGGTTTGCACCCCGGCCCCGGGAGGCTGCGGGAACCGCCCTGGGCGTACTACGGCGCCTGTGCGAGGAGCTCGCTGGAAGGCTCGGGATATCCGGGGCCGGACGCGGAGCGGATGACGAGGCGATGAGCCGAACTGATCCGTGAAACGGCCGACCTGTGGAATTCCGACCGTATAAGCGCGGCCCGTGGCTTTCAAATCGCCGGCAAGCGGAGCGCCACGGGGCGTGCGGATGGTGGCTCAATCCATCCGCGCCGCATCCTGGCTCAATGGAAGCGGCCGATACCCCGCGCCTCGCGGCGCTCCGCTGCCCCTCATTCTCCCCGCACGCGGCGACGCGGGCGGCCGCAGGCGCTTGCGCGTTTCTCGACGCCGCCAACGCAGATGTGATGGCCCGGCTGCAACCCGGCCGTGGCAGGCTGGTTTGTGGAGAGGCGCGCGGCTCGCGCGCCCGAGCAGGGAGACGTTGCATGACGATGCTGAACCGCCGCCGCCTTCCCGTCCTTCTCGCCGGCCTCGCCGCCACCGTCGCGCTGCCGGCTTTGGCGCATCACGGCTGGGCCTGGGCCGAGGGCGAGCAGATGACGCTCAAGGGCAAGATCAGCAAGATCTCGATGGCCCCGCCGCATCCGATGCTGATGGTCGAGTCCGAGGGCAAGCTCTGGCAGGTCGATCTCGGCAATCCCAACCAGACCGAGCGCTCCGGCTTCCGCGGCGACACGGCCAAGCCCGGTGATGCCATCACCGCGCTCGGCAACCGCCATCTCGACAAGACCAAGCTGCACATGAAGGCCGTGCGCATCACCCTCGCCGGCAAGGATTACGACATGTATCCGGAGCGCATCCGTACGAACTGAGCGTGGCCGAACTGATCGAGGCGCTGGGGCACTGGCCGGGCGCGCTGTGGCTACAGCGCTCCGGCACGGCTTATCTCGTCGTCAACGCCGCCCATATCCTCGGCATCGGCCTGCTCGTCGGCGCGATCCTGCCGCTCGATCTCCGATTGATCGGCGTGCTGCGCGGCGCACCCCTTGCGGTGCTCGCGCCGTTCCTGACCCGCGCCGCCGCCTTCGGCCTCGCGCTGGCGCTGTTGACCGGCGCCTGGCTCTTCACGGTGAAGCCGTCGGAATATGCGGGGAACCCGGCCTTCCTCGCCAAGCTCGCCCTGCTCGCGCTGGCGCTCGGCAATATCGCGCTCCAGCATTGGCGCAGGGCGCTGGCGGAGGCCTTGGCAACGGAGCGGGTGCCGCTCAGCGTGCGTGCGAGCGCCTTCGCCTCCTTCACGCTCTGGCTTGCGGTGCTGCTGGCGGGGCGCTGGATCGGTTTCGTCTAGGCCGCGATGGCGAGCTGCATATCGAGCTTGCGGATGGCGGTGCTGAGCTCGGGCTCGTCGACGATATCGGCGGCGTCGGCCAGCGTGAACCAGTGCAGGTCGCGCTGGTGCTGCTCGGCCCAGCTGTCGAGCTGCTGCTCGACCTCGAGCAGATAGAGCTTCACCTCGCAGAGCGCGAAATGGTCGTTCATCCGCTTCCAGTAGGTATAGCGCCCGGCCGGCTTTTCGCTGACGCGGCCGATGACGCCGGCCTCCTCATAGGCCTCGCGCGCAGCGGCGTCGCGGTCCTTGAGGCCCTTCATCGGCCAGCCCTTGGGCACGATCCAGCGGCGCGTGGTGCGCGAGGTCACGAGCAGGATTTCGGTCGAGCCGTCGGCGGCGTGACGGATCGGCATGGCGGCGATCTGCGACCGCTTCTCCCCCGGTTTCCGCTTGGCCTTCTTCATCGACGTCGAGAGCCCTTTCCCGGCTGCACATTCGTCCGGCTTCGAATCACAGATGTTCGCCGGAACGAATAAATATTGCATCGATCCGGAAAAATGGAAGAGGCGTTCCGTCGAATCGCATCAGCCCTTCGATTCGCGCATATCCTCTGGCCTCGCCGGCCGCAGCAGCAGCCAGCCGCAGATGCCGGAGAGCAGCGAGCCGGCGATGACGCCGATCTTCGTCTGGCTCTGCAGGGCTTCCGAATCCGGGAAGGCGAGCAGCCCGATGAACAGGCTCATGGTGAAGCCGATGCCGCAAAGCAGGGCGATGCCGTAGAACTGCGCCCAGGAGGCGCGGGTCGGCAGATCGGCGAAGCCCGTGCGGATCGCCAGCCAGCTGAAGCCGAAGACGCCGATCTGCTTGCCGAGGAACAGCCCGAGCATGATGCCGAACGGAACGGGGGCGGCGAGCGTGGAAAGCCCGAGCCCGGCGAAGGAGACGCCGGCATTGGCGAAGCCGAAGACCGGGATGACCAGGAAGGCGACCCAAGGGTGCAGCCCGTGCTCCAGCCGGTGCAGCGGCGAGCCGGCATCGTCGGGCTTGGCCGGCGAGGGGGTGAGCGGGATCGTCAGCGCCAGCGCGACGCCGGCCAGCGTCGCATGCACGCCGGATTTCAGAGTGAAGTACCAGAGCGCCAGGCCGAGCAAGAGATAGGGCGCCAGCCGCATCACGCCGAGCCGGTTCAGCGCGATGAGCGTCGCGAGCGTCGCGGCGGCGAGCCCGAGGTGAAGGCCCGAAAGACCGGCCGTGTAGAAGACCGCGATGATGATCACCGCGCCGAGATCGTCGAGGATGGCGAGCGCCGTCAGGAAGACCTTGAGCGAGGCCGGCACGCGCGAGCCCAGCAGCGAGAGCACGCCGAGCGCGAAGGCGATGTCGGTGGCTGTCGGGATGGCCCAGCCGCGCAGGCTTTCGGGCGCGCCGAGATTGAAGGCGACATAGATCAGCGCCGGCGCGACCATGCCGCCGAGCGCGGCGAAGCCGGGCAGGACGCGGCGGCTCCAGCTCGAGAGTTGCCCGTCCAGCATCTCGCGCTTGATCTCGAGCCCGACGAGCAGGAAGAACACCGCCATCAGCGCGTCGTTGATCCAGTGCAGGACCGACAGGCCCAGCACATAGCTCTTCAGCACGCCGAAATAGAGCGGCGCCGCCGGCGAATTGGCGACGACGAGGGCAAGGGCCGCGACGACCATCAGGACGATGCCGCCCGCTGCCTCGCCGTGCAGGAAGTCCCGCAAGGCGGAAAGAGGTTTCGTCCGGGTCGCTGGGGCGGCCATCAAGCTCTCCTTGGTCGATCAGACGCGGAGAGATACGACAGGCAGCCGCCGAAGACCAAGTTTGCCGATGCCGCAGGCGGCTTCAGGACTTCTTGCCGTCCTTGTCGAACTGCTTGAGGAAGGCGGTCAGGTCCTTGATCTCCTTCTCGCTCTTGATGCCGGCGAAGATCATCTTGGTGCCGGGGATCTTGGTCCTGGGGTCTTTGATGTACTCGGCGAAGGTCGCCTCGTCCCAGGTCAGGCCGGAATTCTTGTTGGCGGCCGAGTAGCTGTAGCCCTCGACGGCGCCGGAATGCCGGCCGATCAGCCCGTTGAGCTCGGGGCCGACGAGATTGCGCGCGCCTTCGCCGATCTGGTGGCAGGCGCGGCACTTTGCGAAGGAGCGTTCGCCTGCCGAGGCATCCTGTGCCGCGGCCGGTTGGGAGAGGAAGGGAAGAAGGAGAACAAGGCTGGAGAGAATGGCTCGCATGATCACGTCTTTCGACTTGGAGGCATTCTCAGCTTAGCGCCGAGCCGCGTGCCGATGGCATGAGCCATTTCGACGCGCGGCGCGCTGTCCTTTCAGCTGGAAAATGGGAGCTCGGGGAATTCCGAAGCGATTCTCAGAGTTCGCCGATCCATTCCGCCACGGTCGCGGTGAAGGCGTCCGGCCGGGAGATCGGGAAAAGATGCCCGCCGGTTTCCATGATCGCCCGGCGGCAGCCGGGCAGGGCGGCGGCGAGCTCCTCCTGATGATAGACGGGCACGACCATGTCGTCGCGCGTGCCGAGGACGAGTACGGGCATCAGCAGCTGGTCGATATCGGCGGTGCCGTCGAAGGCGAGCAGCGCGTCGAGGCGCTCGCGGGCGATCGTCCGGGCGTGCTCGCTCACCGGCGCAGCTTCGATCGCGGCGTCATAGATATGCCAGTTGGCTTCGATCCAGCGCGGCTGGTAGCCGTTCAGCACCGAGGTGGCGGCATAGGCATGTGGATCGCAGCCCAGGATCGCCCGTCGGGTACCGAAGACCGCGTTGAGATAGCGGCCGGGCTTGAGCCAGCTCGCGCTCAGGATGAGGCCGTCGAGGCGGCCGGGGGCCTGCTTGGCGATGGCCTGCGCGATGCAGCCGCCGGTGGAATGGCCGAGCACCACGGCGCGCGAGACACCCGCTGCGTCGAGCACGGCGAGGCTGTCCTGCGCCAGCAGGTCGATGGAACAGGGCACTTCGCCGCGGCTGCTGGCGCCGATGCCGCGCTGGTCGAAGCGGATGACCTGGAAGGAGCGCGAGAGGGTCGCGGCGATCTCGCTCCAGAAGGCGGCACTGCCGCTCAGGCCGCTGACGAGCAGCAGCGGCTGGCCGTGGCCTTCCTTGAACGCGTGGAGCGTCGCGCCGTCCGGCGTCTCGATCTTGAAATCGATGATGTCCGTGGTGGCCGTCATGCATCACCTCGCGGATGGAGATGCCGAATGCTGCGCTGCCGGCGCTTGATGTCGTCCATGGCCCCATCCTCCCTGGAATAGTAGGTCGCCCGCCCTGATCGCTCGGTCTTGATTTGGCCGATGGGATCACTTCGTGGCAGGATGGCGCATCGGGCCCGCCCCCGCCATGGCTTGAGTGCAGGGGGAGCAATGTTCTTGACGCAGATCAAATAGACCAAAGACTAATTGGCCTGCGTGTGGCGCATATCTTTGTGCGTAGTGCCTTTGGGGTCAGGAGGGGTTCAGCCCTTCGCTGAGCGCGTAAGGCGCGAGCACGTCGCGGATGTCGCGCTCGATGCGCGGCGTCAGCAGGGCGCGGGTGACGACGGCCCGCAGATGGTGGTCCATCAGGTCGGCTGCGCGGGCAGCGTCGCCGGCGCGCAGCGCGTCGATCAATTGGCGATGCTCGGAGACGGCGCATTCGGTCGAGTGCGGGCGCCCGTAGATCGCCAGGATCAGCGAGCAGCGCGACGAGGCCTCCTGTACATAGCGCAGCAGCAGCGCGTTGCCGGTCATCTTCGCGAGCTTGATGTGGAACTCGCCGGAGAGGCGGATCGATTCCGGGCCGTCCTGCTCATGCGCCTTCTCCTCCTGGCGGACATGGGCTTCCAGCTCCGCGACCTGGGAGGGGGTGATGCGCCCGGCCAGGCTTTCGGCGACGAGCCGCTCGAGGCCGCGCCGGACCTCGAAGACGTCGCGTGCTTCTTCCAGTGTCGGATAGGCGACCGAGGCACCGCGATTGGGCTTGAGCTCGACCAGGCCCTCGACGGCGAGGCGCCCGAAGGCCTCCCGCACCAGGGTGCGGCTGACGCCGAGCTGCTCGCCGATCGAATCCTCCGGCAGCTTCATGCCGGGCTTCAGCGCCTGCTCGATGATCGCCCGGCGCAGCGCCCGGTAGACGGATTCGGCGCGCAGAACCGGGGTTCGCTTCTCGCCCATCGTGGCTGTCCCTCGTGCTGGAATGGTCTTGTCCGGGGGCGTCAATGTCACGATCGCGGGCTCCGCGCCAGTTTCCGCTTGTGCTCAATAATCGCATACAATACGCTTCTCATATCGTATGCAAGTATGCCTGATAATCGCACACGAAATTGGCGCGCAAAGCGCCAGGTGCATAACGGAACGGCAACAAGCGATCGAGGTTCGGCGGGCCCGCGGCACGCCGATGCAAAAGGGGAGAAGTCGATGAAGAAGGCCTGGTTGCTGGCGGCCGTCGCCGCCTTCGCGTTCACCGGCGCGGCGGAAGCCAAGACGCTGAAATGGGGCGCGTCACGCGAGATTGCCTCGCTCGACCCCTATTCCTACGGCGAGACCTTCACGCTCGCGGTGCTCAATCACGTCTATGAGGGGTTGGTTCGCTATACCGGCGACCTCAAGATCGAGCCGGCTCTGGCCGAGTCCTGGGAAACCGTGTCGCCGACTGTCTGGCGCTTCAAGCTGCGCCAGGGCGTCAAGTTCCACAACGGCAACCCGTTCACGGCCGACGACGTCATCGCCTCGCTGGCCCGCGTCACCCACGAGACCTCGCCGCTCAAAGGCAATCTGCCGGCCTACAAGAGCTCGAAGAAGATCGATGACTTGACCGTCGAGATCGAGGTCAACGGCCCCTATCCGCTGCTGCTGAACGACCTCACCAACATCTTCATCTTCGACAAGGAATGGATGGAGGCGAACAACTCGCTGCTGCCCACCGATTCCGGCAAGGGCGTGAAGGGCTATGCCACCGACAACGCCAACGGCACCGGCCCGTTCAAGGTCGAGAGCCGCCGTGCCGATTCCAAGACGGTCTTCGTCAGGAATGCCGGCTGGTGGGACAAGCCGAAGCACAATATCGACGTGATCGAATTCTCGCCGATCACCTCGTCCTCGACCCGCGTGGCCGCGCTGCTCTCCGGCGAGATCGACTATACCAACGTCGCGCCGCTGCAGGACCTGCCGCGGCTCTCCGCCTCGCCGGACGTCAAGGTACTGCAGACCAACGAGCTGCGCTCGGTCTTCTTCGCCTTGAACCTTGGCGACAAGCTCACCGAGAGCGACGTCAAGGACAAGAACCCCTTCAAGGACATCCGGGTCCGCGAGGCGCTCTACCGGGCCATCGACATCGACGCGGTGCAGAAGCGCGCCATGCGCGGCCTGTCGCGCAACACCGGCGCGCTCGTCGCCCCGGCGATCCCCGGCTACGATCCCTCGCAGGACGAGCGCCTGCCCTTCGATCTGAACGGCGCCAAGAAGCTGCTGGCCGATGCGGGCTATCCCAACGGCTTCTCCTTCCAGATCAACTGCCAGAGCGACTCCCTCGTCAACGAGGAGGAGTTCTGCCAGGCGATCGCGGCGATGTGGTCACGCGCCGGCCTGAAGCCAAACCTCAGCATGGCCCCGCGCAGCCAGCAGACGCCGAAGCGCGTCAAGGGCGATTTCGACGTCATCTCCTTCGGCTGGGCCAACGAGCCGATGATCGACGCCTATTCCCTGCTGGTGCAGGTGCTGCATTCCAAGAACGGCACCAGCGGTGTCTTCAACTGGGGCAACTGGGGCGATCCGCGCATCGACGCGCTGATCGACAAGGCCGGCGTCGAGCTCGACACGCCCAAGCGCATCGAGATGATGAAGGAGGCGCTCAAGATCGCCAAGCAGGAGCAGCTCTTCATCCCGCTGCACCAGCAGCCGATGGCCTGGGCGATGCGCTCGACGATCGTCTCGACCGTGCAGGCCTCGGACAACAAGCCGCGGCTCTGGCTGACCATGATGAAGTGAGGCTGATGCGGTTCTGCCGTCATGGCCGGGTTTGACCCCGGTCATCTCGGAAACCAGTGCCTCTTCTCCTGAAGTTCCCGGGTCTTCGCTGCGCGAAGCCCGGGAATGACGCCGGAACGCAGGAGTTCCCATGCCGGCCTTTCTCCTCAAGCGACTGCTCAACGCTGCCGGCGTCATGCTGGCGGTGGCCTTTCTCGCCTTCCTGATCTTCCGCTTCGTCGGCGACCCCGTCGAGCTGATGCTGAACGAGCAGGCGAGCCAGCAGCAGCGCGACGAGCTGCGCGCCCGCCTCGGCCTCGACAGGGGCTTCGTGCTGCAATACGCGACCTTCGTCGGCAATGCCGTGCGCGGCGATTTCGGCATTTCCTACCGCAACCAGCAGGACGTCTTCACGCTGATCTCGGAGCGCTTCCCGGCGACCTTCGAACTGGTGCTGGTCGCGACCTTCCTGTCGCTGGCCGTCGGCATTCCCCTCGGCGTCTACACCGCGATCCGGCGAGACAGCCTCCTCGCCAAGACCCTGCAATTCGTCTCTGTGCTCGGGGTCTCGCTGCCGAGCTTCGCGCTCGGCATCCTCTTCATCCTGATCTTCTCGGTGACGCTGCAATGGCTGCCGGCCTTCGGGCGCGGCGAGGTCGTGCAGATCGGATGGTGGAGCACGGGCCTGCTCACCGCGTCGGGCCGCAAGGCGCTGATCCTGCCCGGCATCACGCTCTCGCTCTTCCAGATCACGCTGGTGATGCGGCTCGTCCGCGCCGAGATGCTGGAGACGATGCGCACCGACTTCATCCGCTTCGCCCGGGCGCGCGGCCTGCCGGCACGCGCCGTCCATTTCGGCCATGCTTTGCGCAACTGCCTGATGCCGGTCATCACCGTCACCGGCCTGCAGATCGGCAACCTCATCGCCTTCGCGCTGGTCACCGAGACGGTGTTCCAGTGGCCGGGCATGGGCATGCTCTTCGTCCAGGCCGTGACCTTCGTCGATATCCCGGTGATGGCGGCCTATCTGATCGTCGTCTCCTTCATCTTCGTCACGCTCAACACGCTGGTCGACCTGACCTATGCCTGGGTCGATCCGCGCCTGCGCGAGGACGCGTTGACGGGAGGCGCAAATGCCCGCTGACACCGTAAAAAGCCCCGGCCGCCTGCGCCGCTTTCTCGACAGCGACATCGGCTGGAGCTTCTGCCATACGCCCGTGGCCTGGCTCTCGGCGCTGATGCTGGCGCTGCTTGTCCTGAGCGCGTTCTTCGCCCCGCTGATCGCGCCGCAGGACCCTTACGACCTCGCGCAGATCTTCATCGACAAGGCCGAGATTCCGCCGATCTGGCAGGATGGCGGCGAATGGCCCTTCCTGCTCGGCACCGATCCGCAGGGCCGCGACGTGCTCTCGGCCATTCTCTACGGTTCGCGCATCTCGCTGATCATCGGCTTCGCGGCGGTGATGGTCTCGATGCTGATCGGGGTCTCGATCGGGCTGATCGCCGGCTTCCATGGCGGGCGCATCGACAACCTGCTGATGCGGCTCGGCGACACCGTGCTCTCGATCCCGACCCTGCTGATGGCGATCCTGGTCTCGGCGATCTTCCGCGAGATGCTGCCGCCGGCCCTGCGCGAGCCCTTCTCCGCCGTGGTGCTGGTGCTCTCGATCGCGCTGACGAGCTGGGTGCAATATGCCCGCACCGTGCGCGCGCTGACCATGGTCGAGCGTCGCAAGGAATATGTGCTCGCCGCCCGCATCATCCGCGTGCCGGCGACGCGGATCATGGGCCGCCACATCCTGCCGAACACGATGACGCCGGTGCTGGTTTCGGCGACGCTGAGCCTTGGCCTCGCCATCCTCTCGGAGGCGACGCTCTCCTTCCTCGGCGTCGGCATGCCGATCACCCAGCCGTCCCTGGGTACGCTGATCCGCATCGGCAACCAGTACCTGTTCTCCGGCTCCTGGTGGCTCGTCGTCTTCCCCTCGCTGCAGCTCGGGCTGATCGTGCTCTCGGTCAACCTGCTCGGCGACTGGCTCCGCGACGCGCTGAACCCGAAACTGCGCTGACCATCACAAGAAACCACGAGGATACGCCTGCGATGACCACCTCTCTCCTGATCCGCAACGTCCGCCCGAACGCGGGGCCTGCCCTCGACATCCTGATCGAGAACGGCCGCATCGGCCGGATGGCGAAGGACATCGCCGCGCCCGCCGGCGTGACGGTCGAGGATGGCCGCGGCGAGATCGTCATTCCCGGCCTGGTCGAGGCCCATGCCCATCTCGACAAGAGCCTCTGGGGCCAGCCCTGGTACGTCAACGAAGTCGGCCCGAAGCTGCTCGACAAGATCGACAACGAGCGCCTGAACAAGCGCCGCCTCGATATGGACCCCGCCCGCCAGTCGGCACGCCAGACCGTCCAGTCCTCGACGATGGGCTCGACCCATACCCGCAGCCATGTCGATGTCGACACCGATCACGGGCTCTGGGGCGTCGAGGGCATCCTGAAGACCCGCGAGGATTACGCGGACATCATGGACATCGAGCTCGTCGCCTTCCCGCAATCCGGGCTGCTGCGCCGGCCGGGCACGCTGGAATTGATGCACGAGGCGATGAAGGCCGGCTGCGAGATCGTCGGCGGCCTCGACCCCTGCGCCATCGACCGCGATCCGAAGGGCCATCTCGATGCGATCTTCGGGCTCTGCCAGACCTATGGCCGGCCGCTCGACATCCATCTGCACGAGCCCGGCGAGATGGGCCTGTTCTCGCTCGACCTGATCATCGAGCGCACCCGCGCGCTCGGCATGAAGGGCAAGGTGACGGTCAGCCACGCCTTCTGCCTTGGCACCGATCCGCAACTGGTCGATCCCGTCATCCCGCAGCTTGCCGCGCTCGACATCGCGATCATGACGACCGCGCCGGCCCGCAACACCGCGCCGGCGGTGAAGAAGCTGCTCGATGCCGGCATTCGCGTCTGCTCGGGCTCGGACGGCATCCGCGACACCTGGGGCCCCTATGGCAATGCCGACATGGTCGAGCGCGCCATGTTCATCGGCCTGCGCAACAATTTCCGCCGCGACGACGAGGTCGAACTCGGCCTCCACGTCTGCACGACCGGCGGTGCCCAGGTGATGGAGATCGCCGATTACGGCCTCACTGAGGGCAAGGCCGCCGATCTGGTGATCATGCCCGGCGAGAGCCTGACGGATATCGTCGTGACCCGTTCGCCCAGGCGCCGCGTGATCAAGCGCGGCAGGATCGTCGCCCGTGACGGCGTTTCGGTGAGGACGGCCCCGTGAGCCTTGAGGCCAAGAAGCGGCCCGAAGGCCGCATCCTGATGACCGCGCGTTGGGTGGTCGGCCACAAGGACGGCCGCCATCGCCTCTACGAGAACGGCGAGGTCGTGTTCGAGAACGGCGAAATCGTCTTCGTCGGCCATGGTTTTCCGGGCGAGGTCGCACGCCGCATCGACTATGGCCATGCCCTGATCGGCCCGGGTTTCGTCGATTGCGACGCGCTCTCCGACCTCGACACCACCATCCTCGGCTATGACAACCAGCCGGCCTGGAAGAAGGGTCGCGTCTGGCCGCGCAGCTATCTCGATGCCGGTCCCTACGAGATGTACACGCGCGAGGAACTGGCCTTCCAGAAGCGCTACGCCTTCTCGCAGCTCATCCGCAACGGCATCACCACGGCGCTGCCGATCGCCTCGCTGTTCTACCGCGCCTGGGGCGAGACGGTGCAGGAGTTCGAGGACGCTGCGGTTGCCGCCGCCGATCTCGGCATGCGCGCCTATCTCGGCCCGGCCTATCGCACCGGCAACCAGGTCGTCGAAAGCGACGGGCGCGTCGTCACCTATTACGAGGAGGAGCGCGGCCTCGCCGAGCTCGACGCGGCGATCGACTTTGCCAAGCGTCATGAGGGTGAAGCCGGCGGCCTGATCCGCGCAATGTTCGCGCCGGACCGCATCGAGACCTCGACCGCCGAGCTTCTGCGCCGCACGGCGGCAGCCTCGCGCGAGCTCGATATCCCCGTCCGGCTCCACTGCTGCCAGTCGAAGATCGAGTATGATCTCGTCCTCGCCCAGCACGGCATGAGTCCGCCGGAATGGCTCGAGAGCCTCGGCTTCCTCAACGAGCGCTGCCTGCTGCCGCATGGCACCGTCGTCTCCGGCAGCCGCCTGATCGATCGCCCCGGCCGCGATCTCGAGATCATCCGCGATTCCGGCGCCAGCATCGTGCATTGCCCGCTCGTCTCGGGCCGGCACGGCAACGCCATCAACCATCTCGGCAGCTATCGCGCGATGGGCCTGAACATCGCCATGGGCACGGATACGAGCCCGCCGGACATGGTGATGAACATGCAGACCGGCATGATCCTCGCCCGTACCATGGCCGGCAATGTCGGCGCCGTGCGCTCCGAGGATTATTACGATGCGGCGACCATCGGCGGCGCCAACGCGCTGCAGCGGCCCGATCTCGGCCGGCTCCAGCCGGGCGCCCGCGCCGACATCACCGTCTTCGAATTCGACCGGCCGCATAGCGGGCAGGTCATCGATCCCATCCAGACGATGATGCTGACAGGACATGGCCGCGACTTCGCGACCGTGGTGATCGATGGCCGCTTCGTCATGGAGAACCGGGCGATCCCCGGCCAGGACGAGGCCGCCGACAATGCCCGCGCCCAGAAGCAGTTCGAGGGCGTGATGGCGCGCTATCCCGAGCGCACGCTCGGCCACCCGCCGATGAGCGAGATATTCTCGTCGAGCTACGCGATCGAACGCAGCGAGGCCTCTGCATGACCGCATCCGCCGCAGCGCCTCTTCTCTCCGTGCGCGACCTGCGCATCGTCTTCGACGGCCGGCATGGCGCGTTGACGGCGCTCGATGGCGTCTCTTTCGACATCGCGCCCGGCGAGATCTTGGGCGTGGTCGGCGAATCCGGGGCGGGCAAGTCCCTGACCGGCACGGCGGTGATCGGCCTGCTCGATCCGCCGGGCCGTATCGCCGGCGGTGAGATCCATCTCTCGGGCCAGCGCATCGACAACCTCCCGGCGGAGGCGATGCGCAAGCTGCGCGGCCGGCGCATCGGCGCGATCTTCCAGGACCCGCTGACCTCGCTGCATCCCTTGCTCAAGGTCGGCGACCAGCTCGTCGAGACCATCCTGACCCACCTGCCGGTCAGCCGGGCGGAAGCGCGCAAGCGCGCACTCGACCTGCTCAAGGAGGTCGGCATCCCCGCAGCCGAAACGCGGATCGACCATTTCCCGCACCAGTTCTCCGGCGGCATGCGCCAGCGCGTCGTCATCGCGCTCGCACTCTGCGCCGAGCCCTCGCTGATCATCGCGGATGAGCCGACGACGGCGCTCGACGTCTCGATCCAGGCGCAGATCACGACCTTGCTGAAGCGGCTCTGCCGCGAGCACGGCACGGCGATCATGCTGGTCACCCACGACATGGGCGTTATCGCCGAGACGGCCGATCGCGTCGCGGTGATGTATGCCGGCCGCATCGTCGAGATCGGCCCGGTCGAGGACGTGACGCGCCGGCCGAGCCATCCCTACACCGCCGGGCTGATGGCCTCGATCCCGAGCGTCCATGTCCGCCACGAGCATCTCAACCAGATCGACGGCGCCATGCCGCGCCTCAACGCCATTCCGCCGGGATGCGCCTTCAATCCGCGTTGCGGCCGGGCGGAGGATTTCTGCCGCGAGCACAAGCCCGGCCTGCCTCCCTCGGGTCATGCGGCCGCCTGCCATTTCCCCCTGAAGGAGGCGGCCCATGCTTGAGCAGGTTTCGACGCTCGCCCCCGCCAAGGCAGCGGGTGACGACATCATTCTCGACGTCGCCGCCGCCTGCTGCCGCTTCGATGTGTCGGCGCCGGCTTTGTCCCGACTGTTCTCGCACGAGCCGCGGCGCATCCTGCGGGCGGTCGAAAGCGTCTCCTTCACGGTCAGGCGCGGCACCACCTTCAGCATCGTCGGCGAATCCGGCTGCGGAAAATCGACGCTCGCCCGCATGGTCGTCGGCCTGCAGCGGCCGACCGAGGGCAGGCTCAGCTTCCGCGACATCCGCCGTGCCGACGGCACCATCGGCCCGCCGCGCGTGCAGATGATCTTCCAGGACCCCTATGCCTCGCTCAATCCGCGCTGGCGCGTCGGCGACATCATCGCCGAGCCGATCCGCGAGCTGAAGCTCAGGTCCGGCGAGGCGGCGGTCCAGCAGCGCGTCGGCGACCTGCTGGAAGTGGTCGGCCTCTCGCGTACCGATGCGAGCCGTTATCCGCATGCCTTCTCCGGCGGCCAGCGCCAGCGCATCTCGATCGCCCGTGCGCTCGCGACAGAGGCCGATTTCCTCGTTTGCGACGAGCCGACCTCGGCGCTCGACGTCTCCGTGCAGGCGCAGATCCTCAACCTGATGGTCCGGCTGCAGAAGGAGTTCGGGCTGACCTATCTCTTCATCAGCCACAATCTCTCGGTCGTCCGGCACATGTCGGACGAGCTGGCGATCATGTATCTCGGCCGCTTCGTCGAGGCAGGCCCGGCCGAGCAGGTCTTCACCCGGCCGCAGCACCCCTATACGCGCCTGCTGCTCGACACGATCCCCGATGTCGAACGGCCGAACCGGGAGCGCCGGCCGATGTCGGGCGAGGTGCCGAGCCCGATCAATCCGCCGGCCGGCTGCACCTTCAATCCGCGCTGCGCCCAGGCCGCCGATCGCTGCCGCGTCGAGCGGCCGGAGCTGCGGCAACTGGGCGGGGTCAGCGTCTCCTGCCACTTCGCCTGAAGCGTTAGCTGACCAGCGTCGCTTCCAGCGTGATTGGCGCCTTGAACAGTTTCGAGACCGGGCAGCCGGCCTTGGCCTTGCCGGCCAGCGACTCGAAGGTCGCCTGGTCGGCGCCGGGCACCTTGCCTTTCAGCGTCAGGTGGATCGCGGTGATGGCATAGCCGTCCTCGAGCTTGTCGAGCGTTACCCGCGCCGTGGTGTCGAGCGCATCGGCCTTGAGATTGGCCTCGCCGAGGATCAGCGAGAGCGCCATGGTGAAGCAGGCGGCATGCGCCGCGCCGATCAGTTCCTCGGGATTGCTGCCGGGCTTGCCTTCGAAGCGGCTGGAAAAGCCGTAGGGATAGGCGTCAAGCGCCTTGGTCTCGGTCGAGATCGTGCCCTTGCCGTCCTTGATGCCGCCTTCCCAATGGGCCGAGCCGGTCTTGTTGATCGCCATGGTGCTGTCTCCCGTTCTGGTTGGGTGGGTTATCCTGCGCCTGGAAAGCTACTCTCTGACAACGGCCTGGTGCTCGTTGGGTTCACCGGCACGTGATCGTGACGAGGAGAAGCACATCGATTGCCGTAAGGTCATCTCTCCGAACGCTGGAGGCCGCCATGACCGCATTCAATGCCGTTCGTTTCAAGGTCAAGCCGGGGATGGAGACCGCCTTTCTCGACGCCCATCGCAATGTCGCCGCCGACTGGCCGGGCCTGCGGCACGCGAACATCATCGCCGCCGGGGAGGGGCGCTATTGCATCATCGCAGAATGGGAGAGCATGGACGCGATGGCGGCGGCGCGCCCGCAGATGATCGCCACGCTCAACAGCTTCCGCCATACGCTCGACGATCTCGGCGGCGGGCTCGGCGTCACCGATCCGATCGCCGGCACGGTTGCCTTGTCGCTGAAATAGCGCCCCCGTTTGAACGCTGTATCGCAACAGACGAAGGCCCGCACCGATCGCTCGATGCGGGCCTTCGGGTAGGGCAGGGATGTCGTCGTTTAGCGGAACAGCGCCAGTGACTTCGACAGGGTGATCCAGACGCCCCAGGCGATCGGCAGGCCGACCACGGCCCAGGCGAGCATGGCCGTGCCGTCGAACCCGCCCTTGCCGATGCCGTAGGAGCCGTAGTGAGCTGCCCCGTCGACACTGGCCGACCGCTTCTGCAAGGCCGCGACCTCGGCATCCTTCATGAACCATTTGGCCGCGACGGGGCGGACCAGCAGGTTGCAGAGGAAGCCGAGCACCAGCATGCCGGCGAGGATGTACATGGTGCGGTCATAGACCTGCGCGCGCGGCACGCCGGCATTGATCTGCGCCTCGCGGATATAGTTGACCACCACCGGGCCGATGATGCCGGCCGTAGACCACGCCGTCAGCAGGCGGCCATGGATCGCGCCGACGAACTGGGTGCCGAACATGTCGGCGAGATAGGCCGGTACCGTCGCGAAGCCGCCGCCATACATCGACAGGATGATGCAGAAGAAGGCGACGAAGAGCGCCAGCGACCCGGCATGCGCCGCCCAGGGCGAGAGCGCATAGAGCAGGATGCCGAGCCCGAAGAAGGTGGCATAGGTCAGCTTGCGGCCGAGCTTGTCAGAGAGCGAGGCCCAGAAGAAGCGCCCGGCGATGTTGAACAGCGAGAGCAGGCCGACGAAGGCCGCGGCGATCGTGGCGATCTGCGTCTTCTGCCCGGCGTCGAGCGCCGCGAAGCCGATCTCCGGCTTCCCGATCAGCGAGCCCGCGAAGATCTCCTGCAGCATCGGCGAGGCCATGCCGAGCACGCCGATGCCGGCCGAGACGTTGAGCGTCAGCACCGACCAGATCAGCCAGAACTGCGGTGTCTTATGCGCGTTCTGGAGATGCACGTGACCGGAGGTGATCATGGCGTTCTGCGTCGCCGGCGGGGTCCAGCCCTCGGGGCGCCAGTTGGCCGGCGGGATGCGGTAGCCGAAGGTGCCGGCCATCATGAAGACGAAATAGATCGCGGCCATTGCGACGAAGGTCTGCCAGACGCCGACCGAGGCCGGGGTCTTGAAATAGTTCATCAGCATGTCCGCCAGCGGCGAGCCGATCATCGCGCCGCCGCCGAAGCCCATGATCGCCATGCCGGTCGCCATGCCGCGCCGGTCCGGGAACCATTTCACCAGGGTCGAGACCGGCGAGATATAGCCGAGGCCGAGCCCGATGCCGCCGATCACGCCGGAGCCAAGCCACAGCATCCAGAGCTGGTGCCAGTAGACGCCGAGCGCCGAGATCATGAGGCCGCCGCACCAGCACAGCGTCGAGACGAAGGCCGCCTTGCGCGGGCCGACGCGCTCGAGCCAGCCGCCCCAGATCGCGGCCGAGGAGCCGAGCAGCACGAAGAACAGCGTGTACATCCAGCCGAGATCGGCGACCTTCCAGTCGCAAGCCGTGGTGAACAGCGAGCCGATCAGGCCGACATCCGCCGCGCAGGCGACGGGCTTGGTGATGCCGATCGCCTGGCTGAGCGGCAGCCAGAACACCGAGAAGCCATAGGCCATGCCGATGCACAGGTGGATGCAGAGCGCAGCCGGGGGCACGAGCCAGCGGTTGAAGCCCGGTTTGGCGATGGTCCTTTCGCGGTCGAGCAGGCCGATGCCGCCTCCCGCCTGTCCGATATCCTGTGCGACACTCATTCCCCGGTTCCTTTCCCCATGGCTTCGCTGTTCGGGCCAGGTAGGTTCCCGGCTCGTTGCACTCTCTCGATGCGCCGCCAGGGCGGCGGCTTACGCGCTATCCTCCGCGCCCCGGCCTGATCCGCGGCAGGGCTTGCCGCAGCAGGGGCGGGAGGTCCTCCGGCCGGTCCGCGAAGGCGGCGAGGAAGTCCCCGCGCATGCGCCCGGTCCAGAACTGGTTGATGTGGTCGGCGATGGAGGCGATGGCCTCCGCTTCCGGATAGGCCTTGAAGAAATCGGCGATCTGCCCGGCCATGCGCAGGAGCTTCGCGACGTTCTCCGCGTGGTGGTCGGCCGCGGTGGGTTCTGTGGTCAGGCCGGCCTCCGTCATCGGGCAATGGTCTCGGATTCGGGCGCGAGCGCACCGGTGAAGACGATGCAGCCGTCGCGGCGCGCGACCGCGGCAAGAGTCAGGCCGAGGTGCTTCGCCCGCTCGATCGCGAGCGAGGTCGGTGCCGAGATCGCGACCAGCGTTCCCGCGCCGAAGATCGCGGCCTTCTCGACCATTTCGAAGGAGGCGCGGCTGGTGACGAGCAGGAAGCCTTCGCTCGCATCCGCCCCTGCGCGGAGCCGTGCGCCGATCAGCTTGTCGAGCGCGTTGTGGCGGCCGACATCCTCGCGCACGGCCAGGATCGCGCCGTTCGCATCGCACCAGGCAGCGGCATGGACGGCGCGGGTGAGCTGGCTCAGCGGCTGGTGCTTGTCGAGTTCAGCAAGTGCTGTCTCGATTGCCGCGGCGGATACGGCCCGGGACGCTCGCGTCGCCGCATCGGCCATCGGGATCTCCTCGATGGTCTCGACCCCGCAGAGCCCGCAGGAGGTCCGGCCCGAGAGGTTGCGCCGCCGCGCCAGATGCTCGCGGAAGCGGCCGGGCGCAAGCTCGACGGTGACGATGACGCCTTCGTCCTTCGGTTCGACGGCGACGCCGCGGATCTCGGAGGCGTCTCGAACGATGCCCTCGGTCAGGCTGAAGCCGGTGACGAAATCCTCCAGATCCGACGGGCTCGCCATCATCACCGCATAGGGCATGTTGCCGTAGACGATGTTGATGGGTGTCTCGACCGCGACCTCGATCTCGCGCGCATCCTCCCGTGCCGCGCCGAAGCGCAGCGGCTCAGCCGTGACGGCGGCCGAGGCCGGCGGCTGGGCGGGCGGGTTATTCCGCGGCATCGGGCAGGCGTTCCGCGATCCGGCGCAAGGTCACGTCCTCCTCGAAATTCTTCTCCTGCCACGCGGAATAAGCATTGGTGCGCCGGACGTCGACAGCGGTGACCTTGTATTCCGGGCAGTTGGTCGCCCAGTCCGAATAATCGGTGGTGATGACGTTGGCACCGGTCTTGGCGTGGTGGAAGGTGGTGTAGACTACGCCCGGCTGCATGCGCTCGGAGATCATGGCCCTGAGCGCGATATCGCCCGACCGGCTGGCGAGCGCGACGAGGTCGCCGTCGCGGATGCCGCGGCTCTCGGCGTCGAAGGCGTGGATCTCCAGCACGTCCTCGTCATGCCAGGCGCCGTTCTCGGTGCGGCGCGTCTGCGCGCCGACATTGTATTGCGAGAGGATGCGCCCGGTGGTGAGCAGCAGCGGGAAGCGCGGCCCGGTCCGCTCGTCGGTCGGGACGTATTCCGTGATCATGAACTTGCCCTTGCCGCGCACGAAGCGGTCGACATGCATCAGGGGCGTGCCGGTCGGCGCCTTGTCGTTGCAGGGCCACTGCACCGAGCCGAGCTTGTCCAGCTTGTCATAGGAGACGCCGGCGAAGCTCGGGGTGAGGCGCGCGATCTCGTCCATGATGTCGCCCGGATGGCCATAAGCCATCTCGTAGCCGAGTGCCCGCGCCAGCTCGATCGTGACCTGCCACTCGTCCTTGCCGGACAGCGGCGCCATCACCTGCCGGACGCGGTTGATGCGCCGCTCGGCATTGGTGAAGGTGCCGTCCTTCTCCAGGAAGGAGGCGCCCGGCAGGAAGACATGGGCGTATTTCGCCGTCTCGTTCAGGAAGATGTCCTGGATGACGACGCATTCCATCGAGGCCAGCCCGGCCGTGACATGTTTGGTGTTGGGGTCGGACTGGGCGATGTCCTCGCCCTGGACATAGAGGCCCTTGAAGGTGCCTTCGACCGCCTCGTCGAGCATGTTGTTGATGCGCAGGCCCTGCTCGGGATCGAGCGGCACGCCCCAGAGCATCTCGAAGACCTGCCGGGTCGAGTCGTCGGAGACGTGGCGATAGCCCGAGAACTCGTGCGGGAAGGAGCCCATGTCGCAGGAACCCTGGACATTGTTCTGGCCGCGCAGCGGATTGATGCCGACGCCGTCGCGCCCGATATTGCCGGTCGCCATGGCGAGGTTGGCCATCGCCATCACCGTGGTCGAGCCCTGGCTGTGCTCGGTGACGCCGAGCCCGTAATAGATCGCGCCATTGCCGCCGGTGGCGTAGAGCCGCGCCGCGGCGCGCACATCGGCCGCCGGCACGCCGGTATAGGCCTCGCTTGCCTCCGGCGAATTCTCCTCGCGGGCGACGAAGCGGGCCCAGTGCTCGAAATCGCCGAGATCGCAGCGCTCGCGCACATAGGCCTCGTCGATCAGCCCTTCGGTGACGACGACATGGCTCAGCGCATTGAGCAGCGCGACATTGGTGCCGGGCTTGAGCGGCAGGTGGTAATCCGCCTTGATATGGGGCGACTGCACCATGTCGATCCGGCGGGGATCGGCGACGATCAGGCGGGCGCCCTCGCGGATGCGCTTCTTCATCCGCGAGGCGAAGACCGGGTGGCCGTCGGTCGGGTTGGCGCCGATGACGAGGATGACGTCGGACTTGGCGACCGACTTGAAGTCCTGCGTGCCGGCCGAGGTGCCGAGCGTCGTCCTGAGGCCATATCCGGTCGGCGAATGGCAGACGCGGGCGCAGGTATCGACGTTGTTGTTGCGGAAGGCGGCGCGCACCAGCTTCTGGACGAGGAAGACCTCCTCGTTGGTGCAGCGCGACGAGGTGATGGCGCCAACCGATTCACGGCCGTACTTCGCCTGGATGCGCTTGAACTCGGAGGCCGCGTAGTTGATCGCCTCTTCCCAGGAGACTTCGCGCCACGGGTCCGTGATCTTCGTCCGGATCATCGGCTTGGTCATGCGGTCGGTATGGGTCGCATAGCCCCAGGCGAAGCGGCCCTTGACGCAGCTATGGCCCTCGTTCGCCTTGCCGTCCTTGTAGGGCACCATGCGGATGACGCGGTCGCCCTGCATCTCGGCTTTGAACGAGCAGCCGACGCCGCAATAGGCGCAGGTCGTGATCACCGAATGCTCGGGCTGGCCGTGCTCGATGACCTTGTTCTCCATCAGCGTCGCCGTCGGGCAGGCCTGCACGCAGGCGCCGCAGGAGACGCATTCCGAACCAAGGAAATCGGTCGGCCCCGCCGCGACGCGGGAGTCGAAGCCGCGGCCGGTGATCGTCAGCGCGAAGGTGCCCTGCACCTCCTCGCAGGCCCGCACGCAGCGATTGCAGACGATGCATTTCGAGGGGTCGTAGGTGAAATAGGGGTTGGACGTATCCTGCGCGAGCCAGTTCTCGTTGACCGCGCCGTCCTTGCCCTTGGCGAAGACGTGGTTCTCGCCCTCATAGCCATAGCGCACCTCGCGCAAGCCCACGGCGCCGGCCATGTCCTGCAATTCGCAGTCGCCATTGGCCGAGCAGGTCAGGCAGTCCAGCGGATGGTCGGATATGTAGAGCTCCATCACGCCCTTGCGCAGGCCGGAGAGATTCTCCGACTGCGTGCGCACGACCATGCCCTCTTCGGCCGGCGTGGTGCAGGAGGCTGGCGTGCCGCGCCGCCCCTCGATCTCGACGAGGCAGAGCCGGCAGGAGCCGAAGGGTTCGAGCGAGTCGGTGGCGCAGAGCTTGGGGATCTTGGTGCCCAGGCTCATTGCCGCCGCCATCACCGAGGTGCCGGCGGGCACCGTGATGCTCTGGCCGTCGATGGTCAGCGTCACAGTCTTCTCGGAGAGACGGATCGGCGTGCCGTAGTCGATTTCCTTGATCAAGCTCATCTCAGCCTCCTCACTCGGCCGCCAGAGGCAGCGGAGGACGGTCGAAATCCTCGGGGAAATGGTCGAGCGCGCTCAGCACCGGCATGGGGGTCAGGCCACCCATGGCGCAGAGCGATGCGTCGATCATCAGCTTCGAGAGATCGCGCAGCACGGCGATGTTCTCGGGCACCTCGGTGCCGGCGATGATGCGGTCCATCACCTCCACGCCGCGCGTCGCGCCGATGCGGCAGGGCGTGCACTTGCCGCAGGATTCCTTGGCGCAGAACTCCATCGCGAAGCGCGCCTGCCGGGCCATGTCGACGCTGTCGTCGAAAACGACGATGCCGCCATGGCCGAGCATGGCGCGCATCGCGGCCAGCGCCTCGTAATCCATCTGCACGTCGAGCTGCCCGGCCGTGAGATAGGCGCCGAGCGGCCCGCCGACCTGCACGGCCCGGATCGGCCGGCCCGAGAGCGTGCCGCCGCCCATATCCTCGATGATCTCGCGCAGGCTGATGCCGAAGGCGAGCTCGACCAGCCCGCCGCGCCTGACGTTGCCGCCGAGCTGGATCGGCAGCGTGCCGCGCGAGCGGCCCATGCCGCAATCCGCATAGGCCTGCGCGCCATGGTCCATGATCCACGGCACGGCGGCGAAGGAGAGCACGTTGTTGACGACGGTGGGCTTGCCGAACAGGCCCTGAAGCGCCGGCAGCGGCGGCTTGGCACGGACGACGGCGCGTTTGCCTTCGAGGCTTTCGAGCAGCGAGGTCTCCTCGCCGCAGATATAGGCGCCGGCCCCGAGTCGGACTTCGAGATGGAAGGCGTGCTGCGAGCCCAGCACCGAGGCGCCGATCAGCCCGGCGGCTTCCGCCTTCAGGATCGCGCGCTGGAGGGTACGATGGGCATGCGGATATTCCGAGCGCAGGTAGATGTAGCCGCGCGTCGCGCCGACGGCGATCGCGGCGATCGTCATGCCCTCGATCACCAGATAGGGGTCGCCTTCGAACAGCATGCGGTCGGCGAAGGTGCCGCTATCGCCCTCGTCGGCATTGCAGACGATGTATTTCTGTGTCGCGCTGGCGTCGTGGACGGTCTTCCATTTGATGCCGGTCGGGAAGCCGGCGCCGCCGCGCCCGCGCAGGCCCGAAGCCTTCACGGCGTCGACGATCTCGCCGCCGGTCAGGCTGAGCGCTTTCTCCAGCCCCTTGAAGCCGCCATAGGCGCGGTAATCGGCGATCGAGAGCGGATCGATGACGC
Organism: Allobosea robiniae; assembly: GCF_900102525.1. GTDB lineage: Bacteria > Pseudomonadota > Alphaproteobacteria > Rhizobiales > Beijerinckiaceae > Allobosea > Allobosea robiniae. Next base: position 254,843 of record NZ_FNBZ01000005.1, on the reverse strand, counting down.
CGACGCGCTCGAAGGTGAGGCGCTGTTGGCGCTTCATCCAATCGAGCTCCTCGGTTTTGCCGAGGCGCAAGGGATGGGCGCCGCCCGAGGCGAAGTCGGCATCGAAGAGCGAGGGCACGTCCTTGGCCGCGACCGGCCCATAGGCGATCCGCCCCTCGGCTGTCTCGACCTCGACCAGCGGTTCCAGCCAGAGCATGCCGCGCGAGCCGTTGCGGACGATCTCGACAGAAAGCCCACGCTTCGTCGCTTCGCTGGCGATCGCCTGCGCCACGGCTTCAGCGCCGACCGACAGGGCGGCGGCGTCGACGGGGACGAAGATGCGAACCGGGTTGGCGCTCATGAATGCGCCCTTCCGTGCTGGCAGAGCCCGGCGATGCGGGCGGCATCGACGCGCCCGATCAGTTCGCCATCGACCAGGGCGGAAGGCCCGAGCGCGCAATTGCCAAGACAATACACCGTTTCGACGATGGCGTCGCCGGCATGGTGATCGTCGACCGCGATGCCGTGCGTGCGTGCGAGGTCATCGACGACGCTCTCGCAGCCCAAAGCCTGGCAGGCCTCGGCCCGGCAGAGCTTGACGATGCGGGCCGGCTGCGGGGCGGTCTTGAAATCGTGATAGAACGAGATCGCGCCATGGACCTCGGCGCGCGACAGGTTCAAGGCCTCCGCGATCAGCGGCACGGCCTGCGGGTCGACATAGCCGAACTCGTCCTGAAGGGCATGCAGCATCGGCAGCGTGGCGCCTTCCAGATGCGCCAGCCCCGCGACGATCATGCGTGCGCTGTCCTGATCCCAGGCTGGATAACCCGCCATCTTTCCTCCATAGGCCCGGTTCGCCGGGCGCTCGTTAAGGGGAGGGTGGTTGAAACTGGAATGATTTCAAATCGTTTCTTTCAACCGTATGATAGTTTATGGCTATCAATCGGTGCGATATGAAGCTGCCTTTCCTCAAGGGATGGCTTGCGGCGCCTCGAAAATTGCACCAAGCGCCGGTTTTGCGCTGCACAATGCTGCGGTGCTTCTACGACGATAGGCGAAGTCTATCGTACGATGGGCCGCCGCGGCAGCCCGGCATCGGTCACGGGCTTCGTCATCATCAGCAGGTTGCGGGCAAGCGGCGCCACCGGCTGACGGTCCGCCACGATCAGCCCGATCGTGCGCTGCGCCTCCGGCTCGACCAGCGACAGTGCCCTCGTGCCGAGAGGCACGCCGAAGAATTCCAGCAATTGCAGCGAGACGATGCTGGCGACGCCCTGGATGCCGGCATGGGAACACAGGTTGAAGATCGAGTTGGTCTCGATCATCGGCCGCGGCGCGGTGCCGACCGAGCGGAAGATGCCGTCGATGATGCGCCGGTTCTGCATGTCGCCGGTGAGCAGGCAGAGCTTCTGCTCGGCCGCTTCGGCCCAGGTGATGGTATCGCGCGCGCCAAAGGGCCCATCCTCACGCGTCAGCAGCACGTAGGATTCCTGATAGATCGGCTTGGAGATCACCCGGTCGAGCGGCTCGTTGTCGAGATAGGTCAGGCCGACATCGAGTTCGAAATCGTCGATGCCCTGCTGGATCTCCTGCGAGGTCAGCGACAGCACGGTCAGCGATACCGCCGGATAGCGCTCCGAGAAGGGCGCGGTGATATGGGCGATCATCGGCAAGGCGGTCGGGATCGCGCCGAGCCGGATCCGGCCGGAGACGCCCTCGCGGAGTTCGGCGATCGAATCCTTCATCACCTCGGCCTCGGCCAGGATGCGCCTGGCATGGGCGAGCACGACCTCACCCTCCTTGGTGAAGCCCTGGAAGCGCCGCCCACGCTCGACGATCAGCACGCCGAGCTCCTCCTCGAGCTGCACGATCGCGGCCGAGAGCGTCGGCTGCGAGACATGGCAGGCCTCGGCCGCGCGGCGAAAATGCTTCTCGCGGGCGAGCGCGTCGAGATAGACCAGCTGGCGAATGATCATGGCGTCGGCTCGGAGGCGGCGGAGGTCGCCGCGCATCCGAGCATCGGCAGAGTTCGCTGCCGTTGCAAGCGAGGCGGTTGCATTCGTGCAAACAGCCTGTTGCTGCCGGGGCAACGCCTGGAGAATTGCGCTGCGGCAATCCCGACCCTAACTCCCGGAAGCCGGGATGGCCGGCAGGCAAAGGGCTGCGCCGCAGCCTCGGGATGATCATGGCACAGGAACTGGAATTCGGGCTCGACACCTTCGGCGACGTCACCAACGGGGCGGACGGCAAGCCGCTGCCGCATGCGCAGGTGATCCGCAATCTGGTCGACGAAGCCGTCCTGGCCGACGAGATCGGTATCGACTTCATTGGCGTCGGCGAGCATCACCGCGCCGATTTCGCGGTCTCCGCGCCGGAGACGGTGCTGGCCGGCATGGCCACACGCACCAGCCGGATCAAGCTCGGCTCGGCCGTCACCGTGCTGAGCTCGGACGATCCGATCCGCGTCTTCCAGCGTTTCGCGACGGTCGATGCGCTCTCGAACGGCCGCGCCGAGGTCATCCTGGGTCGCGGCTCCTTCACCGAGTCCTTTCCGCTTTTCGGGCTGGACCTGCGTGATTATGAGAAGCTGTTCGAGGAGAAGCTGGATCTCTTCGCCGGCCTGCTGCCGCAGGAGCCGCTGACTTGGCAAGGCTCGATCCGCTCGCCGCTGAAGGACCAGCTCGTCTATCCGCCGGTGGAGAACGGCCCGCTCAAGACCTGGATCGGCGTCGGCGGCAGCCCGGAATCGGTGGTCCGCGCGGTACGCTACGACCTGCCCTTGATGCTCGCCATCATCGGTGGTGATCCGCTGCGCTTCAAGCCTTTCGTGGATTTGTACCACCGTGCCTATGGCCAGATCGGCAAGCCGGCCAAGCCCGTCGGCGTGCATTCGCCGGGCTACATCGCGGCGACCGACGAGCAGGCGAAGGAGGAGTTCTTCCCGGCCTACAAGCAGATGCGTGACCGCATCGGCGCCGAGCGCGGCTGGCCGCCGATGGGCCGTGACGAGTTCGAGCAGGAGGTCGCGCGCGGGTCGCTCTATCTCGGCTCGCCCGAGACGGTGGCCCGCAAGATCGCCGCGACGGCGAAGGGGCTGGGCATCGCTCGCTTCCAGCTGAAATACAGCGCCGGCCCGCTGGCGCACGAGAAGGCGATGGCGTGCATCCGGCTCTACGGCGAGAAGGTCGTGCCGCTGGTGCGGGAGATGTTGGCCTGAAGCATTCCCGAAGGCCGTCATTCTCGGGTCAAGCCCGAGCATGACGGCCATTTAACCGACCACCTTCAGCGGATCGACCGACAACGTCCGCTTCAGCGCCCTCAAGCCAAACGTCGTCCGCGTCTGCCGGACACCCGGAATGCGGTAGATCGTTCCGCGCAGGAAGCGCTCGTAATGGTCGGTGCCGCTGACCACGACCTTGGCGAGATAATCGTACTCGCCGGTCACCAGATGCGCCTCGACCACCTCCGGCGCCCGGCTCAGGGCCTCGCCGCACTGGTCGAGCACCTTGTCATCATGCTTGTCGAGCGTGATCTCGACGAAGACGATATTGTTGTAGCCGAGCGCCTTGTGGTCGAGCAGCGCGACGTATTTCTCGATCGCGCCGGACTCCTCCAGCCGTTTCACCCGCGTCCAGCAGGGGGAGGGCGAGAGTCCCACCTTCTCGGCCAGCGCCTGCGTCGTGAGCCGCCCGTCGTCCCGCAACGCAGCGAGAATCTTGCGATCGATCAGATCGAGAGCAGGACCATTCTGGCTCTTTTTGTTCATCGGACGATCATTCTGAGAATGGGGTGAATGGCAGGTGTTTCTTCTGCCCGATTTCGCCGTTTCCGGCAAATTCGGAATGAACCTCCGAACCGTCCCCGCTAGCGTTGGTTGCAAGGGGAACGATCGCCGGTCGGCTGTGCGCCTTGCCGCATCTCTGAAGAGCGCCACAGGCGCTTGCGGGATGCGCGCGAAGGCGGAATGCTGGCGGCGTCAGGGATGGAGGCGCTCATGAGCAGCGACAAGTCAGGCCAGGCGCCGGCAGCAACCCAGCCACTGCAGTTCCATGTCCCCAAGCCGGCGAGTCGTCCGGGCGAGAAGCCCGATTTCTCCCATGTCGTGATCCCGAAAGCGGGTTCGGTCGCGCGCCCGCCGGTCGATGTCGACCCCAAGGACATCCGCGATCTCGCCTATTCGATCATCCGCGTACTCAACCGCGAGGGGGAGGCGGTCGGCCCCTGGGTGCCCGATCTCTCGCATGAGGACCTGATCCGCGGCCTGCGCCACATGATGACGCTGCGCACCTTCGACGGGCGCATGCAGATGGCGCAGCGCCAGGGCAAGACCTCGTTCTACATGCAGCACACCGGCGAGGAAGCGGTGAGCTGCGCCTTCCGCATCGCGCTCCAGCCCGGCGACATGAACTTCCCGACCTATCGCCAGGCCGGCCTGCTGATCGCGCACGACTATCCGCTCGTCGACATGATGTGCCAGATCTACTCGAACGAGCGCGACCCGATGAAGGGCCGGCAATTGCCGGTGATGTACTCCTCCAAGGAGCATGGCTTCTTCTCGATCTCCGGCAATCTCGCGACGCAATACGTGCAGGCCGTCGGCTGGGCGATGGCCTCGGCGATCAAGAACGACACCCGCATCGCCGCCGCCTGGATCGGTGACGGCTCGACGGCGGAATCGGATTTCCACGCCGCCCTCGTCTTCGCCTCGACCTACAAGGCGCCGGTCGTGCTCAACGTCGTCAACAACCAGTGGGCGATCTCGACCTTCCAGGGCATCGCACGCGGCGGCTCCGGCACTTTTGCCGCAAGGGGGCTCGGTTTCGGCATCCCGGCTTTGCGCGTCGACGGTAACGACTACCTCGCGGTCTATGCGGTCGCGCAATGGGCGGTCGAGCGTGCCCGCCGCAATCTCGGGCCGACGCTGGTCGAGTACGTCACCTATCGCGCCGGCGCCCATTCCACCTCGGATGACCCCTCCGCCTATCGCCCCAAGCATGAATCCGACGACTGGCCGCTCGGCGACCCGCTGATCCGCTTGAAGCAGCATCTGATCGCGGTCGGCGCCTGGTCGGAGGAGCGCCACAAGCAGGCGGAGGCCGAGATTCTTGCCACCGTCATCGCGGCGCAGAAGGAAGCCGAGAGCTTCGGCACCCTGCATTCCGGCGGCAAGCCCTCGGCGCGCGACATCTTCGAGGACGTCTATGCCGAGCTGCCGCCGCATCTGCGCCGCCAGCGCCAGCAGATCGGAGTCTGACGCGATGGCACGCATGACGATGATCGAGGCGATCCGCTCCGCCATGGACGTCTCCATGGGCCGCGACGACGATGTCGTGGTCTTCGGCGAGGATGTCGGCTTCTTCGGCGGCGTCTTCCGCTGCACCCACGGGCTGCAGCAGAAATACGGGGTCTCCCGCTGCTTCGACGCGCCGATCAGCGAGGCCGGCATCGTCGGCACCGCGATCGGTATGGCCTCCTATGGCCTCAAGCCCTGCATCGAGATCCAGTTCGCCGACTACATGTACCCGGCCTATGACCAGATCGTCTCGGAAGCGGCCCGGCTGCGCTACCGCTCGGCCGGCGATTTCACCTGCCCGCTGGTGATCCGCATGCCGACCGGCGGTGGCATCTTCGGCGGTCAGACCCACAGTCAGAGCCCGGAAGCGCTGTTCACCCATGTCTCCGGCCTGAAGACGATCGTCCCGTCCAACCCCTACGACGCCAAGGGCTTGCTGATCGCCGCGATCGAGGACCCCGACCCGGTGATCTTCCTGGAGCCGAAGCGGCTCTATAACGGCCCCTTCGACGGCCATCACGATCGCCCGGTCACGGCCTGGTCGAAGCATGAACTCGCCGAGGTGCCGGAGGGCCATTACACCGTGCCGCTCGGCAAGGCGGTGACGCGGCGCGAGGGCTCGGCCGTCACCATCCTCGCCTATGGCACCATGGTCCATGTCGCGCTCGCCGCCGCCGAGGATACCGGCATCGACGCCGAGGTCATCGACCTGCGCACGCTGGTTCCGCTCGATCTGGAGGCGATCCTGGCTTCGGTCCAGAAGACCGGCCGCTGCATCGTGCTGCACGAGGCGACGCTGACCTCCGGCTTCGGCGGCGAGCTTGCGGCGCTGGTGCAGGAACACTGCTTCTACCATCTGGAAGCGCCGGTGATGCGCGTCACCGGTTGGGACACGCCCTATCCGCATGCGCAGGAATGGGACTATTTCCCCGGCCCCGCCCGCCTCGGACAGGCGCTGCGCGACATCATGGAGGCACGCTGATGGCCGAGCGCATCATCAAGCTGCCGGATGTCGGCGAGGGCATCGCGGAAGCCGAGCTCGTCGAGTGGCACGTCAAGGTCGGCGACATCGTTCGCGAGGACGACCTGCTCGCCGCCGTGATGACCGACAAGGCGACGGTCGAGATTCCCTCGCCGGTCGAGGGCGAGGTTACCTGGGTCGGCGCCGAGGTCGGCGACACCGTCGCGATCGGCTCGGCCATCGTGAAGCTGAAGGTTGCAGGCGACGGTGCCGCGACCGAGGAGCCCGCTGAGGAAGCGCCTGCTGAAAAGCCGGCTCCTGTCGCCGCGCCGGCCAAGGCCGAAAAGCCTGCCGCACCGGCGGCCCCCGCCAAGCCGGCCGCACCGCCCCAGCCAGCCCCCAAGCACGCGCGCGCCAGCACAGCCCCCGCCCAGCGCCGCGCGCCGGGCGAGAAGCCGCTGGCCTCGCCGGCCGTGCGCCTGAAGGCGCGCGAGGCCGGGGTCGATCTGCGCCAGGTCCAGGGCACCGGCCCCGCCGGCCGGATCAGCCATCAGGATATCGACGCCTTCCTGCTGCGCGGCCCTGAGCCGGCGCGGGGCGGTGGGCTCGTCGAGCAGAGCGCCGTCACCGAGGTCAAGGTTGTCGGCCTGCGCCGCCGCATCGCCGAGAAGATGGCGCTGTCGAAATCGCGCATCCCGCACATCACCATCGTCGAGGAGGTCAACGTCTCGCCGCTGGAGGATTTGCGCGCGACGCTGAACAAGAAGCCGACGCCGGAGCGGCCGAAGCTGACGCTGCTGCCCTTCCTGATGCGCGCCATGGTCAAGGCGCTCGCCGAGCAGCCGGCGCTGAACGCGCTCTATGACGACGATGCCGGCATCGTGCGCCAGCATGCCGCGATCAATATCGGCATCGCCACGCAGACGCCGACCGGCCTGATCGTCCCGGTGGTGAAACATGCCGAGGCGCGCGATCTCTGGGGCTGCGGCATCGAGCTCGCCCGCCTCGCCGAGCGCGGCCGCGACGGCACCGCGACGCGCGACGAGCTCACCGGCTCGACCATCACCATCACCTCGCTCGGCGCGCTCGGCGGCATCGCGACCACGCCGGTGATCAACTATCCTGAAGTCGCCATCGTCGGCGTCAACAAGATGGTCGTCAGGCCCGTCTGGGACGGCACCACCTTCGTGCCGCGCAAGATGATGAACCTCTCCTCCAGCTTCGACCACCGCGTCATCGATGGCTGGGACGCTGCCGTCTTCGTGCAGCGGCTGAAGGAGCTGCTGGAGAACCCGGCCACGCTCTTCGTGGACATCTGAGGAGCGTGCCATGACCGAGATCACCTGCAAGCTCCTCGTCATCGGCGCCGGCCCCGGCGGCTATGTCTGCGCCATCCGTGCCGGCCAGCTCGGCATCGACACCGTCATCGTCGAGAGCACCAAGCTCGGCGGTTCCTGCCTCAATGTCGGCTGCATCCCCTCCAAGGCGATGATCCATGTCGCCGAGGAATTCGAGAAGGCGGCGGAAGCCGCCGCCGGCAAGACGCCCTTCGGCTTGACTGCGGCCGAGCCGAAGCTCGACCTGAAACAGGCCGTGGCCTGGAAGGACGGCATCGTCCAGCGCCTCAACAACGGCGTCGCCGGCCTGCTGCGCAAGGCCAAGGTCAAGATCGTCCATGGCAAGGCCCGCTTCCGCGACGGCAAGACCGTCGTGGTCGAGACCGAGACCGGTCCGAAGACGATCCAGGCCGAGGCCATCGTCATCGCAACCGGCTCCGCTCCGGTCGAATTGCCCTTCCTGCCCTTCGGCGGCAACGTCATCTCCTCCACCGGCGCGCTGGCGCTGACCGAGGTTCCGAAGCGTCTCGTCGTGGTCGGCGGCGGCTATATCGGGCTGGAACTGGGCACCGCCTTCGCCAAGCTCGGCGCCAAGGTCAGCGTGGTCGAGGCGCAGGACAAGATCCTGCCGCTCTACGATGCCGAGCTGACCGGCCCCATCTCCAAGCGCCTGACCGCGCTCGGCGTCGAGGTGCTGCTAGGGGCCAAGGCGCTCGGCCCGACGCCCAAGGGCGATGGCCTGCGCATCGAGACGGCAGACGGCAAGGAGCGCAGCCTGCCGGCCGACAGGATCCTGGTCACGGTCGGCCGCAAGCCGGTCACGGATGGTCTCGGTCTCGAAAACCTCGTGCTCGACATGGATGGCCGCTTCATCCGCATCGGCGAGCGCTGCGAGACCGCGATGCGCGGCATCTACGCCATCGGCGACGTCACCGGCGAGCCGATGCTGGCGCATCGCGCCATGGCGCAGGGCGAGATGGTGGCGGAGATCGTCGCCGGCCTGCCCCGAGCCTGGGACAAGCGCGGCATCGCGGCGATCTGCTTCACCGATCCCGAGATCGTCTCGGTCGGTCTCTCACCGGACGAGGCCAAGCGCGCCGGCCATGAGCTCAAGATCGGCCAGTTCCCCTTCGCCGCCAATGGCCGCGCCATGACCCGCCATGGCGAAGCTGGCTTCGTGCGCGTCGTCGCGCAGGCCGGCAGCGAACTGGTGCTCGGTATCCAGGCGGTCGGACAGGGCGTCTCGGAATTGTCGGCGGCTTTCGGGCTCGCGATCGAGATGGGCGCGACCCTGCAGGACATCGCCGGCACGATCCACGCCCATCCGACGCTGGGCGAGGCCTTCCCGGAAGCCGCGATGAAGGCGCTGGGTCACGCGCTGCATATCTGAGCGCTCCCCGCGACCGATCCGCGCAGGCAGCCAGCTAAGATGCATACAATCTTGACATTGTCTGCATCGAGCGCGATCTGAAGGATGACGCCAAATGAACGGCGCCGTCCCGAGGAGACATTCCATGTCCGGCGAGCACTGGCCGCCACTCTCTCCGCTCCAGACCGGCCTGCGCGGCCGCTGCCCGCGCTGTGGGCAGGGCAAGATGTTCGAGGGCTTCCTGAAGCTGAAGCCGAAATGCGAGAATTGCGGCCTGGATTATTCCTTCGCCGACCCCGCTGACGGCCCGGCCTTCTTCGTGATGATGTTCCTCTGCATCCCGGCCGTGGCGTTCCCGCTCTGGCTGGAATTGAGCTACAATCCGCCGACCTGGGTGCATCTGGTCACGACATTGCCGCTGATCCTGGCGACCTGCATCCCGCCCTTGCAGCCGCTCAAGGGCTGGCTGATCGCCTCGCAATATTTCCACAAGGCGGAGGAGGGCCGGCTCGCCCGCGCGGTGCCGCAGGACAAGCCGGTCGCCTCCAACTGAGCCAGCCGGGCGCTCAGCCCCCGTCGCGGATCAATGCGGCGAGCAGGCCGAGCGCTTCCGCCAGCCGCGCCCGTTCCGGAATCGCACCCAGCGCAATCCGGATCGCATCCGGCGCCACGCCGCCCGTGCTGAAGGCATCGGCGGCCATCACGCCAAGCCCGGCCTCGCGGGCGCGCTCGATCAACCGGTCGCGCGCCCAATGGGCGGGCAGGGGCTGCCAGACATGCAGGGCATGCGGATGAGCCTGCATCGTCTCGGGTAGGATCCCCCGCGCCAGCGTTTGCCGTTCAGCCGCCTCGTGCCGCACGCCATCCAGCAGGTCTTTCGCCGCGCCGATCCTGATCCAATGCGCCGCGAGCGCCGTCATCAGGGGGGCCGGCATCAGCGCTGTCGCCCGCAATGCGGCGAGGAACGGCGTGCTGTCGGCCCCCTCCGGCATCGCCATGAAAGCCGTGCGCAGGCCGGGCGTCAGCACCTTGGACAAGGTTGCGACATGCCATGTCCGCTCGGGCGCCAGCGCGGCCAGCGGCACGGGCGCATCGCCCGCGAGCAGGCTGTAGGGGTCGTCCTCGATCAGGGTGAGATCACGTTTGCGGGCGACGGCGATGAGGTCGATGCGGCGCCTTTCCGGGATCGTGATGCAGGTCGGATTCTGCAGCGTCGGCGTCAGCGCGAACAGCCTCGCGTCGTAGCGGCCGGCGGCCTCGTCGAGCGCATCCGGGAGCGGGCCGTTTTCATCGCTTGCGACCGGAGCCATCGCGAGCCCACGTTGCCGCGCCGCACCGATCAGGCCGGGATAGGCCAGCGGCTCCATCAGAATCGTCTCGCCGGGCCCGGCTAGCAGCGAGAGCAAGGCGTTGAGCCCGGTCTGGGCACCGGGAACGACGGCGATGCGCTGCGGGGAAACCGTGCCCATCAGAGGCGCGAGCCATGCCGCACCGGCTGCGCGCTCCGCGAGAGAGCCGGCTCCGCCATGATAGTTCATCAACTGGTCGGCATCGCTGCGCGCCAGGATCTCGGCGATGCCGCGCTGCATGAGCTCGCCCAGCCGCAGCCCCTTCGGCGCCGGCGGGATCGTCATGCTGAGGTCGAGCGGCGGGCCTTCCTGTTCCTGTCGCGCCGAGATGAAGGAGCCGCGCCCCGTCACCGCGTCGATCAAGCCGCGCTCGCGGGCCTCGCCGAAGGCCCGGGTTACGGTCGTGAGATCGACGGCGAGGTGCTCGGCGAGCCGGCGCTGTGGCGGCAACCGGTCGCCGGGCCGCAATAGCCCAGTCGCGACGGCCCCTTCGAGCTGAGCGACGATCTGGAGATAGCGCGGCCCGGCCGCCGGATCGAGCTGGGCGGTCCAGGAAAGCCCGTCATTGTCGACCATCGCTGAACAGGTTCCATACATTCAATGGATTGTAGGTATCGCATAGCGCGGCCGGGCTCCCCACGCCAGTGCCATGCCGTCGCCGCTGTTCGCTTCCGCGGCGATGCCGGTGGCGATGCGCGGCCTCTCCTGTCATAGAGCGATTTCAGCCGGGACCGGAGACAGGGCATGGCACGCCTGCGCCTCGATGCGCTCGACCGCAAGATCATCGCGGAATTGCAGATCAATTCGCGCCTCTCGGTGCAGGATCTGGCCGAGCGCGTGGGTCTGTCGGCCTCGCCCTGCGCGCGCCGCATCCGCATTCTGGAGGAAGCGGGCGTCATCACCGGCTATGCCGCGATCATCGACCAGACCAAGGTCGGTCTGCCGATCAGCGTCTTCGTCTCGATCAAGCTGGAGCGCCAGCGCGAGGACGAGCTCGACCGCTTCTCGCAGGCGGTGGCGCGCTGGCCCGAAGTGGTCGATTGCTACCTGATGACGGGTCAGCGCGATTATCTGATGCGCATCGTCGTGCGCGACCTGCCTGCCTATGAGCGCTTCCTCAAGGACAAGCTCACCCGCCTCGACGGCGTCGCCTCGATCGAGTCGAGTTTTGCGCTGGGGCAGGTGAAGCGCTCCAGCGCACTCCCGATCGCGGCGGTGCCGGAGGAGGATTAAGCGAGATTGCTTCGAGAGATCGTCATGGTCGGGCTTGTCCCGACCATCCACGTTTTTGCCGAGCGAGGGCGGTGTTCAAGACGTGGATGCTCGCCACGGGGGCGAGCATGACGGTTGTTCACTGCAAGAACGGTGTCAGCGCTCCGCCGAAGCCGCCCAGATATTGATCCCGCCATCGACGGCATGCTTGTCGATCGCCGCCAGCTCCTCCGCCGAGAATTCAGGGTTCTTCAGCGCCGCGACGCAATCCGTCACCTGCTCCGGCCGGCTCGCGCCGATCAGGGCGGAGGTGACCCGTCCGCCGCGCAGCACCCAGGCGATCGCCATCTGCGCGAGGCTCTGGCCACGCGCGGCGGCGATTTCGTTCAGCGCCGCGATGCTCCTGATATTAGCCTCGCTGAGGAAGCCATCGCGGAAGGAGGGCGCCTTCTTGTCGGCGCGGCTGCCGGCGGGCACGCCCTTCAGGTACTTGTCGGTCAGCATGCCCTGCGCCAGCGGCGAGAACACGATCGAGCCGATGCCTTCCGCGTCGAGCGTGTCGAGCAGGCCGTCCTGCTCGATCCAGCGGTTGAGCATCGAATAGCTCGGCTGGTGGATCAGGCAGGGCGTGCCGAGCCGGCGCAGGATCGCGACCGCCTCCTGCGTGCGCTTCGCGTTGTAGGAGGACAGGCCGACATAGAGCGCCTTGCCCTGGCGCACGATGGCGTCGAGCGCGCCCATCGTCTCCTCAAGCGGCGTGTTCGGGTCGAAGCGGTGCGAATAGAAGATGTCGACATAGTCGAGCTTCATCCGCTTCAGGCTCTGGTCGAGGCTGGAGATCAGGTATTTGCGGCTGCCCCATTCGCCATAGGGGCCCGGCCACATCCGGTAGCCGGCCTTGGTCGAGATCACGAGCTCGTCGCGATAACCCGCGAAATCCTGGCCCAGAATCTCGCCGAAAGCGGTCTCGGCCGATCCGGGCGGGGGCCCGTAATTATTGGCGAGGTCGAAATGGGTGATGCCGAGGTCGAAGGCCGTGCGGCAGATCTCGCGCATATTGGCGTGGCTGCCGGTCTCGCCGAAATTCTGCCAGAGGCCGAGCGAGAGCGCCGGCAATTGCAGCCCGCTGCGGCCGCAGCGGTTGTAGCGCATCGCGTCGTAGCGGTTCGGATTGACCATGGCTCGGCCCTCTCAAACGATTGAAACGGAGAATAAAATGAAGGCCCGGCGGCTTTTGGTCCACCGGGCCTCGTTGTCGTCAGATCGCGATACGATCAGGCCGCGGCGTAGCCGACCGTGCCCTTGATCTCCAGGAACTCCTCGAGGCCGAAATCGGCATATTCGCGGCCGTTGCCGGACTGCTTGTAGCCGCCGAAGGGCGCGCCCGCGTCCCAGGCCGGGTAGTTGATATAGACATTGCCCGCGCGCATCTGGCCCGCGATCTTGCGGGCGCGCTCCTGCGAGCCGGACTGGACATAGGCAGCCAGGCCGTAGGGCGTGTCGTTGGCGCGCGAGACCACCTCGTCGTCGCTCTTGTAGGGCAGGATCGACAGCACGGGGCCGAAGATTTCCTCGCGGGCGATCGCCATCTCGTCGGTCACGCCGCCGAACACGGTCGGACGGACATAGTAGCCGCGGTTGAGCCCTTCCGGACGGCCAGCGCCGCCGGTGACCAGCGTCGCGCCTTCCTTGATGCCGGCCTCGATCAGGCGCTGGATCTTGTCGTACTGGACCTCGCTGACGACGGGGCCGAGGAAGACGCCGTCCGCCGAGGGAGCCCCGACCTTGAGCGGCTCGGCCACCTGCTTGGCGATGGCGAGGGCCTCCTCATGCAGCTTCTCCGGCACGAACATCCGGGTCGGTGCATTGCAGGACTGGCCGGAGTTGCGCATCACGCTCTCGACGCCGAGCTTCACAGACTTCTTCAGGTCGGCATCATCAAGGATGATGTTGGCCGACTTGCCGCCGAGCTCCTGATGCACGCGCTTGACGGTATCCGCCGCCGCCTTGGCAACGAGGATGCCGGCGCGCGTCGAGCCGGTGAAGGAGACCATGTCGACGCCCGGATGGCGCGAGATGGCTTCGCCGACCGTCGGGCCGTCGCCGTTGACGAGGTTGAACACGCCCTTCGGCACGCCGGCCTCTTCCATCGCTTCCGCGAAGATGATGGCGTTGAGCGGGGCGATCTCGGAGGGCTTGAGCACCATGGTGCAGCCGGCGGCGAGCGCGGGCGCAACCTTGCACATGATCTGGTTGAGCGGCCAGTTCCACGGCGTGATCATGCCGACGACGCCGATCGGCTCCTTGGCGATCAGGGTGGTGCCGCGCAGCTCCTCGAACTCGAAGTTCTCGAGGGTCTCGATCATCTTGGCGAGATGGGCGGTGCCCATCGCGGCCTGCGCCCGGTGCGCCAGCTCTTTCGGCGCGCCCATCTCGCGCGACAGGATATTGGCGATGTCGTCGTAGCGCTTCTTGTAGGCCTCGGCGAGGCGGCGCATCAGGGCGAGGCGCTCGGCCTTCGAGGTCGCAGCGAAGGCCGGGAAAGCGGCGCGGGCGGCGGCGACGGCCTTGTCGACATCGGCCTGCTCGCCGAGCGCGATCGTGGCGAAGACCTCCTCGTTCGACGGATCGATCACGCCGAGCGTGCGATTGCCGGACGGCTTCACCCACTGGCCGTCGATATAGAATTCGAGCTCATGCGCCATGTCTGGTCTCCTGCCTTGGTCTTGGCTCAAGACGCGGACAGCCTGCCGGGAAACGGCCGATCATCCATGCCCCGAGCGGGAACTGTGGTGTCCGACGCGAACGGGCGGCCCTGCGCGATCATGCATCGCCGGCCGCCACCAACGCTGTATCTGACGAGGCATAACGTTAGGGGGCGGATGCGCGCCTGTCACGGGGCGCCGCGTCGCGTTTGCGGATGGCGGCCATGCAGTGGCGCTTCTTGTGGGGGCTAGAGCCGCGCCTTGACGCTGCGCGGCGTCGCCAGCAGTAGGCTGGTCTCGCTGTTGGTCACGCCGGGGATCATGCGGATATGCCTGAGCACTTGGTCGAAGGCGATCAGGTCGGAGGTGCCGAGCTCGACCACGAGGTCCCAGTTGCCGTTGGTGGTGTGGATGCTGGAGACCTCGGTGAAGCCGGAGAGCGCATCGATCACCGAATCCGCCGCCTGCCCGGCGATCTCGATCATCGTGATGCCGCGTACGGGTAAGTCGATGGCGTCCGAGCGGAGGATCACGGTGAAGCCGATGATCTCGCCGGATTGCTCCAGCTTCTCCAGCCGGGCCCGCACCGTCGCCCGCGTCAGGCCGAGATCGGCGGCGAGGTCCGAGATGCTGCGCCGTCCGTCATGGCGCAGCAGGGTGATGAGCTTGCGGTCGAGATCGTCCATTGCTCGAAATGGATAGATGACTTTGTCATATCGATCAATCTTGGCGCCGATCTGGTCGTTTTGGTTTCTATCGCCTGCCGCCAAAAACAGGGACAATCGCTCCTTCAACGAGAACAGCGCGGGGACCCATGATTCAGCAGCTCAACGTCGTGCCTTTCGTCAGCGTCGACCACATGATGAAGCTGGTCCATGCGATTGGTATCGAGCGGATGCTGTCCGAGATCGCCGGCTATATCGAGGATGATTTCCGGCGCTGGGAGATCTTCGACAAGACACCGCGCGTCGCCTCGCACAGCCTCGAAGGCGTGATCGAACTAATGCCGACCAGCGACGGCAAGCTCTACGGCTTCAAATACGTGAACGGCCACCCCAAGAACATGAAGGCGGGCCTCCAGACCGTCACCGCCTTCGGCCTGCTCTCGGATGTCGCGACCGGCTACCCCGTGCTGCTCTCCGAGATGACCTTCCTGACCGCGCTGCGCACGGCGGCGATGTCGGCGGTGGCTGCGAAGCATCTCGCGCCGAAGAATGCCGCGACCATGGCCATCATCGGCAACGGCGCCCAGTCCGAATTCCAGGCCTTCGCTTTCCGCGCGATCCTCGGCATCGAGAACCTGCGACTCTACGACGTTGATCCGGCGGCGACCGAGAAATGCGCCCGCAACCTCGCCCGCCACGGCTTCAGGATCACGCGCTGCGCCACCGCGATGGAAGCGGTCGAGGGCGCCGAGATCGTCACCACCGTCACGGCCGACAAGCAGTACGCGACGATCCTGACCGACAACATGGTCGGCGCTGGCATCCATATCAACGCGGTCGGCGGCGACTGCCCCGGCAAGACCGAGATTCACCGCGACGTGCTGCTGCGCTCCTCGATCTTCGTCGAATATCCGCCGCAGACCCGCATCGAGGGCGATACCCAGCAGCTCGACGCCGATCACCCGGTCGAGGAGCTCTGGAAGGTCATCACGGGAGCGGTTCAGGGCCGAACCGATGCACGACAGATCACGATGTTCGACTCGGTCGGCTTCGCGATCGAGGACTTTTCGGCACTGCGTTATGTCTACGAGCGCATCCGCGAGGCCGGCACTTATGTCGATCTCGACCTGATCGCCGATCCCGATGATTCCCGCGATCTCTTCGGCATGCTGATGCGCGCCGCACCGGGCTCGGCTGCGGCGGCCTGAGGCTCAGCCAGCCTGACTAAGCGCGAGGAACGCCGCCGCCGCCTTGGCGAGGTAGCGTTCCTTGTGGCGCAACGCGAGGAAGCGGCGCTTCGGCAGCGGCAGCGCCACGGTGGCGAGGCGTCCGGCGGCGATGGCGTTGGCGGCGACGAGCCGCGAGATCGCGGTCGCGCCCGCGCCGGCCGCAACCGCGGCGCAGATCGCCTCGTTGGACGGCAGTTCCAGCGCCACGCTGAGGTCGTCTGCCGCGAGGCCGAGTCCCGGCAGCGCCGCCTCGAACATCGCCCGTGTTCCCGAGCCCGCTTCGCGAAGGACCCAGCCGCCTCGCGAGAGCTCCTCGGCTGATGGGGTGCTCTTCGCCCAGGGGTGGCCAGCCGGCACGACGATAACGAGTTCGTCTTCGTCGACCTCGGTCATGGAGAGGGCCGGGTCGTCGATCTCGCCTTCGATGAAGCCGAGATCGGCGACGCCGTCACGGATGGTGGCGCTCACGGTTTCGGTATTGCCGATCGCGAGCGAGACGGCGATGCCGGGATGCTCCCGGCGAAAGCGCTGGATCACCGGCGGCAGCCAGTAATTCGCCACGGTCTGGCTCGCCACCAGTGCAAGCGAGCCGCGCGCCAGCCCCGAGAGATCGGAGAGTACGGCTTCGGCAGCTGTCGCTCGCGCCAGCACGGCGCGGGCCTCGATCAGGAAGAGCTTGCCGGCTTCGGTCAGGGCGATACGCCGGCCGATCCGGTCGAACAGCTTGGTCGCATAGCGCCCCTCCAGCGTCGTGATCGCGGAACTCACCGCCGATTGCGTGAGGTTGAGGGCCCGCGCGCCTTGCGTCAGGTGCTCGCGTTCGGCGACGGCGACGAAGATGCGCAGCTGTTCGAGCGTCATGCTTCCACCTTAAGCCGATTATTCACGGCGCCGGCATCTCCGCCAGGAACGACAGATAGGCCGGGTTGTCGCTCTCGCTCCAATAGGGATAGCCGAGCGCATCGAGCCGCTTTGCGAGCTGCCCGCGCTGGGCCGGCGGGATCTGGATGCCCGCGAGGATGCGGCCGTAATCGGCGCCGTGGTTGCGGTAATGGAAGAGCGAGATGTTCCAATCGGCCGAAAGGCTGTTGAGGAATTTCAGCAGCGCGCCCGGCCGCTCCGGGAACTGGAAGCGGAAGATCAATTCGTCGCCGAGCCCCGGCGCCTTGCCGCCGACCATGTAGCGGATATGCAGCTTGGCCAGCTCGTTGTCGCTCATGTCGAGCACGGGATAGCCGCGCTCGGTCAGCATCGCGATGATCTGGTGCTTCTCGGCATCGCCCTCGGAAAGCTGCACGCCGACGAAGATGCGCGCGGCCGTCGGATCGGAATAGCGATAGTTGAACTCGGTGATGGCGCGCCGGCCGAGCAGTTCGATGAAGGCGCGGTAGGCACCGGGTTTTTCCGGGATTGTCACAGCCAGCAGCGCCTCGCGATGCTCGCCGATCTCGGCCCGCTCGGCGATATGGCGCAGGCGGTCGAAATTCATGTTCGCGCCGCTGTTGATCGCGATCAGCGCGCCGCTGCGCTTGGCCTCGCGCGCCGCATAGGCCTTCAAGCCCGCGAGGCTGACGGCACCGGACGGTTCGGCGATGGCGCGGGTATCCTCGAAGATGTCCTTTACCGCCGCGCAGATCTCGTCGGTCGAGACGGTGACGACCTCGTCGAGCAATTCGCGGCAGAGCCTGAACGTCTCCTCGCCCGCCTGCCGCACCGCGACGCCGTCAGCGAAGAGCCCGACCTGATCGAGCACGACGCGTTCCCCGGCAGCGATAGCACCGGCCATCGAAGCGGCATCCTCCGGTTCGACGCCGATCACCTTGATCTCGGGCCGCAGGAACTTGGCGTAGACTGCGACGCCGGCCGCGAGTCCGCCGCCGCCGATCGGCACGAAGATCGCCTCGATCGGCTCGGAATGCTGGCGCAGGATCTCCATGCCGACCGTGCCCTGGCCGGCAATGACGTCCGGATCGTCATAGGGATGGACGAAGGTCAGCCCCTTCTCGGCTTCGAGCTTGCGGGCATGGCCATAGGCTTCGTCGAAATTCTCGCCATGCAGCACGACGCGCCCGCCGAGGCTGCGCACCGCCTGAACCTTGATGTCGGGCGTGGTGCGCGGCATCACGATGGTCGCCTTGATGCCGAGCTTCTTCGCCGCCAGCGCCACGCCCTGCGCATGGTTGCCGGCCGAGGCGCAGATCACGCCGCGCTCGGCCTCGATGGCGGAAAGCCCGGCGATCTTGTTGTAGGCGCCGCGTAGCTTGAACGAGAAGACGGGCTGCAGGTCCTCGCGCTTCAGCAGGGCGCTGCCGCCGATGCGGGCGGACAATCGCGGCAGCGGGTCGAGCGGGCTTTCGATCGCGACGTCATAGACGCGCGCCCCGATGATCTTGCGGATGTAGTCTTGCATGGCCGGCCCGTCCTTCCCGGTCGCGATAGCCCTCCGCGCCGGGATGTCAATCGCGACAGTTGCGTGCGGCGAGGGGCAGGTGGCGTCGGCCATGCGCGAGGCGGGATTGCCAAGCCCCCGGCCGGCGCGCGAAAGCGTTGGGGGAAACAAGGCGCCGCGCAGCGACGGCGCCGCAGAGGTGGAGACGAGCATGAGCTGGGGCAATCGCGATTTCATGGTGCCGGGCCGCCCGGTTGCGGTCGGCGACCGCGGCATGGCGGCGACCTCGCATCCGGCCTCGACGCTGGCCGCTGTCGATATCCTGCGCGCCGGCGGCAACGCCATCGATGCCGCCATCGCGGCGGTGGCCGTCCAGGCAGTGGTCGACCCGCATATGACCGGCATCGGCGGCGACTGCTTCGCGATCTACGCGCCGGCCAATGGCAAGATGGTTGCGATCAACGGCTCGGGCCGTTCGGCCGCCAAGGCTGAGCTCGGCTGGTTTCTCGGTCAGGGCATGACCTCGATCGCGGCGGATTCGCCCCACGCCGTCACGGTGCCCGGCGCCATCGACGCCTGGTGCCGCCTCGTCGCCGACCATGGCAGCAAGAGCCTGGAGGAAATCTTCTCAGCCGCGATCCGCGCCGCCGAGGAGGGCTTCGTGGTGACGCCGCGCGTCGCGCTCGACTGGGCCAAGGCCCGTGGCCGCATCGAGAAGCACGGCCTCGGCAACGCCGTCTACCTGCCGGGCGGCAATCCCCCGGCCGTCGGCGACAAGATGGTCCATCCGGCGCTCGGCAATATGCTGCGCCGCATCGCCCGCGAGGGCCGCTCGGCCTTCTACGAGGGCGAACTCGCCGAGGATATGGTCGGCGTACTCCGTGCCGCCGGCAGCCTGATCGGGCTTGATGACTTCGCCGCCTCGAAGCCGGATTATGTCGATCCGATCGGCGCCGATTATCGCGGCCACCGCCTCTGGGAATGCCCGCCGAACGGCCAGGGCATCGCCGCGCTCCTGATCGCGCGCATCCTTGAAGGCTTCGACATGAAGGACGAGAAGCTCAGCGAGGCCGACCGGATCCATCTCCTCGCCGAAGCCAGCAAGGCCGCCTATCGCCAGCGTGACGCGCTGGTCGCCGACCCGGCTGTCAGCCCCTTCGACACGGACGCCTTCCTGTCGGACCCGTTCGTCGGCCGCATCCGCAAGGAGATCAGCCTGGAGAAGGCGGCGAAGCCCGAAGCCTTCGACATGCCGCTGCACAAGGACACGATCTATCTCTGCGTCGTCGATGGCCAGGGCAACATGGTGTCCTTCATCAACTCGCTGTTCTCCGCCTTCGGCAGTGGCATCTATGCGTCGAAGGCCGGCGTGATGCTGCAGAACCGCGGCTCGGGCTTCCGCCTGATCGAGGGCCATCCCAACGCCATCGCCCCGCGCAAGCGCCCGTTCCACACGATCATTCCGGGCATGCTGGCCAAGGACGGCAAGCCGATCATGCCGTTCGGTGTGATGGGCGGCCAGTACCAGTCGACCGGCCATGCCCATTTCCTCTCCGGCATCCTCGACCGCGGTTTCGACCCGCAGCAGGCCTCGGATGCGCCGCGCAGCTTCGCCTATGACGGCAAGCTCTCGCTGGAGACGACCATTCCCGCGAGCGTCGCCGCCGATCTCAAGGCGCGCGGCCATGACGTGGTCTGGTCCGAGGAGCCGCTCGGCGGCTGCCAGGCGATCTGGGTCGATCACAAGCGCGGCGTGATGTTCGGTGCCTCCGATCATCGCAAGGACGGCTTCGCGCTCGCCGTCTGAGGAACCGGCCCTTAACGCCCCTCCGCTATCGCTCGTCGCCAGCGAGGGAGGGGCGCTTGGCGCAGGACAAGCCATTCGGCTGGGGGATCATGGGCACCGGTGCCATCGCCGGGCTCTTCGCCGCCGATCTCGACCTGCCGCTGCAGGCGCGCATCGTTGCTGCTCATTCGCGCTCCCTTGAGAAGGCGCAGAGCTTTGTCGCGCGCTTCGACGGGGCGAAGGCTTATGACGACGAAGCCGCTTTTCTCGCCGATCCCGCGATCGAGGCGGTCTATATCGCGACACCGAACCATCTCCACGCCGCGCAGGCGCTGAAGGCCATCGCGGCCGGCAAGCCGGTGCTGATCGAGAAGCCGATCGCGCTCGCCAGCGCCGATGTCGAGGCGATCGCGCAGGCGGCGGGCGAGCGCGGTGTCTTCGCGATGGAAGCCCTGTGGAGCCGTTTCCTGCCGGCGGCGCGCCGGGCGCGAGAGCAGATCTCCGCAGGCCGTATCGGTGCAATCCGGCGCATCCGGGCCGATCTCTCCTATCTCCATCCCGAGGAACCGGGCAGCCGCTTCTACGATCCGGCTCTCGGGGGTGGAGCTGCCTTCGATCTCGGCGTCTATCCGCTGTCGCTGGCCCTGCATCTGCTCGGCGAGCCACAGGCCGTGAGGGGAAGCTGGCTCGCCGCCGGCACCGGCGTCGACCGGCGCAGCAGCTTCCGGCTGGACTATCCAACGGCGGTCGCGGAACTCTCCTGCGGTTTCGACCGGAACGGAGCGAACCGGCTCCTGATCGAGGGCGAGGCTGGCGGGCTCATCCTCGAGGCGCCATTCCTGAAGGTGCAGCGGCTGTCGTGGTATGTCGATGCCGACAAGGCAGTCGCGGCTTACGATCGCGGACCTGGTAGGCTGGCGCGTCTGCTCGACCGCTTGCCTCAGTCAGGGCGGCTCAGCGAAAGCTTCGCCTTTCCCGGCAATGGCCTTCAGTTCCAGGCGCAAGCCGTGATGGCGGCAGTGCGTGCGGGGAAGAGCGCCAGCGCGCAGATGCTGCTCGGCGAAAGCGCGGCCGTGCTGCGGATCATCGAGGCGGTAAGGGCCGGGCCGGCGGGGGCGGCCTGACCGGTTTGTTCAGTGCCGCGTGCCGCAGGTGAAGGCGCCGCAGCGGACCTTGTCGGCCAGCGTCTCGGCGAAAGTGGCGGTCGCGTCCTCGCCATAGGTCTCGACCAGCGTGCGAAGCGCCGCGAACAGCGCGGCATGGGCCATGGCGTCGGGATCGAGCCCGTCCTGCTGCGCCTCGTTGAACGCGTCCTCGACATAGCCATAGGCAACGCGGCGGACGTCGCCATGGTCCTCGGCGAGATTCGGGTCGAGCATCGTGTCGTCTGGCTGGATCGGCATCGAAACGGGACTCTTCAGCCTTCTGTCTGGCGCGAATCGCGGCGGTTTTGCCCCGGATCGCGACGGTTGGGCGATGCCCAAGACATAAGCCGTGCCAGAGCGGCACGCTACCATGGCCTTTAAGAAAGGTTAACGCGACCGGAAGAATCCGGTGGAAGTGCGCATTCCGGCAACAGCTGTTGCCTATCCGCCATAGCGCCCGGCGAGCGCGCGCGACAGCACCTCGCCTTCGGCTGCAAGTCGGGAAGAAGCCTCCTGGCTTGCCTCGGTACAGGAGCGATGGGTCAGGGAATAGGCCTTGAAGCCGCGATTGAAGGCTGAGGTTAACCGGTCGCGGCGCTGCGGCGTCCGGCCCTCGGCCTCGATCAGCGCGCTCATCCGCGCGCGCCAGTCCTGCGCCTCCCGGCCGCCGCAAAGCGTCCGGAGATAAGCCAGGGAACCCATGATCTCGGAGAGCTGCAGGAGCTGCGGCTCATAAGGCGGAGCGGTCGGTTCCGGGGCAGGCTGCTCGGCAGGCTTGGCTGCGGGCGGCTTCGCGGCCGGCTGTGACCGTTGCTGCGCCGCGGCCGCCATCGGCAACAGCAGGAGCGCAACCAGAAGCGCCGAATGGCGAAGCCCGATTCTCATGGTGCGGGGATACCCGCGATGAAGAGCTGGTGGGCGCGGCGCAGCACGTCGCCGAGCTCGCGCGTCGTCGCCAGCCCGCCGAGCTTGAGCGGGTCGGCCCACATCACCGCGCCGGCCTCAGGCCCCGTCCGCGGCTCGCCGGAGAGCCACTCGCCGATGAAGGAGGCGACGACGAAATGATGCGTCACGGCGCCCTTTGCATCGCGGCCGAAGATCTCGACATGGCGGTTGAAGCCAAGGATGCGGGCGGCGACGCCGACCTCTTCCTCCAGCTCGCGCAGGGCCGCTTCTTCAAGCGTCTCGCCGGCCTCGACCTTGCCGCCCGGCAGCGACCAGAGACGGTCGGCCGGCGGCTTGGTGCGCGTCGCCAGCAGAACCTTGCCGTCGCGGAAAACCGCGACGGAGGCTGCCAGAACCGGCCGCGCCGCGGCCCGGCCGGGCGTCGGGAAGCGGATGACCTGGCCGCCATCTCCCATCATGGCGCGGGCTCACGCATCAGACGTGCTGCCCGCCATTGATGTGAAGCTCCGAGCCGGTGACGTAGCTCGACTGGTCGGTACAGAGGAAATAGATCGCCTTGGCGACCTCGTCGGTCTTGCCCAGGCGCTTCATCGGCAGGGTCGCGACGATCTTCTCGGTACCCGGCGAGAGGATGGCGGTATCGATCTCGCCGGGCGAGATCGAGTTCACGCGGATGCCGAACGGCCCGAAATCGGCCGCCATCTCGCGGGTGAGGCTGGCGAGAGCCGCCTTGGAGGTGGCATAGGCGGCGCCCGCGAAGGGGTGCACGCGCGAGCCGGCGATCGAGGTGACGTTGACGATCGCGCCCTTCGCCACGGTGAGCTCGTCGAGCAGGCCGCGCGCCAGCATGATCGGCGCGAAGAAATTGACCTGGAAGACCTTGTGCCAGTCGTTGAAGGAGGTCGTGGCGGCGCCCAGCCGCTCGCCCTTCGGGCCCTTCGGCGAGATGCCGGCATTGTTGACCAGCGCGTTGAGCTTGCCGCCCTCTGCCGCTAGGCGCTTCTTGATCTCGGCGATGCCGCGCATCGTGTCCTCGGGGTCGCCGAGATCGATCTGGACATGGTCGTCGGCGCCCGACGGCCAGGGGCATTTGTCGGAGAAGGCCTGGCGCGAGCAGGACAGGATGCGCCAGCCCGCCATGGCGAACTGCATCACCGTGGCATGGCCGATGCCGCGGCTCGCCCCGGTCAAAAGCATGACCGGGCGCTTGCCGGCTTCGGTCTTCGGGAAATCGAACTTGGGCATCGCCATGGGGCAGGTGTCCTCAGGGGTAGAAGCGCGTCTTCGTCCAGGACGCGTCGGGCGCGTCGCGGCGGAAGATGATGCGGTCATGCAGGCGGAAAGCGCCGTCGCGCCAGAACTCGATATAGGTCGGGGTGATGCGAAACCCGCGCCAGTAGGGCGGGCGCGGAATCTCGCCGATGCCGAATTTCAGCGTGTAGCTCGCGACAGCCTTCTCGAGCGCGAAGCGGCTTTCCAGCGGGCGCGACTGCTGCGAGGCCCAGGCGCCGATCCGGCTGTCGCGCGGGCGGGACTGGTAATAAGCATCCGATTCGGCATCGCTGACGAGCGTCACCGTGCCGCGGATGCGGATCTGCCGGCGCAGGCTTTTCCAGTGGAACAGGGCGGCGGCCTTGGGCTGGCCGAGCAGTTCCTGGCCCTTCTGGCTTTCGGTGTTGGTGTAGAACACGAAACCGTCCGGTCCATGGCCCTTCAGCAGCACCATGCGGCTGTTGGGCATGCCCTCGGCATCGACGGTCGAGAGCGCCATGCCGGTCGGGTCGTTCGGCTCGGATTTCGTGGCCTCGTCCAACCACTTCTGGAACAAGGCGAAAGGCTCGTTTTCCTCGGTGAAGTCACCGCTCGTTAACGGTTGCACGTTCTAATCCTCGGTCAGTGGAAATGGGCGTCGGGCGAGCGCAGAAGTGATCCGGATTCGGGCGGCTGGTTTATATAGGGCAGGGGCGGGGGCGTTCCAAAGCCTCAACAGTTGCGCAGCCCCCATGCGCCCGCTGGCTGCCGCGGTGCTGCTGGGGCTGTTCGGCGCCGGCTGTTCGGTCTCTTTCCCCATCCTCGGCCTTTCGAGCAAGAGCGAGGACGAGGTCGCCGCGGCCTCGGCGATGACGACCTCCTCGGTCCTGCCGGCGCGTGGCGGCGATCGCTCCGGCGCGCTTGCGGGCCTGTCCTCCGAGCTCGGGCCGGAGGACATGCGCCGCGCCGACGGGGCGATGAGCGTGGCGCTCGATCCCCAGGGCAACGGCGCTCCCGTTTCCTGGGACAATCCCCAAAGTGGCATCAAGGGCTCCTTCATCCCGGTCGGTGGCCCTTTCCTGCGCTCCGACGAAATCTGCCGCGCCTTCATCGCCAGCGTCGAGACGCAAAGCCGGCCGGTCAAGTTGCAGGGCACGGCCTGCCGCCCTTCGGGCGGCGAGTGGGCGGTCAAGGACATGGAGCCCTGGAAGGGCCTGGGCTGAAGCTTTTTACCTGGCTTGCCTTGCCGCGAGGCCGGGTGCAGAACGGCCCCCGCCAGGTGTTGCGCACACGCCACACCGCCCCCACATTGGGCGAGGCGGACGGCTGGCGGTTCTCGCGCCGGCCGTTCGACTTTGTCTGAAAGAGGTTTTGGATGCGCGATCCCTATCAGGTTCTAGGCGTTGCCCGCGGCGCGAGCGATGCGGAGCTGAAGAAGGCCTTCCGCAAGCGCGCCAAGGAGCTACACCCGGACCGCAACCGGGACGACCCGAAGGCGCAGGACAAGTTCTCCGAGCTCAACGCCGCCTATGAAATCGTCGGCGACGAGACCAAGCGCAAGCAGTTCGACCGCGGCGAGATCGATGCCGAGGGCAAGCCGCGCTTCCAGGGCTTCGAGGGCATGGGCGCCGGCCGGGGCGGGCGCAGCGGCGGCTTCGAGTTCAATTTCGGCCAGGGCGGTGGCGGCCATCCCTTCGGCGGTCGCGGCGGCCCGGGCGGGGGCGCGGGCGATGCCGGCTTCGACGCCTCCGACATCTTCTCCTCGCTCTTCGGCGAGGCCGGCCGGCGCGCCCGCGGCAAGCCCGAGCCGCAGAAGCCGCCGGAGCAGAGTTTCACACTGGAGGTCACGCTGGCGCAGGCCGCGACCGGCGGCACGCGCCGGGTCAAGCTGCCGGGTGGGCGCGAGGTTGAGATCACCATCCCCGTGGGGGTGAGCGACGGCAAGGTGATGCGCCTGCGCGGGCTCGGCCAGATCGATCCGTACTCCGGCGAGGCCGGCGATGTGATGATGACCATCAAGGTCAAGCCGGATTCCCGCTTCGCGGTCGATGGCAACGACCTGCGCACCCGCGTCGCGGTGCCGCTCGCCAAGGCGGTGCTCGGCGGGCCGCTGCATGTGCCGACGCTGACCGGCGCGGTCGAGATGAACATCCCGCCGCTGACCGGCACGGCCCGGCAGTTCCGCCTGCGCGGCAAGGGCCTGAAGGGCGAAAAGGGCGCGGTCGGCGATCTCTTCGTCGCCATCGATATCGAGATGCCGGCGAGCGACGCGGAGCTGACGGCGCTGATGAAGGGGCGGGACGAGGCGAACTGAGCCGGCTCGGGCGCCGTTACAGCCGAAAACGAGCCGCGCGGGCTACGGATCGCGGTCTTATGCGTGATTCAGCCGTGGAGGCGGGCATCAAAGCGGTTCCCGTTTCCCTGCGACTGTTCTAAGAGACCTGCTCATCGTTCATCTGCGGGTTTCCCATGCCTGATTCCAACGCCGTTTCGCCGACCGCCAATCTCCTGAAGGGCAAGCGCGGGCTCGTGATGGGCGTCGCGAACAACCGGTCCATCGCCTGGGGCATCGCCAAGGCTGCGGCCGATGCGGGCGCTGAACTCGCCTTCACCTATCAGGGCGATGCGCTGAAGAAGCGGGTCGAGCCGCTCGCCAAGGAACTCGGCGGCCATGTCGTCGGCCATTGCGATGTCACTGACGGCGCGACCATCGACGCGGTCTTCGCCGAGGTCGAAAGGCTCTGGGGCAAGCTCGACTTCGTCGTCCATTGCATCGCCTTCTCCGACAAGGACGAATTGACCGGCCGCTATGTCGAGACCACCGAGGCGAATTTCTCGAAGTCGCTGCTGATCTCCTGCTATTCCTTCACGGCGATCACCCAGCGCGCCGAGAAGCTGATGCCCGATGGCGGCTCGCTGCTGACGCTGACCTATTACGGCGCCGAGAAATGGATGCCGCATTATAACGTCATGGGCATCGCCAAGGCGGCGCTGGAATCGAGCGTGCAGTATCTCGCCGCCGATCTCGGCCCCTCGAAGATCCGCGTCAACGCGATCTCGGCCGGCCCGATCAAGACGCTGGCGGCCTCCGGCATCGGCGATTTCCGCTACATCCTGCGCTGGAACGAGTACAACTCGCCGCTGCGCCGCACGGTCACCATCGAGGAGGTCGGCGAGACCGCGGTCTTCCTCGTCTCCGACATGTCGCGCGGCATCACCGGCGAGATCATGCATGTCGATGCCGGCTACCATGTCGTCGGCATGAAGGTGCCGACCGCGCCGGACATCTCCCTCGACAAGGGCGAGTGATCCCGCTCATCGGATCGACCGACTGTTCCGTCTGATCGATCCGATGCGGTGAGTTAACTGGCCAGTAGAGTCTTCAAACGATCCGTCGCGATATCGTCGCGGCGGATCGTTTCGTCTGTGGCCGCCGCCAGCAATTCGGTGACGCTGCGCCCGCCGATCAGGCGCTGCGGCAGGATCTCGGCCAGCGGCGTCAGCACGAAGGCGCGCTCGGGGATGCGCGGATGCGGGATCTGCAACCGCGCCTGGTCGATGATCGCGTCGCCATAGGTCAGGATGTCGATATCGAGCGTGCGTGGCCCCCAGCGCTCGCGGCGTTCCCGGCCGCCGGCGCGCTCCAGCTCCAGGCAGAAGGCGAGCAGGTCCTGCGGCGGCAAGGAGGTCTCGACCAGCACGGCCATATTGAGGAATTCCGGCTGGTCGGTCTTGCCCCAGGGCGGCGTGCGATAGATCGAGGACAGCTGGCCGAGCGTGATGTCCGGATGCGCGCGCAGCCCCTTCAGCGCCGCGGCGAAGGCCGCGACGGGGTCGCCGATATTGCCGCCGAAGGCGAGTGCGGCCTCAACCTTCACGCTGGAACCTCAGCTGGATGCCAACCGAGCCGAGCGTCGCCGGGATCGGCGGCGCCGGCTTGCGCAGGGTGACCTCGACGGCCTCGATCATCGGGAAGGCATCGAACAGCGCCAGTGCCACGGCGCGCGCCGCGCCTTCCAGCAGGTGGTAGCGGCGGGCCGTGAAGGCTTCGGCGACGATGGCGACGGCGCGGCCATAATCGACGGTGTCAGTGAGGCGATCGCTGGCGGCGGCGGCGCGCAGGTCGACATCGAGCACGAGGTCGATGACGAAGCGCTGGCCGAGCCGCTCCTCCTCCGAGAAGAAGCCGTGATAGGCGTAGATGTCGAGTTTCTCGATCAGGATGCGGCCGGTTTCGCTCACAGGTCTGCTTTCATGCTGTCTTCGATGGCGGCCCAGGTCTTGAGCGCGTCGATATGCGGGGCAACGTCATGGGCGCGGATGATGGCGGCGCCGCGGCTCGCGCCATAGAGATGCGCGGCGATGCTGGCGGCGAGCCGCTCGGCCGGAACCTCCCGGCCTGTGATGCGCCCGAGTGTCGATTTCCGGGACGCGCCGAGCAGGATCGGGCAGCCGAGCACGGCGAGCCGGTCGAGATGGCGGATCAGGTTGAGATTCTGACGTGCGGTCTTGCCGAAGCCGATGCCGGGATCGACAACGATCTGGCTCGAAGGAACGCCGGCTTGCGTCGCGATCGCGACCGAGCGCTCGAGGAAGCGCAGCACCTCCTCGAAGATGTCGAGCGAGGCGTCGATCGTGTCGCGGTTATGCATCAGGATGATCGGCGCGCCGGCTCGCGCCGCGACCTCGGCGATGCGGGGGTCGCGCTGGGCGCCCCAGACATCGTTGACGATCGAGGCGCCGGCCGCGAGCGCCGCTTCCGCCACTTCGGCCTTGTAGCTGTCGATCGAGATCGGCGTGTCGATCCGCGCCTTCAGCCCGGCGATGACCGGCAGCACGCGTGCCATCTCGGTCGCGGCATCGACGGTGGCATGGCCGGGTCTCGTCGACTCGCCGCCGATATCGACAATGGCCGCGCCTTCCGCGGCGAGGCGCGCGCCATGGGCGATCGCCGCCTCGGCATTCTTCAGCAATCCGCCATCCGAGAAGGAATCGGGCGTGATGTTGACGATACCCATGACGAGCGGCGTCGCGGAAAGCGCGAGGCTGCGGCCGTCGGGCAAGGTGAGGGCAGGGGACATGCGGTTCCGCTGGTGATTGGCAAGGGCGCTATACACAGGCCGTGTAAATTCGGCCACAGAAAGCGGCCAATTGTCGCCATCGGCTGAAAGCATGGCTGCGGGCGGCGCAAGGGCTTTGACCCTGTCCGCGGCAGCGTGCAGAAGCCCCGCATGGTCCCGCTCTCGCTGCCTCACCGTCTCATCCTCGTCCGCCATGGCGAAACCGACTGGAATCGGGAGGGCCGGCTGCAGGGCGGTCAGGACATCCCGCTGAACGATCTCGGTCGCCGCCAGGCCGCCGAGGCAGCCGGTCGGTTGAAGGCGCTGGAGCCGGCTTACGCCGATCTTGCCTATATCGGCTCGCCGATGCAGCGGGCGCGCGAGACCATGGACATCCTCCGCCGCGAACTCGCCCTGCCGGCCGGCGAATACCGCATCGATGACCGCCTGCGCGAATTGACCTTCGGCGAATGGGAAGGTTTCACCTGGCGCGACGTCCGCAAGGCCGAGCGCGAGCAGGCGCATCTGCGCGAGCGCGACAAATGGGGCTTCGTGCCGCCGGGTGGCGAGAGCTACCGCATGCTGGCCGAGCGCGTGCGGCCGGTTCTCGAAGGATTGCAGCGCGAGACGGTGATCGTCAGCCATGGCGGCGTGGCGCGGGCGGTGCTCGCCCTGGTCGGGGCGGTGGCGCCGCGCGAGGCCTCGATGGTCGAGATCTGGCAGGGCAAGCTGCTCGTCGTCAGCGGGAACAAGGCCGACTGGCTCTGAGTTAGCACGCAGCCGGGCCGTGGCATTCATGGCCCGTTCACCCGTGATTTTGCAGGGAGAATATGCTAGCGAGACAAGCGTGATGCGGCGGCCTGCCCGGTCGGGGGGCTCACGCGGATGTCGCGATGCACAGGCGACGATTCCGGTTTTCTTCACGAGGTGCGTGATAAGGCGCCAGAGGGCCGAGGGCAGGGCCTGCCGCGGCATCAGCGACGGGCCTTTCAGCGCAGCGGGGCGCGATGAACGATATGACGAAGCTGTCGGCGGCGTCTGACGCGGCTGCTGCCAACACACTCGCCATGCTGGCAGGCGAGAAGCGTCCCGATCTGATTCGGGACGAGGTGCTGGCCGAGATTTTCGCGGCGACCGCCGCGCTGCGCCCTGACCATCCCGCCCTCACGGATCTCGATCGGCGCCTGAGCTATG
The DNA here is from genome assembly GCF_900102525.1 of Allobosea robiniae. Lineage (GTDB taxonomy): Bacteria > Pseudomonadota > Alphaproteobacteria > Rhizobiales > Beijerinckiaceae > Allobosea > Allobosea robiniae. The sequence continues at coordinate 225,013 of NZ_FNBZ01000005.1, read as the reverse complement.
CCGAGGTCTGGGCTGCCGCTGGCCGGCAGGCACGCGGCCTCCAGCTCGCAGGCATCGGCCCGGGCGACATGGTCGGCCTGTGGATGCCGCGCGGCATCGACCTTCTCGTCGCGCAGATCGCGATCACGCGCGCCGGCGCGGCCTGGATTCCCTTCGACGCGGAGGCGCCGGTCGAGCGCATCGCGACCTGCCTCGACGATGCCGAGGCCAAGGGCATCGTCACCTGCACCGGCTGGGCCGGTCGGGCCGAGGCGACGGAGCGCGCCGTCTGGACACCTGAAGGCCTTGCCGCCGGTGCTGACGGAACCGAGCCGCCGGCGCGTCCGGCCGGGCTCACCGCCGACCATCCGGCCTATCTGATCTACACCTCCGGCTCGACGGGTACGCCCAAGGCGATCGTCATCAGCCACCACAACATCTGCCATTTCCTGCGCTCCGGAAACGCGCTCTACGGCTTCGGGCCGGACGACGTCGCGTTCCAGGGCGCTTCCGTCGCTTTCGACCTGTCGATGGAGGAGATCTGGACGCCCTATCTCGTCGGCGCGACCCTCTTCGTCGCCTCGCCAGAGATGATGGGCGATGCCGAGAAGCTGCCGGCGATCCTCAACGAGGCCGGCGTCACCATCATCGACACTGTGCCGACGCTGCTCGGCATCCTGCCGGCCGATGTGCCCTCACTGAAGTTGATCCTGCTCGGCGGCGAGGCGCTGCCGCCCGCGATCGTGCAGAAATGGTCGAAGCCCGGCCGGCGCATCCTCAACACCTATGGCCCGACCGAAGCGACCGTCGTCGCGACGGCGGCCGAAGTCGTCCCCGGCGAGACCGTGACCATCGGCAAGCCGATCCCGAACTACACGGCTTACGTTGTCGGCGAGGACCTGCGCCTCGTCCAGCCGGGCGAGCAGGGCGAATTGCTGATCGGCGGCCCCGGCGTGGCCAAGGGCTACCATGGCCGGCCGGAGTTGACGGCCGAAAAGTTCATCGCCAACCCCTTTGCAGGGGTCGCAGGCGAAGGCGATCCGATCCTCTACCGCTCCGGCGATGCGGTCAGCCTCGACGAGAACGGCAATATCGTCTTCCACGGCCGCATCGACGACCAGATCAAGATCCGTGGCTTCCGCGTCGAGCTCGGCGAGATCGAATCGAAGCTCGCCGACGAACCCGGCGTCGGGCAGGCCGCGGTCGTGCTGCGCACGGATGACGGCATCGAGCGGCTCGTCGCCTTCGTCGTGCCGGAGCCCGGTGTCGCGGTCGACGGCCCGGCGCTGCGCGCGGCCCTGCGCGAGAAGCTGCCGCCCTATATGGTGCCGGCGCATTTCGAGGCGGCCGGTTCGCTGCCGCGCATGGTTTCCGGCAAGGTCGACCGCAAGATGCTCAAGGCGGCGCCATTGACGGCGCCGAGCGCCGAGGGCGAGCAGGAGCCGCCGCGCAATGCGACGGAAGCCGCGCTGCTGGAGGCGGCCAAGCGCGTACTCGGCACGGCGAGCCTGCCGCTGGAAGCCGATTTCTTCATCGATCTCGGCGGCCATTCGCTGCTCGCCGCCCGCTTCATCTCGATCGTGCGCGAGACCCCGGCCTATGCCGGCATCACGTTGCAGGACGTTTATGGCGCGCGTACGCTCAGGGCGATGGCGGCGCTTCTCGACGAGCGCGGCATCGCCGTGGCCGAGGACCTGTCCTTCACGCCGCCGCCTTTCCTGCGGCGCTTCCTCTGTGGGCTTGCGCAGGCGGTGGCGCTGCCGGTCATCATCGGCCTGGCGACCGCGCAATGGCTCGGCGTCTTCGTCACCTACATGATCCTCTCGGGCGAGGACCTGCCGCTGCTCGGCCAGATTTTCGCGCTGCTCGGCGTCTATGTCGCGATCATCGTCGTGACAGGCCTGATTGCCATCGCCCTGAAATGGCTCGTGCTCGGCCGGACGAAGCCGGGCGTCTATCCGCTCTGGGGCGTCTATTATTTCCGCTGGTGGTTCGCCGCCCGCGTCGCCGGGCTGGTCCACATCAAGTGGCTGCAAGGCACGCCGGTGATGCGCTTCTACTGGCGTCTGCTCGGCGCCAAGGTCGGGCGTGACGTCATCATCTCCGATTACGAGGCCGGCGCCATCGACCTGATCGAGATCGGCGACTTCACGACCTTCGGCTCCAAGACCACCTTCGCCAATGGCGAGGCGATCGGCGACAAGCTGGTGATCGGCCGCATCACCATCGGCAAGGACGTCTCGGCCGGCGCCTCCGTGGTGCTCGGCCACGATTCGGTAATCGGCAACCACGCTGAAATCGGCGACCTGACAGCCATTCAGCCCGGAGCCCATGTCGGCGAAGCCGAGATCTGGGACGGCACGCCCGGCCGCAAGATCGGCACGGTCGATCTCGCCGCGCTGCCGCCGCAGGCCGAAGCCTCGGCGGGCCGCCGCGCGCTCATGACGGCCTTCTACATCCTGATGCTGGTGGTGCTGCCGCCGGTCAGCCTGCTACCGATCTTCCCGGCCTTTTGGCTGTTCGACAAGATCGACTACTTCATCGCCGGCTGGACCGATATCAGCTATCTCTGGTTCCTGCCGATCCTGACCTGGCCGACCGCGATTGGCCTGATCGCCTTCACCGTGCTGCTGATGGCTGCCTTGCGTTGGGCGATCCTGCCGCGCGTGACCTCGGGCTCCTGGTCGATCCATTCCGGCTTCTACGCCCGCAAATGGACGGTCGCCCTGGCGACCGAGGTGACGCTGGAGACGCTCTCCTCGCTCTTCGCCACCATCTATATGCGTGCCTGGTACCGACTGATGGGCGCCAGCATCGGCAAGGGCGCGGAGATCTCGACCAATCTCTCGGGACGCTATGACCTGACCGGCATCGGCGCCGGCAACTTCATCGCCGACGAGGTCGTCTTCGGCGACGAGGACATGCGCCGCGGCTATATGCGCCTCGACGCGACGCGCACGGGCGATCAGGTCTTCGTCGGCAATGACGCGGTGGTGCCGCCGGGCGCCGTCATTCCCGATCGCGTGCTGATCGGCATCAAGTCCAAGCCGCCCGCCAATGATCGCATGCAGCCCGGCGACACCTGGTTCGGCTCGCCGCCGATCCGCCTGCCGACGCGGCAGAAGGTCGATCTCGGCGCCGACTGGACCTACAAGCCCTCCTTCGCCAAGCAGTTCGGGCGCGGCGTCTTCGAGGCGCTGCATACCTCCTTCCCGGCGATGCTGTTCATCACCTTCGGCACGATCGCGGTCGACATGGTCTTGCAGCAGAAGATCAACGAAGGCGACTGGACCGGGCTCGTTCTCTCCTTCATGGGCGTCGCCATGGCGATCGCCATCGTGCAGGCCCTGATCTGCGCCGCCGTGAAATGGCTGATGATGGGCGTCTACAAGCCCGTGATGAAGCCGATGTGGTCGTGGTGGGCGATGCGCACCGAGGCGGTCGCGGTGATGTACTGGGGCCTCGGCGGCAAGGTGCTGTTCGACTACCTGCGCGGCACGCCCTTCCTGCCCTGGTTCCTGATGCTGTTCGGCGCGAAATACGGCAAGGGCGTCTGGCTCGACTCGACCGATATCACCGAGTTCGACTGCATCAAGGTCGGCGATTTCTGCACGGTGAACGCCCATTCGGCGCTGCAGACCCATCTCTACGAGGATCGGGTGATGAAGGTCGGCCGCGTGCGGCTCGGCAAGGGCGTCTGCGTCGGCGCCGGCGCGACCGTGCTCTACGACACCCATGTCGGCGATTACGCCCAGATCGGGCTGCTCACCGTCATCATGAAGGGCGAGAACCTGCCGGCGCATACGCGCTGGGAGGGCGCCCCGGCAGCGCCGGCGAAGGGGCCGGCGCACTGACGGAGCCGGCTGCTCAAGCCACGTTGATGCGAAGCTTGCCGACGGGATAGCCGGCAAGCGGCAGTGTGGTTTCCTCAGGGGCCAATTCGCGGACGGCGCCCTTGGCGAGATCGCCGAGTTCGAGTTCGCCGATCCTGACCCGGACGAGGCGCAGCACCGCGGCGCCGGCCGCTTCGACGATCCGCCTGATCTGCCGGTTGCGGCCCTCGTCGATCACCATCTCGACCCAGGCATTGCGCTCCCCGCAGCGCAGCAGGGCGGCCGAACGGATCGACAGCACCTCGTCTCCATCGACCGCTCCCTCTCTCAGCCTGGCCATGAAGGCGTCGTCCGGCACGCGGTCGATCTGGACATGGTAGGTCTTGTCGACCCCGGAGGCGGGATCGAGGATGCGCTGCGCCCAGCGCGTGTCGTTGGTCATCAGAAGCAGACCCTCGCTCGCCATGTCCAGGCGTCCGACCGGGGCGAGATGCGGCAGGTCTTTGCCCTCCAGGCAGGCATAGACGGTCTGGCGCCCTTCCGGGTCACTTGCGGTCGTCACGATGCCGCGCGGCTTGTTGAGCATCAGATAGATCCGCCGCACCGCCGTCACCGTCTGGCCGTCGACCGTCAACCGCGCCCGCTGCGGATCGATACGCAATTCGACCTGCCGCACGCTGCGGCCGTCGACCGTGACGCGCCCCTCGCGCACCAGCTTCTCGGCCTGTGTCCGCGAGCAATAGCCGAGCTTGGACAGCGCGCGGGCAAGGCTGACGCTGGCCGTCGATGCCGGCGCTGGGCGCCTGCGGAGAAATCTCATGATGAGTCTGGCCGTTGATCGCAGTGCCCCGAACAGGACCGGCCGCGCTCGAATGGTCGCGGCGGGCCAATGCTGGGGCAGCGGGGCGGCTTCGTCGCGGAAGCCCGTCTATGTCGGAAAACATGTGGCTCGCCGCCCGCAAGCAGGCTGGTCTAAAGCCGGATCGACCCCGAAGCGGCCCTGCCGGGCGGCTCGGGGCTAGGCTCCCGCGATGATGGGGCTCCCGGGGCGCCAGGAGCGCGAGGGGCAGGACGTCCGGCTCATGGCTGCGTTGAAGCGGCCAGGGCAGGCCTTGTCAACGGCCGTGGCGGCCCATGCGGGGTTTCGCCGCGCGCCGATCCGGCTTAAGAGCCGGTAGGAAACGTATCGGGCTCCCATGTCGCATAACAGCTTCGGCCATCTCTTCCGCGTCACTACCTTCGGCGAGAGCCATGGCCCGGCCATCGGCTGCGTCGTCGACGGCTGCCCGCCGCTGCTGCCGTTGACCGAGGCGGATATCCAGGGCGATCTCGACCGACGTCGGCCGGGCCAGTCGCGCTTCACCACGCAGCGCCAGGAGCCGGACCAGGTCCGCATCGTCTCCGGCGTCTTCGCCCGCGAGAGCGACGGCGTGCAGGTCACGACCGGCACCTCGATCGGGCTGATGATCGACAATGTCGACCAGCGCTCGAAGGATTATTCCGACATCAAGGACAAGTACCGGCCGGGCCACGCCGACTACACCTATGACGTCAAATACGGCATCCGCGACTATCGTGGCGGCGGGCGCTCCTCGGCGCGCGAGACGGCGATGCGGGTCGCCGCCGGCGCCATCGCCCGCAAGGTCGTGCCGGGCATGATCGTGCGCGGCGCCCTCGTCCAGATGGGCCCGCACAAGATCGACCGCGCCAACTGGGATTGGGACGAGATCGGCCGCAACCCGTTCTTCTGTCCCGACGCCAAGGCCGCGGCCTTCTTCGAGAGCTATCTCGACGGTGTCAGGAAATCCGGCTCCTCGATCGGAGCCGTGCTGGAGATCGTCGCCGAGGGCGTGCCGGCGGGGCTGGGCGCGCCGATCTACAGCAAGCTCGATTCCGAGATCGCGGCGGCGCTGATGAGCATCAATGCGGTCAAGGGCGTCGAGATCGGCGAGGGCTTTGGCGCGGCCGAGCTTTCCGGCGAGGCCAACGCCGACGAGATGCGCGCCGGCAATGACGGGCGCCCGCTCTTCCTCTCCAACCATGCCGGCGGCATTTTGGGCGGCATCTCGACCGGTCAGCCGATCGTGGCGCGTTTCGCGGTGAAGCCGACCTCCTCGATCCTGGCGACGCGCGCGACCGTGACGCGCACCGGCGGCGAGGCCGAGATGTTCACCAAGGGCCGTCACGACCCCTGCGTCGGCATCCGTGCCGTGCCGGTCGGCGAGGCGATGGTCGCCTGCGTGCTGGCCGACCAGTATCTGCGCCATCGCGCACAGGTCGGCGTCGTCGAGCCGCGCTGGCCGTTCCAGGAGTGAGGCGGAGTGGCTTTTGCCGCTGCGTCGCATCTTGCATTTCAGCAATACTGAAAATGCATCGATCGTTCATTGCAGGTGAAGTGGCGCCGTATTAGTTTCACGGCATGAAGCTCGACGTCTGGCTCCGGCAGAACAAGATCGCACGCAGCGCCTTTGCCAGGCAGGTCGACCTGTCGCCGGCCAGCGTGACCGCGCTCTGCAATGATCCGGCCGCCTGGATCTCCCGCGAAAGCGCCGAGCGCATCACCGCCGCCACCGGCGGCGCCGTCACCCCCAATGATTTCCTCGGCCTGTCCGGGCCGCGCGAGGCTGCCATGTCCAATAATGTCGCCGAGACCATCGAAGCCTTTGCCCGTGGCGAGATCGTCATCGTCACCGATGACGACGATCGCGAGAACGAAGGCGATCTCATCGTCGCCGCCTCGCTCTGCACGCCGGAGAAGATGGCCTTCATCATCCGCAACACCTGCGGCATCGTCTGCGCGCCGCTGACGGCGGGCGAGGCCCGGCGCCTGCGCCTCGATCCGATGGTCTCGTCAAACGATGCCCCGCTCGGCACGGCCTTCACCATCACGGTCGACGTCAAGCATGGGCTGACCACCGGGATCTCGGCCGAGCAGCGTAACAACACGGTGCGCGCGCTCGCCAACGGCAATATGGGCGCCGCCGATTTCGTCCGCCCCGGCCATGTCTTCCCGCTCATCGCCAAGGACGGCGGCGTGCTGATGCGCTCCGGCCATACCGAGGCCGCGGTCGACCTGTGCAAGCTCGCCGAGCTGCCGCAGGTCGGCGTCATCTGCGAGCTCGCCAATGACGACGGCACGGTGATGAAGGGCGCACAGATCACCGCCTTCGCCGAGAAGCACGGGCTGAAGCAGATCACCGTCGCGGACCTGATCGCCTATCGTCAGCTGCGCGAGAAGCTGGTCGAGCGCGTGCATTCCTTCCCGGTCAAGACCGAGTTCGGCGACGTGACCGGCCATGTCTATGTCACGCCTTTCGACAGCACCCAGCATTTCGCCTTCGTGATGGGCAAGCTCGGCGATGGCGAGAAGGTGCCGGCCAGGCTGCATCGCGCCGACGTAGTGGCCGACGTGCTCGGCGGCGCCGGCTCGATCCAGTGCGCGCTGCGGCGCTTCCAGCAGGAAGGCAAGGGCGTGCTGATCTACCTGCGCGACGGCAGCGCCGGCGTGCCGATCAAGAGCGTCGACGAGGAAGGTTCGGACGAATTGCGGATTCAGCAATGGCGTGAGGTCGGTCTCGGTGCGCAGATCCTGCGCGATCTCGGTGTCCGCTCGATCGTGAATCTCGCCTCCTCGCCGCGTTCCTTCGTCGGCCTCTCCGGCTTCGGCATCGAGATCGCCGAGACGTCGCCGCTGGAATAGGCGGCGCTTCGGGCGCTCAGCCCTCCATCAGCGCCGAGACATGGGCGGCGGTCGACTTCGCCAGCGCGTCGAGATCGTAGCCGCCCTCCAGCACCGAGACGATGCGGCCTCCGGCATGGCGGTCGGCAGCCTCCATCAGCCTCGAGGTCGCCCAGGCGAAATCGGCCTCGCGCAGGTTGAGGTCGGCGAGCGGATCGCGCCAATGCGCGTCGAACCCGGCCGAGATCACCACGAGATCGGGGCGGAACGCATCGATCCGCGGCAGGATCGCGGTCTCGAAGGCCTCGCGGAATTCGTCGGAACCGTCCCCGGCCCGCAAGGGGGCGTTGACGATCGTGCCTTGCGCACCGCGCTCCGAGGCCGCGCCGGTGCCGGGATAGAGTGGCATCTCGTGCACGGAGGCGTAGAGCACGCTGGCATCGTCCCAGAAGATGTCCTGCGTGCCGTTGCCGTGATGCACGTCCCAGTCGACGATGGCGACACGCTCGGCCCCATGCGCCGTCTGCGCATGGCGCGCCGCGATAGCGGCATGGTTGAAGAAGCAGAAGCCCATCGCGTGTTCGCGCTCGGCATGATGGCCGGGCGGGCGCATCGCGACGAAGGCGTTGCGCGCCTTGCCGGCCATCACCTCGTCGACGGCGGCGACCGCGCCGCCGACACCGCGCAACGCCGCCTCGATCGTACCGGGCGACATCAGCGTGTCCGCATCGACCTGCACGAACCCGGCCGCAGGCGCGGAGGCGATCAGCGCCTGCGCGTAGGATGCGGGGTGGCACAGCACCACCTGGTCGAGCGTGCCGAGCGGCGCTTCCAGCCGAATCAGTGCCGCGAAGCGCTCGGCTTCCAACGCCTGTTCGACCGCCTTGATCCTGTCGGCGCATTCGGGGTGGCCCGCCGGCATTGCATGCGCACGGCTTGCCGGGTGGGTGAAGAGCAGGGTCGTCAAGAGCCGTTATCCGCGCGCTGGAGCGGGCCAAAGGGTCATGCGTGGCCGGTTTGCCACGCCAAGCCGCCTTCCGAACGCCTGAAAGGGAACCGGATTGCGCCATCGCCGTTTGAGGCCTAGTGCTTCGCCGGACGGCCGCTTTTGGATAAGCGCTGGGCCGATACGAAGCGTTAACGTTCGATTCATCATAAAGGCTGCCTTCGGGTCGGCTCGGTGGGGACTATGAAGAAGACCGTTTTCGTAGCACTGGCGCTGTCGGCCCTGCTCGGCGCCTGCCAGTACAAGAGCGTCAGCGCGCCGGAGCTGTCAGCCCGCGATGCCGAATATATCGCGCTCGTCCCCAAGTTCGACACCTACCTGCCCTATCTCCCTTACGAGATCGCCGATCCGACCGGGCAGGCGCCCGGTACGGTCTATGTCGATACGAAGGAGAAGTTCCTCTACCTCGTCCTCCCCAACAAGAAGGCGATCCGCTACGGCGTCGCCACCGGTGACGAGGCTTTTGGCTGGACCGGTGAGGCTGTGGTGCAGCGCAAGGCGGAATGGCCGCGCTGGACGCCGCCGGCCGAGATGGTCAAGCGCTGGCCGCATCTGAAGCCGGTTGCGGGTGGGATGAATGGCGGGCCGGAAAACCCGCTCGGCGCCCGCGCGCTCTATCTCTACCAGAACGGCCACGACACGCTCTACCGCATCCACGGCACCAACGAGCCGGAGACGATCGGTCGCTCGGCCTCGTCCGGCTGCATCCGGATGCGCAATATCGACGCGATCGACCTCTTCAACCGCGTGCCGGTCGGCGCGAAGGTCATCGTCGTCTGATCGCATCGGACATGTCGGAGATTTCAGCGGGCGGTCTTCGGGCCGCCCGTTTTCGTTGGGGCACCTCCCGCCCAAGAAAAAGGCCGGTGGGAGCAAGCTCCGCACCGGCCAAGTCATGGGTCTCGAAGGGGAGGTTTCAGTCGTGGAAACCGTGGCGGAGAACGCCGGGCAAATCGGCCTTGCGTGCTTCGCCGTGCTGTTTCAACGCAGGTACGGCCTGTCGGGTTCCCGCGGCGACCGCCCGAATTGCGATCGGGCGGAAGCGGGAGGCATAGGTCGCCCGCGCCGTGGCGTCATGGAAACCCTTGCGGGCCGGTGTCGGGGCGTGCGTGTCGCGTTGAAACATGGCTCCTGACTCAACTGATGACCTCATGCCGGCGGCTCGCGCCGGCCGGTCTTGCCTGTCTGACGGCGGATCGGGACGGCGCCGGGGCGCCTCTGTGATCTGTTCGTGGCGTTTTCGGGCTGATCCGCCACATTGCTGAACATGAAAAAGGCCGGGCGTCACCGCCCGGCCTTCCGTCGTTTCAGCGCTGAACGGCTGTCAGGCCAGCAGGCCTTCCGCCTTGGCCCAGTTCAGGGTCTTGTCGAGGGCGCGCTCGCAGCGATTGAACATTTCCTCGATCTCGGCCTCGTTGATCACGAGCGGCGGGCAGAAGGCGAGGCGATCACCCATGGCGCGGGTGATGAAGCCCTCCTCCAGCGCATAGGCGACGGCCTTGGCGCCGACGCCCTTCTTGCCTTCGAACGAAGCCTTGGTCTGCTTGTCCTTGACCAGCTCGGCGCCGCCGATCAGGCCGACGCCCTTGGCCTCGCCGACGAGCGGATGCTCGTTCAGCTTGTTCAGACGGCGCAGGAAGGTCGGCGAGACCTTCTCGACATGCTCGACGATTCTGTCGCGCTGGTAGATCTCCAGCGTCTTGACCGCGACGGCACAGCCGACCGGATGGCCGGCATAGGTGTTGCCGTGGCCGAAGGTACCGATCTTGCGGCTCTGATCGACGAGCACGTCATAGATCTTGTCGTTCATCATCACGGCGCTGAGCGGGAAATAGGCCGAGGTGATCTGCTTGGCGAGCGAGATCGAATCGGCGTTCATGCCGTAGGTTTCGGTGCCGAACATCTTGCCGGTGCGGCCGAAGCCGGTGATGACCTCGTCCGAGATGAACAGCACGTCGTACTTGGCGAGCACGGCGTTGATCTTCTCGAAATAGCCCTCCGGCGGGATGATCGCGCCGCCGGCGCCCATCACCGGCTCGGCGATGAAGGCGGCGACCGTGTCCGGCCCCTCGCGCAGGATCATCTCTTCCAGCTCGGCGGCGAGGCGCGACGAGAAGTCCTGCTCGCTCTCGCCGGGCTCGGCGAAGCGGTAGTGATGCGGGCAGGAGGTGTGCAGGATGCCCGGCAGCGGCAGGTCGAAATCGATATGGTTGTTCGGCAGGCCGGTCAGCGAGGCCGAGGCGACGGTGACGCCGTGATAGCCCTTCAGCCGCGAGATGATCTTCTTCTTCTGCGGCCGGCCGAGCGCGTTGTTCAGATACCAGACGATCTTGACCTGTGTGTCGTTGGCATCGGAGCCCGAGGCGCCGTAGAACACCTTGGAGATCGGAACCGGGGCGATCTCCTTGAGCTTTTCGGCGAGCTCGATCGCCGGGTCATGGCTGCGTCCACCGAAGATATGGGTGAAGGGCAGCTTCTTCATCTGCTCATAGGCGGTCTCGACCAGTTCCTGGTTGGAATAGCCGAGCGAGGTGCACCAGAGCCCCGCCATGCCCTCGATATATTCCTTGCCAGTGGAGTCGTAGACATAGATGCCCTTGCCGCTCTCCAGGATCAGCGGGCCCGTCTGCCGATGCGTGGCGAGGTTGGTATAGGGATGGACGAGGGTCTCGATATCCCTGACGGCGACATTCGACAGCATGATGGGCTCCCGGTTCTGTTTAATATTCTTGCCAACATACGCTGATATGGTTGCAAATGTTGAGCGAATTTGACGCAGGGGACAGTAGACTCTGCCGCGGGGCGGGGGAAACGGAAAGGCCTCGCTTCAGGCGTGTGCAACCGCCCTCCGAGCGGTTCAGTTTGCGAGCGGCGGCGGCGTGAACCGCCCGCCCAGTTCTTCCAGCATCGCCCCGACGGCAATGGCAGTGCGATCCTCGCCGAAGGGCGCGATGATCTGGACGCCGAGCGGCAGGCCCTCGCGCGACCGCATGACCGGGGCCGACAGGGCCGGCAGGTCCGCCCCGGTGGCAAGCGCGGCCCAGAGCAGGAAGTCGAGATAGGGCCGCGGCTCGCCGTTCACGATCAGGCGGCGGGCATGGATGTCGGGGCCGTGATCATGCGGGATCGCGGCGACGGGGGCCGGCGGGCAGAGCACCACGTCGTAGCGCGAAAAGAAGCTGGCCCATTGCCGCTTCTGGGCGAGGCGGCGCTGGCTGACCTGCTGGTAGAGGCCGGGCGTCATCCGGGCGCCGCGGGCCTGCAGGGCCTGGTGCGACAGGTCGTTCGGGCTGAAGCGTGCGGCCTGCGCCTGGATGCGGGCGCGCACCTTCGGCGGCAGGCCATAGGCGACGACGGCATGGTTCAGCAGCGCATAGATCTCGAACGCGTCCGCGAAGCGGATCGAGGGCCGCGCCGTCTCGTCGACGATGGCGCCGGCCTCGGCCAGGCGGCGCGCTGCCTCGCGCACGGCATCCGCGACCTCGCGGTCGACCGGCGCGAAGGGATCGTCGGCCCAGAGCGCGACGCGCAGGCCCTTTGCGTCGGTCCGGCGCGGCTGAGGCAGTGCGGGCGCGGGCAGGGCCGTATCGCGTGGCCCGGCGATCACCGGCAGGATCAGGTCGAGATCCTCGGTGGCGCGGGTGATCGGGCCGGCGACCATCAGATCGACATTGCGCAGGGTGCGGCGCTCCGGCGGTGGCGGGATCGCACCCCAGGTCGAGACCAGCCCCCAGCTCGTCTTGAGACCGAAGACGCCGCAGGCATGGGCCGGCCAGCGGATCGAGCTGCCGAGATCGGAGCCGAGCTCGAAGGCGCTCATCCCGGTCGCGACCGCGACCGCCGCCCCGCCTGACGATCCGCCCGGCGAGCGCGTCTCGTCCCAGGGGTTGTTGGTGACGCCATGGGCCGGGTTGTAGCTCTGGAAATCGCCGGAAAAGACCGGGACGTTCGTCTTGCCGATAATCACAACACCGGCGGCCCGCAGCCTTGCGACCGCGGCGGCATCTTCGGTCGGCACGCGCTCGCGATAGGCCGGCAACCCGCCGGAGGAGGGCAGGCCGGCGACGTCGAATGCATCCTTGATCGTGATCGGTAGCCCTTCGAGTGGGCGAGCCGTACCGCTGGCGATGCGCTCATCCGAGGCTTTCGCCATCGCGCGAGCGGCCACGCGATCCTGCGTCACGATCGCGTTGAGGCGCGGGTTCAGCGCATCGATGCGGGCGAATGTCGCTTCGAGAAGATCGGTGGCGCTGAAGCGGCGGGCGAGCAGGGCCTCACGCAAGCGCGTTGCGGATGCGGTCAGGTCGATGCCATCAGCCATGGCCGCTCACTCGGCGTCGACGGCGCGGGCGAAATCGCGCCAGAGCAGCACCAGCCGGTCGAGCTCGACGAGATCGTCCGTTTCCAGCTTGCCGAGCGTGTTCGCGACGAAATCGCGCTGGGCGGCGATGCCGGCTTCGGCGAGCCGGCGGCCTTCCGGCGTCAGGTGCATGGCATAGGAGCGCCGGTCGCCGGCGATGGCGCGCCGCTCGACCAGCCCGGCCTGCACCAGCCTGTCGACCAGCCCGGAGACATTGCCCTTGGTGACGTAGAGCCGCTCGGCCAGTTCGCTCTGGCTGATGCCCTCCTGCTCGGTCAGGGTCGAGAGAAGGTCGAATTGCGGGATCGAGAGGCCGAGCGCGCGAATACGGGCCGTCATCTGCATGAGCATGCGCTGATGCAGCCGCATGAAGCGGAACCAGACCCGGTCCGGTTCCGTCGCGGCCTGCTGCACGATCTTCGGTGCGGTCATGGCGTTTCCCCCCGCTCTTGAAGGATCAGGCCTAAACCATCTGGCGGGCGCAGGCGAGCCTCCGATGGGATGACTTCCCTTTCGCGGGAGCGCGCCGCTATCCTCCGGGCAAACGGATTTGGGAGGATAAGCGCATGCTCGGCCTGATGCAGGACTGGCCCCTTCTGCTCCACCGCATCATCGACCACGCCGCCATCCAGCACGGCACCCGCGAGGTGATCAGCCGCGCCGTCGAGGATGGCTCCTTGAGGCGGCGCAGCTATGCCGAGATCCGCAGCCGCGCGTTGAGCGTGGCGAAGCGCCTGCAGCGACAGGGCATCACGCTGGGCGACCGCGTCGCGACGCTGGCCTGGAACAGCGACCGCCATCTCGAGCTCTGGTATGGCATCAGCGGCATCGGCGCGATCACGCACACGGTCAATCCGCGGCTGTTCCCGGAGCAGATCGCCTGGATCGTCAACCACGCCGAGGACCGTCTGCTCTTCCTCGACCTGACCTTCGTGCCGATGGTCGAGGCGATCCAGGACAAGCTGCCGACGATCGAGCGCTATGTCGTGCTGACCGATGCCGCGCATATGCCGCAGACCAGCCTGAGGGGCGCTGTCGCCTATGAGGATTGGCTGGCCGAGGTCGACGACGATTTCGCCTGGGGCCGCTTCGACGAGAACATGGCGTCGGGGTTGTGCTACACCTCGGGCACGACCGGCGGGCCGAAGGGCGTGCTCTATTCGCATCGCTCGAACGTGCTGCATGCGATGACCTGGGCGACGCCGGATTATCTCAACCTGTCGTCGCGTGATTCGGTGATGCCTGTCGTGCCGCTGTTCCACGCCAACAGCTGGTCTCTGGCCTATTCCGCGCCGATGACCGGCGCCAAGCTGGTGATGCCCGGCGCGAAGCTCGACGGCCCTTCGCTCCATGCCCTGCTGGAGGGCGAGGGCGTGACCATGACGGCGGCGGTGCCGACCGTCTGGCTCGGCCTGCTGCAGCATCTGGAGGCGACGGAGGGCAAGCTCTCGACGCTGAAGCGCGTCGTCATCGGCGGCTCGGCCTGCCCGCGCGCGATGACCGAGACCTTCGAGCGGAAATACGGCGTCACCGTCGCCCATGCCTGGGGCATGACCGAGATGAGCCCGCTCGGTTCCTTCTGCTCGGTGAAACCCGTCTACGAGCATCTGGAGGGCGATGCGCTCTACGATCTCAAGGTCAAGCAGGGGCATCCCGGCTTCACGGTGGAATTCCGCCTGACCGACGATGCGGGGCGGGATCTCCCCTGGGACGGCAAGACGTTCGGCCGGCTCAAGATGCGCGGGCCCGCCGTGGCGAAAGCCTATTATCGGCGCGAGGACGAACCGACCCTCGACGAAGAGGGCTTCTTCGACACCGGCGATGTCGGCACGATCGACCCTGCCGGCTACATGCAGATCACCGACCGCTCGAAGGACGTGATCAAGTCCGGCGGCGAATGGATCTCCTCGATCGACCTCGAAAACCTCGCCATCGCTCATCCCGATGTGGTGGAAGCGGCGGTGATCGGCGTCGCCCATCCGAAATGGGACGAGCGGCCGCTGCTGGTGATCGTACCGAAGCCCGGCCGCACGCCAGGCAAGGACGAGATGCTCGCCTTCATGACCGGCAAGATCGCGAAATGGTGGCTGCCGGACGATGTCGTGCTGGTCGAGGCGATCCCCCACACGGCGACCGGCAAGATCCAGAAGACGGCGCTGCGCGAGATGTTCAGGGATTACCGGCTGCCGGGGTGACGTGCGGCCAGCGCCGCATTCCTGAAACGCCAACGGCGCCCGTTGAGGGCGCCGTTCGTGTCGTGTTCGAGGATGTTCGAAGGCTTGGTGGCCTCAGAACTCCTCCCATCCGGAATCGTTGGCCCGGCCGCCATTGGCGACCTTGCGGGGGGCGGGGGCACGTGACTGGACGAAGGCGGCCTCCGCCAGCTGCCGCAGCCGTTCCGGCTCGCCGGAGGCGGCGGGAGCCGGCCTGGCGGCCCGCATCGGCGCCTTCGCGCGGGCCGGCGTGGCCGGTTGCGCGTAAGCCGTCTGGCTGGTGGGCTCGCGCCCGGTGCGGAAGGTCGCGACCAGTCCATTGAGCTGCTCGATCCGGCCCGATAGCGCGTTGGCCGAGGCCGCGCTCTGTTCGGAGAGAGCCGCGTTCTGCTGGGTCATCTCGTCGAGATGCGCCACCGCCTGGCTCATCTCGTCGATGCCGTTGGCCTGCTCGCCCGACGCCGCCGAGATGTCGGCGATCGTCGCCGCCACCTTCTGCGAGGCCGCCAGGATGCGGCTGAGCTGGTCGCCGGCCTGCCGCACCAGCTTGACGCCCTCGCCGACCTCGACATTGGACGAGGAGATCAGGCCGGAGATGTCCTTGGCCGCCTCGCTCGAACGCTGCGCCAGGGTCCGCACCTCCGAGGCGACGACGGCGAAGCCCTTGCCGGCATCGCCGGCACGCGCTGCCTCGACCGCGGCGTTGAGCGCCAGCAGGTTGGTCTGGAAGGCGATGTCGTCGATCACCCGGATGATGTCGGAGATCTTCTGCGAGGCGCTCTCGATCCTGGCCATGGCGTCGACTGCCTGTCCGGCAATAGTGCCGCCGCTCTCGGCTGCCTGCATCGCCTCGTCGGCGATCCGGGCTGCATCCTTCGAGGCCTGGGCCGAGGCCTTGACCGAGGCCGCGAGCTCCTCGGTCGTGGCGGCGGTCTCTTCCAGCGAGGAGGCCTGCTCCTCGGTGCGCTTCGACAGATCGTCGGCGCCCATGTTGATCTCGCGCGCGGCGAGCCCGACATCGGCCGAGGTCGTCTGGATCGTCGCGACCGTGTCCGAGAGGCGGTCGACCGTCTCGTTGATCGCGCCCTTCAGGTCGGCGAAGCGGCCGCGATAGGCCGTCTCGACCCGGTTGGTCAGGTCCCCGCCCGCGATCGCAGACAGCGCCCCGGCGAACTCCGTCGTCGCCCCGTCAACAACCGCGTTGATCTCGTTGATGCCCTCGACGAGTTCCTTGAGCGGGCCTTCCATGCCCCCGACCTGCGCCTTGCCGGAGAAATTGCCGTCACGGGCATCGGCAACGATGTTGGCGACTTCGCCGAGCAGCTTCTGGACATGGGCAGCCTGCTCGGCATCGGCGAGCATCGCGAGTTCGCGGTCGCGCCGGTTCTGCTCGAGGGCAAGCGCGTTCTCACGGTAGATTTCGAGGGCGCCGCTCAGCGAACCGATTTCGTCCGGCGAGGGGGCAGCCGGGATGGCCTGGGCGAAATTGCCCGTCTGCATCTCGTCCAGCGCAGATTTCAGCGAGACCAGCGGCCGCGCCACCCGGCGCTGCACACCGCGCCAGCTCAGGACGCAGATCGCGAGCAGCACGGCCAGCAACGAGCCGACGATGGCGAGCCTCGTCCAGGCAGCGTTGAGCTCCTTCTCCGTCCGCGTGACCATGTCGTCGAGCGACTGGGTGACGGCGGAGACGATCGCGGTGAACGGCGCGTTGCACTGCTTCGTCCATTCCTCCGCCGCGATGACGGGGCCGGAACCCTGCCCGAGCTTGCCGATCAGGTCGTCCATCCTGCGGTTCGAGGCTTCGACCTCGGCCGACATGACGCCGATCTTCCGGACGAGCTCGCTGCCGACGCCAGGCCGCGAGGCGAGTTGCTTCAGCGTCTCGCCGGCGGCGTTGGAGATGCCGCGCAATTCGCCGAGCTTGCGGATCTGCGCCGTCTCGAGCGCCTTGCCCGAGCCGAAGGCCGGGCGCAGCACCGAGCATTGCGTGCCGTAGTTCGAGCGGACATCCCAGCCGGCCGACTTGAAGCTCTGCAGGTCTGCCAGGATCGGGTCGGCGAGGCGGGCGGCATTGGAGGTCTCGTCGGAAGCCTTGACGATCGCGCCTTCGATCGAGCCGACGCCGTTATACCAGGGCATGGTGGCGGCGAGGCTGCGCTGCGCCTTCGGCTTCGCCGCCTCGGCATAGAGATCGGCCATCCTGGCGTCGGTGAGCTTCTGCTGCTGCTGGATGCCGGCGATCAGCTCCTTGCGGCTCGGCAGGTCGGTTTCGTCGAGCTGCGTGATTGCTTCGGCAATGCGGCTGCGATTGCTCTCCTCGATCTGCTTCAGCACCGGGGCGGGATCGTCGGCGACCTGGATGCTGGTCTGGGCCTGTCCGCGCGCGGTGCGGATCGCGTTGCCGGTGAGCAGCAGGGCCTTGTCGGCATCGACCAGCTCGGCCAGCCGCATGTTGCTGCGCACGTCGACGATGGATTGTTGCGCCATGTAGGCCAGCGCACCGATGCCCGGGACGCACAGGCACGCCATGGTGGCGACGAGATAGTTCTGGATCGAAGAGGGGAAGAATTTCACGGCGGGACTCGAGCGAGACATGCGGCGGTAAGGCGGTGGCGGAGGCCGAGAGGCAGCAGCGAAACCTCTTCCTGCCCACTTATTGCCGATTTGATTAAGATTGCGCTTCACGCGCTCGCCGGCTTGCGTTCCGGGTTCGCCACGGGCACGAAAGGGCCATGCACCGCCGTCTCGTCTTCGAGGAACCGGTTTCGCGCGCCGCTGTCTGGAGCAGGCGACTGGCCTGGTTTGCGTTCGCGGTGCTGCTTTTGTCGCTGCTGCTGGTCCGTTTGCGGGAGCCGAGCATCGAGGGGCTCGCCCCGGTCGCCGGCGCCTATGTTCTCGTGCTCGCGGCGCTCGGTCTTGCCATCCTCGCCTTCATCCGCATCTGGCATTCCGGCCATCGCGGCGCCGGTATGGCTGCCGGTGCGCTGCTGCTCTCGCTCCTCCTGCTCGCACCGGCAGGCTTTATCGTGCTCAGGCTCGTGACCAGGCCGGCTCTTGCCGATGTCTCGACCGATATCGACGATCCCCCCGCCTTCAGCCGTTCGCAGGCCGCGTTGACGGCGCGTTCCGGCCGGGTCCCGCCCGACGTGCCGGCGCTGCAGCGGCGCTTGCAGCGTCAGGCCTATCCCAAGGCGGTGCCGATCCTGCTCGAACTGCCGGCGGAGGCCGCCTTCGATCTCGCCAGGCGAGCGGCGTTGGGGCTGGGCTGGCAGGTGCTGGAGACCGCGCGGCCGGGCGGGCGCAGCGGCGCAGGGCGGGTCGAGGCGGTGGCCCGCGGCCGCATCCTGCATTTCTCCGAGGACATCGCCATCCGCATCAGGCCGCGTGTCGACGGCAGCCGGATCGACATCCGCTCGGCCTCGCGCCTCGGCAGCCATGATCTCGGCGCGAATGCGGCGCGTGTCGCGGCCTTCACCGACGAGATCGAATTGCTGATGGAGAGCCGCTAGAGCGGCCGGAAAAGTGGAACGCGGTTTCCGAAAAAAGCCGATGCTCCAGGCGGCTTCAGGCGAGCCTGTAGCGGCTGGCGAGGGCTGGAATCGCGTCGCTGGACTGGACGGCGCCGCGCAGCACGAGATCCTCGATCTGGGCCAGCACGGAAAGCGCCGCGGCGCCGTGCAGGGCCGGAGCCAGGCCCTGATAGATCACCGGCACCATCGCGGCGATGGTGTCGTCGCCGGCGCCGAGCCGGTTCAGGATCGCGGCCTCGCGCTGGCGGCGGTGTTGGACCAGTCCGCGCAGAAACCGCTGCGGCTCGGTGACCGGGCCGCCATGGCCCGGCCAGTAGCGGGCGTGCTCCAGCCCGCGCAGTTTTTCGATCGAGGCCATGTAGGCGGCCATCGAGCCGTCGGGCGGGGCAACCACCGTGGTCGACCAGGCCATGACATGGTCGCCGGAGAACAGCGTCTCCTCTTCGGCGAGCGTGAAGGCGAGATGGTTGGCGGTGTGGCCGGGCGTCTCGACGGCGGCGAGGCTCCAGCCGGGCCCGGAGACGGCGTCGCCGTCGGCCATCGCCCAGTCCGGCAGGAAATCGGTATCGGCGGCGGCATCGAGCACGCGGCCTTCGCCCGGTCCGAGCTCCCGCGACGGCTGATGCGGCCCGCAGCCGACCACCGTCGCGCCGGTCGCCGCCTTCAGCGCGGGCACCGCGGGCGAGTGATCGCGATGGGTATGGGTGACGACGATATGACTGACCGTCTCGCCTTGGACCGCCGCCAGGAGGCGCTCGATATGGCCCGCATCGTCGGGGCCGGGATCGATGATCGCCACCGTGCCGCGGCCGACGATATAGGAGCAGGTGCCCGTGAAGGTCATCGGTCCGCCATTGCCGGCGATGATCCGGCGGACCAGCGGCGACAGGGTGGCGACCGTGCCGGCCGCCGTCGGCGCGCTTCTGTCGAACTCGATCTCGTCAGCCATCTGTCCCGCTGGCCCTAACTCGTCGACTTGCCGCCGCAGCTCTTGGTGTCGGACGATCCGAACAGCGGGCCGAAATTGCCGCACTTGTCGCAGCCGGACAGAAACACGGCCAATCCGAGGATGCCGGCAAGGAGGGTAATGCGCTTCATGGACCCGACCGTTCGATTCGATGAGGCGGCAGTCTAGTGGCTGTGGGTGTTGGACGACAGGGGCAATTCGGTGGGAAAGCGCGCACTCAAAGGCTGAGATCGGCAAGCCAGCCCAGGATGCAGATCGCCGACAGGGCGATCAGGGCAAGGGTGGCCTTGGCGTCGGGCGGGCAGTCGCGCAGCATGGTCGTCTCCGTTTCGGAGCCGACGCAATAGTCGTGCCGTTTGACAGATGGGTGACGGTTCCGGCGATGAATTCGACGCGCCGGAGATTTCCGAGGCACGCCTGACGGAATGGGCCGATCGCGCTTCATCCCGCGGCAGAAGAAGGAGCCGGCGGCTCCGAAGAACGAGGCCGAGACGGCACCCGGCAACAAGGGCGACGCGAAGAAGAAGGGCGAATGATATGCCCATCACCAAGGCCGCGCAGAAGCGCAGCTACGCCAATTTCGAGGGCTTCAAGGAGAAGTTCTCCGGTGTTTCGGCCGTGCCGGCAAATACCGTGCTGCCGGCCATCTCCGGCACCGCGACGCTCGGCGAAACGCTGACGGTGGCCAATGGCACAGGCACCGTCCCATCGCAGTATGTGCCTTTCGACATCGTCACGTCGAGCGGGCTAACTCTGGCAAATGGCGCTGATATGTAGATGCGGATTTCAGCGATCGGCGCAGTCTCAGGGGCCGCCGTAAACAATGCAAACTCGTGCATTTGGACGGCGGTGTATGGCTGCACGTCTGGGACGGTTCAGGGCAACTGGGCCAATTCGGGCGTGTATCGACCAACGGGGTGGGCGCGACCTAGTTTGGTTCTTCGGTCGCACCTGCTGCGGCAGCGCGATCCAAGTCTATCCGTCCTTGAACGGTGGCAACAAGCCGATATTTGATCTTTGACTGGAGCGCTGCTTTTGGGTCGATGCCCGCATTGCTCTCCGAATTGACGAAAGTGACGGCGAAGTGATCCAGAAGATCGGCGGCTACGCGATCTGCCCAAACCGCAAGATTTTCTTCTTTGGTCGGCATTGTTCTACTTTGTGGCGGTTGCATATAGATCAAGGCCCAGAAAGCGGGGCCATACACTGCCGATCATATCGGCTCTCTTACTCGTTTTAAACGGGCTCGCATCGTCCCAGTTCTCGACGCGGGAAGAGAACTTCGTAAAGCCGCGGCAGAGATGGGCTAGGGAGCGGCGGCTGATGAAATCGGTGTGAGGGGCGGCGTCCCCGGCGGAATTTTTATCGTAGGACGCGCGTTCCGCTGCGCGCATGCCGAACACCGGGCCGCGATAACCAAACGTCTCGGCCTTCAGATACCGCAGTGTTTCGGATCGCGCCTGCTGAAATCGGCGCAGGGAGTAGGCGTAGTAAACCATGAAGATCAGCCTCCCGCCTGGGCGCAGAACGCGGAGGCACTCGTTGATTGCGCCTTGGAGGTCGCCGGTGTGATGCAGGCAGCCAATCGCGACCACGTAATCGAAAGTTGCGTCACGGAAGGGGGCATGGAGAATGCTTCCCTGCCTTGCCCCAGGCTCTCGGCCAATCTGGTTCGCGCGGTCATTGCACATCGCGACAGGGCCGGCAGCAATGTCCAGCCCCGAGTATTGCGCTCCTGACAACATGATCTTTTGTGAAACGGTGCCGTAGCCGAGCCCGACTTCGAGGACATCCTTTCCTGCCATCGATCCGAAGGGGATGTGGCCGAGAAGATATGGATAGTAATCCATATACCAGTCATCGAATTTCTTCAGAGAACTGGGCGTGCTGTCCGTCACGCCCAACACGCTCGCCAAATGCGATCCACATAGATCGTCCCAGAATGACGAATTGGCCTGATCGACATCTGTCTGGGAATTCGACATTTAACACTCTCTGTGGGGCTGGCGCATCTGCGCTCGCCTTCTTCCAAAAATCAAGCCTATGCCCCAAGGGCCAAAGCGCCTTTCGCTCGATGATAAAATTGCTGCTTTGGTTGAGCCGGTTGGTGACTGCGGGCCGACGCTTGGCGCCGCGAACAAAGCGATCTGAATTCGCGGCGTTCAGGAACTGGCGATGCGCTCGACGGCCGGTCGCGGACATGAGGCTCGTGAGTTGTCAAAACGAGTCGGCCAAAGCCTCCGTCAACGCCCGAAAGCGGCGCTGTCATGAGCCTTGTTCGACCTTCCAAGTGATCGACTTCATTACAACGAAGGCGACGTCGTTTTCAGTCTTGATATAGAGCCTATCGGGAGCGCGAGTTCGGAAGGAGACCAGTTTCACGTCTTTGTCGAACTTTCGGCACTGGGCATCGACGCATACCCACGCAGGCTTATCGCCGGTGATAGAAGCGCCGGACACCTCGATGGTCAGGTCGATCGGCTTTGTCTTTTCTTCCGGGTCGAGATCGTACTCCAGGCCGGTGAATGGGCGACCCGCAACGTTGTCTCCAACATAATTTGGGATGTTGTTGAAGTTCTCCGCCCCGCTATTGCCGGTCAGATCGATGCCGACCGTCCCAGCTTCGCCCCTGACGATGTCGGGTTTGTTGCTAAGATAATTGAAGCGATCAACGTTCAAAAACGTTTCATAAAGACTATACGGCATCAGCGCCGTATTAAATGACACGTTTTTGCGAATTTTCTCGTCATTTATTATGTCGTCAGTTGCCGCTAGGGCGAAGGGTGCCTTGCCGATAGTGTCTTCGGTCCAATAAGCGCCGTATGTCGTATCGATCAGACGCCATTTTCCGTCGATCATCGCTTCAACGTTAATGTGGCTCAGCCTTACGCCTTTATCTTCATAAAAATATTTTACTGTCCTCGCTTCTATAGTTGCCAGTTCGAGGAAGGCTAGTCCGACAGCCGCCTGGTTCCCGCATATGCCATGTCTAACCTGTATGCAGATTTCCGCATCGCTTCCTGGCTGCTTAAAGCCGGGAGCCCCGCGTAGGTAGAATACGTGCAGAGCCGTGCTCGACAGGATTGGTGTCGTGTTCGCGACCAAAACGGCGTAGACAGAGCGAAAGCACGAGGATTTTGGCGCATTGATCGCGTCCTCGGGCCTGATCTGTCGAGGCGTGCCGACTTCGGCGGCTGTAGGCTTGCACGACCTCGTAAAGCCGACGTTCCGCCAGACACCGAGTGCGCTTTGATATAGCAGGCAGGCTTCATACTTGAGACTGCCTACGCCGGGGCACGTCGGGTCACCGCCCTCGATCAGCTTTGCGACAAGCTCGGGCAAAGGTAGTTCGGGTGGTTCCGGTTGGCTCTGAACCTGCGGCGGGGGCTGTTCTGCAGGCTTATGCGTGAGGCGGTAAGCAGCACCAAACGCCACGGAAATAACGACCGGAACTACGGCCACAGCCGCCCAAATGCGCGTGATCATAATCACCCCAGTCGTTGATCTGGGAGGAAATAGTCTAGTTCTAAATTTCAGCAAATAGCGCCGCGGCAACACCCGTCATCCAAATAGGGCAGCCAAGCCTCACCGCCCCTGACCCGCCCTGAACGGCGGGCGGCTTTTACATCTATATCAGCGCGATTATGAGTGCTCCGGCGAGATTGATCGCGCTCAGCAGCCATTGCGGCACCGTCTCGATCGCGGCGTCGAAGTCTGTGTCTTCGTCGCCCAGGCCACGCCTCTCAGCGTAATCACTATCGGAAGCGCAAAGCTAATCGTCAGAGAGATGGTTACTGGAGGCGGCGACGCCGACGCGGAGACGGCGGTCTTTGCGGAACCGATCGCGCTTATGCAGCGTTACGGTGGTGTGACACCTCGGACCTTCACTCGGCCCCGTTAGCTCCCGCTGGCGGGGTTTTTTCGTTCCATCGACTGCGCTAGGGGCATTGCCTCCAGTTTGCGCAGAGAGGTTCCATAAAGAAGCTGCAGTGCTTTGCGCCATCCTGTACGATTTGGCCGTTCAGGCAGACGAATATCCAGCACCCGTTTCCAAGGCAGTTGGACCTGCAATGGGCGCCTTCCGCCAGGCCGCCACATGCGAGGCGGCGGTCTACTGTCGACATCGGAATTGGCGCTTTACTGCGGTAGACGGCGTCTGCCGCTAGGCGTCAAGGTTCGCCCGCATGAGCGGTGCAGTTGAAGAACAAGAGTGCAAGAGCTAAAGCGCCTCGCATTTATTTGCCTCCCCGCATTGTTGCCTTCAAGGATTTTGCTTCTTAATTCCCTTAGGCCAATATTTGTCTAGGTGCCGGGATTTTTTGTTTCAGGTGACCCACGTGTAGAGTTTGAACGCTGCCATGCAGAGCATGGCAACCCATACCGCCTGCATCGCGAGCGCAAACAGAATGAGCGAGACTCGCAGGGTCTTGCTGGCAGCTCGCGCGCCCAGCTTCGGTCTCAGTTTGGTTCTTAGGCGCTTCAATTCGGGGCATCCGACATGCTGTTTGGCATCTCGGGTCAAATTTTGAGCCGCCAGATCCTCAAAGGGGTCCTAGCGTCATTGCCTGATTAATGCTTTCCTAACGTCATTCGATGCGCCGGTGGGTATGATGATTCTCGCGATCTTCTGGCTTACCGGACTGTGCGTATTCCTGGACCTAGCCCAGCGCGCGCCGACGTTGGATTAGGGCGGCGCCGCATCTTGCCCGAGCTCTCGCTTCACGCAGGGTGGCTACAGATCACTGCCCGGCTCGCGCGGGGCCGGGCCTTTTCGTCTCAACGCGGCCAATGCGGCCTGTTGATGAACTCCGTCAATTGCAGCCGAAGGCGGCATCGAGAGCGAAGCAGTTCCAGATCACCCGCCCGTCGATCCGCTTCGGCTTCGGCTTTCCGCCATCTGCCACGAGCTGGTCGAACTTGGATGTGCCGACGCTGATGTAGCGGGCTGCTTCCTCCCGCGACATGCCCCGTGGAGGGTAGGCGAGGGGATCAGGTCGGATTGGCATGACTGGGATTTCTGTCGGGAAAAGAAAAAGGCCCCGAAGGGCCATTGTCTCAACTGCTTGAAATATCTCGGGAAATTTTGGTCGGAGTGGCAGGATTTGAACCTGCGACCCCCTCGTCCCGAACGAGGTGCTCTACCAGGCTGAGCCACACTCCGATCCGCTGGTGGCCGGCTTATAGCCAGCGCGCGGCTCCTGTGCAACAGGCTCTTTGCAGGTTGTGGAGGAATTCTTCCGGCAAGGCGCGGGGCGAGGTCGCTTGGCGGTTGCGCGCTGCGCCGCCGCGTTCTAGAAGGCGCCGCATATTGGGGCGTCGCCAAGTGGTAAGGCAGCGGTTTTTGGTACCGCCATTCGGAGGTTCGAATCCTCCCGCCCCAGCCAGCGGCCCGACGCGTCAGCCTCCCGCTGCAAAGCTCGGGCTGCCATAGGGATAGTAGTCCGCCAGCGTGAGATGCTTGTAGGCGAGTGCGTCGAGATGCACCGTGCCCATGAAGGGCTCGGGCGGCTCGACCAGGAGGATGGTGGGCGCAAAGCCGCTATCGTCGAAGCCCCGGCGGAAATGGACGCGCGACTTGATCGCGATCACATCGAAATCCCGGGGTTCGAGCCCGAGCTGCCAGAGTTCCGCAGGCTCGACGATCTGGACGAGATAGGGGCTGAGCACCAGTACATTGCCCTTGCCGAATTCGACGCAGATCCAGTCCTTGCCATGGCCGCGCGCAGTCGTTGCCGGGCCCACGGATCGTAGCGTGCCGGAGATGCGGACGGGCGCACCGGCCGATTCGTCGAAGAGGCCGCCGATCTCCGCATCGAAGGCGTCGCCCGGCTTCGCGCCGGACTCGATCACGGAGCGAACCGCCTCGGGTGAGGCGATCGTGGCGATCAGGGTGCGCTCCAGCTTTTGCGCCACGATCTCCTGAAGGAGCCAGGTGGCGTAGCCTGAGCGATCGCTGTAGTCGGCGAGCACGACGGGGCCCTTGCCGCCGGCGACAGCCTCGCGGGCCAGAGCGACAGCCTCCTTCGCCTTGTAGATCTTGACGGTATCCAGCAGCGCCTGGCGCCGGCGCCAGATCCAATCCGCCATGTCGCGCATGACGCGCTCGGCGAGGTCGGGGTCGTTGTTTGTCAGCACCTGCAGCGACATGCCGGCATCGGGGACGTCGGACCAGGGAAAGCCGAAGAACACGTTGACGAAGACATCGGGCTCGCGCGCCTCCCAGATCAGTGCACGCTGGATGAGATCGGACCAGGGCGAGGCGCCGGTCCACATCACCACCGTCGGCGCGATGATCGGGATGCGCAGGGTCCGATGCACCGGCTTGAAGCTGCCGCGGATCGCCCGGACCAGCATGCGTGCCGCGCGCTCGCCTTGCAGATGCATGTCGTAATGCGGGAAGTATTTCACGCAGAACGCCATGTCGGCCTGCGCAAGGAAGGCCTCGTCCTCGTTGCCGTGCGGATCGAAGGTCGCGGTGATGAAGGCCTTGTCGCCGACCACCTCGCGGACGCGCCGGGCGATATCGGCTTCCGGCTTCGGCACCCCACGCACCGTGGAGCGCGAGATATACGCCGTCGAATTGCGGCTGCGCCTTCAGCTCCGCGATCATGATGCCCATGAAATGCTCGTAGGCATCCTCGGTCACCCAGCCCGAGCCCGTTCCGGTCCGCGGCCAGAGCGGCGAGGTGATGCCGATCAGCTCGACATCCTCGAACTCGCGGGCAACCTGCACGAAGCCGCCCATGTAGCCTTTGGGATCGGTGGCAAGCAGGTCCTCGCCGGAAGCCGGGGATCCCGGATAGATGAAATCCTCCCGCGTTGTGTCGTTGGGAAGGAACGTCACCGTCTCATGAGCGAACTGGAGAACGGCGATCCGAAGCTTGGAATGTGTCACAGCGGCCTGACGTCGTAGAACTGGGCGAAACCGATACGCATGCCGGTGATCCCGCGATAGGCCGTCTTTTCGTAGTAGGCGCCGAGCGGGATATAGGGCACGTCGATGAAGAATTGCTTCTGGATCTCGGCACAGATCGCCTTCTGGGCCGCGACATCCTTGGCCGCGAACCAGTCGAGCCTGAGCTCTTCGAGGCGCGGCGATGTAGGCCAGCCGAACCAGGCCTTGTCGCCATTGCCGCGGATGCCGAGCTGGCTGGCGGGATCGAAATTATTCGTGCCGTTCAGATAGGTGAGGAAGATGCTCCAGCCACCCTTGTCGACCGGCTGCCGGCTGGCGCGGCGCTGGACGACCGTGCCCCAGTCGGTCGAGACCAGCTCGACGTTCATGCCGGATTTCTGCAGGGCATCGGCCGCCACGGCCGCGAGCGCATGGGTCGAGGGGTAGTCGGTCGGATCGAGCAGCACGACGCGCTCGCCCTTGTAGCCGGCCTCCGCCAGGGCGCGTTTGACGGCGGCGAAATCGCGCTTGCCGACCAGCCTCTCGGTCCCGGCCGTCGTCGCCATTGGCGTGTCCGGGCTGAAGACGCCGACATGATCCTTCCAGAGCGAGCGCTCATCCCCGGCAACCGCCGTCATGCACTCGCTCTGGTCGATGGCGCCGAGCAGCGCCCGCCGGATCGCCGGATTGTCGAAGGGCGGGTGCAGTGCGTTGAAGCGCAGGCAGCCGATGCCGCCGGCCGGGTCAAGCCCCTCCAGCTTGAGGCCCGGTTTGCCTTTCAGCGCAGCCTGAAGATCGGGCGTCGGGTTCTGCCACCAGTCGATCTCGCCGTTGCTGAGCGCATTCGCGGCCGTTTGCGGATCGGGGATGATGTGCCATTCGATCCGCTCGAAATGCGCGTGCTTCGGGCCCGCGGTGAAGGTGGCGGAGCCATCGGCGCGCGGAACATAATCGGCAAACCGCTCATAGACGGTCAGCGCACCCGGGACGCGCTCATCGGCCCTGAAGCGGAACGGCCCGCTGCCGATCATCTCGGTGACCTGCTTGTTGGGGTCGGTGACGGCGAAGCGCTCGGGCATGATGCAGGGCATCGAGGTCCCCGTCTTGCCGAGCGCCGCCGGCAGCAGCGGGAAAGGCCGCTTGAGCCGGAACTTCACGACGCGATCGGATTCGGCCGAGAGCTCGTCGGTCGCATCCATCAGGGCGCGGCCGAAGGCGTCGCGTGCCGAGAAACGGCGAATGCTCGGCACGACGTCCTGCGCGCGGACCGGTTCGCCGTCATGGAAGCGCAAGCCCTCGCGCAGCGTCAGCCGCCAGAGCTTGCCGTCGTCCTCGACCGTATGACCGGCCACCATCTGCGGCTCGAAACCGTAGGCGGCGTTCTGGCCGTAAAGCGTATCGAAGACGAGGTAGCCGTGATTGCGCGTCACGGTCGCCGTCGTCCAGACCGGGTCGACGATCGCGACGTCCGATTCCGGAATGAATTTCAGCAGTTTCGTCGGCTGCGCGAGAGCCGGCTTTGCAATCGCGGAGACCGCAGCACCCGCAGCGACACCCAGAAATGTCCGACGCTTCATGCCGTGAGCCCTCTGCCGAGGAGATGGAAAGGACGCTTAAGGTTACGTCGCTGCAATCCCAATGCACCGATCCTAGAATGGCCGAATTGGCGGGCGCAAGCGCTTTGCGGACCTGTGTATCGGCCGCGCCATGCACATTGAGCGCATCGCCGCCCTTCCATTCCCAGGCATTGAAACCGTGTCGCACCCTTGCGAAACTTGGCCTTCGAATGGCGTTTCGGAAAGCCGGAGCCTGATAATCGGGCGGCGATCGGTGCGTGATGAACGTAAGCCAACAACGCGGTTCATGAACCGTTGAGGCGTTGGCGCGTTTAATGCGATCGGATCAAGGAGAAAACATATGCGCAAATTCCTCGTACTTGCTGCCCTGGGCCTTGGCGTTTCGCTGGCCGCTCCGGCGATGGCTTCGGAACAGCTGCCCGCGTCGATGGCGCAGCGATTGGACAAGCAGGACGCAGAATACACCTGGTCGGCCGCTGCCGAGCGGCGGCACATGATCATGCGCGAAACCCAGCGGCAACAGCGCTATGGTCGCGGCGGCTACGGCTATGGCCCCCGTCATGGCTATAACCGGGGCTATGGCTATGGTCCGCGCCCGGGATACGGGCCGCGTCCGGGCTATTATCGCCGTCATCCTGGCTGGTAAGCGGCTCTCGCCGACCAAATTCCCGATGATCAGCGGCCCGGAAACGGGCCGCTTTTTTGTTGCCCGTCAGGTTGCTGGCGACGCGAAAGCGGACTTCTCGTCACTGTCCTGCCGCCGCAGGACATCGTGTTCCTGACGGACGATCTCGCCGACCTGCATGAAATGCTCGGCCAGGGGATTTGTCTTGCGCCAGACCAGGCCGATGCTGCGCGCCGGCCGCGGCTCCGCCAGCCGGGCGATGCTGACCTCCACGGCGGATGTTTCTGCGGCTACCGCCATCTCCGGGATCAGCGTCACGCCCATGCCGGCGCCGACCATGCGCACCAGCGTCGCCAGCGAGCTGCCTTCCATCGGGTCCTGCGACAGGCCGGGCGTCATCTTGCAGAAGGCCAGCGCCTGATCGCGGAAGCAATGGCCCTCCTCCAGGAGCAGCAGGCGCATCGCGCGCAGGCTCTCGACGCCCGGCGGCGGCTTGTCCCGGTCGGCCAGCGCGCGCACCAGGACGAACTCCTCCTCGAACAGCGGATGATCCTGGAGCGACGGCTCGGAGACGGGCAGGGCCATCACCGCGACATCGAGGCCGCCGGTGATGAGGTCCTCCGTCAGCTTGCCGGTCACCGCCTCGCGCGGACGCAGATCGACGGCGGGAAATCGCTCCGTCAGGCGCCGGATCACCGCCGGCAGCAGATAGGGCGCGACCGTCGGGATCATGCCGATGCGCAATCGCCCGCCGAGCGACGGGCTCGAAGCCCGGGCCAGATCGGCCAGTTCGTCGACCGAGCGCAGGATCTGCTGCGCCCGCCCGGCAAAGGCCTCGCCGAGGCTGGTCAGCTGGATCTGCCGGCGATCGCGCTCGACCAGCTGCGCGCCGAGCAGCGCCTCCAGATCCTTGACCTGCAGCGACAGTGCCGGCTGGCTGATGGCGCAGGCATCCGCCGCGCGGCCGAAATGGCGGTGCTGCGCCAGGGCCGCAAAATAGCGCAGATGCTTGATCGATATCATTTGAAAAAATTATCGTAGTGATTTGAAAATTCAAGTTCTCATTATGGTCGCTTTTCCCTAGAACCATTCGAATGGAACGGCGCGGCATCTGCGAGGGCGGATGCGGGACGTAGCCGTGTCCCGGCGTGAGGCGGCGATCGCCTTCCGGAAATATCCAATTCAACAGGCTCCGAAGGGGGATGTCATGGACGGTGGTGACGTGAAGACGGCCGGCAAGTGCCCGGTCATGCATGGCGGGATGACCCAGACCGGCGGCTCCGTCACCAGCTGGTGGCCGAACGCGCTGAACCTCGACATCCTCCACCAGCAGGACAGCAAGACCAACCCGCTGGGCAAGGACTTCAACTACCGCGAGGAGCTGAAGAAGCTCGACGTCGCGGCGCTGAAGAACGACCTGCGCGCGCTGATGACCGACAGCCAGGACTGGTGGCCGGCCGACTGGGGCAGCTATGTCGGCACCATGGCGCGCATGAGCTGGCATGCCGCCGGCACCTACCGCATCTCCGACGGCCGCGGCGGCGCCGGCACCGGCAATCAGCGTTTCGCTCCGCTGAACTCCTGGCCGGACAACGCCAACACCGACAAGCCGCGCCGCCTGCTCTGGCCGATCAAGAAGAAATACGGCAACCGCGTCAGCTGGGCCGACCTGATCGCGCTCGCCGGCACGATCGCCTATGAGGTCGCCGGCCTGAAGACCTTCGGCTTCGCCTTCGGCCGCGAGGACATCTGGCACCCCGAGAAGGATATCTACTGGGGTGAGGAGAAGGAGTGGCTGGCGCCGAGCGACAACCGCTATGGCGATCTCGCCAATGCCAAGACGCTGGCGAACCCGCTCGCCGCCGTCCAGATGGGCCTGATCTACGTCAATCCGGAAGGCGTGAACGGCAAGCCCGACCCGCTCAAGACCGCCGCGATGATGCGCGAGACCTTCGCGCGCATGGCAATGAACGACGAGGAGACGGTGGCGCTGACCGCCGGTGGCCACACCATCGGCAAGAGCCATGGCAATGGCGATGCGGCCAATCTCAGCCCGGCGCCGGAAAGCGGCTCGCTCGAGGATCAGGGCCTCGGCTGGATGAACCGCAAGGGGCGCGGCATTGGTCGCGACCAGGTCGTCAGCGGCATCGAGGGCGCCTGGACCACCCATCCGACGCGCTGGGACAACGGCTTCTTCGAGATGCTGCTCGGCCATGACTGGGAGCTGCGCAAGTCGCCGGCCGGCGCCTGGCAGTACGAGCCGGTCTCGATCGCCGACAAGGACAAGCCTGTCGACGTGGAGGATGCTGCCATCCGCCACAACCCGATGATGACCGATGCTGACATGGCCTTGAAGGTCGACCCCGCCTACCGGGCGATCTCGGAGCGCTTCCTCAACGATTTCGAGGCGTTCTCGGATGCCTTTGCCCGCGCCTGGTTCAAGCTGACCCATCGCGATCTCGGCCCGGCCTCGCGTTATTTCGGCCCGGACGTCCCGAGCGAGGAGCTGATCTGGCAGGATCCGGTCCCGGCCGGCCGCGTCGGCTACGATGTCGCCGCCGTCAAGGCGAAGATCGCTGAAAGCGGCCTCTCGACCGCCGATCTGGTCTCGACCGCCTGGGACAGCGCCCGCACCTTCCGCGGCTCGGACAAGCGCGGCGGCAGCAATGGCGCCCGTATCCGCCTCGCCCCGCAGAAGGACTGGGCCGGCAACGAGCCGGCGCGCCTCGCCAAGGTTCTGGCTGTCCTGGAGCCGATCGCGGCCGCTGCCGGTGCGAGCGTCGCCGACATCATCGTGCTCGCCGGCAATGTCGGGGTCGAGAAGGCGGCGAAGGCTGCCGGCTTCGACGTGACCGTGCCCTTCGCGCCGGGCCGTGGCGATGCCAGCGACGCGCAGACCGATATGGCCTCCTTCGCCGTCTTGGAGCCGCTCGCCGACGGCTTCCGCAACTGGCAGAAGGAAGCCTATGTCGTCACCGGCGAGGAGATGCTGCTCGACCGCGCCCAGCTGCTGGGCCTGACGGCGGCTGAGATGACGGTGCTGCTCGGCGGCATGCGGGTGCTTGGCACCAACCATGGCGGCACGAAGTATGGCGTGTTCACCGACCGGGTCGGCGCGCTGACCAGCGACTTCTTCGTCAACCTCACCGACATGGCCTACGCCTGGGTGCCGACGGCGAACGGGCTCTACGAGATCCGCGACCGCAAGACCGGCGCGGTGAAGTGGACCGCCAGCCGCGTCGATCTGGTCTTCGGCTCGAACTCGGTGCTGCGCGCCTATGCCGAGGTCTATGCCCAGGACGACAATGCCCGGAAATTCGTCGACGACTTCGTCGCGGCCTGGGCCAAGGTGATGAACGCCGACCGCGCCGATCTGGCCTGAGACGATCGAGCGCGAGCATTGCACGGACATCAGCCCCGCCGGCCCAGCCGGCGGGGCTTTCTGTCGGTATCGCTCCCATGGCGAGGCTTGGAGCCGCCTCATGGCCGGGTTAGACAGGCGAATCCGCTGCGGAGGGCTTCGTCCTTGCGTATCATCATCGAGCACGCGCTGCGCCAGAACTGGGAGCGCCTGTTCTCCTATGCGCTGCGCCTGAGCGGCAATCGCGACGGCGCGGCCGATCTCCTGCAATCCTGCGCGACCAAGGCACTCGCCGCTTCACCGCCGGAAGACGGGGAACGTATCCGCGCCTGGCTCTTCGCGATCCTGCGCAATATCTGGATCGACGAGCATCGCCGCAGCGCGGTCAATGCCGCGGCAGCCGAGGAGGCGCTGGAAGACGAGCAATGGCGCCGCGACGACCGGATGATCGCGGTCATCACCGTCCGGCAGGCGCTCGAACGTCTCGACCAGCCTTATCGCGAGGTCATCGAACTGGTCGATCTCGCCGGCTTCCGCTATGGCGAGGCGGCGGATATCCTGGGCGTGCCCGTGGGAACCGTGATGAGCCGCCTCAGCCGGGCGCGGCTTTTGCTTCTGAATGCGATCGAGGGCGGCACTGTCCGCCCCTTCGCCGCGCGGCAGCGCAAACGAGCCAACGACACGTGACCGATAGCGAACGCCTCTCCTGGACCATGCTCAACGCCTATGTCGACGGCGAGCTGGAGCCCGATCAAGCCGCCAAGGTCGCGGCGGCACTCGCTGATGATCGCGCGGCTGCCGCTCAGGTCGCGACGCTGACGCGGCTGCGGGCAGCGGTGAAAGCCGCATCGCCGATGCCCGCGCCACCGCCTTTCGCGCTGCCGCGAGCCCGTTCGCGGGCGATGCGCTGGGCGCCTTGGGCCGCCGCGGCCTGTCTTGCTCTGTTGATCGGTGCGGCTTCGCTCGGCATCGGCCAGCGGCAGTCGGGCGCCTCGTCCCTCTCCGCCGCGATCGCCGCCCATCAGCTCTGGCTGGCGCAGTCTCCGACAGGCACGGCGCCCCGCCTGGGCGTCGAGCTCGCTGGTGCCGAAGCCGGGGCTCTGCCGGACCTGTCGCTCGCCTCGCTGCGTCTCGTACATCTCTCGCTCGACCCTGCCGGGCGTGGCGGGGGCGGCATGCTCGCCGGCTATGTCGGTCCGAATGGCTGCCGCGTCGGTCTCTGGATTGCGCCGGTCGAGGCGGCGCTGCCACAGCAGCCGGCCGTGCAGGATCGCGATGGCCTCTTGGTTCGTGCATGGCGGGGGGAGCGCGCGAGCTATGCCTTGCTCGGGCGCGGCATCGACCCCGCCCGCCTCGACGGCATCGCCGCGCTGGTCGCAAGGATCACGCGCGACGAGCCCGGCGTCCCGCGCGAGCAGGTCGCGGCGCTGGCCGAGGCCCGCAGTGTGGGGCCGGCCTGCCTCGGCTGAAAAAAGATTCTCTTAGGTTGGAATAAATCGAAGAGCTGATGCGTCGTCTCCAGTGAGGAATATGTCCTCGGGAGAAACGCCATGCTCAACGAAGCAGACCTGCGCGATGGCGCAGCCGCTACCGATGCCGTGCCTGCTGCCGGCGCCCTTGATACCCCCCGTACATCGCGACGTCTTCTGCTCGGCGGCAGCATCGCCGCTCTGGGTCTGGCTGCCGGCGGCCTGCCCCGCCTGTCCATGATCTCGCCTGCTGCCGCGCAGGGCGCTGCCCCCGCCGCCGCGCCGCCCAAGGGGCCGCAGCCCTTCGACTATCCCGGCAAGGACAAGGGCCTGACCCTGCTCGGCGACCGCCCCCTCGTTGCCGAGACGCCCGCGAACCTGCTCGACGACGACACCACGCCGATCGCGAAATTCTTCGTCCGCAATAACGGTCAGATCCCGGAGCCGATCAAGGATGTCGACGGCTGGCAGCTCAAGATCGAGGGCGAGGTCGACAAGCCGCTGACGCTGACGGTCAAGGAGCTGAAATCCCGCTTCAAGGCGCATACCTTCCGCATGGTGCTGGAATGCGGCGGCAACGGCCGCTCCTTCTACACGCCGGCGGCGCGCGGTAACCAGTGGACCAATGGCGGCGCGGGCTGCGCCGAATGGACCGGCGTGCGCCTTGCCGACGTGCTGAAGGCGGCCGGCCTCAAGGCCTCCGCCAAGTTCACCGGCCACTACGGCGCCGATCCGCATCTCTCCGGCGACACCACCAAGGACGCGGTCTCGCGCGGCATGCCGATCGAGAAGGCGCTGGAGCCGCATTGCCTGATCGTCTGGGCGATGAATGGCGAGCCGCTGCCGCATATCCATGGCGGCCCGCTGCGCCTCGTGGTGCCGGGCTGGCCGGCCTCGCTCTCGTCGAAATGGCTGAACCGCATCCTCGTCCGTGCGACGCCGCATGACGGGCAGGGCATGGGCGGCACCTCCTACCGCGTCCCGACGGTCCCGATCGTCCCCGGCTCGAATGTCGACGGCAAGACCAACTTCGCCGACCTGACCTCGATGCCGGTGCGCTCGATCATCACCGCGCCCGCCAACGGCGCGCGCCTGCCGGCGGCGACGCGCGAGGTCGCCCTGCGCGGTGCGGCCTGGGCCGGCGACCACGAGGTCGCGAAGGTCGAGGTCTCCTTCGATGCCGGCCAGCGCTGGCACGCCATGACCCTCGCCAAGCCGAAGAACCGCTATGACTGGGTACGCTGGACCGGGAAGGTCAAGCTGCCGAGCGACGGCTATTTCGAGCTTTGGGCCCGCGCGACCGATTCCCGCGGCGTCGCCCAGCCGCATGTCGCGACCAACTGGAACCCGCAGGGCTACGGCTCCAACCCGCTGCATCGCATCGCGGTCCTGGTGGGCTGACGATGGTATTCGCGCAATCGCTTCGGATGGCCGCTCTCGCGGCCATCCTCCTCGCCCCCTCCTTGAGCTTCGCGCAGGAGGAGACCGCCGAGACGCTGCCCGATTTCCCCGGCCGCGAAGAGACCTTCGGCTACTGCATCGCCTGCCATTCGATGACGGTTGTCGGCCGGCAGGGCATGGATCGCGCCCGCTGGGACGAGACGCTCAACTGGATGGCGGAAAAGCATGGCATGCCGGAACCTGATCCGGAGATGCGCAAGACCCTGCTCGATTATCTCGCCCAGGCCTTCCCGCCGAAGGCGCCGGCCCAGAACGGTGGCTGGGTCAATCCGTTCGCTCCGAAGCCATAGGATATCTCGTGATGAAATTCGCAGTCCTCGCCGGCGCCGCCCTGTTGGCGGCCGCCGTCCAGCCAGCCCGTGCCCAGGATGCCGCTGCCGGCGAGAAGGTCTTTGCCCAGTGCCGCGCCTGCCATCAGGTCGGCGAAGCCGCCAAGAATCTGGTCGGGCCGGCCCTCAACGGCGTCATCGGCCAGAAGGCCGGCGCGCATGAAGGCTATAGCTACAGCGCGGCGATGAAGGCCTCGGGCCTGGTCTGGGACGAGGCGACCTTCGCCGAATACATCCAGAACCCGCGCGCCAAGGTCGCTGGCACGAAGATGATCTATGCCGGTCTCAAGGACGAGAAGCGCGTCGCCGACCTGCTGGCCTATCTCAAGCAGTTCGACGCCGCCGGCAAGAAGGCTGAGTGACGACGTTCCGGTGCCGGATCTCGTGAAATGGTTCGGCTGCAGCCTGTTCAGAGGCAGGCGGCGATGGCATCGAGCTGCGCCCGCAAGGCCGGGCCGGAGGCGGGAAAACGGCCTTCCAGCGCGGCCGTGCCGATGGTGAAGCCGGCGGCTCGGCAGCGATGGATCGCTGCGATCTGCTCGGGACGCTCGATCGAGCCGGCGACGAGGACGGGCTTGTCCGTCGCAGCGCAGACCGCCGCGATCAGCGCTTCCGCATCCGTATTCGAGCGGTAGGCCAGCAGATCGAGCCCATCGACGCCGTCCCGGTTGGCAATGGCACGGGCGCTGCCGGCGATCTCGGCGACGGAGCCTTCCAGAATGCTCGGGTGCCCTGAAACCCGTCCGGCAAAGGGGTAGTAGCGGATGCCGGTGCCGCGCAGCAGCGGCAGCACGTCCTCGACATGGGTTCCGCCGAGCAGGTTGTCGACACCGAGATCGATGGCCGCTCTCACCGAGGCGATTTCACTGACGCGATCGAGCGAGACGACTTCGAGATAGCTCGTTGCGCCGCCGGCCTTGATCAGGCGGTGGACGGTCCGGAGTTCGGCGAAGGGCAGGCCGATATCCTTGAAGCCGATATGGCGGATGCCGGCCGCCAGCGCGGTCGCGACATGGTCGATGGCGTCCGGCACCGTCCGGTCATGGCGCGTGAGCATGAAGATGAAGTCGAGCCGGGTCATGGCTTCCTCACGGAGCTGAGCCTTCAGGCATGCCACAGGTTTCGAGCGGAGAGGAGACCGGCTCCTCGCCCTCTGCTCAGGCCATCACCAGCCCGCCATCGACATGGAGCACCTGCCCGGTGACGAAGCGGCCCCAGTCGCTGGCGAGGAAGAGCACCGGGCCAGCGACATCCTCCGGCGTCGCGATGCGGCGCAAGGGCGTCTGCGCGATCAGCATCTCCCGCACCTCTTCCGGGGTCGTCGCACTCGCCTGCGTCGGATAGACCAGCCCCGGCGCGACGCAGTTGACACGGATACCGAGCGGGCCGAGCTCGGCCGCGAGATTGCGGCTGAAGCCGACAAGAGCGGCCTTGGCGGTGGTGTAGTCGTGATAGGGAATGCTCGGTCGCGTCACCAGATCGCTGGCGAGATTGACGATGGCCCCGCCGCTGCGGCGCTGGAGCAGCGGCAGCATCGCGCGGCTCACCGTATAGGCTGCCTTCACCGCGCCCTCGAATTGCTGTTCGTAGGCCTCCCAGGGCGTCTGCCAGAAGCGGGTGCGGTTGTCCGGGTCGAAGCGATAGGGCGCGAAGGCGTTGTTGACGACGACGTCGAGCCGCCCGACCTCCTCCGCGATGCGCGTCGCCATGGCCGCGACCGGATCAGTGGACGTGACGTCTGCCGCGATCGCCAGCGCCTCGCCGCCGAGCGCGCGGCATTCCGCGACGACAGCCTCGGCCGCCGCCTCGTTCGTCCGGTAGTTGACGATGACGATCCCGCCCTCGGTGGCGAAGGCCTTCGCGATCGCAGCCCCGATGCCGCGGCTCGCGCCGGTGACGAGGATGGCCCGGTCGCGGAATTTCATGGCGCGCCATCCTTCGCGGGGATCAGGTCGCTCTTCACGATGGCCGTCATGTCGATCTGGCGGGCGGTGAGCCCAAGGCTGCGGAAGGTGTCGGCGCCCTTCTGCAAGGCATCGAGGTCGAAGCGGCCGAGCCCTTCGCGCGCCGTCGTCGAAGAGACGCTCGACGCATTGCGCAGCTTGATGATCTCGAGGTTCACGGCCTCGTCGCGGCCGTTGATGGCACGGGTGACGGCGATGCGCGCGGCCTCTTCGGGCTTGGCGATCATCCAGGCGGCAGAATCGCGATAGGCGGCGAGGAAGCGCTTCAGCAGCGGCTTGTTCTGCTCGTAGTAGCTCTCCTTCACGACGAAGATGTCGCTCGGCAGGTTGAGCTGGTCGCGGACCTCGATGACATCAGCCTCGCCCAGCCCCTTGGCGCGGGCGACGAGCAGTCCGGTATCGGTCGCGGCGGTGGCATCGACCTGCCCCTGCATCAGCGGCGCGAAATTGAGCAGGCCGGTCGGCTGGATGGTGACGTCCTTCTGGCCGAGGCCGACCTGATGCAGCAGCACGAGCAGGTTCTGGTAGGTGCCGCTGGCGAGGCTGTAGACGCCGATGCGCTTGCCCTTGAGATCGGCCGCCGTGCGGATGCCGCTGCTCTTCAGCGCGACCACGTTGAAGACGTTCTGCGGATAGATATTGTAGATCGCGACCAGTTTCTCGCCCTTGTCGAGCGCGAGATAAAGCGCGGCCGGATCGGTGAAGGCGATGTCGGCTTGGCCCGCGAGCATGTTCTGCAAGGCCGCGCCGCCGCCGGTTCCAGGCACGTAGTCGAGCGCGATCCCCTTGGCTTTGAAGAAGCCCTTGTCCGGCTCGGCCAGGAGATTGGTGATCTCGCTGATCGGCTGGCTCCAGCCGGCGACGGTGACCTTGTCGAGCGATTGAGCCGTCGCGGGCGCCGCGACGAGGCAGGAGAGGGCAAGCATGAGGAAGGCGCGCAGCGCAGACATGGGGATCAGCCTTTCGAGAAGCGGTGCAGGACGCGACGCTCGATCAGGCGCACGGCCTCGTAGAGCAGCATTCCAAGGGCGGTGATGACGATGAAGAGCGCGAAGATCAGGCTCGAATCCATTACGCTCTGTGCGGCGATGATCGAGGCGCCGAGCCCGACGCGCCCGCCGATGAACTCGCCGACGACCGCGCCGACCAAGGCCAGCACGACCGCGACGCGCAGGCCCGCCATGATCACGGGCAGTGCCGACGGCAGCTTGAGCCGCAGCAGCGTCTGGAGGCGGCCGGCGCCGAGCATGCGGAAGAGCTCGCGCCTGGAAGCATCGACCTCGCTGATCCCCGTCAGCGTGTTCTCCATCAGCGGGAAGAAGCAGATCAGCGCGGTAATGACGACCGTCGGCGTCATGCCGAAGCCGAACCAGATGATGAAGAGCGGCCCGAGTGCGAGCTTGGGCACGAGCTGGCTTGCCAGCACATAGGGGCGCAGCAGGCGGCTGAGCGCCGGGAATTCCGCCAGCAGGATGCCGACACCAAGTCCGACGACGGCGCCGATGCCGAGACCGAGCGCCATCTCGGCGGCGGTCATCGCCAGATGCGGCCAGAGCCGGCCGGTCGCGATCTCGCTCCACAGCGTCGCGAGCACGCTGGAAGGCGCAGGCAGCACGAGCGGCGACAGGCCGCCCAGCCGGCACCAGGCTTCCCAGCCGGCGAGCAGGATGACAAGCAGCAGCAGCGAGGGCAGGCGCGCGATCATGCCGCCGGCCTCCGAATGACGGCGGCTGCTCCGTCCATGGCATAGCGTAATTCGCGGCAGGCGGCGATGAAAGCGGGCGAATAGCGCATGTCGCGATGGCGCGGGCGGGCGAGCTCGATCCGGCGCACATGCGTCACGCGGCCGGCCGCCATCACCGCGACTTTGTCGGCGAGATAGACGGCCTCGCCGATATCATGGGTGACGAAGAGCGCGGTGGTGCCATTGAGCGCGCAGAGGCGCAGCAGGTCGTCCTGCAATTCCTCGCGCGTCAGGGCATCGAGCGCAGCGAAGGGCTCGTCGAGCAGCAGCAGATCGGGATTGCCGACCAGAGCGCGGGCGACGGCGACGCGGCTCTGCTGGCCGCCGGACAGCTCGGCCGGGCGGCGCGTGGCGAAATCCGCGAGGCCGACACGCTCCAGCAGGTCGAGCGCGGCATCCTTGTCGGCGATCGTCGGGCGGCGCTTCAGCGAGGTCGGCAGCAGGACATTGTCGAGCGCGCTCAACCAGTCGAGCAGCGTCGGCGCCTGGAAGACGAAGCCGGCGTGTGGGCTCGGCCCGGCCAGTGCCTCGCCGCCGATGCGGATCGTGCCTTCGCTCGGCAGCAGCAGGCCGGCAGCGAGCTTGAGCAAGGTGGTCTTGCCGCAGCCGCTGCGGCCGAGCAGGCAATGGATCTCGCCGCGCGGGATCGTCCAGTCGATCGCATCGACAACGGCCGGGCCGGTCGCGTCATAGCGATAGCTGGTACGTTCGATCGTGACGAAATCGGTTTTGGTGGGGTCAGTCGACATAGGGCGCGAACCCCTCTGCCGCGGCTTCGGCTGATTGCTCGATCTCGGTGAAGATGACGAGATCGAGCAGGCTGAAGCGCCCGTCATGGTGCCAGCCCGCCTCCGGCGCGGTCATCCGGCCGAGCGGGGCGATACGGCTGACGCCGATTGCGCCAAGCTGTTCGGAAAGCCGGAACAGCCGCTCGGGCGAGGCTGCGATGCCGGCGGTCTGCAGGAAGCTGCGATAGGGGGCGACGAGAGCAGGGACCTCGTCGAGGCTGTCGATCGCGACCAGCTTGAGCGTGCGGTTCAGGCCGGTTGGGTTCAGGGCTTCCGGAGCCTCGACATGGACGACGCTCCAACTGTCGGATGGTTCGCCGAGAAGCTCGACGGCTCCATCCATCGCGCGTGTCTCCTGCACACCGCGCCAAGCTGCGATCGAGGCGGCTTCGCCGTGCGTCAGAGCACGGCGTGGATGACGGGAGGCGAGGGCGGCGAGTTCCTGCGCGACGTAACGGGAGAACTCTGCGGGGCTGACCTTGCCGCCGTGCTCGACGAAGAGCATCTGCGGCGAGTAGCAGCCCTGCTGCTCGTAACGGGTGACGTCATGCGCCGCGAGCCGCGCCAAGGCAGGAGTCTTGCGGCTGTCGAGCGCCTCTCGCGCGATCACGCCGAAGCCGATCTTGTGGCCATGCGGCAGGAAGCGCGTGGTGATCGGCAGCCTGGCGCGCAGTGCCGTCAGCGTCTCATTGCCGCCATAGGCCATGACGGTATCGGCCGCGCGCAGGAAGATCGGCTCGGCCGCCGCCTCGCCGCCCTTCCACCAGGTGATGGCGAGGCATTCGCCGATTTCGGGGTCGATCTCTGCGAGCAGGCTCGCGAACCAGCCCGCCGTCAGCGGCTCGGCCGAGGCGAGCTTGCCGACACCGCCGGCCTTGACCAGCAATCCGCAGATCAGGCTCCAGAGCGAGAGCGCCGGGACATTGCCGGCCCATACATGCAGCAGCAGGTCCGGCCCATGGGCGCGCAGATAGCCGCCCTTGGGCGCCGGCTGGAAACCGTCGAGCACGCCGGGATTGGCGAAATCCTCGGCAAGGAAGCGCAGGAGCTGCGGCTTGCGGAAGGTCTTGAGATAGCCGGTCAGGCCAAGGCGAACCGTCTCGCGATCATAGCCGGTGACGATCGGCAGGAGATGTTCGGCCTTGCGCCGCAGCGGGTGTGAGCGGTCGAGCAGGCGCGCGATGGCGGCATCGATCGCCGTGACGATGCGGGCTGTCTCCATCCGCTTCAGCCGGGCGCGCGCGTTGTCGCGCACGTGAGCACAGAGCGCCGCGGCCTGCACTTCGTCGAGCTCCGGCAGCGCGATGGCGACGCTCTCGCCCCAGGCGCTGTGGCTGACTTCGCGCCAGCGCAGCGCCTCACGGTTCAGGCCCGGCAGATGACCCGCATGCTCGATCACCGTCGTCAGCCTCGTGCCGCTGCGAGGAATTCGGCGACGGCGACCGAACAACCCTTCGAGGCCTCGCCATCGACCCGGCCGAGCAGCTTGAAGCCGCCGGGCACGATCTCGCCGGCATCCTCGGTCAGGATTGCCGCGACGCAGTTGAAATGGGCGAGGTCGTGATGGACGATCACGCCGCGTTGGCCTTCGGGCAGGTCGATGCCGGTGAGGGGATCGACGACGCGGCTGCGGATCCAATGCGGGCCGGATTTCACGGAGGGGCAGACGGCGTTGCCGTCGTCATAGAGCTGCGAGCTCAGCTCGGTCATCCCGTACATGTTGATGCAGGACGAGCGCGGCACGCCGAAAGCGCTAGCGAGTCCGTCATAGAACTCGTCCGGCCCGAGTTCGCGCGACTGGCCCTTGAAGCCGCCGGTATCGAGGATGCGGCTGCCTTCCGGCAGGGCGAAGCGCCGGCCGCTTGCCGCGAG
This sequence comes from Allobosea robiniae, assembly GCF_900102525.1. Taxonomy (GTDB): domain Bacteria; phylum Pseudomonadota; class Alphaproteobacteria; order Rhizobiales; family Beijerinckiaceae; genus Allobosea; species Allobosea robiniae. The sequence continues at coordinate 183,358 of NZ_FNBZ01000005.1, read as the reverse complement.
CGCGTCCAGCACGGGGACGAAGGAATAGCTCGCGCCGAGCAGGGCATAGGGCTCGCCGCTTGTCTCAGCCTGCTCCAGCGCCGACAGAAGGCCGTCCAGGTCGAGCCCGGCGGCATCGATGAAGGTCTCGGAATCCGCCGTGCCGCATTCGCGCTTGGCGACCGAGAGATAGGTGGCGAGCGAGGAATTCGGCAGCTCCGCCTCGTCGGGGAAGAGGATGCCCATGCGGATGCGCTCGCGGCCCCGCATGAAGCGCGTGCGGAAATTCGCCAGCATCGAGCGCTTCCAGACGTCGAGCGTCGGATGGTAGCTGCGCCCACGAATGCCTTGCGTTGTACCGCTGGTCATGAAGACGCGTTCGGCGGCTTCCGGCGGGCTGCAGCTCAGCGTCAGGTCCTTGAAGGCGGTGATCGGCACGGCTGGGATGTCGCGCCAGCGCCGGACCGAGAGCGGCGTGCGGCCACGCTGCAGGCAGAAGCGCTTATAGGGCTCGTTGTTGCGGAACTGATAGGCGAAGACCTTGAGCGCCATCGCCTCGAACTCGGCTTCCGACGCGTCGGGAAGCGCGATGAATGCCGATAGCGCCGCGATGATCTCGGCTTGCGTCACTTGAAGCCACTCCGTTCGGACGCGCACGGCCAAGCCGGGGCGTCGATCGCTGGAGGATCACGAGCGCAAGCTGGAATCAGGGCCTCAAGGCCGCATGTCCCGCATCCCTACGCCGGTATGATCCGGATCAGGTTCGGAGGGTCACCGCGTTGCCTAAGGCTCGAAAGCCCAGCCGGCGGAATCTCAGCCTCCTAGCGAGGCCCCCCTGGGAACGGGAGCAGATGACGAGCGGCAGGCCTTGCTGTCAAGCGATAACGGAGCGGGGCGGGTATCCGTAAGGAGCTTGCCGAGAGAGCCCGGCATCTCCCGCTCAGCCGGCGATATCCCGGGCCATCCGCATGAGATACTGGCCGTAATCGCCCTTGGCGAGCTTCTCGCCGAGCCGTGTCAGCTGCGCCGTCGAGATCCAGCCTTGGCGTGCCGCGATCTCTTCGGGGCAGGCGATGCGCAGGCCCTGGCGGCTTTCGAGGGTCCGGACGAACTCGCCGGCTTCCAGCAGGCTGTCGGGTGTGCCGGTATCGAGCCAGGCGAAGCCGCGGCCCATCGATTCCACCGAGAGCTGGCCGCGCTCCAGATAGATCCGGTTGACGTCGGTGATTTCGAGCTCGCCGCGCGCCGAGGGCTTCAGCGCGCGCGCGATCTCGACCACCTCGGCATCGTAGAAGTAAAGGCCGGTGACGGCCCAGCTCGACTTGGGAACCTCGGGCTTTTCCTCGATCGAAACCGCCTTGCCGGTCTGGTCGAAGGCGACGACGCCGTACCGCTCGGGATCGCGGACATGGTAGGCGAAGACAGTGGCGCCCTGCTCGCGCGCCTTGGCTCGCGCCATCATCGCGGGCAGGGAATGGCCATAGAACAGGTTGTCGCCGAGAACGAGGGCGGAGGGCTCGCCGGCGACGAAATCGGCGCCGATCAGGTAGGCCTGCGCCAGCCCGCCGGGATGCGGCTGCTCGGCATAGGTCAGGCTCATGCCCCAGTCCGAGCCGTCGCCGAGCAGGCGCTTGAAATGCGGCAGGTCGTGCGGCGTCGAGATGATCAGGACGTCGCGGATGCCGGCGAGCATCAGCGTCGAGAGCGGGTAGTAGATCATCGGCTTGTCGTAGACGGGCAGGAGCTGCTTCGACATCGCCAGCGTCATCGGGTGCAGCCGGGTGCCGGAACCGCCGGCCAGGATGATGCCCTTCATCGTTACCTCTGGTCCTTGGCCTGATCTTCGAGAAGTCGTGCGACGCAAGGTCGGAGCGAGCTTTGCCATTCCGGCAGCCGCACCTCATGGGCGAGCGCGAGCTTGCTGCAATCGAGCCGGGAATTGGCGGGCCGGCGCGCCGGCGTCGGATAATCGGCCGTGGCGATGCGCCTGACCCTGACCGGTGCGCCGCCATGCCGTTCGCGCTCGGCGAAGATCGCCTCGGCGACATCGGCCCAGACGGCCTCGCCCGCCGCGCTCATGTGGAACACGCCGCGCAGGTCCGCATCATCCGCCCGCGCAGTCAGGTTGCGCGCCACGGTGAAGATCGCATCGGCGATGTCGAGCGCGCTGGTCGGGCATCCCGCCTGGTCGGCGACGACGCCGACCTCGTCGCGCGTTTCGGCGAGGCGCAGCATCGTCTTGACGAAGTTCTTGCCGAAGGGGCTGTAGATCCAGGCCGTGCGCAGGATGGCGTGGTTGCCGGTCGCCGCCGCGACCGCCCGCTCGCCCGCGAGCTTGCTCGCGCCATAGGCCGAGATCGGGCCGGTCGCATCGTCCTCGCGATAGGGCCGGTCGAGTGTGCCGTCGAAGACATAGTCGGTCGAAAGCTGGATCATGGGGATGCCCAGCGCCGCTGCGGCACGCGCCGCTTCGCCGGCGGCCTCGCCATTGACGCGCATGGCGAGTTCGGGCTCGCTCTCGGCCTGATCCACGGCGGTATAGGCGGCCGTGTTGACGATCACGTCGGGCCTCGCCGAACGCAGGGCCGGCGCGACCGTCTTCGGGACGGCGAGGTCGAGATCGGGCCGGCGCAGCGCGATGACCTCGACGCCGACGGGCACGCGCTCCAGCATGGCGCAGACGACCTGGCCGGTCCAACCGGTGACGGCGATGCGAAGTGTCATCAGTCGAAATACCGCAGCATCTCGGCGAGGCGCGGATGCTTGCGGTCCTTGTCGGAGAGGGTGAGGTCTGAGAGCGGCAGGCGCCAGTCGATGCCGAGCGCCGGGTCGTCGAAGGCAAGGCCGTGATCGTTCGCGGGCGCGTAAGGAGCGGTGACCTTGTAGAGTACCTCGGTATCCGGCTCGAGCGTGACGAAGCCATGGGCGAAGCCGATGGGGACGAGGAGCTGCCTCCAGTTCTCGGCGGAGAGCTCAACCGCGACATGCTTGCCGAAGCTGGGCGAGGAGGCCCGGATATCGACGGCGACATCGAGGATGCGCCCGCGCGTGACCCGCACCAGCTTGTCTTGCGCGAAAGGCGCCGACTGGAAATGCAGGCCGCGCAGCGTTCCGACCGGGGCCGACAGAGACTGATTGTCCTGAACGAAATCGAGATCGAGCCCGGCCTCGGCAAAGGCGTTGCGACTCCAGGTTTCCGAGAAGAAACCGCGATGGTCGCCGAACTTCTTCGGCGTGATGATCTTGACGGCGGGGATCGCCGTGTCTTCGACGTTCAGCATGTCTTCCCCCGCTCAGGCCGCGCCGAGGCGTTCGCCGCGATAGGTGCCGGAACGGATGTCGCCCCACCATGCCGGATTGGCGAGATACCATTCGATCGTGCGGCGCAGACCCGTCTCGAAGGTCTCCTTCGGTGTCCAGCCAAGCTCGCGGCCGATCTTGCCGGCGTCGATCGCATAGCGTGCATCATGGCCCGGTCGGTCGGTGACATAGCTGATCAGACGTTCGCGCGGACCCTTCGAGTCGGGTCGGAGTTCGTCGAGGAGGGCGCAGATCGCCTGGACCACCTCGATATTGGTCTTCTCGTTATGGCCGCCGATATTGTAGCTCTCGCCCAGCTTGCCGGTGGTCGCGACGGTAAGCAGCGCGTCGGCATGGTCGTCGACATAGAGCCAGTCGCGCACATTGAGCCCGTTGCCATAGACCGGCAGCTTCTTGCCCTCGAGCGCGTTGATGATCATCAGCGGGATCAGCTTTTCCGGGAAATGATAGGGCCCGTAATTGTTCGAGCAGTTAGTCATCACCACCGGAAGGCCATAGGTGTGGTGCCAGGCCCGGACGAGATGGTCGGAAGCGGCCTTGGAGGCCGAATAGGGCGAGTTCGGCTGATAGGCGGTGTCCTCGCGGAAGAAGCCGTCAGCACCCAGCGAACCGAAGACCTCGTCGGTCGAGATATGGTGGAAGCGGAAGCGCCCCTTGCGATCTTCCGGCAGCTCCCGGAAATGCCGTAGCGCCTCCTGAAGCAGAGTGAAGGAGCCGACGACATTTGTCTCGATGAAGGCGGCCGGCCCGTCGATCGAGCGGTCGACATGGCTCTCGGCTGCCAGATGCATGACGATATCGGGCTGGAAATCGGCGAAGATCGTCTTCATCCGCTCACTGTGGCCGATATCGGCCTGTTCGAACCGGTAGCGGTTGCTGCCGGAGACCGGCTCCAGCGAGGCGAGGTTGCCGGCATAGGTCAGCTTGTCGACGACGCAGACCTCGTGCTCCGTCTCGCCGATCAGCTTGCGCACCACCGCCGAGCCGATGAAGCCGGCGCCGCCGGTCACGAGAAATCTCAGAGGCATAAGAGGTAATCCTGGCGGCCGTGATCGCGAAGGTGCGGAGAATGAGCGGACGAGGCGCACGCGCCCGGATCGGCGGTTCTGGCCGTCGGTCTCAACTCATACCCCCCTTTCACCCTGCGGCCCTATCATGAACTGCCTTTGCGCGACAGCGAAACGCCCGAACCGCGGCGAAACAAAGGCCCCTTATGGTTAGGGGCCGGAGCCTGCGGTTCGGGAAAAAACCGGCCGTGACGGCGCCTACGCCCGCTCCAGCGCCACTGCGATGCCCTGGCCGACGCCGATGCACATGGTGGCGAGCGCGCGCCTCTTGCCGGTCAGGGACAGTTCGAGCGCGGCCGTGCCGGTGATGCGGGCACCGGACATGCCGAGCGGGTGGCCGAGCGCGATCGCACCGCCATTCGGGTTCACATGCGCCCCGTCCTCGGCGATGCCGAGTTCGCGCAGCACCGCGATGCCCTGCGAGGCGAAGGCCTCGTTCAGCTCGACGATGTCGAAATCGGTGGGCTTGAGACCGAGGCGCTCGCAGAGCTTGCGCGTCGCCGGGATCGGCCCGAGGCCCATGACGCGCGGCGCGATGCCGCCGGTCGCGCCGCCGAGGACACGCGCGATCGGCGTCAGACCGTATTTCGCCGCAGCCTTCTCAGAAGCGATGATCAGCGCCGCCGCACCATCGTTGACGCCGGACGCATTCCCGGCGGTGACCGTCCCGCCTTCCTTACGGAACGGGGTGCCGAGCTTGGCGAGCTTTTCAAGCGTGGTGTCGCCGCGCGGATGCTCGTCGATCTCGACACGAACGGGATCGCCCTTGCGCTGCGGGATCAGGACCGGGACGATCTCCTTGGCGAGGCGGCCGTTCTGCTGGGCAGCGACGGCCTTGAGCTGCGAGCGCAGCGCGAAGGCATCCTGGTCGGCGCGGCTGATATGGCAGTCGGCGGCGACGTTCTCGCCGGTCTCCGGCATGGAATCGATCCCGTACTGCGCCTTCATCAGCGGATTGACGAAGCGCCAGCCGATCGTGGTGTCGTGGATCTCGGCATGGCGCGAGAAGGCGCTGTCGGCCTTGGGCATGACGAAAGGCGCGCGCGACATGCTTTCGACGCCGCCGGCAATCATCAGTTCGGCCTCGCTTGCCTTGATCGCGCGCGCGGCGGCGATGACCGCATCCATTCCCGAGCCGCAGAGCCGGTTGATCGTCGTGCCCGGCACCTCCTTGGGCAGGCCGGCGAGCAGCAGAGACATGCGCGCGACATTGCGGTTGTCCTCGCCCGCCTGGTTGGCGCAGCCGAAGATCACATCGTCCACGGCGCCGAAATCGACTTGCGGATGACGCTCGACCAGCGCCTTCAGCGGCACCGCGCCGAGATCGTCCGCCCGGACGGAGGAGAGCGAGCCGCCGAAGCGGCCGATCGGCGTGCGGACATAGGCGCAGATGAAAGCTTCGGTCATGTCACGGATCCTGCTGTCTCGAAGGCGGTTTGGTCAGGCGCGGCTTCGAATGGCTTTGCCGGTCTGGCGGATGGGCTGCAAGTCGTCACTCAGCGCGTTTGCGCCGCTGCGAAAGTGAGATTCTCGGCGAGCAGGGCTTCGGCCGCTGCCAGCGCCGGGGCCTCGACATAGACGCGCAGTTCCGGAGCGTTGCCCGAGGCCCGGAAATGCACCGTCGCGCCATTGCCGAGCGTCAGGCGCAGCCCGTCCCGGCGATCGCGCGCAGCGACCCCGCCATGGGCCGCGAAAGCCGTGTCGCGGAAGCCGGAATCCTCGGCGTCGAGCCGGGCGATCAGGGCGGTTGTCCTGTCCTGCGGGACCTCCTGCAGGCGGTTCGACAGGGCGATGGCGAAGCGGGCTTCCGCCGCAATGGCGCTCAACGGCTTTTGCGTGGCGCGCGCCAGTGCGAGTGTCGCCACGATCGGCAGCATGGCGTCGCGCGTCGGCAGGGCGGCAAGCCGCCGGCCGTCCCGCACGACCTCCGAACCGAGCAGGACGCCGCCATTCGCCTCGAAACCGATGACGGTCCTGGCACCTTCGGCCTGAGCCTGCGCCATGCCCGCGATCACATAGGGCGAGCCGACGCGGGTGCGCACGACCCTCGCGAACGATCCGGGGCGGTCCAGCGCCGAGTTCGACGTGACCGGCGTCACGATCGCATCCGCGCCGAGGAAGCGCGCGGTGAGCGCGCCGACGAGGTCGCCGCGCAGGAAGCGGCCGGTTTCGTCGGCGACCAGCGGACGGTCGGCGTCGCCATCGGTCGAGACGATCGCGTCGAGCCTGCGCTCGCCGGCCCAGCGCCGGGCCAGTTCTTCATCCTCCGGACGGAGCGCCTCGGTATCGACGGGGATGAAGCTGTCGCTGCGCCCCAGCACGATCGGCGTGGCTCCAAGCGCCGACAACACGTCGCAGATGACGTCGCGGCCGACGGAGGAATGCTGGTAGACGCCGACGATGAGGCCTTCCAGCGCGCGCCCGAAGAAATCGACATAGCGGGCGCGATAGCCGGAGACGACGTCGCGCCGCTGCGGTTCCGCCGAGACGTCCGGAGCAGCCGTCAGTGCCAGCGCTTCATGATGGGCGAGGATGCGCGCTTCGTCCGCCTTGTCGATTTCGCCCTGGGCGCGATAGAATTTCAGGCCGTTCCGGTCATCGGGGATATGACTGCCGGTCACCATCACGGCCGGGCTTCCGGCGGCCATGGCCGCCTGTGCCAGGGCAGGTGTCGGCACGGCACCGCAATCCACCGGCTCAAGCCCGGCATCGGCGATGGCTTGCGCGCATTGCGCCGCGATGAGCGGGCTCGACGATCGCAGGTCGCGGCCGACCAGGACCTCCCCGCGCGTTCCGGCCGCCCTGTCCTCCTGCAGCATGGCGCAGAAGGCGCGGACATGGGCATAGGTCGGCAGGCCGACCAGCTCCGTGACGAGGCCGCGCAGGCCGGAGGTGCCGAATTTCAGGCTGGTCATGCCGGGTGGTCCGTCGATATCAGGTTCGGGCGCATGCCTTGCCGGGTCCGCGGAGGCGCGCCCGCTTCGATGCCCTCCGAAGCGGGAATATGTCAAATTCCGGTGCCGTATCGTGGTGCAGGATAGGCTGCCTGCCGATACAGGGGCATCTGCGCAGTGGCGGTATGACCGGCCGAAAGGGCCGCCATCCCGCGGTTTCCCTGAATTGGCCGGCGAGAACCCGGTTTTGGTTTTGCAACGATTGCACTATGCCAAAGCGACAACGGCGCCTCCCGGGCTGCCGGGAGCGCTTGATACAAGGAGCAAACGATGAAGATCGTGATGGTGGGCTCGGGCTATGTCGGGCTCGTCTCCGGCGCCTGCTTTGCCGATTTCGGCCATGAGGTCGTCTGCGTCGACAAGCTGGAGAGCAAGGTTTCGGCGCTGAAGCGCGGCGAGATCCCGATCTTCGAGCCCGGCCTGTCGGAAATCGTGCGCAGCAACGCGGCGGCGGGGCGGCTGTCCTTCACGACGGATCTCGCCGGCCCGGTCGCGGGTGCGGATGCGGTCTTCATCGCGGTCGGCACGCCTTCGCGGCGCGGCGACGGCTTCGCCGACCTGTCCTATGTCTATGCCGCGACCCGCGAGATCGCCGGGGCGATCCGCGGCTATACGGTGATCGTGACCAAGTCGACGGTGCCGGTCGGCACTGGTGACGAGGTCGAGCGCATCATCCGCGAGCTCCGGCCCGATGCCGATTTCGCCGTCGTCTCCAATCCGGAATTCCTGCGCGAGGGCGCGGCGATCGAGGATTTCAAGCGGCCGGACCGTATCGTCGTCGGTACGGATGACGAGCGCGCTCGCGCCGTGATGGCCGATATCTACAGGCCGCTCTATCTCAACAACGCGCCGATCCTGAACACCGGCCGGCGCACGGCGGAACTGACGAAATACGCGGCCAACGCCTTCCTGGCGACGAAGATCACCTTCATCAACGAGATCGCCGATCTCTGCGAGCAGGTCGGCGCCAATGTCCAGGACGTTGCCCGCGGCATGGGGCTCGACAACCGTATCGGCGGCAAGTTCCTGCATGCCGGGCCGGGCTATGGTGGCTCCTGCTTCCCGAAGGACACGCTGGCGCTGATCAAGACGGCGCAGGATCACGGCACGCCTTCGCGCATCGTCGAGACGGTGGCGGCGGTGAACGAGCAGCGCAAGCGGGCGATGGGGCGCAAGGTGGTCGCGGCCTGCGGCGGCTCGGTGCGGGGCAAGACGATCGCGGTGCTCGGTCTCACCTTCAAGCCGAATACCGACGACATGCGCGATGCACCCTCGATCGCGGTGGTCACCGCCCTGATGGACGGCGGCGCCACGATCCGCGCCTATGATCCGGAAGGGATGGAGCAGGCGAAGGCTGTGCTGCCGGCGGGCGTCACCTATTGCCGCGACGCCTATGAATGCGTGGCGGGCGCCGATGCGGCGGTCATCGTGACCGAATGGAACATCTTCCGCGCACTTGACCTCGACCGGGTCAAGGCGGCCATGGTGGCGCCGGTTCTCGTCGACCTCCGCAATGTCTATCGCGCCGAGCAGGTCAGGGCCAAGGGATTCACCTATGCCGATGTCGGGCGGGGGCTCGACGCCGCATCAAGCACAGAAGCTGAAAACGCAGCTTGAGCCGGCGTGAGGCAAGGGGACACCAGCTTGGCTGTGCGTCCTCCGCGGCAGCGCGCTCCACTCCGGAGAGTGCCGCCATCACGACCCGAGTTTTGGGCGCGAAAGCCCGTGTCACGGGTCGAGGCGGCTAGCCACGATTTAAATCTGGACTCCATCGTTTCATGCCAATTCCCTGGTTGCAGGGAATTATCAGGGATTCTGCAGATGATCGGATGGAGCAAACGCCGCATTTTTGCATTAAACGCTTCATATTATGGGCGTTTCCGTCGCGGGCTCGATTATGCGAGCAGGGAATTGTTTTTGTGAGAACAGGGAGTTTGGCCCGCTCTAGGAGGGAATGATGTCGGCTTGAGCAGATAGCCGCGGTTCCCCTGGGCACCCAGTTTGGGTAGCCGTTGACAAAGACACCCTATCATCCTTAGGAATATAGTCTTGACGCGGGCTTTGGGCGCGGGCTAACGATTCGTCGCTCGCGAATCGTCGCGGGCATTTTCCGAGGCGATTGTTTCGGGCTTGTATCAAGTCGGGGGAGGTCGCTGTGGGGACAGCGGCATTTTCGACAGCCGACGGCAGGGGTAGGCTCGGTCACGTATTCGATGCGTGATCAAGATTGATCAGGTCCCGGTCGGTCGACCTCTTTCGAGAGAAAGACGTCGCATCATGAATTCCCCGCATGATCCCCCCAAGCCGCAAGCTCGTGTTCGCCGCCGCGTCCAACCTGACATCCCGCCCACCATCAAGGACCCTGCCCTCGAACGCGCGATCGCGAGCTTCGCGCCGCAGGTGAGCGAGCGTGACCTGAACGAGCTGGTGCCGTCGGCGCGCAACGCGCGGACGCACTCGAAGAAGCAGATTCATCTGATCGCCGAGAGCATCAAAGCGTTTGGTTTTGTGTCTCCGATTCTGGCGACGACGGCTGGCGAAATCGTCGCTGGGCATGGTCGCTACGAGGCAGCGAAGCTGCTCGGGCTGGAGAAGGTGCGGGTTATTTACATCGATCACCTCGGTCCGCAGCAGATCCGGGCGCTGCGGATCACCGATAACCGTTTAGCGGAGCTGTCCGGCTGGGACGACGAGATCCTGAAGCTGGAGCTCGGCGAGCTGATTGATCTCGACTTCGAGGTTGAGATCACTGGCTTCGAGACGGCGCAGATCGATGTGATCCTCGACGGCAACGCGCCGGTCCCGGTGAAGGCCGATCCGGCGGACGCGCTGCCTGAGCTGCAGGATGCCGCAGTGACGCAGCGCGGCGATCTCTGGCTCCTGGGCGAGAACCGCATCCTGTGCGGCGATGCGCGCGCTCCCGAGGATTATCAGACGCTGTTGGGCGGTGAGCTCGCCCAGATGGTGTTCACCGATCCGCCATATAATGTCCGGGTTGATGGCCATGTCAGCGGTCTCGGGCGGACCAAGCACCGCGAGTTTGCGATGGCGTCGGGCGAGATGAGCAAGCTCGAGTTCACCGGCTTCCTGCACGAGGTCTTCGCACGGATCGCGGAGGCGTCCCAGGAGGGTGCGCTGATCTATAGCTGCATCGATGGCCCGCACCTGCACGAGATGCTGAACGCCGGATATGGCGCCTTCGACGAGCTGAAGTCGGTGATCACCTGGGCCAAGGCCAATGCCGGGATGGGTTCGCTCTATCGCAGCCAGACCGAGCTGATCACGCTGTGGAAGACGGGTAAGGCGCCGCACATCAACAACATCGAGCTCGGCAAGCACGGTCGCTATCGTACCACGCTGTGGAGCTATGCGGGTGTGAACGGCTTCCGCAAGGGCCGGATGGCGGAGCTAGCGAGCCACCCGACCGTCAAGCCCTGCGCGATGGTGATGGATGCGATCAAGGATTGCTCGAAGCCGAAGGGGATCATCCTCGACAGCTTCAGCGGCTCTGGGACGACCCTGATCGCGGCGGCCAAGACGAAGCGCCGCGGCTACGTGATGGAGCTCGATCCGCTCTATGTCGATGGCGCGATCCGTCGCTGGGAGAAGCTCTTCAAGGACGAGGCGCGCCACGCCGAGACCGGGCTGACCTTCGCGGAGATGGCGGCGCAGCGCGGGGGTGATGCTAGCGCCCGCGCCTTGCCCCACCAGAGCGTTGGAGGGGGCCATGTCGCGTGAGGATGATCCCCCGGCCGTAGGTTATAAGAAGCCGCCGCAGCATACCCGCTTCCATAAGGGCCAGAGCGGCAACCCGTCGGGGCGCCGCAAGAGCAAAGCGAGCACCGCCGCAAAGGATGATGACCAGCCCTTCTTGTCGAAAAAGGTCAAAGCAAAAATCGCTGGCAAGGAGGTTTGGATCAGCAAGCGCGAGGCCTTACGTGAGCGCCTCTTCGCGATCGCCATGGACGGCAATGTGTCTGCGTTCGCATTGCTGTTTAGGTTGGACATGGCGAACGACAACAAGCCCGACGTGGAGTCCGGGCTGACCGACGCTGAGGAGGAAGCGCTCATCGCGCGCTTCCTCTCCAGGAAGCGTTCGGGCGCGGCGGGAGGCAAGGATGGCTGACCCAGCTCTTCTGACCGCCATCCTCCGTCGTGATCTGGCGAGCTTCATCGAGCAGTGCTTCGTGACGCTGGAGCCGGGAACGGCCTATCAGCATAACTGGCACATCGAGGCGATCGCCTATCAGCTGATGCGGGTCTGGAACGGTGAGTGCAAGCGGCTGATCATCAACGTGCCGCCGCGCTCGGCCAAGTCGATCTGCGTCACGATCGCCTTCACCGCTTGGTTGATGGGCCATGATCCGCGCAAGCGGATCATGGCGATCAGCTATGCCAATGAACTGTCGGTCACCCACGCTGCGGCCTTCCGCAGCGTGGTCATGTCCAACTGGTATCGGCGGATCTTCCAGGACTTCGCGATCGCGGCCAACCGCGGCCATGAGATCCGCACCACCGAACAGGGCTATCGCTATGCCTCGTCTATTGGTGGTTCGGTGTTGGGGCGCGGCGCCGATCTGATTGTCATCGATGATCCGATTAACGGACTTGAGGCAGCGTTGTCGGCGGCTGCCCGGCGTCGGGTCCAGGCCTTCTATGACAACACGCTCTACTCGCGACTGAACGACCGGACGACCGGCGCGATTGTGATCGTGATGCAGCGCTTGCACGAAGACGACCTGGTCGGTCACGTCCTGGACAAGGAGGATTGGGAAGTTCTTTCGATTCCCGCCATTGCGCCGGATGATCGCTGCTATCGCATCGGGGAAGGCAGGGAGGCGATCTATCATCGCCGTCAGGGAGAACTTCTGCATGCTGGCCGCGATACCTACGGTGATCTCGAGGCGATCAAGCGCAATCTCGGCACGCTGAACTTCTCGGCGCAGTACCAGCAGAATCCGCTGCCGGCCGAAGGGCAGATCATCAAGCGCGACTGGCTGCATCATTATGACGAGCAGCCGGCTGAGTTTGATCTGAAAGTTGCGTCCTGGGATACCGCCTCGACCAAGGCGGAGCATTCCGACTGGTCGGTCGGGATGGTCTGGGGGGCGATCGGGCAGACCTATTATCTGATCGACCTCGTCCGGGGGCGATGGGAGGCGCCGGAGCTGCGGCGGAAAATCATCGACCTCTCCGGAAAATACGCGGTCAACACGACGCTAATCGAGGATACAGAGCTTGGGCGGGCGCTGTCACAGGACCTGCAGCGTACTGGTGCATTATATACGCTGCTTCAGCGGTCGCGGTTCGACAAGCAGGCCCGACTGATGGCGCAGGCAGCCCGCTTCGAGGCGGGGCAGGTATTCCTGCCGCGCGAAGCCAGCTGGCTCGCCGATTATCTCGGTGAGCTCCTGGCCTTCCCGCTCGCGCGCAACGATGACCAGGTCGATGCGACGAGCCAGGCGCTCAAATACCTCACGGCGAAGACCCCCACCATCCGCGAGCGTCCGCAGCGCATCGTGCGTCCGCAGAGTCGCGTTCGGCCTCCAGGCTGACACGACGCTGCCTAGGGCTGCACCGTTACAACGGTCATGCTGTAGCCGCGGCCGGCCATGCAGCCGACCATGATCCGGCTGAGCGCCTGGTTCCGTTGACCTTCGAGCATGCCGGCTTCCATCGCGTCAGTGAGGCTGCGGCCGGAATAGATCGGTGCCGCCATAGCCTGAGCCTTGGCGACCTCGCCCTTGCAGATGGCGTCATCCTGCTGGAATTGCAAGGCGGCACCGGCATCGCTACGTCCGTCGAATCGATCAAAGCGCATGATGGTGCGAGAGGTACAGGCGCTGACGGCATTGGCCAGCATGATGGCGGTGACGAGGGAAGGCCAGCGACGGCGGCCGAGATGTCGACAGAGAGCAGGAGAGAACACGGAAGCGAGCTCCTTAAAGTAATAGGGATCAGTGATCGTCGCGGCGCCAATTCGCTGGCTTGGCGAGGGGGCGGGAGGCCTTCATCTGCGGCGGCGCTCGGTTGAACCCGCGCGAAGCAATCGGTTTGATCCCGAGATGGCGGGCTTCTCGACGTTTGGCCTCGGCGATCGCGGCCAGATCGCGAGCGGTCTTGGCACCTGGTGCGCGATGACAGCAGTCCCGGCCGAGAACACGACCGTCGTCGATAGAAAGCTCTCGCGTCTTGTCGAGGATGAGAGCTTCCGGGATGACGTGGTCGAATTCCACGACCTTGCCGGATACATTAAGGCCGCAACCCTCGCAGCGGATACAGCCGCGCAAGTCCATGGCGCGCTTGAGCATGGCGACTTTCTGGCTGCGGGTGAACTCGCGGCGCCCGCTCATCAGGCGGCCTCCATCTGACCGTAGGCGGCAACCTGCGCGACGGCTCGATCGAGTTCTTGATTGAATTGGGCGACGGCCGCGCTGAGTTCGTTGATGAATGTCTCGTCGCGATGAGCCCGGGTGATCATGATCGGCAAACCCGGCCAATAGATCGCGAGATCGAGCCATTCGCGCTCGGCGATCCAGAGCTGTCCCTGGCACTGAGCCTTGTGCTCGGGCGGGAACTCGCCCTTGAGCAAGGCCTCAATCAGGAGATGCGGCAGCTTGGTCTTGATCTCGAGCAGGCCGTTCTGCCCGATCAGCGCATCGGGCGAGGCGCCGGCTTGCCCGCGGCGCAAGAACCCGACGGTCTCGCAATCCAGGCCGGTGACGAAGCTATAGGCGCTGCGTGCTTCCTCCTCCATCAGCTTGCCGCGTTCCATATGCGCAGAGATGAAGCTCTCCATCACCTCACCGGTCAGTCGTTCGCCAGCGAGCTTGTAGAGGTAGGTCTGCCGGGTGCGACTTTCGGCGCCGCCACGTCCCTTGGTCAGGATCGAGGCGAACTCGGAGGCGGTCGGGATGCCCAGGCGCGCTTGCAGCCACTCAGGTGAGCCTTGTGTGCAGTTGATGATCTCGAGCATGGTCAGGCCCGTCCCTTCCTGTCGTTGAGCATCACCAGCGCCTGCCGGAAGCGGCGTGCTGGTAGTTCGGCAAAGGCTTTGATCTTGAAGAAGCGCAGCAGGGCGTCCGCTTCGGCTCCCACCTCTTCAATCAGACCCAGCAGTTCGCGAACCTGCTGGCGGGTGATGGTCTGGCCAGTTCCGGCGGCCTTGCCGTCATCATCATCAGCAGCGGCGAGACCCAGCGCCGCCTTCAGCGTCATCCGCTGCAGATAGGTCAGCGTCGAGCCGATCGCTTGGATCGCGTTCTTCTCGCCGCTGTGATCAGCTCCGGCCGAAAGGCTGTTGTCCTCGCTGTAACCATCACGATGCGAGATCACGCAGGTCAGCGTCACCAGTTCGCCTTCGGTCCTCGACCGGAACCGGTAGGCCAGACCGTGACGACCGAGGACCGGTCCGATGGTGCGGGCAATCTCGGCCAGATCCTCATGCCGATAGTGCTTGATGCCGATGCTGGCGATCTGGGTCTTGGCGATCACCGGGAGCTCGGCCTTGGCCGCCGCGAGCGCAGCCTCAAATGCGCAGCGCGCATCATCCGCGCGGCTGCGTTCATGCAAACCGATCAAATGTGCCAGGACGTGTTCGTCCGCGCCGCGGTCGAGCGCGGAACTCAATAGGCTCAATGGGGTGATCGTAGGGGCAGGGCGCAACTCGGTCAGCCGAACACCTGCGGAAGAGCGCCGATGGCGCGATGCGCTCGTCATCGCCTGGCCCTCGCGGTGTGATGATCGCGGGATACGGTGCGCGCCGGGCCGAACCACCAGGTTCGGTAGGATTGGGCGAGCTCGGCTGGGCTGAGACGAGAGGTTGAGGGCAGGGGCTCAACCTTCATCTCGCTCGGCGGCGACTGCGAGGTCACGAGCAAACGGGGTCGCAATGCGGAGTTCATGGCCATCCCTCAGTGAAGCCGGCAATAGCCGGAGGCTATTGGGGAGGCTGTGTGCGACGAAGCGGCCCCGAAGCTCGTGTGATGGGAAGACGGCTCGGCATGGCGTTCTGGTTTAAGCGCCTGCAGCCGCTGGAACGCCTCCAGCTCAGCTCGAGCCTCAGCCCATCCGCGCTTGAGTGAATGCGAGAGCAGCTGGCGTCGTTGCGTCTGATTTTGCGCAGCAGAAAACTCTGGCCCCGCTTGCCGCATGGCGTAGCGCAGGATGCCGGGTTTGTAGAAAATGAGCTTGCGCTCGAACTCTAGGATCAGGGTCATCATCGTCCTCCAGCAACGAAAATCGTCGGTAAAGGACGGTTCCCTTCCTATGGGGCTATCAGTCAACTGGAAAAGTCGACGCTCGACGAAAAGCGCTGATCAGGCTATGTCGGAAGCATGATCACACCAGCCCAGTGTCGCGCTGCCCGTGCGCTCCTCGATTGGAGCCAGCAAGAGCTCGCCAAGGCCGCTCATCTCGGCCTTTCAACCATCCGCGACTTCGAGAAAAGCAGGCGCGTGCCGACCCATAACAACCTGCGCGGAATCAAACTCGCACTGGAGGAGGGGGGTGTGGAGATCGGGATGGAAAAGTCCAGCGTCGCGTTGAGACATACACGCTAACCAGGGCTTTCTGTGGGTGATCTCGTAACCTGACGGAAACACAATCCGCTGAAACCGCTGAGCTCTATTCGGGTTGGGCTCTAAGATTTGGGCGCCGAGAAATTCTTCTAGGCGCCCAATTACGTGTGTTTGGTGCTCGCTTGTTGAAAGCTATTAACTTAAGCGCGTTCCCCTGAAGATCAGTGCGGTATTGAGGCCGCCGAATGCGAAGGAATTCGACATGGCGACCGGAATTGGCATCACACGGCTCTGATGAGGTATGCAGTCGATGTCGCACTCCGGGTCTGGTGCGTCAAAATTGGCAGTCGGCGGGGCGATGCCGTTCTCGATCGCCATAATCGTTGCAATCGCCTCGAAGGCTCCGGCGGCGCCAAGCGCGTGGCCGGTTACGCCCTTGATCGATGATGTCGGGGGCACGGGCCGGTCGCCGAACAGGCGCTTCAGCGCCTGCGTCTCGGCACGGTCATTCGCGCGGGTCCCGGTACCGTGGGCATTGATATAGGCAACGTCGCCAGCCTGTAGCCCGGCATCGGCCAGCGCGAGGGACATGGCGCGCGTCATGCCGTCGAGATTGGGCGCGACAATATCGCCTGCATCGGCGCTGAAGCCGAAGCCAGCGACCTCGATCTTCGGAATGAGCCCGCGGTCGCGAGCATGGGTCTCCGTCTCCAACACGAGGATGCCGGCACCTTCACCGAGCATGAGGCCGTCGCGGCCGAGGGCAAACGGCCGGCAGGCGGTACGCGACATGATTTTCATGGCGTCCCAGGCGAGCAGGGTTCCTGCTGAGAGTGGGGCTTCCGTACCCCCGGCAATGACAATATCGACAAGGCCGGCGCGCAGGAACTGCATGGCCGTGCCGATAGCGTGGCTGGACGAGGCGCAGGCGCTTGACGTCACAAAGCAGGGCCCGGTTGCGCCCGATGTCATCGATACCCAGCTGGCGGAAGAACTCACCATCACCTTGGCCACAGTCATCGGGTGCGGTCGCTTGTTCTGGGTATAGAGCCGGGCATATTGTTCATCGGTGCTGCATTGCCCGCCGGCGGAATTCCCGAGGATGACGCCGACGCGCTCGGGGCGCGGCAAGCCTGCGTCCAGGCCGGCGGTTGTCAGGGCCTGGCGCGCCGCTGCGACGGCGAACAGAGCGTTGCGGTCACAAGCCGATGGAGAAAGGCCCAACCCCTCCATGAAGCTTTGGCCCTGGACTTCCGCGACGCGAATGCCCTTGCCCGGCAAGGCCGAGGCTTCCTTGAAATTCCCGCTTCCGGTCAGCAGAGACTGCCAGAAGCTGCCGGTGTCGTTGCCGATTGGCGAAGCGATGCCGAGGCCTGAAACGACGATACGCGTCATGCCGCCTGCTTGTTTGCCAGCAGCTTTAGGATTTCGTTGTAGAGCTCGCCGATCGTCTTCACGTCGTTGATGTTGTTGTTGGCATTGTAGTCGATCTCGATGTCGAAATGATCTTCAAGTTTGAATATCATTTCGACGAAATCATAAGAGTTGAAGCCGGTGTCCTCCAGCAAGGTCTCCGGTCCCCAAGTCGCGCTCGTGATTTTTCTGGAATCGCGCGATGAATTTTGCTCGATAACCTGCTTCAGCATCCCGATCAAAAAATCGAGCGTGAGCCTGGGTGTCTCGCCTGTCATGACTGAACGGTCTCCTCATCGGACCTGAGCTGCTACACCCTTGCTTAGCTTTGCTGAGACCGTAAACCAATTTAAAGGGATGTCGGCCACTTGACGACGAGATCGTTATTTCTGATCCGCGCTGGCGATGGTTATGCCGCCTGGATTGGTTACCGCGGGTTGCTGTCGTCGAATAGCGGCGCTGAAGCCGGCTGAACCGGCTGCAAAATACTCTTGGCATTTTAGTAATTATGTTTCTGCAAACCCAGGTGCTCGTAACCGACTTGAGATGCCGAGAGAGCACACTCTCAAGGCGAAAACCGTTCTAGTGTCATCGTTCCGTTTTCAAGCGGGCCGAATTGATGGTAGTCGCCGGAGTGTGTGGGAGATGGGATCAGTGCGGGTTGGCCTAATTGCGATTTTGTCGGTCATGGCGTTGACAGGCTGCTCCAATCTGCCAGCGAGCGGTCCGTCCGCAGCCGACATCATTGCTCAACCTGCCGACGGCGAGCGTTTCGGTTTCGAGCTAGTCGATCTGACCCCCGCTTCGCTGGTTGCGATCAATGGGCGCGCAATCGACAGCTTCAACGGCAGCTTCGGTGATCGCAGCGGAGCGACTGAGACCCGAATCGGCATCGGTGACTTCATTGCCGTCACGATCTGGGAAGCTGGAGCCGGCGGGCTCTTCTCCGCGCCGTTGACCACGGATCGTTTCACGCCAGGATCGCGCACCGCGACCATTCCCGAGCAGGCGGTCGCCCGCGACGGGACGGTTTCCGTGCCATATGCCGGGCGCATCAGCGTCGCCGGTAAGACGACCGCCCAGGTAGAGGCGGCGATCCAGGATCGCCTCGCTGGCAAGGCGATCCAGCCCCAGATCCTGGTGACGCTCAGCCGGCCGATCAGCAGCACGGTCGCCGTGACCGGCGAGGTGGCGGCTGGTGGGCGGATTCCCTTATCCAACAAAGGCGACCGAATCCTTGAGGTCATCGCTGCCGCTGGCGGCATCCGTGCACCTGTCAATGAAACGGAAATCCGACTCACCCGCGGCTCGCGCACGCTCGCTGTACCGATGATCACGATCGTCAACAATCCTCGCGAGAATATCTATCTACGCGGTGGCGATACGCTGACGCTGGTGCGCAATCCGCGGACCTTCATAGCTGCGGGCGCCACGGGCCAGAACGCCGAAATCCCGTTCAACGCCGACGCCATGAATCTGGCGCAGGCGATCGCCAAATCCGGTGGACTGCTCGACTTCCGCGCGAATCCGGAAGGCGTGTTCCTGTACCGCTTCGAATCTGCCGAGATGCTGCGCAGGATCAAGCCGGATAGCCCGCTTCTCGGCCAGGGCCGCCTGATCCCGGTTGTTTATCGCGTGAACCTGCGCGACCCCAACGGCCTCTTTGTGGCGCAGGGGCTGCGGATGCAGCGAGGCGATATTCTCTACGTCTCGAACGCCCCGCTGACTGATATGCAGAAGGCGCTCTCCATCTTCCAAAGCCTGACCTCGCCTGTCGTGCAAGGCGCTAGCATCGCGTCCGGATTCAAGTAGCAGGATTGAACGGATCATTTGGGCGCCGCCTCGCGGCGGTGCTGCCGAACGACCACGCGCGGTGTTTGGACGAGACGGAACGTGAACCAGCTTCGGAGGCTCGAGGAGGAGGCGATCTTCCTGCTGCGGGAGACGGCCGCGCTGTTCCGGCGCCCGGTCATGCTCTATTCGATCGGCAAGGATTCGACGGTCCTCGTCCATCTGGCTGCCAAGGCGTTCTGGCCCGCGAAGCCACCGTTTCCGCTGCTTCACATCGATACGACATGGAAGTTCCGCGAGATGATCGCGTTTCGCGATCGGTTCGCCGCTGCCTTGAGTTTCGACCTGAAGGTGCACATCAATCGGGACGGGATCGCGCGCGACGTCACGCCGTTCTCCGTCGACGCGAACACCTATACGCGCATCATGAAGACCGATGCGCTCAAGCAGGCCATGGAGCAGGGCGGTTTCGACGCGGCGATCGGCGGAGCGCGACGCGACGAGGAGAAGAGCCGCGCGAAGGAGCGCATGTTCTCATTGCGCAGCCCGCAGCATGGCTGGGAGCCACGCAGCCAGCGCCCGGAATTCTGGCGGCTGGCGAATCCACATTTGCGACCCGGCGAGACCATGCGGGTCTTCCCGCTGTCGAACTGGAGCGAACGCGACATCTGGCGTTACACGCTCGCCGAAGGCCTTCCGATCGTACCTCTTTATCTGGCGCGCCCACGCCCCGTGGTGCGACGAGGCGGCTCGTTGATTGTGGTGGATGACCAGCGCCTGCCGCTGGAGCCGGGCGAGATCCCCGAGATGCGTTCCGTCCGCTTCCGCTCCCTCGGCTGCTATCCGCTCTGTGGAGCCGTCGAATCGCCGGCCGCGACTGTCGCCGAGGTGGTCGCGGAGCTGGACGCGGCCACGACTTCCGAGCGGCGGGGCCGACTGATCGACGGCGCGGGCGCCGCCTCGATGGAAGCCAAGAAGCGGGAGGGCTATTTTTGAACCCCGTTTCCGCGGCCTACCACGCCGTCTTCGGTGAGACCGAACACGGTTTGCCCACCGCCCGCCCGCCGGCGCTGCGCATTCTGGCCTGTGGAGCGGTCGATGATGGCAAGTCGACCCTGATCGGGCGCCTGCTTTACGAATCGGGTGCCGTTCCCGACGACCAGCGCGTGGCTCTTGCGGCGGATTCCCGCCGCTACGGTGCCGCCGATGGCGAGATCGACTTCGCCCTGCTGACGGATGGGCTGGAAGCCGAGCGCGAGCGTAACATCACGATCGATGTCGCCTATCGCTACATGTCGACCGCGAGACGCGATTTCATCATCGCCGACACGCCCGGCCACGAGCAATATACCGCCAACATGGCTACCGGAGCCTCGCAATGCGAGGTTGGGATCATCTTGGTCGATGCCGTTCGCGGCCTCCGGCCGCAGACCTTCAGGCATGCTGCGATCTGCAGCATTCTCGGCATCCGGCACGTCGTCCTGGCCGTCAACAAGATGGACGGCGTCGGCTTCTCGCAAGCGCGCCTGGGTCAAATCGTCGAGGAGTTCGCTCTGGCAGCGAAGCATCTGCAGCTTGATATGGTCGCAATTCCGATATCCGCCCGCCGCGGCGACAATGTCGTGAGCATCAGTGCCGCGATGCCCTGGTACCAGGGTGTCACGCTCCTGCAGTATCTCGAACAGCTCGAGGTCCCCCGGAGCGACGGCGAAGCGAGTTTGCGCCTGCCGATCCAGGGCATGAGCCGCACGCCGGAGGGCGAGCGCCTCTACACCGGCACGATCGCGGCGGGGGGGCTGTCCTTGGGCGACCGCATCAAGGTTGCCGTCGGTGGTGCCGAAGCTGTCATCCAGCGCCTGATCGGCAGCGAAGGCCCTGTTGAGCGCGCCGAAGCGGGAACGGCCGTGGCCGTGACCCTGACTCCGGAGATCGATCTCGGCCGTGGCGACCTGCTCTGGTCCGGACCGGGCGCCCCCGCCTGCTCCAGTCATTTTTCGGCCCATGTGGTCTGGTTCGCCGAGCCGTCCCTGTTCGCCGGGCGGGATTACGAGTTGCGCCTTGGAACCCTGACGAGTGCGGTGACGGTGACCGCGATCCGGGGCAAGCTCGACATCATCAGCGGAGCCCGCATCGCGGCCACCGAGATCACGCGCGACGAGATCGCGATCTGTCACCTGGCGACGCCCGGGATGATCGCCTTCGACAGCTATGCCCAATGCCCGGCCACCGGCGGGTTCCTGCTGATCAACCGGGCGACGGGCGAGACCGTCGCGGCAGGCATGGTGCGCAACGCCCTCGACCGCGGCAGCAACCTTTTTGCGCAGGCTCTGACGATCGATCGCAAGGCGCGCGAGGATCTGCTCGGGCAGAAGGGCGCGGTGCTCTGGTTGACCGGCCTGTCCGGGGCGGGGAAATCGACCATTGCGGACGGTCTGGAACGCAGGCTGCATGCGAAGCGTAAGCTGACAATCCTGCTCGACGGCGACAATGTCCGCCTCGGGCTCAACCGCGATCTCGGCTTCACCGAGGGCGACCGTGTCGAGAACCTGCGCCGGGTCGCCGAAGTCGCGCGTTTGATGGTGGATGCGGGGCTGATCGTGCTGTGCAGCTTCATCTCGCCCTTCGCAGCCGATCGCGCCATGGTGCGCGAGCGTCTGGCCGGCACGCCGTTCTTCGAGATATTCGTCGATGCGCCGCTCGACATCTGCGAGCAGCGCGATCCCAAGGGCCTCTACGCCAAGGCCCGGCGCGGCGAGATTCGGAACTTCACAGGCCTCGATTCCGCCTACGAGCAGCCGAGCGCGCCGGACCTTCACCTCGATACCAGCCGATACGGAGCGGACGAGCTGGCCGATCGCATCGTGCGCTTCCTGGTGGAGCAGGGTATTGCCACCTAGAGCCGGATACGAAAAAGTCGGAAGCGTTTTTTCGCATCCGGCTCCGGAGGCTGTTACGGGCCATGCAATTTGACCTTATCGGCAGGGCTCGCGCCTTTGCGAGGCTGTCGTATCGCTCTTCGTCACACTCCGTAAGGTTTGCGTCCTTTGGCACCTTGGATTAGCACCAGACGTCGGCGTCGGATCATCCGATGGTCCCTGGCGGATTCCGGGGCGCCGTCGAGCGAAGCGGGGTCCGCCCACATGAAGAAAATGATCTGATGGGGCCACCCGTCGAAGCCCTTCATGTGCCGGGATGTCTGGCCGGAGTAGGCAGGTTTATGAAGAACAAGCACATCCCGGCACCATTGCCGATCCAGCCCGGAAATCTCCTGTCGCTGGACGAGTTGCGCGGGCCGGATCGCTACCGCGCCGAGTGTGTTTGCCGGGCGGCTAGCCAGACCGTCTATCTTGGCGAGCATGCGGTCCTCGTCCGCGTTCTGGGGCGCTACAAGATGTTCCTCGACACGCGGGATCGAGGCTTCGGTGCGCATGTCATGCTCGACGGCTATTGGGAGATGTGGCTGACGCAATTCATTGCCCGCCTCGTCGCGCCCGGGATGCATGTCGCCGATATCGGTGCCAACTTCGGTTATTATGCGTTGCTGCTGGCCGATCTCGTCGGCCCCGATGGCCGCTTGCTGGCTGTCGAGCCCAACCCCCCCGTTGCCGACACGCTGAAGCGGACTCTCGAGCTCAACGGCTTTGCCAGCCGCAGCACCATTGTGGCGGCTGCGGCGGGTTCGGGGGAGGGCGAGGGACGTCTCATGGTCCCGGCGGGAGAGCCGAAGAATGCGACGCTGGTCAGCAAGGCCTTGCCGAACGACGATGCGGAAACGGTCGCGGTCCCTATCCATAGCCTCGACTCGCTCCTCCGCGCCTTTCCCCGCGTCGATTTCCTCAAGATCGACGCCGAGGGGGCGGAGGAGGACATCATCTTTGGGTTGAGCCAGGTCATCGAGCGTTGGCGGCCGCGGATCGTGCTTGAGTTCAATCCGGGGCGGTGTCGTGATCCCCAGGCGCTGCTCGTCCGGCTGCGGGCCTCCTACCCCGTGCTGAGGAGCCTCGACTATTATGCGCAGGTTGCTCCGGTTTCGGACCAGGAGCTGCTCGATCCGACCAATCGCGAGGATCGCCTGCTTTACCTGGATGGTGTTGCATAGGCACGGTCCTCGACCGGCGGCGCTGCAACGCGGGCAGGTTCGTCAACTGTGGACGTCGTGGTGCTGCGGCTGGTGATCGGGATAGGGTTTGATGGTGGCGCTGCTGCTCGATTTTCTTCGCCTTCTCGGCCTCATGGTCGGGGCAGTCGTTGCGGTCATGCTGCTGACTGGGCTGTTCTTCGAGATCATGAATGCCCGCCATCCCGAGCGCCGCATCCAGAAGGACCGGGTCAACCGGCGTAAATGGAAGGAATTGCGGCAGGCGCCGATCTCGATCCTCACGCTCTCGGTCTGCTTCGCCTTCGGGCTGTTCGCGCAGCAGCAGGGCTGGTCTCTGGTGCCGCTGGAGCTCTCCTGGTGGTCCGGACCGTTGATGCTGATGATCTCGGTCGTGCTCTACGATGCTTGGTTCTACTGGGTGCACCGCCTGCTTCACAGCCGCGTCTTCTATCGCTTCCACGCGCTTCACCATAAGAGCGTGGCGCCGACGGTCTGGAGCAACCATCACGAGAGCTTCGTCGAGGCGCTTCTCAACCAGGCTTATTACGCGATCATCGTCTTCGTCCTGCCGGTCCCGTGGCAGATGCTCGTGCTGCAGAAGCTCTACGATCAGATCAGCGGGATGCTCGGCCATGCCGGCTTCGAGCATTTCGCCTCACCGGCCGGCCGTTCGCCCTGGCCGCTCGCCAGCACGGTGTTCCACGACCAGCATCACGGCACGTTCAGGTTCAATTACGGCCATACCTTCTCGCTCTGGGATCGCTGGATGGGCACGTTGCATCCGCGCTACGACAACACGCTGAAAAGCTTCGAGCCGAGCGGGAATGAGCCGGATGCGCCCGAGTCGCGTGCTCCGGAGCGTCCGTGAAGCATCACGGCTGGAGGCCTGCGTTCAGGCGCCGCCGTTCTTCTGGTAGCGCTGGGCGAGATAGACGACACCCCCCTCGCTCAGCTCGCGATAAAGCACTGACCCTTTCGCGCCGGCGAATTCGCTGATGAAGCCGCGCATGAAGCGGATCCTGGAGATGCGCGCCCGCTTGCGCTGCTCGGCCGCGTCAAGCGCGGCGATGACGCCTCGCGACAGATCGGTCTCGGTGTGCAGCGCGAGGCCGGGTACCGCCAGCTGCTGGCGCAGCAGGGGGAGCGCGCTCTTGCCGCGCATGTCGGCGAAGGTGAACCAGCCGCCCGGCGCCAGCACGCGCGCGACCTCGCGTGCAAAGGCCGGCACATCGCCATAGCAATGCGAGGATTCGATATTGACGACGATATCGACCGAGCCATCGGCGAGCGGCAGCTTCTCCGCATCCCCGATCTCGAAGGTCAGGCTCGCCGTGTCCTGGTTGAGGCGGCACGCCAGCCGCACCGTTGCCGGCGAATAATCCAGCCCGGTGACAGCCGCGGAGCCGTGATAGCGGGCGATATAGCGCGCGCCGCCGCCGCGGCCCGAGCCGATCTCAAGAACCCGCGCGCCTTCCATTGGCAGGCCCGCCACGGCCTGGGCATAGAGACCGATGAAAGGGCGGTCGGCTTCGTCGTCTGGCTCAAGCGGAAAGGCTGCTCCCGGCGGCAGGAAGCCGTAATTCATGAAGCGCCAGTCATCGTCGTGCCAGCGCCGCGACAGGATGTTGTAGAGGCCGCGCCAGAGCCATTTCCGGGTTCGCGGAAAGGCGCCCCTGTCGATGGCCTCCAGCAGGCGGGAGAAGGCTTGGCTCGCCACCGTGCTGCGCCTCAGACGCCGGGCTTGGGGGCAGGCGTGGCGGGCGGCGGCGGCAGATTGGCCGCCAGCCAGTCGCGCCCCTTGCGCATCAGCTCCTGGTCGTCGCTGTTGCGGGGGTCGAAGCCCGGCAGGTAGTAGCGCAGCGTGTTCGGCAGGCAGCGCCGCCAGTAGCCGGGATAGACCATGGTCACCCAGAAGAAGCGCAGCCAGAAGCGCAGGCCCGTCTTGACGCCGTCATTCTTCGCATAGATCGGCACGTTGCGCAGGAAGAGCACGAGGAAGGGGAACAGCGTGCCGTTCATGCCGAGGACGCGGACGAAATAGCGCTTCCAGCTCGACATCCCCGGCGTTGCCGCCTTGAGCACGTCGAGCGCGACGGCCTTGTGCTCCAGCTCTTCGAGCGCATGCCACATCCACAGCCGGCGATAGGCCGGCGCGGCCTTCTCCATCAGTTCGGGATGGCGCAGCGTCAGCGTCGACAGGGTCGCCGTCATGTGCTCGATCGCACAGGTGATCGAGAGCCGGTGCAGCGGGTTCTTGACGATCTCGAAGCCCTGCCGGATCGGCTTCTCCATCTTCTCGACATCGTAGCCGAGCTTCATCATCGCGCGATTGTATTCCTCGTGCTCGCGCGTGTGATAGGCTTCCTGCACGGAATAGCCGTTGATCTCGGCCGCGAGTTCCTTGTCCTGCAGCTTGGGGCCGTAATGCTTCAGCGAGCGGATGAAGAAGCGCTCGCCCTCGGGCAGGAAGATCGACAGCCCGTCGATCAGCACGGTCTTGATGATGTCGTCTTCCAGCCAGTGGCGCTGGGCGTTCTCCAGGATGCCGAAGCGGATATCGCGCGGGATGATGTCCTCGGCATTGCCCATGTGCTGGCTGCCTGCCGTGTTCGAAGCATGTGCCATCAGCGCTGGTCCATCCGGTGGAGCGTCCTGCCGCATCGGTCCGTCGGCCGGGCCTACCTACCGCCGATCATCGGTGCCGTCGAGGTCGGATCACGCAGAAAAGGGCAGTTGATGCAGGATTGTCCTGCAAAAATTCGATTGAAACGCCCGTAGCTTAGAGTGGTTTCAAGGTGCCGAGATAGTCCACGAACTGGGCGACGGTCGGGTAGTCCTGCGTGACGCCGGGATAGAGCTCGACCCGGTATTCCTGCTCGACTTCCAGGACGAAATGGACGGCGGCGGCCGAGTCGAGGCCGAGGCCGGCGAACGTCGTCGCCGGCACGATCCCGGCCTCGTCGATGTCGAGCATCGCGGCCAGACTGGATCGGCAGAAGCGTTCGATCTCGGAAGCGGGCGGCATGATGATCCGTCGGGTTGGGCGCGGGGCTTTCGCTTGCCGCGCTGGCGGACTTCCGTCAAGCGGAGGCCGCGCTGCGGTCCTCGGCATCTCCCGACAGGTTCCAGGGCTCGAGCGTTCCCTCCAGCCACCGGAGCCTGGTCAGGCTGCGCTGGACCTTTCCGCTGGTCGTCTTCGGCAGGGAGCCCGTCCGGATCAGCACGACCTTATGCAGGGCGACATCGTGATTGTTGACCACCGCCGCCTGCACGGCCGCGACGACTTCGGCCTCGGCGATGTCACGGCGCTGCGTGCGCTCGACTTCCTGGACGACGATGATGCGCTCGATGTCATGCTCGTCGATGATCGTGAAGGCTGCGCCATGGTCGCGTCGCAGCGAGGGATGGCTGGCTGCGACCGTCGCTTCGATATCCTGCGGGTAGTGATTGACGCCGCGGATGATCATCACGTCCTTGATGCGGCCGACGACATGGAGCTCACCGGCTTCGTCGAGATGCCCGAGATCGCCGGTTCGCAGCCAGGAGCCGCCGGAGCCAGGGGCATCTGTCTCCAGCCTGGCCCGAAAGGTCTGTTCGCTCTCCTCGGGGCGTTGCCAGTAGCCGCCGGCGACGCTCGTCGCCTGGATCCAGATCTCGCCGATCGCCCCTTGCGGCAGCGGGCGCCGCGTCTCCAGATCGGCGATGGCGATCGTCAGCCCGGTCATGGGTGAGCCGCAACTGGCGCTGACATGCCGATCGGCGGCGTCCTCGGGCGGCGCGATGCGGGCGGCCTTGAGCGCCTTCGCGCTGACGTCGAGCGTGCGGGGCAGGGAGCCCCGCTTGGCGGCGGTCACGAGCAGCGTTGCCTCGGCCAGCCCATAGGCCGGGCGCATCGCCTCTGGCGCGAAGCCGTAGGGGGCGAAGGTCGCGGCGAAACGTTCCAGCGTTGCGGCCCGCACCGGTTCGGCGCCGTTGAGGGCAATCTTCCAGCTGCTGAGATCGATGCCTTCCATCTGCTCCGGCCGGAAGCGGTCGACGCAGAGATCGAAGGCGAAGTTCGGGGCGGCGCCGACCTCGGCGCGATGCTCGTGGATGGCGCGAAGCCAGTTCAGCGGGCGATGCATGAACCCTGACGGCGTCAGCAGGACGCAGGGCGCGCCAAGATAGATCGGCTGCAGCAGGTTCATGATCAGGCCGAGATCATGGTAGAGCGGAATCCAGCTCACATGCGCCGAATCCGCGTGGTTCCCCAGCCGCTCCCGCATCATCGCGAGATTGTCGATCAGGTTGCGGTGGCTCACCATCACGCCCTTGGGCAATGAGGTCGAGCCGGAGGTGTATTGCAGGAAAGCGAGGCCGTCGGCATTGGGTCGGACGGCGTCGAGGGGCGCAGGCTCCGGCGCCAGCGCGACCGGGAGGTGGCGGATGCCATGCGCGGCCAGGCGCTCGCGCAGCAGGCCGCGCGGATCGGGATCGGAAGCCGGGCTCAGTGCCAGGCGCGGCGTGCAATCGGCGATGATCGCCGCGCTGGCGTCGTGATTTGCGTTGCGGCGCGGCTGCATCATCGGCACTGCGACCACGCCCGCCATCAGGCAGGCGAAATAGGCGACGACGAATTCGACGCTGGAGGGGAAGATCAGCAGCGCGCGATCGCCCGGTGCGGTTTCGGCCGCGAGCTGGCGCGCGAGATGCGCGGCCTGTGCGTGAAGCGCGGCGAAGGTCAGGCTCGGCCGCTCGCCGGGGCGATCGGAATAGACCGTCACGGCGGCGACATCCGGCCGAGACATGGCCTGGTGCTGCAGAACCTCGGCCAGTGACGAAAAATGGCTCATCGCAATCGATCTACGGAACAAGCATCGCCGGTGGCCGGGAGTATATTGCAACTGTCGCTTGCTCTTCCGTGCCAGGATGAGGTCGAGAAAGCGTGTTGCCTTCTATGGAGTGCACTTCCGGCGAGATCAACCTGCATCGGTGCGAAGGTGCCGGCTGCATGTTCGCGCGAGTGATGCTAGAGCATGCGCCGATCAGCTTCGTCATGGACGCATGAAAGCCGAAAGCGACTCGCTGGAACCGAGGATGGATACGCTAGCTCAAGCGGAGACGCCGCTGGACCCGATGCCGAAACCGGATGACGGCGCTTCCCGCTCGCTGCTGCCCGTCATGGAGGTGCGCGAGCCGGCCCGGCGCTGGGCGGACGGCTCGGTCTCCGTCGTCCTGCTGGTGCCGGCCCAGGCCTTTCTCTACGGCCCCTTCCTGCGTTTGCCGGAGGGGCGCTATCGCCTGTCCTTCCATTGCCGGGTGCGCATGCCCCTTCAGGGCGACCACCCGGTCATGGGACTCGAAATCGTCGCGCAGAACCGCATCCTGCGCGCCTGGCGCGACTACAGCGCGGCGGAGCTGCGCGGTGGCGAGCAGAGCCTGGCCTTCGAGGTGCCGCGTGAGCTGGGTATCGAAGGCGGTGCCGATGTTCCCTTCGAGTTCCGCTTCACGCATTTCGGCAACGCCCTGCTGACCATGGTCGCGGTGACGTTGCATAGAGAACCGGCAGCGACGGGGCTCGACAACGTTGCGGCCGAGCTCGAACCCTGGCGCCTGCTCGGCCGGCTGCGGACCTTGCCGTTGCCCGGCGCGGTTCGTCTGTCGCCGCTTTCCATCACGCCCCTGAAACTGTGGCGCAGTTCGGCGATCCTGCGGCTCCCGGACGGGCTCTATCGCGCCGAGATCGGTTGCGAACTGAAGCGGGCCCGGCGTCCGTCGGAGGCTGCTCTGGCGGTCGAGGTCGAAACCCGGGACGGCATTCGGCTCGGAAAGGGCCGCTTCCTGGCGAGCGAGCTGGAAACAGGCCGTGTTTCGTTCGAATTTACCGTGCCTCAGGATATCGGGCTCGATGCCGGTGTGCCGCGCACGATCGATATCCGCCTGCGCCATTTCCGCAATGCGAGCCTGTTGTTGCGCTCACTCGATCTGCGTCGCGTCTCGGCCGATGCCCCGGCCGTGGCGTCGCCGGCGTCGACCGGGCGGGCCGCTTCCTCCGAGAGCCGAAAGAAGCAGATCGTCATCTTCGGCAATTGCCAGGGCAATCTCCTGGCCGAGGCGCTGCGCTATCATTCCGGTTTCACCCGGCATTTCTCGGTCAAGCACCACTACATGGAATTGCCGGTGAACCTGCACGAGCAGGGCCGGCGCGACCTGCAGGAATGCGACCTCCTCCTGATCCAGGACATCCGGGAATGGGAGCAATATCCATTGCGCGCCGATGTGCCGAGCGACCTGCCGACGCTGCGCTACCCTTGCGTGCGCTTCGCCTCGCCCTGGCCTTTCGACGCCTTCAACGGGCCGGACGACAGGCTCGCCCGCAACCGCGACCTCCCCAATTTCGAGTTCACCTATTTCGACGGGCTGCTCGGGCGGCTGCGGCGCCAGATTCCCGACCCCGAACTCCGCTTCCGGACCTATGAATCGCTGGCGATCGAGCGGCTGATCGATTTCAAGCGCCTGCATCAGTTCGAGCAGACAAGGCTCGAGGAGATGGATCGGAAATTCCCCGCGGGAATCGGCGCCTATATCCTCGATAATTTCAGGACGAAGCAGACCTTCTACACGACGGCCCATCCCAATGGCCGGATCATGAAGATGCTGGTCAGGCAGGTCACGAAGGAACTGGGGCTGTCGCTGAATTTCTGGCTGCCGGGATCGCTCAATTCGCTGCGCCGGCTGCAGGTGCCGATCCATCCGAAGGTGGCGGCCGCCCTGGGGATCGGCTGGGCGGATGCCAGGCGCAAATATCTCGTGCGCGGCCAATGGCTGACCTGGGAAGATTATTTCCGGAAATACATCGCCTATTACGGATAAGAGGCGCCGAAAACGGCCTCTCCCGGCCGTTTTTGGCCCTATTTGTGGCTGGCGGCTTCCTCGCGCGCAAGCTGGGCCGCATAGCTCCCGAGCAGGCAGACGAAGGTCGTGAACAGGCCGGCTGCCATGAGCAGGATGGTGACGTCGCACCAGGTCATGGTCAGGCCGACGACTGTGAAGGGTGGTGCGCCGAAGAAGAAGATCGTCGTGTTCATCAGGATGATGAGCAGGCGCATCTCTGTGGGCCCCCAGCCGACCAGCGAGATGTGGAGCTCGCCGGAAACGCAGGCCTTGACCAGCGAATAGATCGACAAGGCATGATAGCCGGCGAGCGCCAGCAGGGCGACGTCCATGCGCACATAGGCGGACAGACCCATGCCCGCGCAGATCAGCAGGTTGCCGACGACATCGATGGTCTGGTCGAGGAAATAGCCGTATTTGGGCCGCTCGATCTTTCTGAAGCGTGCGAGGTTGCCGTCGAGCGAATCGCCCAGCCAGTGGAAGACGAGGCCGAGCGAGGCCAGCCACAGGAAGCTTGGCGACCAGGCCGTCAGGACATAGCCCGCCAGCGTGAGTGCCGCGCCGAAGATGCCGAAGGCGGTCAGCTTGTCGGGTGTGACGCTCCGCGGCATCCGCCGGACGAGCCAGGCCAAGGCCCTGCGCTCGATGGCGCCGACGAGGCTGTTGTTGATGCGTATCAATGAAGTCGACTGCTCGGTGCGGAAGAGGTTGGCTAGCTATTGCCGAGCTAGCAATGCGTTTCAAGTGTTGCGGTTGCGAGAAACGTATGCCATGCGACTGTTGGGCATTCCGGCTCGTTGTGCTGTGTAAAGATTGTGACGATCGGCAACCGATTTCAGCTGACTGTGCCAGGGTCTTGTTGTGCCGATCGCCTAT
The DNA here is from genome assembly GCF_900102525.1 of Allobosea robiniae. Lineage (GTDB taxonomy): Bacteria > Pseudomonadota > Alphaproteobacteria > Rhizobiales > Beijerinckiaceae > Allobosea > Allobosea robiniae. Next base: position 152,466 of record NZ_FNBZ01000005.1, on the reverse strand, counting down.
GATGCAACACGGCTATTCTTGGGGCCACTGTCCCTGACGCCTCGCGGGATCGATCGGGTCGATCTCGCCTATGCACGCCATTTTTTCGAGCATTCGAACGATGACTGCTGGGCGATCCTGCCCACGGCTTGGGGCACGCGCGCGTTCCCCCGGGAGAGAGCTCTACGCGGACTGACGCGGCTCGAGGAGCTTTGGGCCGAGAACAGGCAGCCGGCGGCCGACGGTGCCTGGATGTCACTCGCGCCGACGATGCAGGCAGGTAAGTCGTCCTGGCATCTTCCGCGGAACGGCGGTCTTGCCGTGTCCACCCGAATGACCTCGCTGCTCAAGGCAACGGGCATCGGATTCGGTAAAGACGTCGTGAAAACCCTCAAACCCGGGACGGTCTACGTCAATGTCGGCCAGATCGGCCTGGCGGTCCCGTACCTGCTGCGCTGGCTGAACAAGCGCCCCGACGTGCGCCCGCTCTTCATGCTGCATGACGTCATCCCGCTGGAGATGCCGGAATATGTCTCGCCCGGTGCGGTCAAGGCTCACGCGGCGATGGTCGATCAGACGGCGCGTTATGCCGCCGGGTTGATCGTCACGACCCGCACGGCCCAGTTGGCGATCGAACTTGAACTCGAGCGCCGCGGTGCGAGAGCGCTGCCGACGCTGGCGCTGCCTCTTCCTGTTCCCTCGATCTTCCGAGAGCCACCCGACCCCGATCCGACGCTCGCCGCGATTCCATATTTCGTCGTTTGCGGCGCGATCGAACTCAGGAAGAACCATCTCCTGCTGCTGGAGGTCTGGAAGCGGCTGCACCGCCGACTTGGCGCGGCCACGCCGCATCTCGTGATCGCCGGCGCCAAGGGCTGGCAGGGCGATCTGATTCTTGATCGCCTGCGGCGTTCCGGCGATGTGAGCACCTATATCCATGCGCTCCACGGCCTTTCCACGCCGGCACTGAAGCGGGTGATCAGCGGCGCGCGTGCCTTGCTGATGCCGTCCTTCATCGAGGGGTTCGGCTTGCCGGTTGTGGAGGCGGCGGCGCTTGGTACGCCGGTCGTCGCCTCCGACATTCCGGCGCATCGTGAAGTCGGACATCCCGAGACGGTTTTTGTCGATCCCATCGACGGCCTCGGCTGGGAGGCGGCGATTGCCTCGTTCCTGCCGGCCGGGCCGCGTCGTTTGGCGCCTTCTACGGACTATGCCAGCCTGACCTGGACCGAGTACTTCGCCGCGCTGTCGTCGTTCATTCGAAGGATCGAAGACGGTGGAGCAGCTTTAGACTGAGTTTGGATTGTTTTTTTCCGCAATGCCCCGTATCAGCGAGCAAGGATGGGAGCGAGACTAGTGTGCCGTAACATATCGGCCATGATTGCGTGAGAGCACTGGGATTGTCGAAGTCTATGTCGTTTCACAAGCAATCAACTGACGCAGAGGCAGCCATTATCGGCGCTGGCTGCATTCTGCCCGGTGCGAATAGCCTCGAAGCGCTGTGGAAGCTGCTGCTGGAAGGTCGCAACGTTGTTTCCGAGCGGCCTCGCGGGCGCTGGAATGTCGAGCGCTTCCTGCGGCCGGGCGATCCCGCTCCCGGATTTTCCTATAGTTTCGCCGGCGGCTATCTCGACGATGCGTTCGGATTCGACCCGACGCCGTTCAACATCTCCCCGCGCGAAGCCCAGCAGATGGATCCGCAGCAGCGCCTGCTGCTGACGGCTGCCTGGCGCGCTTTCGAGGATGCCGGCCTGCCGCCCTCGACGCTGGCCGGCGGGAATGTCGGCGTCTATGTCGGCGCCTCGCTCGCCGACTACCAGAGTGCCGGCGCCTTCGATCCGGCCGTCATCGGCAGCCACTTCATGACCGGCAACGCCCTGTCGATTCTGGCGAACCGGCTATCCTACGTGTTCGACCTGAAGGGGCCGAGCTTCACGGTCGATGCGGCCTGTTCCTCTTCCTTCATCGCGCTGGCGCAGGCCGTGGCGGCGCTTCGTGCCGGCGAAGTCGATTTTGCGATCGTCGGTGGCGTGAACATGCTGCTCTCGCCCGTGCCTTTCATCGGTTTTTCGCAGGCGCGCATGCTGTCTGCGACGGGGCTGTGCCGGCCGTTCTCCGAGGCCGCCGACGGTTATGTGCGCTCCGAGGGGGCGGTCGTGCTGGTGCTGCAGCGGGAGACCGAGGCGATCGCAGCCGGCCGCCGGGTTCGCAGCGTCGTCGTCGCCGCCGGCACGAATGCAGATGGCCGGACCAACGGCATCTCGCTGCCGTCGCAGGAAACCCAGCAGCATCTGATCGAGACGATCTATCGGAATGCCGGGTTCTATCCCGAGGCCCTGGCCTTTGTGGAAGCGCACGGGACCGGAACGAAGATCGGCGATCCCATCGAGGCGGCTGCCATCGGCGAGGCGCTCGGCCGGCATCGCGCGGCGCCACTGCCGATCGGGTCGATCAAGTCTAATCTCGGTCACCTGGAGGCGGCCTCCGGGCTCGCGAGCTTGCTGAAGGCGAGCCTGTCACTGGAACAGCGTCTCGTTCCCCGATCGCTGTTTTCCGAAGCGCCCAACACGGCGATTCCTTTCGACGATCTCAATCTGCGGCCTCTCGTCCAGCCCCTCGCCTTGCCGTCCGATGGGCGCGATCTCTTCGCCGGTGTCTGCAATTACGGCTTCGGCGGCACCAATGGCCATGCAATCCTGCGCTCGGCGCGCGGCGGAGAGCAGGGCAGAGCGAATGGCGCGGCTTCCCGTCCGGCCGAGGTGCTGCTGGTCTCGGCAAGCACGGCCGATGCGCTGAAAGCGCGCGCGCTGCAGGTTGCAGGGGCGGTTTCGGGCGATCTGTCTGTCGCGCGCGTTGCAAATGCGCTCGCCTATCAATGCGAGCTGCTGCCGCATCGGCTCGCCGTTCCCATCCAGGAGAAACCGCCCGCCGCAGCGGATGTGGCGGCAAGCCTGCGGGCCTTCGCGCAAGGTTCCGCTTCCCGCAAGGACAGTTCTGCCGCCGTGGTCCATGGCGCCGAGCGGCCTGCGGTCTTCGTATTCAGCGGCAATGGCGCGCAATTCGTGGGGATGGGGGGTGCAGCCTATCGCGCCAATGCGACCTTCCGGCGGGAGATCGACGATATCGACCGCATCTATGCGGAGATTGCCGGCTGGTCGATCGCCGATCGGTTGCGCGACGGGGTTTCGGACGATGAGCTCGAACAGACCTCGATCGCACAGCCTCTGATTTTCGCGGTTCAGTCCGCGCTCGCGGTCGCTCTTACCGAATACGGCATTCGTCCCGTCGGCAGCCTCGGCCATAGCGTCGGGGAAATCGCGGCGGTGGAATGTTCCGGCCTGATCTCCCGGCGTGACGCGCTGCGGATCATGCACAAGCGCAGTCATCATCAGGAAACGGTGCGTGGCAAGGGGCGCATGCTGGTCCTCGCCTGCCCCGCACTGAAAGTGGAGGAATTGCTCGCCGAAGCCGGCATGCAGGATGTCGATATCGCAGCCTATAACAGCGCGACCTCGACGACCGTCTCCGGCCCTGCCGGCCAGCTTGAGGCGCTCGCGCGCCTCGCACGCAAGAGCCGCATCGCCGGTGTCCCGGTGCATGTCGACTATCCCTTCCATTCGCGGGCGCTCGACGAGATTCAGGAGGCGCTTGTCGCCGATCTCGGCACGATAGCTGTCCAGGCGCCGCGCGTGCCGTTCTATTCGACGGTGACGGGGGAACTGCTGGTCCCCGGTGAGCTCGATGCGGATTACTGGTGGCATAATATCCGCCGGCCCGTCCGCTTCGCCGATGCGGTTGCGGCCGTACTGGCTGCTCAGCCGGATGCGGCCTTTGTCGAAATCGCGCCGCGTTCGCTCCTGGTCGGGCCGATCTCGGATATCCTGCGAGCAGGAGAGGCGCAGAATCCGGTGTTGCCGACATTGGCGGCCAATGATCTTGCCGACCGCGACCCGATCCGCGGCGTCGTCGTACGCCTGGTGGTCAACGGTGTCGCCCATGACCGGGAGGCGGTGTTCGGGTCTGCCCCGACGATGGTCGAATCTCTGCCGCCGTACCCTTTCCAGCCGGAGGAATATCGCTTCGACGAAACGGTCGAGGCGATCAGCGTCCATGGCCGCCTGATCGCGAGCCAGCCGCTGCATCCGCTGCTCGGGCCGCGCGTTTCGGACGGCTCGGCGGAATGGCGCAATCTGCTCGATCCCGTGCTGCTGCCCTATCTCGACGATCACCGCGTCGATGGTGGCGTGGTGATGCCGGCCGCAGCGCTGATCGAGTTTGCGCTGGCCGCCGGCCGCGAACTGTTTGGAGAGGTGCCGCTCGAGATCGCGGAATTCGACATTACCAAGGCGATGACCTTCGGCGATGACGAGACCCGCGAGGTTTCGACCCGCTATTTCGAGCATACCGGCACCGTTGAGATCTGGAGTCGGCGCCGCTTCGCCACCGGCGACTGGATCCTGCACGCGCGGGGCGCGCTCGCTCCCTTGCAGAATGCGGCAACGCTGTCCTTACCGCCGCTCCCGACGGTCCAGGACCCGATCCTGAGCGAGGCGGCGGAAATCTATGCCGCGGCCGAGCGGGCCGGGCTCGATTACGGCCCGCACTTCCGGGCGGTGATCTCGACGCTCCGGGACGAGACCGTCGGCGAGAGCCGTCTGCGGGTTCCCGAGGGCGGAACCGGCGCTTACGACGACCGGCATGTGCTGCACCCGGTCTCGCTGGATGCCAGCTTCCACGGGCTCTTCCTGGCCCGCCCCCAGCGTGACGGAGAGCGCAAGGCGCATCTTCCGATCCGTTTCCGGCATATCCGCGTCTGGAAGCCGGGCGTGGGTGTCGCCCATTCGGTGACGAAGCTCGAGACCGAGACCGACCGCTTCAAGACGCTTTCCGTCGCGTTGATGGACGAGGATGGCGGACGCGTCGCCTCGATCGAGGCCGCGGTCCTGCGCTCCGTGCATCTCGTCAAGCCTTTCATGATCGAGCGGACCTTCCGCGAGGACCGTCTCGCAATCGCTCCGGTCACCTTGCCGGCTCCCGCTTTTGATGAAGCTGGCGGCCCGTCCGAGGAGGCGCAGCAGCTGTCGCTGCTGCTGAAGGCCTTCGCCATTTCCCTGGCGCGGAGCCTCAGCCGCGATCTGCTCTCATCGGAGCGTGGCGATAGTTTCGAAAGTGTCGTCATCGAGGGCAAGGTCGCAGCCGTTGCCGAGCCGCTGTTCGGCATGGCCAGGGACATTCTCGCGAGGGCAGGCGGTCTGGACAGCACGGAGGATGGCACGCGGCTCTCCGCGACATTCGCCATGCCGTCGCCTCAGGCCCTGCTCGGCACGCTCCAGCAGCGTTTCCCGGCGGCAAATCGTGAATTGCGCCTGGCCGCACAGGCGCTGGTCCAAGCCGGCCCCTTTCTGCGGCGGGGCGAGATCGACGCCCGCTCCGCCGGTTTCGCTTATGACCAGTGGGATCTGCGCGGCATCTGTGCGTCGATGCGCGACGTGGCAAAGCAGGTACTCGACGGCTGGACCGCGGCGGCCTCACGGCCCTTGCGCGTGCTCGTCGCCGGCGGCTGGAATGGCGGGTTGACCGAGGCGCTGGCGGAGGCCGTCCAGGACGGGCGCATCCAGGTGACTTTCGCAGTGGCGAATGTCGAGAGGGCCGACGAGCAGAGGCATGGGCCGGGAATGGGCAGTGTCTTCGACATGCTCGTGATTGACGGTATCGAGAAATCCGCCCCGAGTCGTTTCGATGCGCTGATCGGCTTCGACATGCCATTGTCTCCGTTCCACGAGACGAATGCGCTGGCGATCCGCGGTGCCCTGGGGCTGCTGGCTGGTGATGCGCCGATCCTGCTCGCCCAGCCCGGCGACGACCTTCACCTTTCATTCCTGCTCGGCGCGGCAACGCCTGCCATCTGGCAGGGGCATGGCAGTTTGCCTCATGGTGGGCTGGCGGGCATGTGCCGTCAGCTTGAGGAGGCCGGCGCCACCGCAGTGGAGTCGGGGCAGAGTCAGGATGGGGCGCTGGCCTTGATCAGCGCGCGGGGCGCTTCGGTCGAGGCGCCGCATCATGCTCCGAACGCGGTCGCCGTCGTGACCGGGCAGGGGGCCGCCGATCCGCGCGGCCACTACGGCCTGATGGCGGCTCCGCTCTTCATGGATGACGGGGGCGGGCAGCTTGCCGCCTGGCTCGAAGCTTTGCCGGAAGGCGCGCGTGCGACGGTCGTCGTGGCGCCTGAAGCCGCGAATTCGACATCGCTCGACCGGTTGTCCGGGCGCATCGACACGCTCATCGTCGTCCTGAAGCTGCTGGCCGCCGCCCAGCGTCCTTGCCGGATGCTGGTGTTGGCCGAGGCTGCCTCGGCCGGCGACGACATCCGTGCGGGAGAGGAGGCCGGTATCCACGCCTTCATGCGGGTCGCGATCAACGAGTTCCCCGAGATCGACTTGCGCTTCGTCGATATCGCCTCGTCTTCGCCGGCGGCAGGGCTCGCCGACATTCTCGAGGCAGAAAACGCCGAGCGGGAATTGCGGATCACCGCTTCCGGGATCGAGGTTAGCCGTGTCCGGCGCGGCATGGAGCGCGATGCGCCACTCGGCTCCGACGAGCGTGCCGTCCTGCACTTTGCCGACGGCGTCGGCCTCGACGGCTTCGAATGGCTGCGGCAAGCACGCCATGAGCCGGGCGAGGGTGAGATCGAGGTCGAGGTCGTTGCCGCCGGTCTGAACTATCGCGACCTCATGGTCGGCCTTGGTCTCCTCGACGACGACCTGCTCGGCGCTGGATTGACGCGCGCGGCGCTCGGCTTCGAATGCGCCGGACGGGTGAGCCGGGTCGGGCCCGGCGTGACGCGCCTGCAGCCGGGCGATCCCGTAATGGGCTTCGCCGCCGGCGCCTTCGCCTCCCACATCATCTGCCCCGATTGGCATTTTTTCCCGGTCCCCGAAGGCCTCGACCTCGAGGCCGCTGCAACGATCCCCGTCGCCTTCTCCACGGCCTGGTATGCGCTGGTCGAGCGCGGCCATGTCCGCGCCGGCGAGAAGGTGCTGGTGCATGGTGCGGCCGGAGGCGTCGGACTTGCCGCGATCCAGATCGCCAAGCTGCACGGCGCTGAGGTCCTGGGCACCGCAAGCAACGATGCGCGGCGCGCCATCGCCATGGCTGCCGGAGCCGATGCCGTCTTCGATTCGCGGCGGGAGCGCTTTGCTGACGAGATTCGCAGGCAGATCGGCAGTGTCGATGTCGTGCTCAATTCGCTTGCGGGGCCGGCGATGCTGGCGAGCTTCCGCCTGCTCAAGCCCTTCGGGCGCTTCCTCGAGCTCGGCAAGCGCGACTTCCTCGACAATACGCAGCTCGCCCTGCGGCCGTTCCTGCGCAACATCGCCTATAGCGGTGTCGATCTCGACGAATTGCTGGCTGCCGACCCTGCTCTGGTGCGCGAGATGATGGCGAAGCTGTCCGAGGCTTTCGGCAGGCAGGGCTTGCGGCCGCTGACCTATCGCAGCTTCGAGGCCTATGAGGTCGGGGCCGCTTTCCGGACCATGCAGGCCTCCGAACATGTCGGCAAGATCGTGATCCGCCCGCCCCGTGCCGCGCGGACCGACCTGGCCTCGCTGAACTATGCCGCCCGCCCCGGTCTCTATGTGGTGGTCGGCGGCACGACCGGCTTCGGCTTCGCGACGGCGCAATGGCTGGCGCGGAAGGGTGCTTCGCAGATCGCTCTTCTGTCCCGCCGCGGCGCCGTCGATGACGATCTCGCTCCCCAGCTCGCCGAGATGCGCGCGAGCGGCGTCGAAGTCGTCGTCGAGGCGCTCGATGTCTGCGACAAGGCCGCCGTCGCGGAAACGATCGGCCGCCTGGCCGGGAAGCATCGCCCGCTCAGGGGGGTCGTCCATGCGGCGGTGCATCTCGATGACGGGCTGATCGCCAATCTGTCGCCGGAGCGCCTGCGGGCCGTGCTGCGGACCAAGGTGGACGGCATCATCAACCTGGCTGATGCTACCGAAGAACACGCGCTCGACGTCTTCGTCGCCTATTCCTCGGCGACGACGCTGATCGGCAGCCCGGGACAGGGGGCCTATGTCGCCGCCAATGGTTTCCTCGAAGGTTTCATGCGCGGCCGCCGGAGCCGGGGCAAGCCCGGCCTCGCCATTGGCTGGGGTGCGATCTCCGATGTCGGCCTGATCGCGCGCGACAAGCAGCTTGGACAGCGCCTGCGCCGGGCGACGGGCGTGGTCCCGATGCGCGCCTTCGAGGCGCTGGCGCATCTCGGCCGGCTGCTCAGCCTCGGCAACGCGGCCGATCCCGTGCAGTTCTATGCCGGTCTCTCGTCCGGCTCAGGAGCGGATAAGCTCGACCTGCTCAAGAGTGCGGCCTTCCTCGAACTGGCCCAGCCCGGAGGCGAGGCACGGACGATGCATGCCGAGGATCTCGGCTCCAGCTTGCGCGGCAAGAGCCGCGAGGAGGCCGTCGGGATTGTCACCGGTGTGCTGCGCCGCGAGGTTGCCGAAATCCTGCGCATGGCGGAGGGCAAGGTCGACCTCTCGCGTCCGCTCGCCGATCTCGGCCTCGACTCGCTGATGGCGCTGGAGCTTCACATGGCGCTGGAGGCTGCCATCGGCGTCCAGATCGCCGTGGTCGGCACCGGCGATCGCAGCCTGCTCGACCTGGCCGGCACGATCGTCGACCAGCTCGATCAAACCGAGGGAGAGGAAGCGGCCGAGCCCGCCTCTTCGGAGAACATGCAGGCGACCATCATCCGGCTTGCCACTGCCCATTCGAAGATGGACATCTCCCCGGAACAGGCGAGTGAGATCGAGGAGATGGTTCGCCGGCCCAGCCGCGGCGCCGCAGAATGAGTGACGAGAACAAGCCCCTGTCCGATGGCGCCCTCGCCGATCTGCTGATGCAGATGAAGCAGGCGCCGCTCACCGCGACGGCTTCGGCTGCGCGGACCGCGCGGCCGCGAGCGCGCGTCAGCATGGCCTTCGAGGATCATCCGCTCTACCAGCAGATGAAGTTCCAGAGGGGCTTTGCCGATTTCGCCAAGCTGCAGAATCCCTATTACCGCCTGCACGATGCCCAGGCCGGCGCGACCTCGGTGATCGCTGGCAAGCCTGTCATCAATTTCGCCTCCTACGACTATCTCGGCCTGAACGGCCACCGCGAGATCGCCGATGCCGTGGGCGAGGCCGTGGCGGCGTTCGGGACCTCGGTCTCGGCCAGCCGGATCACGGCCGGCGAGCGCCGCGTCCATCGCGATCTCGAACAGGCGCTGGCCCGCAATTACGAGGCGGAGGACTGTATCGCCTTCGTCTCCGGCCATGCAGGCGCGGTCTCCTCGATCGCGACGCTGCTCGGGCCGAAGGATCTGATCCTCCATGACGCCCTGATCCATAACTGCGTCGTGGTCGGCGCCCAGTTGTCCGGCGCGACGCGGCGGTTCTTCCCGCATAACGATCTCGATGCGCTCGAAGCCATGCTGGCGGCGGACCGGCATCGTTTCGAGCGCGTGCTGATCGTCAGCGAAGGCCTGTTCTCGATGGATGGCGACGGCCCCGATCTGGCGCGCCTCGTCGCGATCAAGCAGGATTTCTCCGCCTGGCTGATGATCGACGACGCCCATGGCCTGGGCGTGCTCGGCGCCACTGGGCGCGGCATTTTCGAGCATCAGGGCGTCGCGCCGGATAGCGTCGACCTCTGGCTCGGGACGCTGTCGAAGTCACTCGTCAGTTGCGGCGGCTATGTCGCCGGCTGCGCCGCCGTGGTCGATCTGCTGAAGCATCAGGCACCGGGCTTCGTCTACAGCGTCGGCATGCCCGCATCGAATGCGGTAGCGGCCACTGTCGCGCTCGATCTGATGGTGCGCGAGCCGGATCGCATCGCGCGGCTTCAGCAGCAATCACAGCGGTTTCGTACGCGGGCGCAGAATGCCGGGCTCGATACCGGCGAAAGCTGGGGTTTCGGCGTCGTGCCGATCGTCATCGGCGAGACCGTGCCGACCGTCATGTTGGCGCAGAGCCTGCTCGATCAGGGCATCAACGCCTTTCCGATCGTTCCGCCGGGCGTGCCCGAGAAGGCGGCGCGTCTGCGCTTCTTCATCAATGCGAGCCATACCGACAGCCAGATCGACGATGCCGTCGACAGTCTTGTCCGGGAAATCCGCAATCTCGGCGATGCGTCGCTGAAACAGATCCTGCAAGGCTGAGCCGGACATCGAGCGGCGCTCGGTCGGTCTTTCCGGATCGGAGCTTGATGAAGCGTGCCTGGCCGCACCATTCTGCAGGCGACCGCTTGAAACGAGACCGTCAAAGAAGGGGCCAGAGCCGGTGCCGAAGAATATCCTCCTCGAAGCCCACGCGACCCTGCTCAAGCAGGGCACCGGCATCGCGACCTATGCCCGCAACCTCGCGAGCACGGCGACCGGCCTGGGTTACGATGTGGAACTGCTGATCGGTACCGAGCAGCGCATCAACCGCCGGGACCCGCTTCTGTCGGAAGTCGTCCTCAACGATGCCGTCGATCCGAAGGCCATCGATCCGCTGAAGCAGGTCGCCCGCGCGATCGACTGGACGACCGGTGTCCCCGGTGGCGTCAAGGCGCAGCGCCTCCCGGCCCCGCGCATCGTTGTCGACCGAGGTTCCGGCGCCTCCACGGAGCGAAGCCATCCGACTTATGGCGCGGTGCGGCTCTGGGAGCGTGCCTCCATGCATTTCAACCGCTTCGGGCATCGCATGCCGGTGCGGTCCGAGGGGCGGCATGACCTGTTCCATGTGACGCGCCCGACGCCGGCCTTCGTCAAGGGCGCGGCGAATATCTACACGATCCACGATATCGTGCCGCTGCGTCTGCCCTACGCGACTTTGGACAAGAAGAAATACTTCTACTCCATGATCAAGCATCTTGCGGAGAAGGCCGATCACATCGTCACGGTCTCGGAGTTCACGCGCAAGGACGTCCAGGAATTCTTCAAGATACCGGACGATCGCATCACCAATACCTGGCAATCGGTCTCGATGAGCGAGGCGGCCCTGTCCGTTTCGGACGAGGAGGCGGCGCGCGACGTCGACAATCGCTACGGGTTGGCGTTCAAGGAGTATTTCCTGTTCCTGGGCGCCATTGAGCCCAAGAAGAACATCTCGCGATTGGTCGAGGCCTATGCCGCATCGGGGTCGACCCGGCCGCTCATCCTGGTCGGCGGCCTCGGCTGGCTCTACGAGCAGGATGTCGAGATGCTCAAGGACGAGCGCCTGCTGAGCTGGCGGTTCGACGGTTCGCATATCCGGCCGGAACGGCGCGTCCAGCGCTTGCCCTATGTCCCACTGGGCTCGCTCCTGTCCCTGATCCGCGGCGCGCGGGGCGTCCTTTTCCCCTCGCTCTATGAAGGCTTCGGGCTACCGATCCTGGAAGCCATGATGTTGGGGACCCCGGTGATCACCTCCAACACCAGCTCCTTGCCGGAGGTGGCCGGGGATGCGGCCATGCTGGTCAACCCCTACCATATCGAGGAGATCCGCGATGCGATCCGGACCCTCGATGCCGATGCCGACCTGCGCGCGGAGTTAGTCAAACGCGGGCGGAAGCGTGCCGAATTCTTCTCCCCGGCACGACATGCCGAGCGGGTGAAGGCCGTCTACGATCGTGTTCTCGGCTGAGGCGATCCGGTTCGGCCAGCGCCCTTCAGAAGCCGAAGCGCCGCCGCAGCATGGTGATGAACTGCGCGACCTCACCTGAGGCGCGCAGCGTGAGCGACGCCTGTTCCGCGGCGACGCGGCGGGCCTCATCAGTGTCGAAGGCGTAGGCGGCATAAAGCGCGGCATAACGCTCGCGAAACACGGCCTGATCGGCGGCGCTCATCTCGGAATAACGCAGCGCCTTGCCCTTGCTGAATTGGCCGATGACGCCTTTGTCGCGGAACTTGCCGAGAACGGCCGCAGCATCGATGGTCGCGCCGATCTGCTCGGCGATGGTCCGGATCACGGCTGGGCTGTCGTAGCAGATGGCGTTGTAGGTGAAGACCTTGAGCGCGCCGGTATCAGCCCAGTCCTGGAAGCAGCCGAGCTGGATATCGATCGAGTTCAGCGTATCCGCCACATCGACGAATTCCGAAAACGCATTGTTGCGCCAGCGCCGCGAGCGGGTGCCGTGATCGACCATCGACAAGGCGATCTCGCGCGGGTCTCGGATCGAGGCGCTTGCGAGGACTTCGCCCGCGGCCACCATCTGCGCCACGTTCCCGCGCGGCGGGCCGTGCGTCTTGAGGACGATGTCCCTGTCGCCGATCCGGGCCTGGATCTGGCTCAGCAGCTCATGATCGATGAAGTTGAAATAGTTCTCGACGGAATCCGCCTTCCGGAACGGCTTGCCGAGCCGCACGACCGGCCGCCCGGCTGCCCTGAAGACCTCTTCGGTCATCTGGTAGAGGAAGGTGCTCGCCGATTTCGTGATGCCGTAGCTGATATAGATCATGCGAGCGCTCGCGGAGCGCGCGTTCCGATCGCCCGGCGGTGGCGTGCTGTCGATACGCTCATGGTTTTTGGTCGGTCCCGCGGCTTCGCTTGAGGATGCGCCGTTGCTGCCATGCGAGGACCGGTCTGTACAGGCTGTGAAACCGCGCCAGCCAGGCCATCGTCCGCGAGGGCGACAGGAAGAACGCTCCCGTCTCGGCCTGGGTGATCATCCGTTCGGCGACCTCTCCCGCGCTCATCGTGCCCCCCTGTTCGGAGATCAGGCGGGTCACGGCGGGGCGCTTCGGCCTCTCGCCTTCCAATTGCGGCGTCTCGGTATCGGGCGGTGCGACGAAACTGACGACGATGCCGTCCTCCGCAAGCTCGAGGCGCAGGATCTCCGCAAGGGCCCGCACGGCGAACTTGCCGGGCGCATAGCCGCTATAGCCGGCGATCCCGATGAAGGCTGCGCCGGAAGAGACCAGCGTGATCCGGCCGCCATGGCCGCGCATGACCGGAACGGCGGCCTGGATCAGGTGGAGCGTCCCGAAATAATTCGTTTCCATCTGCACCCGATGGGCGGCGAGGTCGAGATCGCGAAACAGGCCGGGCTCGACGATCCCCGCCGAGGTGATCAGCCAGTCGATCCGTCCGTGCCGGGACGCGATTGCGGCGATGGCTGCCTGACAGGCTGCCGCATCGGCGACATCGACAGGCAGGAGATCGACGCGCGCTGGGGCCCCGAGCGTGGCGGCGGCATCGTGCAGCCGGCCCGGGTCGCGGGCCAGCAGGGCGACGTGGTAGCCGCGCCCGAGAAGTGTACGCGCGCAGGCCAGGCCGATACCGCTGGAGCCGCCGGAGATGACGGCCACTTTCGGCGGGGAGGGCGCTGGCACGGGGCGTTCTCCGTTTGGGGGGATTGCGGTGCGTCCGGTCTACGCGATCGGGCCGATCGAGTCGTCCAGATAGTACCACTGGTCGAGATGGCGCAGGATCGCAGGCTCGATCCGGCTGTTGAGGAAGGCGACATCTGCGAGCGGATCGCTCGGACCGGCATCCATGTGGAACGGCCCCTCGAAATGCAGCCGGAAGCGCACGCCCTCCAGTCGCTCGCAATAGACCACCACGAGCTGCGCCCCGGTACGCCGGGCGAGCTTCGCCGCCAGCGCGAGATTGCCTTTGGCGTGCGGCGGCCGCCCGAACAGGGGCGCCATCATCGTGCCGCCGCGCTTCTCATCGGGGAACAGGGCCAGCACGCCGTTGCCCTTCAGGATGGACAAGGCCCGGAGCGCCCCGTTCCGGTCGGGCGGCAGGACCTTGACGTCGAAGCCGCTGCGCGTCGCATCGGCGATATCGCGATGGGCTGCATTCTCGGGCACCTCCGAGATCGAGGCGACCGGGACGCCGATCATCTGCATGGCCGAAGCCAGCACCTCCCAGTTGCCGAGATGCAGGCAGAGCGCGATCGTCGGCACCTTGCCGACCTGGGCACGGGCCGCTTCGGCGCCGACGAATTCCAGTCGCCCCGACTCCGCAAAACGGTGGACGATGGAGAATTCGGCCATGAGACGCCCGACATTGTCGACGAAGCGCCAGACGAGCCTTTCGACTTCGGCTGCGGGCATGTCCGGGAAATGGCGCCGGATATTGTCGCGGGCCTTCCAGGCGACCTTGGGATCGATGAGCCGGATCTTGAGCCAGGCCAGCCGGGCGCCGATATCGGAAACGAGGGGGATCGGCAGGCGCCGCAGGGAGCGATGCAGCACTCTCTCCAGGGCCTGCATGGCTAATCGTCCCGTCGGATCGCTTGCTGCGGCGCACGCGCAACCACGCGCGCCGGCAGACCACCCTTGGGGCGCAGGGTCAAGCGGCAGACCGGCTCGACCTTGTAGCCCTCGCGCGGCAGAACCTCGAAGCGCTGGGCGAGAATGGCCAGGCACAGCGTCGCTTCATCCAGGCCGAAATTCATGCCGGGGCAAATGCGTGGGCCGACCGCGAACGGGATATAGGCGAAGGGGTCGATCCGTGCGCCGGACAGAAAGCGCTCCGGCAGGAAATGGTTCGGCTTGTCCCAGAGATCGGGGGACCGATGCAGCAGCCAGGGCGCGATCATCACGAGGGCCGACTTCTCGACGTCGATATGGCCGATGCGGTCGGCCTCGCGTGCCTGCCGCGGCAACAACGGAACCGGCGGATAGAGCCGCAGCGTTTCCTGGATCACGGCCCGGCACCAGCGCAACTGCGGCAGGTCGGCGAGCGTCGGCGGCCTGTCGCCGCAGGCCGCGGCGATCTCGTCATGGATGCTCTGCCTGACCCAGGGAGCGTTGGCGAGCAGATACCAGGCCCAGCTCAGCGTCGTCGCCGTGGTTTCGTGCCCGGCCATGAAGATCGTCGCGGCCTCGTTGCGGAGCGCCGTGACATCCAGCGGCTCCCCGCCGCTCTTCTGATTGCGCCGGATCAGCAGGTCGACCATCGAGCCGGCATCGCCCTCGCCGGCGAGATGGGCGTTGATGACGTTCTCGACGACGCCGTGCACCATCGCGACCGCCCGGCGCCGGCGCTTGCCGCCAAAGGCCGGCCAGCCTTCGTCCGCGCCGAGGAAATAGCCGAGATTGAAGGAATCGGCATGGTGCTGATAGGCGCTGAAGCCGTCGATGACCTGTTGGGCGGCGTCGCGCGCGATGTTGTTGCCGAACACGGCGCGCGAAATGATCGTCGCGGTGAGACGCCCCATTTCCTCGGTGAGCTCGATTTCCGCCCCGGCGGGCAGGCCGGCCCATTCGGCCGCGACGGCGAGCGCGGCATCTTCCATCGTTTGGCCGAATTCGAGCAGGCGGCGCTTATGGACGATGTCCGCGACCAGCGGCCGACGCTTTTTCCAGGTTTCGCCCTCGCTGATGAACAGGCCGTCCCCCAGCAGCGTTTCGAGCGCGCGCCGCATCTGCGGGCTCTTCCGCTCGAAATTGTCGTGCCGGGTGACGACGACGTAGCGGATGTGTTCGGGGCTGTTCACGAACACGATCTGCCGACGCAGGACGCGGAAGCTGTCGATGCCGGCGCGGTAGGAGGTTGCAGGCCAGACGGCGATCAGGTTGCGGCGGGCGCCGACGATCATCTGAACAAGGTTAGGGTCGCGCTGCAGAGGCTCGGGATAGGCGGGAACGAATTCGGCCGCTTTATGCTTTTCGATCGTCACAGGATGGCAATAAAGCCTGGTCGGGAAGTTGATCATCGAAACAGGTGGCCGATAATAAAAAATGCGAGGAGGTGGCTCTTTCCTCGTATCAAGAATGATCGAACAAATCACCCCGCCAGCCACCGCGGCCTGTGAGCGAGCAATTGCCAAGATCAAAAGATGCGCTCCAAATTTTGAACAACGCCCTCCACTCCGAGTTGGCAGAGGCTTTCTTCGGCGCGCCGCCGCTTCCGGCTAGTCGATGGACAAGCAGATTGATCGTGCCTAGGACAGTGTTGCATTGCCTTGGATAAGAAAGTCGGCGGAGGCTTGAGTGAAGCGCAAGTTGATGTTGACGGTCGATGTCGAAGCGCAGTCGGCTCGTGCCGAGCGTGATCACGTCGATCGTTTGATCTGGGGCCGTTTCCCCGGCGCTGCCGAGTCGGGAATTGGAACCATGATGGACATAGCTGAGCGTCACGGCGCGAAGATGACCATGTTCGTCGACTATTGCGAAGCAGGAATCTATGGCGATGGCGTCGATGCGGTCGCACGAGCGATTGCCGGACGCGGCCATGATGCGCAGCTGCATGCTCACGCGGACTTCATGCCGGCTCAATCCTGGCGCGATGCTGGTCTTGGATCACAGTTCAATCTGAGTCTCCTCGATGCCAACCAGGCGCGGTTGGTCGCCGACTATATCTGTGACTGTCATGAACGTGCAGTCGGAGTTCCCGCCAAGGCCTTTCGGGGTGGGGGTTACCGTTACAATCAGCATCTGCTCGATGCTTTGAAGCGGCGAGGAGTGAATTTGGACACAAGCGTTAACGTGTCACGCTCCAGTCAGCCGGTCGTCCTGGATCCGCAAAAACAATTCGAATGGACGAACGGGGTCCTCGAGGTTCCGGTCAGTAATGTGCGCGGCTTCCGCGACCATAAACGATTGTTCGATTTCAACTTTAACGCTGGTGCCTTTGTGAACGCAGAGGCCATGGCTGAATATCTTGACGTATTTCACGCAGAACGCGGCGAGGATGCGATCGCCGTGTTGGTGATGCACTCCTGGTCGTTCTTGGTTCTGACGGACCGCCGTTGGTTTACTCACCCTGCTCCTCACTTGGTGGAGCGCTTCGAGGCTTTTCTCAAACATATTGCGCCGACCACGCAGATCGTCACGGCTGCTGAGGTTGCAGACCTTTGGCGAGCGGGCTCTCTTGCCGTCGATCCGAAGCGTGATTTCAATGCACAGCCTGCCTTAGCACCGGTGGTACGCGGTGAATTTTCCGCCTGCTCGATCTGCTTTGCGCCCAAAGAAGCATTCACGGCGATGAATGGACGTCGCTGTCCAGGCTGCGGTTCGCTTGAACGCCAGCGCGGCTTCGCGCTCGCTTACGAACAAGCTGGCCGCGATCTTGTCGATGTCGCTGGGCAATCGGCCCTCGTCTTCAGTCCGAGCGTGAGTGAGTTGAAGTTTTTGCGAGATCGCGGCCTAGGCCAAGCTGTTACGGCTGATATCAGGCCCGAAGCCGGCGCACAGCAGTGTCTGGACATGTGCGCCATGCCCTCGATCCCCGACCGTTCCCAGAGAATGTTGTTCGCCAGCTATCTGATGCCGGTTGTACATGACATGGAGGCTGCCCTCGACGAGGTGGCACGGGTGCTCGCTCCCGATGGGATTTTCATCTCAGTGGAGCCGATGGCTGCGGGAGAGCGGACCCTAGAAGCTCGAGACTTGGAGAGAATCTCGTCTTGGTACGGTAGCGAAGCTCTAGAGAAGTATCGTGTCGGGTCTTTCCGATCGCTCGGTCTCGGGGATTATCAGGCTGCGCTCGAAAAAAGATTCGAGACGCGGCTTTTCGCTGTGACAGACCCCATAACCGGGACCTTGACGCATACGTTCTTTTGCAAGCTGCAGTCCAAGCAGTCGGATGATGGAGTTGCTATGACCTCCGAGCCGCTTTCTACCGCCGCTGAAATAGCCCGAGGCCTGCTGCGGAAGATCGCCGCTGATAGCGCGCAGGGCACGTTCGCTTGGCTCCCGGTCACGCCCGCAGGTTTTACGGAGGAGAGGGACGTTCCGCCTCTGCCCGCCGTTATCGAAAACTGGCGCGCTCTTTCGATGCCAGAAAGCGTGCGCAAAGTGCGGACGCTTGCTGGAGTTCCCATTGTCGACGTCATTCTGGCCCAGACAGTGCTCGATTTTCTGCCAGCGGGCGACGTCGTCCCCTTTCTTGAAGCAGTTGCCGCGCGGCTCAAGCCACATGGGGCAGCGATGATCACTTTGAAGGAGCAACGCCTCACCAGAGGTGAAGCATCTCCGAGCACAGCGTATATCGCGGACAACACCAGCTTTGGGTTACCTGAAGGCTCGCAACTTCATAGCCTGTCGGTGGGTGACGGCTGGTTGAAACAGGCCTTTGCGCGTGCAGGGCTCGCGGTTGATGTAAGCAAGGCGAATGACGGCCAGCACGTTTTTATCGTTCGCCCTTTCCTTGCTTCGCAGGCTGGCACTGATGGGGCAGCGGGGGAGCTTGGGCGGCAATGCAATTTGTGTGGGGAGCCGATCGTCTTTTCTTCCGGTGAACAAGCAGTCTGCCCATCCTGTAAGTCACGGCCGCGCACGCGGACACTGCCTTTCGCCTGCGATGCGGCAATCGCTCCACAGAGCGGGCGGCCAAGCCGTCTCCTCGGCTTCGCCGTGACGTCGACTGA
The DNA here is from genome assembly GCF_900102525.1 of Allobosea robiniae. Classification (GTDB taxonomy): domain Bacteria; phylum Pseudomonadota; class Alphaproteobacteria; order Rhizobiales; family Beijerinckiaceae; genus Allobosea; species Allobosea robiniae. The sequence continues at coordinate 134,163 of NZ_FNBZ01000005.1, read as the reverse complement.
AGAGAAAGTCCTCGGCCGCTACTTCGATACGCTCGTTTCGGCTTCGCTTTACGGCAATTATCGAAAAGGGCATCTTGAAGGTGTCGATGTCCGGAATTTGCATAGCTTTTCCGACGCCGAGTTCGATGGAATATGCGGCATTCTATTGTTCGATTATTTCACGGAGCATGACGCGGCTCTAGCAGAGGCAGCTCGCGTATTGAAGCCCGGCGGTGCACTCTTCACTCATATTGCATCCTATCGCCTGACTGACGGGAATGAAACGCCGGTTAACACGGCGACGATCAAGCCGCGGGACGGCTACTTTGCTTATGTGCCATCGAATGCCGACATGCCTTCGGTTAAAGTGGGGCGGCAGTGGTTCGTCAAAGCAATTGAGCGGGCGGGCCTCGTGGCCAAGCACTTCGTGCTTGACGACCCTGTGACGGGTGAGGCCGCGGATTGGTTCATCGGAATTAAGCCTGAAGACCGCTCGATTGCCGCAGGAGACAAGAAGGCAGCTGACCTGTCGCAAAGTGAGCCTTCATCAAGGCCGAAGGTCGGCCAACTGCATGCCAATCTGCGCGCCAGCGTGCCGCAATCTCCGCTGGACCCGCAGACGCAACCTTTGGCCCATCTCGTCGAGGAAACCCCCGACCGGTTGGTATATGAAGCGAAGTTCCCCGAGCGGCCGGACCTGGGAACGCTGCGTCTCTCGCTCGCTTCTATCCGCCCGCTGGATAGCGTTGCGAGCTTTGATTTTGCCGAACATGTCTATGATGCCGAGCGCGGGACGATGACCGATACGGTGATCCTGTGCGGGCGGGGGGCGGTCGGAGTCAGCGAGGACCTGGGTAGAAGCTGGCGACGCGTCGAAGTACCCGGAGCAGCTGATATTCGGATGTGGAACGCGTTCACGACGCGGAGCGGCCGCCACATAATTCAAGCCGTTGGCTGGCAGGGGCCGCAAGATGGTGTGCCGGATCCGGCGCGGCACGGTGTGCTGTTTCTTTTTGATCGGGATTGGAAATTTCTCGGACGCAGCTTTGCTTCAATCGCATCTTGGCTCGGCACCGCCTCTATAGGTGATTCGGATGGTGCAATAATATTCGGCGACTATCATAATAATTCTGAACGATATAAGCCTGATTTCGATCAGAGCCGCGCGGCCTATATGCAGACATTGAAGCCGACCGGGCTTTGGCGTTCAACCAATGACGGAGATAGTTGGGAGAAAGTCTTCGAACGCAGCCCGCTCGACATTCGACATATGCACACAGTGCAGCCCGATCCCTACCAATCAGGAAAGTGGTGGGCCAGTTCGGGTGACATGGCACGAGAATGCCATGTCTGGAGCTCCCAAGATCACGGAAACTCGTGGGCTGACGTTACCAATCCTCGCCCGGATGTCGTCTTGCCGCTTCCTCCTGAGAAAAGAAGCGCGGTGTTTCGTTACACGGATATCGTGATCACACCCGACTCTCTTCTATGGGGCGCTGACGATCTTTTGGGAGCCGTTGCCGATTTCACGCCGAGGAAGCCGCTTCAGGAGCGATCTGGATCGCGTATCTATTTGTCTCAGAAGAGCAATCCGCTTCAGCCAAAAGAAATTGGATATGTCGGACAGCTTATCCGAAAATTTATCGATGTTGGGCCTGGTTGGTTGGTTCTGACAGAGGGAAAGACATCGGCAGTCGGCCTCAATCCAAAGGTATTTTTCTTATCCAAGCAGTTGGATACGCTTTGTTATCTTTTTGAGGTCCGTCACTACGGTGGAGTAGGAGTCGGTAGCGCGTTCACATACGGGCGCACAGGGCGAGCGCTGACGGAGGACGGTGCCTTCTACAGTTTCAAATTGTCGCGAGATGTTTTTGATGACGGGCAGAAGGCCCTTCGCTGGGAGATCAATTTTGCCTGATGTTACTGCGCAGCTTGCGCATGCCCCGGGCTGGTCACCTCCGCCTTTTGACGCTCTTGCATTTCGCGAGCGCGTGCGCGCGATGCCGATAGTGACCTTCGACGAGCTCGACACGACGCCAAAGCATATCGCAGGGCGTTTTGAAGTTGAACTTGACTTGATCATCGAGAACGGATGGGAACGACATGGTCAACACATGCCTTCGTTCAAAAGGCCGATTAATTGGTCAGGTTTCGATCGATCTTTTATGTTTCATTTGCATGCCTGGGAGCCGTTAACTTTCTTATTGAAGGGTGTGTGCACCGTTCGGTCAAAAGAAAAGGCAAAATTATATCACCGGGTTTCTCGAGATTATGCTTTGGATTGGGTGGATAAATTTCAAGTCCCCGTTCTCGGCGTGGCTCCGGAGGAGACGCTGTCGGAAGATTGGGTAGGTCGCCAGGGCTTTGCTTGGTACGACATGGCTGTAGGGCAGCGAATTTACCGGCTGGCTTATTTGCTGGAGCTGGAATGTCGCGATCCCGACGGTGATCCGGCTGTTATTGAAAAGCTGTATCAAGCACTTGCTTACCATCACGATGTTCTGCGTGTTGAAAGCTTCTTCCGAGCCCATTCCAACCATGGCCTCTATCAGGCTCTTGGTCAGTTGGCCGCTGCAGCCCGTTTTGCCTCCGTGGATGCGATGAGCCGAGAGGCGCGTCCCTTTGCCCGCAGCCGCCTGGCGCAGACCCTCGATCATCACTTTACCGCCGACCAGGTTCATAAGGAGCACTCGCCGGGCTATCACTGGATGATTCTCGGCAGTTTGATCGGAGCTCAGCAGACGGATCTGATCGACGATACTGAGACGAAGGAGCGGATCGCCGCGATGGAAACGGCGCTGGCCTGGCTGGCAAAGCCAGACTTTAGCTTGGCGGAGTTTGGCGATACAGACCCTAGACGTATAGCGCGTGGCAAGCTTACCGACGGAGCCAACTCGAATCTTTTGGCGCTGCGATACAAGTTACCTGCGCTTCAGGCGATTTTCTCAGCAGGGCGTATCGGCTCCCTGCCGCCAACAGGGGTGAAGGCTTTTCTTCAAGCGGGCTATGCCGTTGCGCGCTTGCCGCGCGAGAGTGCGGGGCCCCGTTTCGAGGACACGACATACCTCGCCCAGAAAGCGGCATTTCATTCTCGCGTTCACAAGCATGCCGATCACCTCACCTTTCTCTGGTTCGATCATGGCCGCGATATATTGATCGATCCAGGTCGGTACGCCTATGCGGGCAAGACCCGGCCTGAAACTGATTTGTATAAAAAAGGTTTTTGGTACTCGGATCCCAAGCGCATCTATGTCGAGTCGACGAGGGCCCATAATTGCGTTGAAATCGATGGGTGCGACCATCAGCGCACGGAGGTGAGACCCTTTGGCACGGGGCTTGTCAGCGCGGTCGAGCAAGCTGGCCTCGCCTTGTTCGAGTCCGCCGTTGTCCACAACCGCACAATCCGTCAAAAGCGACGCCTCATTCTGCGGCCTGGCCATTTCCTTCTCGTGCTCGACTGGCTGAACGATGGTGCAGGTGCCGAGCATTCATACCGACAATACTTCAAGTTTGCGCCAGAATGGGTGATCGAAGCCGAAAAGATGGGGTTTTGTGCACGCCATCCAGGCCGTGACTTGCCCGAGGAATACCGGGAGTCGATCGCACCGATCACGCTTAAGGTCGGCACGTTCTCCGCCGAAGCTGAAGCGGGCGCGGCCTTGCGCGGTCAAACCGATCCCGTCATGGCGGGGTGGGCGTCCCCGGCAGCCTATGCCATGGCGCCAGCGACCAGCATCCATTTCGTACAGACTGCCCAGAGGCGGCCGGCGCGCTTCGCGACTTTGTTCACATTCGGCGAAACATTGGCGATCGACAGTGTTGCGAGCCGCATGAACGCGTCGATGAGCGCGGCCCGTTTCGTCTGGAGCGATGACCGAGGTTCGAACACAATTGTTCTCCAAGCGGCTGAAGGAGGCTTCGAGGCCCGCTATGCCCTCAATTGACGTGGGGCTGTCGCGGCTAAAGGCCTGGCGCAAATTCTCTAAGCGGCAAATGCTCGCAGAGGTCGGCGCTGTGCGGGCCGTGCTCGCGGATCGGCCGGTTGCACCATTTGTTCCTGCAAGCTTGATGGCATTGACGCTCGGCAGCGATGCGTTTCGTTCGGCGGGAATGAATGTTGCGGCCGGCGGAACAGCGAATCTACGCGGCGAGATTTATGCACTCTCCGATCTCTCCGGAGAAATTGGAGTTCGACCCGCCAAAGCGCGCACGAGGACGGGCCGCATCTGGGTTGATTCCTGGCGCCCTATCGAATTGGCACTGGCTGGCTCGGGAGCGGATAGGGGTGGTGATGAACCCCTGGTCCGCATATGGGAGGCTGCGCGGCACTGGCTAGACCGTCACGACAATGATGTTGCTCTGCCATCTGCTGGCGTGTCCCTACCCACATCGGGTGAAGACGAAGATTTTGTGGGTCATAACGCAGCTCTGGCTGCCCGCTTCGAACTACTCGCTGAACTTGCTCACCGGCTGGCGAGCGTGACGTCAATCCACGAGCATGACTATGCGCGTCTACTGCGAGCTTTGCTGCGCCACGGCGAAATGCTCGCCGAAGACAGGAGCTTCAGTGCACATAGCAACCACGGAATGTTACAAACCTTGGCTCAGATTCGTGGTGCGGGATGTCTCGTCGGACTGGAGGCGGCCTCGCCGGTTTTGTCCGATCTCGCTGCAGCACATGCTGAAAGCGGGCGTAAACGCCTCGCTGCGATGATCGAGACGCAATTTGCTTCCGATGGCGGGCATCTCGAGCATTCGCCGAGCTATCATCTGGCGCTTGTCGCTGCGCTTGAGCGCCTTGCTGCGGGAGGGAGCGCCGATGGCGCCGTCTCTCCCACCGATCTTGCCTTGATGCGGGCGGCGGGTATGACGATGGTCGATTGTGCAGGCCAGATTGCTGAGATCGGCGATACCGATCGCGATTTTCCTCTCCCAAGGATATTCCTTGCGCCGATCCAGGCTATAGCCCCCACGGCTTTCGCGCTGCCGCAAACCGGCTACTGGATCGTCAAGGGTAGGCAGCGGGAACATAGCGTCTATCTTGCTCAGACTGCGGCCTTTCATTCACGCGTTCACAAGCAGGCGGATGCAGGTGCCTTTCTCTGGCGTGAGGGGGGGAAGGATATACTGATCGATGCAGGCGCATATGGTTATGTCGGGCGCACGGCGCTTGACGATCCGGCTTTTCGACAAGGCTTTTGGTATGCCGATCCGCGTCGGCGCTATGTGGAGATGACGCGCGCCCACAATGCGTTCTCCCTCAATGGCCTCGACCAACCACGCTATCGTAGTGTGCCGTATGGCTCGGGGCTGATCGCCTGGGCGGAGGGCGATGGTGTCTTCGCTAGTGAGACGAGCATTGCCAATCTGCCGCGTGCGCAGCATTTTCGCATCCTCGTTTATCGTCCGGCCGATTGGCTTCTCTGCCTCGATGGCTATCGGGCGAACGCTGAGGCCCCGGTCTTTGGCGATCAGTATTTTCAGTTCGCCCCGACCTGGCGGGTGTGTGCACGCGAGCCCGCTGCAGTACGCCTTCGTCACACAAAGGGAGCCATGCTACATGTGACAAATGTCTTCAACGGAGCGGTTTTCGATGATGACGCTTTCGGTCGGGGTGATCCGGAGAAAGACGACGCTTCAGCGCTCTGGGGCTGGCATGCTTCAGGTCATATGCAGTTCGAACCTTGTCCGGCCTTGCGTTTGCGCGCCACCGGTTCCCATGTCGTTATGGCGAGCCTGATGACGTTTGACGAGCCGTCGCGGGTGGCGGGCGACTTCAACGTCACGCGCCGGCGCATCCGTGTTCGCTGGGCGGCTGGAGACAAGTTTCGCGGGCTGACGATCGATCGTGCGCCGGACGCCGAACCCAGCATGCGGCTGCAGCTCGCCTATGCGGAACAGTCCGCGCGAAGGGAGTCGGAGAGATATTGACGGGGTTGATGAAGGACTTGATCGGGCACCTTCTGGGCAGGCTTAGCGCGCGTGGCATTGTGTCGAGGCCGAAGCTGGGAAGCGACAAGCCTGAAAGCGCTATCTTGATCGAGGAGGCCGATGGCCTGCGCGATGCCGGACGAGTGGCAGAAGCTGCGGGTTATTACGGGCGAGCGTTGGCGCTTTCCCCCGAGCGCGCTGATCTCGCTGTCCAGCTTGGCAACATGCGCAAGGATTCAGGCGATTGGGCGGGGGCTGAAACCGCCTATCGCTACGCCCTTGAACGCCGCCCTGACGATGCCGACACCTGGCTTCAATTGGGACGGGCATTGAAACTTGCCGGTCGTAGGGCTGAAGCCGAGGCTCCGCTGCGACGAGCATTTGCCATCGATCCGACAGGGGATGATGCCGCCCTGGAACTTGTGGCTCTCGGCTTCGAGACGGATGGGCCCGGCAACGCATCCGATCTCCGCTGGAAACGCATGGTAAGCGCACAGGAGATGGCGGTCGAATTGACTGCATTGCGCCAGCGCATCGACGATGTCCTCGCTCGACTGCCTGCTATTGCAACCCTGTCCGCTGTGCCCTTTCATCGCTACGATATCCTGCGGCAGGTTCAGGACCTGCCGGCACCGCCAGCTTCGCCTGGCGGCCCGATCGTCCTGCTTGTGGATGCCGAAGCGGCCACCGCCGAAGCTTTCGTTGCCTTACTTGCAAGCCTGAGAGCCCAGCGGGATGAGCGATGGCATCTCGTTGCCTGCGTCGGTTCCGGTATGCGCGCCGAAGCGGTTGCTCGTGCGGCCGAACTCGACCCTCGCATCGTTGGGTTGGCGAGCGGCGCGCCGATACCCAGCAAGATCGCGGGAGGCTGGAAGCTGCATTTGGCTCATTCCCGCTTCCTCCATCCCGAAGCGGTCGGTTGGCTGATCGCTGCGCGTGAGCGTTTAGCTCAGCTAGGTCGACCCGTCGCCATCTATTGTGACGAGGAGTTTGGTGAGCTCGATGCGGCGTCAGGGCAATTCGTTCCTAAAGGAATTGCACTTGGTGCGGGGTGCGATCCGCTTTTCGAGGCCGTTTGCCCGTCGGCCGGCCGTTCGCTTTTCGTCCCGCCGGTGCTTGATGCGATCGCCGACAGCGTCCGGGGCGGAACAGAAGAACTTCATACATTGCGCCTGCAGTTGGCGCGTGAAGGTAAACTCGCTTACCTGCCGGTACCCATAGTCCGCCGGCTCGGCAAAACCGAGCTGCCGTGGGTCAGGTCCGGCGACCGCGGGATGCACGACGACCCGCCTGCAGACCGTATCGACGTCATGATACTGAGTCGCGACAATCCTCAGGATCTTGTTCCTTTTGTCGATAGTCTGGTGAGATTGGCCTCAAGGCCGCAGGACGTTTCGATCCACGTCGTCGATCATGCGAGTGTCCGCCCCGATACGAAGGCGGCGCTCGAAAGCCTCGCAGTCCGCCCAAATGTTCATATTCAAAGAAGTGACGCTGCCTTTAATTGGGCGCGCCTGAACGCCCAGGCTGCTCTCGGTGGAACGGCCTGCCTGCTGGTTTTTGCCAATGACGATATGCGCATGTCGACCGCCCGCTGGGATGACGCTCTGCGCCGGGCCTTTGCCGATCCGTTAGTCGGGGTGGTTGGTGGGCGCCTTCTCTATCCTGACGGCACCATTCAGCATGCCGGAGCGATTGCCGGCTGGCGCGGTTCGGTCGCCAACGAAGGTGTTGGACAGCCTGGCTCCGAGGCGGGCCCTGGTGGACGGTGGGCTGCGCCGCGTGAATGTGCCGCCGTTATTGGCGCGTTCCTCGCGACCCGGCGTACCTTATTCACGGAGATCGGCGGCTTCGACCAGGTCGAGTTGCCCATCTCCCTCTCGGATACCGACTACTGTTTCAAGGTTCGTGCCCAGGGCTACAAAGTCGTCTATCAGCCCGAGATCGAATTGGTTCACCATGAAGGTAAGACAAGGGGGCGCGATCATGAGCACCCTGAGAAAGCTGCTCGGCAGCAAGCAGAGCTAGCAGTCATGCGTCGCCGGTGGGGGAGGGGGCTCGACATCGATCCCAGCGTTCATCCGCTCTTTCTTGATGAGATCGAACCGTTCTGCCTGATCCGCTTTCCGAGCGCTGAGCGGTTGCTGGATCATTTATCGCTTTCTGCAGACCCAAGCCGATGGCGCCTTGAGAGAGTTGCATGAAGCCTGACGCAAAGGGGGGGGCGAGATCGCTGCGCCGATGGTTTCGGCGCGGATTTTCTGCATTCTGGTTTGGACGAGCGCGAGGGACTGCCGAAGCGCTTGTGGCATCTGCAGACGCCGCCCGGGATTCCGGTGACCCGGCCAAGGCCGCCACGTTGTATCGGGTGGCGCTCGCCCGGCTACCGGATCGTGACGATCTTCACGTGCAGCTAGGCAACATGCTTAAGGATGCAGGTCAGTTTCGTGAGGCAGTGGAAGCTTATGCCGGTGCTCTGGCTCTGCGCGTTACCGCAGACACTCACCTCCAACTTGGGCGTGCTTTCCGCCTTGCCGGTGAGGTTGCTCGCGCCCGCGTGGCTCTTGTCGAAGCTTCACGTCTTGATCCGGAGGACACCGTTGCAGTCATCGAACTTGCTAAGCTGCCTTTGCAAACGGCACAGCACGCCTCTTCCGCGGTGCGAGGTCAAGGCGCGGTGGAGCACCGCGACGGTGAATGCGTAACAGGGTTCGCGTTCAATGCGGCCGAGCCTGGAAAGCCGCTTGAGATCGAAGTCCTCATTAACGGCGACCGGTTGAAGTGTATCCTTGCCGACATCCCGCGCCCCGATCTTACTGCCCTGTGTCCTGGCCTTGTTGGCGGAGGGTTTCGGCTGTGTCTGCCTCCCGGTCTTGACGGGGCTACCGTGGAATTGCAGATGACGGATGGGGCAACTCTTGCCGGGGGGGCCTTCTGCGCCACGACCTCCGCGCGCCGCCATCTTCAAGCCTATGCGATGCAGCGCGCCATGGAGGGCCGAGAGATTGCCGTGGTCCTGGTGCTGGATAGCTCCTCTGCGGTTGCCCGCGCTGATATCGAAGCTCTGCTTCAGGCAACTGCCACAAGTTCGGAGCTTCGCACCAAGTTGATCCTTGTCGAGCCCGACGAGGCCAAAAACTCTGCCGTTGTTGTCGATCTTTTTGAAGAGCGGAGCCACAACATCGTTCATCTGGTCGCCCATCCCGGCGAGGCGGCCGTCGCACTTGCAAATCGAGCGATCTTGGCGGCTCAAGGCAAAGATCTTGTCTGGCTGGCTCCCGGAGCAAGAGTTGGACCAAGCTGGCTCGGCGGATTACGGGCAGCCGCTTACGCGCGTGCCGAGGCAGCTGGAGCGGGCGCCGTCTCGGCGGCTGAAGGTCCTTTTGCGCTGCTTGCGCCGGCTGATGACCCTCTTGCTGCTGCCGATCCATCGTCAGCTTCTCACGCCGCTGCGATCTTGCGAGCAAGCCGCCTCGTTCGCCACGCCAGTGGCGCCCATCTGCCCGATCTGCCGGCTGTCCAGAGTTCGTGCTTCTATTATCGCGCCGATGCGCTCGCTGAGATCGGTTTCTTCGAGGCCGAAGTTTTTCACGCTGATATCGGCGCAGCCCATCTCGATTGGTGCTTGCGTGCCTTTTTGCGGGGGCGCCCCGTCGTTCTCGACGATCGCACCTACGCTTCGCCTGCGCGTGCGGCCGGCTCAGATCCCGCCATGCTGCCGGATTGGCGCGATCTTACGCTCCGACATGCCGAATTCGACGGTGCTGCCGACCGGTTTGCCAGCAATATCGTCGTGTCTGATGTGCGCAGGCGCCTTGTCGGAGCGCTACGATCGGCTGCATCCGCTGAAAGCACCGCACCGCGCGCACTTTTCGTCGTGTCCACACTGACCGGCGGTACGCCGCTGACGAATAGAGACCTGATGGGCGGCCTCGAAGGTATTGTCGAGCCGTGGTTGCTTCATTGCGATGGGCGGACTTTGCGACTGTTCAGAGCTTTTCCTGAAAATGACCGCCTTGAAGACTCCTATACTCTTGCGAATCCGATTGCATTTGCGCCTCACCGTTCGAGCGAGTACGACGAAATCGTCTGGACGTGGCTTCTGAGGCGACATTTTGAGATCGTCCATATCCGCCATCTTGCTTGGCACGGACTCGCATTGCCCAGACTTGCCTCAGGGCTCGGTATCCCTGTTGTCTTGTCTTTCCACGATTTTTACGCAGTTTGCCCGACGGTGAAGCTGATTGATGGTGAGGGGCGTCATTGCGGCGGTCTGTGCACCGATGGCTCGACACCTTGCGAGCCGGACCTTTGGCCGGGTGCGGCGCATCCTCCCCTGAAGCATCGTTTCGTCCATCAATGGCGTGCAAACTTCGCGCACGCCCTGTTGCCCTGCTCGGCTTTCGTGACGACGAGCGCTTCGGCTCGCGATTTGCTGATTAGGTCCCTTCCGCAACTTGAAGTGGCGCGCTTCGCGCTGATTCCTCACGGTCGGGATTTTCCTTTGGCGCAAGCTCGTGATCCGAGCCTGGCTTATGCGGGGGGGCGGAAGCTGCGGTTGCTGACGATCGGCAACCTGACCCCGGCCAAGGGGCGTGATCTGATTGAAGCGTTGCTCGAAGCAGATCGAGGCGCTCAGTTCGAAGTGCATGTATTGGGCGAGTGTGATCTACCGGAGCGCCCTGGTTTGCATCGACATGGGCCGTTTCGTCGTGACGATTTGCCCGCTCTTCTCAACGAGTTGAACGCTGATATCGGGCTCGTCCTATCGATTTGGCCGGAAACATGGTGTCACGCCTTGACCGAAATGTGGGCAGCGGGGCTCCCGGCCGTGACGCTCGATTTCGGCGCTACGGCGGAACGGGTGCGCGGTAGCGGTGCCGGCTGGGTCCTCGAGCGTCCCGACCCACAGCTCCTTTTGGACCTGCTCTCTACTCTTGTTGGCGCACCGGAACGCCTTTCTGAGGCAGCTGAGGCGGCGCGCGCCTGGTGTCGGGGGGAAGGGGCTCGGCTTACAACGGCGGCGATGGCTGCCCGTTACGGCGAGCTCTATGTCGAGATCGGCGCGAAACTCGATATCGCCGGCACCCGATAATGTACGGAAGCTTCGTGTTCCTGACGGGGCTTTCCTTTAGTCAGTCGTCAAAGGTCGGGAGACATCGTCTATGTGTTGTCGTTCTATGATTGAAATAAAATCTAGATTTCTGTAAGATAAGGTTTGCTGTATAGGGCTGTTTTTCGATTAAGGGAATGTAATTTGTCTTGATTAAAGATACCTAATCGAAAAAATAGGCGAAACTAAATTCCCCGAATTATTTCTGGTTGGAAAGTCATATCGAGTTTCAAGGCCAAATTTTTGATCTCGAATGAGGCTGTGGTCAAAAAGGCACGGCGTGACTTTTAATGCCGCTGCTGAGCGAAATGTCGTAAATCCCTGATGCAGGTGATAGAGCGGTCACCTAGAGCATCTGAGATTCGAATCGGCTTTGATAGGAGAGCAAAGTGACCCGGAGGCCATTGGTGCTCGTGGTTTTTGGTACGCGGCCAGAGGGCATCAAGATGATGCCGGTCGTCAAAGCTTTGCGTGCCTCTTCGGCTCTTGACGTCAGGGTCGCCGTCACCGGGCAGCACCGCTCCATGCTTGATCAAGTACTTCAGGCGTTTGGCGAGAAAGCTGATGTCGATCTCGATCTTATGACGCCTAACCAGAGCTTGGCGCAAATCACCGCCCGCGTCATGACGCGGATGGGCGAGGTCTTTGAGACCGAGCGTCCGGCGATGGTGCTCGTTCACGGCGATACAACATCGGCGATGGCCGCGGCGACTGCTGCCTTCTACGCGCGCGTCAGGATCGGCCATGTCGAGGCGGGGCTGCGATCCCATGATCTTCGAAATCCATGGCCGGAGGAGTTCAATCGCGTCGCAATCGATGCGATCGCCGATCTGCTTTTCGCTCCCACGGAGACTGCTGCCGAAAACCTTAGGAGGGAATACACGCGGCCGGATGGCATCCTGGTGACTGGAAACACCGGCATCGATGCTGTGCTGCAGATGGCAAAAATCCTCGAGGCCGACGCTGCGTTGGGGATGACGCTGAGTGAACGATATGGCTTCCTCGATTCTGACAAGCGTCTCGTGCTTGTGACGGGCCATCGGCGTGAGAGCTTCGGGGAAGGATTTGAGCGCATATGCTCAGGACTGGCTTCGATCGCCGAGCGTGATGACGTGGAGATTCTCTATCCGGTGCATCTCAACCCGAATGTCCGCCGCATCGTTTCGGAGCGTCTAGGTGCGCGCGCGGGGGTCCATCTGATTGACCCGGTTGAGTATCGCGACATCATCTATTTGATGAAGCGGGCCGCGATAATTCTGACGGATTCCGGCGGGATGCAGGAAGAGGCGCCGGCTCTCGGCAAACCGGTTCTCGTTATGCGTGACGTCACCGAGCGCCCGGAGGCTGTTGCGACCGGAGTTGCCCGTCTTGTTGGGACGGATCCCGATGTCATACGTCGGGAGGTCGGCAGTTTGCTTGACGATTCCCAAGAATATAGCCGCCGTGCTCGGCCTGTCTTCCCGTACGGGGACGGCGCGGCAGCGCAACGTATTGTCGAGCGCCTTGAGATGGAGTTGGCGTAATGAGCCAAAAGAAGATCTGCGTAGTTGGGTTGGGCTATATCGGCCTGCCGACTGCAGCCATGTTCGCCAGCCGCGGCCACGAAGTTGTTGGCGTCGACATCAATCCCGATGTTGTCGAGAGCCTGAATGCCGGCCGCGCTCATTTCGAGGAGCCTGACCTCGGTATGCTGATGGCGGCCGCGGCTCAGACCGGGCGCTTTCGCGCGACCCTGGGGGCGCAGGAATCTGCCGATGTTTACATCCTGGCCGTCCCAACTCCGTTCAAAGATGGGAACAAGCCAGATATGTCCTATGTCGATGCGGCGACCGACTCGATCATTCCGCTCTTGAAGGCAGACGACATCGTCATCCTCGAATCGACCTCTCCGGTTGGGACAACAGAGCGCATTTGCGATCGCATCTGTGCAGCACGCGCCGATCTGCGGACCCCTCGCTTCAAGGAGGCGGGTTCCCCGGGACAATTGCGCATCGCTCACTGTCCCGAACGCATTCTGCCTGGACAGATGATCCGCGAGCTTGTCGCCAACGATCGTGTGGTTGGTGGTATCAGCGAGATGTGCGCCGACGCGGCGCGGTCGGTGTACGATAGTTTTGTCAAAGGTCAGACGTTTCTGACAGACAGCCGCACGGCTGAGTTCGTCAAGCTGATCGAGAATTCGTATCGTGACGTCAATATTGCCTTTGCAAACGAGATGTCGATGATCTGCGATCATCTCGATCTTGATGTCTGGGAGGCTATCAACCTCGCAAACAAGCACCCCCGCGTGTCAATCCTGCGGCCGGGACCTGGAGTTGGCGGTCATTGCATTGCCGTCGACCCCTGGTTCGTCATCGACAGCGCACCCGAGCAAAGTCGGGTTATTCGCCAAAGTCGCGAGGTCAATCTCGAAAAGACCCGTTACGTAACGGAAAAGATTGAGAAGGCTGCCTCGCGCTTTCGCGACCCCGTGATCGCCTGCCTCGGCGTCACCTATAAGAATGATGTCGAGGATTTGCGCGAGAGTCCGGCCCTCGAGATTATCGGGCACTTGGCTGCGAATTCGCAGCAGAAAATACTCGTTTGTGACCCGATGGTGAAAGTGCTGCCGTCAAGCTTGGCCGATCACGCAAACGTCTCGCTCGTCGATCTCGACACAGCGCGCGCCGAGGCGGATATCATCGTCTGTCTTGTGGGGCACCGTGCCTTCCAGCGCCTCGATCCAAAGCTATTCTTCAATAAGGTCGTGATCGATACGATCGGACTCATGTATGACCGCGCTTGACCGCGCAATGTGAGCAAGGGCCTGTGTTGCCACGTTCGGGACTGGGGCGGTGTAAGCGAGCGGGTTATGCTGTAATCTCGATGCGGCTTCCGGTTGTCCACGCTGCGCATGCAAGGCTGACCGGAACACAGACACAACCGAAAAGGGGCGAGCCTGTAAATGAGGTTTTGACTGGGTTCGAGTGTGTCTGGAACCTTCGAAATATAATGTGAGAACCTGCGACTGAGGACTTCGCTTGCTCGGTTTTTGGAAGAGTTGCGGCATACCTTTGAGCTTGACCATTAGGCTATAAAGTGGGAGCTAGCTTCGCGAGCGTGGTGTGGTGTTTTGCGTGTTGCTGCGTGGGCCGGGTCAAACTGTCGACAGTGACAGTGTTGACATACCTCCGCATCCGCTCGAGATCCGAAAAAGGGGGTCTTTTATCGTGGCTTATATGAATTTCATTGAGATGTACGCTCGGGACGTCAAAAAGACTCCCGAGATTCTGCTTTCTGAAACGCCGCTTTCATTTCCGGTTAGCACCAATGAGCGCGGTGAGGCTTTTGCCTCGCTCCTCGACCAGCGATTCGATGTCGATTTTCGGAGTATACGCGCGCTGGATGTCGGCTGCGCCTATGGTGGATACGCGCTTGCGCTGGCCGATCGGGGTGCGCAGGTGGTTGGCATCGACGTCAGCCCAAAGTTGATCGAGTATGCCAAGGCGAATGCCAGTGGGGTCCACGACATTCGTTTCGAGGTTCACGATGCTGCCGGGAGCTCACTACGGAGAGCGTTCCCGCCAAAGTCGTTCAACCTTGTTATCTTGAACGATGTTCTTGAGCATATATACGATACGACAACGCTGTTTGAAACGCTCGATTATCTTCTTGACGATGATGGAGCTGTATACTTTAAAGTTCCGAATGGGATGTCGCCAAGGTTCATCCTTTCGGAGGGGCATCGTAAGATATTTGCGTTAACTCTGCTGGATCCAGATTGTTGGTTTTACCTTTACCCGAAGAGGGCTTCGATATTCTACAGGCCTTTTCCGTATTTTATGGCGCTTTTTTCACATTTCGGCTTCAAGCAAATGGAGTTGTTTGACGACGAAGATGTCTTGCGCCGTTTCACAGCCCAGAAAATTCGTAGGCAAATTAAGTCGATCTTTGAAAAGTCCCGCGATTTCGCATACCCGGGCACAGACATCGCTCGACTGGCGCGAGAGCGTATCGTTAAGTTCCGCGATGATTTTGACAATGACGTCGCCACGCGGTCGGATGATTTTGTTAAATTGAAGTACGGCTCCTACTTTTTTACAGGCGCTGCCGCTCGTCGTGAATCTGCGTTCCGGCCCAAGCAGAGGCTGATAGTTGAGAGCTTCCCACCTCTGGCGGTGCATAGCCCGGAAGAGGCGGAGCTTGATCAGGGCGTGGCATGAGTCTGGGCGAGGTTTTCCGTTCACTGGTCGGCCGGCCGTCATCGCGCCGGTTGGACAGTGATGGGAGGCTGCGACACGCGCTGTCGCTAATCGAAAACCTCGTGGCTGAGGCCGATGCATTGCGAGATGCGGGGCTTTGCGCTCAGGCGGCTGAAGGCTATCAGGCTGCCCTCCGCATTCAGCCCGCTCGCAATGATCTACGGGTGCAGATGGGGAACATGCTGAAAGACAGTGGAAGCTGTGAGCGCGCAGCGGATGTGTACCGTATCGCGCTTGCGTTCAGCGTCGGCGACGATGTGCGTGCTGACGTCTTGTTGCAGATGGCTCGGGCGCTTGATCAAGGCGGACGGAGAGGGGAGGCGCGGGACGCCTATTGGCAATGTCTCGGCATTGCCAAGGGCGAATGTGCCAATGTTGCTGCGGTCGAGTTGGCAGCTCTTGGCTGAAGACGAGGCTTCAGCACCTCGATTGAAGTGAACTCTGGAGCGCGGATGATAACTGGTAAGTCAAGTGCTTGAGCCATAGCCGCGCCTCGGAGAAATGAGACAACGGTTCAGAGGCTGGTATAATGTCCTTGGCAGGTGTATGCGCCACTGCCGATCGCGCGGTCCCTGCTGTGCCTGAGAATACTGGGTTAACGTACCATGACGGATGAACTATCTAGAAATTTCCTCGAATCTCCTTCGGGCGATACTCTGATTGCCCTCGATATGCGCGTTCTAATCAAGCTTTTGAATACCGAGCGGCGCCTGAGGCTCGAGGCTTTACGGGAGCGGCTGGCTGGGGCTCTCGATGCTGCGCGAGATGAAGGCACCGAGGATCCTGAATGGGACGTTCAACCGTATTCTATCGGGAGGTAGCCTTTGATTGCGGCGATCGACATGTCCGTCAGTGCCGACGTCGTGGGATGTCTGGAGCGGATCGACTGCCAGAAGGTGGTGGGTTGGGCGTTCGACCAGGCCAGGCCTGACGCGCGGATCGAGGTGGAGGCGCTGAGTGGTGACGAGGTGATCGGCCGGGCGAGGGCGGATCGTTATCGAAAGGATCTTGATTTCGCCTGCGTCGGCGATGGCGCGCATGCTTTCGAGATCGTGCTGGAAAGAGCTCTCTCTAAGTCGGAGACAGTCGAGGTTCGGCCCGTAAGCTCCGTTGCGAACCTGCCTTCCATTCTTCGACGAGCGCGGCCACCGGAGGGTCGAATCGACGGGTTACGCTCTGGCCGATTGATTGGCTGGGCACATGGCGAGGATTATGCGCCGGCGGCTATCGAACTGCGCCTTGACGGCGTGCTCCTTCTGGAATGGCCCTGCGGCTTGGAGCGCGATGATCTGCGCCGGGCTGGCATCGGCTCGGGTAAGCATGCCTTTTCCATACCGATTGGGCATATTGTCCAAGGTCGTGTTGAGACGCATCGGCTGCGTCTGACAATCGCAGGGGCAGGGGT
Source organism: Allobosea robiniae (assembly GCF_900102525.1). Classification (GTDB taxonomy): domain Bacteria; phylum Pseudomonadota; class Alphaproteobacteria; order Rhizobiales; family Beijerinckiaceae; genus Allobosea; species Allobosea robiniae. Next base: position 117,494 of record NZ_FNBZ01000005.1, on the reverse strand, counting down.
CGATTTGGCTTTTCCCAGCCATCTTGTCGAGGTCGACAATGCCATCGTGGTCGGCGACGCGATGCTGTCATTCAAGCCCTGTTTTCCTGGCCCGCGAGAAGCGCGCGAAGGTCTGATCGAAGGCTTGCGTTCGGCTGCACTGGGGCGCCGGTCTACGGCTGGCGAGCAGCCTGTGCGCGTTTCGGCAGCTCTCCTGCAAAGTTTACTGGATCGGTTGTCTGTGCTGGAACAGTCCAGGCAGCAGACATCGGGCGTGGCTTCCTGGGCTAGTCGGGGCGCTCAGAAGCCGAGGCGGACTGGCCGAGGTCGGCGCGTGCGACCGCAAGTAGAGCGCGATTTCGCCAGCGTGCTCGATGATCTCGCCAATGCCATCGAGCATTTGACCGATAAGGCCTTTGATAGCTGGGCTGATAAGAATTTTCTCCCGGCTTGGCTTGCCGTCATTGAACAGCCTGCCTGCTGGCAGGCTGTTCTTGGAGACGAGAGCCGTATCAAGTTACTGCGAAGTCTTTCGAAGATTTTGCGTCGCTACGATTTCTTGGAGGCGGCCGCTGTCGCCTACGAGAGATCGCTGCTCGTCGCCGGGGCAGTAACCGTGCAGCAGTCACGGCACGCAGCCCTGCTGTCGTCTTGGACGGATCGCTCGCGGCTTGCCAGATTGCCATCTGCACCTGCGGTTCGGCTTTCGGGTCTCAAGCGTCGTGGTCTCTACGTTCTCTGGCGCAGCCCGCCTTACGACAGTAACGGTTACGCGATGCGCTCGCATTACCTGCTGCGGGGATTGCAGGCGGCCGGCGAGGACGTGCTGGCGGTTACTCGCTTCGGCTATCCCTGGGATGCGGAAGGAAAGCGGCCCGCCGAGGCAGCCGTCGAGGAATGCGACGGCGTAACCTATGCACGGCTCGGAGGGCCGCTCGCCAATCGAGGCACGATGCCGCTGACGAGTTATGTCGAGGAATGTGCGGAGCGGATTGCGCATCTTGCCGCTGCGAGCGGTGCCGACATCATTCACTCGGCCTCGAACTGGCTGGCGGCCTTGCCGGCCTTGCGTGCTGCACGGCTCACCGGTCTGCCGTTCTGCTATGAAATACGCGGCCTGTGGGAAGTGACGCACGCCTCGTACGAGCCCGCCTATGAGAAGAGCGATCAATTCGATCTCTTTTCAGCGATGGAGGCGCATGTTGCGCGCCACGCGGATCTGGTCTTCACGATCACGCATCAGGTTCGGGAGGAGATGGCATCGCGCGGGGTTGACGTTTCGCGGATGCGGATCGCCCCGAACGGCGTCGAGACGGCCCGTTTCCACGATCTATCGCGGGACATGGCGCTGGCTGACGAGCTCGGCATCGGTGGACGGCTCGTCTTCGGCTATATCGGCACCTTCGCCAAGTACGAAGGGCTCATGGACCTCTGCCGTGCGGCGGTGGATCTTGCGGGGGAGGGCCTCGATTTCCGCCTGCTGCTGGTCGGCGACGGGCCGGTCTACGAGGAGGCGCGGGCCTTCGTCGCCGCGAATGATCGGACTGGGTCGATCGTATTGACGGGGCGCGTGCCCTTCGCTGAGGCGCCGCGTTATTATTCCCTAATCGACGTTGCGGTTTTCCCGCGCACACCGACTCGGATCACCGAGATGGTCTCGCCGCTGAAGCCGTTCGAGGCGATGGCGATGGGCAAGCCCGTGATCGGCTCGGACGTCGCGGCCATCGCCGAAATCATCCAGGAGGGGCGGACGGGCTGGTTGTTCGAGAAGGGTAACCTTGAGGCTCTGAAGGCGGCGTTGCGCAAGGCAGCGGCGAATCGCGGCGGCCTTGCGGTCGTGGGGGCAGCTGGGCGAGCATTCGTCGAGGCCGAACACGACTGGAAGATCATCGCGGCCCGCATCGCCGAAGGCTGGCGCGATCTGCGCGCCGGAAAAAAAATGTGATGCGCAAAAAAAGCGGCATGATCGGTGCTCTTGCGTGGCTAGTTGGCCTCGCGCTTGCCGCTTCGGCTGTTGGGCAGACACCGGAGCTCTCGAAAGGGCAGAGCGCGAAAGAGATTGAAACCGTACTGTTGGCTCGGGCTTTGGAGAGCGCCGGCAAATATGCGCGACCGACATTGTATCGCTTTGCTCCGCAGAGGCGGTCCGATGAACGGGCTGCCTCGACGGTTGCCGTTACAGCCCATTTGCTGCTTGAAGCTTATCGAGCTGGCGGTGGGGATAAATTCCTTAATATGGCCCGACAAGCGGGCGATGATCTGCTCGTCAATGCCGATCTCGACAATGATGGCAAGATTGGCTGGGGGCGCTTTTGGTCGCCCGCCGCAGGAACAAGCCGTCCGGGCGACGGATCCAATACGACATTTTCGCGGAACTGCACTCTGCCACGCAACGGGCCATATGCCGATGAGCTCTATGATGATGCTCGGATCGGCCACTTTCTGCTCGATTTGCATCAGGTGACTAGCGAAACGCGCTTTTCGGACGCGGTGAAAGCGATGCTCACAGCGACCTGGAACCTTGGTGCGCCAATACCTGGCGGTGGATTCTACTATTTCAAGACGAAAGGGCCATGCGACGCTGGCTTTCATGTCAAGAACATCAATATGATGATGGCGGCAGTTCTGGCGCTCGCGAATTCACAGGAGCCCAATCCGCGCTATGCTGAGCGCCTTGCGACCTTGTTGCGGGCAGAACATGACGAACTGAACGAAGCGCAGGGCTCTGCCAATCTAGCTTATTATGGACGCGGCGATGACCGCGTTACTGAGCGTGGCGGCTATATTTCTGTGGCTCAGGTGAATGGCTCGAAGGGCTGGCGTTGCCGGGTCGATACAGGGTCCGGCAATAGCTGTTTTGAGCATTTGGGTCTGGAGGCACGGGCTCTAGCGTTGATCGGCGCTGTCGCGCCGAAGGCTCTCCGGCGGGCGGGACTCGGTGCGGCTAAAATTCGCGAGGTTATGGCTGCGGCCGCTTCAAGAGAAGCGGAAAGCTGCCAAGGCGGTGGACGCTGGCCTTATAGCGCAACCTTTTGCGCGGCCTATCATTGCGCTCTGCGCCAGGTTTTGCCAGCCTCTGCCGCGCTGTGTCTCGATCGGACCAGTGATCCCAAAAGCTGGACACAAGATGTCACGCTTGGCCTGTTTTGGGGGCGACCAAACGGTGTGCTTGGCTTGGCCGAAGGCCGATGAAAGGGATTGGAATGTATCGCTGGCTCGCTGGGATTTTCCGAGGGGTTGGCGCCAGCATCCATGACTGGATCCCGAAATCGGCGCGTATCGCCGCCAATGGTCAAGGGCTTGATGATGGTTCAAGGAGCCGTCCGGCCAGCGAGCAGGACGCGGTGATCACGGCCGACGCTTTACGTGACGCTGGTCGCTATGCTGAGGCGGCCGAAGCTTATGCTGCTGCTCTGTTTCTCATGCCTGTTCGTAACGATCTTCGTGTCCAACGCGCCAACATGTTGAAGGACGCTGGGCGATTGAAGGAAGCCACTATTGTTTATCGTGTCGCGGAGTGCATTGAACCGGCAGGGCTGGCGCGTGCCGACATTCGCTTGCAATGCGCTCGCGCATTGCTGAATCTCCAAGATCATGGTGAAGCGGCGGCGTTCTACCAAGCCGTTATCGCCGAAGCTCCGGAGCAGGAGCTAGGCATAGTTGCCCAAGCCGAACTCAATCGCCTTCGTCTTCTGCATCTCTCTCCGTATTGGCTATGACTGATCGCCTTCACCTTTCCGCTCCGTCCGGCTCGATGACCGTTTCATTTCTGGACGCGCCGGCGCCCGCTAAGCCAATTCCCGTCGATGTCGAAACTTGTCAGGAACTGCTCGAGACCCAACGGCGTCTGGCCATGTTGATTGCCCGCGAGGAGTTGGATCTACTTCTAGACAAGGACGTGCCTGCCACGGAAGCACCATGAGCCGAGCAACGCCTTCAGCCTCGGCGTCATCGCCTGCTTTCGGACAGAGGGGCAGGCAGGCGCGTGCGCGCCTTGTCGGCCGTCTCGAGGCCTTGGTCGATGGCGTTTGGACCGGTTGGGCTTTTGATCCGGATGATCCCGAGACAAGGCTGTCTGTCGAAGTTTGGTGCGGCGATCGATTGTTGGCCGCAGGCCGGGCAAATGTGTTTCGTGAGGATCTGAGACTCGCAGCGGTGGGCGACGGCGCGCACGGCTTCGCTCTTCACTTCGATGGCCTTCTTCCGAAGGGAGCGATCGAAGCGCATATCGCAGGAAGTGTCGTTCCTCTGCCCACTAGTCTGACGCATTCCGATATCGCGTCGAGAGGGGCCATTGAAACGGTATCCGATGGGCGGCTCAAAGGCTGGGTCCTCGGGCGGTGGGGAGCGGCTGTTCATCTGGCGATCGAGCGCGATGGGAGGCTGCTATTTGCCTGGCCTTGTGCGCAATCTCGGCCGGATAATGCCGCAGTTTGTGGATTTGATATCCCACTCGCTGCGTTCCTGGGACCTAGCGCGAGACTCAACGATCTCGTCTTTCGCATCCACGGGACCGATACGACGCTTGCCCTGCCAGAAAGCGTAGCTGCCCTGGAAAACCAGAATCTGTTCGACCCTTGGCTGCCTGACCACAATCTGCATGACCTGACGAGGATGGCGCAGGTGGGCGGAGGCAGGCTGCCAAGCAGCAGCGGGCGTCGGCTGGGGCCTCATTACGCCGATGCTCGCGCGGCAAGCCACGCGCTGATCCAGGGATTGGAGCGGGCTGCATTAGGCCATCTCTCGCCGAAAGGCGGAATGCCTGTGCTTTTTGGCCCCGAGTTCCTTCAGGAGACGCTCGATCGACTGACCGCCCTCCAGATGCGTCTTCGCGCTCTGAAGGCCCAGCGCGATTGGCAGCAGGTGGCGCCCGCGAAAGCATCGGTGCTCAGCGAAGTGGCGGCTTCCTCGCAGGATACTCAACTGACAAAGGTTTATAAGGCGATCGCGGCGAGAGCAGCTGCGATCGGGCATGACGCGCTGATTGCAGAGATCATAGAGCAATTTCTGCCGCTTTATCTTGATCATCCCGAAGAGCGTGGCGCTATAGCGCGGCTCATCGACGATGAGGTCGATCAAAAAATGCTCAGCGCGTTGATGACGGCGGGGCGGCGCAACCATCTTATCGACCTTCCGATCGAAGCGTGCCGTCGTAAGCTTTGCTTGAAGAGCCCTGAAACGCTCGAGGAGGCGCGCCATTTTGACGTCATCGCGTCCTGGGCGCGACGAGATTTGCTGACGGAGCTGCCGGCAGCGCCGGCTGTCCGGCTTTCTGGCCTTAAGCGTCGTGGGCTTTATGTTCTCTGGCGCAGCCCGCCTTATGACAGTAACGGTTACGCGATGCGCTCGCATTACCTGCTGCGGGGATTGCAGGCGGCCGGCGAGGACGTGCTGGCGGTTACTCGCTTCGGCTATCCCTGGGATGCGGAAGGCAAGCGGCCCGCCGAGGCCGCGGTCGAGGAATGCGATGGTGTCACCTATGCCCGGCTCGGAGGGCCGCTCGCCAATCGTGGCACGATGCCGCTGACGAGTTATGTCGAGGAGTGTGCGGAACGGATTGCGCATCTTGCCGCTGCGAGTGGCGCCGACATCATTCACTCGGCCTCGAACTGGCTGGCGGCCTTGCCGGCCTTGCGTGCTGCACGGCTCACCGGTCTGCCGTTCTGCTATGAAATACGCGGCCTGTGGGAAGTGACGCACGCCTCGTACGAGCCCGCCTATGAGAAGAGCGATCAATTCGATCTCTTTTCAGCGATGGAGGCGCATGTTGCGCGCCACGCGGATCTGGTCTTCACGATCACGCATCAGGTTCGGGAGGAGATGGCATCGCGCGGGGTTGACGTTTCGCGGATGCGGATCGCCCCGAACGGCGTCGAGACGGCCCGTTTCCACGATCTATCGCGGGACATGGCGCTGGCTGACGAGCTCGGCATCGGTGGACGGCTCGTCTTCGGCTATATCGGCACCTTCGCCAAGTACGAAGGGCTCATGGACCTCTGCCGTGCGGCGGTGGATCTTGCGGGGGAGGGCCTCGATTTCCGCCTGCTGCTGGTCGGCGACGGGCCGGTCTACGAGGAGGCGCGGGCCTTCGTCGCCGCGAATGATCGGACTGGGTCGATCGTATTGACGGGGCGCGTGCCCTTCGCTGAGGCGCCGCGTTATTATTCCCTAATCGACGTTGCGGTTTTCCCGCGCACACCGACTCGGATCACCGAGATGGTCTCGCCGCTGAAGCCGTTCGAGGCGATGGCGATGGGCAAGCCCGTGATCGGCTCGGACGTCGCGGCCATCGCCGAAATCATCCAGGAGGGGCGGACGGGCTGGTTGTTCGAGAAGGGTAACCTTGAGGCTCTGAAGGCGGCGTTGCGCAAGGCAGCGGCGAATCGCGGCGGCCTTGCGGTCGTGGGGGCAGCTGGGCGAGCATTCGTCGAGGCCGAACACGACTGGAAGATCATCGCGGCCCGCATCGCCGAAGGCTGGCGCGATCTGCGCGCCAGGAAGAAAACATGGGAATAAGCGCGGCCGTGTAACGTCTACCGGCTTCGATTGCGGCAGTTCTCTGCGCTTGAGGAAGGGCATTTCACCGCTTGCAGTACTTTGGCGAATTACCACTTTCTGGAAGGTTAGTTTACCAGGGTGCTGATAAGGCGTGTCGACCTATTAGTTCTGCCATTGGATAGCGGTGTAAGACAAGGGTATTTTGATCGCCGCTAATCCTTATCTGGTTTTCAGCTTTTTTCGCGACGAATTGATGCCCATAATGCCAATAAATATCACAAATACAGACCACAATAAAATGTAATTTATATCATAATGTGTAGAGATTTTTTTTCCAAAGATGCCCGCTCTGATGATCTCATAAATATGAATCATTGGAACCCACAGAAGGTATTCTTGATATTTTTTGGGAATCCAAGAAACCATAAAGAATATTCCAGAGATAGGCAAAAGTAAATATTGAATCGGCTGTATGAGATTCTCAATTACTTCGGACTTCTCGGACAAGCTAGCGGTAACGCATCCGACTCCAAAGCCGAATAGGCACATTAGCAGCCAGCCGGTTAGCACAAGTGATGGGTCGGCTATCCAATCGAGTGCTCCGACGGAAAGCAAAAGGAAGTAAACGACGAGACCCGCTGAGCTGACGCCGGCGATATCTGTTAGCGCGCGCGCGACCATGATATCGAACACGGTGATCCGACGGTGGTAGAGAAGGCCAAAATTCCCGGAGAGAACACGGGGGGCTGTCGAAAGATGGCGCCATAATGTCAACGGAATGTAGCTACTAAAAACGAACGCAGCTATCGGAACGCCGTGCCCGGACCGATGAAGAAGTGTCCAGACAGCCATCACGCCGCTGACAAGGAAAATCGGTTCCACGACCAACCACAAGAAGCCCAGATTGCCGCGGCCGTATCTGGCCATCACATTGCGGACGATCAATGCGGCGATAACTTGAAACTGGATCGACAGCCTAGTGACGAGTCGGGGCTCGACCGATACCGGAGATCTCGACGAGCGGCCGGAGGTTTCGGGGGGGGGCGGCTGCATTGTTCCTCGTTGAATGGGGTTTCGTCCGACCCCGTCAGGAGTATTCCACGAAAGCTGTCGAAGCGCTGCGAGAGCGGAAACTTAAGGTCGGGCGGCACGGATGTCGAGTGAGTGGTTGCGCCCTTCGCCAACTGATGGCGTTCTGTATCGGTCCGCTGGTTCCCCGCGGGATAGCCGTAAAGATCAATTCATGCCGTGGTCGCAAACGGTGGTGTGCGGTCGGCTGCGCCGGCATCCATCTTCCCGTTGCGGCGTGACGTTGAGCATTCCGTTGCTGGCGCGGCTTCTCAAGTGGGTGCCGATCGATACGCGACTATCTTGGTCATGACGAGTTGCCTGGAAATCTGATATGCGTAGTTCGCACTATTCGCACTCTTTTCATCAGCGGGCGATAACCGACGTATGCTGAAGCGCTTCAAACTACCGCAGATTCAGGAGCTTATCGCGACGCGCGTGAGCTCTGCGCGCAAGCAGGTCGCAGCTCATCGGTCGGTTCAGGCGCCGCCACCCGAATACGTAGTGCTGCGGCCGTTGCGCTCGGCTGCTGTCCAGGGTGGTTACGATTTGTATGGCGGCATGCTGCGAAGGCGGCGTTGGACCGATATTGACGGCATTCTCGGCTGGGTCTTGCTGGTTGTGCTGCCGATCCTCTGTGGAGTGTTTTACTTCGGCCTGATAGCGGCCGATCGCTATGTCTCTCAGAGTGAATTCATAGTCCGCAACACCGAAAGCCCGGGGGGCGGCCGGCTGGCTTCGATGATCTCGGCCCAAGCTGGTGCCGCGTCGTCGACTAGTGGCGGTGCAGGCGATAGCGATTCGCAGGTTGTCGTGACCTTTATGAAGTCGCAGGACGGCATGAGCGCGATCGATGAATCTCTCAATCTCCGCAAGGTATTCTCCCGGGGCGAAGCCGACTTCTGGGCGGTCTACCCTGGGCCTTTCCGCGGCGACAGCGAGTATCGCCTTAAGCAGTATTTCTCGCGCATGGTCAATGTCGACTATGATCCGATGACTGGTGTGGTGAAGCTGACGACCGAGGCTTTCCGTCCCGAGGACGCAAGGGCGATCAGCGAGCACTTGCTGTCGAGAGCGGAAGCGCTGGTCAACCGGATGGATACTCGCACCCGGCAGGATGCGATACGGGCGGCCTCGGATCAGGTCGCCGCGGCCCATAAGGAGATCGTCGAGGCTCAGGCTAATCTGACCGCATTTCGCCTGCGCGAGAAGATGATGGACCCTGTCGCGATGTCAGGCGTTGTCATCAAGACGATAACCGAACTCGCGACGCAAAGCGTGGCGCTCAAAGCGCAATTGTCAGACCTCACCAAGACGGCTCCCGCAAGCAATCAGGGGGCAGTGTTGCGTAGCCAGATCGCTGCAATCGATGAGCAAGTCGCTGTACAACAGCGCAAGCTAGCGGGGCCGGACGGATCGATGACGCCCGCTCTTGCAGAATATCAGCAATTGAGCCTTCAACGCGAATTCGCTGACCGGATCTATACCGCTGCATTGGAGCAAGCGGAAACGGCAAGGTTGCAGGCGTCACGCCAGCACGTGTTCATCGAACGGATTTCTGGGCCGACGTTGCCCGATTACGCGATCGAGCCGCGGCGCCTGCTGCTGATCGCGCTGGTTGTCATAATCGCTTTATCTCTGTTCGGGATCGTGAGATGGGTTGCCCGGGATTCGCGGGCTCATCACGGTCGATGAACATGGCGCATCAATCGGGGTGGCTGCAGGATCTCCAGGCAGGCGTCAGGCGCCGTCTGGTGCTGTGGCATGGCCGCCCTCGAGGCGGTGCGCGAGGGGGGGAAGAAGCAGAAGCCCGTCCTCAGGCGGCAATCGTTGCTGACGACATCGTCATGGAATTCAATACGGAAATCGGTCGACGCCGGGTCCTCGATGGTATCTCCTTCGAAGTTAGCATGGGCGAGCGGTTGGCCATCCTCGGCCGCAACGGCGCCGGCAAATCGACCTTGATCAGCCTTTTGTGCGGATTGCAGTTTCCGAGCAGCGGGATCATTCACCGTGGCCTGTCAATGTCGTGGCCCATCGCGATTGACGGCGTGGTTCAAGGCGAGATGACCGGCTATGATTATGTGCGGTTCATCCTGCGAATATATGGTGTCCCCTTCGAAGAGAAGCTGGATTACATTCAGGCATTCGCGGAGTTGGGCCGGCAGCTTCATCTGCCGATGCGATTTTACTCTACGGGCATGCGCGCGCGGCTGGCCTTCGCGCTATCCTTCGCCATCGATTTTGACTGCATTCTGATCGACGAGGTTCTCGCGGTCGGAGACCAGCGCTTCCACCAGAGATGTTATGATGAGCTTTTCGTGCGTCGAAAGCATTGTGCGATGATCGTGGCAATTCACGACGCTGGCTTCGTCCGTGAACATTGCACGGCGGCTCTGGTTCTGAAGGGCGGCCGGGGGCGGGTGTTCCACGACGTTGACCTCGCAACCGAGATTTACGCTTCGCTCTGACGGCGCGTGCCGCAGGATGCAGACCAAAATGAGCCAAGATCATTCGTCACGTATTGTCCCGTTCCGGGATGCCTCGCCGCCCGCCGAAACTGCTGTGGCTCGTCCAGTGCGGAGGCCTTTTCGGCTCGCGAAACTGCTGCCCTACAAATGGTTTGCGCTTCTAGTCATCTTGCCGACCGTTTTGACCAGCCTTTATTATGGCTTGGTCGCTGCCGATCGCTATGTTTCCGAAGCTCAAATCGTTGTTCGCAGGGCCTCCGAGTCAGCCCCAATGGGAGGACTCGCTTCATTTTTGAAGACGACGGGCCTCTCCGGCGGGGCTGATGAAACAAGTTCGGTGCAGGCCTACCTTGTCTCTCGCGATGCTTTGAGCTCACTTAGCGTCAGATTGCCGGTCAAAAGCTACTTTGACGTACCCCAAGCAGATTTCTTGGCACGATGGCCATCCTGGATCTACGGCGATTCGGACGAGGAGTTCTACCGCTATTACAAGAGGATGATAAGCGCGATACCCAGTCAGGAGACCGGCGTCCTGACCGTGACGGTCGAAGCGTTCGATCCTGCTGCTGCAAAGCGGATGGCGGTGACACTGCTCGATTTGGCTGAGGAGATGGTTAATCGCCTCAACCAGCGTGTTCGGGCCGATGCAATCAAGACTGCCGATGAAGAAATGACACGTGGCGAGGAGGCTTTGGTCGCGAGTCAGGTTGCCTTGACTCAGTTCCGCAACCGCGAACTCCTACTCGACCCGCAGCAGAATGCAGCGTTGCTGACGGAGCTTATCGGCAAACTGAATACGGAACTGGCGACGACGATGGCACAGGCCGAGCAGCTGCGGCAGGGAGCCTCCAACAGCCCGCAGTTGGCGCCATTGATAGCGCGAATATCTTCTCTTCGGCAGCAGATCGCATCTCAAAGCGAGCTGATCGCGGCCAGTGGCACGGGACTAGCCGACAAAGTTGCGCAATATGAGCGCTTGGTTCTGCAGCAGCAGTTCGCCGCGCGACGACTTGCCTCGGCGGTCGCTTCGTTGACTGTGGCCCAGACGGAAGCACGGCGTCAGCAAGTCTTTTTGCAACGCATCGTAGAGCCCAATCTGCCAGACAAATCGACGGAGCCAAGGCGATTGGGAAATTCCCTGACCGTGTTCGGCTGGTCACTGCTATTTTATCTCGTATTTTGGACGGTTAGCAGCGGCATTCGGGAACATTCCGCATCGCATTCAGCATAGCCGGTCGGTTTCGGTTTGGTCCGCACGAGTGCAGGATCGAAGCTGGAGTTAGAAGGTTCCTCGGTGCGGCCCCCGCTGGCATGCAAAGAGGCCTACCTCCCTTCGGGCGCGTCAAGGCAGGGCGAATAGCGAGTAGAGGTCAACCGCGATGGTGACACGGCCTATGTGGCCGATGCCATATCTTTGGGAAGAAGGCTCCATTCTTTGAAATCGATGCCAACTAGTCCCATGTGCCCCTCGATAGCTCCCTGTTCGCTCATAATTCTAACCTCGATCGGCTCATGAGGGGTCGTCACTTTAGCCTCGAATTCGAAGTCGAAGATGCCACCATGCTTCGCAAATATCCGCGCTTTGCCAAGCGACTCCCTGCTGTGGACATCAATTGAGAAGGGCATGCCCTGAATATTCTGCGAGAAGCCGACCAAAACGCGCACCTTCCATCGGCCGCGTGGAAGGTGGAAATACGGTCCGTAGAACATGATGCGGGCGCGCCCGGTCAAGTCGATTGCGACGGGAGTTACCGAATTCGGTCGGTCTCCCAACAGGAAGCACTGCCGTGGCCAAGTGATTTCTCCGGGGGTAGAGTGTCCCAGGCTTCTATACAACCCGCCGAGCACCTGGGCGATCACATCACGATCCTCATCGCTTGTTTCGGCGAGGTCGCGCGTATCTTCACGGAGTTTGGCGGACAAACTGACGTCTTCAAAGCCAATTCCTCGGGAGATGCCCTGGACGATGTCATTGGAGATTTCGAGGCCAAAGTGCTCAAGGAACATATTGAGGATATCGACCGGCGTACCGCGGACGTCTCTTCCTACAATCTTGCAGAGCGGGGATTGGGCGAAGGGGCGGGCCAGAACCAATCCCGCTGAGATCGGACGAAGCGCCTCATAGGGCGAAATGCGATGCGTGGCTTGGGTGTGTCGCACCGCCTCTATCAAGTCGTCGGCAAAAACCAGACACCGCTGACCGGTTTTGAGATAATCTTCAGCGAATGCGGGGTTGGGAAACATCGAGAGGATAAGTCGGTTCTCCGTACTGGATGGTTTATCGGCGAGGGTGTCGAAGCGATCGAACCGGAGGACCGATAAATCTGGCACGATCTGACGGAGTGCCTTCTCAAGGAAAAGAAATGCCCATTTGGTCAAGGGGCTGGGGTAGCCGACAGCGACAATATCCATACTGCTTTTCCTATTCGGATCGCCGAGGCCGGGCAACTCCACGACGCTCGGTCGAGGTGGAGCGAGGCTTGAGTGGTCGCCGAGACGGTCCGGATAAGGTTCACCCTTTACGCGTTACGATCGCGAGGCCCGGCGCCCCGTACATGTGCATGCAAGATACTGTCAGGCGTTTGTAGTTTGACGAGATTGCACCTGGCTTCGCGGGCAGCATTCAATCACGGCTTCTGTTTTGGCGCGTTCGGCGCGTGGCGAGACGAGTGAGCAGGAGCGAGATTCGGAGCGCGCGCGGGGTCGGCATGCTGACACTGTTGCATGAGGTGCGCTTCTATCAAGCTGGCCTCAGACACTTCTGATCAAACCGCCGTCGATGCGGATTTTCGCGCCCGTCACATAGCTCGCGCGTTCGCTGGCGAGGAAGGTGACGACATCGGCGAATTCCTGCGGCTTGCCGTAGCGCCCGGCGGGAATCGTCGCGATCGATGCTTTGGCGATCGCATCGCGGGTGCCGCCGCTGCGGGCTGCGGCAGCATCGTCGAGCTGGTCGACGCGCTCGGTATGGATGCGGCCGGGAAGCACGACATTGACCGTGACCCCGCTGCCCGCGACCTCCGAGGCCAACGTCTTCGACCAGCCGATCACGGCGGCGCGGATGCCGTTGGAGAGAGCAAGCCGCGGAATCGGCTGCTCGACGCCGGAGGAAGCGATCGTGACGATGCGGCCGAAGCCGCGCTCCGTCATGCCGGGCAGGAGGCGCTGCACCAGATGGAACAGGTTGGCCGCCATGCCCTCGAAATGCTTCAGCCAGTCCTCGCGCTTGGCGTCTCGCGCCTCGCCGGGCGGCGGGCCGCCGGAATTGCCGATCAGGATATCGACGCCGCCTTCAGCGATCAGTTTTTCAGCGAGGGCGTCGACCGAAAAGAGATCGGTGAGGTCGAGCTTCGCGGCGCTGGCGCGGCCGCGCTGATCGGCCGGCAGGCCGGCGATCCAGCTCTCCGTCGCATCGCTGCTGCGCGCCGCGGCGATCACCGTCGCGCCTTCAGCGGCGAGCGTCTGCGCGATCACCGCGCCGAGCCCGCGGCTGGCGCCCAATACCAGGGCGCGCTTTCCGAGAAGTCCCAGATCCATCAGCCGATCTCCTTGAGGCGGCGCTCCTGCCGCGCGACGAGCCGTTCGATATCGGCGATATCCACCTTCGACAATGCCCCGCCTGGCTTGCGCAGTGTGGCCGCGGCGATCGCGCCGCGCTTCGCCAGTGTATATTTGCGGATGGCGAGGCCGAGGCCGGGCTGCTGCTCGTAGCGCGCCAGCGGCAGATAGGCGTCGAACAGGTCATGTGCCCGCTCGACCTGGCCGGCGGCATGCGCCTTCCAGACATCGACCATCATCTCGGGATAGGCGAAGCCGGTCATGGCGCCGTCGGCACCGCGCGACAGTTCCTCCGGCAGGAACATGCCGCCATTGCCGACGAGGATCGAGATGCGCCTGCCGCCCTTGTCACTGGCCGCGCGCAGGGCCGAGATCTTGGCGAGGCCCGGCCAATCCTCATGCTTGAGCATGACGCAGGACGGGTGGGCGGCGACGATCTTCAGGATGACAGCCGGCGTGATCTGCACCTGCGTCACCAGCGGGAAATCCTGCAGCACGAAAGGCATCTTCGGCCCCAGCGTCTCCGCGACCATGGCATAGTAGGAGACGATCTGGTCGTCGGTGCGCAGATTGGACGGCGGCGCGACCATGACGCCCGCAGCGCCGTCGCCCATCACGCTCTCGCTGAGCTCGGCCATCGCGGCGAAGCCGGAAGCGGAGACGCCGGCGACGACCGGCACGCGGCCGTCGACTCGCTTCAGCACGCGACGCACGAAGATGCGGGATTCTTCCGCCGTCAGCTTCGGCGCTTCGCCCATCATGCCCAGCACGGTGAGCCCGGTCGCGCCCTTCTCCAGGTAGAAATCGACCATGCGGTCGGTGCTGTCGAGATCGAGTGCGCCGGTTTCGGTGAACGGGGTCACCGCGATGACGTAGACGCCATCTGCGGTTTCATCGAGCAGTGCCATGATGGTCCTCAGTTGCTGGTGGAAAGAGGCAGGAGCCTGCCTGGATTGAAACGCCCCGCGAGCCTGGCCGGAGCGGGTGCGTCCGTGCCTGTTCGCGCGATCTCATGCCTCACGGCGTTCGCGGGAGGCTCTTATTGCAAATGCTCTTCAGTCCTATAAGCGATAAGCTGGCAGCGGGATGATGCACGCGATCTTGCCGGGATGCCGGTCGGGAAAGCTGTCCATGCTTCAGCCTCGGGTGAGGGGGCGCCCGCCCCAGCCTAGCCGGACGCGCCCGACCGCCATCGTCACCGCGGCCTGCGTCGGCTCGACGACCGGCACGCCGAGCTCGCGCTCGAGCGGCTCGCGGAAGCGCGCCATGCCGGCGCAGCCCATCACCAGCACATCGGCATGGTGCGTATCGCGCAAGGCCCGGCCGACGCCGATCATGCGTTCCAGCGTGATCCGCTCGTCGGCCATTTCCTGGATGGTGAGGTTCACAGGCAGGTCGCCGGCGAAACGGTCCATCATGCCCATGGCGCCAAGATAGCGCAGATGACGCGGGATCGAATTCTCCAGCATCGCGATGATGCCGAAGCGCTGGCCGAGAGTAAGCGCCGTCAGCACGCCGCATTCGGCGATGCCGAGCACCGGCTTCGTGCTCTGCTCGCGCAGCGAGTGCATGCCGGGATCGGAGAAGCAGGCGACGACGAAGGCGGCGGCTTCGGTCTCCAGCGCGGCGGCGCGTTTCAGCAAGGCCGGGATCAGCCCGTCGACATCGCGCTGCGACTGGATGCCGGGCGGGCCGTCGGCCAGCGTCAGGCATTCGATCGCCGGCCCGCCGGCCATGCGCAGCGGCGCGACGGCCTCATCGATGCCCCGTGTCACCCGCTCGGTCGAGTTCGGGTTGATGACGTAGATCGTGCCGCTCACGAGGTCTCTCCTTCGGGAATGGTGGGTCGGCCCCGCTCGCGCCAGCCGTCCAGCGTCTGGCGCGGTTCTTGGAAACGATCGCCCAGGCCAAGATACCAGTCGGCGCCATGCAGCCGACCAACGAGATCGAGCTTGTCGATATCGATATGCAGCCGCTCGTCGACGATGCCGTCGCGGATATGAAGATGGACGATCTCGCCGACGACGAGATTACGATGCTTGGCGCCGAACGAGAGCGAGACCGTCTCGCGGCATTCGAGCTGGACAGGCGAGGCGGCAAGCCGCGGCGCCGCGACCTTGGCGCTCGCCACAGTGTCGAGCCCGGCCGCTGCGATCTCGTCGATCTCGGAGGGGAAGTCGATGGCGCAGACCTGCATGGCTGCAACCATCGCCCGGTCGACGAGATTGACGACGAAGCTGCCGGTCTCGCGGATATTGCGCATCGTGTCCTTCAGCGGCTCGGTGCCGCTGCGGCCCTCGATGCCGAGCACCACCAGCGGCGGGGCATGGCTGAAGACGTTGAAGAAGCTGAAGGGCGCGGAATTGGCGCGTCCCTCCGCGTCGACCGTGGTGACGAGTGCGATCGGGCGCGGCAGCACCGTGTTGACGAGGAGCTTGTAGAGATCGCGTTCCTTGAGGTCGCTCGCGGCCCAATCCATCGCCTCAGCCTAGCTGCGCATCGAGCAGGCGCACCGTTTCGGCGAGCACGCGGGCGCCGTCGCCGGCCTGGTCCGGCGTGATGGATTCCTCCGGCGCATGGCTGCGCCCCTCGAGACAGGGCACGAAGATCATCCCGACCGGGCCGATATGGGCGATATGGACGCCGTCATGGCCGGCGCCGCTCGGCAGGTCGCGCGTGGCGAGCCCGAGCGAAGCCGAGGCATTGGCGATGGCGGAGCGGACTTGCCGAGCACAGGCCGTCGGCGCGACATGGCTGATCGGCTCGACGGCGATGGTGAGGCGCAGTTCCTCCAAGGCAGGGCGCAGATCGCGTACCAGCGCCTCGCCGAAGGCCTTGACCGCGGCTTCGTTGCCGGAGCGGACTTCGAGCGTCATCATGGCCTCGCCCGGCACGGCGTTCGACGCGTTGGGGCTGACCTCGATGCGCCCGAAGGTGGCAACGAGCGGCTGGTTGTCGCGCGCAGTCGAAAGCGCGCGCTTGTAGGCGGCCTCGATCAGCTTGGCGGCGCCGACCAATGCATCGGCCCGCAGCGGCATCGGCGTCGCGCCGGCATGGTCGGCCCGGCCGGTGACGATGATGCGCTCGCGGCGGATCCCGACGATATCGGTGACGATGCCGATCGGGATGCGCTCGTTCTCCAGCACGCGGCCCTGCTCGATATGGACCTCGACATAGGCCGCGATGCCGTCTGCCGGCCGCCTGACCGAGGCCAGCTCCGCCGGCCGCCCGCCGACGAAAGCGATGCCCTCGCGCAGCGTCATGCCGTCGGGGCGGGTCATTGCCAGATGCTCTTCGCTCAGCGTTCCGGCGAGCGCGCGGCTGCCGATGCAGGAGAGGCCGAACTCGCTCGGCTCCTCGGCGAGGAAGTCGACGACCTCCAGCGTATGGCGCAGGCGGTCGCCGCGCTCGCTGAAGCTCTGCGCGACCTCAAGCGCGGCGAGCACGCCCAGAATACCGTCATAGCGCCCGCCCGAGGGCACCGTGTCGGAATGCGAGCCGATCAGGATCGGCTTCAGGCTCGGATCGGCGCCCGCGAGCCGGCCGATCAGATTGCCGGCGGCATCGAGTTCCGTCTCCAGCCCGGCTTCGCGGAATGCTGCCGTCAACCATTCCCGCCCTTCGAGGAAGCGCGGGGTGAAGGAGCGGCGCGTCCACGGGCGCTCCGGGTCGGTGATCCCCGAGAGCGCCTCGATACGGCGCCAGAGCCGGTCCTGATCGATCGACATGGTGATCACGCCGCCGGGCGCAGGAAGCGGCCGTCGCCGGCCTTGTTGCGGATCTCCTTGCCGTCCCAGGCGAGCTGGCCGCGGACATAGGTCGCAGCGACGCGGACGCGGAATTCGCGACCCTCCATCGAGCTCCACTTCACCGCCGCGAGGCTCTTGCTGGGGTCGTGGATGAAGCGGCCGGGCTCCAGCACGGTGATATCGGCATCGGCGCCGGCTTCGAGCCGGCCCTTGTCGGCGAGCAGGAAGGCCTTGGCCGGCCCCTCGCAGAGCTGCTTCACCACGATGGTCGGCGACAGGCCGTGCTCCTCGCAGCCGGTCCAGAGCGCCGGCAGCAGGGTTTCGATGCCGGGCCCGCCCGAGGTGTTCTTGAAGATCATCGGGTCGCCCTTCTTCTCCAGCCCCCAGGAGACGTGATCCGACGAGATGAAGTCGCAATGGCCGGCGGCGAGATGGCTCCAGAGCAGGTCGCTCTCGGCCTTCGGGCGGATCGGCGGGTAATGTTTGATCTTGGCACCGAAGCGCGGGCCGTGCTCCTCGGCATTGAGCATGAAATACTGCACGCAGCTCTCGACCGTCGCCTTGTACCCGGCCTGCTTGTACATGTTGCAGATCTCGAAGCCGCGCGAGGTCGAGACGTGGACGGCGTGCGCACGCGCCCCGGTCTCGGCGCCGATCTCGTAGATCCGGGCGGTGGCGAGGTTCTCGACGAGCGGGGGATGGGCGCGCAGGAAGGCGTCCGGGCCGGTATCGCCAGCCTCGATCAGCCGGGCGATATTGCGCCTTGTCATCTCCTGGTCCTGGTTATGGACGCCGCAGAGCAGCCCGGTCGGCTCGATCAGCTTGAAGGCCTCGTAGAGCGTGTCGTCGCCGATGCGGGGAAAGCGCGTCGGATTGGCCTCGAAGGTCGAGAACTTGAAGGCGCAGGCGCCGGCCTCGACCAGCCCGGGAATGGCATGGAGCCCGTTCTCGATGGTGATCGTGGCGTAGAGGGCGACATCGACATGGGCGTCGCGCTCGACCACCGCGACCTTCTCGTTGAAGAGTTTTGCGCTGGTGACGGGCTCCGGCTCGTCATAGGGCATGTCGACCATCACGGTGACGCCGCCGGCCGCCGCCGCCCGCGAGCACATGCCGATGCCCTCGTGATTAGCCTGGCTGCCGGAATGGACCTGTCCATCGATGACGCCGGGAATGATCCACTGGCCGCGGAAATCCTGGGTCTCGCGGGCCGAGGGCGGCGTGCCCGAGCCGACCTTGCCGATCTTGCCGCCGCTGACGGCGACATAGCCGTCCTCGATGATCCGGTCGGACAGCACGATATTGCCGCGGAGGACGAGATCGAAATCGCTCATGGTCGGGTATCCGGTTGATCCTGAGGGGTGGACGGAGAGCCGTGCGGACTAGTCCGCGCGGCCGAGCGCGTAGTCGGTGAAATTCATGCCGAGCGCCTTCTCGACGATCGGATAGACGCTGGGGTCGGTCACGCTGGAGCTCAGCGGGATCTTGTCCTTGGGCACGCGCAGCACCGAGAGTTCCATGCCCTCGCGGACATGGCCGGAGCTGACCGGTTGGCCGTCGGCGTCGAGCGTGGTGATCACGTCCGGGAAGCAGGCATGCCGGGCGCCGTCGGGATCGGTCACGGCCATGTATTCGTTCATGACATGGATGACGCGGGCGGCGGCGCCGGTCCCGACCTGGATCGTGCCGATGTCGAAGGCCTCGTTGGTGTAGCGCACATCCTTCTTCGCCACGGTCCCGCGCGCGATGATCGAGCCGCCGGTCTCGTCGCAGATCGCGTCGATGACCGCGCTGCCGCCCTTCGGCTTGGCGGCGAGAATGCGCTCGCCCAAGGCCAGCGCCATCGAGATGCCGCCGAGCGCCGCGTTCTTCCGGACATAGGCCGCCGAAACGGGATTGCGGCAGGAGGCGATGAAGCCGCCCGACATGTCCGAGGCCGTGCGCAGGATCGGCGAGACCTTGGCGGTGGCGCCGCGCGTCACCAGCTCGATATACTGGTTCTTCGAACGATTGCCGCCGACCGCGACCTGGATCGTCGCTTCCGGGCTGTTGGCAAGACCGATCGAGCCCATGTCGCCGGTGGGATGGGCGCGGATATCGCCGACGGCATCGACCACCTTGATGCCGAGGATCGCGCTCGGGAGCCAGGCGTTCAGCGTGCTCGACATGCCGTTCTGGCCGATGATCAGGCCGTAGATCGGCTTGCCCAGCGCCTCCTGCAGCAATTGCACGGCCTTGACGTAGTCGATGCCCCACATCTCCCACTCGGTCGTGCCGCCGGGCGCGCCGATGGCGGCGGCGGTGGCGATGATCGCGTCGTCGGGAATCTCGTCCATCGTGACGAGCTCGGGCCTGCCGGTGTTGACCGCGGCGGTGCCGAGCATGCGTCCGTGATCGGCCCAGCCGCCGCCGCCCGCTGCGAAGACGGAGCCGCCGGCCACGGCGGCCTCGACATCCCTGCTCGTCAGAAAGCGTCTCATCGGCCGGCCTCACCCTGCTTTGGTTGGGAGCATTGCTGAAGCGAAAAACCGGTTCCCACTTTTTCGCGCCATGCTCGGCGAGCCGGTCGTTGCCGGCACGAGGTCGAGCTTAGAACGCTAGGCGCGAAATGAATCATGCTTATTATGCGGCCGACCATAAACGGATGTTATTGCCATGCGCCTCAATCTTCGGCAGATCGAAGTCTTCCGGGCCATCATGATCACCGGATCGATCAGCGGCGCGGCCCGCCTGCTCTCGGTCTCGCAGCCGGCGATCAGCCGCCTGCTGGCCTATACCGAGGACCGATTGGCGCTGCGCCTGTTCGAGCGCGTGCGCGGCCGTGTCCAGCCGACGCCCGAGGCGCGCCGCCTGTTCCAGGAGGTCGATCAGGTCCATCAGGGCGTGGTCAGGGTCAACGAGCTCGCCGATGAATTGCGCGAGCGCGGTACCGGGTCGGTGCGGATCGTCGCGAGCCCGAGCGTCGGCCAGGCGCTGGTGCCGGATGCCATCGCGCGGCTGCGCGAGCGCTTCCCGGACCTGCGCGTCGAGTTCGAGGTGCTGACCCTGCTGGAGGTCGTCGCCAAGGTCGTGGCCGGCCGTGCCGATCTCGGCGTCTCGATCATCCCGGTCGACGAGCCGACGCTCAATACGGAGATCCTGACGGAAGGGCGGCTGATGGTGATCATGCCGCGCGACCATGCGCTGGCGCGATTGCGCGTGGTCCGCCCGGCCGATCTCGCGCCTTATCCGCTGATCGGGTTCGGGCCGCAGACGCCCTATGGCGATGTCGTCGGGCGTGCCCTCACATTGAAATCCGCGCCGCTCAGGATCAGCACCGTCGTCCGTTTCACGCCGGTTGCCTGCGCGATGGTGCGTGCGGGGGCGGGCGTCGGGGTCGTCGACGAGTTCGTGCTGCGTGGGCGGACCTGGCCGGAACTGGTATCGCGCCCGCTCGCACCCAAGACGCGCGTCCGCGCCCATCTGCTGACGCCGCGCTTCGAGCCGCTGTCACGCACGGCGAGTGCTTTCGTCGATATTCTGCGCGGCCTGGTACCGTCGCCTCCCGCTGCCTCCGGCGAGGACGGCGAGGTTGGAACTTAACATCAGGTTATGGCCACCCGACAATAAATGATTGGCTGGGCATGATTTCGCCCTGTTAGGCTCCCCTTGGACATGGCCGGATTGTTGCAGGGACAGGGGGCAGCAATCGCGGCGTAGCCACAACGCATAACGGGAGCGGGAAAGATGAAGCTGAATTCGATCAAGCTGACGCGTGCCTTTGCAGCGGGCGCCGTGCTCGGCGCCATGCTCGCCATGCCGGCCCTGGCGCAGGATGCCGACCATCCGCAGGGCGAGAAGCTGAAGGTGGCCTGCGATCTCGGCTTCGCGCCGTTCTGCTTCAAGACGCCGGCCGGCGAGGCGACGGGCTTCACCTACGACATGTCGGCTGCACTGGCGAAGCAGCTCGGGCGCCCCGGCGTCGAGGTCACGGATTCCAATTTCTCGGCGATTTTCGCGGGCCTGTTCTCCAAGCGCTACGAGATGATCCCGGCGCCGACCAACATCACGAAAGACCGCGCCGCGCAGATGCTGTTCAGCGAGCCCTATATGCCGACGGGTCTCGGCTTCCTCGTCAAGAAGGGCGCCAAGATCGCCAATCTGGAGGAGCTGAAGGGCAAGGCGCTGACCGTCAATAACGGCTCGATCTCCGACAAGTGGCTGACCGACAACGAAGCCAAATACGGCTACACCATCCAGCGCTACAACAAGAACGCCGACGCCGTGCAGGCCGTGATGATCGGGCGCGCCTTCGCCAATGTCGCCGACGTCCCGGTCTCGCGCTATGTCTCGACGCAGACGCCGATGGCCGAGGTCGCATTCGTGCTCAACAGCGGCAACAATTTCGGCATCGCTTTCCGCAAGGAGGATGCGGCGTTCCGCGCCAAGGTCGAGGCCGCGCTGGAATGCATCAAGAGCGACGGCACGCTGGCCGCGATCCATGAGAAGTGGTTCGGCGTGAAGCCGGCGGCCGATTCCTCCAGCGCCAAGGTTTATCCGGGCATCGGCGCGCCGGATTTCGAGGGTTACGACGCGACCCCGCACAAGGCCGCCTGCAAGTGACCTCAGCGCCCGCCATGACGGCCACGCCTTCCGAAACGATCGTTTCGATCGAGGGCTTGCGCAAGAGCTTCGGCAATGTCGAGGTTCTGCGCGGTGTCGACCTCAAGGTCGGCAAGGGCGAGGCCGTCGTGATCGTCGGCTCCTCCGGTTCGGGCAAGAGCACCTGCCTGCGCTGCATCAACCGGCTTGAGGAGCCGACGGCGGGCACGATCCGCCTCGGCGGGCAGGAGGTCACCGGCCCCAAGGTCGATCTCGACCGCCTGCGCCGCGGCATCGGCATGGTCTTCCAGGGTATCCATCTCTACCCGCACAAGACGGCGCTGGGGAACGTCTCGCTCGCGCTGCGCAAGGTCGTCGGCTTGAGCAAGCAGGAGGCCGAGGCGAAGGCCCGCCACCATCTCGAAGTCGTCGGCCTTGCCCACAAGGCCGACGCCTATCCGGCCGAGCTGTCCGGCGGCCAGCAGCAGCGCGTCGGCATCGCTCGCGCCATGGCATTGGAGCCGCAGGTCATGCTCTTCGACGAGCCGACCTCGGCGCTCGACCCCGAGCTCGTCGGCGAAGTCCTCAACGTCATGGTCCGGACCAAGGAAATGGGCATGACCATGATCGTCGTGACCCATGAGATGAAGTTCGCGCGCGATGTCGCCGACCGCGTCGTCTTCATGGATCATGGCGCGATTCTGGCCGAGGGCACGCCGCAGGAGATCCTGATCAATCCGCAGCACCAGCGCATCCGCGACTTCGTGATGCGCTCGCACGGCTGACGGCGCATGGACCAGATCGTCCGTTATTTCTTCGATTTTTCGCTGATGTCGGCCTATTGGCCGGACATCCTGCGCGGCTTCCTGATCACCGTCCAGATGTCGATCCTGACGGTTCTGATCGGCATCCCGCTCGGCCTCGCATTGGCGATCCTCAGGCTCTACGGCATCCGGCCGCTGAACTGGCTGATCATCTTCTACATCGATTTCTTCCGCTCGATCCCGCAGCTCGTCCTGATCGTGCTGGCCTATTTCGCGCTGCCCTATTTCGGGCTGGTGCTGGAGCCCATCACCGCGACGGTGCTGGCGCTGGCGATCGTGCTCTCGGCCTTCGCCGAGGAGATCTTCTGGGCCGGCATCAACGCCGTGCACAAGGGACAATGGGAAGCTGGGCGCTCGACCGGCCTCAGCTTCAGCAAGACGCTTGCCTACATCATCCTGCCACAGGTGGTGCGCATCTCGATCCCGCCTCTGACCAACCGCGCCATCGGCATCAGCAAGGGCACCACGCTGGGCTCGGTCGTGGCCGTGCCGGAACTGCTCAACGTGACCTCCAGCATCCAGTCCAACGTCGCCAACCCGACCGCGCTGACCGTCGGCGCCTTGCTCTTCCTCGTGCTGTTCCTGCCCTTCGTGCGCTTCACGCGCTGGCTCGAACGCGCCTATGCGCATCCGAGGTCATGATGGACGATCTCGTCACGACGTTCCTCAATATCGACGTTCTCAAGCAGGTCTGGCCGCTGCTGCTGCAGGGCTTCTGGATGACGCTGGCATTGGCCGCCGTCGCCGTGCCGCTTTCGGTCGTCAGTGGTATCGCCATCGCCATGGCGCAGGACGTGCCGAACCGGCTGCTGCGCTTCCTGCTGATCGCCTATGTCGACGTGATGCGCGCCATCCCGCCGCTGGTGCTGCTGATCTTCATCTTCTTCGGCCTGCCCTTCCTCGGCCTGAAGCTCAACGAGTTCACGGCCGCCGTGCTGGCGCTGACGCTGAACGGCTCGAGCTATTTCGCCGAGATCTTCCGCGCCGGCATCGAATCCGTGCCGAAGGGCCAGCGCGAAGCGGCCCGCTCCACGGGCTTGAGCTGGTACAAGAGCATGATCCATGTCGTGGTGCCGCAGGGCACGCGCAACGTGCTGCCGGACCTGATCAGCAACACGGTCGAGCTGGTGAAGCAGACCTCGATCGCATCCGCCGTCGCACTTCAGGAACTGCTGCGTTCGGCCCAGCTTGCCCAGGGCCTGCTCTACAACCCAACGCCATTGATCGCAGTGGCGATCGTCTACTTCCTGATGTTCTGGCCCTTCGTGCGGCTGGTCTCGCGCCTGCAGAACCGCACGGCCGTCTCCGCCGCATGAGGGCGCGGTGGCCCGTCGCGTCAGCTCGCGACGGGGAAAAGCCGCGTGATGCGGTTGGGGTTGGTCTCCGCGAGGAAGATATCGCCGGCCGTTCCAAGCCACAGGCCATGGGCGCCGTTGAGCACCGGCCGGCAGCGGCCGAGCAGGGCGCCATCCGCCGAGAGCAGGCTCAGCGTCGGGATCGAGTCGCAGACATAGATTCGATCATCCGCATCGGCGACGACATCCTGCGGGCGCAGGAACGCATCCCAGACCGCGAGAAGTTCGCCCCCGGCCGTGAAGCTCTGCACGCGGCTGTTCTCGCGATCGGCGACGATGACGCGACCGTCGCCGAGCACGCAGATGCCGTGCGGCGTCAGGAACGCGCCCGGCGCCGTCCCGACCGAGCCCCAGCTCGCGATCAGGCTGCCGCCGGAGTCGTAGCGACGGATGCGGCCATTGCCATAGCCATCGGTGACATAGAAGCCGCCATCGGGCGCAAAGGCGATATCGCTCGGATGGTTGAAGGGCTGGCCGGGCCGATGGCTCTCGCCGATCTGCTGCCGTATGCGTCCCTCATCATCGCAGAAGAAGATGCGGTGGGCGTCGCGGTCGACGATGGCAAGGCCGCCATTGGGCATCGCCGCGATCTTGTGAGCATCGACGCAGAGCTTTTCGCCCCAGCTCCTGACGAAGCTGCCATCGCTCGCGAGCGTGATCACGCAGGGCCCCTCGGGATCGACGGCGCTGTCGCGGCGCAGCAGGACATGCACCAGCCCGTCCTTGCCGACTGTGAGATCGGTGATCCGCCCCGGCGTCGCCGGCAGGGCGCCCCAGGGACGCTCGATGCCATAGAGCCTGTCGCCGAGCGCGACGCGCAGTTCCGTTTTCATCCTGACCTCGTCGCTGTTTCGCGCGCTGCGGGCTGCCGTTTCACGGCCCCCGTCGCATGGAGAGAAAGACCATGAGCGATTTCGATCTCGTCATCCGCGGCGGCACGGCCGTCACCGCCTCCTCCATCGGAGCTTTCGATATCGGTATTGCCGGCGGTGTCATCGCCGCGATCGGCGCGGGGCTGCCGCGTGGCAAGGAGGAGGTCGATGCAAAGGGCCTGCTCGTCCTGCCCGGCGGGGTCGACAGTCATGTCCATCTCAACCAGCCCTTCTCCTCGGGCGCCGACATCGCCGACGGCTTCGATAGCGGCACGGCCTCTGCCGCGGCGGGCGGCACGACCACGGTCGTCTGCCATGCACCTCAGGTTCGCGGCGGCTCGCTCGCCGGCGCGGTTGCCGCCTATGCCGAGAAGGCGAAGCAGGCCCGGATCGACCATGCCTTCCATCTTCTGGTCAACGATCCCACTCCGGAGGTGCTGGACACCGAATTGCCGGCGCTGGTCGAGGCCGGGCATCGCTCGGTCAAGATCTTCATGACCTATGACAGCAACCGTCTCGGCGATGCGCAGATCCTGCAGACGCTGGCCGCGGCGCGGCGCGCCGGCGCGCTCGTCTGCGTCCATGCCGAGCATCACGAACTGATCACTTGGCTGACGCAGGCGCTGCTGGCGGCGGGCCAGACGGCGCCGCGCCATCTCGCCTGGGCGAAGCCCATGGTGGTCGAACGCGAGGCGACGCATCGCATTCTCGCCCTGGCCGAGGCGCTGGATACGCCGATCCAGGTCTTCCACGTCTCGGGCCGGCAGTCCGGCGAAGAGGTCGAGCGGGCGCAGAAGCGCGGGCAGAAGGCCTGGGCCGAGACCTGCACGCAATATCTCGTGCTCGACGAGGCCGACATGGATCGCCCGGGCTTCGAGGGCGCCAAGTTCATGATCTCGCCGGCGCTGCGCTCGACCGCCGACCAGGAGGCGCTCTGGCAGTTCCTGCGCGACGGCGTCATCGACATCGTCTCGTCCGACCATTCGCCGCTGCGCTACGACGACCCGCGCGGCAAGAAGCAGCACGGCGAGGGCGCACCTTTCAACAAGATCCCGAACGGCGTGCCCGGTCTCGCCGCACGCCTGCCCATTCTCTACTCGGAGGGTGTCGCCAAGGGGCGCATCGACCTGCGCCGCTTCGTCGATCTCGTCGCGACCAATCCGGCGCGGCGTTTCGGGTTGGCGCCACGCAAGGGCGCGCTCGCGGTCGGGGCCGATGCCGATATCGTGCTGTTCGATCCCAACCGGCGCGTCACGCTGACCAATGCCATGCAGCATCATGGCAGCGACTACACGCCTTATGAGGGCATGGCGGTGCAGGGCTATCCGGCGGCGACCTATCAGCGCGGCTGCCTCGTCTTCGATGGCGAGCGGGTGTTGGCGCAGCCGGGGCAAGGGCAGTTGCTGGCGCGCGCGCCTTACGCCGAGATCACGCCGACCGGTCGCTTCCCGACCCCGTTCGACCCGTTCCGGTAAAGCCGGCAACGAGGGCGCTCAGGCGCCCTCGGGCTTTCCGAGCGGCGCGCCGACGCCGGTGCGTTCGGTGATCAGGCCGTAATGCTCGACACGGCGATGGCGGATGAAATCAAAGATCGTCGCCTTGCCGAAGCGGGTATCGTCGAGATCGCAGGGATGGACGAGCACGCCGTCCTCCTCATGGTCGATCTCCCCGACGATCTTGCCGTCCGGCGCCGCGATCAGCGTTCCCCCGAAAAGATGGTGCCCGTCTTCGGTTCCGGCCTTGCCGACGGCCACGACCCAGGTCGAGTTCTGGTAGGCGCCGGCCTGCACCGACAGGCGGTGGTGGAACAGCCGGTCGGCTGCCGTCTCGTTGGGCGATTGCGAATTGGCGGACGGGGTGTTGTAGCCGAGCACGACCATCTCGACGCCCTGCAGCCCCATGACGCGATAGGTCTCGGGCCAGCGCCGGTCGTTGCAGATCGCCATACCGAACAGCCCGCCTTCGAATTCCCAGACCGGGAAGCCGAGATCGCCCGGCTCGAAATAGCGCTTCTCGAGATGCTGATGCGTCCGCTCGGCGTCGAACTCGACATGGCCAGGCAGGTGGATCTTGCGGTATTTGGCGACGATACGGCCGCCGCGGTCGACCAGGATCGAGCTGTTGAAATGCCGGCCTTCGGGCGTCAGCTCGGCATAGCCGAAGCTCATGGCGAGGCCGAGCTCCTTCGCCTTGTCGAACAGTGCCTGCGTATCCGGGCCGGGCATGCTGCGCTCGAACCATTGATCCGCCTCGGCGCGATCCTCATGGTACCAGCGCGGGAAGAAGGTGGTCAGCGCGAGCTCGGGAAACACGACGAAGGTCGCGCCTTGCGCCTTGGCCTTCTCCAGCAGCGCGATCATCCGGTCGATGACCTGCTTGCGGCTGTCGGCTCGCTGGATCGGACCCAACTGTGCGGCGGCAACGGTGATGAGGCGGGACATCGACGGATTCCTGGATTGGCGTATGACCTCGGGACCGGACGCGACGGGCCGAACCCCAGGATAAGGTCTAGAGGCCCCGCCTCCATTGTTCTCATGCTTTATTCGGGATCAGGTATAACCTGATGTTATCCGGATTTGCGGAGCGATCAGACCTGCGCCGAACGGCGCAGATACCAGAGAGCGAAGGCCCCGAACACGGCAAGCTGGCCGGCGACCAGCAGGAAGGGCCAGTTGAAGCTGCCGGTCCGGTTTGCGATCACGGCAAAGACCAGCGGCCCGCAGATCGAGCCGACGAAGCCGAACAGGCTCGCCCCGGAGGTGACGTCGCCGATCAGCGCGGGCGGCGAGACGCGCGCCAGCTCGGCCATGTGGACGCCGTTCCAGCCCATCGAGGTCGCACCGACCAGGGCCATGCAGGGATAGATCAGCCAGGGGCTCGTGCTTGCCGTGCCGATCAGCAGGGCGATGGTCGAGCCGGCGGCGAGCGCCAGCAGGCAGAGCAGTCGCAGGCCGCCGCCCATCCGGTCCGCCAGCCAGCCGAAGAAGATGCGCGCGATCGTGCTCGCCACCAGCAGGGCCGCGACGAGGTGCCCGGCCTCAGCCAGCGTCTTGCCGTGCTGGGTCACCATATAGGTCGCGGTGAAGGCGGTGATGCAGGCCTGCGTGATCGAGAAGGAGACACCGAGCGCGGTGAGCATCGGCAGCGAGGAGTGGGAGCTCAGCACCCGCGCCGATCGCGCCAGCGACGACGGCGACAGGAACATCCGGGCCCAGGCGCGGTTCTGCGTGCCTTTCTCCGCGTCGAGACTCCCGCGGAAGGGCTGGACCGCCAGCGCGCTGACCAGGACGATGGCGACCACGGCCCAGATCGCCCCGGTGAAGCCGAAACCCAGGACCATGGGCGCGACGGCGAAGCCCGCGATGGCGCCGCCGAGGGGGACGCCGGCTTGCTTGATCGAGAAGACGAGGGTCCGGTGGTCGACTGGCGCCGTGCGCATCAGGATCTGGCTTCCGGCCGGAGTGTTGGGCGCGAGGCCGAGCCCGACCAGCAGCGCGCCGGCAAGGCCGATCAGCCCGAAGGGCTGCGACAGCAGCAGAAGGCCGGCGGCGACGAAGGCCAGGCCGATCTGCAGCGCCCGAACCGGGCCGTGATGGTCGAGCATCGGATTGCCGCAGGCGAGGAACCAGCAGATGCCCGTCGAGACCACGGCCGAAACATAGCCGATGCTTTCGGGCGCAAGGCCCCAGCGCAGGGTCAGGAGCGGGCCGAGAAGCGGGATGGCGGCCCCGGCGAACGAACTCACGACCTGGACGAGCAGAGTGGCGCTGAGCGCGCTTCCCCACAAAGGCAGCTTCAAGACGGTTCCCCCGATCCCGTCGCCGCGCGCTCGTCCCGCTTCAGGATGCGAGCGGGTGAAAACGGCGGCGTCGGATCGTTCTTCCGGCAAGGGCCGCGAGCGGTCGAGATGGATTGATGGGCTGACGGGGCTGCGCCAGGAGCATGCACGCTCCCGCGCAGCCCTTCTTGCCGTCCTTACTTCGTGACCCAGACGCCCCAGGCCCGCGTCTTGCCGGAACTGGTGAGTTCGACGCCGGCGATGCGGTCGGTCGAGGCCTCGACGAGCGGGGTGTTGTAGAGGCTGATGATCGGCACCTGCTCGATCATGCGCTGGTGCATCTCGTCGAACATGGCCTGTCGTTTGGCCGGGTCGAGCTCGGTCGCCGAGGCCAGCAGCAGTTCGACCGCACGCTTGTCCTCCCATTGCACGTCGGCATCCTCGTCCTTCGAGCCGACGAAGGTCTTGTAGTTGAACGACGGGTCGAAGCGCGCGGTGAAACGGAAGGACTGAAGCTGGAAATTGCCCTTGCTGTAGCGGTCGAGCTGCGTCGCCCATTCCAGCATGTCGAGCTCGACGTTGAAGCCGGCCTGCTTGAGCATTGCCTGCAGGATGATGGCGGTGTCGTAGAGATGGACCAGCTTCTGCGAGGTCTGCAGCTTGATCGGACGCCCGTCATAACCGGCCTCCTTCAGCAGCTTGCGGGCGAGGTCGGGGTCGTATGTGTAGCCCTGGTCATGCACGGCCGTATGGCTCCCGCTGGTCGTCGGGATGGCCGAGGGATTGGGCTTGCCGAGCCCGTCCGTGCGGTTCTCGACCAGCGTCTTCAGGTCGATCGCATGGGCCAGCGCCTTGCGGATACGGGGATCGGCGAGGAGCGGGTCGCGGGTCTGGATCAGCAGGACGTTCCAGCTCAGCCCCTGCGCCGTCGCGACCTTGACGCCCTTGGCTGCACGCAATTCGACGATATCGGCGACATCGGTGATGATCCAGTCGATCTGCCCGGCCTGCAAACCGGCGCGCCGCGTCGCATCGTCGGGCACCACCATCCAGCGCACCTGGTCGACATAGGCCTTGCGCGCCCCGGCATAGCCGCTCGTCGGCTCGCTGCGGGATTTGTAGTCGGCAAATTTCTTGAGCAGGATGAAGCTGTTCTTGCGCCATTCCGTGAAGGCGAAGGGGCCGGTGCCGATCGGCTTCACCCATTCGCCGGCGGCATTGACGGAATCGCGATGCAGGATGCCGGTCATGCACTGGATATTGGCGACATAGTGCAGGAACAGCGCCGAGGGGGCCGCCAGCCGGAACACTACGGTCTTCGGATCGGGTGTCTCGATCGCTTCGATCTTCATGTCCTGCGTGCCGTCATACCAGCCGCGGCATTGCCAGCGCGTCGCCGGGTCGAGCATCCGATCCCAGCTCCACTTGACGTCGGCGGAGGTCATCGGCGCGCCATTATGGAAGGTGATGCCGTCGCGCAGCTTGAAGGTGTAGCTGCGCCCGTCCGGCGACATCGCGTAGCTCTCCGCCAGCATCGGCGCGATGCTGAGATCCTCGCGATAGGCGACCAGCGCCTCGACGACATGGTGCAGGACCGTGTCGGCATCGCCGCTGCGGCGCACGCCCGGCTCGCTGCTGGTGATGTCGCCGGAGATCGCGATCCGCAATTCGCCACCGGATTTCGGTTCCTGCGCGGCGGCGGGCGTGAGGCAAGCGAATGCGGCGACGGCCGCGAGCCATCCAAGCTTCATGGTCTGCTTCTCCCAAGAGGCGGGCCCGGCTTTCCGGTGTCACCGCAGAAATCGTTAATCCGCGCCGCCGCTAGTCCCGCCGGCGGCGCAGCATGTCGGCGAAGAAATCCTTCACCGGCGGGTGAACGAGGTAGCCGATATGCTCGACGCCGGGCACGACATCGAAGCGCACGGCAATGCCGCGCGTCAGGAAGGCGGCTTCGAGCGAGCGCAGGCGCTCGACGCGCGTCGCCCCGGTCTCGTTGATCCCCTCCATCCAGTTCGAGGATTTCGGGGAAACCGTCACGTCCCAGGTCTCGATATCGTCGCCGCCGACGACCATCTGCACGGCGACCTCGCGCATTGCCGCAAGGTCGGGTTCGCGGCCGAAGATCGCTTTCATGTCGCCGGTGCCGCGCCACCACGGCTTGTCCGGATCCGGCAATGTCACCACGCCCGGCGCGCCGATCGACACGGCGGCAAGCCGCTCGGGATAGAGATAGAAGAAGCGGTGCACGAACTGGCCGCCGCCCGAGAAGCCGTGCATCAGCAGCTTGTCGGTCTCCAGTCGGTAGAGACCAGCGATCTCGTCGATCATCGAGAGCAGGATCTCATCGTAGCGGATGCCGCGATAGAGGATGCGCTTGTAGTTATGGGTATCCCCGGGTTCCTCGATCCCGCAGGGGAAGAGCGGCGCCAGCAGCACGCACTGATTGGCCTCGGCGAAATCGATGAACTGGTCGCGCAGGTTCGTCGCATCGCGCAGGCTGCCATGGACGAGAACGGCGAGCGGATAGCGCTGCGTGCCGGTCTCCTCATAGCTTTCGGGCAGGTAGCAGCAATAGGAGAAGCGCTGGTCGGCCTGGCAGGCGGAGAGCGCTGTGCGGCCCATCAGGTAGTAGGAGATGGTCTGGCCGTGTCCCTTGCGCATTCCGCCCTCTCTTCAATGAGCCCCTTGGCTGGTCTGATGGCTCAGGCGATCGTGTCGAGCGCCTTGCGGATGCTGGCGAAGATCCGGTCGATCTCGTCGGGCTCGATGGTAAGCGGCGGCGACAGCACGATGAGATCGGCTCCGGCCCGCACGAGCACGCCGTCCTGGTAGCAGGTCTCGGCGCATTCGGCGCTGCGCTGGCCGGGGCCGCCGGGCCGCGGGGCGAATTCGATCGCGGCGACGAGGCCGATATTGCGGATGTCGATGACATGCGGCGCGCCCTTCAGCGCATGCGCCGCCTGCTCCCAATGATCGGCGATCTTGCGGGTGCGCTCGAAGAGCCCTTCCTCCTCGTAGACCTGCAAGGTTGCGAGCCCGGCGGCGCAGGCCAGCGGATGGCCCGAATAGGTGAAGCCATGGAACAGCTCGATCGCGGATTCCGGCCCGGTCATGAAGGCGTCGTAGACATGCTTGCCGACGACGGTCGCGCCCATCGGCACGGCACCGTTAGTGAGGCCCTTGGCACAGGTGATCATGTCGGGCGTGACGCCGAAGGCCTCCGCCGCGCAGGAGGCGCCGAGCCGCCCGAAGCCCGAAATCACCTCGTCGAAGATCAGCAGGATGCCGTGTTTGTCGCAGATTTCGCGCAGGCGCTTGAGATAGCCCTTGGGCGGCGGCAGCACGCCGGTCGATCCGGCGACGGGCTCGACAATCACGGCGGCGATGGTCGAGGCGTCATGGATCTGGACGAGCCGCTCGAGATCGTCGGCAAGCTCGACGCCATGCTCCGGCTCGCCGCGCGAGAACGCGTTGCGTGCGAGGTCGAGCGTATGCGGCAGATGCGCGGCGCCGGGCAGCAGCGGCCCGAAATCGCGGCGGTGGCGGCTGATGCCGGCGACGGACAACCCGCCGAAGCCCATGCCGTGATAGCCGCGCGCCCGTCCGATCAGGCGATAGCGGCCGCCTTCGCCGCGCTGGCGGTGATAGGCCAGCGCGACCTTCAGGGCAGTATCGACGGCTTCCGAGCCCGAATTGGAGAACAGGACATGGTCGAGCCCGTCAGGCAGCATGCCGACCATGCGGTTTGCCAGCGTGAAGGCGTCCGGATGTCCCATCTGGAAGCAGGAAACGTAGTCGAGCCCGTCGGCCTGGGCCTTGATCGCCTCGCGGATGCGGGGATGGCCGTGGCCGGCATTGACGCACCACAGCCCGGCCATGCCGTCGAGGATCCGGCGCCCGTCTGACGAGAGATAATAGTTGCCCTCCGCCCCGACGAAGAGCCGCGGCGCACTCTTGAAGCGGCGGTTCGCGGTGAAGGGCATCCAATGCGCATCGAGATCATTGGGGCGGGCGGCGGTGGCGGGCACGTTCGGTCTCGCTGCTGGATGATGATGAAATGAATTATTTGCAGAAAAAATACAATGTCAAGCGAGCGTGCGAGTCGATCAGAAAAGTGCTGTCGCTGCTGTGATCAGCCTGCGGGCGGCGGCGCGCCGTTTACCGGTCGGGTCAGGTGCTGGCGCATCAGGATCACCGCCCAGTTGAGGTCGCCCTGCTCGAGCGCGTCGAGGATGGCGAGATGCTCGCGGCAGGACTTGAGCAGTGCCGCGGCGTCGAGCTCGCCGTAATCGGCATATTCGGTCAGCCGCCGCAGCGCGTTCTGCGCCTCCATGGCCTGCAGCAGGAAGCGGTTGCCGGAGCAGGCCGCGAGCATGGCGTGGAAGCCGGCATTGATCTCGAAGAAGCGCTCGACGGAGGGCGAGCGATGCAGGTCGGCGATGAAGGCTTCATGCGCCGCCCGGCTGCGTGCGAACTGGTGCCTGTCGACACGGAAGCCGGGCTCCTGAAGCCCCATGCATTCGATGATCAGGCGGAAGCGATAACTCTCCTCGCGGGCCTCGGTCGAAGCGAGCGACGGCACGAAACTCCAGCCATGGCCCCTGCGCCGCTTGATCAGCCCGTCTTCGGCGAGTTGCAGCAGGACCTTGCGCAAACCGCTGCGGCCGATGCCGTAGCTCTCCTGCAGATCGGTCTCGATCAATTGCTCCGGGAGCCGCCCGGCCTCGCGGTCGCGCAGGATGGCGCGGAGCACATCGTCTTCCTGCGCCGCAGGCAGCGATCGTTCCGCTGTTTCGAGCTCGGCGCCCTCGCGCGACAGGAAAAAGCCTAGATTGGTGCGGTTCTCGACCAGGCCCTGGGCGGCCAGCACGCCAAGCGCTGCCCGGACCGGCGTTCGCGACACCTCGAAGGTGCGGGCGATCTCCATCTCGCGCAGATGGAAGCCGGCGGGCCAGCGCCGCTCGGCGGCCAGCGCCGCAATGCGCCTTGCCAGCGAGAGATGCAGCCCGCTCGGCTTGGCCGCAGCCTTTCCGGGGCGGGGCGCGTCGCTCATGTCAGCCATCGCTTCTTTACTGTGCTGGTTCTAATCGCCGAAAAAAGACACCTTTCTGACCATCTCGCAAGGAGAGAACAATTGCGCTGGTGCTTCAAGCGGAAGGCGGCTCGATCAGCACGAGCCTCTTGCCGGCCTGGACCGTGTCCCCCGGCTGGCAGGCGATATCGGCGACCACGCCGTCGACGCCGGCCGAGAGCGAGGTGAAGAGCTTCATCGATTCGAGCACGGCGACGATCTGCCCGGCCTCGACCTTGTCGCCCGGCGCGACGCGGATCTCAGCTACCACGCCCGGCATCGGGGCGAGCACCGCTCCGGAGCCGGCTCCGCCGCCGCCAGCCGCTGCTGCGGGCCGCGCCTCGCTGCCGATCCGGATATCGAAGGTCTCGCCGTCGAGCGTCAACCGGATGCGCCCGCCGGCCGTCGCATGGCTGCCGCGCAGGATGCGACCCTCGAAGGCGAGTTCGAAGCTTTCGGGATCTGTGCGCAAGGCCAGCTCGATCTCGCCGTTGGCGTCGCCGACGCGGCGCCGGCCATCCGGCAGCAACCGGACCTCCAGCTTCGTCGCTTCGTCTTCCTCCTCGGCGATCAGGCGGCTCGTCGCCACGCCGCCGGCCGGCGCCAGCAGGCGGAAGCCCGGGAGGCTATTCCAGGCATCGACGTTTGGAAGCGCTGCCTTCTGTTTCTCCAGCCAGAGCAGGGCCGCGACGGCTCGTGCCAGCCGTTGACGCGGTCGCTTCGCCGTCCAGCCATCGGGAAAAGCCTCCTCGATGAAGCGCGTCGTGGCCTTGCCGTCGGCGAAGATCGGATGCTCGACCGCGTCGATCAGGAAGGGCAGGGTGGTCGCCGGGCCGAGAATGGCGAAATCGCGCAAGCCAGCTGCCAGCCTTGCGCAGGCCGTAGCGCGGTCAGGGCCGGCCGCGATCGCCTTGGCCAGAAGCGAATCGTAGAACAGCGTCACCTCGGAACCTGCCTTCACACCACTGTCGATGCGGATCGAGGCCGGTTCGGCATAGCCCTCGATCCGCCCGGTATCGGGCCGAAAACCCTGGTCGGCGCGCTCGGCGGTGATGCGGGCCTCGATCGCGTGGCCGCTCTCGCGGATGTCGGGCTGCAAGGCCGGCAGCCTCTCGCCGGCGGCGATCCGGATCTGCCATTCGACGAGGTCGTAGCCGGTGATCGCCTCGGTCACAGGGTGCTCGACCTGAAGCCGCGTGTTCATCTCCAGGAACCAGGGCTCGTCGAGACCGTCCTCCAGGATGAACTCGACGGTGCCGAGATTGTCGTAGCCGATGGCCTTTGCCAGGGCGACGCCGCGCTCCAGCAGCTTGCTTCGGATCGCCGGGGCGAGATGGGGGGCGGGCGCTTCTTCCAGCACCTTCTGGTTGTTGCGCTGGACCGAGCAGTCGCGCTCGAAGAGATGCACGACATTGCCGTGCTTGTCGCCGGCCACCTGCACTTCGAGATGGCGCGGGCGCATCACCAGCTTCTCGATCAAGAGCGCCGGATCGCCGAAGGCGGCCTGCGCCTCGGCGCGTGCCATGTCGAGCGCCGGCAGCAGTTCCTGCGCCTCGAACACGCGGCGCATGCCCTTGCCGCCGCCGCCGGCCGAGGCCTTGATCATCACGGGATAGCCGATCCGCGCCGCAGCCTCCGCCAGCGCCGCATTCGACTGGTCCTCGCCAGCATAGCCGGGCACGCTCGGCACGCCGGCCTTCTCGGCGATCAGCTTCGAGCCGATCTTCGGCCCCATCGCAGTGATGCATTCGGCCGAGGGGCCGACGAAGATGCGTCCCGCCTGTCGACAGAGCAGCGGCAGGTCCGGTTTCTCGGAGAGGAAGCCGTAGCCGGGATGGATCGCATCAGTGCCGCTGCGCGCGGCCGCCTCCATGATCGCTTCCGCCCGCAGATAGCTGTCGCGCGCGGCGGCGGGGCCGATGCGCACGGCTTCATCAGCATAAGCGACATGCTGCGCATCGCGATCGGCATCGGAGAAGACCGCGACGGTGCGGATGCCCATGCGCCGGCAGGTCCGCATGATCCGCACGGCGATTTCGCCGCGATTGGCGATGAGGAGGGAACCGATCATCGGGATTACATCCGGTAGACGGGGCGATGCCCGGGCAGGTCGATCTCGCGCGCCGCGAGCGAGAGGCACAATCCGATCACGTCGCGGGTCTGGGCCGGCTCGATGATGCCGTCATCCCAGAGCCGAGCCGTTGCGTAATAGGGCGTGCTCTGCTCCTCGAACTGGCGGCGCGTCTCGCGGTCGAGTTTCTCGATCTCGGCTTCATCGGCATTGCCGCGCGTCAGGCTGGAGCGCCGGAGCTCGGTCACCACTGTCGCGGCGACATCCGGCGACATCGTCGCGATCCGCGCATTCGGCCAGGCGAAGAGGAAGCGCGGCTGGAAGCCCCGGCCGCACATGCCGTAATTGCCGGCGCCATAGGAGCCGCCGATGATCACGGTGTAGCGCGGCACCCGCGCATTCGAGACGGCATAGACCAGCTTGGCAGAATGCTTGGCGATGCCGCCGCGCTCGGCATCCGTGCCGACCATGAAGCCGGTGATGTTCTGCAGGAACAGCAGCGGGATGCGGCGCTGGTCGCAGAGTTCGATGAAATGGGCGCCCTTGAGCGCACTGTCGGAGAACAGCACGCCGTTATTGGCGACGATGCCGACAGGCTGGCCGTGGATATGGGCGAAACCGGTGACCAGCGTCGCGCCATAGTCCGGCTTGAAGGCGTCGAAGACGCTGCCGTCGACCATGCGGGCGATAATTTCGCGCACGTCGCAGGGCTGCTTCAGGTCGGTGCCGACGATGGCCTCGATCTCGGCGGGGTCGTAGAGCGGCGCCGTGACAGGGCGCGCGAGCGTGCGCGGCGCGGGCCAGTTGAGCGCACCGACGATGTCGCGGAGCTTGGCGATCGCCTCGAACTCGTCCTCGGCGAGATAGTCGCTGACGCCCGAGACCTGCGTATGCATCTCGGCGCCGCCCAAGGTCTCGCCATCGACGATCTCGTTGATTGCGGCCTTCACGATCGGCGGGCCGCCGAGATGGATGCGGCCGGTGCCGCGCACCATCACGACCTCGTCGGACAGCGCCGGGATATAGGCGCCGCCCGCCGTGCAGCCGCCGAACACCGCCGAGATCTGCGGCAGCCCGGCCGCCGACATCCGGCATTGCTGCAGGAAGGCGCCGCCGAAATGGTCGCGATCGGGGAAGACGCGGTCCTGCTCCGGCAGGAAGGCGCCGCCGCAATCGACGAGATAGAGGCAGGGCAAGCGGTTCTCGAAGGCGATCTCCTGTGCCCGCAGGTGCTTCTTGACCGTCTCATGGAAGAAGGAGCCGCCCTTCACCGTCGCATCATTGGCGATGATCATGCAGGGCGTGCCGGCGACCACGCCGATGCCGGTGACGATGCCGGCGGCAGGTACTTCGTTGCCATAGAGTTCCCAGGCGGCGAGCGGGGAGAGTTCGAGGAAGGGCGAGAGCGGGTCGACGAGCAGGTCGATGCGTTCGCGCACCGGGATCTTGCCGCGCTCGCGATGGCGCGCCTGCAGCTTCTCGCCACCACCCCCGAGGACACGCGCGTGGCGTTCGCGCAAGGTCTGGATCAGCGCTCCGTAGGCTGCTCGCTTCTCCTGCTGCCCGGCTCCCGTGCCGACCCTGGTTTCGATGACCGGCATGTGTCTGAGCCTCCGCGGACGCTCCTGTCGGCCAGCTCGCCAGCAGGGTGCATTCATTACCTACCTGCCGGTAGGCAGTTGAGCAAGAGGAAACGATGGTGCTGCCATCCCGGTGGGTGATGGGATGTGCGCTTCCGGCTTTCAGGGAACGTTCGGTCGTGGCCGGAATTCGTATGCTGACATGCTTGGGGTGAATATCTTGATATCAATCCAATCGGGGAGCTGTCGCGCTCCTCGGCTCCGCCGGAGGAGCGCCGAGGCCCCAACAGAAGGGAGACGACCATGAAGATCGTGACCAGCTTGAGCTTCCGAGGAGAGTGCCGGGCGGCATTCGATTTCTACGCCCAGGTCCTCGGCGGAAAGATCACCGCCGCCATACCCTATGGCGACGCGCCGCCGGGGATGCCGATCACCGACGAGAAGTACAAGACCTGGCTGATGCATTGCTGGCTGGAGGTCGGTGACCAGGCCCTGATGGGCGCCGATATGGATACCGCCTGGGCCCCCAATGTCGACAAGCCCAAGAACGGCTTCGACGTCACCCTGCATACCGGCGACAAGGCAGAGGGGCAGCGCTGGTTCGACCAGCTCGGCGCGGGCGGGCGGGCCGTCATGCCGTTCAGCGAAACCTTCTGGTCGCCGGGCTTCGGCTCGCTCGTCGATAAATTCGGCATCCCCTGGATGATCAACACCATCCCCGCTGCCGACTGGAAGCCGGCGCAGGGCTGAGCCGCAGCTTCAGAAATCCGACGCGATCCTGAGAGGTGCTTCGCAGCGCCTCTCAGACGCGCCTGTAGATGTCCTCGATACGAACGATGTCGTCTTCGCCGAGATAGGAGCCGACCTGAACCTCGATCAGCTCGAGCGGTATCTTGCCGGGATTGGCCATGCGATGCAGGCAGCCGATCGGCAGATAGATCGATTCCGTCTCATGCACGATGATGGTCTCGTCGTTGCGCGTCACTTCGGCGGTGCCGCGCACCACCACCCAATGCTCGGCGCGGTGATAGTGCTTCTGCAGTGAAAGAACGCCGCCCGGCTTCACGGTGATGCGTTTCACCTGATAGCGCGCGCCCGTGTCGACCGAGAGATATTTCCCCCAGGGGCGCTGGATTTCGCGATGGGCACCGGCTTCCGACTCGCCATGGGCGGTGATCAGCGCCACCATCTCCTTGACCTGGTCGGCCTTCGCCTTGGGCGCGACGAGAACGGCGTCGCGTGTCGAAATGACCGCGATGTCGTCGAGGCCAATCACCGCCACCACCGCATCTTCGGACCGGATGAGGTTGTTCGCGCCGTTCAGCACATAGCCGCGCCCGTCGATGACGTTACCGTCCGGGTCCTTTTCGGAAAGCTCCCAGACCGCCGACCAGCCGCCGACATCCGACCAGCCGAAATTGCCGGCGACGACGGCCGCTTTCCGGGTGCGTTCCATCACCGCATAGTCGATCGAGATGGTCTTGGCCTGGCCGAAGGCTGTGGAATCCAGCAGCAGGAAATCGAGATCGGGCTCGGCCCGGGCAATGGCCTCGGAAACCGGGGCCATGACATCCGGCTCGAACGTCTCGAGTTCAGCCCGCATGGTGGCCGCGTCGAAAATGAAATTGCCGGAGTTCCAGAGATATCCGTCCAGCAGGTATTGTGCTGCGCGCCTGGCATCGGGCTTCTCGACGAAGGCGGCGATGCGGCGGGCTCCGTCCTGGAGCTCGTCCCCGGGCTGGATATAGCCGTAGCCGGTGGCTGGAGAGGTCGGAGGGATGCCGATCGTGACGATCTGCCCCTGTGCGGCGACGAGCCCCGCGATGCGGCAGGTTTCGACGAAAAGATCGCCATCCTGGACGACATGGTCGGCCGCGAAAACGCCGACGATGGCGTCGGGGTCGCGGGCAAGCGCAAGCTCGGTCGCCGCTGCGACGGCTGCCGCGGAATCACGCCGCATCGGTTCGAGCACGATCTGCCCCGTCGCCCCGCAGGCCTGAATCTGCTCCTGAACCGTGAAGCGATACGCGACATTGGTGATGACGATCGCAGGCGCGAAGACCTTGTCGTTCGAAACCAGCCTCATGACCCGCTGGAAGGTGGAATCCTGGCCGAAAAGCGAAATGAACTGCTTCGGCATCGTGTCGCGCGAAACCGGCCACAGCCGGGTCCCGGAGCCGCCACACATCACGACAGGTATAATCTTCGAAGACATGGGCGATAGACCTGCACGACTCTCTATTGCGGGCGTTCGATCGAGCATATCGAGCGATCACTCCATGAGTCAGGAGAACTCTTGGAGTGTGGCCTCACAATACCGCAGGTAGCCTTTCCACGACGTTACGCGACACGGAGCGCCCTCATGCAGCGCTCCGATCGCGGCATGGTGCCCATGCTGCGATCGCGACCTGAGCGCCTGCCTGGCCCGCTCACCCCAGCAGGAACGACTGCTCCAGCACATTGCGGGAATCGAGGCCGAGCTGGACGTTGAACTGCCCGTTCTCGACGACCTCCTTCAGGTCGCCGTTGACGAATTTGAGCTGGTCGGGGCCGATCTCGAAACGCACGACTCTGGCTTCGCCGGGCTTGAGCGAGACCTTCTGGAAGCCCTTCAGCTCCTTCACCGGCCGGGCGATCGAGGCATAGGGATCGGCGATATAGAGCTGGACGACATTGGCGCCTTCGAAGCTGCCGGCATTGGTCAGCGTCGCCTCGGCGGTCAGTTTCTCGCCGCGCTTGATGCGGCTGGCCGAGAGCTTGAGGTCGGTCAGGGTGAACGTGCTGAAGCTCAGTCCGAAGCCGAACGGATAGAGCGCGCCCTGCTCCTCCTCGAAATACTGCGAGGTGTAGTTGCCGGGCTTGCCCTCCGTATAGGGGCGCCCGATCCGCAGCGCGTTGTAATAGGTCGGGATCTGCCCGGCCGAG
The DNA here is from genome assembly GCF_900102525.1 of Allobosea robiniae. Taxonomy (GTDB): domain Bacteria; phylum Pseudomonadota; class Alphaproteobacteria; order Rhizobiales; family Beijerinckiaceae; genus Allobosea; species Allobosea robiniae. The sequence goes on along the minus strand of NZ_FNBZ01000005.1, from coordinate 77,114 downwards.
CGCGGGAAGCTGATCGGCAGCTTGGCCGAGGGGTTGTGGTCGCCGAACAGGATGTCGGCGATGGCGTTGCCGCCCTCGGTGCCGGTGTACCAGGTCTCCAGCAGCGCGTCGGCATTGTCCTTTTCCCAGCCGATCGCGAGCGGGCGGCCGTTCATCAGCAGGACGACGAGCGGCTTGCCGGTCGCCTTCAGCGCCTGGAGCAGCTTGCGCTGCGAGCCCGGCATCTCGATCGTGACGCGGCTCGATGATTCATGCGACATGCCGCGGACCTCGCCGACGACCGCGATCACCACATCGGCCTGGTTGGCCACAGTGACGGCCTCCTCGATCATCACGTCGATCGGGCGCGGGTCCTGGATGACCTCGGGTTTGTCCCAGTTCAGGAAGTTCAGGTATTCGACGATCTTCGGGTCGTCGAGCACGTTAGCGCCGCGCGCGGTCAGGAGCTTGGCCTTGCCCTCGATCGCCTTCTCGATGCCGGCTTTGACCGTGACGGCCTGCTCGGCGACGCCCTGCGCCGACCAGCTGCCGAGGATGTCGAGTCCGGAATCGGCCAGCGGCCCGACGAGCGCGATCGTGCCCTGCTTCTTCAGCGGCAGGGTCTGGTTGCGGTTCTCCAGCAGCACGATGGTCTCGCGGGCGATTTCGCGGGCCGGCTCGCGATGCAGGCGGTCGTTCGAGCGCACATCGACGGGATCGTCCTCCGCCTTGCCCATGCGCAGGAACGGGTTGGCGAACAGGCCCATGTCGTATTTGGCGCCGAGCACCTCGCGCACGCAGGCGTCGAGCTCGGCCATCTTGATCTCGCCCGAGGCGATCAGGCCGGGAACCTCGGCGAGATAGACCTGATCAGCCATGCTGAGGTCGATGCCGGCCTTGATCGCGAGCTTGGCGGCCTCGCGGTTGTCGCGGGCGACGCCATGGCGCGTCAGCTCCGTGATCGCGCCATGGTCGCTGACGGTGACGCCCTTGAAGCCCCATTGCTTGCGCAGCAGATCCTGCATCAGCCAGGTATTGGAGGTGGCCGGCACGCCGTTGACCGAGTTGAGCGCGACCATGACGCCACCGGAACCCGCGTCGATCGCCGCCTTGTAGGGCGGCAGATAAACCTGGTGCATGCGCAGCGGGCTCATGTCGACCGTGTTGTAGTCGCGCCCGCCCTCGACCGCGCCGTAGAGCGCGAAATGCTTCACCGCGGCCATGATCGTGTCCGGCTGGTCGGGCGAGGTGCCCTGGAAACCGCGCACGCTGGCCCGGGCGCATTCGCTGACGAGATAGGGATCCTCGCCGAAGCCCTCCGAGGTGCGGCCCCAGCGCGGATCGCGGCTGATGTCGACCATCGGCGCGAAGGTCATGTCGACGCCGTCATTGCAGGCCTCGACCGCCGAGACGCGGGCCATGCGCTCGATCACGGCCATGTCGAAGCTTGCCGCGAGGCCGAGCGGGATCGGGAAGGTGGTGCGATGGCCATGCACCACGTCATAGGCAAAGAAGAGCGGGATCTTCAGGCGGCTGCGGTTGACGGCGGCCTCCTGGAGCGGCCGATTGTCGCGCCGGACCACGGTGTTGAACGAACCGGCGATCCGCCCGGCCGCGACCTCGTCCATCAGCTTGGCATGGGGCATTTCCGGGCCGATACTGATCAGCCGCAATTGGCCGACCTTCTCGTCGACCGTCATCCGGGCGATCAGCTTGTCGACGAAGGCCTTCTTCGTGGCGGCCGGATCGGCGGTGCGGGCCATTTTGGGCCTTGCAGCGGCGGGAAACACGGCCATTCCGGCCGCAAAGGCGGCCGTCGCCATGGCGCCGAGCGCCTGTCGGCGGGACAGGCCGTTCCCTGTCTCGTCCTGGCAGGACACCGTCTCCAGCTCGCGGGAAGCCGGCGCACCGTTCGAATGATCCATGCTGAGTTCGTTCACTTGAGAAGAGAGGGCGGCTGGATGGAGGGCGGCGAAGAATAGCGCGGGAGCGGTTCGGGGAGAACGGCGCTCATTCCTTGACCCTTGTGGCGATGATGGGCATTTGTGCTCGGGTGCGCCACTGCCAAGATAGGGCGGGCGCGCTCCGTCCCGTCGATGTCACCTTTAAGGAGCTAGCTTGAACTTGTCGACCCGTTCCGCTGGCGGGGCCCGCATCGCGGCCCGGCTTTCGTCCTCGGCTCGAAGCCTGCTGATGCCGGTACTGGCTTGGTGTGGAACAGGCCGGGGCAGGCCCGGCGTCGCGCGGCTTGGCACGGCGCGACTTGGCATGGTGCTCGGCTGGCTGGCCGTGGCGGCCTTCGCCGGGTCGGCGGCTTTCGCGCAGCAGCGCCCGAAATTCGGGCTGGACGACGTGGTCGCCAAGGCCAAGGCGCTGGCGGATGCGCCTTATGTCGCGCCGGTCAGCAACCTGCCCGACGTCTTCAGCAAGATGCAGTTCGCCGATTACCAGAAGATGCAGCCCAAGCCCGAGCGCTTCGCCTGGATGGAATACAAGACGCCCTTCAAGCTGGCATTCTACCATCAGGGCATGCAGTTCAACACGCCGGTGAAGATCAGCGAGATCGTCGACGGCGCTGCGCATGAAATTCCCTACGATGCCGGGCGCTTCGATTTTGCCGATCTGCATTTCGACCGTGAGGCGACGAGCAAGCTCGGCTGGGCGGGTTTCCGTGTGGTCTACCCGATCAACCAGCCCGGCAAGCTCGACGAGATCATGAGCGTGCTCGGCGCCAGCTATTTCCGCGTCATCGGCAAGAAGCAGATCTACGGCCTGTCGGGGCGTGGCCTTGCGATCGATACCGGCTTGCCGATCGCCGAGGAGTTCCCCGCCTTCCGCGAATTCTGGCTGCGTCGCCCGAAGCCGAAGGACCGGCACCTGACCTTCTACGCCCTGATGGATTCGGTGCGGGCTTCCGGCGCCTATGAGTTCACGCTGGTGCCGGGCTCGGACGCCGTGCTCAGCGTCAAGGCGCGCATTTTCCTGCGGCAGGGCGCGTCGCCCACGACGCTCGGCATCGCGCCTTTGACCAGCATGTTCCTCTACGGTCCGCAGCAGCCGTCGCAGACCCCGAATTTCCGCCCTGCGATCCATGATTCCAACGGGCTGGCCGTCCGCGGCGGCAATGGCGAGTGGATCTGGCGCCCGCTGGTCAACCCGTCGATGGTGGCGATCAGCGACATCGCGGCCGAGAATCCGAAGGGCTTCGGCCTGCTCCAGCGCGGGCGCGAATTCTCGCGCTATGAGGACCTGAAGGATCGCTACGATCTGCGCCCCAGCGCCTGGATCGAGCCGACCAACGACTGGGGCAAGGGCAATGTCCGCCTCGTCGAGATCCCCACCGCCGACGAGACCAACGACAATATCGTCACGCTCTGGGTGCCCGAGAACAGGCCCCCGTTCGGCGAGCCGATGCGCTTCGATTATCGCATGCACTGGACGATGGACGAGCCGGCGCTGATGAAGGGCGACGTCTCCCATGTCGCGCAGACGATGCGCGCGACCGGCGAGGTCTATCAATCCAACCTGATCCGTGCCGGCGACGGCACGCTCGCCTTCCTGATCGATTTCCAGGGGCCGTCGCTGCGCAAGCTGCCGAAAGGCGTTCGGCCGACCGCTGCGGTCAACGCCAGCGACAATGTCGAGATCGTCGGCACCGAATTGCAGCCCAACCCGGCGACCCAGGGCTGGCGTCTCACCTATCGGGTCAAGCTGAAGAACCCGGCCGCTTCGTCCGATCTCGATGCGGTCCTGAAGCTGGGCGACCGCACGCTGACCGAGACCTGGAAGTTCAGGCTGCCGCCGTCGCAGGCCGCGACGAACAAGGAAACCTATCTGAACCGCTTCAAGGCGATGGAATAGCCGGCGGGAGCATCGCCTATCGACGATAGCGAGCGCCCGAACCGGATCATCGGGCGTTCGACCAGGCGATAGACGAGCCAGGACAGCGCCAGGGTCAGACCGATGCAGAGCAGCATGGTGGCGAGGCCGCCGCTTTGTCCGGTCAGGGGCAGGATGCGATACATCGCTGAAGTTGAGAGGCCGCGCCGCAAGGCCCGCGCCCGTCGCCGCTCGATGAGCCACGGCAACCATGTGCAGGCTCGTTGGACTGACTATTTTTGACGGCGCCCTTGGCCATGCCTGCCTTGTTCCGCGCGTGCCGCCACGGCTCTCCGCTATTCCATGACCATGGCGTGATCGTCGGCTGGCGCAGCCTCCTGGCGCGGCGTGCGCAGCAAAACGAGGAAGGGCAGGGCCGCGAGGCAGAGGATCATCAGGAGCTTGAAATCGTCGATATAGGCGATGATCGTCGCCTGGCGGGTGATGACCTCGTCCAGCGCGGCGCGTCCGGCGAGCGTCGCCGGATCCCAGGCATGCTTGATCGCGGGGATTTCGAAGAGGCGGTTATAGGGCGTCACGTAATTGGCGATCTCGGCATGGTTGACCTGCACGTTGCGGGTCAGGAGATAGCTGACCAGCGAGATGCCGACGCTGGAGCCGATATTGCGCGAGAGGTTGTAGAGGCCGGTGCCGTCGCCGCGATATTCCGCCGGCAGCGTCGCGAAGGTGATCGTCGTCAGCGGCACGAAGAGCAGGCCGAGGCCGCCGCCCTGGACGAAGCCGGTGAACATGATCCGTTGCTGCGAGACATCCGGTGTCCAGCCGGCCATGTCGTACATCGCCCAGGCGCTGACCAGGAAACCGGCGCCGAGCAGGATGCGCGTGTCGACCTTGCCGATCAGCCGGCCGACCAGGAACATGCAGGCCATCGTGCCCAGGCCACGTGGGCCCATGACGATGCCGGCGGTCACCACGGGATAGCCCAGCAGCGTCTGCAGGAAGGGTGTGAGCAGCGCGAGCGAGGCCAGGTAGCAGATGCCGACGATGAAGATGAAGATCAGGCCGACATTGAAGTTCCGGTCGAGGAAGAGCCGCGGCTTGATGAAGGAATTCTCCGCCGTGAAGGTGTGCACGACGAGGATGTAGAGCGCCCCGACGCAGATCGCCGCCTCGACGATGATCTCCGGCGAGTCGAACCAGTCGAGCTGGGCGCCGCGGTCGAGGAAGAGCTGGAGTGCGCCGATCGCGATGCTGAGCGCCCCGAACCCGGTCCAGTCGAGCTTGGCCAGCGCGCTCGACCTGGTCTCCGTGACGAAGGCGGAGACCCCGGCCAGCGCCAGGATGCCGAGCGGCAGGTTGATGTAGAACACCCAGCGCCAGGAGATGTTCTCGGTCAGCCAGCCGCCGAGCACGGGCCCGAGCACCGGCCCGACCATGACCGAGATGCCGAACAGCGCCATGGCGGAGCCGCGCTCTTCCGGCGTGTAGATGTCGAGCAGGATGCTCTGCGAAAGCGGCACGAGCGACGCTCCGAAAAACCCCTGCATCAGCCGGAAGCCGACGATCTGCGTCAGCGATTGCGCTGCCCCGCACAGGATCGAGGCCACGACGAAGCCGATGATCGCGACGGACAGCACCCGCTTGCGGCCGAAGCGGGCAGCGAGGAAGCCGGAGGGCGGCGTCATGATCGCCGCGGCGACGATGTAGGAGGTCAGGACCCAGTTGATCTGGTCCGCGCTCGCCGAGACGCTGCCCTGGATATAGGGCAGCGCGACATTGGCGATAGTGGTGTCGAGCGCCTGCATGATGACCGCGAGGATCACGCAGGCGGTGATGGCGCCACGATTGGCGACGGGTGCTCCGGCCGGAGTGGCGGCACTGGCCATGGCAGGCGGCCTCTTCTACTGGCTGACCTTGCCGACGGCCTCGCCGACGAAGCCTGGCAGGCCGCGGGCATGGCCGGTGTCGATGTCGAGCGTCACGCTCATGCCGGCACGAAGCCGGGGCTGGTCGGGCGGCGTCTCGATCTTCACGCGCATGGCGATGCGCTGCACGACCTTCACCCAGTTGCCGCTGGTGTTCTGCGCCGGCAGCAGCGAGAAGCTCGCGGCCGAGGCCGGGCTGATGCTGTCCACCGTGCCCTTCCAGACGGCGCCCGGATAGGTGTCGACATAGACCTCCGCCTCCTGGCCGGGCTTCACCCAGGTGAGCTCGGTCTCCTTCGGATTGGCCTGGACCCAGACATGGTCGGTCGAGACCAGGCTGAAAGCGTTGGTCGCCGCCTCCAGATACTGGCCCTTCTGCAGGGAGGGCACATTGGTGACGATGCCGTCCATCGGCGCGCGCACCGTCGTGTGGTCGAGCTGGCGCTGGGCCTCGGCGCGGGCCGCGACGGCATCCTTGTAGCGCGGGTGATCCTCGGCCGGTGCATCGGGCTTGCCGTTGAGATTGGCGGCGATGCCGGCGAGCTGGCTTTCGAGCTGCGCCAGCTTCAGCCGGGCGCTGTCGAGGTCATGCCTGGCCTGGTCGAAGGTCGCCTGCGAGGCGACCGACTTGGTGGCGAGGTCCTGCTGGCGCTTGAACGCGGTTTCGTAGAAGGCGATGTCGCTATGGGCCTGCTCGATCTGGCTCTGCATGCCCTTGTAGCTGGCCTTCAGCGCCGCGAGGTCGTTGCCGACCACGCCGATCTGGGCGTCGGCCCGCTCCAGCGCGAAGCGGAACTGCCTGTCGTCGAGGCGGAACAGCACGTCGCCGGCCTTCACCGGCTGGTTGTCGCGCACGTCGATCTCGCCGACGATGCCCGCGACATCGGTCGAGATGCCCAGGATATCCGCCTGCACATAGGCGTTGTCGGTCGACATCACCTGCCCGCCGGTGACGTAGTAATAGCCTCCGACGACGAATGCGATCGGCAGCAGCACGAAGAGCAGCCGGCGCGTGCGGTTGCGTCGGTGCCGCGGCGTCGGGCCGGGCGCGACCTGTGCAGGAATCTCCGGCTTCGTCTCCGGCACGTCCTTCGCAACCGTTTCGGCGCGGGGCGAGGTCTTCGGCTCGAATTGCCGGATTTCCGCCCCGCCGCCTGAGGAGCCTTGCTCGGCCTCCTCGCGGGCGGCCGCTTCGGTGTTTCTGGCTGCGTCATCCATGGTGGGCCTGCCTTTCGGCCACCGGCATCTGGCAGGCGGCCGTGAGATTCGCTTTCATCTGCCCCAGCGTCGCGAGAAGCTGCTCGCGATCGACGGCTGAAATCGCGCCGAAGGCCTCGGACCGTGTGACGTCGCCGAGCGCGCGGAGTTCCGTCAGCTTCGGCCTGGCCTTCTCGGTGAGGTAGAGCTGCCAGATGCGGCGATCGGTGGCGTGCGGGCGGCGTTCCGCCAGGCCGCAGCTTTCGAGCTTGTCGAGGATGCGCCCGACGGTGATCGGCTCGACATCCATCAGCTCGGCCAGGGCGCCCTGCTGGATGCCGGCATTCTGGTCGAGATAGGCCAGCACCTGCCACTGGGAACGGGTCAGCCCGGAATCGCGCGCATGCTGCTCGAAGCGCTTGCGCAGGAGGCGCGCGACGTCGTGGAGCAGGAAGCCCACGGTCGGCGGCGGGGTCTTAGGCATGCTGATCATAAGCATCTATATAAAATTCGGCTGACGAGGGGTCAACGCGAGCTTTGGCAGGTCCGATGCGCACCCGACGCCTTGACGAGGCGCCGGCAAACCTGCCGCCGGTTGCCAGGAAGCTTTCGACGCGGCAGGGCTGTTGGACTAGGTTGGCGTGCGGCAGCCCGGCCCTAAGGCTCGCCGAAGCAGGACAGCGCCATGTTTCTTTTCGACGGTCCCGAGAAGGCTGATGTCACCCTCCTGCTGGCGCATGGAGCGGGGGCGCCGATGGACTCGGCCTCGATGACGGCGGCTGCAGAAGCGCTGGCCGGGGCCGGTTTTCGCGTGGCCCGCTTCGAGTTCGACTACATGGCGGCGCGGCGGGCCGGTACGGCACGGACCCCGCCGCCGCGCGCCGAAAAGCTCAATCCCCAATACATCGCCGCCGTCGATGCGCTCGGCGCGACGGGGCCGCTGATCATCGGCGGCAAGTCGATGGGAGGCCGCGTCGCGAGCATGGTGGCCGACGAGCTGTTCGCGCAGGGCCGGATCCGTGGCCTTCTGTGCCTCGGCTATCCCTTCCATCCGCCCGGCAAGCCCGGGCAATTGCGAACCGCGCACCTCGCCGAGCTAAAGACCCCGACGCTGATCGTGCAGGGAACGCGGGACGAGTTCGGCACCCGCGAGGAGGTCCCGACCTACGGGCTTTCGCCTGAGATCGACATCCTGTGGCTGGAGGATGGCGACCATGATCTGAAGCCCCGCAAGCGGGTGTCCGGCTTTTCAGCCGCCGATCATCTCGCGACCATGGCCGGGGCGGTTTCTACCTGGGCCAAGCGTTAGAACATCGCGCGATGATGCCGGGTCAGCCCGCGCGTTCGAAGATGATCCTGCGCTGCAGCGGATCGGCTGATGTCAGCTTGATCCTTATCCTGTCGCCCGGCTTCTCGCCCGGCCCGCGAACCCGTGCGACGATGGGCAACTCGCAGAGCTGGATGCGCAGGCCGTGCTCGTCCGCGTCGGTCACCACCGCATCGAAGGTGGTGCCCTCGCTGCCTTGAAGCATCAGGGCCTCGGCCAGATCGATCACGTTCCGGTCGATCTGGCCGTCGCGCGCATCGGCCCGCGCCATCACCGCCGGCAGCTCCTCGAACGCGGCCGATACCTCCGGCGGCACCGGCTGGCCGTTGGCGACCGCGAGCGCGGCACGCACGACATAGCGGTCCGCGAGGCGTCGCAGCGGCGCCGTCGCATGCGCATAGGTCGCCGCCATCGGGGCATGCCAGGGCACGATGCCGTCGCGATAGGGCACATAGCTCGCCCCGCCGCTGGCCCTGCGCACCGCCAGCATGAAGGCCGCGTGCCTGCTGTCGGCGGGATCGAGCTTCTTCTCGAACTGGACGAGCGTTTCCATCTCAGGCCAGGACAGCCCCAGTGCCCGCGCGCTCTGGCGCAGGCGCTGCACGGCCTGCTCGTCCGGCTCGGGCATGACCCGGAACAGGCCGGTCCGGGCTGCCAGGAGCGCGTCTGCGATGGCGATGTTGCTGGCCAGCGACAGGGTCGCGTTCTGCTCCTCGGAGCGCAGGCGCGGGCGAAAGAGCAATTGGTAGCGGCCGTCTCCGAGAGCATCGACCTCCTGCTCGGGCGGGTCCACGCGCGCTGCGCCGCGCCGGCTCTCGGCAGCCTCGATGCGGCGGGCCAGCTCATCGAAATCGGCAGGCAGGTCCGAAGCCTTGACCGTATCATAGGCGAGCTTGGCGCTGCTGCGGATGATGGCGCGCTCGGCACCGTCCAGGCGGGCATTGCCATCCCCGTCGATCCGGGTCGTGAAGATCACGGCCGGCCGGGCGACAGCGGGCAGCAGGCTCGCGGCTCCTTCGGCGAGAACAGGCGGGTACAGTCCGGCCCGGCCGTCCGGCAGGTAGATCGTGGTGCCGCGCTGCCAGGCTTCCCGGTCGATCGCATCGCCATCCCCGACGAACCAGGCGACATCGGCGATGGCGTAATGCAGCAGCAGGTCGTTGCCGCTGCGCTCGATCATGAAGGCCTGGTCGAGATCCGTCGAGGTCGCCGGGTCGAGCGTGACGAACGGCCGGTCCGTGCGATCGGCATGCGCGGTTGGCTGGCGCCGGGCCGCGCTGTCGGCTGCCGCGAGGACCGCGGGCGGAAACTGCTCGGGAACGTTGAATTGCCGGCGGATCGCGGCCAGCCCGCCGATCAGCGCATGGGTGGAGTCGATCAGGGTCTTCATCGTCTACCGGGTTACCGGAACAATCGTCAGGCCTCCAGCCCCGCCTTGCGGCTTTCCAGCGCCGAGATGATCTGGAAGCCGATCGACCGGAACGGCTCGGGCGCGATCCAGCTTGCCGCGCCCATGACCGCCTCGACCTCGCCGGGCGTACCGACGCCACGGATCAGATCGGCGAGCTTGCGGCCGAGCATCGTGCCCTTGGCGATGCCGCTGCCATTGCAGCCGCCCGAGGCATAGAGCCCGTCCTCGATCTTCCCCCACCAGGGCGCGCCGTTCATGGTGAAGGCCGTCGTCCCGCCCCAGACGAACTCGAAATCGACATGCCGCAGCCCGGGCCAGCGGCGGTGGAAGCGATCGCGCAGTTCCCGCACCGCCGTGGCCTGTGCGATTTCCTGATCATGGGCATAGAGCGAGCGAACCATGAGCCGGTCGCGGCCGATGCGACGCAAGGTGGTGCCGAGCCGGTGCGAGGGCAGCACGCCCCAGGCCGGGGACTGGCCGAGATACCCGATATCGCTCTCTTTCACCGCTTCGGTGACGGCGGCATAGGTGAAGATCGTCGCCATCCTTGACTTCAGGAAGCCGAGCCTCGGGATGAAGCCGTTATTGGCCAGGACCACCGTCCGGCAGCGGACGGAGCCGCCTTCGGTGACGAGGCGCCAATCGGAGCCTTCTCGGCGCATCTCGCGAACCGGGCTGTTTTCATGGAGCGTGACATCCCCCGGCAGCGCATCGGCGAGGCCGCGGATCAGCGCCGCCGGCTGCAGCAGCCAGGTGTCGTGCAGGTAGATGCCGTAGCGATAGTAATCGGCGCCGATCCGCTCGCGGATATCAGCCCGGTTCAGGATCGTGTGCGGCAGGTCGTTGGCCCGGGCGACGTCCGCGACCTTGCGCAGCGAAGCCTCGCCCGCCTCCGTCGCGGCGGTGCGGATCGAACCGACCTTTTGCATGTCGCAGGAGATGTCGTTGTCGCGGAGAATGCCGGTCAGCCAGTCGAAGGCTTCGGTGAAGAGGCGGGTCTGGTTGCGGGCCTTCTCGGCCATCTCCATCGATGCCGTGCGAGGCAGGACATCGGGGGCGGTGAAGCCTGAATTGCGGGCCGAGGATCCTTCGCCGACCGTCGTCGCCTCCAGCAGGACGATCTGGGCCTGCGGGTCGAGCTCATGCAGGCGCCGGGCCGCCGCGACTCCGGTATAGCCGGCGCCGACGACGGCATAATCGACGGTGATGTCCCCGCTCAGCGGGGCCTGCGGCGTACGCGCGGGAAGCATCGCGTTCCAGCCGCAATGGTTGGTGTAGTTCGGATAGGTCAGCTTGGACATGGCTCGGCCGCAGATGGAGGGGGCCACGCCCGAATGGGCGCGGCCGATCGGTTCAGTCGACGAAATGGGTCTGTTCGGTCACGAGCGGGCCGAGCGACATCGAGCCCTTGAGGTCGAAGCCCCAGTTGAGCTTGTCCCGGCGAGCCCAGACCTGCCCGGTCTCGGTGATCGGGATGACGCAGACATTGCCGATGATCAGCTTCTGCGCCTCCTGCCAGAGCGCGATCTGCTTCTTGGGATCGGTCTCGCCGCGCGCCGCCTCGATCTGCTTGTCGGCGACGTCGCAGTGGCTGAAGTTCACGACCTGCCCGGGTTGGCCGATGGCGCTCTTCGAATGGTAGAACTGCGTCAGGTAGTTGTCCGCGATCGGGAAGCGCGCGGCGCCGTACATGACGAGCGGGCTCAGGTCCTTGCGGATCATCTGGTGCCAGGTGGCGTGCTCGACCGGCTGAAGATTGAGCGTAATGCCAGCTTCGGCAACCTGCCCCTGAATGATCTGCGCCGTCGATTCCAGGCTCGGTAACTGGCTGGCGAGCATGGTCACGGTCAGGCCGTTGGGGAATCCGGCCTCTTTCAGCAGCGCCTTGGCCTTGGCCGGATCATGCGGCAGGACGCCGGCATCCTCGGTGAAGCCGAGATTGTTCGAGGGGATCGCGGATTTGCCGGCGCGGGTGAAGCGGGGGCCGCGATACTGGGCGATCTTGGGCGCATCGATCGCATGGGCGAGAGCCTGGCGAACCTTGATGTTGTCGAAGGGCGGCTTCGTCACGTTGACGCTGAGCGTCGTCAGCTCGGCCGGGTCGAAGCTGTCGACGACCACGCCGGGATTGGCGAGCGTGCGCTGCAGCCAGCGCTGGTCGGCGAGGCCGGTCGCCGCATCGACCTCGCCCGCGACGAAGGCGAGGTCGCGCGCGGCGTTGTTGTTGAGGAAGCGGTAGGTGATCTTGCTGAGCTTGGGCTTGTCGCGGAAATAGGCGTCGTTCGCCTTGAAGGTCACGGCCTGGCCGGGGGTGATCGCTTCGAGCGCGAACGGCCCGAAGCCGACGGGATTGCGCCGGAAGTTCTCGCCGCGCTCCTCGAAGGCCTTCTTCGAGATGATGAAGCCGCCGGCATAGTTGGTGAGCAGGCCGAGCAGGCTCGGCACGCGGTTCGACAGCGTGATGCGGACCGTCTGCGGATCGACCGCCTCGACCTTCTGGAAGGCGGCATAGTCGCTGGCGAAGGCCGAGCGCTTGGGATCGCGTGCCTTGTCGAGGCTGAACACGACGTCGTCGGCGGTGACATCGCCATAGCCATGCTGCCATTTCACGCCGGGGCGCAATTTGAAGGTCCAGACGAGGCGGTCGTCGCTCGCCTGCCAGCTCTCGGCGAGATCGGCCTCGATCGTGGCCGGGTCGGTCGAGCCCGGGGCGAAGCGGACAAGCCCGCCGAAGATCCAGGCCGAGAGGATGCGGTCCGAGGTGCTGCTGGCGTAATGCGGATCGAGCGTGCCGACATCGACGGCGGCAGCACCCAGAGTGAGCTCGGTCTTCGCGGCGAAGGCTGGCATCGATGCCAGCAGGCCGAAGCCGAGGACGCCGGCGAGAAGTCCAGCTTTTGTGAATGTGGTGTTTTTCATTGTTAGCCTTCCCCTGTTGAAACCAGTCGCAGCCGCGCCGGCTGCGTGCCAAGCGCGGCGAAAAGTGGCCGGAAGCCGGCATGCGTGAGACCGTCGAGCGCGGTCAGGATCGCGTCCTGCCAGTCGGGCGCGACGCTCGCCGCGCCGATGCGCCGGAATTTCTCGGTGACCTGCGCGCGGTTCATCGGATTGGCGACGTCGCCGAGCGGGTAGGGCACGCTCAGGCTGCGCGGACCCTCGCCCTGGTCGATGATCACGCGGCAGGGCGTGCTCTTGGGGAACGCGGCGGCGAAATCATCATGCGCCGAAAGCTCGATCCGGGCGGCGAGTTCGAGCACCTGCGGATCGCGCAGATGCGCGGGATCGACCGGCTGCAAGGCGGCGGCGCCATGGATCGCTGCCAGAGCGCAGCTGAAATAATAGCTGTACTGTCCCCCTTCGAGCGTCTGCGGTGCCCGCTCGTTGGCGAGGCCAAGCCCGCGCGGAAAAGTCTCGATCCGCAGCGACAGGATCGGTTTGCCCGGCTCGCGCAAGGCGAGGATGGCATCGACGGCGGCATGCATGTAGCGGCAGCAGGCATAGGGCTTGAGGTAGCAATCCTGCAGCCACCAGCGTTCGCCGAGCCCGCCCGTCAGCACGCTGCGGGTAAAACGGTCGTCGCGGTCGAGCAGGTCGCGCGGACCGGTCGCGCCGGCGCGCGCCCGGTAGGCGCCGGTCAGCCCGGCGACGACGGCCGGCGGGATGACCTCCTTCACCGTGCTGCCCTGGTATTTCGAGGTGCCCATCGGATAGCTGATCGGACCTTCGGCCCCGGCGATCGCCATGGCATGGGCGAGCGCCGCGGCGTCGAGCCCGAGCAGGCGCCCGGCCGCGGCGGCAACGCCGTAATTCACCCAGCGGCCGCTGCTATAGGTCTCGATCGTCGGCGTCGGCCGCGATGTCGCGACCCGGAGCGCGACGTCGTAGCCGAGCGCGATCGCGTCGAAGATGCGCGCGTCGGAGGCGTCGAGCGCCTGGCCGACGGCGAAGGCGGCCGGGATGACGCCGGCCCCGGCATGGCCGGCGGCGCCGCGATGGCCGTCGTCGATATCGAGTGCGCTCGCCGCTGCCGCATTGGCCATGGCGGCGCCAGCGACACTGAGCTTGCTGCCGGTCAGCCAGATGCCGGCCGGGCCGGAGCCGTAGAGCTGTTCGGCGGCGGCTCGGGCGGCGATGGCGAGCCGTGAATCGAGCCCTGCGGCGGTGGCCCCGATCAGATCCGCGACCAGGAGCGAGGCGCTTTCCTGTGCCGCCTCCGGCAGGGCGCCCTCAGGGTGGTCGGCGACGAAGGCGGCGAGTTCCTCGATGGCGTGCATGGTTCGCGTTCCGGCTCCTGGATGACTAGCTCGCCCGGCGGATGAAATGGCCCTCAGCCATCATCTCCCAGCTCTGCGGTGGCGGGCGGTAGCCGACGGGCTTCATCGGGCTGCGCGGCGGCGTGGCGTCGACGCGCTGGGGCGGCCGGGCGCTGCGCTGGTCGGGATGGGTGATCGGGATCGCCGAGAGGAGCCGCTGCGTATAGCCGTGGCCGGGCCGGCCGATCACGTCGTCGCGCGCGCCGATCTCGACGATCTCGCCGAAATACATCACTGCGACGCGGTCGCAGATGCGCTCGACCGCCGCCATGTCGTGGCTGATGAAGAGATAGGAGACCTCGAATTCCTTCTGCAGGTCGATCATCAGGTCGATGATCTGCGCCTTGATCGCGACGTCGAGCGCCGAGACGGCCTCGTCGGCGATGATCAGCTTCGGCGACATCGCGAGCGCCCGGGCGATGCAGATGCGCTGGCGCTGCCCGCCCGAGAATTCGTGCGGCAGGCTCGTGGCGCGGGCCGGATCGAGCCCGACGCGCTCCAATAGCCATTCCATCTTGGCGCGCGCCTCCTTGCCGGAGGCGATGCCGTGGACCTGCATGGGCTCGATGATCGCCGAGCCGATGCTCTGGCGGGTGTCGAGCGAGCCGAACGGGTCCTGGAAGATCATCTGCACATCGCGGCGCAAGCTCGCGAGGCTGCGTGGGTCGGCATAGTCGATGCGGCGGCCGGCGACGGTGATCTCGCCGGAATGGCGCGGGGCCAGATCGATGATCGCCTTGCCGATGGTCGATTTGCCGGAGCCGGATTCGCCGACGAGGCCGAGCGTCTCCCCCTTGCCGATGGCGAAGGAGACCTGCTCGACCGCATGGACCTCGCCCTTGAGCCGGCCGAACAGGCCGCCGCGCGAGGGGAAGCGGACCGAGAGGTCGCGCACCTCCAGCACCGGCGCATCGCCGCGGAAGGAAAGCGGCACACCCTCGACGCCGCGCGCGGGAATGGTGCCGTCCGCGAGCTTGCCGACGAGGCTCGGTGCCGCCGCGATCAGGCTGCGGGTATAGGCGTCGCGCGGGTTGGAGAAGACCTCGTGGACCGTGCCCTGCTCGATCGCGCGGCCGCGGCGCATGACGAGGACATGGTCGGCGATTTCCGCGACCACGCCCATGTCATGGGTGATGAACAGGATCGCCGTGCCGGTCTCGCGCTGCAGTTCCTTGAGCAGCGCCAGCGTCTGCGCCTGCACGGTGACGTCGAGCGCGGTGGTCGGCTCGTCGGCGATGATCAGCGCGGGATTGCAGGCGAGCGCCATCGCGATCATCACCCGCTGACGCATGCCGCCGGAGAAGGTGTGCGGGTAGTTGTCGATGCGCTCCTCGGGGTCGGGGATGCGCACCTTGCGCAGCATCTCCAGCACGGCCTCGCGCAGTTCCGCGCCCTTGAGGCCGCGATGGATGCGGATGGCCTCTCCGATCTGGTCGCCGATGCGCTGGACCGGGTTCAGCGAGGTCATCGGCTCCTGAAAGATCATGCTGATCTGGCCGCCGCGGACGCTACGCATCTCGGATTCGTCGAGCGTCAGCAAATCGCGGTCGCCGAGCTTGACCGAGCCGCTCGCCCGCCCGATCCGCTCGGGCAGCAGGCCCATGATCGCGAGCGAAGTCACGCTCTTGCCCGAGCCGGATTCGCCGACCACGGCGAGCGTCTCGCCGGCGGCGATCCCGAAGCTGAGATCATGCACGACGGTGGTGGAGCCGAAGGCGATGGTCAGGCCGCTGACCGACAGGACCGGCTTGTCGCTCGTATTCTTGCCGACCATCACGAGGCGTCCTTCAGACGGGGATCGATCGCGTCGCGCAGGCCGTCGCCGATCAGGTTGAAGGCGAGCACCAGGATCAGGATCGCGAGGCTCGGGAAGAGCGCGAGATGGAACGAGCTCAGGATGTTTTCGAAGCCCTCGCGCACCATGCCGCCCCAGGTCGGCGTCGGCGGCGCGAGACCAAGCCCGATGAAGGCGAGCGAGGCTTCGGTGCGCACCGCCGTTGCCATCCAGAGCGAGGTCATCACCATCACCTCCGGCAGGATCGCCGGCAGGATATGGCGGAACAGGATGCGCCCGCCCGAGAAGCCCATGGCGCGGCAGGCCTGGACATATTCGCGGTCACGCTGGGCGATCACGGCGGCGCGCGCGATCCGGGCGAAGGCGGGCGTCGCGGTGAAGGCGATGGCGATGACGATGTTCGTCATGGTCGCGCCCATCAGGGCGACGAGCGCCAGGCCCAGGATCAGCGAGGGGAAGGCGAGGATGACGTCCATCACCTGCATGAGCAGGATGTCGGTGCGCCCGCCGCGATAGCCCGCGGTCATCCCGATCAGCGATCCGATCACCAGGGCGGTCAGGATCGCGAAGAGCCCGATGGCGAGGGAATAGCGCGCGCCGAAGAGCAGCCTCGACCAGATGTCGCGGCCGAACTGGTCGGCACCGAGCAGGTAGCCGCCGCCGGGCGGTGCGAGCTGGTCCATGATGCTCTGCTTGGCCGGCGGATGCGTCGCGAGATAGGGCGCGAAGATCGCGGCGAGCACCAGCAGGACGACGATGGCGATGCCGGCCCAGGTCGAGAGGTTGAGCCGGCCCAGCACGCCGCGGAAGGCGTTCTGGGGGGTGGTGGGGCGAGCGGCTTCCGCTGCGGTCTCGCTCATTTGTACTGCACCCTCGGATCGAGAAAGCCGTAGGTCAGATCGGTCAGCAGGTTCACGACGACGACCATCAGCGTGTAGACGACGATCATCCCCTGCAGCAGCGTGTAGTCGCGCTGGCTGAGCGCGGTCAGGATTAGCTTGCCGAGACCGGGGCGCGAGAACACGATCTCGGTCAGCACCGAATTGCCGATCAGGATGCCGAGATAGAGGCCGATGACGGTGGTGATCGGGATCAGGCAGTTGCCGAGCGCGTGCGACCAGATCACTGCCGAGGCGGAGGCGCCCTTGGCCCGCGCCGTGCGGACGAAATCCTGGCTGAGCACCTCCAGCATCGCGGAGCGCGTCACGCGGGTGATGTAGGCCATCATGATCAGCGCGAGCGCCAGTGTCGGCAGCGCCATCTGCCGCAGCCGCTCGGTCAGCGTGTCGGCGCCGCCGGCGCTGATCACCGGGAACCAGCGGAACTGGATGGCGAAGACCATCAGCAGGATGATCGCCGCGACGAAGGCCGGCAGGGAGAGACCCAGCAACGAGAGCAGGCGCAGCACATAGTCGGGAAGCCGGTTGCGCCGAACCGCGGCCCAGACGCCGGCAGGGATGCCGAGCGCGGCGCCCAGGATCAGGGCCGCGATGGTCAATTCCAGCGTATAGGGCAGGACGGCGAGAATCTCCTCCGTCACCGGCCGGCCGGAGATCATCGAGGTGCCGAGGTCGCCCTGGATCGCCTGCAGGAGGAAGCGCCCGTACTGGACGAGGAGCGGCTGGTCGAGGCCGAGCCGCTGGCGCAGCGCGATGACGCTGGCGGGGCTCGCCTGGTCGCCGAGGATCACCAGGACGGGATCACCCGGCAGGATCCGCACGATCAGGAAGACCAGCGTCAGGACGCTGAACAACGTGACGACGGCGAAGCCCAGACGCCTCGCCAGGAATGACACCATCCGGTTCGCCCCCGCATTGTCCGACCAGCGATGGAGCTGGCGGCTGCCTTTGGCGGCCGGTTCGCGAGCGCTCCTAGACGTCTCGACGCTCCGGCAGCGTCCCTAGCGGAACGGACAAACCGGCCCTTGTCAACAAATTCCTGTATTCGGTATAATAAGGCTATATTTGTTCTGATAATCGGAATTGTTGCCGTGACGAAGCCTCTGAGTTCCTCGTCGAATGCCGAGCGGGCGCTGGACATCGTCCTGGCGCTCGGCGAGGTCGGGCCTGAAGGTCTGAGCCTGGCGGAGATCGCCGAGCGCATGGGCTGCGCCAAGTCGGCGGCGCATCGCAGCCTCGTCGCCCTCTTGCAGAAGGGCTTCGCCGAGCCGACGGGCCGATACGGCCATTACCGCCTCGGCTCGGCCGTGCCGATGCTGGCGCGGCGACAGGAGCGGCTCGAGCCGCAGGTGCAGAAGATCCGTCCCGGCATGACCGAATTCGCGCGCCGGACGGGCTTCACCGTCTACTTGATCGTGCAGTCCGGGGTCGATGCGGTCTGCGCCGAGATGATCAGCCGCTCGACGCGGCGCCAGTTCTCGATGGGTGTGGGCTACCGTGTGCCGATGGGCGTCGGCGCAGGCAGCCTCGCCCTGATGTCGCTGCTGCCGGACGCCGCGATCCAGCAGATCATCGAGGCGAATGCCGAGCGCTACCTCAAGCACCCATCGGGGCGCCATGTCGATGGCGATGTCATCCTGGGGCAGGTCGCCGATGCGCAGCGCCGCGGCTACGCGCTCAACATGGGCTACTATTTTCCGGGGCAGGGCGGCATCGGCTTGCCGCGGGCCAGCCAGGCCCCCCATGACGTCAACATGGCCGTCTCCTTCAACGCGCCGCTCGAAATGATGACGGACGACTGGGTCGAGAGCCAGATCGGCGCGCTCAGCGAATGCCTGCCTTGAGTGGTGGTGTTGGCCGCCGGAACAGGTGGCAGATCAGCGTTTGGCCCGTGCCTCGCCGTCGATGCTGCCGAGGTCGAGCGTCACGCGCCTGATCGAAATATCCTCGGGATCGAGCCTGACCTCGAAACCCAGATCGCGGCAGAGCGCCAGCATCGGTCCGTTCTCGGCCAGCACCTGGCTATGGACGCGCTCCAGCTGCTCGGCCCTGGCCCAGTCGATGATCAGCTCCATCAACGCGCGGCCGAGCCCGATCCCCTTCAGGTCGGAGCGCAGCAGGATCGCATATTCGGCCTCGACATGGCCGGGATCGGCGTGAAGGCGAACGGCGCCGGCGGCGTCCCCGCTGCCTTCCTCGATGGCGATGAAGGCCATCTCGCGCGCATAGTCGAGCTGGGTCAGGCGGGCGAGGAAGGCGTGGCTGAATGATTTCAGCGGCGCGAAGAAGCGCAATCGCAGGTCCTCCGGCGTGACCCGGGCCAGCATCGCGCCGATTGGAAGCTCGTCCTCCGGCTTCATCGGGCGGATGAAGAAGCGCCGCTCGCCGAGCGCAAGCTGCAAGGTCCAGCTTGCCGGATAGGGCCGGATCGCCGGGTGGCGGCGGCGCGCCGGGTCCGGCTCCAGCACGACGCGCGCGTCGACCGTGATGACGCCTTTGGCATCGGCGAGGATCGGGTTGAGGTCCATCGCGCGGATTTGCGGAAGGGTGGAGGCGATGTTTCCGAGCGCCATCAGGACAGCCGCGATGGCGCGCCGGTCGGCGGCGGGAACATCGCGATAGGCGGCCAGGATGCGGGAAACCCGCGTCCGGGCGATCAGGTTCTCGGCGGAGGCGAGATCCAGCGGCGGCAATGCGACATGCGTATCGGCGATGAGTTCGGCTGCCGTGCCGCCGCGCCCGAAGACGATGACCGGGCCGAAGCAGGGGTCGACGGCAAAGCCGGCGATCAACTCGCGTGCCTTGGCGCGATGGGCCATCGGCTGCACCATGAAACCCGTCAATCGAGCCTCGGGGCGCTGCTGCCGCAATCGCCCGGCCATTCGGTTGGCGGCCTCCCGCACAGCCTGTTCATTGGCAAGGTCGAGCTCGACACCGCCGACATCCGATTTATGCGCGATATCCGGCGAGACGATCTTGAGGGCGACCGTGCGTCCGGCTGCGAACTGCACCTTGGCAGCCTCGGCGGCTCCTGCGGCATCCGCCGCGATGACGAGACCGAGCATGGGAATCCGGAACAGGGCAAGCAACTGCGCGACCTCATCCGGCTCGAGCCAGCTGCGGCCTTGCCGGATCGCCTGATCGACGAGCGCGGCGGCAGCGGCAATGTCCGGCTGATCGCCTTCATCGAGCGCGAGCGGGGTCGCCATCAGTTCCTTGAGCAGGCGGGCATGGCGGGTCAGATGCTGGAAACCGAGGATCGCGTCCTGCTCCGTCGCGAAGGAGGGAATGCCGGCGGCTGCGAATATCCCCGCCATCTCCTCGCCGCCCCCGACCCATACGGCGAGAACCGGTTTCTGCACCGGCGACGTCGAGCGGGCCTCGGCCACGGCGCGGGCGCAATCGGCTGGTTCGTCCGGTGCGAGCGGGGCGTTGAGTGCCAGCACGGCGTCGATATCGCTCTCGGCCAGCAGGCGTGTCACCGCTTCACGGTAATCCTGTGCCGTCCGGACGATCTCCGGTTCCCGGTCCAGGTGATCGACGCCGCCGGCCTGCCGCAATCGCGCTGCGGCGAGCGCCGCCAGCCCGTCGCCATTGCTGACGATGGCCAGTCGGCCAGCATCGGCGGCGCGGGCGCGTCCCAGCGTCTCGGCCGCCGCGAAGAGCTCATCGAGATCGCTGACCCGCAGCAGGCCGGCCCGGTGGAAGGCGGCCTCATGCGCGGCGTCGCTGGTCACGATCAGGGCCGAATGCGTCAGGGCCGGCCATGCCGGCTCCCGGCGCGGCGGCTTCAGCACCAGCACCGGCTTGAGCCGCGCCGCAGCGCGGGCGGACGATAGAAAGCGCGCGGCGTCGGTGACGTCGTCGATCGCCAGCAGGATGGTGCGCGTCGACGGGTCGGCGCCGAAGTGATCGAGGCAATCGGCGATATCGACATCGGCGCCTTCGCCCAGGACGACGGCACCGGAAAGCCCGACACCGCGCCTGGCAGCCCAGGCCATGATGCCGGCCGCCACGGAATTGGACTGCGCGACGAGGGCAAGCGAACCCGCAGCCAGATGCACCGGGACAGCGGTCGCGTTGAAGCCGAGACGCGGCGCGGCGAGACCGAGCGACGACGGCCCGAGCAGGCGCAAGCCCGCGGCCTGTGCCGCGCTTCGGAGGCGATCGCAATCGGCGGCTGCGCCATCGGGCACGAGAAGCCCGGCACAACCGCGCCCCGCTGCGGCAGCCAGCACCTGCTCCGCAATCGCGACAGGGGCGATGAGGAGATCGCAGGGTGGCAGCCCCGGCAGAGCACTTGGACCGGGAAGCACCGTGAGCGAGCCGCAATAGGGCTCCGCGCGAATCTGCGCTACCAGCACATCCGTTTCGGGAGAGCCGGCGATCGCTGTGACCGTCCGGGGTTCAAGCGCGCGTCTGAGCAGGGCGAGCGTCATCGGTCGGCGGTTTCCGTTCTCGGGAAGACCAGCAGACGCGATTCCCGGCCGTCAAGCCAGACGTCTTCTGCGAACGCGTTCCACGAGCCTTTCAGGCGATGGCGAACGGCCTGCCGCCGGGGCCGCCATCCTTGTTCGCCATCACCCCCTCAGAGCCGTGCCAGACGGCGATCGATCGCATCCTGGAGATGATACCACCCGCTGACGATCGGCAGGAACCATGGGCGGCCATCATAGAGCGGCACCGGAATCTCCGGGAAGGCAGGATCGTCGAAGGCGCTCTTGCGGTTCTGCTTCCCGAGCAGCTTGAGGGCTGACTGGTGGCCGAGATAGGTCATCAGCGCGACACCGTTGCCATTGCAGCCGACGGCGAAATCGATGCCTCCGAGCTTGCCCATATGCGCGATCTTGTCGGCGCTCATGCCGACCTTGCCGCTCCAGCAATGGGTGACCTTGTAGCCCGCAAGTTGCGGCCAGACCTTCAGCATCATGGCGTGGAGGCGCGGCGCGGCCTCGCGTTCCGGCAGAGTGAACAGGCCCGGCCGGCTGCCGAACAGGATGCGCGTGCCGTCCGGCGACGGGCGCGTATAGATCAGCTCGCGCTTCGAATCGGTGATCATGCGCCGGCCGGGATTGATCTCGGCCATCAGATCCGGCGGCAGCGGTTCGGTCGCGATCTGGTAGCTGCGCACGCCGACGATGCGCTTGTGCAGGAAGCCGCTCGCCTTGTCGGTGTAGCCGTTGGTGCCGAAGAAGACGTGGCGAGCGCGAACGATCCCGCGGCCGGTCCGTACCACGTGAAAACCATCGGCGACGGGGTCGACTCCGAGAACGGGCGCATGCGAGCGCAGCCTGGCGCCATTGGCCTGCGCGAGGCGGCGCAGGGCGCGATGGTACTTCGCCGGATGCAGGCCGCCATAGTCGTCGATGACGATGCCGCCATGGTAGAAATCCGTCTTCGTCACCTCGTGCTGCCGTGACTTCGGAATCTCGTGGACGGTGACGCCGGTATGCCTTGCCAGCAATTCGCCATGGCGGCGCAGCCGGTCGTAGTGACGGGGGACATGGGCGCCGAAATAGCGGCCGAAGACGCCGAGATCGGCATCGAGCTCTTTCTCGTGGATCAGCGACTTGAGATGCTCGTAGGAGGACAGCGAATCCTCCAGGAGCCGCTCCATGCGGGCGGCATCGACGCCCTTGATCGCTCCGCCGATCACCAGCTTCTGACCGCTTGAGACCATGCCGCCCGAGCGCGTCGAGGCACCGGCGCCGAGCTCCTCCGCATCGACGACGGTGACGTCGACGCCGTTGCGCGCCAGCTCGGCCGCCGCCGAGAGCCCGCAATAGCCGGAGCCGACGACCAGGACATCGGTCTCTTCCGGCAACGGGTCGCGCGCGGTTTCGGGCGGGGCTGCATCCCACCAGTAGGGATCGGTGGTGAAGTTCGGCGCCAGCACGCCGGCAGGCTCAGGCATGGGCGGCCTCTCCGAAGGATCTGATGCTGGACAGGAAGGCGCGGGTGCGTTCGTGGCGGGGTGCGTCGAAGAACGCACCCGGCGGCGCCTCCTCGACGATCCGCCCCTCGGCCATGAACACGACGCGATCGGCGACCTCGCGGGCAAAGCCCATCTCGTGGGTGACCACGACCATGGTCGTGCCCTCGCGGGCGAGGTCCTTCATCACGTCGAGGACGCTGCCGATCGTTTCGGGATCGAGTGCGGATGTCGGCTCGTCGAAGAGGATCGCCTTCGGCCGCATGGCGAGCGCGCGGACGATGGCGACACGCTGCTGCTGCCCGCCCGACAGGGCGGACGGATAGTCCTGCGCCTTGTGGGCGAGGCCGACGCGCGTCAGCAGCGCGCGTGCCTCCTCCTCGGCCTTGGCGCGCGGAACGCCGCGGCGGCGCTCCGGCGTGATCGTCATGTTGCGCAGGACGGTGAGATGCGGGAACAGGGCGTAGTCCTGGAAGACCATGCCGACCTCGGTCCGCATCTGCTGCCAGGCGCGCTCGTGGTGGATGTCGACCGGGCTTCCGGCGATATGGAGCGTGCCTTCGTCCGGCCTGACGAGGCCGTTGATGCAGCGGATCAGCGTGCTCTTGCCGGAGCCGCTCGGCCCGATCAGCACCACGACGCTCCCGGCCTCGACATCGAGGTCGATGCCGTGCAGCGCCTGATGCGCGCCGAAGCGCTTGGCGATGCCGCGCAGGCTGATCAGCGGGGAGGCGCTCATGCGGCGAGTTCCCGCATCGCGCGTTTCAGCGCTTCCCGCGCATCCTTCAGGTCACTGCGCTTGCGTGCGAGAATGCCGCGGCGATTTTCGAGCCGCGCCTGCGCCGCCTCGACCGCCTCCGCGACCCTGTCCGGGGCCGGCCCGCCGGGGACGAGGCGCGCGGCGACGCTTGCCGCCGGGTCGAGGCTTTCGCGGACATGGTCCGCCGGCAGGCCGAGCGGCCGGCCGAGCTGCTCCTGGGCCGCCGCGTCCACCATCGCGGAGGTGATGCCGTCAGCCGCCAGGCCGGTATCCATCGCGGCGCGGACGACCCCGCCCACGACATGATGCGCCTCGCGGAACGAGAGATCGGCTTCCCGGACCATCAGGTCGGCGAGATCGGTCGCGGAGGCGAAATCCTCGGTGACGCGTCGCTTCATCAGCGCCGCGTTCGGCCGGGCCGTCGCGATGATGAGGTCGAACAGCGAGAGGCAGCGCAGCGTCTCCTCGCCCGCTTCCCAGACACCGCGCATCCCCTCGCGATTGCCGTCGATGGTGTTGGTGAAATGCGTCGCTTTCACCGCCGTCGCGGACGCGACATAGAGGCCGAGCAGATGGCCGGCCTTGCCCTTGAGGTGTTCGAGCACCACCGGGTTCTTCTTCTGCGGCATGATGCTCGAGGTCCCGGTGACGCGGTCGGGGAACTCGATCGTCTGGAATTCGTGCGAGACCATCACATGATAGTCCTGCGCCACGCGGCTCCAGCCCAATGCGATCTGGGTGAGCGCCGACAGGATCTCCAATCCGAAATCCCGGGTCGCAACGGCATCCAGGGCATTTTCCACCAGCCCCTCGAAACCGAGTGAACGCGCCACCGCCTCCCGGTCGATCGCGAAGGTCGTGCCGGCAAGCGCGCCTGCTCCGAGCGGACTGATATTGGTGCGCGCCCAGGCATCCGCGAGCCGGCCATGGTCGCGTTCGAGCGACTGCGCGACGCCGGCGAGATAGAAGCCGTAGGTGATGGGCTGCGCCGGCTGGAGATGGGTGTAGCCGGGCATCACCACGTCCCGGAAGCGGAAGGCACCGTCGAGCGCATGCTCCTCGACCGAGAGAAGCGCCTGGCTCGCATCGAGCAGCAGGTCGCGGGCCCGCAGCCGGTCGATCGCGGCCGTCAGGTCATTGCGGCTGCGGGCGATATGCATCCGCCCGCCGGCCTCGGTGCCGATCAGCTTGATCAGATGGGCTTCGAAATTGAAGTACGCATCCTCGCGCTGCGGGTCGAGCTCGACGACCTCGGGCCCTTCCTCCTCCATGCGCAGGAGCCCGCCGGCGAGCGCTTTGGCAGCCTGCGGGGAGATCAGCCCGCAACGGGCAAGCATCAGCACATGCGCCTGGTTGAGGTCGCTCATATGGTCGAAGACCGTGCGGAAATCCCGTGCAAGTCGCGGCGCATAGATGTGCTCGCAGACTTCTTCGGCGACCTTTTCGGTCAGGCGGCGGCTGACTTTCGATTCCATGGCGGCTTTCCCGGTATGCAGGTGAGTTTGCGAAGGATCAGGGCAATTGCGTTGCCGGCTCGGCCGGGGAGATCGCCTCCGGCCGGGTTTGCGGGCGGTCGCTCTTCAGCCGGCGCTCCAGCCAGCGGCCGAACCAGCTCAGCGTCGAGCAGATGACGAAGTAGGTGAGGAGCACCGCGGCATAGACCGTGAAGGCCGGATTCCAGCCCTCCATCATCGTGGTGCGCTCGACGATGATCTGGCCGACCTTGAAGAACTCGTTGACCCCGACGAGCGCACCGAGCGACGTCGCCTGCACGAGCAGTGTGAGCAGCCCGACGAAGGGCGGCAGGATCGCGCGCAGCGCCTGCGGACCGGTGATGAAGAGATAGATTTCCCAGGTCTTCAGCCCGAGCGCGGCAGCGCTCTGCCATTGATGCCGCGGGACCGCATTGAAGCCGCCGCGGACGATCTCGATGCCGTTGGCGCTGCCCCAGACCGAAAGCCCCACTGTGACCGCCGCGAAGGGCGAGAGCTCCAGCCCGAACAGCGGCGCCACGAAGAACACGAAGAAGATGTTCACGACCAGCGGGATGTCGCGGAAGAGCTCGACATAGATCTTCACCAGCACGCGCAGCCAGCCGAAGCGCAGCGTCGCCAGCGTGCCGAGCAGGAAGGAGATGATCGTCGCGAAGAACAGCGTCGCCAGCGCCAGGCCCAGCGTCATGGCAAGGCCTTGCAGGATGAAGGGGAGGTTGCGGATCAGCAGGTCCATCTCGCCCCCCTCAAAGCCTGAACGGGGCGTTGAGCCGGTATTCCAGCCGGCTCGCGAAGAAGGAGAGGGTGAGGACCAGCAGGAGGTAGATCACGCAGATCGCGGCGAACATCTCGATGGTGCGGAAATCCATCGAGATCCGGTCGATCGCGACATAGGTCAGCTCGGCAAGGCCGATCGCCTGCAGATAGGAGGAGTTCTTCAGCAGCGAGATCGAGGTGTTCAGCATCGACGGCAGGCCGACGCGGATCGCCATCGGCGCAGCGACGAGCCGAAAGAAGCGCCAGGGCGACAAGCCCAGCGAGAAGGCGGCCTCGCGCAGCCCCTTGCCCACGGTTTCAAGCCCGCCGCGGACATTCTCGATCTGGTAGGCCCCGGCCCAGACCGTGAGGCAGAGCACGCCCGACCAGAACAGCGAGAGCCTGAGGCCCAGTCCCGGCAGGCCGTAGAAG
Source organism: Allobosea robiniae (assembly GCF_900102525.1). Taxonomy (GTDB): domain Bacteria; phylum Pseudomonadota; class Alphaproteobacteria; order Rhizobiales; family Beijerinckiaceae; genus Allobosea; species Allobosea robiniae. Next base: position 51,055 of record NZ_FNBZ01000005.1, on the reverse strand, counting down.
ATGAAGAAGAGCTGGGCGAGCAGCGGCGTGTTGCGGATGAACTCGACATAGCCGACGACGAGCTTGCCGAGCACGGGAACCTGCAGCACGCGCGCCGCCGCGCCGAGCACGCCGACGAGGATGGAGAGCACGATCGAGAGCGCGCTGACCTGTACTGTCAGCCACAGGCCGCGCATCAGTGCAGGCCACTGCGCGTTGAGATAGGCGACGTCGAATTCCATGGCACGCGCTCCTCCGCTGCCAGGTATCGGGTTGCCGGGAGCTCAGACCGCTCCCGGCGCTTGCCTTTCGCTCAGCGCGCGGTCGGCTTCGGCTTGGTGAAGGCGTCGACGTAGAAGGGCCTGATCTCGGCCGGGATCCACTTCTCGACCCATTTCGCGTAGAGGCCCTCGGCCTTCATGCGATCGAGGGCTGCATCGACATAGGCGAGCCATTCGGGTTCGTTCTTGCGCACGCCGACGGCAGCGTCCGAGACTGCGAAGGACTCGCCGACGAGGCGCAGGCTCGGATCCTTGGCGGCGATGACGACGAGCGTCGCGGCATCATGGGTATAGGCGTCGCCGCGGCCCTGCTTGAGCGCCTGCAGCGCATCGGACGCCGTGTTCAGCCGCATGCTCTCGAGCTTGGGCATGTTGTCCTCGAACCATTTCGCCTGGGTCGAGCCCTTGAGCATGATCACGGTCTTGCCGGCGACATCGTCGAGCTTCTTGATCGGGCTGTCCTTGGCGACGAGCATGTCCGAGCCGCCCCAGCGATAAGGCTTGGAGAAATCGACCACGCGGGCGCGCTCGGGCGTGACGCCGAGCGTGGCGATCAGGATGTCGACCTTCTTCCCCGCCAGCTGCGGGATACGGTTCTCGGCCGTCACGCAGGTCAGCTCGATCTTGTCCGGCGAGCCGAAGGCCCAGGCGGCGATCTGGATCGCCATGTCGGTCTCGACGCCGGCAAACTTGCCGGTTTCGTCCTTGTAGCCATAGGGCGGCTGGTCGCAGCGCACGCCGGCCTTCAGGACGCCTGCGGATTTGATCGCTTCCGGCAGCGGGGGCAGGCCCTGGGCCTGAGCGCCGACCGAGAGCGCGAAGACGGCGGCTGCGGCAGCCGAGAGCGCCGACAGGTGCGAGACATGGGTGGTCATCCGTTTTCCCTCTTCTGTTGGACCGATGGATCGGTTCTCTGTGGTAAGGCGCCGGTCGTTGCCGGCTGCGCGAGCGCCTCTTCGGAGGCAGCTTCGTTCCAGGGCCTTGCGGCCAGGTCGGTGTCGCCGGGATCACGGGAGCCTGCTCCCGTGAGCACGATCACGGCGTGGCGGCCGGAAAGCCCACCATCCGCGGCGATGGCGGCGAGCGCAGCCAAGGCGGAGACCGCGGACAGCTCGGCATGGAGGCCGCAGGCTGCGAGACGACGCTGTGCCGCCCGCGCCGCGTCATCATCGACAGAAACGGCACGGCCGGCGCTGGCGCGCAGGGCCGCGACGGCCTGCCATGTCACCGTACTGCCGGCGATCGAAGCCTGGGCGGTATCGCCCGCGAACTGCTCGCGATAATCGGCGCCGGCGAGCACCCGCTCGAGGCGCGCGAAGGGCTCGGCTGCGACCAGCATCGGCAAGCCTGCGCCGATCTCCTCGAAGCCGAGGCGGATGCCGGACAGGAGGTCCCCGCGCGAACAGGGCACGACGACGAGATCGGGCATCGTCTCCGACGCGAGCTCGGCCGCGATCGTCTTGTAGCCTTCGATGCCGAACGGGTTGGTGCCGATAGCCGGCACCTTGTAGTTCGTCGCAGCGAAGGCGCCTTGCCCGACGCGTTTCGCGAGATGCTGCCAGCGCGCCATGCTGCCGGCAAAGCTGGCGATGCTCGCGCCATGGGCGGTGATGGCACTGCGGTAAACCTGCGGCAGGGCATCGGTCGTTGCGATCTCCGCGGCGAGCCCTGCGCGCGCCGCATAGGCTGCCACCGAGAGGCCGCCATTGCCGCTCGATGCCGCCACGACGCGCGGGGCGCCGCGATCGAGAGCCCGCGCGATCAATTGCGCGCTCATCCGGTCCTTGTGAGATCCGGTCGGATTGCACCATTCGATCTTGGCGGACAGCCTGCCGAGCTTCAGCGCGCGCGCCAGTTCGGGCAGCTCGACCAGCGGGGTCGCGCCTTCCCCCAGGCATGGCGCGTCAGGATAGGGGAGCGAGACGCCGCGCTCGCCGGGTGCGTAGGTCAGCTGCAGATTGGATGCATGCCCCTCGGTCGCGCAGCGCGGACACCCGGACTCGTAATCCGCAACCGGCCAGGGCTCTGCGCAGCGCAGGCAGACCATGCCGGTGAGGCGGGACGTCACAGCGGTGTTTGGGCGCGTTGACATGGCCAAAAGTATTGCCGCGGCCATCTATCTGGTCAAATCTCAGTTTTTGGCTCTTCTATTCACTCCTGATATGAGTAGGCCTATGAATTTGAGGCAGGTGGACGCGTTCCGAACCATTATCCTGCGCGGCTCGATGACGGCGGCCGCGCAGGAATTGCGGACCTCGCAACCCAGTATCAGCCGGCTGATCGCCGAGCTGGAGGCCGAGATCGGACTCAAGCTGTTCGAGCGAAAAGCCGGGCGGATTCGACCGAGCCAGGAGGGCCTTGCCTTCTATCGCGAGGTCGAACGCAGCTATATCGGGCTGGAGACGCTCTCCTACGCCGCGCGTGACATCCGCAACTTCGGGACCGGGCGCCTGCGCATCGCGGCGATGCCGGTGATGGCGCTGGGCTTCGTCCCCCGCTGCATCCGGCGCTTCAAGGAGCGCTTTCCGCAGGTCAGCGTCTCCTTGCAGATGGGGCATGACGGCACGGTGACGCGCTGGATGTCGTCATCCTATTGCGACATCGGCTTCATCGCGAACGTGATCGACATTCCGCTCGTCGAGCATCGTCCGCTCTACATGATCCCCGGCGTCTGCGCGCTCCCGCCGGGGCACCGGCTTGCAAAGCGGGATCGCATCACGGCCAAGGATCTCGAAGGCGAGGCCTTCATCTCGCTCTCGCTGGAGGACGGTGCGCGGGCACGTGTCGATCGCATCTTCCAGGATGCGGGCGTGCGCCGCCATCTCGCGATCGAGACGCCCTTCAGCGCCGCCATCTGCGCGCTTGTCGAGCAAGGGCTCGGCATCGGCATCGTCAATCCGATTGCCGCCGACGATTACCGGCGCAGCGGCATCGCCTTCCGCCCGTTCAAGCCGGAGGTCATGTTCCACGGCCACGCGATGTTCCCGAGCCACTACCGCGCCGATCCTCTCGTCGATGGCTTTCTTGCCGTCGTGCGCGAAGAGCTCGCCGGATACGAGACGACGTCCGCGCATCGTGGCGAACCGCCCCCGAACGGGCCGATGTGATGCGCCCACACTCGCCTGTCGCGCGTCAGGCGCGATGGCCGGGCAAGACGCCTAGAGCATCGGCCCGAAAAGTGGAACGCGGTTTTCGGAAAATGCCGATGCAAATCAAAAGCCTAGGACATCGGACTGAATACCGTATTCAGTCCGATGTCCTAGACCCCCAGATACCGCTGCAGGAGTTCGGGCTGGGCCCGAATCTCGCCGGTCGGGCCTTCATGGGCGATATGGCCGTTATTGATGATGTAGGCGCGCGTCGCCAGGGTCAGCGCGGCCGCGATGTTCTGCTCGACCAGAATGATCGTCTGGCCGGCCATCGCAAGCTCGCGGCAGGTCCTGACGAGGTCCTGCACGATCACCGGTGCCAGACCCTCGAACGGCTCGTCGAGCAGGATGATCTTGGGGTCGCGCACCAGCGCCCGCCCGATCGCGAGCATCTGCTGCTCGCCGCCGGAAAGATCGGTGCCCCGGCTCGTGCGCCTCTCCTTCAGGCGTGGAAATATCTCGTAGACGCGATCGAGCGGCCAGCGGCCCTTGGCGGTCAGCCCGGCCAGCACCAGGTTCTCCTCGACATTCAGGCTGCCGAAGATGCGACGGTCCTCGTGCACGAGCTGCATGCCGGCGCGCGCGATCGTGTGGCTCTTGCGGCCGGCGATCTGCTCCCCGTCGAACAGGATCGAGCCGCTGCTCGGCTTCACCACGCCCATCAGGCTCTTCAGCATCGTGCTCTTGCCGGCGCCGTTGCGGCCGAGCAGCGCGACGACCTCGTTGCGATCGACGCGCAGCGCGACATCGAACAGGATGTGGCTGTCGCCGTAATGGGCATTCAGGCCGGTGACGTCGAGCATGCTCATTGGGCCGCCAACACATCGTGCACGCCGCCCAGATAGGCTTCCTGCACCTTGGTGTTTCCCTTGATTTCGTCGGGTGTGCCTTCGACCAGCACGCGCCCCTCCTGGAGCACGGTGACGCGCTCGGCGAGCTCGAACAGCGCGTCCATGTCGTGGTCGATCACGATCATCGTACGCCCCCGGCTGATCGACTTGAGCAGCTTGACCGTCTCGATGCGCTCGGCCGGGCTCATGCCGGCAAGCGGCTCGTCGAGCAGCAGCAGCGACGGCGAGGTGGCGAGCGCCAGCCCGATCTCGAGCCGCCGCTTCTCGCCATAGGCCAGTTCGGACACCTGGGCATCGCCCCGGCTGGCGAGATTGACCAGCGCCATCGCATGGTCGACCTGCTCGGTCAGCTCGGGGCTGTTCCTGGGATTGCTGAACAGGTCGAGCTTGAATTTGCCGCGGGTTTCGGCGAGCGCGGCGATCATCAGGTTCTCGCGTACGGTGAGCCGGTTGAAGAGCTGGTTGATCTGGTAGCTTTTGGTGAGGCCGAGCTGGCAGACATCGGCCACGCCCATTCCGGTGATGTCCTTGCCCTCGAACAGGATCTGGCCGGATGTCGGAGGCACCTCGCAGGTCAGCATCTTGAAGAAGGTCGACTTGCCGGCGCCGTTCGGGCCGATGATGCCGCGCAACTCGCCGTGGTTGACGGTGAAGTCGATGTCGCTGTTGGCGACCACGCCGCCATAGCGCTTGGTCAGGCCGGTGGCCTGGAGGATGGGGCCGGAGGAGCGGTCGCTGTCGCGGCGGCGGGCCGGCATCATCGCGACAGTCGGAGGGGTGGCGGGCACGCTCGCGGGAGGGACAACGCCCGCCCCGGGAGCCGTCTCCGCCCACCGGCCGGCGACGAGACGGTAGAGATCGATCACGGCCCCGACGATGCCGTGGCGCAGGAAGCAGACCAGCAGCACGAACACGATGCCGAGGACGAGCTTCCAGGTGGCTCCCAGATGCAGCGTGTTCTGGAAGAAGTCGCTGAGATAGAGCCAGACCGCCGCCCCGACCAGGGGGCCGAACAAGGTGCCGGCGCCGCCGATCGCCGTCTGCATCACGAGCTGGCCGGAGGTCTCGAACATGAAGGCATCCGGCGGCATGAATCCTTGCATCAGGCCAAGCATGCCGCCGGCAAAGCCGGCATAGGCCGCCGCCACGACGAAGGCGGTCAGCTTGTAGCTGTGGATGTCGTGGCCGAGCGCGGCGGCGCGCTGCGGATTGTCGCGGATCGCCGAGAGGATCGCGCCGACCGGCGAGCGCACGATGCGCAGCGCGATGACGAGGCCGACGAAATACCAGAATGCCAGGAACCCGTAGACCTGGAAATCGGTGTTGAATTCCAGCGTCGTGAAGCCGAGGAAGATGCTGGGCCTCGGCACGCCCGGCAGGCCGTTCTCGCCGCCCGTGAAGGCGGAAAGCGGATTGAACTCGACGAAGAAGAACACCTCCGCGATCGCGACCGTGATCATCGCGAAATAGATGCCCGTGCGGCGCAACGCGATCAGGCCGATCAGATAGCCGACGATCGCAGCCACGATCGTGCCGAGGAAGACGGCGGCCATCACATAGCCGAAGCCGGCTTCCGTCAGCAGATAGGCTGCGAACATGCCGCCGGTGCCGAAGAAGGCCGACTGGCCGAAGGAGAGGAGGCCGGTATAGCCGAACAGGATATCGAAGCCGAGGCCGAACAGGCCCCAGACCAGGATGCGGTTGATAGTGTTCGGCGTGAAGCCGAGATGGGGCAGCACGAACGGCGCCAGGATCAGCGCGATCGCGGTGATGGTCTCGACGAGGAAGGGGCGTTGGCTGCGCATCGGCGTCACTCGCGGCCGGCTGCGCCGAGTAGCCCGTAGGGCCTCAGCACCAGGACCAGCGTCATCGCCACGAACAGCATGATATAGGCGTAGCCGGGGTTGAACATGGAGGTGATGGAGATGATCTGGCCGGCGATCAGGCCGCCGAGGATCGCGCCGGGGAAGGAGCCGACGCCGCCGATCACCACCACGACGAATGTCTGTACCAGGATCGCCTCGCCGACATCCGGCGCGATCGAGACCACCGGCGCATTGACGATGCCGGCGAAGCCCGCCGCCATGGCGCCGATGCCGAACACCAGCATGAAGATCTTGTAGACGTCGATGCCGAGCGAATCGACCATCACCGAATCCTCGATGCCGGCGCGCACGATCATGCCGATCCGGGTGCGGTAGAGTACGAAATAGAGCGCCAGCAGCGCGACGGCGACGATGCCGAGCAGGGCGAGCCGGTAGGTCGGATACATCATGAAGCCGAGCGGCGTGATGCCGACCAGCGGGCCCGGCGGCGGCACCATCTTCGACAGGCTGCCGAAGAAGAACCGGACCGCCTCGACGAACACGATGCTGAGGCCGAAGGTGACGAGGAGCTGGTCCTCATGCGGGCGGGTGTAGAAATGCCGGATGATGAGCCGCTCGACCACGATGCCGACCAGCATCACGAAGAGCGAGCCTGCCGCCACCGCGACCAGGAACGAGCCGCTATAGGTGTAGGCGACCCAGCCGGCATAGCCGCCGAGCATGAACATCGCGCCATGCGCGAGATTCAGCACGCCGAGCGTGCCGTAGATGATCGTCAGGCCGGACGAGATCAGCGCGAGCAGCGCGCCGAGCACGAGCCCGTTGAAGCATTGCGAGATGAAGTTCGCCCAGTTGACCACGATGCTATCCGTTTGCCTGAACGCGGGTAGAGTCCGGCCTCGCGCCGGCTTCTGCGCTTGTCTTGTCGTCGGACGGGGGCTGGGGCAGGGAGCCGCGGGAGACCGACGCTCGGTCCCCCGCACCCCCTCCCGCAATCCGGAGAACCCGCCTTCTCAGCCAGCGCGGCGGCGGGTTCGATCGGTCAGGTGTAGTCGCCGAGCTTGCAGCCGAACGCATCCGGCTTCTGCATCAGCGGTTCGCCCGGAAGGACCTCGAGAACCTCCCAGAAGTCTTCCTTGTTCTTCATGTCCTTGACGGCCTTGCCGCGGACGATGACGACGGGGCGGATGCACTGGTGGTCTTCCGGCCGATAGCGCACGTCGCCGAGCAGCGAGGGAATCGTCTCGCCCTTCTCGTATTGCTTGATGACATCCGGCGGATAGAAGCTGCCGGCCTCCGTCACCATGCGCGCCCAATGCGCGAAGCTGACATAGGCGTTCTCAGCGCCCCATTCCGGGCGATAGCCGAACTTCTTCACGAAGGCTTCGTTGAACATCTTGGCCAGCGGATACTTGTCCTCGAGCGTCCACCAGTAATCGGTCGCGGCGAAGACGCCTTCCATCAGCTCCGGCCCCGCTTCCTTGGCGAGGAACGGGATCTGGTAGGGGATCACCATCTTCATCGCCGGCGTCAGGCCGAACTGCTTGGCCTGCTGCACCGAGAGCACCGCGTCGCGGCCCCAGTTGACGTTGATGATGAACTCGGCGCCGGAATTGGCGATGTTGGTCAGGTACTGGCTGAAATCCTGGGTGCCGAGCGGGGAGACCTGGTTGGTCACCTGCGTCCAGCCGCCCTTCTCGGTCAGGTAGTCGTTGACCGACTTGGTGACGGTGTGGCCGTAGGTGTAGTCCGGCGTCATGAACGCCGCCTTGCGGTTCTTGCCGTAGGCCTTAACGAGCTGCGGGCCGATCGCGTTCGCGGCGGTCTCGCCGTAGAAATTCTGGCGGAAGCCGTAGCGCACGCAATCCTTGCCGGTGGTGTCGTTCGAGCCTGAAATGGCGGCGACGTAGAGCACCTTCTCGCGCTGCGCGAACTTGTTGAGCGCCACCGCGACGGCCGACGAGGTCGAGCCGGTCATCAGGATGATCTTGTTCTGGTTGATGAAGGTCTGCTGCTCCTGCACCGCCTGGTTCGGCTTGGCGGCGGAGTCGGCCGCGAGCAGGTTCACCTTCTTGCCGTTGACGCCGTTGTTGATCTTCGGCGCGAGCTTCTTCATCAGCTCATGGTTGGTGTTGATGTGTTCGACGGCGAGCTGCCAGCCCTTGAGCTCGTCCTCGCCCTGCACCGCATAGGCGCCGGTGCGCGGCACGGCTGCGCCGATATTGACGGTGTCGCCCTTGGACCCTTCGGGCCAGGTGCCGATCGCCGTCTGGCCGGCCGCGTGGACCGGGAACAGGCCCGCCGGCAGGATCACGCCGCCCGCAACGCTAAGGCCGCCCTGGATCAGCGTGCGCCGGGACAGGTTCGTGAGCTTGCGATTGTCGGATGTCATGTGCGTCCTTCCCCTCTGGTGTCCGATCCTCCCCTTCGTCATGCGGGGGTTTGGACGTGCTGTCGGCACCGAATATCTGAAGACACGTCGCGGCCATTCCCCGCTGCATTGGCTATATGGTCAATGCCACTTTCGTCCGATAATATTGATTATTGATATCGATTAATAATCGGCCGCAGAATACTCCATGAGAACCAATCGATAAGGGGTGTAAACCGCATCATGCCGCTCACCGGACATCCCTTCGTCACAAAGATTTCTCGCCTCATGGATATGAACGCCGGGAACCTCGATAGCCTCGAGGCGATCATGGAGCGCGAGGGTACGGCGGCGAAGCGGCACGATCTCATCGTCCACGGGGCGGAGCATCGCGACCTGTGTTTCGTCCGGAGCGGCTACGCGATCCGCTACAGGCTGTTGCGGAACGGCAAGCGGCAGATTCTGAACGTGATTTTGCCGGGCGATGTGATCGGCTTTCCCGTCAGCTTCTTCGACCGCGCGACCTATGCGGTCGTGGCGGTGAGCAATCTCAGCTACAGCGTCTGCCCGCTCAGTTCCTATGTGCGTCTTTGCTACGAGCGGCCGCAATTCGGCCTCGTCCTGACCTGGCTCGCAGCCCGGGAAGCCGCGATTTGTGCGGAGCACATCGTCAATCTCGGCCGGCGCACGCCGATCGAGCGGCTCGCGCATTTCCTGCTCGAGATTCACGACCGCCTGCTGGAGGTCGGATGCGCCGAACAGACGCGGTTCGATCTTCCCTTTTCGCAAGGTATCCTGGCCGATGTGCTGGGGCTCAGCGTTCCGCACCTCAATCGCGTGATGCAGGAACTGCGTGCCGAGCGGCTGATCGTCAGCACCTCGCGTCTCATGGAGCTGCCGGACATCGCAGGATTGCGCCGCCTGGCACAATATCAGCCGGTAGACCTTGCTCTCATTCCAGCAGGGCCAACGGCCCAGCGCGGCTTATGAGGCAGCAGTCAGGCTCTTGGAGGCAGGCCTCCCGAAACTGCCATCGATGAAGGCCAGCTCGACCTCGCTATGTTGTGACAAGTACTTTGCAGCGTGTGTCAATGGCGCATCCCTGTGGGCGTGCCTCGGTTCCGGGTGTTAATTTGATTAATTAAAAATTACGGCGCGCGTATCTGGACTGCCACTGAGTTTATAATCAGATATTCGGTTGGATTATTGACAAGACTGCATCGCAGATATCATCAGGTCGGAGCGTTTTAGTTTCGATTACGGCTTGTGGTGCTGGAATGAATGTCACGAAATTCTCCATCGTTATGATGGTGCGAAGAGGAAAGCTTACGGCACTGCCGGCGGTGAGCGCGACGGCGATTGTCGCCACGAGCCTTTCCCTGTCCTGCACGCCAGTCGTCGCTCAGCAGCAGAGCCAGGTCCAACTCGACGAGATCATTGTCGAAGGGACGCGTCCCTCGCAGGTTCCGGCGCCGTTCGCAGGCGGACAGGTTGCGACCGGGGCTCGCATCGGCGCTCTCGGCAACACCGACATTGCAAAGACGCCGTTCAGCGTCACCAGCTACACCGAACAGTTCATCCGCGACCGCCAGGCCAGGACGGCCTCCGAGGCCCTCGCGCTCGATCCATCGGTCCGGGCAACCCAGGGCACGGGCGCGCCGTTCGATTCGCTCTATATCCGCGGGTTCCCGATCAACGAGGGCACCAGCGGCGAGATCGCGTTCGACGGCGTCTACGGCGTCGCGCCGAGCTTCCGCGTTTTCTCCGATTACGCTGAGCGCATCGAGGTGCTGAAGGGGCCTTCGGCAGCGATCAGCGGCGTTTCACCCAATGGCGGGATCGGCGGCGTCGTCAATATCGTTCCGAAGCGTGCTGAAGGCGACCTGACGCGCTTTACGCTGAACTATGGTTCGAACGCACGAGGCGGCGGGCAGCTCGACGTTTCCCGACGCTTCGGTGTCAACCGGGAATGGGGTGTGCGGGCCATCACGAGCCTGAATGACGGCAGGACAGCTGTCGACCATCAGAAGGAGCAGTCGGGCGTCGGAGCTCTGGCCATCGACTATCAGGGCGAGCGGTTCCGCGCATGGGCCTATGTCCTCGCTCAATCCGACCGCTTCAACGCGCCTGCCCGGCCATTCTTCATGCGCGCGGGAGTGCCGGTTCCCAAAGCTGCGGATGGTCGCCGCAACGTCACTCAGCCCTGGGAATATTCAGACGTCGATGATCGTGGCGGCTTGCTCAAGCTGGAATACGACGTCACTGACGCCATCACCGTGTTCGGCAACGCCGGTGCCTCGCACAGCAATGTCGAGCGCTTCTTCGCTTCCGCGCCGATGATCACCAGCGTGCTGGGGACGACCAGCACCTCACCGCAATTCTACGGCATGGGTATCGATCGCCACACCTTCGAGGGTGGCATCAGGGCGAAGTTCGAGACAGGCTTCATTCGTCATAACCTGACCGTGCAGGCATCCCGTTATCATGAGGAGACCAAGCGCGAGTTCGGCGCTGTCGGCGGGACTTACATCTCGAACATCTACAATCCCGTGCGCGTGCCGGAAATTGCGGCTCTGCGCGTGGGGCGGCAGGCGCCGCTGTCCGACAGCACGCTGACCAGCCTCTCGGCGGCCGATACCCTTTCGGCTTTCGACGAGCGCGTCCTGCTGACGCTCGGCGTTCGGCGTCAGAACATTCAGGCACGAAACTATGTGTCCAATGTCGGGACGCTGGCCTCGTCCTATGACAAGAGCGCCACGACGCCGTTCGTCGGACTGGTCATCCGTCCCTGGGAGCACGTCTCCTTCTATGGAAACTATATCGAAGGGCTGAGCCGCGGCGACGTTGCGCCGGTTACGGCCACCAATGCCGGCGAGATACTCGCTCCCTACGTGGCCCGCCAGATCGAGGCCGGCGTCAAGCTGGACTACAATGGCTTCGGAGCCTCGCTCGCGGCGTTCCAGATCACGCGGCCTGTTGGCGAACTTAGCCCTGCCGGCAGGTTCGCCGAAACGGGAGAGCAGAGGGTCCGGGGCCTCGAGCTCCAGGCCTTCGGTCAGATCTCGTCGCAATGGCGCGTGCTTGGTGGCGTGACCCTTCTCAATGGGGAGCTGACCCGGACGGCGGCCATCGCCAATATCGGCAATACGCCCATCGGCGTGCCGCGCATTCAGCTCAATCTCGGCGCGGAATGGGATCTGCCCTGGATTGCAGGCCTGACTCTCAATGCCGCGATCATCCATACCGGCAAGCAGTACGTCGATGCCGCCAACACGCAGGCCTTGCCGGACTGGACGCGCCTCGACCTCGGGCTGCGCTACGCGACCGAACTCAACGGCCGCAAGACGACGTTCCGGGCGAATGTCGTGAATGTGACCGACACGAAATACTGGGCGGGAGCCGCTTCCTTCGGGACGTTCACGCAAGGGGCGCCGCGGACATATCTCCTGTCCATGTCCATGGACCTGTGATGGCGCGCCTCCGTCTCTCTCGCCGCGGCCTTCTCGGTGCCGTCGGCCTGGGCCTGCCGCTCATCGCGGCCAGCCGGCCGTCAGCCGCGCCGATCAAGGTCACCGACATCCTTGGACGGGAGGTCGCGGTGCAGCTTCCTGTTCGGCGGGTGCTGCTCGGCGAAGGGCGGCAGATCCACGCCATTGCGGCGCTGGACCGCGGCAACCCATTTGAGCGGATCGTCGGCTGGGGGGAGGACCTGGAAAAATCCGACCCCGACAGCTACCGCGCCTATGCCGAACGCTTTCCGGAGGTCGCCGGCATCCCGAAATTCGGCAGCGTGGGAGCTGGCAATTTCGACATCGAGAAGGCGATTTCGCTTCAGCCCGACGTGCTTCTCCTCAACTACGAAGCCGAGCGGGCCAGTGCCGAGATGCAGCTCGTCGACAAGCTCGCCTCCGTGGGGATCGCGGTGCTCTATGTCGACTTCCGCCATGCACCGCTCCGAAACACGGAGCTATCCTTGCGTCTGCTCGGGCGCTTGTTTGAAAGCGAGGCGATTGCGGAAGAATTGCTCACCTTCCGCAGAGACCAGATCGCCCGCGTGACGGCTCCGATAGCGAGAAACTTGGACCTCAAGCGGCCGCTCGTCATGCTGGATCGCATCCCCGGATATTCGGATGCCTGCTGCATGAGCTTCGGGAAGGAGAATTTCGGCCTCATGGTCGAAATGGCCGGCGGCCATAACCTCGGCTCCGAACTCCTTCCGGGAACGTTCGGCACGATCAATCCTGAAACGATCATCGCCCGGGACCCGGACGTCGTCATCGTAACGGGCGGAAACTGGGACGCGCTGGCTCCCGGCGGCGGCTGGGTCGGCCTCGGCCCGGGGGCTGACCTGTCGGCAGCTCGCAGCAAGCTCGAGGCGCTGGCGAAGCGTCCGGCATTCGCGCATGGCAAAGCGGTCGCCGAACAGCGCGTCTTTGCGATCTGGCACCAGTTCTACAACAGCCCCTACCAGTTCGTGGCACTGCAGCGCATCGCAAGCTGGCTTCACCCGGAGCTTTTCGGCGATATCGATGCAGAGGCAACGCTGCGGGAGCTGCACGAGCGCTTTCTGCCAATCCAGTATCAGCCTGGCTACTGGATTGGGCTGGCTGGCGGCCTGTGATTGCGCCGCGGAAATTATCCTCCTGGCTGCCCAGCCGCAGCTTTTCAGCGATGCATGAGGCTCCCGGGCGCGGCGCCAACCGAGGCGCGGATGAATGCCATCTTCGGATGAGCCCAAGGGAGCCAGGAGAGCTCCGCCTACATCAAGAAGGCTGACCGGGCGCGACGTGTCGCGGCTGCCGTCCAGATGCTCCGGCCGGCACTGAAGGCGGAGGACGAAATTCCCGACGAGGAAGCACAGCCCATGAACGCAAAATCCCGCACCCTGTGATCAGGTGCGGGATTTTGCGTAACAAACCATAATGTTTTCAGCTCGGTAGAAAGCTGAGTGGTGCCCAGGAGAGGACTCGAACCTCCACGCCCTTGCGAGCGCCAGCACCTGAAGCTGGTGCGTCTACCAATTCCGCCACCTGGGCAACGGCGGTTCGTTTACGGGGGCCGAGTCGTCCTGTCAACGGCCCTGTCGCGGCGAAATGAATTTGTTTTTGCGGTCCTGTGGAAAGGGTCTCAGCGGCCATAGCGAATTCCGGGCCGTTCCGGTGCGAAAGCGGCCGATCGACGTTGAATGGGGGATGCCGCGTCTGAGAGTAGGGCGGAACGCCGCAGGGCCTGGGCGCAGGAGGTCTCTGCCGCAAAAGGCATTTCCACTTTGGCGGAACATGATCTAGGAGGGCAGAAGCATTCTAAACGGAGCTTTCACGATGGCTTCCCAAGCCCCGGCCCAGCAACTCGTCACGGTTTTCGGCGGCTCCGGTTTCGTCGGCCGCCATGTCGTGCGCGCGCTCGTCAAGCGCGGCTACCGGGTGCGCGTCGCCGTGCGTCGGCCGGATCTCGCCAATTTCCTCCAGCCGCTGGGCACTGTCGGCCAGATCCACGCCGTTCAGGCCAATCTGCGCTATCCCGCCTCGGTCGCGGCCGCCGTGAAGGGCACTGACGCCGTCGTCAATCTCGTCGGCATCATGCAGGAGCAGGGTCGCCAGAGCTTCCCGGCCGTGCAGGCGAATGGCGCTCGCGCCGTCGCGCAGGCCTGCGCCGCTGCCGGCATCGCCCGCGTGGTCCAGGTCTCGGCGCTCGGCGCCTCCGCCGAATCGGCTTCGGCCTATGCCCGCTCCAAGGCCGAGGGCGAGGCCGCCATGTTCGCCTCCGTGCCGGGCGCGGTCGTGCTGCGGCCGTCCGTGATGTTCGGGCCGGAGGATACCTTCTTCAACCGCTTCGCCTCGCTCGCCCGGATGCTGCCGGTGGTGCCGCTGGTCGGCGATGGCGTGACGAAGTTCCAGCCGGCTTTCGTCGGCGACGTCGCCGAGATCGTCGCCCGCGCCGTCGACGGCACGGTCCAGGGCGGTCGCGTCTACGAGCTCGGCGGGCCGGAGGTGCAGAGCCTGCGTGAGATCGTCGAGGAAGTCTGCAAGGTGACCGGCCGCAAGCGCCTGCTCGCGCCGTTGCCTTTCCCGCTGGCCCGGATCATGGGCAGCGTGCTGCAGGTCGCCGACACGCTGACGCTCGGCCTGATCCCGGACGAACTCGTCATGACGCGCGATCAGGTTACGCTGCTCGCCAGCGACAACGTGGTCTCTGCGGAGGCCAAGGCCGAGGGCCGCGACTTCGCCGGGCTCGGGCTGGCGCCGACCTCGTCGGAGGCGGTCATCACCTCCTATCTCTGGCGTTTCCGCAAGACCGGCCAGTTCGACGCGCTCCAGGCCCGCTGAGCGGCCGGGGCAAGGCTCGTGTCGTTCGACCTCGTCATCTACGATTGCGACGGCACGCTGATCGATACCGAGACGCTTTATGGCGAGGTCAGTCTCGCCATGTGCCATGAGGTCGGGCTGAGCGACTGGACACTCGATCATTATGTCGAGCAGCTCGTCGGCATCCCCTGGGCCGACGGCATGAAGATCATCGAAATCGCGTTGGGCCGGTCTCTCCCTGCCGATTTCGAGACGCGCATCGAGGATGCGGTCGCGCTGCGTCTGGAAACCGAACTGCGCGCGCTTCCCGGCGTGCGGGAGGCGCTGACCGTTCTGGCCGGGCGCCGCTGCGTGGCGTCCTCCACCGTGCTCGAGCCGCTGCGCCGCAATCTCGCGCTGGCGGGATTGATCGACCTGTTCGATCCCCATGTTTTCTCGGCCTCGCAGGTGGCGCGCGGCAAGCCGGCGCCGGATGTCTTCCTGTTCGCGGCTGCGCAGATGGGCGCCGAGGCCGGGGGCTGCCTGGTGCTGGAGGATTCGGTGCCGGGCGTGCTGGCGGCGCGGGCAGCCGGCATGCAGGTCGCCGGCTTCACCGGCGTCGCCCATGACAAGGGGCGCATGCGCGAGCGCCTGCTGGCTGCTGGAGCGGCAGCGGTCGTCGACGATTTCAGGGAATGGCCCGCGGAAGCGGCGCGCCTTGCGGGGCTGCGCGCCGCCTGAAGCGTGCCCTCAGAGCATGCTCGGCAGCACGCGGTCCGGCGGCTTGTGGCCGTCCATGAAGGTCTTGATGTTGACGATGACCTTCTCGCCCATGTCGGCGCGGCCCTCATGCGTGGCCGAGCCCATATGCGGGAGCACCACGACCTTGTGCTGGCGCGCGAGCCTGAGCAGGCGCGGATTGACCGCCGGCTCGCTCTCGAACACGTCGAGCCCGGCGCCGGCGAGCTCGCCGGCTTCCAGCATGCGGGCAAGTGCGGTCTCGTCGACCACCTCGCCGCGGGCGGTGTTCACCAGGATCGCGTCCGGCTTCATCAGCTTGAGGCGGCGGGCCGAGAGCAGGTGATAGGTCGCCGGCGTGTGCGGGCAGTTGACCGAGACGATGTCCATCCGCGCCAGCATCTGGTCGAGCGAATCCCAATAGGTCGCGTTGAGCGCTTCCTCCGTGCGCGGATCGACCCGGCGGCGGTTATGGTAGTGGATCGAGAGGCCGAAGGCGGCGGCGCGCTTCGCCAGTGCCTGGCCGATGCGGCCCATGCCGACGATGCCGAGGCGCTTGCCGGTGATGCGCCGGCCGAGCATCCAGGTCGGCGACCAGCCGGCCCAGTCGTCATCGGGGATGACGCGCGCGCCCTCGGCAATGCGGCGGGCGACGGCGAGGATCAGCGCGATCGTCATGTCGGCGGTGTCGTCGGTCAGGACGCCCGGCGTGTTGGTCACCGTGATGCCGCGCTGCACGGCGCTGGCGACGTCGATATTGTCGACGCCGTTGCCGAAGTTGGCGATCAGGCGCAGCTGGTCGCCGGCCTGCGCGATCACGGCGGCGTCGATCTTGTCGGTCACGGTCGGGACGAGCACGTCGGCGGTCTTCACGGCCTCGACCAGGGCGGCCTGCGACATCGGCTTGTCGTCGATGTTGAGCTGTGCGTCGAAGAGTTCGCGCATCCGGGTCTCGACCACGGCGGGCAGTTTGCGCGTCACCACCACCAAGGGCTTCTTCTTCGACATGGCGGTCACCCTTCCGTCATTGGCCGTATCGGCCTGATATCCTCAACCCGCCATTAACCCTGGTGGCCCAGGAATGGGAATTGTTGCGCGGCACCATGATCGTTGTCTAGGCGGCGGCGCGGCGGATGACAACTTGCCCCTTCGCCGGGGGTAAGCGGACGCGAAGGAGAGTGGCGGCATGAAAATCTCGTCGATGCGCTGCCAGGCCCTGGCGACGTTCGCCCTCCTCGGCTTGCCGGCGGTCGCCTCTGCTCAGGACATGCAGGCAGGCTCCGTCACCGGGCTGCCGGTGCCGCGTTATGTCAGCCTGAAGACGGATCGCGTGAACCTGCGCGAAGGCCCCTCGAAGGAGCACCGGACGCGCTGGGTCTATCAGCGCGCCGGCCTGCCGATGGAAGTCACCGCGGAATTCGAGACCTGGCGCCGCGTGCGCGATGCCGACGGCACCGAGGGCTGGGTGCTGCACAGCCTGCTCTCCGGCCGCCGCACCGCGCTCGTTGCGCCCTGGTCGAAGAAGAAAGACGAGAATTTCCCGATGCGCAGCGCTGCGAACGAGGAGTCAGCCGTCGTCGCCAGGCTGCAGCCGGGCGTCGTCACCAGCGTCTCGTCCTGCGTCAATGCCTGGTGTCGCATCAGCGTCGGCAACATCGATGGCTTTATCCGCCAGGAGCGTCTCTGGGGCGTCTATCCCAACGAGAAGGTCGACTGACGCTGGCCGCCTGCGCTACTGCGCAGTCAGCACCATTACCGGCCGGCCGCGGCTGTCGAGCAGCGCGAGCAGGCCGGAGCCGCGATGGATATCCCAGCGGCGGACCTTGGCAAGCCCGTCGAGGAAGCCGCGCTCCTGCGCCATCGTATCCGGCGCGCAGGCCATCATCGTCGAAACCATGCGCGAGAAGCGGATCGTCCGGCCTTTGAGCGTCGCATTGCCGCCGAAGCCGTTGCAACCGCCCCGGCCTGACACCTTGCCGTCCGCCGCAATGGCGAGGGTCGTGACGATCGAGCCGGGAACGTCCTTGCTGCCGAGGCTTGCGAGACGCCAGCTTCCGATTGGGGAGGGGGCGGCGGCGGGCGGCCGGTCATCGCCCGAGACGCGCTGGACCCAGATATCGGTCTTGTCCGGCCCGCCCGTGAAAACGCTGTGCCGTTCCGTGGTGATGAAGAGCAGCCGGTCGCCGTCGAGAATGCGCGCCTGCAGCGCGTAGCTGTGCCGGGGCTCGATCCGCCGCGAATCGAAGCGCAGGGTCCAGCGCGCCGGGATGCGCCGACCGGAAACGCGGGTCTCGGCGATCGTGCGGGAGGGAGCATCGGCCAGCGAGACGTCGAGCAGCTTGACCTCGACGACAGCGCCGGGCGGCAGTGCCATGCGTTCGCGATAGGCGACGGTGCCCCGAAGCACGCGCGGTGCGGCGAGCGCCGGCGTGGCGGGAACGGCCGCTGCGAGCAGGAGGCCTGCAAGCGCGCGGCGCGAGAGCGGCGAATCGGTGAAGTGCATGAATATCGTCTCCGGAAGCGGCGGAGCGGCGATCAGCCGTCGATCTTGCGCAGCCGCACCACGACGTCGACTCGCGCGATCTCGTAGCCCGCAGGCGGCACCGGCAGGCTGGCGACGTCGATCTCGTCGGCCGGGATGTCGATCACCCGGTTCTCGCCGTCGACGACGAAATGATGGTGATCATGGTCGGCGGTGTCGAAATAGGCCTTGGCGCCGTCGAGGGTGAGCTCGCGCAGCAGGCCGGCCTCGGTGAACTGGCGCAGCGTGTTGTAGATCGTCGCCAGCGAGACCGGGATGCGCTCCTTCATCGCCTCTTCGAACAGCATCTCGGCGCTGACATGGCGCTGGCCCTTGGCAAAGAGCACCCAGCCGAGCGAGACGCGCTGGCGGGTCGGGCGCAACCCGACGCGCCGCAGCTTCTGGCGGATATCGTGAAAGGGACACCCCTGCCGCGCCGACGTTCCATAGCCCTGGTCCTGGGAGGTCAGGTCGCTCATGCCGTGCTCGCGTGCCCTTTTGTCTAACGGATGTCCTGGAGGCTCCGTCTCTTGAATGATTTGAACTGAAATGTAGGGCGTCGGGCTTCCCGTCGCAAGCGTCGCGCCGGCTTCCAGGCGGTGGGCGGCCCTTGCTGCATTGATCTGGCGCCGTTTCGTTGTGGTTTTCGGCGTTGCGGTGTGGGTCGACGCGCCCGCTGCTCTTTCGTTTCCGGCTTCCGCTGTGTTAGGCACGGCACAGGAGACACCGGCCGCATCCGGCCGGTGCGAGGGAGCCTCACGGGAATGCAGCGTCAGTCGTCTTTCAGCTACGAGGAGATCCTCGCCTGCGGTCGTGGGGAACTGTTCGGGCCGGGCAATGCGCAGCTTCCGCTGCCGCCGATGCTGATGTTCGACCGCATCGTCGAGATCGCTGAAGAGGGCGGCGAGCACGGCAAGGGCATGGTCCGCGCCGAGTTCGACATCAAGCCCGATCTCTGGTTCTTCGACTGCCATTTCAAGGGCGATCCGGTGATGCCGGGCTGCCTCGGGCTCGATGCGCTCTGGCAGCTCACCGGCTTCTTCCTCGGCTGGCTCGGCCTGCCGGGCCGTGGCCGGGCGCTCGGCGTCGGCGAGGTCAAGTTCGCCGATCAGGTCCTGCCCTCGGTCAAGAAGGTCGTCTACGGCGTCGACTTCAAGCGCGTCTTCAAGTCGAAGCTCGTGCTCGGCATCGCCGATGGCTGGCTGGAGGCCGACGGCAAGCGCATCTACACGGTCAGCGACATGCGCGTCGGCCTGTTCAAGCCGGAAGCCGCCTGAGGAAAAACGCAGCCCGACCTTGCGCGCAGCTGCCGCTCGGTCCATTTGCGCGATAGGAATCCAGAAGCGGCCGGGCTTGCCCGCCGCGTGCTGAGAGCTGGAGTAGCGAGCATGAGACGCGTCGTGGTCACCGGGATGGGCATCGTCTCGTCCATCGGCAACAACACGCAGGAGGTCCTGGCGTCGCTGCAATCGGCGAAATCGGGCATTTCCTTCGTTCCGGATTTCGCCGAGCACGGCTTCCGCAGCCAGGTCGCCGGCGTGCCGACGCTCGATCCCGCGACGGTGCTCGACCGGCGCGCCATGCGTTTCCATGGCGGCGGCTCGGCCTGGAACCAGGTCGCGATGGAGCAGGCGATCACCGATGCCGGCCTGGAGACGGCCGAGATCAGCAACGAGCGCACCGGCATCATCATGGGTTCCGGCGGCCCCTCGACCCGGGCCCTGATTGACGCCTATGACAAGGCCCGCGAGAGCGGTTCCTCGAAGAAGGTCGGCCCCTTCGCCGTGCCCAAGGGCATGTCCTCGACCGCTTCGGCGACACTGGCGACCTGGTTCAAGATCAAGGGCGTCAACTATTCGATCTCCTCGGCCTGCGCGACCTCGAACCACTGCATCGGCAATGCCTATGAATTGATCCAGTGGGGCAAGCAGGACGTCATCTTCGCCGGCGGCTGCGAGGAGCTGGACTGGACGCTCTCCGTTCTCTTCGACGCCATGGGCGCGATGTCCTCCGACTTCAATGCAACGCCCGCGCGCGCCTCGCGCGCCTATGATTTGGCCCGCGACGGCTTCGTCATCGCCGGCGGCGCCGGTGTCGTCGTGCTCGAGGAACTGGAGCACGCCAAGGCGCGCGGCGCCAAGATCTACGGCGAGATCGTCGGCTATGGCGCGACCTCGGACGGCTACGACATGGTCGCCCCGTCCGGCGAAGGCGCGGTGCGCTGCATGAAGATGGCGCTGGAAGGCGTGAAGGCCAAGGTCGACTACATCAATCCGCATGGCACCTCGACCCCGGTCGGCGACGCCAAGGAGATCGAGGCGATCCGCGAGGTCTTCGGCGCCGGCGACAAGTCGCCGCCGATCTCGGCGACGAAATCGCTGACCGGCCACTCGCTCGGTGCCACCGGCGTGCAGGAGGCGATCTACTCGCTCCTGATGCTCAACAACGACTTCATCTGCGAGAGCGCCCATATCGACGAGCTCGACCCGGCCTTCGCCGACATGCCGATCGTGCGCAAGCGCATCGACAATGCCGGCCTGGGCTGCGTGCTCTCGAATTCCTTCGGTTTCGGCGGCACCAATGCCACCATCGTGATGAAGCGCCTGGAGGCCTGAGAAGCGCCATGCTCTTCATGGTGATCGAGCATTTCGATCAGGCCCGCGTGAAGGACGTCTACGCCCGCTTCCAGCATAGCGGGCGGATGGCTCCGGCCGGCGTGCGCTATGTCGAGAGCTGGGTCTCGGCCGATCTCGGCCGCTGCTTCCAGATCATGGAATGCGACGATGTTGCGCTGCTGCAGGAATGGGTCCTGCAATGGAACGACCTCGTGCGTTTCGAGATCGTGCCGGTTTCGACCTCGAAGGCCGCCGCTGCCGCGATCACCAGGACAGACTAGCCGTTTTCGTGCCCGCAAAAACCGGGCCGTGCCGATATGCCGAGAGTTCGATCCACCCGACCAGCCGACTTCCCTCCGTTTCCCCGCCTTCGGACCCGTTCCTGAAGCCCCTTCCGAGTTTGCCATGCTCCCGCTGATGCACAACAAGCGCGGCCTCATCATGGGCGTCGCCAATCAGAATTCGATTGCCTGGGGCATTGCCCGCACCCTTCACGCCCATGGTGCCGAGATCGCCTTCACCTATCAGGGCGATGCGCTCGGCAAGCGCGTCCGGCCGCTGGCGGAGAGCATCGGCTCGAAGCTGGTCGTGCCCTGCGATGTCGAGGACAGCGCTTCGGTCGATGCCGCCTTTTCTGCGCTGGACGAGGCCTGGGGCGGCGATCCCGAGCGCAACACGCTGGACTTCATCGTCCACGCCATCGGCTTCTCCGACAAGAACGAGCTCAAGGGCCTCTATGCCGACACCAGCCGCGAGAACTTCTCGCGAACCATGGTGATCTCCTGCTTCTCCTTCACCGAGATCGCCCGGCGGGCAGCGGAGCGCATGCCCAGGGGCGGCAGCATGATCACGCTGACCTATGGCGGCTCGACGCGGATCATGCCGAACTACAACGTCATGGGCGTCGCCAAGGCGGCGCTTGAGGCGAGCGTGCGCTATCTCGCCGGCGATTACGGCCCGCGCGGCATCCGCGTCAACGCGCTCTCGCCCGGGCCGGTGCGGACGCTGGCCGGCGCCGGTATCTCCGATGCGCGCGCGATGCTCTCCTGGCAGCGCGCCAATTCGCCCTTGCGCAAGTCGGTTTCTCTTGAAGAGATTGGCGGCTCGGCGCTCTATTATCTCTCGGATCTCTCCGGAGGTGTCACCGGCGATATCCATCATGTCGATGCCGGCTACCACATCACCTCGATGCCGGTGCTGGATTCGCTGCGCGCGGCCGATAGCGGCAACGGCGATTAGCCGGAACCCCATGGCCGGGGCGCGGTTTTCCTTCGATTGAAAGGAGGATGCGCGATGGTCATGGTCAAGTACGAGGTGGTCGAGCATGACGGCGGCTGGGCCTACAAGGTCGGCGGCGCGCTGTCGGAGACCTTTCCGACGCATGATGCGGCGTTGAAGGCGGCAAACCGGGCCGCCGCCCGGCAGACTGTCGCCGGAAATACCGACGGGATCGTCTATCAGGATCAGAACGGCCGCTGGCACGAGGAGCTGGCGGATGGCCATGACCGGCCCGCAACCAGGGTCGTCGACGGCGGCTGAGGGGCAGTTCGTTCCCAAGAGAGCAACAGGGCCGTTGAGCGGCCCTTTCGCTTTGCCTGCCGGCAGGCCTCAGCGCGCGGTAAAGAAGGTCAGCAGCACCTTGTTCTTCTCGCCGAGCAGGCAGAGGAAGCGGCGCGGCTTGTCCGAGCGATCGGTCCGCAGATAGGCCTCGGCCATGACGATGCGCGTCACCGGAATGTTTTCGATCTTCGCTTCGGACACCGCGACCGTGGCGGCGTCCTCGTCGATATAGATGTCCTTGATCTCCGGTTCCTTGGCATGGAGCGCCTGCAGCGCGGCCGTCTTGCAGGTCGCGATCTCCGGCGTTGCCGGTTTCTCGCTTTTCGGTGGGACTTCCTGAGCTGATCCAGGCCCGGACAGCAGGACAGTCGAGATCAGGGCAGGAGCCAGAAGGCGCAGCATGCGAAGCCTCTCACATTGAACGGTGAGACGAGAACGCGACAAAGCACG
Source organism: Allobosea robiniae (assembly GCF_900102525.1). GTDB lineage: Bacteria > Pseudomonadota > Alphaproteobacteria > Rhizobiales > Beijerinckiaceae > Allobosea > Allobosea robiniae. The sequence continues at coordinate 28,430 of NZ_FNBZ01000005.1, read as the reverse complement.
GAGAGTTCAATCGCGCGATCGAGATGGCGGCCGCCGGAGCTGCTGGCGCGTCTCGCAAGTCCGCCAAACGAAGGACGACATCTTGCCGGGAGCCGCGGACGCTTGCCTCCGGTACGGGGCAGGAAACGCGATGACGACACTGGACGGGCCGGTTGGACGGCGTAACGGCGTGGCCGTGCTAAGCGCCCCTGACGATCAGCGCAAGATTATCGACCTGCTGGATCGGATCGGGCCGTCGGATGGGGGGCAGAGCGGCGCCTGGTCCAAGCCTTCGCCGGGTCGGCGTTATGCGCCGCCTTCCGCTTTGGTCGCGGCGATCAAGCAGTTTCAGCAGCGCTGGCAACCGACCGGCGAAATACCGAAGGTCGACAGTGTTGTCGATCCCAACGGCAAGACGCTGGGGAAGCTGGATGCGCTTGCGGGCGCGCCATCGGGCCCGCTGCCCGTCGGCCCTGGCGGCACGAATCCGGAGTTGATCCATGGCATGCTCGTCGAGCAGATGAACCCCGATGCAGCCGTGCCTGTCGTGGAAAAGAAGATGGTGCTGGCGCCGTTTATCCCGGGAATGCCGGCCATGCAGGTTCCTGTGGTCGGTGTCTTCTACCCATTCCGGTTTCGGATCGAGAAGGATGGGCGCAATTATTGGGTTGGGGTCGCGGCCTCGCCGCTGACCAGTGATTTCACCCAGGCACAGATTTTCATCCACCCGACCCCGACGCAAGGAAAGGTCGTTGTCGCCACGGTCGGCGATTACCCTCGCTTCGCGGGCGGATGGAACAAGATATGGCGCTATCTTCCGACGATCGGGACCCAGATGGCCGCAGTGCGGCCGACATTGTTGATCGTGCCCTTCATGCCCGACCCCGCCAGGGATCCCGAATCCGCCTGGAACATGTTTTCCACTCGCCCGGTCGAGACCCTGAGCGCCATCGTGACGGCAACGCATCGCGAGATGGCCGCGCGCCTTCCCATTACCGGACCTCGCCAGCCTCACAAGCTGCAACGGATTGGCGTTGCGAGCTACAGCTCCGGAATCTACTTCCAGCAGGCTTTCCTGAATTTGTTCGCCGGTACGGGGCTGGTGGCGGAGACCTTCGATTTTGACAGCCGCTGGATCGTGAGGGAGCGCAAGAAGCCGTGGGTGTGGACGACGAACGCGCGAGCCACCTGGATCTCGCAATGGGCACCGCCCAAACCCGACAGCCACGGGCGGTCGGAATATCCGCAGCCGCCGCCGGGCTCATTTATCCATATCCCGGACAAAGCGCTTTTGCGTGTCGGCCCGCCGACTGCGACCGCTCACGGCAAAATAGGTAATTTATCCTATCATTGGATGATGCTTCGCAGCGTCATCCAGTAGCAAAGTTCCGAGTGCCGGTGGCTTCGCGTGTCGATCGCGACGGTCGGCTCGCTCGGTCGAAACCTGCTCTTGGTTGGGTGTCGCCCACGCCGCAAATGGTCAGATGCGGCGTGGGCAGATGATTCAGAGACCCAGCTTCTTCTTGCGCTGGCCGAGCGTACGCAGGCGAAGCGCATTGAGCTTGATGAAGCCGGCCGCGTCGCGATGGTCGTAGGCGACCGCGCCTTCCTCGAAGGTGACGAGGTCCTGGTCGTAGAGCGAATAGTCGCTCGATCGGCCGATGACATGGACGCCGCCCTTGTAGAGCTTGAGGCGCACGTCGCCGGTGACGAACTCCTGGCTCTTGTCGATCAGCGCCTGCAGCATCTCGCGCTCCGGCGAGAACCAGAAGCCGTTATAGATCAGCTCGGCATATTGCGGCATGATCTGGTCCTTGAGATGGGCCGCGCCGCGGTCGAGCGTGATCGACTCGATGGCGCGATGCGCCGCATGCAGGATCGTGCCGCCGGGCGTCTCGTACATGCCGCGAGACTTCATGCCGACGAAGCGGTTCTCGACGAGGTCGAGCCGGCCGATGCCGTTGTCGCGGCCGAGATCGTTGAGCTTGGCGAGCAGCGTCGCCGGCGAGAGCTTCTCGCCGTCGATCGAAACCGCGTCGCCCTTCTCGAAGCCGATGGTGATGATCGTCGGCTTGTCGGGCGCATCTTCCGGCGAGATCGTGCGCGAATAGACGTAATCGGGAACCTCGACCGCCGGGTCCTCCAGCACGCGGCCTTCCGAGGAGGCGTGCAGCAGGTTGGCGTCGACGGAGAAGGGCGCCTCGCCGCGCTTGTTCTTGGCGATCGGGATCTGGTGCTGCTCGGCGAAGGCGATGAGCTGCTCGCGCGAGCGCAGGTCCCATTCGCGCCATGGCGCGATCACCACCACGTCGGGCTTGAGCGCATAGGCGGTGAGCTCGAAGCGGACCTGGTCGTTGCCCTTGCCGGTCGCACCATGGGAGACGGCGTCGGCGCCAGTCGCCTCCGCGATCTCGATCAGCTTCTTGGCGATCAGCGGCCGCGCGATCGAGGTGCCGAGCAGATAGACACCCTCATAGGCGGCATTGGCGCGGAACATCGGGAAGACGTAGTCGCGCACGAATTCCTCGCGCAGGTCCTCGATATAGATGTTCTCCGGCTTGATGCCGAGCAGCAGCGCCTTGTCGCGCGCCGGCCCGAGCTCCTCGCCCTGGCCGAGATCGGCGGTGAAGGTCACGACCTCGCATCGATAGGTGGTCTGCAGCCATTTGAGGATGATCGAGGTGTCGAGACCGCCGGAATAGGCGAGGACGACCTTTTTCACGCTGCTGTCAGCCATCTGTTCATTTTCCTTCTGGCAGCCCCCATGGGCCGCGTTTCGGACGCAATGGCGCACTATCCCAGCGTTCGGGGCGAAGCAATCGGAACCTTCTGATCGATCCCGCGTCGTCCGCTGATGGATCGATGCGGGCGAGCGCGTCGTCCTTCCATTCCACAGGCGCTCATTCGCGGCGCTTGCGGTCGCGTTACGAAGGGCGCAGGCTCGATCGGGCGCGACACGACATGACGACCTGTTCGGAGGCTGAATGCCGAATCGTCCCGTTCTGGACTTCTGGTATGAGTTCGCGTCGCCCTATTCCTGCCTGAGCGCCCTGAGAATCGAGAAGCTGGCCGAGGAGGCCGGCGTCACCTTGCGCTGGCGGCCCTTCCTGCTCGGGCCGATCTTCGCGGCGCAGGGCTGGAACACCTCGCCCTTCGCGCTCTATCCCAGCAAGGGCCGCTATATGTGGCGCGATACCGCCCGGCGCGGCCGGCGGCAGGGCGTCGCCATCGTCAAGCCGGAGAATTTTCCCCAGAATTCGCTGACGGCGGCGCGGCTGGCACTCGCCGGCCGCGACGGCGGCTGGACGCCTGCCTTCTCGAAGGCGCTGTTCCAGGCGCATTTCTGCGAAGGCCGCAACATGGCCGAGGAAGCCGTGCTGAGCGCCGCGCTGAAAGAGGCGGGCAGCGATCCCAATGTCGCGATCCCGCTCTCGCGCAGCGAGGAGGTCAAGGGCCGCCTGCGTGCCGAGATCGAATATGCCAAGTCGATCGGCATCTTCGGCGCGCCCTTCTTCGTCGCCGGCGACGGCGAACTGTTCTGGGGCGACGACCGTCTGGAGGAAGCTCTAGAATGGGCGACGGAAGGGCGTTGAGGCGATGATCGTGAACCGGCGCCACATGCTGATGGCGGGCGCCGGCCTGTGCCTGGCCTCGGGCGCGCGGGCGCGCCCCACCTTGCCCGGCGAGGCGCCGACCTATGACGCTCGTGAATTGACCGCCGTGCCCAACGCGGCCGCGATCGGCCGGCGCTACTGGTCGCCCGGCCTCAACGAAGGCTACGTGCCGCAGGGGCTCACCGTCTTCGGCGACGAGGTCCTGATCGCCGCCTATCGCAGCACCGAGCGCGACCAGGACAACGGCCCCGCGCGGCTGTTCCGGCTCTCGCGCCGGGACGGGCGCCTGCTCGGCAGCTTTGCGCTGCCGGCAACCTATGGCCATCCCGGTGGGCTCGCCACAGCGCGGGATACGCTGTTCGTCGCCAATTCCGGGCGGCTCCTGGCTCTCGATTTCAAGGAATCCTGTCGCAGCGGCGAATGCGTGCCGCTGAAGGAGATGCGCGTCGACAAGTCGATGGGGCCTTCCTTCCTGACGACGTCGGGCGATGCGCTCTGGTTCGGGCCCTATCGCCGCGAAGGCGCACCGAACCTGCATGCGGTTCCCATCGATCGCGTCCTTGCCGGCGGCGAGACGCCGATCGGTCTTGCGGATAGCCGGGCCATCCTGCCGCTGCCGCTCCTTTCGCAGGGCGCAACCTTCGACAAGGCGGGCAAGGTCTGGATTTCCCAGAGCTCCGGCAACCGGCCGGCCTTCCTGTCGCAACTCGACCCCGCCACGGGGGCCGTGCTTGCGCGCTACCCCGCTCCCGGCGGCATCGAGGATCTCGGCTTCGCGCCCGATGGCAGGCTCTGGGCGGTCGGCGAGGCCGGAACGCAGCGCTGGAGCCGCTGGAGCACCTTCTATCCGCTGGTCTTCGAGATCGATCCGGCCAAGCTCGTCGCCTGAGTTCTAGTGCGAGCCAGGCGCCTGCGGCGGCCGCGCCCATGGCCCGCGCGCCGCGGTTTCCTCGACCATGGTCGGCAGGTCCTGACGCTCGCCGATCTTCGGCGGGTGCGGCGGCATCGCCGGCATCCGCCCGCCGGCGGTCTCGACCAGCGCCTGCACGCGCTTGGTGACCGAAGGGTGGGTCGAGAACAGGTCGGCGAAATCGTCGGGGTCGTTCTCGAAGCACATGTCCATCACGCCCGACGGCACCCCCTCGATATCGGCCCGGCCGGAGATCTTGAGCAGGGCGGAGATCATCGCATCCGGGTTCTTGGTCAGTTCGACCGCCCCCGCGTCGGCGAGGTACTCGCGCGAGCGCGACAGCGACAGCCGGATCAGCACCGCCAGGAACCACGAGATCGCGATCACCGCGATGCCGATGATGATGGCAAGGCCGTTGCCCTTCTTCGCATCGTCCGATGAGACCCTGACCCGGCTGCGACCGAAGCCGCGGAAGACGATTTCGCCGATGAAGGAGATCACGCCGGCGATCACCACCGCGATCACCATCAGCCGGACGTCGCCGTTGCGGATATGGGTCAGCTCATGCGCGAGCACCGCCTCGACCTCGGCATCGTTGAGCTGGGCGAGAAGCCCGGTCGTGACGCTGACGGTGAACTGCTTGTCGTTGACGCCGCTGGCGAAGGCGTTGAGTGCCTCGCTTTCGACGATGGCAAGCTTCGGCATCGGCAGCCCGCGCGAGATGCAGAGGTTTTCCAGCATCCGGTAGAGCTTCGGGTTGTCTTCGCGCGCGAGACCCGTCGACCCCGTCACGGCGTTGATCATCGCGACATTCATGCGGAAGCCGACGAAGACCCAGAGCATCGTCGCCGCGGTGATGAAAGGGAACCACGAGCGGAAGATGCGGCCGGCCTCGCCGAAGGCGGTGCGCCCGCGCGGCACGCCGCCATAACCGAAGGCGACGAGCAGCAGACCCCAGGCGGTGAGATAGACCAGCAGGAAAAGCCCGACGATCAGGAGGTTGGACCTGATCCGGTTGTTGCGCTGGTGGGTATAGAGCCCGAAGGCCTCGGCCATCGCAGCCGCTCCCGTTGCCGTGAACGTCTTGCCGCCGTCAGAACTTCACGCTGGGCGCAACTTCGATCTGGGCGCGGGTTTCCGGGCCGACATCGAAGAACTCGCGCTGGGTAAAGCCCATCTGCGGCGCGAACAGCACCGCCGGGAAGGCCTGGATCGCCGCGTTGAACTCGCCGACCGCATTGTTGAAGAAGCGCCGCGCCGCCGCCAGCTTGTCCTCGACATTGCCGAGATCGACCTGCAACTGCTGGAAATTGGCGCTGGCCTTGAGGTCGGGATAGGCCTCGCCCAATGCGAGCAGCCGGCCGACTGCCCCGGAGAGCTGCTGCTCGGCCGCGGCCTTGTCATGCACGCCGGTCGCGCCCTGTGCCGCGTTGCGGGCGGCGATCACCGCATCGAGCGTCGACTTCTCGTGCGTCGCATAGCCCTTCACCGTCTCGACCAGGTTCGGGATCAGGTCGTGGCGCTGCTTCAGCTGGACGTCGATATCGGCGAAGGCCTGGTTCACGCGCTGCCGCATCGCGACGAGCCCGTTATAGGTCATGATCAGGTAGACGACGAGAACGACGATCAGTCCCAGAATGGCCCAGCCCATGGAATGCTCCCGCGAAATGCCGTGAAACCTGCCCGCAGACTGGCATGGCGGGCGGTGTTGGGGAAGCGGCTCGGCAGGATATTGAATGTGACGTAACGTTATGTTCTGTCTTGAGCGCTGTCGTGGCGAAAGGCGGGTCGCGCGACACTCAAGAATAAAGATATCCGAAAGAGCAGGGGATGGGGCAATGAGGGTTTTTGTGGCGGCGCTGCTGGCGCTGAACGTGGGTGCTTGCAATCAGACGGTGCAATCGGAAGGGCCTGAGCCGGTAGCGGCTGCCTTGCCGGCAGCGCCCGCCTTGCCACCGGAGGGGCAGGGGCCGCAGCTGGCTTCCAGCGCTGCGGGCGCAACCGTGCCCATGGAGGATCCGGGTACCTCCGTCTACGAGCCGCTCGTCGACATGCATCGTGTCAATCCCGACCGCTATCAGCGTGATCTGACCGCCTGTCGCCAGCAGGCGGCGCCGCAACTGGCTGCGATCAAGCGCGCGACGCAGCAACAGCAGACCGGCACCGCCATCGCGGTCGCCGGTACGTTGGCGAGCTACATCCCGGTGCCGGGATTTCGACAGGCCCATGTGCTGGCTAGCGCCGCCAACGCGGTGCAGTCCGTCGGCGGGGCGACCGCGGAAAGCGGCGCGGCCGCGGTCGAGAAGGCTTCGTCCGATTATGCGCTGGTCGTCGACAGTTGCCTGACGCACAAGCGCTATAAGCTGCTGCGTCCCTGATCGAACTGGCGTCTCGGGGCTTGGTTTCGACCTTGCCCTGAAGGCCGGTTTGCATTACATCGCCCCTGTCCGAAGGGCCGTGATCGATCATGCGCCGGGGGCGGTCTGCAAGACCTGCTCCCGTTTCGTGTTTGAAGCAGGTCGTCCGGATACGGATCGAGCCGCTGGTCCTGGCGCCTCCGCCAACCCCGCCTGACGGGGAGGCGGAAACCTCCGAGAGGAGGTGCCGACGGCCGCGATCCGGAACGCAGCACCAACCACGGCGCTTAAGGCCGGACACCCGCGGGATACGCGGCCGGCTCCCAGGAGATTACATGTCAGCAGTTGAAAGCTACAGCGCGGGTCGCGAGGATTTCGCCGCCCTGCTCGAGGAATCCTTCGGCAAGAACGATGCCCTCGAAGGCTCCGTCATCAAGGGCAAGGTCGTCGCCATCGAGAAGGATATGGCGATCATCGACGTCGGTCTGAAGACCGAAGGACGCGTCGCGCTCAAGGAATTCACCGGCCCCGGCCGTGAGCAGGAACTGAACGTCGGCGACGAGGTCGAGGTCTATCTGGACCGGATCGAGAACGCGCTCGGCGAAGCCGTCATCTCGCGCGACAAGGCTCGCCGCGAAGAGAGCTGGGTCAAGCTCGAGAAGGCCTTCGAGGCCCGCGAGAAGGTCAGCGGCATGATCTTCAACACCGTCAAGGGCGGCTACACCGTCGATCTCGACGGCGCCGTGGCCTTCCTGCCGCGTTCGCAGGTCGATATCCGTCCGATCCGCGACGTCGGCCCGCTGATGGGCCAGCCGCAGCCCTTCGAGATCCTCAAGATGGATCGCCGCCGCGGCAACATCGTCGTGTCGCGCCGTACCGTCCTCGAAGAGACCCGCGCCGAGGCTCGTTCCGAGCTCGTCGCCTCGCTCGAAGAGGGCCAGGTCATCGACGGCGTCGTCAAGAACATCACCGAATACGGTGCGTTCGTCGATCTCGGCGGCATTGACGGCCTGCTGCACGTCACCGACATGGCGTGGCGCCGCGTGAACCACCCGTCGGAGGTCGTGACCATCGGCCAGACGGTCAAGGTCAAGATCATCAAGATCAACCAGGACACGCACCGCATCTCGCTCGGCATCAAGCAGCTGCTGGCCGATCCGTGGGATGGCATCGCCGAGCGTTACCCGGTCGGCACCCGTCTCAAGGGCCGCGTGACCAACATCACGGATTACGGCGCGTTCGTCGAGGTGGAGCCGGGCATCGAAGGCCTGATCCACGTCTCCGAGATGTCCTGGACCAAGAAGAACGTCCACCCCGGCAAGATCGTCTCGACCTCGCAGGAAGTCGACGTCGCGATCCTCGAGGTCGATCCGGTCAAGCGTCGCATCTCGCTCGGCCTCAAGCAGACCCTGCGCAACCCGTGGGAGCTCTTCGCGGAGCAGCACCCGGCGGGCTCGACGGTCGAGGGTGAGGTCAAGAACAAGACCGAGTTCGGCCTGTTCCTGGGTCTCGAAGGCGATATCGACGGCATGATCCATCTCTCCGATCTCGACTGGAACCGTCCGGGCGAGCAGGTCATCGAGGAATACAAGAAGGGCGACGTCCTGCAGGCGATCGTTCTCGATGTGGACGTCGAGAAGGAGCGTATCTCGCTCGGCCTGAAGCAGCTCGGCGGCGATCCCTTCGTGGATGCCGGCGAGTTCAAGAAGGGCCAGATCGTCACCTGTGAGGTGGTCGAGGTGAAGGAGTCCGGTCTCGACGTGAAGATCGCCGACACCGACATGATGACCTTCATCAAGCGCGCCGAGCTGGCCCGCGATCGCTCCGAGCAGCGCCCCGAGCGCTTCGCGGCCGGCGAGCGCATCGACGCCCGCGTCGTGCTCTTCGACAAGAAGGCCCGCAAGATCCAGGTCTCGGTCAAGGCCCTGGAAATGGCTGAGGAGAAGGAAGCGATGGCCCAGTACGGCTCCGCCGATTCCGGTGCCTCGCTCGGCGACATCCTGGGCGCCGCGCTCAAGAAGGCCACCGACAAGAAGTGAGGTTTCGGCCGCGTGAAGCGGCCGGACATCCAAGACAGCCCGCGCGGAGCGATCCGCGCGGGCTTTTGTTTCGGCTGATTTTACCCAGCCCTCACCCGAGGCGTCGCCCCGCGGCGCTTCGGGTGAGGGCTCGTCTGTCCCGTGAAAGGAGCCCGCCATGACCCCCGCCGCCATCGGCATCGACTTCGGCACCACCAACAGCGTCGTCGCGCTGGCTGGCGCTGACGGATCGGTCATGACGCGCTCCTTCGCCACGAAGCAGGGCGCGGTCGATGCCTATCGCTCGGCGTTGATGTTCTGGCGCGAGGGCCGCCCGCCGCAGACCCGCATCACCCATGTCAGCGGCCCCGATGCACTCGACATGGCCCTGGGCATGACGACCGAGCATCGCTTCCTGCAATCGCTCAAGACCCATCTTTCCAGCCGCGCCTTCCAGGAGACCCGGCTCTTCGGCAAGCTCTTCCGGCTGGAGGACTTGATCGGCGTCTTCCTGTCGGACCTCTCCGAGGGGCTCGCCGACCGCGAGGCGCTGCCGCTGGTCTCCGGCCGCCCGGTCGTCTTCGCCGGCGAGCGCCCGGACGAGGAACTGGCGGTCGGCCGCCTGAAGGCTTCCTACGGCAAGGCCGGGATGGCCCAGGTCGATTTCGCCTATGAGCCGCTCGGCGCCGCCTATTGGTATGCGCGCGACCTGAAGGAGCCGCAGACCATGCTGGTCGCCGATTTCGGCGGCGGCACCAGCGACTTCTCGGTGATGCGCTTCGAGCCCGGCCGCAATGGCAGCCTGGAGGCGATCCCGCTCTCTCATGCCGGTGTCGGCGTCGCCGGCGACACCTTCGACTACCGCATCATCGAGCATGCGGTTTCGCCGGCACTCGGCAAGGGCACGGAATACCGCTCCTTCGACAAGCTGCTGCCTGTCCCGGCGCATTATCACGCCGCCTTCGCGCAATGGCACAAGCTCTCGCTGATGAAGAGCCGGGAGACCATGGCCGAGCTGAACGCCCTGATCCGCGAGGCGGTCGAGCCCGGCAAGCTCGAGGATCTGCTGACGGTGATCGAATACGACCTCGGCTACGAGCTCTACCGCGCCGTCTCCGCCGCCAAGGTCGCGCTCTCCGACAACGAGGCGACCACGCTGAGCTTCAGCCAGGTGGGGGTCACCATCGAGAAGCCGATCCGCCGGACCGATTTCGAGCGCTGGATCGCCGACGATGTCGGCGCCATCGAAGCCGCGCTCGACCGCGCGCTGGCCGAGGCCGGGCTCGGCGGCGACCGCATCGAGGCGGTGTTCATGACCGGGGGCACCTCCTACGTTCCGGCGGTGCGCAGCCTGTTCGACCGCCGCTTCGGTGCCGGAAAGGTGCATATCGGCGATGCTTTCCGCTCGGTCGCCAGCGGGCTTGCGCTGCTCGCGCTCGACCGGGCGCGCGCCTCGGTCGCGGCCTGACGCAGCGCCTCCCGCCTTGCCCGTCCGGGCCAGCAGGTCTACATCACGGACCCGCAGCCGCCGCGCGCTTTCCGTTCGGCCGGAACCGGTCGAACGAAAAGAATTCGCGCGAAATCAAAAAGCTGAGCATGTTCGGACCGAACATGCTCCAGGAGTAACCGATGTCGTCCGATGCCGATCTGCTCGCAGACCGCCGCAGCCTGCGCCGCAAATTGACGCTCTGGCGTGTGCTCGCCGTGCTCGGCGTGATCGTCGCCGCGGTGGTCGGCGGTTTCGCCTGGAAGGGCGATGGTCCGGCCGGCCTGTCGAGCGCCCATATCGCGCGCATCACCATCTCCGGCTTCATCTCCGGCGATCGCCGCACGCTCGACCTGATCAAGTCGGTCGAGGACAGCAAGGCGGTCTCGGCCGTCGTGCTCCGCGTCGACAGTCCCGGAGGCACCACCTCCGGCTCCGAGGCGGTGCATACGGCCTTGCGCCAGCTCGCGGCGAAGAAGCCGATGGTCGCGGTCGTCGACGGCCTCGCGGCGTCGGGCGGCTATATCGCGGCGATGGGGGCGGACCGTATCGTCGCCCGGCAGACCTCGCTGGTCGGTTCGATCGGCGTGCTCTTCCAGTTCCCCAACGTGTCGAACCTGCTGGATACGGTCGGGGTCAAGGTCGAAACGGTCAAGTCGAGCCCGCTCAAGGCGGCGCCGAATGGCTTCGAGCCGACCTCGCCCGAGGCGCGTGAGGCGCTGCAGCGTGTCGTCAACGACAACTACACCTGGTTCAAGGACATGGTGCGTGATCGCCGCCATCTCGCCGAGGGCGAAGTGGCTTCGGTCTCCGACGGGCGGGTGCATTCCGGCCGCCAGGCGGTGGGGCTGAAGCTCATCGACCAGATCGGCGGCGAGCCGGAGGCGATCGCCTGGATGGAGCGCGAGAAAAGCGTCGCCAAGGACCTGAAGGTCCGCGACTGGCGCCGCCGCAGCGAATCCTCCTCCTTCGGCCTGTGGAGCCTCGCCGAGGCGATGGCGCGTGGCGCCGGCCTCGATGCGCTCGCCACGACGATCGCGCGCGCAGCGGACCAACCACTTGGCTTGCGGCTTGACGCGCCCTTGGCGCTCTGGCAGCCTGCCGCTGAAAAGTGATTTTGATACAAATGGTTATGCCCCAGCGATGATTAAATCCGAACTCGTTCAGCGGATCGCCGACCGCAACACCCATCTCTACCAACGCGATATCGAGAACATCGTCTCGGCCATTTTGGACGAGGTGGTGAAGGCGCTGGCCCGGGGCGACCGGGTTGAATTGCGCGGCTTCGGCGCCTTCTCGCGCAAGGGCCGCTCGGCCCGCATCGGTCGCAACCCCCGCACGGGCGACGCGGTGGAGGTCGAAGAGAAGTTCGTCCCCGTCTTCAAGACGGGCAAGGAGCTGCGGCTGCGCCTCAACGGCAAGGATTGAGCTGAGGCGCCGGTCCCGCGGCCACACGGAGATTGTGATGAAGGCCTTCTTCAAGGCGCTGGTGCTGGTTCCCGTCGCGCTGGTGATCGTGCTGTTTTCGGTCGCCAACCGCGGCACTGTGCGCGTCTCGCTCGATCCGTTCAGCCGCGACTTACCCGTGTTCTCCTTCGAGCTACCGCTCTTCGCCGTGGTGCTCGCGGCGATCGCCGTCGGCGTTCTGGTCGGCGGCCTGGCCTCCTGGGTCGCGCAGGGCAAGCACCGCAAGGCGGCGCGCCGCAACCGCCGTGAGGCGGAGGCATTGCGCTCCGAAACCCAGGCGCTGCGTTCGGCCGTGCCCGACTCGGCGTTGCCGGCACTGACCAACGGACGGAATTGATGCGACTTTTCGACGTGGCCGAGATCGATGCGGCCCTGAGCTATCCCGGCCTGATCGACCTTCTCGACGACGCCTTCCGCAGCGAGGTCATCGCGCCCAAGCGCGGCCAGTATGCGATCCAGCGTCCGGATGAGACCGATGCGATCCTGCTGACCATGCCGGCCTGGAGCGGGCCGGATGTCGCCAATCCCTATATCGGCACCAAGATCGTCTCGGTCTTCTTCGGCAACGGCAAGCGCAACCTGCCGGGCGTCATGGGCGCCTACCTGCTGATGGACGGTGCGACCGGCAAGCCGCTCGCGGTGATGGATGGCAATCGCCTGACGACTTGGCGCACGGCGGCGGCCTCGGCCCTGGCCTCGCGCTACATGTCCAACCCCGAGGCCAGCCGCATGCTGATGGTCGGGGCCGGCGCGCTCGCGCCCTTCATCATCAAGGCGCATCGCTCCGTCCGGCCGCTGACCGAGATCGCGATCTGGGCGCGGCGGCCCGAAGCCGCCGAGGCGACCGTCGCCGAACTGGCGAAGGAGGGCATCGAGGCCCGCGCCACCGCTGATCTCGAAGGCGAGGCCCGCACGGCCGACATCATCTCCTGCGCGACCAATGCGACCGAACCGCTGATCCACGGCCACTGGCTGAAGCGTGAGGCGCATCTCGACCTGATCGGCGGCTTCACCATGCAGATGCGCGAGGCCGATGCCGATGCGCTGCACCGTGCCCGCGTCATCGTCGATTCCAGCAAGGCGATCGACGAGGGTGGCGACGTCGCCGTCGCCATCGCCGAGGGCAGCTACAGCGCCGACAAGGTGGCGGGTACGCTGGCCGATCTCTGCCACGGCCGGATCGCCGGCCCGGTCGAGGGCGGCGGCATCACCCTGTTCAAATCCGTCGGCGTCGCGCTCGAGGATCTGGCCGCGGCTGTCGCGGTCTGGGAGAGCCGCGCCGCGAGCTGATCGCGGCGCACGCCGGTCGAGGCGTCAGGCGATGCGCGCGCCGCCGATGGCGCCGAGCAGCCACAGGATCAGGACGATCACGAGGACGAGGCCGAGCACGCCGCCGAGCCCGGCCGTTCCATAGCTGCGATGGCCGTAATAGCCGCCGCCGCCGAGAAGCACGATCAGCAGCACGATGATGAGAAGGGTGGACATGGCGAACTCCCGTAAAGCAGCGCCCGTTTCGGGCGAGGTCTAGCGGGAAACGCCGGCCGCGAAGCCTCGGTTCCGCCCGGGCGGCTCCGGATCATTCCACCTTGAGGCCGACCTCCTTGATCAGGTCGCCCCAGCGCTTCATCTCGGCCTGCAGGAACGCACCAAGCTCGTCCGGGCTGTTGCCGACGGGTTCCGCGGCGAGCGCATCCATCTTCGCCCGCACGGCCGGGTCGGCAATCCCCGCTTTGGTGTCGGCCTGGATCTTGGCGATGACGGCCGGCGGTGTCTTCGCAGGCGCGAACAGCGCGAACCACGAGGAGACGTCGAAACCCGGCACGGTATCGGCGATCGGCGCGAATTCCGGCGCCGTCGGCGAGCGCTTTGCCGTGGTGATGCCGAAGCCGCGGATCGAGCCGGCACGGACATGGGGCAGCGCCTGCGGGATATTGTCGAAGATCAGGTCGATGCGCCCGCCGATCAGGTCCTGCGTCGCCTGCGCCGTGCCGCGATAGGGCACATGCACCATCTTGGTGCCGGTCAGCTTCTGGAACAGTTCGCCGCAGAGATGCACCGAGGTGCCGATGCCGGAGGAGCCATAGGTGAGCTTGCCGGGATTGGCCTTCGCATAGGCGATCAGCTCGGCGACAGTGTTCGCCGGCACCGTCTTGTTGACCACCAGCAGATTGGGCACCATCGCGACCATGGTGATCGGCGTCAGGTCCCTGGCGGGGTCGTAGGTCAGCTTCTGGTAGAGATACTGGTTGGTCGCCATGCCCACCGAGACGATCAGGAAGGTGTCGCCGGTCGGCTCGGCCTTGGCGACGGCATCCGTGCCGATATTGCCGCCGGCGCCCGGACGGTTTTCGACCACGATATTGGTCCCCCAGGTCCGGCCGAGCTTGTCGGCCACGAGGCGCGCCAGCACATCGGTCGCGCCCGCCGGCGGAAACGGCACGACGAGCTTGAGGACCCGTCCCTGCGGCCAGGGTTGCTGGCCGAGGCCTGCGGTCGGTGCTGCGAGAAGGGCGCCTGCGCCGGCAAGAATGCTGCGGCGGTCGATCCTGGCCGTCATCGGTATCCTCCCTGAAAGGTGCTCTGCGGCGCCGATGCGCAAGGCTGCAATTCGCCGCGCCGCTTGTCCAGCCATGGCGCTTGACCGCGATGGCTGGTCGCGGTGATTCTCAGGATATGCGCGCCATCTCCCGAATCGCAGCCCTCCTCGTTCCACTTGCCTTCCTGCCGGTTGCAGCACTCGCCCAGTCGACGGCGGATCAGGAGGCGAAGAACCGCGCCGCCAACATCGCCGCCTGGCCCGATGCCGCCCGCACGCTCTTCGGCCAGAAGACCGCGCCGGCGAGCATGCAGGCACGAGCGATCGGCTCCTATGCGCGCGGCTGCCTCGCCGGCGCCGAAGCCCTGCCGGTCGATGGGCCAAGCTGGCAGGTCATGCGGCTCAACCGCAATCGCAACTGGGGCCATCCCGCCCTGATCGACTATCTGGAGAAGCTGGCGCGCGACGTGCCGCGCATCACCGGCTGGGCGGGGCTGCTCGTCGGCGACATGTCGCAGCCGCGCGGCGGGCCGATGCTGACCGGCCATGCCTCGCACCAGATCGGGCTCGATGCCGATGTCTGGCTGACGCCGATGCCGCGGGGCCGGCTCGACCGCGAGCAGCGCGAGAACATGTCGGCGGTCAACATGGCTCGCTCCGATTGGCGCGATGTCGATCCACGCCATTGGACCCCGGCCCATACGAGGCTGATCCGCACGGTGGCGGCCGAGCCGAAGGTCGAGCGCATCTTCGTCAACCCGGCGCTCAAGGTCGCGCTCTGCCGCGAGGCCGGCGCCGACAAGAGCTGGCTGGACAAGGTGCGCCCGATCTGGGGCCACAACTACCATTTCCATATCCGGCTGGCCTGTCCGGCCGGCATGGCGAGTTGCCAGGGCCAGGAACCTCCGAATTTCGGCGATGGCTGCGGCGCCGAACTCAGCGGCTGGATCGAGCGCCAGCACAAGGCCATCTTCAACCCGCCGAAGCCGAGGCCGGGACCGAAACCCAAGCCGAAGCCGCCGATGTCGCTCGATGCCCTGCCGCCGGAATGCCGGCAGGTGCTGGTCTCGCGCTGAACGTGGGGCTCAGCATCGGACCGAAAAGTGGAACCCACTTTTCGGAGCAACCTGATGCTAGGCAATGGGCTAGATCGCCACTTTGCGCCCGATAGGACGCATGGCGATCTAGCGCCGCGGCGGCACGCGCCCGGAGCTGTAGGCGAAGGGGTCGTGCTGCGGCGTGATCATCGGCTGGGCCTGGTCCTCGCCTTCCATGTCGACGACGCCCGTGCCGCCCTCGTCGCCGAGAACCGCCTCTTCCGTCGGCGGCACCGCGCCCGGCAGTGACAGCGGCCCGGCATTCTCGCTGGGCAGCGGCTGCGGCTGGAAGTGCCCCTGCCGCTGGCGCGTGTCGTACTGCTCCAGGAAGCGCTGCTGCGCATCGAGGCTCTGGGCCTGGCCTCGGCCATAGTTCGCGACCGGGTAGCCGCCCTGCACCGCGCCGGGCGGCCGCAAGCCATCGCTGGGCTGCCGGAGCAGCCTGCCGTCGGCGACCATGGTGCCGGCCGCCGGCGCCATGTCACGCGGCTGCGACTGGGACGAGGCGTAGGGCCGCGCCGGGTCCGGCGGCTGCAGATTGTAGTTCGGCGTGTATTTGATCACCGGCTTGCAGATGTGCCGGCCTTTCGAGTGCCGCGCCAGGTCGATATGGAAATGGTCGTAATGCAGCGGGTCGGCGCCGGGGCCGAGCACCGTCGAGAAATGCTGGCAGGCACCGACGAAGACCTCGCGCAGGAAATTCTGCTCCTCGGGGGAGCCGCGCCAGCCATCCTTCACCGTGATCACGCGGTTGTCGTTGAGCCGGAAGGAGAAGACGTCGACAGCGTTGCCGAAGGCATGCTCCGAGGTGCGCGTTGTTCTGGTGCCGTTGTTCATCGCCCGGCAGGAATAGGAGCCGGCGCGCAATTCGACGACCTGGGCGCCGAGCACGTTCATCGCCGCCGGCTGCACCACTTCGGCCAGCCATTTGTCGGTGGTCGCGACGACCGGGCAGGAGAGGGTGGCCGAGCTGGTCAGGCCGATGCCGCCATTCGAGAAGGCCGAGACCTTCAGCGGTTGCTGCATGCCGCAGGTTCCCGGCCCGTCGATCGCCTTGCCGCGCAGGCTGACATAGGACGAGATCTGGACCTGCCGGGAGGCCATGCAGGCGGCTTCCGCCTGGTCGCGCCAGGCGGCGCGCTGCGGCTTCTGGAATTTGCCGCAGCCCGCCAGGCCGGCTGCGCCGGCGATGCCGAGTGCGATGAGGGCGAGATGAGCGCGTCGCATGACCATTCAAATGCGAACCGCTTGGTGAACGGTTTCTCAACCGACTGCGCTCCGGCCGCCACAGGCGGATTAACTTTGGCGCCGTGGTGAATCGCGCCTTAATGCACCGTTCCCGGCCTTAACCAGGGCGGATTTCGCCGTCTCGAACCATCTCCCAGATGTCGCCAAGATCAGGCCATGGGCCCCGAGGTCGAACCGTGGCGAAGCTGTGGCGCCGCGTTGGAGCAGACTCGCGACGAAATTTCGCAGTCAGGAATATCCCCAAATCTAATCAATGGTTTAACCCCTGATTAAGGATGTTGTACCCTCCGTCCCGGCCCCGCCACGATGCTGCCCCCTTGCGGCCTTCGTCAGTTCTGATAGCCTCCACGACAGGTCAATGACACAGGAGGGTGTGATGAGTGTCACGCTACGTCTCGACCGATTGATCATGGGTGCGGCCTTCGTTTTCATGATGGCGATCGTTCTGGGAGCGTTCTGACAACGGGTCAGTCTCGAAGTCGCTAGGACCACAAGAGCAATGACAACAACGCCGCCGGGAAGAAGTCCCGGCGGCGTTTCTGTTTGGGCTCAGGCCTCAGGCGGGAGCGTTCAGCTCTCCGGGCAGGCGGTTTCCGTCAGTTGCCAGGACATCATGTTGACCACCCGTCCGCAGGTCGCGACGCGGCGCCCCTGCGTAGTCCTGATGCAGGACATCGACCCTTCAGCGATCTTGCGGCCGTCGTTCCAGCAGAAACAGAGCGGCTCCGGCGCCTGGGCCAGGCGCGGCTTGTCCAGCGCGACGGCCGGCTCGCCGGCGGCTGCCGCTTCGCTGAACAGGAACAGCACGGCGAGCGCGAGCATGCAGCTCAGCACGCGATGTCGGTGAGGCCTCGGTCCGGATCCGGTCATGGCTCTCTCCCTGCGCCTCGCATGGCGAGGCGGCTCAGGAGTTTACCATATCGGCCCGATCGCAACGAATAATTATGTACCGATTTGAAATAGTCAGGAATTTCAGTCTGTTAGCCGGATCGGGCCTTGCGTGGAATGCGGGCTCTCTCCATATTGGGCAGCGGTGGGCCCATTGGGGGGCTCCGGGAGGAACAATGTCTCTGATTTCGCTTGCCCATCGTGGACGTGCCGTCGCCCTGGTTGCCGGGGCCCTGTTGCTCGTGCCGCTCGTTGCCGAAGCCCGTCCGGGCGGCGGCCGCAGCTCGGGCAGCCGTGGGTCGTTCACCAATAGCGCGCCGCCGTCGACGAATACGACGCCGGGCGGCGCCCAGACTTTCCAGCGCTCGGCCCCGTCCTCGCCGGCGTCGCCGTCGATGGCTGGCCCCTCGGCCGCCGGTGCGGCTGCTCAGGCGGCCCGCCCGTCCTTCGCGCGCAACATGATGATGGGCATCGGTGCCGGCCTGCTCGGCGCCGGTCTGTTCGGCATGTTGTCGGGCTCCGGCTTCTTCGGCGGTCTGGCTTCGCTCGCCGGCGTGCTCGGCTTCCTGCTGCAGCTCGCGCTGATCGCCGGCATCGTGATGCTCGCCATCCGCTTCTTCCGCCGCCGTTCCGAGCCGCAGCTCGCCAGCGCGGGCGCGCCCTATGCCCGCCAGGGTTATGACGCCCCGCAGCAGCAGCCTGCCGCCCGCATGGGCGGCTTCGGCGGTGGTGCCGCTGCTGCGGCGGTGCAGCCGCAGCCGATCGAGCTTTCGGGCGAGGATTTCAACGCCTTCGAGCGCCTGCTCGGCGAGGTCAACACCGCCTATTCCAACGAGGATGAGGCCGGCCTGCGCCAGCGGACGACACCCGAGATGTTCGGCTATTTCGACGAGGATCTCAGCGACAACGCCCGCCGCGGCGTGGTCGACCGCGTCTCCGACGTCAAGCTGCTGCAGGGCGACCTGTCGCAGGCCTGGCACGAGGGCAACGCCGATTACGCGACGGTGGCGATGCGCTTCAGCCTGATCAACGCGCTTTATGACCGCAAGTCCGGCAATGTCGTCGAGGGCAGCGCAACGCAGACCCAGGAGGTCAGCGAATACTGGACCTTCCTGCGCGAGCGCGGCGCCGCCTGGAAGCTCTCGGGCATCCAGCAGGCGGCCTGAGCGCCGACAGCGTGAGAATACGAAACGGCCGGGGCAACCCAGCCGTTTTGCTATGCGCGGCTTTCGGGTGGGCCGCTGGCGGAGCCGGGCCTATTGCGCTACTGGCGAAGGCATCTGCTTTCGTCGCAGAACCAGCCCGGAGCCCGCCTTCCATGAGTGATATGCGTCTCGTCGTCGTCGGTGCCGCCGGGCGGATGGGCCGGATGCTCATTCGCGCCATCGATCAGGCCGACGGCTGCACGCTTGTTGCCGCGATCGAGCGACCGGGCTCTGCCGCGCTCGGCGAGGATGCTGGGATTCTCGCCGGTCTGCCGGCATCCGGCATCAAGGTGACGAGCGACGCCGCCGCAGCTTTCGCATCCGCCGATGGCGTGCTCGATTTCACGGCGCCGGACGCGACGGTCGCCTTTGCCAAGCTCGCCGCCGATGCCGGCATCCTGCATGTCGTCGGCACGACCGGGCTTGAGCCCACGCATCTGGCTGAGCTGGCCGAGGCTGCGAAGCGCACGCCGATCATCCGCTCCGGCAATATGAGCCTCGGCGTCAACCTGCTGGCGGCGCTGGTGCGCAAGGTCGCCGCGACGCTCGGCACCGACTGGGACATCGAGATCGTCGAGATGCATCACCGCATGAAGGTCGATGCCCCCTCCGGCACGGCCGTCCTGCTTGGCGAGGCGGCGGCGGAAGGGCGCGCGGTCGATCTCGCACAGCAACGCGTCGCCGGTCGCGACGGCATCACCGGCGCACGCCAGGCCGGCACGATCGGCTTTGCTGCCTTGCGTGGTGGCACGGTCGTCGGCGATCACAAGGTGATCTTCGCCGGCGCCGGCGAGCGGCTCGAACTCGCCCATGTCGCGGAGGATCGCAGCCTCTTCGCACAGGGCGCGGTCAAGGCCGCGCTCTGGGGCAGGGGGCGTGAAGCGCGGCTCTATTCCATGGCCGACGTGCTCGGCCTCGACGCGCTCTGACGATGACCCGCGTCACCGTCGCACCGGGCGTCGTCCACTGGCCGGGGAGGCTGGCGCCGGAGGAGCAGGCCGCCCTGGTGGCGGAGTTGCGCGCCGTGGCGCGGAAGGCGCCGTTCTTCCAGCCGCGCATGCCGAAGACCGGCAAGCCCTTCTCGGTCCGCATGACCAATTGCGGCTCGCTCGGCTGGGTCTCGGATATCAGTGGCTATCGCTACCAGCCGGAGCACCCCGAGACGGGCGAGCCCTGGCCGTTGATGCCGGCGCCGCTTCTCGATCTCTGGGCGGAGCTGGCCGGCTATCCGCATCCACCCGAGGCCTGCCTCGTCAATTTCTACGCGGCGGGCGCCAAGATGGGCCTGCATCAGGACCGCGACGAGCAGGATTTCGACGCTCCGGTCCTGTCGGTTTCGCTCGGCGATGCCGCGCTCTTCCGCATCGGCGGCACGACGCGCGGCGGCAAGACCACCTCGCTCAAGCTGGCGTCGGGCGATGTCCTGATCTTTGGTGGCGAGGCGCGGCTCGCCTATCACGGCATCGACCGCATCCTGACGGGATCGTCGACGCTGCTGCCCGAGGGCGGGCGGATCAACCTGACACTGCGGCGGGTGACGAAGCCGAAGCCCTAATCGGCCGGCTTGCCGGGCAGACTGGGGAACGACCAGCCGAACAGCAGCGAGCCCGCCCGCAGGCCGAAGCAGGCTGCGAACCCGCCGAGCATCACAATCGGGCCGGGCAGGCCGAGGCCGGTGAGCAGGGCCGTGGTGCCGGCTCCGGCGGTTGCGGCGGTGACGTAGAAATCGCGGCTCCACAGCACCATCGGCCGGTCGCCGGCGAGGATGTCGCGCAGGATGCCGCCGAAGGTCCCGGTCATCGCGCCGAGCGCGATCGCCGAGAGCACGGGCACGGCCGCGTCGAGGCCCTTGAGCGTACCGATGACGGCGAAGAGCGAGAGGCCGGCGGCATCGGCCCAGATCAGCAGCTTGCGGCCGGCCCAGCCTTCGAGGACGCCGGGCTTGAGATAGGCGAGGGCCCAGCAACCGAGAGCGACCACGGTGCAGACGATGACGTCGCTGGGATCGCGCACCCAGAAGATGCCGCGCCCGAGCAGGACATCGCGCAAGGTTCCGCCGCCGACGCCTGTGACGGTCGCCAGCAGGATGAAGCCGAACGGGTCCATGCCCTTGCGGGCGGCGACGAGGGCACCGGTCAGCGCGAAGATGGCGACGCCGGCGGCCTCGAACACGGCGTCAGTGCGGGCTGGTTTCGTCGGCCGACGCGTCCGCCTTGGGCGCCCCCGCGGAGACGCCGACCAGCGCGGGGCGCAGCACGCGCTCGCCGATCTTGTAGCCGATCTGCACGACCTTCGAGACGAGCCCCTTGGCGATCGCGGCATCGGGCGCCTCGAACATCGCCTGGTGCAGGTTGGGGTCGAATTTCTCAGCCAGCGGGTCGATGCGGCGCACGCCGTGACGCTCCAGCGTCTTGAGCAGTTCGCGCTCGGTCAATTCGACGCCTTCATGCAGCGTCTTGACGGCAGCATCGGCCGCTTTCAAGGCATCGGCGGGCAGGCTTTCCAGCGCCCGGCGGAGATTGTCGGAGGAGCCGAGCATGTCGCGGGCGAAGCTGGTCACGGCATAGGTTTTCGCATCGGCGATCTCGCGCTCGGTGCGTCGGCGCAGGTTCTCCATCTCGGCGAGCGTGCGCAGCAGCTTGTCCTTGAGATCGTCGCGTTCGGCCTGGAGCTTGGCGAGCTGCGCGTCGAGGCCTGCCTCGGCGTTGGCCGCCTGCTCGGGCGCGTCCGCGCCGGCTTCGAGGTTGGGGTCTTCCGTCGCAGGGTTCTGCGTCATTTTATCGTCACGTCCCTTTCTCAGCATTTTCGAGCGAAGTGGATGCCGGTTCGCGTGAAGAACCGAAGGTCCGCGTCAGCGAAAATGCGGCAAATAAAGACTTGGCTGCGCCGCCCCTTGCGGGGCCGCAGCCGCGTTCGTGCCGGATATCGGCCTTATGGTCGTTTAAATCAAGCGCGGGCCGGCACTTTCGCCTTGGTCGGGCTCGGCTTCTCCGCCTCGAACTTGAAGACGTCGATGAGGGCCTTGCGGATCGTCAGCTGCCGGCCGGTCGAGACGATCTTCGCATGGGTCAGGTCGGTGACGTAGAACACGTCGACCGCCTTCTCGCCGAAGGTCGCGATATGGGCCGAGGCGATGTTGAGGTTGAGCTTCCCGATCGCGGTGGTGAGATCGTAGAGCAGGCCCGGCCGGTCGAGGCCGGACACTTCGAGCACGGTGTGGCGGGCCGAGAGCACGTTGTCGATCACGACTTCGGGCTCGACCTGGAAGGTCTGCCCGCGCGGCGGCGGGGCGCGCCGCTGCGCCACGAGATCGGCGATCTTGATCTCGCCCTTCAGCGCCCGTTCGATCGCGGCGGCGATGCGTTCGGCCCGGCGCAATTCGTCGTCGTCGCGGTCGAAGGCGCGCGAGACCGAGATCGTGTCGAGCACCAGCCCGTCGCTGGTGGTGAAGATCTGCGCGTCGACGATATTGCCGCCGGCCGCGGCGCAGGCGCCGGTGACGATGGCGAGCAGGCGCGGATGGTCGGGTGCCAGAACGGTCAGCTCGGTCACCCCGCGGAACTGGTCGGTCTCGACGATGGTCGCGGTGGTCCGCCCGGCGGCCTCCGCCTCGCGCAGGAAGCGCGCATGCTTCTCCTGCTGCTCCGGATCGACCTTGATCCAGTAGGCGGGGTAGTGCCGCGCGACATAGGCATCGCGCTCCTCGGTGTTCCAGTCGGACAGGCGCCGGCGCAATTCGTCCTGCTTCATGGCGACCCGCGCCTTGCGCTCGACGGCCGAATGCCCGCCGGTGAGCACGAGCTCGGTTTCGTAGTAGAGCGTGCGCAGCAACTGCCCTTTCCAGCCGTTCCAGACGCCGGGCCCGACCGCCTTGATATCGGCGACGGTGAGGATCAGCAGGAGCTTCAACCGCTCCAGCGTCTGCACGGTGGCGGCGAAGCTCTCGATCGTCTTGGGGTCGCCGAGGTCGCGGCTCTGCGCCACCGTCGACATGTCGAGATGGTGCTCGACCAGCCAGGCGACGGTCTCCGTCTGTGCGCTGGTCAGCCCGAAGCGCGGGCCGAGCTTGCGTGCGATCCGAGCGCCGGCGATCGAGTGGTCCTCGGGACGGCCCTTGGCGATATCGTGCAGCAAAAGCGCGACATAGAGCGCGCGCCGGTTGGAGATCGCCGGCATGATCTCGTTGGAGAGCGGATGCTCGGCCTCGAGCGCGCCGGCATCGATCTCGGCCAGCACGCCCATGGCCCGGATCAGATGCTCGTCCACCGTATAGTGGTGGTACATGTTGAACTGCATCATCGCGACGATGCGGCCGAAATCCGGGACGAACCGGCCGAGCAAACCGGATTCGTTCATGCGCCGCAGCACCACCTCGGGCGAGCGCCGGCCGGTCACGATCTCCAGGAAGATGCGGTTGGCTTCGGGGTCGTTGCGCAGGCCGGGCGTGACCAGCCGCAGCGATTGCGTCACCAGCCGGCTGGCATCCGGATGGATGGCGAGATCCTCGCGGCTGGCGATGGCATAGAGCCGGAGCAGGTTGACCGGATCGCGCTCGAAGGCGCTGTCGTCGACGACATCGAGGCGCTGGTTCGTCAGTTTGAAGTCGGTATGGCCGAGCGAACGCTCGCGCTTGCGCTTGGCGAAGGTGCCGAGCAGCTTCGACAGCGTCGCGCGCGGCTTCTGCTGGCGCGCCTCCAGCGCGGCGCAGACGATGGCCGTGAGGTCGCCGACATCCTTGGCGATCAGGAAGTAGGCCTTCATGAAGCGCTCGACCGGAGCCTGCCCGCTGCGTCCGGCATAGCCGATCGCAGCCGCGACCTGCCGCTGCAGGTCGAAGGACAACCTCTCCTCGGCCCGGCCGGTGATGAAATGCAGCCAGCAGCGCACGCGCCAGAGGAATTCCTCCGAGCGCTGGAACATCTGCAACTCCTGCTCGTCGAACAGCCCGGCCTCGACGAGCTCGCGCACGTCATGGACGCGATAGGCGTATTTGGCGATCCAGAACAGCGTGTTGAGGTCGCGCAGGCCCCCCTTGCCGTCCTTGACGTTGGGCTCGACCAGATAGCGCGAGGCGCCGGCCCGCTGCACCCTGAGCTCGCGCTCGGCGAGCTTGGCCTCGGTGAAGGCCGGGGCCGTGCCCTCGACCACCTCGGCATCGAAGCGGCGGACCATCTCGTCGAACAGCGGGCGGTCGCCGACCAGGAAGCGTGCTTCCAGCAGGGCGGTGCGGATCGTCATGTCGGCGCGGGCCTCGCGCACGCAATCGTCGATCGAGCGCACGGAATGGCCGGTCTTCAGCTTCAGGTCCCAGAGCGGGTAGAGCATGGATTCGACCACACTCTCGCCCCAGGCCGTCTGCTTGTGCGGAAACAGGAAGAGCAGGTCGACATCCGAGCCCGGCGCCAGCGTGCCGCGCCCGTAGCCGCCGACGGCGACGACCGCGATCCGCTCCGATTGCGAGGGGTTGTCGGCCGGGTAGAAATAGCTGGTCGCGGCGCTGTGCAGCCCGCGCACCACCGCATCCATCACGGCCGAGAGCCGGCGTGCGCAGGCTAGCCCGCCACGCGGGCCGGCCAGGATCGCCCGGGCCGAGGCATGCCCTGCGTCGAGCACCTCCCGGAGTCCGGCGATCAGAAGCTGCCGCATCCTGGCCTTGTCGCGCCGGTTGACCGTCTCGAACAGCCGCACGATTTCGGCCTCGGGACTCTGCAGCATCTCGGCGAGCGACAGGACAGGCTTTGCGGGAGGCGTGGTCACGAAAGCTCCGTTGCGGCGGACGTCGCCTTTCGTAACATGGCGGCGAGGGCAGGGAGAGAGCAAAATTAAACGTCTAGAAAATGTGAAATAAAGAAAAGAACGCTTCATTCCGTGTTGTTTGACAAACAGAACGATTGGACCTAAAGGTCGGATACGCGCCGATTTGAGCCACCAGCTTGCGGGCGCGAAACAAGTGCAGCTAAAGCGTGGGGCCAGGGACGCCACCCGTCCCGATCCCTCGCACCATCGACAGAGGGATAAGCCCCATGACCAGCATCACCCGTCGCCTCGCACTGGCCTTCATCGCTGCCGCCGGCCTTGCCGCGCCCGCCTTCGCGCAGGCGCCCAAGGAAATCCGGCTCGACTACGCGACCTATAATCCCGTCAGCCTCCTGCTGAAGGAACGCGGGATCCTCGAGAAGGCGCTCGAAGCCGACGGCATCAAGGTGCGCTGGGTCCTGTCCGCCGGATCGAACAAGGCGCTCGAATTCCTCAATGCCGGCTCGATCGATTTCGGCTCGACCGCCGGCGCCGCTGCGTTGATCGGCAAGATCAATGGCAACCCGATCAAGTCGATCTATGTCTATTCCCGCCCGGAATGGACGGCGCTGGTCACCGGCGCCAAGAGCGAGATCACCAAGGTCGCCGACCTCAAGGGCAAGCGCGTCGCCGTCACGCGCGGCACCGACCCGCACATCTTCCTGGTTCGCGCGCTGGCCGATGCCAAGCTGACCGAGAAGGACGTCAAGCTCGTCCTGCTCCAGCATGCCGACGGCCGCCTCGCGCTGGAGCGCGGCGATGTCGATGCCTGGGCCGGGCTCGACCCGATGATGGCCGCGGCCGAGGTCGAGAGCGGCGCCAGGCTGTTCTACCGCAAGCCCGAGGACAACACCTGGGGCATCCTCAATGTCCGCGAGGCCTTCGCCAACGAGAACCCGGCTTTGGTGAAGAAGGTGCTGGCGGCCTACGAGGAAGCGCGCGCCTATGCGCTCGCCAATCCGGCCGAGGTCAAGAAGGTGCTGGTTGACGCCACCAAGCTCTCCGACGCCGTAATCGAGCGTCAGCTCACCCGTACGGAGCTGACCCATTCCAGCATCGGCCAGGCCCAGATCGACGGCATCACCGCCGCCGGGATCGCGCTGAAGGATGCCGGCGTGCTGCCGGCCTCGACCGATGTGAAGGCCGCGGTCGACGCGCTGCTCGACCGGCGCTTCGCGGCGACCAACTGACGGCATAAGCCCAAGGCGATGAGCGTCCTGGAGATCGCAAATGCCCTGGACGAGCCGGAGCGGCGTCCTGCCGCCCCGCACCGCTCCTACGGGCTCGCGATCGCCGGCTTCGTCCTGCCGATCGTGCTGGCCATCCTCTGGGAATGGCTCGTCGCTGCCGGGATCGCCAACGGGCGCCTGATGCCGCCGCCGAGCGTCGTCGGGCGCACGCTCTGGGGCCTCGCCGCCTCGGGCGAACTCCTGACCCATGCCGGGGCGACGCTCTGGCGGGTGGGGGCGGGCTTCGGCCTCGGCGCGCTCGCCGGCACGGTGTTCGGTGCAGTGACGGGCGCGCTGCCCGTCGCCCGCAGCCTGCTCGATCCGACCTTGCAGGCGCTGCGCGCGATCCCCTCGATCGCCTGGGTGCCGCTCTTCATCCTCTGGTTCGGCATCTTCGAGGCTTCGAAGGTGGCGCTGATCGCGGCCGGTGTCTTCTTCCCGGTCTATCTCGGTGTCGCCGCGGCGATCCAGGGCATCGACCGCAAGATCGTCGAGGTCGGCCGCGTCTTCCGCCTCTCGCGCCTCGCCATGGTCAGGCGCGTGCTCCTGCCGGCGATCCTGCCGGACTGGATCGTCGCGCTGCGCTCCGGCCTCGGCCTCGGCTTCATGTTCGTGGTCGCGGCCGAGATCATGGGGGCGAGCGAGGGGCTGGGCTATCTGCTCGTGGACGGCCAGCAGCTCGGCCGCCCCGACTCCATCATCGCGGCCATCATCAGCTTCGCCGTGCTCGGCAAGCTGGCGGACGGCCTGCTCGTCGCCATCACGCGGCCCTTCCTCGCCTGGCAGGATACGGCGCGCGACAAGCTCTGAAGGCTGAACCCCGTGCTGAGTTTCGACCGGCTGTCCAAAACCTATGCCGACGGCACGCATGCGCTGGCATCGATCGCGCTCGATGTCGGGCGCGGCGAGATCGTCGCGCTGCTCGGCGGCTCCGGCTGCGGCAAGACCACCTTGCTGCGCCTCATTGCCGGCCTCGACCGGCCGAGCGAGGGCGCGATCCGCCTCGACGGCGAGGCGATCGCCGAGCCGCGCGCCGATGTCGGCGTCATCTTCCAGGAGCCGCGGCTCTTCCCCTGGCTCAGCGTTGCCGAGAATGTCGGCTTCGGCCTGTCGCATCTCTCCGCCTTCGAGCGGGAAGGGCTGGTGACCAATGCGCTCGTCCGCGTCGGCCTCGCAGGCCATGAGAAGCGCTGGCCGCGCGAATTGTCCGGCGGCCAGCAACAGCGCGTCGCCATCGCGCGCGCCCTCGTGACCCGGCCGAAGCTCCTGCTGATGGACGAGCCCTTCTCGGCGCTCGACGCGACGACGCGGGCGAGCCTGCACGGCCATTTGCTGGCGCTCTGGCAGGAAAGCCGACCGACGGTCGTCATGGTCACGCATGATGTCGAGGAAGCCGTGACGCTGGCCGACCGCATCATCGTGATGCAGCCCAAGCCCGGTCGCATCTTCGACGAGCTCGACAACCCGCTCGCCCGTCCGCGCGACCGGCTCTCGCCGGCCTTCGAGGCGGCGAAGCGCGAGGCCCTGCGCGCGCTCGACCGCTCGCTGCGCGACGAGGCCCCGCATCAGGAGAAGGCGGCCGAGACCGCGGGCATGTGGTGGTAGCCGGACCGGATCGCATCGGCCGGGCTGGCACGCAGCCCTGCTTTCAGCCTATCAGCCGCATAAGCGATCTTCAGGACGAACGAGAGGCTCGAATTCCATGGACATCACCGCACTGCGTGCCTTGCAGGCCCCCCTCAAGGATGAATACCGGACCAACCCCGAGGCGGCGGTCATTACGCTGAAGGCCCATGGCGAGCTCGACGACCAGCACATCGCCTGCAAGGTCGAGACCGGCCGTGCCATCGCGCTCGCAGGCCTCCATCCGGCCACGGGCGGCTCCGGCGCCGAGCTCTGCTCCGGCGACATGCTGCTGGAGGCGCTGGTCGCCTGCGCCGGCGTGACGCTGAAGGCGGTCGCGACCGCGCTCGAGATCGATCTCAGGAAGGGCGTGGTCCGCGCCGAGGGTGATCTCGATTTCCGCGGCACGCTCGGTGTCGCCAGGGACGCGGCCGTCGGCTTCAAGGCAATCCGCCTCTCCTTCGACGTCGAGACCGATGCGCCGCAGGAGAAGCTCGATACGCTGCTCAAGCTCACCGAGCGCTATTGCGTGGTCTTCCAGACGCTGAATGTAAAGCCCGAGCTGTCGGCTACCCTGGAACGCAACGCTTCCTGACGCGAACCGGGAAGCGCGCGGAAGCAGGATGGGTCGGGAGGAGCTAGAACTCCTCCCAGCCTGTGCTGCCGTTGCGGGCATTGGCCGCGCGCTTCACGGTCTCGGCAGGGGCGGGGCGTCGCGATTGCTGGAAGGCCGCTTCGGCGAGCTGGCGCAACCGGTCCGGCTCCGAGGCTGCCGGGCGTGCAGGGACAGGCGCGCGCGACGCCGAGGTCTGGCCCTGATCGGTCTTGAAGGTCGCGACCAGTTCGTTGAGCTGCTCGATCCGGCCGGAGAGCGCGTTGGCGGAGGCCGCGCTCTGTTCGGAGAGAGCCGCGTTCTGCTGGGTCATCTCGTCGAGATGCGCCACCGCCTGGCTCATCTCGTCGATGCCGTTGGCCTG
>NZ_FNBZ01000003.1 GCF_900102525.1 Allobosea robiniae | reverse complement strand
CGATCGAGCGGATCGCGTCGGCAACGGATTGCCCCTGCGAGACCAGCACATCGACCTGGCGTAGCTTCGCGACGATCTCTTCGGGCTTATGGCGCTTCTTCGGCATCTCGATCCTCCTGTCTGCCAAAAGACATACTTCAGGGTGGACCAATTCAAGGGGGGTGGATCACTATGGACTGCTGCCTGATATTCCTCGTGGCTGCCAATGCGCATGATAGCCTCCTGATGAGCTGAATGCTCAGTCATTCCGGTCAGGGTTTTGGCCTTGGTGCCTGTAGATCTGTCGGGCTTTTCGGGGCGTCTCTGGGATCCACCTGGCCTGACTGCAATTCGCGCTGCGTTTGCAGGTGGTTCAGATTGAAGCCGACGAATATCGCTACGATGATGAATGCGATAATCGCCACGACGCGTATGCCGACTTTCTTGGCGACCTTCGACGGGGGTGAATTCTCGATCGGCATCGCCTCACTCCGATCCAGTCCCGCTCGGGACATCGTCTTTGGTTTTCCGCTCACTGCGGCCGGAGGCGGCTGTGACGGCCAGCGACTGCTCGTACAGCTCCACCGCTGCGTTGATCGCGCTCAGTTCACGCTCCTCGTCGCCGCCCTTCGCAGAGCCCGCGAGGTGGATCGCTCGGTCAAGAGCCTCGTTCAGTTGATCTTCGTTGCGGATCACGATGCGTGCCATGCAGGCTCAACCGCGGTTCAATCCGATCGTTCCTTTGCGCGCGAGAAAGCCGCTTGATTTGGCGCGCTGAGGTGCGATGGCCACTAAACAAAAAAGCGATGCAAGCCTCTGAACCAGATTGCCTTGAGCAAGCACGGCTCCCTTTCAGTTCCTGCTGGAACGGTGGAAATCAAAGTCCAGGCATCGGGTGAAGATGTACGTTTGCGCTGGGGCGAGTTCGGCGGCCCCATGGTCGACGGCGAGCCTCGAAGGCGAGGCTTTGGCAGCCTTCTTGTCGATCGAGCGGTCAAATCACAGTTGGGCGCACGCATGCACTTCGCCTGGCTTCCCTCCGGCTTGGTCGTCGAGATCGAGATGA
This sequence comes from Allobosea robiniae, assembly GCF_900102525.1. Taxonomy (GTDB): domain Bacteria; phylum Pseudomonadota; class Alphaproteobacteria; order Rhizobiales; family Beijerinckiaceae; genus Allobosea; species Allobosea robiniae. Next base: position 614,136 of record NZ_FNBZ01000003.1, on the reverse strand, counting down.
CCAAATCAAGGCTCAAGGCCTAAAGGTCGGAACAAACAAGAGCTGCATGGCTTGCTCCCTCAAAGGAGTCAGCCATGCCAAAGCAGCGTGAAAATCCGGCGATTTTGGAAGACGAGCGTGAGCCCGCCAATCAAGGAGAAAGCCCTCTCGCCGCCGATCCTATCCAGACCGGGCGCCGAGTAAGCGGCAGGACAAACGTCCATGATGAAGGGAGTGACGCCAACAATACTCCCGATGGCCTGACGGAGTCGGAAGAGGCCGTACGGCGGGCAGCCGAAGATTTACCACCCGGGCAGAGGCCCGAGGGCTCTACGGAGTCGATACCTGTGTTCGACAGAGCGGGCCTGCCGCCGAAGGTCTGAAGGGCGAGACTCCCTCGACGACCCGGTTGGCAAACCAGCAAGGCGTACGTCCGGGAGATGGAGCAAGTCTCATGATGATCGAGAACGAGGACCAATATCAGGAGGCCGTCGCGCGATTGAAGTCGATCGCCGAACTTCCCGACGAGGAGCGGGACGAAAGCGCCTTCCTCGATCTTTCCGCCGCGATGGTGGCATACGAGACGAGCGTGGCCGCTCCTGCCGAGGGATAGGAGGGACAGGTGTTTTCATTCCTCTCACCGAGCCGCGCCAGCGAAGCTGACCCTAAGCGCGCAATCGTTCGATGCGTCGACGACTATGAGAGAGCAGCCCAGCGTGTGGCTGAACTCGGCACCCCGGCAGCGGGCACCCCTGAGGAGATCGAGATCATCAGCCTCATCGAAGCTATCGAGAAGTGGGAAGCCCGGCATGACGACGATGAGGCTTGGGTGTAAGCCCAACGCTCCCACTTGGGACAATGCCGGCAAACTGCGGCATGCTTCGTTCCAGGGACTCGGGAAGATGCGGACGCGGCCTTGGTATTCCGGGTTTCATAGTGCATCCCTCCTTGGACGACCGCCGCTACAGGATTTCGGACGATGGGCACCGTCACCGTTGAACTTCGCAACGTCGCGGGGACGGAGGCTGCGCTGGGCTGGGCCGGCAACCACACCGTCATCATAGATCGGCCTGAGGGAAAAGCCGGCGGCATGGGTCTCGGCTTCAACGGTGCGCAGATGCTGGCGCTCGCCCTCGGGGGGTGCTTCTGCAATGACCTGCGATATGTGGCTCAGGATTTGGGCGTCAGCATTCGCAGTCTGACAGTTTCGGTAACGGTGCGCCTAGAGGGTGAGCCCCTGCTTACGACTAATGCGACAATGTCAGTCGCCTGCGAGCTAATTGACGGAACCGATCCCCGCCTGCTCATCGAAAAGGCGAAGGAAAGCTGCATGGTCAGCAACTCGCTCCGCAAAGGCATTCCCGTTTTGATCGAAGCCGCATAGGCCGATTTTTTCAGCGGGCGCTACCGAGCCGCAAGGAGGCCGGATGGATCAAGCTCCCTCTGGTGGCCGAGGTCGTGTTTCGAGTCTGGACCGAGGACGGCAAGCTGCTGCACGCGCCCTTCAAAGGGCTGCGCGAGGAGGCCGACGCCGACGCTATCCACGAATTGCTGTAGGTGCGACAATCTGTCCATATCGCCGCAGGATCGTCCAGTGGCGTTCATGGGCAGGCGCGAGAAAAGTTGGCCTTTCTGATGGCCTCGAATGGAAATCATCAAAGAGTACCGCTTTTATTTCAGATACTTATGACGAATTTCAAGGTCCCTCTCCCGCTACCATCTCCTCCCCCAAGCTTGGCGGGTGGGGAAATGATCGCCGCCGATCATCTTCGTCAGGTGGCCTTCGATCAAAATCTCTGGAGCTGTTCCGGCCTCGGCCGGATGAACCGTCACTGTCGCGATCAGGTCGCGCAGGGCGGTTTTTGATTCCGCTGCGAACGCCGCGTTGGCGCGGACTGTTTCGGCGAGCGTCTCGATCGCCGCCAGGTAATGCTTCACCACGGCCGGGAGCACGACGGTTGCTGCCTTCCGGGAGACGAGCCAGCACAAGCTCGACGTCGTCGCGCTCCCTGCCCTGCTCCTTCATTCGGGCATCGATAGCACCGCCGACATCCGGCTCTCGTCATCGCGGATGTGACGGCCTGCGCCCCGGCGGTGAGGAAGCGCAGACTCCATCACCAATTGATCCGTCCTGCCGCGAGAGCTTCAGGAACCTATCCGCAGCGCCAGCCGTTTCGCCCTCACTTTCGCTCATCAGCAGGAGGGGCTCATGGACAGCATCATCTACCTCGTCGGTCTCGTGGTGGTCATCATGGCCATCCTGTCATTCCTCGGTCTTCGATAGGAATTCTCCCATGTCCATGTCTGGAACGGACGTCGTCGTCGCCCCCGTGACCGTCAACAAGGAGAGCCACTCCTATGTGCAGTGGGGGCCGATCATCGGCGGCGCGGTGATCGCGACCGCCATCTCGACCATCATGACGGTCTTCGGCTCGGCGATCGGCCTGTCGATGGTCTCCGCCGATTTCGAGAAGAGCTCCAGCGCCACGGCGCTGGCGGTTGCAGGCGCTCTGTGGGCGCTCTGGGTCATGGCTTCGGCGACCATGGCCGGCGGCTACCTCGCGGGGCGGATGCGCCAGCCGAGCTTCGATGCCAATGGCGAGGAACGCAAGGTGCGGGATGCCACCCATGGCCTGCTCGTCTGGGCGACCGGCGCGCTGCTGATCACCGTCGTCGCGACCTCGTCGCTGTTCGGTGCGGCGAAGACGGCGGCCAGCGGCGTCGCCAGCGCCAGCTCCGGCGCGGCATCACTGGTCTCGCAGAATATCGACCCGCTCGCGATGGCGCTCGACAATGTCATGCGCGCGAATGGTCAGCAGCCGCCGACCGCAGAGGAGCGCGACGAAGCCTCCAGGATCTTCATCAACGCGCTGAAGAACGGCAAGATCGAGCAAGGTGACCGGGACTATCTTGCTTCGCGGCTCGCCGCGCGTTCCGGCATCAGCGAGCAGGATGCGCAGAAGCGCATCGACGATGCCTATGCCCGGATCTCGCAGGCCAAGGAAACCGCCAAGCAGGCAGCGGAGCGTGCGCGCAAGATTGCTGTTCTGACCGCCTTCCTGACGGCGGCTGCGCTGCTGGTCGGTGCGGCGGCGGCGGCCTGGGCGGCCATGCTCGGCGGCGAGCATCGCGACGAGAACCTGCGGAGCGATCCGGCGCTCTGATCGGTCGAGGTTGCGTAGCCCGGCTCCGCCCGGAGCCGGGCATTTTTGCTGTTCTTCGAAACGATCGGGGCGCGCGAGCGTTGCTCCAGCAGCACTTTCAGAAAGGGCATGCGATGATCGACCGTCACCACGAGCGAAATGGCAGCACCAACGGCCCGACCGAGCCGAACCAGCGGCCGCCCGAAAAGCGCGAAAACGCTGCTGACGATGCGATGAAGGGTCCGAAGATCATTGCCGAGGGCAATCAGAAGCAGCGCGCGCAGGACCGGCACACGCCTCCCGCCGGCCCCCATGCGCAGGAGTCGCAGACGAACACGGAGGCGACGCCGGGTTCCGGCGCTCTCCCGTCGACCAAGCCTGCTCGTCTTATCGAGCCTGGCTCCGGCTGATCTTCATTCACCTCCCTCCGCGGGTTCGCATCGGATGGTGTTTCGTGGAAAAGCTGAAGATCTATCGCACCAAGCGCGATTTCAAGAAGACCAGGGAGCCGAGCGATTCGATCGCAGTGGCTCCTTCAAACCGCCTTCGCTTCGTCATCCAGAAGCATGACGCGACGCGTCTCCACTATGATCTCCGGCTGGAACTCGACGGTGTCTTCAAGTCCTGGGCGGTGACACGCGGCCCCTCGCTCGATCCCGCTGATAAGCGCCTCGCGGTCGAGGTCGAGGACCATCCGCTTGCCTATGGCGATTTCGAGGGGACGATCCCGAAAGGCCAATATGGCGGCGGCACGGTGCAGCTTTGGGATCGCGGCTATTGGGAGCCCGAAGGCAAGCTCAGCCCGCAGCGCCAGCTCGAGAAGGGCGACCTCAAGTTCACGCTCGACGGCAAGCGGCTGCAAGGCAGCTTCGTGCTGGTGCGGATGAAGCACGACCGTGACGGCGGCAAGCGCACCAACTGGCTGCTGATCAAGCACCGCGACGACCATGCTGTCGATTCCGATGGCGATGCGATCCTGAAGGGCGACGCTTCCGTGGCCTCGGGCCGGACGATGAAGGCCATCGCGGCCGGACGCGGGCGCTCGCCCAAGCCCTTCCTCCTGGCCGAGCAGGCGGTCGACGCAGATGCGGTCTGGGACAGCAAGCACGGCTTGGCGGCCGAGAAGCGCGCAGGCAAGCCGGTGCGCAACAAGGCCGAGGCCGCCCGCCCGAAAGCGCGCAAGGCGGCGGCAGCCGATGTGCCCAGCTTCGTCCCACCGCAGCTCTGTCGGAGCGTGGAGCGGCCGCCGGCAGGCAGGGGCTGGGTCCACGAGATCAAGTTCGACGGCTACCGCATCCAGGCGCGCGCCGCCGCAGGGAAAGTCACGCTGAAGACACGCAAGGGGCTCGACTGGACCAGGAGGTTCGGTGCCGTCGCCAAGGCGTTCAAGAAGCTGCCAGACTGCATCATCGATGGCGAGGTCGTTGCGCTCGACGACCATGGTGCGCCGGATTTCGCTGCGCTTCAGGCCGCCCTGTCAGAGGAGAAGACCGAGAACCTCGTCTTCTTCGCCTTCGACCTGCTCTTTCTCGAAGGCGAGGATTGGCGCAAGCTGCCAGTCCTTGCCCGCAAGGAAAGACTGGCTGCGCTGATACGGGACGCGGCCGACGGCGTCACGCTCCGTTATGTCGAACATTTCGAGACCGGCGGCGACGCGGTTCTGAAATCCGCCTGCCGCCTGTCGCTCGAGGGTATCGTCTCCAAGCAAGGCGATGCGCCCTACATCTCCGGCCGCAGTGACACATGGACGAAGGCGAAATGCCGCGCCGGCCACGAGGTCGTCATCGGCGGCTGGGCGACCACAGCGGGTAAGTTCCGTTCGCTTCTCGTCGGCGTCCATCGCGGTCCGCATTTCATCTATATCGGCCGGGTCGGCACCGGCTATGGCGCCGCCAAGGTCGAAAAGCTGCTGCCGCGCCTCAAGGAGCATGAGGCCGAGACCTCGCCTTTCACCGGCAAAGGCGCCCCGCGTCGAGCGGCCGGCGTCCATTGGGTCGAGCCCGCCCTTGTCGCCGAGATCGAGTTCGCAGGCTGGACCGGCGACGGCATGGTCCGCCAGGCCGCCTTCAAGGGCTTGCGCGAGGACAAGCCCGCGGCGGAGGTCGAGACCGAGCTGCCCGCGCCAGCAGCAAAGACCACCCCGCCGAATCCCGCGTCAGCGCGCGGCGGCCGGGTCGATGTGCTCGGCGTGCCCCTGTCCAACCCCGACAAGCCGCTTTGGCCCGATGCCGAGGACGGCGAGCCCGCCACGAAGCTCGATCTCGCCCGCTACTTCGAAACCGTCGGGGCCTGGCTGCTGCCGCATATCCAGGGTCGGCCCTGCTCGCTGCTCAGGGCGCCCGACGGGATCGAGGGCGAAATCTTCTTCCAGCGCCATGCCGGTTTGGGAACGTCGAGCCTGTTCGAGCTGGTGAAGATTTCCGGCGACAGGAAACCCTATCTCCAGATCGACCGGATCCAGGCCCTGATCGCGACCGCCCAGATCGGCGGGATCGAACTGCATCCCTGGAACTGCCGGCCCGGCGAGCCCGAGGTTCCCGGGCGACTGGTCTTCGATCTCGATCCGGGACCGGGCGTTTCCTTCGATGCGGTGATCGCTGCGGCCAAAACGATGAAGGAGCGGCTCGATGCGCTCGGCCTCGTCAGCTTCTGCAAGACCACCGGCGGCAAAGGTCTCCATGTCGTGACGCCGCTGGCGAAGCCCGGCCGCAGCGCCCCGGACTGGCCGGCAGCCAAGGACTTCGCCCGCCGTGTCTGTGGGCAGATCGCAGCGGACGAGCCCGAGCGCTATGTCGTGAACATGGCCAAGCGCCTGCGCGAGGGGCGCATCTTCCTCGACTATCTCCGCAACGACCGGATGGCGACGGCGGTTGCGCCATTATCGCCGCGCGCGAGACCGGGAGCACATGTCTCGATGCCGCTGACCTGGCCGCAGGTGAAGGTCGGGCTCGACCCAGCCCGGTTCACGATCCGCGCCATTCCGAAGCTGCTGGCCGCGAGCAAGGCCTGGGCGGACTATGACGAAGCCGAGCGGCCTCTCGCGGAGGCGATCAGGAAGCTCGGCCGTTCCTGACCTGCGCGCGACAGCATCGGAACGGATAGGCAGCCGATGCGTTTCGCGTCCGATCGGAGAGGCTTCCATGGCGCAACGGACATTCTGGAAAGGCTATCTCAAGCTCTCGCTCGTGACCTGCCCGGTGGCGATGATGCCGGCACGCTCCGAGAGCGAGAAAGTCCGTTTTCACACGCTGAACCGCAAGACGGGACATCGCATCCAGAGCCGCTTCGTCGATGCGGTCACCGGCAAGCCAGTCAGCGATGACGACGAGGTCAAGGGCTATCCCAAAGGCGACGACGACTACGTCATGCTGGATGACGACGAGCTCGACGCCGTGGCGCTGGACAGCACGCGCACCATCGATATCGAACTCTTCGCGCCGCGCTCCTCCGTCGGCTGGATCTGGTACGATACGCCGCATTACCTCGTGCCGGACGGCAAGATCGGCGACGAAGCCTTTTCCGTAATCCGCGAGGCGATGAAATCGACCAGGACGGTCGGCATATCCCGCGTCGTGCTCTACCGGCGCGAACGGGCTGTGCTGCTGGAGCCGCGCGACAGGGGCATCGTGCTGTGGACGCTGCGTTATGGCGACGAGGTCCGTGACGAGGGGGACTATTTCACCGACATCGGGAAAGCCAAGCCGGAGCCCGATATGCGCGCGCTCATGGAGAAGCTGATCGTCTCGCGCACGAAGGACTGGTCGCCGGAGCTCGTGCAGGATCCGGTTCAGGAGGAATTGCTGGATATCATCAAGGCCAAGCAGAAGGGCCGCAAACCGGCCCGAAAAGCCGCACCGGCCGCCAGCGAAGGCAATGTCATCAGTATCATGGACGCGCTCAAGCGCAGCCTCGAACCGCGGAAGTGATCAGCCCGCCTTGCGCCGCGGCTCGGCCTTGGCCGACGGCTTGTCGGCCGATTTGCCGCTTTTGCCAGGCTTGGCGCTCTGCCTGAGAGCGTCGAGCAGATTGACGACCTTGGCGGGCTCGCTCCGCTTCATCGGCTTGATCTTGCGGCCTTCGATCTTCGCCTTGACCAGTTCGGCCAGTGCAGTCTCGTAGCGATCCTCGAAGGCCTTGGGGTCGAAGCGGCCGGCCTTGGTCCGAATGATGTGCTCGGCGAGCTCCAGCATCTCGCCCTCGATCTTCAGCTTCGGGATGTCGTCGAAGGCGCTCTCCACGGGACGCACCTCATAGTCGAAATTGAGGGTCGTCGCGATCATCCCGGCATCGTGCGGCCGGATCAGGATCGAGCGCATCCGCCGGAAGATCACGGTGCGCGCCAGGGCGGCAGCCTCCCGGCTCGCCATGACCTCGCGGATCAGAGCGAAGGCCTCGGTCGCGACGGGCGTGCTCGGCGTCACATAATAAGGCCGGTCGAAGAACAGGTCGTCGATCTCGTCGCAAGGCAGGAAGGTCGCGACGTCGAGTGTCTTGTCGCTTTCGGGAATAGCCTCGGCGATCTCCTCCGGCTCCAGCATGATGTAGTCGCCATCGCCGCGATCATATCCCTTGACCTGGTCTTCCTTCTCGACCGGCTTGCCCGTGACAGCGTCGATGAACTGGCGATGGACGCGATGGCCGGTCTTGCGGTTCAGCGTGTGGAAGGAGATGCGCTCGCTGGTCGACGCGGCGGTGTAGAGCGCCACCGGGCACGTGACTTCTGCGACCTTGAGGATGCCCTTCCAGATTGCTCGCGGCGCCATGAATGTTCCCTGGGGATTGCGCGCATGCGGGACGTTCGAGATCAACGGCTATCGCGCGTCCCGGTTCCGTGGCGAGGAGGCGGCGACGACGAGTACGACCGTGACCATCAGGCAGCTCACCACAATCAGGGCCGTCGACAGCGAGACGGCCGTCATGACTGCGCTGGCGATGATGATGCCGATGGCATTCGCCGTCCGCAGCAGAGCGAAGACCTCGGGCCGCTTCCTGGGAGGCGCGAGGGAATCGAGGACAAGCGAATAATAGGTGCCGAGCGGGGCCAGGACCCCGCCGATCAGCACCGCGCCAAGGACCGTGACCGTCATCGATATCTGCAATGCGGCGAGGATGGCACCGGCCGTCATGATCATCAGCTGGATCAGGACGGCGCGGCGGCTCCCCATGCGGTTGCGGACGCTGACCCAGACGCCGCCGAGCACCGAGGCGATACAGAGCGGGACGGTGAAAAGGATCGCCAGGGCGGGCGCGTAGCCGAAATGCAGCGCGAGCGCGACCGCGCCGATCTCCAGCGCCGCCACGGTCGAGCTGCCCGCCGCCGCGCAGATCAGCCAGAGCAGGATCGCCGGGCTGATGATCGAGGCATCGGCCTGATGCATCTCCTCCGTCGCGATCGACCCGACGGTTGGAACGAGCAGGGCCGGAATCGCGCCGAGGGCGGCGATGACCAGAACGGCGAACACGGGCGACAGGGTGCCCAGCCCGGAAGCCGCCACGGGAGCCAGGACGAACGTCACCTCGTTGAGCGTGGCCGCGATGCCGAGCGCTCTCGGCAGCTTCGCCGGTGGTGCGAGCTGGTTGAGAACGGTCCGCAGATATCCGAAGGCCGCGCCGTTCACGGCCCCCGCGAGCGCCGAGAACGCCACCAGCCAGATGAAGGGTGCCGCGTAATGCGCCAGCAGGGCGACGGCGACGAGGGCGGCCGTACGGAAGATCACCAGCAGGCGCAGGAAGGTCGTCGGCGGCAGGCCCCGCCCCGCCCGGGTGATCGGGATGGCGCCGGCGACCTGGGCCAGCGTCATCGCCAGGATCATCCCCGCCCCCCGCTGGTGTCGCCCGTAAGAGCAAGGGCGACCAGCGCGAAGGCGACAGGGCCGGCCGCCTGGGGAACGGTCAGCGTCGCGGAGGAGATGAACCACCGAACCAGCGGCGCGGCGCTCGATATTCTGGTCATGGAACGCGTCATGGGCCGGCCCCGGAGAAGAGGGCCGGGCCGTTCCCGGACATTCAAATCCCGTCACGGGATCGAGGACGTTACCTCGGGAGCCTGATTAGCAATCCATGCAACACTGTCAATCCGCCGCTCACACCGAGGGCCGAGATCGCCGCAGGATGCCGGCCAGCGCGGCGACATGGGTCTGCACGGTTGCCGGGGCGACGCGCGCTATGCCGAAAACCAGGCCCGGCCTCACTCGCCCCAGATGGAAGCGCGCCATCGGCTGCATCGCAAAGCCATTCGCCTTCAAGCTTTCGGCAACGGCCCGGTCGTCGACATGCGGATCGCGGAACCATGTCGCCAATTGAAGCCCGCCGGCTCCGGCGGCGATCTGCAAGGCATCCCCGCAATGCTGCTCGAGCGCTGCGACGCTCGCGGCCATGCGTGCGGCGTAGAGGGCCTTCATCTTGCGGATATAGCCGCGCAGGCGACCGTCCCGCATGAAATCGGCCAGGGCCGCCTGGATGTGGATCGGCACGACGGCGCCTTGCAGTTGCAGGGCGACTGAGAACGCCTCCAGCAACCGCACCGGGACGATCGCATAGGCGACGCGTACCCCCGGCGCGAAGATCTTGGAGAAGGTGCCGAGATAGGCGACGAGGCCGTTGCGATCGATGCCCTGCAGCGCCGCGATCGGCCGCGAGCCGTACTGGAACTCGCTATCGTAATCATCCTCGATCACGACCGCACCATGCGCCTGCGCGGCGTCCAGCAAGGCGAGCCGCCGTTGCAGGCTCATCGTCACACCCGTCGGGTATTGATGCGAGGGCGTCACGTAGATCAGGCGCGGCGGCGGCCCGGCAGCCTTCGCGACGTCGATACCGGCCTCGTCGCAAGGCACGGGAACGATCCTGGCCCCGCCCTCGCGCAGGAGTGCCTGTGCCGTGGGATAACCCGGCTCCTCCATCCAGGCCACGCCGCCGGTCGGATCGCCCGGCCGCATCAGCACACGGATCAGCAGGTTGATGGCGGCCCGGGTCGAGGGCACGATCATGACCTGCTCCGGCCGGGCAAGAACACCTCGCGTCTTGGCGACATGCTCGAGGATCGCTTCCCGCAGCTCCGGAAGGCCGTCCGCCTCGCCATATCCGAGATCGTGAATGCGCAGGGAGCGAGCGCGCGCACCGAGATAGCGCGCCCAGCCTGCATGCGGGAAATCCGCGAGGTCGGGCACGCCGGGTTCGAAAAGCCTGGAGGGCGCAGGCTGACGAACCGGCTCGGAAACACCCGCGGCCGGCTTGAGCAGGAGCGGGGGCGGCCCCGCCCCGATCGCGGCGACGCGCGTGGCCGAGCCTGCCTGCGCCAGGAGGTAGCCGTCGGCCTTCAGGCGCTCATAGGCCTGGACCACGGTCGAGCGGGCGACGCCGAGCGCCACGGCCAGATCGCGCGAGGACGGCAGACGATCCCCGGCCGGCAGCGTCCCGTCGAGGATGCGATCCCGAAACCCGCGATAGAGCTGCCCTTCGAGATCGCCGGCCGCCCTGTCCAGCGGCCGCCAGGCGAAGGCCTTTGCCGGCATCGTCACATCGCAAAGTGGTTTGGTCAGATTGAAAGAAGTGGCAGTATACATCACACCACAAAATCCGCCAGTGATGCGCTGCTGCGGCCTCGGCGGCAGAGGCAACCACGCATGAAATCAGGGCATCGCCATGGATCTGTCGGATTGGAAGGGCGTTCCCCGCCCCGAGAGGATTGTGCTGGAAGGGCGCTATGCCCGGCTCGAGCCGCTCGATCCCGCCAGACACGGGAACGACCTGCTCGCCTCAGCCCGCGAACCCGGAGCGGATGATCGCTTCCGTTACCTGTTCGAGGATGCGCCCGCCGACATGGCTGCTCTCAGCCCCTGGCTCGAAAAGGCCTCGGCCTCGGCCGATCCGCTCTTCTTCGCGGTCGTCGACAAGAACTCCGGGCGGGCGGAGGGCCGGCAGGCGCTGATGCGGATCGATGCCGTGCACGGCGTCATCGAGATCGGCAATATCCTGTGGGGTCCCGCGATCGCCCGCAGCCGCGTCGCGACGGAGGCGCTCTATCTCTTCGCGCGCTACGCCTTCGATACGCTGGGCTATCGCCGGTTCGAATGGAAGTGCAACGACCACAACGCGCCATCGAAGCGCGCGGCGCAGCGCTTCGGCTTCACGCCGGAGGGCGTCTTCCGGCAGCATATGGTGCAGAAGGGCCAAAATCGCGACACCGCGTGGTTTGCGATGGTCGACGCCGACTGGCCGCGCCTCCGGGCAGGCTACGAAGCCTGGCTTGCCCCCGAAAACTTCGACTCAGACGGTCAGCAGCGTGCCAGGCTCTCCTTCGGTTGAGCCCGCGTTGCGGCTATCTGCCTATTCGTCCCATCTGATCACGGCGCGCCCGCTGGTGAGATCCATCACCAGCCGGGTCACGCCATCGATTTCGGCCTTTGGAGCCGATACCGCCAGGACCGCGCCGGTATCCGTGAAAGCCTGATCCCGCAACTGCACGCCCGGCACGGCGCCGAGCCGCGCCTGGACCAGGGTCAGATCGCCGAAGCCGCATGTGACCGTTGCAGGGACGGTCTCGATGAGCGCCACCTTCGCCGCCTCGCGCAGGCATTGGGCAGCCGTCCCGCCATAGGCGCGCATCAACCCGCCGCTGCCCAGCAGGACGCCGCCGAACCAGCGCGTGACGACGACGGCGACGCCGTCGAGCCCTTGCCCGTCTATGGCGGCGAGGATCGGCTTGCCTGCGGTACCGCTCGGCTCTCCGTCATCGTTGAACCGGTAGCTCTGCCCGAACCGCCACGCCCAGCAATTGTGACTGGCCGCCGGGTCCGATCGTGCGGCGATGAAGTCCCTGGCCGCCGCCTCGTCCGCAACCGGGCCGGCCACCGCGATGAAGCGGCTTTTCTTGATCTCCTGCCGGGCAGTGCTGAGTTCGACGAGGGTGAAGCGCGCGACCATGCGCCCGTGTAGCACGGTGCAAGCCGGGCGAACCACGACCCGCCCGTCATGGCTGCAAGCGCCGTGCGGCGTAGACCCCATGCCGGCGAACCGGCAACGGCGCCCCGGTGGCAAACATGAAGAGAAATTCACTTTCTCTCTCGCGTCGTTAGCTCTAGAAGCGGCTCTGTCGCGCCGTGTTCCGCGTTCTTTCGAATCGAGGCTGGAGAAGAGCGGAATGGTGCCGGACTACAGGCGTGATCTTGCGGGACACGCGGTCGGACATTCGCTTTTCCGTCTTTCTTCCGCGGCAGCCATCGCTCTTTGCCTCGGTGCCTGCCTGCCGGCCGACCAGCGTCCCGATCTCGGCGTCACCGTTACGCGCAACTATGCCGCCGGCGAGCGGCGCGCATCGCCTGCCGTCTCGCCGGACTGGCCGCGCCTGTTCCGCTCGCGCGAACTCGACCGGCTGATCGAGCGGACGGCCGGCACGAATTTCGACATCGCCATTGCCATGACGCGGATTCGTCAGGCCGACGCGCAGTCGCGGGTCTCGGCGGCGGCGCTCTACCCGACGCTGAGCGGTTCGAGCGATGCTTCGCGCAGCCTGCGGCCTGGCACGCTGGGCTCGAAGCGCGGACCGTTCAGCGACAGCGTCGGCAACCAGTTCAGCCTCGGTCTCTCGGCGAGCTACGAGCTCGACTTCTGGGGCAAGAACCGCGCGAGCGCCGATGCCGGACGTTTCGCGGCCGAGGCGACGCGCTTCGACCGTGATGTGGTGGCGCTGACCGCCATCTCCAGCGTGACCACGACCTATTTCCAGGTTCTGGAGGCGCAGGACCGCCTGCGCATCGCCCGCGAGAACATCGCGGTCGCCGAGCGGACGCTCAAGGTCATCCAGGCGAGGCTCTCGGTGGGCACCGCGACCCAGCTCGACATCGCGCAGCAGGAAAGCGTCGTGGCGCAGCAGAAGGCCTCCGTGCCGGCCCTCGAACTCGCGCAGCGCCAGGCCAAGGTCACGCTCGCCGTCCTTGTCGGCGAGACGCCGGCCGCCATCACGATCAAGGGCGGCAGCCTGAATGCGATCGCCGTGCCGAGCGTGCGCGCCGGCCTGCCCTCGCAATTGCTGCAGCGCCGGCCCGACATCGCCGAGGCCGAAGCCAGGCTGACCTCGCAGGAGGCGACGCTCTATGCCGCCCGCGCGGCGCTCTATCCAAGCATCAGCCTGACCGGCCAGGGCGGGCTCGAAAGCGCCTTGCTGAAGAACCTGCTGCGGCCCGATGCCGCTTTCGCCTCGGCAGCGGCCGGCCTCGTCCAGCCGATCCTCGACGGTGGCAACCTGCGCGCCAGGGTCGAACTCGAACGCGGTACGGCCGACGAATTGATCGCGACCTATCGCAAGGCCATCGTCAGCGCCTTTGCCGATGTCGAGAATGCGCTGATCGCGATCCAGGAAAACACCCGCCATGAACGCCTGCAGGCGGAGGTCGTCGCCTCTGCGCGGCGCGCCTATTCCATCACCGAGCAGCGGCTCCGCGAGGGCACTATCGACATCGTGACGCTCCTGAACACCCAGCAGACCCTGTTCCAGGCGCAGGATCAGCTCTCGCAGATCAAGCTGCGCAAACTCACTGCGTATATCGACCTGTTCAAGGCGCTGGGCGGCGGCTGGTCCGAGACTGATCGCCGCGCCGCCATCACAGCGACAGAGGCGGCGGAATGAAGCGTCTTCTCGTCCTTCTCGTGCTGATCGCCGCCGCCTGGGGCTGGCATAGCTATAATGACGGCTGGATGCCCCAGAGCGGAGACGGCGTCTCGACCGGCCAGCAAGGCGCCGGGCGCGGCGGCCGTCGCGCCCGCTTCGGCGGCGGCGAGGGGCCGATCCCGGTGATCGCGACCGCGGCGCGCCGCGGCGACGTGCCGGTCACGGCCGATGCCGTCGGCACGATCCAGGCGCTGAACACCGTGACGGTGCGCACGCAGGTCGACGGAAGGCTGCTCGAAATCGCCTTCAAGGACGGCCAGGACGTCAAGAAGGGCGATATCCTCGCCAAGGTCGATCCGGCGACCTACCAGGCGCAATACGACCAGGCCATGGCCAAGAAGGCGCAGGACGAGGCGCAGCTCGCCAATGCCCGCGCCGATCTCGAGCGCTATGCCAAGCTCGCCCAGACCGATTACGGCTCGCGCCAGCAGGCCGACACCCAGCGCGCCACGGTGGCACAGCTGGAAGCGCAGGTCCGCGCCGACCAGGGCGCGATCGACAACGCCAAGGCCATTCTGGACTACACCACGGTCCGCGCCCCGATCGACGGCCGGCTCGGCATCCGCCAGGTCGACCAGGGCAATATCGTGCGCGCCTCCGATACGAACGGCCTCGTGGTCATCACCCAGCTCAGGCCGATCGCCATGATCTTCAACCTGCCGCAGCAGCAGCTTCGCGCCGTCAGCGCAGCCGTGGCGCGCGGGCCAGTCGAGGTCGATGCGCTCGATTCCGACGGCACGACGATCATCGACAAGGGCGTCGTCGAGGTCATCGACAACGTCGTCGACCAGACCACCGGCACGATCAAGGTCAAGGCCCGCTTCCCGAACGAGCGGCTCCAGCTCTGGCCGGGCCAGTTCGTCAATGTCCGGGTCTTCGTCGACGTACTGAAGAATGTCGTGGTCGCCCCGACCGCCGCGATCCAGCGCGGGCCGAACGGTGCCTACGTCTTCGCCGTCGACGAGGACGAGACGGTGCGGCAGGTCGCGGTCACCGTCGGCCAGCAGACCGAGACGACCGCCGTGATCACCGCCGGCGTCGAGCCGCCGGTCAAGCTCGTCACCACCGGCTTCGCCCGCCTGACCGACAAGGCGAAGGTGCGCGTCTCAACGCCGGAGGAGGCAGCCCAGCCGCCGGCCACCGCGCCCGGCCGCCGCGGCACGCGCGAGCCCGGCCAGGGCCAGGGGCGGCGGCGCGACCAGCAGGGCGGCGGCGATGCCTCCGGAGCCGGCTCGGCCGCCCCGGCGCCGGAAGCACCCGCCGGAACCGACGGCACCCGCCAGAACCGGCAGCGGCGCAACGGTGCAGCCCCTTCGGAAGGCGCGCCGCCCGGCGGGCAGGGTTCCCCTGCCGGCGGATCGGGTGCACAAAGACCGCAAGCGCAGCCATGACGGGGCAGCCGCGATGAGCGTGTCCGCGCCTTTCATCAGCCGGCCCATCGCAACCTCGCTGCTCGGCATCGCGGTGCTGCTCTGCGGCATCCTCGGCTATCTGCGCCTGCCGGTTGCGGCGCTGCCGCAGGTCGATTTCCCGACCATCCAGATCACCACGCAATTGCCGGGCGCGAATCCCGAGACGATCGCCTCGCTGGTGACGGCGCCGCTGGAGCGGCAGTTCGGCCAGATCCCGGCGCTCTCGACGATGTATTCGCAGAGCTCCTTCGGGCTCAGCCAGGTCACCCTGCAATTCGACCTCGACCGCGACATCGACGCGGCCGCGCAGGACGTGCAATCGGCGATCAATGCGGCAGGCTCGACGCTGCCGCGCACCCTGCCCTATCCGCCGACCTACGCGAAGATCAACCCGGCCGATGCGCCGATCATGGTGCTGGCGCTGACCTCGGACACCGTCTCGCTGCGCCAGCTCAGCGACCTCGCCGACACGCTGCTCTCGCCGCGTCTCTCGGAGGTTTCCGGCGTCGGCCATGTCTCGCTCGAAGGCGGCGTCAGGCCGGCGATCCGCATCCAGGCCGATCTCGCGCGGCTCGCCGCCTACGGGCTCGGTATGGAGGACCTGCGCACGGCAACCGTCGCCGCCAATGTCTCCGGCGCCAAGGGCGCGCTCGACGGCAATCACCAGGCCTATACGATCAGCGCCAACGACCAGATCGGCAGCGCAAGCGCCTATCGCGACATCGTCGTCGCCTATCGCAGCGGCGCGCCGGTTTTCCTGCGCGACGTCGCGGTGGTGCTGGAAGACCTGGAGAACAGCCGCGTCGGCGCCTGGTACAAGGGCAAGACGGCGGTCGTCCTCGACGTGATGCGCCAGCCGGGCGCCAATATCGTCACCACGGTCGCCAGGGTGAAGGAAGAGATTCCGCGCCTCAAGAACGGTATGCCGGCCGGCGTCGAATTGCAGGTGGTCAGCGACCGCACCGAGACGATCCGCGCCTCGATCGCCGACGTGCAGTTCACGCTGGTGCTGGCCTGCGCGCTCGTCGTGCTCGTCGTGCTGCTCTTCCTGCGCACGGTGCGCGCCACGATCATCGCCGGCGTGGCGCTGCCGCTCTCGCTGATCGCGACCTTCGCGGTGATGTGGCTCGCCGGCTTCAGCCTCGACAACCTCTCGCTGATGGCCCTGACCATCGGCACCGGCTTCGTCGTCGACGATGCGATCGTGATGATCGAGAACATCGTGCGCAACATGGAGCAGGGCAAGAAACCGCTCCGGGCGGCCTATGACGGCGCCCGCGAGATCGGCTTCACCGTCATTTCGCTGACGGTCTCGCTGGTCGCGGTCTTCATCCCGCTGCTGTTCATGACCGGGCTCGTCGGCCGCATGTTCCGCGAGTTCGCCCTGACGCTCACCATCGCGGTCGTGGTCTCGGCGATCGTCTCGCTGACGCTGACGCCGATGATGTGCGCGCGGCTGCTCCGCCATAAAGATGGCAAGCGCGAGAACCCGCTGATGCGGCTGGCGGAATGGCCGGTCTCGGCGATGGCGCGGCTTTACGAGGTGACGCTCGGTTGGGCCCTGAAGCTCCGCGGCCTCGTGCTGCTCGCGACTTTGGTCACACTGGTGCTGACGGTGTGGATGTATGTCGTCATCCCCAAGGGCTTTCTGCCCAGCCAGGATACCGGCCTGCTCAATGTCGTCATGGAATCCTCGCCGGACGTCTCCTTCAACGAGATGAAGCGTTTGCAGGAACAGGTGTCGCGGGCCTTCGAGCAGGACGGCGATGTCACCGGCGTCGTCGCGGTTCTCGGCATCGGTCAAGCCAACACCACGCTCAATACTGCCCGCATGACGGTGACGCTGCGCCCCAAGGACGAACGGCATGACGACGCGGTCGTGATCGCCGAGCGGCTGCGTGCGCTGGCCGCCGCGATCCCCGGCGTCGTGGCCTATGTCCAGCCGGTTCAGGACATCCAGATCACGACCCGCGCCAGCCGCTCGCAATACCAGTACACCCTGACCGGCGCCGACCAGTTGCAGGTGATGGAATGGGCCCGCAAGCTCTCGGAGGCGCTGCGGCGGGAAGCGATCGTGCGCAACGTCGCCAACGAGGCGCAGGATGGCGGGCTTCGCGCCCGCGTCGAGATCGACCGGGCCAAGGCCGGGCGGCTCGGCATCTCGATCCAGGCCGTCAACGACACGCTCTACGACGCCTTCGGCCAGCGCCAGATCGCCACGATCTACGAGCAGTCGAACCAGTATCGCGTCATCCTGGAGGCGGCGCCGCAATATCTGCGCGACCCCTCTGCGCTCACGAAGCTCTACGTCACCGGCAACACCAATACCCAGGGCCAGACCAATTCCGCCGGCAGCTCGACGGTGACGCAGAACAGCGTGCAGGTGCCGCTCTCCTCCTTCACCCGGCTGATCCGCGAGACCGCGCCGCTTTCCATCGCCCATCAGGAGCAGTTCCCGGCCGCGACCGTCTCCTTCGATCTGGCGCCCGGCGAGGCGCTCGGCGATGCCGTCAAGATGATCGCCGCCGTCGAACGCGAGATCGGCATGCCCAGCGCGATATCGGGCTCCTTCAGCGCCGATGCGGCGGAGTTCAACCGCTCGCTTGCCAACCAGCCCTGGCTGATCCTCGCCGCGATCGTGACGATCTATCTCGTGCTCGGCATCCTCTACGAGAGCTATGTCCACCCCTTCACGATCCTGACGACGCTTCCTTCCGCTGGCGTCGGCGCCCTCCTCGCCTTGATCCTGACCGGCCGCGAACTCTCGATCGTGGCGCTGATCGGCATCATCCTGCTGATGGGCATCGTCAAGAAGAACGCGATCATGATGATCGACTTCGCGCTCGAGGCCGAGCGGCATGAGGGCCTCTCGCCGGAGGAAGCTATCGTCAAGGCCTGCCTGCTGCGCTTCCGGCCGATCATGATGACGACGCTCGCCGCCCTGCTCGGCGCCCTGCCGCTTGCGCTGGCGACCGGCACGGGCAGCGAATTGCGCCAGCCGCTCGGCATCACCATCGTCGGCGGCCTGCTGCTCAGCCAATTGCTGACGCTCTACACCACCCCGGTGATCTATCTCGCACTCGAAAAGCTGCGCCGGCGCCTCGGCGGCGGCCCCGACGGCGTCGTGCCCTATCCCGATCCGGAGGCGGCCGAATGAGCGACGCCCCCGACGAGGACAAGGGCTGGAAATCGGTGCGGGGCCTCTCCGACGCCTTCATCCTGCGCCCCGTCGGCACCACGCTGATGGCGATCGGCCTCTTCCTCGTCGGCATGGTCGCCTACATGTTCCTGCCGGTGGCGAGCCTGCCGAGCGTCGACTTTCCGACGATCCGCGTCTTCGCCAGCCGGCCCGGCGCCGATCCGGCGACGATGGCCGGCAGCGTCGCCGCGCCCCTGGAGCGCCGGCTCGGCTCGATCCCCGGCGTGACGGAGATCACGTCCCGGAGCTCGCTCGGCTCGACCTCGATCGTGCTGCAATTCGACCTGACGCGGAACACCGACAGCGCCGCCCGCGACGTCCAGGCGGCGCTCAACGCGGCCGCGACCGATCTGCCCGGCGACCTGCCGACCCTGCCGCAATTCCGCAAGGCCAATCCCAACGCCGCGCCAATCCTGATCCTGGCCCTGACCTCGGACACGATGACGCCGAGCGCGATGTACGACGCCGCCGATACCGTCATCGCCCAGCGCATCGCGCAGGTCGAGGGCGTCGGCGAGGTCACGGTCAACGGCGCCGAGCAGCCGGCGATCCGCGTGCGCGTCGACCCAGCCCAGCTCGCCGCCATGGGCCTGAGTCTCGATACGATCCGGACGGCCATCGTCAACGCGAACACCGTCTCGGCGGTCGGCTCCTTTGACGGCGGGCGATTGAGCGAGACGCTCTCCGCCAACAACCAGATCCGCCAGCCCGAGGACTACGGCAACATCGTCGTGCGCTCGGCCAAGGGCACGGTGGTCCGGCTCGCCGATGTCGCCACCGTCGAGCGCGGCGTGCGCAACAGCCGCGCCGCCGGCTGGTACAATGGCAAGCCGGCGATCCTCATCACCATCACCAAGCAGGCCGACGCCAACGTCATCGACACGGTCGACCGGGTGAAGGCGCTCCTGCCCGAGGTCCAGAAATGGGTGCCCGCCGGCATCCAGTTCTCGATCATGTCGGACCGCACCGTCACGATCCGCGCCTCGATCGCGGATATCCAGCATACGCTGCTGATCTCGATCGCCCTGGTGATGCTGGTCGTCTTCCTGTTCCTGCGACGCACGACCCTGACGGTCGCGGCGGGCGTCACCGTGCCGCTCTCGATCGCCGGCACCTTCGCGGCGATGTGGGTGGCCGGCTTCACGCTCGACAATCTCTCGCTGATGGCGGTGACCATCTCGGTCGGCTTCGTCGTCGACGACGCCATCGTCATGATCGAGAACATCGAGCGCAATGTCGCGAAGGGCATGTCGCCGCTGCGGGCCGCCCTGCTCGGCGCCGGCCAGATCGGCTTCACCGTGATCTCGATCAGCCTGTCCCTGATCGCGGCCTTCATCCCGCTTTTCTTCATGGACGGGGTGGCGGGCCGCTTCTTCCGCGAGTTCACGCTGACCCTGACCTTCGCGATCCTCGTCTCGACGGTGGTCTCGCTCAGCGTCACGCCGATGGTCTGCGCGCATTTCCTGAAAGCCGGGCCGCATGCCCCCAGCCGCTTCGATCGCATCGTCGAGCGCGTGCTGTCGGGAATGACGCGCTTCTATGGCCGCACGCTCACGGTCGTACTGCGGCATAGCTGGCTCATGCTCGTCGTGATGATCGCCACGGTGGTGCTGACCGTGCAGATGTTCCGCAGCGCGCCGAAGGGCTATTTTCCGCAGGACGACACCGGCCTCGTCATCGGCTTCACCCAGGCCTCGACCGATATCTCCTTCCCGGCGATGATGCAGCTCCAGCAGCGTGGCGCCGCCATCGTCGCGGCCGATCCCGCCGTCTTCGGCGTCGCCTCCTTCATCGGCGGCGGCTCGGTGAATACCGGGCGCTTCTTCGTCAGCCTCAAGCCGTTGGAGGAACGCGGCGTCAGCTCGGCGCAGGTGGTCAACCGTTTGCGCGGACGCCTCTCCTCGATCCCGGGTCTGCGCATCTTCCTGACCCCGGTGCAGGATGTGCGCGCCGGCGGGCGGCAGGGCCGCTCGCAATACCAGTTCACGCTCTGGGACCCCGACCTGCCCGAATTGCAGGAATGGGTGCCCAAGGTGCTGGAGAAGCTGCGCACCCTGCCAGAACTCGTCGATGTCTCGACCGATCGCGAGCAGGGCGGGCTCGAGGCGCAGGTCGTGATCGACCGCAACAAGGCCTCGCAGCTCGGCGTCGCGATCCAGGCCATCGACAACGTGCTGGCCGATGCCTTCAGCCAGCGCCAGATCTCGACGATCTACGGCGCGCGCAACCAGTACCGCGTCGTGCTCGAAGTCGCCCCCTCGCGCAGCCGCGACCCCGAGGACATCCTCGATCTCTACGTGCCCGGCCGCAACGGCAGGCAGGTGCCGCTGCGCAGCCTGGTCAAGGTCGAGCGCGGGACCGCCCCGCTCGTGATCAACCACCAGGGCCAGTTCCCGGCCGTGACGATCACCTATGACCTCGCGCCCGGCGTCGGCATCCAGGAGGCGAGCGACGCCGTCGTCGCCGCCGTCGAGGGCCTGCACATGCCGGCCTCGCTCCGGGCCGAGTTCGCGGGGGATGCCAAGGCGTTCGCGCAAGGGGCCGGCAGCCAGGGCATGATGATCCTGGTCGCGATCCTGGCCGTCTACATCATCCTGGGCGTGCTCTACGAGAGCCTGATCCACCCGGTGACGATCCTCTCGACCCTGCCCTCGGCGGGCCTGGGCGCGCTGATCGCCCTGCGGATATCCGGCACCGACCTCACCATCATCGCCTTCATCGGCATCATCCTGCTGATCGGCATCGTCAAGAAGAACGGCATCATGATGGTCGATTTCGCCATCGCCGCCGAACGCCAGCGCGCGATGCCCTCGCGCGAGGCGATCTTCGAGGCCTGCCTCGAACGCTTCCGGCCGATCCTGATGACGACCCTTTCGGCCATGCTCGGCGCGGTCCCGCTGATGATCGCGACCGGCCCCGGTGCGGAACTGCGCCGCCCGCTCGGCATCACCATCGTCGGCGGGCTGATCCTGAGCCAGATCCTGACGCTCTACACCACGCCGATCATCTATCTCTGGATGAGCAAGCTGGGCCGCCGCCGGGCCTCGCGGGAAGCCGCCGCCGCCTCCCCCGCTCAAGGCGATCCCGGCCCGGCTTGAGCCGGGGCGCCGGCGCCGTAACCGCTATCGCGCGTGGATGGCCCGCCAGATCGCCTGCGGCGTCGCCGGCATGTCGATATGGCGCACGCCATGGGGCGAAAGCGCATCGACGATCGCGTTCATCACCGAAGGCAGCGAGCCGGCGCAGCCGGCCTCGCCACAGCCCTTGGCGCCGACTGGGTTGGTCCGCGTCGGGACGCCCTGGCTGATGAAGGAGAAGAAGGGCACGTCGGCGGCCCGCGGCATCGCGTAATCCATGTAGGACCCGGTCAGGAGCTGGCCGTTCTCGTCATAGGAGGTCATCTCGCAGATCGCCTGGCCGATGCCCTGCACGACGCCGCCATGGAGCTGTCCCTCGACGATCATCGGGTTCACCAGCACCCCGAAATCATTGACCATGACATAGCTGGCGATCTCGACATGGCCGGTCTCCGGGTCGATCTCGACTTCGGCGATATGGCAGCCGTTGGGATAGGCCGAGGGCGCCGCCTTGAAGACGTGGTCGACATCGAGCGTCTTGGGCAAATCATCCGGTAGCGCCGCGCCCGCCTGAAGCTTCCGCACCAGCTCCATGATGCCGATCGAGCGATCGGTTCCGGCAATGCTGAAGCGGCCCTCGGTGAATTCGATATCGGCGACAGCCGCTTCAAGGAAATGCGCGCTCAGGAGCTTGCCCTTCTCGATGACGCGCTCGCTCGCCTCGATGATCGCCGAGCCGCTCGCCATGATCGATTTCGAGCCGCCGGTGCCACCGCCCGCGATCAGGCGATCGCTGTCGCCCTGCACGAGCCTGATCCTGTCGAAGGGCACGCCGAGCTGGCTGGTCAGGACCTGGGCGAAGGGCGTCCAGTGGCCCTGCCCGTAATCGAGCGTCCCGGTGACGATGGTGACCGTGCCGTCCGGCTCGAAATGGATGCCGCCCATCTCGTTGCTCGGCGGAGCGGTGACTTCGAGATAGCAGCCGATGCCGCGGCCGCGCAGCTTGCCGGCCTTGCGGCTGGCGCGTTCGCGCGCGCGGTAGCCCTTCCAGTCGGCCGCCTGCAGCGCCCGCGCGAAGAGCGCCGGGAAATCGCCGCTGTCATAGACCGTCCCGATCGGGGTCTTCCACGGCAGTTGGGCGGGCGCGATCAGGTTGCGCTGCCGGAGGACGGCCGCGTCGATCCCCATCTCGCGGGCGGCGCTGTCGACCAGCCGCTCCATGAAGTAATTGCCCTCGGGGCGCCCGGCCCCGCGATAGGCCCCGATCGGCGCGGTATTGGTGAGCGCGCAGCGCGTCTGCACCTCGACCAGCGGCGTGCGATACATGCCGACGCTGTTCTTGCCGATGTTCAGCGTCGCCATCATCGGGCCGGGCGGCGAGAGATAACCGCCCATATTGCCGAAGCCGGTGAAGCGCGTGGCGAGGAAGCGTCCGCGTGAATCGAGGGCGAGCTCGGCCTCGAACACCATGTCGCGGCCGTGATGGTCGGAGACGAAGCTCTCGGAACGCTGATCGGCCCATTTCACCGGCTTCTTCAGGAGCCGCGCCGCATGCAGCAGCACGACATATTCCGGAAACACCGCCGACTTCATGCCGAAGGAACCGCCGACATGGCCGGTCACCAGGCGCATCCGCTCCTGCGGCACGCCCATCGCCGCAGCGAGGTTGTTGCGCATGCCGAAGGCGCCCTGACTCGGGGCATGGAGCGTGTAGCGCTTCGCCTTGCGGTCATAGGTTCCGATCGCCGCGCGCGGCTCGATCGGGTTCACGACGATGCGGTTGTTGACGATCCGCACCCTGGTGACATGCGCGGCCTCCGCAAAGGCCGCCGCGACCTTGCCGGCATCGCCGAAATGATAGTCGATGACGAGATTGCCGGGAACGTCGTCGAAGAGCTGGGGCGCACCGGGCGCAAGCGCAGCCTCGGCCGATGTCACCGCGGACAGGATGTCGATATCGAGCGACACGGCCTCGGCCGCATCGCGGGCCTGCAGTGCCGTGCGGGCGACGACCATGGCGACGGGATCGCCGACGAAGCGAACCTTGTCTCCCGTCAGCGCGTGCCGGACCGGCTTCCTCATGGCTGCGCCGTCGCGGTTCGACAGGTCGACCTGGCATTTCAGCGCGCCATAGCCCTGGCCGTCGAGGTCGGCAGCGGTGTAGATCGCGACGACGCCCTTCATGGCTTTCGCGTCGGCCGTGTCGATGCCGCGAATGATGCCATGCGCATGGGGGCTGCGGACGAAGGCCGCATAAAGCTGGCCGTCCAGCGACAGATCGTCGGTGTAGCGCCCTTCGCCGCGCACAAGGGTCGCATCCTCCTTACGCGGCAGCGACTGGCCGATCCCCGCATTGACCGCCGGACGATCGGCCTGAGAAACATGCATGTTCATCGCAAGGCACCGCAGTCGAATGAAAGCCGAAGCGGCGCCCTGAGCGGATCAGCAGGGAGCGCCTCGGCCTCGTGCGGGCACCGCAGCGTTATTCAGCCGCGATACCCAACTGTGGTGATCATAGGCATCCTGAAGCGCATTGGCGCCTGTGTTCGCGGCATAGCGCCATTGACCCTGGCGTAGCCCGGCGGCGACCGAGAGGCATCGTCGCGGGACGCTGTTCCTTTACCGATTCCGAAATCGCCAGGGATCATCTTCGTCAGCGAACAGGCGGAGCGTATTGCAGGCCGCCTTTCGACCAGAGATTGTTGGCGCCGCGCGGAATGCCAAGCGGCGATGACGGCCCGAGATATTTCTCATAGCTCTCGCCGTAATTGCCGACCTGCTTGACGATCCGGTAGGCCCAGTCCTTGGTCAGCCCGAGCCCCTCGCCGAGATTGCCGTCGACCCCGAGGAAGCGCTTGATCTCGGGATTGGCCGATTTCAATTGCTCGTCGACATTAGCCGAGGTGAGACCCAATTCCTCGGCATTGACCATCGCGTAATGAGCCCAGCGGACGATATTGGCCCAGGCTTCGTCGCCGCGACGAACCGCCGGCCCGAGCGGCTCCTTCGAGATGAGCTCGGGCAGGATCACGAAATCCTGACCATTGGCGACCTTCAGGCGATAGGCATAGAGCGCCGACGCATCGGTGGTGAAGACGTCGCAGCGGCCGGTCTCGAACGCCTTGATGGCCTCGTCGCCCGAGGCGAAGCTCACTGGCTCGTATTTCATGCCGTTCTTCTGGAAGAAGTCGGCGATGTTCAGTTCGGTCGTCGTGCCGCCCTGGACGCAGACGGTCGCGCCGCCGAGGTCCTTCGCCGATTTGATCCCCATCGACTTTTTGACCATCAGCGCTTGCCCGTCGAAATAGGTGATCGCCGAGAAGAACAGGCCGAGCGTCGTGTCGCGCGACAGAGACCAGGTGGTCTGGCGCGAAAGCACGTCGACCTCGCCCGATTGCACGACCGCGAAGCGATCCTTCGGGTTGAGCGAGATGTATTTGACCTTCTTGGCATCGCCCAGGACCGTCGCGGCGACGGCGCGGCACAGATCGACATCGAGCCCGCCCCACTGCCCCTGCGCATTCGGCAGCGAGAAGCCGGGAACGCCCGGGCTCGTTCCGCAGATCAGCTCACCGCGCTCCTTGACCTTCTCCAGCGTGCCCGCCTGTGCCGCCGCAGTCGATGCCAGAATCGCGGCTGCCCCGAAAACCACCTGCAGTGCCTTCATCGTCCCCTCCCGATTATTCTTTAAAGGTCATAAGACTAGCCTATTGGCGCGGAATGCCGCCGTCAACTGGGGCGCAGGAGCGGCTTCTGCCGAAGTCCCATCCAGCGCGCGGAAGAATTTGCCAAACAGGGCGATATTTGCCCGATTGGCTTCGCCGCAGGTTACTTTACAGATCCGCGCCGTGGCCGCGCTCGACAGGCAGGCATCTGATCGCTATGGGTCATAAAACTGACTTAACAAGGCGACGCCTGTCCAGGCGGGGAGCATGCAATGGGCGATATGACACTTCACTGGTCGCCGCGATCGCCTTTCGTGCGGAAGGTGATGGTGGCCGCTCATGAGCTCGGCCTCGTCGATCGTTTGACGCTGCGGCGCACGGTCGTCCAGATGACGAAGCCGAACCCGGACCTGCTGCCCGACAATCCGCTGAGCAAGATCCCAACGCTGATCCTGGCCGACGGCACGGTGCTGATCGATTCCGGCCTGATCTGCGAATATCTCGATTCGCTCGCCGGCGGCGGCATCATCATCCCCGCCGCGGGGCCGGAGCGCTGGAAAGAACTCAGCCGGCACGAACTCGCGACCGGGTTTCTCGACCTGCTGATCCTCTGGCGCAACGAGCGCAATAAGCCGGCGGAACGGCAGACGGCGGAGTGGCTGTCGAGTTTCGCCGCCAAGGCGTCGGCCTCCCTCGCGCGCTTCGAGAGCGAAGCCGGCCTGATCTCCCCGGGGCCACTGCAGCTATCGGGAATCGCGCTCGGCTGCTGCCTGTCCTATCTCGATTTCCGCTTCGAGGATCTCGACTGGCGGGCGAGCCATCCCCGGCTCGCGCAATGGCATGGCGAATTCCGCCAGCGCCCCTCCGCGATCGCCACCGAGGTCAGGGACGATGGCTGATATCCAGCGCCAAGGCCCCCTCAGCCATGTCCGGATCCTCGATCTCAGCCGCATCATGGCCGGTCCTTGGGCGACCCAGATTCTCGCCGATCTCGGCGCCGACGTCATCAAGGTCGAACGCCCCGGCGCCGGCGACGACACGCGCGCCTGGGGGCCGCCCTATCTCAAGGACGAGGCCGGCAACCCGACCAGCGAGGCCGGCTATTACCTCTCGGTCAATCGCGGCAAGCGCTCGATCACCGTCGACATCACCAGCGCGAAAGGGCAGGACATCGTCCGCCGGCTGGCCGCCACGAGCGATATCGTGGTCGAGAACTACAAGGTCGGGACGCTCAAGCGCTATGGTCTCGACTACGAGGCGCTCAAGGCGATCAATCCGCGCCTGATCTTCGCCTCGGTGACCGGCTTCGGGCAAAGCGGTCCTCGCAAGTCGGCGGCGGCCTATGATTTCGCGATCCAGGCCATGGGCGGCCTGATGAGCGTCACCGGCGAGCGCGAGGGAATGCCCGGCGCCGGGCCGCAGAAGGTCGGCGTTCCCATCGTCGACCTGATGACCGGCATGTATACGGCCGTCGGCGTGCTCGCGGCGCTGGTCAGGCGCAATGAGACCGGCAGAGGCGACAATATCGACCTCGCCATGCTGGATGTTCAGACCGGTTTCCTCGCCAACCAGGCGATGAACTGGCTGGTCTCGGGACGCGCGCCGGTGCGCGGGGGCAACCGCCACCCCAACATCCAGCCCCAGGACGTCTTCCCCTGCGCCGACGGATTCATCGTCCTCGCAGTCGGCAATGACGGGCAGTTCGCAAAACTCTGCGAGGTCTTGGGCGAGCCGCAATGGGCGCAGGATGCGCGCTTCGCCACCAATCCGGCGCGTGTGACCAATCACGGCCTGCTCGATCCGCTGCTGCGCGCCGCTTTCGGCCGCTTCGACCGCGACGCGCTCATCGCCGCGCTCGATGCCGCCGGCGTTCCCTGCGCGCCAATCAACACGGTCCCCGAGGTGTTCGACGATCCGCAGGTCAGGCATCGCGGCATGCTGCGCCACCTGCCCCATCCACTCGCCGGCACGGTTCCGCAGGTCGTCAGCCCGCTGAACTTCGAGAACGAGCCGCTCGCTTTCGACCGTCCCCCGCCCTTGCTCGGCGAGCATACCGACGAGATCCTCCGTGACATCGGCCTGGCCGAGCAAGTTTGATGGAAGACAGAATGGGTCGCCTCCACCTCCCGGCCGTCGACGAGCTGACGCCCGATCAGCGCAAGGTCTATGACGAGGTCGTCTCTGGGCCGCGCGGTCGGCTGGTCGGGCCATTGCGGGCCGTCATCCACAGTCCGGAACTCGCCACGCGCTGGTCCCGGCTCGGCGAGTTCCTGCGCTATTCCACGCTGCTGCCGCCGAAGCTCAACGAGCTCGCCATCATCGTCGCCGGCCGCCACTGGAACAGCCAGCTCGAATTCTACATCCACGCCGAAGCGGCGAAGGTCGCCGGCCTTGACGCCGCCAGCATCGAGGCCATCCGTCTGGGCCAGGCGCCGATCTTCGTCGCGGACGAGGAGCGGGAGGTCTATGAATATGCCCGCCTGCTCGTGCAGACCGGCACCGTTCCCGACGACGTGCATGCCGCGATCGTCGCGCGATGGGGAGCGCGCGGCGCGGTCGAGCTCACCGGCGTGATCGGTTACTACACGATGGTGTCGATGACGCTGAACGCGCATGGAATCCCGCTGCCGGACGGAGCCGCTCCGCCCTTGCCCAAGCTGCAGGACGGGCCGACACGCTTGCCCGCCTCCCTGCGGGTGGCCGAGGACATCAGCCGTGACTGAGACCGTCCTCCCGAGATCGCACCGCCCTCCCGGCTGGACGCTGCCGGCCGGAGCCTGCGACTGCCACGCGCATGTCTTCGGCCCCTATGAGCGCTTTCCCGTGTCGCACCGGATGCATTACGCGGCGCCCTTGGCACCAGCGGCAGCGCATCGCGGCATGCTGGATCGCATCGGCCTGGCCCATGGCGTCCTCGTCCAGCCCGGCGCCTATGGCGAAGACCCTTCGCCGATCCTCGACGCCCTCTCGCAAGGTGGCGGGCGCCTGCGCGGCATCGCCGCCGCGAGCGAGCGGGTGCCGCAGGCCGATCTCGATGCCTGGGACGCGGCGGGCATCCGGGGCTTGCGTTTCAACGACATGACGGTGCCCGGCGGAGCAGGCCCCTTTCCGGGCTCGGTCGGCACCGAGGCTCTCGCCGCCATGGCTCCCGGCATGCGCGAAAGGGGCTGGCATGCCGAGATCTGGGCCGGGATCGACCGGCATGTCGAGAACCTGCCGCTCTACCGCGCCAGTGGCCTCCCGATCGTGCTGGACCATATGGCGGGCCTGCAGATCGCGCGCGGGCTGGACGATCCGTCGTTCAGGATGATCCTCGACGCGCTTCGCGAAGGCTGGCTCTGGATCAAGCTCGTCCTGTGCCGCTGCTCTCAGGATTTTCCGGATTATGCCGATGCCCGGCCGTTCCATGATGCGCTGATCGAGGCCAACCCGGAGCGGGTGATCTGGGGCTCGGACTGGCCGCATCTTCGCCTGGCCGAACGCGCTCCCGATGTCGGGCATCTGCTCGACCTGTTCGCCGAATGGGTTCCGGATGCCGGGCTTCGCCAGCAGATCCTCGTCGACAATCCCCGCAAGCTCTACGGGTTCTGATGCTGGCCCGAAGCCGCGTTCGTTACGGAGTTTGAGATGACCAACACCCCCGAAACTTTGACCGTCAGCGTCAGCGATTTCGTCGCGACGGTGACGATCGACCGGCCGCCGGTCAACGCGCAGAACCGCCAGTTCCGGGAGGAGATCGTCGCCGTCTTCGACAGCCTCAGCGACCGCGCCGACGTGCGCGCGATCGTGCTGACCGGCGCCGGCAAGACCTTCTCCGCAGGGGCCGACCTGAAGGAACGCCCCGGCCTGGCGGAGGAACCGGGCGCCTATCCCCGCCATAATCGCCTCGTGCGCGCGTCCTTCGATACCGTGATGGAGTGTTCCAAGCCCGTCATCGCCGCGGTCAATGGCGCAGCGATCGGCGCCGGCTGCGTGCTGGCCCTGTGCTGCGACATCATCCTCGTGGCGGAGGAAGCCTTCTTCGCGATGACCGAGGTCGATGTCGGGCTCGCCGGCGGGGTCAGCCATGTCAGGCGCTTCTTCCGGGAATCCGATGCCAGGATGCTGATCTATACGGCGCGACGGGTGCGCGGTTCGGAACTCTATCGCATGGGCGTCGCCTCGGACTGCGTGCCGGCCGAACGCCTGCTCGAATTGGCTCAGGAGATCGCGCGCGAGATCGCCTCGAAAAGCCCTTCGGCGGTCCAGGCGGCCAAGCGATCCTTCAATGTCACCGAAGGCCTCGAACTGCGTGACGGCTACCGCTTCGAGCAGTCACAGACCGTAGCCTTGGCGTCCTCCGAGGATACCAAGGAGGCGCAGCGAGCCTTTGCCGAAAAGCGCAAGCCGGTCTTCGGAGGCGGCTAGATGGATTCGACTGAAGCCGTCGCCGTCCGCCACGCATCCGATGGCGTCGCGGTCATCACGCTGAACCGCCCGGAGCGCCGCAACGCGCTCAATCTCGACATCAAGGCGCGCATCGCCGACGCCATCCTGACGCTAGAGGCCGACACGAGCGTACGCGTCATCGTCCTGACCGGTGCCGGGGGCTATTTCATCGCCGGCACGGATATCGCCGAAATGGAGCCGATGAGCCCGGCCCAGCATCAGACGCTCGCGACCGACCGGATGTTCACGGTGCTCAGGCGTTGCCCGAAGATCCTGATCGCCGCCGTCGAAGGCTATGCGCTGGGCGGCGGCTGCGAGACGGCACTCTGCTGCGACATGATCGTCGCCGGCGAAGGCGCCCGTTTCGGCCAGCCGGAAATCCGCGTCGGAATCATGCCCGGCGCCGGCGGTACGCAGCGCCTGCTGCGGGCCATCGGCAAGTACCGCACCATGAAGCTCGTCCTGACGGGAGAGCCGTTGACCGCCGCCGAAGCCTTCCAGGCGGGCCTGCTCTCGGAGATCGTGCCTGACGGCAGCGCTCTCGACCGTTCGCTAGCCATCGCCGCGACGGTGGCTTCGATGCCGCCGCTCGCCGTCCAGGCGATCAAGGAGGTCGTGCAGCTCGGGCAGGATGTACCCCTGGATACGGCGCTCGCGCTGGAGCGCAAGGCCTTCGTCCAGCTTTTCGACACGCAGGACCAGAAAGAGGGAATGCGTGCCTTTCTGGAGAAGCGCGCGCCCGAGTTCAAAGGACGGTGATTCCTACCGCAGCTTCACGTCGAACTTGACGACATCCCCGCGGTAGATGCCCTTCGCATCGAGCACCAGCACGCCATCCTGATCCAGGGCCTGCCGGTGGACGAAGGCGACCGGGGAATCCAGGGAAATCCCGAGCGCCTCGCTGGTCTCGATATCCGCCGTGCCGATGGTCAGCGTCTGGCGCGCATCCGCGATCTCGACGCCCTCGACTTCGGAGATCAGGCGCAGGGCCGTCTTCGATTCGAGGTCGCGCTGGGCGATGCGGTCGCGGAGCCGTTCGTCGATATGGAGATCGGCCAGAAGAAAGGGCTGCCCATGCCGCCAGTGACGACGCCGGACATGGCGATAGGCCGGGGCAAGCGTCCCGATCTGCTCTTCGAAGGCATGGAGGACCCTGTCGGGCTCGTCATGGAGGATCTCGATCGTCGCGTCGTAGCTCGGGCGCAGCAGGCCCGACCAGTCCGTCCCGACCGCGCACCACAAATTCTCCGCCGGGCGCTTGCGCACGAATGTCCCGCGCGCGCGGTAGCGTTCGATCAGCTGGTCGTCTTCGAGCAGGTCCAGCGCCTGACGGATCGTCGCCCGCGCCACGCCGCATTCGGTGGCCAGCTCGTCGACAGTCGGGATCTGCGCCCCGACCTGCCACTGCCCGGCCTCGATCCGGCGCCGGAACAGCGTGGCGAGCTGATGATAGCGGGAAATACCGGACCGTTTGAAATCCAACGGCTTCGAAGAAACGCTGCGGACGATCATGCGGCTCCCGATCAGGCTTGCGACAATCGGCAGGCTACCCCAACAACCGGCGGTTGACGAGCCGCAGGCGCATCATTAATCCGATGAACTAGATTATTGTCCTTTTCATCGATCGCGCCTGCGCCGCCTGCGCACTCCGATCGCAGATTGCCGCCAGGACGGATCATCATGCAGAACGTCGTCGACATCTCCGGCCAAGGTCTGACTCCGGCAGAGGTCGTTCAGGTCGCCCGGTCCGGGGCGCGGGTGGCTCTCACGCGGGATGCGGTCGACCGCATCGGCCGCGCGCGCGCGGTCGTCGACGAGGTCGTCCGCAACGGCGAGAAGATCTACGGCGTCACCAGCAGCGTCGGGGCCAAGACCGGCACGATGCTGGCTCTGGACAAAATTCCCGAATTCAACCGCCGCCTGCTCCTGACCCATAACATGGGGCACGGCCCCCTCGCCTCGCACGAGACCGTGCGGGCCATGATGGTCGTGCTGCTCAACAGCATGGCGACCGGCTATCTCGGCGTCAGGCCAGTCATGGCCGACAGGCTGGTCGAGGCCCTGAACGGGAATCGCCGGGTCGATGTCCACCTCTGGGGCTCAATGGGCCAGAGCGACATGTCGCCGATCGCGGACCTGGCGCTGGAACTCTACAAGGACCATGAATTCGCGGCCGGCGAGGCGCTCGCCCTGCTGAATTCCAGCGCGCTGTCGATCGGCACCGCGGCCCTCGCCTTCCACGATCTCGAGCGTATGCTCGATCTCGCCACGCTGGCCGGTGCGTTCAGCATGGAGGGTTTTGCGGCCAATCCGTCGATCGTCTCGGAAGCCGCGCTGAACTCGCGTCCCTTCGACGGCGTGCTCCGCCACGGCCGCGCGATCCGGGCCTATCTCGATGGCAGCTATCTGATGCGAGCCGGCGGGCCGCGCCATCTCCAGGACCCGCTGAGCTTCCGTTCGCTGCCGCTGATCCATGGAACGGCCGCCGACAGCCTCGCCTTTGCGGGCCGGCAACTCGCGATCGAACTCGGCGCCAGCCAGAACAACCCCATCGTCGCGATCGAGCAGCGCCAACTGGTCTCGGTCGCCAATTTCGACATGGTGGCGCTCGCGATGGCGCTCGATATCGCCCGGCTCGCCATGGTGCCCGTCGTCACCAGCTCGACGGAGCGGCTGGCCAAGCAGGCCGATTCGTTCTGGTCGGGCCTGAGCGTCGGCCTGATCGAGGAGGACGGCGTCGGCCTGCCGGGCTTCAACGGCCTCGCGCAGTTTCACAAATCCATCACCTCGGAGGCGCGGCTTCTCGGCGCCCCTGTCGTCAGCGAGCTCGCGAGTTCGAGCCATTCGAACGGTAATCTCGATCGGGCGAGCATGGCCGGTCTCGCGGCGCGCCGGACGGCGGAGATGGCAACGCTCTGCCGCTCGATCTTCGGGATGGAATTGATGGTGGCGGCGCAGGCTATCGAGATGCGGAAGGCCAGTCCGCTCGGCACCGTCACCGGCCGATTGTTCGCCTTCGTTCGCGAGGGCGTCCCCTATGCCGGCG
This sequence comes from Allobosea robiniae, assembly GCF_900102525.1. Taxonomy (GTDB): domain Bacteria; phylum Pseudomonadota; class Alphaproteobacteria; order Rhizobiales; family Beijerinckiaceae; genus Allobosea; species Allobosea robiniae. The sequence continues at coordinate 581,518 of NZ_FNBZ01000003.1, read as the reverse complement.
CAGGACAGCGCGTGCCCCATGCCGGGGCCTTCCTCGATCACCTCGCCGCAAACGAAGCCGAGATCGATCGCCTGATCGAAGCCGGCATGGCGACAGCCCGCTAGGGCCTGCTCCCTTTTCGGGCCTTAACTATGCCGCACCGCGCCAGAGCGTGTTGACAGGTCTTGTATCCTGGATACCATTCTCCCGATCTTGGAGAAACCGATGGACCAGGTGCTCGAATGGCGCAGCCAGTCGCGCCTTCTCGATGAGGTGGCGCAGGCCCTGCGCGAGCGCATCTATGCCGGGGTCTATGCGCCCGGCGCGACGCTCCGGCAGGAGCGAATCGCCACCGAATTCGGGATCAGCCGGACGCCGTTGCGCGAGGCGTTTCGCGTTCTGGAGCGCGACGGGCTGGTCGTGAACAAGCCGGGCAGCGGCGTCAGGGTCGCGACGGCCGATCTGCCGAAGCTGCTGGACGCCTACGCCGTGCGCGAGGCGATGGACGGCGTCGCGGCGCGCAACGCGGCCGAACGCGCGACATCGGACGAAATCGCGAAACTGGCGGAGCTGGTCGATCTGCAGAAGAAGCAGATCGCCGACTGGAACCCGAGCGCCTATTCCCAGTCGAATGTCGATTTTCATCTGGCGGTCATCGGCGCGGCCCGGAACGCGTCGCTGGTCACCCTCGTGCCGCTTCTGCACCTGACATCCCAGGTGTTCGCGCCGGCCTTCGCGCTGTCGAGCGAGCGGGCGAGCGCCGCTGTGGCCGAGCACAGCGAAATTCTCGACGCGATCCAGCAGCGCAAGCCCGACGAAGCCGAGCGCGTCGCGCGAGCTCACATCCATGCAACGGCTGTCCGCCTCAAGGCGCAGCTTGCCGGACCACAAACCCATATCGAGGCCTGACGTGAAGACCTACCGCAATTTCATCGCGAACGAATGGCGCGATGCCGTGGATGGCGAGCATATCGCCGTTCGGAATCCGTCGACCGGTGAGGAGCTGGCAAGGCTCGCGCGCGGCAGGCGCGAGGATGTTGATCTCGCGGTTCGCGCCGCCCGGCAGGCGCTGTCCGGCGAATGGGGCCGCCTGACCGCGACCGAGCGCGGGCGCATCCTGACTCGGATCGGGGCCGGCGTACTCAAGAACATCGACCTTCTGACCGAGATCGAGGCGCGCGATGTCGGCAAGCCGCTGACGCAGGCGCGGGCCGATGTCGTCGCGCTCGCGCGCTATCTCGAGTTCTACGGCGCCTCCGCCGACAAGGTGCATGGCGACACCATTCCCTACCAGAACGGCTTCACCGTCCTGACGATCTACGAACCGCATGGCGTCACCGGGCATATCATCCCGTGGAACTACCCCATGCAGATCCTTGGCCGCAGCCTCGGCGCGGCGCTGGCCATGGGCAATGCCGCCGTCGTCAAGCCGGCCGAGGAAGCCTGCCTGACCATTCTCGAATTCGCGCGGATCGCGCAGGAGGAAGGTCTGCCGGCCGGCGCGCTGAACATCGTCACGGGCTTCGGCGCCGAGGCCGGCGCAGCCCTTTCCGAGCACACGGACATCAACCACATCTCCTTCACCGGCTCGGCTCGGACGGGCGAGATGGTGCAGACGGCCGCGGCGAAGAATGCCGTGCCGGTGACGCTCGAACTCGGCGGCAAATCGGCCCAGGTGGTCTTCGCGGATGCCGATCTCGACCGCGCCGTGCCCTTCCTCGTCAATGCCGGCATCCAGAATGCCGGTCAGACCTGCTCGGCCTCGTCGCGCATCCTCGTCGAGCGCTCGGTCTACGAAGATGTCATCGCCCGCATGAGCGAGAAGTACCGGGCTCTCAAGGTCGGACCGGCCGAGTCCGATCTCTCCGTCGGCCCGGTCGTCTCGCAGCGCCAGAAGGCGATCATCGAAGACTTCCTCGGCGTCGCCCGCAAGGACGGCCTGACGGTCGCGGCACAAGGGACCATCGTTCCGGACGCGCCGGCGGACGGCGCCTATGTCGCGCCGACCCTGCTGCGCGACGTCCCGCCCGACCACCGGCTGGCGCAGGAGGAGATCTTCGGCCCGGTGCAGGTGATCATGCCCTTCGACAGCGAGGAGGAGGCGCTGGCGCTCGCCAACGGCACGCCCTACGGGCTGGTCTGCGGCATCTGGACGAACGATGGCGGTCGGCAATTGCGCATGGCCCGCGCCGCGCAGGCCGGGCAGGTCTTCATCAACAATTACGGGGCCGGCGGCGGCGTCGAATTGCCCTTCGGCGGCGTCAAGAAATCCGGCCATGGCCGCGAGAAGGGTTTCGAGGCCCTTTATGGCTTCGCCAGCATGAAGACGATCTCGATCTTTCACGGCTAGAGTGCTTCCGCGAGGCTCTGCCCCGCGGGAAGACTGGATATGACGAGAGCCACTGCATGACCGAACTTGCCGACCTGACCGCCGTCGCTCTCGTCGAAGCCTATCGCGCTCGCAGGCTCTCGCCTGTCGAGGTGATCGACGCCGTCATCGCGCGCATCGATGCGTGGGAGCCGCGCCTCAACGCGCTCTGGGCCTACGATCCCGACGCGGCCCGCACGAGCGCGCGTGAATCCGAGGCGCGCTGGATGAAAGGCGAACCGCTCGGCGCGATCGACGGCGTGCCCGTCACGATCAAGGAGAACATCGCGACGAAGGGGACGCCGGTGCCGCTTGGCACCGCGGCAACGACGCTCGTGCCGGCGGCAGCCGATGCGCCCCCGGCAGCCCGCACGCGGGAAGCGGGCGGCGTCATCTTCGCCAAGACCACCATGCCCGATTACGGCATGCTCTCCTCCGGCCTGTCGAGCTTCCACAAGCTGGCGCGCAATCCCTGGGATCTCTCGACCAATCCCGGCGGGTCCAGTGCCGGCGCCGGGGCTGCGGCCGCCGCCGGCTACGGCCCGCTGCATATCGGCACCGATATCGGCGGCTCGATCCGTTTGCCGGCCGGCTGGTGCGGCCTCGTCGGCCTGAAGCCGTCCGCCGGGCGTCTGCCGATCGATCCGCCCTTCATCGGGCGCGCCGCCGGGCCGATGACGCGCACGGTGGCCGATACCGCGCTCTACATGTCGGTGCTGACCAGGCCGGACCGGCGCGACACGATGGCCCTGCCCTATCAGGAGATCGACTGGCTCAACCTCGCTGGCTCGGTGAAGGGCCTGAAGATCGGCCTGTGGCTGGAGGCGGGCTTCGGCCAGGCCGTCGGCGACGAGACGCTCGCGGCCGTGCAAAGTGCTGCTGCGTTGCTCACCGATGCCGGCGCGACGATCGTGCCGATCGCCCCGTTCCTGACGCGCGCCATGATCGACGGTCTCGACCGCTTCTGGCGGGCGCGGGGTTATGAGGACGTCGCGCGCCTCCCGCCCGAGCAGCAAGCCAGGATCCTGCCCTACATCTTCAATTGGATCGTGACCGCCAAGGACTTCTCGGGGGGCGATGTCTATACCGGCTTCGCCCAGATCGACGCGATGCGCAACGCGCTCCACGGCGCGCTCAAGGACGTCGATTTCATCATCTCGCCGACCGCGCCGGAGCCGTCCTATCCGGCCGAATGGGCCTCGCCGCTCAACGACCCGCAGCGGCCGTTCGAGCATATCGCCTTCACGGTTTCGGCCAATATGGGCGGACAGCCTGCCGTGTCGATCAATTGCGGCTATTCCAGTGGCGGCCTGCCGATCGGTCTCCAGATCATCGGCCAGTCCTTCGACGATATCGGCGTGCTGCGGCTCGCCCGCGCCTTCGAGGAGATGCGCGCGCCGTCGCGGCCGTGGCCGTGGCCGACGCTGTCATAGAGCGTCGCGCACCTCTCTCGACAAGGCAGGCGAGCCCGCCTCAGGCGGCCCCGGCCGCCGCGAAGGCCTGCCCGACGATCCGCCGCGCATCCTCCTGGATCGCGGCGAGATGCGCCTCGTCGCGGAAGCTCTCGGCATAGATCTTGTAGACCTCCTCGGTGCCCGACGGGCGCGCCGCGAACCAGCCATCCGCCGCCGTGACCTTGACCCCGCCGATCGGCGCGCCGTTGCCCGGAGCGTTGCTCAGGATCGCCGTGATCGGCTGGCCTGCCAGCTCCTTCGTGGCGATCTGCTCGGCCGAGAGGTTCTTCAGAACCGCCTTCTGGCTGGCGCTCGCCGGCGCATCGACGCGCGCATAGCGGGGCTCGCCCAGCTCCGCCGTCAGCTTGCCGTAGAGCACGCCCGGATCGCTGCCGGTCTTGGCGGTGATCTCGGCGGCGAGCAGGCCGAGGATGATGCCGTCCTTGTCGGTGGTCCAGGCCGTGCCATCCATGCGCAGGAAGGAGGCGCCGGCGCTCTCCTCGCCCGCGAAGCCGAAGCTGCCCGAGATCAGCCCGTCGACGAACCATTTGAAGCCGACGGGAACCTCGACGAGTTTCCGCCCGAGCTTGTTCGCAGCGCGATCGATGATCGCGCTCGACACCGCCGTCTTGCCGATCGCGGCATCCGCGCGCCAGCCTGGCCGGTTGGCGAAGAGATAGGCGCTCGCCGCCGCGAGATAATGGTTCGGGTTCATCAGCCCGCTGCTGCGCGTCACGATGCCGTGCCGATCGGCATCGGTATCGTTGGCGAAGGCGACGTCGAAGCGGTCGCGCATGCCGATCAGGCTCGCCATCGCATAGGGCGAGGAGCAGTCCATCCGGATCTTGCCGTCCCAGTCGGCGGTCATGAAGCCGAAGGCCGGATCGACCTCCTTGCTGACGATCGTGGCGTTCAGCCCGTAGCGGTCGATGATCGGCTGGTAGTAGTCGAGCCCCGCCCCGCCGAGCGGATCGATGCCGATCACGACGCCGGCCTGCCGGATCGCCTCCATGTCGACGACGCTGGCGAGGTCGGCGACATAGCCGGTGATGTAGTCGTGCCGGTGGACATGCTCGCTCTTCAGCGCCTTGTCGTAGGGCATGCGCAGGACCCCTGCGAGCTTGTCGGCGAGGAAGGCGTTGGCGCGCTTCTCGATCCAGCCGGTCGCGTCGGTATCGGCCGGCCCGCCATGCGGGGGATTGTACTTCAGGCCGCCATCGGCCGGCGGGTTATGCGAGGGCGAGATCACGACGCCGTCGGCGAGCCCGGCCGAGCGGCCACGGTTATGCGCGATGATCGCATGCGAGATCACCGGAGTCGGCGTGAAGCCGAGCTTCTCGTCGATGATCGTGGCGACGCCATTGGCCGCGAAGACCTCCAGCACCGTCTCGAAGGCGTTGCGCGAGAGCGCATGCGTGTCGATGCCGAGGAAGAGCGGCCCGTCGATCCCCTGCTCGCGGCGATAGAGGCAGATCGCCTGCGCGATCCCGAGGATATGCGCCTCGTTGAACGAGCGCAGCAGCGCCGAGCCGCGATGGCCGGATGTGCCGAAGGCGACTTGCTGCGAACGCTGCGCGGGATCGGGCTCATCGTAATAGGCTTTTGTGAGGGCTGCCACGTCGACAAGTTGGCCGGGCTCAAGCCGCTTGCCGGCCAGGGGACTCACGCTATCGCTCATGTAGGCTCTCGTTCCAGGCATGTCAGGATGCGACATCCCTTATAGACGCCGCCATGAACAGAGTTGCAACGGAATGCGACGGGGTCGCGGCACCAGGGCCGTGAGGCAAGGCCGGCGTCATGAATCGGCAGCTCGCTCCTTCGCAGCCCGTTCCTCCATCAGCGCCCGCTCCCTGGCGTTCTGCGTCAGCGCGACCGCATGCTCGAAAGCTTCCGCCGCCTCCTGATGGCGGCCGAGCTTGGCGAGCAGATCGCCGCGCACGCCCGGCAGCAGGTGGTAGCGCTTGAGCGCCGGCTCTCCGGCGAGCGCCTCGACCAGCGCGAGCCCGGCCGCCGGTCCGTCCGCCATGCTGACCGCCACGGCACGGTTGAGTTCCACGACCGGCGACGGCGTCACCTGCCCCAGAACCGTGTAGAGGGCGACGATCCGCTTCCAGTCGGTTTCCTCGGCCGTTCGGGCGCGGGCATGGCAGGCCGCGAGCGCCGCCTGCAGCAGATAAGGCCCCGGCACCACGCCTGCGAGCTGCTGCGCCCGTTCCAGCGCCGCAAGCCCGCGCCCGATCAGCAGGCGATCCCAGCGGGCGCGGTTCTGGTCGAGCAGCAGGATCGGCTCGCCATCGGGGCCGACGCGCGCCCGGAATCGCGAGGCCTGCAATTCCATCAGGGCGACGAGGCCGTGGACCTCGGGCTCGTCAGACGCCCGCGCCGCCAGGATGCGCCCGAGCCTCAATGCCTCCTCGCAAAGCCCCGGCCTGACCCAGTCCTCACCGGCGGTCGCGGCATAGCCCTCGTTGAAGATGAGATAGACCACCTCCAGCACCGAGGCGAGGCGCTCGCCGAGCTCGGCACCGGCCGGAACTTCATAGGGCACCTTCGCCTCGCTCAGCGTCTTCTTCGCCCTGACGATGCGCTGCGCCATCGTCGGCTCCGGCACGAGGAAGGCGCGCGCGATCTCGTCGGTGGTCAGGCCTCCGAGCAGGCGCAAGGTCAGCGCGATCCGCGCCTCCTTGGGCAGGACAGGATGGCAAGCCGTGAAGATCAATCGGAGCAGGTCGTCACCGACCTCGTCGTCGAGCGCCTCGTCGAGATCGGGCATCGCTGGCCCTTCGCTCTCGATGTCGCGGCCGATCTCATCCTGCTTGCGCCGGGCCATGATCTCGTGGCGGGCGGTGTCGAGCGCGCGATGCTTGGCGACCTGCATCAGCCAGGCCGCCGGATTGCGCGGCACGCCCTCTTCGGGCCACTGCTTCAGCGCCGCGACCAGCGCGTCCTGCGCCAGCTCCTCGGCCCGGCCGACATCCCGCGTCAGGCGCGCAAGCCCCGCGATCAGCCGGGGCGACTCCATGCGCCAGACCGTCTCGATGGTGCGGTGTGCATCGCTGCCCGACATGGGAAGCGATACACACCATCAGCATACAGGCTGGCAAGCGGCTCGGACGAGACGCCGATGGTTCAGCCCTGGCCGCCGGCCTCGGCCTTGAGCCGATCCCAGGCTGCCGCGGCCTCCGGCGTGACGATCTCGCCGAAATCGGCCAGCTCGAAGAACGGCCGGATCTCGATCTCGGACGGACCGGGCATCGGGTTGGGGCAGCGCTTGACCCAGGCGATCGCCTCGTCGAGCGAGGCGCATTCCCACAGCCAGTAGCCGGCGACGAGTTCCTTGGTCTCGGCGAAGGGGCCGTCGACGACGGAGCGCTTGGCGCCGTCGAACTGCACGCGCACGCCCTTCGAGCTGGGCTGCAGGCCATCGCCGCCCTTCATGATGCCGGCTTTCACCAGCTCCTCGTTATAGGCCATCATCGCCTCGAGCAGTTCGCGGGTCGGCGGCGCGCCGGCTTCGCTGTCCTTGGTTGCCTTGACCATCACCATGAAACGCATCGGTTTTCTCCTTGAGCGGAAGCGCCGGAGCCTGGCCGCGCGCCTTCCGGGGGATTGGTTTCGAGAGTTGATCGCTCAGCCGGCGAGCTTCGCCGCGCCGGCCTGAATGCGCTCTTCCTGCGCGCGCAATTCCGGCGTCAGGGCCTCGCCGAAATCCTCCATCTCGAAGATGCGGCGCAGCTCGATCTCGGTGCCGCCGTCGAAGGGGGCGCGCTTGAGCCACTCGACCGCCTCGTCGAAGGACTTCACCTGCCAGATCCAGAAGCCGCAGAGCAGCTCCTTGGCCTCGGCGAAGGGCCCGTCCGTGATCACCCGCTCGCTGCCCGAGAAGCGCATGCGGATACCCTTCGAACTCGGATGCAGGCCATCGCCGGCCAGCATGACGCCAGCCTTCACCAGCTCCTCGTTATAGGCCCCCATCTTGGTGAGGATATCCCCGCTCGGCATGATGCCGGCTTCGCTGTCCTTGTCCGCCTTGACCAGAACCATCACACGCATCGGTCTTCTCCTTGGGTTTGGGAGAACCGGGCGGCTCCGGCGTGGACCGCCGAAACCCGTTCTCTGACTGCACGTCGAACGGGCGCGGCTCAAATCGACAGCGCCGAGAATCTTTTTTCGATTTTTTTGCGGAGTCGCCCGCGCGCTCATCCGAAGCCTAACGCGGGGGCGGCACCGATCCGTTTCAAACGCCGCGCGGCAGCGCCTCCAGGAAGCGGGCCGGTTCTCCCTGCGAGGGGTTCGTCAATTCGCCCTCCCACATCACCTTGAGCCCGCGCACGAAGGTGCCGACCGGCCAGCCGGTGACGGTGACGCCGTCATAGGGCGTCCAGCCGCATTTCGAGGCGCTCCATTCCTTGGTGATCGTCTCGCGGCGCTTGAGGTCGACGATGGTGAAATCGGCATCGTAGCCGACCGCGATCCGGCCCTTGCCTTCCAGCCCGAAGATGCGCTGCGGCCCGGCGCTGCTGAGATCGACGAAGCGCTCCAGCGTCAGCCTGCCGGCATTCACATGGTCGAGCATGATCGGCACCAGCGTCTGCACGCCCGGCATGCCGGAATGGCTCGCCGGATAGGGATGGTGCTTCTCCTCATGGGTATGGGGCGCATGGTCGGAGCCGAGCACATCGACGATGCCTTGCTCCACGCCCCACCAGATGCGCTGGCGATGGCTGTCGTCGCGGATCGGCGGGTTCATCTGGGCGTAGGTGCCGAGCCGCTCGTAGCAATCCGGCGCGACCAGCGTCAGATGGTTCGGCAGCACCTCGACGGTCGCGACATCCTTGTGGTCTTTCAGGAAGACCATCTCCTCAGCCGTGGAGATGTGCAGGATATGGACGCGCGCGCCGGTCTCGCGCGCGATCCGCACCAGCCGCTTGGTGCAGGTCAGCGCCACCTCGGGCGAGCGCCAGACCGGATGGCTCGACGGATCGCCCTCGACGCGCAGGGGCATGCGCTCGCGCAGCATCCCCTCGTCTTCGGAATGGAAGGCGGCGCGCCGGCGCGTCCGCTTCAGGATCTCGGCGACGCCCTTGTCGTCCTCGACCAGCAGGTCGCCGGTCGAGGAACCCATGAACACCTTGATCCCGGCGGCGCCGGGAAGCCGCTCCAGCTCGGCGACATCATGCGCGTTCTCATGCGTTCCGCCGACCCAGAAGGCGAAATCGCAATGCATCCGATGGCGCCCGCGCTTCACCTTGTCGGCCAGCGCCTCCGGCGTCACCGTCTGCGGAATCGTGTTCGGCATCTCGAAGACGCAGGTCACGCCGCCGAGCGCGGCCGAGCGCGAGCCGCTCTCCAGGTCCTCCTTGTGATCGAGCCCGGGCTCGCGGAAATGCACCTGAGAGTCGATCACGCCGGGCAGGATGTGCAGGCCCGTGCAGTCGACCACCTCGCCCGCCGACGCCTGCGAGAGATCGCCCAGCGCCATGATCTTGCCGCCGGTGACGCCGACATCGCGCGCCACGCGACCGTCCTGGTTCACCACCGTACCGCCCTTGAGGATGACATCGTAGGTCTGGGGCATGACAGGTCTCCGAAAGGTTGAGCAAAGACGGGATGCAGCCTACCTATCGGCCAACGCGCCGTCCCGGAAGCCCAAACAGCTTTCGGGTGGCGACATCATCTCGATTCGGCCGAGGAGCCTCGTCCGACATCAGAACTGGAACGGCTACCCATGTCCGCAACCCGATTGATCGATCGCGGCGTCATTCGCGTCAGCGGCGACGACGCGCGCGATTTCCTGCAGAACCTCGTGACCAACGATCTCGATCCGGTCGTGCCCGGGCAGGCCGGCTATGGCGCGCTGCTGACGCCACAGGGCAAGATGATCTGCGATTTCTTCATCCTCGCGCTGGCGCCGGAGGATGGCGGCGGCTTCCTCATCGACACCCCCTTGCTCCAGACCGCCGACCTGATGAAACGCCTGAAGCTCTACAAGCTGCGCGCCAAGGTGACGCTCGACGACCTCACAGAGAAGACCGCTGTCATCGCCTCGGCTGATGGCGCTTCCCTGCCTGCTGATGCCGGTTTCGTCTATGACGACCCGCGCCTGCCGGCGCTCGGCCAGCGTGCCATTGCCGATGTCGAGGGCATCGAGGCACTGGTCACCGCCGAGCCGGAGGCCTATCACGCCCGCCGCATCGCGCTCGGCATTCCCGCCGGCGGGCGTGACTTCGCTTATGGCGACACCTTCCCGCATGAAGCGCTGCTCGACCAGCTCGGCGGCGTCTCCTTCAGGAAGGGCTGCTATATCGGGCAGGAGGTCGTCTCCCGCATGCAGCATCGCGGCACCGCCCGCACCCGCGTCGTACCCGTCGTCTTCGACGAGGGCATCGCGACCGAGACCGGTGCCGAGGCCACGGCCGGCAGCAAGCAACTCGGCCATATCGGCTCGGGCGCCAATGGCCGTGCCCTCGCCATGCTCCGGCTCGACCGGTTGGCCGACGCGCTCGCCGCGGGACAAACGCCGCTCGGCGGCGGGCTCGCCTTCCATCTCGCGGAAAAGCCGGACTTCATCCGCTTCCCCTTCCCCGGCGAGCCCGATTTCGGTGCCGTCGCAGGAGCCGCCCTGTGAGCGACACCGTCATCGTCAGCGAAGAACGCATCGCGATCCAGGGCGCAGACGGCAAGTTCCGCTGCCGCTGGCCGGGCACCGATCCGCTCTACATCGCCTATCACGACACCGAATGGGGCGTGCCGGAATATGATTCCCGCGCGCTCTGGGAGAAGCTGATCCTCGACGGCTTCCAGGCTGGTCTCTCCTGGATCACCATCCTCAGGAAGCGCGATGCCTTCCGCACCGGCTTCGCGGGTTTCGAACCGGAGGCCGTCGCCCGCTTCACCGAGGCCGATGTCCAGCGCCTGCTCGCCGATCCCGGCATCATCCGCCACCGCGGCAAGATCGAGGGCACGATCAAGAGCGCGCAGGCCTATCTCAGGCTGAGCGAGCGCGAGCCCTTCGCCGATTTCCTCTGGAAGCATCTCGACGGCCGCGTGCTGCAGAACAGCTATCGCGCTCAGGGAGAGGTCCCAACCCAGACGAAACTCTCCGAGACCGTCTCGAAGGAGCTCAAGAAGGCCGGCTTCACCTTCTGCGGCCCGACCATCGTCTATGCCTTCATGGAGGCCTGCGGGCTGGTCAATGACCACCTCACCGGCTGCTTCCGCTGGAGCGAATGCGCCGCGCTCGCCCGCGACTCGCGCCCCGCCGCCTGATGGCCCGCAAGCCAGAACCGCCGCGCGCCTGGCAACGCATGCTCTCGGGCCGCAGGCTCGACCTGCTCGATCCCTCGCCGCTCGACATCGAGATCGAGGACATCGCCCATGGCCTCGCCCGCGTCGCCCGCTGGAACGGGCAGACGCACGGCGCCCATTCCTTCTCGGTCGCGCAGCATTCGCTATTGGTCGAGGCGATCGCCGCCCATCTCAATCCGGACTGGGACCAGGGCTATCATCTGATGGCATTGCTGCACGACGCGCCGGAATACGTCATCGGCGACATGATCTCGCCGTTCAAGGTGGTGATGGGCGACGCCTACAAGAGCGTGGAACTGCGGCTGCTGGCGGCGATCCACCTGCGCTTCGGCCTGCCGGCCGCGACGCCGTCGGCCTTGAAGAAGAAGATCAAGGAGGCCGACACGATTGCCGCCTTCTTCGAGGCGACGCGGCTGGCCGGCTTCGGCCGCGAGGAGGCCCTGAAATTCTTCGGCCGGCCGCAGGCGCTGCCGGCCGAAGTTCTGTCCTGGCTCGACCCGCTCGACACCGAGGCGGCGCAGGCGCGCTTCCTGGCGCGCTTCGCCGCGCTCGGCGGAGGTTGAACTTACTGCGTCAGGCGCACCGCGCTGATCTCGCTGGCGATCGCCTTGAAGATCGGGCTGAGCTGCGAGGCGTTCTTGACGTCGTAATACATCTCCGGCCGCGTGGCGCAGTTCTTCAGCAGCGTCGCGTCGCCGTCGATGACGCGGATCGTGTAGAGGCTGATTCCCGCCGCCTTGACCCCCGTGCAGGCGAGCGTCGTGCGGGCATCGATCTCGTTGCCGACCTTTGTGAAGCGATTCTCGGTATTGTCGCCGTCGGTCAGCAAGATCATGTATTTCTTCAGCATCGGCTCGGTCGAAGGCTTCGCCTGCGTGAACGGGGCCGCCGGCGACAGCGTGGCCCAGCCCCAGACTGCACCGATCGTGACGTTGGTGTTGCCGACCGGCGTCATCGTGTCGACGCGGGCATTGAGCGCCGCCCAGTCCGCAGTCAGCGGCAGGACCTCCGCGAGCGAGGTCTGGCCGCACCAGGTCGCCGGATATTGCTGGGCGCTGGCCGAATAGGAACCGGCATCGCTGACATCGTAACTCTGATCGCGGTCGGCGATACAGCCGTGGCTCTGGGCCCATACGGTCTTGGTCAGCGTCTCGGTGGTGCAGTTATTGCCCCACCGGTCGCAATTGACCTTTCGCGTCATGCCGTAGCGAATCCAGTTCTCGTTTTTGAGGCCGCGGTCGATCCGGACCTGGGTGTTGAACGGCACGATCGAGATCTTGATCTGTTCGGGATCGATCGCCGCATCCTGCATAATCTTGATGAGATCCTTGGAGGCCTGCTTCAGCGCCGTCATCTTGCCGGACGAAGACATCGAGCCGGTATTATCGAGCACCAGCGCGAGCTCGATCTTGTTGGTTCCCCAGGTCGACTCGCTGTTCGTACCCACCGGCAGTTGGCTAGTGCCGAGCACGCGGGAGATCGTGGTCGGCACAATCGCCTTGGCCTCGATCTTGATCGTCCGCGCCGTGCGATCGATCGTCACCGCCGCACTTTCGAACTCGCCTTTCACATCGGGGGGCAGGTTGTCGCGGATCCAGGCGTCGATGCGCGTCCTGAGCTCCCCGTCCGTCAGCTTCTGGGCATCGCGGGCCGCCATCAGCGCCGCGGAATCGATCGCCGCATTGAGCGCCTGCCGGGTATTGCTGGCGCGGGAATAGTCGATCGCCACGCCGACGACGCCCATCAGCGGCACGAGCACCAGCCCGAACAGCATCATCACGTTGCCGCGTTGATCCCGGCGGAAGCGCCTGAACATCTCAGGCAGTGAGCCGATCTTCATCATTGGTTTCATCCAGGGCCGGATTGCCGCATTCGACCCCGGAAGCGTTGGCGGCCGGAACTTACGAATTGCTGAAACCGATTTGCGGAAGTCGGGCCTATCTGCACATTTTGAATCGAAACGCACTGCCGTTACGTCATTATGCGTTCACCGCGCGCGCAACACAACTTTCACGGGCATTTTGACGGCCCTTACCCGCGAACGGAAATTCATTCAAAATTTGAACAAGTGATCGTCATTTTTTCCGGATTTTGCAAAGTGTGCTTTCGCGGAATGATGGTCCCAACCTGATCGGAGGACCATTCATGTCGGACACCCCCACACTCGCCCTGCCGGCCGGCGTCGTCGTCAAGGGCGCCCTGCAGCCGGGCTTCGAGCAGATTCTCAGCACCGAGGCGCTCGGCTTCGTCGCCGACCTGCATCGCCGCTTCAACGAGACGCGCAAGCGCCTGCTGGCCCTGCGTACGGAGCGTCAGAAGCGCTTCGACGCCGGCGAGACGCCCGATTTCCTCGCCGAGACCCGGCATATCCGCGAAGGCGACTGGACCGTCGCACCGATCCCGGCCGACCTCCTCGACCGCCGCGTCGAGATCACCGGCCCGGTCGATCGCAAGATGATCGTCAACGCGCTGAACTCCGGCGCCAAGGTCTTCATGGCCGATTTCGAGGATGCGTCCTCGCCGGTCTGGGCCAACATGATCGAAGGCCAGATCAATCTCCGCGACCGCTGGGCGAACAAGATCGACTTCACCGATCCCACGAACGGCAAGGACTACAAGCTCAAGGCCAAGCCCGCCGTCCTGATCATCCGCCCGCGCGGCTGGCATCTGCCGGAGCGGCACATCGTCATCGATGGAGAGGAGGCCTCGGGCTCCCTGGTCGATTTCGGCCTCTATGTCTTCCATAACGCCAAGGCGGCGCTGGCCGCCGGCTCCGGCCCGTATTTCTACCTGCCGAAGCTGGAGAGCCACCTCGAGGCCCGGCTCTGGAACGACGTCTTCGTCGCCGCCCAGTCGGCGCTCGGCCTGAAGAACGGCACGATCAAGGCAACCGTCCTGATCGAGACCCTGCCCGCCGCCTTCGAGATGGACGAGATCCTCTACGAATTGCGCGAGCACATGGCCGGCCTCAATTGCGGCCGCTGGGACTACATCTTCTCCTTCATCAAGAAGCTCGCTCGCAACAAGGCCTATGTCCTGCCGGATCGCTCGCAGGTCGTGATGTCCAAGGTCTTCCTGCGCGCCTATTCGCTGCTGCTGATCAAGACCTGCCACAAGCGCGGCGCCTTCGCGATGGGCGGCATGGCGGCGCAGATCCCGGTCAAGAACAACCCCGAGGCCAATGCCGCCGCCTTCGCCAAGGTCAAGGCCGACAAGGAGCGCGAGGCCGGCGACGGCCATGACGGCACCTGGGTCGCTCACCCGGATCTCGTCCCGGTCGCGATGGAGGTCTTCGACCGGCTGATGCCGCAGGCCAACCAGCTCGACAAGAAGCGCGACGACGTCTCGATCGGCGCCAAGGACCTGCTGGAAGTCCATCAGGGCACGCGCACCGAGGAAGGCTTCCGCGAGAACATCCGCGTCGGCGTCCAGTATATCGAGGCCTGGCTGCGCGGCCGTGGCGCGGTTCCGATCTACAACATGATGGAGGACGCTGCGACCGCCGAGATCAGCCGCGCCCAGATCTGGCAGTTCGTCCAGTACGGCGTTGCGCTCGAAGGCGGCATCACAGCCGATGCGGCGCTGTTCAAGCGCTGCCTGCCCGAGGAGATGGAGCGCGTGAAGGGCGAACTCGGCGCGGAGAACTATGCCAAGGGTCGCTTCCCCGAGGCGATCGCGCTGTTCGAGACCCTGTCGCTGGCGCCGAACTTCGAGGATTTCCTCACCGTGCCGGCCTACGCCAAGCTCGCCTGAGCTCGGTTCGGTTCGGACCGATGACATCGGAAGGGCGTCGCGCCATCGCGGCGCCCTTTCTTTTTGCGCAGTCAATGCAGATGCCACCAGACCCGTCCGCCGATCAGGATGGCGAGCAGGACGACCGAGCCGAACAGGTGCAGCAGGTCAGCCTTCCAGCCACCGGCCGATGGCCTGCGGACATGTCGGTAGATCGCCTCCCGGCGACGGCGATAGGTCCCGATCGTGGTCATTGAAACCTCCATCCGGTTCGCGGTGGACACAGCCGCGCTGCTACGGATTCAGGCGCGGCGGGCAGCTACCGCGGGCCCGTTGCGCGCTGCCTTCATCGCCATGCCGGCAAGCGGGTGCGGCAGGTCCTCGATGGCGTCGCAAAGCAGGGGCACGATGTCCGGCCGCGGCGGCGCGAGCGGCGCGCGGCAGGTTGCGCCGACCTCCGGATGCAGCATCGACAGAGCGAGCTTGATCAGGACGGGGTCGGGCTCCCGCGCGAGCAGGTCGAGCAACGGGACCAGCCGCCGCTGCAGGATCTGCGCCTGCCCGTAGAACTCGGAGCGCGCCGCGCTGTCCATCCGCGCCAGCCAATGCGGCGCAAGATTGCCGACGCTGGTGATCGCCCCGCAGCCGCCGGCGAGCAGATAGGCAGGGATGGTGTCCGCCGCGCCGGTCAAGCGCATGAAACGGCGGTCGCGGACGCGGGCAATCCGGTCGCAGCGAACGAGGTCGCCCCGCCGCTCCAGGATGCCGACGATATTCGGCGCCCCTTCCAGCTGCTCCAGCGTCTCCGGCGCGATCTCGACGCCGCAGCGATCCGGATCGTTGTCGAGGATGATTTCGAGGCCGGTCGCCTGCGCCGCCGCCAGCGCATGGGCCGCCAGGCCCGCCTGCGTCGGCCGGTTGTAATAGGGCATGCGCAACAGCAGGGCCGAGGCGCCGACCTTCTCGGCGGCGGCGATTTCCGCAACGGTCCCGGCAGTCGAATAGCTGCCGACAGCGGCGATCACCGGGTAATGCCGACCGGCGATGCGGCGGGCGGCGGCGCAGAGCGCCTCCCGCTCGGACCCGCTCAGCGTCGGGCTCTCACCTGTGGCGGTGCCGACCACGATGCCGTCGGCGCCCTGCGCGATCTGCCAGAGAATGAGGCGTTCCAGCGCGCCGTAATCGATCGCGTCCTCGTCGAAAGGCGTGACCAGCGCGGTGAACATGCCGTGAAGCCAGTGGTTCATGGCGCGCCTCAGAGCAGCGAGAGCGTCTTCGCGGTCATACGGACCGCGCGAGCCCGGTGCCCGGTCTCGAAGACGGCATAGCGCAGCGCGGCACTGCGATCGCAGAAGATGCCGCCGCCGCGGCCATGCGTCTCGACGGCCAGCCAATGGCCTTCCACGTCGCGCCCGACGAGGAACTGGAGCGGACCGCCAAAGGATTTGCGAGGAATACTGAACATCATCCTGTTTCCCGAGCGGTCTTCCAGGACCGCCCGGACAAGCTAGGGACGGCGCCATAGCCGTTCGAGACGAGGCAAAGGGCAGGATCATCAAGATCCCATAGGGATCGCGCCGCAGCGCTTTGACATCCTCCTGCCGCTCGCGCTCAATCCGCGCCTCTTCCTCCGGATTCGCCTGATGCGCTACCCCCTCTTCGTCATGCTCCTCGCCGCCGCTACGCTCGCCGGCCCCCTCGCCCAGGCGGCGACGCTCGCGCCGGAACAGCGCTTCAGGACGCTCGGTGACTTCTCCGGCAAGAAGCCCGGCAAGCCGGCGCGCGATGTCAGCGGCCTCGCCTGCATGCCGGCCGCCAACGGCACCCAGCGCTGCCTGCTGATCAATGACGAGGGCTCCTTCGCCCAGTTCGCCCGCATCGCCGAGAACCGCATCACGCCGGACGCGACCGTGCCCATCATCGGCGCCGAGGCCGCGCCCGACACCCTTGGCCAACCGCCGCAAGGTATCTGCAAGATGCCCGGCCGCTTCGCCGAACTCGACGGCGAGGCCGTCGCCTATGCCGAGGGCGCCTTCTATGTCGCAGGCTCGCATGGCTGTTCGCGCAAGCGCGGCGAATTCCGCCTCTCGGCCTTCCACCTTGCCCGGATCAAGGTCGATGTCGAAGGCACCGCCGCCGGCAAGGTCGAACTGACCTATCGCCTGAGCGACATGCTGCGCGCCGCCGGTCCAGCGGGCGCCTTCTTCGGACGCGGCCTGATGGACGATAACGGCCTGAATGTCGAAGGCATCGCGGTCACCGGCGACACGCTCTGGGCCGGTCTGCGCGCGCCCTCCCTCGGCAATCGCGGCTTCCTCGTCGGCGCCTCGCTGAACGCCCTGTTCGCGCCGGGCCATGCGCCCGCAACGGAGGCGCCGCAGGTCTTCCAACTGCCGGCCGGCCCCGATCGTGGCATCCGCGACCTCGCGCCCCTCCCCGATGGCCGCCTGCTCGCGCTGCTGGGGCCGGCGCAGGAACAGGCCCTGCCCTACTCACTGCTGCTGATCGACCCCGCCAGACCCGATGCGGCAGCACCGCTCGGCGATCTGCCGGCTCGCGGCGGCGACAAGGCGGAATCCCTGACCGTGCTGACGCAGGACGGCAAGGGTCTCGCGGTCCTGATCGGCTATGACGGCCCGAAGAACGGGCATTTCGAATCCTACCGCCTGCCGCTCGAACCTCGTTGAACCCGATGGATTTCCGCAACGATCTCACCCGCGCCGTCGAGCGCTACCGCGCCGAGATCGCGGGCCCGCGCGAGCATCTCGCGCTGCTGCGCTGGCAGATGACTGAGGGCCACGCGCTCGACCGGCGTGACACCTTTCCCGGCCATCTCACCACCAGCGCCTTCGTACTCTCGCCCGATCATGCCCAGGTCCTGCTGATCGACCATGTCGTGATCGGCCGCTGGCTCCAGCCCGGCGGGCATTGGGAGGAAGCCGAGCATTTCCATCTCTCGGCCGCACGCGAGGCGATCGAGGAAACCGGCGTGCAGGGCCTCGCCCTGCATCCCTGGCATCGCGGCGCAGACTTGCCCTTCACCATCGACAGCCATGACGTGCCGGGCAAGCCATCCCGCGGCGAGCCGGCCCATATCCATCACGACCTGCAATATCTCTTTCTCGCCGATCCGGCCCTCCCGCTCGTCGCGCAGGTCGAGGAGGTGCACGCCGCCGCCTGGAAACCGGTCGAGGCGCTCGCGGGGATCGCGCCGCGTGCCCTGGAGCGTCTGTCGCACCTGCCCACGCCCTGACTGTTGCAGCGCAACAACAGCCATCCGGATTGCTGAAACGGCTATAGCTCTTTTATCGCCTGCGGCCTCGGAGCGGCGCATGTCTTGCAACGGGAGAAGCCCCGCCCGAGTCGCGGCGAAGCTTGCTTCCGCCGCGCAACTGGAACCGCGCCATGACGAACCTCGCTCCTCTTCGCCTCGCCGCCTCCTTGTTCATGTCCATCGCCACGACGACGGCCTTCGCCGCCGACCTGCCCTCCCGCAAGGGCGCTCCGGCTGCGCCTCCGCCCACGCTCTCCGCCTGTACGGAAAGCGAGGGCATCCCGACCGACGCCTTCGGCTTCACCACCGGTTCGGACGTCGCCGATACCGGCTCCTTCGGCCCGAGCCTGACCTATGGCGGCGCCTTCGGCACCCGCGGCGGCAGCTTCAACGGCCATGGCCTGACCTTGCAGGGCTCCTACGGTCTGTTTCCCTGCTTCGAGATCGGCCCCTATGTGCTGGGCTCCTTCAGCAACGCCTCGATCGGCGGCATCAGCGCCGACGAGCGCGCCTTCGGCGCCGGCGTCGAGATGAAATACAAGCTGCTCGGGCGGAGCATGCACGGGCTCGGCCTGACCCTCGTCATCGATCCCAGCGTCAACCGCGCCGATCCGGACGGCGCCGGCCGCTTCACCACCTACAATACCGGCATCCGCCTCTTCGCCGACAAGACGCTGATCCCGAACACGCTCTACGCCGGGCTCAATCTCTCGCATGACCTGACCTGGACCGGCCCCTCGCCCTATCAGCGCTCATCGACCTTCACCATCGCCGGCTCGCTCGCCTGGCAGGTGCAGGAGGGGCTCTATCTTAGCGGCGAGGTCCGCCATATGCGTGCCCATAACGAGCTCGGCTTCGGGAAGGAGGCGGGCTACGCGACCTTCGCCGGCCCCGGCGTGTTCTGGCAGGCGACGAAGCAGCTCGCCCTCTCCGCCGCCTACAACATCCAGGTCTCCGGCAAGGCCAAGGGCGAGCCCGGCAATCTCGACCTCACCAATTTCAGCCAGCATCTCGTCAAGGTGAAGCTCGGCTACAGCTTCTAAATCTGCTCGACAGCGCATCGACGGAAGAGCGGCAGCGGCAACGCTGCCGCTCTTTTCGTTTAGGCTCGCCTTGCGCGTTGACATACTCCCCCTCAGTACCATAGCGTCGCGGCAACCGGAGCCTCAGTGCCCATGCCTCACACGCCCGAAGAGAAGAAGCGCGCCGTCACGCGGCTGCGCCGGATCAAGGGGCAGACTGACGCCCTGATCGCCGCCGTCGAGCGCGGCGAGGAATGCGGCGCCCTGCTGCAGCAACTCGCCGCCTTGCGCGGCGCCGCGACCGGATTGATGGCCGAGGTGCTCGAAAGCCACCTGCGCGAGACCATGGCCCGGCCGGCCGAGGCAGCGCAGGTGGAAGCCGGAAACGATGACGAGATCGCCGCGATCATGCGGGTGATCCGCCCCTATCTGAAATGAACATCCCCAAGGAAGGAAGCCCCCGATGAAGACCCGCGCCGCCGTCGCCTGGGAAGCCGGCAAGCCCCTCACCATCGAGACCATCGAGATCGGCGGCCCCAAGGCTGGCGAGGTTCTGGTCGAGGTGATGGCGACCGGCATCTGCCATACCGACGCCTACACGCTCTCGGGTCTGGATTCGGAGGGCAAGTTCCCGGCGATCCTCGGCCATGAGGGCGCCGGCATCGTGCGCGAGGTTGGCGCCGGCGTGAGCAGCCTGAAGCCCGGCGACCACGTCATCCCGCTCTACACGCCGGAATGCCGGAGCTGTAAGTCCTGCCTGTCGCGCCGGACCAATCTCTGCACCTCGATCCGCGCGACCCAGGGCCAGGGCGTGATGCCGGACGGCACGAGCCGTTTCTCCTGCGACGGCGGTGAAGTGTTCCACTACATGGGCTGCTCGACCTTCGCGAACTTCACCGTGCTGCCCGAGATCGCGCTCGCCAAGGTCCGCGAGGACGCGCCCTTCGACAAGATCTGCTATATCGGTTGCGGCGTGACCACCGGCATCGGCGCGGTGATCTACACGGCAAAAGTCTGGCCGGGCGCGAATGTCGTGGTCTTCGGGCTGGGCGGCATCGGCCTCAACGTCATCCAGGGCGCCCGCATGGTCGGCGCCGACAAGATCATCGGCGTCGACATCAACCCGGCCAAGCAGGAGATGGCGCGCAAGTTCGGCATGACCGACTTCATCAACCCGGCCGAGATCGGCAACGACAAGGTCGTCCAGGCGATCGTCGACCTCACCGGCGGCGGCGCCGATTTCTCCTTCGATGCCACCGGCAACACCAATGTGATGCGCCAGGCGCTGGAGTGCTGCCATCGCGGCTGGGGCGAGTCGATCGTCATCGGCGTGGCCGAGGCCGGCAAGGAGATCGCGACCCGGCCATTCCAGCTCGTCACCGGCCGCGTCTGGAAGGGCACCGCCTTCGGCGGCGCGCGCGGGCGCACCGATGTGCCGAAGATCGTCGACTGGTACATGGAGGGCAAGATCAACATCGACGACCTGATCACCCACAAGCTCTCGCTCGACGAGATCAACCACGGCTTCGACCTGATGCACGAGGGCAAGTCGATCAGGAGCGTGGTGGTCTACTGAGGTGCCGTTCCACCGCCTCATTCGGCGGGCACTGAAGCACGACCTTTGTCATTCCGGGGCAGCGCGAAGCGCTGAACCCGGAACCCACGACCGGGTACGAAGCTTGAATAGACCGACCGGGCAAGGGCTTGCCCGGTCGTGGGTTCCGGGTTCGTCTTTCGGCCGCCCCGGAATGACAGGCGTCGTGCCAAACCTCTGAAGGACCCGCCCAATGGAACTCCTCTCGTCCTCGAAGGCCTTCGGCGGCTCGCAGCGCGTCTATCGGCATGACAGCGCGGCTTGCGCCTGCCCGATGAACTTCGCGATCTACCTGCCGCATCAGATCGAGGACGGGCCGGTTCCGCTGCTCTGGTATCTCTCGGGCCTGACCTGTACGCACCAGAACGTCATGGACAAAGGCGAATACCGCGCCGCAGCGGCCGCCAACGGCATCGCCATCATCTGCCCGGATACGAGCCCGCGCGGCGAAGGCGTGCCGGACGAACCGGAGAACTGGCAGTTCGGCTGCGGCGCCGGCTTCTATCTCGACGCAACCGAGGCCCCCTATGCGAAGAACTACCGCATGGAGAGCTATATCCGCGACGAATTGCCGGAGCTGGTCGGCAGGCATTTCCCGGTCGACATGAACCGGCAGGGCATCTTCGGGCATTCCATGGGCGGTCATGGCGCGATCACCCTCGCCCTGAAGAATCCCGAGCGCTACCGTTCCGTCTCCGCCTTCGCGCCGATCACCCAGCCTTCGACGGCCGGCTGGTCGCGCCCGGCCTTCGAGAAATATCTGGGACCGGACGAGACGCGCTGGCGCGCCTATGACTCGACCCTGCTGATCGCCGACGGCCACCGCGTCCGCGACCTCTTGGTCGACCAGGGCACCGCCGACGGCTTCCTCGAGGAAGGCCTGCGCCCGCAGCTTCTGGATGTCGCCTGCGCCGCCGCCGGTATCCCGCTCCAGCTGACCATGCGCGACGGCTACGACCACTCCTACAACTTCATCTCGACCTTCATGGCCCAGCACATCGCCTGGCACGCGGAACGCTTGACCGCATAAGGCGCCGCAGCGGGAACGGTCGCCACTCCGGCCGCGTTGAGAGCATCACAGCCTCAACCGGCCCAAGGGGGATCGTTTCATGGCCAAGCGCCGCATGCCGCAGAGCGACCGCTCGCTGTTCACGCGCCTGTCGCAAGCCGTCGCGCATTGGGCCGGCCGGCCGCAGACTTTTCTGGGCGCTGCGGCGCTCATCGTCGTGTGGGCGCTCTCCGGCCCGTTCTTCGGCTACAACGATACCTGGCAACTCGTCGTCAACACCTCGACGACGATCGTTACCTTCCTGATGGTCTTCATCATCCAGAACAGCCAGAACCGCGACACCGCGGCGATGCAGATCAAGCTCGACGAATTGATCTGCCGGCTGGAGGGCGCCCGTGAGGAGCTGCTCGATCTGGAGGAGCTCGACGAGGACAAGCTCGAAGCGATCCGGAACGAATTCGAGGCGATGGCAGCCAAGGCCCGCAAGCTCGCCACCTCCGCCGGGGCAACGCCCCTGCCCTCGCACGAACCGCGGACAGGCTCTTCTCCCTCCGCTCGGGCGTGAAGTCCCACGCTATACGGGCATCCAGCCGGGCTCCGGAGCTTTCTTCATCCGCCGGTAAGGTTAGCGCTTAAGGTTAAGTGTCGTTTAAGAAATCACTGGCATGTTCCTTCCCGTTGGTAACACGCGCGGGCTGCGTTCTTGCGCCGCGCAAACGCGAAGGACACTGCCATGGGCAGCCTGAAAACTCTCGCGCTGGCGGGCAGCCTGGCCCTCGGCGTCTCCGCCGCGGCACAGGCCGCGGATCTCGCCTACGCACCGCCGCCCCCGCCGCCGGAGCCGCTCGGCCTGAAGGGCACGATCTCGAGCGGCATCTATCTGCGCGGCGATATCGGCGTCGGCATCCAGAGCGTCGGCAAATATCACCAGGACGATGTCGCCCAGTTCGGCGGCGCCTTCTTCGGCAAGAGCGACAACGCCGCCTTCTTCGGCGGGCTCGGCGTCGGCTATCGCTTCAACAACTGGCTGCGCTTCGACGTCACCGGCGAATATCGCGGCGCCGGCCAGATCGGCGTGAACGACATCGTCTTCAACCCGTTCAACAACGGCAACCAGACCAACACCTACAAGGGCAACCTGACCTCGCTGGTCACGCTGTTCAACGGCTATTTCGACCTCGGCACCTGGAACTGCCTGACGCCCTATATCGGCGCCGGCATCGGCTTCTCGCAGAATCGCATCAGCGGGCTGACCGATCAGGGCTCACTGACCGGCAACTTCAACGGTTCCACGCTGGGCTATGCCAATAGCGGCAGCAAGACCGATCTCGCCTGGGCGCTGATGGCCGGCGTCGGTTACGAAGTGAACAAGAACCTGACCCTGGAAGTCGGCTATCGCTACCTGAACCTCGGCGATGCCCAGTCGGGCCGCCTGATCAACGCCTTCACCGGGCAGGTCCAGGCTCCGCTCAAGGCCAAGGACATCGAGAGCCACGATTTCCGCATCGGCATGCGCTGGAACTTCGGCGACCCGAACTGCTGCGGCCCGGTCGAGCGTGAGCCGATCGCCTACGCCCCGCCGCCGGTCGTGCGCAAGTACTGATCGTCCAGCCTATCGAGACACGAAGCGGCGCGGGCACCCCCGCGCCGCTTTGCTTTTCAGCGCAGCAGCGATTGCCCGGTCATCTCGGCCGGCTGCGCCAGCCCCATCAGCGCCAGCAGCGTCGGCGAGATATCGGCGAGACGTCCGTCGGCGAGCCCCTTGGCCTGCCCGCCGACCAGCATCAATGGTACCGGGTTGGTGGTATGGGCGGTATGCGGCTTGCCCGTCACCGGATCGACCATCAGCTCGGCATTGCCATGGTCGGCCGTGACGAGCATCGCGCCAGCCTGCCGCCCGATCGCCTCGGCAATGGCGCCGAGCCCCGCATCGACCGTCTCGACCGCCTTGATCGCCGCGGCGAGCACGCCGGTATGACCGACCATGTCGGGATTGGCGAAATTGAGCACGACGAGATCGTAACGGCCTGAATCGATCGCCTCGACTGCTTTGCGCGTCAGTTCCGGCGCCGACATCTCCGGCTGCAGGTCATAGGTCGCGACCTTGGGCGAGGGCACCATCACCCGGTCCTCGCCGGCATAGGGCGTCTCCTCGCCACCGTTGAAGAAATAGGTGACGTGCGGATATTTCTCGGTCTCGGCCATGCGGACCTGCTTGCGCCCGGCCTTGGCGACGGTCTCGCCAAGGCCGTTGGCCAGCGTCTGGGCTGCGAACAGCATCGGCATGATCTTGTCGAGCTCGGCGCTGTAGGAGGTCATGCTGACCGCCTTGACCAGCACTGGCCGCCGCGAGCGGGCGAAGCCGGCGAAATCCGGTTCCAGCACGGCGGCGAGGATCTCGCGGATGCGGTCCGAGCGGAAATTGAAGCTGAGCAGCCCGTCGCCGTCCTTCATCCCGGCATAAGCGCCGATCGCCGCCGGCAGGATGAATTCGTCGGTGACATTCTCGGCGTAAGCCGCGGCGATCGCGGCCTGCGCATCGGCGAAGCGCTCGCCCTCCCCCAGCACCATGGCGCGCCAGGCTTTCTCGACCCGCTCCCAGCGATTGTCGCGATCCATCGCGTAATAGCGGCCGGAAACGCTGGCGATGCTCGCGCCCGCCGGTAGCGCGGCGGCGAAGGCTTTCACGTACTCCGCGGCCGATTGCGGCGGGGTATCGCGCCCGTCGGTGAAGACATGGACATGCACGGTGACGCCCTGCGCGGTCAGGATGCGGGCGAGCGCCACCGCATGATCCTGGTGGGCATGGACGCCGCCCGGCGAGACGAGGCCGAGGAGATGGCAGGCGCCGCCGCTCGCCTTCAACCCGGCGACGAGGCCGGTCGCTTCGAGAGCCCCGGCGATCGAGCCGTCGGCGATCGCCTGATTGATGCGCGGCAGGTCCTGCATCACCACCCGGCCGGCGCCGAGATTGAGGTGGCCGACCTCGGAATTGCCCATCTGCCCGGGCGGCAGCCCGACATCGAGCCCGGAGGTGTGCAGGAAGGCATGCGGTCCCGCCGCCCAGAGCCGGTCGAAATTCGGCGTGTTCGCCAGCCTGACGGCGTTGTTCTGGCTCTCCTCGCGCCAGCCCCAGCCATCGAGGATCATCAGCATCACGGGGCGAGGCGGCATCGGCTTGACCTGTCTGGAACGGTGAAAGGTGCTTGTGCGGATACCATGCGCCACACGGCCGATGCGAGTGTTATGAAGGTTGGGAACGCGACGAAGCCGCAACGGAGGAGACGCATGTCGATCAAGGCGCTGGTTTTCGATGCCTATGGCACGCTCTTCGACGTCCAGTCGGTCGCGGCCGTCACCGACGCCGCCTTTCCCGGCCATGGCGCGACAATCACGCAAGTCTGGCGGCTGAAGCAGCTCGAATACACCTGGCTGCGCGCCCTGATGGACCGCTACGAGGATTTCTGGACCGTCACCCGCGACTCGCTCGATTTTACGCTGAGAACGCTCGGCCTTGCCCCGTCGCCCGAGCTCGTGGCCAGGATCGCGACAGCCTATGATGCGTTGTCCCTCTATCCCGAGGCCCGCACCGCGCTCGAAGGCCTCGCCTCCTACCGCCTCGCCATCTACTCGAACGGCAGCCCGGATATGCTCAAGCGGCTCGTCGCCCATGCCGGCATCACCGACCTCCTGGAAACCGTGATCAGCGTCGACGAGATCGGCGTCTACAAGCCCGATCCGCGCGGCTATGCCCATGTCGAGAAGCGGCTCGGCCTCTCTCGAAACGAGATCCTGTTCGTTTCTTCCAACGGCTTCGACATCGCCGGCGCCAAGGCGCATGGCTTCCATGTCGCTCGCATCGAGCGCGTGCCGGCCGGCCGGCTGCGCGGCGAGCTTGCTGCCGCTGCGACGATCGACCCCACGCTGATGTTCAAGGCGCTCCGGATGCAGCCGGAGCAGCTCGGCTTCCAGGCCGATGCGACCATTGCCGCGCTGACCGATCTCGTCTCCTATGTCGCCGGACTGAGACAGGCCTGACGCGCCGCTCATGGAGACCCCGATGATCAAGCTCTACTATCACCCCTCGCCGAACCCGGCGAAGATCGCGCTGTTCCTGGAAGAGGCCGGCCTGCCCTACGAGATGGTGCCGGTCGACACCCGCAAGGGCGAGCAGTTCACGCCGGACTTCCTCGCGATCAACCCCAATGCCAAGACGCCAGCCCTGACCGATGGCGACGTCACTGTCTTCGATTCCAACGCGATCCTGCTCTATCTCGCCGAGAAGACCGGGCAGTTCCTGCCGGAGGATACGCCGAAAGCGCGCGGCGAGATGCTGTCCTGGCTGATGTTCGTCGCGACCGGCATCGGCCCCTATTGCGGCCAGGCGGTGCATTTCAGCCGCTTCGCGCCGGAGAAGCTGCCCTATGCCATCAACCGCTACGCCCGCGAGGCCGAGCGGCACTGGGGCATCGTCAACGACCTGCTCGCTGGCCGTCGTTACATGCTGGGCGACCGCTACACGCTGGTCGACATGTCGATCTGGGGCTGGGCGACGCGGCTCTCCTTCGCCGTCGGCGAGACCTGGCCGGAGATGTTTCCGCATGTGAAGCGCCATCTCGACGAGATCTCGGCCCGCCCCGCCGCGCAGCGCGCCGTCGCGCTGAAGGACCAGTTCGCCTTCAAGGCGGATTTCGATGCCGAGGCCCGGAAATTCCTGTTCCCGCAGAACGCCCATCTGGCTGGCTAAGCCAGTCCCGCGCCGCCTGTGCATCATGCCTGCCCCGCCGGCAATAGCGCTGGCGGCGGCAGGTTTTTCGCGCCAGTGTCCGCGCGGTCCCGCGCTCGGGAGACGCGGGCAGGAATAGCCTCCGAGAGGACGAATGCCGACCGATATCGAGATCGCGCGCGTAGCCACGCTGCAGCCCATCGCCACGATCGCCGCAAAGGCGGGCATCCCCTCCGAGGCGCTGAACCCCTACGGCAAGTACATCGCCAAGATCGACACGCAGGCGATCCCCGGCTTCGAGGCGAAGCCCGACGGCAAGCTGATCCTCGTCACCGCGATCAGCCCGACGCCCGCTGGCGAAGGCAAGACCACGACCACGGTCGGCCTCGGCGACGGGCTCTCCCGCATCGGCAAGCGCGCGACGATCGCGCTGCGCGAGCCCTCGCTCGGCCCGAGCTTCGGCATGAAGGGCGGCGCCGCCGGCGGCGGCTATGCCCAGGTCGTTCCGATGGAGCAGATCAACCTGCATTTCACCGGGGATTTCCACGCGATCACCAGCGCGCATAACCTGCTGGCGGCGATGATCGACAACCATGTCTACTGGGGCAATGGCCTCGGGCTCGACACCCGCCACATCGCCTGGCGGCGCGTGATGGACATGAACGACCGGGCGCTGCGCTCCATCGTCTCCTCGCTCGGCGGCGCCAGCAACGGCTTCCCGCGCGAGGACGGTTTCGACATCACCGTCGCCTCCGAGGTCATGGCGATCTTCTGCCTAGCGCGCGACGCGGCCGACCTCGAAGCCCGCCTTGGCCGCATCGTCATCGGCCGTACGCGCGACAAGCGCCTCGTCACCGCCGCCGACATCAAGGCGACCGGCGCGATGAGCGTGCTGCTCAAGGACGCGTTGATGCCGAACCTCGTGCAGACGCTGGAAGGCACGCCCGCCTTTGTCCATGGCGGCCCCTTCGCCAATATCGCCCATGGCTGCAATTCGGTGATCGCGACGAAGGCCGCACTGAAGCTCGCCGATTACGTGGTGACGGAAGCCGGTTTCGGAGCCGATCTCGGCGCCGAGAAGTTCTTCGACATCAAGTGCCGCAAGGCCGGGCTGAAGCCCGCCGCTGCCGTCGTCGTCGCAACGGTCCGCGCCCTCAAGATGCATGGCGGCCTCGCCAAGGACGCGCTCGGCCGCGAGGACCTGAAGGCGCTGGAAGCGGGGCTTTCCAACCTCACGCGCCATGTCAACAATCTCCGGAAATTCGGTGTGCCGCCAATCGTGGCGATCAACAACTTCACCAGCGACACCGCTGCCGAGCATGAATTGATCCGCAACTACTGCCGCAACCATCTCGGCGTCGAGGCCGTGATCTGCCGGCACTGGGCCGAAGGCGGCGCCGGCACGGAGGAGCTCGCCCGCAAGGTCGCCGCGCTCGCCGACGAGGGCGAGGCCGATTTCGCCCCGCTCTATCCCGATGCGATGCCGCTGCGGCAGAAGCTGGAGACGATCGCGCGCGAGATCTATGGCGCCGGCGGCGTCGCCATCGATGCCAAGCTCCAGGCGCGCTTCGCCGAGCTGGAGGATGCCGGCTTCGGCGACCTGCCGGTCTGCGTCGCCAAGACCCAGTATTCCTTCTCGGCCGATCCGACCTTGCGCGGCGCGCCCTCCGGTCACACCGTTCCGCTGCGCGAATTGCGGCTTTCGGCTGGCGCCGGCTTCGTCGTCGCGATCTGCGGGGACATCATGACCATGCCCGGCCTGCCGCGAGAGCCGGCGGCCGAGCGCATCCATATCGATACGCAAGGGCGGATCGAAGGGTTGTTCTGAAGGTTGTCGCTGCTCTGAAGGTCGTCATCCCGTGCGCGCCGCAGCGTGAAACGCTGCTGCGCAGACACGGGACCGTCTTCAGAAAGAGGCGCCTTCTCGTCATGCGATCCCGTGTCTGCGTAGCGGCACTTCGCGCCGCAACGCGCACGGGATGACCACGATTTCTTAAAGCTTACGCAACGGATCGGCCCCTACCCTGCGCAATCCCGCAAGGAAGTCGATCCGATGAGCCAGGCCGAGGCCGGTCTGCCCCGCACGTACAGCCTGAAGACCCGGGTCATGGGCTGGACGCTCGCCATCCTGGTCGCGATCGCGCTTCCCGCCGGCGCGGCCTTCCTGTGGCTCGTCGACGCGACTGTGGTGAAGCTCGGCACGCTCGTCGCCGAAAAGCAGATCCTGTTCGATCGCTATCGCGGGCTGGAAGCGCTGATGCGCGAGGTCTCGCTGGCCGAAACCGTCGCCCGCTCGCCCGCGATCGTCGACTGGGCCGAGAACGAGGCCGATCCGGTGAAGGCCGAGCGCGGCCTGGCCGAACTCGAGCATTACCGCCAGTCCTTCCGGGACCGCAGTTACTTCACCGTCATCGCCGGATCGGGCAACTATTACTTCAACGACAGGGACAACAGCTACGAGCACGATCGCAAGCGCTATACGCTGTCGGCTGGCAATCCGCGCGACGGCTGGTACTACAAGACCGCAGCTTTGGGATCCGGCTGCCACCTCAATGTCGACAACGACGACAATCTCCGCGTCACCAAGGTCTGGATCAACTGCGTCATCCGCAAGGACAGCCGTGTGCTGGGCATCATCGGCACCGGGCTCGACCTGACGCAGTTCATCCGCGAGGTCGTCGACATCCCGCAGACCGGCGTCCAGAGCATGTTCGTCGATCGCAGCGGCGCCGTGCAGGCCCATCGCGACGCGAACCTCGTCGACTTCCACAGCCTGACCAAGGACATCGCGTCCAAGAAGACGATCTACCAGCTCGTCGACAACGATCCCGATCGCAGCCTGCTCGGCGAGATGATCGCCCGCGTCGGGGCCGGCGACGATCTCGTGCAGTCGCGCTTCATGCATGTCGGCGGCAAGCGCGTCCTGGTCGGCGTCGGCTATCTCGACCGGCTCGGCTGGTTCAACGTCACGGTGATGGATATCGACCGCATCATCGACCGCAGGCTGTTCCTGCCGCTCGGCCTGCTGTTCGGGGCGGTCCTGCTGGCGGCGGCGGCCCTGATGACCCTTCTGTTCAAGCGCGCCGTGCTCGACCGGCTGGCGCGCGTCGAGCATGCCGCCAGTCATGTCCGCGCCCGCGAGTTCCGTGCCGTCGCGATCGATGCCGGTCGCGACGAGATCGGCCGGCTGTCGCAGGCCTTCGGGACGATGGCCCGCAGCGTCGAGGAGAACACCGCGCGGCTCGAGGAAGCCGTGCGCGAGCGCACCGAGCAGCTCGAACGGTTGGCCCATGCCGATCCGCTGACCGGTGCCCTCAACCGGCGTGGCTTCGAGCAGGCCTTCGAAAAGAGCCGTAGCCGCGCCGGGCGGACCGGGCATCAGGCGGGGCTGCTGCTGGTCGATCTCGACAATCTCAAGCCGCTCAACGACAGCCATGGCCACCAGAGCGGCGACGAGGTGATCGCCGAGCTCGCCCGGCGGATGACCGCGTTGCTGCGCGACCGCGACATCTGCGCGCGCTGGGGCGGTGACGAATTCATCCTGCTGCTGGACAATGTCGATCGCGACGCCTTGTCGGCCATCGCCGCGGCGATCGTCACGGCGGCTGCGGAGCGCCCCGTCACCCTCGGCAACGGCGCCTCCGTCACGGTCAGCACCAGCATCGGCGCGACACTGCTGGAGCCGCAGGATACCCTGACCGAAGCCACGCGCCACGCCGACGAAGCGCTCTATGTCGCCAAGCGCAACGGCCGCAACGGCTTCGCCATCAGCCCGCCGGAAGAGCTCTCGCTCCGCCGGCGCAGCAACGGTTGAAACCGGTCATCAGGCGAAGTCGAGCTGAACCTTGATCGCCTTCGACTTGTCGGCGGCGAGGTCGAACGCCTCGACCGCCCGGTCGACCGGGATCGATGCGGTGAGCAGCGGCGACAGGTCGATCGAGCCCGAGCCGATCATCGCCACCGCCCAGTCGAATTCCTCGTGGAAGCGGAAGGAACCGCGCAGGTCGAATTCCTTGGCGACGACGACGTTCATCGGCAGCGTGAACTGGCCGCCGACGCCGATCTGGACGATGACGCCGCCCGGCCTGACCGCGTCGAAGGCGCCGGTCAGCGCATGCTGGTTGCCGGACGCCTCGAACATCACGTCAAAGGCACCCTTCTCCGCGCCGTACTCGGCCTTGAGCCGCTCGGGCTCGGCCGCGACATTGACCGTCGCGGTGGCGCCCATCTTGCGGGCGACCGGTAGCGGCCCGTCGACAACGTCGGTCGCGACGATCTCGGAGGCGCCGGCCGCCTTGGCGGCCAGGATGGTCAGCGCGCCGATCGGCCCCGCACCCGTCACCAGCACGCGCTTGCCGAGCAGCGGCCCGGCCCGCTTGGCGGCATGAAGGCAGACCGAGAGCGGCTCGGCGAAGGCAGCCTCGGCCGCCGTGACGCGGGGCGCGACCTTCACCGCCTGCCGCTCCTCGACCACGAGCACGTCACGGAAGCCGCCCTGCACATGCGGGAAGCGCATCGCCGAGCCGTAGAACAGCATGTCGGTGCAGTGCTGTTGCAAACCCATCTGGCAGTAACGGCAATGGCCGCAGGCGCGGCTCGGATTGACCGCGACCCGGTCGCCCGGCTTCACCCGCGAGACCTCGCCGCCGATCGCCTCGACGCGGCCGGCTATCTCATGGCCGAGGATCATCGGCTCGCGCACGCGGATCGTGCCGAAGCCGCCATGCAGGTAGTAGTGCAGGTCCGAGCCGCAGATGCCGCCGGCCTCGATCCGCACGCGCACGTCGCGCGGTCCGAGCTCGGGCGCGGTCGTCTTCTCGACCCGCAGATCCTTCTCGGCATGAATGACGACGGCACGCATGGAACGCTCCCGAAATCGCCGCGCGACGGCGCGCGGCACCATTGTCTAATCGATTGAAACCTGCTTACCCAAAGCGGCGCCCTGGGCGCAAACCGAAATCGCCGCATCCGGCATTTTGCGAGGATACGCCATGTCGCTGTCGCTGTTCAGTCTTGCGGGCAAGATCGCGCTCGTCACCGGCTCGGGCCAGGGCATCGGCCTCGCGCTGGCCGAGGGGCTCTCGGATGCCGGCGCCCATGTCGTGCTGAACGGCCGCGACAAGGCGAAGCTGGAGCGCGCGCAGCAGACACTAACCGCGGCCGGCCGCAAGGCCTCCATCGCCCCCTTCGACGTCACCGATCACAAGGCGGTCGAGGCCGGTGTCGCCATGATCGAGGCCGAGATCGGGCCGATCGATATCCTCATCAACAATGCCGGCATGCAGAAGCGCGCCCCGATCACCGAGTTCCCGGTCGAGGGCTGGCACGAGGTGATCAACACGAACCTGCATTCGGTGTTCTACGTCACCCAGGCGGTGACGAAGCGGATGGTGCCGCGCAAGCGCGGCAAGATCATCAGCATCGGCTCGGTGATGAGCGAGCTCGGCCGCGCCACCATCATCCCCTACACGGCGTCCAAGGGCGCGGTGAAGATGATGACGCGGGGCCTCGCCGCCGAGCTCGGCAAGCACAACATCCAGGCTAACGCCATCGGCCCCGGCTATTTCGCCACCGAGATCAACGCCGCGCTGATCGCCGACGAGGCCTTCTCGAGCTGGGTCTGCAGCCGCACGCCGGCCGGGCGCTGGGGCGAGACGAAGGAGCTGGCCGGCGCCGCGATCTTCCTGTCCTCGGCGGCGTCCGACTACGTCAACGGCCATCTGCTGATGGTCGATGGCGGCCTGACCTCGGTGGTGTGAGGCCTATCCGTCATTCTCGGGTCAAGCCCGAGCATGACGTGCCCTTTATCAGGCCGCAGCCTTGGTCACCGCCTCGACGACATCGTCGACAGCACGCTCGACCAGGTCGCGGTCGTCGCCCTCGGCCATGACGCGGATCACCGGCTCGGTGCCGGAGGGGCGGATCACCAGGCGGCCGCTCTCGCCGAGCAACAGCTTCGCCGCCTCGATCGCGCTGACCACCTGCTTCTCTTCCAGCGGTCGGCCCTTCTTGTAGCGGACATTCTTGAGGATCTGCGGCAACGGCTCGAAGCAGTGGCAGACTTCCGAGACTGGCTTGTCCATCCGCTTGACCACGGCGAGCAGTTGCAGCGCCGCGACGAGACCGTCGCCGGTCGTGCCGAAATCCGAGAGGATGATATGGCCCGACTGTTCGCCGCCGAGATTGAAGCCGTGGTTGCGCATGTGCTCCAGCACATAGCGATCGCCGACCGCGGTCCGGGCCAGCGACAGGCCCAGGCCCGCGAGATACCGCTCCAGTCCGAGATTGGACATGATCGTCGCGACGATGCCCGGAGCCGAGAGCCGGCCGTCCTCCAGCCAGGAGCGGGCGATCACGGCCATCAATTGGTCGCCGTCGACGATGTGCCCCTGCTCATCGACCACCAGCACCCGGTCGGCATCGCCATCGAGCGCGATGCCGACATCGGCGCGCAATTCCCTGACCTTCGCCACCAGAGTCGCGGGATGGGTCGAGCCGACATCGTGGTTGATGTTGAAGCCATCAGGCTCGTTGCCGATGACGATGACCTCGGCACCCAGCTCCCAGAGTGCTTCCGGCGCCACCTTGTAGCCGGCGCCATTGGCGCAATCGAGCACGATGCGCAGCCCCTCGAGGCTCATGTTGCGCGGCATGGTGCGCTTGGCGAACTCGACATAGCGCGCATCGGCGCTGTCGATGCGCTTGGCCCGGCCGAGCTTCGGCGAGGCGGAAAGGCGGGGCGTCAGGTCGCCATCGATCAGCGCCTCGATCTCGCGCTCGACCTCGTCGTTGAGCTTGTAGCCATCGGGGCCGAACAGCTTGATGCCGTTGTCCTCATAGGCGTTGTGCGAGGCGGAGATCATCACGCCGAGATCGGCGCGCATCGAGCGTGCCAGCATGGCGACCGCCGGCGTCGGTATCGGGCCGAGCAGCATCACGTCCATGCCGACCGAGGTGAAGCCTGCAACCATGGCGTATTCGATCATGTAGCCGGAGAGGCGGGTATCCTTGCCGATCACGACGCGGTGGCGATGTTCGCCGCGGCGGAAGGCGAGGCCCGTCGCCTGGCCGACCTTCAGAGCGAGGTCCGGCGTGATGACGCCGTTCGCCCGCCCGCGAATGCCGTCCGTTCCGAAATATTTGCGCGTCATCGTGATTCGGTTCCATGGAGCGCATCGCGCCCGTTTCCGGCGTTCTATAGCCAAAAAACCTTTCCGCCTTCTCACAAATTATGACGGAGCGTGACATCGCGCCCGGGCAAACGAAAAGGGCGGCCTCTCGGCCGCCCTTTCGTAATCCACTCGATTCGCCTCAGGCCTGCGGCTGCGGCTCCAGGCCGGCATCCGGTTCGCCGCGCTTGCGGCCCTTGCCCGCGCTCGGGACGGCCGAGCCGCGCGGAGCATGCGGCGTGTCGTCGGCATCGCGCACGGGGCGCTTGCCGGCGATCAGGTCGCGGATTTCCTCGCCGGTCAGCGTCTCGAATTCGAGCAGCGCCTCGGCCACCGCGACGAACTCCTCGTGATGATCGGTGAGGATGGTCTTGGCGTCGGCATAGCCCTCGTCGACGAGGCGCTTGACCTCGGCGTCGATCTTCTGCGCCGTCGACTCGGAGACCGACTGGCTGCGTCCCATCGACATGCCCAGGAAGACCTCTTCCTGATTGTCGCCATAGGCGACCATGCCGAGCTCGGACGAATAGCCCATCTGCGTGACCATGGCCTTGGCCATCTTGGTCGCCTGCTGGATGTCGCCGGTGGCGCCCGAGGTGACGTTCTCGCGTCCGAAGGTCATTTCCTCCGCCACGCGCCCGCCCATGGCGACCGCGAGCTGCGAGGTGAACTCCTTGAACTTCATCGAGTAGCGGTCGCCCTCCGGCAGGAACTTGACCATGCCGAGCGCACGGCCGCGGGGGATGATCGTCGCCTTGTGGACGGGGATGCCGGCCGGGACATAGAGGCCGACGATGGCGTGACCGGCCTCGTGATAGGCGGTGAGCTTCTTCTCTTCCTCAGACATCGCCATGGATTTGCGCTCGGCGCCCATCATGACCTTGTCCTTGGCGTCCTCGAACTCGCCATGCGTGACCATGCGCTTGCCGCGCCGCGCTGCCAGCAGCGCCGCCTCGTTGACGAGGTTCATCAGGTCGGCGCCCGAGAAGCCGGGCGTGCCGCGGGCCAGGATCTTGAGGTCGACATCCGGCGCCATCGGCACCTTGCGGACATGCACGCGCAGGATCTTCTCGCGGCCGGCAACGTCCGGGTTCGGCACGACGATCTGCCGGTCGAAACGGCCCGGCCGCAGCAGCGCGGGGTCGAGCACGTCCGGACGGTTCGTCGCGGCGATGATGATGACGCCCTCGTTCGGCTCGAAGCCGTCCATCTCGACGAGGAGCTGGTTCAGCGTCTGCTCGCGCTCGTCGTTGCCGCCGCCGAGGCCGGCACCGCGATGGCGGCCGACCGCGTCGATCTCGTCGATGAAGATGATGCAGGGCGAGTTCTTCTTGGCCTGCTCGAACATGTCGCGGACACGGCTCGCGCCGACGCCGACGAACATCTCGACGAAGTCGGAACCCGAGATGGTGAAGAACGGCACATTGGCTTCACCCGCGACGGCACGCGCCGTCAGGGTCTTGCCCGTACCGGGAGGGCCGACGAGCAGCACGCCGCGCGGGATGCGCCCGCCCAGCCGCTGGAACTTCTGCGGATCGCGCAGGAATTCGACGATTTCCTGCAAGTCTTCCTTGGCCTCGTCGATGCCCGCGACATCCTCGAAGGTGACGCGGCCATGGGCCTCGGTCAGGAGCTTGGCCTTGGACTTGCCGAAGCCCATCGCCCGGCCGGCGCCGTTCTGCATCTGGCGGGACATGAAGATCCACAGGCCGATGAAGATGACGAAGGGCAGCGAGTTGACCAGCAGCGCCATGAACCAGGGCGTGCCTTCCGACGGCGCCTTGGCAGAGACCTGCACGCCTTTCTGGGCCATGGTCTTCAGGAGGTTCGGATCGCCATAGGGCGCATAGGTCACGAAGCTGCGGCCATCCGAGAAGGCGCCGGAAATCTCCTGGCCGGCGACGACGACGTTCGACACGCGTCCGGCCTCGGCCTCGTTGATCAGCTGGCTGTAGGGGATTTCATTGGTGCTGGCGCGCTGGCTCGGACTCTGGAACAGGGTGACCAGCGCCAGGACCAGCAGAAAGATCACCACCCAGAGGGCGAAATTACGAAAATTCGGATTCATTCCCAGTCCGATCGGGCCTCCCGGAAGAACCGGATGAGGCCTAGAGTTTCCCGACTACCAATTTAGGTGTCGCACACGCCCTTGCCAAGGGAAAGCAATGACGTGGCGGCACTATGACGCCGAAGGGTGAACGCCGCGTCGCCGCGGCGGCTCCAGTTGCAGCGTCAGCACGCCGTCGCGACCAAGCGAGAGAACGCAGCCGGACAAGGTCCGCCGCAATGCGAGGCCGGCGCGCGCCGCATCCATCAGGGCCGCCCCGCAGGCCTCCAGCCGTTCCAGCCGGCCATGGCCGTCGCCACCCGGCGCCACCGCATCGAGCGCCAGCGCCAGGACCCGCAGCAGGATTTCCTCCGGCTCGGCGGCCAGCCTGGAAAAGCGCAGGCGCAGCCCGTTGTCCGCGCCTTCGTCCGGCAGCATCGCCTCTGCCAGCACGTCGCGGGCCCGCTGCGCGGCAGCTTCGTCCAGCCGCGCCATCCGTTCCGCCAGTCGCCCCAGGCGCTCCGCCGTCAGCCCCTGTTCCGCCAGAACCGGCATCGTCTCCCGCCAGCGCACCCGCTCGAAGCGTCGGTCGGCATTGCTGGGATCGCGCACGAAAGGCAGCCCCCGCGCATCGGCCGTCGTGACGAGCCGTGCCTTCGGGATGCCGAGCAGCGGCCGGACAAGCGCAACGCCGTTGACCGCGCTGCGCCCCCGCATCCCGGCGAGCCCCGAAGGTCCGGAGCCACGGGCGAGGCGCATCAGCATGGTCTCGGCCTGGTCGTCGAGCGTATGGGCCGTGACCAGCGTCGCGCCGCCGAGCCGCCTCGCCTCGTTTGCCAGCAGGGCATAGCGGGCGCGCCGCGCCTCTGCCTGCAGGCCGCTGGTCGGCTTCAGCCCCTCCCAGCGCAGGGTCGCATGGCCGATGCCGAGCGTCGCGCAGAATGCCGCGACAGTGGCCGCCTCTTCCGCCGATTCCGGGCGCAATCCGTGATCGACCGTCACGGCATGGAGTGGCGGCCGGCCCGGGGACTGTACCCAGGCGGCGAGAAGCGCCAGCAGCGCGATCGAATCGGGGCCGCCGGAGACGGCAACGAGGAGGGCCGTCTCACGCGACAGCCCTTCAAAAGCAGCGCCGGCCTCGGCGAGCGAGACCGGCGCGAATGCGCTTACGTCGGCAGCCGCGCTCAAGCGCAGCCGGAGCGACGGCGCTCGCGTGCGACGCCCTGGCGCACGGCGTTGGAGGCCGAGGGGTAATCGACGCCGACCTTCGCATAGGTGGCGCAGGCCTGTTCCTTGGCGCCGAGCCCGTTGAGCGACATCCCGAGCTTGAGCAGGCTGTCCGGCGCCTTGGCGGCCTTCGGCGATTCCCGGGAAATCTTCAGGAACTGCTCGGCCGCCTCGCGGTAGCGCTGGCGCTGCAGATAGCTCTCGCCGAGCCAATAGGTCGCGTCGACCGCCTGCCGGTCACGCGGGTAGCTCTGCAGGAACTGGCGGAAACCCATTTCGGCCTGCTCGTATTCCTTGCGCCGAAGCGAGGCGAAGGCGAGATCATAAGCTTCCTTGGCGCTCTGGGGGCCGCTCGCGGCAGCGACGCTCGCGCCGCGCGGCCGGTCCTGCGGCATGCCGCCTTGCGGCACCGGGCGCCCGACGCCCTGGAGGTCGAGCGGCTGCCCGGTCGCCGGGCCGCCGGCATAGTCGTCCTCGATGATGCCGGCGATCGCGCCGCCGCCGCCGAGTTGCTGCGGCGCGCCGGCCGCGCCCTGCTGCGTCGCCGGGTCGAAGGCATCGCTGCGGCGATGCCGCTGCGGCGTGGCGCCTGCGGGAGGCGCCCCCGTCGGCCCGGGCGCAGCCGAATTCGGACGGCCGCCGCCGCCCTTTTCGTTCAGGCGGAAATCGACGTCTTCCTGGAATTTGCGGAGCTGCTCGGACAAGCGCCGGTTCTCAAACTGGAGCTGCTCGATCTGGCCGGACATCTGGCGCAACTGGTTCTCGAGGCGCGTCGTGCGGACAAGCAGATCGGCGGCATCCTGTGCCGAGGCCGGCACGGCGCCGCCAGCGAGCGCGGCGGACAATGCCAACGCGGCCAGTCCCGGGCGGGAGAGATGGCGGGCTAGGAGAGAACGAAGCATCGCTGAAACCGGTTTCCGTACATGTCGCGCGCTGTCTCTATACCATCAGCTCACCACGGCCAAAATATGAACGCTTTTCACGGCCGGCCCAGCCGGAGGGCGCGCCATGCGCAAACGCATAAAGTACCACTGGCGCTTTGCCGGCGGCTTCCCTAAATAAGCGGAGCGGGGCTGCCTGGTGCGTGCGAGACAGCATTCCCCGGGCCCATACGACTCCCTAGGGAGCTGTCCCTGTCCGGATCCCTTGGAACCGGACACACGGCGCCCACCTACTCTGTAGGTGTCCCGGGATTCAAAACTCCACGGCCAAGGTGGCTCCGCAACCTTCATGACGATGACGCCCGGCACGCACGCTCCGCCCTCCCCGCGCAAGGCCGCCCTCCGCGCGGATGCGCTCGCCCGCCGCGACGCGCTCGACCTCGACAATCGGCTCGAATGGGACGTCGAGATCGCCGCGCAGGTGCTGAGCCTTCCAGTCTGGACGGGAAGTGCCGGCCCGGTTTCGGCCTATTGGCCGATGCGCTCGGAAGCCGATCCCCGCCCGATCCTCGAAGCCCTGCATGAGCGCGGATTGCCGCTCTGCCTGCCCGCCATCGTCGACAGGCGCATGATCTTCCGGCGCTGGGCGCCCTATGAGCCGATCGTGCCCGGCGGCTTCGGCACGCTCGTCCCCGCCCCCGACCAGCCGGAGCTGAGGCCCGCGATCCTGCTCGTGCCCCTCGCCGCCTTCGACCGGCGCGGCTACCGCATCGGCTACGGCAAGGGCTATTACGATCGGGCGCTCTCCGAACTCGGCCCAACCGTCAGCATCGGCATCGGCTATGGCGCGCAGGAGATCGACGCGGTGCCGGACGAGCCGCATGACCGGCGCCTCGACTGGATCGTGACAGAGCGCGAAACCCTTCGCTGCGGCTGATTCCCGCGCGCCTTCGCGCGGAAGTTCTTCTGCTGCGGTTGATTCCCTCGCGCCTTCGCGCGAGGGAGAAAGCCTTCGCAGTTTTCAGGTCGGTTTCATGCGTCTTCTCTTCCTCGGTGACATCGTCGGCCGCCCCGGCCGGATTGCGGTTCAGGAGCGGCTGCCGGCCCTGCGTGAGGCCTGGAAGCTCGACTGCGTCGTCATCAACGGCGAGAACTCGGCGGGCGGCTTCGGCATCACCGAGGCGATCTGCGACGAGATCCTCGCCGCCGGCGCCGATGTCGTGACGCTCGGCAATCATTCCTGGGACCAGCGCGAGGCCCTCGTCTTCATCACCCGGCAGGACCGGCTGATCCGCCCGGCGAATTATCCGCCCGGCACGCCCGGTCGCGGCGCCACCGTGATCGAGGCCCGCAACGGCGCCCGCGTCCTGGTCGTCAACGTCATGGGCCGGCTGTTCATGGATCCGCTCGACGACCCCTTTGCCGCGATGGAGCGTGAGCTCTCCGCCTGCCCGCTCGGCGAAATCGCCGATGCCGTGATCGTCGACGTCCATGCCGAGGCGACCAGCGAGAAGCAGGCCATGGCCTATTTCCTCGACGGCCGCGCCAGCCTCGTCGTCGGCACGCATACCCATGCGCCGACCTCGGATACCCGCATCCTGCCCGGCGGCACCGCCTATCAATCCGATGCCGGCATGTGCGGCGACTATGATTCCGTGCTCGGCATGCAGAAGGACGAGCCGGTGCGCCGCTTCCTGCAGAAGGTGCCGGGCGCAAGACTGGAGCCGGCGACGGGCGAAGGCACGCTCTCCGGCGTCGCGGTCGATATCGACGATGCCACCGGCCTGGCGAAAGCGGTCTGGGCCGTTCGCGTCGGCCCGCATCTCAGCCAGGCCGTGCCGGACGCCTGGATTTCCTGACGCTTTCCGGCGTGCGCAGCGCTTGCACGCGGGCGGAGCGGGCGCCTATAAGGCCGGCTTCCAGCGCTTTCCGCCGCAACCTCTGAAGGTAACGAGCTCCCATGGCCGGCCATTCACAGTTCAAGAACATCATGCATCGCAAGGGCAAGCAGGATGCCGTGCGCTCGAAACTGTTCTCGAAACTGGCCCGCGAAATCACCGTCGCCGCCAAGATGGGCATGCCCGACATCAACATGAACCCGCGCCTGCGCATGGCGGTGCTCGCCGCGCGCGCCGAGAACATGCCGAAGGACAACATCCAGCGCGCCATCAACAAGGCCGCCGGCGGCGAAGGCGACAACTATGACGAGGTCCGCTACGAGGGCTACGGCCCGGGCGGCACCGCCGTCATCGTCGAGGCCCTGACCGACAACCGCAACCGCACCGCTTCCGCCGTGCGCTCCTACTTCACCAAGTCGGGCGGCGCGCTGGGCGAGAGCAACTCGGTCTCCTTCATGTTCAACCGCGTCGGCGAGATCAGCTATCCGCCGGAGGCTGGCGATGCCGACACGGTGATGGAAGCCGCGATCGAGGCCGGGGCCGACGACGTGATCTCGGACGAGAACGGCCACACCATCCTCTGCGCCTTCGACGCCCTGAACGAAGTCTCCAAGGCGCTTGAGGCAGCACTCGGCGCCCCCGCCTCGGCCAAGCCGGTCTGGCGCCCGACGACGACGGCCCCGCTCGACGAGGAAAAAGCCGCCTCGATGATGCGTTTGATGGAAGCGCTCGACAACGACGACGACGTCCAGAACGTCTTCGCCAATTTCGAGATCGCCGACGACATCATGGCCAAGCTCAGCGCCTGAGCTGAAGCCAGCGTCCTCCATGCATCATGGCCGGGCTCGTCCCGGCCGTTTGCGTTTTTGAAGCCTTGATATGGTGTGAGGACGCGGATACCCGCGACGCGTCCTATCGCCCGATCACCGCGTCCCAGAGCGGCAGGCTGATCAGCGCGCTCAGGAAGATCACCAGATAGGCGCCGCGCCGGAACGTTTGCTCCGAAGCCAGCCGGAAGCCATGCGTGCCGGCCCAGAGCCCGACGCCGTAGATTGCGAAGAGCGGCACCGCCATCATCAGGGCCCCACCGGTCAGGATGCCCTTCCACCACAGGACCGTGCCGCTGATCAGCGTCGAGACGCCGAAGAAGGCCTGCATGTTGGCCCGCGTCTTGTGCCGGTCGTTGCGCTGCGCGCCGAGCCAGAACACCGCGAGCGGCATGCCGCCGATCGAGGCCATGCCGTTGAACAGCCCCGACAATGCGCCCACCCCGAGCGAGAGCGGGATCGTCGGCCGCCCGTGATAGCGCCAGCCCGAGGCCATCAGACCCACCGCACTGAGCACGAGCAGGGCGAGCACCCAGCGCATCGTCTCGCGATCCAGCCAAATCAGCAGCCAGATGCCGGCCGGCAGGGCGAGCGTCGCGGTCAGCAGCAGCGGCAGGATTTCGCGCCATTCCGCCGTCTTGGCGCTGCGCGCCGCGATCGGCAGCGCGAAGGGCAGATCGATGAACCAGATCAGGCCGAGCGCCGCGACCGGCCCGAGGATCATCGAGGCCAGCGGCATGAACACCATCGCGAAGCCGAAGCCGGTGAAGCCACGCACCAGCCCGCCGAGCAGCGTTGCAGCCAGCAGGACGGCGATGCCATCGGCCGTGAGGCCCGGCATGAAGGAAGACAGGTTGAAGGACATGGCACCGGCTGAGAAAGAAAGATGCGGCGAACCATGCCCACGGGCGGGCGGCAAGAACAACTTTCCTTTTTGATGTCATCGATCAGGGGAATTCATCCAGCCCCATCGCGCGGCCTGTCTCGGCGCGGGACAAATCCGAAACATCCGCTAGGTTGAACCCGACATGGCACCCCCGATTCGCATCCTCGGCATCGACCCCGGCCTCCGGAAGACCGGCTGGGGCATCGTCGTCTCTGAAGGCAGCAAGCTCTCCTTCGTCGCCTGCGGCTGCGTCGAGAGCGACGGCGCGCTGCCGCTCGGCCAGCGCCTGCGGCAATTGCACGAAGGCCTGAACAAGGTCCTCGCCGCGCATCGTCCGCACGAGGCCGCTGTCGAGGAAACCTTCATCAACCGCGACCCGCAATCGGCGCTGAAGCTCGGCCAGGCTCGCGGCATCGCTCTGGTCGTGCCGGCGCTCGCCGGGCTCGATGTCGCGGAATACGCCGCCAACCTCGTCAAGAAGACCGTGGTCGGCGTCGGCCATGCCGACAAGAAGCAGGTCCAGGCGATGATTCGCGTGCTCCTGCCGAAGGCCGAGACCTCATCGGCCGACGCGGCGGACGCGCTCGCGGTCGCGATCTGCCATGCCCAGCATCGCGGCATGAAGGCGCTGGTCGCGCAGATGAAGGCATCATGAGCCCCATACTGCCGATCGACATTTTTCGCGACACTCCCTCGCGTGGGTCATCCCGGACGGAGCGAAGCGAAGATCCGGGATCCATTCCGGAACCTCACCGAGACATGTTCCGGAATGGATCCCGGGTCTCCCTACGGTCGCCCGGGATGACTCGTGGAGAAAATCGATGATCGGCAAGCTCAAGGGCCTGATCGATTCCTATGGCGAGGACCACGTCATCATCGACGTGCAGGGCGTCGGCTATGTCGTGCAGTGCTCGGCGCGCACGCTGCAGCGCCTACCCCAACCCGGCGAGGCCGCCGCGCTCTCGATCGAGACCCATGTCCGCGAGGATGCGATCCGCCTCTACGGCTTCATGTCCGACAATGAGCGCGACTGGTTCCGCCTGATGCAGGTCGTGCAGGGCGTCGGCGCCAAGGTCGCGCTCGCCATCCTCTCGACGCTCGATCCGGGCGGGCTGGCCACCGCCATCGCCACCAACGACAAGGCCGCGATCGCGCGCGCCCCCGGCGTCGGCCCCAAGCTCGCGCAACGCCTCTGCGCCGAGCTCAAGGACAAGGCCCCGGCCTTCGGCCATATCGATCCGGGCGTGGCGCAGCTCGCGGGCGCGCTGGAGGACAGGAAGCTGCCGCAGCCGATCGCCGACGCGGTGTCGGCGCTCGCCAATCTCGGCTATCCTCAGGCGCAGGCGGTGGCGGCCGTGGCGGCTGCCGCCAAGGCCGCCGGCGATGGGGCCGGCACGGCCCAGCTCATCAAGCTGGGCCTGAAGGAACTGGCGAAGTGAGCGAAGCGCCCGACGAGCTTCAATTGCGCGTCGTGACCGACAAGACCGAGCTCTGCCGCATCATGCTGGCGAGCTGGGGCTCGCACAGCATGATGATCGGCCTGCATGTCTACGACGTCGCCGAGATCGATGCGCTCGGCCTGTTCGACAGCTCGGGCAAGACCGCCGCGCTGGCGAGCTGGACGGTGCGGGGCGACAGCGCCTATCTCTGCGCACTCCATTCGTTGAAGCCGGGCGAAGGCGTCGCCATCCGCATGCTGGACGCCGTGATCTTCGCGGCACGCAAGGCCGGCGCCGGAAAACTGAAAGCCATGCTCACCAATGACAACATGCCCGGCATGACTTTCTACCAGCGCCGCGGCTTCCGCCTCTCGGGGCTTTATCTGGAAGCGATCGACGCCTATCGCTCGGTCGTGCCTGGCATCATCAAGACAGGGTACAAGGACATTCCGATCCACGACGCCATCGAGCTGGAGATCGCGCTGTGAGCGACCCCAAGCGCTCCGGCCTGATGACGGCCGAACGTCGCGACGACGACAGCGAGACCTCGCTGCGGCCGCTCTCGCTGTCCGATTTCACCGGCCAGGCAGCGGCGCGCGCCAATCTCCAGGTCTTCATCAACGCGGCCAAGAGCCGTGGCGACGCGCTCGACCATGTCCTCTTCGTCGGCCCGCCCGGCCTCGGTAAGACGACGCTGGCGCAGATCGTCGCGCGCGAGCTCGGCGTCAATTTCCGCTCGACCTCCGGTCCCGTGATCGCCAAGGCCGGCGACCTCGCAGCCCAGCTCACCAATCTCGAAGAGCGCGACGTGCTCTTCATCGACGAGATCCACCGCCTCAACCCGGCCGTCGAGGAAATCCTCTATCCGGCGATGGAGGACTACCAGCTCGACCTGATCATCGGCGAAGGCCCGGCGGCGCGCTCGGTCAAGATCGACCTGCCCAAGTTCACCCTCGTCGGCGCCACCACCCGCGCCGGCCTTTTGACCACGCCCTTGCGGGACCGCTTCGGCATCCCGATCCGCCTGCAATTCTATACGGTCGAGGAGTTGCAGCGCATCGTCGCCCGCGGCGCCCGCGTGCTCGGCGTGCCGATGTCGGACGACGGCGCCAACGAGATCGCCAAGCGCTCCCGCGGCACGCCGCGCATCGCCGGGCGCCTGCTGCGCCGCGTCCGCGACTTC
Source organism: Allobosea robiniae (assembly GCF_900102525.1). Lineage (GTDB taxonomy): Bacteria > Pseudomonadota > Alphaproteobacteria > Rhizobiales > Beijerinckiaceae > Allobosea > Allobosea robiniae. The sequence continues at coordinate 537,495 of NZ_FNBZ01000003.1, read as the reverse complement.
GCCATCGTCGACGGCGACCCGATCGTCACCCGCAAGGTCGCCGACAAGGCCCTCTCCCTGCTCGATGTCGACGCCATCGGCCTCGACCAGATGGACCGGCGCTATCTTACCACCGTCGCGATCAATTTCGGCGGCGGCCCGGTCGGAATCGAGACCATCGCCGCCTCGCTCTCCGAGCCGCGCGACGCCATCGAGGAGATCATCGAGCCCTTCCTGCTGCAGCAGGGCTTCATCCAGCGCACGCCGCGCGGACGCCTGCTCACGCCCCACGCCTTCCGCCATCTCGGCATGCCGGAACCCTCGCGCGAGACGGCACAGTTCGGGCTGTTCGGCAGCGATGAGGACGGTGAGTAAGGCCGGGCCATCGTCCCGCATATGAAGGACGCGGGCATCGCGTCCTTCGCGCTTGATCGCATCGGATCAGTCGCTTTCGGAGTTCGCGCATGCCCGCCCTTCGCTTCGCCCCGTCGGCGGCACTCGCTCTCGGCCTGCTGGCCGCCAGCAGTGCATTCGCCGCCGATAACACGCCGGACGGCCCGGTGAAGGACGCTTATGCCGCCACGGTGAAAACGCTCGCCGCCTCGGGCGAGCCGCCCTGGCGCCCGCCGCATCGCGACAAGCTGATGAGCAAGGGCCTCGCTGCCCTCTTCGCCCGCGACGACCTCTATCAGGACGAGGCCGGCGAGATCGGCCATGTCGGCGCCGATCCCTTCCTCAACGGCCAGGATGGCGAGGTGAAGAACCTCAAGGTCACGGTCACCGAGAAACCCGCGAACGGCCGGGCCCTGGTCAGCGCCGCCTTCCGCAGCTTCAAGCAGCCGGTCACGGTGCGCTTCCGCATGGTCGAGGAAGGTGGCGGCTGGCGCATCGACGACATCGTCAACCGCTTCGAAGGCAAGGACTATTCGGTCCGCGACGAGCTGTCGAAGCCCTATGACTGCGGCTCCTTCATGAACAAGCCCTGCAAGCGCTGAACGCCTGCAGGGCTGGGTATCGGCCTATGGCTGACGCGCGATCTTCGAGCGCATCATCGCCGGGCGAGCCCCTGCATCGTTCAACGCGCCGGATTTCGCCGCCTTCGGATTTTCGACCGACCGCATCCCCTTGCCGGCGGTGCGGTTGGCGGGCCGCTCAGCCACCCGCTGGCGTTGCTTGAGCGCGAGGGCCTTGCGCGCGAGGCTGCGCTGGCTCGGCACCTTTGCCTTCTCCGCCCGGCGTGTACGCTCGGCACCGACGCGCTTCAACGCTGCCGTCAGCGCGTCGGCCTTGGCCTTGGTTCCGGTATTGTCGCTGGCCGCCTTGGCGCCCTTCGGCTCGGCCTTGCCGCGCATCTCGCGCTTCTGGCGGCGGGCGCCGTCGCGCGCCTTGTCGCGCCGCTCGCGCAGCTTGGCGGCGAGATCGCGCAATTCATCGTCCGGGAGAGCCCCGATCGCACCGCGTTGGCTATGGGCGACGAGATCGCGTTCGGCCTTGTCGAGCAGCCGCGCGGTCGCCTTGCTGGATTGCGCCATGATAGGTCTCCGTTGCTGTGGTCACGCAACGGGCAACGCTTCTCCAGCGGCGCAGTTCCAGCCTTTCCGAAGCCGCATCTGTTGGTTATGGCAGCAGCAATCGCGCAATATCCGTCCGGAGCAGCATGAGCAGGGTCCACCGCCTCGACATCCGCGTTTATTACGAGGACACCGATTTTTCCGGCGTCGTCTATCACGCCTCCTATCTGCGCTTCATGGAGCGCGGCCGCACCGAGTTGATCCGCGCGCGCGGCGTCGAGCAGCGCGAGCTCTTCGACGGCGAGACGGCGCTCGGCTTCGCGGTCCGCAAGATGACGATCGATTTCCTGCGGCCCGCCGTGATGGACGACCTGCTGACGGTCGAGACCCGCTCGATCGCGGCCCGCGGCGCCACCATGGACATCGAGCAGCGCGTGCTGCGCGGCGAGGAGGTGCTGATTTCCGCGCAGGTCATGGTCGCCTGCGTCGGCGGCGGCCGGGCCCGGCGCATCCCGGATGGTTTGCGCAAACGGTTGATGCTCGACGACTGAGAAGGCCAACCACCCGGAGCCCTCATCCTGAGGAGCGCCGAAGGCGCGTCTCGAAGGATGCTTCAAGAGGCTCCCGAGCCATCTGGAACATCCTTCGAGACGCCGCTGACGCGGCTCCTCAGGATGAGGGCTTGTGTTGTTACGCCTAACAGTCGACGCAGCCCCACCCGCATGTTAGCGCTCCTTACATGAGCTGGAAGCGCGAACGCCCCGAAACACCCCGCGGCTATCACCATGGCAACCTCAAGGAGGAGCTGGTGCGGGCCGCGCTCGGGCTGATCCGGGAGAAAGGGCCGAACGGCTTCACCTTCGCCGAGGCCGCGCGCATGGCCGGCGTCAGCCCGGCCGCGCCCTATCGCCATTTCCGCGACCGGGATGAACTCCTGGCCGATGTCGCCGCCCGCGGCTTCCAGGCTTTCGAGGCGGCTTTGTCGCGCGCCTGGGACCAGGGCCGGCCCGATCCCGAAACCGCGTTCCACCGGCTCGGCCGCGCCTATCTCGCCTTCGCCCATGACGAGCCCGCCTACTACGCGGCAATGTTCGAGGCCGGCGTGCCGCTGGATGCCAGCGCCGAGCTGCGGGCCGCCGCCGACAGCGCCTTTGCCTGTCTGCGTCAGGCATCGGAGGCCCTGATCGCGCAGCTCCCGCAGGGCAAGCGCCCCCCCGCCCTGATGATGGCGCTGCATATCTGGGCGATGTCGCATGGCATCGCTGCCCTGTTCGGCCGCGCCGATGGCGGTCGCCGCCCGCTGCCGATGTCGGCGTCCGACCTGCTGGAGGCCGGCACGCTGATCTATCTCCAGGGCCTCGGCATCGGCCGCAACAGCCCTCCGAAGCCGGACTGATTGATTTTCGCGGGCCGCGTTCTTGACAAGCGGCAGGGTCGGGCGCATCTATGTAAATGTGATTTACATTCACGTTCATGGATGGTGAGGGAGCAATGCCGATCGTCGAGAAACTGGACGAATATGGAAAGGGAGCCTGGATCGCCTTCGCGGTTCTCGGCTTCATCCTCTTCTGGCCCCTGGGTCTGGCGACCCTGGCCTTTCTTTTCTGGAGTGGACGCATGGGTTGTGGATATGCCGGAGACCGGTACGAGCACCGGATGAGCCGCCTTCAGGGCAAGATGGACCGCCTGCGGGAGCGCATGACCGGCCGCGAGGGTCGTTTCGGCGGCGGCTTCGGTGGTTGGGGCGGCCGCGGCGGCCCCACCAGCGGCAACCGCGCCTTCGACGAATACCGCGACGAGACGATCCGTCGGCTCGAGGACGAGCAGCGCGAGTTCCATGACTTCCTGGGCCGCCTGCGCATGGCCCGCGACAAGGCCGAGTTCGATCAGTTCATGACCGAGCGCCGCAACAACCCGCCGGCCAATACCCCGGCCCAGCCCGACGCGGCCTGATACCGTCGGTTCGACCAGCACAGGCCCGCCCCTCACCGGGGCGGGTTTTTTTTTATTGTCTGTTGGATGCAGCGTGGCGCGGCTCTCCGATCGCCTAGCTATGAAGCGGCAGCCGGCTCCAGCATCGCAAGCAGTTCGCGATAGGTCGGCGCCAACGCCCTCAGGTGAGCGGCGGCCGTCGCGTCATCCCGTGCGACCAGCGGATATTGCAGGGCGCCGATCAAGCGTGCCTGGCGCCCCATGACCCCGGCAGCAGCGTCGAGCCCGATCCGCGTCAGGCAACGTGCGGCATCGGCAGCCCGGCGCGCACCGACCCGCACCGCGAAGTGGATGAGATGGCCCCGGAAGTCGTCGTCGCAGCCGGCAGCGATCCGTTCCGCCAGCGCGAGCACCGCAGTTTCGTTCCCGAGTGTCCCCGCCGGCGGCTGCAGGTCGCGGTCCATGGCGAGCCAGCGAATGCCCGCTGGAAGCGCCCGCCGGATCGCCTCCTCCTCCGGCACGATCTCGACGCGGCGGAATCCCATGCGCATCGTGAAGGCTTCGCCGTAATCCACCGTCTCGCCGCGCCACGCCGCCATGAAATCGGCGAGCGGTAGCGTCGCATGCGGATAGCCCTGCGGATCATGCATCTCGACCAAGCCGTCGCGCAGCGCGAGCGCGACGACATAATGATCGGCGCCGATCGCCCCGCGCATGCCTGGCTGATGGCGCAGATGGCCCATTTCGACCGGGCCGACCCACACCGGTCCCGCGGCGAGACCATCCGCAAGTCGGGCTAGCGCCTCATCTTCGCTGCCGCCCCGCATGACCGTGGAGGTCCAGCCCATGGCGGCGAGCGCGTCCTCGAAACCCGCTTCCGGAGTCCAGCCATAGGGATCGAAGAATGGCATCGCCCCGCCATGCAATTGCATGCCGAAAGGACTTCCCGTCGCGAACTCAATGACGGAGGGCGATAGCGACGCCTCCCCAAACATCATCGAAAATGAGTTGGCGTAACAATAGGGCCCGGAGCCCACATACGAAAAATAACTCATGATTTTCGACTGGCCTTCCCTTCTCGAAGGCATGCACAGATCTGCAAATTGAAATTTTCTGTCAAGCGCTCTGTTTTCACATGAGGCTTCCAGCGCGCCGTCTGGCGCTTCGCAGCATTTTGAACGGAAAGCACTGGCGGCCTGGGTGCACACCGCCGGCTTCCCGAAACCTCATGCCCGCCCGGTCGGGCGTATACCCGACATTAACCTTGCCGGATGCTTAACTCGGTCTGGAGCATGCGTTCCGTGGGAAACCCTGTTTCGGCCCATCTTTCGCCGGATTCACGCGCGATTGGAGGGATACGGCATTTCCCCGGATCGCGGATCGGGCGGCGGCGTGGGCTCCCGCGACGCAAGCGGCGGGGCTTGGACCGGGTTGGAGCCGCAAGGCACCCATCATCGGCCGTACCGCCTGGGTGAGAAGGATGACAGGATGAACCCCGCCGACGTCGCGCAGGCCGCGCCGCAGATCGACATGTCGTTCTGGACGCTGTTCTGGCACGCCCACATCGTCGTCAAGCTGGTCATGATGGGCCTGATCGGCGCCTCGGTCTGGTGCTGGTCGATCATCGTCGACAAGACCCTGCTCTACCGCAGGACGCGCAAGGACATGGACGCCTTCGAGGAGGTGTTCTGGTCCGGCCGCTCGCTCGAGGAACTCTATCGCGACCTCGCCGGCAAGCCGGTCAACGACATGGCCGCGGTCTTCGTCGCGGCAATGCGCGAATGGAAGCGCTCCTTCGAGAATGGCGGGCGCTCGGTCGCCAGCCTGTCCCAGCGCATCGACAAGGTGCTCGACGTCACCATCCAGCGCGAGACCGAGCGGCTCGAATCCAAGCTGCTCGTGCTCTCGACCATCGCCTCGGCGGCGCCTTTCATCGGCCTGTTCGGCACGGTCTGGGGCATCATGACCTCGTTCACCGCCATCGCGGTCTCCAAGAATTCCTCGCTCGCCGTCGTCGCGCCCGGCATCGCCGAAGCGCTCTTCGCGACCGCGATCGGCCTCTTCGCCGCCATTCCCGCGCTGATGGCCTACAACAAGCTCCAGGCCGAGGTCGCCAAGGCGCAAGGCCGTCTCGAAGCCTTCGCCGACGAGTTCTCCGCGATCCTGTCGCGGCAGATCGACGAACGCATGGCCGCGTGAGGGCCTGATCGATGGGTATGTCAGCCGCCTCAGGCGCAAAGGGCTCCGGTCGCCGGGGCCGGCGCGGACGCCGCCACGGCGCCATCGCCGAGATCAACATGACGCCGTTCATCGACGTCATGCTGGTGTTGCTCATCATCTTCATGGTCGCAGCCCCGCTGATCGCGACCGGCGTCCCGCTCGACCTGCCGCAGACCGGCGCCAAGCCGATCAATGTCGACCAGAAGCCCTTGACCATCGCCATCGACAGCAAGGGCCAGATCTTCCTGCAGGACGAGCCGACGCTCGAGCCTGATCTCGTCGCCAAGCTCCAGGGCCTGGCCAAGCAGGGCTTCGACGAGCGCGTCTATGTTCGTGGCGACAAGCTGGTCGATTACGGCCGCGTCGCTTCGGTGATGTCGACCATCACCGCCGCCGGCTTCAAGCGGGTCGCGCTCGTCACCGAGCCGGCGAGCCGCTGAAGGTTGAGAGAGTAAGGGTGTTCAGGGCGTGAAGCTTTCGACCTCCGAACCTGGCATGCTGGTGTCGGCGCTCGGCCACGTGACGTTCCTCGTCGCGGGGCTGCTGGCGTTCTCGTCGCCGACGCCGCTGCCGGAGAACGAGGAGGCGATCGCCGTCGAGGTCATCGATCCCAGTGCCCTCAACCAGGTGACGCGTGGCGAGCGCAGCGCCGAGAAGGTCCAGGCCCAGCCCACCCCGCGTGCCGAGCGCCAGTCCGAGATGGTCGAGCGCAAGGAAGCCGGCGAGGCCAAGACCGATACGCCCGCCCCGCCCTCGCGCCCGGTCGAACTGAAGACCGCCGAGAACAACGCCGCGACGCCTCCGCCGCCGGCCCGCCCGGCCGAGCAACCCAAGCCCGAAACCAAGCCGCCCGAGCCCGCCAAGCAGCCGCCGCAGAAGAGCGAGGCTGCTGCCGCCCGCGAGGCCGAGCAGAAGCGCGAGGAACAGGCCAAGCTCGCCGAGGAGGCCGAACTCGCCTCGAAGGCGAAACAGGCCGAGGAGGAGGCGAAGGCCACCGCCAAGGCCAAGGCGGAAGCCGACGCCCAGGCTGCCAAGCGCGCCGCCGATGCCAAGGCCAAGGCCGAGGCGCTCGCCAAGGCGGAAGCCGACAAGGCTGCGAAGGAAAAGGCGGAGGCGGCCGCCAAGGCAAAGGCGGAGGCCGAGCAGAAGGCGAAGATCGCCGCCGCGGCGAAGGCGAAACAGGAGGCGGAGGCCAAGGCGAAGAAGGAGGCGGAGATCGCCAAGAACTTCAACGCCAGCGACATCGCCAAGCTGCTCCAGTCCAAGGAGAAGGCGCAATCCTCCGGCTCTTCGGCGCCGCAGATCAACCGCACGGCCTCGCTCGGCACCGAGCGCGGGTCTTCGCAGAAGCTCAGCCCCTCGCTCAGGGCCCAGCTCATCGGCATCATCCAGGATCAGCTCCTGAAATGCTGGAACGTGCCGATCGCGCTCGCCAACGCCCGTGGCGGCAGCAATGTCGTGCCTTCCGTGCGGATGAAGCTCAACACCGACGGCTCGCTCATCGGCCAGCCCGGCGTGATCAATTCGTCCGCCGATCCGCTCTTCCGGGTCGCCGCCGATTCGGCGCTGACCGCCACCCGCCGCTGCGCGCCGTTGCGCATCCCGGCTCAATTCGCCTCCTATTACGACGACTGGCGTGATGTCGTCGTCAATTTCGACGCCAGGGACGTCATGTGACCCCGATGATCGACCGCACCCCCCTTCCCCGTCTCGCGGCTGCGCCCACCCGCCGCCGTCTCCTTGCCACCGCCGGCGCAGCGCTGCTGCTGCCCACCGCGGCCAAGGCCGAGCTCATCATCAATCTGACCGGCGGCGCCTTCCAGCCGATGCCGATCGCCATCGCCGATTTCGGCGGCGAAGGCGGCGTGCTCGTCTCCGGCGTGATCACCAACAACCTGAAGCGCTGCGGCTACTTCACCCCCATCGACAAGAGCCGCCATCCCGAGAAGAACCCACCCTTCGACGCGGCGCCGCAGTTCCAGGCCTGGCAGGCCGCCGGCGTGCAGGCCCTCGTCACCGGCCGCGTCTCCCGCGAGGCCGGCCGCATCCGCGCCGAGTTCCGGCTCTGGGACGTCGCCACCGGCACCCAGACCGACGGCCAGCAATATTTCACCGACCCGAGCAATAACCGCCGCGTCGGTCACATCATCTCGGACGCGATCTTCTCGAAGATCACCGGGCTCGGCGGCTTCTTCGATACCCGCGTCGTCTTCGTCGACGAATCCGGACCGAAGGAGACCCGCCGCAAGCGCCTCGCGATCATGGATCAGGACGGCGCCAATGTGCGCTACCTGACCAATGGCGACGTCTCGGTGGTGACGCCGCGCTATTCCCCGGTCTCGCAGGACGTCGCGTTCATGTCGCAGCGCCAGGGCGAGCAGCCGCGCGTGCAGGTCCTCAACATCGAGACCGGCCAGCGCCAGATCGTCGGCAACTTCCCCGATATGAGCTCGAGCCCGCGCTTCGCGCCGAACGGCCAGCGCGTCGTGCTCTCGCTGCAGCAGGGCGGCAACGCCAATCTCTACGCCATCGACATCGGCTCGCGCACGACGCAGCGCCTGACCTCGACGGCGGCGATCGACACCTCGCCCTCCTATGCGCCTGACGGCTCCCGCATCGTCTTCGAGAGCGACCGCGGCGGCCAGCAGCAGCTTTACGTGATGCCGGCCGGCGGCGGCGAGGGCCAGCGCATCTCCTTTGGCCAGGGCCGCTACTCGCAGCCCTCCTGGTCGCCGCGCGGCGATCTCATCGCCTTCACCCGCCAGGGCGGCGGCGGCTTCGCCATCGGCGTGATGCGGCCGGACGGCTCGGGCGAGCGCATCCTGACCGAGGGCTTCCACAACGAGGCCCCGAACTGGGCGCCGAACGGCCAGTACCTGATGTTCTTCCGCGATCCCGGCGGACAGTCCGGCGGCAAGCTCTATATGGTCGACATCACCGGCCGCGTCGAAGTGCCCGTGCCGACCCCGGCCTTCGCCTCCGACCCGACCTGGTCGCCGCTGCTCAGCGGCGGGCGCTGAGGCGAAAAGCGATCGTCACCTGTGGATTCTGCGAAGCCGCCCGACGAATTCGGGCGGCTTCTGCTTTTTAGGATCCAACCGGCCGCTCAGTCGCGATAGACCGGCTCCTCGGTGTCGAGCTGCCGGCGGATCGAGGCCAGGTGGAGCCGCGCGGATTCCGGATCGCCCTCGCGCATCTGGCGATAGGCCGCCTCCGCGATCTCGGGCTTCACCGGCTTGACCTCGCGCCCCGTCGCGAGCGCCAACGCCTGCACCTCGCAGGCCCGCTCCAGATAATAGAGATCGTCCCAGGCCTCGGCGATGGTCGGCCCGAGCACCATGACGCCGTGATGCTTCATGAAGACGATATCGGCATCGCCGACCGCAGCCGCGATGCGGTCGCCCTCGCGCTCGTCCAAAGCCAGCCCGTTATAGTCGCGGTCGACGACGGTGCGGCCGTAGAACTTCAGCGCCGTCTGGCCGGCGAAGATCAGCGGATCGCCCTCGGTCATCGAAAGCGCCGTCGCGTAAGGCATATGCGTGTGGAAGGCGACCTTGGCGCGCGGGACGTTCTTGTGGACCCGGGCGTGGATGTAGAAGGCGGTCGCCTCCGGCTGGCCCTCGCCTGAGACGACTTGGCCGTGGAAGTCGCAGATCAGCAGCTTCGAGGCGGTCAGCTCCCGGAAGGCCCAGCCATAGGGATTGACGATGAAGAGGTCGTCATAGCCCGGCACCAGCGCGGAGAAATGGTTGCAGATGCCTTCCTCGAAGCCGTAGCGCGCCGCCATCCGGAACGTCGCGGCGAGATCGCGGCGCGCCTCCCAGACGATATCAGAATCGAGGTCGGGCTGGTTAGGGCCGCGGATCGGCGCCACGCTCGCAACAGCGGAATTGAGGGAATGAGCCATCGCGATCTCCGGTCGGGACTGGAAGGTGGGCCGAGGCAAGGCCGCATCTCCTCACGATAGACCGGAGGGCGCGAAAGATGCGCTGCAATTCTGCGCCCTGTTTGCGCAATTTTTTCGCGATCAGCCCGAGACTTGACCTGCCCTCAGGCCTGACGCCGGCCGCGCCATCTCGCGGCGTAAGGCAGGATGAACATGTAGAGCCCGCTGAACAGCAGCAGGAAGAGCGGCAGCAGGGGCGAATAGACGATCCAGGCCGGCGGCTCGCCGCGCGCCATCGCGGCGAAATTCGCGAGGACGGTGGCCGTGAAAATGATCGACAGCCAGCGATGGCCCTGCCGGATTGCAGTGCTCCAGGACAAGGAAGGCTCCTTTTATGAGGGGATAGGAGGAGTGGCGCCGCCTCAGCCGGCGCGCGCCACGACCTCTTCCAGCTTGGCGAAGAACTGCTGCCAGCCGGCCTTGGCGCCGCCGAGGGCCTGCTTCTGCTCCGGCCGGAAGCCGACCTGTTCCATGCGCAGATGCGTGCCCTTGGGCGACGGCGTCAGCGTGAAGGTCACGACGCTCTTGAGGGCATAGGCCGGGTCATCATGCGCGAAGTCCCAGCTATAGGAGAGCGACCGGTTGGGCTCCACGGTCAGCACCTCGCAATCCAGCACCCCGCCCCAGTCGCCACTCAGATTGAAGCGGTGGCCGACGGTCGGCACGAAGTCGTTCTTCATCAGCCATTCGGCGATCAGATGCGGCTGCGTCAGCGCGCGCCAGAGCTTCTCCGGTGGATGGGGCATCTCGCGCTCGACGATGACGGAGCGGGTTTCGGTCATTGGTCCATCCTCTTGAGCAGGTCTTCGAGATCGTCGAACCGGCTTTCCCAGTAGCCGGCCATGCGGTTCGTCCAGTCGGCGAGAGGCGCGAGCGCCGCGAGCTGTGCGCTGTAATGCGTCTGCCGGCCCTGATGGCGGTCCCGCACCAGCCCGGCCTGCTTCAGCATGGCCAAGTGCTTCGAGACAGCCGGCTGCGACACGCCGGCCTGTGCGGTCAGCGCCGCGACCGTCTGTTCGCCCTGGCTGCACAGGCACTCGAAAATGCCCCGCCGCGTCGGGTCGGAAAGCGTCCTGAAGAGAAGGTCATGCGTGCCGGGCATCGGAATTCCATAACCATATGGCTATGAATTATCCATAACCACACAGCTATGAATTCGTCAACCGGAAAGCTCCGATCTTTTTTTGCCCGGTGGTGTCACGCTGCGGCCCAACCCATGGTCGATGAGGCAGGCAAGCCGTCCTGCGGAGCATTCCTGTGCTCCCGGCGCAACAGCCCGGCTCGCAAACGCCTTTCGCCACATTTGGTTAACCATAAGCCGCAATGCCGCCACTTCGCCCTGATTTGGCAAGGTCTCGTTTAGGTTGACGCTTCATTGATGAGGCTTCGCGAAGCCCTCCTCGAAGTGCGCGCCACAAAATTCGATTGCCCCGGAGTTCAGCCATGTTGACCACTCTCCTTCCCGGCGGCCGTGCCGTCCGTTTCGCCGCCGCCATCGCCGCCACGCTCGCGCTCGGCGCCTGCGCCAAGGACCAGAATGCCGACGCCTCGGGCTTCGGCGCCGGCGGCGCCGCGACCCCGGGCAGCGCGCAGGACTTCGTCGTCAATGTCGGCGACCGCGTCTTCTTCGAGACCGACTCCACCGACCTGACCCCGACCGCGACCGCCACCCTCGACAAGCAGGCCGGCTGGCTCCAGCGCTATCCGCGCTACACCTTCACCGTCGAAGGTCATGCCGACGAGCGCGGCACCCGCGAGTACAACTATTCGCTCGGCGCCCGCCGCGGCCAGACCGTACGCGACTACCTCGCCTCGCGCGGCATCGCGGCCAACCGCATGCGCACCATTTCCTACGGCAAGGAGCGCCCGGTCGCGGTCTGCAACGACATCTCCTGCTGGTCGCAGAACCGCCGCTCCGTCACGGTGCTGGACGGCGCCGGCGGCGCGCCTGGCGTCTGATCGCTGCGCAGTTAGAAAAGAAAAGGCCCCGGACGACATCGTCCGGGGCCTTTTCTGTTTCCGGGCGGAAGCCGTCACCCCACCGCGGTCGGGATCAGGCTGCGCGCCACGCCTTCGATCCGTTCGGCTGCCGCGACGAGCGCTTCCGCCGCCCGGTCCTCGACCTCGCCGAGCCGCTGATCGGCAGCCCCGGCATTGCCCTGCGTCGCCGCGAGGTCGGCTTCCAGCTTCGCCAGTCGCCGCTTCAGTTCATGGACCTCGTCGGCCACCATCAGCGCGGCCATGACGTGCAGGCGCATGTCGCCGATCTCGCCGAAGGCCTCGCGCATTTCGCCGATCTTCTCGTCAAAGAACCGGGCGAGCCCCTCGAGATGGCCCTCCTCGCCTTCCCCGCAGGCCATGCGGTAGGCTTTCCCGGCGATCATGACGTTGACTTGCGGCATTCCCTCTCCAGTCCTCGCTCTAGGGTCTGTGCTCATTATGGGCGATGTTTTGACGCGAGGCATTTTGGTCGGCGGGCAGGAGCGTGGCCGCAGCAAACCGTCCGGTTTGCAAGGCCGCGCGACGCACCCGCCGCCCAAAAGGCCCGCGCCCCTGCGGGGTCGGGCGAAAACGGCCGATAGCTGTGTCGGTCCCTTGCCCGATGCCTGGGGCATCGGGCGGCGGGCTCCTCCTTGCTCTTGGCCGTTTTGGCCCGATCAAAACATCGTCCATAACGAGTACAGACCCTAGCTTGCCTCGGGCTCCGGCGGCGGCTGCGCCTCCACCCGCGCGATCACGGCGCCGACGACGTTCATCGCCCGCTCCAGCCGCTGGTCTACATCGGCGGCGGCCGTCTCGACCTGCCCGAGCCGTGCCATGGCGCCGTCGAGATCGGCCGCAAGGCGCGCGCGATCGTCCTGCATCAGGGCGAGTTCGGTTTCGAGGTTGCCATGTCCACGCTCAGCCTCGACCCGCCGCCGCGCCGCCGCTTCCAGCTGCCCCAGCGCCGTATCCAGGCGCGCCAGCGCATTGTCCAGCATCAGGCTCGCCACCGTCGTTCTCCTTTCAGATCGAAGCCGGCTCACACGATTCGTCCAGCGAATTTACATGAGAACGCGGGAAAACAGGAATCGGCCCCATCCGGGAGCGCGAACGCGCCGGTTCGGACGGAACCATGCGAAAAACCTGCGGCAACCGGCTCCTGCGACCCTGAAACCCGGCTTCCGCGAATTGACTCGTGGCGAGCGCAAGGCCTAATCCACCGGTCCTTTTCCAAGCCTGCCGACATCGCCTGCCCGCCGGCCCCATTCCTGCCTTTCCCGCAGGTTCGGATCGGCCTCAAGCCCGCCAGACTTAAAGCTCGTGAGATCATCATGACCACCATCGACCGCGCCCAGCACGACAAGCTCGCCAACGCCATCCGCGGCCTGGCGATGGACGGTGTCGAGAAGGCCAAGTCCGGCCATCCCGGCCTGCCGATGGGCGCTGCCGACGTTGCCGCCGTGCTGTTTACCCGCGTGATGAAATATGACGCCGCCGATCCGCGCTGGCCGGACCGCGACCGCTTCGTGCTCTCCGCCGGCCACGGCTCGATGCTGCTCTACGCCCTGCTCTATCTCACTGGCGCGCCCGGCATGGCGCTCGATGACCTCAAGGCCTTCCGCCAGATCGAGTCGAAGACCCCCGGCCACCCCGAGAACTTCATGACCGCCGGCGTCGAGACCACCACCGGCCCGCTCGGCCAGGGGCTGGCCACCGCCGTCGGCATGGCGATGGCCGAGCGCATGCTCGCCGCCGAGTTCGGCAGGAAGGTCGTCGATCACCACACCTATGTGCTGGCCTCGGACGGCGACCTGATGGAGGGCATCAGCCAGGAGGCGATCGCGCTCGCCGGCCACCAGAAGCTCAACAAGCTGATCGTGCTCTGGGACGATAACGGCATCTCGATCGACGGCCCCCTGACCATCACCGACAATGTCGACCAGGTCGCCCGCTTCAAGGCCTGCGGCTGGCGCTCCGAGCGCGTCGACGGCCACGATCCCGAGGCGATCGAGGCCGCGATCCGCCGCGCCCAGAAGTCGAACAAGCCGACCATGATCGCCTGCAAGACCGTGATCGGCTTCGGCGCGCCGAAGAAGGCCGGCACCTCCAAGGCCCATGGCGAGCCGCTCGGCGCCGAGGAGCTCGCCGCCGCCAAGCAGGCGCTCGGCATCACCGGCGGGCCCTTCGAGGTCGCGGCCGACGTGCTCAAAGCCTGGCGCGGCTTCGGCGCGGCCGGCGCCACCGCGCACAAGGACTGGAGCGAGCGCTTCGCCGCCCTGTCCGAGCGCAAGCGTGGCGAGTTCGACCGCCGCCTCGTGCACGGTGTTCCGGCCAAGCTCGACAAGGCGATCCTCAACCACAAGAAGGCGCTGATCGCCGCGCCGCAGGCCGTCGCCACCCGCAAGGCCTCGGAGCTGGCGCTGGAAGCCATCATCCCGGTCATGCCGGAGCTGGTGATGGGCTCGGCCGATCTCACCCCTTCGAACAACACCCGCACCAAGGCCGCCGAGGACTTCACCCCGAAGACCCCGAAGGGCCGCTATGTCCGCTACGGCATCCGCGAGCACGGCATGGCCGCCGCGATGAACGGCATCACCCTGCATGGCGGCTTCCGCACCGCCGGCGGCACCTTCCTGGTCTTCGCCGACTATGCCCGCCCCTCGATGCGGCTGGCCGCCCTGATGGGCGCCCCGGTCGTCTACGTCATGACCCATGACTCGATCGGCCTCGGCGAGGACGGCCCGACCCACCAGCCGGTCGAGCAGATCGCGAGCTTGCGCGCCATGCCGAACATGCGCGTCTTCCGCCCGGCCGACACGATCGAGACCGCGGAAGCCTGGCAGGCCGCGCTGGAACGCACCAACGGCCCGACGGTGCTCGCCCTCTCGCGCCAGAACCTGCCGCAGCTGCGCACCGACGCCTCCGCCAAGAACCGCTCGGCCACCGGCGCCTATGAGTTGCTGGCGGCCGAAGGCGGCAAGGCCCAGGTCTCGCTCTTCGCCTCGGGCTCCGAGGTCGAGCTCGCCGTCGCCGCGCGCAAGCTGCTCGCCGAGAAGGGCGTTCGCGCCCGCGTCGTCTCCGTGCCTTCGCTCGAGCTCTTCCTGGAGCAGGACGAGGCAACTCAGGCAGCGATCGTCGGCTCGGCCCCGGTCAAGATCGCGGTCGAGGCCGGCGTGCGCTTCGGCTGGGATGCCGTGATCGGCCACGACGGCACCTTCATCGGCATGCACTCCTTCGGCGCCAGCGGCCCCTACAAGGAGGTCTACAAGCATTTCGGCATCACGGCGGAGGCGATCGCCGACGCCGCGATGAAGCAGCACAACGCCTGAGGGCCGGCCGCAGGCAGGGCTGATATTCCCGAAAGACATCTTGCGTTCGGCCATTCTTTGGCCGAATTGCCCGCGTGGATAGCGACGGCATCGCCGTTTCGCTCGGCGAAGGAGAGGAAGATATGACGGTGAAGGTAGCGATCAACGGCTTCGGCCGCATCGGGCGCAACGTTCTGCGCGCGATCATCGAGTCGAAGCGCAAGGATATCGAGGTCGTGGCGATCAACGATCTCGGCCCGGTCGAGACCAACGCCCATCTCTTCCGCTTCGACTCCGTCCATGGCCGCTTCCCCGGCACCGTGACCGTCTCCGGCGACACGATCGATGTCGGCCGCGGCCCGATCAAGGTCACCGCGATCCGCGATCCCAAGGACCTGCCGCACAAGGCGCTCGGCGTCGACATCGCCTTCGAGTGCACCGGCATCTTCACCACCCGCGACAAGGCCGCCGCGCATCTCGCCGCCGGCGCCAAGCGCGTGCTGGTCTCGGCCCCCTGCGACGGCGCCGACCTGACCGTCGTCTTCGGCGTCAACCATCACGAGCTGACCAAGGACCACGTCGTCGTCTCGAACGCCTCCTGCACCACGAACTGCCTCGCGCCGGTCGTGCGCGTCCTGCATGACAGCATGGGCATCGACAAGGGCTTCATGACCACGATCCATGCCTATACCGGCGATCAGCCGACGCTGGATACGATGCACAAGGATCTCTATCGCGGCCGCGCCGCCGCGCTCTCGATGATCCCGACCTCGACCGGTGCCGCCAAGGCGATCGGCCTGGTCATTCCCGATCTGAAGGGCCGTCTCGACGGCACCTCGATCCGCGTTCCCACCCCGAACGTCTCGGTCGTCGACTTCAAGTTCATCTCGAAGCGCAAGACCACGGTCGAGAAGGTCAACGAGGCCATCATCAAGGCCTCGAAGCGCGGCCCGCTCAAGGGCATCCTCGCCGTCACCGACCAGCCGAACGTCTCGATCGACTTCAACCACGATCCGGCGTCCTCGACCTTCGCGCTCGACCAGACCAAGGTCATGGACGACAAGTTCGTCCGCGTCCTCTCCTGGTACGATAACGAATGGGGCTTCTCGAACCGCATGAGCGACACCGCCGTCGCCATGGGCGCCCTGCTCTGAACCGTCTTACCAAGGCCACGTTCCTCCGTCAGGGCGTGGCCTTGTCCCTGAACAGCAGCAGAAACGGACCGAGCATGGCCAAGATCGAGCCGACAGTAGCGACCCCGCCCGCCCCCCAGACCGAGGCTGCCTCCGCACCGGCCAACCTGGCGCCGGTCCCGGCCTTCCCCTCCGCTTCGACCCCTGCCCCTGCCCCCGCTCCGGCTCCGATACGCGCCGAGCCGGCGACGGTCGCGACCGAGCCGCACAAGCTCGACCAGCTCTCCCGCATCGAGGAGAAGGCGGCGCGCATCGAGGAGAAATTCGCCCGCTACGAGGCCGTTCTGACCCGCGCGGAAGCCTCGTTGGAGCGCTCGGCCGGCAAGGTCGACAATGCGGTGGGCACGCTCGACATCGGCGGCATCCGCAACGAGATCGCCGCCCTGCGCCAGCGCGTCGATGCGACGCCGCGGGCCGGCACGCTCTTCGTCACCGCCGCCGTGACCGCGGTGCTCACCGTGCTGCTCACCATCCTCGTCCTGAAATTCGGCGTGCCCGGCCTGTTCGGCGGCCTGCTGCCGCGATGAGCGCCTTCCGCACCCTCGACGATGCCGATCTCGCGGGCAAGCGGGTGCTTGTCCGCGTCGACCTCAACGTTCCCATGGACGGCGACAAGGTCAGCGACACCACCCGCATAGACCGCATCCTGCCGACGATCCGCGAGATCGCCGACAAGGGCGGCAAGGTCGTGCTGCTTGCGCATTTCGGCCGGCCGAAGGGCCGCGACGACAAGAACAGCCTGAGGCAGGTCGTGCCGGCACTGACGCTGGCGCTCGGCCGCCCCGTCACCTTCGTCGACGATTGCATCGGCGAACCGGTTGCAAAGGCGCTTGCCGCCGCCAGGAACGGCGACGTCCTGCTGCTGGAGAACACCCGCTTCCACGCCGGCGACGAGAAGAACGATCCCGACTTCGTCAGGGCGCTCGCCGCCAATGGCGACCTCTATGTCAACGACGCCTTCTCGGCCGCGCACCGGGCGCACGCCTCGACGGAAGGCCTCGCCCATGTCCTGCCGGCCTACGCCGGGCGCACCATGCAGGCGGAGCTCGAAGCCCTCTCCGCCGGCCTCGACAACCCCACCCGCCCGGTGATGGCGATCGTCGGCGGCGCCAAGGTCTCGACCAAGCTCGACCTGCTCGGCAACCTCGTCAAAAAGGTCGATGTCCTCGCCATCGGCGGTGGCATGGCCAACACCTTCCTGGCGTCTCGCGGCGTCGATGTTGGCAAGTCGCTCTGCGAACATGACCTCGTCGGCACCGCCCGCGAGATCGAGGAGAAGGCCAAGGCTGCCGGCTGCGAGATCCTCCTGCCGGTCGACGCGCTGGTGGCGCGCGAATTCAAGGCCCATCCCGGCCATCGCGTCGTTCCGGTCGGCGAAGTCGGCGCCGACGAGATGATTCTCGATGCCGGCCCGCTCTCGATCGCCGAAGTCGTGCTGCGGCTGGAGAAGGTCAGGACGCTGGTCTGGAACGGCCCCTTCGGCGCCTTCGAGCTGCCGCCCTTCGACACGGCGACCGTCGCCGTCGCCAAGGCCGCGGCCAGGCACGTCAAGGCCGGCGATCTGGTCGCGGTCGCCGGTGGCGGCGACACCGTCGCGGCGATGAACCATGCCGGCGTCATCGACGACCTGTCCTATGTCTCGACGGCGGGTGGCGCCTTCCTCGAATGGATGGAAGGCAAGGCCCTGCCGGGCGTCGAGGCGCTGCGGAAGCGCTGATCCGGGCATTGACCGTGCGGGCCGCTCCGACAACGGGGCGGCCGCTCGCGTTTTAAGCTTTCCACCCACCCGGCTTTGCGCCGGGAGCCTGTCCGCACTACATCTTTCGCCATATCCGTTTTCAAAAGGGGAGTGCCATCGTGGCCCGTATCACGCTTCGCCAGTTGCTCGATCATGCCGCCGAGAACGACTACGGCGTGCCCGCCTTCAACATCAACAACATGGAGCAGGCGCTGGCGATCATGGCGGCGGCCGACGCGACCGACGCGCCCGTCATCATCCAAGCCTCGCGCGGCGCCCGCAGCTACGCCAACGACATCATGCTCAAGCACATGATGGACGCCGTCACCGAGATCTATCCGCATATCCCGGTCTGCGTGCATCTCGACCACGGCAACGAGCCGGCGACCTGCATGACCGCGATCCAGGCCGGCTTCACCTCCGTCATGATGGACGGCTCGCTCAAGGCCGACGGCAAGACGCCGGGCGACTGGGACTACAATGTCGGCGTGACCAAGACCGTCACCGACATGTCCCATCTTGGCGGCATCTCGGTCGAGGGTGAGCTCGGCGTGCTCGGCTCGCTGGAATCCGGCGAGGGCGAGAAGGAGGACGGCCACGGCTTCGAGGGCAAGCTCAGCCACGACCAGCTCCTGACCAATCCCGACGAAGCCGTGAAGTTCGTCGCCGAGACCAAGGTCGACGCGCTCGCCATCGCCATGGGCACCTCGCATGGCGCCTACAAGTTCACCCGCAAGCCCGACGGCGCGATCCTGGCGATGCATGTCATCGAGGCGATCCACAAGCTCCTGCCGAACACGCATCTCGTCATGCACGGCTCGTCCAGCGTTCCGCAGGATCTTCAGGACGTCATCAACCAGTATGGCGGCAAGATGCCCCAGACCTGGGGCGTGCCGGTCGAGGAGATCCAGCGCGGCATCAAGCACGGCGTGCGCAAGATCAACATCGACACCGACAACCGCATGGCGATGACCGGCCAGATCCGCAAGATTCTCTCGGAGAACCCCGGCGAGTTCGACCCGCGCAAGTATCTGAAGCCTGCCATGGAGGCGATGACCAAACTCTGCAAGCAGCGCCTGGAGGAGTTCAACACCGCCGGCCAGGCCTCGAAGATCAAGCGCGTCATCACGCTGGCCGAAATGGCCAAGCGCTACGCCAAGGGCGAGCTCGACCCGACCTTCGGCGCCAAGAAGGCGGCGTGAGCTTCACTGCATTTGAGCAGGCTTTGAAACGGAAACGCCCGGTCGCATAGACCGGGCGTTTTGCTGTCAGGAGGTGGCCGGGTCGAGCCCGGCCATGACGGCAGGCCGCCTCAAACCCCGATCTTGCCGCCACCCTTCTTGGTGATCGCCACCACCGAGGGCCGCACCGGCATGTCCGGCTTGAAATCCGGCCAGCGGGTCGAGAGGTCCTCGTAATAGGAGCGGCGGCCGAATTCGGGCCAGTCCGGCCCATCGTCACCCGGATGCTGCACGGCGACGAAGGCGGTGGTGTCGTCCGGCGTGAAGCAGGGGCCGCACATCTCCGCGCCATGCGGCACGCGGTAGAACAGCTTCGAGGTCCGGCGCGCGCCACCCTCGGTATCGACCGCCCAGAGCCCGTCTGTGCGCCCGGTCACGTCGATGCCGTTACCGTCGGTCGCGACCCAGAGACGCCCGGCGGAATCGACCACGGCATTATCGGGCATGCCGAACCAGCCGTTCTTGGTCGTATCGGTCGAAAAGCTCGCGCCGACCTCCGCGACGGACGGATCGCCGCATTTCAGCAGGATCTCCCAGCGCCCTCTGGTCGCCGTGTGATCGCCATCGGCCTCGGCGATCTCGATGATATGGCCGAAGGCGTTCTTGGCGCGCGGATTGGCGGAGTCGACCTGATCGTCCTTACGGCTCGTATTGTTGGTCAGCATCACATAGACGCGCCCCGTCACCGGGTTCGGCGTGAGGTCCTCGGGGCGATCCATCTTGGTCGCGCCGAGCAGATCGCCGGCACGGCGCGCCTCGATCAGCACGTCGGCCTGGCTCTGGAAGCCGTTGGCCGCCGTGAGCGGCCCCTGCCCGAAGACCAGCGGCAGCCATTCATGCGTGCCATCAGCCGCGAACTTGGCGACGTAGAGCGTGCCGGAATCGAGCAGCTCGAGGTTGCTGGCGCGGTTGTTCGGATCGAAGCGGCCCGCCGTGACGAACTTGTAGACATAATCAAAGCGCTCATCGTCGCCGAGATAGGCGACCACGCGCCCGTCCCTGGCGACGATCATGTCGGCGCCCTCGTGCTTGAAGCGGCCGAGCGCGGTGCGCTTCTTCGGCACCGAGTTCGGATCGAACGGATCGACCTCGACCACCCAGCCGAAGCGATTGGCCTCGTTCGGCTCCCTGGCGAGGTCGAAGCGCTCCTCGAAGCGGCCCCAGGCATAGGGCGAGGACGGCACGGCGAGGCGCTTGTAGTTCGCCTCCTCGCGATGGCCCTCCGGCAGCTTGCCGGAGAAATAGCCGTGGAAGTTCTCCTCGCCCGAGACGAAGGTGCCCCAGGGCGTCAGCGCGCCCGAGCAATTGTTGAGCGTGCCCAGTACCTTGCGGCCGCTGGCGTCAGCCTTGGTCTGCACGCGCTCATGGCCGGCGACCGGTCCCGAGAGCTGCATCTCGGTGGCGACAGTGATGCGGCGGTTGTACTTGGAATCCCTGACAAGCGCCCATTCGCTGCCGGTCTTGCGGATTTCCGCGACGGTCGCGCCATGCGCCATCGCCTCGATCGCGAAGCGCTCCGGCGTCGCGTTCTTCATCACCGCCTTGCCGTCCTTCATCTCGACGACGCCCGGGAACATCAGATGCGGGTTGGTGTATTCGTGATTGACGAAGAGCAGCCCATGCGCAGACGGGTCAGCCGCTCCGCTCATCGGCACATAGCCGACGAAGTCGTTATTGTAGCCGAACTGCTTGCTCTGGGCCTCCGCGCTCTGCTTTGCCGGGTCGAAGGCTGGCGCATCAACCGTCAGCGGGTCACCCCAGCGCAGCAGAACCTGCGCCTCGTAGCCCTCTGCGACATGGTGATCGGCATCGACGCCGACCTCGACCTCCTTGAAGGAGAAGGCGGATTTCGCGCCTTGCGCCTGCGCTTCGGCGGCGGTCTCCAAAGCCAGCGTGCCGACCGTCGCCGAGATCGCCGAGACCGCGAGCGCGCCCTTGAGCAGGCCGCGCCGCGAGAACCGCTGCGAGATCAGTTCACCCATGGTCGGATTGTCCGTCGGATTCCGCGGCTCGGCATCCTCATGCTCCAGCATGCTGGCGCCGAAGGTGGATTCGTAGTCGTCGTCGCGCATGGTCGGCCTCGGTCGCTGCGGATTGGAATAATGCGCAGCTAGGCCCGGCCATTGACAGCCGAATGACATCGCCCGTCACCAGCAGGCCATCTTCCAGCCAGTCCCGCCCTCAGACTGGCCCCGGCCCTGCGCCCGCCGCCCTTTCCGTCTCAGGCGATTTCTGGTTCAACGCTGGCTTGCTTCTGTCCCAGCCGGCTTCCCGCACCATGTCGATCGTCTTCTCCGCCCTGGTCGCGGTCTTCGTCGGCTTCGCCGCCTCCGTCGCCGTCATCCTCCAGGCCGCGCAGGCGCTCGGCGCCACGCCCGGCCAGACCATCTCGTGGATTGCGGCGCTCTGCCTCGCGACCGGCGCCTCCAGCCTCTTCCTGTCCTGGCGCTACCGCATGCCGATGATCTGCGCCTGGTCGACGCCGGGCGCCGCCCTCATCGCCGCCGTGACCGGCTTCGACATGGCCTCGGCCGTTGGCGCCTTCCTGGTCGCGGCCGTGCTGATGATGCTGACCGCCGCCTTCCGCCCGCTCGGCAGGCTGATCGAGCGCATCCCGATGCCGGTGGCAGCCGCGATGCTCGCCGGTGTCATCTTCCGCTTCGTCGTCGCGGTCTTCGACGAGATGCGGCTCTCGCCCGGGCTCGTCCTGCCGCTGCTCGCCGTCTTCCTGTTGGCGCGCCTGTTCAATCCCTTCCTCGGCGTCATCGCTGCGCTCGTCGCCGGCATCGCGATCAGCTTCGTCGGCGGGCTCGCCCATTGGCCTGCCGGAGCAATGACGCTGAGCGGCCTCGAATTCGTCACGCCGCGCTTCGATATTCCCGCCATGCTCGGAATCGGCATCCCGCTCTACCTCGTCACCATGGCCGCCCAGAACCTGCCGGGCTTCGCCGTGCTGCGCGCCGCCGGCTACAATCCACCGACCGCGCCCTCGCTCTTCGTCACCGGCCTGACCTCGCTCCTGACCGCGCCCTTCGGCGCGCATATGACCAACATGGCCGCGATATCGGCCTCGATCTGCACCGGCGGTGACACCCATCCCGACCCTGCCCAGCGCTGGAAGGCCGGCGTGCTCTACGGCCTGTTCTATTTCGTCGTCGCCGCCTCGACCGGCTTGCTGATCGCCCTGCTGCTGGCCCTGCCCAAGGCGCTGATCGTCGCCGTGGCCGGCCTCGGGCTGATCGGCTCGCTGACGGGCGCGCTCGGACAGGCCATGTCTTCCGACAAGGAGCGCTTCGCCGCCGTCGTCACCTTCGCCGTCGCCGCCTCCAGCCTTTCGCTTTTCGGCATCGGATCGGCCTTCTGGAGCCTCGTTGCCGGCCTTGCGGTCTTGACATTGGACTTCGCTGCGGGCCGTTTGCGCAGCCGATCATGACCACACAATCATCCTCCACTCGCCTGATGCTCATCACCCCTCCCGTCGCAGACGCGGAGGCCATGGCCTTTCGCCTGATGCAGGCCATGGCCGGCGGCGATGTCGCCGCCGTGCTGCTGCGCCTCAGCGCCGGCGACGACCGCAGCCGGATCGAGCGCGTCAAGCGCCTCGCCGGCCCGGTCCAGGCCAATAATGTCGCCCTCGTCGTCGAGGACAATGCGCTCGTCGCGGCGCGCGGTGGCGCCGATGGCGTCCATCTCACCGGCGGCCCTGCCGCAGTCTCCGAGGCCCGCTCCAGCCTGAAGAGCGAGCGCATCATCGGCATCGGCGCCTTGCGTGCCCGCCATGACGCGATGGATGCCGGCGAGGCCGGCGTCGATTACGTGATGTTCGGCGAGCCCCGTCCCGACGGCTCGCTGCCGCCGCTCGCGGCCGTGGTCGAGCGCGCCGGCTGGTGGGCCGAGATCTTCGAGACGCCCTGCGTCGCCTATGCGCCCGATGCCGACTCCATCCCCGCGCTGATCGAGACCGGCGCGGAATTCGTCGCGCTCGGCGCCTGGGCCTTCGACGAAGGGCAGGATATCCGCGCCCTGGTCGAGCAGGCCAACCAGGCGATCAGCGCCTGCGCCGCGCGGAAGACGGCCCGATGACGCGGCTGGCCGGGCAAGCCTTGCTGGCCGGAGCCCTGCTTGCCGGCGCCCTGCTTGCCGGCCCGGCCGAGGCTGCGTCCACGCCGGACCTGGCCTATGGCGCCTATCAGGCCGGACATTATCGTCGCGCCCAGGCGGAAGCGCTGAAGCGCATCGAGGCCGATAGCAGCGATGCCGCCGCGATGACCCTGGTCGGCGAACTCTATCGCCAGGGCCTCGGGGTCGCGCCGGACCAGAAGGTCGCGACGGAATGGTATGAGCGGGCCGAGGCGCGCGGCGACATCAACGCGGCTTTCGCGCTGGCGACGCAGCTTCTCGACGAGAAGAGCGGCAAGCGCGACCCCGCCCGCGCCGGCAAGCTGCTCGAGAAGGCGGCAGCCGCCGGCCACCCCGCCGCCAACTACAATCTCGCGCTCGCCCTTCTCGCGGCGAACCGCGAGGCCGAGGACAAACGTGCCGTCGCCTGTCTCGAAATCGCGGCGAAATCCCAGATCGGCGACGCCATGCATGCGCTCGGCGTGCTGGCAAAGCAGGGACGCGGCATGCCGGAGAGCGAGGAGGTCGCCGCCCGCTGGATGAAGCAGGCGGCCGCGGCCGGCAACGTCCCCGGCGAGGTCGAATACGCCATCATGCTGTTCAACGGCACCGGCGTGGAGAAGGACGAGGCCGCCGCCGCCAGCCTATTCCGGCGCGCCGCCTGGGAGGGCAACCCGATCGCCCAGAACCGCCTCGCCAAGCTCTACCAGTTCGGTCTCGGCATCGCGCCGGACACGATCGAGGCGGCGGCCTGGCATCTCGCGGCCCGCTCGCAGGGCCTCAAGGACCCCGCGCTCGACGACATGTTCGAACGCCTCAAGCCCGAGCAGCAGGCCCGCGCCGCCCGCATGGCCGCCGGCCGGATCAGCACCGCCGTCTTGACGGCGCCGTAAGACCCGCGCAAGTGACGGCTCACTAAATTCTTGCCGGGCGCAAGGCTTGCGCCGCTGGCTCATCGCGTCGTTGCGGCGCGCAAGAGGTTTCCGATGATCCGCTCTCCCCTGATGACCGTGATGACCGACGCCGTGATGAAGGCGTCCCGCTCGCTCAAGCGCGATTTCGGCGAGGTCGAGAACCTGCAGGTCCTGGCCAAGGGCCCGGGCGACTTCGTCTCCAAGGCCGACACCAAGGCCGAGGAGATTCTCCGCGCCGCGCTGGAGAAGGCCCGCCCGGGCTACGGCTTCGTCATGGAGGAGAGCGGCGTCGTCCACGGCACCGACGAGAGCAACCGCTGGCATATCGACCCGCTCGACGGCACCCATAACTTCCTGCGCGGCATCCCGCACTGGAACATCTCGGTCGCGCTCGAGCGCGACAACCAGTTCATCGCCGGCGTGATCTACGATGCCGCCAAGGACGAGATGTTCATGGCCGAGAAGGGCAAGGGCGCCTATGTCAATAACCGCCGCCTGCGCGTTTCCGGCCGCAACGAGCCGGCCGACATGCTGATCGGCACCGGCATCCCGCATATCGGCAAGGGCGGCCACGGTCAGTTCCTGCGCGAACTCGCCGCCGTGATGCCGCGCTTCGCCAATGTCCGCCGCATGGGCTCGGCCGCCCTCGACATCGCCTATGTCGCCGCCGGCCGCATGGACGCCTATTGGGAGCGCGGCCTCAACACCTGGGATTTCGCGGCCGGCGCCGTGCTGATCCGCGAGGCCGGCGGCACCTTCGGCACGCTCGACGGCAAGCCGGTGACGAGCGCCAAGGACATCATCTGCGGCAACGAGGCCGGCGAGCGCGCGCTCAGCCAGGCGCTCAAGACCGCGGCGGCCTAAGGCCAACAGCCTCGAAACTGTTGCTCTTTCGTGCTTGATCCCGGCGGCGTGGGAGGCGACAGTCCTCCCCGCACTCCGAGGCGAACGGAAGACGACGCATGGCGATTGAGGATTTCGCGGCCGAGCCGGCAACGGCCGCAACCGTGCGGACGCAGGTCCGCTTCTCCAGGCCGCTCCGCTACGTCGTCCGCGCGGTCCTGTTCCTCGTCCTGATCGGCTTCCTCGGCTTCATCCTGCAGGCCGGGCTGGTCCAGGCCTTCATGACCAATCCCGGTCTGAACGGGCTCATCCTCGGGGCCCTGCTCGTCGGCTGCCTGATCGCACTGCGCGAACTCTGGCGCATCCACAGCGAGGCGCGCGCCGCGACCAACCTCGCCGTCGCGCCTGCCTCCGCCGATATCCGCCGCGGCCAGGTCATCGCCCCGCTGGGCTCCGTCCTGCCGGCGCTGGAGCATGGCACCCTTGCCCCAGCCCAGGCCGTCACGGCGCTCGAATCGATCGCGGTCAGGCTCGACGACGGGCGCGAGGTCCTGCGCTATCTCAGCGGCCTGCTCGTCTTCCTCGGCCTGCTCGGCACCTTCTGGGGCCTGCTCGACACGGTCGGCTCGGTCGGAACCGTCATCAAGTCACTGCGCACCGGCGCCGAGGCCGGCGTGCTCTTCGACGAGCTCAAGGCTGGGCTTTCCGCCCCGCTCGCGGGCATGGGCCTGTCCTTCTCCTCCTCGCTCTTCGGCATCGCCGGCTCGCTGATCCTCGGCTTCCTGGATCTTCAGGTCGGGCAGGCACAGCGCCGCTTCCGCAACGAGGTCGAGAGCTGGCTCGGAAGCCGCACCGGCACGCCCGATGCGCCTGCCGCCTTGCTTGCGGCCGGCAATCCGCTCGCCGACCGTTTCGAGCAGCTCAGCGCCGCCATGGCCGACGGCGCCTCCAACAACCGCGCCGCGACGCAGGCGCTCTCCAATCTGGCCGAGGGCATCCAGGGCCTCGTCCAGCACATGCGCTCCGAGCAGCAGATGATCCGTGACTGGGTCGAGGCGCAGGCCGCCCGCGAGAAGGACCTGAAGCGCCTGATCGACCGCCTCACCGCCGACCAGGTGACCGAGCCATGATGCTGCTCGCCAAAGCAGGAACCTGACGGATGGCCCTCTCCCGCGCCCATCGCCGCGAGGACGTCAATTTCTGGCCCGGCTTCGTCGACGCGCTTTCGACGATGCTGATCGGCATCGTCTTCCTGCTGACGGTCTTCGTGCTCGGCCAGTTCTTCCTGTCGCAGGAATTGACCGGCAAGGACACCGCGCTGGAGCGGCTCAACAGGCAGATTTCCGAACTGACGGACCTGCTCGCCCTCGAGCGCTCCTCCAACCGGCAGGCGCAGGAAAGCCTCCAGCTGATGCAGTCGACGCTGGCCCAGACGCAAGGTGAGCGCAGCCGGCTGCAAGGCCTGATCGACACGCAAGCCGGCAGCAATGCCGGCGCCCAGCTCGCCGAATCGCAGAAGGCGCTGGATGCGGAGAAGCAGCTCTCCGCCCGGGCCCAGGCGACGGTCGATCTCGTCAACCAGCAGATCCAGGCCATGCGCCGCCAGCTCGCAGCGCTGGAGGAAGCCCTCTCCGCCTCCGAGGCCAAGGACAAGGATTCGCAGGCCCGCATCTCCGAGCTCGGCTCGCGGCTGAACGTCGCGCTGGCCCAGCGCGTGCAGGAGCTGGCGCGCTACCGCTCGGACTTCTTCGGAAGGCTGCGGCAGGTGCTCGGCACACGGCCGGATATTCGCGTCGTCGGCGACCGTTTCGTCTTCCAGTCCGAGGTTTTCTTCGACGGCGGCCAGGCCGTGCTGAAGCCCGAAGGCAAGGTCGAGCTCGACAAGCTCGCCACCATCCTGCTCGATCTCGGCAACGAGATGCCGCCCGACCTGCCCTGGATCCTGCGCGTCGACGGCCATACCGACAACCGGCCGATCAAGTCCGCGCAGTTCCCCTCGAACTGGTATCTCTCCTCGGCCCGCGCCATCGCCGTCGTCGAATACCTGATCTCGCGCGGCCTGCCGACCGACCGCGTCGCGGCGACCGGCTTCGGCGAGTACCAGCCGCTCGACGTCGCCAATACCGACGACGCCCACCGCCGCAACCGCCGCATCGAGTTCAAGATCACGGAGCGCTGAACATGTTCGTCAGGCGCCTGCCTTTCGCAATCGCGAGTGCTGTCGCCCTGCTGCTGGCAGCTCCGGCTTCGGCCCAGGCGCCCAAGGACGGAGGGCGCTATCTCCACGACCTGATGAAGCTGCCGACCTATCGCGACGCCTGGACGCGCATGCTCGGCAAGCTCGGCCCGCGCGAATCCTGGCTCAAGGTTGACAAGCTCACCGGCCCCGGCGGCCCCAGCACGATCGTCACCGTCAGTGGCCAGGCCTTCGAGCGCGTCGACACCTGCAAGCGGCACGACTGCGGCAACAACCAGTTCTATGCGCTGTTCTCGCCCGACGGCAGGGAAGCGCTCGGCGTGCTGGTCCAGCCCGGCAACATCCGCTTCTTCGGCCAACCCAGCGAAGAGCAGCAGCGCGCACTGGTGGGGCCCTAGCAGCCCACCAGCTCAGGCCGCCTCCAGTCCGAACTGCAGCGCCGCCAGCCGCGCATAGAGCCCACCGCGCGCCTTGAGCTCGGCATGGCTGCCCTCCTCGACGATGCGCCCATCTTCCATCACGAGGATGCGGTCGGCCGAAAGGATGGTCGCGAGGCGATGCGCCACCACCAGCGTGGTGCGGCCCTGCATCAGGCGGTCGAGCGCATCCTGCACCGCCTTTTCGCTTTCGGAATCGAGCGCCGAGGTCGCCTCGTCGAGCAGCAGGATCGGCGCGTCCTTCAGGATCGCCCGCGCGATGGCGAGGCGCTGCCGCTGCCCGCCCGAGAGCGTCACCCCGCGCTCGCCGACGACCGTCTCGTAACCTTCAGGCAAGGCACGGATGAACTCGTCCGCCGCCGCGAGCTTGGCCGCTGCCTCGACCTCCTCCTGCGAGGCTCCCGGCCGGCCATAGGCGATGTTGTCGCGCACCGAGACGCCGAACACCGTCGGCTCCTGCGGCACCAGCGCGAAGCGCTCGCGCCAGGCCTCCGGATCGGCCTCGGGGCCCGCCACGCCGTCGACGACGACGCGGCCGTCCTGCGGATCGTAGAAGCGCAGCGCCAGTTGCAGCACCGTGCTCTTGCCGGCACCGGACGGCCCGACCAGCGCGATCCGCTCGCCCGGCCGGACCGAGAAGGTCAGGTCCGACAGCGCCGGCCCGACACGGCCGGGATAGCTGAAGGAGACGTTCTCGAAGGCGAACTCGCCGAGCGAGGGAGCCGGCATCGGCTTGGGATGTGGCGGCGCGGCGATGGCCGGCTTCAGCGCCAGGATCTCGCCGAGCCGGCTGGAGGCACCGGCAGCCGCACTGATATCGCCATAGACCTCGGAGAGCTGGCCGAGCGAGCTTGCG
The DNA here is from genome assembly GCF_900102525.1 of Allobosea robiniae. Taxonomy (GTDB): domain Bacteria; phylum Pseudomonadota; class Alphaproteobacteria; order Rhizobiales; family Beijerinckiaceae; genus Allobosea; species Allobosea robiniae. The sequence continues at coordinate 509,078 of NZ_FNBZ01000003.1, read as the reverse complement.
GCCAGCACCGCATAGAGGATGAACTGCGACAGCCGCCCGCCAGTCATCCGCCCATCGAAAACCTCGGTCGCCCCGACCCAGAGCACGCAGACCACGCTGGCGCTGACCAGGAAGATCGCGACGCCCGAGAGGAGCGCGCGCGAGGCCGTCGCCTCCCGCGAGGCTGCATAGGCCCCGTCCGACGCCGCCTCGAACCGCGCCGAACTCTGCCCGGCGGCACCGAAGGACTGCATCGTGCGGATGGCGCCGACGGCTTCAGCCGCGAAGGCGGAGGCATCGGCGAGCCGGTCCTGCGCCGCCCGCGAGCGGCGCCTGACCGAGCGGCCGGACAGGACCAGCGGGATCACGATCAGCGGAATGACTCCGATGACGATCGCGGAAAGCCGCGGGCTCGTCGCCACCATCATCGCCAGCGCGCCAAGCGTCATGATGGCGTTGCGCAGCGCGATCGAGGCTGTCGAGGCGAAGGTCGACTTGATCTGCGTGGTGTCGGCGGTGAGCCGCGAGACGAGGTCGCCGGCCCGGCTCGAATCGAAGAAGGCCGGTTCCAGCTGCGTCAGATGGCGGAAGACATCGGCGCGGAGCGACGCAACGATGCGCTCGCCCACCGTCATCACCAGGTAGAAGCGTGCCGAGCTCGCCAGCGCCAGCACGCCGACCACGCCGATCAGCAGGATGAAATAGCTGTTGGCGAGCTGCTGCTCGCCCCCGGTGAAGCCGACATCGATGACGCGGCGCACCGCCAGCGGTAGCGCCAGCGTCGCCAGCGAGGCGACGACCAGCGCGACGAGCGCGAGCAGGATCCGGCGCTTCTGCGCCCGGGCATAAGGCCAGAAGGTCGCCAGCGAACGGAAATCCGGCCGGGCCTTCCTGTCGTTCTTCTCAGCTTCGGCCACGCAGCGGGCCTCCTGCATCTCGCGCACGCGTCGCGCGCGCTCTTTCGACCAATCTCAATCTCGCCTCCGTGAAGCCGATCATGGCGGGCTTGGCAAACGACGCAACGCCGCAGGGCCCTTCCCCGGGAGTGCGTCGCGCTTGCGCTGGAGCGCCGGCTGCGATATGTGCACCCAAATTCACGACAGGCTCATCCGAATTCTTTCGACGGGCCGGGCAGGCTCGCCTGCTTGTCGATGCGCCCGTTTTTGTAAGCTTTCTGAGGATTTCGTCATGGCCAAGGCTGGCATCCATCCCGACTATCACGCCATCAAGGTCGTCATGACCGATGGCACCGAATATGCCACCCGCTCGACCTACGGCAAGGAAGGGGACACCCTCAACCTTGACATCGACCCCACGACCCACCCGGCCTGGACCGGCGGCACCCAGCATATGCTGGACCGCGGCGGCCGCGTCTCGCGCTTCAACACGCGCTTCGCCGGCCTGGGCGCGATCGGCAAGAAGTGATGCTGCGGCGCTGCGGCGCCGCCGTCCTTGATCTCGAACAAGAAAACCCGGCCTCGCGGCCGGGTTTTTCCGTTTTGGCATGATCCGAAGCGCAGCGCCTCGACGGCGCCGCGCTCCCGAATGATCAGTGGGCGAGCCCGAGCCGGGCCTGCAGGCTGGCGAGCTGGTCCAGGACCGGGTTGACGGCCGCGCGCACAGGCGCCTGGCCCGACATCTGGCCCTCCAGATGGCGGATACGCTCCTGCAGCCTGAACGAATGCGCCATCAGCTCGCGCAGCCGCTCCGGCAATTGCGCCACGATAGACTCCGACGGCGGCGCCATCGGGTCGCCGATCTTGACCTTGTTGTGCTCGGTCCGGGCCTGCTCCGCGGTGAGCTCGCCTTCCGCCACGGCCCGCTGCACTAGGAGCCAGGAGGCGACCTGCATCAATCGCGTGGTCAGGCGCATGCTCTCGGTGGCGTAGGTCAGCGAGGCCTCGCGCGGCAGGGCGGCGGCATCCTTGCGCCCGTCTCCGTCGAGATAGCCCGCCGTCTGCTCGACCAGTCCCATTCCCTCGCGAAACAGCAGCATGAAGGCGTCGGAGCGCACGAAGCCCCGAGCAAAGGAAATCGCGCCCTCTTCCGTCTGCGGGTCGAGCAACTGGGCGTCGTTCATGCGGTGTCTCCCATCGGCACAAGCCCGTGCGCCTCTGGAACGCGTCACGGATCAGGACACCGATGTCGCAAGGATAGCGCCGATCACGGTCGCCGGCGCCGGTAAGGTGTCGTTAACCTTAACGAGGCTAAACCCCTGTGGCGACAACAAGGCGGGCGGCTCCACAGGAGCATCCCAGATTCGCCGGGTCCGGGGAACGCGCAGACAAAAAAAGAGCCGCCAAGGGCGGCTCGAAGGTCAACAGGGAGGCGTCAAACAGAGTGGGCAGGAGCCACTCGACATCCAGACAAACTGGATGATGCGATTCATACTTTGGAATCATTAACGCCCTGTTAACGGGCGTTTCTTTTTGACGCTTTTTCAGGCGGGCTTGCGGAAGAACGCATCCGCAGCAGAGCGCGAGGCGTCCTTGCGGGACCGGGTCTCGATCAGGCGCTCGATCTCGGCCTTGAGCGCGGCGACCCGCTCGTCGATCTCGCCAAGCGACAGCGTCGACAGATCCTGTCCGATTTCGTGCACGCTCTTCGGCTTGGGGCGGTCATCCTCCGGGAATATCGACATGGCGGCCTCGCATCTGCTCAAACTGCGCGGGGCACGCTAGCTAAGTTTCCAACGCAGTCACGCTGCGACGCACCAAACGAGGACACTGCGCCATGACGGCACTTCCCGAAACGATGACGGCGATCGGCATGGCGGCTCCGGGCGGCCCCGAGGTCCTCAGGCCGGAAACGCGCCCGGTCCCGAAGCCCGGTCCGGGCCAGATCCTCGTCGCCATCGCTGCCGCCGGCGTCAATCGGCCGGACGTCCTGCAGCGCCAGGGCGGCTACAACCCGCCTCCCGGCGCCTCCGACATCCCCGGCCTCGAATTCGCCGGCACGGTCGTGGCGCAGGGCGAAGGCGCCGGCCGCTTCGCGATCGGTTCGACGGTCTGCGCCCTCGTCGCCGGTGGCGGTTATGCCGAATATGCCGTGGTCGACGAGCGCAACGCCCTGCCCGCCCCCAAGGGCCTGACGCTCACCCAGGCCGGGGCGATCCCCGAGACCTTCTTCACGGTCTGGACCAATGTCTTCCAGCGCGGTCGCTTGCAGGCCGGCGAGAGCTTCCTCGTCCATGGCGGCTCGTCCGGCATCGGGACCACGGCGATCCAACTCGCCAAGGCCTTCGGTGCGACCGTCATCGCGACGGCCGGCTCCGACGACAAATGCACCGCCTGCCGCGAACTCGGTGCCGACCATGCCATCAACTACCGGACGGAGGATTTCGTCGCAGCGGCGAAGGCGGCGACGGGCGGGCGCGGCACCGACCTGATCCTCGACATGGTCGGCGGCGACTATATCGACCGCAACTACGAACTGGCCGCCGATCAGGGCCGCATCGTCCAGATCGCCTTCCTCAACGGGCCGAAGGCCACGGTCAATTTCAGCCGCTTGATGCTGAAGCGCCTGTCCCATACCGGCTCGACGCTGCGGCCGCGCACCGTTGTCGAGAAGGCCGCCATCGCCGCCGAATTGCAGGCCAAGGTCTGGCCGCTGCTCGAGGCCGGGCGCTGCAAGCCGCTGATCCACGCCACCTTCCCGCTGGCGCAGGCGGCCGAGGCCCATCGCCTGATGGAATCCAGCACCCATATCGGCAAGATCGTGCTGACGGTGTGAGCATCGCTTTTCATAGACACTTGCCCCGCCCTCGCCTATAAGGCGCGCCATCCTGCTCATCGTCGATGATTTGGATGGCCGGCCGGGGAGGCCGGTCGGCGCATGAGAGCTATTGTCCGCGACCCTGCCTTAAGAGCCCCTGCGAGCGGCGGCGCGAAGGCGAAGAGGAGACCGTACCGTGTCACAAACCCCGCTGATGCCCAAGGCCACCGCGGTCTGGCTGGTCGAGAACACCTCGCTGACGTTCGAGCAGATCGCCGAGTTCTGCAAGCTGCACCCGCTCGAGGTGCGCGGCATCGCGGACGGCGAAGTTGCCGCCGGCATCAAGGGCCTCGACCCGATCACCTCCGGCCAGCTCACCCGCGAGGAGCTTGAGCGCGCCGCCAAGAACCCGAGCCACCATCTCAAGCTCGCCGAGCGCAAGGTGAAGGTGCCGGAGATCAAGCGCACCAAGGGCCCGCGCTACACCCCGGTTTCCAAGCGCCAGGACCGGCCGAACGCGATCCTCTGGCTGCTGCGCAACCATCCCGAGCTCAAGGACGCGCAGGTCATCCGCCTGATCGGCACCACCAAGTCGACCATCGCGCAGATCCGCGACCGCACCCACTGGAACGCCCAGACGCTGACCCCGATCGACCCGGTCAGCCTCGGCCTGTGCTCGCAGATCGATCTCGATTTCGAAGTCGGCCGCGCCGCCAAGGACCGTCCGGCCGCGCTGGTCGAGGCCGGCTCGACCCTGCTCACCGTGGAAGAGGCCACTGCTCCGGAGCCGAAGCCCAGCGAGAGCCAGCCCTTCGCCGACATGAGCCGGCCGAAGCGCGAGGAGGAAGCCGCGATCGACGTCGATTCCGTCTTCGCCAAGCTGAAGCAGCTCAAGCGCCCGGCCGACGAAGAGGACGACGAGTAAGAGCTCTCAACCACGGACGCTGCGCATGTCGGGAATGGACGGTCTCGCCTTCACCTTCCTCGGCACCGGCGCACCACCTGTCAGCCTGCGCCGCGCCGGCCCCTCGCATCTCGTCGAGGCGGTTGGCCGCAAGCTGCTGATCGATTGCGGCTCCGGGGTCAGCCAGCGCCTGGTCGCCGCCGGCACGCGCGGCGCCGATATCGACGCCCTGATCGTCACCCACGAGCACTCCGACCACCTGGTCGACTTCTATCAGCTCGTGGTCTCCTCCTGGCATCAGGGCCGCGCCCGGCCTTGGCGCGTGCTCGCCCCTGCGCCCGCGCTCGCCAATCTCCGCGCCCAATATGCCGCCTTCGAACGCGAGCGCACCCTGCGCATCGCCTTCGAAAAGCGCCCCGACGCAACGGGGCTTGAGGTTATCTTCGAGGAATTGCGCGAAGGTCCGGTCTCTGGCCTGGGCGAGCTCTCCATCGAGGCTTTCCTGGTCGATCACCGCCCGGTCGAGCCTGCTTTCGGCCTGACCCTGTCGCATGGCGGCACGCGGATCGTCTTCTCAGGAGACACCCGCCTCACGCCCTCGCTGGAGATGCAAGCCACCGGCTGCGACCTGCTGGTCTGCGAGGTGTTCATTGCCAGCCAGATGCCCGTCGTCGCCGGCGTTCGGTCGCCTGAAACCGTCGCCGCGGTCGAGAGCTATCACATGACGCCGGCTGTCGTGGCGGGGCTAGCGACGCGCGCCGGTGCCAAGGCATTGGCGCTGACCCATCTGGTCCCGCCGAACGCGGACACCACCGCGCTCGCCCGCGAAGTCCGTGCCGCGGGCTATGGCGGTGCCTTGCTGGTCGGCGAAGACCTCATGCGTCTCGACGTGCCCGAGCGCCTCCTGAGCTGGAACGGCGCGACGGTCGCCTACTAGCTCCGAGACGACCGGCCGCTACCCGATCCCCCTGCCCTTCAGCGCCGTGCCGATCTCGCCGAGCACCGTGAGATCCTCGATCGTCGCCGGCACCGCATAATCCTCGCCATCGGCGATCTTCTTCATCGTCGCCCGGAGAATCTTGCCGGAGCGCGTCTTCGGCAGCCGGGCGACCGTCAGCGCCAGCTTGAACGCCGCCACCGGCCCGATCCGCTCGCGCACCAGCGCGACGAGTTCCTTCTCCACCTGCTCGGGCGTCACGGTCGCGCCGGCCTTCAGCACGACGAAGCCACAGGGCTGCTCGCCCTTGAGCGCGTCGCGAATGCCGACGACCGCGCATTCCGCCACAGCCGGATGCGCTGCCAGCACCTCCTCCATGCCGCCGGTCGAAAGCCGGTGACCGGCGACATTGATGATGTCGTCGGTGCGGCCCATGATGAAGACATAGCCGTCCGCGTCGATGAAGCCGGCATCCGAGGTGTTGTAGTAGCCCGGATAGGTCGTGAGATAGGCCTCCCTGAAGCGCTTATCGTCGTTCCACAATGTCGTCAGCGCGCCGGGCGGCAACGGCAGCTTCAGCACGATCGCACCCATCGTGCCGGGTTCGACCTGTCGCCCGCCCTCGTCGAGGCATTGCACGTCCCAGCCGGGCAGCGGCACGGTCGACGAGCCGTGCTTCACCGGCAGGAGGCCGAGGCCCAGCGGATCGCCGACGATCGGCGAGCCGCTCTCGGTCTGCCACCAATGGTCGATCACCGGCACTTGCAGCAGCGCTTCCGCCCATTTCAGCGTCTCGGGATCGGCCCGCTCACCGGCGAGGAACAGCGCCTTGAAGCACGACAGGTCGTGGCCGGCGAGGTGCTTGCCCTCCGGGTCCTCCTTGCGGATGGCGCGGAAGGCGGTCGGCGCCGTGAACAGCACCTTGGCGCCATGCTCGGCGATGACCCGCCAGAAGGCTCCGGGATCGGGCGTGCCGACCGGCTTGCCCTCATAGAGCACGCTGGTGGCGCCCTGGATCAGCGGCGCATAGACGATATAGCCGTGGCCGACGACCCAGCCGACATCGGACGCGCAGAACATCACCTCGCCCGGCCCGACATCGAAGAGCTGGTCCATCGTAGCCTTGAGCACGACCATGTGCCCGCCATTGTCGCGCACGACGCCCTTGGGCCGGCCGGTCGTGCCGGAGGTGTAGAGGATATAGAGCGGGTCGGTCGCCGCGACCTCGACGCACTCGGCCTTGCGCCCAGCCGCCTTCGCAGCAGCCACCAGCGTGCGCCAGTTCTTGTCGCGGGTCGCATGCATCGAGGCATCGACTTGGGGTCGCTGCAGCACGACGCAGGCCTGCGGCTTGTGCCTGGCCATCTCGATCGCGCCGTCGAGCAGCGGCTTGTATTCGACGACGCGCGTCGGCTCGATACCGCAGGTCGCGGTCAGGATCACCTTGGGCTCGGCATCGTCGATGCGCGTCGCCAGCTCCTTCGCCGCGAAACCGCCGAACACCACCGAATGCACCGCGCCGATCCGGGCGCAGGCCAGCATCGCGAAGGCCGCTTCCGGCACCATCGGCATGTAGATGATGACGCGGTCGCCCTTGGCGACCCCGAGGTCTTCGAGCACGGCGCCGAGCGTCGCGACCTCGTCCAGCATCTCAGCGTAGGTATAGCTCGCCTTCGTGCCGGTGACCGGGCTGTCATAGATCAGCGCGGCCTGATCGCCGCGCCCGTCGCGCACATGCCGGTCCAGCGCGTTGAAGCAGGTGTTGCAGGTCGCATCCGGGAACCAGCGGCCATAGATGCCGGCGGAGGCGTCGAAAGCCTTCTCGGGCGGCTTGATCCAGTCGATCGCCTTGGCCATGTCGAGCCAATAGGCATCCGGATCGGCCTGCCAGCTCGCATAGGTTTCGGCATAGCCTTGCGCCGGGCGGGCGGGCGCCGCATGGGGGCCATTCATCGCAAGCGTTCCTCTGCGCCGGGTTTCATCCTAAAGCCCCGTGGCAAGCCGGCGATGGCGGGGCTGATTTTGCGCGGAATCCTGCGCACTGCCCCCGGTCAACGCAAGCTCGCTGTTTTAAGACTTTCGCCCATCCCATTCTGCACGTCCCGGCTCAGCGGCGCAGCCCTCCATGCCCTTCGATCTTCTCTTCTTCGCCGCCATGGTGCCGGCCGTCATCCTGACCGGCCTGGCCAAGGGCGGCTTCTCGGGCATCGGCCTGCTCTCCCTGCCCTTGATGGCGCTGGTGGTCTCGCCGGTGACCGCCGCCGCGATCATGCTGCCGCTGCTGATTGCGCAGGATGTCGTCTCGGTCTGGTCCTACCGGCGCGATTTCGATCGCCGCAACCTCGCGACGCTGGCGCCCGGTGCGCTGCTCGGCATCCTCGTCGGCTATCTGCTGGCCGCAAAAGTCTCGGACGCGGCGGTGGTGCTGGCGGTCGGGCTGATCTCGGTCGGCTTCGCACTGCGCCGCATGCTGAGCGACGGCCGGAAGCCCGCTGTCGCCACGCAGGCGAACTGGAGCGCCGGCAGCCTCTGGGGCTTCCTCTGCGGCTTCACCAGCATGGTTGCCCACGCCGGCGGCCCGCCCTTCCAGATCTATGTCATGCCGCAGAAGCTGAAGCCGGCCGTCTTCGTCGGCACCGGCGCGGTGTTCTTCGCCGCAATGAACCTGGTGAAGCTCATCCCCTATCTCGCGCTCGGCCAGCTCAACAGCCAGAACCTGATGGCCTCGGCCGCGCTGCTGCCCTTCGCCGTCGCGGCGACCTTCGCCGGGGTCTGGCTGGTCCGGCGCGTGCCCGCGGAGCGCTTCTACGGCATCGTCTACTGGCTTCTGCTGCTGGTGGGCGGGAAGCTGATCTTCGACGGCCTGCGCGACCTGCATCTTCTCGGCTGATCGGCCTCCGCGCGATTGCGCCGCATCGGAAAAAGGGATGGATTACCCGGGAGCGCGCCAGCCGCTAAGGCTGTCGGCGCTTGCAAGGAAGGCTCCCGATGACCCGTTCGGCCTATGACACCGATCTCGACCGCAATCCGGCGAACTTCCAGCCGCTGACACCGATCGCCTTCCTCGAGCGCGCCGCCTCGGTCTTCCCGGAGCGCACCGCGATCATCCACGGCCCGCTGCGCCGCTCCTATGCCGCATTCTACGCCCGATCGCGCCGCCTCGCCTCGGCGCTGGCCAGGCACGGCGTCGGCAAGAACGACACGGTCGCGGCGATGCTGCCGAACACCCCGGCCATGCTCGAATGCCATTACGGGGTACCGATGGCCGGCGCCGTCCTGAACACGCTGAACACCCGCCTCGACGCGGCGATCATCGCCTTCTCGCTCGACCATGGCGGCGCGAAGGTGCTGATCACCGATCGGGAATTCTCGAAGACGATCAAGGAAGCCCTTTCCCTCTGCAAGGCGAAGCCCCTCGTCATCGACTATGACGACCCGGTCTATGACGGCCCCGGCGAACGGCTGGGCCAGATCGAATACGAGGATTTCCTCGCTTCCGGCGATCCGGATTTCGACTGGTTGATGCCGTCGGACGAGTGGGACGCCATCGCGCTCAACTACACCTCCGGCACCACCGGCGACCCCAAGGGCGTGGTCTATCACCATCGCGGCGCCAACCTGCTGGCGACCTCGAACGTCATCACCGGCAATCTCGGCCGCCATCCGGTCTATCTCTGGACGCTGCCGATGTTCCACTGCAACGGCTGGTGCTTCCCCTGGACGATCTCGATCGTCGCCGGCACCCATGTCTGCCTGCGTCAGGTCCGCGCCAGGGCGATGTACGACGCCCTGGCCGACCATGGCGTGACCCATCTCTGCGGTGCGCCGATCGTGATGTCGGCGCTACTCAACGCCGCGCCCGAGGAGCGCCGCGACTTCCCGCAGACGGTCTCCTTCTTCACTGCCGCCGCCCCGCCGCCCGAGGCCGTGCTCGCCGGCATGAAGCAGGCCGGCTTCGAGGTGACCCATCTCTATGGGCTGACCGAGTGCTACGGGCCTGCCGTCGTCAACGACTGGAACGACGACTGGAACGCGCTCTCTCCGGCCGAGCAGGCCGCCAGGAAGGCCCGCCAGGGCGTGCGCTACCCGGCGCTCGAAGGGCTCGACGTGCTCGATCCCGAGACGATGCAGCCCGTCCCGCGCGACGGCCAGACGCTCGGCGAGGTGATGATGCGCGGCAATGTCGTGATGAAGGGCTATCTCGGCAATCGGAAATCGACCGAGGCCGCCTTCACTGGGGGCTGGTTCCATACCGGCGATCTCGGCGTGCGCTATCCCGACGGCTATATCCAGCTCAAGGACCGCTCGAAGGACATCATCATCTCCGGCGGCGAGAACATCTCCTCGATCGAGGTCGAGGACGCGCTCTACAAGCACCCGGCCGTGCAGGCGGCCGCCGTGGTCGCCCGCCCCGACGAGAAATGGGGCGAGACGCCTTGCGCCTTCATCGAGCTGAAGCCAGGCAAGACCGCGACCGAGGCTGAGATCATCGCCTGGTGCCGGGAGCAGCTCGCGGCGTTCAAATGCCCGCGGACCATCGTCTTCGCCGAAGTGCCGAAGACCTCGACCGGCAAGATCCAGAAATTCCGCCTGCGCGAGATGGCACGGGCGCTGTAGGCCAGCCGGCCCGACAACCTACCCGTCATGCTCGGGCTTGACCCGAGCATCTCGGAAACGAGTGCCTTCTCGTCCGGAGATTCCCGGGTCGAAGCTGCGCTTCGCCCGAGAATGACGGCAACGGCTCTCAGGCCCCGGCGCGATCGAGCCTTCCATTCGGCGTGAAGCGGTCGACGGCTTCCGGCAGGACCTGCGACAGCCGGTCGAGCAATTCGTCGCGCGACAGGCCCGTCCGGGTCGCGATCGCATCGATCACCTGCGGGCCGAGCGCCTGTTCGAGATCATTGGGCGCGACCTGCTGGTTGGGTCCGTGCTGCACCCAGGAATCGACCTTCTCGCTCTGTCCCGCCTGCTTGAAGCGGTCGGCGAGCTCGCCGAGCCCGCCATTCAGCATGCCGCCGACACCGCCGGCCCCGAGCAATCCGCCGAGGCCACCGAGAAGCCCGCCATCGCCCTGCGGCGCAGCCCCTGCCTGGCCCGGCTGCGGCACCGGCGCCTCGCCCGGTTCAGGCTGGCCGCGCCCGCCGAGCCATTCGGAGATCTTGTCGCGGTTCTGGTAGCCGGCGACGGCGAGGAGGCCCAGAAGGGCGGTCAGGGACGGAAATCCGCTGCTGCTGTTGTCGTCACTCACGGCAATCACTCCATGTGGGAGAAAATATCGGCTTGGGGTCGCATCGCGACAGCGGGAAGCCGATGCGGGAACGGTCGGGTTCAGACAGCGCGATTGCGGCTGCTGATCATCCCCCAGACGGCCAGGACGATGACGGCACCGACGACGGCGCCGATCAGCCCGGCTCCCTCGCCCGGCGCGTACCAGCCGAGCGACTGACCGAGCCAGGTCGCGACGAAGGCCCCGACGATGCCGAGGATCGTCGTCAGGATGAAGCCGGCAGGCTCGTTCGAGCCCGGCATGACGAACTTGGCGACGACGCCGGCAATGAAACCGATGATGATGGTCCAGATGATGCCCATGACAGTCTCCCCCGCGCGAGGCGCGCCCGGCCTCAACTGGCCATCGCGCAAGATGTTCCCGCCAGCTTGCATCACTCCGAAACGGGCGATGCGGTTTTCGGAACATGCCGAAGCAGCTTCAAAGTCCATTGTGTCATTCCGTTGACGGCTCTTGCAGCCGCCTACGAAAAACCGGCCCTTTCGGGCCGGTCCATCCGCATCTGTGTAGCACTCAAAGGGCCTGGCGGCCCGCAGGCTCAGTGCAAGGTTCGCTCCGGCATGGTCATCCGTACGCGTTCGATCTCATCCTTCAGTTGCAATTTCTTCCGCTTCAGCTCTGCGAGGCTGAGGTCACTCGAAGACGGGCTCGCCACAGCCTGGGAGATGGCGTCCTCGAGTTGACGGTGCTTGCGCTCGAGTTCCGCAAGACGGGTCTGCAACGACATCTGGATCCTCCTGATGAGCGGTTGACTTAACCAATCTGGCATAGAGCCGGCTTCACGTCTTCCCCGCGCCGTCACACGGCATTCATGAGATTCTGTGATCGTGACCGGTCCGTTTCCGGAAAGCCGTGAATAGATGGCTTCCCTATGCCTTCAGCCGCCTTGCCCGCACTTGCAGGACTCCGGGCGGCACGCGCATAGTCGCCCCCGATCAAGGCGATGATGAGATGCCCATGGGATTCGAGCTCAGCCCGGAAGAGGTCGAGACCTTCACCTCCGAACTCGCGCGGCTGCGCGAGGAGCACCGCGATCTCGACAGCGCCATCGATGCGCTGGAGCGCGTCGGCTCGATCAATCAGGTCCAGGTCCAGCGCCTGAAGAAGCGCAAGCTCTACCTCAAGGACCGCATTTCCCAGATCGAGGACGCACTAACGCCCGACATCATTGCCTGAAGCCGCCCTTTCCGGCTGCCTTACGCCGATTCGCCCTTGCTTACCCCGCATCGACCGGTCTAGATCGCGCGCTTCCGGAGCCGAGCCCGAGCGCATTCCATGGCAGCCAGCAGCCCACCCGTCGCCATCATCATGGGCAGCCAGTCCGACTGGGCGACGATGCGTCACGCAGCCGAGGCTCTCGACACGCTCGCCATCCCTTATGACGCCCGCATCGTCTCGGCTCATCGCACGCCGGAGCGGCTCTTCGACTTCGCCAAGGGCGCGAAGGCCGAGGGCTTCAAGGTGGTCATTGCCGGTGCCGGCGGCGCCGCGCATCTGCCGGGCATGACGGCATCGCTGACGCCGCTGCCGGTTTTCGGCGTGCCCGTCGAATCCAAGGCCCTGTCGGGCCAGGACAGCCTGCTCTCGATCGTCCAGATGCCGGCCGGCATCCCGGTCGGCACGCTTGCCATCGGCCGCGCCGGCGCCGTCAACGCCGCCCTCCTTGCCGCAGCCGTGCTCGCCCTGTCCGATCAGGCGCTCGCCGAACGCCTCGACGCCTATCGCGCCCGCCAGAGCGCCGGTATCGCAGAGCGCCCCAACCGGGACGACGCATGAATCCTCCCGTTCCCACCGGCCTCGCCCCCGGCGCCATGCTCGGCATCCTCGGCGGCGGCCAGCTCGCCCGGATGATGGCGCTCGCCGCCGCCGATCTCGGCATCCGCTGCCATGTCTTCGCGCCCGAGACCGACAGCCCGGCCTTCGACGTGGCGGCGCGCCATACCGTCGCGGATTATGAGGACCAGGAGGCGCTCGCACGCTTCGCTGATGCCGTCGATGTCGTCACCTACGAGTTCGAGAACGTCCCGGCCGCGACCGCCGCCTTCCTCGCCGCGCGCGTGCCGCTCCATCCCGGCGCGCGGGCGCTTGCGGTGACCCAGGACCGGCTCAGCGAGAAGCGCTTCGTCTCCGAACTCGGCCTGGCCGTCGCGCCGTTCCGGGCCGTCGATTCGCTCGCCGATCTCGAAACGGCCGCCGCCGAGCTCGGCCGCCCCTCGGTCCTGAAGACCCGCCGCTTCGGCTATGACGGCAAGGGCCAGGTCAAGATCGCGCCGGGCAGCGACCTCGCCCAGGCTCATGAGGCGATCGGGCGCTTTCCCGCGATCCTCGAAGGCTTCGTCTCCTTCGTGCGCGAGGTCTCGGTCGTCGCCGCACGCGGGCTCGACGGCTCCTTCGCCGCCTTCGACGTCTGCGAGAACGAGCATCGCGACCATATCCTCGCCTATACCCGCATCCCCGCGAATCTCTCGGAAGGCGCATCGCTCCAGGCCGTAGACGCCGCCCGCCGCATCGGCGAGGCGCTCGGCTATGTCGGCGTCTTTGCCGTGGAGTTGTTCGTACTCGAGGCCGAGGGCGACCTCGCCGAGCGCGTCGTCGTCAACGAGATCGCCCCGCGCGTCCATAATTCCGGGCATTGGACCAGCGAGGGCGCCGAGACCTCGCAGTTCCACCAGCATGTCCGCGCCGTCTGCGGTTTCCCGCTCGGCTCGACCGCCCGGCGCGGCCGCGTCGAGATGGAAAATCTGATCGGTGCGAGCGCGCTGCGCTGGCGCGAACTGCTGGCCGAACCCGGCGCGCATCTGCATCTCTACGGCAAGCGCGACGCCCGTCCGGGCCGCAAGATGGGCCATGTCACCCGGGTCACGGACGAGCGCGCCTGAGCGCCCGGTTCCAGGCCGATCCCCGAACTGCAATCGACCCCGCATTTTCAAGGGATTGCGGCGTGGACAGCCGAAATGAATTCTGCTATCGGCACCCATCTTCGCGCGGTGGGCTCTGGCTTATCGCCGGCCTCCATTCTTGGATCAACCCGTTAAGGACGGACGTTTCACGTGCAGGTTCTCGTTCGCGACAACAATGTCGATCAGGCGCTCCGCGCCCTCAAGAAGAAGATGCAGCGCGAGGGCATCTTCCGTGAGATGAAGCTTCGTGGCCACTACGAGAAGCCTTCCGAGAAGCGCGCTCGCGAAGAGGCCGAGGCCGTGCGCCGCGCCCGCAAGCTCCAGCGCAAGAAGCTCCAGCGCGAAGGCCTCCTGCCCGCGCCGGTGAAGCCCAAGCGCCCCTGAGACCCTCTGGCTGCCCTGTTTGGGGCTGCCATGACAGGGCCGATAGTGATTTGCGCCTGGAGCTCGCTCCGGGCGCGTTGTCATTTGAGCCACGTTAACCAAGTTTTGGCGGATTTCGGGCGTCTTCTCCGAGAGAGCGCTGCCGGTCTGGGAGCGCGACCACGCCGCGACGGCTTGCATCGGACCGAAAAGTGAAATCCGCTTTTCGAACAAATCCGGTGCTGGAACAATAAGCCGGTTCATCACTTTGCGCCCAGCAGGACGCATGGCGATCCGGAAGCCGGGCATCCTCCGGAACGAGGGCATCGCGGCAAGCGAAGCACGAAAACCGATGAGGCAGAGCATGATCCGAGGCAATTACTGGTTGGCCGCAGCCGGCATGGCGCTGGCCCTGGCGGGTTGCGACACCGTCTCCAATCTCGGCTCACAGCCCGCCGTCGCCGAACTCGACACTCGCGACACCGCCGATGCCAGCGTCAATATCGGCTCGCTGAGCGAGGTCATCTCGCGCAATCCGAACGACCCCGGCGCCTATAACACGCGCGGCGCGGCCTATGCCCGCGTCGGCCGCTTCTCGGATGCGATCTCGGACTTCACCAAGGCGGTGCAGATCGATCCGACCCTCGCTTCCGCCTATACGAATCGCGGCCTCGCGCTGCGCCAGAGCGGCCGCGCCGATTCGGCGCTCGCCGATTTCAACCGCGCCACCACCGCCAATGCGAATTATGCGCCGGCCTATATCGCCCGCGCCAATCTGCTGCGTGCGCAGGGCAACAGCCAGCAGGCGCTAGCCGATCTCAACACCGCGATCCGGCTCAATCCCGAATCGGCGGAAGCTTTCCATGCCCGCGGCCTCGTCTACCAGAAGGAAGGCCAGCATCAGAATGCCGTCACCGATTTCGACTCGGTGATCGACCGCAATCCCTACACCGCCCCGCCCTATATCGCGCGCGGCGAGAGCCTGAACGCGCTTGGCAAGTACGATTCCGCGCAGGAGGACTTCACGGCCGCCCTCAACGTCGACAACCGCAATGCCAATGCCTGGGCCGGCCGCGGTTTCGCCTTCGAGAAGCTCGGCAAGAAGGCCGAAGCTTCCGAAGCCTATCAGCGCGCGTTGTCCATCGACGGCAACAATGCCCAGGCCCGCGCCGGCTCATCGCGCCTCGGCGGCGGCGGCTTCTTCCGGAGCTGACGGAGCATCGGAGGCGCGCCTCAGGGGCGCGCGCCGGCTCCCTCCCCGATCATGCGGCTGTCCGCCCCGCCGATGCTGCCTGATACGGCATCGGCCAGGAAACGCCTGATCTCGCCGATCGATCCGTAGCGCGGCAGATCCGCGTGCCGCCCCGTGGTAAAGCCCAGGAAGCGCTTGGGCGCGTTCGCGAGCGCGTAGAGCTGCCGTCCCTGCGCGAAGGGAATGACCTGGTCGCGCTCGCCATGCAGCACGAGCAGCGGCGCCCGGACCCGGGCGATGATCTCATCCGAGCGGAACTGGTCCTTCATCACCAGGCTGAGCGGCAGATAGGGATAGAGCCCCTGCGCCACAGCCAGGGTCGAACGATAGGGCGCCTCCAGCACCACCGCCTGGAGCGGCACCTCTGCCGCGAGCTTCAGCACCACGCCGGTGCCCAGCGACTCGCCGTATCCGACCAGCCTGCCGGCGCCGAACCGCGCCGCAGCAGCGCCATAGGCCGCCCGCGCGTCCTGCAACAGCCCCTCTTCGCTCGGAGTGCCGGAGGAGCCGCCATAGCCGCGATAGCTGATGGCGAACAGGCCCGTGCCGTCCTCCGTGAGTCCCCGGAAGCGCTCCACGCGCCCGGGCCTGCCGAGATTGCCGGCATTGCCGTGGAAATAGAGCAGGACCGGCTTGCCTGCACGCGGCGGCACGACCCAGGCGACCAGCCGCTCGCCATCGGCCGTGGCCACGCTGACCTCCTCGGCGGCGTCGAGCCCGGCCGTAGTGATGTCCGCCCTCGCCGGATCGCGCGGATACATCATCTCGCGCTGGCGCAGATAGAGCATGCCCAGCCCGGCGAAGTAGCCCGCCAGCCCCAGCAACAGCAGCAGTTTCAGCAGACGCCGGATCATCACGCGATGCAGGTTCCGGAAACGAAAGGGCCGGCGATCAAGCCGGCCCTTTGCAGCAATCCGATGACGGCTCGGCGTCAGTGCGCCATCGCCTTGACGATCGCGTCGGTGACCTTCTTGGCGTCGCCGAACAGCATCATGGTGTTGGGGCGGAAGAACAGTTCGTTCTCGACGCCGGCATAGCCCGCCGCCATGCCGCGCTTGATGAAGAGCACGGTCTTGGCCTTCTCGACGTCGAGGATCGGCATGCCATAGATCGGCGAGGACTTGTCGGTCTTGGCGGCCGGGTTGGTGACGTCGTTGGCGCCGATGACGAAGGCGACGTCGGCCTGGCCGAATTCCGAGTTGATGTCCTCGAGCTCGAAGACCTCGTCATAGGGCACGTTGGCCTCGGCCAGCAGCACGTTCATATGGCCGGGCATGCGGCCTGCGACCGGATGGATGGCGTATTTGACCTCGACGCCCTCCTTCTTGAGCAGGTCGGCCATCTCGCGCAGCGTGTGCTGCGCCTGCGCCACCGCCATGCCGTAGCCGGGCACGATGATGACCTTGCCGGCATTCTTCATGATGTAGGCGGCATCGTCGGGCGAGCCCTGCTTGACCGGCCGCGCTTCGACCGCGCCACCCGCGCCGGCCGCGGCGTCATCGCCGCCGAAGCCGCCGAGGATGACCGAGATGAAGCTCCGGTTCATCGCCTTGCACATGATGTAGGACAGGATCGCACCGGACGAGCCGACCAGCGCGCCGGTGATGATCAGCGCCATGTTGCCCAGCGTGAAGCCGATGCCCGCCGCGGCCCAGCCGGAATAGGAGTTCAGCATCGAGACGACGACCGGCATGTCGGCGCCGCCGATCGGGATGATCAGCAGCACGCCGAGCACCAGCGAGACCGCGACGATCAGCCAGAAGACGGTGTGGCTCTCGCTCTTGATGAAGATCGCCAGCAGCACCACGAGCGCGATGCCGAGCCCGATATTGATGCCATGGCGCTGCGGCAGCATGATCGGCTTGCCGCTCATCCGCCCGTCGAGCTTGAGGAAGGCGATGATCGAACCGGTGAAGGTGACCGCGCCGATCGCGACGCCGAGCGCCATCTCGAACAGGCTCGCGCCCTTGATCGAGCCGGCATGGCCGATGCCGAAGGCTTCCGGGGCATAGAGCGCCGCCGCCGCCACCAGCACCGCGGCAAGGCCGACCAGCGAGTGGAAGAAGGCGACGAGCTGCGGCATCTGCGTCATCTGCACGCGCTTGGCCATGACCGCGCCGATACCGCCGCCGATGGCGATGCCGATAATGACGAGCAGCCAGCCCGAGAAGCCCGACGGCGGGAAGAACACCACGGTCGTGACGATGGCGATCGCCATGCCGATCATGCCGTAGCGGTTGCCCTGTCGCGAGGTCGTCGGATGCGACAGGCCGCGCAGGGCCATGATGAAGAGGACGCCGGAGACGACGTAGAGCAGGGCTGAGAGGTTCGCGGCCATGGCGATCAGCCCTTCTTCTTGTACATCGCGAGCATTCGCTCGGTGACGAGGAAGCCGCCGAAGATATTCACCGAGGCGAGGACCAGCGCGAGGAAGCCGAAGACCTTGGCCCAGATCGGCCCGTCACCGAGCGTCGGCAGGGTCTCGACGCCGACCGCCAGCAAGGCGCCGACGACGATGACGGAGGAGATCGCGTTGGTGACCGACATCAGCGGCGTGTGCAGCGCCGGCGTCACCGACCAGACGACATAGTAGCCGACGAAGACGGCGAGCACGAAGATCGCGAGGCGGTAGACCGTCGGGTCGACGCCGCCGGTCGCGATGCTGGCCGCGGCCGCGGCCTGATCGGCGTAGCGCTCGGCGAGCTCGGCTGCCTGTTTGGCGAGAGCGGCCGCGTTGCGGGCCTGTTCGAGAGCCTGTTCGGTGGAGGGAGTTGCCATGGTCGGAATTCCTTCGCTCAGGCCTTGGCTGAGAAATTCGGGTGGATGACGGCACCGTCCTTCGTCAGGGCGGTCGCCTTGACCAGCTCGTCGTCCCAGTTCACCGCGAGCTTCTTCTCGGCCTTGTCGATCAGCGTCTCGACGAAGGCGAAGAGGTTCTTGGCGTAGAGCGAGGAGGAGGTTGCGGGCAGGCGGCCGGGCACGTTGAGATGGCCCACGATCTTGACGCCGTTCCCGGTGGTCACGACCTCGCCGGGGTTGGCGAGCTCGCAATTGCCGCCGCGCTCGACCGCGAGATCGACGATCACGGAGCCGGGCTTCATGCTCTCGACCATCGCCGCCGAGATCAGCTTCGGCGCAGGCCGCCCCGGGATCAGCGCGGTGGTGATGACGATGTCCTGCTTGGCGATGTGGCTCGCGGTCAGCTCCGCCTGCTTCGCCTGGTATTCCTTGGACATCTCCTTGGCATAGCCGCCGGCCGTCTGCGCCTGCTTGAACTCCTCGTCCTCGACGGCGAGGAACTTGGCGCCGAGCGATTCGACCTGTTCCTTGGTGGCGGGGCGCACGTCGGTCGCGGTGACGATGGCGCCGAGGCGCCGCGCGGTCGCGATCGCCTGCAGGCCGGCGACGCCGACGCCCATCACGAAGATCTTCGCAGCCGGCACGGTGCCCGCCGCCGTCATCATCATCGGCAGCGCCCGGCCGTATTCGGCCGCGCCGTCGATCACGGCGCGATAGCCCGCGAGATTGGCCTGCGAGGACAGCACGTCCATCACCTGGGCCCGGGTGATGCGCGGCATGAACTCCATGGCGAAGGCGTCGACATTGGCCTTGGCCAGCGCCGCGACCTGCGCCTCGTTGCCATAGGGGTCCATCGTCGCGACGACGAGCGCACCAGCCGGCAGGCCGGCGATCTCGCTCTCCGACGGACGCCGCACCTTCAGCACGATAGCCGCGCCGGCCAGCGCTTCCGCCGCCGTTTTCGCGATTGTCGCCCCTGCTGCCTCATAATCCGCATCGAGGATGCCGGAGGCTTTGCCCGCCCCCGTCTCGACCACGACCTCGGCGCCGAGGCCCTTGAACTTGCGGACGGTCTCCGGCGTCGCTGCGACGCGGGTTTCCGCCCCTTGCGTTTCGGCTGGGACAGCAATGCGCATGGCGGGAAAAGGCCTTTCCGGCGTTATGGGGAGACGGTCAGAGCAGGAGCAGCGCGAGCAGCATCAGCACGAGCGAGACG
Source organism: Allobosea robiniae (assembly GCF_900102525.1). Taxonomy (GTDB): domain Bacteria; phylum Pseudomonadota; class Alphaproteobacteria; order Rhizobiales; family Beijerinckiaceae; genus Allobosea; species Allobosea robiniae. Next base: position 489,727 of record NZ_FNBZ01000003.1, on the reverse strand, counting down.
AGAGGCGCGCGCCAGGAGATCGACGGGGCGGCGATGCCGATGCCCGTGCCGATGACAGCAAGAAGCGTGCCGATCAGCGCCGTGCCCCAGGCGTGCTTGGTGCCGCCGACGGCGAGCGCCGCGACGATGGCGAGCGAGGCGACGGTCGCAACCTCGGCGAAATGCACGAAGCCGGTATAAGTCCGCTCATGCTCGGGATAGTCCATCGCGGGGGCGTCGGCGTGATGGGCGTGGTCGGCCATGGTCTCGATCCTGAAAAAGACACAGTCTCTCTAAGCCTGTAGCGCACCCGCGACGCACGGGCAACGCGGCAGCTTGCTGCAACGGTGGAGCATGCCGTCGCAACCTCGCACAACCATTCTCTAGCGAACAGCGCGGAGCAATTCAATCGATTTAAATAGAGAATTATTCTTGTTATCGGCCGATTTTGAGAACGATCTACGCCATCTGGCACCGCCCGGAGCACCGACCGGCAGATTCGTCCATCGCTGGATCAGCGACGGAACTGTCCGTAGATGATCGGATCAAGCTGGCGACGAACGATGAGTGCATGACTCTCGACCCCAGCCCTGTGCGAAACGCCGAGACGCTGGTCGCGAGCAGACCAGGCGTGACGACGAGAACATCGCCGCCTGTCGGATCGGGCAGACGATATCGGCAGACGGCGACTGAGCGCCTTATGCCGCCGGCTTCAACCCCGCAGCCGTCAGTGCCGCACCCTGCTGCGCCGCGACGCGCTCGACGGAAAATCCCTCGATCTCCGCTTCGAACAAGCGGTGGAAATTCAGCTCGGCGTCGAGATGCAGGAAGACGCCGCCGAGCCCGATCGCGGCGCGGTCCATGAACACGAACTCGCGCGGGACCGTCACCGGTCCCCGCGCCTTCAGGGCCTGATGCATCTGGAAAGCCTGCTTGCGCCCGTATTCGGCCGGGCTGACATCCTCGGCGATGCGCCTGACCCGGTCTTCCAGCAGCGGCCCGTAGATGAAGCGCGCCCAGATGTTCAGGGTGTCGACGAGATCTTTCGTCAGTCCCTTGAAGCCCCAGGTCTCATAGGCGTGGATGACGCGGGCCTCCTCGCCGTCGCGCAGGCCCTTGTAGAGATCGACGACGCCGCCGACGAAGCTCGGCGGGAAGATGCGGATGCAGCCGTAATCGAGCAGGTTGATGCCCTGTGGCTCCCCGCTCTCCGAAAACACCGTGTAGTTCCCCAGATGAGGGTCGCCATGGATGACGCCGTGATGGCTGAACGGGCGCCACCACGCCTTGAACATCGCGGTCGAGATCCGGTCGCGCACCGCCTGCCCGTCTTGCTTATGCGAGAGAATCGGGCTGCCCTCGAGCCAGTGCATGGTGAGAAGCCGCCCGGTCGAGAGCCCGGCCTCGACAGCCGGCACGCGAATTTCAGGCGTATCCGACAGGATCGCCTGATAGAGCGCGGCATGCTTGGCCTCGCGCCGGTAGTCGAGCTCCTCGCGGACACGGGCGCCGATCTCCTTGGCGATCTCGGTGGTGTCGATCACCGCGCCCATGCGCCGGTGCAGCGAGAACAGCACCTCGAGTTGCGCGATATCGGCCTCCACCGCCGATTCCATGTCGGGATATTGCAGCTTGCAAGCGAGCGCCGCGCCCTCCTGCGTCGTCGCGCGATGCACCTGCCCCAATGAGGCCGCAGCCGCCGGCTTCAGGTCGAATTCGCCGAAGCGCTCGCGCCAGCTGGCACCGAGCTCGGCCATCATCCGGCGCTTGACGAAGGCCGCGCCCATCGGCGGCGCCTGCGATTGCAGCTTCTGCAATTCGGCGGCGTATTCCGGCGGCACGACATCGGGAATGGTGGCGACGAGCTGCGCCACCTTCATGATCGGGCCCTTCAGCCCGCCCAGTGCCTTGGCCAGCGCCTCGGCATTGGAGGCATCGCGCCCTTCGACGCCGAAGAGCCGGGCGCCGGCCATCCGGGCGGCCACCCCGCCGACATTGGCGCCGACGCGGGCATAGCGCGCCGCGCGAGCGGAGAATCGGTTGGCTTCGGCGTCGCGTTCGGACATGCGGATCGTGCTTTCGCTGTTCCTGCCCACCTCATGTAGGCACCGGCGAGCCGCACGCCAATGCGACAAGCCGCGCTAGGCGCCCTGCCCCGCCAGCAGGCAGATGCGCCGCGCCACCTCATAGGAGGTCGCGAAAGCCGGCAGCGGCAGGAATTCGAAGCGCGAGTGGAAATTATGCGCGCCGGTGAAGAAATTCGGCGTCGGCAGCCCGCGCGCCGAGAGCGCCGCCCCGTCCGTGCCGCCCCGCATCGGGATCCGCTTCGGCGCGATCTGCAATTCGGACAGCGCCGCCATCAAGAGATCGACCGAGCGCCGGTCTTCGCCCAGGCTGTCGGCGATATTGCCGTAGACATCGCTCACCTCCGAGGTGACCCGTCCGGTCGGATAGCGCTTTGCGATCTCCGCCGCGACCTCGCCGATCCGCCGCTTGCGAGCTTCGAAGGACGCCTTGTCGAAATCACGGATATTGGCGCGAAGCACCGCCTCGGCCGCGTTGGCGACGAGTTCGACGAACCAGGTATAGCCCTCGCGGCCGGCCGTGTTCTCCGGCGTTTGCGCACGGTCGAAAGCGGCCATGTAATCCTGCGCCATCAGGATCGGGTTCACCAGCACGCCCTTCGCCGACATCGGATGGGCAGTGACGCCGGTGAGGACGATCTCGGCCATGGCGGCGTTGAAGTTCTCCCATACGACCTCGCCGACCTCGCAACTGTCGATCGTGTAGGCGAAGTCGCAGGCGAACCGGGCGAGATCGAGCGCCTGGGCGCCGCGCAGGCCGATCTCCTCGTCCGGCACGAAGGCGACGAGGATGTCGCCATGCTCATCCTCGGGGCGCAGTTCCGCCAGCAGCGTCATCACGATCGCGACCGCCGCCTTGTTGTCCGCGCCAAGCACGCTGGTGCCGTCGCTGAAGACGATTTCGCTGCCCTTATAGGGTTTGATCTCGGGATGCTCGGCGACGCGCAGCCAGATATCCTTCTCCGCGTTGAGGCAGAGATCCTCGCCTTCGAAGCGCAGCACCTGCGGCTTGATCACCGGCGACAGCCCGACATCGACCGTATCGACATGGGCGATGAAGCCGATACGCGGCGCACCGGGCTTCGTGCCGCGCTTCAGCGCCGTCACCGTGGCATGGTCATCGATGACGACGTTCTCCAGCCCGAGCCCGCGCAGCTCCTCGGCCAGCAACTCCGCCAGCACCTGCTGGCCCGGCGTGCTCGGCAGGCTGGTCGCCTTCATGTCGCTCTGGCTCTCGATCGCGACATAGCGCAGGAACCGGTCGAGCAATTTATCGCGCACACTCACTACGCTTCTCCCTTCCCCTGCCGCGCCAGCCAATCCCGCACCTCGGCCGCGCTTGCCGGCTTCCCGCCGGCAGCCTCGACCAGGCGGACGGTGTCCGCGATCAATTCGCGATTCGTCTTCTCGCAGCCGAAGGGCGCATCCTCCAGCCCGCCGCGGACATGGACGCCCCGCGCCACGGCCGGGCCGATGAGGTCTCTGAGATCGACGCCGAGCCCGGCGATCATCACCGGCGCCTCGGGCGCATCCTCGGCGAGCAGCCTGAGATGCGCCTCCAGCGCCCATTCGCGCGGCGGAAAGCCCCAGGCGAAGGCATCCGAGAACATCAATCGATAGATCGGCATGGGCATGCCCGGATAAGCCCTGGCCAGCGCGGCGCCGAGCCGGGTGAAGCCGGGCTCGTAGATCGCATAGCTCGGATGGACCTTGTGGCGCTCAGCCACCTCCATCCCCTCGCGGATATGCTCGCCGGGGTTCTGGTAGATGAAACCGGCCTCGCCCTCCGGGATGCCGGCAAAGGTCGTCCAGTTGCACGAACCGGGATCGAGCACGCCCCATTCGGCAAGCCCGCGCTTCGCCAGTTCCTCGAGATGGGTGTAGCGACCCGACCCGATCATGTCGCCGGCATAGCCCGAGCCGAGGATCGGGATGGTCGGGTAGACGATCGCGTCGACCCTGGCGCGGATGCCTTCGATCGCCTGCGCATAGAGCTGCCAATCATCGCGCTGCCGGCCGGTCACCATGTCGTAGACATGTAGATGCACGATGGCGGCGCCCGCCTCCACAGCGGCGATGCCGTCCGCGACGATATCGGGGATGCTGATCGGAATGCCGGGCTGGCGCTCCTTGCCCCAGGGGCCGTTGATCGCGGCCTCGACCCAGATCGGTTTGGTCACGGGCATGTCCTCGCTTCTCCGCAATTTTGCGCAAACCGTAAGCTGCTCCGCTCGGGCTTGTCAGCCCATAGGCCGGCTGGGCAGGATCGGCGCAAACGCATGCGAAGACCGGAGCCCACCATGCTCGAACGCCGCGCGACCTATCGCGACACGCTGGACGCCTTCGCCTGGCGCATCCCGGAGCGGTTCAATATCGGCACGGCCTGCTCGGACGCGCATGCCGACGGCACAGGCAAGCCGGCACTGATCTTCGAGGAGGACGGAGGCAAGGTCGCGACGCTCTCTTTCGATGAACTGTCCCGCGCCTCAAATCGCTTCGCCAATCTGCTCCGCGCTCACGGCATCGGACCGGGCGAGCGCGTCGGCATCCTGCTGCCGCAATCGCCGCAAACGGCCATTGCCCATCTCGGCGCCTACAAGCTCGGCGCCATCGCCCTGCCGCTCTTCATCCTGTTCGGACCGGAGGCGCTGGAGCACCGGCTCGGCCATAGCGGCGCCAGCGTGCTGGTCACCGACGCGGAGAACATCGGCAAGGTCGAGGCGATCCGCGAGGCCCTGCCGAACCTGCGCAAGATCTTCGTCGTCGGCGGCGCCGGCCATCTCGATTTCGAGACGGAGATGGCTAAGGCCTCCGACCGCTTCACCGCCGCCGACACGCGCGCCGACGATCCGGCCGTGATCATCTACACCTCCGGCACCACCGGTAAGCCGAAGGGCGCGCTGCACGCCCATCGCGTCCTGCTCGGTCATCTCCCCGGCGTGCAATTGCCGCAGGAATTCTTCCCACAGTCGGGCGACCTGTTCTGGACGCCGGCCGACTGGGCCTGGATCGGCGGCCTGCTCGATGTCCTGCTGCCCAGCCTTTATTGCGGCGTGCCGGTGCTCGCCTCCCGCGCCCGCAAATTCGATCCCGAGGCCGCCTTCGCGCTGATGGCACGGCACAAGGTGCGCAACGCCTTCCTGCCGCCGACCGCGCTCAAGCTGATGCGGCAAGTCAACAATCCCCAACGCTTCGGCTATGCGATGCGCTCGATCGGTACCGGCGGCGAGACGCTCGGCGCCGACATGCTCGACTGGAGCCGCGAGACCTTCGGCTTCCCGGTCAACGAGTTCTACGGCCAGACCGAGGCGAACCTGCTCGTTTCCAACTGCGCGAGCCTCTACCCGGTGAAGCCAGGCTCGATGGGCCGTGCCGTGCCCGGCCACCGCGTCGCGGTCATTTCGCCCGAGGGCCGCGAATTGCCTGATGGCGAGCAGGGGCTGATCGCGGTCGCACGGCCCGATCCGGTGATGATGCTGGAATACTGGAACCAGCCCGAAGCCACCGCGGCGAAGTTCATCGGCGAATGGCTCGTCACCGGCGACAGCGGCGCGCGCGACGAGGAAGGCTATTTCTGGTTCCAGGGCCGCGACGACGACATCATCTCCTCGGGCTCCTACCGCATCGGACCCGGCGATATCGAGGATTGCATCATCCGCCATCCAGCCGTGCTGATGGTCGCGGTCGTCGGCGTGCCCGATCCCGTCCGCACCGAGATCGTCAAGGCCTTCGTGCTGCCGAAGCCGGGCGTGACGCCGACAGCGGAACTGGCGGCGGAAATCCAGGCCTTCGTGCGCGACCGGCTGGCGGCCTACCAGTATCCGCGCGAGGTCGAGTTCGTGACCGAACTGCCGCTGACAGCGACAGGCAAGATCATGCGCAAGGATTTGCGCAACCGGGAGATCGCGAAGCAGCGGGGCGGTTGACGGGCTGAAACGTCAACGCGCCTCCAGCACGAGCTCGAACGTCATCAGAACCGGGTTGTCACCGCGGACCAGCCGGCCGCTCGCCACCGCGCCGCTATAGTCGACCAAGGCGACATCGATCGTCGCTTCGAAGCCGCCGGCACCGCGGGCGATCCGCCCCTCCGTGATCGCAACCTCCGTCGCGAAATTCTCGACCACACCACCATCGACAAACCGCGCCCCGATGGTCGAGCCGACACCGCCATGGATGACCGCCTCGCGGATGCCGCGCTCTGCGCAAAACGATTCCAACGCCCCGCAGAAATCGACATTCGGCTTCACCCGCAGCGCAAAGAACCGGTCTTCCCCGGCGCCACTTGATGCGGCGGACACCGGCCCGAACAGCTTGAAATGCGTCTCGCTGTCCGGCTCGGCCGTGAAAGCCGCACCATCCAGCCCGACCGCCTGCAGCGTGATCGTCTCGGCAACCGTCGTCTCATCCGGCAGGATATGGCCGCCGCTGCGCTTGCCATCACCCTCAACCCACAGCGCATGGGCGTGGAAGAAGGGCGCGCCATCGCGCTGGCCGAAGGTCATCGCGCCGACTTCGACACCAGCTCCCCCTTCCGGCCAGAAGGTGTCGCTATAGAAAGCCGCATGCTCAGGCGTCTTCGACAGCGCCGGCATCACATAGGCGAAGGGCGAGAGCTTCAGCCCGTCGAGCTTCACCACGCCCGAGGCGAACCCCTCGGCCGCGAAGCCGCTCCTGACCGCCTCCAGCAACGGCACGCCGGCCGGCAGTGTCAGCGAAAAGGAGCGCCCGCCGCATTCGACCCACTGGATGCGCTCGGGCGTTCCCGTGCCGGGCTGCTGGATGCGCCTCACGATGCCTTTCCCTTCAGGAAATCGAGCTCGCCGCGCTTCTCGAGCTCGTCCTTGACGAGGCGCTTCGGCACCTTGCCATAGCCCGATTTCGGCAGGGCCTCCCAGAACAGGAAGCGCTTCGGCATCTTGTAGCGGGCGATCTTGGGTCCGAGGAAATCCGCGATCTCGCCTTCGGTCGCGTTCTGGCCCGGCCGGTTGACGCAGACCGCGATGCCGATCTCGCCCCAGACCGGATCGGGCACGCCGAGCACCGCGACCTCCGCGATCGCGGGATGGGTCAGGATCTTCTCCTCGATCTCGCGCGGATAGATGTTCGAGCCGCCGGAGATGTACATGTCCGAGGCGCGGCCGGTGATGTAGACGAAGCCCTGTTCGTCCATATGGCCGAGATCGCCGGTGCGGAACCAGCCATCGCGGAAGGATTTCGCATTGGCTTCCGAGTTGTCGTAATAGCCCGCGAAGACGGCAGGCCCGATCACGCAGATCTCGCCTTGAACGCCCGCCTCGACCTCCTTGCCGTCCTCGTCCTGGATCTGCACCTGCATGCCCGTGCGCTCGAAGCCGCAGGTGCCGATGCGGGCGTTCGGGCCGTCCTCGGTCTCGTGCAGGGCCGGCGGCAGCACGGTGATGTTGCCGGTGACCTCGCCCAGCCCGAAATACTGCACGATCACCTTGCCTAGCTTTTTCAGCGCCGCCTTCTGGTCCTCGCGATACATCGGCGCGCCGGCATAGATGATGTAGCGCAGGCTCGAGTGATCATGGCTGTCGGCGGCGGGATGCTCGACCAGCATTTTCAGGATCGTCGGCACCGTGAAGATGTTGCTGATGCGGTGCTTCGCGATCAGGCGATAGGCCTCGTCGATGTCGAAGCGCTCGGTCGGCAGCAGGATCGACGTCGCGCCGCGCGCCGAGATCATCAATTGATGCACGCCCGCGCCATGCGAGAGCGGCGCAACCACCAGCGAGGCGTCCTTTTCGGTCGAGCCGGGCACGAGGTCGCAGAGATGGTTGGTGATGACGAAGCCCATCTGGCCATGAGTCAGCACCGCCGCCTTGGAGCGCCCGGTCGTGCCGGAGGTGAAGAAGAACCAGCAGGGATCGTCGTGCTCGACCGCGGCGTTCTCGACCTTTTCGCCGCGATGGCGCGCGATCACGGCGCCGACCTCGTCCTCGCCGAAAGCGCCCTCGCCGATCCGCCAGGTGAACTCCGGCGCAGGGTTCGCAGCCGCGACGGCCGCCGCATGCTCCGGGAAATCGCCATGGCAGAGGAAGCCCTTCGCGCCGGAAGCCGTTGCGAGATAGGCGACCTCGTCCGGCAGCAGGCGGAAATTCGTGGGCACCCAGACGGCACCGAGCCGGAAGGTCGCGAACATCGAGATAAACATCGCGTCGCAGTTCTTGGAATGAACCAGCAGGCGGTCGCCCTTGCCGATGCCACGCGCCCGCAGGCCCGCCGCCAGCGCGGAAACCTGCGCATCGATCTCGGCCCAGTCGAGCGTCTTCTCGCCCCAGATGAAGGCGGGGTGTGCGGGCAGGCGCCGGGCATTCTGCGTCGCGATATGGGCGAGGTTCATCACACGCCGCGTCATCGGCACGACGCCCCCGGTCGGGGCTGGTTTTGCAGAGCTCATCTTGCGGCTCTCCCTGTCTCGATGGAACGCGGTGCGGCGGCCACGATTGGCCGCACAGCCCGCTTGGATACGAACATCTGCTTGAGCAGCGCTTCCAGCCGCTCGGCTTCGCGCGCCAGCAATAGCGAAAGCTCCGCCTGCCGGGCCGGCACCATCCGGCTGTCGATCGCGGCGATCGACAGCGCCCCTGCGACCCGCCCGTCCGGGTAGCGGAAGGCCCGGCCGATGCCCCATGAGCTGGCGACGAGCCGGCCGGGATTGAGCGAGAAGCCGCGCGCCCGTGTCCCAACGACATCGGCCCGCAAAGCCTCCGGCGCGAAGCCTGGATAGCGCGCCAGCAAGACGGCCTCGTTAGCCGCGATGACCCGGTCCACATCGTCGTCCGGCAGGGCCGCCAGCATGGCGAGCGAGCCCGCACCGACGCCGAGCGGGTGCTGGTCACCGGCCTGCAGCGCGTGCGTGCGGACCGGATAGGTCCCCTCCTCCCGATGCAGGCAGATCGCATAGTTCTCGCGCCGGACGGTGAGGAAGCTCGTATCCTGCGTCTCGGCCGAAAGCCGGCGCAGGCCCTCCATCGCGATCTCGAGCAGGCTATGGCGCCGCGCGGCCAGCACGCCGAGCACGAAGGCCTCCTCGCCCAGGCAATAACGCCGCGTCTGCGGCTCCTGCTCGACCAATCCCGCCCGCATCAGCGCCAGCAGGAGGCGCCGCGTCGTCGGCTTGTTGAGGCCGCTGCCGGAGACGATCTCGCCAAGCGGCAACCCCTCGGCCGGCTCCCGCCCGATCAGCGAGAGCAGCCCGAGCGCGCGGTCGACGCTCTGCGAGCCGGACAGCCCGGCTTCGGGCGCGGAATTTGGCGGCAAGCGCTCCTCCACACAGTCCATGATATGGACCTTGTTCTTGTTCTCCAACCGTAGATGGACGCTTTGCGGATTGCAATGCCGCTTCCCTTGTGTAATCTGCCTGCCGTCCCGCTGTCCGGCTATTCACAGTGTGGACCACAAGCGACGCCGACGGCCCAACAAGATCGGCGCGGAGGGAGGAACGGAACGATGGCCCCCAGGGCATCCTGCATAGCGGGCGCTTCGCGTCCGGCGACCGGCACCTGAGGCCGCCGCATGGTCGATGTCATCGATACCCTGAAAATCCCTGAGAACCTCAGCGAGAACGAGGACGCACGTCCCGGCTCGGCCATCATGCGCCCGGTCGAGGCCGTCGCTGCCGTGCTGGTCGCCTTCATCATCGGCGTGCTGCTACTCGGCGTCGTCTCGCGCTACGTCTTCTCGCTGCCCTTCGTCTGGGTCGACGAGGTCGCCTCGATCGCCTTCATCTGGCTCGCCATGCTCGGCGCCGCCATCGCCGTCGACCGCAACGAGCACCTGCGACTGTCGCTGTTCGTCGGCATGATGCCGCCGCGGCTGCGCGAATTCGTCGAGACGCTGGCGCTCGTCGCGGTTGCCGCCTTTCTGGCCGCGATGGTCGACCCGGCCATCGAATACGCGGTGGAAGAGAGCTACGTCACCTCGGCCGCGCTCAACATCCCGGTCAGTTGGCGTGTCTCGGCACTGGCCGTCGGCATCGTGCTGATGCTGCTGCTCACCCTGCGCTATATCTTCAAGACCGCGCGCCTCGTCGACATCGCCGCAGCCGTGCTGGTCGTCGGCGGGTTCGGCCTGGCCTTCTGGCTGCTCGGGCCGACGCTGAAGGGGCTCGGCTACTACAACATCCTGATCTTCCTGCTCGGCGTCGTCGCCGCCTGCCTCGTTGCGGGCGTCCCGATCGCCTTCTGCTTCGGGCTGGGCACGCTCGCCTTCCTCGCCTTCTCGACCAGCGTCCCGACGATCGTCATGATCGGGCGCATGGACGAGGGCATGTCGAGCCTCATCCTGCTCTCCGTGCCGATCTTCGTGCTGCTTGGCTGCATCCTCGACGCGACCGGCATGGGCAAGGCGATCGTCGATTTCCTCGCGTCCCTGCTCGGCCATGTCCGCGCCGGCATGTCCTATGTGCTGCTCGGTTCGCTCTATCTCGTCTCAGGCATCTCGGGCTCGAAGGTCTCGGACATGGCGACGGTCGCGCCCGCGCTGTTCCCGGAGATGAAGCGACGCGGCTACAAGCCCAAGGACCTGATCGCGCTGCTTTCGACCGGCGCCGCCATGGCCGACACCGTGCCGCCCTCGATCGTGCTGATCGTGCTGGGCTCGGTCGCCGGCGTCTCGATTGCCGGGCTGTTCAACGCGGGCTTCGTCATCGCCGGCGTTCTGCTGGTCGCGCTCGCCGGTCTCGCCCGCTGGAAGGCGGCGGCGGAGGACATGAAGGGCGTGCGCCGCGCGCCGCTGGCGGTGATCGGCAAGGTCGCGCTCGTCGCCGCGCCGGCCCTCGTCCTGCCCTTCATCATCCGCGCCGCGGTCGGCGGGGGCGTCGCGACCGCGACCGAGGTCTCGACCATCGCGGTGCTCTATGCGCTCGTCATCGGCATCGTGCTCTATGGCGGCATCAGCCTGCGCAAGTTCTACCAGATGCTGGTCGAGACGGCGGCGCTCTCCGGCGCGATCCTGGTGATCCTTGGCACGGCGCTCGCCATGGCCTGGGCGCTGACCCAGACCGGCTTCGCCCGCGACCTCGCCGTCTTCATGGCGAACCTGCCCGGCGGCTGGCTCACCTTCATGGCGGTCACCATCGTCGTCTTCATGATCCTCGGCTGTGTACTGGAGGGCCTGCCGGCGATCGTGCTGATGGCACCATTGATGTTCCCGATCGCCAAGAACCTCGGCATCAACGACGTGCATTATTCGATGGTCGTGGTCACCGCGATGAATATCGGCCTGATGGCGCCGCCGATCGGCATCGGCTTCTACATCGCCTGCAAGATCGGCAACGTCTCGCCCGACGAGGCGATGGGCGCGGTCTGGCCCTATATCTTCGCCCTGATCGTCGGCCTCGTCGTCATCGCCCTCGTCCCCGGCCTCTCGACCTGGGTGCTGTGAAGCTCACAACAAGAAACCAGCAAGAAACCAGACACTCTCAAGGAGAAACGCCCATGACCATCTCGCGCCGCACCCTGCTTCAGGCGACAGCCGCCGCCTCTGCCATCGGCACGTTCCATATCGGCCGCGCCAACGCGCAGGCTGCCGAGTTCACCTATAAATACGCCAACAACCTGCCCGTCGCGCACCCGATGAACACGCGCGCCAACGAGGCCGTGGCCAAGATCAAGGAAGAGACCAAGGGTCGCGTCGACATCCAGATCTTCCCGAACAACCAGCTCGGCTCCGACACCGACATGCTGAGCCAGGTCCGCTCGGGCGGCGTCGAGTTCTTCACGCTCTCGCCGCTGATCCTCTCGACGCTGGTCGCCAACGCCTCGCTCTCCGGTATCGGCTTCGCCTTCCCGAACTATGACGCCGTCTGGAAGGCGATGGACGGCGAACTCGGGGCTTACGTCCGCGGCCAGATCAACAAGGCCAATCTCGTCGTCATGGACAAGATCTGGGACAACGGCTTCCGTCAGATCACCTCGTCCAAGGGCCCGATCAACACGCCCGACGACCTCAAGGGCTTCAAGATCCGCGTGCCGGTCTCGCCGCTCTGGACCTCGATGTTCACCGCCTTCCAGTCGGCCCCGGCCTCGATCAACTTCGCCGAGGTCTACACCGCGCTGCAGACCAAGATCGTCGACGGCCAGGAGAACCCGCTCGCGATCATCTCGACCGCCAAGCTCTTCGAAGTCCAGAAATACCTCTCCCTGACCAACCACATGTGGGACGGCTTCTGGTTCCTGGCCAACCGCCGCGCCTGGGAGAAGCTGCCGGAGGACCTGCGCGCCATCGTCGCCAAGAACATCAACGCCGCCGCGCTGCTCGAGCGTGACGACGTCGCCAAGCTCAATGCCAACGTGCAGGGGGAGCTCGTCGCAAAGGGCATGGTCGCCAACGAGACCAAGGCCGACGCCTTCCGCGAAGCCCTGCGCAAGGCCGGCTTCTACGCCGAGTGGAAGAAGAAGTATGGCGACGAGGCCTGGGCCATCCTGGAAAAGGCCGTCGGCAGCTCGCTGAGCTGACAACGCCATAATTCCCTCAGCCCTCATCCTGAGGAGCGGGCGCAAGCCCGCGTCTCGAAGGATGCTCCAGCGCTCACTGGAACATCCTTCGAGACGCCGCTTCGCGGCTCTTCAGGATGAGGGCTGAGGCATTTCTTGTTTCATATCGGAGTTACCTCATGGCCGACCGGCTGAAGGGCAAGATCGCCATCGTCTTCGGCGCCGGCTCCTCCGGACCCGGCTGGGGCAACGGCAAGGCCGCGGCCGTAGCCTTCGCCCGCGAGGGCGCCGGCGTCGCCTGCATCGACCTGAACCATGCGGCCGCCGAAGAGACCGCCGCGATCATCGCCGGAGAGGGCGGAAAGGCTCTCGCGCTCGCAGCCGATGTGACGAATCTCGCCTCGGTCGAGGCCTGCGTTGCTGAAACAGCCCGGCATTTCGGGCGGCTCGACATCCTCCACAACAATGTCGGCGTCACCCATATGGGCGGCCCTGTCGAGCTCTCGGAAGAGCAGTTCAACGCCTCGCTCCAGCTCAATCTCGGCTCGGTCTATCGCTGCGCCAAGGCCGTCATCCCGGAGATGCTGAAGGGCGGTGGCGGCGCCATCGTCAACATTTCCTCGCTCGCAGCGATCCGCTGGACCGGCTATCCCTACTTCGCCTATTACGCCACCAAGGCAGCGGTGAACCAGGCGACGGTCGCGCTCGCGATGCAATATGCGAAGCAGGGCATCCGCGCGAACTGCATCATGCCCGGCCTGATCGACACACCGCTGATCTACAAGCAGATCTCCGCGCAATACGCCTCGGTCGAGGAGATGGTCGCCGCCCGCGACGCGCAGGTGCCGATTGGCAAGATGGGCACGGCCTGGGACATCGCCAACGCCGCCGTCTTCCTCGCCTCCGACGAGGCGAAATTCATCACGGGCGTCTGCCTGCCGGTCGATGGCGGCCAGAGCTGCACAACCGCACCGCTCGGCTAACCTATAGTCGAGCGTTCATTCCTCCATTGGAACGCTTGCTCCATTTCCGCTTCGCTGCCAGAACTGTCGACAACAGGGACGGCAACGGGAATCCAGGATGAGCGAAACCGCCGTTGCGGAGCTGCCGCGCGACTTCGACGAATTGCGCGCATCGATTCTCAGTCAGCGCGAAAGCCTGCCCAAGCGCATCGCCCAGATCGCAGCCTATGCTCTCGACAATCCCGACGAGATCGCCTTCGGCACCGCCGCCAGCATCGCGGTCTCGGCCGGCGTCCAGCCCTCCACGCTGATCCGCTTCGCCCAGCATCTCGGCTTCGACGGCTTCACCAGCCTGCAGGGCGTCTTCCGCGCCCGCCTGCGCGAGCGCAATTCCAGCTATGAGGAACGCCTCAACACGCTGCGGGTCGGCGATGGCACGGCGGCTGGAAACCACCGCATCCTCGACGGCTTCCTGACCGCCTCGCGCAAGTCGTTGGACGTGATGAGCCGCACCATCGACGAAGCCACGCTCGACCGCGCGATCGATGTGCTCGCCCGCGCCGAGACGATCTATATCCTCGCCCGGCGCCGCTCCTATCCGGTGGCGAGCTATCTCGCCTATGCGCTCGGCAAGCTCCAGGTCCGCAACCAGCTCGTCGAGTCGGCTGCCGGCCTCGATCCCGAGATGATCGCCTTCGCGACGCCGAAGGATGCCGTCCTCGTCATCAGCTTCTCGCCCTATGCGCCCGCGACGATCGAGGACGCACGCGGCCTCGCGGAACGTGACGTGCCGCTCGTCGCCATCACCGACAGCGCCTTCTCCCCGCTCGCCAGCATCGCCAAGCTCTGGTTCGAGGTCGCCGAGGCGGATTTTGGCGGGTTTCGCACGCTGGCCTCGACCATGGCGCTCTCGATGGCGCTCGCCGTCGGCGTCGGCGAGGCGCGCCGGGCCGGACGCGGCAGGGGCCGCCGTGGCGGACACGCCTAAAGCTTTAGGAACATACATTCCGCATTGACGAATTGATGGAATTATTATTTCATTCCCGCGACCGGAGCCGCTCGGCTTCGATGATCATCGCTGCCGGGAGGAAGACATGGCGGGACCGCTCGGCGGATCGGCGCAGGCGCTCGACGTCATCACCATCGGCCGCGCCTCGGTCGATCTCTACGGCCAGCAGATCGGCTCGCGGCTGGAGGATGTCACCTCCTTCGCCAAGTCGGTCGGCGGCTGCCCGGCCAATATCGCGATCGGCACCGCCCGGCTCGGCCTGCGCTCGGCCCTGCTGACCCGCGTCGGCAACGAACAGTTCGGCCGCTTCCTGCGCGAGCAGCTCGCACGCGAGGGCGTGAATCTCGACGGCCTCAAGACCGATCCCGAGCGCCTGACCGCGCTCGCCATCCTCTCGGTCGAAAGCGACAAGGCCTTCCCGCTGCTGTTCTACCGCGAGAACTGCGCCGACATGGCGCTGGAAGAAGGCGATATCGATCCCGCCTTCATCGCCAGGGCCCGCGCCGTCGTCGTTACCGGCACGCATTTCGCCCGGCCCGGCCCTGAGGCCGCCCAGCGCAAAGCGATGAAGCTGGTGCGCGCAAACGGCGGCAAGGTCGTGCTCGATATCGACTACCGCCCGAACCTCTGGGGCCTCGCCGGCCATGATGCCGGCGACAACCGCTATATCGCCTCGCAGGCCGTCTCCGAGCGGATGAAGACCGTCCTGCCCGGCTGCGACCTCATCATCGGCACCGAGGAAGAGGTGCTGATCGCCTCGGGCGAGAGCGAATTGCTGCCGGCGCTGAAGACGATCCGCTCGCTGACGCCTGCGACCATCGTGCTCAAGCGCGGCCCGATGGGCTGCATCGTCTATGAAGGCGCGATCCCCGACGATCTCGAGGACGGCATCGTCGGCAAGGGCTTCCCGATCGAGGTCTACAACGTCTTGGGCGCCGGCGACGCCTTCATGTCCGGCTTCCTGCGCGGCTGGCTCGGTGACGAGAGCCTCCAGACCGCCGCCACTTGGGCCAATGCCTGCGGCGCTTTCGCCGTCTCGCGTCTGCTTTGCTCGCCGGAAAGCCCGACCTTCGAGGAACTGCAATATTTCCTCAAAGAGGGCAGCCCGCACCGGGCGCTGCGCAAGGACGAAGACATCAACCACATCCACTGGGCGACGACGCGCCGCCACGACGTGCCCTCGCTGATGGCACTGGCCTGCGACCATCGCTCGCAGCTCGAAGAGCTCGCGGCAAAGGCCGGTGCCGATCCCGCCCGCATCCGCGATTTCAAGGTGCTCGCGGTCAAGGCCGCCGCCCGCGTCGCCGATGGCCGCCCCGGCTACGGCATGCTGCTCGACGAGAAGCATGGCCGCGAGGCGATGTTCGAATTCGCCCGCCATCCCTTCGCCTGGCTCGGCCGCCCGGTCGAACTGCCGGGCTCGCGCCCGCTGCGCTTCGAGACCAGTCAGGATATCGGCTCGTTGCTGCCGGAATGGCCGGTCGATCATTGCATCAAGGCACTCTGCTTCTATCACCCTGACGACCCGGAAGATTTGAAGCGCGAGCAGCAGGAGAAGCTGCGCGGCCTGTTCGAGGCGGCGCGCAAGGTCGGCCGCGAATTGCTGATCGAGATCATTGCCAGCAAGAACGGCCCGCTCGGCCCCGATACGATCGCCCGCGCGCTCGGCGAGCTCTATGCGCTCGGCATCAAGCCGGACTGGTGGAAGCTGGAGCCACAATCCTCCCCTGCCGCCTGGGCCGCGATCGAGAAGACGATCACGAAGCATGATCCCTGGTGCCGCGGCGTCCTGCTGCTCGGGCTCGATGCGCCGGCCGAGGAGCTGGAAGCCGGCTTCGCGGCCACCGCATCCGCCTCCATCGTCAAGGGCTTTGCCGTCGGCCGCACCATCTTCATGAGCGCGGCCGAGGGCTGGCTTTCCGGCAAGCTCGACGACGAGGCAGCCATCGCCGACATGGCCGGCCGCTTCGAGGCGCTGACCGGCCTCTGGCTTGCCACGCGCGGCCGGAAGGCGGCCTAGCGCATCGGCCCGAAAAGTGGGAACCGGTTTTCGGACCAAGCCGATGCTAAAAAGACTCCCGACCGGAGACAGGATCATGAGCACCGTCCGCCTCACCATGGCGCAGGCGCTGACGCGCTTCCTCAGCCGCCAGATGACCGAGATCGACGGGCAGCGCCTGCCGATCTTCGGTGGCGTCTGGGCGATCTTCGGCCATGGCAATGTCGCCGGCCTCGGCGAGGCGCTCTGGCACGAACGCGAACGCCTGCCGACTTTCCGCGCCCATAACGAGCAGGCCATGGCCCATGCAGCCATCGCCTATGCCAAGGCGAATATGCGCCGCCGTTTCATGGCCGCAACGACCTCGATCGGCCCCGGCGCGACCAATCTCGTCACCGCCGCCGCGCTCGCCCATGTCAACCGCCTGCCGGTTCTGCTGCTGCCGGGTGACGTCTTCGCCAACCGCATTCCCGACCCGGTCCTCCAGCAGGTCGAGGCTTTCGGTGACGGCACCGTCTCGGCGAACGACTGCTTCCGGCCGGTCTCGCGCTATTTCGACCGCATCACCCGGCCCGAGCAGATCATCCCGGCGCTCGCCCGCGCCATGCAGGTGCTGACCGATCCGGCCGAATGCGGCCCAGTCACGCTCGCGCTCTGCCAGGACGTGCAGGCCGAGGCCTATGACTATCCCGAGAGCTTCTTCACCGAGCGCCTCTGGACGCCGCGCCGCCCGCGCGCCGACCGGGCCGAACTGAAAGCCGCAGCCGAGGCATTGAAGGCCGCGAAGAAACCGCTGATCGTCGCCGGCGGCGGCGTGCTCTATTCCGGCGCCAGCGACGAGCTCGCCCGCTTCTCGGCCGCAACCGGCATTCCGGTCTGCGAGACGCAAGGCGGCAAATCCGCCCTGCCCGATGACGACGCCCTCAACATGGCCGCCGTCGGTGTCACCGGCACGGGCGCAGCCAATCGCCTTGCCGCCGAGGCCGATCTCGTGCTCGCCATCGGCACGCGCCTGCAGGATTTCACCACCGGTTCCTGGGCCCTGTTCGGCGCCGCCGGCAAGACGATCATCGGCCTCAACGTCCAATCTTTCGACGCCGGCAAGCATCGCGCCTTGCCCCTCGTCGCCGACGCCCGCGAGGGTCTCGCCGAGCTGGCGGAGGCCATCGGCAATTGGAAGGCGCCGGAGAGCTGGACCAACAACGCCAAGGCCGGCAAGGGCGATTGGCGCAAGGAAGCCGGCAAGGCGACCGCTGCCAGCAATGCCGCCCTGCCCTCGGACGCGCAGGTCATCGGCGCGGTCCAGCGCACGCTGGGTTCGGACGTCATCCTGCTTCATGCGGCTGGCGGCCTGCCTGGTGAACTGCACAAGCTCTGGCAGGCGGGAGCGCCCGGCTCCTACCATGCCGAATACGGCTTCTCCTGCATGGGCTACGAGATCGCCGGTGGGCTCGGCGCCAAGATGGCGAGGCCCGACAAGGAGGTCGTCGTCATGGTCGGCGACGGCTCCTACCTAATGCTCAATTCCGAGATCGCGACCTCGGTGATGCTCGGCCTCAAGCTCACCATCGTCCTGCTCGACAATCGCGGCTTCGGCTGCATCAATCGCCTGCAGATGGCCACCGGCGGCCAGAGCTTCAACAACCTGCTCAAGGACAGCAGGCACGAGACGCTGCCGGAGATCGATTTCGTCCAGCACGCCGCCAGCATGGGCGCGATCGCGGTGAAGGCCGCCTCGATCGCCGAGCTGGAAGCCGCTCTGACGCAGGCCAAGGAAAACACCCGCACGACCGTCGTCGTGATCGACACCGACCCGCTGATCTCGACCGGCTCCGGCGGCGCCTGGTGGGACGTCGCGGTGCCCGAGGTCAGCGAGCGCGCCGAGGTCCGCACGGCACGGGCGAATTACGACGAACGACGCAAGCGTCAGACCATCGGCAACTAAGCCGTTCCCATAGGCGAGAAAGACCCGACACATGATCCGCATCGGCGCGAACCCCATCGGCTGGTCGAATGACGACATGCTGGAGATCGGCGGCGACATCCCGCTCGAAACCTGCCTGACGGAAGCCCGCGAAGCCGGCTTCACCGGCATGGAGCTCGGCAACAAGTTCCCGCGCGAGGCGGCGAAGTTGAAGCCGATCCTCGACGCCCATGGCCACGCTCTGGTTTCCGGCTGGTACTCGACCGAGCTGCTCGACCGCGACGTCGCCGCCGAGATGGTGGCGGTGAAGGCTCATGCGACGCTGCTGCGCGACATGGGCTGCTCGGTCCTGATCGTGGCCGAGACCTCGAACGCGATCCATTCCGACATCACCAAGCCGCTCTCGGCCCGGCCCGTCCTGCCGAAGAACCGCTGGGACGATTTCGGCGCGCGCTATACCAATTTCGCCGAGGCCCTGAAGGCCGAATACGGTTTGCAGCTCGTCTATCACCACCATATGGGCACGGTGGTGCAGACCGAGGCCGAGATCGACCGGTTCATGGGTGTCACCAGCCCGACCGTGGGCCTGCTGCTCGACACCGGCCACGCCACCTGGGGCGGCGGCGACCCCGCCCGCATTGCCCGTCACTGGAAGGCCCGCATCCACCATGTCCACTGCAAGGACATCCGCGAGGCCGTGATGTGGCGCTCCAATCGCGAGGACTGGTCCTTCCTCGAATCCGTGCTCGCCGGCGTCTACACCGTGCCGGGCGATGGCCTGATCGATTATGTCCGCGTGCTCCGGGAGCTTCAGGGCTATTCCGGCTGGATCGTGGTCGAGGCCGAGCAGGACCCGAAGAAGGCGGAGCCCGCGACCTATGCGAAGCTCGGCCACGCCAATCTCACCCGCTTCATCAGGGAAGCCGGGCTGGCTTGATCGCCATACAGATAGGAAACAGCCGATGTCCCATCTCAAGGTCAAGCCGCAGGGCAAGAGCGGCCGCGTTACCCATGTCACGCCGGAAAGCGCCAGCTGGACCTATGTCGGCTTCGACCTGCATCGCCTGAAGCCGGGCGAGACCGTCTCGGCCGCGACCGGCGATCGCGAGACCTGCCTCGTCTTCGTCACCGGCAAGGGCAAGGCCACGGGCGGCGGCGAAAACCTGGGCGAGCTCGGCAGCCGCATGAGCCCGTTCGAGGGCAAGCCCTGGTCGGTCTATCTGCCGGAAGGTTCCGATTGGTCCGTCACCGCGACGACCGATCTCGAACTCGCTGTCTGCACGGCGCCTGGCCTCAAGGGCGGCTTGCCCGTCCGCGTCATCGGGCCGGACGATCTCGGCCAGGAGATCCGCGGCAAGGGCTCCAACACCCGCCACGTCACCAATATCCTGCCCGAGAACGAGCCGGCGGATTCATTGCTCGTGGTCGAGGTCATCACGCCGGCCGGCAACACGTCGAGCTACCCGCCGCACAAGCACGACCGGGACGACCTGCCGCGCGAATCCCATCTGGAAGAGACGTACTATCACCGCCTCAACCCGCCGCAGGGTTTTGGCTTCCAGCGCGTCTACACCGACGACCGCAGCCTGGACGAGGCGATGGCGATCGAGGATGGCGACGTCGTGCTGGTGCCGAAGGGCTATCATCCCTGCGCCACCTGCCACGGCTACGATCTCTATTATCTCAACGTTATGGCCGGCCCGCAGCGGACCTGGAAATTCCACAACGCCGCCGAGCACGAATGGCTGCTGAAGGGCTGACCGACGCCAGCCGGATCAGCTGACGGCGGCGTGGCTCGCTCGCGTCTCAGGGATTGCACTTGTAGACGGCGCCCTTGGTGTCCGGGCCCTTCCATTTGATATCGGCAGCGTTGGCGAGGACATGCGTCCCCCCCAGCTCCGCCGCGGCAATCTTCAGGCGCGTGATCACCGAATCGCGCGTCTTGTCGAGCGGCATGATGACCTGGGAGCTGTCCTGCCCGTCGACTTCGCCGAGCCTCGCGCAATTCTCCACAACACTCTTCGCATCGGTCACGACCACGATGCTGCTGCGCGAGGTGTGATAGGCGCAGGCGCCAAGCAGCAGGGCCGGCAGAAGGATGAAAAAGCGGGGCATCGTCACGTCCGGACTGGGCTGATCGGGTCTGCGCCCATGTTCGCCCGCTTCGGCACAAATGCAAGCCTGAGCCCGCATGAAACCGCTCCGGCGCGCCCTGCATCGCCGGCGACTCCGCCAAACTGTCGCAATTCCAGCGGAATTGTCGCGATTTGACGCTGCGAACTTTAACGCAAAGCCCGCGTCATTCTTGACCTGCAGACCGAGCTGCTCTTAAGTCCACCTCAGGCCAATGGGAGGCTGAAAAGGGATAAAATATGCGTAGCATTCTGATCGTTGGCGCCATGGCCGCTCTTCTCGCTGGTTGTCAGACCGCGCAGGAGTCCATGGCCGACGCCGAAGTGACCTGTGAGGCCCAGGGCTTCCGCCCCGGCACCCGCGCCTACCAGAAGTGCCGCTCGGCGAATTACGTCGAGAACCGCCGCGCCTCGAACGAAGCCGGCTCGGCTGTCGCGGCTGGCGTCGCGGCCGGCGTCGTCGGTGGTGCGCTGATCGCCGCCGACAACCGCTCCTATTACGGCCGTGGCTACTACGGCCGCCGCGGCTACTGGTGGTAAGATAGCGGGCGCCCTCTTCGGAAGGCACCCCGTCACATCTTCGAGCCCTGCGGCGTTTCGCGCCGCAGGGCTTTTTTGTCGGCCGTCAGCGCCGGGCGGCCCGCTTGCGGGCAGGTGCGGCTGCCGGCTCGCTGGACGAAGCCGAGCTCAGGAGCGAGCCGATCACATAGGCCGCGAGCCCGAGCCCGACGACGACCGCCATCGGCTCGCGTTCGGCCCGCTTCGCCAGCATGCGCCCACCCCTGTCTGCATAGTCGCGGGCCATCGCCGCATAGTCGCCGGCGCGGCCGGCATAATCATCAGCGACATCGCGATGCGAGCGCAGCCAGCTGCCGCCCGATTTCAAGGCCCGATTGCCGGCATCGGCCGCATCGGAGCCGTAATCCTGGAGCCAGCCGCGCCAGCGCCCATAGTCAGGCTGATAGCGCTCCCAACCCGACGAAGGCTGACTGCGCAACATCGCCCAGGCGACGAGGCCGATGCCGGCCACACCCAGACCAAGCGCCGCGAGCGGGTGACGCTCGACGCTCTGCACCACGGCCTGCCCGCCGCCGCGGACCGCCTCGAGCGGCTCGGCCTCGTCCCACGCATCCTTGGCTCGCTCGTAATGATCCTTGACGGTCTCCCCGGCCTTGCCCGCGAGATCGGCCGCCTTGCCGCGCAGGCTGCTCACGCTGGCTCCCACGGCCTCGCCGGCCTCGTCGACGGCTTTCGGAACATCGGGCGGGAAACTGTTGCTGATCGCCATGGCGGTCTCTCCGTTCTTGGAAGGGGTCATGGCCAGAGAACGAAGCGGGAGCGGCCGGGTTCCAGACCGCGACAAAACAACCGGGCCACGATTCGCCGCCGCTTCGGCCACGACCGCGTCATGATTGAATGCGATTGACCCGAGAACAGGGGCATTCAACGAGAAGGAGACGCGCATGCATGTTCAGCACCTCCAGATCGCTCACCCGTTCGTTCTCTCCGATCCCGAATGGATCGCACTGGAGAGCATCGAGGAGGAGACCCGCCACTTCATTTTCGACGAGACGATGCTGCATTCCCTGCAGGATCGTGGCCTCGTCGAAGCCGACGGCGCTATCTGGCGGGTCACTCAGACCGGCCAGAAGCGCCTGAGCGAACGCGATTGAGGCGGATGACGGCCGGATGATCCGGCACAAGCGATGGACAACCAGGCCCGCCCCTTCGGCGGGCTTTTCCATGCGTGGCCGCCGATACTCAGAATGATCCAGCCGGCCAGAGCCACCAGAGCAGCGCAGCCCCGGCTCCAATCCAGATCGCCAGGATCGCGGCCATGCCGCCATAGCTCGCCTGCTTCGCCTGCCCGGCCGCCATCGCCCGGTATTCGGCCATCAGACCGGGGGGAATGAGCTTCACGACCAGCAGGATGCCGAGCGGCACGATGAGCAGGTCGTCGAGATAGCCCAGGATCGGGATGAAATCCGGGATGAGGTCGATGGGGCTGAGGGCATAGGCGGCGACTGCGCCCGCCGCGAGCTTCGCATACCACGGCGTCCGGCTGTCACGGGCCGCGATCCACAGGGCGAGCACATCCCGCTTGAGCAGGCGCGCCCATTGCTTCGCTCGTTCGAGCATGACAGGCCTTGCCGGTTTCGATCTTGCGCCGTCCCGTTAGCAGATGTCCGCTGCCGGGTCTCATTGTTCGCTGCGCTGGAAATGCGCCCGTATCATTGCCATGTAGAACCCTCCTCCCTTTCCGATGAGCAGTCATGGGCAAACCCGTTTCCATCACCATCTCGCATGATCTCGGCCGGGACGCCGCGCTGGCGCGCCTGCGCGGCGGCGTCGACAAGATCCGCGACCGGCTCGGCATGGTCAGGATGCAGCTGGTCGAGGAACGCTGGGAGGGCGATGCCCTGCATTTCGGTGTCGGCGCGCTCGGCCAGACCGTCCATGGCCGCGTCGAGGTCGAGGACCGCCTGATCCGCGTCGAGGTGAGCCTGCCCTGGATGCTCGCGATGTTCGCCGAGAAGCTCAAGATCGGCGTCGAGAAGCAGGGCCAGATCCTGCTGGAGAAGCCGAAGGCCTGAGGCATCTGCGCCTTCGAGCCCTCCCGCTGCCGCACCCCATCCGAACAGCCCGGAATTTCGGCAGCGAAGCCCGAAAAGTCGTACGCCTTTCGGTTGAAATCCCTGCCTCGAAACCCCATGCTCCGAATGTTCAAACAATCTTGATTTCTTGACCTTTCGGATTCGGGAGAGCCATGCATCACGGCCCGCTGATCGCCATCGTTGTCGCGGGCCTCGGCCTTGCTTTCGTCTTCGGATCAATCGCCCACAGACTGCGGATCTCCCCTCTCGTCGGCTATCTCCTCGCCGGTGTCGCCGCCGGCCCGTTCACGCCGGGCTTCGTCGGTGATCAGAACCTCGCCAACGAGCTGGCCGAGATCGGCGTCATCCTGCTGATGTTCGGCGTCGGCCTGCATTTCTCCCTGAAGGACCTGCTCTCGGTGAAGGCGATCGCCGTGCCCGGCGCCGTCGTCCAGATCGGCATCGCGACGCTGCTCGGACTCGGGCTCGGCACGCTGCTTGGCTGGAACTGGTTTTCGGGCATTGTCTTCGGCCTCGCACTGTCGACCGCCTCGACGGTCGTCCTGCTGCGCTCGCTGCAGGAGCGGCGACTGGTCCAGACCGAGCGTGGCCGCATCGCCGTCGGCTGGCTGATCGTCGAGGACATCGCCATGGTTCTGGCGCTGGTGCTGCTGCCGGTGGTGGCGGAGATCATCAACGGCTCGTCGTCCGGCGGCAGCGCCCCGCTCGCGACCCGCTTCGATCTCGGCGTCTGGGGCGTGCTTGGCCTGACCTTCGCCAAGCTGGTCGGCTTCCTCGCCTTCATGCTCGTCATCGGCCGGCGCGTCATTCCCTGGGTGCTGCACTGGGTCGCGCATACCGGCTCGCGCGAGCTGTTCCGGCTTGCGGTTCTCGCGGTCGCGCTCGGCGTCGCCTATGCGGCTGCGACCCTGTTCGGGGTCTCCTTCGCGCTCGGCGCCTTCTTCGCCGGCATGATCCTGTCGGAATCGCCGCTCTCGCAGCGCGCGGCCGAGGAGACGCTGCCGCTGCGCGACGCCTTCGCGGTGCTGTTCTTCGTCTCGGTCGGCATGCTCTTCGACCCCGGCATCCTCCTGCGGGCACCGGGGCCGCTGATCGGCACACTCGCCATCATCCTGATTGGCAAGTCCGTCGCGGCCTGGCTGATCATGCGCGCCTTCGGCCGCCCCCAGACCTCCGCCCTGACCATCTCGGCCTCGCTCGCCCAGATCGGCGAGTTCTCCTTCATCCTCGCCGGCCTCGGCACGGCGCTGGGCATCCTGCCGGCGCAGGGGCGCGACCTGATCCTCGCCGGCGCGATCCTGTCGATCCTGCTCAACCCGGTGATGTTCGCCCTGGCGGAGCGCCTGGCGCCGGAGGCCCCGGCCGCGAAGCCGAAGCCTGCAGCTTCCCCGGAGGCCGAGACCGCTGCGGCCCCCGAGCCGCAGCCCGCCCCCCAGCCGGAACGCGACATCACCCCGACCGACCTCGACAGCCATATCGTCGTCGTCGGCTATGGCCGCGTCGGCAGCCTGCTCGGCGCCGGCCTGCTCTCGCAGGGCGCGAAGCTCCTGGTCATCGAGGACAATCCCGACGCGGTCGCGACCGCCAAGCGCGACGGTGCGGAGCTCCTCGTCGGCAACGCCGCCGACCCCGAGGTGCTGGCCGCCGCCGCGGTCGGCCGGGCCGTGCGCCTCTTCGTCGCCATCCCCGGCAGCTTCGAGGCCGGGCAGGTCTGCGAGCAGGCCCGTGCCGAGAACCCGGCCTTGCCGATCGTCGCCCGCGCCCATTCCGACGCCGAGGTCGCGCATCTCACCAAATGCGGGGCGACGCTGACGATCATGGGCGAGGCCGAGATCGCCCGTGCCATGCTGTCGCTTTGCCAGAATCTCGCCGACGGCGCCAAGCCCGCGCCGGCCGAGCCGGATGCTCCCCCCGACGCAGCAACGCCCGGGGTGATCGCCTTGTTGCCGACTCCGAGACCATCCGCCACCGGGTCGGCGGAAGACCCACCGGCCGATCCCCCGGCGGCGGCGTGAAAAAGGGCGGGACGCGCCGCGCCCCGCCCTTTTCCTATTCGGTCGCCGATAGTGCTCAGTCGACGAGATCGAAGCGCACGTCCTGCACGCCCTCGTAGAGTGTCTTGCGGCCGAGCGTGTAGAGGTTCTCCAGCCCTGAGGTCAGGGTGATGAAGTGGTTGCCGGAGAGCACGCCGGCCTTGCTGGCGAACTGCACGCCGCCATAGGCGAGCAGGATCTCGGTCTCGCTGACGCCGCCCGGATACAGGATGATGTGGCCGGGCGCCGGATAGGCGGTGTTGTTCTCGTAGCCGACGCCGAAATCGAGATCGCCGAGCGGCATCCAGACGCCCTCGCCGCTCCAGCGCACATGCACCATCTTGCTGATGAACGGCATCTGCTTCCTGAAGGCGGCGCAGGTCTTCGGGGCGGCTTCCAGCTCGAACCTGGCGTCGAACTTGAACGGCCCGGCGGTGACGATCAGCTTGCTCATGAAATCCCCGTTGTCCTGGAAAAAGCTTCAGCCCAGCTGAATGACACTGCGCCCGACGCCCGCGCAAGAGCGCTGCCGGAACAACTGCGGCGCCGGAACGTGAAGGATGCAGGTGGCGCGTGATTGGTTCGCACCGCGCGTTATCAAGAACGCGGGTCATCCCGGGCGACCAAAGGGAGACCCGGGATCCATTCCAGAACATGCCTCGGTGAGGCTCCGGAATGGATCCCGGATCTCCGCTACGCTCCGTCCGGGATGACCCGCTTGGTTCAGCGCAAGGTCAACACACCGCTCAGAAAATCGCTTCCCTGAGGTCGAGCGTCCCGCTCTTGCCGATCGCCTCGTAATTGCGCTTCAGCCAGCGCCGGCCGGCGGTGCGACCCATGTCGCGCAATTTGAGGAGGAAGGACCATTCCGCATTCATCCGCGAGGACGAGGTCAATTCCGCCAGCGGCGGGCCGCCGTCGATGCGGTGCATCAGCACGCGCTTGTATTCCTCGCGCGGCAGCTTGCCGTCGTCGATCAGGCGGTTGACGAAGTCGATCGCCCGCAATTCGCGCAGCAGCGAGGCATTGAAGGTGATCTCGTTCAGCCGGTCCTGGATCTCGCGCGCCTTGGTCGGCAGTTCGCGCCGCTGGATCGGGTTGATCTGCACGAGCAGGATGTCGTCGCAATGCGCCTTGTAGAACAGCGGGAACAGGGCGGGGTTGCCCATATAGCCGCCGTCCCAATAGGCCTCGCCGTCGATCTCCACCGCCTGGAACACCATCGGCAGGCAGGCCGAGGCCATCACATGGTCCGGCGTCAGGTCCTTGCCGTCGAACACGGCGATCTTGCCGGTGCGGACATTGGTCGCCGCGATGAACAGCTTCACCGCATCGCAGGCCCTGACCTTGTCGAAATCGATGAGGTCGGCGACGACGCCGCGCAGCGGGTTGATGTTCAGCGGATTGACGTCATAGGGGCTCGCCACCTTCGCGAACATCTCGAAGAACAGCATGCCCGGCGGCGTGCCGTTATTGTTGCCCCAGGCGCCGAGCATCGTGTCGAGCAGCGAGCGTTCCGAGCCGCCATATTTGCCGTCGACGCTGATCGCCCGCCAGAAGGCCTCGAGCTTGGTGCGCGCGCCATCGGCCCCGCCATCGATCCAGCCCTCGGCCAGCACGACCGCGTTCATCGCACCCGCGCTGGTGCCGGTCAGCGCCTCGATGCCGAGGCGCCCGTCCTCCAGGATGGCGTCGAGCACGCCCCAGGTGAAGGCGCCATGCGCGCCTCCGCCCTGCAGCGCGAGCGAAACCGTCTTCTCCGCCTTCGGCCCGACCAGTCCCTTGACCGGTTCGGCTTTGCGGGAGGGGCGCCCGCTCACGCGGCGGTCCAGCCGCCATCCATCGGCAGCGTCGTCCCGGTGATCGACTTCGCGGAATCCGTGCACAGGAACACCGCGAGCGCCGCGACCTGCTCGACCGTGACGAACTCCTTTGTCGGCTGGGCGTCGAGCAACACGTCGTTGATGACCTGCTCCTTGGTCAAGCCACGCGCCTTCATCGTGTCCGGGATCTGCTTCTCGACCAGCGGCGTCCAGACATAGCCCGGCGCGATCGCATTGACGGTGATGCCCTTGGTCGCGACTTCGAGCGCCACCGTCTTGGTCAGGCCGGCGATGCCGTGCTTGGCCGCGACATAGGCCGATTTGAAGGGCGAGGCGACGAAGGCATGCGCCGAGGCGGTGTTGATGATGCGGCCCCAGCCCTTCTCCTTCATCTTCGGCAGGGCGGCGCGGATCGTGTGGAAGGCCGAGGACAGGTTGATCGCGATGATCTGGTCCCATTTCTCGATCGGGAACTCGTCGATCGGCGCGACATACTGGATGCCGGCATTGTTGATCAGGATGTCGATCGCGCCGAAGACCTTCTCGCCCTCGGCGATGAAGCCGGCGATTTCGGCGGGCTTGGTCATGTCGGCGCCCGAGAACACCACCTTGATGCCGAATTCCTGTTCCAGATCGGTGCGCAGCTTCTCGGCATCGGCCGGGGCCATGATGCCGTTGATGACGAGGTTGGCACCCTCGGCTGCGAGCGCGCGGGCATAGGCCAACCCGATGCCGGAGGTCGAGCCGGTAATGGCGGCGGTACGGTCTTTGAGGAACATGAGCGTCAAGGCTCCTGACAATCGGGGAGAAAATGCTTAGGTTCGGGGTCGAACGGACGATGCGCCGACAGGATATCGTCGCAGGGTGCCCGATGAGTCTTCGCAACGCAACATGACGAAAATGCAGCCTGACGCGCATCAACACGGCGATCATGACCATGCATCGCATGCCCATGCCGAGGGGCCTTGCCGCCATGCCGAGGACCATCGCCGCCACGCCGCGGAGGCCCTCGCCCGGGCCGAACGCATCTGTCGCGAGCGGGGCCTGCGCCTGACCCCGATCCGGCGGCAGGCGCTGGAGGCGCTCCATGCCGACCACCGCCCGGTCGGGGCCTATGATCTCGCCGACCGCATCTCGCCGGCCGGCGGGCGCCGCCTCGCGCCGATCTCGATCTACCGCGCGCTCGATTTCCTGGTCGAGCAGGGCTTCGTCCACCGGCTCTCGTCGAAGAATGCCTATGTCGCCTGCCTGCACGGCCATGGCGCGAACGAGGTCGTCGCCTTCCTGATCTGCGAATCCTGCGGCGGGGTCGACGAGGATTCCTCGCCCGCCATGAAGAAAGCGGTGGCGGCGATCGCCGAAAACCGGCAATTCTCACCCTCGCACCAGATGGTCGAGATCGTCGGGCGATGCGAGCATTGCCGCAATTCCGGATCGTGATAGAGCAGCCCGCATGAACGAGCGCGCCTTTTCCTATCTGACGCCGGAACGCGCAGGCCCGCTGGGCCGGCAGCTCACCGTCCCGGTCAAGGTCGGCCATGTCACGGTCGGCGGCGGCGCACCCATCGTCGTGCAGTCAATGACCAATACCGACACCGCCGATATCGCCGGCACGGTCGCGCAGGTCGCCGCACTCGCCCGCCAGGGCTCGGAACTCGTCCGCATCACCGTCGATCGCGACGAGGCGGCGGCTGCCGTGCCGAAGATCCGCGAGCGGCTCGACCGTATCGGCGTCGATGTGCCCCTCGTCGGCGACTTCCATTATATCGGCCACAAGCTGCTCGCCGATCATCCGGCCTGCGCCGAGGCTCTGGCGAAATACCGGATCAACCCCGGCAATGTCGGCTTCAAGGACAAGAAGGACAAGCAGTTCAGCCAGATCATCGAGCTCGCGATCAAGCATCGCAAGCCGGTGCGGATCGGCGCCAACTGGGGCTCGCTCGATCAGGAACTGCTGACCGCGCTGATGGACGAGAACGCGCGTGCCGTGCGCCCGCTCGATGCCCGCGCCATCATGCGCGAGGCGATGGTGCAATCGGCCCTGCTTTCGGCCGAGCGCGCCGAGGAGATCGGGCTCGCACGCGAATACATCATCCTTTCCGCCAAGGTCTCCGGCGTACAGGACCTGATCACGGTCTACCGCATGCTGGCGAGCCGGGCGAACTACGCCATCCATCTCGGCCTGACAGAGGCCGGCATGGGCTCGAAGGGCATCGTCGCCTCCTCGGCCGCGCTCGGCATCCTCCTGCAGGAAGGCATCGGCGACACCATCCGCTATTCGCTGACCCCCGAGCCTGGCGGCGACCGCACGCTCGAGGTCAGGACGGCGCAGGAACTGCTCCAGACCATGGGCTTCCGCGCCTTCGTGCCGCTGGTTGCCGCCTGCCCCGGCTGCGGCCGCACCACCTCGACCGTGTTCCAGGAGCTGGCGCAGGATATCCAGAGCTGGATTTCGAATTCCATGCCGGAATGGAAGACGCAGTATCCCGGCGTCGAGAACCTCAACGTCGCGGTGATGGGCTGCATCGTCAACGGCCCCGGCGAATCCAAGCATGCCGATATCGGCATCTCGCTGCCCGGCACCGGCGAGGCGCCGACGGCGCCCGTTTTCGTCGATGGCAAGAAGGTCGCCACGCTCCGCGGCGCCGGCATCGCCGCCGAATTCAAGGCCATGGTCGCCAGCTATATCGAACGGCGCTTCGGCGTCGGCCTCGGCGCCACTGGCTGATCCCGCCTTTGCGCGCCGCCCGCAACGTGCTAGAGGCCCCGGCCTTTCGCTGCACCGCAGCATGAGCGGAGATCCCTGATGGGGCATGAGAACCCGAATCCTGCGACCGTTCGGCCGGAGGATTCACGCTTCGGGCTCGACGCCGCCCACGGCCAGAATGGTGGCCACGGTCACGGCAAGATGGGCGTCGGGGCGCTGGCTCTGGGCGCGCTCGGCGTCGTCTACGGCGATATCGGCACCAGCCCGCTCTACGCGCTGCGCGAGACGCTGCTGGCCGCAACCGGCGGCGAAGAGGGCGCGGTCATTCCTCCGACCGTCGTCATCGGCGTGCTCTCGCTGATTCTCTGGTCGCTCGTCATCGTGGTGACGTTGAAATATGTCGTGCTGCTGATGCGCGCCGACAATAACGGCGAAGGCGGCATCCTCACCCTCGTCGCGCTGGCCCAGCGCAGCCTCGGGCGGGCGCGCAGCCATGTCGCGCTGCTGCTCGGCATGATCGGCGCCGGCCTGTTCTACGGCGATACCGTCATCACTCCGGCGATCTCGGTTCTCTCCGCGATCGAGGGCGTCAAGCTGATCACGCCCGCACTCAACGATTATATCCTCTGGATCGCCTCGGCGATCCTGATCGGCCTGTTCGTCATGCAGAGCCACGGGACCCATCGTGTCGCGACCTTCTTCGGTCCGATCATGCTGGTCTGGTTCCTGACGCTGGCCGGGCTCGGCATCTATCACATTGCCGACGATCTCAGCGTCTTCCGCTCGATCAACCCGTATTACGCGCTGCTGTTCTTCCACGACCATGCCGGCGTGGCGCTGGCCGTGCTCGGCTCGGTCTGTCTGGCGGTGACGGGTGCCGAGGCACTCTATGCCGATATGGGCCATTTCGGCCGCGGCCCGATCCGGAGCGCCTGGCTCTATGTCGTCTTCCCCGCTCTCTGGCTCAACTATCTCGGCCAGGGCGCGCTGATCCTCTCTGATCCCAGCGCCATCGACAATCCGTTCTACCGGCTCGCGCCGCAGGGCCTGCTGCTGCCCTTCGTCATCATGGCGACGGTCGCGACCATCATCGCCAGCCAGTCGGTGATCACCGGCGCCTTCTCCCTGACCCGGCAGGCGATCCAGCTCGGCCTCCTCCCGCGCATGGAGATCCGTCACACCTCCGAGCAGACTTCCGGCCAGATCTACGTGCCCCGCGTCAACCTGCTGCTGCTGGTCGTGGTGCTGATCCTGGTCTGGTCGTTCCGGACGTCGTCGAGCCTGTCGCATGCCTATGGCATCTCGGTCTTCGGGACGATGGTGGTCTCCTCGATGCTGGCCTCGATCGTCATCCGCCGCCACTGGGGCTGGAGCCCGCTGGCGACCGCAGCCCTCATCCTCCCCTTCTTCCTGGTCGACGTCTCCTTCTTCTCGGCCAACATGCTGAAGCTGTTCCATGGCGGCTATGTGCCGGTGCTGCTCGCCATGGGCCTGACGCTGGTGATGTGGACCTGGATGCGCGGCACCAAGATCCTGTTCGACAAGACCCGCAAGACCGATGTGCCGCTGCTCGAGCTCGTCACCATGCTCTCCAAGAGCCCGCCCGCTCGCGTCAAGGGCATGGCTGTCTTCCTGACCAGCGACCCCGAGACCGCGCCGGCCTCGCTGCTGCACAACCTCAAGCACAACAAGGTGCTGCACGAGCGCAACGTCGTGCTGACCGTGCGCTCGGCCGATACGCCCCGCGTCGTCGAGGAGGAGCGGGTGCGCCTTGCCCGCATCACCGACGATTTCTGGCGCGTCGACATGGTCTACGGCTACATGGAGAGCCCGAACGTGCCGAAGGGCCTGGCCATGCTGCGCAAGCAGGGCTTCAAGTTCGACATCATGTCGACCTCGTTCTTCCTGTCGCGCCGCTCGATCAAGGCTTCCCCGCAATCGGGCATGCCGATGTGGCAGGACAACCTCTTCATCGGCCTGACCAAGAGCGCCACCGACGCGACGGACTTCTTCCAGATCCCGACCGGCCGCGTCGTCGAGGTCGGCACGCAGGTCACGGTCTAAGAACGCCTCGCATCGTCATTCTCGGGCGGAGCGAAGCGCAGACCCGAGAATCTCTGGCAGGATGAGGCCAGGAGCCTCCGTGTCATGAGATGCTCGGGTCAAGCCCGAGCATGACGCGCGTTCTTCGGCCTTAATCCAGTCTGGCCGAAGCCGCTTCCTCCGGCACATGCCGCACCCGCTCGCGATAGAGCAGGTAGAGCCCTGACGAGATCACGATGCCGGCGCCGACGAAGGTCCAGCGATCCGGCAACTGGTCGAAGACCAGCCAGCCGAGCAGCAGCATCCAGACGATCTGCGAGTAGATGAAGGGCGCCAGCACCGTGGCCGGCGCCAGCCGATGCGCCAGGATCAGCAGCCAGTGGCCGAAGCCGCCGAGCGCACCGACAGCGAACATCAGCAGCCAGGGCAGCAGCGTCTGCGGCGTCTCCCAGATCCAGGGCAGGAGCGGAATAGTCGCCAGCGTCCCCGCCGCGCCCGAATAGATCATCGTCGTTTCCGATGAATCGTGGCCGGACAGCACCCGCGTCGCCAGCGAATAGAAGGCGTAGCACAGGCAGCCCAGCACGCTCAGCAATGCCGCCGGATGCATGCCGCCGACACCCGGCCGCGTCACCACCAGCACGCCGAGGAAGCCGACGCCGATCGCCGCAAGCCGGCGCGGTCCCGGCCATTCCCCGAGCAGCGGCCCGGACGCCAGCGCCACCAGGAGCGGCGTCGCGAACATGATCGAGATCGTCTCGGCGAGCTGGAGATAGCGCAGCGCGATGAAGTTGAGCGCCGTCGAGCCGAGCAGCAGCAGCGAGCGGCCCCATTGCAGCCAGGGGCGGCTGGTCCGCAGCACGCCGGGGCGCGTCCATGGATTGATGATCGCCAGGACCAGGATCATGCTGCCGGCATAGCGCGCGAACACCACCTGCAGCGGGTTCATCGACTGGCCCAGCCATTTCGCGCTGGTATCGAGCAGCGAGAACAGCAGCACAGCCGCGCACATCAGGCCGATCGCGGCCATGCGCGCGCGACCCGTCTCGGAAGGCGCCGCTGAAGGAGGGGACACGGGTCTCGCCATGCTCTGGAGGAATGACGAAATAGATTGAACCGATTTAGGCGGCGTCGCCAGTACGCTGGAGCATGCGCTCCATGCAGAAATCAGGCGTCGCTATCGGCTTCGTCGAGATCAGCCTCGACATCGTCCTGCTCGGCGCCGGCCTTGGAGAGGCCCTTGGCCGCCTTGCGCAGGAGCTTGCGCAGCTGTTTGCGCTCCCTGCCGTCGAGTTTGTCGAGAAGCTCGTCCTCGACGTCGTTCCAGACCGCGTCGAGCTCGGCCGCAGTCTTCTGGCCGGCCTCGGTCAGTGCGACCTGCACGAGGCGGCCATCGCGATTGCCACCCTCGCGCGTCACGAGACCCTGCAGCGAAAGCCGCCCGATCGTCTTCGACACGGTCGGCGGCTTGACGCGCAGCAATGCGGCAAGCTCGCCCATCGTCATCGGGGCCGGTTGCAGCGCCTTCAGCGCCTGCTCCTGCCCCGGGAACAACCCCAGGCCGTTCAGCCTCTCACCCATCCGCGAGCGGTGCAGCCGCGCGGTAACGAGCAGGGCACGGCCGACGCTCTTCTCGATTGCCTTGGTCATGGGGTCGATCCTTCGGGCCGATCCTTGGACGGATAAGCGAGACGCTTCGCCGGCTGCGTATTCGCGCGCGAACATGACAGACGGATGACAACCGGATGTCAGAGCGAAGAGGACGCGAGTTTCGCAGCGACTTTTTTCAGGAAGGCCGCCCGGCTGGCCGGTGTCGAGAGGTTCATCTCATAATGAGCGAGATAAGTCGTGCGCGCCAGCGGATGACAGACGGCCCTCAGGGCCCGGCACACCGCCTTGCGCGGCGGATCGCCCATCAGGAAGGCGCGCCAGCGCGAGCCGCCATAGCTGGTCACCGCGACCAGCCGGCGAATATTGTGCAAAGCCGGCTGCGCCTTGCCCTCGACCATCTCGAAGGAGACGCCGGGCAGGAAGACGCGATCGAGGAAGCCCTTGAGGATCGCGGGATAGCCGAAATTCCAGACCGGGAAGCACAGCACCAGAGCCTCGGCCCGCTTCACACGCTCGACATAACCGGCAACCGGCAATGTGTTGCTGTTCGTATCGTGATAGCCGCGCCGCTCCTCCCGGCTCAGCACCGGGGCGAAGCCTTCCGCATAGAGATCGCAATCGTCGACCTCGTGCCCCGCCGCCTTCAGGCTGGCGACCACCGTCTCGTGGATGGCGGCGCCGAAGCTTTCCGGAACGGGATGGGCGTAGAGGACGAGGACGCG
This sequence comes from Allobosea robiniae, assembly GCF_900102525.1. Taxonomy (GTDB): domain Bacteria; phylum Pseudomonadota; class Alphaproteobacteria; order Rhizobiales; family Beijerinckiaceae; genus Allobosea; species Allobosea robiniae. The sequence goes on along the minus strand of NZ_FNBZ01000003.1, from coordinate 455,624 downwards.
CATGGTGCTTAGCCGACTCCGGCCTCAGACAAGCTGCGGAACAGAAAGGTCTTGCCGGAGCGATAATCGTAGGCCGGGTCCTCCCAGGCGATCATCTTGCCGGGATTGAGCAGCCCCTGCGGATCGGCCTCGCGCTTGAAGGCGAGCTGCGTCTCGTCCGTCTGCTTCATGCCGCCCTCCTCCAGCGTGTAGCGATGCGGATTGAAGATCGGCGCGCCCATCTCTTCGTGGATCGCTATGATCTCCTCCAGCCGCTCCTCGGAGGTGAAACGCACCAGCGGCAGGCCGAAGCAGGTAATCTTGCCGTCTAAGCGCACGAATTCGAGATGGCAGGTCACCTCGTCGCCGAACCGGGCATGGATCTTGTCCACCAGATCGACCTGGTTGGGATAGGGATAGAGCACCTGAAGATAGGTGATCGCCGGATCGACGCGTAGCGCCCTGAGTGTCGTGTGGTTCCAGCCGAGTTCATAGGCTGGCGGCAAGCCCTTGGCATCCTCAGGCGCGAGCTTGTCGGTGCGCAGCAGCAGTTCCGCGCCCTTGAAGCGGCGCGCATAGGCGCAGAGCGCATCCACCGCGAAATCGGCGGCCATGACGATCACGAGGTGGCTGTCGCGCGGCAGGAACTTGCGGTGGCGCAGGAAATAATCGTGCGGCGCCGGCGCCGCGACGACGCAGAGGTTCTTCAGCGCGAGCCCATCCTGCTCGCCGACCGCATTGGCGAATTCGGTCGCGGCGCGCAGGTCCTCGAAGCCGACGATGACATCGACCCAGTTATAGGCCGGCCCGAGCGGCATCTCGACCTCGGTGATGATGCCGTTGGTGCCATAGGCATGGGCGACCTTGTGCAGGTCCTCGCCGGAAAATTCGAGGATGCGCGGGCTTGCCTCCATCGTCGCGACCTTGAGCCGGATGATGTTGCCCCAGTCACGCAGGCCCCCCCATTTGATCGAGCCGACGCCGCCCGAGCCACCGGCGATGAAGCCGCCGATCGAGGCCGTCTGGTAGGTCGACGGATGCAGCCGCAGCTCCTGCCGCGAATGCTTTCGCGTCTCGTCATCGATCCGGGCCATGATCGCGCCGGGCTCGGCGACATAGCGGCCGGCCGCGATTTCCTTGACTTTGTTGAAGCCCGAAAGGTCGAGCAGCACCCCGCCGGAGAGCGGCATCGCCTGGCCGTAATTGCCGGTGCCGGTGCCGCGCGGCGTCACGGGAATGCCGAGTTCGTGGCAGGCGGCGAGCACCTGCACGACCTCCGCCTCGCTCGTCGGCGAGACCACGATATCGGCCACGACATGATCGAGCTGACGCTTCAGGATCGGCGAGTACCAGAAGAAGTCGCGGCTCTTCTGCTTCACCAGCGCCGGGTTCTCCTCGGTACGGATGCCACTGATGCGGCTCTTCAGCGTGGCGATGTCATAGCGTGCAGTCATGATGCTCTGCCCATCAGATGGTCGAGTTCGCGGTAATCCGGCAGCGTCCGGTCGATCGCCCGGCCGGAAACCAGCACGGTGCGATCGGCCTGCGGCCGGGAGAAGAGTTCGGTCCAGTCGCGCGCCCGCGTCAGGATGAGATCGGCCGGCGCGCCGACGGCGATGACGCCGCCTTCGATATCCATCACCCGCGCCGGCGTGCGCGCCACCGCCTTGGCCCAGTCCGGTCCGGAATGATCGAGCTGGAGGATGCGCGTGCCCTCGCGCAGCACCTCGACGAGATCGAGATCGCCATAGGCGTAGAACGGGTCGCGGGTGTTGTCGGAGGCGATCACCACCGGCACACCGGCAGCCTTGAGTTCATGCAGCGCCGTGACGCCACGCCAGCGCGGCGTGCGGCCGGGCTGGCGGTCCTGCAGATACATGTTGCACAGCGGCAGCGAGACCACGGCAATGCCCGCTTCGCGGACCTTGGCGATGATGCGCGCCTCGTCCTCCGGTGCCTGAAGGGCGAGCGAGCAGCAATGCCCGCACAGGATTTTGCCCGCGAAGCGATGACGCAAAGCCGCATCCGCAATGTGCTCCAGCGAGCGCGCCGCCGGGTCGTTGGTCTCGTCGACATGGAAATCGAGATCGAAGCCGTTCTCGATCGCCACCCGGAACAGGATGTCGAGCGCCCGGTCGAGTTCCGGGATCATATAGGTGACGCAGCCGAGCAAGCGATCGCCATGCGCCCTCACGGCTGCGACCACCGCCGCCATATGCGCCGGGTCGAGCGCGGCATCGGCGCCGAAGAGGGGCGAGGCCTGAAGCGCGATGCGCCCGGCCCATTCCGCCCGCAATTCCGCATAGACCGGCCAGGAGATGCCGATCTGCTTGCCGATCGAATCGAGATGCGTCCGCATCGCCGCCGTGCCATGGGCGAAAGCACTGCGCAGCGAGAAATTCATGCGCGCGCGCACGTCCTGCGCCGACCAGTTCGCCTCGCGATCAGCACCTACAGTGTTCAGCGCGCCCGGAAAGGTGCCATCCGGATTGGGGCTGCGCGGCCAGATATGCCCCTTGTCGAGATGGACATGGCAATCGACCAGCCGCGGCAAAGCAATGCCGCCATTGAGGCTCAAGACAGGCCCCGCCCCATTAGCTGCCGCCCCGGCAGGCTCGATCGCGGTGATGCGGCCATCCGCGATCGCAAGGTCGACACGCGCCAACCCGTTACGGTCGGCCAGGATAGCATCACCCTCGATCAGGCAGGCGGGCACGCGCAGGTCGGTCAGGCGGAAGGCAGGCGCATCTGGCAGGCGGGCGAAACCGGTCGTCACGTTGTCTCGCCTCTCCTGCCTCTCGAGCTTCGGTTCGTCGATACCGGGCTGACAGGGCGCTCGCAAGCCACGCCGCCCCCTCCTCCCCCGCCGATGGCGCCTGCGGCCATGCGGGCGTCGCATTCGGGCTTGTCCGGGCCGTCTGGATCGCGCATGAGGGCGGCGTCATCAGCCAACATGAGGTCGGACCATGACCGGCGACGCCCGCATCATCGACGGCAAGGCCACCGCGGCCGCGCTCAGGGCCGAGATCGGCCGCGAGGTCGCGGCCATCAAGGCTACGCGTGGACTGACGCCAGGGCTGCATGTTGTCCTGGTCGGTGAGGACCCGGCGAGCAAGGTCTATGTCGCCTCGAAGGAAAGGCTTGCGGTCGAGATCGGCATGAACTCGGTTGCCCATCGATTGCCGGCCGAGACGACCGAAGCGCAGCTTCTCGCCAAGCTCGCCGAGCTCAACGCCGACGACAGCGTCGACGGCATCCTCGTCCAACTCCCATTGCCGAAGCATATCGACACCGGCCGCATCATCGACGCCATCGATCCGGCCAAGGATGTCGACGGCCTGCACCCGATCAATGCCGGCCTGCTCGCCGGCGGCAAGAACGGCCTCGTGCCCTGCACGCCGCTCGGCTCCATGCTCCTTCTGAAGCAGGCGCTGCCATCGCTGTCGGGACTTGATGCCGTCGTGATCGGCCGCTCCGAGCTGGTCGGCCGCCCGGTCGCCCAGCTTCTGCTCCAGGCCGATTGCACCGTCACCATCGCTCATTCGCGCACCCGCGACCTGGCCGCCGTGGTGAAGCGCGCCGATATCGTCATCGCCGCGGTCGGCCGCCCGCGCATGGTCAAGGGCGACTGGATCAAGCCCGGTGCGACCGTGATCGATGTCGGCATCAACCGCTTGCCCGACGGCAAGCTGACCGGCGACGTCGATTTCGCGGAAGCCGTGAAGGTCGCGGGCGCGATCACCCCGGTCCCCGGCGGCGTCGGCCCGATGACCATCGCCTGCCTGCTCAAGAACACGCTGACGGCGTTTCACGCGCGGCGCGGCTGAGCTCAGCGGCCAAACTTTTCCCAGTAGTCCTCGAACAAAAAAAGGAGCTGCAGTCCTGCAGCTCCTTTTTCATTCTTGCAGCAGGGCCGCACCAGAGGCACGGCCCGCCAGCCCGATCACATATGGATCTGGCGCTTCTCCACGGCCATCGCGGCTTCCTTCACCGCCTCGGCCAGCGTCGGATGAGCGTGGCAGGTGCGGGCAAGGTCTTCCGACGAGCCGCCGAACTCCATCAGCACGGTCACTTCCGCGATCAGGTCGCCGGCATGCGGGCCAATGATGTGGCAGCCGAGCACGCGGTCGGTCGCCGCATCGGCCAGCACCTTCACGAAGCCGTCGGTATGACGCATGGCGCGGGCGCGGCCATTCGCGGTGAACGGGAACTTGCCGATCTTGTAGGCGACACCCGCTGCCTGCAGCTCTTCCTCGGTCTTGCCGATCGCGGCGACTTCCGGCGCGGTGTAGACGATGCCGGGAATGGCGTCGTAATTCACATGGCCATGCTTGCCGGCGATGATCTCGGCGACGGCGACGCCCTCGTCCTCGGCCTTGTGCGCCAGCATCGGCCCGCGCACCACGTCGCCGATGGCGTAGATGCCGGCCACATTGGTCTTGAAATGATCGTCGATAACGACGCGGCCCTTCTCGGTGGCGACGCCGGCCTTGTCGAGGCCGAGGCCATCCGTGTTCGGACGGCGGCCGATCGCGACCAGCACGATATCGGCATTGAGCGTGGTCGCCGCGCCGCCAGCCGCGGGCTCGACGGTGACGGTCGCGCCCTTCTTGCCCGTCTCGACCTTGGTGACCTTGGAGCCAAGCTGGAAGGTGAAGCCCTGCTTCTGCAGGATGCGCTGGAACTGCTTGGCGACCTCGCCATCCATGCCCGGCAGGATGCGGTCGAGATATTCGACGACGGTGACCTTCGCCCCGAGACGCGCCCAGACCGAACCGATCTCGAGGCCGATCACGCCGGCGCCGACCACGACGAGCTCCTTCGGCACAGCGCCGATCTCGAGCGCGCCCGTCGAGGTCACGACGGTCTTCTCGTCGACGGTCACGCCCGGCAGCGGCGCCGATTCCGAACCCGTCGCGATGACGATGTTCTTGGTCTCGATCTCCTGCGCCTTGCCATCCTCGGCGGTCACGACGACCTTGCCGGCGGCGGGGATCGAGGCCGTGCCGTGGAAGGCGTCGATCTTGTTCTTCTTCAGCAGGAAGCCAACACCGGTGACGTTCGCGTCGATCGTCTCCTGCTTGTGGGCCATCATCGCCTTGAGATCGAGCTTCGGCTTGCCGACGACGATGCCGAGCTTCTCGAAGGTGTGGCCGGCCTCCTCGAACATCTCGGAGGCGTGCAGCAGCGCCTTAGACGGGATGCAGCCAACATTCAGGCAGGTGCCGCCATGGGTCTTGCGCTTCTCGACCACAGCGACCTTGAGGCCGAGCTGGGCGGCGCGGATGGCGCAGACATAGCCGCCGGGGCCGGTTCCGATGACGACGAGATCGTAGGCCGCAGCCATGGTGACTTCCTTTCCTGTGTTCGAATGCGGCGGCGCTTCAGCGCCCGCCGGTGACGTTCAAGACGGTTCCGTTGGTGTAGGAGGCCTCGGCCGAGAGCAGCCAGGCGATCGCCTGCGCCACCTCGCGCGCCGTGCCCTCGCGCTTCATCGGAAGCTGGTCGCGCAAGGCAGCGACGCGATCGGGCATGCCGCCGCTGGCATGGATCTCCGTATCGATGATGCCGGGCCTGACGGCATTGACCCGGATGCCCTCGGCCGCGACCTCGCGAGCGAGGCCGAGCGTGAAGATGTCGATGCCGGCTTTTGCTGCGGCATAGTCGAGATATTGCCCGGCGCCGGCCAGCACCGCCGCAGCGGAGGACAGGTTGACGATGCCACCGCCCTGCCCGCCATGGCGGGTCGACATCCGCTTCACCGCCTCGCGGGCGCAGAGGAAGCTGCCGGTCAGGTTGATGCGGAACATCCGGTCAAGCCGCGCGAGGTCCATCTCGTCGAGGCGCTGCGGGGCATCGATGACGCCGGCATTGTTGACCAGCGCGGTCAGCCGCCCGAGCTGGTCGGCCGCGCCGAAGATCGCAGCGACATCGGCTTCGTCGCCGACATCGCCCTTGACCGCGACCGCTTGCCTACCTTGGCCGTTGACGGCCGCGACCGTCTCGGCCGCGGCTTCAGCATTGGACTGGTAGTTGACGACGAGATCGTAGCCGCGCTCCGCGAGCAGGATCGCGGTCGCCCGGCCGATTCCCCGGCTGCCGCCGGTGACGATCGCAACGCCCGACATATCCCGTCCCGCGCGATCAGAGATCGAGGACGAGGCGCGCCGGATCCTCCAGGCCTTCCTTGATGCGGACGAGGAAGGTCACGGCTTCCTTGCCGTCGATGATGCGGTGGTCGTAGCTGACCGCGAGATACATCATCGGACGGATCTCGATCTTGCCGCCGACGACGACCGGACGCTCCTGGATCTTGTGCATGCCCAGGATCGCCGATTGCGGCGCGTTCAGGATCGGGGTCGACATCAGCGAGCCGTAGACGCCGCCGTTCGAGATGGTGAAGGTGCCGCCCTGCATCTCCTCGATCGAGAGCTTGCCGTCGCGGGCCTTCTTGCCGAACTCGCCGATCTTCTTCTCGACGCCGGCGATCGAAAGCTCGTCGGCATCGCGCACGACCGGAACCACCAGGCCCTTCTCGGTGCCGACGGCGACGCCGATATGGTAGTAGTTCTTGTAGATGATGTCGGTGCCGTCGATCTCGGCATTGACCGCCGGAATCTCCTTCAGCGCCTGGACGCAGGCCTTCACGAAGAAGCCCATGAAGCCGAGCTTCACGCCGTGCTTCTTCTCGAACACGTCCTTGTACTGGTTGCGCAGCGCCATCACGCCCGACATGTCGACCTCGTTAAAGGTCGTCAGCATCGCCGCGTTGGACTGGGCTTCCTTGAGGCGGCGCGCAATCGTCTGGCGCAGCTTGGTCATCTTGACGCGCTCTTCGCGGGCACCATCATCCGGCGCCGACGGGGCGCGGACGGCAACGGGAGCCGGCGCGGCCGCCGGAGCGGCAGCGCCGCCGGTCGCGATCGCGGCGAGCATGTCGCCCTTGGTCACGCGGCCATCCTTGCCCGAGGCAGCGACCTTGGACGGGTCGACGCCGCTCTCGGCGGCTAGGCGCGACACGGCCGGGCCGGAATCGGCGGCCTTGGTCGCGGCAGCCTTCGGAGCCTCGGCAGCGGGAGCCGGAGCGGCAGCAGCGGGCTTGGCCTCAGCCTTCGGCGCAGGGGCAGCGGCAGCAGCACCGCCTTCGGCGATCGTGCCGAGCAGCGCGCTGACACCGACCGTATCGCCTTCCTTGGCGACGATCTCGCCGAGCACGCCGGCGGCCGGCGCGTTGACTTCCAGCGTCACCTTGTCGGTCTCGAGCTCGACCAGGGGCTCGTCGGCCTTCACCGCCTCGCCCGGCTTCTTGAACCACTTGCCGATGGTGGCCTCGGAAACGGATTCGCCGAGGGTGGGTACGCGGATTTCGGTCGCCATGTCAGGCCTCTGTTGTCTCGTTCTCTGGCGGCAGGTTCGGCACCGGCTAGGGCGCCGGTGCAGCAATGGAATCCGGCAGCGCGCTCAAGGCGCCGCCGGGAAGGATGTCAGGCCGCGAAGGCCTCGTCGAGGAAGGCGTTGAGCTGGGTGAGATGCTTGGACATCAGGCCGGTCGCGGTCGCAGCGGAGGCCGGGCGGCCGACATAGCGCGGACGCTTCGACTTCGAGCCGGCATGGCCCAGCACCCATTCGAGATAGGGCTCGACGAAGGTCCAGGAGCCCATGTTCTTCGGCTCCTCCTGACACCAGACCACGTCGGCGCCCTTGAAGCGCGCCAGCTCCTGCGCCAGCGTCTTCAGCGGGAACGGATAGAGCTGCTCGACGCGCATCAGGTAGACGTCGTCGACGCCGCGCTTCTCGCGCTCCTCCAGCAGGTCGAAATAGACCTTGCCCGAGCAGAGCACGACGCGGCGGATCTTCGAATCCTTGACCAGCTTGGTGGTCGACTTGCCGCGTTCGGCATCGTCAGCCAGCACGCGGTGGAAGGTCGAGCCCTCGGCCAGCTCGCTGAGGTCGGAGACGCAGCGCTTGTGGCGCAGCAGCGACTTCGGCGTCATCAGGATCAGCGGCTTGCGGAAGTCGCGCTTCAGCTGCCGGCGCAGGATGTGGAAATAGCTCGCCGGGGTCGAGCAGTTCGCCACCTGCATGTTGTCCTCGGCGCACATCTGCAGGAAGCGCTCCAGGCGGGCGGAGGAGTGCTCCGGCCCCTGACCCTCATAGCCGTGCGGCAGCAGGCAGACGAGGCCCGACATGCGCAGCCACTTGCGCTCACCCGACGAGATGAACTGGTCGAACACGACCTGCGCGCCGTTGGCGAAGTCGCCGAACTGCGCTTCCCAGCAGGTCAGGGCGTTCGGCTCCGACAGGGTGTAGCCGTATTCGAAGCCGAGCACGGCCTCTTCCGAGAGCATCGAGTTGATGACCTCGTAGCGCGCCTGCCCCTCGCGGATGTCGTTCAGCGAGGTGTGGCGGGCTTCGGTCTCCTGGTCGATCAGCACCGAATGGCGCTGCGAGAAGGTGCCGCGCTCGCAATCCTGGCCGGAGAGGCGGACCGGATTGCCGTCGAGCAGCAGCGAGCCGAAGGCCAGCGATTCGGCCGTCGCCCAGTCGATGCCCTCGCCGGCCTCGACCGCCTTCTTGCGGTTGTCGAGGAAGCGCTGGATCGTCTTGTGGACGTTGAAGCCGGCCGGGACGGCCGTGATCTTCTCGGTGATCTCCTTGAGCACTGCCGCCGGCACGCCGGTGGCGCCACGGCGCGGATCGTCCTCGTCGGCGCGGATCGCCTTCATGCCGGCCCAGCGGCCGTCGAGCCAGTCGGCCTTGTTCGGCTTGAAGGCCTGGCCGGCGTCGAACTCGACCTCCAGCTTCGCCTTCCAGGCGGCGCGCATCGCGTCGAGCTCGCCGGCTTCGATCACACCCTCGGCCGCGAGCTTCTCGCCGTAGAGCTCCAGCGTCGACTTGTGGCCGCGGATCTTGCGGTACATCAGCGGCTGGGTGAAGCCCGGCTCGTCGCCCTCGTTATGGCCGAAGCGGCGATAGCAGAACATGTCGATCACGACCGGCTTGTGGAACTTCTGCCGGAACTCGATCGCGACCTTGGCAGCGAAGACCACCGCTTCCGGATCGTCGCCGTTCACATGGAAGACCGGGGCCTCGACCATCTTCGCCACGTCGGACGGATAGGGCGAGGAGCGCGAATAGCGCGGATAGGTGGTGAAGCCGATCTGGTTGTTGATGATGAAATGCAGCGAGCCGCCGGTGCGGTGGCCCTTCAACCCGGACAGGCCGAGGCATTCCGCCACAACGCCCTGGCCGGCGAAGGCCGCATCGCCATGGATCAGCAGCGGCAGCACCTTGGAGCGCTCGACGATATCGCCGAACTGGTCCTGCTTGGCGCGCACCTTGCCGAGCACGACGGGGTCGACGATCTCCAGATGCGACGGGTTGGCGGTCAGCGAGACGTGGACATTGTTGCCGTCGAACTCGCGATCGGCGGACGCACCGAGATGGTACTTCACATCGCCCGAGCCCTCGACGTCGTCAGGCGCGAAGGAACCGCCCTTGAACTCGTGGAACAGCGCGCGATGCGGCTTGCCGAGCACCTGGGTCAGCACGTTGAGGCGGCCGCGATGGGCCATGCCGAAGACGATGTCGCGCACGCCGAGCGCGCCGCCGCGCTTGATGATCTGCTCCAGCGCCGGAACCAGCGCCTCGCCGCCATCCAGGCCGAAGCGCTTGGTGCCGGTGAACTTGAGGTCGAGGAACTTCTCGAAGCCCTCGGCCTCGACCAGCTTGTTGACGATCGCGCGCTTGCCCTCGCGGGTGAAGGCGATCTCCTTGTCCGGCCCCTCGATGCGCTCCTGCAGCCAGGCCTTCTGCTCGGGGTCGGAGATATGCATGAACTCGATGCCGACCGTGCCGCAATAGGTCCGCTGCAGCACCGCGACCATCTCGCGGACGGTGGCGAACTCCATGCCGAGCACATTGTCGATGAAGACCTTGCGGTCGAGATCGGCCTCGCCGAAGCCGAAGGCGGCCGGCGACAATTCCTCATGATCGGTGCGGCTCTCGATGCCCAGCGGATCGAGCTTGGCATGGAAATGGCCGCGCATGCGGTAGGCGCGGATCAGCATGATCGCGCGCACGGAGTCGCGCGTCGCCTGCTGCACGTCGGCGGCGGAGAGCACGGTGCCGGCGGCCTTCGCCTTGGCGCCGAGCTTGTCGGAGATCACCTTCTCGACGACGGCCCAGTTGCCGTCCAGCGCCGAGACCAGCTCGCCAGAGGCGACGACCGGCCAGTTCGGCTTCTTCCAGGAGGCGCCCTTGGCGTTCTGCAGGACGGCTTCCTTGTCGTCCTTCAGCGCGCCGAAGAAGCCCTGCCACTGCTCATCGACCGACTTGGGGTCGGCCTCGTAGCGGGCATAGAGATCCTCGATATAGGCAGCGTTGCCGCCATAGAGGAAGCCGGTCTGCGCGAGAGCCTCGTTGATGTCCTGGCGAGCCATGATGCTCCTGCCTTCCTTCGCCGCTTAAGTCATGTCCGAACCCTTGCCCGGACATCATTCAATCTGTCGTCATGCCCGGGCCGGACCCGTGCAACCCCTCGGGATTTGGCGGCGCGTCATGGCCAGCTCAAGGCCGGCCATGACGCGCTAAAACGCCTCAGCCCTTCAACACTTCCACCAAGGTCTTTCCAAGGCGCGCCGGCGAGGGCGAGACCCGGATGCCGGCCGCTTCCATGGCAGCGATCTTGTCCTCGGCGCCGCCCTTGCCGCCCGAGATGATCGCGCCGGCATGGCCCATGCGACGGCCGGGAGGAGCCGTGCGGCCGGCGATGAAGCCGACCATCGGCTTCTTGCGGCCGCGCTTCGCCTCGTCCTTGATGAACTGCGCCGCGTCCTCTTCGGCCGAGCCGCCGATCTCGCCGATCATGACGATCGAGGTGGTCTTGTCGTCGGCCAGGAACATCTCGAGCATGTCGATGAACTCGGTGCCCTTGACCGGGTCGCCGCCGATGCCGACGGCCGTGGTCTGGCCGAGGCCCTCGCGGGTGGTCTGGAACACCGCCTCATAGGTCAGCGTGCCCGAGCGCGAGACGATGCCGACAGAGCCCGGCTTGAAGATGTTGGCCGGCATGATGCCGATCTTCGACTCACCCGCCGTGACGACGCCAGGGCAGTTCGGGCCGATCAGGCGGGTCTTGGAACCGACCAGCGAGCGCTTGACGCGCACCATGTCGAGCACCGGGATGCCCTCGGTGATGCAGATCACCAGCGGGATCTCGGCATCGATCGCCTCGCAGATCGCGTCCGCGGCGCCCGGGGGCGGCACGTAGACGACGGACGCGGTGGCGCCGGTCTTGGCCTTGGCCTCGTGCACGCTGTCGAAGACCGGCAGGCCGAGATGGAGCGAGCCGCCCTTACCCGGAGAGGTGCCGCCGACCATCTGCGTGCCATAGGCGATCGCCTGCTCGGAGTGGAAGGTCCCGTTCTTGCCGGTGAAGCCCTGGGTGATGACCTTGGTGTTCTTGTCGATCAGGATGGACATGTCTGCTCCTCAGGCCTTCTTGACCGCGGCGACGATCTTCTGCGCGGCGTCGTCGAGGTCGTCGGCGGGAATGACGTTCAGGCCGGAATCGCGGATGATCTGCTTGCCTTCCTCGACATTCGTGCCTTCGAGGCGAACGACCAGCGGAACCTTGAGGCCGACGGCCTTCACCGCCGCGATCACGCCGCGGGCGATGACGTCGCACTTCATGATGCCGCCGAAGATGTTGACGAGAATGCCCTTCACCTTCGGGTCGGCGGTGATGATCTTGAACGCCGCCGTCACCTTCTCTTCGCTGGCGCCGCCGCCGACGTCGAGGAAGTTCGCCGGACTTTCGCCGTAGAGCTGGATGATGTCGAGCGTCGCCATGGCGAGGCCGGCGCCGTTGACCATGCAGCCGATCGTGCCGTCGAGCGCGATATAGGCGAGGTCGTACTTGGACGCCTCGATCTCCTTGGCGTCCTCCTCCGTGGTGTCGCGCAGCGCGACGACCTCAGGGTGACGGTAGAGCGCGTTCGAGTCGAACGAGACCTTGGCGTCCAGGCACTTGAGCTGGCCCTGGGTGGTCACGATCAGCGGGTTGATCTCCAGCATGTCCATGTCCTTGGCCACGAAAGCTGCGTAGATCTGGCCGAGCACGGTGCCGGCCTGCTTGGCGAGGTCGCCCTGCAACCCGAGGATGCGCGCCATGGAGCGGCCGTGATGCGGCATGATGCCGGTCGCTGGGTCGACCGAGAAGGTCTCGATCTTCTCGGGCGTGTCATGGGCGACGGCCTCGATGTCCATGCCGCCCTCGGTCGAGATGACGAAGGCGATGCGGGAGGTCTCGCGGTCGACCAACGCCGAGAGGTAGAACTCCTTCTCGATGTCCGAGCCGTCCTCGATATAGAGGCGGTTGACCTGCTTGCCGGTCTCGCCGGTCTGGATCGTGACCAGCGTGTTGCCGAGCATCTCCTTGGCGTGGGCCTCGACTTCCGCGACCGACTTGGCAAGGCGAACGCCGCCCTTGGCGTCGGGGCCGAGTTCCTTGAACTTGCCCTTGCCGCGCCCGCCGGCGTGGATCTGCGACTTCACGACGTAAAGCGGCCCCGGCAGCTTCTTGGCGGCCTCGACCGCCTCCGCCACCGTGAGAGCCGGGAAACCGGCCGAAACGGGCGCGCCGAATTCCTTGAGGATGGCTTTGCCCTGGTATTCGTGGATGTTCATGTGCTCGGTTTCCCTGACAGCGACCGAAAATTGACGAGAGGGCGGCCGCGCGTTGTCGCGCCGCCGCCCTCGCTTAACTTACGCGAGTGACGGATCGACGGTCTTGCAGGCATCGATCAGGTTCTGGACCGAAGCCACCGACTTCGCCAGCATCTCCTTCTCGGCGCCGTTGAGGCGGATCTTGACGACGCGCTCGACGCCCTTGGCGCCGATCACGACGGGAACGCCGACGAACATGTCCTTGACGCCGTACTGGCCGCGCAGCGCCGCCGCCGCCGGCAGGACGCGCTTCTGGTCCTTGAGATAGCTCTCGGCCATCGCGATCGCCGAGGCAGCCGGCGCATAGAAGGCCGAGCCGGTCTTGAGCAGGTTGACGATCTCGCCGCCGCCCTTGCGGGTGCGCTCGACGATGGCATCCAGCTTCTCCTGCGTGGTCCACTTCATCTTGACGAGGTCCGGCAGCGGGATGCCGGCGACGCCCGAATAGCGGACCAGCGGCACCATGTCGTCGCCATGGCCGCCGAGGACGAAGGCCGAGACGTCCTTGACCGAAACCTGGAATTCCTCGGCGAGGAAGTGGCGGAAGCGGGCGCTATCGAGCACGCCGGCCATGCCGCAGATCATGTTGGGCTTGAGCCCTGAGAACTTCTGCAGCGCCCAGACCATCGCGTCGAGCGGGTTGGTGATGCAGATCACGAAGGCCTTCGGAGCGTACTGCTTGATGCCCTCGCCGACCGACTTCATCACCTTGAGGTTGATGCCGATCAGGTCGTCGCGGCTCATGCCAGGCTTGCGCGGCACACCGGCGGTGACGATGATCACGTCGGCGCCCTTGATGTCCTCGTAGGAGTTCGTGCCCTTGTAGCCGGCGTCGAAGCCGTCGACCGGAGCGGACTCGGCGATGTCCAGGCCCTTGCCCTGCGGAATGCCCTCGGCGATGTCGAACAGGACGACGTCGCCCAGCTCCTTGAGGCCGGCGAGGTGAGCGAGCGTGCCACCGATCTGGCCGGAGCCGATGAGGGCGATCTTCTTACGGGCCATTGCCTAGTCCTTTTGTTTCTGGCGCGACCATCGATCCGGCTGCTACCGGCTTCGACATTCAAAATGCCTTGGCGCTGCGACAGGTCGGCCCCCGGTGGGAGCCGGCCAAACCGTGCGTTCCTTTGGCCCAAACCGGGCTTTTGCCGCAACCCTCGCCGCAAAAGCGGCTTTTCTCGGGCACGAAACGCCTCGCGCGTCGCCGCGCAAGGCCGGCCCCGATTTTTCAATGACTTAGCAGAGGCCTTCGCATTCACTCGGTTCCATCAGGAACGAAAATCGATAATTACAATTTACATATATTGTAATTGGTAACCGGATTATTCACACGATCCCGCTGCCGAGCACCCGCAGGATCACACGGATCAGGGTCGAGAGCCGGGTATCGACGGAAGCCTGCGGCACGTCCGCTTCCAGCGCCAGCGAGGCCGGATGGATGAAGCGGTTGGTAGCGTCGATGACGAAGGCGATCGCCCGGTCGCGATCGCGCGGCTCGAACACGCCGGTCGCCATGCCCTCGTCGACCACCCGCTCGAACAGGGCACGCACGCGGGTGCGGTTGCGCCGGCTGATCGCATGCCGTTTGGCGACCGCCAGCGACAGGGCCGCGAAGAGATGCGGCTCCTCGGTCAGGAGATCGCGATTGGCCTTGGCCAGCGCCAGGATCAGGCGTTCGAGCTTGTCGTCGGCCGGGTCGGGACCATCGGCGACATCCGCCAGCCGGCGCTCGGTCGCCTTCAGCCAGACATCGACGACGGCGTCGATCAGCGCGCCCTTGGAGGGGAAGTAGCGGTAGACATTGGCATGAGTCATGCCGGCCTCTTCCGCCACGGCGACGACCGTGAAGCGCTTCAGCCCGAACTTGCGCAGATGCTCGCCGGCGACCGTGAGGATGCGGGTCTCACTCGGTTCGCGCTGCGGCATCGTCAGGTCTCCACCAGCCCTGTCGTATCGCCGCTCGCCGTCGAATCCGGCCGGCCATGCGGCATCGCGAGATATTCCTCGGAGCGCATCTCGATCAGGCGGGAGACCGTGCGGTCGAACTCGAAGGCCTCGCGCCCCTTGCTCGCGCGATAAAGCTCATGCGGCTCGGCCGCCGCCGAAGCGACGAGCTTCACATGATGCTCGTAGAGCGTGTCGATCAGGATGATGAAGCGCTTGGCCTCGTTGCGCCGGTCGAAATCAAGGATCGGGATGTCGTCGAGCACCAGCGTATGGAAGCGCTGCGCCAGGGCGATGTAATCCGAAGCGCCGTAGGCCTGGGCGCAGAGATCGGCGAAGCCCGCCCGCGCCACGCTGGCGGCGGCCTGCGGCAGGACGAGATCGTGCCCCTGCACGTTCAAAACAGTGCGCTGCCCCTGCGCCATACCGGACAAGGCCTTGAAGGCAGCATCGAGCGCAGCCTTCGCCTTCTCGTCGGCGGGCACATGATAGACCGGCGCGCCGCCGAGCTTCTCCAGCCGGAAATCGGTGCGCGCATCGAGCTTGAGCACCTCGACCCTGGTCTGCAGCAATTCGATGAAGGGCAGGAACAGCGCCCGGTTGAGCCCTCCCTCGTAAAGCCGCGACGGCTCGACATTCGAGGTAGCGACCACCACGACGCCCGCTGCAAATAGCGCCGTGAACAGCCGCCCGAGGATCATCGCATCGGCGATGTCAGTGACGGTGAACTCATCGAAGCAGAGCAGATAGGCCTCATCGGCGAGATCCGCCGCAACAGGCGCGATCGGATCGCCTTCCTTGACCTCGCCGCTCTTGATCTTCTGGCGATAGGCGTTGATGCGGCCATGGACGTCGGCCAGGAACTCGTGGAAATGCACGCGGCGCTTGCGCTTCACCGGCGCGGCCTCGAAGAACATGTCCATCAGCATGGTCTTGCCGCGGCCGACCGAGCCCCAGACATAGAGCCCCTTCGGTGCGGACGCCGTGTCCGGCTTCTTGCCGAAGAGCCAGCCGAGCGCGCTGCCCTTGCGGGCGAGGCGGCGGGCGGCGAGCGTCGCGGACAAGGCCTCGAGCTTCTTGACCACCGCGACCTGCGCGGGATCGCGCTCGATGGCGCCCGCCTCGACCAGGGCGGCATAACGGTCGGTGATCGAGGCTGACATGACGGCGGGCGCTGGCGATCCGGAAAAGACCTGACCGGGTTACGGCAGCCCTGCCGTCATCGCAAGCCCACGGAGCGAACCTCGCGCGCCGGGAACACATCGTCATTGCGAGCGAAGCGAAGCAATCCAGGGGACCGGCTCGACCCGTTCAGGCCGGCGGCCCCTGGATTGCTTCGTCGCTACGCTCCTCGCAATGACGAGGAGCGGGAAGCAGGGCTTACTTGCCCTGGTTGATCGAGACCGGCTTCACCGCATTATTGGCGAGGCCGTACTTCTCGATCAGCTTGTCATAGGTGCCGTTCGCCTGCAGCCGGTCGAGCGCACCCTTGACCGCGTCGCGCAGCTGCGTGCCTTCCGCCGTCTTGGCGAAGGGGATGCCGGCCAGCGAATGGGTGAAGGGCTTGCCGAGCGCGATATAGGTGTTCGGCTCGAGCTTCTGGAAATGGCTCATCGTCTCGCTGCCCTGGACGCCGCCCTGCAGGCGCTGCGTCTTGAGCTGGGTGCGCGCGTCGACCGAACCCTCGGTGCCGACGACGTTGATCGCCGGCTTGCCCTTGGCGACGCAGTTCGCCTCGCTCCACTCACCGATCTGGCGCGGCCAGTTGGTCGCGCGGCTGGCGCCGACGCTCTTGCCGCACAGGTCCTCGGGGGTCTTGATCGTGTCCTTGAAGGCGGTGACCGTGTAGAACTGCGCGCCGGAATCCATGTAGTCGATGAAGTCGGCGGTCTCGCGCCGCGCCGGCAGATCGCTCATCCCCGCCATGACGGCGTCGACGCGGCCGGTCTGCAGCGAAGGCAGCATCTGAGCGAAGGCGGTCTCCTGCCACTCGACCTTGACGCCGAGTTCCTTGGCGATGGCTTCGCCCAGCTCGATGTCGAAGCCCGAGAGCTGGTTGGTCGCGACATCCTTGAAGGCGATCGGCGGATAGTTCGGCTGGGTCGCGATCACGATTTTGCCGGCGGTCTTGATGCGGTCCGGCAGGGCCTGGGCCTGCGCGGCAAGCGCGGTGCCGGCGAGCAGCGCGGCAGCGATGGTCAAACGAAGCATGTGGTCTCTCCCTCTAGTGAACTGATCCAGCCGCCGTCACTTCAGGACGGCGGCGATGAAGTCGCGCGTGCGCGCCTGGCTAGGCGCGACGAGCACGGTCTGCGGCGGCCCCTGCTCGACGATCTCGCCCTTGTCCATGAAGACGACGTCGCCAGCCACTTCGCGGGCGAAGCCGAGTTCATGCGTGACGACGATCATGGTCATGCCGGACGCCGCGAGATCGCGCATCACGTTCAGCACCTCGCCGACGAGCTCGGGATCGAGCGCCGAGGTCGGCTCGTCGAACAGCATCAGCTTCGGCTTCATCGCCAGCGCCCGGGCGATGGCGACGCGCTGCTGCTGCCCGCCCGAGAGCTCGCTCGGATAGGCGTCGCGCTTGTCGGCGAGGCCGACGCGCTCCAGCAGCGCCGTCGCCTCCGCGACGATCTGCTTGCGCGGCTGCTTCAGCACGGTGAGCGGCCCCTCGATGATGTTCTGCAGCGCCGTCATGTGGTTGAACAGGTTGAAGCGCTGGAACACCATGCCAGTGACGAGGCGCTGACGCGCGATCTCGACATCGGTCAGCTCGTGCAGTTCGTCGCCGACGCGGCGATAGCCGATCAGCTCGCCATCGACGCGGATGGCGCCCTTGTCGATCTTCTCGAGCTGGTTGATGCAGCGCAGCAGCGTCGACTTGCCCGAGCCGGACGGCCCGATGATGCATTGCACCGTGCCGGGCTCGATCGAGAGCGAGACGTTGTTCAGCGCCTTCAGCTCGCCGAAGATCTTGCTGACATTGGCGATCGTGACGATCGCGCTATCGGCCTTCGCCGGGTTCTCCGCCGTGCTCATGCCGTTTCCTCCTGCACCGCGGCGCGCTTGGTGCGCCGCCCTCCCCGCCCCTTCGAAAAGTGGCGTTCGAGGAAATACTGTCCGATCTGCAGGATCGTCACCACGAGCAGGTACCAGCCGGCCGCGACGATCAGCAACTCGATGACCCGCGCATTGGCGTAGTAGATCGTCTGCGCGTTGCGCAGGATCTCGGCATACTGGATCACGCTCGCGACCGAGGTCAGCTTGACCATGCTGATCACCTCGTTGCCGACCGGCGGGATGATGACGCGCATCGCCTGCGGCAGCACGATCCGGCGCAAGGTCGTCAGCCGGGTCATGCCGATCGCCTTGGCGGCCTCGGTCTGCCCGGTATCGACGGAGAGGATGCCGCCACGCACCACCTCCGCGGTATAGGCGCCCTGGTTCATGCCGAGCCCGAGCAGCGTCGCCATGAATGGCCCGATGATGTCGATCGTGCGCCAGGAGAACAGGCCGGGGATGCCGATGGTCGGGAAGACCAGCGCCAGGTTGAACCAGATCAGGAGCTGCAGCAGCAGCGGCGTGCCGCGGAAGAACCAGATATAGAACAACGCCGCGCTGCGCAGCACCGGGTTCGGCGACATGTACATGATCGCGAAGATCACGCCGAGCACGATGCCCAGCGTCATCGCGCAGACCGTCATGATCAGCGTGTTGCCGAGACCGGCGATGATCGCCGGCGCGGTGAAGAACTGCCGCACCACAGGCCAGGCGATGTCCCCCTCGACGAAGGCCATCACGATCCAGGCGAGGACAGCCAGGATCAGCGCGGAAGCGACCCAGCGGCCGTAGAAGCGCCGCGGCACGATCCTGAGACGGGCGATCGCAGCGAGGTCGCGGCTGCTGATCGGCGAGGTTGCGTCGCTCATCGACCCGTCTCCCGGCTCCAGGCTTCAAGACTGGCGAGCTTGCCACGGAAGCGCGCGATCTGCTCGCGCACCCGCTCGGGCGCCGTGCCGCCATGGCCGCTGCGCGCCGCGACCGCGGCATCGAGCGTCAAATGGTCGAGAACGCCGGCATCGAGCCGCGGATCGACGGCGCGAAGATCGACGGCGTCGAGCGATTCAAGCTCGCGGCCCATCTCCTCGCAATAGCGCACCAGCGCGCCGGTGATCTCATGCGCCTCGGCGAAGGGCACGCCGTTGCGGGCGAGATGATCGGCCACCTCTGTCGCCAGCGCGAAGCCGGAGCCGGCCTGGGCCCGCATCGTCGCGACATCGGCGCTCATGCTGGCGATCAGCCCGGCGAAGGCCGGCAGCACGTCTTCGAGCACGTCGACGGCGTCGAAGCCCGTGCGCTTGTCCTCCGCGAGGTCGCGATTATAGGACAGCGGCAAACCCTTCATCGCGCCGAGCATGGTGACGAGGTCGCCGGTCAGCCGTGACGCCCGACCGCGCGAGATCTCGGCGATATCCGGGTTCTTCTTCTGCGGCATGATCGACGAGCCGGTCGCGAAGGCATCGTCCAGCGTCACCCAGGCGAATTGCCGGGAGGTCCACAGCGTCACCTCTTCGGCAAGGCGCGACAGGTTCGTCGCCAGCATCGCCGCGACGAACAGGAACTCCGCGACATGGTCGCGCGCGCCGACCGCATCGACCGAATTCTCGAATGGCCCGTCATAGCCGAGTGCCTTGGCGCTGAGCTCCGGATTGAGCGTAATCGCCGAACCGGCGAGCGCCGCCGCCCCGAGCGGGGACTGGCCGGAGCGATTTTCCCAGTCGGTCAGGCGCGAGGCATCGCGCATCAGCACCTGGCCATGCGCCATCAGCCAATGGCCGAAGGTGACGGGCTGCGCGCTCTGGAGATGGGTGAAGCCGGGGCAGACCGAGGCCGCATGCTCCTCCGCCTGATCGGCGATCGCAGCCAGCAACTCCGCCAGCATGCCGGCGAGCGTGCGCGACTTGCTCCGCAGGTAGAGCTTCAGGTTGTTCGCCGCCTGGTCGTTGCGCGAGCGTCCGGCGCGGAGCTTGGCGCCGGTCGAGCCGACGCGCTCGGTCAGGATGCGCTCGATGAAGGTATGGACGTCCTCGTCATCGGGACCGGGCGCGATCCGCCCCGCGACCGTGTCGCGGGCGATCCCGTCGAGCGCGGTCAGGATGGCCTGGAGTTCCTCGGCAGTCAGCAGGCCGGCGCGACCGAGTTCGGCCGCATGCGCCTTGCCGCCCGCGACATCCTGCGGCACCAGCCTTGCGTGCTCGCCGGCGGCGCTCGACAGCTTCATCAGCCGCGGGTCCGGCGGCTTGCGGAAGCGCCCGCCCCAGAGTCGGGTCGTCTGGTTCATGATCTCGTTCCTCCCGTCAGGGAAGAATGGCCTCTTGACCGAGAGGCCGGCAAACGAAACGATCTCCGCCGAGATAGTCCAAAAAGGAATACCCCATGGCGGCCAGCCGGCCACCCCCGTCAGCCGCGGCGCTGAGGGCGTTCGCGACCGTCGCAAGGCTGGGCTCGACGGCCCGCGCCGCTCTCGCGGTCAACCTGACCCAGAGCGCGGTGTCCAAGCAGATCCTCTCGCTGGAGCATCATCTCGGCACGGTGCTGTTCGACCGCAGCCCGCTCGGCCTCAAGCTCACCGAAGCCGGCGCGATCTACCTGCCCTATGCGGAAGCCGCGCTGGAGCAGATGGAACGCGGCGCGCGGCGTCTCGCCGAGCGCAACGCCATCGCCCGGCCGATCCGCCTGCACATGGTCGCGATCGCCGGCGAGCGCTGGCTGATGGCGCGCTTTCCGGCCTTCGCCGAGGCTCATCCCGGCGTCGACGTGCAGTTCACCAATTACGTCAGCGAGAGCGAGACGGAAGAGCCGGATATCGAGATCGCCCATGGCGTCCCGCCCTGGCCTGGAAAGGAGGCGCATTTCCTCTTCGGCCGCGATGTCGCGCTCGTCGCGGCGCCCAGCCTGATCGAGCGGATGGGCGGTTTCCGCCGCGCGGCCGATATCCAGAAGATGACCCTGCTGCAGCACTATCAGATGCCGACCTTCTGGGCCGAGTTCACCGAAGCGCATGATCTGCGCGGCGCAGTGCCGGAGCATACCGTGCGCTACGGCTATTATTCCGTGATCACCAGCGCCGCCGTCGCCGGTCTAGGCCTTGCGCTGGCGCCACGCTGCTACGTCGCCGACGAGCTTGCCTCCGGCGCGCTCGTCAATCCGCTGGGGCTCGGCTTCACCAGCGCCATCGGCTGCTGGCTGACGCGACCGCTCGACCAGCCGCCGCGGCCGGGGCTGGATGCCTTCATCGCCTGGCTGCGGGCCGAGGCCGAGAGCTTCGACGCAGCGACGCGCGCGCCGCCCCCTTCGGCCTGACCGGACCCGGCGAAACCTCCCCCTCGCCTGCGCGTTGTCACCCGAGGAGGAGGAGCCATGCTCACCATTCTGCCCGCCCCGGACCATGTCGCAGCCTATCGGCTGTCGCAGACGCTCACGGCTGACGATCTCGACGCCATCATGGCCGATATCGACGCCCGGCTCGAACGTCACGAGAAGCTCGGCATCCTCGCCGACATGACCGATTTCACCGACATGACGCTGGCCGCGGCCTGGAAGGACGCGCGCTACAGCCTCGGCAAGCTCTGGGAGCTCAGGCGCTTCCCCAAGGAGGCCGTGATCACCGACAAGGGCTGGCTCGCCGGCTTCGTCGATCTGCTCGACCCGGCGATCCCCTTCGTCAAGGTCCGCGCCTTCAAGCCCGAGGACTATGACAAGGCCCTGACCTGGGCCGGCGATATCGAGGGCGGCCCGAACGCCTGAGGCTTACGCGGCTCCGCTGCGCGCGAAGGTCTCGTCGAAGGCGTAACCCGCGCCGCGCACGGTGCGCAGCGGGTCCTTGGCGTCGCCCGGCGTGATCGCCTTGCGCAGCCGCCCGACATGGACGTCGACCGTGCGCTCGTCGATATAGACGTCGCGGCCCCAGACGGCGTCGAGGAGCTGGGCGCGCGAATAGACCCGGCCCGGCGCCTGCATCAGGAACTCGAGCAGGCGGAACTCGGTCGGGCCGAGATGCAGTTCGCTCCCGGCGCGCCGGACGCGGCGCGTCGTGCGGTCGAGTTCGAGATCGCCGGCCGCGAGCAACCCTGCGACATGGCCAGGCTTCGCTCTGCGAAGAAGCGCCTGGATGCGGGCGATCAGCTCCGGCAGCGAGAACGGCTTCACGACATAGTCGTCGGCGCCGGTCGCAAGCCCGCGCACGCGCTCGGTCTCCTCGCCGCGCGCCGTCAGCATGATGATCGGCACGCGCTCGGTGTCGCGGCGCGAGCGCAGGCGCCGGCAGAGCTCGATGCCGGAGAGACCCGGCAGCATCCAGTCGAGCAGGACCAGATCGGGCGTGGAATCGCGCAGATGCAGCTCGGCGTCATCCCCGCGCGCGACGCTGTCGACCTCGAAGCCCTCGGCTTCGAGGTTGTAGCGCAGCAGCAGGGTGAGCGGCTCCTCGTCCTCGACGATCAGGATACGTGCGGCCATGATGGCTTTGACCTCAGTTTCCCGTCACCGCTTCGACCTCGATATTGGTCGTGTCGAGCTTCGGCCGGTTCACGTCGAGGGAATCGCCGGTGACGAGGTAATGGATCGTCTCGGCGATATTGGTGGTGTGGTCGCCGATGCGCTCGATATTCTTGGCGCAGAACAGCAGATGCGTGCAGAAGGTGATATTGCGCGGGTCCTCCATCATATAGGTCAGGAGTTCGCGGAACAGCGAGGTGTAGAGCGCGTCGATCTCGTCGTCACGCTTCCAGACCTCGAGCGCCTTCTGCTCGTTGGTCGCGGCATAGGCGTCGAGCACGTCCTTGAGCTGGGCCTGCACGAGGCGGCTGATATGCTCGAGACCGACGACCGCACGATGCGGCGGCTGGAACTGCCCGGCGATGGCGACGGCGCGCTTGGCGATGTTCTTGGCGAGATCGCCGACGCGCTCAATGTCGGAGGCGAGGCGGATCGCCGAGATCAGCTCGCGCAGGTCCTGCGCCAGGGGCTGGCGCCGGGCGATGGTGAGCACGGCCTTTTCCTCGACCTCGCGCTGGAGATTGTCGAGGCGCTGGTCGGCTGAGATGATCTTCTGAGCGAGCGCGGTGTCGCGACGAACGAGCGCGACGGTCGAGTCGCCCAGCATGCGCTCGGCCATGCCGCCCATTTCAGCGAGGCTGCGGCGGATGCCTTCGAGATCGGTGTCGTAGGAGCGGACGATGTGGTCGGTCATTGCGTGTTCCTCAGGCGCATCGGCCCGAAAAGTGGAAACCGGTTTTCGGGCAAGCCGATGCGAAACAAAAATGCCGCTTAGCCGAAACGGCCGGTGACGTAGTCCTGGGTCTGCTTCTTGGCCGGGTTCATGAAGATCGTGTTGGTCGGCGCGAACTCGATGACCTCGCCGAGATACATGAACGCCGTGTACTGCGAGATGCGCGCCGCCTGCTGCATGTTGTGCGTGACGATGGCGATGGTGAAATCGCTCTTGAGCTGCTCCAGCAGGTCCTCGATCTTGCCGGTCGAGATCGGGTCGAGCGCCGAGGTCGGCTCGTCGAACAGGATCACCTCAGGCTTCTGCGCGATGGTGCGCGCGATGCAGAGGCGCTGCTGCTGGCCGCCGGAGAGGCCCATGCCGGAGCTCTTCAGCTTGTCCTTGACCTCGTCCCAGAGCGCGGCGCGGCGCAGCGCGCCCTCGACACGGTCGTCGAGCTCGGATTTCGGCGGCTTCTCGTAGAGGCGGATGCCGAAGGCGACGTTGTCGTAGATCGACATCGGGAACGGCGTCGGCTTCTGGAAGACCATGCCGACGCGCGAGCGCAATTCGTTCACATCGACGTCGTTCGAGATGATGTTGCGGCCGTCGAGCATGATCTGCCCTTCCGCGCGCTGCTCCGGATAGAGCGAGTAGATGCGGTTGAAGATGCGCAGCAGGGTCGACTTGCCGCAGCCGGACGGGCCGATCAGCGCCGTGACGTGGCGATCACGGAAGTCGAGATTGATGTTCTTCAGCACCTTGTGCTCGCCGTAGTAGAAATCGAGGTTCTTCACCGCGATCCGGACGGGCGCCTCGGCATCGAGCGACTGGGGGGAGAGTTCAAGGGTCGAAAGCATCGACTTAGGTCCTCAAGGTCGGTCGCGACCGGGTTGGTTTCAGGCTCACTTGCTGCCGGCGACGATGCGCCGGGCAACGATCGAGAGCACGAGGATCGAGACGGTGATGATGAGCGAGCCGGCCCAGGCGAGCTGCTGCCAGTTCTCGTAAGGGGCGGAGGCGAACTGGTAGATCGTTACCGGCAGGTTGGAGACGCCGCCGGTGAGCGTCGGCGAGAACCAGAAATTGTTGTTGAGCGCGGTGAAGAGCAGCGGCGCCGTCTCGCCGGCGATGCGGGCGAGCGCCAGCAAGATGCCGGTGACCATGCCGGCCTTGGCCGCGCGCCAGGTCACCGAGGTGATCACGACGGAAGGCGGCGCGCCGAGCGCGGCGCCAGCCTCGCGCAAGGGGCCGGGCACGAGGTTCAGCATGTCCTCGGTGGTGCGCACGATGACCGGGATCGCGATGATGCCGAGCGCGACGCCGCCGGCCCAGCCGGAATAGCCGCGGAACGGCTCCACCAGGATGACGTAGACGAACAGGCCGATCAGGATCGACGGCGCCGAGAGCAGGATGTCGTTGATGAAGCGGATCAGGTTGGCGAGCTGCGAGCCGCGGCCGTATTCCGCGAGCCAGGTCCCGGCGAGCACGCCGATCGGCGTGGCGATGGCGATGCCGAGGAAGGTCAGCACGAAGGAGCCGACGATGGCATTGGCGAGGCCGCCGCCTTCCGTGCCGGGGCCGGGCGTGACCGCGGTGAAGGTGGCGAGCGAAAGCCCGCCGATGCCCTTCACCACGAGCATGCCGAGGATCCAGAACAGCACGAAGATGGCGATGAAGGTGAAGCCGGTGGCGATGATCTTCATCAGCCGATCGGCGGTGCGACGGGACTGGCGCACGCGGCCCCAGGGCTGATGCGGCAGTTCGCGAGGCGTGGTCGTCATGGTCATGGGGGGCCTCAGTAGCGCTTGACGCGGGCGACCAGCAGCCGCGCGATGACGAGGACGACGAAGGTGACGAAGAACAGGATGCAGCCCAGCGCGATCAGCGCGTTGAGCTGCAGCCCCAGCGCCTCGTTGAACTCGTTGGCGATGCGCGAGGCGATGGTGGAACCCGGGTCGAACATCGAGGCCGAAAGCCGGTTGGCGTTACCGACGACGAAGGTCACCGCCATCGTCTCGCCGAGGGCGCGGCCGAGGCCGAGCATGACCGCGCCGATGATCGAGACGCCGGCCTGCGGCACCAGCACATGGCGCACGACCTCCCAGGTCGTCGCCCCGATGCCATAGGCGCTCTCGCGCAGCACCGAGGGGATCTGCTCCAGCATGTCGCGGGTGATCGAGGCGATGAAGGGGATGATCATGAAGGCGAGGATGATGCCCGCCGTGAAGATGCCCAATCCCGAAGGCGAGCGCGAGTAGAGCACGGTGCCGACGATCGGAAGGCCCTCGACGATGTTCGAGAGCGGGATCTGCACATAAGCCGCGAAGAGCGGCACGAAGACGAACAGGCCCCACATGCCGTAGATGATCGAGGGCACGGCCGCGAGCAGCTCGATCGCGGTCGCGACCGGCTTCTTGAACCAGGCCGGGGCGAGCTGGGTCAGGTAGACCGCGATGCCCAGCGAGAGCGGCACGCCGATCACCAGCGCGATCAGCGCCGTCGAGAGCGTGCCGACGATCGCCGGCCAGGCGCCGTATTGTTCGTTCTGGGTATCCCAGACGCTGGAGGTGATGAAACCGAGACCGAATTCGCGGAAGGCCGGCCAGCCGCCGATGACCATCGAGACCATGATGCCGGCGAGCAGCACCAGCACCAGCAGCGCCGCACCGAAGCTGGCATTGCGGAAGATGGCATCGAAGGTCGCCTTCGGCGTCTTCCGCACGATCGGCGTCGCGCCGGGAATGCTCGTCATGTCGGTTGCTGCGGTCATCCGCGAAGGCTCCGGTGGCATGGCCGGGATCGTCGGAGGGTCCGCCCGATCCCAGCCCTCATCCTGAGGAGCGCCCGAACAGGACTCCTCAGGATGAGGGCTTGAAGAGTGCGGCAAGGCGGGTCGAACCCCGCCTCGCCTTGTCGATGGCAGCGATCAGAAGATCGGCTTGCCGGCCGTGTCGGTCACGCCCTTCCAGGCGTTGCGGACTTGGTCCTTCACGTTCGTCGGCAGGGCGACGTAGTCGAGCTCGCTCGCGAGCTTGTCGCCGTTCTTGTAGACCCAGTCGAAGAATTTCAGAGCGGCCTGCGTCTCTTCCGGCTTCTCCGGCTTGGCATAGACCAGGATGAAGGTCGCCGAGGTGATCGGCCAGGCATCCGCGCCCTTCTGGTTGTTGAGCGAGATGCCGAAGCCCGGCTGCTCGTTCCAGTTGGCATTGGCGGCGGCGGCCTGGAAGGCCTTCTCTTCCGGCGCCGGGAAGTTGCCGTCGGCATTCTTCACCAGGGCGTGGGAGAGCTTGTTCTGCTTGGCATAGGCATACTCGACATAGCCGATCGAGTTGGCGACCTGCTTGACCGAGGCCGAGACGCCCTCGTTGCCCTTGCCGCCGATGCCGACCGGCCACTGGACCGACTGGTTGGCGCCGATCTTCGACTTCCACTCAGCCGAGGCCTTGGAGAGGTAGTCGGTGAACACGAAGGTCGTGCCCGAGCCGTCCGAGCGGTAGACCGGGTTGATGTTCGCGTCCGGCAGGGTGACGCCGGCATTGAGCGCGACGATCTTCGGGTCGTTCCACTTCTTGATGTCGCCCAGATAGATCTGGGCGATGATCTCGCCCGAGAGCTTGAGCTTGCCGGGCTCGACGCCGGCGATGTTCACGGCCGGCACGACGCCGCCCATCACGGTCGGGAACTGGATCAGGCCGTCCTTGGTCAGGTCTGCGCCCTTCAGCGGGGCGTCGGTGGCGCCGAAGGCGACGGTCTTGGCCTTGATCTGGCGGATACCGCCACCCGAGCCGATCGACTGGTAGTTCAGGCCGATACCCGTCTCTTTCTTGTAGGCCTCGGCCCACTTCGCATAGATCGGGAAGGGGAAGGTCGCGCCGGCACCGGTGATGTCGGCGGCCTGGGCGGAACCGGCGATCCCGACGGCAACGGCCGCGAGAACAAGAATCTTGCGCATGTGAGAAGTCCTCATCTGATCGCTGTTTGCAGCGACCCTGTCAGAACACCCTCTGTATGACAGCCAAATGACAGTTCGTCATGAAAGCTGTCATGAATGGCTGTCATGCACGGATCAGCCGTTGGTGCGCCCCGCCTCGAAGCGCGGCAGGATCGCCCGGAAGGTCGCCCCCTCACCCGACTTGCTCTCGATCGTCAGCCGGCCGCGATGGCGCAGCACGATGTGCTTGACGATCGCAAGCCCCAGCCCGGTGCCGCCCGCTTCGCGGCTGGCCGCGGTGTCGACCCGATAGAAGCGCTCGGTCAGGCGCGGCAGGTGCTCCGGCGCGATACCCGGCCCGTCGTCGCGCACGCTGAAACTCGCCTCGCTCTCGCCGGCGTCGACGGTGACCGCGACCTCCCCGCCCGGCTTGCCGTATTTGATGGCGTTCTCGACGAGGTTTTCCATCAGGCGCAGCAATTCGTCGCGATCGCCCGGCACCTGCAACGCCTCGCGCGGCGTCTTCAGCACCAAGGCGACCTGTCGCTCGCGGGCCATCAGCGTCAGCGAATCCACGATCTCGCGGGCGATACCCGCCAGATCGACCGGGGTATCCGGCGCGACATGGGCGCGCTGCTCGATCCGCGACAGCGAGAGCAGGTCGTCGACCAGCCTGGCCATGCGCAGACCCTGCTCGCGCATGATCCCGAGAAAGCGCTCGCGCGCCCGCTCATCGTTGCGCGCCGGGCCTTGCAAGGTCTCGACGAAGCCGAGCAGCGAAGCCAGCGGCGTGCGCAGTTCATGGCTGGCATTGGCGACGAAATCGACGCGCATGCGCTCGATCACGCGCTGTTCGCTCAAATCCTGGAAGGTGAGCAGCGTCGCATGGCGCAGACCGCTGTCGCGCAGCGCGGCGATATGGATGCGGAAGGTCCGCTCCACCGGCACGCGCTCGATGAGCTCGATGGTCTTGGCGCCCCCCTCGATCGCGACCTGCTCGATCGCGTCGTTGAGGTCGGGATCGCGCAGCACCAGCGCCAGGAGCTTGCCGGCCGCCAGCCCCGGGATCAGCGCCTGCATGGCCGGGCTCAGCGCCTGCGCCACACCCTGCCCGTCGAGCAGCACGGCCGGCGCGCCGAGCGCCTCGACCACGTCCCGCACCAGCGCGGCATTGGAAGCGGAAAGATTGACCATGCAAAGCCCGGAGACAGACGGCGGATGCCGACGGGGCCTCTTCCTGAGCGGAACAGCGGCGGGCGTCAATTCCCTTCCGCGAGCTAGCCGGCTAGGCTGATCCAAAGCGGAGAACAGGACGATGGCCAAGAAAATCTCGGATCCGGGCGCGAAGGAATCTGTCGTCGCTCCGTCGGAGGAGCACGGCAAACCAGCCAAAACCCGCACCAGATCCAAAAAGCCGAAGGGCTTCGACATCGAGGCCGACAGCCTGCCGGAAGCCATCATCGACGCCGCCTATCACAGCGGCAATTACCCCTATGGCAAGCGGATGAAGCGCAAGCGCTACAACCGCGAGATGGAACCGCTGCAGATCGAATTGCAGAAGCTGACGCGCTGGGCGAGCAAGCATGGCGAGCGCATCGTCATCGTCTTCGAGGGCCGCGACGGCGCCGGCAAGGGTGGCACCATCGCCCGCTTCACCCAGCATCTCAATCCGCGCCAGGCCCGCATCGTCGCCCTGTCCAAGCCCTCCGATACGGAGAAGGGCCAGTGGTATTTCCAGCGCTATGCCGCGCAGATGCCGACAGCCGGCGAGATCGTGTTCTTCGACCGCTCCTGGTACAACCGCGCCGGCGTCGAGCGCGTCATGGGTTTCTGCAAGCCGGAGGAGACCGAGCATTTCCTCGATGAGGCCCCCGCCTTCGAGGGCATGCTCGCCCGTGACGGCATCCGCCTGATCAAGCTTTTCCTGACCATCGGCCGCGAGATGCAGATGACTCGCCTGCACGCCCGTTGGCACGACCCGCTCAAGCGCTGGAAGCTCTCGCCGATCGATTTCGAGTCGGTCCCGCGCTTCGACGACTATTCCCGCGCCTTCGACGAGATGCTCTCCCGGACCTCGACCAAAGCCGCGCCCTGGCATGTCGTGCGCAGCAACGACAAGCTCCGCGCCCGACTGAACGCCATCCGGCACGTCCTGCGTGCGATCCCCTACAAGGACAAGGACGAGGCCGCGATCGGCACGCTCGACGAGGAGATCGTCATCCCCGTGAGCCGCTATCTCGACAACGGTGGCGAACCCGAAAGCCACTGATTCCGGCCCACCGAACCGCTCCTGCCGGATTCCGGTCACAGAATCGGGTGATCTTCCCGCTCCGACCGGAGCGGAGACGAGCAACCGGCCCATGGCGACCACGGCTTTCGCAAGCCTGCGGCGATCCTTCGCGTCGAAGCTGACGATCGGCATCGGCGGCTTGCTGGCGCTTGGGCTGACCACCGCCCAGACCCTGCGCGAGGCGATGCCACCCGCCAATCTTCCGGCTGCGCAGGCCGGGCAGCCCATCGAGGCCGGGCGCTGGCAACTCGTCATTCGCGAGGCCGGATTGAGCAGCGCCCCGCGCCCCGACGGCTATCGCGGACGGCCCGGCACGAAGGCGCTCAGCGTTGATCTCGACCTGATGAACCGAAGTTCGGAGAGCAGCAACGCGATTGCCCGCATCCTGAGCTTCGATCCGCCGATCGCTGGCCTTTCGCCTTTGCCGACTGCTTATCTGCTGCGCGACGGCGCCATCCTCGGCGCCCTGCAGCCTGGCCTGCCGGAGCGCATCCGCATGGTCTGGGACCTGCCGGAAGCTGCCCCGGCGCCTGAAGCCATCCGCGTCGTCGTCACCGGCGAGACCTTCAAGCCGCGCGACAATCTCCTCGCCGCGCCAGGCTGGTTCAATCGGAAGCCCGTCGCCGCGATCACCTTGCCGCTGCGAACGGAAGGCGGCGGCTCATGATCCGCGCCCTCGCCCGCGTCACCGCGCTCGCCGTCGCGGCGCTGCTCCTCTTCGCCCTGCAGCAGACCACGCCGGGCTATAGCGAGATCACCGGCCCGATCACGCAGCACGGCGTCGCCGGCACGACCACAAATGCCCGCGGCTTCACCCTGCGCGTCGAAAAGGTCGTCCTGGCGGAGCGCCTGCGCTGGCAAGCCTTCGGCCGCAGCTACGACCGTGACACCGGCGGGCTCTGGGCCGTGGCCGTCGTGGAGGTCGAGGGCACCCCCGCCACCACGGCACTCAGCGGCGCAACCTGGCTGGCGGCGTCCGGCCTGCGCTTCGAGGCAAGCGAGCGGGCCGAGTCGTTCCGTGGCTTCCTGCGCGGCAGGCGCCTCGAACCCGGCCTGCCACAGCGGGGCCTGCTGATCTTCGAGATCGGCCGCGACGCGGCGCGCAATGGCGCCCTGCTCGTCTCGATGTCGCGCTGGCCGCGCCTCGACACGCAATTGCGCATCACGATCCCCGACGAGCGTATCGAGCAGGCCGAAACCCTCGACCTGGAAACGCTGACATGACGGACGCGACCGTAGCCGAACCCGCGGCGAAGCCGCCGCCGAACTGGCGCAGGCGCTGCCTCTGGGCACTGCCGATCGTCCTGCCCCTGGCCTTGTTCGTGCAGGCGCGCAAGACCGTCTCGGCCTGGGCCGGAGCCAGCGATCTCGTCGCGCAGACCTCGCCGTTCGACCGGCCAGCTCCCTTCGCCGGCGCCGAATGGCGCATCGTCAGCCTCCAGCGCATCGCCGAACGGCCGAATGGCTCTACCGTCGCGCTGCTGCGCCTCGAGGCGAAGGTGCTGGATGCGGAGAGCGTTGCGCAGCCGCCCTGTCGCATCGCCTTGCTCGCCCCGGACGGCCGGCGCTGGCAGCCCGCCTTCCTGGCGCCGAGCGAGGCGAGGCGCGTTCTCAGCCGCGAGAAGGACGAGGGCAAGACCTGCGGTCCCGCCTTCCTCGGCAAGCCGGTTACCGGCTCGACCGTCGCGATCACCGAGAGCTTCATCCTGCCGACATCGGCCTTCGCGACGGCCGATGTCACGATCAGCCTGCCGGCGTCGCGGCCGCGCTACCTTCGCTTTGCGCGGACGCACTGAGCGCCTCGACCCGCTTTGCCGATGCCTGCTCCACCACGGCCGCGATAAGGCAGATGCGCAGCGCCTCGACGAGGATACCGCCGCGGATGTCGCTGGGACCGCCCAGGAAGAAGGCGATGATGCTGGCCAGCGCCTGCCAGGCCGGCAGCTCCTGCGGCCCGATCAGATGCGCGAGGCCGATCCAGCCCCAGGCCGCCGCCCAGCCGATGACGCGATAGAGCAGGACGAAGCCGATCAGCACCGCGAGCCCTGCCCCGAAGGCGAGCCGCACACTGTTGGCGATCGGCAGGTAGCGGGAGCGGTAGCCGGCGACGAAATGGTCGAGGAACTCGCGCAGGAATTTCGGCAGTCGCCCATAGCGCGACAAGGCCGCCGCGGTGCGCCGGTGGCCACTCAGCGCCGCCGCGTCCTTCATGTCGAAGCCGTAGATCACCGCCGCCATCAGGAGCCAGACCAGCGGCAGCAGGGCATAGAGGAAAAGCCCCTGCGCGCTGCTCTGCAAGGAAGGCGGCGCGAGATCGACCGCGACGGGCGTCGCCGCCTGCGCCTTGCCGATCAGCCCGAGAAGAAGGTCGCGCGCCCGGATCAGATAGGGCAGCGGCCCACCTGTGCCGATCCAGGCCCAAGCCGCATTCTTCCACCCCGCGAGCGCATAGAGGCCGACGAAGATCCAGTTGGCGTCGCAGAGCACGATGACGAATTGCCAGGCCGGGCGCGAGCTGCGCGTCTGCATCAATTTCGCCAGCCTGCGCACCGCGAAGGCGAGCGCGACCGCGATGCCGAGCCAGAGCGTCGCCGGGACGTCGAACAGCGACACTTTCTGGCCGAGATCGGCCATCTCCAGCGCCAGCAGCGAGTAATCCCGCACCGTGTCGCCGAGAAAACCCCAGGCCGCGTAATAGGCGAAGAAGGGAATGATCGCGATCGCGACCACGCCGAGCCAGTCCGGGTCCTTCGCCGCGATGTCGGCAGCTCCTGCGCGCGGCTTCACCGGAAACAGCGCGGCCACCGCCGGCATCGCCGGGCGCAGCGACAGGAACATGGCGACGACCGTGATGAGCCTCACCAGCACGATCGCCGAGAGCACGACGAAGCCGGCGAGCGCGTTAGCAAAGCCCGCCTTCACCGCCAGCGGCATCAGGAGGTCCGTGACCAGCGCCCCGCCGGCAGCGACGCAAAGGAGCATCGGCCAGCCGAAGCGCCACAGATGGATGAATTGCCGGGTGAGGTCGCCGATCTCGCGCATCGGCGCCAGTCTAGGCGATCGCTCCCGGATGGCGAACCCGGCCCGGGCGCATTGCTGACACGCCCTGCCAGGAACAAGCCTCCCCGTCAGCGCCCCATGATCAATTGCGGCAGCCAGGTCGTCAGCGGCGGCCAGAGCGTGATCGCGATCAGGACCGCGATCAGCGGCGCCAGCCAGGGCACGATCGCCCGCGACATCGCCTCGAAGGAGATGTTCGCCACCTTCGAGGTCACGAACAGCACCACGCCAACGGGCGGCGTGATCGTGCCGATCATCAGGTTGAGCACGAAGATCAGCCCGAACTGGATCGGATCGATGCCGAACTGTGCCGCCGCTGGCGTCAGGATCGGGATCAGGATCAGCATCGCCGCCAGCGCCTCCATGAAGCAGCCGACGAAGAGCAGCAGCAGGTTGACGATCAAGAGGTAGACGATCGGGCTGCCGGCAAGCTCGACCAGCGCCGGCCCGACCACCTGCGGAATCCGCGAGATCGACAGGCACCAGCCGAGCGCCGCCGCCGCCATCACCAGCGCCAGCACGACACCGGTGGTTTCGACGGTCTGGACCACGAGCTCCGGCAGGGTCTTCAGCGAGAAGCTGCGATAGACGAAGAGGCCGAGCACGAGGGCATAGGCGGTCGCCACCGCCGCCGCCTCGGTCGGCGTGAAGATGCCGCCCATCATGCCGCCGAACAGGATGACCGGCGTCATCAGCGCCCAGTGCGCCTCCCTGTAGGCGACCCAGAGCTGGCGGAACCCGGGGAACGGATGGCGCGGCAGGTCACGCTTCCGGGCGATGTAGACGACCATCGCCATCAGCGCGCCCGCCATCAGCAGGCCGGGAATGATGCCGGCGATGAACAGCCCGCCGATCGAGACATCGGCGGTGACGCCATAGATCACCATCGGCAGCGAGGGCGGGATGATCGGCCCGATCGTCGCGGAAGCCGCCGTGATCGCGGCCGCCGTCTCGGCATCGTAGCCCTCGTCCCGCATCGCCTTGATCTCGAGCGTGCCGACGCCGCCGGCATCCGCCACGGCCGAGCCCGACATGCCCGCAAAGATCACGCTGGCGAGGATATTGGCATGGCAGAGCCCGCCGCGCATGAAGCCGACGCAGGCCGTGGCGAAGCCGAAGATCCGGTCGGTGATCCCCGCCGAGTTCATGATGTTGCCCATCAGGATGAACAGCGGCGCCGCCAGCAGCGGGAAGGAATTGGCGGATTGCGCGATCTTCTGCGGCACGATGCCGAGCGGGAAGCCGCCGAGGAAGACGAAGGCGACGGCCGCGAGCCCCATCGAGACGAAGAGCGGCACGCCGATCATCAGGGCCAGGAACCAGACCGGCAGGATCTGCAGCATCAGCGTGGTCATAGCGCCTGCGCTCCTGGTTCCGCGACCTCGACCTTGCGCCCGGCCAGCACGTCGCCGATCTCGGCCAGCGCCTGCAGGATCAGCGCCAGCGCGGCGAAGGGCATGACGATGTAGAGCGCCGCCGAGCTGACCGGCAGCGCGATCGATTCCACGTCCCAGGTCCGCTCGATCAGGCCCCAGGAGTAACGTAGCAGCACGGCAGCGAAGACGATCACCGAGGCTTGCGTCGCGATCTCCAGTGCCGCCTGCACCGGGCGCGGCAGGCGCTGAGCGAAGACCATGATGCGGATATGCGAACGCCGCCGCGCCGCGATGATCCAGCCGACGAAGCCGGTCCAGACCAACAGGTACTGCGCCAGCTCGTCCGACCAGGCCAGCGGCTGGTTGATCTGGCGGAAGAACACGCCGAGCACCACGACGGCGAGCAGCGTCAGCAGGAGCACGACCGCGGCCCAGTAGACCAGCCGGTCCGCCAATGCGGCGAGGGATTTCATCGGATGACCAGCCATGTCCTGATGCTCGGATGAACGGGAGGGCACATATGTGCGGCTCGCGCCGTCATGTTCGCCCTTGTGGCGAGCATCCACGTCTCGAGCGCAACCCGTCGGGAATGAAGACGTGGATGGTCGGGACGAGCCCGACCATGACGAAGCGGTTCCGCCACTGGCAGTGCCTTACAGCGCCGCCAGCGCGTCCCAGGTGCCCTTGCCCCATTTGCTCTCGAACTGCTTAGGCAGGCTCGCCAGCACAGGCTTGGAGAAGCTTTCCAGATCGGGCTCGGTCACGGTCATGCCGCCCGCCTTCAGCGTCGCGACGAGGCTGTTTTCCTGGCTGGTCAGCTCCGCGTCCTGCCAGGCGACGCCATCGGCGATCGCGGCTTCCACCTCGGTCCGGTCGGCGTCCTTCAGCCCCTTCCAGAAATCGCTGTTCACGATGACGAGCCGTGGCGTGATGATGTGTCCGGTCAGGATCAGGTGCTTCTGAACCTCCTGCAGCTTGGCGCTGTGGATCGTCGGCAGCGGGTTCTCCTGCCCGTCGACGGCGCCCTGGCTGAGCGCGAGATAGAGCTCGTTGAAATTGACCGGCGTCGCCTTGGCGCCCCAGGCTTCGACCATGGCGCGGAAGGTGTCGACCGGCGGCACGCGCAGCTTCAGTCCCGCGACATCAGCCGCGCTCTTCACCGCCTTCGATCCGGTCGTCAGGTGGCGCTTGCCGTAATAGGTCACCGCCATCATGCGCATGCCGCGCTTCTTCTCGAGCTCGGCATTCATCTGCGTGAACACCGGCGCCTTGGCGACCTTCGACATATGGGCCGCGTCGCGCCAGAGATAGGGCGCTTCCACCACCGAGAGCTGCGGCAGGAAGGAGCCCAGCGCCGCCGCGCCATCGGTCGTCATGGTCAGCGCGCCCGAGGAAACCGATTCCATCATGTCCTTGCCGGAGCCGAGCTGGCCGGCCGGGAAGGACTGGATATCGACGCGGCCCGAGGTCTTCTCCTTCACCTGCTTGGCGATGCGCTCGACCATCTGCACCTGCGGATGCGTCGCCGGCAGCATCTCGCCCCAGCGCAGCACCGTCGCCTGTGCCCTTGCGACCGCCGGCATGAACACCGTCGCGCCGACAGCGGCGGAACCCTGGAGCAAGCTGCGTTTCGTCAGTCTGGTCATCATCGCTTCCCTCCCATGCGGCCGGTTTTCCGGCTCGTCGTCATGCTGTGCTGCGTGGTCGTCCTTAAGTCGTCAGTACTGCATCGCCCTGGCGCGAGCGTTGCCGATATGGATGCTCATTTCGTCCGATGCCCGTTCCGGGTCGCGACTCTCGATCGCGGCGATGATCTTGAGATGGTCCTGCATCACCGGCACCAGGATGTGGTTCTGGATGCGCGTCTCGTATTGGCGGATCAGCCTGATCTTGAGCCAGGTCACGCGGAAGGCCTGGCTGACGATGTCGTTGTCGAGATGGTCGATGATCGCCTCGTGCATCAGGCGGTCGACATCCTCGGCATCCTCGATCAGCCGCTCGTCGCCGCCGGCTTCCGCCCGCGCGATGATCGCCTCGTGGCGGGCGCGCTGCTCGGCGATCTCCTCATCCGTCGCGTTCTGCGTGTAGAGCGCCGTCGCCTCCCTTTCCAGGAAGAGCCGGAACTGGAAGGCGTTGCGGATCAGGTTGAGATCGACATGGGCGACCTGCATGCCGCGCTGCGGCACGGTCTTGATCAGCCCCTCAGCCTCCAGTCGCGGCACCAGCTCGCGGATGGCGCCGAGCGGAAACCCGGTCATCGCGACGAGCTCGCGCTGGGTCACGAACTGGCCGGGCTTGATCTCGCGCGCCAGCAATCGCTCGGTGAAGGAGGCATAGGCGCGCTCCCTCAGCTTCAGCGGTTCGCCTTCACGCGGTTCCTGCTCCGGCTCGCTCACGATCCCTCCTTCCGGCATCCCTGTCAGGCAGCCTTGGCCTGCTTGATCGAATCGAAGGCGGCAAAGAGCCGCTTGCGGGTGCCTGCGTCCAGCGCTTCCAGCGGCGGGCGCATCGCGCCATAGCCCTCATCGCCATGGATATGGCCGACCAGCGCCTTCACCGCCGCCAGCACCGGATGCGAGCAGATCTCGTCGACCAGCGCATTCACCACCGGGCTGTCCTTGCCCTCATAGACCATCGGGCGCAGCAGGCCGGGAACCAGATTGGCGAGGCCGCAGATCGAGCCCTCGGCCCCGTTGCGGACCGCCTTGGCGAGCTGGCGCTCGTCGCCGACGAGGATGGCGAGTTCGCCATGCGCCTTCAGCAGCGCCTCGGTATTGGCATAGCTGCCCGAGGAGTCCTTCACGCCGATGACGAGGCCGGGGAACGCGGTCTTGAGCCGCTGCACCAGCCCGACGCTGATATCGACCGCCGTCACCGAGGGGATGTGATAGACCACGACATTGCGGGCGGAGGCGCCGAGCTTCTCGAAGAACTGCGAGAACCAGACATAGAGCCCCTCGTCGCTGACGCCCTTGAAGTAGAAGGGCGGCGCGACCAGCAACCCCTTCGCCCCGGCATCGAGCGCGATGCGGGCCTGCTCCACCGCCTCGTTCATTGAGGCCGCCGCGATGCCCGCATAGATCTGCCTGGCCGGGTCGATTCCCGCTCCGATCAGCGCGCCCATCATCGCGGTCCGCGCCGGCAGGCCCAGCGCCGCGCCCTCGCCCGTCGTACCGAACAGCGTGACGGAATCGCAGCCCTCGGCCAGCACATGGCGGGCGTGATGGACGAGACGCGGGAGGTCGACGCTGCCGCCCTCCCGCATCGGGGTGGTGATCGCGCAGGAGAGGCCGAAGCGGGTCTTTTGGGTGGCCATTTGAGAGGGCTTTCAGGGCTGAATGTTGACTGACATGTTAGAATGAAGACAGAGCCGCCCGCAAGCGGTCCGGCGGACTTGTCTCTAGCCGTCCTTGAGGCCTCCGGCAGAGAGCCCGGCAACGATCTGGCGCTGGGCAATGACGGTGACGAGCAGCACGGGCAGCGTCACCAGCAGCGCCGCGGCAGCGAGCGGCCCCCAGGAGATCTGCTCGAAGGTCAGGGAATTGTAGACGGCCGAGGGCAGCGTCCGGCTCGCCTTGCCGCCGAGCACCACCGAGAAGATGAAGTTGTTCCAGGAGAAGATGAAGGCGAGGATGCCGCCGACGACGATGCCCGGTTTCGCCAGCGGCAGTGCGACATGGCGGAAGGCCTGCCAGGTCGTGGCGCCGTCGATGCGCGAGGCATCCTCCAGCTCCATCGGCACGTTCTCGAAATACCCGATCATGATCCAGACGATGATCGGGATGGTGATGACGAGATGGGTGATGACCAGCGCCGTAATGGAACCCACCAATCCCGTGATCTGAAAGAGCAGGAAGAGCGGGATCAGGTAGGAAAGCGCTGGCGTCATCCGTGCGACCAGGATCAGCACCGCGAATTTATGCGCCTTGCCGCGCGCGATGCCGTAGCCGGCGGGCACGCCGACCAGCAAGCCGAGCAGAACCGCCCCGCCGGTGACCAGGATCGAATTCCAGAGGTAGAGCCCGAAATTGTTCTGCGCGAAGACGTCGACATAGTTCTTCAGCGTCGGCGGATCGGGGATGAAGACCGGCGGGAAGGCGGTGTTGTCGAGCTCGTTCTTCAGCGACAGCGAGATCATCCAGAGGAAGACCAGCACCGCCGGCGAGACCAGCACGAAGACCGAGGCCCAGAAGCCGAATTTCTTGAGCGCGCGGTTCATCACGCGTTCCACTTCGACTTCTGCCGCGCATAGAGCAGCAGCAGCGAGAGCATGATGATGATGACGAAGAAGATCACCACGACGGCCGAGGCGTAGCCGATCTTGTAGAACTGGAAGGCCTGCAGATAGAGGAAGATGTTCAGCGTCTCCGACGCCGTGCCCGGCCCGCCCTGCGTGATCACGAAGATCGTATCGAAGGCCTTCAGCGCATCGATGGTGCGGATCACGATCGCGACCATGATGAAGGGCCAGACCAGCGGCAGCGTGATGTGCCGGAACATATGCCAGTCATTGGCGCCGTCGATCAGCGCGGACTCGTAAGGTTCTCGCGGCAGCCCGGCCAATCCGCCGAGCACGATCAGCATGACCAGCGGCGTCCAGTGCCAGACCTCGACCAGGACCAGCGTCGGAATCACCGTCGACGACTCGTAGACCCAGCCGGAAGGCCCGATGCCGACGAGCGAGAGCAGGTAGTTGAGCACGCCGAGCTGCGGGTGGAACATCATCGTCCAGACCAGCGCGACCGCGACCGGTGTCGCCATCATCGGCATGACGAAGATCGTGCGCAGCACGCCCCGCATCGGAAACTCGCGATGGAAGACCAGCGCCGCCGCCGTGCCGAAGACGATCGGCAGGACCACCGCCAGCACCGTGAAGTAGAGCGTATGCCCCATCGACTCGATGAAGCGCTGGTCCTTCATCAGCTCGGCGAAGTTGCCGAGGCCGACGAACTCCACCCCGCCGCCGATCTTCCAGTCCTGCCCGGACATGTAGAGCGTGAACAGCCAGGGGAAGACGATCACCGCCGCGATCACCAGCACCGCCGGCAGCGAGAACAGCCAGTAGCGCGGCGTGAAATCCGCCGATGCCGCGGCCACGCTCGCTTGTGTCGTACTCGGCATGCTGGCTGGCAGGGACGTGCTGGTCATGCGGTCTGCTTCACTGGAAACCCATCGTCATGCTCGCCCTTGTGGCGAGCATCCACGTCTTGAACACAGCCTGCGACGCGGGAGGACGCGGATGGTCGGGACAAGCCCGACCATGACGATCCCGCTTCGCGCCCTCAGCCCTGCTCGCTCTTGGCGAGAACCGGCGCGAAGGTTTCGGTCGCTTTCTTGAGCTCGGCCGCGACATCCGCCCCGCCGATCATGTTGGTGAGCCCCACGCCGAACACGTCGCGGAACTCGGTCACCGGCACGATCTGCGGCAGGCCGGCCCGCGCGATCTTGGCCGAGGCCAGCAGGCACTCGAAATACTGCTTGCCGAACTTGGAACTCGCGATCGTCTCGGTGTCCAGATAGGCCGAGGAACGGCCAGGCGCGCCGGCGCCGGCCTTGAGCATGGCGATCTGGTTCTTCTTGTTGGTCATGAACTGGAGATAGAGCCAGGCCGCCTCCTTCTTCGAGGAGCCGCGCGAAATGCCCATGCCGTCGGCGAAC
The DNA here is from genome assembly GCF_900102525.1 of Allobosea robiniae. GTDB lineage: Bacteria > Pseudomonadota > Alphaproteobacteria > Rhizobiales > Beijerinckiaceae > Allobosea > Allobosea robiniae. The sequence continues at coordinate 416,385 of NZ_FNBZ01000003.1, read as the reverse complement.
ATGCCGGCGTGATGCGCCTTCGGCCCCGGCGGCGTCACGCCGTAGCCGACCTTGCCGACAATGCGTGACTTGGACGGGTCCTCCAGCGGTGTGGCGAAGCCGATGCCGTCGAGCCACATCGCGGCGCGGCCCTGCATGAAGCTGGTCTGGCACTCGTTCCAGTTGAAGCCGACCTGCCCGACCGGGCCGGTCTCCTTGTTGAGCTTGCGATAGAGTTCCGCCGCCCAGATCGCTTCCGGCGTATCGGTGAGCAGCTTGCCCTCGGGCGAAACCGTCTCCATGCCCTGGCCGAGCATCAGCGAGGTCCAGACGGGGACGTTGGCGTTCTTCAGGCCGCGCGAGACGAAGCCGGCGACGCCCTTCGCGGGGTCATGCAGCTTCTGCGCGGCGGTGAACATCTCGTCCATCGTCTTGGGATAGGCGACCTTCTTCGCGTCGAAGAGCTCCTTGTTGTAGTAGATCATCCAGTAGTCGACGAAGAACGGGATCGTATCGAGCGCCCCGTCGGCCTGGCGCGCATAGGCGACCGGGCCGGCACCGAAATCGGCGAAGTCGAAATCCGGCGCGGTCAGCGACGCGTTCTTGATGTAGGGATCGAGGTTCTCGAACCACTTGCCCTTGGCCGCCATGCGCTTCTGCACATGCAGCGAGATGCCGCTGACATCGAAGCTCGGCTTGCCCGAGGCGAATTCGATCACCGCCTTCTGGCGCTGCTGCTGCTCCGGCACCTGCTCGGCCGAGACCTTGATGCCGGTGAGCTCGGTGAACTCCTTCTCCGCCGCCTGCATCAGGTCGGAGCGCGGGTTCTTGACCAGCAGCACGTCGATCGTCTGGCCGGAGAACTTCTTCCAGTCGAACGCCCCTTGCGCCTGCGCCTTGCGCAGCACGAAGGGCGAGGCGATCGCGGCGGCGCCGCCGGCCAGCAGGACACGACGGGTCGGCTTGAGAAGATGGTCGGTCATCGGCGTCCTCCCCAGGACTTGAACACGGCCCGTTTCGGGCCTTTGATGGCGCGCGGATCACGAGGCGGAACGCCACCTCCCGCTTCCGCGATCGGGCTGGACGCTAATCTCCTTTCGGGCCGGTTGCAAGCTAACATGTTGGCGTGCACATAGTAGTGTCACATCTCCCCTGCCGCCGCCGAACCGCCGCGAGAGCCGCCCGTGACGAGCCCGCCCCGCATCGATTCCCACCAGCATTTCTGGCGCCTCGCCCGCGGCGACTATGGCTGGCTGACGCCGGCGCTCGGCCCCATCCATCGCGATTTCGAACCTGCCGACCTCGCCCCGCTGCTGGCACAGCACGACATCGCATCGACCATCCTCGTCCAGGCCGCGCCGACCGAGGCCGAGACGCATCACCTGCTCGCCATCGCCGCCGCCACGCCCTTCGTCGCAGGCGTCGTCGGCTGGACGGATTTCGACGCGCCCGACGCCCCTGCCCGCATCGCAGCCCTCGCCGCCGATCCGCTGCTTGTCGGCTTGAGGCCCATGGTGCAGGACATCCCCGATCCCGGCTGGCTCGCGAAGCCCGCCCTCGCCCCCGCCTTCGCCGCGCTCAGAGAGCACGGCCTCGTCTTCGACGCGCTGGTGAAGCCGCCGCAGATCCCCGCCCTCCTCACGCTGCTGGAGCGCGAGACGGAATTGCCCGTCGTCATCGACCACGGCGCCAAACCCGACCTCGCCGGCGCCGACCTCTCCGCCTGGCGCGGCGGCATCGCGGCGCTGGCGGCGAGGCCGAACACGACCTGCAAACTCTCCGGCCTCGTCACCGAGGCTGCGCCCGGCTGGCGCGAGGCGACACTGGCGCCGGCCGTCGCGCAGCTGCTGGCCTGTTTCGGGCCGGAGCGCCTGCTCTGGGGCAGCGACTGGCCGGTCGCGACGCTCGCCGCCAGCTACGACCAATGGCTTGCCGCCACTGAGCGCCTCACCGCGACGCTCACTGAACCCGAGCGCGCCGCGATCTTCGGCGGCAACGCCGCCCGCATCTACCTGACGAAGAGGGGCCGCCGCCCGTCATGCTGAAAAATCTCGACCCTGTCCTCTCCGCCGACCTGCTCTGGGTGCTCGCCGCGATGGGCCATGGCGACGACCTCGCGCTGGTCGATGCCAACCACCCGGCGGAGACCATCGCCAGCGCGACCACCAGCGGGCGCCTGATCCGCCTGCCCGGCCTGACGATGCAGCGCGCCGCCCGCGCCATCCTCTCGGTGCTGCCGATCGACGATTTCGAGCCCGCACCGCTCCGGCGCATGGAAGTGGTCGGCGATGCCGCCGCGATCCCCGATGTCCAGCGCGCGGTCCAGTCCGAAATCGACAAGGCGCTCGGCCGCTCCTCGCCGCTCGCTCGCCTCGAGCGCTTCGCCTTCTACGATCAGGCGCGGCGGGCTTTCGCGGTCGTGCAGGTCGGCGATCCCCGGCCCTATGGCTGCTTCCTGCTGCGCAAGGGCGTCATCGCCGGCGAGCCGGGCTAGCTCACGAACCTTTGGCGACGGCCTGCTTCAGGCGCGCGACAGCCTCCGCCGCGCCAGACCGAACCGTGATCTCCAGCGTCGGCGCCTCGCGCTCGATCATCTCGATCAGCGTCTCGGGCGTGATCTCGGCCCGCTGCTGGGTGAGCTTCAGCACGGCATTGGCGATGATGTTCGGCCAGAACGCCGCCCCGCCCTTGGCCAGCCCCTTGGCCTTGCGGCCCTCGAATTCCTGGGCGAGCTGTTCGGGGGTCTTCTTGGCCATGGTCTCTTCACCTGTTTCGGATCGAGCCGCTGCCTATCACGAAATGCGCAGCCCTGCCTGCCCTCTTCGACCGCACTGCCCTGCCCGCGCATCGGGCCTGCGACAATCGCATTTGCAAGCAGGCGCGACGCAAGGCAGGAGCGGCGCCCGAGGCGAAGCCTGTGATGCGGCCGCCCGTTCAGGACCAGACCATGACCCGCCTCGCCTTGCTCGCCGCTCTCGCCGGCCTTTTCCTCGCCGCGCCCGCCGCCGCCCGGATCACCGACCGGGAGCAGAGCTGCGCCGACTGGCTGAAATCCGGCGCCCACCGCAAGAGCGAATACTCAGCCCCCGTCGCGAACAAAATCAGGGCCTTCTGCGCCGCCAATCCGAAGATGAAGGCGATCGACGCCGAAATGACGATGACGGGGGATTGAGCGGAAACGTTACGCTCCCCGTCATGGTCGCCCTTGCGGCGACCATCCACGTCTTCGCCGATGCAGGTCGTGTTCAAGACGTGGGTGCTCGGGACAAGCCCGAGCATGACGGCCGGTCTGCGTGCATGCATCTTCGCCGCCCGCGTTGCCGCGTTCGTTGATCGATGAGGGGCAGCGGAGCGCCGCGAGGCGCGGGGGGGTATCGGCCGCTTCCATTGAGCCAGGATGCGGCGCGGATGGATTGAGCCACCATCCGCACGCCCCGTGGCGCTCCGCTTGCCGGCGTTCTTCAGTCTCCGGGCCGCGCTTATACGGCAGGGCGTTTCGCTGACCTGCGGGCCTCGACGCCAGTTCGGCAGAGACGCTTGCGCGATCTCCTTTGTCTCGTGCAGCGGATGATCCCGAAACGGGCCAAGCCATTTTCGGTCCGATGCCGGCCTTGTCGCGTCCTGGCCCCGCAGATGCGGTGCCGCCATGCCTTCCAGCGAGCTCCTCGCACAGGGGCCGTAGTACCCCCAGGGCGGTGCCCCGAAGCCTCCCGGGAGTGGGTCGCAACCCCACCCGCAGGCGCAGCCCCCGCCCCGCCAACGGCATACCTCCGGATGGCTGCCCCTCGGGGACGAGGTGCGGTGAGGATAGGAGCGGTGTGGGAGGGCGGGGATAAAACTTCGCGACAGCGATCAACGGGAGAGGGGTTCCCGGTGCCCCATCGGCTTCAAAACGACATTGGCGTAGATGTCGGACCAGAACGCCGCCAGCTCTTGGTCAGCACTTGGCCTAGCGGCCTTCAAATTCTCGGGCGAATTGTTCGGGAACTTTACGGGACGTGCGCGAGCTCCGTCAGTCGCGTTGAGGTGCAGAACTTTGAACAATCGAGTTAGAGGCGCGGCAGAATTCCCTCCTTTGTCGAGGTAGAGCGTCAAACCACAGTCGCTACAGACATTCCCTACTAGCTAGAAAAGCAGCGCTCCTCCTATGCTGCCTACCTCCGATTAGGAGCGACACAGCGAGCCAACCATAAAGTTCTATGAAATTTGGCCTTGCCAATCGCCCTTCTTGCTCGTCCTTTGATGGAACCGAGGAGGAAATAATGATTCAACCGAAGTGGCAGAATTTTGAGGATCAGATTCGCGGTATCGCAACGTTGATATTCGGGCAGAATTGCACGCAAGGACGTATAGCTGGCGTAAATTTTGATGGCGTAATCGAACGAAATGATCAAGAGACAATTGCGATAGAAATAAGCCAACAAAATGATTTAGACAAGGTCCGCCAGGGAATAGGTCGACTAATTTTAGCTAAACAAACTCTTATGGCAGATGGGGTACTTCTTAGAGGATACATAGTACTTAGCAAAAAACCAACCCAAGCAATGATTGACGCAGCCGCCGCCGCAAAGATAACCGTAGCATCAGCAGGCCAATTTGCAGCCTTATTCTTTCAGTTCCCTAAATACAAGAATGCGCGTCTCTCAGCCTCGTTTGGAAGCTCCGTCAATCCGTTGACCGGCGAAAGCGATACCGTACGATATGTTCCGGTATCGTATCAGCGCATCGATAATGGAAAAGATATAGAAATAGCAGATATCTGCGAATTACTACTGTCAGGGAAAAACATTGTTCTGCTCGGAGAATACGGATCTGGAAAAAGCAGATGCGTCAGGGAATCGTTTTCAAAACTTGCGGAAACGTGGGACCTTACCTTCCAATTTCCATTCGCTGTAAACCTCCGCGAATGCTGGGGCCTTGATCGCGGAGATGAGATAGTCCGCCGAGGCGCCTATGTGCTGGGGCTCGACGAATTAGCCGGATCATGCGTCAAGGCACTCAACAGGGACAGCCTCGTGCTTCTGCTGGATGGCTTCGATGAACTTGGAGGGCCAATCTTGGAGCTCGGATGAGGGTCGCCTGCGGCAGTTGCGAGCCAAGGCAATGGCTGGCGTGAAAGATTTAGTGCTGCGGACAAAATCAGGGTGCTTAATTGCGGGCAGAGAGCACTACTTTTCATCGAATGAAGAGATGATGTCGGCGATTGGTATCACAAAAGCCAATTCGATTATTATCAAAGTGAAAGAAGAATTTACGAACGAAGAATTGGATTCATACTTTGAGGCTGCAGGAATAGATACAGAACTTCCATCGTGGCTTCCGCGCAAACCACTGATATGCCAAACAATCGCCCTTTTATCAGACGACGAACTTGGAAGCATGTTTGGCGCGACGAATAATGGCGTCGGATTCTGGAATCATTTTATAAAAGTTGTTTGCAAAAGAGACTCTCGAATAAATACTTTTTTCGATGAAGAAACAATATACAGAGTATTTGTTGCATTGAGCCGAATTACGAGAACTCGCCCAGCGAATGTAGGCCCGATTTCTCAACGAGATCTTCAGGAAGCATTCGAAGCAGTTGTCGGACAGCTGCCCGTTGAAGAAGCATCCGTTATGCTGCAGCGCCTACCAAGCCTGGGGCGAATTGGAGCAGAATCGCAAGATAGGCAGTTTGTAGACATGTTTATCTTGGATGGATTGAGAGCAAAAGATGTGTCAGCCCTGTCCGAGCGAGACGAGGCACACCGAAAATCCATTCTTTTGGAACAGTGGTCGAATCCCCTCGCCCCCTTAGGACAGTCGATCCTAGCAGCTGATATAAAGGGGCGTATTGATACATATCGACAATTAGCAAATAGAGCGGCAAATTCGCCAAATAAAACCTTAGCCTCCGATATCGTCTCAAGCATGAGTCGCGTCGAAATTGACGGAATCAGCTTGTCAGGAATTACGATAAACGGAGGAACGTTTACTGAATTTGTCTTGAATGAAACCCCTCTGAGTGATTTATATATTACGGATTCAACATTTGAAAGGATAATACTACCAAATTCTCCTCCTAATAAATTAACAATAAGATCCTCTCTTTGCAGTAAAGTTTCTGGCGCGGCATCCTACTCGGGATTACCGGCATGGATACAATTGGATATTGTCGACGAATTTGATGCGATACAAACCGTATCGCAAATTAGAAGAGCTGGGCTGTCACCGGCCCATGAAATATTGCTCGCCATACTTAAGAAAACCTTCAATCAAAAAGGCGCCGGCCGCAAAGAGGAAGCGTTAATCAGAGGATTTGGCAGCGGAACTTCAAGGAAATTGTCGAATTCCATAATAAGCATATTGATGAGAGAAGGCATACTTGATAGGCACAAAGGTGATGAAGGCTGGATTTACGCTCCGCAACGCAGCCAAACGGCGCGAATACGGCTTATTCTTGAGCAACTTCGTTCTTCCGTTGATCCACTTTGGAAAGACATTGACGATTTAAATCGATAGGTGCGCTTAGCGGGCGTCTTGGCACATCCCTTGACTCCCGCCCCTCCCCATCCTACCCCCATCGACGGGACACGCCCCCCCAACGGGGCGCGCCCATCTGTAAGGATGGAGACATCGATGGCGAATACTGCTCCGGCCACGCGTCCGCGCGTGCCTAATTTCTCGTCCGGCCCCTGCGCCAAGCGCCCCGGCTGGGCCCTCAAGAACCTCTCCGACGCCCCGCTCGGCCGCTCGCATCGCGCCAAGATCGGCAAGGACAAGCTCAAGCGCGCGATCGACCTGACGCGTGAGGTGCTGCAGGTTCCGGCCGATTACCGCATCGGCATCGTGCCGGCCTCCGATACCGGCGCCGTCGAGATGGCGCTCTGGTCGCTGCTCGGCGCCCGCGGCGTCGACATGGTCAGCTGGGAGAGCTTCGGCGCCGGCTGGGTCACCGATGTCGTCAAGCAGCTCAAGCTCACTGACGTCCGCACTTTCGACGCGCCCTATGGCGAATTGCCGAACCTCAGGAAGGTCGACACGAAGAACCGCGACGTCGTCTTCACCTGGAACGGCACCACGTCCGGCGTGCGCGTCGTCGACGCGAGCTGGATCGCTGACGATCGCGAGGGGCTGACCATCTGCGACGCCACCTCCGCCGCCTTCGCCCAGCGCCTCGATTGGCCCAAGCTCGATGTCGTCACCTTCTCCTGGCAGAAGGTGCTCGGCGGCGAGGCCGCGCATGGCATGATCGTGCTCTCGCCGCGCGCCGTCGCCCGGCTCGAAAGCTACAAGCCGGCCTGGCCGCTGCCGAAGATCTTCCGCATGACCTCGGGCGGCAAGCTGATCGAGGGCATCTTCACCGGCGAGACCATCAACACCCCCTCCATGCTCGCGGTCGAGGACTATATCGACGCGCTGGAATGGGCCCAGAAGGTCGGCGGGTTCGACGGCCTGGTGAAGCGCGCCGACGGCAATGCCCGCGTCATCGCCAAGTTCGTGCGCGAGAACGACTGGATCGACTTCCTCGCCGTGAAGCCGAAGACACGCTCGAACACGAGCGTGTGCCTGAAGTTCACCGACCCTGCGGTCACCGCCCTGCCGGCGGACGCGCAGGCGGCCTTCGCCAAGCAGGTCGTCTCGATCATCGAGAAGGCCGGCGCCGGCTACGATCTCGGCCATTACCGCGACGCCCCTCCCGGCCTGCGCATCTGGTGCGGCGCGACCGTCCAGTCGCGCGACGTGAAGGCGCTGCTGCCCTGGATCGCCTATGCCTTCGCCGAGGCCAAGGCGGGCCTGGGTAAGAAGGCGGCGTAAGCGCTTTCCACCCGCGCGCCGTCATCCCGGACAAGCCACGCAAGTGGCGCAGATCCGGGATCCATGCCTGAAGCTTCCCAAGGAAGCGCTCCGGAATGGATCCCGGGTCTCCCTTCGGTCGCCCGGGATGACCCGCTTATTTCAAGTTCATCGAGTTCACGCGCCAGACCGCTCCACGTGCAGCGCGGCGCCAGCCGGAGCTTCCCATGTCCGCCCCGAAAGTCCTGATTTCCGACGCTCTCTCCCCCGCCGCCGTCCAGATCTTCAAGGACCGTGGCATCGACGTGACCTTCGATCCGAACCTCGGCAAGGACAAGGACAAGCTCGCCGCGATCATCGGCGATTATGACGGCCTCGCCATCCGCTCGGCCACCAAGGCGACCGCCAAACTGCTGGAGCAGGCGACGAACCTGAAGGTCATCGGCCGCGCCGGCATCGGCGTCGACAATGTCGAGATCCCCGCCGCCACCGCGCGCGGCGTGATCGTGATGAACACGCCCTTCGGCAACTCGATCACCACCGCCGAGCACGCCATCGCCATGATGTTCGCGCTCGCCCGCCAGATCCCCTCGGCCGATACCTCGACCCAGGCCGGGAAGTGGGAGAAGAACCGCTTCATGGGCGTCGAGATCACGGCCAAGACGCTGGGCCTGATCGGCGCCGGCAATATCGGCTCGATCGTCGCCGAGCGCGCCATCGGCCTGAAGATGCGCGTCATCGCCTATGACCCCTATCTCTCGCCGGAACGCGCCGTCGCGCTGGGCGTCGAGAAGGTCGAGCTGGAAGACCTTTTGAAGCGCGCCGACTTCATCACGCTGCACGTGCCGATGACCGAGAAGACCAAGAACATCCTCTCGGCCGAGAACCTGGCGAAGACGAAGAAGGGCGTGCGGATCATCAACTGCGCCCGCGGCGGCCTCGTCGACGAGCAGGCGCTGGCCGACCTGATCAAGTCCGGCCATGTCGCCGGTGCCGCCTTCGACGTGTTCTCGCAGGAGCCGGCCGAGGCGAACCCGCTCTTCGGCCTCGACAACGTGGTCTGCACGCCGCATCTCGGCGCTTCCACCAACGAGGCGCAGGAGAATGTCGCCCTGCAGGTCGCCGAGCAGATGAGCGACTACCTGCTGAAGGGCGCGATCACCAACGCGGTCAACTTCCCCTCGATCACGGCGGAAGAAGCCCCGCGCGTGAAGCCTTTCGTCGATCTCGCCGAAAAGCTCGGCTCCTTCCTCGGCCAGCTCACGGAAGCGCCGGTCAAGGGCATCCGCATCGAGTACGAGGGCGCGGTCGCGAGCCTCAACCTCAAGGCGATCTCGGCTGCCGCGATCACCGGCGTGCTCAGGCCGTTCCTGCCCGAGATCAACATGGTCAACTCGGCCATGGTGGCGAAGGAGAAGGGCATCGTCGTCGAGGAATTGACCCGCGAGGTCGCCGGCAATCTCGAAAGCGTCATCCGCATCGTCGTCGAGGCCGAGGATATGCCGCGCCATGCCTCGGGCACCGTCTTCCATGACGGCAAGCCGCGCATCGTCGAGGTCCGCGACATCGCCATCGATGCCGAGTTCGCGCCGCACATGCTCTACGTCCGCAATGCCGACAAGCCGGGCTTCATCGGCCAGTTCGGCTCGTTGCTCGGCGGCGCCGGCGTCAATGTCGCGACCTTCGCGCTCGGCCGCGACAAGCCCGGCGGCGACGCGATCTGCTATGTCGCGGTCGACGAGCCGATCTCGGATGAGTTGCTCGACAAGATCCACGCGATCCCGATGGTCAAGCGCGCCCGGCGCCTCAAGTTCTGATCCGCCGGTCCGGCGCCCCAGCGCCGCCGCAATTCTCGTCCCCTGTGGTGCGCGCCACAGGGGATTTCCATGTCTGCCCGCCTTCGCCTCGCCGCCACAGCCCTCGCCTGCCTGACGGCCGTCCCGGCCCTCGCCGACTGGGACCGCGACAAGCTCGACAAGGCGATCGAGGGCATCGAGCAGCAGGCCGAGGGCCGCCTCGGCGTCGCGCTGATGGACTTGCGCGACCGCAAGCTCTGGTCGCATCGCGGCTCCGAGACCTTCCCGATGCAGAGCGTGTTCAAGCTGCCGCTGGCCGTCGCCGTGCTGCAGCAGGTGGAGGCGGGGAAGTTCAGGCTCGACCAGCCGATCACGGTCACCCGCAAGGATTTCTCGCTGTTCCACAGCCCGCTCGCCAAGGCCTTCAAGGGCGAGCGCAACGACTATCCGCTGCGCGAATTGATCCGCCTCGCCGCCGGCGAGAGCGACAACACCGCCGCCGACCTCTTGATGCGCGAGATCGGCGGGCCGCAGGTGGTGACGAAGATGCTGCGCGATGGTGGCGTCACCGGCCTATCGATCGATCGCTACGAGCGGCAGTTCCAGCCGGAGATCTACGGGCTCAAGGGCTTCGGCTGGGATCAGGTCGTCGACGAGAAGGCCTTCCGCGCCGAGCTCAAGGCGATGCGGCCGCGCCTGCGCATCGCCGCCCTGTCGAACGCGCTCAAGGACAAGCGCGACGCCTCGACCCCGGAGGCCAGCGCGCAGTTCCTGGAGGCCTTCGCCAAGGGCAATTGGCTGCGCGACCCCGCGCATGCCGCCTTGCTGACGCAGATCATCACCGAGACCAAGGTCGGCGCCGATCGCATCAAGGCGGGACTGCCAGCGGGCTCCCGGCTCGCCCACCGCACCGGCGCCGGGCTGACGACGGATGGAATCAACCACGCCACCAACGATATCGGCATCGCGACGCTGCCGGACGGCCGGCGCTTCGTCATCGTGACCTATCTCGCGGGTTCCCGCGCCGATGCCAAGGAGCGGGAGGCGGCTCTGGCGGATGTCGCGCGGCTCGCGGTTTCGGCGCTGCGCTGAGAGCGGTCGTCTGAGCCGGCGCCATGCTCGGGCCTGACCCGAGCATCTCTGGGCACGAAAGCCCCTCTTCCTTGCAAGAGATTCTCGGGTCTGCGCTTCGCTTCGCCCGAGAATGACGGCGAGACGTACTACCGCCCCAATCGCTCTGCGATGAAGATGCCGCCGAGCACCAGCACCAGCGCCAGCGCGTGATAGAGCCCGAAGGGCTCACCGATGATCAGCACGGCCAGGATCGGCGCGAAGACCGGCACGAGATTGACGAAGACGCCGGCCCGGCCGGGCCCGATCAGTTCGATCGCCCGCATGAAGGAAAGCTGCGAGACCATTGAGGGGAAGATCACCGTGAAGGCGAGGATCAGCCAGCCCTGCGTCGTCGGGATATAGGAACGTCCCAGCGCGATCTCGGTCGCGAGCAGCGGCAGCGACGCGACGCAGGCGAAGCTCGCCATCGCTATGAAGAAGACGAGGCCCGGCACCGGCGGCCGCTTGCGGACGCCGACGGTGAAGCCGGCATAGAGCACGCAGGCGATGATCATCAGCACGTCGCCCGGCACGAAGCGAAAGGCCAACAGGGTATGGATGTCGCCGCGGCTCGCGGTGACCACGACGCCGAGCAGCGTGACCGCGACGCCGATCCCCTGCATCAGGGTGATCCGCGTGCGGAACACCAGGAAGGCGCCCATCAGCACGAAGACCGGGATCGAGCCTTGCAGGATGCCGATATTGATCGCGCTGGTCGAATAGGCTGCGAGATACATCAGCGTGTTGAAGGTGGTGAAACCGAGCGCACCGAGCAAGGCGATCAGCCGCCAATGCGCCCGCAGCACCGGCCAATGCGTCCGCAACTGGTCGCGCAGCAGCCAGGGCATGATCGCGCAGACCGCCACCCAGCGCAGCGAGGTCAGCATCATCGGCGAGATGTTGCCGACGGCGAGCCGGCTCGCCACGGCATTGCCGGCCCACATCAATGTGGTCAGCACCATCAGCAGGTAAGCATTGCCCCAGGCGCGTTGCAGCCAGGTCTGGGTGGGGTGCACGTTTCGGCCCTGTTGCGAGAAAGGGCTCATGCAATACCCTTGCGTGTACCCCGCTCATATGAGATCGGGCGCACACCTGCCCGTCGCCCTGCGCATCCCTGCGGAATATCCCGATGATCGAAACCAGCGCCCGCCCGCTCCGCCTGCTCTTCGTCGACGGCAACATGCACGAGACACGCGAAGGGCTGCGCAAGGCTTACGGCATGGCCTATGGCGAGGCCTATGCGGCGGAGATCGCGGCGATCGCGCCGGGCATCGTTTCCGATATCTGCCTGCCGGCCGACGAGGGCGCCAACCTGCCGGACAGTGCCGGGCTCGAATCCTATGACGGCATCTTCCTGACCGGTTCCGCCCTGCACATCTACGACATCACCCCGCCCGTGACCCGGCAGGTCGAACTGATGCGGGCGATCTATGCCAGCGGCACGCCCTGCTTCGGCTCCTGCTGGGGCGTCCAGGTCGGCTCCGTCGCGGCCGGCGGCACCGTCACCGCCAATCCGAAGGGCCGCGAGACCGGCTTCGCCCGCCGGATCACGCCGACCGAAGCAGGTCGTGGTCACAGGCTGCTCGCCAGCCGCCCGGCCGCCTTCGATGCCCCGGCCATCCATCTCGACACCGTCGCGCTGCCCGCGCACGGCACGACGATCCTCGCCTCCAACGCCTACAGCCAGGTCCAGGCCGCCGAGATCCGGCACAATGGCGGCACCTTCTGGGGCGTGCAGTACCATCCCGAATTCTCGCTCAAGCAGATGGCCGCAATCCTCGGCCGCATGGTGCCGCTGCTGATCGAGGAAGGCTTCCGCAAGGACGAAGCTTCGGCAAAGGCCTGGCTCGACGATCTGCGCACGCTCGACGCCGATCCGGACCGGCAGGATGTCGCCTGGGCGCATGGCCTCGACCGCGAGGTGCTCGATGCCGAGCGCCGCGTCACCGAGCTCCGCAACTTCATGGAACATCGGGTCAAGCCGCACGCCAGCGCGCGCGGGCGCGCCTGAGCCGTGACCTTGCCATGACGCTGGGCGATCACTAGATCAGCACCCGCGAGGCCACGACCTCCCCCAACCTGGGACATGTGCCGGGACGACCCGGCAAACCATGGGGGACCCGCTATGGCGTGGCTCTATCTGTTTTCCGCCGGCATTCTCGAGATCGTCTGGGCTTTCACCATGAAGCAGTCGGACGGCTTCACGCGCCCGATGCCCACCGTGATCACCATCGTCACGATGATCGGCAGCTTCGCCCTGCTCTCACTGGCGATGCGTTCGCTGCCGCTCGGGACGGCCTATACGATCTGGACCGGCATCGGCGCAGTTGGTGCCTTCGTCGTCGGCGTGACCGTGCTCGGCGAGGCGCTGACGCCGATGCGCATCGCCGCCGCCCTGCTGATCGTCTCGGGCCTCGTCATGATGAAGCTCTCGGCGAGCTGACAGCCGCTCTTGCCAAAGCGGCCGGCGCCTTCTAGGCAGACCGCGCCTCGGGACGACCCGCGGCCTTCGTGAACTCACAGGGGACGGCCCCACGACGCGGAATGCTCCGCGGCGTCGCGCAACCCCGTGAGCGGAGGCCCCTCGCCGTGGCCAATCCCAGCGACCAGTTCATCGTCAAGACCCTCGTTCCACTGCGCATCGGGGGGCTCGACCTCGGCTTCACCAACGCGTCCCTGATGATGGTTCTCGCCACCGCCGCGATCGCCGGCGGGCTGATTCTGGCGACGCGCTCGCGCGCCATCGTCCCCAGCCGCGCCCAGGCGCTGGCGGAGATGCTCTACGAATTCGTCGCGAAGACGCTGACCGACGCGACCGGGCGCGAGGGCATGCGCTTCCTGCCGCTGATCTTCTCGCTTTTCATGTTCGTGCTGGTGCTCAACCTGTTCGGCATGATCCCAGGCGCCTTCACCGTCACCAGCCATATCGTCGTGACCTTCGCGCTCGCCATGCTGGTGATGGCGACCGTCGTCGGTTACGGCGTGCTGCGCCATGGCTTCGGCTTCCTCAGGCTCTTCGTGCCCTCCGACGTGCCGAAATGGCTTTTGCCCTTCATCACGCTGATCGAGATCGTCTCCTTCCTGTCGCGGCCGATCTCGCTGAGCCTGCGCCTCTTCGCCAACCTGCTCGGCGGCCATATCGCGCTCAAGGTCTTCGGCAGCTTCGTCGCGGCGCTGCTCGCGGCTGGCGTCAGCACCTCGTTGCTGGCGCCGCTGCCGCTGCTGATGACGGTCGCGCTCACGGCGTTCGAATTCATGGTCGCGGTGCTGCAGGCCTATGTCTTCACCGTGCTCGCCTGCATCTATCTGAACGACGCGCTGCATCCGGGCCATTGAGTTGCCGGATCGCTCCTGCAAATGCAGGACGCTTCCGGCGCATCCCCCGCCTATCCGCATTCCGGCCCAATTCCGCCTTGGGCACGCCGAATTCGGCAGCGCCAATCACGGCGACGTGATTGCGACCTGGAGGGGATGATTTCGATGCGAAGCCATATTGCCGCAGCCCTGTTTCTCGCACCCGGCCTCGCCGTCGCAGCCGAGACTGAATTGTCGAGCCGGATCGACCGCGTCACGGTCTTTCCGGACGGGGCGGTGGTGACGCGGCTCGGCAAGGCCGACCTGCTGCAGGGCGTCTCGCAGATCGTGCTGCGCGGCCTGCCGGCGACGATCGACCCCGCTTCCATTCGCGTGGAGGGCAAGGGCTTGGCGCAAGGACTGGGTGACGGGGCCTTCTCGGTCGGCGCGGTCGATGTCCGCATTACGCCGGGCGATGCCAAGCCCGTGCTCGACACGGTGATGGAAGAGAAGCTCAAGACGCTGCGCGACGAGAAGGAGAAGCTCTCCGGCCAGATCGGCGCTATCGAAGCGAAGCGCGCCACGATCGAGCGCTTCGCGCAGGTCGGCCCCGACAAGCTCGGCCCCGACGGCAAGGCCCTGCCCGTCGGCGACTGGCCGGCGGTGTTCGAGGCGATCGGCACCGCACTGGTCAAGGTCCAGGACGAATTGCGCGGCACCCGCAACCGCCTCTCCGATGTCGAGGCCGAGATTGCCGCACTGGAGCGCGCCCGCCCGCCGGCCGGCCGCCCCGGTGCGCCGAAGCGCGACATCGCCATCGCCGTCGAGGCGCCGCAGCCGGTCGCGGCCGAGTTCACCGTCACTTATCGCGTTACCGGCGCGAACTGGACTCCGACCTACGAGGCGCGACTGACGACGACCGGCGAGAAGCCGGAAATCGCCCTGACGCGCCGCGCCGAGATTCGCCAGCGCAGCGGCGAGGCCTGGGACGATGTCGCGCTGACCCTCTCGACGACGCGCTCCGCTGGGGGCACGCGCGCGCCGGAACTGACGCCGATGCAGGTCGCCTTCTTCGAGCCGCCGGTGGTCTATGAGAGCCGCCCGCGCGTCAGCGCCGCGCCTGCTCCGATGGCCGGCCGTGCCAAGGCGGAAGCCGAGGCCATGGCGGACGCGTTGGCCAAGCAATCACAGCGCGCCGTCACGGCCAAGCCTGCCGACATCCAGGTCGCCACGATCGAGGCCGGTGCCTATCAGGCGAATTTCCAGGTGCCCGGCCGCGCCTCGATCCCGCAGGACGGCACCTCCAAGACGGTGACGCTGACCCAGCGCAAGACCGAGGCGACGCTCGCCGCCCGCACAGTCCCCGAGCTTGAGCAGAAGGCCTATCTCGAAGCCGGCTTCGTCCATGACGAGGAGGCGCCGCTTCTGGCCGGCCGCGTCGCGCTGCATCGCGACGGCACCTATGTCGGCATGGGCCAGTTCAATCTGGTCGCGCCCGGCGACAAGGTCGAGCTCGGCTTCGGCGCCGATGATCGCATCAAGGTCTCGTTCGCGCCGGTAAAGCGCCGCGAGAACGATCCGAGCTGGCTCGGCCAGACCCGCACCGACCTGCGCGAGTTCCGCACGGTGGTGAAGAGCCTGCATGCGAAGCCGGTCAAGGTCACCGTGCTGGAGCGCATCCCCTTCTCGGAGAGCAGCGGAATCACGGTCGAAACCATCGCCGCCCAGACCACCCCGCCGACCGAGAAGCAGGTCGGCGACCGCCGCGGCGTCGCCGCCTGGACCTTCGATCTCGCCCCCGGCGCCGAGAAGGAGATCAAGCTCGCCTACCGCATCAAATGGCCCGGCGACCGCGAACTCTCCTACGAAGAGCAGCCGCTGCCGGGGAAGTGAGCCGGCAGCCTTCGCTCAGAGGATGAGACCCATCTCGATCTCGCGCTTGCGGCCGAGATCGTTCATCCAGGTCCGGTATTTCGGCTGCATCTCGAGCTGGTGGGCGTAGTGCCGCCGCAGCGCCTGCGTCAGCCGGCCGCCGCGGCCGAGCTGCTCGTCGGCGAAGCCGATCATCACCGAGTTCGGCCAGGCCTGCGGCCGGATCTCGCGCAGGCGGGCGAACAACGCATCCTCGTCCTCGGCCGCATCGGCCTGCGCCATCAGCGTCATCATCGCCGCGGTCGAGCGCGAGATGCCCATATGGCAATGCACCAGCAGATGGCCCTTGACGCGGCCGGACGCGGTCCCGCGCAGGCCCTCGCCGAAATTCAGGATCTCGCCGACATGTTCCGGCGTCGGCATGATCTGGCCGGGGAGCGGATCGATGATGTCGTGGAAGCGCAGCGTGACGCGATGATGCTCGCCATAGGTCCCGAAGGCATCGATCTCGGCCCGGTCGGGATCGATCACCGAGAGCACATGCGTCACCTCGCGGGCGCTGTTGCCGGGCAGTTCCTCGATGCCGCAGATCGTCAGGGTCGAGATGGACAGGGTCTTCATGGCGCGCCTCCGCTGCGGAGCCCGCCGCGTAGCGCTCTTGCGCCGGCTATACAACCACCGGGGATGACGGGCTGCCCTGCATGATTGCAGCCGGCCCCTGGGGGCCGGCCACGATGATCGTGATCAGGCGGCCTTGGCCTGCCCGAGTTCCTGATCGACGACGCCGACCCAGTAGCGCACGCCGTCCGGGATGATTTCGTCGTTGAAGTCGTAGAGCGGCGTATGCAGGCCGGCAGGGCTGCCATCCGGATCGACGCCGTTGCCGATGAACATGAAGGCGCCGGGTCGCTCCAGCATCATCTCGGCGAAGTCCTCGCCGCCCGTGCTCGGCGGAAGCTTGTCCTCGACACGCTCGGCGCCAGCCGCCGCGCTCGCCGCAGCGACGCCGACCGCGACCTGCTCGGCCGCGTTGATCAGCGGGCTGGTGCCACGACGGTAGAAGGCTTCCGCCTTGCAGCCCCAGGCTTGGGCGGTGGCCGCCGCGAGCTCGGCGATGCGGCGCTCGACGATGTCGCGCACCTCAAGCGAGTAGGTGCGGGCCGTGCCGCCGATGACAAGCTCGGACGGAATCACGTTCGAGGCGTTGACGTCGCCGCCATGGATGTAGCCGACGCTGATCACCGCCGTGTCGAGCGGGGGGACGTTACGGCCGACAATGCCTTGCAGGCCGAGCACGAAATGCGCCTGCGCATAGGTGATGTCGGTGGAAAGATGCGGTTGCGAGCCGCCATGGCCGCCGACGCCGCGGAAGGTGACCTTCCAGCTATCAGCCGCCGCCAAGAACGGGCCGACCGCGGTGCCGAAGTTGCCGGGCGCCATGCCGGGCACGTTGTGCAGCCCATAGATCGCGTCGCAGGGGAAGCGCTCGAACAGCTTGTCGGCGAGCATCGCGTTGGCGCCACCACGACCTTCCTCGGCCGGCTGGAAGATAAGGTTGACGGTGCCGGCGAAGTCGCGGTTCTCGGCGAGGTAGCGCGCCGCCGCGAGCAACATCGTGGTGTGCCCGTCATGGCCGCAGGCATGCATCCGGCCCGGGTTCTTCGAGGAATAGGGCAGGTTCGTCGTCTCATCGAGCGCCAGGCAATCCATGTCGGCGCGCAGGCCGACCGCACGGCCCGGCTTGTTGCCGCGGATCACGCCGACGACGCCGGTCTTGCCGACATTCTCGGTGACCTCGACGCCCCATTCACGCAGCTTGTCGGCGACGAGCTTGGCCGTGCGGACTTCTTCGAGGCCGAGTTCGGGATGGGCATGGATGTCGCGGCGGATCGCGGTGAACGCAGCGTGATGCTGGCCGAGCCAGGCGTCGAGCTTGGTCATGATCGGTGCTTTCCCTCTCCTGCGGCATCGGGAACGTGAGCTCAGAGGATGTCCCGACCCGCTGCATAGCGCAGAATTTTTCGAAATACGTCGAACGCTCGGCCAGCCGCCCCGGCCGAAACAGTGCGGGCCATCCGAATAGAGCGAAGCCTGGATCGGCCCCCGTGTCGAACGGCCGGGGATCGTCCACGCCTCCGGTCGCTCGGAGCGACCGGAGGCGTGGAAAGACCGGGCGCTACTCCGCCGCGACGGCGCGCAGGCCCTGCCCGAGCTCCTGATCGACGACGCCGACCCAGTAGCGCACGCCATCCGGGATGATCGCGTCGTTGAAGTCGTAGAGCGGCGTATGCAGGCCGACGAAGGAGCCGTCCGGGTTGACGCCGTTGCCGATGCGCATGAACGCGCCCGGGCGAACCAGCATCATCTCGGCGAAATCCTCGCCGCCCGTGCCCGGACGCAGCTGGCCGTTGACCTTCTCGGCGCCGACAGCCGCCGACGCCGCGGCAACGCCGACACGCACCTGCTCGGCCTCGTTCACCAGCGGGCTGGTGCCGCGATGGTAATAGGCTTCGGCCTTGCAACCCCAGGCCTGCGCCGTCGCCGCTGCGAGCTCGCCGATGCGACGCTCGACGAGATCGCGCACTTCCATGGAATAGGTCCGCGCCGTGCCGCCGATGACGAGCTCGGAGGGGATGACGTTCGAGGCGTTGACATCGCCGCCATGGATATAGCCGACGCTGATCACCGCCGTGTCGAGCGGGGCGACGTTGCGGCCGATGATGCCCTGCAGGCCGAGCACGAAATGCGCCTGGGCGTAGGTGATATCGGTCGAGCGATGCGGCTGCGAGCCGCCATGGCCGCCGACGCCGTGGAAGGTGACCTTCCAGCTATCCGCCGCCGCCAGGAACGGGCCGACGGTGGTGCCGAAGGTGCCGGGCGCCATGCCAGGCGTGTTGTGCAGGCCGTAGATCGCGTCGCAGGGGAAGCGCTCGAACAGCTTGTCGGCGAGCATCGCGTTGGCGCCGCCGCGGCCTTCCTCGGCCGGCTGGAAGATCAGGTTGACGGTGCCCTCGAAATCCCGGTTCTCGGCGAGGTAGCGCCCGGCCGCGAGCAGCATGGTGGTGTGCCCGTCATGGCCGCAGGCATGCATCCGGCCCGGGTTCTTCGATGAATAGGGCAGGTTCGTCGTCTCATCGAGCGCCAGGCAATCCATGTCGGCGCGCAGGCCGACCGCACGGCCCGGCTTGTTGCCGCGGATCACGCCGACGACGCCGGTCTTGCCGACATTCTCGGTGACCTCGACGCCCCATTCACGCAGCTTGTCGGCGACGAGCTTGGCCGTGCGGACCTCTTCGAGGCCGAGTTCGGGATGAGCATGGATGTCGCGGCGGATCGCGGTGAAGGCGGCATGGTGCTGGCCGAGCCAGGCATCGAGCTTCGTCATGGTCGGTGAAATCCCCTCTCCAGTGGCCCGCGGCGGCATGGCCCCTCCATCGCCGCCCGCTGGCCCATAGCCCTTACGCCCGATTGTGGCAGCATCACTGCGCAGATGCTGCAGACCCGCCATGCTCAGGCAGTTTATCCCCTCGGATCACGGCCCGGCCTGCCGAAAAACTTGACCTGCGGACCGTGTTGGCCCATGAGGGCTTGCAAGGACCTGCCCCGAAACCCCGGCCTTGCGCCGGGGTTTTGCATTTGCGCGGGCCGCTTGCGTGAAGGCAACGCGGTAACAGCAGGGACACCTCGCTCATGGCGAATGTTGTGGTGGTCGGCGCCCAGTGGGGCGACGAGGGCAAGGGCAAGATCGTCGACTGGCTTTCCAGCCAGGCCGATGTCGTCGTCAGGTTCCAGGGCGGCCATAATGCCGGCCACACGCTGGTCATCGATGGCGTCGTCTACAAGCTCTCGCTGCTGCCCTCCGGCATCGTCCGCCCCGGCAAACTCTCGGTCATCGGCAACGGCGTCGTCGTCGATCCCTGGCATCTCGTCGAGGAGATCGCCAAGCTGCGCGTGCAAGGCGTCGCGATCACCCCCGACAACCTGCGCATCGCCGACAATGCGACACTGATCCTGCCGCTGCACCGCGAGCTCGACCATTTCCGCGAGACCTCGAATGCCGGCATGAAGATCGGCACGACCAAGCGCGGCATCGGCCCGGCCTATGAGGACAAGGTCGGCCGCCGCGCCATCCGCGTCATCGACCTCAAGGACGAGGCGCTGCTC
This sequence comes from Allobosea robiniae, assembly GCF_900102525.1. GTDB lineage: Bacteria > Pseudomonadota > Alphaproteobacteria > Rhizobiales > Beijerinckiaceae > Allobosea > Allobosea robiniae. The sequence continues at coordinate 396,391 of NZ_FNBZ01000003.1, read as the reverse complement.
GAAGCCAAGATCGAGCGCCTGCTCGCCCATCACAACGCGCTGCGCCGCGGCCTCGGCATCGGCGAGGTCGATGCGACGGAACTGCTCGGCCAGCTCAAGGCGATCGCCCCGGACGTGCTGCCCTATGCCACCTCGGTCTGGGCGCTGCTCGATGCCGAGCGCCGCGCCGGCAAGCGCATCCTGTTCGAGGGTGCACAGGGCGCTCTCCTCGATGTCGACCACGGCACCTATCCCTTCGTCACCTCCTCGAACATCGTCGCCGGCCAGGCCGCGACCGGCTCCGGCATGGGCCCCTCCGCGGTCGGCTATGTGCTGGGCATCGCCAAGGCCTACACCACCCGCGTCGGCGAAGGCCCCTTCCCGACCGAGCTTTTCGACGAGATCGGCGAATTGATCGGCACCAAGGGCAAGGAATTCGGCGTCGTCACCGGCCGTAAGCGCCGCTGCGGCTGGTTCGACGCCTGCCTCGTGCGCCAGACGGTCAAGACCTCCGGCATCGACGGCATCGCGCTGACCAAGCTCGACATCCTCGACGGCTTCAAGGAGATCAAGGTCTGCGTCGGCTACAAGCTCGACGGCCAGGTTCTCGAGCATCTGCCGGCCGGCCAGAACGACCAGGCCCGCGTCGAACCGATCTACGAGACCATCGAGGGCTGGGAAGGCTCCACCGCCAATGCCCGCTCCTGGGCCGACCTGCCGGCACAGGCGATCAAGTACGTTCGCCGCATCGAGGAGCTGATCGGCGCCACCGTCGCGGTGCTCTCCACCAGCCCCGAGCGCGACGATACGATCCTCGTCCATAATCCCTTCGAGGGTTGACGCGGCGCACCAACAGCGACAAGTGAGGCCAATGGCCGACTTCTATCCGATCCTGGCACGTGCGGTTGCCGGGCTGTCCGAAACCTCCCCGGAGGCCCGGCGCGCCATCTACGATCGGGCGCGGGCCGCCCTGGTCTCGCAGCTGCGTGGCCTCGACCCGCCCTTGAGCGAAGCCGAGATCATGCGCGAGCGCCTGTCGCTCGACGAGGCCGTCGCCCGGATCGAGGCGGATTACGACGAGGCTCCCGCGCCGCCGCCGGCAGCGGGCGGCCCGGTGATCCGCACTGTCGAGAATCCGACGCTGCCGATCCGCCCGCCGACGCCGAAGAAGGCGCCGGAATTCGCGCCGCTGCCGCCCGCAGCAGGACAGGACGATGGCGAGCCCCTGCCCGAGCCGGCCGAGCCGCAGGCCGCCCGGCCGCGGGTGCTGCCGCCGCGCGAGCGACGGGTGAAGCCCGGCCATATCCGCTCCGCCGTCGTCGGCGGCGTCGTGGCGGTTGCGGTCGCCGCCATCGCCGCCACGGCCATCTATGTCCACAAGCTCCGGCCTCAGGACACGCCGCGCCCGAACAGCGAAACGGCATCGCAGCCGGCGCAAGCCCCCCAGTCCGACAATGGCGGCAAGATCGCCGAGCGCGTCGGCGAGCCCGGCGCCCCGCCGCAGAACCGCCCGGCCGGCAGCCAGCCGAACAACGCGCCCGGCATCCCCGTGCCGCAGCCCGGCGGCGAGGTCGCGGTCGCACAGCGCGCCGTCCTCTTCGTCGAGGTGCCCGAGACCCCGCAGCAGCCGCAGACCACGAGCGGCCGCGTGTTCTGGCGCCTCGACAGCGAGAGCGCCGGCCAGGGCCGGCCGATCGAGACCATCGTGCGCGCGACCGTCGAGATTCCCGATGTCGGGCTGAGCCTCGACTTCACCATCCGCCGCAACACCGATTCGGCTTTTCCGGCCTCGCATATCATCGGCCTGCGCTTCACCAGCACCGGCGACCCGGCGACCCAGACCGTCAAGGAAGTCGGCGTTCCCCAGTTCAAGAGCGAGGAAGGCGAGCGCGGCGCGCCGCTCTCGGCGATCAACTCGGCGCTGGGTGACAATCTCTTCGTGGCGGCGCTGTCGAACGTGCCGGTCGAGGTCGAGCGCAATACCGACCTGATCCTGAGCCGCAGCTGGATCGACGTGCCCGTGCGCTTTGCCTCGGGCCGCCGCGGCATCATCACCTTCGAGAAGGGCGTTTCCGGCAGCCAGACGCTCGCCGACGCCTTCGGCCGCTGGCGGTAAGGCTGATATCCGGCCGTCATTCTCGGGCGAAGCGAAGCGCAGACCCGGGAATCTCATGACCAGAAGACGCTGGTCTCCGAGATGCTCGGGTCAAGCCCGAGCATGACGGCGCTCGATTTTCTAGCTCTTCCGCTCGGCCGCAAACCGCGCCGCAGCCCGGAGCACACCCGCATCCGGGCCGAAGCCCGCGAGTGCTTCCACGGCCTCCGCGCTCAACCGGTCGCGCTCGCGCTTGGCCCCGGTGAGGCCGAGCGCGCCGACCAGCGTGCCCTTGCCCTTGTCCGCATCCTTGGCCGTCGCCTTGCCCATCTGCGCGGCGTCCGATTCGACGTCGAGGATGTCGTCGGCGATCTGGAAGGTCGCGCCCAGCGCCCGGCCATAGCGCCCGAGCGCCACCAGCGCCGCCGTATCGGCGCCGCCGAGCCGCGCGCCGATCTCGACGCTCGCCGCCAGCAGCGCCCCGGTCTTCATCGCCTGGAGCCGGCGGATCTCCGCCTCCGGAAGCGCGCCTCGCACGGCCTCGAAGCGTCCTTCGGCAGCCAGATCGAACATCTGGCCACCGACCATGCCCCCGCAGCCGGAAGCCCGCGCGAGGCTCGTCACCAGCGCCGCCCGCACCGCGCCGGATTCATGCGTCGCCTCATCGGCCAGCACCTCGAAGGCGAGCGTCAGCAGCGCGTCGCCGGCAAGGATCGCCGTCGCCTCGTCGAAGGCCTTGTGCACGGTCGGCCGGCCGCGGCGCAGGTCGTCGTCATCCATCGCCGGCAGGTCGTCATGGACCAGCGAATAGCAATGCAGCAATTCGACCGCGGCGCCCGCCCGCCTGGCCTGCTCCACCGGAACGCCCAGGAACCTTGCCGTCTCGGCTGTCAGGAAAGGCCGAAGCCGCTTGCCGCCGCCAAGCACGCCATGCCGCATCGCGGCGAGGAGGCGCGGCGGGCGCGCGATCTCGCCCACAGCCGGAGCATCGGACAGGAGCGCCTCCAGCACCGCCTCGATGGCGGCTGCATTCTGCGCCAGCCGGGCATCGAGATCGCCGGGATGGACCGAAGGGGGGACGGAACTCATGCGCGGATCTCGCGTTCGCTGCCGGAAGGGGGGCCTTGCCGGACGTTCGCCACATCGTCAAGCTGCGCCGCCTCGGCTCGGGCCGTCATGCCCGGGGCGATCGCGTGGCGTGGGAGGGTGAAGCAAGGTGCTGGGTAGGATTCTCGGCCTGTGCTTCCGGCTCGCCCTCTGGCTGCTCCTCGCCCTTGCGGCGTTGATCCTGCTCTACCGGTTCGTGCCGGTGCCCTCGACCCTGATGCTCGGCCGCTGGCTGGTGCTGAAGCCGGTCGAGCGCGACTGGGTGCCGCTCGACCAGATCTCGCCGCATCTCGTGCGCGCCGTCATCGCCTCGGAGGACCAGCGCTTCTGCAGCCATGGCGGCGTCGACTGGGTCGAGCTCAACAAGGTGCTGGAGAACGAGGACGGGCCGAGCCGCGGCGCCTCGACCCTGACCATGCAGACCGCCAAGAACGTCTTCCTCTGGCCGGGCCGCTCCTATATCCGCAAGGGCATGGAGATCCCGCTCGCGATCGCCATCGATCTCGCCTGGTCGAAGCCGCGTGTCATCGAGGTCTATCTCAACATCGCCGAATGGGGCGACGGCCTGTTTGGGGCCGAGGCCGCGGCGCAGCGCTATTTCCGCAAATCCGCCGCGCGCCTGACGCCGGCCGAAGCCGCCCGACTCGCCGGCGCCCTGCCCAATCCGCTCCTGCGCAATCCCGCCAAGCCGAATCGGGCGCTGCAATCGGCCGCCGGCCGCAGCCTGCGCCAGCTCCGCCAGCTCGGATCGCTGGGCGATTGCGCCCTCCCCGGTTGATCCGGGCCGGGCCGGCGAATAAATCCGGATTCGGCACTAGCCATCATGGCCCCGACGGTGTAAGGCCAACGCCTCACGAGATTGATCCGTCGCTGTGGCGGATGCGTGGCCTTGGGCCAGCGTCCGGGCGGTGGCATGATGGAGAAGTACAATGGCCGTTCCGAAGAGAAAGACGTCGCCGTCGAAGCGTGGCATGCGCCGCTCGGCCGACGCCCTGAAGCAGCCCACCTATATCGAGGACAAGAACTCGGGTGAACTGCGCCGTCCGCACCATGTCGACCTGAAGAGCGGCATGTATCGCGGCCGTCAGGTGCTGAAGGTCAAGACCGACGCCTGAGGCGTCCGGTTTTCCGGCACCGGCAGCGATGCCGGCTTGCTGCTGAACGTTTCAGAACCGGCCGCGAGGCCGGTTTTTCTTTGCCTTAGCTTCGGGCCGCCTGCAGGCGGGCGCTTCCGATGGGTGCGCCAAGCCGCGCCGCCGCCCGGTAGCAGACCGCCGCCGATTGCGGGCTCGCCCGCCCGCGCCGGGCGAAGGGGCCGATCTCGGCCCGCGCCGCAGCCGCCTGCAGGAGCACCAGCGCGGATGCGTTGGCATCGGTGGCATTCCGATCGGTCCGGCTTCCGGCCTCAGTCATGTATCACTCCGGCACAGACGAGTTGTGACGGAAGCCTCGTTGCAAGGGGGCGGCCAATCTTAACGCTGCGTTAAGCAAAAATACCGCATCGTTTCGAAGCACTTCCCATCACATGGACAGCGCGCCGAAGCACCGGAACGGAGCCGCGCAGCCGTCCGATCGAGGCCGAACGATGCCCTCCCCGCCGATCTTCAGCTTCCAGAACGGCGGCCCGGTTGATCCCCGCAGCATCCTCTCCTCGATCGGCGAAGTGGTCTATGGCTGGGATATCCAGAGCGACACCCTGAGCTGGGGGCCGAATGCAGCCGAAGTCCTCGGCGCGCTTCCCGAACAGGCGATGGCGCGCGGCCTTGCCTTCGCCGGCCTCGTCGAACCCGGCAGCGGGCCCAGCCGCTACGACGCGATCTTCTGCTCCAGCGAGCACGACGGCGGCGACGGCGTCATCTATCGCACCCGCTACGCGATCGATCTCGCCGGCCGCAAGATGTGGGCCGAGGATACCGGCCGCTGGTTCGCCGGCAGCGACGGCTATCCGGCGAGCGCGCGCGGCGTGCTCCGACTCGAACGCGCCGCCCGGACCGACGAACTCGAGCAGTTCGGCAGCGAGCTCTGCGATCGGCCCGCCCTGGTCGAGCGCGTCGGCATGGCCCTGCAGGAGCACCTGCCGGCGGAGCGGCCGGTCGTCGTCCTCGTCGCCGCCATCGACGAGCTCGCCCGCCTCAACGACGATTTCGGCCATGAGGCCACCGACGAGATCATCGTCACCGTGCATGAGCGCCTGCGCTCGGTGACGCGCCGGCGCGACCATCTCGTCCGCTATGCCGGCAACAGCTTCGCGATTCTGCTGGTCGGCTGCCCGCCCGAGCAGGTCGAGCCCGCCGCCCGCCGCTTCATCAAGGTCGTCGCGCAATCGGCGATCGAAACCAGCCGCGGCATCGCCCTGGTGCGGCTGCGCGTCGGCGCCGCCAGCGCGCCCGAGCTCGGCAGCCATGGCGGCGCGCTGCTGGCCGCAGCGGAAGGGGCGCTGGCCAGCGCCCGCGCCGGGGCCGTCGACACCGCCGTGATGGCCAGGCCGCAGCAGCGACGCAGCCCCGGCACCGAGCAGACCGGCTTCGACGTGCAGGCCATCGCCGCCCTGAACGAACGCCGCGTGCGCCTGGCGCTGCAGCCGATCGTCAGGACGGCCTCGCGCGAAATCGCCTTCCACGAAGCGCTGCTGCGCGTCGGCCAGGGCGATACCGGCCTCTACTTCGCCTCGGCCGAGCTCATCCCGATGCTGGAGCGGCGCGGGCTCGTGCGACTGTTCGACCAGCGCGTGCTGGAACTCGCGATCGAGATGCTCGGCGCCGATCCGAAGCTCACCCTCTCGGTGAACGTCTCGCCGCGTTCCCTCAACGACCCCGAATGGTTCGACGCCTTCATCGCCTGCACCGGCGCCGCCCGGGACAAGGCTTCGCGCCTGATCGTCGAGGTCACGGAAACCTCGACGATCGACAATCCTGCCCGCATCGCCAAACTGCTGCGACGGATCAAGGAGCAGGGCGCGCGCATCGCCATCGACGATTTCGGCGCCGGCCACACCTCGCTGCGGCATCTGCGCGCCTTCCCGATCGACATCCTCAAGATCGACGGCGCCTTCACCCAGAACCTGCGCCGCTCGACCGACGACCGCTTCTACGTCCGCACGCTGGTCGAGCTCGCCGGCCATCTCGGCGTCGAGACGGTGGCCGAATGGGTCGACGACGAGATGCAGGCTAGCATGCTGCGCGACTGGGGCGTCACCTATCTGCAGGGCCATCTCGTCGGCCGTGCCGAAGTGGCCGAGCCGTTGCAGGTTGCACCTCGCCGGCTGGCGGCCGGCTGAGGCAGGCGCTCGCGAGCCTTCCCTCGTTTCCGAGCGGCCGCCTCGACGCGAGCCCAATTCGTTACTGTCACTTAACCTGCGGACAGCAATCTATCGGCTCGTGCCGTGGCTGATTCGTCGTTGAACAGGTGAAATAGGCGCTGGACCCATCGCGCAAGGCGACGTTGAGACACCATCGGCCGGGGGGCTGAAAATTGACGAGACGAGTGACGAAGAGCGCGATTGCCGCTCGCAATTGTCGCCAAGCTCTGCTGCTCTCGACCGCGCTCGCCGCACTGGCCTGCGCCAACAGCTTTCCGGCGCACGCGCAATCGGTCACGGGCAGCGGCGATCTGAATCCGGGCCCCGCCCAGTCACCGAACTGGACGGTCGGCAGCGACCTCACGGTCGGCGATGCCGGCCTCGGCCAGCTCGACATCACGGCCGGCGGAACCGTGACGAATGATTTGGGTACCATCGGCTATGGCGCGGGCAGCAACGGCACGGTCACGGCCTCGGGTACCGACGGCAGTGGCAACGCGTCCACCTGGGCCAACGCGGGTGATCTCGTCATCGGGCAGTCCGGGACCGGCTCCCTGAGCATTCTGGGTGGCGGCACGGTCAGCAACCTGACCGCCTACATCGCCGCTGACCTCGGCAGCCAGGGCACCGTCACGGTTTCGGGGATCGGCAGCGGCGGCAGCGCCTCGACATGGACCAACGCCGGTGATCTCCATGTCGGCTACAATGGCGCGGGAACGCTGAACGTCCTGGCTGGCGGCCGGGTTTCAAGCATCAACGGCAACATCAGCGGCGGCGGCAACGCACTGGTCAGCGGATCGGGCTCCTCCTGGCAGAACAGCAGCCGGCTGACCGTCGGCCTGTACGGCGCCGGAACCCTGCGTGCCGAGGGCGGCGCGACGGTTTCGAGCGCGGACGGCCTCGTCGGCAGCAGCGGTCAGGGCAATGTCGTGCTCACCGGCGCGGGCACGGCCTGGAACAATGCCGGCCAATTGACTGTCGGCAGCTTCGACGTGGGCACCTTGCGCATCGAGGATGGCGCAATCGCCACCAGCAATCAGGGCTATATCGGCGCCAACAACACCGGCACCGTCACCGTCACGGGCACGGGCTCGAAATGGTCGATGTCGCCATACAACCTCACCATCGGCAATGTCGGAACCGGTTCGCTGACGGTCGAGAATGGCGGGCTCGTCCGCGCCGAAGGCGGTGTCCTGCTCGGCAGCGCCTCGGGGGCCAGCGGGACGCTGCTGCTACAGGGCTCCACGAGCAATCGCGGCGTTCTGGAAACCGGCGGGATCTTCGGAGGCGATGGCGCGGTCAGCGTCACCTTCGACGGTGGCCTGCTGCGCGCCACATCCGACAATTCCGGCTTCTTCGCAGGTTTCGACACGCGCACCATTGCCATCGGCGCGAACGGCCTCGTCATCGACACGGATGGCCATGATATCGGCATGTCTCCCAGCTTCACCGGCGCGGGCGCGCTGATCAAGGATGGCGCCGGCAAGCTGGAGCTGACCGGCGACAGCGGCTCGACCTTCACCGGGGCCGGCAGCGTGCTGGCCGGCACGCTCGCCGTGAACGGCATTCTCGGCGGGACGATGGAGGTCATCGGCGGCCGCCTGCAGGGCATCGGCACGGTCGGCGCCACGATCAACCAGCCGGGCGGCACCATCGCGCCGGGCAATTCGATCGGCACGTTGACGATCAACGGCGACTATCTCGGCAATGGCGGCAGGCTCGAGATCGAAACCGTGCTCGGCGGCGATGCCTCGCCGTCCGACCGCCTCGTCATCACCGGCAGCACGGCGGGATCGACCCTCGTGACGGTGCTGAACCAGGGCGGCGCCGGGGCGCCGACCGTCGAGGGCATCAAGGTCGTCGATGTCGCCGGAGCCTCGAACGGCGTCTTCACGCTCCAGGGCAACACCGTCTTCCAGGGGCAGCAGGCCGTGGTCGCCGGCGCCTATGCCTACAGCTTGCAGAAGAACGGCATCAGCACCCCGAACGATGGCGACTGGTACCTGCGTTCGGCCTATATGGCGCCGCCCACTCCCACCTCGCCATCGACAGGTCCAACCGTCATCGGCCCGATCTACCAGCCGGGAACGCCTCTCTATGAAGCCTATGGCCAGGTCCTGCAGAGCCTGAATGAGCTCCAGACCCTGCGTCAGCGCGTCGGCGAGCGCCTCGACGGCCGGACAGGCGACACGTCGAACGCGGCGGGCCGTGCGATCTGGGCCCGCATCGATGCAGCCCATAGCCGCGTCACGCCGGGCTTCTCGACGACCGGCACGAGCTACATGATCGATAGCTGGCGCCTGCAGGCTGGCGCCGACGGGCAGGTTTTCGCTGATGACGCCGGCACGCTGGTCGGCGGCGTCTCGCTGCATCATGACGAGGCGCTGGCCGATATCGCCTCGGTCTTCGGCCGCGGCAGGATCAAGGCCGCGGGCAGCGGCTTCGGCGGGGCGCTGACATGGTATGGCGCGACGGGCTTCTATGCCGACGCGCAGACGAAGCTCAACTGGTTCGACAGCGACCTGTCCTCCACGACGGCCGGGCGCCAGCTCGCCAAGGGCAAGGCCGGCTTCGGCTACGCGCTGGGGCTCGAACTGGGGCAGCGCATCACGCTGTCGGACGGCTGGTCGCTGACGCCGCAGGCCCAGCTGACTTACGCGCATATCGACGCCGACAGCTTCATCGATCCGTTCGGCGCCCGCGTAGTCCTGGGCGACGGCGACAGCCTGCGCGGGCGGCTCGGCCTGTCCGCCGACTATCGGCGAAGCTGGCGCGACGATGCGGGGCGGCAGGTCAATGCCTCGCTCTACGGCATCGCGAACCTGCGCTACGAATTCCTTGACGGGACGACGGCAAATCTCGCCGGCACGCCACTAACCAGCCGCGAAGAGCGGCTCTGGGGTGGGCTCGGCCTCGGCGCGAAATACGAAACCGGCCGCTATGCGCTCTATGGCGAGGTCGAGGCCCAGACCAGCCTGGCCCATTTCGCCGACAGCCACAGCATCACCGGGCGGGCCGGGATCAGGATCGGCTGGTAGAAACCGCATCCCGCTTCTGCGGGACGCGGGTTCAAGATCGTCAAAAAGCGCCTCAGCGCGAGCGCGACAGCTTGTCCAGGCGCTCGCGCATCTCGTTGAGCTCGCGCTTGAGATCGCCGAGATCGCCGCTGCCGGCTTCCGCCGCGGGCTTCGCGCCGGCGGCTGCTTCCTGCTTGGCCTGCGCCACCGCGGTAAACGGGTTGAACAGCCGGAAGGCTTCCTGGAAGATCTGCATGTTCGCCCGCGTCTGCGCCTGGATGGCGTCGAGCGCGTTGCCGCTGAAGGCCGTTCCGCCGAAGGCCTTGGTCATCTGCTCGCGGAACTTGCTCTGCTCCTGCGTGAAGTTCTCCATCGAGAATTCCAGGTAGCGCGGCACCAGCGCCTGCATGCTGTCGCCGTACAGGCGGATGAGCTGACGCAGGAACGCGATCGGCAGCAGGTTCTGCCCGTCCTTGGCTTCCTCGTCGAAGATGATCTGCGCCAGCACCGAGCGGGTGATGTCCTCGCCTGACTTGGCGTCATAGACGACGAAATCCTCGCCCGAGCGCACGAGCCCGGCGAGATCCTCCAGGGTCACATAGGAGCTGGTGCCCGTATGATAGAGACGCCGGTTGGCGTATTTCTTGATGACGGTCGGTTCTTTGTCGCTGGCCATCGGTCCTGCTTGACGTTGATCCGCGGCCGCCAGTGGTTCCGGCGTGCTCGGCGAAACGGTCTCCCATGACGCGACGATAGCCTGTCGGTGCTGCACCGCAAGCTCTTTGAGCGGGCGCTGCAAAAAACCACCGAAGGCCCTGCAACCACAGCGATAGCCCCTCCCTTGCGTCACCTCGGTGAAGATGCCTCGGTCGATTTAGCCTCTCGCCTGTCTTGACGGCGTCGCGGCAGGCTTCGAAGGTGGCGGGGAACGGTTGGGCCGGCGGGAGCGGTGCAGCCGCAACAACAAAGCGAGGATACCTCTCATGGCAGATTCGGATATCGTGATCGTCGGTGCGGCCCGCACTGCGGTCGGCGCCTTCAGCGGCGCTTTTGCCAACACTCCCGCCCATGATCTCGGCGCCGTCGCGATCAAGGAAGCCCTGCGCCGCGCCAAGGTCGAAGCGGCCGAGGTCGACGAGGTCGTGCTCGGCCAGGTGCTCGCCGCCGGCCAGGGCCAGAACCCGGCTCGCCAGGCCGCGATGGCCGCGGGCATCCCGCAGGAGAAGACCGCCTGGGGCCTCAACCAGCTCTGCGGCTCGGGCCTGCGCACCGTCGCCATCGGCCTGCAGCAGATCGCCAACGGCGATGCCGACATCATCGTCGCCGGCGGCATGGAGTCGATGTCGCTCGCCCCGCACGCCGCCTATATGCGCGCCGGCACCAAGATGGGCGACGTCAAGTTCACCGACACGATGATCAAGGACGGCCTCTGGGACGCCTTCCACGGCTATCACATGGGGACCACCGCCGAGAACGTCGCGACCAAGTACCAGATCAGCCGCGAGGAGCAGGACCGCTTCGCCGTCGCCTCGCAGAACAAGGCCGAGGCCGCCCAGAAGGCCGGCAGGTTCAAGGACGAGATCGCGCCGGTCACCATCTCGACCCGCAAGGGCGACATCGTCGTCGACAGCGACGAGTATCCGCGCCACGGCGCCACGGTCGAGGCCATGGCCAAGCTCCGGCCCGCCTTCTCGAAGGACGGCACGGTGACCGCCGGCAACGCGTCCGGCCTCAATGACGGCGCCGCCGCGCTGGTCATCATGACGGCCAAGGAAGCGGCCCGCCGCGGCCTGACCCCGCTCGCCCGCATCGCCTCCTGGGCGACGGCCGGCGTCGACCCGCAGATCATGGGCACCGGCCCGATCCCCTCGACCCGCAAGGCGCTTGAGAAGGCCGGCTGGAAGGTCGGCGATCTCGATCTCGTCGAGGCCAACGAGGCCTTTGCGGCGCAGGCGCTGGCGGTCAACAAGGACCTCGGCTGGAACCCGGACATCGTCAACGTCAACGGCGGTGCGATCGCGATCGGCCATCCGATCGGTGCGTCGGGCGCCCGCGTGCTGGTGACGCTGCTGCACGAGATGGCCAAGCGCGACGCCAAGAAGGGCCTCGCCACGCTCTGCATCGGCGGCGGCATGGGCGTCGCCATGGCCGTGGAGCGCTGAGACAAGCGCCTCACAGCCCATGGCGAAGCGCACGACGCTCTACCGCTATCTCACCGGCCCCGATGACGCCTCCTTCTGTCATCGGGTCTCCGAAGCGCTGAGCCTCGGCTGGTCGCTCTACGGCCAGCCCACCCTGACCTTCGACGCGGTCCAGGGCCGGGTCATCTGTGGCCAGGCCATCATCAAGGACGTGGACGCGGCCTACGCGCCCACCCTGGAACTATCTGAACAATAACGGCGAAACGCCGCAGGGATCATCTGAAAGGGAGACTGGCCTATGGCGAAGGTGGCATTGGTTACGGGTGGCTCGCGCGGCATCGGCGCGGCGATCTCGAAGGGTCTGAAGGCGGCCGGCTACAGCGTCGCGGCGAGCTATGCCGGCAATGACGAGGCCGCGGCCAAATTCACCGCCGAGACCGGCATCAAGACCTATAAATGGGACGTCTCGGACTATGATTCCTGCGTCGCCGGCATCGCCAAGGTCGAGGCCGATCTCGGGCCGGTCGATATCCTGGTCAACAACGCCGGCATCACCCGCGACGGCATGTTCCACAAGATGACCAAGGAGCAGTGGGACGCGGTGATCAACACCAATCTGAACTCGCTGTTCAACATGACCCGCCCGGTCTGGGAAGGCATGCGCGCCCGCAAGTTCGGCCGCGTCATCTGCATCTCCTCGATCAACGGCCAGAAGGGCCAGATGGGGCAGGTCAACTACTCCGCCGCCAAGGCCGGCGATATCGGCTTCGTCAAGGCTCTGGCCCAGGAAGGCGCGCGCGCCGGCATCACGGTGAATGCGATCTGCCCCGGCTATATCGCGACCGAGATGGTCAAGGCGATCGACCCGGCCGTGATCGAGAAGTCGATCCTGCCGCATATCCCGGTCGGCCGCCTTGGCGAGCCCGAGGAGATCGCACGGGCCGTGGTGTTCCTGGCGGGTGACGATGCCGGCTTCATCACCGGCTCGACCCTCTCCGCCAATGGCGGCCAATACATGGCCTGAGCGAGCCAGTCATACCCTATCGAGCATTTGGGACCGCCGCCCGGCAACGGGCGGCGGTCTGCTTTTCGGTCAGGCCATGGCGGGACGGGGCGTGCCGTCGAGCTCCGTCGCCTCGGGCGTCTGCGTGATCCCCGGATTGAGCGGGTCGATGACTTCGAAGGGCCGCTCGACCTTGTCCGGAGCCTCGCGCATCCGCATCCGCAGACCGGCGAAACCCGCGAGCACGAGCGCGATCGCCGCCATGAAATAGAGCAGCCCGTCGATGTCGAAGCGCGCCATGATGCCCGCACCGACCAGAGGCCCGAGCGCCGAGCCGAAGCCGCTGACCAGGATCAATCGTCCGCTGACCGCAACCACCCGGTCGGCCGGCATGCGGTCGAGCGCATGGGCGACGCAGACCGGATAGAGCGTCGACATGAAGCCGCCGAGCAGCGCCGCCACCGGCAGCACCGCGAGGAGCGAGCGCGGCATCGCCACCAGCAGGATCACGGCCACCGCATAGCCGACCGCCAACCCTGCCAGCACGAGGCGGCGGTCGTTCCGGTCCGACAGGCGCCCGACCGGCACCTGGAAGGCGAGCCCGCCCAGCACCGCGACCAGCATGAACAGTGCGATCGTCTGCTGCGGCGCGCCGTTGCTGAGCATCCAGGCCGGCACCAGCGCGTAGAAGGCGCTGGTCACGATGCCGCTGACCACGCAGCCGACGACCGAGATCGGGGCCTGCAGGGAGAGCTCGCCGTAGCGCAGCTTCGCCTCAGGCTTGAGGCCAGGCGCTTCCGCCCGCGTCGTGCTGACCATGACCAGAGCCAGCGCGAAGAGCGCGATGACGACCTGGAACGCCCCCGCCGCCTGGATCGTGAGCCCGGCCACCGCAAGCTGGCCGATCGCCAGCGCCACGAAGGTTCCGACCATATAGGTCGAGAAGATGCGACCGCGTTGGTCCGGCATCGCCTTGGCGTTGAGCCAGCTCTCCGTCGTCACGAAGAGCCCGACGCAGCCGATGCCGATCACCATCCGGCAGGTGGCCCAGACCAGTGCCGACGTCCAGAGCGGCATCAACGCGGTCGCGACCACGACCAGCCCGGCGAAGGCCGTATAGGCGCGAATATGGCCGACGCGCTGGATCACCCCGCCGCTCGACACCGCGCCGATGGTGAAGCCGACGAAATAGGCGCTGAGCACGATGCCGGTCGCAGCCGGGCCGAAATCCTCGAGCGTCAGGCGCAACGACAGGAACGTATTGAAGAAGCCGTTCGCGAGCTGCACCAGACTCGTCGCGGCGATCAGCGTTCCGATCTGAACCAGCATCAGCCAACCTCTGCAGCGGCCGGTCAGCACCCGGCCGGGGAGTGGCCAGCGCTAGCGCGTGAATGTGGGTTCAATGCGTCAGGGCCGCCGGCTGTCGTCGGCGGCCCTGATATAAGCGACGAAAAGCCGTCCCGCTCAGCTCTGCCGGCCGCCCTTCGGCAGCAGGAAGGTCAGCAAGCCGAAGGCCGGCAGCCAGGCGCAGATCTTGAACACCTCGATGATGCCGATCTTGTCGGCGAGCAGGCCGATGCCGGCCGCCGCGACACCGCCGAGGCCGAAGGACAGGCCGTAGAACAGCCCGCCGACGAGGCCGACCCGGTGCGGCACGAGGTCGATCGCGTAGATCAGGATCGCGGAGAAGGCGCTCGACATGATGAAGGAGACGACGATGCTGAGCACGCCGGTCCAGAACAGGTCGGCATGGGGCAGCATCAGCGCGAAGGGCAGCGAACCCAGGATCGACAGCCAGATCACCCGGTCGCGGCCGATCCGGTCGCCGATCATGCCGCCGACGATCACGCCGATGGCGCCGACGACGAGATAGAGGAACAGCATGATCTGCGAGAGCTGGATCTCGATGCCGAAGCGCTCGATCAGGTAGAAGGTGTAATAGGAGGTGAAGGCCGCCGTGTAGCCGTTCTTCGAGATCAGCAGCATGACCAGCACCGCCATCGCCAGCAGCACGCGCCCATGCGGCAGGCCGTGGCTGGCGCTTTCCTCGACATGCGCCGAGGACGATTTCTGCTCGCGCCGCATCGCGGAATAGCGCGCGCCGAGCCAGCCCATCACCAGCATCGCCACCAGCACCACGCCGGAGAACCAGGACAGGCTCTCCTGCCCGCGCGGCATTACCACCGCCGCCGCCAGCAGCGGGCCGACGGAATAACCGATATGGCCGCCGACCTGGAACACGCCCTGCGCCAGGCCCTGACGGCCGGCCGCGGCATGGCGCGCCATCCGCGTCGCCTCCGGATGGAACACGGCCGAGCCAAGGCCGATCAGGCCCGCCGCGAGCAGAACCATGGCGTAGCTATGGGCGAAGGAGAGCATCAGGAGGCCCGCCAGCGTCGAGCACATGCCGGCGACCATCGCATAGGGCCAGGGCTTGCGGTCGGTGACGAAGCCGAGGATCGGCTGCAGCAGCGAAGACGTGACCTGGAAGGCGAGCGTGATCAGCCCGATCTGCACGAAATCGAGCTGATAGTTCTCCTTGAACAGCGGATAGAGCGCCGGGATCATCGACTGGACGAGATCGTTCAGCAGATGCGCGACGCTGAGCGCCGCCAGAACCGGCATCAGCGGACGGCGAGCGACGGATTGCAGCGGGATCGTGGTCATAAAACAGGCAATGAGCCGCCTTTTGCGTGCGGTCAACGGGGCAGAAAGCATGACGCCCATGGCCGCGAGGCTGAGTTGCGGTGCAACATGCACCCGTCATGCTCGGGCTTGACCCGAGCATCTCATGCCGGAGGAGACTGCGGCGCCTCATGAACCGGAGATTCTCGGGTCAAGCCCGAGAATGACGCCAAACGGAAACGAAGGCCCCATCGGCAAGCCCAGTGAAACCTGCTATCGCCGCGCGATCTTCACATCCGGCCCCGTCATGACCGCCCGCACCGCGACCCTCATCGGCTTCTGCGCCATCCTGCTCTGGTCGACGCTGGCGCTGTTCACGGCGATGTCGGGGCGTGTCCCGCCGTTCCAGCTCGTCGCCATGACTTTCATCATCGGCGGCCTGCTGATCCTCGCGATCACGGCTTTGCGCGGGCAGCTCTCGCGCATCCGCCCGACGCCGGCCTCCTTCGCGCTCGGGCTCTACGGCCCGTTCGGCGACACCGCGCTCTATTATGCCGCAGTGAAAACCGCCCCGCCGGCCGAGGCGAACCTGATCCACTACCTCTGGCCGCTGCTGATCGTACTCTTCGCGGCGCTGCTGCCGGGCGGCGTGCTCAAGCCGCGCCACCTCGTCGGCGCGCTGATCGGGCTGGTGGCCACCGGCCTGCTGGTCTCGGGCGGCCTCGGAGCCGGCGGCGGACTGGCACTCGGCCACATACTCGCGGCGCTCGGCGCCTTCGTCTGGGCGAGCTATTCGGTCGCCTCGCGCCGCTTTGCTAATGTCCCCTCGGAGAGCTTGTGCATCACCGTGCTCGGCTGCGCCGTGCCGGCGCTGGCTTGCCATCTCGCCTTCGAGAGCACGCTCTGGTCGCTGACGGCCGTGGAATGGGGCGGCGTGCTCGGCCTCGGCCTTGGCTCGATCGGGCTCGCCTTCGTCGTCTGGGATATCGGCATGAAGCAGGGCGACGTCGCCTTGCTCGGCGTCGCCTCCTATGCCGCGCCGGTGCTCTCGACGCTGATCCTCGTGCTGTTCGGCTATGCCCCGGCGAGCTGGCTGCTCGCGGCATCCTGCGCGCTGATCGTCGTGGGGGCACTGGTGGCGAGCGGCGGTGGGCGGAAGGGCTAAGGTCTCAAGCGAGAACAGGTCTCGTCATGGTCGGGCTTGTCCCGACCATCCACGTCTTCGTCGATCCAGTGCTGTGTTCAAGACGTGGATGCTCGCCACGAGGGCGAGCATGACGGCCTTGCGCTCGCTCAGTTCCGCCTGAGCAACCGCTCCAAATAGTCCAGCTCTTCCGTTGGCCTCAAAGGATCGCCGAGCCGCTTGCGCAGCTCTTCCAGAATACGCCGTGCCCGCTGGGTCGCGCTCTCGTCGGCGCCGGGCACCTTGACCCGGCCATCGGCCCAGTCGCGCTGGCGCTGCGGCCGGCCGAGCGGATCCTCGCTGCCGCGCTGCTGCGCCGAAGGCCGGCCCTGCTGCCGTCCGTCCGGCTCGCCATAGGCCTGCCCCTCGCCTTCGCCCTCGCCGGGCTGGCCCTGCATCTGCTGGGCGAGATTCTGGCCACCCTTGCGCAGGGCTTCGAGCGCGCGGCCCTGCGCGTCGAGAGCGCCTTCGCCCTGGCCCTGGCCGAGCTGGCCTTCGGCCTCGCGCATCGCGTCCTCGGCCTCGTCGAGCTCGCCATTCTGCGGCGCGCCCATGCCGCGCATCCGGCGCTGGAGGTCCTGCAGGCGCTCGCGCAGGGCTTGCTGGCGCTGCGACAGGCCCTGCCCCTGACCGTTCTGGCCCTGCATGCCCTCGCCGCCTTCGCCGTCCTCACCCTGCTCGCCGGGCTGCTGCCCCGGCTGCTGGCCGCGCTGGCCCTGTTGACCGCGCTGCCCCTGCTGGCCCTGCTGGCGCTGGCCCGGACGCGCCTGCTGCTGGCCGGGGCGCTGGCCGCGCTGGGTCTGGCCCTGTCCCTGCTGGCGGCGCTGCTCGTTCTGATAGGTCTCGTCGCGCAGGTTCTGCTGATCGCGCGTCATCCGGTCGAGATCGCCGAGCGCCTGGTTCATCTCCCGCTGGCGCGGGTCCTGCTGGCCCGGGCGCGCCATCTGGAGATTGTTGAGCATCCGGTTGAGCTCTTCCATTAGGCGCTGCGCCTCGGCCATGTCGCCGCGCTTCGAGAGTTCCTCGATGCGGTCGAGCATGTTCTGCAGGTCGCGCGGCGTCACCGTGCGGAAATTCTCGGGCAGGCGGGCCTGGTCGCGGTCGCCGTTCTGCTGTTGCTGGCGCATCATCTGCTCGGCGAGCTGGCGCATGAAATTATCCATGGCCCGGCGCATCTCGTCGGTGAGCTTCTTGATCTCCTCCTCGGAGGCACCGCGTTCCAATGCCTGCTGCAGGTTCTCCTGTGCCTGCCGCAGCGCCCGCTCGGCATCTGACATGTCGCCGTCCTCGAGCTGGAGCGCCATCGCCCACATCAGCTCCGAGACCTCGCGCAATTCGTCGTCGCTGCCGGACCGGCGCAGGCGCTCGGTCAGCATGCGCATGCCGAGATAGATTCCGGGCTCCTTCATGAAGAGGCCGGGTTCGATCATCAGCGCGTCCATGGCGAGCTGCACCTTGGAGCGATCCTCGACATCCATGACGAGCTTGCGGCGCTGCTCGACCAGCGCCTTGGCGAGCGGCTTGGTAAAGGTGCGCTGCGGCAGCACGACCTCGAGCGGCTCGCTGCGGCCTTCCTGCCCGGCCTCATCCTTGGCGATCAGCACCATCCTGACCTTGGCGCCGGCCCAGGGATGGGCGGAGAAATCGACCGTGCTCTTGTTCTCCTCCTCGCCCGAGGCGGAGGACGGCACGGCGAGGTTCTGCTTCGGCGGCTCGACCAGCGAGCGCCCGCCCTTCGCCACGTCCGGACGCGAGACATTCACCTCGATCGAGGCGATGCCGTAATCGTCTTTGGCCTTGTAGGTGATGCCCAATCCCCCGGACTGCGCGCCGGTGATGGGCTTCGGCGGATCGGTGAAGGCGATGGTCGGTGGCTGGTCCGGGACCGAGGTGATATTGAGCACCGTGCCGGGCGCGCCGCTGCCGGTGAGCTTCAGCGTGCCGTTGCCGGCGAGCGTGAAGCGCTTCTCCAGGACCGCCTGCTGCGGCCCGATCGGCTGGGCGGGCTTGGCCTGAGCATCCTTGGCTTCGCCCTCCTTGGCCTCCGGCTTGATCAGGTCGAGCCGGCCGGTGGTGGCGACGTCCATATTGGTCTTGCCGGCGATGCGCACGACGATGACCGATTTCTCCGGCGCGCTCAGATTCGGACTCGCCAGCTTGGCGAAGTCGATCAGGATCGGCGGCAGGCGCGTATAGGCGGGCGGATCGATCCAGGCGTCGATCCGGATCGAGGCAGCGATCGCGGAGGGGCCCTTCCAGTCGAAAGCGGCGGAAAGGCGCTGCGTGAGTTCGGGCCCGGCGACGAAGAAGCCGGTGATGGCGGCGAGCAGCGGCACGGCGCGCAGCGCCCGCCTGTCGTGGCCTGCCATGCGCGGCTGCGGCGGCTGGACGCGCAAGGCGGCGACCTGCCGGCTCTGGCGCTCGACATGCAGTTTCCACAGGGCCTGCGAGACTGGATCGGCCGAGCCGATCGCCAAGCTGTCCTCCAGCGACGAGGCCGGGCGATGGCCATCGACGAAGGACCGGTCGAGCCGGGTCAATGCATCGCGATGCGTCGGCAGGACAAGGCGGGCGACATGCCAGAGGCTGGCGGCGAAAGTCCCTGCGAAGGCGAGAACGCCGACGATCCGGCCATACCAGGGCAGATGCGTCCACAGGCCGAACCAGGAGACCGCGAGGAAAGCGAGCACGACGCCGAGCGGCAGCCAAAGTCGCGGCCATAGCCGCTCCCAGCCGAGCGAGACGCGCGAGGCCAGCGCGAGACGGGAGAGCCGCTGGCGGATGCCGTCGATCGTGTCGGGCGCCTTGCGGCGCTCTGCCTCGCTCATGCCATCGCTCCGGGCAGCCCCCATTCCTGTCTGAACTCGCCTGACCAAATCAGGCTAGCATGGGAATGTGGCATTGCCAGTGCGAAGACCCGCCAACGCACAGCGCTCCGCCTTTCGTGAACGGAGCGGAACCGATCAGGCAAACCAGCCGGGCAGCTTGTCCGTGCCGATGAGCTCCTCATAGCTCTGGCGCGGACGCGTGACGGCGTACTGGTCGCCCTTGACCATCACCTCGGCGACCAGCAGGCGCTGGTTATAGGTCGAGGACATCGAGGCGCCATAGGCGCCGGCAGTCATGAAGGCGATCAGGTCGTTCTGCCGGAGCTTCGGCAGGTTGCGCCCGGTGGTGAAGGTATCGCCCGATTCGCAGATCGGCCCGACCACGTCATAGGCGACCTCGGGGCCGCCGATCTCGGGCTCCGTCACCGGCCAGATCTCGTGATAGGCCTCGTACATCGCCGGCCGGACGAGATCGTTCATCGCCGCATCGACGACCAGGAACTGCTTGGTCGGGCGCGGATTGAGATGCAGCACCCGCGTCAGCAGCACGCCGGCATTGCCGACGATCAGGCGGCCGGGCTCGAAGCCGAGCTCGACATCGAGCCCCTTGGTCACCTTGGCGACCATCGCGGCATAGGCCTCGATCAGTCCCGGTCCGTAATCGAACGTCCTCGGGATGTCGTAGGGAATGCCGAGCCCGCCGCCGAGATCGAGCCGGTCGACCCGGTGGCCCTCGCCCTTCAGGTCGCCGACCAGCGCAACCATCTTGGAATAGGCCGCCTCGAAGGCGTCGATCTCGCCGATCTGGCTGCCGATATGGACGGCAAGGCCCATGATCCGGACGCCTTCCATGTTGGCCGCGCGCGCATAGAGCCGGCCGACCTCTTCGAAGGAGACGCCGAACTTGTTCTCGGACGAACCGGTCGTGATCTTGGCATGGCCGCCGGCGCCGATATCCGGGTTGACCCGGAACACCGCTTCCTGCCGCTTACCAAGCGAGGCCGCCACCTTCGAGAGCAGGTCGAGCTCGCTCTCGCTCTCGATATTGACCTGATAGAGCCCGGCCTCGACCGCGAAGCGCAGTTCCTGCTCGCTCTTGCCGACGCCGGAAAACACGATCTTCTCGGGCGGGATGCCGGCGGCGAGCGCCTTGCGCACCTCGCCTTCGGAAACCGTGTCGATGCCGGCGCCGAGCGCGCCCAGCGTCTTCAGCACGCCAAGATTGCCGTTCGCCTTCATGGCGTAGAAGACGTGGGTCTTGCCGGCCGGCGCGGTCGTCTTCATCGCCGCCTCGAACAGCTTGTAGTGCCGCTCGATCGTCGCGCTCGAATAGACATAGACCGGCGTGCCGACCTCGGCCGCGATCCGCTGGAGATCGACGCCCTCGGCATGGAGCGAGCCGTCGCGATAGGCGAAATGATGCATGGGATGAGCTCGCAGTCAGGCTAGGCGGTCGGCGTTCCCGGGCGAAGCGATGCGCAGAGCCCAAAGAACCTTTTTCAGGAGATGCCCGGGTCAAGCCCGAGCATGACGCGTGATGTGGGATATCCCGACGGCGTCGGCCGTCACATCAGCGGATCGAGAACGAAAGGCTTGTTCGGGATGACGATCGCCTTGTTGGTCTTGGCCGGCTTCGCCAGCACGGAGGCCGAGCCCAGGGAGGCGGGATCGTTCTCCTTGGCGCCGATCTGGTCGTCCGGCAGGTCGATGGCGCCGGTCGCATTGGGCGGCGCCTCCAGCGGCCCCTTGCGCCCGCAGGCGCCGAGCGCAACGGCCAGGAGACCGACGACCAGCAAGGTGCGGCCGAGTTTCAGGCGGGAATCAAGCACGAAAACGAACCCTCGGGGCGAAACGTGGCGGGACCTTAGCGGAGGATGCGGCGGAGCGCGAGACTCTCCGCCGCTTCGACCTCAGCCTTTCGCGAGCTGCTTCAGCCAGCGCCTGGCCTGCTTGCGGACATTGGCCGGGGCCGTGCCGCCGTAGCTGACGCGGCTCTTCACCGACTGGTCGACGCCGAGCACGGCGAAGACGGCCTCGGTGATGGCAGGCTCCACGCCTTGCATCTCCGCGAGCGAGAGCTTCTCCAGCCCGACCTTCTTCTCCGAAGCGATACCGACGAGGCGACCAGTGACGTGATGCGCGTCGCGGAACGGCATCTTGAGGACCCGCACCAGCCAGTCAGCGAGATCGGTCGCCGTCGCATAGCCGAGGCCGGCCGCCTTCTTCATCACCTTGAGGTCGGGCTGCATGTCGCGGACCATGCCGGCGGTGGCGGCGAGGCACAGCGACAGCGTCTGCAGCGCGTCGAAGGTGCCTTCCTTGTCCTCCTGCATGTCCTTCGAATAGGTCAGCGGCAGGCCCTTCATCATGGTCAGCAAGCCCTGGAGCGCGCCGAAGACGCGGCCCGCCTTGCCGCGCACCAGCTCGGCCGCGTCGGGATTGCGCTTCTGCGGCATGATCGACGAACCGGTCGAGAAAGCGTCGGAGAGCCGGACGAAACCGAATTGCGGCGTCGACCACAGCACGATCTCCTCGGCGAAGCGCGAGAGATGCATCGCGCAGATCGAGGCGGCCGAAAGCGTCTCCAGCACGAAATCGCGATCCGAGACCGAATCGAGCGAGTTCGCCGTCGGCCGGTCGAAGCCGAGCGCCTTCGCCGTCATGTGCCGGTCGATCGGGAAGGAGGTGCCGGCGAGTGCGGCCGCACCGAGCGGGCATTCGTTGAGGCGGGCGCGGGCGTCGCGGATGCGGCTGCGGTCGCGGCCGAGCATCTCGACATAGGCGAGCAGATGATGGCCGAAAGTGACCGGCTGCGCCGACTGCAGATGGGTGAAGCCAGGCATCACCGCGCCGGCATAGGTGTCGGCCTTCTCGGCCAGCGCAAGCTGGAGGTCGGCCATCTGGCCATCGATCTCGTCGAGCGTGTCGCGCACCCAGAGCCGCATGTCGGTCGCGACCTGGTCGTTGCGCGAGCGAGCCGTGTGCAGGCGGCCGGCAGCAAGGCCGATCTTGTCCTTGAGGTTCGACTCGATGTTCATGTGGACGTCTTCGAGCGCCCGCGAGAACGTGAAGGCGCCACTCTCGATCTCGCCCTCGACCTTTTTCAGGCCGGCGGTGATCGTCGCGACATCCTCCTTGGTCAGGATGCCGGTCTCGGCCAGCATGGCCGCATGCGCCAGCGAACCGCGGATATCCTGGCGCCAGAGTTTCTTGTCGAAATCGATGGAGGCATTGATCTCCTCCATGATGACGCCTGGACCTGTGGCGAAACGCCCACCCCACATGCGATTGCTCACGACGGTCTTTCCTGCTTTTGAGGACGCATAATGACGTCTGGAAAAAAGATCGGACTGGCCCTCGGGGTCGTCGCGGCGCTCGGCCTCGCTGGCGTAGCCGCCTTCTACTCCGTCCGGGGCGATGCCGGCAACGGATCATGCAGCGCCGCAAGCGCGGCGGCCGAGCGCATGAAGCCGCTGGTCAAGGGCGAGGTCGCGGCGGTCGAGCTGCGTGCGCGCCCGCAGCCGGCGCCTGCACTCGCCTTCACCGGGCCGGATGGGCAGCCGATGACGCTGGCAGCGTTCAAAGGCAAGACGCTGCTGGTCAATCTCTGGGCGACCTGGTGCGCGCCCTGCCTGAAGGAAATGCCGGCGCTCGACGCGCTCCAGAAGGAGATGGGCGGGCCGGATTTCGCGGTGGTCGCGATCAATATCGACACCCGCAATCTCGACAAGCCGAAGGCCTGGCTCGCCGACAACAAGGTCACCACCCTGCCCTTCTACGGCGATCCGCAGGCCGCAACCTTCCAGGCGCTGCGCGCCGCGCACAAGGTCGAGGGCATGCCGGTCAGCATCATCGTCGACAAGGCGGGCTGCGAGCTCGGCATCATCCAGGGCCCGGCCGATTGGGCGAGCGCCGATTCGAAGGCGCTGATGAAAGCCGCCATCGGCAAGCCCTGAGCGATTTGGCTTCCCGGGTCCGGGAGGTTATTGGCTTTCGGCCATGAGCTACACGATCGGCCTGGCCACCACCTTCCACGATCCCGCCATTGCGATCATCGGCCCCGATGGCGAGGTGCTCTTCGCCGAGGCGACCGAGCGCTACCTGCAATACAAGCGCGCGCCGAACTGCGAGCCCGATTCGGCGCCGCGCATGGAAGGCCTGCTGAAGCGCTACATCCCTGAAGATGCCGAGGTCCGCATCGCCACGAGCTGGGGCGAGGATTTCACCGGCTTCCTCGACCAGATGGCCCGCGCCGGCTCCTTCACGCTCGACGCCCTGCTCAAGCTCTCGCCCGAACTCAACCGCTCTCTGGTGCCGGAGCGCACCGAGCGCGCGCTGATCGCCTCGCTTCATGCGGCGCAGCAGCGCGCCGGCATGGGCGTCCTGCTCGGGCTCGACCGCGCCTATGGCAAGGCCAATGTCACCGGCCTCACGCGCTACGGCCATCATCTCAGCCACGCGGCCTATGCCTGCTGGTCCTCGCCCTTCGACAACGCCGCCTGCCTCGTCGTCGACGGCATGGGCGAGACCGGGGCGTCTGCCATCTTCGCCCTGGAGCATGGCAAACTCCGCGAGGTGAAGCGCCATCGTGGCCGGGAATCGATCGGCTTCTATTTCGGGCTCGTCACCGATCTCGCCGGCTTCGATCAGGCCAAGGGCGAGGAATGGAAGATCATGGGGCTCGCGCCCTACGGCAAGACCGACCCGGAGCTGATGGCGCTATTGCGCAAGCTCTACAGCATCGAGGGCCATAAGCTCTCCTTCGCCAAGGCGGATGTGGTGCAGGCGGTCGCCGCCGAGATCCTGGCCAAGCGTCCGGCGGACGCCCTCGACCAGGGCTGGGCCGATCTCGCCCGCTGCGGGCAGGACGTCTTCGCCGAGATGATGGAAGCCCTGCTGGCTGAGGCCGCGGCGCTGGTCCCGAGCGAAAACCTCGTCATGGCCGGCGGCTGCGCACTGAATTCCTCCTTCAACGGCAAGATCGCCGGCCGCCACGGCTTCAAGACCGTCTTCGTGCCCTCGGCCCCTGCGGATGACGGCAACGCGATCGGCGCAGCCTGGCTGGCGCACGCGGAGGCCAATCCGGACTGGCGCGCGCCGAAGGGACCCCTTTCCCCCTATCTCGGTTCGACCGTCTCGACCGAGCCCTTCGAGCGCATGCAGCTTTGGGAGAAGCGCCTGCGCAAGCTCGCTCCCGACGAGATCGCTCCGGTCACCGCCAAGCTCCTGACCGAAGGCAAGCTGATCGGTTGGGTGCAGGGCCGCGCCGAGTTCGGGCCGCGCGCGCTCGGCAACCGCTCGATCATCGCCGATCCGCGCCCTGCCGACGCCAAGGACATCCTCAACGCCAAGGTGAAGTACCGCGAGGCCTTCCGGCCCTTCGCGCCTTCGATCCTGGCCGAGCACGCCGCCGACTGGTTCGAGAACTATCAGGACGCGCCCTATATGGAGCGCACGCTCACCTGGAAGGAAGCGGTGCGCGACCGCGTCCCGGCCGTGGTCCATGAGGACGCGACCGGCCGACTCCAGAGCGTCACGGCGGAACGTAACCCGCGCTATCACGCGCTGATCTCGGCCTTCCATGAGCTGACGGGCGTGCCGGTGATCCTCAACACCTCCTTCAACATCATGGGCAAGCCGATCCTGCACACGGCGGAGGACGCGATCCTGATGTTCTATACGAGCGGGCTCGACGCGCTGGTGATCGACGACTGGCTGCTGGTGAAGTAATGGGCGACCGATCGATCCGCCCCGTTGATCGGTCGGATCACGCGAAATCGCTGGCCTCAGTCCGGTTTGCGGTCATTCTTCCGCCCATCGGAAGGAGACGACGCCATGCTGCAATTGCGCCCGAACTGCGAATGCTGCGACCGCGACCTGCCGCCGCAATCGCGCGACGCCCTGATCTGCACCTTCGAATGCACCTTCTGCGCCGATTGCGTCGAGACCCGCTTTGCGGGCACCTGCCCGAACTGTGGCGGCGACCTCGTGCGCCGGCCGATCAGGCCGGAGCGGATGCTGGAGAAATACCCGGCCTCGACCGAACGCGTCCGCAAGCCGCACCCGCAATGCGCGGCGGCTTGAATCTGCCCCGAACGCATCCAGCGGGATCAATCGAGCAGGCAGGGAACACGCGATGACGCTCATGCCTGTCGTCTATGGTGCGCCCTACAGCGTCTATGTCCGCGCGGTCCGGTTGGCACTGGAGGAAAAGGGCGTAGCCTACCGGCTCGACCCGATCGACGTCTTCGCCGAAAGCGGGCCGCCGGCTTCCCTGCTGGAGCGGCAACCATTCGGCCGCATCCCCGCCTTCGAGCACGATGGCTTCCGGCTCTACGAGGCCGGCGCCATCGAACGCTATGTCGATGAGGCGTTCCCCGGGCCTGCCTTGCAGCCTTCCGCGCCGCGCGAGCGCGCCCGCGTCAATCAGCTGACGAGCATCCTCGACTCTTACGCCTATCGCACGCTGGTCTGGGACATCTATGTGGAGCGCGTCTCCGCCCCCAAGCAGGGACGCGCGCCGGACGAGGCGCGAATTCAGGCCGCCCTGCCCAAGGCACAGCTATGCCTGCGCGCGATCAGCGACCTGATGGATGGCAGCCCTTATCTCGCCGGCGAGGCGCTGACGCTGGCTGATCTTCATGCCGCGCCGATCTTCGCCTATTTCACGCTGGCGTCTGAGGCCGAGGCGCTGCTTGCCGAGCGGCCCGCCATCAAAGCCTGGTGGGCGAGCATGGTGCGGCGGCCCGCTATGCAGGCCACCGCCTTTCCCGCCTAGGCGGTTTCATCACAGAGATCACCAAAGCCACCTGTTGCCTGCTTGCGACGCGGGCAGACGGATCGTGGCGGCGAGCCTTTAGCTCGCCTGCTTCACCGCGATGCCCTTCTCTTCGAAGAGCGCCTGCAATTCACCGGCCTGGAACATCTCGCGGGTGATGTCGCAGCCGCCGACGAACTCGCCCTTGACGTAGAGCTGCGGAATCGTCGGCCAGTTCGAGAAGGCCTTGATGCCCTCGCGGATTTCCTGGTCCTCGAGCACGTTCACGCCCTTATAGGGCACGCCGATATAGCCGAGGATCTGCGCGACCTGGCCGGAGAAGCCGCACATCGGGAATTGCGGCGTGCCCTTCATGAAGAGCACCACGTCGTTGTTCTTCACTTCCGCTTCGATGCGGGCATTGACGTCGGACATCGTCTCGTCTCCTGAAGCGGGTTCAAGGCCCGCCGGATGGTCTTGTTCTAATCTTGGGGAACGCTGGTCGTCAGCGCAAGGGCGTGCAGCACGCCGCCCATATTCCCCTGGAGCGCGGCATAGACCATCTGGTGCTGCTGCACCCGGGTCTTGCCCTTGAAGGCGGCCGAGACGACGGTCGCGGCATAATGGTCGCCGTCGCCCGCCAGGTCCTTGATCTCGATCGCCGCATCCGGCAGCGCCGCCTTGATCATGCGCTCGATCTCGTGCGCGTCCATCGCCATGGGTCGAACTCCTCAGGCCGCCTTGCCGGCCATATAGGACGGCAGCCAGTCTTCATGGATCTTGCGGAGATCGGCGATCGCCAGAGCGGGCTCGCCCGGCAGGGCAAGCGCCGCGCCGCCCGTCTTGCCGATGGCGAGCGCCGGCACGCCGGCAGCCTTCGCCGCCGCGATCACCGCATCGGCCTCGGCAGCCGGAACCGTCAGGACATAGCGCGCCTGATCTTCGCCGAAGAGCGCGGCATGGGCGGGGCCGGCCGGCAGCGTCTCGATCACCGCGCCGATGCCCTTGGCCATCGCCATCTCGGCGAGCGCAACCGCAAGCCCGCCATCCGACAGGTCATGGCAGGTCGAAACCTTGCCGCCCGCGATCAGCCCGCGCACGAAATCGCCGTTGCGGCGCTCGATTGCGAGATCGACCGGCGGCGGAGCGCCCTCCTCGCGGCCGCAAATTGTCGCGAGATAGGCGCTCTGACCGAGCCAGCCGGCCGTCTCGCCGATCAGCAGAATCGCCTCGCCCTCGGCCTTGAAGGCGACCGTCGCATGCTTGGTCACATCGGCCATGACGCCGACGGCGCCGATGGTCGGGGTCGGCAGGATCGAGACGCCGTTGGTCTCGTTGTAGAGCGAGACGTTGCCGGAGACGACCGGGAAGTCGAGCGCCTTGCAGGCTTCGCCGATGCCACGGACGCAGCCGACGAGCTGGCCCATGACCTCCGGCTTCTCGGGATTGCCGAAGTTCAGGTTGTCGGTCACCGCGAGAGGCGTAGCACCCGTCGCGGTCAGGTTACGCCAGGCTTCCGCCACCGCCTGCTTGCCGCCCTCGAACGGATCCGCCTCGCAATAGCGCGGGGTGACGTCGGCGGTCATGGCAAGGCCTCGCGGCCCGTCCTCGATGCGGATCACGCCGGCATCGCCGCCCGGCGTCACCGCCGAGTTGCCGAGGATCAGCGTGTCGTACTGCTCCCAGATCCAGCGCTTGGACGAGAGGTCCGGCGAGCCGATCAGCGTCTTCAACGCCTCGGCATTGCCGCAAGGCGCGGCGACGCTCTCAGCCGCGATGCGCTGCTGCGGCACGGTCTCGATCCAGGGCCGGTCGTATTCCGGAGCCTCGTCGCCGAGCTCCTTGATCGGCAGGTCGGCCATGACCTCGCCCTGGTGCTTCACAACGAAGCGGAGCGTGTCGGTGGTGTGGCCGATGACGGCGAAGTCGAGGCCCCATTTCCTGAAGATCGCTTCGGCGGCGTCCTCATGGCCGGGCTTGATCACCATGAGCATGCGCTCCTGGCTCTCCGACAGCATCATCTCATAGGCGCTCATGCCCTCCTCGCGGCAGGGCACCTTGTCGAGATCGAGCTCGACGCCAAGATCGCCCTTGGCACCCATCTCGACGGCCGAGCAGGTCAGGCCGGCAGCGCCCATGTCCTGAATCGCGTCGACATGGCCGGCGGCCATGATCTCGAGGCAGGCTTCGAGCAGGAGCTTCTCGGCGAAGGGGTCGCCGACCTGCACGGTCGGGCGCTTCTCCTCCGACTTGTCGTCGAATTCGGCCGAGGCCATGGTCGCGCCGTGGATGCCGTCGCGGCCGGTCTTCGAACCGAGATAGACGATCGCCTTACCGACGCCGGAGGCCTTGGCGTAGAAGATCTCGTCGGCCTGGGCGATGCCGACCGCCATGGCGTTGACGAGGATGTTGCCGTCATAGCGCGAGTGGAAGCCGGTCGCGCCGCCGACATTCGGCACGCCGAAGGAATTGCCGTAGCCGCCGATGCCGGCGACGACGCCGGAGACGAGATGGCGGGTCTTCGGATGATCCGGCGAGCCGAAGCGCAAAGCGTCGAGCACGGCGATCGGGCGCGCGCCCATCGTGAAGACGTCGCGCAGGATGCCGCCGACGCCGGTCGTCGCGCCCTGATAGGGCTCGATGAAGGACGGGTGGTTGTGGCTCTCCATCTTGAAGACGATGGCGGTGCCCTCGCCGATATCGATGACGCCGGCATTCTCGCCCGGGCCCTGGATCACCCAGGGCGCCTTGGTCGGCAGCGTCTTCAGATGGATTTTCGAGGATTTGTAGGAGCAGTGCTCGTTCCACATCGCCGAGACGATGCCGAGCTCCGTGATCGTCGGCTCGCGGCCGATCAGATGCAGGAAGCGCTGGTACTCGTCCGGCTTCAGGCCGTGCTCGGCAACGAGCTGCGGGGTGATCTTGATGTCGTTCGGAATCACGGGCTCAGGGTTCCTGGCGGTCCGGCGATAGGGGTTGGCAGGGGCATAGCCTGCCTCGGCGCGCGAGACAACGGATTCCCGGCTGCGTCGATGTTTTCAGCTCTGGATGGCGGTAAGGGCTGCTCTGAGCGGGGCCGGGATCGGCACCGGCTTCTGGTCGGCGCGCGCGACATAGACATGGGTGAAGCGCCCCTGCGCAGCCGCCTGATCGCCGCCCTGCCGGAAGATGCCGATGCGATAGGTGACGGAGCTGTTGCCGAGCCGCTCGACCGCGATCCCGGCCTCCACCGTCTCCGGAAAGGCGACGCTCTCGAAATAGGTGCAGCCGGTCTCGACCACGAGCCCGACGATCTCGCTGCCAGCAAGGTCGAGAAAGCCGTTCTCGATCAGCCAGGCATTCACCGCCGTATCGAACCAGCCGTAATAGACGACATTGTTGACGTGTCCGAAGGCGTCATTGTCGTGCCAGCGCGTGGGAATGGCGCGGAAGACGCGGAAATCGGCGCGGGTCAGGCGGGGCTGTCGCTCGCTCATCCCTCGCCTCCCGGCTTCTCGCCCGCCTTGATCTCGGGCACGCCAAGCGCATCGGCCAGCCGCGCCTTGGCCGAGCCGGGCTTCAATGGCTTCTGCTGGCTCTCATGCGGAGCCCAGCCGGAAACCCAGACGAATTCGAAGGTCGCGGGCAAACGCCCGTCCGGATCGGCGAAGCGCTCGGCATAGAGCGCAGCCGCGCGCAGCAAGGTCTCGCGCCTGAACGGCGTCTTGCGCCGGGCGACGAGCGCATTGGCCCAGCCCATGGCGCGCAGATCGCGGAACAGCCCGAAGGCGTCGCGATAGCGCACCGTCACGATCTCGCTGTCGACGACCGGCAATGCGAAACCGGCCCGCTGCAACAGGCTTCCGAGGTCACGCAGATCGGCGAAGGGGGCGACGCGCGGGCTGACCCCGCCCATCGTCTCGCTCTCGGCTTCGAGCAGCGCCTGCCTGAGTTCCTGCAAGCTCCGCCCGCCGAGCAGGCAGCCCATGAACAAGCCATCGGGCCGCAGCGCCCGCTTGATCTGGATGAGCGCGCCCGGCAGGTCGTTGACCCCATGCAGCGCTAGCAGCGAGACGGCGAGGTCGAGCGAACCGGCGGCGAAGGGCAGGCGTTCGAGATCGCCGACGAGATCGGCCGGCGCGCCTTCCGCCTCAGCCATGCGCAGAAGCCGCCCGACCCGGCCGGCAAGCGCCGGCGCAACCACAGGCAGGGCCGTACCGAGATCGGCCGCGACCGCGAATTCCCGCAGCACCGCGCCGAGCCGATCCCCCAGATCATCAGCCGCGCGCTCCAGCAGGAAATCCGGATAGTCGCCGGCAAGCGCGCGCCTCAGCCGCTTGCGGCCAAGTGCCCGGTCGAAGACGAGACTCTGGTCACTCAACTTTGCACCGTCAGCAAGACACAAGCCCTCGTCCTTGGAGACGCCATTCCTATTCGGATTGACGCCTCAGGACGAGGGCTGAGTTGAACGAGTCCTGTAGCTCAGCGGTCGAGCAGCTTGGCGATCTCTTCGCGCAGTTGCGGACCGAGATCGCCGCGATCGAGCGCATAGGCGACATTCGCCGCGAGGAAGCCGATCTTCGAGCCGGCATCGTAGATCTCGCCGTCGAAGCGCACCGCGTAGAACGGCTCCTGGCGCGACAGCGCGACCATCGAATCGGTCAGCTGGATCTCGCCGCCGGCGCCCTTCTCCTGGTTGGCGAGCAGGTTGAAGATCGTCGGCTGCAGGATGTAGCGCCCGGAGACATGCAGGTTGGACGGCGCCGTTCCCTTCGGCGGCTTCTCGACCATGCCGGTGATCTTCGAGACCTTGGCCTTGGCGTCCTGGACGGCGACGATGCCGTATTGATGAGTCTGATCCTCAGGCACGGGCGCGACGGCGATGTGGTTGCCGCCATGCTGGTCATAGGCCTCGATCATCTCGGCGAGGCAGCCCTTGCCCTGGCTGTAATGCAGCATGTCCGGCAGCAGCAGCGCGAAAGGCTCGTCGCCGACGATCTCGCGCGCGCACCAGACGGCGTGGCCGAGGCCGAGCGGAGCCTGCTGGCGGGTGAAGCTGGTCGCACCCGCAGCCGGCAGATCGTGCTTCAGCGCCTCCAGCTCCTTCGTCTTGTTGCGCTTGGCCAGCGTGTCGTCGAGCTCGTAGGCCAGATCGAAATGATCCTCGATCACTGCCTTGTTGCGGCCGGTGACGAAGATGAAATGCTCGATGCCGGCGGCGCGCGCCTCGTCCACGACATGTTGCACGACCGGGCGGTCGACGATGGTCAGCATCTCCTTCGGGATCGCCTTGGTGGCGGGCAGGAAGCGGGTGCCGAGACCAGCGACAGGAAGAACGGCCTTGCGGATGCGTTTCGTCATGCAAAATCCATTGGGCGCGATAGCCTTGCCGAAGCCAGGCAATGATGGGAACGGCCGTACAACTGTCATGGTTGCGGGCCATCAGGCGGTATTAGCCAACAGGCCTTGAGAAGCCGTCAACGGTTTTTCGATAAAGGCGGTTCCTGACGAAGATGAGGCGAGAAACACGATGGCGGTATTGGTTTCCGGCGGCGCCGGCTACATCGGCAGCCATATGGTCCTGGAATTGCTGGATCGCGGCGAGAAGGTCGTGGTGCTCGACAATCTCTCCACCGGCTTCTGGTGGGCGGTGCCGCCCGAGGCGATCTTCGTCCAGGGCGATATCGGCAACCAGGAGCTGGTCGAGGGCCTGATCGGCGAATATGAGATCACGGAGATTGCGCATTTCGCCGCCAGGATCGTCGTCCCCGAATCTGTCACCGATCCACTGGGCTATTATTTCAACAATACGGTGAAGACCCGCGGACTGATCGAAAGCGCCGCGCGCAAGGGCGTAAAACACGTCATCTTCTCCTCCACCGCCGCCGTCTATGGCGAGCCGCCGGTCTCGCCGGTGCCGGAAGAGATCGCGCTCAACCCGATCAACCCCTATGGCCGCTCCAAGCTGATGAGCGAGTGGATGCTGCAGGACGCCGCCAAGGCGCATGGTTTCAGCTATGTCGCGCTGCGCTACTTCAATGTCGCTGGCGCCGACCCGAAGGGCCGCTCCGGCCAATCCTCGCCGAACGCCACCCATCTCATCAAGGTCGCGAGCCAGGCGGCGCTCGGCCAGCGCGACGGCCTGACCGTCTTCGGCACCGACTATGCGACGCCGGACGGCACTTGCGTGCGCGACTATATCCACGTCACCGATCTCGCCCGCGCCCATCTCGCCGCGCTCGACCATCTGCGCGGCGGCGGGGCGAGCCTGACATTGAACTGCGGCTATGGCCGTGGCTATTCGGTCAAGGAGGTCGTCGAGGTCGTGAAGAAGGTCTCCGGGGTCGATTTTCCCGTGACGCTGGCGGAGCGCCGGCCGGGCGATCCGGCTTCGCTGATCGCCCGCGCCGACCGCATCCGCGCCGAGCTCGGCTGGCAGCCCGCGCATGACGACCTCGAGGAGATCGTCGGCCAGGCGCTCGCCTGGGAGGAGAAGCTCAGGACGAAGAACGCCACGGCGTGAGAAGCCGGAACATCCACACCTGTCATTGCGAGCGCAGCGAAGCAATCCGGAGGCGGCAGAGCTCTACGTCTACCTGGATTGCTTCGTCGCTTTGCTCCTCGCAATGACGATGTGCTTTACCCACGCCTGATTTCAGGACGCAGCCTCTTCCTCCACCGGCTCGCGCACTTCGAGCACGGTCAGGCGCTTGACGTCGCCGGAGCGCGTCGTCCAGTCGATCGAGCGCTCGGCCGCCATGCCGATCAGCGCGACGCCGATCGGCGTCATCACCGAGACGCGGTTCTTCTCGATATCGGCATGCTCAGGCCAGACCAGCGTGATGGTGCTTTCCCGCTTGGTGGTTTCGTCGCGATAGACGATCTGGCTGCCGATCCGGGCATGGTCGTGCGAGACCCGCCCCTCCGGCAGGATTCGGGCGCGGTCGAGCTCATGGGTCAGCTCGGCGGCGAGATCGGGCATGGTGTTGGCCGCGCCGGCCGCGATGCGGCTCAGCATGGCATGGTCCGCGGTCGTAACGGTGATGGCGGGACGCTTGGTAGACATCAGGACAGGTCTTTCATCGAAAAGGCGAGCGCCCGCCGGCGGTTGAAATCCGCGCGGCATCAAAAAGGTCGAACTCGCAGGAAAAAGCGGCAGAGCAGGCGCACCCCGAACCGGAGGCGCCAAGCGCGACAGGCCCGGGGCTAGAAGCCCGCGATAAGGTTGCCCGAGCGGTGGAGACCGCGGCGGAAGGGGGACGCGCTATTCATCCCCGCAGAATCTGACAATCGCCGGAGCTTGTCAAATCACGAATGCCGCAGCGATCGCCGCATGAATTAACCCTTGGTTAATCTTGTTCGGGCGCTGTGAAGATGTTTCCATCCAGCATTCGCCGGGAGTGTCCATGCGCCTGTCCGTCATCGCAGCCTCAGTCCTGATCAGCCTGGCACCGGCGCTGGCCCAGACCACCGGCTCGATCAACGTCTCCGGCGCCCATGCCCGCAATGCGCAGGCGACCCCGGCCAGCGCCCCCTTCGACGTCTTCGTGCAACGACTCTGGCCGCAGGCTCAGGCGCGCGGTATCTCGCGTGCGACCTTCGACCTCGCCTTCCGCGGTGTGACGCCGGATGCTTCCATCGTCGCGCTGACCAGGAAGCAGTCGGAGTTCAGCGCCCCGATCTGGAGCTATCTGGAGAATGCCGTCGGCGGCGCCCGCATCGGGCGCGGGCGCGAGGCCGCGGCCGAGAACGCGAGCGTCCTCTCCCAGGTCGAGGCGCGCTATGGCGTGCCCAAGGAAATCGTCCTTGGCGTCTGGGGCATGGAGACCAATTACGGCTCGTTCAAGGGCGGCAAGGACGTCATCCGCTCGCTCGCGACGCTCGCCTCGATCCGCTATCGCGGCGACTTCTTCCGCGATGAATTGCTGACCGCACTGGAGCTGATCCAGAAGGGCCATGTCGAGCGCAGCGAATTGAAGGGCTCCTGGGCCGGCGCCATGGGCCACACCCAGTTCATGCCGTCGAGCTACATGAAATACGCGGTCGACTGGACCGGCGACGGCCATGCCGACATCTGGACCTCGTCGAGCGACGCCATCGCCTCCACAGCCAACTACCTCAAGGGCTATGGCTGGGTGCCGGGCCTGCCCTGGGGCATGGAGGTGACGCTGCCTGATGGCTTCGACCACCGCCTGGACAAGGCGAGCTTCTCCGCCTTCGCCTCCGCCGGCGTGCGTCGCGCCGATGGCAATCGCCTGCCCTCCTCCGGCGAAGGCCGCCTGTTCTACCCGGCCGGCCATACCGGCCCGGTGATGCTGCTCACCGCCAATTTCGACGTCATCAAGAAATACAACTCCTCCGACGCCTATGCGATGGCCGTCGGCCATCTCGGCGACCGGATCGCCGGGCGCTCCGCCATCCGGGCGAACTGGCCGACCAAGGCGCCGCGCCTCGACATGGCCGCGACCCGCGATCTCCAGCACCGCCTGAAGGCGCTCGGCCTCTACAACCACGATGCCGACGGCCGCATCGGCACCGGCACTCGCGAGGCTGTCAGGCGCTATCAGATCAGCGCCGGCGAGATCGCCGACGGCTATCCGACGCCCGCCCTGCTGTCGAAGCTGCGCGGCAAGCGCTGACTTTCGGCCGCTCCCGGCCTATAGTCGCGCAGGGGGAACCACCGGATCGGCCTATGCGCCTGCGCTCGTTCGCCATGGTTCTGGCTGCTGCCTGCCTGCTCCTGCTGACGGGCGGGCCGGTCTCTCTCGCCCAGCAGCAGACGCAACAGCGCAGCCTGTTCCAGATGTTCTGGCAATTGCCCGCCCAGCCACGGACCGTGGCGCCGCAGCCGCGTCAGCGCGTCGCGCCCGTGGTCCGCCGCCGCGAGGCCCCCGTCATCGTCCGCGACGATCCGGTCATCCCCAAGGTCGATGTCAGCAGTCATATCGTCGTCATGGGCGATTCCCTCGCCAATCTCCTGGCGAACGGTCTGGACGACGCCCTCAACAACCGCCCGGATGTCGAGGTGATCCACAAGGCCAAGCCCGATTCCGGCCTGGTTCGCAGCGATTTCTACGACTGGCCGAAAGCCGTCTCCGATCTCCTCGCCAGCGAGCAGAAGATCAGCATCGGCGTCATCTTGCTCGGCCTCAACGACCGCCAGCCGATCCGCGAAGGCGAGACCGTCCACGAGCCCCTGAGCCCGCGCTGGCTCGAACTTTATCGCGACCGGATCGACGCCATCGCCAACGCCTTCGCCGGCAAGCGCGTGCCGCTGATCTGGGTCGGCGCACCGCCGATGCAGAACGGGCGGCTCTCGGCCGATCTCATCACCCTCAACGACCTCTACCGCCAGCGCGTCGAGAAGGCGGGCGGGCAATATGTCGATCTCTGGGGCGGCTTCGTCGATGCCGAGAACCGCTATGCCGCGACCGGCCCCGACGTCTCCGGACAGCTGGTGCGCCTGCGCCTCGGCGATGGCATCCACTTCACCGCTGCCGGCGCGCGCAAGGCCGCGCATTTCGTCGACCTCGTCATCCGTCGCATGATCGAGGCGGCCCCGCAGGGCAGCGTCATCGCCCTCCCCGTCTCGCCCGAGACCGGCGCACCGACGGCACTGGAACTCCAGCCCGGCGGCATCGAGCGCCTGATCGATCAGATGGTCGCGGGCGTGCCCATGATCGGCCTGCCCGCCGCACTACAGGCCAAACCGCTCGCCGGGCCGATCCAGCCCCTCACCGGGCAAGGCCCGATTACTGAGCAGCCGCTGCTCGCTTCGATCACCGAGGCACGCGGGCGCGGCGACGCCGCCCTGCAGCTCGAACGCGTCTTCGGCCAGGGCATCGCGCCGGATCCGCTCCCGGGCCGGCTCGACGACTACCGCTGGCCGCGCTGAAAGCGACCCGATGACGAACCGGCGCCCGATGGCCATGACGGCCGCAATCCTCCTGGCACTTGCCGCCACCCATGCCGCAGCCGAACCGCGCAGCGAGATCATCGATTATGGCATCACGGCCGGGCGCCGCATCCCGGGCACGCCGGGGCCGGGCGAGGCCGGGCTCGCACCGGCCAGCGAGATGAAGAACATCCGCTATCTCGATCGCACGGACCGGATCGAGGCACGGCTCTGCCGCAATTTCGGGCTGTCGCTGCGCCTGAGCGACGACA
Source organism: Allobosea robiniae (assembly GCF_900102525.1). Taxonomy (GTDB): domain Bacteria; phylum Pseudomonadota; class Alphaproteobacteria; order Rhizobiales; family Beijerinckiaceae; genus Allobosea; species Allobosea robiniae. Next base: position 360,212 of record NZ_FNBZ01000003.1, on the reverse strand, counting down.
TCCCCAGGGTTCTGCCGCGCCAGGTCTCGGTCAGGGTCGAGCATCCGCCCCTCGCCCGGCCCGATGGCAAGACCAGCACCGAGGACCGTTTTCCCAGCGCCGTGATCGACGGCGTGAGCCATGTCGGCTTCACCTTCGAGCACGAATGGGAGATGGCGGCCGGCGACTGGACCATCATCGTCGCGATCCGCGGCCGGGAGATCGCACGGAAGGCTTTCACGATCACTCTCCCGCCCCCCGGCGCGCCCAATTCCGATTGCGGTGTAGGGTAGCGCCTCACCCCGCCATCAGCCTGTCGAAGACCGGATCGGGATCATCGACCTCGACCAGCTTCCTGCCGTTGATCACCCAGATCCGCGTCGCCACGGCCCGCACGAAGGCGCGGTCATGGCTGACCAGCAGGCAGGCCGTTTCCTGCTTGATCAATTCGCTCTCCAGCATGTCCTGCCCCTCGATATCGAGATGGTTGGTCGGCTCGTCCAGCAGGTAGAAATTCGGCTCGATCAGACGGAGCAGCAGCATCGCGAGCCGTGCCCGCTGCCCGCCTGACAACCGGGCCGTCGGCGCGGTCTGCGCTTCGCTCGAAATGCCCGCTCCGGCGAGCACGGTGCGGGCCGTCTGATCGCCGAGGTCGCTGGAATTCTTCACCGCATCCCAGGGCGTGCGCCAGGCATCGAGCTGCGACAGGCCCTGGTCGGAATAGCCGGCCTTCAGGGTCGCCGTCCCGCGGATCTCCGGGTCGGAACCGTCGAGCGCCGCTTGCAGCCGCGCAACGAAGCGGGTCTTGCCGCTGCCATTGGCGCCGAGCAGCGCGATCCGGTCGCCCTTCTCGATCCAGAGCGGTCCGGTGCGGAACAGCAGGCGCCCGTCCGGTGTGGCGATCGGGGTTTCCTTGATCGAGACCAGCGCCTTGGCATGGGTGCCGCTGCTGGCGAGCCGGATCGCGCCGGCCGAGCGCTCCTTGTGCCCGGGCTTGGCCTGCTCCTCCAGCTTGTCGGCCCGCTCGGACAATTGCTTGGTTTTGACCACCAGCAGGTCCGATCCGGAATTGATGCCGATATTCTTCAGCTTCGCCGCCTGCTGGCGGAGCGCCCGAACCTTGCGCATCTCGTTTTCGAACTGCCGGCCGCGCGCCGCGTCGCGCTCCTCCAGCGCCTGCAAGGCGCGCGAATAGGGCAAGGCGAAATCGGCGCTCTCGGCCGGGCGCAGGAACAGGGTGCGCGTGCTGACATCGTCGAGGAAGGCGCGGTCATGGCTCGCCGCAACCACAGCGCAATCGCGCGGCAGAGCTGCGAGGAAGCGCTCCAGCAGGCCGATCCGTTCGAGATCGAGATGGTTGGTCGGCTCGTCCAGGAGCAGCAAATCTGGCTCGATCACCGCCGCCCGCGCCAGCAGCATCGTGCGTTGCCAGCCGCCGGAGAGGCTACCCACGGCGCGGCCGTGCAGGCTCTCCTCGACCATGAGATCGTCGAGCAGCACATCGACGCGCCAGCTTTCGGTCTCGGCCGCTTCGGCATCGAGAGCATCCAGCACCGCATCATAGAGGCTCATCGGCAGCAGGCGCTCGGGCGGGTCCTGCGGCGCGAAGGCGGTGACGAGGCCGCGCGAGCGGGTGAGCGTCCCGCCGCTCGCCTCCTCCGTGCCGGCCAGGATGCGCAGGAGCGAGGACTTGCCGCGCCCGTTGGCAGCGACGAGGCCGAGGCGGTCGCCCTTGGCGATGGCGAGGTCGAGGCCGGCGAACAGCGGCGCGCTGCGAGCCAGCGAGAGGTCTTTCAGGGTGATCAGGGACATCGGAATCTCATGAAGTCAGGCATGCGCGTCAGAGCGCGCCAACAAAGGCTGACGATGAGACGACGGTGCGTTCCCGGTCAGCCCCGCGAGGTGAAGCGCGGGGCGCAGACAGGTCCGCGGGTGCGGCAATGGAAGCGGCGGCGCGGCGCCTGCTTCCCCTTCTGGTTCGATTCCATGACGGCAATCATAGCGATGCAGCAGCCGAGGACCAGCGCCTCCCTGGCATAAGGGGCAAGAGCGCGGCGCGGAACGCACTCATGACACCAAGCGGCTCCGCCTGCGTTAGAGGGAGATCGACGAACCGGCTTCGGCTGGCGGAACCGGGAAACCCGGAAACAGAACGGCAAGGACGACCGATGGCTGACGACAAGATCGAGATCGAGAACGTCAACACGCCCGGCAAGACCGAGCGGGTCGACCGGGCCAAATATCTCGCGATGCGCGAGGCGCTGCTGCTGGTCCTGCCGCGAGCCGCACCGGGCCTGAAGGTCCCCGATGCGAAGGAAGCCTTGCTGCCGCACCTGCCCGAGGCGCTGTTTCCGCAGGGCAAAACGGCCGGATGGTGGCTGAAAGCCGTACAGCTCGACCTCGAAGCCAAGGGCACGATCCGGCGCGCACCCGGCTCGCCGGTCCGGCTTTACAAGGCCGATCCGGCGAAGGAGTGAACGCTCAGGGGTATAAGGGCTGGCGCCTGCCTCACACCGGCAGGATCGTGGCGCCCATCAGCTCCTTGTCGATGGCATGGGCCGCCTGGCGGCCCTCGCGGATCGCCCAGACCACCAGCGACTGGCCGCGGCGCATGTCGCCGGCGACGAAGACCTTGCCGACGCTGGTCTTGTAGTCGCGGTCATTGGCGACGACGTTGGCGCGCTTGTCCACCGCCGCGCCCGACTGCGCGATCATGCCCTCGATCACCGAGCCGGCGAAGCCGATCGCGAGGAAGCAGAGATCGGCCTGGAGGACGAATTCGCTGCCGGCGATGGGCTTCCGCTTCTCGTCGACGCGCGCGCATTTCACGCCGGTGAGCCGGCCGTTGCGGCCTTCGAGGCCGAGCGTCGCCGCCTGGAACTCGCGCTCGGCGCCCTCGGCTTGCGAGGACGAGGTGCGGAACTTCGTCGGCCAGTATGGCCAGACGGTGAGCTTGTCCTCGATCTCCGGCGCCATCGGCCGGATGTCGAGCTGCGTCACCGAGAGTGCACCCTGCCGGAAGGCGGTGCCGACGCAGTCCGAGGCCGTATCGCCGCCGCCGACCACGACGACATGCTTGCCGGCCGCGCTGATCGGTGCCTCGTTCGAGACATCCTCACCGCCGACACGCTTGTTCTGCTGGGTCAGGTACGGCATCGCGTAATGGACACCGGCGAGATTGGTGTCCGGCAGGCCGGGATCGCGCGGCGCTTCCGCCCCGCCTGTCATCAGCACCGCGTCATGCTCGGCCATCAGCGTGGCGAAGGGCAGGTTCACGCCGATATTGGCGTTGTAGTGGAAGGTCACGCCTTCCGCCTCCATCTGCTTCACCCGGCGGTCGATATGCTTCTTCTCCATCTTGAAGTCGGGGATGCCGTAGCGCAGCAGGCCGCCGGCCTTGGCTTCGCGCTCATAGAGATGGACATCGTGCCCGACGCGGGCGAGCTGCTGCGCCGCCGCCATGCCCGCCGGCCCCGAGCCGACGATGGCGATGCGCTTGCCGGTGCGCTTGGCCGGGATTTCCGGCGCGATCCAGCCCTCTTCCCAGCCCTTGTCGGCGATCGCCTGCTCGATCGTCTTGATCGTCACCGGCATGTTTTCGAGGTTGAGCGTGCAGGCTTCCTCGCAGGGCGCCGGGCAGATGCGGCCGGTGAATTCCGGGAAGTTGTTGGTGGAGTGGAGGTTGCGCAGCGCATCCTCCCAGCCGCCGGAATAGACCAGCTCGTTCCAATCCGGGATCTGGTTATGGACCGGGCAACCGGTCGGCCCGTGGCAGAACGGGATGCCGCAATCCATGCAGCGCGCCGCCTGCTTCTTGATATCGCGCTCCTCCAGCGGGAGCGTGAACTCGCGGAAGTGGCGAATGCGGTCGCCGGCGAGCTGATACTTCTGCTCCTGCCGGTCGAATTCGAGAAAGCCCGTGACCTTGCCCATGCCGTTTCTCTCGCCGTGTGCGCGGGTACGTCCCCGTGCGCGTGCCTTAACCTGATCGAGATGCCGGGACCGTGACGGCCCCGGCGGGGTGGCGTTCGCTTATTCCGCAGCCTGCAAGGTGCGGGCCTGTTCCATCTCGCGCAGCGCGCGGCGGTACTCGACCGGCATCACCTTGACGAACTTGGTGCGGTAGTCCGCCCAGTTGTCGAGGATGGTGCGGGCGCGCTCCGAGCCGGTGTAGTCGACATGGTTCGTCAGCATCTGCATCAGGCGCTCTTCATCGTGGCCCGACATGTTGGTCATGTCGATCCGGCCCTTATGCTCGAGATCGCCACCATGATGGTGCAGCCGCTCCATCAGGTCCTCTTCCTCCTCGACCGGTTCGAGATCGACCATCGAGAGGTTGCAGCGCGACTTGAAGGTGCCGTCCTCGTCCAGCACATAGGCGATGCCGCCCGACATGCCGGCCGCGAAATTGCGCCCGGTCTGGCCGATGACCGCGACGACGCCGCCGGTCATGTATTCGCAGCCATGGTCGCCCGTGCCTTCCACCACCGCGATGGCGCCGGAATTGCGCACCGCGAAGCGCTCGCCCGCGACGCCGCGGAAGTAAGCCTCGCCCGCGATCGCCCCGTAGAGCACGGTGTTGCCGACGATGATCGAGCGCTCGGCCACGGCCCTGGTCGCCGGATCGGGCTTCACGATCACCTTGCCGCCCGACAAGCCCTTGGCGACATAGTCGTTGGCCTGGCCGGTGAGCTCGACCGTGACGCCGGCCGCGAGGAAGGCCGCGAAGCTCTGGCCGGAGGTGCCCTTGAGCTTCACCGTGATCGTGTCTTCCGGCAGGCCGGCATGGCCATACTTCTTGGCGACGGCGCCCGAGAGCATCGCGCCGGTGCTGCGGTCGACATTGCCGACCGGCCTCTCGATCACGACCGGCGTGCCGGTCTCGATCGCATCCGCGGCCTCGGCCAGGAGCTGGCGGTCGAGCACGGTGTCGATCGGGTGCTTCTGCAACTCGACATGGCGGATCGCCACGCCCGGCAGGTCGACCTTGTGGAACAACCTGGTGAAGTCGAGCCCGTTCGCCTTCCAGTGTTCGATCGCATCACGCTTGTCGAGCAGGTCCGAGCGGCCGACGATCTCCTCGATCTTCGTGAAGCCCATCTCCGCCATGAGCCGGCGGACATCCTCGGCCACGAAGAAGAAGTAGTTCACGACATGCTCGGGCAGGCCCTTGAAGCGCTTGCGTAGCACCGGGTCCTGCGTCGCGACGCCGACCGGGCAGGTGTTGAGATGGCACTTGCGCATCATGATGCAGCCGGCCGCGATCAGCGGCGCGGTCGAGAAGCCGAACTCGTCGGCGCCGAGTAGCGCGCCGATGATCACGTCGCGGCCGGTGCGCAGGCCACCATCGACCTGGAGTGCGACACGGCCGCGCAACTGGTTCAGCACCAGCGTCTGCTGGGTCTCGGCCAAGCCGATCTCCCAGGGCGAGCCCGCATGCTTCAGCGAGGTCAGGGGGCTCGCGCCCGTGCCGCCCTCGAAGCCGGAGATGGTGATGTGGTCGGCGCGCGACTTGGCGACGCCAGCGGCAACCGTGCCGACGCCGATCTCCGAGACCAGCTTCACCGAGACATCGGCCGACGGGTTGACGTTCTTCAGGTCGAAGATGAGCTGGGCCAGATCCTCGATCGAATAGATGTCGTGATGCGGCGGCGGCGAGATCAGGCCGACGCCCGGCGTCGAATGCCGGGTCCGGGCGATCTTGGCGTCGACCTTGTGGCCGGGCAACTGGCCGCCCTCGCCGGGCTTGGCACCCTGCGCCACCTTGATCTGCATCACGTCGGCATTGACGAGATATTCGGTGGTGACGCCGAAGCGGCCGGACGCGATCTGCTTGATCGCCGAGCGCTTCGAACGGCCGTCCGGCATCGGCCGGAAACGAATCGGCTCCTCGCCGCCCTCGCCGGTATTCGACTTGCCGCCGATCTGATTCATCGCGAGCGCGATCGTCTCATGGGCCTCGCGCGAGATCGAGCCGAAGGACATCGCGCCGGTGGCGAAGCGCTTCACGATCTCGGCGGCAGGTTCGACGCTCTCCAGCGGCACCGGCGCGCGGCCGTTATCGGTCGCCATCTTGACCTTGAACAGGCCGCGGATCGTGCTGAGCCGCTGCGCGTCGTCGTTCACCTGCTGCGCGAACTCCTCGTAGCGGTCCTGCGCGTTGAGGCGCACTGCATGCTGCAGCGAGGCGACCACGTCCGGCTTCCAGACATGGTCCTCGCCGCGGACGCGGTACATGTACTCACCGCCGATATCGAGGCTGTTGCGGTAGAGCGGCGAGTCGCCGAAGGCGTCGCGGTGACGGCGCAGGCTCTCCTCGGCGATCTCGTCGAGGCCGACGCCCTCGATCGCCGTACCGGTGCCGAAGAAGAACTTGTCGACGAAGGCGCTCTTCAGGCCGACGGCGTCGAAGATCTGCGCGCCGCAATAGGACTGGTAGGTCGAGATGCCCATCTTGGACATCACCTTCAGCACGCCCTTGCCAACCGACTTGATATAGCGCTTCACCACCTCGTCGGCATCGACCTCCTCGGGGAAGGCGCCCTGCTCATGCTGGTCGAGCAAGGTGTCGAAGGCGAGATAGGGGTTGATCGCCTCGGCGCCGTAGCCGGCGAGGCAGCAGAAATGGTGGATCTCGCGCGGCTCGCCGGATTCGACGACGAGGCCGACCGAGGTGCGCAGGCCCTTGCGGATCAGGTGATGGTGCACCGCTGCCGTCGCGAGCAGCGCCGGGATCGGGATGCGGTCGGAGCCCACCTGCCGGTCGGAAAGGATGATGATGTTGTAGCCGCCATGGACGGCAGCCTCGGCGCGCTCGCAGAGCCGCGCCACCGCGCCGTCCATGCCGGCCGCGCCCTCGCGCGCCGGATAGGTGAAGTCGATCGTCTTGGTGTCGAAGCGATCCTCGTAATGGCCGATGCAGCGGATCTTCTCGAGATCGTCATTGGTCAGGATCGGGGTGCGGACCTCCAGACGCTTGCGGCGCGAGGTGCCCTCCAGATCGAGGATGTTCGGACGCGGCCCGATGAAGGAGAGCAGGCTCATCACCAGCTCCTCGCGGATCGGGTCGATCGGCGGGTTCGTGACCTGCGCGAAGTTCTGCTTGAAATAGGTGTAGAGCAGCTTCGACTTGAGTGAGAGCGCCGAGATCGGGGTGTCCGTACCCATCGAGCCCACGGCTTCCTGCCCGGTCACCGCCATCGGTGCCATCAGCAGGCGAACGTCCTCGGTGGTGTAGCCGAAGGCCTGTTGGCGATCGAGCAGTGGCACGTCGGTGCGCGAGGCCCGCGCCTCGACCGGCGGCAGGTCCTCCAGCACGATCTGGGTGCGCTTCAGCCAGTCCTTGTAGGGATTGGCGAGGCAGAGCGAGGTCTTGATCTCGTCATCGCCGATGATGCGGCCTTGTTCGAGATCGATCAGCAGCATCTTGCCGGGCTGAAGGCGCCACTTCTCGACGATCTTCTCCTCCGGGATCGGCAGCACGCCGAATTCCGAAGCGAGCACGACGAGCCCGTCGTCCGTGACGAGATAGCGCGCGGGGCGCAGGCCGTTGCGGTCCAGCGTCGCGCCGATCTGACGCCCATCGGTGAAGGCGATCGCGGCCGGCCCGTCCCAGGGCTCCATCAGCGCGGCGTGGTACTCGTAGAAAGCGCGCCGCTCTTCATTCATCAGCGGGTTGCCGTTCCACGCCTCCGGCACGAGCATCATCATGGCATGGGCCAGCGAATAGCCGCCCTGCACCAGGAATTCGAGCGCGTTGTCGAAGCAGGCTGTGTCCGACTGCCCCTCATAGGAGATCGGCCATAGCTTGGAGATATCCGAGCCGAACAGGTCGGAATCGACGCTCGCCTGCCGCGCCGCCATCCAGTTGACGTTGCCGCGCAGCGTGTTGATCTCGCCGTTATGGGCGACCATCCGGTAGGGATGCGCGAGGCGCCAGGACGGGAAGGTGTTGGTCGCGAAGCGCTGGTGGACCAGCGCCAGCGCGCTGACGAAGCGCTCGTCCTGCAGGTCCTTGAAGTAGGAGCCGAGCTGGTTCACCAGCACCATGCCCTTGTAGACGATGGTGCGGCAGGACATCGAGACGGGGTAATACTCCGCCGTCTTGCGCTCCTGATGCTTGTAGACCTTGTTCGAGACCGACTTTCTGAGGACATAGACCTGCCGCTCGAACTCGTCCTCGTCGGTGATGTCGTCGGGGCGGCCGACGAAGAGCTGGCGATGCACCGGCTCGGTCGCCAGCACCGCATGGCCGAGATCGCTGTTGTCGACAGGTACGTCGCGCCAGCCGAGGAAGACGAGTCCCTCCTCCGCCACGGTCTGCGAGATGACATCCTCGCACATCGCCCGAGCGGTCGGATCGCGCGGCATGAAGAACTGGCCGATCGCGTAATAGCCTTGCTCCGGCAGGGCGATGCCGAGCCGCGCGGTCTCCTCGCGGAAGAACTGGTCGGGGATCTGGACGAGGATGCCGCAGCCGTCGCCGAGCTTCGGATCGGCACCGACGGCGCCGCGATGGTCGATATTGTGCAGGATCTGCAGGCCCTGCTGCACGATCGCGTGGCTCTTGCGGTTCTTCATGTCGGCGATGAAGCCCACGCCGCACGAATCTTTCTCGTTATTGGGATCGTACAGGCCCTGATGCACCGGCATCGCCGGATCGCGCACGGCCGGAAAACGCTCGAAAGCCGCTGCGCCGCTCGACTTGCTGGTCACGCTCATCGTCAAACCCCGCTTCCCAGAACCCCGCGAGCTTGCGCCGGCAGGGAGACCCGTCAGTCCATGATCCTGACCGCTGCGGCCCTCAGTGCCGACAGCAAGTCGGCAGCAAGGTGGGGCCAAGGCGGTCCGGCCGTCGTCTTTTTGGAGGCTCTGCTTGCGCTTTGTTTCCACCGCGCCCGCGTCCTCCGCAGGCGCCTCGGGCGTGCCTCGCCCGTTCGCGCCTGTCTTCAGGCCGTCGTTTTACGGACGGCGCGCGTGCGATTGGCTTTGGCGTTGGTAGCCCGGCCCTTCGTCATGCTCCGCTCCGCTGCGACGGCGCGACCTTCAGCTAGAGCAGCTTTTGGTCGGCGCGGTGAAAAATGGGACAGCAACACTGTCCTATTGCGATGAACTTGCCAGAATTCCAATCTACGCACAAGCGCCGATTTCGCGCTGCAGCGAAATTTTATTGCAAAATCGAATCCGTACCAGACATTTCCGGAACGAAAGCCTGACTCAGGCAGCCCGGTTCTTGTTTTTGAAGCGTTCGCGCGAATCCGTCCGGCGCAGCGCGCAAGCCCCCTCTCCGCCGGTGCCGCTTGGCAGGAAAGCGCCATCCGCCTAACCCTCAAATCATGGATTTCTTCAGCGACAACACCGCCGCCGCCAGCCCCCGCGTCATGGCCGCTCTCGCCGCTGCCAATGCCGGCGCCGCCGCCCCCTATGGCAAGGATGACTGGACGCAGCGCGTCGAGGAGCGCTTCGCCGCGATCTTCGAGCGCGAGGTCGCGGTCTTCCTCGTCCTGACCGGCACGGCGGCGAATGCGCTCGCGCTCGCCAGCATCGTCAAGCCCTGGGGCGCGGTCCTCACCCATGAGGAGGCGCATGTCGTCGAGGACGAATGCGGCGCGCCGGAGTTCTTCACCAACGGCGCCAAGCTGGTCGACCTGCCCGGCACCGGCGCCAAGCTGACGCCGGAAGCGGTGACGAAGGCGCTCTCGCATCTGCGCGCCGGCGATTTCCATCAGGTCCAGGCGCAGGTGCTGACGATCACGCAGGCGACCGAATGCGGCACCATCTACACGCCGGCCGAGGTGCGCGCCCTGAAGGAGGCCGTGACGCCGCGCGGCCTGAAGCTCCACATGGACGGCGCCCGCTTCGCCAACGCGCTGGTCACGCTCGGCTGCACGCCGGCCGAGATCACCTGGAAGGCCGGCGTCGACGTCCTCTCCTTCGGCGGCACCAAGAACGGCGCGCTCGCGGCCGAAGCCGTGATCTTCTTCGACCCGGCAGAGGCCGAGGAAATGAAATGGCGACGCAAGCGCGCCGGCCAGACGCTCTCGAAGGGCCGCGTGCTCGGCGCCCAGTTCGAAGGCCTGCTTGCCCACGATCACTGGCTCGACCTCGCCCGCCACGCCAATACCCGGGCCAAACGCCTGGCGGATTCGGTCGCGCAAGGGGGCGAGGCGCGCCTCGCCTGGCCCTGTCAGGCGAACGAGGTCTTCCTGGTTCTGCCGCCCGCCGTGCAGGAGCGCCTGAAGACCGCCGGCATCGGCTATTACGACTGGTCCGCGCGCTCGCTGCCGCCGGAAGCCCCCCTCAAGGAGGGCGAGGTCGTCGGCCGCTTCGTCATGTCCTTCGCGACGGAAGCGGAGCATGTCGAGGCCCTGATCGCCGCGATCGCTGGCTGAGCGGGCGTATTTGCGCCGCGTTTCCAGCCCCACGCCCGCCGCAATCCCTAACAAGACTAAGTGTCGAATAGTCATTCGTTAAGGGAATTTGGCATGGCAGATCGTTCGACCGCACCGGGGCGCATCGCGCTGATGGGCCTGGTCGTGGCCGGCGCAATGGCCGGCATGGCGGGCGCCGCCAGCGCGCAGTACTACTATTATGACGACGGGTACGATCCCTACCCGGCCTATGGCTACGGCTATCGTTATGATTACGGATACGCTCCGCGCCCACCGGTTGCAGTGCCGCGTGCTCCGGCTGCCGTCTCCGCCTATTCGGTCAATGGCATCGCCGCCCGCCGTTACGGGCTCGTCCGGATCGAGCGTTCGATCCGGCGCAACGACACTTATATCGTCGACGGCGTCACCGCCGGTGGCCAGCGCCAACGCCTGATCCTCGACGCCTATGCCGGCGACTTGATCCGCCGCATTCCCCTGCGCGGGCAGCCGGCTGCTCCCAGCGTCGCCCGCGCCGATCCGCGCGAGGAGCACGCTCCGCCGCGCCAGCGCCTCGTGCCCCAGCCGCCCGAACGCCCGGCCGAACTGAAGGGCCCGGCGGAAGCCAGCGCCCCGGCGACAACCGTGATGCCCTCGCCGGCCGCGCCGCCGGCACCCGAGCCTGTCCAGCCAGCGGAAACGCCGCCGGCAGAAGCGAGCGCGCCCGCGACCACCTCACCGCCCTCCCCCGCCGCGCCGCCGGCACCCGAACCGGCGAAGCCCGCGGAAACCGGACCGGCCGAGGCCAGCGCTCCGGCAACCGCCGTGCCACCGCAGCCCGCCAAGCCGGCGGAGCCATCCCCCGGCACGACCGATCCGGAGACCGGCGCCGACAAGCCGAAGCTCGTCAATCCCAGCGATGTGCGGAATACCGAAGGCACCGACCGCAAGCCGCCGCTCTCGACAGCTGCGCCCGCGCCCGAGGCTCCGGCTATCCCGCCGGTGCAGCAGAACGACCCGACGCCATCGACGCCCAAGCCTGAGACGCCGATCGCCCCCGTCGCGCCGATGAACTGACCGGCCAACAAAAAAGGCTCCCGTTTCCGGGAGCCTTTCGCTTTCATCGAAAGCTGGACGCTGGTTACGCAGCCTTAGCGACCTTGGCCTCGAGGACCTTGGCCGAACCGCCGGTGCCGATCGCGATCTGGCGCGGCTTCTTGGCCTCGGGGATCTCGCGCACGAGGTCGATATGCAGCAGGCCGTTCTCCAGGCTGGCGCCGGTCACCTGCACATAATCGGCAAGCTGGAAGCGACGCTCGAAGGCGCGCGCGGCGATGCCCTGATGCAGGACCTCGCGCTTCTCGGCGCCCTCGACGAGCTGCTTCTCGCCCTTGACGGTCAGCGCGTTTTCCTTGGATTCGATGGAGAGGTCACCCTCGCCGAAGCCCGCAACCGCGATGGTGATGCGGTAGGCGTTCTCGGCGGTCCGCTCGATATTATAGGGCGGGTAGCTCGGGGCGGCTTCGTTGCTCGTCGCCTGGTCGAGGAGATTGAACAGACGGTCGAAGCCGACGGTCGAGCGATAGAGCGGGGAAAGGTCGAAATGACGCATGGTATGTCCTCCGAAGAAGCGACAATGGGGTCGGCCCGCCTCGCCTGAGCGCGGACCCTGGTTGCTTTCGCGCAGCCGGTTCCGGCCTGCGCAGACCTGATCTGGGGAGGCGCTCGGGCATTTCAAGAGCGGCTTTCTTCAGCTGCGAAATCAGCCCTCGCATTTCTTTTTAAGCGCACCGACATGTTTTCGCAGGATATCCGGTGCAGGATATCGAGCATGCGGCGGCCGCGTTCGATACTGCAGCCGCGATGCGGAGCACTTGATGGCCGAGGCCGCCTTTTTCGCCGATCCGGATTATCCCGTTCCCGGGCATGGCAAGACCTGGCTCGCCACGACTCGCGACGGCGCCTCCTTGCGTTTCGCCAGCTGGCGCCCGACGGTGAAGCCGGTGCGCGGCACCATCGTCGTCGTGCAGGGCCGGGCCGAGTTCATCGAGCGCTACAGCGAGACCGTCGCGGAGCTGCGTCGCCGCGGCTTCCACGTCCTCTCTTTCGACTGGCGCGGCCAGGGCGGCTCGCAACGCTTCGTCCGCCGCACGCGCAAGGGCCATGTCGGGCGTCTCAGGCATTACGAGGCCGATCTGGCGCTGGCGATGGCCGAGATGCAGGCGAAGCTGCCCCCGCCCTATTTCGTCCTCTCCCATTCGATGGGTGCTGCGCTCTGCCTCGACGCCGCACGCTCGAATGCCTTGCCGGTCTCGCGCATGGTCGCGCTCGCGCCGATGCTCGGCATCGCGATGATCGCGCATCCCGGCCGGGCGAAGATCCTAGCGAGCCTGCTCTACTGGCTCGGCTTCGGCCGGGCTTTCGTGCCGGGCGGCGGCGACACCGCGATCGCGACCAAGCCCTTCGAGGGCAACCGCCTGACCAGCGATCCCATGCGCTATGCCCGCAACGCCGCGCTCTCGGCCGCGGCGCGCGATCTCAGCATCGGCGACCCGACCATTGCCTGGATCAGGACCGCCTTCCGCCTGATCGCTCGCCTCGCCGCGCCTTCTGCAGCGCTGGAGGTAAAGATACCGACCCTGATCATCGCCGCCGGCCGCGACCCGGTGGTCTCGACGCCCGCGATCGAGCGCTTCGCGGCGCGGCTCAAGACCGGATCGGCGCTGGTCCTGCCGACCGCGCGCCACGAGATCCTGATGGAAAGCGACGCGATCCGCGCCCAGTTCTGGGCCGCCTTCGACGCCTTCATCCCCGGCGAGGACCAGGCCCTGCCGGGCTCAGCCGGCGAGCAGGGCCATGGCGGCCTCATGCAGCGCCTTGCTGCCGGCCGCGAGGATGCGCCCGCCCCCGGCAGCGCTGCCGCCGTCCCATGAGGTGACGATGCCGCCAGCGCCCTCGATGATCGGGATCAGCGCGACGATGTCATAGGGCTTGAGGCCGCTCTCGATCACGAGATCGACATGGCCGGCAGCGAGCATGCAATAGGCGTAGCAATCGCAGCCATAGCGCGAGAGCCGGACCTCCTTCTCCACGCGGGCGAAGGCCTTCGCCTCCGCGCCCTTGAACAGGGCGGGCGAGGTCGTCATCAGCGTCGCCGTGGCGAAATCGGTGGTCTGGCGGGTCCTGAGCTTCTTCGGCCCGCCCGGCCCCTCATAGCGCGCCTCGCGCCCGTCGCCGGAATAGCGCTCGCCCGAGAAGGGCTGGTGCATCATGCCGTAGACCGGCACGCCGTTGCGCGTCAGCCCGATCAGCGTGCCCCAGACCGGAATGCCGGAGATGAAGGCGCGCGTGCCGTCGATCGGATCGAGCACCCAGACATATTCGGCATCGGTGTTCTCGCTGCCGAATTCCTCGCCGAGCACGCCATGCGCCGGGAACTGCCGCTTGATCATGTGGCGCATCACCGATTCGCCGGCGCGGTCGCCCTCGGTCACGGGATCGAACACCCCGCCCCGCGACTTGTCCTCCGTCGCATGCAGCGCCCGGAAGAAGGGCAGGATCGCCCGGCCAGACTGCGTCGCCAGATCCGCGACGAAAGCGCCGAAATCGACTGCGCTCATGAACAGGCACTCCAGTTTGCTGCTTTGCAGCATCGACTCCGCAGATTGACCATCTCAGACGAGGCCGGATGCGGAAATATCCAGGAAACCCCGCCTTTTCGTCTCGGCATCATGCGCCCATCGCATGACGCCTGTGATTCCGCTGATTTTACTTGCGTTTTGCAGCGCACCCTCATATTGTGCACTGCGAAGGGGCGATGACCTCAAACCTTCATTGCCCTCCTTGGGCGTTTCCTCCCTAGACTTGGGCCGCCACGCAAGTGTGCGGCCCTTTTTTCTTGGAAAGACCCCCCGCTTCACCAGCTGCCGCTATTCGGCTGCCTCGCGCCATTCGTCGAGCCAGCCGCTCCAGCGCGCGAAGCAATCGGCCATCACCGCCGCCATCGCCTGCTCGACCGCGCCGAAACCGGCATGCGGCTCCAGCGTCGCCTCGTTCATGTAGAGCGCGCGGTTCACCTCGATCTGCAAGGCATGCACCCCAGCGGCGGGCGCGCCGTAATGCTCGGTAATGAAGCCGCCGGCATAGGGCCGGTTGCGGGTGACGCTGAAGCCCAGCCGTGTGAAGGCCTGCTCGGCGATGTCGATGATGTAGCCGGCCGCGCTGGTGCCGAAGCGGTCGCCGAGGATGATGTCCGATTTCGCCAGCCCGTCGCGGTCGAGCCCGGCCGAGGGCATCGAATGCGCATCGACCAGGATGCAGGTGCCGAACACGCCTTGGGTACGCTGGACGAGGCTGCGCAGGCCCGCATGATAGGGCCGGTAGAGCTCTTCGATGCGGGCGAGCCCCTCCTGGACCGGAATCCGCCCGAAATAGATCTCCTGCCCGTCGCCGACGATGCGGGGGACGGTGCCGAGGCCTCCCGCCACGCGCATCGAACGCGTATTGGCGAAGGGCGGCACCCGTCCCTCGAACATGCGCGGATCGAGCTCGTAGGGCTCGCGGTTCACGTCGAGATAGGCGCGCGGGAACTCGGCCACCAGCAACGGCGCGCCGAGCGAGACGCTCTGCGCGAACAGCCGGTCGACATAGGCGTCCTCGGAGCGCCGGAGGCTGCGCAAGGGCAGGCGCGCCGCCTCGACGAAGCGGCGGGGATAGCAGCGCCCGGCATGAGGCACGTCGACCACCACCGGCACGACCTGGAGAGCCGGCTGGTACAGGCTGAACGGCCGCTCGATCTCGGCGACGACATCGTCCGGCGCGGGCGGGAAAGGGGCTGAGGACAGGCTCATCGCAAATGACTGAAGCACACAAACCTGAACGGTTGAAGCGATGTCGCGAAACCCTGGAAAATCCGTGCTGGATTCACGCGTTGTTTACCATGATGTTGCCTTATGAAAGGACATGGTTCCAACTGTGCGGCCGGGTGACTACCCAACCGTTCCAGGCCCGGCCTCGGCCGGGCGCCAGACGCTAGACGCTAGACGAACTCAGGCCTCAGGGACGAACAGATCAGGCCCATGACGAAGATACTGCTCGCGGAAGACGATAACGATATGCGTCGCTTCCTGGTCAAGGCCCTGCAGAACGCAGGCTACGACGTCGCCTCCTTCGATAACGGCCTGTCGGCTTATAACCGCCTGCGCGAGGAGCCGTTCGAGCTCCTGCTGACGGATATCGTCATGCCGGAGATGGATGGAATCGAGCTGGCGCGCCGCGCCACCGAGCTCGATCCCGACATCAAGGTGATGTTCATCACCGGCTTCGCCGCCGTGGCGCTCAACCCCGATTCGCAGACGCCGAAGGATGCGAAGGTGCTCTCCAAGCCCTTCCACCTGCGCGAGCTCGTCAACGAGGTCGAGAAGCTGCTGGCCGCCTGAAAGGCCGTTCGGCATCGCACGAATGTGGATGCCGACAGCCCCTGTAGAATTTATGCGGCAAACGCCTTGCCACCCGCGAAGCGAGCCGCTATAGCCCCCCTCACTCGCAGCGTGATCGCGGCCAACACGGCCCGGACACGCTTCCGGAAGCTGCTTTCAGCGGCGACGGGCGCGTAGCTCAGCGGGAGAGCACTACGTTGACATCGTAGGGGTCACAGGTTCGATCCCTGTCGCGCCCACCATTTTCCCTCAGTGTCTGCTGGGGATTACGGCCTCCCTCCCGGGAGGCCGTTTTCGTTTGGGGCCGCGAAGAATGGGGCCATGACAGCGCACAGGCCCCGGCACGCGGGCTCCCGGGCAGGTAAGTCATATGAGAGCTTGTCGCCTGTTGCCCGCGTAGAGCGCGTTCATCCGCGCGGCGGCTCGTCTCCCGATTCCGGCGCAGCGGCGTTCACGCTGCGGCGACGCAGCATGGTTCGCGGGGGGACATTTGCATCGTCCTCGACCCGATCCCGGTAAAGCGCCGCGCGAGCGAGCAGCATGAGCGTGACCGGCGTCGTGATGGTGATGAAGACGCCGATCATGATCTCGTGCACGATCGGCCGCGATCCCAGTGCCGAGAAGCAGACGACCGACGCAAGCAGGATCGCCCCGGTCCCCCAGCTCGTGCCGAGCGTCGGCGCATGAACCCGCTCGAAGAAGCTGCCGAAGCGCAGGGTTCCGATCGCGCCGACCAGGGTCAGTGCGGCGCCCAGGAGGACCAGGACGGCCGTCAATAGGGCCGCCCAGGCGGGCAGGTTCTCGGCCGGGGTCATTCGATCACCTCGCCGCGCATGAGGAATTTGGCGAGCGCGATGCTCGAGACGAAGCCGAGCACGCTGATGATCAGGGCCGCCTCGAAATAGATCGCGCTGCCGGTGCGGATTCCGATCGTCAGGATCAGCAGCATGGCGCAGACATACATGGCGTCGAGGCAAAGCACCCGGTCCTGCGCGCGCGGCCCCCGGATGACCCTGTAGGCGTAGCACGCCATGGCGGCGACGAGCATCGCCTGCGCGGCTATGACCGACCACAGGAGAATTGCGGCGGTCATTCGAATATCTCCATGAGCAGCGCCTCATAGCGATTCTTGATCAGGGAGACCCAGTCGGCCCCCTCGACGAGATCGAGCACATGGATCAGAAGCACGCCGGTATCCGGGGCGTACTCGACCCAGGCCGTCCCGGGCGTGCTGGTGACGATGCATGACAGCAGAGCCAGGCCGGTCTTGTCGCGCAGGTCGAGCGGTATGGCGACAAAGCCTGCGACCCGGTCGCGACGGTCCCCACCGATGATGATCCTGGCAACGTCGATGTTCGACTGGAGGATATCCAGCACCACGATGCCCAGAAGCTTGGGAAGGAGCTGCCAGCGCCTCAGTCTGGGCTTGGATGGCTGCAGCGCCGCCATCGCGTGGGAGGCTCCGATCGCGACCGCGGCACCGACGAGGAGCTGCCCGGTCGAGAAAGAGGTGAGCAGCAGCCACATCAGCAGCAGCGCCGCGGTCAGGAGTGGATAGGGCAGCGCGCGGCTCATCGGGACACGCCCGGCGGGTGCCCCGCCCCCAATACGCTCTGAATATAGCTCGAAGGGGCATGCAGCGCCTGCGCCGCGGCGTCGGTATAGCTCAGCACCGCGCCGCCCTGGACCGCAAGGACCATGCAGAGCGCCAGCAGCGCGACGATCGGCGCGACCTCCACCACCAGCACCCGCGGAATGATGACCTCGAGCGGCGCCCAGAATATCCGGATGCCGCTGCGCATCATCGCAACCAGCGCCGCCAGGCCGGACAGGATGACCAGCGCGACCAAGAGCCAGATGCGCCCTGGAATCGCGGCCGGAGCCCCCAGCCCGTCCGGGTTCAGCATCCCCGTCAGCATCGCGAACTTGGCGATGAACCCCGACAGCGGCGGCAGGCCCGCGAGCAGGAGCGCGGCGCATCCGAACGAGATGCCCAGGATGGCGAGCGCTCCCGGCATGGCCACGCCGACCTCCTCGTCCTCGTGTTCCTCGCCCTTGTCGCTCTCGTCGCCATACGCCTCCATGGTGACGGCCAGCAGGTCCGCCGCCGGCTCGCGTGCCCGCTCCACCAGTTCGATCAGCATGAAGAGGGCGGCAACGCTGAGGGTCGAGCTGACCAGGTAGAACAGCGCTCCGGACACGACACTGGCATCGCCGATGCCGACGGCCGCGAGCAAGGTCCCCGAGGAGATCAGCACGCTGTAGCCAGCGAGCCTGCCCATCGCCTGGGACGCGAGCAGCCCGAATGTCGCAAAGGCGATCGTGCCCATGCCGCCCCACAGCAGGACCATGCCGCCGAAGCCCGCAATATCACCGGTCTCGGGGCCGAAGAGCAGGAGCGTGAGGCGCAGCAGCACATAGGTGCCGACCTTGGTCAGCACGACGAAGATCGCGGCAACGGGGGCGGCTGCCGCCATATAGGCGGAAGGAAGCCAGAAGCAGAGCGGCCACAGCCCGGCCTTGACCAGGAAGGCGGTGCCGAGGATGGCGACGCCGGCGCGCAGCAGCGCCTGGTCCTCGGCCGGCACGTTCGGCAGGCGGACGGCGAGATCGGCCATGTTCAGCGTTCCGGCGGTCCCGTAGATCAGGCTGACGCCGATCAGAAAGAGCAGCGATGCGGCCAGGTTGATCGCGATGTAGTGGAGCCCGGCACGAACCCGGAAGGCGCCGGAACCATGCAGCAGCAGGCCGTAGGACGCGGCCAGCGTGACCTCGAAGAAGACGAAGAGGTTGAACAGGTCCCCGGTCAGGAACGCACCGCCGAGCCCCATGAGCAGGAACTGCAGGAGCGTGTGGAAATGCGGCCCTGCCCGATCCCAGCGCGCCGTCGAGAACACGAGCGAGGCGAGCGCCAGCACGGCCGTGAGGGTGAGCATCAGCGCCGACAGCCGGTCGAGCACCAGCACGATGGCGAAGGGCGCGGGCCAGTTGGCGACGGCATAGGACGAGGACAGGGCAGCGCTTCCGCCGGGAACCCCGTCTGCCAGGCGCATCAGGACGATTGCCGTCACCAAGAGCAGCACGGTCGATGCCAGGCTGAGCAGCGCCTTCAGCGTATGGCGCAGCTCGTCGATCAACAGCAGGGCAGCCCCCGTGATCAGCGGAAGCAGGATCGGGACGATGAGAAGGTGCCTCGTCCACTCCATCAGTTCGGCTCCCTCCCGTCGACATGGTCGTTGCGCGTCAGCCCGCGGGCGACGAGCAGCACGACCAGAAGGAGAGCGGTCGTGGCGAAGCCGATCACGATCGCCGTGAGCACGAGCGCCTGCGGAATCGGGTCGGCATAATCCGCCGGATTCCCCGCGCCGCCGGATTCCAGCACGGGAGCGGCTCCGACGCGCAGCCGGCCCATGCTGAAGATGAAGAGGTTCACCGCATAGGAGAGCAGCGACAGGCCGATGACGAGCTGATAGGTGCGCGGTCGCAGGACCAGCCAGACACCCGATCCGGTGAGAACGCCGATGGCGATTGCAAGCGTCAGTTCCATCGCCGGCGCTCCTCTTCGAGACGGGCGGCCGCGCGCAGGCGGCGGACGGATTGGTGGGCGATGGCGATCAGCATGAGCACCGTAGCCCCGACCACGAGGCTGAAGACGCCGAGATCGAACAGGGTCGCGCTCGCCATGGGGACCTTCCCGACGAGCGGCAGCTCGACATACCGGAAATACGAGGTGAGGAAGGCATCTCCCAGCAGCATCGAGGCCGCCCCGGTGAACGCGGCCAGAAGCAGGCCGCCGCCGATCCAGACGACCGGAAGGATGCGCAGCCTGTCCTCGACCCAGACCGTGCCCGCAGCCATGTATTGCAGGATGAAGCCTGCCGCCATGGCGACGCCGGCCACGAAGCCCCCTCCCGGGGCGTCATGCCCCCGCAGGAAGAGATAGGCGGCCAGGACGATGACGACCGGGAACATCCACTGCATGATCACGGATGGCAGGTAGAGGTATTCTGCCTTGGTCGCTCCGGCCTCCACCTCCGGCTCGGCCTCGTCAAAGGACCACTGGATGCGCTGCTGTTCGGGCCGCTCGATATTGTCCGGCGCGGGGCGGAAACGTCGCAGCAGCGCGAAGACGGTCAGCGCGACGATGCCGAGGACCGTGATCTCGCCCAGCGTGTCGAAACCGCGGAAATCGACGAGAATGACGTTGACGACGTTGCGGCCGCCGCCTTCGCTATAGGCCTTCTCGACGAAGAATTTCGAGATCGTGTCGGGCGGCGTGCGAGTCATCACCGCATAGGAGACCGCCGTCATTCCCAGGCCCGCAACGACGGCGATCGTGAGGTCCCGGAAGCGGCGCAGCCGCGGCAGCCAGCCGCTCGGTTCCGGCACGTCCTGCAGCCGCTTGGGCAGCCACCGCAGGCCGAGCAGGATGAGCACGGTCGTCACGATCTCGACGACGAGCTGGGTCGCGGCAAGGTCCGGCGCGGAGAGCCAGACGAAGGTCACGCAGGTCACGAGCCCCGTGCCGCCAAGCAGGGCGAGTGCCGCGAGGCGGTGGAACTTGGCCTGATAGGCGGCGGCGACGGCGCAGATCATCCCGACGCACCAAAGGCCCGTGAAGGCGAGATCCGTCGTGCCGTTGCCGAAGGCCCCGAAGGAGAGGCCCGAAGCGAGCAGCGGGACGGTGCCGGCGGCCACTGCGGCCGCCACCAGCAGACGCATCTGCGGTTGAAGGCGCCTGGTGCCGAAGATGTCCTCGACCAGCGGCGCTGCGCGCCACGAAATCGCGACCATCACCCGCTCGAAGATGCGTTGCCCCTGGATCCGGCCAAGAAGCGGCGGACGTTCGGAACGCTCGAGGTAATTGCCGATGCCGAGATACAGAAGCGCGCCGGCCGCCAGCGCGAGCACGCTCATCGCCATCGGAAGGTTGAAGCCGTGCCAGACCGCCAGGCTGTATTGTGGCGTGGCGGCACCCAGCACGGACGAAACGGCGACATGGAGGAACGAGCCGATGGTCAGGGCCGGAATCATGCCGACGACGAGGCAGGCGATGACCAGGAACATCACCGGGAACCGCATCCAGAACGGCGGCTCGTGGGGCTCGCGGGGAAGGCTTTCGGGGGGCTCTCCCAGGAAGATCGAATGGATCAGCCGCAGGGAATAGGCGACGGCGAGCGCGCTGCCGAGCACGGCCGCGTAGGGAGCGGCGGTGTCCAGCCAGGAATCGGCGTGGGTCTCTACGGCTTCCGCGAAGAACATCTCCTTCGAGATGAAGCCGTTCAGCAGCGGAACGCCCGCCATCGCGGCACTTGCCACCATGGCGAGCGTGCCCGTGATCGGCATGTAGCGGAACAGGCCGGAGAGCCGCCGCAGGTCGCGCGTGCCCGTCTCGTGGTCGATGATCCCGGCCGCCATGAACAGCGATGCCTTGAAGGTCGCATGGTTGAGCATGTGGAAAATCGCCGCCACGGCCGCGAGCGGGCTCCCGAGGCTGAGCAGCAGCGTGATCAGGCCCAGATGGCTGATCGTCGAATAGGCCAGGAGTCCCTTCAGGTCATGCTGGAACATGGCGAGGTAGGCGCCGAGCACGAACGACGCCATTCCCGCGATGCCCAGGATCATGAACCATTCGGGCGTGCCGGAGAGCACCGGCCACAGCCGCGCCATCAAGAACACGCCAGCCTTCACCATGGTGGCCGAATGCAGGAACGCCGAGACGGGCGTCGGCGCGGCCATGGCGTTGGGCAGCCAGAAATGGAAGGGAAACTGCGCGCTTTTCGTGAGCGCGCCGAGGAGGATCAGCACAAGCGCCGGGACGTAGAGCTGATGCGAACGGATCAGGTCGCCCGATCGCAGGACGTCGTCGAGGTCGTAGCTGCCGACGATATGGCCGACGATCAGCACGCCGCCCAGCAAAGCGAGGCCGCCCATGCCCGTTATGGTCATGGCCATGCGGGCGCCGTCGCGCGCTGGCTGGGTATGGTGCCAGTAGCCGATCAGCAGGAATGAGAAGATGCTGGTCAGTTCCCAGAACACGACCAGAAGGATCAGGTTTCCCGAGAGGATGACCCCCAGCATCGATCCCGTGAAGGCCAGGAAGAACATATAGAAGCGACGGACCGGATCCTCGGCCGACATGTAATACCGGGCATAGATAACGACCAGAAGCCCGATGCCGCTGACGAGCATCGCGAAAATCCAGGCGAAACCGTCCATCCTCAGGGTGAAGTCAAGCCCGAGGGACGGTATCCAGTCGATCTGAACCCGGACGGCATCTCCGCCGCTGACATCAGGATAAAGCGCCCCGGTCACGACGAGGCAGGCCAGCATCGTAACCCCGGTAATCCAGGTCGCCGGCTCGCGGGAAGCGCCCGGGAATAGGACCACGGCCAGGCTGCCGACAAAGGGTAGAACGAGGATCAGCAGTAGCGGGGAAGGCATCGTTCTCCTTTGGCTGCGAGGCGTCGTCCGTTCTTAGGCCATCGATCGTGATCCGCCAACGGCGAGCGGCCGGTCATACCGTCGCGCGCTTTCTCTCGCCCTGACGACGGCGGACGAGGCCGGCATGCGCCCCTCACCCGGCCTCGCTCGGCGCGAGCTGACGCACGAAGCGGCGCAGCAGCCCCTCGAAAGCCGAGAGCGCCGGCGAGGCCGCGCGCCCGCCCAGCCGGATCATCACGATGTCCCGTGAGATCGACGGCTCCGTCAGCGGTCGCACCAGTACCGAAGCCGGCGCCACCGCCCGCGCATAGGTCGGCAGCACGGCGATGCCGAGCCCGGTCAAAAGGCGGATGCCGCTGTCGCGGGTCAGTGTCACCGGCGGCTCCGCCGCGCCCGCAGGCGCCAGCGCCCTTGATCTGTGCGGGCCGCCATTTCAGCATGCTGGAAGGCCTGAACGGCGGCCCCCTGCTCGATCTCGCCTTGCAAACGGCGGAAGGCTCATGACGATGCAACCTCGCAAACCGCTCCGTCTCGCCCTGATCGGCTGGGGCGCCATCAACCGCCGTGTCGCGGACTTGCTGGCGGAGCGAAGCAGCGGCGACATCACCATCGCCGCTGTCGCCGTCCGCAACCCCGCCGCAGCCGGCGACATCCCAGCCGGAGCGAAGCTTATCACGGAGCCGGATGAACTCGCCGGCCTGGATCTCGATCTCGTCGTCGAAGCCGCCGGGCGTGAGGCTGTCGGCATCTGGGGCAAGGCGGCGCTCGTGCACGCTCCGGCTTTCGCCGTCGCCTCGACCAGCGCCTTCTGCGACGACGCCCTGCTCGCTCGCCTGATCGCCGCCGCCGAAAGCCGCGGCAGCCAGCTCCTGATCCCGCCGGGCGCCCTCGCCGGCATCGACGGCATCGCCGCTGCCTCCCTGCTGCCGCTCGACGAGGTCGTCCACCGCATCGTCAAGCCGCCGGCCGCCTGGCGCGGGACCTCGGCCGAAAGCCTGCTCGGACTCGACGGGATCACCGAGGCGACCGCGTTCTTCTCCGGTACGGCCCGCGAGGCTGCCTCGCGCTTTCCGCAGAACGCCAATGTCGCGGTGATCTCGGCGCTCGCCGGCATCGGGCTCGATCGCACCCGTGTCGAGCTTGTCGCCGACCCTGCAGCAGGCGGCAACGGCCACCAGCTCAGCGCGCGCGGCGCCTTCGGCAAGCTCGACATCGCCATCGAGAACCGCCCGCTCGCCACGAACCCGAAATCCTCGGAGATGACGGCGCTGGGGCTGGTCCGGCTGGTCGAGAACCGCGTGCGCACCTTGGTGCGCTGAACCTCCACCGTCATTCCGCGGCGTCAAGGACAGCGGATAGGCGCGCGAGGGCGGCGCCGAGGGTCTCCCCCACTACATGACCGTGAAGACGCTCTCCCACAGGATGGCGATCTGAAGCCTAACCGCGCCTGACGCGCCGCGACGCTTCCGGCAGGAGGCGCTCCGCGCTCGCCAGGATGCTGTCGGCAAGCGCCCGCGCCGCCGCCTGATGCGACTGTCCGCCGATCACGACGAATTCGATCGTCCCCAGCGGCGGCAGCGCGTCACGCGGCTCGACCTCGGCGAGACCCTGCGGGATCAGGCGGGCCGAATGTGCGGTGATGCCGAGCCCCGCCACCGTCGCCGCGCGCAGGCCCGCGAGGCTGCCGCTGGTACAGGCGACGCGCCAGGCGCGGCCCGCTCGTTCCAGCGTCTCGATGGCATGGACGCGCGTGATGCTCGGCGGCGGATAGAGCACGAGCGGCACCACCGGCTGCTCGGCCAGTCCCGTGCCCGGCCGGCCGGCCCAGACCAGCCGTTCCTGCCAGGCGACCTCGCCGCGCGCATCGCCCTTGCGGCGCTTGGCGAAGATCAGGTCGAGATCGCCCGCGTCATAGTGCTCGTAGAGCAGTCCGCTGAGGCCCACCGTCAGCTCCAGATCGACCGCGTGATGCTGCATGGCGAAGGCGGCGAGGATCTCCGGCAATGCCGTATAGGCGAAATCCTCGGAGACCCCGAGCCTGAGACGCCCGCGCAGGGTCGAGCCAGCGAGATGACGCTCGATCCGCTGTCCCGCCTCGAGCGCCTGCCGCGCGAAGGGCAGGATCGCATCCCCGTCCGGCGTCGGCCGCACCTCGTGGGTGTCGCGCGCGAGCAGGCGCCGCCCGAGCCGCTTTTCCAGCCGCGCGACATGCTGGCTGACGGAAGACTGGCGCAGGCCGAGCTGGCGTGCCGCTTCGGTGAAGCTCAACGTCTCGCAGACCTTCAGAAAGCTCTGCAGCAGGACGGGATCGAGCGGCTTCGGATCGGGGCTGATGCTCATCATGATTCATGATAGCCGATATCGCCGCCAGTCCAGATCAAAATGAACGTGAAAGAGTTTAGAAGGCGCCATCTCATCACAAGGACCGCAGATGCTCCGCCGCACCCTCGCCCGCTTCGGCATCGATCCTTATCTGATCGCCTTGATGGCCACTGTCGCGGTCGCGGCCGTGTTCCCCGCCCATGGCACTGGGGCCGAGATCGCCAATGACGCCGTGTCCGTCGCGGTCGCCCTCCTCTTCTTCCTCTATGGCGCAAGGCTGTCGCCGCTGGCGGTCTGGGAAGGCCTGCTGCACTGGCGCCTGCAATCGCTGGTCTTCGCGAGCACCTATCTGCTCTTCCCGCTGCTCGGCCTGCTGCTCACGCGCATCTTCGGCGGCTTCCTGCCGTCCGAACTGATCGCTGGCCTGATCTTCGTCTGCATCCTGCCCTCGACCGTGCAGTCCTCGATCGCCTTCACCTCGATCGCGCGCGGCAATGTCGCGGCGGCGCTGTGCAGTGCCTCGGTCTCCAACCTCTTCGGGATGGTGCTGACGCCGCTGCTCGTCGTCCTGCTGCTCAATTCGAAAGGCGGCGGCTTCAGCACGCGTGCCGTCGAGAGCATCGCCCTGCAACTCCTGCTGCCCTTCCTGGTCGGGCAGTTGCTGCGCCGCTGGATCGGCCCCTTCCTCCAGCGCCACAAGGCGCCGATCTCGCTGGTCGATCGCGGCTCGATCCTGCTCGTCGTCTACGCCGCCTTCAGCGAGGGCATGGTCGCCGGCATCTGGTCGCAGGTCACGCTCGCCGATCTCGGACTCGTCATCATCATCGACGTCGTCCTGCTCGCCGCAGTGCTGACGATCACGACCTTCGCCAGCCGCCGCCTCGGCTTCTCCAAGGAGGACGAGATCGCCATCGTCTTCTGCGGCTCGAAGAAGAGCATGGCGAGCGGCATCCCGATGGCGAACATCCTGTTCCCCGGCCAGGCGCTCGGCCTGATCGTGCTGCCGCTGATGCTGTTCCACCAGGCACAACTCTTCGCCTGCGCAGTCCTGGCCCAGCGTTATGCCCGCCGTCCCGCTCAAGCAAAAACCGAAACGCCCGGCGAAGCGGATCTGGCGACCGCAAAGACTTGAACATCCCGCCCGCGCCGGGCTGGATCTTTCATCGCGCGCGGGAACAACCCGGCCGATCCGCGGTTGTTCCCCTGTACGGCAAGGCCGTCATCCTCTCCGAAACCAGAGTTCCCCGATGCGCATCGGGGAGCGATCATGGAGGCGAGACATGAAGCAGGACGACAAGACCCAGCACGAGATCCGGAAGATCGCCTACGGGCTCTGGATCAAGGACGGACAGCCCGAGGGCCGCGACCGCGAGCATTGGGAAGCCGCCAAGGAGATTTGGGCCTTCCGCAGCCATAACCACGTCCTCGACGATACCGACGATTCCGGCGCGGGCACGGCGAAGAAGCGTCGGCAGACATCCGACGCGGCTTGAATAGCAGGCCCGCTCGTCATTAACGGGCTGAAAAGAGAATGAGCAGCGAGGCAGGCGCCGTCATCCGGCGCCTCGGCCTCAGGGGCAGATATACCCGCTTGCGTCGGGCTGGCAGCGTGCGCCCGTCGGCAACACCAGCGCCCCTCGCTCGCGCTTCACGTAATCGCCGTTCGGCAGAGTGAAGCCGCCGGTATGATCCGGCGAGACACGTGTGCCGTCCGGCAGAACCAGCTGCCCGCCGTCACGGACGATGCGCTTGGCGGAAGGAGCCGCAGTCTGCTGGACAGGCTGGGGCCGGGAGGAGACACAGCCGGCGGCCAGAACGGCAACCAGGCTGGCGGCAATCGAGATCCTGATCATGAGTCCATCTTTGCCGCGCCTGAGGGCAGCGTGCAACCCTGCTTGCGAATTTGCGACGAACCAACAGTACAGGCTGCACGCGGGATCGGCAGCGGTTCAAAGGGAGGCCGAAGACGTCTGCCGATTCGTTGCCGGCTACAGCAGCGGATCGACACTTCACATCCGAAAGGCCGCCCGGCGATCTAGCCGGCTTCGCCTGTGCGCTCCTGCGAAACCGTTGCCGACTGGCGTTCGGCGGTACGATCGAGGCATTCCGCCATCTGGGCGGTACCCCAGCCGAATTTCGAGCACTCCGCCGTGCCCACGGTGTAATCCCGCGTCGGATGCTGGGATTGAGGCGTGCTGTTGCAGCCGGTGAGAGCCAGGGTGATAATGGCAAGCGCCAATCGCATCGGGGGCCTCCTTGCTGTGTGAGCCGCAATTAAGGCGCAACCTGGCCGGTCAGTTCAACCCCGTTCCGTGCCGGTAGCCGTTTCCAGCGAGCCGCAAGCCCGCCTCGCACACCGACACTGCGGATCGCGTAGGGACGGAGAACGGAAGCTTTACGCCGCCGCGTGGCGCTTCTCGTTCCAGATCGGCGCAGTGAATTGAGAGGATGGCGGACAGGGAGGGATTTGAACCCCCGATACCCTTGCAGGTATGCCGCATTTCGAGTGCGGTGCATTCAACCACTCTGCCACCTGTCCGCGGTCGCCTTCGGTCGAAGCGAGGCGGTTACTACACAAGCCGCGTCCGGGGAGCAAGCCTCCTGCGCAGGAGAAATCCACTCTTCCCCGCCGCTTTCGCTTGACCTGCTCTGGCCTTGCGACTATCGAGCACCGTCCGGCGCGGGGAAACTCGCGCCCGATCTCTTTTGGCATGTGCGCTGCGTCGCATGTCGCAAGAGCAAGCCAGACCACGCAATCGACTGCCAAAAAGCCGTCCCACGGGCCTCCATCCGGAAGCCGCGACAGGACGGGGCCGAACATGGAGGACAAAATGTTCGCAGTCATCAAGACCGGCGGGAAGCAGTTCCGCGTCGCCGCCAACGACAAGATCACCGCCGCCAAGATCGAAGGCAACCCGGGCGACACCGTCGCTTTCGGCTCCGTGCTGATGCTCACCGAGGGTGAGAAGACCACGCTCGACGCCAAGGCCCTCTCCGACATCACCGTCGTCGGTGAAATCGTCGAGCAGGCTCGTGGCGAGAAGGTCATCGCCTTCAAGAAGCGCCGCCGCCAGAATTCGAAGCGCAAGCGCGGCTTCCGCGCCGAGCTGACCGTCATCCGCATCACCGACATCCTCACCGGCGGCAAGAAGCCGGAGATGAAGAAGGGCGATGCCTCCGCTGTGGCGCTGAAGGCCGCTTCGACCGCGACCAAGGGCAAGGCCGCTCCGAAGGCCGCCAAGGCTGCTGCGGCGACCGAGGGCCTCGACGCCTCGAACCTCTCGCTGATCTCGGGCGTCGGCCCGACCATCGAGAAGAAGCTGCGCGCCGCCGGCATCGCCTCCTGGAACGACATCGCCGCCTGGACCGAGGCCGACATCGCCAAGTGGGACGAGGAGCTCAAGCTGCGTGGCCGCGCCACCCGCGAGGAGTGGGTCGAGCAGGCCAAGGAGCTGCTCGCCGGCAAGCCGCCGCGCGCCAAGGCCGACCAGGCCGAACTGGCTTCGGGCGAGGACTACTGACGGCATCCGTCAGCGCAGATTGATCGTCGGACCCGAACCGGCTGGCTTTCGCCGCCGATTCGGGTTACAGAGACAGCACAAGTTTTGAGGTAGGGCGTTATGGCTCATAAAAAGGCAGGCGGTTCGTCCCGCAACGGTCGCGACTCCGAAGGCAGGCGCCTCGGCGTCAAGAAGTTCGGCGACCAGGCCGTGATTCCGGGCAACATCATTATCCGTCAGCGCGGCACCAAGTGGCATGCCGGCGCCAATGTCGGCATGGGCAAAGACCATACCCTCTTTGCGACGGCGAATGGCCGAGTCCGATTCACGACGAAACTCGGCCGAGCTTTCGTGAACGTAGTTCCGGCCCAAGAGGCCGCAGAGTAATAGGCGGATAGGGAATTCTCTCGATCCGCCGGTTCCATCGAACCGAACGGATCAAGGGTTAAAAGACCCAATACGGGTCTCCCGAAGGTCAGCGAAGGGGAGATGGGACCAAAGTCCCAGCTCCCTTTTTCGTTTGCGCCGACGGAGAGACGATATGTTCCCCGAACTGACCCGCGACGATGTCTTCCGGCTCGAGACCCGGCGTCTCTGGCTGCGTTGGCCCCGCATGGCCGATGCCAATGCCATCCTGCGCCTTGCCGGTGAAAAGGCGGTGGCCGAGATGACGGCATCGATCCCCCATCCCTACCCGCCCCAGGCGGTGGAGCCCTTCATCTTCGCGATGCGCAAGGGCAACGCGCTGGGCGAGCATCTCGCGCTGGCCATCACCCCGCGGTCGAAGCCCAACGAGTTGATCGGCATGATCAGCGCGCACAGGCAGGCGACGGGCGTGCCCTTCATCGGCTACTGGCTCGGCACCCCGCACTGGGGCAAGGGCTGCGCGACCGAGGCCGTGCAGGGCCTGATCGACAGCCTGTTCTCGCTGATCGACCTGCCCGCGATCGAGGCCGATACCCGCGTCATCAACCCGGCCTCGCGGCGGGTGCTGGAGAAGTCCGGCTTCCGGTCGGAGGGCTCGTTCCTGAAGTCGCTGCCGGCGCGCGGCGGGCTGTTCCCCTGCGAGCAGTTCCGGCTCGACCGCTCGACCTGGGCGGCGCTCAAGAGCTGGAGCGCCAGCGGCTGGGCTCATGCGCCTGAACTGGAACCGGAGCAGGAGTCGGCGCGCGGTGCGCCCGCGCTCGGCATACCGCCGCGGCGCCAGCAGGAACAGGCCGAGCCCTGCCCGGCCTGAAGATCTGCAACCGTCATGCTCGCCCTTGTGGCGAGCATCCACGTCTTGAACGCGGACTTGACCGAGGAAGACGTGGATGGTCGGGACAAGCCCGACCATGACGGAAGTGCAGTTTCGTCTTACTTCACGAAGGTCCCGTGCAGCTCGTCGTCGATATGCACGCGGATGATCTCCTCGAAATTCGCCTCCGACCTGAAGCCGAGCGCCAGAGCACGCTGCGGGTCGAAATTGCGCGGCCAGCCGGCGACGATCCCGTCGATCACCGGGTCCGTCACGCGCTTGATGCGCTTGACCACGTTCTCGCCGGCGACCTTGCGCAGCGTTTCGATCTGCTCGGCGACCGTGCAGGAATAACCCGGCATCGTCAGGGCGCGGCGCGGGCCGATCGCGGCCGTATCCATCGTCGCGGCATGGATCAGGAAGCCGACCGCCGAGCGCGGCGAGGCATGCCAGTGGCGGACCTGATCGGAGACCGGCAGCACCGCTTCCTCGCCGTTCAGCGGCTCGCGGATGATGTTGGAGAAGAAGCCCGAGGCCGCCTTGTTCGGCTTGCCCGGGCGCACGCAGATCGTCGGCAGGCGGATGCCGACGCCGTTGAAGAAGCCGCGGCGCGAATAGTCGCAGAG
Source organism: Allobosea robiniae (assembly GCF_900102525.1). GTDB lineage: Bacteria > Pseudomonadota > Alphaproteobacteria > Rhizobiales > Beijerinckiaceae > Allobosea > Allobosea robiniae. The sequence goes on along the minus strand of NZ_FNBZ01000003.1, from coordinate 330,299 downwards.
CAGGAGCTCGCCGATCGCCTTCTGCGTGCCATAGCTGGTCAATGGCGTGGTGAAGAACTCGTCCTCGATCTTGTCGTGGAAGGGCGCGCCGAACACCGCGACCGAGGAGGTGAACACCACGCGCGGGGTATAGCCCTCCGCATGCCGGATCGCCTCGAAGAGGTAGCGCGTGCCGTCGAGATTGATCCGATAGCCCTTGTCGAAATCGGCCTCGGCTTCGCCCGAGACCACCGCCGCGAGATGGATGATCACCTCCGGCCGCGTCGCGATCAGTTTCTCGGATTCGCCATGGATCGAGAGATCGGAGACCACCGCCTCGAAATCGAAGGGCGCGGCCGGCGGGGGCGAGGCGACGACGACGTCCTGCGCCGTCACGCGCGTCACCGGCTTGCCGCCGAGATGGCCGTCGCGCGCCAGCCGCTCGATGAACTTGCGCCCGACCATGCCGGCGCCGCCGAGAACGAGAATATGCATCGGATCTGTCCTGAAGGTTTGCTCTGAGGTTTCGTCAGTTCGGGAGATGGCCGCCGAGATCGTCGGCGATATGGACGCGGATGATCTCGTCGAAATCGCGCTCGGCGGTGAAGCCCAGAGCCAGCGCACGCTTTGCGTCGAAGCGTGTCGGCCAGCCCGCAACAATCGCCGCCGAGGCCGGATCGGGCGCGCGCTTGATCAGCTTCACCGCCTTGTCGCCGGCAATGCGGCGGAGCGCCTCGATCTGCTCGCCGACCGTGACACAGACGCCGGGCATGGTCAGGTTGACCCGCGGGCCGAGCTCATCGCGCGAGAGGCCGGCGGCATGGATCAGGAAACCGACGGCGGAACGCGGACTCGCATGGGTGAAGAGCACCTCGTCGCTGACCGGCAGCAACGCCTCCTGCCCCTGCAGCGGCTCGCGGATGATGCCGGAGAAGAAGCCGCCAGCTGAGGCATTGGGCTTGCCCGGCCTGACCACGATCGAGGGGAAGCGGATGCCGACGCCCTCGACGAAGCCGCGCCGGGAATAGTCGGCCAGCAGCAATTCGCCGATCGCCTTCTGCGTGCCGTAGCTGGTCAGCGGCGTGACGTGGAACTCGTCGGAGATCGACGCCGGGAACGGCGCGCCGAAAATGCCGCTCGAGCTGGTGAAGACGAGCTTGGGCGCATAGGCAGCGCCGCCCTCATGCCGGATCGCCTCCAGCAGGTTGTGCATGCCGTCGAGATTGACGCGGTAGCCCTTGTCGAAATCGCGCTCGGCCTCGCCGGAGATGATCGCAGCCAGGTGGAAGATCAGGTCCGGCCGCAGCGCCGCCAATTCCCTGGCGACAGCGGCATCGCCGGCATCCTCGACGCGGATCGTCGCGCGATCCGCAAGCTCGGCCGGCAGCGCGGGCGCCACCACATCGGTCAGCGTCAGCGTGTCGATCGCCTGGCCGGCGCACTGGCCCTCGCGCGCCAGACGTTCCGCCAGCCTGCGGCCGACCATGCCGGCCGCACCTGTGATCAGGACATGCATGACGTCTCCCTATCCGGTTCGCATCGCGGGCTGCTCTTCGCGGCAACCCGTCAGGGGAACGGAGGGCGACGGCCGCCCTCCGTCCGAAAGCGCTTCAGAGGGCGAAGCCGCCATCCGCCAGATGGATCTGGCCGGTGGTGTAGCTCGACTCGTCCGCTGCGAGGTAGACGGCGAGCGCAGCGATCTCCTCGGCCGTGCCGAGCCGGCCCATCGGCTGGCGATCGATGAAGGCCTGCCGGGCGGCGGCCTCGGTCGTCTTCGTCGCCTGGGCGAGATCCTTGATGCGCTGGTCGAGCGAGGGCGACTGGATCGTGCCGGGGCAGATCGCGTTCGCGCGCACGCCCTTCTTGATGTAGTCGGCCGCGACCGCCTTGGTCAGGCCGATCACCGCCGCCTTGGTCGCGCCATAGGCGTAGCGGTTCGGGATGCCGCGCACCGAGCCGGCACCTGAGGCGATATTGACGATGGAGCCGGAGCCCTTGGCCAGCATGCCCGGCAGGAAGGCCTGGATCGTGCGATGCATCGACTTGACGTTGAGGTCGAAGGAGAAGTCCCAGGCCTTGTCGTCGGTGTCGAGAACCGTGCCGTGATGGACGAAGCCGGCGGCGTTGACGAGGATGTCGACGGGGCCAACCTTCTCGGCGAAGGCATTGACCGCCTTGCTGGAGAGCACGTCGAGCTTGCGCTTCTTCGCCTTCGGAATACCCTCCAGCAGGGCGACGTCCTTATCGGTCGCCCAGACGGTGGCGCCTTCCGCGACGAAAGCCTCGGCGATGGCCCGGCCGATCCCCTGCCCCGCGGCGGTGACGACCGCGACCTTGCCCTTCAAACGTCCTGCCATACCCGTGTCCTCTTTCAACCGGCTTTTGCAAAGGTCTTGCGCATATGGGTCAGCCGCCGGTCGGCCATGTCCTCATGATGCGTGATGGAAAAGCCCAGCCGCTCGTACCAGCCGATGCGCTGGGTCAGCTTGGCATGGGTGTAGAGATGGACCGAAGCATAGCCGAGCGCCTGCGCCCGCTCGTCGGCGAAGCCCATCAGCGCGGCGCCCAGCTTGCGGCCCGCCGCTTCCGGCGCGACGGCCACGCTCCAGATCGTGAAATCCTCCGGCTCGATGTCGAGCACCAGCGCGGCTTCGAGCTTGCCGGCATCCTCCGCGAGCCAGACCTCGTGCTCGGCGACGACCTGCGCATAATCGGCGATGCGGGGCAGCGAGGGCACGCCGATGATGCTCTCGTTCGGCGTATAGGCAGCGTTCTTGAGCGCAAGGATCGCCGGGATATCCGCGAGCCCGGCCCGGCGCAGCGCGACAGTTCCCGCATGGCCTCCGATCTGGTTGAAGGCACCGAGCGCGAGCTTCTGCTGGCCCTGCGCGTCGAAATTCGACGGCGCCAGCCAGCGGCGGAAGGCCTGGGCGCGCACCGGCCATTCGCCGTCCAGGATCGAGAACCAGGCGGTGTCGCGATTGGCGCCCTTCACCACCATATGCTGGCGGAACAGCCCCTCATACTGGAAGCCGAAGCGCAAAGCGGCCCGCTTGGACGGCTCGTTCAGGTTGTTGCACTTCCACTCGTAGCGGCGATAGCCGAGCGAGAAGCCGTAATCGCCGACGAGATAGATCGCCTCGGTCGCCGCCCGCGTCCGCTGCAAGGCCGGGGAATAGGTGATCGAGCCGACCTCGAACACGCCATGCTCGGGCCGGATCTCCATGATCCAGAGATGGCCCTTGGCCTTGCCGTCGGCCTTGTCGATCACGGCGAGCGGCACGATGCCGGCCTTCGCGACCATCGAGTCGAGCAGCGCGCGGTATGCGTCCTTGTCCTTCGGCGGCGGGACTGAGAGCCAGTCCCAGACGCTGTCGCGCCCGACATCGGCGGCCCAGATATCGTCGATATGCTTGGCGACATCGAGCGGTTCGAGCCGGCAATACTGGCCTTCCAGAACCTTGGCCGGCGGGAACGGGGGGGCCGTCCAATGAAGCGTCGTCATGATGCTTCCTTCCCCTTCCAGCCGGCGAGGTCGAGCCGGATCTCCCAGCCCGCTCCGAGTTCTCCCGCAATGGCATGGGCGAGCGCTGCGCCTTCCGCTTCCCAGGCCAGCCGCTCGACCGCGTCGCTGAAATCGGAAGCCGCCGGTTCATCCTCGTCATAGATCGCGTCGAAGGCATCCATCCAGGCTTCGAGCCGGTCCGCAACCGCCTCGGAGAGCCCGACATCCTCGGCGTCGACCGCCCGACGCTTGCCCTTGGCGTCGATCTGCCAGAGGCCGCTGAGCCCGAGCCATTCCGGCGCGATCAGCAGCGTGCCGCTCATGAGCGCTCCGCGAGGTCTTTGGTGAAGAACGGATTCAGGGGCGCCGAGGCGCCGTTGCCGGCGAAGCCCTTGAAGCTGCCCTCCTCCGCGATCAGCCGCGTCGCCTCGATGAAGGCGGCCCAGGCCGCCCGCGCCAGCGCCCCGCCGATCGAGATGCGCCGCGTACCGGTCGCCGCGATTTCAGGCACGGAAAGCCCGAAATCGCCGTAGATCAGCGTGTTCACGGGCTTGCCGCCGGCCGCAGCGACGATGGCTCCGATATCGGCCGGGGTCTTCGGGCCGGGCGCATAGAGCACGTCGGCACCCGCCGCGGCATAGGCCTCGATCCGCCGTACCGATTCCTTCAGCGGCTCGGGATGACCGGTCAGGAAGCACTCGGCCCGCGCCGTCAGCACGACGCCGGAGCCGGTCTCGTCGATCGCCTTGCGCGCCGCCTTGATCCGCTCGACCGCGAGCTCGAACGGATAGAGCGGCGCGTCCTGGCGCCCGGTCGCATCCTCGATCGACAAGCCTGCGACGCCGGTCGCGACGCAGAGCTTGACGTTGGCGGCGACGCCGTCAGGCGTGTCGGCATAGCCGTTCTCGAAATCGGCATTGACCGGCAGGTCGGGCACCGCCTTCACGATCTCGGCGATGTGGGCCAGCATCATGTCGCGCGGCACGTCCTGGTCGGCGCGCCCCTGCGTGAAGGCATAGCCGGCGCTCGTCGTCGCCAGCGCCTTGAAGCCCTGCCCGCGCAGCCAGCGGGCCGAGCCGAGATCCCAGGGATTGGGCATCACGAAGCAGCCGGCCTCGTGGAGCTTGCGGAAGGCTTCGACCTGCGGGCTCTGTGCCATGGTTTAAATCGTTTCAAATGGAGGCGGAACGAACGACTGCCATAGTGTCGAGGGTCGTATCGTTTGTCAGCCCCGTTGGGCGCGCGTCGCGCAGCGAACGCCGATGCGCGGGCGGAATGGCGTGGGTGGCGCCGGCAACGGGAAAGCGCCAGTGCCGCGTGTCATCCCGCACGCGCCGCGGCGCGAAGTGCCGCTGCGCAGATGCGGAATCGTACGAAGCAAGGGCGCCTTTATCGGGTGACGGTCCCGTGTCTGCGCCGCGGCATTACATGCCGCAGCGCGCACGGGATGACACCTTTCAAACGCGACATCCCCTCAGTGGTTGTCGCGCGGAATGCCGAACTTCTTGTGGATCTTCTGGTACTTGACCGCCGGCTTGAGGACCATGCCCTCGGAGAGTTCGTCGACGATCTTGCGCTGGATCTCCTGCCAGGGCGTCTGGCTCTTCGGATACTTGTAGCCGCCCGAAGCCTTGAACGCCGCCTTGCGCTCGGCCAGCTCCTCATCCGAGATCAGGATGTTGGCGGTGCGCTTCTTCAGGTCGATGCGGACCTTGTCGCCCATCTTGAGCAGCGCGAGCCCGCCGCCGGTCGCCGCTTCCGGCGAGGCGTTGAGGATCGAGGGCGAACCCGAGGTGCCGGACTGGCGCCCGTCGCCGACGCAGGCGAGCGCGGTGATGCCCTTCTTGATCAGGTAGTCCGGCGGCCGCATGTTCACGACCTCGGCCGCGCCCGGATACCCGATCGGCCCGACGCCCCGGATGAACAGGATGCAGTGCTCGTCGATGGCGAGCGCCGGATCGTCGATGCGGTGGTGATAGTCCTCCGGCCCGTCGAAGACGATGGCGCGGCCCTCGAAGGCCATCGGGTCCTTCGGGTTCTCCAGATAGCGCTTGCGGAATTCCGGCGTGATCACGCTGGTCTTCATGATCGCGGAATCGAACAGGTTGCCGGAGAGGTTGAGGAAGCCCGACTGGGCCTTCATCGGCTGGTCGTAGCTCTTGATCACCTCGCGGGCGATCGAGAAGGCGCCCTTGCAGTTCTCTTCCAGCGTCCGCCCGTTGGCGGTGATCGCGGGCTTGAGCTTGCCCTTCTCGATCAGCTCCGCGATCACGGCAGGCAGGCCGCCGGCGCGATAGTAGTCCTCGCCGAGATACTCGCCGGCCGGCTGCAGGTTCACCAGCAGCGGGATGTCGTAGCCGACCTTGGTCCAGTCCTCGTTGTCGAGCTTGACGCCGATATGCTTGGCGATGGCGTTGACATGGACGGGCGCGTTGGTCGAGCCGCCGATCGCCGAATTGATGACGATGGTGTTCTCGAACGCCTCGCGGGTCAGGATCTTCGAGGGGATCAGGTTCTCCCAGACCATCTCGACGATGCGCTTGCCGGTGAGATAGGCCATCTCGTAGCGGTCGCGATAGGGCGCGGGGATCGCGGCGGCGCCGGGCAGCGTCATGCCCATCGCCTCGGCCAGCGAGTTCATCGTCGAGGCCGTGCCCATCGTATTGCAATGGCCGGCGGAAGGTGCCGACGAGGCAACGAGGTCGACGAAGCCCTTATAGTCGATCTCGCCGGCCGCCATCATCTGGCGCGCCTTCCAGACGATCGTGCCCGAGCCGGTGCGCTCGCCGCGGAAGGAGCCGTTCAGCATCGGCCCACCCGGCAGCGCGATCGCCGGGATGTCGACCGTCGCGGCCGCCATGATCTGGGCCGGCGTGGTCTTGTCGCAGCCGGTCGTCAGCACGACGCCGTCGAGCGGATAGCCGTAGAGGATCTCCACCAGCGAGAGATATTGCAGGTTGCGGTCGAGCGCCGCGGTCGGCCGCTTGCAGGTTTCCTGGATCGGATGGATCGGGAACTCGAAGGGCACGCCGCCCATCTCGCGGATGCCGTCGCGGACGCGCGAGGCGAGTTCGATATGATGCCGGTTGCAGGGCGCGATGTCCGAGCCGGTCTGGGCGATGCCGATGATCGGCCGACCCGATTGCAGTTCTTCCCGCGACAAGCCGAAATTCATCGTGCGCTCGATATAGAGCGCGGTCATGTCGGCGTTGTCGGGATTGTCGAACCATGCCTTCGAGCGCAACTGCTCGGGCTTGATGCGCCGAACGGATTTCTTGCCGGGTGCCTTGGCCATCCTCGTTTCCTCTCGTTCGGCGCGGCGCTGGCGGCCGCTTGCCGATCTCACATTCAAACGATTTGAGACTAGCCATCATGCCCATCGCCTGCGGCTCGGCAAGGCCCAATCTGGCTGATAGTCATACTATTTAATCATGCTGTATGCAGCATGCAACAATCCCGGAATGCGCCGCCCGCGCTTGCCAGCCGCGCCGGTTTGGCGCCAAGACAGGCGCAGCCGGCTTCATGCCAACGCTGCCCGAGGAAACGCGCCATGACCCTTCACGTCGTCCCCTCCTTCTCCCGCATCGGCGAGGAAAACGCCTTCGCCGTGCTGGCCCGCGCCACCGAATTGCAGCGCCAGGGCAAGGACATCATCAATCTCGGCATCGGCCAGCCGGATTTTTCGACGCCCGACCACATCGTCGAAGCCGCGGTGAAGGCGCTGCGTGACGGTCATCACGGTTACACCCCCGCCAACGGCATCCTGCCCCTGCGCGAGGCGGTCACCGCCGACCTGCACAAGCGCTTCGCGGTCGAGGTCTCGCCCGAGAGCGTGATGATCGTGCCCGGCGGCAAGGTCACCATGTTCATGGCGATCCTGATGTTCGGCGAGCCCGGCGCCGAGATTCTCTATCCGGACCCCGGCTTCCCGATCTATCGCTCGATGATCGAGTATACCGGCGCGACGCCGGTCCCGGTGCCGATCCGCGAGGAGAACGGATTCGCCTTCTCCGCCGAGGAGACGCTGGCGCTGATCACGCCGAAGACCCGGCTGCTGATCATCAACTCGCCGGCCAACCCGACCGGCGGCGTCACGCCCAAGGCCGAGATCGACAAGCTCGTCGCCGGCTTGGCGGCGTTTCCCGACGTCGCGATCATGTCCGACGAGATCTACGACCAGATGGTCTATGACGGCGAGAAGCATGTCTGCCTTCTCAGCTATCCGGAAATCCGCGACCGGCTGATCCTGCTCAACGGCTGGTCCAAGACCTATGCGATGACCGGCTGGCGGCTCGGCTATTCGGTCTGGCCGAAGCCCCTGCTCGACAATGCCCGCAAGCTCGCGGTGAATTCGCATTCCTGCGTCAACGCCCCCGCGCAATGGGCTGGCCTGGCGGCACTCACCGGTCCGCAGGACGCGGTGCACATGATGCTGGCGGAGTTCGACCGGCGCCGGAAGGCGGTGGTCAAGGGATTGAACGGCCTGCCCGGCGTCTCCTGCATCGAGCCCCGGGGCGCGTTCTACGCCTTCCCGAACGTCTCGCAGACCGGCTGGAAGGCGAAGAAGCTGGCCTCGGCCCTGCTGGAGGAAACCGGCGTCGCCACCATCGGCGGCCCCGATTTCGGCGTCCACGGCGAGGGCTATATCCGCCTGTCCTATGCCAACTCGCTGGAGAACATCGAGAAGGCGCTGGAGCGGATGAAGACCTTCCTCAGCACGGCGAAGGCGGCCTGACCATGGTCACCTGCTATCTGCGCTACGTCATCGATCCGCATAAGCTCGAAGCCTTCGAGGCCTATGGCAAGCTCTGGATCCGGCTGGTCGAAAAGTTCGGCGGCAAGCACCACGGCTACTTCATGCCGTCGGAAGGCGTCTCGAACGTGGCGCTCGCCATGTTCAGCTTCCCGTCGCTCGCGGCTTATGAGGATTACCGCAAGCGCTCCTTCGCCGATCCCGAATGCCAGGCAGCCTTCGCGATGAACGAGAAGGAGCGTTTCATCATCAGTTATGAGCGCTCGTTCTTCCGGCCGGTCTTCGAGGACGATCAGGGCGTCAAGCGCGCGCCCTGAGGCCCGGCCTCAATTCCGCGCAGCGCTGGCGGTCACGCCGGGATCGACCTTGAATCTGGAAGCTTCGATCACGGCCGTGCCGATCATCGTCTTCACGGAGATGCGCACCGGCACCATCACATCGGTGCCGGCGATCGGCGCGAGCCAGGCCGAGATGTCCCGGTTCTCGGCCATGAACTTGGTGCTGGGCCTGAGCGCGCGGTGGCCGGCGATCGGGACGAAGCGCGCCTGGCAGATCGAGACCGGGCCGCTATAGCCTTCGAGCTTGACGTTGCGGGTGCCGGCGCTCGAGAGCTTGATGTCGTAGCGCGCCGCGCCGTCGAAGATCGGCAGCGTGCGGTTGCAGGCGGCGTCCTTGCTCTTGCCGGTGACCGGCATCAGGAAGGCACTGAGGGGATCGACGATATTGCGCTTGTGGCTCTCGTTGAGCGGCACGCGATCGGGCTTCTCGTCGATCGGCGGCTCGATATCGATGCCGGCGACGGCGCCCTCGGCAAGCGCCATGCGGACGGTCCGGCTCTCACTGGAATTGGCGGAGCTCACAGCGAAGGTCTTCGGCGCAAGCCTGCCGCCGACAAGGGCGCCTGTCGCCGCGCCCGAGCCGCGCCCGCCGGTGACGCCACCGGCGATTCCCGTCAGCTTGGCAGTGATGTCGAGCTTGTAGCCGGAATTGTCGATGCCGCCGCTGAGGCTCGCCGTCCCCAGGGTGATTCCCAGGAGCGAAACGTCGTAGCGCGCGTCGAGCGAGGCTGCATCGGCGCTCGCGCCCAGACAGGCGGCGAGGGCGAGGCCTGCAAGGGACGATGCGGCGGCGGACTTCATCCACTGTCTCCGGAACGGCGCGATCCTGTGCGGAATGCACTCTGAATCGGCCCGAATCGTGGCCGGCTTCCCCTTGTGGCGAAGCAACGACCGATTGAAGCATCGGACCCCGATCTTTACACCCCGTTAACGCTGAAGGCCATGTGAACGGCGAACGGAGTTTTCCTTGACGCAAGCCGCGCCCTTGGCTATGGAACCGCGACTTCAATTTGACTTCCGGTGCTCGCCGGCACGTCACGTGTCGGTTTTTTTGTTTGAGCGCCCCCGGGAACGTAAGGAACGATATCATGGCCCGCCGTTGCGAACTGACCGGGAAAGCCACCCAGACCGGCCACCTCGTCAGCCACTCGAACCGCAAGACGAAGACCGTCTTCCGTCCGAACCTCGTGAACGTCACGCTGCAGTCGGACGCGCTCGGCCGTTCGGTGCGCCTGCGCATTTCGGCCAACGCCCTGCGCTCGGTCGAGCATCGCGGCGGTCTCGATGCCTTCCTGCTCAAGGCTGCGGCTGGCGACCTCTCGGTCGGCGCGCTGACCCTGAAGCGCGACCTCGAGAAGAAGCTCACCGCCAACTGAGCGGTTTGCCCTTCCGGGTTTGAATGAAGCGGCCGCAAGGCCGCTTTTTTCGTTTGAGCTGAGCTCAACCGTCATGCTCGCCCTTGTGGCGAGCATCCATGTCTTGAACACGGCTTTCGAACAGCGAAGACGTGGATGGTCGGGACAAGCCCGACCATGACGCTGTCTACGAAAGCAGCTCGAACTCCAGCAGCAGCGTGCGCTGCAGGAACGAGAAATTGTCGTCCGAGATCAGGGTCAGCACCGTCCGCCCCGCCTCCAGATGGACCGACAGTCCTTCCATATTATCGATCTCGAAGCCGAGATCGGCCTCGATCAGGCGCTGACCACCGATCAGCGCCCCCGGCCGGATATCGCGCCCGGCGATTCGCCTGATCCGCATGCCGACGCCGCGCAGCGGCTGGTACCAGCGCTCCAGCACCAGCATGTCGCCGGAAGGCAGGAAGGCGAGATCGGTGATGTCGTAGCCGTCATGCCGGGCGAGCTTGAACAGGCCCGGCTGAGGGCCGCCAAGGATGGCACCGAGCGTCGGCTCGTCCTCCTTGCCCGAACGCTCGGCGATGGCGATGAGAGCGCCCTTCAGCGGCCCCACAGGCATGACGCCGAGCGCCTCCAGCCCGCGATTGCGCGGCAGGCGCTTGAACTCACGCGGCACCGGCACGGGCCGTGCACGCGCCTCGACGCCATCGCGCGCCCAGTCGAAGCGGGCGATCTCATGCTTGCGCTCGATCCCGACGTAAGCCGTACCATCATGGATGCAGAGGCTCTCGGTGTCGAAGAGGCCGGAGCGGGTCAGAGGTCGCCCAGAGGCGCCGAGAATCGCCGCCATCTCGGCCTCCTCGAGCCCGGTGAGCTTGCCGCCATTGGAGGCGACCTTCGCCGTCAGCCAGTAGCCGCGATCGGTGATGGCGACGAGATCGCGCCCGCCATTCAGTCGCGCCAGCCCCGAAAATCCACCGAAGCGCGGATGGCCGGACGAGAGCACGAGCCCGCTGCGGAATTGCAGCGCGCCAAAGCGGCGCTGCTCCGGCCGGCGCGGCTCGAAAGCCGCGATCGGTCGTGCCGAGACCCCGACGGGGAAGCGGGTCTGCTCGATCGCCTGCGCGGCGGCGGGCAGCGCGAACGCGCCGAGCCCTGCCAGCGCGGCGCGGCGCGTCAGGCGCATCAATGCCCGCGGCGCTTGGAGCCGGAACCCGCAGGCCCGTCCTCTTCGAAGAGTTCCGCGAGCTTCTCGGTCATCACCCCGCCCAGCTCCTCGGCATCGACGATGGTGACGGCGCGGCGATAATAGCGCGTCACGTCATGGCCGATGCCGATGGCGATGAGCTCGACCGGCGAGCGCGTCTCGATCTCGGCGATGACATGGCGCAGATGCCGCTCGAGATAATTGCCGGCATTGACCGAGAGGGTGGAATCGTCGACCGGCGCGCCGTCCGAGATCACCATCAGGATCTTGCGCTGTTCGGAGCGGCCGAGCAGGCGCTTATGCGCCCAGTCCAGCGCCTCGCCGTCGATATTCTCCTTGAGCAGCCCCTCGCGCATCATCAGGCCGAGATTCTTGCGCGCGCGCCGCCAGGGCGCGTCCGCCGCCTTGTAGATGATGTGCCGGAGATCGTTCAGGCGGCCGGGATTGGCCGGCTTGCCCGATTGCAGCCAGGCCTCGCGTGACAGCCCGCCCTTCCAGGCGCGCGTGGTGAAGCCGAGCAATTCCACCTTGACGCCGCAGCGTTCCAGCGTCCGGGCCAGGATATCGGCGCAGGTCGCCGCCACCGTGATCGGTCGCCCGCGCATCGAGCCGGAATTGTCGATCAACAGCGTCACGACCGTGTCGCGGAAATTCGTGTCCGATTCCTGCCGGAAGGAGAGCGGCTGGAACGGATCGAGGATGATCCGCGGCAGGCGCGCCGGGTCGAGCGCGCCCTCCTCCAGATCGAACTGCCAGGTGCGGTTCTGCTGCGCCATCAGGCGCCGCTGCAGGCGGTTGGCGAGCCGCGCGACCACGCCCTGGAGATGGGCGAGCTGCTTGTCGAGATAGGCGCGCAGGCGCGTCAGTTCCTCGGCGTCGCAGAGTTCCTCGGCCGTGACGACCTCGTCGAATTTCTGGGTATAGGCCTTGTAATCGGTCTGCGGGCGCTCGTTGCCGCGGCTCTCGCGCGGGCGCGGCGCCTCGCCGGCCTCCTCGGATTCGGAAGCTTCGTCCTCCTCGTCCCAGTCGCCGGCCGGCGCGTCGGTCGCCTCGGAGGCACCTTCCTGCAGTTCCTCGGTCGCGTCCTCGGAGACCTCGACCTCGGAACGATCGGCGCCGCTCTCCTGCTCGGATTCGCCGTCCTGCTGCTGCTGGTCCTCGGAGGACTGGTCCTGGTTGTCCTCGTCCTCGTCGGATTCGTCGCCCTGCGCGGTCTGCTCGGCCATGTCGAGTGCCGCCAGCATGTCGCGCACCGTGCGGGCGAAGCCGCGCTGGTCCTCGATCGTCTTGGTGAGCCGGTCGAGATCGGCCCCGGCCTTGGCCTCGATCTGCTCGCGCCAGAGCTCGACGACCTTCTCGGCCGCCTTTGGCGGCTTGAGGCCCGTCAGGCGCTCGCGCACCATCAGCGCCAACGCATCCTCCAGCGGGGCGTCGGCCCGGTCGGTGACCTCCTCGTAGCGCCCGCCGCGGTGGTAGCGGTCCTCCAGCATCGCGGTGATGTTGCCGGCCATGCCGGACATCCGCCGCGCGCCGATCGATTCGACGCGCGCCTGTTCGACGGCGTCGAACACGGCACGGGCCGCATCGCCCTCCGGCGCCGTGCGGCGGTGGATCGCGGCATCATGGCAGGCGAGGCGCAGCGCCATCGAATCGGCATGACCGCGCAGGATCGCGACATCGCCGGGGCTGAGCTTGCGCGGCGGCTCGGGCAGGCGCGCCCGCTCGCCAACGAGCGAGGGCTTGTCGGCCGCGAAGACGATTTCCATCTCCGGCTTGCGTGCGATCGCCTTCATCGCGCCCGAGATCGCCCGCTTCAGCGGCTCGGCCGGGGCTTCCTTCGGCGTTCCTGGCTTGCGGTTCGAGATACTCATAGCGCCTTCGTGAAATGATGCAGCGTTTGACCGGCCACCGGATAGTCCTCCATCCGGCCGCATTCGCGATAACCGAGCCGGGGATAGAACCCCGGCGCCTGGATGCTCATCGTCGAGAGATAGACGCCGCGCGCGCCGTAATCCCTCGCCCGCTGCTCGGCCTCAGCCATGATGGCCGCGCCCCGGCCGGTGCCGCGCTGGCTCTCGTCGATCCAGAACAGATCGACATGCAGCCATTCCCATTTCAGCTCGCCGACGAGCCCGCCGAGGATCGTGCCGTCCGCGTCGCGCAGGCTGATCGTCAATGGCGTGCCGTTGCGCGGGCCGACCCTGACCTGATTATGGGCGCTGAGGCCGCGCAGCACCGCGGCACGCGTCTCGTCCTGCTCGGGCTCGACCGTGATCGCGACCACAACCCCTCCTAGCGCGAACGCCCGTCATAGGCGGTCGGCGACAATTCGGTCGGCTCGACGCCGGCGAGGCAGCGGACGTTGACCGCGACCATCGGCGTGCCGTCGGGCCCATTCGCCTTGGCGAAGGATTCGATGCCGCAGGTCTCGCAGAACAGATGCTGGATCTTCTGCGTGTTGAAGCGGTACTCGGTCAGCGCATCCTCGCCCTTGGTGAGCGTGAAGGCGCTGGCGGGCGAGAACGCGAGGATCGAGCCGCGGCGCTGGCAGTAGGAACAATTGCAGGTGAGGGTCTGTCCGAGATCGGCTTCGACCTCATAGGCGACCCGCCCGCAGTGGCAGCTTCCCTGATACTGCGCCATGGCTCGTGTCCTCCCGTTAGCTGAGCACCACGTTCGCGGCGCTTTCCGGCAGTTCCTTGCCGAAGGAGCGCTGGAAGAACTCGGCCACCAGCGTCCGCTCCATCTCGTCGCACTTGTTCAGGAAGGTGACGCGGAAAGCGAAGCCGATATCGCCGAAGATCGCCGCGTTCTCGGCCCAGGTGATGACCGTACGCGGGCTCATCACGGTCGAGAGATCGCCGTTCATGAAGGCGTTGCGGGTGAGATCGGCGACGCGGACCATCTTGTTGATGACGTCCTTGCCGTCCGGCGTGCCCTGGTAATGCTTCGACTTCGCCAGGACGATCGCGACCTCGTTGTCATGCGGCAGGTAGTTCAGCGTGGTGACGATCGACCAGCGGTCCATCTGGCCCTGGTTGATCTGCTGGGTGCCATGATAGAGGCCGGACGTGTCGCCGAGGCCGACCGTGTTGGCGGTGGCGAACAGGCGGAAGGCGCCGTGCGGGCGGATGACGCGCTTCTGGTCGAGCAGCGTCAGCTTGCCGGACTGCTCCAGCACGCGCTGGATCACGAACATCACGTCGGGGCGGCCGGCATCGTATTCGTCGAAGACCAGCGCGATGTTGTTCTGCAACGCCCAGGGCAGGATGCCGTCCTGGAACTCGGTGATCTGCTTGCCTTCCTTCAGCACGATCGCGTCCTTGCCGACGAGATCGAGGCGCGAGACGTGACTGTCGAGGTTGACGCGGACGCAGGGCCAGTTGAGGCGGGCGGCGACCTGCTCGATATGGGTCGACTTGCCGGTGCCGTGATAGCCCGAGATCATGACGCGGCGGTTATGCGCGAAGCCGGCGAGGATCGCGATCGTGGTGTCGCGGTCGAATCGGTAATCCGGATCGAAATCCGGCACATGCGGATCGGCTGCGGAAAAGGCCGGCACCTCGAGATCGGAATCGATCCCGAAGGTCTCGCGCACCGACAGCTTGATGTCGGGCAGGCCGGGCGCAGTCGTCGTCGTCATCATCTTGTCTCCAGGCAAAGGGCCATGACCGGAATTCGCCGGTTAACCCAGAGCCGACCGAGAAGGGAGGCGGATCGTCCCTCATTAGAGCGAAAGACCGGAGGCGGCAATTCGCAAAGCTGCACCCCGGCCCTCGCAAAGGGCATGCCGGCTCAGTGTCGGGCGCGGCCGGCAATCCCGGCGAGAAGCTCCTTCACGATCGCGGCCGAGCGGGCTGCGCCGCCCCGGTCGATCGGCAGGGCCGGGGGCTGGGCTCCCATGGCCTCACCGACGGCATCCGTCAGAGCCACCGCATCCCCGACGAAATCCCCGGACAGACGGAAGCATCGCGCCAGCCCCGCCCGCTCCATCGCCTCGGCCCTGACCGTCTGCTCGGTCTCGTTGCCGGCATCGAAGGGCACGACGATCGCCGGCCGCCCGGCCGCGACGAGATCGAGCACGGTGTTGTAGCCGGCCTGGCTGATCGAGACCGCGCAGCCGGCAAGGAGAGCGGGAAAGTCCGGCCGAGCCCGCTCGATCACGACCTTCTCAGGGGCATCGGCCGCAAGCAGTCCCAGATCGGCCTCCGCCATGCCGCGCCCGGCGAGAATCCGCCAGCGGCGTCCGGACCGATCGAGCCGCGCTGCCGCTACGGCGCAAGCGAAGAGCGGCAGGGCAGCTGCCGAACCGCCGCCCGAGACGATGACCTCGCCGTTCGCCAGCGTGATGTCGGCAGGCCGATCATCGGCGAGATAACCGGTATAGCGCAGCTTGGCCGCCAGCCCCTCGCCCACCGGCCACGACCGGTCGAGCGGCAGGAAACCGGCATCGCCATGGACCAGGACCGCATCGAACATCCCAGCGATCCGACCCTCGGCCTCGGCGATTCGGTCCGGCCGCGGCGTCACCAGAACGTCGCGCACCGAGGAGAGCACAAGCGCCTCGGGCCGCGCCGACTTCGCTGCGGCGATCAGCGCGAGGAACTCGGCGGCCAGTTGACGCCGCCCGAAGGGGAAATGCTCGACGATCACGACATCCGGCCGCAACCGCGCCGCCAGCCCTTCAAGCATGGCGATGCGGGCAGCCTTGCGCTCCGGGTCGATCGGCTGCC
This sequence comes from Allobosea robiniae, assembly GCF_900102525.1. Taxonomy (GTDB): domain Bacteria; phylum Pseudomonadota; class Alphaproteobacteria; order Rhizobiales; family Beijerinckiaceae; genus Allobosea; species Allobosea robiniae. The sequence goes on along the minus strand of NZ_FNBZ01000003.1, from coordinate 314,429 downwards.
CGCTCTCATCGAGCAGCGTGCGGAAATCCGTGCCTTCGGTCCTGATCGGCGGCAATTGCACGAAGGCGAAGGGTTCATCCTCCATGACGCGCAGCGGCATCCCGCCGCTGGCGAGCGTGACGGAAAGCCCGCCCTGCACCAATGCTCGCGCGAGATTCGCGGCCCGGACCAGATGGCCGCTGCCGAGCAGATGCGTCACCGCGATCAGGACGGAAGCGCTCATGCCCCTTCGCCCGCCGAGCGCTTCAGCATCGTCGCGACCCGGTCGAGCCCCGCCTGAGCAGAAAAGGCTCCCGTCAGCCGCGCATAGGCTGCCTCGCCCAGCGTGGCGCGCTTCTCAGGCGCCTTCGCCAGGTCACCCAACGCAGCAGCGAGCGCCGCGACATCGCCCGGCGGCACCAGCAGGCCCTCGACGCCATCGCGGACGAATTCCGGGATTCCCGCGAAATCCGTCGCGACGATCGGCAGGCCCTGGCTCGCGGCCTCCATCACCACATTGGGCAGGCCGTCGCGGTCGCCATCGCCTGCTTCTTTCGACGGCAGCACGAAGAGATCGGCCGCCCGCAAAGCCGCGATGACCTCATCCTGCGCCTTCGGTCCGGCCCAGACGATCCGGTCGTCGAGCCCGAGCGCCTGCGCCTGCGCCTGCAAGGCCTTCAGCTTCTCCCCGCCGCCGATATGCGTCAGGCGCCAGTGCAGCGTGGGAGGCAGCTTGGCCAGCGCGTCCAGAAGGTCGTCAAAGCCCTTCTTCGCCACTGCGCGCCCGATGGTGACGAAGCGCACGGGATCGTTCGCGTCCGAGCCGTCCCATGCCGAGCGCGATCCCGGCGCCGGAAAGCGCGCGAGATCGAGCCCGTGATAGACCAGCGCGACCTTGTCCGGCCGGTCGGAGAGGCGCTCCAGCTCGCGATGCCCATCGCGGGTGCAGGTGACACCCCAGACGGCGGAGGCGATCTTCTCGCGCTTTTCCCAATCCTCGGTCGTCCAGATATCCTTGGCATGGGCCGAGAACGACCATGTCAGACCGGCGAGCAAGGCGGCATAGCGGATCACGGAAGCCGGCGTGTGCAGGTAATGCACATGCAGGTGCCGGATATCATCGGGCAGTTCGCGCGCCATCACGCAGGCCTGCCCGAAGCGGCGCCAGCGATTGCGCGTCCGGTCGCGCGCGAGATCCCGCAGGAAGATTGGCAGCAGTCGCAGCAAACCCGGCCTCAGCAGGGCCGCCAGTATTCCGCGCGCCACGCGAGCCGGCTCGTCGTGCAGATATTCCGGCAGATAGCGCACCGGCGCCGTGATCTGATGGTGCATCAGATGCTTCGCCGCATCGGTCGGATGGCGCAGCGACCAGATTTCGAAGGGGAGGCTGCGCTGCTGCAAGCCGAGCAATTCCTGCGCGATGAAGGTTTCCGACAGGCGCGGATAGCCCTTCATCGCCACCGCGATGCGCGGCGCCTTGCCCGCTGTCATCGCCGTCCGATCAGCATGAAGCGCGTATAGTTCTTCGTCGGCCGGGCGCCTGCGAACCAGACCTCGGACAGCCCCGCCTGCTCACGGAAGGCGTCAAGCGAGGGCACGCAGCTGCGGTGGTCCGGCTCGCGAAAATAGTCGTTGGACTGGAGCACGAGCGGCAGGCCCTTGGGCAAGGTCGCGAGCCAGCCCGGCACATCATCGAGATGCTCGCAGCTCGTGTTAATGACCAGCCCCGGCGCCGGCGACTGCGCCGCGAAATCCATCGCCATCATGTCGGCCGTCATCGCCCGGAACCGCCCGGCCTGAACATGGCGATGGTTCAGGATCTCCCCGATCGGCGCGCAGGTCGGATCGATGTCGAGGCTGACGATCCCCGGAATCGCAAGCCGGGCATCGTCGAGCAGCAGCGCGCCGAGCACGCCGTACCAGGCGCCGAGCACCCAGACAGGTCCCGCGGGCTTAGGGTAAGTCTCGGCCAGCGCCTCGACCAGCCATTGCTTCGAGGCGATCTGCTTGTGGTTGCAGGCGATCGACAGGTCGGGCGGCGCGCCCTTGCCGTAAAGCCGCGCGATATCGGCGACGACACGGTTGCCCGAGAGCGCTGCCATGCCGCGCAGCAGGTCGTGAAAGGCCTCTTGGGGCGGTTCGGGCGTCATGGGTCGGTCGTCATCCGGAAAAGCCGGCGGACCATAGACATGCGCGCCCGCAAAAAACCAGCCATCCGCGCAAGGATCAGCCCTTTTCGCCGGTCTCGCCCTGCTCCTGCACCACTTCTGCCGATGTAGTCGCCTCGCCGCCGGCCACCACGGGAACCGGCACCGCCACGTCCTCGCGCTTGCGGCGGGCGATTTCCGGCGCGCTGGCGAAGCCATAGGCGGTCAAAGGCTTCTCGCGCCCCTTGATCGCGATCTTCAGCGTCGTCGTGCCGGCATAGCTGCGCCCGCTCGCCCGGATCGTGTCCTCGGAGACGACGATATCGGCCAGCACGCGCCGCGTCGCCGATTCGAGCTGGCTCGCGACCATGACGGTCTCGCCAACCGTGATCTCGCGCCGTCCGAGGTTTTCGTTCTCGACCGCGCCCGTGATCGCGTCACCGGTATGGATGCCGATGCCGATCCGGAGCGGAAGCGGAAGCGCCGCGCCGTATTCCCGGTTGAGCGCATCGACCGCGCGCACGATGTCGCCGGCAGCCGCGATCGCGGCCTGTGCCCCGCGTGCCGGCGGGCCTTCGAGACCGAACACCGCCATGAAGCCGTCGCCATAGAAGGCGTCGATGCGCCCCTCATGCGCCGTGATCGCCTGCCCCATCTCGTCGAAGAAACGGTTGAGCAGGCCGATCAGCTCGCGCGGCAATTGCCGTTCGGAGAGAGCGGAGAACGCCCTGAGATCGGCCACCACCACGGTCAGGCCGCGCTTGCCCGCGGCATCGTCGATCTCGAACGGGCGCGCCGCGCCGGCATTCAATCGCGACGCCAGCAGGATCTGCACCTGAAGATCGTCGCGCGGCCTGATCTGGCAGGCGAGCCGGACGCCTTCCGGCGCCGAGATCCGCCGCAGCAGCTTGGCCTCGTTCGGGCCCGGCTTCGGCAGCTTGTCGTTGCCGTCCATCACCAGCACGCGGCAGGTGGCGCAGCGCGCCCGCCCGCCGCAGAGCGCGGCATGGGGAATGCCGAAGCGCCGGAACATCTCGAGCACGGTCGGCCCCGGCGCCAGCCGGCGCGTGCCGTGGCCGACGAAGCGCACCGTGATCTGGCGCGTCGTCCGGACCCTGATCTCGCGAATGCCGATGAACAACAGGAAGGAAGCGACAAGGCCGTAGAAGGCGCCTTTGCCCCACATCACGTCGCGGGCGAACATCGCGGCTTGCGCGTCGCTGACCAGCTCGGCCGGCATCGCCATCTGCTCGGCCTCCCGCGCTCCGACGGAGAAGCCGATGATGGCCAGGAGCGGGATCAGGATCGCCGCCAGCAGGAACGGGTCGCGCCAGTGGCGATAGCTGTCGCGGGCGCGCAGCATGAAATGGATGCCGATGATGCCATGCGTCCAGACCAGCAGCAGCAGCAGCGACTGCGTCAGCGCCAGCCCCGGCCAGAGCCGGCGCAGGACCGAGCGGTAGCTCTCGTCGACGCCGAAATAGATGCCCATCACCCGCGTGCTGATGATGTGGTCGACCAGCAGCAGCGGAATGGCGAGGCCGAGCGCGATCTGCAGCATTTCGCGCAGAGGCATCTTGAAGGTGCGCCGCTGCACCACCCTGAGCAGCGCGAAGACCGGGTGGACGATCAGCGCGCCATAGAGCGCGGCCGTCCCGGCCCAGGAATGCCAGAAGCCATAGCGCCAGTCCTGGACCTTCTCCATGGCGCCGACACCGAGGATGCCGACGGCATGGTTCAGGAAATGGGTCGTGGCGAAAACAAGCAGGATCAACCCGGAGACGAACCGGATGTCCCGACTCCAGGACGAGACCTGGTCCATGCTCGCACCCATGCCGCCGCGGGTTGCGCCCGTGCGGTTCGTGCCTGCGGCTTGCGGCCGGTTCATGCGATGATGGACCTCGTCAAACGGTTTCGTGCTCGCGCAGCAGGACGGAGGCAAGCCTGTGGACCCGGCCGGCCAGATCCCGGCAGACGGCGAGGCTGAATTCCGGCACCGTCTGGAGCAGTTCGAAGAACAGGTCCTTCGGAATCCGCAGCGCCAGCACCCGCGACTTCGCGCTGATGGTGGCGATGAAGGGCTGGCCGCTCAGCAGGGACACGTCGCCGGTGATGCTGCCGGTGTCCTTGACGAAGCGCCGCTCCTCGCCGCTCTCGCTTGGTTGCAGGATTTCGACCTCGCCTTCCAGGATGACGTAGACGCCCTCGAGCTTCTCCTGCGGGCTGATCAGGACAGCACCGGGCTCGAATTGCAGCCGCTCGCCCATCAGCGCGACGAGCTTGAGCCGCGATGCCGGCATGTCCTGGAACAGCGGCAGGCAACGCAGGCAGCCGATATCGGTTTCCAGACTCATGATCGCGCCTCCATTCGCCCAGTGTTCTCGCGCCCAGTGTCCTCGCGCCCGGTGCTTTCGAGGCGCGACGCCCGATCATTGGCCGCATCGGGCCTGCCCAGCGCCTCGACCGTGCCCGTCGCTCCGTGGAACAGCACCCGCAGCGGGACCTCTCCCGCAAGGTTAGCATCTCCGACCAGAAGAAACAGCGTCATGCCCGCGCAATAGCTGTGCAGCCGGGCGACGATCTCCCGCGGCTCGTCCGAAATCGCGAGCAGAGAGGATATGTCGAGCACCGCGATCTGCGGCGCCTTGACCAGCGCCTGGACCAACGGCACGGCCTGTCGCAGCCGGACCGGCAGGAAACGCCCGCGGATGCCGCTCTCGGTATCGAGGCCGAGCCGGTAGAGCGCCTCGCCCAGCCCTGAGCGGGCGAGCGCCTGCAGCACGATCTCGCCGACCTTGCGGGCGGCATCGGGCACGCCGTAGCCGATGCGCCCGAACATCAGGTTGTCGCGCACGCTGGCGCCGACCATCACCTTGTCGGGGTCGTAGAAATCGACGTCCTCGACCGCATCGGCCGGCAGATGCTTGCGGAAGCTTTCCCGCGCCCGCAGGATGCGCCGCTCGAGGCGCGCATCGATCAGGTTCAGCCTGTGCTTGGGCTCGATATAGCCGAGCGCCAGCGCGACGAGATCGCGCTCGGTCTCCTGGTCGAGCGGGTTGCGCATGTCGTGCTTGGCCAGCAGCGCTGCGAGCTCGTTCAGGCGCTCGAACTCGAAATTCGCGCCGAAGGAATAGCGCTCGAACAGCGCATGGCCCTGCGGCAGGCCGGCGAAGATTTCGACCACGGTCGCGACGATGCGCGCGCCCATCTCGGCCAGCGGCTCGACCAGCGCCTCCGCCTTCAGGATCGACTGGGCATAGGGCTCGAACAGCAGGGTCGTGCTGTCGAAGCGCGTGCTGGTCCGCGTGCCGAAGATCAGGTTCTCGACGATCGGGGCGTTGCGGTTGTAGCGGTCGAGCACGAAGGGCTCGATCAGGTCGCCCTGCTTGATCCGTGTCAGCTCGGCCGCGACCACGCGCCGGGCCGCGATGATGCGCTCGATCGCCTGCTCGCTGACCGGGCGCATCACCTTGCCGCCGAGCCCGAGCTCGTAGACCTCCTGCGTGCAGCCGAAGACGTCGAGCAGTTCGTGGATGCGCGCCGCGAGTTCGGCGGTGTCGGTGACGCCGACCCCGGCATAGTCGGTCCAGTCGGCCTCGAACGGGAAGGGCGAGTTGCCCGAGCGGATCGCCTCGACGAAGCGGCGGTGCTCCGGTGCGGAGACCGCGCCGCCGGCCTTGAGGTCCGGGCGCCGGCGCCGCAGCGGCAGCAGGATGTTGTCGCGCATCGAGCCGGCGATGAGCTCGGGTTCGTCGCCGGAATAGCCGATGATGTGGCTCGCCCGCTCGACCGACATTCCCGCCAGCGGTTCGCCGTCGATCAGCACGCGGCCGGTATAGCTCGTCGCCTGCCGGCCGAGGATCCGGCCGAGCACGTCCTTGCCGCCGCCCGGCGGGCCGATAACCGCCACCAGGCCCGGCCGCGCCAGGCTGAACGAGAGGGGCGTCAGGAGCGGCTGGCCGCGATTGTCGAGCATCTGCACGGATTCGAGCCGGATCTCGCCCTTTTCCGGCAGGGCCGCGACCCCGTTCTCCTCGTCGAGGACGAGCGTCTCGTCGCTGTTGAACTGCGAGATCACCTGATCGTACTTGATCGTCACGTCGTTGCGCTGCTGGTCCCAGTCGATCAGCTCCTTGATCGGCGGCGGCAGGTCGCGATAGGCGGCGATCACCGCGACCAGCTGGCCGATATCGAGCCGCCCCTGCAGCGCGAAGAAGCCGCCGATCGCGTAGAAGAAGAACGGCGTGATCTGGGCCAGCAGGTTATTGAGGAACTTGACCGCGAATTTCCGCTTGTAGAGCGCATAGCGGATGTCGAAGAGCCGCCCGAGCCGCCCGGCGATGTCGGACTGGACATAGGCCGTCGCGCCATGGCCCTGGATCATCGGCCCGGCATCGACGATCTCGCCGATGCGGCCCGCGAGCTGGCGCGAGGCGATCTGGCGCTCGCGGCCGAGCCTGAGCTGCTCGCGCCTGAGAATCGGGATGATGATCGCCTGTACCAGCACGATCAGCAGCGCGATCGAGCCCAGCCAGAAGCTCTGCGCCATGATGAAGATCAGCGCCGTCAGCGCCTGGCTGAGCAGGAAGACAGGCTGGATGAAGGCATCGCCGACGAAGCCGCCGACGGGCTCGACCTCGTCCTTGATCATGCTGGCGATCTCGGCCGGCTTGACCGCGCGGATCTCCTCCGGCCGGAAGCGCATCAGCTGGCTGAACAGGTCGTAGCGCATGCGCCTGAGCATGCGCTCACCGAGGATGCCCTTGCGCACATTGATGACGTATTTGAAGGCGCCGTTGATCAGGACCAGCAGCAGGAAATAGGTGCTGAGGCCGACGAGCAGGCCATACTGGCCGACCTGGATGCCCTCCGACAGCCTGTAGCTCGCCCCACCCAGCCAGGACGGCAGGTGCAGGGTAAAGTCCATCAGCGTCGCGGTGGTCTTGCCGTCCTTGAAGGCGCCGCCCTGGATCGCATCGTTGACGATGCGCTTGGGCACGTCGAACGAAGCCCAGTTGAAGGGAATCGAGACAAGGATGATCAGCAGGACGACGACCTGCTCGGCCCGGCTCTTCTGCCAGATGTAACGGAAGAGATTGGACTCCAAGGGGCAACCCTGTACCGAAGCGCTCGCGGCGCAAGCTCGAACGGGTCCGGCGGGCCCGAAGCGACCATATGTGGTGAGGTTGCGGCCGAGTGCAATGCGCGCCACGCTGCGGCCGTAGCGGCATAGCAGGGTGGAGGTGGCATCCATCGTCGGGGGTAGCGTGAAAAGGACAGTTGCGTCGGGAATGCTGTGCTGCGCGGCCGCGATCGGTCTCGTCGGCCTATTCGCCGTCTCGGCCCGAGCCGACCCCGCCCAGCGCATCCTGCACGACGGCTTCGAACAGGGCGGTTTCGCCCCCGAAGGCGGGCTATTTTACAAGGACAATCCCGAGCAGCGCTCTGGCCGCGCGATTTTCGGGGATGCCGCGCCCTATAGCGGCGCGGGCGCCCTGACCCTGATCGCGACGCCGTCCTGTCTTCCGCGCGCCATCGGCTGCAGCGAGCGGGCCGAGGTCTGGGAGCGCCCGGAGGTGCTCGTCCCCTTCCGCAGCGCGGTCTGGTACGGCTTTGCGCTGCGCCTCAACGATCCGCTCGCCCAGGACGATCGCAGATATGTGATCGCCCAGTGGAAGCGCGAGATCCTGCCCGAGGCCGTCGGCGACTATTCGCCCTTCCTGGCGCTGCGCCTTTATCGCGGCCGCCTCGGCATCACCGTCGAGACCGACCTGATTCCCTCCTATCCGATCGGCGGCAGCGAGCGCCCTCACGGCTGCCTTCCTGGCGAGGCGCTCGTGCTGAGCCGCCCCGATGCACAGCAGACCCGCGCGCTCGTCGCGATGGAGAGCGGCACGACCACAGAGAATTACCCGCGTTATTTCGACGCCTGCGCGCCCGGAATCCGGGTGACGCCGCATGCAGACCTGCCCTCCGCGCAGAAGGGCTGGATCGATTTCGTCGTCCGTTCCCAACCTGGCCCCGATGGCGAAGGCCATGTCGAAATCCTTGCCGACGGCGTCCATATCGTGACCGTCGAGGGCCATATCGGGCATAGCGGCCCAGGGCTCGACGACAACCAGTATTTCAAGATGGGCCCTTATCGCGCCCCGGCCCCGCTGCCCTGGAGCATCAGCTACGACGATTTCCGGCGCGGGCCCCGTTGCAGCGATGTCATCCGCATCGGGCAATGCCCGCCGGAACCGCAAGCGTCGAAAGCGATTGGCAAGTTGCCGCTTTCGACGTCTAGTGACGTCAGGAAAGGTGAAGGGCCCTAGGCCCCAGGGGCACATCGTTTCGGACTATGGATATCCTGCGCATCAGCGACTTGCGTATCGGCTTCACGATCCACGGCCTGGCCCGTGACGTTGTGAAGGGCGTCAGCCTGCGCGTCCCCGCCGGCAAGACCGTCGCGCTGGTCGGCGAATCCGGCTCCGGCAAATCGGTGATCTCCCAGGCCATCATGGGTCTCCTGCCACGCGCCGGCGGGATCACCGGCGGCGAGATCCTGTTCCGCGACCCGCAGGCCCCCGAGACCGTCGTCGACATCGCGACGCTGCCCGCCGAAGGCAAGGGCATCCGGGCGCTGCGCGGCGGGCGGATCGGCATGATCTTCCAGGAGCCGATGTCCTCGCTCTCGCCGGTCCATACCATCGGCAACCAGATCGAGGAGGCGCTGCTCCTGCACCGGCCGATGCCGAAGCCCGAGGCGCGTGAACTGATCGAAGCGATGCTGAAGCGTGTCGGCTTCAAGAACCCGAAGCGCGCCTTCGGCCTCTACTCCTTCGAGCTCTCGGGCGGGCTGCGCCAGCGCGCCATGCTCGCCATGGCGCTGATCTGCCAGCCGGCCCTGCTGATCGCCGACGAGCCGACCACGGCTCTCGACGTCACCATCCAGGCCCAGGTGCTGGACCTGATGCGCGATCTCCAGGCCGAGATGGGCATGGCGATCCTGCTCATCACCCACGACCTCGGCGTCGTCGCCAACATGGCCGACGAGGTGGTGGTGATCTTCCATGGCGAGATCATGGAGCGCGGCACGGTCGAGGATATCTTTCGCCGCCCCCGCCACCCCTATCTCAAGGCGCTGCTCGACGCCTCCCCGCATTTCGACATGCAGGACGGCGAGCGGCTGGTCGCGCTGCGCGAGGCGCGCCCGCGCCCGGCCGTCGCCGCGCCGCCACCGAAACCCGCGGCAGACGCCGCCCCCCTCCTCAGCGTCCGCGGCCTGCACAAGACCTATGTCACGGGCTCGCGCAGCTTCTTCGGCAAGGGCAACCAGACCAGCGTCAAGGCCGTCAACGATGTCGGCTTCGACATCAGGCGTGGCGAATGCCTCGGCCTCGTCGGCGAGAGCGGCTGCGGCAAGACCACGGTCAGCAAGATCATCATGCGCGCCGTCACGCCCGATTCCGGCGAAGTGATCTTCGACGATGGGCGCGAGCGGGTCGACGTGCTCGGCCTCGAGGGCGAGGACCTCCGCAAGTTCCGCCCGCGCGTCCAGATGATCTTCCAGGACCCGGTCTCGTCGCTGTCACCGCGCATGACCGTGATGAACATCCTGCGCGAGCCGCTGGTCATCCATGGCCGCGGCGATCAGGCCGGGCAGGACGAACGGGTGCGGACCCTGATGCAGGATGTCGGGCTCGATATGCGGTTCCTCAACCGCTATCCGCATTCCTTCTCCGGCGGTCAGCGCCAGCGCATCGGCATTGCGCGGGCGCTCGCGCTCGACCCGGACCTGATCATCTGCGACGAACCGGTCTCGGCGCTCGACGTCTCCGTGCAGGCGCAGATCCTCAACCTGCTCAAGGACCTTCAGGCCGAGCGCGGCCTGACCTTCCTGTTCATCTCGCATAATCTCGCCGTGGTGAACTACATGGCGGACCGGATCGCGGTGATGGCCAATGGCCGGATCGTCGAGCTGGCGCCGCGCCACGCGCTCTTCGACCGCCCCGCCCATCCTTACACGAGGGCGCTGCTGCGCTCCGTGCCCTTCGCCGATCTCGACCGCAGGCTCGACTTCAAGCTGGCCGCGCCCGGCGGCGCCTCCGACGACAGCCATTGGGACAAGGCCTTCAAGGCAGGGCCCGACGAGGGCGCCCTGACGCATCTGCCGCTCGGCGATGGCCATTTCGTACTCGCGCGGCCGAATGCCGATATGCGGGAGCTGGTGCCATGACGCGCCGTGCCCCGCACCCGACCCGCCGCACCGCATTGCTGCTCGGCTCCGCCGCTCTCGCGGGAGCCGCCCTGCCGCGCCTCGCGCAGGCCGCGCCGTTCTCGGGCACTGCGATCGACAGCCCGTTCTTCGCGGACCAGGTCGCAGCCGGCACCCTGCCACCGGTCGCCGCGCGCCTGCCGGCCAATCCACGCATCATCGATCTGGCGGCGCTCGGCCGTGAGCCCGGCCGCCATGGCGGCAATATCCGCATGCTGATGGGCGACCAGCGCGACATCCGCATGATGACGCTCTACGGCTACACCCGCCTGATGGTCTATGACGACGATCTGGAGCTTGTGCCGGACCTGCTCGAGAGCTGCGAGGTCGAGGATGGCCGCATCTTCACCCTCAAGCTGCGCCAGGGCCATCGCTGGTCGGATGGCTCGCCCTTCACCACCGAGGATTTCCGCTACTGGTGGGAGGATATCGCCAACAACAAGCGGCTTTCGCCGGGCGGCCCGCCCCAGGCCCTGTTCTCGGCCAATGAACCGCCGCGCTTCGAGATCCTGAGCGAGACGGAAGTCCGCTACAGCTGGAAGACGCCGAACCCGATCTTCCTGCCGGCGCTGGCGGGCGCGCAGCCGACCTACATCTTCATGGCCTCCGGCTATCTCAAGCAGTTCCACGAGCGCCACGCGCCGAAGCACGAACTGGCCAAACGGGTGAAGGAGCACCATGTCCGCGACTGGGGCGCGCTGCACGAGCGGCTCTCGCGCATGTACCGGCCAGAGAACCCGAAGCTGCCGACGCTGGAGCCCTGGCGCAATACCACGCCCCTGCCGGCCGAGCAGTTCGTCTTCGAGCGCAATCCCTATTTCCACCGCATCGACAGGAACGGTCGCCAGCTCCCCTATACCGACCAGGTGACGCTGACGATCGGCACAAGCTCGCTCATCCCGGCCAAGGCCGCGGCCGGCGAGTCCGACCTCCAGGCCCGCTATATCCGCTTCGACAACTACACCTTCCTGAAGGAAGCCTCAAAGCGGATGAATTTCGACGTCAGGCTGTGGAAGCGCGCGGAAGGCGCCTATTTCGCCCTGCTCCCCAACCTGAACGCCATCGATCCGGTCTGGCGCGACCTCAACCGCGATGTCCGCTATCGCCGGGCGATCTCGGTCGCGATCAACCGCAAGGACGTCAACAAGGTCATCTTCTTCGGACTGGCGCGCGAGAGCGGCAACACCGCCCTGCCCGAAAGCCCGCTCTACGACGCCAAGCTCGCCGCGCTCTGGACCCAGCACGACCCCGCGCTCGCCAACCGCCTGCTCGACGAGATCGGCCTGACCAAACGCGACGACGACGGCATCCGCCTGCTCCCGGACGGGCGCCGGCTGGAGTTCACCATCGAGACCGCCGGCGAGAACACCGAGGAAACCGACATCCTCGACCTGCTCAAGCAGGATTTCTTCGATGTCGGCATGAAGATCTATCCCCGCTCGACCCAGCGCGACGTCTTCCGCCGCCGCATCCTCGCCGGCCAGACGGTGATGTCGGCCTGGGCCGGCATGGACAATGCACTGGTCACCTCGGACATGGAGCCGGATGCCTTGGCGCCGACCTCCTCCGCCCAGTTCCAGTGGCCGCGCTGGGGCCAGTTCGTCGAGAACAGCGGCCGCGAAGGCGAACGGCCGGCCCTGGCGGAGGTCAACGAACTCGTGCGGCTCTACGAGGAATGGCGCGTCAGCTCGACCCGCGACCAGCGCCGCGCCATCTGGCACAAGATGCTGGCGATCAATGCCGAGCAGCTCTTCAGCATCGGCGTGATCAACAGCACGCTGCAGCCGATCGTCGTCTCCAGGGACCTGCGCAACGTGCCCGAGAAAGGCCTCTATAGCTTCGAGCCCGGTGCCTTCATCGGCCGCTACATGCCCGACACCTTCTGGTTCGACCGAGCCGAGACCAAGGCCTGACGCGTGCTGATCCGCTACATCCTCAAGCGCATCCTGCTCATGATCCCGACGCTGATCGTCACCAGCGCGCTGATCTTCACCGTCATCAACCTGCCTGAAGGCGATTATTTCGAGACGCTCGCCGCCGAGATGCAGGCCCAGGGCGAGAAGGCGGACATGAGCCGCATCGAGTTCCTGAAGAAGGAGTATGGCTTCGACAAGCCCCCGCTGGAACGTTACGTCCGCTGGGTCGCCGGCCTCATCCAGGGCGACATGGGCTATTCCTTCGAATACCAGCGCCCGGTGCGCGAGATCGTCGGCGACCGCCTGCTGCTGACCATGATCGTGTCCTTCGCCACCATCATCTTCACCTGGATCGTCGCCTTCCCGATCGGCATCTACTCGGCGACGCACCAGTACAGCTGGGGCGATTACGGCCTCACCTTCCTCGGCCTCGTCGGGCTTGCCGTGCCGCATTTCCTGCTGGCGCTGGTCTTCATGTATTTCGCCAATATCTGGTTCGGCACCTCGATCGGCGGCCTCGTCGATCCCTCCTATCTCAACCAGCCGATGAGCTGGGCCAAGCTCAAATCGGTGCTGGAGCATCTCTGGATTCCCGTCATCATCATCGGCGCCGGCGGCACCGCCGGCATGATCCGGGCCCTGCGCGCCAACCTGCTCGACGAGTTGCAGAAGCAGTATTACGTCACCGCCCGCGCCAAGGGCCTGCCGCCCGGCAAGGCGCTGCGGAAATACCCCTTACGGATGTCGCTCAACTTCTTCATCTCGGATATCGGCGACATCCTGCCCTCGATCGTCTCGGGCGCCGAGGTCGTCGCGATCGTGCTCTCGCTGCAGACCACCGGCCCCCTCCTGATCCGCGCCCTGCAGAGCCAGGACATGTATCTCGCCGGCTCCTTCCTGATGTTCCTCTCCTTCCTGACCGTGATCGGCGTGCTGATCTCGGATATCGCGCTCGCCATCCTGGATCCGCGCATCCGCCTCCAGGGAGCCGCGACCAAGTGAAGGCGACGACGCTCAACCATCTTCCGCCGGACGGCGCGGCCCTGCCGCACGAGGTCTCGACGGCGCCGTTCGAACCCTATGCTACCGAGGCGATGACGCCGGAGCAGGAGCGGGTCTACCTCGCCTCGCAATGGCAACTGATGTGGTGGAAGTTCCGCAAGCACAAGCTCGCGGTCATCTCCGCCGTGGTGATCTTCGTGATCTACGCCATGGCGGCCTTCGCCGAGTTCCTCGCGCCCTATCACTATACGACGCGCAACACGGACTTCATCCGCGCGCCCAGCCAGAGCATCCACCTCTTCCACGAAGGCAGCTTCATCGGCCCCTTCGTCTACCCCTATGCGATGCGCCTCAACATGGAGAACCTGAAGCGCGAATACGAGGTCGACAGCACGCGCCCGCAGAAGCTGCGCTTTTTCTGCAAGGGCGACGACTACGATTTCTGGGGGCTGATCCCCGGCAACCGGCACCTCGTCTGCCCGCCCGAGGGCGGCACCTTCTTCCTGCTCGGCTCCGACCGGCTCGGCCGCGACATGCTCTCGCGCATCCTCTATGGCGGGCGCATCTCGCTCTCGATCGGCCTGCTCGGCGTCTCCGTCTCCTTCGTGCTCGGCGTCATCATCGGCGGCATCGCCGGCTATTATGGCGGCCGGATCGATCTGGTCGTCCAGCGCATCATCGAGATCGTGCAGTCGCTGCCGCATATCCCGCTCTGGCTGGCGCTGGCCTCGATCCTGCCGCCGACCTGGAGCCCGCTGCTGGTCTATTTCGGCATCACGGTGATCCTCGGCCTGATGGACTGGACCGGGCTCGCCCGCTCGGTGCGCTCGAAGCTACTCTCGCTGCGCGAGGAGGATTATGTCGTCGCAGCCCAGCTCATGGGCGCGAAGCCGCGCCGCATCATCGCGCTCCATCTGGTGCCCGGCTTCATGAGCCATCTCATCGCCTCGGCGACGATCACCATCCCCAAGACCATTCTGGGCGAAACCGCCCTCTCCTTCCTCGGCCTCGGCCTCAGGCCTCCGATCACCAGCTGGGGCGTGATGCTCAACGAGGCCCAGAACATCAATGTTGTGGCGCTCTATCCCTGGCTGCTCTATCCGGTCGTGCCCGTGATCGTGATCATCCTCGCCTTCAACTTCCTCGGCGACGGCCTGCGCGACGCAGCCGACCCCTACCGCTGACAGCATCACCGACCCCGAAGACGATCTTGCGCATCGCGTTCCACACCCCGCTCAATCCGGTCGGTGACGGCGGCGTCTCCGGCGACCGCCGCATGGCCCGCCAGCTCGTCGCCGCGCTCGAAAGCCTCGGCCATGTCGTCGAGCCTGTCGCAGCGCCAAAGACCTATTTTCGCGAACCGGACCCGGCGCGCTTTATCAGCGTCGTCACCGACGCGGCCCGCCTGCGCGATGCCCTGCTCGCCGGATACCAAGCCGGCCGGCCACGCCCCGATCTCTGGTTCACCTATCACAACTACTATCGCTCGCCGGACCTCCTCGGGCCGGATATCGCGACAGCGCTCGACATCCCTTATGTCACCGCCGAATCCAGCGATTCCGCCCGGCGCGCCACCGGCGAATGGGCCGCGCATACGGCGGCTGTCCGGCAGGGGCTGGCCGCCGGCGACGTCCATTTCTACTTCACCGACCGCGACCGGCAGGGGCTCGAACCCTGGCGGAACGCGGGTACGTCCCTGCTCGCCCTGCCCCCCTTCGTCGCGACCCCTCCCGAGCAGCCCCGACCCGCCATTTCGTCGGGCCCGCCACGCCTCGTCACCATTGCAATGATGCGAGAGGGCGCCAAGCTGCAGAGCTACCTCACCCTCGCCCGCGTCCTCGACCGCTGCCGGGGCGAAGACTGGACGCTGAGCATCATCGGCGACGGACCCCGCCGTGCCGAGGTCAAAGCCGCCTTTGCCGGTGTCCCCGCTCGCCGCATCACCTGGCACGGCCAGCTCGACCGCGAGGCCGCGCAGGCCGAGCTCGCCCGGCACGATATCTTCATCTGGCCCGGCATCGGCGAGGCTTATGGGCTGGTCTATCTCGAGGCCCAGGCGGCAGGATTGCCAGTCGTCGCCTTCGACAGCGGCGGCGTCGGCGAGACGGTCTTGGTCGGCGAGACTGCCCTGCTCGCCCCCGAATTTAACGAGGAAGCCCTGGCCGTTGCCCTGATCAGCCTGCTGCGCGACGGAGCACAGCGCGAAGCCATGGGGGCTGCCGCGCGCCGTTTCATATCGGCCGAACGCACGACGAAACGCGCCGCTGAAAGGCTGGCGGAAGGTCTGGCGCTCGCCATGCGGAACCGCCGCGCCAAGCTGCCATCCCCAACGGAGAGAACTGCGCCGTGAATGTCTCCCCCTGGCAGGCGCTCGCCCTCGAACTCGACCACTGGAGCGCATCCGAACGAAAGATCGGCCTCTGGTTGCGCGACGACGACACCGTGGCGCCAAGCCCGGCACTCGACCGCCTCTCGGATCTCGCCGAGCGCTTCTCGACGCCGATCCTGCTCGCGGTCATCCCCCTGCTGGCCGAGCCTGCACTGGCACCGACGCTACGCGGCATGCCGCTGCTGCGGCCCTGCCAGCATGGCGCTTCCCACCTGAACCACGCACCTGCCGGCAGCAAAAAATCAGAGTTCGGCGCCGATCGCGAGGCTGCCGATATCGATGCCGACATCGCGTTGGGCCGCCAGCGCCTGCGCGACCTCCTCGGCGACGCCGTCCTGCCGGTCTTCGTGCCACCCTGGAACCGCATCGCCCAAAACCATGCCGCGCGCCTCGGCGCGCTCGGCTTTGCCGGTCTCTCCTGCTTCCGCGGCTATCGCCTGGGGTCGGACGGTGGGCCGCGCCTGCTCAACACCCATGTCGACGTCATGGACTGGCATGGCGGCCGCGTCGGGCGCCCGGCCGCGGACATCCTGGGCGAACTCGTCGCTCTACTGGCACAGTGGCGGCGGA
Source organism: Allobosea robiniae (assembly GCF_900102525.1). Taxonomy (GTDB): domain Bacteria; phylum Pseudomonadota; class Alphaproteobacteria; order Rhizobiales; family Beijerinckiaceae; genus Allobosea; species Allobosea robiniae. Next base: position 298,166 of record NZ_FNBZ01000003.1, on the reverse strand, counting down.
ACGAGGCCGGCGACATCGAGCTGGGCCTGCTGCTGCACCATCGCGACCACGACGAGACCGCCTGGTCAGTCTTGTCCGACATTCTGGCCGCGACCGCCGTTCACCCGGCGGTCCGCACGATCGATCCCGGCCAGTTCGTCACACCACCCGAAGACGCTGCGAGCGGCGTCACCGGCTTACGATGACGTGATCTGCTGCCGTTGGATATCCCAACGGAACAGGTGCTGGACGGGCTTGGATCGTCCCCGACGACCGGTTATAATCGCTCCATAGTTCCAACTGCGTTCGTCCTCGCCAAGAGGTCGTCTGGCCTTTCCGGGGGGCGACGTTCCGATGCCTTCAAACGTCGTCGATCTCGCCGGTGCCGAACGTGCGCCGCGCAGTCCCCATGCGCCGCGCGTCCTGATCTACAGCCACGACACCTTCGGGCTCGGCCATATCCGCCGCTGCCGCGCCATCGCCAATGCGCTGATCGCCAGCTTTCCGCATATCTCGGTGATCATCGTCTCCGGCTCGTCCGTCATCTCGAGCTTCCAGTTCGGCGACGGCGTCGATTATGTCCGCATTCCCGGCGTCGAGAAGCAGAGCGACGGCAGCTACGAGCCGCACCATCTCAATCTCGACCTCGGCGATACGATCCGTTTGCGGGCCGACATCATCAAGCAGACGGTCCTGTCCTTCGATCCCGACGTCGTCATCGTCGACAAGGAGCCGGTCGGCCTGCGCGGCGAACTGAAGCCCTCGCTCGACATCCTGCGCCGGCGCGGCGCACGCATCGTGCTCGGCCTGCGCGACGTGCTCGACGAGCCCGCCGCCGTCCTGGAGGAATGGAGCCGCAACGGCGCGCTGGAAGCGCTGGACACCGTCTATGACGACATCTTCGTCTACGGGCTGGAGAACGTCTACCAGCCCCTGACCGGCCTGCCGGGCCAGCACCGCTTCGCCGACAAGCTCCGTTACTTGGGCTATCTCAAGCGCGCGGTGCCGAGCCCGATGCCGCCGAACCGCTACCCGCGCATCACCAAGCAGCCCTTCATCCTGGTCACGCCGGGCGGCGGAGGCGACGGCGCCGGCGTCATCGACTGGGTGATCTCGGCCTATGAGGCCGATCCGACGATCGCGCTCCCCGCCCTCATCGTCTTCGGACCGTTCATGTCGCGGGAGAAGCGCAAGGAATTCGCGGAGCGCATCGCCCGCAATCCCAAGCTCGAAGGGCTCGGCTTCGAGCCGCGCCTGGAACTGCTGATGAACCGGGCCCACTGCGTCGTCGCCATGGGCGGCTACAACACCTTCTGCGAGATCCTCTCCTTCGATAAGCCGGCCCTGATCGTGCCCCGCGTCCGTCCGCGCCTCGAACAGGCGATCCGGGCCGGCCGCGCCGACGAGCTCAAGCTGGTCGACGTCCTCTACGACCCCTCCCAGACCGGCGAGGGCGAGCGCGATCCGCGCGTGATGGCAGCCGCGCTCCATGCGCTGCCGCAGCGTCCGCCCCCGTCACAGGCCTTCATGCCCGATCTTCTCGACGGCCTGCCCGCGATCAGCCGCGCGCTTGCCGGCGATCTCTCCCTGCCCGTCCGCAGCCGCGCCCTGGCGCAGACGGCTGCGACGAGCTGACCCACGGCTCAGGCCACGTCAGCCGCATCATGGCGCTGGTCAAGTTCCTCGCATGGTCCTAAGCCAATCCCCATGACGTTTTCGAACACTCTCGTGTCCGTCGCGGTCGGCGCCGTCGCCATCGTGCTCCTGCTCGGACTCATCAACATGCTGCGCGGCGGCAGCGCCAATACCTCGCAGCGGTTGATGCGGCTGCGGGTCGTCCTGCAGTTCGTCGCCATCGTGCTGATCGTCATCGTCTTGTGGTGGCGCAACGGCTGAACGCCTGCGTCACTGCGCGCAAGCCTTTGAAATAATTGAATTGAATCTCTTAACCCGCTGTGGACGAGAGCCTGAGCATCCGGGCCTCGCCACATTCCGAACACGAGTATGTGTGCTTCACTAACGCCTGCTCACACGTTCAATTGCCGAAGGCCCATGGTCCGCGTCGCGTTGCTGTCACTTGCCGTTTGCCTGGCCGCCTCTGCTGCTTCCGCGCAGACCCGGTCCCTCTCCGGCTCTGTCTCCAGCTACGCCCCCGCCACCGAAGCGCCCACCCCTGCCTGGGAAGCCCGCATCGGCGCCGGCCTTGCCAATCCCGGTGGCCGGGAGAGCGGCCTGCCGAACCTGAGCGCCGACCTCCTGTCGCCACGCCTCCTTCCCCTGAGCGATCGCATCGCGGCGACCTTCATCCCCCGCTTCAACATCGGCGCGAGCGTCAACCTCAACGGTACGCGCTATGCCTATGCCGGGGCGACCTGGACCTTCGACGTGACCCGCGACATCTTCGTCGAGGCGAGCCTCGGTGCCGCCTTGAACGACGGCAAGACCGGCCTGGTCGTCCCCGAGAATCGCCTCGCGCTCGGCTGCAATACCGGCACGCGCGAAGCTGCCGCCCTCGGCTTCCGGCTCTCGGACCGCTGGAGCCTCGTCACCACGCTCGAGCATTTCAGCACGGTCGGCTGCTCCGACAAGCCTGGCACGACCAGCCGTGGCCCCGCCAATATCGGCGCAAGGCTGGGCTACACCTTCTGAAGCCCGGCTACGCCGCAAACGCGCTTCCGTCCCGCCGCAGCCACGCTATAAGCATGGCATGGTCAAGCTCAACCGCATCTACACGCGCACCGGCGACAACGGCACGACCGGACTGACGAGCGGCCCGCGCCGGCCGAAATCCGACCTGCGCGTCGCCGCCTATGGCACCGTCGACGAGACCAATGCCTGTGTGGGCCTCGCCCGCCTCCATGCGGCGACGGAAGACGCCCTGGTCGACGCCATGCTCGGCCGCATCAGCAACGATCTCTTCGATCTCGGCGCCGACCTCTCGACACCCGAGACCGACAAGCCCCTGGCCTTCGAGCCGCTGCGCATCGTCCAGGCCCAGGTCGACCGGATCGAGGCCGAGATCGACGAACTGAACGCCGATCTCGCTCCCTTGCGCTCCTTCGTCCTGCCCGGCGGAACCCCGGCCGCAACCCATCTCCATCTCGCCCGTACCGTCAGCCGAAGGGCCGAGCGCCTGATGACCGAGCTTGCCGTGACCGAAGGCGAGACGGTTGCCGCGCCCGCGCTCAAATACATCAACCGCCTCTCGGACTTCCTGTTCGTCGCCTCCCGCTACCTCAATGCCAAGGCAGCCGGCGACGTGCTCTGGGTGCCCGGCCAGAACCGCTGAGCCACCATGTTCGTCCCTCTGCATGACGGTGTACCGCTGCGCTTCATGCGCACGCCCTATATCACCTACGGGCTGATCGGCGCCTGCATCGCCCTGCAGATCGCCTTGCAGCTCTGGCCGAGCCAGGAAGCCGAGCTCGCGATCATGGCCGGTTTCGGCATGATTCCCTCGGTGCTGTTCGGCACGGCGCAATTGCCGGAAGGCCTTGCCCATGTCCCGGCCTGGGCGACCCTGTTCACCAATGTGCTGCTGCACGCCAATGTCGCCCATCTCGTCGGCAACATGCTGTTCCTCTGGGTCTTCGGCGACAATGTCGAGGATGCGATGGGGCATCTGCGCTTCCTCGCCTTCTTCTTCCTCTGCGGGCTCGGCGGTTCCCTCTTCCATGCCGGCATGTATCCCGGGTCGGAGCAGCCCCTGATCGGCGCCTCCGGCGCCATCTCCGGCGTCATCGCCTCCTATCTGATGATCTATCCGCAGGTCCGGATCTGGGGGCTCGCCTTCAACTGGATTCCGATCCACATCCCCGCGCTCTACGCGCTCGGCGGCTGGGTCCTGCTGCAGGCCGCCGCCGCCCTGCTCGGTGCCGACGGCAATGTCGGCTGGTGGGCGCACCTTGGCGGGCTGGCGACGGGCGCCGCCCTGACCCCGCTCTTCGTGCACCGCAGCATCGCGCTGTTCGGGCGCAAGCCCGCCCGTGGCTGAAGCCGCGCTGTTTTGCCCCCGAGCCGTGCCTGGACGGGCGTTGACAAGCGCAAACGGGCGTCGCTACGGTCCCAGCGCATTCCAGCCGAGGGCCGCGATGCCGCTGTCCTGCCGTCAGGTGCAGTGCGGTGCGAGGCTCATCTCTTCTGAACGGTGATCTGGCGATGAAGATCTTGGTGCCCGTGAAGCGGGTGGTTGACTACAACGTGAAGATCCGCGTGAAAGCGGACGGTTCGGGCGTCGAACTGGCGAACGTGAAGATGTCGATGAACCCGTTCGACGAGATCGCCGTCGAGGAGGCGCTGCGCCTGAAGGAAGCCGGCAAGGCGACCGAGGTGATCGTGGTCTCGATCGGCCCGGCGCAGGCGGCCGAGACGATCCGCACCGGCCTCGCCATGGGCGCCGACCGCGGCATCCTCGTGAAGGTCGACGGCATCGTCGAGCCGCTCGCCGTCGCCAAGCTCCTGAAGAAGGTGGTCGAGCAGGAAGGCCCCGGTCTCGTCATCCTCGGCAAGCAGGCGATCGACGACGATTGCAACCAGACCGGCCAGATGCTCGCAGCCCTCCTCGGCTGGGGCCAGGGCACGTTTGCGTCCAAGGTCGAGCTTTCCGCAGATTCGGTCGACGTCACCCGCGAGGTCGATGGCGGCCTGCAGACCGTTTCGCTCAAGCTCCCGGCGATCGTCACCACGGACCTGCGTCTCAACGAGCCGCGCTATGCCTCGCTGCCCAACATCATGAAGGCGAAGAAGAAGCCGCTCGACGAGACCTCGGCCGAAGCGCTCGGCGTCGATGTGAGCCCACGCCTGAAAGTTCTGAAGACGGTCGAGCCCGCTGGCCGTTCCGCCGGCGTCAAGGTGGCCAACGCCGCCGAACTCGTCTCCAAGCTCAAGACCGCCGGGGTGATCTGATGACCACGCTGCTGATCGCCGAACACGACAACGCCTCGATCAAGGACGCCACCGCCAAGGCACTGACGGCTGCCGCCAAGCTCGGCGGCCCCGTCCATATCCTCGTCGCGGGTCAGGGTTCGAAGGGCGCGGCCGATGCCGCCGCCAAGCTTGCCGGCGTCGAGAAGGTGCTGCTCGCCGATGACGCGGCTTACGGCCATGCGCTGGCCGAGCCGCTTGCCGCGCTGATCGTCAAGCTCGCGGACGGCTACGACGCCATCGTCGCGCCCTCGACCACCACCGGCAAGAACGTGCTGCCGCGGGTCGCAGCCCTGCTCGACGTGATGCAGGTCTCCGATGTCAGCGGCATCGTCTCGCCCGACACCTTCGAGCGCCCGGTCTATGCCGGCAACGCGATCCAGACCGTGCAGTCGACCGACGCCAAGAAGCTGCTGACCATCCGCACCGCCTCCTTCGCGGCGGCGGGCGAAGGCGGCTCGGCCGCGGTCGAGGCCGTCGCGGCGGCCGAGAACCCCGGCAACTCGTCCTTCAAGGGCGAGGAGGTCGCCAAGTCCGACCGTCCGGAGCTGGCCTCGGCCAAGATCATCATCTCCGGCGGCCGCGCGCTGGCCTCGGCCGAGAATTTCGGCAAGGTGATCGAGCCCGTCGCCGACAAGCTCGGTGCTGCGATGGGCGCCTCGCGCGCCGCGGTCGATGCCGGCTACGCCCCGAACGACTGGCAGGTCGGCCAGACCGGCAAGGTGGTCGCGCCCGAGCTCTATATCGCGGTCGGCATTTCCGGCGCGATCCAGCATCTCGCCGGCATGAAGGACTCGAAGGTCATCGTCGCCATCAACAAGGACGAGGAAGCCCCGATCTTCCAGATCGCCGATTACGGCCTCGTCGGCGACCTCTTCACGATCCTGCCAGAGCTCGACGCCGAGCTCGCCAAAGCCGGCAAGTAAGGCCGGCACCGCCCTTCCGGGCCGCCTCAGGGCGGCCCGTTCCGCTCCTGCGGGAGCCTGAACGTTTCATCCGGGATCAAACCATGTCGGACCACGCGATCAAGACGATCGGCATTATCGGGGCAGGCCAGATGGGCAACGGCATCGCCCATGTCGCGGCGGCCGCCGGCTTCGACATCAAGCTGCACGACATCGCCGAGGAGCGCATCAACGCCGCGCTCGCCACGATCGACGGCAACATGGCCCGGCAGGTCTCGAAGGGTGCGCTGGCGGAGGATGAGCGCCGTGCGGCCATCGCCCGCATCCAGCCCGCCGTCGGCCTCGCCGATCTCGGCGATTGCGACCTCGTGATCGAGGCCGCGACCGAGAACGAGGAGGTCAAGCGCAAGATCTTCACGGCAGTCTGCCCGCATCTGCGCCCGGACGCGATCCTGGCCTCCAACACCTCCTCGATCTCGATCACCCGCCTTGCCGCAGCGACCGATCGCCCGGAGCACTTCATCGGCATTCATTTCATGAATCCGGTGCCGTTGATGCAGCTCGTCGAGCTGATCCGTGGCATCGCTACCGATGACGGCACCTTCGAGCGCGCCAAGAACCTCGTTGGCAGCCTGCACAAGACCGTCTCGGTCTCCGAGGATTTCCCGGCCTTCATCGTCAACCGCATCCTGCTGCCGATGATCAACGAGGCCGTCTACACGCTCTATGAGGGTGTCGGCTCGGTCGACGCGATCGACACCGCCATGCGGCTCGGCGCCAACCACCCGATGGGCCCGCTCCAGCTCGCCGATTTCATCGGCCTCGATACCTGCCTTTCGGTGATGCAGGTGCTCCATGACGGGCTGGCCGACTCGAAATACCGCCCCTGCCCATTGCTGGTGAAATATGTCGAGGCCGGCTGGCTCGGCCGCAAGACCAAGCGCGGCTTCTACGACTATCGCGGCGAGAAGCCCGTCCCGACCCGTTGAGCGGATCGATTCTGCTTCGCAGCCGCCGCCTCAGCGGCGGCTGATCCGATTCTCGACGCCCCCGGCCGAAACCGATGGCGCCTTGATCCCAGCCTCGGCGCGCCATTCGACAGCGTTCTTGGCGCCCTGCACCTCGATCTGCGTGGGGCCCGCAAGCGTCAACTCGAGCTTCTGATCGGCGCCCGAGACGTCGATCTTCGCCGTCTCCGCCGCCTTCACGGTCGCCTTGACCTTATTCTTGGCCGTTTCGACGACGAGCCCCCCGGTCGTGCCGCCCTCGACCGTATTGGCGATGCCGCTGACGGCGATCTCCCGGGCCGTCTCGAACGACACGATGTGATCCGCGCCGTGCACGTTCACCGCACCGCAGCGGCCGGTGAGCACGACCTTGTGTCCGGCGCCGGAGATCGAAACATCCTGCCCGTCCTCGCAGGCGAAATCGCGCGACATCTGCGCGCCTTCGACCCGGATCTCCGCGGCGGAAGCCGGCGCAATCAGGATCATCAGGGCAAGGAACGCGGCAAGCTTGGCCTTCACGGGCGGACCCTCCGGTGTTTCGTCCACGAATCGACCCCACAGGGCCTGTCCGGCGACTACCGGCGAAGTCGGGCGATTATGTGCCGCACCTCATGCCGGGCGCCGCAACGCAGGCGCAATAAGTTCCTTCACATTCCTGTCGTCTCGCGCTTACATTGATCCTTGGGCGGGATTCGTCTCGCTCGATGAAGCGGAGGTGCGACGGGTTTGACGGCGCATGTGATGCATCCGATGGCATCGCCGGACGGCTGTCCGGCTTTGGTGCTGAACGCCGATTTCCGGCCGCTCAGCTACTATCCCCTGTCGCTGTGGAGCTGGCAGGACGCGATCAAGGCGGTCTTCATGGACCGCGTCAACATCGTCTCCGAATACGACACCGTCGTCCGCAGCCCGAGCTTCGACATGCGGCTGCCCTCGGTGGTCTCGCTCAAGAGCTATATCAAGCCCTCTCGGACCCCGGCCTTCACCCGCTTCAACGTCTTCCTGCGCGACCGCTTCGCCTGCCAGTATTGCAATACGCGCGACGAATTGACCTTCGACCATGTCGTCCCGCGCTCGAAGGGCGGCCTGACCACCTGGGAAAACGTCGTCGCCGCCTGCTCGCCCTGCAACCTGCGCAAGGGCGACAAGATGCCGGCCGCAGTCGAGATGTTCCCGGCCCAGAAGCCCTTTGCGCCGACGGTCAACGACCTCCATCGCAACGGTAAGCTCTTCCCGCCGAATTACCTGCACGAAAGCTGGCTCGATTACCTCTACTGGGATTCGGAACTGGAGCCCTGAGAGCATTTTCGAGCGAAGTGGGCACCGGTTCGCGTGAAGAAAATCCGATAAGACAAGGACCTGGAGCAATTCCGCGATTCGAAGAATTGCGGAATTGCTTCAAGCGCTCGCTTCATTCCCACGAAACACGCCGCCATTCGGGCCTCCCCCGGAATGACAGCGTGTTTTTTGCGTAGAACCAGCGTGCCCACACGAAGAACGGCTGCAACCGGCTGGCTGCCGTTCTACAGTGGCTTCAGCCGAATGGTTCGGGTCACCCCATCCGCTCGGAGGCGTACGACCCCGGCGAGGCAGGAAACACCACGGTCTTCCCGTCATTCAGGAAGACGCGGCGGTGAATATGGGCGTGGATCGCCCGCGCCAGCACCTGGCTCTCGACATCCCTTCCCAGGCTCACGTAATCCTCCGGACTCTGCGCATGCGTCACGCGCACGATGTCCTGCTCGATGATCGGCCCTTCGTCGAGATCGGCCGTAACATAGTGGGACGTGGCGCCGATCAGTTTCACACCACGCTCGAAGGCCTGCTTGTAGGGGTTCGCTCCCTTGAAGCTTGGAAGGAACGAGTGGTGGATATTGATGATCCGCCCCGACATCTGCCTGCACATTTCATCGGACAGGACCTGCATGTATCGCGCGAGCACGACGAGCTCGGCGCCGCTCTCATTGATGATCTCCATCTGGCGCGCCTCCGCAGCCGTCTTGTTCTCCTTGGTCACCCTGATGCAATGGAACGGGATGTCGTGGTTCACGACGACCTTCTGATAGTCCATGTGGTTTGAGATCACGGCGACGATATCGATGGGCAGCGCGCCGATCCGCCACCTGTAGAGCAGGTCGTTCAGGCAGTGCCCGAAGCGCGAGACCATCAGGACGACCTTCGCCTTTTCGCTCTCGTCGCGGAAGTCGAACGTCATGTCGAAGGGCCTGGCGACATCTGCGAAGCCTTCCGCGATCGCCGATAGCGGCTTCGCTTCCTCGCTGACGAAGCCGACCCTCATGAAGAAGCGGCCCGTGTCGCTATCGTCGAACTGCGCGCTGTCCGAGATATTGCAACCCATGCCGGCCAGATAGCCCGCGATTGCGGCAACGACCCCTCTTCTCGATACGCAGGTAACAGTCAGGATGTGCTTGTTCATCGAACGGACCAATCCGGTTGCGGGTTCTTAAGGGGTCAGATCCGCTTTCTCGCGAAAATCTATGGCTGCCAACAGCCGCGTGCAATCTCACCATGGTCGTCGTCTTCGCGATTGAACCGCACGGGCTCTGTCCGGGACGCCACCCCCGAGAAGCCGGGGCGATGAGGAGCCCGGCGCCGATCGAACCAGGAGGCGACCGCCAGAGTGGCTAAACGAGCCCGGTTCCCGGATGCGTGACAGCCGTCCGCCCGCGCAGCAGCCCGAGCACCGCGAGCAGGAAGAGCCCAGCCGATGCCAACGCATTCCAGCCGGCGAGCGACAGCCCGAGGAAGCGCCAGGCTGCCTCCGAGCAGGAGACGATGCGCGTCGTCTGCAACTGCTTCATGAAATCCTGCATGCCGGTCGCAGCCGCTGCCGCGCCGCCGCAGTCGTTCGGCCCCATGAACCAGCCCCATTCGACGCCGGCATGATAGATGCCGAGCCCCGTGCTCCACGCCATCAGCCCGGCCAGCCCGAGCAGGACGAGCCATTGCAGGCGTGGCGAACGCGCCAGCACCAGCCCGGCGAGCGCCAGCCCGATGGCGGCGTAATGCGGCATGCGCTGCTCCAGGCAGAGCTTGCAGGGCCTCAAATGCAGGGCGAGTTCGAAGAACCAGGCTCCTGCGATCAGCGCCAGGCTCACGATGCCGATGAGGGCGATCAGTTGTCGCGAGTTCGGCAGGCGGCTCGAAGCAGCGGCGGCTGGGGAGGCGGTCATGGCGGGGGCTCAGCAGGAGAGAAGCTGGCCGGACCCTGCGACGAGCTTGAGGCCGAAATAAAGCAGGATCAGCACGGCAGCGCCGGCAACGGCGATCACTTTCAGGCGACGTTCGATGAAGTGGCGGATGGTGTCGCCGTAGCGCCGCAGCAGGAAGGCGAGTGCGAAGAAGCGCGCGCCGCGCGCCAGCACGCAGGAGATGACGAAGAAGGTCAGTCCGATATGGACGGCGCCGGCCAGGATCGTCACCACCTTGATCGGGGGCAGATGGGCAAGGCCGGAGGTCGTCAGCAGGATCAGTGTCGTATCCGGCCCGGCACAGGCCTTGAGCGTCTCGAAGGCGCCGAGCTTGCCGTAGAAGGCCAGGACCGGCTTCGCCAGCGCTTCGAAGGCATAATAGCCGATCGCATAGCCGGCGATGCCGCCGAGCACCGAGAACAGCGTCGCGATGAAGGCCAGCCGATAGGCCCGCTGCGGCCGGGCGAGCGCCATCGGCACGAACAGGACATCCGCGGGGATCAGGAAGAAGGAGCTTTCGACGAAGGCGACGGCCGCCAGCCAGAGCTCTGCCCGCGGCCGGGCGGCGAGCGACATCGTCCATTCGTAGAGGCGCTTGAGCATGGCGCGCTCTAGAGCATGAGGCAGCCGGTGACGCAACGGCTTCCATAAGCCGAGGCGATGGCTTGTCGAGCCATCGCCTCGGCAATGCCGCCTCGACGATGAAACGCCCTGAAGATCATCCGACGAAACCTGCGGGAATGACGCTTCCGCCGATTGACCGGCATCGGTCGATCGCTATAGTCCGCCCGCCTGCAAGGGCCCCTGTGGCGGAATTGGTAGACGCGCTCGACTCAAAATCGAGTTCCGCAAGGAGTGCTGGTTCGATCCCGGCCAGGGGCACCAAAGGCCTGCTTTCAGGCAATCCGGCGTCATTGTCCCGAGCGTGCGTCGGCGGCGGCGGGCCATTCCAGAATAATTGTCTCAGCCACGGACGATTTGCCCATTTTTGATGAGCGCATCGGGCCGACGGGAACGGTCCCGGGTCGGATGATCGAGCCTGGGCAACGAGACCGTGACGCGAAGGCCGCCTTCCACCCGGTTCTCCAGCACCACGCTCCCCTCATGCGACCTGACGACGGCCTGGGCGATGGTGAGGCCGAGCCCGGAGCCCCCGGTCTCGCGGCCGCGCGATTCTTCCAGCCGCACAAAGGGAAGGAAGACGCGCTCCCTGTCGGCCGCCGGGATCCCCGGCCCCTCGTCTTCGACCGTGATCACGACAAGGCTCCCCGCTTCGGCGATGCTGATCGTGGCCGCCCCCCCGTATTTGACCGCATTGCCGATGACGTTCGAGAACGCCCGCTTCAGCGGCAGGAGACGCCCGAGAATCGGCGCCGCGTTCAGCCCCGACAGGCTGACGCTATGCCCCTGGTCGAGATGCTCGTCGACGATGGTCTCGACGACCGAGGCGAGATCGATCGGCCGGAGCGCCTCGCTCGACACGCCGCCGCGCAGATAGTCCAGCGTCGAATCGATCATCTCCTCCATCTCGCCGAGATCGGCATCGATCAGGCGCCGCGTCGCGTCGTCGTCGAGCAATTCGGAGCGCAAACGGAGGCGGGTGATCGGCGTGCGCAGATCGTGCGACACCGCGGCCATCGCCTGCATGCGCTCAGTGACGAGACGCTGGATGCGCTCGCGCATGGTGTTGAAGGCGCGCGCGGCACGGCGGACCTCGGCTGGGCCGCCCTCCGGCAAGGGCTGCGGCACCTGGTCGAGGCTGAAGCGCTCCGCCGCCAGCGCGAGGTCGCGCAGCGGCCGTGTCGCCCAGCGCAGCAGCAGCAGCGCGACCACGACGATCCCGACGGCGAAGCAGATCATGATCGCGGTCAGGTTCCAGTCGAGATGCTGCGCGGCACCGAGCGCGGACGACGAGAAATTGACCCAGCTGCCGTCGTCGAGCCGGATCGAGACCAGCATCAGATGCCGGTCGGTTGCGGCTCCGCCATCATCCGCCACGCCGACGCGGAAGGACTCTGCCGCGAGATCGGGCGCGAACTGCTGCAAGTGCGCTTCCATCAGGCGCGTCCGCTCGGTCGCCGGCACGGTCCCGAGGACGAGGCTGACTTTGCTCCAATGCACTTCGAGGCTCGCGCTCGACAGGTCATGCGCGACGCGGTCGCGCTCCGCCCCGTCGGGAATGCTGGCGATGGCGCGCTTGATCGAGACGATGCGCTCGGCGAGGCTGCCATCCCGCCCGGCCGAGGCGAAGCTTTCCACACCGACGCGGAAGGCCCAGTAGCCGAGCAGATGGAAGGCGAGCAGCGCCGCGAACAGGATCAGGATCGCGCGGCTTGCCACCGTGTCGGGCCAAAATCGTCCAAGCAGCCTCGTCAAGCGCTCTGTCCTTCGTGGTACCCGATCGTCGAGGCGAACAGGTAGCCCGCGCCCCGCACCGTCTTGATCAGTTGACTGCCGCTGGCATCGGCCTCGAGCTTGCGGCGCAGGCGGCTGATCTGGACGTCGATCGTCCGGTCGAACGGATCGTCGCTCATCCGGGCCTTGGCGAATTGCATCAGCGCCTCGCGCGACAGCACGCGATTGGCATGTTCGACGAAGGCGACGAGCAGGTCGAACTCACCGGTCGAGAGATCGATCAAGGTCCCAGCCGGCGATTGCAATTCCCGGCGCCGGAGATCCATGCGCCAGCCGTCGAAGGTCACCAGCGTGCTCGCCTGCGAGACGACCGCGCCCTGCCCCGCCCGCGCCCGGCGCAGCAAGGCCCGGATGCGCGCCAGCAACTCGCGCGGACTGAACGGCTTGGTGACATAATCGTCCGCCCCACCTTCGAGGCCGGTGATGCGATCGCTCTCCTCGCTGCGCGCGGTCAGCATCACGATCGGGACATGCGAGGTCGCGCGCACGTCGCGGCAGAGCTCGACGCCCGAGCGGCCGGGCAGCATCAGGTCGAGGACGATGAGGTCGATGGCGCTGTGCGCCAGCGCTTCCATCATGGCCCGGCCATCCGGCGCGCCGGTCACCTGATAGCCGTGCCGCTGCAGGAAGCGCGCGACGAGAAGCCTGATCTGCGGATCATCATCCACCACCAGGATATGGCCGTGATCGTCGTTGGTCGGCGCGGCAGGCGCCTGATCCGTCTCGTGTTCCGCGTTCCCTGACATCACCACGCCGCGCGAGCGCCGGCTCTCCTTCTCTGTGCGAGCCGACCATAGCGCGTGAGCGGCCTGGCTGCCCGCATCGCTTTGAAACAATTTGTAACGGACGCCCGCGGATCGGCGTTGCTACCCCTGCTCCACCGCAACAGGGGAGCCGTGAGTCGTGAGATTGGTGAAGCTGCCGTTCCTGGGGGCGATCGGTCTGGCACTCGGTGCCTGCTCGGTCGCCGCCGTTCCAGACCATCTGGCCCGGCCGGCCGATCCGAATGCCCGCGTTCCCGCCGTCACCTATGGCAGCGTAACCGCAGGCGCCGCCACCTATCGCCCTGCCGAGCCCAGGGACTGGCGCGAGCTCAACCGCCGGGTCGGGCCGAAATCATGACGAAGCCGAGCAGCCCTGCCGCCACGCCCTCGCGCATCCATACCCAAGGACCGGCCTTGACCGCTTCTCCCGTTTCGAAAGCCCGCCGCCTGCTGCGCTGGACCCTGCTTGCCGGCGCCACCGCTCTGCTCGGCGGCTGCGCGAGCTTTTCGGCCGATGGCGGCATGGGCGCGATCCAGACCGCGACCTATGCCGATATCGGCAAGGATGTGGCCAAGATCGGTGACGATCAGGCTGCGCTCACCGCCAAGGATCGCGTCGACCAGCTCCTGCGCAAGCCGTTGACGGCCGATGCGGCGGTACAGGTCGCGCTGCTCAACAATCGCGGTTTGCAGGCTGCCTTCAACGAACTCGGCATGGCCGAGGCGCAGATGGTCGCGGCGAGCCTGCCGCCCAATCCGCGCTTCGGCATCTCCAAGCTTTCCGGCCGCTTCGAGGTCGAGATCGAGCGTCAGATCGTCGGCAGCCTGCTGGCGCTGGCGACCCTGCCGGCACGGGCCGAGATCGCCCGCGACCGCTTCCAGACCGCGCAGATGCGGACGGCCGAGGCGGTGCTGAAGCTCGCCGCCGACACGCGCCGCCAATACTATCGCGCGGCCGCCGCCAATGCGCAGGTCGCGTTCTACCAGGAGGCGAAAAGCTCCACTGATGCGGCATCCGAGCTGCTCAAGCGGCTCGGCGAATCCGGTGGCGTCAACAAGATCGACCAAGCCCGCGAATTCGCCTTCGAGGCGGAACTCACCGTTCAGCTCGCCCAGGCCCGCCAGCAGCAGCGGCAGGAACGCGAGCGCCTCGTCCGCCAGCTCGGCCTCTGGGGCGACGACCTGAAGTTCCGGGTCGGCAGCCTGCCGCCCTTGCCGCGCCTGCAATCGGTCAAGGCGATCGAGGCCGAGGCTCTGCGCAAACGCGTCGACCTCCGGATCGCACGGGCCGAGCTCGACACGCTCGCCAAGTCGCTGGGCCTCACCCAGGCGACGCGCTTCGTCAACGATATCGACCTGCTCGGGCGGCGCACCTACGACCGCAGCCGCAGCGTCAACGACCACGGCCATGTCGAACGCGAAGCCAGCCGCAGCCGGACGCTGGAGCTCGAGATCGACATCCCGATCTACGATTTCGGCCAGTCGAAGGTCGCGCTCGCCGAGCAGACCTATATGCAGGCCGCCAACAAGCTGGCCGAGAAGGCGGTCAATATCCGCTCGGAAGCGCGCGAGGCCTATACCGCCTACCGCGCCCATTACGACATCACGCGCCAGTACCAGACCAATGTCCTGCCGCTGCGCAAGATCATTCAGGAGCAGTCGCTGCTGCAATATAGCGGCATGCTCAACGACGTGACCGACCTGATCGCGGATGCCCGCAGCCGCATCCTCTCGAACGTCGCCGCGATCAATGCCCGCCGCGATTTCTGGATCGCCCATACCGATTTCAAGCACGCGCTGATCGGCGGCGGCAGCGCGGGCGGCTCGGCCACCGTCGCGGCGGCTGGCGGCGGCGATGCCGGCGGCGCAGGCCACTGAAGGAGTTGACGGACATGACATCCCTTTCCCGCAGAGGCTTCATCGGCTCGTCCGGGCTGGTTCTGGCCGGCGCCGCAGCGGTCTCGGGCCGCGCCGCCTTCGCCGCCGTGCCGGAGGCGCCGACCATGGCGGAGGCGACGACGCAGGCACCGCTCGTGCCGACCACGGGGCCGGACTACCAGCCGGTCGCGACGCTCAACGGCTGGTCCCTGCCCTGGAAGATGAACGGCGACTGGAAGGAGTTCCATCTCGTCGCCGAGCCGGTGGTGCGCGAGCTGGCGCCCGGCATGAAGGCCTATCTCTGGGGCTATAACGGCCAGTCGCCGGGGCCGACGATCGAGGCGGTCGAGGGCGACAAGGTCCGCATCTACGTCACCAACAAGCTGCCGGAGAGCACCGCCGTGCACTGGCACGGCCAGCGCCTGCCCAACGGCATGGACGGCGTCGGCGGGCTGACGCAGCCGCATATCCCCTCGGGCAAGACCTTCGTCTACGAGTTCCTGCTCCGGCGCTCCGGCACCTTCATGTACCACCCGCATTCGGACGAGATGGTCCAGATGGCGATGGGCATGATGGGCTTCTTCGTCGTCCACCCCAAGGACCCGGCCTTCCGCCGCGTCGACCGCGATTTCGTCTTCCTGCTCAACGCCTTCGACATCGAGCCCGGCTCCTATGTCCCGCGCGTCGCGGAGATGACCGAGTTCAACATGTGGTGCTGGAACAGCCGCGTGTTCCCGGGCATCGACCCCTTCGTCGTCGGCCTGAACGACAAGGTCCGTATCCGCTTCGGCAACCTGACCATGACCAACCACCCGGTCCACATGCACGGCTACGAGTTCAAGGTCTCCTGCACCGATGGCGGTTGGGTCGATCCGGCGGCAGCCTGGGACGAGGTCTCGATCGACGTCGCCGTCGGCCAGATGCGCGCCTTCGATTTCGTCGCCGACGAGCCGGGCGACTGGGCGATCCACTGCCACAAGTCGCACCACACGATGAATGCGATGGGGCATTCGGTGAAAAACTATATCGGCGTCAGCAAGAAGGACCTCGCCAAGCGCATCGCCAGGATCGCGCCGGGCTACATGCCGATGGGCTCGAACGGCATGGGCGAGATGGGCGCGATGGAGATGCCTCTGCCCGACAACACCCTGCCGATGATGACCGGCTTCGCCCAGTTCGGCCCGGTCGAGATGGGCGGCATGTTCTCGGTCGTGAAGGTCCGCGAGGGGCTGGCGAAGACCGACTACAAGGACCCCGGCTGGTTCAAGCATCCCGAGGGAACCGTCGCCTACGAACTCAAGGGCGCGAAGCTCGGCGAAGCGCCGCGCGCGACCCCGCCCGACAGCGGCATCAAGGCCGCCGAATGGCGGGCAAAGGACCCGCGCAAGCCGAGCCTCGGACCGGACGGCAAGCCCCGCCCCACGACCAAGAACCCGCATTCCAACCACTGACACGCCGTTCCCCGATCAGGAGAGCCTCATGATCTCAGCAGCCTTCAAGCTCGCCGCAATCGCGGTCTTCCTCTCGGCCGGCGCAGCGATGGCCGGCCCCGGCGGCGCCGGGCACGGCCGTGGCGACGAGACCGCCTATGGCAAGGCCGGCGATCCGAAGAAGCCGGCCCGCATCGTCCAGGTCGTGATGGCCGAGCGGGACGGCAAGATGTCCTTCATCCCGGATCGGATCGAAATCCGCCGCGGCGAGCAGATCCGCTTCCAGCTCCGCAACAATGGCGAGCTCGACCACGAACTCGTGCTGGCGACGCTGGCGGAGAACCTCAAGCACGCCGTCGAAATGCAGAAGAACCCCGACATGGAACATGACGATCCGAACGCCAAGCGGCTCGCGCCGAAGAAGACCGGCGAGATCGTCTGGGCCTTCACCAAGGCGGGCGAGTTCGACTTCTCCTGCCTGATCCCCGGCCACCGCGAAGCCGGCATGACCGGCAAGATCATCGTCAAGTGAACAGCCTCTGCCAAAAGGAGCATCCCATGCTGAAAACCGCCGCCATCCTCGCCTTCCTCGTCGCCGCGCTGCCGGCCGCCGCCCAGTCGGTCAGCGGCACCGTCACCAAGATCGACGAGGCCCAGGGCAAGCTCACCATCAACCACGGCCCGATCAAGAATCTCGACATGGACAGCATGACCATGGTGTTCCGGGCGGGCGACCCGGCCATGCTCAAGGGGCTGAAGGCCGGCACCAAGGTCAAGTTCGACGCCGACCGCGTCAACGGCCAGCTTACGGTGACCAAGCTCCAGAAAGCGAAGTGACGACACCCAAGCGCGGCGGGCGGTCTCGACGCGCCCGCCTTCGCAGGGTCGTTTCGATCGCCGCGGGGGTCGCCGTGACAAGCTCCGCGGCCCTCGCCTCCGATGCCGATCTGCAACGAACCCTGCTCGACAACGGCTGCATCGAGCCGCAGATCGAGACTGTTCTGCAGCAGCGCGATCTCATCGCCTACCGGGCGAATTGCCTTGGCACTTCGCACAAGATTCTCGTCATCGTCTGCAGCAGGGGCCGGTGCAGCCCAAGCCCCTCGGCCAAAGATCGCGGTGGCTAGCAAAAGCCGCTTGACCTTCCCACGATGGGAAAGAGCACGCTCCGGCCATCGCCACATCGAAAGGATGATGCAGACATGTGCTCCTGCCAACAGCACGCGAAGCCCGCAACCGAGGCGGCCGCGCCGACCGGCGACGCCGTAACCTTTCAGGTCGAGGATATGACCTGCGGCCACTGCGCCGGTACGATCAAGGCTGCGATCGAGACCAGATTGCCGGGAACCGCCGCGACTGCCGACCCCGGCTCCAAGCGCGTGAGCGTGCTGGGCTCGGACGACTATGCCGCGATCAAGGCCGCCGTCATCGCAGCCGGCTACACGCCGAGCCCGGAGCCGGTCAGCTGACGCCAATGAGGGCCGGCCTTCGCGGCCGGTCCTCCTCGCCTGCGGCTGCGAACGGGGCGACGCCAAAGGATGCTCGATGACACGGGTGCCGCGATCGAGAGCGCAGGCGTCACGAATGAGGCCGCAGTGGTAGAATTGGACGTCGAAGAAGAGAGATCGTCATGACCAACGCATTTCTGCCATCCCGCCGCGCGCTGATGCTCGGCCTCGCGCCGACAACCGCCGGCCTCATGCTGTGGCTCCCCGCGGTCGCTGCCGAGGCATTGCCGAAGATGACCGTGACGCGCGACCCGAATTGCGGTTGCTGCGGCAACTGGGTCGCGCATGTGAGGACCGCCGGCTTTCCGGTCGAGGTGATCGAGGTCGCGGATGTTGCGCCGCTCAAGACCCGGCTCGGCGTGCCCGATGCTCTCGCCTCCTGCCATACCGCGGAGATCGGCGGCTATGTCGTCGAGGGTCATGTCCCGGCCGAAGCGATCAAGCGCCTGCTGGCCGAACGCCCGAAGGCGACCGGCCTTGCCGTCGCGGGCATGCCCGTCGGTTCGCCCGGCATGGAGGTGCACGGGCAGGCGCCCGACAGTTACGAGGTCGTCATCTTCTCAGCCGGCCGGCAGAACATCTTCGCGCGCTACCGCGGGCTCGATCAGATCTGATCTGCCGCCCATTCGCTCTCCGCGACCTGGGCCGAATGCACGAGGCAATCTCCAGCTGAAAGCGGGCACGATGCGAAGGCTCTCCCACCTTCACGTCCAGCTGAATATCCGCTCCGTGGCAGATTGCCAGCGTCAGCTTTCGGCGCTGTGCAACCGAGCCGCGATCTAGGACCGCGTGGTTAAAGTCGAGAGCTGATCCGTGTCATAGCGGCCCCGCAGATCGGCGAGAACGTTTGGATCGGGAGCCCCGCGTGCTGCAAGTTGCGCGAGCTCCTCGAAATAGCGTTCATGGCCTGGCGGCGAAACGGTCATCAGCACGCGCGCCGGGCTCACGCTGACATTGGTGATGTTGTGCGGCACGCCTGGCGGGATGAAGAGGAAGGTGCCGGGCCGCGCATGGATGACTTCATCGCCGACATGCCAGGCGCATTCGCCGTCGAGGAGGTAGAATGTTTCTTCCTGGACGCGGTGGACATGCAGGCCGGTAGCGAACCCCGGCGGAATCGTCCAATCGAACATGCTCGTGTGCCTCGTATCCTCACCAGTGACGAGGAATGTCATCGGATAGCCTCGCAGCATGACGCCGTTGTTCTGCTCGGGCCTACGAATGACCGGTGCAGCGCTCATATGATCCTCCATCGGCTGGGGTTCTAATGTGCAGGCACCGCGCAATATCTCCTCGTCATATCGGCGAGTCGTGAAACCGTTCCGAAATCATTGCGAAAAATTCGCAACCGGTCCCATCTTCGCTCATGGCGAGAATCTTCGCATTCGGCCCATACCGCCTCGACGCCAGTGCTGGAATCCTGTTCCGCGGCGCTGAGCCGGTTGCGCTCGGCCGGCGCGCGATAGCACTGCTCGCGCTGCTGGTGGAACGCGAGGGCAAGCCGGTGGCCAAGGAGGCCCTGTTCGAGAAGGCTTGGCCTGCGCAGGCGATCGAGGACAGCAACCTTACGGTTCAGATCGCCGCGATACGGCGTATGCTCGACGAGCGGGGTGGCAGCGCCTCTTGGATCGAGACCCTTCCCCGACGCGGCTATCGCTATATCGGACCCGCTGTCGCTATCGATGATCCAGACGCAGCAACCGCGGCTGCCGCATCAACTCAGCTGGCGTTGCCGGACAGGCCCTCGATCGCGGTGTTGCCTTTCTCCAGTTTGAACGGCGACCGGGCGCAGGACTACGTTGCCGAGGGGATGGTCGACGACATCGTCACCGGCCTGGCGCGCATCAAGGGACTGTTCGTCATCGCGCGCCACTCGACGGCCCCCTACAGAGAGCGTGTGCTCGACGTGAAGCAAATTGGCCGGGAGCTTGGCGTGCGCTATGTGCTCGAAGGCAGCGTGCGCAAGAGCGGCAGCAACATCCGCGTCAACGTTCAGATGATTGACGCCTCGACCGGTGCCCATGTCTGGGCCGAGCGCTACGACCGTGCCTCCGACGATATCTTTGAGCTTCAGGATGAGATTGCGCTGTCGGCCGTGGGGGCGATCGCGCCGAGCATCCGGCGCGCCGAAATGGATCGGGTCAAGCGCAAACGTCCCGACAGCCTCGATGCCTATGATCTTGTGTTGCGAGCTCAGCCCGATGTCGATTCAGGCATGCCCGAGCGGGTGATCAGCGCTCTTGGCCTGCTCGAACGAGCAATCCAGCTCGATCCTGGTTATGCCTTGGCGTACGGCAACGCCGCGATGTGCCACCATTGTCTCTTCCTGCGCGCCGGCTGGCAGGAAGCCAGCCGCGCTGCCTCGATCCACCATGCCCGTCTTGCGCTCATCCATGGCCAGGATGATGCGACCGCGCTGACCCTCGCCGGGTTTTCGATCGGCATGGACGGTCATGATCGTGGGGCCGCTTTCACCGCGTTCGAAGCCGCGCTCGCGATCAGCTCGTCATCGGCACTCACCTATATCCTGGGCAGCGTGATGCTCGGATGGGGCGGGGAAGCGGAACAGGCCATCGTCTGGAGCGAGCGAGGCATGCGGCTCAGTCCGTTCGATCCATGGGCCTTCGCCGCCTTTGATGCGCAGGCGATGAGCCATTTGCTGCGCGGTCGCTACAAGGAAGCCTGCAGCGCTGCCTACAAATCCGTACATGCCAATCCGGGCCACAGCATCACCTATGTGCAACTGGCGGCGGCGCTGGCCAAGCTCGGCCGGCTGGAAGACGCCAAATGCGCAGCGGCACGGGTGCTCGAACTCCATCCGACGTTTCGCTTCAGCCGCCAGTTCGCGGGGGTGAACTGCGCTCCCGCGCTTGCAGAGGCTCTCGGTGAGGCATTGCTCCTGGCCGGACTGCCAGAGTAACGGTGTCCGGTTTCGGGCTGTCTATTTTTAGAAGTTCAATTTCAGCTATCCCGAAGTGCAGCATCAGCAGACGACACCCGCCCTCATGAACGTGAAACGCAGGCGCCGATCTTCATGTCCGATAAATTGAGGAGACCACAGCAGAGCCCGATCTGATGACTATCGATACAGCTGATTCAATCTCAAGGGCGACGGTATCGCCTTCCACAATGTCGATTTCAACGCCTTGAACCAGCGCACGAGCATTACCCGCGACGGCCGATACGAGATGCGTTCCTGCCGGAAACTCGCTATCAGCCTCAGCCGTGAGGACTGCCATTTCTCCTGTCGCCAAGCTTCGATCGAGCATCAAATTCAAGACTTTGACGGCCCCTTTTTCCGGTCGGCTGATGATCTTGAGTTCGCCACCGTATCGAACGGGTTTCAGCGGCGTCGATAGGTCGATGGTGCCGGAAGGCGTATCGAGATAAAGGCCTTCGCCTTCGATTACGACCTGGTGGCGTTCGTAGCCGCTATGGTCGGAGAACGGCAAAGCAGTCGGTATCTCGGTTGCGGCGAGACGCCAGACCAGCCCCTCCCAGCCCTCTCCCGCTACGTTGCCGATCCGCTCCTCGGCGATGATGTCCGTCGAGCCCAGCCCGTTCTTCCAGGGCTCGACCGTGCAGGCGGCCCGCGGCAGGTAGCGATAGCTGATCGCGCTGTTGGTCATGGCAATCCGATCCCTAACGGTCCAGGTTCGCGCGCAGCTCGGGAACCTTGGGCACGGCCGCCAGCAACGCCTTGGTGTAGGGGTGCTGCGGCCTGTCGATGATGGCCTCGGTGCTGCCTACCTCGACGATCGTCCCATTGCGCATCACGCAGATCCGATCCGCGATGTAGGAAACGACCGAGAGGTCGTGCGTGATGAAGAGATAGGCCAGCTTGAACTGCTCTCGCAGGTCGAGAAGCAGATTGAGGATCGAGGCCTGCACGGAGACGTCGAGCGCCGAAACCGCTTCGTCGCAGACGATGAAGCGGGGATTCGTGGATAGGGCCCTGGCAATGCCGACGCGCTGCTTCTCGCCGCCGCTCATCTGGTGCGGGTAGCGTTCGGCGTAGCTGGCATCCAGGCGAACGAGGTCGAGCAGCTCCGCGACGCGCCTTTGGCGTTCCTCGCGACCGAGCCCGACAAGCTCCAGAGGTCGTTCGAGCGTTTCTCCGATCGACTTGCGTGGGTTCAGCGAGGAATCCGGATTCTGGAAGATGATCTGCGCCCGCTTGAGCAGGTCGCGCTTCTCGGAGCGGCTGGCATTCAACAGCTGGGCCCCATCGATCGCGACTTCACCCGAGGTGGGCGAGATCAGGTCGATCAGGCAGCGCCCGAGCGTCGTCTTGCCGGAGCCGCTTTCGCCGACGAGCCCGACGATCTCGCCTTCATGGATGGTGAGCGAGACCTTGTCGACCGCCCGGACCACCTTCCGGCCGAAGCTGACCCTCGGTACCCAGCCGTCGAGCGAAAACGATATCCCGTCCATGGCGCCGCCGGCCTCGAACGTGCGCTCGACATCGCGTGCCACGACGATCGGCTTCCCGTCGCCGGCGTCGACGCGACGCGGGATCGTCTCGCTACTCTCGATGCGCCATGGCGTTCTTGCGAGCTCACTCGCGCGCCAGCAGGCTGCCGCCACATCCTCGCCGATAGGTGTGATCGCAGGGGGCGTGGTCTGGCAGCGCGGCTCGGCGAAGTGACACCGGGGCGCGAAGACACAACCGCTCAATGGTTTCCTGACGTCCGGCAGGCGGCCGGGGATCGGCTGGAGCCGGTGGCGCTCGCGCGACATCTTGGGAAGCGATGCGAGAAGCCCCTTCGTGTAGGGGTGCCGCGGCTCCGTCAGGATGGAAGCGCTCTTGCCATATTCGACGACGCGGCCGGCATAGAGCACGCAGATCTCGTCGCAGATCCGGGAGACGACCCCCAGATTGTGGCTGATGAACAGCATCGACAACGAGCGCGTGATGCGCAGGCTGTCGAGGAGATCGAGGATCTGCGCCTCGATGGTCACGTCCAGGGCGGTTGTGGGCTCGTCGAGGATGAGCACATCGGGATCGCAGGCGAGCGCGCTCGCGATCAATGCACGCTGCTTCATTCCGCCCGATAGCTGGTGCGGATAGCTCGCAGCCATCCGTTCGGGGTCAGGAATCCCCACTTCCTTCAGCAACCGAAGCGTCTCAGCCCGGGCTTCCGCCTCGGTCATTCCACGATGCATCACCAGGGGCTCGGCGATCTGCCGGCCAACCCTGATGGCCGGGTTGAGCGTGGTGAAGGGATCCTGGAAGACGATGCTGATCTTGCCGCCGCGCAACTGGCGACGCTCCTCGGCGCTTTTGGCGTAGAGATCCTCGCCATCGATGACGACGCGGCCGCTATCGATGCTGCCGCCGTTGTCCAGCAGGCCGAGAACAGCCAGCGCGGCCGTGCTCTTGCCGGAACCGGACTCCCCGACGATGCCGAGCACCGTTCCCCGCTCCAGGGCGAAGTCGACATTGTGCAGAATGCGCGCCCGGCCGCCGGACTGAGGAAAGCTGACGGAAAGGTCTTCGACCTTCAGGACATGGTCAGTCATCACCGCCTCCGCGCCAGCCGGGGATCGAGCGCTTCGCGAAGGCCGTCGCCGACGAGGTTGATCGCGATCACGGTCACACAGAGGGCCGCGCCAGCCGAACATGCGATCCAGGGGGCAGAATTGATGAACGGCCGGGCCTCGGCGATCATCAGGCCCCAGTCGGAGGCCGGCGGCTGCACCCCGAGGCCGAGGAAGCTCAGGGCCGCCGCCAGCAGCATCGCGAAGGTAACCCTGAGCGCGGACTCGACGATGATCGGGGGCCAGGCATTCGGCAGGATTTCGTGGAAGAGGATGTACCAGCCGCCCTCGACCCGCGCGCGGGCAGCCTGGATATACTCCTCGCTCGCGACCTCGAGGGTGATACCCCGGGTGAGCCGTGTGATGATCGGGATGTAGACGAAGCCGACGGCCAGCACGGTCTTCCAGAGACTCGGCGACGTGACCGACAGGATGAGAAGTCCGAGAATGATCGGCGGTAGGGAGATCATGACGTCGACGGCGCGCATGATGGCCTCGTCGGCCCAGCCGCGATAATAGCCGGCGACCAGCCCGAGCGGGACACCGAAGAGGAGGCTGACCGCGGTCGCGCCGAAGCCCATCAACAGGGAACTTTGGGCACCGTTGAGCACGCGGCTGAGCACGTCCCGGCCGAATTCATCGGTTCCAAGCCAATGGACGGCGCTCGGCGGCATCAGCCGCATGTCGAGCTGGAGCGCGTCGAGGTCGTAGGGCGAGAGGGAGGGGCCTGCGATCGCGAGAGCGAGGATCACGGTCAGGAGAACGCCGCCCCAGATCAGCGATGCTGGAAGGGGCGCGCGCCGGTGCTGGGGCCGACTATTCGCTGCTGCTTCGGCCATATCGGACCTTGGGGTTCAGGAATGCGTAGAGCAGGTCGGCGATCAGGTTCGCCGCCGCGTAGACGAAGGTGATCACCATCATGCAGGCCTGCAGGAGCGGCACGTCCATGTTCTGGATCGCGAACATGAGAAGCCGCCCGAGACCGGGATAGGAGAAGATCGTCTCGACCACGACGATGCCGCCCATCATGATGCCGACGTCGATCGCCAGGATGGTGATCGTCGGGAGAAGGGCGTTAGGCAGGGCGTGGCGCCGGATGACCAGCTTCTCCGGCAGTCCGCGGGCGCGGGCCGCGCGGACATACTGGGTCTGCATCGTGTCGATCATGCTCGAGCGCGTGAGCCGCGAGATGTGCGCGATCAGGCCGGTGACCAGCGTGAATACCGGCAGGATCAGATGGCGGGCCCAGGAAGCGAAGCCGCTCGACAGGTCGCTGTACCCCGTGGCCGGGAACCAGTTGAGGTAGCCGGCGAACAGCATGACGATGACGATCGCCCAGAGAAATTCCGGGATGGCGATGTTGATATAGGTCGCGACGGAGACGATGTGATCCGAGATCCGGCCGTGCCGGACGCCGGCATAGACGCCCAGCGAGATGCCGAGAAGCGCGACCAGGCCAATCGAGATGCCTGCGAGGATCGCCGACTTGCCGACCGCATCCCAGAGGACGGGTGCGATCGGACGATCCATCACCAGCGACCGGCCGAGGTCGCCCTGAAGCAATCCCGTCGCCCAGCGCAGATACTGGACGTAAGCCGGGTCGTTCAGGCCGAGCTTGGCCTCCAGCGTCGCCACGTCCTGGGGCGAGGCAAAATCACCCAGGATCATGTAGGCGACGTTGCCCGGCATGACCTGCGTGATCCAGAAGATGAGGACGGACATGACCGCCATCGTCAGGGCGATGGACAGCAGTCGCTTGAGAACGTAGCCGGCCATGCTGACCTACCTCGCCGGGATGCGTCTTAGAAATGAGCGCGGCGCAAATCCATCCAGGAATACGGATGAGTCCTGTAGCCCTGGAGGTTGTTGCGATAGGCGGTGGCGAAGTTGATGACGTACATCACGGCACCCGGCACATCCTCGACAGCGTATTTCTGGAACAGCTTGTATTGTTCCTTGCGCTCGTCTTCCGACGTTGCCAGCCGGCCCTTGTCGAGCACGGCATCGATCCGTTCGCTCTTGAAGTTCCACATCTGCTTATTCCAGGAGCCACTGGAGTGGTACCAGGGATAGGTGGCGGTATCGATCGTCGGCCGCGACAGATAGCCGTCCATGTAGAAGGGGGCCTTGCCCGCGACGGTTGCGCCCCAGCGGCTGTACGGCACCCGCTCGAGCTTCACATTGATGCCCGCCGGCTTCAGCATCTGCTGGATCGCGACGGCTGCGCGCTCGCGGGTCGGCCGCCCGACAGGCACGTTGAGCGTGATCTCGAAGCCGCGGGGATATCCGGCCTCGGCAAGAAGCTTCCGGGCGCCGGCGACGTCGGGCTTCAGCGGCAGCGATGCGTCGAAGAAGGGGTGGTTGGGTGGAATCGGCGTGTGCGTGGGCGCACCCTGGCCGAACAGCGCGAACTGGACCAGTTGCGCCTTGTCCAGCGACTTCAGCACCGCCTGCCGGACGCGCACATCCGTGAACGGCTTCAGGTCGTTCTTCATGACGATGCCGTCCCAGGTGCCGGTCGGCACGGGATCGACCTTGATCGCCTGCGACGCCGACAACTCCTTGATGGCCTCAAGCGGCACGTTCCAGAGAATGTCGATGTCGCCGGCGTTCAGCGCCGCGATCTTGGCGGCGTCCTCCGGCATGATGCGGAGCGTGACCTGCTTCAACTTCGGCAGGCCATCCTCCCAATAGTCGGCGTTCTTGACCGCGACGAGCTTGTCGCCGGGCGTATAGGACTCGAATTTGAACGGGCCGGTGCCGATCGGCTTGACGAGCATGTCGTCCATCGAAACGCCCTTGGGCACGATCTTGAGATGGCGCTCGATCAGCATTTCCGGCCAGGAGCCGTAAGGCTGATGCAGCACGAATTTCACCGTGAGCGGATCGGGCGTCTCGATCGTCTTGACCATCTCGGCGGTCGAGCGTGCGCGGGAGGCCAGTTGCGGATCCGCAAGCAGCGCGAAGGTGTGGATCACATCCTCGGCAGAGAAGGGCTTGCCATTGTGGAATTTCACGCCGTCACGGAGCTTGAAGGTCCACTCCGTCGCGTCGGCATTGGCGGTCCAGGAGGTCGCCAGCTCCGGTTCGAGCTTGAGGTCCTCGGAGATGCGGACCAGGCCGTTGAAGAGGAGGACGCCGACATTGTACTCCTCTGCCGTCGTGCCGCGGCCCGGGTAGAGGCTGTTGACGTTGCTGTTCAGCGTCGCGACGAGGCTGTCCTTGACCTGCGCATCGGCCGATGGGGACAACACCAGGCAAGGAATCGCCAGAGTTGCAGCAAGTAGCTTATTCATGTTCGTCCCCATTTCTTTTTTTGGAATGTCTCAGCCGCGATGAGCGGCGAATTCCTTCAATGCGCCGGCGAGGTCGGCGATAGCCTTCTGAAGCTCTGAAAAGCCCGCATTCCTGGTGAGGCTTTCCTCGTCCATGTACAGCTTGCGGTTGACCTCGATCTGCAGGCTGTGGCGGCCGCTCTCCGGATCGCCATGACGCGTCACGCATTCGGCGCCGGCGTAGTGGAAATTGGAGGTCACGCGATAGCCGTGCCGCTTGAAGGTTTCCTCGACCAGCTTGGAAAGCTCCGGGGAGCAGCTCTTGCCGTTCAGGTCGCCGATATCGATGTCCGATCGCGGCGAGCCTGCATCGAGCGTGGACCGGCCGCCGATGGAAGCCATGCTGTGGCAACTGATGTGGTAGCTGGCCGGCGAAGCCTTCCGCTGCTCGGAGATGATCCGGGCGAGCTCGTCATGATAGGGCAGGAAGTAGTTCTCGATGCGGTTGCGGACGTCCGCCGCCGTAAGCTTGCCGTCATAGAGAGAATTGTTACCGGCGGCGCTGTGGATCAGGCCGATGCCGAGCTTGGATTTGACCGTCGGATTCAGGATCCCGGGGCCTGCCCATTCGTCGCTGAGGAGCTCCGGATCGACATCGGTCTCGTGGCGGTTCGCGTCGATATAGGCGTTGGGAAATAGCGCATAGAGCAACGTCGCCCCGGCCGTCGGAACGACGCTGTAGAGCTCGT
Source organism: Allobosea robiniae (assembly GCF_900102525.1). Taxonomy (GTDB): domain Bacteria; phylum Pseudomonadota; class Alphaproteobacteria; order Rhizobiales; family Beijerinckiaceae; genus Allobosea; species Allobosea robiniae. Next base: position 270,580 of record NZ_FNBZ01000003.1, on the reverse strand, counting down.
GCAGGTACATCGATACCGAGCGATGCACATCCTGGAAGCTTGCGTCCGGGCGGAAATCGCAAGGGTACCAGGTTCCGCTTCTCGGCACGTCGAAAACCACGGGTGAAGCGACGCCGGCCGGGTCGGTCCGGAGCATAACGCCAGGTACGAGAAGCATGGGATAACTCGGCGGTAAGTGAAAAGGAAATCGATTTCCTAACCCTATGAAGCCGGCCTGCCGATTGTCAAGCGCATGGCTTCCATGCTTGCTCACCCTGAGTTGACGTCTCGCATCTGCGATAGAGCGGACTAGGGGCAACGGGCGAGGAAAACGCGTGCCGGAGCAGTTTCGGAAGGGTGTTCTCGTTCCGCGCCTTGATGATGTTGCGGCTGCGGCGGGCGTGGCCAGGTCGACGGCTTCCCGGGTCATGAGCGGCGAAGCCACGCTGACGATCCGCGAGGAAACACGGCAGCGCGTGCTCGATGCCGCGGCGAAGCTCGGCTATCGGCCCGACACCCGGGCGCGCGCGTTGCGTCTCAAGCGAACCTACGCGCTTGGTATCGTCGTGCCCGAAATCGACAATCCGGCTTTCGGCACGATCATACGCAGCGCGCAGAAGGCCGCGATCGAGCGAAGGTATTCGCTCTTCATCTCGCTCGCCGACAAGGACCAGCCCGACACGGCGCTTTATCGCCGGCTCGTGGAGGGCAAGGGCGTCGACGGCGTTCTCGTCACGACCATCAGCGATCCCGGCCTGGTCGACGAGTTGCGCCGCCGTTCGATCAAGCATCTCCTGGTGAATCGCGAACTCGAAGGTCATCAGGGTTCGATCATCGTCGACTATGTCGAGGCGACCGCACAGGTGGTCGAGCACCTTGTCATGCTCGGGCATCGGCGCCTGGCCTTCATATCGGGACCCTTGCACCAATATGCCGGACAGAAGCGCCTGGAGGGTTTCACGAAGGGGCTTCGTCGCTGCGGGCTCGTGCCTGATGAACAGCTCATCGGCGAGTGCAACTATGGCTGGGCCGAGGCGGCAGAGGTCTTCAAGCGGATCTACGTGGCCAGCGCGGCCCCGCCATCCGCGGTCTGCGCCGCGAACACGACGATTGCCTCAGGGATGATAGCGGGAGCGCGATCGATCGGGCTGGAGGTGCCGGACGAGCTTTCCGTCATTTCGCTTCTCGACAGCCCGCTCGCGCTGATGCACGTGCCAGCCATTTCAGCCGTGCAGTTCCCGTTCGAGGAGCTGGGGCGCCTGGCTGCGAACGAACTCATTGATGCCATTGAGAATGGATCCGAGATGGAAAATGTTCGGCTCGAGCGTTTCCGCATTGCCGAAAGAGGCTCTGTTTCCAGCTTGAGGTGAGGGCTCGACAAGGCCCATTATCTGGCGGGCGCGCAACGTCTGCTTGTAGCGCAGCGCGGCCGCATTAGCGCGCATGATCCGCCATTCGGCGGAGCGCGATGATATAACGGAGCTGCTCTCATATAAGCCCGAGCTGCCGCCGTGGGCGCCGTGCGAGCTTCCTGTCGACATTCATGGCTCCAACGGCAGAATGCTGGCACCATCTGCTCATCACTTTCGAGAAGCTCGCTACCGCGTACCGCTCTTGGATGGCGCAGCGCCTACCCCGGTGGAGGCAGAAGCGGCCTATGTAGTAAATATAAAAAATTCGACCTGCCATCGTGACTATGCGATTGTGCTGCGCCAAATTCTGTAATTATTCTACATGGGACGAAAGAGGGTTTCGCGCCCTGCGTCTTGACGCAACGACTCTAGACGCAGCGAAATTCGAACAAACAAGGGAGGGGACAAATGCGTTTGACGAGACGGCATTTCTTCGCCGGGGCGGCGGCCGCCTATGCCGTGCCTTATGCGGCGGGTCAGGCGTTCGCGCAGGGCAAGCAACTGAATGTGTTTGCCCATCGCGTCCTGCAGAATGTGTCCAATGGCACCGCCGGCGGCGATGTCACGGCAGGTTTCACGGCGGCTAACGGTGTCGGCATCAATTGGGCCACGTTCGAGACCGGGCCGCTGCACGATCGCGTGTTTCGCGAAGCCTCGCTCGATCAGTCGACGATCGATGTCGCCTTCCTGCTCAACACCTATGCGACGCCGCGCGTCACGACCTTGTTCGAACCGCTCGACGCCTACATGAAGAGCGACCCGATCGAGAAATTCGACGACATCTTTCCCGGCCTTGTGAAGGCGGTGACCTTCGACGGGCAGCTTTTTGCCGTGCCGTTCCGCCATGCTTCGACCGGGCTGCACTACAACGAGGAAATCTTCGCCGAATGCGGGGTTTCCGGCCCGCCCAAGTCGATCGAGGAATTCATCGACATAGCCAAGAAGTGCACCAGGAAGCGGCCCGACGGCACGCCGGCCGTGGGCTTCATCCTGCCCGGTGTCGCCTATCCCGAGGTGATCGCCTTTGCCCGCGCCTGGGACGCCGACTTCATCACCCCCGACATGAAGGTCGTCGCCAACTCCGAGCCGATGGTAAAGGCGCTGACCGCCATTCGGCAGCTCTTCGAGGCGGGCGCCGTGCCGCGCAATCTCACCGGCATGAAGGCGGAGGACGCGAACACCTGGATGCAGACCGGCCGCGCCGCGATGGCCATGAGCTCGATGAGCCGCAACGGGCTCTACAACGACCCCAAGAAGTCGCAGGCCGCCGGCAAGATCAAGACGACGTTCTTCCCGGTCGCGAAGGCATTGCTGGGAAAGTACGATGTCGCGCCTGCCAAGGTCGAGTTCTGGAGCATGGCGATCCCGAAGAATTCCCAAAACAAGGACCTGGCCTGGAAGTTCGTTAAGTGGATGTCTTCTCCACAGGCGGCGCTGGGAGCAGCCCTCAACGGAAACGGGCCGGTCCGCAACTCGACCTATGATGACCCACGCATCATCGAAGCGCTGCCCTATGCGCAGGACGAGCGGCGGGTCCTCGCCGTTTCGCGCGTGCCGCTGCCTGCCTTCAACGAAGCGGCACGCGCCGCCGACTTCTTCAAGGAAGAAGCCGAAGCTGCGGTACTGGGCATGAAGACGCCGCAGCGGGCGATGGATGATCTGACCGTTCGCGTACAGACACTTCTGAAATGAAGCGGAAGGGGAGGCCAAGGCCTCCCCTTCCCTCCCACTTAGGCAACGCCGAGCAGGTCGGCGCGGGTCGTATCCCGGCCAAGATGAAGAAGCACGTCGGCGGCGGAGCACATAGGCGGCACGCGGCGGCATACGACCACGCCATCGTCCGGTATCAGCAACGGCTCGGGCGCGCGGTCGGCGCGCTCGAAATCCCACAGCCACCCGGCCGTTTCGCCAGTTCGCACCGTCTCGCCCAAAGCATGGACAGGCTCGAAGGCCCCACGCCCCGGCGCACGCAGGAACCCTCGCGGCTCGATGGCCAGCAGGCGTGCCTTCGCGCACGGTGTTGCGACAGCATCGATCATGCCGAGATGAGCGAGAACGTTCTCGATGCCGACCCGCGCAATCTCGACGGTCCGGGGGGTTACGCATCCGCCGCCGCCCAGCTCCGTCGCCATGGCGGGGATGCCTTGCTCCAGCGCCGCGGAGACCAGCGTCGCGCTGGCTTCGGGGTGACGCATCACCATCGCATGGGGCGCGCCGAAGGCCAGCATGAGATCCAGCACACGCCTTGCCAGGGCACTGTCCGCGGGCAGGCGCCCAAAAGCGCATGGCAGATAGTCGAGCGTCCCACCGCCGCTATGCAGGTCGACCACGCAATCTGCCAAGTGCAGCAGCAGCCGGAAGATGCCATCCGCGATCTGTTCCGTAGGCAGGCCGTCCGGCCGGCCCGGAAAACAGCGAGCCAGATTGACGCGGTCGATGGGGGACGTGCGCGTGGCCGCCGCCGATGCGGCGGGATTGGCCACCGGCAGCAAGATGACACGCCCGCGCAGCCGATCCGGATCGAGTGTCCGGGCCAGACGCGACAGCGCAAACTGTCCTTCGTATTCGTCGCCATGCAGCCCGGCGGTACACAGCAATGTCGGCCCGTCGCCGCCTTTGACCACGATCACCGGAAGCGTGATACGACCATAGGCGGAGCGGTCGTGCGAGTGCGGAACGAAGAGGGCGCCGACGTGGCGCCCCGGCCGATCGAGTTCGACCTCCAGCCGGGCGGGGCCGCCTGCTCCCGAGACGCCGCGTTTCATTGGTGGGCCGCCCGTTCAAAGGCGGATGCGTGCGTGAACAGCCCCGGCGTGCCACCGGAGTGCAGGAAGGCGATGGAGGACGCCTTGCCGAGCAGACCCTTCTCAGCTGCACCGATCAGGGCGGCCATGCCTTTGCCTGTATAGACGGGATCGAGCACCAGCCCTTCGAGCCGGCCAGCGGTCCTGACTGCGGCGACACTCGCGTCGGAGGGAATGCCGTAGCCTGGGCCGATCTCTCCGTCGACGATGTCGAAATCCTGCCCCGAGAGACGCGTCTCGATGCCCATCCACGCGGCGGCAATGTTGGCGGTCTCGACGATCCACTTGCGCAGTCGCGCCTCCGGTTGCTGGGCGCTGACGCCCATGACCCTGGTTGGAACGCCGAGATGCTTGAAGCCGAGCGCCAGCCCGGCGGCCGTCAGCCCGGAACCGCAAACCGCGACGACGCTGTCGGGGATCCGCCCGATCGCCTTGAAATCCTCGCGGAGCTCAGCGGCACCCGACATCCAGCCTGCGACACCGACATTGGCACTCACGCCCGTAAGCTGCACGACGAAGGGCGACCGGTCCTGCTTGCGGTAACGATCGGCGATCGCCTCGATTTCATCCTTGATGGCGGGGTGCCATGGGTCGGTCTCCTGGGTGAAGGTGACCTCCGCCCCGAAGATGTCGTCCAGGAGCAGATTGCCAACAAGCTCCGTGCCCATTTTGGCGCGCACATGCAGGTGGCAACCGAGGCCCAGCTTGGCGGCTGCCCCGGCCAGCGACCGGCAGAAGTTGGACTGGCTGCCGGCCGTCGCAATCAGCATGTCGGCTCCGGCTGCGATCGCCTCGGCGAGGATGAAGTCGAGCTGACGAAGCTTGTTGCCGCCGAGCGCATAGCCGGCCATGTCCTCGCGCTTGATGTGAACGGAGGCGACGCCGAGATGCTTGGCCAGCCGGGGCGCCGGTTCGAAAGGCGTCGGCAGGCGAGCCATGGCGAGGCGCGGGCGGCCGGATACCGGATCGATCGAAACAGCAGACGGGCAAGGTACGAGCATCGCGGCGTCCTGCAAGGGCATCGGCGCTCGCCGAGCGCGATGTAGATAAATTACGGAAATGGTCTCGTCAACGCGTCCGGAACCGGTGTAGGAAGGGCTGAGGCCGTCAGATGATGGGCCGCCACCATGACGACCATGGCGTGGAGACGGGCGTTTTGATCAGCGTCTCTCGCATCGAAATTCGTTTGATCGGGCTGCATCAAGGCACAGGATACTTTTGAATTAAAAGGAAATTATGCATCTGACAGTGTCATCGCAACGTTGCTGTACGGCTCCGGGCAGCTCTGCGTGGTCCCGGACGGGAAGCTCCCCGAAGCCATAGAGACAATCCAGGGAGTAAAATTACGGAAGCAGACGGGTATGCTGCTACGCGCCTCTGCCGGCTGCTGCCCCTCGCCCATGGAAGGCTGGTGCTGGGGTTGCCCGACCGGATCGCGACATGCGTTCGTCGGGCGACTTCGTCAACGCCGATCCGGACTTCGTCGCGCCCGGGACTGCGATGAGTGGTGCATCCGATATGATAGTGGAAGTCATGGGCGCGTTCGGCCGGCATAGCCGCACCACCATTGGTGTCGAGACCCTCCCGCTGGGAGCCTGCATCAAGGTGGAAGGCTTTCGCGCTCGAGTAGGGGAAGGGCATGATGACAGGTGAAGCGCCGGGAAATGGTCACGCGGGAGGCGACGACCGCTTCCTCGACATATTGACCGCCCGCAGGGCCGAGCTTTCGCCATCCGAGCGCCGAGTGGCAGAGTTTGTGCTCGATGCGCCGGACAAGGTCATCCATATGTCGATCGCGACATTGGCCGAAGAGGTGGGTGTCAGCCAGCCGACCGTGCTTCGGTTCGTGCGTACGATGGGGTTGGCCAGCTATCCTGAACTCAAGCTGCGCACCGGACAGAGCATCGTCGCCGGGACGCCTTATGTTCACAGCGAAGTCACCTCCAGCGACCCGCTCGACCAGATCGTCGACAAGCTTGTCGATTCCTCGATCTACGCGTTGACGATGCTGCGACGTTCCATCGACCAGGCGGTGCTTGCGCGGGTCGTCGACATCCTCGCCGACGCGACCCGCATCGATTGCTACGGTGCCGGAGCGGCACGCATCCTGGCCATGGAAGCCCAGCACAAGCTGATGCGCTTCGGCATCCCGGTCGTGGCGTATGACGACACGCACTTGCAGCGCCTTGCCGCCGCCACGCTGCGCAAGGGCAACGTGGCGCTCTGCTTTTCCCATACCGGCATGGTGCGCGACATCGAGGCGATGGCGCTGAAGGCGCGCCAATGCGGCGCCACGGTCATCGCCATCACCCGGCCAAATACCGCGCTGTCGGCTGCGGCTGACATCGTCCTCGAGATCGACGCGCATGAGAACACCGAAATCTACACGCCGATGACGTCGCGCGTGGCCCATGCCGTGCTGATCGACATCATCGCGACAGCAATGGCTCTCCGTGGCGGGCCGGCGCTTTTCGAGCGCCTGCGCGAGGCGAAGAACAGCCTCGCCGATCTGCGCATTCCGCTGGCGGCGCCGTCAGGCCGCAGAAAGAGCAAGTCATGAGGGTCTTTGTCGCTTCGCTGGCGACTGAAACGAACACCTTCTCGCCAATTCGCATCGACCGCGGCGCCTTCGAAGATGCGTTCTACGCCCCGCCGGGTGAGCACCCCGAGACGCCCACTCTCTGTTCCGCCCCCCTTGTCGCGGCCCGCAAACGCGCCAGTGAGCAGGGGTTCACCTTGATCGAGGGGACGGCCGCCTGGGCCGAGCCTGCGGGCCTGGTTTCCCGGGAGGCCTATGAGGGGTTGCGGGACGAAATCCTGGACCAGCTGCGCGCCGCGATGCCCGTCGACGTGGTGCTTCTCGGCCTGCATGGCGCGATGATCGCCGAGGGTTACGACGATTGCGAGGGCGATCTGCTTGCTCAGGCCCGCGCCATCGCAGGAGGGGATGCGGTGATCGGGGTCGAACTCGATCCCCATTGCCATCTCACACAGGCGATGATCGACGCGGTCACGATCCTGGTCACCTTCAAGGAGGTGCCGCACAGCGATTTCTACGAGCGCGCGCAAGATATGGTGGATCTTTCCTTGCGCGCCGCCCGCAAGGAAATCACGCCAGTTGTGAGTGTCCTCGACTGCCGCGCCATCGCGAACTTTCTGACCAGCCGCGAACCTGGCAGGTCCCTTGTCGACGACATGATCGCCCGTGAAGGCAGGGACGGCGTGCTGAGCATCTCCGTCGTGCACGGGTTTCCGGCGGCGGACGTCCACGACGTCGGCACCAAGGTCGTCGTGATCAGTGACGATGCGCCGGAAATGGGCCGATCCGTGGCGGCCGAATTTGGTGCCCGTATCGTTGCTTTCGGCGCCAACCGCATGCCGTATATGCCCGATCCGGCCGAGGCGATCGACATGGCCCTCGCTGTGGCCGGTCAGCCTGTCGTGCTTGCCGACCGCTGGGACAATCCCGGTGGCGGCGTGGCTGGCGACAGCACGTTCCTTGTTCACGCGCTGCGCGAGCGCACGAACATCGATGCCGCGGTCGGGGCTCTGTGGGATCCGGTCGCTGTCTCGTTCTGCCTGGCGGCGGGGTCCGGTGCGCGCCTACATCTGCGCTTCGGTGGCAAGGCGGCGCCGAGTTCGGGCATGCCCGTCGATGCTGAAATCGAGGTCGTCGCGACCACACGCGATCTTGTCATTCCGTTTCAAGAGAGCCGGGTCTCGCTGGGGGCCGCGGCCTCGGTACGGCTCGGCAAACTGGATGTGGTGCTGGCAAGCAAACGCGCCCAGACGTTCCACCCCGCTGTCTTCGAATTGCTCGGGATAGAACTCTCGAAGAAAAAGATCGTCGTGGTGAAATCCGCAAGCCATTTTCACACAGCCTTCGCGCCGATCGCCGCCGATGTGATTTTCGTGAATTGCGGCGGCCCCTATCCGCCCGATGCCGCCGCAATACCCTACCGCCGCATTCGCCGGCCTATCGCTCCACTCGATACGAACGTCTCTCCGGTGTGGATGACGTAAGTCAAACATCCGGCCCTTGCCGCAGCGCCCCCGGGAGGCCGCAACGCCAATGTTCCGTCCCGTCGTCGCTGCATCTGGATGCCTGGCCGGATGGGCTCTTTGCATCGTGACGCCACTCGATGTCCGCTTTCGGACAAGGAGCCGGAGTCTGCTCCCGGCGCCGCGATTGGTTACTGTCGTGCTCGCGCCTGCATGACGAACTCGACCTTCATGTCCGGATTGGTCAGTTCGGCGAAGAAGCAGGCGCGCGAGGGCGGGGTGATGTCGCTCACCCATGCGTCCCAGAGCTCGTTGAATTCAGCGAGATAGCGCTTGTCCGACAAAATGATGGTGACGAACAGGAGGTCGGCCTTGGTCGAGCCGACTTCCGCGAGCCGCTCCTCGACGCGTGCGAATATCTGGCGCGCCTGCGTGACGACGCTTTCCGAGGTATCGAAGGGACGGTCCGGGGTGGCGGCGAAATAGGCGACGCCATTGTAGATCGAGATCTTGCTGTAGCGCTTCTCGATCAGCTTGCGCTGGATTTCCATGGGAGTGCTCCTGTCAGAAACGGTGATGGCTGAACATGGCATGCTCCTCGCGGTGCCTGCCATGGAGGATGTCGTCGACGACGCGCGCCGTGCCGGGGGCGCCGCTCATGCCGTAATGGCTGTGCCCGAAAGCCATCACGACATCGCCATCGGCGGTGGCCGGGCCGATCACGGGCAGGCTGTCCGGCAGCGACGGGCGGAAGCCCGACCAGAGCAGCGGCTCGTCGTGCTTGATGCCCGGAAACAGCTCGGCGGCGTGCTTCACCAGCTTTTGCGCGCGCCGCATGTCCGGCGGGGTGTCGAGCCCCGAGAACTCGACCGTGCCGGCGACGCGCAACCCCTGGCGCATCGGCGTGACGGAGAAGCCGCGATCCTTGAAGCCGATCGAATGCTCGAGCCGCACATTGTGGTTCGGCAAGGTCGCATGATAGCCGCGCTCCGCCTCGAGCGGGATGCGAATCCCGAGCGGGGCCAGGAGCCTGCCCGACCAGATGCCGGCTGCAACGACGACGCGCCGGCATTCGATGGGATGAAGGTTGGTGGCGAGTAAGATGCGACCCGGCGCCTCCCGATGGATACGCTCGACCGAGCGTTGGACGATCCGGCCGCCCAGGCGCATGAATTCTTCGACGAGATGCGCGGAGATTTCGGCCGGGTCGAGCGTATAGCCGCCGCCACGCACCAGCAGGCCTGTCTTCATCGCCGGCGTGACGTCGGGCACGAGTTCGCGCAGCCTGTCTCCGGACAGCGCCTCTGCTTCGATGCCATAGCGCTTGCGGATCTCGGCGCCGAGCGCCGCCGCCTTGGCGTTGCCCGGGCCCGACCAGAGCTGCAGCCCGCCATGGAAGCGCATGTTGCGGGCCACGAATTCCGAACCGAGCAGATGCTCCCAATCCGCCACGCAGTCGCGGTGCAGATAGTGCATCGCGGCGGCAATGCCGCGCACCCGCGCCGGCCGTCCGGCCATGATGTAGCGCAGCAGCCACGGCAGCGCGCGTGGGAAATGCCGGGGGGACACGAAGAGCGGCCCGAGCGGATCGCTCATCCAGCCCGGCACCTTGCGCAGGACGCCGGGTCCGGACATCGGCATCACGGTGGCGGGGCTGATGATTCCGGCATTGCCGAAGGAGGCCCGCCCTCCGGGCGGCAGCGGATCGAGCACGACCACCTGGGTTCCGGCGCGTGCCAGCCGCACAGCGATGGCCATGCCGACGACGCCTGCGCCGACGACGACCGTTTCGTCACGAAGTTGCATGGATCCTACCTGAAGTATTTCTCGCGGTACTTCTTCTCGAAGTATTCGGCGGCCAGGGTGAGCGGTACGATCGTTACGACGAACAGCACGGCGACGACGGTCAGCAGCTCGAGCGGCCTGAAGGTCCGCACGCTGATCTGCTGGCCTAAATAGAGGAGCTCGGGGACGGCGACGTAACCGGCCAGCGTCGTGTTCTTGAGCACCAGGATGCACTGGTTCACCAGCGGCGGGAAAATCCGTTGGAAAGCGAGCGGCGCGACGATCCGCTGAAAGACCTGTCCGCGGGTCATGCCGACCGATTGCGCAGCTTCGATATGGCCACGGTCGATCGACTGGATGCCGCCGCGGAAAATCTCGGCGAAGAAGGCCGAACTGTAGATGGACAGCGCAATCACCACGGTGGTGAAGCCCTCGAGCTTCAACCCGGTGATGATCGGCAGGCAGTAGTACATCCAGACCAGCAGAACGAGCACGGGCACCGCCCGGACGACCGAGATCATGGTCGAGATCACCGGATAGACGAACGGGACCTTGCTGCCGCGCAGCAGCGCCAGGACGAGGCCCAGGATCATGCTGGTGACGATCGTGATCGCAGCGAGCATGACGGTGTAGAGCAACCCCCTCAGCAGGACGGCTCGGTAGTCCCAGACGATCGCGAAGTTCCAGTCGTATTCCATCTGTCCCGCCCGTCTTGCGGCCGCGGCAAAGCCGCCGGCGTCGCGTTCAGCCGTAGTAGTTGCGGACGAATTCTTGCGTTCGGGCATTCGCTGTCGCACCGAAGATGTGCGAGGGGGGCCCGATATCCGCGATCCTGCCCTTGTCGAGAAAGACGACACGGTCGCAGACATCGCGGGCGAAGCGCATCTCGTGCGTCACGATGATCAACGTCATGCCGTCGTTGGCGAGCCCCTGGATCACGGCGAGGACCTCGTTGACGAGTTCCGGATCGAGCGCCGATGTCGGCTCGTCGAACAGGATGATCTGCGGCTCCAATGCCAGCGCGCGGGCGATGCCGACGCGCTGCTGCTGACCGCCCGACAGGCGGCTCGGATAGGAATCCGCCTTGTCCGCGAGGCCGACGCGGGCGAGTGCGGCAAGAGCCTTTGCCCTGGCCTTCTCGCGCTCGATCTTCTGGACGACGACAGGTCCCTCCATCACATTCTCCAGCGCCGTCTTGTGCGGCCAGAGATTGAAGTGCTGAAACACCATCGCCATCTTGCGGCGCTGCTGACTGAGTTCGGCCGAGGAGCGCGGCACATGCCTGTCGCCGACCTTCTTCACGCCGACGGTCTCGCCCTCGAGCAGAACCTCGCCCCGCGTCGGCGCCTCCATGTGGTTGATGCAGCGCAGAAGCGTCGACTTGCCCGAGCCGCTGGCCCCGATGAAGCCAACGATCTCACCGGCCTCCACGGTCAGGTCGATGCCCTTGAGAACCTCGAGCGCGCCATAGGACTTGTGAACGTCGCGGATCGCCAGCAGCGTCAAAGACCGATCTCCTCTTCACTGTCCCGGACGGCCGGGAGCAACCTCATTTCGAGGGGTTGAGGAACTTGGCGCGGATGCCGGGGATCGTGCCGTCAGCGATCAGCGCGCCGAGCGAGACGTTGAGCCATTCCTGGAAATCGTGCTCGCCCTTGCGCAGGGCGAATGTCGAGTTCTGGCCGATCTCGGGCTTGGGATAGCCGACATGCACATTCTTGCGGGCCTGGCCATAGCGCGAGAGGCTCGACTCCGTGCTGGCGAAATAGTCGACCCGACCGCTTTCGAGTTCGAGGATCGCGGCATCTTCCGTCTTCACGGCGACATAGGTCGCCTTGGGGATCAGGCGCTGGACCATGCGCATCGTCGCCGAACCGTCGGCCAGCGAGATCCGCACCTCCGGCTTGTTCAGGTCGGCCCAATTCGCGGCCGCAGCCTGTTTCTCGGCCGTCGCCGCCGCGAGCCCGACGCCGACGCGCGCGACCGGGATGGTAAAGCCGACGGCGAGCGCACGCTCCGGCGTGGCCGAATAGCCGCCGATCAGATCGAACCGGCCGGACTGCAGCCCGGCAGCAGCGGTGCCCCATTCGGTCGGCACATACTCGACTTTGACGCCGATGGCTCCGAACAGAGCCTCGACCGTCTCGGGAAAGATGCCTTCCCATTTGCTGCTCGCCAGGTCCTGCCGATAGGACGGAAACGCCTCGACCGCGCCGACGCGCACGACCTTCTGCGAGAGGATGCGAGCCATGTCCTTGCCGCCATCCTGAGCGGCGGCTGGAAGGGCCAGCGTCGAGATGGCCATGGTGGTCGCGACGGCAAGTTTCGTGATGAACCCGAACATTCCATCAATCCCCGATTTTTGCGCCGCCTTTGGCGGTCGATAGAATAGTGTACGGTGCATCGCGTCACCGCAGTGACGCGCCCGGCAGCGTTGCTTCGTTCACCCTGGCCGCAAGGCATGCCAAGGCGATCGCGAAGTCGTCAACTCGCGCACATCAAGGTATTTCCGTTTCATGCCCCGGATAAACCTTTAACTTGTTCGAGAATTTGACCTCAAGATCTCGATGAAATCGCCGAATTTCGATTTCGAGAGCCATGATATTCGGTCAAGCGTGGCGCACTTGTCCATCGCGACGTTGGTTATGGATCATGGCCTCTGGTTATGGTCGAGGATCGCTGCACCGCCCAAAGATCGCGGGGTGCGGCCTTGAGCGCTGCGCAGCTAGGCGCCGCTGCCGAAGCTCTGCAACTGAGCGCGCATGGTCGCCCGCATCGCGGCAATAAGCGTCTGGACGTTGCGCCCTTGCGGTGCCCCATCGATCCAGATCGCATGGTACTCGAACCGGATTTCCGGCTCGAACGGGCGCAGCACGAGGCCTTGTCCGAGCCATGGCCGCGCGGAAAAGCAGTCGGCAAATGTGATGCCGATGCCAGCCCGCGCCATAGCTGCCGCGCCGATGATCAGCGGCATCTCGGCCACTTCCTTCGGCTTCACGGATGCCGCCGCCAGCACCTGGTCGATCTTCTGCTGCTGCCCTTCATGCCGCGAGATCGAAATGAAGCGTTCTCCCTGCAGATCCGTTGGGTTGATGATCGCCTTCGCTGCGAGCGGATGCTCGGTGGATATGGCGCACATAACGCGGCTTCGCGCGATGAGCTGGCTTCGCACGCCCGGCGTCCGGCGAAAGCTCATGGCGAAGCCGACATCGGCATTGCGGGAGGTCACCATGGCGAGAACGCCGCCGGCATCGCGCGTCGTGACGAAGAGCTGGGCATCGACACCCGCGAGCCAGTCGGCTGCGGCGAACGGCAGAATCTCCTGGGCGATCATCGGGATGGCGGCGACGACGGTACGTGGAGGGCCGTCGCTGCGCAGACGCCCCACCAGGCGATTGATTTCTTCCATGCCGACGAACAGCCGTTCCGCTTCCTCGAACAGGCGAACGGCCCGTTCGGTCGGAACCAGGCGGTTCTGGACGCGGCTGAACAGGGGGAAGCCGCACAACTCCTCTCCCTGTGCGATGAGCTTGCTGGCTCCTGGCTGGGTCAGTCCGAGCAAATGCGCGGCGCCGGTGATGCTCCCGGCGCGCATGACAGCCCTGAACACCTCAAGATGCCGATGTTTCACGCTCCCTCCATCCGTAGACGGCGTGTCTAAGGCATCAACAGGCATATGAAGCTACTAAGTTTTGCCGAATCCAGCGCGACAGACTGGAAGTTGTTCGAAACGCCCGTGAGACGCTGTGTCTTGAGTTGGATACCCATGGCGCCGCTGACGGTGCCCCCCTGCGGCCTTGACCATCCGGCTTTATGCCGGCCCAGGCGTCGTAAAGGATCTGAACATTCTCATCGTACTGCCAGCGGCCGCCCCCCTGCAGCGGCGCCCTCCAGAGCTGGCTACGTCCGCTCATGGTCGTCTCTCGATGTCTGTCGGCTGAGCGGCGTGAACCTGCCCATCTGCGCCCGAGGTTCTTCTGAATCTCCTTCAACACCCATTCAAGGGTGCGAAAGATTCCATCGTTCCAGGCAGTCTCGGAGATGGCTCAAGAAACTCTCGCGAACGGAGGAAGGAGGCTTCATCCGCGGACGCAGCAGTTTGATGTCCAGTACCACCTCGGGCCTGAAGGGTTTGATCACCAGATCACGATTGACGGAGGCCCGAGCCGTCATCGGCGCCACGACCGTCACCGCATTGCTGCATCGCACGAATTCACAGGCCGCCATCCCGAACTGGGTACTCGTCACCATCTTCCGCGCGATGTTTTCCTGCTCGAAAGCGCGATCCACCAGCTGTCGCACCCGATCGGTCTCTCCAAGCGAGATAAAGGCCTCGCCTTCGAGATCCCGGGGGACGATCACATCCTTGCCGGCGAGCCGGTGTCCTGATGGCAGGACGCAGACGGCCCGGCACTGCATGAGCGTCTCGGTCTGAACGGCAGGGCTGTCGGAGGCCAGCATGCTGATCGCGATATCCAGTTGCTGGGTGTGAGCGAGATCGAGAAGCTTCGGCGAGGTCTGCACATGCAGATGCACGCTGGTCTCGGGGCTGGTCTTCTGAAAGCTCGCAATGATCTCCGGCAGCAGCGTAAGTCCGAATGTGGCGATAGTCCCGATGGTGAGATGACCGCGGCGGGTGTTCTTGAGGTCCGCGGATACGCGACGCAGCCGCTCCATGCCGTTGAGGATCGCATCCACCTCCGCCAGGAAGATATGAGCCTCGGCCGTCGGCGAAAGCCGCTTCTTGTCACGCCTGAACAAGGGAAAGCCGACATCGCCCTCCAGCCCCGCGATGAGCTTGCTCACAGCCGGCTGTGACAGGTGCAGCACCCGGCTCGCACGAGAGATGCCGCCGGCGCGCATGACCGCGGAGAAGGCCTGAAGCTGGCGGGGGTTCATCGACATCGAGCAGTTGCCCCTTTGGAGACCCGATCTCCGAGCAAAATCATTCCCACTCGTTATCAACTCGGTCAAACAAATAATTTGACGCGATGTTTTATCCCGTCCACGCTATAGCCCAACAGGGGATAAAGATGTCGGATACGGCGCCCAGCGCATCGTCGCTCGGATTGACAGAAAAACTGGAATGGTTGGCGCGACCCGGAGCAACGGCTCTGGTTGTTTCCGGTCTAATTACAGTTTTCGCGCCCCTGATCTTGACGGTTTACGTCAGTTTTTTCGACGATAAGGTCATTGTCTTCCCTCCTCAGGGATATTCATTGGCGTGGTATGGATCGAGCATTCCTCAATTCATTTCTCCGCTTCTGACCAGCCTGAAGCTTGCATTGCTGGCGGGCGGGTTGAGCCTGCTGTTCGGGGTCCCAGCCGGCATAGCCCTGTCGCGCTACCGGAATAGAGGCACGCAAGGGATCGGAACGCTGCTTCTGGCGCCGTTGACCATTCCCGGAATCGCGATCGGCCTCGCGATCTACGTGTTCGCGATCACCGTGGAGTTGCGCACGGAATTGCCTCTTGCCGGCAGCATGGCCCTGCTCGTCCTGGCCCATGTTCTGATCACGATCCCATGGGTCATCCGGATCTGCCTTGCCAGCCTGACGAACCATGATCGCGTGACCGAGGAGGCGGCCGCCAGCCTGGGAGCCTCGCCGCCCCGCGTGATCTGGCGCGTGACGCTTCCCGCCATGCGCAACGGCATCGTCGCCTCCGGCTTCTTCGCCTTCATCATCAGTTTCGAAAATCTGGAGATCAGCTTGTTTCTCGTCAGCCCCGGCATGTCGACCTTGCCGATCGCGATCCTGCAATATCTGGAATATCGGCTGGATCCGCTGATCGCGGCGATCTCCGTCCTGCAGATCGTCGGCATCGGCGCCATCCTGTTCGCACTCGGCAATTTCGCCAATCTCGGGCGGGTTGCGCGATGAGCACGCTCGACATCGAAAACGTCTCGAAATTCTACGGCACGATGGCAGCCGTCGATCAGTTCTCGCTCAATGTGCGGGCGGGCGAGATGGTTGCGCTTCTGGGCCCGTCCGGATGCGGCAAGACCACGACGCTGCGGATGATCGCCGGTTTCGTCGCGGCGAGCCGCGGCGACATCAAGGTGTCCGGCAGAAGCATCGTCGATCTGCCGCCGCATAAGCGGAATATGGGCATCGTCTTCCAGAACTACGCGCTGTTCCCGCATCTCACGGCAGCGGCCAATATCGGTTTCGGCCTCGAGATGCGCGGCATCGGGCGGGCGGAAGCGTCCAGGCGCGTCGACGAGATGCTCGCTCTGGTCAAGCTGGACGGGCTCGCAGACCGCCTGCCGCGGCAATTGTCCGGCGGGCAGCAGCAGCGCGTGGCCCTGGCGCGGGCGCTCGCCATTCGCCCCGACATCGTCCTGCTCGACGAGCCGTTGTCGAACCTCGACGCCTCCCTCAGGTCGGAGGTCGCTCGCGATATCCGCATCCTGCAGCGCGAGCATGGGTTCACCACCATCATGGTCACCCATGATCAGGACGAGGCCATGGCCATGGGCGATCGGCTCGTCGTGATGAAGGACGGTCGCATCCAGCAGACTGGCGATCAGGAAGATCTCTACGAGCGACCGGAAACGGCCTTCGTCGCGAGCTTCATCGGCCGCAGCAACCTGATCGAAGGCCATGTCGACGGGCAGCGCAACTTCGCCTTCGGAGGGGAACAGCCGCTCCTCCTCTCGTCCGACCGTCGCTCCGGCCCGGCGACGATGGCGCTGCGTCCCGAACGGCTGGCCCTGCGCGCGGGCCGGGAGGCGGGCAAGCTCACGGGGACGGTCGTGGTCGGCGTCTATCTCGGCGCGGTCGTGGAGCATGCGGTGCAGATCGCACCCGACAAGCGCATCGTCGTTCGCCAGGCTTCGGAGCCCGGCAACCGCCTGTGCCTGCCGCCGGGATCGGAAGTCTCGATCGATTGGGACGGCAGCGCGGAGCGCGTCTTCGAAGCCTCGTAAACTTCAAAAAGCAACCGTCGCGAGCAACTACAGGGGACTGCCATGATCAAGAATACGACGTTCGATCGCATCTCCCGGCGAAACTTCATCGCAGGCGCATCGGCAGGAGCGGTCGCCGTACCGTTCGCGGGCCAGAGTTTCGCGCAATCGGGCGGCTCAGTCACGGTCGGGACCTGGGGCGGCGACTATGGCAGGCTGCTGCGGGAGAATGTCGATCCGATTATGGCGGACAAAGCCGTCAGGGTCGTCCAGGATGTCGGCGATTCCGATACCCGCATGGCCAAGACGATCGCCCAGCGCATCCTGCCGCGCGGTGCGGTGGATGTTCAGTGCTTCGACAACGTAAAGGCACAGGCCCTGCGCAACGCCGATGCCCTGTTGCCGATCGATCCGGCCAAGCTGCCGAGCTGGAATGCGATCCGCCCCGAGGCGCGAGACCCCTACATCGTTCCCCACATCGTCAGCGCACAGGTCATCATTTACGATCCCGAGCAGGTTGACGAGCCGCCGACGGATCTCGATGCGCTTCTGAGCCCGAAATACAAGGGCAAGGTCGGCGCCATCATCGCCAACTATTATGCGTTCCTGATGGCCGGCGCCCTGTATCGCGGCGGCTCGCTCGACGATTACGAGGCCGGAAAGAGCTATCTCAAGGACGTCAACGCCAACGGGCTGCGCCTCTATGCCCAGCCGGAAGCATTTACCCAAGCCTTCAAGTCCAAGGAGATCGCCATCGCGGTCATCTGGCAGGCCCGCTCGATCATGTGGCAGAACGCCGGTGTCCGGATCGAGTCGGCCTGGCCGAAGAGCGGCGCGATGCTCTACGTCTCTGGCTTGGTCATCCCCAAGAATGCCCAAAACAAGGACGCGGCCTACGCCTATATCGAGGCCGCGCTGCAGCCCAAGGCGCAGCAGGGCTTTGCCGAGAACATGGGCTACATGCCCTCGATAGCGAACGCCAACCTGCCTCCCAATCTGGCCAAGCGGCTGGAACTGCCGCCGGATGCGCCGAAACTGGTCTCCCCAGATCTCGACAAGCTCGCCCGCGAGCTTCCGGCAATGAGCGACTGGTGGAAGAAGAACATCGAGTACAAGGGATGACCCTGGCCGCAGCCACGCCCTTGCCTTCCGACCGGCGCGAGAAGGGACATCTCGCGGCCGCCAGCGCATTGCTGACACCGGCCACGGCCGTCGTGGCAGTGATGCTGGTGGCGCCGCTGCTGTTGCTGCTCCGCATGAGCTTCAACCGCTTCGATCCGACAAAGCTCATGGTCGAGGCTGCGACCGCGGAGAACTACACGCGCTTCTTCGGCGACGCCTACTATACCGACGTCATGATCACCACCGTGGTCGTGGCGTTGAGCTCGACGGCGTTCTGTCTGCTCTTCGGCTTTCCAATCGCGTATCGGCTGGCCCGCTGGCAGAGCCGGTGGAAGAACGCGGTGATGCTGCTGATGGTGCTGCCGCTCTTCGTCAGCAGCACCGTCCGTTCCATCGGCTGGATGGTTCTGTTCTCGCATGGCGGCGTCATCAACCTTGCCGCCACCAGCTTGGGCCTGGGCACGATGACGCTGATGCAGACGACCACGGGCGTCATCATCGGCATCATCTCCATCAACCTGCCCTACATGATCCTGACGCTGCAGAGCGTCGTCGAGGGAATCGACGAGAACCTGGAGCAAGCCGCCGAGAGCCTCGGAGCCGCGCCGGCCCGCGCCTTCTGGCGGATCGTCTGGCCCATGGCGTTGCCGGGGACGATGATCGCCGCAGTGCTCTGCTTCATCCTCGCGATGAACGCATTCGCGACGCCGGTGCTGATCGGCGGGCCGCGCTTCCACATGATGGCGCCGCTGCTCTACTGGGAGTTTACGGCGAACAACAACTGGCCCTTCGCCTCGGCTCTCGCTTTGATCCTGATGACGACGACGCTCGTCATGACCGTTCTCGCCAACAAGCTGATCCTCGGACGCCAGGCACGCGCATGAGCCCCGCCCGTGCCCCCGACCGAGCAGAGTTTCGAGCCATGATCTCGTGCCTCGACAGCCATTGCCGCGCTCCTCCCACCCGGCGCGATTGACGCCGAACCACTGCAGCAAAGCCCCCTACCACCCGGATTTTCGAAGCCTGCCGGCGCGGGATTGCGAGCCTGTGCCCGACGATGCTGCGGCAGCGATGTGCTCCGCCATCCCAATTCAGAAAGAGCCGATCCATGACCGACACCCTGTTCGACGCAAAAACCACCGCCCTCGTTTCCATCGACATGCAGACTTCCGTCGCGCATCACGCGGCCGCGCCGCACAGCGCGACCGAGGTCGTCGCCCGCATTGCGTCGATGATCGAACCTGCGCGGGCGGCGGGTGCCCTGCCCGTCTTCGTGCGCACGACCTTCCTGCCCGACGAGTCGGACAATCTGGGCCCCAACCTCGACGTCAAGCGGCCCCGCTACCCGCACCGCATCGAGAACTGGGATCAGCTCGTCCCGGAGATGGACAGGCGCATCAACGAGCCGGTCGTGAACAAGAAGAGCTTTAACGCCTTCTACGGCTCCGACCTCGACCTGCAGCTTCGGCGGCGTGGGATCAAGACGATCGTGCTGGCCGGGATCTCGACCAATTTCGGCGTCGAGGGCACCGGCCGGAATGCCTATGATCACGGCTACGACGTGATCTTCGTGCGCGACGCCATGGCCGCCGGCACTGCCGAGGCCCACGAGGCCTCTCTCAAATACGTCTTCCCCTATATCGGCCGCGTCCGCTCGACCGACGAGATCATCGCCGCCTTCAAGGCGCAGGCCTGAGACGAAAGTCACCATCATGAGCAAGCCCGAGCAGCGGCTGGACGACCGCTACCGCACCGATGAGAAGTACACGACGCTTCGCGGCATCCATGCGCAGGCGCGGCGGCAGCTTTCGGAGATCGACTGGAATTATCTGAATTGTGGAACCGGCGACGAGGTCACGCGCGAGGAGAACACCAGCGTCTTCGACCGGATCAGGTTCGATACGCCGTTGTTCGCCGGGATATCCAACCCGGATACGCGAACGAACCTGCTGGGGCACGACCTGAGCTTCCCGGCGCTGATCGCGCCTTTCGGCGGCGAAGCCGTGTTCCATCCCGACGGCCATTGCGCCATCGGGCGGGCGGCCGAGGCCGCCGGTATCAAGCAGATGGTGCCGGCGGCGTCCTCGTTTCACCTGGAAGAGGTGGCGCAGGCGTCAGGCGTGGCCAAGATTTTCCAGATGACCTTCGTCGGCGATCCGGAAGGCGTCCTGCAGATGATCGGCCGCGCCAGGGCGGCCGGCTACACCCATGTCTGCGCCACCTATTCGCCGATCCGTCAATGGCGCGAACGCATGATGGAGGACCGCTTCTCCCCGCGCGGCGAGAAGGGGCCGTCGAATTTCGGCCCAGGCCTGTCCGATCCGGCAAATCTGGTCGAGTTGCTCGATTTTGCCGAGCCGCGCTGGGGTTGGAAGCAAGCCGCCGACGTTATCGCCCGCAGCCCGCTTCCCTGTATCGTCAAGGGCGTCCAGAGCGTCGCCGACGCGCAGGCGGCGCTCGATGCGGGAGCCGTCGCGCTCTATGTCTCCAACTACGGAGGCCGGTCCATCGATCGCACCCTGACGACACTGGAGATATTGCCTCATATTCGCGCCGCGGTCGGAGCCGAGGTTCCGATCATCTTCGACTCCGGAGTGCGTCGAGGCAGCGATATCGCCACCGCCATAGCGCTGGGTGCCAATGCCGTCGCTCTGGGACGCCTCGTCGCGTTCGGCCTGGCGGCAGATGGCGAGTACGGAGTACGACGCACGCTGGAACTCGTGAAACGCGAATTCTGGACGACCCTCGGCCATCTCGGCTGCTCCAGCGTCGCCGATCTGTCTCCCCGAATTTTCAGCAGGTCGCCATGAAAATCATCGTCATCGGCGCTGGGGCGATCGGCGCGAACATCGCTTACAGGCTGGCCGTCGGCAAAGCCGATGTCGTCGTCGTGGACGCTGCGCGTCCCGCATCCGGCACAAGCGCTGCCTCGATCGCCTATCTGTCGACCTTTCCGCAGGCGAGTTGGGACGAGGATCCCGGCCGCGCTCGCCTCAGGCTCCAGCTCAACGACACCTTCGACCAGCTCCAACAGGAAATCGGCCCGGGATGGCTGCACTGGACCGGCACCTTGACCTGGGGCCTGCCGGAGGAGCGGGCCAAGATCGCGCGCGACCTCGCCATCTGCCGCGAGCGCGGGCTCGACCTCAAGATGCTCGATGGTGGCAAGGCGCGCGGCATGGCGCCCGGCGTTCTGTTCGCTGACGACGACGAGGTCGTCTACGAGGCGCGCTCCGGCTGGGTCGATGCCCCCGCCATGGTAGCGACATTGCTCGATCATGTCCGAAAACTGGGTGGCTCGGTGCTGACCGACCAGCCGGTCTGCGCGGTCCTGCGGCAGGCTGGCAAGGTTACCGGCGTCCTGCTTCGCGACGGCTCCGAGATCGCTGCCGACGCGGTGATCAATGCCGCAGGCAGTTGGGGCAGCCACATCGCCGCACTGGCCGGCGCGACTCTGCCCCTCGAACTCGTTCCCGGCCTTGTGGTTTATACCGAGGCCATCCCTGGCCTACCCAGGCAGATCATCGGCGCACCGACCTGGATGAGCCGGCCGGATCCCGAAGGCGGGTTGGCCATTCATTGGCGCGGAGAGGCCCTCACCAGCGTCCACGGTGCCAACGGCCCATCCCCACAGGGCATCCTGGAGGATGTTGCGGAGCTCATACCCGCGCTGGCGGGCACCGCCGTCGCCGCCAGCCGCATCGGCATCCGTGCCATTCCTCACGGAGGCCCGGTCATCGGCGAACTGCCCTGGCTGCCCGGCTTCTACTTTGCCGTTTCCCATGGTGGGGTCGGCTGGGGGCCGATGTGGGGCCGGCTCGCCGCGCGTGAGCTTCTTGAGCGGGAGATCGTGCCGGAGTTGAACGCGATGCGGCCGGCTCGCTTCTATATTCAGAAGGCTTCGTTCGGACGCTTCGCCGACGATGCTGAACAGCGCACGGACGCTTAGTATCGATCAAGTTCACTGGCCGCTGAGCACCTGTGCCTTTGAAGGCAATCACGTTGAAAGAGGTATGTCATGACGATCGGGGTAGGCGGATCATCCTTCGAAGAAGAGCTCGCCAGGCTCAGTCCACCGACGAGCCGCAGCGTTGCGATCGGGCTGGACGAGTATCGCGCACGGATCGCAAAGGCCCAGAAGCTGCTGCGAGACGGAGGGCATCAGGCGCTCTATCTCGATACCTCGACCAGCCTGCGTTACTTCACGGGCATCGACCTTGCCCTGACCGAACGCTTGCACGGGGCGATCGTCCCCGCCGAAGGCGAGGTCGTCTACCTGAGCCCCGCTTTCGAGGAGCCCAAGACGCGGGAATACATGCTGTTCGGCGACGACGTGCGCTGCTGGGAAGAGCATGAGGACCCTGCTGCCCTGGTCGTCGATACGATACGCAGCCTGGGCTACGAGAGCGGCTCGGTGGCGCTCGATCCGCAGACCCCCTTCTATATCGCTGAAGGCCTGCGCAAGGCGGGCAACCGCTTTTCCTTCACCAGCGGGCAGCCGATCACCGCCGCCTGCCGGCAGCTGAAATCGGCAGCCGAGATTGCCCTGATCCAGCAGGCCATGGACATCACCATGGAAGTTCACCGTGCGGTCGCCCGCGCCTTGAAGGTCGGCGTGACGACGACCGAGACCCTGGACTTTCTGGCGCGCGCCCATCGCAAGCTGGGCCGGGACTGGTCCAGCAATCACGCGCAATTCGGCGAAGCTACGGCTTATCCGCACGGCGTACCCTACCCGCAGACGCTGAACGACGGCGACATGGTTCTCATCGACATGGGGACGAAGCTGGAAGGCTATCGTTCGGACATCACCAGAACCTATGTGTTCGGAGAGCCGACCGAACGGCAGCGCGAGATCTGGAACCTTGAAAAGGCAGCCCAGTTGGCGGGGTTTGCCGCGGCCCGCCTTGGCGCACCTTGCGAGGCGATCGACCAGGCGGCGCGCGGAGTGATCGAGGCGGCAGGTTACGGGCCCGGTTACAAGGTTCCCGGGTTGCCGCATCGCACGGGGCATGGGCTCGGCCTGGACGTTCACGAAGAGGCCTATATCGTGAAGGGCAACAGGACGCCGCTTCAGCCTGGCATGTGCTTCTCGATCGAGCCCATGATGTGCATCTACGGCGAGTTTGGAGTGAGGCTGGAGGATATCGTCTACATGTCTGATGATGGCGCGAAGTGGTTTACCCAGCCCTCGCATTCCGTCGACGACCCCTTCGGCTACGAGGCCTGACCGCCACAGAATGCTCCCTCGATCCGGGCCGAAATCAGCCTGATCGCTGCGTCGCGGGCTTTCGGCCCATGCCGTGAAGTTGCGCGCGAAGAGAGCCACCATGCGATAGCTTCCAGGTGATATCTCAGCTCTCGCACAGCCGCCCGTCGACCAGGTGAACGCGCCGGCTCGCCTTCGCTGCCATCTCGGTATCGTGGGTCACGGCGATCACTGTCTTGCCGCGCTCGCGCACCAGCTCATCGAGGATCGCGAAGACCTGCGCGGAATTCCTGCTGTCGAGACTGCCGGTTGGCTCGTCGGCGAGGATCAATGGCGGATCATTGGCGAGCGAACGGGCGACAGCGACGCGCTGTCGCTGGCCGCCCGAGAGCTGGTCGGGCCGCTTGTCGAGATGGTCGGCGAGACCGAGCGCCGTCAGCAGTTCCGTCGAACGGTCGCGCATGGCAGCAGCGCCGAGCTTGCCCAGCCGGCGCATCGGAATCTCCACGTTCTCGCGGACGGTGAATTCCGGCAGCAGGAAGTGGAACTGGAAGACGAAGCCGAGCGTCGCCAGCTGGATCGCGGCGCGCTCGCGTTCGCTGAGCCCGGCGGTGTCCCTGCCCTCGATAGCGAGCGAGCCGCCGCTCGGCTTGTCGAGCAGCCCGAGCAGATAGAGCAATGAGGATTTGCCTGAACCGGAGGGGCCGGTGATGGCGACGAACTCGCCCTCCCCGATCGCGAGCGTGATGTCCTGGACCAGCGTCACCGGTACGGCGGCGGGCAGGACGCGGGTCAGCCCCTTCGTTTCAATCAGCGCGCTCACGTGGCGCCCCGGATGATGTCGACCGGATTGAGCCG
This sequence comes from Allobosea robiniae, assembly GCF_900102525.1. Classification (GTDB taxonomy): domain Bacteria; phylum Pseudomonadota; class Alphaproteobacteria; order Rhizobiales; family Beijerinckiaceae; genus Allobosea; species Allobosea robiniae. The sequence continues at coordinate 246,499 of NZ_FNBZ01000003.1, read as the reverse complement.
TGCCGCCTGTCTTGCCGGCAGGTAGCCGGCGACACCGGCCGAGACCAGCGCGAAGCCGGCCGCGATCAGATAGTGCCAGATACTCCAGGCCAGCGGCAGGCGCGTGATCTCCTGGGCGACGCTGGCACCTGACAATTCGAAGCGAACCAGCGAGAGCGCAAAGCAGAGCGAGAAACCGAACGCCCAGCCGATCAGCGAGCCGCCAGCGCCGAGCGCCACTCCTTCGAGGAGGAAGAGACGGCGCATATCGGTCTCGGTGAAGCCGAGCGACTTCAGGATGGCGATGTCGCGCGCCTTCTCATGGGTAATGGTCGAGATGATGTTGAAGATGCCGAAGCCGGCCACCAGCAGGATCGCGCCGACGACCGTGTACATGATGACGTTGCGGATCACGAGCGCCTGCAACAGCGACTCGTTCGCCTCCTGCCATGCCATCGCCTTGTAGCCGATCTGCGCCTCGGCCCGCCGCGCCACCTGCGGCGCGGCGGTGGGGTCGTCGAGCTTCAGCCTGATCTCGTTGATCGCATTCGGGCGCTCGCTGAGGATCTGGGCGTTCTTGAGCAGGACATAGCCCTCGCCCTCATCGCGCGCCGTGGTGCCGGTGTGGAACAGGCCGACGATCTTGAAGGCGCGGCTCTGGCCTGTGGAGGAGACGACGGTGACGGTGGTGCCGAGTTCGGCGCCGAGGCGCTGCGCCAGCCTGTCGCCGACGACGATGTTGTTGCCGCCGGCGATCAGCGAGGTGAAGCTGCCCTGGCGGAAATCCTTGGCGAGCGAGGAGACCTTCATCTCCGCCTGCGGCTCGATGCCGATGATGGCGATGCCGACATCGCGGCCGGAATAGCGCACCACGCCTTGCGTCTTCAGGCTGAGCGCCAATCGCCCGGGCACCCAGGCCCGCAGCATCGCGACCGCCTCGGTGGGGTTGAGGATGCCGCGCCGATCGTCCTTCGGCCGCAAGCCGGCGATGTGGACAGCGGCAAAGGCGTCCTGCGCCGGCTGGCGGCGGGCGTTGCGATATTCATCCGTGATGTCGACATGCGGCATGGTGTCGACCAGCCTCGCGACGAAATCATCCTCGCCGCCCTGCATCAGCGAGGCCATGGCGATCGAAAAGCCGACACCGAGCGCGACCCCGATGATCGCGACCAGGGTCTGCCGGCCGCGGCCGCGGATATGCGTCAGGGCCAGAGCGAGGATCAGCCGCATGGCTCAGCCTCCTTGCGGCCTGACACGGACGCCATCGCCGAGCTTGTCCGGAAAGGGCGTGATAACGCGAGCCTGATCCGGCAATCCGGAGAGGACCTCGACATCGCCGGTGCCGCGAATGCCGATCGCCAGTTCTCGGCGGCGGGCGCGATCGCCATCGAGAACGAAGACGGCGTTGCCCTGAACGGCGGCAACCGGCAGCAGCAGCGCCTGCTTCGCCACCCGCGCGATGATGTTGAGCTCGACCGTCATGCCGATCAGCAAGGACGTGTCGTCCGGCAAAGCAAGATAGACGCGATAGGTCTTGGCGACCGGATCGCCCTTGGGCGTGATGCTGTCGACGGTGGCTTCCAGCATTTTCCCCGGAAAGGCGTCGGCGCGTAGCAAAGCACGCTGGCCGGGCTTGACCTGGGGAATGTCCTCTTCGTTGACTTCGGCAACGACGCGCAGCGGCCTGGCTTCGCCGATCCAGAACAGCACGCTGCCGGGCTCGGCGATCTCGCCGACCTCGCCATCGCGGCGCAGCACGGTGCCGCGCATCGGGGCGCGCAGGACATAGTTCTCGAGGCGGGCGGTCTGGCCGGCGATCAGCGCCGAGGCTTGCCCCATCTCGCTGCGAGCGCGGTCGAGCGCCTGCTGGCTCGTCACATTGCGCTCGACCAGCACCGCCAACCGGTCGAGCTCGGCGGTGGCGAGCTTCTGGCGGGCCTTGAGCTCGGCCAAGGTCGCCTCGGCCTGGACGCTGTCGAGACGGGCGAGGACATGCCCCTGCTCCACGCGCTGGCCCTCGCAGTCGCAGCGCTCGACGATGCGCTCTCGCACGAGCGCTGTAACCTTGGCCCAGTTGCGCGGTTCGACGGTGCCGGTGGCGTAGACGATCTCGGCTGCATCGCCGCGCTTGGGTGCGACCGTTGCGACCGCGACCGGCTTGGTCAGGAGCCAGTAGGCGCCGCCAGCGACGATGATGGCCGAGGCGGCAAGGAGGAGACGAGAGAACTTCACGACATCCCTCGCAGGAGGCATCACGCTGACGCACCCCGCTCGCGATCATCGCAAGTCGGAAGCGTTGCGGCGGCAGCCTCTTACGCGCACAATCGCGAGAGACCGACCGTCGGTCATTCTACAGACCGACGGTCGGTCGTCAAGCAGAGGTAAGTCGCATATGCCCCGTATCGTGAAGTCCCCGGGTGATCGCAGGAACGAGATCCTCGACGGCGCGCAGGCGCTGTTTTTCGAGCGCGGCTACGAGCGGACCACGGTCAACGACGTGATCGCAAAGGTCGGCATCTCGAAGGGCGGCTTCTACCACCACTTCACGGCGAAGGAGGATTTGCTCGAAGGGATCACCGCCCGGCTGGCGCAGGATGCGGTCGCGCGTGTCCGCGATATCCTCGACGATCCGGGTCTCAGCGCGCTTGAGCGGCTGAACGTTTTCATGGCGCGCTCCCGCAGCATGAAGCTGGCGGATGCACCGAAATTCCGTGCCGCTTTCGACGTTGTCTTCCGGCCGGAGAACCTGCTGCTCTACCATCGGATCAATGCCGCCTCGATCGCGGTGATGCGACCGGTGCTGACCCGAATCATCGCACAGGGCACCGCCGAAGGCACCTTCACCGTGCCGGACCCCGAAGCCGCAGCGGAGATCGTCCTGCATCTCAACGCCAGCACCCACGATGCCGTCGCGCGAACGATTGATGCGATGGGGACCGCCGGGGAAGACGCTGCGATCGCGACGCTGGATCGACGCTTCCAATTCCAGGGTATCGCGATGGACCGTGTCCTCGGACTGCCGGACGGTAGTCTGGTTATCGTCGAACCCGGCTTCACACGGGCGGTGATGACGGCACGCCAGGTCGATCGTCGCGACCACACATAGACTGGGCGCCTGACGGATAGGCATGAATGCCTGCTTCCAGGCGATGCCCGAATCTCCGTAACTGGCGCGGTGCGGTACAAACCGCACCGCGCCACAGCTTCAAGGCCTTGCCTTCTTCCCGGCGATCTCTCGATCCCATTTCTCGAACATCGTCACCAGAGGCTTTGCGTCGAGCGGCGGTTCGGTCGGGTTGTTCGCGATCATATCGGCATATTCCGGCCGGCCGAACTTGGCGATCGTCTCCTGGCTGTCCTTCGGCGCCATGTCGATGGTCACGCCGTGGATGGACGGGCCGGGATACATGTAGCCGTGGTCGTACATGTAGGCCTGCTGGGCCGGTTCCAGCAGATAGGCCATCAGCGCCAACGCGACATCGAGCTTCTCGCCGCTGACGCCCTTCGGGATCGCCATGTAGTTGGCGTCGCCGACCCAGTGGAAGCCCTTCAGCGTCGCCACTTTGAAGTTCTCCGGCACGATGCCGAGATAGCGCGGATTGATGTCCCAGCCGGTGGTGGTGGCGATGATGTCGCGCGAGCCGTCGCCGAGCTCCTTCATCGTCGCGGTGGTGCCGGACGGGTAGTACTCGACGCAGTCGTTCATCTCCTTGAGATAGGCCCAGGTCTTGTCCCAGCCCTTGACCGGATCCTGCGGGTCCTTGTCGCCGAGCAGATAGGGCAAGCCCATCACGAAGGTGCGCCCCGGCCCCGAATTCGCCGGGCGGGCATACATGAAGCGGTTGGGATGCGCCTTGCACCAGGCCAGCAGTTCCTCGGCCGTCTTCGGCATGTCCTTGACCTTGGCCGGGTCGTATTCCAGCAGCGGCCCTGACGGATACCAGTCGAGCACCATCGCCTGGCCGCGCGCCATCTTCTGCATCGCATAGGCGCCGGGGATGTAGAGCTTGTCCAGCGCGGGAAAGCGGTCGGCATATTTGGGGAAGATCTCGAGCCAGAGATTCTGCTCCATGCCGGCCGCGAGCGCGTCGTTGCCGGTCAGCACGAAGTCGATGTCGACGCGCCCGGCCTGCTGCTGCGCCTTGAGCTTGCCGGCGAGCTCCGGCGCCGTCGCCTTGGTGAAGATGAAGCGCGCGACGAGATCGGGATGCTCCTTCTGGAACTTCTCGATCGCGGGCTGGCTGATCTGCAGGTCGCCGGCGACGTCGATGACGCTGATCGTCAGCGGCGCCTTGGGTTTGGGCAGGGCCGGTTTCGGCTGGGCCTCGGCCGCAAGCGGGCCGAGCCCGATCAGCGCCGCCGCTGCGGCTAGGATTGACCATCGTGACATCACGTTCTCCCTCTTTGGTCGGTTGATCTGCGCCTGTTCCCGGCGGATGGGGATCGCCCGGGTATCGCCTCCCCGGTCGTGACCGGGCCGGTGCTTTCGCGCTGGACGAGGCGGGTTGGGATGATCTGGCAAGCGTCGCGCTTCTCGCCGGTCTCGATGATCTCCAGCAGCAGTTCGACGCCGGCCGCGCCGGCATCAGCGCAATGCGCATCGATCGTGGTCAGTGGCGGATAGGTCGTGACGGCCAGCACGTCGTCGAAGCCGACGATGCTGAGGTCGCGCGGGATGACGATGCCGCGCGCGCTCAAGCCCGCGACCAGCCCCTGCGCGACGATGTCGTCGAAGGCGATGGCGGCACTGACACCGGCTGCGAGCAGGCGCTCGACCGCCGCCTGGCCGGCCTCGTAGGTCGGCCGGTAGGCCGGGATCGCCAGTTCCTCGATGCCGAAGCGTTGTGCTGCCGCCATCGCGGCCTGCTCGCGCTGCTGGTTCGCCCAGGACGCAGCCGGGCCGCCGACATAGGCGATGCGGCGATGGCCAAGCGCGAAGAGATGCGTAATCGCCATCTCGATGCCGCCGCGCACGTCGATGAGCACGCGCGGAACGCCGGCGATGTCGCGGTTGATCAGCACCGTCGGCTTCTGGCCGGCATGGAAGCGGATGCGCGCCTCGTCGAGGCGGGGCGACGCGACGACGAAGCCGTCGACCTGCGGCGCCAGCTTCGCCAGCAGGCGGTCCTCACGATCGGGCGTTTCGTCGGAATCGCCGAGGAACACCGCATAGCCCAGTGCGTCGGCTCGCGCCTGCGCGGCACGGATGAGCGGCGGGAAGAACGGGTTGGCGATGTCCGGCACCAGGAGCGCGATGGTGCCGAAGCGCCCGGTGCTGAGCGCCCGCGCGATGCGGTTGGGGACATAGCCCAGTTCGTCGGCGATCCGCCTGACCTGCTCGACGACGGCCGGCGTCAGGAGATTGGGCCGGGTGAAGGCGCGCGACACGGTCGCCCGCGACACACCAGCCTTCGCCGCGACATCTCCGATCGTGATCGAGCCCCGTGTCATCGCTTCATGCAACCGGTTGCACGGCATCCTGTCAAGTGAGCGTCAATCATCGCAGCGCGCTGCTGGCATACGGCATGCTTGTTTTTGGGCGCGCCTGCTCCAGCTTGCCTGACAGGGAACATCCGTCTCCCTGCAGGTCGTCCATGCCGGAAAATCAGGCCTCCCAAGTGAAAATCATGACATAAGATTCCGGAATCACGCTCGGAACCAAGGCCGGCGGCCAGGAGCAGACGTCGGAATGAGCCGAGTCATGGATGCGCGGAAATCCGCGGCGGGTGCCGGGCCGTTTGCGCCTCTCAGGAATGTCACGTTCCGGGCGATCTGGCTTGCCGGGCTGATCTCCGGCCTGGGGTGGCTGATCCAGACCATCGCCATGAGCTGGCTGATGGCAACCATCACCCCGTCCAGCGTCATGGTTGCGCTGGTCCAGGCCGCGACGAACCTGCCCGCCTTCATCCTGTCGATCTTCGCCGGCGCCATCGTCGACAATTTCAATCGCCGCAAGGTGATGCTGATGGCCCGGTCCCTGATGACCGTGACCGCCGTCGCGCTGACGATCCTCGTCGCGCTGGGCATGATCAATCCCTGGATTATCCTGTTCTTCAGCTTTCTCGCCGGCTGCGGCATCGCTTTCAACGATCCGGCCTGGCAGGCCTCGGTCGGCGATATCGTCGATCGCAAGGATCTTGCGGCGGCCGTGACGCTGACCTCCGTCGGCTTCAACACCGTGCGCAGCGTCGGGCCGGCGCTCGGCGGCATCATCCTGGCGAGCTTCGGCCCGCTCACGGCCTTCTGCCTCTATACGCTCGGCCATCTCGCGCCGCTGGCCGTCGTCTGGCGTTCGCGCTGGAAGGTGCCCGTCTCGCGGCTACCGCCCGAAGCGATGCTGACGGCGATCTCCGACGGCATCCGCTTCACCTCCCTCTCATCGGAGATCAAGACGGCGCTTGGGCGCGGCTTCCTCTTCGGCTTCGCGGGCATTGCCATCCTCGCCCTGCTGCCCCTGGTGGTGCGCGACCAGCTCAAGCAGGGCGCCATCGCGTACGGCACCCTGATGGCGGGCTTCGGCGCAGGCGCGCTGCTGGCCGGCCTCGCCTCGACGACGCTCCGGCGCAAGCTCTCGGACGAGCAGATGCTGAAGCTGGCCTGCACGGCTTGCGCGACCTGCACGCTCTGTCTTTCGCTGACGCAGAGCCCGGCTCTCGCGGCTATCGCGCTGATGCTCGGCGGCGCCGGGTGGGTCCTTGGCTGGTCGGGCCTCAGCATCAGCGTGCAATGGGCGAGCCCGCGCTGGGTCGTCGGCCGGACGATCTCGCTCTATTACGCCCTCACCTCGCTCGGGCTGGCTGGCGGGAGCTGGCTCTGGGGCATGGTCACCGAAAGCTATTCGCTGGGTTTCGCCTTGCAGGCCTCGACCGCGGCATCCCTGGGCGTCGCTCTTCTCGGCTTTCTCCTGCCCATCCATCAGCGCAAGGATTCCGATGTCTCGACGCCCGACAGCTTCGAGGCCCCGACGCTCGGTCTTGACCTGAAGCCGCGCAGCGGGCCGATCGCCGTCAAGATCGAGTATCGGATCGCCCCCGATCAGGTCGAAGCCTTTCTCACCCTGATGCAGCAGCGCCGGCGTGCGCAAGGGCGCAACGGCGCGCGCCGCTGGATTCTGACCCGCAACCTGCATGACGTCACCGTCTGGACCGAGACCTTCCGCACGCCGACATGGCACGACTATCTGCGCTTCAACTACCGCCGGACTGCGGTCGACACGACGCTGAATGACAGCCTTGTCGATCTGCATCAGGGGGATGGCGCACCGGAGGTGACCCTCTCGATCGAACGCCCCACCGCCGTGCCGCGAAAGCCCGGCATCTTCCGGTCCGACACGCCTCACGGCTGAAGCCTGTGCGTCCGCAGGGCGCGCCGAATTCCTATAAAATTCCTATTCTGCAACGCCGCGCGCCGTCTCGAACGGCTATGCCGCGAGCACGATAATCCCACCCATGGTCGATCCGCTCGCACCCTCGCCTTCCACGCAAAGGTGGGCCCCCCGCGCCTCGACCCATCGGTAACGCCCGGTCGAAAGGACCACGGCAATGGATATCGCCATGCTCGCGCTCGCGCTCGGCTTCTTCGGAGCCGCGCTCGCCTATGTCTCGGCCTGCAACGCGCTCTGAAGGAGCCCACCCATGTTCGTCGATTATCTCCTCGGCGGCGCGGTGACTGCGGTCCTGCTCGCCTATCTCACCTATGCGCTGCTGCGCCCCGAGCGCTTCTGAGCGCCGGCGCGAGCTGAGAAAGCCATCCCATGACACTCTTTGGCTGGATCCAGATCCTGGTCTTCTGCGCGATCGTGCTCGCCTTGGTGAAGCCGCTCGGCAGCTACATCACGCGCGTCTTCAAGGGCGAGCGCACCTTCCTCTCGCCCGTGCTCGCGCCGGTCGAACGCGGGCTCTATGCGCTCGCCGGCACGCATGAGCGCGAGGAACAGCACTGGAGCGCCTATGCGGTCGCCCTGCTGCTGTTCAACCTCGCGGGCCTGCTGCTGCTTTACGGGCTGCAGCGCTTCCAGGGCCTGCTGCCGCTGAACCCGGACGGCATGGGCGCGGTTGCGCCCGACCTCGCCTTCAATACGGCGGTGAGCTTCGTCACCAACACCAACTGGCAGGGCTATGGCGGCGAGAGCACCATGTCCTACCTGACGCAGATGCTCGGCCTGACCGTGCAGAACTTCGTCTCGGGCGCGACCGGCATCGCCATCGCCATCGCGCTGATCCGCGGCTTCGCCCGCGCCTCGGCCCAGTCGGTCGGCAGCTTCTGGGTCGACCTGACCCGCGCGACGCTCTATCTGCTGCTACCGCTCTGCATCCTGCTGACGCTCGCTTATGTCGCCCTGGGCGTCCCGCAGACGCTCGACCCGTCCGTGACGGCGACAACGCTCGAAGGCGCACAGCAGACCATCGCCCGCGGCCCGGTCGCCTCCCAGCTCGCGATCAAGATGCTCGGCACCAATGGCGGCGGCTTCTTCAACGCCAACTCGGCCCACCCGTTCGAAAATCCCGACGCCATCTCGAATCTGATCCAGATGGTCTCGATCTTCGCGATCGGCGCCGCGCTGACCAATGTCTTCGGCCGGATGGTCGGCAACGAGCGCCAGGGCTGGGCGATCCTCTCCGCCATGGGCGTCCTGTTCATCGCCGGCGTCGCCATCTGCTATTGGGCCGAGGCTGCCGGCAACCCGCTGGTCCAGGGCCTCGGTCTCCAGGGCGGCAATCTCGAGGGCAAGGAGATGCGCTTCGGCATCCCGCTCTCCGCCCTCTTCGCCGTCGTCACCACCGCCGCCTCCTGCGGCGCGGTCAACGCCATGCATGGCAGCTTCACCGCACTCGGCGGCATGATCCCGCTGATCAACATGGAGCTCGGCGAGGTCATCGTCGGCGGCGTCGGCGCCGGTTTCTATGGCATCGTGCTCTTCGTCGTGCTGGCGATCTTCGTCGCCGGCCTGATGGTCGGCCGCACGCCGGAATATCTCGGCAAGAAGATCGAGGCCCGCGAGGTCAAGATGGCGATGCTCGCCATCCTCTGCCTGCCGGCCGGCATGTTGGTCTTCACCGCGATCGCGGTCGTGCTCCCCGGTGCGGTGGCGTCGGCCGGCAATAGCGGCCCGCACGGCTTCTCCGAGATCCTCTACGCCTATACCTCGGCGGCGGCGAACAATGGCTCGGCCTTCGCCAGTCTCTCGGCGAACACGCTCTGGTACAACACGACGCTCGGCATCACGATGCTGGTCGGCCGCTTCCTGGTCATCATTCCGGCGCTCGCCATCGCCGGATCGCTCGCCGCGAAGAAATCCGTGCCAGCCTCGGCCGGCACCTTCCCCACAGACGGCCCGCTCTTCGTCGGCCTGCTCGTCGGCGTCATCCTGATCGTCGGCGGCCTGACCTTCTTCCCGGCGCTGGCCGTTGGCCCGATCGTCGAGCATCTCGCGATGCTCGCCGGCCAGAGCTTCTGAGGAGGCCGCCATGGCAAGCTGCCTGCGCCAATTGCGCCGCGACGCCGTCCATCGTGACGCCGCCTCGCGAGAAACGGACAGGGCGCCGCCGCGCCCTGCCACCATCATCCTCGGCCTGACGGTCGCGCTATTCCTCGTCCTGCTGCTCGTCCGGGCGCTCGCCGGCCTCGTCGCCGCCTGAGCCGGACCCGACACCCTCCGCTGGAGCCTCTTATGAGCCCGTCCAAATCCGCGAGCCTGATCGACGCCCGGATACTGCTGCCGGCCCTCGCCGACGCCTTCCGCAAGCTCGACCCGCGCAGCCTCGCCCGCAACCCGGTGATGTTCGTCGTCGCCGTGGTTTCGGCACTCACCACCATCCTCTTCGTCAAGGACCTCGCCACCGGAGGCGCCAATCTCGGCTTCTCCTTCCAGATCGTGCTCTGGCTCTGGTTCACCGTGCTCTTCGCCAATTTCGCGGAAGCGGTGGCGGAGGGGCGGGGCAAGGCCCAGGCCGACTCGCTGCGCAAGACCCGCTCTGAGACCGAAGCCAAGCTGCTCTCGGGCGATGACCGCAGCCAGTTCCGGCTCGTTCCGGGCACCTCGCTCAAGGTCGGCGATGTCGTGCTGGTCGAGGCCGGCGACATCATCCCCTCCGATGGCGAGGTGATCGAAGGCGTCGCCTCGGTCAACGAGGCCGCGATCACCGGCGAATCCGCCCCCGTCATCCGCGAATCCGGCGGCGACCGCTCGGCGGTGACCGGCGGCACGCAGGTCCTATCCGACTGGATCCGCGTGCGCATCACCGCCGCCGCTGGCTCGACCTTCATCGACCGCATGATCGCACTGGTCGAGGGCGCCGAGCGCCAGAAGACGCCGAACGAGATCGCGCTCAACATCCTGCTCGCCGGCATGACGCTGATCTTCGTGCTCGCGACCGTGACGATCCCGAGCTTCGCCACCTATGCCGGCGGCTATATCCCGGTCGTGGTGCTGGTCGCGCTGTTCGTGACGCTGATCCCGACCACGATCGGCGCCCTACTCTCGGCCATCGGCATCGCCGGCATGGACCGGCTCGTACGCTTCAACGTGCTCGCCATGTCCGGCCGTGCCGTCGAGGCCGCCGGCGACGTCGACACGCTACTGCTCGACAAAACGGGCACGATCACCCTCGGCAACCGCCAGGCGACCGAGTTCCGCCCCGTGCGCGGCGTCGGAGAGCAGGAACTGGCGGATGCCGCCCAGATCGCCTCGCTCGCCGACGAGACGCCGGAAGGCCGCTCAATCGTCGTGCTCGCCAAGGAGAAATACGCCATCCGCGCCCGCGACATGGGCTCCCTGCACGCGACCTTCGTGCCTTTCACCGCGCAGAGCCGGATGAGCGGCGTCGATCTCGAGGGCTCGCAGATCCGCAAGGGCGCGGTCGATGCCGTCCTGAAATATGTCGAGGGCGCCAGCGCCAAATCCACGCCCGAGACGGTGCGTGAGGTCCAGGCCATCGCCGCCGAGATCGCCAAGGCCGGCGGCACGCCGCTCGCGGTCGCCCGCGACGGGCGTCTGCTCGGCGTCGTCCACCTCAAGGACATCGTGAAGGGCGGCATCCGCGAGCGCTTCACGGAACTGCGCCGCATGGGTATCCGCACGGTGATGATCACCGGAGACAACCCGATGACCGCCGCCGCCATCGCGGCCGAGGCAGGCGTCGACGACTTTCTCGCCCAGGCTACGCCCGAGAACAAGCTCGCGCTGATCCGCGAGGAACAGGCCAAGGGCAAGCTCGTCGCCATGTGCGGCGACGGCACCAACGATGCACCCGCCCTCGCCCAGGCCGATGTCGGCGTCGCCATGAACACCGGCACGGTCGCGGCCCGCGAGGCCGGCAACATGGTCGATCTCGATAGCGACCCGACCAAGCTCATCGAGATCGTCGAGATCGGCAAGCAGCTCCTGATGACGCGCGGCGCGCTGACGACCTTCTCGATCGCCAACGACGTCGCCAAGTATTTCGCGATCATCCCGGCGATGTTCCTGGCCTTCTATCCGCAGCTCGGCGCGCTCAACATCATGGGGCTGCAGACGCCGCAGAGCGCCATCCTCTCCGCGATCATCTTCAACGCGCTGATCATCGTCGCGCTGATCCCGCTCGCGCTGAAGGGCGTGAAGTATCGCGCCGTCGGCGCCGGCGCCCTGCTCAGCCGCAACCTGCTGGTCTACGGGCTCGGCGGCCTCGTCGTCCCCTTCATCGGCATCAAGGCCATCGACATGGCCATCACCGCCATCGGCCTCATCTGAGGAATTCGACCATGCTCAAGCAGATCCGCCCCGCCCTCGTGATGATCGTCGCGCTGACCGTCATCACCGGCCTCGCCTACCCGCTGGCGATGACCGGCATCGCCCAGGCCGTCTTCCCGCGCCAGGCCAATGGCAGCCTGATCGAGAAGGACGGCAAGATCATCGGCTCCAGCCTGATCGGCCAGAACTTCACCAGCGAGCGCTATTTCCACGGCCGCCCCTCGGCGACAGTTGGCACCGACCCGAACGACAGCACGAAGACGGTCGACGCGCCCTATAACGCCGCCAATTCCGGCGGCTCCAACCTCGGCCCGACCAACCAGAAGCTGGTCGATCGGATCAAGGCCGAGACCGAGAAGCTCAAGGCGGAGAATCCCGACGCGCCGGTGCCGATGGAGCTGGTGACCACCTCCGGCAGCGGGCTCGACCCGCATATCTCGCCCGAGGCCGCCTATTTCCAGATCGCGCGTGTCGCCAAGGCCCGCAATGCCGACCCGGCGACGCTCAAGGCCTTGGTCGACACCCATATCGAGCGGCGCAAGCTCGGCTTCATCGGCGAGCCCGTCGTCAACGTGCTCGCGCTGAACCTTGCTCTCGACGGCGCCGCCCAGCGCTGACACAAAGGCCACGGCGGCGCGTCAGGCGCCGCCGCTTTCCGTGCGGACCCGCATGACCATCGCCGACAGCCATCGCGAGACCAGAGGCCGGCCCTCACCGGAGGCGCTGCTGGCGAGTGCCCAGCGCGAAGGTCGCGGGCGCCTGAAGATCTTCCTCGGCGCGGCGCCCGGCGTCGGCAAGACCTATGAGATGCTGACCTCCGGCCGCGCCCGCCGGACCGAGGGGGTCGATGTCGTGATCGGCGTCGTCGAGACCCATGGCCGCAGCGAGACGCAAGCGCTGGTTGACGGTTTCGAGATCGTCCCGCGCCGGCTCGTCGACTACAAGGGCCGCGCGCTCGACGAAATGGACCTCGACGCGATCCTGGCCCGGCGTCCGGCGCTCGTCCTCGTCGACGAGCTCGCTCATACCAACGCCCCCGGCAGCCGCCATCCGAAGCGCCATCTCGATGTCGAGGAATTGCTCGCGCGCGGCATCGACGTCTACACCACGCTGAACATCCAGCATGTCGAGAGCCTGAACGACGTCGTCGCCCAGATCACCCGCATCCGCGTGCGCGAGACCGTGCCGGATTCGATCGTCGACCGCGCCGACGATATCGAGATCATCGACCTGACGCCCGCCGACCTGATCAAGCGCCTCGAAGAGGGCAAGGTCTATCTCGGCAAGACCGCCAAGCGCGCCGTTGCGAACTACTTCTCGCCGGGCAACCTGACCGCGCTGCGCGAACTGGCGCTGCGCCGGACCGCGCAGCGGGTCGACGACCAGCTCCTCAGCCATATGCAGGAACACGCGATCTCCGGGCCCTGGGCGGCGGGCGAGCGCCTCCTGGTCTGCATCGACGACAGCGCCGGGGCGCCCGCCCTGATCCGCCATGCCAAGCGGCAGGCCGACCGGCTGCGCGCCCCCTGGAGCGCGCTCCATGTCGAGACGCCGCAGGCCGCAGCCCTGCCCGAAGCAGCCAAGACGCGGATCGCCAATGCGCTCCGGCTCGCGGCTCAACTCGGCGCCGAGGCCGTCACCTTGCCGGGACAGGATGTGGCCGGCGAGATCCTCCGGCATGCCGCCGCCGGCAACGTCACCCAGATCATCGTCGGCAAGCCGGCCAAGCCGCGCTGGCGCGAATGGCTGAAGCCTTCCGTCTCGCATGAACTGATCAATCGGGCCGGCGATATCGGGGTCCATGTCGTCGCCTTGCGGGAGCAGACAGCGGACGCGGATGCCGGCGTCTCGGCTATCGGCAAGCCCGGCTTCTCGGCCAGGCCCTATCTCGCGGCACTGGCCTATGTCGCGGTCGCGCTCGGCGCGGCCGAACTGCTCAGCCAGATCATGGACCTGCGCAATATCGCGCTGGTCTTCCTGACCGCCGTCCTCGCTTCGGCCGTGACAGCGGGTCTCTGGCCGGCTCTCTTCGCCTCGCTGCTCGGCGCGCTCGCACTGAATTTCTTCTTCATCGCACCGCTCTACACGCTCACGATCGCCGACCCCGAGAACGTCGTCGCGCTCGGCTTCTTCCTGCTCGTCGCCCTGATCGCCTCTAACCTCACCGCCCGCGTTCAGCGCCAGGCCAATGCCGCCCGCCAGCGCGCCCGCACCACCGAGGACCTCTATCTGTTCTCGAAGAAGCTCGCCGGCACCGGCACGCTCGACGACGTGCTCTGGGCCAGCGCCTTCCAGATCGCCTCCATGCTGCGCCTGCGCGTCGTCATCCTGATGCCCGAGGATGGAACGATCGCGGTCCGCGCCGGCTATCCGCCCGACGACACGCTGGTCGATGCCGATATCGCCGCCGCGCGCTGGGCCTGGGAGCATGACCGCCCGGCCGGGCGGGGCGCTGACACCTTGCCCGGCGCCAAGCGGCTCTATTTGCCCCTGCGCACCGGCCGCACCGCGATCGGTGTGATCGGCCTCGACGACGACAAGGATGGCCCGCTGCTGACGCCGGAACAGCAGCGCCTGCTCGATGCCCTGGCCGACCAGGCGGCGGTCGCCATCGAGCGCATCCAGCTCGTCGCCGATGTCGACCGGGCCAAGCTCGCAGCCGAGGCCGACCGCCTGCGTTCGGCCCTGCTCACCTCGATCTCGCATGACCTGAAGACGCCATTGGCCTCGATCCTGGGCGCGGCCGGAACCTTGCGCGACTATCGTCAGGCGCTGCCGGAAGAGGATCGCACCGCCCTGCTCGCGACCGTGATCGACGAATCCGAGCGCCTCAACCGCTTCATCGCCAATCTCCTCGACATGACGCGGATCGAATCCGGCGCGATGGAGCCGAACGCAGCTCTTGTCGATGTCGCCGATGTGGTCGGCAGTGCGCTCCGCCGCGCCGCGAAGATCACCGCCGGCCACCCCATCGAGACCGCTTTGCCCGACGACCTGCCCATGCTCAGGCTCGACCCCGTCCTGTTCGAGCAGGTGCTGTTCAACCTGCTCGACAATGCCGCGAAATACGCCGCCGCCGGCAGCGCCATCGCCATCCGCGCTCGGCAGGACGGCGGCGAGGTTCTGGTGACGGTGACTGACGAAGGACCGGGCCTGCCGCCCACCGATCTCGAACGCGTCTTCGACAGCTTCTATCGCGTCAGGAAAGGCGATCAGGTCCGCGCCGGAACCGGACTCGGCCTCGCCATCTGCCGCGGCTTCGTCGAGGCGATGGGCGGCACGATCACGGCGGCCAACCGGACGGACCGCAGCGGCGCGGTCTTCACCATCCGCCTGCCGGCTGAAAGCCAGCCCAAGCCATTGGAACCACAGACATGACCGCAACGGACACCAAGGTGCTGGTCGTGGACGACGAGCCGGCGATCCGCCGCCTGCTGCGCGTCGGCCTCTCGACCGAGGGCTATGCCATCCGCGAGGCGGCCACCGCGCGCGAAGCGATCGAGCGCATCGCCGAGGACTTGCCCGATCTCGTCATCCTCGATCTTGGCCTGCCGGATATGTCCGGGCAGGAGCTTCTGCAGAAATGGCGCGCCGAGGCGCTCGCCCTGCCGATCGTGATCCTGTCGAGCCGCACCGATGAGGCCGGCATCGTCGGGGCTCTCGAAAACGGCGCCGACGACTATGTCACCAAGCCTTTCGGCATGAAGGAGCTGGCCGCCCGCCTGCGCGTGGCGCTGCGCCACAAGCTCCAGCAGCAGGGCGAGAAGCCGATCTTCCAGACCGGCGAACTCTCGGTCGATCTCGTCAAGCGCATCGTCCGGCTGGGCGATCAGGAGGTGAAGCTCTCGCCCAAGGAATACGACATCCTGCGCATCCTCGTGCAGCATGCCGGCAAAGTGCTGACCCACCAGTTCCTGATGAAGCAGGTCTGGGGCGCCTCGGCCGATGTCCAGTATCTGCGCGTCTATGTCCGGCAGCTCAGACAGAAGATCGAGCGCATCCCCGACCAGCCGCAATACATCACCACCGAGACCGGCGTCGGCTACCGCCTGCGCGAAGCCGAATGAGCCTGCCGCAAGGCATAAGACCTAGCCATGATCCCATCCGACATCATCCGCCCGCGCTCGATCGTCAGGCTCGCCGCCACGAACAAGCCCGCCCTCTTCCGTGCCCTCGCCAGGAAGGCGGCCGAGCAGCTCGACTTGCCCGAAGCCGCGATCCTCGATGCACTGAACCGCCGCGAGGCGCTCGGCTCCACCGGCGTCGGCGGCGGGCTGGCGATGCCGCATGCACCGGTCGAAGGCCTTACCGAGCCGTTCGGCCTGCTGGCCCGATTGGAGAAACCCGTCGCCTATGAGGCGATCGACGGCGCGCCGGTCGATCTCGTCTGCCTGGTGCTGACGCCCATGAATGGCGGCAAGGGCCGTATCGACGCGCTGGCCTGCATCGCAAAACGCCTGCGTCCGGCCGAGATCCGCGAGCGCATCCGCAATGCCGCGGGCGGCGAGGACATCTACGCACTGCTGCTCGAAGAGAGCTGATCGGCTTTCGCGGGGATCGGCATCGCTGGCAGAAGCGATGGCTTGCAACCGGCCGGGAAGCCCGCGCCGCGCGACAGCACGAACTCGTCGCGCGCGAACAGCTCCGCCAGCCAATCGACGAAGACGCGTACCTTGTTGCTGAGGTGCCGGTTCGGCGGATAGACGATGTGCAGCGGCTTCGGCGCCGTGCACCAGTCCAGCAGCAGCGGCACGAGCCGCCCGTCCGCGATCGGCACCCGGGCCATGAAAGTCGGCAATTGCATGATGCCGTGGCTCGCGAGCCCGGCCGCGAGATAGCCCGTGCCGTCATTCAGCGCGATGGTGTAGCGCCCGCTGACCTCGATCGTCTCGCTGCGGTTCTGATAGACCATCGGCAGGATGCGCCCGCCGAGCGCCGGCCGATAGGCGACGATCTGGTGGCCGTCCTCGATATCGCGCGGATGGACCGGCGTGCCGAACCGCGCCAGATAGTCGGGCGTCGCGCAGGTGATGAGCTGCATCTCGCCGATCCGGCGCGCGATCAGGCTCTGGTCGGCGATCTCCCCCGCACGCACCGCGCAGTCGAGGTTCTCCCCGATCAGGTCCGCGGCGCGATCGCTCAGGCCGAGATCGAGCTGGATATCGGGATAGCGCGCATGGAACTCATGCAGCGCCGGGATGATCACCGAGATCGCCAGCGAGGAGCTGCAATCGACCCTG
Source organism: Allobosea robiniae (assembly GCF_900102525.1). Lineage (GTDB taxonomy): Bacteria > Pseudomonadota > Alphaproteobacteria > Rhizobiales > Beijerinckiaceae > Allobosea > Allobosea robiniae. The sequence continues at coordinate 229,552 of NZ_FNBZ01000003.1, read as the reverse complement.
AGCCGCCCGCTCGGCCGCGCCTGCGCCAGCGTGAGGCTGGAATCGAGTTCGGAGAGTTCGTCGAGCAGACGCAATGCCCGCTCGTAATAGGCCGCGCCGTCCATGGTCACGGTCACCCGCCGCGTCGTCCGGTTCAGCAGCTTGGCGCGCAGATGCGCCTCCAATTGCTGGATCAGCTTGGTGACGGTCGGCTTCGGCATGTCCAGAAGATCGGCGGCCCGCGTGAAGGTGCCGGTCTCGACGACCCGCACGAAGGCCCGCATCGCGGCAAGCTGGTCCATATGCCCTCGGATTGTTTCCGTACGTGAATAATGAATGAATGATTAGATCATTTATTCAGGAATGCCGAATCTCTATCTCATGCTGCAACGCAACAGCGAGGGTGCGTCAATGCCCGCGATCGCCGCGCAGAAACTGCAACCGGTCCTCTCCGTCTTCTGGCGGGAGGAAACCCTGAGCGCCCGTGGAGAGAGCTTCACAGGCCGCCTCTACGTTCCCGCCGAGGTCCCGGATAATGCCGGGCTCGTGCTGCATCTGCATGGCGGCCACTTCAACAGCGGCTCGCCGGCCGAAGGGCAGGCCGTCGCCACAGCTTTGACCGAGGCCGGCGCGGTCGTGTTCTCGCTCTCCTATCCGCTCGCCCCGATCAAGCGCTTCCCCGAGACGTTGGAGCGCATCTATGCAGCGCTCGAGGCTCTTGCCAGGGGGCGCAATCGCTGGGCGACGCGCGGCGCGCCGCTCTACATCGCCGGCGAGGAAGCCGGCGGCAACCTCGCCGCGGCGCTCGCCATGATGGCGCGCGATCGCGGCGGCCCGACGCTCGCTGGCCAGATCCTGTTCTCGCCGATGCTCGACGCCTGCCTTGGCACGGCCTCGCTGCGCGGCGTCCAGGCCGGCCCGGTCGGCTGCCGCTGGGCCGATGGCTGGGCCGACTATCTCGGCACGCCCGAGCGCGCCGCTCATCCCTACGCGGCGCCGCTCCAGGCGACACGTCTCGCCGGCCTGCCGCCGGCCCTGCTGATCAGCGGGCAGGACGACCCGATGCGCGACGAAGCCGCGCAATATGCCGACCGTCTCGGCCAGGCCGGCATCGCCGTCCGCCATGTCGAGTTCAGCGCGCCGACGCGCTGGCCGCAGGCCTATGCGGATGCGGCCGAGGAAGGCTCCTGTCTCTGCCAGAGCTGCGGCGAGATCGCCGCCTTCTATGAACGGACCGCGCCCTCCTAGCGCTCCCCTCTTTCGAACACCCCCAGCATTTCCAAGGAAGGACCGACCCATGATTCCGGGAATGAACCGTCGTGGCCTTTTGGCCGGCCTCACCGCCTCCGTCGCATTGACCGCTGTCACGGTCTTTGCCCTGTCCGGCACGCATGCCCAAGGCGATACCGCGCCCGCAGCGGCAACCGCCATCCCCGTCTCCGTCGCGACCGTCGAAGCCCGCGAGGTCGTGCCCTGGGCCGAGTTCTCCGGCCGGCTGGAAGCGATCGAGCGCGTCGAACTGCGTTCGCGCGTCGCTGGCGTCGTGGAGGCCGTGCATTTCCGCGAGGGCAACCTCGTCAAGCAGGGCGACCTGCTCGTCAGCATCGACCAGGCACCCTATCTCGCCGATCTCCAGCGGGCCGAGGCGCAGGTGCAAGGCGCGAAGGCACGGGTCGCACTCGCCGAGAGCGAGAACGAGCGCGGCCAGCAGTTGCTGGCAACCCGCAACCTCTCCCAGCGCGACGTCGATACCCGCGTGAACAACCTGCGGGAGGCGCAGGCCAATCTCCAGGCCGCCGAGGCCGCCCGCCGCACGGCGCAGCTCAACCTCGACTATACCCAGATCCGTGCCCCGATCAGCGGCCGCATTGGCCGGCTCGACGTCACCGTCGGCAACCTGATCGCGGCCGGCGGGCAGGTCCTGACCTCGCTGCTCTCGGTCGATCCGATCTATGCCGCCTTCAATGCCGACGAGCGCAGCGTGCTCGATGCGCTGGCCTCACTGCCAGAGGGTTCGCGAGCGCTGGAGCAGATTCCGGTCAGGCTGACCACGGCGACGGCGCAGGCCGCGCAGTTCAGCGGCAAGCTGCATTTCGTCGATAACGGCATCGACAGCGCCAGCGGCACGGTCAGGGTGCGCGCCCGGCTCGACAACCCCGACGGCAAGCTGATGCCCGGCCAGTTCGTCCGGGTCCAGCTCGGGCAGGCCAAGGCCGAGCAGCAGCTCGTCATCAACGAGCGCGCGGTCGGCACCGACCAGAACAAGAAGTTCGTCTTCGTCGTCGGCGACGACGCCAAGGCAGCCTGGCGCGAGGTCTCGCTCGGCGCCGCCCATGACGGCCTGCGCGTCGTCACGGCTGGGCTGAAACCCGGCGAGCGCATCGTCGTCAACGGGCTGCAGCGCGTGCGGCCCGGCGCGACGGTCGCACCCGAACCGGTGCCGATGGCGCAGAAGAGCGAACTGAAGAAGCCCGCAACCGAACTCGCGCAACGCTGACATCAACGATCGGCTGCGGATGCCGCGAGGCGGGCCCGCAGCCGCAAGCATAAGCCGCTCGAAAGGGGGCGCTACCCATGAACCTCTCGAAATTCTTCATCGACCGGCCGATCTTCGCGGCGGTCCTCTCCGTCCTGATCTTCCTGGCAGGGCTGCTCTCGATCAGGGCCCTGCCGATCTCGGAATACCCGGAAGTCGTCCCGCCGACGGTCGTCGTGCGGGCGCAATATCCTGGCGCGAGCCCGCGCGTGATCGCCGAGACGGTGGCGACGCCGATCGAGGAGCAGATCAACGGCGTCGAAGGCATGCTCTACATGTCGAGCCAGGCGACGACCGACGGCGTCATGACGCTGAACGTCACCTTCCGCCTGGGCACCGACCCGGACAAGGCCCAGCAGCTCGTCCAGAACCGCGTCAGCCAGGCCGAGCCGCGCCTGCCCGAGGAGGTACGCCGGCTCGGTGTCACCACGGTCAAGAGCTCGCCCGACCTGACGATGGTGGTGCACATCACCTCGCCGAACGGCCGCTATGACATGACCTATCTGCGCAATTACGCGGTGCTGAACGTCAAGGATCGGCTCGCCCGCATCGACGGCGTCGGCCAGGTCCAGCTCTTCGGCTCCGGCGATTACTCGATGCGCGTCTGGCTCGACCCGCAGAAGGTCGCCGAGCACGGACTATCGCCCGGCGATGTCGTGCGCGAGATCCGCGCCCAGAACGTCCAGGCCGCGGCCGGCGTCATCGGCGCCTCGCCGAATGCTCCGGGCCTCGACCTGCAGCTTTCGGTCAACGCGCAAGGCCGCCTCCAGAACGAGGAGCAGTTCGGCGAGATCATCGTCAAGACCGCAGCCGACGGCGCGGTCGTCCGGCTGAAGGACATCTCCCGCATCGAGCTCGGCGCTGCCGACTATGCCCTGCGCTCGCTGCTGAACGGCAAGTCGGCCGTCGCCGTGCCGGTCTTCCAGGCGCCGGGCTCGAACGCCATCGCGATCGCCGACCGCGTCCAGGAGACGATGCGCGAGATCAAGCAGAACATGCCGGAAGGCGTGGACTACTCGATCGTCTACGACACCACCCAGTTCGTCCGCGCTTCGATCAAAGCGGTGATCTCGACGCTGTTGGAGGCGGTCGCGCTCGTCGTGCTCGTCGTCATCGTCTTCCTGCAGACCTGGCGCGCTTCGATCATCCCGCTCGTCGCCGTACCGATCTCGGTCGTCGGCACCTTCGCGGTGATGTATCTCCTCGGCTTCTCGATCAATGCGCTCAGCCTGTTCGGGCTGGTGCTCGCCATCGGCATCGTCGTCGACGACGCCATCGTCGTGGTCGAGAATGTCGAGCGCAATATCGAGAACGGGCTCGCCCCACGCGAAGCGACCTACAAGGCGATGCGCGAGGTCTCCGGCCCGATCATAGCAATCGCGCTGGTACTCGTCGCCGTCTTCGTGCCGCTCGCCTTCATCTCCGGCCTGACCGGCCAGTTCTACCGGCAGTTCGCGCTGACCATCGCGATCTCGACGGTGATCTCGGCGATCAACTCGCTGACGCTGTCGCCGGCTCTCGCTGCGCTGCTGCTCAAGGGCCATCATGCCCCCAAGGATGCGCTGACGCGGGCCATGGACAAGCTGTTCGGCTGGTTCTTCCGCGCCTTCAACCGCTTCTTCCATCGCTCGTCGGAAGCCTATGGCGGCGGCGTGCGCCGGGTGATCTCGCATCGCGCGGTGATGCTCGCGGTCTATGTCGTGCTCCTCGGCCTCACCGGCGTGCTGTTCAAGGCGGTGCCGTCGGGCTTCGTGCCGGGCCAGGACAAGCAGTATCTCGTCGGCTTCGCGCAGTTGCCGGATGCCGCGACCCTCGACCGGACGGAGGACGTCATCCGCCGCATGGACGAGATTGCGCTGAAGCACCCAGGCGTCGAGAACGCGATCTCCTTCCCCGGTCTCTCGATCAACGGTTTCACCAACTCCTCCAACTCCGGCATCGTCTTCGTCGCCCTGAAGCCCTTCGACCAGCGCAAGGACCCGGCGCTCAGCGGCAACGCCATTGCGATGCAGCTCAACAAGGAATTCGCAGGCATCAAGGAGGCCTTCATCGCGATGTTCCCGCCGCCGCCCGTGCAGGGCCTCGGCACGATCGGCGGCTTCAAGCTGCAGATCGAGGATCGCGCCGGCCTGGGCTATGCGGCGCTCGACGAGGCGACCAAGGCCTTCATGGCCAAGGCGGCGACCGCGCCCGAGATCGCCGGCCTGTTCTCGAGCTTCCAGGTCAACGTCCCGCAGCTCTATGCCGATATCGACCGCACCAAGGCCCGCCAGCTCGGCGTGCCCGTGACGGAAGTGTTCGACACCTTGCAGACCTATCTCGGCTCGACCTATGTCAACGACTTCAACCGCTTTGGCCGCACCTATACCGTGCGCGTCCAGGCCGATGCGCCCTTCCGCGCCCAGCCCGAGCATATCGGCCAGCTCAAGGTGCGCTCGACGACGGGAGAGATGATCCCGCTCAGTGCGGTGCTCAATGTGCGCACCGATTCCGGCCCGGAACGCGCCATGCGCTATAACGGCTTCCTCTCGGCCGACATCAATGCCGGCGCGGCTCCGGGCTTCTCGTCGGGTCAGGCGCAGGAAGCGGTGGAGCGCATCGCGAAGGAGACCCTGCCCAAGGGCTTCGCCTTCGAATGGACCGAGCTGACCTATCAGGAGATCCTGGCCGGCAACTCGGCGGTGATCGTCTTCCCCGTCGCGATCCTGCTCGTCCTGCTGGTGCTGGCTGCCCAGTACGAGAGCATGACCCTGCCGATCGCGATCCTGCTGATCATCCCGATGGGCCTGCTGGCGGCGCTGACCGGCGTCTGGCTCTCGGGCGGAGACAACAACGTCTTCACCCAGATCGGCCTCGTCGTACTGGTCGGACTATCGGCCAAGAACGCCATCCTGATCGTCGAATTCGCGCGAGAGCTCGAATTCGAAGGCAGGACGCCGGTCGAGGCCGCGATCGAGGCCAGCCGCCTGCGCCTGCGTCCGATCCTGATGACCTCGCTCGCCTTCGTCATGGGCGTGGTGCCGCTGGTGATCTCGACCGGGGCCGGCGCCGAGATGCGGCAGGCGATGGGCATCGCGGTCTTCGCCGGCATGATCGGCGTCACCGCCTTCGGCATCTTCCTGACGCCGGTCTTCTACGTGCTGATGCGGAAGCTCGCGGGCAACCGCCCGCTCGCCCGGCATGATATCGAACAGCCGGTCTTGCAGGCTGCCGAGTAAGCCCAAGCAATGAGAGAGAAAACCGCCACCGGCCGGAGGCGGTTTCGCTTTGGCGTATCAGCGATAGCGCCGCTGCACGGTGAGATGCGCGATCATGGTGAGCAGGATCGTCGCGGTCATCAGAATGAAGGAGATCGCCCCGCCGAAGGGCCAGTTGTTCTGCTGTGCGAACTGCCCATAGACCAGCGGCCCCATCATCTGGAATTTCGGCCCGCCCAGCAGCACCGGCGTGGCATAGGCGTTCATCGCCAGGATGAAGGTCAGGATCGTGCCAGCCAGGATGCCGGGCAGCGCCAGCGGCCACAGCACGCGGCGGAACATCGCGGCAGGCCCGGCGCCGAGGCTGAAGGCGGCTTCCTCGACATTGCGCGGAATGCCCTCGATCACGCTCTGCAGCGTCAGCACCATGAAGGGCAGGTTGACCGCGATGATGCCGATCAGCACGGCATTCTCGGTATACATGATCTCGAGCGGCTGATCGATCAGCCCGAGCCCCATCAGCGAGGCGTTGAACGCCCCCTTGCTGCCGAAGATGGTCATCCACCCGGCGGCGCGAACAGCATTGCCGACAAAGAGCGGCAGCACCACCGCGATGACCATGAGATTCTTGAAGCGGCTTTGCGTCCGCGCCAGCACATAGGCCAGCGGAAAGCCCATGATCAGGCAGATCAGCGTGCAGATGATCGCGACGCGCACGGTGCGGACGAGCACGTTGAGATAATAGGCGTCGGTGAAGAACTTGACGTAGTTCTCGATCACCAGCGCATCGACCATGAACTGGCCGGGCACGAACTTGTTGAGCGAGTAGCGGAACAGGATCGCCAGCGGCCCGATCAGCATGAGCGCGACGAAGAGCGTCGCCGGCACGACGAGCAGGCCGGCGAGTCTGGTGCGGGCACCAGCGACGGCTTCGGGAGCGGCGCTCATGCCGCGAGCCCGTCATGCTCGGGCTTGACCCGAGCATCTCTGGACGATTTGGCGCTGTTCATGAGGACACTCCCCTCATCGTCACGAGATTCTCGGGTCTGCGCTACGCTTCGCCCGAGAATGACGGCCTGCATGGGCATCAGCCCTTGAAGACCTTGTCCCACCATTCCTTCATCGCCGCGTCGTTCTTGGCGAGGAAGGCGTAGTCGAGGTCCTTCAGAGTCTTCTCTTCCTCGGGCGTGAAGCCGATGCGCTTGTGCAGCGCCGGATCGACATTGAGGCCGGTGACGGTGCCGTTATAGCCCATGTCGACGGCGAAGGCCTCCTGCGGCGCCTTGGCCAGCATGGCGTCCATATAGGCGTAGGCGTTGTCCTTGTTCGGCGCGTTCTTCTGGATCACGAAGCCCGAGACATAGGTCGGGATACCCTCGATCGGCGAAACCGCCTCGCAGGGGATGCCGGCGTTCTGCCACTGCACGACGCGCGCCTTCCAGATCGCGCTGATGCCGACTTCCTCGTTCTTCATCGCCTGGGCGAAGGCCTCGTTGGTCGGATAGACGCGCGCGCCGGCCTTCTTGACCGCGAGCAGGACCTCCTTGGCCTTTTCGAGATCGTTCATGTCCTTGCCGCCGGTCGCCGCCATCGAGGCCGCGATGAAGATCGACTGGTACTGGATGTCGATGAAGCCGATCTTCGAGCCCCATTTCGGATCGAGCCAGTCCTTGAAGCCCTTCGGCGCCGGCGAGATGATCTTGGGATTGTAGATCACGACGTTGCCCGAATAGATGTGCCCCATCCCGTAGGGATATTTCATCGTCGGCAGCAGGTTCTTGGCATTTGGCAGCTTGGAATAGTCGATCTGCTCGAGCACGCCCGCTTCGTTCATCTCGAACATGTTGGCGGCCGAGAGACCCTGGATGTCGACGGTGCCACGCGGCAGGCGTTTCTCGGCGACCATCTTGGCCCGGCGCGGCGCATCGCCGGCCTGGTCCTGCACCACCTCGATACCCTTGGGTTTGAGGATCGGGTCTTCGACGTTCTTGGTCAAAAGCCTCGCGTAGTCGCCGCCCCAGGTGCCGACGACGACGCGGCCGCCCGATTGGGCGAAGGCCGGCATGCCGGTGGCTGTCGCCAGCGCAGCCGCGCCTGCACCTTTCAGAATATCCCGCCTGTCGAATGAAGCCATGGTATTCCCCTCGTTTTTGGACGCCGAATGGGCTTTCACGCCCCTTGCGGATAGACGAGCCCGGCGTTTTCGGCCCAGCCTATCGTGATGCTCTCGCCGACATGCGGCTCGGCCAACCCGACCTTGTTCGGGATCTGCAGCAGCATGCGGTCCTGCTCGTTGAGCGCGACCTGGACGTCGAGCAGCGCGCCGAGATAGGAGGCATGCTCGATCCGTGCCGGAAAGCGGTTGGGCAAGCCGTCGGCCTCGCTGCCGACCGCAATCCGTTCCGGCCGAAGCGCCAGCGTCGCGGGCCCGGTAGCAGCAGCGGCGTTGCAGGCGACATCCAGTCCACCGGCCGTGCGGAAACGACCCTGCCCCGTGACCTGTCCCTCGACGAAGGCGCTGCGCCCGATGAAGCCGGCGACGAAGCGGTCGGCCGGCCTCTCGTAGAGCTCGCGCTGGGTGCCGATCTGGCGCACCTGCCCCTTTTCCATGACGACGAGGCGGTCCGCCATGGTCAGCGCCTCCTCCTGATCATGCGTCACCATGACCGTGGTGAGGCCGAGCTTCTGCTGCAATTCGCGGATCTCGATCCGGACCTCGAGGCGCAGCTTGGCGTCGAGATTGGAGAGGGGTTCGTCGAGCAGCAGCACCTGCGGCTCCATCGCCAGCGCCCGAGCCAAGGCGACGCGCTGCTGTTGGCCGCCGGAGAGCTGGCGCGGATAGCGCTCGTCGAAGCCGCCGAGCCGCACGAGCCGTAGCGCCTCGGCGACGCGCGGGCCGCGCTCGGCCTGCGGCACCTTGTGCATCTCCAGACCGAAGGCGACGTTCTGCGCGACGGTCATGTGCGGGAACAGCGCGTAGCTCTGGAAGACCAGGCCGCAATGGCGCTTCCACGGCGGCAGGTTGGTGACGTCCTGATCGCCGATCGTGATCGCGCCCGCGCTCGGCGGCACGAAGCCGGCGATCATGCGCAGCGTCGTCGTCTTGCCGCAGCCGGAGGGGCCGAGCAGCACCAGGAACTCGCCGTCGGTGACGGAGAGATCGACATCGTCGACGACCGTGAGGCCGCCATACGCCTTCTTCAGATGCGAGAGCGAGAGCTGTGCCATCGTTAGGATCTCGCCATCCGTTCACACCACCCGGCTCAGTTTGACATAGCGATCGGTCACGATCATCGCGACGGCGATCAGGACGATCTGGATGAGGGAGGCTGCCGCCACCGTCGGATCGATCTTCCATTCGAGATACTGGAGGATCGCGATCGGCAGCGTCGTCCGGCCCGGCCCGACCAGGAAGAGGCTCATCTCGAGATTGCCGAACGAGGTCACGAAGGCGAACAGCGAAGCCGCCACGATACCGGGCCGGATGCTCGGCAGCGTCACCCGCCAGAAGGTCGTGACCGGGCCGGCGCCGAGATTCTGCGCGGCTTCCTCGATCGAGCGGTCGAAACCGGCGAGGCTCGCCGTCACCAGCCGCACCACCCAGGGAATAACGACGAGGGTATGGGCCGCGACCAGGCCGCCGAGCGAGCCCAATACCGGCCATTCCGTGGCGATCTCGATCTCGATCTGGAAGACATAGGTCGCGGTGCCCAACACGATGCCCGGCATCACCAAGGGCAGCAGCAGGAGCGTGCTGATGCCACCGCCCAGCGGGATGCGATGGCGCACCAGGGCGAGGCTTGCCGGCACGCCGAGGAGAAGGCCGATCAACGTCGAGGCGACGGCAACCTGAACGCTCAGCGTGAAACCGTCGATGAAGGACTTGTTGTTCGCCGCCCCGGCGAACCATTTCAGCGAATAGCCCTCCGGCGGAAAGGAGGGGATTTCCTGCCGGAAGAAGGCGAGCCAGGTCACGAAGATCAACGGGAGCAGGATGAAGCCGAGCGACAGCGCGGCCGCACCGTTCAGCGCATAGCGCCCGAATCGCGGCGAACCGGCGCTCACCCAGCTTGTCCCTGATGGCAGGCCGTTCCCTGCCGTATGTCATCCACTCTGGAGGCCAAGACCGTTCCCTCGTTTGAGCGGCAGTTTGCGACGCCACTTACAAACAGTGAAGCCTGCATTTCCGTCATGCGCTGACCGGCGACTGGGCAGCGCTTCAATGCAGCGTGTTCTTGTGGAAGGCACCGCCCTTCATAATCGCCGCCAGGTGCTTGCCCTGTTCCTGGAACAGCGCGAGATCCTTCAGCGGGTCGCCGTCAACGAGGATCAAATCGGCGAAGGCGCCGGTCTGAACCGTGCCGAGCTTGCCTTCCATGCGCAGGATCTGGGCACCGACCGTCGTCGCCGAGCGGATGATCTCCAGCGGCGAGAGCACCTCGCGGCGCAGCAGGAACTCGCGCGACTGCTCGACCTGCAACTGTCCGAGCAGGTCCGAGCCGAAGGCAACCGGCACGCCGGCGCGCTTGCAGATTTCCAGCGACCGCAGACCGCCATCGATGACGAGATCGTTCTTGGCCAGCATGTCGCCGGTCATGCCGAACTCGGCCGCCCGCTCCTTCATCGCGTAATAGGCGACGAGATTGGCGGTGAGGAACATGTTGTTCTCGGCCATCAACTTGGCGGAGGCATCGTCGATCAGGTTGCCGTGCTCGATCGCGCGCACGCCGCATTGCGCGGCCCGCGTGATCGCCTCCGGCGTATAGGCATGGGCGCAGACATAGCGGCCGAAGGCCTTCGCCTCCTCGACGGCGGCCTTCACCTCGTCGACGCTGAACTGCATCGAATCCAGCGGGTCGTAGGGGCTGGCGACGCCGCCGGACATCATGATCTTGATATGGTCGGCGCCGAGCCGCATCTGCTCGCGCACCGATTTCCGCACCGAGGAGACGCCGTCGGAGACGTTCATCGTATAGGCCATGGCGTTGCAGCAATGGCAGCGCGCGCCGAAATCGGTGCGCCGGCGCGGGTCGCTATGGCCGCCGGTCGGGCCGATCGCGGCACCGGCGATGAACAGGCGCGGCCCCGCGACATCGCCCTTCTCGACCGCTTCCTTGATGCCCCAGTCGGCGCCGCCGGTGTCGCGCACGCTGGTGAAACCGCGGTCGAGCATGCCCTTCATCAAACGGACGGCACGTGCCGTCATCAGCGTCAGCGGCATGCTCTCCATCGCCCGGATATAGACCTCCGACAGGAAGACATGGACATGGCTGTCGATCAGCCCAGGCATCAGCGTGCGGCCGCCGCAATCGATCACATCGGCCTTGGCGGGCTTCAGCGGCTTGTCGGAGAGTTCGCGGATCGTGTCGCCCTCGACGACGAGCTCATAGCCCCGGCGCAATTCACCGAAACCGGGTTCGAGCAAAGCGAAGTTCTTGAAATGCAGCATCGTCATTCCCGCCTCCGAACATGCCTGCCAGGGAGCACCGGGCTCCGAGCACCCACATGATATGCACGCAACATCCAAACTGTCGACAGCGCAAGGGCGGTTGATTGCGCCTCCGGCGGACATCCGTCGCCGGTCGCGCATCGTGGGGTTATCCAGCCAGATCGGCGTTGCGCGGCTGATCGATGGCGGGTTCACTCAGGCCCCAACGGAGATTCGCAACCGCCATGCCGGGCCCACTGAACGGGATCAAGATCGTCGACCTGACCACGGTCATCGCCGGCCCCTATGCGACGCAGACGCTGGGCGACATGGGTGCCGATATCCTGAAGGTCGAGCCACCGGGCGGCGACATCATGCGCGCGCCCGGCCCCGCCCGCTCGCCGGGCATGGGTGCCGCCTTCCTCAACTGCAATCGCAACAAGCGCAGCATCGCGCTCGACATGAAGTCGGCGGAGGACCTCGCCCGCCTGCGGGAGCTGATCGCGGATGCCGACATCTTCATCCACAACATGCGGATGGAAGCGGCCCGCCGGAACGGGCTCGATCCGGAGACGCTGCTCGCCCGCCATCCGCGCCTGATCTACTGCGCCATCGTCGGCTTCGGGCAGGACGGGCCCTATCGCGACCGGCCGGCCTATGACGACGTCATCCAGGCCGCCTCTGGATGGGCCGCTCTGGCTGAGCGCTCGGGCGATGCGCCGGTCTATGCACCCACGATCGTCGCCGACAAGACGACCGCCCTCTTCGCCGTCGGCGCGATCAATGCGGCGCTCTATCACCGCGCGGTCTCGGGAGAAGGCCAGGCGATCGAGGTCCCGATGTTCGAGGCGATGGTCTCCTTCCTCGCCGTCGAGCATCTCGGCGGCCGCAGCTTCGAGCCCGCGCTCGGCGAGAGCGGCTATTCCCGGGTGCTGTCGCGGCATCGCCGGCCCTACCGGACGGCCGACGGCTTTATCGCGGTGATGCCCTATACGGCAGCGCATTGGCGGGCGCTGTTCCAGGCAGCCGGGCGCGAGGACTGGGCGGCGGAACCGGCGCTCAATGACGGCGCCGCACGCGCCGCGATGATCGATACGCTCTACGAGCGCCTGGCGGAGTGCCTGCTGGACCGCGCTTCCGCCGAATGGCAGTCGATCCTCGACCGGATCGACGTGCCCTGCTCGGCCATCAACACGCTCGACGACCTCCTGGACGATCCGCATCTGAAGGCCACGGGCTTCTTCGAGGCTGTCGAGCATCCCACGGAAGGGCGACTGGTCACGACGAAACCGCCGATCCGCTTCAGCAGGACGCCCTGCGCGATCACGCGGCAGGCGCCGAGCCGCCCCCGCTGAACGCAAGATATTCCGGGCCGCACGCGGTGCTGCGATTTGGCCCGCGACATCATCGTGCCCTTGCTGTGGACGTGACGGAATGCGAGAACGCCGGGCAGTGCCAGCGACGCCCGACCCTGCCGGAATGGAAGCACTGTTTCTCCATTCATCCGCTTGCGAGCCGAACGGCAAATCTGCTGTTGATTTCAGACCGATGAGACATCGTTCACTCCTGGCAGCCGCTGCACCGCCATTGCCCGATCGCGAGATCGGCGGCGGGTCCCGGCTGGTTCACGGATCGTGAGGCCTCGCTTGCGCATTCTCCTGCTCAATCCCAACACCATGCCGGAGATGACGGCGCTGGTCGCGCGCGTGGTCCAGCCCTATCTGCCGGCGCAGGCCGAGCTCGTGCCGGTCACCGGTCGCTTCGGCGCGCATTACATCGCCAGCCGCAGCGCCGGCGTCATCGCCGCCCATGCCGCGCTCGAAGCCTTCGCCGAGCATGGCGGGGATTGCGACGGCGTCTACCTCGCCTGCTTCGGCGATCCCGGCCTGCTCGCGCTCAAGGAAATGGCTCGCATCCCGGTGATCGGCATGGCGGAGGCCAGCAGCCGCTATGCCGCGGAACAGGCCGAGCGCTTCGCCATCGTCACCGGCGGCGAGCGCTGGGGGCCGATCCTGCACGAATTCGTCAGCTCGATCGGGCTGGGCAGCCGCCTCGCCGCCGTCGAGACCGTGGCTCCCACCGGCGCTGATATCGCCCGCGACCCGGACGGCTCGATCGCGATGCTCGCCGAAGCCTGCCGCCGGGTGGCCAAGCGCGACGGCGCCGGCGCGGTCATCCTCGGCGGCGCCGGGCTTGCAGGCCTTGCGCCGCGCGTCCAGCCGCTTATCGATGTGCCCGTGATCTGTTCGGCGGAAGCCGGCATCCGGATGCTGCTGGCCGAACTCGACCAGCCGCAGCCGAAGCCGCGGGAAGGCGACCTCGCCCTGCCTGCTCCCGTCGCCAGCACCGGGCTCTCGGACGGCCTCTCGCGGCTGCTGGCGCAGCCCTGAACAGGCGATTTCAGCCCTTGCCGGCGATCGACGTGCCGTTCAGGCCCGCGATCCAGTCAGACAGCATCGGCACGTAATCCTCGCCCTTGCCGCTGGCGACGGCGGTGGCAAAGCTGTTCTTCACGGCATTGCCGATCGGGTTGGCGACGCCGGCCTCGTTGGCCACGCTCTCCAGATAGCGCACGTCCTTCAACGCGTTGCTCAGCGTGAACTTATGGGCGTCGCGGTCGCGCTCCAGCACGTATTGCATGAAGGTCTGGTAGAAGCCGCAATCCATGCGGCTGCCGCGAATGACGCTGTCGAAGGTCTGGGGCGTGATCCCGATCTTCTGGCCAAGGGTGAGCGCCTCCGCATAGATCGCGGCATAGCCCAGCGAGAGGAAGTTGTTGATCAGCTTCATCTTGTGGCCGTCGCCGACCGGGCCGAGATGCACGATCTTCTGCGCCCAGGCCTCGCAGGCCGGCTTGATCCGGGCGAAGACCTCGGGAGGGGCGCCGATCATCGCCGAGAGCTGGCCGAGCGCGGCCTGCGCCGGCGTGCCGCCGAGCGGCGCGTCGGCGAGATGCAGGCCCTTCGCCTCAAGCTCGGCCGCGAGCTTCACCGTCACCGTGGGATCGGAGGTCGAACAATCGACGATCACCGTGCCCGGCTTCGCCCCGGCGACGATGCCGCTCTCGCCCTTCACCACCGCCTCGACCTGGGCCGAGCCGGTCACACACAGGAAGATGATGTCGGAGCGCGCCGCGAGCTCCTTCGCCGTCTTCGCTTCCACCGCCCCGACCGCGACGAGCTCCTCGACCGGCTTGCGGTTGCGGTGTCCCATCACGGTCAGCGGAAAGCCCTTGTCCACAAGATTACGGGCCATGCCCTGCCCCATGAAGCCGACGCCGATGAAGCCGATGGACTCTTTGCGTGCGCTCATCTTCAAATTCTCCCGCTGATATGGTTGAGATGGACCCGGACGTCGGCGACATGGCCGGACCGGAAGCCGGCCGCGAGGCCTGCGCTCAGTGTGGACGAGTCATGACTGCGAGCGACCCGCCCGGGCTCCGCCAGCCCAAGAGCCCGCCGCCAGGCCGCGGCCGCGTGACCTTGCAGGTCATCGCCGAGCGACTCTCGGTTTCGACCGCGACGGTGTCTCTGGCCTTGCGCGGCTCGCAGCTCGTGGCGGAAGCGACGCGCAACCGCGTGCGCGAGATCGCCCGCGAGATGGGCTACAGCTACAATCGCAGCGCCGCCTCGCTGCGCACCGACCGCACCAACATCATCGGCGTCGGCTTTCACGACATCACCAACCCCTATTTCGCCGAATTGCTGGCCGCGATCGAGGAAACCGCGGCCCGCAACGACCGCTCGATCCTGCTCGGGACCTATGCCGAGAACCTGGACCGGCAGCAGCGCGTGCTGAGCACGCTCGCCGAATACCGGCCGGACGGCATGGTCCTCTGCCCGGCCGGCGCCAGCACGGCCGAGAACCTGCTCCCCCTCGTCGATGCCGGCATACCGATCGTCCAGCTTTCGCGCGAAATCCCTGAACTCGACCTCGACTTCGTCGGCTCCGACGACCGCCACGGCACCAATCTGGCGATGGAGCATCTGATCGGGCTCGGCCACCGTCGCATCGCCTTTCTCTGCGCGAACGAGAACATCTCGACCGGCCGCAACCGCTATGCCGGCTACCGCGAGGCGCTTGCGCGCCATGGCCTGCCCTTCGACCCGGCGCTGGTCCATTTCGACTACGGCACCCGCGAGAACGGGCTGAAGGGCATGCAGAAGGTCCTCGATGCGGAGAACCCGCCGACCGCCGCCGTCTGCATGAACGACCTCGCCGCCTTCGGCGCCATGCTCGGCCTGCGCCATCGCGGGCTGGAGGCCGGGGCCGATTTCTCGATCGTCGGCTGCGACGATGTGCAGGAAGCCGCGCAATGGTACCCGGCCCTGACCACCGTCCGCAATTTCCAGGACGAGATGGGGCGCAAATCCGCCGAGTTCCTGCTGAACCGCATCGCCGACCCCCATGCCCCGACGCAGCGGCTCCTGCTGACGCCGGCCCTCATCGTCAGGGGCACGACCAGCCCGCCGCCGCGTTGAGCCTTCTTCAGGCATCGTTCGCGGGCTTGGCGTTGAGCGCGCGATAGGCCCGCACCACCTGCGAATCGTCGCGCCCGCCATGCCCGAGGCCCGACGCCGACAGGAACATCTGGTGCGCCGCCGCGGCCAGCGGCAGCGCCGTCTTCGCGGCGCGCCCGGCATCGAGCACGATGCCGAGGTCCTTGACGAAGATATCGACGGCGCTCGCCACCGCCGGATCGGGCTCGTGCATGCGCGGCCCGCGATCTCGCAGCATCCAGGACGAAGCGGCCGAGCCGCCCATGATCTCGAACAGCAGGCGGCCGTCGATCCCGGCCTTCTCGGCCAGCGAGAGGGCCTCGGCCGCGACCGCGATATGCACGCCGCAGAGCAACTGATTGACGGTCTTCACCGTCGCGCCCTGCCCGGCCTTCTCACCGACATGGAAGACCTTGTCGCCGAGCGCGTCGAGCACGGGCTTCGCCCGCGCGAAGCTCTCAGCGGGCGCGCCGACCATGATGGTCAGCGTCGCGTTGCGCGCGCCGTTGACGCCGCCGGAGACCGGCGCGTCGATGAAATGCCGCCCGGTCTTCGTCACCTCGGCGGCGATCGCCTCGGCCTCGCCGGGCGGGCAGGTCGCCATCAGGATCACGGTCGCGCCCGGCGCCAGCGCGGCGAGCGCCCCGGCCTCGAACAGCACAGCGCGCGCCTGCGCCGCATTTACGACCATCAGCAGCAGTGCCTCGGCGCCCTCGGCCGCTTCCTTTGCGCTCGCAGCTGCATGCCCACCGGCCGCGACCAGCGCCTCGCGCGCGGCTTCGCGCATGTCGAAGCCGGTGACGCGGAACTGCTTCCTGACGAGGTTCTCGGCCATCGGCGCGCCCATGGCGCCGAGCCCGACGAAGGCAATGCTGGAGATCGATTGATGGGACATCGGGGCAGACACTCTTTGAACGAAAGCGGGCACAGCTTGCGCCATGCCCGCAAGACAGCCGGCGTCAAAGCCGGCTACTCCTTCACGGCACCGGTCATCGACGCCACGTAGTAGTCGACGAAGAAGGAGTAGAGGATCGCGACCGGGATCGAGCCGAGCAGCGCGCCGGCCATCAGCGAGCCCCAGTGATAGACGTCGCCCTCGACGAGCTGGGTCAGCACCGCGACCGGAACCGTCTTCTTCTCCGCCGACTGGATGAAGGCGAGCGCATAGATGAACTCGTTCCAGGACAGGGTGAAGGCGAAGATGCCGGCCGAGATCAGACCGGGCATGGCGAGCGGCAAGGTGATCCGCCATAGCGTCTGCAAGCGCGTCGCCCCGTCGATCATCGCGCATTCCTCGAGCTCGTAGGGGATCGACTTGAAATAGCCGATCAGGAGCCAGGTGCAGAACGGGATCAGGAAGGTCGGATAGGTCAGGATCAGCGCCAGCGGCGAGTCGAACAGGCCGAACTGGAAGATCAGCGTCGCCAGCGGGATGAACAGGATCGAGGGCGGCACGAGATAGGCCAGATAGATCGCCAGGCCGACATATTGCGAGCCCTTGAACCGCAGCCGCTGGATCGCATAGGCGGCGAGCACGCTGGAGAACAGCGACAGCGCCGTCGCCACGGCCGCGACCATCATCGTGGTCCACAGCCATTGCGGATAGTCGGTCTGGAAGAGCAGCTTGTTGATGTTCTCCAGCGTCGGCGACTTCACCCAGAACGGGTTGTTGTTCTTGTAGTCGAGCAGTTCGCCGTTCGGTTTGATCGCCGTGATCGCCATCCAGTAGAACGGGAACAGCAGCACGAGCAGGAAGACCGACAGCGGCAGGTAGAGCGTGATGAAGCGCCGCGGGCCGGACGACCAGTCGATGACGCCTTCGCGCTCCTTGTCGGTGAGCTGCGGGCGCGTGGCGAGGGTCTGGTCAGTCATTGTCTTCCCCCTGCTGCCACTTGCGGCGGGACAGGCCGTAATAGCTGAAAAGCGTCGCCATCACGAGGAACGGGATCATCGCCACCGCGATCGCCGCGCCCTCGCCGAGTTGCCCGCCCGGGATGCCGCGCTGGAAGGCGAGCGTCGCCATCAGATGCGTGGCATTGACCGGTCCGCCGCGGGTGATCGCGTAGACGAGCTGGAAATCGGTGAAGGTGAACAGCACCGAGAAGGTCAGCACGATCGCCAGGATCGGCATCAGCATCGGCAGCGTGACATGGCGGAAGCGCTGCCAGGAATTGGCACCGTCCAGCATCGCTGCCTCGTAAAGCGCCGGCGAGATCGTCTGCAGGCCGGCCAGCAGGCTGATCGCGACGAAGGGAATGCCGCGCCAGATATTGGCGGCGATCAGCGAGAAACGCGCCGGCCAGGGCTGGCCCAGGAAGTCGATGTAGGTGTCGCGCCAGCCGAGCACGTCGACCAGCACATAGGAGATGATCGAGAACTGCGGATCGTAGATCCACCAGAAGGCGATCGCCGAAAGCACGGTCGGCACGATCCAGGGAATCAGGATGATCGCCCGGAGCAGCGACTTGAACGGCAGGTGGTTGTTGAGCAGGAGCGCCAGCCAGAGGCCGAGCGCGAATTTCCCGAAGGTCGCCACGCCGGTGTAGAGCAACGTGTTCCAGACCGAGGTGATGAACACTCGATCCTGCCAGAGCGACACGAAATTCTCGAAGCCGATGAAGATGCCGGGCCTGCCGATACGCGTATCGGTGAAGGCGAGCCAGATGCCCAGGCCCAGCGGATAGCTGAGGAAGACCAGCAGGAAGCCGGCCGCCGGGAGGAGGCAGAGGAAGATCAGGAATGGCTTGTTGTCGAACAGACGCACCAGCCAGCTGTGTTGCAGGCTGTGGACGGTTCGCGATTCGGCGGCAGCTACGGCCATGGCGCCCTCGCGTTCGGGTCTGCTGGGGCACCGGGGCGAAAGGCTTGAAGCCGCCTTTCAGGGATATCCGATGCGATCTCGCATCGGCCGCCGGGCAAGCCGGCGGCCGCGTGTCTCCGGATCAGCGCGCGGAGCGCATCAGGTCCGGTAGTAGCGCTTGGCGCGCCGCTCGGCTTCCTTGGCCGCTTCTTCCGGCGTTGCCTGGCCGGCGCAGACGGATGCGACCATCTGCACGACCACATACTCGGCGTTCACGGTGCCCGCGGCCTCGTTGATCGAGCCCTTGTAGCCGCTCCAGAGCGCGCGTTCCCAGGTGTCGCGATAGATCAGGATCTTGGGATCGCTCGACCAGACCTTGCTGTCGGCATAGCCCTTGAGCGGCTGCGCCCAGTAGCCGGAGCTGCCGGTCAGCCACTTGTCGTAGTTCTCGCGCTCCATCATGAAGCGCAGATAGGCCAGCGCGGCTTTCGGGAACTTGGTGTGCTTGAACGCCATGGCGTTGATGATCAGCGCCGGCTCCGAGGGGCGCCCGAGCGGCCCGACCGGCATCATCGCATGGTTCAGGTCCTTGCCGATCGCCGCGGTCTTCTCGTCCTTCGAATTCTTGATCGAGAAATAGAGCGAGACGCCGTTCTGGGTGACCGAGACTTCACCGGCCGACAGCGCTTTGTTGTTGCTGATGTCGAGCCAGGAGAGAGTGCCGGGGATGAAGGTCTCGTAGAGCGCCTTGGCGTATTTCAGCGCCTCGATCGTCTCCTTGGAGTTGATCGTGACCTTGTTGTTCTCGTCGACCATATGGCCGCCATGGGTCCAGACGAGCCAGTTGCAGAAGGCGTTGCCGTCACCGACCGCGTTGCCGAGCGCGAAGCCGGCCGGATGGTTCTGCTCCTTGAGCTTGCGGCAGAGCTTGAGGAAGCCGTCGAGATCCTTCGGGAAGGCGTCGAAACCCGCTTCCTTGACATGGGATTCGCGATAGACCGCCGGCGCACCGGAAGCGCCCATCGGGATCGAGACCCACTGGTTGGTCTTGTCCTTCTTGCCGTATTTCTCGGCGATCGGATACCAGCCGCCGTTCTTCTTGCCGAGGTCATCGGCCAGCGCGGTGAGGTCGATCAGCTTGTCCGAGAAGATATGCGGATCGTCGGCCCAGCCGACGACGATATCGGGACCTGCGCCGGTATTGGCGGTCACCGCCGTCTGCGGCCGCAGGTCTTCCCAGCCGGCATAGTCGACCTTGACCTGCACGCCCGTCGCCTTGGTGAAGGCGGCGGTGTTCTCGTCGAAGATCTGCTGGTCGAGATCGACGAACTTGGTCGGGCGCAGCACGCGCAAGCTCGCACCCTTCTCGACATCGGCCTGCGCGATGGCCGAAGACAGCGGCAGGGTCGCGCCCGCCGCGAGGCCGGCGCCGCCGATCAGAACGTCTCTTCTTGAAATGCTCATGGAAACCGTCTCCTCCGTTGGGGCGGCGGCGGCCTGCATGGGACCCCCGTCCTGCATGATGATGGGCGTTGACAGCGATCATCCGCCGCCCTGCCTTCCGGGCGGCGAATTTCTTGGAGCCGGGTCCGATCAGATTGAACCGACCCGATCGGAAAGCCGCCTCGGATACTCTGCATCAAGAACACATGGCTCGATCGGATCGCATCGCAACCCGATCGGCGCGTGCCCTTAGATGCGCTTGCCGGTCGCGGCGTCGAACAGATGCGTCACGCTGGTATCGGGCGTGATGCCGATCGTCTCGCCGGGCTTCGCCGAGATGCGCTCACGGAAGATGCAGGTCAGGTCCTGCCCGCCGCAGTGGACGACCACCTGCGTCTCCGAGCCCATCGGCTCGACGACCGAGACTTCAGCCTTCAGGCCGTTCGGATCGAGACGGAAATGCTCGGGGCGGATGCCCAGCACCGCGGCAAGGCCGTCGGAGCCCACCGGATGCTTGCCGATCGGCCAGACCGTGCCGCCCTCGGTCTCGAAGCCGTTACCGACGATCTTGCCCTTGAGCAGGTTCATCGAGGGCGAGCCGATGAAGGCCGCCACGAACAGATTGGCCGGATTGTCGTAGAGATCGAGCGGGGCGCCCATCTGCTCGACGATGCCGTCATGCATCACGACGATCTTGTCGGCCATGGTCATGGCCTCGATCTGGTCGTGCGTGACATAGACCGTGGTGGTCTTCAGGCGCTGGTGCAGCTCCTTGATCTCGGTGCGCATCTGCACGCGCAGCTTGGCATCGAGATTGGAGAGCGGCTCGTCGAACAGGAAGACCTGCGGATCGCGCACGATCGCCCGGCCCATCGCGACGCGCTGACGCTGGCCGCCCGAGAGCTGGCGCGGATAGCGATCGAGCAACTTGTCGAGGCCGAGAATGCCCGCGGCCTTGCCGACGCGATCGTCGATCTCGGCCTTCGGCGCCTTCCGGAGCTTCATCGAGAAAGCCATGTTGTCGGCGACCGTCATATGCGGATAGAGCGCATAGTTCTGGAACACCATGGCGATGTCGCGTTCCTTCGGCGGAACGTCGTTCACCACGCGCGGGCCGATCTTGATCTCGCCGCCCGAGATGTTCTCGAGCCCGGCGATCATCCGCAACAGCGTCGACTTCCCGCAGCCGGACGGACCGACCAGGATGACGAATTCGCCGTCGTCGATGTCGATGTCGACGCCGTGGATGACCTGCGTCGACCCGTAGGCCTTGCGCACATCGGCAATCTGGACTGAAGCCATGCCGTCCTTCCCTGTTTTCCGTTCCCTGATCACGCGCCCGCCTTGCAGCGGCCCGTGACCACAATCGGTTTCTTGTGACCGAATGATGAAAGCGGACACCGCCTGATCCCGACGATTGTGTCCGTTCCAATCTGCGATAAAGTCATACGATAGAAGCGGCCCTGTCAAGCGCCGCCACAACCTTCGGGATGCCGCAAATTTTGGCTGGCCGAAGGCGCCCGAGGGAGGGGCACCAGCGATGCGGGTACGCGACTTCTCGCGGCCGACGACGCTCAATCCGGACCGGCTTTTCGGCCAGGTCGCCCAGAAGCTTGCCGTCGCGATCATCACCGGTCGCGTCCGGGCGGGCGAGGTCCTGCCGAACGAAGACGACCTGCGCTCCGAGATATCGGTCTCGCGCACCGCCTATCGCGAAGCCGTCAAGGTCCTCACCGCCAAGGGGCTGGTCGAGGCCCGTCCGAAGAGCGGCACCCGTGCCGCACCGCGCGAGCGCTGGAACCTGCTCGATCCGGACGTCCTGTCCTGGCAGTTCGAGGCCGACCCCAACGAGAAATTCATCCGCGATCTCTTCGAGTTGCGCCGCTTCGTCGAGCCGAGCGCCGCCCGTCTCGCCGCGCAGCGCCGGACCTCCGCCGACATTGCCCGGATCGAAGCCGCCTATCGCGGCATGGCCGACGGCGCGCCCTATGCCGAGGCGACGATCCGGGCCGATCTCGCCTTCCACGAGGCGATCTTCTCCGCCGCCCAGAACGCCGCATTGCAATGCCTGTCGAGCGCGGTCATCGCCACCCTGCAATGGTCGTTGCTGCTCAAGACCGGCGACGAAGCAGCCTATATCGAATCATTGCCCGACCATGAGCATGTGCTGCTCGCCATCATCGACCGCGACGGCGACCTTGCCTCGGCCCGCATGGCCGGCCTCGTCATCGACAGCCTCAACACCACACTGGCCTCGCTCGGCACGCATTTCGCGACGGAGGCTGGGAAAATCGCCAGAATAAAGCATACTAAATGAGCGCCCGCTTTCCCGGCGGAACGTGATCGGATAGCGCTCATGCGGCAGCGGGGCTATGCCGTTCCGGCAGGCCGCGTAATTTCATTTTAATCGATTCAGACAAGCCGAATCAACGCCCTTCGCCACATCTCACGGACAGCCAGACAATGACAGCCTCGACCAAGCCCGAAATCGTCCAGACCGGCCCGCTGATGGCCTATGCCGCTGACCAGCTCAAGGCGCGCTTCACCGTCCATGAACTGTGGAAGGCGCCCGACCGCGCCGCCCTGCTGCGCGAGGTCGCGGACCGCGTGCGCGGCGTTGCCGCCGGCGGCGGGCACAACCGGGTCGACGGCGCGCTGTTCGACGCGCTTCCGAAGGTCGAGGTCATCTCGAGCTTCGGTGTCGGCTATGACCATGTCGACGCCGCCGAAGCCGGCCGGCGTGGGCTCGTCGTCACCAATACGCCCGATGTCCTGACCGACGAGGTTGCCGATCTCGCGCTGGGCCTGCTGATCGCCACCGTCCGCCAGCTCCCGCAGGTCGACCGCTACCTGCGCGAGGGCAAGTGGCTGCAGGGCAATTATCCGCTCACCACCTCGCTGCGCGGCCGCAAGGTCGGCATCGTCGGCCTCGGCCGCATCGGCAAGGCGGTGGCTCAGCGCATCGAGGCCTTCGGCCTGCCGGTCGTCTACCACGGCCGCTCGCGCCAGGCGGACGTGGCCTATCGCTACTACCCGTCGCTGGTGGACATGGCCGCCGATGTCGACACGCTGATCTCGGTCGCGCCGGGCGGAGCCTCGACCCATCACATCATCAATGCCGAGGTTCTGAAGGCACTTGGTCCCAACGGCATCCTGGTCAATGTCGGCCGCGGCACCGTCGTCGACGAGCAGGCGCTGATCAAGGCGCTCAAGGACAAGACCATCCTCTCCGCCGGCCTCGACGTGTTCGAGGACGAGCCGCGCGTGCCGGCAGAGCTGATCGCGATCGAGCATGCCGTGCTGCTGCCCCATGTCGGCTCGGCCTCGGTCCATACCCGCGAGGCGATGGGCCAGCTTCTGGTCGACAACCTGGTTTCATGGTTCGATGGCAAGGGCCCGCTATCGCCCGTGTCGGAGACCCCATGGAAAAAGGCCTGATCCGCCAGCTTCTGCCTCTGCTGATCCTGGCCGCCAGCTCCCTGCCGGCGGTCGCGCAGACGGCGCCGCTGCCGCGCGGCGCCGACAAGGCGCCCGACGCGATCCGCCGCTGGCTCGGCGCCTGGGACCTCGAACTGGCGGGCGCGTCCCGAAGCTGCACGGTCACGCTCGGCGCGGAAGCCACCGGCAACCGGCGGCAGTTGCGTTTCCCCGCCACGTGCCGGCGTGCATTGCCGGTCCTCGGCACCGCCGCCTCCTGGACCTTGGCGGCGGGCGGGCAACCCCAGTTTCTGGATACCGACGGCAAGGAGGTCATCGGCTTCCAGAAGGGAACGCCCGAGACCGGGCTCGACGGCAAGGGCAGCGATGGCAAGGCCTATCGGCTGACATCGCAGAACCACCCCCGCATCGCGCCCCGGGCGCCGCAGAATCAGGCAGCGACCGCAGCCCAACGCGTCACGGTCGTCGATCCGGCAACGGCGCCAGCGCCCGACACTCTGCCGGGGCGCTATGTCCTGATGCGCCAGCAGAACCGCGAGGCCTGCCGCCTCGCGCTGTCGCCTGCAGCCGCCGATGGCCACCAGCCCGCCGCCTTCGAGGGGACCTGCCCGGATACCGGACTGACGATCTTCGATCCCGTCGGCTGGCGCTATGCCGGCGGCCGGTTGACCCTCGTCGCCCGCCGCGGCCACGGCACCGACCTCGTCTTCGAGAACGGTCAATGGCGCAAGGACCCGGCGGTCGGCGCGCCGCTTCTGATGCGCAAGCTCGCGCCGTAGCACGCATGACCGGCTGAGCCGGCCATGCGGTTCGCTTGGCTACTCCGCCGCCACCGGACTTAGCACGCCCCTGCGGATCTGATCTTCCTCGATCGATTCGAAGAGCGCGCGGAAATTGCCCTCGCCGAAACCGTCATCGCCCTTGCGCTCGATGAACTCGAAGAAGATCGGTCCGACCACCGTGGCCGAGAAGATCTGCAGCAGCACCTTGCTCATCCGGCCGGCCTTCTCGCCGAGCGCGACCGCGCCCTCGCCGTCGATCAGGATGCCGTTGGCCTTGAGCCGTTCGACCGGCTCGCCATGGTTCGGCACGCGGGCATCGACCTTCTCGTAATAGGTCGCAGGCGGCGACGGCATGAACGGCAGCCCGTTGCCGCGCAGGGCCTCGACGCTGGCATAGATGTCGCGCGAGCCCATCGCGACATGCTGGATGCCCTCGCCCTTGTACTGGCGCAGGTATTCCTCGATCTGGCTCTTGTCGTCGAGCGACTCGTTGATGGGTATGCGGATCTTGCCGCAGGGCGAGGTCAGCGCCCGCGAGATCAGGCCGGTCAGCTTGCCCTCGATATTGAAGAAGCGGATCTCGCGGAAATTGAACAGCTTGCCGTACCAGCCGGCCCAATGGTCCATGCGCCCGCGGATGACGTTATGGGTGAGGTGGTCGAGATAGTAGAGCCCAGCCTGCTCCGGATGGGGATCGCGCTCGCCGATCCATTCGAAATCGACATCCCAGATCGAGCCCTTCTCGCCATAGCGATCGACGAAATAGAGCAGCGAGCCGCCGATGCCGCGCACGGCGGGAATCGCGAGTTCGCCCGGTCCGATCGCGCTCTCATAGGGCTCGGCACCGAGCGATACGGCCCGCTCGAAGGCGTGCTTCGCATCGACGACGCGAAAGGCCATGGCGCAGGCGCAGGGGCCGTGCTCTGCGGCGAAGGCCTGCGCGAAGGAATCGGGCTCGGCATTGACGACGAAATTCACGTCGCCCTGCCGGTAGAGCGTCACCTGCTTCGAACGGTGGCGGGCAACCTTCGTGAAGCCCATCGTCTCGAACAGGGCGCCGAGCTTCTCCGGCTCGGGATGGGCGTATTCGACGAATTCGAATCCGTCCGTTCCCATCGGGTTGACGGCCGAGATCGCGGGTGGGGCGGCATCGTGCGGAAACGGACCCATGGGCATTCCTCCTGTCGGCTCTTGCTGGATGCCCCATGATCGCGCAAAGATCAGGAAAATTCCGTGCAAAATTGCCTCATCAGGAAAATTAGATGCATGATACACGCATAAGAGATACTGAAGGCGCACGACATGGCCACGCTTGACGCACTCGACTGGCGCCTGCTGGACGCTCTCCAGAATGATGCTTCCCTGACCAACGCCGCCTTGGCGGAGACAGTCGGGCTATCGGCGAGCCAGGTGTCGCGTCGACGGCAGCGGCTGGAGCAGGAGGGCGTCATCCGTGGCTACCGGGCGGCGCTGGAACCTTCCGCCGTCGGCCTCGGCGTCATCGTCTTCATCCATGTCGCGCTCGATACGCATTCGCGCGACAATGCCCGCCGCTTCCGGGATCTCGTAAAGCTGACGCCCGCGATTCTCGAAGCCCATGCCTTAACCGGCGAGGCGGATTACCTGCTGAAGGTCGCGGTCGGCGACCTCAAGGCGCTCGCCCGGCTCGTCAACGAAATCCTGATGCCGCATGAAAGCGTCGCCCGCGTGCGCTCCGAGATCGCGCTGGAAACGCTGAAGGAACCGGGAGTTCTGCCGCTGCCGATGACTTGAGCGCGCTGCTGTGCAAACTGGCGCCTTGGTCACGCCGTTTTCATGCGGCGGATCGACTGCGCGGCGCCTCAGCCGCCAACAGGAGAAACCAGATGTTCAATGCCAAATCCCTGCTCGACGCCTTGATCAGCGCCGGCAGCCAGGCCGGCACACAGGCCGGACAGCAGGGCGGCCTTGGCGGCATGCTCGGCGGGCTGGCCGGCCAGATCCAGGGTTCCGGCGGCCTCGGCGGGTTGGCTGGCCAGATCCTGACCCAGGCGACGCAAGGGCTCGGCGACGCGGCGCGCCAGACCGGCGTGCAGCAGGGCGCCGGCGATGCGCTCGGCCGGGTCACCGGCGGCCGGACGCCGGATCAGCTCATCGAGCAGGCCAAGGGCGTGTTCAGCAGCAACCCTGCTTTGGCAACCGCGGTGCTCGGCGGGCTCGGCGCCCTCGTCTTCGGCACCAGCACCGGCCGCTCGGTCGCAGGCTCGGCGGCCAAACTTGGCGGCCTCGCCCTGATCGGCGGCCTCGCCTACAAGGCCTACCAGAACTATCAGGCCGGCAAGCCGCTGCTCAACGCAGCCCAGCAGGAGGTGCTGCCCGCCCCCGCCGGCACCGGCTTCGAGCCGCAGGCCGCGACCGAAGCGACCGCTCTGGTCTTCATCCGCGCGATGATCGCAGCCGCAGCCGCCGACGGCCATATCGATGCGGAAGAGCAGAGCGCCATCCTCGGCGGCCTGAAGGAGGCCGGCCTCGAACAGGAGGCGCATGAGTGGCTGGCGCAGGAGATGGCGAAGCCGGCTTCGATCGACGCGCTGGTCGAGGCGGCCGAGAGCCCCGAGCTCGCCGCACAAATCTATACGGCGGCGCGCATCGCCATCAATCCGGACAATGCCGCCGAGAAGGACTTCCTGGCGGGCCTGGCCGGCTCGCTCGGCCTCGATGCCGAGCTCGTCGCCAATATCGACGCCGCCGCCAGCGCCGCCAAGGTCTGACCGCTTCGGCCGGCGCCCGAGCACGGCGCCGGCCGTCTCCGGCTTTCGCGGACCGCGGAAGCCCGATGTTAAGCATGGCGTTGAAATCACTGCCCGTTTCGACGCCATGTGCACCTGCGCTTAGGAGTTTCCCGCCGATAACGCCCGCGCCGGCTGAGCCGGCAGTCGGGTTCCGCGATGCGGAGGCCGACCCATGTCTTGGGGGAGACGGGCCGAACCATGTCTGTGACCGCGATGATCAGGGCGATGCGGCCGCATCACTGGCTCAAGAACGGCCTGGTCTTCGTCCCGATCCTGCTCAACCACGACGCGTTCGATCCGCACGCGCTCTGGCTCGGCCTGATCGCCTTCGTCGCCTTCAGCCTGATCGCCTCCGCGGTCTATCTCCTCAACGACATCAAGGATGTCGAGGCGGACCGGCGCCATCCCACCAAGTGCAAGCGCCCGCTCGCGGCGGGCGAGATCACGGCGGTGCAGGCCTATGCCGCCGTGCCGGTGCTGCTCGCGGCTGCCTTTTCGACGGCTCTGCTGGTGCCGCAGCCGAAGAACTTCCTCCTCGCGCTGCTGACCTATCTGTTCCTGGCGCTCGCCTACCTGCTCTTCCTCAAGCGCAAGCTCCTTGTCGATGTCCTCGGGCTCGCCGCCATGCACACGCTGCGCATCCTCGCCGGCAATGCCGCCGCCGCCATCCCGATATCCTCCTGGCTGCTGGCCTTCGCGATGTTCCTGTTTCTCAGCCTGGCGCTGGTGAAGCGCTATGCCGAATTGCGCCTCACCCAGGATCAGTCCGGGCTGAAGAAGGCGGGGCGTGGCTATCACGCCGAGGATATCGAGGCGCTGTCGCAGCTCGGCATGGCCTCGGGCTGCACCTGCGCCCTGATCATGGCGCTCTATGTCGACAGCGCCAACGTCAAGCAGCTCTACAGCCAGCCCAAGCTGATCTGGCTGATCTGCCCGATCATCCTCTACCAGATGGCGCGGATCTGGTTCCTGGCCCGTCGCGGCCAGATGCCGGACGATCCGCTGGTCTTCATGATCCGCGACTGGCGCAGCCAGCTCATGGGGCTCGTGGTGGCCCTGATCATGGTCGCCGCGACCTTCCTGCCGTGAGCGCCCCGCTCTCGGACTATCGCTCCTGGGGCGGGCTCGCAGCCCGCGAAAGCCGGATCGTCGACGCGCGCGACTGGCTCGACGCCCCCGCCCGCCACCGCCCCGCCCTCGCCTATGGCAACGGACGCTCCTATGGCGATTCCTGCCTGAACGACGGCGGCACGCTGATCGATGCGCGCGATCTCGACGAGATTCTCGCCTTCGACCGCGAGACCGGCCTCATCACCTGTGGCGCCGGCCTCATGCTCGACCGCCTGCTCGAGATCACTGTGCCGGCCGGCTGGTTTCCGCCGGTCACGCCCGGCACCGCCTTCGTCACCATTGGCGGCGCGCTCGCCAACGACGTCCACGGCAAGAACCATCACAGCGCCGGCACCTTCGGCAGCCATGTCCGGGCCTTCGAGCTGGTGCGCTCGGACGGGCAGCGCCTGATCTGCGCGCCCGACCTCAACAGTGATCTCTTCACAGCAACCATCGGCGGCTTCGGCCTCACCGGCCTGGTGACGCAGGTGACGCTCCGGCTCATGCCGATAGCATCGGCCGAGATGGCGCAGGAGGTCCTGCCCTTCGGCAATCTCGATCGCTTCTTCGAGATCGCCGCCGCATCCGATGCCACGCATGATTACACCGTCGCCTGGATCGACTCGCTCGCCGGCGGACGCGATCTCGGCCGCGGCGTCTTCTTCCGGGCCAACCATGCCCCCGCTTCCGGCATCCCGGCGCCGCGTCCGGCGCGCTCCCTGTCGTTTCCGCTGAAGCCGCCTTTCCCGCTGATCAACCGCATGACGCTGAGCGGGTTCAACTGGCTCTACCGCAACAGCCAGCCACGTGACGGCCTCACCCGCCGGGTGCCCTATCGCCCGTTCTTCTACCCGCTCGACCGCGTCCGCGACTGGAACCGCGCCTATGGTCCGAAGGGCCTGCGGCAATTCCAATGCGCCGTCCCGCTCGACAAGGCCCCCGACACTGTCGCCGAGATGCTGCGACAGACGCTCGCCGCGGGCGAAGCTTCCTTCCTGACGGTGCTGAAGCTCTTCGGCGACAAGCCTTCGCCCGGCCTGATGTCCTTCCCCATGCCAGGCGCCACGCTGACGCTGGATTTCCCCAATCGCGGCGAGCGGACCGAGCAGCTGCTGTCTCGGCTCGACGGCCTCGCGATCGTCGCCGGCGGCCGGGTCAACCCCTACAAGGACGCCCGCATGTCGCCCGCGACCTTCGCGGCATCCTTCCCCCGCTGGCGCGACTTCGCTGCGCATATCGACCCCGGCTTCTCCTCCGATTTCTGGCGGCGGGTCACGACGCAGTAGAGCGGACTGCGACATCACAGCCCGGTGAGGTCAGCACAGCGACGGTTCCCCGACAGGCGGCCGGCTGCTAGCTGCGGCGTATGACTACGCCCGTGAACGATCAGCCGGCACCGTGCCGGAACACCGCCCATTCGCCGACGCGCCGCGAAGCTCTCGCCCTCACCCTGCTCTCCCCCTTTGCCGCGACATCGGCCGCGGCTCGGCAGCCTCCGCGCTTTGCCGGGCCGAGCTCGCAATTCGTGCAGATCGATCCGCCGGAAGAGGCAGGTTCCCTCGTTCTCATCGATCTCTCCGGCAAGACCCGGCCGCTTTCCACCTATCGCGGCAAGGCTGTCCTCCTCAATTTCTGGGCGAGCTGGTGCCCGCCTTGCCGGCGCGAATTGCCGATCCTGCGCCGGCTCCAGGCGAGAGCCGCCCGCGAACCCTTCGTCGTCCTACCCGTCTCGCTCGACAAGTCGGCCGCGACCGTGAGGACCTATCTCGACCGGCTCGGCCTCGCCGACCTCACGACCTTCATCGATGCCGAGGGAATAGTGGCCTCCGGTCCGAAATCGGCAAAGCCGACCCCCTTCCCGCTCTATGGCATGCCGATGACCTATCTGCTCGATCGCGAGGCACGCAGCGTCGGCTACCTCGTTGGCGAAGCGGACTGGACCAGCCCGGAAGGGCTCGAGCTGCTGCGCTTCTACGGGCGGGCAGCGAGCTGATCGCACCGGCTGGCGGGCGGCCTGAAACGCCCCCGAAAAAACTTCTCATCGCCTTTGAACCTGCCCGCCGCCGCCTGCGACCAATGAGCATGGAGAGCGAGACCTTCGCCCTCGCAGCAATCGGGAGACGAGCATGACGACGTTCCGCAAGACCGTGACCGCGACCCTCGCGGCCCTGACCCTGGCCACCACCATGATCGCGTCCGGCGCCGAAGCCCGCCCGCGCTGGGGCTATGGCTACGGCCACCGGGGCTGGGGTGTCGGAGCTGGTGTGGTCGGCGCGCTCGCTGCGGGGGCCATCATCGCCGGCGCCACTCGCCCTTCCTATGGCTACGGCTACTACGCCGCTCCCGCCCGCTCCTGCGACCTGGTCGAGCGCTTCGACCGCTGGGGCAACGTCATCGGCTACCGCCGGGTCTGCGGCTACTACTGAGCTTTCCTGGAAGACCCCTGTTTCGAGACCCCTGACTCAAAAGGCCGGCTTACGCCGGCCTCTTTTTGTTGTTGCTGATCGAACCGGTCAGCCCTTGCCGACCGCGACCTTGCGCAGGTAGCCGGTGACGATGCCGGTGACGCCGCCCGACAGGACAGCCTCGAAGGCCGCGAGGAACTCGTCGCATTGCTCGCGCGTGACGATCAAGGGCGGCTCCAGCCGGATGACGTTGCGGTTGTATTCGGTGAAGGCGACGAGCACGTCGTGCTCCTTCAGGAGCAGCGCCCCGACGAAGCCGCAGAGCGAGCCCTTCAGCTTGTCGTCGAGCAGCGCCACCATGTGCTTCAGCCCGAAGGGCATGGTCTCGCTGATGTCCTGGAACTCGACGCCGATCATCAGGCCGCGACCGCGGATTTCCTTGAGCAGGCTCGGATATTTGGCGCGCAGGCCGTTCAGCTTCTCGATCAGGTAGTCGCCCTGGCGCTGGGCATTGCCCATCAGGTCCTCGTCATAGAGGACGTTGAGGGCCTCGATCGACGAGACGCAGGCCTCGCCCATGCCCCCGAAGGTCGCCTGCGCATGGATCAGCGCGCTCTTCGGCTTGCCATAGGCCTTCATGTAGATCTCGCGACGCGCGATCATCGCGCCCATCGCCGCCTTGGAGCCGCCCAGCGCCTTGGCGAGCGCAGTCACGTCCGGCACCACGCCGTCACGCTCGAAGGCGAAGAACTGGCCGGTGCGGCCGAGACCGCACTGCACCTCGTCGGCGACCCAGAGCACGCCATGCTTGTCGCAGAGCGCGCGCAATTCGCGCCAGAAGCCCTCCGGCGCCTCGACGATGCCGCCGCCGCCCTGGATCGTCTCCATCACGACGATGCCGATCGACGGGTCGCTCTCCAGCGCCTGCCGGACGGCGGCGATGTCGCCGAAGGGCACCTTGACCCGGTTCTCGACCAGCTTGAACTGCGACTGGTAGAGCGTCGAATCCGTGACCGAGAGCACGCCCTTGGTCTTGCCGTGGAACGAGTTCGCGGCGTGCAGGATCTTGGACTTCTCCGGCCCCTGCGCCTGCTCGGCGACCTTCAGCGCCGCCTCCATCGCCTCCGAGCCGGTCGAGCCGAGGAAGACCATGTCGAGATCACCCGGCGCGATGGTGGCGAGGTTCTTCGCCAGCGCGGAAGCATATTGGGACATGAAGGCCATGCAGATCTCATGGCGGTTCTCGTCCTGGAATTTCTGCCGGGCCGCGACGATGCGCGGATGGTTGTGGCCGAAGGCGACCGAGCAGAAGCCGCCGAAGAAATCGAGGATCTTGCGGCCGTCCTTGGTGATGTAATGCATGCCCTCGGCACGATCGACGAGGATCTTGTCGAAGCCGAGCAGCTTCAGGAAGTGAAGCTGGCCGGGATTGATATGGGCTGCGAAGAGCTCCTTCACCTGCGCGGCGTCGAGCTGCTTGGCGGCCTCCACGCTGATGAGCTGCGGCCGGGCGTTCGTCACGGCTATGTCCTCGTTCTTGAAAGCGGGCATGCTCATGCGGCGAGGCTCCTCTCGGCCTGTTTCGGGCCATCCTTGGCCTTGCGGTATTCGGTATAGGCGGCGAGCAGCATGTCCTCGTCGCGGTGCTGCGGCGTCCAGCCAAGCTCGCGCTTGGCCTTCGACGTATCGAGGATGCAGATCTCGTCAGCGATCTTGTACTGCTCGGGGTCCATGATCGGCAGGTTGATCGCGTCGAGCGTGTCGAGCGTCAGCTTCACCAGCGAGGCCGGCGTCGGCAGCAGGATCGATTTCGAGCCGGCATGCTTGATCAGGTCGCCGAGCAGCTTGCGCACCGGCGGCGGATCGTCGGAGCCGAGATTATAGGCCTCGTTCGGGAAGCCCGCCTTCCAGGCCGCGATGCAGGCACTGGCACAGTCGAAGACCGAGATGAACTGGTAGGGGTTACGCCCTGAGCCGATCATCGGCACCGGCAGGTTCATGTCGATCAGCTTGAACAGCTTGACCAGGATGCCGAGCCGGCCCGGCCCGATGATCAGGCGCGGCCGGAAGATCGGGATACGGAAGCCCTTGGCGCGGTATTCGTCGGCAAGCCGCTCGGTCGCGAGCTTGCTCTCGCCGTATTCGCCGAGCGGATGCGCGGGATGGGTCTCGTCCTGCGGCACGCTCACCGAATGGCCGTAGATCATGTCGGTGGTGAAATGGACCAGCCGGTTGGCGCCATTCTTCTCCATCCACGAGAGGATGTTCTGCGTGCCGTGATAATTCACCGGCCAGAAGAAGTCGTGCCGCTCCGCCCGCGTCACGATCGGCGAAAGCATCTTGGCCGAGAGGTTGTAGACGAGGTCATCCGGCGCCAGCGGGATTGCGTCCACGCTCTCGGCCTTGGTGACGTCGATCTTCAGGAACGGCACCTTGGCGTAATGCGCATGGCCGCTCTGGTGGATGTCGGCGACCAGAACCTCCTCGCCCATGGCGGAGAGATCGGCCGCCAGATGCGAGCCGACGAAGCCGTCGCCGCCGATGATGATGTGCTTCATCGGCTCAGCCTCGGTGGTCGACAGGCAGGCGCGGGCGATTGCGCACCGGTACCGGGATCGGCTGCGGCACCACCGGTGGCTCGAACAGGGCGCCGAGGCGCAGGAACAGGCGTACGATCAGGTCCATGATCTCCCTCAGCTTTGTGCAATGAAGATGGTGCCCAGCACGATGAAGCCGATGCCGGCGATACGCATCGCGCTCAGGTCTTCGTGGAAGACAAAATAGGCGTAGGCCGCGACCACGACATAGGCGAGGCTCAGGAACGGGTAGGCGTAGCTGATCTGCACCTTCGAGAGCACGATCAGGTGCGAGGCCATGCTGACGACGAAGGTGCACAGGCCCGCGAAGACGAACGGATTGAACACGACGCGGAAGACCGTCGCGACCAGCCCATCCCCGGCAACGTTCAGCGAGCCGACACCGGTCATGCCGCGCTTCAGCATCAGTTGCGCGGCGGCGTTGGTCAGCACCGTGAACAGGATCAGGGGAAGATAGGCGTTCATGGTGGCGCTTGCCGGCTCCGCATGGCTTTTGTCGCCCACCGGAATGCAGCCGAAAACACTTCAAATACCTTAGGGGCAGGGATCGACTTGATCGTAGCGTTAAGCGGTTCCTGCCGAGATCGCTGAAAAATGCAGATGTTCCTTCCTGCCAGCAATGGACCGGCGGCAGGCTAGGCTCGCACGCGATCCACTCAACGGATGCCGATCATGCCCCTTCCCAATCGCGTCAGGCCCGATGGCTCGCTCTTCGCCGATCCGGCGCGCGGCACCTTCTACGGCAACCGCGGCGGCCGCTTTCACGACCCGACCGCGCATGAGGTTCCGACGCGCATCCAGGCGACACGGCAGTGGCTTTGCTGCGTCCTCTCGTTCAAGGGGCGCAAGCGCAAGGTCTGGGGCCGCGGCTATACCGAATTATTCTTCTGCGACGAGGTGACGGCGCTCGCGGCCGGCCATCGCCCCTGCATGGAATGCCGGCGCCAGGACGCGCTCGCCTATCGCGTGGCGCTGGTGCAGGGCCTCGGCCTTCCAGAGACGCCGCTCTTCCCCGAGATCGACCGCATCCTCGATGCCGATCGCCTCGACGGCCGGACGAAGCGCACGCACCGCCTGCCGGCCGAGCTATTGCCTGATGGCGCAATGCTGCGCTCCGGCGACGGAACCGGTTTCCTGGCATTGCGCGGCGCGTCCGCGCTGCTCTGGTCCCCCAGCGGTTATGTCGACCAGCGCGAGCGGCCGACCGGCCTCGTCACCGTGCTCACCCCGCCTGCCACGCTCGCCGCCATGCAGCACGGCTACCGCCCAGAATGGCACCCGAGCGCCGAAGCTTTTGGCGAAGCCTGACGCCAGGCCGGCAGGAACTTTCCCCCTCGGAAGAGCGTTGCCGCAGCATCATCGTTCCAAACGGGGGCTGAGAAAATGCGTTCCATCGTCCTGTGGCTTGTAGGCGTTCCGATCCCGATCATCATCCTGTTGTGGTTCTTCATGAAGTAGCGTGCGGTTGCGTCGCGTGGAGAAGGCCGGGCCATGCGCCCGGCCTTTTCGTTTCGCGGTGCTTCCCGCCATGAACTGACAGGCGATCATGCTTTCCCCGCATGACCCTGCCATCGTAACCACGCAACGGCTCCCCTATATGCCGCCCATGTCAGACACGTCCTCGCCGATCATCTCGGTCTCCGGCCTCTCGAAAACCTACGATTCCGGCTTCAGCGCGCTGAAATCGATCGATCTAGCCATCAGGCGTGGCGAGATCTTCGCCCTGCTCGGCCCCAACGGCGCTGGCAAGACGACACTGATCAGCATCATCTGCGGCCTGGTCCGGCCGAGCACCGGCACGGTCACGGCCGATGGCAACGATATCGTCAGCGACTACCGCTCCGCCCGTTCGGCCATCGGCCTCGTGCCGCAGGAACTGACGACGGACGCTTTCGAGACGGTGTGGTCGACGGTGAATTTCAGCCGCGGTCTCTTCGGCAAGCCGCGCGATCCCGCCCTGATCGAGCGCATCCTCAAGGACCTCTCGCTCTGGGAGAAGAAGGACAGCCAGATCCGCATGCTCTCGGGCGGCATGAAGCGGCGCGTCATGATCGCCAAGGCGCTCTCGCACGAGCCGCGCATCCTCTTCCTGGACGAGCCGACCGCCGGCGTCGATGTCGAGCTGCGGCAGGACATGTGGCGGATGGTCCGCCGCCTCCGCGACGAGGGCGTCACCATCATCCTGACAACGCATTACATCGAGGAGGCCGAGGAGATGGCCGACCGCGTCGGCGTCATCTCCAAGGGCGAGATCATCCTGGTCGAGGAAAAGGCCGAACTGATGCGCAAGCTCGGCAAGAAGCAGCTCTCCCTCCAGCTCCAGCAGCCGATCGCGGCCGTGCCGGAGGCGCTGGCGAGCTTCGATCTCAGGCTCTCGGCCGCGGGCGACGAGATCGTCTACACCTACGATACCCAGGCCGAGCGCACCGGCATCACCACCTTGCTGCAGGGCCTGGCCGAGGCCGGCATCCGCTTCCGAGACCTCAGCACCAGCCAGAGTTCGCTCGAGGATATCTTCGTGAGCCTGGTCAAGGAGCGCCGCTGATGACCGGCCTGAATCTTCACGCGATCGCCGCGATCTACCGCTTCGAGATGAACCGCACCTGGCGCACCCCGCTCCAGAGCATCGTCTCGCCCGTGCTCTCGACCTCGCTTTATTTCATCGTCTTCGGCGGGGCGATCGGCTCGCGCATGCAATCGGTCGAGGGCGTGCCCTATGGCGCCTTCATCGTGCCCGGCCTGATCATGCTCTCGCTGCTGACGCAGAGCATCGCCAACGCCTCCTTCGCGATCTATTTCCCGAAATTCACCGGCACGATCTACGAACTGCTTTCGGCTCCCGTCGCCTGGTGGGAGGCCGTGATCGCCTATGTCGGCGCCGCCGCGACAAAATCGATCCTGCTCGGGCTGATCATCCTGCTGACGGCCGCCTTCTTCGTGCCGCTCCGGATCGAGCATCCCGCGATGATGCTGCTCTTCCTCGTGCTGACGGCGACAACCTTCAGCCTGTTCGGCTTCATCATCGGCATCTGGGCCGATGGCTTCGAGAAATTGCAGGTCATCCCGCTCTTGATCGTGACGCCGCTCGCCTTCCTCGGCGGCTCCTTCTACTCGATCTCGATGCTCCCGCCCTTCTGGCAGACCGTGACGCTGTTCAACCCGGTGGTCTACCTGATCAGCGGCTTCCGCTGGAGCTTCTACGGGCTCGCCGATGTCAGCCTCGGCATCAGCCTGGGCATGACCCTGTTCTTCCTCGCCGCCTGCATCGCCACCGTCGGCTGGATCTTCAAGACGGGCTACCGGCTGAAGAACTGAACGCGGATCACAATTGACTTCCGCCCCCCTTCCGTCTTCATGCGCGCCATGACCGATCTTTCGACAATTGAAGCGTCCGCGGCCTCCGCCGCGCCGCATGCGCGCCGGCGCACCTTCGCCATCATCTCGCACCCGGACGCGGGCAAGACGACGCTGACCGAGAAGCTGCTCTATTTCGGCGGCGCCATTCAGCTCGCCGGCGAGGTGCGCGCCAAGCAGGGCCGCCGCCAGACCTCCTCGGACTGGATGAAGATCGAGCGTCAGCGCGGCATCTCGGTCGTCACCTCGGTGATGACCTTCGAATATGGCGGGCACGTCTTCAACCTGTTGGACACGCCGGGCCACGAGGACTTCTCGGAAGACACCTACCGCACCCTGACCGCGGTCGACGCCGCCGTCATGGTGATCGACGCCGCCAAGGGCATCGAGGATCGCACCAAGAAGCTGTTCGAGGTCTGCCGTCTCCGCGACATCCCGATCGTCACCTTCATCAACAAGGTCGATCGCGAGACGCGCGATCCCTTCGACCTGATCAACGAGATCGAGACGACGCTGGCGCTCGACGTCGCGCCGATGACCTGGCCGGTCGGTCGCGGCCGCGAATTCACCGGCACCTACGACCTCAAGGCCAATACCTTCCGCCGCAATCAGAAGGGCGACGAGCGCGCCGAGGACCGCCAGGTCTCCGGCTGGGACGACCCACTTTTCGACGAATTGCTGCCGCATGGCGCCGCCGAGACCTGGCGCGAGGAGGTCTTCCTCGCCGCCGAAGGCCTGAAGCCCTTCGACCTTCAGGCTTTCCGCGAGGGCCATCTGACGCCGCTCTATTTCGGCGCGGCGCTCCGCGACTACGGCGTGCGCGACCTGATCGACGCACTCGGTGCCTATGCCCCGAGCCCGCGCGCGCAACCTTCCGACAAGCGCCTGATCGAGGCGGACGAGCCGAAGATGACCGGCTTCGTCTTCAAGATCCAGGCGAACATGGACCCGAACCACCGCGACCGCATCGCCTTCATGCGCATCTGCTCGGGCAAGCTCTCCCGCGGCATGAAGGCCAAGCTCGTCCGCACCGGCAAACCGATGCCGCTCAACGCGCCGCAATTCTTCTTCGCCCGCGACCGTTCGATCGCTGAGGAAGCCTTCGCCGGCGACATCGTCGGCCTGCCGAACCACGGGACGCTACGCATCGGCGACACGCTGACCGAAGGCGAGGACATCGTCTTCAAGGGCGTGCCGAGCTTCGCCCCGGAAATCCTGCGCCGCGTCAAGCTGAAGGACGCGATGAAGGCCAAGAAGCTGCGCGAGGCCCTGCAGCAGATGGCCGAGGAAGGCGTCGTCCAGCTCTTCCTGCCGCATGACGGCGCGCCCGCCATCGTCGGTGTCGTCGGCGCCCTCCAGCTCGACGTGCTCAAGGAGCGCATGGACGTCGAATACTCGCTTCCCGTCGATTTCGAACCCTGCCAGTTCGCGATCGCCCGCTGGGTCTCCGCCGACGACAAGGCGGCGCTGGAGAAATTCGTCGGTCTCAAGCCATCGTCGATGGCCGACGATCTCGACGGCGACCCGGTCTTCATGGCGTCCAGCCAGTTCACGCTGAAATACGATGCCGAGCGCGCGCCCGACATCACCTTCTCGGACGTGAAGGACTACCAGAAGGTCACGAAGGCCTAAGGTTGAGCCCCAAGCGTCATTCTCGGGCGAAGCATAGCTTCGACCCGAGAATCTCGTGACGAGAGAACACTGGTTTCCGAGATGCTCGGGTCAAGCCCGAGCATGACGCGCCTTTATCCCTCCCCCACGAATCCCAGCGGGATCGCCGAGGTCGATTTCAGTTCCTCCATCGCGAACATCGAGGTCACGTCGCTGAGGTCGATGCGCGAGATCAGCTTCTTGTAGAGCGCATCATAGGCGGCGATGTCCGAGACGCAGGCCTTGAGCAGGTAGTCGATCTCGCCGCTCATCCGGTAGAAGTCGACGATCTCCGGAAGGTCCTGCACGGCGGCATGGAAGCGCTCCAGCCATTCCATCGAATGCCGCGCCGTCCGGACAGCGATGAAGACGGTGACGCCGGCCTTGAGCTTGTCGCGGTCGAGCAGGGCGACGCGGCGCTTGATATAGCCGCCCTCCTCCAGCTTCTGCACCCGCCGCCAGCAGGGCGAGGATGAGAGCCCCACCGCCTCCGCGAGTTCAGCCAGCGGCAGGCTCGCATCCTCCTGCAATCGCGCCAGGATGCGCAGATCGAACGCGTCGAGCTTGGCCATGATACCTCGGAGAATCCGGAATCAACTTCCTTCCAAGGAGGTGAAGCCGAGAGAAATTTCCACATATAATTCCATACTGGGCATTATTTTCCAATCGGGGATAAATATTCTCCATCTCCGCAAACCTCTGCCCCCGCCTGTCCCGTATCATTCCCACACTGATCGAAAGGGAATGGCATGCAGGGTTTTCTCAGTGAAGAGCGGCGCGGCGCCGTGTTGCGCAATCTGCGGACCGATGCCGGCACGCTGACGCGCGACTACCTGAGCGCTGCCCGCGAGGTGCTGCAGGAGCTCGTCGCCATGCCCGACCTGGTCCAGCGCCTGCCGCTGGAGCGCAAGCCCGGCTGCTACAGCCGCAACCTGCTCGCGGGCAACGACGCCGTCAGCGTCTGGGCGATCGTCTGGGGCGAAGGCTCGGCGACCTCGATCCACGACCACCATTGCTCCTGCTGCTTCGGCGTCGTCTCCGGCACGGTCACCGAGACCTGGTATCGCGCCATCGACAC
Source organism: Allobosea robiniae (assembly GCF_900102525.1). Taxonomy (GTDB): domain Bacteria; phylum Pseudomonadota; class Alphaproteobacteria; order Rhizobiales; family Beijerinckiaceae; genus Allobosea; species Allobosea robiniae. Next base: position 190,485 of record NZ_FNBZ01000003.1, on the reverse strand, counting down.
CAACCGCGCCGTCCAGACCGAGGAGCAGGAGCGCCAGCCGGGCTATGTCGCCTGCATGCTGCCCTCGGGCCCGAACATCCACCGCATGCGCAATTTCGGACCGGGCGAGGCGATCTCGATCCATATCTACGGCTTCGACCACGAGGTCCACGCCTCCTCGATTGAGACCGAATACACCGCCGTCAGCGGCTGAGCTTTTCGCGCCGGCAATCTTATCCCCGGCTTCGTGACAGCGGCGATGATGCCCTCCTCATCGGGAGGGCATTTTCATGTCGATGCGCGCAATCGGAACCTGGATCGGTCTGGACCACACGGCCGAGCCAAGCCTGGCCGTAACCCGCGAACGCCTGCTGCGCCTCGCGCCTCCCGCCAATACGGCGATCGTTGCCGGCATTTCCGAGCGCTTCGATGACCTGGCCGCTGACCACGCGCTTACGACGCGATTGCGCATCTGCCATTTTCTGGCGCAGGCAGCGCACGAAACTGACGGCTTCCGCACGCTCGAGGAATATGGCGGGCCCGCCTATTTCATCCGCAACGAAGGCCGACGCGACCTCGGCAACACGCAGGCCGGCGACGGCATCCGCTACCACGGCCGCGGCATTTTCCAGCTCACCGGCCGGGCGAATTACCGCCACCTCGGTCAGTTGCTCGGCATCGACCTGGAGGCCGAGCCCGAGCGGGCGAAGGAGCCCGAGACTTCGCTGTGCGTCGCCTTCGCCTATTGGACCGAGCGCGCCATCAACGTGGCTGCCGATGCCGACGATAGCGAGCGCGTGACGAAGCTGATCAATGGCGGGCGCAACGGACTGGCGGAGCGCGCGCGCTACCTCGCAAAGGCGAAAGAGATCTGGCTGTGAGGGCGTCATCTCCGCAGCCAGACTGAGCGAGCGGACGCTCCTTACGCCCTGCCCCGGAAAAGTTCCATGAGAAGCGGGAATGTCCGCTGGTGCAGACCGCATGTCTGAAACAGGCACACCGCCTTGCGAGGCGTCCGGCAGCGCCCCATCATCAAATCATGACGACGCTGCCCCAGACCTCGACCGATCATCGCCCGCCTCTCTGGGCGGCGCTCGCCATCGCGATCCTCCCGGTGGTGGCGGCGTCGATCGCCGGCAGCGCCGCGACCGTGCCGCAAATCCCGACCTGGTATGCCGGCCTCGTCAAACCGCCTTTCAACCCGCCGAACTGGATTTTCGCGCCGGTCTGGACAGCGCTCTATGCGCTGATGGCGCTGGCCGCATTCCGCATCCTGCGCCTGCCGGTCGGCACGCCCGGGCGCCGGCGCGCGCTGCTGGTCTATCACCTGCAGCTTCTGTTCAATATCGGCTGGTCCTTCGCCTTCTTCGGCGCCAACAGCCCTGTGGCCGGCTTGGCCGTCATCCTGCCGTTGCTCGTCCTGATCGTGGCGGCGATCGCAGCATTCCGTCCGCTCGACCGCTTGGCCTCCAACCTGCTCTGGCCCTATCTGGCCTGGGTCGCTTTCGCGACGCTGCTCAACGCCTCGATCTGGTGGCTCAACCGCTAGCCGATCGAGCCTTCGATCACCTTCAGCACGGTCGCGCGCAGTTCCGCGATGGTGAAGGGCTTGGCCATCACCTCGGCGACGATCGATTCCAGGCTTTTCGCCCGCTCGCGCTGCTCGGCATAGCCGGTCATCAGCATGATCGTCAGGTCCGGAAACTGCTGCTTGGCCGCGAGCGCCAGTGCGATGCCGTCCATCAGGGGCATGCGGATATCGGTCAGGAGCAGGTCGAAACGGCCCTGCTCGGCAACAAGGATATCGAGCGCCTCGGCTCCGTCCGACGCCGTCAGGCAGCTATGTCCATCGAGACCAAGGCCGCGTGCGACAAGCATGCGCAGCGGCTCCTCGTCGTCGACGACCAGAATACGCGACATGAAGACTCCTCAGATCCCCGGAAACCCGGCCTGGTCCTCGGTCTCGACCACGCCGACGAAGGGCAGCTGCCGATAGGAATGGGCGACGTCCATGCCATAGCCGACCACGAAATAATCCGGGCATTCGAAGCCGACATAATCCGCCTGGATGTTGACCGCCCGCTTGTGCGGCTTCTCCAGCAGCACCGCGGTCGACACCTTCGCGGCGCCGCGCGCCGCCAGCAGGTCCTTGGCGAAGGCCAGCGTCCGGCCGGATTCGAGGATGTCGTCGACCAAGAGCACGTCGCGGTCGCGCACTTCGCTCTGGACGTCGCGCAGGATCTCGACCTGGCCGGAGGAAACGGTTCCCGAGAGATAGCTCGACAGGTGAATGAACTCGACCTGGGGCGAGAGCCCGACGCGATGCATCGCCCGGATCAGGTCGGCGGCGAACATGAAGCTGCCCTTCAGGACGGCGACGACGAGCAGATCCTTCGGCGCGCTGGCTGCGATGGCCTCGGCCATTTCCTCGTTGCGCCGCGCGATCGCCGCTTCGTCGTAGAGAACCCTGATACGCCGTTCCGGCATGATGACTCCGTTTCGATATCCGGCCGCAACCGGCCTCGCATGACGCCGATGCGCCGAAGGCCTGATGAGGCGATGATGTGTGGACACCTCCGGCTGCTGGGCCGGCCTGGTCGACAGGCCCTGTCCTAGCAGCCTCAGGGCTTGCTGGCGAGATTGGCCATAGTTGCAGCCGAGGTGAAGCGCACCCTGACCGACTGTCCCTGCTCAGGCGGCGAGGCCAGCCGCGCCCGGAAGCGGATGAGTTCGGCCGGCTCCAGATTCGCGCGCGGCGGTTCGGTCGTCCAGGTGTAGAGCGTCGCGCCGCCGGCATCCTTGACCGCAACCTCGATCAGCGGCACCGCCGTCTTGCTCCTGGTGATATTGGTGACATCGCCCTCGACCACGAGAAAGCGGTTCTGCCCGTCCTCGACGAGGCCGCTTTCGATGGAGCTGAGGCTGAGGCCCCGGACGTTGACGGGCATCCCGATCGTCTCGAACAGGCCCGCAAGCTGCGGCGCGACGCGGACCGCGGCCTGGCGCTGCCAGACCACGGTACCGAGCAGGGCCAGCCCCGCGAGCGCCGCGGCAGCCGGCAGCCCGGCTCCCCCGCGACGCAGGAAAGGGCCCGATATCCTGCGCGGCTTGCCGGAGGACCTGGCCCGGCGCATCGGCGCTGCGACCGGCAACTCCTCTACGGAAGAGGGATGCTCCGAGCCATGCTCCCCGCCAGCCTCGGCGGCGAGGGCTGTGATTTCGGCATCGATCGCGGCGGCACGCTCCAGCTCCTCGGCGAGCAGAGCCTGGGTCTCGGCCTCGCTGGGAGGCTCCGGGAAGGCACCGGGCTCGACATGCCACGAGGTCCTGCAGCCGGCGCAGCGCACCTTGCGCCCTTCCGGCCCCAGTTTGGCCGCGTCGAGTTCATACTGGCTCGCGCAGGATGGGCAGACGATCAGCATGGGTGCGAGCCTACTCCTTCAAGGGCGCCGCATGACGGCAGCCGTTGCGCGCAATTCAGTTGGCGGGATTCATGGTTAACGCCCCGTGAAGAATCTCTGGGGCAATCTGTCCGCATCACGACCTTTCCGCGCGCGACGGCTTGCGGTGTAGGATCGGATGCGGATTCGCAAAAGACAGGTTCAGCGAGGAAGACCGTTTGGTTCGGTTCGAGAATGTCGGCCTGCGTTACGGCATGGGCCCGGAGGTGCTGAAGGACATCAACTTCAGCATCGAGCCGCGCTCGTTCCAGTATCTGACCGGCCCCTCCGGCGCCGGCAAGACGACACTGATGCGCCTCATCCTGATGGCGCTGAAGCCGACGCGCGGGCTGGTCAACCTGTTCGGCCAGGACGTCTCGCGGCTCGATCCGGACACGCTCACCGCCTTCCGCCGCCGCATGGGCGTGGTCTTCCAGGATTTCCGCCTGCTCGACCACCTGACCGTCTACGAGAACGTCGCGCTGCCGCTGCGCGTCCTCGGCAAGGAGGAAGCGAGCTATCGCGCCGAGGTCGTCGAGTTGCTGCGCTGGGTCGGCCTAGGCGAGCGCATGCATGCCGTCCCGCCTGTTCTCTCAGGCGGCGAGAAGCAGCGCGCCGCCATCGCGCGCGCCCTGATCAGCCGGCCCGAACTCCTGCTCGCCGACGAGCCGACGGGCAATGTCGATCCCGGTCTCGGCCGGCGCCTGCTGCGGCTGTTCATGGAGCTCCAGTCGCTGGGCACCGCCGTCATCATCGCGACCCACGATCTCAACCTGATGGAAATCTACGACGCGCCGCGCCTCGTGCTGGCCGATGGACACCTCCATGTCGACGCCTGAAGCCAGCGACCGGGAGCCCGGACGGCGACCGCGCGGCCTGCCTGCCAATCTCCGGCGGGACCAGCCGCTCGTCCCGATCGACAATGTCGCCGGCCGCGCGCTGATGGCCGTGATCGCCATCCTCACCTTCCTGGCCGCGCTGAGCGCCGGCGCCGCCGTCCTCGCCGCGCGCGCTTCCGACCAGTGGCGCGGCGCCATCTCCAACGAGATGACCATCCAGGTCCGCCCCGATTCGCACCGCAAGATCGACGACGACGTGGCGCGCGCCGTCATGCTGGCGAGCGGGCTGAAGGAGGTCGAAAGCGTCCGCGCCGTGCCGAAGGCCGAATCGGACAAGCTGCTCGAACCCTGGCTCGGCACCGGGCTCGATCTCGTCGAGTTGCCGGTCCCGCGTCTCATCGTGCTGAAGCTGAAGGCCGATGCCGCCTCCGATCTCGGCGGCTTCGGCGCGGAGCTGCGCCGCGAGGTACCGACCGCGACGCTGGACGACCACCGGCTCTGGGTCAGGCGCCTCTCTGCCATGGCCGGAACCATCATCGCCACGGGCTTCGCGATCGTCCTGCTCGTCCTGACGGCGGCGGCGCTGGCCGTCGCCTTCGCCACGCGCGGCGCCATGGCCGGCAGCCGCGACAGCGTCGAGGTCCTGCATTTCGTCGGGGCCAATGATGATTTCATCGCGCGGGAATTCCAGAGCCGCTTCATCCGGCTTGGCCTCAGGGGCGGACTCTTCGGCGGCCTCGCCGCCATCGTCACGATCGGCGTGCTCGGCTTCATCGCCTCGCGCTGGAGTGCCACGCCGGAAGCGGAGCAGCTGCAGGCCCTGTTCGGCGCCTTCGAGATCGGCTGGACCGGTTACGGAGCGGTCATCCTCGTCGCCCTGGTCGTCGCGGTGATCGCCGGGCTGGTCTCGCGCTTCACCGTGCGCCGCCACCTGAGGATGCTGGCATGAGCATCCCGCTGGCTTCATCGTGGCAACCAGGTCTTAACGCATGCGGCAAGACCGGACAGGGGCCTGCCGCTGTTATGCCCGATTGGCGCGCTAGGACGGCGACGTCATGGCCATGATCGGCAGCACAAACGACCATCTCGCGATGGCGCCTTCCGATTCCGCGCCCCGGAGGGACATGCCCGCGCGATCGACCTCGCTCCGCCGCGTTCTCGGGTTGACGGCGGCTGCCATCGCCTGCGTCGGCGCCCTGCTCTTGGGCATCGGCTATATCCGCTTCGCCGCGATGATCGATGCGCGTGAGCCGGCAAGCACACCACGCACCGATGCGATCGTCGTGGTCACCGGCGGCGCTCAGCGCATCGGCGATGCCATCGGCCTGCTCGGCGCCGAGCGCGGGGAGCGCCTGTTGATCAGCGGCGTCAACGAGAAAACCGGCCGTGAGGAGCTCGCCAAACTGAACCCCGCCTCGCGCGACCTGCTCTCCTGCTGCGTCGACCTCGACTATCGCGCCCGCAATACCATCGGCAACGCCATCGAGGCCCGGCGCTGGGTCCGCCGCCACGGCTTCCGCTCGCTGCTCGTGGTGACCTCGAATTATCACATGCCGCGCACCCTCGTCGAATTCGCCCATGCGATGCCGGGCGTCCAGCTCGTTGCCCACCCGGTCGTGACCGAGCATGTCGACACCTCCGGCTGGTGGAACCGCTGGTCGGTCGTCAGGATGCTCGCGCCGGAATATGCGAAATACCTCGTCGCGCGCCTGCGCAGCCTTGTCGAAAGCGATCCGGAGACCTCGCGTCTCTCGGTGATCATCGGCGGCCGCAAGCCGGTTTCGCCGAAGCCCGCCGATACGCTCGGCCCTGCCGCCGAGAAGCGCTCCCGCCTTCTGGAGCAACATCGCCACGAAGGTTGAGGCCGAACCGATAGCCAGAGCTTGACCGGAAGCGCGTCTCGGGCTCATTGCGCAGCATGCTCGTCCTGCGCTCCCTCGCCTTCAACATCCTGTTCTATGCCAATCTCACCCTCTGGCTGATCCTTGGTGTCCTGCCTGCCCTGCTTCTGCCGAAGCGCGCGATTCTGGCGGTTGCGATCGGCTGGGCCCACTCGGCTCTGTGGCTGATGCGCGTCGTCGCCGGCACGCGCTGCGAGATCACCGGCATCGAGAACGTTCCGCAGGGCGGCCTGATGGTCGGCGCCAAGCACCAGTCCTTCCTGGAGACCTTCGCGCTGGTCACGGTCTTCCGCAATCCGGTCTTCATCCTCAAGCGCGAACTGACCTGGATCCCGGTCTTCGGCTGGGCCCTGACGAAGATGCGGATGATCCCGGTCAACCGCGGAGCGCGGGCCCGCGCCCTGTCCGACGTCACGCGCCGCGCCAGGATCGAACTCGGCCAGAACGGCCGTCAGCTGCTGATCTTTCCGGAAGGCACCCGCCGGGCGCCCGGTGCCCCGCCGGACTACAAATTCGGCGTCGCCCATCTCTATGGCGAGCTCGGCGTGCCCTGCGTGCCGGTCGCTCTGAACACCGGTCTCTACTGGCCCCGCCGCAAGTTCCTGCGCCGCCCCGGCACCGTCCGCATCGAGATCCTGCCGCCGATCGAACCGGGGCTCGACAAGGCGACCTTCCAGCGCACCCTGCAGGAACGCGTCGAGACGGCGAGCGACCGGCTCCTCGCCCAAGGCCGCGCCGAGCTTGCGGCGCGCGGGATGGACCCGCTCGCCAACTCCTGACACTCCCTGACAGCATCCCGCAGGCCGAAACGCGGTTTCGCTTCCGGCAGCGCTTGACTCATCCCCATGTCGTTCCCATTTTGTTCCTATCACAGGAGGAACGGACATGGCCGCTCTCGCCTATCGCGACACACCCGATCTGTTCGACGAGGCGCCTGCCGCCCGCGAAATGCCCCTGCGCAGCACCGCTGCGCTGAGCGAACGACGCTTCACCGCCTGGCGCGGCCGCTCTGGCCGCCGCTATGTCGCCTCGGTCTTCGCCGTCGACGACACGCATGCGCTGGGCTTCACCGATGCGGTCCTGCTCGCGGTCTCCAGCGATCGACGTGTCATCGCCGCCCGCGACTCCGGCCCCTTCGGCATCGAAGCCGCGCTCGGCCGCTGGCAGCGTTCGATCATGGCCGCCGGCGCCTGCGAGATTCATGTCCACCTGCTCGCCGAGGACGGGATGAGCCGCCGTGCCGCCCTGCTCGACCTGATGCCGGAAGCGAACCCGGAAGGCTGAAGCCTCCCGGACCAAGCCGCCGGAATCGTCATTGCGAGCGCAGCGAAGCAATCCAGGGGGACTGGGTTCTAACGCGTCAGCCCCATCCCCCTAGATTGCTTCGTCGCTTCGCTCCTCGCAATGACGGCGCAAACCTTTTCGACGAACGTTCCTCAACCCGCCAGCGGCGGATGCGGTGCGCCGAGCCCAGGCGCCAATTGCTGGGCCAATCCGGCCAGGACCGGATCGAAAATGCCCATCTTGCGCAGATGCTCATGCGTCTGCAGCACGTAGTCGGGGTTCTCGCCGGACTGGCCCCTGCCCTCGCGAACGAGCTTGAGCAACTGCGCCGGCGGCAGCTTGCCGGCATATTGCAGGTGCTTGCGGTCGGCGACATAGACGATCCCGCGCACCTGCCGGCCATCCTCCAGTTTGAGCTGGACGTGGCGCTCGAGATAGACCGCCGTCGCCTGCTCGCGCGCCCGGAGATAGTCCACGGTCTCCTGCGCCTGCCCAGCCGCGACGCGGAAGGCGAGACCGCGGCAGACCCCGCCGCGATCGAGCCCCAGCACCAGCCCCGGCCGCTCCGGCGTGCCGCGATGCACATGCGAGAACACGCAAAGCGAGCGGTGATAACCGTGGAGGCGGGCCTGCACGCTCTCCTCGAAAGCGAAGCCCGGCCGCCAGATCAGCGAGCCGTAACCGAAGACCCAGAGATCGGTCGCGCCGAATTCGGTCGTCATCCTCGTCCCATAATTTGGCCGCGTCGGCCTGCTTGCTGAGCTTGCCGTTTCGGTCGGGTCGCTTGCTCTGGCGCCTTCCCGTCCGGCGAGCTAAACCATCGGGCCGAAGAGCGTCATCCGCTTTTCGAGCAAATCCGGTGCCACGCCAACGTGATAGACCGCCCGGCAAAGCCGTCCGGGCGATCTAGCGATCCGCCCGCCTCCGCGCAAGGAATGCCTGCCGCATGACCGATCCCCTCCCGACGCGCCGCCGCAGCCGCTTCTGGCTCTACGGGCCTTTCATGCTGCTCGTCGTCCTCGCCGCCGCCTGGTCCGCCTTCTGGTTCTATGCGCGTGGCCGCATCGCGACCGAGATCGACGTCGCGCTGGCGCGCGAGGCCGAGCGCGGCCGCACCTGGACCTGTGCCGACCGCAGCATCGGCGGCTTCCCCTTCCGCATCGAATTGCGCTGCAACGCGCTGACCCTGACCTCGACCCGCTGGGGCGATGCGGTGCGCGTCGAGACGGGGCCGACCGTCGCAGTCGGCCAGATCTATTCGCCCGGCCTCGTGATCCTCGAAGTGTCGAGCCCGGCGAAGGCGCTCCTGCCGGAAGGCCGCGCGCTCGACCTGACCTGGAAGAGCCTCGATGCCAGCTTTGCCTGGCGCAGCCCGGAGCGCTTCGCGCTCGTCGCCAGCGAGCCGCGCGGCGTGCTGACGACACCCGGCCTCACTGCCGAGAACTGGGGCGCCGCCACGCTCGAAGCGCATCTGCGCCGCAACCCGACCCGGCCCGCAACCGATCAGGCCGTCGACATCGCCATCAACGCCAAGGGCACGATCCTGCCGCCGATCGATGCCCTGCTCGGCAACACGGAAGCCGGCGAGATCGACCTGCAGGCGACGCTCACCCAGGCCGAGAGCTTCCGCAAGGGCTTCAACCCCGATGCGCTCGAGAGCTGGCGCGCCGCCAACGGGATGTTCGATTTGACCCGCCTGGTCTCGACCAAGGGCAAGGCCCGCGTCGACGGCAGCGGGCAGTTGCTGCTCGATCCGTTGCACCGCGTCGCCGGCGACCTCCAGTTGGCGGCGGCCGGGATCGAGCAGATCGGCGGCTTTCGTATCGGCAACCTGCTCGGCGGCCTCGGTGGCTTCCTTGGCGGGCGCGGCGGCAACACTGCCACGGCGCCGGGCCTGACCACCCTGCCTCCGGTCTCGCTGCGCGAAGGCCGGGTCTTCATCGGCCCCTTCCGCCTGCCCCTCCAGCCGCTGCCGCCGCTGTACTGACAAAAAAGGGGCGCCTCGCGGCGCCCCTTCAAACTCTCGCTAGCGAAACCGGTCAGGCCGCCGGCAGCGCCGCGCGCGGCGCCTCGATGCGGGTGATCGCCTTCTTCACGGCCTCCTGCACCTTCTCGAAGGCACGGACCTCGATCTGGCGCACGCGCTCGCGCGACACGCCGAACTCCTCGGAGAGCTGCTCCAGCGTGATCGGGTCCTCGGCCAGGCGGCGCGCCTCGAAGATGCGGCGCTCGCGCGGATTGAGCACCTCCAGCGCCTCGCGCAAAGCCGAGTGGCGGTTATCCGCCTCCTCGGAATCGGCGAGGCGGCGCTCCTGGCTTTCCGAATCGTCGACCAGCCAGTCCTGCCACTCGCCCTCGCCATCCTCGCGCAGCGGCGTGTTGAGCGACGCGTCACCGCCGAGGCGGCGGTTCATGTCGACCACGTCCTGCTCGTTGACGCCGAGCTTGGTCGCGATCTGCTTGACCTGGTCGGGGCGCAGGTCGCCCTCGCCCAGCGCCGAGATCTTGCTCTTGGCCTTGCGCAGATTGAAGAACAGCTTCTTCTGATTGGCGGTGGTGCCCATCTTCACCAGCGACCACGAGCGCAGGATATATTCCTGGATCGAGGCCTTGATCCACCACATCGCATAGGTGGCGAGGCGAAAACCCTTTTCGGGCTCGAAGCGCTTCACCGCCTGCATCAGGCCGACATTGCCTTCCGAGACGACTTCGCCGATCGGCAGGCCGTAGCCGCGATAGCCCATGGCGATCTTGGCGACGAGGCGCAGGTGAGACGTGACGAGCTGGTGCGCCGCATCGCGGTCGCCATGCTCGCGCCAGCGCTTGGCCAGCATGTATTCCTGGCTCGGTTCCAGCATCGGGAACTTGCGGATTTCATCGAGATAACGTGACAGTCCGCCTTCGGCGGACAGGACGGGCAGCGAAGCACTCGCCATGCTCGTTCTCCTCATCGAGGCCCCCGCTTGGCGGCAGGCCCTCCGCGCGATCAACCTTCGCGCAGGCTTCGGATCCGGCAAAACGATCCAACGCGGGAACCTGTCATCGGTTCGGTCGGAACGCTCGCTTGCGGCGCCCCCTTGGCCATCCGCATCCGAACAACCCCAGTATATGCGAACTCACTCTGGCGGAAAGGTGGCAAAACCGCCGGATTCGCTCACAGCCTCGCGAGTGCCGCTTGCAGATTCGCAAAATCCTCGGGCGGCTCGGACTCGAACAGCATCTCTTCGCCGCTCGCCGGATGCTCGAATCCGAGGATCGCCGCATGCAGCGCCTGCCGGCCGAGCCCGGCCAGCGCGGCTTGCGCATCCTCCGGCAAGCGGACCGCCTTGGTGGCGAAGCCCGAGCCGTAGAGCTGGTCGCCCAGCAGCGGATGGCCGATATGGCTCATATGCACGCGAATCTGGTGGGTGCGCCCCGTCTCGAGCCGGCATTCGATCAGGCTGGCCAAGGCTTCCATCTCGTTGAGCCCCTTCAGCAGGGGCGGATAGCGTTCGAGCAGTTCGATATGGGTGATCGCCTCGCGCCCGCGCCCCTCCTTCACCACGGTCATCTTCTCGCGGTTGCGGGTCGAGCGCTCGATCGGCGCGTCGATCGTGCCCTCGCGCAGGCGCGGCACGCCCCAGGCGATGGCGAGATAGGCGCGCTGGAGCGGGCCGGTGCGGCCATGGTCGGCGAACTGCTTGGCGAGTTTCTGATGCGCCCGGTCGTTCTTGGCGACGACGAGCAGGCCGCTGGTGTCCTTGTCGAGCCGATGCACGATGCCCGGCCGCCTGACCCCGCCGATGCCCGAGAGGCTCTCGCCGCAATGCGCGATCAGCGCATTGACCAGCGTGCCATCCTCATGCCCGCCGGCAGGATGGACGACGAGCCCCGCCGGCTTGTCGATGACGATCAGGTGCTCGTCCTCGTAGACGACGTCGAGCGGGATATCCTGCCCGATCGGATCGGCCGGCTTCGCCGCCGGCATCACGAGCGCGATGGTGTCGCCCTCGACCACCTTGCGGCTGCCATCGCTGAAGACGGCGCCGTTGAGGCTGACCCCGCCCTCCTTGATGACCTGCTGCAGGCGGGCGCGCGAAATCTCGCCGGCGAGCAAGGTGAGGGCCTTGTCCAGACGCTGGCCGGCCTGTTCGGGGCCGACCGTCAGAGTGACGGCGGCATTCGGGTCGAGAATGGATGTCATCGCGCCGCTATAAGGTGCATGGCCACCGGCCGCACGCCTTTTTCGCAACCTGTGATCCAACCAATGCCGTCATCCCGGACGGAGCGAAGCGAAGATCCGGGATCCATTCCGGAGCCTTTCAGATCAGTGTTCCGGAATGGATCCCGGGTCTCCCTCCGGTCGCCCGGGATGACCCGTGGAGGGGTCAAGCGGCGATGGCGTTCAACCGAACAGCCTGAAGCCGCTCTTCTTCGGTTCCGGCGGCGGTTCTTCCTCCGGCCCCGGATCGTCCGGCGCATGCGAAACCGGGAAGATGACCGGCGTGGGCGATGCCGCCTCACGCTCAGCCGCTGGCTTGACCTCGGCCGGTTTGGCCTCGACGGGCTTGGCCTCAACCGGCTTGGCAGCGCTTGCCACAGGCTCGGCCGGCTTCGGTTCCACGACCGGCTTCGGCTCCTCTTTCGGAACCGGTGGCACAGCAGCGGCGACCGGCTCCGGCTTGGGCTCTTCCTTCGGCACGGGCGGAGCAGGCGGAGGAGGCGGTGAAACGGCCGCAGGCTCGATCGTCGTGACGCTCTCGGCCTTCACCTCGATCAGCTTGGTCGAATCGTCGAGATCGGCCAGCACGTCGTCGACGGCTTGCGCCTGGCTGCCGAGCGTCGCCGGCGGGACCGTCCAGACAAAGGCGTCGAGCCGGCCGGTGATCGGCGAAACCGGCATCCAGTGGTCGGAGACCAGCCCGTCCGCCACCCAGGCGGCATCGCGCGGCGCCCGCGTCGCCCGCGCCAGCCATTCGCGCACCCGGCCGGCCGCGCCATGCTCGGCATCCTCAAGCTCGGCCATCAGCAGGCAGGCGCGCACCGAGGCACCGCCTGCCAGCAAGGGCTTCAGCGTCTCGCGCGCCTTCTGAAACTCGCGCGCCTGGATCGCGGCGCCGGTCAGTGCCAGCACGCTTTCAGGATCGGAGGGACGCAGCTTCGTCAGTGTCGTCGCCCGGGCAAGGCGGTCGAGCGCACTGTCTCCCGGCCGCGCATCGAGATAGGCGGCAGCGATGTCGGGATGCGGCGCATCCTTCCAGGCAGCCTCCAGCAGCTTCGAGGCCTTGCGGACATCGCCGCGCTCGGCGAGCATCCGCCCGGCCAGGGCAGCGGCCGGCGTCAGCGCCGGTGACAGCTTGACCGCTTCGAGCGCCGCGGCGAGCGCCTTCTCGGGCTCGTGCTCACGCGCCTGCAAGGCCTCGGCCGCCAGCAGCACAGCGCGCTGGCGGCGTGCCTCTGCCTTGTCGGCGAGCCTCAGCGCAGCGCGGCGCTCGACGGCGGTGCGGGCCGCCTGCCAGTCGCCGGCCTGCGTGTGAAAATCCAGCAGCGCGTCGTTGGCCCAGGCCAGGGAGGGCGAGCGGCGCACCGCATCATCGGCGAAGGCGCGCGCGGCGGTGACGTCACCGCGCCGCTTCGCCTCGACGAAGAGTCCGCGCAGGCCCAGGACCCGCGTCTCGGATTTCTCCAGCATCGCCTTGAAGGCGGCTTCGGCCTGCGCCCGGTCGCCGCTCAACTGGGCGGTCTGCGCCTCCAGCAGCAGAGTCAGCGGCTCGCCCGGAACGAAACGGCGCGCCTCGCCGGTATAGCGCCCGGCGGCGATCGGATCGCCCGCGCCGATCGCGACCATGCCGCGCGACACGGCCTCAAAGCCGCGTGCCCGGCGCCGCGACCGCGAAGAAAGACTGAAGGCCGAAGGCAAACCGAAGACGAAACGAAAAATCGCCCAGACCAGCAGGACGAGAAAGGCGAGCGCGACGACGCCGATCGCGGCCAGCGCGACGCTGGTCTCGATCCGGTAGCCCTGCCAGAGGACGGAAACCTCTCCCGGCCGGTCGGCGAGCCAGACGGCGCCGAAGGCAAGACAGGCGAAGACGGCGAGGTAGACGAGAACGCGAACCATGGACTCCTCAACCCTCCGTCAACCAGCCGCGCCGAGCGCCGCGACCGCATCCTGCGCGATTTTGGCAATCGCCGCATCCGCCGCGGCACGCTTCTGCAGATCGGCACCGAATTCCGCACTGGCACGGCGCGCCGGCTCCGGCAACTGGCCCCACAGCGCCGAAGCCTTGACGATGTCGCCGGTAGCGATGGCGCTTTCCAGCCGGAGCGGCAGCGTCGCGGGATCGGTCGAGCCGCTGTCGCCGACCGGGCGGACCGTGACGACGCGGCTCGCCAGGGCGAGCAGCTTGTCGGTCCAGCTATCGGAGGCCGGCATCACCTCGCGCTGGAACATCGCGCCATGCTTGCGGAAGCCCGCCTGCAGCGCATCGCGCGTCGGCGCACCGCCTGAAGAAACAGCTGCCAGGGCGGCGACATCCGCCTGCGCCACACCGCTTTTTGTCAACGCCGCGATATCGCCGGCGAAGGGGCGCCCGCCGGCGAGCGCGCGCTGTACCCGTTCGGCCAGCACGATCCGCGCCGCGGCCATTGCTTCCGGGCTTGCGCCCGAGGCCGCCTTGGCCTGCGTCTCGACGCTGCCGAGCCGCCCCGCGATCTGGTCGAGGCGCTGGCCGACGGCCGCAGCCGCCGCTTCGGCCCTTTGGGCCTGAGCGGTGAAAGCGCTGGTATCCGGGGCCTGCACATTGCCGAGCGAAGCGAGCTTCGCCGTCACTGCCTGGAGTTCGGAACCGGCCTTGGCCGCCGCTTCCGTCGCAGAGGCCGCCTTGCGGTCGGCTGCTACCGCACTCGCTTGCGTGGCCTCCAGCCGGTTGCGCAGCTCGGCGATGGCCTCGACATTCCCCGATGGCGCAGGCTTGGTCAGCGCATAGCTGACGAGTGCCCCGCCGATCACGCCACCGACGAGCCCGGCCGCGATCACAGCGAGCCAGGGCGTGCGCGCCGGCGCCTCGCGTTCGGCAGGCGCACGCGTCGGCTCGACCGGCGGCGGCGCGAATTCCTGCGGCAGCGCTTCGGTCGGCGCCACCGCTTCCGGCGACGGCTTCGCGGGCTCCGCCGCCTCGGTCGGTTCGTCCGACGACGAGACCACCTTGAGATCGACGGTCGGCGGCGTGCGCTGCAGGCTGCCGCGCGGCTCCGGCCGGGCGGCATCGATCAGATGCTCGCGCGCCGAGACCTGCTCCAGCGCCGCCAGCATCCCGGCTTCCTCCGGATGCTCCGCGACCAGCACCGTACTGGCACCGGCCGAAATCAGGGGCGAGGCGACATCGGCCGACAGCGTGACATGGGTGAGTTCGAGCGCCTCGTCGGCAACGCCGGCCGCCTGGGCCAGCGCAATGAAGGTCCGCGCGCCGCGCGCCGAATAATGCAGCGCCGCGCCTCCGCCGCCATGCCGCAGCGCGGCTTGCATATCCTCAGGCAGGACGGAGACGGGCTCGGCCGCATAGGCGGTCCAGAGCGTCACCTCGTAGCCGGCCTCGCGCAAACGGTCCGGCACGTCCTCCTTGCGGTCGCGCCCGACGATCATCAGGAGCTTCGCCGGCACCGGCAGCGTCCGCCGAATCAGCTCGATCAGGTCGTTGCGGTCGCCATCGGCGCTACGGGTATCGTCCAGCCCGGCCTCGCGCACCTTCGCGGCCGTACGGCTTCCAACGGTGAAGACCGGCAGGTCCCGCCAGGCGATCGATCCATCCGCCAGCGCCGGCACGCCATTGCCGCTGGTCAGCACGATCGCATCGAACGCCCCCTCGGGCGCGGCATCGGTCAGGCGGACGACCTCGAAGAGCGGCGTGACGACCGGCTCGAAGCCGTGTTCGGCGATGGCGCGGGCGGTCCGTTCGGCATCGGGGCGGGGACGAAAGACGAAGACGCGCATTCACAGCTCCTGACAAAACCGGCGGCGCCCGCAGGACGATCCGCGAACCGTGCAGCAATTTGCGATCATGCCGCATTGAGGCGGAACAATGATCCTGCCCATGCCGTCTCCTTTTCCTCGTCTCGTCGCCCTGACCGCAGAACCGCCTCTTGTGACGGGCCTCTTGGCCTTGCGCCCCCTCGCGCACTATACGAAGGAATTGCCGGCACGGAACCGCCGGACGGCACTTCTGGATCCTGATCCCTCATTCCGCGAGACAAGTCGACCGATCATGCGTGTACTGGGGATAGAGACGACCTGCGACGAAACGGCAGCCGCGATCGTCTCCGTCGAGCGTTCCGGCGAGAGCAAGATCCTGTCGAACGAGGTGCTGAGCCAGATCGCCGCACATGCAGCCTATGGCGGCGTGGTGCCGGAAATCGCGGCGCGCGCCCATGTCGAGGCGATCGACCGCGTCATCGCACGCGCCTTCGCCAATGCCGAATTGAAGCCGGATGAGATCGACGCCGTCGCGGCGGCGGCCGGCCCCGGCCTCGTCGGCGGCGTCATGGTTGGCTTGACCGCCGGCAAGGCGATCGCGCTCGCGACCGGCAAACCCTTCATCGCGATCAACCATCTCGAAGCGCATGCGCTGACGGCCCGCCTCACCGACGATCTCGCCTTCCCCTATCTGCTGCTGCTGGTTTCCGGCGGGCATACCCAGTTGCTGGCCGTGCGCGGCGTCGGTGATTATCTCAAGCTCGGCGGCACGATCGACGACGCCGTCGGCGAGGCCTTCGACAAGATCGCCAAGATGCTCGCCCTGCCCTATCCCGGCGGTCCCTCGGTCGAGCGCGAGGCCGCCAAGGGCGATCCCGAGCGCTTCGATTTCCCGCGCCCGATGCAGGGCCGGCCGAGCCCGGATTTCTCGCTCTCCGGCCTGAAGACCGCCGTGCGGCTCGTCGCCGAGCGGATCGCGCCGCTCTCCGACAATGACGTCGCCGATCTCTGCGCCTCCTTCCAGGCGGCCGTCGTCGACGTGATGGTCGACCGCACCCGCGCCGGCCTGCGCGCCTGCCGCGAAGCCGGCATCACGCCTTCGACGCTGGTCGTCGCCGGCGGCGTCGCCGCCAACCAGGCGATCCGCAGCGGGCTCAATCGTCTTGCGACCGAAGCCGGCCTGCCGATGGTCGCCCCACCCTTGGCGCTCTGCGGCGACAATGGTGCGATGATCGCCTGGGCGGGGTTGGAACGGCTGCGGCTCGGCCTCGTCGACGACATGGCCGCGGTCGCCCGTCCGCGCTGGCCGCTGGACGAACTCTCGGCCACTCCGTCGACCGCCGCATGAGCTCTCGCGCTCGCTATCGCAGCATCGGCGTGGTCGGCGCCGGCGCCTACGGCACCGCGCTGGCGCTCGCCGCCGCCCGTGCCGGTCACGATGTCCGGCTCTGGGCTCGCGATGGCGTGACCATCGAGGCCATCGAGCGAACACGGCAGGCGCCGCGCCTGCCCGGCATCGCCCTGCCCGAGAGCATCCACGCGACCGACCTGCTCGCAGCCCTTGCCGATTGCGACGCCCTGATCGTCGCGGTGCCGACGCAGGCCTTGCGGTCGGCCTGCGAGCATCTGGCGGAAGCCCTGCCGCCGCGCGTACCGGTGATCTCCGCAGCCAAGGGCATCGAGCAGGCGAGTGGCCGGTTCGCGACCGAAATCATCGAGCAGGCCTGGCCGGGCGCCACCGCAGCGATCCTCTCCGGCCCGAGCTTCGCCGCCGATATCGGGCGCGGGCTGCCGACGGCCGTGACGCTCGCGGCCGGCGATTCCGATCTGGCGCAGGCGCTGGCCGAAGCGCTAAGTTCGCCCGCCTTCCGCATCTACCATTCCGCCGACATTCGCGGCGTCGAGATCGGCGGCGCGGCCAAGAACGTGCTCGCGATCGCGGCCGGCATCACGATCGGACTGGGCTATGGCGAGAGCGCCCGCGCCGCTCTGGTGGCGCGCGGTTTCGCCGAACTGCGCCGCTTCGGCGAGGCCTATGGCGCCGATCCGGAAACGCTGATGGGCCTGTCCGGTCTCGGTGACGTCGTGCTGAGCTGTGCCTCGCCGCAATCGCGCAATTTTTCTTATGGATTGGCCCTGGGCCAGGGCAAGAGCCCGGTGGAAGCGGCCGGCGGTAAATTGGCCGAGGGCGCCTTCACCGCCCCGGCGCTGGTCGAGATGGCGCGGGCGAAACAGGTCGAGACCCCGATCGCCTCGGCCGTGGCCGCGATCATCGCCGGCGATGTCGGCGTGCGCGAGGCCGTCGCTGCCTTGCTGGCGCGGCCGATCCGGGCGGAATGACGGAGGAGAGCATGGCGGGAGACTGGTCCGACCTGACGAAGCGCGTCGCGCGCGGCATCGCCGAGGTCAAGAAGACGACAGGTTCCGAGCTCGTCGCCGAGAGCGAGCCCGTGCCGCTGGCCGGCCGGATCGCGGGCCCGGTGATCCAGCACCGTCGACGCAAGGCCGAAGGCACGCACCGCTTCGTGCTGATCCTGCCCTTCGGCGAAGGCGAGGTCCGCGTCGAGCTCGACCCCAAGGATTACGCCGCGCTGACCCGCGAGATGGTGCGGTTCTGGAACGAACAGGGCGAGGCGGCCTCGCAGCCGCCGGTGCCGCTCAAGGAGGACGAGGCCTGATGGCTCACTGGCTGATCAAATCCGAACCATCCGTCTGGTCCTGGGACGACCAGGTCAAGGCCGGCGCCAAGGGCACGCATTGGGACGGCGTGAAGAACCACACCGCCAAGCTCAACCTGATGGCGATGAAGCAGGGCGACCAAGTCTTCTTCTACCATTCCAACGAGGGGCTCGAGGTCGTCGGCATCGTCGAGGTCATCAAGGAAGCCTATAACTGGATTCCCGGCGAGCCCTGGGTCCTGGTCGACTTCAAGGCGGTGAAGCCGCTGCCGAAGCCGGTGACGCTCGTGGCGGTCAAGGCCGAGCCGAAGCTCGCCAAGATGGCGCTGGTCACCTCCTTCCGCCTCTCGGTCCAGCCGGTAACGGACGCGGAATGGGACATCGTCTGCAAGATGGGCGGGCTCTGAATAATAATCAGCGGCAAAAAGCGGGCCCAAAAGTCGATTCGACCATCGGATAAGACGGTTGGAAGGCTTTTCGGCCCGCTTTCATGCATTCGCGGCCTGCCCCTGCCACGAAAGTGCGATGCACAATGGCTTGCCGCGGCGCGTTCGCATCCTATGATGCGTCGAAATCGAAGAAGCGACGTCCGCCGCGCCTGACCATGAGGCGGACCAGCGCAACACAGACCGCCCAAGTCTGGGGAGACGCCCGAATGTCCGAGATCATCTACGACGTCCCGACCTCCTGGTCGAAGAAGGCCTGGGCGACCGACGCCAAGTACAAGAAGATGTACGCGGCCTCGATCAAGGACCCCGACAAGTTCTGGGGCGAGCAGGGCCAGCGCATCGACTGGTTCAAGCCCTACACCAAGGTCAGGAACGCCAGCTACAAGCCGGGCAAGGTCTCGATCAAATGGTATGAGGACGGCACCACCAACGTCGCCCATAATTGCATCGACCGGCATCTCGCGACCCGCGCCAAGCAGACGGCGATCATCTGGGAAGGCGACGATCCGAGCGAGTCGAAGAAGATCACCTACGGCCAGCTCTATACCGAAGTCTGCAAGTTCGCGAACGTCCTCAAGGCCAACGGCGTCAAGAAGGGCGACCGCGTCACCATCTACCTGCCGATGATCCCCGAGGCGGCCTATGCGATGCTCGCCTGCGCCCGCATCGGTGCCGTCCATTCGGTGGTGTTCGGCGGCTTCTCGCCGGATTCGCTGGCGAGCCGCATCGAAGATTCCGATTCGAAGATCGTGATCACCGCCGATGAAGGCCTGCGCGGGGGCCGGGCCGTCCCGCTCAAGAAGAACGTCGACACTGCCGACGACAAGGTGAAGGGCGGCATCGAGACCGTCATCGTCGTCAAGCGCACCGGCGGCAACATCACGATGAAGGAAGGCCGCGACCGCTGGTACCATGACGAGGCCGCCAAGGTCTCCGGTCACTGCCCGGCGGTCGAGATGAAGGCGGAGGACCCGCTCTTCCTGCTCTATACCTCGGGCTCGACCGGCAAGCCGAAGGGCGTGCTGCACACCACCGCCGGCTATCTCGTCTACACCGCGATCACCCAC
This sequence comes from Allobosea robiniae, assembly GCF_900102525.1. Lineage (GTDB taxonomy): Bacteria > Pseudomonadota > Alphaproteobacteria > Rhizobiales > Beijerinckiaceae > Allobosea > Allobosea robiniae. The sequence continues at coordinate 170,897 of NZ_FNBZ01000003.1, read as the reverse complement.
CAATACGTCTTCGACTACCATGACGGCGACATCTACTGGTGCACCGCCGACGTGGGCTGGGTGACCGGCCACAGCTACATCCTCTACGGACCGCTCGCGAACGGCGCGACCACGCTGATGTTCGAGGGCATCCCGACCTATCCGACGATCTCGCGCTTCTGGGAGGTCATCGACAAGCACAAGGTCAACACCTTCTACACCGCGCCCACCGCGATCCGCTCGCTGATGGGCGCCGGCGAGGAGCCGGTGAAGAAGACCAAGCGCAAGTCGCTGCGCCTGCTCGGCTCGGTCGGCGAGCCGATCAATCCGGAAGCCTGGGAGTGGTATCACCGCGTCGTCGGCGAGCGCCGCTGCCCGATCGTCGACACCTGGTGGCAGACCGAGACCGGCGGCATCCTGATCTCGCCGCTGCCTGGCGCCACCCAGCTCAAGCCAGGCTCGGCGACGCGGCCGTTCTTCGGCATCAAGCCGGAGATCGTCGATCCCGAGGGCAAGGTCCTGGAAGGCGCCTGCGAGGGCAATCTCGTCATCGCCGAGAGCTGGCCCGGCCAGATGCGCACGGTCTATGGCGACCACAAGCGCTTCGAGGAAACCTATTTCGCGACCTACCCGAACAAGTACTTCACCGGCGACGGCTGCCGGCGCGATGCCGACGGCTATTACTGGATCACCGGCCGCGTCGACGACGTCATCAACGTCTCCGGCCACCGCATGGGCACGGCCGAGGTCGAATCGGCGCTGGTTGCGCATCCGTCGGTCTCGGAGGCCGCGGTCGTCGGCTATCCCCACGACATCAAGGGCCAGGGCATCTACGCCTATGTCACGCTGATGGCGGGCGAGGCGCCGACCGACACGTTGCGCAAGGACCTCGTCGCCTATGTCCGCAAGGAGATCGGCCCGATCGCCTCACCCGACCTGATCCAGTTCGCGCCCGGCCTGCCCAAGACCCGCTCCGGCAAGATCATGCGCCGCATCCTGCGCAAGATCGCCGAGGACGAGTACGGCGCGCTCGGCGATACCTCGACGCTGGCCGATCCCGCCGTCGTCGACGATCTCGTCGAGAACCGCCAGAACAAGCGCAAGGCGGGCTGATTCGCGCGAGCCGCTGTTCTCCCGGCAACACACTGAAAATGGCCTGCACCTCCCGGGGCGGGCCATTTTCGTAAAGTTCCGGCCCGGCGCGCAGGAACCCGGGTCGACATCAAGGGTTCGCAATGTGGCAGGCCTGCGCTAGACCATGCTCATGCCGCGTTCATCGCGTTTCCTGATAATGACGCAACGTTCGGCTGACCGAGATCGGAACCCGCGCCGCATGACGACGATCAAGATCGCATCGACCGCCACCCTGACCCGCGCGGCCGCCCTGCTCCCCTTGCTGGCGCTGACGGCCTGCGCCGGCTCGCAGCGCTTCACCGGGCCGGTGATGAATCCGCCCTCCTACAGCCAGCCCGTGCTGCCCTCGGCTCCGCCGGTGAGCTCTGCTCCGATCACGTCGGAGCCGCTGCCGCCGCCGGGTGGCTATCCCGCGACGCCCCAGCCAGGCGGCTACCCCGTTGCAGGCGGTCCGCAGGGTGGCGGAGCCTTGCCTGCGCCCCAGGACCCGTTCTTCGACCCCAATGCCGGCGGCGCGCCGCAAGGCCAGCCCCTGCCCCCGACCGGCCAGCCGACGCAGGATCCGGGCCTGCGCGGCAGCGACAATCAGGTCGCCGGCCTCGGCCAGAGCCCGACGGCGGCGCCGCGCCCATCCGCCAGCCGCAACAGCATGGTCGGCGGCTGGACGGCCCGCGAGGCGACGGGCGGCTCCTGCCGCGTGCAATTGTCGAGCACGCCGACGCTCGATCTCTACCGTGCCTCCTCGTCCGGCTGCGCCAACAAGGATCTTCAGAAGATCTCGGCCTGGGATTTCCGGGATGGCGAGGTCTATCTCTACCAGCAGGGCGGCGCGGTCGCCGCCCGGCTGCGCAGCTCCGGCTCCGGCGCGCTCGACGGCGCCGTCACCAAATCCGGCGCCTCGCTGTCGCTGAACCGGTAATCACCAAACCAATCACGTCATGGTCGGGCTTGTCCCGACCATCCGCGCCTTCATCGATGAAGGTCGCTGTTCAAGACGTGGATGCTCGCCACGAGGGCGAGCACGACGATCATTGGATCGTCGCCTCCGCCGCAGATCTGTCCCTCAGACACCGAAGGTCCGCGCGAGCAATGTGCTCGGCCAGAAGCTCTTCTGGATCGACAGCGCCATCGTCGCGAAGCCCTTCGCATTGTCGAGCGCCTCGTCGAGGATCGTGAAGGGCGTCGGTGCTCCAGTCGCGATCACGCCCTCGACATCGGCATAGCCGCCGACGAGATCGGCCTCGAACTTCGCCGCAAGCCGGCGCATCGCCAGATTTTCCGGCAGGCAGGTCAGGTAGAGCGTCCGGACTCCGCGATTGCGCGCCGCCGTGATCAGCCGCCCGAACAACTGCCCACCGACGCCGCGACGCCGCCACGGCGTCTCGACGCTGAAGGCAGCCTCACCGGTCAGCGCGATGATCTCGTCGAGACCGCGCAACTCGGCCGCGCCGCGCACCACACCCTCGACGACATAGGCATAGACCAGGCCGCCGACGCCGAAGGTCGTCCTGGCATAGTTCTCGAGGAACGCGTCATTCACCGCCGTGCCGAAGCGTTGCTGGCGCGTGACGGGGTCGAGCCTGAGCAGATGCTCTCTGAAAAGATCGCGCTCCGTCGGCCATAGCCGCCGGATCACGCCATCGCCGGCCTTCCTGCCGGATTGTCGCGAACGAACCAATTGTCATCTCCTGAGCAGCGCATGTGTCGCGCTTACCGACCAGGAGGCGTGTCTTCCCTAACTCGCATGTCACATCGTACCGGCAGCCCCCGATGGCAAGAGCGCTACCTGCGGCATTTTCGCCGGCTTGCCCGAAGAATCCGTCCAGAACTGGGCCGACACATGCAACAGAAGCATAACGAGAGCCAATTACCGACCTTGGGGACGGGGGTGGAAAACCGCTGTAACCGCGTCATACGACGTGCAATAATTTCGCAGTGACCCCGATGACGGCGCGCCCGGCATGAGCTAAGTTGCGTGCTCCCGGTCACTCATATTTGAAGATCCATGTTCGATCGTCGCAAGCCTCCCGCTGCCCAGCCCTTCGTCACGCACGAAAACATCGAAGCCAAGGTCAAGTGGTTCGACCCCGAGAAGGGGTTCGGTTTCGCATCGCCCTCCGATGGTTCGGGCGATGTCTTCCTACATGTCTCGGCCATCGGCCCGCTGGACCAGCAAGACCTGCTGCCCGGCGCCACCATCGTCGCCGATCTCGGTGAAGGTCGCCGCGGCCTTCAGGTCGTCGCGATCCATGAGATCGACGCCTCCACGGCGACGCAGACCGCGCCGGCTCCCCGCGCCTTCTCGCCCCGTCCTCCGCGCGATGATTTCGGCGGTGGCGGCTATGGCGACCGGGATCGCGGCGGCTACGGTGGCGACCGCGGCGGCTATAACGATCGCGGCGGCTTCGGCGGCGGCGATCGCGGCCCGCGTGGCGGCGGCTTCCAGGATCGCGACAGCGGCCCGGTCGAAGGCCCCTATGATGGCGCCGTGAAGTTCTTCAACTCGGATCGCGGCTTCGGCTTCATCGCGCCGGACAAGGGCGGCCCGGACGTGTTCCTGCACGTGTCCTCGCTCGGCCGCAGCGGCTTGCAGCCGCCGATGGACGGGCAGCGCGTGCGCTTCTCGATCCGCACCGGCCGCAAGGGTCCGGAAGCCGCCGACGTCAGCTTCATCTGACGAAAGCGCAGCTTCGCTGAAACATCAAAGGCCCGCCTATGGCGGGCCTTTTCTTTTTGGCGTCGTCCGTTCGCTGAAAGGCGCGCCACCTCGGTGGCGCGCCCCGGCACGACTCAATGGTCGTGGTCGTCGCCTTCCAGGCCGCCGATATGCTTCTGGGTGTAGAGCTCGATGCCGACGCGCGAGATCAGGTCGAGCTGGGTCTCCAGGAAGTCGATATGGCCTTCCTCGTCCTTCATCAGGGCCTTGAAGAGGTCCTCGGACGGGAAATCGCCGACCTCGCGGCAGTATTTCGCCGCTTCCTGATAGAGCGTGCGCGCCTCGAGCTCGGCCTTGAGGTCGCACTCGATCACTTCCGTGACGGTCTCGCCGATGCGCAGCTGGTCGAGCGTCTGCAGATTCGGGAAGCCTTCGAGGAAGAGGATGCGGTCGACGAAGCGATCGGCATGGACCATCTCTTCGATCGATTCCTTCTTCCAGGTCTTGGCCATCTCCTTCAGGCCCCAGTTATCCAGCATGCGGTAATGCAGCCAGTACTGGTTGATGGCGGTGAGCTCCGAGCGCAGCCCCTTGTTGAGATACTCGATGACCTTCTTGTCGCCCTTCATGGCGTGCACTCCGCGATCCACATTAGAATGATCCTAATGTAGACACGGCCCATGCAGAAGGGAAGAGGCAAAAAGCGATCTCGGCGCTTTTGATCAAAGCCCGTGCGCGACGGCGGCCTCAGGCCGCGACGCTCTCCTGGGCGAGTTCGAGCCCGTCGAACATATGTCCGACCGAGACATGGACCGCACATTCGATCTCGCGGCCGGCGCAGCTCCCGCATTGCGTCGCGCAAACGGCACGGGCCTCGGCCAGGATAGCCCGAACCTCGCGCGCGCAACGGCCGCAATCCGGGCTGCAGCCCAGGCAATCATAGACCTCGCCGGCCGTCCGGGGGCCGCTGCCGTCAGCAGCGACGGTCCCCTTGATCTGGCCGCAGGACAGAACGTTGCAGGAGCAGACGATCACGCGTGGTGGCCCACCACCCGCTTGGTCTCGATCTCCTCGCCATCGGCACTGCGCAGGCGGACGATGACCTCGACCGAGGAGATCACCATGCCTTCCGGCGCGTCCGGCAGGCCGGCGACCTGGATCATCGAGCCCGGGATATCGGTGACGGTCTCGTCGTCCTCGTTGTAGAAATGATGGTGCTCGGACACGTTGGTGTCGAAGAAGGTCTTCGGACCGGAGACCGAGACCTGGCGCAGCAGGCCGGCTTCCGAGAACTGGCGCAGCGTGTTGTAGACTGTCGCGAGCGAAAGCGGCTCGCGCGCCCGCAGCGCTTCCTCATAGAGCATCTCGGCGCTGACATGCCGGTCGCCCTTGGCGAAGAGCAGCCAGCCCAGCGCCATGCGCTGGCGCGTCGGCCTCAGGCCCGCCGTCCGCAGCCGCGCCTTCACGGCGCTGATCGGACAGCTCGTCGGGTTTTTCTGCGGCCACGGGATATGATCGGCCACCACAGGCCTGTGATCGTGATCCTTGCTCGCCAGAACGCTCATCGTAACGCCTTCCACTACGCCGGTCGCCGGCCATGCAGTTTAGAAATCATCTAAACTACTGATATTACTATCATATTTGGCAAAGCATCGGCCGAATGTCAATCAGCACGCCTGCGACATCGGGCAGCGCCCACAGCACATCGGCGTGATCGCCCTGGGCCTGATGCGCGGTGAGCGCATGAGGGCAAAGGCAGCTCCGGCGAAGCCGCAGCGGATCGCAGAGCCGGCCTAGTGCCCGCCGCCTCCGGCGCCCGCAACAGGCTTCGGCGGCTTGCTCAGGAACAGCGACATCAAGACGAGGCTCCCGAAGATCGCGGTCAGCCCAAGAAAGACGTCACCGAAGGCCATGACCAGCGCCTGCTTGTGGACGCGCTGGTTGATCAGGGCCAGCGCCATGGTCTGCGCGGCGTCGCCGTAGTCAATGAAGCGCTGCGCGGTATTGGCGATCGCTTCCTCCGCCACCCCACGCCCGGCGACCACCATTTCGTGCAACCGGGTGATGTGCAGGTCGGTGCGGGTATTCAGCATGGTGTTGATGACCGCGAGCCCGACCGCGCCGCCGAGGTTCCGGGTGAGATTGTAGAGGCCGGATGCATTCTTGAGCTGCTGCGGGGGCAGCGAGCCCAGCGCGACGTTGTTGATCGGCACCATGCACAGCATCAACGAGCAGCCGCGCAGGATCTGCGGCACCAGGAGCTCGTAGAAATCCCAGTCCGATGTGATGAAGGACGCCCACCAGGTGCCGACCGCGAAGCCGCCGAAGCCGATCATCATCATGATGCGCGGGTCGAGCTTGGCGGAAAGCCGCCCGGCGATCGGCGCCGTGAAGAACATGGCGAGGCCGGTGACGAACATCGTCTCGCCGATCATCAGCGCATCATAGCCGCGGATGCGCCCGAGATAGACCGGGTAGAGATAGGTCAGCCCGTAGAGGCCGATGCCCATGGTGAAGGAGAACAGCGAGCCGAACGCGAAGTTGCGGTTTCGGAAGGCGTAGAGATCGACCAGTGGGTCGTCCCGCGTCAGCGCCCGCCAGAAGAACAGCACCGCGCCTGTGACCATGACGATCGAGAAGAACACGATCTCGTGGCTCTGGAACCAGTCGAGCCGCGTCCCCTCCTCCAGCACATATTCGAGGCTGCCGAGAAAGGCGGCCATGGCGGCGAGCCCCAGCCAGTCGAAGCGCTTGATCAGGCTGTGATCGGGCTTGTCGAAATCGATCAGCGTCCAGGCTGCGATCGTCACGCCGATGCCGGGCACGACATTGACCAGGAAGAGCCAATGCCAGGAGAAGGCATGGCTGAGATAGCCGCCGACCGTCGGGCCGATCGTCGGCGCCAAGGTCGCGACGAGCCCGATCAGCGGCGAGATGATCGGCCGCTTCGACGGCGGGAAGATGGTGAAGGCGGCTGCGAAGACGCCGGGAATCATGCCGCCGCCGATGAAGCCCTGCACCGCCCGCCACAAGATCATCTCGTTGATCGAGGTGGCCTGGGCGCAGAGCACGCTGGCGATGGTGAAACCCGCCGCCGCGATCGAGAAGAACACCCGCGTCGACAGCGCCCGGCTGAGATAGCCGGAGAGCGGGATCATGATCACCTCGGCGATCAGATAGGCGGTCTGGACCCAGGCGACCTCGTCGGACGAGGCGGACAGGCCGGCCTGGATCTCCGCCAGCGAGGCCGAGACGATCTGGATGTCGAGGATCGCCATGAACATGCCGAAGACCATCGCCATGAAGGCGAAGATCCGGCGGAGCGGAATGGCGTCTTCGGCGGGTTTGGCGCCGGCGCCCGGATTCAGGGTCGCAGTGGCCATGACGGCCTGCCTTTCATGGGGGTGTCATCCCGTGCGCACTGCGGCATGGAATGCCGCTGCGCAGACACGGGACCGTCATCAGAAAAGGGCGCCCTCGCAGCGGCGGGAGCCGGTTACATCTCGTCCTGCGGTCCCGCATCTGCGCAGCAGCACTTCGTGCCGCAGCGCGTGCGGGATGACCCGCTTTATCAATGCCCCCGCATCAGCGCTGGGCAGCCGGCCGCGGATCGATCGAGACCACGACCGACATGCCGGGCCGCAGCACATGCTTCGCGGTCGAGTCCTTGTCGAGCGCGATGCGCACCGGCACGCGCTGCACGATCTTGGTGAAGTTGCCGGTCGCGTTGTCGGGCGGCAGCAGCGTGAAGACCGAGCCCGTGCCACCGGCGATGCCGCTGACCGTGCCGTGGAAGACCTGCCCCGGCAGCGCATCGACGGTGATGCTCGCCTTGTCGCCGGTCTTCAGCGGCCCGACCTGCGTCTCCTTGAAATTGGCGTCGACATAGACCTGGTCGAGCGGAACGATCGACATCAGGCGCTTGCCGGCCCCGACGAGATCGCCGATCTGGACATTGGTATTGGCGACGACGCCGTCGATCGGCGCGGCGATCTTCATGAAGGAAAGATCGCGCTCGGCCTTCTGCTCGGCGACCTTCAACTCGTCGATCTGGCGGGCGGCCTCGATGCGCTGTGCTTCCAGAACCTTGATGTTCGCCTGCGCCTGCAGGACACCGGCCTTGGCGCTCGCAAGCGCGGCGACGGCTTGATCACGACCCGCCGTCGCGGCATCGAGCGTCGCCTGCGAGCCGTAGGACTTGGCGGCGAGACTGCTGGCGCGTTCGAAATCGGCGGCCGTGCGCGTCACCGCCGCCTCGGCCGAATTCTGCTGCGCCTGCGCCTGCGTCTGGGCGGCGCGCGCCGCTTCGACCTGGCTGTCGATGCGCGCCAGCGTCGCCTGCGCCGTTGCGGTCTTGGCGCGCGCACTGTCGAGCGCGATCCGCCAGTCGCCCTCATCGAGCGCGACGAGCGGCTGCCCGGCCTTGACCTCCTGATTCTGCTGCACAGAGACGAAGGCGATATTCGCGGAAAGCTTGGCCGAGACCGTCGCCATCTCCGCACCGACATAGGCGTCATCGGTCGAGACGATGAAGCGGCCATTGCGCCACCAGTCGATGCCGTACCAGAGCCCGGCTCCCACGATGGCCGCAGCCACGACGAGCAATGCGCCGCGCTTCAACGGGTTCTTTCCGGATTTTGCCTTGCCGTCGGCGGGTTCGGCCGGCGTGCTCTTCGCCTGTGCGTCGCGGGCGGTGGCGGGCTCGGCCGGCTGGGCGGTCTCAGCTGTGGGGTCGACCAGCTTCAGCCGGTCGCGGCGGTGTTCGGTAGCGGTTTCAGCAGACATTGGGCGTCCTGCATGTCAATTCGAACCAATCGGTTCGATTGCGCTTGAAATAGCGCGGGCTATGATGCATATCAAGTCAAATCGAACCGATCGGTTCGATTCTTTTTTGCAGCATGCGCGGAGCGCCCCTTCCGCCAGGGAATGATGACCAAGACCTCCGAAGCCATCGTTAAGACCGTCGCGCGCAATCACCGCGTCGCCGGCGCCGACCCTGACAAGCGGCGGCAGATTCTCGACGGGGCTCACCAGGTCTTCATCGCCCGCGGCTTCGACGCGGCCAGCATGAGCGACATCGCCGCCACCGCGAACGTCTCGAAAAGCACGCTCTATGTCTATTTCGAGGACAAGGAGCATCTCTTCGTCGCGTTGATCGAGCGCGAGCGCGAAGCGCAGAAGCGCGGCGCCTTCGAAGCTCTCGCCGAGGATTCCGATCCGGTCCGGGCGCTCGGTAATTTCGGCCAGTGTCTCGTGCGCATGATCAATTGTGAATTCGCGGTCAGCGCTCATCGCGTCGTCATCGGCGTCGCCGAGCGGATGCCCGATCTCGGCCGCGGCTTCTACGAGAACGGTCCGATGCAAGGCGCCAAGCTGATCGCGACCTATCTCGACCGGATGGTGGCCGAGGGCAGGCTCGCGATCGAGGACACCAATCTCGCCGCCGTGCAGTTCATCGATCTCTGCCAGTCGACCCTGACCCGCCCGCGCCTGTTCAATGCCGTCCGCACGCCCCCGAGCGAGGACGAGATCCGCCGCGTCGTCGGCGAGGCGATCGCGATGTTCATGGCGCGCTATGGCGCAAAGCAGCGAGGCTGACGCCGACGCCCTCAGCCCGCGACCTGCCTGGCGCGGATGCGCTCGCGATGGGCGGTATAGAGCCCCGACGCCGCGATGATCGCAGCGCCGACATAGGTCCAGAGATCCGGGATCGCTGCGAAAACCAGATAGCCGAAGATCGAAGCCCAGAGCAGTTGCGAATAGGCGAAAGGTGCCAGCAGCGAAGCATCCGCATAGCGGAAGGCCTGGATCAGGAAGATATGCCCGATCGTCGAGATGCCGCCGACGAAGACGCCGATCAGGATCGCGTTGAGATCGAGCGCCTGCCAGCTGAACGGCACAGCCAACGACAGCAGGATGAAGCCAATCGTGGCGGAATAGGCCAGCGTCACCACCGGCGTCTCGGTGCGGCTCATCATCCGGGTCACGATCAGCGAAAACGCCCAGAAGAACGACGAGCCGAGAACGAAGAACGAGGCGCCGTGAAAGCCGTCACCGCCGGGACGCACCACGACGATCACGCCGACCAGCCCGACAATCGTGGCGAGCCAGCGTCGCCAGCCGACGATTTCGCCCAGGATGGGAATCGACAGCGCCGTCACGAAGAGCGGCGAGACAAAGGAGGTGGCGGTCGCGTCCGCCATCGGCAGGTCGTGCAGCCCGGCCACGAACAGGATCGAGGAGATCGTCACGCCCAGAGCCCGCAGCACCTGCAGGCCGGGCCGGCGTGTGCTCATCCGGCGGAAGCCGCCAGTGAAGCAGACGGTGACGAGCATGATCGCGGCGAAGGTGCCGTAGCGCATCCAGGTGATCTGGAGCGCGGGCAAGCTGATCGCGAGATATTTGGAGGCGATGTCGCCGCTGCACATGAAAATCGACGAGAGCAGCACAAGTGCGATGCCGCGCGCGGAATTGTCGATGCGCAGCGGCTTGCCTTCCTGCGGAGGCATGACCGGCGGTTCTGGAAGGGGGGCGTTGGGCAAGGGCTGGGTTCGCACGCAGGGTTGCCCAAGCCTTACCCTGTTTGCCTTGCATAGCCACCACGCAAAGACGGTCGCCCGCCCATGCGCGTGGACATTGCCGGTGACCCTGCCCGGGTTTCGGACAGGGTCGGGCAGCGCTTCAGTTTTCAGGCAGCCTGCTTGCGCGGCTGGATCAGCTTGCGGTTGACCAGAACCTCGGCGATCTGCACCGCGTTCAGCGCGGCGCCCTTGCGCAGGTTGTCGGAGACGCACCAGAAGGCGAGGCCGTTCTCGACGGTCGCGTCCTCGCGGATGCGCGAGATATAGGTCGCGTCCTCGCCGGCCGCCTCATGCGGAGTGATGTAGCCGCCCGGCTCGTGCTTATCGATCACCAGGATGCCCGGAGCGGTACGCAGCACCTCACGCGCCTCGTCGGCGGTGATCGGCTTCTCGCACTCGATGTTGACGCTCTCGGAATGGCCGATGAAGACCGGCACGCGCACGCAGGTCGCGGTCAGCTTGATCTTCTTGTCGAGGATCTTCTTGGTCTCGACCACCATCTTCCACTCTTCCTTGGTGAAGCCGTCCTCCATGAAGACGTCGATATGCGGGATGAGGTTGAAGGAGATGCGCTTCGGGAACTTCTTGGTGGTGACCTCGCCGGCCGAGAACACGGCGCGGGTCTGGTTGAAAAGCTCGTCCATGCCCTCCTTGCCGGCGCCGGAAACCGACTGATAGGTCGAGACGACGACGCGCTTGATGCCGAACTTGTCGTGCAGCGGCTTCAGCGCGACGACGAGCTGCGCGGTCGAGCAGTTCGGGTTGGCGATGATGTTCATCTTGGTGAAGCCGGCGGCGGCGGCGGCGTTCACCTCCGGCACGATCAGCGGCACATCCGGGTGCATGCGGAAGGCCGAGGAATTGTCGATGACGACGGCGCCCTGCGCGCCGATCTTCGGCGACCAGGCCTTCGAGACATCGCCGCCCGCCGACATCAGGCAGATATCGGTGTCGGAGAAGTCGTAATGCTCCAGCGCCCGACACTTCAGCGTCCTGTCGCCGAACGAAACCTCGGTGCCGACCGAGCGCGAGGAGGCAAGCGCCACGACCTCGCCGACGGGGAAGGCACGCTCGGCGAGAATGTCCAGCATCTCGCGGCCTACATTGCCGGTTGCGCCGACCACTGCGACCTTGAAGCTCATGATGTGATCCTTTGCGGATAAGACGGTTCGGGTCTCCCTTTGGGGGCCGCCCCGCGCCGGTTTCGGGCGGGTTCGGCGATCTCTCCCCGCCGGGGGGAGATGGACCCGGAACCGAGGCGAAGCGTCAGCGCGACGGACCGGCTTTCCCGGTCGTCGTTTTGGTCGTGAGTTTCGTCGTCGTCGGACGGACAGTCACAGAGCCAATCCCGAAGGGCTGAAAACTTCGCAAGGCGGCGCAACCTTGCACCGCGCCCTGTCAGAACACCCGCGGCGACGAAAAGTCAATCTCCCCCGTGCGGGGAGCTCCGCTCCGCCCGTTAACCCTGCCCGTTGACCTCTTGTTCACGCTGCCGGCCGATCGCCCGTTCTCGGTAACCCGACGGCGACTCTCGGCGTCCAGCCTGCCCCGCCAGACTGAGGATTGCGTGGCCATAGCGCCCTGCGGGAGTAACCGGTTGCATTTGCGTTCGGACGAATTGATGTCACGGCTTCAGCCCCTGCTGCGGCAGCTCCGGCCGGGGTTGTCCCGCGCCGGCGCGCTGTTTCGCGCTGCATGGGCATGGGCTGCGAAGGTCGACCTCGTCCCGCTTCTCATTACGTCTGCCGATCGCATCGAAGCCGGTTTCCGTGCCGTCTGCCGCATGGGCAGCCGCCTCGCGCCGCGCCGCGGCTTCGGCCTGCCGGGCGCTCTCGCCTGGCGCATCGCGGCGGCACTCGGCGGCATCAGCCTGACGGCCGCGCTCGTCACAGGCCTCTCGGCAAACGGCGAGGGCCCTCCCCAGCTCGCCAGCCTGACCTCGCCGGTGGCAGCCGCCACGACCCGGAATGCAGCTCTCGGTAGCAAACCGCTGCACGCAGCAACGGAAGCCGACTGGCTCGCGATCTCCCGCCCGATCGCGATCTTCAATCTCGAAGCCCCTGAACTCGGGCGAGAGGCGCCCGCGATCGAAGCGCGCCGCAGCCGCGACGGTGGCCAGCGCGAGGACCTGCTGAGCTTCGGCAGCTTCGCCGGGGCCGGATCGCATCTCTCGCTGCGCCTGAAGACGGGAGACGGCATCGCCGCCAGCTCCGGCTCCTTCACGATCGCGCTCGTTCACGCCGCGGCGCTCCGCAGCCTCGCCGTCGAGCGCAGCAGTGCGCCTGCCACGATCGAGACCCGCTTTGGCGCGCTCGAAACCGCAGATGTCGTTCTCGGCGACGGCACCGAGAGCCGCACCTGCCTCGCCTTCCGAACGGTCGGATCCGAGGCTCCCTTCACGATGAGCGGCTGGTGGTGCGCCGGTTCCAGGCCCAGCGACCGCCGCCAGCTGGCCTGCCTGATCGACCGCCTCGACCTCGCCAATGCCGGCGCCGAGCCCGAACTGCGCGCGGCCTTCGCCCGCAGCGAGCTTCAGCGCCAGGCGGGTTGCGCGCCCCAGCGGCTGTCGGCGACCGGGCGAAAGCTTTCCTGGCTCGATCCGAACGGCACGCTGCCGGCCTTGCGGATGAAGACCACGACCGGGGAAACGGCAAAGCCCGCGGCTGAACCTCGCCCGCGTCGCGCCAAAAAGCCCCGCCGTTCCCGCTAACAAAGTTGTTAACGACGCGGTGCTAGTCTTTGCGCCGGATTTGCGATGCTTACATCGAGTGGATCAGCCCACTCCCGGAGATTGCCGTCATGATGTCGTTCAAGCGCGTTGCCGCCCTCCTCGCCGTCGCTGTCACGGCCTCCACCGTGATGGCGAGCATCGCCGAAGCGCAGAACCGCCGCGGCCCGCTGCGCGTCACCGTGCAGAAGCGCAGCTATCTCGACACGGGCAACGTCGTGCCGGTCGGCTCGATGAACCGCTATGCCAGCCAGCACATGTCGGCCTCGCCGATCTATGTGAACACCGGCGACCTCTACGGCGAGGGCACCCTGCCTGGCCGCGTCGGCGCGGGCTCCAACCCGTTCGCGAATACATTCGCGACGCCGCGTTTCTGATACGCGTTTTTTTTGAACGGCATCAGTCATCCCGTGCACGCGCGGGATGACACATTCATTCAGCCGCGCCCTACTCCGGCAACACCTTGAGATAGCGCACCGGCCGGCCGGGCGCCGCCGCATTGGCCGCATGAACGATCGCGTTCGCGTCGATGCCGAAATGGCGGTAGAGATCGGCCACCGTGCCGGTCTGGCCGAAATGCTCGACGCCGAGCGCCTTCTGCTTGTGGCCATGGACGCTGCCGAGCCAGGCCAGCGTCGCCGGATGCCCATCCAGCACCGAGACGATGCCGCAATCGCGCTGGAGATCGCCGAGCAGCCGCTCGACATGGCTCGTCGCCGCATGGTTGCCGCGCTGGCGCGCCCGCTCCGCCGCCTGCCAACCGGCATTGAGCCGGTCCGCCGAGGTGATAGCGAGCAAACCGACATCGCGCCGGTCCTCGGAGAGCAGTCCGACCGCCTCGATCGCCTCGGGCGCGACGGCGCCGGTATAGGCGATCACGACGGAAGCGTTCGGCCCCGGCTTCCTCAGCCAATAGGCGCCGTCGATGATGGCGCGCTCCAGCTCCGGCGTCATCGCGCGGCTCGGCTGCTCGACCTGCCGGGTCGAGAGCCGGAGATAGACCGAACCGCCGGTCTCGTCGCGCAGCCAGGTGCGCTCGTCGGGGTCCCCCTCGCCGTCGCGCTGCATGTAGTCGAAGGACCAGCGCATCATCACGGCAAGCTCGTCGACGAAGGCCGGCTCGAAGGCGCATAAGCCGTCCTGGCTCATGCCGATCAGCGGCGTCGCGATCGACTGATGCGCGCCGCCCTCCGGCGCCAGCGTCACGCCCGACGGCGTCGCCACCACCATGAAGCGCGCATCCTGGTAGCAGGCATAGTTCAGCGCATCGAGCCCGCGCGAGATGAAGGGATCGTAGAGCGTGCCGATCGGGATCAGACGTTCGCCGAAGATCGAATGCGACAGCCCGAGCGCCGAGAGGTTGATGAAGAGGTTCATCTCGGCAATGCCGAGCTCGACATGCTGGCCCTTCGGCGAGAATTCCCATTTCTGCATCGAGGGGATGCGCTCGTCCTTGAAGGTGTCGGCCATCGACGCCTTGGCGAAAAGCCCGCGCCGATTGACCCAGGGCCCGAGATTGGTCGAGACGGTGACGTCCGGCGCAGTGGTCACGATCCGGTCGGCCAGCGGCCCGCCGGCCTTGGCGATTTCGTCGAGCACCTTGCCGAAGCCCATCTGGGTGGACATCACCGGCTGGATGCCGGCGGGCAGCGTCGCCGGGACGGGCAGCTTGGCGGCGGACAGGCGCCGCCGTCCCTGCGAGAAGAACGGCACGGTGTCGAGGAAGGCTCGCATCTCGCTCTCGGGCAGGCCAAGGCCCTCGAACAGGTCCCATTCATGGCCGGGGCGGACATCGTTCGCCTTGCGGAAACCGTCGAGCTGCTCCTTGGTCATCAACCCGGCATGGTTGTCCTTGTGCCCGGCGATCGGCAACCCGAAACCCTTCACGGTATAGGCGAGGAAGCAGACCGGCCGGTCGTGATCGATCGCCTCGAAGGCTTCGAGGATCGACGGCAGGTCGTGGCCGCCGAGATTGCACATCAGCTTCGAGAGCTCGGCATCGGAGCGCGTCTCGATCAGCCGGGTCACCGGCCCCTGGTCGCCGAGATCGTCCATCAGGCGCTTCCGCCAGGCCGCCCCGCCCTGGAAGGTCAGCGCCGAGTAGAGCTGGTTCGGGCAGGAATCGATCCAGGCCTTCAGCCGCTCGCCGCCCTTTTCCTTGAACGCTGCCTGCTGGAGCGAGCCGTATTTCAGCGTGACCACGTCCCAGCCGAAATTGCGGAACATCGTCTCGAAACGGTCGTAGAGCCCCTCGCGGATCACCGCATCGAGCGACTGGCGGTTATAGTCGATGATCCACCAGGTATTGCGCAGGCCGTGCTTCCAGCCCTCCATCAGGGCCTCGAAGATGTTGCCCTCGTCGAGCTCGGCATCGCCGATCAGCGAGACCATGCGGCCTTCCGGCCGGTCCTTCGCCCAGCCATGCGCCTTCACGTAATCCTGCGTCAGCGAGGAGAACAGCGTCTGCGCGACGCCCAAGCCCACCGAGCCGGTCGAGAAATCGACGTCGTCGATATCCTTGGTCCGCGAAGGATAGCTCTGCGCGCCCTTGTAGCCGCGGAAGTTTTCAAGCTTCTCGCGTGTCTGCAGGCCCATCAGATAATTGATGGCGTGGAAGATCGGCGAGGCATGCGGTTTCACCGCCACCCGGTCCTGCGGCTTCAGCGCGGCCATGTAGAGCGCCGTCATGATCGTGGCGAGCGAAGCCGACGAGGCCTGGTGCCCGCCGACCTTCATCCCGTCTTCGTTCTGGCGGATGTGATTGGCGTTATGGATCGTCCACGAGGCCAGCCAGAGGATCTTCTTTTCCAGCTCGGCGAGAAAAGGCAGGCGCGGATCGGTGATTGTCATGGATTTCGGCTCGAACTCCCCAGTGCAACCGATCATGCACGGAAGCACTGGCAGAACGAGCCAAATTTCTGTGTCGCCACGGGCAGATTTGGTGATTTCCGCTACGGCGCCGTAGCAAGGCGCCGGAAATCACCAATCATGCGCCCGGTCCGATTGCCGGCTACTTGTCGATCTGCGCGATGCGATCCAGTGCCGCGCCGAAGCCGCCCAGCGAGACATTGAACGAGACCGGCTCGTTGTTCGAGAGGTTCAGCGCCGCGACCGTCAGCGCCTTGCCGGCCTTCATCGCGTCGGTCGCGACAGTCGGGAACGAGATCGGCAGCAGGCAGCCCTGCGCCAGGCAGGTCGAGAAGCGCAGGCCCTGGCCGAGGTCCTTGTCGTCGAGCCGCAGCACCGCGCCGTTCTCCAGCTTCATCCCGAACGGGAACAGGATCGTGCCCTCGGCGCGACCGTCCTTCGGTGCGCGCAATTCGATGGCGAAGACGCGCTGGCCGGTCTGACTGTTGCCCTGCGATTGCAGGAGCACGCAGAGCCGCTGCCCGTTGGCGATCCGGCAGTCGACGGTCCAGTCGCCATAGGTCTCGTTGATCGCGCTGGCGCCGTTCGGCAGCGTCGCTGCGCCAGCGGCCGGCTGGCTGACGCTCGGGGCGGCCGGAGCTTGCGCGACAGGTTGGGCCGGCTTCGCGGCGGGCTTGGGGGCCGGCTTGGAGGCCGGACGCGGCGCAGGCCTTTGCGGGGCAGCAGCGGCTGGCCGCTCCGCCGGTTCTTCCTGCGCCCACAGGGCAGACGAGGCGAAGGAACCGACCGCGAGAACCGCAGCGACCGAGGCGATCCTGAGTGAATGATGTTTCATGTCAGCACTGTCATATGAAGATGTCGCTCGCCCTATCGCAGAAACCTCTTCCGAGAGAAAGCACGAAAACGAACTAACCGGCGAATAAGCGGACCAGAGCTTCAAATTTGAAAGAAGGATCACAATTGAATGATTTCAATCTGCAAGTATTCGCCCCTGCACAATCTTTTCGGGACAACCGACTTCGTCCACCCGCGCCGGCTCCTCGGGCCCCCGGCATCCGCACGACCCTGCCCCCAACGCAGGTGAACCCCGCCGCCAGGCCGCTTGTGAGCCGTCTGCTCACCATGCCAGAAACTGGCACGGAATCGGGCCGGACGGCCCGCGCAGAAGGAGCCTTCCCATGAGCAACAGCAAGGATGTCTGGCGTCGGATCGACGACAAGGCCCCGGCTTATTTCGGGCTCTCCGACCGGATCTGGCACATGCCGGAGCTGAACTATCAGGAGGTCCGCTCGGCCGCCGAGCACGGGGCCATGCTGGAGAGCGAGGGCTTCCGCGTGACGACCGGCGTCGCAGGCCTGCCGACCGCGGTCGTCGGCGAAGCCGGCGAAGGCGGCCCGGTCATCGCGATCATGGGCGAGTTCGATGCCTTGCCGGGCCTGAGCCAGGAGGCCGGCAACGCGACCGAGACTCCGGTCGAGAAAGGCGGCAACGGTCATGGCTGCGGTCACAACATGCTGGGCTCAGCCTCGCTGCTCGCCGCCGCCGCGGTGAAGGATTATCTCGCCGCCAACGGCCTCAAGGGCCGCGTGCGCTATTACGGCTGCCCGGCGGAAGAAGGCGGCTCGGCCAAAGGCTTCATGGTCCGCGCCGGCGCCTTCGACGATGTCGATATCGCGCTGTGCTGGCACCCGGCCTCGTTCAACGGCGTCAACCGCGCCTTCTCGCTCGCCTGCGTCGAGATCGAGTTCACCTTCTCGGGCCGTGCCTCACATGCCGCCGCCGCACCGCATCTCGGCCGCTCGGCGCTCGATGCGGTCGAATTGATGCATATCGGCGTCAACTACATGCGCGAGCACATGCCTTCGACGGCGCGCGTGCATTACGCGATCATCAATGCCGGCGGCATCGCCCCCAACGTCGTGCAGGCCACGGCGACGACCCGCCAACTCATCCGCGCCGCGACGCTCTCCGAGATGTGGGAACTCGTCGCCCGCGTGAAGAAGATCGCCGAGGGCGCCGCCCTGATGAGCGAGACCACCGTCGCGATCAAGCAGCTCTCGGGCGATGCCAATCTCGTCGGCAACCGCCCGCTGGAAGAGACGATGCAGGCCAATCTGCTGGCGCTGGGCGGCCCCGGCTTCGACGCCGCCGACCATGCCTTCGCTGCCAAATTCCAGAAGACGCTGAGCCCGCAGGACATCGCCGCCGCCTATGGCCGCTTCGACCTGAAGCCGAAGGACGGCGAGGCGCTGAGCGACGAGATCTATCCGCTCGGCGCCGGCAACGACACCTCCGTCGGCTCGACCGACGTCGGCACGGTGAGCTGGGTCGTCCCGACGGTGCAGTGCCGCACCGCCTGCTACGCAATCGGCACGCCCGGCCATTCCTGGCAACTCGTCGCGCAGGGCCTGGCACCGGCTGCGCATAAAGGCCTGGCGCTCGCCGCCAAGGCGATGGCCGGCGTCGCCTCGGACGTGCTGAACGACCCTGCGCTGCTCCAGGCAGCGAAGGACGAGTTCGCAGCCTTCCGCGCGAAGAACCCTTTCGCCAACCCGATCACGGATGATGTCGAGCCCCCGCTCGACATGGCCGCGCATTAAGCGGGTGGAGTAGAGGTAACACGCGCGTCATCCCGGATGCAGCGAAGCTGAGATCCGGGATCCATCGTAGAGCGCGGCGCCCTTCGATGGATCCCGGGTCAAACCCGGGATGACGGCTTGTTTCCGTGAAAATCTACGCGCGCTAGCCGCCCTGCGGCCCGGATAGCTCAACGCGTATCGTCGGGCGCGTCGCCTTGAATTCGGTGACGGCGGCCGAGGTGAGATCCGAAACCGAGTCGGATGCGTTCGACATCAATCGCAGGATGATCCGACCGAGCCGGTCGCGGGCCTCGCTTTCCAGCTCGGCATCGAGCCTGCTGTCATGCCCGATCGCGGCCCAGGCCCTGGCCTGGACGGCTTCTGCGACGAGCAATTCCTGGGAGTTCAGGACACCGGGAAAGCGGAAATTCGAGCTAGGCATGGGCGATTCAAACATGGCTGGGCAACGGATATAGGACGGCAGCGGTTCCCGGCAAGGCAGGGCTAAGATCCGGAGTCGGGTTGGCCGCCCTCTTCGCTTTGGAATGTCCTCGTGGCGAGTGCGCTACGGAGCCGGCTCCTTCGGTCGCGTAAACAATCAGTCCAAATTGGACAGATTGTCTAAATTTACCTTGACCTGCCTCTCGCCCGCCTTCACAGATGCCGTGAAAGCCCAGCCGCCCCGGCGGCAGGCGACAGGCCGCAAGGCGGGAGGCTCGCGTGAAGTTCGACATTTTCCAGATGGAGCGGAACCAGACGCTCTTCGAGAACGACGTCGAGATCAACCTGACCGAGAGCGGCGTCCATCCCTGGTCGATCGAGGACATCCTGGGCGAACAGGCCGCGCGCGATCTGCTGAAGCAGCCGCTCGGCTATGGCTGGACCGATGGCCGGCCGGACCTGCGTAACAACATTGCCTCCTGGTATCCCGGCGCCACCGCCGGCAACATCCTTGTCACCAACGGGTCCTCGGAGGCGACGATGATCGCGCTGATGGCGCTGTTCGAGCCCGGCGACGCGCTGGTCTTCGCCCTGCCGAACTTCATGCAGATCGACGGGCTCGGCCGCGCGCTCGGCTTCGACATCCGCCGGCTCGAATTGTCGGGCGATACCGACTGGCAGATCGATCCCGCCCATCTCGCCAAAGTCGCCGCGGGCGCCAAGGCGATCGCCGTGACCAACCCGGCCAATCCCACCGGCAGCGTGCTCTCGGCCGCAAGCCGGGCCGCCCTCATTGAGGCTGCCCGGCGCAACGATGCATGGCTGATGGTCGACGAGATCTATCGCGGCGGCGAGATCGACGGCGCCGAGACGCAGACGCTCTGGGGCAGCTATCCCAAGGTCGCCGTCACCTCCAGCCTGTCGAAATCCTTCGCCTGCCCCGGCCTGCGCCTCGGCTGGATCGTCGCTCCCGCCGAGGTCGTGGCCGCTGCCGCCGAACGGCAGGACTACACCACGATCGGCAGCGGCATCCTGAGCCAGATTCTCGCGGAAGAGGTGATGCGCCCTGAGACGCGCGGCCGCCTGCTCGCACGCGGCCGCGATTTGCTGCGCAGCAATGCCGATCTCGTCGCGCAATGGATGGCGCAGCATAACGACTGGTCATGGCGGCGCCCGCAGGCCGGCGGCATGGCCTTCCTGCGCTATCCGCTCGACATGCCCTCCGAGGTCTTCTCGCAGAAGCTGCGCGAGGAGGAGAGCGTCTTCGTCGTCGCCGGAAGCTGGTTCGGCATCGAGAACCACATCCGCATCGGCATCGGCGTCCCGACCGAAGTGCTGCGCGACGGCCTGGCGCGGATGGATCGCTTCCTGGCGCGGCACAAGGGCTGAAGCACGCCCCGAAGGGCGACGCTACGCGTCGCCCTGTCGCCCGATCCCGTCCAGCACCACCCGCGCGATCGCGATATCCTGCACCGCGATCCCTGTCAGGTCGGCGATGGTGATGTCGTCGACGGAGCGCCGCGCCGGCACGTCCCCGGCCAGCACGGCCCCGAGCTCGACGCAGTCACCCGCATCGATCAGCCCGACCTTGGCAGCGGCGACGAATTCGCCATGGTCGAGGCTCTGCTCCAGCGAATCCGCGATCCTGACATCGGCGAGCGCGACCAGCGCCGTATCCAGCTCCTGCTTGCCCGGCGCATCGGCACCGAGCGCGGTGATATGCGTGCCCGGCCTGATCCAGTCGTCGCGGATGATCGGCGTCGCAGCCGGCGTCACCGTGATCAGCGCATCGGACTGCGCGCAGAGCGCTTCCAGCTCCGTCATCGGCTCGACGGTGATGCCCTCGCCTTCGAGGTCTCGCCGCAGTGCCTCCAGCTTCTCCGGCGAGCGCGCCCAGACCGCAAAAACCGGCTCACGCTCGCGCAGAAGATGCGCGGCGGCGCGAATCTGGAAACGCGCCTGGGTACCGGCGCCGACGATCCCGATCCGGCGCGCATCGGCTCGCATCCCGGCCCGCGTGGCGATGGCGCCGGCCAGAGCGGTCCTGAGATCGGTGAGCCAGCCCTCGTCGCGCAGCATCGCGACGACCGCGCCGGTCTCGGACGAGAGCGCGATCATCATCCCGCTTGTCGTCGGCAGTCCCTTGGCCGGATTGTCGTAAAACCCGGTCGCGATCTTCACGACGAAGATCGGATCACCTGCGATATGGCCGAACTTGATATGGCAATCGCCATTATGCGCGGGAAAGCCGAGATAGCCGACCGGCGGCATCTGCACCTGTCCCGCTGCCGCCGCCTTGAACCCCTCCTCCAGCGCGATGAAGGCCCGGTCGAGATCGACGGCGGCTTCGATCTCCGCACGCGACAGGTCAAGCATCCGGGGTCTCGTTGGCCTGGTTGAGGTAGTTGTAGACGGTCGCGCGGGCGAGCCCGAGGATGCGCGAGATATAGGAGGCCGCATTGCGCCCGCCGAAGGCGCCGTTGGCGGCAAGGTCCGCCACCAGCTCGCGCTTCTCTGCCCGGCTGAGGCTGGTCACCGCGAGGCCACGGCTTTGCGTCCATTGCTGCACGAACTCGTTGATCCGTTCGTGCCAGTCTTCCTTGAACAGCGCCTGCGGCTTCTCGCTCCCGGCCGGCACGGTCGCCAGAGCGGACAGCGTCTGCATCAGCGCATGGAACTGCGAGACATCGACATTGATGCAGAGCACGCCGATGGCCTTGGCCCCGACTGAGAGCACGATGCTGATCGATTTCAGCCGCCGACCGTCCCAGTTCACCTTCTCATAGGGGCCGATGATCGTCTCGTTGGGGTCGAAGCCGATCTCGTCGAGCAGGGACGGCTCGCCGAGCACGCGCTGGGAGAAATTGCCGGCGATATGCACGACGCTCTGCGAGCCGAGATCGTGCAACACGACCTCGGCATGCGGCCGGAACAGCAGCGCCACCGCATCGCAGACCGGCAGGTAGGGAGCGAGTTCCGGCGTCATGCGAGAGCCTCTAGCGCGGCTGCGACTTGAGATAGTCGCTCAGGCGCTCCAGCCCCGCCGAGAGGTGATCGCCCGGAGCGCCGATGCCGATGCGGATATAGCCGTCCATCCCATAGACATCGCCTGGCAGCAGCATGATGCCGCGATCCTCGCGCAAGCGGTGGACGAGCTCGGTCGAGTTCATCGAGTGGCTGTATCTGATGAAGGCCATGCCGCCGGCCTTGGGCGGCACGAAGGAGAAGAACTCCTCATTCGCCTTCACCCAGTTCGTCAGCAGCGCGAGGTTCTCCCGCAGGATGGTCTTGCTCCGCTGCAGGATCTCGGCGCGCTTGGCCGGCTGGATGACGATGCGGGCGATATGCTCGCTCAGCGCGCTCGTCGTGATCGAGGTGTAATCCTTGTTCTGCCAGGCGGTGTAGATGTCCTTGGCCGGGCCGACCAGCCAGCCGATGCGCAGGCCGGGCAGCGCCATCGCCTTGGAGAGGCCGCTGGTGATGATCGCCTTCTCGTAGAGATCGGCGAAGCTGGGCGGCTCGTCGGTTTCGAGTTCGGCGCCCTTGTAGACCTCATCGGCATGGAGATAGCAGCCCTGCGCCCGGGCGATCTCGACCAGCGCGTCCATCGTCTCGCGCGAGAGCAGGCTGCCGGTCGGGTTGTTCGGGTTGCAAATCGTCATCAGCTTGGTGCGCGGCGTGATCGCCCGGCGAACCTCGTCGAGATCAGGCGTCCAGCCCAATTCCTCGCGCAGCTTCACTTCCTTGACGGTCGCGCCGATCGCCCGCGCCCAGCCCCAGATCTGCAGGTAGTTCGGCACGAAGACGACGATCTCGTCGCCCGGCTCGATCAGCGACATCACCATCAGGAAATTGGCTTCGGCCGAGCCGTTGGTGACGATCACCTCGTCCGAGGTCCGGTTGCGATAGAGTTTTGCAATGTCCTCGCGCAACTCGACAGCGCCATTGGTCCAGCCATAGCCGAGTTCGACCTCCATCAGCTTGGCGCGCTGCTCCGCGCTGAGCAGCTCATTCAGCGAATAGGGATGGACGCCGCTATCCGAGAGATTGAACTCTACGGTGTTCTCGTAGAGCGACTGGATGCGCTCCAGGCTGAATTCTTCGATCTTCATGCTGCCCATCCCGCGACGGCCGACCCACCGCATCTCCCGCGAGTATGATGGGCATGATTTGGACGTCAAGGTCGATTTTGGAATTTACAGTCCAAATTACGATTGCTATCCCTTGGCGATTACGTCGCAGCCGCTCCCGGAGAGCCCATCATGTCCGACCAGAACCCCGGTGCCAACAAGATGTGGGGCGGGCGCTTCACCACCGCGCCGGCCGATGTGATGCGCAAGATCAATCCCTCGATCGGCTTCGACTACCGTCTTTACCGGCAGGATATCGCAGCGTCCAAGACCCATGCCGCGATGCTCGCCCGCCAGGGCATCATCGCTGGCGCCGACAACGAGCGCATCCAGGCCGGGCTCGACCAGATCCGCGGCGAGATCGACCGCGGCGAGCTGCAATTCAGCATCGACCTCGAGGACATCCACATGAACGTGGAATCGCGCCTCAAGGAGATCATCGGCGAGCCCGCCGGGCGCCTGCACACCGCCCGCAGCCGCAACGACCAGGCCGTCACCGATGTCCGCCTCTGGATGCGTGACGCGATCGATGCTCTCGACGGCACCATCCGTGACTTGCAGCAGGCGCTGATCGAGCGCGCGAGCGAGCACGCCGAGACGATCATGCCGGGCTTCACCCATATGCAGGTCGCCCAACCCGTGACCTTCGGCCATCACCTGATGGCCTATGTCGAGATGTTCGGGCGCGACCGCGAGCGCCTGGCCGGCGCCCGCCAGCGCACCAATGTCTCGCCGCTCGGCGCCGCCGCGCTCGCCGGCACCGCCTTCCCGATCGACCGGCAGTTCACGGCGGCGGAGCTCGGCTTCGCCCGGCCGACCGAGAACTCGATGGATTCGGTCGGTGCCCGCGACCATATCTGCGAACTCCTGTTCTGCTGCTCGATGCTGGCCGTGCATCTCTCGCGCCTCAACGAGGAGATCACGCTCTGGTGCAGCGACGGCTTCCGCTTCATCGCGCTGTCGGATGCCTTCACCACCGGCTCCTCGATCATGCCGCAGAAGCGCAACCCCGACGCGGCCGAGCTGGTACGCGGCAAGACCGGCCGCGTCGTCGGCTCGCTCACCGCCATGCTGGTGATGGTGAAGGGCCTGCCGATGACCTTCATGAAGGACATGCAGGAGGATAAGGAGCCGATGTTCGACGCGCTGGAAACGGTCGAGCTCTGCGTCGCCGCCACCACCGGCATGGTCCGCGACCTCACGGTGCGCCCCGAGGGCATGCGCGCCTTCCTCGACCGCGGCTTCCCGACTGCGACCGATCTCGCCGACTGGCTGGTGCGCGAGGCCGGCATCCCGTTCCGCGACGCCCATCACATCACCGCCCGCATCGTCGCGCTGGCCGAGGCGAAGGGCTGCACCTTGCAGGCGCTCGATCTCGACGCCATGCGCTCGGTCGATCCCCGCATCGGCGAAGCGGTTTTCGCAGTGCTGGCGCCCGAGCATTCGGTCCGCAGCCGCCGCAGCTATGGCGGCACGGCTCCCGATACCGTCCGCGAGGCGATCGAGCGGGCGAAGCAGCGCTGGCTGTCCAACAAGCCGATCCAAGGCTGATCGTCACCCTCGCCCCACGCAACCCGGCAGCCGCCGTCCCGCAAACTTTGCGGGATCAAACCGGCCGCCTTTCTGGCTATGGAAGACGGCACCGGTCGATTCGACCGGGCGTGAGGAAACGAGCGCGGAGCCATGGCAGCTCCGCGGCGGGGGAGAGATGATGGAACACGTCTGGTTGCGTGGGGTGGCCGAGCAGTTCGGCATCGATGGCGGGCTGCGCCAGCTCGGCGGCGAATACGACCTCAACTTCCGCGGCCGGACCAGCGAAGGCGACGTCATCGTCAAGGCGATGCGCCCGCAGGGCGAGCCCGCCCTTGTCGACCAGCAATGCGCCGCGATCAGTCACGCGCTTGCCGCCGATCCGACGCTGCCGCTGCCGCGCCTGCTCCCCGCCGAAGGCAAGCGCTTCTGGCAGGAGGTCGCGGACGCTCAGGGCCATCAGCGCATGGTCTGGGTCCAGCGCGCCTTCAAGGGCATTCCGATGGGCGAAGCCGGGCCGCAGCCGCCTGCCGTCCTCGCCGAACTCGGCGCACTGACCGCCCGGCTCGACCTGGCACTCCGCGATTTCAAGGTCACGGCCGCGCCGGACGCCGCGAAATGGGACCTGACCGAGGCCGGCTGGATCAAGCCGCATCTCGACGTGCTGGAAGGCTCGCGCCGCAAGCTCGTGGCAGAGATCGTCACCGGTTTCGAGGCGCTGAAGCCCGCGCTCGACAGGCTGCCGCGCCAGACCATCCATAACGACCTCAACGACTTCAACATCCTCGTCTCGCCGCGCCTTGGAGAGCCCGCCCGGATCAGCGGCCTGATCGATTTCGGCGACATGACCGATGGCCCGCGCGTCTGCGAGATCGCCATCGCCGCGGCCTATGCCATCCTCGACCACGAGACGCCCGAAGCCGCGCTTGCAGCCTTGGTCGCGGGCTATCACGGCGTCTCACCGCTGAGTGCCGAGGAGATCGGCCTGATCTGGCCGCTCGTCCGGATGCGCCTCGCCGTCAGCGTCGTGAACTCGACGATTGAGGCAAAAGGCCGCCCGAACGACCCCTATGTCACGATCTCGCAGGCCCCCGCATGGCGGCTTCTGGAAAACCTCGCCATCGACGGCGACTTGATGGGCGCGCGCCTGCGCAATGCCTGCGGCCTGCCCGTCACCGATGCCGCCGGCCGCATTGCGAGCTGGATCGCCGCACAGCGCGGCAGCTTCGCCCCGGTGCTCGGCCGTGCACTCGACGGCCTGCCGGTGGGTTCGCTCGGCATCGCCGAGGCGACAATCCCGCAGAACCCGTTCGAACTGCGCGCCGATGAGGCCCGCAATCTCGGCACCGGGCTCGGCATCACCCAGGAATGGTGGCTCGGCCAGTATGGCGAGCCGCGCCTAGTCTATACCGACAAGGCCTTCCGCAAGGGTCGCTGGCTCGCCTCCAACCGCCGCACCATCCATATGGCGGTCGATGTCTTCGGCCCCGCCGGCGAGCCGGTCCGGGCGCCTCTCGCCGGGCGCGTCGCGCTGGCGGAGAACCGCGAGGGCCATCTCGACTATGGCGGCGTCGTCATCCTCGAACACCGCACGCCCGCGGGTGACATCTTCCACACCCTCTACGGCCATCTCGCCGCCGATGGCGCAGCGAAACTGAAGCAGGGCCAGGAGATCGCAGCCGGCGAGGCCTTCGCAAAACTTGGACCGGCGGAGGAGAATGGCGGCTGGGAGCCGCATCTGCATTTCCAGCTCGCGCTGACGCTGGACGGCATGGGCCATGACTGGCCGGGCGTCGCCGATCCCGACGACTGGGCGCTCTGGCAGGCGATCTGCCCGAACCCCGCCGCCCTGCTCAACCTGCCCGACGAGACCGTCGCCTATCAGGCGATCGACGAAGTCGCGCTACTGGCCGAGCGCAAGGCCCGCTTCGGCGCCAATCTCAAGCTCAGCTACAAGAAGCCCGTCACCTTCCTGCGCGGCTGGCGCCACCATCTCTTCGACGCGATGGGGCGGCCCTATCTCGACGCCTATAACAACGTGCCGCATGTGGGCCACGCCCATCCGCGCATCCGCAAGGTGGCGATGGACCAGCTCGCGCGGATGAACTCCAACACGCGCTACCTGCACCCGGCGCCGATGGCGCTGGCCCAGCGCCTGACTGCCAAGCTGCCCAAGGAGTTGGAGGTCTGCTTCTTCGTCAATTCCGGCTCGGAAGCAAATGAGCTGGCTTTGCGCCTCGCCCGCGCGGCCAGCGGCGGCTACGACATCGTCACGCCCGATCACGGCTATCACGGCAACACCACCGGCGCGATCGACATCTCCGCCTACAAGTTCAACAAGCCGAACATGGGTGGCCGCAAGCCCTGGGTGCAGCTCGTCGACGTTGCCGATGATTATCGCGGCCGCTTCCGCCGCGACGATGCCAACCGCGCGCTGCACTACGCTGAGCAGGTCGACGGCGCGCTCGCAGCGATCGCGGAACGCGGCGGCAAGGTCGCCGGCTTCATCGCCGAGACCTTCCCGAGCGTCGGCGGCCAGATCATCCCGCCGCCCGGCTATCTCGCCGCGGTCTACGAGCGCATCCGCGCTGCTGGCGGCATCTGCATCGCCGACGAGGTGCAGACCGGGCTCGGCCGTCTCGGCGATTACTATTTCGGCTTCGAGCAGCAGGGCGTGCGGCCGGATATCGTCGTCCTCGGCAAGCCACTCGGCAACGGCCACCCGATCGGCGCGCTCATCACCACCCGCGCCATCGCCGAGCGCTTCGCGGAAGGCCCGGAGTATTTCTCGACCTTCGGCGGCTCGAACCTGTCCTGCCGCATCGCTGCAGAGGTCCTCGACATCGTCGAGGAGGAAGGGCTTTCGGCCAATGCCAAGGCGATGGGCGACAAGCTTCTCGCTGGCATGCGCACGCTGATGGATGACTATCCTTGCGTCGGCGACGTCCGCGGCATCGGACTCTTCCTCGGGCTGGAGCTGGTCACGGATCGCGAAACGCTGGAGCCCGCGACCGATGCGGCCGCCCATGTCATGAACCGCCTGCGCGAGATGCGCATCCTGGTCGGGCGCGAGGGACCCGCCGACAACATTCTCAAGATCCGCCCGCCGCTGACGGTCGGCGCCGACGATGTCGAGATGATCCTCGACAGGCTCAGGATCTGCCTGCGCGAGGTCGAGGCCGCGCGATAACCTGCCACCGCCTCGAGTTCCTGCGACAGCGCGACGTGCCCTCAGCCGGCTCGGCGCGCTTCGAGGATCAGGCGCAGCAGGCGGCCGAAGGCGAAGCGGCTCACCTCCGTGCCTTTGATGTCGGTGTTGACGCGGTGGACGATGACGAGGTCCAGCGACGGAATGACAAGGCAGTTCTGCCCGCCGACGCCCTGCGCGCTGTAGCTGCCCGCGGGCAGCACGACGCCCGGAAAGCCCGCGCCGGAGCGCTCGGTCCACCACATATAGCCATAGCCGCCGCGCGGCCCGGCATCGGAGAGCGGCAGCACGCTGGTCGCGACCCAGTTGGCCGGAATGATCTGCGCGTCCTGCCAACGGCCCTGCCGCAGGAACATCAGGCCGAAGCGGGCGAGGTCGCGCGTCGACATCCGGAACGGATAGGCGGGATGGACGGAGCAATCGTCCGGCTCCAGCCAGCCGTCGCGCCGCTCGCCATCGAGGCGGAAATCCTCCATGCCGAGCGGGCGGCCGATCTGCGCCAGGAAATCGTCATGGATGCCGGCACCGGTCAGCGCCGTGAAGATCGTGCCCAGCGCGTTGAAATCCCAGTTGTTGTAGAGCCAGAAGGTGCCCGGCGGCTGCGAATGGCGCGGCGGCTTGATCGACTTCATCCAGGGGGATTCGTAGCCGGCCGGGTGGAAGATGCCGGAACGCGCCGTCAGCAGATCATAGATCGTTGCCGACTTCTCGCGGTCGCTGAGGCCTTCCTTGTCGTCGATGCCGAGATCGGCGAGCGTGCGCGACATGTCGATGCGGCCGGCTTCCTCATGGATGCCGATCAGCGCGCTGAGGAAGCTCTTGCGGACGGAATGGCACTGGTAGCGATGGGCGAGATCGCCGCGGCTCGCCACCACGCGCCCGCCCTGCACGATCATCACTGTCGCCGTCGAAATGGTGTCGGCGAAGCGCCAGGCGCGGTCGAGCCCTTCGCGCGACCAGCCCGCCGTCTCCGGTGCGACGCTCTCCCAGCCATTCACCGGCCAACGCTCTGCACGCAAGGCTTCGCCCGTCATCACTGCTTCATCCATCATCTGATCCTCCGTAGCCCGGTCGCTCACGCGATCGGGCGATAACCGACGCTCGCTTCGAGGAATTCACGCGTATAGGGCTGATGCGCCCGGCCGGCCCGGACGTCCCCGGCGCTCATCTCTTCGAGGATGCGGCCCTCGCTCATCATCGCGACGCGCTCGCAGAGATGCGTCACCACCGCGAGATCATGGCTGACCATCAGATAGGTCAGGTCGCGGTCGCGGCGGAGCTGCTTCAGCAGATTGAGGATTTCGGCCTGCACGGAGACGTCGAGCGCCGAGGTCGGCTCGTCCAGCAGCAGCAGTTCGGGCTCGATGATCAGCGCACGCGCGATCGCGACGCGCTGGCGCTGCCCGCCCGAGAGTTCATGCGGGAAGCGGTAGCGGAAGGACGGCCCGAGGCCGACGGCGGTGAGAATATCGTCGATCCGCTCCTGTGGCCGGTCGAAGCCATGGATCTTCAGCGGCTCGGCCAGCACGTTCTGCACCATCTTGCGCGGATGCAGCGAGGAATATGGGTCCTGGAACACCATCTGCACGCGGCGGAAGAAGGCCTTGTCGCGCTTATGCGGCACCTCCCGATCCTGGAAGCTGATCGAGCCGCCATACTCGCTGTTCAGTCCGGCGAGAGCGCGCAGCACGGTCGACTTGCCGCAGCCGGATTCACCGATCAGGCCGAAGGCCTCGCCATGTCCGAGCGTGAAGGAGACGTCGTCCACCGCCTTCAGCGCCGAGGCGCCACGGCCGAAGACAACCGAGAGATGGCTGACCGCGAGCGCAGCCGGGCGGTTCGCCGCCAGGGTCGGATCCGTCGCGCTCATGGCTGGCTCCCGCTCTGCAGCGTCGGTCCATCGAGCCAGGCCGGGTCGCGGCTCGGCACCTGCAGCATGTCGGCCTGCCGGTCGAGCCGCGGCAGGCTGTCGAGCAAGGCGCGTGTATAGGGGTGCCGTGCATTGTGCAGTTCGCGCGCCGGGATGTCCTCCATGATCCGGCCGGCATACATTACCAGCACGCGGTCGCAGAAGTCCGCTACGAGATTGAGGTCGTGGCTGATGAAGATCAGCCCGGCGCCGCGCCGCGTCACCAACTCGTCGAGAATGCTCAGCACCTGCCGCCGGATGGTGACGTCGAGCGCCGAGGTCGGCTCGTCCGCGATGATCAGGTCGGGCTCCGGGATCAGCATCATCGCGATCATGATGCGCTGGCCCATGCCGCCCGAGACCTCGTGCGGATAGAGCCTGAAGACACGCGCGGGGTCGCGGATCTTCACGGCCTCCAGCATGGCGAGCGCCCGGGCCTCGGCCTCCTTGCCGCCGACCTTGTGGTGCAGGCGGTAGGCCTCGGTGATCTGCTCGCCGACCCGCATCAGCGGGTTCAGCGAAAATTTCGGGTCCTGCAGGATCATCGAGATGCGGTTGCCGCGGATGCTCCGCATCTGGCGCTCGCTGGCTGCGAGCAGGTCGATCCCGTCGAAGGACAGCTTCTTGGCGGCAATCATCGCAGCCTTCGGCGTCAGCTTCAGGATCGTGCGGCCGGTCAGAGACTTGCCCGAGCCGGATTCGCCGACGATGCCGACCTTCTCGCGGCCGACGCTGAAAGAGATGCCGCGCACCGCCTGCACCGAGCGATGCGCGCCCTTGAAGGTGACGGAGAGGTCCTCGACCTCGAGCAGCGGCTTATCCATGGCGCGGATCCAGGATGTCGCGCAGGCCGTCGCCGAACAGGTTGAAGGCCAGGCTGGTGATCAGGATGGCAAGGCCGGGAATGCCGGCGATCCAGCCATTGGTCAGGATGAACTCGCGACCGGACGCCAGCATCGCGCCCCATTCCGGGCTCGGCGGCTGGGCGCCCAGGCCCAGGAAGCCGAGACCTGCCGCCGTCAGGATGATCGACGCCATGCTGAGGGTAATGCGCACCACGACCGAAGGGATGCACATCGGCACGACATGGCCGAGGATGATCCTGAGCGGCGACGCACCCTGCAGCCGGACCGCCGCGATATAGTCGGACTTGCGGATCGACAGCGTCTCGGCCCGCGCCAGCCGCGCGATCGGCGGCCAGGCGGCGAGCGCGATCGCGATGATCGCATGGTCGATGCTGGGGCCCAGCGCCGCGACGAAGGCGAGCGCCAGCACCAGGCTCGGGAAGGCCAGGAAGATGTCGACGATCCGCATCAACACGGTGTCGACCCAACCTCCGAGATAGCCCGAGGTGGTGCCGACGATCAGCCCGAGCGGCGCCGCGATCACCGCCGTCAGCATGGCGATGTAGAGCGTGATCCGCGCGCCGAAGACCAGCCGGCTGAAGATGTCACGGCCAAGCTCGTCGGTGCCGAACCAATGCGCGGCCGAAGGCCGCTGCAGGCGCTGCGTCAGGTCCTGCGCATAGATGTCATGCGTCGCGACCAGCGGGGCGAACAGCGCCGTGAGCGCGATCAGGACGATGATGGCGAGGCCGAACAGGGCGGCAGGGTTGGCCCGCAGCCGCCACCATTTCAGCGACAATTGCTGCATCCGCGCCTGGAAGGGCGAGGCCGGGACGGGCGCCGCGAGCCAAGCCCGGAGGCCTCGCCCGTTGGCCTGGTCGATGGGTTGTGGTGCCATGGCCATGCCTCAGCGGGTTCGCGGGTCGAAGACCCGGTAAAGCAGGTCGCATAACAGGTTGAGCGTCACGAAGATGACGCCGACGAGCAGCGTGCAGCCGACGACCGCGTTCATGTCGCCGGCGAGAAGCGCGTTGGTCAGGTAGCGGCCGAAGCCCGGCCAGGCGAAGACCGTCTCGGTCAAGACCGCGCCTTCGAGCAGAAAGGCGTAGGACAGTGCCACCACCGTCACCACCTGCACGGCGATGTTGCGGAAGGCGTGACCCCAGACCGTGCGCGCCCAGGACAGGCCTTTCACCCGCGCCGTCACGACATATTCCTGCCCGAGCTGCTCCATCATGAAGCTGCGGGTCATCCGGCTGATATAGGCGAGCGAGCTGAAGGCCAGGATCGAGGCCGGCAGGATGATGTGCGAGACGGCGTTGCCGAACATCTCCCAGTTGCCGGCGAGCAGGCTGTCGATCAGCAGGAAGCCGGTGACGGGTTCGAGGTCGAATTCGTAAGTGAAATCGATGCGGCCGGGACCACCGACCCAACCCAGCGTCGCGTAGAACAGCACGAGCCCCATCAGGCCGAGCCAGAAATTCGGCGCGGAATAACCGATCAGGCCGACGACCCGGACGATCTGGTCGACAAGGGAGCCGCGATACATCGCCGAGAGCACGCCAAGCGGGATGCCCAGGCTGGTGCCGATCACGATCGCCACGCTGGCGAGCTCGATCGTCGCCGGGAAGACGCGGGCGATATCCGCCATCACCGGCTTGCCCGTGGTCAGAGCCATCCCGAAATCGAGATGCAGCACGCCCCAGAGATAGCGGCCGAACTGGATGTAGAGCGGCTGGTCGAGGCCAAGCTGCTTGTACATCGCCTGATAGGCTTCCTGGGTCACGTTGTCGCCGAGCACGGCGACGACGGGATCGAGCGGCAACAGGCGGCCGATGAAGAAGGTCAACGCCGCCAGCCCGAGCAGGGTGACGGCGAAGGAGACGAGCGTTCGACCGGAGGCCTTGAGCCAGGACGGAAGAATGGTCCGTCCCGGATCGGAGCTCAGGCCGGGTGCCGCAGCGGCGGTCCGGGACATCGCGACAGCCTTACTTGGCCGTACGCTCGTAATAGGTCCGGAAGCCGTTCCAGGTCCACGACTTCAGGTCCTTGCGCACGCCGGCGACACTGTTCATCTGGAACATGAAGGCCATCGGCCCCTTGGCCATCACCTCTTTCTGGATCGTCGCATAGAGCGCATCGCGCTTGGCCGGATCGGGCTCGAGCAGGGCCGCGTCGATCTGCTTGTTGAGTTCAAGGTCCTGATAGGCGGAACGCCAGCTCGGGTACTGGGTCTGCTTCGCTTCGAGCCGGTTGTCCGGGTTGAAGACAAGGCGCGAGGCATTGCCATGCGCGTCCGGCACGCCGGTCTGCCAGGCCAGCATCGCCGACTGGTACTCGCGGCCGCGCACCTTGCTGAAGAGCTGGGCATTGGCCATGCGCTCGAGCGAGAGCTTGACGCCGACCTTGGCTGCGTTCTGCTGGACGCTCTGGGCGATCGGGTTCGCATGCGGCAGCGTGCCGAAGAGCACGCTCGCCTCGAAGCCGTTGGGATAACCGGCTTCTGTCAGGAGCTGCTTGGCCTTGTCCAGATCGAGCTTGAAGGGCTGCCCTTCCTTCTCGTCGAGGGCACCGACCGCGCCGAGCTGGGCGAAGCTGGCGCGCGGCACGCCGAGATAGGTCATCACCGTCTTGCCGAGGCCCTCGTAGTCGATCAGGTAGCGCATCGCGAGGCGCACCTTCTCCTTGGAGAACGGACCGTCCGCGACGTTGAAGCCCCAGTAGAACAATTGCGGCCTGAGGACCTTGATGATCGAGACGTCCTTTGAGCCTTCGAGGTCCTTCAAGTCTTCCGGCGTCAGGTCGCGCGCCACGTCGACATCGCCCTGGCTGAGCAGCAGGCGCTGGGTGCCGGGCTCGGCGACATGGCGGATCAGGATGCGCTTGAGACCGGGCGCCGTGCCCCAATACCCCTCGTTCGCCTCCAGCACGATCGATTCGCCGGCATTCCAGCGTGTCAGCTTGTAGGGACCGACGCAGGCCGTGCGCGTCGCCAGGTACTTGTTGCCGAGATCGGTGCCCTGCTGGTTCGCCATCAGGGTCTTCTTGTCCATCACCATGGAGACCCGGTTGGCGGCGATCGCCTGCAGCACCAGCGTCGTCGGATAGGGCTTGTCCAGCTTGAGCGTGAGCGTGTCGTTACCCGCGACGATGGTCTGCTCGACATTGTCCTTGGTGAAGCCGTACTCGGTCAGCGTCGCGGCATTGCCGAAATTGAGCTTGACGACGCGGTGCATCGACCAGGCGACATCCTCGGCCGTGACCGGATTGCCGGAGGGGAACTTCGCGCCCTTGCGCAGGTGGAAGGTGATCTCCTTGCGGTCCGGCGAGACATCCCAGCGCTCGGCGAAACCCGGCACGACCTTGCGCTCGTCGGCCGGGTCGAAATCGACCAGCGTATCGCAGGTGTTCTGCAGGATCTCGTTGGTGACGACCTCGCCGACCTGGGCGGGATCGAAGGTGCTGATCGCGTCGACGTTCCAGGCCATCACGAGCGCGTTCTTCGGCGTCGCGGCGACTGCCGCTCCCGCGCCGGCGCAGAGGGCGGCGGCCGCAGCAGCCGAGAGGAGCTTGCGCCCGACAAGGCAGCGCCTCGTTCCGGTCTCGTCGTTTCGGTCGGCCATGATCTCGATCCCGCTCTTTGGTTGTTGTTCGATTGGACGCGTCGGCGGCGGAAGCAGCATTGGTGCCGCCCACGCGATTCTGGCTCAGGCGGCCACCGGCCGCGGCTTGATCGGCGGCTTCACCTCCGCCGGGATCGGGCAGACATAAGGCGTCTGCGTCACCCGTTCCTGATGGTCCTTCTTGGCGCGCGCCAACAGCGTCTCGTCGCTGATCACGTCGATCGCCGTCGCCGCCATGATCTTGGCGGCATGGACCATGCCCTTGTGGGCGGCCGGCGCCTTACCCTGTGCCGTGATCTGCCAGGAATGACCGGGTGTGCCGATCGCATGGGTCGCGACCCTAGCCTGGATGGTCGGCACCTTCCAGCTGACATCGGCGACATCGGTCGAGCCGATCATCGGCACGCCGCGCGTGCCCTGCGGCACGACGAAATCGCAAAGTGGCGTGTTCTCGCGCGGCGCGATGCCGGTCTTGCGATAGTCGTTGAGGATATCCGCCGGGCCGAGCGTCGCCTGGATCTTGGCCGCATAGGCCTTGTCGGCGGCATCGAAGGGCACGGGGCCGAGGCGGTCGATGTTCTTGAACATCGCATCTTCCAGCGGCGTGTTGCCGAGCATGTTGGAGACCGCGCTCATGATCGAGATCGAGACCGTGGTCTCGGTCATCAGCGCCGCGCCCTCGGCGATCATCTTCACGCGCTCATTGAGCTCCAGCATCCCGGCGAGGTCGCGCGCCCGGATGGCGTAGCGCACCTTGGCCGAAGCCTGGACGACGTTCGGCGCGATGCCGCCCGCATCGAGATAGGCATAGTGGATGCGCGCATCGGACGGCGCATGCTCGCGCATGTAGTTGACGCCGACATTCATGAGTTCCACCGCATCGAGCGCCGAGCGGCCGAGATGCGGCGCCGCGGCGGCGTGCGAGGCGCGACCGGTGAACTGGAAATCCATCCGCGTGTTGGCGAGCGACAGCGCATCGTCGACCTTGGTCATCGAGGCCGGGTGCCAGCTGATGGCGACATCGACATCGTCGAACGCGCCGGCCCGCACCATGAAGGCCTTGGCCGCGCCGCCCTCTTCCGCCGGGCAGCCGAAATAACGCACCCGCCCCGGTCGGCCGGTTTTGGCCAGCCAGTCCTTCACCGCGGTCGCAGCCAGCAGCGCGGCCGAGCCCAGCATATTGTGACCGCAGCCATGGCCGTGGCCGCCGGCCTCGACCGGCTTCGGCTCGGCGATATTGGCCTCCTGGCTCAGGCCGGGCAGCGCGTCGTATTCGCCGAGGATGGCGATGACCGGGCCGCCCTCGCCCGCCTCGCCCATCACGGCGGTCGGGATGCCCGCGACGTTCTCGGTGATGCGGAAACCCTGCTCCTTCAGCATGGCGATATGCTCGGCGACCGAGCCATATTCGGTATAGGCGATCTCGGGCATGCCCCAGACGCGGTCGCTCAGCGCCTCGAAGGACTGCCGCTTCGCATCGACGAGCTGCCAGATGATCTCGGAGTTCTGCATGGTTTGCGTCCTTTCAGATGCCGGGGCGCTCAAAGATGCTCTCGCAGGAAACGGGCCACGCCGCCGAAGACGGTGCGCCGGTTTTCGATCCGGGCGAAGCCATGGCCCTCATGCGGGATGCGCAGATACTCGACCGGGCGGCCGAGGCCGCGCAGCACCGAATAGACCATCTCGCTCTCGCCCGGCGGCACGCGGGGGTCATCGAACCCTTGCGCCATGAAGAGGGGCACCCGGATCTGGTCGATTTTGTGGATCGGCGAGAAGCGGATCAGGTTCTCGCGGTCCGCGACCGGATCGCCATATTCGACCGCGCGCAGATAGCGCCGCCACGGCCCTGTGGTCTCCAGCAGCGTCAGGAAATTGGCGATGCCGTAGAACTCGATCCCGACCTTCCAGAGTTCGGGCTGCTCGGTGAGCGCCGCCAGCACCATGAAGCCGCCATAGGAGCGGCCATAGACGGCGACGCGGTCATCGTTCACGTCAGATTGCTCGCGCAGCCAGAGCCGGACCGCCTTGAGGTCGGCGACGCTGTCCATGCGTAGATGTTTGTCGTCGAGATGATGATAGCTGCGGCCATAGCCGGTCGAGCCGCGCACGTTCGGCGCGATCACCATGATGCCCTGGCTCAGGAAGAACTGCAGGTCGGCCCGGAAGATCGGGGTCCATTGCGCCTCCGGCCCGCCATGGACCACGACGACGGCCGGATAGCCGCCTTCCGGCGCCTTGCCGCGCGGCCGGTAGACGAAGAACGGCACTTCGAGCCCGTCGAAGCTCTTGGTGCTCGCCAGCGTCGGCTCGACGAAGCCCGCGGGATCGAGCCCGGCCTTCGAGGCATCGGTCAGGCGCTTCACCTGCTTCGAGGCGATATCGAAGCGCCAGATATCCGGGGAGGAGGTCGAGCCATCAAGCGGGAAGACGAGCCCCGAACCATCCGGCAGCCAGGCGACGGAGCCGACCGAGCCAGCCGGAAAACCTTCGACCTCGAACTCGACCCCACCGGCGATCTCGCGCACGAAGATGCGGTTCCAGCCACGATCATTCGCGACATAGGCGAGGCGGTTCTGGTCCGGCGCCAGCGCCACCGCCTCGATATCCTGCCCGTCGCGATCGACGATCCAGTCCAGCGTGCCGTCAGTCGCCGAGCGGAAGGCGACGCTGAGAAACTCGCGCCCCTGGTCGGTAATGGTGAAGAAGCCGCTGCCATCCTTCTTCATCCGGCTCGCGGCATAGCGGGCGCGGCCCTCATGCGGCAGCAGCGCCTCGCGCGCCCCGCTTTCGAGATCGAGCCGGAACAGATCCTGGTCGTTCATCGCATGGGTCGCATCGGCGACCAGGAGCGAGCGCCCGTCCGGGAAGAAGGCCACGGCCTCGCGATAGCCGCTACCCTCGAACACGCGCCGCGCCGCCCGCGTCGCCATGTCCATCACGTAGATATCCATATGCTCGCGGTCGCGCGCGTTCGAGGCGAAGGCGATGCGCTGTCCGTCCGGCGCCCAGCAGCCCCAGACATGCACCACGGTCGGATCGTCGGTCAGCGGCTGCGGCACGCCCGAGGCACCCGGCACGAGCCAGAGCTGATGGCGCTCGTCGCCGCCGCAATCCATCGTGAAGAGCAGGTCGCGGCTCTTCGGGTTGAAGGCGATCGCGCCGACGGGCTCCGGCATATCGGTCAGGCGCCAGGGCGCCCCGCCGGCGAGCGGCCGAAGCCAGATCTGATGCGTGCCGCTCTCGTCGCTGAGATAGGCGAGCAGCTCGCCATCCGGCGCGACGGCCGGGCTCTTGGCACTGCGGATTTCGAGATAGGGCTCGATGCCCAGGCGGATCTGGCCGGCGGCTTCGTACATGGTCGTTCCTTCAGGCCGCGAGGGCCAGCATCGAATCGCGCAGGCGGTCGGTCGCGTCGCGCAGCGCCAGAGACAGGGCCGGCGCGCTCGGCGTCGCCGCGTGATTGGCTTCGGTCACGATGGTGAAGCGGGCCTCGGGCCAGGCTGTCTTCAGGCGCCAGGCCGTGCACATCGGCGTGACGATGTCGTAGCGCCCCTGCACGATCTCGGCCGGCAGATGCCGGATGCGCGAGACGTCGCGCAGCAACTGGCCGGGTTCGAAGAAGGCGCCGTTGACGCAGTAATGCGTGAAGATGCGGGCGAGCGCGAGCGCGGCATCCGGCTCGGTCAGGGCCGCGACATGCTCGGCATCGGGCAGGAAGGTCTGGGTCTTCCCCGAGAAGGTGCGCAAGGCGACCGCAGCAGCGAGTTGTTGCTCGCGGTCAGGCCCGGTGAGGCGGCGGTAATAGGCGCCGAGCAGGTCGCCGCGCTCCGCCTCCGGCACGAAATTGGCGAAGGTCTCCCAATGATCAGGGAAGATCGTGCGCGAGCCGTGGAACCACCAGTCGATCTCGGCGCGCTCGGCCATGAAGATGCCATGCAGGCGGAAGCCGAGACAGCGCTCGGGATGGGCCTGCCCATAGGCGAGGCCGAGGCAGCTGCCCCAGGAACCGCCGGTGACGAGCCAGCGCTCGATGCCGAGA
This sequence comes from Allobosea robiniae, assembly GCF_900102525.1. Taxonomy (GTDB): domain Bacteria; phylum Pseudomonadota; class Alphaproteobacteria; order Rhizobiales; family Beijerinckiaceae; genus Allobosea; species Allobosea robiniae. The sequence continues at coordinate 132,647 of NZ_FNBZ01000003.1, read as the reverse complement.
TGCTCCCGGATGCGTTCGAGATCGGCGATCAGCGCCTGCGTGGTATTGCCCGCGAGCTCCGCCAGAGGGCTGGAGCGCCCCGCCCCGCGCTGGTCGAAGGTCACGATCCGGAAGGCGGACGGGTCGAAGGTCTTGCGCTGCGCCGGCTTGGTGCCACCGCCGGGTCCGCCATGCAGGAACACCACGGGGATGCCGTCGGGATTGCCGCTGAGATCGACATGGAGTTCATGTCCGTCACCGACCGGCAGGCGCAAGGACCGATAGGGCTCGACCGCCTCGTAGAGGGTGCTGTAATCGTCTGGCACGTCGGGCTCCGTCGAACCGGAGCGCCGCAACGCTCCCCTGATCCGGCGAGGATGGCACGCGCGAACAGCCGCTGGCCAATGCATTCGAAGCGCATTGTTTATGATGTCGCGGAATAGACCGACCCCTGTTCCACTCCGCTGAACGTCGCCCCGATTCTTCCCGGCGTTTCCGATCCCATCGCGACAAGCCGCACGCTGTCCATCGGCTCGTGCAAAGACGATGCGACAGGTAGAGTACCCGGCCCTTCCGCCATTTGGAGGCTTGCTTGCACAGCCCGGCGCCTTCTATTTCCCGTCTCGACCTGCCCGGCTTCGCCGGCGCGCTCCTGCTCGGCCCCTGCCCCGGCCGGCGGCAGGGGGCGCCGGATGACGCCGCATCGCAGACCGCCCTGGCGGAGGATCTGTCGCGTCTGGCGGGATTGGGCGCAACCGGCCTGCTCAGCCTCGTCGAAGCACAGGAATTTCCGGCTGGCATCGTCGGCTTCGCCGCCGCTGTCCGGGCAGCCGGGCTCGAATGGGCTCATCTCGCCATCCCCGATTACGGCGTGCCGGATGCGGCCTTCATGGCGGGCTGGCGCGAGCTCGACCTGCCGCGCCGCCTGCGCGAAGGCGAGAGTTGGGCAATCCATTGCCGCGCCGGCCTCGGCCGCACCGGCACCATCGCCGCGCTGCTGCTGGTCGAGAACGGGGCCGACGCAGCCGACGCGATCGCGCAGATCCGCCGCGGGCATGATGCGGCCTCCGTCGAGACCGAGGCTCAGGAAAAGTTCCTGATCGCGCAGGAACAGGGCGCGCCCCGGCCTCCCATCGCCCGAGACGCGCCCCGACCCCGCATTCCCGTCACGGGGCCGAGACGGTGATGCGACCCTTCATGTTGGGGTGGAAGCGGCAGAAATAGTCGATCGCCTCCGCCTTCTGCAGCGTCACCCGGCCGGTCTTCCTGGCGGGGATCATCACCTCCATCCCGCCCTTCACCGTGGCGGTATGGGCGAGGATGTCCCGGTTGACCCATTCGATGGTGTCGCCGACCTTCGCACTGACCTCGGCCGGCGTGAAGACCAGCTTGTCGACGATCACCTGAATGGTCTCCGCCCGGGCGGGCACTGCAGCCGCGGCCAGTATCACGGCCGCGACCGCCGGCAGATATCGCGCCACGCTCATGGCGGTGCCCTATTGCAGCTCGGCGGCGACATGCACCGCATGCTGCTCATGGCCCTGGAATATCTTCAGGCCGGTTTCGAGCAGGCCCTTGAGCTCGGCATTGCTCGCCGACGGGATCAGCAGGGTCTGCAAAGCCCCATTCACCTGTTGGTGGAAGGCGACCTCGTTGGCGACATAGGCCTTGTCGAAGGCCTTGCCGCGCAACTTGGCGAGCGATGCCTTGGTCTTGCCAGCGGCATCGGAGAGGGCGCGGCTCGTCGCATTGTCCTCCGGCTTGACCTTGAGCTTGGCAACGAGAGCAAGTGCCTGCTTGTTGACGGCCTGGTGGTCACGCATCATGTCCTTGGCGAAGGACACCACCACCTTGTTCCGTGATTTCGCGATGGCCTGCTTGGCCGCTGCGACGTCGATCGCTCCGGCCGTATAGGCGATATGGGCGATCTGCGGATCGGTCGGTTTGTCGGCGGCCTGTGCTGCGGTCGCCACTCCCAGCAATGCGAGAGCAAGCGCGAAGCTATACGTGCGAACAGACATGAATCCTCCTTCTCCGGGCCGCAAGAGCGAGCCCGAACCGTTTGTTTCATCGACCCTTATTGGATGCCGGCGCGGCCAAAACGTTCCCAGAATTTCAGGTGGGAATACCAAGTCTTTGCATCACGGCAGCGGTCAGGCGTTCGCAGCGCCGGCCCGCGAAGGGGAAGGCATCGAGCAGCACCGGGCCGATCTGCTGTTCCAGCTCCTTGCGCACCAAAAGCCGCGCCCGGTGCAGCCGGGTCTTGACCGTCTCCGCCCGGATGTCGAGGAGTTCCGCGGTTTCCTCGACGCTGCGCCCCTCGATCACTCGCGCCATGAACACGCCGCGATAGACGTCGGGAAGGTTGTCGGTCGCGCGCTCGACCAGTTGAAGGATCTGCCGCTGCGCCATCATTCGCTCCGGATCGTCGCCGCTGCTGCTGCCGGGAAAGGGGATGATCTGCGCGGGAATACCCGGGTCCTCGGCGCGCAATGCCTTGTCGGCCCGCTTCTTCCGGCGCAGGCGGCCCAGCGCCTCGTTGAGGGTGATGCGCGACAACCAGGTCGAAAGCGTCGCCTCGCCACGGAAGCTGTCGAGGTGGCTGAAGGCCCGGACATAGGCCTCCTGCACCACATCCTCGGCCTCGCTGTCATTGCGGATCACCGCCCGCGCGATGCGATAGAGCGCCTGGTTATGCGTCGTCATGATCGTGCGGAAGGCCTGAGGATCGCCCGTGCTCGCACGACGGGCGAGATCGAGATCATCAGCCGAGGCGGAACCGGCATCGCGCGCGACCGTCGGAATGGATGGCATGATCTGTCCTCCTCGCCGCATCGGATGGCGCAGACCGTAAAAGGTTCCCGATGACCGATAGCGTGGCAAGCCGGCACGCTGACGTTTGCAGCGGCGGCAAACCTGCTTAGGCTGCCACCCGAACGATAGGCCGACCATCACGAAGGATAAAAAGCCGTGCCGATGCCGACCCGACCGATCTCCCTGGGCGAAACACGATCGCCGAGGCCGTGATGGCGGATCGCGTCAACGCCTTCGTGCCCGGCCCGCGCATCCGCATCCCCGGCCGGGAAGGCGGGCCGCTCGCCGGACTGACCTTCGCCGTCAAGGACCTGTTCGACGTCGCGGGTACACCGACCGGCGGCGGCAACCATGACTGGGCCAAAGCCAATCCCGTCCCGGAGCGCCATGCCTGGGCAGTGCAGAGCCTGCTCGATGCCGGCGCCGAGCTCGTCGGCAAGACCATCACCGACGAGGTCTCGCTCGGCATCCTCGGCGAGAACGCCTTCGACGGCACGCCGCTGAACACCGCCGCGCCTGACCGCGTGCCGGGCGGCTCCTCTTCCGGCTCGGCCGCGGCCGTCGCCGCCGGACTCTGCGACACCGCCTTGGGCACCGATACCGGCGGTTCGATGCGCGTGCCCGGCAGCTTCTGCGGGCTCTACAGTATCCGACCGACCCATGGCCGGCTCGACCTGACCGGGCTGATGCCGCAGGCGCCGAGCTCGGATACAGCCGGCTGGTTCACGCGCGACGCCGCGACCTTCGCCCGCATCGGCACGGTGCTGCTCGGCGAGGCGCCCGGCCCGCTACCGACCAAATTGCTGGTCGCCGTCGACGCCTTCGGCTTCGCCGACCCCGAAGTCGCAGCCGCGCTGCAACCGATGGTCCAGCGGCTCGCCGGCGTGCTCGACACGACGCCACGCGACGAGATCATGGCGCCGCAGGGCCTGTCCGTCTGGGCGCGGGCACAGCGCAGCCTGCAGCCGGTCGAGGCCTGGCAGACCTTCCGCCCCTGGATCGAGCGGGACAATCCGCGCATGGCCTTCAGCGTCGCGGCCGGCCTGATCGCCGGTTCGCAGGTTCCGGTATCAGAGCAGAACTGGGCCGCCCTGATGCGCGAAGAGGCTCGCGCAAGGCTGCGCTACCTGCTGCCGCCGGGCACGATCCTGTGCCTGCCGACGACGCCCTTCCCTGCGCCCTTGCGCGGCCTGCCGATGCCGGCACTCAGGCCGATGCGCGACCGCATTACCAGCCTTTGCGCACAGGGCGGGCTGACCGGTCATCCGCAAGTCAACCTGCCCGGCGCCCTTGTCGACGGCGCGCCGGTCGGCTTGTCCATCATCGGCGGGCGCGGCACGGATGCCAGCCTCATCGCCGTCGCACAGGCCATGGAGGCCGCATCATCATGACCGACCTGACCCCGAACATCCCTGAAGTCGTGGCCGAGATCAGCGCCCGGTTCGAGGCCTACGAGCAGGCGCTGATCGACAAGAATGTCGACGTGCTGGACGCCGCCTTCTGGAACAGCCCCTACACGATCCGCTACGCGCTGCACGAGAACGGCTATGGCTTCCAGGAGATCCACGGCCATCGCGTCGCCCGTCCGCCGGGGCCGGGCATCAAGGAGAAACGGATTCGGTTGGAGATCCTGACGCTGGGCCGCGACATTGCCACGGTGAACCTGGAGTTCAAGGTGCGCGGGCGCGACGTCATCGGCCGGCAGAGCCAGAGCTGGGTACGCTTTCCCGACCTGGGCTGGAAAGTGGTCGCCGCCCATGTCTCGACGATGGAGGGGCCGCGCCTCTGGTAGGCGCGGGCCCGAAAACTCAACGCTTGCGGACGAACTCCGTCCGCAGCACGAGGCCTTTGATCGTGTCGTGGCGGCAGTCGATTTCCTCGACATTCTCCGTCAGGCGGATCGAACGGATCACCGTGCCCTGCTTCAGGGTCTGGTTGGCGCCCTTCACCTTGAGATCCTTGACCAGAACGACGGAATCGCCGTCGGCCAGCACATTGCCGGCGGCATCGCGCACCACCGGAGCGGCGGCAGCAGCGGCCGCCTGCTTCACTTCCGAGGCCGGGCGCCATTCCCCGGTCGCCTCGTCATAGATGTAATCGTCGTCGGACATGTCTTTCCCGTCTTGCGTCCGGGCACTCGCCATCGGCCCGGTCAGGCGGGGTTACACGATGCCCGGCGACTTCTCCAAATCGGCGGCTAGACAGTGCCCAGCGGCTTCTCGGTCATCTCGGCCGCAATCGCCTCATCGATCGGCGTCTCATAGGTCATCAGCATGTAGCCGAGCACCGAATAGAAGCCGACCGTCGCGATCAGGTCGAACACCGCCTCGCGCCCGACCGCCGCGGCAAGCTCGGCTTCGAGGGAGAGCGACAGGCGCTTTTCGTCGAAGAGCGCATCGACCGCCCGGACGATCAGCCCGTCCTCGCCTTCAGGGCTCCCGCGCAAAGCGGCGATGCGGGCATCGCTCATTCCCAGCACCCGCGCCCGGCTGACATGATGCGCCCATTCATAGGGCGAGCCCATTCGGTGCGCCGCGCGCAGGATCACCACTTCCGAGCGCACCGGCCCGAGCGCGCTGTCCTTGACAATGTGCTGCCGCAAGGGGCCCCAGGCCTTCAGCAGGGCCGGGTGATGCGCCATCGTCCGGTAGACATTGAGCGCGCCAGCAAAGCCGGTCTTCATCTCGGCGATCGCTTCGGGCCAGTCGGCATCGCTGATCGGCGGGCAGGGAGAAATCGTCATCGGAGGTCTCGTGAGGATCAGGGCGTGAGATACTTGGCGTAGAGAGCAGGCGCCCGGTCGGCCCAGATGCCCGTGAAGCTGCGATAGCGCGCGACCTCGGCGAGGTCGATCTCGACCCGCAGCACGTCCTCGCGATCATGGTCGAGCGCGCCGAGCACGCGGCCATCCGGTGCCACCGCGCAGGAGCGGCCGAAGAAGCGCTGCCCGCCGCGGCTGCCGCTGCGGTTGCAGCTCAGGAAGAAGACCCCGTTCTCGGTCGCCCGCGTGTAAGCGCGGTGGATAAAGAGGCCCTCGTCCGTCACCGGCGCAGTCTCCGCCCCGAAGGAGGCCCAGACCGAGGTCACGATGCTCGCGCCCTGAAGCGCAAGGATGCGGGTGATCTCGGGGAAGCGGATATCGTAGCAGACCTGCATGCCGAGCCGTGTCCCGAAGACGGGATAGGTGTCGATGCTGTCGCCGCCGCTGAAAAACAGCTTCTCGTTCTGCCACTGGTGGATCTTGGTGTAGTCGCCGACCACACCCTCCGGCCCGATCAGCAGCGAGGCATTGCGCATCACCCCGGCACGTAAGGCATCGCGCAGGCCGAGCCCGATGACGAGATGCACGCGATGCCTCGCGGCGAGCGCAACGAGCGCCTTGACCTCGTCGCCATCCGGCGCGGCGCAGGCCTCGTAGAGCGCAGCCCCGAAATGCGGGACATCGCTGACGACAGCGCCGCCCGGCACCAGCGGCTCGACATAGCCCGTGTTCGCCAGCTCCGGGAACAGGATGAGCTGGACGCCCTTTGCCGCCTCCGCTGCAACGAAGTCGTGAATGCGCCGGAAATTCTCGGCCGGCGCCAGGGACTGGACATCCATCTGGACGAGGCTGGCGGAAATCATGTTGTGGCTCCGGCGATGCGGCGCCCGGCCGCGAAATCCCAGTCCCGCCCCGGTGCGGCGCTGATCAGGGCACGGGTATACTCGTGACGCGGCTGGCCCAGAACCTCGGCGGCCGGCCCCATCTCGACGACGCTGCCACGCTGCATCACCATCACCTCGTCGCAGATCTGCGCGGCCACACGCAAATCATGGGTGATGAACAGCACGGCAAGATTGCGCCGCTCCTGGATCTCGGCCAGCAGCGCCAGCACCTGCGCCTGCACGGAGACGTCGAGCGCCGAGACGGCCTCGTCCGCGACAATGACCTCGGGCTCCATCATCAGGGCGCGCGCGATGGCGATGCGCTGGCGCTGGCCGCCGGAGAACTGGTGCGGGAAGCGTTCGAGGCTGGTGCTGGGCAGGCCGACCACCTCCATCAATTCGCCCGCACGCTTCAGGGCGGTCTCGCGGTTCTCGCCGAGATTGAGCGGTCCCTCGATCAGGCTCTCGCCGATGCGCAGGCGCGGGTTGAGCGAGCGGTTCGGGTCCTGGAACACCATCTGCACGCGCCGGCGCGCCGGGGCCAGCGCCTGCTGGCCTTGCAGGTTGGCGATGTCCTGCCCGTTGACGCGGATCTCGCCGCCGGTCGGATGCTCCAGCCGCATCAGGCAGCGCGCCACGGTGGACTTGCCGGAGCCGCTCTCCCCGACGATGCCGAGCGTGCGCCCGCGTGCGAGGCCGAAGCTGACATCCTTCACCGCCCGCACGCTGCGGCTCTCGCGCCCCATCAGCTTCCCCAGCAGCGAGCCGAAGCTGAAGGTCTTCTCGAGATTGTTGATCTCCAGCACCGTTTCACCGCCAGACGAAGCGCGCGGCGCGCGCGGCGTCAATGACGGCACGGATTGCAGCAGATCACGCGTGTAGTCCTCGCGCGGCTGGCTCAGCACCTGCTCGACCGGGCCGGTCTCGACGATCTCGCCGCGGCGCATCACGCAGACCCGGTCGGCGATGTCGACGACCACGCCCATGTCATGGGTGATGAACAGGACGGCGGTGTTCTGCTCCTCCTGCAATTCGCGGATCAGGCTGAGGATCTGCTTCTGTGTGGTGACGTCGAGCGCCGTCGTCGGCTCGTCGGCGATCAGCAGTTTCGGCTTCAAGGCGAGCGCCATCGCGATCATCACGCGCTGGCGCTGCCCGCCGGAGAGTTGATGAGGATAGCTGTCATAGATCCGCTGGGGATCGGGCAGATGCACCGCCTCGAAGGCAGCGATTGCGGCCTCGCGACGCTCCTTTGGACGCATCTTCGTGTGCGCCCAGTAGACCTCGTCCATCTGCAGCCCAATCGTCAGAACCGGGTTCAGCGCCGTCATCGGCTCCTGGAAGATCATCGCCATCTCGGCGCCGCGCAGCGCCTTGGTCCGGGCCGGCGTCGCGGTGATAATATCTTCGCCGTTGAGCCGGACAGTCCCGGCGGTCGCGCGCAATTCGTCGCGCGGCAGCAGGTCCATCGCGACCAGCGAGGTCACGGACTTGCCGGAGCCGGATTCACCGACGAGGCAAAGCGTCTCGCCGGGATGGATGTCGAAGCTGATGCCCTTCAGGATATCGCTGGGCTGGCGCCCCCGCGTCGCGACCTTGAGGTCGCGGACTGAGAGGACGGGCTGGGTCGCGGCGGTCGCCATCACGGAGCCCTCCCCTGCATCTTCGGATCGAGCCGGTCGCGCAGCGCGTCGCCGAGCAGGTTGATCGAAAGAATGCAGAGCGACAGCACGATCGCCGGCCAGAACACCAGCCAGGGATTGATCGCGAAATAGAGCCGCCCCTCGGCCATGATGTTGCCCCAGCTCGGAACCTCCGTGCCGATGCCGACACCGAGGAAGGAGAGCGCCGCCTCGGTCAGGATGGCGGAGGCGTACATATAGGTGCCCTGCACGATCAGCGGCGCGATCGTGGTGGGCAGCAGATGCTTGCGGATCAGCTTGCCCGGGCGGGTGCCAAGCAGCACGGCGGCGTCGACATAGGTCTCCTCGCGCGCCGCGATGACCCGCGCCCGGACGAGGCGCACCACCTGCGGGATTGCCGGGATCATGATCGCGATGATCACGGTGAGAAGCCCGCCGCGGACCAGCGCGACGATGGCGATCGCGAGCAGGATGCCGGGAATGGCCATCAGCCCGTCCATCATCCGCATCAGCACGCCGTCGATGCTGCGATACCAGCCGGCGATCAGGCCGAGCGGCAGCCCGATCACGATGGCGCCGATCGCGACGCCGGCGCCGACCAGCAGCGAGACCCGCGCGCCATAGACCACGCGCGAATAGAGGTCGCGGCCGAACGAGTCCGTGCCCAGCCAATAGATGTCCGAGGCCGGCTTCAGCCGCATCGCGGCGTTGAGCCTGGTAGGCTCGAAATTTGCGAGCAGCGGCGCGAACACCGCCATCACGATCACGGCGACGAGGACGATGACGGCGAGCGCCGTGGTCCAGTGCGGCGGATTGTCGAGCAGGCGGCGGCGCGGCAGCGCGCCCTGCGCGGGATTCGACGAAGCGCTCATTGGTAGCGGATCCTCGGGTCGGTCAGGGCATAGGAGAGGTCAATCAGCAGGTTGATCAGCACATAGGTGCCGGCCGTCAGCAGGATGATCGCCTGGATCAGCGGATAGTCGCGGGCGAGCACGCCATCGACCACGAGCCGCCCGAGACCGGGGATGTTGAACACGGTCTCGGTGACGACGACGCCGGAGACCATCATGGCGAAGCCGGTGCCGACCACGGTCAGGATCGGGATCGCGGCGTTGCGCAGCGCGTGGCGGAACAGCACGATCCGCTCGCCCAGCCCCTTGGCGCGGGCGGTGCGGACATAGTCCTCGCGCAGCACCTCCAGCATCGAGGCGCGCGTCATCCGCGAGACCAGCGCGATATAGAAGAAGGAAAGCGCCAGCCCTGGCATCAGGATGCGGTGGAAGAACGGGCCGAAGCCATCGGCCAGCGCCTTGTAGCCCTGCACCGGGAACCATTTCAGGTTGACCGCGAAGACCGCGATCAGCACGTAGCCGATCACGAAGATCGGCACGGAAAAGCCGACGACCGAGAGCGCCATCACGAAGCGGTCGACCATGCCGCCATGACGCCAGGCGGCGAGCACGCCGAGCGGCAGCGAGATCACCACCGTGAAGATCATCGCCATGATCGCGAGCGCCAGCGTCGGGCCGATGCGCTGGCCGATCATCTCCAGCACCGGGCGCTGCGAGATCAGCGAGGAGCCGAAATCGCCTTGCGTCATATTGGCGATCCACGCGACGAACTGGCCGGCGATCGGCTTGTCGAGACCGAGATTCTCGCGGATGGCCGCAAGCTGGGCGGGCGTCGCCTGGTCGCCGGCGATGGCCTGGGCCGGATCGCCCGGCGTCAAGCGCAGCAGCAGGAAGACGAACAGCGCCACGAAGAACATGACGGGGATCGCCATCATGAGCCTGCGCAGGAAATAGGAAGCCATGAAGCTCTCCACGCGCCTGGGCATCCGCCCGATGGACGATGCCGGAAACCGGGCCGGTCAGGCCGGGCGGCGGATCGCCGCCGCCCGGCGCTTCGGCGTTACTTGGTGACGCCCCAGAACAGGGTGATCGGGCCGGGCTGGAGATTCTTCAGCTTGGCATTCCAGGCCGCGACGGACTGGAACTCGCCGGCATTGAAGTAGAAGCCCTCGTCGAAGGCGATCTGCTGGATCTCCCGGGCGATCTTCTTCTGCTCATCAAGGGACGTTGCGGCGTTATAGGCGGTGCGCAATTCCTCGACACGGGCGCTTTTCGGCCAGCCCGCCCAGGCGGTATCCGAGCCCGAGCCGTCGAGCAGCGCATGCACGGTCGGGTTCCAGATGCCGGACACACCCCAATAGGTGAAGAAGAAGTTCCAGCCGCCCTGCGCCACCGGCTGCCAGCCGTTCTTGCGCGACTGCAGCGTGGCCCAGTCCATCGAAGCGACATCGACCTTGAAGCCGGCCTCGCGCAGCCGCTCGGCCGCGACGATCGGCTGGGTCGAGAGGATCGTCAGGTCGGTCGGCTGCATCATCAGCACCGGGGTGCCGTCATAGCCGGAGGCCTTGAGCAGTTCCTTGGCCTTGGCCATGCGCTCCTTGGCGCTGCCCTTGAGATATTCCGCGCCGGCATCGGAGGCGAGCGGCACGTCGCAGCCATAGACCGAGGCGCAGAGCTTGTAATACTGGCTGTCGCCGACCGCAGTCTGCATCAATTGGTCCTGATCCAGCGCGTACATCGCGGCCTGGCGGACCTTCGGATTGTCGAAGGGCGGCAGGCGATGGTTGAAGCGACCGGTGACCTGGCTGCCCAGCGCGTTGATCGCGCCGGTCTTGATCTCGTCATTGGCCTTGAGCAGCGGCAGCAGGTCGATCGTCACCTGCTCGATCAGGTCGACATCGCCGGATTGCAGCGCATTGATCGAGGTCTGCATGTCCGGCATCGCCTTCCACACGACCTTGTCGACATTGATCACCTTGCCGCCGGCGGTCCAGCTCATCGGCTCGGAGCGCGGCTTGTAGTCCTTGTTCTTGACGTAGACGGCCTGGTCGCCCGGCCGGTACTGCTCCGCGACGAAGCGGAACGGGCCGGAGCCGATCATCTCGGTGACCTGCTTGCCCGCCGGCGTCTCGGCGAGGCGCTTCGGCATCATGAAGGGCGGCACCGGCGAAGGCTTGGCCAGCAGATCCAGCACCTGCCCGAAGGGCTTCGCCAGCTTGATCACCAGCACCTTGTCGGAGGTCGCCTCGATCGAGGCGACATGCGCCATCATGGTGCGGGCGGCGCCGTCATTCTCGCCCCAGCGCTTCAGCGAGGCCACGCAATCGGCGGCCGTGACCGGCGTGCCGTCATGCCATTTCAGCCCGTCGCGCAGCGTCAGCGTATAGGTCAGCTTGTCGGCCGAGACGGCGTAGTCGGCCATCTGCGGCTGCGGATTGTATTTGGCGTCCATGCCGAGCAGCGTGTCGAACACCATGAAGCCATGGGTGCGCACGATCTGGGCGGTGCTCAGGATCGGGTCGAGCGTCCTGAGCGGCGCCTGCATGACGACATTGAGCGTCGTCTCGGCCAGGGCCGGCATGGCAGAGAGGGAGCCCGCGAGCAGCGCGGCAGCCCCGAAAGTCTTGAACCGAAAACTCATTGTCATCCCCTTGTTTTTGGTTGCTTGGGTTGGTGGGCGTCGTCAGGCGGGAGCCTCGCTCCACGGATAGGCCCTGGCCGTATCGAGCTGGCGGTATGGGATAAGCCGCACATCGGCGGGGCCGAGATCGGGCGTGTCGACCACGAGAATCCGGTCGGCCATCGGCTCGTAATAGTCGCGAAAATGCGTCTTCGAGCGCAGCAGGATGACGTCGTAATCCTCCGGCTTCTCGCCGAAGATGAAGAACGGATCGCCATCGACCGCGAAGGCGAAATGCGAGACCACGGAGACCCGGATCGCACCAATCTGGATGAGCGCCGTCAGTCCGAGATCGACGAAGCTGCCGCGCTGGTAGCGCCCGGAGACGTTGAAGGATTTCGGCCCCGACCAGAGCACCCGCGCCACCGCCTCGACCGGCCCGCCGGTCTCCGGCGCGGTCTTGCCGGCGAGTTTGACCGTAATCTCGGCCCCCTCGCCTGCGGCATGCGCCTGCACCGCAGTCTCGGGATCGAGCAGGAAGGGCACGTTGACCCGCTCGACATCGCGCGTCAGCAGCGCTCGCAGCAGATGGGTCGAGTCGTTCATCCGGTCGGCATGTTCGAGCAACACGATCGGCCGGCCCTTCGCCGGCTGGCACTCGATATTGGCCAGAGCGTCTTCGACGCTCAGGATCGGAATCGCATTGGCGATGGCTTTCCGCGCCGCGCGCAACCGATCCGAAAAGGCCTGTGCCTTGGCTTCTGCCGCGTCCTGCCCGTCCCAATCGAGGCAGATCACCGACATGCCCGTGTTGGCGCTGTCGGCATAGGAGAAACCGGCCATGACCGAGATGTCGCAATCGCCGGCCTGCTCGGCAGCGCGCGCCTCGGCGATGATCGAGGCCAGCGGTTCCAGCGCCGTCGCCGACATGATCGAGGGAATGACGACATCGGGCCGCGCCACCGCGAGGCCGGGCCGGCGCCCCTCGCGCAATAGCCTGAGCAACGCACGCGCCGCGCGCTCGCCGGTCTCGCCCATGTCGATATGCGGGGAGTGGCGATAGGCGACGGCGATCTCGGCGCCGCGCAAGGTCTCGCGATCGATATTGCCGTGATAGTCGAGCGCGACCGCGATCGGCAGCGCCGGGAAAGCTGCGCGCACAGCGTCGATGACATGGCGCTCGACATCGGCGTAACCCGCCGCCCAGCAGGCGCCGTGCAGGAACAGGATGACGCCGTCGACCGGCGCGCTGCGGGCGAGCCCGGAGATGATCTCACTGGTGTAATGCGCGACCGCCGCGTCCGCCGTCGGCCCGAGCGCACCGAGCAGCGTGTGGAACAGCGGCACGAACTCCGCGCCCTCCGCCTCGCAGATTTTCAGGCAGCCGCCGGGCACCGTATTGGTGCCGCGGAACCGCTCCGTCAGCTCTCGGCCGCGCACGCAGACGCGCTCGAACTCCGCCAGCCCCACGATCTGCGGAACGGCCGTGACCGATTCGAGATTGAAGCCGGCGAAGGCGATGCGTGCTGCCATGGCGACCGTCAGCTCCTGACCGCCGCGTCGATCGCGCCACCGATGCGCTCGACGATCTGGTCGATCTCTTCCGGACGGATGATGTAGGGCGGCGCCAGCAGGACATGGTCGCCGATCCGGCCGTCGATCGTGCCGCCCATCGGGTAGCAGAGCAGGCCGCGCGCCATCGCCTCCTTCTTGATCCGGGCATGCATCTTCAGCGCCGGGTCGAAGGGCGTCTTCGTCTCCTTGTCGGCAACGATCTCGATGCCGCGGAACAGGCCGCGCCCACGGATATCGCCGACATGGGCATGCTGGCCGAGCCGCGCGTCGAGCCCGGCCTGCAGGCGCTCGCCCATCATGCGGACATTCGCCAGCATCTCCGGCTGCGAGATCAGCTCGACGACCTTGTTGGCCGCCGCCGCCGCCATCGGATGGCAGATATAGGTGTGGCCATGCTGGAACAGGCCGGAGCCTTCGGCGAAAGAACGATAGACCTTGTCGGAGAGCAGCACCGCACCGATCGGCTGGTAGCCGCCGCCGAGCCCCTTGGCGATGGTGACGAGGTCGGGCGAGATGCCCTCCTGCTCACAGGCGAACATCGTGCCGGTGCGGCCCATGCCGCACATCACCTCGTCGAGGATCAGCAGCACGCCGTATTTGTCGCAGATGCTGCGGATGCGGGTGAAGTAATCCGCGACCGGGCCGACGGCGCCAAGCGTCGCGCCGACCACTGGCTCGGCGATGAAGGCGATGACCTCGTCCGCGCCGAGCTCCAGGATCTTGGCCTCCAGCTCGTCTGCCAACCGGGCGGCATAGGCTTCCGGCGTCTCGCCGTCCCTCTGGTCGCGATAGGCGTAGCAGGGCGAGACATGGTGGGTCTCGGGCAGGATCGGCTGGAACTGCGCCCGCCGCCAGGCATTGCCACCGGCCGCCAGCGCTCCCAGCGTGTTGCCGTGATAGCTCTGCCGGCGCGCGATGAAATGGCGGCGCTGCGGCTGGCCGATCTCGACGAAATACTGCCGCGCCATCTTCATCGCGGCCTCGACGGCCTCCGAGCCGCCGGAGACGAGATAGACGTAGTCGAGCCCCTCCGGCGCCAGCGCGACCAGCCGCTCGGCCAGCTCCTCGGCGACATCGGTGGTGAAGAAGGAGGTGTGCGCGTAGGCGATCCGGTCCATCTGCGCGCGCATCGCGGCCATGACCTCGGGATGGCCGTGGCCGAGGCAGGAAACGGCTGCGCCACCCGAGCCGTCGATATAGCTGCGACCATCGTTGTCGGTGATGAAGATGCCCTGCCCCGCGGCGGCTTGCGGCAGGCGGCCGCCGATCGAACGATGGAGAATCCTGGTCATCTCGGCATTCCCGGACTGGCGCGGACAGAGCGCCGCGGCGCGCAGCCTCATGACATGCCCAATGAAAGAATGCAACATTTGTTTTATATGATACAAATAAGATACGATTGAGTCTTAAACTGTTTCAGCGAAACGCTCTGTTGCAACGCCCTCAAGCCTGAGGGAAAGCCGAGAAACCGTTTGAAATCCATCCGCTGCGCGGGAATGGTCGCGATCGGACAGAGAAGGGCGCGATTCAAATGTTGCAGGCCGATCCCTTGCGCGAGCGCATCGTCAGCCTCTTCGAGGGCATGTCCCCGCAATTGCGGCAGGCGGCGCGCTACATTATCGAACACCCGCAGGAGGTGGCGCTGGTCTCGATGCGCGAACTCGCGCGCAATGCCGGCGTGCAGCCCTCGACGATGACGCGGCTCGCCAAGTTCCTCGGGCTGGCCGGCTATGACGATATCCGCGCCCATCATGCCGAGGCGATCCGCTTCCGCGTCGACGGCTTCGCGGCGCGCGCGATGCAGAACGACGACAGCGAGCAGGACATGGCGGCCGCGCAATTGTCGCGCCGCATGCTGCAGGGCCTCGCCGCCCAGATCGCGCGCCTGACGGAGCCGGCCTCGCTGGAGCGCCTCGCCTCTGCCGCCGATCGCCTCGCACAGGCCCGCCGGATCTACGTGCTCGGCCTGCGTTCATGCCATTCGGTGGCCTGGCACTTCCATTACGTGATGACGCTGCTCGGCGAGAAGACTGTCCATCTCGACGGCCCGGCCGATACGGTCGGCGACGGGCTGATCCGGGCCGGGGCGGAAGACGTCCTGCTCGCCATCTCGATCAACCCTTATGCTCTGCACAGCCTCGAACTGGCGCAGCTCGCGCGGGAGAAGGGCCTCGGCGTCATCGCGATCACCGATAGCGAGGTTTCGCCGCTGGTCGGTATCGCCGATCTGGCGATTCTCTGCTCGACCGAGAGCCAGAGCTTCTTCCATACGCTGGCGCCGGCGCTCGCGATCTCCGAGGTGCTCTGCGGCCTGCTCGCCAACAAGGACCGCACGGCGGCGCTCGCCGCGCTCCAGCGCGCCGACCGTCACCTGCTCTCGCTCAACACCTATGCGACGGCGATCCCGCGCCGCCGTATCTGAACGCCCTGTCGCCGCCCGCTTCAGGGCCGCTCCCGCTGGGCGACACCGGCGCGGCACATTTATCCCGACGGCTGCGGCATGCAGGCCCTATGATCCGACAGGCCAAAGCCGTCATCGACGTTGAGAAACCGGCACAGGCCGGTCTGGAAGAAGGAGACGCCTCGTGACTGATACCCTCTTGATCCGGAATGTCCGCCCGGCCGGCGGCGCGTCGACGGATGTGCTGGTCCGTGACGGGCGCATCGCCGCGATCGGCGCCGGCGCGACCGGAGGCGACACGAGTTTCGATGCCGGCGACCGCCTGATGATTCCCGGCCTGGTCGAGGCGCATACCCATCTCGACAAGAGCTTCTGGGGCATGGGCTGGCACAAACACACCGCCGGCCCCGCCCTGATCGACAAGATCGAGACCGAGCGCCGCAACCGCCGCGAATTCGGCATCGACGCCGACCGCCAGTCCGGCCGGCTCGTCGCCCAGATGGTCAAGCTGGGCACCACCCATATCCGCAGCCATGTCGACATCGACACCGAGACCGGCATCGCCGGCATCGAGGGCGTCATGGCCATGCGCGAGCGGCTCAAGGATGTGATCGACGTCGAGATCGTCGCCTTCGCGCAGTCCGGCCTGCTGATCCGGCCCGGTACGCTCGAACTGGTCGACCGGGCGATGGCGCTCGGCGCCGAAATCGTCGGCGGTCTCGATCCCTGCGCGGTCGACCGCGATCCGAAGGGCCATCTCGATGCGATTTTCGGCCTCGCCGAGAAATACGGCCGCCCGCTCGACATCCATCTGCACGAGCGCGGCGAGATGGGCGCCTTCTCGATGGACCTGATCCTCGAGCGGGTGCGCGCAATGGGCATGCAGGGCAAGGTTGCGATCAGCCATGCCTTCTGCCTGGGCATGCCCGATATCGACCATGTCCGCCGGCTGATCGACGATCTCGCGAAGGAGCGCATCGCGCTGGTCACCACCGCGCCCGCGAGTTCACCGGCCCCCGCGGTCATGGCCTGCCTCAAGGCTGGAATCGTCATCGCCGGCGGCTCGGACGGCGTGCGCGACAGCTGGAACCCCTATGGCATGGGCGACATGCTGGAGCGCGCGACGCTGGTCGGCCTGCGCAACAATTTCCGCCGTGACGAGGAGATGGAGCTGGCGCTCGACGTCTGCACCTATCAGGGCGCCAAGGTGATGGGCATCGAGAACTACGGTCTTGAGGTCGGCTGCACCGCCGATTTCGTGATCCTGCCCGGCGAGACCATCTGCGAAGCGATCGTCGAGCGCCCGGCCGACCGCACGGTCGTCAAGCGCGGCAAGATCGTCGCCCGCCACGGCGAGCTGACCCAGCCGATCGCCTGACGAATCGATCCGGGTCACAAGCGACGGCGCGGGGCCTCAAGCCTCGCGCCCGAGCAGCTTGAGCGACTGCGCCTTGTGCCGGCGATAAAGCGGATTGCCGGGATCGGAGGCGATCGCGATCTCGATCGCCGCGATCGCCTCCTCGTGCCGACCGAGCGAGCGCAGGCTGTTGCCCTTGTGAAAGGCGAAATCGTAGCGGCCGGGATCGCGCGCGAGCAGCTCGTCCATCACGGCGACGGCGGCCTCGTGGCGACCGAGTTCCCGCAGGTAATTCGACTTGTGATAGCGCAGGAACGGGGTTTCGGGCTTCTTCGCCACGCCCGCATCGAAGGCCGCCAGCGCGGCTTCCGGCTGCTTCATCGCCCGATAGGCATAGGCGATGTAGAAATGGAACTCGACCTCGTCAGGGCTCGAGGCCAGCACCGTCTCGAAGGTGCGGATCGCCTCTTCGTGGCGCCCGAGCTCATAGAGATAATAGCCCTTGTAATAGGTGAGATCGGCATCGGCAGGATGCTGCGCCAGCGCGGCTGCGATAATGGCCAGCGCCTCCTCGTAGTGCTCC
This sequence comes from Allobosea robiniae, assembly GCF_900102525.1. Lineage (GTDB taxonomy): Bacteria > Pseudomonadota > Alphaproteobacteria > Rhizobiales > Beijerinckiaceae > Allobosea > Allobosea robiniae. The sequence continues at coordinate 115,179 of NZ_FNBZ01000003.1, read as the reverse complement.
GCCTTCTCCGCCTGTTTCGCCTGCCGGATCATGGCCGCGCCCGGGCCGGCCGCGGCGCCCTCGCCCCTGAAGATCGCCAGTACGCGCTCCTGACCGAGGGCCTGCGCATGCTCCAGCGAGGACTTGCCGTCGCGATCCCTGAGATGCGGGTCGGCGCCCGCCCCGACCAGCGCTTCGACCACGTCGCCATAGAGCCGGCCGCCATCACCGAGGATCACGGTTTCCAGCAGCGCCGACCAGCCGAGATCATTGGCGCGGTCCACCGGGATGCCGGCGGTCAGGCAGACCCGGACCGTGCGCAGAAAGCCCTTCTCGCTCGACGGCAGCAGCGGCGTGCCGCCGAAGCGATTGACGCTATGCGGATCGGCGCCCGAGGCGATGGTCAGCTTCAGGATCTCGTTGAAGCCGTTCGCCCCGGCGCAGAGATAGGGCGAGAGCATGGTGATGTCGCGGGCATTGACATCGCTGCCGGCCGCGATCAGGCGCCGCGCCAGCGGCAGGTCGTTCTTCTGGGTCGCCGCCATCAGCGCGGTCCGGCCGGTCGCGTCCATGACGTCCACCCTGGCACCCTCGCCGAGGAGGCGCTCGACGGCGGCCATGTCGCCCTTGTCGGCGGCGGCGATCAGGGGCGGGTTGGCGGACGGGACGTTCATCGGTCTTCCCTATCCCCGCAGGCGCGCCCGCACCAGTCTCGTCGAGACGCTGGGGGTCCATAGCGCCTGCAATGGCAATGCGCTCGAAACCGCGCGACGCCGCGAACTCTCCGAAAACGGCCAGCTGCCGGCGCGACAAGATCAGGGCGAACGCAGCACCGGCCTCGCGATGCCGGGGAGATGCCGACGGTCAAGATCGACCTCGATATCCCTGAAGATGGAGGATGCGGCGGAGGCCGCGGGACGCAGTGAATTCCTTCCCCGAGCCTGCGAAAACTTGGAACACCCTGCGATTGACCAGACCCGAAAACCCCGGGATGCTCGAAGCCATCGGAGCGATCCGATCGCGGGATTTGTCGGAGCAGCTTGCGCCGCGTCAACAACGCTAAAAGCACCACGCGATGTCGTGGGCTCCTGAGATGGAGACACGCGCGTGGTCTATGCTCTGATCGTCAACGGCCTGCTGCGGCTATCCGCCTTCCTGCGCTGGACGCGTACCGGATAAGATGCCCCCCGGCTCCATCGGCCACTCCCAGGCAGCGGATGGCACCTGAAAGCCTCAAACATCAAGGCTCGTGAATCGCCTTGCCTCGACGCAACCTGCCTGTTAAACGTTTTTCTGTAAAACGTTTAACAGGCTTCTCGATGGACAATCCGCGCGTCACGATCCGGGATGTCGCCGCCCGCGCGGGCGTGTCGATCGCGACGGTTTCGAACGTGTTCAGCGGCAACAAGCCGGTGAATGCCGATTTGCGGGCGCGCGTGCTCAAGGCCGCCGACGAGCTGGCCTATCAGGTCGACCGGGCGGCCTCGCAACTGCGCTCGGGCCAGGCCCGTGTCGTCGGCGTCCTCGTGCCCGATCTCGACGACGTCTTCTTCACCTCGCTGGTCTCGCAGCTCGAGGTGCTCGCGCAGAAGGACGGCTACGATATCCTCGTCGCCAGCTCCCGCGACGATCTCGGGCTGGAGCAGTCGCGGCTGCGCACCTTGCTCGCCTGGCGTCCATCCGGACTGATCGCCGTGCCCTGCTCCGATGCGCTTCCCGAGGCGCTGCGCCACGAGATCGGCCGTCTGCCGATCGTCTTCGCCGACCGCGTGCCGCCCGAGGGCTCGGTCGTCGACACCGTGGCGATCGACAATCGCGAGGCCGGCGAGATCGCCGCTCGGCACCTCCTTGCCAAGGGCCACCGCGATATCCTGGTCGCCGCCTCCAGCCTCGCCATCTCGCCGATCCGTGAGCGCGTCCGCGGCGCCTGCGATCTCATCCGGACCATGCTGGGCCGGGAGCCGACGGTGATCGAACTCGGCTCGAACGCCGATCGCGGCGCCGCAGCCTTCCTGCACTGGCTTGAACGGCACCCGCAGCCGAGCGCCGTCATCGCATTGACCAACGTCACGACGCTGAGCACGCTCTCGGCACTGGCCCGGATGCGGATCGACATTCCCGACCCCGTCTCGGTCGTCGGCTTCGACGACTACCCCTGGATGAGCGCCCGCAAGACCGGCCTGACCGCGATCCGCCAGCCGATCGCCGAGATCGCGGAAGCCGCCTGGAACCGCCTGCGCGCCCGCATGGCCGGAGACCAGGCGCCGCCCACACATTCCGTGCTGCAAGCCGGCCTGCAGGCCCGCGATTCCGTGCGCGATCTCGCCGCCGGGCCAGAGCGCGGCAACAGCCACGATCCCGATCCGCATCCGAACCTGGAAGGAGCGGCCGCCTCACCCAAGGCAGTGCACTGACGAAGACAGCCTACGGACGCCGAGCGTCCGGGCCACCGGGCCGACAGAGCCCGGAGCAGAAGAAGTCCTGGAGGAAAAAGTGCAGCTTCAACGAACGGCACGACTATTGCCGCTGCTTGCGCCGGTGCATCTGCTCATCCTGAGCGTGATCGTGCTGCCGTCGCTCTATGTCGTCTGGCTGAGCCTGAACACGTCGAGCTTCGGCCAGGCGCCGAGCTTCGTCGGCCTGCAGAACTACTGGCGCGTCCTGACCGATCCCGCTTTCCATAGTGCACTCTGGAACACCGTCGTCCTCGTCGTCGTGGCCGTGCATTTGGAGCTCGCCGTCGGCCTCGGCATGGCCCTGCTCTTCGCCAGCGGCCTGCCGTTCCGGCGCTTCCTGCTCGTCGCCGTGCTCGCGCCCTATGCGGTCAGCGAGGTCACGGCGGTGGTGATGTGGCGTTTCCTGTTCGATCCCGATGCCGGGCCGATCACGCTGGCTTTGCGGGCGCTCCACCTGCCGACGCTCGATTGGTCCTTCGAGCCCTCGCACGCGATGACCCTGATCGGCCTTTTGACGATCTGGTTGCACCTGCCCTTCACCTTCGTCATCGTCTATGCCGCCCGCCTCGCCATTCCCGCCGAGCTCTACGAAGCCTCCCGGATCGACGGCGCGACACGCTGGCAGGCCTTCCGGCAGGTGACGCTGCCGCTGCTCGCCCCGGCGATGCTGATCGCGCTGCTCTTCCGCTACATCTTCGCCTTCCGCCTGTTCTCGGAGGCCTGGCTCCTGACCAAGGGCGGGCCGGCCCGCTCGACCGAAGTGGTGGCGATCTACCTCTATCAGGAGGCCTTCAGCTTCAACGCCTTCGGCCCGGCCGCGGCGACCGCCTGGATCATGGTGCTGGCCTCGCTGCTGCTCGCCGGCGCCTATGTTGTCCTGCTCAAGCGCGGAGGCGTCGCCCATGCGCACTGAGCGGCTCCTGATCGGACTGGGCAAGGCGATCGCCGTCGCGGCGATCCTGTTCTGGTCGCTGTTCCCGATCCTGTTCATCGCGATGTCCTCGCTGAAGCCCGGCCAGGACATCTTCGCCGTGCCGCCGAAATGGCTGTTCACCCCGACCTTCAAGCATTACGCCGAGCTCTGGCGCTCCTGGGGCGTGTTCTTCGAGGGGCTGCTCAACAGCCTGCTGATCACCGTCGGCGCGACGCTGCTCGCGATCGTCGCCAGCGCCTGCGCCGGCTACGTCTATTCGCGCAATTCCGGACGCTGGCTCGGTGCGAGCCTGCTCGGGCTGATCATCGTGCGCCTGATCCCGCCGATCGTGGTGACGCTGCCGCTCTTCCCGATCGTGAACTGGCTCGGACTCAGCGACACGCATCTCGTCCTGATCCTGCTCTACGCGACCTTTTTCGTCTCGCTCGGCACAGTGCTGATGCGCACCTTCATGGACCAGATTCCGCGCGAGCTCGACGAGGCCGCCGCGATGGATGGTGCGAGCCGCATGACCATCCTGCGCAAGGTCATCGCGCCGCTGGCGATGCCCGGCGTGCTCGCGGTCGCGGTCTTCGTCATCGTCTTCTCGTGGAACGAGTTCCTCTTCGCCTTCATCTTCACCGCGACCAAGGCGAAGACCGCCCCGCTCGTCATCTCCGAGATGATCGGCTCCATCGATGGGGTCGACTGGGGAATCCTGTTCGCCGCCGCGACGGTGCAGCTCGTGCCCGTCCTGCTCTTCGTCGTCTTCATGAACCGCTACCTCGTGGCCGGCCTCACCGCCGGTTCGACGAAGGGGTAGCCAACCACACAAAAAGAGGGAGGAAGAACATGTCGAACACTGAAGCCAAGCTCACCCGCCGCGCCTTTGTTGCTGGTTCCGCCGGTGTCGCCGCCACGCTCGCAGTCGCCCCGGCCTTCGCCGCCGGCAAGACGCTGAACGTGCTCAGCCACAAGGTCCACCAGACCGTGCTCGGCAGCGGTGACGGCGACCTGATGGCCAGCTGGCGCAAGGCCAACGACGCCGAGGTCGCCTTCACCACCTTCGACTCCAATCCTTTGCAGGATAGGCTCTTCCGCGAGGCCAGCCTGAAGGAGACCGAATACGGCGTCGGCTATCTCATCGACAATCGGCCGACCTCGCAGATCGCCGCCCTCTTCGAGCCGCTCGGCCCCTATCAGGACAAGGACGCGATCGAGGATTTCGGCGATATCGCGCCCGGCCTCGTCCAGGGCATGACGGTCGACGGCAAGCTGATCGGCATCCCCGTCCGACATGCGACCCAAGGCCTGTTCTACAATGAGGCGCTGCTGGAGGAGGCCGGCATCTCCGCTCCGCCGACGACACTGGAGGAATTGATCGAGCAGGCGAAGAAGACCACCTTCACCTCCAAGGCCGGCACGCCGGTCACCGGCATGGTGCTGGCGAGCGATCTCGCGGTCTTCCCGGTGATGTTCGCCCGCGCCTATGGCGGCGACTTCATCAGCCCCGACCTCAAGCTGGTGCCGAACCGCGAGGCGCTGGAGCAAGGACTTGGCGCGCTGCGTGGCATGTTCGAGGCCGGCAGCCTGCCGCGCAGCTATGCCACGACCAAGAATGACGACCAGGTGACCTGGCTGCAGCAGGGCCGCGCCGCTTTCACCGTGCTGCCCTTCGCGCGCGGCGCGCAGCTCAACAATGCCGAGCAGAGCAAGTTCCCCGGCAAGATCAAGGCCGTCCCCTTCCCCGGCTCCAAGGCGATTCAGGGCAAGATGCCGATGGCTTCCGTCGTCGAGGCCTGGGCGATGTCGATCCCCAAGAACGCCAAGGACAAGGCGCTGGCCTGGAGCTTCATCAAGGAGGTTTCCAGCAAGCGCGTGACGCTCGGCATGGCGCTCAACGGCAACGGCCCTGTGCGGGTCTCGACCTATGCCGACGAAAAGCTGAAGGCCGGCAATGCGCTGGCTGCCGTCGAGGCCAAGGTGCTGGCCACCGCGCGCGGCGCCTTCCCGCCCTTCCCCGAGGCCGCCCGCGCGCAGGCGACCTTCCTGGAGGAGGTCCAGCTCGCCGTGCTCGGCCGCAAGCCGGTCAAGGACGCCGTCTCCGCCATCATCGAGCGCGTCAAGCCGATGATGCCGGCCTGATCGCCCTTTCCGCCTGCGGGGCGCTCCGCTCCGCAGGCGCTCGTCCCATTCGTGACACCCTGAAGGATCTTCATCATGTCGACCGCCGCGACCCGCTTCATCGAGGAGCCGGCCCGCTCCATCCCCGTCTCCGCTGAATATGACGTGCTTGTCGTCGGCGGCGGCCCCTCGGGCCTCACAGCCGCTCTCGCCGCCGCCGAGGACGGCCTGCGCGTCGGGCTGATCGAGAGCCGCAGCTTCGTCGGCGGCAACATGACGATCGGCCTGCCGGTGCTCGGCTTCCTCGGCCAGAAGGGCAACCAGATCATCGACGGCCTGCCGCAGAAATTCATCGAGCGGCTGCGCCGGGAACGCCAGGGCGCGAGCGAGCACCGGCCCTGCCCCCTCCACATGGGCATCACGCTGGTCGAGCCCGAGGCGGTGAAGACGGTCGCGCTGGAGATGCTGACGGAAGCCGGCGTCGACGTGCTGTTCTACACCTTCTTCGCCGGCGCGCTGGTCGAGAACGACACGATCCGCGGCGTCATCACCGAGAGCAAGAGTGGCCGCACCGCCATCCTCGCCAAGGTCGTTATCGATTGCAGTGGCGATGCCGACGTCGCCTACAGCGCGGGCGTGCCGACCGAGAAGGGCAACGAACATGGCGGCATGCAGCCGCCGACGCTGATGTTCTGCCTTGCCGGCGTCGATACCGATGCGCTCCGGCTCTCGATCGCCAACGCCCCGCCGGCAGCGCGCACCTATCTCACCGACTTCATCCCAGCCGAGTATTTCGGCCAGAACCACCAGTTCATCGTCGTCGGCATGCGCGAATTGATGGCCAAGGCCAAGGCCGAGCGCGGCCTGCAGATCCCGAACGAGCGCACCATCATCATCACCGGCCTGAAGAAGGGCGAGGTCTGGATCAACATGACCCGCGTCAAAGGCACGGACGGCACCGACGCCCGCAGCCTGACCAAGGGCGAGATCGAGGGCCGCGCCCAGATCGACGACATCGTCGCCTATCTCATCGGCTATGTGCCGGGCTTCGAGAAGGCCTATTTCACCAAGACCGCGCCCTTCCTCGGCATCCGCGAGACGCGCCGCATCCGCGGCCAATACGTGATGACGCAGGAGGACGTGCTCGCCTGCACGCATTTCGACGACGCCATCGCAGTGGCGAGCTATCCGATCGACATCCACCGCCCGGCCGATGATGGCTGCACGCTGATCTGGTGCGGCGACTGCTACGACATCCCCTATCGCTCGCTGGTGCCGCAGAAGATCGGCAACCTGCTGGTGGCCGGCCGCAGCATCTCCGCGACGCATGAGGCGATGGGCGCGATCCGCGTCATGGCGACCTGCATGGCGATGGGCGAGGCCGCCGGCCGCGCCGCCAAGATCTCGGTGCGCGGCAACCGGCCGCCGGCCGATATCGATGTCGGGGAACTGCGCCGCCAGCAGCTCGAGCGCGGCGTCTATCTGCGCAACCCCGACGGCACCCGCGCCGGGCCGCCGAACCGCGCCGCCGCCTGAGATGCCCCGGCATTTCATCGGCATCGATGTCGGCACCGGCAGCGCCCGGGCCGGCATCTTCGACGGTACCGGGCGGATGCTCGCGACGGCGAAGCGCGACATCGCGCTCTATCGCGACGGGCCGGATATCGCCGAGCAGTCGAGCGCGAATATCTGGCAAGCGGTCTGCGCCAGCGTCCGTGAGGCGATGGCTCAGGCCGGGCTCGGGCCGGACGACATCGCTGGCATCGGCTTCGACGCAACCTGTTCGCTGGTTGTCCTCGGGCCGGGTGGTAAGCCCCTCCCCGTCGGCCCCCATGGCGATGCCACACGCGACATCATCGTGTGGATGGACCACCGCGCGCTCGACCAGGCGGAGCGCATCAACGCGACCGGGCATCCCGTGCTCGCCTATGTCGGCGGCACGATCTCGCCGGAGATGGAGACGCCGAAGCTGCTCTGGCTTCGGGAGAACCTTCCGACGAGCTATGACGCAGCCTGGCAGTTCTTCGACCTGCCGGATTTCCTGACCTGGCGTGCAACCGGCTCGCTGGCGCGCTCGACCTGCACGGTCACCTGCAAATGGACCTATCTCGCCCATGAAGGGCGCTGGGATGCGAGCTACTTCCGGCAGATCGGGCTCGACGACCTCGCCGATGACGGTTTCGCCCGCATCGGCACCGAGATCGTTCCGGGCGGTACTCCACTCGGCAACGGTCTCGCCGAGCAGGCCGCCATCGAACTCGGTCTGAAGCCCGGCACCGCTGTTGCGGCCGGGCTGATCGACGCCCATGCCGGCGGTGTCGGCTCGGTCGGCGTCCGCTCGCCGCATGGCGGCGCCCTCACCCGCATGGCCTATGTCTTCGGCACCTCGGCCTGCACCATGGCGAGCAGCCGCGAGCCGATCTTCATCCCCGGCATCTGGGGGCCCTACTTCTCCGCCATGGCGCCCGGTCTCTGGTTGAGCGAGGGCGGACAATCCGGTGCTGGCGCCGCCATCGAGCAACTCATCGGCTTCCATCCGGCGACGCCCGAGGCGCAGCGCCTTGCCGAAGCGGAGGGGCTCTCCCTGCCTGACTGGCTCGCCGCACGCGCCGCCGGCCATGCCACCACACCATCGGAAGTGGCCCTCCTCGCAGGCAATCTCATCGTCGTGCCCGACTTTCTCGGCAATCGCTCGCCCCATGCCGATCCGCAGGCGCGTGCCGTGATTGCTGGACTCGGCATGGAACGCGACCTCGACAATCTCGTCACGCTGTACGTCGCCGGCCTCACCGGCATCGGTTACGGACTGCGCCAGATCATCGAGGCCAGCCGCACCAAGGGGGCAATCATCGAAGCGATCGTGCTCAGCGGTGGTGCCGGGCGCCATCCTCTGATCCGGCAATTGCTGGCGGATTGTTCCGGGCTGCCGCTGCTGGCCCCCGATGAGGTCGACCCCGTCCTGCTCGGCTCCGCCATGCTAGCGGCGACAGCCGCGAAAGCCTTCCCGGACCTTGGCGAAGCCATGACCGGCATGGCGCCCAGCGCCGCGATCTTCACACCAGCCCACGGCGAAATCGCCAACCTGCATGCGCACCGCCTCGCTGCTTTCGAAACGCTCCAGGCGGCGGCCCGCACGGCGCGCGAAATCATGCGGCCGGCGCAGAATCAAGCTCTATCGGAGAACCCGACGTGACCCAGGACCTGACCGGAAAGACCGCTGCGATCACTGGAGCCGCCTCGGGGATCGGCCTCGCCTGCGCGAAGCGCCTGCTCGCCGCCGGCGCCCGCGTCGCGCTGGTCGACCGCGATGGCGAAGCGCTCGCGCAGGCCTGCAAGCCTCTCGGCTCCAATGCCATCCCGCTCGTCATCGACCTGACCGATCCTGCTTCCGTTGCCGGCATGCTGCCTGGAATTCTCGACAAGGCGGGCCCGCTCGACATCTTCCATGCCAATGCCGGCTCCTATGTCGGCGGCCCGGTCAGCGAGGGTGATCCCGATGCCTGGGATCGCATGCTGAACCTCAACGTCAACGCGGTCTTCCGCAGCATTCACGCCGTGCTGCCGCACATGATCGCGCGCAAGACCGGCGACATCCTCGTCACCAGTTCCGTGGCCGGTGTCGTTCCCGTGGTCTGGGAGCCCATCTACACCGCCTCGAAACACGCCGTGCAGGCCTTTGTCCATACGTTGCGCCGTCAGGTCATCCCACATGGGTTGCGCGTCGGCGCCGTCCTACCCGGGCCGGTGGTGACCGCCCTGATCGCCGACTGGCCCCAGGAAAAGCTGGATGCCGAACGGGCTCGCGGCGGCCTGATCGAAGCGGAGGAGGTGGCGGAGGCCGTGCATTTCATGCTGACCCGGCCGCGCAACGTCACGATCCGCGACCTCGTGATCCTGCCGCAAAGCACGGATCTCTAGCCGGCAATGCTTTTCATCGCCACGGAGGCGGCGAGCACTAAAAATACAATTGTGTCATCAAACATTCATTTGTATGATCCAAGGCAAAGCCGCTGCCCCCCGCTGACGCAGGGGACAGACGGTCGCCCGATGAAGTGGCGAATTCCGGAGGGGACATGCAGCGTATCGTGCAGATTTCCGACACCCATCTGAGCCCGAACAAGCGGCATTTCGCCGATAACTGGGCTCCGCTGACGGCGTGGCTTGCTGCCACCGCCCCGGACCTCGTCATCCATACCGGCGACGTCACCGTCGATGGTGCGGATCTCGACGAGGACATGCGCCACTGCCGCGCCCTGCTCGATGCCCTTGGCGTGCCGGTGCTCAGCATCCCCGGCAATCACGATGTCGGCGAGGCCTATCACCCGCACCAGCCGGTGAACGACGCCCGCCTTGCCCGCTGGCGGGAGCATATCGGCGCGGATTTCTGGGTCCGCGATCTCGAAGACTGGCGATTGATCGGCCTCAATTCGATGCTCTTCGGCAGCGACGAAGCCGAGGAGGCCCGCCAGCTCGCCTGGCTCGACCGGCAGATCGCCGAAGCGCAGGGCCGTCGCCTCGGCTGGTTCCTGCACCGCCCGCTCTTCGTCGAGGCGCCCAACGAGGGCGACATGGGCTATTGGAGCGTCCCGCCGCGGCCCCGCGCGCATCTGCTCGATCTCATCAGCCGTCACGAGGTCGCCTTCGTCGCCAGCGGCCACCTGCACCGTGCGCATGACTTCACGCTCGCCGGCACGCGCTACATCTGGGGCCCCTCTTCCGGCTTCGTCGTGGGCCCCGAATTGCAGCCCGGCATGGCCGGCACGACCACGCTCGGCGCCGTCTCCTACACCTTCGACGGACGGGATTTCACGGCCAAAATCCACGAGATATCCGCGCTGAAGACGCTCTGGATCGACGACGTGATCCACGAGGTCTACCCGCCGCACGCTGCCTGAGACCTCTCCCGGTCGCCTGCGGGCGCCGGGCAAGATACGCCCAACCAAGACACGCCCAACGACGAGCCCGGAGGGCCGAAAGAAAGGCGAACGCCATGGCCAAGGTCGCACTCTCCTCGATCGCCAAGTCCTTCGGACCGACGAAGGTTCTCGGCGGCATCGATCTCGACATCGCCGATGGCGAGTTCCTGACGCTGGTCGGCCCGTCCGGCTGCGGGAAATCGACGCTGATCCGGATCATCGCCGGGCTCGAACATCACGATGCCGGCAGCGTCGCGATCGGCGGCAATCGCGTCGACCATCTGCGCCCGCATGAGCGGCGCGTCGCCATGGTGTTCCAGTCCTATGCGCTCTATCCGCATATGAGCGTCGGCGCGAACATCGCCCTGCCGCTGACGATGTCGCGGCTCAAGCTCTGGCAGCGCCTGCCGCTGCTGCGGCAACTCTCCGCCCAGCGCCGGACGGTGATGCGCGGCATCGAGGCCGATGTCGCGGCGGTCGCGGCGCAGCTCCAGCTCGATCATCTGCTTCAGCGCAAGCCGGCCCAGCTCTCGGGCGGCCAGCGCCAGCGCGTCGCGCTCGGGCGCGCCATGGTGCGCAATCCCGACGTCTTCCTGATGGACGAGCCGCTCTCCAATCTCGACGCCAAATTGCGCGTCCATATGCGTACGGAACTGGCCGAGCTGCACAAGCGCCTCGGCGCGACCTTCATCTATGTCACGCACGACCAGGTCGAGGCGATGACGATGTCGGACCGCGTCGCGATGATGGATTCCGGCTCCGTGCTGCAGCTCGGCACGCCCTCCCAGCTCTACGAGAAGCCGGCCTCGCTCAAGGTCGCGCAGTTCATCGGCAGCCCGGCGATCAACCTGCTGCCCGCGACGGTCGCGAATGGCGGGCGCCTCGAACTCTTCGGCCGGCCGCTGGCGCTCGCCGTTCCGCTCGCGTCGGGACAGGCCGTTACGCTCGGCATCCGCTCCGAGGCCCTCTCGCTGGTCCAGGGCGAGCCCGGCGGCAGCGGGCGCGCCTGGTTCTCCGCCCGCCTGCGACGCAAGGAGAATCTCGGCTCCGAATATATCCTGCATTTCGACCTCGCCGGGCGCGATGCCACCGGCGTGACCATGCGCGCGACGCCGGCCGCAGCCGCCGGCGTGAACGAGGCCGCCGAGGTCACACTCGGCTTCGACGAAGTCGCCGCCCATATCTTCGCCGCCGATGGCGAGCGTCTCGAACCGCGCGGCCCGGGCGCCGCGACCGGCTCCGTCGTGCCATTGAGGGCGGGCGCATGACCCTCGCCCTCGCATCCCAAGCCGATTTTGCCCCCGCCGCGCGCCGCAGGCTCTGGATCGAGCGCGTCACCGGGCTCGGCTTCGCCCTGCCGGCTTTCATCCTGTTGCTACTGACGATCCTGATCCCGCTCGCCGTGTTGCTCTGGCTCAGCCTGACCAATTACGAGTTCGGCGGCGTCGACATGGACTGGGTCGGGCTGATGAATTTCCAGAAGGCGCTGGCCGATCCGATCATCCGGCGCTCCCTCGTCAACACGCTGCTCTATGTCGCGATCGTCGTGCCCGGCGGCGTCTTCGGCGCGCTCCTGATCGCCGTGCTGGTGCATCGGCGCAAGCGCACGCGCTCCTTCTACGAGGTGGTCTATTTCCTGCCGGTGACCTCGACGCTGATCGCCATGGCGACGGTCTGGCAATTCCTGCTCCATCCCTCGCTCGGCCCGGTCAACGGCCTGCTGAAATGGCTGGGATTCGCACCGGTCGCCTTCCTCAGCGAGCCCTCGACCGCTCTGGCGACGCTCGCGGTGATCGGCATCTGGCAGCTCATCGGCTTCAACATGATCCTGTTCCTCGCCGGGCTGACCGCGATCCCGCGCGATCTTTACGAAGCCGCCGATATCGACGGCTGCGCCAGCGGGATCGACCGCTTTCTGACCATCACCTGGCCGCTGCTCGGGCCGACGACGATGTTTGTCCTGGTCACCACGATGATCACCGCCTTCAAGATCTTCGACACGGTGGCGGTGATGACGCGCGGCGGGCCGGTCGGCTCCACCGAGGTGCTGCTCTACAACATCTACCTCGAGGGCTTTCAGTATTTCCACACCGGCTATGCCGCGGCGCTGACCTTCATCTTCCTTGCCTTCATCCTCGTCTTCTCGGCCGTGCAGACCTTCGCCCTCGACAAGAAGGTGCACTACTGATGACCGATCTCGCGCTCCCCACTGCTTCGGTCACGCCCGCCCATTCGGTGCTACGCCGCTTCCTCTCGCTGGTGCTGATCCATGGCGTGCTGATCGCCGGCGCGATCTTCATGCTGGCACCCTTCGTCTGGATGCTGGTGACCTCGATCAAGCCGCCGGCCGAAATCTTCAGCGCCGAGATCTCGCTCTGGCCAAAGCAGTTCTACGGCCTGCAGAATTACGGCTTCGCCATGGAGAAGGCGCCGCTGCTGCGCTTCGCGCTGAACGGCGTCATCCTCTGCGGCGGCATCCTGATCGTGCAGCTCCTCGTCGCCATCCCTTGCGCCTATGCGCTGGCGAAGCTCGACTTCCCAGGCCGCAACGCGCTCTTCGTGCTGGTCCTGCTCGGCCTGTGTATCCCCGTGCAGGTGCCGGCGATGCCGCTCTATATCGCGCTCGCCCAGCTCGGGCTGCTCAACACCTATTTCTCGATGATGGTGCCGTTCTTCCTCTCGGTCTTCGCCATCTTCCTGTTCCGCCAGTTCTTCCGCAGCTTTCCCGACGATATCATCAACGCCGCCCGGCTCGACGGCATGAGCGAGTTCGAGATCGTCTGGCGCATCGTCACGCCGAGCGCCTGGCCGGCCATCGCCGCCTTCTCGGTCTTCTCGGCCGTGGCGCACTGGAACGACCTCTACTGGCCGCTGATCGTGATCTCCGACGCCAAGCTCGCGCCGCCGCCGCTCGGGATGATGTTCTTCGCCGATGCCGAGACCGGATCGAATTACGGCGCGCTGACGGCCGCCGCGACGATCCTGACCGCGCCGCTCGTCATCGCCTTCCTCGTAGCCCGTCGCCGGTTCATCGACGGCATCACCATGACCGGGGTGAAGTAGCCGGCCACAGCGCCGCCCACCCCGCCAAGAGTTCAGGCCTGAAGCAACTGCAACCCGACAGCCCCGCTGTCCATGCCAAGGAGATCACGCATGAAACCTCTCGGCAAAGCCCTTGCCGCGGCGGCATTGACCCTCATTGCCTCGACGGCCGCGAAGGCACAGGTCACGCTCGACGTGCTCTACGCCTTCCCGGCCTTCGCCAAGTTCCACGAGCCGATTGCCGCGGAATTCATGAAGAAGCACCCGGACATCAAGATCAATTTCCGGGCGCCGGCCGCGAGCTATGACGAAGGCCACCAGGCGATGCTCCGTTCGTCGGTGACCAACCAGCTCCCGGATGTCTACTATTCCGGCTTCCACCTGCTGACCGAGCTGGTCGAGAGCCTCGACAAGCGCAAGCAGGTCGTCGATCTCGGCCCCCTGCTCAAGGCGGAGCCGGAAGCCTGGCGCAAGGCCAATTACTCCGATGCGCTGCTCTCGCTCGCCCAGGTCGGCGGCAAGCAGGTCGGCCTCGCCTTCAACGCCTCGACGCCGCTGATGTATTTCAATGCCGAGCTGGTGAAGAAGGCCGGCGGCGATCCCGACAAGATGCCGGACAACTGGGCCGACACCGTCGCGCTCGCCAAGAAGATCCACAGCGGCGACACCGCCGGCATGGCCTACAATATCCATGACTGGCCGGATGACTGGCTCTGGCGCGGCGTGATCCTGCAAGCCGGCCATTCCATGCTGTCGGCCGACGGCAAGAAGGTCGCCTTCGGCGGCGCGGTCGGCGAGAAAACGCTGTCGCTGCTGCGCAGCTTCGTCACCGATGGCGGCATGCCGCTGATCGACTGGGACCAGTCTCGCCAGCAGTTTATCGCCGGCAAGATCGGCATCTTCTTCGACACGCCCGCCCGGCTGCGCCAGGTCACCGACCTGATCGGCGACCGCTTCACGCTGAAGACGGCGCTCTTCCCGGTCGACGACAAGGCCAAGGGCAAGCTGCCGACCGGCGGCAACGCGGCGTTGATCACGGCCAAGGACCCGGCCAAGCAGAAGGCGGCTTGGGAGTTCATCAAGTTCGTCACGGGCCCCGAAGCCCAGAAGATTGTCGTCGAAACCGCCGGCTACATGCCGACCAATCTGCGCGCCGGCGAGGACGCCTTCCTCGGCCCGTTCTACAAGGCGAATGCCAACTTCCGGACCATCAACGGCCAGGTTTCCCGCGCCGCGCCGTGGGAAGGCTATCCGGGCGGCAATTCGGTGCGCATCTGGCGCCAGCAGCGCGAGGTCGTCGCCGGCGTGATGCGCGGCGAGATCCAGCCCAAGGCCGGCATCGAGCGCATCGTCTCCGAGACCGAAGCCCTGATGAAGTAAGCGGCGGCGCTTCGGCACCCGCTCAATGCCGCCCGGTCCTCATCAGACCGGGCGGTTCCCCTTTCCAGACCGCCGGACGTTCCCCATGATCATCGCCCAGCTCAGCGACTTCCATGCTCACCCCCATGGCAACCCGGCCTATGGCATCGTCGAGACCAACCCGGCGATCGAACGGGCCGTCGACGAGATCCTGAAGCTGGAGCCGCAGCCCGATTGCGTGCTGGTCACCGGAGACCTCTCCGATTGCGGCCTGCCGGAGGAATACGGCATCGTCCGCAGGGCGCTGCGGCGCCTGCCGATGCCGGTCTATGTCATTCCCGGCAATCACGACCGCCGCGAGGCCTTTGCGAGTGAGCTGCGCTCCGATCACCCTTACCTGCCGCAAACCGGCTTCCTGCATTATGTGATCGACGATTTCCCCGTCCGGCTGATCGGGCTCGACACCGTCGTCGCGGGCGAAGATGGCGGCGAGATCTGCGCCGCTCGCGAGGCGTGGCTGACCGAGCGGCTCGCTGAGGGGCAGGGCAAGCCGACGGTGATCTTCATGCACCATCCGCCCTTCCCGGTCGGCGTCGACGGCATGGACATCATGCCCTGCAAGGTCTCGCCGGGCTTCGCCGGCCTGATTGCTGATCATCCCGAGATCGAGCGCGTGCTCTGCGGCCATTACCACCGGCCGATCCAGCTCCGCTTCGCCGGCACGATCGGCTATGTCGTGCCGGGCACCGCGCATCAGGTCGCGCTCGATCTGAGGCCCGGCACCGAGAACAAATTCGTGATGGAACCCCCAGCGCTGGCGCTCCATGTCTGGAAGCCCGGCCTCGGTCTGGTCAGCCATCTCCAGCCGATCGGCGACTATGGACCGCGCCGGGATTTCGTGCTCGATCCCGCCTATCCCGGAAAGCCGCAAACGGTGCCTGCCCGATGACCGAACCACGCCTTCTTGCCCTGCTCGACCAGGCCGACGCCCTTGCCCGTCGGGCCGGCGAGGTCCTCGTACAGATGCAGGGCGCCGAGCTCGGCGTCACCCGCAAGGAACTGAACGACGTCGTCACGGCGGCCGATCTCGCCTCCGAGCGCCTCGTCATCGACGGCCTGCGCGTCCTGACGCCGGAGGCCGCGATCCTCTCGGAGGAGGCCGGCTTTTCCGGCTCGGAACAGGCGCCACGCTGGATCATCGATCCGCTCGACGGCACGGTGAACTATGCGTCCGGCCTGCCCTGGTTCTCCGTCACCATGGCCTATCAGGAGCAGGGCCGCACCGTGCTCGGCCTGACCCATGCGCCGCTCGCCGGGCTTTCCGCACGCTTCGTCGAGGGCGGCATCGCCGAGGTCGATGGCCAGCCGGCCCGCGTCTCCGCCACGAAGCGCCTGAGCGACGCCGTCGTCTCCATCTGCCTGACCTCGCATTACAGCACCGAGGACGCGAACCGGACGAGCGATGTCATCCGCCGCCTTGCCGGCCTGTGCCGGGGCGTGCGCGTCATCGTCTCCGGCGGGCTGGAGATGTCGCTGGTGGCAGCCGGGCGGCTCGACGCCTTCATCGGGCTCAAGGCCGACATCGTCTCGCATGCCGCGGCGATGCCATTGGTGCGGGCGGCCGGCGGCAAGGTGACGACGGTCGACGGCCGGGATTCGCTTGACGAGGACCTGGAGAAGGTCGTCACCAACGGCCTGATCCACGAGGAGCTGCTGCAGGCGATCCGCAGCGCCTGAGGCGCGCGCCTCAGGCGGCCGCCGCGTGCTCCAGCACGGCCGCCGCCGCGTCTTCGTCCGTGATCAGCACCGAGGCGAGCTTGCCCCGCAGCGTCGCCGCGATGACCTCCGCTTTGTTGGTCCCGCCGGAGGCAAGGATCACGGTCGGTATCCGGCGCAGGGCGTCGAGAGGCAAGGCGATGGCGCGGCGATTGAGCGGATGGTCGATCGCCTGACCGCTGCGATCGATGAACTGGCCGAGCATGTCGCCGACAGCGCCAGCCTCCGCGAGTTCCGCGGCGCCGACATCGCCCGGCAGCCCATAGCGCACCAGTAGCGAACGCTCGCTCAGATCGCCCGCGCTGAGGATCGCGACATCGGTCGCCCTGATCCGGGCGAAGGCCGCCTCGAACACGTCCTGCGCCAGGATCGTGTCGCGCGACTGCGGCGTGCCGGCATAGATCGGCGCCGCCAGATAATGGCACTCGGCCTGCCAGAGCCGGGCGAAACGGCTCGCGATCTCGAAGGTGTTGATCTCGATGCCATAGGTCAGCCCGCCCATCATCGAGGTCACCGCGAGATCGCGGTACTGCCCCGCGCGGATATGGCGGATGGTCTCTCTCAGCGTGCCGCCCCAACCGACGCCGAAAACGCCGGTGGGCTTCTCCTCGATGACCCGCGAGACGAACTCGCCGGCCGCCTTGCCGATCTGGGCCGCGATCTGGCCGGGATCGGCGGGGCTCGGCACCACGATCGCGTCCTTCAGGCCGAATTCCGCCATCAGAGCGCGCTCGAGCCGGATGCAGCTTTCCAGCCGCGAATTGATGGTGATGTTGACCAGCCCGCTGCTGCGCGCCTCGACCAGGAGCCGGTTGACGCGCAGGCGCGTCATCTTCAGCCGTTCCGCGATCTCCGCCTGGGTCAAACCTTCCATGTAATAGAGCCAGGCGGCTCGAACTTGCGTCTGCGGTTCCTCCGGCATGGGCGGTATCCTGATGCGGTGGGCTTGCGCCTGCGGCAGGCGCGGCGGCATTCGGCGAGGGCTCAAGCTGGCTTACATCGCTTTCGGGCTCTCCCACAACGCGCAGAGCCCATGCGGTTTCGCGCTTGACGCAAACCAATGTAAATCACAAAATACATTTGTCGAAGGCCTTCAGCGAAACGAGCGCCGACCTCCATGTCCCATGCCGTCTTCCTCCATGCCGCTGGCGATGCGCGCGTCGCCCCGTTCAATCTCCGCGAGGGGGTTCCGGGCGAGACCCTGCTCGATGTCGCCGCGGTCGGCCTGTGCGGCAGCGACCTGCATTACTACAAGGATGGCGGCATCGGCTCGGCCGTGATCGCCACGCCCTTCGTCCCCGGCCATGAGTTCAGCGGCTGGCTGACCGAGGATCTGCCGGAGCTCGGCCTGACGCGCGGTGCCCTCGTCGCCGTCGATCCCAACCAGGCCTGCGGGCAGTGCGAGCATTGCCGAAATGGCCATCCTAACCTCTGTCCCGACGTCGTCTTCATCGGCGCTCCCCCGCATGACGGGGCGATGACCGAGCGGATCTGGGTGCCGACATCGCAGATCGTCGCGGTGCCCGAGACTTTCTCGCCGAGCGATGCCGTCATGCTCGAGCCGCTCGGCGTCGCGATCCATGCGGTGGACCTCGCCAGGCCGCGCCTGCTCGAACGCGTGGCGCTGATCGGCTGCGGCCCGATCGGGCTGCTGATCCTGCAGGTGCTGCGGACTGCCGGCGTCGGCGAAATCCTCGCCTGCGATCCGCAGCCGCATCGCCGCGAGCTGGCGCTCAAGCTTGGCGCGAGCAAGGCCGGCGCCAGCGTTGCCGACATCGCCGAATGGACGAAGGGCGAGGGCCTGCCGCTGGTGATCGAGGCGACCAACGCCCCGGAAGGCTTCCGCGACGCGATCCGCGCCGCCCGCATCGGCGGCCGCGTCGTGCTGGTCGGCATTCCCGATGGCGACAGCTACGTGATCCCGGCAGCCGAAGCGCGCAGGCGCGGGCTGAACATCAAGTTCTCGCGCCGGATGGGCCATGTCTATCCGCGCGCGATCGAGTTGGTGGCGCTGGGCAAGGTCGATGTCGAGGCCGTGGTCAGCCACCGCTTCCCGCTTGCCGAGGGGCCGGCCGCCTTCCAGCGCCACGCCGCCAATGAAGCTGGTATGGTCAAGAGCATGATCTATCCGGGCGGCTTGCCCGAAGATCGTCGCTGAACCCTCACTACAAGGCCCCGATGTGAGCTTCATCGGCATCGATCTCGGGACATCCTCGGTCAAGGCCGTTCTGGTCGATGATCGGCAGCGCCTGCTCGCCACGGCTGCGCGGGAGCTTGTCGTCAGCCGCCCCGCGCCGCTCTGGTCGGAGCAGGAGCCCGCCGATTGGGTCGCCGCCACGCTGGACGTCCTGCGCAGCCTGAGGGATGCCACGCCCGATGCCTTCCGTCGCTGCGCCGGCATCGGCCTCTCCGGGCAGATGCATGGCGCGGTGCTGCTGAATGAGCGCGATGAACCGCTGCGCCCCTGCATCCTCTGGAATGACGGCCGTGCCGAAGCCGAGTGCACGGAGATCGAGGCGATCGAGCCCGAGTCCCGGGCGATCACCGGCAATATCGCCATGCCCGGCTTCACCGCGCCAAAACTGCTCTGGGTGCGCCGGCATGAGCCCGACATCTTCCGGCGCACCCGCAAGATCCTGCTGCCGAAGGCCTATCTGCGGCTCGTGCTGACCGGCGAGGCGATCGAGGAGATGTCCGACGCCTCCGGCACGCTCTGGCTCGACACCGGCCGCCGCGACTGGTCCGACCGGATGCTGGCCGCGACCGGGCTCGACCGCAGCCACATGCCTGCGCTCGTCGAGGGCTCGCAACCGGCCGGCCGCATGCGCCCCGACCTCAGCCGCGAGCTCGGCTTCGACGCTCCGCCCCTCTTCGCTGGCGGCGCTGGCGACAATGCCGCCGGCGCGATCGGGCTGGGCGCCGTGGCAACGGGATCAAGCTTCCTCTCCCTGGGCACCTCCGGCGTCTTGTGGCGTACGACCGCGGGCTTCGAACCGCGCGCCGGCAGCGCCGTCCATGCCTTCTGCCACGCCTTGCCCAAGCGCTGGCATCAGATGTCGGTCCATCTCTCGGCCGCCGCCAGCCTGAGCTGGTGGGCTTCGATCTCCGGACAATCGGAGGCTGCATTGCTGAGCGAGCTCGGCCCGCAGGCGGAGCAGCCCTCGCCGGTGCTCTTCACGCCCTATCTCTCGGGCGAGCGCACGCCTCATAACGATCCACAGATGCGAGGCATCTTCGCCGGCCTTGGCCACGAGGCCGATCGGCGGACCATGACCCAGGCGGTGCTGGAAGGCGTCGCCTTCGCCTTCAGGGATGGTAAGGAGGCCTTGGAGGCCGGGACCTCGCCGATCGAGGAGGCCCTGGCGATCGGCGGCGGCGCGCGCTCGGATCTGTGGCTGTCGATCCTCGCCGACACGCTGAACCTGCCACTCAAGCGCTATCGCCAGGCCGAGGCCGGCGCCGCCTTCGGGGCCGCGCGCCTCGCCCGTCTGGCCTGCACCGGCGAGCAGCCCGAGACAGTCTGCACGCCGCCATCAGGCGAAGCCGATACCTTCATGCCGCACCCAGCCAGGGCAGCGGCCTATGCGGAGCGCTACGCGGCCTGGCGTCGTGCTGCGGAGGTCAGTCGCACGTTGCGCTGATCGGAAACGGGTTTGACAGACAATCGGGCGAATGCTCTTCATGTGGGCATCCGTTCAAATCGATTGTTGCCCGATGCCTCAGCCGCTCTCCCCTTTCGACCTCGTCATCCTCGATTGCGACGGCGTGCTCGTCGACAGCGAAACCATCAGCTGCCGGACGCTGGTCGATATTCTCTCGCCTTTCGATCCCGGCTATGATCTGGAGATGGTCATGCGCCGCTATCTCGGGCGGCCGGCCAGCGCAGTCGTCGAGGATTACGAGAGAATGACCGGCCGCCCGGCCTCGGCTGATTTCACGCGGGATTGGCGGGCACAGCTCTTCACCGCCTTCAGGAACGACCTCCAGCCGGTCGAGGGCGTTCGCGAGGCCGTCAAGACGTTCGGAAGCGACTATTGCGTCGCCTCGTCGAGCGATGAGGAGCGCATCGAGATCTGCCTGCGCCAGACCGGTCTCTGGGACCTCTTCGAAGGCCGGATCTTCAGCACGACGCGCGTCAAGCGCGGCAAGCCGGCGCCCGACCTCTTCCTGCTGGCGGCGGGCGAGCGCGGCGTCGCACCCGAACGCTGCCTGGTGGTCGAGGACAGCGTCAGCGGCGTCATGGCCGCGAAGGCCGCGGGCATGACGGCCTATGGCCTCGCTGCCGGCAGCCATTTTGCCGTACTGGACCAGCGACAGGCGCTTCTCGCCGCCGGGGCCGACCGCCTCTTCGAATCCTGGCGGGAGCTCGCGCTCGCGCCGGCCGCCACCTGACGGGTCCGATGGCCGACAACGACAGCACCCGCCTCGAAGACGCCGCCCGCGCCGGCTGGCTCTATTATATCGCCGGCCGCACCCAGGACGATATCGCGCAGATCCTGAACATCTCGCGCCCGGCGGCGCAGCGCCTCGTCTCGCTCTGTCGCAGCGAGGGGCTGATCAGTTTCCGGATGAACCACCCGATCAGCACCTGCATGGATCTCGCCGCCCGGCTGCGCGACCGTTTCGAGCTGCTGCATTGCGATGTCGCCCCGTCGGACGGCTCGGCGGAAACCGGCGCAGCCGGCATCGCCGCGCTCGGCGGCGTGCTGATCGAGCGCTGGCTGCGCTCGCGCAAATCGCTGGTCATGGCGCTCGGCACCGGCCGCTCGATGCGCGCCAGCATCGAGCGCGTGCCGCCGATGTCCTGCCCGTTGCACCGGCTGGTCTCGCTGGTCGGCACCATCTCGCCGGACGGCTCGGCCAGCCCTTTCGACACGCTGGTCAAGCTCGCCGAGATCACCAAGGCACAGCATTTCCCGATGCCGCTGCCGCTCTACGTCTCGAGCCCCGAGGAACGCGCCCAGCTGATCGAGATCGAGTCGATCCGGCGCATCCGCGCCATCGCCGGCGAGGCCGATCTCTGGATGATGGGCATCAGCCAGATCGGCGAGGACGCCGTCCTGTACCGGGATGGCTTCATGACACGCAGCGAATTGCTCGACATGGTCCGCCACGGCGCGGTCGGCGAGGTCACCGGCTGGGTCTTCGACGCCGAAGGCCGCTTCCTCGAGCGCGGCACCAATCTGCGCGTCACCAGCGTGCCGCCGGAGCCCGGCAGCGCCCGCCTGCGCATCTGCATCGGCCAGGGCGCCGCCAAGGTCGCGCCATTGCGCGCCGCACTGGCCGGCAAGATCGTCAACGGCCTCGTCACGGACGAGGACACCGCCCGCGCTCTTCTCGCGGACTGACTCCACCCATCAACCTGCACCTCCACCCGCTCGCCCGCGAGCGATCGCGCACGGCTGTCATCCGCCCGTCACCAACGGTTGACATAACAAGCCAGTGTGCGAGCATATGCTTCAACAAAGAGCATATGCTCGCAAAAAACGGATGAGGGAGGCTTTGACATGCGACCTTTCTATGGTGCCTTGGCGGGCGCGGGCGCTCTGCTGCTGGCGGGGCTCAACTCCGCGCAGGCGGCGACGGAAATCGAGTTCTGGCATGCGATGAGCGGCGCGCTCGGCGAGCGCGTCGACGATCTCGTCAAGAAGTTCAACGACTCGCAGAAGGATTACGTCGTCAAGGCGATTGCCAAGGGCAATTACGACGAGGTCCTGAACGGCACGATCGCGGCCTATCGCGCCAAGCGCCAGCCCGAGATCGTGCAGTCGAACGAGCGTTCCTTCCTGACGATGGTCAATTCCGGCGCCATCGTCCCGACCGCCGAGCTGATGGAACAGCAGGGACGCCCGGTCGACGCCTCCAAATTCATCGCTCCGGTGGTCAGCTACTACACGATCGGCGGCAAGCTGCAGGCGATGCCGTTCAACTCCTCGACGCCGATCCTGTTCTACAACCGCGACCACTTCAAAGCCGCCGGCTTCGACAAGCCCGGCGCGACCTGGCAGGAGCTCGAGCCGCAGCTCGACGCGATCAAGGCCAAGGGCGTCTCTAAATGCGCGATGGTGCTGCCGGGCGACTACGAGTGGAGCTTCCTCGAGAACTACAGCGCGGTGAATGACATCCCGTACGCGACCAAGCGCAACGGCATGGACGGTCTCGACACCAGCTTCGTCTTCAACAAGGGCAAGCTCGTCGGCCAGGTCGAGCGCATGAAGCGGCTGGTCTCGTCCAACGTGATGCAGCTCGCCGGCCAGGGCATCATCCCGATCCAGCTCTTCACCTCCGGCGAATGCTCGACGATCATCGCCTCGACCGCCTCGCATGCCGCCGTCGTCGCCGCCGCGAAATTCGACTGGAGCGCCGCCGAATTGCCCTATGAGCAGGGCGTCACCCCCCGGAACAGCGTCATCGGCGGCGCCGCGCTCTGGACCCTGAAGGGCCATACGCCGGAGAAGTACAAGGCGGTCGCCGCCTTCTACGACTTCCTCGCCAAGACCGACACGCAGGTCTGGTGGCATCAGGCGACGGGCTATGTCCCGGTCACGACCGCCGCCTATGAAGCGGCCAAGGCGCAGGGCTACTACCAGAAGAACCCGACCCGCGAGATCGCCGTGGTGCAGTTGATGCGCGGCACGCCCAGCGACAATTCGCTCGGCTTCCGCATCGGCAACAGCAACCAGATCAATGTCGGGATCATGGAGGAGGTCTCGGCCGCCTTCCTCGGCAAGAAGCCGGTGCAGCAGGCGCTCGACGATGCGGTCTCGCGCGGCAACGAGGTGCTGCGCCGCTACGAGCAGCTCAATGCCGGCAAGAAATAATACGGCTACCCTTCCCGGAACGGCTGGCGGAGGCTCTCGTCTCCGCTGGCCGTTCCGGCGCCTGCTCCTGAAGGGGGCCGGCGATGGTCAGGCCGAAAGCGGGCTGAAGCGCGCCCATTTCAAGGAATGGCGCCTGCCCTTCTGGCTGCTCGCGCCGCAGCTCTTCATCCTGCTGCTGTTCTTCTTCATCCCCTCGATCAGGGCGCTGATCCAGGCTTTCCAGCTCACGGACCCGTTCGGTGCCACCACGCAATGGGTCGGCTTCCAGAATTTCGAACGGCTGTTTCGCAGCGGCGTCTACTGGTCCTCGGCGCAGGTGACGCTGATCTTCACGCTCGCGCAGAACGTGCTGACGCTGTCCGTCGCGCTGCTGCTCGCCTTCGCCTCGAACCACATCCTGCGCGGGCGCGGCGCCTATCGCACCGTGCTGCTGCTGCCCTATGCCATCGCGCCCGCGATCGCCGGCATCATGCTCGCCTTCCTGTTCAATCCCCGCGTCGGCCCTGTCGCGCAGATGCTGCAGGGGCTGGGGCTGGACTGGGACCCGAACCGCAATTCCTGGCACGCGCTCGCGCTGGTCGTGATGGCGGCCTCGTGGAAGCACATCTGCTACAACTACATCTTCCTCGTCGCCGCGCTGATGTCGGTGCCGCAGTCGATCCTCGAATCCGCCTATCTCGACGGCGCCGGGCCGGTCCAGCGCTTCCTGCGCATCTCGCTGCCGATGATCACGCCGACGCTGTTCTTCCTGATCGTGATCAACTTCGTCTACGGGCTGTTCGAGACCTTCGCCATCATCGATGCGACCACGCGGGGCGGCCCCGCCGGCGCCACTTCGATCCTCGTCTACAAGGTCTATCAGGATGGCTTCGTCACGCTCGACCTCGGCTCATCAGCCGCGCAATCCGTGGTGCTGATGGCGCTCGCACTGTTCCTGACCTTCGCGCAGTTCCGCTTCGTGGAGCGCCGCGTGAACTACAGCGTCTAGAGCGATGAACGAACGCACCCCTGTCATCGACGCCGTCTGTCACCTCATCCTGCTGGTGGGCGCGGCGCTCGTCTGCCTGCCGATCTATTTCGTCTTCGTCACCGGCTCGCTCTCACAGGCCGAGATCATGCAGGTGCCGATGTCCTGGCTGCCCGGCGACCAGTTCCTGGCGAATATGCAGACCGTTCTCAGCAGCGCCAATTTCGGCAGGCTCCTGCTCAACTCCTTCATCATCGCCTCGGGCATCACCATCGGGAAGCTGGCAGTCTCGGTGATCGCGGCCTTCGCCGTCACCTATTTCCGCTTCCCCTTCCGGATGACGGCCTTCTGGCTGATCTTCATGTCGCTGATGCTGCCGATCGAGGTGCGCATCGTGCCGACCTACGAGTCGGCGGCGAATGTCGCGCTGCCGCTCAACATCCTCGGCTCCTGGCTCGGCATCCAGGCGCTGGTCGGTCTCGACTGGAACCTGGTCAACACCTATTCAGGCCTGATCCTGCCGCTGATCGCCTCGGCGACCGCGACCTTCCTGTTCCGCCAGTTCTTCCTCACCATCCCCGACGAGCTCTGCGAGGCCGCCCGCATCGACGGCGCCACGCCCTGGCAGTTCTTCCGGCTGATCCTGCTGCCGCTCTCGCGCTCCAACATCGTGGCGCTGGCGATCATCCTCTTCCTGATGGGCTGGAACCAGTATCTCTGGCCGCTCCTGCTGACCACCGAGCCCGCCATGGCCAATGCCGTGATCGGCCTGAAGAAACTGATGCCGCAGAGCGACTCGCTGCCGACCTGGCATCTCCTGATGAACGCGGCCTTCCTGACGATGCTGCCGCCGACCCTCGTCATCCTCGTCCTCCAGCGCTGGTTCGTGAAGGGGCTGGTGGACAGCGGCAAATAACCCGCCCACGGGCAAGCAAGGCTTTTCGACATGCGGATCATCGGTCATCGCGGCGCGCGCAATATCTGGGCGGAGAACAGCCTGAGCGGCTTCCGCAACGTCTGCGGCCTCGGCGTCGACGCCGTCGAGCTCGACGTGCATCTCTCCAGCGACGGCGAGATCATGGTGATCCACGATCCGCTGCTCGAGCGCACCACCGACCACAAGGGCCCGGTCGCGCATCTCTCGCGCGCGGCGCTCGCCAAGGTGACGCTCGACGATACGCTGGGCGAGACGATCCCGACCCTGCCGGAAGTGCTCGATGTCTTCGGCCCGACCGGGATCGAGCTCGAGATCGAGATGAAGATGGATGCCTTCGGCAATCCCTATCCCGGCCTGCTCGACAAGGTCATCGCCCTGGTCGAGGCCCGCAACATGACCTCCCGCGTCGTGCTGACCTGCTTTGTGCCGGAGGTGATCGAGGAGATCCGGGCCAGGGCCCCGCATATGCGCCGGCTCGCCTCGGTCGACCGCCGCTCCTGCGAGGCCTTCGGCGGCGTCGACCGAACCCTGCAGCGCTTCGTCGATCTCGGCTGCATCATCGCGGTCGAGCAGTCGCTGCTGCGGCTCACCGTCGACCGCGCCGTCGGCATCGTCGGGCGCGACAAGCTCGGCGCCTGGGTGCCCAATACCGTGCGCGAGCTCGATTTCTGGCTGGGCCAGCCGATCTCGCAGATCACCAGCGACCGGCCGGACCTCGCCTTGATGCTGCGCAAGACAAGGCAGGCCTGAGCCATGGCAGTGCGCCTGTCCCGCGCCACGCTTGGACAGCTCGGGCCGTCGGTCGGCATCCCCGGCTACCGGCGGGACGAGCTGAGCCCCGGCATCGTCCATATCGGCGTCGGCAACTTCCATCGCGCCCATCAGGCCGCCTATCTCGACGAAATGTTCGAGCGCGGGCTGGATCGCGACTGGGCCATCGTCGGCACCGGCGTGCGTGAGAGCGACGCCGAAATGGGACGCGATCTCGCCGCGCAGGATTTCCTGACCACGGTGGTGACGCAGGAGGCGGAACGTTCGCAGGCGCGCGTCACGGGCGCGATGATCGATTTCGTCGCGCCGGGCGACAGCGCGGCGGTTCTCGGAAAACTTGTCGATCCCCGCACGCGGATCGTCTCGCTGACCGTCACCGAAGGCGGCTATTACATTGATCCGGCGACGCAGGCCTTCGATCCCGGCCATCCCGATATCCTCGCCGATGCCGCAGATCGCCTCGCACACCCGAAGACCGCTTTCGGTCTGATCGCCGCCGGGTTGCTGAGGCGGCGCGCCGCCGGCCTGCCGCCCTTCACCGTGATGTCCTGCGACAACCTGCCGGGTAATGGCCATGTCACGGCGGATGCCGTCGCCGGGCTCGTCGATCTCATCGATCCCACTGAGGCGCGCTGGATCCGCGAGAGCGTGGCCTTTCCCAACGGCATGGTCGACCGCATCACGCCCGCGACCTCGGAACGCGAACGCCGGACGCTGCGCGACGATTTCGGCATCGAGGACAGCCGCCCGGTCTTCTGCGAGGACTTCCGGCAATGGGTACTGGAGGATCATTTCCCGGCCGGCCGCCCGCGCCTCGAAGAGGTCGGCGTCCAGTTCGTCGCCGATGTCGCGCCGTTCGAACTGATGAAGATCCGCATCCTCAATGGCGGCCATGCGGCGATCGCCTATCCTGCCGGCCTGCTCGACATCCATTTCGTCCATGAGGCGATGCAGGACACGCAGATCGCCCGCTTCCTCTCGGCGCTTCTCGACGACGAAATCATCCCCGTCGTTCCGCCGGTGCCGGACACCGATCTCGCCGACTACAAGCGCACGATCGAGCGACGCTTCGCTAATCCGAAGATCGGCGATACCATCCGCCGGCTTTGCCTCGATGGCTCGAACCGCCAGCCGAAATTCATCCTGCCGACATTGCGCGACGCCTTGCAGAGCGGTCGCTCCATCGACGGCTTGGCCCTCGTCAGCGCGCTATGGTGCCGCTACTGCCATGGCGAAACCGAAAGCGGGCAGGCGATCGCGCCGAATGACCCGAACTGGTCGCGGCTGACGACGCAGGCGCGGCAGGCCCGGCAAATGCCCGAAGCCTGGCTTGCGATGCAGGATGTCTACGGCGACCTCGGGACGAACCAGCGCTTCCGCGATAGCTTCACAATGGCGCTGCAGCGTCTCTGGCGGTCAGGAACCCGCGCGAGCCTCGACCATTACCTTGCTGCGCGCGGCTCCTGAGAGAGCGGCCGCACGGGCCGGGCCGGGGGGCGAACGGCTCGCCTGTCCTACGCGACGTCGTGGCAGTGAGTGCCCGCGCGAAGCTCCACATACTTCCGGCGCGTTTCGGCAGTGTTCGGTAGGCCGCTTTCCTGGAGCCAGGCAAGAAATTCAGCCGGCTTGATCGTGACGATTTCCAGCGCTCGCCCTCGTGCGAGCCAGGCATTCATCACCGCCACCGCATTTTGATGCCAGGTCTCATAATCCGAGGGCATCTGATCGCGGTCGTGAGCGAGTTCCCAGAGCCGGGAGAAATCCTCCCGCTCGTACCACGGCATCGCAACCGTGTACGCCTCGACTGTCGGTTTCACGTTGAAGCCGATCGTCCGCGCGCGGCGCGGAAACTGAGAGTGCTAACCGCCCAATCGGGGGTAGTCGGCTCTCGGAAATTAGGCGCGAACAGCGCCCGGAAGTCAATGCAGAACGTCTCTCGGCTGAGGGGGCAAGCACTCGCATCCCTTCAAGTTTTGCCGGTTCCTCGTCCACTGCGGAGAACCACATTGGAATTGTTCCATGTTCGTAGAGCATGGCGGCTGCGCGGGGTTTCCGATTGATCCCGCCCGATCCGAGGCAGAGCTTGCCGATAGCGGAGCCGGCACCTCCTGGCTCACGCCGATCGAAAAGGCTGCCCGATGCCGCCCACCTCGTCTTTCAGTCGCCGCCGCTTCCTCTCCTCCACCGGCCTGCTCTTCCTGATCGCATCGGTTCCCGGCGCCCGCGCCGCCGAGCATTCCGGCACCCTCCCCTGGAAGCCCTTTGCAGCCCTGCCACCCGAGCCCTTGCCCGGCGGGCGCTGGTATGTGCTGACGCCGGATGAAGCCCGCACCGTCGAGGCGATCGTCGACCGCCTGATCCCGGCCGACGAACTCAGCATCGGCGGCAAGGATGCCGGCTGCGCCAGCTTCATCGACCGCCAGCTCGCCGGCAGCTACGGCTCATCGGATCGGCTCTATATGCAAGGCCCCTTCGTCGCCGGTTTGCCGACGCAAGGCTATCAGGGCGCCGAGACGCCGGTCGCGCGCTACCGGGACGGCCTCGCGGCGCTGAACAAGCACGCGCAGGCGCAGTTCTCCGGCAAGAACTTCTTCGACCTCGCCGCCGCCGAGCAGGATCAGGCCCTGAAGGACTTCGAAGCCGGCAAGGTCGACTACAAGCCGGCCGCCGGCTTCTTCAACCTCGTGCTGCAGAACACGATGGAAGGCTTCTTTGCCGACCCGATCTATGGCGGCAACAAGGACATGGCCGGCTGGAAATTCATCGGCTTTCCGGGCGCCCGCTACGATTACCGCGACTACATCACGGCCCATAACAAGCCCTTCCCCCTGCCGCCCCTGTCGATCGCGGGACGGCCGGAATGGAAGACCGGCGACAAGGCAGGCGGGAACTGAGACATGGCCCGGAAACTCCCCCGCAAGGATGTCGTCATCGTCGGGCTCGGCTGGACCGGCTCGATCCTGGCCCATGAACTGACCGATGCCGGCCTCGACGTCGTCGCGATCGAGCGCGGCCCCTGGCGCGACACGGCGACCGATTTCAACGTCGCCTATGCCCCCGACGAACTGCGCTACGCCGTGCGCAAGGACCTGTTCCTGCAGCCGGCGCAGGAAGCCATGACGATGCGCAATGACGTCTCGCAGACGGCGCTGCCGATGCGCGACTACGGCTCCTTCCTGCCCGGAACCGGCGTCGGCGGCGCGGGAACGCACTGGAACGGCCATACCTGGCGCTTCTTCCCGAGCGATTTCGCGCTGAAGACCCATCTGACCGAACGCTACGGCGCCCAGCGGATCGCCGATCTCCAGCTTCAGGACTGGGGCGTCTCCTATGACGAGATGGAGAGCGCCTTCGACCGTTTCGAATATCTCTGCGGCATCTCCGGCAAGGCCGGGAACCTCAACGGCGCGATCCAGCAGGGCGGCAACCCGTTCGAGGGACCGCGCAAGCGCGACTATCCGCTGCCACCGATGCAGATGACCTATGCGCCGACCCTCTTCGCGGAAGCAGCGCGCTCCAAGGGACTGCATCCCTTCCCGACGCCCTCGGCCAATCTCTCCGGCGCCTATGTCAACCCGCTGGGGATCGCGATGGGCCAGTGCACGGCTTGCGGCTTCTGCGAGCGCTTCGGCTGCGCCAATTATTCGAAGTCGAGCGCCCATACGACCGTGCTGCCGGTGCTGATGCGCAAATCGAATTTCGAGGCGCGCACCGAATGCGAGGTGCTGAAGATCAACCTCGCGGCCGATGGCAAGACCGCGACCGGCGTCACCTATATCGACGTCAACGGCGAAACCTTCGAGCAGCCGGCCGATCTCGTCCTGCTCAACGCCTACGGCCTGTTCAATGTCCGGCTGATGCTGCTCTCCGGCATCGGCAAGCCTTATGACCCGGCGAGCGGCGAAGGCGTGGTCGGGCGCAACTACTGCTACCAGACCAATGCCAGCACACAGGTCTTCTTCGAAGGCAAGCACATGAACCCGTTCATCGCGGCCGGTGCGCTTGGCCAGTCGCTGGACGATTATAATGGCGATGCCTTCGACCATGGCCCGCTGGACTTCGTCGGCGGCGCCGGCATCAACTGCATCCCGACCAATGGCCGTCCGATCCAGTACCGGCCGGTGCCGCCCGGCACGCCGCGCTGGGGCTCCGCCTGGAAGAAGGCGACGAAGCAGTACTACAACAACACGCTGATCTTCTCGTCGCAGGGCTCCTCCTACGCGACACGCGGCAACTATCTCGACCTCGACCCGACCTATAAGGACCGCTTCGGCCGGCCGCTGCTGCGTGTGACCTTCGATTTCCCGGACAACGACATCCGCATGTCGAACTGGGTCAGCGACCGCATGAAGGAGATCGCCGACGCGCTCGGCGGCAAGCAGGCGGTGGTCGGCAAGCAGCGCAAGGGCTGGAACTCCGTCCCCTACCAGAGCACCCACAACACCGGCGGCGCGATCATGGGCACGGACCCGAAGACCAGCGCCGTCAACCGCCACCTGCAGGCCTGGGACGTGCCGAACGTCTTCGTTATCGGCGCCTCCGCCTTCCCGCAGAATGCCGGCAAGAACCCGACAGGCCCGGTCGGCGCACTCGCCTACTGGGCCGCGGATGCCATCCGCAATCATTATCTGAAGAACCCCGGCAAGCTGGTGGAAGCATGAAGAAGGCAGCGCTCATCGCCGGCCTCGCGGCCGCCACCGTCTTCGGGGCGAAGGGCTTCGCCTCCGACCTGTTCGACCGCATCGAGGCCGGCCGCTATCAGGCTGTCCTGGCCGATTGCTCCGCCTGCCACACCAGACCGGGCGGCAAGCCCTTCGCCGGCGGCCTGCCGCTGCAAACCCCCTTCGGCGCACTGGTACCTCCGAACATCACGCCCGATCCCGAGACCGGTATCGGCAGCTGGAGCTATGCCGATTTCCGCAATGCGCTGAAGACGGGCATCGGCAAGGGCGGCAAGCGGCTTTATCCGGCGATGCCCTATCCCGCCTATGCGACGATGAAGGACACTGACATCGCCGATCTCTGGGCCTATTTCCAGAAGGTCGAGCCGGTGACGAACCACGTCGTATCGAACCAGCTCCCCTTCCCGTTCAGCATCCGCGCTTCGATGATCGGCTGGAACTGGCTCAACTTCTCGCCAAAGGAGTTCCAGCCTGATCCCGCGAAGTCGGCAGCCTGGAACCGCGGCGCCTATCTCGTCAACGGCGCCGGCCATTGCGGCACCTGCCATACGCCGAAGAGCCTGACAGGCGCCGACAAATCAGGTGAATTCCTGCGGGGCGGCAGTCTCCAGAGTTGGTACGCCCCCAACCTGACCGGCGATCCGCACAAGGGGCTCGGCAGCTGGTCGACTGACGACATCGTCTCCTATCTGAAGACCGGCGCGAACCGCTTCGACATCGCCTCGGGGCCGATGGCGGAAGCAATCACCCAGTCGACCAGCAAATGGGACGATGCCGATCTCCAGGCGGTCGCGGCCTATCTCAAGGACATCAAGAGCGACGGCACGCCCGCCCCGCAACCGCTTGCGGCAACCGATCCGGCAATGGCCGCCGGCAAGGCGATCTATCTCGACCGCTGCTCGGCCTGCCACAACTCGACCGGCGCGGGTCAGGCCTCGCTCTTCGCGACCCTCGCCAAGGCCCCGGTGATCAACAGCACCGACCCGACCTCGCTCATCCGCGTCGTGCTGCAGGGCAGCCAGGCCGTCGCCACCACGGCCCGGCCGACGACGCCTGCCATGCCGTCCTTCGGCTGGAATCTCGGCGATGCCGATGTCGCGAACGTGCTGACCTATGTCCGCAACAGCTGGGGCAACGCCGCGCCGCCGGTGACACCGGGACAGGTCAAGGATCTGCGAGCGGCGCTGAAGCGATAGGGTTCGCCGACCTCCGCAACGATCAGGCCTCGATCGCGCAGCCCAGCCGCGCGAGCGTGGCGTCGATCCAGCTGCGATCGTCCTTGCCCTGCTCGATCGCCTGCATCTTCTTTTCTTCCGTCGCGTGCTTCTTGTGGGCGGCGGCATAGATCGTCTCCGCCTGGTCGAAGGGCACGCAGAGGATGCCGTCATCGTCGCCGATGACGAGGTCGCCGGGCTCGATCACCATGCCCTCGATCGCGATCGGCACGTTGATCTCACCGGGGCCGTCCTTGTAGGGGCCGCGATGGCTGATGCCGGCGGCATAGATCGGCAGATCGTTCTCGCGGATCCAGGCGGAGTCGCGCACGGCGCCGTGAAGCACGATCCCGGCGATGCCGCGCTTGCGGGCATGGGCGATCATCAATTCGCCGATCAGCGCATTGGTGAGGTCCCCGCCGCCATCGACCACGACGACGTCTCCGGGAGTGGCGAGGTCGAGCGCCTTGTGGATCATCAGGTTGTCGCCCGGCCGCGTCTTCACGGTAAGCGCCGGTCCGGCCATCACGCCGCCGCGATGGAGCGGGCGCAGCGAGGCGCCGCCGGCCGTCATCCGCGACATCGAATCGCTGACATTGGCGACCGGGACCGTACGGAAGCGCGCGACGAGTTCGGCCTCGACCTGGCGGCGGCGCTTGAGGATGCGAAATCCGATCATGGGACGTCCTTGATTGTCGCGCCGAACTGGGCAGCGCAGCGGCTGGGAGAATGAGGTGCTGCGAAACGGGCGGTTGCGCCGGCGCGCTCAGGTCGCGCTGGCTTCCTCTTCCTGATCGACGCGCGCCTTGCCGCGGCGGATGGCGGGCAGGGCCATGCTGACGAGCAGCAGCAGCGAGAGCGAAAGGAAGGTCAGGCTGATCGGGCTCTTCACGAAGACCGAGAGATCACCTTCCGAGAGCAGCAGCGCCCGGCGGATGTTCTCTTCCATCATCGGGCCGAGCACATAGCCCAGCACCAGCGGCGCGGGAGGGCATTTCAGCTTCGCCAACACATAGC
The DNA here is from genome assembly GCF_900102525.1 of Allobosea robiniae. GTDB lineage: Bacteria > Pseudomonadota > Alphaproteobacteria > Rhizobiales > Beijerinckiaceae > Allobosea > Allobosea robiniae. The sequence continues at coordinate 82,205 of NZ_FNBZ01000003.1, read as the reverse complement.
CGAGCACGCCGATCGCCGCGCAGAGATAGACGTCGATCGCGCTGTTGTTGAGGCTGTAGTTGCCGAGCGCGCAGAACATCACGATCGCCGGGAACAGCCAGCGATAGGGAATGCTGAGCAGGCGGACCCAGAGGCCGACCAAGGGCAGGTTCAGCGCGACGAGGAGGGCGTTGCCGATGAACATGCTGGCGATGACGCCCCAGAACAGCTCGGGATTGCGCGCCATCACCGTGGGACCGGGCTGGACGCCGTTCATGATCAACGCGCCGAGGATCAGCGCCATGGTCGCGCTGCCGGGGATGCCGAGGGTCAGCGTCGGGATGAAGGCGGTCTGCGCGGCCGCATTGTTGGCGGCTTCCGGCGCGGCGACGCCCTCGATCGCGCCCTGGCCGAAGCGGGACGGGTCCTTCGCCAGCTTCTTCTCGAGCATGTAGGCGGAGAAGGACGAGATCGACGGGCCGGTGCCGGGCAGGATGCCGAAGAAGGAGCCGATCGCAGTGCCGCGCAAGGTCGGCAGGAACGAAGCCTTCAGGTCCTCCCAGCGCGGCATCAGGCCGCCGACATTCCTGGTGAAGACCTCGCGGGCCTCCTTCTGCTCCAGGTTGATGACGACCTCGGAGATCGCGAAGATGCCGACGGCGAGCACGGTGAAGCCGATGCCGTCGGCGAGCTCGGGCAGGCCGAAGGTGTAGCGCTCGACGCCGGAATTCACGTCGGTGCCGACGAGGCCGATCAGCAGCCCGACCACGACCATGGCGAGCGCCTTGACCATGTCGCCATGGCTGAGCACGGAAGCCGCGACGAGGCCGAGCACCATCAGGGCGAAGTAGTCTTCGGCGCCAAAGCGCAGCGCCCAGGAGGCGAGCGGCACGCCGAGCGCGACGATCAGCAAGGTCCCGATGCAGCCGGCGACGAAGGAGGAGAGCGCGGCGATCGCAAGCGCCGCGCCGGCCCGGCCGCGGCGCGCCATCTGGTAGCCGTCGAGGCAGGTCACGGCGGACGAGGTCTCGCCGGGCAGGTTGACCAGGATCGCCGTGGTCGAGCCGCCATATTGCGCGCCGTAATAGATGCCCGAGAGCATGATGACGGCCGAGACCGGCGGCAGGCCGAAGGTGATCGGCAGCAGCATCGAGATCGTCACCAGCGGGCCCACGCCCGGCAGCACGCCGATCAGGGTGCCCAGCAGCACGCCGAGGAAGCAATAAGCCAGGTTCTGCAGCGACAGGGCGACGCCGAAGCCGAGCACGAAGTGATCGATGATCTCCATGATCAGAAATTCCACGCGAAGAGGGCGTAGGGCAGCTTCAGCCCCCAGACGAAGACGACGGCGGCGAAGACCGACATCACCGCCGTCAGGACGAGCACCTCCCGCGTCTTGAATTCATGGCCGGCACGGGCCGAGACGAAGAACAGCGCAGCAAGCGCCGGCACCAGACCGGCCCGCTCGAGCAGGAAACCGAAGAGCAGGAGCGAGGCGCTCAACAGGGCAAGCGGCAGCCAGCCCCATCCGCCCTCGACGGGCATGCAGCTGCGCAGTCCCTTGAGGAAGATGACGATGCCGAAGCCGATCAGGACGAGGCTGAGGACGCGCGGGAAATAGCCCGGCCCCATGTCGATCGTGGTCCCGAACGTGTAGCCGAGCGCAATCGCAAAGCCGAGCGCGCCTAGTCCCATGAACAGCAGGCCGGCGAGGGCGTCCTGGTTCTTGAAGATGCTGGTTCTCATGGCCGATATCCGCAGGATGCCGGGCGGCACGGCTTGGCGCCGCCGGGACACAGACTTTCTGGGATGGATGGTACGACGTGCCGGGAAACCGCCGCCTTGCAGTGGCGGCCCCGGCCTGCGTATCGGCTCAGTCGGCGACCTTCACGCCGGCCGCCTTGATGACCTCGGTCCATTTCGGCACATCGGACTTGATCAGCGCGCCGAACTCCTCGCTGCTGCCGCCGAGCGCCTCGGCGCCGGCCGAGCGCAGCTTGGCCTTGGTATCGGGCTGCTGCAGCACCTTGTTGAGCTCGGTATTGATGCGCGCGACGATCGGCGCAGGGACGCCCGTCGGCGCCGCAAGGCCCCACCAGGTCACGGCCTCGGAATTCTTCAGGCCCTTCTCCTCGAAGGTCGGGACATCCGGCAGGTCGGCATCGCGCTTGGTCGCGAAGACCGCGATCGGGCGCAGCACGCCTTCCTTGATCTGCACCATCGCCGAGGGGACCGACGAGATGTAGATCTCGACGCGCCCGCCGAGCAGGTCCGGCAGCGCCTGGGCCGCGCCCTTGTAGGGAACGTGGCGGAACTTGACGCCGGCAAGCTGCTGCAGGAGTTCGCCGGCCAGATGCGAGCTTGTCCCGACGCCGGGCGAAGCGAAGGTCAGCTTGCCGTCCTTGGCCTTCGCCGCGGCAATGAGATCCTCGACCGTCTTCAAGGGCGAATCCTTGGCGACGACCAGCACCTGCGGCGCCGAGGCGACGAGGCCGATCGGCGCGAAATCCTTGATCGGGTCGTAATTGGCCTTGCCGAGGATCGGGTTGATCACGAGATTGGCGTTCTGTGCGAGGACGATGGTGTAGCCGTCCGGCGCAGCCTTGCCGGCGAGGCTCAGGCCGACGCTGCCACCGCTGCCCGGCTTATTCTCGGCCACCATAGTCCAGCCCGTGCTTTCGCCGAGCTTCTGGGCAATGACGCGCGCGACGACGTCGGTGCCGCCGCCCGGCGGAAACGGAATGACGAGGCGGATCGGCTTTTCTGGATATTGCTGTGCCGATGCTGTCGTCGCCAGCGCCGACAGGGCCAGTGCGGCGAGCGCCTTGTAGACAATCTTCATGGTCTTCCTCCCGTTTGTTATGGTCGTCCGGTATCTGGTCCGGATCTTCAGGCAGCGAGTTCGGTCAACCTCGCGAGGCTGGCCGCATCCGGCTCTTCTCCATCGAGCACGGCGATGACGTGCCGGGCGGCGATCTCGGCCATCGTCTTGGCCGATCCCGCGGTCACGCCGGCGATATGCGGGGTTGCGATCAGGTTGGGCAGCGCCCAGAGCGGGCTGTCCGCGGCCGGCGGCTCGACCGCGAAACTGTCGAGACCCGCCCCGGCGATCCGGCCTTCCAGCAGCGCGGCGACAAGCGCCGCCTCGTTGATGAGGGCGCCGCGGGCCGTGTTGACCACCAGCGAGGTCGGCTTCATCAGGCCGAAGCGGCGCGCGTCCAGCAGATCGCGCGTGGCGTTGGTCAGCGGGCAATGCAGGCTGACGATGTCGGCTTCCGCAATGAGGCTGTCGAGATCGCGTTCGCAATCCGCCCCGAACTGCGCGATCGCCGCGCGGGCATGGGGGTCGTGCAGCAGGACGGTCATGCCGAGGCCCTGCGCCATCCGGGCGACATGCTGGCCGATCGAGCCGAAGCCGACGAGCCCGATCACGGTGCCGATGATATCGCGCCCGATGAAGCTCGGCTTCGGCCAGGTTCCGGCCTTCACGGCCGTGTCGAGACGCGGGATGTCCTTCAGCAGGGTCAGGGCCAGCGCGATGGTGTGTTCGGCGACGGCGCGCGAGTTCGAGCCCATAGCGCGGATGACCGGGATATCGCGCGAAGCGGCCGCCTGCAGGTCGATATTGTCGACGCCGACGCCGTGCTTGGCGATGACGCGCAAGCGCGGCGAGGCTGCAATGATCGCCTCGTCGACACGGCCCTGGCGGACGATCAGCGCATCGACCTGCAATTCGGCTGCACGCTGGGCCACCTGCTCGCTCGGCGCATAGGCCGGCGAGAAGAAGACGTCGACGTCATGCGCGTTGAGAAGCTGGATGGCGTTCTCGGCCAAACGGTCATGCGTGACGAGCACGCGCCTGCCGCGGGTGCGGGCACTGGTATCGGTCATCTCTGCGTTTCCTCACGGCTGCCTCGCATCCCGCTTCGCAGCGGTTGGGCGCCTTTCGGGAACACTATTGACCAAGGTGGCTATGCTCGTATGCTGAAATAATGACATATATCAATGATCTTTTGTCATGAAACATCCGATCGACGGCATCGAGGCCTTCATCCAGATCGCCGAGCTCGGCAGCTTCAACAAGGCGGCCGAGAAGCTGCACGTCACGCAGACCGGACTGACGCGGCGCATCCAGCGGCTCGAGGCCCATGTCGGGCTCAAACTGATCGACCGCACGACACGGACCGTCGCGCTGACCAGCATCGGCCGCGAATTCCTGCCGGAAGCCCAGCGTATGCTCGACGCCGTCGACCGCTCGTTCGAGCGGCTGAAGACGATGTCGCGCTTCTCGACCGGCGACATCACGATCGCCTCGGTGCCGTCGCTGATGTATGGCCGCCTGCCACGCATCCTGCGCAGCTATGCCACGCGCCATCCGAACAACCGCGTCGAGATCCTCGACCGGACCAGCACGCTGGTCATCGAGGCGGTGCGTCGGCGCCAGGCCGAGTTCGGCCTGCATGTCCAGCCGCCGAACCAGCAGGACCTGCATAACGAGATCCTGGTCCGCGACCCCTTCGTCGTCTACTGCCGCACCGACCATCCGCTGGCGGGGCGCGAGACCATCGCCTGGGCCGACCTCGCTGGCTACGACCTGATCACGCTGGGCGGCAGCAGCGGCAACCGGCTGCTGATGGAAGCGCAATTGTCGCGCTCCGGCATCGAGGTGAAAACCAAGTTCGTGGTCGAGTATTTCTCCAGCGCGATCGGGCTGGCCTCGGAAGGGCTGGGGATCGCCATTCTGGTCGCTTCCCTCGTCGAGAACCTGCGTGCCGACCTCGCCCAGATTCCGCTGGTCGATCCGATCGTCGACCGGCCGGTTTCGCTGATCCGCCGGCGCGGCGAGACGCTGACTCCCGCCGCCCAGGCGCTCTACAACCTGATCGTCCGCGATCTCGGGCCGCTCTAGCTTTTTATTTTATCACATTTTCTTCACGCGAACCGGCCCCCACTTCGCTCGAAAATGCTCTAGCGGGCCCGCTATCGCAGCAGGAAGCCGTGCCGCAGCGGATCGTCGCGATCGATGATCCAGCTCGCCTGGCCGCAGAGATGCGCACTGCCGGAGACTTCCGGGATGACGGCGTCGATCTCTCCCAGCCTGGTCTCCTTCAGGACCCGCGCCGTCATGATCGAGCCGACGATGGATTCGTTGACCAGAAGGTGGCCGGGCTTGAGCAACCCCTTGGCATGGAGCAGCGCGGCCCGCCCGGCCGTGCCGGAACCGGTCGGCGAGCGGTCCAGCTGCCGGTCCGCGAAGATGCAGCAATTCGCCTGCGTCGCACCGGGGTCGAGCGGATCGCCATCGATGATCGTGCCGTAGATATGGTTCAGCTCGGGAATTTCCGGGTGCACGACCGGAAAGGCGGCGTTGGCGGCTGCCTTCACCTCGGCGCCGAAGCGGATCAGGGCCTCGGCCTTCTCCCGACGGATCGTCAGGCCGAAGGGGCGACCATCGGTGTAGAAATAGAAGGCTCCTCCGAAGGCGATATCGCCGGTGACCCGGCCGTAGGTCGGCGTCTCCACGCTGACATCGCGATGGACCAGATAGGACGGCACGTTCACGAAGCGCACGCTGGCGGCGCGGCTGCCATCCCAGGCGACGAAGGCCTCGATGAAGCCGCAGGGCGCGTCGATCCCCACCCGCGTTTCCGGCTCGGTGCGCTGGACCCAGCCGAGTTCGACGGCCGCGGTCGCGAGCGCGATGACTCCATGGCCGCAATGGTCGCTGTAGCCTTCGTTATGCACGAAGATGACGCCGAAATCGGCTTCGGGCGAAACCGGCTCGGTCAGGTAGCCGGCATACATGTCGGCATGGCCGCGCGGCTCGAAGATCAGCGCCTGCCTGACATCGTCGATGTTGTTCTTCACCCAGTCGCGCCGCTGCACGATCGTCTTGCCGGGCAGCCGCGGCAGCCCGCTCGTCACGATCCGGAACGGCTCGCCGCCGGTATGGGTTTCGATGGTCTGGATGACGCGGTCGGCTTGCATCGTTCCCCTTCAAGCTGCGCTCATCGTGATGCTGTGTCCGGCCGTGGCCGCAGCTGCGGCCCCGCGCCTCAATCCGACAGGCGCGCGAGCAGCCCCGCGATCAGGCGGGTGCGCCGCGCCAGGCTGCCCACCTCGATATGCTCTTCCAGCGTGTGATAGCCGGCACCGAGCAGACCAAGCCCATCGAGCGAAGGAATTCCGGCCGCGCCGGTGAAATTGGCGTCGGAGCCGCCGCCGGCCGAGGCATGGCCGAGATCCCAGCCCAGTTCCGCGGCAATGTCGCGCGCCTGCCGGTAGAGCGCCATCGTGCCCTCGTCGGGCTCCCAGACCGGACGGGTGACGCCGCGCTCGACCGTGAAGCCGGTGCCGTCGGCCTCGCGCTGCGACAAGGCGAGCATGCGCTCGACGCCGCGGTCGAGATCCTGCTGGCGCTTCGCCATGCTGAGCGCCTCGGCCCGACACGATGTCGGGACGCAGTTGACCCACTGGCCGCCCTGGATCACGCCGACCGAGAAGGTGCAGTCCTCGCCGGTCATCTCTTCGATGGCGAGCAGTTGCCGCGCCATCAGGCTGATGGCGGAACGCCCGTCCTTCAGCCGCGAACCCGCATGACTCGGCCGGCCCTCGGCCGCGAGATTGAAACGGGCGATGGCATAGCGCCCGGTGACGACGCCGTCGCCCGGCTGGCCGGGCTCCGGCACCAGCACGTAGCGGTGGCGGCGTGCCTCCTCCATAATCAGTTCGCGCGTGCCGGGGCTGCCGATCTCCTCGTCCGAGGTATAGAGCACCGTGATCGGCAGCGGCGTCGCGACGCCGGCCCTGGCCAAGGCAACAATCGCCTGCAGGCCGGCATAGGCGCCGCCCTTCATGTCGAGAATGCCCGGCCCGTAGCAGCGCGAGCCCTCGCGGCGGAAGGGCAGCTTCGCCAGCGTGCCGACCGGGTGCACCGTGTCGAGATGCGACATCACCAGAATGCCGGACTCGCCCTGGCGCGGATGCGGGAAGGTGGCGCGCACGCAGTCACCCAGCCCCTTTGGACCGGGGATGCGGGTGATGCTAGCGCCAGCCGCCGCGGTGTCGGCGGCGGCGAGGTCCATCATCCGGTTGACGGCGGCGGCGTCGAAGGTCGGGCTCTCGCACTCGATCCACGGGCGCAGGCCCGCGAGCAAGGCCTCGGTATCGAGCGGCAGCGCGGCGAGATCCATCGGGTCGATCCTCAGGCGGCTGCGCGCGTTTCGACGAGCCGGGCCAGCAGGCTGGCGCCGACCGGCAGAATGCCGTCGTCGAGAACGTAGGACGGATTGTGCACCGGCACGGTGCCGGCATGGCCGACCCAGGCATAGGCGCCAGGCACGACGCGCAGCATGTCGGCGAAATCCTCGCTGCCCATCAATGGCTTGCCATCGGTGAGCACGCCCTCGGTGCCGACGATCTCGGCGGCGACAGCGACAACGGCGTCGGTCTGGGCCTCGTGATTGACCAGCACGTTGAAGATGTTGCGGATGTCGACATCGATGGTGACGCCGAAGCTCGCCGCCGTGCCGGCTGCGATCTCGCGCATGCGGTCGCGCACGAGCGCGCCGATCTCCGGCGAGAAGGTGCGGATCGTACCGGCGAGCACGGCCTCCTCGGGGATGACGTTATAGGCCGAGCCGGCATGGATCTGCGTGATCGAGAGCACGGCGGCCTCGCGCGGATCGGCGTTGCGGCTGACGATGGTCTGCAGCGCGTTGGCGAGGCTCATCGCCACGACGATCGGGTCGCGCCCCATATGCGGCATGGCGCCATGGCTGCCCCGGCCAGTGATCCTGATGTCGAAGAAATCGGCACCGGCCATGGCCGGGCCGGGGAAGATCGAGATCTGGCCGGGCTCGAGATCGGGCGAATTGTGCAACCCATAGATCTCGTCGCAGGGGAAGCGCTCGAACAGCTTCTCGGCGATCATGCTGCGCGCCCCGCCGAGCCCTTCCTCGGCCGGCTGGAAGACGAACACAGCCGTACCCTTGAAGCCGCGATTCTCGGAGAGATAACGCGCGGCGCCGAGCAGCATGGTGGTGTGCCCGTCATGGCCGCAGGCATGCATCTTGCCGGCGACGGTGGAGCGCCACGGCAGATTGGTGATCTCCTGGATCGGCAGCGCGTCCATGTCCGCGCGCAGGCCGATGCGCCGCCCCGGTCCGCCGGTACCGTTGAGGATGCCGACCAGCCCGGTCTTGCCGATGCCACGATGGACCTCGATGCCCCAGCTCGTGAGCTTTTCCGCCACGATGTCGGAGGTCCGGACCTCCTCGAAGCCGATCTCGGGATGGGCATGGAGGTCGCGGCGGATGGCGACGAGTTCGTCCGTGAAGGACAGTATCTCAGGCAGGGCGGGCATGACGGCTCCAGATATCGGATTGTTCAGGCGAAGGGCTGGCCGAGGGGCGAGGTCCGCAGGCCGGGCCGCAGCCTGCGCCATGGCAAGGCGGCGGGATCGACGGGCATCGGCCCCGGCGCGGCGCAGACGAGGATCGTGGCGGCGATCGGCTCGAAATCGGCGCGGAAATGCACCGAGCTCTTGTTGACCAGGATCGCCTGCTCGGTCGGCTCGATGCCAACCTGACGGTACATCGCCTGATCCGCCATCTGCGCCTTTCGCGAGCCGACGACGATCCGGACGTCACCGACGCGCAGGCAGGCGCTCGGCCCGAGATTCATCCGCGATCCCCCGTAGAACGGGCCGGGCGCGACGAAACGGCCGTCCGACAGCGTCTCGACCAGAAAGTCCCCCGCGAGCGGGCGGTCGCCCGGGATACCCGACTTTGCTCCGAGTGAAAGCGAGATCGTCACGCCTTCGCCGGCGGCATGAGCGGCCGCAGCCGCAGCGGGATCGACGATGACGCCGATCGCGGCGCGTGTCGCGCCGCCCCGCACCAGGGCATGGGCCATACCCATCGTGTCGGAATCGCCGCCGGCGCCGGGATTGTCCTGCGTGTCGGAGATGACGACGGGCTTCGTCGCGGTCTCGGCCAGACGCATCGCCTCCGCCACGCCGTCCTCCGGCGAGAAGACCCGGCCCTTGAACGCGGCTTCACTGGCCATCACGCGGGCAAGGACCGCATCGGCCGCCCGGTCGGCATCGGCCTGCGTCGCGCCATAGGCGAGGACGGTCGCGCCGCAATCCGGGAAATCGGCTGCCGGGAAGCCGGGCAGGAAGGAGAGCGTGGGCACGGCCGGGCCTTCGAGCGCGACGAGCTCGGCATAGATGGTGCGGCAGGGCTCCATCGCCGTCGCCTGCCAGGCGATGGGGATGAGATAGGGCACCTGGCGGAAGGCCTTGGCCGGGCGGGCCCCTGTGTCGATCAATTGCGCCAGCACCTCGGCCGAGCGGCTGCCGGTCAGCGCCATGTCGACATGCGGGTAGGTGCGAAAGGCGACGAGCGCATCGGCCATCGCCATCATCAGCGGCGTGACATTGCCGTGCAGGTCGAGGCTGACGACAAGCGGAACCTGGGGCCCGATCGCAGCGCGCACCCGCCGCAGCAATTCGCCCTCACCGTCATCGTGATTCTGCGCGACCATGGCGCCGTGGAGGTCGAGATAGACCCCGTCCAGCGGCAGCGCTGCGGCAATGCACTCGACCAGCTCGCCGGCGAGCGTCTCGAAGGCCTCGGTCGTGACATGGGCGGAGGGGCTGGCTGCACACCAGAGCGTCGGCACGAGCTCCCAATCCCGCCCACGGGCGCTGTCGACGAAACCGGCGGCGCTGACATTGACGTCCTTCACGGCTGCGAAGATCGCTTCGCCGCGCGCCAGCGGCGGCCAGCCACCGCCTTGCTGGAATGCCTCCATCCCGGCCATGCTGGGTGCGAAGGTGTTGGTTTCGTGAAGAAATCCACCAAATGCAATGCGGCGCGGCATCCGTTCCCCCTTGGCTGCAGCCGAGGTAATCACAGGCAGCTGCGCTCTCCAAGGCGCAAAAGCGCCGGCCCGGCCATGGCGAAATGGCGGGGCTGGATCATGCCGGTCGGTGCCCGGGAGACCTTCCGAGCATCGCAAGGCACGCGCAACAGGGGCCGCAATGCATCACCCGCGCTTCCGGGAACCGCAAAGACACATCCGATGAGCCGGCAGGCCTGTGACGATGCAGCACAGGCGGCGACATTGAGATGACACAGGTTCCCGCTACGTGCCAAACCAACTTGAGCTGCCAGCGCGTGAGGAATTGCCGTGAACGTTCCCGTCGTAGGACGCTTCGTCTTCAGGCGCGCCGAGCTTTGGGCGGACGGTGTGATCCATGTCCTCGGCGTTGCCCTCGGGCTGGGAGCCGTCGCAGCCTTGATCGTTCAGGTCGCCAACCGCGCTCCGCTGTTCGATCTGATTCCCGTTTCGATCTATGGCGCGGCCCTCCTCGCGGTCCTGATCGTCTCGGCGACCTACAACATGTGGCCGATCTCGCCCCGCAAGTGGTTCATCAGGCGCTTCGACCATTCGGCGATCTACGTTCTCATCGCCGGCACCTACACCCCGTTCCTGATGAAGCTGAGCGGGAGCATTTTCGCCCAGACCCTCCTCGTCGTCGTGTGGCTCGCGGCGGCGGCCGGCGTCGTCATCAAGGTGGCTCTGCCGGGTCGGTTCGACCGCCTGTCGATCGCGCTTTATCTCCTGATCGGGTGGAGCGGTCTCCTGATCTGGGAGAGCGTCAGCCTCCTGCCCGCGACCACCTTATGGTTGATCGTCGCAGGCGGCCTGCTCTACTCGATCGGTGTCATTTTCCACGTCTGGGAAAGCCTGCCGTTCCAGAATGCGATCTGGCACGGCTTCGTTCTCGTTGCGTCCGGCTGTTTCTATGGGGCCGTGTTTCGGGCCTATGCGATCGCACCAACGGCATGAGCTGCAGCCGCCCCGCGCTCAAATGCCCCCTCGTTCAGCGACAAGGCCGCCATTCCTCTCGATGAAGGCAACGATCTCGTCCACCCCCGTGAGGCGGTTCAGGTCGCTGAAGACGAAGGGCCGGCCGGCCCGCTGCTTTTCGGTGTCGGAGCGCATCACGTCGAGATTCGCACCGACATAGGGCGCGAGATCGATCTTGTTGATGATCAACAGATCCGAGCGGGTGATGCCCGGCCCGCCCTTGCGCGGGATCTTCTCGCCGCCGGCGACATCGATGACATAGAGCGTGATGTCGGCGAGATCGGGCGAGAATGTCGCTGCGAGATTGTCGCCACCGGATTCGATGAAGACGATGTCGAGATCGGGGAAGCGCCGGCGCATCTCGGCGATGGCTGCGAGGTTGATCGAGGCATCCTCGCGGATCGCGGTGTGCGGACAGCCGCCGGTCTCGACGCCGATGATGCGCTCTTCCGGCAGGGCCTGCAGCCGGTTGAGGATCAGCTCATCCTCCTTGGTGAAGATGTCGTTGGTGACGACGGCAACCGAATAGCGGCCCCGCATCGCCTTGCAGAGTTTTTCGGTGAGCGTGGTCTTGCCGACGCCGACCGGGCCGCCGATGCCGACACGGAGCGGGCCATTGGGGGAGTTCACGAGCGAAAGACCCTCGAATACTGCGTTTCATGGTTCATCGAGAGGATATCGGCGCGGATGGTGCAGGCGCCGAGATCGTTGAGCGTGGAGCCGGCAGCGCGCTGTGCCGTCCGGAGGATAACAGGCTCCAGCGCGGCAAGCGTCGCGACGCCGTCACGCTGGCCGAGCGGGATCAACCGGACGCAGGCCTGGACGAGGTTCGAGGCGAAGGCGTGGAGATAAGCAGTCAACGCATCGGCAAGCGCGATGCCGTGGCGCGCTGCGGCTGAGCCGACGGCCACCGGATAGGCGATCGGCCCCTCCCCGCCTGCCGGCGGCTCGCCGCTCCAGGCCGCCATCGCATCGACGAAGGCGCCGCCTTGCAGCATGGTTTCCATGTGGCGCTCGCGCGAACCGGACATCGCTTCGGCCAGTTCTGCGACCTCGGCGATATCTTCACCGGCCCTGGTCTGGCGCCAGGTTTCGGCCAGCAGAACGGCGTCATTCCAGGCGGAGCCCTGCCCCAGCAGCGCCTCCAGCCATTCACGCAGGCTTTGCCGATCTCGGATCAATCCGTCGTGGATCGCTCGCTCCAGCCCGTGGCTATAAGCGAAAGACCCAACCGGAAAGGCCGGGGATAGCCATGTCATCAGGCGGGCGAGCGAGGCAGCCTCAGCCATGGTGATGGTGATGGCTGTGCCCGTGATCATACCCCTGGGCATGATACGCGCCGTGCACCGGCTGGAAGCGCGCGACGACCGCGCGGACGGAGGCACCGAGCCCTTCCAGCATGGCGCGGATGACATGATCCCGCTGGATCAGGATACGATCTTCGTCGATCTGCGCCGGCAGGTGGCGGTTGCCGAGATGCCAGGCGAGATGCCGTAAGGGGCAAGCGGAGCCGGGAAGCACCTCGTAGAGTTCCTCCTCTGCCGCGACGATTGCGATCTTGCGGCCGTCCTCCAGCACCAGCCGATCGCCATCGGCGAAGAGCATCGGCTCGGGCAGGTCGACCATGACCTCGTCGCCCTGATCCGTGGTGACGAGCTTGCGGCGGAGGTGGCGCGCGGCATGGTCGAGCCGGAGCGTACCGGCGGGCTCGCCGCCACCGCCGTGGCTATGGGAAATGGCGCGGAGCATGCTCAAGCCTCGGATCAGAACAGGAAATAGCGCTGCGCCATCGGCAGCACGGTCGCGGGTTCGCAGGTCAGGAGCTCGCCATCGGCGCGGACCTCGTAGGTCTCGGGGTCGACCTCCATATGCGGCGTGGCATCGTTCAGGATCATCGAAGCCTTGGAGATGCCGCCGCGCGTATTTTCGGCCGCGACCATGCCTTTGGCGACGCCGAGCTTCTCCTTCAGCCCGCATGCGATCGCCGCCTGGCTGACGAAGGTCACCGAGGACATCGCGGGCGCCCTCCCCATCGCCCCGAACATCGGGCGGTAATGCATCGGCTGCGGGGTCGGGATCGAGGCGTTGGGATCGCCCATCGGTGCGGCCGCGATCATGCCGCCGACCAGCACCATCTCCGGCTTCACCCCGAAGAAGGCTGGGTTCCAGAGCACGAGATCGGCGCGTTTTCCCACCTCGACCGAGCCGACATGCTTCGACAGGCCCTGCGCGATGGCGGGGTTGATCGTGTATTTCGCGATGTAGCGGCGGACCCGCAGATTGTCGTTGTCGCCGGTCTCTCCGGGCAGGCGCCCGCGCTGGACCTTCATCTTGTGCGCGGTCTGCCAGGTCCGGATCAGCACTTCGCCGACACGGCCCATGGCCTGGCTGTCGGAGGAGATGATCGAGAAGGCGCCGATATCGTGCAGGATGTCCTCGGCCGCGATCGTCTCCTTGCGGATGCGGCTCTCGGCGAAGGCGATATCCTCCGGGATCGCGGGCGAGAGGTGATGGCAGACCATCAGCATGTCCAGGTGTTCGGCGATGGTGTTTTGCGTGTAGGGCCGCGTCGGGTTGGTCGAGGACGGGATGACGTTCGCGAGGCCACAGACCTTGATGATATCGGGCGCATGGCCGCCGCCGGCGCCTTCCGTGTGAAAGGCGTGGATGGTGCGGCCCTTGAAGGCGGCGACCGTATCCTCGACGAAGCCGCTCTCGTTCAGCGTGTCCGTATGGATCATGACCTGGACGTCGTAATCGTCGGCGACGCTGAGGCAGTTGTCGATCGCGGCCGGCGTCGTACCCCAGTCCTCGTGGAGCTTGAGCGCGCAGGCGCCGCCCTCGATCATCTCGATCAGCGCGGCGGGCTTCGAGGCATTGCCCTTGCCGGAAAGCCCGAGATTGATCGGCACGGCGTCGAAGGACTGGATCATCCGGCCGAGATGCCAGGGGCCGGGCGTGCAGGTCGTCGCCAGCGTGCCATGCGCCGGGCCGGTGCCGCCGCCGAGCATGGTGGTGACGCCGGCCATCAGCGCCTCGTCGATCTGCTGCGGGCAGATGAAATGGATATGGGCGTCGACGCCGCCGGCGGTGAGGATCTTGCCCTCGCCCGCAATCGCCTCGGTGCCGGGGCCGATGACAATGGTGACGCCGGCTTGCGTATCCGGGTTGCCGGCCTTGCCTATGGCGACGATCAGCCCGTCCCTCAGGCCGACATCGGCCTTCACGATCCCCCAGTGATCGACGATCAGGGCATTGGTGATGACGGTATCGACCGCGCCCTCGGCGCGGCTCGCCTGGCTCTGGCCCATGCCGTCGCGGATGACCTTGCCGCCGCCGAATTTCACCTCTTCGCCATAGACGGTGAAGTCCTTCTCGACCTCGATGATGAGCTCGGTATCCGCGAGCCGGACCCGATCTCCGACCGTGGGTCCGTACATCTGCGCGTAAGCCGCGTGGGAGAGCTTGGCCGGCATCAGAGTATCCCCATCACCTTCTGCTGGAAGCCGTAGACGGCACGCGCGCCGCCCAGCGGCACGAGGCGAACCTCGCGCTGCTGGCCGGGCTCGAAGCGCACTGCCGTGCCAGCAGCGATATCGAGCCGCATGCCGCGGGCGAGCGCGCGATCGAAATCCAGCGCCTCGTTGGTCTCGAAGAAGTGGTAGTGCGAGCCGACCTGGATCGGCCGGTCCCCGGTATTGGCGACGAGGAGCGTGATTTGCTCGGCGCCCTCATTGAGGACGATGTCGCCCGCGGCGGGAAAGACCTCTCCGGGGATCATGGGGTCAGGCTCCCGCGACCAACCAGAGTCCACCGAGCGCCGTCAAACCACCGGCAATACGCGCTGCGATCCGGCCGCGATGCGAGAGCGCGTTGCCGGCGAGGCCAATGCCGATGCCGACCGCGTGCAGCAGGGCGGTCGAGAGCGCGAAGCCGATCATGAAGGACAGGCTCGTCGCCTCGCCGAGTTCGCCGCCATGGGCATAGCCGTGGAACAGCGCGAAGAAGCCGACCACGGCCATGCCGACAGCGACCGGGACCTGCAAGGCGACCAGCGCGAGCAGGCCGAGCACCACGACGGAGGCCGCGATGGTCGGCTCGACGAAAGGCAGGCCGATGCCGGCGAGCGCCGCGGCGAAGCCGAGCATCATCGTGACGACGAAGGCAACGGGAATCGCCCAGATCGCGCGCGCGCCGACGAGGAAGGCCCAGAGGCCGACGCCGACCATCGCCAGGATATGGTCCGCGCCGAAGAGCGGATGCGAAAAGCCGGCGGCGAAGGAGCCGTGCTCGGCAGGGTTGAGATGGGCAAAGGCCGGGCTCGCGGCACCGACGCTCAGGATCAGGGCGATCGACAATCTCTTCATGGCAGCCTCCGGCTTGTGCGCTCAGCGGATCGGTTCGTGGACGGTGACGAGCTTGGTGCCGTCCGGGAAGGTGGCTTCGACTTGCACATCGTGGATCATCTCGGCGACGCCTTCCATCACCTGCGCACGGCTAACGACATGGGCGCCGGCCTCCATCAGATCGGCGACGCTGCGGCCATCGCGTGCGCCCTCGACGACGAAATCGCTGATCAGGGCGATGGCCTCGGGATGGTTGAGCTTCACCCCGCGCTCGAGCCGGCGCCGGGCGACTATGGCCGCCATGGAGATCAGGAGCTTGTCCTTCTCGCGCGGTGTCAGGTTCATGCCGTGATCCTAGAGTTGCCAGACCTTGGGCAGCGGCCGGCCACCCATGAGAAGCGTGAGCAGCGGCTCCAGCCGCCGCCGGAGTGCGAGCCCGGTCTCCTCGACGAGCCGCGCCAGAAACTTTCCGTGCCAGGCGCTGGCGCCGCCGCCCTCCCCGATAATCGCCCGGGCCTGATCCAGGAAGCGCTCGGGTACGATGCCCGCGAACAGCACTGTCGCCATGGCGCGACAGCCGGCCATGGCGGGCTGCGGCGCGAGCCGGGCCGCGATATCGCCTTCGACGCACAGGTCATCGGCGAAGATGAGCCGGCCGTCGCGCCTGATGCGCCAGCGGTCGTGCAGGTGGCCGCTATGCAGGGTCTCGCCCATCGCCTGCCGGCCGAACAGCACAGCCTCGACGGCGACCAGCTCGGCATCACCAGCGAGATCGACGTCGAGGGAGCGGGACAGGCGACCGCCGTCGAACAGGATCGTCTCCTGTGGTAGCCAGGCAAGCCGCGCCCCAGCCGCGAGGCGCAGGCGGTTGGTCACAACGGCATCGGCGCCGGTCGAGCGATAAATGCGCTCGCAGGCCTGGGTGGTGACACAGGCATTGGTGTGCGGAGCCAGATTCGCGTCGATGGCGAAACTGTCGCCGCCGGTCAAACCGCCAGCCGTGTTGATGAGGATGGCCTGCGGATCGTCGCTGCCGAGCGGGCGCGGGAAGCGCAGCTTGGCGCAGCCCTCCTGAAAGAGTCGATCGAGGCAGGTCTGGCCATCGCGCGACCGGAAGCTGACGCTAGCCTGCCCTTGCGCGCGCTGCATCCGCATCGGTGCGGCGCTCTGGAGATCCTCAACCGCCAGCATCTTCAGGCCCGTTTCCCATGGAGCACGGCATGCGGGACATGCTCCATCTAGACCTGAATCAGTCTCTGAACCTGCGCGCCGTCAAGCTCGCTCATCGGGCCGGACAGCACGACCTCGCCGCGATCCATCACGAACATCGTGTCGGCGAGATCGCGGGCGAAGTCGAAATACTGCTCGACCAGCACGATCGCCATGCCGCCTTTCTGGCGGAGATAGTCGATGGCGCGGCCGATATCCTTGATGATCGAGGGCTGGATGCCCTCGGTCGGCTCGTCCAGCACCAAGAGCCTGGGCCGGGTGACCAGCGCCCGCGCGATCGCGAGCTGTTGCTGCTGGCCACCCGAGAGGTCTCCGCCGCGCCGGCCCAGCATGGTCTTCAGCACGGGGAACAGGTCGAAGAGTTCATCCGGGACGTAGCGCTCGCGGCGCTTCAGCGGCGCGAAACCGGTCTCCAGATTCTCCTTCACCGTCAGCAGCGGAAAAATCTCCCGCCCCTGCGGCACATAGGCGATGCCGACCCGCGCGCGTTCCTCGCTGCGCAGGGCCGAGATGTCTTCTCCGTCGAGGCTGATATGGCCGCCGGAAATCGGCTGGTGGCCGACGATGGCGCGCATCAGCGAGGTCTTGCCGACGCCGTTGCGGCCCATCACGCAGGTGACCTTGCCGGTCTCGGCGGTGACGGAGACGCGGCGGAGCGCCTGGGCCGCGCCGTAGTGGAGGTTGATGGCGGCGACATCGAGCATGTGGTTCATTTCCGCCGCATGATCTGATCGGAAAACCGGTTCCCACTTTTCCTGATCATGCTCACCGCCCCAGATAGACTTCGACGACGCGCTCATTGGCGCTGACATGGTCAAGCGGGCCCTCGGCCAGCACCGAGCCCTCGTGCAGCACCGTGACCTTCACGCCGAGCTCGCGGATGAAGCCCATGTCGTGCTCGACCACGATCACCGAATGATCCCGCGCGATCTCCTTGAGCAGCACCGCCGTCTGCGCGGTCTCGCCATCGGTCATGCCGGCGGCGGGCTCGTCGACGAGCAGGAGCTTCGGGTCCTGCGCCAGCAGCATGCCGATCTCCAGCCACTGCTTCTGGCCATGTGAAAGCGAGCCTGCGAACCGGTCCCGCCTGTCGGCGAGGCGGATGATGCCGAGGATGTCGTCGATGCGCTTCTGCTGCGGGCTTTCCGTCTTCCAGAACAACGTCTTGCCGACCGTGCGCTTCGATTTGAGCGCCAGCAGGATGTTGTCCTCGATCGTGTGGCTGTCGAAGACGGTCGGCTTCTGGAACTTACGGCCGATGCCGAGATTGGCGATGGCGGCTTCGTCGAGCTTGGTCAGGTCGACCGAGCCGCCGAACATGACCGTGCCGACATCCGGTTTCGTCTTGCCGGTGATGATGTCCATCATCGTGGTCTTGCCGGCGCCGTTAGGGCCGATGATGGCGCGCATCTCGCCGGGCTCGATGGTCAGTGAGAGGCCGCGGATGGCCTTGAAGCCGTCGAAGGAGACGCTGACGCCGTCGAGATAGAGCAGCGAGGAGGTGAGAGCGCCGGGCACGGGAGCGTTCATCGCTGCTACTCCGCCGGGGCCGGCTCGGCGGCCGGGGTCGGGGCGGACTTGCGGCGGCGCGCCCACAGGGCTTCGGCCGTGCCCAGAATGCCCTTGGGCAGGAACAGCGTGACGACGACGAAGAGGCCGCCGAGCGCGAAGAGCCAGTACGGTGCCATGAAGCCGGAGGTGAACACGGTCTTCGCCCAGTTGACCACGACAGCGCCGAGTGCCGCGCCGACCAGCGAGCCGCGCCCGCCGACCGCGACCCAGATCACGGTCTCGATCGAGTTGGCCGGAGCGAACTCGCTGGGATTAATGATGCCGACCTGCGGGACGTAGAGCGCGCCGGCCACGCCCGCCATGCAGGCCGAGACGGTGAAGACGAAGAGCTTGAAGCGATCGACCCGGTAGCCCAGGAAGCGCGTACGGGACTCGGCGTCGCGGATCGCGATCACGACCTTGCCGAGCTTCGAGACGACGATGCCGCGCGCGATCAGGAAGCCGGCCGCCAGCATGACGCAGGTCATGGAAAACAGAGCGGCGCGCGTCGTCTGCGCCTGGATGTTGAAGCCGAGAATGTCCTTGAAATCGGTCAGGCCGTTATTGCCGCCGAAGCCCATGTCGTTGCGGAAGAAGGCGAGCAGCAGCGCATAGGTCAGGGCCTGCGTGATGATCGAGAGATAGACGCCGGTGACGCGCGAGCGGAAGGCGAACCAGCCGAAGACGAAGGCGAGCAGCCCCGGCACCGCCAGCACCATCAGCATGGCGAAGGGGAAGGAGGAGAAGCCCCACCAGTACCAGGGCAGCTCCTGCCAGTTCAGGAACACCATGAAATCCGGGAGGATCGGGTTGCCATAGACGCCGCGCGAGCCGATCTGGCGCATCAGGTAGAGGCCCATGGCGTAGCCGCCGAGCGCGAAAAAGGCGCCATGGCCGAGGCTCAGGATCCCGCAATAGCCCCAGACCAGATCGAGCGAGACCGCCAGCAGCGCGTAGCAGAGATATTTGCCCCAGAGCGACATGGTCGAGGTCGGGACATGGAAGGGCGAGGATGCCGGCAGGAACAGGTTCGAGAGCGGAACCAGCACGGCGAGCCCCAGCAGGATCGCGAGGAAGATGCCGCCGCGCTTGTCCATGTTCTGGAGGAGGAAGCGGGTGATCATGCTTCCACCGCCCGGCCCTTGAGCGCGAACAGGCCGCGCGGGCGCTTCTGGATGAAGAGGATGATACAGACAAGCAGCGCGATCTTGCCGAGCACGGCGCCGGCATAGGGCTCGAGCAGCTTGTTCGCGACGCCGAGCGTCATCGCGCCGACCAGCGTGCCCCACAAATTGCCGACGCCGCCGAAGACCACAACCATGAACGAGTCGATGATGTAGCTCTGGCCAAGATTGGGGCTGACATTGTCGATCTGCGAGAGAGCGACGCCGGCCAATCCCGCCACGCCCGAGCCGAGCCCGAAGGTCAGCGCGTCGATGCGCCCGGTACGGATGCCCATGGCCGAGGCCATGCGCCGGTTCTGGGTGACCGCGCGCATCTGCAGGCCCATGGGAGTGAGTTTGAGGATGGCGAGCAGCGCCGCGAAGACCAGCGCCGCGAAGACGATGATCCAGAGCCGGTTATAGGTGATCGCCAGACCGCCGAGCTCGAAGGCGCCCGACATGAAGGACGGTGCGCCGACCTCGCGATTGGTCGGACCGAAGGCGGTGCGCACCGCCTGCTGCAGGATCAGGCTGATGCCCCAGGTGGCGAGCAGCGTCTCCAGCGGGCGCCCGTAGAGGAAGCGGATGACGCCGCGCTCGATCGCGATGCCGATCGCGCCAGCGACGATGAAAGCAGCCGGCAGCGCGATGGCCAGCGACCAGTCGAACAGCCAGGGTGCATTGGTGCGGATCAGCTCCTGCACCACGAAGGTGGTGTAAGCGCCGAGCATGACCATTTCGCCATGAGCCATGTTGATCACGCCCATCACGCCGAAGGTGATGGCGAGGCCGATGGCGGCGAGCAGCAGCACCGAACCGAGCGAGAGCCCGTACCAGAGGTTCTGCGCAACGGCCCAAAGCTTCAATCGGCCTTCGATCGCGGTGATCGCCTTGGCCTGCGCTTCCTTGAGGGCCGGCGTCGCGTCACCCGGCAAGGCGCGCAGCGTCGCCAGAGCGTCCTGATCCCCGCGCTCATGCAATACCTCGATGGCGGCAAGCCGATCGAGCGGTTGGGCATCCGGCTTGGCGATCAGGATCGCGGCCTGGGCCTGCCGCAAGGCGGCGAGCGCACGCGGATCGGCTTCCTTGCCGATCGCGGTTTCGACGATCGGCAGCAGGCCGGCGTCGCGCGACTTGAACACGGCCTCGGCCGCGGCCGTACGCTTCGCCGGATCGGGATTGAGCAGGCCGAGGCCACCGAGCGCGGCCTGCACCGCGCGGCGCACAGCATTGTTGAGGCGCACCGCCTTCAGGCCCTCGGGTGCGACGGCCAGCGGCTGGCCCGTGCGGGCGTCGACGAAAGCGCCGGAAGAGGTCTTCACCGCCACGCCGCCGGGCCCAGAGAGCAACCGTCCATCACTGAGCGCCTCGACGATCAGCGCCGCATTCGGATGGGCCGTCGAAACGAGAAGCTCGATGGCGCGGGAGGTATCCGAATAGCTGTCGGCCGCCAACCGTGTGAAGGCTTCATCAGCGGTCTGCGCGAAGGACGCGACCGAGGCCGCGACCAGCGCGACCAGGATGACGAGCCCATGCTTCAGGCGGTGCAAGATCGGCATCGATCCGGTTCGCATTGCGGCTGATGATTGCCTGGAAAAGCCATGCCGCAGCGCGGCGAATGGAGGGCGGCCGGGATCTTTCCCGTGCCGCCCTTCCCCCTCATGACCTCACGCGCCGCCACCGCCGCATTTGCCGGTCTTGACGTTGAAGTTGCCGCACTTCTTCTCGACCCAGTCGCCGATCAGGTCCTTGGAACCGTCGAGCTCCTTCGACCAGGCGTCGCCGGGGACGAGACCCGCGGTCTTCCAGACCACGTCGAACTGGCCGTCATCCTTGATCTCGCCGATGAAGACCGGCTTGGTGATGTGGTGGTTCGGGAGCATCTTCGAGATGCCGCCGGTCAGGTTCGGCGCCTCGATGCCGGGCAGCGCGTCGATAACCTTGTCCGGATCGGTGGTCCCGGCCTTCTCGACCGCCTTCACCCACATGGCGAAGCCGACGACATGGGCTTCCATCGGGTCGTTGGTGACGCGCTTCGGGTTCTTGGTGAAGGTCTGCCACTGCTTGATGAAGGCCTCGTTCTCCGGCGTCTTGATCGACTGGAAGTAGTTCCAGGCGGCGAGATGGCCGACGAGCGGCTTGGTGTCGATGCCGGCCAGCTCCTCCTCGCCGACCGAGAAGGCCACGACCGGAATGTCGGTCGCCTTGATGCCCTGGTTGCCGAGCTCCTTGTAGAACGGCACGTTGGCATCGCCGTTGATGGTCGAGACCACGGCGGTCTTCTTGCCGGCGGAGCCGAACTTCTTGATGTCGGAAACGATGGTCTGCCAATCAGAGTGACCGAAGGGCGTGTAGTTGATCATGATGTCCTCGGGCTTCACGCCCTTGGACTTCAGATACGCCTCGAGGATCTTGTTGGTCGTGCGCGGGTAGACATAGTCGGTGCCGGCCAGCACCCAGCGCTCGACCTTCTCCTCCTTGGCGAGATAGTCGACGGCCGGGATCGCCTGCTGGTTCGGCGCGGCGCCGGTGTAGAACACGTTGCGCTCGCTCTCCTCGCCCTCGTACTGGACGGGATAGAACAGGATGTTGTTGAGCTCCTTGAAGACCGGCAGCACCGACTTGCGCGAGACCGAGGTCCAGCAGCCGAAGGTGGCCGCGACCTTGTCCTTGGTGATGAGTTCGCGCGCCTTCTCGGCGAAGAGCGGCCAGTTCGAGGCGGGATCGACGACGACGGCCTCGAGCTTCTTGCCGAGCAGGCCGCCCTTCTTGTTCTGCTCCTCGATGAGCATGAGCATGACGTCCTTCAGCGTCGTCTCGGAGATCGCCATCGTGCCCGAGAGCGAATGAAGGATGCCGACTTTGATGGTGTCCTGCTGCGCCGCCGCCGGCAGGTAGGACGATCCGAGGAAAGCGGCACCGGCCAGAGCGGTGCCGAGGAATTCGCGACGGTTGCTGTTCACGGCCATCTCCCCGAAGGATTGCTGGCGGCGCCCCCTCGACGCCGACGGGCCGCACGGCCCGTGAACCGAAGCCTCGCAAGTGATGTGCCAACCTGCTGCGAAGCCGGTTCGTGCCGGTACGGCAGCCCTTTTGCCAGAGCGGTGGACCGTCGAGAGCCTGAGGCGCTGCGCAAGCCGCACTGAATGGCCGAGATCTGCTTATTTCTTGAGCAAACTCGGTTGATTGAATTGCATTGATGTCAATTTGAGCAGAAGCCTCGGCGAGACGAAGCCGCGCGGGCTGTCGTCATCGTCATCGTCATCCCATCGGCTGTGCAGGCACGGGCCTGCGTCGAGGATGTGGGGATGGAGAAGAGCGGCACCGGGCCCGGAGAGGCGATCGGAAAACTTCGCAGGAACAACGGCGGCTCGCCCGCAGCCTGCGTGCGCATAGCGCCGCAGCCTGCGAGACAGGAAGGTTTCCCGATGGCCGCGGCGCCTGCGTTCTATCGCAACGGCGGTGCGTAGAGGACGCCGCCCATGCTCCAGAGTTGGTTGAGGCCGCGCGGGATGCCGAGCTTCGAGCCGGTGCCGAGGTTGCGTTCGTAGATCTCGGCATAGTTTCCGCCCGCCTTGACGGCGCGGATCGCCCAGTCCGCATCGAGGCCAAGCGCCTTGCCGAAGCCGCCCTCCGCTCCGGTGAAGCGCCGCACATCCGGCTTCGTGGATTTCAGGGCCTCGTCGAGATTTGCACTGGAAATCCCGAGTTCCTCGGCATTGACCAGCGCGAAGTTCACCCATTTCACCAGCGTGAACCAGGGGAAGTCGTCGCTGCGCACGACCGGCCCGAGCGGCTCTTTCGAGATCACGTCCGGCAGCACGATCGCCTCGGCCGGTTTGGCGAGCCTGAGCCGCTCGCCATGCAGGGCCGACTGGTCGCGGGTCAGCACGTCGCACTGTCCGCCCTCGAAGGCGGCGAAGGCCTCCGCGCCGCTCGGATAGACCTTCTCCTCATAGGTCATGGAATTGGCCTTGAAGAAATCGGCGAGGTTGAGCTGCGTCGTGGTGCCCGCCTCGACGCAGATCTTCGCCTTGTCGAGCGACAGCGCCGTATCGACCTTGAGCGCGCGCTTCGCCAGGAAGCCCTGGCCGTCGTGATAGGTGATGCCGGCGAAGGCCAGGCCCAGTTCGGCCTCGCGACCGAGCGTCCAGCTCGAGTTGCGCGCCAGCAGATCGACCTTGCCGCCCTTCAGCGCCTCGAAACGCTGGCTCGCCGACAGCGGCGTGAAGGCGACCTTGTCCGCGTCGCCAAGCACGACGGCCGCAACGGCACGGCAAAAGTCGACATCGAAGCCGCGCCAGTTGCCTTGGGCATCCTTCTCCGAGAAGCCGGCCACCCCCTCGCTGACGCCGCATTGCAGCGCACCGCGCTGCTTCACCGTGTCGAGCGTACCGGCTGCGGCTGGCAGGACGAAGCCTGCGAGGGCAGCGAGGCTGAGACCGCTGCGGCGAATCCAGGACGTCTTAGACATGTCTGTCCGTTCCTTCTGCAATTCGGAGGATGCGGTGTCGGTCACAGCGTCGCCTTGTGGCGGATGACGACCTTGGTCCCGACCGGGACGCGGTCGTAGAGATCGGCGATGTCGCCGTTGGCCAGGCGGAAACAGCCGGACGAGATCGCCTGGCCGATCGTCTCCGGCTGGTTGGTGCCGTGGATGCGGAAGACCGTCGAGCCGAGATAGAGCGCGCGCGCGCCCATAGGATTGCCAGGTCCGCCGGCCATGAAACGCGGCAGATAGGGCTGGCGCTGCAGCATTTCCGGCGGTGGGCGCCAGTCCGGCCACTCGGCCTTGCGGCTGACCTTGACCTGGCCGGACCAGGTGAAGCCCTCGCGCCCGACCCCGATGCCATAGCGCAGGGCGCGGCCGTTGCCCTGCACCACATAGAGGAAGCGCTCCGCCGAATGGATCACGACAGTGCCCGGCGCCTCGCTCGAGCGGAACAGCACCATCTGGCGGGCATAGGGCCCGTCGGTGATGGTGGCTTCCTCGGTCGAGACACGGCCCGGTTCGTCGCCGATATCCATCGTCTCCTGGATCGCCGCCGGCGGACGCGGCTGCGCCGACGTGGCGCCCGACAGGGCGAGAAGCGAGGCCAGTCCGAAGCCGGACACGAACAGGCCGCGCAGGGTGGTGTGGATGGTGATGCTCATCTCATCGCCTCCGCTCAGCCGCACCGGCTGTAGATGAAGGTGCCGTAGCGCGCATGCGCATCGGGATCGACGAAGCGCATCACCAGTTCCTTAGGCTTCACCGAGAGCAATTCGCGATCCTGCGGGTCGCCGGCCGGGGCCTCGAAGCCGAGATAGGTCCTGCCGCCGGAGCCGGCCTTCAAGCGAAGCTCATAGGGTTTCGGATCGTCGGCGACATGCATCATCACGCCGTCGCCGGGGCCTTTCGTGATCGTGTAGGGCTGCTTGCATTGCGCCCGCGCCTCCGCCTCGGTCCGCTTGCGGTCCTTCTCCGTGTGGAAGGACGCGATGCCCCAGCGCCCGACCAAGGCGTCGCGCGAGACCCCGGCCGGGGCAGGCGCCCGCGCCGCTGGCGCGTCTGACGACGACATGCTCGCGCCACCGCCACAACCCGCGAGGACCAGAGGCAGGAGACCGCAAGCCAATGCGGCGAGGGGAAAGCGCTTCATGTTGCGAGGGGTGCCGGCTCTCGGTGTCATCGTCTCTCCTTGCCAGGCTGGCGTGGTCGATACGGGTCGCGGAGCGGTGGGAGATCGGACTCCGCGCGATTGATCCCGGGCTCACGATACGATCGGGCGTGTGCATGAAGAGGGCATAGGATGTCCGGGCAGCACAAGTGCAAATGCGACCCACCCGGTCGGCGTGGCGGAGATTGCCGGCTACCGCTGGCGGCAGGCAAGGGTGCCTGAGCAAGACCGGGCGTCATCGGCATTGCGGCGCCGACCACGAGCAACCCGGACGGGCCGAGGCATGCGCGTTGAATTCGCGTCTTCATCGCGCAGATACCGGCGGGAAAAACAGCGCCGGACCAAATTCGAAGAACGGCGTATACAATGCGCAAAACGCATGCAGGAGCTTGGCGATGGAGCTGGGATGGTTGGAGGATTTCCTGGCGCTGCGCGAGCTCGGCAGCTTCACCGCCGCCGCCGAGCGCCGCAACATCAGCCAGTCGGCATTCTCGCGACGCATCCAGTCGCTCGAGGATTGGCTTGGCGTCACCCTGATCGACAGAAGCGTGAGGCCACACCGCTTCACCCCCGTCGCAACGGAAAACTACGGCGATTTCCAGCGCACCCTCAACCAGCTCTATGAGCTGCGCAGCCAGTTGCGCGGCGAGCAGACGCGGAGTTCACGCCTGACGGTCGCCATCCAGCATTCGCTGGCATTCTCGATCTTTCCGCGTTTCGTCGAGATCCTGCGGCAGCAGGGCTATCAGCCGGCCTATCACCTGAATTGCGCCAACCGGGCCGAATGCGTTGAAATGGCGATCCGCGGCGAGGTCGACCTGATGATCTGCTACGAGCTCAGCCCGTCGATCGAGCCGATCGGCTCGACGACCGCCATGCGCGTCGCGAGCGCACAGGACGACATGATTCTGGTCGGCCCGGCCGCCCTCGCACCGGACGAAGGGCAGGCCATGCCGCTCCTGACCTATCCCCAGCGCAGCTTCTTCGGCGAGGTCATTTGGCAGGAGGTCATGCCGCGGCTGATCCAGCGCTACCGCTGCGAAACGATCTGCGTGAATTCGCTCAGCAGCGCGCTGCGCGAGATGCTGCTGGCAGGGCTGGGCTTCGCCTGGCTGCCGCGCAGCCTCGTGCTCGACGACCTGGAAAGGCGACGGATCGTCCAGATCGACGAAACGACGCTGATTCACCCGATGGGCGTGGCGATCTATGCCTGTCCTCAGGATTCGCACGCGCTGACGCCGAGCGTGCTGGACCACTTGCGCTCCGTCGACCTGCAGGCGCTGATCGACCGGCGAGGTGCGGAGCGATAGACGGACGTCGCGGCTATCGCCCCTTCGCCTGGACGACGATTTCCTCGGCAAGCACGTCCATCGCATCGAGCACGGGCACCGTTCCGGCGATGGCGTCCGCCATGATCGACAGCTCCGTACAGGCGACGAGGATGATCCCCGCACCGCCTTGCACGAGCCGCTCCGCGATGGCCGCGAGCGCGCCGCGCCGGGCAGCCCCGGTGTCGCCGGTCTTGACGGCGCGTATCAACGCCATGACCTCGTCCTGACGCTCGGGCGCGAGGATCGGCAGACCGTGATCGGCGAAGGCCTGCTCGTAGAGGCCGATCTTGAAGACGGCGGTCGAGGCAAGCAGACCCACCTGCGTGCCAGCCGGGACCATCGCAGCGACACGCTCCACCGTCAGTGCGATCATGTTGAGGAACGGCAGCGGCACGGCTTCGACAATGCCGCCAGCATAGTAATGCGCGGTGTTGCACGGCATCGCGAGCATCGTCGCGCCGCCGGCGGCAAGGCCCCTGGCCATGCGAACCAGCTCCGGAAGCGGGCTCGGCCCCGTTCCCTCGATCAGCGCGGCGATGCGCGAGGGCACCGCCGGATTGTTGTCGACGAGCATGCGGATATGGTCGGCGTCGTCCTGGGCGGGTGTCGCCGCGATCACGCGGCGCATCAGGTCCACCGTCGCTTCGGGTCCCATCCCGCCGAGAATGCCCACGACGGGCCGTGACTCCGGCCCGAGCGGCTCAGCCATTGGTCAGGAATTCCCGTGGATAGGCCGTGAGTCCGATCTGGCCGCCGGTATGAAGGAAGACGATCGTCTCGCCCTTGCGGAACCGCCCGTTCCGGACAAGGTCGATCAATCCGGCCATGCCCTTTCCGGAATAGACCGGGTCGAGCAGGATGCCTTCGAGCTCGGCCAGCATACGGATCGCCTCGATCGTGCTCGGCGCCGGGAGGCCGTATCCTTCGCCGACATAGTCGCAATTCGCCACGACATGCTCGCGCTTGACGGCATCGGGCATGCCGAGAAGCTGCGCCGTGGCGCTGGCCAGCTTGAAGACGTTGTCCTCCTGCTTGTCCTTCGGCGCCCGCACGCCGATGCCGAGCAGCTTGATGTCGCTGTGGACGCCGACGAGCCCGGTGACCAGGCCGGCCTGCGTGCCGGCGCTCCCCGTCGCATGGACGAGGTGATCGATCTTGAGGCTGGCCGTGTTGGCTTGCATCACCAGTTCCAGCGCCGCGTTGACGTAACCGAGCGCACCGGTCGGATTGGAGCCTCCGCCGGGGATGGCATAGACCTTGCGGCCGGAGGCGGTGAGCTTTTCGCCAAGCTTCGCCAGCTCGCCGTTCATGTCCGGATTCGGCCCGCAGCGCTCGATGACGGCACCGTGGAGAACGTCGAGCAGCACGTTGGCGTTCTGCGTGTAATCGAAATCCGTCTTGCCGGTACGGTCCTCCAGCAACACATGACAGGCCATGCCGAGTCTGGCCGCCGCAGCCGCCGTCTGGCGCGCATGGTTGGACTGGGTCGCCCCCTGCGTGATGACCGTATCGGCCCCCTCAGCCTGCGCCGCGGCCATCAGGTATTCGAGCTTGCGGGTTTTGTTGCCGCCGGTCGAAAGGCCCGTGCAATCGTCGCGTTTGATCCAGATCTCCGGGCCGTTGAGCACCCGCGTCAGGTTGTCGAGACGCTCCAGGGGAGTAGGCAAATGGGCGAGCGAGACGCGGGGAAAGCGGGCAAGATTCATCGAGAGGACCACCTTGTTGTTCTCGGGTATTTCTAGCGCCAGCAGAGTTCGGCCGTCCAATGCAAAGGCAGGGATCAGGAAAGAACTATATGCAAATTTTGCATGAGAAGTTCGGCGCCTCGATCACCCATTGAGGCTAGGGGGCGCGAGCGGCCGGCTCATTTGCAGTACCGACCTCCATTCGTGCGAGCCCAGGGCTACTTCGCACGATCCGCCACATCGGTCTTGAGACAAGCGCTGAGCGCAACCCCCGCTGCCCATCACCGCCCTTACGATCACCAGAAATGTTGGAATAATGTTCCGGTTGTGAGATCCAATTCAGAAAACTGGGTTGGTTCTTGTGTTGGAGCAGGCACGATGCGGGCTGAACTTGAGCGCCTGGCCAGTTCGTTGGCGCTGGCTTGGGAGGCTGGAACCCGAATTGACGAGCCGACGGGCCTCAATCGTCCGCAAAGCCGCAATGAGGCCTATTGGGTCCAAGACAGGATGGCTGAGCTCCTAGGCACGGGTGTCGGCGGCTGGAAGATCGGCGCGGCCCTGCGCGCGGTTCAGATAGCCGAGGGTCACGATGGGCCGATCCCGGGCCGGATCATGCGGGATCGCATTTTCGTCGGTGCGGCTGAACTGCCCCATGCGCTCTATGCCGGATACAACGCCGAGCTAGAATATGCCTTCCGCCTTAAACACGCCCTGCCTGCGCGCGGCACGCCTTATTCGCGGGATGAGGTCGCCTCTGCGGTCAATCTCGCCCCAGGGATTGAAGTCGCCGGTAGCCGGATCGACATCCGAAGCACCGATGCCAAGACCTTACTGGCGATAGCCGACAACGGCAGCGGAGGCGCTTTCATATTCGGGGAAGATGTCGCCGATTGGCAGACACTGGATCTCAACGGCCTATCGATTGAGGCCGGTATGCCGGGGGCGCCTGTCGATCTTTATCGCGGTTCCCAGCGCGGGGATGTCGTGACGGTGCTGGCCGAGATGATCGACGGCCTTTTGCGGCGCGGGGTCGCGCTCTCGGCGGGCGATTATCTATCAACCGGTTCGCTCTGCGTGCCACTTCAGCTCCGACGCGGGCAGCCTTTTGACGCGCGCTTCGGGGGCATTTGTCAGCTTCGTGTGACGCTTGTCTAAGGAGAGTAGCATGATGTCGCCTCTCAGCGGAAAGGTGGTCGTCATATCTGGCGGAAGCCGGGGCATCGGCTTCGGAATCGGGCAGGCTTTTGCCGCTGCCGGGGCCGAGCTGGTCCTCGCCGCGTCCTCCGACAAGACGCTCGCGACGGCAGCGGCAGCCATCGCGGACAGCCATGGCCGGCGGCCGGCGACGGTGGCGGTGGATTTGCGCTCGGAAGCGGGGTGCAAGGCCGTGTTCGAGGGCGTGATGTCGCGCTTTGGCGGCTGCGACATTCTCGTCAACTCTGCGGGTGCGACGAAGGCGGGAGATTTCCTCACTCTCCCCGACAATGACTGGCAGGATGGTTTCGATCTCAAGTTTTTCGCCTGTGTCAGGCTGTGCCGGTTGTTCTGGCCATCCCTCTCCGAGCGGCACGGGCATGTCCTCAACATTATCGGCGGCGCGGCGCGGACCCCTGATCCCGGCTTCCTAATAGGCGGGTCTGTCAACGCGGCGATGGCGAACTTCACCAAGGGGCTGTCGGGGCTGGGCAAGCGCGCGGGCGTAAACGTCAACGCAATCTATCCGGGCATGACCGAGACGGAGAGGGTCGAGCAGCTCTTTGAGCAGCGCGCCAGGGTAGCAGGGAAAAGTCCTGCGGAGATTCGCGAAGAATTGATCGCCCGGGAGGGCTTGCGGCGGCTGGGGCGCCCCGAGGACATCGCCGCACTGGCCCTGTTCCTCTGCGGCGAGGACGCGCGCCACATTCAGGGCGTGGCGATCGCCGTCGATGGCGGCGCGACGCCTGGCCTGTACTGAGCGCGCCCCGACCATGGACGGATCGCGACCGACAATCGGGTTCATCGGCCTGGGGGCGATCGGGTCGCCCATGGCGCGACGCCTCATCGATGCCGGATACGAGCTCGTCGTGTACGATATCAGCGAGCCCGCCCTGGGGGTCTTCGCCGGCAGCGCTCGGCTGGCACGCTCCGCCCGCGAGGTCGCCGACGGCGCACAGATCGTCTTCGTTTGTCTCGCCAGCCTGCCGGCTCATGACACGGTAGTCCTAGGGGCCGACGGCATTGTCGCCGGCGGCGCGGCACGCATCTGCGTCATCACGAGCACGACAGGCCCGGAGTTGGTTGCAAGAATGCAAATCGGCCTCGCGGCACGGGGGATTGCGCTCGTGGACGCTCCGATGACGGGCGGGCGCGTTCGCGCCGCTGCCGGTACGCTGACGGTGATGCTGTCGGGGCCGGAGGATGCCACCGCCGCGGTCGAGCCGGTGTTGCGCTGCTACGCCGGCCGGATCGTGCACTTTGGCGAATTGGCGGGGCGTGCCCAGGTGATGAAGCTCGTCAACAACGTCATGTCGGCGGTCAACTTCGCGATCGCCGCCGAGGCGCTCGTCTTCGGTTCCAAGGCAGGGCTCGATCCGGAGGCGATGCTGGACGTGATCAACAACGGCACCGGCAAGAACGATGCTTCACTCACCGTCATCCCACAGAACGTTCTGACGCGGCGTTTTGATTTCGGTTCGCCCATGGCGGTCATTCTGAAAGATATGGGGGCGGCAATCGCCGAAGCCGATCGGCTTGGCGTACCCGTAGCGATGACTCGAGCGGTGACGGCAATGTTCGAGCGCGCGATCGCGAACGGCGTTTCGGCCCAAGCTGACCAGACGGAGTTGGTTCGCGATCTGGAGCGCTCGGCAGGGGTCGAGGTGGAACGTACCCGGTGAACCAAGCGCCGGGCCATCCTCTCCGGGCGGAAACCGGTGTTGCCGCGCTCGGTCTCGCTGTTGCTGCCTTCAGTCTCTTTGCCGTCGGGGATGCTGCCTCGAAGCTGGTCGTCGCCGAAAGCAATGCGGGTATGGCGCTCTGGGGACGCAGCGTGGCGTTCGCGGTCGTGATGCTGACTCTCGTGCGCCCGCGGCATTGGCGGTCGCTGTTGCTGGATGTGCCGGTGCGCCTCGTGCTGCTTCGTTCGCTTTTTCCATTTCTGGGAGGCGTCTGCATCATCATATCGATGGCCTATGTGCCTTTGGCACAGCTGACGACAGTCTTGTTCGTGGCGCCGCTTATCAGCATGGCCCTCGGGCGTACGGTGCTGGGAGAGACGGTCAATCGTTGGGGCTGGTTTGCCGTCGCGCTTGGCTTGCTTGGGGTGGTGACGATCACGCGCCCCTTCGACGGCCGTTTTTCGTGGGTGCTGCTTCTCCCGGCTCTGGGCGGGATTTTCACTGCCATCGCCCAGGTTTTGACGCGCGTCGTGGCGCAGCAGGCTCCGCCGCGTTCGCTGGTTGTCTATACCATGCTCGTAGCGTTGCTGCTGTCGACCCTGGCGCTCCCCTTTGTCTGGCAGGCCCCGACCTCGCGGCAATGGTTGTTCCTGGCCATGTCCGGGCTGTGCCAGGCCGTCGGCCAGGCGTGCATGATCGCCGCCTATCTTCGGGCGGGTGCCTCGCGTATCGCCCCCTATTCTTACGCGCAACTTTTGACCGCCACGCTGATCGGCTTCGCCGTATTCGACGAGGTGCCGGATGTGTTCAGCGTGTTTGGAGCGGGGCTCATCGTCGCTGGAGGGCTGGTTTCCCTCAAGCTCGCCGGACGCGGACCGGCGGCAGCAGTTTCACCAAGAAGAGGAGGCAGGCGGCGATGACATTGCTGGTTACGGGTGCGATGGGGCATGTCGGCTACGAAATCGTGCGCAGCCTGGCGCGCGAGCGGCCGATCATCGCGCAATATAACCGGACGTTCCGTGCTGCAGATGCGGAGGCGCTCGGCGCCCATGTGACTTGGGCCACGTGCGACCTGACGGATCTGGGTTCAGTCGAGCGCCTTTGTCGAGACAATGGCGTGGATTCTTGCATCCACCTCGCCGCCATGGCCAACGAAATGTATTGCCGGCCCGATCCTGTGGCGGCCTTCCAAACCAATGTCGGCGCCGTCGTGAATCTTCTTGACGTTGCCCGACGCCAAGAGTGGCGCCGAATGATCTATGGCAGCACCGGAAGCGTCTTCAAGGATGTCGACCCCAGCCTGCCAATCACCGAAGATCAACCTCCGGATGCCGACGGTCTTTACGGCACGACGAAGGCTTGCGGCGAGATGATGGTCCGGGCTTTCCGAGCCCAATTCGGCGTCGATGCGGCGACAGTCCGCATCTCCTGGATCTATGGGCCTCCGGTCGTGAACTACACTTTCGCCCGCGGCCCGATCCCTCCGATATTGATAGATGCCATCCGTGGCGTCCCGCGCGACGACGCCAGCGGCGGGGACTTCTCGGCAGGCTTCACCTACATCGATGACGTTGTTGCGGGGCTGATCGCAGCAGTCGATGCGCCGCAGCTCAACCGCTCCACCTACCACCTCGCCCCGCCCCGGAATTACACAACTTTCGAGATAGCAGATGCGGTCAGGACCGCGGTTCCCAAAGCGGTGATCGCGATCGGCCCGGGTGCGATGCCGTGGAATACGTTCACGCCTATTCGCGGGCCGATGGATGGTCGGCACTTCATCGCCGACACCGGCTTCCGCACGCGCTTCGATCTGGAACAGGGGATCGGGGCCTACGCTACCTGGCTGCTGGCCGAACCGGGGCGCCTCGATGGGGCAGGCCTCTAAAGGCGGACAGGGAAGGGCGCGCCGACGCGCGCCCGTTTTCGTCAATGCTTCGTATTGGGAACCCACTTCAGAATATGGGTTGCGACCGCGACCAGTTCGCCATCCTGGTTCGTGACCCGGATCGCGCCGGTCGCTCGCCTGCGCTCGGCGTCGATCGTATCGATCTCGTAATCGACGGTAACCGTGTCCCCGAAGAAGACTGGGCCGACGATCCTGATCCGGTCGTAGCCTAGCGACACTGGCGTCTCGTCACCGTCGCGCGCGGTCGCAGTCACTATGCTCGAGGCTGCTGACATGTAGCCTATGATGAGTGCGCCATGGGCCTGTAGGCGGCCGTAGCTCGACTTTTCCATGTAAGCCTTGTTGACGTGATTGGGTGCGAGGTCCCCAGTAATGCCGGCGAACAGATAGACATCGCTCTCCGACACCGTCTTCGCAAACTGTGCCTTCTGGCCGAGGCTTACGTGAAACTGACTCATGTTGCTGCTCCCTGTGCAGTTTTTGCGGGTTCGGACGAGTGGACGGGGGCCTGATACAGCACGCCATCGCGCGCCAGGTTCGCGATCTCCTCCGGCGAATATCCGAGACTGGCAGCGATCTCGGCGTTGTGTTCGCCGAGGCCAGGCGCGATCCGCATGGGCTCGGGCTGGTAGTTCGAAAAATGGAACGGCAAGTTGGGCAATCTGATTGGGCCAAGGGTAGGATGCTGTTGTTCGATCATCATGCCGCGTGCGACGAGCTGAGGATCGGCAAGCACCTCGTCGATGCGCTGGACCGGCGCGCAGGGCACGTCGACAGCTTCCAATGCGGCAATGCAGGCCGCGACGGAGGATTGCGTCGCGGTCCAATCCCGCACGCGACGCAGAGCCTCCTCGCGATTGGCATTGCGGCCTGCTGCCGTGTGGAAACGCATGTCGCTCGCCAATTCACTTCCGCCGACCAGGCCGGCAAGGCGGCGCCAGGCATCGTCAACCTGCGCGGCGATGACGAGATATCCGTCCGGGGCGGGAAAGACGCCGTAGACGGTTGAATCCGGCAGGTCATATCCGACTTGCTGCGGGAGGATGGCGCCGTTGCTCAAGGTGAAGCACTGGATCGCATAGTCGTGCATCGAGACCATGCAGTCGTAGAGTGCGAGATCGATATGCTGGCCCTTGCCAGAGGTCGCGCGCCCGAGCAGAGCTGCACAGACCGCGGCCGCACCATGGATGCCGGCATACATGTCGGCGATCGGGATCCGCAGCAATGGCGGAGGTTCGCCCGGCACGCCGAGTTGCGCCATGGCACCTGACATCGCCTCGGCAATCAATCCAAAGCCAGCCTTGGCGGATTTCGGACCGGTATGGCCATAGGCAGAGAGCGAACAGTAAACCAGTCTGGGATTAAGACGGGCAAGATCGTCATATCCTAGGCCGAGCCGAACTAGTGCGCCGGGCCGATAGTTTTCGACGAAGACATCAGCCGTGGAGACCAGCTGGCGGACTAACTCCATCCCCGCCGGCTTCTTGACGTCGACGCAGATGCCGCGCTTGCCCATGTTCTGCTGCAAGAAGAAGCCGCTCTCGTCGCCGACGAAATAAGGATGATGTCGCCCAGCATCACCGACGGTTGGACGCTCGACCTTGACGACCTCGGCACCCATGCCCGCCAAGCAGCGCGAGAGATACGGACCGGCGAGGAAATGGCTGTAGTCGACCACCTTGATGCCAGCGAGAGGGGCTGCGGATGACATGCTGTTCTCCGTAGTTTCGTCGAGCGGGCGTTAACCGAAGCAATCGGCCGAATAGGGCTTCGGATCGCTCGGAATCACCGGCGTGAAGGCGATGCGCTCGAGGATGTCGCTGCGGATATCGACGCCCGGCGCCATATCGGTCAGGACGAGCCCGGCCTCGCCAAGCCGGAAGACGGCGCGCTCGGTGACGTAGATCACCTCCTGCCCCGAGGCACGCGACTGCTCGCCCGAGAAGGTGATCTGCTCGACGGATGGCACCAGCTTCAGCACCTCGCCTTGACGCCGAATTGCGAGCCGGCCAGCACCGATCTCGATCTCCGTGCCTTTGGTGTCGAAGGTTCCGCAGAAGACGACCTTTCGGGCGTTCTGGGCGATGTCGATGAAGCCGCCTGGACCGACTGGCACGCCCCCCAGCTTGGAGACGTTGACGTTTCCCTCGCGGTCGAGCTCGCCGAAGCCAAGGAACGCGAGATCGAGGCCACCGCCTGAATAGAAGTCGAACTGGGAGGGGCCGTCGATCATCGCCGAGGCGTTGCGGGCAAAGCCGAAGAGCGTCCCGACCAAAAGCTCGCCACCATAGGTGCCATGCTCGATTGTCTGATAGTAGCGTTCGCCGTCGCCACGCAGTTCGACGAGCCGGGCCACGGCGTCCGGGATACCAAATCCGTAATTCAGCACCGCGCCATCGGTGAGCTCCTGCGCGGCGCGGCGGGCAATCACTTGACGGGCCGTCATCGGCTGCGGGGGATGTGCCAGGGCGGGACCGCGGCGCTCCCCCGACATCAGCGGATCGTAGACAGTATCGTAGCCCATGCGCTGCTCGGGATCGACGACGACGGCATCGACGATCGCCCCGGGGATGCGTACAGAGCGGGCGGGCAGAGTGCCGACATCGACCGCGGTACGGACCTGCACGATGACCTTGCCGCCACAATTATGGGCTGCGAGCGCCACGGCGTAGATGTCCACATTGGCGGCCTCCTGATCGAGGCTGACATTGCCGTGGGCGTCGGCATAGGAGCCGCGGATAATCGCCACATTCACCGGAAAGGGTTTGTAGCGAAGATAGTCGCGTCCTTCGATCGTGATGTGCTCGACCAATTCCTCATGTGCGGCTTCGTTCATCCGGCCGCCCTCGCGTCGCGGGTCGACGAAGGTGCCGAGTCCGACATGCGTCAGCAGGCCCGGTCGCTTGGCTGCGATCTCGCGATAGAGTTGCATGACGACGCCGCCGGGCAGAACGTAGGCTTCGATCTCGTTGTCGCGTGCCATCTGCTGCATGCGCGGCGACCAGGGCCAGTGGCCGCCGATCACCTTGCGGACCATGCCCTGGTGGGCGAAGCAATTCATGCCTCGCGTCTTCTTGTCGCCGATCCCGAGCGAGTGCACGGCAGTCAGGTTGCGCGGATGGCCGGTTTCGAGAAAGCGCTTTTCGACCGCGGAGAACAGGCAAGACGCCTCCATCAATCCGCCGCCGCCGCCCACCAAGCCGACGGTGTCGCCGTCGCGGATAAGCGCGACGGCATCATCCGCGCTCATGAATTTGTTCAAAGGCATGGCCCGTCCCACCGTCAGGCCGAAAGCCGGACGGTGCCGCCGCTTTCGGAGGCCGCCTTGACCGCGAGCGTGGCCTCCAGCGTGCGCAGGCCATCGCGGCCGTTGATAACGGGTTCTTCCTCCCTCAGGGAAACGGCCGCGAAATGTCGGGCCTGCCGGCGATAGGCGCTTTCGGGGGTCAGGGCGAGCCTGTCCTCACTCAATTCGCTCAACCACCCCGGCTCGGTATCGCCGCGATAGCTGAAGTGTCGGACATCCGGCAAAGTGAGCGAACCTTCCGAGCCCGCAAAAATGTGCGAGGAGACTTGCTGACGCTTCAGCTTGTCGGTGGTGCCGGCCATCTGGTCGAATTCGCCGGAAGTCAGATCCCAGCTGAAGGGCGAGGCAGCCGTGTCGGAGAGGCTGATCGTGCCGAGCGCGCCGTTGCGGAAACGCAGCAGGACGCCAGCCGTGTCCTCTACCGGGAAGCCACGGACCGCCGAGGAGGTTGATGCCTGCAGGCTCTCGATTTCGCCGAAGACAAAGCGGATCAGGTCGATCTCGTGAATAAGGTTGATAAGGATCGGACCGCCGCTGGCCTTGTCGCGCCGCCAGCCAAGGTTGAAGTAGCTGTCCGGCTTGAGCTGCGTATAGATCACGGTCGCGATGGCGGGCTTGCCGATAACTCCATCTGCAATGGCTTTGCGCACTGCCCTGACAGCGGGATTGTGTCGGCGATGGTGGCCGACGAGGATCGGGATGTTCTTGGCCTCTGCCGCCTCGCAGAGCCGGCGCGCGGCCTCGACGCTTTCCGCAATCGGCTTCTCGACCAGGACCGCGATGTCGCGAGAGATGCAATCGAGCGCGACAGGTACATGCTGGTCGTTCGGCGTCGCGACGACGACGCCATCGAGGCGCTCCGTTTCGATCATCGTGCGATAATCGTCATAGGCCTTTACGTTGCGACCGGCGGCGTGGTCGCGGGCTGCTTGCGTAGGGTCGGAGATAGCGGCGACGTCGGCGTTTTCCGTCTCCTGCAACACGGAAAGATGGGATTTGCCGATCACCCCGAGCCCGATGATCCCAATCCTTGCGCGCGCCATGATGTTCCTCCCAGATTTTGTAGAACATTATATTGGAATGATATTCCAGTCTAAGAACGATCCTGCATATCCGCCCTGCCCCTGGTGAACTGCGGGGCACTTCCTGTCGGTCGTTCAGGCTGACCGATGGTAGCTAGCGGGACTTCGCAAGCCCCGGCACGTAGGAAAGGATAGAGGAGGAGAAACCACCATCGGCCCGGATCGCCTCACCGGTGACGTAGCGTGCGTCATCGCTGCCGAGGAAGGAGACGACCCGCGCGATGTCATCGGGCTGTCCCACGCGCTTAAGCGGCACGATCTCGTCGCGCCGTGCCGCAATGGCGGGGTCGGCATAGATGGACTCGGTCATGGGAGTTCGGATCATTCCAGGGCAGACCGCGTTGACCCGGACGCCGTCCGGGCCCCACTCCTGGGCGAGCTGCTGGCACATCATGATCAGCGCCGCCTTGGTCGAGGAGTAGGAACCCGAGCCCGGGTGGGGAAACATGCCCGACATAGACGCCACGGCCACGAAGCTACCCTTCGTGGCACGCAAAGCCTCGTAAACCGATTGCGCGAGAAGCCAGGGGCCGCGGGTGTTGACGGCGAACAGTCGCTCCCAGCTTTCGATCGACAGGGTCGCAAGCGGGCCAGGTGATGTGATGCCGGCATTGGCCACGACCAGGTCGAGGCCGCCACAGGCTTCGATTGCCTCGGCACCGATGCGAGCGGGAACGGTCGCGTCGCCGATATCGCCAGTGACGATATGCGGCTGGGCACCAAGTCTGGTGATACCAGACGCCACCTCCGTTAGCGCCGGCGACGGGGCGCGCGCCGTGATCACGATTTGAGCAAAGCCGGATCTGGCGATGCCGTCCTTGGCGAGGCGCAAGGCTATGGCGGCGCCGATACCGCGGCTCGCGCCGACTACAAGCGCTTTCATGGGAGGGTTCCTTGTCTCATGCCTGGGCTGCCAGCTTGATCCGACGGCGCTAGACGATACGAGTGGTGCGCATTCGGAAGACACCGAGCTTGAATGTGTCGGCCATCCTGGCGACCTTTGGTCCGGCCCGGTCAGCGTCTGCGGTGCCGTCGAAGTAAATATGGAAGAAGCTGTCGACCCGCTGGCCTGGCTGTGCTGAGCCCGGCCGCGTGATCGTCGATGCGACGTCATCTCGAATGAACTGCACGAAACCGGGCAGTTGACGGACGGCCGTCTCGAATTCTTTCGTCCCGGCCCGACGGTCGTCGTGGCTTAAGAGAACGACGAGCTTACCCAATTCGCCTGCCATGCGGACAGTTGAATCGCCAATGATGTAGCCCGCCGCGTTGCCGAGGAAATTCGCCTCATCCGCGATGACGGCCTTCGATCCTTCGGCCGAAAACGCTTCGTCCATCGCGCTGGCGTCATCGAACTGGAGTTCGACAATGCCGCCCACGCGAAATGAACTAGGCTCGTACTGCTGTTCCACATGGTTTTGGACGTAAGCGCGAATGAAAGGCAGGCGGGCTACAAGTGGCCCGTGCCGTTCCTCCCAATACCGGGAGAAAAAGGCCTGCTCGTCCCCCGGCCGCTTTTCCAGAATCGACATGCGTTTGAACATGGCGTGCTCCACGGCATTCCCAGAACCGGGTGGTGCGCGTCCGTCAGTCATTTTGTGAGGATGGGCTGGAAAGAACGAAGTTGAGCCCGAGCTTCTGGGCGGCTTCGGTCATATCGAGGCCGGTCGAGGTGCGGCAGCCCGCTTTTCGCGCCGCCTCGATGAGGGGTGAGATGGCAGGCGCTGTGACGACACATCCGACAAAGCTCTCGGGCTTGAGGCGTCCGACATCAACGGGCAACGGATCCTCGGCTCGCATGCCCAAAGGCGTGGCGTTGACGATGATATCGAAGCCGGACGGATCCGGCGAACCTCGCCGGACAGGCGTGGCCGTTGCGCCTGCGATCTTGTCGAGCAATTTGGCCAAGCGTTGCTCGTCGGTATCGTGGATGGCGAGCTCCGCGACACCGGCCTCCACCATTGCGAGGGCGATGGCCGAGCCTGCGCCGCCGGCGCCAACGAGCAGCGCTCGCGCACCCTGGAAGGCCGCACCCCGGACCTTGGCCGCCGCGACGAAGCTCATTCCGTCGAAGTTTTCCCCATGCCAACGACCGGAAGCGGTCCGCCGCATGTGCTGAACCGCGCCCAGTAGCCGGGCGCGATCCGAAACAGTTTCGCAGTGGTCGAAGCAAGCGAACTTGTGGGGCACGGTGATGATAATGCTGTCGACGTTCTGGGCCAGGCTGACGCCCGCCAGGAACGCGGCCAGATCCGCGCTGGTCACGCGGACCGGCACGACGATGTCGTTTCTGCCTGCCTCAACGAATTTGGGTGTCATGCCCGAAGGCGACTTCACCTGAGCGATTGGGTCGCCAATGATCAGGTGGAGCCGCGTTGCGCCGTTGAGGTTCGCTGTTAAAGAAGGACTGGTCATCGTTCGCTCAGGCCGCCGCGATTTCGTCTGCCTGGACCACGCCCAGCAGCTTTGCTTGCAAGGCATGATCCTTCTCAAGGTCGCCAGCGTCGCCCGAAAACGCGATGCGGCCATTGACCAGCACGAGGGCTCTGTCGACGATTGGCAGAACGGTCTCCGCATGGTGTTCGACGATGATCATCGCGACCTTGCCCCGCAGCTTGACCAGCGCTGCCATCACCTCCTCGACCACCGCCGGCGCGAGGCCTTCGAAGGGTTCGTCCAGCAGGATCAACTTGCTGGGGACGACAAGGGCACGGGCGATCGCGACCATCTGGCGCTCACCGCCCGATAGATTCTCGGCCTTTGCCTTCTGACGGGCTCGCAGACGCGGAAAGAGGTCGAAGCACTCCTCGATGCTGAGCCCTCCCGCGCGCTGGGCGATCTGAAGATTCTCGACCACCGTCAAATTCGGAAAGAGGCGGCGGCCTTCGGGCACCAGCGCAATGCCCAGCCGATTGATCTCATAAGGCTTGCGGGAACCTATATCGGCGTCCGCGAAGTCGACCGTTCCGGCATTCAACGGCAGCGTGCCCGTAAGGGCCCGTAGCAAGGTCGTCTTTCCAACGCCATTGCGGCCAAGCAGAGCGACCGCCTCGCCGACATGCACGGTGACATCGACGCCGTTCAGAACCGTGCTGCCGCCATAGCCGACGGCCAGCCCCTTCGCCTCCAGCAGCGGCTTGGCAGAAGCGTGTGCGATGCGTTCGACCGCCGGGGGCGCCTTGGAATCGCCTTTGGCGGCGCCGAGATAGGCGGCGATCACCTCGGGGTTGTGAGCCACGTCGGCCGGCTTGCCGTCCGCTATCATTCTGCCCTGATGAAGGACGGAAATGCGGTCCGATATCGCCAGGACGCGATCAATGTCGTGCTCGATCAACAGCACTGCGTGCTTCTTCGCCAGGCTGCGGATCAACTCCGCGACGATCTGCCGATCCGCCTCGGCCAAGCCGGCGAGTGGCTCGTCTAAAAGCAGCAGCTTGGAGTCGATCGCGAGCGTCACTGCGATTTCGAGCAACCGCTTGGCGCCGTGCGGCAGATTCATACACGGGTCGGCCGCCCGGTCCGCGAGTCCAACCGCATCGAGGATCGACCAAGTGCGCTCATTCAGTGCTTCGATGTCATGGGCATCCCGGAAGAAGCCGAGAGCACCGTGCCTCTGCGCCTGCACCGCGATGCGGACGTTCTCGAAGACCGAAAGGTTCGGAAAGATCGAGAGAATCTGGAAGGAGCGGCTTATGCCGAGCCGGGCACGGGCATACATTGGCAGCTTGGTGATCTCCTTGCCTTCGAACAGGATCGTGCCCCCGCTCGGCGGCAGGACGCCGGTCAGCATGTTGTAGAACGTGGTCTTGCCAGCGCCATTGGGGCCGATGATCGAATGCAGCACGAACGGCCGTACCTGGAGATCGATCTCCTTGGCGGTCACCAGGCTGCCGAAACTCTTGCTGAGTTTGCGGGTCTCCAGGATCGGCTTGTCCGGATCCATCGCCTGCCCCGCGCTTTCATAGGGCTTGATCACCTGCGGTCGCGGCGGGATGGTGTTGCGTGTGAGCGTCCAGCGCTCGTTCCGGAGCAGGCGTTGCGCCAGCCCCTGCATCCCTTCGGGCGAGAACAGCGCGAAGACGATGATGATCGGCGCGAAGATCAGCCACCAGTTTTCAGTAATCGCCGAAAGCCGGTTCTCCAGGATGATGAAGGCGATTGCACCCCAGAGCGGTCCGAGGAAGTGGTGCACGCCCCCGAGGACGGTCATCAGCAGCGAGTCGCCGGCGCGTTGCCAGCCGAGATTGTTGGCGTAGACGCCCTGCAGCATCAGCGTCAGCAGCGAGCCAGCAAAGGCGACGAGGCCGGCCATGAGCACGAAGCCGCCGAGCTTCACCAGATAGGTGTTGTAACCCAGGCTGCTTGCCCGTTGCTCGTTGTCGCGGATGGCCTGCAGTGCTCTGCCGAATGGCGCATGGACCAGCCGCCACAGCAACCACAGGCACAGCAGCACCGAGGCCAGGGCGAACAGGTGGAACTGCATTTCCGTGTGAAAGCTCGGGCGCGGCACGCCCTGGAGTCCGTTCTCGCCTCCCGTGACGGCCGTCCACTTGTAGGCGATTTCGAACGCGATCTGGGAACATGCGAGCGTCAGCAGCGAGAAATACAGTCCGCGTCGGCGCAGGATGAGTGCTCCGAGCACGACGGCCATCGCCATCGAGATCACCACGGACAGGACGAGCGCGAGGAGGTCTTGCTTGACCGGGCCGAGCAGAAGCAGCGCTGCGAAGTAGCTCGCGCAGCCGAAGAAGACCGAAGCGCCGAACGGAACCAGTCCTGTGTATCCGACAAGGAGGTTCACGCCCGCTCCGTAGAGCGTGTAGATCGCGATCTGAGTGATCAAGTTTACCGGGGCGCCCTGGCCGACCCAGGCCAAGGTGAGCGCTGCGAAAACGACCGCGATCCAGAGGATCGGATTGGTCAGGATGGAACGGCTTCTCATTCGAACCTCTCCCAGCGCTCGCCAAACAGGCCGCGCGGACGGATGAGCAGGATGGCAGCCATCAGCACGTACATCGCGGCGCCGGACCAGGCCGGGGCGAACTGGATGCTCATGGCGGTGGTAATGCCGACGAGGAGGCCGGCGATGATCGCTCCGGAGTACGATCCGAGGCCGCCGATCGTAACGATGACGAAGGCGGGCATGATCGCGCCCGATGCCATGCTGGGAATGACGGTCCAAAGGGGGCCGGCAAGCATGCCGGCGAGCCCGGCCAGCAAGCAACCGATGCCGAAGACGCCGGAGAGCAGGATCGGCAGGTTGATTCCGAGCAGTCCGACCATCTCGGCATCACGCGAACCCGCCCGGATGATACGGCCGAAGGGCGTGAAGCGCAGGAACGCCCAGAAGCTGACGAGAGCCAGGACCGTAACCAACAGGACCGTCATACGGTATTTCGTGATCAGGATCGGGCCGTATTCGATGAAGCCGGCGAAGATGCTCGGCGGATTGAATGGAACCGGCGCTCCCCCAAATATGAGCCTGAGGATCGCCTCGGCCAGAAGCGCGAGGGCAAAGGTCAGGATCAGGCCGAGCAGCGGTTCCTTGCCGTAGAGGTGTCGGATGAGCGTCATCTCGACGATCATGCCGATGGCTCCGACGATGATCGGAGACAGGAGCGCAGCCGGCCAGCCGAAGTCCCGGGCCAGCACCAGCGCCAGATAGGCGCCGATAGCGAAGAACGAGCCATGGGCGAAATTCACGATGCCGAGCATGCCGAAGATGATCGACAGCCCGATCGCGATCAGAACGTAGAGAAAGCCCAGGACGAGACCGTTCGCCGCCTGGGAGATGATCATGTCGAGCATGGCATGGTCCCTCCCGCGCCGGCACACGTTGCCTGCCGCGCGGGGAAGGCGCCGCATTCATGCGGCGCGGAATTGACGTGTCGGATGGGAGCGCTGCGGAGACTTCGGTCTGCCGCAGCGTTCTTCGATGGAGCCGGACCTTCGAAGCAGGCCCAGCGCTCGGCCCGAGGTATTAGATGCTGTCCATCTTGCACGCGCTGCTTGCAGCTGAACCGAAAGCCTCGTCGATCTCGGCGGCGGTTTTGGGCGCATTTTCCAGCACGTCGACATAATCCCATTTGTTCGGGATCTTGTCCTTGACCTTGCAGATCACGGTCCGGCGCTTCATCTGGTGATCGAAGTCACGATAGCCGACGTCGAGGTCGCCTTCCTTGACGCGCCATGTCTCAAGCGCCTTAACGATAGCGGCTGGCTCCGTCGACTTCGCGAGTTCGATCGACTCCAGCAGCGACCGCATGCCGAACCATCCCATCCAGGCCTTGTCAGCCGGAGGTTCGTTGAACTTCTTCATGTAGGCGTCGACGAAGGCCTTGTCCTCGGCCGTATTGCCCGGGTTATTGTAAACCCAAACCATGGTGTAGATGCCGGTCGCGGCTTCCGGGCCGACGCCCCAGATATCGGTATTGCCGATCGAGATCTCGGCGAAGGGAATCTTGCCCTTCATGCCGAGTTCGCTCCACTGCTTCAGGAAGGTCGTCAGGTCGCTCGCCGAGAGGCCGCCGATGACGACATCCGGCTTTGCCGCACGGATCTTGAGAATGAAGGAGCTGTAGTCAGCGGTGCTGACGGGCACCTCATCCGAGCCGACGACCGAGCCGCCGGCTTTGGTGATGTAGTCGGTGAAGCTCGCCTTGATGTCCTGGCCGAAAGCGAAAGCGCCCGTGATCGTGTACCACTTCTTGCCGAGCTTCTCGCAATAGGGAGCGAGGACGCGCGTGTGGACGTCGACGGGCGGCTGCAGGCGGAAGGTATATTTGTTGCAGAGCTTGCCGGTGAGATCGAGGGCCGCGGCATTGGCTGCGACATAAGGGATCTTGGACTTCTTCGCGACGGCCGAGATCGCCAGCGCGAGCGAGCTCTGGGCGCCACCGATCAGGGCGCAGACCTTGTGCTCGTCGATCAGGCGCTGTGCATTGAGCTGCGCGCCCTGCGGGTTGGGCTCGTCCAGCCAGACGATCTCGATGGGGCGTCCGAGGAGCTGGTTGTTGCGCTGTTCGGCGGCGAAGAAGCCGCCCTGGGCGAGATAGGTCGCCTGGTCGACGATGGCGCCCGTTTTGGCCCAAAGCATGCCGATTTTGATCGGCTCAGCCGCCGCCGCATTGCCGATATAGGGCATGCCGAAATTGCTCGCGGCAAACTGCGTCGCGGCAAGGCCGCCCGCTCCGGCCAGGAGCGATCGGCGCGACGTCCCGCTCTTCTTCCCGCCTTTTTGATTTTCTGGGGTCATTCGGTCTCCTCCGATTGTTGGCATTCCTTTTTCGGCACCGTCTTGTGCAGCGCTTGCGTTAAGCGGTATCGTAAACTGGAACGAAAGTCCAGTTTACGATACCGATTTTATGTTGTCGTTTTCTATGGAGCAAATTCGCTTCTTCACAAGGCGTTAGGATGCTCCGTTGAATGCGATCGCGGTGGATGACGGTCCAGCTGCCTGTGAATTGGGCCGGGCCTAAGCTATGATGAGACCTCTTGGCCCCTCGGAGAAAATGATGCCCAGGACGAAGGAAAAGGACGCCGGGCCGGATGGCATTCTGAAGCGCACTTTGCGGATCATCGAGATTCTGGCTGGCCATCCTGGTGGCATGCCGTTTTATGAGCTGGCGGACGCCATCAGAATCCCGCGCAGCGCAACGCATCGTCTTCTGGCGAGCCTGGTTGACGAAGGCTATGTTCGGCAGGACAGAGAGTTCGGCTCCTATGTACTCACGGCCAAGATTGCGTCGCTGGGACTGCGCTATCTCCAGGCTCACGGCATCACTGATCTGATGCAACCTGTGCTGGACCGGCTCGCTCGGGAGTGCGGCGAGCTGGTTCGTGTCGCGATCCTTGATGAAGATCGGCTTATCTTCGTCTCCAAGGCGCAAGGAGCCACGGCCGGTCTTCGTTACGATCCGGAGGCTGGACAGGAGGCGAAGCTCTCATGCTCGTCGTCTGGATTGGCCTGGCTTTCAACGATGTCCGATGAGGACGCG
This sequence comes from Allobosea robiniae, assembly GCF_900102525.1. Classification (GTDB taxonomy): domain Bacteria; phylum Pseudomonadota; class Alphaproteobacteria; order Rhizobiales; family Beijerinckiaceae; genus Allobosea; species Allobosea robiniae. The sequence goes on along the minus strand of NZ_FNBZ01000003.1, from coordinate 37,211 downwards.
ATCGCCTTGGTCGAGAAGCAGGGCTATGGGTCCAAGGAAGAGTACGGGCCCAACGCTCCGCAAACAGCCCAAGCCATCCGAAGGCGGCTTCGCGAAGCGCGGTTGCTCGGTTACGTCGTGACTCAGCAGACCTTCTCGCAATGGATGAATGCGGTAGCCGCTCCGATACGATCCTCCTTGGATGCCCGAGTCACAGGGACGATCAGTGTTGCAGGGCCGTTCATTCGCTTGACGGAAGAACGCATGCAGCAGATCGGCCCGTTGTTGCTTGAAGCAACGAAGGAATTGGGTCAGCTCAGCCCGCCGCCTCGACCGCCTGCTGATAAGCCGGGGGAGCCCCGTCCTAACATCTTCGCCTGAGCCTGCAGCTCTTGGAACACCGCGAGCGAGAAGCCGGGCCGCGTCAGCGGCCGAGGGTGGCGAGAACGAGCGAACGAAGAGTGTCGTCGACGCTGGGGTCAACCCCAAACCAGGCCTTGAAACCGGGGCGGGCCTGGTGGAGGAGCATTGCGACCCCGTCGACGGTCTTGTAGCCGCTTTGCCTGGCCTGGCGCAGCAGAGGTGTTTCTAGCGGCACATAAACGATGTCGGAGACGCATAGCGTGGCCCTCCCCCTCGACAGGTCGATATCGAGTGGCTCAGAGCCCGCCATGCCGAGCGAGGTCGTGTTCACAAGGAGATCGCAGTTGCCAATAGCCTGGCTGCGCCGCTCCCAGTCGATGACAGCAATTCCCGGCAAATTCTCGGCGACCTGCTCGGCGCGCCGGCGACTCCTGTTTGTAACGGTTACATGAGCACCAGCCTCATCGAGGGCGTGGCACACGGCACGCGAGCCCCCGCCCGCCCCGAGAACGAGTGCGCGCTGGCCGCTCACGGCGATGCCGGCTTCGCCGAGGCCTGCCAAGAAGCCGAAGCCGTCCGTATTGCTGCCGACGACGCCGCGCTCGTCGAAGACCAGGGTGTTGATGGCGCCGATCCGGCGCGCTGAGGTTTCTACAACGTCGCAGAGGGCGAAAGCCGCCTCCTTCCAGGGCTTTGTGACGTTCGCGCCACGAAATCCCGCTGCCCTCAAGCCGCGCACCACGCCCTCGAAATCCCGCTCGGCGGCGAGCGGGACATAGGCTCCGTCGATGCCGTAGCGCTCGAGCCAGTAACCGTGCAAAAGCGGCGACCGCGAATGTGTGACAGGCCAGCCGATCACGCCGGCGAGACGACCGGCACCCGTCAATTTTGTCGTCATACTCGGTGTCCTGTATGGCGCCGTCAGGCAGCGGTTTCGAGCCAGAAGTCGAGCATGAGCGAGGTCTCGGCTTCGAACATCTCGATGCCGGTCGAGGTCTGGCAGCCGATCCGGCGCGCCGCCTCTATCAAGGGCGTTAGGGCCGGCTTGGTCACCACATCGCTGACGAAGGTCGCGGACTTCAGGCCGCCGATGTCGAACGGCGATCCGTCGCCTGGCTTCATTCCGGCAGGCGATGCGTTGGAGACGGTATCGAATCCGGCTGGGTTGGAGGAACCGGCTATCACTTTGCCCCTGTGTGCGCCGTCGAGCTTGGCAATCAGCGCATCCCGTCGCCGCGCGTCGGTGTCGTGGACAGCGAGTTCGCGGACCCCGGCGTCAAGCAGCGCCAGGCCAATGGCGCTTCCGGCCCCACCGGCTCCGATCAGCAAGGAACGCTGTCCCTCCAACCTGGCCCCGTTCTTCCGCATCGCCCCGACATGGCCGGGCCCGTCGAACATGTCGCCATGCCATGAATGATCTGCATTGCGCCGCATTACATTCGCTGAGCCAAGCACCTTGGTGGTCTTGGACATCGTGCGGCAATGCGGAACCACGGCAAACTTGTGCGGCACGGTGATGCAGATGCCGTCGCAATTGAGGAGGCGGCTGGCCAGCGTCACAAATTCCGGCACGTCATCCGGCAGGATGTCGACCGGCACCATAATAGCGTCCTTGCCGTTCTCCTCGAACAGGCGGGTCATGCCATACGGAGATTTCACCTGGGCGATGGGGTGGCCGATAATGAAGTAGACGCGCGTCGCGCCACTGAAATTTTCGAGCATCGGTCGATCCTCGTTTCAGCGACCCTGCCAGACCGGCTGTCGCTTTTCAGCGAAGGCCTTCGGTCCCTCGATCGCATCCTGGCTAGCCCACAGCCGGACAGCGGTCGGGTGCTGGTCGAGGATACTGCGCTCCAGCGAGGAGGAGAGGCTCGAGAGCGCGACGGCCTTGGAGGCTTCGATCGCAAGAGGCGCGCAGCGAACGATCTGCCGCGCGAGCTCCTGGGCCTTCGTCATCAGCTCGGTCGCCGGCACCACCTCGTTGATAAGGCCGATTTCTGCGGCACGCTGAGCGCTAATGCGCTCCCCGGTGAGGATGAGGCGCATAGCCTGTTTCAGCGGCACCTGCCGGGCAAGGCGTTGCAGGCCGCCGCCGCCCAGTGCAGCCAGACCGACTAGCGGCTCGGGCAGGCTGAAGACTGCGTGCTCAGCCGCTATCGCGAGATCGCATGCGAGCACGATCTCGACACCGCCGCCGAAGGCTTGACCGTTGACGGCAGCGATCACAGGCTTGTTGAGGTCGAAGCGCATGCAGAGACCGGCGAAACCGGTGGCCGGCGAGGCTTCGACGGATGTACCAGCTTCCGCCTTGGCCTTGAGGTCGCTCCCCACGCAGAAGGCACGTTCGCCGGCGGCGGTCAGGATCGCGACCCGCAGTACGGGGTCTGAGGCGAAGCGGTCGAAGATGCCGGCCAGCTCATGGTGTGCGTCGTTGCTCAGCGCGTTCAGCACGTGGGGGCGATTGATCGTGACGGTCAGGATGCCGTTTTCGGCCGAGACCTTGGTGAATTTCAGCTCTGACATAATGACTCCGAAGCAGCGAGAAGGAGCGCGAGGCCGCGCAAGTCGATCAGGCAGCGAGCGCGTCTTCGACTGCGATGAAGGCAAACGCGATCGCTGGGCCGAGCGTGATCCCGGGCGCCGGATAGGTGCCGGCCATGATCGAATTCTGGTCGTTGCCCACGGCGTAAAGGCCGCCGATCGGCCCACTCTTGCCAAGCACCCGGGCATGGGCATCCGTAACCAGCCCCGCGCTGGCTCCGATGTCACCGGGATAGAGCTTCACGGCGTAAAACGGTCCGTTTTGCAGTGGCCGCATGGTCGGGTTGGGGCCGTTCTTCGGGTCACCCAGATTGCGCTCGTACGCGGTCGTGCCACGGCCGAAATCCGGATCCAAACCGGCGGCCGCATGGCCGTTGAAGGTCTCAACCGTCTTCTGCAACTGGGTCGCGTCGATGCCGAGCCGCTGTGCCAGTTCGACCAGCGTTTCGCCCTTCAGCAGATATCCGTCCTTTATAAGGAAGGACATGCCGCTACCGCCGGGGCGGACCATCCCAAGGCCGTAGGTCTTGATCGCTTGATGATCCGCAATGAGGTAGGCAGGAATGCAGGGGTCGGTGCGGTTCGCCTCGATCATAGCCTTGCCGGTGAGATGATAGGAGGTGCTTTCGTTGAAAAAGCGCCGGCCGGCCTTATTGACGATCAGCGTTCCAGGCTTGGCCCGGTCGAAGACGAAATGCGGGAATACCGCGGTGCTGCCGTCGGACCGCTTTCGGATCGATACCGGCGCCCAAAACACGTTCTCCATATTGCGATCGCCAATGCGAGCGCCTACGCCCAGTGCAAGCTCGATTGCCGCGCCCTTATGACCGGGCGCGCCAGGTGTGTGAATCTCGACATCGGGCACGAGCTCCTTGCGCAGCGTCGGGTTCCGGTTGAAGCCGCCTGAGGCGAGGATGACGCCTTGGGCAGCGCGAATGTTCTCACGCTTGCCGTTTCGGGTCAGGCTGACGCCTGCAATCTTCCCCTTTTCTTCGATCAGCTGATCAACGCGCGCTTGCGTCCAGACCGTGCCGCCTCGCTTTAGGAAGGAGTGCAGGAGCCGCCCGATCAAAGCGTTGCCCATCGTGAGCCTGACGCCACGTTTGTGGCCAAGCCTATCGCGAGCGTAGCGGGCGACCAGAGAGGCCGAATACCGCAACGACGCCCAAGATTTCTTCATACTGAGCAGATGGCCGATATCCACGCGGTCGACCATCAGCCCACCAAGGATGGTGAACTCCGGAATCGGCGGGCGAACCAAATCAAGATTGTCGCCGAGCAGCCGGCCGTCAAAGGGGATTGGCTCCAGGGCCCGACCTTTCATCGTCGCGCCCGGTAGTTCGGACAGGTAATCCGGATGCAAGGGATGAGGCCGCAGCTTCACGTCCGTCTCGCGGTCGAGCACTTCGACAGCACGGGGGCCGGCAGTCAGGAACGCGCGGATCGCATCGCCGGACGCATAGTTCCCGAGCGCATTATGGAGAAAGATTTCGGCCTGTTCGACACTATCTTGGGCGCCGACCGCAGCGGCGTGGAGCGTGTTAGGGATCCAGATCGTACCGCCTGAAAAGGCCGTGGTCCCCCCGACATACTCGGTGCTTTCGAGCAACAGCACGCGTGCGCCGCGAAGGACACCGAACAGCGCCGCTGACAACCCAGCTCCGCCGCCGCCAATCACGATCAGGTCGTAGAGCTTTTCGGTTTCCCCTTTCGCCAACGCGATTGATCCAGATGATCTGGCCACGACTGACTTCCTCTCCTTGGCGGCGCCTGGTCCCTTTCGGCCAAGCGCAAATTTGCGTCGAGGCGGCCGGAACTGCCCGCCGACTCTCGCCCTGCGAACCAGGGTCTTGTCAGTCGTATATTCAAATCTGAAATAGAATTCCAGAATGAACTTTCATTGTTGGCGCGATCCGGCTATGTCCTGTCGCCATGGATTGGGAGGAAGCCGATGCGCTACGCTGTCACCAGGATCACGCCGGAAGTTGGAGGCCTGCCGAAGGTTCTCGCTGGAATCGAGGCGTCGCTCACCGGCAAGAGTCTTTCGGGAAGGCTGCTAGGCTGCTTTACCGCCGAGATCGGCGTGCTGAATCAGATTTTGATCCTCCAGTCTTACGACGAAGACGCTGCGCTAGCGGAGGACCGCTCGCGGGCTCTCGTGGATGGCAGCCTCTTCGGGGCGGCCGAGCATTTTCGCGAATTCGAGACAACGACCTATATGCCGTTCGACTTCGTTCCGCCGATCGAGCCCGGCAAGCACGGCCCCGTCTATGAAATCCGCGTATACGGCGTGAAGGCATCGGGCCTCAAGCCGACGATGGATCTCTGGAGAGATGCGGTACCGGAGCGCGCAAAGGTGTCGCCTCTGCTTGGGGCCATGTATGCCATCGATGGCTCACTGCCGCGCTTCCTCCATATCTGGCCGTTCGCTTCGCTCGACGAGCGCATGGCCAAGCGGGCCGAATCCGTCGAGCGAGGCATTTGGCCGCCGAAGGGCGGGCCGGCGCATCTGACCAGCCTGAGCTCGGCCATCTATCTGCCGACCGCCTTTTCCCCATTGAGCTGAGGGCGCGGCGTCATGCGAGTGTTCATGACCGGCGGCACCGGCTTCATAGCCGCATGGCTGATCCGTCGACTTCTGGCGCGGGGCGCGGAGGTACGGGTTCTCGACATTGCCTCTGACAGCGGCGCCGTGCGGAACATTCTGGGAGATCTCGCTGCCCGCGTGGAATGGCGGGTCGGCGACGTGCGCGATGGCACTCTCGTGCATTCCGCGGCCGAGGGATGTGACCGCGCGATTGCGATGGCCGGCATCCTGACGCCGGCCTGCCGGGCCGATCCAGTTCGAGGTGCCGAGATCAACCTGATCGGCACGCTTAACGTCTTCGAGGCGGCCTTGCGCCAGCGCATGGTACGCGTCGTTTATGCGAGCTCGGCCGGCGTCTTCGGTCCTGACAGCGGCAGTACTCCCTTTCCAACAACCCATTACGGTGCGTTCAAGCTCGCCTGCGAGGGCAGCGCCAGGGCGTACTGGGCGGATCACAGCATGCCGAGCGTCGGCTTCCGGCCCTACATCGTCTATGGGCCGGGCCGCGGCGAGGCCGGTGCGAGTGCAGGGCCTACCTTGGCCTGTCGGGCAGCGGTGCAAGGCCTGCCTTACGAGATCGACTATGTCGGCCCGTCCGGACTCGTCTACGTCGACGATGTGGCGGCGGCATTCGAGGCGGCGCTCATGAGCACCTCGTCGGGCGCCCACGTCTTCACCCTTGCGGGCAGGACCGTGACCATCGACGAGGTTATCGCCGAAATCACGCGGCAGGTACCCGGAGCCAAGATCGGTTCGCGAGGGCAGCCGATGCCTATCGCACCCGAGCTTGCGCCAGACGACATTGCCTCGCTTCTGCCCGGCCTCCCCGAAACCAGGCTCGCGGAGGGGATCGCCGCCACCCTCGCCTATTACCGCAACCAGGACATCAAGGCATGAATCGCCCGATTTCGCTTGCTCACCTGACCGTCATCGAGCTCGACCCACCGGACGTGATCAGCGCCGCCGCCGAAGCTGGTTACAGCCATGCCAGCCTGCGCCTGTCCCCTGCGTCGCCGGGCAAGGAGGCGCAGTTCCCGATGATTGGCGACACAACGATGTTTCGCGAGACGCAGCGGCGGATCGCCGAGACCGGCGTCGGCCTGTTCGATTTCGAGATCCTCCGTATCAACCGCGACACGCTCCTGACCGATTTCCTGCCGGTGATCGAGACAGGTGCGAAGCTGGGCGGCAAATTCGTGCTGGTCGCCGGCGATGTCGAGGACGAGCCGTTCATGACCGACCGCTTCGCCGAGATCTGTGAGCTCGGGGCCCCCTTCGGGATCGGCATGGGTTTGGAGTTCATGCCATGGACCGGGGTCAAAACGCTGGCATCCGCTCGGCGCATCGTCGAGGCGACGAATCCGGCAAACGGCTACATCATCGTCGATGCGATCCATGTTGACCGCGCCGGTGAAACGGCTGCGGATGTGGCGGCGATGCCGAAGCATCTGCATTGCTATTTTCAGATCTGCGACTTGCCGGCGGAGCGCCCGAAGGACGCCGAAACGATGATCTACCAGGCGCGACAGGCGCGGCTGCCCCCTGGCGACGGCGGTCTTGATCTGACTGGGATGCTAAAGGCTATTCCCCCTGATCTGCCGATCAGCGTTGAGATCCCCATGGCAGAGCTCGCGAAAACGATGCCCGCCGTGGCGCGCGCGCGGATGCTGCGGGAAAGGACCGAGGCGATGCTTCAAGCAGTCGCGGTCAGCGCGCCCGCCTGAAGCATCGTTCGCCATCATCAGGTTCGAGATCAGATGGATATGAGCGTTCTTTCCGAGGAGGCTTGCGACCTTTTGGTCATCGGCTCCGGGGCCGGTGGCCTTTCGGCCGCCGTCGCCGCAGCCTGGCACGGGCTTGAGGTTATCGTGGTCGAGAAAGAGCCGGTCTTCGGTGGCACCACCGCCTGGTCCGGCGGCTGGATGTGGGTGCCGCGCAACCCACTCGCCCAAGAGGCCGGAATAGCGGAGGATCAGCAAACCATTCGGACCTATCTGCGCCACGAGCTTGGCAACCACTACGAGGAGGCCCGCATCGACGCCTTCCTCGCTGCGGCGCCCGAGATGGTCGCCTTTTTCCGCCAACACACCGTCGTCCAGTTCATCGATGGCAACAAGATTCCGGACATGCACGGCAACACTCCGGGTGCTGCACAGGGCGGGCGCTCAGTCTGCGCCGCTCCTTACGATGGACGGGAGCTCGGGCCGCTGGCCGGCAAATTGCGACCACCGCTGCCGGAGATCTCGCTGCTTGGCATGGGCATCGCCTCAGGTGCCGATTTCGCGCACTTCCTCAATGCAGCTCGCTCGTGGAAGTCTTTCGCTCACGTCGCTCGGCGCATCGGCCGGCATGCTCTGGATCTTGCGCTTCAGGGCCGGGGGGCACAGCTCGTCAACGGCAACGCGCTGGCGGCGCGGCTCCTCAAGTCGGCCGATGATCTCGGCGTGGACTTGCGGACGCAAGCGCCGGCCCGTCGCTTGCTGAGCCGGGACGGCGTTGTGACAGGCGCTGCCGTCGAACAGGATGGCCAGGAAATCCGCATCAGGGCACGGGCGGGGGTTGTTCTGGCCTGTGGAGGCTTCCCGCATGACTATGAGCGATTGAAACAGCTCGTGCCTCACAATCCCGAAGGTCGCGCACATTGGTCGGCAGCGCCGTCCACCAATACGGGCGACGGCTTACGGCTCGGCGAAAGCGTTGGCGCGCTGGTTGATGCTCGGCTCGCCGCGCCTTGCGCCTGGGCACCGGTTTCGCTCGTGCCGCGTAAGGACGGTTCATTCGGTCATTTTCCCCACTTGGCGGAGCGGGCGAAGCCGGGTCTGATCGCCGTCACGGCCGATGGCCGTCGGTTCGTCAATGAGGCAGACAGCTATTACGACTATGTCGATGCGCTGTTGAAGGCCATTCCGGCGGGTGCGGAGCCGATCTCTTGGCTCATTTGCGACCACCGCTTTCAGCGCCGCTACGGCCTTGGCTTCGCAAAGCCTGCGCCGCTGCCGCTCGCTCCCTACATCGCCAGCGGCTACCTCAAGCGCGGGAAGACGCTTTCCGAACTCGCACATAACTGCGGCATCGACCGGGACGGGCTGGCTGAAACGGTGGCGCGCTACAACAAGACGGCCGCGCACGGCCGCGATCCGCAGTTTCACCGCGGTGAGACTCCGTATAATCGGATGGGTGGCGACGCGACCGTCAAACCCAATCCTTCCGTGGCGCCGATCGAGCGGGGTCCTTTCTACGCCGTCAGGATCGTGCCGGGCAGTCTCGGGACATTCGCCGGATTGAAGACTGACGCGCGAGCGAATGTCCTCGACGCAGAAGGCCGCACGATTCCCGGGCTATTCGCCGTCGGTGCCGATATGGCGAGCATAATGGGGGGTACTTATCCCGCCGGCGGCATCAATCTTGGGCCAGCCATGACGTTCGGTTATGTCGTCGGGCGCGATGCCGCGCAAAAATTCAAGAGCGAAAAAGCGAGGGCTCGATCGTGAGGTTCGAAGGGCAGACGGCGATCGTCACCGGTGCGGCGCGCGGAATCGGGCTCGGAATCGCCAAGCGGCTGGCAGCCGAGGGAGCGCGCGTAGCACTCTGGGACCTGGACTGGAGTAGCTTCGACCGACATATGGCGGGCTTCGAGCCAGCCGATCTTCGGGAGGCCGACGTTTCGGATCTTTCCTCGATCGAGGCAGCGTTCGCAGCGTCGTTGGAGAAACTCGGCCAAGTCGATATTCTCGTCAACAACGCCGGCATCAATGGGCCGATCGAGAAGAGTTGGAACTACCCCGTCGACGCCTGGCACAAGGTGCTGGCAGTGGATCTGAACTCGGTCTTCTTCTGCTGCAGGGCAGCTGTTCCGCATATGATCGAGCGACGCTATGGCCGCATCGTCAACATCGCCTCGATCGCCGGCAAAGAAGGGGGAGCGGGGCTGAGCGCCTACTCGGCGGCAAAGGCCGGGGTCATCGGCTTCACCAAATCGCTGGCCCGCGAACTGGTCGAAAGCGGTGTGCTTGCGAATTGCATCGCTCCGGTCATCGCCGAGACGGACCTTCTGAAGCAGCAGACTCCCGAGTTCACCGCGGCGGCCAGAGCGAAGATTCCGATGAACCGCTTTCTCACGGTCGAGGAGATCGCTGCCACAGCTGCATTCGCAGCCAGCCGCGAATGCAGCTTTACGACGGGCTTCACTTTCGATGTGTCCGGTGGCCGCGCTACATATTGACTGGCGCCGCAAACGATAATGCGAAACCGATCCGCGCCTGAAGGCCGGGTGGCGACGAACGTTAGTAGGTTAGCCGGCCTTGGTGACAAAACCATTCGCTGTCGAATGGCCTGCTATTGGATGCGGGCCATGGCGCAAATTGACCAGCACTGCGTAGCGAAAAGGATAGGCTGTAGATCGACGCCTCATGGCGAAGTTTTTGTGCCAGCGGCACTGCCGCAAGGCTATGCACTGTGCTGCGCATGGCTGGGACTGACAGCCCTTCCACGAGCAGGACAAGGTCGTAGCCGCCGGCGTCCTCGTTACGGCGAAGACGCTTTTCCTCGCTTTCGATATTCGTCAGTACTTGATCAATCTCGCCAAGCCGCGCCCGCGCAATCGCCTGCTGTTCCAGTAAGCCAGAACAGATTGTATGGAGCTGGGTCCTTAGTGTTTCGTCGCCGTTGCTTGCAATGCGGATGCACGCACTAACGCCTGACAGGCCAGTTCCCATTTCCCATCGCTTCTCGCACAGGGCACGGTGAATGCGCGAGTAGCGCGGCATCAAGCGGCGTGTCCATTCGGTTGGCGAGTCGAGGCGGGCTTGGTAGTCCGGCGACCGGAAAGCTTCGCGATCCCTGACGTCCAGGAAGCAACAGAAGCGTTGGCCCGGTCCCTCGATCAGTTCGTGACGCTCCGCCGAGACGAAACCCGGCAATGCGAGGCGTTCCGGCAGATGCTCGAAGCTATGCCAACGCAGATATTCCTCGACATAGCTGTCCTCGACATCGTGCCAGATGCCAAGCAGGGCCGTGGTCGCCGAAGCTGAAGGCATGGCGGAGCGCTTTCTCGGTCTCGTGCGACCCAAGTCAGGATAAAACACAAAACCGGAATACCATACCAGTTTTCATATTGAAATCGGTTCAAGGATGTGTTCACGTTTCTCCCGTCGGCCAAGGAGCCGCCCGGGAGGTTCGTGATGCAGCGAGTGAAGTATGCTGCGGTGGGCTGCAGCGGGATGGGGCGTCGCCATCTCCACGGCTATGCAAAGCTCCGGGACAGCGGTCACGGCAATATCGAGCTAGCTGCTGTTTGCGATCTCGACGCCAGCCTTGCAAATGCCCTGGCCGACGAAGCCGGCTCGCTAACGGGCTCTCGCCCGCCTGCCTTCACCAGCGTGGCGGAGATGGTCGCCTCGGTGCCCGGGCTGGAGGCAGCCGACATTACAACCGACGCGGGCTCTCATCTGTCGGTTTCACGTGCCTGCTTGGGAGCCGGCTTGCATGTCCTCTGCGAGAAACCACTTGGCCTGACCGTCGCCGAGTGTCGCGAAATCATTGAGGCTGGCCGGACGGCAGGTCGGATTGTGTCGGTCGCGGAAAACTTTCGCCGGGACCCGATGAACCGGCTGGTCAAAGCTCTGATCGATGACGGTGCAATCGGCGCCCCTCGCCTGATGCGAGAGGAGTCGATCGGCGGTACCGACCTCATCGTGACGGCGCCATGGCGCCACTTCAAGCATACCGGGACGGTCATCGTCGATTCCGGCGTGCACAACGCCGACATCATTCGGTTCTACCTCGGCGAGATTGTCAGCGTTTACGGCGAAAGCAGGCTGCACGAGCCTCTGCGGCGGCCACAGCCGCAGGTGGATGCCGCAGCAGCCCAGCGGGACAGCTGGTGGGGCGCCCGTTCACAGCTTCCGGCCATTACGAAGGCGACCGGCGAGGACGCCATCTATGCGCAGATCCGCTTCGCATCCGGCGCCATTTGCCAGTGGGTGCTGGACCGCGCCGGCCATGGTCTGCCGCGCGACGAACGCGTGATCTACGGAGCCAAAGGCTCGATTGCCGCCCCAGGTGACCGCAATGGCAGACCGGTAGTGCTGCACCTCGACGGCGGCCTGTCCATCACGGACGAGCGCATCCTCGATTTTGCTCCGAGCTACCGATTGAACCCCGTTGCCGCGACGCTGTTCGGCGATGCGCGGCCCTGGCGCTACGACTTCGGATTCAACGACGTCGACCAAAAGCTGCTGGCACTTCAACTTCACGAGCTCGCCGATTGCATCCGGCAGGGCACGGCGCCCGAGGTCACGGGTGCCGAAGCAATGGCGGATGTCGCCTTGGCCTATGCGCCAGTGGAGTCCGGCAGGCTGGGCCGGGCCGTGACGATGGACGAAATTTTGAACGGCAGCGCATCGCCTTACCAGGATGAAATCGCGGCACTCAGGCGCTCGGCCTGACTGAACCCCGTACAGGAAACGAAGCCATCTCTCAGAGCGCACTCCCTGTCGCGGCCGAGCCGCCTCATCGCTCCTGGTCACCTCGGCTGGCGCAGAGGCTTGGCTGGCTTGCGCTTCTACTGGCGGTGCTGGCCGTCCTGGTCGTGCTGCCCTTGCTCGCGCTCATCTTGCGAGGTTTCGTCGCGGTGGAGGGCGGACGATCATCCGCCAGCCTGGGGTCCTTTCAGAAGGTGCTGGGCGATGCGAGCTATTGGGTCGCGATGGGCAATACGCTCGTTGTCTCGATCGGTTCGATGCTGCTCGCGGCCGTCATCGGCACGCTGCTGGCCTGGTGCCTGGTGCGCACGGATGTGCCGGGCCGTCAATTCCTCGAAAAGGCGGCGGCGATGCCGATTTTCATCCCGCCTTTCATCGGCGCTTTCGCCTGGATCCTCATCGGCGCACCGCGCATCGGTCTCCTGAATCTGTCCTTCCGCTGGCTCGACCTCGGTCAGCCCTTCAACGTCTATTCCTATCTCGGAATCATCTGGGTGATGGGCATCTACATCGCCCCTTACGTGATGATGATCGTCGCCGGCGCGCTCCGGAATATGGATCCGACCCTTGAGGAGGCGGGCCAGGTCGCCGGCTTGAGCCGCCTGCGCACCATGCTGGTGATAACCTTGCCCGTCGTCGCGCCAGCGATCCTGTCGGGCGCGGTCCTCGCCTTCGTCGTGGGCATCGGACTCTTCGGGACGCCGGTCCTGCTCGGCATGGCCCGCGAGATCTATCTCGTCACCTCGCGCATCTATCTCGAACTGCAACAATATCCGCCGGACGCCGGCATCGTTGCTGTTCTGGCGATCTACCTGATGCTGCTCTCCGTCTGTGCCAACGCGATTCAGCGCCGCATGCTGCGCGGCCGGTCCTACGTCACGCTCAGCGGCAAGGGGTTCAAGTCCCGGCTCGTGATGCTCGGCAGCTTGCGCATCGCGGTCGCGGCGGTGATCTGGCTCTATCTCGTTCTGACGGTGCTGGCACCTGTGGCGCTGATCACGGCCGCGGCCTTCTCGACCTACGCATGGTCCGGGATCTTCACCTGGAAGCATATGCAGTTTCTGGTCGAGACCGTCGACGTTCGCACCACTCTCGCCAACTCGCTGATCATCACCGTGGTCGCGGCGACGGCAACGACGGTCCTCGGAATCCTGATCGCGTGGGTGACGACCCGCTCACGCATGCTGGGCAAGCAGCTGATCGAAGACGTGGTCCTGCTGCCGATGTCGGTCCCCAGTCTCGCTTTCGCGCTCGGTGTCTTCTTCTTCTGGCTCTGGGTACCGGGGGGACTCTACGGAACGATCTGGATCATCATCGTGGCGCTGATCGGGCGCTATGCCAGCTACTCGGTACGTTCGATTTCGAGCAGCCTGATCCAGGTCCACCCCGAACTGGAGGAGAGCGCGCGCATCTGCGGCCTGAGCTGGGCGGGCACGCTGCGCAGGATCACGCTGCCGCTCGTCCTGCCGAGCATCGTGGCCAGTTGGGTGATGGTCTACAGCATCTTCGTTTCCGAGCTTTCGATCGTTCTGCCGCTCTACACGGCGGAAACACGCACACTCTCGATTCTCTCCTTCGACACCTGGTCGATCGGGCAATTTTCGCAGGTCGCGGCGCTTTCGCTGCTGCAGCTCGTGATGGGGGTGGGGGTAATGGCGGCCGTGGGCCTGATCAACCGCCGCAAAGCCATGGTGGTGCCATGAGATCGGATCCATTCGGATGAGCGTCGTCGTCTCAAGCCTGTCAAAGCATTTCGGCTCCGTGCGAGCGATCGACGATCTGTCTATCGAGTTCCGCGAAGGCGCGATCTCGGTGCTCCTCGGAGCCAGCGGCTGCGGCAAGACGACCACCCTGCGCTGTATCGCCGGACTTGAGCAGCCGACCTCGGGACAGATCTCGATAGGCGGCCAGACCGTCTTCGCCTCCGCCCGCGGTATCGACCTGCCACCGGCGCGGCGCGATCTGGGCATGGTTTTTCAGTCCTATGCGATCTGGCCGCATATGACGGTCCTGGAGAACGTCGCATTGCCGCTGCGGGCGAAGAAGCGTCCGGCGGCCGAGGTGGCGGAGCGAGCCCGCGCCACATTGACCTCGGTCGGACTGGGTCAGCAGATCGACCGCGGCGCGACGCAGCTCTCCGGCGGACAGCAGCAGCGCGTTTCCATCGCGCGCTGCCTCGTGGCCGACCCGCGGTTGATCCTGATGGATGAGCCGCTCTCGAACCTCGACGCCAAGCTGCGCATCGAGATGCGGCATGAGATCAGGCAACTGCAAAGAAGGCTCGGCGCGACGATCCTCTTTGTGACCCACGATCAGGAAGAGGCCATGTCGCTCGCCGACGAGATCATTCTGTTCGACAAGGGCAAGATCGTACAGCGCGGCGCTCCGGAGGAACTCTATTTCCGGCCACAAGTCCGATACGTCGCCGACTTCCTGGGCAAGGCCAATCTGTTTCCCGTCACCGCCCGCCCGACCGCGGGCGGGCTCGAGGTCGTCGCCGACGGCGGACACGTCCTTGCGAGCGGCCAAGTGTCTGGAATGGATGGCGGAGGGCGCGCTCTGGCTATGGTCCGGCCGGAGGCATGGCGCATCGGCCCGGTTGATGCGGAAGGACTAACGGGGCGTGTGGAGGAAACAACCTTCATCGGCGACCGGCGAGAACTGCTCGTCCAAACACCGATCGGCCGGCTCACTGTGATGACCCTGGGCATGCGCAGCTTCTGCACCGGCGAAGGGTTGAGCCTCACCGTCGAGCCCGAATACCTGCACCTGATCGCGGAGGCTGCATGATCTCCGTGCTTCCGCTCGAGGATACGAGGCCATGCTGAAGGCGGGAAACGGCTTCTTCGCCATGTGGGCTGGCATCGCTCCCGACGTGGCCGCGGCTTTCGAGCTGATGCATGCGCGTGACCACCTTGCGGAGCATCTCGCCTATCTCGGTGAAGGCGGCATTCTCTGGGCGAGACGCTATGGCGAGGGACAAGGCATCCTGCCGCCGAACTTCGCATTCTACGGCATGAGGGATCTGGATCGCCTCACCGGCCCGGGTGCGGCCGAGCGCAAGGTCTTCGAGACAGAGTTTTTCAAGGCCATCCGCCCGCATTATCGCGACCGCATCGCCCACCATTGCCGCGTTCTTGGCAGCGCCGGGGCCGGAACCGGCAGTGCCGTAGCGACCTTCCTGCTCGATTTGCGTGCCGAAGACGGCGCGCCCGCACAAATCGCCGATCGATTGACATGCCTTCTTTCGGTCACGGCGGCCCATATCGGCGCGGTCGATTGGGGGGTGCCGATCCGCGCGGGCGGGGTGCCACCCCCCTGCCCGCCCGGTGACGAGCGGCTCGGCATTGCTGTTGTCGAAGGGTTCTCGCGCTGGCGGATGGCGGGCGAATTCGCGTCGATAACCGAAATCCTCAGCCAAGCCGGGACGATCCGCTCGGCGGGGCACTACGGCTTTAGCTACGCACTCGATTACGCCGAGGTGCCCGGTTTGCGTCATCACCGCCGCGACCATGAGGTCGATCCGCAGCAACCCTGACGCCGCAACGGCAACGAACCAATCGGCCGTCAGAAACCAAAGGGAGGAATGAGATGAGCTACAAGATCGATCGCCGGACCTTGCTTCGCACGGCAGCGATGTCATCTGCGGCGTTGGCTCTCGCAGGCCGAGGGGCGGTGGCGCAGACCTCCGATGCTGCCCTCGTCGAAGCCGCGGAAAAGGAAGGGCAGCTGGTCATCTATGGCGATCTCTTCACCGTGCAGATCATGGTGAAGAGCTTCAACGCCGCATATCCGAAGATCAAGGTCACCACGGCGACGGGCGACGCCTGGCAGATCCTCAACCGTTTTATCTCGGAAAACCGGGCCGAGCGGCCGGTCATGGATGTGTTCTGGCAGGCCGAAGACACGATCATCACCGCGGACGGCGCCGGCATGCTTGGCCCGATCAATTTCGGCGAGAAGGCCAGCCTGCTCAGCTCAGCGATCCCCGCCACCGGCAATTATTTCCGCGGCAACGGGCAGCTTTGCCTCTTCGCCTGGCACAAAGACCAGATCGGCAAGAACCCGACGCCCAGAGATTGGACGGATTATATCGAGCCACCCGCTGCATGGGACGGTCTCGTTGCAACCACGAACCCGGCCTCGTCTTCGGCGACCTTCGCTGTCATCGCCGCGCTCTACCAGCACTACGGCCAGGACAAGGGCGGGGCTATCCTCAAGGGGCTGCGCAAGATCAACACTGAGCTCGTCGCATCGATGGGTGTGCTGACCACGAAGCTGCAGACCGGGGAGCGCCCGATCGACTTTTTCACAAATTCGAACGCCACTGCCGGATTGCTCGGTCAGGGCGTTCCGGTCGCGGTGAAGATTCCCGAATCTGGTGCTGTCGCGCAGTTCAATGCGGTCGCGGTCAGCAAGATGGCTCCGCATCCCAACGCGGCGAAGTTGTTCGTCGAGCATGCGCTCGGCAAGCAGGCCCAGACCGACCTGCTCCAGGCGAAGGCCTACTCGGTTCGCAAGGATCTCGCATCACCGGATGGGCTACCGTCGCTGGAGGAGGCAAAGCAGCTCAAGCTCGACCTTGTCCAGGCGCTCAAGGACCGCGATGCGATCCTCAAATGGTGGTCCGCCAGCACGGGCTTCAACATTCGCTGACGCATCGACTCCGCCGCGCGGCTGGACAGCCGACGTGGCGGGGATCGCCTTCTCTGTTCAACTCGGGCGACACCCATGGCTCACGCACTGAACCTGCATGATTTCTCCATCGCCAACCTCACGGTGGGAGGTGGCGATCCCGTCGCACTCATTGAGGCAGCAGGCGAAAGCGGGTTCGGCGCGGCCGGGCTGGTGCTGCGCACGGCGATGAACAAGCCGTTGAGCCATGAAATCATCCAGCGGCCCGAGACGATCCGGGCCGTCAAGGCCGCCTCGAAAGCGACCGGCGTCAAGGTGTTTGATGTCGAGGCCTTCGTGTTACGGCCCGGCGTCAATGCGGCGAGCTTCATCCCGGCGCTCGAAACAGGCGCCGAGCTCGGAGCCACGCATATCTCGTCGATCGGAACGGAGGTCGTTGGCAACGACACTTTTCTGTCCGAGGCCGAGCGGATCGACTTGTTCTCGCAGCTTTGCGAACAGGCCAAGCGCTTCGGGCTGCATGTCGGGGTCGAGTTCATGCGCTATCGTGACATCCCCGACCTCGGCGCTGCGCTAGCACTGATCGACGCGGCCGGTGTCGGCAACGCCGGCATCATTTTCGACGTGCTGCATTTCCATCGCACCGGAGGAACTCCCGAGCAGATCGCCGCGGTCCCGGCATCGCGCATCGCCTATATTCAGCTGTGCGACGCTGGTCCGCAGGTGCCAAGGCTTGAAGATCTTCCCACCGAGGCGCGGGGAGGACGCCTGCATCTGGGTGACGGCGTCATCCCATTGAACGCATTGCTGGATGTCCTGCCGAACGGGCCACAGATGGCGATCGAAACGCCGGTGGCGAGCGAGGCGGCCCTGACCTTGAAGGAAAAGGTGGCCAGCGCCGCCGAACACATCGTTCGCTTCGCCGCCCGGCGAGCAGCAGGCAATGCCGCAGCCGGTTGATGCAAGCGCTCGCCATGCCATAACGATGCTGGTCACTCAGCGCGCTTGCGATCTTTCGAGGTCAGGAACGTCCGACGCTTGCGAGCAAGGCCCTGCACGCAGCACCGGCGCGCCGTGCCTTCTCAAGGTCGTTGTCACCATAGGCCCGACTCGGAGCTTCCAGCGCGACCGGTCTTCCTGGGGGCAAAGCGCTCAGGAAGGCCGAAAGCGAAAGGCCACCGTCACCGGGATAGAGCCTGGCTTCACGCGCCTCGGTGCGCAAGCCGTCTTCGCCCGGAGACGCAGCGGGTGCATCACAGAGATGACCATAGGCAACGAGCTCAGGGTCTATAGCGGCAAGATCGGAAGCGTCCCCTCCGGAGCGATTGAGATGCAGAGCGTCGACGAGAAGGCCAGCATTGTCCTGCCCGGCATCCTTCAGGATCGAACTCGCATACAGCAGCGAATTCAGCGCCGTATAAGGAATGAACTCGAACCCGACGCCCATGCCGTACTCGCGCGCCATCGAGCAGCATTCAGCCAGCCGATCCGTCATCCTGTTCCTGTCCGGATCATTGCCGGCGACCAGCAGATTGCGAGCCCCTAACTCCGCTCCGGTTTCGAGCACCGGCCGCAGGAGCTGTGGTTGTGTCTGTGGCCATAGCCAGACGGCCTCGACATCCAGCAGCGTGAGCCCGCTCGTTTGCAAGGATGCTTTGACCTCACGGCGCAGGTCGGCATCCGTGACGATCGGGAAGAAGCGTCCCTCGGGTGCGGGGTCGATCAGACGAAGCCCCACGGCGTCGAAACCGCCTGCTTCGGCGAGCGAGATCAGCTCCAGCGGACCTGCATGCATGAATGTGAGATGTGCAAGGGACAGCATCGTGGCGCTCCCAGAATCGATCAGGGCGCCTGACCGCGTCGCCTCTATTGTTCTTACCTATAAATCAGTTCATAGATGCGATCAATTGCTGTGACCCGGAACAGGAGATCGTCATGCTGGACATGCTCAGCGGCGAGACAAGGGTATTCGTGATCATTGGTCATCCTATCGCCCAGGTGAAGGCACCTGGCGGCATGACGCGCGGTTTCGCCGAACGCGGCCGGAATGCCGTCGTAATCCCTATTCACGTTCTTCCGGAGGACGTCGACCGTTTCATCGATGCGTTGGGGCCCATTCGTAACGTCGATGGCATCATCGCAACCGTCCCGCATAAATTCGCTGCCCGGCGGCATTGCAGAGTCGTTTCAGAGCGCGCGGATTTCCTTGAATCGACGAATATCGTCAGACGACATCCAGACGGAGGCTGGTATGGAGACATGAGCGACGGGCTTGGTTTTGTCCGCGCCATGATGCAGACGGGCTGCCAGCCGGAAGGGAAGCGCGCGCTGCTTATCGGCGCCGGCGGAGCAGGCAGCGCCATCGCCTTGCAAATGCTTGATTCAGGCGTCGCTGAGCTGGCTATTCACGATAGCGACACGGCTCGGCGCGATGGACTGATCGCCAAGCTGCTCAAGGTCCATCCCGGGAAGGTTCGCGCGGGCTCGATGGATCCATCAGGGTTCGACATCGTCGCCAACGCGACGCCGATGGGAATGAAGGCGGGCGATCCGCTGCCAGTCGAGGTCGACAAGCTGAAATCCGGCATTTTCGTCGGCGACGTGATCACAGCGCCGGAGGTATCTCCCTTGCTGGAAATCGCGCGAAGCATGGGTTGTCGCACGCAGACTGGCGTCGGAATGTTCCTGGCGCAGCGAGAATTGATGCTCGACTTTCTCGAAGGCAAGGCGATCTGAACAATTCACTGCGGGAGGGGTAAGGCTCAATCCACTCCGGCACGTTGTCTGATCAGCTTGACGGCCATTTCCAAGGCTGTGAGGCAGCGCTGCTTCAATTCCGCATCGTACCTCGCTACCGGGAGTGCGATGTTGATGGCCGCAAGCGGAAACCCTGAGCGGCTAAGGATCGGCAGGGCCATTCCCGCGATCCCCGGCGTGAATTCTTCGGTAACGAAGGCGACGCCGCCGCGTCTGATCTCCGCAATCTCGTTATCAAGCGCCGCCACGCTTCCGATAGTCCGAGGCGTAATCGCCTCGAAATGTACCCGAGAGAGATAATCCTGGCGCATCTCGTCGGGCAGGTAGGCAAGCAGAGCCTTTCCTCCCGATGTCGCATAGAGCGGCGCCATGTCGCCTACGCGCATTGAATAATGCAACCGATGGGTGCCGTTCGCCGTCGCCATGACTTCGGAATGGTCTCCTTTGAGAACATTCAGGGCGCAAGTCTCGCTCGTCGTTCTAGCGATTTCCGCGAGCACGTTTTCAGCGACCTCGACCAAGTCGCGTGTCTCGGCACTCCGTTGGCCCAAGGCAACCACGGCCGGCCCGAGGAAATACCCCTTTCCGATCGGGTCATATTCGAGATAGCCGCGGTTAACCAAAGTTTTGAGCAGCTGCGTGAGGCTACTTTTAGGGATCCCGAGTTGAGCCGCAATTTGAGTGTGGGTCTGCGCGGCATTCCACCGGCGGAGATATTCGAAGAGGTCGAGGACCCGCATCGCGGACTTTACAGAGCCGAGCTCGGCAGGTGGCATAAATTAATCCCGTTTCTTCGGTCGCCTGCGACGACCCGTCTCTCTGGCCGACAACTTAGACATGCTCTTCGCCATCTTCACTATGCCCGGTGTCGCGGCATTCGAGAAGCGCTAGGTTGACACAGCATCATGAACAAGTTCTCATATAAGAACTAATTTCTCGTCGACGGAGTTCAGAATGAGCGACGACTGGAAGGAACGCCTGCTTATCCGTGAGTTGGTGGAGAACTGGGCTGTTTGGCGTGACGCCGGGGATTGGGAGCGATTCCGCACCGTTTGGCACGACGACGGACGGATGATGGCAACCTGGTTTCAGGGAACGGCTGACGAGTTCATAAAGGTCAGCCGCGAGGGCTTCGAGAAGGGTGTGAGCATCCTTCACTTCCTCGGCGGAATGGGAATCGACATCGCGGAAAACCGCGCGATTGCACAGACGAAAATGACGATCAACCAGCGCGCCAGCGTGGATGGAGTGATCTGCGATGTCGTTTGCACCGGACGATTCTACGATTTTTTGGAGAAGCGCCAGGGGCGATGGGGCGTGGTGCTGCGGCAGCCGATCTACGAGAAGGATCGGATCGACCCCGTGGATCCCTCTCAGGCTCCAGCGCTCGATAGGCAGCGGCTCGAAAGTTTCCCAATCGGCTATCGCCACCTCGCCTATCTGCAGTCCGGTCTGGGGTTCAAGGTCAAGCCGGACATGCCCGGCCTGACCGGGCCGCTCGTCGAAGATCTCTACCGGCGTGGGCGGGCCTGGCTTGAAGGCAAGCCGCTCGAAATGGCTCTGCGCCCGCCTGAATGAGAATGCGGGAGGCCCAATGCGCGAGTTCGTCTACAATGCGGCGCCGGCCAGGATCCTATTTGGGAGCGGCACGAGACAGCGTTTGCCGGATGAGGCGGAACGCCTAGGTCTGGAGCGGCTGCTCGTACTGTCAACGCCCGATCAGGAGGCCGTCGGGCGCAGTATCGCGGAGATTCTCGGGAGCCGGGCCACCGGTCTCTTTTCGGGTGCCGTTATGCACACGCCTGTCGCGGTCACCGAGGAAGCACTCGCCGTGATCGCCGCCTCGAAGGCTGACGGCGTTGTCGCAGTCGGCGGCGGCTCGACCACAGGACTCGGGAAGGCGATCGCGCTGCGCACGGGATTGCCCCAGATCGTGTTGCCGACCACCTATGCGGGATCGGAAATGACGCCGATCCTCGGCGAGACGGAGGGCGGCCTGAAGCGAACACAGACCACCGCGAAAGTCCTGCCTGGAACGGTGATCTACGATGTTGATCTGACGCTAAGCCTGCCACCGTCGATATCGTCCGTTTCCGGCATTAATGCTATCGCCCATGCCTCAGAGGCGCTTTACGCGCGAGACGGCAATCCCGTCATCGAACTGATCGCTCAGGAGGGAATTCGAGCCCTCGCCGCAGCACTGCCCCGTATTGTCGATGAACCGCGAAACGGCCCGGCGCGGGCGGATGCACTTTATGGCGCCTGGCTTTGCGGCCTATGTCTGGGCGCCGTGGGAATGGCGCTGCACCACAAGCTGTGCCACACGCTAGGAGGCAGTTTCGATCTGCCTCATGCCGAAACCCATACCATCGTTCTACCTCATGCACTGTCCTACAACGCGCAGGCAGCGCCGCGTGCTATGGCGTGCATCGCCTCCGCCCTCGGTTCGAAGGATGCTCTGTCGGGGCTGTCCGCGTTGTTGGAGCGCTTGAAATTGAAGCGATCCTTAGCGGAGATTGGAATGCCGGAGACCGGCATATCGCGCGCCGCGGATCTTGCTACCGCCAATCCATACTGGAACCCGCGCCCCGTAGAGCGCGATGCGGTTTATGAGCTGATCCGCCGCGCCTACGCTGGGGAAGCGCCTCGAGCTGATTTTTAGAGAAGACTAATCCGCGCCGCTTGGTAGGTCGTCCCGTTGCATTGGATGGGCCGCCTCTGCCCGCATCGCAAGGGAGGAGATCGTGCGAAACTTCGACGAGAATTCGATCACAATGGCAGTGCTCGATCGTGTGGCCAACGCCTCGGACGGCCGCACGCAACAGATCAGCCAGGCACTGGTACGACATCTCCACGCCTTCGTGAAGGAGGTCGAGCCCAGCATGGGTGAGTGGGAGGCGGCAATCGGCTTTCTCACCCGAACCGGGCACATGTGCGACGACAAGCGTCAGGAGTTCATCCTGCTGTCAGATACGCTCGGCGTTTCGATGCTGGTGGACGCCATTAATCACCGTGGCACCGCTGGTGCGACCGATACGACAGTGCTGGGGCCATTCTATGTGCAAGATCCAGCGGTGTTTCCCCTGGGGTCGGACATTTCGGACGGAATGAAGGGCCAGCCTCTGTTCGTTTCCGGAACCGTCTCGTCTACTGACGGCGCACCGCTAGCCGGCGCGGCAGTCGATGTCTGGCACTCCGATGAGGATGGCTATTACGACGTGCAGCAGATGGAGGAATTGGGCGGGCTTTCGATGCGCGCGCGCCTGTTCACCGATGAGCAAGGCAGGTTTCACTTCTGGACCATCAAACCAGCCGCCTATCCGATCCCGCATGATGGCCCAGTCGGGCAGATGCTCGATGCGCAGGGCCGCCATCCCTATCGGCCGGCGCATGTTCATTTCATGATTCACGCGGAAGGCCACGACACTCTTGTGACACATGTCTTCGTGGCGGGAGACGAGTATCTCGACTCTGACGTCGTATTCGGCGTCAAGGATTCACTGATCCAGGAATTCGTGCGGCATTTCCCGGGAGAGGCTCCAGACGGGCGCATTATGGGCCGCGAATTTCACAGCCTGCGCTACGATTTTCGTTTGAAGCGGCTCTCCGCTTCGGCGGCCTGAAGAAAGCGGCAGGGAGGCCGTCCGCGATGCCCATCAAAGGTAATGCCTTCGTCGCCATCTGGCACGATATCCGTGCAGAGTCCGAAGTTGAGTACAATCGCTGGCATACCCGCGAGCACATGCCCGAGCGCCTTAGCATTCCGGGCTTCATGCGTGGACGGCGCGGGGTGGACTGGAAGCGGGACAGGCATCGCTATTGGACGCTTTACGAGGGGCCGAATCTCGATGTTTTCGGATCGCCTGCCTATCTTGAGCGGCTCAACAACCCGACGCCGTGGTCGCAGCAAATCCAGCCGGCCTTTTATAATTTCATCCGCTGTGGTTGCGAGGTGCTTGTCTCTCTTGGAGAAGGTCTTGGGGGCGCGATGGCGACTTACCGGATCAGCTTCGATTCGATCGGCGAGGACGGCTTCCGCCGCGCGGCACGCCCTGTCGCCGAGCAGATCCTCGGTCTCGACGGGATCAGCAGCGTTCACATCGGCTTGGCGCGCCCGGAGAGCACTGGCGCGAAAACGAGGGAGACAGCGCTGAGAGGGACGACGCAGGACGGTTTGTTCGACGCAGCGATACTCGTCGACGGCATCGGCCGCTTGGAACTGGAGGCCGCGCTGCCGCAAATCTCCGCCGCCTTGGCGAGACACCAGCTCCGGCCCGCACCGGACGATGTCGCAGTCTATGATCTCGCGTTTGCTCTGGATTCCATGAACCGGGGCTAAAACCGGCGATGGCCGGGCCTCTCATCTCCCTGTGAGAGGCTCTCGAATGGATAGGCTCAACATGAGAAATCGGCCTCTTCAGATTGGAATACTGGGCGCGGCCAACATCGCGCGCAATTTCATCGCGGGGGTGGCTCCTTCGAAAATGCTCACCGTTGCGGCGGTCGCGAGCCGTGATCCCGCAAAGGCGGAGGCTTTCGCCCGGGAGACGGGCGTCCCGCGCTTTCATGGCTCCTACGAAGCCCTGCTCGCAGATCGAGAAATCGATGCGGTCTATATCCCGCTTCCCAACAGCCTGCACGCCGAGTGGGCCATTCGAGCGGCCGAAAGCGGAAAACCGATACTGTGCGAGAAGCCTTTAGCGGTCACAGGCAAAGAAGGCCGCCGCATGTTTGCCGCGGCCAGGGCCAACAACGTTCCGCTCGTCGAGGCTTATCCCTATCTCGCTCAGGTCCAGACGGCAAAGTTGCGCAAGATGATCGCCACCGGTGCAATCGGCAAGGTCAAATTGATCCGATCGTCCTTCGGCATAACCTCGGTCGATCCCGCCAATATCCGGCTTAGTCCTTCGCTGGGCGGCGGCGCCTTGCTCGATGCAGGCAGTTACGCCATGAGCCTGATACGCATCGTAGCCGGCGAGAGACCAGCACGGGTTCAAGCGACGGCAAGCTTTGCGGCAAATGGTGTCGACCTCACCACAATCGCAAATATTGCCTTCCCGAGCGGATTGCTCGCCCAGTTGTCCTGTTCCTTCGAGACGGGCTACCACCGCCATGCCTTGATTGGCGGGGACGGGGGCGTAATCGAGACAAACTTCCTGAACCATCCGCCAGCCAGCGGGCCGGCGATCCTGCAGGTTAAGCGCGGCATCGCTTTCGGTGCGGCCTTCGAACCGCTGGATGTGCCGGACGGCAATGGCTTCTTGCGCGAGGCGGAGTCCTTTGCCGCAAGCTTGAGCAATGGCCCAGTGCAATGGACGGGAGCAAGCGAGGCGGAATCACTCGACATCCTGGACTCGCTCGACGCCATTCGCGCGAGCGCGCAAACCGGCGCGTGGGTAGAACTCTCGGAGTAGCAATGCTGAAGGGGCAAGGACTGCTCTCGCTGTGGAACGGCGTCGATCCACGCCGGCGGGACGAATACAACCTATGGCACACGCGCGAGCATGTTCCAGAACGGCTGGCCGTGCCCGGCATGATGCGCGCACGGCGCTATCACCGCGGCAATGGGCCACTTCCAGAATTCTTGACGCTCTACGAACTGGAAAGCAACGCGGTGCTCAGCAGCGCGCCGTATCGGGCGCTGCTGGAAAACCCAACGCCATGGTCGCAAAGCATGCGGCCGTCCTTTCGCGGTTTCTTTCGCGTCGGCCATCTTGCAGTGTCAAGTCAGGGCGGAGGCATCGGAAGCGCCTTGATGGCAACAACCTTCGATGAGGCCTCGGTCCCTGCAGGTGCCTGGGAAGAGCTTGCCGGGCGCGCGCTTCGTGAGACTGCGGCGACAGCGATCCATGTCCTGAAGAAGGATCCGTTGGTCGCCCCGGTGCCATTTACGGTGCCATCCGCAGGCGGTGCGTCCTATGCCGACAGCGGCGCGATCATGATCGAATGCCATGATAGAAGCCGGCTCGATGAAATTGCCGGCATGATCGATCCTGCGCTCGACGCGGAGGGCCTTGCCCCGGCTCGCGCGGCGTGGACAGGTTACGATCTCGCCTATTCGCTCGACAGGGATGAATTGACTGTTGTCGTCCCCGCATCCCGGCCGGAGGTCTGAGCGGGCAGATCGTTGCTGGCTCCTTTGGAGTGTCGGGAGATCGCGTGCAGCAGCATGCGCTGCAGATTCAGGGCTGGTCTTGGGAGGGAAACGCCGTCGCGCGCGATAATGCCAACAGTGCGTCGAATTTGCGGAGCCGTGATCGGCAAAATACGAATGCCGGGCGCTGACGCGATCGCCAGGCGAGGCAGCACCGTGACGGCGATGCCGTTTGCAACGAAACA
This sequence comes from Allobosea robiniae, assembly GCF_900102525.1. Classification (GTDB taxonomy): domain Bacteria; phylum Pseudomonadota; class Alphaproteobacteria; order Rhizobiales; family Beijerinckiaceae; genus Allobosea; species Allobosea robiniae. Next base: position 11,528 of record NZ_FNBZ01000003.1, on the reverse strand, counting down.
GACCGCCATGTTGACGCGCTGCACCTCATAGGCCCAATCCAACCGCTCTCCGAAAGTGCCGAGGCTTTCGCTAAGCATGAACCCGTGGCTTGTCGTTGTGGCGACGCGGGCCAGCGGATAGCCGACGAGATCAGCCCAGTTCAGTTCCGCGCGCTCCGCGAGCGGGTGCCCGATTGGCACAGCGGCGACGAAGTCCTCCTCGAACAGCGCGCGGGATTTCTGAGTCCAGAGCTGCGCGCCTAGGATGGTCAAGGCGAACTGTGCCTCGCCAGAGGAGACACGCTCGCGCAAAGCCGCCGCGGGCTCGTCAAAAACGGTGATCGAGACCTGCGGATAGCGCTGCCGGAATTCTCTCAGAACCCCGGGCAGGAAATGCTCGCCGAGCGAACCGAGACAACCAACCGAAACCTTTTGCTGCGCCTGTCGGCCCTGGCGTTTCAGGTTCTCGTATAGAGTGCTCAGTCGAAACAGCGTGTCTCGTGCCTCAGGGAAGAACTCTTGTCCCGCTCTCGTCAGAGAGAGAGAGCGTGTAGTGCGCTGAAACAGCGTGACGCCGACATCTTCCTCAAGCTTGCGAATGCGGTGGCTCAAGGCGGTTTGCGACAGCCGCATTGCCTCGGCTGCACGACGAAAGCTTCCGAATTCGGCGATCTGGATGAAGGCTTCGAGCCCGGAAACATCCATCGCATCAGCCTCGATTGAGCAATCCTGTTCATGAATAGGGCTTTTAAATTCATTTGAACAGCAAGGATCGGCGCGCCAATCTGCTCGTAAATCGATGCTCCCGGCTCTTCGTCGCATTCCAAGCGGTGCGCCGACTGGCCACGACTCCAGGGGAACACGTCATGGGATCGATGGACGGCGAGGGAGGGCGGCTGTTCTTCCGTTCCGAGACCTTCGAGACCGAAAAGTTCGAGCGCCGTAGGTCGTCGGGCAAGACGATCACCGAGCCAGCGCGGGAGCTTCCGGTCCATACCGAATGCGACGTTCTGGTGGTTGGCGGCGGCCCTGCCGGAACGGCGGCCGCCATCGCCGCCGCCCGGCGCGGCGCCGATGTCGTGCTACTAGAGCGCTACAACCATCTCGGTGGGCTATCGACAGGCGGATTGGTTATCTGGATCGATCGCATGAGCGATTGGCAAGGTCGCCATGTCATCCGAGGCATCGCCGAAGAGCTCCTGTCGCGCTTGGCCCGCGACAAGATTGCCGGTCCTGAGCCGCTTGAATGGGGATCACACGATCCCGAGCGCGTTGCCTATTGGGGGCTTCGCAATGCCGCGTTCAACAATACCGTCACCCATGCGCCCACCCTCGATCCGGAGTGGCTCAAGGCGGAATCGCTCGCAATGGTTCTGGAGGCCGGCGTTCACCCGATCTTCCACGCCTGGGGAGCCAGTCCGTTGATGGAAGGGCGCCGCGTTGCGGGCTGCTCTTTCGAGAGCAAGGAGGGACGGCGCGCCATTCTCGCCCGGGTGACGATCGACGCGACCGGCGACGGCGACCTTTACGCGGGCGCCGGCTCTGATTTCGACACGGAGGTCGACAGCCGCGACATCCACGGCTGCATGAACACATCCTGGCTGTTCGGCGGCGCCGACATGAAGGCGTTCTTGCGCTTCCGGGCTGAGACGCCGGAGCAGTATTCACAGTTCATGGCGCGCGGACGCGAGACGATGCGCTTCTTCGACAAACCTTCCGTATCGTGGCGGGACGACATCGCGGTGTTCATGGGGCCTCGACTCGCAGGTTACTCCGCACTGAAAGTCGAGGATCTGTCCGAGGTCGAGATCAGGAGCCACAAGCTCATGCTGGAGCATCTCGCCTTCTATCGCGCTCATGCTCCTGGTTTTTCAAACGCCTTCATCATGCTGTCGGCGCCCCAGCTCGGCGTCAGACATGGCCGACGCCTGAAGGGGCTTGGCAAACTCACCCGAGAGAATTGGGACGGCAGCATGGCGCCCGACGAGATCGGCGTTTCGCCATCTCTCGCGCCGAAGTTCGAGAATATCTCCGTTCCTTATGGCTCGATCGTGCCACGCGAGATCGACGGGCTGTTGGCGCCTGGCCGTCATCTGTCCTGCGACGCCACGAGCCATTCCTTCATGCGCGAGATCCCGCAATGCTGGTTGACCGGCCATGCGGCAGGTGTTGCAGGAGCGATAGCCGCCGACCAGGGTGTTGCGCCGGCCGTGGTGCCGATCGCGGAGCTAAGGGCAGGCTTATTGGCGCAAGGGGCCTATCTCAATACGGTTCCCGAGTTGGTCGAAGGCTGACCCGCACGGGAAACGGCTTAGCCAAAGTTGACGAGAACGAGCAGGTCGAAGAAGCCTGCCAAGCAACATGAAAGGCGGCAGCAGGCCGCTCCGTAGGGAGGAATAGAATGTTCGAAGCTCTCTGGCGCAGAATGTGCGCTGCCATGATTTTTGGTCTCGCCGGCGCTCCGGCTTTGGCACAGGCGCCAGCGCCGAAGCCGCTCGATCCGCCCCAGGCCGTGCGTGTCGCCTATGTGCCGATCATGAAGTTCGCTACGGCCTATGTCGCCGAGGCGCGTGGGCTCTTCAAGAAATATGGGCTCGACGTCAAGCTGGATAGCGTCAAGTCCGGCACTGAGGCGATCGCCTTCCTCGACAAGGGATCGGTCGACGTTGGCGGCATCTCGATCGTGGCGTCGCTCTGGTCGGCCTGGAATCGCGGGCTCGACATCCGGGTGATCGCGCCAGGAGCGCTTGACCCGATGACGGACGGCCCGACCAAGCTGATCGTCCGCAAGGACCTGCTGGATTCGGGAGCGGTGAAGTCGGTCGCCGACCTCAAGGGCAAGCGGATCGCGGCGGCCGGTGGGCCGGGTAGCGGCGGCGAGTACTTCGTCAGCAAGGCGCTTGAGAGCGCCAAGCTCAGCCTGCGCGATGCGCAACTGCTGAACGTCGGCAATGCTGACATGCCGGCGGCGATGGAGGCGAAATCGGTCGACGCCGTGCTGACCTCCTCGCCCTACTCCGACCAGATCCTGAAAGCCGGCACCGGCAAACTGTTGATGCAGGACATCACGCCCGGCCTGATGACGGTCGCCTTCGTCGCCTCGGGCAAGTTCATCAAGGAGCGTCCCGAAGCGGCGGAGCGCTTCGTTCTGGCGATGACGGAAGCAGCCCGTCTCATGCAGGGCGCCGACTTCCTCGCTCAGCCCAATATGGACGGCTATCTGAAATACACAGCCTCCACGCCCGAGGCGATCAAGACCGGCGGCTCGGTGATCTTCGATCCCAATATGGCGATCCCGACCACTGGCCTCGCCGACATTGAGCGCGTGCATCGCGAGAACGGCCGCACCGAATACGACAAGCCCCTCGACATGGCGAAGGTCGTCGACGGGCGTTTCGTCATGAAGGCCGTCGAGACCCTCGGCAAGGCGGCCGCCTCGAAGTGAGAGGCATGGCGGCCGTCATGCCTTCGCGGGCCTCGACAGATCGATGCAACACACCAACGAGCCCGGAGGTCGGCCGATGAGCGTCTCCATGCAGGCTGCAACTGCGCCGAAGATTGGAGCGCGCCACGTCAGCAAGCATTATCCGACCGCGGACGGCACCATGGTCGCGCTCGAGGATTTCTCCCTCGAAGTGGCCGATGGCGAGTTCGTCTGCATCGTCGGCCCTTCGGGCTGCGGCAAGTCGACCTTCCTGCGTATGGTTGCGGGACTGGAATCGATCTCGCTGGGTTCGATCGACATCCAGCCCGGACGCGAGCCGGGCCGGCCATTGAATAGTGTCGTCTTCCAGGAATATGCGATCTTTCCCTGGAAGACGCTGATCGAGAATGTCGCCTTCGGTCTGCAAATGCGCGGCGTCGGTCGCAAAGAACGGCTCGACCGGGCGCGCTACTGGCTCGACCGGGTCGGCCTCGGCAAATTCGCCGACTATTACCCACATCAGATCTCGGGCGGCATGAAGCAGCGCGTCAGCATCATCCGGGCACTCGCCAACGACCCGGAGGTTCTGCTGATGGACGAACCGCTTGGTGCGCTGGACGCCCAGACGCGCGTCGTTATCCAGGAGGAATTGCTGCGAATCTGGGAGGAGACGCGCAAGACCGTGCTCTACATCACGCACAGCCTCGACGAGGCGGTGCTGCTCGGTGACCGCGTTATCCTGATGAGCGCCCAGCCGGGCCGGCATCTCGCCACCTTCAGGATAGAGCTGCCGCGCCCGCGCACGATCGCGATGACCAACTCACCCCGTTTTGCCGAATACCGGGCGCAGATTTGGGAGAAGCTCAGTGCCGAGGTGACGCGCGCCATGGAGGCGCGGCCATGACAGTCGTATCCGCCGACAACGCGGCTGCGGCCGGCAGTGCCGGAGCTATGCCACGTTCTCCGATAGCCCGCGGCGAAAGACGCGCCATCCTCTTGCTTGCCGGAGCGATGGTCGCATTGAACCTGGCGCTGGCGGCCGCCGGGCTCTGGGGCGACTTCGCCTGGCCTGCGATCGGGTTAAGCTTTGTCCTGCTCGTCCTGCTTTGCGAGCGCATAGGTCGGCTGGTCCCGGTCAAGCACAAAGGCGCCTACGAGCGTACTCTGGCGTTGGGTTTCCCGCTCGTCGTCCTCGTGCTCTGGGAGCTTGCGGCCGATAGCGGTTTCATAAACCCGAACTGGTTTCCGCCGCCGAGCAAGATCGGCGTCGCGCTTTGGGATCTCAGCACTCGCTACGACCGCTTTTCGGGAACGACACTTCTCGGACGGCCCTGGCTGATGCCGGAGGCCTTTAGTCAGGACGGCTGGGCTGGCGTTTGGAAGCTCGCCGCAGAAAGCCACGTCCTCGCGACGGTGGGGCGCGTCCTGTTCGGCTTCATGCTTGGAGCCATCCCGGGCGTGCTGGTCGGCGTAGTAATGGGTCTGAACCAGACCGTACGCCTGATGCTCGACACGACACTTTCGGCCATCTACGTGCTGCCGAAGATCGCGATCTTTCCGATTGTAATGCTGATGTTCGCCGACCCCTTCGGCGAGGCGCCGAAGATTCTTGTAGTCGGGCTTTCGGTCTTCATCCTGATGGCGATCAACACGATGGCGGCGGTGCGCGGCATAGACAACGTCTATTTGATGGCCGGAAAGAACTACGGCGCCAAGGGCTGGTCGATGCTGCGCCACGTCATTCTGCCCGGCGCAATGCCTGTGATCTTTTCAGGACTTCGTATAGCGCTCGGCACTGCGATGATTGTGATCATCTCGGTCGAGTTCGTGCGAGCCAAACAGGGCGTGGGATACATGACCTTCTACTACTGGGAGGTGCTCAATCCCGAGAAAATGTATGCCGGGCTCGTTGTCGTCATGGTTCTAGGGGTGCTGCTGACCTATGCGCTGCAATGGCTGCAGCGCCGGCTGATGCCCTGGCAAAAGTAAGGATCAGGCGATGCAAGTTGCGCTTGTAACCGGCGGCGCTGGCGCCGTCGGGGCCGCGGCGGCGCGGATGCTGGCCGCCGATGGTTTTCACGTCGTTCTGGCCGATCGGGCCATCGATCGGGTGCAGGGCATCTGCAGCGAGATCGTCGACGCGGGCGGCGAAGCTGCCGCTGAGCCGGTCGACCTGCTGGAGAACGGCGCCGTCAATCGCCTGATCGACCGCTTGGCGGAACGGTTCGGTCGGCTTGATTGCGTCGTCAACAACGCCGGCATGACCGGAGCTCCACGCATCGGCGAAGTAGACCTTTCAGTGTGGAATGCCGTGCTCGCGCTCAACCTGACGGTGCCGATGCTTCTCGCCCAGGCCGCTCATCCGTTGATGAAGCGCAGTGGCGGCGGAAGCATCGTCAATGTTGCTTCGCGCGTTTACCTCGCCGGTACGGGGGTCGCGTATACCTCCAGTAAATCCGGGCTAATCGGGCTGACACGCGTGCTCGCCGTGCAACTCGGCCCGGACAACATCCGGGTCAACGCTGTCGCCCCGAGCTTCCTCAATACGCCCTTCAACGAGAAGATCGTCGCGGAAAACGCGGGGCTCGCTAGATCCTTTCGCAAGATGTCACCGCTGGGCCGGCTCGGTACGGCGGAGGATGTCGCCGGCGCGATCGCCTTCCTGGCGTCGCCGCGGGCAAGCTTCGTCACGGGCGACATCATCCATGTCTGTGGCGGGACGCAGTTGGCGCCACAGCCGACCGCGTTTGACGAAGCTGTGTGACGAGCAGCCGTTCAAGTTCGGGCCGGGGGCATCGCCTTGGTAAACGAGCCTTACGGCCCTCCCCGATTCCTGGCGGGCTTCGGAGAGTTGTCGCGCTTGTTCTGTCGGACCCGTGAGGCGTCGACGGAATGCGCAGAGGCGGCCCTGGCCCGCTCCGCAACAACGTCCCGCACCGCTGCCATGACCGGCTGGGCCGGAAAGGACAGGTCTGTATCGGTGCGGGTCGTCAGGCCGACCGGGCCGTTCGTGTCATTGGTGTCGACCGGCAGTAGCGCCAGCGCACCGCTCGCTACATCCTCCGCCACAACGCCTTCGGAAATGACCCAGATAGCATCCGTTCTAAGCAGATAGTTGCGTGCAAATGCGTCGGAGACCGTCTCGATCTCGCCCTGCGAAGGGTGGATCGAACGGGCGATGAAATAGCGCTCGACGATCGGGTGTATGACGGAGCCCGGTGGGGGGACGAGCAACTGGTAACGCCCAACATCCGCTATGTCCTGCTGCCCATGTGCCAGCAAGGGATGCGCAGGTCGCACTGCCAGCGCGATGCGTTCCGAGTAGAGGTATTCGAACGCGAGTCCGTGCATCGCCTCAGGCGAAGCCATTCGCCCGACCACGAGATCGATGTCGCCGAGACGCAGTTGCGAGAGCAGAACATCGTTCGACCCGGTGACGACGCGAAGCCTGATATTCGGGAGATGTCGCGACAGATTCGCCAATGCCGCCGGCAAAATCCGTGCTGATGCCGTCGGCAGTGCACCGACCGTAAAGGTGGCATGCTCGCCACCGGCATCTTGAGCGACGGTTCTGATGCCCTGCTTCAGCGCGACGAGGCTCGACGTCGCGTAACGCAAGAACATCTCGCCGATCGGCGTGAGCACCATCGACCGCCGTTTCGGCTCGAACAGGACGGTGCCCAGGAAATCCTCCAGCTCGTGAATCGTTTTCGAAACGGCTGGCTGGCTCAAGCCGATCGCGGACGCTGCCTTCACGGCGCTTCTCTGCCGGGCAACTTCGATGAAGCAGGACAGGTGCCGCAACTTAATGCGTCCGTCGAGCTGAAGCGATCTGCTCAGGCTCATTAGGATAACCTCTAGGTTATTTAATAACTAGAAAAAGCCATTTAACATAAGAAAAAAAGCGTAGCATATAAGGTCATCGTCGACATGGGCGTTCCGATATGGCTTTCGCACGCATCAAGGGCCGGCTGGTACACTGGCGCGATTATGGTCCTCGCTGCGCGCCGTGCGTGGTGATGGTCAATTCGCTCGGGACAGATCTGAGGATCTGGGATGAAGTCTCCGCCGCGCTTTCAGCTCACTGGCGTGTGATTGCCTACGATAAGCGTGGGCATGGGCTTTCGGAAACTGACGCCGGCTCCTATTCGATCAGTGATTTGGCGGACGATCTCCTTGCCCTGATCGACCATCTTGATGTCGAGCGGTTCGCACTGGTCGGGCTTTCGATCGGCGGTATGATCGGACAGGTCCTGGGCTCTCGCTCACCGCAGCGCCTGTCGGCGCTCGTCTTGGTGGACACCGCTCCAAAAGTGGGAACGCCCGACAGTTGGGGCGAGCGCATCCACGCAATCGAGCGCGGTGGCCTCGAGGCGATTGCCGACCCCGTCATGGAGAGGTGGTTCACACCAGGCTTTCGCGCCGCGCAGCCCGATCAGGTTTCGGGGTGGCGAAACGCCTTCGTCCTGCAATCGGCGGCCGGATATATCTCTACTTGCAACGCCCTGCGGACTGCCGATCTGAGCAGTCACGTTGCCGGAATATCCGTCCCGACGCTGGTCGTGGCTGGAGACAGCGACCTCGCCACGCCACCGAAACTCGTTGAGGCGATGGCACTGAAAATTCCACGAGCGCGCTTCGAACTCATCGAGAAGTGCGGTCATATTCCGCCGATTGAGCAGCCGGAACGGCTATCGAAGCTCGTATCTGGTCACATCAGGGAACACGGCCATGGCTGATACACAAACCAAATTCTCTGCAGGCATGAGGACCCGGCGATCGGTTCTGGGTGAGGGGTATGTCGATGCTGCAGTGTCAGCCACTGATGCGTTCACGGCGGACTTTCAGACACTGATCACCGAAAGCGCCTGGGGAAGCGTTTGGTCACGTGAGACGATCAGCAAACGCGAGCGCTCGATGTTGACCATCGCGCTCCTGGCCGCGCTTGGACATCACGACGAGGTCGCGATGCACGTGAGGGCTACGCGCAATACCGGCGCGAGCGCCGAAGATATCAAAGAGGCGCTACTGCATGTGGCCATTTATGCAGGCGTGCCGGCAGCCAATCATGCCTTCAAAATCGCCCGTGCGGCGCTCGCCGAAATCCATGACGAATCTGCATGACGATGTGTCGTGTCCTTGCCCGCCGTTGAACCCTATCGCGGCACGAATTGAGCAGGATCAAGGAGAGCGGATCGAATTCGCCGCCAGAGATTGAATACCGCAACAGCAGCTTCGAGGGAGGAAGCGCCGAGATGCGCAACGAGAATTCGACACATCAGGGCGGCTCCTTTTATCAGAGGGACCGCAGCTGGCATCCGCCGGCCTTTACGCCGACCTATAAGACCTCGGTACTGCGATCGCCGCAGAAGGCCTTGCTGTCTCTCGGCAATACGATCTCGGAAATGACAGGCCCGGTCTTCGGCCACAACATGTTGGGGCAACTCGATAACGATCTGATCCTGAACTATGCTAAGGCGGGCGAACCGATCGGCCCGCGCATCATCGTACACGGCCAGGTGCTGGACGAGGATGCGCGCCCCGTACGCGGTGCGCTGGTCGAGTTCTGGCAGGCCAATGCCGGCGGCCGTTATCGCCATAAGAAGGAAAGCTACCTCGCCGCCATCGATCCGAATTTCGGCGGCTGCGGGCGCACCATCACCGATGACGAGGGCCGCTACTGGTTCCGCACAATCAAGCCCGGCCCCTATCCCTGGCCGAACGGCGTCAATGACTGGCGCCCGGCGCATATCCATTTCTCGATCTTCGGCCACGCCTTCGCGCAGCGCCTGATCACCCAGATGTATTTCGAGGGCGACCCGATGATCTGGCAATGCCCGATCGTCTTGGGCATCCCGAGCCGCGAGGCGGTGGAGCAGCTGGTCGCTGCGCTCGACCGCGAGGCGACACTGCCGATGGACACGATGGCCTACAAATTCGACATCGTCCTGCGCGGCCGTCGCTCGACCCTGTTCGAGAACCGGATGGAGGGCAACTGATGGTCCAATCGCTCCGCCGCCTCAGGGAAAGCCCGTCGCAGACGGCCGGCCCCTACATCCATATCGGCGCCACGCCGAACTTCTCCGGCATCGAGGGCGTCTATCCGCACGATCTTGGCTCGCAGCCGCTCTCGCCGGAGGTGAAGGGCGAGCGCGTCCTCGTCACCGGCCGCATCTTCGACGGCTCGGGCATGCCCATCAAGGACGCGCTGATCGAGATCTGGCAGGCCGATGCGCAGGGGCTCTATCCCGGCCAGGGCGAGCACCGTGGCGAAGCCGATCCGCACTTCCCCGGCTGGTTCCGCCAGCCCGTCGACGGCACGACCGGTGTCTACCGCTTTGAGACGATCAAGCCCGGCATCGTGCCCTATTTCGACGGCCGGCCGATGGCACCGCACATCACCTTCTGGATCGTGGCGCGCGGCATCAATCTCGGCCTGCATACGCGGCTCTATTTCGGCGACGAGGACAAGGCCAACACGGCTGATCCGCTTCTCGCCCGCATCGAGCATCGCGTGCGCGTGCAGACACTGATCGCAACGCGCGGCGACGAGGACGGCATGCCGGTCTACACCTTCGACATCCGTCTGCAGGGCGAGAACGAGACGGTCTTCTTCGACATCTGAGAGCGGCCTCGGCCGCCTTCCCGACCCGAGCAGACAGCAAGCAGAGCAACGACGACATGACCGAAGCCTTCATCTGCGCCTATGTCCGCACGCCGATCGGCCGGTTCGGCGGCTCGCTTGCCGCCGTGCGGGCGGACGATCTCGGCGCGGTGCCGCTGAAGGCCCTGGTCGAGCGTCATCCGCAAGTCGATTTCGGCGCCGTGGACGATGTGATCTTCGGCTGCGCCAACCAGGCGGGCGAGGACAACCGCAATGTCGCGCGCATGTCGCTGCTGCTTGCCGGTCTGCCCAAGGAAGTGCCGGGCACGACGATCAACCGGCTCTGCGGCTCCGGCATGGATGCCGTCATCGCAGCCGCGCGCGCGATCAAGGCGGGCGAGGCCAAGCTGATGATCGCCGGCGGCGTCGAGAGCATGTCGCGCGCGCCCTTCGTCATGCCCAAGGCCGACAGCGCCTTCTCGCGCCATGCCGAGATCCACGACACCACCATCGGCTGGCGCTTCGTCAACCCGTTGATGAAGGCCCAGTACGGCATCGATTCCATGCCGGAAACCGGCGAGAACGTCGCCGCCGACTGCAAGATCAGCCGGGCCGACCAGGACGCTTTCGCGCTGCGCTCGCAACTGAAGGCCGTCGCCGCCCAGCAGAACGGCCGGTTGGCCAAGGAAATCGTTCCAGTCCTCATCCCGCAGCGCAAGGGCGATCCGATCCGCGTCGAGATCGACGAACACCCGCGCGGCGACACCACGCTGGAGAAGCTCGCCAAGCTCGGCACGCCGTTCCGCAAGGAAGGCGGCACGGTCACAGCCGGCAACGCGTCGGGCGTCAATGACGGCGCCGCGGCGCTGATCATCGCCTCGGAGAAGGCCGCCGCGAAATACGGGCTAACGCCGATCGCGCGCGTTCTGGGTGGCGCAACCGGCGGCATCGCGCCGCGCGTCATGGGCCTCGGCCCGATCCCCGCCACGGGCAAGCTTTGCGAGCGGCTTGGCCTCAAACCCACCGATTTCGACATCGTCGAGCTGAACGAAGCCTTCGCCTCGCAGGGCATCGCGGTGCTGCGCGAGCTCGGCATCGCCGAGGACGGCGCGCATGTGAACCCGAATGGCGGTGCGATCGCGCTCGGCCATCCGCTCGGCATGTCCGGTGCCCGCATCACCGGCACGGCCGCGCTCGAACTGTCGCTGACGGCCAAGAAGCGCGCGCTCGCCACCATGTGCATCGGCGTCGGCCAGGGTATCGCCGTCGCGCTGGAACGCGCCTGAGTAATCGTTTCGAGTCCGAAGCTGACCTGGGTTCCGCTACAATGACGCATAAGATCTATGACGGCCCGGGCGCGGCGCTCGAAGGGCTGCTTTTCGATGGCATGACGATCATGTCCGGGGGCTTCGGCCTGTCGGGCAATCCCGAGAGCCTGATCCCGCAGATCCGTGATTCCGGCGTGAAGAACATCACCGTGATCTCGAACAATGCCGGCGCCGACGGCTTCGGCCTGTGGAT
>NZ_FNBZ01000001.1 GCF_900102525.1 Allobosea robiniae | reverse complement strand
GCACGGGCCGCCTCGACCGCGGCGTTGAGCGCCAGCAGATTGGTCTGGAAGGCGATGTCGTCGATCACCCGGATGATGTCGGAGATCTTCTGCGAGGCGCTCTCGATCCTGGCCATGGCGTCGACCGCCTGGCCGGCAATAGTGCCGCCGCTCTCGGCCGCCTGCATCGCCTCGTCGGCGATCCGCGCGGCATCCTTCGAGGCCTGGGCCGAGGCCTTGACCGAGGCCGCGAGTTCCTCTGTCGTAGCGGCCGTCTCCTCCAGCGAGGAGGCCTGCTCCTCGGTGCGCTTCGATAGATCGTCGGCGCCCATGTTGATCTCGCGGGCGGCGAGGCCGACATCGGCCGAGGTCGTCTGGATCGTCGCCACCGTGTCCGACAGGCGATCCACCGTCTCGTTGAAGTCGTCGCGCAGCTTGGCATAGGCGGCGGGCATGTCCGCCTCGATGCGGTGGCGCAGATCGCCCTCCGAAAGGGCGGCAAGCCCCTTGGCGAGCGCTTCGACGACCCGTTCCAACTCCTGAGCCTGCTCCATCTGCTCGCGCGCCGCCGCTTGTCGCTGCGCTTCTGTCTGGCGGCGGGTTTCGCCCATCAACTCGGCCTGCGCGGCAGCATCCTGTTCCAGCCGGATCTTCTCGATGGATGCATGGTGCAGCACCTCGACGGCGTTGGCCATGGCGCCGAACTCGCGGTCGCCGCCGAAAGCGGGAACGGGCGTGTCCAGATCACCTTGAGCGAGCCGCTTCAGAGCCGCGCTCAAGGTCGCGAGCGGCTTCATCATGCGACGTACGAGCCAGAACAGCAGGCCCGCCGCGACGGCCGCGATCGCCAGGCCGGCAATGATGTTGGCGCGGATCATCTCGCCGATGACGGACAGGAATTCCTCCTGCTTGATGCCGACATAGAGAATGCCGATCACGTTGCCGTCCGATTTCTGGATGATCGGCTCGTAGATCGTGAAATAGGGCACGCCGAGAATGTCGGCCGCGCCGGAATAGGTGCGTTTCTCCTTGAAGACGGCATCATGGGCCGGGCCCTGTGCCAGCTTGGTGCCGACGGCCCGGGTGCCGTCCGGCTTCATGACGTTGGTCGTCACCCGGGTATCGCCCATGAAGACCGTGGCGGTACCGCCGGAAAGCTCCTTCACCTTGTCGACCGCGGCGAAGTTGCCGTTGACGCTTTCACTGCCGAAAATGAGTTTGCCGCCCTCGAATCTGGGCTCGCCCTTGGCAAGAAGGATATCCCGCAGAAGGTTGATGTTGACCGTCAGGCTCGACTGGGCCCGCTCCCGCATCGCCTTCTCGGCCGCGCGAAGAGACACCGCAACCGAGGCCGCCACGGCAACGCCGACGATCAATACGGCCAATATCGCCAGACGTGTCGCGATCGGAAGTCGCAGAAAAGGCAGTTTCAGCATGAAGGGCCATCTCTCGGGAAGAACGACGCGGTATGGCAGCTATGGAGTGCATGCCGCCGGCAACGCATAGGTTTAGGCTGCAGGCGTGGTCGAGATGCCTAGTCCAGGCCGGCATTCGATCGTATTGAGTGCTGATAGCGCCTGAATTTCTTCCAGATAATGCTTAAAACTGTTCTAATGCCGCAACGGGCGGGCCGCCCGGGCATGAACGCGTACTTTCGCTGTGGCCGGCCAAGCAGCGCAGCTTCCGCATCGCAAGTGCAGAAATCAAAAGCGCAGGAAGCGTTTACCGTGACGGCAGGCGTGAAGGCGCCGGTGCCTACTCGGCAGCGCGTTTCAGCTCCAGCCCCTTGGCGAAGGGCAGCTTCGGCTCGCTCTTCTCGTCGTCGAAATCGAGCGCGCCGATCCTCTCGGCGCGGCTCGTCACCTTGCCGGCCGAGGTCTTGATCTGGCCGACATCGTCCTGTGCCTGCCTGAAATGATTGTCGAGCTTGTCGACGCGCTCGCCGAGCCGACGCACGTCGTCGAGCAGCTTGCCGACTTCGGTCTGGATCACCTGCGCTTCCTCGCGCATCCGCGCATCGCGAACCAGCGACTGCATGAGCTGGATCGCCAGTGCCAGGAGCGAGGGCGAGACGATCATGATGCGCGCCCGGTGCGCCCGCTGGACCACGTCGTCGAAATGCTCGTGCAGATCTGCATAGATCGATTCGGAGGGCACGAAGAGCAGGGCGATGTCCTGCGTCTCGCCGGGCAGGAAATAGCGCTCGGCGATATCCTTCACATGCACGCCGACATCGCTGCGCACGCGCTGGCCGGCCGTCTTCTTCGCGTCGTCGCCGCGCGCCTCGCGCAGCAGCGTGAAGCTCTCCAGCGGGAATTTGGCGTCGATGACGAGACCGCGCCCGTCGCCGGGCAGGGTGACGAGGCAGTCCGGCCGCTTGCCGTTGGAAAGCTGTGGCTGGAAGGCGAAGAAGGCGGCGGGCAGCCCGTCGCGGATGATCGCCTCCATCCGGCCTTGGCCATAGGCGCCGCGCGCCTGCTTGTTGGCGAGCACGTCGCGGAGCGTCACGACCTCGGAGGTGAGGTCGGTCAGGTTCTTCTGGGCGCTGTCGATCACCGCCAGCCGCTCCTGCAGCTTGCCGAGGCTTTCGGTGGTCTGGCGGACATTCTGCTCGAGACCCTGGCCGACCTTGTGGCTCAGGCCGTCCATCCGGTCGGCGACGAGGCGGGCGAGATCGCCCTGCCGGGTCGACAGGATTTCGGCCATCGACTGCATCCGGCCGGCGAGCTCGGCCTGCTGGCGGTTCATCTCGGCGACCTTGTCGTCCATTTCGCGGGCGCGCTCAGTCGCCATCGCTGCCTCGATCGCGCGGCTCCGGCCGCCGCGCCAGCCGGCGATCACCGCCATCAGCAGCAGGGCGAGGCTCAGGGCCCCGAAGCCCAGCGCGGCCTCGGCCCATGTCACCGGGCGTTCCAGCAGGGTGAAGGCGATCTCGTTCATGCGCGGGAGCCTAGCCGATTCGGCAGGGAATTGCGAACGAAAGCGGAACAGTTTGACCGCTCCTCCACAAATGCTTATGTCCCGGGCTCAACAGCTCTTTCTCCTTGGAATCCCATGTCCGTTCGCCCGCTCGTCATCCTGCCCGACGCCCAGCTTCGCCTCGTCTCGAAGCCGGTCGAGGCCGTCACGCCCGAGATCAGGACGCTGGTCGCGGACATGTTCGAGACGATGTACGACGCGCCCGGCATCGGGCTCGCGGCGATCCAGATCGGCGTGCCGCTGCGCGTGGTGACGATCGACCTGTCGAAGCCCGAGACGAAGGAGGGCGAGGAGCCCGAGCCCCGGAAGCCGCAGGTCTTCATCAACCCGGAGGTCACCTGGTCCTCGGACGAATTCAGCGCCTACGAGGAAGGTTGCCTCTCGATCCCGGAATATTACGAGGAGGTCGAGCGTCCGGCCGAGGTCAAGGTCCGCTACATGGATCTCGACGGCAAGACCCATGAGATCGCGGCCGATGGCTTGCTCTCGACCTGCCTGCAGCACGAAATCGACCATCTCGATGGCGTGCTCTTCATCGACCACATCTCGCGGCTGAAGCGCGAGCGCGTCACCAAGAAATTCGCCAAGGCAGCCAAGCGCGAACGGGCTGCGTAGCGAGCGGTCGTATCCGAGCCCTCGTCCTGAGAGCCGCGGTGCGCGGCGTCTCGAAGGGTGCTTCAGGAGGCGACAGGATCATCCTTCGGGACGCAGCCTCTGGCTGCTCCTCAGGATGAGGGCTGTTCTATTCTTCCCGGTATCGAGCCGGGCCAAGGTAAGGTCGAGCGTATGAGCTTGCGCGTCATCTTCATGGGCACGCCGGATTTTGCCGTGCCGGTGCTGACCGAGATCGTAGGCCAGGGGCATGAGGTCGTCTCCTGCTACACCCGCCCCCCGGCGCAGGCTGGCCGCGGCCTCGAAACGAAGCCTTCGCCGGTGCATCGCGCTGCCGAGCGTTTCGGCATCCCGGTCTTCACGCCCAAGACGCTGAAGACGCCGGAGCAGGCCGAGATCATCGCCTCGCACCAGGCCGATGTCGCCGTCGTCGTCGCCTATGGCATGATCCTGCCCCAGGCGATCCTCGATCTGCCCGAACTCGGCTGCCTTAATCTCCACGCCTCGCTGCTGCCGCGCTGGCGCGGCGCCGCGCCGATCCAGCGTGCGATCATGGCGGGCGATGCCGAGAGCGGCGTCTGTGTCATGAAGATGGAAGCCGGTCTCGATACCGGACCTGTCGCCATGGTCGAGAACCTTGCGATCGGCCCGGACATGACGGCCGGCGAATTGCACGATCAGCTCAGCCTGCTCGGCGCCGATCTGATGGTGCGCGCGCTCGCTGCGCTCGGGCGCGGCGGCCTGCAGTTCACGCCGCAGCCGGAAGAGGGCGTGACCTATGCGAGCAAGATCGCGAATGCCGAGGCGAAGCTGAGCTGGACCCTGCCGGCGCAGCAGGTCCACGACCTCGTGCGCGGCCTCTCGCCCTTCCCGGGCGCCTTCGCCGAGATCGATCTCGGCAAGGGGCCGGAGCGCCTGAAGATCCTGCGCACGGCCCGGGCCGGCGGCGCGGCCGAGCCCGGCACGCTGCTCGACGACGAGGGCAGTGTCGCCTGCGCCGTCGGGGCGGTGAAGCTGCTTCAGGTCCAGCGCGCCGGCAAGGCGCCGATGAGCGGGGCCGAGTTCCTGCGCGGCGCCCGGCTCGGAGCCGGCGACAAGCTCTGATGCCGCGCTACAAGCTCGTCATCGAGTACGACGGCACGCCGTTCTCAGGCTGGCAGCGCCAGCTCAACGGCCCGTCCGTGCAGCAGAGCGTCGAGGAGGCGGTGGAAGCGTTCTGCGGTCATCCCGTCCGCTTGCATTGCGCCGGCCGGACCGATGCCGGCGTCCACGCCACCCATCAGGTCGCCCATGTCGATATCGACAAGGAATGGCGCACCGATGTCGTGCGCGACGCGACCAATGCCCGGCTGAAGCGGATTCCGGTCGCCGTGCTCAGCGCCGAACTGGTCCCCAGCGATTTCGACGCCCGCATCTCGGCGCGGCGCCGCTATTACGTCTACCGCATCCTCGACCGCCGGGCCCAGCCGGCGCTCGATCGCGACCGCGTCTGGCATGTGCCGGTCAAGCTCGATCACGAGGCGATGGACCGCGCGGCCAAGGCGCTGCTCGGCCAGCACGACTTCACCACCTTCCGTGCCGCCGAATGCCAGGCCAACAGTCCGATCCGCACGCTCGATCGCTGCGATGTCCGCCGCGAGGGCTCCGAGATCGTCGTCTATGTCCACGCCCGCTCCTTCCTGCATCATCAGGTCCGCTCGATCGTCGGCTGCCTGAAGATGGTCGGGATGGGCCGCTGGCCGGAGAACAAGGTCGGCAAGGTCCTGGCCGCCCGCGACCGCTCGCAATGCGCGGCGCTGGCGCCGTCCTGCGGGCTCTATCTCGCCGGGGTCGACTATGTCGATCCGTCTGCTTGAGGCCGCGGCGCCTCAGAACAGGCCGAACAGCCGCGTGACGCCGTAGTCGAGCACCAGGCTGGCGGCGACCAGCGGCAGGGCGACGCCGCGAACCTCCGGGCCGAAAACCGCCCGCGCCACGCAATAGCGCAGCCTCAGCACGATCGCGGCGAAGAAGAGCGACTGCACGATCGCGAGCTTCGGCGGCGCCCAGCCGATCGCGAAGATCGCCGCCGGGACCGCCATCAGGCTGGCTGAGACGATGCCGGCCCAGTTCCAGGCGATCACGAAGCTGGTGAAGCGCGGGCTTTGCGCGAGCTCCGGGCGCAGCACGATCAGCAGGGCCGGGACGGCAAGGATCGTCAGCGCCATCGCCGCGATCACCGACAGGGCGAGCGTCGGCGCGGCGAACAATCCGGCGCTGTTCGGCAGCCCGGCGACCAGGCGCACCGCCGCGAGGATGGCGACCGTCGCCGGCAGCATCAGCGCGAAGGCGAGAAAGGAGCGCCAGAACCCGTCCCGCGTCAGGTCGAGCTCGGGGAGAGCCTCGGCGCCCCGCGTCATGAGGTGCCAGGAGCCGCGCAGCGAACGCGCGACGTCATCGGCTGCCAGCCTCATCACGGTCTCCATCATCTGCGATCTTAGACTTTCGTCTAACCGCGATAATGGGCCGTGGTTCCGTCGCGTCAAGCCTGACGGTGCGCGGCAAAATAGCTGGTAATCAAACGATGCGTGATCCGTTCGAGCGCCACGAGGTCGGCGACGGCGACGGATTCGTCGATCTGGTGCATCGTCTTGCCGACGACGCCGTATTCGACGACGGGGCAGTAATTCTTGATGAAGCGCGCGTCCGAGGTGCCGCCCGTGGTCGAGAGCGCCGGGCGCTTGCCGGTCTCGGCCTCGATCGCGTCGGCGACGATCGCGACGAAGGGGCCGGGTTCGGTCAGGAAGGCGACCGCATTGGTCGGCTGGACCTCGAGTGTGTAGCGAACCTGGTTGCCGGCCGCCTCGTGCAGGCGCCGTTCCAGTTCGGCGGCGAGCGTCTCCGGCGTCCATGTGTCGTTGAAGCGGATGTTGAAGGCCGCCTTCGCCTGCGCCGGGATGACGTTGGTCGCGGGGTTGCCGACATCGAGCGTCGTCACTTCGAGATTGCTCGGGTCGAAATGCTGCGTGCCGCCGTCGAGCGGTGTGGCGTCGAGGGCAGCGAGCAGGCGCACCATGCCGCGGATCGGGTTGTCGGCGAGATGAGGATAGCCGACATGACCCTGCGTGCCCTGGACGGTGAGCTTGCCGGTCAGCGACCCGCGCCTGCCGATCTTGATCATGTCGCTCATCGTCGCCGGATTGGTCGGCTCGCCGAGGATGCAATGGTCGAAGCGCTCGCCGCGCTCATGCGCCCAGGCGAGCAGCTTGACCGTGCCGTTGACCGAGGGGCCTTCCTCGTCGCCGGTGACCAGGAAGGCGATCGAGCCGGGCGCATCGGGATTGTCACGGCCGTAGCGGATCGCGGCTGCGACCATGGCGGCGAGCCCGCCCTTCATGTCGCAGGCGCCGCGCCCGTAGAGCGTTCCATTCTCGATCGCGCCGCCGAAGGGCTCGCGCGTCCAGGCGGCCTCGTCGCCGACAGGAACGACATCGGTATGGCCGGCGATCACGAAGACCGGAGCGGTGCTGCCGATGCGGGCATAGAGATTCTCGACATCAGGCGTGCCGGGCTCACTGAAGACCGGGCGATGCACGTCATAGCCTTCCGCCGAGAGCACAGCGGCAAGCAACGCGAGCGCGCCGCCTTCTTCAGGCGTCACCGAGGGGCAGCGGACCAGGGCCTGCGTCAAGGCGACGGGGTCGGCCGGGTCGAAAGGCAGTACGGGGGTGGGGGAGGTGGGTGCGGCGCTCATTCCGCCGCTTTAGAGCATCGGCCCGAAAAGTGGAATGCGGTTTTCGGGAAAGCCGATGCAAAATCAAAGATCTAGAACATAGGATTGGTATTCAATCTGATGTTCTAGCTCCCGCTGGCGTGGCCGCAACCCTATCCTGCTTCGTTGCCGACGGCAGCAGCCCGAGATCGATGAAGGCGACGACCCAGGCCATGGTCGAGATCGCCTCCAGCGACGGGCGCCAGCCGAACGGCATGACGACGCGCAGATGCTCCGGCAGCACGATCGCGCAGACCAGCAGGATGCCGAAGAGCGGTGTGCTGCCACGGTCGGTGGCACGCTTCGCTGCCAGCGCGGCCCAGGGGAACAGGGCGAAGGCCTTGACGAAGGCGACGACCATGATCGCGTCCCGGTAACCGACCAGAAGCGGCACGGTGCGCTGGATGGCGAGCAGGGTCAGCGCGACCGCGATGCTGCCGAGCCAGAAGGTCCGCAAGCCGATGCGGCCGTCGAAATCGCTGAAGAGGCGGATCAGGGACATCAGGCAAGCTCCGATGGCCTTTGTCGCACGGCTTGCCGCGACGGTGAAGCTTATGGTGAATAAAAGGTTAACGGGGCGCCTAAGAGTTTATATCGGCCCAGAAAGGGCTTGAACGCGACGGGGCTGGCGGTTAGCTGCGGAACACGCGTTGCTTTCGGCTCGCGGCCTGCCGTTCCCCTTGTCGTGAAGTGCAGTTGAAGGGCGCCTCCGCGCGGCCCCAGTGAGGTTTCGAGCATGACCATCCGTTTCCATCGCGGCGACCTGCCGGACGGCTATGAGGCCGGGTCGAGCGTCGCGATCGATACCGAGACGCTCGGCCTCAATCCGCACCGCGACCGGCTCTGCGTCGTCCAGCTGTCGCGCGGTGACGGCACCGCCGATGTCGTGCAGATTCCCAAGGACGGCGAGCGTCCGAAGAACCTGATCCGCCTGCTCGAGGACCCGGCCGTTCTGAAGCTCTTCCACTTCGCCCGCTTCGACGTCGCAGTGCTCAAGCACGCCTTCGGCGTGGTCACGACGCCGGTCTATTGCACCAAGATCGCCTCGAAGCTGGCCCGCACCTATACCGACCGGCACGGGCTCAAGGATCTCGTGCGCGAACTGCTCGGCGTCGACCTGTCGAAGCAGCAGCAATCCTCCGACTGGGGCGCCGATACGCTGAGCGAGGCCCAGCTCGCCTATGCCGCCTCCGACGTGCTGCACCTGCACGCGCTGCACGAGAAGCTCGAGACGATGCTGGCGCGCGAAGGGCGCCGGCACCTCGCCCAGGCCTGTTTCCAGTTCCTGCCCTACCGGGCCGAGCTCGATCTCGCCGGCTGGGACGAGACCGACATCTTCGCGCACACTTGACAATTTCCAAGGCTTCTTGCGTCAGTCTGCGCGCGGGTGGCGCGCGCGGACAAGCGCGCGCCCTCATGGACGAGCTACGCGGGGGCGCGATGTGGCCTGTCCTGTGACACGAAAATGCCGTCAGCGGCTGCCATTGCGCGGGACATGACTTTGGCAATGACCTTCAACGACCCGGCTGCGGGGCTGGCCGCGCAGGCGCTGCGCCGGCGCGCGGCCTTCGGCGCAGCGCGGCGCCATACGCAACTGGTGCACCTCCTGCGCCGGCTGATTCCCGTCGCGGCGATCGTGCTCGTGCTGGCGCTCGTCGTCATTCCTTTCCTGTCGCCGCTCGGCGGCAAGCTGGCGAATGTCTCGGTCAGCTCCGTCGGCATCACCGGCGGCAAGGTCAGGATGGAGACGCCGAAGCTCTCGGGCTACCGCAAGGACAACCGGCCCTACCAGGTCACGGCCGTGAACGCCTTCCAGGAGATCAGGAATCCGACGCAGATCGAGCTCCAGACCCTGACGGCGCGCATCCAGATGGAGCGCGAGGGCTGGGTGACGGTGAATGCGAAGACGGGGTTGTTCGATACGCAGAAGGAGAAGCTGCGCCTCATCGACGACGTCAGGATCCGCACCGAGAGCGACCACGAGATGCAGATGAAGACGGCCGATGTCGACTTCAAATCCGGCACCGTCGTCTCGAAGGAGCCGGTCAAGGTCAGCCTCGGCGAGACCACGGTGGACGCCGACACCCTTGACGTGAAGAACAATGGCGAGTTGATCGCCTTCGAGGGACGGGTGCGGGTCTTCATCCGAAACGCGCCAGCAGGTACGCTCGCCGGCCCCGAACGCGAGGGCAGCACGCCGATGCCGGAATTGCTGAAAGCGAATCGGGTTCCTCCCGCGGATGCAGCACCGGCGGGCGACGCTGGTAATGGGAAGAGACAGTGACATGACCAGGGCTGGCCAGATGCTCCGTTTCGCAGATGCCCGCGACGCCGCGCTGCTGCTTGCAGCGGGTTTCGCGCTGCTTGGCGCGCCGCAGGAGGCCTTCGCGCAGGCCGCCCCCGCCAAGCCGCAGGCAGCCCCGGCCAAGGCGCGCGGCGCATCCTCGGCGCTGGGTGGCCTCGGCGGCGACAGCAAGGAGCCGATCAAGATCGACGCGGACAAGCTCGACGTGCTCGACAAGGAGAACAAGGCGATCTTCTCCGGCAATGTCGTGGCCGTGCAGGGCGAGACGACGGTTCGCTGCACCGTGATGACGGTGCTCTACGAGGGCCGTGGCGGGCCGGGCGGAACCGCCGGGCGCCCGGCAACGCCGGCTCCCGCGGCGGCGGGCGCGGGCGCGGGCGGTCAGGGCAATGACAGCTCGATCAAGCGCATCCTGTGCAAGGGGCCGGTCACGGTGGTCTCGAAGACACAGGCCGCGACCTCGGACAATGCCGAGTTCGATCGCGCCAACAACGTCGTGATCATGACCGGCAATGTCGCCCTCAACGACGGGCCGAACGTGACCCGCGGCGAGAAGCTGATCTACAACACGGAAACCGGCATCGCGAATGTCCAGGGCGGGCGCGTGCAGGGCCTGTTCGTTCCGAATGCGGCCGACGCCAACAAGACCGAGGCCGGCAAGCCCGGCGCCAAGCCGGCGCCCAAGCCCACCAACTGATCGTGCTGCAGTGACTGTTTCCGAAGCGCCTCGTCCCACGGCCGCGCCGGCGCGGCCGGCCCCACGCCCGCAGCAACCGGGCGTCCTCGGCCGGTTGCGCGGTCTTTTCGGCAATCGTGACAACGGGGAGGTTCGCCAGGCCTCGTCCAGGGTCGCCGCGATCGGCGGACCGGGCGTCCTCGCGGTCGACGGCCTGCGCAAGAGCTATGGCGGGCGTGCCGTCGTCTCCGATGCAAGTCTCCATCTGCGCCAGGGCGAGGCGGTCGGCCTGCTCGGCCCCAACGGCGCCGGCAAGACGACGATCTTCTACATGATCACCGGCCTGGTCGCGGCCGATGCCGGCATCATCTCGCTCGAAGGCAACGACATCACGGCCTTGCCGATGTACCAGCGCGCGCGCCTCGGCATCGGCTACCTGCCGCAGGAAGCCTCGATCTTCCGCGGCCTGTCGGTCGAGGACAATATCCGCTCGGTGTTGGAGGTGGTCGAGCCCGACCGCAAGGCACGCGAGCGCCAGCTCGACCAGCTGCTCGAGGAATTCACCATCGCCCGCCTGCGCAAGGCGCCCTCGATCGCGCTCTCGGGCGGCGAGCGCCGCCGCTGCGAGATCGCGCGGGCCCTGGCCGGCAAGCCCTCCTTCATCCTGCTCGACGAGCCCTTCGCCGGCATCGACCCGATCGCGGTCGGCGACATCCAGGCGCTGGTGCGTCAGTTGACCGATCGCGGCATCGGCGTGCTGATCACCGACCACAATGTCCGCGAGACGCTCGGTCTGGTCGACCGCGCCTACATCATCCACTCGGGACGGGTCCTGACCGAAGGCTCGCCGGCCGAGATCATCGCCAATCCGGATGTCCGGCGCGTCTATCTCGGCGAGGATTTCCGCCTCTGAGGCGCTTCGGCCCGCTTCGCTGCGGATTTGTTGCGGTGCATCATTCTCTGTCCGCAGGCGCGGTGCAGCCTTTGACGCGGCGGTGAGCCGGCGCTAGTGTCCTTTTCGCAAGCAAGAAGCGTGCCGATGGCGCGCGAGTGGGAAGGGCCTTTGGCGCATGGCGATGATGCCGCGCATGGAGCTGCGCCAGGGACAATCCCTGGTGATGACGCCGCAGCTGCTGCAGGCGATCAAGCTCCTGCAGCTCTCCCATCTCGAGCTTCAGAATTTCGTCGAGGGCGAGCTCGAGCGCAATCCGCTGCTGGAGCGCGACGAGGCGAACGACCTGCCGGCCCGGCCCGATGATGCCGATGGTCCTCACGCCGCCGATGCCGAGAGCTTCGCCCGTGCCGAGAGCCTGCATACGCAGGAGGGCATGGAGGGCAGGCTCGGCACCGGGCTCGACAATGTTTTCCAGAACGAGCAGCCGACCCCGGCCCGCAGCGAGGCGGGCGGGGCCGACAGCCTGCCGATCGTCGGCGGCGCCTATGGCGCGTCGGGGGGCTCCTTCGACGGCGATCCCGAGGGTTTCGAAAGCAGCCTGACGGCGGACGCTTCGCTGCATGATCACCTGATCGCGCAGCTCGATCTCGCCGTCATCGCGCCGGCGGAGCGCATCATCGGCCGCCATATCATCGATGCGGTCGACGATAGCGGCTATCTCGGCGAGCCGCTGGCGGAGATCGCCGAACGCCTCGGCGTCGCCATCGACAGGGTCGAGGCGGTGCTGCGCGTCGTCCAGGGTTTCGACCCGTCCGGCGTCGCGGCCCGCGACGTCGCCGAATGCCTGGCCATCCAGTTGCGCGACCGCAACCGCTTCGACCCGGCGATGCAGGCACTGGTGGCGAATCTGCCGCTGGTCGCCAAGCGCGATTTCGCCGCGCTGAAGCGCCTCTGCGGCGTCGACGACGAGGATATCGCCGATATGGTGGGCGAAATCCGCCGCCTCGACCCCAAGCCGGGCCGCGCCTTCGGCGGCTCGGCCGCCGAGACCGTCGTGCCGGATGTCTTCATCCGCGCCGCGCCCGACGGTTCCTGGCTGATCGACCTCAACCCCGACACTCTGCCGCGCCTGCTGGTCAACCAGACCTACCATGCGCGCGTCTCGCGGGCGGCCCGCAACGATTCGGACAAGGCTTTCATCGCCGAATGCCTGCAGACCGCGAACTGGCTGACCCGCTCGCTGGAGCAGCGCGCCCGGACGATCCTGAAGGTCGCGAGCGAGATCGTGCGGCAGCAGGACGGCTTCTTTGCCCATGGCGTCGAGCATCTGCGCCCGCTCAACCTCAAGACCGTGGCCGATGCGATCGGCATGCACGAATCGACCGTCTCGCGCGTCACCTCGAACAAATACCTGACCTGCTCGCGCGGCGTCTTCGAGATGAAGTACTTCTTTTCCGCCGCGATCGCCGCGACCGGCTACGGCGAAGCGCATTCGGCGGAGGCGGTCCGCTTCCGGATCAAGCAGATGATCGACGACGAGAGCCCCTCGGCGGTCCTTTCGGACGATGCCATCGTCACCCGGCTCAAGGATGGCGGCATCGATATCGCTCGGCGCACCGTGGCGAAATACCGCGAATCCCTCAGAATCCCGTCCTCCATGGAGCGCCGGCGCGAGAAAGTCGCGATGGCGCTGGGGTAGCGTCGCGCGATTTTGTTCCAAAGCGCAGGCGCATGCGCGCCATGAGTGCGCCGGCTCATTGACAACCCCGACTCGCGGTTCTTAGCTCCTAGGGATGGCCGAACAGGGCCATGGCTAAACCAAGGGGAAGCACTCCATGAGCTTGCGAATCTCCGGCAAGAATCTCGATGTCGGCGAGGCCCTGCGCGGCCAGGCCGAGGAGCGGGTCGCTGCGGCGGTCAGCAAATATTACGAGGGTGGCTACCAGGGCCACGTCACGGTGGACAAGGACGGCTCCGCCTTCCGGACCGACGGTGTCCTGCACCTCTCCTCGGGAATCACGCTGGAAGCCTCTGCCACTGCCCATGATCCCTATGCCAGCCTCGACAAGATGGCCGAGCGCATCGAGAAGCGGCTGCGACGCTACAAGCGTCGGCTGAAGGATCGTTCGGCGGGCAATGGCCGCGACGTCGGCATCGAAATCCCCAGCTACGTGATCGCGGCTCCCGATGAGGATATCGAGGGAATCGATGGGGCTTCAGCCGGCGATAACCCGGTGATCGTCGCGGAATCGACCAAATCCCTGCATATCAGGACGGTAAGCGACGCTGTCGCGGAGCTTGACCTGACGGGCGCGCCGGTCGTCATCTTCCGCCACGCTGGCAATGGCCGCATGAACGTCGTATACCGCCGCCGCGACGGCAATATCGGCTGGATCGACCCGCCGGCATCGTTGTCCTGAGGCCGGCGGGCGATCCGCTCCGGCCGTCGAACCTGACCCGTGCCGCCGGCTTTTCGACCGGCACGGGACATGCATGGACGGGCGAATGACGCTGACCGATCTTCTGAGCCCAGCAGCGGTGATCTCGCCGCTGCGGGCCAACGGCAAGAAGCAGGCTCTGCAGGAGCTTGCCCAGCATGCCGCCTCGCTGACGGGCCTGCCGGACCGCGAGCTTTTCGAAGCTCTGCTCCAGCGCGAGCGGCTCGGCTCCACCGGTATCGGCGATGGCATCGCGATCCCGCATGGCCGCATGCCGGCGATCGATCGCCTCGTCGGGCTCTTCGCCCGCACCGAGAAGCCGATCGATTTCGACGCGCTCGACGGTCAGCCCGTCGACATCATCTTCGTGCTGATCGCGCCTGAAGGTGCCGGCGCCGATCATCTCAAGGCGCTCGCCCGTGTGGCGCGCGTGCTGCGTAACCAGACCGTTCTGGAACAGGTCCGCAAGGTCCGCGACCCCGCCGCGATCTACGCGATCCTCGCCGAATCAGCCGCGCAGGCGGCCTAGGCTTAAACGCATTAAAGACTGCTTGGACGATGCCGGCCGACGGGCTATGACGCCGGCTGGATCGTTACCGCGTCTTCCATGTCCTGATCGCGGTGCACCCTGTTTCGGAGCCGCTGGCCATGGCCTATACGCATGTCGATCTCTTCCCGCTGGGCGAGGACACCACGCCTTATCGCAAGCTCGGCAGCGAAGGCGTCAGCGTCGAGAAGATCGGCGACCGCGAGGTCCTGAACGTCTCGCGCGAAGCGATTCGCCAGCTCTCCGAACAGGCCTTCATCGACATCAACCACCTGCTGCGTCCCGGTCACCTCGCCCAGCTCGGCAAGATCCTCGACGATCCCGAGGCGACCTCGAACGACAAGTTCGTCGCCTATGATCTGCTGAAGAACGCCAATATCGCGGCCGGCGGCGTGCTGCCGATGTGCCAGGACACCGGCACCGCGATCGTCATGGGCAAGAAGGGCCGCAAGGTCTGGACCGATGGCGACGACGAGGCGGCGCTCGGCGAGGGCGTGGCGGATGCCTATTTCAAGCGCAACCTGCGCTATTCCCAGCTCGCGCCGCTCTCGATGTTCGAGGAGAAGAACACGGCGACCAACCTGCCGGCGCAGATCGACATCTACGCCGAGGGTGAGGACGCCTACAAATTCCTCTTCGTCTGCAAGGGCGGCGGCTCGGCCAACAAGACCTTCCTCTACCAGGCGACGCCCTCGCTCCTGACCAAGGACCGCATGATGGCGTTCCTGAAGGAGAAGATCCTGACGCTCGGAACTGCCGCCTGCCCGCCCTACCACCTCGCCATCGTCATCGGCGGCACCTCGGCCGAGCAGAATCTCAAGACGGTGAAGCTGGCCTCGACCAAATATCTCGACGCGCTGCCGACGAAGGGGTCGCCCTCGGGCCATGCCTTCCGCGACATCGAGATGGAGGAGGAGGTCCACAAGATGACGCAGGCGCTCGGCGTCGGCGCGCAGTTCGGCGGCAAGTATTTCTGCCATGACGTGCGCGTCATCCGCCTGCCGCGCCACGGCGCCTCGCTGCCGATCGGGCTCGGCGTCTCCTGCTCGGCCGATCGCCAGGCCAAGGGCAAGATCACCAAGGATGGCATCTTCCTGGAGGCGCTGGAGACCGATCCGTCCAAGTACCTGCCGGAGGTCGAGGACGCCTCGCTCGGCGGCGATGTCGTCAAGGTCGACCTCAACCAGCCGATGAGCGCGATTCTCGCGACGCTCTCGAAGCACCCGGTCAAGACGCGCCTGTCGCTGACCGGCACGATCGTCGTCGCGCGCGATCTCGCCCATGCCAAGATCCGCGAGCGGCTGGAGCGCGGCGAGGGCATGCCCGACTATTTCAAGAACCACCCGGTCTATTACGCCGGCCCGGCCAAGACGCCGGAAGGCTTCGCCTCGGGCTCCTTCGGCCCGACCACGGCCGGCCGGATGGATTCCTTCGTCGACCAGTTCCAATCCTTCGGCGGCTCGATGGTGATGCTCGCCAAGGGCAACCGCTCGGCCTCCGTGCGGGAGGCCTGCAAGGCCCATGGCGGCTTCTATCTCGGCTCGATCGGCGGCCCGGCGGCGCGCCTTGCGCAGGACTGCATCCGCAAGGTCGAGGTGCTCGAATATCAGGAGCTCGGCATGGAGGCGGTCTGGCGGATCGAGGTCGAGGATTTCCCGGCCTTCATCGTCATCGACGACAAGGGCAACGACTTCTTCAAGGAGCTGAACCTCGGATGAGGCTGGTCCTGGCCGTTGCGGCGCTTTTGCTGGCTGCTCCCGCGTTGGCCCAGCAGCCGCGCCCGGCGACCTGCTCGCGCGATCTCTTCCAGAACGAGGCCGGCTTCCGCCAGCAGCAGACGCGGCTTGCAGGTGTGGCGAGCGCCGACCAGGCGACGCAGTGCCGGACCTTCCGCGAGCATGTCATCTATCTCCAGAAGGCCCGCTCGGTCTTCGCCGCCTGTCAGGGCGGGGCAGAACGCGCGCGCAATGTCGCCGAGATGGATTCCGAGCTGGTGAATTACCGCGCGCTCATCGCCAGTCGCTGCGGCGGGCGGTAAAAGCCTTCTGCGACCATCGAAAGGCCTCCCATGACCGACCAGCCGCCGCTCCAGATCGCCGTCGTGCCGGTGACGCCGTTCCAGCAGAATTGCTCGATCGTCTGGGAGCCCAAATCAAACGAGGCGGCCATCGTCGATCCCGGCGGCGATGTTCCGAAGCTTCTGGGCGCCCTGAAGGAGCTCGGCGTCACCCCGGTCGCGATCTGGCTGACGCACGGCCATCTCGATCATGCCGGCGGCGCGACAGAGCTGGCCGAGGCGCTGTCGATCCCGGTGATCGGGCCGCATGAGGGCGACAAGCCCCTGCTCGAGGCCTTGCCGGAACAGGGGCTGCGCTTCGACATCCCCGGCATGAAGGCGGTCGTGCCGACGCGCTGGCTGAAGGAGGGCGATACGGTTTCTCTCGGCGACCTGACCTTCGCGGTCGCACATGTGCCGGGCCATTCGCCGGGCCATGTCACCTTCTTCCAGAAGGATCTGCGTTTCCTGCTGGCGGGCGACACCGTCTTTGCCGGCTCCGTCGGCCGCACCGATTTCCCCTATGGCGACCATGAGGCGCTGATCTCGGGGATCAAGACGAAGCTCCTGTCGCTCGGGGACGACGTCCAGTTCCTGCCAGGCCACGGCCCGGCCAGCACGCTCGGCGAAGAGCGACAGAATAATCCGTTCTTGCAGGGTTGAGAGAAAGCCATGGCGTCATGCTCGCCCTTGTGGCGAGCATCTGCGTCCTGAGCACCGTGCTCGCCAAGGCGGAAGGTGGAAACGAAAAGACCCGCAGCGGATGTCCGCTACGGGCCTCGGAATGAACCAACGGCCATGTCCTGAACGGGTGCGCGTACATCCGGCGTCAAACGTTCGGCTCATGGCCGTCTTCAACGGCGCTGGAGAGCTGTGGAACGCTCTCGACATCGCCGTGATCCCAAGATGGGAAGGGCGCTTCCCGATTACAAGTCCCCGGTCGAAAAAGATCGGCGCCACTCGTAAAGCGCGTCCGGCTCGCCTTCCTCGTTGCGCTCGCCGTCGTTGAGGTCGACGAGGCGGAAGCCGTGGCGCTCGTAGAAGGCCCGCGCAGCCATGTTCCGCTGGAAGGTAAACAGGTGGAGCCGCTCCGGGCTCAGCTCCTTCGCCTTGGCGAGAAGCAGCGAGCCGATGCCGCGCCGGAACTGGCCCGGCAGCAGGTAGAGCTGGTCGAGATCCTCGCCGTCGAGGCAGAGAAAGCCGAGGATGCGCCCGGCCTCCCGCGCGACCCAGCTCTCGCCGCTGACAAGCCTGACATGCTTGATCCAGCCCCTGACCTCGTCGTCGCTATGGACACGGCGCAGCCAGGGCAGGGCCTCCGCGCGCGACGCCAGATAGAGCGCGGCGATCTCCCCGGCATCCCGGGGAGAGGGGCGTTCGATCGTGATGGCCGGCATCGGGCTCATGTCAGGAAGGCTGGCCTCAGGCGTCGAAGACGCCGAGCAGGAAGTCCTGCTTGCCGATCTGGAAGCCGTTCTGGCGCAGGATGTCGTAGGCCGTCGTGGCGTGGAAATAGAAGTTCGGGATGGCGAAGCGGGTGAGATAAGCCTCCCCGGTCATCGTCACGGTCGCCGAGGGGCCGCGCGGGAAGGTGACCTCGCGGGCAAGCCCGGCATCGAGTGTCGCGCTGTCGGCGGCTGCAACGAAGGCCAGCGTCTTGGCGATGCGCTCCTTCAGCTCCGGGAAGCTCTTTTCCTCGTCCGGGAAGCGCGGGTTCTCGCCGCCCGAAAGGCGGGCGACCGCGTTCTTGGCGAAGTCGCAGCAGAGCTGGATCTGGCGGGTGAAGGCCAGCATGTCCGGCGCGAGGCGGGCGCTCAGCAGCACCTCCGGCTGGATCTTGCGGGTCTCGGCCTGTTGCACGGCCTTGTCGAGAATGGCGTCGAGCGCCTTGAGCGTCTGCACGAAGCCGGAAAGGGCGGCGGCCTTGACTGTGAGCGTCATGATGTCCTCGGAAACGACAACGGGCCCGGAAAGGGCCCGCTGCGAAAAGCTATAGAGGAGAATTTTCTGCGGCGCTCTGCGCCAGCAGATCAATCCTTCGCGCGCTCGACATAGGAGCCGTCGGCCGTCATCACGACGACGCGGGTGCCGATGCCGACATGCGGTGGCACGGCGCTGCGCACGCCGTTCGAGAGGATCGCCGGCTTGTAGGAGGAGGAGGCCGTCTGGCCCTTGGTCACCGGCTCGGTCTCGACGACTTCGAGCGTGACGCGCTGCGGCAGTTCGATCGCGACGGCCTTGTCCTCGAACACCGAGAGCGAGACCTTCATGTTCTCCTGGAGATAGGGAGCGGCGTCGCCGATCACGTCCTTGTCGACCGGGATCTGGTCGTAGGTCTCCGGGTTCATGAAGACGTACTGCTCGCCGTCCTGGTAGAGATAGGTGAAGTCGCGGTCCTCGACATAGGCGCGTTCGACCTGCTCGGTCGTCTTGTAGCGCTGGGTCATCTTGGTGCCGTCGGAGATGCGGCGCATGTCGATCTGCGTCGTCGGCGTGCCCTTGCCCGGGAAGAAGCTCTCGGCCGAGATGACGGTGCAGAGATGCCCGTCGAGCTCGAGGACGTTGCCCTTGCGGACAGAAGAGGCGATGACCTTGACCACGTGAATGTCCTTCTGGTGCGCAGCGTTGTCGCGCAAATCTGAAATTCAGAGCATCGCTATCGCGAAAAACCGGTTCCCACTTTTTCGCGCGATGCTCTATGCGAATTCTGTCGCCGCGCAACTACCGCATTCGCGCGCGAAACGAAAGCTTTCCGACGCATTCGATGCGAGTTTCGATGAGTTCGTCCCCGACGCCGTTCTGGCGACATGATGTCCATGCCGACCGCCGGCCTGCGCTGCTGGCGCGCGGGCGGATCAAGGCGGCGCTGCGCCGCTGGTTCGAGAACCGCGACTTCACCGAGGTCGAGGCGGCGATCCTCCAGGTCTCGCCCGGCAACGAGACGCATCTGCATGGCTTCGGCACGACGCTGATCGACAATGCCGCAGAGCCGCATCCCTATTACCTGCACACCTCGCCGGAATTCGCGGCCAAGAAGCTGCTCGCGGCCGGCGAGACCCGCATCTTCGATTTCGCCCGCGTCTTCCGCAATCGCGAGCGCACGGCCCTGCACCACCCCGAATTCACGATGCTGGAATGGTATCGCGCCGGCGAGGGTTACGAGGCGCTGATGCAGGATTGCGCGGCGCTGCTGGCCGAGGCTGCGCGTGCCGCCGGCGCCACCATGCTGCGCTGGCGGGGCGTCGAGGCCGACCCCTTCGCCGAGCCCGAGCGCCTGACCTTGCAGGAGGCCTTCAGGCGCCATGCCGGCATAGACCTGCTACGCACGGTGACCGCCGATCAGGAACTCGATCGGGGCGGGCTCGCGGCCGATGCAATCGAGGCCGGTATCCGGGTCGCCGAAGACGATAGCTGGTCCGACATCTTCAGTCGCATCCTGTCCGAGCGCATCGAGCCGCATCTCGGCCGTGGCCGTGCCACGATCCTCTGCGAATACCCAATTAGCGAGGCCGCGCTCGCAAGGCCTAAGCCCGGCGATCCGCGCGTGGCCGAGCGCTTCGAGTTCTATGCCTGCGGCGTCGAACTCGCCAATGCCTTCGGCGAGCTCACCGACCCTGCCGAACAGCGCCGCCGTTTCGAGGCCGATATGGACGAGAAAGAGCGCATCTATGGCGAGCGCTATCCGGTCGACGAGGATTTCCTGGAGGCTCTGGCACTGATGCGGGCCGCATCCGGCATCGCGCTCGGCTTCGACCGGCTCGTCATGCTCTGTGTGGGCGCCCGCCGGATCGAGGATGTGCTCTGGACGCCGGTCGCGGAACCGGGCAGGGGAGGGGCATGACCGTTCACCAGCCCCCCGGTGGCCAGCCTTTGCGCAGCATCGACGCGCTCGTCGAGGCCGGCTTGGCCGCGCCCGCGCGCCGCGATGCCTTGCAGAAGGTGGCGGAGCGCTATGCCGTCTCGGTGACGCCGGCCATTGCCGGGCTGATCGATCCGGCTGATCCCACCGACCCGATCGCGCGCCAGTTCATCCCTGATGCGGCCGAGCTTACGACGCTGCCGCAGGAGCTGGCCGACCCGATCGGCGACGAGGCTCATTCCCCGGTCGAGGGCGTGGTCCATCGCTATCCCGACCGCGCCTTGCTCAAGCTCGTCCATGCCTGCCCGGTCTATTGCCGCTTCTGCTTCCGTCGCGAGATGGTCGGCCCCGGCGGCGATGCCTTGACCGGCGCCAAGCTCGACGCGGCGCTCGCCTATCTCGCCTCCCGTCCTGAGATCTGGGAGGTGATCATGACGGGCGGCGATCCCTTCATTCTCTCCGCCCGTCGCGTGCGCGAGGTCGCGAAGCGTCTTGCCGCGATCCCGCATATCAAGGTCGCGCGCTGGCACACCCGCGTGCCCGTCGTCGATCCCGGCCGGATCACGCCGGACTATGCCAGGGCACTGCGCATCCCTGGCAAGGCGAGCTATATCGCCATCCACGCCAATCATCCGCGCGAGTTCACCGACGATGCCCGCACGGCGATCGCAACGCTCGCCGATGCCGGCCATGTCCTGCTCAGCCAGTCGGTGCTGCTCAAGGGCGTCAATGCCGATGTCGGGACGCTCGGTGCCCTGATGCGGGCCTTCGTCGAGAACCGCATCAAGCCCTATTACCTGCACCATCCCGATCTCGCGCCCGGCACCTCGCATTTCCGTTTGACGCTTGAGGAGGGGCAGGCGCTCGTCAAAAGCCTGCGCGGCAACCTTTCCGGGCTGTGCCAGCCGACCTATATCCTCGACATCCCCGGCGGTGCCGGCAAGATTCCGGTGGGCCCCGCCTTCCTCTCCGGCTGCGAGACGCCGGGCGTGGAAGCGCTCGCCGAAGACCGGCATGGCGGGCAGCACCGCTACCCGCCTGCCTGAGACAAGGACATCGACATGCAGGACAAGATGCCGCTCGCGATCGTCTCCGACATCGCCTGCCCCTGGTGCTTCATCGGCAAGGCCCGGCTGGAGACGGCGCTGGAGCGCTATGGCCTGAACGAGCGCTTCGCCATTACCTGGCTGCCCTACGAACTCAACCCGGAGATGCCCGAGGAGGGCATGGATCGTACCCAGTACCTCGAAAGCAAGTTCGGCCCCGGCAAGCGCAAGGAGATCGAGGTTCGGCTGTCGGAGGCGGCGCTGGAGAGCGGCGTCACCTTCAACTGGGCGAAGGTGACGAAGAGCGTCAACACCCGCATGGCCCATATGCTGGTTGCAGCCGCCTCGACGGTGCAGCGCGGCGGCGACATGACGGCGGCCCTGTTCAAGGCTTATTGGCAGGATGGGCGCGACATCGGCGATCTGGAGACGCTGATCCAGATCGCGGTCGAGCAGGGCTTCGACGAACAGGCCGCCCGCGACGAACTCGCCAATGACGAGTTGCGCGAGACCGTGATCGGGCTGGAGGATCACGCTCGCAAGGTCGGCGTCACAGGCGTGCCCTTCTTCATCGTCGACGGCAAGCTCGCGGTCTCGGGTGCGCAGCCGCCGGAAGTCTGGGCACAGGTGTTCCAGCAGGTGCTGACGGCGCAGGCTCCGCAGGAACCGCAGTTCTAGCGCCTGCCGGGTTTCTCGACGCAGCCACGCCGTCGTTCAGGGGGGCGTCACGCTCGCCTTTGTAGCGAGCATGACGGTTCAGAATCCAAGCAGGTGAATAACCGCCGGCGCGCCCAGCGAAACGCCCGACAGGAACAGCAGCAGGAACACCATCTGCCGCATGACGGCTTGCGAGAGCGGGGGCGGATAGCGGCGTGCCAGATGTGTTCCCGCGATCACTGCCGGAATGGCGAAGAGAGCCGATAGCGTCGATGCCGCGGGAATCTGCTGGGAGGCGATGACGAGCCCGGTGCGGAACAGGGCGTTCAGCGCGAAGATCGTCACCAGCGTTTCCCTGACGACAACGAGCGGCATCGGCTGGCGGTAGAAATGGTAGACCAGCGGCGGGCCTGCGGTCGAGAACAGGCCGCCCATCAATCCGGCGATGCCACCGAAGAACAGGAAGCTGGGGGCTCGCGACGGCTGCCGGAACGGGTCGGGTTTCCGCGCGAGCTGCAGGCTGGAGACGATGATCACGAAGCCCAGCGCCAGCCGCAGCAGATCGGCCCGGCTCGCGGCGAGCCATTCCAGCAGATTGAAGCCGATGAAGAGGAAGGGCCAGCTCGCGATCAGAACCAGCGCGAATTTGCGCCAGTCGACATCGCGCCAGCCCTTGAGCAGCATCTGCGCCGCGTTGACCAGCGTGAGAACACTGACGAGCATGGCGGCATCGGGCAGCGAGAGCAGACCGGTCAGGCCGACGCCGCCCATCGTGATCAGCCCGAAGGCGAAACCGGTCAGCGTCTGGACATAGGCGGCCATGCCGGTCAGCAGCAGAAACCCGGTCAGGGCAGCCCAGGACATCGTCGGCGTCTCCGAGGAAGCGGAGCGTGTGGCCTAGAGGGTCGGCCGGTCAGGGGAAACAGGTTTCTCGGAAAGGCAGCAATGCGCAGAAGGATGTTCTCCGTGCCGGGCTCGCGCTTCCCGCGCTTGCATCCTGCTTCGAATCATGCGCCTTCCCTCGAAACTCAGGGAGCCGGTTGATGAACCCGAAGATCAACGATGTCCGCGACCGCCTGATCGTCGCCCTCGACGTACCGACCGTGTGGGATGCCTACCGCCTGGTCTCGACGCTGGGCGACGGCGTCACCTTCTACAAGATCGGCTATCGCCTCGCCTTCGCCGGCGGCCTCGATCTCGCGCGCCAGCTCGTCGCCGAGGGCAAGAAGGTCTTCCTCGACCTCAAATTGCACGACATCGGCAACACCGTGACCGAGGGCGTGGACTCGCTGACCAAGCTCGGCGTCACCTTCCTCACGGTCCATGCCTATCCGCAGACCATGCGCGGTGCCGTCGAAGGCCGCGGCGATGCTGACCTGAAGCTGCTCGCGGTCACTGCGCTCACCTCCTATGACGATGGCGACCTGCGCGATGCCGGCTATGGGCTCGCGGTGCGCGATCTCGTGCGCCTGCGCGCCGAGCAGGCTCGCACGGCCGGCATCGACGGCATCGTCTGCTCGGCTGCCGAGACGGCGATCGTGCGCGAGGTCATCGGGCCGGACATGGTCATCGTGACGCCGGGCATCCGGCCTTCCGGGAGCGCGGCGGGCGACCAGAAGCGCACGCTCACCCCGGCCGAGGCGATCCGCGTCGGTGCCGATCATCTCGTCGTCGGGCGTCCCATCATCCGCGCGGCAGACCCGCGTGCGGCGGCGGGCGCGGTCATGGACGAGATCGTCGCGGCTTCGTAAGCTCCGTCCGAACCCGATTCAGCCAACGGATAGCACCATGCCCAAGGGATATGTCATCGGCCGCGCCAAGGTCACCGACGCGACCAAATGGGCGGGCTATGCCGCCAAGGCCTCCGAGGTCATGAAGATCTACGGCGGCACGCCGATCGTGCGTGGCGGCCAGATGACGGTGGGCGAAGGCGAAGGCCGTGCCCGCAACATCATCATCGAGTTCAAGGATTTCGCATCGGCGCGGGCCTACCTCTTCTCCCCTGAATATGCCGAGGCGCGCAAGCTGCGCGAAGGTGCCGGCGAGATCGATCTCGTCGCCGTCGAGGGAGCCTGACCGTGGCCAAGGGCTATTGGATCGCGCGCGTCGACGTCGAGAACGCCGAGGCCTACGCCAAGTACCGCTCGCTCAATGCCGTAGCCTTCGCCAAATACGGTGCGAAGTTCCTGGTTCGCGGCGGCGAATACAAGCTCGCCCGCGGCGAGGGCCGCAAGCACAACGTCGTCATCGAGTTCAAGGACGAGGAGACGGCCCGCGCTTGCTACGCCTCGCCCGAATACCAGGAAGCGGTGAAGCACCTGAGCAGCGCCGGCCAGTCCGATCTCGTGATCATCGGCGGCTATGACGGGCCGCAGCCGGGCGAATAGCCTTGTCCGGCGCGAGGCCTGAGGCCGACCTGTCGCAGGAGAGCCTGACCGCGATCGGCGTGATCAGCGGCACGTCGATGGATGCCATCGACGTCTCGCTGGTGACGAGCGACGGGCACGACGCCGTCTCCTTCGGCGCCGGCGCGTCCTATCCCTACCGCGACGCCACGCGCCGGGAGCTTCAGGCCGTGATCGCCGATGCCGAGCGGGCCGGGCGCGCTCCGCTGGCGGAGCTCGAAGCCGCCGTCACCGCCGACCATCTCGCCGCCATCCGGGCCTACATCGCCGATCAGGGACTTGCTCTCGCCGCGATCGATCTCGTCGGCCTGCACGGCCAGACGGTCTACCACCGGCCGGAGCAGCGCTTCACCCGTCAGCTCATCGACGGTCAGGCGGTGGCCGATGCGCTGGGCATCCCCACGGTCGACCGGTTCCGCGATGCCGATGTCGCGGCCGGCGGGGAGGGCGCGCCCTTTGCCCCGCTCTATCATCGCGCCCTCGCGCAGGGCCTCGACCAGCCGGTGATGGTCCTCAATCTCGGCGGCGTCGGCAATGTCACCTATATCGACGGCGATACCGTCGTCGCCTTCGATACCGGTCCGGCAAGCGCGATCCTCGACGATTTCGTGCTGCGCCGGCTCGGCCGGCCCTATGACGCCGATGGCGCGCTGGCGGCCAGCGGGCGCGTGCATGACGATCTCGTTGTCGGCTTCATGGCCAATCCCTTCTTCGACCGGCCTGCGCCGAAATCGCTCGACCGCAATGATTTCCATCGGCGTGCCCAGATCGTCGAGCCGCTCTCGGATGCCGATGGCGCGGCGACGCTGGCAGCCTTTACCATCGAGAGCCTCGTTGCGGCGCTGCGCCATGTCCCACGCCGGCCGCAGCGCTGGCTCGTCGGCGGCGGCGGTCGGCTCAACCGGCATTTCATGATGCGGCTCGCCGAGCGGCTGGGTGTGCCGGTCGAGCCGGTGGAGGCGGTCGGCTGGAACGGCGATGCGCTGGAGGCGCAGATCTTCGCCTATTTCGCCATACGCTCGGTGAAAGGGTTGCCGCTGAGTCTGCCCTCGACCACCGGCGTGCCCAGGCCGATGACGGGCGGCCGGTTTCATCGGCCGGCCGGATAATCTCCGTCATTTGGATGACGAAACGGCCGCGGCGCCTCGTCTAGGTTCGTTTTCATGGCCTGACCGAGAGGAAGCTAGGAAAACAAACCGTAGACGCGGCGAATGTTGCTTGGGGTCAGCCCGGATTTCGAGGATTCAGCGCGGCCGAAGAGGGAGTTCCGCGCTGCGCAGCAGTGAAACGAGCTGACTTTGCTGTCGGGTATTCGTCTTCTGGAAGATCCGCGCCAGATGCGTGCGTGCAGTCGAAATCCGGACACCCTGGGCTTCGGCGGCTTCGGTCAGGGATGATCCGCTCGCGAGCGCGGAGGCGAATTTGGCTTCGGTATCGGTGAGGTCGAAGAGCTGGCGTGCGCAGGCGACGAGATTGGTCGCCGTCTCGAGGCGCCGCAGCGCGATCAGGACCTGGCCGGCCGCTTGATCCTGAGCAGGCGAAGGGGGCGCTGGCATGGCGCAGGCCGAAAGCGAATGAGAACCATCCTCGCCATGCAGGATCATGCTGGCCTGATGATGGGCGAGGGGGTCCAGTGCGCTCCGCAGGGCGCCTTCGACCAATTGCCTGAGCTGGCGCTGGTCGGCAGGCTGACGTGCGAACAGGCGGCCCTGGCGCAGCCTGAGCGCGCCGTCAGGGTCGGCCAGGATCTCGTCGGCGCCTTCATTGGCGTAGGTGATGCGCATGTCCTGGTCGAGGATCGCGAGGCCGATGGCGATCCGGTCGAGAGCGCCGCGAGCTTCGTCCCGCTGGATGGTCACCCGGCCGATATGGCGGCGCAGTTCGACCACGCGCCGCAACACCGGGTAGAGCTTTTCGAGCAGGGCGGCATCCTCGGCGTCGAAACCCTCCTGATGTCGCCCGCGCTGCACGTCGAAGAGCCAGAAGGCCTGCCCATTCCCGGCAAGCCGGCAGGCCAGGCCGCCAAACATGTCCTGCGGGCGCATCCATTCCTGCCAGACGCGGGAGTTGCGCAGGGCTTCCGCGCCGAACACCTCATGATCCCGGTAGATCGCACCGTACGGGATGTCGCGCAGCGTGCCGCCCATCTCGATGAAATCGGGCGCGAGTTCGCCGGTGCAACGCTCCTGCAGCGCTTCGTCGGGATCGGTCGCATAGGATGCCCAGTCGTCGGGGTGAGGGCCGATCCCGGCGAAGCAGGCTTTCGAGCCGTTGAAGAGTTGCCGCATCGCTTCCGCGGCGGCCTGCATCTGTCCTTCGTCCATCGCCCCGACCAGCAGCCGGTCGATCGTGGACATGACGGTATCGACGTCGAGGCGCGGCATGAGAAATCCCGGCTGGCCAAGGAAGGCGCATGCGTGATGCACGCTTCCCAAAATAGCAGGATGGGCCGGTCAGGAAAAGTCCAAAAGCAATCCAAATTTTCTCGTCGCGAGGAGGCCGCTTCACCTCCCGCTCATGAGCGCGATGGCGTCGGCCGTGGGCAATGCCTCGAAGACGCCGTGACGGGTGGTCGTCAGGGCGCCCGCCGCCGCGGCGTCGCGCAGGGCTTCGGGCAAGGCCAGTCCCATCGCCAGCCGAACCCCGAGCGTCGTGGCGAAGGCGTCGCCGGCGCCGAGCGAATCGATCGCCTCGACGGGAAAGCCTGCCTGCACGATGGCGGGAGCATCCGCCGTGACGGCCACGGCTCCGGCTGCACCTCGGGTCAGGACGACGAGACGCGGGCCGTGCTTCAGGAGCGCCGGCCCGAGTTCCCTCGCGAAGCGATCCGGATCGGTTGCCTCGTCCTGCTCCCGTCCGAGCGCGGCCGCGAGGCCGCGGGCTTCGGTCTCGTTGATGATCAGGATCGAGGTCAGCGCCAGGATGGCGGCGGGAATCGGCCGGAAGGGCGAGGGGTTGAGCAGGGTCAGGGTGGCTGCCTGCCGGGCCAGCGTAAAGGCCGCCTCGATCGGTGCATCGCCAATCTCGAACTGGGCCGTCACCAGCGCTGCATCGGCAATGGCCGGCGTCCGCTGCCGGACATGCGCGGCCGTGAGGGCGAGATTCGCGCCGGAGGCGACGGCAAGGCAGGTCTCGCCGCCGGCGTCCGTGAAGCCGATGCCGCTACCCGTCGCGCCGTCGAGACGGACCAGCATCGATTGCGGCAGGCCGGCCCGTTCGAGCGCCGGCGGCGCGAAGGCTGCGGCGAGGTCGTCCCCGACGGCGAGCAGGCCCTCGACTGCAGCGCCAAGGCGGCGGGCCATGATCGCCTGGTTCAGCCCCTTGCCGCCCGGCTCGATCGTCACGGTTTCGGCGGCGAGCGATTCCCCCGGGCGCGGGAAGCGGGCGACTTTCGCCGAGCAGGAGACGACGAAGCTTCCCAGGACGAAGACAGGTTTGCCGGTCATAGGGTTTGATTTTCCCATTCACGAACTGCTACGCGGGTTGTGTCACGCTCATGCCATCGATGACAGTGCCTAAGCAGATTGCAAAACCGCCCTTCCAGAACCTGCTGGAACTGCGTACCGACACCGCCAAGCCGCTTTACCAGCAGCTCGAGGACCAGCTGACTCAGCTGATCGGCGACGGCACGCTGCCGCCGGGCACGACCCTGCCGGCTGAACGTCAGCTCGCCGAGCGGCTCAGCATCAGCCGCGCCACCGTGCAGCGCTCCTACAACGCTCTGCGCGAGCGGAAATTGCTGAGCGCGCAGGGGCGGCTGGGCTCGATCGTGCAAGGGGCCGGACCGCGCCTGCATTCCGGCATGGACCGGCTCAAGGGCTTCACCCAGGAGATGCAGGAGCTCGGCCGTGTGCCGTCCTCCCGTATCGTCGAGCGCTCCGTGGTCAACGACCGCTCGATCGCCTCGATCTTCGGCCGCTCCTCGCATGCGCGCTTCCTCAAGCTGGTCCGCATTCGCTCCGGCGACGGCATCCCGATGTCGCGCGAGGTCGCCTGGTATAATCTGGAGCGGGCGCCGGACCTGGCGGAGAGCGATCTCTCCGGCTCGGTCTATGCCCGGCTCGCCGAACTCGGTCTGCCCCTGACGCGCTGCGACCAGACCATCGAGGCGGCGGCGCCGACGGCCGAGGAACGCGCCATCTTCGGCTTCGATGCTCCCGTGCCCTGCCTGCTGATCAAACGACGCAGCTACGGCGCTGACGGTGACATGCTGGAATATGTCGAAGGTCTGTTCCGG
This sequence comes from Allobosea robiniae, assembly GCF_900102525.1. GTDB lineage: Bacteria > Pseudomonadota > Alphaproteobacteria > Rhizobiales > Beijerinckiaceae > Allobosea > Allobosea robiniae. The sequence goes on along the minus strand of NZ_FNBZ01000001.1, from coordinate 1,184,834 downwards.
GGCGATACCTATACCTACAAGCTGACGCTGACCGCCTGACGCGGGCGGTGGGGGAGCCTGCCGCGGGCGCCTGAATGCAATATCCAATAACAGTCCAAAATCGAGAAGAGCATTGAACCTGCTCGCGCCTCGCCGCGACCAAAGAGAACGGAGCTGCATCCGGCCGGGTTTCGGTTCTCCGGCAGCAGGGTGCGGCGACCCGTCGATTGCAGGGATGGATATTGCGATGTCGCTTCACGTCTCGATTGCCGCCAGGACGAGCTACAGCCCGTTCCACGCACGCGCCCATGTCGACCCCGATGCCTTCGGGCGGACTTCCAGGCCGGTTTTCGTCATCGATGCCGAGCTGAACCAGCGCTTCGGCAACTGCGGCGCGGCGGCGCTGACCCGCGACGGCCTGGGTGGCATCGACCGCTTCACCGCCAGCGACAAGGATTTCATGGCGCGGTTGCAGCTCTGGCTGAAGCGTTGCCGCACTGGCAGTGCCGCCGGCGAGATGCGGTTGCCGCTGGTGCTGCGCAACGGCCGCCAGATCGCGATCGACGCGGTCCATCTGACGAGCATCGAATTGTTCGTCCTGACGGTGGACGATCCCGAAAGCGCGATGGATCGCAACATCGCCCGTGTCAGCGAGGCCTGCGGCCTGACGCCGACCGAGGAGCGTATGCTCGTCCTGATGGTCGAGGGGCTCGACACGATCATTGCCGCCAAGCGGCTGGGCATCGCCCCGACCACCGCCCGGACCCATCTCCAGCGCCTGTTCGCCAAGACCGGCACGGCCCGGCAGAGCGAACTCGTCCGCTTCGTCGCGACCTATGTCGAGGAGCTCCGCTGAGCACGCGGGCTCCATGGCGCGGAATCCGTCGCCTCTGTTGACAGGACCTGCGGTCGCACGCCCATCTGGGCCGGTATGCGCAAGGACCGCATCCGTCCGGAGCGATCGCGACCATGGCCGAGACGCTGGCAGCCTTCATTTTCTGCGCATTGCTCAGCGGGAGCGCCATCTTCGGCGTCAAGCTGCGGGGCTGGCTCTCGGAGGAGCATCTCTCCGAACGCACGATGGAGGCGATCCGGCTGGTAACGAGCCTGCTCGTGACCTTCGCTGCCCTGGTGCTCAGTCTGCAGCTTTCCAGCGTCAAGGCGGCTTTCGATACGGCCTATCGCGATCGCAATGCCGATGCGGCTGGGCTCGCCCAGTTCGATGAATGCCTGCGCAGCTACGGGACTGAGGCAGATCCGATCCGGCTCGACCTGCGCAGCTATACGGCGGGTGTGATCGCAAGTACCTGGCCAGACGAGCCCAAGCCCGCGGGCGTCTCCTATCCCGACACCGCTGCCATGGCGCGCGAAGGCGCCGATCCCGCGCTCGGCGCCCTGATCGGCCGCATCGGCCGGGCGATCAACGGCCTGAACCCTGCCGATGCGCTTCGCGCCAACCTCGCGGCAGAGTGTCGAGCCACCTATCAGCGCGTGCAGCAACGGCGCTGGGCGGTGATCGAGGATGTGCGCGGCCCCGTCTCGCCGCTGTTCACCAGCGTCATGACCTTCTGGCTGATGCTGGTCTTCCTGAGCTTCGGCTTGCAGATTCCGCGCAAGCGCCTCGCCGCGATCGTGCTGGCGATCGGCATCGTCTCGATCTCGACGGTGATGTTCGTGATCACCGATCTCGAGACGCATTACGGCGGCCTGTTCGGCATTCCCAGCACCTCGATGCGCGATGCGCTGGCGGGCATGGCGCGCTGACGCGTCCGGGCAGTTGGCGCGGCGCTTGCCAAGAGGCGCGTGATCGGGTGCGATGGCATCGGACGATCCTAACGGATCCGATTCAAACGATATGATCTCGATACGAGACAGGGGAACGAGCAGATGACGGCGAAGGCTAGGGGTTTGAGATTCGGTCTGGCGCTGGCGGCGTCGGTTCTCGCGCTGGGTGCGGCAACCGCGCAGGAGCCGAAGAAGGGCGGGACGGTCCATGTCGTCGTCCAGCCCGAGCCGCCGATGCTGATGCAGGGCCTCAACCAGAACGGTCCGACCAACATGGTCGCCGGCAATATCTACGAATCGCTGCTGCGCTATAACGAGAAGCTCGAGCCGCAGCCCTCGCTCGCCAAGAGCTGGGAGATCTCCCCGGACGCGAAGGCCTATACCTTCAAGCTCCAGGAAAACGTGAAATGGCATGACGGCAAGCCGTTCACGGCCGACGACGTCGTCTTCACCCTCGACAAGTTCCTGCGCGAGGTTCATCCGCGCTGGCGCCCGATCGTCAACGCCCAGGTCGAGAAGATCGAGAAGGTCGACGATCTCACCGTGAAGATCGTGCTGAAGCAGCCCTTCGGCCCGCTGATCATCACGCAGGAGGTCGCCTCCGCGCCGATGATCCCCAAGCACATCTATGACGGCACGGATTATCGCGCCAACCCCGCCAACAACACGCCGATCGGCACCGGTCCCTTCAAGCTCAAGGAGTGGAAGAAGGGCTCCTATATCCACCTCGTCAAGAACGAGGACTACTGGCTGAAGGGCAAGCCGAACCTCGACGAGATCTACTGGCAGATCATTCCCGATGCAGCCGCCCGCGCCGTTGCCTATGAGACGGGCAAGGTCGACGTGCTGACCGGCGGCTCGGTCGACGTCTACGACGTCGCGCGCCTGTTGAAGCTGCCCAATACCTGCATGACCACCAAGGGCTGGGAGATGTTCGCTCCCCATGCCTGGATCACGCCGAACGTCCGCAACGGCATCCTCGGCAACAAGCAGTTCCGCCAGGGGCTGATGTACGCGATCGATCGTGAGTTCGGAAAGGACGTGGTCTGGGGCGGCCTCGGCAAGCTGCCGACCGGGCCGATCTCGTCCAAGACCAAGTTCTATTCGGCCGACGTGCCGAAATACACCTACGACCCTGCCAAGGCGAAGGAGCTGATCAAGGCCTCCGGCTACAAGGGCGAGACGATCAAGCTGCTCAACCTGCCCTATGGCGAGACCTGGAGCCGCTGGTCCGAGGCGATCAAGCAGAATTTCGAGGATGTCGGCGTCAAGATCCAGATCGAGAACACCGACGTGCCTGGCTGGACACAGAAGGCGTCGAACTGGGATTTCGACCTGAACTTCAACTTCCTCTACCAGCTCGGCGATCCCGCCATGGGCGTGGCCCGCTCCTACATTTCCTCCAACATTGCCAAGGGCAATCCCTTCGCCAATGTCGGCGGCTATTCCAATCCGGAAGTCGACAAGCTCTTCGCCGACGCGGCGATCGCACCGACCGACAAGGAGCGCCAGGACCTCTACACCAAGATCCAGAAGATCCTGGCCGATGAATTGCCGGTGCTCTGGCTGCTGGAGATGGATTTCCCGACCATCTATCGCTGCAACGTCAAGAACCTCGTCACCACCGGCATCGGCGTCGACGACGGCTTCCGCGACGCCTGGAAGGAGTAAGGTCAGCTCCGAGGGGCGCGTCATCCCGGGCGCCGCGAAGCGGCGATCCGGGATCGTATCGGGGTTAGCCTATAAGGCCGCCCTATCCTGATGACGGTCCCGCGTCTGCGCAGCGGCACTTCGCGCCGCGGCGCGCGTGGGATGACAGCTTCACGAAAGTCCTGAATGAACCTCGCGCAATTCCTCGCCGGCCGGCTCGTGAAGGGGATCATCGTCCTCTTCGCGATCGCGATCCTGAATTTCCTGCTGATCCGGGCGGCACCCGGCGACCCCGCGCAGGTCCTCGCCGGCGAGGCCGGCGCTGCCGATGCGCAGTTGCTCGAACAATTGCGCGCCCGTTTCGGCCTCGACCAGCCCTTCCTGACCCAGCTCTGGATCTACCTGAAGGGCTATCTCACCTTCGATCTCGGCTTCAGCTATCGCCAGCAGCAGCCGGTGCTGAACCTGATCATGGAGCGCCTGCCGGCGACGCTGCTTTTGACCGGCGCGGCCTTCCTCGTCTCGCTCGTCGTCGGCACGGCGATGGGCGCGCTCGCCGCGCGCCGGGCCGGCAAATGGTCGGACAGCCTGATCACCACGCTGGCGCTGATGTTCTACGCGACGCCATTGTTCTGGGTGGCTCTGATGAGCCAGATCGTCTTCGCGCTGAAGCTCGGGCTCGTGCCCAATGTCGGCTACGAGACCATCGGCGCGAACTATACCGGGCTGGCTCGCGCGCTCGATATCGGCCAGCATCTCGTCCTGCCTGCGCTGACGCTCGGCCTGTTCTTTACCGCGCTCTATGCCCGGATGATGCGCGCCTCGATGCTGGAGGTGGCTGGCGCCGATTTCGTCAAGACGGCCCGCGCCAAGGGCGTCTCGCAGGCCAGAGTCTGGCGCCGTCACGTGGCGCGCAACGCCATCCTGCCGGTGGTGACGCTGGCGGGCCTGCAGGCGGGGCAGCTCGTCGGCGGCGCCGTGCTGACCGAGACCGTCTTCGCCTGGCCCGGCATCGGCCGGCTGATGTTCGATGCGCTGGTCCAGCGCGATTATTCCGTCCTGCTCGGCGTCTTCTTCGTCTCCTCGGCGATGGTCGTCTGCTTCAACATCGCGACCGATCTGGTCTACCGGATCGTCGATCCGCGCATCGAGGCAAACGCATGAACTTCCTCAAGCGCTTCGCCCGCAATCGCGGCGCCGTCATCGGCATCCTCATCCTGCTCGCCGTCGTCGCCTTCGCGATCCTGGCGCCGACGCTCTATCCGCAATCGCCCTGGCGCCCGGTGGCGCGGCCCTTCCTCGCGCCCTTCGTCAACGAGCGCTTCCCGCTCGGCACCGACACGCTCGGCCGCAACCTCGCCTCGGGTCTCGTCCATGGCGCCCGCGTCTCGCTGATGATCGGGGTGGTCTCGACCCTGGTCGCGCTGGTGATCGGCGTGCCGCTTGGCGCCGCCGCGGGCTATGCCGGCGGCTTCGTCGACGATGCGCTGATGCGCTTCACCGAGTTCTTCCAGACCATACCCTCCTTCGCGCTTGCGATCGTGCTGGTCGCGATCCTGCAGCCGCAGCTCGGCTCGATCGTGCTCGCGATCGGGGTGGTCAGTTGGCCGCCCGTGGCGCGACTGGTGCGCGGCGAGGTGCTCTCGCTGCGAAGTCGCGAATATGTCCAGGCAGCCGTCACCATCGGCCAGTCGACGCCGCGGATCATCTTCAGCCAGGTGCTGCCCAACACCATCGCGCCGATCATCGTCATGGGCTCGCTGATGATCGGCTCGGCGATCCTGCTGGAATCCTCGCTCTCCTTCCTCGGCCTCGGCGATCCCAACCTGATGAGCTGGGGCTACATGGTCGGCGCCGGCCGCACGCGCCTGCTCGACGCCTGGTGGATCTCGTTCTTCCCGGGCTTCGCGATCTTCCTGACGGTGCTCGCGCTCAACCTCGCCGGCGAGGGGCTGAACGATGCCCTGAACCCGCGCCTGGCCCGGGGGCGCGAATGACCGCTCCCGCGCTCTCCATCGAAGGCCTGACGCTGGCGCTCCCGGCGATCGCCGACCGTGCCCATGCTGTCGAGAATGTCACGTTGACCATCCAGCCCGGCGAGACGCTCTGCGTCGTCGGCGAATCCGGCTCCGGCAAGTCGATGATCGCCCATGCGGTGATGGGTCTCTTGCCCAAGGCGGTGAAGCCTGTCGCGGGCCAGATCAGGCTCGCCGGCCGCGACATCCTCGCCCTCGACGAACAGGCGATGCAGGAGGTGCGCGGTCGCGAGGTCGGCATGATCTTCCAGGAGCCGATGACCTCGCTCAATCCGGTCATGCGCATCTCCGACCAGATCGTCGAGACCTTCGAGGCCCATGGCCTGCACGACAGGGCGACGCGCCGGGCCCGCGCCATCGAGCTCCTGACCGAGGTCGGCCTGCCCGATCCGCCCCGCCTCGCCAAGGCCTATCCGCACGAGCTCTCCGGCGGCCAGCGCCAGCGTGTGATGATCGCGATGGCACTCGCGCTCGAACCCAAGCTTCTGATCGCCGACGAGCCGACGACCGCGCTCGACGTCACCACCCAGGCGCAGATCCTCAAGCTGATCGACAACCTGCGCCATCGCCACGGCACGGCCGTGCTCTTCATCACCCATGACATGGGCGTCGTCGCCGAGATTGCCGACCGTATCGCCGTGCTGGAGAAGGGCGTGCTGGTCGAGGAGGGCACGGCCGACCAGGTGCTCGGCTCTCCCGCCCATCCCTATACCCAGAAGCTGCTCGCTGCCGTGCCCTCGCTGACGCCGGCCGTGCTGCCACTGTTGCCGGATACGGCGCCGGTGATCAGCGTCGAGGGGCTCGGCAAGACCTATCGCAAGCGCTCGCTCTTCGGCGTCGCACGCGAGGTCAAGGCGGCCGACGATATCTCCTTCGCGCTCGTCCGCGGCGAGACGCTCGGCCTCGTCGGCGAATCCGGCTCGGGCAAGTCGACGGTCGGGCGTTGCTGCCTGCGCCTGATCGAGCCCGATCGCGGCCGCATCGCGCTCGGCGATCTCGTCCTCTCCGAACTGAAGCCCGCCGAACTACGACGCCAGCGCAAGCGCATCCAGATGGTCTTCCAGGACCCCTTCGCCTCGCTCAACCCGCGCCAGACCGTCGGCCGCATCATCTCCGACGGCCCCGTCGCCCATGGTACGCCGCGCAAGGAGGCGCTGGCGCGGGCGAAGGAATTGCTGGAGCTCGTCGGCCTCTCCGCCAATGCCATCGACCGCTACCCGCATGAATTCTCCGGCGGCCAGCGCCAGCGCGTCGGCATCGCGAGGGCGCTCGCGCTGGAGCCCGACGTGCTCGTGGCGGACGAGGCGGTGTCGGCGCTCGACGTCTCCGTGCAGGCCCAGATCCTCAAGCTGATCAAGGACATCCAGAGCCGGCTCGGCCTCGCCATCCTCTTCGTCACGCATGATCTGCGCGTCGCCGCGCAGATCTGCGACCGCATCGCCGTGATGCAGCGCGGGCGCATCGTCGAAAGCGGGCCGACCGCCGCGATCTTCGCCGACCCGCAGCACGCGTATACGCGGCAACTGCTGGCGGCGGTGCCGGGCGGCGGGCGCTTCGGGCACTAATGGGGCAGCGCTCCGCGTCATGGTCGGGCTTGTCCCGCCCATCCACGTCTTTCCCTTCATCCATGTCGTAAGGCGTGGATGCTCGGCACAAGGCCGAGCATGACGGATTCGGCCTAAGGAGATCTGCCCCATGCCTCTCGATCCCGCCTTGCGCGAAAAAATCCTCGCTGCCGTCGAGGCGGGTTTCGACGAGCAGGTCGCCTATACGCAGGAACTCGTCCGCTTCGCCTCGACCCGCGGGCAGGAGCACACGGTCCAGGATTTCATCTTCCGGGCGATGAAGCAGCGCGGCTTCACCATGGATCGCTTCGCCATGGACAAGGAGGCGATCGCGGACCATCCCGGCGGTGCTCCCTTCTCCGAGACGCATTCGGAAGCTCCGATCGTCGTCGGCATCCATCGCCCCCGCGAGGAGAAGGGCCGCTCGCTGATCCTACAGGCGCATGTCGACGTCGTCCCGGCCGGCCCTGCCGATCAATGGAAACATGCTCCCTTCGACCCCGTTATCGAGGGCGACTGGATGTATGGCCGCGGCAGCGCCGACATGAAGGCTGGCTCCGCCGCCAATCTCTTCTGCCTGGATGCGCTGCGCCGTATCGGCATGCAGCCGGCGGCCACGGTCTATGTCGAATCCGTCGTCGAGGAGGAATCGACCGGCAATGGCGCGCTGATGACGCATCTGCGCGGTTATCGCGCCGAGGCCGCGCTGATCCCCGAGCCGGAATACGAGATGCTGGCCCGCGCCAATGCCGGCGTGCTCTGGTTCCAGTTCGAGGTGCGCGGCATCCCTGCCCATGTCCGCGAGATGGGCACTGGCGCCAACGCGATCGATGCCGCCTACCGGGTCGTCGCGGCGCTCCGCAAGCTCGAGGAGCAGTTCAATCTCGAGAAGGCCGGCCGCGAGCATTTCGAGGATGATCCGCATCCGATCAATCTGAACATCGGCAAGATCGAGGGTGGCGACTGGGCCTCCTCGGTGCCGTGCTGGTGCCGCGTCGATTGCCGCGTCGGCCTCTATCCCGGCGTCACCGCCAAGGAGACGGCGCAGCGCATCGAGGATTGCATCCGCGAGGCTGCGCGCGCCGATTCCTTCCTCGCGAACAATCCGCCGAAGGTCACCTTCAACGGCTTCTGGGCCGAGGGCTATGTGCTGGAGCCGGGCAGTGAGGCCGAGGCCGTGCTCGCACGCGCCCATGAGGCGGCGCTCGGCAAGCCGCTCAAGAGCTTCATGACGGCCGCCTATCTCGATACCCGCGTCCACGCGCTCTACGACAAGATCCCGGCGCTCTGCTACGGCCCGATGGGCGAGAACATCCACGCCTTCGACGAGCGCGTCAGCCTCGCTTCGGTGAAGCGCATCACCGGAGCCATGGCGCTCTTCGTGGCCGAGTGGTGCGGGCTCGAAAGCATCGAGGGATGAGCGAGAGCAAGCCGGGCAGGGCGCTGCTGCTTGTCCCGCTGCTTGGGCTGCTCTGGGGTTTCAACTGGCCGGCGGTGCGGATATCGCTGACCGAGATCGCGCCCTGGACCTTGCGCGCCGCCGGGATGAGCTTCGCCGGCCTCGTCCTTGTCGCGGTCGCTCTCACGCGCGGCGTCCCGCTCGCGGTGCCGCGCGCGCAGTGGTTGCGGTTGGTCGTCGCCGGCTTCCTCTCGATCGCCGCCTTCAACGTGCTGCTCGCCTTCGCGCAGCTCGCAGCCCCCACCTCGCGCGCGGCGATCCTGACCTTCACCATGCCGATCTGGGCGACGCTGCTCGCCCGCTTCGTGCTGGGTGAGGCCTTCGACGGTAGGCGCCTCGCCGGGCTCGCGCTCGGCATCGCCGGGCTCATCTGCCTCGGCCTGCCACTGATCCTCGCCGGGCAGCTTTCCTTCGGCTTGATGCTGGCGCTACTCGCGGCGGTGAGCTGGGCGCTCGGCACGATCGTGACCAAGCGCTGGCCGGTCTCCGCTCCGGCGCTGACGATCGCCGCCTGGCAATTATTGATCGGCGGGCTCGTCGCCGGCATCGGCATGCTCGTCTTCGAGGGCCTGCCCGTGCCGAAGCTGCTCTCGCCGCGTGTGCTGACGGCGTTGAGCTTCCACATCATCGGCGCGCAGGCACTGGCCTATTTCCTCTGGTTCACGGTGGTGGCGCGCCTGCCGGCTGGGATCGCGAGCCTGGGCACGCTGATGGTGCCGGCGGTCGGCGTGCTCGGTTCGGTGCTGCTGCTCGGCGAGCGGCCGACGCCGACCGATTGGTTCGGCCTCGCTTTGGTGATCGCAGCTTCCGGCGCGATCCTGGTTCCGGCCCGGCGGCCATGAGCCCAGGTGCCATGTCCGATGTCTCCGGCTATCTTTCCCGTCGAAGCGCGTCGGGTCGGGTCTACCGGAACGGCGCCGGTCGCAGTCCAGGGAGACGGAATTGCCCCGATTTTCGCCGATCCTGGCCTTTGTTGTTCTCCTGCTGGCCTTCGGCCCGCAGACAGTATCCGGACAAGCCATGACCGAAACCAGATTGCATGCCGCTGCGGCCAGGGATGATGTCGCCACGATCAAGCGGCTCCTCGTCGAGGGCGCAGTCATCGACGCACGCGACGCGCGCGGCCGGACCGCCCTGCTCGTCGCGACCCATGAGAACCGCGTCGACGCCGCCCGTGCCCTGATCGAGGCCGGCGCCGACGTCAACGCCAAGGACGGGATGAACGACAGCCCTTATCTCTATGCCGGTGCGCGCGGCCACCTCGCCATCCTCAAGCTGACGCTGGAGCATGGCGCGGACCTGAAGAGCACCAATCGCTACGGCGGTACGGCGCTGATCCCGGCTTGCGAGCGTGGCCATGTCGAGACGGTCCGCACCCTGATCGCGGCCGGCGTTGCGGTCGATCACATCAACAATCTCGGCTGGACCGGGCTTTTGGAGGCGATCATCCTGAGCGATGGCGGCGACAGGCACCAGCAGATCGTCAAGGACCTGCTTGCGGCCGGTGCGAATGTGAACCTGGCCGACCGCGATGGCGTGACCCCGCTCCAGCACGCCCGCAGCCGCGGCCAGGCCGGGATGCAGCAGATCCTGCTCGCGGCCGGGGGGCGTTGAACTGAAGGGCGCGATCATGAATCAGGCACAGAGGTTTCTCTGCGAGGCGATCGAACTTGCGCGGTCCAATATGGACAAGGGCGGCCGGCCCTTCGGGGCTGTGATCGTCCGGGAGGGCGAGGTGATCGCGACCGGCGTCAACGAGATCGTCGCGACCAACGACCCGACCGCCCATGCCGAGCTGACCGCCTTGCGCGCGGCGAGCCGCAAGCTGGCTTCGCCGAGCCTCGCCGGCTGCGTGGTCTATGCCAGCGGCCATCCTTGCCCGATGTGCATGGCGGCGATGCGGATCTCCGGCGTCAGCGAGGTCTACTATGCCTATTCCAACGATGACGGCGCGCCCTATGGCCTGTCGAGCGCGGCGGTCTATGCCGATCTGGCAAAGCCCTTCGCCGAGCAGTCGATGAAGATCGCCTATAGTCCGGTTCGCCTCGAAGGCGGGCCCGATCTCTATGCCGAATGGAAGCGGCGTCAGGCAGGGCCGACCTGAGGCCATGGCTCCCCGCGGTCGGGCGCCCTGAAGCGGTCTAGCGGAGTTTCGCGATCCCGATTCCGTCGCGTTTTGCGCGGTCCTTGATGGACTCTTCGCTGCGTGTCATCGCTCTCGCGATCGCCTTCAGGGCCATGCCCTTTCCGGCCAGCAACCTCAGCTTCTGGAGTTCCTCAGCTGTCCAGGGTTGGCGATGCCGTTCAAATCGCTCGGTCACAATCCACTCCGCTTTGCGGTCGCACCTGATCGGTCGACCTATAGTGGCATGAGCGAGCCGATTGATCGATATGTGCTGCCAGCGACGGTCGATCAGTGTACCTGACGCGAAGGCTGGAACGGAGTCCATCCGCTCGCCGCGATGGGTCACCGCCGAGGGGCATGGTCTCCGGCGGAGATCCAGAATGTTCCCTCCAGCGGTGCTGCCAGGAACCGGCTGTTGATCTCGCGCAGCGTGGCGTCCAGGTCGATATCGGAGAAGAGTCCTGGATGCTGCCATTTTGCCAGGGCCTCGATTGCAACGACATGCGCGGGCGTATGGACGAAGAGGTGCCAGAGACCATGGGCGCGGCCCTGCGCGACGGCATCCAGAGCCGCGAGGTCGCGACCTTCGAGGCGTCTGGCGAAGCTGCGGGCGGCTTTCTCCGCCGGTACGGCCGGGCCAAGCGCGAAGGCTTCGGCGTCGGCATTGTCGGAGGTCGTGGTCGCGACGTAGACCTTGGGATTGCGCGTCAGGACGAACTCCAGGCTGAGTTGTCCGACCGCGCCGGGAATCTTCTCCGCGCCGATGTTTTCGCCCCCGGCCAGACGAATGAAGCCGTCGATCGTGCCGGGGCCGGCGGAAAAGCAGCATTCGGGCCTTGCCGCGAAAGCATGCAGGAAAACCGAAGGACGCTCGACCGTATCCTTGGCCAGCCGTGTCGCGATACGGTCGAGATGCTCGCGATAGAAGGCGATGAACGCCTCCGCCTGCGCCTCGCGCCCGATGAGCTTGCCGAGGATGCGCAGGCTCGGCTCCGTGCTCTTCAACGGGTCGAGGAAGAAATCCACGATGGCGACCTGGATGCCCGCCGCCTCCAGCTTCGCGATGCCTGGGGCGGCGTCGGAGCCGTAGCGATAGGCGTCGAAACGGCTGAGCAGGACGAGATCCGGCTGGCGCGCGATGATGGTTTCGATGCCGATGGCCTCGAAGGAGCCACGGCCGACGACCGGAACCCGGTCGATCGCCGGAAACCGGCCGCGCAGGATCGCAGGCTGGATCGTATTGGCGCCGCCTTCCGCCCAGCCTGCGAGCAGGCTGACGGGATCGGGATGCAGCAGCGACAGCGCATCGAGGCTGACCCAGGCGCCGAGCACGATCCGCTTCGCCGGCTCCTTGAGAACCACCTCGCGGCCGGCGAGATCGGTGACGCGGATGTCCTTCGCCGCGGCCGGCGCAGCAAGCAGCAGCGAGAGGGCGAGGCCGACCAGCGCGGCCGCGCGCCTCCCAAGTCCGGTCGCGCGGTTCATCATCCTCACCAGCGATAGCTCAGCGTTGCCAGCACCGTGCGGCGAGAGCCCAGCGTGCAGCCCGGGACGTTGCCGCATTGCGAGACGTAGTAGCGGTCGAACAGGTTCTTGGCGACGACCGACAGCTTGGCGCCGTTCAAGGCCGGCATCAGCTTGCCGAGATCGTAACCGATGGTGGCGTCGACCAGCGTATAGGACGGGATGCGCACGGTGTTGTTGGTGTCGTAGGTGCTGCCGACGAACCTGACGCCGCCGCCAAGCGACAGGCCGGCGAAAGGGCCGCCCTGGATCGCATAGTCGGCCCAGAGCGAGCCCTGATGCATCGGTGTGCCCGGCAGCCGCTTGCCGATATCGGTTGCGATCGAGCTCTTGGTGATCTCGTGGTCGAGGAAGGCATAGGAGGCGATCAGCCCGAGGCCTTCGGTCAGCTGCGCTCTGGCCTCGACGTCGAAGCCGCGCACGGAAACCTCTCCGAGCTGGACCTGCGCGAAGGGATGCGCCGGGTTCGGATCGCCCGTCAGCGTATTGTCCTGGCGAATGTCGAACACCGCGGCGGTGAGGGAGGCATTCATCCATGCCGGCTGATATTTGACGCCGGCCTCGTATTGCCGGGAGGTCAGCGGCTTGAAGGCCGCGCCGGAAAAGTCGGTCGCCGCCGTCGGCTGGAACGACGTGGAAACGCTGACATAGGGTGCGATGCCGTTGTCGAAGACGTAGCTCAATCCGGCACGGCCGCTGAAGGCGCGGTCCGTCGTCGATGTCCGGGTCAGCGTATTGGTCGTCAGGGTCTGCGTGCGCGTCCGGGTCTCGGCGATGTCGTAGCGGCCGGAGAAGGTCGCGATCCAACGGTCGAGCTTGATCTGGTCCTGTGCATAGAAGCCGAGCTGGCGCAGTTCCGCATCCTTGCGCTGGAAGTTGATGCCGGGATCGGCGACGGGCGCGCCATAGACCGGGTTGAAGATCTGGATCGAGGGCGCCGGGCCGCGGCCGACATCGTATTGGCTGATCTCGTTGCGGTAATCGAGGCCGATGAGCGCGGTATGCGACAGCGGGCCGGTGCCGAATTTGGCCTCCAGCCGGTTGTCGAGCGTGAAGGCGCGCGCCGCGGCGTCGATGCGGAAGGCGGCGCGGTTCAGCGTGCGGTTGTCGGCCAGCAATTCGCCGTTGCGGTTGAGCGCCCGCAGATAGACGTCGTTCTGGGTGTAGCGCAGGTTCTGGCTGAAGGTCAGGCTGTCGTTGAAGCGATGCTCGAAGGCATAGCCGATCGAGCCCTGGTCGCGCTCGAAGCGGTCGAAGCCCGGCTCGCCGGCATAGCGGTTCCAGGGCAGGCGACCATTGACGGGATTGGGATGGAGCGTGCCGGAGGTCGGCAGGTAATTGAAGCTGGTCTTGCCGTTGCGCTCACGCAGATACTGGCCCATCACCGTCAGCGTGGTGTCGGCGCTCGGGCGCCAGGTGAAGGCGGGCGCGATGAAGAGCCGGTCGTCATCGATGAAGTCGGTCTGCGTTCCGGAATTCCGTGCGAGCCCGGTCAGACGATACAGGAAGGTGCCTTGCGGATCGATCGGCCCCGACAGGTCGAAGGCTCCCTGAAGGCGCCCGAAGCTGCCCGTCTGGAGTTGGATCTCGCGCAGCGGCGTGGCGGTGGGGCGCTTGCTGACCATGTTGACGAGGCCGCCCGGGCCGCTCTGGCCGTAGAGGACGGAGGAAGGACCCTTGAGAACCTCGACGCGCTCCAGCCCATAGGGCTCGACGACCGAGGTCGTCCAGTCAGCCGTGGCCGCGCCGTCGGGCAGGCGCAATCCGTCGAGGAAGAGATCGCCCTTGAAGCCGCGGATCTGCGTGTAGCTGTCGAATTGCGAGGCGGCTCCATAGGTCTCGCCGCGAACGCCTGCGGTGTAACGCAAGGACTCGCTCACGCTCTGGGCCCCTTGCGCGCGGATCTGGTCGGCCGTGACGACGTTGACGGTCTGCGGCACTTCGATGAGCGGCGTGTCGGTCTTGCTGCCGGTGGCGCTGCGGGTCGCGACATAGCCATTGACCGGGCCGAGTGCCTGCTCGCGGGTGCCTTGCACCTCGATGGTGTCGAGGCGGATCGCAGGCCCGCTCTGCTGGGCCGAAGCGTCCGTAGCAAGCGCAACGAACAGCGCCGGCAGTGAAATCTGTGACAGGGCACAGGCGCGAACGCTTCTTTGTATCGCGGTGAAGCGCCGGAATACGGTGGTGTATAGCATACGCGTCGTCGGCCCTGGATTTGAATTTAATCTATGTTTCTTGACGAATGCTCTTGCGTCGACCTAGTTTGAACTGATTATAAACTGGCTCGACTGCCCTTGAATTATAGCTGCGATCCTTCTACGGACGTGGATCATAATTGACCGTGTCCGGGTCAAATTTGGTCGCACTCATGCGCGTTCAGGAAAAACCACCGAGTTCGGATCAAGCGGGTCCGCAGACCGTCGACAGATTGTGGTTGAGCGAGGAAACGCCTCGTCCGGTCACGGTCCTGCACCAGTCGTTTCTCAACGGCGCCCGCACACGCTGGCACAGCCATCGCCGCATCGAGCTGCTCCATGCCTCCGGCGGGCTGCTCCTGCTCCATACGGAGATCGGCACCTGGACGGTCCCGTCGGGCTATGCGCTCCTCGTGCCGGCCGACCTGCCGCATGAGTTGGCGGCCTATGGCTGCTGCGAAATGCGGGCGGCTTTCTTCACCGACGAGGCGCTCGGCGATGCCGTTCCGCGCAGTTGTCGCGTGATCGCGGTCTCGGAATTGCTCGACGTCTCGCTGCGCGCCCTGGCGAGCGGGCCCTTGCTCTACGATCTCGGTAGCCGCGGCGGGCATCTTGCGGCGCTGATCGTCGACGAGATCCGCGAAGCCAGCGAGATCCAGATCGCGCTGCCGATGCCGCAGACGCCGCCCTTGCGGAAACTGGCTCGCGACATGATCCAGAAGCCGGCGCTTGCCCATGATCTGGATGGCTGGGCGGAGCAGACCGGCGTCAGCCGCTCCACCTTCACGCGCCGCTTTCGCGGCGAGACCGGATTGAGCTTTGCGGAGTGGCGGCGGCGGTTACGCATGCTCCATACGCTGACGCTCCAGGCAAACGGCGTCCCCTTGCGGCAAGCGGCAGTGACCGCCGGCTACCGAAATGCCAATGCGCTGCGCGACATGATGCGCCGGACGCTGACGACGACGGTCTTGCCGCCATCGCCGGAGCTGGACAGATGAAATTGTTCAGCCCGGCTTGATGGGGCAATCAACTGGCCGCTGACTGCCTCACCAGGCGAGGCCGAAGGCTTCCAGCTCCTTTTCCGCATCGGTCCGGTCCTGATGAGGGGCGGTCGCCATCGCCGGCAGGAAGCGGCCGCGCCCGCGTGTGCCGCAGAACTCGTGATAGCGGCTGATCACCTCGCCACGGCTCAGCGTGACCGCCGGCCAGGCCGTGACCTTCAGGCCTTCATAGGGAGTGAAGTCTACGTTGTGATGCATCATCGCGTTGTCGATGACGCGGTCGTAATTCTCGTCCCAGATGCACAGATCGGCGTCGGCTCCGATGGTGAGATCGCCCTTGCGCGGTGCCAGCCCGTAGATCCGTGCGGCATTGGTCGAGGTCAGCTGGACGAATTCAGGCAGGCTGATCCGGCCTTCCTTGACGCATTGCGTGAACAGCAGCGGCATGCGGATCTCGACGCCGGGCACGCCGCTGGCGATCTTGTCGAAGCTCGCGCCGAAGCCGTTCGGGAATTTCTCGACCTCGTCGAACCTATAGGGCGAGTGATCCGAGGAGAGTACGTCGATGCGCCCGTCGGCGACCGCGCGCCAGAGCTCGGCGCGGTTGGCGGCGTCGCGGATCGGCGGGCTGAAGATGCCCTTGGCGCCTTCATGGCCGGGCTTGTCGAGCAGGCTGCCGTCGAGGGTCAGGTACTGGGTGCAGGTCTCGACGAAGAGCGTGGTGCCCTTCGCGCGGGAGAGTGCGACCACGTCGAGCGACCGGCCGGTCGAGACATGCACGATCATGGTCGGCACGTTGAACAGTTCGGCGTAGGCGCAGATCCGAAAGACGGCCTCGGCCTCGGCGATGGTCGGCCGCGAGGCGAGATGGAACTTCGGCGCAATATGGCCCTGCGCCAGCAATTGCTGCGTCACATGGTCGATGATGTCGGTGTTCTCGCAATGGACCATGACCATGAAGCCGTGCCGGCGGGCGGCGGCGAAGACTGTGACGATGTCGCGGTCGGCGATCCCGACGGCGGCATAGGTCGTGAAGATCTTCAGCGAGCGCAGGCCCCCGGCTGCGGCCTGAGCGAGGTCGCGGTCGAAATCGGGATGGGAGGGGTCGGTGACGACGATGTGGAAATTATAGTCCAGGACCGACTTCCGCGCGCGCTCGTGATAGTCGGCCGCCGCCCAGGCGATCCCTTCGCCGCGATGCTGCGGGGCGAAGGGCAGGACCGTCGTCGTGCCGCCGCAGGCGGCCGAGACCGTTCCCGAATAGAAGTCGTCGGCATTGATCCGGCCCTGGCCCTTGCGCTGGTCGATATGGAGATGGCTGTCGACGCCGCCCGGCGTGACCAGCCGGCCCGCCGCGTCGATGATCTCCGGCGCCTTGTCGCCGATGGCGCCGAGCGCGGCGATCCGGCCGTCACGGATGCCGATATCGGCGTTGAAGACGTCGCTGGAGCTGGCGCAGCGGGCATTGCGGATGACGAGATCGAACATGGAATTCTACCGGCTTGAGCTGACGAAGCGACCGCCCGGTCTGGGCACGAGATCGACGACGAGGCTGTAATTGGTCGGGTGGAAGATGCCGTCGATGACGATGAGCGGCCTGTCGGAGCGGTCGTAATAGAGGCGGCGCGAGGCGACCAGGGCCGTGCCTGCGGGCACGCCGAGATTCGAGGCCTGCTCGGCATCGGCGACGATCGCGCCCAGAGTCTGCTGCCCGCGTTGGATCGCGAGCCCGGCCCGGCGCAAACGCACCACGGTCTGCTGCTCGCCCGGCGGCAATTCGGCGTCGTCGACGCGGGGCGAGACCGAGACGGGAATATGGGACGTGCCGATCATCAGCGGCTTGCCGGCCTGCAGGATGAGCGAACGATAGCGGGTCGCGGGCCCCCGGTCGGCCGGCGCGAACAGGGCAGCAATATCGGGCGCCGGCTCAACGTCGTCGATCGCCAGTGTCCGGAAGCTCAGGCGCTCGTCGGCGATCAGGATATCGTCGAGATAGCCGCGCAGCCGCACGCTCTGGCCGACCTTGACGCGATCGTTGACATAGGTGCCGAGCCCCTGGAGCTTCATCACGACGCCGCCGGCCGAGAGCTCCTCCATCGCCTTGCGGATGGTCGCACGGCTGACCCCGTAGCGGGCCTGCAGCTCCGTCTCCGAGGGAAGCTGCTCGCCGACCGGGAAGTCGCCGCGCTCGATCGCTCCCATGATGTCGGCCTGGATCTGCAGATGAAGCGGCACGGGCATGGCGTTTCCGATGTTGCGGGGGACGGTGTTCATGCCGGCTTGAAGGGTTGGCGCTTCTCGATCAGCGAAAGCAAGCGCACGAAGGGCCAGAATATCGCGAGATAGACCAGGGCGGCCATGAGCAGGGGCGTCGGATCATAAACCGCTCCTTGCGCGATTCGCGCGTTGCGCAGCAGTTCGGCGATCGCGACGACCGATGCAAGTGAGGTCGCCTTGGCGAGCTCGAGGACGTTGCTGAGCAGGGGCGGGCGCACCTTCTTCAGTGCCTGGGGCAGGGCGACATAGGCGAGCACCTGAAAGCCGTTCAGGCCGGTTGCCTGCGCAGCCTCGTACTGGCCCTTCGGCACGGCCGCGAGCCCGGCCCGGACGATCTCGGCGAAATAGGCCGAGCCGTTCAGCGTCATCGCCAGGACGAAGGCCGGTATCTCCGGCAGGCGCAGGCCCAGGAAGGGCAGGGCATAGAACACGAAGATGATCAGGACGAGCGGCGGGAAGGCGCGGAAGAAATCGATGTAGAGATAGGCGGCGAGCCGCGCCGGCCGCGATCTCGAATTCGCGACGATGGCGACCAGCGTGCCCACGCCGAAGGCCAGCGGCACGATCAGGATCGCGAGCAGGAGCGTGACCTTCAGCCCCGAGAGCAGGTAGGGAATGGTCAGCGCGACGGTGTCGGGGTGAAACATGGTGCCTACCTCTTCACCGCATAGCGGCTCTCGATGTGCCGGCTGAGCACGACCAGCGGCGCGAACACGGCCAGGTAGAACAGGGCGGCGACGGTGAGCGGCGTCGGGTTGGCATAGAGCGCCTGCTGGCTCGACGCCTGGTTCAGCAGTTCCGAGACCGAGACGACGGAGGCCAGCGCCGTGTTCTTGGTGATGCTGATCGTCTTGTTGGTCAGCGGCGGGATGACCATCTGCACCGCCTGGTAGAGCACGATGTAGAACAGCGTCTGGGTGAAGGTCAGGCCGGTCGAGAGGCCGCCCTCCCATTGCCCCTTCGGGACCGAGGTGATGCCGGCCCAGAAGATCTCCTCGGAGAAGGCGGCGAGCACGAGGCCGAGCGTCAGCACCGTCGCCCAATAGGCGTCGATCCGGATCTCGTATTCCGGCAGCACGAAATAGATGCAGATCAGGATCACCAGCGCCGGCAGCGAACGCAGAATGTCGACGAAGGCGACGATCAGCAGGTTCAGCGCCGTGATGCCGTAGGCGCGGGCGCAGGCGAGTGCGAGCCCGAGCGACAGCCCGAACAGGATCGTCAGGGCGGACAACTGCAGCGTGACGAGGAAGCCCTGGAACAGGAAGGGCAGCACGGCGGCTGCTATGGTGCCGTCGAAGAAGAACTTGCCGATCTCGCCCATTTCTAGGCCTCCTTGCCGCGATAATTGCGCAGGAAGCTGCTGAGGCGCGGATTGATGGACTGGCGGAAGATCGCGTCGGGCGTCCCCTGCTCGACGATGACGCCTTCGTCCATGAAGATCACCCGGTCGGCGGCCTGCCGGGCGAAAGCCATCTCATGGGTCACGACCACCATGGTCTGGCCCTTCGCCTTCATCTCCTGCATCACCGCGAGGACCTCGCCGACGAGTTCGGGGTCGAGCGCGGAGGTCGGCTCGTCGAAGAGATAAAGCTTCGGCGCCATCGCCATCGAGCGCGCGATGGCGACGCGCTGCTGCTGGCCGCCCGAAAGCTCGGCCGGAAAGGCCTTGGCCTTGTGGCGCAGGCCGACCTGCTCGAGCGCTGCCAGCGCCCGCTCCGAGGCTTCCGCAGCCTTCAGCTTCAGCACCTTCGACAGGGCGAGGCTGACATTCCGCTCGGCCGTGAAATGCGGATAGAGATTGAAGGCTTGGAAGACCATGCCGATATCGCGCCGGATCTTGCTCAGGTTGACGCGCTTTCCGGTGATCTCGATATCGTCGAGGTGGATGGAGCCGGCTTGCGGCTCCTCCAGGCGATTGATGCAGCGCAGCAGCGTCGACTTGCCGGAGCCCGACGGGCCGATGATCGCGACCAGCTCGCCGGCGGCGACATCGAGGTCGATACCCTTGAGGATCGGGACGGCACCGAAGCTCTTCTCGATCCCCCGCATCTTCAGCAGGGCCCTGGCAGGCGCGCTTGCGGCCATCACTTGCAATCCGGCTTGTGATAGCTGCGCTCGTAGCCTTCGAGCCCGATCGGGCCATAGCCGGCGAAGACCTTCATGCTGGAATCGGCCGGATCGGGCTGCTCGCCGAACCATTTCTCGTGCAGGCCTTGCAGCGTGCCGTCGAGCTTCATGCATTCCAGCGCGTTCTCGACCTGGTTACGCAATTCCCTGGCGTCCTTGCGGAAGCCGTAGCCGAGATCGTAGTCGACGAAGATCCGGTGCACGACCTTCATGCGGCGGTTCTTCGAGGCCGCGTACTGGCCGACATTGAGGTTGACCACATCGGCATCGGCGCGCTTGGCGATCACGGCCTGCAATGCGTCGCTGTCCTTGTCGTAGCGTTGGATCTTGTAGCCGTACTTGGCCTCGTTCGCCGTCGCCCAGGTATCGGTGAAGCTGCCGCTATTGGTCGCGAGCACCTTGCCGCGCAGGTCCTCGGGCTTGGTGATGCTGTCGTCGTCGGAGCGCGTGACCAGGCCGATCCCGCCGGTCAGGTAACCTTCGGTGAAGAGCAGCTGCGCTGCGCGCTCCTTGGTCATGGACATCGGGGCGACGATCATGTCGTAGCGCCCGGCGAAGAGGCCCGCGAAGATTGCGGAGAAATTGACGTCGACGACTTCGACGCCGGTGCGGCCGATGCGCCGGGCGATGTCCTTCGCGACCTCGATCGAGAACCCCTCGATTTCGCCTGAAGGCTGGCGCATCGCCCACGGCGCATAGCCGACATCGGCCGCGATCTTCAGCGGTTCCGCTGCTGCGCCGGACAGGGTTGCAGCCAGGAGGCTGGCGGCGCCGGCTGCCAGGCTGATCTTCCTTCGCAACAGGAGAATGAAGTCTAACGTCATTGGATTTCCCCTCGTTTGATTGACATTATTTTGATGAACATTAAACGTACGGACGACCGGATGACAACATGATCATCCGTGATATGCAAGGGGGAGGCAGGGCATGGCGGTTCTGAACTACGCATTGATCGGGCTCGGCGGAGCAGGTGCGGGCTTTGCGGTCGCTGTCGCAGCGCGGGGTGCGCGCATTAGCGGATGGTATGACTGCGACGATGCGGTGCGTTCATCGACCGACATGGCCGGGGGGCTGTCCTTCGAGGGGCTGGGCGGGCAGGGGGCGGTTGCCCTGCCGAAAAGTGCGACGGATGGCGCTGCGGCCGTCGCCGGAGCGGATGTCGTCGTGGTCTCCACCACGGCTGACCGGCATGCAGCCGTGGCACGCGAGATCGCGCCCGGCCTCGCGCCCGGCCAGATGGTCGTGCTGCATTGCGGCTATGTCGGCGGTTCCAAGGTCTTCGCCGACACACTGATTTCAGCAGGCAATCCCCAGGGCGTCGCGGTCTTCGAACTCAACAACACGCTGCATCTGGCCGGGAAGCTCAATCCATCGACTGTCGTGCTCAAGGGGCAGAAGCGCTGGCTCGAGCTCGCCGGCCTGCCTGAAGCGAAGGACAATCCGCATTATGCGGCCTTCCTCGAGCAGTTCCCGGAATTCACCTATTCCGCGAACGTGCTCGAAAGCGGCCTGAACAACCCGAACTGCATCGGCCACGTTCCCGCCTATATCGGCGGCGCGATGACGCTGGACCGTGACATGGGCGATCTGACGACCGGCATCCTGCATTTCGACGAGGCGCGCATGGGCCGGGTCAACGTCATCGCCGCCGCGCTGGAGCAGGAGCGCGATCAGGTCATGCGCGCGGCCGGGCTCACGCCGCTGCCGTCCGCCACCTTCTCCCAGCGGGCCTATCCGGCGGGAACGCGGTTGTTCGGCGCTATTCCACGCTTCGGGCCCAAGCTGCAGAAGCGCTTCCTGCATGAGGATGTGCCCTGCTCGCTCGTGCCGCTGGAAGTTCTCGGTCGGCAGGTTGGCGCCACGACGCCGTTGACGACCGCTCTGATCGCCCTTGCGAACATTCTGGAGGCCGTCGATTTTCGGGCGATCGGCCGGGACGAGCGGGTTCTGTCGGCGGACTGGATGCGCATGCACTCCCCCGGCCTGCGCCAATAACAGGTCGGGAACTGAAGGCCGGTCAGCCTGGAACGATATCGGGCGCCGGTCGGCCTGCGCGATCTTGCGCCTGCACGACCATCGCTGCCTTCAGAAGCTGACTCTGATCCGGGCCGATCCACCGAGGCGGCTGCTGTTGGCGGAGAGCTCTCCGTCGAGGTTGAGGCCGAAGGTGACGCGTTCGGAGAGCCTGGCGTTGAGGCCGGCACTGAGGAGGGCGCTGTTGCGGTCTGCCTCGGCTCCGGTCGCGGTGAAGCTCGCGCCCGGCAGCCCGATCAGGCTTGCGGTCAGATCCGCATCGCGCCGGAAATAATGCCCCCAGGCCGCCCGGACATAGCCCGTGACCGGAACCGAACCGAGCACGGTATCGGCATCGAGCTGCAGGCCGAGCTCGCTGCGGGCGGTGACGTCGCTGCGCCCGCCGAGTGCGAGTGCCCCGGCATTGGCGCCGGCCCAGTTTGCCTCGACTACCACAGGGCTATGCGCCCGGGTCGCCTGGATCGCCGCCAGCGGCGAGACCGTGAAGCCGTTCCAGCCGAGCAGCGCGGCACTCGCCTGCAACCTGCCGCTCCAGGCCGTCGTCGCATAGGAGGACGAGAGGCTCGAGCCCAGGGCCGGAATGCCGCGGCTGACATCATTCTCCAGCCGGGCATAGCTCAGCGCCCCGCCGAGCTTCACCAGGCCGAGCTGTGTCATGCCGTAGAGGCCGGCCTGGAACACGTCGGCGTCGATCTTGCCGATCAGGCCCGGCAGCGAGGCCCGCGCCTTGCCGCCCGAGACCGCGATGCCCGCGACCGTCCCCGGCATGAGCCGGATATCGATACCCGTCGCCAGATGCGCATCGTCGATCGTGCGCTTCGCCGAGCCGATCGCGGCGTCACCACCGGTGCGGCCATAGGAGCCATAGGCCGAGCCCCAGACCGAGTAGAACGGGGTGTCGAGGCGTGAGGGAAGGGCGGGTTCGTCCGCGCCCTTGCGCATGAGACCGGAGAACGCCGCTGTGCCCGGTCCGACGCCGGCACCATTCAGCCGCCCGGCCGCGAACGGGTCGAGCATGATACGCAGGAACTGGTCGGAGGCGAGGCTCGCCATCGCCGGCGCCGCGGTATGGATCTCGCCCGACAAGCTGTTCACCGCTGCCGGGATCGCGGCTGCCGGCAGGTTGTAGATCCCGAACAGCGTCGACGGATCGCCGCCATTCTCGACCGCCGTGTCGATCGAGCGCGCGATGGCATAGGCATTGCGCGGATGGGTCACGCCGAGCGTCGGCGAGCCCGGTGGCGAGCCGGGATCCCCGGGCCCCTCGGGCGTGAGCGGCTTCGGCGCGAGCGTCAGCAGCACGTCATTGGTGGTGTAACTCACCGTCGTGGTCACGCCGTCGCCGAAGGTTCCCGCCGTGTCGACCGGGCTGAAGGTGCCTGTTCGTCCCCCCGCCGCCGAGAGCAGCGTGTAGGCGCTGTTGAACGCATAGGCGCCGCCGAGCGGCGCCAGACGCAGCGTGCCTGCCAGTGCGGCCGTGCCGGTCACGTTGACGCGGTCCGCATTCGCGCCCTGGATCTCGGCGAGATAGGTCGAGCCGGGGTTGAAGGTCAGGTTCCCCCGGACCGCCAGCGTTCCGGGAGAGTTGCCCGGCGAAAGCGTCCCGCCGTTGATGATCGTCGTCGGGACCGTGCCCGAGCCGCCCAGCAGCGCGCCGGCCGCGACCGTCACGCCCGAGGACGATGCGATCGAGCCGTTCACGATCAGCGAACCGCCGGTGACGACCGTCGCGCCCTCGTATGTGTTCACTCCGTTCAGGGTGAAGCTGCCGGTGCCGACCTTGGTCAGGGAGCCATCGCCGAAAACGCTGCCGATGGTGCCGCTGAAGACGGTGCTCGTGTTGTTCGTCCCCGTTGTCAGCACCACTCCCAGGCCGGGGATCACACTCGTATCTGCCCCGCCAGCAAGCGAGCCGATCTGCTGGTCGAATAGTATCTCGAATTGCGAGCCGGCCCCCGTCAGGCTGACCGCCCCCGTGGGTGACAGGGCGTTGGGCTCGAAAACGACGAACCGAGAGCCGTTGGAGATGTTGATCGCGGTCGAGTTGCGGATGGACCCGCCCTGGCCAATTCTCAACGTCCCACCGGCGACATTGGTCGGGCCGGAATAGGTGTTGGCCCCAAAGATATTGAGACCCGCCGACCCGGTCTTGGTCAGGCCGCCCGATCCGGAAATATCTCCCCTGAAGACGAAAAAGGCGCTGTTGTCGATGGTCAGCGTCGCCGCGCCCAGATTGACGGCCGTGCCGGCGTCCCCTTCCAGTCTCTTGACGGTCTGGTTGTAGCCGTCGAGGTCCCAGGTGCTGCTGCCCTGAAGACCGATGCCGGCTGAAGAGGCCAGCGCGTTGGCCGCCCCCATCCGCAGCGTGCCGGCATTGACGGTAGTCGTACCCGTATAGCTCTGCTCATTGGTCAGAGTGAGGGAGCCCCCTCCCGTCAACGTGAAGTTGCCATCCCCCGAGATGGTCCGGGAATAGATGCCGCCACCTCCCTGATTGAAGACGACACCGCGCGTGCCGGCACCGGCTGCGAAGGTCAGGTTGCCGGCCATGCTGGCGGCGTTGCCGGCAAGCGTTCCCTCGTTGATCGTCCAGTTCTGGTTGCCGGGGCCCGACAGCGTCCAGGTCGACGACCCCGTCTTCTCGTAGGCCGTGAAGCCGGTATGCGAGGCCACGAGGTTGCCGATATTGACGCTGCCATCCGTGGCGCCACCCAGCGCCAGGACATTGTTGGTGCCGCCGCCCTGAACCACGACATTGCCGTCGGTCGTCGAGCCGGCCCGGATCTCGAAGCGGTTGTTGCTGCCGGAGAGCGCGACCGCATTGGCGCGCGTCACGCCGTCGCCGGAAAGCCCGCCCGCGATCGTCCCCGAATTGATGATGGAGATGCCGCCGCTCGCCGCGCCGACGATGCCGACGCCGCCAACGCCATGGCTGGTGGAGGCGGCGGTGCCGCCACGACCGCCTGAAATCGTCCCGGCATTGTCCAGGCTGGCGATCTGGCCATCCCGGAAGACGATGCCGGCGCCGCCGACGCCCGCGACATAGACTGGGTTGAGGTCGGACTGGTTCCCGCCCGCACCGCCCGTGATGCTGCCGCCCGCCATATTGGCGATCGAGCCGCCCCAGGCTTCCAGGCCGGCACCGCCTCGGCCGTAGCCAGTCCCACCTGCGTTCGAATCGCCTCCCTTGCCGCCTGTGATCGCGGCCCGATTGTCGATGATGCCGAGATTGCTCAGCACGCCGGCACCGCCGGAGCCGGCCCAGGCCCACCCCCCGCCCGCGCCGCCGGTGATCGAGCCGGCCTGATGGGACAGGCTGCCGCCATTGTACAGGAACAGCCCGGCGCCGCCGTGCGCGCCCTCATATTCGTTGCTGCCCTGGCCGCCGGCAATGACGCTGGTACCGCCCGCTCCGGCCGCGACGGTGATCGTGCCGCCGTTCAGCAGCACCAGCCCGGCGCCGCCGCCGCCAGCGCCCGCACCGCCAGCGCCCGCGCCGCCCGAGACAGCGAACCCGTTCGTATTCATGGTGACGCCGGCACCCGTCAGGATGAGGCCGCCACCGCCACCGCCACCGCCGCCGCTGCCCGCTGGGGAGGCGCCAAAGGACCCGGTCGCTCCTGTGCCGCCAGCATAAGCCGAGCCGAGGGAGAGCGGAGACGTTGTCGTGAGGAGGTTGCCGCTGCCGCCGGCGCCGCCCGCTCCGCCATTGCTGGGGAATCCGGGATCATAACCGCCGCGGCCGCCGCCGCCGCCGCCGCCGGCAGAGAGGTCATTGGGAGCGCCCGGCGCCCCGCCTGCTCCGCCGGCCCCACCGACATCGTCGTAACCACGCATTCCCGCGGTCGCCGAACCGCCGGGTGTCTGTGCTGCCGAACCGCCATCGCCCCCAAAAAAGCCGATGGTGCGGTCGCCGCCGCCGCCGCCGCCGCCCGCGATGCCGCCCAGGCCGAAGCGGTCGCCCGCGCCGTTGCCGCCTCCCTGGGTGATCTGCTGCGCGGAAGCGGCGTGCGGCCATAGCGGCAGCCCTGCGCCTAACGACACCGCAAGGGCCAGACAGGCTCGCGACGTCGTCCTGCGCAGGCTGCTGCGCTGCTGGGCAAGAGAACTGGAGACCGGGCCGATGGCTTCACCGGCAACAGCCGGAGACGCAGCATGCGATCCAGATGGGGAGGTCATCGGCGTCGTGGCGCTACGGGATGCGGGCGCGCATTTCGGCAAATCGCGGCTGCGAAGCGTCATCATTCCCCCTGCCGAGCGACCGGATCGGGAGCCCGTTCGTCACTCGTCTCGCGACATCGTCGGTGGCGTTGCGCTCGGCGCCGCGTCGACGGTTCCGGCAACCGCCTGGCGAAGAACGAAGCAAGCCGATTCTCAGGTTAGATTTCTGCCTCCGGTCAGGCTACCGTTGAATTCAGTTGAATTCTGACAGATTCTTACGAAGCCCCTGACGCTACGGCATGTTGTTTCGTATCAATCGGGGCGATAGCCGAGCTTTCGGAGAAATCGCCGCCGGATAATGCTGCAGCAGCCATGGTTGAACGCATGGCGGCTTGATACAAAGCTTCGGAATCATCGTCCACGTCGAATTTCAAGGCCGGATACGCGGGAAGATCCGGTGGTGGGTTGAAGTAAACCTGAGAGACGAAATGCAGGACCTCGGAGCCGTTCGTATCGCAGAGGCCATGCCGAAAGCAGAACCCTCCATCCGGGACCCGGCCACAGTAGCGGGCCGTGACATGCGCGGCTCCATGCACCTTGTTCGACGCCGGTTGCGGCAATCCCGCCCCGGCGATCACCACGCTCCGGACCCGGCCTCGATGAACGCCGCACACCTCGCTGCGCCATTTCACCGCGGCGGATCGTGCCGCCATCCGCAACCAGGGCTCGGCGATGCCACCTCCCGCCTCGGCATCGCGCAACGGAAGGCGAGCCGGGATGAAGACCTCGTCGGTGGGCACCGACCAGCCGGCGGTCCAGCGATCAAGCAACCTGGACTTGAGGGCTTCGACGGCCCCGAACAGCACGCGAACATGCATCCGCAATCTCCCCCTTGTGAGAGCGGTGTCGGCAAGGTGTCTTTTCACGCGGCGATCGGGCCACTGCCCTGTGACCGTCGGTCAGTCTTGTCTCAGTCAGGGCGCCAAAAGTATTTTGTATTGGGTAAATCAAAATGGGGGCGGATTTCTACCTATGAATTCGTTCAGATTCTGACGAAATCAAACATGAATATCTTCTACTGAATCTATACATAGGTTATTAAGGGTAGAATTTTATCCAATATCGAGTATTGGCTGGGGCATGAGAATGCGGCGAGATGCTTGATCTCAAAACGGTCCTGATCGTGGCATTAGCGACTGCAAGTCTGCAGGCGGTGGCCTGGGTCTTCGTCTGGCGGGCCTGGCGCCATCTCTACGAGCTCAAATTCCTTGCGGCGGGCTTTGGAGCGATTGCCGTCGGCCTCCTCCTGATGATCATCCGTGGTCCGGAGCCGGGTGCCCTGGCTATCGTGCTGCACAACACGGTCATCAAATTGGGACTCGTCCTGCTCGCGGAGGGGCTGGCCCGCTTCCTGGGGCAGCCGCGCTATACCTGGATCGGCATCTCGCTCCTGGTTCTGCAGATCGCCGTCTGGAGCGCGGCCGTCGCGATCGACCCGGACGACATCGCGACCCGGATTTACAGCTCGACCGTCTTTACCGTGATCATGATGTCGGTGATGTGCCTGGGCCTCGTGCGAGACCGGACGCAACCCCCGCTCCTGCGCCTGATCACCATCGCCATTCTCGCCGAATACATGGCGGCTAGCATCCTGCAGAGCGTCCTCGAATATCGCCTGCCCGCCGATTTCGACGGCGGCCCGATTCTGGCGGACCGCAACGCCTGGTACCTGTTGCAGGGCACGCTTTTCCTGATCGCGTTGTTCGCCTGCCTGCTCTTCATGGTCAGCTCGCGGCTCTCCGCCGATCTGCGCAGGAAGCACGACGCCCTGTTGCAGGAAGTGGAGGAGCGCCGCAGGCTCGAAAGCCGGCTGAATGCCAGCATCGAGGCCGAGCGGGCCCTGCGCGACGAACAAGCGGATTTCATGCGCGTGGTCAGCCATGAGTTCCGCACGCCGCTCGCGATCATCCGCAATGCCGTCGACATGATCGGTCTCGTCGGCGACAGGTCGCCCGAAGCCACGCGAGAACGCCTCTCCGGCATCGGCGAGGCGCTCAATCGCCTCTTCTCCCTCATCGACAGATTCATGGCGGATGACCGCGAGAACGGCTTCCAGCCCGAACCGGTCCAGCTCGGCTCCCTGATCGGGGATGCGCGCCTGCATTTCGAGATGACGGCACGCGGCGGCAGGCTCCATTTTGCCGTGGCCGACGAAGCCGCCTCCCTTTATGCCGACCCGGAAATGCTGGGGACGGTCATCATCAACCTGATCGACAACGCCTTGAAATATGCACCCGACGACCCGGCGATCCGCATCGAAGCCTGGGAGGAAGCGGCTTCCGTCGTGATCCAGGTTCGCGACCGGGGCATCGGCATTCCCCATGCCGAAGAAAGCAAGATCGGGCGCCGCTTCTTTCGCGCCTCCAACGCCAAGGCGATCACCGGCACCGGCCTGGGGCTCTACGCAGCGCGCAAGTTCCTGGCCTATCACGGCGGAACCCTGCAGCTCGTCTCCGACAACGGCGAGGGTACGACGGCCATCGTGCGCGTGCCGTCGTCGCGTGAGGCCGCCGCCGCCGATTTGCCAGAGGAGACTGCAGCGTGACGCAGGTTCTGATCGTCGAGGACGAAACCAGGCTGCGCAAGGACCTGGTCGATTTCCTGGGGCTGTGCGGCTTCTCGGCCAGCGGGGTCGCATCAGCGCAGGAATTGCGCCAGGCGCTCGCAACCGGCCACACGGCCGACATCATCATTCTCGATGTCGGCCTGCCCGATGGAAACGGCTTCGAGCTCGCCAGCCAGATTCGCGAAACCCATCACTGCGGCATCATCATGCTAACGGCGCTCGGCGACAGCGACGACCGCATCCGTGGCTTCGAGAGCGGCGCGGACATCTACCTCGTCAAGCACAGCACGCTGCGCGAGATCGAGGCGGCCATTCGCAGCCTGCTGCGGCGGAGCGGAAACCTGCCCAGCGCGGCGACCGGCATCAGCGATCAATGGCTGCTGGACGGCACGAATTGGATGCTGGTCGCACCCAATCTCCGTTCGCTCAAGCTCACCGCGACCGAATTCGCCTTCATGAGTGCGTTGTGCAGCCGCGGCGGCGACATCTGCCAGCGCGAGGAATTGATGGAGACGCTTGCCCGCCCACGGTCGAACTTCGGCAACCGCCACCTCGATGCCATCGTCAGCCGCCTGCGCCGCAAGATCGAGGAGCGCACCAGCCTGCCAGCGCCGATCAAGGTCGTCTACGGCGTCGGCTATACCTTTACCGCAACCTTGCAATGACCATCCGTTGAACGGCTGCTGGGGCCCGTTCGCACTCGACGCGCGCTGATGGCTTTCGATCAGGCGGCGGCTCGATCCGGCGCGGGCGCCTGTTCCGCTCCAGGCCCGAGTTTCGGCGGGCTGAGATAGCGCTCGCCGCTATCGGCGATGACCGCGACGATGGTCTTGCCGGCATTTTCGGGCCGCCGACCGAGTTCGGAGGCGGCGTAGAGCACGGCGCCGGAGGAGGTTCCGGCGAGTATGCCCTCCTCCTGCGCCAGCATCTGCGCGAAGTGGCGGGCCTGGGCGGTCTCGGTCACGATGACCTCGTCGACGACACGCGGGTCGAAGTTGTCCGGAAGGTAATCGGCCTCGACTTCGGTGACCTTGTGAACGCCCTCGATGCTGTCCGGATAGGGGTTCTCGACCGAAGGCAGCGAGGCTGCGCCGGGTTCGACCACCACGACCTCCACGTCGCTCTTCTGCTCTTTGAGGAAGCGACCGGTGCCTGAGATGGTGCCGCCGGTGCCGACCGCTGCGACGAAAATGTCGACCTCGCCCTGTGTCGCCCTCCAGATTTCTGGACCGGTCGTCTCGAAATGGACGCGCGGATTAGCCGGATTGCCGCGCTGGTTGGTGTAATACGCATCCGGGTTCTCACGCCGTACCCGTTCGATGATCCGATGGATGGCGCCCGCTTGCAGAAAGACCGCGTTGTCGATCAGCACGACCTCGGCGCCGTATTGCTGGAGCAGCCGGATCTTGTCCTCGCTGATCGTATTGCGCAGGTAGAATTTCGAGCGATAACCCCGCGCCGCGGCGATAGCGGCCAGGCCGATGCCGGTATTGCCGCTGGTCAGGTCGACGATCAGCTGCCCCGGCTTGAGCAGACCCCTTTCTTCGGCGTCGCGGACGATGCCCCAGGCGGTGCGGTCCTTGATGCTGCCGGCCGGGTTCAGATACTCGATCTTCGCGAGCAGCTTCGCCTTGAGGTTCTGCCTGTCTGCGAAGCGTTGAAGCGGCAGCAGGGGCGTGTTGCCGACGAGTGCAGCAAAGTTGTCGGTTCCCATGGCGTTTCTCCCTGAAAAGATCGATGACGGCCGCCCGTCTCACTGACGAGCGGCCGGCGCCGATCTCACTTCCTCGGCAAGCCCGGCGGATTGGTGCGCGATTCGGGGACGGCCTCGCTGGCGAGGTTCCAGCGGGCGAGGACCTTGCCGTAGTTGCCATTCTTGATCTGGCCGTTGAGGGCGGCCGTGATCGCCTCGGCAAGCCCCGCGCCCTTGCGCGTCGTCACCGCGATCTCGGCGGTCAGCGGCCAGCCGCCGCTGAAATTGCCGGCGAGCCTGGTCTTGCCTTGCGTGGACTGGAAGCCGAGCGTCGGATTGGGGCCGAGATAGGCGTCGGCGCGGCCGCTCTCCAGGGCGATATAGAGTACGACGTCGTCGTCGAAATAGAGCGGCTCGACCGGCTTCAGCCCCGCCTTGACGTTCTGCTCGTTCCAGCGGAGCAGGATCTGCTCCTGATTGGTCCCCGACCCGACGATGACCTTCAACCCGGCCACATCCTTGGGCTCGCGGATTTCGATCGGGTTGCTGGCCTTGACGTAGAAGCCGAGCAGGTCCTGCCGATAGGTCGAAAAGTCGAACTTCTCCTTGCGCTCCTCGGTCACCGTCACGTTCGAAAGCACGGCGTCGTATTTTCCGGAGATGACGCCGAGCGGCCAATCCGCCCACGCCACGTTGACGATTTCCAGCCTGCGCCCCAGCGCATCGGCGACCAGGCTGGCAAAATCGATCTCGACGCCGATCTTGGTCCTGTTGTCCTCGGCGAAAGCGGCGAAGGGCAGGCGCACCGAGGCGCTGGCGACGGTAAAGACGCCGTCCTTCACGAATTTTGCGTCCTTGCCGATGGCCTTGATCGCGGCCTCGTCCGGTTCGGCGCGTGGGCGGGTCGCCTGCGCGGCAGAAAGGTCCAGCGCCTGCTGGGCCAAGCCGGGTGCGAGGCTCAGGGCCAGGGAAGCGGCGCTGCCGAGCAGGGCGAGCAGGTGTCTGCGGTGGATCATCGAGTGCTTTCTCCGGGAGTGAGCGGTCACAGGACCTTGGCCAGGAATTCGCGGGTGCGGGGATGGTCGGGCGTGTCGAGGACACGGGCCGGCGGGCCGGATTCGACGATGCGGCCGGCTTCCATGAACACCACTTCGTCGGCGACCTCGCGGGCGAAGCCGATCTCGTGGGTGACGATCACCAGCGTCGTGCCCGAGCGGGCGAGTTCCTTGATGACGTCCAGCACCTCGTTGACGAGTTCGGGGTCGAGCGCCGAGGTAGGTTCGTCGAACAGCAGCACCTTGGGCTTCAGGGCCAGCGCGCGGGCGATGGCCACACGCTGCTGCTGGCCCCCCGACAGCTGGCGCGGATAGGCGCCGGCCTTGTCGGCGAGGCCGACACGCGCCAGCAGATTTCGCGCCTCCGCAAGCGCGTGCACGCGAGGAATTCCGCGCACCGAGACCGGCGCCTCGACGATGTTCTCGATGGCCGTGAGGTGCGGGAACAGGTTGAAGTTCTGGAAGACCATGCCGATATCGACGCGGCGCTTCAGGATCTCGCGTTCCTTGAGCTCGTAGAGCGTGTCACCGTCCTGGCGATAGCCGATCAGCGCGCCGTCGATGGTGATGAAGCCTTGGTCGGCGCGCTCGAGATGGTTGATCGCGCGCAACAGCGTGGACTTGCCGGAGCCCGATTGCCCGATGATCGCGGTGACGCTGCCGGATCGCAGGGTGAGGCTGACATTGTCGAGGACCGTGAGCGGGCCGAAGCTCTTTGAGACGCCGCCGATCCTGATCTCGCCGCCGGGGCGGGTCGCAGCAGCGGATGGTGACGGGGCCAGGGCAACTTGCTCGCCACCGGGAGCGCGACCCGCCGGCACATGCCGCCTGAGCCATGCGAATGCTTGCGTCAGCGCGGAAGCCGGCGGATTGCGCAAGGCGCCGCGCGAATAATGCCGCTCGATATGGTGCTGCACGAAGGACAGCACGCTGAGGATCACGAGGTACCAGACCGTCGCCACCATCAGCAACGGGATGACCTCGAGATTGCGCCGGTAGATG
This sequence comes from Allobosea robiniae, assembly GCF_900102525.1. Taxonomy (GTDB): domain Bacteria; phylum Pseudomonadota; class Alphaproteobacteria; order Rhizobiales; family Beijerinckiaceae; genus Allobosea; species Allobosea robiniae. The sequence continues at coordinate 1,152,537 of NZ_FNBZ01000001.1, read as the reverse complement.
ATCTGGATGGTGTAGAACAGCTCGGGCAGCGCCAGGATATAGACCTGACTGGTGCCCTTCGTCAGCGAGATGATCTCGTTGAAGCCGTTCGGCAGGATCGTCCGCATCGCCTGCGGCAGCACGATGCGGGTGAACTGCCGCCGTTGCGGCAGGCCGAGTGCGGCCGCGGCCTCGTGCTGCCCCTGATCGACCGAGAGGATGCCGCCGCGCACGATTTCCGAGGAGAAGGCCGCCGCATGCAGGGTCAGTCCCAGCACCGCCGCGAAGAAAGGCGTGATCAGCTGCGTCGTCGACCAGGTAGCGAAGGTGATGTCGGTGAACGGAACGCCGAGCCAGACAGTGCTGTAGAGATAGCCGAGGTTGTTCAGGATCAGCAGCAGGACGATCAGCGGCACCGAGCGAAACAGCCAGACATAGGCGAAGGACAGGGAGGCCAGCAGCGGCGAGCCCGAGACCCGCGCCAGGGCGAGCAGCGTCCCGAACAGAAAACCGAGCGCGGTGCCCGCGAGCGTCAGCAGCAGCGTGCGACCAAGGCCGGCCAGGACCGGCTCCGAGAAGAACCATTCCGCAAAGACGTCCCAGCCCCAACGCGGGTTGGAGAATACGGAGTTCAGCACCGCGAAGATCACCAGGGCGGCGAAGATGGTGCCGATGGTACGGGCCGGATAGCGTGCGGGCACGATCCGGAACCGGCTGAAATCACCGACGTACGGTGCCGTCTGGGCGCGCGCGGGCAGGCCCGCGAGATCGCTGGCGAGGGTCATGATCTGGCTCGTGTGATGGATGTCGGTGCGTCAGCCCGTCCGCAACTGCGGCCAGGTATCCGGCTGCTTCGCCGGCGAAGCGAGCGCGGGTGGCAGGCGGTTTTCGAAGGGCAGGATCCGATAGCTTTCCGGATCGAACGCCTTGGCCCCGGCTGCGATACGGATGGTCATTGCCGCTCGCCTCAGCCGGCCCTGCGCGCCTGTACGCCCGCGCTGGCATCGACGTAGCGGCTCGTCTTGCGGGGCAGTCCGAGGTGGTCGCGCAACGTCGTGCCCGAGAGCGAGCGGTCATAGACGCCACGCTCCTCCAGCACCGGGATGACCAGCTCGATGAAGTCGGAAAGGCCCTGGCCCAAGACCGGAAAACCGAGCACGAAGCCGTCGGCTGCCTGCTTCTCGACGCGCCCGATCAGCACGTCGGCGATCTCCTCCGCCGTGCCGATCAGATCCGTGCGCGGCGTCGCCGCCTCCAGCGCGGCCTCGCGCAGCGTCTGATGTTTCAGCGCGGCGTTGCGCTTGATGCGGTCGGTGGTGGAGCGGAAACTGTTCTTGCCGATTTCGCCGAGCTCCGGGAAGGGCGCATCGAGCGGATAGGCCGTGAAGTCGTGATGGTCGAAATAGCGGCCGAGATAGGCCAGCGCCTCGTCGATCGAGACGAGATTGCGGATCGCCTGATACTTCTCCTCCGCTTCGGCATGAGTGCGCCCGACGATGGGGCCGGCGCCAGGGAATATCTTGACGTCGTCGGCACTGCGGCCATGGGCGAGCGCGCTGGTCTTGATGCTGCGGTAGAGGGCCTGGGCATCCTCGAGCGGCACATGATTGGCGAAGACCGCATCGGCATGCCGGCCGGCCAGGCCTATTCCGGCTTCCGAGGCGCCGGCCTGGAAGAGCACGGGCTGTCCCTGCGCCGAGCGCTGGATATTGAGCGGCCCCTCCACCTGGAAGAAGCGGCCCTTGTGGCCCAGCGTATGCAGCTTCTCGCGGTCGAAGAAGCGCCCGCTCTGCCGGTCGCGAACGAAGGCGTCGTCATCCCAGGAATCCCAGAGCCCCTTGGCGACATCGAGATATTCCTGCGCGATCTCGTAGCGCAGGGAATGTTCGGGGTGCGGCCGGCTGTAGTTGCGGCCCGAGCCCTCCAACGGTGAGGTCACTGCGTTCCAGCCGGCGCGGCCCCCGCTGATCAGGTCCAGCGAGGCGAACTGCCGGGCGATGGTGAAAGGGTCGCTATAGGATGTCGAGACCGTGCCGACGAGCCCGAGCTTGCGCGTCGTCGTCGCCAGCGCCGACAGGATCGTCAGAGGCTCGAAGCGGTTGAGGAAATGCGGGATCGACTTCTCGTTGATGTAGAGCCCGTCGGCCACGAAGGCGAAGGCGATGCCGTTCTCCTCGGCCTTGCGGGCATTGGCGATGAAGAAGTCCAGGTTGACGCTGGCATCGGCCGGATTGCCCGGGTGCCGCCAGGAGTTCATGTGGCTCCCGGCGCCCTGCAGCATCACCCCGAAGGTCAGGCGGGTCTTGCGCGGCTGTGTCTGGGCCATGGCGAGTCTCCTTTGACGATCAAGCGGCGAGAGCAGGCGCTTCACCGGCCAGCAGGCTGACCGATGTGGCGCGAAGCCGCGTCGCCGCGACGGGGGTGTCGATGATGAATTCCGAGACGCCCAAGCGCGCGTGCAGGACGTCCAGTTCCCGGCGAACATCCTCGGCCGTGCCGGACAGGACATGCGGCCTGCGGACCTCGGCTCTGAAATCCGTTGCGCCGGCCTGCCGCGCAAACTCCGCGGCCTGTTCCTCGCTGCCGAGATTGACGCTTTGGCCGTCCGCCAGCGAAACCCGGACGACCCTGAGCTGATCGGTGATGCTGCGCGCTTCTTCGGCAGTCGGGGCCGCGAGCGCTGCGACGCTCAGCAGCGGCGTCCCGATGCCGCCGGATTTCGCGTAAGTCTCGAAGCTGCTTTCGAGCGCTTTGGGATCGCCGTTGAGCTGGCCCGCGAAAACGAGTCTCCAGCCCAGTCCGGCGGCAAGCGCGGCACTTTCGGCACTGGCGCCCAGCAAGAAGCGCTCCGGCGGAGCGGGCGGTGCTGGAAAGGCCTTGGCGACGTCGATACCCGGCGAAGCCTTGCTTCGGTCGAGCAGATAGTCGTTCAGTTCGCGCAGGAGTTCGCCGAAGGGCGCTGCCTCGGCTTGGCGGGCTCGCAGCGCCCGTGTCGAGAAAGGCAGCCCGCCAGGTGCCTTGCCGATGCCGAGATCGACGCGATCCGGCGCCAGGGTTGCCAGCAGATTGAAGGTCTCCGCCACCTTATAGGGGCTGTAATGGCCGAGCAGCACGCCGCCGCTGCCGATCCTGATGCGCTGGGTGCGGGCCGCAAGATGCGCAATCAGGATCTCCGGCGCGCTGCTGGCGAGCCCAGGGGCTCCGTGATGCTCGGCCAGCCAGAATCGGGCGTAACCCAATCGCTCGGCCGCCTGTGCGAGCGCGACGCTTCGGCGGACGGCGTCGGTGGCGGGCTCGCCGTCCAGGATCGGACTCTTGTCGAGAAGGCTCAGGCTATAAGGCATGACTCCGCTCGCGCTCAAAAGGCCCGAAGGCCGACGGAAGGAAGCGATTGCTGCGGCGATAGCGACGATTCGAAGCGCCCGTCGCGGTAGATCAGGGCTGGTTGCTGACGGCCGACGCGAATCTCGCGGATGCGGCCGATCACGATCGCATGGGTGTGACGCTCGATCAGTTCCTCGACCTCGCAATCCAGCGAGGCCAGCGCGCCATCAAGCAGGGCCGAGCCCGTCACGCCCTCGCTCCAGTGCGCGCCGGCATAGCGCTCTTCGCCCTTCTCGCCGCGGCGGCCGGAGAAGCGCTCGGCAACGTCAGCCTGGGAGGCGGCCAGGAAGTTGACAGCGAAGGCACCTTGCCGGCGCAGCACCAACGCTGTCGAAGACGCCAGATTGAGGCCGAACATCAGGGTCGGTGGTTCCGCCGAAAGTGACGAAACGGATGTCGCGACCAGCCCGGTCCGCCCGCCATCGCGTCCGCTCGTCACAACGCTCACTCCGCCTGGCAGCTGGCGCATCGCCGCCCTGAACGAGCCGGCGGAGACCGGTCCGGACGAAGCCGGCTCCGGATGCGGTGCGCTGCTGACGATCTTGCGGGATGCGAGCGGCACGATGGTCATCGGATACTCCGAACAGGCTGAAGCGGGCAGGCCGCAAGGAAATGGACACAACGGCGCTCAAGCCGCCCGGAGCGAGACCCAGGTTGTCCCAATAATCGGATGGAGGAAAACTTGGTGCGGATCGAAATCGACCCGTCATCACAAGTGTCGGGTTCATCTCTGCTTCGATCAATAGTTCAGATTTGCAAATATTCCGGCCGGTGCAGATCGATTACCTTCTGGACGGCGAACACGCACCGCGATTTCACTTCACGCGGCGTCAGAGCGCGGAGCAGCCAGCCGCAAGGCGATCCGGGTCTCCTGCTCCGCCTTGATGGCTGCGACCCGGGCACTTGCCTCCGCGAAGGATGCGGCTGGCGGATGGATCGGCGTTGCCGGTGTCGTACCTGCCCTGGTCCCGATGGATTTCTCGAAGGGCAGCGACCGATACAGTTCCGGCTCGACGGACATGTCGAACAGGGGCCGATAGCCGAGCGAACGATACAGATTGGTCGCCTCGGGCTGGCGGAAGCCGGTCGTGAGATAGGCCCGCACATATCCTAGCGCTGCCGCGGCGTCCTCCAGGGCCGCAACGATCCGCCGGGCAAGGCCCTGCCGCCGCATATCCTCGCGCGTCCAGATCCGCTTCAGCTCCACGGTCTCGTCGTCATGGCTCATGAAGGCGCCGCCGGCGATTGTCTCGTCACCACGACGGAGGAGGATGAATTCGCCCAGCGGCGGCGCGAAGGCCTCCGCCGGATAGCGCATCAGCTCGGAGCGTGCGCCGCCAGGGCGGCTATTGGCTCCGTAGCGCCCGTCATATTCCGCTATGAGCCCCTCGACCAGGATTTCGGCACGAGGATCTAGCGGGGAGGTCCTGACGATCAGGTCTGGCATGAAAAGGCTCCGGCAGATGGCGCTGGCTACGGCGCATTATCGGTCAGAGCAGAGTATCGGCAGATTCATCTCGATCAATACTGCAGAAAAAATAAGTATGATGTTCCTATCTGGCGCGATTATTCGAAAATTACCTTTTGCCAAACTGAGGATTGGTGAACATATCCTGCTCATGCGGTCGCGAAAACGGACAGGCCTCTGGCGTTTACCTCTGCGAACTGCGCCCCGTTAGATGACTTGGGCGGCATCGACCGGTTCCCGGTCGATCGGCAGTGTCGATGCGAGCCACGCCCGGCCAGGTCGCAGCCGAGATGGATCGCTTTCGTCGCAAGGCCTCGCACCTCTCGCGCCTGCCGCCATCGGACATCGATCTGGCGCACCTCCACGTTTGGGTCAGGCGAAGGCGCCGAGGCTTGGTATCGGGAGGGCGAAGCGCGCCCGCAAGGTCGTCTCCTCATAGCGTTCGCGGAACAGCCCGCGCGCCTGCAATTCGGGCACGACCAGATCGACGAAATCGTCGAGCCCGTCCGGCATGGTGGCGGGGATCAGGTTGAAGCCGTCAGCGCCGCCCTGCTCGAACCAATGCTGAAAATCGTCGGCGATGGTCTTGGGCGAGCCGATGACGATACGGTGCCCATGCGATGCGATGGCGAGGGCCGCGAGTTCCCGCAGGGTGTAATTCTCGGCGCGCGCCTTGTTCAGCAACAGGCGCACCCGGCTCTCGCCATGGATGCGCTCTCCCGGCTCCGGCACCAGGCCGTCAAGCGGATGGGTCGACAGGTCGTAGCCCCAGCGGCCGGAGAGCTGCCTGATGCCGGCCGCAATGTCGGTATGTTCCTGCAGCGCCGTGAATTTCTCCCGCGCCTCGGCATCGGTGCGGCCCACGATCGGCATGACGCCCGGGAGGATCGGCGGCGTCGGACGCCCGGCCGCCTCGGCTACCTCCGCCAAGGCATGGCGGTAGACGCGTGCGTCGTCGATCGTGTCCTGCGCAGTGAAGGCGAGGTCGGCTTGCGCCCCGGCGAGTCCGATGCCGTCGCGCGACGAGCCTGCCTGAACGATCACCGGATGTCCCTGGGGTGGGCGAGAGATGTTGAGAGGCCCGCGCACGGAGAAAAACGCTCCCCTGTGCTCCAGCAGACGCACCCGGCTGGTATCGAGGAACCGCCCGGTCTCGCGCTCCATCACGAGCGCTTCGTCGGCCCAACTGTCCCAGAGCCCGCGCACCACCTGCACGAACTCCCCGGCCCGGGCGTAGCGGGCCGCGTGGTCGGGCAGCGCGGAGAGGCTGAAGTTCTCGGCCGACCGGTCGGATTGCGTCGTCACCACGTTCCAGCCGACGCGTCCGCGGCTGATATGGTCGAGCGAGGCCAGTTGCCGGGCGATGTTGTAGGGCTCGGAAAAGCTGGTCGAGATCGTGCCGACCAGCCCGATCTTCGACGTCGCGATCGCGAGCGCCGAAAGCAAGGTGATCGGCTCGAGGCCGCCCGCCTTGCCCTGCGCGCCCGGCTCGGGGCCGGCCAGGTTGTCGGCCACGAAGAACATGTCGAACAGGCCTTCCTCGGCCTTGCGCGCGTTCCGGATGGCCCAGTCGATATCCTCCGGATGTCCCTGCGCCTCGGCCCGGCGCCAGGCGGCGGGGTGGCGCCCCAGCGGCTGGTTGAACAGGCCGAGATGGAGTTTGCGCTTGCCGGAATGGCGGTGATGCATCGTCATTGGTCTGGGTCGCTTCGATATCGGGAAGGAGATGCGCTCAGTCGAGGCGCGGATCGAGATGGTCTCGCAGCCAGTCGCCGAGCAGGATCACGCCGAGCACGGTCAGCGTGATCGCGATGCCCGGGAAGGTCGCGACCCACCAGCTGGTCGCGAGATACTGCCGGCCCTCGCTGAGCATCTGGCCCCAGGAGATATCCGGCGGCTGAATGCCGAAGCCGAGAAAGCTCAGGGCCGATTCCGCCAGGATCACCGTTCCGACATTCATCGTCGAGACCACCACGAAGGAGGAGAGCGTGTTGGGCAGGATATGGCGCAGCAACAGCCCCAGCGGCCGGGCGCCCAGCGCGCGTGCCGCGGCGACATAATCCATCTCCTTCACGCTGAGCACATCGGCTCTGACGATCCGCGCGGCGCCGACCCAGTTCGTGGCGGCGATGACCACGACGAGCGGCAGCAGCCCGCTCCCGGCCACGAGCGCCACGACCAGCATGAAGAGCATCGTCGGGATCGCCAGCATGGCATCGATCAGCCGCATGATGAGGAGATCGACCTTGCCGCCTGCCATGCCGGCGACGAGACCGAGCGCAAGCCCGATCAGGCTCGACAGCGCCACGGCGGCGACACCGACTGCAAGAGAGGTGCGTGCGCCGAAAAGGATGCGGCTGAACAGATCGCGTCCCTGACTGTCGGTTCCGAGAAGATGGCGCAGATCGCCGCCCTCCAGCCAGGCCGGCGGCATCAGCTTCAGCGACAGGTTGCGTCGCAGCGGGTCGAGCGGCGCCAACTGGTCGGCGGCGAGCGCTACCGCCACCATCATGGCGACGATCAACAATCCTGCGACGCCCGCCTTGTTCGACAGGAGCGATTGCGCCAGGCGCGGAATCACGATTCTGGTTTCGCGCGGGATCGGCAGCGATAACGGTGTCATGTGCCTGGAACTCCGGTCAGTGCCGCAGGCGCGGGTCGATCAGGCGATAGAGCGCATCTGTCGCCAGGTTGATCGTGAGCGCCATGATGGTGATGACGAAGACCGCGATCTGGATGACGGCCATATCCTTGACGTAGACCGCTTGCACGACGAGCTGGCCGAGGCCGGGCCAGGAGAACACGGTCTCGGTGACGAGCGCCCCCCCGAGCAGGGCGATGGCGTGCAGCGAGGTCATCGTCAGGGCCGGGATCAGTGCGTTGCGCAATCCGTGGCGCAGCACGACCAGCGTCTCGGGGACCCCCTTGGCGCGGGCCGTGCGGATATAGTCCTGTCCCATCACCTCGAGCAGGCTGGAGCGGATCAGCTTGGTCAGTTCCGCCGCGAAACCCGTCCCCAGCGTCATCGCCGGGAGAATGAGATGCGCAAAGCCGCCGCTGCCCGAGACCGGCACCAGCCGCAGCCAGACGCCGAAGATGAGGATCAGCATGATCCCGACCCAGAAATTCGGCATCGCCTTGCCCAGCACCGTCACGGCCGAGATCGCGAAATCCGGCAAGCTGTTGCGCCTCAGCGCGGCGAAGATGCCCGTGGGGAGCGCGATCAGGATCGCGACGACGAGCCCGCCGGCTGTCAGCGTCAGCGTGGCGGGGATACGCTCCAGCACGACGGGCAGGGCATCTGTGCCATAGCGATAGGATACCCCGAAATCCCCGCTGAGGATGTTCGCCATGTAGTGCAGGTACTGCGTGTACCAGGGCTGATCGAGCCCCCAGGCTGTGATGAGGGCGAGCCGGTCCGCTTCGCTGGCGTCCTCCGGGATCAGCAGGGCAGAGGGATCTCCGGTCAGGTAGACCAGGACGAAGACCACCAGCGAGACGATGTAGAGCACGGGCACGAATTGCAGCAGGGCCCGCAGCGGGGAGCGCTTGGTCATGGCCGCCCGACATCCTCCGCAGCGATCATCTCGTCGAAGCGGCCGTCATAGACCACGCGGTCGCTGACGCCGTAGATCGACTGCGGCAGCAGCAAACCGATACGCACGCGCTGCTCGGCGACGATCTTCTGCGCCTGCTGCGAGAGCGCGATGCGCTCCGCCTCCGTCTTCGCGTTGCCGGCTTTCCTGGCCAGGTCTTCGAAGGCAGGGTCCGACCAGTCGTAATGGCGCTTGAAGTCCTGCACGAAGATCGAGGAAGCGTCCGTGTAGGAGCCCATGCCCCAGAGGTAGAGTTCCCCGAAGCCGTCGCCGGCAAGCCTGCTGTTGTAGACTGTCCAGTCGAGCACCTCGACCTGCACCCGGAAGCCGACATCCTCCAGATAGCCTCCCACGGCCTCGACGATCTCGCGATCCTTCACATAGCGACCGCTGGGCGTGCTGATCTTGATCGCGGGGCGCTTGCGGCCATCGAACCCGGCCTCTTTCAGCAGCGCTTTGGCGCGTTCAGGGTCGAAGCGGATATTCGTGTTGAGGTCCGGCGCGAAGCCCGGGATGGCGGGCGGGAAGAAGCCGCGGGTCGGCTTGCCATGTCCTTCCAGCACCTGTTTCACGATGGCATCGCGGTCGATGGCGAGGTCGATCGCCTCGCGCAGCTTCGGATCGCCGGTGACGCGGTCCTTGCCGGTGCGTACATGCAGGGCGATGTTGCGCGCGATGTCGAAGGTGATGGCGCGGGTGCCCTTGTTGTCGTTCAGCCGGGCGATGTCCTCGGGCGGGATGTTGACGGCAATGTCGACGCCGCCGGTCAGCAGTTCGGCGACGCGGGTGGTGGTCTCGGGGATCGAGCGGATCACCACCTTGTCCCATTTCGGCGTGCCGCCCCACCAGCGCGGGTTCCGGCTCAGGATGACCTGGTCGGACTTGATCCACTGTTCGAAAACATAGGGGCCGGTGCCGACCGGCTTCTTGAAGAATTCCTCCTTCCCGCCGGCCTTCTCGAAGGCGGCCTTGGGCAGGATGCCCGCGCCGTTGCCGACGAAATAATGCAGCAGCAGCGTGTCGGGCCTGTCCGTCTCGATCACCACCGTCGTGTCGTCGGGCGCCTCGACCGATTTGATGCGACGAAACTTCGAGGCGTTGATCAGCTTCTTGTCTTGCTGGGCCCGTTCGATGGTGAACTTCACGTCTGCCGCAGTAAAGCGATCGCCATTGTGCCAGAGCACGTCGTCGCGCAGTTTGAAGGTCCAGCGGACGTTGTCTTCTGTGCTCCAGGAGCGCGCGAGACGCGGCGTGAAGCGCAGCTGGCCCTGGCTGAAATCCTTGTCGACCAGGTACTCGTAGATATTGACGAGCGCCGACTCGGTACTGTTGTTGCCGTGATTGGCCGGGTCGAGCGACAGGATGTCGTTGCCCTGCGCGATGGTCAGGGTCTGCGCCGCAGCGGCGCCCGCCATGCTGGCCAGGGCCAGGCCTGCCGAGAGGATGAAACCAGACCAGTATGTAGGACGAAACAGGGGCATGCGGAGCGCGTCTCTTGCAAGGTTGTCGTCCTCTAGGATTAGCGTCCTCCGCCTGGAAAAGGCCTCCGAACATCGACGTGATTGGAAAGCGATGCTTTCCGGCTCAGCTGTCGCGCGACAGTTTTATTCTCCCGCCCGCCGTGGGTCAGACCATTTCAATAGCCTTGTCGGGGCGAGGGGAGACGGTCGGGAGAGAAAGCCGGTCCACTTCGGCGACGGCCTGGTCGGCTGCGGAAACAGCGCGTCTCTCCCGAGATCGCTGGAGAATAATCGGCTATCCGGAGAATGGCTGGTGCTGCGAGCGAGGATTGAACTCGCGACCTCTCCATTACCAATGGAGTGCTCTACCACTGAGCTACCGCAGCAGGTCCGGCGGCCGAAGCGTTCGCGGTCGCTTTGAGGCGGTTGCGTGCGCTGGCGTCGTTCCGAAGCGGCGCCCTGATGCCACAACCTTGTGACGGACGCAACCCGCTCTCTCAATCCGGCAGCAATAACCGTGGATCGATCCGGAAGAGCCGGCCGTCGCCAAGCAGATGGGCGCTCAAGCCTTCGCGGAACAGCGGCCGGAAAGCGGCGTCGCGCAGGTTGAGGCCGCCGGCATAGGCGCCCATCGCCGGCATCACGCAACGCCGCGCCGACATCGCGAAGCAGCGCCGCCGGATCGCGCGCCCGCGCATCCGGACCTTGGCGGCCGGATGCAGGTGGCCGGCGATCTCGTATTCGCTTTCGGAAGCTGCCGGCTCGTGGCGCAAGGCCACGCCGGCAAGCACGATCTCCGCCGCACTCTCGCCGCCCATGGCACGGCTGATCGCCGGGTCGTGGTTGCCGGTGATCCAGAGCCAGTCGCGGCCCTGCTGCATCAGGCTGAGCGTGGCTCGTGTCTCGGGCGCAAGGCGGTTTTCGGCATCACGATCGTGGAAGGAATCGCCGAGCGCGATCACGCGGGCCGGCTGATGGCGCCGGATCGCGTGGCCAAGCGCCACGAGCGTTGCAGTGGAATCATAGGGCGGCAGCATCACGCCGCGCGCCGCATAGGCGGAGCCCTTTTCCAGATGCAGGTCCGCGACGACGAGCGTGCGCTCCTCCGGCAACCAGAGCGCGCCCGAGAGATCGGGCACGAGCGCAAGCCGGCCCAGCATGAAGGCCTCGTTCGTCGCTCCGGGCCTCTTGGCCAGCATTGCGGCTGCAACCGTCACGCCATCGCCTCTTCCGTCAGCATCGCCTCTGCTTCCGCCAGGATCTCGTCCGCCGCCTCGCCATAGACCGCCTCGCGCCCGATCTCGAGCATGACTGAGACGCCGAGCGGCGAGACATGGTCGAGCGGCTGATGCACGATTCGGCCGCTGATCCGTGTCAGCATCTCACCAAGCCGGCGAATGTCGAGCAGGCCCGTCGCCGCATCCGCCCGCGCCGCCTTGAGCAGGATATGGTCGGGCTCGTGCCGACGCAGCACGTCGTAGACGAGATCGGTCGAGATCGTCACCTGCCGGCCGCTCTTCTCCTGGCCGGGGAAGCGCCGCTCGATCAATCCGCCGATGATGGCGCAGGAACGGAAGGTGCGCTTCATCAGCGCCGATTCCGCCATCCAGTCCTCCAGATCGTCGCCGAGCATGTCCTGTGAAAACAGCTCGTCGAGATCGAGCGCGCCGCGCGCGATCGCGGCGGTCATGTCGCCGAGCGTCCAGCAGGCCATGCCGTAATCGTTGCAGACGAAGCCGAGCGGGCGCATCCGGGCGCGCTCCAGCCGGCGCGTCAGCAGCATGCCGAGCGTCTGGTGGGCGAGGCGTCCCTCGAACGGGTAGGCGGCGAGATAGAAGCGCCCGCCGCGCGGAAAAGTCTCGACCAGCAGTTCACCCGGCTGGGGCAGCCGCGATATCCGCTTCTGCGCATGCAGCCAGGCCGAGACCTCCTCCGGCAGCGTATGCCAGAGGCTGGGCGAGGCCAGGATCGCGCGCACGCGCGCCGCGAGAAAGGTCGAGAGCGGGAACTTGCCGCCGTCATAGGAGGGAATTTTCGGATCGGTGCCGGGCGAGGCGCGCGAGCAGACCGCCTCGTTCTCGACGATGCCCTCGAAGCGCAGGACTTCGCCGGCGAAGACGAAGGTGTCCCCCGCCACCATGGTCTCGGCGAAATATTCCTCGATCTCGCCGAGCACGCGCCCGCCGCGGGTGATCATGCCGGGCTGGCCCGGCCTGCCGGCGCGCGCCCGGCCGAGCCGGACCTTCAGCATCGTCGCCTCGACGATGGTGCCGACATTCATGCGGTATTGCTGGATCACGCGGGCGTTGCTCGCACGCCAGAGGCCGGCCTTGTCCTGCCTGAGCTTGGCGAAGCGCTCGTAGCTCTTCAGCGCATAGCCGCCGGTCGCGACGAAATTGACCACCGCGTCGAAATCTTCGCGGGTAAGGTCGGCGTAAGGCGAGGCGGTGCGGACCTCCTCATAGAGCGCATCGGCTTCGAACCCATCGGAACATGCGACGCCGAGCACATGCTGCGCGAGCACATCGAGCGCGCCGATGCGCGGTGGTGGCGTGTCCTGCGCGGCCTCGTGCACGGCTTCGAGCGCGGCGCGGCACTCCAAGAGCTCGAATCGGTTGGACGGCACCAGCAGCGCCTCCGAGGGCTCGTCCATGCGGTGGTTGGAGCGGCCGATGCGCTGGATCAGGCGGCTCGCGCCCTTCGGCGCGCCGAGATTGACGACGAGGTCGACATCGCCCCAGTCGATGCCGAGATCCAGCGTCGCGGTGCAGACCACGGCCTTCAGCCGCCCATCCGCCATCGCCGCCTCGACCTTGCGGCGCTGCTGGGCGTCGAGCGAGCCGTGATGCAGCGCGATCGGCAGGTTGTCGTCGTTGAGGTTCCACAAGGCCTGGAAGGCGAATTCCGCCTGCATCCGCGTGTTGACGAAGACCAGCGTCAGCTTGTGCGTGCGGATGGCCTGATAGACCTCGGCCATCGCATGCAGGGTCGTGTGGCCTGCGATTGGCAGGTTGCGCTCCGTATCGAGGATGCCGATGCGCGGCTTGGCCCCACCCGCGACCGTGACGAGCCCCGCCGGCGTCCCGGCGCCGCCGAGATAGCGCTGGAGATCGGCCGGCTCGCGCACCGTCGCCGAGAGGCCCACGGCCGAGACCTGTGGTGCCAGCGCCTTGAGGCGCGCGAGATCGAGCGCCAGCAGGTCGCCGCGCTTTGAGGTGACGAGCGCATGCAACTCGTCGAGCACGATGCGGCGCAAATTGGAGAAGAACGGCGCGGCGTCGCGATGCGAGACCAACAATGCGAGCTGTTCCGGCGTGGTCAGCAGGATATCGGGCGGGCGCTGGATCTGGCGCGTGCGCTTGGCGGCGGAGGTGTCGCCGGTGCGGGTCTCGATCGTGATCGGCAGTGCCATCTCGTGCACGGGCGCTTCGAGATTGCGGGCAATGTCGACGGCGAGCGCCTTCAGCGGCGAGATATAGAGCGTATGCAGCCCGTCATGCCGGCCCTCGCGCTCAGCCAGCTCCACCAGCGAGGGCAGGAAGCCGGCGAGCGTCTTGCCGGCACCGGTCGGCGCGACCAGCAGCGTCGAGCGCCCGGCGCGGGCTTCTTCCAGCAACGCGAGCTGATGCGGCCGCACGCTCCAGCCGCGCCCGGAAAACCAGGCCTCGAAGGCGGGAGGGAGCGGGGAGGGAGCGGCCATGCCGGCCGAAGATAGGGAGTGATGAGGGAGAACGAAAGGGGAATAAGGAGGGTAAGGCTTTGGTTGGCCGCGGGCTGCAGGCTGGTTCACTTCGAGAGGCCGGAATGCCTGCTGGCGGCCCAATGGAAATATTGCGGGGCGCTATCTCGTGTCCTATCCACGATTATGGATGCATTTGCCGACCCCCAACTTGCCGCGCGTTATGCGGAGAACCCACCTCGGATGGTGCCCGGTTTTGCAGACATGCAACGCATGGCCATGCTTCTTATCGCAGAGCGCGCACCAGAAGACGCGAAGGTCCTGGTTCTCGGTGCGGGCGGAGGCCTCGAGATGAAGGTCTTCGCCACGGCGAAGCCCGGCTGGGGCTTCGTCGCGGTCGATCCGTCTGCCCCGATGCTGGACTTGGCGCGATTGACGCTCGGAGAGCTGGCAGCGCAGGCCTCGTTTCACCAAGGGTTCATCGATATCGCGCCGGCGGGGCCGTTCGACGCGGGAGCCTGCATTCTGACGCTTCACTTCATCGAGCGGGAAGAGCGCTTGCGCACGCTTCGAGAGGTCCGCAGGCGGCTGAAACCCGGCGCTCCATTCGTCGTTGCGCATTACAGCATCCCGCAAGACGAGGTCCATCTGTGGATGTCTCGGGTTGCCGCCTTTGCGATTTCATCCGGGATCGAGCCTTCGCATGCCAGGAAGGCGCAAGATGCGGTCGCGGAACGTCTACCCATCCTTTCGCCCGAAGACGACCAGCAGCTTTTATATGAGGCTGGCTTTAGCGAAATCAGCCTCTTTTATGCAGGATTCGCGTTCCGTGGCTGGGTCGCCTACGCCTGACAGCGGCTTTGGTTATCGACCCAGGCGGGCATCCTCACCGCTTCTCCGCCACGACCAGCAGCCCCGGCACGGGGGTGCCGCGATCCTGCCGCGTGCTGGCGGGTTCGACGAGTACGGGAGTGAGCCCGGCTTCCAGGAGCCGCTCTCGTAGCCAGCCTTCCGCATGCGCGAACCGCCTGTCATCACCCACCACGACGCCTTCGCCGTCATGGCTCTGCACCGTGAAGGCCAGGAGTCCGTCCGGTTCCAGCACGCGCGCGCTCTGGGCGAAGCAGGGCGCGAGCTCGCCGAGATAGACGAAGACATCGGCCGCGACGACGAGATCGGCGGAAGCGTCGGGCCGGCTGGAGAGAAAGCTCGTCAGGCCGGTGACGGCGAGCTTATCGTAGAGCGGCGTGCCATCCGGCGCGAGCTTGGTGCGCGCCCGCTCGATCATGCGCGGCGAGAGATCGCAGCCGGCGATGAAGCCGCTCTGCTCGTGGATCGCCTCGCCCATCAATCCGGTGCCGCAGCCGAGGTCGTAGACGATGTCGAACCGGAAGGGCCGGCCGGCGTTGCTGCAGCAGCGGACGAGCGCCGCCTTCAGCAGGTCGGGCGCGTTGTATTGCAGGATTTCGGTCAAATGGCTGTCGAAGCGGTCGGCATAGGCGTCGAAAAGCGCGCCGGAGAAATTCTCCGAGGTCGCCTGCTCGGCCGGCAAGGCGCCGATGCGGGCAAGGTCGAGCCGCGCGCCGAAATGGTCGTTGGGATCGAGGTCGAGGCATTGCCGCCAGGCGGTGGCGGCGTCTTCCTTGTGGCCGAGCGCTTCCTGCGCCAGCCCGTAGAGATGCCAGGCGGCGGTGAAGTGATAGGCTTGCGCCACGGTTTGGTCGAGGATGTCCACCGCGGTTTGTGGATCGCCGTCTTCCAGCGCCGCTTTGGCTCGGCCGTAGCGGCGGTCGAGCACTGGGTCGCCGGAGCTGGCGAAATGCATGGGCGAATCCTCGGAGGTGGGGGAAGCGGGTCTAGAGTAACGCAACGCGAAGCGAAATTCGCCTTTCGAAGCAGTCCAATGCCAATTTCGGGTGGTTGGCGGCCATTCGTCCGCCTCGCCACGCTGCACGGGGGAATCTGACGCTGGCCAGACAAAGCGCCCGCTGGCGCCCCTCCGAATTGCTGCTGCCGACGCCGGCCGGGCTCTATTGCCCGCCCGCCGACATCCATATCGACCCCGTTCGCCCGGTGGCACGGGCGCTGATCACCCATGGCCATTCCGACCATGCCCGCGCCGGCCATGGTGCCGTGCTGGCGACGCGCGAGACGTTGGCGATCATGGCGCTACGCTACGGCGAAGGCTTTACGGGCTCGCAACAGGTTGCAGTGCCCGGCGAGGCAATCCGCATCGGCGAGGTCGAATTCACCTTCGTGCCGGCGGGCCATGTGCTTGGCTCCGCCCAGATCGTGGTCGAGAGCCGCGGCCTGCGGATCGTCGCTTCAGGCGACTACAAGCGCGAGCGCGACCCGACCTGCGCCGGGTTCGAGCCCATGCCTTGCGACATCTTCATCACCGAGGCGACCTTCGGCCTGCCGGTCTTCCGCCACCCATCGGCGGCGGGGGAGGTGGCCAAGCTGCTTGAATCCGTCAGGCTCTTCCCGGAGCGCACGCATATCGTCGGCGCCTATTCACTGGGCAAGGCGCAGCGCGTCATGGCCCTGATCCGCGAGGCCGGCTACAACAGGCCGATCTATATCCATGGCGCGGTCGAGAAGATCACCGCCTTCTACGAAGCCGAGGGCATTCCGCTCGGTGAGATCAGGCTGGTCGCCGAGACCGATCGCAAGACGCTGGGCGGCGAGATCGTCATCTGCCCGCCGAGCGCGGCGCAGGATCTGTGGGCGCGCCGCTTTCCCGATCCGGTCACGGCCTTCGCCTCGGGTTGGATGCGGATCAGGGCGCGGGCGCGCCAGAAGGGCGTCGAACTGCCGCTCGTTATCTCGGATCATGCCGATTGGGACGACCTGCTCGCGACGATCAAGGAGGTTCAGGCGGGCGAGATCTGGGTCACCCATGGCGAGGCCGATGCGCTCGTCCATTGGTGCGGCACGGCGGGCTTGAAGGCCAGGCCGCTGCATCTCGTCGGCTATGGCGACGAGGGCGAGGCCGATCCGGTTGAGGAGGCTGCCGATGCGGCGGCCGTCTAGGTTCCGATCAGCGCGAGGCGGCGACGACCGGGCGCGATGGCGCGGCCATGCCGACCATGGCGTTGGCCATGTCGCGGGCGAGGCAGTCATAGCCCGCATCGCTCATGTGGAAACCGTCGGTCCAGAGCGCGGCCTTGAAGGCTTCGGCATCGCTGCGGTGCCATTCGCGCATCGCGTCATAGCGGCCGAAGACCGGAACGGCCTCGCGCCGGGCGACGTCGCCGACGGCCTCGACATATCGGCCGTAGCGCTGTGGATCGCGCACCGAGGGGAAATACTGCGGGTCGAGGATGGCGAGCGCCGGGCCGGCTTCGCGGACGAGCGAGATGCCTTCGCCCACCATCGCCTTGAAGGCGTCGAGATCGCCGCCCTTGACTGCATCATTGGTGCCGACCTGCCAGATCACGAGATCATAGGAACGCGCGGCAAGCGCGGTCTTCAGGCGGGCAAGTGTCTGCGGAGCGGTCTCGCCGCCGATGCCGGCATTGACGATCTCGACCTGGGACTTGGGCCACGCCTTGCCGAGCAGCGCCTGGAGGCGGGCGGGATAGGTCCTGTCCTTGGCGCTGGCGCCGATCCCTTCGGTCGAGGACGAGCCGATGGCGAGGATGGCGAGCGGCTGGCCCTGCGAGACCTTGGCGGAGAGCGGCGCGAGCGCGGCGTTCGAGCGCACGATCGGCGTCTCGCGGCAGGAGAAGCTCGCCGCCTGCGCGGGGGCTCCGACCGAAAGCGTTGCAGCGATGGCAGGCAAGGCAAAGGCAAGAAACCGCATCGCTGCGCGCATCGGCGTGGCTCTCCCAGCTACTCCGCTGCCGTTAAGGTTTCCTTCATGAACGGTATCTGAACGATGCGCTGTAACACGCATGAAGGAACTCGGTGTGGCGCGGGAGCGACAGCATGAACCGCTTCGCCTGGCTGCTCGATCGCCTGGCCTATGAGCCGCGCCGCAACGCCAAGATCGCGCTGATCGCCGATTACTTGCGCACCACGCCCGATCCCGATCGCGGCTATGCGCTGGCGGCGATGACGGGCGGACTGGTCTTCCGCAATGCCAAGGCCGGATTGATCCGCGCGCTGATCGCCGAGCGCACCGACCCCGTGCTCTTCGCGCTGTCCTATGACTATGTCGGCGATCTCTCGGAGACGGTCGCGCTGATGTGGCCGGCCCGACATGGCGCCAACGCAGTGCCGCATCTGCCGGAGGTGGTCGAAAGCCTGCGCGAGGCCGGCAAGACCGACCTGCCGCGCCTCGTTGCCGGCTGGCTCGATGCGCTCGACGAGACCGGCCGCTGGGCCCTGCTCAAGCTCATTACCGGGGCCTTGCGCATCGGCGTCTCGGCCCGGCTCGCCAAGACGGCCGCCGCCAGCCTAGGTGGCGTGCCGCCGGACGAGGTCGAACAGGTCTGGCACGGGCTGGAGCCACCCTATGCCGAGCTCTTCGCCTGGCTGGAGGGCAGGGGCGCGCGGCCCGAGGCGCGCGATCCCGCGCCTTTCCGCCCGGTCATGCTCTCGCACCCGATCGAGGACGGCGATTTCGACAAGCTCGACCCGGCCGAATTTTCCGCCGAGTGGAAATGGGACGGCATCCGGGTCCAGGCCGTCAGCGGCCGCAAGGCCGACGGCATGCGCGTGACCCGCCTCTATTCCCGCACCGGCGAGGACATCGCCGCTGCCTTCCCCGACCTCGTCGAGGAATTGACGGTGGACGGCGCACTCGACGGCGAATTGCTGGTGATGCGCGAGAGCGCCGTGCAGAGCTTCAACACGCTCCAGCAAAGGCTCAACCGCAAGACCGTCACCGCCAAGATGCTGGGCGAATTCCCCGCCCATATCCGCGTCTATGACCTGCTCGTCGATGGCGAGGAAGATATCCGGCATCTGCCGCTGGAGGACCGGCGCCAGCGTTTGGAGGCCTTCCTGTCGCGCCTCGCCAGCATCCGCTTCGATCTCTCGCCGGTCATCCCCTTCGCCTCCTGGGAGAAACTGACGGCCGCCCGTGCCGATCCGGCTGGTGCGGGGGCAGGCGCCGATGCGGAAGCGGTCGAAGGCTGCATGATCAAGCGCCGCGATTCGCCCTATCTGCCTGGCCGCCCCAAGGGCTATTGGTGGAAATGGAAGCGCGATGCCCGGCTCGTCGACTGTGTGCTGATGTATGCCCAGCGCGGCCACGGCAAGCGCTCCTCGTTCTATTCGGACTACACCTTCGGTGTCTGGCGCGTCGGCGAGGATGGCGGGGAGGAACTCGTGCCGGTCGGCAAGGCCTATTTCGGCTTCACCGACGAGGAGCTGATCGAGATCGACAAATATGTCCGCAAGAACACGCTGAACCGTTTCGGCCCGGTGCGCGAGGTCACGCATGACGCGCAGTCGGGCCTCGTCTTCGAGGTCGCCTTCGAAGGTTTGCAGCGTTCGACCCGGCATAAATCCGGCCTCGCCATGCGTTTTCCCCGGATCAACCGCATCCGCTGGGACAAGCCACCTGGTGAAGCCGACCATATCGAGGTGCTCGAAGCGCTGTTGCCGACCAATGGTTGAGCCGGAATGGGTTGCAGCCTTGCGCTTGCGGTGCTTGTGATGCGCGGCCGGCCTGGGGCAAAATGCCCGGGTCGGACGAATGCATCGGCCCGAAGCGGATAACGCGGTTTCGGGCGGGGGACGGTGCAGGCTTTAAGGAGTGGGGCGATGAGCAAGCAGCCTTCGACGCGGATCGTCATCGCGGACGATCATCCGCTGTTTCGCGGCGCGCTCCGCCAGGCCGTGTCGAGCGCCATCGGCGGTGCCGAGGTCAGTGAAGTCGGCTCGCTCGAGGCCCTGACCGAGGCACTGGCCAGCGGCGGTGATGCCGATCTCGTCCTGCTCGATCTGACCATGCCGGGTGTTCAGGGCTTTTCCGGCCTGCTCTTCCTGCGGGCGGACCATCCGGAGATCCCGGTCATCGTCGTCTCCGCCAATGACGACCCGGCGGTGATTCGCCGCTGCATCGAGTTTGGCGCGCTCGGCTTCCTGCCCAAGACCGCGGACGTCGCGCAAATGGGCGAGGCGATCCGCGCCGTGCTCGACGGCGGGGTCTGGACCCCGCCGGGCGTCGATCTCTCCGCCCCGGTCGATGCCGAGATCGCCGACATGGTCCGCCGCATGTCGACACTGACGCCGCAGCAGGTGCGCGTGCTGATGATGCTGTCGGAAGGGCTCCTCAACAAGCAGATCGCCTATGAGCTCGGCGTCTCCGAGGCGACGGTGAAGGCCCATGTCTCGGCGATCCTGACCAAGCTCGATGTCGACAGCCGCACGCAGGCCGTGATCGCAGCCTCGAAGATCGCCGGCACCGCCTGGGCGACGGCGGGCGCCAGCGCGACAGCTTGAAGCCATCCGTTCAGGCGCCATTCAAGCGCGGCGGGTTTCAGGTTAAGACAGCGCGGAAGCGCCCCGGAACGGCTTGGGGCGCAACGGGATGACGATGGCTTCCATGGAACGGTTTCTCGGCGGCTCGCCCCTCAGTGTCCTCGTCCGCCTGATCTTCATTTCGCTGCTGGTCGGCGCGGCGATGGCCTTCCTCGGCCTGTCCCCGCAGAATCTCTACGAAGCGGCCGCACGCTTCCTCCGCTCGATCACCGGGCTCGGCTTCGGCGCGGTGCGCGAGGTCGCGCAGTGGCTGATCGCCGGCGCCCTGATCGTCGTGCCGCTCTGGCTGCTGATGCGGCTCTTCGCGGCGCGGAAGTAAGGCTTACAGCCCTTCGCCCCGGGCGATCGCCGCGGCGTCGCGCCCGATCAAAGCGGTCAGCCGCGTCAACCCGGCGCGGCGCGCCTGGGCGGCGAGCCCTGCCTTGATCTCTTTGGCGAGGCCCGGTCCCTTGAACACCATCGCCGAATAGAACTGCACCAGCGTAGCCCCAGCCCGGATCTTGGCGAAGGCGGTCTCGGCCGAATCGACGCCGCCGACGCCGATCAGCGGGAACTGCCCTTCGACGCGCAGGAAGGCTTCGGCCAGGATGCGGGTCGAGGCGGTGAAGAGCGGCTTGCCGGAGAGCCCGCCCGTCTCGGCCTTGCTGGTGCTGCGCAGGGTCAGCGGGCGCGTGACCGTGGTGTTCGAGACGATCAGACCATCGATGCTGCGCTTGCGTGCGACCGCGATCATGCCGTCGAGCTCTGGCAGGGTCAGGTCCGGCGCGACCTTGACGAGGACCGGCGTGCGCCTGCCGCCGGTTGTCGCCTCGTCCCGCGCGGCGAGCGTGCGCGCCACGAGGTCGTCGAGTGCGCTTTCCGCCTGCAGGTCGCGCAGGCCCGGCGTGTTCGGCGAGGAGACGTTGATGGTCAGGAAATCGGCATGTGGTGCTAGCCGGCGCGCCAGCGTGGCATAGTCGGCGGCTCGGTCGGCAGAATCCTTGTTGGCCCCGAGATTGACGCCGACGAGCCCGCCGCGTCCCCGCCGGGCTTCGAGCCGCTTCGCGACGACCTCCATGCCCTCGCTGTTGAGGCCGTAGCGGTTGATCACGGCCTCGTCCTCGAGCAGCCGGAAGACGCGCGGGCGCGGATTGCCGGGCTGCGGCAGCGGCGTCACGCCGCCGATCTCGACGAAGCCGAAGCCGAGGCCCAGTGCACCATCGACCGCTTCCGCATGCTTGTCGAAGCCGGCGGCGAGGCCGACCGGATTGGGGAAGGAGAGCCCGAAGGCCTCGGTCGCGAGCACGGGGTCGTCGGCACCTGGCCTCAGGGCAGGCGCCGCGGCCAGTGCCGCGACGGTCAGGCGATGGGCCGTCTCCGCATCCATGCGGTGGATCAGCGGCCGGGCGAGGTTGAACAGGCCGCCGATCATGCGAGCGTCTCCGGAATGGCGTGGCTGCCGTCGCGTGTCAGCGGCATGGGAGCGACCCAGTGAACCGCCTTCGGATCGAGCGGGGCGTAGAGATGCGGAAAGAGCGCCCCGCCGCGCGAGGGCTCGTAGCGCAGGGCCGGGCCGAGGCGCCCGTCGTCGACGGCGATGAGCAGGAGGCCGTCCTGCCCGGCAAAATGCTTCGCTGCGGTCTCGGCGACCTGGGCACCCGTGGAGAAATGGATGTAGCCGTCGGCGAGGTCGACCGGAGCGCCGTCGAAGCGGCCCTTGGCTTCCGCCTCGGACCAGAGCGCGGCAGGGCATATCTTGTAGATCAGGGGCACCGGAGGTCTCGCGCGCGCATGTCGGGCACCGGCTTAAACGCTGGCAGGAGGATTCCGCAAGTCGCTGTCGGATTGCGGCGAGATTCGGATTGAAATCTTATCTGATAGGGGATATTTCCTATCTTCAATCCCCGCCGAACGGCAAGAGCGCAGCGAGGCCCTCAGCGATGCTGTCACATGACCAGATCTGGGGGGCGATCGACACGCTGGCCCAGCGTTACGGCTTCACCGCCTCGGGGCTGGCGCGCAAGGCCGGGCTCGACGCCACCACCTTCAACCGCTCCAAGCGCGTCGCCCCCGACGGGCGCGAGCGCTGGCCCTCGACCGAATCGATCTCCAAGATCCTGGCCGCGACCGGCGCCTCCTTCGACGAGTTCATGAGCGTGGTGCTACGCCGCGATCCCGCGCCTGCCCGGACGATCCCGCTGATCGGTTTCGCCCAGGCGGGCTCGGGCGGCTTCTTCGACGATGGCGGTTTTCCGGTCGGCACGGGCTGGGAGGAGGTCGCCTTTCCCGGCGTCGCCGACGAGAAGGCCTATGCGCTGGAAATCTCCGGTGATTCGATGCTGCCGCTCTACCGCGACGGCGACACCATCATCGTCTCGCCGACCGCGACGGTCCGGCGCGGCGATCGGGTCGTGGTCAAGACGGTGGAGGGCGAGGTGCTGGCCAAGCAGCTCAGGCGCCAGACCGCCAAGACGATCGAGCTCGCCTCGCTCAACCCGGAGCATGCCGACCGCGTGCTGAACCTCGCCGAGATCGCCTTCATGGCGCGGGTGATCTGGGCGAGCCAGTAGGCGCAGATGATCCGTCAGTGCCCGTTTGCGCGGCGGGCCGGCAGCATCACCGCGAAGACCGCGCCGGCATCGGATGGCTCGAGCGCGATCGTGCCGCCATGGAGCCGGACCAGCTCGGCCGCGACCGCAAGGCCGAGGCCGGTCCCGCCGGGTGTCACCGAGCCCCGGAAGGCCTGGAACAGGTTGGCTCGCGCCCGCTCCGGCACGCCGGGGCCGTTGTCGATGATGCGCAAAGCCACCGAGCCGTTCTCCGGCCCGCCCGTCACCGTCAGCACCGGCAGGTCGCCGGGCTCCGCCCCGGCCCGCGTCAGCGCCTGGACCGAGTTGCGCATCAGGTTCGTCAACACGCGCGCCATCTGGTCGGGATCGCAGGGCGCCGACAGTTCGGGCGGAACCCGGTTCTCGAAGCGTGGCTGCTTGCCGTCGCCGAGGCCGAGCATTTCCGCCTGCTCGGCGACGAGCTGCCGCAACGGGACATCGCGGATCGCAGGCGTGGCCTCGGCCGCGCGGCCATAGGCGAGGGTGGCCTGGCAGAAGTCGATGGCGCGCCCCAGCGTCGCGATCAGGCGCGGTGCGAAGCGGCGGATCTTGGCGTCGCGGGTCTCGATCAGCTGGTCGGACATCAACTGCGCCGCCGCCAGCATGTTGCGCAGGTCGTGATTGATCTTCGAGACGGCAAGGCCGAGCTCGGCGAGGTGCTTCTTGGTGCGCAACTCGTCGGCGAGCGTCGCTTCCATGCGGGCGAGCGCGCGTTCCGCCTCGCCGATCTCGTCGGCGCGCAGGGAGGGCTCGATGATCCGCCGCGGGTTCTCGGGATCGGCCTCGAACTCCATGACATTGGCCGCCAGATGCCGGATCGGTCCGATGATCAGCGCATTGAGCGCGATATAGACGGCCAGCGCCGTCAGGCCGGTGATCAGCAGCGAGATCAGCAGCAGGCTCCACGAGAATTTCAGCATCGCCCGGCGCAGCGGCGCCTCGTCGATGACGATCTCGACGAAATCGGCGCCGCCGACGGCTTCGCCGACCACGCGGATCGGCATGGTCGCGGGTGCGACGAGGACGGCGAGCGCCTCCTTGATCGCATTCATCCAGTCGAGGCTGCGCAGGTCGATCGAGCGCGAGACCTCCGGCGGGGGCATCGAGTCGAGGCTGAGCAGCCGGCGTGCGCCGCCGACGCGGGCCGCGATCGCGCGGGCTCCGACGCCCATCAGCAGGCGGTTCTCGCTGCCCTCGGGCAGGCCGTCCTCCGGGGCGCCTTCCAGCACCAGCGCCGCGACCTGGGCGGCGGCGATCCGGTCATGCAGCCAGTTGCGGCGGAAATTCGCGATGGAGGGCAGATAGATCAGCACCTCCGCCAGCATGACGAAGAGCACGGTGACGAGCAGCAGCTTGGCCGAAAGGCCGAGGCGCGTGAGGCCGCGCGGCTGGCTGACCGACAGGGTTGGCTTGGGCGCATGCATCGTCAGCGATCTTAGCCGAAACGCCTGAGAAAGCCGATCAGGCGGCGCAAGGCCGGCCGCGTGGTCAGTGTCGCATGGAACGACAGCGCGGCGCGCCGAGAGGCGTCCGCGCGGGCGAAGGCGGGCAGAGGCATGCCGGCGAGCTCGCTGACGCCGAGCCCGGCCCGCATTGCGATGCACCAAGGGGCGATCAATTCCCCCGCATCGTCCCCGACGATGGTGGCGCCGAGGATGCGGCCCTTGCGGTCGACGACCGCCTTGACGAAACCGTCCGTCTCACCGGCAGCCTGTGCGGCCGCATTCTCGGAGAACGGCCAGCGCAGTACCCGGATCGCTCCGGCCCTGGCAAGGGCTTCAGCCTCCGTCAGACCGATCGCGGCGATCTGGGGCCGGCTCCAGACGACGCGCGGCTCGCTCGCCGGATCGATCTTCACCGGCTGGCGAAACAGGATGCTGCGCAGCACGAGTCCGACATGGTCGTCGCCGGCCCGGTCGGGCGAGGCGGCCGCTGCGCCACCTGCACAGGCCCCCATGGCATGGACGCGGCGATTGCTCGTCCGCAGGCTCCGGTCGACGCTGATACCGGATGCATCGTGACGAATCCCGGCGAGATCGAGGTCGAGGCTGCCGATCGCGGGGCGGCGCTGGCCGCAGACGAGAAGATGCGAGCCTTCGATCGTGGTTTCGCCCGAGGGCGTCGCGAGGACGAGGCGAAGCCCCGAGCGGCTGCGTTCCACCCGCAGCGGCTCACAGCCTTCATGGAGATCCAGCCCCTCGCGCAGCAGCCGGCGCCGCAGGATCATTGCAGCTTCTTCATCGCGATCTGCGAGCAGCCCGTCCGGAGCGACGAGGTTTGCGAGGCAGCCGAGGCGGCGCAGGGCCTGGGCCAGGGCGACGCCCGCGTCGCCGATCACGATCGGCCGTTCGGGCAATCGGGTCAGGCCGGCGAGATCGGACTCATAGAGAACAGGGACGGAATCGAGCCTCGGCATCGCCGGCGACACAACATGCGCGCCGGTGGCGATCACGAAGCGGCGCGCCTTGATCGGGCGGCCATCGACGGTGACCGTGCTGCGGCTGGTGAAATGGGCCTCGCCCCGGATGACGGTGATGCCCAGCGCAGCCAGGCGCTCGGCTGAATGATTGGCGCGGTCGGCGGACAGGGCACGCTGGATATGGTCGTGGATCTGGGCCGGGTTCGGCTGCGGCTCGGCCGCCGCGAGGCCGAGGCGCGCCGCATCGCGCAGCGCCTGTGCCCGGGCGGAGATCGCGATAAGGGCTTGAGTTGCGAGCGGTCCCCGGTCTCCGCCGATGGCGTTGCGCTCGACCAGGACGACCGGGGCGCCGAAAGTCGCGGCGGCGATCGCGAGCGCAATGCCGTTCGCGCCCGCGCCGATGACGCAGATATCGGGTGTCAACGCGGCTGGTTTCGCCGCCTTGGCCGTGCCGTCGCTCACCGGGTGTCCCGTTTTGCTCGCTTGTCCAATCGCTGATGCGTTGCCGGGCCGGCGGAATCAAGGCCGCTGCGCAGGCGCTTCGGAAAAAGAACGCTGCTTGCCCGTTCAGGCCACGCTGCGGCTGCCGTTCCTGGCCTTGATACCGGCGAGCGGCTCGGGGCGGCCGAACAGGAAACCCTGGGCGCGATGGGCGCCGAGGAGCTGGACGGCAATACGCTGCTGCTCGGTCTCGATGCCCTCGACGACGACGTTCATCTGCAGGCGGCGCGCCAGTTGGCAGACCGCCTCGATGACAGCCTTGGAGGCCTCGTTGGTGTGGACCTCGCGCGTGAAGCTCTGGTCGATCTTCACCTGCGCGAACGGGTAGGTCGAGAGATAGGCGAGCGAGGAATAGCCGGTTCCGAAATCATCCAGCGCGAAGGTGACGCCCAGGGCCCGCAACTCGTCGAGCACCGAGAGCGCCAGCTTCTCGTCCTCGATCAGCAGCGATTCCGTCACCTCCAGCATCAGGCGACGCGATTCGAGCTGCGAGGCGAGGAGGGCGTCCTTGACCGTCTCGACGATCCGGCGTGGCTCGCGGAACTGCAAGGGCGAGACGTTGACGGAGACGCCGATGCCCGGCTCCCAGCTTGCGGCATCGCGGCAGGCCTGGCGGATCGCCCAGTCGCCCATGCCGGCGATCAGGCCGGATTGCTCGGCGATCGGGATGAACACGCCGGGCGGCACCATGCCGCGGGTCGGGTGGCGCCAGCGCATCAGCGCCTCGCGCGATACGACCTTCTGGGTCTTCAGGTCGATGATCGGCTGGTAATAGAGTTCGAGCGTGCCGTCGGTGCAGGCCTTGCGCAGATCGATCTCGATCTCGTGCCGCTCCATCATCTCCTCGGCCATGGCCGGGTTGAAGAACATCACGGTGTTCCGGCCAGCCGATTTCGCCTTGTAGAGCGCGGTATCGGCATGGCGCAGCAGGTCGGCCGGATTGGCGCCGTCGTGTGGCGCCATCGCGATGCCGATGCTCGCCGTCACGTAGACGGTCTTGCCGTCGACGTCGAAGGCCCGCGCCATCACGTCGATCATGCGCTGGGCGATGGCGGTGACGACGACATGGTCTGCGGAGGGGAGGATCAGCAGGAACTCGTCGCCGCCGAAGCGGGCGAGCTGGTCGTTGCTGCGGATCGCGCTGCGCAGACGGCTCGCGGTCTCCATCAGCACATGGTCGCCGGTATCGTGGCCGAGGCTGTCATTGACCTGCTTGAAGCCGTCCAGGTCGAGATAGAGCAGCGCGAAGGCATCGCCGGTGCGCTCGAGCTTGGCGAAGGCTTCCGCGATCTGCGTGCTGTACTCGAACCGGTTCGCCAGCCCGGTGAGCTCGTCGAAGCGCGCCATCTGCTCGATGCGCGCCTCGGTCGCCTTGCGCTGGGTGGCATCCTCGGTGAGCATCAGGATGCCGCCCTCGGCAGCAGGCGCCAGCGTCACGACCAGTACGAGGCCGCCCCGCGTCACCAGCTCGCGGCTGGTCGCCTGCTGGGTCGCCTGCAGCTCCGTCAGTGCCGCGCGGATGTCCCGCAGCTGGTCCTGGCTGATCACCTGCCGTTCGACCAGGAAGCGCGCGATCGCCGTCAAGGGTGTGCCGGGCAGGGCGAGCGTCTCCGGCAGGCCGTAGAGCGTGCTGTGGGGGGCATTGCTGACCGCGAGCTTGAGGCTGCGGTCGAACATCGCGAGCCCGTCGATCATCGTGTTGAGCGCGGCGTCGAGCGTCAGGTTCTGCGAGTGCAGGGCGGAGGCGAGCGCCTTCGACTGCTTGTTGGCGTCGCTGAGCGCGAGCAGGTTGCGATGCAGCGAGTTGGTGATCGCGATATTGGCCGCCACGTAGAGGAAGGCGAAATAGCCGATATAGCGGTAATAGGGATTATGGGCGCCGATCAGCCCGATCGCCATCGGGATGCAGAAGGTCAGGAGCTGCACCGCGACGAATTTCGGCCGGCCGGCGTTTCGCGCGACATAGCCGGAGGCGAGCGCGATGGTCGAGGCGACCGAGGTGATATGCGCGGCGGCATCGTCGGTCTGGACCAGCGCGACATAGCAGCTGTAGCCGAGGACGGCGCTGAACGCCGTGGCGCCCAGGAAATAGTCGCGGTCCCAGCGGCGGGTCTCGACATAGCTGTCCTGCGCATGGTTGCGCCGGCGATAGGCGATCACCGTCATGATGCGTAGGATGACGATCAGCGTCACCAGCACGGTGAGGACCATGAAGATGTCCATGTCGGTGGACACCCAGCACAGGAACGGCGTCAGGATGCCGGCGATGCCGCCGGGGACGATCGACGCCGGCGACGAGAACAGCGAGCTGACCAGCAGCGTATAGCCGGTCAGGTCGATGGTCTCGCCCTGCTCGCGCTCGCCAGCTGTCATCAGTCGCTTGAGCGCGCCTGCCATCTACTCCTGCCTTTGCCGCCCCCGCGCATCACGACGCGCGAAGCTCGCACGTCGCGCATTGTGCCGAAGGGTTGTACGAGAGCAGAGGTAAATGCTTCGTGTGGTTTTCCGGGGGCCGTTCCCCCGAAAATCTGGCGGGACCGATACGCGCCTTCGGTCAGACCGGGGCGAGGTGGCGCTGATAGACGCGGGCCAGCATCCGGTCCTGTGTCTGCGCGATGCGTTGCAGCTTCGAGATCGCGCTCGGGCTGAGGCGCAGCATGCAATTCGTCCAGATCTCGCCGAGATGGCCGAGTTCTTCGCGCAGGTCGCCATGGCGACGGTTGAAGGCCGAGAACAGCGCGGTCTTGGCGGCGTGGATCGGCAGCGAGTCGGCGCAGTATTTGCGGATCCAGTCCTCGCCCGTGCCGGTCGGGACCACCGCCTCAAGGCCGCCGGCCGCCATGAACTCCTGCGCGCTCATCTCCTCGCCGGAGAGCAACATCTGCTCGGCGGCGCGCTGGCCCATGCGTCGCGACAGGATCGCCACCGCCGTGATCGGGAAATGGTTGAACTTGATCTCCGGGTAGACGAACGAGGCCTGTTCCTCGGCGATCATGACGTTGCACGAGCGCGGCGCGTCGATGCCGCCGCCGATCGCCTTGGCGTGGATCGTCGAGAGCGTCACCACGAGGCCGTTGAGGCCGCCTGAGTTCCAGATCGCACCTTCCGCCGAGAGCCGGGCGTATTCCGCCAGCGCGGCGCGGTCGTTCTTGGCCAGGCAGTCCAGGTAGAAATCGAGATCGCCGCCGAGCGTGAAGAACGGCCCCGTGCCGCGGAAGGCGAGGAAGCGCACCGGCGCGCGGTGATACTGGTCGGGGGCGCCCCATAGCGCGACGATCGCGCTCTGAATCTTCACCAGGCTGTCGAGCAGTTGCAGCGTGAAGACCGGCTTCAGCTCCGGCCGGATCGTGACCCAGAGCGTCTTGATGTCCGGCTCGTAGGCGATCTCCACCTCCGGCAGGAAGCCTGCCTTGTAGCGGATCGCATCGATGACTTCGCAACTCTCGAGCAGGGTCGGCGCAAGGCTTCCTGCTCTGACCTTCAAGGACTGCAACATGAAGCTACCCCACAAACTCCTTGATGCCCGCAGCGTAAACGAGCTTAACGAAGTGTAAACGAAATCCGGCGGAAATGGTTAATAGCATTAAGCTTTTTTCGATGACGCTGCGTCACGCGATGCGTTCTGAGACGCTCGGACGCCAACCTGGCAAGAGCCGCGCCGCCGTGATGCGAACGATGATTGCGTGGAGAGGCCCGAAGCTGGAAACAAATGAGTCGTGCCGCGGCCTGCGGGAGAAGGATCGTTTCCGGGCGGGAAAACCGGATCGGAGCTGGCTCGCTCCGGCACGATGCTGGCCCGTCATGGGGCAGGGCGGGCGGCGATCGACGGCCTTGTCCACCGGCGGCTGTGGGTCTAACGATACCGCCGCGAATTCGCCGCGTTCCCGCGTTCAAACATCTTTTGCCGAGCTGATGCCGTGACCCGCCAGACAGCCGAGGACGAGAAGCAGGCGCGCCTTGCTGCCGCGCTCCGCGAGAACCTGAAGCGCCGCAAGGCCCAGGCTCGCGCTCGCCGTTCGGACGAAGCGCAAGCGCGTGAGCCGGCCCCGCCCTCTCAGGCCGATTCCTCCCGGACCTGAACTCCCTTATTCTCCCATGCGCCGCCGGCCCTGTGCCCGGCCGGCCGAGCAGGACCCGACGATGGACAAGATCCGCATCACCGGCGGCCAGCGCCTCAATGGCGCCATCCCGATTTCCGGCGCGAAGAACGCCGCCTTGCCGCTGATGATCGCCAGCCTGCTGACGGACGAGACGCTGACGCTGACCAATGTGCCGCGCCTCTCGGACGTGACGGCGCTCTCGCGCATCCTGTCGAACCAGGGCGTCGACCGCACCGTTGCCGGCAAGCGCATCGGCCAGTCCGCAGAGACCGGCCAGACCATCTCGCTGACCGCCCGCCAGATCGTCGACACCTGCGCGCCCTATGAGCTGGTCTCGACCATGCGGGCGAGCTTCTGGGTGATCGCGCCGATCCTGGCCCGGATGGGCGAGGCCAAGGTCTCGCTGCCGGGCGGCTGCGCCATCGGCACGCGCCCGGTCGATCTGCTGCTCATGGCGCTGGAGAAGCTCGGCGCCGAGATCGTCATCGAGAACGGCTATGCGCTGGCGCGCGCGCCGAAGGGTCTGAAGGGCGGCGAGATCGTCTTCCCGAAGGTGACGGTCGGCGGCACCCATACCGCGCTGATGGCCGCGGTACTCGCCCAGGGCACCACGGTGATCGAGAACGCCGCCTGCGAGCCGGAGGTCACCGACCTCGCCGCTTGCCTCGTCAAGATGGGCGCCAAGATCGAGGGCGTGGGCACCTCGCGCATCGTGGTCACCGGCGTGGCGCGCCTCGGCGGCGCGCATCATGCCGTGCTGCCTGATCGCATCGAGGCCGGCACCTATGCGATGGCCGTGGCGATGACCGGCGGAGACGTCGTCCTCGAAGGCGCCCGGCCGGAGCTGCTGCAATCGGCGCTCGATGTGCTGGGTCAGGCCGGGGTGGATATCGACTCGACCAACGAGGGCATCCGCGTGCGCCGCAACGGCCACGGCATCACGGCTGTCGATATCGACACCGATCCCTTCCCGGGTTTCCCGACCGATCTCCAGGCGCAGTTCATGGCGCTGATGACCAAGGCCAAGGGCACCTCGCGCATCCGCGAAACCATCTTCGAAAACCGCTTCATGCATGTGCAGGAGCTCGCCCGCCTCGGCGCGAAGATCCGGCTGGACGGCGATGTCGCCCATGTCGAAGGCGTCGAGAAGCTGACGGGTGCGCCGGTGATGGCGACGGACCTGCGTGCCTCGGTCTCGCTGGTCATCGGCGGGCTCGCCGCCGAAGGCGACACCACGATCAACCGCGTCTACCATCTCGATCGCGGCTTCGAGGCGCTCGAAGCGAAGCTCAGCCGCTGCGGCGCGCTGGTGGAGCGGATCAGCAGTTGATTCTCGGCTGTTGATTGCGGGACTGTTGATTTTCTCGGGGCGGCTCGTCAGAACAGGACCATGTCAGACGCTGCCGCCGACCCGCTGAAGCTCATTGCGCTCGACGCCGATGATCTCGCGATTGTCTCAGCCCATCTCCAGGATGCGGTGCTGAAGGCGGCCGACCTTGTCTACCTGCCGCGCGAGCAGCGTTTCGCACTCGCGCTGCGCCGCTTCGACTGGGAAGGCGCCCAGCACGGCCAGCGACGGCGGCGCCTGACAGCGCTGCATTTCGATCGCGTCCAGGCCGTGCGCAGCGCCAAGCTCGACAAGAACGATCCGGACAAGGTCCTGAATCTCCTCGCCGTCACCTTCGATCTCGGCGAGGACCCTGCCGGCGAGGTGACGTTGCATTTCTCGGAAGGGGCGGCGATCCGCCTTTCGGTCGAATGCATCGAGGCCCAGATGAAGGATCTCGGCCCGGTCTGGGAAGCCGTGGCGATGCCCGGTCATCCCGACGGCGCCTGAGCTCTCCAGCCCTTTTCGACCAATATCCAAGGACCCAGCGATGCCGATCAGGCTCGACGACAGGGATGCCGGCTTCGCCGCGGGCTTCGCGGCGCTGCTCTCCGCCAAGCGGGAGGTCTCGGAGGAGGTCGATCGCGTCGCCGCCGACATCATCGCCGATGTCCGTGAGAAGGGCGATGCGGCGCTGATCGACTATACATCGCGCTTCGACGCGCTCGACTTGACGCCTGAGACGTTGCGCGTCGGCGAGGCCGAGATCGACGCGGCCGTCGCTGCCTGCTCGCCCGAATTGCTGGCGGCGCTGGAGACGGCGCGTGAGCGTATCGAGGCCTATCATCGCCGCCAGAAGCCCGCGGATTCCTGGGTCGAGGATGCAGCCGGCGTCGGGGCCGGCTGGCGCTGGAGCGCGATCGAGGCGGTTGGGCTCTATGTGCCCGGCGGTACGGCGAGCTACCCGTCGTCGGTGCTGATGAACGCCATCCCGGCCAAGGTCGCCGGCGTGCCGCGCATCGTCATGGTCGCGCCGACGCCGCGGGGCGAAACCAATCCGCTCGTGCTCGCCGCTGCCCGGCTCGCCGGCGTCGACGAGGTCTATCGCATCGGCGGTGCGCAGGCCGTCGCGGCGCTCGCCTATGGCACGGCTGCGATCGCGCCGGTCGCCAAGATCGTCGGTCCCGGCAATGCCTATGTCGCTGCCGCCAAGCGCCGCGTCTTCGGCCAGGTCGGCATCGACATGATCGCCGGCCCCTCCGAAGTGCTGGTGATCGCCGATCGCAGCGCCAATCCCGACTGGATCGCCGCCGACCTGCTGGCGCAGGCCGAGCACGACGTCTCCGCCCAGTCGATCCTGATGAGCGACGATGCGGCACTGGCTGCCGAGGTCGAGAAGGCGGTGGCGGCCCAGCTCGCGACGCTGCCGCGAGCGGCGATCGCGGGCAGAAGCTGGCAGGATTTCGGTGCGATCCTGCTCGTCGCCGATCTCGAAGCCGCCGTGCCGCTGGTCGACCGCCTCGCGCCCGAGCATCTCGAGATCATGACGGCCGATCCCGAGCGCCTTGCGGGGCTGATCCGCAATGCCGGCGCGATCTTCCTCGGCGGGCATACGCCGGAAGCGATCGGCGATTATGTCGGCGGCCCCAATCACGTCTTGCCGACCGCGCGTTCGGCCCGTTTCTCGTCCGGGCTCGGCGTCGGCGATTTCATGAAGCGGACCTCACTGCTGAAATGCGGCCCCGCGGGCCTGCGCGTCCT
Organism: Allobosea robiniae; assembly: GCF_900102525.1. Classification (GTDB taxonomy): domain Bacteria; phylum Pseudomonadota; class Alphaproteobacteria; order Rhizobiales; family Beijerinckiaceae; genus Allobosea; species Allobosea robiniae. The sequence goes on along the minus strand of NZ_FNBZ01000001.1, from coordinate 1,119,840 downwards.
GGCCTCGGCCGCGACGCAATTGGCTGAGGCAGAGGGCTTGCAGGCGCACGGCCGATCCGTGACGATCAGACTGAATATCTGAGCTCCGTCCGACGGGCGGCGCCATGGCCGGAGGAGCGATGCCCGACGTCTCGATTGCCACCAACCAGCGCCTGGTTGGCCTGACCCTCGATGAGACCTCCCTCGGCCGCGGCACGCCTGATCAGGAGCACGAGCGTGCCGTCGCGATCTACGACCTGATCGAGCGCAACAGCTTCGTCGTTCCCGAGCATGACGGCGGGCCGTATCTCGCCCATCTCGCCATGGTCGAGCGGCGTCTCGTCTTCGAGATCAAGGCGGCGGACGGCGCGCCGGTTGTGACGCATCATCTCTCGCTCAGCCCGTTCCGGCGCATCATCAAGGACTACGAGATGGTCTGCGACAGCTATTATGCGGCGATCCGGACCTCGACGCCGGCGCAGATCGAGGCCATCGACATGGGCCGGCGCGGCCTGCACGACGAGGCAGCCGGCATCCTGGCCGAGCGGCTGGCGAACAAGGTCGAGGTCGATTTCGACACGGCGCGCCGCCTCTTCACGCTGATCTACGCCCTGCACTGGAAGGGCTGACGCGCTTGAAGCCCAACGCATTTTCGAGCGAATTGGCCCCCGGCTCGCCTGTCGAAAATGCGCCGAATGCGCGTGACGTTCCGCGCAAGGTACAAAGCGTGCTGTTCATGTGTGCGATGAATGCCGTGCGCTCGCCCATGGCCGAGGCTCTGGCCAAGCACTTCTTCGGCAAGTCGATCTATGTCCAGTCGGCCGGCGCCCGGAAGGGCGAGATCGATGGCTTCGTGTCGACGGTGCTCGACGAGATCGGCATCGATCTCAGCCGCCACAAGCCGAAATCGATCGAAGAGCTGGAGGAATGGGAGGGGCTCAACTTCGACCTGATCATCACGCTCTCGCCGGAAGCGCACCACAAGGCTCTGGACCTGACGCGAACCCATGCCGCCGAGGTGGAATACTGGCCCACCGTCGATCCCACCATTTTCCAGGGCTCGCGCGAGCAGAAGCTCGACGCCTATCGCGATGTCCGGGACGGCCTGATCAAGCGGATCAAGCAGCGCCTCCAGAGTTGACGGGGCTCACCGCACCAGCACGGCCCCGCCGCAGCGCACGCCAGTGACCCAGCTATCGGCCTGGCCGAGGCCGATGCCGAGCGTGCCGAGCACGCCGTTGAGGATCTGGTCGAGCGGCGTCGCCGCGTTGCCGATGACCCCGCTGACCAGCCCGTCGAGGCCCGGCAGGCCGAGGCCGAGCCCCAGGGCCTCCACGCGCAGCTCGAGATCGCCGACGAGCCGCCCCAGCAGGGTGGCGATGAAATTCTGGGTCGAGGTGGTCTTCTTGTCGCCGCGCTGGATCTCCGGATAGCTGAAGCTGACGGCGGCCTCGGAGAGGTTCGTCATCGTCACATGGGCGCGGCCGGTGACCTTGGCGAGCCCTGCGGCGTTGACGAGCGTCGCGGCGGGCGGGTTCGGCGCCTTGCTGAAATTGTTGAATTCCGCCATCGAGACCTGCCCGATCCAGGCGTCGACCACGGCGGGCGTGACGCCGAGCGTGACGCGCGAGGTCGAGACGTCGCCCGGTGAGCACTGGATGCCGGTGATCCGGGCCGTCGCGGCGGCGAGTTCGAGATAAAGCGGCAGCCGGACCAGCGAGGCCGCGCCTGAGCCCACGAGATCGACCGTCAGCAGGAGCCGCGTCTGCGCCGTGTGGACGCTCGATCCGGCGCGCCCGACCCGGACCAGGCTGGTGCCCACCGGCCGCTCGCCGATGCCGAGCTTCAGCGATACCGCCGCAACCCCGGGCAGGTTCAGGTTGAGCCCGACATCGATCTGGCGGTTGCCGTTGGCGATCTGCGCGACCGCCGAGACGATATCCAGCGCCGAGAGCGAGGCCGCGAGCGGCTTCGATCCGGAGAGCGGCTTGTCGCCGGCCGGGCCGAAGGAGATCAGCGAAGCGAGGTTGACCGGCAGGTTGCTCGCCGATGCGGTCGCGATCCGGCCCAGTGCCGCGGTGGCGGTGCCGCTGCGCGTGTCGTGATCGCGGGAGGCGTCGACGATGGCCGCCAGCACGTCGCCGAGGCGGGCATCGGCCTTGAGCACGTCATCATAGGTCGCCGCGGTCAGGTTGAGACGGGTGGCGAGGTGCTTCGAGAAGTCGAACAGGTCCACCCGCGCCTTGATCAGGGCGTCGTAATCCATGACGGAGAGCGACACGCCGCCCCCGAGCAGGCTACCCAGCAGACTGTTGAGCAGGCCGCCATCGAGCTTGAGCAGGCGCGAGCCGACGGCGAACGAGGCCTGGGCATCCTGGAACGCGATGGCGCTGGAACCGATCGGCACGTCCCCGCCGCTGAGGCTCGCCACGGGCTGCGTGCCTCCTGCCGGGTTCTGGGCGTCCGGCGTCGGCGAGGTCGCGGTTGACGATGCCAGGACCCGGCCGAGCAGCAGCGGCGTGGTGGTCCGCATGTCGATCCTGACCGCGTTGACGCTGGCGGCTGCGCTCGGGACGAAGCGTGCCTCGACCGCCAGCTTCGGGTCGGGCGTGTATATGCCGGTCTGCAGTGTCTGGATCGCGTTGCCGGAAAAGCCGTTCTGCATCGTGCTGGCCCGGGCCGCGGCCTGAGCGCGCGGCAGGTCGCTCGCCGCTGCGAGAACGGCAAGATCGTTGGCCGTCTGCAGCTTGCGCTTCTCGTAGTAGAAGTTGCCGACATCGACGGCCATCGCACCGAAGCCGAACAGGACTGTCGCAGAGACCGCGAAAAGGATGGCGGCACCGCCCCTCTGATTCCCGGCGAAGTTCATGAGCCTGAGCATGGGTGCCCCCTTTGGCCTTGAGCCGTCGAAAAAGCGTTCAGTATCCGCCGCGCTGGACGATAGCCCGGCGCTCAATCACGGGTTGTGGAAGCGAAACCAGCCGACTGAGGTCGTCATAGATCGAGCCGCTCATGTCGTAGGCGACGGAGACCTCGAAGCTCTGCATCTGCGGGCCAGTCTGGCCGGTTCGGACCCGAAGCTTCGCCGGATCGATGAAGGCGTAGGCGCCGGCATGAGCCCTGATGAAATCGCGCGCGATCTGGGAGCGCTCGGTGTCGCTGAGGCCCGATACGGACGAGCGTGCCGCTTCGGCTGCGATCTGCTGGATGCTGTGGTAGATGCCGAAGACGTAGCCATATCCCATGATGCCGACGAGGAGCAGCAGCAGGATCGGAGCGATGAAGGCGAACTCGATCGCGGTCGTCGCGTGCTGGTTTCGCAAGAGGCGGGACAGTGCGGGAAGCATGGCCGTTCCTCGATCAGTCAATGCAACTAAAAGTTGTAAATCTCTCCTGTTGACGAAAAGTAAATGCGGGGCGGGGCGGATAATCGCCGTTCATCGCGCGTGAATCGCTTAAGTAAAATTTTACGCGAGTGGATTTGGTTCGCCGATACGCCGCCGCCGCTCCGAGTGATTCACTGCCAATGCCTTCGACATCTCCTGCGGAACCTGCGGCTGGCGCGGAACGGTTGTCGCTTGGCGGCGGTCTTCTCGTCGCTCTCGTCTGCCTGCTGGTCAGCGTCGGAGCCCTTGCGAGCCTGCCGCGGGCGACCGACGGCAGCGCGCCGGTCGCGATCGTCTTTCCGCCCTGGACGGATGGCGTGGAAGCCGTGGCGCGGAGCTTCGCATCCGGTCATCGCGTCCTGCGCAGCGGCCGCTTCACGGCGATCGTCGTGGTCGCCCCGACGCTGAGCGGGCAGGCGCCGGCCTTGCCGAAAGGCGCATGGTTCTCCCTCGTCCTGGCCGGCCTTGCCGGGTGCCTCGACACCCCCGGCCGAACGGAAGCATCGTCATGATCTGGACCTTGTCAGCAGTGCGCCACAGGGTCACGCAGGCCCTGCTCGCGCTCGGGCTGCTGCATGTGCCACTGCTCGCGCTGGGCTTCTGGGCCAACGGCGTGTCAGGTGCGATCCCGGTCGCGATGGCGGCGCTGGCTGCCGTTACGGCTGTGCTGGTCTATCGCCTGGCCGGCCCGGCGATCGTGACGCAGCTGATCATTGCTGTCGTGCTGATCGGGCAGGTCTCGATCCTGGTGTTCAGCTTTGCCGGCCATCCCTGGCAGCCGGACATCCACATGTATTATTTCGCGATCCTGGCGCTGCTGGCCGGCTTCTGCGACTGGCGGCCGATCCTGATGGGCGCCGTGCTGACGGCCGCGCACCATCTCGTGCTGCAATACGCCCTGCCGGCCGCCGTGTTCTATCAGGGCGGCAGCCTGCTGCGCGTGCTGCTCCATGCGGTGATCGTCATCATCGAGACGGCGTTCCTCGCGATCTTCGCCGTGGTCCTGCAGCGCATGTTCGCCGTGAACGAGCAGAACCTGGCGCGGGCGCAGGAAGTGGCCGAGCGTGAGCGGATCGCCGGCGAGAAGGAGCGCAATCTTGCCGAAGAGCTCGGGCGACGTGCCGAGATGCTGCGCGATGTCGTCGTCGATTTTCGTTCGCAGATGGAGCAGGCGATGGCCGTGCTCGATCACTCGGCGGCAGCGATGAACACCGAGGCCGGCGCGCTGACCGAAACCTCCGACCATGTCCGGCGCCAGACCACGATGGTCTCCGATTCCGCCGCCGGCACCATGGACAGTATCGACCATCTCTCCGCCGCCAGCGCCGAGCTCGTCGCCTCGATCGGCGAGATTGGCCGCAACGCCAGCCAATCGGCCGATGGTTCGAAGATGGCCGCAGGGCTCGCCCGTCGTGCCAGCGCCGAGATCGAGCACCTCGCCCAGAGCAGCGAGAATGTCGGCGCCGTCGTCGAGATCATCCGCGGCATCGCCGCCCAGACCAGCATGCTCGCGCTCAACGCCACGATCGAGGCGGCCCGTGCCGGCGAGATGGGCCGCGGTTTCGCCGTCGTCGCCAGCGAGGTCAAGACGCTCTCGGCCCAGACCGCCAGGGCCACCGATGAGGTCTCTCACCAGATCGGCACGATGCAGCAGGCCTCGCAGCGCTCGCTCAAGGCGATCCGCGACATTGTCGAGGCGATCGGCGAGGTCGAGAGCGTTGCCAACGCGATCGCGCTTTCCGTCGACGAGCAGAGCCGCGCCACGGCCGAGATCGCGCATCAGGTCCGCTTGTCCTTCGAGGGCGCGCAGCGCAGCGCCGATGTCGCCGGCGGCTTCGAGGTCATGACCCGCCAGACCCATGGCGCCGCCCAGCAATTGCAGGATGCCGCCAGCGCGCTCGCCCGGCAGGCGCAGGACATCCGCCAGGAGGTCGCGAGCTTCTGCGGCCGGGTTGCGGCGGCCTGACAGCTACCAGGGGCGGCCGGGACCGACAGGTCCGATGCCGAGGAAGGCACTGAGGCTCGCCGCGATATCGGCGAAGCTGCCGCGGCGCCCGAGCGGCTCAGTGCCGATGCCGGGGCCGAAGGCGATAATCGGCACGTGCTCGCGCGTATGGTCGGTGCCGGGCCAGCTCGGATCGTTGCCGTGGTCGGCGGTGATGACGGCGACGTCGCCTAGCCGCAGGGTCGCCTCGATATGCGGCAGGCGACGGTCGAAGGCTTCGAGCGCCGCCGCATAGCCGGGAATATCGCGCCGGTGGCCGAACTCGGTGTCGAAATCGACGAGATTGACGAAGCAGAAGCCGCCATCCGGCAGGCCGTCCCAGGCCTCCAGCGCCGCATCGAGCATCGCCGCATTGCCGAAGGGCTTGATCTCGGTGCCGGTGGCACGATGGGCGAAGATGTCGCCGATCTTGCCGACGGTGACGACCGTCCGTCCCTGAGCCGCCAGCCGGTCGAGGATCGTCTCGTCCGGCGGCGGGATGGCGAAGTCCTTGCGGTTGCCGGTGCGGGTGAAGCCTTCCTCCGGCGATCCCACGAAGGGGCGGGCGATGACGCGGCCGATCCGCAGCGGGTCTACGAGACCGCGCGTGACCTTGCAGAGGGCATAGAGCCGGTCGAGTCCGAAATGCTCCTCATGCGCCGCGATCTGCAGCACGGAATCGACCGATGTGTAGCAGATCGGCTTGCCGGTCTGGATATGCTCCGCCCCGAGCTCCTCGATGATCGCGGTGCCCGAGGCATGCTTGTTGCCGAGGATGCCGGGCAGGGCGCTTTGCTGGACGATGCCGGCGACGAGCTCCGACGGGAAGGAATGCTCCAGATCGGTGAAGTAGCCCCATTGGAACGGCACCGGGCAACCGGCGATCTCCCAATGACCGGACGGCGTGTCCTTGCCCTGGCTCACCTCGACGCCATAGCCCCAGCGCCCCTCGGGCCTGGCCGGCTTCGCGACCCCGGCGAGCGGCCGGCCAGTCGACGCCTCGCAGGCATGGGCGAGCCCGAGCCGCATAAGGTTCGGCAGCTTGAGCGGCCCGCTGCGCAGCCCCTCGCGATCGCCGCGCCCATCCGCGCAGGCCTCGGCGATATGGCCGAGCGTGTCCGAACCGGCATCGCCATAGGCCGCCGCATCGGCCGCCCCACCGCAGCCGACCGAGTCCAGCACGATCAGGAGCGCGCGGGCCATGCTCAGTCCCTCACCGGGGCGGCGCTGGCGGTGTCGAGGTTGAGCGCGGCCGCCAGCAGTGCCTGCGTATAGGCTTCGCGCGGGGAGGCGAAGATCGCCTCGGCCGGGCCTTCCTCGACCACCTTGCCGTTTTGCATCACTACCACCCGATGCGACAGCGCCCTGACGACCTTGAGGTCGTGGCTGATGAAGAGATAGCCCAGCTTGCGCTTCTCCTGCAGCCCGCGCAGCAATTCGACGATCTGCGCCTGCACGGACATGTCGAGCGCCGAGGTCGGCTCGTCCAGCACGACGAATTTCGGATCGAGCGCCATCGCCCGCGCGATCGCGATGCGCTGGCGCTGGCCACCCGAGAACTCGTGCGGGTAGCGGTCCATCGCTGTGGGATCCAAGCCCACATCGGCGAGCGCCTGCGCCACGACCTCGCGGCGCTGCGGGTAGGTCAGGTTCGGTTGCTGGATCGCGAGCCCTTCCGCTACGATCTCGGCCACCGACATGCGCGGCGAGAGCGAGCCATAGGGGTCCTGGAAGACGACCTGCAAATCCTTGCGCTTCGGCCGGACCTGCTTGCTGGAGAGCCCGTCGATCCGGTCGCCGAGGAAGACGATTGGTCCTTCCGAGGAGATCAGCCTGAGGATGGCGAGGCCGAGCGTGGTCTTGCCCGAGCCGGATTCGCCGACGACGCCCAGCGTCTCGCCCTCGCGGACCTTCACCGAGATGCCGTCGACCGCCTTCACATGGCCGGTCGTACGGCGCAGCAGCCCGGACTTGACCGGGAACCAGACTTTGACCGGCCCGGCCTCCAGCAGCGTCGCGGCATCTGCCGGAACCGGGGCAGGGCGGCCCTTCGGCTCGGCCGCGAGCAGGCGCTTGGTGTAATCGTGCTGCGGATTGCCGAAGATCTCGGCTACCGGCCCGTGCTCGACGATCTTGCCCTTCAGCATGACGCAGACCCGGTCGGCGATGCGCCGGACGATGCCGAGATCATGGGTGATGAACAGCATCGCCATGCCGAGCCGGCCCTGCAACTCCTTGAGCAGCTTCAGGATCTGCGCCTGCACGGTGACATCGAGCGCGGTCGTCGGCTCGTCCGCGACCAGCAGCTCCGGCTCATTGGCGAGCGCCATGGCGATCATCACGCGCTGGCGCTGGCCGCCGGAGAGCTGGTGCGGGTAGGCGTCGAGCCGGCTCTTCGCGTCACGGATGCCGACGAGGTCGAGCAGCTCCAGCGTGCGGGCGCGCGCCTTCTCGCCGCGCAGGCCCTTGTGCAGTTCGAGGATCTCGCCGATCTGCCGCTCGATCGTGTGGAGCGGGTTGAGCGAGGTCATCGGCTCCTGGAACACCATGGTGATGTCGTTGCCGCGCACCTGGCGCATCGCGTCCTCGTCGGCAGCGATCAGGTCCTGCCCGTTGAACAGCACCTTGCCGGAGGGGTGATGCGCCGCCGGATAGTTCAGGAGCTTGAGGATCGAGAGCGCCGAGACCGACTTGCCGGAGCCCGACTCGCCGACCAGTGCCAGCGTCTCGCCCTTGGCGATCGAGAAGGAGACATGGTCGACTGCGAGCGTCTCCCGCCCGCCCTGGCGGAAGGCGACGGAGAGATCTTCGACGGAGAGAAGCGGCGCGGTCATGCGAAGGTCTTCCGCGGGTCGAAGGCATCGCGCACGGCCTCGCCGATGAAGATCAGCAGCGACAGCATCAAGGCGATCACGATGAAGCCGGAGAGGCCGAGCCAGGGGGCCTGGAGATTGGCCTTGCCCTGCGCCAGCAATTCGCCCAGCGACGGCGAGCCCGGCGGCAGGCCGAAGCCGAGGAAGTCGAGCGAGGTCAGCGTGGTGATCGAGCCGTTCAGGATGAAGGGCAGGAAGGTGAGCGTTGCCACCATCGCGTTCGGCAGCAGATGCCGGATCATGATGGTGCGGTCCGAAAGGCCGAGCGCGCGGGCCGCCCGGACATATTCGAAATTGCGGGCCCGCAGGAACTCGGCGCGGACGACGCCGACCAGCGCCACCCAGGAGAACAGCAGGAGGATGCCGAGCAGCACGAAGAAGCCGGGCGTGATGATCGCCGCGACGATGATCAGCAGGTAGAGCGCAGGGATCGAGGTCCAGATCTCAATCAGGCGCTGGAAGATCAGGTCCGTCCAGCCGCCGAAATAGCCCTGGATGGCGCCAGCCGTGATCCCGATCACCGAGGAGAAGGCGCACAGGATCAGCCCGAACAGCACGGAGATGCGGAAGCCGTAGATCAGGCGTGCGACGACGTCGCGACCCTGGTCGTCGGTGCCGAGCCAGTTCCATTCGAGATCGCGGCAGGTCGATCCGCCCGTACGTTCCGCGATCGGCTTGCACTGCTCGTCCTTGAGCAGCCAGGTCGGCGGCGCGGGCGCGGGCACCGGCAGGTCGAGATTATGGGTGCGATAGGAGTAGCGGATCGGCGGCCAGATCGCGAAGCCGTTGGCGGCGATCTCCTTGGCGATGACCGGATCGCGATAATCGGTGGTCGCGAGGAAGCCGCCAAACTTCTCTTCCGGGTAACTCACCGCGACCGGGAACAGCCATTCGTCCTTGTAGCGGACGACGAGCGGCCGGTCGTTGGCGATGAACTCGGCGAAGAGCGTCAGCACGAACAGCGCGAGGAAGAGCCAGAGCGACCACCAGCCCCGCTTGTTGGCCTTGAAGTTGTTGAGCCTGCGCCGGTTGATCGGCGAGAGCTTGAGCCAGCCCTGCTTGGCCTCGGCCGGTGCGAGGGGCGTGTCGCTGCGCAGGGCCGGCGGCGGGATGTCGATCAGCGTGTCCATGCTCACGCCTCCCGGCTCTCGAAATCGATGCGCGGATCGACCCAGCTATAGGTCAGGTCGGTGATCAGGTGCACGACGAGGCCGATCAGCGAGAAGATGAAGAGATTGGCGAAGACGACCGGGTAGTCGCGATTGACGATCGCCTCGAAGGACAGGAGGCCGAGCCCGTCGAGTGAGAAGATCGTCTCGATCAGCAGCGATCCCGCGAAGAGCGCATGCACGAAGGCGCCGGGGAAGCCGGCGATGACGATCAGCATGGCGTTGCGGAAGACATGGCCGTAGAGCACGCGCCGCTCGCTGAGGCCCTTCATCCGGGCGGTCAGGACATATTGCTTGCGGATCTCGTCGAGGAAGGAGTTCTTGGTCAGCAGCGTCGAGGTGGCGAAGGCGCCGAGCGCCATCGCCAACACCGGCAGCGTGATATGCCAGAGGTAGTCCTTCGCTTTGCCGAAGAGGCTGAGATCGGCCCAGTTGTCGGAGGTCAGGCCCCTGAGCGGAAAGATCTGCCAGAACGAGCCGCCGGCGAAGAGCACGATCAGCAGGATCGCGAACAGGAAGCTCGGGATGGCGTAGCCGACGATGACGACGGCGCTCGTCCAGGTGTCGAAGCGCGAGCCCTCCTTCATCGCCTTGCGGATGCCGAGCGGGATCGAGATCGCATAGGAGATCAGGGTCATCCACAGCCCGAGCGTGATCGAGACCGGCAGTTTCTCCTTGATCAGCTGCAACACCGGCGCGTCGCGGAAATAGGACCGGCCGAAATCGAAGCGGGCATAGTCGCCGAGCATCTTCAGGAAGCGCTCATGCGCCGGCTTGTCGAAGCCGAACTGCTTTTCCAGTTCCTTGATGAAGGCGGGATCGAGCCCCTGCGCGCCGCGATAGGCTGCGCCGTCGCCCTGCGCCCCGGCATCGCCGCCCTGGCCGCCGCCGACGCGGTCGGCTGCGCCGCCGCTATTGGGGTTCTGGAGCTGCGAGATCACGCGCTCGACCGGCCCGCCCGGCGCGAACTGCACGATGACGAAGGAGACGAGCAGGATGCCGAACAGCGTCGGCACCATCAGCGCGAGGCGCCGGGCGATATAGCTCAGCATGCCCCGCTCACGCCTTTCCGATCCGCTTGGCCTTCTCGGCGTCGTACCACCAGATTCCCGGCGCGCCGGAGGAGTATTTCGGCTTGGTCGCCGGCCGGTCGTACATGTCCCAATAGGCCAGCCATTCCTCGTCGTTCCACCACATCGGGATCCAGTAGCGCCCGGCGCGCAGCAGCCGGTCGAGGCATTTCGCGGCGACGACGCATTCGGCATAGGTCTTGGCCTGGCCGATCGTCTCGATCATCGCGTCGATGGCCGGGCTGGCAATGCCGGCGACGTTGCGTGAGCCACGGGTCTTCGCGGCCTCCGAGCCATAGACGATGCTGAGCGTATCGCTGGGGATCGAACCGCCCGAGAGCGCCATGCTGATGATGTCGAAATCGAACTGGTCGAGGCGGCGCTGGTACTGCGCGGGGTCGACGAGGCGGGAGGTGGCGTTGATGCCGAGCCGCTTGAGATTGGCCTGGAAGGGCTGGGTGTGCGGTTGCAGGGCCGGGTTGGAATCGAGGAACTCGATCTCGAAGGGCTGGCCGTTCGGCAGCTTCATCACATTGCCGTCGCGCTTGCAGCCGGCGGCGCGCAGCATCTCGTCGGCCTTGCGCAAGAGGGCGCGATCGCTGCCCGACCCGTCGGAGACCGGCGGCAGGAAGGGCTCGCCGAAGACCTCGTCCGGCACCTTGCCGCGCCAGGGTTCCAGCAGCGCGATTTCCTCGGCCGAGGGCTTGCCGGAGGCCTTCGAATCCGAGTTCTCGAAATAGGAGGTCATGCGCTCGAAGGAGCCGAACATGATGGTCTTGCGCGTCCATTCGAAATCGAAGGCGAGCCCCAGCGCCTCGCGGATGCGCGGGTCGGCGAATTTCTCGCGCCTGATATTGTAGATCCAGCCCTGCGAGCCGACGGGCTCGGTCTTCGGCAGAGCCTCTTTCTTGACCTTGCCCTCGTGCAGGGCGGGGAAGTCGTACCCCGTCGCCCAGATGCGCGAGGTGAACTCCTCCTGGAAGGTGATGGCGCCCGCCTTGAAGGCCTCGAAGGCGACCTGCCGGTCGCGGAAATACTCCCAGCGCACACGGTCGAAATTATTGGTGCCGACATTCACCGGCAGATCCTTGGCCCAGTAGTCCGGCACGCGTTCGAATTCGATGAAGCGGCCCTGCTCGAGACGCCCGACCTTGTAGGCGCCGGAGCCCAGCGGCGGCTCCAGCGTCGATGCGGTGAAGTCCCGCGTCGACCAGTATTTTTCGGAAAAGACCGGCAGGCCGGCGACGACGAGATGCAGGTCGCGCCCGCGCTTCGGCGAGAGCTTCACCACCAGGATGTCGTCGCCCTCGGCTTCCGACGAGACGAGCTCGTTGAGCAGGAGCCGATAGGAGGGATGACCCTTCGCCTTCAGGATGTTCATCGAGAAGGCGGCGTCGCGCGCCGTCACCCGCGAGCCGTCATGGAACTTCGCTTCGGGGCGCAGCCGGAATCGGTAGGTCAGCTTGTCCGGGGAGACCGCGACGCTTTTGGCGAGCAAGCCGTAGAGCGAGCCCGGCTCATCGCCGGAGCTGGCCATCAGGCTGTCGAAGCAGGCGTCCATGCCAGCCGCGCCGTCGCCTTGCAGGACATAGGTATTGAGCGTGTTGAAGGTGTCGAAGCTCTGGTTGCCGCCGCCGCGCTTGATCTGGACGGTCAGCATGCCGCCCTTCGGCGCCTTCGGATTCACATAGGCGAAATGCGGGAAGTCCGGCGGCAGGGCGAGTTCGCCGAAGGTCGAGAGCCCATGCGATTCGGCATCCTGCGCCAGCGCCGTGCCGGAAAGCCCGGGCAAGGTGCCCGCGACCGCAGCAGTGCCTGCGGCTTCCAGCAATCTGCGGCGTGTGATGCGCATCGCCATCGTTTCGCGTCTCCGTCTGATTCGCCGTTGTCCTGTGTCGCCTGCGTGCGGCGCGACCGCAATGGCTGGTGAGGCGCGGATTGTGCGGGCAGCCGCAGGGCGGGAGCAAGGCACGAAACGAAAAAGCCGGGCAGAGCCCGGCTTCGTGATCGCTGATCGGCTGTTTGCCGGGCCGTCTCAGGGCTTCGGCAGCGGCTTCGGCGCTTCGGAGAGGCTGTTGAGATAGGCGATCACGTCGGCGCGGGTCTCGGGCTTGGCGATGCCGGCGAACGCCATGATTGTGCCGGGCACATACGCCTTCGGGCCCTTCAGGAAATGGTCGAGCCCTTCGGCGTCCCAGGTCTTGTCGTTGCGGCCCTTCATCGCGGCCGAGTAGCCGAAGCCGGCGACCGTGCCTTCGTTGCGGCCATAGACGTCGTAGAGATGCGGGCCGACCTTGTTGGCGCCGCCCTTCTCGAAGGTATGGCAGGCCTTGCAGGCGGCGGTGGCCTTCTCGCCCTTGGCGGGGTCGGCCTTGGCGAGGCGCACCGCGATCGGCTCCTCGGCTGCGGGGGCAGCGGCGGCGCCACCTGCGGCAGCCGGCTCCTCGCTCGGCAGGTCGAAGCCTGTCACTGCCGGCTTCTTCGGCGCGAAGACGATACCGGCCGTCATATTGAGGCCCAGCACGACGAGCAGCGTGGAGAGAACCGCGCCGGCGATCTTGTTGGCTTCGATGTTCATCGTATCCGAACCCTGGTGCCCTCCGCGTCCGAGGCGCGGGAGACGAGATAGCGCTTGGCCGGAGTCTTGAAAGGCTCCAGCTTCCGCCGTTGCTTAACCGCTTTGCGCGCTTCATTGCAACTCGTATAAGCACGCACCGTTTGAGACTTTTTGCCGCCGCCGACTTCTGCCGACGGTGCCCATGCCGAGCACGATCCGAAAATGGCCCATCCGCTGATCCTGATCCCGGCCCGCATGCAGGCGACGCGCCTGCCCGGCAAGCCGCTCGCCGATATCCATGGCGAGCCGATGATCGTGCATGTCTGGCGCCGGGCGGTCGAATCCGGGGCCGGCGATGTGGCGGTGGCGACCGATGCGCCGGAAATCGCGGCCGCGATCGAAGCCGCCGGGGGCAAGGCGGTGATGACCAGCGCCGAGCATCAGACCGGATCGGACCGGATCAAGGAAGCAGCCGACATTCTCGACCCTGACAGGCATTACGACATCATCGTCAATGTGCAGGGCGATTTCCCGACGCTGGCGCCCTCGGCCATCGCCGCGGCGGTGAAGCCGCTTGCCGATCCGGCTGTGGATATCGCAACTCTCGCCGGCGTGATCGACGACGAGGAAGAGAAGACGGCGCCGAGCGTCGTGAAGCTCGTCGGCAGCGAGATTGCACCCGGCCATCTGCGCGCGCTCTATTTCACGCGCGCCACGGCACCTTACGGCGAGGGGCCGCTCTATCACCATGTCGGTCTCTACGCCTATCGCCGCGCTGTGCTCGACCGTTTCGTCAGCCTGCCGCAATCGCCGTTGGAGCTGCGCGAGAAGCTGGAGCAGCTCCGTGCGCTGGAAGACGGCATGCGCATCGACGTCATGGTCATCGACCATGTGCCGCGCGGCGTCGACACGCCGCCCGATCTCGATCGCGCTCGTGTATTGCTGAAGTCCCGATAAAGCCGTTTCCGCAGGGGCCGTATCACGATCCCCCTCTGGAGTGGCGGATAACAAGAAGCTGGAGCCTGAAGTCGTCCCATGTCCTTCGTCGTGTCTTATCAGGGTGAGCCCGGAGCCTTCTCCTCGCAGGCGGCCCTTCAGGTGTTTCCGGACTGCGAGCTTCTGCCCTGTGCCACCTTCGAGGACGCGCTCTCGGCCGTCAGCGACGGCAAGGCACGCTACGGCATGATCCCGATCGACAACTCGATCGCCGGCCGCGTCGCCGATATCCATCATTTGCTGCCGCGTTCGGGGCTGCACATCATCGGCGAGCATTTCCTGCCGATCCGCTTTCACCTGATGGGCGTGAAGGGCGCGACGCTCGCGACGATCCAGACGGTCCAGAGCCATATCCACGCGCTCGGCCAGTGCCGGAAGATTATCCGCAAGCTCGGCCTCAAGGCCGAGGTCGCCGCCGACACCGCGGGCTCCGCCCGGCAGGTCGCCGAGGCCGGCGATCTCACGCGCGCGGCCATCGCGCCGCGCATCGCGGCGGAGGTCTATGGCCTCGATATCCTGATGGAGGATATCGAGGACGAGAAGCACAACACCACCCGCTTCGTCGTGCTCTCGAAATACCCGGAATATGCGCGCCAGGGCGGGGCCAAGACGGTGACCACGCTGATGTTCCGCGTCCGCAACATTCCGGCCGCGCTCTACAAGGCGATGGGCGGTTTCGCCACCAACGGCGTCAACATGACGAAGCTCGAAAGCTACATGGTCGACGGCCATTTCTCGGCGACGATGTTCTATGCCGATGTCGAGGGCCATCCCGACGACCCGGCGCTGCGGCGCGCGCTCGACGAGCTCTCCTATTTCTCCAAGGAGATGAAGATCATGGGCGTCTATGCCGCCAACGACTTCCGCTCGACGATCGAGGAAGCCGGCGAGTAGCCGCTTGTGAACAAGCGACGGCTGTTCGCTGCGCAGGAAGACCGCCTCAGTCCTTGAGGCCGTCTTCGATGATCTCCCGCGCCGCAACGAATGCGGCGGAGTGCTCCGGCGCCGCCCCCTGCTGCTCTTCGAGCAGGAGAAGGGCGGCCTCGTAGATTTCCCGGATGTCGTGGGGCGCCAGGACCCCCTTGTGGAGCAGGCAGCGCAGCAGCGCCGCCGTGGTCGTCGCGGCGACCAACTGGCCGGCCGCCGCCGCATTCGATGCCGTGATGCGCATGGCCGCTCACTGCGCCGACGGCTGGAGCGCTTCCGGCACCTCGTAGCCTGCCGCCGTATAGCTGTTGATCTTGTTGCGCAGCGTGCGGATGGCGATGCCGAGGAGGTTGGCAGCGTGGGTGCGGTTGCCGCCGGTTTCGCGCAGGGTGGCGAGAATCAGATCACGTTCGACATCGGCAACGGGCAGGCCGACGAGCTGCTCCATGATGGTCTGCTCAGGGTCGAGCTCGTGCATGGTCGCGGTCCTTTCCGAGCCCCCAAAAGCCCCGGTGGACAGCGCAAGGGGACGCCCTTCACGGTTAAGGAATGGTAAAAGGTCCCGCTAGATCCGCTCGCCGTCCAGTGCCCAGGCCCGCACCAGCGTGTTGGCGATGGCGATATGCTGCGGGCAGGCGAGCCCGTCGGGATGCTTGCCGTCCAGCATCTGCAGCACCTCTTCACGGGGGAACCAGCGGCCTTCCTCAAGCTCGGTCATGTCGAGCGTGATCTCGTCGCCGAGCGCCTCTGCGATGCAGCCCATCATGATCGAGGAGGGGAAGGGCCAGGGCTGCGAGGCGAGGTAACGGACGGCGCCAACCTTCAAGCCGGCCTCCTCCCAGCTCTCGCGCCTGACCGCGTCCTCGATCGTCTCGCCCGGTTCGACGAAGCCGGCGATGCAGGAATACATGCCCGGTGCGAACCGGGCCTGGCGCGCCAGCAGGCAGGCATCGCCACGCGTCACCAGCATGATCACGACCGGATCGGTGCGCGGGAAATGCATCGCGCCGCAGGCCGTGCATTCACGCCGCCAGCCCGAGGCGCCGGCGACGGTCGGCCCGCCACATTGCGCGCAGAAGCGATGGCGGGCATGCCAGTCGAGCACGGCCTTGGCCTCGCCGAGCGGCCCGACCTCGTCTTCCGGCACGATGCGCTTCAGCGCGACCGAGCGCAGGTCGGTGACGAACAGCTCGGCCCGCTCCTTCAGCGGCTCGGCCAGGGCCTTGTCGAGCAGGCGTCCGAAGCGGGGCGTCCCGTCCTCGGCCGTACCCATGAAGATTTCCTCGGCCGCCGGGCCGAGCATCTCGGTCTCGCCATGGCTGAACCAGACCGTGAGCGCCTCGCCGTCGAGGCGCTTCAGGATCGGCGTCTCGCCGGCGACCACGGCAATCCGTGTGTCCGAGCGGTGGCGCAAGGCCGTCACCGCATTGGGCTGGTTGCGCAGGTCTTCGCGCCGGTCGAGCCGGTTGATCGCGAAACCGGTGAAGGAGGAGCGTTCGCGGCGGGGCAGGGCATCGTTCATGGTCAGGGTCTAGACCCGCGACGCCTTGCCGCGCAAGCGCGTCTCACGCCTGTCCGCGTCCGCGCAGAAGATGGATGATGCCGGAGAAATCCGTGCCACCCTCGCCCCAGGCATTGTGCAGCCCGAAGAGCTGCGCCGCCGCCGCGCCAAGCGGGGTCGAGGCGCCCGCAGCCTGCGCCGCTTCCTGCGACAGTTTCAGGTCCTTCAGCATCAGCGCCGAGGCGAAGCCCGGCTTGTACTCGTTATTGGCGGGGGAGGTCGGCACCGGCCCCGGCACCGGGCAATAGGTCGTCAGTGACCAGCACTGGCCGGACGAGGTCGAGGCGACGTCGAATAGCGCCTGATGCGACAGGCCGAGCTTTTCGGCCAGCACGAAGGCCTCGGAAACGCCGATCATCGAGATGCCCAGGATCATGTTGTTGCAGATCTTGGCCGCCTGGCCGTTGCCGCCGCCGCCGCAATGCACGATCCGCCGCCCCATTTTGGCAAGGATCGGCTCGCCCTGGGCGAAGGCATCCTCGGTGCCGCCGACCATGAAGGTCAGCGTCGCGCCCTTGGCGCCGCCGGTGCCGCCCGAGACCGGGGCATCGAGTGAAAGACAGCCGCGCTCGGCCGCCAGCGCATGCGCCTTGCGGGCGCTTTCGACATCGATCGTCGAGGAATCGATCAGGAGCGTGCCGGGCTTCACCGCCGGGAGGATATCGGCCCAGACGCTCAGCACATGCTTGCCCGCCGGCAGCATGGTCACGACGACCTCTGCATCGGCCACGGCGTCCTTCGCCGAGCCGGCGATGCCAACGCCCAGTTCAGCGGCGGCGTCCTTCGAGGCCTGCACGAGATCGAAGGCTTTGACGGCGTGCCCGGCCTTGACGAGGTTCCCGGCCATCGGGCCGCCCATATTGCCGAGGCCGATGAAGGCGATGTTGGTCATGGTCGTATCCTCTCGTCGTTTTTGTCGTCGCTCTTGGTGTCATTCCGGGCTGCGCGAAGAGCAGACGCGGGATCATCATCAGAGAAAGGTGCTGTCTCGTCTTGTCATCCCAGGTCGCCGTTCGGCGGTCGGGATGACGCCTCCGGCGTCAATTCCCCTTGGACCGGCCGACCAGCCCGCGTGCCACGATCATCCGCATCACCTCGTTGGTGCCCTCGAGGATCTGGTGGACGCGCAGGTCGCGGACGATCTTCTCGATGCCGTAATCGGCGAGATAGCCGTAGCCGCCATGGATTTGCAGGGCGTGGTTGGCGACCTCGAAGCCGGTATCGGTGGCGATGCGCTTGGCCATGGCGCAGAGCTTGGTCGCATCCGGCGTCTTGGCGTCGAGCGCCGCCGCCGCGCGCCAGAGCAGGCTGCGGGCCGCCTCCAGCTCGGTCGCCATGTCGGCGAGCTTGAACTGCAAGGCCTGGAAATCGGCGATGGCCGAGCCGAAAGCCTTGCGTTCCTTGGCATAGGCCAGCGATCGGTCGAGCGCGCCCTGCGCCCCACCGAGCGAGCAGGCGCCGATATTGAGCCGCCCGCCATCGAGCCCGGCCATGGCGATCTTGAAACCGATGCCTTCCGGGCCGAGGCGGTTCGTCACGGGCACGCGGCAGTTCTCGAAGATCACGGCGCGCGTCGGCTGGGCGTTCCAGCCCATTTTCTTCTCGTTGGCGCCGAAGGAGAGGCCGGGCGTGTCCTTCTCGACGACGATGGTCGAGATGCCCCCGGGGCCGGCCTCGCCGGTGCGCGCCATCACGACATAGATGTCGGAGACGCCGGCGCCGGAGATGAACTGCTTCTGCCCGTCGAGAACGTAATGGTCGCCGTCCAGCACCGCCTTCGTCTTGAGCGCAGCAGCGTCCGAGCCGGCGCCGGGCTCGGTCAGGCAATAGCTCGCCAGATGCTCCATCGTGCAGAGCTTCGGCAGGAAGCGCTGGCGCTGCTCGTCCGAACCGTAGCGGTCGATCATCCAGGCGCACATGTTGTGGATCGAGATATAGGCCGCGACCGTCGGGCAGCCGGTCGAGAGCGCCTCGAAGATCAAGGCTGCGTCGAGACGCGAGAGGCCGGAGCCGCCGACATCGTCGCGGATATAGATGCCGCCCATGCCGAGCGCGGCTGCGGCGCGCATTTCCTCGACCGGGAAATGCTTCTCCTCGTCCCAGCGCGCGGCATGGGGCGCCAATGTCTCGGCGGCGAAGTCCTGCGCCATGTCGCGGATCGCGATCTGGTCCTCGGTCAGGGAAAACGGGCTCAAGGCTGGCGCTCCTGGGGCTTGAGGGCGGCGGGCCGCGGCTTCGCGGCCTGAGGGGGGTTGGGCTGCGGATAGGCCCCGTCATAGGGCTGGGCACGGCCGCGATGCGGCGACCGGGCCGCGTCGAGGGCGACGAAATCCTCGGGTCCGGCAGCTTCTCCGGCCTTCCCGACGAAGACGCGCGGTCCCTTGTCGGTCACCACCACATCGCCATAGGCGAGATCGCTGCCGAGGAAGGTTTCGACCGTCACGGGCGCAGGAGTTGGCGGCGGCAGGCTCGCCGCGCGTTCCCGCCGCTGCCGGCTATCCTCGATCAATCCTTCGACATAGCTCCGGCTCCGCTCCCGGGCGGCCTCGACCCGCTCCTGCCAGAGCCGGCGGCAGCGGGCGAGCTCCACTTCGCCGAGGTGCGCGTTCTCGGATGCGCCCGGCTCGCAGAGCGCATCCTCGGACGAGGATGTGGCGTCGGGCGAGGGGCCGGTCGCGAGGGCCGGCCCCATACCGCAGAGGAGGACGAGCGACGATGCGATGATGCGCAGCGGTCGCTCCATGGCCTCCTCCGTCGGTGGCGCCTCAGTTCATCGTCGGGATGACGAAGCTCGCACCATCCTTGATACCGCTCGGCCAGCGCGCCGTCACCGTCTTGGTCTTGGTGTAGAAGCGGATCGCGTCCGGGCCGTGCTGGTTGAGGTCACCGAAGGCGGAGCGCTTCCAGCCGCCGAAGGTGTAATAGGCCAGCGGAACCGGGATCGGCAGGTTGATGCCGACCATGCCGACCTGGACCTTCGAGGCGAAGTCGCGTGCCGCATCGCCATCGCGGGTGAAGATCGCGGTGCCGTTGCCGTATTCGTTGTCGTTGGTCAGCTTCAGCGCCTCGTCATAGGTCTCGGCGCGCACCACCGAGAGCACCGGTCCGAAGATCTCGTCCTTGTAGATGCTCATGTCCTTGGTGACGTTGTCGAACAGGCAGCCGCCGACATAGAAGCCGTTCTCGTAGCCCTGCATCTTGAAGTCGCGCCCGTCGACCAGGAGCTTGGCGCCTTCCTTCACGCCGATATCGACATAGGACTTGATCTTCTCCATCGCCGCCTTGGTCACGACCGGGCCGTAATCGGCGCTGGTATCGGTCGAGGGGCCGATCTTCAGGCTTTCGACGCGCGGGATCAGGCGCTTGACCAGTTCGTCGGCGGTGGCCTTGCCGACCGGGACGGCGACCGAGATCGCCATGCAGCGCTCGCCGGCCGAGCCGTAGCCCGCGCCGATCAGCGCATCGACGGTCTGGTCCATGTCAGCGTCCGGCATGATGATCATGTGGTTCTTGGCGCCGCCGAAGCACTGCACGCGCTTACCGGCCGCGCAGCCGCGGGCGTAGATGTATTCCGCGATCGGGGTCGAGCCGACGAAGCCCACGGCCTTGATCTCGGGATGGTCGAGGATGGCGTCGACCGCTTCCTTGTCGCCGTTGACGACGTTGAGGATGCCGGGAGGGCCGCCGGCCTCGATGAAGAGCTCGGCGAAGCGCATCGGCACGCCCGGGTCGCGCTCGGAGGGCTTCAGGATGAAGGCATTGCCGCAGGCGATGGCGGGGCCGAGCTTCCAGAGCGGGATCATCGCCGGGAAGTTGAACGGGGTGATGCCGGCGACGACGCCGAGCGGCTGGCGCATCGAATAGATGTCGATGCCGGGGCCGGCGCCGTCGGTGAACTCGCCCTTCATCAGGCCCGGGATGCCGAGCGAATACTCCAGGACCTCGACGCCGCGCTGGATGTCGCCCTTGGCATCGGGAATGGTCTTGCCGTGCTCGCGGGCGAGCAGCTCGGCGAGCGCGTCGTTGTTCTGCGCGATCAGGTCGATGAACTTCATCAGCACGCGGGCGCGGCGCTGCGGATTGACGGCGGCCCATTTCGGCTGCGCCTCGGCGGCGTTCCGCACGGCGGCGTCGAGCTCGGCCGTCGAGGCCAGCGCCACCTTGCCGATGATCGTGCCGTCCATCGGCTGGTAGATGTCGGCCGTGCGACCCGACGTGCCCGCGGCATGCTTGCCGCCGATGAAATGTCCAACCTGACGCATGGCGCCCTCCCTACGAACTGATGGTGCGATGATCCCGCATCCTCCCTACCATTCTCGTTTATGCACGGCTATAGCGAGAGTGAAACGTCGGCCGTGCGAAAACACAAATACGGGGAGAGGACCTTGGAGCGCTTCGACTGGGACGACCTCCGCTTTTTCCTTGCCGTCGCGCGTTCCGGGCGCCTGACCGCGGCGGCGCGCCGCCTCGGTGCCGATCATGCCACCGTCTCGCGCCGCATCACCTCGCTGGAGGAGGCGCTGAAGGCCAAGCTCTTCGAGCGCCGCCCGCAGGGCTACATGTTGACCGCTCACGGTGAGCGCCTGCTCGCCAAGGCGGAAAGCATGGAAACCGAGGCGCTCGCGATCCAGAGCGATATCGGCGGCGCCGACATGGCGCTGTCGGGCACCGTCAGGATCGGCGCGCCGGATGGTCTCGGCACCTCGTTCCTCGCGCCTCGCCTGGCCCTGTTCGCGAAATCCTATCCGGGCCTCGAGATCCAGCTCATCGCCATGCCGCGTTTGCTCTCGCTGTCGAAGCGGGAGGCCGATGTCGCGATCACGCTGGCCCCGCCCAAGGAAGGCAAGGTCGTCGCCCGCAAGCTCTCAGACTACCGCCTCGGGCTTTACGCCTCGCCGGAATACCTCGCCGCGATGCCGCCGGTGACCAAGCCGGAGGATCTCTTCGAGCATCGCATCATCGGCTATATCGACGACCTGATCTTCTCGCCCGAGCTCGACTATCTCGACGAGGTCGCCAAGGGCCTGCGCGCCCATGTCCAGAGCTCGAGCGTCATCGCCCAGATGAATGCCGTCGCCGCCGGTGCCGGCATTGGCGTGATCCATCACTTCATGGCGGAAGGAGAGAAGCGGCTCGTGCCCGTCCTGCCCGAGACGGTCTCGATCACGCGCTCCTTCTGGCTCCTGGTCCATGCCGACCTGAAGGATGTCGCGCGAGTTCGCGCCATCGTCGACTTCGTCGTCCGCGAGGTGAAGGCGTCACGTGCCCTGCTGATGGGCGAGCACAGGCCCGAGTCGCGCATCGCAGCGGAATAGCCTCAGGCGGCAGCGGTGCGGACCTTGTCGCGCCCGTCCTGCTTGGCTGTGTAGAGCGCCTGGTCGGCCAGCCCGAGGGCAGCTTCGAGCGCATCGCCGGGGCCGATTGAAGCGACGCCGATCGAGACCGTGAGCGGCAGGATTTCTCCCTCGATGGTCAGCGGCGCGCCGGCGAGGGCCGTCCGGATGCCTTCGCACAGGCGCTCGGCCTCGGCGAGATCGGCACCCGGGAAGATGATGGCGAATTCCTCGCCGCCGATGCGGGCGAGCAGGTTGAAGCCGCGCTCGGCCATGATGCTCAGCGTCCTCGCAACCGCCGTCAGCGCCTGGTCGCCACCGTCATGGCCGTAGCGGTCGTTGAGCCGCTTGAAATGGTCGATGTCGAGAATAGCGATCGAGACCGGGAGGTCCATATCGCGCGCTTCGCCGACGAGCTGCCGGCCACGGGCGAAGAAATGGCGGCGGTTGAACAGGCCGGTGAGGAAATCGCGCGCTGCAAGGTCCTGCAATTGCCTGAGCTGGTCGAGGACCTCGACATTGGAGGCGATGCGGCATTGCAGCTCCTCCAGCACGAACGGGCGCGAGACGAAATCATGCGCGCCGGCCTTGAGGAACCCCGCTGAAGTCTGCCGGTCGGTCGAGGAGGAAATGCCGAGGACGCGCACGTTCGGATGGCGGCGGCGGATGCGCCGGGCCAGTTCGAAGCCATCCATGTCGGGCATGTAGTAGTCGCTGACGACGAGCTGGATGTCGGGATTGCTCTCCAGCATCGCCAGCGCCTCCTGCCCGGAGCCGGCCTCGACCACGGCATATTGCTGGATCGACAGCATCCGGGCGAGCACCTTGCGGGTGGTGCGGGTATCGTCGACGACGAGGATGCGGGTGTTGCGGTTGTTCAGCGCCCGCTTGACCGTGCCGACAATGTTGGGAAGTGCGAATTCATTGTCCTTCAGGACGTAGTCGATCACCTCCCGCTCCATGATCCGCCCGCGCGTGGCGAGATCGAAGGTGGCGGTGAAGACGACCGAGGGGATGCCGTGGGTCACGGTCCAGTCGAGCGCCTCGCCGCGCGGAGCATCCGGCAGGTTGAGGTCGACCACGGCGATCGCGTAGGCGCCGGGCGCCGCGACGATGAGGTCGCTGACCTCCTTCAGCGATGCGCAGGTCGTGACGGGCAGTCCGGTCTCGGCCTGGAGAAGTTGCCGCAGCGCCAGCGAGAAGGTTCGTGAATCCTCGATGACGAGAATCTGGCGATCGTCCGGCACGGGCTCCGGCCTGGCCTGTAATGTCTGATGGGCACCCATGCTCCATCTAGGGCGCCCCCAAGTTTAATTTTCCGTCACATCTGTTGGGACAACGGCTGCTCTTTGATGACCTGCACGGAGAGGCTTCAGATCCGCCAGGGCAGGATATTGTGCTGCCGGTAGCGCCCGATCAGGTCGAGCGCCAGCATCACGACGAGGATGACGACGCAGGCACTGATCGCGACGGCCGCCGCCTCGCCGGCAAGCCCGGCCTCCTTCAGGCTGAACAGCACGACGCCGAGTGTCTCGGTGCCCGAGGACCAGAGCAGGGCCGACACCGTCAACTCGTTGAAGGCGACGAGGAAGACCATCAGCGCCGAGACGGCGGCAGCCGGCGCCAGGATCGGCGCGACGATGAAGCGCAGCATCTGCGGGAGATTGGCGCCGTCGAGCTTCGCGGCATCCTCGTGATGCGCTTCGATCTGGGCCATGGCCGCGACCGGCGCCTTCAGCGCCAGCGGCAGGAAGCGGGCGAGATAGGCGAAGAGGATGATGAAGGGCGTGCCGTAGATGCTGACGCCGATCAGCGGCAACGGCTTCAGGAAGATCAGGATGCAGGCGATGGCCAGGACGATGCCCGGCAGCGCATAGGGCAGTTCGATCATCAGCTCGACGGCGCGACGGAACCTGCCGAGCCGCCTTTCCAGCCCATAGGCGAAAACGATGGCAAGGATAGCGAGGATCAGCGCGGCGCTGCCGGCGAAGATCAGCGAGTTGCGGAAGGCGCGCATGGTCACCGCCTGCCGGAACAGAACTTCCGTGAACTTGTCGAAGGTCAGTGTCTGCCAGGAGAGGGGCACGCCCAAGGCCGGGGTCAGCGCCTCGCTGAGCAGGGCGAGCAGCGGCAAGCCGAGCTTGAGAGCGAGCAGCAGCCAGAGCCCAGCAGCGACAAAGGGCCGGGCCGGGCCGAGCAGCCAATAGGGCTCCAGAGACCGCTCGATCTCGACCTTGCCACGCTGGTTGCGGGCGGCGAGCGCGGCGGCGACGATGCCGAGCGCCGCGACCACGCCGACCAGCACCGCGAGCGCGGCCGTCTCGCCGAGGCTCGACGGGCCGAAGCTCGACAGCCGGCGGTAGATCAGCGTTGGCAGCGTCAGGTAGTTCACGGGCAGGCCGAGCAGGGCCGGAATACCGAAATTGCCGACGCCTGCGACGAAGGCGATCAGCCCGGCGGCGATGATCTGCGGTCGCAGCACCGGGATGACGATCCGCGTGGTGATCGTGGCAGGCGTGGCGCCCTCCATCTGCGCGGCTTCGACCAGCGATTGCGGGATGCTGCGCAGGCCGGTCCAGAGCGTGATCGCGACGAGCGGCGCGTGGTGCAGGGCCATGACCAGGATGATGCCGCCGCGCCCGAGCAGCGGGTTCGGGGTGCCCGGCGGCGGCGCGAGCCCGATCAGCGAGAGGATTGGCGAGTTCGGCGCGAGCAGGCTCAGGAAAGCGAGCGCCGCCACCTGCGGCGCGATCATCATCGAGAAGACGAAGGCGAAGGCGAGGGGGCGCTTGCCCCTGACATCGGTGACGCCGAGCGCCAGCGCGACGATGCCGCCGACAAGGAGCGCGCCGAGCGCCGAGAGCGAGGCCGTTTCCAGCGTATGCCAGGTTGCGGTCATCGCTGCGCGGCTTGCCATCTCGACGAAGGCTTCGCCCGGCGCGAACTGCCAGCCGGGGGCGAACGCCGCAGCGGCCAGCCTGAAGAAGGGCAGGCCGCCGAGCAGCAGTGCGACCGCGACGACAAGCGCAGGCAGGCTCCAGCCTTCCGGCAGGCGCAAACGTGGAGCCGGCGGGGCCGCGATCACGGGCTCCCGCCGGATGTTTCGGGCAAGGGCCAGCGTCACGGCGCTGGCCACCACGGCAGCAAAGCCGTCATCACTCGAAGATCGAGCCGAAGCGCTTGCGGGCGGCGGTCTCTTCAGCGAGCGCCTTGGCCGCGTCGAAGGCCATCAGCTTGATCGCGCTGCGGGCGGGATAGCCGGCCGGCAGGGCGACGTCGGGATGGGCGGCGACATAGCCCTGCTTCAGCGCCAGCTCCTGGCCTTCCTTGGAGAGCAGGAAATCGATGAAGGCCTTGGCGGCTTCCGGGTTCCTGGTGGTCTTCAGGATCGCGACCGGCTCGCTGACGGCGGAGACGCCCTCGCTCGGGAAGACGAACTCGACCGGCGCGCCCTTGGCCTTCTCGCGGATCGGCATGAAGTCGACGATCATGCCGTAGAGCTTCTCGCCGGTGGCGACCTGGCGCAGGATGTCGCCATTGGCGCCGGCGGCGAGCGTGCCGTTCTCCTTGAGTTTCTCGTAGAAGCCCCAGCCGTCCCCCAGGTTGCTGGTGAGGGTGATCGTGTGGATCAGCGCGGCGCCGGAGTTCAGCGGGCTCGGCATGGCCAGCTGATTCTTCGCCTCCGGCTTGATGAGGTCCGTCCAGCTCGCGGGCTTCATCGCGGCCTTGGTGTTGTAGACGATGCCGGTGGTGATCAGCTTGGTCGCGAACCACATCTTCTGCGGGTCGTGGATGCCGGCCGGATAGGCGGCTAAATCGGCCTTGTCATGGGCGAGCAGGCGGCCGTCCTTCTTGAGACCTTCCATGGTCACGGCATCGGCGATGAGCAGCACGTCGGCCTGCGGGGCGCCGGCCTCGAACTCGGCCTTGAGCTTCGCCATCACGCGCGGCGTGCCGTCGCGGACGAAGGAGATTTCGACCTTCGGATATTTCGCCTTGAAGGCGTCGATCGTCTGCTGGGCGTCGGTATTGGGCTGGCTGGTATAGAGCACCAGCTTGCCTTCGATGGCGAAAGCCTGCGGCGCGGCCGCGAGGCTGGCCGCGATGATGAAGGCGCTCAGGGCCTTGCGCTGCATGTCAAACTCCATCTCTTGATCGCGTCTGCGAGATGGCGCTGCCGGTAGTCCCGGCAGATGACAGTTCCATGAAACGGTCCCCGGTTTCCACGCCGCGGACCAGTTGCGCACTCTGGAATTAGAAATACTATTTAGCGGGACTCGCCCGGCTTGTTTCGGGCGGGGCTTTTCGATTAGGGTCGCGGCAAGACGACTAAGGTCGCTTTAAAACGGTTTAAATGGGAGGATATCGGATGAAGCTTGTACGGCATTTCGCCATGGGAACGGCTGTCGCGGCAGTCGTAGCGGGCTGGTCCGGCGCCGCGATGGCGCAGGAGACGCTGACGGCCTGGTTCACCAAGGGCTTCTACAAGGGAGAGGACGACGCGCTGCTGGCGGTCGTCGACAAATTCCAGAAGGCGACGGGCGTCAAGGTCGAGCTCTCGCTCTACGCGACCGAGGACTGCGTCACGAAATCGGTCGGCGCGGTCGATGCCGGCACGCCCCCGGATGTCGGCTTCTGCACGACCTATGATTTCCGCACCACCGGCAAATGGGCCTATGACGGCAAGCTCGAGGACGTCTCGGACGTGATCGAGCCGATGAAGGCCGAGTTCCAGCCGATGGCGGTCTCGACCACCTTCCTGATGAACGGCAAGACCGGCAAGAAGTCATACTATGCCTTCCCGGTCGAGCAGCAGATGATGCACATCACCTACTGGAAGGACATGCTCGAGGAGGCCGGCTTCAAGGAGGCCGACATCCCGAAGACCTGGAACGGCTACTGGGACTTCTGGTGCGACAAGGTCCAGGGCGCGCTGCGCGCCAAGGGCAAGCGCGTCTATGGCATCGGCCACCCGATGGGCATCGCGGCGTCCGACACCTTCTATTCGTTCCTGACCTTCGCCAACGCCTATAACGCCCAGGTCGTCGACGAGAACGGCAAGATCGTGCTCGACCAGCCCGCCAACAAGAAGGCGATGGTCGAGGCGGTGAAGTCCTACGCCAACATCTTCCAGCGCGGCTGCACGCCGCCCTCCTCGGTAAACTGGCTCGACCCCGACAACAACGTCGCCTTCCACAATCGCACCACCGTCGCCACGCACAACGCCACGATCTCGATCGCCGGCAAGCACATGGACGACATGAGCAATCAGGCTCTCACGGCCGAGCAGCGGGCGACAGCCAAGAAGAACTACGAGGACAACATCCGCACCGCCGAGTTCCCGCTCAAGGCGGACGGCAGCAAGATGACCAACCTCGCCGCCGTGAAGACCGCGGTGATCTTCGCCGATGCCAAGAACAAGAAGCGCGCCAAGGAGTTCATGGTCTTCTTCATGAAGGACGAGAACCTGCGGCCCTTCGTCGAAGGCTCGGCCGGGCGCTGGGTGCCGACGACGCTGAAGGCGATCGAGGCGCCGTTCTGGTCGGATGGCAAGGATCCGCATCGCGCGGTCGTCTACAAGCAGTACAAGGACGGCACCGTGCCGTTCCAGTTCGTCTACAACTATAATTTCACGACCGTGAATGCCGAGAACGTCTGGGCCAAGGCGGTGAACCGCGTCGTCCAGGACAAGATCCCGGCCGAGCAGGCCGTGGACGAGATGATCGCACGCATCAAGCAGATCGCCGGCTGAGCATCGGCCCGAAAAGTGGCTCCCACTTTTCGGGCCAAGCCGATGCTAGGACAGTAGAGCCCGGTCCTCGTTCCGCTTGCATCGACGACCCGCCGCGGCAATCCTTGCCGCGGCGTATCTTTCACAGGGTGACAATTCCACGGAGAGTCCATGAGCTCAGCCGTCATGACCGCGCCGTTTGCGGCGCCACGCGAGGATAACTCGGGCTTCACCCGCGACCGCGCGATGTGGGGTGCCATCATGCTGGCCCCTTACGTCCTCGTCTTCGCCGTCATGGTGGTCTACCCGGTGGCCTATGGCCTCTGGCTCGGCCTCAACTGGAATTCCTACCGGGCGCTCTTCGCCGACCCGATCTTCCTGCGCACCGTCGTCAACACGGTCATCTTCCTGTTCGTCGCGGTGAACCTGAAATTCCTGATCGCGCTCGCTCTCTCCGGCTTCTTCATACAGCAGCGGCCCTGGATCCGGATCGTGCTGGTGCTGTTCATCCTGCCCTGGGCGGTGCCCTCGATCCCGACCATCCTGTCCTTCCGGGTGATGCTGAATCCCGAGAACGGCATGGTGAACCAGCAGCTCTTCCAGTGGTTCGGCATCATGGAGGGACCGGGCTGGCTGACCGACCCGACGCTCGCTTTCATCTCCTCGATCTTCGTCCACATCTGGAAGTCGCTGCCGTTCTGGACGCTGATCCTGATCACCGGCCGGCTCGCCATCGCGCAGGACCTCTACGAGGCCGCCAGCGTCGACGGCGCCAATCGCTGGCAGCAGTTCCGCTTCATCACCTGGCCCTCGCTGGCGACGCTCTACGTCACCTCGACGATGCTCTCGATGATCTGGACGCTGGGCGATTTCAACAGCGTCTACCTGCTCACGGGCGGCGGGCCGGGCGACCTCAACCATGTGCTGGCGACGCTCGGCATCCGCTACATGCGCAACAACAATCTCGATCTCGGCATCGCCTCGATCATCGTCGCCATGCCGCTGATCCTGCCGATGGTCTTCGTGATGGTGAAGCGCCTGTCGAAGGGGCCCGACGCATGAGAAAGCTCCTCGACGAAGGCAAGCTGCTGCTGATCGCGATCCCCGTCCTGGTCTGGACGCTGCTGCCGATCTATCACCTCTTCGTGCTCTCGATCTCCAACCAGGAATCGATGCTCGCCGGAAAGCTCTGGCCCGACCAGCCGACGCTGCAGAACTTCCAGATCGTCTTCGCCCAGCAGCACTACTACCTGCACAATTTCTGGCGGCAGATGTTCAACAGCTTCTTCATCGCGGTGGCGACCGGGCTGATCACGCTCTTCGTCGCGACCTTCGCGGCTTTCGCCATCGCCCGCCTCAAGGTGAGGGGCGGGCGCATGATGATGAACCTCGCGCTCGCGACCTATCTGATCCCGGCCGCCTTCCTCGCCATCCCCATGTACAAGGCGATGGGCTCCTACGGCCTGCTCAACACGCAGGCCTCGCTGATCCTGGCGATGGTCGCGCTCGCATCGCCTTACGCGATCTGGGTGCTGAAGCAGGCGTCCGACAAATTGCCGAAGGAGCTCGACGAGGCCGCTGTGATGGACGGCGCCACCTCGATCCAGCTCTTCCGGCTGGTCTATCTGCCGCTGATGAGGCCCTCGATGGTGGTTATCGGCATCTACGCGCTGCTGCTCGCCTGGAACGAGTATCTCTACGCCTTCCTGCTCCTCTCCTCGGAGAAGGCCGTGCCGCTGGCGGTGGGCCTCGGTCTCTTCCTATCGGCCGACGACGCGCCCTGGAACCTGCTGATGGCGGCGGGCCTGCTCTATGCCATCCCGCCGGCGGTGATCTACTACCTGTTCCGCAAGAACATGGTCGGCGGCCTGACCTCGGGCGCGGTGAAGAGCTGAGGGAGTCCCCCACGCGTCATTCTCGGGCGAAGCGCAGCTTCGACCCGAGAAGCTCAGGCCGGAAAAGGCGCCCTTCCTTCACGGGATGCCCGGGGCATGACGCGGGCGTCAGCTCGCCGCATGGCGGAACTGCTTCATCGCTCTCGCCATTGCGGTGAACAGGCGCCACATTGAATGCGTTACGACAAGAAGAATTGCCGAGGATAGACCGATGACCGCCTCCAAGCTCGACCAGCTCCGCCAGATGACCACCGTCGTCGCCGACACCGGCGACATCGAGGCCGTGCGTCGCCTGAAGCCCGTCGACTGCACCACCAACCCGACCCTCATCCTGAAAGCGGTGGAGACCCCCGCCTATGCCCATCTCGTCGACGAGGCGATCGGCTGGGGCAAGAAGCAGGGCAGCGGCGAGAAGGCGGTCCATGCTGTCTGCGACCGCCTCGCCGTGAGCTTCGGCGCGGAACTGACCAAGATCGTCCCCGGCCGGGTCTCCACCGAGGTCGACGCCGATCTCTCCTTCGACACGGAAGCGACCATCGCGAAGGCGCGCGCCATCATCGCCGCCTACAAGGAGCGTGGCGTCGAGAAGGACCGCATCCTCATCAAGATCGCCTCGACCTGGGAGGGCCTGCAGGCCGCCAAGGTGCTGCAGGGCGAGGGCATCGACTGCAACCTGACCCTGCTGTTCGCGCTGCCGCAGGCGGTCGCGGCGGCTGAGGCCAACGCCTTCCTGATCTCGCCCTTCGTCGGCCGCATCCTCGACTGGCACGTCAAGGCCGGCGGCGGCCCCTACACGGCCGAGACCGATCCGGGTGTCGTCTCGGTCAAGAGCATCTACGCCTATTACAAGGCCTTCGGCATCAAGACGGTCGTGATGGGTGCCTCCTTCCGCAACACCGGCGAGATCGAGGCGCTGGCCGGCTGCGACCGCCTGACCATCGGGCCTGGCCTGCTCGACGAGCTCGCCGCCGCGACCGGCGACCTGCCGCGCCGCCTTTCGCCGGCTTCGTCGCCGCAGATGGAAGGGGGCGTCGCCAAGAAGCTGGGTTACGACGAAAAGGCTTTCCGCTTCGCCATGAACGAGGATGCGATGGGCACCGAGAAGCTGGCCGAAGGCATCCGCGGCTTCGTCAAGGACCTGCGCGGCCTGCGCAAGCTCGTCGCCGCGAAGCTCGGCTGAGCCCAGCCATGGCGGAGCGGCGGATCGCCGTCGTCACCGGCGGCGCCAAGGGCATCGGCGCCGCGGTCGCCGATCGGCTGGAGCAGGACGGCCTCGTCCCGGTTGTCTGGGATATCGCGACGCCCGCGACAGCGGGCCGCCGGCATCTCGCCTGTGACGTCTCGGACGAGGCTTCCGTCGCACAGGCCCTGGCCGCAACAGAACGCGAGCACGGCCCCATCGCCGTACTCGTCAACAATGCCGGCCTGACCGGCCCCTCGACCACAGTGGCAGAGACGCCGCTGGCACAATGGCAGAAGGTGCAGGCGATCAACCTGACCGGTACCTTTCTCTGCTCGCAGGCTGTGGCGAAAGCGATGCTGCCGCGCGGTTACGGCCGCATCGTCAACACCGCCTCCCTCGCCGGCAAGGAGGGCACGCCGACGCTTTCCGCCTATAGCGCCGCCAAGGCCGGCGTCATCGCCTTCACCAAGGCGCATGGCAAGGAGCTGGCTGGCACGGGTGTCCTCGTCAATGCCGTCGCGCCGGCCGCGATCGAGACCGATCTGCTCCAGCAGATGAGCCCCGAGACGGTTGCAACGATGATCGGCAAGAGCCCGCTGAAGCGGCTCGGAACGGTCGATGAATTGGCGGAACTCGTCGCCTGGCTCGCGAGCGAGCGCTGCAGCTTCTCGACCGGTGCGGTCTTCGATCTCTCGGGCGGTCGCGCGACCTACTGACGGCGCGCCTTGCGCCATATCATTGACGCGGCTTGCGCGCGGGCTTCTGATAGCGACCTGCACTGACGAGGCCGCCCCGGCTGTCGCGGCCCGTCCAATCGGAGTCGGCCATGACCACGCCCGCAGAATCCGCGCCCCGCTCGGGCTCCTCTCTTGCAACGCATCTCGTCCCGCTTCGGCGCAATTCCGGCTGGCTGATGGCGGCAGGCGTCGCCCTCATCATTCTCGGCGTCGTCGGCCTCGGAGCGGTCGCGCTGCTCAGCCTTGCCAGTGCGATCTGGTTCGGCGCGATGATCCTGGTCGGCGGCATCGTCGTGCTGATCGACGCCTTCCGGCATCAAGGCTGGAAGAGCCGCCTGCTGCATATCCTCATCGGCCTGCTCTATGTCGCGGTCGGCCTGATGACTTTTGCCAACCCGCTGCTCGCCACGGCCTCGCTGACGCTGCTGGCCGGTGCGGCGCTGGTCGCGACCGGCGTGCTGCGCCTCGTCGTCGCCTTCCAGAACCGGGAACTGCCAGCCTGGGGCTGGATCGCCTTCTCAGGCGCGCTGTCGCTGCTGCTCGGCGGCATGATCCTGGCGCAATGGCCGGGTTCGAGCCTGTGGGTGCTCGGGACCTTCTTCGCGGTCGAATTGATCTTCCAGGGCTGGGCCGCGATTGCGCTCGCCCGCGCGATCCGCTCGACCTTCGATGGGGTGAAACCGCGCTGAAGCCGGCCGCCTACTCGGCGGCCTCGGCCGTCACGGAAGCCTTGGCCGGCGTGCTGAGATCGCTGAAGCGAGCGCGCCCGCCGGCCGCTGCGGTCTGCAACTGCTGCTTCCAGCCCTTGGCATCGTTGCCGCCGAGCGCGACGAAATCGGCCGGACGCGCCGCATCGGCGCTGCGGCCCTGATAGACCAGCACGCCGCCCGCGGTGACCACGATGTCGCCGCGCCGCAGCGTCGGGTCCTTGAGATACCATTCCTTGTCGGCCTGGGGATCGAGCTGCACGACGGGTGGCTTGGGTTTCGAGGAAACCTCCGGCGCGCGGGCGCGGGGCGCCCGCCTGCGCGGTTCGTCGTCATATTCGTAGATCGGCGAGGCCCGCAGGCGCGGCCCGCCGCCGAACAGCGCGCGAGCGAGATCGTCGAAGAGGCCTGCCGCCTGGGCGCTGGGCGCAGCCGAAAAGGCGAGCGCTGCGACAGTCGCCAATCGCATCATCCATGCCCGCGTCATCGCCTTGCCTCCACGTCGTCGTCTTACCAACGACGAGTGGTCGCGAAAGGTTCGGTCCGGGTTCACGAAAGCGGTTAAGAATCTTTCCCGCGGAGGCCGGGCTTCCTCACAACTGCGTGTCTGCCCCTGCCAGCCGGTGGGGAGCCAGGCCTAAGATGTGGGCCATCCGGCTGCCGAGGAGCCATGCCATGATGATGCGTGCGCTGCTTGCCGTGGCCCTCCTGGGGCCGTCGTCCGCTTCTGCCTTCGCGCAGGACGTCTGGTCCTTGTCGAGAGACGGCGGCACGGTCGCCTTCGTGGCGCGTCATTTCGGCATCCCGACGGCGAGCGGCCGTTTCGGCACTGTCGACGGCACCATCGCACTCGATTTCGACCGGCCGGAGCGCAGTCGGATCAGAATGACGATCCAGACCGCATCCCTGCGAACGGGCGCCGATCTCGTCGACGGCTTCATCAAGGGGCAGACGATGCTCGACGTCGCGCATTATCCGGTTGCCAGCTTCGTCTCCCAACAGGTGGCGCGCACCGGTGAGCGCAGCCTCTCGATCACGGGCCAGCTCACGATCCGGGGCGCGTCGCAGCCTGTCACGGTTATCGCCGTCGCCGAGAGCGATCCGGCCGGCATGCGCGCGGGCGGCACTTTGCCCTTCCATGCCAGCGCGAGTTTCTCGCGTGCAGCCTTCGCGATCGGGCGCGAGGTCAATATCGTCGACGATCAGGTCGAGATCGACATCAAGGGCGTGATCTCGCGCTAGGATGGCCGGCGATGCGCTCCCGCACCTGGCATCCCCTGATCATCCTGCTGCATTGGGCGACGGTGATGCTTATCCTGCTGCAATATGGGCTGTCCCGCCTGATGGGCGACGAGACACGCGACCTGCTTTCCCGCTTCGCGCTCTACCAGTGGCACAAGTCCTTCGGCCTGACACTCGCGGGGTTGGTTCTGTTGCGCCTCATTGTCCGGCGTCTGCTGCCGACGCCCGCGCCGGTCCCGATGCCGCGCTGGCAGCGAGCCGTGGCTGCGACGGTGCAGGGCGGGCTCTATCTCTGCCTGCTGGCGCTGCCGGTTTCCGGCTTCCTGATGGCTGCTGCCGCGCCGATCCAGATCCCGACGCTGTTCTTCGGGCTCTTTTCCGTGCCGCATCCGATCGGCCCGGATCAGGCCATCTATGATGCGATGCTGCGGGCGCATGCGGCGCTGTTCGATATCATGGCCGCGCTCGCCTTCATCCATGCGGGCGCGGCCCTGCTGCATCAGTTCGTCCTCAGGGATGGGCTGATGCAGCGGATGTGGTTCGGCCGTTCTTAGTCTTTCCTCTGAGCCGCGAAGGCCTCGGCGCGGATTGTCGAGAGCGACTTGGCAGGCGTGATCGCCTCGGGATCGAGCAGGCAGTGGATGATCGCGGGCTTGCCGCTCTTCACCGCACGCTCGAAGGCCGGAGCGAACTCCGAGGTCTTCTCGACGCGCTCGCCATGGCCGCCGAAGGCCTTGGCATAAGCAGCGAAATCCGGGTTCTTCAGCGTCGTCGCCGAGACGCGGCCGGGGTATTCGCGCTCCTGATGCATGCGGATCGTGCCGTACATGCCGTTATCGACGACGACGACGATGACGGGCAGGTCGTATTGCACGGCCGTCGCGAAATCCTGGCCGTTCATCAGGAAGCAACCGTCGCCGGCGAAGGCGATGACGGTGCGTTCCGGGAAGAGCCGCTTGGCGCCGATCGCCGCCGGAACGCCATAGCCCATCGAGCCGCAGGTCGGTGCGAGCTGCGTCGCGAATTTGTTGAAGCGATGGAAGCGATGCACCCAGGTCGCGTAATTTCCGGCGCCGTTGCATAGGATGGCGTCCTCGGGGAGCTGGCTGCGCAGCCAGCGCACCATCTCGCCGGGATGGAATTCGCCGGGCACGGGCGCCGGCTGCTCGCTCCAGGCGATATAGGCTTCATGCGCGGCAGCGCCGGCGCCCTTCCAGGCCGGGGCCTTGGGCGGCTCGATCGTCTTGAGCGCGGCGCAGAAGCCGGCGGGAGAGGCATTGATCGCCAGCGTCGGGCGATAGACCCGGCCGAGCTCTTCCGGATCGGCATGGACATGCACCAGCGGCCGGCCCGGATTCGGGATGCCGAACAGGGTGTAGGACTGGCTCGGCATCTCCGAGAGGCGCCCGCCGACCAGCAGGACGAGATCGCTCTCCTTGATGCGGGCGAGCAGCTTCGGGTTGGGACCGATGCCGAGATCGCCCGCGAAGTTCGGATGATCGGCCGGGAACAGCATCTGCCGGCGGAACGAGACTGCGACGGGCAGGTCGAAACGCTCGGCAAAGGCCTGAAAATCGGCGATTGCCTCCGGGCTCCAGCGCGAGCCGCCGAGGATCGCGACCGGCGACTTGGCAGCAGCAAAGCGCTTGGCGAGATCAGCCATCTGCGCCGGGGCAGGGTGCTGCTCCGTGACCTGATAGGGCTCGGCGTCGGCGACATCCGCGAGATCGGTCAGCACGTCCTCGGGCAGCGCGATCACGACCGGGCCGGGGCGACCGGAGGTCGCGACATGGAAGGCGCGGCTGATGATCTCCGGGATGCGCGCGGCATCGTCGATCTCGGTCGCCCATTTGGTCATGGTGCCGAAGACGGCACGGTAGTCGAGCTCCTGGAAGGCCTCGCGCTCGCGCATGCTGCCGTCGATCTGGCCGACGAAGAGGATGAGCGGGGTCGAGTCCTGGTCGGCGATATGGATGCCGGGCGAGGCGTTGGTGGCGCCGGGACCGCGCGTCACGAAGCAGATGCCGGGCTTGCCGGTGAGCTTGCCTGCGGCTTCCGCCATCATGCAGGCGCCGCCTTCGGCCCGGCAGATGGTGACCTTCATCGAGGCGTCGTGCAGCGCGTCGAGCACGGCGAGATAGCTCTCGCCCGGCACGCAGAAGGCGTCGGTGGCGCCGTGGATCAGAAGCTGGTCGACGAGGATCTGCCCGCCAGTGCGATTAGCCATGCTGCGGCCCTCCCCAGGCCGGGTCGTTCAAGATGTCGTCGGCATGTTCGCCGAGCCGTGGGCTCGGACTTCCTGCCACCTGCCGCACGCCGTTCATGACGATGGGCGAGGCGACAGTCGGAATGCTGCCCGCTTTCGCAGCCGCGCTCGACAGGTCGACTCGGACGCCGCGCGCGATCACCTGCGGATCGGCGAAGACCTCGCCGATATCGTTGATCGGGCCGGCGGGCACGCCGACCTTCTCCAGCGCGGCCAGCAGATCGAGCTTGGCATAACGCTGGCAGAGCAGGTGCAGTTTGGCGGTCAACGCGACGCGGTTCTTCACGCGCGATTTGTTGTCGAGATAGTCGGGATGGTCGGCCAGCGTCGGCTCGCCCAGCACTTCGCAGAGCTTGCGCCACTGCGCGTCATTGCCGGTCGCGATGATGATATGGCCGTCCGCGACCGGGAACACGTCATAGGGCACGATGTTCGGGTGGGCGTTGCCGAGCCGCGGCGGGGGATTGCCGCCGACGAGATAGTTCATCGCCTGGTTGCCGAGCACCGCGACCTGCGAGTCGAGCAACGCGAGATCGAGCGTCGCACCCTCGCCGGTGGCGTCGCGCTGGCGCAAAGCCGAGAGGATGCCGACCGTGGCATAGAGCCCGGTATAGATGTCCGCGACCGCATAGCCCGCCTTCATCGGCGCGCCCTCAGGCTCGCCGGTGATCGACATCGCCCCGCCCATGCCCTGGACGAGGAAGTCGTAGCCGGCGCGCGGCGCATAGGGGCCGTCCTGCCCGAAGCCGGTGACCGAGCAATAGACCAGGCGCGGGAATTTCTTGCGCAGCGAGGCCGCGTCGAGCCCGTACTTGCTGAGGCCGCCGACCTTGAAATTCTCGATCACCACATCGGCATGAGCGGCGAGGCGCCGGACCAGCGCCTGCCCCTCCGGCGTGCGGAAATCGGCGGTGATCGAGCGCTTGCCGCGATTGGCGGCGTGGAAATAGGCGGCGGAGAGATGCTCGTCGCCGGTGCCCTCGACGAAGGGCGGGCCCCATTTGCGGGTGTCGTCGCCCTCGGGCGCCTCGACCTTGACGACATCGGCGCCGAGATCGGCCAGGAGCTGGCCGATCCAGGGACCTGCGAGGATGCGCGCCAGTTCGAGGACGCGCAGGCCGGCAAGAGGGGAGGTCGTCATGGCGGGTTCGACTCGGGCGTCATGGTCGGGCTTGACCCGACCATCTCCGGGGAGGTTCGCGTGGGACGAGATGCCCGGGTCAAGCCCGGGCATGACGGCTGACGGCGCTCAGAAGAACGCCTGCAGGCCGGTGATCGCGCGGCCGAGGATCAGCGCATGGACGTCATGCGTGCCCTCGTAGGTGTTCACCGTCTCGAGGTTCGCGGCGTGGCGCATCACCTGATACTCGATCTGGATGCCGTTGCCGCCATGCATGTCGCGGGCCTGGCGAGCGATGTCGAGCGCCTTGCCGCAATTGTTGCGCTTGACCAGCGAGATCATCTCCGGGGCCATCTTGCCGTCGTCGAGCAGGCGCCCGACGCGGAGCGAGCCCTGCAGGCCGAGCGTGATCTCGGTCAGCATGTCCGCGAGCTTCTTCTGGTAGAGCTGCGTCTGGGCCAGCGGCTTGTTGAACTGCTTGCGGTCGAGCCCGTACTGGCGGGCGCGGTGGAAGCAATCTTCGGCGGCGCCCATCACGCCCCAGGAAATGCCGTAGCGGGCGCGGTTGAGGCAGCCGAACGGGCCGGAGAGGCCCGAGACGTTCGGCAGCAGGTTCTCTTCCGGCACGATGACGCCGTCCATGACGACCTCGCCGGTGATCGAGGCGCGGAGCGAAAGCTTGCCGCCGATCTTCGGCGCGGACAGGCCCTTCATGCCCTTTTCGAGGATGAAGCCGCGGATCTGGTTGTCATGCGCTGATGACTTCGCCCAGACGACAAAGACGTCGGCGATCGGCGAGTTCGAGATCCACATCTTGGAGCCGGTCAGCTTGTAGCCGTCGGCAACCTTCTCGGCGCGGGTCTTCATGCCGCCCGGATCGGAACCGGCATCCGGCTCGGTCAGGCCGAAGCAGCCGACCCATTCGCCCGAGCCGAGCTTGGGCAGGTACTTCTTGCGCTGCTCTTCGCTGCCATAGGCGTAGATCGGGTACATCACGAGCGAGGACTGCACCGACATCATCGAGCGATAGCCCGAGTCGATGCGCTCGACCTCGCGGGCGACGAGCCCGTAGGAGACGTAATTGGCGCCGGCGCAGCCGTAATCCTCGGGAACGGTGACGCCGAGCAGGCCGAGCTCGCCCATTTCGTTGAAGATCGAGCGATCGGTCTTCTCGTCGAGATAGGCTTCGGTGACGCGGGGAGCGAGCTTCTCCTGCGCATAGGCGCGGGCCGTGTCGCGGATCAGCCGCTCGTCCTCGTTCAGCTGCTCGTCGAGCAGATAGGCATCGTCCCAGGTGAACTTCGCGAGCTTGTGGCTGCCGGCCATGGTGTTCGTCTCCCTGATATTCAGACCGTCATGGTCGGGCTTGACCCGACCATGACGGAAACCAGTGTCTTCTTGTCATGAGATTCCCGGGCCGCCGCTATCAGGCGCCCGGGAATGACGTTCTGTGTCACGCATCCACGTCGAAGCTGACGCCCTGAGCCAGCGGCAGCGTGGTGCCGTAGTTCACGGTGTTGGTGGCGCGGCGCATATAGGCCTTCCAGGCGTCGGAGCCGGCCTCGCGGCCGCCGCCCGTCTCCTTCTCGCCGCCGAAGGCGCCGCCGATCTCGGCGCCCGAGGGGCCGATATTCACGTTGGCGATGCCGCAATCCGAACCCTCGTCGGAGACGAACAGCTCGGCCTCGCGCATGTTGAGCGTGAAGATCGAAGAGGACAGGCCGGCGCCGACCGCGTTCTGGATCGAGATCGCCTCGTCGATGGACTTGTACTTCATCACATAGAGGATCGGGGCGAAGGTCTCGCGCTCGACCGGGCCGCACTGCTTGGGCATCTCGACCAGCGCCGGGCGGACATAGAAGCCGCCGGAACCGACATCGACCTTCTCGCCGCCATGGACCTTGCCGCCCTCGGCCTTGGCCTCGGAGAGCGCCTTCTGCATGCCCTGATAGGCGGCCTCGTCGACCAGCGGGCCGACCAGCACGCCGGCCTCGCGGGGATCGCCGATCTTCACGGAGCCGTATACCTTGGCGAGCTTCGGCACGAGCGCGTCATAGACGCTTTCATGCACGATCAGGCGGCGCAAAGTGGTGCAGCGCTGGCCGGCTGTGCCCATCGCCGCGAAGGCGATGCCGCGCAGGGCGATATCGAGATCGGCGGAGGGAGCGACGATCGCGGCGTTGTTGCCGCCGAGCTCGAGGATGGCGCGGGCGAAACGCGCGGCCAGCTTCTGGCCGACTTCCTTGCCCATGCGGGTCGAGCCCGTGGCCGAGACGACCGGGACGCGATGATCCTGGACCAGGATGTCGCCGAGTTCGCGGCCGCCGATCAGGACTTCCGACAGGCCGATCGGCGCTTCGGGGCCGAAGCGCTTCATCGTCTTCTCGACGATGGCCTGCACGGCGAGCGCGGTTAGCGGGGTCTTCTCGGAGGGCTTCCAGACGACGCTGTCGCCGCAGACGAAGGCGAGCGCCGCGTTCCACGACCAGACCGCGACCGGGAAGTTGAAGGCCGAGATCACGCCGCAGATGCCGATCGGATGCCAGGTCTCCATCATGCGATGGTTCGGGCGCTCGGTGGCGATGGTCAGGCCGTAGAGCTGGCGCGACAGGCCGACGGCGAAGTCACAGATGTCGATCATCTCCTGGACCTCGCCGAGGCCCTCGGAGGTGACCTTGCCGGCTTCCAGCGTCACCAGCAGGCCGAGATCGGTCTTGGCGGCGCGCAGCTCTTCGCCGAGCAGGCGGACGAACTCGCCGCGGCGCGGCGCCGGCACCTTGCGCCAGGCGAGATAGGCGGACTGGGCCCGGCCGATCGCGGCCTCGGCCTCGGCCGGCGACGTCTCGCGCAGGGTCACGACGGTCTCGCCGGTGATCGGCGAACGGGCCGACAGGCCGGCATCGGCGTAAGACGCTTCGGAAACGCCGAGGCGCTTGAGCAGGGCGAGCGTGTCTTTCGGCAGGGATGTGGCCATCTTTGTCTTCCAGCGGTCGCGAGCGGGAGCCAAAGGGCGCATGCCCTAGGGCGCATGACATAAAGGCGCGGGAACCGGAGGCCGCCGCGCTTGAGGCCTGCAGAATGCCCTCTTTCTTGGGGCGGCGGCAACCGATATGTTCTCATCACTTGGTGAGAATTTATCATGGATGATATTCTGGTTCCCGGCCGGCTCTCGGTGCCTTCGCTGTCCGCGCTCGCCGCCTTCGAGGCGGCGGCCCGGCATGGCAGCTTCACGCGCGCAGCTGAGGAGCTGAACCTGACGCAGGGCGCGGTGAGCCGGCAGGTCGCGCATCTCGAAAAGGTGCTCGGCGTCAGCCTGTTCGAGCGCGTCAAGAAGCGTGTCAGCCTGACGGCGGCGGGCGCGGCCTATGCCAACGACATCCGTGACGGCCTGTCCCGTCTCGCAGCCGCGACCGTCTCCGCCATGGCCTTTCGCGGTGCGGCCGGCGTGCTTAATCTCGCGATCCTGCCGACCTTCGGCACGCGCTGGCTGATCCCGCGCCTGCCGCGCTTCATCGAGGCTCATCCCGGCATCACCATCAACTTCACCACCAAGCTGGTGCCCTTCGACTTTGCCCGCGAGCAGGTCGACGCCGCCGTGCATTTCGGCGCCGATAGCTGGCCGGGCGCAAGGCTGCATCGCTTGATGGGCGAGGAGGTGGTGCCCGTCGCTGCGCCCTCCCTGCTGGCGCGCGTCGGGATCACGGAGGCGGCCGACATGCTGCGTGCGCCGCTGCTGCAGCAATCGACACGGCCGCGTGCCTGGGCGAACTGGCTGGAGCAGCAGGGTCTCGCTCCCGAACGGGCCTTGATGGGCCCGCGCTTCGAGCAGTTCGCCATGATCGCGCAGGCGGCAGTGGCGGGCCTAGGGCTCGCCATCGTGCCGCGTTTCCTGGTCGAGGAGGAGTTGCGCTCCGGCTCGCTGGTCATCCCGATCGACCGGCCGGTGACCGGCAAGGAGGGCTATTATCTCGTCTATCCCGAGGAGAAGGCCAATCTGCCGACCGTGATCGCCTTCCGGGATTGGCTGCTCGGGGAATGCGCGCCGGCAAACTGAAGCGCCTCTCGACAAGCGCCTCGCGCTCGTTCATTCATGCGCGAAATTCACCAACCCGGCTTTCCTCAGCGAAGTCGGCTGCGCGAGGCCTGCCATGCCGCCCGTCTCCGAAAGCGCCGATGTCGTGATCTGCGGTGGCGCCGCGATCGGCTCCTCCGTCGCCTATCATCTCGCCGCCGATCCCGGCTTCACCGGCAAGGTCGTGGTGATCGAGAAGGACCCGACCTATCGCTTCTCTGCCTCGGCGCTCTCGGCGGCCTCGATCCGCCAGCAATTCTCCAGCGCGGTGAACATCCGCATCTCGCTCTTCGGCATCGATTTCCTGCGCAATATCGGGAAGCACCTGGCTGTCGACGGTGAGGTTCCCGCGATCGACCTGCATGAAGGCGGCTATCTCTATCTCGCGAGCGAGGCCGGCGCCCCCATCCTCGAGGCCAACCAGAAGCTGCAAGCCACTGAGGGTGCCGATATCGCCCTTTACGATCCCGCGACGCTGAAGCAGCGTTTCCCCTGGCTCAACACCGAGGATCTTGCCTGCGGCACCTTCGGCGTCAGCGGCGAGGGCTGGTTCGACGGCTGGGCGCTGCTTCAGGCTTTCCGCAAGAAGGCGCGCAGCCTCGGCGTCGAATACCGGCAGGGCGAGGTTGCCCGCTATGTCACGGACGGCGGACGCGTCACCGCTGTCGAGCTCGCCGATGGCAGCCGCATCGCCTGCGGTGCGGTGGTCAACGCCAGCGGCACTCATGGCGCGAAGCTCGCCGCGACGGCAGGGATTGAAATCCCGGTGAAGTCGATGAAGCGCTATGTCTTCACCTTCACTTGCAAGGGCGATGTCGATGGCTGCCCGCTCCTGATCGACACGACCGGCGCCTGGTGCCGGCAGGAGGGCAAGCGCACGGCGGAAGGCCAGCTCTTCATCGGCAGCTGCTCGCCGCTGACGCCGGAGCAGGATGTCGAATGGATCGAGAACGACCCGGCGGCCGAGGATGTCGACTGGGGCTTCTTCGAGGAGGTGGTCTGGCCCTCGCTCGCCACCCGCATCCCGGCCTTCGAGCAGATCAAGCCCGGCCGCGCCTGGGCCGGTCCCTACGACATGTGCGGGCTCGACCATAACGCCATCATCGGCCCGGCGGTCGGCCTGCCCAATCTCTATCTCGCCAACGGCTTCTCAGGCCACGGCCTGCAGCAGTCTCCGGCGGTCGGGCGTGGCCTTGCCGAGCATATCGCGCATGGCCGCTATCGCGCGCTTGACCTTGCCGATCTCGGCCACGCGCGCATCGTTGAGGGCAGGCCGCTCAAGGAGGCCAACGTCATCTGAGGAGGAGGCCGCCATGGTCGATCCGGCTTTCGTCCAGACCATGGCCCGCTACAACGCCTGGCAGAACCGCAGCCTGATGGCGGCGGCGGACGGCTTGACCGACGAGGCCCGCAAGCTCGACCGTGGCGCCTTCTTCAAGTCGATCCACGGCACCTTCAACCATATCCTCTGGGGCGATGAGACTTGGCTGAGCCGCCTCATCGGCAGCGAGAAACCGGCCGTTGGCGGCCGTGATTCGGCTGTCTATTTCGAGGGCTGGGCGCAGTTCTGCGCGCGCCGGCGCCAGCGCGATGAGTTCATTCTTGATTGGGCGGACAAGGTCACGGCCGATTGGCTGCGCGGTACGCTGATCTGGTATTCCGGCGCCGCCGGCCGCGAGATGGGCAAGCCGCGCGGCTTCGTGCTCGCGCATTTCTTCAACCACCAGACCCATCATCGCGGCCAGATCCACGCCATGCTCACGGCGGCGGGGGCGAAGCCGGATGACACCGATCTGCTCCTGGTCGACGAGCTGCGGTGAGCGGTGTTTCATTTCAAACGCGAGTCATCCCGGGCGACCGCAGGGAGACCCGGGATCCATGCCTGAACGCCCTATCGGATAGGTTCAGGCATGGATCCCGGCTCTGCGCTTCGCTTCGGCCGGGATGACCCGCGTTTGGGGTTCGGCGCCGAAGACTTCGTTTCAAAACTCTCCCCTTCCTCATCCTCCTTCCGATCCGGAGGCACGGCCGCCGTCGCGTTCTGGCTGAGCTTTTGGAACAGGCCGAGCCCGACCAGCGCCAGCACGGCCAGCAGCATCAGCAGGCCGGGATAGACGACGTCGCCCATCGTCTCGCGCGAGGTCTTGGCGATCAGCACCAGCGATTCCAGCGAGAGCGCCACGATCATGATCGACA
The DNA here is from genome assembly GCF_900102525.1 of Allobosea robiniae. GTDB lineage: Bacteria > Pseudomonadota > Alphaproteobacteria > Rhizobiales > Beijerinckiaceae > Allobosea > Allobosea robiniae. The sequence continues at coordinate 1,076,856 of NZ_FNBZ01000001.1, read as the reverse complement.
TGAACTTGGTCAGCGATCCCCGCGCCTCGGCCGGACGGCGCATCTCGCGATCGGCGACCACCTCTTCCTCGAACAGGAATTTCCCGACATCGGCGACGGCGACGGCGATAATCACGAGCCCGATCGCATCGAGCATCGTGTCGAGTGCGCCTTCGCCGGTCCAGAAGCCCTGCGAGGTCCGCCAGACCGCCACGCCGATCAGCACGATCGAGGCGCCGAGCAGCGCGACAGAGATGATGGTGTAGAGAAGTCGGCTGAACAGCGTCATGTTTCCCCCCGATCCGCTTGCAGGCGACAACCGTCGGAAAACCGGTGGGTTCCCTTGCGGCGGGGCGAGGCTCCCAGCATGGCGACGCTTGCATGGCCGCTCCCATGGCGCAGCCGATTGCCGGCTCTCGCGATCCATGGTCCAAGCGCTGAGTTCCGCCGGAGCGCTTCAGATGCCCGAGACGACGACCCTCATCACCTTCTCGCTGATCGCGCTCGGCATGGTGCTGACGCCCGGCCCCAACATGATCTACCTGATCTCGCGATCGATCGCGCAAGGCAGGGGCGCGGGGCTGATCTCGCTCGGCGGCGTCATCCTCGGCTTCTTCGTCTACATGTTCTGCGCCGCCTTCGGCATCACGGCGCTGCTCTTCGCGGTGCCCTATGCCTATGACGTGCTGCGGCTCGGCGGCGCGGCCTATCTGCTCTGGCTCGCCTGGCAGGCGGTGCGACCGGGAGGACGCTCGCCCTTCCATGTCCGCGATTTGCCTCATGACGGGCCGCGCAAGCTCTTCGCCATGGGCTTCCTGACCAGCCTGCTCAACCCGAAGATCGCGATGTTCTACCTCGCGCTGCTGCCGCAATTCATCGACCCGGCCGCCGGCCATGTGCTCAGCCAGTCGGTCGTGCTCGGCTTCGTCCAGATCGCGATCAGCGGCAGCGTCAACGCCCTGATTGCGACGGCCGCCGGCAGCATCGCGCTGTTCCTGCGGACGCGGCCGTTCTGGTCGCTGGTCCAGCGCTGGATCATGGGCACCGTGCTCGCCGGCTTCGCGCTGCGCATGGCGATGGAATCGCGGCGCTAGCCAACCCGGATGTCGACCCTCGAAACCGCATCGGAAGCGCCGCGGCCGAGCCTGCCGGACCTGTTCACCGGCTTTCTCAAGATCGGCCTGATGGGCTTCGGCGGCGTGGGGCCGATCGCGCGCCATATCATCGTCACCGAGCGCAACTGGCTCGACGATCGCGGCTATGCCGAATTGATCGGCATCTGCCAGGCGCTGCCCGGCGCCAACACCGTCAATGCGGCGGTGATGCTGGGCGACCGCTTCCGCGGCGGTATCGGCGCTCTGACCTGCGTCTTCGCGCTGATGGCGATGCCGCTGCTTTGCCTGGTCGCGCTCGCCAACGGCTATGATGCCGTCTCCGGCCACCCCTTGGCGCAGATCGCCCTGACCGGCGCCGCCGCCAGCGCCGCCGGGCTCATCCTCGGTACTGCCCTGCGGCTCCTGACGAAGGCCGGGCTTGCGCGCTGGGCCTGGGTCATGGCTGCCGCCGCCTTCGTCGCGGTTGGCCTGCTGCGCTTGCCGATGTTGCCGACCCTGCTGGTGTTGGTGCCGCTCGGCTTGGTCGCGGCGACGCTGGGAGCGCGGCGGGTCTGATGGAGCGCGGCGTCTTCTTCCAGTTGGTCGTCACTTTCGGCACGATCTCGCTCATGGCGATCGGCGGGGCCAATGCCGTGGTGCCGGAAATCCACCGCCAGGTCGTCGAAATCCTTGGCTGGATGGATGCACCGACCTTTGCCCGCCTCTTCGCCATCGCGCAGACCGCGCCCGGCCCCAACATCATGCTCGGCAGCGTCATCGGCTGGCATGTCGCCGGCACCGCCGGCCTACTGGTCGCGACGACGGCCCTCTTGCTGCCCTCCTGCCTGCTGGCGCTCGCCTCGAGCCGCGGTCTCCAGCGCTTCGGTGGCCATCGCGTGGTCCGGATCGCCACGCTTGCGCTGGTGCCGATCGCGCTCGGCCTGATGCTGGCGAGCGGCGTCGTTGCGACGCTGGCCGCTGATGCCGGCGTCATTGGCTATGCGATCACGGCGGCGACGGCGCTGGTGACCTATCGCTCCAAGGTCAATCCTCTCGTGCCGATGGCGGTCGGCACGCTCGCCTATGTCCTCGCCTGGTATGCGGGTATCGCCTGAGCGCGAGCGGCAGCACCGGTCGTGCATTCGGGGGATGGCATGACGCTACCCCCGCCATCATGCTAGCATCTCCCAACGTCACCCCGGTGCGTTGTCAGGGAGGTCGGCATGCCCAGCTTGCTCTCGCGGATGGCCTTCCTTGTCCTCGCACTGCCGATGCTTTCCATGCTCGGCTCGCAGACGGCCCAGGCCCAGAAGGCCGGAACGGTTGCGCTCTGCAAGGATGATCGCACCGAGAAGGGGCTCGCCGCCTGCAACACGCTGCTGAAGGGGCGCCCCGACCGCAAGGTCAAGGCGATGGCCCATGTCGCGCGCGGCCATACCCAGCTCGCGCTCGGCCGTCCCGCCGAGGCGGAGAAGGACTACACGGAGGCGCTGGCCATCGCGCCGAAATTCGCGCCGCTCTACCGGGATCGCGGCCGCGTCCGCTTCACGCTGGGGAATCGCGACGGGGCCATGGCGGATTTCACCGCAGCCGTCGAGAACGATCCCTTCGACCCCGACAACCACGCCAATCGCGGCTATCTCAGGTTGTTGCAGTATGATTTCGCCGGGGCAGGCGAGGACCTGCGCAAGGGCCTGTTCTGGCAAAAGCAGCATCCACGCAGCGATTATCTCCTCGGCCTGCTCGCTTATGCCACCGGCCGCTATAGCGACGCCGTCGCGCATATCGACAAGGCGCGCGAGGGCGGCTTCCGTACCTCGGAAACCTTCATCACCCGCGCCCGCAGCCTGTATTATCTCGGCACCTTCGAGGCCGCGGCGAAGGAAGCGACCGAGGGGCTTGTCGCCTTCCCGAAGCAGGTCGATTTGATCGAGATCCGCGCCCGGGCGCGATTGGCGCGTCGCGAATTGCCGGAAGCGCTCGCCGATGCCGAAATCGTCGCAGAAGCGCAGCCCCGTTTCGGACGCGCCTATGCGACGCGTGGTGCGGTGAAGCTGGCGATGAAGGACATTGCCGCAGCCACGGTGGATGCCGACAAGGCGATCGAACTCGATCCCGGCCTGTTCGATGCCCATGAGCTCAAGGCGGACATCCTGCTCGCTTCGGGCGATCAGCCCGGCGCCCGTGCCATCCTCGCCCGTTCCGCGGCGCGCACGGATGCGAAGATGGTCTATGATGTCGCCTCGAAAGAGCGTCACGCGGCGCGGGTCGCGGAATTCGACAAGCCGAAGCCCATCGTCGTGGCCGATCTCGGCGAGGCCGAACTGAAGAAGCGCTGTGCCACCCGCGACGATCCGCTGCGCATGCAGAGCTGCGACCGGCTCGTCGAAACGGCGACGACCCCGCAGGACAAGGCCGACAGGCTGATCCTGCGGGCCGGGGCCAGGCCCTTCGCCGACCGGCTGGGAGATTTCGAACTGGCCGTGGCAGCGGCACCCGATTATCTCCCCGCCACCCTGGCGCGGGCCTACGCGCATATGGCGGATTATCGTTATGACAAGGACATGTCGCCTTTCGATCGCGCCTGGGCCGACGCTGACAGTGCCGTCCGTCGCTCTGGTGCCGACAAGGAGATCTGGGCGCGAGCCATGCTGGCGCGGGCCGCGGTCTCGCAGGGCAGGGGAAACTACGATGCGGCGGTCACCGATCTGACCGCGCTCGTCGAGCACGACCCCAAGGCGCGGTACTATCGCGAGGAGCGCGCCAACGCCTTTCTCATGGCTGGCCGGCCGGCCCAGGCCTTGGAGGATATGCGCGAGAAGGCGCGGCTGCCGATGGATGCCCCCACGGGACCGGAGGGCGAGGATGATCTCGTCGTGGCGCTCATCGAAACCGGCGCGCTCGACGAGGCCGTCTCGATTCTCGATAACTGGCGCAGCAACCGCTTGCCGGGTGCCTATGCCGAGCAGGCTCTGCGGGCTCGCGTTGCGCTGGTCCGGGGCGACATGGCTGCGGCGCGGGAGCAGGCTGCGGCTGCGCTCACTGACAACCGCTTCAACATCGCGGCGCGGGCCGTCAATGGCCTTGCCGCCGCCCGATTGGGCGATGTGCTCGACGCGGAATCGGACCTGAGCAAGGTCATCGACGATGCGGTCGACATCCCGTTCCGCGCCCGCAACTCTGGCCTGACGCCGGGCTTCGTCGCCGATCTCTTCCTCTGGCGTGGCCTTGCCCGCGTGCAACTGAACCGGATCAACGCTGCGCGCGCCGATTTCGCCGAGGTCATCAAGCGGGCGCCCGATCGGGCCCGCGCCTATGCCGAGCGGGCCGCATTGAACCTGCGCTCCGACAATCCGGCCGCCCTGACCGATATCGCGATGGCCCTGCGGATCGAGCCGAGCGAGCTGCGCTGGCAGGCGCTTGCAGCCCGGATCAATCTCGCGACCGGCGATCCCGCTGCCGCCGAGCGTTTCGCCACCGCCGCGCTCGCCGCGCCTTCGCCGGAAGCCGACCTGCTGCTGCTGCGGGCCAAAGCGAGGCTCGGCCTCGGACGCTTCGCTGAAGCGGCGGAGGATGCGACGGCCCGGCTCGCAGTGGCTCCCGGCGATGCGGATGCCCTGCTGCTGCGGAGCGATGCCCGGCTCGGACAGGGCGATGCCGCTGCCGCGCTCGCCGATGTCGAGACGGCGCTCGGGGCGAAGGCAAACGACCCGCGCCTCCTGCTCGCGCGGGCGGAATTGAAGGCCAAGCTGGGCGACGTGCCCGGCGCGATCGGCGCCTTCGAGGCTGCTGCGGCACGGTCCGAAGCGTCTCTCCAGGCCAACAAGCGTCTGGGCGATCTCTATGCCGGGATCGCCTCCGACCAGCTCGCGCTCGGCTACTATGCCAAGGCGCTGGAACAGCCGGCGCGCGCGCCGGCCGATGAAGCGACCCGCGACGCTACCCGCACGGCTCGCGATGCCTTGATCCGGCGGATGGCCGCCCGGAAATAGGCTTGGGGGCTTAAGGCCATGCGCGACATGAATGGCATGGCCGCCACCGCTCGCCATTGCCGCTCGCGGCATTGGCGATAAGCTGCCCGCATTGTCCCATCCGGAACGAATGCGAGTGAGCTGATGAGCGCCCTGACCCCCGAGGAGAAGAAGGTCACCGAGTGGCTGGCGAGCCGCAAGGAGGGCATGGTCGCGCTGCTGCGCGAGCTGGTCGACACCGACTCCGGTTCCTATGACAAGGCCGGCGTCGACCGGGCCGGCGATGTCGTCGCGCGCTTCCACAAGGCGAACGGGCTCGATGTCGAGATCGTGCCGGATAGCCGCTTCGGCGACGCGGTCCGTGCACGCTTGCCCAATCCCACGGCCAACGACCAGCGCCCGGTCATGCTGCTCGGCCATCGCGACACCGTGTTCCCGCAAGGTGAACCGACCCGCCGACCCTTCACCATCAAGGGCGGCCGCGCCTATGGGCCGGGCGTCGCCGACATGAAGGCGGGCGTCATGATCTCGGCCTTCGTCGCTGCCGCCTTCGCCGAATGCGGCGGTCTGGCCGCACCGCTGCTGATGCTGACGACCAGCGACGAGGAGATCGGCTCGCCGTCCTCTCGTCCGGTCATCGAGGCGGCGGCCCGCGAGTCGCGCTGTGTCTTCAATGCCGAGCCCAGCCGCCTGCCGGCCGGCACTGAATTCGCCAGGGACCAGAAGCAGTCGGTCACCAGTGGCCGCAAGGGCGGCGTCTTCATGCGCGCCGAGTTCACCGGCAAGCCCGCCCATTCCGGCGCGAATTACGAGAAGGGCGCCTCGGCCATCGTCGATCTCGGCCACAAGATCCCGAAGCTTCAGGGCCTCACCGATCTGGAGAAGGGCATCACCGTCAATGTCGGCCTGATCGGCGGCGGCCAGACCGTCAACACCATCGCGCCCAGCGCCTGGTGCGAGATCGACCTGCGCTATGTCACCGCCGCCCAGCGCGACGAGATGGTCGGCAAGATCAAGGCGATCATCGAGAAGCCCGAGGTTGCCGGCACCAGCGCCGTGCTCTCGATCAAGGGCGAGTTCCTGCCGCTGGAGCGCTCTTCGGATTCTGCCGCGCTCTACGACACCTATCGCGAGGCGGCTTCCGCCTTCGGCATCGGCGTCACCGCGGAATTCACCGGCGGCTGCGCCGATTCCGGCTTCACCGCCGCGCAGGGCACTCCGACGCTCTGCAGCGTTGGCCCGATCGGCGGCATGGCCCATACGCCGGACGAGTTCCTGGAGGTGGAGAGCATCGTCCCGGCCGCGCAGGTGCTGGCGCTCGCCGTGATGCGTGCTGCCGCCAAGGTGGAGTGACGGAGCTCAGCGGCAGAGCAGGTCGATCTTGCGGCTGAGCGAAGGTTCGTCCTCGCTCAGCCGGTCGGTCAGCACGTGCAGCCAATTGAAGCCGACCCAGAGCTCCAGCCGGTCGTCGATCTCTTCCGGCGAAAACTCGCCGCGCTCGGCGGCGCGCACGAACATTCGGCGCGGTGAGGCGAGGCGTTCCGGCATGAACTTGAAGCGCAGCGCGGCAAGCGCCTCCGCGCTGGTCTGCGCCTCGGCGATCAGTCCGCGGAAAACGCGCCCCGCCGCATCCTCACGCCAGAAGCGCCAGAGATCCCTGGTGTAGCGCAGCAGGTCGGCGCGCAACGAGCCTTCATCCGGGACGGGAATGGCGGCGTCCTTTTCGACCCCGTAGATCGCGATGAAGAGCTCGGCCTTGTTCGGCCACCAGCGATAGATCGTCGGCTTGCCCGCGCCGGCGCGGCGGGCGACTTCCTCGATCGAAAAGCCGGCATAGCCTTTCTCGGCTAGCAGCTCCCGCGCCGCCGCCTTCACCGCGGCTTCCGTCTCGGGACTGCGGCGAGCGCCGATCGAGGCCCGGCGCTTCGGTTTTGGCTCCATCCTATCGAACTCCTCGCACGGGCCGCTCGCTCCTTGACATAACGAAACGGTCCGTTTAGTTCAACAAATAGAAACGGAACGTTTCGTTACGTGGAGAAGCTTGATGGCTCTGTCTTTCCTGTCGCGCCTCGCCTCGCGTCTGCGCTTTCTGGTTGTCGCGACCCTGGGCGCCTATGCCGCGATCAATCTTGTGCTGGCCGCGTTGGCGCCCTTCACCGCGGGTTGGCCCATTTTCGGCGTCACGGCGCTGGCCGTGCCGCCCATGGTGCTGGCGATGGTCTACGGGGTGATCCCGGTCGCCTTCCGCTTTGGCGCGCCGCGTTGAAGGGCCACGGGCCCGGAGGGCAGGCCCGCTAAGCAGATCGCCTCAGAACGCCTCTTCCCAGTCCCGGCTCAGGCGCATCGCGCAGTTGATCAGGCCGACATGCGAATAGGTCTGCGGGAAATTGCCCCAGAGCTCGCCGGTCTTGAGGTCCGCATCCTCCGAGAGCAGGCCGAAGCTGTTGCGCCGCTGCAGGATGCGCCCGAACAGCTCCTTCGCCTCCTCGCTGCGTCCGATCGCGTTCAGCGCGTCGACATACCAGAAGGCGCAGATCAGGAAGCCGGTATGCATGTAGCCGAAATCGTCCTGCGTGGCGTAGCGCAGCAGGAGGTCGCCGCGCTTGAGGTCGCGGCCGATCGCCTCGACCGTGGCGACGAAGCGGGCATCGTCGGCCTTGACGAAGCCGAGTTCGGCGAGAAGCAGCAGCGTCGCATCGAGCTCTTCGCCGCCGAAGGTCGAGACGAAATGGCCCTTCTGCTCGTTCCAGATCTGCTCGGCGATGGTGTTCTTCAGGCGCTTGGCCTCGCCTTTCCAGTACTCCTTCCGGTCGGCGCGCCCGAGCGTGCCGGCGATGCGGGCGAGCCGGTCGCAGGCCGCCCAGCACATCACGCTCGAGAAGGCGTGCACCGCCTCCTTCTCGCGCAACTCCCAGGGGCCGGCATCGGGCTTGTCGAACACGGCGATGGCGATCTCGCCCATGCGCTCGAGCTGTCCGAACAGCGTCTCCTTGCCGGGCTGGATCAGGCGGCGGTCGAAGAAGGAATGCGTCGCCGCCAGCACGACCGCGCCATAGCCGTCATTCTGGATCTGCACGGCCGCGCCGTTGCCGAAGCGCACCGGCTGGTGCCCGCGATAGCCTGACAGGTTCTTCGCCTCGAACTCGGTGAGCGAGCCGCCTCGCGTGATCGGATAGAGCGGCGGCAGATGCTCGGCCCCGCTCTCGGAGAAGGTGTCGACGATATTGGTGATGAAGCCGAGATAGTCCTCCATCGTCCGCGTCGTGCCGAGCCGGTTCAGCGCATGGACGACGAAATAGGCGTCGCGCAGCCAGCAATAGCGGTAGTCCCAGTTGCGTTGCGTGCCCGGCGCCTCCGGGATCGAGGTCGTCAATGCCGCGACGATCGCGCCGGTCTCCTCGAAGGAGCAGAGCTTCAGCGTGATCGCGGCCCGGATGACTTCCTTCTGGTACTCGAACGGGACGGAGAGCGAGCGCACCCAGTCGCGCCAGTAGTCGGTGGTCTTGTCGAGGAACTCGCGCGAAGTCGTCTCGATCTCGGCGCGCAGCGCCTCGTCCGAGCCGATGAAGAAGGAATAGGCCTGGTCGACGGCGAAGGGCGTGCCCTCGACGACATAGGAAAGCGGTGCGTTGGTCGTCAGCCGGATCGTCTGGTCGGCGCCGACGAAGCGGACATGGTTGGAGCCGCGCGTCATCTCGTCGGGCTCCTCGCCGATGCCGAGGCAGGGCCTGACGAGGACGCGGATGCGCGGCCGGCCCGAGACGCGCCGGACCCGCCGCACCAGCTGCGGCGGCCGGAAGAAGCGCTCGTAGCGCACGAAGCGCGGTGCGAAATCGAGGATCTCGATCGCATTGCCCTGGTCGTCGGAGAGCACGGAGGACAGGATCGCGGTGTTGTCGAGATAGCCCTGCTCGCACCGGGTCATGCCGACGAGCTCAATGGCGAAGACGCCCTTTTCGGGCTCGGCATCGCCGTCCTCGGCCTTGTTGTCGATCAGCGAGCAGAAGACGGGGTCGCGGTCGAAGCGCGGGAAGCAGCCCCAGACGATGCGGGCGCGGCGGTCGACAAGGGCGGCGATCGAGCAGTTGCCGATCACGCCGAGGTCGAGCGAGGCGGAGTGCTGCCCCGCGGTCGAAGTCGTTACGGTCATGATCAGTCCTGCTTGAAGCTGGAAGCGGTAAGATGGCCACCTTCGGCGGCTTCGAGAAGGATATGCCGCAGGGCGGTCGGCGAGGCCAGCCGGCAGGTGGCATGGCTCTCGCGGTCGGCGCCGATGCGGACCGAGACGCCGCCCATGGCGTTGACCGCCTCGAAGCCGTCCTCGTCGGTGATGTCGTCGCCGATGAAGACCGGGATGCGGCCGGCATAGACCGGCGTCGCCATCAGCCAGGCGATGGCACTGCCCTTGCTGGCGCCGGCGGGAACCAGCTCGGCTACGGCTTTGCCTTCCTGCAGGCGCATGCCCGGCCCCAGCTTCACGGCGATGCTGCGCATCAGCGCCAGGGCCTCGGCCTCCAGCGAAGGCGCCAGGCGCCAGTGCAGTGCGATCGAGATGCGTTTGTCCTCGACGATGATGCCGACATGGCTGTTGGCGAAGCGTACGAGATCGCGCAGCGCCCCATGCATGCCCTCATGCGTATCGGCCTGCGAGCGGATCTCGCCGTCAACGCGGATCTGAGCCCCGTGCAGCCCGGCGATATCGAAGCGGTGCGGTGCAAGGACGCCGTCGAGGAAGCCGATCGGCCTGCCGGAGACGAGCGCCAGCGCACCGCCGAGCTGGGCACGCAGCGCCATCAGCGCCGGAGCCACCCGTCGGTCGAGATGCACGTCCTCCGGTGAAGGGGCGATTTCCACGAGCGTTCCGTCGAAATCCAAAAAAAGAGCGATCTCGCTGCCCGGGGAAGCGATCTCATCGGGCCTTGAGGCAGTATCGGGTTCGATCAATATCGTCATCGTTTCGTATCTGGGCAGAGAAGGCGGCAGAAGAGCGGCCAAGCGACCAAGGACATCCTTTTCTGTCCTGTCGCCTAGCCATAGCTGCGTCGAAAATAGAGGTCGAGGGGTTGCCTCGATCTGTCGAAAGCCTACCATGTCGTCGCGATTTCACCGCACGGCTGCCACAGCGCTGCCATGTGACCGCGTCCGCACCACGGAAACATTACGCTTTCGGAAGCGTTCTGTTCCTGCCGCCGATGGCGAAATGCGGGCGGCCCCTGCCGGAGAATGCGAGTTTATGCGTCTTGTCATCGTTTCCAATCGCGTCACGATTCCCGATCGCCATGAAAAGGTGATGGCCGGGGGGCTGGCGGTCGCCCTGCGCGAAGCGCTGGAGCAGCGCGGCGGTCTGTGGTTCGGCTGGAGCGGGGCGGTCAGCGAGGGCGCGCCGGCGCCGGTCAGGCAGGTCGAGCATGGCAATGTGACCTATGCCGTGACCGATCTGAGCGAGGCCGAGCGCCAGAGCTACTATCTCGGCTTCTCGAACCGGGCGCTCTGGCCGCTGATGCACTATCGTCTCGGCCTCACCGAGTTCCAGCGCAGCGACTATATGGGCTATCTCGGCGTCAATCGGCGCTTTGCCCGCGCGCTTGCCGGGCTGATCAAGCCCGACGACATGATCTGGATCCATGATTACCACCTGATCCCGCTGGCGGCGGAACTGCGCCGGCGCGGCGTCACCAACCGCATCGGCTATTTCCACCATATCCCCTGGCCGGCGGCCGAGATCATGGGCGTCTTGCCGTTCAGCGCGACGCTGATCCGCACCATGGCAGCTTACGACCTTGTCGGGATGCAGACCGAGGTCGATGCGCGCAACCTGATCGACGGACTCGTCTCCCTTTGCGGCGCCCGCTCCGACGGCAGGCGCGTGCGGCTGGGCCCGCGCGAGACCACGGTGCGGGCCTTCCCGATCGGGATCGATGTGGAGGGCTTCCGCCGGCTCGCCGCCGCCTCCGCCCGCCAGGCGACGACGCCGCTGCGCGCCACGCGTGAATCCCTCGGTCAGCGCAAGCTCGTCATCGGGGTCGACCGGCTCGACTACTCCAAGGGCATCGTCCAGCGGCTGGAGGCGTTCGGCGAGTTCCTGCGCGACCATCCGGAGGAGCGCGGGCGGGTCAGCCTGCTGCAGATTGCCCCGCCCTCGCGCAGCGACGTGCCCGAATATGCGGATCTGGATCGCCAGTCCGACGAAGTTGCCGGCCGTCTCAACGCCCAGCTCGGCGAATTCGACTGGACGCCGATCCGTGTGGTCAAGAAGGCCTATTCGCGCAAGGCGCTGGCCGGCTTCTACCGCCGCGCCCAGGTCGGCCTGGTCACGCCGATGCGCGACGGCATGAATCTCGTCGCCAAGGAATATATCGCGGCGCAGGACCCGGCCGATCCGGGCGTGCTCGTGCTCTCGCGCTTCGCCGGCGCGGCCCAGCAGATGAGCGAGGCGCTGATCGTCAATCCCTTCGATTCCCATGAGGTGGCGGAAGCGATCCGTACCGCGCTCGCCATGCCGAAGACCGAGCGCATCCGCCGCTTCGAGAAGCTCTACGCCATCATCGCGGCTACCGATATCGACTGGTGGACGCGGCAATACCTGCTGGCCCTGTCCGGTGAGGCCGGGGCGGCCGAGGCATTGGCCGTGGGTAAAGAGCGCAAGGAACCACGTGCCGGTGCGCGGCGGACGGGCCGGGGCGAGACATCGGCCGCGGCATCGGCTGCCCCGGAAGCCGGTGTCCGCAAGATGTCGGCAGGATCGCGCCGGAAGCGGAGTGCCGCCGAGGCCTCTCATCTCGTTTTGGTGCGGCCCTGAGACTTGGGCCTCGAGCCCAAAAACGACGGAAATCTTGGGGTGATGCTACGGACCCTGTTCGCGGCCCTTGCCGAATAAGGTCTTTGGTCGCTAGAAGGCAGCATGACCGGAGTGGGCGACTCAGGTCTGGACAGGCATCGTATCGTCGATGGCTGAGGAGGCGGGCGGAGGGCTGAGATCGATGCGAGGCGCTCTCGGAGGACCGGGCGTTCTGTTGCGCCGTCTCCGCGAGGTCATGGCGGCATCGATCAGCCCGCAGGAGCGGCTGGACCGTCTCGTCGTCCTGATCGCTGGCAATCTCGTCGCCGAAGTCTGCTCCGTCTACGTCCTGCGCGAGGACGGCTCGCTTGAACTCTACGCGACCGAAGGCCTCAACCGCGAGGCGGTCCACCTCACCACCATGCGGGCGGGCGAGGGCCTCGTCGGCCTGATCGCGAGCGAGGCCGAGCCGCTGGCGCTGTCGGACGCGCAGGCTCACCCTTCCTTCTCCTACCGTCCGGAGACGGGCGAAGAGGTCTACCGCTCCTTCCTCGGCGTGCCGATTCTGCGCGGCGGCGCCGTGATGGGCGTGCTCGTCATCCAGAATCGGGCCTCGCGGCTCTATTCCGAGGACGAGATCGAGACCCTTCAGACCACCGCCATGCTGATGGCGGAGATGATCGCGGCCGGCGGCCTCAAGTCGCTGGCGGCGCCCGGCGCCTCGATTGGCCTCGATCGTCCGATCCATGGCGTCGGCGTGGCGCTGGCCGATGGCGTCGGCCTCGGCCATGTCGTGCTGCACGAGCCGCGCGTCGCGATCACCAATCTCATCGCCGAGAATCCGGCTGCCGAGGTCGGCCGGCTCGAAGCGGCAATCGGCGAGATGCGGGCCTCGATCGACGAACTGGTCGAGCGCGGCGACGTCGCCCATACCGGCGAGCATCGCGACGTTCTCGAGACCTTCCGCATGTTCGCCCATGACCAGGGCTGGCTGCGCCGCATGCGCGAGGTCGTGCTGACCGGACTCACAGCCGAGGCGGCGGTCGAGCGCGTCCAGTCCGACACCCGCGCCAAGATGCTGCGCCAGACAGACCCCTATCTGCGCGAGCGGCTGCACGATCTCGACGATCTCGCCAACCGGCTGCTGCGCACGCTGGTCGGCAAGGCGAACGGCGTCGCCCGCGAGAACCTGCCGGAGAATGCCATCCTCGTCGCCCGCTCGATGGGCCCGGCGGCGCTGCTGGACTACGATCGCGCCCATCTGCGCGGGCTCGTGCTGGAGGAGGGTGGGCCGACCAGCCATATCGCGATCGTCGCCCGCGCGCTCGGCATCCCCGCCGTCGGCGAGGTCGTCAATGCGACCGCGCTGGTCGAGGCGGGTGATGCCATCATCGTCGATGGTCAGGCGGGCGAGGTGCAGATCCGCCCGCAGCCCGACGTCGAGAACGCCTACAAGGACAAGGCGCGGCTGCGCGCCCGCAAGCAGAAGCAGTACCAGAAGCTCAAGGAGCTTCCGGCCGTCACCCGCGACGGGGTCGACATCACCCTGCAGATCAATGCCGGCCTGATCGTCGACATGCCGAACATCGAGGCGACGGCCGCCTCCGGCATCGGCCTGTTCCGCACCGAATTGCAGTTCATGGTGGCGCAGCACATGCCGACCACCGCCGAGCAGCAGGCGCTCTATGCGGCCGTGCTGGAGGCTGCGGCGGAATTGCCGGTCACCTTCCGCACCCTCGATATCGGCGGCGACAAGGTGCTGCCCTATATGGAGCGGGTCGAGGAGGAGAACCCGGCGCTCGGCTGGCGCGCGATCCGCATCGGCCTCGACAAGCCGCGGCTGCTCCGGGCGCAGGTGCGCGCGATGCTGCGGGCCGGGGCGGGGCGGGATCTCAAGATCATGCTGCCGATGGTCGCGACCACCGAGGAGTTCCGCCGCGCCCGCATGATCATCCGTCGCGAGCAGGCCATGCTGGAGAAGCAGGGCGTTGCCCCGCCGCGCGATCTCAGGGTCGGCGTCATGGTCGAGGTGCCGTCGCTGTTGTTCGAGCTGCGGGAGATCGCGCGCGAGGCGGATTTCCTGTCGATCGGCACCAACGACCTCATGCAGTTCCTCTTCGCTGCCGATCGTGAGAACAAGCGTGTCGCCGACCGCTTCGATCCGCTCGGCGTCGGCGCCCTCAGGGCTCTCAGGCGTATCATCGAGGCTGCTGCCGAGACCGGCTGCCCCGTCACCGTCTGTGGCGAGATGGGCGGCAAGCCGCTGGAAACCATGGCCCTGATCGGCCTGGGCTATCGCGGCTTCTCGATGTCGGCCGCCTCGATCGGACCGGTCAAGGCGATGTTGCGCGCGCTCGACGCCGGCAAACTGCGCGAGCGCATGGACTGGATGCTGGCCTCTCCGGAAGGCGCCACCAATCTGCGCCCGCAACTGGCCGCCTTCGCGACCGAGTTCAAGGTCCCGGTCTAGCGACGCTGCTTTTGCAGCCGCTGCCGCTTTTCCCTTTTGTTTCACGAGTTCATTTGATGTCCCTCCAGCTCCCTCAGGATCGTCTCGACGTCATCGTGGCGCGCCATGCCGCCGCGACCGACGAGATCAATCATGCCACCGAGGCGGCGCGCACCGTCGAGCTCGCGAAGGAACTGGCCGAGCTCGATCCCGTGGTCGCGGCGATCGCCTCCTGGCGGCAGGCGCAGATCTCGCTGGACGAGGCGGAGGCGCTGATCGCCGATCCCGCGACCGATTCCGAGTTCCGCGATCTCGCCTATGAGGAGCGCGACATCGCCCGCGCCGAGATCGAGGCGCGCGCCCGCGAGATCCTCGTCGCCCTGCTGCCGAAGGATGCCGCCGACGAGCGCGGCGTCATTCTCGAGATCAGGGCGGGCACCGGCGGCGACGAGGCCGCGCTCTTCGCCGGTGACCTCCTGCGCATGTATCAGCGCCACGCCGCCCAGAAGGGCTGGAGCCTCGATGTCCTCTCCGAGAGCGAGGGCACGGCCGGCGGTTACAAGGAGGTCATCGCCGAGATCAACGGCCGCGGCGTCTATGCCCGTCTCAAGTTCGAATCCGGCGTCCACCGCGTTCAGCGCGTGCCGGATACCGAGGCGAGCGGGCGCATCCACACCTCGGCTGCGACGGTGGCGACGCTGCCGCTCGCCACCGATGTCGATGTCACCCTCAACGAGACCGACATCCGCACCGACACGCTGCGCTCCGGCGGCGCCGGCGGCCAGCACGTCAACAAGACCGAATCGGCGGTGCGCCTGACCCATATCCCGACCAACACCGTCGTTCTGGTCCAGGACGAGCGCTCCCAGCACAAGAACAAGGCGCGGGCCTATGAATTGCTGCGCGCCAAGCTCTTCGACATGGAGCGCCTGCGCATCGATGCCGAGCGCTCGGCGGACCGACGTTCGCAGGTCGGTTCGGGCGATCGCTCGGAACGCATCCGCACCTATAATTTCCCGCAGGGGCGCGTGACCGACCACCGCATCAACCTGACGCTCTACAAGCTCGACGAGATGATGCAGGGGCTGGTGCTCGACGAGATCATCGATGCACTCACGGCCGAGCATCAGGCGAAGCTTCTCGCGGCCGAGGGCATGGCGTGAGGCCCGCGCGATGAAACCAAAGCGCCCGTCCCGCGTTGTTGATGCATCGACACCAGCAAAGGGGGGACCCTCTCATGATCAAGATGTTCTCGACGATAGCGGTGACCGGGCTGATGGCGCTGGCGATGAGCGGCGTCTCGCAGGCTCAGGAGCGCACCTTCCGCAAGATGACGTCGGGCCAGCCGGCGGCTCTGCAGGGCGCGATGACGCAGTCGCAGGCGCGCAAGGCGTGCCGGACGGAGATGCGCGGCACGCGCGAAAGCAAGGCCTCGCTGAACAAGAAGATGATAACCTGCGTCAATCTGAAGATGCAGGGCAACTGACCTCCATTCGGGGAGGTGCGGAACCCGAAGCGGGTTCTGCGGGAAGCGTTCGAGGGGAGGGCGCCGTGCCGACCGTCTGGGAGGCGCGGCGCCATCTTGCGCAGAGCCTCCTGCGCGCGGGCTCGGCGAGCCCCGGGCTCGATGCGCGGCTGCTGGTCGAAGGCAGCCTGGGCGCCGACAATGCCGATCCGGATACGCTCCTGCCGGCGGAAGCACGCGCGCGGCTTGACGATTTCGCGGTTCGTCGCCTCGCGGGGGAGCCGGTCTGGCGCATTCTCGGCGAGCGTGAGTTCTGGGGGCTGCCGTTCCGTCTGTCGCCGGCGACGCTGGAGCCGCGCCCGGATAGCGAGACGATCGTCGAGGCGGCACTCGCGCAGCTTGCCGGCCGGCGCGGCGAGGAGCTGGCGCTGCTCGATCTCGGAACCGGCACCGGTTGCCTGCTGATCGCCCTGCTCAGCGAGTTGCAACAGGCGCACGGCCTCGGCATTGACCTGTCCGAGGAGGCCTGCCGGACCGCGGCTGGCAATGCCGCGCTCAACGGCGTCGAAGGCCGCGCCGCGTTCCAGCAAGGCAGCTGGACCGAAGGTCTCGCTGGCAGCTTCGATCTCATCGTCTCGAACCCGCCCTATATTCCCTCGGGCGAGATTGCGACGCTCTCCGTTGAGGTGCGCGAGCACGATCCGCTGCTCGCTCTCGACGGGGGCGCAGACGGGCTTGGGCCCTATCGTCTCTTGGCTTCATCCCTGCCGCCCTTGCTCGCGCCCGGCGGCATCGTCGTTTTCGAGATCGGAGCCGGGCAGGGGCCGGATGTCGTTGCGCTGATGCGGGCCGGCGGGCTTGAATTCAGTGGCAGCCGGAACGATCTGGGAGGGCATGAGCGGGCGTTGATCTTCACGCTCGCTTGATAATGCACAGGCTTTTGGTCGATTTCGCTTGGAGAAGCAGCCAAAACGAGCTAAGCAGCATCCAGCCGAAGCTGGTGGCGTCAGAGCCGAGCCTCTGGGCAGTTCCCGATCGTACAGGATTTGCTCGAGTACGGCATCGTTTGAGGGCGTGTTCCCGCAGCGATGCAACTGACAAGCCGGATGGAGCCCCGAAGGCGCGTGGCGCCGATCGGCTCATGGGGTTGAAACCCCCTTTTTGGAAAAGAGCGCGTGAAGACCAGGAACGGCGGATCGCCCCTTCAGGTCACCTTCGTCCGACACAGCGTCGCAACCCGCTGTGCATCGCAACGCGCATGACGGCACCACGGTTGCTTTGAACACAGAAGCGCGAGACAGACGCGAATGAGACCAGGTCAGAACCGGCGTATGCGCGGCCGCAACAATAGCGGTGGCGGCAACAATAACGGCAATCGCAAATCTCCCAATCCGTTGCAGCGTAGCTACGAATCCAACGGACCGGACGTAAAGGTTCGCGGCACGGCGCAGAATGTCGCCGAGAAATATCTCCAGCTTGCGCGCGATGCCCAGTCTTCGGGCGATACCGTTGCTGCCGAGAGCTATTTCCAGTTCGCCGAGCATTACTACCGCATCCTGCTCGCGGCGCAGGAGCAGATGGCTCAGCAATTTGGCCATTCCTTCCCGCCGAATCGCGCCTTCGTCGAAGACGCGGACGAGGGCGAGGAAGAGGGCGACGATGAGAGCCAGTCCTTCCAGCCTGGCGCCGGCCCGCAGCCGGAGATGCGCTCGAACGGCTATGCCAACGCCAATGGCTATAACGGCCATGGCGGTGGCCAGCGCAATGAGGGCGAGGGCGGCGAGGGTCAGCAGCAGGGCGGCCAGCGTTTCGACCGCAACAACCGCCGCGAGCGTTTCAACAACGACCGCAATAACAGCAACAACAACGAGCGTCGCTTCGATCGTCCGGATCGCGGCGAGCGTCGTTTCGACCGCAATGCCGAAGGCCAGGGGGCTCCCGGCGGTTACGCCCCGCGTCCCGATGCGCCGCGTTCCGACATCCCGGTCAGCGAGGGCGGTGCCGTCGAGACTGCTTCCGAGCAGGCTCAGGGCGAACAGCGCCGTTTCGAGCGTCCCGAGCGGGCCGAGCGCCCTCAGCGGGAGCGTCGCCCGCGCCGCGAGCGCGAGGTCGAGGCCGATGCGGGTGATGATGTCGCCGCCGCGCTGCCGTCCTTCCTGACCACTCCGGTGCGTGTCCCCGCGCCGGAGCCGGTCGAGGCCCCGGCCGTCGAGCCCGCTGCCGCGCCGGCAGAACCGGCTGCGGATGAGGCTGCGCCCAAGCGCACTCGCCGCCGCCGTTCGCCGCGCGAGGTCATGGATGCGCTGGGTTCGGAGACGGATGGTTCGAGCGAGTAAGCTGCTCCGGCATCATCGATCGAATATGGAAAAGGGCCCGTTCGGGCCCTTTTTCTTGTCTGGAATCTGCCGATGTTCCGAGAATGACGGCAGGCGGTATCAGGCGATGCCGAGCCGCGCCGGTGCCTCCGCGACCACCAGCCCGTCTCCTTCGCCGAGCGCGCCATCGGCGAGGACGCGGCAATAGATGCCGCAATCGACATGGCCGTAATTCTTCATCAGCGCCTTCGGGATCTGCATGTCGCGCGCGCCGGTCTCTGGGTCGACATTGGTCGCGGCGCAGCGCTCGATCCGCTTGATCACCTGCAGGCGCAGCCCGCCGGGGCCAGTCAACTCGCGGTCGACGAGATCGTTCTCCGCCCAGGGTGCAAGCCCGCTGACCATCAGGTTGCCGCGGAAGCGCAAGGGGTCGACCGGCTGCCCGAGGCGCTGTTCCAGGTCGGCGACGCTGGCGAGGTTGATGATCGAGACGAAACCCGAGCGCGAATCGGTGAAGCGATAGGTCGGCGGCGCCGTCAGCAGCTTCGGCTCGCCGCGCAGTTCCTCGGGCATGAAGCCGGAGAAGAAGCGGGCGATCGCGGCGTGGCCCTCGCCATTGGCGGTCGCCGCGCGCAGCACCTCCTGCCCGCCCTCGTGGATGACGAGATCGCCGCTGGCATCGTCGTAGCGAGTCTTCAGCCGGGCGAGCGACTCGTTACGCATCAGCATCAGGTACTTGATCTTGGGCTGGTGCACGGGCTCGGCCGCATCGAAGCCGGAAGGGCCGTTCTCGATGGCGAAGAGCCGGTCGCCGGGGAAATACCCGCCGGCCGAGAGCGCGGCGCGCTTGAGTCGTTCAGGCGAGAGGCCCTTCACGGGATAGCGATAGAGCGTTTCGATGCGCATGGTCGGGTCCCGTTCAGGCAAGGTCGCGGACCATAGCCTCGTCGGCCGGCCCTGACAGATCAAATCTTGTATCCGTTTCGATCAGCCGCCTGCATCGGCACATGGCAGGGAGATCGCGTCATTCGTCCTCGCCCTCGCTGACCGAACGCAGGCAACCCCAGCCGGCAAGGACGGCGTCGGTCTCCTCGGCGACGAAGAAACGGGCGGCGTCGCGATCGTAGCCCTCGCCGAGCAGGCGTTCGTAGTCGGTGTGGACGTGGCGGACATGGCTGCCGAGGGCGAGCCAGAGCGCTGTCGAGGGCGGCAGGTCCTTCATGTGGCGCCGCTCCGCCAGCGTCACGACGGCCTCGGCATCCGACAGCGGAATGCCGGGCGCCAGCGCCCTCAAGGCTTTCCGAATCGCCTGCTGTCGCTTGGTCCCGGCCATGCCCGATCTGCGCCTGCCGCTTGCGCCAGGTCAATTCTGGTACGGGCCTCTTCCGTTGCGCCAATGTCACACTATCTTGGAGGGCGAGGGGCGGCCCATCGCGGCGCCCCATCCTGATGAAAGGGCAGCAGGTTCACGTCGCTACGGGGCGCGGCCTGCGGGCGGAGATAGCTGAATGAATATCGAGAAATATACGGATCGGGCGAAGGGTTTCCTCCAGGCGGCGCAGACGATCGCCCTGCGCGAGGGCAACCAGCAGTTCACGCCGGAGCATCTGCTGAAGGCGCTGCTTGACGATAACGAAGGCATGGCGGCTGGTCTGATCGACCGGGCCGGCGGCCAGTCGCGTGTCGCGCTGCAATCCGTCGATCAGGCCTTGGCCAAGCTGCCGAAGGTTTCGGGCGGCTCGGGCGGTCTCAACCTGACGCCGGGCCTCGCCCGCGTCTTCGATACCGCCGAGAAGGCAGCCGAGAAGGCCGGCGACTCGTTCGTCACAGTCGAGCGGCTCCTGCTCGCGCTGGCGATCGAGAAGGACAGCGATGCCGGCAAGGCCCTGTCGAAGGCAGGCGTGACGCCGCAGGCGCTCAACGCCGCGATCGAAGCCATCCGCAAGGGCCGCACCGCCGATTCCGCGTCGGCCGAGCAGGCCTATGACGCGCTGAAGAAATATGCCCGCGACCTCACCGCCGCGGCGCGCGAGGGCAAGCTCGACCCGGTGATCGGCCGCGACGAGGAGATCCGCCGCACCATTCAGGTGCTGTCGCGCCGGACCAAGAACAATCCCGTCCTGATCGGCGAGCCCGGCGTCGGCAAGACTGCCATCGCCGAGGGCCTCGCGCTGCGCATTGTCAATGGCGACGTGCCCGAGAGCCTGAAGGACAAGGAACTGCTCGCGCTCGACATGGGCTCGCTCATCGCCGGCGCGAAATATCGCGGTGAGTTCGAGGAGCGGCTGAAGGCCGTGCTGACCGAGGTCTCGTCCTCGGATGGCGGCGTCATCCTGTTCATCGACGAGATGCATACCCTCGTCGGCGCCGGCAAGACCGATGGCGCCATGGACGCGTCCAACCTGCTGAAGCCCGCTCTGGCGCGCGGCGAACTGCATTGCGTCGGCGCGACCACGCTCGACGAGTACCGCAAGTACGTCGAAAAGGATGCTGCCTTGGCGCGGCGTTTTCAGCCCGTCTTCGTCGACGAGCCGACGGTCGAGGACACCATCTCGATCCTGCGCGGCCTGAAGGAGAAATACGAGCAGCATCACCGTGTCCGCATCACGGATTCGGCGCTGGTCTCGGCTGCGACGCTGTCGAACCGCTACATCACCGACCGATTCCTGCCGGACAAGGCGATCGACTTGGTCGACGAGGCCGGAGCACGGTTGCGCATGCAGGTCGACTCCAAGCCGGAAGAGCTGGATTCGATCGATCGCGAGATCGTCCGTCTCAAGATCGAGCAGGAAGCGCTCAAGAAGGAGAGCGATGCCGGCTCGAAGGAGCGGCTGAAGCGGCTCGAATCCGAACTGGCTGATCTGGAGACGCGCTCCGACACCATCACCACCAGGTGGAAGGCGGAGAAGGACAAGCTCGGCCACGCCGCGGAGATCAAGACCAGGCTCGACAATGCTCGCAACGAGCTCGCCCAGGCGCAGCGCAAGGGCGAGTATCAGCGGGCCGGCGAGCTCGCCTATGGCGAGATTCCGCAGCTCGAGAAGACCTTGGCCGAGGTCGAGGAAAAGGGCGACGATGCCGGCATGGTCGAGGAGGCCGTGACGCCGGACCATGTCGCGCAGGTCGTCAGCCGCTGGACCGGCGTGCCGGTCGATCGGATGCTCGAAGGCGAGAAGGAGAAGCTGCTCCGCATGGAGGAGGTTCTCGGCGCACGCGTCGTCGGGCAGCGCGAGGCTGTGGAAGCGGTCTCGACCGCGGTCCGCCGCGCGCGCGCCGGTCTGCAGGACCCCAACCGCCCGATCGGTTCCTTCATGTTCCTCGGCCCCACCGGCGTCGGCAAGACCGAATTGACCAAGGCGCTGGCCTCGTTCCTGTTCGACGACGACACCGCGCTCGTGCGCATCGACATGTCCGAATACATGGAGAAGCACTCGGTCGCCCGGCTGATCGGCGCGCCTCCCGGCTATGTCGGCTACGAGGAGGGCGGCGCTCTGACGGAAGCGGTGCGCCGCCGGCCCTATCAGGTCGTGCTGTTCGACGAGGTCGAGAAGGCGCATCCGGACGTGTTCAACGTCCTGCTGCAGGTGCTCGACGACGGCCGCCTGACCGATGGCCAGGGCCGCACCGTCGACTTCCGCAACGTGCTGATCATCATGACCTCGAATCTCGGCTCGGAGTTCCTGGTGAACCAGCCGGAAGGCCAGGACAGCGACGCGGTTCGCGACGAGGTCATGGGCGTGGTCCGCCACGCCTTCCGGCCCGAGTTCCTGAACCGGATCGACGATATCATCCTGTTCCACCGCCTGCGGCGGCAGGACATGGGTGCGATCGTCGACATCCAGATGGCCCGGCTCGCGAAGCTGCTGACCGACCGCAAGATCACGCTCGAGCTCTCGAAGGAGGCGCGCGACTGGCTGGCGGAGAAGGGCTACGACCCGGCCTATGGCGCCCGCCCGCTGAAGCGCGTGATCCAGAAGTCGGTGCAGGACCCGTTGGCGGAAGCGATCCTCGCGGGCGAGATCGTCGACGGCGAGGATGTGCCGATCACCGTCGGGCCGGGCTCGCTGATGCTGGGTTCGGTCGCGGCCGTGAAGGAGAAGCGGCCGGCCGGCGTCGCGCTGAACTGATCTGGTGGAGCGTCGCCTTCGGGCGGCGCTCTTTCGTCATGGTCGGGCTTGTCCCGACCATCCACGTCTTCCTGCGGGCAATGCGATGTTCAAGACGTGGATGTTCGCCACAGGGGCGAGCATGACGGCTGCGCCCTTCAGCCCCGCTTCAGCAGGAACACGGCCTGTGCGCCGAACAGGTTCCAGAACCACCAGGGCGCGTTGACGCCGACCTTGCCGCCGGCGGCGTCGAGCGCGACGGCGCGCTCCTTCTTGGCGCCGATCTGGTCGCAGAGCGTGACGAAGTCGCGGATCGTGCAGAAATGGATGTTGGGCGTGTCCCACCAGGCATAGGGCAGGGAGTCGGTCACCGGCATCCGCCCCTGGAAGAACACTTGGCTGCGCATCCGCCAATGCCCGAAATTCGGGAAGGAGACGATGGCGTGCCGGCCGATGCGCAGCATCTGCTCCAGCACGAGGCGCGGATTGCGCGTCGCCTGGATCGTCTGGGAGAGGATGACATAGTCGAACGAGTCGTCCGGGTAGTCGCCGAGATCGGTATCGGCGTCGCCCTGGATCACCGAAAGCCCGCGCGCCACGCAACCGGCCACGCCCTCGCGCGATAATTCGATGCCGCGCGCATCGACCTGCCGGCTTTCGGCGAGCAGCGCGAGCAGGGCGCCGTCACCGCAACCGACATCGAGAACGCGCGTGCCGGACTGCACCATCTCGGCGACGAGCTTGAGGTCGATGCGGTTGGTCTGGTTCGTGTCGCTGAAGGCCATGGTCTAGAGTCCGCGTGCCCGCGCCGCCGCGCCGATGAAGCCGCGCGTCGTGGCGAAGAGATTGGGCTCTTCCAGCAGAAAGGCGTCGTGCCCCTTGTCGCTTTCCAGCTCGACGAAGGAGACCGAGGCGCCGGCCGCATTGAGCGCATGCACGATCGCGCGCGAATCCGCCGTCGGGAACAGCCAGTCCGAGGTGAAGGAGGCCACGCAGAAGCGCGTCTTCGTGCCCGTGAAGGCCCGTGCCAGCACGCCGTCATGGTCGGCGGCGAGGTCGAAATAATCCATCGCGCGCGTCACATAGAGATAGGAATTGGCGTCGAAGCGTTCGACGAAGCTGAGCCCCTGATGGCGCAGATAGCTCTCGACCTGGAAATCCGCGTCGAAGGAGAAAGTCGGCGCCTCCCGGTCCTGCAATTTGCGGCCGAACTTGCGGTGCAGCGCCTGTTCCGAGAGATAGGTGATATGCGCGCCCATCCGTGCGACCGAGAGCCCCTTGGCCGGGCGCGTGCCCTCTTCGAGATAGCGCCCGCGCCGCCATTCGGGATCGGCCATCACCGCCTGCCGGCCGACCTCGTGAAAGGCGATGTTCTGGGCGGAATGCTTGGCGCCGGTGGCGAGCGGCAGTGCCGCGAACACACGGTTCGGATAGCTCGCCGCCCATTGCAGAACCTGCATGCCGCCCATCGAGCCGCCGGCGACACAGAACAGCGTCTCGATGCCCAGCGAGTCGACGAGCGCGGCCTGCGCCCGCACCATGTCGCGGATGGTGACGACCGGGAAGGACAGGCCCCAGGGCTTGCCCGTTGCCGGGTCGGTTGAGGCCGGTCCAGTCGTGCCGGTGCAGCCGCCGATGACGTTGGCACAGATCACGAAGAAACGGTCGGTATCGATCGGTTTGCCCGGCCCGATCATCGCCGTCCACCAGCCGCCCTTGCCGGTGATCGGGTTGCGGCTCGCAACATATTGGTCGCCGGTCAGGGCGTGGCAGACGAGGATCGCGTTCGATTTCTCGGCATTCAACGTGCCGTAGGTCTGGTAGGCGATCTGCCAATGATCCAGCACGACCCCGCAATCCATCAAGAGCGGTGTGTCGGGCCCGAAGCGCGCGACCGGGCTGGAGGGCTCGTTCGCCTCCTTCTGCGGATCGGCCAGGCTGGGGGAGAGGTCGCTCATGTCGTCCGCTTCGGCAGTAGGATTTGTCTTGCCGGTCCAGGCGTTCGGAAAATCGAACTCTAGCGATGCCGCGCCAAAGCGGTTCTGTCAACGCGGGACTGCGTGGCCGGCTTTGCCAAGGCGCGGCGGGAGCGCTAAGGAGCGAGGCCTTGCCGGAAAGCGCGTTGCCATGACCGAAGCCGCTCCTACGTCCCTCGCCGATCTCCGCGGTGAAATCGATCGCATCGACAGCGCGATGCATGCGCTGCTGATGGAGCGCTCGCAGGTCATCGAGACGCTGATCTCGATCAAGAAGACGCAGGCCTCCGGCTCCGCCTTCCGTCCCGGCCGCGAGGCCGACATCATGAAGCGGCTCGCGCTCAGCCATAAGGGACTGCTCCCGCTCGACACGGTCGAGAGCGTCTGGCGCATCATCATCGCGACCTTCACCTATGTGCAGGCAAACTACTCCGTTCATGCCGACATCTCCGGTGGCGATGCGGCGATGCGCGATTCCGCCCGCTTCCATTTCGGCTTCACCGTGCCGTTCATCACGCATGAGGATGCGCGCTCCGTCATCCGCGCTGTCGCTGAATCGGCGGGCGATCTCGGCATCTTCCGCATGGACCAGGGCGCCAGCGCCGGCATCTGGTGGAGCGACCTGATCGGGGCGGATGCGCCGAAGATCATCGCGCGGTTGCCCTTCGTCGAGCGGCCGAACCATCCCGCGGGAACGCCGGTCTATTGCATCGCCAAGCCATTGGCGGATGCCGCCGTGCGCGAGATCGTGCTCTATGCTGCTCGCGTCGAGCGCTGGTCTGAAAGCTTGCGACATGGCCTCGCCGAGCATCTGGCCGAAGTCTCGGCCTCGGCCGCCGACGGCTCGCATCTGTCGCTGCTCGTCGCTGCGTCCGGCGAGGTCGATCAGGCGGCGATCCGCCAGGCCCTCGTGCCGGCAGGCTTGAGCGACTTCGCCGAGATCGGCAGCCACGCCGCCCGCTTCTCCGTCAAATCCGCCCGCTGAACGGGCTGGCTTCCTGCTGCAAGGTCAATCGTCATGGCGACCCGTCCCACCCCGCGTCCCGGCGTCCTCGATATCGAGGCCTATGTCCCCGGCAAATCCGCCGCGCCCGCCGGCGTGAAGCTGCACAAGCTCTCCTCCAACGAAACCCCGCTCGGCCCGAGCCCGAAGGCGATCGCCGCCTTCGAGGGCCTCGCTGCCAAGCTGGAGCTCTATCCCGACGGCACCTCAACCAAGCTCAAGCAGGCGATTGCCGGCCGCTACGGCCTCGACCCCCAGCGGATCATCTGCGGCAACGGCTCGGATGAACTGCTGGAGCTCGTCACCAAGGCCTATCTCGGCGCGGGCGACGAGGGCATCTACAGCCAGTACGGCTTCCTGGTTTACCGCATCGCCATCCTTGCGATGGGCGGCAAGCCGGTCATCGTGCCCGAGAAGAACTATACGGCCGATGTCGACGGCATCCTCGCGGCGGTGACGCCGAAGACGAAGATCGTCTTCCTCGCCAACCCCAACAACCCGACCGGCACCTATCTGCCCTTCGACGAGGTCAAGCGCCTGCAGGCCGGCCTGCCGCCGCATGTCCTGCTCGTGCTCGACGCGGCCTATGCCGAATATGTCCGCCGCAACGACTACGCCTCCGGCATCGAACTCGTCGCCGAGAGCGAGAATGTCGTGATGACCCGCACCTTCTCGAAGATCTACGGTCTCGCCAATCTGCGCATCGGCTGGATGTACGCGCCGGCACACATCATCGACGCGCTCGAGCGTATCCGCGGGCCGTTCAACGTGAACGGCGCCGCAATCGAGGCCGGTGCCGCCGCTGTCGCGGACGAGGCGCATGTCTCCGCCGCCCTTGAACACAACGAGACATGGCTCGCCTGGACGACGGCAGAGCTGGAGAAGCTCGGCCTGACCGTCACGCCTTCAGTCGGCAATTTCGTGCTGATCCATTTCACGAAGACGGCCGGCAAGACCGCCAAGGACGCCGACGCCTTCCTGACCCAGCGCGGCCTCATCCTGCGCGCGGTCGGCGGCTATGGCCTGCCGGACGCGCTGCGCATGACCATCGGCTCCGAGGAGGCCAACCGCCTCGTCGTCGCCGCGCTCGCCGATTTCATCAAGGCGTGACCGAGATGGCGGAAAGCTTCGCGCCGCGCCGCTCCGAGCCGGTCTTCGCCCGCCTCGCCATCATCGGCATCGGGCTGATCGGCTCTTCGATCGCGCGCGCCGCGAAGGAATTGAACGTCGCCGGCACGATCGTGCTGGCCGATCGCGACGAGGCCGTCCGCAAGCGGGCGCGCGAACTTGGCCTCGGCCATATGGTGGCGGAGACGGCGGCGGAAGCGGCTCGCGATGCCGATCATATCATCTTCTGCGTGCCGGTCGGCGCCTGCGGGCCGGTCGCGGCCGAGATCGCATCCTCGCTGAAGCAGGGTGCGATCGTCTCCGATGTCGGCTCGGTCAAGGGCTCGGTCGTCGACGCCGTCTCGCCGCATCTGCCCGAGGGCGTCGCCTTCGTACCGGCCCATCCGGTCGCGGGCACTGAGAATTCCGGCCCCGATGCCGGCTTCCCGAGCCTCTTCCTCAACCGCTGGTGCATCCTGACGCCGCCCGAGGGTACGGACGCGGCGGCCATCGCGAAAACCCGCCAGTTCTGGGAAGGCATGGGCGCGCTGGTCGAGGTGATGAGCGCCCATCATCATGACCTCGTGCTGGCCGTCACCAGCCACCTGCCGCATCTGATCGCCTACAACATCGTCGGCACCGCCGAGGATCTGGAGGCGGTGACGCAGTCCGAGGTGATCAAGTTCTCGGCCGGCGGCTTCCGCGACTTCACCCGCATCGCGGCTTCCGACCCGACGATGTGGCGCGACGTCTTCCTGCACAACAAGGAAGCGGTGCTGGAAATGCTCGGCCGCTTCAACGAGGACCTCGCGCTGCTGACCCGCGCCATCCGCTATGGCGATGGCGAGACGCTGCACAAGCACTTCACCCGTACCCGCACGATCCGCCGCGGCATCGTCGCGCTCGGCCAGGAGAAGCCAGAGACGGAGAAGCTGCGTAAGGATTGACGGCTGCCGCACAGCGCCGTGTCAGGGTGATGTGCATGACGTCGAGATTGGCTTGCCAAGCCCGGCGCCTGCTGGTACAGCGCCACCCGTTGCCGCAATAGCTCAGCTGGTAGAGCACCTCATTCGTAATGAGGGGGTCGGGGGTTCGAATCCCTCTTGCGGCACCACTCTCCCCGACATCGCAGCGCGTCATCGCCATCGCTTCTGGTGGATGCCCGTCTCCGCACGCAGCCGAAGCGATGCGGCGCGCGCCGCCACAGCCGAACTCACTTCAATTGGCTGTCCTTGCTGCCGCGCCGGTTATAGCTGGATTGCGCCGCCGAACGATCCTGCCCGGACTGGCAGGAGACGCAGAGCCGGGCGCCTGGCATGGCGAGGCGCCGCGCTTCGGGAATCTCCTCGCCGCATTCCTGGCAGTAGATCTCGCCTGGGCCGTTTGGCAGCCGCGAGCGCGCCAGGCGAACTGCGTCCGTGATCGAGCCGTCGATCTGGTCCTGAACCGCTCCGTCCGGAGCCCATCCGCTTGCCATCACGCAACCTCCATCGCCACAAGATGGCCTTGGATGGCGGGAATTCCAAGAGTTGGGGGCGGGCTCAGGCGAAGCGCTTCGCCCCGGCAACGCAGAGCACGACCACGGCGGTCGCGGCGATCATCGTCCAGGCGATCGGCTCGCCGAGCAGCCAACCTGCGAGCATCAGCCCGAAGAACGGCTGCAAGAGCTGGAGCTGGCCGACGCTGGCGATGCCGCCGAGCGCGAGGCCGCGATACCAGAAGACGAAGCCGACGAGCATGCTGAAGACCGAGACGTAAGCAAGGCCGATCCAGGCCGGCGTGCCGATGCCTTGCCAGCTCGACGGCCAGAACAGCAGGGCGAGCACGGCCATCGCCGGTAGCGACAGCAGCAGCGCCCAGGAGATCACCTGCCAGCCGCCCAGACGGCGCGAGAGCGTCGCGCCTTCGGCATAGCCAAGCCCGCAGAGCAGGACGGCGCCGATCATCAGCAGATCGCCCGCCAGCGAGCCGCTGTCGCTGTTGGCAAGTGCGAAGCCTGCGACGGTCGCGCTGCCGATCCCCGAGAACAGCCAGAATACCGGCTTCGGCCGCTCGCCGCCGCGCAGCACGCCGAACAGCGCGGTCGCGAGCGGCAGCAGGCCGATGAAGACGATCGAGCGCGCCGAGGGGATATGCTGCAGGGCGAGTGCCGTCAGCAGCGGAAAGCCAAGGACGACGCCGAGCGCGACGATCGCGAGCGGGCGGATATCCGCGCGGCTAGGCCATTTCTGGCGCAAAAGCATCAGGCAGATCGCGCCCAGCAGGGCCGCGATCGCGGCGCGGGCTCCGGTCAGGAACAGCGGCGAGAAGCCCGCCACCGCGACGCGCGTCGCCGGCAGCGAACCGCTGAAGATCACCACGCCGATGAGCCCGCTGCCCCAACCCTTGCCACCCCAATCCCTGAACATCTGATCCGCTCTGCTGCTGTGCCGGAAGCCGTGCTCTATGCGTCCGCCCTCCAGAGCACCAGCGACAGACCGATACATTCATGGCAAACTGTATGGCTATGGATGGCCATACAATCAGCAAGGACGAAGACGGGGCGACTCGCACGGCAGTCGTGATGGCGGCGATCCGGAGCCGGCTGGCTGCACGGACTCTGGCGCCGGGCGACCGCTTGCCCTCGATCCGGCGCTTTGCCGCGACGATGAAGGTTTCACCCTCCACCGTCGTCGAGGCCTATGATCGCCTCGCGGCGGAAGGCCTGATCCGCGCAAGGCAGGGTTCCGGTTTCTATGTGACAGGCGGCGGCCTGCCGCCCCTGGCGCTGACGCAGGCCGCCTCGCCGCAGGAGCTTGTGGTCGATCCGTTCTGGGTCTCGCGCCAGTCGCTTGATGCCGAACCGGGTGCGTTGAAGCCGGGCTGCGGCTGGCTGCCGGCCGACTGGATGCCGGATGAGGCTCTGCGCCGCGGCTTCCGGGCTTTGGCGCGGGCCGATGGCGCCATCCTCACCGACTACGGCGGCACGCGCGGCGCCTCCGTCCTGCGCCGGCTCCTGCTCGGGCGCTTCGCCGAGGCCGGGCTTGCGGTCTCGGCCGAGCAGCTGACGCTGACCGGCTCCGGCACGCAGGCGCTCGACCTGATCTGCCGCTTCCTGCTGCGGCCGGGCGATGCGGTCCTCGTCGACGACCCCTGCTATTTCAACTTCCAGGCGCTGCTGCGGGCGCATCAGGTGCGGATCCTGAGCGTGCCCTATACCCCGTCGGGGCCGGATATTGCGGCGTTTGAGGCGGTCGTCGCGGCCGAACGCCCGCGCCTCTACCTGACCAATTCCGGCCTGCACAATCCGACTGGCGCCAGCCTGTCGCCGCAGGCCGCCTATCGCGTGCTGAGCGCTGCCACAGCCAACGACATGATCATCGTCGAGGACGACATCTTCGCCGATTTCGAACCGGAACCATCGGCACGGCTGGCTGCGCTCGACGGGCTGGAGCGCGTCATCCGGATCGGCAGCTTTTCGAAGACGCTCTCGGCCGCGGTCCGCTGCGGCTATATCGCCGCGCGGGCGGATTGGATCGACGGGCTCGTCGATCTGCAGGTCGCGACCAGTTTCGGAGGCCCCGGCCCGGTCTCGACGGAGCTGCTGGCGGGTGTCCTCGCCGGTGGCAGCTACCGCAAGCATATGGAGGAGCTGCACAGGCGCCTGGCTCAGGCGCGGCGCGAGGTTGCAGCCCGCCTGGAGCCGCTCGGGATTCGGCCCTGGCTGATGCCACGCGGCGGCTTCTATCTCTGGTGCCGTTTGCCGGAGGACGTGGATTCCGCCGAGCTTGCCCGCCTTGCCGTGATGCAGGGCGTCGTGCTGGCGCCGGGCAATGTCTTCAGCGTCGCCCAGATGGCCGGCAACTTCATGCGTTTCAACGTCGCCCAGTCGCGCGATCCGCGCGTGATCGAGGAGCTTGGGCAGGCGATGGCCGCCATGCGGCAGCAGGGCGGGGCTGCCGCCCACGATTGATCCAGAGCAGTATGGGCATGTGCCGCACTCGTCAGCCCGGCGCCCCCCTGATATAGACCGCGGCAATAACCGGCCCGGCCGGACAGGACCGAAAGTTTTGAGATCATGCATCTGAGGATCGGCACGCGCCGCAGCCCGTTGGCGATGGCCCAGACCAACCACGTCATGGGCCTGATCCGGGAGAAATTCCCGCAAGCGGAATTCACCCTCTGCCAGATCGCCACCATCGCCGACCGCGACCGCGTCTCCGAGTTCCACCAGTTCGGCATGGTCGGCGTCTTCGCCGTCGAGCATGAGCAGCAACTTGTGAAGCGCGAGGTCGATTTCGTCGTCCATTCGCTGAAGGACCTGCCGACCACCTTGCATGAAGGCCTCGTTCTCGCCTCGGTGCCGCCGCGTGAGGACCCGCGCGATGCGCTCTGCGGCGCGACCATGGCCACGCTGCGCCAGGGCGCTCGCGTCGGCACGGGCTCGCTTCGCCGCCGCGCCCAGATCCTGAACCTCCGGCCTGACGTCACCGTCGTGCCGATCCGCGGCAATGTCGGCCCTCGCCTGGCCAAGATCGGCGGCGAGGATGCGCTCGACGCGGTCATCCTGGCGCAAGCCGGACTGCGCCGGCTGGGCATGGACGAAGCCTCTTCGGAGGCGCTTGCGCCGTCCCTGTTCCCCTATGCGGTCGGCCAGGGCGCGCTCGGGCTCGAGGCCCGCGCCGAGGATGCGGCGGTGATCGAGGTGCTGAAGGCGATCGAGTGTCCGCAGGCCCGTGCCGAGGCCGAGGCCGAGCGCGAGATGATGCATGCGCTCGGGGCCGGCTGCAGCCTGCCGGTCGGCGCCTGCGTGACATGGCAGGACGGCCGCCTGACGCTGCATGCGCAGGTGACTTCGATCGAAGGCACGGAGCGCGTCGTCGCCGATCAGAGCGCGGCACCGGAACAGGCACGGGAACTCGGCCTCGCTGTTGCGCAGATCCTGAAGGAGCGGGGCGGCGTCGCGATCCTCGAGAAGAGCTACCGCGGGCACTATCCGAGCTTCAAGTCGTTGTAGGCGCCGCTATCCTGAGCGTGGCACCTCGGTTCGAGGGGCTCGCTAGATTGGATCGCGCGGGTCGTCGACGCTGGGCTTGCCCAGCATCGCCTCCCCAGGGCCGCGCGAGCGCGCCCAGAAGGTTGCAAGGACAATCCCGATCGGCACGGCGATCAGGACAATCCAGATGAGAAAGCTCCAATCGCCGGTCATGGGTTTGTCCTCCCCGGCTCAGGCCTTGGGCGGAAGCGAGCCGCGATCGAAGACCGGGATCGCCTCGGTCTTGCCGCGTAGCGGCCTGCCGACGGGCACGTCCTCCGCCGCCTGCCGCACGGCCTCTTCCGCTTCCGTCAGCCCATCCGGCGTGTCGTTGGCATCGCTCCCCGCATCATGGATGTTGGTGCGGTCGCTGACACGCTGGCTCTCGCTGGGGTCGGTCTCGGCGGCGGCCTGACCGGCGTTCGCGGGCTTGCGTTCGTCCTCGAGCAGGGCGGGATTCTCGCGCTTCCTGTCGGGCTGGGCCATGGCGGTCTCCTCTGAAAAGGCTTTCAGGACCAAGCTCTGAAGGGTGGCATTGTTCCCCCGAGCTTCAGGCGGCGAGCAGCCCCAGAGCGCGTTCGATCCGCGAGCAGCCGGCCTTGGCGCGCGCCTTCGCGTAGCTCTTCTGCAAGCGGCCGCTGGCATAGGCATCGATGACGATCGCGTGGACATAGCTCTTGCGCACGACCGCCGGCGTGTTGACCAGCTTCTCCGAGATGGCGCGCATGATGTCCGCGAGCTGGCGCTTGCGGCCAGCCTCGCTCGCCACCGCCTCACCAGCCAAGAGAAGTTCGGCCGCGGCGGCATTGGCGGCGAGCATGCGCAGATCCTTGCTGCTGACGGGCAGGCCGCAGGCGCGCTTGAGATAGGTGTTGATCTCGGCCGCGTGGATCGATGCGACGGAGCCGTCTTCGCCGCGATACTGCAGCAGCCGGCGGCCGGGCAGGGTGGTGATCCGGGTGATTGCGCGGGCCAGTGGCGCATCGTCGATGGCGCAGGAGATGTCCTTGCCGCTCTTGCCACGGAAATGCAGCGCGACCCGAGTGCCCGTCAGCGTGACGTGTCGCTTGAGCAGCGTCGATGTGCCGTGGCTGCCGTTTTCCTTGGCGTAGGTCTCGTTACCGACGCGCAGATGGCAGCGATCGATGATCGCGGCCGCGCAGGCCAGTGCCTTGTCGCGCGACAGAGTCCGCGCCTTGACATCGGTTGCGATGCGCGCCCGCAGCTTCGGCAGCGCCTCGATCAGCCGGGCGAGCCGCTTGAGCTTGCGCCGTTCCCGCACCTTCTCCCAGTCCGGATGGTAGCGATGCTGGATGCGGCCGGCCTCGTCATGGCCGATCGCCTGGAGATGGGCGCGCGGATCGGCCGCGATGCGGACATCCTCATAAGCCGGGGGAATGGCCAGTGAGCGGATGCGGGCGAGGGTGGCCTCGTCGCTGACCTTGCCGCCCTCCGCGTCCCGGTAGCCGAAGGAGCGGCCGTGGCGAACGCGACGGATCGTGAGTTCATCTGACGAAACGCGCCGCAGTCGTGTCACGGCGGAAAGGCGTTTAGCCTGCGGGGAAACCGGCATGGGCGGGCGCTCGCGGGGGGCCGCTGCGAAAACGGCGCCATTGGC
Source organism: Allobosea robiniae (assembly GCF_900102525.1). Classification (GTDB taxonomy): domain Bacteria; phylum Pseudomonadota; class Alphaproteobacteria; order Rhizobiales; family Beijerinckiaceae; genus Allobosea; species Allobosea robiniae. The sequence continues at coordinate 1,043,981 of NZ_FNBZ01000001.1, read as the reverse complement.
CAGTTGGTTCCGCTCAGTCGAGCATATTCACCACATTTCGACAAGCGCGCAGGTTTCTGGGGATGCATGCGCGAAAAACAGTGGCAAATCCCGAGTTGGCTCGCCAAGACTGTCAAAAAAATTGAACGATATGTTTGGGGAGATGACGGTGCCGCGCGTTTTGATCGCCGAGTTCATGCATGAGACGAACACCTTCAGTGTTCAGCTCACGGACGAAGCCACCTTCAGGGCGCATGGCGCCTATCGCGACAATGAAATCCCGGGCGCCTTCCGCGGCACACGCACTTCGATGGGCGCGGCCTTCGAGGCGGCCGACAAGTTCGGCTGGAGCCTGGTCCACCCGCTGGTGACCGGCGCCAATCCATCCGGCCGCGTCACCGATGCCGCCTTCGATCTGTTCGCCGGCCAGATCTGCGATGCCGCTCCGGGCGTTGACGGCGTGCTGCTGCATCTGCACGGCGCGATGTCGACCGAAAGCTCGGATGACGGCGAGGGCGAGTTGCTGGCGCGGCTGCGCAAGCGCATCGGCCCGGACATTCCGGTCGTCGCCGTGCTCGACCTGCATGCGACGGTGACGCAAGCTATGGCCGACAACGCCAATGCGCTGATCTCCTACCGCACCTATCCGCATATCGACCAATACGAGCGGACCTGGCAGGCGGCGGAGCTGCTGCAGCGCGCGCTGAAGGGCAAGATCAAGCCCAAGGTCGCGCTCGCCCGGCGTCCGATCCTTTACGCGCTCGACGGCGGGCGCACTACTTCGCCGCCTTTCCTCGAACTGCTGCGCCGTGGCGACGCGCTGGAAGCCTCGGGCGATGCGCTCGTCGTCAGCGTCCAGGCCGGCTTCTCCTCGGCGGATGTCCACGATATCGGCCCCTCGATCGCGGTCACGGCCGATGATCGCGGCAAGGCGCAAACCATCGCCGAAGAATTGATGGATTACGCCTGGGAGCAGCGCCGCTTCTCCTCGATCCATTTCACGCCCTTGGCCGAGGCCATGGCCCGCGCCAAGGCCGGCGAGGCCGATACCGGAAAGCCCGGCTACAAGCCTGTGGTGATCTCGGATTACTCGGACAATCCCGGCTCCGGCGCCTATGGCGACGCCACCAACCTGCTGCGCGCGGTCCTCGATGCCGGGCTGAAGAATGTCGGCTTCCATGCGATCAACGACCCCGAGGCTGTGCTCGCCGCCCAGGCGATCGGCGTCGGCAAGCGCGGCCGGATCAAGCTCGGCGGCAAGGTCGATCCGACCATGGGCGGCGCGCCGCTCGATCTCGACGCTCACGTGGTCGCGATCACCGACGGCTATTTCCTCTGCCATGGCCCGATGGCCGGCGGCGTCTGGCGTAATTACGGGCTCTCGGCCCTGCTGCGCGTCGACGATGTCGAGATCATCGTCATCACCCATAACGGCCAGGCGACCGATCTCGCGCAGTTCACCTCGCTCGGCGTCGATCCGACCCGGAAATCGACGGTGATCGTCAAGTCGATGCAGCATTTCCGCGCCGCCTTCCAGCCGATCGCGCGCGAAGTGCTGGAGGTCGATACCGGCGCACTCTCGACGCGCAACTTCAAGGAGCGGCCCTACAAGAAGGTCCGCCGTCCGATCTTCCCGCTCGACGATATCTGACCGCCGCGCGCAGGCGTCGGCGACGACTTGATTTGAGGAGAACACCATGGCGATTCAGGCCGATATCGTATTGCGCAACGGGCCGATCTGGTGCGGGCGCGAGGAAGGCGTCGTCGAGGCGCTGGCGATCTTCCGCGACAAGGTCCTGGCCGCCGGCAGCGATGCCGAGATCAAGCCGCTGATCGGGCCGAAGACCCGCGTCATCGACCTTAAGGGCCGGCTCGCGACGCCGGGTCTGAACGACTCGCACCTGCATCTGGTCTCGCTCGGCATGACCATGGGCTGGGTCGATTCCAAGCCGGAGAGCGCGCCGACGCTCGATGCCCTTCTCGGCGCCATCGCGGCCCGTGCCGCACAGTCGAAGCCCGGCGAATGGATCCTCTCGCGCGGCTATGACCAGACCAAGCTCGACACCGGCCGTCACCCCTATCGCGAAGAACTCGACCGCGCCGCGCCGAACAATCCGGTGATGCTGGTGCGCGCCTGCGGCCATATCGCGATCTGCAACTCGGAAGCGCTGCGCCTCGGCGGCATCGACGAGACGTCGCCGACGCCGCAGGGCGGCCTGATCGAGCAGCAGAACGGCCGCCTGACCGGCCTGCTCGCCGAGAACGCCCGCGCTCCGGTCCAGGCCGCGATTCCGGCAGCCACCGAAGAGGACATCATCGCCGGTATCGAGCGCGGCGGGCAGTATCTGCTCTCGCTCGGCATCACCAGCTGCATGGATGCCGCCGTCGGCCAGAAGGGCGGCTTCCGCGAGATCGCGGCCTATCACCGCGCCAAGCGCGACGGCCGCCTGCCGGTCCGCACCTGGCTGACCCTGCTCGGCGATGACGGCCGCTCGATCGTGCCTGATTGCTACGACGCCGGGCTGATCTCCGGGACCGGCGACGAGATGCTGATGATCGGCGCGGTCAAGCTCTTCCTCGACGGTTCGGCCGGCGGCCGCACCGCCTGGATGACCGAGCCCTATCTCGGCGAGGACAAGACCACCGGCGTCTGGATGTGGGAGGATGCCGAGCTCGAACGCATGGTGCTCGATGCCCACAAGAAGGGTTACCAGCTCGCCTGCCACGCCATCGGCGATGCCGCGATCGAGCAGCTCATCACCGCCTATGAGAAGGCGCTCGCCGCCTACCCCGACCCGGACCGTCGCCACCGTATCGAGCATTGCGGCTTCTCGACCCCCGAGCAGCACGAGCGCATGGTCAAGGCCGGCATCTATCCCTGTCCGCAGCAGGTCTTCATCCATGATTTCGGCGATGCCTATGTGAAGGTGCTCGGGCCGGAGCGGGCGCTGCCGAGCTATCCCTTCCGGACCTGGTTCGATCTCGGCCTGAAGCCGGCGACGGGCAGCGACGCGCCGGTCTGCGACCCCAACCCCTTCCCGAATTTCCACACCATGCTGACCCGCCAGACCTGGAAGGGCACGGTGATGGACGAGCGTCAGCGCGTGTCGATCGAGGAGGCCTTGCAGGCCTATACCGAGTTTGGCGCCTTCTCGCAGAAGCAGGAGAACGTGAAGGGTCGTCTCGCGCCGGGTTTCCTGGCCGATGTCGCGGTGTTCTCGCGCGATCTGCTGACAGCCGATCCGGCCGCTATCCTGGGCGACACGCGCTGCGATCTCACCATTCTCGGCGGCGAGGTCGTCTACGAGCGTTGAGCGCATTTTCGAGCGAAAAGGACCGGTTCGCGAGAAGAAAATGCGAAAGAGAATCCCGAAAAGCCCCGCGACACCGTGAATCGCGGAGCTGTTCGGGGAATTTGACCGCGCGGGGGAAGACAAGCGCGGCAAAGCCGTTATGGTTCCACTTGAAACAAACAACTCCGGATCAGCCGGAGCAGATGGGAAACGGGAGGAAAAATCGTGTTGTTGAAGAAATTTGCCTTCGCCACCGCGCTGACGCTGGCAGCCTTTACGATCTCGGCGCAGGCTCAGGAGCCGCGCCGCGGCGGAACGATTCGCTTCACGGCGCCCTATGGCGCCTCCTTCGTCAGCAATGACAGCCATGTCTCGAACCAGATCCAGGACGAGATCTACGGCTACGCCCTGCACAGCATGCTGTTCCGCTGGGATTCGAAGGCCGGCAAGCCCGAGCCCGAGCTCGTCAAGAGCATGACCACCTCGGCGGACGGGCTGACGCATACGCTGAAGCTGCGCGACGACGCGTTCTTCCACAATGGCCGCAAGATGACGGCCGACGATGTGATCTGGTCGTTCACGCGTCTTGTCGATGGTTCCAAGAACTATCCGGGTGCGAGCCGCGTCGTGCGCATCAAGGGCGCCGAGGCCGTCCGCAAGGGCGAGGCCAAGGAGATTTCCGGCCTCAAGAAGATCGATGATTTCACCATCGAGATGACGCTGACCGATCCGGCCGATCCCAGCTTCCTGTTCTATGCTGCCACCACGGCGATCATGCCGGCCAAGGAAGCGCAGCAGCCGGACTTCTTCAACAAGCCGATCGGCCTCGGCCCGTTCAAGTTCGTCGAGCATGTGCCCGGTTCGCGCATGGTCTTCGAGCGCTGGGAGAAATACTACAAGCCCGGCAAGCCCTATGCCGACAAGCTGGTGATCTCGCCGATGGGCGAGGCGGCTGCGCGCGACGTCGCCTTCCGCAACAAGGAGATCGACGTCTCGATCCTCGGCTCGACCCAATACGTTGCCTACAAGGCCGATCCGAACCTTTCAAAGGGCATCCTGGAAGTTGCGGAGGTCTTCACCCGCAACATGGGCATGAACCCGGAGTTCAAGCCGTTCTCCGACAAGCGGGTGCGCCAGGCGATCAACTACGCGATCGACAGCGACCTGATCATCAAGCGCCTCGTTCGCGACAAGGCCTATCGCGCGGTGAGCTGGCTGCCGAGCTCGGTCCCGGCCTTCGACAAGAACGCCAAGCCTTATGCCTTTGACCCGGAGAAGGCCAAGAAGCTCCTGGCCGAGGCCGGTTATCCCGATGGCTTCGAGTTCGAATGGACGGCGACGCCGAACGAGAGCTGGGGCATTCCGATCGTCGAGGCGACGATTCCCATGCTCGCCAAGGTCGGCATCAAGGTGAAGGTCAAGCCGGTCGAGACCTCGGCGCTCGGTGGCGTCATCGCGAAGGGCGACTTCCAGGCCTATATCTGGTCGAACACCTCCGGCCCCGATCCGTTGACCGCGCTGAAGTGCTTCCACTCGGCGACGCCGCGCTCGTCGTGCAACTACACCACCTTCAAGAGCGCCGCTTTTGACAAGTTGTTCGAGGAGGCCGCGGCCGAGAGGGACGCCGGCAAGAAAATCGAGCTCATGAAGAAGGCCAATGCGCTGCTGCAGGACGAGGCTCCCGTCTGGTTCTTCAACTACAACAAGGCGGTGATGGCCTATCAGCCCTGGCTGCATGGCCTGCAGGCGAACGCTACGGAGCTCGCGCTCCAGCGTTACGAGGATCTCTGGGTCGACGCGTCTTCGCCCGCAGCGAAGTAAGCGCGCCTCCGCGGAGGTTTCCGCCAGCTCGAAGACATCCGTCATCCCGGATCGGTGCGGCCATGCCGCCCGTCCGGGGTGACGGAGACATTCGGGCCTTGACCTGAGTCCGCCCTGCGGCGGCGATCAGGAGTTGACCATGCTGCCCTATGTCTTCCGCCGTCTGCTGCAGGCCATCCCGATCCTGCTTGCGGTCGCTGGGCTCGTCTTCGTGATGTTCAGCGTCATTCCCGGCGACTTCGCCTCGACCCAGATGTCGGATGGCCGCTCGGTTGTCGATGCCGAGCAGGTCGCGCGCATGAACAAGCAGTTCGGCCTCGACGAGCCCGTCTATGTGCGCTTCGTGAAATATGCCGGGAAGCTTGCGACGCTCGATCTCGGCACCTCGTTCCGCACCCGCCAGCCGGTGATCAATTCCCTGCTTGAGCGGATCTGGCCCAGTCTTCAGCTGGCCATCGCCGCGATGGCCTTCGCCATCGCGCTGGGCATTCCGCTTGGCTTCCTGGCCGCGCTGAAGCCGGGTGGCTGGCTCGACATGCAATCGATGTTTGTTGCCGTGTCGGGCCTGTCCCTGCCGCAGTTCTGGCTTGGGCTGATGCTGATGTATGCCTTCGCGCTGGTTCTCGGCTGGTTTCCGAGCTTCGGCTATGGCGACGGCAATCCGCGCTACATCGTACTGCCGGCGGTCGCACTCGGCGTGGCGCCGCTCGCATTGCTGGCCCGCACGACGCGCGCTGCCGTGCTCGAGGTCATGAACGCGGACTTCGTTCGCACCGCTCGCGCCAAGGGCAACAGCGAGGTCCGGGTGATGCGCTGGCATGTGGCGCGCAACGCCATGGTCATCGTGCTGACGACGCTGGGGCTGCAATTCGGCTCGATCATGGGCGGCGCTGTCGTGATCGAGAAGCTTTTCGCCTGGCCGGGCATCGGCTCGCTCTTGGTCGACAGTGTGTCGCTGCGCGACATTCCCGTCGTCCAGGCCTGCATCCTGCTGCTCGTGCTCTTCTTCCTCGTCGTGAACATCATCGTGGACGTGCTCTGCGCTCTGATCGATCCGCGCATCAAATACACCTAGGGGCGGGGCAGCAGATGAAATTCCGGGCTAATCTCTGGATCGGCGGCGCGCTCTTCGCTGCCGTCGTGATCGGCGGGACGCTGGCACCCTGGCTGGCACATACCGACCCCGTCATGGACGCCAATCTGATGAATGCCGAGGTTCCGCCCGGCGCCGAGTTCTGGTTCGGCACGGATGCGCAGGGCCGCGACATCTACAGCCGGGTGCTCTACGGCGCGCGCATCTCGCTGACGGTCGGCATCGTCTCGCAGCTGATCAACACCGTGATCGGCGTGGCGCTGGGCATGTCGGCGGGGTATTTCGGCGGCTGGTGGGACGATTTCGTCAACGGCCTGACCAACCTCATGCTGTCGATCCCCTCGCTGGTCTTTGCGCTCGCCATCATGGCGATTCTCCAGCCGGGCCTGACCAGCCTGCTGATCGCGCTCGGCCTGACCAACTGGTCCTATACCTGCCGGCTGTCGCGCGCCGCGACGCTGTCGATCAAGCAGCAGGGCTATGTCGAGGCGGCGCTCTCCTTCGGCTCGAGCAATCTGCGCATCATGCTGCTGCAGATCCTGCCGAACATCGCGGGCCCGATCATCGTCATCGGCACGCTCGGCATGGGCGGCGCGGTGCTGGCGGAGGCGGCGCTCTCCTTCCTGGGTCTCGGCATCCGCCCGCCCTTCCCGAGCTGGGGCTCGATGCTCTCCGACGCGCGCGACCAGATCACCACCGCGCCCTGGATCTCGATCTTCCCGGGCCTCGCCATCTTCATGACCGTGCTCGGCCTCAACCTGCTGGGTGACGGCCTGCGCGACATCCTCGACCCCCACTCACAGCTACGCAAAGCCTGACAGTAGAGCCTATGACCACGCCAGACCTGATCGACCCGCCGCTCGAGACCATCCGCTTCCATGGGCTGAAGGCGGGGCCGAAACTCCTCGTCTTCGGCGCCGTCCACGGCAACGAGACCTGCGGGCCGAATGCCATTGCCCGCGTGATCGAGGATTGTCGCGCCGGCCGGGTCGCGATCCAGCGCGGCGAGGTCACCTTCCTGCCCGTCGCCAATCCGAAGGCTTATCGGCAGAACACCCGCGAGGGCGACCGCAACCTCAACCGCGACCTGCGCGAGCGGCCACAGCCCGATGACAACGAGGACCGGATCGGCAACCGCCTCTCCGCCATCCTGCGCCAGCACGACATGCTGCTCGACGTCCATTCCTTCACCGGGGAGGGCGTCCCGTTCGTCTTCTTCGGGCCGGACGACAATCGCGGCGCGCTCGAACCCTTCCGCCATGGTGCGGCCGAGGCTGCCTTCGCCGCCTGCCTCGGCGTCGACCTGATGATTCATGGCTGGCTCGACATCTATGTCCGGCTGATCGCGGCGCGCGAGCGCCTGAACCTGCCGCGCCTCGCTGTCACCGAGGGCTTCGGCACGACGGAGTTCATGCGCTTCGCCGGTGGCTATGGCGTCACGCTCGAATGCGGGCGTCACGACGACCCGGCTTCGGTCGATGTCGGCTACAAGGCGATCCGCAACGTACTCGTCCATCTCGGCCTGACCGACGAGGCGCCGCCGGTTCGAGCCGAGCGCACCGTCGTTCACATGGACGATCTTGTCATCTGCGAGGCCGAGGGCGACCGGGTCGAAGGTTCGTGGAAGACCGGTGACCGCGTCGCCAAGGGCACGCCGATCGCCCGCCGCGCAGACGGCACCGTCGTGACGATGCCGCGCGACGGCTTCATCATCTTCCCCAACCCCAAGGCCAAGCCCGGCGAGGGCATCTGCTATCTCGGGACGGAGAGCCGGCGCCGGCCCTGAACGTGGCCGGCGCGGCTTTACTGCACGATGCCGCGCTTGCTGCCGAAGCCGGGGATGCTGCAGCCGCAGCTTGAGCCATAGGGCAGGGGTGGCGTCGGGCAATCGCCCCGGCTGGTCACGCACATATTCCCATAGCGCGGCTGCCTGTAATATGGGCGCTCATAGCCGTAATCGCGACGGTCATAGCGCCGCCGCGGACGATCATCGTCATCGTCGTCATCATCGTTATAGGACGGTCCGCCGCGATAAGGCCCGCCGTAATACTGGGCCTGGGTCGGGATTGCGCTGAGCAGGACGGCGCAGGCGAGGGCCGAAACCGTGAGCTGGCGACGCAGCATGGTTCTTCCTTTCCGTTTCCTCGCCGGCGAGTGGGCCTGGCGAGACGTTTCACTGTCTCCTAGCGGGTTCATGATGAACGCAGGCTGAGGCGGCCAGGAGGCAAGGGAAAGGAACGGCGAAGCTGGTCGATGGATCCCGCTACGCGCCCGGTGTGACAGTGCTGGCTTTGTGAAAGGCAGCGACCCTACCCGTCGCTCTTGTCCGTCTTGCCACTGCGGCCGAGGTCGATCTGCTTTTGCAGGCCGAGCATCACGCTGAACGAGGTCACGGGGGTGAGGCCGGTCTCCTTGGTCTTGCGCCAGGCGCCGGTAACGGTGCCGATCAAGCCCTTGCCCAGGTTGTGCTGGTAGTCGATGCCGACACCCTTCTGGTCCGAGCGGGCATCGAGGCCGACATAATCGTCGGTCTTGCGCCGGGCCGACAGGCTGACGGCATTGTCGTCGTCGATCCGGGCCGTCAGTTTCGCCTCATGCGCCGTCACCAGGTTGATGACGGAGAAGGGCAGGGTGGTGTCTTCCACTGTGCGCAGCGAGCCGAGGTCGAGCGTGAACCGCTCATAGGGCAGGCGCAGCTTCGCCGTATAGAGCAGGCTCTCGACCGCATCGAACTCCTTCTCCGGGAAATAGGCGCGGAACGGCGAGAGCGAGGCCTCGATCGCGGCACCCTTCAGCTCCGTCGAGAAGAACAGGTTGGGTTGCAGCCGGTTATGGTCGCGTCGGAACCCGAGATAGTCGACGCCCTCGATATAATGGATGCGTGCGGCGCTGAAGGAGAGGCCGATTTCGGTCTCGCCCGATCGCCAGGCAGCACCCGTCGTCAGCCCCAGCGTGCCGAAATTCTCGTCGCGCGGCAGGAAATCGCCGAGATTGAAGACGTTGCGCTCGTTCAGCGCCGTCATCCGCGCTTCCCCGCTGGCGAAGAGGCGGAAAGCGCCGATGCTGTGATCGAGCCGCTCGCGCCAGGACAGGCTGCTTTTCCGGCGTGACCAGCTCTGTTCGCTGCTTGCCGTCAGGGAGGATTGCAGCGCGCTGGCCTCGCCAAGGCTGAAGCCGTGCTTCAGCGTCAGCGAATGGGCGCGGGCGGAAGCGAGCGCCCGCGGATCGTAATGCGTCTCGACGAGCGACAGGTTCAGCCCATAGCCGTCCTGCACTGTGCCGTGCAGGTAATCCCAGGTTGCATAGGTTGTGGCGACAGGAGTGCCGTTCGCACCCTGGACACCAGCGGGATTGCTGTCGAAGCCGCCCCGAAGCCCGATAACGGCGATCGAACTTTCCTTATCTTCGGCCGGCTTCTCAGTTGCGAGCGCAAGGGAAGCGTGAAAGACCAATGCGAGAATGATGATTTTCTGCATCGACGTCGCCGTGATCTGAAAATTTATTTCGCAATCATGGTTTATAACGGTTAATTGATCGTAAATTATACCGGTTTTGCTCTTATATGTATTCGGATAGATTTAGATATAGCGCGAATGATTTGAGGTTTAGTTTCAAAGTGTACCTTCCGGTTGTAAATTAACTTTACTCGGTATGGTTAATTTTGAGAGAAGGTTGCTTGAAGAGGTTGTTGCAACCTATACGTGTTTCGTCGCTTCCGGCCCGGAGGCGAAACAGGGAGAAGCAAGATGAAATACGCGTTTGTTCTCGCTACGGTTGCAGCTTTCGCCGTGTCCCCCGCTATGGCCGGTGGGCGAGGCGGTTCGCTTCTCGGCGGCATCATCGCCCCGGTGACGACGGCCGTGTCGGGCGTCAAGATCAATGCGCTCAACAATGTCAGCGTGCTCAGCGGCAACGGCATCGCCAACGGCAACAAGGTCGGCGTCGTCGCCCCGGTGAAGGCGATCGTCTCCCGCAACGGACTCGTCGGCGGCCTGCTCGGGGGCTTCGGTCACGGCTGCGGCTGCAACTGATCGCAGCGTCCGCCCTCCGATGCGGAGCCTGGAACGGGGCTGGCATCTGCCAGCCCCTTTTCGTTTCTGCCCGATATCGAGCAAGCGATGCGATCCCTAAAATGCCCGGGATCGGGCTGACGGGTTCTTAGAGCCTCGCGCGTAGAGGCATCGCCATGCATCTGCTGATGAGGCCCCGTAGACGCGCCGCGCAGCTTCCCGCGGATATCGAGATCGAGATCATCTCGCGTCTCTTCGCGGCCCTGCCTCAGATCCTCTGCATTGCGGCCGGGCTGATCGTCGGCTCTGCGATCATGGCCGTGCAGACCGGCGAGACGATCTTCTGGTGGCTGACGGCAGCAGGCGTCGTGACGACCCTGCGGCGCATCGCCAACATCGTCAGCTTCAAGCGGCGCGATCCGGCGCGCAAGCTATCCCTGGCGGAAGCGCGGCGCTGGGAGGCAGGCTACGCCTATTCCGCCTTCGCCTTCACGCTCGTCATCGCGGCATTGACGCTGGCCGCCGCCGCGACCGACCATGCCGGCGGCTTCGTGCTCAGCCTCGGGCTCACCATGGCGCTGACGGCAGGGTCCTACTTGCGTACGCTCCGCTACTGGATCTGCGCCGTGCTCTCGACCATCGCGATCGGCACGCTGGTCGTCGCCTTCCTGGCTTCCGGCGATCCGCTCTATCAGGCGCTGAGTGTGCTGCTCCTCGTCTATCTCTATTCGATCTATGAGAGTTCGGATTACATCATCGGCCAGTTCGAGGAATTGCTGATGGTGCGCCGCGAACTCGACTTCGCCGCCAGTCACGACTCCCTGACCGGGCTCATGAATCGCCGCGGGCTCGATCGTGTGCTGCGCGAGGCCGGCGAAAGCGGCGAGGCGCTCGGCCTGCTGCTGCTCGATCTCGACGGATTCAAGCTGATCAACGACCGCCACGGCCATCACGCCGGCGACGATCTGCTCAAGCAGGTCGCGATGCGCCTGAAGGGTGTCGTCCGGCCGGGTGACAGCGTGGCGCGGCTGGGCGGCGACGAATTCGCCCTCGTCGTGCGCAGCGTCGAGGATGCGGCTGCGCTGTCCGAGATCGCCGACCGGGCCGTGTCGGTCGTCATGGCGCCGTTCATGCTGATGGGGCAGCTTGTCACCGTCGGCGCGAGCGTCGGGGTATCCGTCAAGTCGGAGCAGGATACCACGCCCTGGACGGCCGAGGTCCTGACGCGTGCGGCCGATCAGGCCCTTTACGGCGCCAAGCGCGCCGGCAAGGGCCGCAGCATGGTCGCCCACTGGGACGACGTCGCCTGACATCGCCATAGAGGGAAGGTAGCTTGATCTCGGCGCGGTGTTCACCTACCGTCCGGCAGGTAGCTCGCTGGTGGCGCTGCAGAAAACGGGAGAAGGCGATGTCGGCTGTCGGGAAGCCTGCTGTGGAGGGCGCTCGCCGCTCGCCTTACTTCACGGAAGAACATGAGGCGTTGCGCGACCAGGTCCGCCGCTTCGTCGAGGCCGAGATCAAGCCGCATGCCCTGCAATGGGAGGAGGACGGCTTCGTCCCGCGTGCGGTGCTGCGCAAGATGGGCGAGCTCGGCTTCTTCGGCATCCGCTATCCCGGCGAGTATGGCGGCTCCGAGATGGACACGATGGCGACCGTGGTTCTGGCCGAGGAACTGGGGCGCTCGACCTTCTCCGGCGTCGCCATCACCGCGCTGGTCCATACCGACATGGCCTCGGTCCATATCGCCAATGCCGGCAGCCCGGCGCAGAAGGACAAGTATCTGCCCGGCATCATCGCCGGCGAAAAGATCGTCGCGGTCGCCGTGACCGAGCCCGATGCCGGCTCCGACGTGAAGGGCATCCGCACCACGGCGCGGCGCGAGGGCGACCATTACGTCCTCAACGGCGCCAAGATGTTCATCACCAACGGCGTCCATGCCGATCTCTATTGCGTCGCCGCCAAGACGGACCCGCAAGCGCGGCCGTCGCAATCGGTCTCGATCTTCCTCGTCGAGAAGGGCACGCCGGGCTTCTCCGTCTCGCGCGCCCTCGACAAGCATGGCTGGCGCTCGTCCGACACTGCCGAGCTCTCCTTCGTCGATTGCAAGGTGCCGGCCGAGAACCTGCTCGGGCAGGAGGGCCGCGGCTTCTACGCGATCATGAGCAATTTCCAGAACGAGCGCACCGTGATCGGTGCCATGGCGATGGGCGAGGCGCAGGCCGCCATCGACCTGACACTGGACTACGTGAAGACGCGAAAAGCCTTCGGCGCACCGCTTTGGGAGAAGCAGGCGATCCGCCAGCGCCTGGCCGAGCTCGCGGGCAAGGTCGAGGCCGGGCGCCAGCTCGTCTACCACGCCGCCTGGCTTGACGCGCAGGGCTTCGATGCCACCCGCGAGGTCTCGATGGCGAAGGCCTATTGCGGCGAGCTGGTCAACGAAGTGATGTACGATTGCCTGCAGTTCCATGGCGGCATGGGCTACATGCGCGAAAGCGCGATCGAGCGCATGACCCGTGATGCCCGCGTCCAGGCGATCGGCGGCGGCGCGACCGAAGTCATGCTCGAGGAAGTGGCGAAGCGGCTGTGAGGGCTGAGCGTCATCCCGCACGCGCCGCAGCACTGCGCGCGCAGCGCACATGGGATGACACCCTATGAGTGAAGCCGCGCACACCCGGCCGCCGACCGAAGGCGGCTCGCGCCGGCTGATCCTTGACCATGCAGCGCGCCTGCTGCGTGGCGGCGGCTACCATCAGACCACCTTGCGCGAGATCGCCGAGGCTGTCGGCATCCGCAAGGCCAGCCTCTATTACCATTTCGGCTCGAAGGAGGAGATCGTCGAGGCGGTCGTCAATGACGGCGTGCACTTCGTCCATGAGGCGGTCGTCGCGGCGCTCGCGGCGGAGGAGGGGGCCTCGCCGCGCGTGCGGCTGGAGGCTGCAGTCCGGGCGCATCTCGCTGCCCTGCACGGTCATGGCGACTATACCTCAGCCAGCATCAAGGTCTTCACCTTCGGCGCGGCGGCTGTGCCCGAGAGCGTACGCGCGGTACGCCGCGCCTACGAGGATGTCTGGCGGGGGCTGATCGCCGAATGGCAGCAGGCCGGCGGCATGCCCGCAGGCAACTCGCCTGACGTGCTGCGCCTGTTCCTGCTGGGCGCGCTCAACGGCTCGACCGATTGGTATCGGCCGGAGCGCCATGCGATCGACGCCTTGGCACGTGAGTTCGTGGCGTTGCTCTCGCCGCATTGAGTGGCTGCCCCGCCTCCCATGCAGGGGCGGGCGGCATCGTCATGGCTGACCAAGGCGTCGGCGGTTGCTAGCATCCCCATGCGGGGCCGTCGGTCGCCTCGCGATCTGACGAGGATTCTTCGCCTGATGCGCGCCTTCTATCACCCCGACCAAGCCCTCCACGATCCCCAGCAATATATGCGCTTCGGCAAGGTCGTGGCTCCCAAGGACCTGCCGGAACGGACGGAGCGCCTGCTCGGCGCGCTCAGGAAACATGGCATCACGCCGGAGAAGCCCGCAGCGCATGGCACGGACCCGGTCCTCGCGATCCATGATGCCGGCTTCGTCAAGTTCCTGGAGACCGCCTGGGCGCGCTGGCAGGACCTGCCCGCCGAACGCGGCCCGGAAGTCTGGCCGAGCACCTTCCCCTATTGGAGCGGCCGCCCGGACGAGGATGTCCGCCCGCCCTGCCGCCCGACCGGTTTCATCGGCCAGCTCGGCTGGTATCTCGGCGATCTCTCGGTGCCGATCGGCGAGCATTGCTGGCATTCGACGCTGCGCTCATCCGAGACCGCGGTGTCCGCCGCCGATGCGATCCTCGCCGGCGAGCGCGCCGTCTATTCGCTCTGCCGCCCGTCCGGCCACCATGCCCGTGCCGACCGCGCCACCGGTTTCTGCTATCTCAACAACACCGCGATCGCGGCCCAGCGCCTGCGCTCGAAATTCGGCAAGGTCGCGATCCTCGATGTCGACGCCCATCACGGCGACGGCACGCAGCAGATCTTCTATCGCCGCAACGATGTGCTGACGATTTCGGTCCATGCCGATCCGACAAACTACTACCCCTTCTTCACCGGCTATGCCGACGAGCGCGGCAACGGCCCGGGCGAGGGCTTCAACCTCAACCTGCCGCTGGCGCATGGTGCGGGCGGGGCCGCGATGGAGGCTGCGGTTGAGCAGGCCGGCAAGGCGATCCGCGATTTCGGCGCGGAGGTCGTGGTGATCGCGCTCGGCTACGACGCCCATAAGGACGATCCGATCGGCGTGCTGAAGCTGGAAGCCAGTGATTTCGGCACGATCGGCCGGCAGGTGAAGGGTTTCGGCCTGCCGACGCTGGTGGTGCAGGAGGGCGGCTACGCCATCGAGGCGATCGGCGACTGCCTCGACGCGTTCCTGGGCGGGTTCAAGTAGCGCCTGTCTTCGTAGCCACACGTGTCATCCCGTGCGCGCTGCAGCGTGTAACGCTGCTGTGCAGACACGGGACCGCGTGACGAGAAGGTGCCTCTTCTTGAGAACGATCCCGCCTCTGCGCCGCAGCACTGACGTGCCGCAGCGCGTGCGGGATGACACTCTTCAGTGCCGCCTGAAACGCCTCAGATCGCCGCCTCGATCAGGAACGGCCCCTTGCGGCTGAGCGCGGCCTTGAACAGGCTCGTGAACTCCTCGGCCGTCGTGGCCCGCGCCGCTTCGACGCCCATGCCCTTGGCCATCATCACCCAGTCCAGCGCCGGCTCGTCGATGTTCAGCATCAGCGTGGCGTTGCGGCCGAAATCATTGACGCCGACGGCGCGCATCTCGCCATGCAGGATCTGGTAGGTCCGGTTGGCGAAGACGACGGTGACGATGTCGAGATTCTCGCGCGCCTGCGTCCACAACCCCTGCACCGTGTACATGCCCGAGCCGTCGGCCTGCATCCCGATGACCTTGCGGTCAGGGCAGGCGACGGCCGCGCCGACAGCGAGCGGGATGCCCTCGCCGATCGCGCCGCCGGTGAGCTGGATATAGTCGTGCTGCGGCGCGCTGTGGCAGTCGTAATAGAAGCTGCGGCCGGACGAGACCGACTCGTCGCAGACGATGCAGTTCTCCGGCAGCAGCGCCGAGACGATGGCGCAGGCCTTGTCGGCATCGAGCTTGCCGGTCGGCAGGCCGGGCTGCTCCTTGCGCGGCGGGGCGATGTAGAGCGGGGCCGTCTTGGTCGCGCCCATCTCCTCGGCGAGCCCGGTGATCGCCGCCGGCAGGTCGTCGCCGGGGATCGCGAGCTTGGCGACCTCGCAGCCGTCATGGATCAGGCGGCCGGGCTTGCCGGGATAGGCGAAGAAGCCGACCGGGACCTGCGCGCCGACGAGCACGAGATAGTCGACATCCTTGAGCTGATCGAGCGCCTTGTCGATCGGGTAGAACACCTTGGGCATGGCGACGCGGCCAGCACCGCGCTGGATGCGCCCGTTCGACATCTGGCTGAAGATCTGGGCGCCGGTCACCGCGCAGATGCGCGCGGCCATCTCCATCGGCTTCTCGCGGAGCGCGAGGCCCGTCAGCATGATCGCGGCGCGCTTGCCATGCTTGCGCAGGCCGGCCGCGACCTCGCGGATCGTCGCGTCATCGACGCTCTTCAGCGCCGGCAGCTCGGTCGGCTTCAGAGTGGCGGGTTCGACGCTGCCCCAGGCGCAATCAGCCGGCAGGATCACGGTGGTGACGCCGGGCAGCGTCAGCGAGGCGACATAGGCTTCCCCGATCGCCGGGCCGACATCCTCCGGCGTCGCGATGCGGCGGACGAAATGCGACATCGGCTCGGCCAGGCTCTCGATATCGCTGGTCAGCGGCGCGTCGTGCTGGAGATGGTAGGTCGCATGGTCGCCGACGACGTTGATCATCGGCGTGCGGGCGCGCCTCGCGTTGTGCATGTTGGCGAGCGCGTTGGCCATGCCCGGCCCGCAATGCAGCAGCGTCGCCGCCGGCTTGTCGGCCATGCGGGCATAGCCGTCGGCCGCACCGGTCACCACGCCCTCGAACAGGCCGAGCACGCAGCGCATTTCCGGCTTGCGGTCGAGCGCCGCGACGAAATGCATCTCGGAGGTGCCGGGATTGGCGAAGCAGGTATCGACGCCGTTGATCAGAAGCGTGTCGCAAAGGCGGTCGGCGCCGTTCATTGGGAAACCTCGACTCACAGAAAATAAGGGCGCCCCTCGCGCCGGCGGGCGGAAGAGGAGGAAATTCCCTCTGCCCTGTCAAACGAGAGAATGTCATGACTTCCCCAAGCGGCGCTGATCGGCGGCTTGACCTGTTTGCATATGCAATTAGGCTGTTTTGGAACGAAGGTTGCTTTGCGCCGCAAATGACGCTCCACGCGTCAGCGTGGTGCATCGGCCGAAAAACCGGGGAAGGGTTTCAATCATGGCAGTTTTCAAGCGCATCGGTGCGACTGTCGGCTTCGGCCTCGCGGCGCTTCTCGCGGCGGGTGGCGCCCAGGCACAGACCAAGGTCAGTATCGGCATTTCCGGCTGGACTGGCTTCGCGCCGCTCGTGCTCGCCAAGGAGGCCGGCATCTTCGCGAAGAACGGCCTCGACGTCACCATCAAGAAGATCCCGCAGAAGGACCGCCACCTCGCCATCGCCTCCGGCGACATCCAGTGCGCCGCGACCACGGTCGAGACCTGGATCGTCTGGGATGCGGCCGGCATCAAGACCAAGCAGATCTTCCAGCTCGACAAGAGCTACGGCGCCGACGGCATGGCCGTGCGCAAGGATGTCGCCGCGATCAAGGATTTGAAGGGCAAGACGGTCGCGGCTTCCGCGCCCGGTACCTCGCCTTATTTCGCGCTGGCTTGGATGCTCAAGGAGAACGGCCTCTCGGTGAAGGACGTCAAGGTCGTCAACATGGAGCCCGGCCCCGCCGCTCAGGCCTTCATCGCCGGCCAGAACGACGCCGCCATGACCTATGAGCCCTATCTCTCCACCGTCCGTGACAAGCCCGATGCCGGCAAGATCATCGCCACCACCCTCGACTATCCGATGGTGATGGACACCTTCGGCTGCACGCCCGCCTTCCTCGTCAACGACAAGGCCGCGGCCGCGCTGACCCAGAGCTATTTCGAGGCCCTGGAGATGATCAAGAAGGACCAGGCCAAGGCCTATGAGATCATGGGCGCCGACGTGAAGCAGACCGGCGAGCAGTTCGGCAAATCGGCGGCGTTCCTGCGCTGGTCGGATGCCGAGGGCAACAAGAAATTCTTCGCGGGCGACTGGCAGGCCTTCTCGGCCAAGGCCGCCGACCTGCTGCTCGAGATCGGCCTGCTCAAGGCGAAGCCCGATCTCGCCTCGCTGGTCGATACGCGGTTCGTCGCCGGCAAGTAACCGTCGGCGCATGACCGGCGACATCCTTCCGGATATTCTGGAACCCGGCCTGCGTGTCGTCTTCTGCGGTACGCAGGCCGGCGCCGTCTCGGCCAGGCGCGGCGCCTATTATGCCGGGCCAGGCAACAAGTTCTGGCCGGTGCTTCATGAGATCGGGCTCGTCCCGATGAGGCTCCAGCCGGAGGAATTCGCGACCCTGCCACGCTACGGCATCGGCCTGACCGATGTCGCCAAGCGCAGCTCGGGTCCGGATTCCGCGCTGCGCGGCGGCCATTTCGACGTGGCCGGCTTCACGGCGCGGATCGCTGCGAACCGGCCCCGCATCCTCGCTTTCAACGGCAAGCGCGCGGCCCAAGTCGCCCTCGGGATCAGGGAGGGCGGGCTCGCCTACGGGCCGCAGACGCACAGACTGGCCGATGCCGAAACCTACATCCTCCCTTCGACCTCCGGCGCCGCCGCCGGCTTCTGGTCGATCGAACCCTGGAAGCAACTGGCCATGGCCGTGACCGGAACCCAATCGCGATGAGACCTTTGCAACCCGTCTCGGCCCCGGCCCGCATCGGCTACGGCCTGGCCTTCTTCGCGCTTTTCGTCGCGCTCTGGTCGGTCGCGACCTTCGGCGGCTATGTCCAGCGCCTGTTCCTCGCCGATCCGCTGACCATGGTCGGCGAGGGCTACAACCTGATGGTCCGCTACGGCTTCGGCTTCGACATCATGATGACGATCTGGCGCGTCCTCGGCGGCTTCATCCTCGCCGTCATCGTCGCCTTGCCGATCGGCATTCTGATGGGCGCCTACAAGCCGATCGAGGCTTTCCTCGAACCTTTCGTCTCCTTCGCGCGCTATCTGCCGGCCTCGGCCTTCATCCCGCTCCTGATCCTCTGGGCCGGCATCGGGGAGACGCAGAAGCTATTGGTCATCTTCATCGGCTCGGTCTTCCAGCTCATCCTGATGATCGCGGTTTCGGTCGGTTCGATCCGGCGCGATCTCGTCGATGCCGCCTATACGCTGGGCGCGACCGACCGCTCGGTGGTGCGCCGCGTCATGCTGCCCAATGCCGCGCCGGAGATCGCCGAGATCTTCCGGCTCGTGCTGGGCTGGGCCTGGACCTATGTCATCGTCGCCGAGCTGATCGGTTCCTCTTCCGGCATCGGCCACATGATCACCGACAGCCAGGCCTTGCTGAATACCGGGCAGATCATCTTCGGCATCATCGTGATCGGCCTGATCGGCCTCATCTCGGATTTCCTCTTCAAGGCGATCAACCAGCGCCTGTTCCCGTGGGCGCGCGCATGAGCAAGCTTGTCATCGAGAATCTCGGCAAGGTCTTCGCCGGCCAGCGTGGGGCCGAGCCGACCCGCGCCCTGATGCCGACCTCGCTCAGCGTCGCCGACAACGACTTCATCACCATCCTCGGCCCCTCCGGCTGCGGCAAGTCGACCTTGCTGCGCATCATCGGCGGGCTGGAGACGGCGAGCGAGGGCCGCGTCCTGCTCGACGGCTCAGCCGTTTCCGGGCCGGGTGCCGATCGCGGCTTCGTCTTCCAGAGCTATACGCTCTTTCCCTGGCTGAGCGTGCAGCAGAACATCGCCTTCGGCCTCCGGGAAAAAGGCATGCCGGAAGCCGAGCGCCTGAAGATCGCCCGTGACTGGGCGGTGCGCGTCGGGCTCGGCCAGTTCGTCGACCATTTCCCGAAACAGCTCTCCGGCGGCATGCAGCAGCGAACGGCGATTGCCCGCGCGCTTGCCAACGACCCGAAGATCCTGCTGCTCGACGAGCCCTTCGGCGCGCTCGACAACCAGACCCGCGCCCTGATGCAGGAAATGCTGCTCGGCATCTGGGAGCGCGAGCAGAAGACCGTGCTCTTCGTCACCCATGATATCGAGGAGGCGATCTTCGTCGGCTCCCGCGTCGTGGTGATGAGTGCGCGCCCGGGGCGGATCAAGGCCGATATCGCGGTCGATCTGCCGCATCCGCGGCCCTACACCATCAAGACGACCCCGGAATTCGTCGCCCTGAAGGAGCGGCTGGTCGAGGAGATCCGCGCAGAGGTCATCGCGGCGGATCATTAGCCGGCAGGTCGGCTATGCTTCCCTAGCGGAACCGAACGGTCTCACCTGCGTTGTCATGTCGCAGGCGTGGGACTGCCTTGCACCAAAGGGCGGTTACGGCGGTGCTCCGAATTGCCATCTTCAGCGAAAGGGGCGCTGCCGAAGGTGGGGCCAATGCACTCGCTGATTGCCAGAATGTTGTCTCGGCTCGCGATCGAGCCACGTATCGATGTCGTTTTCCCCGATGGCACGTTGCAGTCGATCGGGCAGGGCACTGCGCCGCGATTGCGCATGCGCATCGTCGATTCCCCGACGGAACTGAAACTCGCGCTCAATCCCGAGCTCGCCTTGGGCGAAGCCGTGATGGATGGGCGTGTCGTGGTCGAGCAGGGCTCGCTCTACGACCTGCTCGATGCGCTGGTCGCTGCCGTGCATCGCGCACGCCCCAAGGGCTGGGGCAAGGTCCTGGAGGGTCTGCGCACGGCGGTGCGGCGCTTCCATCAGCACAACACGCCGGCGCTCGCCCGGCGCAATGTGGCGCATCACTACGACCTCAAAAGCGACTTCTTCCGGCTCTTCCTCGATCCGGACATGCAGTATTCCTGCGCCTATTTCGCTGAGCCCGGCATGACGCTGGCGCAGGCGCAGTTGGCCAAGAAGCGTCACATCATGGGCAAGCTCGATCTCAAGCCCGGCCAGCGTGTGCTCGATATCGGCTGCGGCTGGGGCGGCATGGCGTTGTCCATTGCCGGAGGGACGGGTGCCTCGGTGACGGGCATCACGCTCTCCGAGGAGCAACTCGCCATCGCGCAGCAGCGCGGCGCCGAATCCGGCCTGCCGGTCGAGTTCCGGCTGCAGGACTATCGCCATCTCGCCGAGCCGTTCGACCGCATCGTCTCGGTCGGCATGTTCGAGCATGTCGGCGTCGGCTATTACCGCGACTATTTCCGCAAGATCCGCGAATTGCTGAGTGATGACGGCGTGGCACTCGTCCACACCATCGGCCGCTCGACGCCGCCCGGCGCGACCAATCCCTTCATCGCCAAGTACATCTTCCCCGGCGGCTATATCCCCGCCATGTCGGAGGTGGCGGCAGCGGTCGAGCAGGAGGGGCTGATCATCACCGATGTCGAGGTGCTGCGCCTGCACTATGCCGAGACGCTGAAGGTCTGGCGCGAGAACTTCCTCGCCCGGCGCGACGAGGCGGTGGCGATGTACGACGAGCGCTTCGCCCGGATGTGGGAGTTCTATCTCGCCGCCTGCGAGGCGAGCTTCCGGCATGATGATCTCGTGGTGTTCCAGTTCCAGCTCGCCAAGAAGCTCGACGGCCTGCCGATCACGCGCGGCTATATCGAAGAGCGCGAGGGCGAGCTTGCGGGGAAGTCGACGCCGATGAAGGTTACCGAGCCGGCCTAGGCTGGCTCCGGCCCGACATAGCGGGCGCGAGGCCGGATCAGGCGTCCGGTCTCGCCCTGCTCCAGCGCATGCGCGATCCAGCCGGCGCAGCGCGCGGCGGCAAAAATCTGGAACGAGATATCCGGCGCCAACCCGAGTTCGCTTACGATCGCCGTCAGCACGAAATCGATATTCGGCTCCTCGCCGGTCAACGCGGTGACGGCCCGGCGCGTCGCCGCATAGGCTGGCGGCAGCGTGAATGCAGTGAGCAGCGCGCGAGCCCGCGGATCGCCATCCGGATAGAGCGGATGGCCGAAGCCGGGCAGGGGCATGCCCGTCGCAAGCCGCGCCGGGACCGCCACCTCGACGCCCTCGCTTGCGATCTCGCGCATCAGCCCGAGCACACGCGGCGTCATCCCGCCATGCAGCGGCCCCGACAATGTCGCGAGCCCGGCCAGGATGCAGGCGGCGAGCGAGGCGCGCGTCGAGGCTGCCACCCGGACCGCGAAGGTCGAGGCGTTGAGCTCATGATCGGCCAACAGCACCAGCGCGCGGCGGATCAGGTCGGCTCCATCAGCGTCGCAGCCCCAGGCCTGCGCCAGCCGGTGGTGGATCGGCCCCTGGCCCGGCCGCCCGGCGATGGCATCGACGAGCGAGTCGATGACGGAGGCCGCTTCCAGATAGAGCGCCTTCTTGGTGCGGCCGGCCATGGCGGGATCGCTGGCGGCGCGCGCGGCGATCACCGCGAACATCCGCTGCCGGGCCGGCGCCTCCGGCACGATCGTGAACAACGGCGGGAAGCGCTGCGAGCCGCAATCCCAGAGCAGCCTTGCGACATCCTCCAGCTTCGCCGTCTCGGAAAGCTTTTCGGCATCCTGTCCGCGATACCAGAGCTTGCCGCGCTGGATCGTGGCGATGCCCGAGGCCAGGATCGGCTCGCCGAAGGCGATCGCATCCTCGGCGATGGCGGCGGGCTTGCGCCCCCGTGCCTTGCGATGCTCCAGCCGCGCCACGTCCTCGGCCCGGTAGAGTCGCCGCCGCGAGTCGTCCGCGTCGCCGCGCGCCTCGATCAGCCCGCGGCTGACATAGGCGTAGAGCGTCTGCGGCTTCAGCCCGAGCCGCTGCATCACCTGTTGCGCCGTCAGCCAGTCGGTCATGGGAAAATACATTGATTATATTGTTCAAGATTGATTCTACTGATGAAGCTATCAATCTTCAAGGCCTCAGATGTTGAGGAGAACAGCCATGTCCGATGGCCTTGAAGATGTCGTTGCCGCCCATACCGTGCTCTCCGAAGTCGATGGAGCGGCCGGGCGGCTGGTGATGCGCGGCCACAGCCTCGATGAGCTCGCGGGCCATACCTCCTTCGAGGAGATGGCCGCATTGATGCTCGACGGCTTCGTGCCGGACCTGCCGGCCATGAAGGATTTGCCGGCGGCGCTCGGCGCGGCGCGACAGGAGTTGTTCGAGACGGTGGTCAGGAAGGCCGTTATCCCCGTGACGCTCGGGCCGGTCGAGATGATCCGCGCGATGACGGCGTTGATCCCGGATGGCGAGGATGCCGGCACGGTGCTGCGGCTTCTGGCGGCGCCGGCCGTCTTCACCGCCGCCTCGCTGCGCCTGCGTCAGGGCCTCGCGCCGGTCGCGCCCGATGCATCCCTGTCGCAGGCGGCCGACACGCTGCGCATGCTGACCGGCAAGGCGCCGACGAAGCAGCAGGCCGCCGCGCTCGACACCTATCTTGTCACGGTGGCCGATCACGGCCTTAACGCCTCGACCTTTGCGTCGCGCGTCGTCGCTTCGACCCGCGCCGGATTGGTTTCGGCCGTGCTCGCCGGTATCGGTGCGTTGAAAGGACCGCTCCACGGCGGCGCACCCGGCCCGGTCATCGAGATGCTCGATGCGATCGGTGCGCCCACCAATGCCCGCGCCTGGCTGGAGACCGCGCTCGATCGTGGCGACCGACTGATGGGCTTCGGCCACCGCATCTATCGCGTGCGCGATCCGCGCGCCGATGCGCTGAAGGGCGCGATCCGCCGGCTCGGCGCCGATAGCGGGCGCCTCGCCTTGGCCGAGGCGGTCGAGCAGGCGGCGCTCGCCATCCTGCGCGAGCGCAAGCCCAACCGCACGCTGGAGACCAATGTCGAGTTCTACACGGCGCTGCTGCTGGAGGCGCTCGGCTTCACGCCGGATTCCTTCACCTGCGTCTTTGCGCTGGGGCGGACGACGGGCTGGCTCGCCCATGCCAAGGAGCAGATCGCCGGCGGCCGCCTGATCCGCCCGCAATCGGTCTATGTCGGCCCGCAGCCGCGTCAGGCGGCTTGAGGTGGCACAACAGGCGTCATGCTCGGGCTTGACCCGAGCATCTCGGAAACCAGTGCCTTCTAGTCATGAGGTTCTCGGGTCGGAGCTGCGCTCCGCCCGAGAATGACGGCAGCTCAGACCGGTTGCAGCCGGATCGCGAACAGCTCGCCGCCATCCCCGGTGGCGAGTTTTGCTGTGATGGGGGCTTCGAGCACGGCGCTGTCCCCGGCGGCGAGCGTCGTGCCGTTCGCCTGCCAATCGCCCCGGCGCGCGACTAGAACCAGCAATCCACGCTCGGCTGCGATCTCATGCGATCCGCCGGTCAGCCGCTCGACGCTGTGGCTCCAAGCCCCGCGCCGGCTCATCACGTTGAGGTCGTCGATCGCCCCGTCGACCAGCACGCCTGCCACCGCCCGGTCGGCGGCGAAGAAGAACGGTGCGGTCGCGCGGTCGAGCGCGACCGTCTCGCCGTCGCCGAAAGCGAGGCGGATGCCGTTTCCGGTCAGCACCGACAGCGTCCGGTCGATGCCAGGGAAGGACGAGAACGGCCCGTTTGTGCCTACATGGGCCATCGAGATGCGCCAGTCGAAATCGCCGAGCGAGGCGCCTTCCGGCGCCACCGCGATTTCGGTCGTGGTGCCGCCGCCGTTCTTCCACGGCATGACCTTGCAATCAGCGGCGCGGATGATGCGCATGGAAGGCTCCTTCGAGTTCATAACCAGTCATTCCGGGTTCACCCTTCGGGCGTTCCCGGAATGACAGTAGAACGGCTCAGCCCAGGATACCCGGCAGGTTAAGTCCCTTCTCGCGGGCGCAGTCCAGCGCGATGTCGTAGCCGGCATCGGCATGGCGCATCACGCCGGTGGCCGGGTCGTTCCAGAGCACGCGCGACAGGCGGGCGGCCGCGTCATCCGTGCCATCGGCGCAGATCACGACGCCCGAATGCTGCGAGAAGCCCATGCCGACGCCGCCGCCATGATGCAGCGAGACCCAGGTCGCGCCCGACGCCGTGTTGAGCAGGGCATTGAGCAGCGGCCAGTCGGAGACTGCGTCCGAGCCGTCCTTCATCGCTTCCGTCTCGCGGTTCGGCGAGGCGACCGAGCCGGAATCGAGATGGTCGCGGCCGATCACGACCGGCGCCTTGAGCTCGCCGTTCCGGACCATCTCGTTGAAGGCGAGGCCGAGGCGGTGGCGGTCGCCGAGGCCGACCCAGCAGATGCGCGCCGGCACGCCCTGGAACGCGATGCGCTCGCGCGCCATGTCGAGCCAGTTATGCAGATGCGTGTTGCCGGGCGTGAGTTCCTTTACTTTGGCGTCGGTCTTGTAGATATCCTCCGGATCGCCCGAGAGGGCGGCCCAGCGGAACGGGCCGATGCCGCGGCAGAACAGCGGGCGGATATAGGCCGGCACGAAGCCCGGGAAGGCGAAGGCGTTCTCCAGCCCCTCGTCCTTGGCGACCTGGCGGATGTTGTTGCCGTAGTCGAAGGTCGGGATGCCCATGTCCTGGAAGGCGATCATCGCCTCGACATGCTCGCGCATCGAGGCGCGGGCCGCGGTCTCGACCGACTTCGGGTTGGCTTCGCGCGCCTGCTTCCACTGGCCCATGGTCCAGCCCTTCGGCAGGTAGCCGTTGATCGGGTCATGCGCCGAGGTCTGGTCGGTGACCATGTCGGGGCGGATACCGCGGCGGACCATCTCGGGCAGGATCTCGGCGCAGTTGCCGAGCAGGCCGACCGACTTCGCCTCGCCGTTCTTCGTCCAGCGGGCGATCATCTCCAGCGCCTCGTCGAGCGTCTCCGCCTTCTCGTCGAGATAGCGGGTGCGCAGGCGGAAATCGATCGAGTCGGGATTGCACTCGACGGCAAGGCAGGAAGCGCCGGCCATCACCGCGGCCAGCGGCTGGGCGCCGCCCATGCCGCCGAGGCCGCCGGTCAGGACCCATTTGCCCTTGAGGTTGCCGCCATAATGCTGGCGTCCGGCCTCGACGAAGGTCTCGTAGGTGCCCTGCACGATGCCTTGCGTGCCGATATAGATCCAGGAACCGGCCGTCATCTGGCCGTACATCGCGAGCCCCTTCTTATCGAGCTCGTTGAAATGGTCCCAGTTCGCCCAGTGCGGCACGAGGTTGGAGTTCGCGATCAGAACGCGCGGCGCATCCTTGTGCGTGCGGAACACGCCGACCGGCTTGCCGGACTGGACGAGCAGGGTCTCGTCGGCCTCGAGCTGGCGCAGCGCCGCGACGATGCGGTCGAAATCCTCCCAGGAGCGGGCGGCGCGGCCGATGCCGCCATAGACCACGAGTTCCTGCGGGTTCTCGGCGACGTCCGGATGCAGGTTGTTCATCAGCATGCGCAGCGGCGCCTCGGTCAGCCAGCTCTTGGCGCTGAGCTCGGTGCCGGTGGCGGGGCGGATGACGCGGGTGTTGTCCAGGCGGGTCATGAGCTGCTCCGTTCGAGGGTCCTGGCCGCGTCGAGGGCGGCGGCGATGATGGCGGACAAGGCGGTTTGCAAGGCAGCGGCCTTCGTCGCGTCGAAGGTCCAGGGCGCGGTCTCCTCGGAGAGATAGGCCGAGAGCGCGATCTCCATCTGGAGCGCGTGCACGCTCTCGGAGGGGCGCCCGTAATGGCGCGTGATCCAGCCGCCCTTGAAGCGGCCATTGGCGATCTGGGTGACCGGCTGGCCGGCCATCGCGGTGACGGCGGCGGCCTCGACGCTCGCAGCGCAGCTCTGGCCGGAATTGGTGCCGAGATTGAGCGTCGGCAGCGTGCCCTCGAACAGGCGCGGGATCACCGACTTGATCGAGTGGCAATCCCACAGCACGCAATAGCCGTGCTCGGCCTTCACCCGTTCGATCTCGGCAGCGAGCGCCGTGTGATAGGGCTGGAAATAGGCCGCCTTGCGCCGCTCGATTTCGTTCGCGTCCGGCGCGGTTTGCCAGATCGGCGCGCCGTCGAAGGTCGTGGTCGGCACGAGTTCCGTCGTCGCCTGGCCCGGATAGAGCGAGACGCCGGCCGGATCGCGGTTGAGGTCGATCACGAAGCGCGAGAGCTGCGCTTCGACGATGCTCGGCGCGAACGGCGAGGCGAAGCTGTAGAGCTGGCGCATATGCCAGTCGGTATCCTCGACCAGCTTTCCACGCTCGTTGAGCTGCGCCGCGACTTCCGTCGGAACGCCGGTGCCAGGATGCGGCATGGAGAGGATCAGCGGGGAGGAACCCCGCGTGACCGTAACGATCTCGGCGCTCATGCGCTGCACTCGGCGAAGCTGTCGAGGCCCGCCGCCTTGCCGACGGCGCCGGAGAGCACGAACTCGGTCGCGGCCGCGAGATCGGGGGCGAGATAGCGGTCCTCGGTCAGCGGAGTGATCTTGCTGCGCAGCAGGGCGAGCACGGGCTCCAGTCGCGCGCTGGTCTTGAGCGGGCGGTGATGCTCGATCGCCTCCGCCGCCGCCATCAGTTCGACGCCGATGATGCTGGCGGCATTCTTCGCCATGTCGATCAGGCGGAAGGCGCCATGCGTCGCCATCGAGACGTGGTCTTCCTGGTTAGCCGAGGTCGGGATGGTGTCGACCGAAGCCGGATAGGCCTTCTGCTTGTTCTCGGAAGCGAGCGCGGCGGCCGTGACCTGCGCGATCATGAAGCCGGAGTTCAGGCCGGCATCGCGGGCGAGGAAGGGCGGCAGGCCGCTCATGACGGGATCGACCAGCAGCGCCATGCGGCGCTCGGAGAGGTTGCCGATCTCGCAGACGGCCATCGCCAGGATGTCGGCGGCGAAGGCGACCGGCTCGGCGTGGAAATTGCCGCCCGAGACGATCTCGCCGGGGCCGAGCACCAGCGGGTTGTCAGTGACGGCATTGGCCTCGATCGAGAGCGTCGCGGCGACATTCGCCAGCAACCCATGAACCGCACCCATCACCTGCGGCTGGCAGCGCAGCGAATAGGGGTCCTGCACCTTGCTGTCGCCATGGCGGTGGCTCTCGCGGATGGCGCTGCCGGCGATCAGGTCGAGCAGGATTTTCGCGACCTTGATCTGGCCGGGCTGGCCGCGCAGCGTCTGGATGCGCGGATCAAACGGGGTGTCGGAACCCTTGAGCGCATCGACCGAGAGCGCGCCGGCGACAAGCGCGGCGTCGAAGACGCGGGCGATGGCGGCAAGGCCG
This sequence comes from Allobosea robiniae, assembly GCF_900102525.1. Lineage (GTDB taxonomy): Bacteria > Pseudomonadota > Alphaproteobacteria > Rhizobiales > Beijerinckiaceae > Allobosea > Allobosea robiniae. The sequence continues at coordinate 1,016,517 of NZ_FNBZ01000001.1, read as the reverse complement.
GTCAGCGCCAGCGTGGTCGAGACCTGCGTGCCGTTGATCAGCGCGAGGCCTTCCTTGGCACCCAGCGCGAGGGTGCTGAGGCCGGCGCGCTTCAGCGCCTCGGCCGCCGGCAAGGTCTCGCCTTTCAGGCGGATCTCGCCGAAGCCCATCAGGGCGGCGGTCATATGGGCGAGAGGGGCGAGGTCACCGGACGCACCGACCGAGCCCTTGGCCGGGATCACCGGCAGGGCGTCGGCCTTGAGCGCGTTGGTCAGGGCCTCGATCACGACGGGGCGCACGCCGGAGGCGCCTCGCGCCAGGCTCGCGGCCTTCATCGCCAGCAGCAGGCGGACCACGCCGTCGGGCAGGGCAGGGCCGGTGCCGACCGCATGCGAGACGATCAGGTTGCTCTGGAGCTTGGCGAGATCGGCATCGGCGATGCGCACGCTGGCGAGCTTGCCGAAGCCGGTATTGACGCCATAGGTCACCTTGCCGGCAGCGACGATCTCCTCGACGATCTTCTGACCGGAAGCGATATTCTTGGCGCTCTCGCCGCCAAGAGAAGCGGCGGCGCCGTCGAGGATCGCGCGCCAGTCGGTGAGATGGGCTGCGCCCGGGTTCAGCGAAACCGTGGTCATTGTCCGTTCCAGATGCGGGTGTGAAGGGGATTGAAGCCGATGCGGTAGGCGAGCTCAGCCGGGCGCTCGATCTCCCAGATGGCGAGATCGCAGCGCTTGCCGGATTCGAGCGTGCCGACCTCGTCCTGAAGTCCGAGGGCCTTGGCGGCGTGGCGGGTGAGCCCGGCCAGCGCCTCTTCCGGCGTCATCCGGAAGAGCGTGCAGGCCATGTTGAGCACGAGCAGAGGCGAGGTCAGCGGCGAGGAGCCGGGATTGGCGTCGGTCGCCAGCGCGATCGCCGCACCATGCTTGCGCATCAGCTCTATCGGCGGCTTCTGCGTCTCGCGCAGGAAGTAGAAGGCGCCGGGCAGCACGACCGCGACCGTGCCGGCCTTGGCCATGGCGATGACGCCGTCCTCGTCGAGGTATTCGAGATGGTCGGCGGAGAGCGCCCCCATTTCGGCGGCGAGCTTGGCGCCATGCAGGTTGGAGAGCTGCTCGGCATGGACCTTGATCGCCAGGCCCTTGGCCTTGGCGGCCTCGAACACGGCTTTCGTCTCGTCCGGCGAGAAGGCGATGCCCTCGCAGAAGACGTCGACCGCATCGGCCAGACCCTCAGCCGCGACGGCGTCGAGCAGCGGCCCGGCGACCTTAGCGGTGTAGTCACTGGAGCGGCCCTTGTATTCGGGCGGCACGGCATGCGCCCCGAGGAAGGTGGTGCGCACGGTGACGGGGCGCTCGCGGCCGATGCGGCGGGCGACGCGCAATTGCTTGAGTTCCGCCTGCTGCTCCAGCCCGTAGCCGGACTTGATCTCGACGGTGGTGACACCTTCGGCCATCAGCGCGGAGAGGCGCCGGTCGGCGGAGGCGAAGAGCGTATCCTCGCTCGCCTCGCGCGTCGCCTTGACGGTGGAGAGGATGCCGCCGCCGGCCCGCGCGATCTCCTCATAGGTCGCGCCCTGCAGGCGCAATTCGAATTCATGCGCCCGGTCGCCGCCATAGACGAGATGGGTGTGGCAATCGATCAGGCCCGGCGTGATCCAGCGGCCTTCGCAATCGATGGTCTCGGCGGCTTGGAAGGCAGGAGCCTCGCTGCGCGGGCCGACGAAGACGATGCGCCCGTCGCGGGCGGCGATCACGCCGTCCTCGATCGCGCCATAGGGCGTATCGACCCCTGCCGACATCGTTGCCAGCCGCGCATTCGTCCAGAGCTTGTCGCAGACAATCGTCTCACCAGGCGCTTTCGCCACCGTGCGTCCTCCCGCTACTCTTTGAATTGAAGTCATGCTATCCAATTGCATATGCAATTGGCAAGTGTTAATTGCATATGCAATTGAGCGCCAGCGAGCGACGGAGCGAAACGGTGACCGAGACCCTGCATCTGGCCGAGGCGCTTTTGCCCGAAGGTTTTGCCAGCGATGTGAAGCTGACCGTCGCCAACGGCACGATCACGTCCGTCGAGGCAGGGGTGAAGCCGGCAGGGGGTAAGAGCAGCTTCGCGGGCATCGCGCTGCCGGGCATGCCGAACCTGCACAGCCATGCCTTTCAGCGCGGGATGGCAGGTTTGTCCGAGCGCCGCGGCGCGCCGGAGGATTCCTTCTGGACCTGGCGCGAGGTGATGTATCGCTTCCTCGATCGGCTCGATCCCGATGATGTGCAGGCCATCGCCGCGCAGGCCTTCGTCGAGATGCTGGAGGGCGGCTTCACCGCGCTCGCCGAGTTCCACTATCTCCACCACGACAAGGACGGCCGCGCCTACGCGAACATCGCGACGATGGGGCAGGCGATCGCCTCCGCCGCGCAGGAGACCGGGCTCGGCCTCACGCTTCTCCCGGTGCTCTATCGCTTCGGCAATTTCGGCCAGGCGCCTTCGGTCCATGGCCAGCGCCGCTTCGTCAACGAGCGCGACGCCTATCAGCGCCTGCTGGAGGGCAGCGCCATCGCGATCCGCGATCTGCCGGATGCGCGCCTCGGCGTCGCCCCGCATTCTTTGCGCGCGGTCGCGCTCGACGATCTCGGCTGGGTCTCGTCGCTGCGCCCGAACGACCCCGTCCATATCCATGTCGCCGAGCAGGTGCCGGAGGTCGAGGCCAGCCTGAAGATCACCGGCAAGCGCCCGGTCGAACTACTGATGGACACGATCCCGCTCGACAGGCGCTGGTGCCTGATCCACGCCACACACCTGACCGATACGGAGCGCGACGGCATTGCCCGCAGCGGTGCGGTCGCCGGTCTCTGCCCGATCACCGAATCCAGCCTCGGCGACGGCATCTTCGACGGCATCCGCTACGCGCAGGCGGGCGGCGCCTATGGCGTCGGCAGCGATTCCAACATCCAGATCGATGCCGGCTCGGAACTGCGCCAGCTCGAATATTCGCAGCGCCTGCGCGATCGCCGCCGCGCGCTCTTCGCGGAGGAGACGGCTTCGACCGGCCTCGCGCTCTGGCAGGCTGCCTGCGCCGGCGGTGCGCGCGCCTGCGGCCGTGCCATCGGCGCCATCGCGCCGGGCCACCGCGCCGATTTCATCACGCTCGACACCGATCACCCGGCCCTCGTCGGCAGGTCGGGCGCCGAGGCTGTCGATAGCGCGATCTTCGCCGCCAATGCCATGCCTTTGCGCGATGTCGTCGTCGGTGGCAGGACGGTGGTGGCCGAGGGGCGGCATGTCGCCCGCGATTCGGTGCGCACGCGCTTTGCCGGCGTGATGCGGCGCCTGCTCGCAGTGGAGTAATCAGGGACGACGATGACGGAGACCCGGCTCGACGCGGTGAAACTGGACGGCGCGGGGCCGGTCTATGACCAGATTCGGCGGGCGATCCGCGATCTCGTCGTCAGCGGAGAATGGCAGCCGGGCACGAGCGTGCCGCCCGAGCATGCCCTGATGGAGCAGCTCGGTGCCTCGCGCATGACGGTGCATCGCGCGCTTGTGCAGCTCGCCCGTGAAGGTCTGATCATTCGCCGCCGCCGCTCCGGCACCGTGGTCGCGACGCCCCCGGCAAGCCACGCCATGCTCGACATCCTCTCGATCCCGGAGGAGGTGCGCCAGCTCGGTCAGGCTTATGCCTATGAGGTGCTGGCCCGCACCGATGGCCGGCCTTCGCCGGAGGTCGCCGAGCTGTTCGGCCTGAAGCGCTCCGACAAGGTGGCACACCTGCTTGTCGTGCATCGCGCTGACGGCAAGCCGCATGTGCTGGAGGAGCGCGTCATCCATGTTGCCGGCGTGACCGGGCTGTCGGACGAGGATTTCGCCGGGACCCCGCCGGGCGACTGGCTCTTGCAGCACAGCCTGTGGTCGCAGGCCGAGCATGCGATCAGCGCGATCGGGGCTGGCGAAGAGCAGGCCGCCTTGCTCGACATTGCGGTCGGCGAGCCCTGCCTCTTGGTCGAGCGGCGGACCTGGAACCAGTTGCAGCCGGTGACGGCGGTGCGTCTGCTCTATCCCGGCTTCCGCCACCGCTTTGTCGGGCGCTTTGGGCCGTACGGCGCCGCCTGAGGGCAGGGAGGGCACGTCACCCCCGCAAAAGATAAAGGCCCGCCGGTCGGGCGGGCCTTCGTTGGGATGGGATGCTGTCTCAGCAATCGTAGACGTAGCGGCGGCCCCATTCGTCCCGCCCGTAGCAGCTTTGACGCGTCGCCGCGCCACCGATGATCGCGCCACTCGCGCCGCCGATCGCTGCACCGGCCAATGCGCCGCCGGCGCGTCCCGTGGCCGCGCCGCCGATGATGGCGCCGGCGCCCGCGCCGATCAGCGCGCCCGTGCCGGCATTCTGCTCGCGGGGCGTACAGGCGCCCAGCGCGGCGCCGATGGCTGCGACAAGCAGCAGCTTCTTGATGATCATGATCTCTCCTCCTCCGTGAGATGACGGGTCGCTCGAAGCACCCAACAGTGTCGGGCGACGAAGGTTCCGCCTGGCGGCAAACCGCTATCGCCTTCTTCCATCGGTCTTCAGTCTTGGAGAGGGATTTCGTGTCCGCACGAAGGCCGCGAATTTTCCCGGTCGCGCCGGAACCTATCGTCCCAGCGTCGGTTGGTGAGGCAAGTCCCGCCGGAGGGCGCTTTCTCCGGCATCCCATCGCGAAACAAGGGGGAAGACCATGACCGATGTTCCCATGACCGCCACTGCGACCGCCAATCCGCTCATTGCGGGTGCCCGCGTTGCCGGCACGGATGTCTACAACGCGGCCGGCGACCATCTCGGCGAAATCTACGACGTGATGCTCGACAAGCTGACCGGGAAGGTCGCCTACGCCATCATGTCCTTCGGCGGTTTCCTCGGGCTGGGCGAGAAATACCATCCGATCCCGTGGAGCGTTCTCGACTACGACACGCAGCGCGGCGGCTATGTCGTGCCGCTGACCAAGGAACAGCTCGAGGCGGCGCCGATGTATGACAGCGAAGGCGAGCCGGACTGGGACGACAAGGCTTACGGCAAGCGTGTCCACGACTACTACGGCACGATGCCTTACTGGATGATGTGACCGCAGGGCGATTTCGCCTGAAGGTGACCCGCCAAGTTATAGTTTGAATCGGTCGCGTTTCAAGGAATGCGGAGCCGATCAGGGCGCAGGTCGCGGCGGTTGCTATCCCCCCAGCCGAACCGTCGTGGCGGCGGGATGCGGGCCGAAAGGCCCGCATCTTCTTGTTTGGAGTGCTTTGCCGAAACCTGCCAAATTCGTGGCGGATCGGCGTTTTTTGGAGAGTTTTGGGAACAGTCGGGCCCCTTCGCGCGTCTAGCCGACGGGGGATTACGACGCCCGAAGATCCGCAGCAGCCCAAGCGCGAAGCGGTCCCGGCCCTCACATCAGGAGAAGGCGAGATGCGCATCCGTTACGGCTATCGGATCGAGCTGATCTGTGCCCATGACATGCCCTTGATCACCTTGCTGGACGTGCATCCGTCGCGCCGGCACGATCTGACGACGCCTGACGAGATGAGGCTGACCTCGCTCGCTGATCCCTCCCGGCCGATTGCGATGACGCAGGATCTCGATGCCTTCGGCAATATCCGTCGGCGCATGATCGCGCCGCCCGGCGGCATCCGTCTGGAATCGGAGGGGATCGTCCACGATTCCGGCGAACCCGATATCGTGAATCCGGTCGCCCGCGAGGTTTCTCCGTCGCGTCTCCCGGACTCGGCTCTCGTCTATCTCCTGGGCAGCCGCTATTGCGAGACCGACAAGCTCTACGACCAGGCCTGGAGCCTGTTCGGGCAGGTCCAGGCGGGTTGGCCGCGGGTGCAGGCGATCGTCGACTTCGTCCATAATCACCTGAGCTTCGGCTACCATTTCGCCCGCAACACCCGCACCGCCGCCGAGGCTTTCGAGGAGCGGATCGGCGTCTGCCGCGACTTCGCGCACCTCGCCGTCGCGCTCTGCCGCTGCATGAATATCCCGGCGCGCTACTGCAACGGCTATCTCGGCGATATCGGCGTGGCGCCCAATCCCGCCCCGATGGATTTCAATGCCTGGTTCGAGGTCTTCCTCGGCGGGCGCTGGTACACGTTCGATGCCCGCCATAACGAACCGCGCATCGGCCGCGTCGTCATCGCGCGCGGCCGCGACGCGACCGATGTCGCGATGATCAGCTCCTTCGGAACCCATACCCTGCAGCGCTTCGAGGTCGTCACCGAAGAGATCGAGGAGGTGCCGATGCCGTTGATGCCATCGATGCCGGAACAGTTCGACGCGCGCCCGGCCGCCGCGTAACCGCTCTTGCGCGTGATCGGGCGCCACCCATCTACCCCAGCACCATGCGCTACACCGTCATCGTCAATGCCCGCGCCGGAACGGTTCTTGAAGCCGGCGCGGATGCTTTCGCCACGCGGCTGGAGGCTGCCTTCGCGGCCCATGGTTGCGGCGCTGACGTACACCTCGTGCCCCCGCGCGAGATCGACGATGCGCTCTCCCTCGCGATCGAGGACCGCCACGCGATGCCGGTCCTCGCCGGTGGCGACGGTACGATCAACGGCGCCTTGCCGGTCCTGATCCAGGCCGACCGCCCGGTCGGCATCTTGCCGATGGGCACCGTGAACGTGCTCGGCCGCGATCTCGGGCTCGCCGGCCCGCTGGAGCAGCAGGTCGGGGCGCTCTGCCGGGGCGAGCCGGTGGAGATGGATGTCGGCCGGGTCAATGACCGGCTGTTCCATTCGCTGTCCGGCATGGGCTTCTTCAGCCTGATGGCGCGCGAGCGCGAATATGCGCGCCGGCGCTTTCCTTTCAGCCGCGCGGCGGCCTTCGGCATCGCCGCGACGCGCTCGATCCTGTTCACGCGCCCGGTCATGCTCGACATCACCATCGGCAGCGACCATCGCCTCGTCGAGGCCGATGCGGTGCTCGTCACGGTGAACTGCTTCGAGGGCGCGGACTGGCGTCGTCCACGGCTCGACGATGGCGTCTTCGAGGTGCATGTCCTGAATGCCGGCGGGCTCTATTCACGTGGCAAGGCGGCCTTGTCGGTCGTGTCCGGTCATTGGCGTGATTCGCATAATCTGGCCTCCTTCACCGGCGATGCGGTGACGTTGACGCGGCGCGACAAGGGGCGCGGGCACATCACTTTCGACGGGGAGGTCGAGCGCAAGGCCGGCCCCTTGCGTTACGGTCTCCTGCCGAAGGCGCTCAGCGTAATCGCCGCCCGCCCGGCGAGCGCGTGACGAAGCCCGCGAGTCACGGGCGGCGGAACGTCGCCTGTTCGACCCCGGTGCCCTCCGGTAATCTCCTGTCCCAGACCCTTCGGAGATCGCGCTTCTTGCCCCAGCCACGCATCCTTGTTCCCGCCGTGGCCGGCCTGGTCTTTCTCGGGCTGGCGTTGCTGATTGTTTCCGGGCGCAGCTTCTCCCTCGATACCACGCTGATCATGCTGTTCCGCGATGCCGCCAACCCCGCGGTTCCGCTCGGGCCGGCCTGGTTCCACGAAGCGGTGCGCGACATGACCGCGCTCGGCAGCTTCGTCGGACTGTTCTTCATGGCGTTGACCGCGACGCTGGCGCTCTGGCTCTGCGGCTACCGCCATCTCGCGATCGGGCTCGTCGTGAGCCTCGCTGCCGCTTTCCTGGCCAGCACGGGGCTGAAGATCGCGATCGCCCGCGAACGGCCGGATATCGTCGAGCACGCGGCATTGACCTTCACAGCCAGCTTTCCCAGCGGGCACGCCTTCCTTTCGGCAGTGACGCTGCTCACCATCGCCGGATTCGTCGGCATCGCCTCGCGGAAGGCCGATATCGCCCGCTTCTGCATGGTCATGGCGGTGGTCATGGTTGGCCTGATCGGCCTCAGCCGGATCTATCTCGGCGTGCATTGGCCGTCCGATGTCCTCGGCGGCTGGTCGCTCGGGATCGTCTGGTCGAGCGTTGCGAACGCATGGCTCGGCCGCAAAATGGCCGCTTCCGACCCGGCCTGAGGCCCTGGCGCCGGCTCAGCGCATGTCGATGGTGGCGTTGACGCCGAGATCGGGCGTGCGGCCGAGAATCTTGGCGGTTGCCAGCTTGAAGGCGACGAGCACGCTGCTCGACGGGCCGTCCCAGATCTCGGCGGAGGTCGGCGTGAGCGCCAGCAGCGTCGCGTCGGGATCATCAGGCCCGTTCGGGAACCAGGCGCTCGCCATCGGCGTCCAGACCTCGCGCAGCGTCTCGCGGCTCGGGACCTCGGAGGCCGAGCAGGAAATAGCGGCGTAGAAATTGCGGTCCTCATGGCTGATCGCCACGCTGACGGAGGGCGAGCGCAAGGCCGCGCCGATGATGCCGGTATGCCGGTGCGTGATGAAGAGCAGGCGGTGGTGGTCGCGGTCGAGATGGCCGGACATCGGCCTGGTCCTGATGTCGCCTTCGGCGACGAGCGAGACCATGTAGACCGGGTGGGCAGCTAGCGCAGCCCAGATGCGATCCTGCAGTTCGGTGTCGGCCATGGCAACCTCCTGCCGGTGCGATCCTGTCATGGCCAGCGTCGCTTGGGAACCGGCCTGTGCGCCATGCCAACGCTGCGCGAGAAGCAACGTTCCCGGCGGTGCAGCGGAACATCGCCGCCCGGCCCGCGTTGGGATCGGGCTTGCGGCTTGGCCGCCTCCAACAGGATTTCTCCATGCTCGCTTCGCGTCATCTTCTGGTTGTACTGGTCCTTGTTCTCGTCGCCGCTCTCGCCGTGACCGGCTATTCGCTCTACCAGGAGAAGAAGCAGCCGGACGGCGTGGAAATCTCGGTCGGCAAGAACGGGCTTTCGATCAAGGAAAAATAGCCTGTCGCCCTGGGCATTGGCCTTCCCGCTCCAAAGGCGCTAACACCCAGCCACGAGCCTGTTTCGTGGGAGAGAGAGATGAACGCGCCCTTCAAGAACCTCATTGCCGGCGAATGGGCCGGCGGAGCCAATGCCTCGCGCAACATCAACCCCTCGAACACCAACGACGTCGTCGGCGAGTACACGCAAGGGACGGTCGAGGACCTGAACAACGCGGTCGCCGCCGCCAAGGCCGCCTTCCCGGCATGGAGCCGCTCCACCCCGCAGGAGCGCTACGACATCCTGAAGAAGGCCTCCGACGAGATCCTCGCCCGCAAGGACGAACTCGGCCGCCTGCTCTCGCGTGAGGAGGGCAAGACCCTTGGCGAGGGCATCGGCGAGGCGACCCGCGCCGGCCAGGTCTTCGCCTTTTTCGCCGGTGAGTGCCTGCGCCTCGGCGGCGAGATGGTCCCGTCGGTGCGCCCGGGCGTCGGCGTCGAGATCACCCGCGAGGCGGTCGGCATCGTCGGCATGATCACGCCCTGGAACTTCCCGATCGCGATCCCCGCCTGGAAGATCGCCCCGGCGCTCGCCTGGGGCAATTGCGTCGTCCTGAAGCCCGCCGATCTCGTGCCGGGCTCGGCCTGGGCGCTGGTCGACATTCTGCAGCGCGCCGGTCTGCCCAAGGGCGCTCTCAACCTCGTCATGGGCCGCGGCTCGGTCGTCGGCCAGGCGCTGCTGGAGCACAAGGACGTGCATGCGATCTCCTTCACCGGTTCGGTCCCGACCGGCCGCAAGGTCGCGGCCGCCTGCATCGCCGGCAATCCGATGAAGAAGGTCCAGCTCGAGATGGGTGGCAAGAACCCGCTCGTCGTGCTGGATGACGCCGACCTGAAGGTCGCCGTCGAGGTCGCGGTCAACGGTGCCTTCTTCTCGACCGGCCAGCGCTGCACGGCCTCCTCGCGCCTGATCGTCCAGGCCGGCATCCACGACAAATTCGTCGAGGCCTGCATCGAGCGCCTGAAGACCGTCGTCGTCGACGATGCGCTGAAGGCCGGCACCCATATCGGCCCCGTGGTCGACCAGAGCCAGCTCGACCAGAACCTGAAATACATCCAGATCGCCAAGGACGAGGGCGGCAAGCTGGTCTTCGGCGGCGAGCTCCTGAAGCGCGAGACCCCCGGCTTCTACCTCCAGCCGGCGCTCTTCACCGAGACGACCAACGCCATGCGCATCTCGCGCGAGGAGGTCTTCGGACCGGTCGCCAACATCGTCCGCGTCAAGGATTACGAGGAGGCGCTCAGCCTCGCCAACGACACCGAGTTCGGCCTCTCCTCGGGCATCTGCACGACCTCGCTCAAGCATGCGACGCATTTCAAGCGCAACAGCGAGGCCGGCATGGTGATGGTCAACCTGCCGACGGCGGGCGTCGATTACCATGTGCCGTTCGGCGGCCGGAAGGGCTCCAGCTACGGCCCGCGCGAGCAGGGCGCCTACGCCAAGGAGTTCTACACCACGGTCAAGACGGCCTATACGCTGGCCTGACCGCCGGAACAGGGCGCCTGTCGCGGCGGTTGATCGGGATACCCCTCCCGATCGGAGCCGCGACATGCACCATCTCGACCCGAAGACGCGCAACGCAGCCGACCTCGCGCTCGACTGCTACAAGCACTGCCACGGCATGGCGATGACCCATTGCCTGAAGGTGGCGGCGCTCATGCCGAGCCCGACCATCTGCACCTGATGGCGGCTTGCGCCGAAATCTGCCGGACCACGGCGCATCTGCTGCTGATGGATTCGGTCCACGGCCGTCACATGGCCAGGGAATGCGCCGAGGTCTGCGAGGCCTGTGCCACTGACTGCGCACGGGTCGGCAACATGGATTCCTGCGTCGCCGCCTGCCGTGCCTGTGCGAAGGCATGCGCCGCACTCGCCGCCTGAGCGCGGGCCGGCCCGCAAGGCTCAGAAGCCTTCCAGCACGATTTTGCCCTTGGCGCGGTTGCTCTCGATCAGCGCATGCGCCCCCTTGAGATTGGTGGCGTTGATCGTGCCGAAATGCTCCGCCAACGTCGTGCGGATCTTGCCTTCGTCGACGAGTCGCGAAACTTCCGCCAGGAGCTTGCCCTGCTCGCCCATGTCGGCGGTCTGGAACAGCGAGCGGGTGAACATCAGCTCCCAGTGCAGCGACAGGCTCTTGCGCTTCAATGGATTGGCGTCGAGCGTCTTCGGATCGTCGATCAGGCCGAACCGGCCCTGCGGCGCCATCAGTTCGACGATGCCCTCCAGATGGGTGTCGGTATGGGTCGTCGAGAAGACGAAGGCCGGCGCGCCGATGCCGAGCGCCGCGATCTGAGCGGGCAGGGGCTTGGTATGGTCGATCACATGATGCGCGCCGAGTTCCTGCGCCCAGGCGCGGGTCTCGGGCCGCGAGGCGGTCGCGATCACCGTGACGTCGCTGAGCTGGCGCGCGAGCTGGATCGCGATGGAGCCGACGCCGCCCGCGCCCCCGATGATCAGCACGGCATGTGCCGCGCCCGGGACGGGCTTGCGGATATCGAGCCGGTCGAACAGCATTTCCCAGGCGGTGATGGCGGTGAGCGGCAGGGCAGCGGCTTCGGCGAAGCCGAGGCTCTTCGGCTTCGGCCCGACGATGCGCTCGTCGACGAGATGGAATTCCGCATTCGAGCCCGGCCGGTCGATCGCCCCGGCATAGAACACCGCGTCGCCCGGCTTGAACCCGGTCACCTCCGGCCCCACCGCCCTGACGATGCCGGCAGCATCCCACCCGAGCACATTCGCCTGGCCTTCCGCCGGCTGGCTGCGGATGCGAATCTTGGTGTCGACCGGGTTGATCGATACGGCCTGGACCTCAACCAGGAGATCTCGTCCGGCCGCCTTCGGCACGGGCAGATCGAGATCGATCAGGCTGGTCTCGGCGGCGATGGGTTGCGACTGGCGGTATCCGACGGCGCGCATGGCGTCTCTCCTGCATTGCGATGCAGCCGAGATGCGCATAACCTTCAAGAGGCGCAAGAACGCACAATTTCAGCCTATAGTGTCGAAAAGGATACTGTCATGCCGCCGCGCTTCAAGGAGCCCTATTGCTCGGCCGGCTGCCCCGTTGAGGCGGCGCTCGGCCTGATCGGCGGCAAGTGGAAGGGCATCGCGCTCTATCACCTGATGGGTGGTACCTTGCGCTTCAACGAAATCCGCCGGCGCATTCCCGGCGTCACCCAGCGCATGCTGACGACCCAGTTGCGCGAGCTGGAGGCGGACGGCCTGATCGTGCGCGTGGTCTACCCGGAAGTGCCGCCGCGGGTGGAATACAGCCTGTCAGCCAAGGGCCGGACGCTGGAGCCGGTCATCATGGCGCTGAAGGTTTGGGGCGAGACACATGCCCGCTCGCCGCAGCCTCAAGCCTCCGAGGCCGCTGCCTGAAAGCTCAGCCGACCGGGACGACGTCGACGGCGACGCCGACCTTCTGCGTGCCCGGCCCAATCACGACGCCGTCGAGCGGCGCGACATCGGCATAGTCGCGGCCGAAGGCGGTGACGATATGGTCGTCGGCGACGATCAGGTCATTGGTCGGGTCGAGCCCGATCCAGCCGGTCTCCGGCCCGCACCACAGCATCGCCCAGGCATGGCTGGCATCGGCGCCTTCGAGCCGCTTCTGGCCCGGCGGCGGGATGGTGCGGATATAGCCGGAGACATAGGCCGCCGGCAGGCCGAGGCCTCTGAGGCCCGCGATCATGATATGCGCGAAATCCTGGCAGACGCCGTGGCGCTGGTCGAAAGCCTCGGCCAATGGCGTCGTCACCTCGGTCGCCTCGGGATCGTAGGTGAAGTCGCGCCTGATCCTGGCCATCAGTTCGCAGGCCGCTTCCAGCACCGGTCGGCCGGCGTCGAAGCTCGACCGGGCATAGTCGATCACCGCGGGGACATGCGGCACGAGCCGACTGGGATAAAGGTGATGCGCTGGCGAATCCGGCGCGAGGCTCCGGGAATCGAGCGCCAGCGCCGCGACATCCTCCCAGTTCCGCGTCAGCCCGGTATGGGGCGGCGGCGGCCGGTCGACCTCGATCCGCGCCCGCATTTCGAGCTTCAGCTCGCGATGCGGCTTGGTGATCGTGATCGTGGTCATGCGGTTGCCGAAGAAGCAGAGCCCGTCATTGCGTTCGGCCGGGCGGGGCGCGATCAGCAACTCGCTCTTCAGCACGCGCTGGCCCGCCCCGTCGCGCGGCAAAAGCCGCAGGATGCAGCGGGAAAAAGGCACCGGCCGGCTATAGCCGTAGGTCGTGACGTGGCGCAGCTCGTAGATCACGCGATGCTCGTCATCCGCGAGCCTTCGGGGCCGCTGTTCTGCAGGAAATAGCGATCGGCGATCGCGCCCGAGAGCCCCATCAGCAACTGTTCGAACAGCAGGATGCTGGTGCGGTCGAGCCGGCTTGCCTCCATCGTCCGGCAATCGGCCGCCAGTCGCAGCACCAGCCGGCGCGGTGCCTCCAGCATGCCGTCATCGGCAAGCGTCGGCAGGGCGGCGATCTCGGCGTCGAGCCGCTCGACCTGAAAGGCGACCGAGCGCGGATTGTAGGGGTCGAGCATGACGAGGTCGAGCACGGGCTGCAGGCTGGCGCCAAGCAGATAGCGCGAGCGATAGGTGATCTGCGAGTCGGTCAGGTCGAGCAGCGCGTCGAGACTGTCACTGGAGGCGTTGCTGTCGGCGAACTGCCGGGCGAAGCGGCAGGTCGCGATGCCCCGTTCCAGCCGCCTGCCGATATCGAGGAAGCGCCAGCCGTTGCCGCGCACCATGTTTTCCTGGCCGAGGCCGGAGAAGGCGGCGAGCGATTTCAGCGCCCGGTCGGCGATCTCGTAGGCCTCGCCCTCGCTCGGCTTGCGCCCGTCCTCGGGATCGAGCTGGCGCTGGAGGTCGCCGAACAATCGCCAGGCATCGACGGAGAGGCGCTCGCGGATGCCCGAGGCGGTGCGCCGCGCCTCGCGCAGCGAAGCGGCGGCCGAGCCGTAATCGTCGAGGCTGTAGAGCGCGGCATAGGCCTGTGCCGCAGGCGCCCGGCGTTCCTGCCCGGTGGGCGCGGCGCCCCAGGCAACGAGCATGCCGGCGAGCTGGCGCACCGTGTCGTTGCGGCCGGGCGCCGGGTCGGGATCGATCAGGCGGCCGAGCAGAGCGCGCACCAGGCGCAGGATCGCCTCGCCGCGCTCCAGATAGCGTCCGAGCCAGAACAGGTTGTCGGCGGCCCGGCTCGGCAGCGTGCCGGTGACGCGGCGGATGCTGATGCGGTCCGGCGCCGGCAGCAGGGTGACCTGCGCGACTGGCTCATTCGAGGTGACCCAGACATCGCTGGAGCGCACGCCGTTGCGCATGCTGACCGCACGGGCATCGGGCTCGTCGGAGATCCGGCAGAAGCCACCGGGCATCACTTTCCAGCCGTCGGGCGTCGCTGCGGCGAAGACGCGCAGCGTCATCGGATGCGGTTCGAGCCGGCCGTTCTGGAAGACCGGCATGGTCGAGAGCCTGACGACCTCCTGCCCGACATAATCCATGCCATGCGCCTCGATGCGCTCGCGCAGCGCTGCGCGCTCCGCCTCCGGCAATTCCCCGGCCACGACCTGAGATGCGTCGGTGCCGTTGCCGCCGCCGCGGAAGGCCGGTGCGATGGTCATCTCGCCCAGCCTGTCGAGCACGGTCTGCCGCTCCTGCGGCTGCCCGCACCACCATGTCGCGATATTCGGCAGGATCAGGTCCTGGCCGAGCAGTTTCCGCGCCAGAGCTGGCAGGAAGCCCATCAGGGCGCGTGCCTCGACGACCCCGGAGCCGAGCCCGTTGGCGATGCGGACCTGACCTTGCCGGGCGGCCTCGACCAGCCCGGCGACACCGAGCGCCGAGCGGGAATTGAGCTCGAGCGGATCGGCGAAATCGCCGTCGATGCGTCGCCAGATCACGTCGGCGCGCTTCAGGCCGGCGATGGTGCGCACATGCACGCGGCCCTCGCGCATCAGCAGGTCGCCACCCTCGACCAGCAGGAAGCCGAGATAGCGCGCCAGATAGGCCTGCTCGAAATAGCTTTCGTTGAGCGGGCCGGGCGTCAGCAGGGCGATGCGCGGCTCGACACGCTTCGAGCTGGAAACCAGCCCCGCTCGAAAGCCCTGGAAGAAGGCCGCCAGCCGCTCGATGTTCATGTTGCGGAACATGTCGGGGAAGGCGCGCGCCAGCGCCAGCCGGTTCTCCAGCGCGTAGCCGGCGCCGGAGGGGGCCTGGGTCCGGTCTTGCAGCACCCACCAGCGTCCGTCCGGACCACGGCCGAGATCGGCCGCATAGAGCTGGAGCGTGCCGCCGCCTGCGATCCCGTGCATCGGGCGCAGGTAATCGGGGCTGCCGGTGACGACGGCAGCGGGCAGGAGGCCCTCCGCGATCAATTCGCCCGGCCCGTAGATGTCGTCGAGCAGGGTCGAGAGCAATTCGGCGCGCTGCGTCACGCCGGCGGCGATCGCCTGCCATTCCGCCTCGGGAATGACGAGCGGCACATGCGACAAGGGCCAGGCACGCTCGCCGACGCCGGGGTCGCGCTCGTCGATATCGCCATGGACGCGATAGGACACGCCGGTGTCGCGGACATGCCGGTCGGCCAACCCGAAGCGCTGGTTCAGCTCAGAGGGCGACAAGGCGCACCAGCCCGACAGGAACGGCTCCCAATGCGGGCGCACATTCCCGTTCTCGTCGATGAACTCGTCGCAGACGCCCGGCAAGGGACGATAGCCGGCAAGCAGCGATGCGCGCCGCTCGGCCCTGCTGCGTCCCGATCGGATGCGGCCCTGCACCGGCATTCTTCGCGTCAGATCCCTGTCGGGCGCCTCAGATCCAGCGTGAGCGGGAATTCGGCGCTGCGTTCCTCCGGCGGAATCGCCAGAGCGCCGGGACTATGACCGATCGCCTCGAAACGTGCGAGCCGTCTTGCCTCCGCCTCGTAGGAATTGACCGGAGGTGTCTCGTAATTGCGCCCCCCGGGATGGGCGACATGGTAGACGCAACCGCCGAGCGAGCGGCCGGACCAGAGATCGACGATGTCGAAGGTCAATGGCGCATGCACCGGGATCTTCGGATGCAGGCCAGATGCCGGCTGCCACGCCTTGAAGCGCACCGCTGCGACGGCCTCGCCCGAGACGCCGGTGTCCGTCAGCGGCAGGCGCCGGCCGTTGCAGGTGACGAGATGACGGCCCGGGACCAGTCCGGTCGCCTTGACCTGCAGACGCTCGATCGACGAGTCGACATAGCGCACCGTGCCGCCGATCGCGCCTTCTTCGCCCATGACATGCCAGGGTTCGAGCGCCTGCCGGATCTCGATCGCGACGCCGCCATGCGCGACCTTGCCGAAGAAGGGAAATCGGAACTCGGCCTGCGCCTCGAACCAGACGGGATCGAAGGCATAGCCGGCGCGCTTGAGGTCTGCGAGCACGTCCTTGAAATCCTGCCAGACCATCTCGGGCAGCATGAAACGGTCATGCAAGGTCGTGCCCCACCGAACCAGCTTACCGTCGAGCGGCTCCCGCCAGAACCAGGCGATGAGCGCGCGCAGCAGCAATTGCTGGGCGAGCGACATCCGTGCATCCGGCGGCATCTCGAAGCCGCGGAATTCGACCAGCCCGAGCCGCCCGGTCGGCCCATCAGGCGAATAGAGCTTGTCGATGCAGATCTCGGTGCGGTGCGTGTTGCCGGAGACGTCGACCAGCAGGTTGCGCAACAGCCGGTCGACCAGCCAGAGCGGGATCGGCTTTTCGCCGGGCCTGGGCACCTGCGCCAGTGCGATCTCCAGTTCGTAGAGCTGATCCTGCCTTGCCTCGTCGATGCGCGGCGCCTGGCTGGTCGGGCCGATGAACAGCCCCGAGAACAGGTAGGACAGCGACGGGTGCCGGTTCCAGTAGAGGATGATGCTCTTGAGCAGGTCCGGCCGGCGCAGGAAGGGCGAGTCGGCCGGCGTCACGCCACCGAGCACGACATGGTTGCCGCCGCCGGTGCCGGTATGGCGGCCGTCGACCATGAACTTCTCGGCGCAGAGCCGCGCCAGCCGCGCCTCCTCGTAGACGCCCTGCGTGATCGCCGCCGCCTCGCGCCAGTCCTTTGCCGGGTGGATATTGACCTCGATCACGCCGGGATCGGGCGTGACCTTGATGACGTCGAGACGCGGGTCGAAGGGCGGCGCATAGCCCTCGATATGCACGGGCTGGCCGAGCTCCTCCGCCACCGCCTCGACCGAGGCGACAAGGTCGAGATAATCCTCCAGCCGCTCGACCGGGGGCAGGAAGACGCAGAGCACATTGTCGCGGATCTCGAGGCTGAGCGCGGTGCGGACATGCTCGCCGCCGATCTCCTGCTCGCGCCGGTCCTGGACCGGACCCGCCGCCGCAGTTGCGCCGATGCTCATCTGTGCCGGACCGGGCCGTTCCTCCGTGGTGGCCGGCTCCGCAGGCCGCGCCTCGGGATGATCGGTCCAGCTCGCTCCGGCGGGGCCGGCCGCGGCCAGGGGCGGGCGCGACTCCATCGGGTCCTGCGGATGGATATGCGGGTATTCGGCCTTGGGCACGACCGGCAGCGAGCCCAATGGCAGCCGATAGCCGACCGGCGAGTCGCCGGGCACCAGGAAGAGCTTGCCGCGGCGCAGCTGCCATTTCTCCGAGCGCCAGCGGCGGTCGTTCGCGCCTGCCTGCCAGCGCTGCACCGGGATGACGTAGCCGCGCGGATTGCCGAGGCCGAGCTCGAAGACCCGCGCCATCCGCGAGCGCTCCTCCGGATCGGAAAGGCGCGAATCGAGCGGGTCGACATTGTCGGGCAGCTGCGCCTCCTTGAGCAGCCAGACACCGGTGTCCTCATAGGCCGGCATCACATGGTCGGCGCCGAGCCCGAGCCTCTCGGAAAGCCCCTGCGCCAGCGCCTCGGCGTCGCGGATCGTGGAGGCGATGTCGAGTTCGCGGTCGCCGCCGGTCTGCGCGCCGGGCTCGCGGGCGATGAGATCGGCATTGCGCCAGATCGGCTGGCCATCCCGGCGCCAGTAGAGCGCGAAGGCCCAGCGCGGCAGGGTCTCGCCCGGATACCATTTGCCCTGGCCGTAATGCAGCATCCCGCCGGGCGCGAAGCGCTGGCGCAGCCGGCGGATCAGCACGTCTGCGCGCTGGCGCTTGGTCGGCCCGACGGCGGCGATGTTCCATTCCTCGCCGGTCTGGTCGTCGATCGAGACGAAGGTCGGTTCGCCGCCCAAGGTGAGACGGACATCCTGCGCCTGCAGATCGGCCTCGACCTTGTCACCGAGCGCGTCGAGCTCGCCCCAGGACGCGTCGGAGAAGGGCAGCGTGATGCGCGGCACCTCGTGCACCCGCGTCACGCTCATCTGGAAGTCGAAGCTCGTCTCGGCATAGCTCGCAACGCCCGAGACCGGCGCGGCCGAGCGATAATGCGCCGTCGCCGCCAGCGGCAGATGGCCCTCGCCGGTGAGCAGCCCCGAGGTCGGGTCGAGCCCGACCCAGCCGGCGCCGGGGATATAGACCTCGGCCCAGGCGTGGAGGTCGGTGAAGTCCTTGTCGGTCCCGCGTGGGCCTTCGAGCGGATCGATATCCGCCTTCATCTGGATCAGATAGCCGGAGACGAAGCGCGCCGCGAGGCCGAGATGCCGGAGCGCCTGGACCAGCAGCCAGCTCGTGTCTCGGCAGGAGCCCGACCCGATCGACAGCGTATGCTCCGGCTCCTGCACGCCGGGCTCCATGCGGATGCCATAGGCGATGCGCCGCTGCAGGCGGGCATTGAGGTCGACGATGAAGTTGACGGTGTTCAGCGGCTCGCGCGGCAGCTCGGCGAGGAAGGCGCAGAGCAGCGGCCCGGCCGGCTCCGTGACCAGGTAAGGCGCAAGCTCCTCCGTCTGCTCTTGCGTGTAGGCGAAGGGGAAGGTCTCTGCCTGCGCTTCGACGAAGAAATCGAATGGATTGATGATCGACAGTTCGGTGACGACATCGACCTCGATCCGGAATTCCATCACGGGTTCCGGAAAAACAAATCGGGCCAGCCAGTTGCCGGCCGGGTCCTGCTGCCAGTTCACGAAATGTTGTGCCGGCGTCACCTTCAGCGAGTAGCTTTGGATTGCGGCCCGGCAATGCGGCGCCGGTCGCAGGCGCACGATCTGCGGCCCGAGCGTGACCGGCCGGTCGTAGCGGTAGTGCGTGACATGGTTCAGCGCGGCGATGATGGCCAAGTTTCGCCCCCTAGTCCCAGGCGAAAGCCGCCGGCGACGTCAGGTTAGCGGGGCGGTCGGCGCGCGCAAGGAGTCGCCAAGGCCGGAAAGCTCCCTGAGTGCCGGGTTGCTGCTCAAGAGATGTGCAAAATGCCCCGCCGAGCCCTTTCCATCGCCGTTCGTCGACTGGACAGCCGCTAGGGACTGGTTGCACATAGCGCCCAACGGGCGGCTAGCGCCCGCGCAACACGAACAATGGGGAAATCGATGCGTCACGTAGCCAAGTTGATGGCGGTTTCGGCCTTTGCGGCCCTGATGTCGACCACCGCCGCCTTCGCGCAGACGCCGAAGGACACGATCGTGATGGCCAAGCAGATCGACGACATCATCACACTCGATCCGGCCGAGGCCTTCGAGTTCTCGGGCGTCGAGGTCGGCGCGAATGTCTACGACAAGCTCATCAATATCGACATCGCCAAGAATAACGAGCTGATCCCGGATCTTGCCGAGAGCTGGACCGTCAGCCCCGACAACCTGACCTACACCTTCAAGCTGCGCAAAGGCGTGAAGTTCCACTCCGGCAACCCGATGACCGCCGCCGACGTGGTCTATTCCTTCCAGCGCGCGGTCACGCTCAACAAGTCGCCGGGCTTCATCCTGCGCCAGTTCGGCTTCGTCGCCGAGAACGTGCTCGACAAGGTCAAGGCCGTCGACGAGAACACCGTCCAGATCACGGTCTCGAAGCCTTTCGCCCCGACCTTCTTCTATAACTGCCTGACCTCCGGCGTCGCTGCCATCGTCGACTCCAAGCTGGTCAAGGCCAACGAGAAGGATGGCGACTGGGGCAATGGCTGGCTGAAGCTGAATTCGGCCGGCTCCGGCGCCTACAAGGTCCGCAGCTATCGCCCGAACGAGCAGTACACGCTCGACGCCAACGAGAGCTGGTGGAAGGGCGCCCCGAAGAGCAAGCGCATCGTCGTGCGCCATGTCGCGGAGCCGGCCTCGCAGCGCCTCCTCGTCGAGAAGGGCGACGTCGATATCGCCCGCAACCTCTCCAAGGACCAGCTCGCGGCGGTCAAGACCAACGACGCGATCAAGATCGTCCAGGGCGACAAGGGCTACATCCTTTATCTCGGCCTGAACCAGAAGAACCCGAACCTCGCCAAGCCCGAGGTCCGCGAGGCGCTCAAGCTCTTGGTCGACTACGCCTCGATCGAGAAGAACATCCTCGAGGGCACCTATAAGGGCCACGAATCCTTCCTGCCGCAGGGCTTCCTCGGCGCGATCACGGACAAGCCCTATTCGCTCAACGTCGCCAAGGCGAAGGAACTGCTGGCCAAGGCCGGGCTCCCCAACGGCTTCACCGTGACGATGGACACCCGTTCGGTCGCGCCGATCACCGACATCGCTCAGGCGATCCAGGCGACATGGGCCCAGGCCGGCGTCAAGCTGGAGATCATCCCCGGCGACGGCAAGCAGACGCTGACCAAGTACCGCGCCCGCACCCATGACATCTATATCGGCCAGTGGGGGCCGGACTATCTCGACCCGCACACCAATGCCGAGACCTTCGCCATCAACGAGGACAATGGCGAGGAGGCGAAGTCGAAGACGCTGGCCTGGCGCAATGCCTGGGATATCCCGCAGATGACCAAGACCACCCAGGCCGCCGTGCTGGAATCCGATGCGGCCAAGCGCAAGACCGCCTATGAGGGCCTGCAGCGCGAGCACCAGAAGGTTTCGCCCTTCGTCATCATGTTCCAGCAGATCGAGGTCTCGGCCGAGCGCAAGAACGTGAACGGCTGGGTCATCGGACCGAGCTCGGACACCAACCGCTACGCCCCCATCACCAAGAACTGAGCCCCCGGCTCAGGAGCCCGCCGCGATCCTGAAAGGTCGCGGCGGGTTTCCTTTCATGCCTCATCTCCGGATATGCCCCGGATGTCCGCGCAGCCTGGATTGCTCGCGGCCGGTTCCGGCATACCGACGAAAAACACAAGAAATGGAGGCGGGTCATGACAGCCGTGACGCAAGCTCCCACAGCCAAGGCCGCCGCGCCGGGAAGGCTTCGCCGCTGGGGCCGCGCCCTTTCGCGCGAGCTGACCACCGTGGTCATCACCATGTTCGGCCTGCTGCTGGTCACCTTCTTCATCGCCCGCGTCATTCCGATCGATCCCGTGCTCGCCGTCGTCGGCGACAACGCCCGACCCGAGACCTATGAGGCGGCGCGCATCGAGCTCGGCCTCGACAAGCCGCTCTGGCAGCAATTCGCGATCTATATCGGCAAGGTCTTCACCGGGAATCTCGGTACCTCCGTGCTGACCTCGAACCCGGTCGTCGAGGACATCAAGCGCGTCTTCCCGGCGACGCTGGAGCTCGCGACGCTCGGCACGCTGATCGGCGTCCTCATCGGCGTGCCGCTCGGCATCCTCGCCGCCGTCAACCAGGGCCGCTGGCAGGACCAGGTCGCCCGCGTCGTCGGCCTCGTCGGCTATTCCGTCCCGGTCTTCTGGATCGGCCTGATGGCGCTGCTGCTGTTCTACGCCAAGCTCGGCTGGGTCGCTGGTCCCGGGCGCATCTCGGTCGTCTGGCAGGACATCGTCACCACCCGCACCGGCGTCATCATGATCGATGCCGCGCTGGAGGGCGAATGGGAGGCGTTCTGGGACGCCTTCTCGCATCTGATCCTGCCGGCCTTGGTTCTCGGCCTGCTTTCGGTCGCCTATATCAGCCGCATGACGCGCAGCTTCATGATCACCGAGCTGCAGCAGCAATATGTCATCGCCGCCCGCGTGAAGGGCGTCTCCGAGACGGCCGTGATCTGGCGCCACGCGCTGCGCAACGCCGCCGTGCCGCTCTTCACCGTGATCGCGCTCTCCTACATGCATCTGCTGGAGGGCTCGGTGCTGACCGAGACGATCTTCGCCTGGCCGGGCCTCGGCCGCTATCTCACCAACGCCCTGCTCAATGCCGACATGAACGCGGTGCTCGGCGGCACGCTGGTGGTCGGCGTCGTCTTCATCGCGGTCAATCTCCTGACCGACATCATCGGCCGCCTCGCCGATCCGCGCGTGCGCTGAGGGGGCGGACACATGAGCGATACCTCCTCGACTGGCCTGCATGCCTGGCTGATCAGCGACAGCCCTGAGACGCGCCGCCAGGCCCGCCTCGGCCAGCTCTACCGGCAATGGCTTGCCTTCAAGCGCAACCCGATGGCGGTGGCGGGCCTCGTCATCATCGTCCTGCTGCTGCTGATCGCCGCCTTCGCGCCCCTGATCGCGCCCTTCGATCCGATCGCGCAGACGCTCGACAAGCGCCTGCTGCCGCCGTCGGCGACCAACTGGTTCGGCACCGACGCGCTCGGCCGTGACATCTTCAGCCGCATCGTCTACGGCACGCGCATCACGCTGGTGATCGTGCTGCTGGTCGTCGTCACGGTCGGCCCCTTCGGCCTGCTGATCGGCGCGATCTCCGGCTATTACGGCGGCTGGGTCGATCGTCTGCTGATGCGCATCACCGACGTCTTCCTCGCCTTCCCGCGCCTCGTTCTGGCGCTGGCCTTCGTCGCGGCGCTCGGCCCCGGCATCGTCAATGCCATCATCGCCATCGCGATCACGACCTGGCCGCCTTACGCTCGCGTCGCCCGCGCCGAGACCATGGTGATCCGCAACCAGGATTACATCGCCGCGATGCGCCTGCAGGGTGCCTCGCAGGGGCGCATCATCTGGAAGCATGTCGTGCCGATGTGCATGTCCTCGCTGATCGTGCGTACCACCTTCGACATGGCGGGCATCATCCTGACGGCCGCTGGCCTCGGCTTCCTCGGTCTCGGTGCCCAGCCGCCGATGCCAGAATGGGGCGCGATGATCTCCGCCGGCCGCGAGCAGATCTTCGACCAGTGGTGGGTCGCGACCTTCCCCGGCGTCGCCATCTGCATCGTCGCGCTCGGCTTCAACCTGCTCGGCGACGGGCTCCGCGACGTCATGGATGCGAGGTAAGCCGATGACGAGCGAGCAGCCTCTTCTCGAAGTCGACAATCTCAAGGTCGATTTCCACACACCGACCGGCATCGTCCACGCCGTGCGCGGCCTGTCCTTCACGCTCGGCCGCGAGCGGCTCGGCATCGTCGGCGAGTCCGGTTCCGGCAAGTCGATGACCGGCCGCGCCATCCTCGACCTGATCCCGCATCCCGGCGTCGTCAGCGCCGACCGCATGCGCTTCCGCGGCCAGGACCTGACGGCCATGGACAAGGGTATCAGGCGCAAGCTCCGCGGCCGCCACATCTCCATGGTGATGCAGGACCCGAAATTCTCGCTGAATCCGGTCGAGACCGTGGGCAGCCAGATCGCCGAGGCCTATCGCATCCACCGCAAGGCCGGCTCCCGCGAGGCGCGCGAGCGCAGCCTTGCCATGCTGGAGCAGGTGCAGATCCGCGAGCCCGCGCGCGTCTACGACCTTTACCCGCACGAGGTCTCGGGCGGCATGGGCCAGCGCGTCATGATCGCGATGATGCTGATCGCTGAGCCCGAGGTCCTGATCGCCGACGAACCGACCTCGGCGCTCGACGTCACCGTTCAACTCCAGATCCTGAAGATCCTCGACGATCTCGTCACCGAGCGCGGCATGGGGCTGATCTTCATCAGCCACGACCTGCATCTGGTGCAGTCCTTCTGCGACCGCGTCATCGTCATGTATGGCGGCAAGGTCATGGAGACGCTGCCGGCGGCGGAACTCGCGGACACGGCCGCGCGCAGCCGGCGCCACCCCTATACGCTCGGCCTGCTCGAATGCCTGCCGGACCTCGACCATCCTCGGGCGAAACTCGCCACCCTCAACCGTGACCCTGCGTGGCTGGCATGACGAACGCAGCGATCTCCGTCGACAAGCTCAACGTCTCCTTCGGCGACTCCCATGTCGTGAAGGACCTCTCCTTCGAAGTCCGCAAGGGCGAGAGCTACGGCCTCGTCGGCGAGTCCGGCTCGGGCAAGTCGACCGTCCTGCGGGTGCTTTCCGGTCTCAACCGCGAATGGAGCGGCAATGTCGCGATCGAGGGCGTTGTGCAGCCCAAGGCTCGCGACAAGGCTTTCTACCGCAACGTCCAGATGGTCTTCCAGGACCCCTATGGTTCGCTGCATCCCAAGAAGACGGTCGACGATACGCTGGCCGAACCGCTCGCGATCCATGGCCTCGACAATGCCGAGGCCCGGATCGGCAAGGCGCTCTCCGATGTTGGCCTGCCGGCCTCGTTCCGCTTCCGCTACCCGCACCAGCTCTCGGGCGGCCAGCGCCAGCGCGTCGCGATCGCGCGAGCGCTCGTGCTCGAACCCTCGATCCTGCTGCTGGACGAGCCGACCTCGGCGCTCGACGTCTCGATCCAGGCGGAGGTGCTGAACCTGCTCGCGGCGCTGCGGCAGGAACGCAAGCTGACCTATATCCTCGTCAGCCACGATCTCTCGGTCGTTGGCCACATGTGCGAGCGCCTGCTGGTCATGCAGTTCGGCCGTGCCGTCGAGGAAATGACGGTCGAGACCCTGGCCGCGCGCCAGCCGCAGACAGCCTATGCCCAGCAATTGCTGACCGCGAGCGCAGGCTTCCGGCGCGCGGGCTGAACGACGAGGGGATCGGCCCTGCGCCGTCCCCTCTTTGCAGCGCGGCAAATCCGTCTCACTCTGGTCGCAGCCTTGCGCTAGCTGCTTCGTGTCCGGTTCGGATTGCGACCGGCCTGCAAGGCCTTGCGCCGGCCCAGCGAACCGGCACCGCCTGACGGAGTTACAGGACTTATGGACGCAACCGTGGACAACGCGCTTCGGCCCGAGAGCATTCCCGAGCGGACACCGGTCCCGCCCTTCGATCTCGTGATCTTCGGGGCGGGCGGCGATCTCGCCCTGCGCAAGCTCTTCCCGGCGCTGGCCCAGCGCAACCGCGAGGGCGTCCTGCCCGAAGAGAGCCGCATCCTCGCCGTCGTCCGCAAGGAGGAGGATGTCGAGGGCCTGCCCAAGCAGATCGCCAGGCGCCTCGATGAAGAGGGCATCCCGAAGGATCAGGTCGAGCCCTTCCTGCGCCGCCTGACCATGGTGATGCTCGATGCGCTGAAACCGGAAACCTACAAGGCTTTGAAGAAGGCACTGGGCGACAGCGAGCGCGTCCGCTCCTTCTATCTCTCGACCCCGCCCGACCTGTTCATCCCGATCTGCGAGAACTTGGCCAAGGCCGACATCCTGACGCCGACCTCGCGTGTCATCCTGGAGAAGCCGCTTGGCCGCGACCTCGCCTCGGCGCGGGCGATCAACGATGCCGTCGCGCGCATCCTGCCGGAAAGCCGGACCTACCGGATCGACCATTATCTCGGCAAGGAGACGGTGCAGAACCTGCTCGTCCTGCGCTTCGCCAACACGCTGTTCGAGCGCTCCTGGTCGAGCCGCGACATCGACCATGTCCAGATCACCGTGGCCGAGACGGTCGGCCTGGAGCAGCGCGCCGGCTACTACGACAAGTCCGGGCATATGCGCGACATGGTGCAGAACCATCTCATGCAGTTGCTCACCCTCTTCGCCATCGAGCCGCCGAATATGCTGGAGGCCGGCGCCGTCCGCGACGAGAAGATCAAGGTCTTGAAGGCGCTGCGTCCGATCGTCGGACCGGACGTCCAGCGCTTTACCGTGCGGGGCCAGTACGGCGCCGGCCAGATCGATGGCCAGCGCGTCAAGGGCTATGCCGACGAACTCGGCCACGCCTCCAACACCGAGACCTTCGTCGCGATCCGTTGCGAGGTCGACAACTGGCGCTGGGCCGGCGTGCCGATCTATCTGCGTACGGGCAAGCGCATGGCGCAGCGCTATTCCGAGATCGCCGTCACCTTCAAGCCGGTGCCGCATTCGATCTTCGGCAATGGCGGCGGTGACAGGCTCGACGCCAACCGCCTCTTCATCCGCCTGCAGCCGAATGACGGCGTGCAGCTCCAGTTGATGATGAAGGTGCCCGGTTCCGGCCGGCTCAAGATCGTGCCGCGCCAGCTCGACCTGCGCTATTCCACGGCCTTCGACGAGCGCACCCCGGACGCCTATGAGCGCCTGCTGACCGACGTGATCCGCGGCGATCAGACGCTGTTCATGCATCGCGACGAGGTCGAGCAGGCCTGGAGCTGGGTCGATCCGATCATCGCCGGCTGGCAGGACTACTATCCCCACCCGCATCGCTATGCCGCCGGCTCCTGGGGGCCGTCGCAGGCGATCGGCCTGATCGAGCGCGACGGCCGCTCCTGGGCCGATCCGGATCTGGTCTGATGGCCGGCCCGCTCGCCTGGCACCGCTTCGCCACTCTGGCCGACGCCTCCGAGGCGCTGGCGGAGGCGGTTGCGATCCGGCTGAAGGATTTGCTTGCCGGGCAGGGCAGGGCGCTTCTCGCCGTGCCCGGCGGCACGACCCCGGCCGGCTTCCTCGCCGCGCTCGGCCAGCATGACCTGCCATGGGAACAGGTCACACTGCTGCCGACCGACGAACGCTTCGTCGCCGCCGATGATGCCGCTTCGAACGAGCGCATGATCCGGGCGCAATTCGCGCCGCTGGCGGAAGGGCGAGCCTCGTTCCTGTCCTTCCACGAGCACGGCAGCGACATCGAGGCCGCTGCTGCCGTGCTGTGCGCCAAACTTGCCGAACTGCCCCAGATCGACCTGCTCGTCAGCGGCATGGGCGCCGACGGGCATATCGCCTCGCTCTTTCCCGGCGCGGAGGCTGCCTTCAATGCGGTGCCGGACAGCGGCATCGTCGTCGCCCGCCCGCCGGGATTGCCGCCGCGGCTCTCGCTCTCGCCCGCTCGCCTGCTCGGGGCCGGCTGGGCGAGCCTGCTCGTCTCCGGCACTGCCAAGGAAGCTGTACTCAAGGCCGCTCCGGAGCGCGGGCAGCAGCCATTGCCTGTCGACCTTCTGCTCGGCAGCGCGCGAGGGCTCGACGTCTACTGGGCGAAGGAGTAGAGCCCGGTTGCCAGTTCAAATCGATTGAAAGACGAGACCATGGACGAGACTGCCGCGATTGCCCGGTTGAAGAATTGCGGCGTGATCCCCGTCGTGGTGATCGAGGACGCTTCGCGCGCCGTCGATCTCGCCCATGCGCTGGTCGCCGGCGGCATCGATGTCGTCGAGGTCACGTTGCGCCGCCCGGCCGCGATGGAAGCGCTCGCCGCCATCGCAAAATCGGTTCCGAAGGCGCTGGCGGTTGCTGGCACGGTCGTCACCCCGGCCCAGGCCCAGCAAGTCAAGGATGCCGGCGCGCAGGCCGTGGTCAGCCCGGGCTTCAGCGAGAGTGTCGACGAGGCGCTGCGCAAGGCGGGTCTGCCCTGGCTGCCGGGCGTCGCTACAGCGTCCGACTGCATGCGCGCCGTTGCCGCTGGCCGCACGACAGCGAAGTTCTTCCCGGCCGAGCAGGCCGGCGGCCCGCCGGCCCTGAAGGCGCTCTCCGGCCCGTTCCCGCAGATGACCTTCTGTCCGACCGGCGGCGTCGGCCTGAAGAACCTCGGAGATTATCTCGCCCTGCCGCAGGTGATCTGCGTGGGTGGCTCCTGGCTGGTCCCGGCCGATGCGATCGCTGCGGGTGACTGGAAGCGGATCGAAACGCTGGCGCGCGAGGCGAAGGAAGCGTTCCTGAAGGCGCGGGGGTAAGAGCAGCGCAACGCGCGATAAGATCGCGGGAAAAGAAGGCTGTCATCCCGTGCGCGCTGCAGCGTGAAACGCTGCGGCGCAGACACGGGACCGTTCTCAGGAAAAGGCGCCTTCTTGCCGCGCGGTCCCGCATCTGCGCAGCAGCACTTCGTGCCGCAGCGCGTGCGGGATGACACTCTACGACAGCTTCTCGCGCACCATCTCCGCGATCGCGAGCGAACTGGTCAGCCCCGGGCTCTCGATGCCGAGCAGATTGACCAGCCCTGCCACCCTATGCGTCTCCGGTCCGTCGACGCGGAAGTCCGGCATCGGCTGGCTCGGCCCGTGCAGCTTCGGCCGGATACCGGCATAATCCGCGACGAGCGCGCCGTCCGGCAGTGCCGGCCAATAGGTCCGGATGGCCGCGTAGAATTTCTCGGCGCGGGCCGGATCGACCACCAGATCCTGATCGCTCCCGACCCATTCGACATCGGGGCCGAACTTGACCCGCCCGCCCATGTCGATGGTGGCGTGGATGCCGAGCCCAGCCGCTTCAGGCACCGGATAGACCAGGTGGCTGAACGGCTGCTTGCCGGTCAGCGCGAAATAGTTGCCCTTGGCATAGTGCTGCACCGGCACGTGTTCAGACGGAAAGCCGTCGAGCAGGCCGAGCAGCTTCGGTGCGCCATGGCCGGCCGAATTGACCACCGTCCGCACCGTGTAGGTCGCAGGCTCCGCACCGCCGAAATCGACGCTGAAGCCTTCAGTCTCGCGCCGCCAGCCGGTGATCGGCGTGTTCAGCGCGAGCGATCCGCCGGCCGCCTCGCACTCGCCGAGCAGAGACAGCATTAGCGCATGACTGTCGACCACGCCGGTCTCTGGCGAGAGGAGCGCGATCTCGCAGCGCACCTCCGGCTCCATCGCCTTCGCCTCGGCGCCGGAGAGCCAGCGCAGCGTATCGACGCCCGAAGCCTTGGCGCGCGTCATGATCGTCTCCAGCGCCGGCTTCTGGGCTTCAGAGGTGGCGACGATCAGCTTGCCGCAGGCCTTGTGCGGCAGGCCGCGTTCTTGCAGGTAGCGATAGAGTTTGCTGCGGCCCGCGACGCAGACGCGGGCCTTCAGCGAGCCGGGCGGATAGTAGATCCCGGCATGGATGACCTCGGAATTGCGTGCCGAGGTCTGGGTGCCGATGCCCTCGGTAGCCTCAGCGATGACGACCTCGCGTCCGGCCAGCGCCAGTTCGCGGGCAACTGCGAGGCCGACGACGCCGGCCCCGATCACCAGACAATCGATGTCGCTCATCGCCCGGCCGTCAGGCCCGCTGCGGCATGGCGATCTCGATGAGGCTCGCCCAGTAGTTCACGCCGACCGGGATCGCCGCATCGTTGAACTCATAGGCCGGGTTGTGCAGGCCCGCCGAGTCACCGTTGCCGATGTTGATGAAGGCTCCGGGGCGCTCCTCCAGCATGTAGGAGAAATCCTCCGAGCCCATGGTCGGCGGCACTTCGGTGTTGATCGCGTCCGAGCCGAAGGCCTCCTTCGTCACGCTGGTGGCGAAATCGGTCTGGCCGGCATGGTTGAAGGTCACGGG
The DNA here is from genome assembly GCF_900102525.1 of Allobosea robiniae. Taxonomy (GTDB): domain Bacteria; phylum Pseudomonadota; class Alphaproteobacteria; order Rhizobiales; family Beijerinckiaceae; genus Allobosea; species Allobosea robiniae. The sequence goes on along the minus strand of NZ_FNBZ01000001.1, from coordinate 987,265 downwards.
ATAGCCGAGATGGTACTCCAGCTCATACTTCATGCCGAAGGCCTTCATCACGCCCTCGACGATTTCGGTGATGCGCTTTTGCGCCAGCGCGCGCATCTCCGGCGTCAGCGTGCGGACCGAACCCTTGATCTCGGCGGTCTGGGGGATGACGTTGAACGCCTCGCCGGCATTCAGCGCCGTTACCGAGACCACGATGGAATCGAGCGGATCGGCATTGCGCGAGGACACCGTCTGCAGCGCGGTGACGAGCGCGCAGGAGGCGACGATCGGGTCGTTGACGCGGTGCGGCGCCGCCGCGTGCCCGCCAAGGCCCTCGATCTTGATGTGGATGCGGTCGGCTGCGGCCATCGCAGGACCCTTGCGGATCTCGAACTTGCCGACGGGCACGCCCGGCTTGTTGTGCATGCCGTAGACTTCCTGGATGCCGAAGCGGGTGATCAGCCCATCGTCGATCATCGCCTTGGCGCCGGCGCCGCCTTCTTCGGCCGGCTGGAAGATCAGCACGGCGGTGCCGTCGAAATCGCGGGTCTCGGTCAGGTACTTGGCGGCGCCGAGCAGCATGGCGGTGTGGCCGTCATGGCCGCAGGCATGCATCTTGCCGGGCACGGTCGAGCGGTGCGGGAGATTGGTCTCTTCATGGATCGGCAGCGCGTCCATGTCGGCGCGCATGGCGATGACCCGGCCGGAATTCTGGCCCTTGCCCTTGATGATGCCGACCACGCCGGTCTGGCCGACGCCAGTGGCGACTTCATCGACGCCCCATTCCTTGAGCTTGTCGGCGACGAGGCCGGCAGTCCGGTGAACGTCGTACATCAGTTCGGGGTGGCGGTGGATGTCGCGGCGGATCGCGGTGATTTCCGGGGTCAGCGCCGCGATGATGTCGGTCTTGGGCATCGTATCCTCTGAGATCGTATGGGGCGACCGCGCAGAAAGCGGGTGCCGTCGCGCAGGCTAGCCCAGCCGCGCCCCGCCTGTCCAAGCCGGTGGCGCGCAGGGGATGGGCCTTCGCGGAATGGCGGGTGCCATTCCCCGGGTCATCCCGTGCGCGCTGCGGCATGGAATGCCGCTGCGCAGACACGGGACCGTTCTCCGGAAAAGGAACATTCTCGTCATGCGGTCCCGTGTCTGCGGAGCACCGCTGCGCGCTGCACCGCGCACGGGGTGACAGCGCTTCGTCGGCGGCTTCGCTTGCGCATTCCCGTGATCGCCAATCGCTGGGTCATCGTCGCGTGACCAAGAGCCAGGAGCGTTCCGGATGAACGGCGTGAAATAATCTGGAAAGGTCTCAGCCATGATTTGGCCTTGCTTCACGATTAGCGGAGGCGGCATCCGCTCGGGCCATCGAGATTATCTGGCCTGATCCTTTCCAATCCCCCCTTACATGTTTGGTAGATGATGCGTCGCTTGTCGTTGCTTGCGTTACTGTGCGGCTTCTTGCCTGCTGCCGCCCTGGCTGATGTTACGCCCGAGAAAATCTCCTTTCAGCCGCAGGTCAAAGGCCTCGGCTGCCTCAAGCCCGAGACGAAGGCGATGATCGCCGATCTCGTCGCAAAGATCGGCCCGATTCAGATCACCTCGACCTGCGGCGGCCGTCATGCCCGCCACTCCCAGCACTACAGCGGCCGGGCGATCGATTTTCGGCCGATGGCGACGTCGTCGCGCAAGGCCGCCGCTGCGGCGCGCGCGATCGAAAACGTCGGCGGTGTCGGCACCTACTCGAACGGCCTGGTCCATGCCGATGTCGGCGCGCGCGAGATTTCCTGGCACGGCCACAAGCGCAGCCGCTACGCTTCCGCCGGCAAGCGCCGCCACTACACGCGGGTGGCGCGCAACAGCCGCTGATCGAGGTGTCTTAAATCCCGAAGCCCGAGCGCCAGCTCTCGATATCCGCGAGGGCGACGTTCGAGCCGCAGAGCACGAGACAGATGCGCTCGCCCGGCCGGAAGCTATCCTTCCGCTCCAGCGCCGCGGCGATCACGCAGGCGGCCGCCGGCTCCAGCAGGACGCGTTCGTTCTCCAGGGCCCAGACCAGCTCGCGGACTGCGGCGGCATCCGGCACGACGATGATGTCCTCCAGCAATTGCCGGGCGGCCGCCATCGTGCGCCTGGTCGCGAAGGGCGCGCCGAGCGTGCGGGCGATCGAGGTCGGGCGGATCGAGACCGGTTCGCCGGCCGCGAGTGCTTGTGTCATCGTCGTGGCGCCTTCGGTCTCGACGCCGTGCAGGCGTACGGCCGGATCGAGGCCTTTCAGGGCAGCGCCGACGCCGGCCGAAAAGCCCCCGCCGCCGACCGAGACGAAGACATGGTCGAGCCGCCCGCCGGCATCGGCAGCCAGTTCGAGGCCGAGCGTGCCATGGCCGGCGATGATCGCCGGGTCGTCATAGGAGTGGACATGGGTCATGCCCTGCGCGGCGTAAGTCTCGGCCTTGGCGAAGGCGGCGATGGAATCCTCGCAGAGCTCGACCTGCCCGCCGGCTTCCTCCGTCAGGCGGATATTGAGCGCCGGCGTCGCTTTCGGCATCAGCACCAGCGCCCGCGTGCCGACCGTGCGCGCGACGAGGGAGACGGCGATCGCATGATTGCCGCCGGACACAGTGACGACGCCGCGCCGGAGCTCCGCCTCGCTCAGGCCTGACAGCTTGTTGAAGCAGCCCCGCACTTTGAAGGAGCCGCCGAGCTGCAGGCTTTCCAGCTTGATCCAGGTCTCGACTCCCAGGCGCTCCGACAATCCGACGCTATGATAGGTCGGCGTGCGCCGGACCTTGCCGGCGATGCGGGCGGCCGCGGCCTGGACGTCGGCGAGGGTGACGTCGAACGGGGTGACGTCGAAGGTCATGGCGCTCTTGTCCTCTGCCGCAGCGATTCCGATCAGGCGGCACGAGAGCGCGGCAGATGCCGGCCCGTCAAGCGCCGGTCGTCCGGGCCGCTATGGGCGCGGCGGTTGGGAGGCTTTGGGGCGCGTATGGTTGGGGGCGCGTGTCGGCAGCGGCACGGCGGGGCGGTCGGTCCGGTACTGCCCCCGCGCGATGGCGCCGAAAAGGAGCATGACGGCCGTCAGGGTCATCAGCCACCAGGGCAGCAGCGGCGCGAAGCCGAAGACGCTGAGTGCGAAGGCGGTGGTGAAAGCGGCGACGCCGCCGGCGGCGAGCGCTCCGGTCATGCGCCCGGCGGCGCGGATCGCGAAATAGAGGCAGGCCGCCGCCGCCGCAGCACCGACCAGGCCAAGCTCGTACCAGGTCTCGAACAGCAGCGTCGCCGGAGCGGGCTGGGGCAGGGTGCCGCTCATCTGGCCGCGCAGGACGGTATCGAGACCGTGCCCGGTGATCACTTCGATCGGCGATTGCCGGATCACATCGGCCCAGATCGACAGCATCTGTGCGAAGTCGTCGGCGCTGTCCGGCAGGATCGAGACGAGCGGCGCCAGCAGGAAGGGCAGGATCGGCGCGAGCAGCATCAAGCCGGCGACGATCGTGGCGATGATCTGCGTCGCGCGCTCGCGGCTGGCGGTGACCGCGCCGAAGGCGACCGCACCGAAGATCATCGCCAGCGTCTCGCCGTCCTCGAACCGCGTCAGCGCCAGCAGCGCCACGACGAGCGCGAGCCCGAGTGCGCTCAAGCCTCGCTCGCGCGAGAGCAGCCAGGCCAGTGCCGGCCAGGCCATGATCAGGATGATCGAGACGCCACGCTCGACGGCGCCCGGCGGCGTCTCGGCATGGCGCAGCGCCGCGACCGCGATCAGGCCGAGCGCGAAGATGCCGGCGCTGCCGGTGCCGAGTGCGACGAGATTGAGGTTCGACGAGCGCATCCGCTCAGGCAGGGCGGAGAGGCCGACGAAGCCGAGAAGGGCCGCGAGCATGAGATTGCCGGCCTTCTCAACGGCTGCGCCCGGGAACGGACTCCAGACCAGCGACAGGAAGGCCCAGGCGATCAGGCCGATCAGGATCACGCCGGGGCGGCTCAGCAGCAAGGCCCGAAGGGTCGCCACGAATTTGCGGGGATCCTCGATCAGGCTCGCGATGATCAGCAGCGCGACACCGATCGGCACCAGCACGACGGCGGCCCGGCGCGACACCAGCGCGGCCAGCGGCAGGACGAGGGCCAGCGTGCCGAAGCCGATGCGCCGCAGCAGCAGCGCGGCGTCGGTAGCCGGGTCGAGCGGGGCTTGAGCGTTCTTTCGGATCATGCGTTCCGGCGGTCGTCACGGGGCCTCAGCCTGCCACCCTAGCGGGCGCAGGCGCGCCCGACTGTAGGTGCGGCGCAACACTGTCGCGGCATCTCTCCGGCGGGATTGCAGGGGCGCGGCGCTGCCGCCACTGGCGGAGCGGGAGCGTTCATGAGAGAAACCGGCATGACCATGCTGGCAGCCATCCCCTTTGCGAGCGGCTTCGCGATCGATGCCTTCATGCACGGCCTCGTCGACAGGCTGAAACGGCAGGGCCTGCGCCTCGGCGGCGTGGTCCAGCACAACGACGCGACCTGTGACGATCGCTGCATGGCGATGTCGCTGGAGGACGTTGCGAGCGGCCGGCGCTTTCCGATCAGCCAGGATCTCGGCGCCGGCGCTTCGGGCTGCCATCTCGACGCGGCCGGGCTTGCGGCGGCAGCCGCAGCCTTTTCCGATGCGCTGGCCGGGTGCGCCGATCTCGTGATCGTCAACCGCTTCGGCAAGCAGGAAGCCCTGGGCGAGGGGCTGCGCCAGGAGATCGCCGGCGCGCTGCTCGCGGGCCTGCCGCTGCTGATTGCCGTGCGCAGCGATTTCCTGCCGGCCTGGCGCGACTTCGCTGGCGACGACTGGCAGGAATTGCCCGTTGACGAAGAGGTCGTGGAGCGCTGGGTGCAGGCCGCCACGGCCGTCGCGGCCTGATCGAGCGGCATGGCGGAGACGCCCACGATCGGCCTGATTCTCGCGGGCGGCCTCGCCCGGCGGATGGGCGGCGGCGACAAGGCCCTGAAGCCGCTCGCCGGCCGGCCGATCCTCGCCCATGTCATCGAGCGTCTGCGCGGACAGTGCGACGACCTCCTGCTCAACGCCAATGGCGATCCCGCACGCCTGGCCGAATTCGGCCTACCGGTCGTCGCCGATACGGTTCCTGATTTCGCGGGTCCCCTCGCCGGCGTTCTGGCCGGCCTCGATTGGGTCGCCGAGCATCGGCCGCAAACCGAGTGGCTGCTCAGCGTGGCTGCCGATACGCCCTTCATCCCGGATGATCTCGCTGCGCGATTGCATCGCGCGCGCATTGCTGCCGGAACACCGCTTGCCTGCGCCGCCTCGGGTGGCCAGCAGCATCACGCCATCGGCCTCTGGCCGGTCTCGCTGCGTGAGGACCTACGTCAGGCATTGTTAGCAGGGGAACGCAGACTCGGCCGCTGGACGCAAGGCCATGGCGTCGCCGTCGCCGAGTGGTCAGCCGAGTCCGTCGATCCCTTCTTCAACGTCAACACGCTTGAGGACCTTGCCGAAGCCGAGCGTCTGGCGGCCACCATCTAAGCGCGTCTTATCGTTCCAGCAGCGCTTTCAGGGCCGCGAGGTCACGGCTGACCATGGCCGCATCCCGGGCCATCTCGTCGTCGGACATGCCGTCGCGCTGGAACAGCGTGAAGACCACTTCCGCCCCGTCGCCATTGGCGACGACGCGCATCGGATTGTGCATGGCCGGGCCGTGCTCGGGAATGACGGCGTGGTCGAGCACGCCGTGATTGTTCGGCTCGCTGAACAGGATGCGCATTGGCCCCATCGGCGTCTCGGCGCGCCAGGTCATGCCCTCGACTTGCACGAAGCTGTGGCCGAGCCCTTCGGCCCAGCGCGGGAAATTCACGGGGTCGGCGAGGAAGGCATAGACCTCCTCCACCGGTCGGTCGATGCCGATTCCGATATGGCGGGCGCGATGGACGGCCATGGTTTTCGTCCTTCTGAATATAGAACAAAAGAAGAACAGATTTCCAGGTTTGTCAAGCTGCCGGCATCGCGTGCTCGACCTTATTCGATGACGATCCGCGGCGCCGCCCGCACCGCGCCGCCTAGGCTGGCCTGCACCTGTCGCGCCAGCGCGACATAGGCCTTGGCATGGGCGCTCGACGGATCGCTCGCGACGATCGGTCGGCCGCCATCCGATGTCTCGCGGATCGGCATGGCCAGCGGGATTTCGCCGAGGAAGGGGATGGAGAGCCGCTCGGCTTCGTGCCGGGCGCCGCCATGGGCGAAGATGTCGGAGCGATGCCCGCAGGCCGGACAGGTGAAATAGCTCATGTTCTCGACCAGGCCGAGAATCGGCACCGCGACCTTCCTGAACATCGCGACGCCGCGGCGCGCGTCGAGCAAGGCGAGGTCCTGCGGCGTCGAGACGATGACGGCGCCCGCAAGCGGCACCTGCTGGGCCATGGTGAGCTGGGCGTCGCCGGTGCCGGGCGGCATGTCGACGACGAGCACGTCGAGATCGCCCCAGGCGACCTCGCGCAGCATCTGGGTGATCGCCGAGATCACCATCGGCCCGCGCCAGATCATCGGCGTCTCCTCATCGACGAGGAAGCCGATCGACATCACCTTGAGCCCATAGGCTTCCATCGGCGCCAGCGTCCGGCCCGAGACGATCTGCGGCTTGCCCTTGATGCCGAAGATCTTCGGCATGGACGGTCCGTAGATGTCGGAATCGAGCACGCCGACCTTGAGGCCCAGCGTCGAAAGCGCCACAGCGAGATTGGCCGCGGTCGTCGATTTGCCGACGCCGCCCTTGCCGCTGGCCACCGCGATGATCTGCTTCACGCCCGGCACGCCGGCGGGCTTCGGTGCGCCGCCCGGCCCGGGGCGCTGCGCCTGCTGGCGGGCCTGCATGCCGGCCGAGGGGCCGGCCTTGTCGGCGGTCAGCCCGACCAGAACCTGCGTCACGCCTGGCAGGCCGCCGACTGCGCTCTCGGCCGCCTTGCGCACCGGCTCCATCGCCGCCGCTTCGGTCGCGTCGATGCCGATCGCGAAGATCACCTTGCCGCCATCGACGAGGATATCGCCGATCCGGCCGGAGGCGGCGAGCGATTGCCCGCTCGCCGGCAGCTTCACCAGTTCGAGCGCCCGCAGGACATCGGCTTGGGAAAGGCTCACGTGGTTGAACTCCGTTCGCTCGCGGCCTCACGCCGCCTTGCGGATATGGAAGACGAGGGCGCCATCCGCATCCCCCAGTCGCTCAATGGTGTCGCCGGTCTCGCGGACGAGATTGGGCAGATCGATCGCCGCCATCGGGTCGGTGCATTCCACGACGAGCAGGCTGCCGGCCCGCGCCGCTATCAGCGCCTTGCGGACGCGCAGTACCGGGAGCGGGCATTTCAGGCCGCGCAGGTCGAGCGGAATGATATCGAGGGTCGCGCCCGCCGGGGCCATCGTCGTCATGCTGCTTCATAGGACGGCTGTTCGGGGCGCGGCAACCGCCGCCTTGACGCAGGTCACTTGACCCCTTCCGCCACGCCGACGATGAAGAGGCGAGCGATCGGGAGGAAGCGGGCGGCGATGTGTCCAGGCGGCCGAAGCAGGCGGGGACCGTGATGGTGCGACTGGGCGGCGGCAGATCCGATTCCGGGCTCCTCACGCTGGACGAAGCCGCGGCCGACGCCGTGTCGCGCGTCCATCCGGTTGCCGGCGCGCTGGTACTGCCTCTCGCCGAAGCCGATGGCCATGTGCTGGTGCAAGCGGTGGTTGCGCCGCGCGACTTGCCTCCCTTCGCGAATTCCGCGGTCGATGGCTATGCCGTCCGCTTCGCCGATCTCACGACCGGCGCGGCGACCAGTCTGCCGATCCTCGGCCGGACAATGGCCGGCGAAGCTGCTGCGGTGCTGGAGCATGGCGCCTGGCGCATCTTCACCGGCGCGCCGGTTCCCGAGGGTGCCGATACCATCGTGATGCAGGAGGACGCTGTCGCGAGCGACGGCGCGGTCGTGCTGCCGGCCGGCATTCGGCGCGGCGCCAATCTGCGATCGGCGGGCGAGGATGTCGCGCGCGGGCAGGCGATTCTGCCGGCGGGGCGGCGCCTGCGCCCGCAGGATCTGGGTCTGCTCGCAGCGTTGGGGCTGGCCGATGTCACCGTGCGCCGTCGCCCGCGCGTCGCCCTGTTCTCGACCGGTGACGAGCTGACCGAGCCGGGCCAGGCGCTCGCTCCGGCCGCGATCTACGACGCCAACCGGGCGATGCTGCGCGCCCTGTTGGCGCGGGCCGGTGCCGAAACCGTCGATCTCGGCATCCTGCGCGACGAAGCCGGGGGGCTGGAGCAACGGCTGCGCGAGGCGGCAGCCGATTGCGATCTTGTGCTTACCTCCGGCGGCGTCTCGGTCGGCGAAGCCGATCATGTCAGGGATGCGGTCATCGCTTGCGGCACGCTCGATCTCTGGCGCGTGGCGATCAAGCCGGGCAAGCCGATCGCAATCGGCCGCGTCGCCGGGACGCCCTTTATCGGACTACCCGGCAATCCAGTTGCGGTCTTCGTCGGCTTCGCCTTTGTCGCCCGTCCGCTCCTCGCGCGATTGGCGGGCGAGACTTATCTTCCGCCGTCAGCCCGGCTGGTCAGGTTGGGCTTCTCGCATGCCAAGAAGCCGGGTCGGCGCGAATTCCTGCGGGTATCTCTGGAGAAGGATGGCGAAGGTGTGACCAGCGCGCGCAGGCATTCAGGCGAGGGGGCGGGCTCGCTCGCCTCGCTCGCGCAGTCGGACGGGCTCGTCGTGCTCGCCGAGGAGATCGCGCGGGTCGAGGCGGGGGAGGCTGCACCCTTCCTGCCCTATGCCGATCTCTTCTAGTCGCGCCGGAAGATCACGCTCGCGCCCCAGCCCAGGAACAGTGCCAGAAGCACGGTGACGAGGCCGTAGAGCAGGGCCCAGTCATAGGCGCCCAGCGCCAGGCGCTGCTCGATGCCGGTCTTGATCACCTCGAAATTGGTCTGCTGCCGCGCCAGCGGCACACCGCCCGAATAAAGCACGATGTCCACGGTGTAGGAGCCGGTCGGCGCCGTCGCGGGGATGTCGACCGGGGCGCTGAACAGCGCGTTCGACAGGAAGGTGACGCCGCGCTCCTCGTAGCCGTAGAGGTCCTTGCCCTGCATGATCCGGACAAGGCTTTCGCGGAAGCGCCGCGCGCCGGGATCGAGATCGACCCAGCTGCCGGAGGGCCGCTCGGCATTGACGAGGCCGATGCGGTCGCGCTGCGCCGTCTCGTTGGACATCATCTCCGCGATCGGGCGGTTGCTGGCGACATGCAGGAAGACCGGGTTGTCGGGAAAGCGCCGCTGCGTCCGGTTGATCCAGATCGGGCCGAGCCGCTCCTTCTCGCGTACCAGCAGCATGCGCTTCGGCCCGCGTACCGTGACGATGATGTCGTAGGGATCGCCGCGCGCGACCGTGCGGCCGTCGCGCTCGACCAGCCCGAACACCGTGAGCTGGCTGCCGGTATAGTTCGATGTGATCTGGATCTGGTGGCTCGACATCGCCGCGATCAGCGTCTCGGCGCGGGCTGTGCCGACCGTGAACCCGATCGAGAGGGCGGCGAGGATTGCGGCGAGCCACCTCATCGCCCGCTCTCCGGAACGACGACCGAGAAGGGCTCGCTCGGCGGGATGAAGAGCTCGATGGCGAAGCGCAGGCCGACGGAGAGGATCAGCAGCGCCAGCAGCAGGCGGAAGGATTCGACATTGAGGCTGCGCGCCGCACGGCCGCCGAACTGCGCGCCGATCACTCCGCCGAGCAGCAGCAGCACGGCCAGCACGATGTCGACCGACTGGTTGGTGACGGCGTGCAGCACGGTGGCGCCGGTCATCGTCACCAGGATCTGGAACAGCGAGGTGCCGACCACCACCGCCGGCGGAATGCGGAAGAAATAGATCAGGCCGGGCACCAGGATGAAGCCACCGCCGACGCCGAGCACGGCGCCGATGAAGCCGATGATCACCGCGAGCAGCGCGATGGGAATGACGCTGCAATAAAGGCCGGACCGGTAGAAGCGCTGGCGGAAGGGCAGGCCCATCCACCACGGATGCATGCCGCCGCGTCGCTTCAGGCGCGCCGGCTTGCCGGCCCGGACGCGCAGCATCGCCCGCAGCGCATCGTAGAGCATCAGCCCGCCGATGATCGAGAACAGCGTGACATAGGACAGCGTGATCACGAGATCGAGCTGTCCGAGCCGCTTCATCGTGTTGAAGAACAGCACGCCGAGCACCGTGCCGAGGATGCCGCCGCTGACCAGCACGCCGCCGAGCTTGAGGTCGAGCGCCTTGCGCCGGAGATAGGTCAGCACGCCGGTCATCGAGGAGCCCGCGACCTGTGCCGCGACCGTGGCGACGGCAACCGCCGGCGGGATGTCGAGGAAGATCAGCAGGGGAGTCAGCAGGAAGCCGCCGCCGACGCCGAACAGGCCGGAGATGAAGCCCACCGCGCCACTCAGGCCGAGAACCATCAGCACGCTGATCGGCAGCTCGGCGATCGGCAGGTAGATCTGCACGCTTACCCCTCGCAAGGCTGGCGCATGGACGTTTGCATGCGCCTGATGGGCCCCAGACTAGAGCGCCCGGGTTAAGACAAGTTCCTGAAAGGAAAAGGCGGGCCGCTTCCGGCCCGCCCTAGGAAACGATTGTTCTTCGTGCCGCGTCAACACGTCGAAAGCATGACGTCGCGCAAGGCGGCTCAGGTCCGGGACTGCTTGCCGGGCTTCGGCGCCGCCGCGGTCGGCTGGGGGTCCCAGCCCTTTGCGGGGGCGGCGACCTCGTTGGCGGCGGCGTCGAGCGTCTTCGGCTTCCAGCTCGCGGCGACCGCCTTGGCCGAGGTGAGGTCTTCCGCCTTCAGGCGCTGGGCCACCTCGTCGCGCTTGCGGCCGGCATCCTCGTCACCCTGGCCGGCAGCGACCGAGAACCAGACGAAGGACTGGGCGAGATCGGTCGGCGCGCCGAGGCCGCGCCCGAGCAGCACGGCGAGATTGTACTGGCTGTCGCGGACGCCGAGTTCGGCGGCGCGGCGGAACCACTCCGTCGCCATGGCGTAATCCGGCTTGCCGGCGGCGCCTTCGGCATGGAGCACGGCGAGGTTGTGCATCGCCTTGGCGTTGCCGCGTTCGGCGGCGCGCTGGTACCAGATCCGGGCGAGCGACAGGTCGCGCTGCGTGCCGATGCCCTTCTCGAACATGTTGCCGACGCGGAACTGGGCCGGGGCGAGGCCGGCGACAGCGGCGCGCTCGAACAGGCGCAACGCCAGCTTCGGGTCGCGCTGGTTGGCCGGGCCGTCGGCGGCCTTGCTCGCGAGCTCGTAGACCGCGCGCGCATCGCCGTCCTGGGCAGCCTTGCGCAAGCCTGCGCTGCCGAACCCGGCAGGCAGGTCGCCGATGCCAGTCACGGCCTGAACCTGTTCGACCGGAGCGGCGGTGGCCGCGGGTGCGGCTTCCGCGACGACCGGGGTTGCGGGCGCGGCCGCCGCGGTGGCGGACTGCTCGGGCGCGGCCTGGTTCGCGGCCGGTTGGGCAGGAACGTCCTGCGGGGTGGCGGGCAGCGCCGAAGACTGGTCCTTGGCGGGGGCCTGCGCCGGCGCGGCCGGCGCTTCCGGCTGGGCGGCGGGCGGCACGATCAGGCTGCGCGCTCCGCTGTTGGCGGTCTTGGCGCTGTCGCCACGCAGGGAATTCGTGACGAGATGGGCGGTGCCCATGGCGAGGATCAGCGCGGCGAGGCCGAGCAGCAGCGGGCGCTTGCGCTTCTCCAGGATGTCCTTGAGGCGGCCCGGGCTCTTCGCCGTCGGCTCCGCTGCGGGCGAAGGCGTGGATGCTGCTGCCTCGCTGGCGGCCTTGGCGGAGCGCCGCGCGGCGGCGATCAGGCTCTGGCGGACCGATTGCGGGTCCAGGCCTGCGCCGATCGCGGTCTCGGGGCGCGGGCGCCCGGAGCCGGGTTCCAGCGGAATGTCGAAAGCGGTGCTCGCCGGCAGGGTCGGCTCGCTGCGCGCGGGTTCGCCGGCCGGCATGGCAAAGCGGTCCTGCGCTGCGGCGCCGACCGAGAGGTTCGTGCTGTCACGGGCCGGAGCGGGGTTGGTCCGGATGACGCCATCCCCGGCGCGCATCGCTGCGGCCAGTCCGTTCGCCGGCGGATGCCGCTCGCCTTGCAGCTCGGCTTCGAGGCTCGCGAGCCGCGACATGATCAACTCGAGCGAGCCATGAACGGCGCCGATTGCGTCGCGCGTCTGGCTGTCGGACGAGACATGGTTGTCGCGCAGGCCCGTCACCAGGCTCGACAGTTCGGCGATGCCCTTGCCGGAGGCGGCCGTGCTGGCGGCCTGGACGAGGGCGGCGCGTTCGGCTGCCGTTTCCTCGCGCATCGAACGCAGATGCACGACGAGGTCCTGCAGCGTGCGCTCCATGCCGTTTTCGGCCGAGCGGGTTGCGGACGCCTCGTCGAGGCGGCTGGCGATGCCGGAAATCTGCCGTTCGAGGGCATCGAAAGATTCGGCGTTCGCGCCGGGCGCGCCGGCTTCGTCGATCTTCTCGGCGAGATGGCGCAGCATCTGCTCGATCGGATTGAGATCGACCGCAGCCGCACCCTCTCCGACCATCCGCGTCAACTGGTTCGAGGCCGCAAGGCTTTCGATCCGGCTCGAGAGGGCCTCGATCTCGCGCGTGACGTTGGACGGTCCCTGCTCGACCAGGACGTCGATGCGCTGTTGCAGCGAGTCGATGCGGCTGGCGAGGTAATCGCTCTGCCGCGAAGCGCTGTTTTCGTCCAGCTTCTGGGTGGCGACCGCGTCGAACTTGCGCGACAGGGCGTCGACCTGGCTCGCAAGCGAGGTCAGCAGGCCTGCGCCGGGAAACTCGCCGCGCTGGGACAGCACTGCGCTGCGCACGTCGTCGATCGCGCTCGCCAGGCTGCGCAGCTCGCCCATGTCGGGGCGGACATCGCGCAACCGGCCGATCTCGAAGCCGAGCGTCGCGACCTGCTGGGAAAGATCGTCCAGCTTGTGGTCCTGCCCGCCGGCGCCGAGGAGATCCCTGAGCTCCGCGATGTCGCGCCTGACGGGATCGAGATTGGCGACCTGGCCGCCACGGGCGGCGAGCGCATCGACCTTGGCGGCGAGATGCGCGATCTCCAGCTGGAAGCGCTGGTAGCTCTCGCCGGCCCGGTCCTGCGACAGTCGCGAGACTTCCGCCTCGATCCGGGTCAGCGGCTTGAGCAGGGGCTCGAACTGGTCGCGCCGGTCGAACCGGTCGAGGCGCTCGGCCAGCAGGCCGATCTTGGCTTCGATGGCGCCGGTGTCGACGCGGACCGGAGCGGCCGGGCGTTGCGCCTGGGCCGGGCGGCGGCCCTCGTAGGAGAGCCGCGAGCCGAGTTCGCGCAGGTCCTCGCGCAGGGCTGAAATGCGCTCGGGCGCGACCGCGGCCGGTCGGGCCGCCTCGTCGGTATCGAGGACGCGCTGGCGGGTGCGGATGTCCGTGACGGCGGCGGCAAGGCCTTCGCGGCTGAAGGCGAGGCGGGGCGCCTGCTCGGCGCGGCTCTGCTGGGTCTCGACGCTGCGGCGCTCGATTTCTGCGATACGCTCGCCCATCGTCTTGATCGCATCGGCGATGACGTTGGTGGCGCGTTCCTGGCGTTCGGCCGAGCCGCGCTCGCTCGACGACAGGCGATCCTCGGTCTTCTCGATCCAGCGGGTGATCGAATCCAGCGCGCCGGCGGTCCGGGCATTGGCTTCGCGGGTCATGCTCTCGAGGGCGGCCGCCTGGCCGACGAGGCTGTCGATCGCCTCGCGCGACGGGTTCGGGGCCATCTGGCGTGGCGTGGTGTCGGTCCGGGCCTGCGAAAGGCGGGCGAGCCGCTCCGACAGGGCGGCGATATCGAGCTGCTCCGGAGCGGCTGGGGCCGTGCCCTCGTCGCTCTCGTCGCGGATCTTGTGGTCGAGCCATTCGCCCAGCGTCATTCCCAGACGGCGGGCCGCCGCCTTTGCCGCATCGCGCGTCCGGGGATCGACGCCCTTCACGCTCCAGGGCAAGCTGTTGGCCATGATCTCGCTCGCCTCAGGGGACCTTGTCTGCGACAGGCGAGGCCCCCTGGTGCCGTCGCCTCCCGCGCGAACCTTGGCAGGTCGTGAAGATATCGTTGACGAAGCCACGACGCCGATGCGCGCTCCCGACATTTGGCGGGCATGGTAAACAACGGGTTAATAACCGCCGTGCCGATCGTTAATTTTTTCCGAATGCCGCGTGGAATGGCTCCTTTGCGAGCCATGTAACGGTAACTTACCCTGCGGAGGGCGCGTATTACCTGACGCAGCGAGAGCGCCCACCCTATCACTGCGGTACCACTCGACGCCGCCATGGCCGGCGATTCGACACACTTGCAAGGATTGCAGCTTTCATGTCACGCCAAAGCTTAGCTATGGCGGGTTCCTCGATTCATGAAACCCGCTCCGCTACCGCCCCTGCCGATGCCGATCAGACCGGCGATTTCACCATCAGCGATCTTGCCCGTGATTTCGGCGTCACGCTGCGCACGCTCCGCTTCTACGAATCGCGGGGCCTGATCGCCCCGAGCCGTTCCGGCATGACCCGCATCTATTCGGCGCGCGACCGGGCGCGTCTCGCCCTGATCCTCAAGGGCAAGCAGCTCGGTTTCACGCTCGTCGAGATCCGCGCCATGCTGGCCAATGAGGACAAGAAGGGCGGGGCTGGCGATATGGCCGCTTCCGTCGGGGGCCTTCAGCTCAGCCGGGAGCAGATCGTGGAGCAGCTCGAACTGCTGCGCAGCCAGCGCACCGAGATCGAAAGCGCGATCACCGAGCTTGAAGCGTCGCTTGTCCGTATGCCGAAAGCCTGAGGCTCTCGGGTCGACAGTCAAAGCCCCGGCTTCGCCGGGGCTTTTTTTTATGGCCGCGTCACGTTCCCGCCATCCCGCGAGCGACAAATCGCGACGCTGCAGTTGCAACTTCGGCTAGATTGTTTATATATGAACTATCTTGCTGCGGCGACAGGAACCAGGCGCCGCCTTGCGACGAGAGGGAGGATCCGATGCCGGTCTACAAGGCACCCGTCGACGACACGCTTTTCCTGCTCAACGACGTCTTCGCCATCGAGCGCTACAACAACCTGCCGGGCTTCGCCGACGCGTCCTCCGACGTGATCGAAGCCGTGCTCGGCGAGGGCGCGAAGCTCTGCGAGGAAGTCCTCCAGCCGATCAACCATTCCGGCGACCAGGAGGGCTGCACCCGCCATCCTGACGGCCGCGTCACCACGCCGAAGGGTTTCAAGGCGGCCTATGAGGCCTATGCCGGCGGCGGCTGGATCGGCTTGGCCATGGACCCGGAATATGGCGGCCAGGGCCTGCCCTATACGCTCGGCGCGGTGATGAACGAATACGCCTCGGCCGCGAACATGGCCTTCGCCATGTATCCGGGCCTGACCATGGGCGCGATCGCCGCGCTCTATGTCCATGGCTCCGACGAGATCAAGCGCACCTATCTGCCGAAGATGATCGACGGCACCTGGTCGGGCACCATGAACCTGACCGAGCCGCATTGCGGCACCGACCTCGGCCTGCTCAAGACCAAGGCCGTGCCGAACGGCGACGGCTCCTACGCCATCACCGGCACCAAGATCTTCATCTCGGCCGGCGAGCAGGACATCACCGGGAACATCATCCATCTTGTGCTGGCCCGCATCGAGGGCGCGCCGGCCGGCGTGAAGGGCATTTCGCTCTTCGTCGTGCCGCGCAACAAGTTGGGCGAAGACGGCTCGGTCGGCGCCAATAACGGCGTGTCCTGCGGCTCGATCGAGCACAAGATGGGCATTCACGGCAACGCGACCTGCGTCATGAACTATGACGGCGCGCAGGGCTGGCTGGTCGGGACCGAGAACAAGGGCCTCAATGCCATGTTCGTGATGATGAACGAGGCCCGCCTCGGCGTCGCGATCCAGGGGCTCGCCCAGTCCGAGGTCGCCTACCAGAACGCCGTCGCCTATGCGAAGGAGCGCCTGCAGGGCCGTGCGCTCACCGGCGCCAAGGAGCCCGCCAAGCCGGCGGACCCGATCATCGTCCATCCCGACGTGCGCCGCACGCTGATGTCGATCAAGGCCTTCAATGAGGCGGCGCGCGCCTTCGTGCTCTGGAACGCGCTGAAATCCGACATCGCCCATCGTTCCGGCGACGCGGCCGAGCGCCAGGCGGCCGATGACCAGCTCGGCTTGATGACTCCGGTGCTCAAGGGCGTGCTCACCGATATCGGCTTCGACAATGCGGTGAAGGCGCAGCAGATGTTCGGCGGCCACGGCTACATCGCCGAGACCGGCGTCGAGCAGTTCGTCCGGGATGCCCGCATCGCCATGATCTACGAGGGCGCCAACGGCGTGCAGGCGATGGATCTCGTCGGCCGCAAGCTCGGCCGCGACGGTGGCCGCGGCATCATGGCCTTCTTCAACGAAGTCGGCGCCTTCCTCAAGGAGAATGCCGAGGACGAGGCGCTGAAGCCCTTGCTGGGGCCGCTCCAGGTTTCGCTCGGCCACCTCCAGCAGGCGGCGATGTGGTTCATGAACAACGCGCTCGCCAAGCCCGACAATGCCGGCGCCGGCGCAAACGACTTCATGCATCTGCTGGGTCTGGTCTCGCTCGGCTACATGTGGGTGAAGATGGCCAAGGCCGCGCAGGAGAAGCTCAAGGCCGGTGCCGACGAACGGATGAGCGCCAAGCTCGTCACGGCCCGCTTCTTCATGGAGCGCACCTTGCCGGAAACCGGCGCCCATCTGGCGCGTATCACCTCCGGCGCCGACACGACGATGGCGCTGAGCGCCGAGCAGTTCTGACGCGCAGAGCACTTAACGTCATGCCCGGGCTGGACCCGGGCATCTCTTGATGAGTTCGCTGGATGAGAAGATGGTCGGGTCAAGCCCGACCATGGCGTTCAGCAGGAAAACAAGCCGCCGGGTCGCGGCAGGCCAGGGAGCTCCCTCGATGGCAGACGCATTCATCTACGACCACGTCCGCACCCCGCGCGGCAAGGGCAAGGCCGACGGCTCGCTTCATGAAGTCACGGCGATCGAGCTCGGCACCCAGGCGCTGCGGGCCATCAAGGACCGCAACAATCTCGATCCGCTTCTCGTCGAGGACGTGGTGATGGGCTGCGTCGATCCGGTCGGCGAGGCCGGCGCCGATATCGCCCGCACGGTCGCACTCAAGGCCGGCTACGGCAAGGAAGTGCCGGGCGTGCAGATCAACCGCTTCTGCGCCTCGGGCCTCGATGCGGTGAACCTCGCCGCAGCGCAGGTCATGTCCGGCCAGAAGGAGATGGCGATCGGCGGCGGCGTCGAATCGATGTCGCGCATCGGCATGGGCGCTTCCGGCTTCGGCATCGCGGTCGATCCATCAGTCGCCATCGACACTTATTTCATGCCGCAGGGCGTCTCCGCCGACCTGATCGCGACCAAATACGGCTTCTCGCGCGACGACGTCGACGCCTTCGCCGTGCGCTCGCACCAGCGCGCCGCAAAGGCCTGGAGTGAAGGCCGCTTCAAAAACTCGGTGATCCCCGTCACCGACGTCAACGGCCTCGTCATCCTCGATCGCGACGAGACGATCCGGCCGGGCACCGACATGCAGACGCTCGCAGCGCTCAAGGCCTCTTTCGTCCAGATGGGCGAGATGGGTGGCTTCGATGCGGTCGCCACCGCCGCGCATCCGGATGTCGAGTTCATCAACCACGTCCATCATGCCGGCAATTCTTCCGGCATCGTCGATGGCGCGGCTGCCGTGCTCGTCGGTTCGAAGAAGGCCGGCAAGGCCGCGGGTTTGAAGCCCCGCGCCCGCATCAAGGCTTTCGCCACGGTCGGTTCCGATCTGGCGCTGATGCTGACCGGCCCGGTCGACGTTACCGAGCTCGTGCTGAAAAAGGCCGGCATGTCCAAGAAGGACATCGACCTCTTCGAGCTGAACGAGGCCTTTTCCTCCGTCGTGCTGCGCTACCAGCAGGCGCTCGACATCGATGACGAGGTCCTGAACGTCAATGGCGGCGCCATCGCCATGGGCCATCCGCTCGGCGCAACCGGGGCGATGGTGCTCGGCACCGTGCTCGACGAGCTGGAGCGGCAGGACAAGCAGACCGCGCTGGTGACGCTCTGCGTCGCCGTCGGCATGGGCGTCGCCACCATCATCGAGCGCGTCTGAGCGGAAGGGCAGGGAGAGAGATCATGAACCTCACCAATTTCCGCTTCGAGACCGATGCCGACGGCATCACTGTGGCAACCTGGGACATGCCGGGTCGCTCGATGAACGTCATCACTCCCGAGGTGATGGAAGAGCTGAACCAGATCGTCGACAAGGTCGCGGGCGACGAAGCCATCAAGGGCTGCGTCATCACCTCCGGCAAGGAGAGCTTCTCCGGTGGCGCCGACCTCACCATGCTCCAGGGCCTGCGCGATCTCTATGTGAAGCTCGCCAAGGAGAAGGGCGAGGCGGTCGCGATGCAGAGCTTCTTCGACGAGAGCCGCAAGCTCTCGCTGCTCTACCGCAAGCTCGAGACCTGCGGGAAGCCCTTCGCCGCCGCGATCCATGGCGTCTGCCTTGGCGGTGCCTTCGAGCTCTCGCTCTCCTGTCAGTACCGCGTCGTCTCGGACGATGCCTCGACCCGCGTCGGCCTGCCCGAGATCAAGGTCGGTCTTTTCCCCGGCGCTGGCGGCACCCAGCGCGTCGCGCGCCTGATGCAGACCGGTGACGCGCTCCAGATGATGTTCAAGGGCGAGCAGGTGAAGGCGCTGCCCGCGCGCAATTCCGGTCTTGTCCATGCGGTCACCCCGCGCGCCGACATCGTCCAGAACGCCAAGGACTGGCTCAAGGCCAATCCGCAGGCGACGCAGCCCTGGGATCAGAAGGGTTTCAAGCTGCCTTCCAACAAGGTGCATTCGCCGGCCGGCATGCAGATCTGGCCACCGGCCAACGCGATCTATCGCCGCGAGACCAACGATAACTATCCGGCCGCTCGCGCCATCCTCTGCGCGGTCTATGAGGGGCTGCAGCTCCCGATCGATCTCGGCCTCAAGGTCGAGAGCCGCTACTTCGCCAAGATCCTTCGGACGAAGGAGGCGGCCTCGATGATCCGCTCGCTCTTCGTCTCGATGCAGGAATTGAACAAGGGCGCCCGCCGCCCGGCCGATGTGCCGCCGTCCAAGCTCAAGAGGGTCGGCGTCATCGGCGCGGGCTTCATGGGTGCCGGCATCGCCTATGTCACCGCGCAGGCGGGCCTTGAGGTCGTGCTGGTCGACAAGGACATCGAGGCGGCCGAGAAGGGCAAGGCCTATTCGCACAAGCTGGTCTCCGACCAGATCATGAAGGGCCGTGCCAAGACCGCCGATCGCGACGCGCTGCTCGGCCGCATCAAGGCCTCGGCCGACTATGCCGATCTCAAGGGCTGCGACCTGATCGTCGAGGCCGTCTTCGAGGACCCGAAGGTCAAGGCCGAGGTCATCGCCAAGGTCGAGGCCGTGGTCGGCCCGCGCACGATCTTCGGCTCCAACACCTCGACGCTGCCGATCACGGGGCTCGCCCAGACCAGCCAGCGCCCGAAAAACTTCATCGGCAT
Source organism: Allobosea robiniae (assembly GCF_900102525.1). GTDB lineage: Bacteria > Pseudomonadota > Alphaproteobacteria > Rhizobiales > Beijerinckiaceae > Allobosea > Allobosea robiniae. The sequence goes on along the minus strand of NZ_FNBZ01000001.1, from coordinate 967,717 downwards.
CCATTTCTTCTCGCCGGTCGAGAAGATGCTGCTGGTCGAGGTCATCATGGCCAAGAAGACCGGCAAGAAGGCGCTCGCCATGGCGCTGGACTTCGTCCGCGCCATCAAGAAGACGCCGATCGTCGTCAATGACACCCGCGGCTTCTACGCCAATCGCTGCGTCGGCAACTATATCCGCGAAGGCCATCTGATGCTGATGGAAGGCGTGCCGCCCGCGATGATCGAGGCGGCCGGCAAGCAGGCCGGCATGCCGGTCGGCCCGCTCTCGCTCAATGACGAGGTCGCGGTCGATCTCGCCTACAAGGTGCTGAAGGCGACCAAGGCCCAGCTCGGCGAAGGCGCGGTCGATCCGGCGCAGGAGAAGCTGCTCGCCGACATGGTCGAAAAGCACGGTCGCCTCGGCCGCAAGAACCGCAACGGCTTCTACGATTATCCGGAAGCCGGGCCGAAGCGGCTCTGGCCGGGCCTCGCCGATCTCGCAGGCTCGCGTCTCGATCCCGAGAGCGTCGACATGGAGGAGCTGAAGCACCGTCTCCTGGTGACGCAGGCTCTCGAAGCCGCCAAGACCTATGAGGAAGGCGTCGTCACCGATCCGCGCGAGGCCGATGTCGGCTCGATCATCGGCTTCGGTTTCGCGCCTTATTCGGGCGGCACGCTCTCCTATATCGACAACATGGGCGCGGCTGCCTTCGTGAAGCTTTGCGAGAAGCTGGCCAAGGCCCATGGCGAACGCTTCAAGCCGAACCGCCTGCTGAAGCGCATGGCCAAGACCGGCGAGAGCTTCTACGGCGCGGCCGAGAAGAAGGTGGCCTGAGCCTCCCGGTTCAAGCAGCCAGCCGCGTGCGCAGCAGCGCCACGAGCCAGTCCGCGAAGACCTGCAGCCGGCGCGACAGGTGCCGGCGGTGGGGATAGAGCAAGGTCATCGGCATCGCCGCCGCGTGGTGCCGTGGCATGACCTCGACGAGCTCGCCCGCCGCGAGATGCTCGGCCACGTCATAGGCCGGAATCTGGATCAGGCCGAGCCCGGCAAGGCAGCAGGCGATATAGGCCTCCGCGCTGTTGACGGTGACGCGACCGGGCAGGGCGCGGCCGTGAAGCGTTCCGTCCTCCAGCCATTCCCAGGGCTCGATCCGCCCCGTCGTCGGCGAAGCGTAGTTGACCGCCCTGTGCCCGTCGAGCTCGCCGGGATGCGTTGGCACGCCATGCGCTGCGAGATAGTCGGGGCTGGCGACATTGATCAGCGGCAATTCCCCGACCGAACGGGCGATCAATCCTGAATCGTTCAGGGGGCCGACACGCAGTACGCAGTCGATGCCGTCCTCGATCAGGTTCGCTGCCCGGTCGGTGACACTGAGATCGATTTCGATCTCGGGATAGCGGGCGAGGAAGTCGGGCAGGGCCGGCGCGATGATCAGGCGCCCGATCCGGCCTGGCACGTCGATCCTGAGCCGCCCGGCGGGGCTCGCGGTGCTGTGGCGGAACAGTGCCTCGGTTTCCTCGACATCGGCGACGAGCCGCGCGCAATGCTCATAGAAGGCCGCGCCATCCGGCGTCGCCGAGACTCTCCGCGTCGTGCGATGCAGCAGCCGCGTACCGATCCGCTGCTCCAGTGCTGCGACCGCCGCCGAGACCGAGGACCGCGGCAGCCCGAGCGCCTTGGCGGCCTGGGTGAAGCTCTCGCATTCGACGACGCGGGCATAGATGCGGAAGAGGTCGATGCGGTCCAAATCGGCACTCCGGATTGTTCGTGATCTCTGACCAGTGATGTCCTGATCAAAATCTTTATAGCCGATTTTGGGACGGTATCTTGTGGCCATCGATTGCGAGTGAACAGGAGCATGCGATGGCCGATCACGGCATCAAGGGTAAGACGGTTCTGATCGCCGGCGGCGCCAAGAATCTCGGCGGTCTGCTGGCGAAGGACCTCGCCGCGCAGGGCGCGAAAGCCGTCGCCATTCACTACAACAGCACGTCGGCCAAGGCCGAGGCCGAGAAGACCCTCGCGGCGATCAAGGCAGCCGGTGCGGAAGCCTATGCGTTTCAGGCCGACCTGACCTCGTCTGCCGCCATGGAAAAGCTCTTCACTGACGCCAAGGCGGCGATGGGCTCGATCGACATCGCCGTGAACACGGTCGGCAAGGTCCTGAAGAAGCCGATGGTCGAAATCAGCGAGGCCGAGTTCGACGAGATGAGCGCGGTCAACTCCAAGACGGCGTTCTTCTTCCTCAAGGAGGCCGGCAAGCAGGTCGGCGACAACGGCAAGGTCTGCACGCTGGTGACCTCGCTGCTCGGCGCCTTCACGCCGTTCTATGCGAGCTATGCCGGCACCAAGGCGCCGGTCGAGCACTACACCCGCGCAGCCTCGAAGGAATTCGGTGCCCGCGGCATCTCGGTCACCGCGATCGGGCCGGGCCCGATGGACACGCCGTTCTTCTATCCGGCAGAAGGCGCCGATGCGGTCGCCTATCACAAGACGGCGGCCGCGCTCTCGCCCTTCTCGAAAACGGGCCTGACCGACATCCAGGATATCGTCCCCTGGATCCGCTTCCTGGTCTCGGACGGCTGGTGGATGACGGGGCAAACCATTCTCGTGAATGGTGGCTACACGACGAAGTGAAGATGTCCCTGCTGGGGTCAGGACCCGCGATCCGCTAGGGAAGCGGGGCCTGAACCGGGATAGCGAAGACCGAGCCTACGCATGCCTCCACGCCCGATCCTGAGTTTTCCCGATCCGCGCCTGCGCGTGGCGGCGGCACCCGTCACGCGCTTCGATGCCGATCTGCGTGAGCTTGCGGCCGATCTGCTCGATACGATGCGCGCGGCGCCCGGCATCGGCATCACCGCGCCGCATGTCGGCGTGTCCCAGCGATTGGTGGTGCTGGAGCTGACGCCCGGCGACGTCCGGACCTATGCCAATCCGGTGCTGGACGGGGTCTCACGCGAGACCATCCGCCATGTCGAGGGCAGCGTCTCGATGCCCGGCGTGACCGACGAACTCGAACGCCATGCCCATGTCCGGGTGCGCTATCACGATCTCGACGGGGTGGAGCAGAGCGAAGAGGCGGACGGCCTGCTGGCCGTCTGCCATCAGCACGAGATCGACCAGCTCGACGGCATCTTCTGGATCGACCGCCTGTCGCGACTCAAGCGCGACAGGCTGATCGCCCGCTACAACAAGCTGCGGCGCGTCTGAACGGCGCGTCGGCTACGAGGCCAGGGCGCCGAAGACGAACTCCCTGGCGACGCGGAGCGGCAGCCGCGAATTGCCGGGCTGGTTGTAGTTTCCTGCCGTGACGGCGATGACGATCTCCTGCTTGGGTGCGACGATGAGGCGCTGCCCGCCATTGCCTTCGGCGCCGTACCAGGGATCACCGGCGCGGTCGCGGCCGAGATACCACTGATAGCCGTAGCGGAGCCCGTCCGACCGCTGCGAGCGCTCGGTGAGAGCCTGCTCCACCCAGTCTGCCGGGATGATCTGCCGTCCGCCATAATGGCCCTTGTCCAGCAGAAGCTGGCCGATCGCGGCAAGATCGCGTGGGCGCAGGCGCAGACCCGAGGCCGCGGCTTCTTCACCGTTCATGCCGTTCGTCCAGGTAAAGCGCTCGATCCCGAGCGGCGCGAACAGGCGGCTCGAAGCATACGTGCCGAGGCGCTGGCCGGAACCCCTGGCGACGAGATGGCCCAGCAGGGCCGTGGCGCCGCCGCTATAGGTCCAGGCTTCGCCGGGCGGGCGGGTGATCGGCTGCTCGAGGATGAAGCGGTAGCGGTCGGCTGCCCGCTCCATCGCGATCTCGCTGTTGCGCGGGTCGGTATAGGGCAGGCTCTCGTCCCAGGCGAGGCCCATGCTCATGGTCAGCACATGCTCGATCTTGATGCGCTGCCGGTCGGCATCCGCAGCGAGATCGCGATAATCCGGGAAGCTCGCCAGAACCGGAGCGGCCGGTTTCGGGACTAGGCCTTCGCCGAGCGCGATGCCGTAGATCAGACCGACGATGCTCTTCGACACGGAACGGAGGTCGTGGAGCTCGTCGGCATTGAAGGCGACGGTGCCGCGACTGTCGCCCCAGATCTCGTCCGCGCCGCTGAAATAGTGCTCCATCGCGATTTTGCCGTGCCGGAGCACGACGAGGCCATGGAGCCCTTTCAGTTCGCCGGCGGCGAAAGCCTTCTCGATGCGCTCGCTCGCATCGGGTTTGAAACCCGCCTCGGTGAGAGACTGGGATTGCCATTGGCGGGCCGGCGCTTGCGCCGCGGCCTGGCGCGCCACAAGGGCTGCGCTCGCCGCGGTGAGAAAAGTGCGCCGATCCATCTCAATCAGCTCCCTGTCGAACGCTGCTTCAGTTCGCAACCGCCCGGATCACCCGGCGCAGCTTCTCGATCAGCTCGTCAACCTGGCTCTCCGTGATGATCAGCGGCGGCGAGAAGGCGATCGTATCGGCGGCCGTCCGCACCATCAGCCCTTCCTCGCGGAAGAGACGGTCCATCGCTTCGAAGGCCCGCTTGCCGACGCCGTCGGCGCGGGGCGCAAGGTCGACGGCGCCGACGATGCCGAGCGTGCGGATGTCGACGACGTTCGGTTCGCCCTTCAGGCTCATCACCGCATCGGCCCAGGCGCCTTCCATCGCGCGTGCCCGTTCGAACAGGCCTTCGTCGCGGTAGATGTCGAGCGACGCCAGGCAGGCCGCCGCCGCCAGCGGATGGCCCGAATAGGTGTAGCCGTGGAACAGCTCGATGACGTTGTCCGGGCCGCCCATGAAGGCATCGTAGATGTGCTTGCGCACGATCACGCCGCCCATCGGCACGGTGCCGGAGGTCACGCCCTTGGCGAAGGTGATCATGTCGGGGATCACGCCGTAGCGCTCGGCGGCGAAGGCGAAGCCCAGTCGCCCGAAGCCGGTGATGACCTCGTCGAAGATCAAGAGAATGTTGTGCTTGTCGCAGATCTCGCGCAGGCGCTTGAGATAGCCCTTCGGCGGCGGCAGGGCGCCGGTCGAGCCGGCCATCGGCTCGACGATCACGGCGGCGATGGTCGAGGCGTCGTGCAGCGCGACGATGCGTTCCAGATCGTCGGCGAAATGCGCGCCGTATTCCGGCTCGCCCTTGCTGAAGGCCTGCTTTTCGCGGTCATAGGTATGGGCGAGATGGTCGACGCCGGTGAGCAGCGAGCCGAAGAACTTGCGGTTGTTCGACATGCCGCCGACCGAGATGCCGCCGAAGCCGACGCCGTGATAGCCGCGCTCGCGGCCGATCAGGCGGGTCTTGGCGGCTTTGCCGGAGATGTTCCAGTAGGCCAGCGCGATCTTGAGCGCCGAATCGCCTGCTTCCGAGCCGGAGCCGGCGAAGAAGACATGGTCGAGATCGCCCGGCGCCAGTGCCGCGATGCGGGCGGCGGCGGCGAAGACCTTCGGGTGGCCGTACTGGAAGGAGGGGGCGTAGTCGAGGTCGCGCGCCTGGGCCTGGATCGCCTGGATGATCGGCTCGCGGGCATGGCCGGCATTGCAGCACCACAGACCGGCGGTGCCGTCCATGACCGGCTTGTTGTCGGGCGTGTAGTAGAACATGCCCTCGGCCCGCGCGACCATGCGCGGGTTCTTCTTGAACGACCGGTTGGCCGTGAACGGCATCCAGTAGGCTTCGAGGTCGTTCGGTGCGGCGATGGCGGAGGATGCTGACGTCATTCGAGGGCCCCTGTGGATTAACCTTGGTTAAAGCTAGCAGGAGCCAGCGGCCTGTAAATCGCCATCATGGCGCCCCAAGGCTGCGTCCGGCGGATGACGGCTCCAAGCCGGCTGCGGGTGACGTTAGGTCGCCAATGGCGTAAGCTTCCCTGGTGGGGGCGACAAACTGAACGGACCCCGATGACGGAAGGCGCAGATGATCCTGGACGGCTGGATGTCCGAGCCGCGGCGATCATTCGCGCGGGTCTCGACCGCGTCCTCGTCTCCGACACCTTTCGCGCCGCTCCCCAGCTTTCGGCGTTTCTGAGCTTCATCGTCGAGCGTACGGTCGAAGGGCGCGCAGCCGAGCTGAAAGGCTACACGATTGCGGTCGAGGGCCTTGGCCGGCCAGCGGACTTCAATCCGCAGATCGATCCGATCGTCCGCGTCGAGGCCGGGCGGCTGAGGCGGTCGCTGGCGCAATATTATGCCGGGGACGGCCGCGATGACCCCGTGCAGATTTCGATGCCGGTGGGCGGCTATGTCCCGGTCTTCACCTGGTTCGGCGGCGAGGGGAGCCGGGTTGCCGCCGACGGATTCGAAGATGCGCCCGAGCCGGATCGCCGCACGGCCCGCCGCTGGGCCGGTCTGACCCTCGCCGCGTTGGCGTTCGGCCTGCTCGCGCTCGGCTGGTGGTATCTGGCGCCGCCGCGCGGATCGGTCGTATCCGAGGCCTCGAAATCGGCTGCGGTCGGGCAGGCCGTCGACGTGCTGCCCGAGGCGGCAGCGGCGCCGCGCCTCGTGCGTGTCGCGATCACGATTCCCAATCCGCCTTCCGATCCCAGGCTCGCGGATATCCTGCGCCGCTTCTCGGCGCTGCTCGTCGATGCGATGGCGCGCTTCGACGATCTCGTGACGATCAAGACGCCGTCGCCTGGCTCCGCCCTTTCGGATGAGATCGACTATGTGTTCGAGATGGACGCGCAGGGCGTCAATGGTGGGGCCGAGGGACTTGGCCGCCTGCGCTTCGTCCGGGACGGGCGCATCGTCTGGACGACCTCGTCGAACCGCCTCTCGCTTGCGGTGCTGCAGGAAAGCGATCTGGCCGAGATGGCGCGGCGGCTGGCGACGCGGCTGACAGAGCCCTTCGGCATCATTCTGGCGGATGCGCGCCAGTTCCCGCCGTCTCCCGCCATCCGCTGCATCCTGAAGGCCTTCGACGCGCGCCGCGCCATGCTGCCCGAGATGCACCAGGCTGCCAGGCTCTGCCTGGCCCAATTGGTCGAGCAGGACCCGGGTTTCTATCCGGCCTGGGCCCATCTCGCGATCATGACGCTCGGCGAACGCGGCCTGGCTCCGGCCTCGCCGGGCACGGACCCGCAGGATGACACAGGCGATGCGCGATCTCCGCTCGACCGCTCTCTCGCGGCGGCCCTGACGGCGATCCGCCTCGCCCCGTCCGGAGCGCGGGCCTACCAGGCGATGATGAAGGTGCTGCTGCTGCGCGGCGCCACCGAAGAGGCGATCCAGATGGGCCGCGAGGCGCAGACCCGCAACCCCTATGATCCGGAGATCCTGGCTGACATGGGGGCGCTCTACGTGCGGCTCGATCGCTCGCCCGAAGGGTTGCCGCTGCTGGAACGCGCGACCGCGCTCAGCGTCGCCCGTCCGCCGCGATATGATTTCTACGCATTCCTGGGCGCTTACCTGATCGGCGCCGGCAAAGCGTCGGAGAGCCATGCCGGGATGCTGGTCGCGGACACGAGCCAGCTCAGCCTGCTCGGCCAGGCGCTCAAGGCCGCTGCCGACAATGATCCGGAGAAACAGGCGAAGGCGCTCGCCCAGTTGGCCGAGAAATCCCCGCTTTTCGCGCAGAGCCCCCGCGCCTTTCTCGAAAGGCGGGCCTTTTCCCGGTCGGTAATCGACAGGATTCTGACCGCGCTCGGGCTGAACAAGCCATAAGTCAGGGTCGGCAAGCCCGGCTGTGGCGGAAATGAGGCGGATCGCTCGCTTAACCTCGCCGGGAAGGTTAATCTGCGCTCTGAGGCCGTGATTCGGTCCCCAATCCGATTCCTCGACGTGGCGCGAACGCTGCCGTGGCACCTGCCCGCCTGAAAGCCCTGCACCCTCTTGCTGGCGCCGTAACCGGCCTGTCGGCCGGCGCTGCCGTCGCGATCCTGCTGCCGGGCGGGCTCGGTGCGGCGCTGGGCCTTCTGGCTTCCGGAGCCGGCTTCATGCTGGCGATGCGGGCCTTCGAGCGGCGCGGCGTTGCCCGGCACGAACAGGCTATGGCGGGGCTTGGCGAGGTCAAGGTCCGTCTCGCCACCAACGCCATCCGCCTCGATGCCCTGTCGCAACGCGTCGAGCAGATGCCGATGCGCGATGCCGATGCCGCGCCGGCGCGTGCCGCGATCCATGAATTGACGGCCGAGGTCGGGCTGCTCGGCGACCTGATCCATCAGGTGGCGACGACGCTCGCCGATCACGAGAACGTTCTGGCTCGCCTGCCGGACCCTGTTGTCTCTGCGGCTGCCGCGCCAGTGCCCGAGGTGGTGCTCGACCCGGAAGCAATGCGCCGGGAACGAGCCGAGAAGCTTGCCGCCGAACGGACCGCCGCCGCTGCTGCGGCGCGCGAGGAGGCCGAGGCCGAACGGGCCGCCCTGATCGGCAAGGCTCTGGGAGAAGGCCGGCTCGAGATCCATCTGCAGCCGATCGTCTCCCTGCCGCAGCGCCGGACCTGCGGCTACGAGGCGCTGGCGCGCCTGCGGCTCGACGAGAACACGCTGCTGCTGCCCCATGAGTTCCTCGAGACCGTCGAGGCGCGCGGCTTCGGGCCGACGCTGGACGCGCTTGTCCTGACGCGGGCGCTGGCGATCGCCCGCCATCTCGGCTCGAAGGAAGGGAGCATCTTCGTCTCCTGCAATTTCAGCAACGCGACCTGGACGTCGTCGCGGGCGCTGGCCACCCTGACCCGCATCCTCGACAAGTATCGCGAGCATACCGGGCATCTGGTCATCGAGATGCCGCAGGCGGTCTTCCGCGAGCTCGACCCGACCAGCCTCGGCCTGCTCGGCGCGATGTCGGCGAACGGGGTTCGTTTCGCGCTCGATCAACTCGCGGACCTGCGCCTCGACCCGCGCGCCCTGTTCGATCGGGGCATCCGCTATGTGAAGGCGCCGGCCGCGCTGCTCCAGGCGCATGTCGAAGGCCGGATCCAGAGCGACATCGCGGCCGGCGACCTCGCCGCCTTGCTGGCCCGCGTCGCGATCACCCTCGTCGCAGACCAGGTCGAGGACAATCCCGCCGCCGCCGGCATGATCGAGCTTGGCGCCACGATGGGGCAGGGTCTGGCCTTTTCGCCGCCGCGTCCGGTCAAGCCCGAGGTCTTCGCCGAGCCGGAGCCCAGGCCTGTGGCGCCGCCTGCTCCCGCGCCTGCCGAGGCCGAGCGCCCCCCGCCGCAGAGCATTGCCGAGCGCCTGTTGGGCCAGGACAAGGGTTCGCCGGCACCGCTGCCTTTCCCTGGCGCCGCTGCACAGGAAGCGCCGCCGGAGCGGCTGCCCTTCCGGGCCGTGCTGCGCCGCGCCAGCGCCTGACGCGCGGCCGCCCGCCGCGGTCTCCGGTTCCGCTTCCGGCGAATCCCGTCTAGATCAGGCCTTGTCGAGGGGCGAAGCTCGCCTTTCATTGATGCAGCCGCCGGAGATCGAGACAGTGTCGCCATCGGGGATCGCTTCCACCCTTCCGCTTTCGGGCTTTTCCGAGGTCGCGGATCGTTTCGATCTCTGCCTGTGCGACGTCTGGGGCGTGGTCCATAACGGCGTCGCCGCCTATCGCGATGCGGTCGCGGCCCTGATGCGGATGCGCGAGCGCGGTATCAGCGTCGTCCTCGTCACCAATGCGCCGCGGCCGGCCGAGGTCATCGTCGGTCAGCTCGACAATTTCGCCGTGCCGCGCGAGGCCTGGGATGCCATCGTCACCTCCGGCGACGTCTGCCGCTCGCTGATCCGCGAGCGGGCGGGCGAGCCGATGTTCCGCCTCGGCCCCGATCGGGACCTGCCGCTGGTCGCCGGGCTCGACGTGCGCGAGACCGGGCCGAATGAGGCGGCCTATGTGCTCTGCACCGGCCTGTTCGACGACGAGAACGACACGGCGGCAACCTATGCCGACCTGCTTGCCGGTTTCGCCGCGCGCGGCCTGCCGCTGATCTGCGCCAATCCCGATCTCGTGGTCGAGCGCGGCGGGCGCATCATTCCCTGCGCCGGCTCGGTCGCGCTGGCCTATGAGGAGATCGGTGGACGGGTGGTCTATGCCGGCAAGCCGCATCGGCCGATTTACGAGGCGGCGGTGGCTGCCGCTGAAAAGGCGCGGGGAAGCGCGATCGCCCGCGACAGGATCTGCGCCGTGGGTGATGCGATCCGCACCGACATCGCCGGCGCCGACGCCTTCGGCGCAGCCGGCATCATGGTGCTGGCCGGCATCCACGCCCAGGATCTGATGGAAGCGTCATGGGATGAGCGTCACGGCTGGCTCGGCCGGCAGACGCATCGTCCGGCCTATGCGATGCCGCATCTGGTCTGGTGAGGTGCCCTAAAGCATTTTCGAGCGAAGTGGATGCCGGTTCGCGTGAAGAAAATGCAATAGAACAAGGAGATAGAGCATTTCGCGGTTCGAAGAACGCAGAAATGCTCTATGCGGCGACGCAGACCGATTCGATCTTGGTCTTCAGCGTCTGCGCGTTGAACGGCTTGACGATGTAGTTGCTGACGCCGGCCTTCTTCGCCGCGACGACGTTCTCGGTCTTCGATTCGGCGGTGACGATGATGAACGGCGTTTCCGACAGCGCGGTCTCCTCGCGGACTTTCTGGAGCAGCTCGAAGCCGCTCATCGGCTCCATGTTCCAGTCGGAGATCACAAGGCCGTATTTCTTGTCGCGCATCTTCGAGATCGCGGCCGAGCCGTCCGAGGCATCGTCGACATTTTCGAAGCCGAGCTGCTTCAGCAGGTTGCGGATGATGCGGACCATCGTCTGGTAATCGTCGACGACGAGGATCGGCATGGACGGGTCGAGAGCCATTGCGATGCTCCAGGCATGACGGTCGCGGTGCCGGGACATACCAGCGCCGTGCCGCTCGTCCGAGTTGATAGCCGCAGCGCCTTGCGAACCGGTTAATTCGATGCCGAAGTGACGCAAGGGCAGAAGCGTGCGCTGCACCAAAGTTCAATTGCGTTCATGTTGCGGTTGCGAGATGCTTGGTCGGATCGCAGACAGGAGGGCGCAGGTCCGCGGGCCGCGCGTGATCCATGACCGTTCAGCCGATGCCCGGCGGGCTCTACACCGTCCACGCCTTCGAGGATCTGGCCATCGGCCAGAGCGAAAGCCTGATGCGGACCGTGATGGAGCGGGACGTCGCGCTCTTCGCCGAATTGTCCGGCGATGCCAATCCAATCCATCTCTGCGACCATTTCGCCGCCAACACCAAGTTCGGCCAGCGCATCGCCCATGGCATGCTGACCGCGAGCCTGATTTCCGCCTTGCTCGGCACGCGTTTGCCGGGGCCGGGTGCGGTCTATCTCTCGCAGACGCTGACCTTCCTGGCGCCGGTCAAGATCGGCGACGTGGTCACGGCCCGCGTCGAGGTCGTCGAACTGGTGGCAGAGCGCCGCCGGGCACGCTTCTTCTGCGAATGCCTCGTCGACGGCAAGGCCGTGATGGAAGGCGAGGCCTGGGTCGCGATGCCGCCGAAGCCGCGAGCCTGAGATCTTCCGTCCGCGCGCGGCCTTGACGCCTCGCCGGCCTTCGCCGCAAAGACGGTCATCGCCCGCGTTTCAGGGCAGGTGGACGTGGACGTTCCCGATTGATGCCATTCCAAGCCGATGCGCCTGACCGCCCCGAGCCGACGGCCGTGGTCCTCGACCTCGACAAGCCCACTCCCGAAGCCTTCCGCGGTGCCGTCCTGGCACTGGGCAATTTCGACGGCGTCCATCGCGGCCATGCCGAGCTTTCCCGCGTGGCCGGCGCGATGGCGCAGGATCTCGGCACGAAGCCGGCCGCCTTCACCTTCGAGCCGCATCCGCGCAGCGTCTTTCGCCCGGAAGAGCCGGTCTTCCGGTTGACCTCGCCGCAGCTCAAGCTCGAAGGGCTGACGCAGGCGGGCTTTGCCCAGGTCTTCGTCCTGCCTTTCGATCGCGAGATCGCGGCGATCCCCGCCGAGCGCTTCGTCGACGACCTGCTCGTCGGTCAGCTGGGCGCCGCCGGCCTGGTCTGCGGCTATGATTTCCATTTCGGCAAGGGCCGCACCGGATCGCCCGAGATGTTGCAGGCCCATGGCCTCGCCGCCGGCATTCCGGTTGCGGTCGTGCCGCCCTATTCCTGGCAGGGCGAGCCGGTCTCCTCGACGCTGATCCGCACGGCACTGGAGGCCGGGGATGTCGGGCGTGCCGCGACCTTCCTTGGTCGGCCCTGGCTGGTGCGCGGGCTCATTGCCCATGGCGACAAGCGCGGGCGCGAGCTCGGCTATCCCACCGCCAACATGCAGCTCGCCCGCGATTGCCGGCTGCGCCACGGCATCTATGCGGTCCGGATGAAGATCGACGGCGTCTGGCATGACGGCGTCGCGAGCTTCGGCCGCCGCCCGACCTTCGATGACGGCGCGCCGCGGCTGGAAACCTTCGTCTTCGATTTCTCCGGCGATCTCTATGGCGAGCGCGTCGATGTCGCCTTCGTCGACTGGCTTCGCGGCGAGGAGAAGTTCGACACGCTGGAAGCCCTGATCGTGCAAATGGACGCCGACAGCGCCCGTGCGCGCGACATTCTGGCGAATACGCCGCCCTTCCTTCCTTGAGCGCTGCCTGCTAGAAGCCCTCCATGCTCGCCAATCGCGCCTTGTCGATCGATCTTTCCCGGCGAATTACGGGCCCGGCTGCCGCCTCGCGCTAGATTAGGCGCGGGCGCTTGCGCAGTCCGGGTTGAAGACCGCTTTTCCCGTTTCAAGAGTGGACGCCCGAGGCCCATCGACCGGCCTGACGTCCCGACTGCCCGAGCCGGATGATGACCGACAAGACCAATACTGCCAAAGCCGCCGAGACCGCTGCCGACGGCGTCGATTATTCCCAGACGCTGTTCCTGCCGCAAACCGAGTTCCCGATGCGGGCCGGCCTGCCGCAGCGCGAGCCAGAGCTGCTCGCCCGCTGGGCCAAAATCGACCTTTATCGCAAGCTGCGCGAGGCCGGGCAGGGGCGGGACCGTTTCGTCCTGCATGACGGCCCTCCCTATGCCAATGGCAACATCCATATCGGCCACGCGCTGAACAAGGTGCTGAAGGACCTCGTCACGCGCTCGCAGCAGATGCTCGGCTATGATTCCAACTACGTGCCGGGCTGGGACTGCCACGGCCTGCCGATCGAGTGGAAAATCGAGGAGCAGTACCGAGCCAAGGGCCTGAACAAGGACGACGTCCCGGTCGTCGAGTTCCGCAAGGAATGCCGCTCCTTCGCCGAGCACTGGGTCGATGTCCAGCGCGAGGAGTTCAAGCGCCTGGGCGTCGAGGGCGACTGGGCCAACCCCTATCTGACCATGGCCTATCCGGCCGAGGCGCAGATTGCCCGCGAGATCATGAAATTCGCCGAGACCGGCCAGCTCTATCGCGGCTCCAAGCCGGTGATGTGGTCCGTGGTCGAGAAGACCGCGCTGGCCGAGGCCGAGGTCGAGTACGAGGAGCATGTCAGCGACACGATCTATGTGCCGTTCCCGGTGTTGAACGGTCCCGCCGCGCTCGCTGGCGCAGGCGTCGTGATCTGGACGACAACGCCCTGGACGATCCCGGGCAACCGCGCGATCTCGTTCCATAACAAGGTCGCCTATGGCCTCTATAAGGTCACGGCTGCGCCCGAGAACAACTGGGCGAAGACCGGCGCGACTTATATCCTCGCCAAGAATCTCGCCGAGAGCGTCTTCAAGGCGGCGAAGGTCGAGGCCTTCGAACTCGTCGCGGATGTCTCCGCCGATGATCTCGCCACGCTGACCACGGCCCATCCCCTGCGCGGCCGCGGCTACGATTTCGTCGTTCCTCTGCTCGACGGCGACCATGTCACCGATGATGCCGGTACCGGCTTCGTCCACACCGCGCCCAGCCACGGCCGCGAGGACTTCGACGTCTGGATGGCCAATGGCCGCCAGCTCACCGAGCGCGGCATCGAGACCCGCATCCCCTACACCGTCGATGCCGATGGCCGCTTCACCAAGGAGGCGCCGGGCTTCGAGGGCGCGCAGGTCATCACCGACAAGGGCGACAAGGGCAATGCCAACGACGTCGTCATCAAGGCGCTGGTCGAGGCCGGCAACATCATCGCGCGTGGCCGTCTGAAGCATCAGTATCCGCATTCGTGGCGCTCGAAGAAGCCGGTGATCTTCCGCAACACGCCGCAATGGTTCATCGCGATGGACAAGCCGATCGGCGAGGCCGGCGCGCCGGATGCTGCCGATCCGCAGCCGGTCGCGGGCGGCAACACCGATACGCTGCGCAACCGCGCGCTCAAGGCGATCAAGGAGACCGAATGGGTTCCCGCTGCCGGCGAGAACCGCATCACCGGCATGATCGCCAACCGGCCGGACTGGGTCGTCTCGCGCCAGCGTGCCTGGGGCGTGCCGATCACCGTCTTCGTCGAGAAGCAGACCAAGGCGATCCTTGTCGATGCCAAGGTCAACGCCGCGATCGCCGAGGCCTTCGAGGCGGAAGGAGCCGACGCCTGGTTCACCGATCTCGACGGCGCCCGCTTCCTCAAGCCCTTCGGCTACGATCCGGCGCAGTATGAGCGCGTCACCGACGTGCTCGACGTCTGGTTCGATTCCGGCTCGACCCATGCCTTCACCCTGGAGAAGCGCGCCGATCTGCGCGCCCGTCGCCGCGGCGACGGTGGCAAGGATCGCGTGATGTATCTCGAAGGCTCGGACCAGCATCGCGGCTGGTTCCATTCGAGCCTGCTGGAGAGCTGCGGCACGCGCGGCCGGGCGCCCTACGACATCGTCCTGACCCATGGCTTCTGCCTGGACGAGAAGGGCGAGAAGATGTCGAAGTCGAAGGGCAACGTCACCGCCCCGCAGGACATCATCAAGGACTCGGGCGCCGACATCCTGCGCCTCTGGGTCGCGGCGGCCGACTATTCCGACGACCTGCGCATCGGCAAGGAGATCCTCAAGACCTTCGTCGAGACCTATCGCAAGCTGCGCAACACCATGCGCTGGATGCTCGGCACGCTCGCGCATTTCAGCGAGGATGTCCGCGTCTCCGATCCGCAGACCATGCCGGAGCTGGAGCGGCTGATGCTGCACCGGCTGGCCGAGCTGGGCCCGCAGGTCGAGGAGGCCTATCGCACCTACGACTACAAGAAGGTCGTGTTCCTGCTCTCGCAGTTCATGAACACCGAGCTCTCGGCCTTCTATTTCGACGTGCGCAAGGACGCGCTCTATTGCGATCCGCTGTCGAGCCATGTCCGCAAGAGCGCGCTGACCGTTGTCGACCATCTCTTCCGGTGTCTCACAACCTGGCTCGCGCCGATCCTGGTCTTCACCGCCGAGGAAGCCTGGCTTGACCGCTATCCCGACCAGAAGGCGGGCGAGGGTTCGGTCCATCTCGAGCGCTTCGTCGCGGCACAGGCCGGCTGGCTCGATCCCGAATTGGCCGAACGGTGGTCGAAGATCCGGCGCGTGCGTCGCGTCGTCACCGGCGCGCTCGAGCTTGAGCGCGCGGCCAAGCGCCTCGGCTCTTCGTTGGAGGCTGCGCCGCAGGTCTTCGTCTCCGACAGCGATCTTTACGCGGCCCTGTCGGGCGCCGATCTCGCCGAGATCAGCATCACCTCCGGCATCCGCGTCGAGAGCGGGGAGGGGCCGGTCGAGGCCTTCCGCCTCGCCGATGTGCCGGGCGTCGCGGTCGTGCCGCATCGTGCGGCCGGCATCAAATGCGCCCGCTCCTGGAAGTATTTCGATCCGGCGAAGGCCGACAAGGCTTATCCCCAGGTAACGCCGCGCGATGCCAAGGCGCTCAAGGAGCTGGGAGTGCGCGCCTGATGACGTCCGCTCGCCGCCTTGGCCTTGCTACGGTGCTGATCGTCTTCATCGCCGATCAGCTCCTGAAATGCTGGCTGCTCTATGGCGTCGGGCTGGCCGAGAACGGGCCGTACGATCTCGCCTCCTTCCTGACGATCGTGCTGGCCTGGAATCGCGGCATCTCCTATGGGCTGTTCCAGCAGGGCACCGATCTCGGCCGCTGGTTCCTCGTCGTCATCTCCTTCGTCGCGGCCGTCTGGCTCTGGCGCTGGATGTGGCGCGAGCCGCGGCGTTTTTCCGTGTTCAGCCTGGCGCTGATCATCGGCGGAGCGCTTGGAAACGGGGTCGATCGCGCGGTCTATGGCGCGGTCGTCGACTTCGTGCATTTCCATTGGGGCAGTTTCAGCTGGTATATCTTCAACATCGCCGATGTCGCGATCGTTGTGGGGGTGCTCGGTCTGCTGTATGAGTCCTTCCGCCCGAGCACAGAAAAAACAGTTTAACGACGGTTTCGCCATTGTTTTGCCGTTCGTCTGGGTTTCAGACATGGCGGGATTGTCCGAAGGGAGATTTGACATGGCCGGACGCATTCGCGTGGCTCATCTGCTGATCGCCGGCGGGCTTGTGCTTGCCGCTTCGCCGGCCTTCGCGCAGGACGGCATGCTGTTCAAGAACCTGATGGAAGGCATCATGGGCAAGGGTGACGGCGGCGATATCGATTATCGCGCCCGCGCGCCGCTGGTCGTTCCGCCGAATTCGACGCTGCCGCGTCCGCAGGAGGCGGCCAGCGAGCGCAACGCCGCCTGGCCGAACGATCCGGATGTCCAGCGCCGCAAGGATGAGGCCAACGCACTGCCCTACGTGTCGGCGCTTGGCCTGCAGAACAATCCGATCATGTCGCCGCAGGAGATCCGCCGCGGCCGGACTGCGGCGCGCCAGCCGACGGGGCCGATGGTCTCGGAAGAGCAGAATATGTACAACAACCAGATCAAGCCGATCCGCATCGGCCGCGAGATGGCCGCGCGTCAGAACCAGGTCGATCAGGATACGCTCGCCTATGGCTCCGAGCCGCCGCGCCGCACCCTGACCGAGCCGCCGGTCGGCTATCGCCGTCCGGCTTCGACGGCCGCGATCGGCCCGGGCCAGCGCGGCCCGGTGGAAGACAAGCAGGCTGTCGGTGCGCGTGAATTCTCGACCGGGCGTGGCCCGGTGATGCAGTAGGCGGTACGGCATCGACGAAAGGCGCCCTGGCTCGGGCCTAATCGCCGCGCCCGATTGCCCCTTGCCGAAGCAGGGACGCCTGACCAAGTTGTCCAGAAGGGCGGGCGCGTCGCGCCCGCCCTTTTTTCGATCGAGGAGACGGCACCAGGTGAACATCCATGCGCAAGGGACCGACCTGGCGCAGCCGGTCGAATCGTTCCGGCTGGCCAACGGCCTCGATATCGTGGTGGTGAAGGACCGGCGCGCGCCGGTCGTCACCCACATGGTCTGGTATCGCAACGGCTCGGCCGACGATCCGGCCGGAAAGTCGGGCATCGCGCATTTCCTCGAGCACCTGATGTTCAAGGGCACGGAGCGCTGGCCGGCCGGCGAGTTCTCCAAGATCGTCGCCGGCTTCGGCGGCCAGGAGAACGCCTTCACCTCCTTCGACTACACCGCCTATTTCCAGCGCGTGCCGAAGGAACACCTGCGCGCGATGATGGATTACGAAGCCGACCGGATGACCGGCCTCTCCTTCGACGAGGGCGTGGTCGCGCCCGAGCGCGACGTGGTGCTGGAGGAACGGCGCATGCGCGTTGATTCCGATCCTGCCGCCCAGCTCGGCGAGGAATTCTCCGCGACTTTGTTCTTCCACCACCCTTACGGCACGCCGATCATCGGCTGGGAGCACGAGATCGAGCGCCTGAGCCGGGATGATGCCTTCGCCTATTACCAGCGCTTCTACACGCCGGAGAACGCGATCCTGGTCGTCGCCGGCGATACCGATGCCGCCGAGGTGCGCCGCCTCGCGGAGGAAACCTATGGCAGGATCGCAGCCCGCGGCGCAGCGCCTGTCCGCTCGCGCCCGATCGAGCCCGAGCCCCGCGCCTCGCGCCGCGTCCAGCTCAATGATCCGCGCGTGCAGCAGCCCTCGCTGCGCCGCGGCTGGCTGACCCCGACCTATACGGCCGGTGAGCGCGACGAGGTTCTGGCGCTCGAACTCGCAGCCGAGATCCTCGGCGGCGGCACGACCTCCCGGCTCTACCGCAAGCTCTGCGTCGAAGACGAGTTGGCTGCCGGCGCCAACGCCTATTTCATGGCCTCGATGGTCGACCGTGCCGCCTTCCAGATCTCTGCCAGCCCGCGCCCCGGCGTCGAGATGGCGGCGATGGAGGCCGGGCTCGATGCGGCACTCGCCGCCTTCCTGACTGACGGACCGACCGAGCTGGAACTGGCGCGAGCCCGCACGCGGCTGGTGGCGGAAACGGTCTTCGCGCGCGACAACCAGTCCTCGCTTGCCCGCATCTTCGGCTCGGCGCTGGCGGTGGGCGAGACCGTCGAGGATGTGCTCGCCTGGCCTCAGCGTATCGAGGCCGTCGGCCGCGAGGCGATCGTCGAGGCGGCGCGCCGTTACCTCAAACCTGATCGCAGCGTCACCGGCCTGCTGCTGCCGGCCTGACGCCGCCGTCTTATCGAACGGGCGGAGATCAGGTTCCGCCGACAGGAAGCGACATGAACGCCCCGATTCCGACGCCCAAGCTCAACACGGCCGGCCCCGCCATCGCCGTCCAGACGGTCCGTTCGCCCGGCGGCATCGAGGCCTGGCTGGTCGAGGAGCACAGCCTGCCGCTGATCGCGGTCGATTTCGCCTTCGATGGCGGGGCCAGCCGCGATCCCGAGAACGCCGCCGGCAGCGCCTATCTGATCTCCGGTCTGCTCGACGAGGGCGCCGGCGATCTCGATGCCGAGGCGTTCCAGGGCCGCATGGCCGACCATGCCATCAGCCTCGGCTTCGAAGCGCGCCGCGACGATTTCCACGGTTATCTGCAGACCCTCTCCACGCATCGCGACACGGCCTTCGATCTGCTCGGCCTGGCACTCAACAAGCCGCGCTTCGATGCCGACGCCGTCGGCCGCGTCCGCGCCCAGGTCATCGCCGGGTTGCAGCGTCAGGCGAGGAACCCCGAGGTGATGTGCCGCAACGCGCTCTATGCCGCGGCCTTCCCGGGGCACCCATACAGCCGGCCCGAGAAGGGCGATATCGACAGCGTCTCCAAGCTGGAAGCTCCCGCGCTGAAGGCGTTGAGGCCGACGCTGCTCGATCGTGCCGGGCTTAAGGTCGTCGTCGTCGGGGACATCAGCGCGGCCGAACTCGCCGGGCGGCTCGATGCGCTGTTCGGTGATCTGCCCAGGGGCGAGGCACGGGCTCGCCCGGCGCAACCCCTGCCGATCCAGGGCCTCGGCCAGACCCATGTCATCGATCTCGACGTGCCGCAGACGGTGCTGCGCTTCGTCGCGCCGGGGCTGATGTGGGACGATCCGGATTTCATGACCGCGAGCGTGCTGAATCACATCCTCGGCGGCTCGGCCTTCACCTCGCGCCTCTTCATGGAGGTGCGCGAGAAGCGCGGGCTTGCCTATGGCGTCTCCTCCAGCCTGATGCCGATGCGCGAGAGCGCCATGCTGGTCGGCGGCACCGCCACGCGAAACGACCGCGCGGCGGAATCGATGAAGGTCATCCGCGAGGAAATGCTGAAGCTCGCCGAGAACGGCCCGACCGAGCACGAGGTCGAGGAGGCCAAGCGCTACATCATCGGCTCCTACCCGCTGCGCTTCGACACCTCGCCGAAGATTGCCGGGGAATTGCTGGCGCTGGCGCTGCGTGGCGATACGCCGGATTTCCTCGCTCGCCGCAACGGCCTCTTCGCGGCCGTGACGCTGGCCGATGTCAAGCGCGTCGCGCAGCGCCTGTTCGGCAAGCCCGAGCTGCTCGTCCAGGCGGTTGGCAAGCCCGTCGCACTGGTCTGAAATAGCCTCCTTCTTCTGTCGTTACGGATAGGGTTCATGCCTCAGCAAAGCTTCGATCTCGCGCTCGAATCCAAGGTCGGCAAGGGCGGCATCCCCGATGGCGCCTTCGAGAAGGCTCTGGCCGATCTCAAACCGGCGCTGGCGAAGCTGCAGGCGCAGGCGAAGGACGGTTCCCTGCCGCTCCTCAAGCTGCCAAGCGACACCGCCGATCTCGGCCCGGTGAAGGCCGCAGCCGAGCGATTGAAATCCGGCGGCACCACCGATGTGCTGGTGCTCGGCACCGGCGGCTCCAGCTTGGGCGGCCAGACGCTGGCGCAGCTCACCGGCTATGGCATCGTCGGCCTGTCGCAGTTCACGCCCGGTCCGCATGTCCATTTCATCGACAATCTCGACCCGGCGACCTATGCGGCCCTGCTTGCGAAGCTCCCGCTCAAGACCACCAAATTTGTCGCCATCTCGAAATCGGGCGGCACCGGCGAGACCCTGCTGCAGTCGATCGCGGCGATCGAGGCTTTGCGCGGCGCGCATCTCACCGACCAACAGATCGGCACGCATTTCGAAGGGCTTTCCGAGCCGGCCAAGCCCGGCAAGCTGCATCCCCTGCGTGCCTTGCTTGAACCCTTCGGCACGCCTTTCCTCGAGCATCACACCGATGTCGGCGGGCGCTATTCCGTGCTGACCAATTGCGGCCTGCTGCCGGCCGCTGTGCTCGGCCTCGATATCGAGGCGCTCCGGCTCGGCGCCAGCCGCGCGGTCGCGCCGCTCTTCGCCGGCAAGGATGTCCGCGAGACGCCGGCTGCGGTCGGCGCCGCGCTGCATCTCGCCGCTATGCGTTCGGGCAAGAACATCGCCGTGCTGATGCCCTATGCCGACAAGCTGGCTTTGCTCACGCGCTGGTGGATGCAGCTCTGGGCCGAAAGCCTCGGCAAGGACGGGCAGGGCACGCAGCCCGTCGGCGCGCTCGGCCCGGTCGACCAGCATTCGCAGCAGCAGCTCTATCTCGCCGGCCCCAAGGACAAGTTCTTCACGGTCATCACCACGAGCGTGAAGGGCAAGGGCCCGCAGATCGACGCCGCCCTGGCGGAAAAGATCGGGCAGGCCGATTTCGCCGGCAAGACCATCGGCGACCTCGTCGCGGCGCAGGGCATCGCGATGATCGACACCTTCGCCAAGAACGGTTGCGCGGTGCGTCGCTTCCATGTCGAGCGTATCGACGAGACCAGCCACGGCGAGATGCTGATGCATTTCATGCTGGAGACGATCCTGACCGGCTATGCCATGGGTGTGGACCCGTTCGACCAGCCGGCGGTGGAGGAGGCGAAGCTCCTCGCCAAGCGCTATCTTGCCGAAGGGCGGGCCTGAAAGCGCTTTTCGATAGAGGCGCGTCATGCTCGGGCTTGACCCGAGCATCTCATGACATGAAGGCTCTGGAGCCTCTTTCGGAGAGAGATTCTCGGGTCTGCGCTGCGCTCCGCCCGAGAATGACGAGCCCTGTTTTCCGATGACCGCCAGAGCACCATGACCGTTCGCCGCCTCGATCCCGTCCTGGTCGACCGCATCGCCGCCGGCGAGGTGATCGAGCGGCCGGCCGCCGCCGTGAAGGAACTCGTCGAGAACGCGATCGACGCCGGCGCGCGCGCCATCGCTGTCACCATCCAGGGTGGCGGCCGCGAGTTGATCCGCGTCGTCGACGATGGTGCCGGCATGACGCCCGAGGACCTCGAACTCGCGGTCGACCGTCATGCCACCTCGAAACTGCCCGACAGCGATCTCTTCGCCATCGACACGCTCGGCTTCCGCGGCGAGGCCTTGCCCTCGATCGGCTCGGTCGCGAGGCTCTCGATCGCGACGCGCCAGCGCGATGCCGCGCAGGGCTCCGGCCTCGTGGTCGAGGCGGGCGAGAAGGGCGTCGTTCGTCCCGTCGCCGCGGCGCCGGGCACGCGCATCGAGGTTTCGGATCTTTTCATCTTCACCCCGGCCCGCCTCAAATTCCTGAAGAGCGACCGCGCCGAGGCGCAGGCCGTCTCCGAGATGCTGCGCCGCCTCGCCATCGCCCATCCCGAGGTGCGCTTCTCGCTGGAGGGCGAGCATGTCAGCGCCTTCGACTGGCCGGCCGAGCCGATCGGCGAGGAAGGGTTGCTGCGCCGTCTCGGCCGCGCGCTTGGGCGCGATTTCCCCGACAATGCGCTGAAGATCGAGGCCGAGCGCGAGGGCTTCCGCATCTCCGGCTTTGCCGGTCTGCCGACCTTCCATCGCGGCACCTCTGCCGGCGTGCATCTGGCCGTCAACGGCCGCCCGGTGCGCGACAAGCTGCTGCTCTCGGCGGTACGCGGCGCCTATGCCGATGTCGTGCCCTCGGACCGGCACCCGGTGCTCTTTCTCGATGTCGGCTGCGATCCGCGCTCGGTCGACGTCAACGTCCACCCGGCCAAGAGCGAGGTGCGCTTCCGCGACCCCGCTCTGGTGCGCGGCCTCGTCGTTTCCGGACTGAAGGCGGCGCTCGCCGCCGCCGGCCACCGCGCCACCACGACGGGCGGCGCCCGCACGCTCGATGCCTTCCGCGCCGTGCTCTCGATGGGCGGCGGTGGTAACGCGATCCCGCGCCCGAACTTCCCGCAGGCGCCGGGCTGGAACGCCGCGGCCTCAACCCCGGCGAGCGCGCCGCAATCCGGCTTCGCCGATTTCGTCGCATCCTCCGCCGACGCCCGCGCCCATCTCGCCGAGCCTTCGGCCGATGCGCTCGACCGGCCGCTCGGCGCCGCTCGCGCCCAGGTCCATGAGACCTATATCGTCGCCCAGACCCGCGAGGGCGTCGTCATCGTCGACCAGCACGCCGCCCATGAGCGCCTCGTCTATGAGCGTCTCAAGGCCGAGCGCGCCCGCAACGGCATCGCCCGCCAGCCCCTGCTCCTGCCGGAGGTGGTCGAGCTCGACCCTGTCGATGCCGACCGCCTGATTGCGGCGGGCGGCGAGCTCGAAAGCCTCGGCCTCGTGCTGGAATCCTTCGGCCCTGGCGCGGTGCTGGTGCGCGAGGCACCGAGCCAGCTCGCCGGCGGCAATCTCCAACGCCTCGTCCGCGACGTCGCCGATGCGCTCGCCGAGCACGGTACGGCAGGCTCGCTGGAACGCCGGCTCGACCATGTTCTGGCGACGATGGCTTGCCACAACTCGGTCCGTGCCGGCCGCCGCATGCGCCCCGAGGAGATGGACGCGTTGCTGCGCGAAATGGAGGTCACGCCTAATTCCGGCCAGTGCAACCACGGCAGGCCGACCTATGTCGAACTGAAGCTCACGGATATTGAGCGGCTGTTCGGGCGGCGGTGAGGCGTCGGCGTCTGTTGCCGACCCAAGCTACGGCTCGGCTTCAACCTCACTTCAGCTTCGTCTTCGTTGTCGGGAAATCGCGCCAGAAATGGCCGCTGCCTTTCCGGACGACCACGTCCTGCGGCAGGATCTCGAAGGGCGTCTGGGTCGGCTGGGTACGCAGTTCGTCGAAGCGGGTGGCGAAATCGCTGCGCCTGAGCAAGTCGAACAGCTGCTCGAAGCGGTCGATGACGAAATAGCTCGCCTGGAAATCGTCGATGTAATAGCCGGTGCGCAGCACGCGCTCGAGATTGAAGGCAAGGTGGTGGGCGGAAGGATCGTCCACCACATATTTCGCCTCGCCGAAGGACGAGACGATGCCCGCGCCATAGATGCGGATGCCCTCGGGCTTGCGGATCAACCCGAATTCGATGGTGTACCAGTTGAGGCGGGCGAGGAACTTCACCCCCTTGGTCTCGACCGCGACAAGCCCGATGCGGCCGTACTCGTTCATGTAGTCGGCATAGGCGGGGTTGGTCAGCAGCGGCACGTGGCCGAAGGCATCATGGAAGACGTCGGGCTCCTCCAGGTAGTCGAGTTGCTCGCGGCTGCGGATGAAGGTGCCGGCCGGAAACTGGCGGTTGGCCAGCATCTGGAAGAAGGGGCGCGACGGGATCAGCCCCGGAACCGCCACGACCTCCCAGCCGGTGAGCCGCCGCAGCCGCTCGTTCATGCGCGCGAAATCCGGCACGCCTTCGGGGCCGATGCCGAGCGCTGCAAGGCCGTCGAGATATTCCTGGCAGACATGGCCCTTCAGGGTCCGCTGCTGGCGCTCGAACAATACACGCCAGATGGCGTGGTCCTCGGCGGTGTAGCGCTCCCAGCCCTGGTCGATGATGCAGTCCTCGACGGTCTGCGCGTTCAGAAGAGCATGTCCGGACATCGTTTTCGCTCCTGAGAGCTGGCCCCGGCTCCAGCTGCGAGGCTCCGTATCGCCACAACGCCCGACATAGGCTCGCAGATCCGGCAGTGCCGCAATTGAAGCTAGAATACGCCCTTGGCGTCCGGGCGCGAAGCGCGCCTCCGGCCAGCCGCGGCGTTGGCGCGTTCTTCGAAAACAAAGTTGCCGCGCCTCTTGAAGCATGGCCCGGGTCGGCCCGCCCGCGGTCAGACGCAGAATTGTCTGCCGGTTTGGCCTGCCGCTTCGAGTGCCTATTCCTTGGCCCGCAGCATCACCACCTGCGTCTCGCCATAACTCCGCCGTTCCAGCTCTTCGAAGCCTTCGGGCAGGCTGATCTCGGCATCTGCGGCCTCTTCCAGAACGATCAATGCATCCGGCGCCAGCCAGCCGCCCTCGCGGGCCGAGATTAGCGCCTTCTCGCCCAGCCCCTTGCGATAGGGCGGATCGCAGAAGACGAGGCCGAAGGGGGCCATGCCGGTGATCGGGCCGAGCTTGGTCGCGTCGCGGCGGAAGATGCGGCTGAAGCCAGCAAGCCCCAACGCCATCTGGTTCTCGCGGATAATGCCGCGTGCCTCGGTACCGTCATCGACGAGCAGCGCGAAACCCGCGCCGCGCGACAAGGCCTCGAAGCCGAGCGCGCCCGTGCCGGCGAAGAGATCGAGCACGCGCGCGCTCTCGACCGTCTCGCCATAGGCATGGGCGAGCACGTTGAACAGAGATTCGCGCAGACGGTCCGAGGTCGGCCGGATGCTGCCGATCCCCGGTTTCGGGCCGGCCAATGGCCGGCCGCGCAGGCGTCCACCGACGATCCGCATCGCTTAGCCGCGGCTACCGCCACCGGGACGGGGGCCTCTGCCGCCGCCGCCGGGGCGTGGGCCTTTGCCACCACCCGGCCGGCCGCCCGGCTTGCCGCCGAACGGGCGTCCGCCGCCTGCCGGCCGCTCCGAGGAGCGGCCCCCGAAGCTCTTGCCACCCGGCTTGTCACCGAAGCTGCGGCCACGCGGCCGGTCTTCGGCTGAACGCTCGCGGAAGGCACGGGCAGGGCGCTCAGTGCCGTCGCGTGGAGCACGGTCGGGACGTTCGCCACGGGGAGCGCGATCCTCCCAAGGGCGATCGCCGCCGCGGTCGCGACCGTCGTCCTCGCGGCGCGGGCGCCGTGCCGGCCTGTCGTCGCCACCAGAGCGCTCGAAGGAACGCGGTGCGCGCGCCTCGTCGCCACCGCGCTCCTGGGCACCGCGTTCCTGGCGCGGCTTGCGGTCGGGGCGGCGCTTGCTCTCGCGTTCGGGAGCGGCGCGCTCTTCCGAAACGGGCGCGCGGACGCGCTCGACCAGCACGCGCCGGCCCTTCGGGTCGGCGATCGGCGTGTCGCGGCGGCGTTTGACGTCGCCGGTGGCCTCGCGCTCCTGCCGCTCCAGCTTCGGATCGGCACCACGGCGTGGCGGAGCCTTGCGCTCGCGCTGCGGCTCGGTTTCGGCATCGCGCCAGACGGTGCGGGTCCAGGGCTTGTCGCCGCGCAGCGGCGCGCGGGCGGGCTCGTCGTCCCGGCCGGCTTCGTCGCGGCGGCGCCGCGGGCGATCGTCGCCGGCCGGAGCCGGGCGCGGTGCGGTGGGCAGGGCATCGCGGCGCGGCGATTCGAAATCGGCGCCGGCCTTGGCTGTAAGCTCGCTGCCGAGCTGGTCCTGCAGCACGCGCGAGCGGATTTCGTCGGCCTCGCCCTCTTCGAGCTCGCCGAGCTGGAACGGCCCGAAGGAGATGCGGATCAGCCGGTTCACCGTCAGCCCGAGATGCTCGAGCACGGTCTTGACCTCGCGGTTCTTGCCCTCGCGCAGGTCGACCGTCAGCCAGGTGTTGAAGCCTTGCTGGCGTTCGAAGCGGGCGATCACCGGCCCATACTGGATGCCGTCGATGGTGACACCGTCCTTGACCGTGTCGAGCACGTCCTGCGTCACCTCGCCGAAGGCGCGCACGCGGTAGCGCCGGAGCCAGCCGGTCTCCGGCAGCTCCAGAACCCGCGCCAGCCCGCCATCATTGGTCAGCAGCAGCAGGCCTTCGGTGTTGATGTCGAGCCGGCCGATGGTCAGCACGCGCGGCAGGTCTTCCGGCAGCACGTCGAAGACGGTCGGGCGGCCTTCCGGGTCGAAATTGGTCGTCACGACGCCGCGGGGCTTGTGATAGAGCCACAGCCGCGTGCGCTCGCGGGCCGGCAAGGGCTCGCCGTCGATCAGCACGATATCGGTCGGCTTGACGTCGAGGGCCGGGCTGTCCAGCACCGTGCCGTTCACGCTGACGCGGCCTTCCGCGATCATCGCCTCGCTGTCGCGGCGCGAGGCGATGCCGGCACGCGCCATCACCTTGGCGATCCGCTCCGGCTCCTCCGCTGTGATCAGCTTGCGCTCGGGCGCTTCCTCGCGCGGACGGCGCGGACGATCATCCTGTCCCTCGAAACGCGGTGCACGCGGGCGCGAAAAGCGCTTTTCGCCATCGCGGCCCTCGCCACGTGGCGGCCGGTCACCCTGCGGCCGGTCACGGCCGGCGAAGGGGCGCTCACCGGATCGTGCCGGACGCTGCGGGCGCTCATCGCTGGTCCGCTCGCGGAAGCCGCGACCTTCGCCTTCGGTCCTGGAGCGGACCGGGCGGTCGCCATCGAAGCGGCGCGGACGCGGAGCCTCGCCCTCGGCGCCGGCAGGGCGCTCGAAGCGGCGGGCGGGGCGCTCGTCACCAGCCGAATGGCCGCGGAAGGGCTTGCGTTCACCATCGCGGGCCGGGCGGTCATCGCCGGCCGGGCGGCTGCGGAAAGGCTTGCGTTCGCCGTCGCGCGCAGGTCCGCGACCCTCGCCGCCGGGGCGGCCACCAAAGCTCTTGCCGCCGAAGCCTTTGCCACCGGCGCCGGGTCCACGGCCGCCGGTGCCGCCGCCCTTGCGTGGACCGCGGCCTCTGTTGTTGTCGTCGTCTTTCATGGTTGCTCCTGAGCCGGCCGAGCACAACCGCTTTGCGGGAAAGGCCTGGCTCGCTTATTCGCTATAACCGGCGCTTGTAGCAGAGGCTTTCCTTCGCTGCGAGCGTCAAAGCTGGGGTTTTCGATGTCGCTGCCGCAACACTCATCCACCGTCGACGCCATGGCGCTCGCCTTCGACGAGGCGAAGGCGGCTGCCTTGCGCGGCGAGGTGCCGGTCGGCGCGGTGGTGCTGCGCGACGGTGTGGTGCTCGGCCAGGCCGGCAACCGCACGCTGGAGCTGAAGGACCCGACCGCCCATGCCGAGATGCTCGCGCTCAGGCTCGCCTGCGAGGCGATCGGCAGCGAGCGCCTGATCGGCTGCGATCTCTACGTCACGCTCGAGCCCTGCCCGATGTGCGCGGCGGCGATCTCGTTCTCCCGGATCAGGCGGCTCTATTTCGGCGCGGGCGATCCGAAGGGCGGCGCGGTCGAGAACGGCGTCAGGCTCTATGAGAGCCCGACCTGCCACCATGCGCCCGAAGTCTATGGCGGCTTGCGCGAGACGGAAGCTGCGGCGCTACTCAAGGACTTCTTTCGCGAGCGGCGCTGACGCTTACGTATCCGACGAGGCGATGCCGAATTTCGCTGAGAGCTGCGCGCGGTCCATGCAGGAGACGTCATAGGTCACCTGCCGGCCCTTGAATTCCGGGCGTTTGCCGAATTCCTTGGTCATCGTGCGAGCGATGTCGTCGATCCGCGCCTCGCAGGCCTGCGCCGTGGTGAAGCCCATTTCGCTGACGCGGCTGGTGGCGCAATGCGCCTCGCCGGCGACGCAGGCCAGGATGACCATGGTGAAGGCATCCATGTGAGGCGCTCCCGTTGCTGGCGGTCGAGGCTGCGCCCGTATGGTTAGCGCCCGGTTAAGGCCGTCAGCCGAGGCTGCGCCAGCAGAGATAGGTTCCGAGCGCCAGGAGGCCGGCGAAGAAGCAGATCTTGAAGGTCGCCGGCGAGATGCGGCTGCGGATGAACTGGCCGCCGCCCATACCGATCAATGCCGGCACGAGCGCGAGCAGCGACTGCCAGGCGACGGTGCCGTTCAGCGCCCCGGCACCGATCAGGCCGAAGGAGAGCGCCAGCGTCGAGACGATGAAGGAGATGCCGAGTGCCTGCACCAGCTCGTCCTTGTCGAAGCCGAGCGCCTGCAGATAGGGCACGGCCGGCAGGACGAAGACGCCGGTGGCCGCCGTGACCACGCCTGTGGTGAAGCCGATGACGGGGCCGAGCCAGCCTTCCCAGCGGGGTGGCACGCGCAGCTTCGCCGCCTTCAGGCCGACGAGCGCATAGAGCACCAGCGCCAGGCCCAGCCAAAGCGTGGCGCTGCCGTCCTTCTGCTGTTGCAGAAGCCCGGCGCCGGCCCAGGTGCCCAGGCAGATCGTCGCGAGCATCGGCCAGAGCCGGCGCAAGGTTGAGAGCAGCTTGGGGCCGGTCGCGATCTGCCAGCCATTGGTGACCAGATTGGGCACGACCAGCAATGCTGCGGCCTGCGCCGGCGCCATCACCACGCCGAGAATGCCGACCGCGATGGTCGGCAATCCCAGCCCGATAACGCCCTTGACGAAGCCGGCGAACACGAAGGTCGCGGTGACGAAGATGAGGAGAGCTGTGTTGTCCATGCCCTGCTTGTGGCATTGCCGTGGGCGGCTGTCGCGGCCCGATGCTACGGCCGGCGCCGTAGCGTTCCCGCTTGCGGCGATGGCGGGATGGCGCATCATGCGGTGATGAGCACACAAGGTCCCTATCTCGCGGAGATCGCCCATCTGATGGGCGATCCGGCCCGCGCCAACATGCTGCACGCGCTGATGGACGGGCGCGCGCTGACGGCAAAGGAGCTCGCCTGGATCGCCGGTATCGCGCCGCAGACCGCGAGCGGCCACCTCGCCAAGCTGATGCAAGGCGGCCTGATCCATGTCGCAGCGCAGGGGCGCCATCGCTATTACCGGCTCGCCGGGCCTGAAGTGGCGACGGCGCTCGAAGGGCTGATGGTGCTGGCCAATCTTGACGGCACGAGTCGGCGCCTGCCGTCCCGTGTCGGCGCCGAACTGAGCCAGGCCCGCACCTGCTATGACCATTTCGCCGGCCGGCTCGGCATCGGCATCCATGATGCGCTGATGGCTGGCGGCCATCTCGCCGCAAGCGAAGGCGGTTATGCACTGACCGCCTCAGGCAAGGCGATCTTCAGGGCACTAGGTCTTGATCCTGACGCCACCGCCAGGATCCGCCGCGCCGCCTTGCGCCCCTGCCTCGACTGGAGCGAGCGCCGGCCGCACCTGGCCGGCCATCTCGCCGCCGCTCTGGCCTGCCGCTGCTTCGAGATGGATTGGGTCCGCCGCCGCAAGGACAGCCGCGCCGTCATCCTGACGGATGAGGGGCGAGGGGTGTTGGAGGCCGCGTTGCCCGGCTTCCGCTGCGATGCGCCGGAGCCGGTCAGCCCTGCGCTTCGAGAGCGCGAGCCAGCGCTCGCTTGACTTCGTCCTTGATCGGCTCTGCCGCCGCGAGGATCGCCTTCGCCTTGAAGAAATCGAGCCCCCCGATGCGGTCGGCTCCCGCACGGATCAGGATGTCCGGCGGCTCCTGCTCGATCAAGCGCTGGACCAGCGTGCGGGTCAGAATCTGCGAGGCGCCGACGAGCGCCTCCATCGCGCCGGGAATGCGGGCTTCGCCGGGCTCGGCCATGGGAGCGCTGACATCGACCGCGACCACGATGCGGCCGGGCGCCAGCAACTCCCGATAGGGCAGGGGATCGATGGCCCCGCCGTCGATCAGCACGCGCCCGCCGAGTGCGACCGGCCGTACCAGCCCGGGGATGGCGAGCGAAGCGGCGACCGCCGGCGTCAGCGGTCCATTATGCAGCGCGACCACGGTGTGGCGGTGATAGTCCGCCGCGATTGCCGTGAATGGGATCGACAATTCCTCGAACCGATCCGGCACCGCCTCTGGCCAGAACAGGTCGAGCAGCCTTTCGCCATCGATCAATACGGGATTACCGAGCCCGCGCACGAGATCGGCGAGCTTGCCGACGCGGCAATCGAGCAGGCGCGCGATCACCCGCGCCCGGTCGCGGAAGGTCGACAGCACATGCTCCCGCAACTCCCGGCCGGAAAGCCCGGCGGTATAGGCCGCGCCGATGATGGCGCCGATCGAGCAGCCGGATATTCGCGCGGGCCTGAGGCCGAGTTCGTCGAAGGCCTCGAGTACGGCGATATGGCTCAGGCCCCGCGCTCCACCGGCCCCGAGCACGAGCGCGATCTCGGTCGCGCTTCCGCTTGGCGGCGCTTCGGAGGGGCGGGAACGTGGCATGCCGATTGTTCCCGTGGATCGGCTCAGGCTGAAGCCTGCGCCAGGAACGGCTTCAGCGCCGCGAGCGTTGCCTGCGGATTCTCCTCCGGCAGGAAATGGCCACTATCGATCGCCTGCCCTTCGGCCTGTGGCGCGAAAGTCTGGTGCCAGACGTCCAGCGGGCTTGCGCCCTTGGCCGGGATACCGGCCTCGCCCCAGAGGACGAGCGTCGGACAGAGGATGCGCTTGCCCGCCGCGAGATCGGCCTTGTCGTGTTCGATATCGGTGGTGGCGCCGGCGCGATAATCCTCGCAGGCCGCGTGGGTTCGCGAGGGATCGCTGAAGGATTCCGCATAGGACTGCATCGCCAGCGGGTCGAACAGGTCGAGATTCTTCGCCCGGCTCCAGCTCGCGATCGTGCGGTCGAGCCAGCCGACCGGATCGGCTTTCAGCAGGTTCTCAGGGGTCGGCTCGGGCTGGGCCAGGAAGGTCCAGTGATAGACCTGCATGGCGCGCGCCGCGTTCATGCCTTCCCACATCGAGACGGTCGGCAGGATGTCGAGCAGGACGAGCCGCTCGACGCGGCCGGGATGGTCGAGCGCGAGGCGATAAGCGACGCGCGCCCCGCGGTCATGGCCGATCACGCCGAAGCGGATATGGCCGAGCGCCTGCATCACCGCGACGATGTCCTCGCCCATGCCGCGCTTGGTATAGGTCTCCCGGCCGCCATCGCCATGCGGCGCGGCCGACCAGCCATAGCCGCGCAGATCGGGGCAAACGACGGTGTGGGTCTTTGCCAGTTCCGGTGCCAGCCGGTGCCATTCGGCATGGGTCTGCGGAAAGCCGTGGATCAGCACCAGCGGCGGGCCTTCGCCGCCGACGCGCGCGAAGATCTTGCCGACCGGCCCGTCGATCCAGTGCGCCTTGAAGCCGGGGAAGAGACTGTCGATGTTCGCCATGCCTGAGAGCATAGCCCCGGCCGCGGCGTCCTGTCAGCCTTGCTCGCGCTTCACCGCCTGCCAGCCGATATCGCGGCGGTAGAAGCCGCCGGGCCAGTCGATCTTGTCGACGGCCTCATAGGCCCGCTTCTGCGCCTCGCCGACGCTCTTGCCGAGCGCGACCACGTTCAGCACGCGCCCGCCATTGGCGACGAGATCGCCGTTCGAGAGCTTCGTGCCGGCATGGAAGACGAGCACCTCGTCCAGCGCCTCCGCCTTCTCGACATCGCGGATGACGCTGCCGGTCTCCGGCTTGGCCGGATAGCCCTTGGCCGCGAGCACGACGGTCAGCGCCGCCTCGTCGCGCCAGCGCAGGTCGACCTGGTCGAGCACGCCGTCGCAGGCGGCCAGCAGTGCCGGCACGATGTCGCTCTTGAGGCGCGGCATCAGCACCTCGCATTCGGGGTCGCCGAAGCGGGTGTTGTATTCGATCAGCTTCGGTCCCTGCGCCGTGATCATCAGCCCGGCGAAGAGCACCCCCTGGAACGGCGTGCCGCGCTTGGCCATGCCGGCGAGCGTCGGCCGGATGATCTCGGCCATGACACGCTCGGTCAGCGCGGGCGTCATCACCGGGGCCGGCGAATAGGCGCCCATGCCACCGGTATTCGGGCCGGTATCGCCGTCGCCGACGCGTTTGTGATCCTGCGCCGAGGCGAGAGCCAGCGCATGCTTGCCGTCGCAGAGCGCGAAGAAGCTCGCTTCCTCGCCGATCATCCATTCCTCGACCACGACCTCGGCCCCGGCTGCGCCGAAGCTGCCGGAGAACATCATGTCGATGGCCTCGTTCGCCTCGTCCAGGGTCTCAGCCATGATCACGCCCTTGCCGGCGGCGAGCCCGTCGGCCTTGATCACGATCGGTGCGCCCTGGGCCGCGACATAGGCCTTGGCGGAAGCCGCATCGCCGAAGCGGCCGAAGCCGGCGGTCGGGATATTGAACTCGGCGCAGAGCTCCTTGGTGAAGCCCTTCGATCCCTCGAGCTGGGCGGCCGCCTTGGACGGTCCGAAGACCTTGATGCCGCCCGCCCTGAGATCATCGGCGATGCCGGCGACGAGCGGTCCCTCCGGCCCGACGACGACGAGGCCGACCCCCTGCAACCGGCAGAACGCCACGACGGCGGCGTGATCGGCGATATCGATCACGACATTCTCGCCGCAATGGGCCGTGCCGGGATTGCCGGGCGCGATGAACAGCGTGTCGCAGAGCGGCGAGGCCGAAATCGCCCAGGCGAGCGCGTGCTCGCGGCCGCCTGAACCGATCAGAAGAATTTTCATCACGCTCTCCGCTCCGTCACGGGCGCAATAGCGGCACCTAGCGCCATGGGCAACGCTTCTGCTGTCTCTTTCATCCCGCTATGGTCCGGCCATGACCAGCGAATCGCAGCAGACGACCGGCAATGCGCCGGAATGGAGCGTCTCGGACCTCTCCGGTGCGCTGAAGCGAACGATCGAGGATAATTTCGGTTTCGTGCGCGTGCGCGGCGAGATTTCCGGCTATCGCGGCCCGGTCGCTTCCGGCCATGTCTATTTCTCGCTGAAGGACACCAACGCCAAGATCGACGCGGTGATCTGGAAGGGCGTCTTCGGCCGCCTGAAGACGCGCCCGCAGGAAGGGCTGGAGGTTATCGCCACCGGCAAGATCACCACCTTCGCCGGCAAGTCGAGCTACCAGATCGTCGTCGATTCGCTGGAGCTGGCCGGCGCCGGTGCGCTGATGGCGCTGCTGGAGGAGCGTCGCAAGCGGCTCGCCGCCGAAGGGCTCTTCGCCGAGGAGCGCAAGCAGCTCATCCCCTATCTGCCGTCCGTCATCGGCGTCGTGACCTCACCGACCGGCGCCGTCATCCGCGACATCCTGCACCGGCTGGAGGACCGTTTCCCGCGCCATGTCCTGGTCTGGCCGGTGCGCGTGCAGGGCGAGACCAGCGCGGCCGAGGTCGCCAACGCCATCGCCGGCTTCAATGCGCTGCCGGCAGGCGGGCGCATTCCGCGGCCGGATGTCATCATCGTCGCGCGTGGCGGCGGCTCGCTTGAAGACCTGATGAGCTTCAACGAGGAGATCGTGGTCCGTGCCGCCGCGGATTCGGCGATTCCATTGGTCTCCGCCGTCGGCCACGAGACCGACTGGACGCTGATCGACCACGCCGCAGACCTGCGCGCACCGACGCCGACGGGCGCGGCCGAGAAGGTCGTGCCGGTGCGGGCGGAACTGATGGGCTTCGTCGCCGATCTCGCGCGCCGCCATTCCGGCGCGATGCTGCGCCTGTCGGACCGCCGCCGCAGCGATTTGCGGGCGCTCGCCCGCGCCCTGCCGGGGCCGGAAGCGGTCTTGTCGGGCCCGCGCCAGCGGCTCGATCTCGCCGCGACGCGGCTGGCGCCTGCGCTGGCCCGCAATGCGCGCACGCATGAGCAGCAATTGCAGGCTCTCGCGCGCCGGCTGGAGGCGCGCTCGCCCCGCGTCGCCCTTGCCCGCCTGCGCGCCGAACTCGCCGGTTTCGGGCGCGTGCTCGCCGCAGCCCGCGGCAACGCCATCGCCGGCGAGCGCACCCGGA
Organism: Allobosea robiniae; assembly: GCF_900102525.1. Taxonomy (GTDB): domain Bacteria; phylum Pseudomonadota; class Alphaproteobacteria; order Rhizobiales; family Beijerinckiaceae; genus Allobosea; species Allobosea robiniae. The sequence goes on along the minus strand of NZ_FNBZ01000001.1, from coordinate 933,934 downwards.
TCGCCAATGCCCGCGATCGCCTCACCACGCTGGAAACGCGGGCCCGCAACGCTTTCGGCCAGAGCCTGATCCAGCGCCGCGAACGCGGAACCGCTGTGGCTGAGCGTGCTGAGCGCGCTTTCGGCCAGGCGCTGCACCGGCGTGCCGACCGCCTGGCCTCGCTCTGGGCGCTGATCCGCTCGCTCGGGCCGGAAGCGGTGCTGTCCCGCGGCTATGCCCTGATCCGCGACGAGGCCGGGGCGCTGGTCCGCAGCGTCGAGGCAGCCCAGCCGGGCAGGGCGCTTTCGGTCCAACTGGCCGATGGCAGCTTCGGCGTCACCGTTGCGGGCGGCGAGGCCGGAGGAGCGAAACCGCCGGCGCCGCGCCCGGTTCGCAAGGGACCGGCATCGGGAACGCAGGGTGACCTGTTCTAGAACCTGTTGATTGTCCGCGGAAACACGCCGTCATCCCGGGCTTGACCCGGGATCCATTCCGGAGCGCTTCCGATCGAGGTTCAGGCATGGATCCCGGATCTCCGCTTCGCTGCGTCCGGGATGACACGCGTTTTCGTGAAGAGCGCCCGTTCTACTTTAAGGCGCGCTCAGGAAGGCCTTGACCCGTTTCAGCGCGTCCTCGCGCGCCGCCATATTGGTGCCGACAGTGACCTTGCCGGTGCTGCTGGCGGAATAGGCGATGTTCTCGCGCTCCTTCACCTCGAGGCGCGGATGGTCAAAATCATGCAGGGCGCCGGGATAAAGCACGAGGCCGACCTGCTCGCCGCGCGCTTGTGCGGCCTTGGCCAGATGTCCGCAGGGTGCGGCCGGCGTCCAGTCGTCGGCATCGCCCATCAGGATCAGCAGCGGGATGCGGGCTGAGAAGCTCGGCGATTCCGACTGGCTCCGGCAGGCAGGATAGAAGGCGGCGGCGCGCTTGAAGTCCGGCTTGCCGTCGATGGGAGCCCGCTCCTTGCGGATCGCCGTCAGCACGGTCAGGCCACCACTCGACCAGCCGAGCAGGGCAATCGCGTCGGGTTTGATGTTGTCGCGCTGCTGCAGCCAGATCCGGGCGGCCATCGCATCGGCGACGCGCTCGCGCCCGGCCCTGACCGTCAGGTCCTTCACCCCGCATTGCGAGCCGAGCCCGCGCGAGCCGAAGCTGTCCGGCATCAGCACGGCGAAGCCGATGCCGGCCAGCCGCTCGCCCCAATCGGCATGTCGCATCGAGAGCTGGCCTTGCGCGCGCCACAAGCCGCCGCAACCATGCAGGGCGATCACTGCCGGGAAAGGCCCCTGGCCGGCCGGCAGATAGAGGATGCCCGTCAGTGTTCCCTGCTCGGCCGGAATCGCGACGCGCTCATAGCCACTGGCACGGGCGGCCGGAGCTGCGAGCAGCACAAGGGTCATCAGGCACGCCGCGAGGCGCTGGAGACTGGACATCGCCGACCAGAAGGTTATCACAAACCCCAGAGTATCCCGGCTTTCCGCTTCCCGATCAATGATTTGATGCAATTTTGATGAATATCAGCGAGCGCCTTCCGCCTCATGGCCCCGAAGCCGTGGTCGACTACGGTCCGGGCGAGTTCCGCGTCGTCAAGCCCGGCGCCTTCGTGCGCTGCGCCGTGACGGGCGCGCCGATCCGCCTCGACGATCTCCGCTACTGGTCGATCGAATGGCAGGAAGCCTATGCCTCGTCGGAAGCCGCGTTGCTCAGGCTGCGCCGCGCCGGCCGGGCCTGACGAGCGGCGAGGCTCTCAGCCTGCCTTTGCGAGGGCTGCAAGCAGACCGGTGATCGCAACCGGCTCCGCGAAGACCAGCGAGACCGGTACCACGATCAGCGCCCCGCGCGCATCCTCGGGCCAGAGCGGTGCGAGCTTGGTCCAGTCCTTCTCCGTCGTCGCGATCAGGGCTGAGTGCTCCTGAGCGGCAGCAATCGTGACCGCAACATCGGCCTGCCCATAGGCGTGGTGGTCGCCATGAACCTGTTCGGCGGCGATGGTCGCTCCCGCCTCCCGCAGCGTCGCCGCGAATTTCTCCGGCCGGCCGATCCCTGACAGGGCGACGACCTTCTGTCCGCGCAACTGCTCGACGGCGGTGCCCGCTGGCTTGAGCGCGGCGTGCAGAACCGGCTTCTGCTGTGCTCGCGCGGCAGCGGTGACGCGGTCGCCTGGATCGCCCGAACCGATCATGATGACAGCATCCGTCTCGCTCAACTGCTCGGCAAGCGGTGCGCGCAGAGGCCCGGCCGGGAGGCAAAGCCCGTTGCCCATGCCGCTCGATCCGTCGACCACCGCAAGCTTGAGATGCTTGACCAGCGACGGATTCTGCAATCCGTCATCCATCACGACGATGCTGGCGCCGAGCCCGCGTGCGAGCCGCCCGCCGGCCACCCGGTCGCGCGCGATGACGGTGCGGGCATGGCGCGCCATCAGCAGCGGCTCGTCGCCGACATCCGCCGCGCGATGCCGGTCGGGATCGACCTCGACCGGCCCTGCAAGCCGTCCGCCATAGCCGCGCATCAGCACGAAGGGCTTTTCGCCCCGCTCGTCCAGCAGGCGGGCGATGGCGATCGCGGTCGGCGTCTTGCCTGCGCCGCCGGCGATGAAATTGCCGACGCAGATGATGGGTAGGCCGACTTCGGCTCCGGGCTGCTGCATCCGTCGCAAGGTGATCCGGCCGTAGATGAGGCCGAGCGGCTGGAGCAGCCGGGCGAGTAGCGTGGGTTTCTCCCGCCACCAGAAGCGCGGGGCGCGCCGCAGCATCAGGGCGCGCTCTCGCGCTGGCCAATCGCCACCCGCATCAGCAAGGGCTCGATCGCATGCAGCGTGCGGTTCAGCGCGCCGCCGAGTTCGGTCGCGGTCTGCGCGGCGGCACGCGCCGCCTGCCGGGCCTCGGCCGGGTTGTTCAGCCAGCGATGCACCGCACCGGCCAGCGCCTGTGCATCGGCGGCCTCGCGCGAGCCGCCGTCGCGGTCGAAGGCCGCGAAGATCTCGGCGTTATTGTGGACATAGGGCCCGTGCAGCAGGGCACAGCCGAGCTTGGCCGGCTCGATCGGGTTATGCCCGCCGATGCCCTCGACCAGCGAGCCGCCGAGGAAGGCGACCTGCGAGAGCCGGTAGAACAGCCCGAGTTCATTGACGGTGTCGGCGACATAGAGGTCGATGGTCCGTTCCGGGCTTCCCCCGGTCGCCCGGCGCGAGACGGCGACGTCATTCGCCTCTGCCAACGCCTCGATCTCCGGGCCGCGCTGGGGGTGGCGCGGCGCGATGATGGTGAGCAGCTTCGGCAGGTAAGGCTTGATCGCGAGATGGGCGGCCAGCACCAGTTCGTCCTCGCCGGGATGCGTGCTCGCGGCGATCCAGACCGGGCGGCCTGTCGTCTGGCCGTCGAGAATGGCGAGCGTATCGGAATCGGCGGGCGGGGCGGGCACGTCGAATTTCAGGTTGCCGGCGACGCTGACGCGCGGTGCGCCGAGCTGGGCCAGCCGCTCGGCATCGCCCTGCGACTGCGCCAGGCAGGCCTCGAAGCAGGAGAGCAGGAAGCGCGAGGTCTTCGGCATCTTGTACCAGCGGGCGAAGGAGCGCTCCGACATCCGGCCGTTGACCATCACCACCGGGATGGCGCGGCGCTGCGCCTCGATCAGCAGGTTCGGCCAGATCTCGGATTCGCAGATCATGCAGAGATCCGGGCGCCAATGATCCATGAAGCGGCGCATGTAGCGCGGCACGTCGAGCGGGATGTATTGATGGATCACGCCGCCCGGCAGTCGCGCCGCCATCAACCTGGCGGAGGTCACGGTGCCCGAGGTCACCAGCACCGCGAAGCCGCGCTTCTGCAGTTTGGCGATCAAGGGCAGCAGGGTCACGGTCTCGCCGACGCTGGCGCCATGCAGCCAGACCAAGGGCTTGTTCGGCCGCTTGACGCTCGCGTGGCCGCGCCGTTCCGCGTGCCGCGCAGGGTCTTCCTTGCCGCGGCGCCGGCGCCAGAGCAGGAGCCCGGTCGCCGCCGGCTCCAGCAGCGCCGTCGCGTAGCGATAGGTCCTGAGGATCGCGCCCTTGCCGCTCATGCCGCTGCCCCGGCAGCAAGCTGCTTCTCGCGCAGGCCGGCGCCCGGATCACGGCTGCCGACGATCGCGTAGCCGCGGGCATGGACATCGTCGAGGCTCGCCTGGACGGCGAGGCGTGCGGCTTCCTGCGTGGCCTCGTCGGCATCGCGCGCGACCAGGATCGGCTCGCCGACGACGATGGCGCAGCGCCCGAAGGGCAGGCCGATCGAGGCGCGGTCCCAGCTGTTGAAGTCGATGCGCCGGCTGGTCACCACGGCGACGGCCCGGATCGGCCGGCCGGAGGCGCGTGCCAATGCGATGATGCCGGGGCCGACGATGCGGGCGCGCTTGGGCACATCGGCCGTCAGCACCATGGTGTCGCCCGTTGCGAGGCGCCTGACCATGGCGAGGAAGGCGGCGGCGCCGCCCTTCTCGCGGATCTTCTTGCCGAGTGCGCCGGAACCGCGGATCGCGCCGATGCCGAGCTCGCGCAGCGCCACCGCATTGAAGCCGCCGTCGCCATGGCGCGAAACCAGCGAGCAGGCCGGCATCCAGTCCGGCCGGGCGAAGGGGATCATGAGGTGCTGGCCGTGCCACATTGCAAAGATGAGTGGCAAATCCGGCCGGACATGGTCGTAGATGTCGGCGGGTTCGAAGACGATCCGGTTCGTGCGTTGGACGAGGCGCAGATAGCCGGCCAGCAGCCGGCCGAGCGTTTCCTGCGCCACGCGCGTCTTGAGGATCGAAAAACCCATGGATTCTGTCGTCAGGTCCTGTCGCTCAGAGCCCGTCCCGGCTCAGCTCTTGGCGGTCTCGGGGTCGAGCAGCCGGTGGAGATGGACGATGAAATAGCGCGTCTGCGCCTGGTCGACGGTCTGTTGCGCCTTGGCCTTCCAGGCCGTGTGGGCGCTGGCATAATTCGGGAAGACGCCGACGATGTCGAGCTTGGCCAGGTCCTTGAAGGTGATGCCTTCGAGCGAGGCGAGCTCGCCGCCGAGGACGAGGTGAAGGAGTTGCTTCTGTTCCGGTTCCGCGCTCATCGAACTCTCCTGCAAGGGCCGTGGCGCCCCCATAAGCCATCCCGGTCGTCCAAGCGAGCGGACCGCGCCGGAAGCGTTGAAAAAAATCGTCAGGCCGGCTGCGTCCGTCCGTCGCGCAGGCGCTCGATCGCGGTCTGCAGGGGCGAGGCGAGCTTGCCGTTGCTCGCAACGAGCATGCCATGGACAGGGACTTCGCGATTGTAGATGACGGGCCCGGCCTCGCCGTCGCTCAGCCGGCCGCCGGCCTCGCTCAGCACGAGATCGGCCGCCGCCAGATCCCAATCGCGGGCATCGGGCGAGATCAGCCCGGCATCGATCGTGCCATCGGCAATGCGCGTCAGGCGCAGCGCCAGCGATGGAATCCGGGCAACGGCCTGGAAGCTTTCGAACTGGGCAAGCGCATCGAGCATCGGCTTGGGGCCGGCGATGCGCGCGCCGGTCAGGCTTTGCGCGGATGAGGCGTGGATGGTTTCGCCGTTGAGCGTCGCGCCGCCACCGGCGAGCGCACGATAGGTCGCCTGGCAGGCCGGCGCATGGACGATGCCGAGGATCGGCGCGCCCTGGTCGAGCAGCGCGACGCAGACAGCCCAGTCCGGCGAGCCCTGCATGAAGGCGCGCGTACCGTCGATCGGATCGACGACCCAGACATAGCGATGAGAGAGCCGTTGGGCGTCGTCGACCGTCTCCTCGGAGAGCCACGCCGCTTCCGGCAGCAATTCCGAAAGCCGGATGCGCAGGAAGGTGTCGACGCCGATATCGGCTTCGGTGACGGGCGAGCCGCCGCTTTTCGCCCAGGTCCGCGCCACGGCCGTCGCGCCGGGCCGGAACAGATCGAGGGCGATCGTGCCGGCTTCCAGGCAGCTTTCGCCGACGGCTTTCAGCAGTTCGGCCGCGATCGGTAGCGTGGTGGCGTTCATGACTTTCCTATCGGCCGCGATAGTCGCTGTTTCAAGCCGAAAATGCGGCCACGGATCGAAAGATTCCGTCAAGCATCCGGCAGGAAACCCCCAGTTTAGGGCCGGATCAGGGCGAAAACACCTTCCTTTAACCCAACCCCTTAAGCGCTCGGACACGGCTGGCGGCCATCCTCACAGGGCAAGCACGAGAGCCCCGGCATCGACAGAGGGCTCCGTTGCAGCAGGGATTAGAGAGAGGCGTTATAACCGATGGCCAGCGTCACGCCGGCCGCCGGAGAGAGCGGTTTTGTGCCTGCTCTCTCCGGCGGTCCGACCACCACAGCGATCGTTTCCCGCAATCCGATGCCGGCCCGGCCGGTCGCCCCGGCGATCGAGCGCGTCGGCCCCGTGCGGATCCTGCGCGGCGGCGCCAACTGGCGCGGCGTCGCGTTGCGTCTGGCCAATCCGGCCGGTGACGACGAACGCTTCGAACTGGCCCTGACCGCCGGCGACGGCCGCTCCATCGTGGTCGCTTCAGCCGATCCGGAGGATGCGGTCGCTCTCTGGCGTGATTTCGGCCGGACCAGCGGCTTGCCGCTGCTGCTCGAAGCCGCCGATGGCACGGTGACCGAGCCTTATCCGCAGCTTGGCCGGCTTGCGCTGGGCGCGATTCGTATCCGCCGCCGCCACGGCCTGCTCAATGGTCGCCGTCCGCGTTTCCTCACGCGTCGCAAGACGGGCCGCCTCGCCGAACTGCCGGTGATCGTCAATGGCGACCGGATGACCGACTGACCGTCAGAACCAGCCGCGGCTCGCGGCATCGAGAGCGAGCCCGGCCGCCAGAAGCAGGCCGGCATCCCGGTTCGACCGGAATATCCTGAGGGCTTCGGGTGCGCTCGCACCGTTGATGCGCGTCACCTGCCGGCCGAGATGAAGGGCGAAGGCGGCGAAGCCGAGCCAGGCGGCGGGGCCGCCGCCAACCAGCCAGATCGCGGTGCCCGTCAGCAGCACCGCCAGCGCGAAGCACAGCGCCACCGCCTCGCGCGTGTGATCACCGAAATAGCGGGCGCTCGACCGGATGCCGGCGATGACGTCATCCTCGAGATCCTGCATGGCGTAGATCGTGTCGTAGCCGACGGTCCAGGCGATCGCGGCCGCGTAGATCAGGTAGGCCGGCGGGTCGAGCCGGCCGAAGACCGCGCTCCAGCCCATCAGCCCGCCCCATGAGAAGGCGAGGCCAAGCACGAACTGCGGCATGTTGGTGATCCGCTTCATGAACGGATAGATCGCGACGATCGCCAGCGAGGCGATGCCGAGGATGATCGTGAAGCGGTTGAACTGCATGAGCACGACGAGGCCCGCGAGTGCCTGCGCGATCATGAACAGCGCGGCCGCCTTTGCCGTGACCTGGCCGGACGGAAGCGGCCGCCCGCGGGTGCGTGCCACCTCGGCGTCGAGCTTGCGATCGATGATGTCGTTGAAGGTGCAGCCCGCGCCGCGCATCAGGACCGCGCCGACGAAGAAGAGCAGGCAGTGCCAGGGATTGGGATAGGGCTGGCCGGCGGCGATGGCGGCAAGCCCGGCCGCCCACCAGCAGGGCATGAGCAGCAGCCACCATCCGATCGGCCGCTCGATGCGGGCGAGCTTGAGGAATGGCCTGATGGCAAGGGGCGCTCGGGTGTCGACCCAATGCCCGGTCAGCGCGTCGGGCAGGGGCGAGTCACGCCCGGGCATGGTTCCGAGGGGAGCCGGGTCGGGCATGGCGCCGGAGGGCGCCGGTCAGAGCGCGCCCTGCGGGACACGCATCCCGCCGCCGGCGCCGCTGGTGATGGAATCGGCGCCGCCGAAGGGGCTGGCGCTCTGCGCCTGCTGCCGGGCGCGGCGCTGCATGGCGGCCTGCTGCTTCACGGCGTTGCAGGCCTGAGCGCGGAAGCCGGAAACCTTCTTGTTGTCGGTCTGCATGCCTTCGATGAAGGATGCCGGAATCTGGCACCAGTCCTGGTTGGCCGTGGCGAACTTGATCGCGGCGTCGCCATTATTGGCGAGGCGGCCGAAGGCGCTGCAGGCTTCCTGCGGCGTCATCTTCTTCTTGGCCTTCTGGGAGGCCGTGAGCTTGGCGACGATCGACTGGCGCTCGCCGAGCAGCTTCTGGATCTGCTCGCAGCCGGAGACCTGCGCGCTTGCGGGTGCAGCCGACAGGAGCGGAGCCACGGCAAGGCCGAGCACCGCGATAACGCCTGAAGCCATCCAACGCCGCATGGTGTCCTTACTCCGGATTGCCGGCCCGCCCGGCCGATCGTTAAATACGTCCTTAACAGCAGGCGCTGTTAACGCCAACGACTCTTGCGAGTCTATGGTGGCCTTATGGGAAGCGCTGCCTGTTACAAGGTGATTGTGGCGTTTTTCACGTCGCTCTCGACATTACCACCGATTTCCGGAGCCGCTCGCGCCCATGCCCGTTCCCGATTTCGCCCGGCACCGGCTTTTCATCGACAATGCCTTCGCACCGGCGGCGATTCTGCCGCTCGATCGCGAGCAGGCGAATTATCTCCTCAACGTCCTGCGATTGCGGGTCGATGGCACGGTGCTCGTCTTCAACGGGCGCGACGGCGAATGGCTGGCGCGCCTCGTGCCGGAAGGGCGCAAGCAGGCGAGCCTCGAACTGGTCAGACAGACGAGGCCGCAGCCGCCCGCCGCCGACCTGCATTATCTGTTCGCGCCGCTGAAGCATGCGCGCCTGGACTACATGGCGCAGAAGGCGGTCGAGATGGGGGCGGGCCTGCTCCAGCCCGTCCTGACCCGCCGCACGCAGGTTTCGCGGCTCAATCTCGATCGCCTGCGCGCCAACGCCGTCGAGGCGGCCGAGCAATGCGGTATCCTGAGCCTGCCCGGGATCGAGCCGGAGCGTCCGCTCGAAGCGGCGCTCTCAAGCCTAGCGCCGGAGCGATTGCTGATCTTCTGCGACGAGGGCATGGCTCAGGCGAGCCCGGTTGCGGCGCTGGCGGCGCATGGACCCGCGCCGCTCGCCGTCCTGATCGGCCCCGAAGGCGGCTTCGACGAAGCCGAGCGGCAATTGATCCGGGCGCGGCCCAACACGCTGCCGATCTCGCTCGGCCCGCGCATCCTGAGGGCGGACACGGCCGCGGTGGCTGCGCTTGCGCTGGTGCAGGCGGTGCTCGGCGACTGGCCGAGAGCCTGATCGGGAGCGTGCCAAGACCTGCCGCCAGCGCCGGGCGCCTTTGCGCGAATGCACGGTTCCGGTCGTTGTCGAGCGCCCGGCGCTCGCCTATGTCTGTCCATCCTCTGCCGGCTTTGACCGCGCCTTCGGCGCGGGGCTGGCTGTTTGCCCATCTGCCGGAGCGCCCATGGCTCGCGACGTGTCCGATTCGACCCCGATCGGTTCCAAGGCCGAACTGATTGCGTGGATCGCCGCCGGCGAGAAGCCGGCCTCCTCCTTCCGGATCGGCACCGAGCACGAGAAATTCCCGTTCTACCGGAGCGATCTCGCGCCCGTCCCCTATGAAGGCCGCGCCGGCGCCGGCGGCATCCGGGCTCTTCTGGAAGGCATGCAGCAGCGGCTCGGTTGGGAGCCGATCGTCGACGCCGGCCATATCATCGGGCTGGCCGGGCCGGATGGCGGCGGGGCGATCTCGCTGGAGCCGGGCGGGCAGTTCGAATTGTCGGGTGCGCCGCTGGCGACATTGCATGAGACGGAGGCCGAGCTTCAGGCCCATCTCGCCGACGTCAAGGCCGTGGCCGCTCCGCACGATATCGGCTTCGCCGCCCTTGGCGCGTCCCCGCTCTGGACCCGTGCGCAGACCCCGGTGATGCCGAAGGGGCGCTACAAGATCATGGCGAACTACATGCCGAAGGTCGGCACGATGGGCCTCGACATGATGTTCCGGACCTGCACGGTGCAGGTCAATCTCGACTTCGGCAGCGAGGCGGACATGGTCCGCAAGCTCCGGGTCTCGCTGGCCCTCCAGCCGCTTTCCACCGCTCTCTTCGCATCGTCGCCCTTCCTCGACGGCAAGCTCAACGGCTTCCAGTCGATGCGTTCCGAGATTTGGCGCGATACCGACAATGCCCGCTCGGGCATGCTCGCCTTCGCCTTCGACGAGGGCATGTCCTATGAGGGCTATGTCGACTGGGCTCTCGACGTGCCCCTGTATTTCGTCAAGCGCGACGATACCTATCACGACGTCGCCGGCGCCTCCTTCCGTGACCTGCTGGCCGGCCGGCTGCCGCAGCTGCCGGGCGAGAAGGCGACCATGTCCGACTGGGCCAACCACCTCTCGACGCTGTTTCCCGAGGTCCGGCTGAAGCGCTTTCTGGAGATGCGCGGCGCCGATGCCGGCCCGGCAGACATGTTGACCGCGATGCCGGCCTTCTGGGTCGGCCTGCTCTATGATGCGACCTCGCTCGATGCGGCCTGGGACCTCGTCAAGGGGTGGAGCGCGGAGGAACGGCAGGCTTTGCGCGATGCAGTCCCGCGCGAAGGGCTGGCTGCGAGCATCGGCGGGCGCAAGCTCATCGAGATCGCTGCCGAGGTCGTGGAGCTGTCGCGCGCAGGCCTGGCCCGCCGGGCGCTCAAGAATGCCGCCGGTCAGGACGAGACCCGCTTCCTTGCGCCGCTGCACGGGATTCTGGAGCGCCGCCGAAACCTGGCGCAGGCTCTGGAAGAGCGTTACCGCAATGCTTGGCACAGCAAGGTCGAGCCCGTGCTGACCGAGATGGCCCTCTGACACCTGACCAGATTTTCCGCTCGAAAACTGCCGTTTCGAGCGGATTTTGCCTCGGAAATTAACGAGTTGGATGAAGGTCGCCACTAACCTAGCGGCATGGGGCGGATCAAGGCCAGCTTTCTCGAGTTTGCTCGCGACGCGCGCGGCGCGACCGTGATCGAGTATGGCCTTATCGCGGGCCTCGTCTCGATCACGATCATCACGTCGGCCACCTTCTACGGGAACCAGATCAGTTCGTTCCTGCTGGCAGCGGCCGACGCGATCAAGGTGCCCTGAGACTCTACTCGGCCGCCGTCTTGAAGCTCGCCAGGTTGTCGAGGCTCTGGATGATGTGCTCGGCCAGCGCGTTCGACAGCACCGACGGATCGAAGCGGGTCCGCAGCAGGCCGATCTTGCATGAGGGCAAGGTCGCGAAACCTTCGGACGGTCCGAGGATGCGCATGCCCGGCCTCACCGCGCTCTCCGGCAGGACCGAGATCGCCAGTCCGGCCAGGACGGCGGCGCCGACCGCGGTGGAATTCCAGCTCGCATAGAGCACGCGGAAGCGGCGCCCCTTCGATTCCAGCGCATCGACTGCAGCCTGGCGCCAGTTGCAGGTCGGCCGCCCCAGCGCCAGCGGCAGCGGATCCTCCTCATGCACGCTGTGACGTGCCGAGGTGACCCAGAGCAGCGGCTCGATGCGGATGATCTCGCCCTGGCTGCGACTTTCGACATGGGTGATGATCGCGAGGTCGATATCACCGGTCGCGATCCGCTCCGCCAGCATCGGCGTCGGCTCGCAGACCACCGTGACCTCGGCCCGCGGATTGGAATGGGCGAAGCGCGCCAGGATTTCCGGCAGGTAACGGTCGGCATAGTCGTCGGGCACCCCGAGGCGGATGCGGCCCTTCAGGTCGGCATCGGCGAAGGAGGCGACGCATTCGAGATTGAGGCGCACGATCCGGCGGGCATAGTCGAGCAGTCGCTCGCCATCCTCGGTCAGCTTGGCATGGCGGCCGTCGCGCCCGAACAGGGGACGCCCGACCCGCTCCTCCAGCCGCTTCATCTGCATGGAAACGGCCGATTGCGTCTTGAAGACGATCTCGGCGGCGCGGGTGAAGGAGCCGGTATCGGCGATGGCGACGAAGGTCTTGAGCTGATCGGCGTCGAGCACATGGGCCATTGGCGATCCCCGTCCACTGTCCATCAATATCAGTGTTGCGAGACATCATAACCATTCGTTTGGCTGATGACCAGAGCTTCGCTAGGGTCTGGGTGCTCTCCGAAGTTCCCTGTCAATGGCGCGTCCGGGCAGGGGGAGAAACTCAGATCAACGTTCCGCACCGCCAAGGAGGCTGTCATGCTGCTCATGACCATCACCGCGAAGTCGCTCTCGACCGTTTCGGCCGGCGTCACGCGTGTTGCCACCATCGGGTTTGCCGGGGCTGTTCAACTCGTGCGTGCGCTCGCCCATCGCCGTGAGGTGATGCGTCTTTCGGCTGAGCTCGACGAGCGTGGACTCAAGGATATCGGCCTCGTCCGCTCGGATATCGATGGCGCGCTGGCGGCATCCTGGCTGGACGATCCGTCCGCCGTGCTGGCGGAGCGCTCGCGCACGTCGTCGGATCTCGCCGCCGCACGGCGCGAGCATGCCCTGCGCCATGCCGGCTCGACGCCGATGCTGGCAAAGAAGGCCGATATTGCGGTTGCACGCTGCGCCTGACCCCTTGGCGTCAGCGTTCCTGCGGGCGGGAGCTTCGTGCTTCCGCCCTTTTTTATGTCTTCAGCAGATGAAGAGCTGAAGCCGCCTCAGCGACGGCCCTGTCCGCCGCCGAGCATGGCGTCGAGGATCGATTTCAGCGCGTTCTGATGGTCGTCCTGGATCTGGCGGCCATGCTCGAACATCTGGTTGAGCGCATCGAGACCGATCGAGCCGGGGCCGGAGGCTGAGGACGAAGGCGGGGCATCCTCGGGCTCGGGTTCCGGCGCGGGCGCACGTCGTGGCGCGCTGCGCGGAGCGGGCGCCGGTTCGGAATCGGGCTGCGGTGCCATGCCGCCGAACATGCCGCCAAGGATCTGGCCGAGCGCGCCACCGAACGGGTCGGATGGGGCGGCTTGCGGACTGGGCTGCGGCTGCTGGCCGCCGGCCTGTCCGAACATGCCCTTGAGGATCGCCTCGAACGGATTTCCGGGCATCTGCGGCTGCTGCGGCGCTGGCTGCATGCCCGGCATCTGGCCGCGCATCATCTCGGCGAACTGGCCGAGAATGCCACCCAGGCCCTCGTTGCTCGACGTCTTGGACAGGCCGCCCATCAGCATCGCGGCGATGACCGGCAGCATCTGCTTGAGGATCGCCTGCGAGACACCGCTGGTCGCGGCCGCCTGCGCAGCGATGGCCTGGCTGACCTCGCGCGAGCCGAAGAGCTGGCTCAGCACGTCGTTGCCGGCATTCTGGGCGCCGGCCGGGATGCCGTAGCCGCCGGCCTCGAAGAAGCGGGCATAGGGCGAGGCCGTCATCATCTGGGCGAGCGAGCCGAAGGCATAAGGATCTCGCGTCTGCCGCTGCAGCCCCATCGAGAAGGCTGGCAGCAGGGCGTCGAGCGCGGCCTGCGTCTGCTGCAGGCTCAAGCCATATTGCTGGGCGAGGTTCGGCAGCGCCTGCCCGCTCTGGGCCGATTGCATGATATCGAACAGGTTCATCATCGACGCTTCTCCCCGGCCGGCCTTTTGATCTCCAGCCTAGGGCGACGATAGCAGGGTGTCCTTGCCTGGCAAATCGATTGCGGCACGGCGCTCCGCGGCCTTGCGCTCCAGCCTTGTGATCCCGCGAAAGGCGAAGACCAGCGCCAGGACGCCGAAGGCCACGGCCCCCAGTGCGGAGCCCGCGAGCGCGCCCTTCGGCCCGGCGAGATGCGCGCCGAGGAACGCGAGCGGCATCGTGCCCAGGGTGGCACGGCCCCAGCTGAACAGCGTCGACAGGAACGGCATGCCGAGATTGTTGAAGGCGGCGTTGGCGACGAAGAGCATGCCGACGAAAATCCACATCGGCCCGGCGATCAGGCAGAAGAACAGCACGAGCTCTGCCGTCAGCCCCGTCGCGTGGAAGGCGGAGACGATCGCGCCGCGGAAGGCGAAGAGCAGCGCCCAGGAGACGAGCACGGAGGCGCCAGCGAAGATCGCCGCATCGCTCAGGCCCCGGCGCATCCGGTCGAAGCGCCCGGCGCCCCAGTTCTGGCCGAGGATCGGCCCGACCGCGCCCGACAGCGCGAACAGCACGCCGAAGGCGACCGGGACGAGCCGGTCCATGATCGCGAGCGCTGCGACAGCCGCATCGCCGAATCGGGCGACGACGCTGGCGAAGACCGCGTTGGCGATCGGGTTCGAGAGATTGGTCAGGATCGCCGGCCCAGCGATGGCGAAGGTCCGGGCGCCGTCCTGCCGGATGAACGAGAGGCGCGGCCGCTCGATCATGCCGTGCACGACAACGCAGCCGTGGAACCCGATGGCGCAGATGATGATCCGCGCCAGCACGATCGCGATCGCGGCGCCGTCCGGCCCGAGCCCGAAGCCGAAGATCAATAGCGGGTCGAGCCCCGCCGTGACGATGCCGCCGCCGAGCGTCACGAACATCGCCCGCCTGGCGTCGCCGATCGCCCGCAGGATGCCGGAAAGGCCCATGCCGATCGCCATCAGGACGTTCGACGGCAGCACGATATGGAGGAAGGAGAGGGCGACCGCATGCGACTGGTCGCGCGCGCCCAGCAAGCTGAGCAGCCAGGGCAGCAGCGGCAGCGCCGCGAGCGAGATGACGAGCGCCACCAGCGCCGAGAGGGCCATGGTCGAGCCCGCGATGCGCCGTGCAGCCGGTCGATCGCCCGCGCCGATGCTGCGCGAGGTCAGTGCCGTGACGGCGATCATCAGGCCGACATTCACCGAAACCATCAGATAGAGCACGATGGTGGCGAAGCCGACGCCCGCCGTCGCTTCCGGCCGTCCAAGCCAGGAGACATAGAGCAGCGAGAGCAGGTCGACGACGAAGACTGCCATCAGGCCGACCGAGCTCGTCGCGGTCATCACCGCGACATGGCGCATCAACGGACCTTCGAGGAAGACGGCCTGTGGCCGGGCCGAAGCCTGGCTCATCGTTCCGGTTCCCCAACGCCGCCGACGGCGACTTCGGCACCACCATCCTCGATGACCTGCCGCGTTTCAGGCGTAAGCGGCTTCGACTTGGCCTTGGGCGGGACGAGCGGCTCGGGCGAGACGCGCGGCACGCGGTTGATCGCGGCGGCGAGCCCCTCGTGGAACTGGATCTCCATGCGCTGCGCGTCGCGGTCGCGGACATGGTCGATCACCAGATCGGCCTCGTCGCGGGTCAGGCCCATGGTTTCCAGCGTGACGCGGCCGAAGCCGAGCGCCGATTCGAAGGTCTCGCGCATCTGGAAATCGACATTCGCCTTCATCAGCTCGATCGCGTGGATGCGGTCATAGGCCCGCACATGCAGCCGCACGCTCGGGAACTCGGCCTTGACCATCTCGACGATCCGCAGTGCCGCCTGCTTGTCGTCGACGCAGATGCAGATGACGCGAGCCTTGCCGGCGCCCGCCGCGCGCAGCACGTCGAGGCGGGTGCCGTCGCCGTAATAGATCTTGAAACCGAACTGCGCCGCCGAACGGATGCGCTCCACATCGGAATCGATCACCGTAACGTCGATATGCTGCAGCAGTAGCGCCTGCGTCACGATCTGGCCGAAGCGGCCGAAGCCGATCACCATCACCGGGCTGTCGCCGACGCCGTCATAGTCTTCATCCATCGTCGCAGGGGCGATGCGGGCCAGCAGCACGGCATCGATCAGCTTGGCGACGACGGGGCCGAGCAGCATGCTGATCGCGGCCAGCGCCGTGATCATCGCCGATTGCTGAGCGGTCAGCAGTCCGTTTGCGAGGCCGAGCGGCAGGAGCACGAAGGCGAATTCACCGGCCGGCGAGAGCAGGGCGCCGGCCCGGATCGCCTCGAGCCAGGACGAGCAGGACAGCCGCAGGATCGAGGTCACGACCGCGATCTTGAACAGCACTAGCAGCGGCGCCGCGAGCGCCAGCAGCATCCAGTTGTCGGCGACGAGCTTGAGGTCGAGCGACATGCCGACCGCCATGAAGAACAGGCCGAGCAGGACACCGCGGAAGGGCTCGATATCGGCTTCCAGCTCATGCCGGAAATGCGAGTCGGCCAGCATCACGCCCGCAAGGAAGGCGCCCATCGCCATCGAGAGCCCGACATGCTCCATCAGCAGCGCCGATCCGAGGACGATCAGCAGCGCGGCAGCCGTCATCACGTCCTTCGCGCCGGTATGGGCGAGGATGCGGAAGAACGGGTTCATCACGTAGCGTCCGGCCAGCACGATCAGGACGAGGGCGACGAGCGCGATGCCGAGGCTCGCCAGCGCCATCATCGGGCTGCCGGTCTCGTGACCGCTCGTGGTGGCGAGCAGCGGCAGCAGCGCCAGCACCGGCGCGATCGCCATGTCCTGGAACAGCAGGATCGAGAAGGTGCGCCGGCCATAGGTTTCGTTGCCGTCGCCGCGCTCCTCCAGCAATTGCAGCGCGATCGAGGTCGCGGAAAGCGCGAGCGCCACGCCGACGGCGACCGCTCCCGCAGCGGACAGGCCGAAATACCAGCCGGCGAGGCCGATGCCGCCGGCGCTGAGCGCCATCTGCGCCAGGCCGGAGCCGAGGATGTCCTTGCGCATCGAGTAGAGTCGCGAAGGCTGCAGTTCGAGGCCGACGAGGAAGAGCAGCAGCACGACGCCGATCTCGGCGGTGCCGCGGATCGCGTCGGGATCCTTGATCACGCCGAGGATCGAGGGGCCGATGACGATGCCGGCCGCGAGATAGCCGAGCACCGCCGACTGGCCGAGCTTGCGGAAGAGCGGGACGGCGATCACCGCCCCGGCGCAGAAGGTCAGGATCGGCGGGAGATAGCTGGCATGCGAGGCGACGTCGGCCATGCGGGACTCGGGGCTTTGGGAACGGGCTTGGCGGTCCGGCGCGGCGCTCGGCGTGGCGGGCCGCCACCGTATCTAGGGGTTTGCGGGCGATCCTGCGAGAGGCAATCGGCACATGACCGCCCGACCTGCGCCGCTTCGCTTCCTTGACATCGCGCCGATCGCGCCGAAAGAAGACGCGGACCGATTGGAGTTTCCTCTGCGCGTGACAAAGCCGCCGCTCGACATCCTGCTCTGCGCCCCGCGCGGCTTCTGCGCCGGGGTCGTGCGCGCCATCGACGCCGTCGAGAAGGCGCTCGCGCTGCATGGCGCGCCGGTCTATGTCCGCCACGAGATCGTTCATAACAAATACGTCGTCGAATCCCTGAAGCGGAAAGGCGCCGTCTTCGTTGCCGAACTCGACGAGGTGCCCGACGAAACGCGGCCGGTGATCTTCTCGGCCCATGGCGTCGCCAAGGCGGTGCCGGCGGCGGCGAAGGCGCGCAACCTCTTCGCCATCGACGCGACCTGTCCGCTCGTCACCAAGGTCCATCGCGAGGCCGAGGTCCATCACAAGCGCGGCCGCCATATCCTGCTCGTCGGCCATGCCGGCCACCCGGAAGTGATCGGCACGATGGGCCAGCTCCCCGAGGGCGCGATCACCCTGATCGAAACGCTGGAGGACGTCGCGACGCTTCAGGCGCCGGAAGGCCAGCCGCTTGCCTATGTCACCCAGACCACGCTTTCGGTCGACGACACCCGCGGCATCGTCGAGGCCTTGCAGGCTCGCTTTCCGGAGCTGATCGCCCCGCACAAGGAAGACATCTGCTACGCCACGACCAACCGCCAGGAGGCGGTGAAGCGCGTCGCGCCGCAGGTCGACGGGCTGATCGTCGTCGGTTCGCCCAATTCCTCGAATTCGCAGCGTCTGCGCGAGGTCGCCGAGCGTGCCGGCTGTCCGGTGGCGCGGCTCGTCCTGCGCACCGACGAGATCGACTGGTCGGTGTTCGGCCAAATCCGCAGCCTCGGCATCACCGCCGGCGCGAGCGCGCCCGAGGTGCTGGTCGAGGAGATCATCGACGCCTTCGCCGCGCGCTACGAGGTTCGTGTCGAGACCGTCTCGACCGCCGACGAGAACGTCTTCTTCCCGCTGCCGCGCGAATTGCGCGGCGAGGCGACGCCGGACGCGGCGGAATAATCTCAGCAAAAAGAGTACGATCGTGGCCGTCTATACCGAAGTGCCCGATGACGAGATGGCCGCCTTCGTGGCGCGCTACGGCATCGGCGAACTCCTCTCCGCCAAGGGCATCGCCGAGGGCGTCGAGAACTCGAACTACCTGATCCGCACCACGCAAGGGTCCTTCATCCTCACCCTCTACGAGAAGCGGGTGAACCCGGACGATCTGCCGTTCTTCCTCGGTCTGATCCAGCACCTCGCCTCGCGCGGGGTGATCTGCCCGCAGCCGGTCAGCGACAGCCGCGGCGAGATGCTCGGCCGCCTCGCCGGGCGCCCGGCCGCGATCGTCACCTTCCTCGACGGTCTTTCGGTGCGCCGGCCGACGGCCGCCCATTGCCAGGAGCTCGGCCGCGGCCTCGCTTTGCTGCATCAGGCCGGGGCCGATTTCCCGATGGAGCGGGTGAATGCGCTCTCGGTTCCGGGTTGGCGCCCGCTGGCCGAGCAGGCCGGCACTGACGCCGACAAGGTCTCGCCGGGCCTTGCACGTCGCGTCGCGGCCGAGATCGCCGTGCATGAGGCGGGCTGGCCGCAAGACCTGCCGCGTGGCGTCATCCATGCCGATCTCTTCCCCAACAACGTCTTCTTCCTCGGCGACAGGCTCTCGGGCCTGATCGACTTCTATTTCGCCTGCACCGACGCCTATGCCTATGACCTCGCGATCTGCCTGAACTCCTGGTGCTTTGAGGCCGATGGCTCGTTCAACCTGACCAAGGGCCAGGCCATGCTGGCCGGCTACGAGAGCGTGCGGGTGCTGAACGAGGCGGAGGTCGAGGCACTGCCGCAGCTCTGCCGGGGCAGTGCCTTACGCTTCCTGCTGACGCGATTGGTCGATTGGCTGAACGTGCCGGCCGGCGCGCTGGTCAAGCCGCATGATCCGCTCGAATACGACCGCAAGCTCGCCTTCCACCAGCGCGTCGCCGATGCCCGCGAATACGGGCTGAAGCGGTGAGTGCTGATACGGTCGAAGTCTGGACGGATGGCGCCTGCTCGGGCAATCCGGGTCCCGGCGGCTGGGGCGCGATCCTGACCTTCAACGGCGTCGAGAAGGAGCTTTCGGGCGGCGAGGCCCAGACCACCAATAACCGGATGGAGCTGATGGCGGCGATCGCGGCGCTGGAGGCGCTAAAGCGCCCCGTCACGGTCGCGCTGCACACCGACAGCCAGTATCTGCGTCAGGGCATCACCGGCTGGATTCACGGCTGGAAGAAGAACGGCTGGAAGACGGCCGACCGCAAGCCGGTCAAGAACGCCGAGCTCTGGCAGCGCCTCGAGGCGGCGCTCGGCCGCCACAAGATCGAGTGGAAATGGGTCAAGGGCCATGCCGGCGACGCGATGAACGAGCGCGCCGACGCGCTGGCGCGGGCCGGCATGGCGCCGTTCAAGAGCGGCGGTCGTTGAGCCTCAGCCCAGCGGCTGGCGATAGACGATGAAGCCCGACTTGTCGGCGACCTTGTCGTAGAGCGCCTGCCCCTGCAGGTTGGATTCATGTGTTTGCCAGTAGACGCGGTAGCAGTTCTTCGCCCGCGCCATCTGGTTCACGGCCCCGATCAGCTTGCGGCCGACGCCGGTGCCGCGCGATTCCGGCACGGTGAACAGGTCCTGCAGATAGCAGATCGGCTTCTCGCTCCAGGTCGTGCGGTGGATGACCCAATTGACCATTCCGAGCGCCTTGTCGCCCTCGAAGGCGAGGAAGCCGCCCATCGGCTCCTGGCCACCGGTCAGGCGCCCGAAGGTGATCGCGTCGATCTCCGGCGGCAGCGTCGCCTTGTAGAAGGTCAGGTAGCCATGCCAGAGCGGCGTCCATGCCTCCCGGTCGGTCGCGGCAAGCGGGCGAATGGTGATCTCGGCCATCGGTGTTCTCCTCCGATCCGGAAGCTAGCCGGGGCTTCGCGGCTTGTCTCATGACAAGCGCAGATCGGATCGATCAGTTGATCTGGTCTGATGCCAGGAAACGCTCGACAGCGCTGGCGCTCAAAGCCTGAGCGGGATCTTCCCTCCAAAGATCGAGAATGATGGCCGCCAAGCGGGCTCTCGCCCGCTTCTGCTGCTGGCCGCCGACAGTGTTGACGCTGTTCACCGCCATCCAAGCTGCATCGAAAGCGCCAGCCAATTTTGCCAACTCCGCAGGTTCGACAACGAAGCCTCGAAACGGCATGTCCTCTCCCCATACGCCAGAGAAGTGGAACAACTTAAGAGGCAACGCACGTCTCGCAATGTCAAAAGCTAGGTCCGCTTACGACCCGTTGCGGACATTTCTTCGGCGTGACACGGTAGCGCATGGTTACGCACTTCCGAGCTGATCTCGACCGGCTATCGTCGTTGGCCCGGCGTGAGTTTTCTCACGCTCACATGTCGGACACGAAGTGGAGAAAGCTGTTTTCGGCGATGGAAGATGCTGGTGTCGGACTCGATCAGATGATCGTGAAATTCATCGATGTGTCCGAGCCGAAGGTCATGGATTTCCCCTCGACTAACTCACTTCATCCACCCATACCGTGGGTAGACAGCCAATTCGGCCCTATTGAACTCCGCGCCATCGAGTGGCTGGATATTCCAGCCGTTGCCCTATTCCCGCGGCCAAACAATGTCCCGGCCCGCGAAATTGCTCAGGACATCGCGGCGGCGGAAGCTGTCCTTCGGCATCTCAACTGCAATTTCGTAGCCTTGCCCACCGGACTAAGGGTTGTCGGCTATAGCCGATAAGGTCCGCTTGCGACCCTTTGCAGACATTTACCCTATCCGGCCAGCCAAGAAAAAGCCCGCGCAGCGGACTGCGCGGGCTCCAAATGTCTTTCCGTGCCCTCAGGCTCAGAGCTTCTCGAGCATCGCCGCGGCGCCGGAGGCTTCCGCCTTGCCGGCGGCTTCCTCGACGCTGAGTTCCTTCACCACGCCGTCCTCGACCAGCATCGAATAGCGCTGCGAGCGGGTGCCGAGACCGAAGCCCGAGCCGTCCATCGAGAGGCCGATCTCCTTGGCGAAATCGGCATTGCCGTCCGAGAGGAACTCGATCACGCCGGTGCCGCCGGTCGCCTTCGACCAGGCGTCCATGACGAAGACGTCGTTGGTGCTGGTCACCATGATGGCGTCGACGCCCTTCGCCTTGATCTCGGCCGCCTTCTCCAGATAGCCCGGCAGATGATTGCGGTGGCAGGTCGGGGTGAAGGCGCCGGGAACGGCGAACAGCACCACCTTCTTGCCGGCGAACAGGTCGTCGGTCGTGCGCGCGGCAGGGCCGTCGGCGGTCATGACGCGGAACGTCGCCTGTGGAAGCTTGTCACCCACCTTGATGGTCATGAGCCTGTCTCTCCGTGAAGCCTGCGGCCAACCGGGCCGCCCGGCTTGACGGATTAGGGCTTGCCGGCGGGGATGTCGAGTTCCAGCCGCGTCTCGATCGGCCGCGGCGTGCCGCGCACGGTGAAGATCAGCGGGGTCGGACCAGCCGCGCCCTTCGGCCGCTCGTCGATCCGGATCTGGGCGACGACCGTCCCGTCCGCCTGCGCCGTCAGGCGGGATTTGCCGAAGGACCACATGCCCGATCCCTCGACGAAAACGTCCTCGATGCGGCCTTCCGGCGGCGGTTGCAGCACGAGCCGCAGGCCCGGATCGACCACGCTGTCATCGGGCCCGGCCTCGATGATCGCGATCTTCTCCTTGTGGGTTCCGGGCTTGGCCGGCACCGGCACGCGCGCCTCGTAGCTTTCGAGGCGGGGCGAGGTCACCATCGTCACGCCGGGCTCGAGCCACAGGCTCGCCTCGCCCTTGGCGGGAATGCAGATTTTCTCGCAGACGGCATAGTCGAGCTTGAGCACGACCAGCACCGGCCGCGTCGGATCGACGGGCTGGACCGAGATCGGGATCACGACCTCGCCGGCATAGCCGATGGAGTAGCCTGCCGAATCCTGGAAGCGCTCCGGCACCGGCCAGCGCACGTCGAGCCCGCCGATATTGGTCGAGCCCGACCAGTCGAAAGCCGGCGGCACGCCGAACTGCCCGGGGCTGCGCCAATAGGTCTTGTAGCCCGGCGACATCGCGATCTCGACGCCGACACGCTGCTTGCCGGTCGCGGTGGTCGGGCCGGCGATCAGGCGCAGCTTCGCGTGCTCGCTCGCCGACCAGGGCGAGGTGGCGGCCTCGGTCATCGCCTCCTGGGCGCGAGCAGCGGAGCCGAGCGCCAGGGGCAGCAGGGCGAGCAGGGGAAGAATGCGGTTCACGGGTCCAGCCTTTACCGATTGCGACCCTGAAAAGCGAACAAAACCTGTCATCCTCCGCCGGTCCGTGCCCATGTGACACGTCCCGAACCTTGCGCAGGATTGGGGCACAATCGCGATAGTGCGACCGCGGACCGTCGCGATGGCACACGCGCACGCGAACGTGATCCGGGCGGCAACGCTACGGCCTGTGCGCCCTTCGACAGGGCGCGGCTGCAAGCCAAGCCTTGCCGACCCTCCCCGACAGCCTCTAGCATGCTCCCCATGAAGATCGGCTCACAATCGCGCACCGCTGGCCGCAGCTATCTCGACGGGCAATGCCTGATCGCGATGCCGGGCATGGCCGATACGCGCTTCAGCCGCAGCGTCGTCTATGTCTGCGCCCATTCCGAGGACGGGGCGATGGGCATCATCGTCAACAAACCGGCGGGCGACACGAAGTTCACCGAGTTGCTCGTCCAGCTCGACGTGATTCCCTCCGAGGAGCTGATCCGGCTGCCGAGTCGGGCCGAGCGGATGCAGGTGCTGCGTGGCGGCCCGGTCGAGACCAAGCGCGGCTTCGTCCTGCACAGCGCCGATTTCTTTCTGGAATCGGCGACCCTGCCGATCGACGAAGGCATCTGCCTGACGGCGACGCTGGACATCCTGCGCGCCATCGCCAATGGCGACGGGCCGGAGAATGCGGTGCTGGCGCTGGGCTATGCCGGCTGGGCCGCCGGCCAGCTCGAAGCCGAGATTCAGTCCAATGGCTGGCTGCATTGCGCCGCCGATCCCGAACTGCTCTTCGACGAGGGCGTCGAGACCAAGTACAGCCGGGCGCTGAACAAGATCGGCATCGACCCGGCGTTCCTGTCGCGCGAGGCCGGGCACGCCTGAGTTCCGGCGGGCCGTCATTCTCGGGCGGAGCGAAGCAAAGACCCGAGAATCTCAGGCAGGGTAGGCGCTTTTCCGTCCCGAGCTGCTCGGGTCAAGCCCGAGCATGACGCCTTGATCAAGCCGCTTCGGTCGCCGCCGCAGCCGCGGCACCCATCAGCCGGCGTGCTTCCGCCGCCGTCATCGGCTGGCCGAAGATGTAGCCCTGCGCATACTGGCAGCCGAGCTGGTAGAGCTCGATCGCATCCGACTCGCTCTCCGCGCCCTCGGCGACGACATCCATGTGGAGATCGGCGGCGAGCTGCACGATCGAGCGCAGGATCACCGGCGGGCGGCCGTTGCCCATCTGGCGCACGAAGCTCTGGTCGATCTTGATGGTGTCGAACGGGAAGCGCTGCAGATAGGACAGAGAGGAATAGCCCGTGCCGAAATCGTCGAGCGAGAGGCCGGCGCCGAGATCACGGATACGCTGAAGCATCTGCGCGGCATATTCCGGGTTCTCCATGACGAGGCTCTCGGTGATCTCCAGCTTCAGCGTGCCCGGCAGCACGCGCCGCCGGCCGAGCACGGTCTTCACGTCATGCAGCAGGTCATGGCGCAGCAATTGCCGGCTGGAGACGTTGACGCTGGCGAAGATCGGCGGATCGACCTCCAGCGCTGCCTGCCAGGCTTCGAGTTCGCGCGCGGTCTTGTCCATGACATAGACGCCGAGATCGACGATCAGCCCGGTTTCCTCGGCGATGGCGAGGAAGTCCTGCGGCATCAATCGGCCTTCGCGCGGATGGTCCCAGCGCACCAGCGCCTCGAACCCGGCGATGGTGCGGTCCTCCAGCCGGACGATCGGCTGGTACACGACCTGGATCTCACCGCGCTCGATCGCCCGGCGCAGGTCGCTTTCCAGCGCGAGCCGGTCGTTGCGGTCGGTCCGCATCGCCGGCACGAAGACCTCGATCTTGTTGCCGCCCTGACGCTTGGCATGAGCCATGGCGAGCTCGGCGTTCTTCAGCGCGTCTTCCTTGCGCGAGGCCGGCGCCGGATCGAACAGCGCAAGCCCGATCGAGGGCGTCAGCACGATCTCGCGCTCGGCATAGGTGATCGGCGTCGAGACGGCGCGGCGCACCAGCTCGGCCAAGGCCAGGATGCGCTCGGGGTCGCGCTCCGAGACGAGGATCATGGCGAAGGTGTCGCCGCCGATGCGGGCAAGCGTGTCCTGCGCGCGCAGCAGGCGGCCGAGGCGGCGCGCCAGCGTCAGCAGGATCGAATCGCCGGCCGAGAAGCCGACCGACTCGTTCACCTGCTTGAAACGGTCGACATCGATGACCAGCACGGTCGGGCGGATATTGTCGTCGGCACGGGTGAAGCCGAAGATCGCCCCCAGCCGGTCCTGGAACAGCTTGCGATTGGGCAAGCCGGTCAGATTGTCATGGACGGCGTCGTGCAGCAGCCGCTCCTGCGCGGTGCGCTGCTCGGTGACATCCGTGAGCGTCCCGATGACGCGGATGACCTCGCCGTCCGAGCCGATCACCGGGCGCGCCTTGACGTTGACCCAGTGATAGGCGCCGCTGGCGGCGCGCAGGCGCAGGTCGAGATTGAGCTTGCCGCGGCGCTGCTCCAGCACGGCATCGAGCGTGACGCGATAGCGGTCGCGGTCGGCGACGTGCATGTGCTCCAGCCAGCGCGCGGCCGAGCCTTCGAGCGAGCCCTTGGGCAGGCCGAGCAACGCCTCGATCTGCGGGGAGACGAAGACCTTGTCGGAGCTGACATCCCAGTCGAAGACGAGGTCGCCGGAGCCGGAGAGGGCAAGCGCCCGGCGCTCCGTATCCGAGACCAGACCCTGCGAGATCGCGCCGCCGGCAAAGGCATGCTGGATCACGGTGAAACCGATCAGCAGCACGATCAGGACGAGGCCGCCCAACAAGGCGGGGGCGACGAGATCACGCTGGAACTGCCCGGTCACGGTGAAGCTCGCGGCGGTGACCCAGACTGCGAGCAGGAACCAGGTCGGGATCAGCATCACCGCCCGCTCGTAGCCATGCGTCGCCAGATGCACGACGAGGATGAAGCCGATCGCCGCCACGGCCGCGATCGAGATGCGCGCGATGCCGGACGCCATCGGCGCGTCGAAGACGGCCAGGCCGATCAGCCCGGCAAGGCCGAGAATCCAGATCGCCGTGACATGGCCGTAGCGCACATGCCAGCGGGACAGGTTGAGATAGGCGAAGAGGAAGACGAGCAGCGTCGCCGCCAGCACCACCTCCGCGCCGGCGCGGTAGATTCGTTCGATCGCCGGCGTCAGCGGAAACAGGCGCTGGAAGAAGCCGAAATCGAGGCCGGCATAGGCCAGGACCGCCCAGGCCAGCGCTGCTGCGGCCGGAAAGATCACCGCGCCCTTGACCACGAAGATGATGGTGAGGAACAGCGCGAGCAGGCCGGCGATGCCGATGATGATGCCCTTGTAGAGCGTCAGCCCGTTGGTCTTCTGCCGATAGGCCTCGGCCTCGTAGAGATAGAGCTGCGGCAGGTTCGGCGATTTCAGCTCGGCGACGAACGTCACGGTCGTGCCGGGGTCGAGCGTGATCAGGAAGACATCGGCATCGGGGCTGGGCTCGCGGTCGGGTGAGAGGCCCTGGCTCGCGGTCACCGCCTCGATGCGCTTGTCGCCGAGATCGGGCCAGACCACGCCGGAGCCGATCAGCCGATGGAACGGCGCGACCAGCAGGCGGTCGATCTGCTCGTCGGAATCATTCGTCAGCGCGAAGACGATCCAGTCCGGGCGGGCGCCGGCCTCGCGGGCTTTGACGGCGATGCGCCGGACGATGCCGTCCGGCCCCGGCGCGGTGGAGATCTGGATGACGTCGCCGTCGGACTTGTTGCGCTCGACGACATGGGTGAGGTCGATCACGGGGGCATCGACGGGAACGCGGACCGCCTCGACGGCCTGGGCCGGCAGGGCAGCGGCGCAGAACCACAGGACAAGGCCGGCCAGCATGAGGCCGGCCCGGAAGACGCGCTCGGAAATGGACAAGCTGTGCTCGGTTCTCAGGCGGGAAGCGATCATTCGAAATTTAACGAAAAGCCCTATCGGCCGCTCATGGCAAGGGCAAGGCGGAGCTGGCCTGTGGTCAACCGTCGCGGTCACGGTCTGCTTCCGGGCGGCACGTCGCTGGCCAGCACGCCGTAAAGCAGGTGATCGGCCCAGTTTCCGTTGATCTTGAGATAGGCGCGCGCCAGCCCTTCATGCCGGAAACCGACCCGTTCGAGCAGGCGCCGCGACGGCTCGTTGTTCGGCAGGCAGGCCGCCTCGACCCGGTGCAGGGCGAGATCGGAGAAGGCGAAGCGCACGGCGCCGCGCACGGCCTCCGTCATATGGCCCTTGCCGGCATGGCGCCGCCCCATCCAGTAGCCGAGCGTGCAGGCCTGCGCGACGCCCCGGCGGACCAACCCGAGGGTCAGCCCGCCGAGCAGGGTCTCCGTATGCGTCTCGAAGATGAAGAGCGAATAGGCCTCGTCGGTCGAGATTTCGCGGGCTGCCCGCTTGGCGCGTAGCCGGAAGGAGGTGCGGGTGAGGTCGTCCTCGTTCCAGGTCGGTTCCCACGGCGCCAGGAATTCCCGGCTTTCCATGCGCAGCGCGCTCCAGGCCGCATGGTCGCCGGCTTGCGGTGCGCGCAGATAGAGATTCGGCGTCCGGATCAGCGGGCGGCTCGGCGGCTCGCTCGGGAAACGGAAGAGCGCCATTGCGGTTCAGTCCGCAGCCCGGGCCGCGTGGCGCAGGCGCTTGGCCGGCGGCAGTCCCTGAGTCGGGCCGACCGCCGCGATCGTCGGCTGGTGGCCCAACAGCGAGCGGCCGGCGGCGCGCACATCCTCGAGCGTCACGGCATCGAGCCGGGCCGCGAGCTCCTCGCGCGGGATCGCCCGGCCGAAGAGCAGAACCTGCCGCGCCATCTGCTCGAGCTTGCCGCCGGGGCTCTCGAGCGAAGCCAGCAGCCCGACCTTCATCTGGGCGCGGGCACGCGCGACTTCGGCCTCGCTGACGTCTTCCGCCGCCTGACGAAGGCAGCCGAGGGCGACCTCGATCAGTTCGCCCGCATCCTCCGGAGCGGTCCCGGCGCCGATGCCGAAGACGCCGCAATCGGAGAAGGGCCAGTGGAAAGCGTCGATCGCATAGGCGAGGCCGCGCTGCTCGCGCACCTCCTGGAACAGGCGCGACGACAAGCCACCGCCGAGCACCGAGGCGAAGATCTGGAGCGGGTAATGCGTGCCGCCGGTAAAGGGCAGGCCGGGCAGGCCGAGCACGAGATGGACCTGTTCCTCGTCGCTGCCGATGCGCGCTTCGCCGCCGCGGTACTCGCCGGCTTCGCGCGTGAGAGGCGCGGCCGGCGGTGCCGGAAGATTCGACAGATGCTGGCTGGCGAGCGCGACGAGCTCGTCATGATCGACGGCGCCCGACGCGGCGAGCACCATGTTGCCGGCATGATAGTTGCGCGCGAGATAGGCGCGGATCGCGCCGGGCGTGAAGCCCTTGACCGTCTTGGCGGTGCCGAGGATCGGCCGGCCGATCGGCTGGTCCGGGAAGGCGGCCTGCAGGAAGCGATCGTAGACGAGATCGTCGGGCGTATCCTGGACGGCCGAGATCTCCTGCAGGATCACGCCCTTCTCGCGCTTCAATTCCTCCTCGGTCAGCGATGGCGAGGTGATGATGTCGGCGAGAATATCGACGGCCAGGCCCAGGTCGGAGCCGAGCACGCGAGCGGTGTAGCAGGTATATTCGACCGAGGTCGCGGCATTGAGATCGCCGCCGACGCTCTCGATCTCCTCGGCGATCGCGAGCGCGCTGCGGCGCGCCGTGCCCTTGAACGCCATGTGCTCGAGCAGATGGGCAAGCCCATGCTCATCAGGCATTTCATCGCGCGAGCCCGCACCGATCCAGATGCCCAGCGAGACGGTCGCGGCATGGTCCATACGCTGTGAGACGACGCGCAGGCCGGAGGGCAGGGCAGTCAGCGCGACATCGGGATCGTGAGGTCCTTCCGGTCGCGCGGGGGCGGCGAGTTCGGTGGTCTCGTTAGGAACAGCCGCGCTCACGCTGCCGCTCCGCGCACGGCCCGCGCATGCTCGCGCACGAAGGCCTCGATCGTGCCGAGATCGTTGGGCAGCAGCGTCATCCGTTCCTTGCGCTCCATCAGGTCGGCAAGATGGGCCGGAAGCGCCGGCTCGATGCCGCTCGCCGCCTTCACCGCCGCCGGGAACTTGGCGGGATGGGCCGTGCCGAGCACGATCATCGGTGTCGCCGAATCGCGCTTCAGCGCCTGCCGCGCAGCGGCGACACCGATCGCAGTATGCGGATCGAGCAGGTAGCCGGCCTCGCTCCAGCTCTTCTTGATCTCGCCCGCGATCTCATCCTCGCTCTGCGAGGCCGCGTCGAACTCGCTGCGGATGCGCTGGAGCGCCTCGCCGGCGATCTCGAAGCGGCCGGATTGCTGCAGCGATTGCATCAGCCGGCGCACGGCAGCGCCGTCGCGGCCATGCGCCTCGAACAGCAGCCGCTCGAAATTCGAGGAGATCTGGATGTCCATCGAGGGCGAGGTGGTCGCATGGACGCCGCGCATCTCGTAGGCGCCGGTTTCGAGCGTGCGCACCAGGATGTCGTTGCTGTTGGTCGCGATGCCCAGCCGCTCGATCGGCAGGCCCATCTGCTTGGCGACCCAGCCGGCGAGGATATCGCCGAAATTGCCGGTCGGGACGGTGAAGGAGACCTTCCGGTCCGGCCCGCCCAGCGAGACGGCCGCCGTGAAGTAATAGACCACCTGCGCTGCGATGCGCGCCCAGTTGATCGAATTGACGCCGGACAGGCCGATCTCGTCGCGGAAGGCGTGATGGTTGAACATCGCCTTCACGAGATTCTGGCAGTCGTCGAAGGTGCCCTCGACAGCGATGGCATGGACGTTCGGGGCATCGACGGTGGTCATCTGCCGGCGCTGCACGTCCGAGACGCGGCCTTCCGGATAGAGGATGAAGACGTCGACGCTCTTCAGCCCCTTGAAGGCGTCGATGGCGGCGCCGCCGGTATCGCCCGAGGTCGCGCCGACGATGGTGGCGCGCTGGCCGCGCTGGCCGAGCACATGGTCCATCAGGCGCCCGAGCAACTGCATCGCCACGTCCTTGAAGGCGAGCGTCGGGCCGTGGAACAGCTCCAGCACGAAGAGATTGTCGCCGATCTGGGTCAGCGGGCAGACGGCCGGATGGCGGAAGCCGGCATAGGCCTCGCGGATCATGCCCGAAAGCGCCCCGCTCTCGATGTCGCCATCGCTCAGCGCGCCGAGCACGCGCTCGGCGACGCTCGTATAGGGCTTGCCGGCGAAGCCGGCGATCTCCGCGGCGGAGAGGGTCGGCCAGCTCTGTGGCAGATAAAGCCCGCCGTCACGGGCGAGCCCGGTCAGCAATGCGTCGGAAAAGCTGAGCGCCGGGGCTTCGCCCCGGGTGGAAACATGCAGCACGGTCTTGGCCTCGATGATCTCAGCCTGATGCTATAGGCCGGTCCGGCGCATTCGGCAAAAGGGTTGCGCGCTCAGCTTGCCGCCGCGCCCTTGCGGGCCTGCCAGACGAAGGCAGCGAACACCCCGAGCAGCGTCAGCGCCAGCCCGAACCAGGTCAGCGCATATTGCAGGTGGTTGTCCGGAATGCGGCCGATCAGCTCGCGTACATCGACGCCGGCCGGCGGCGTCATGCCGTCGCCCTCGCGCGCCGCTTCCAGGTAGAACGGCGCCGGCGGCTGGCCGAGGGAGGCTGCGATCGCGGCGGGGTCGCGCGTGTAGAATTCGCGGATCGCCGGCAGGTCCTGCGGGGTGAAGCTGTTGCGCGCCTCCGGAGCCCGCAGGAAACCATTGATCGTATCGGGCCCGCTGGCCGGGCCGATCTGGCCGAGCCGGCCCTCCGGCACGAAGCCGCGATTGACCAGGATGACGCCGCCATCCTCCAGCTTGAACGCCTGGAAGATCCAGCGCCCGAAGCCGGAGAGCTGCCGGCTGCCGGGCGGGCCGGCGGCGATGGTGGTGCGTACGCCGGCGATCCCGTCGATATAGCTGCCCCTGGCGACGACATGGGTCAGGTCGAGCGCAGCAGGATCGAGCTTCGCCCAGTCGGCGCTCGGAGGCATGGGGGCGGGGGCTCCGGCTGCCTGCTGCTGGAGGCGGTCGATATAGGCGTGCTTCTCATCCATCCGCTCGAGCTGCCAGGCGCCGAGCGCGCACAGGACGACGGTGCCGACGATGGTCAGCAGCGTCAGCAGGAACAGCCGGGGCTTGCGCGGGGCGGGTGTCGACGTGGCGGTCACGGCTCTCGCCTGCCTTCCTCGGCCTTGTGAGCATATTGCAGGGCGACGGCGAGCCCCTTCATGGGCCGGAGCAGGCCGAGGCACAGGATGATGGCCAGCGGCAGCCACATCATCAGGTGCAGCCAGATCGGCGGCTCATAGGCGATCTCGACATAGAGCGCCGCGCCGAGCACGACGAAGCCGGCGATCAGCATGATGAATACGGCCGGGCCATCGGCCGAATCGGCGAACTTGTAGTCGAGCCCACAGGCATTGCAGCTTGGCTTGAGCTTGAGGAAGCCGTCGAACAGCGCGCCCTCGCCGCAGCGCGGGCAGCGCCCCGCCAGGCCCGTCGCATAGGGAGAGGGGAGGGTGGGTTCAGAATTGGCCATCGCAGCCTCCCAGAGCATCGGCCTGAAACGTGAAACGCGGTTTTCGGGAAAGCCGATGCACAATCACAGGACAGAAACAGGAAAGGCGGCCTCGCGGCCGCCTCTCGTCAGACGTTGACCGCGAGAGCGCGGTGGAGCGCAAGGTCAGTGCGCGGCGGCAGCGTGCGCGCCGGCGCCCCAGACGTAGATCGCGGCGAACAGGAACAGCCAGACCACGTCGACGAAGTGCCAGTACCAGGCGGCGAACTCGAAGCCGAGATGCTGCTCCGGCTTGAAGTGGCCGAGATAGGCCCGGTACAGACAGATCGCCAGGAAGATCGTGCCGATGAAGACGTGGAAGCCGTGGAAGCCGGTCGCCATGAAGAAGGTGGCGCCGTAGATATTGCCGCTGAAGGCGAAGGTGGCGTGCGAATACTCGTAGAGCTGGCAGATCGTGAACAGGATACCCAGGATCACGGTGAGCCACAGCCCCTGCTTCAGGCCTGAGCGGTCATTGTTGATCAGCGCGTAATGCGCCCAGGTCACCGTCGTGCCCGAGGTCAGCAGGATCAGCGTGTTGAGCAGCGGCAGGTGCCAGGGGTCGAAGGTCTCGATGCCCTTGGGCGGCCAGTGCCCGCCGGTGAAGTCGTAGCGGAGATAGTTGATCTCCTCGCCGACGAAGAGGCTCGCGTCGAAATAGGCCCAGAACCAGGCGACGAAGAACATCACCTCGGAGGCGATGAACATGATCATGCCATAGCGGTGATGGATCTGGACGACGCGGGTGTGGTGGCCTTCCTTTTCGGCCTCGCGCACCACGTCCATCCACCAGGCGAGCATGGTGTAGAGCACGCCGAGCAGACCGGCGCCGAAGACGAGCGGGCCGATATGCATGCCGCCGACCGGCAGCGCCTTCATCCACATCACCGCGCCGATCGCCATGATCGTCGCGCTGGCGGCGCCGACGAGCGGCCACGGGCTCGGATCGACGAGGTGGTAGTCGTGGTGCTTCGTATGGGCCCCGGCCATCGTATTCAGTCTCCGCGTACGGCTTTTTGTCCGCGCTTCTGCTCTAGCGCGTTCTACAGTTTCGGATTGCCCGCGTCACCCTTGACGGAGCCGGCCTTGTCCTCCGCGACGGGCTGGCCCGACTTGGAGGCAAAATAGGTATAGGACAGCGTGATGGCGTGGACCCCGTCGAGCTCGCGATTATCAGCGATTTCGGGGTCGATATAGAACACCACCGGCGCCTCGAAGCTCTCACCGGGCTTCAGCGTATGCTCGGTGAAGCAGAAGCACTGGATCTTGACGAAATAGGCCGCGCCCTTTTCGGGAGCGATATTGTAGGTCGCGATGCCGGTGACCGTGCGGTCCGAGCGATTCGTCATCTTGTAGAACACGGTCTGGGTCGCGCCGACCTGGACCTTGATCTCCGGGCTCTCGGCCTCGAATTTCCAGCCCAGCCCCGGCGCGACATTGGCGTCGAAGCGCACTGACATGGTCCGGTCGAGGATCCTGCCGGCGCCGGCCGTTCCGGTCATCGGCGTGCCGCCGAAGCCGGTGACCTTGCAGAACAGGTCGTAGAGCGGCACCGCGGCGAAGGACGCGCCGAGCATGCCGAAGGCGATGCCGGTGCAGATCAGTGCGGTGCGCGCCGGATTGCCCTTGCGCGGCTGGAGAACGGGATCGGTCATCACAGCGGCCGGTTCAGGACGGCGGGGCCGATTTTCACCAGCGTCACCGCGAAGAAGAAGATCACGAGTCCGCCGAGCACCAGCGCCAGCGCGATGGAGCGGCGGCGGCGGCGCGCCATGTCCTCGGGCGAGAACGCGGCGGGAGCGGAGTGCTGAGGACGCTGGTCGCTCATCCCAGCACCTTCGGCAGGGCCCACATCAGGCCGAAGCCGTTTTCGACGATCAGCACGGCGAACAGCAGGAACAGATAGAGGATCGAGAAGCCGAACAGCGACCAGCAGGCCTTGGTCGCGGCCGGGCCTTCGCTCCGCAGCCAGACCTGGATCGACAATGCGATCATGACGAGCCCGGTCGAAACCGAGACGGCGAGATAAAGCAGTCCGCCGAAGCCCATCAGCGCGGGCAGGACGGCAACCGGCGCCATGATCAGCGAATAGAGCACGATCTGCCGGCGGGTCGCGGCCGGGCCGGCGACGTTGGGCATCATCGGAATGCCGGCGCGCGCGTAGTCGCCGGACTTCACCAGCGCCAGCGCCCAGAAATGCGGTGGCGTCCACAGGAAGATGATCGCGAACAGGACGAGCGAGTGCCAGCCGAAATTGCCGGTCACGACGGCTTCGCCGATCATCGGCGGGAAGGCGCCGGCAGCACCGCCGATCACGATGTTCTGCGGCGTCCAGCGCTTCAGCCACATCGAGTAGACGACGGCGTAGAAGAAGATGGTGAAGGCGAGCATCGCTGCGGCGAGCGCATTGGTGACGAGGCCGAGCACCAGAACCGAGCCGACCGACAGCGTCAGCCCGAAGGCCAGCGCCTCGGAGGGCAGGACGCGGCCCGAGGGGATCGGCCGCTTGGCGGTGCGGCTCATCAGCGCGTCGATATCGGCGTCGTACCACATGTTGAGGCAGCCCGACGCGCCGGCGCCGACCGCGATCGCCAGCAAGGCAGCGAGGCCGAGCACGGGATGCACCGAGCCCGGCGCGGTGGCCATGCCGGTCAGCGCGGTCACGATGACCAGTGACATCACGCGCGGCTTCAGCAGCGCGAAAAAGTCACGCGCTTCGCCGGTGGAGGCTGTCAGGCTCTCGGTGCGGGTTTCGAACGCAGCAGACATCAGTCGAATCGTCTTCGTACTCTTGTGAACGGCGCCCGTGGGCGCTGGGTCTATGCGGCGGTGGTTGCCGCCCGTCTCCGGAACGCCGCGGGGGGCGCTCGGGGGAAGGGCGGCGGCGGGCCGGAAAGCCCGCCGCCTTGGATATCAGTGGTCCGAGCCGGTGATACGCGGCAGCGTCTCGAACTGGTGGAACGGCGGCGGCGAGGGCAGCGTCCATTCCAGCGTCGTCGCGCCTTCGCCCCAGGGATTGTCACCGGCAAGCTGCTTCTTCGCGAAGGCGACGATGATGCCGTAGAAGAACACCAGCAGGCCGAACGCGAAGATGTAGGAGCCGATCGACGACACAAAATGCCAGTGCGCGAAGGCGTCCGGATAGTCCACATAATGACGCGGCATGCCGGCGAGCCCGAGGAAGTGCTGCGGGAAGAACAGCACGTTGGCGCCGACGAAGGCGATCCAGAAGTGCAGGCGGCCGATCCAGTCGGGGATCACATAGCCGCTCATCTTCGGGAACCAGTAGTAGAAGCCCGCGAAGATGCCGAACACGGCGCCGAGCGACAGCACGTAGTGGAAATGCGCGACGACGTAGTAGGTCGCATGCAGCGAGCGGTCGACGCCGGCATTGGCCAGCACGACGCCGGTGACGCCACCGACGGTGAACAGGAAGATGAAGCCCATCGCCCAGAGCATCGGCGCGGTGAAGCGGATCGAGCCGCCCCACATCGTCGCGATCCAGGAGAAGATCTTGATGCCTGTCGGCACCGCGATCACCATCGTCGCGAACACGAAATAGCGCTGCGTGTTGAGCGACAGACCGGCCGTGTACATGTGGTGAGCCCACACGATGAAGCCGACGACGCCGATCGCGACCATGGCGTAGGCCATGCCGAGATAGCCGAAGATCGGCTTCTTCGAGAAGGTCGAGACGATGTGGCTGACGATGCCGAAGGCCGGCAGGATCATGATGTACACTTCGGGGTGACCGAAGAACCAGAACAGATGCTGGTACAGGATCGGGTCGCCGCCGCCGGCCGGGTCGAAGAAGGTCGTGCCGAAATTGCGGTCCGTCAGCAGCATGGTGATGGCGCCCGCCAGGACCGGCAGCGACAGCAGCAGCAGGAAGGCCGTGACCAGCACGCCCCAGGCGAACAGCGGCATGCGGTGCATGGTCATGCCGGGCGCGCGCATGTTCAGGATCGTGGTGATGAAGTTGATTGCGCCGAGGATCGACGAGGCGCCGGCCAGGTGGAGCGAGAGAATGCCGAAATCGACCGACGGACCGGGGTGGCCGGTCGTGGAGAACGGCGGATAGACCGTCCAGCCCGTGCCGACACCATGCGCGCCCGGCGCGCCCTCCATGAACATCGAGATGATCATCAGGATGAAGGCGGCGACCAGCAGCCAGAACGAAACGTTGTTCATCCGCGGGAAGGCCATGTCCGGTGCGCCGATCATCAGCGGCACGAACCAGTTGCCGAAGCCGCCGATGACGGCGGGCATGACCATGAAGAAGATCATGATCAGGCCGTGGCCGGTGACGAAGACGTTGTAGCTCTGGCCGTTGGCGAAGATCTGCAGGCCGGGCTGCTGCAGCTCGATGCGCATCATGATCGAGAGGAACCCGCCAACGAGCCCCGCCATGATCGAGAAGATCAGGTAGAGCGTGCCGATGTCCTTGTGGTTGGTCGACAGGAGCCACCGGCGCCATCCGGTCGGATGGTCGTGATGGGCCTCGTCATGGCCGTGAGCGTGAGCCGCTGTTGCCATCGTTCTTCTCCTCGGCGACTTACTTGGACGCGGCAGCGAACTTGCTGCCCGCGTCTTCGGCATTTGCGAATTTCTGCTTCGCTTCCGCGAGCCAGGCGGCATAGCGCTCCTGGCTGACGACGCGGAACGCGATCGGCATATAGGCGTGGTTCTGGCCGCAGATGAACGAGCACTGGCCGTAATAGATGCCTTCGCGCTCGGCCTTGAACCAGGTTTCGTTCAGGCGGCCGGGAATGGCGTCGATCTTGATGCCGAAGGACGGAACCGTGAACTTGTGGATGACGTCGGCGCCGGTGACCTGGACGCGGACGGTCTTGCCGATCGGCACGATCGCTTCGTTGTCGACGGCGAGCAGGCGCGGGGCCTCGGCGGCGGCGATCTTGTTGCTGGCGATCGCCTCGGCGCGGGCCTTCTCGTCCAGCATCAGCGAATCGAAGCCGAAATTGCCGCCGTCCTGCACGTATTCATAGGACCAGTACCACTGCTTGCCGGTGACCTTCAGGGTCATGTCGGCCTTCGGGATTTCGAGCTGGAGCTTGAGGAGGCGGAAGGAGGGAATCGCGATGACGACGAGGATGAGGACCGGAATCACGGTCCAGCACACTTCGAGCAGGGCGTTGTGCGTCGTCTTGGACGGGACCGGGTTCGCCTTCTCGTTGAACCGGAAAACGACATAGATCATCAGCGCCAGCACGAAGAGCGTGACGATGGTGATGATGATGTTCAGCCAGTCATGGAACCAGTGGATGAATTCGGCGACGGGCGTGACCGCGCCCTGCAGGTTCATCTGCCAGTCGGTGGGCATGCCGGTGCCGGCAAGCGCCGGGACGCTCGCCAGCGCGGCGGCGGCAAGGGCCGTGACGGCCGCTGTTGCAAAGGTCCTGCTCAGAAAACGCATCGATCCCACATGCTCCTCAATCGACCTGCATGGGAGCCGACCGGCTTCGGTCCCTGTTGCGGCTCCATGCATGAAGGGGCGACCGCGAAGTCGCCTCATTCTTCGAGATTGCGATAAATCAAAGATCACGCTTGCGCCAGAGGGACAATGAAGACTGCCCCCAACGGCCGTGCGGCATAATCGCACGAGGCCTTGACCTTGGCTGCGAACCGCCATCGCGCCTTGACAGGACCGGACCTCCATGGTCCCAACGCGGTTTATGGTGAGAGACGGCAGGATTCTTTGGCGCGGTCGGCGTTTTGCCTGAATTCTGCGCTTCAGCTGCGGTTTCTGAGTCCGGTTTGGAAGGGATGGCAGGGATGATGAGGATCATCGGGGCGGCAGGCGCGCTGGCGCTGGCGCTCATGGGGACGAGCCTCGCCGCCGGCTCCGCTTTCGCGCAGGGCGCAGTGCGTTCGACACATGGCGACTGGCAGATGCGCTGCGAGGTGCCGCCGGGCGCCAAGGCCGAGCAATGCGCGCTCGTCCAGAACGTCGCGGCCGAGGACCGGCCGAATCTCACGCTCCTCGTCATCGTGCTGAAGACGGCGGATCAGAAAAGCCGGCTCCTGCGCGTCGTCGCGCCGCTCGGCGTGCTCCTGCCCTCGGGGCTTGGCCTCAAGATCGACGACAAGGATATCGGCCGCGCCGGCTTTGTGCGCTGCCTGACCACCGGTTGCGTGGCGGAGGTCGTCATGGACGATACCCTGCTCGGCCAGCTCAAGGGCGGCAAGAGCGCGACTTTCATCGTATTCCAGACGCCGGAGGAGGGGGTGGGTGTGCCCATTTCCCTCAATGGCTTCGGCCCGGGTGTGGAGGCGCTGCCGTGATCGATCAAACTCTTCGCCAGGGCCGCTGGCTCGCCCTGCCGCTGCTCTGCCTCGGCCTGGCCGGCTGCGGTTCGTCGTCGTCGGGGCAGCCGGGCGCGATGCAGACGTTCGGCAACATCGTCATGTTCCAGTCCGCGACGCGGCCGGCCCCGGACCCGCTGCCGACGGACGACAATCAGGACCAGCAACTGGTCTGCCCGGAGGTCATCGTCTCCGAAGGTGGGGCCGCGATCCGCGCCCAGTCCGGACAGGATTCGAGCGGCCTGCGCTACCAGGTCTCGATCACCAACGTCGCGCGCGAATGCAATGCGACCGGCAACGGCACCTTCCGGCTCAAGGTCGGCGTCGAGGGACGCGTGCTGCTCGGCCCGGCCGGCAGCCCGGGCAGCTACGGCGCCACGCTGACCACCACCGTGATGCGCGGGACCACCGTCCTCGGCAAGCGCAGCGCGCGTGTCGGCGGCACGGTCCCGTCCGGCCAGGGCGGCGTCGATTTCACCCATGTCGAGGAAGGCATCATGGTGCCGGCCGGCCAGGGCGACGTCGATATCTTCGTCAGCCTTGGCGGTGGCGGGCCTGCTGCGCCGTCGCGCAAGCGCCGCCGGTAAAGCCGGTTTTGCCGTGAAAGACGACGGCGCGCCGATTGACTAAGACGGCGCGTCTTGTATCTGTGCCGAAGCCGCATATCCCCGCGGGAGAGACCGGACCCGTCAGGGCCCGGCGCCGAAGGCGCAACCGCCCCGGAAACGCTCAGGCAAAAGGGCCGCTGGGGATTTGGCGCTCTGGAAAGCGGCGGACAGCGATGTCCGCCCACCGAAGGGTGTAACTCGTCCGGCTTTGCGGCCGGCGGGGAAATCTCTCAGGTCCCAAGACAGAGGGGGCGCGTCCCGGACACTATCGTCCGGGGCTTGCGCTCGATTCTGGAAGGGGCATGCTATGGCTGCCGAGGCCACTACCGATACCGCCGGCGCGGCTGCGCCGCTGAAGACCCCGCTCCATTCGCGCCATGTCGCACTGGGGGCCCGCATGGTGCCTTTCGCCGGTTACGACATGCCGGTGCAGTATCCGAGCGGCATCCTGACCGAGCATAACTGGACGCGCGAGAAGGCCGGGCTCTTCGACGTCTCGCATATGGGCCAGTGCTTCCTGATCGGCCCCGATCACGAGACGACGGCCAAGGCGCTGGAAGCGCTGATTCCCGCCGATATCGTCAATCTTGCCCCTGGCAAGCAGCGCTATTCGCAGCTCCTCAACGAGGAGGGCGGCATCCTCGACGACCTGATGGTGACGCGCTCGATCGATCCCGACGAGGACGGCGCGCTCTATGTCGTCGTCAACGCCGCCTGCAAGGATACCGACTATCCCCATATCGAGGCGCGCCTGCCGTCCAATGTGAAGCTGGTCCGTGCCGAGCATCGCGGCCTGATCGCCCTGCAGGGGCCGGGCGCGGCGGCCGCACTTGCCGCGATCGCGCCTGAAGCCGCTGAGATGGGCTTCATGACCTCGCGCACCATGAAGGTCGCCGGCATCAAGGCCAATGTCAGCCGCTCCGGCTATACCGGCGAGGACGGCTACGAGATTTCCGCCGCCGCCGACAGGATCGGCGAGATCTGGGACACGCTGCTGCTTGACGGTAACGTCAAGCCGATCGGTTTGGGCGCCCGCGATTCGCTGCGCCTCGAAGCGGGCCTGTGCCTCTATGGCCATGACATCGATACCACGACCTCGCCGATCGAGGCCGCGCTCAACTGGTCGATCCAGAAGCGCCGCCGCGAGGAGGGCGGTTTCCCCGGCGCGGCGCGCGTCCAGCGTGAATTGGCCGAGGGCGTCTCGCGCATCCGCGTCGGCCTGAAGCCTGAAGGCCGCGCGCCGGCTCGCGAGGGCACCGAGATCGCGACGCCCGAGGGCGAGGTGATCGGGGTCGTGACCTCGGGCGGCTTCGGCCCGACGCTCAACGGCCCCTGCGCCATGGGCTATGTCGCCAAGGCCCATTCGGCGCCGGGTACGCAGCTCAACCTGATCGTGCGCGGCAAGCCGCTGCCGGCCGTCGTGGCGACGATGCCCTTCGTGCCGAACGGCTACAAGCGCTGAACCTTTTCCCAGACAACTGACGCCAGGAGGAAACCATGGCCGAGACCCGTTACAGCAAGGACCACGAATATATCCGCATCGAGGGGGACGTCGGCACCGTCGGCATCTCCGACTACGCGCAAGGCCAGCTCGGCGACGTCGTCTTCGTCGAGCTCCCGACCGTGGGCAAGGCGCTGGCCAAGGGTGGCGAAGCCGCCGTGGTCGAGAGCGTCAAGGCCGCTTCCGAGGTCTACGCCCCGGTCTCCGGCGAGGTCGTCGAGGTCAATGGCGAGCTTGAAGCCGCGCCCGGCACCGTCAACGAGGATCCGGCCGGCAAGGGCTGGTTCCTCAAGATCAGGATCAAGGACGCCGGCGAGCTCGACGCCCTGATGAACGAGGCCGAGTACCAGAACTACGTCAAGACGCTCTGACGACGCGTCATCCCGCACGCGCTGCGGCACGGAAGTGCTGCTGCGCTGATGCGGGACCGTCATCCGGACAAGGCGCCTTCTCGTCGCACGGTCCCGTGTCTGCGCAGCGGCATTTCATGCCGCGGCGCGCACGGGATGACACCCCGAAACGGAATCACCCCATGCGCTATCTCCCGCTCACCGATACCGACCGCGAGGACATGCTCGCGCGGATCGGCGTCTCCGATGTCGACGCGCTGTTCAGCGACGTGCCGGCCGGCAAGCTGCTGAAGGCCCCGGTCGATCTGCCCCGCGCCAAGGGGGAGCTCGAGGTCGAGCGCATCCTCGGCAGGATGGCCGGCAAGAACACTGCCGCCTCGGCCGTGCCCTTCTTCGTCGGCGCCGGCGCCTACAAGCACCATGTCCCGGCGACGGTGGATCACCTGATCCAGCGCTCGGAATTCCTGACCAGCTACACGCCCTATCAGCCCGAGATCGCGCAGGGCACGCTGCAATATCTCTTCGAGTTCCAGACCCAGGTCGCCGCGCTGACCGGCATGGAGGTCGCCAACGCCTCGATGTATGACGGCTCGACCGGCACCGGCGAGGCCGTGCTGATGGCGCATCGCGTCACCAAGCGCCGCAAGGCCGTGCTCTCCGGCGGCCTGCACCCGCATTACACCGCGGTCGTCGAGACCCTCTCCGAGATGGCCAGTGACGAGGTCGTCGTCCTGAAGCCCGACGTTTCGGCCCAAGAGGATATCCTTTCCCAGATCGACGACAGCACCTCCTGCGTCGTCGTCCAGTCGCCGGACGTCTTCGGCAACCTGCGCGACCTCAAGCCGATCGCCGAGAAGGCCCATGCCCATGGTGCCCTGCTGATCGCGGTCTTCACCGAAGTCGTCTCGCTCGGCGCCGTCGTGCCGCCGGGCGCGCAGGACGCCGATATCGTCGTCGGCGAGGGCCAGTCGATCGGCAATGCGCTGAACTTCGGCGGCCCCTATGTCGGCCTCTTCGCCGCCAAGTCGAAATATATCCGCCAGATGCCGGGCCGGCTCTGCGGCGAGACGGTCGATTCGACCGGCCAGCGCGGCTTCGTGCTGACGCTCTCGACCCGCGAGCAGCATATTCGCCGCGACAAGGCGACCTCGAACATCTGCACCAATTCCGGCCTCTGCGTGCTGGCCTTCACCATCCACATGACGCTGCTGGGCCAGACCGGCCTTGCCCGCCTCGCCGAGGTGAACCACGCCAATGCCGTGAAGCTCGCCGACGCGCTCGCGGGCGTCGAAGGCGTGACCGTGCTCAACGACAGCTTCTTCAACGAATTCACCGTGAAGCTGAAGAAGCCCGCCGCCGAGGTCGTCGAGGTTCTCGCCGCCAAGGGCATCCTGGCCGGCGTCCCCGTCTCGCGGCTCCTGCCCAAGGCCGGGCTGGACGACCTGCTGATCATCGCCTCGACCGAGGTGAATACCGATGAAGACCGGGCGGCCCTCGTGGCAGCGCTCGTGGAGGTGCTGTGATGCTGAACCGTCAGGGACGTCCCACCCAGGCCGGCGAGGCCTCGCATGAAGAGCATCTCACCTTCACCGGCAACAAGGCTCTGCAGCAGATCGAGCCGCTGATCTTCGAGATCGGCCATCACGAGGCGACCGGCGTCGACATCGACAAGCCGGCGCCGTTCAAGTCGCGTCTCGGCAAGCATGCCCGCCAGGGCGAGATCGGCCTGCCCGGTCTCTCCGAGCCCGAGACGATGCGCCACTATGTGCGTCTCAGCCAGAAGAACTACGGTATCGATACCGGGCTCTTCCCGCTCGGCTCCTGCACGATGAAGCACAATGCCCGCCTCAACGAGAAGGTGGCGCGGCTTCCGGGCTTCTCCGACGTGCACCCGCTCCAGCCGACCTCGAGCGTGCCCGGCGCGCTCGAACTGATGCTGGAGCTCGCCCGCTACCTGATGACGCTGACCGGCATGCCGGCCGTGGCGCTGTCACCGAAGGCCGGCGCCCATGGCGAGGCCTGCGGCATGATGGCGATCAAGGCTGCCATCGCGGCGAAGGGCGAGGGCGCGACCCGCAACGTCGTGCTCGTCCCCGAATCGGCCCACGGCACCAATCCGGCGACGGCGGCCCTGATCGGCTTCTCGGTGAAGGCGGTTCCGGCCCGTCCGGACGGCACTGTCGCGGTCGAGGACGTCAAGGCCCTGCTCGGGCCGGACATCGCTGCGATCATGCTGACCAATCCGAACACCTGCGGCATCTTCGAGCCGCAGATCGTCGAGATCGCCGCGGCGATGCATGAGGCCGGTGCCTATTTCTACTGCGACGGCGCCAACTTCAACGCCATCGTCGGCAAGGCTCGGCCCGGTGATCTCGGCGTCGACGCGATGCATATCAACCTGCACAAGACCTTCTCGACGCCCCATGGCGGCGGCGGTCCCGGTGCCGGCCCGGTCGTGCTCTCC
Source organism: Allobosea robiniae (assembly GCF_900102525.1). Lineage (GTDB taxonomy): Bacteria > Pseudomonadota > Alphaproteobacteria > Rhizobiales > Beijerinckiaceae > Allobosea > Allobosea robiniae. The sequence continues at coordinate 891,989 of NZ_FNBZ01000001.1, read as the reverse complement.
GAGCGTCTGGCGCCCTTCGCGCCGGTGCCCTTCATCCATGTCGAGAACGGCAAGCCGCATCTGGTCGAGTCGCGCGGTGAGGCGCCGGCGGGCAACAAGCCCTTCGGCCGGATGACCGCCTTCCATGGCCAAATGGGCATGTATGTCCGCGCGCTCGCCTACATGCTGAGCCACGGCTCGGACGGCATGCGCCAGGCTTCCGAGGATGCGGTGCTGAACGCGAACTATATCCGCGCCGGCCTTGCCGACCTGATGTCGCTGCCCTTCCCGGACCATCCCTCGATGCACGAGGTACTGTTCGACGACGAATGGCTGAAGGGCTCGGGCGTCTCGACGCTCGATTTCGCCAAGGCGATGATCGACGAGGGCTACCACCCGATGACGGTGTATTTCCCGCTCGTCGTCCATGGCGCCATGCTGATCGAGCCGACCGAGTCGGAATCGAAAGCGGCGCTCGACCTCTTCATCGCGACGCTGCGCGACCTCGCCATCGCGGCCAAGGGCAACGACAAGGAGCGCTTCACCAGCGCCCCGCACCACGCCCCGATCCGCCGCCTCGACGAGACCCGCGCCGCCCGCTCGCCGGTGCTGAAATGGGAAAAGCCGACTCCGGCCCAGGCGGCGGAGTAAGGCGCCTCCCGCCATGCTGACGGCATTCGTCAGCATGGTGAAGGATGCTGATCGCTTCTTAAGCATTCCTTGACCATGTCGCGGAATGATCCCCCGGTGCCGCTCTCTGCGGCCCGGGGGTTTTCATGTCTGCGCGTCCCTCCATCCTCGCTCTTGCGGCTGCGGCTCTGCTGGCCTCGACGGCGCTCGTGCGTGCCAACGAGCCAAGCTACGGCCCCAACACCTATGACCGCACGCTCGAGGCGCTGATCGCCCATGAGGACGTCGCCAATCGCGGCGGCTGGCCCAAGGTGCCGGCGAGCGTCACTGCGCTGAAGCCGGATTCGCAAGGGCCGGATGTCACTGTTCTGAAGCAGCGTCTGCTCGCCAGCGGCGATCTCGCATCCGAGGCCATCGCCGGCGATATCTATGACGCCAACGTGACCGAGGCGGTGAAGCGCTTCCAGCGTCGGCACGGCCTGTCGGATCTCGGCACGGTCGGACGCCTGACCCTGAAGGCGATGAACACGCCGGTCGAATCGCGCCTGAACCAGCTCACCGCGACGCTGGAGCGGCTCAAGGGCAACGGCTTCAATTTCGCCAGCCGCTATGTCGTGGTGAACATCCCCGGCGCTAGCGTCGAGGCGGTCGAGAACGGCACGGTCGCCCAGCGCCATCTCGCCATCGTCGGTCGCCCGGACCGGCCCTCGCCGGTCATCCAGGCCAATATCACCTCGGTGAACCTCAATCCCTACTGGACGGCGCCGATGTCGATCGTGAAGGCCGACATCATCCCGCATATGCGCAAGGATCCGGGCTTCATCGCCAAGTCGAACATGAAATTGCTCGGCGCCGAGAACAAGGAAATCGACCCGGCGAGCGTCAACTGGGCGACGCTGAAGAGCCCCTATTTCTACGTCCGGCAGGAGCCGGGGCCGACCAACTCTCTCGGCCAGCTCAAGATCGACATGCCCAACAGCGAAGCTGTCTACATGCACGACACGCCGAAGAAGACGCTGTTCCGGAACGACGTGCGCTTCAACTCCTCCGGCTGCGCCCGCATCGAGGGCGTCCGCGACCTCGCCGCCTGGCTGCTGGAAGGCTCGGAATGGAACCGCCAGTCGATCGAGGACGAGATTGCCAAGGGCGAGCGCAAGAACATTACGCTGAAGAAGTCGGTCCCGGTCGCATGGGTCTATCTCACCGGCTGGCAGGGCGCCGACGGCCAGGTCCAGTTCCGCGACGACATCTATGGATTGGATACGCCGCAAGGCATCGTCACCTCGACGATCCAGGCCCGCAAGCCGAAGCCGAAGGCGGCGGTGATCCCGCCGGCAAGGCCTGTGGCGGCGCCAATAGCAGCCTCGGGCAATCCGCCGGCAGCGACGGCGACCGCCAGCAACTGAGCGCGCTCAGGGGCGCTTCAGGATCGCCATCACCGCGTCGATCGCCGCCGCACGCGCCTTCGGGTCGCTGCCGATCGTGACCATGCCGTCTGGCCGCTGCGAATAGGCCGCCTTGCGCTCGCGCAGTTTCAGGCTCGGATGGTCGAAATCATGATAGGCGCCGGGAAAGCCGACGAAGCGCGCCCCGCCGCCGTGGGCGAGCTCCTCGCAAGGTGCGGCTGGCGTCCAGTCGTCGGCAAGACCCTGGAAGATCGCGGTATCGGTCTGCGCCTGCCAGCCGCGCTTCAGGATGATGCGGCAGCCGGGATAGAAGGCGATGACATGGCGCAGGCGCTTGGCCTCAGGCACGCCCGCGACGCGCAAAGCCGTCGAGCCGCCATTTGACCAGCCGATCAGCGCGATGGGCTGCCTGGCGGCGAAATCCTGTTTCTCCAGCCAGTCGATGGCGGCGAAGGCATCGCGCGCACGGCCTGCCGGCGTCAGCGCGCGCTCGCGGTCGTTGCATAGAGCCTTGATGCCGCGCGGCCCGAAGCTGTCGACGAGAAGCACGGCATAGCCGGCGCGGTTGAGGCGCTCCGACCAGTCGCTCTCGCGGATATTGACCTCGCCCGAGCGCCTGTAGAGCCCGGCGCAGCCATGCAGGCCGACGACGACCGGGAAAGGGCCTGCTCCCGCCGGCCGCGCCAGCCAGCCGACGAGATCGCCTGCGTCCCGCGACGGGAAGCTGACCTTCTCGAAGGCGCTCGCAGGGCCTGCTGCCGCAGCGACGGAGACGATCGCGATGAGCACACGGGCAAGGCGGCCGATCATCTCGAAACTCCTGGGGTCGCTGATGCTCGGCAGATGGCGGTGGCGGCCCGCATCCCGCATCGGGATTCGGGCAGGAGAGGGGCAAAGAAAAACGCCGCGTCCTTGCGGGCGCGGCGTCGATCGATTGAGCAATCGGCTTAAGGCTCAGTTGAGCTTGGCCTTGACCTCGGTCAGCCCTGCCGTGAAGGCGGCTTCACCAGCCTTGCCGGCCATCTGGCCGCGCAGGATGGTCTCGGCGGCCTTGGTGGCGGCCTCCGCAGCCGCGGCGCGAACCTCGGCCTCGGCCTGGCTCTCGGCCTGGGCGATCTTCTCCTCGGCCGCCTTGGTGCGGCGCGCGACGAAGTCGGCAAGCTTGGCTTCGGCTTCCGCCGCGAGACGCTTGGCCTCGCTATTGGCGGAAGAGACGATCTCGGCAGCTTCGGCCTCGGCGGCCTTGCGCTTGGCATCGTATTCGGCGAGCAGCTTCTCGGCCTCCTGACGCAGACGGCGGGCTTCCGCCAGCTCCTGCGCGACCTTCTCGCCACGCGAGTCGAGCGCCTTCACGATCGCGCCCGGCACGCCGAACTTGACCAGGATGGCAAGGAAGATGACGAGCGCGACGCCGACCCAGAAAGTATCCATTTGAACTCTCCTCAGCCGTGCGTCAGGGCCTGGTCGACAGCCGCCGACGCCTCGCTGGCGCTGGGGGCCTGACCGGTCAGCTTGGCGACGATGGCGACGGCGATGTCGCTGCCGAGATCGCGCACGTTGCCCATCGCCTTGGTCTTGGTCTTGGCGATGGTCGCCTCGGCCTGCGCCATCTTGGCGGCAAGCTCGGCCTCGGTAGCGTGACGCTGGGCGTCGCTCGCCTTGGCGCCGGCCTCGCGCGCCGTCTGGGCGATGCCCTGGGCGTTCTTGCGCGCTTCAGCGAGGGCCTTCTCATAGGCCTGCGCCATGTCCTCGGCCTTGGCCTGCATCTGCGTGGCCTGGTCGAGATCCCGGCCGATCGTCTCGGCGCGCTCTTCCAGGATGGAGCCGAGGCGCGGCAGCGCGACCTTGGACATCAGCCAGTAGAGAGCGGCGAAGGTGACGGCGAGCCAGAACAGGTTGCTGGCGAAGTGCGCGGGGTCGAAGGGCGGGAAGGAAGCCTTCTCGCCGCTCAGGCCCGGAGTGGCAGCCTGCGCCGCACCCGCCGCCAGAGTGGCGAACGAGCCGACAGCCAGAAGCCATCCTTGTCGCGCGAACCCTGAAGATCGAACCGGCATAGCGTGCCTTTCAGCGCTTAAGATACGGAACCGTCGCGCGTCGGCCGGAATGGCCCGAACGCGCGACGAGAAAGCGGTCGACGAAAGCGTCAGACCACGAAGAGCAGCACGAGCGCGACGACGAACGCGAAGATGCCCAGACCTTCGGCGAGCGCCGCGCCGATGAACGCGCGCGGGAACTGGCCGTCGGCGGCCGACGGGTTGCGCAGAGCGCCCGAGAGGAAGTTGCCGAAGATGGTGCCGACGCCGATGGCGGCGAGGCCCATGCCGAGCGAGGCGAGGCCGGCGCCGATGAACTTGGCTGCAACAGGATCCATGGTGTTTCTCCAGTGTGGAAGGTTTTGACGGGTGGGATGAACTCTCGCGAGCGCTGCCCCTGGCCTCAGTGGCCGGGGTGCAGCGCGTCGTTGAGATAGACGCAGGTCAGGATCGCGAAGACATAGGCCTGCAGGATGCCGACGATGACCTCGAGCGCCGTCAGCGCAACCGCCAGCAGCAGCGGCAGCGGCGCGATGGCGTAGTTCAGCGCAGCACCGGAGCCCAGCAGCACGACGACGAAGCCGCCGAAGACCTTGAGCGCGATATGGCCGGCGAGCATGTTGCCGAACAGACGAAGCGAGAGCGAAACCGGGCGCGACAGGAAGGAGACTGCCTCGATCAGCACCATGAAGGGCAGGAGCCAGCCGGGCACGCCCGACGGCACGAACAGGCCGAAGAAATGGCTGCCATGCTTCACGACGCCGTAGACCACCACAATCGTCATGACGAGCAGCGCCAGGGCGGCGGTGACGATGATCTGGCTGGTGACGGTGAAGGAGCCGGGCAGCAGGCCGAGCAGATTGCTCGCCAGCACGAACATGAACAGCGAGAACACGAACGGGAAGAATTTCAGGCCGTCCTTGCCCATCACGCCCGTCATCGTCGATGCGACGAATTCATAAGCCATCTCGGCGAGCGACTGCAGGCGGCCGGGGACGACCGCACGCTGGCTCGAGCCATAGATCATGATGGCGGAAACGACGGCGAGCACGATCACCATCCACAGCGAGGTGTTGGTGAAGGAGAGGTCGATGCCGAACGGCTTCAGCTCCACGATCGGAGCGATGTGGAATTGGTGGATCGGATCGATTCCGCCGCCGGCCGCCATGGTCTCGTTCCTCGTCGCGCGGCCTGGATGGCCGCCTTTCGATCAATTGTCCTTCGGACCGCCCTTCGACCCGGAGGTCGGACGCGAACCGAGCCGATAGACGGATCTGAAGCCCGCGATGGTTCCGATCACCATGAAGGCGATCAGCAGGAACGGAGAGGTTCCCAGCCACCGGTCGCCGAGGTACCCGATCAGGGCGCCTGCGATGATGCCACCTGCGAGATCCGTCGCGGCGCGAAAGCCTGAAGACATCGCGCCCGCAAGCGCCTTGTCCTCTCCAACCGGGCTCGCGCCCGGCTTTTCGTTCTCTTCCGCCCGCTTGATTGCGGTCTTCAGGGAACCCAGTCTTGCGCGCAACTCCGAGTCTGAGGCGTTTGGGTCGGGTTCGGACATGGTCTTGGCCTCCGTCTTGATCGCGTTTACGTCGCGATCCCGCGAAAAACCACTATAACCACGACCAAACCCGCGCATCGAGCCGTCGTCAGCACGGCCTCCTTTATTGGCAGCCCCCGGCGCTGTCAAGACAGGGGGATAATGTCTAACGCATTGGAATATATATAAATTCTGGCAAAGTGCGACAATCTCGCCGCATTGCGGGAGCGAATGTGGCATTTTTTCAGCGGCGTCGGCGGGTTTTCCCAAGGCGTTCGTGAGCAAAGCAGCACAACAGCCAGGCCGTCATTCTCGGGCGAAGCGGAGCGCAGCCCCGAGAATCTCGGGACGAGAGACCATAGGAGCCTCCTTCGGCCTGAGATGCTCGGGTCAGGCCCGAGCATGACGGCGCATCTCGCTTTTACCCGGCCTCGCGGATGCGCTCTGCCGTCGCGAGGTCGACCGATACCATCTGGCTCACCCCGCGTTCCGCCATGGTCACCCCGAAGAGGCGCTCCATCCGCGCCATGGTGATCGGATTGTGCGTGATCAAGATGAAGCGGGTTTCGGTATTGCGGGCCATGTCGACGAGCAGGTCGCAGTAGCGCTCGACATTGGCGTCGTCGAGCGGCGCGTCGACCTCGTCGAGCACGCAGATCGGCGAGGGATTGGTCAGGAACACCGCGAAGATCAGCGCGGTCGCGGTCAGCGCCTGCTCGCCGCCGGAGAGCAGCGTCATCACCTGCGGCTTCTTGCCGGGTGGCCGCGCGAAGATCTCCAGCCCGGCATCGAGGGGGTCTTCCGAATCCACCAGCCTGAGCTCGGCCTCGCCGCCGCCGAACAGCACGCCGAACAGCCGCTGGAAATGGCCGTTGACGATATCGAAGGCAGCGATCAATCGCTCGCGGCCTTCGCGGTTCAGCGCCCCGATCGCCTGCCGCAGGCGACGGATCGCCTCGGTCAGGTCGTCGCGCTCACCGGCAAGCCCTTCGCGCTTGACCTTCACCTCGGTCAGTTCGTCCTCGGCGCGCAGGTTGACCGCGCCGAGCCGTTCGCGCTCGCCCTTGAGATTGGCAAGCCGCCGCTCGACCGCTTCCGGCTCCGGCAGCGGATCGCCCGACTTGATGCCGGCGATCGATTGCAACCCGTCGAGACCGGTATCGAGACCATCCTCGATCTGCCTGATGATGTCGGCGACGCGCTGGCGGGTGGCCTCGAGCCGCGCTTCGGCCGAGGCCCGGCGTTCGCGGGCGCTGGACAGGCCTTCGAGCGCGATCCGTGCCTGCCGGTCGGCCTCCGCCAGCGCGGTTTCGCCGGCGGCGAGCCTGTCGGCCGCCTCCCGGCGCGCTGCCTCGGCCTGCTCGATCTCGGCGACGAGGCGTCTCCGTTCGGTCAGGAAGGTGTCGGGCGCTTCGAGAAGTGTCTTCTGCTCGGCGCTCGCGGCGTCGATTCGCCGCCGCGTCTCCTCGGCGCTTTGCAGGCTGGCGGCGGTGCGCTGTTTCCAGGCGCGAACGTCGGCCGCGATGGCCTCGCGGCGTCGGGTCCGCAAGTCCGCTTCGCGGGCCAGCGTCTGGACGCGGGCGCGAGCATCGGAGGCGGTGGCGCGGGCTTCGCCAAGCAGCACGCGAGCCTTGAGCAGGGTGTTTTCCAGTTCGGCGGAGGCGGGCAGGGCGGAAAGCCCCGTCTCCTGAGCGGCGACCTGCTGCTCGGCTTCGGACACCGCCTGGCCGAGGCGTTTAATCGCCTCAGTCAGCGTCGAGCGCTTGACCAGCGTTTCTGCCGCCTTGCGCTCGGCAGCGGTCAATTGCTCGCGGGCCTGGTCGACGCCTCGCCGTGCTTGCCGTGCCGCTTCGATCGCTGCGGTTTCGGCCTGCGCGGCCTGTCGCGCCTCTGCACTCACGGCTTCCAGCGCCTGGCGTGCGGCCTCAGCCGCTTCCCGTGCAGCCTTGGCCCCGCGTTCCAGATCGGCGAGGCGGTTCTTCTCGGAGAGCCGTCGTGCCGCGGGCGAGGGGGCGTCGGCTGCGCTGGTGAAGCCGTCCCAGCGCCAGAGATCGCCTGCCTTTGATACGAGTATCTGCCCCTGCCTCAACGCCCGCCGCAGAGCCTCGCCCTGATCGGGCGTGACGACGCCGATCTGCGCCAGCCGCCGCCACAGCGCCGCGGGCGCCTTGACATGGGCCAGCAGCGGCTCGGCACCCGCAGGCAGGGCGGGGTCGTCCTGGCCTTCACCGGTATCGTCCCAATGCGCGGGGGCGGTCGCCTCGGTCGAGGCGTCGAGATCGTCGCCAAGCGCGGCGCCGAGCGCGACCTCATAGCCCTTGGCGACGCTGACCGCTTCGAGGACCGCCGGCCAGCGATCGCCGGCCGCAGGCGCCAGCAGCTTGCGCAGCGTGCCGATCTCGGTATCGAGGCGCTGCGCTCGGCGCTCGGCCTCGGCGAGGGGGCCTCGCTGTTCAGCTTCACGCTCGCGTGTCGAGGTGACGGCGCCGCGCGCCGCAATGACATCCGCATCGGCGGATTTCAGCGCCTTTTCGGCCGCGATCAGCGCCTCGCGCAGCTTGTCGAGCAGCGTCTTCGCATCGGAGGCATCGAGGGTTTCCAGCTCGCGGCGCAGCTTGTCGCGTTCGGCCCCGGCCCGATCTTGCCGTTCACGAGCCTCGCGCAGCGATCGTTCCAGGGCGCCGCGTCGTGCGGCGAGATCGGCCAATGCGCTCTGCGCAGTAACCTGCTCGGCTTCGGCTGCAGCGAGCGCGGCCTCTGCCGCGCGTTGCGCCGCCGCTGCAGCTTCGGCGCCCGATCCGGCGTCATCGCCTTCCAGGCCGAGCGCGGCATCCTCTTCCGCCAGCCGGGCGAGACTGTCGGAAGCATCGCGGCCGATGCTCTCCTGCCGCGACAGGTCAGCCTGCAATTCGGCGAGGCGCTTGCCGAGTTCCTCAGTGCGCTGGCGGGCACGCCTGTTCTCGGCTTCGAGCTCGTCCAGCCCGCGCTTCAACCGGACCAGAGCGGCGGCGGCCGTCGCCTCGCCCTCGCGCAAGGCCGGCAATTCGTGCGCGGCGATGGCCTGTCGCTTGGCGGCCTCGGCCTGGAGCCCGGTCTGGTCGGCAACGCCGCGCACCGCTTCTTCCAGCACATGCGTGGCCTGCGCCTCCTGGGCGCGGGCGTCGTGCAGGGCGATGACGGCGAGCGTCGCCTCGGCCCGGCGGATATCGGAAGCGAGGCTGCGATAGCGCCCGGCCTGCCGTGCCTGACGCTGCAGGGCGTCGATCTGCCCGTCGATCTCGCCGAGCACGTCTTCCAGCCGGGTCAGATTGTCTTCCGCGCCGCGCAAGCGCAGCTCCGCCTCGTGGCGGCGGCTGTGCAGGCCGGCGATGCCGGCGGCGTCCTCAAGGATGCGCCGGCGCGATTGCGGCTTGGCCGAGATGATCTCGCTGATCTGGCCTTGCCGGACGAGGGCCGGCGAGCGCGCGCCGGTCGCGGCATCAGCGAAGAGGAGCTGGACGTCCTTGGCCCGCACCTCCTTGCCGTTGATGCGGTAGGTCGAGCCTTCCTCGCGCTCGATCCGGCGCGTGACTTCGAGCACATCGGCTTCGTTGAAGGCGGCCGGCGCCTTGCGGTCGCTGTTGTCGAGGGTGAGCGAGACCTCGGCCATGTTGCGGGCCGGGCGCTCGCCCGAGCCGCCGAAGATGACGTCGTCCATCCCCGAGCCGCGCATGTTCTTGAACGAGCTTTCGCCCATCACCCAGCGCAGGGCTTCGACGAGATTGGACTTGCCGCAGCCGTTCGGACCGACGACGCCGGTCAGCCCGGGCTCGATCAGGAACTCGGTCGGCTCGACGAAGGTCTTGAAACCGGCGAGCTTGAGGCGCGTCAGATGCATGGGCGCGCCGCTATTCTTCCTTCTCCCGTCGGGGGAGAAGGTGTCTGCGTAGCAGACGGATGAGGGGCGGTTCGCGCTGCCCGGCCCGTGCTTCCCTCATCCGTCAGCGCTTCGCGCTGCCACCTTCTCCCCCGAGGGGAGAAGGAATCGCGCGCGAAAACGCTCCGCTCAATTGCCGAGGAGCGGCTCCAGGATCTTGTCGAATTCGGCGATCGTGAGCGCACCGGATCGCTTCTGCCCATTGATGAAAAAGGTCGGCGTCGAATCCACGCCAGCCTTGGCCCCACCATCCTTCACCACCGTGACGGCGTCATAGATGTCCTGGCGTTTCAAGCAGGCTTCAAAGGATTCCTGTGTGAAACCGGCCTGTTTCACCAGCGATGAGAGGGCATCGACCGGCTTGTCGGTGAAAGCCCAGTTGCGCTGCTGCGCGAAGAGCAGGTCCGTCATCGGGACATACTTGTCGTTGCCGTTGCAGCGGGCGAGCATGAAACCGGCCGTCGCCAGCGGATCGAGCGGGAATTCGCGCAGCGTGAAGCGCACCTTGCCGGTGTCGATGTATTTCTTCTTCAGCTCCGGCCAGGTCGTCTCGTGGAAATGCGCGCAATGCGAGCAGGTCATCGAGGCATATTCGACGATGGTGACCTTGGCATCGGCCGGGCCGAGCCAGACGTCCCCGAGGGGGCCGGCATCGGGCAGCTTGGTCTGGGCCCGCGCGGCGTTACCACCGGCGAGCGCGGCAGCGGCGATGCCGGCTGCGCCGGTCAGGAGCTGTCGCCTGTTCGTCATCGTGAAAGATCCTCGGAAGGTCAAAGTCGCTTGGAGCTATAGTGGTCAGTGCGATTGTGGCAAGAGCGCATCCTGCCGCGCACCGCGCTGCTCACGAAGCCGTGTCATCGCCTCGCGTTTTCGCGTTGAGCGCCACCGCCCGGCCGAGCCGGGCCAGCGCCTCGCGCAGGCCCTCGTCAGCGACGCCGGCAACCTGAGCCTCGACGCGAGCAGCAGTCGCTCCGTCCAGCTTGGGCACCGGCTTCGACTTGACGGGCGCCGCGACCGGCCCCTGCTTGAGTACGAGCTTGCCGACGGCGCGCCAGCCGAGATGGGTGTTGACGCGCTCGACCAGCAACGGCCCGAGCTGCTGCATCTCCAGTGCGAAGGCGCTTTCGACCCGCACCACCATGGTCGCCGGCTCGGAAGCCTCGCCCGGTGCCGGGCGGCGGCGTGGCCAGTCGATCTTGAGCGGGCGCGAGCGCGCCGCCAGGCGCTCGCCTGCGATCTCCGGCCAGAGCGAGACGATGGCGCGTCCCGCGAAGCCCTGCGCGGCGAGCGCGGGCGCGATGCAGTCGTCGATCAGCTCTGCGAGGGGTTTGGCGGACATGGCTTTATTGTGGGCGCGGGGACGGTCGCCTGCAAGCGGTGCATGAAGCCGCTTGCGGTCACCCATGGCTGCGCTACATCCGGGTCATGACCCCCGAGGCCCGCGCCGCCGATCTTCTCACCTGGTACGACCGCCATCGCCGCGCGCTGCCCTGGCGTGCGGTTGCGGGCGAACGGCCCGATCCCTATCGCGTCTGGGCCTCCGAGATCATGCTGCAGCAGACCACGGTCACGGCGGTGAAGCCCTATTACGAGCGCTTCATGGCCCGCTTCCCGACAGTGCAGGCTCTCGCCGAGGCGCCTTCGGAAGAGGTCATGCAGGCCTGGGCCGGGCTCGGCTATTATTCGCGCGCCCGCAATCTCCATGCCTGCGCCCAGGCGGTGATGGAGAACCATCTCGGACGTTTCCCGGATACGGAGGAGGGCTTGCGCGCCCTGCCGGGCATCGGCGCCTACACGGCCGGCGCCGTCGCGGCGATCGCCTTCGACCGGCCGGCTGCCGCGGTCGACGGCAATGTCGAGCGCGTGATGACCCGTCTCTTCGCGATCGCGGACGAATTGCCCGGCGCCCGGTCCTTGATTCGCGAGAAGGTTCTGGCGTTGCTGCCGCACGATCGGCCGGGCGATTTCGCCCAGGCGCTCATGGATCTCGGCGCCACGATCTGCACGCCGCGCAGTCCGGCCTGCGGCCTCTGCCCCTGGCGCGAGCCGTGCCAAGCCAGGATTGCCGGCATGCAGGAGAGTTTCCCGCGCAAGGCGCCGAAGAAGGCCGGAGTGACGCGCTACGGCGCGGCCTTCGTGCTGGCGCGTGCGGATGGCGCGATCCTGCTGCGCACGAGACCGGCCAAGGGCCTCCTCGGCGGCATGGCCGAGGTGCCGACCAGCGAATGGCGGGCCGATTACGAACTCGACGGCGCCGCGCAGGACGCGCCATTGCCGCTGAGCTGGACCCAGGTCGTGGAACCGGTCCGCCATGTCTTCACGCATTTCCCGCTGGAGCTCACGGTCTTCACCGGCAGCGTTCCCGAGCGCACGCAGGCCCCGGCCGGGATGCGTTTCACCAAGTTGGCGAACCTCGCCGGCGAGCCGCTGCCGAGCCTGATGCTGAAGGTCGTCGAGCGCGCCGGGCTCTATAGCTCGAAGACGCGATAGGTCATCGTCGGCAGTTCGACGGACCATTTGAAATAGCCCTTCGAATAGATCTTGCCGCGGTTCGGCGGCCAGGGATCGTGGATGCGCAGCGTCGTGCCGGTGCCGTCAGGATTGCCGTCACCGCGCATGCCGACGATGACGATCATATGGCCGGGGCTGCCGCGACCGGCCGTGTACTCGTCGACACGCCAGAGCATGTCGAACATCAGCGGCCCGCGGGCCACCGCCTGCCTGAGCTGCTCGACCGACCAGGACTGCGGCGCGTTGCAGCGCAGTCCATGGATGCGGCCATAGCGCTGGCCGGTCACGATCGCCTGGTCGCTTTCGGAGGAGTTCAGCAGCCCTCCATCGGAGGCGATCATGTCCGGCGGCGTCCTGGCGATGATGATCGGCACCGTCGATTTCTTCATCATCGCGGTCGAGGTCGCCCAGCAGGTCGTGTTGGTCGGCTGCGCGATGAAGGGAACATTGTGCAGGATCGGCGCGAAGGCCTCGGTATCGTAGAGGCAGGCCTGGGTCGCCGGCCCGGCCTGGCCATCCTCGACCAGCCAGTTGTTGCGCTGGAAGGCAAGAACCGCGTTGTGGGTCATGGTGCCGAACTGGCCATCGGGCACAAGCTTCGGGATCGGCTTCAGTTTCGCGTTCAGCGCTTCCTGAAGCGTCTTGACCTCGGGTCCGCGGGACCCGTTCTTGAGGATCGTCGCCATGCTGCCGCCCTCGCTGTCCTATGTTCAGGATGCGCGCGCCGATGGCGAACGCGCATCCTTCGAACATATGACGATAGGGCAGGGGGCGCGAGGCCGGCGGTTCAGGCCGCCGCCATCTGCGCCCTGATCTCGCCGCGCAGCGCGTCGAGCACGGTCAGCCCGCCCTGGCGCTCGACATGCCAGAAGGTCCAGCCGTTGCAGGCTGGCAGGCCTTGCGCCAGCGCACCGACCTTGTGGATCGAGCCCACGGCCGGGCCGAGGATCAGCGTGCCGTCGGCGCGGATCACGGCCTTGTGGCGGCGCTTCTCGTCATGGACGGTCTCGCCGGCCTTCACCAGCCCGGCCTCGACCAGGCTGAGGAACGGCACGCGCGGCTCGCTGCGCTTGGAGGGCGCGGTCGAAAACGCTTCCGGCGCCAGCGGCGTCACCGCCGCGATGCGCTCGCGCGCTGCCTTGGCATAGACCGGGTCGCGCTCGAGGCCGATGAAATGGCGGCCCAGAGCCTTAGCGACGGCGCCGGTCGTGCCCGTGCCGAAGAACGGATCGAGGATGACGTCGCCGGGATTGGAGGCCGAGAGCAGCACGCGGGCAAGCAGCGCCTCCGGCTTCTGCGTCGGATGCACCTTGGCGCCGTTGTCGTCCTTCAGGCGCTCGTCGCCGGTGCAGAGCGGCAGATACCAGTCCGAGCGCATCTGAAGGTCGTCATTGCCGCCCTTCAGCGCCTCGTAATGGAAGGTGTATTTGGACGCTTCGCCGCGCGCCGCCCAGATCAGCGTCTCATGCGCGTTGGTGAAGCGCCGGCCGCGGAAATTCGGCATCGGATTGGCCTTGCGCCAGACGATGTCGTTCAGCATCCAGAAGCCCAGATCCTGCAACGTCGCGCCGACGCGGAAGATGTTGTGGTAGCTGCCGATCACCCACAGCGCCCCGTCCGGCTTCAGCACGCGCCGCGCGGCCGCAAGCCAGTCGCGGGTGAAACGGTCGTAATCGGAGAAGGAGGCGAACTTGTCCCAGTCGTCGTCGACGGCATCGACGAGGCTGTCGTCGGGCCGGCGCAGATCGCCGCCGAGCTGGAGGTTATAGGGGGGGTCGGCAAAGATGAGATCGACGCTTGCCGGTGGCAGTGCGTTCATCGCCGCGACGCAGTCGCCCACGAGAATCTGATCGAGCGGCAGCTCCCGCGGAGCGCCGATATGTTCGGGAAGGCCCTTGGCCTTCATCCGAGCCCCCAGTGCAGGCCGTCCGGTACGCGAAACCTGAATCCGGACGGGAGCACTGGCGGTCCCGGTACGCAAAACACCCATGACACCAAGACCGTTACGCAACTTCAACGAGGGCGATCTTGGTCGGACAGGGTAAAGGTCGGGTTTCCGCTTTGAAAAAAATGCGTCCCATTCTGGGGCTGCAATTTTTGCCTAGGCCGTTGGCAATGAAGGGTAATTCGTAAACGGCGGTTAACGTCTCAGGCTGCCGTAAGGGCAGCTTGCGAGGGCGTTCGGTGAGGTCCGGGAGCCGTGTTTCCCGTCATGGTCGGGCTTGTCCCGGCCATCCACGTCTTCCTTCAGCAAGGGCGGTGTTCAAGACGTGGATGCTCGCCACAAGGGCGAGCATGACGGAGTGAAATACGGCCGAGCTCACGGAGGTCGGACAGAGGCTTCCTCCCCACCGGGGAACGACGCGCGAGGCCGCGGCCTACCGGAACCACACGCCCTTCACCGGCGCGAAGGAATAGCGGTGTTCCGGGCAGGGGCCGTGCGCGGTGATTGCCTTGCGATGCTGCGGCGTCGCATAGCCGACATGGCTGGAGAAGCCATAAGCCGGATAGCGCTTGCACAGCCGCGCCATCATCCGGTCGCGCGTCACCTTGGCGATGATCGACGCTGCCGCGATCGAGGCGATCTGCCCGTCGCCCTGGATGATCGCCTCGCAGGAACAGGCGAATTGCGGCGGGTCGTTGCCGTCGACCAGGATATGGAGCGGTGCCAGCGGCAGGCCGGCCACGGCCCGGCGCATCGCCTGCAGCGTCGCCTGGCGGATGTTGATGGCGTCGATTTCGACGGCCGTCACGCTGGCGACGGAGACGGCCAGCGCCCGTTCCATGATTTCGCCGAAGAGTTCTTCGCGGATCGCAGCTGAGAGCTTCTTCGAATCATCGAGTCCATCAGGCACGCGCTCGGGATCGAGGATCACGGCGGCCGCGACGACCGGGCCGGCCAGCGGCCCACGTCCGACCTCGTCGATGCCGGCCAGCGGCCAGCGGCCGTTGGCAATGGCGGATGTCTCGCGGTTGAAATCGGCGGGCATGGCGGGGTTATGCAGCAGAGCACAGCGCGGGGCCAGAGCCGTCTTTTCCTCGCCTCACGCAATCGCGTTTGATCGTCATGGTCGGGCTTGTCCCGACCATCGACGTCTTCCTTCCTACAATGCGGCGTCCAAGGCGTGGATGCTCGCCACAAGGGCGAGCATGACGGCGAGAGCAGCCGCCCAACGCCTCAGAACAAACTCAACTGCGCCTTCTCCTTCTCCGGCTTCACGAAGAGGTCGGTCCGCAGTCGGCGCCGAGTCGTGTTGAAGCCGATGCGTTCGGCCGCCATCTCGAAGCGCCGTCCGATCATCCAGGCATAGGGGCCGGAGCCGACCATGCGCTGGCCCCATTGCGAATCGTAGTCCTTGCCGCCGCGCGTCGAGCGGATCAGCGACATCACATGCCGGAGCTTGTCGGGATGATGCGTCAGCAGCCATTCCTGCACGATGTCGCGCACTTCGAGCGGCAGCCTGAGCAGGACATAGCCGGCTGCCTCGGCGCCTGCCGCCTTGGCAGCGTCGAGGATGCGCTCGATCTCGTGCTCGTTGATCGCCGGGACGATCGGCGCGACCAGCACCGTGACCGGGATGCCGGCCTCGGAGAGCTTGCGGATCGTCTCCAGCCGCTTGGCTGGCGAGGCGGCGCGCGGCTCCATGCCGCGTGCGGTCTTCGGGTCGAGCGTCGTCACCGAGAGCGCGACCTTGACCAGTCCCTTCTCCGCCATCGGCGCGAGGATATCGATGTCGCGCTGGACCAGCGCCGATTTGGTGACGATGCCGACGGGGTGATTGAACTTTGCCAGCACCTCCAGGATCTGGCGCATGATCCGGAGCTTCCTTTCGATCGGCTGGTAGGCGTCGGTATTGGTGCCGATTGCGATCGTCCGCGGCTGATAGGAGGGGGAGGAGAGCTCCTTTTCCAGCAGCACCGCCGCATCGGGCTTCGCGGTCAGCTTGCTTTCGAAATCGAGCCCCGGCGACAGGCCGAGATAGGCATGGGTCGGCCGGGCGAAGCAGTAGACGCAGCCATGCTCGCAGCCGCGATAGGGATTGATCGAACGGTCGAAGGAGATATCGGGCGAGTCGTTGCGCGTGATGATGGTGCGCGCCTTCTCATAGGCGATCTCGGTCGAGAACGGCGGGAGTTCCTCCAGCGAACCCCAGCCGTCGTCCTCGGCGACGCGCTGCTCTGCCTCGCAGCGGCCGCCGGGATTGATCGTGGCACCACGCCCGCGCCGCCTGTCGGGGTCGATGCGATGGCCGACATAAGCCATCGGATCGGCGGGCGCGACGACCGGCGCCGAGACGCTCGGCTCCCGGTCCTGGCGCCGAAGGGGCTGGGCCGCCGGGAAGGGCCGTGAGGTGGGTCTGGCCTGGGGCATGGTTTTCGAACCGCGTCACGCGCCGGGAATCGACGCCTTCTGGTCGCATGTAGAGTGAACATAACAAGAACAAATATCAAGGGCGGGATTGTGACATGCTGCGTTGCGGCATAGAATTTCGCTTATGCTCACGGCCGTGATCCGCAGCGATGGTTCCCAGCAGGCGCTTGCCGCGACCCTGGCTGTCCTGATTCCAGCGGTCGCGGAGGGTTTTCTCGGCCATGCGGTGCTCGTCGACACGGTCGGCGCGCCCGAGACCGAGCGCGCTGCGGACGCCACCGGCGCCCGCTATCTCCGCGCGAGCCATGAGCAAGCCTGGCGAGAAGGCGCAGCCCATGCACGGGGAGACCGCCTCGTCCTGTTCGAATCCGGCGATGTGCCGCAGGCTCATTGGGTCCAGGCGGTGGAGCGCCATCTGCTGGTCGCGGCGGCAAAGCCGGCCCTGATTCCCCTGGAAGGGGCGTTTGCCTCCTTGCGCGAACGGCTCATGTTCTCGCTGCCCGGCCGCGGGCTCGCGGCGGGGCTTGTCATGCCCAAGGCGGTCGCGCTGACCGGTCGTCTCGACCGGGCGCCGGTGCGGCTGCCGGTCCTGCGGGAGTGGGCGGGCTAGCTGCCTAGAGGGATGTTGCGCCGCCGAAGGCGATATGCCTGAAGCGCATGGCAGAAGGAATTTCGTGTGGGAACTTGTGCGCTGCAGCATAAGTTCATATGTAGACGGTTGCCTGAAGCACCTCCCTCAGACATCGAAAGGAGAGATCCATGCTGGAACGGCACGATTCCTGTTCTGCGCTCGAAGCGGAGCGCGACGAGGACAAGCGCGAGGAACAACGGGAGGACGAAGATACGTTCTCGCCTCGCGAACATCAGGAAGGATTCTGGAGCTAGCCTCTCCACGAAAACCAAGCGGAGGGCTGGATGCAGCCCTCCGCACGGCATTCTCAGGAAGTCGCGGGCCCGTTCGGGCCCGATTTGTTTTGGATGCCCGGTCGGAACGACCAGCCAGCGGGACGAGGCGGTGGTAACCGCCCGCGACCCCGGCGTCTCCGGCGCCGTTGAGAGGCGCTACACCTGATTCCGGAACGTGTCGCAGCTCTGCATCGAGCCTGACTGGAAGCCGGTGGTGAACCACTTCATGCGCTGCGCCGAGGAGCCGTGCGTGAAGGAATCGGGCACGACCGTGCCTTGCGCCGCCTTCTGCAGCTTGTCGTCGCCGATGGCGGAGGCGGTGCGCATCGCCTGGTCGATATCGCCCTGGTCGATACGGCCCATCGCCTGGACGTTATGCGCCCAGACGCCGGCGAAGCAGTCTGCCTGCAGTTCGATTCGTACCGAGATCGCGTTCGCGTCGCGCTCGGAGGAGCGCTCGCGGATCTGGTTGGCCTTGGGCAGGATGCCGAGCAGGTTCTGGATGTGATGGCCGACCTCGTGGCCGATCACATAGGCATAGGCGAAATCGCCGCCGCCGCCGAGCTTGCGCTGCATTTCCTGGAAGAAGGAGGTGTCGAGATAGACCTTCTTGTCGACTGGGCAATAGAACGGCCCCATCGCCGATTGCGCGGTGCCGCAGCCCGAGCGGTCGACGCCGGAGAACAGGACCAGCCGTGGCGGCTGGTAGCGGGTATTGGCCTGCTGCGGCAAAAGCTTCGACCAGATGTCCTCGTTCTGCGCCAGAACGGCCGAGACGAAGCGACCCATCTGGTCCTCCGGCGGGCCGGAGGAGCGGCGCGTTTCCTGCGTCTGCTCGCGCCCGCCGATGCCGCCGATCAGTTCGGCGCCGCCGATGAGCAGGCGCGGATCAATACCGAGCGCCCAGCCGAGCAGGCCGAGCACCACCATCGTGCCGATGCCGACGCCGCCGCGCCCGCCGGGCATGCCGGCGAAGCCGCCGCCACCACTGCCGCGCCTGTCCTCGAGATTATCGGACTGGCGGTAATCTTCCCATTGCATGAAGGCATCCCCGGCGAAGTTCCCCCGCAATCTCGCCGGGAGATGCGGGGAACTCAAGTCGTCTTTGCAAACCGCTCCTGAACGCAACCTGACCGCGGGGGTTCCACTCAGTGGTAGCCGCTGTCGATCCTAACCTTGCCACGGAAGGTCCAGTATACGAAGGCGGTGTAGAACAGGATCGTCGGCAGGAGGAAGCTGACGCCGATCAGCACGAAGATATGCGAGCTCGGCGCCGCTGCCGTGTCCCAGATCGTCAGGTCGGGCGGCACCAGATAGGGATAGTTCGAGACCGCGAGCCCCAGAAAGCACAGGACGAAGATCGCGATCGTGAGGGCGAAAGGCGTGAACTCATGCGCGCCGTGCAGCCGCTTCCAGGCGAAGTAGCCGCAGATCGCGGTCAGCACCGGAAGCGGCCAGAGCAGCATCAGGTTGGACGGCGTGAACCAGCGCGCGGAGATGCGCGGATGCGCATACGGCGTCCAGAGTGAAACCAGCACCGCAAAGGCGAGCAGGCCCAGCAGCAGTGCCTTCGCCTGCCGGCGCGCCCGGTCCGCCACCGGCCCCTCCGTCTTGTAGACCAGCCAGGTCGCGCCGAGCGTGGCATAGCCGATGACGACGCCGATGCCGCACATCACCGTGAACGGCGTCAGCCAGTCGAAGGGGCCACCCGCGAACTGCTTGTCGACGACCTTCACGCCCTGGAGCAATCCGCCGAGGATCAGCCCCTGCGCGAAGGCGGCGAGCGTCGAGCCTGCCCAGAAGGCGAGGTCCCAGACCTTGTGATGGGGCTTGGCCACCCAGCGGAACTCGAAAGCGACGCCACGGAAGATCAGCGCCAGCAGCATCAGGATCACCGGGATGTAGAAGGCCGGCATGATGATGGCATAGGCATAGGGGAAGGCGACCCAGAGCCCGGCGCCGCCGAGCACCAGCCAGGTCTCGTTGCCGTCCCAGAACGGCGCGACCGAATTCATCATCTGGTCGCGCTCGCCCTCGTCCTTCGTCGTCGGGAACAGGATGGCAATGCCGAGGTCGAAGCCATCGAGGATGACGTAGAGCATTACGGCGGTGCCGATCACGCCGGCCCAGATCACGGGGAGATACCATTCCATAATAGCTCTCCTCAGTTCGCCGGCTGGATCTTGTCGTCGCCGGGATGGCCGTCGCCGAAGATCGCCGCGGCGGGCGCCTGTGCCGCCTTCAGCGTCCGCTTCGATGGCTGCTCGGGCGGGTCCTCATGGCTGATCTCGTCCGGTCCCTTGTCGATCAGGCGATTGATCAGGAGGATGCCGGCCGTGAACACCACGCAGTAGACGAAGACGAACAGCCCCAGCGAGATCGCGACCTCGAGAGTCGTGATCGGCGAGACCGCGTCCTTCGAGCGCAGGACGCCGGTGGCGAGCCAGGGCTGGCGACCGACCTCGGTGACGAACCAGCCGGAGAGGATGGCGACGAACCCGGCCGGCCAGCTGTACTGGGCGAGCCAGAGCCATCTGCGCGATTCGAAGATGGTGCCGCGCTTCCAGAGCCAGGCGCCGACCCAGCCGAACAGGATCATCAGGGTGCCGATGCCGACCATGATGCGGAAGGCAAAGAAGGGGATGAGCACCGGCGGCCGGTCCTCGACCTTGAAATCCTTCAGGCTCGGGAACAGCGCATCCATGCTGCCATGCGTCAGCAGGCTGGCGACGCCGGGGATCGAGATTTCGAACCGGTTGAGCTCGGCTTTCTCGTCGGGCCAGGCGAAGAGGACGAGCGCGCCGGGCTTGGCCGAATCCCAGTGCGCCTCGATCGCGGCGAGCTTGGCCGGCTGGTAGATCGCGGTCTGCTTGCCGTGGAAATCGCCGATCAGCGCCTGCAGCGGCGCGGTCAGTGCGATCATCAGGATCGCCATGCGCACCATCGTCTTGGCCGATTCGGTGCGGTGTCCGGCGAGGAGATGGCGCGCCCCGGTCGCCAGCACGACAAAGGCGGTGGTGAGATAGGCCGCCGTCATCATATGCGCGAAGCGCAAGGGGAAGGTCGGATTGAAGACGATCTTCATCCAGTCGACGGGGTAGGCGATGCCGTCGCGGACCTCGTGCCCGACGGGATACTGCATCCAGCTATTGGCCGAGAGGATCCAGAAGCCGGACATCGCCGTGCCACCGGCGACGATCGCCGCCGAGAGGAAATGCAGCCAGGGCGGCACCCGCTTCCAGCCGAACAGCATCACGCCGAGGAAAGAAGCCTCGAGGAAGAACGCAGTGAGTACCTCATAGCCCAGCAGCGGACCGACGATATTGCCAACCGCGACAGAGAAGCGGCTCCAGTTCGTGCCGATCTGATAGGACAGCACGATGCCGGAGACGACGCCCATCGCGAAGGAGACGGCGAATATCTTGGTCCAGAACCGGGCGAGCAGGTGGAATTTCGGGTCGCCCGTCTTCAACCACAGCCCGAGCAGTGTCGCAATATAGGCGGAAAGCCCGATCGTGAAGGCCGGGAAGACGATGTGGAACGAGATGGTGAAGGCGAACTGGATGCGCGAAAGCAGAAAAGCATCGATGACCATCGCAGAACTCCGTCTGGCCAGGTCACGCCGGTGCCGGGCCTCGCCCGTTCGGGCGTGTCTGGATGTGATCTAATGCAAGCCTGCCTCGTGCCGCGCCTGCGCGCAACGTCGCTGCGTCAATTCTTCCCGTCGAGCGCCGCCTTCAGCGCGCGCAGGTCGCGCCAGGCGAGCCGCTTCTGCAGCGGCTGCCGCAACAGATAGGCCGGGTGCAGCGTCGCGATTGCCGGGATGCGCCGCGCCCCGGTGTCGTATTCCACCCATTTGCCGCGCGAGCGCAGGATCCCGGTGAACCCGAGCAGCCCTTGCGCGGAGGGGCCGCCGACGCAGACCAGGATGTCGGGATCGGCGAGCTCGATCTGGCGCTGGATGAAGGGCAGGCAGATCGCCACTTCCTGTGGCGTCGGCGTGCGGTTGCCCGGCGGGCGCCATGGCAGCATGTTGGCGATATAGACGTCGTCCTTCCGGCTCAGCCCGATCGCGGCCAGCATGCGGTCGAGCAACTGCCCGGAGCGCCCGACGAAGGGCAGGCCGATGCGGTCCTCGTCGGCACCGGGCGCTTCGCCGACCATCATCACCCGGCCCTGCGGATTGCCGTCGGCGAAGACCAGGTTCTTGGCGGTGGCCTTCAGCACGCAGCCTTCGAAACCGGCCAGCGCGGCCTTCAGCTCATCGAGCGTGCGCGCTTCGCGAGCGAGCGCCTTGGCGCTGACCGTGGCGTCGTCCGGTGCCGTTGCCGCAGCCGCCATCGGCCGTGCCGGTGCGGCAGGGCGGCCGGGTAGCGGGCGCAGGCGCGGCTGCCCGTCGCCGCGCTCGCCGGCAGGAGCGGGGTCGGCAAAATGGTTGCGCGGCGCTTCGTCGAGCGCCTCGGTCACGCCCATCTCGGCGTACCAGCTCAAAAGCTCGTAAGGATCGGGCGCGTCGGGGCTGACTGCATCGGACAGGCTCATCGCTGCATCCTATACCTTGCAAACCCTCTCTGCGAGCCGACGCAGTTGCAAAATGGAACGCACGCTTGGATAGAGGGGTTCCAGACTGGACGAAAGCCGGCATTGAACGACCCGGTGAAATAGTTCATATATAAACTATCATGCGGCGCATGCTGCTGAGGCGGAGGGCAGGATGGATCTGAAGGAAGCGCAGAGCGAACCGCGCGAGAGCATGGACTATGACGTCGTCATCGTCGGTGCCGGCCCTGCGGGGCTGGCGGCTGCGATCCGGCTGAAGCAGCTCGATGAGTCCATCTCGGTCGTGGTGGTCGAGAAGGGCGCCGAGGTCGGCGCCCATATCCTCTCCGGTGCCGTCATCGATCCCATCGGCCTCGACCGGCTCGTGCCGGACTGGCGCGACGATCCAGAGCGCCCCCTGACCACCGAGGTCAAGGAAGACATCTTCTATTTCCTGACCGAGCCGAACGGTATCCGCCTGCCGAATTTCGGCATGCCCTCGCTGATGAACAATCACGGCAATTTCGTCGGCTCGCTCGGGCTCGTCGCGAAGTTCCTGGGCGCGCGGGCCGAGGCGCTCGGCGTCGAGATCTATCCGGGCTTCGCCGCCGCCGAGCTGCTCTTCAACGAGGATAGCTCGGTCGCCGGCATCGCCACGGGCGATATGGGCATCGCCAAGGACGGAACGGTTTCTGACCGCTTCACCCGGGGCATGGAGCTGCGCGGCCGCTACACGCTGCTGGGCGAGGGCGCGCGCGGCTCGCTCTCCAAGATCGCGATCAAGCGGTTTGCATTGGATGAAGGCCGCGAGCCCCAGAAATACGGCATCGGCCTGAAGGAGCTCTGGCAGGTCAAGCCGGAGAAGTTCCACAAGGGCCGCGTCCAGCACTCCTTCGGCTGGCCGCTCGACAACAGCACCGGCGGCGGCTCCTTCCTCTACCATTTCGACGACAATCTGGTTTCGGTCGGCTTCGTCGTCCATCTCAACTACCAGAACCCGACGCTCTCGCCCTTTGACGAGTTCCAGCGCTTCAAGACCCATCCGCTGATCCGCGACACCTTCGAGGGCGCTAAGCGCATCGCCTATGGCTCGCGCGCCATCACCGAGGGCGGCTGGCAGTCGGTGCCGAAGCTGACCTTCCCGGGCGGCGCGCTGATTGGCTGCGCGGCCGGCTTCGTCAACGTTCCCCGCATCAAGGGCAGCCACAACGCCATCCTGTCGGGCATGCTCGCGGCTGAGAAGCTGGTGCCGGCATTGCAGGCCGGGCGGCAGCATGACGAGGTCGCCGAGATCGAGACGAGCTGGCGCGACAGCGCCATCGGCAAGGACCTGAAGCGCGTCCGCAACGTCAAGCCGCTCTGGTCCAAGTTCGGCACCTTGCTCGGCATCGGGCTCGGCGGCATCGATATGTGGCTGAACCAGCTCTTCGGCTGGTCGCCCTTCGGCACGCTGAAGCACGGCAAGCCGGATTTCGCGACGCTGAAGCCGCTCGCCGAGGTCACGCCGATCAGCTATCCGAAGCCGGACGGCAAGATCTCCTTCGACAAGCTCTCCTCGGTCTTCCTCTCCTCGACCAATCACGAGGAAGACCAGCCGGCTCATCTCAAGCTGGCGGATCCATCGGTTCCGATCACGCAGAACCTGCCGCTCTATGGCGAGCCGGCCAGGCTCTATTGCCCGGCGGGCGTCTATGAGGTCGTCTACGAGAACGCCGAGACGAAGACCAATCCGCGCTTCGTGATCAACGCGCAGAACTGCGTCCACTGTAAGACCTGCGACATCAAGGACCCCGCCCAGAACATCACCTGGACGGTCCCGGAAGGCGGCGGCGGGCCGGGCTACGCGAATATGTGATCGCGGGGCGATTCGCTGTCCGATGAATCAAAAAGGGCGCGCCGGCCGGCGCGCCCTTTGTCGTAAGGCCAGGAGGCCGATCAGCCCTTGCGGACGATCTTGGCGACCGGCTTGGTCTCGTCCTTGGCGCAGCCGGCGACGAAGCCGCCGAGGAGTGCGATGGCGGCAATGCTCAGAATGATCTTCTTCATTGGAACAGTCCCAGTGGAATCGCTGCGAAAGCTGCAGACGGACAAGCTATAGGCCCGATATCCCTGCGTGATGATCGCCGTTTTCGGCTTTCGGCCGCTTGGTCAGGCAGATTTCCGGGAGTGTTGCGCGGCTGCTACGAAAGAGCCGCATTCGGGAGGGGGCCGGCTTGCCCGTCCGCCCGGAAACCGCCATCTTGGCAGCCTACGCGAAGCGATCACGGTCCGCTGGAAGAGTGCGCCCCGAGATGGTGAGGCTGCGGACCGAGGGAGAATGGCAGTCGTGACATTATTGAAGAAGGTGCGTGCCTCCGGCACGGCTGCTGCGTTGTCGCTTTTGATGTTCCTGCCAGCCGTGGCCGCTGCCCAGGGCGCAACGCAGCCGCGTACGGCTGACACGCTCGAGCCGGGCGACAGCCTGGAAGGCAACTACCTCGCCGCGATCGTCGCCGGTGCATCCCGCGATCTCGGTGCGGCCTCCGTCTATCTGCGCGAGGCGATCAAGGAAGACCCGCAGAACAACGACCTGACCGAGCGCGCCTTCGTCGCCTTCCTGGCCGACGGTGCCATGCCGGATGCCTTCCGGGCGGCCGACAAATTGATCCAGCAGGATCCGAGCAATGGCCTCGCCCAGCTCGTCATCGGCATCCGCTCGATCAAGCAGAAGAGCTACCGGACGGCGCGCAATCATCTCCAGCGCGGGGGCAGGGGGCGCGCGGCCGACATCACCGCGACGCTGCTCACAGCCTGGTCCTATCTCGGCTCCGGCAATTCCCGCCGGGCGATCGAGACGCTGGAGCGCCTGAAGGGCGAGGCGTCCTACAATCTTTTCCGCGACTATCATGCCGGGCTCATTCTCGATGCCGCCGGCCGCAAGGGCGAAGCCGAGAAGCGGCTGAAATCCGCCTATGACGCCGAGAAGACCACGCTCCGGCTGGTCGATCTCTGGGCGCGCTTCCAGGCCCGCAACGGCGATTTCAACGGTGCGGCCGAAACCTACGCCGCCTTCGACCGCCTGCTGCCGAATCATCCGATCATCCGCGAGGGCATGGCGCTCGTCGGCAAGAAGGATGCGCCGCCGCGTCAGATCACGACGCCGCAGCAGGGCGCGGCCGAGGTGCTCTATGGCCTCGCCAGCGCCGGCAACCGCCAGGGCGACGAAGCCGCCGCGCTGCTCTACCTGCGCATGGCGATCTATCTCGACCCCGGCCACGACCTCGCGATCCTGACGCTCGGCGACATTCTGGAGCGTGCGCGCCAGCCGGAGGATGCCGTCGCCGTCTACGACAAGATGCCGGCCTCCTCGCCGCTGCGTCCGAATGCCGAGATCCAGGCCGGGCTGGCGCTGGAAAACCTCGGCAAGCCCGAAGAGGCGGTGAAGCATCTCGACAAGGTCATTGCCGAGCGGCCGGACGATGTCGACGCGCTCTCGGCGCTCGGCAACATCTATCGCTCGCGCAAGAAATTCGCGGAAGCCGCGGCGGCCTATGATAAGGCCATCGACAAGCTCGCCTCGCCCGGCCGCGCCAACTGGGATCTGTTCTATTTCCGAGGCATCGCCCGCGAGCGCATCAACCGCTGGCCCGAGGCCGAGGCCGATCTGCGCAAGGCGCTCGAACTCCTGCCCGATCCGCTCGGCCGCGAGCGGGCGCTGGTGCTGAACTATCTCGGCTATTCGCTGGTCGACAAGCATCTCAAGCTCGACGAGGCGCTCGACATGCTGCGCCGCGCCGTCGAGCTCCGCCCGCGCGACGGCTACATCATCGATTCGCTCGGCTGGGCCTATTATCGCCTCGGCCGCTATGACGATGCCTCGCGCGAGATCGAGCGCGCTGCGGAACTGCGCCCGTCCGATCCGGTCATCAACGATCATCTCGGCGACGTCTACTGGCGCACCGGCCGCCAGCTCGAGGCGAAGTTCCAGTGGAACCACGCCCGCGACCTCAAGCCCGAGCCTGAGGACCTGGAGAAGATCCTGCGCAAGATCGAGCGCGGGATGGAGGATCCTTCGGCCAATGCGGTCGAGGAGACCAAGAAGGACGGCGGCTGACGCTTCCGCGTCGCCGGCCTGACGCCGTGGCCCCACCGCTGACGACGCGCGCCCGCGCCAAGGTCAATCTCGACCTGCGCGTGCTCGGCCGACGCGCCGACGGCTATCACGAGCTGGAAAGCCTCGTCGCCTTCGCCGGCGTCGGCGACACGCTGTCGCTCGATCCCGGCGCTGACCTCTCTCTGACGCTCGCAGGGCCTCGGTCTAAAGGACTCGCGGCCGATGACGGCAATCTCGTCCTGCGCGCCGCCCGCTCGCTTGCGGCGGCACGCCCCGGCCTGCGCCTGGGGCGCTTCCATCTCGTCAAGCGCCTGCCGGTCGCCTCGGGAATCGGGGGCGGCTCGGCCGATGCGGCTGCGGCGTTGCGCCTGCTCGCGCGCCTGAACGGCATCGCTCCGGGCGATCCGATCCTGCGGGAGGTCGCGACGCAGGTCGGGGCCGACGTATCGGTCTGTCTCGATTCGCGCGCGCGGCTGATGGCCGGCATCGGCGAAAAGCTCGGCCCGGTGCTCAGGCTGCCGCCGCTTTTCGGCGTGCTGGTCAATCCCGGCGTGGGGGTCGAGACGGTGGGCGTATTCCGGGCGCTTGGTCTCAAGGCGGGTGAGGTGACGTCGGAAGCGCGCGCGCAGAATCTTGCGGCCCCGGCATCGGCCGCGGATCTGCTGGGCTATCTGGCGACCACGAGCAATGATCTCGCAGCACCGGCGCAGCGGGGTGCGCCGGTGATCGGCGAGGCCCTGGACCGGCTCGCGGCGTTGCCCGGTTGCCGGCTGGCGCGCATGTCGGGCTCGGGCGCGACCTGCTTCGCGCTGTTCGACGATTGCGCATCGAGCGCTGCCGCTGCCAAGGCGTTGCAGCGCGAGCGGCCGGGCTGGTGGGTCAAGCCGACGCTGCTGAGCTAAAGCGGTGGGGCCGCTCCACCGTCATTGCGCTCCTCGCAGTGACGGTGGTGCGTCAGCTCAATGCGCCCGCGCCACGCAGAAATCGACGGCGGCGTTGAGCGCCTGCTTCATCGGCGAGGCCGGGAACAGGCCGAGGGCGTCCTTGGCCATGCGCGCATAATGCTCGGCGCGGGCGATCGTGTCGTCGAGCGCCTTGTGCCGGCGCATGATCGCCTGTGCTTCCTCCAGATCGCCGTCGCGGATCTCGCCGTCCTGTAGCGTGCGCTTCCAGAAGGCACGTTCGGCCTCGTCGCCGCGGCGGAAGGAGAGCACGACGGGCAGGGTGATCTTGCCCTCGCGGAAATCGTCGCCGGTGTTCTTGCCGAGCTTGGCGGCGACGCCGCCATAGTCGAGCGCGTCGTCGATGAGCTGGAAGGCGATGCCGAGATTGAGGCCGTAGCTGCGGCAGGCGGCGGCATCGGCCTTGGGGGAGCCGGCGATCACCGGCCCGACCTCGCAGGCGGCGGCGAAGAGCTCGGCCGTCTTGCCGCGGATCACCGCCAGATATTCGTCCTCGGTCGTTTCCGTGTTCTTGGCGACGGAGAGCTGGAGAACCTCACCCTCCGCGATCACGGAGGCGGCGGTGGAGAGAATGTCGAGCGCCCTGAGCGAGCCGACCTCGACCATCATCTTGAAGGCCTGGCCGAGCAGGAAATCGCCGACCAGAACGCTTGCCTCGTTGCCCCAGAGCATGCGGGCGGCGAGCTTGCCGCGGCGCATGTCGCTCTCGTCGACGACGTCGTCATGGAGCAGCGTGGCCGTATGCATGAACTCGACGGAGGCCGCGAGCTTGACGTGGCCATCGCCGACATAGCCGCAGAGGTCGGCCATCGCGAGCGTCAGCATCGGCCGCAGCCGTTTGCCACCCGACGAGATCAGGTGGTTGGCGACCTCCGGGATCATCGTCACGTCGGAGCCGGTGCGCGACAGGATCATCGCGTTGACGCGGGCCATGTCCTCGCGCGTCAGCGCGACCAGCGGCTCGATGCTGGCCTGATTCGATTCCCGTTCCTCAAGGGAGACGACGACACCCACTGGAGACACTCCGGAGTCAGATACCCGCGCCGGGCGGCGCGCTTGTGCCATGCCACAACCGTCGCATGGGACGCCAGCCCCTGCAAACCGGCGTGACGCCGCACCTTTGCGTGAACGGGAGCCCGAAAGCCGACGGCTCTTGCACAAACCCGGGTGCTTGGGCTCCATGGAGCCATGCACGAACTCCTGCGCACCAACGACCTTATCCTGCTCGGCGCCGTCGAGGCCCTGCTGGCATCGGCCAATCTCGACTGCCTGATCGCAGATCAGCATATCAGTTCGCTCGAGGGCATGATCGGAGCCTTCCCCCGTCGCCTGCTGGTGCGCGATGCCGATCGCAGGCGTGCGCGGGCTTTGCTGGTCGAGGCCGGCTACGGATCAGAATTGCGTGATGAGTGAGATCGAACCGGGCGCGGCACTGGGCGAGATCGTCGAGGATCGTTTGCTCGATGGCCGGCTGAGGCTGCTCCAGCCGCGCAAGGGCCACCGCGCCGGCAGCGATGCGGTCCTGCTTGCAGCGGCGCTGCCGGATCTGGGTGGCGGCGCGTTGCTGGATATCGGGGCCGGCGTCGGCACGGTCGGCCTCGCCGCGGCGCTGGCCCAGCCGGAATTGCAGGTCACGCTGCTCGAGCGCGATCCGGAGCTTGCCGCGCTGGCCGCGCGCAATGCCGGGCTCAACGAGATGGCGGGGCGCGTGACGGCCGTGGCCGGGGATGTCACGGCACGGGCCGGGATCCTCTCCGAGCTAGGTCTGGCACCCGCCTCCTTCGACGCGGTCGCGATGAACCCGCCCTTCTATCCCCCGGGCGGCAGCCGGGCCTCGCCTGTCCCGAACCGCAAGGCCGCCCATGTCGCCGAAGGAGCGCTCGCGCCCTGGCTGCGGACGGCCCGGCGCCTGCTTCGGCCGAGTGGATATCTCGCGCTTATTCATCGGGTCGAGGCGCTGCCCGAAGTTCTGGCCGGCCTCGAAACCGGTTTCGGCGCGGTCGCGGTTCGCCCGGTCCATGCCTTTGCCGACAAGCCGGCGATCCGCATCATCGTCACGGCCGTGCTGAACAGCAGAAAGCCGGCAGCGTTGCTGCCGGCTTTCGTGATCAATGGCGCTGATGGCAGGCTGACACCCTTGAGCGACGCGGTCCATCGCGGCCGTGGGCGCCTTACGCCCGATTACCAGTAATAGCGCGGCCCGTAGAATCGCCGCGGAGCATAATAGGCCGGCGGGCCATAGAAACGCGGCGGGCCGTAATAGCGCCGCGGCCCGTAATAGCGGGGGCCGTAATAGCGCGGCCGGCCGTAATAGCGGCGCGGACCGTAATAATACTGCGCCTGCTGCACCATGCCTTCGCTCGAGACCGAGGGCGCGGCCGCAATCGGGGCTGCCGCAATCGGGGCTGCCGAAGCGGGGGTAGCGGCGATGCCGGCTACGCCCAGCGCGCCAGCGGTCGCCATGGTGACGATCAGTGTCCGAAACATGAAAACCTCCATGAGATGGCGCCGGCAGTCCCTGCCGTCGGATGAAAACGCCGTCCTTGCGTTGAATGTTAGGGCCTCGAACCTGAACGGCACGGAATCGCGTCGTTCAGCTTGCCTTCAGCCAACAGCCACATTGCGGCCATTCTTGGGAGCCGCTCAGCGGCAGATGCGCACCGGGCGAACCACCCAGCGCCAGCCGTTCCAGACGCGGCGGTCGGACCAGAAGCAGCGCGGGCGCCGGTATCGGCGCAGGCCGTAATACTGGGCCTGCTCGACGAGGCTTTGCCCGGCTTGCGCCGATTGCCCGGCCGCGGCAGCGACAGGCGCGGCCGCAACCGGGGAGGCGGTGAGAGCAACTCCGCCCATAGAGCCCGCCAGCGCGGCAGCAAGAAGCGTTGTCCGGAACATCCTGGCCTCCATCGCGCCGCCGGCTCAGGCGGGGCCAACCCGTGATCCCCGAGGCGGATGGCGGGCCTTGTTGCACGGACGGCGCGAAACCGCGCCGTCCGCCCGTCTTCAGATATGTGCGCCCGCCTCAGCGGCGGCAGACGCGTACGGCCCGCCTGATCCAGCGATGGCCGTTCCAGATACGGCGGGACTCGGTCCAGCAGCGCGGACGGTAATGGCGGCGCGGCCCGTAATGCGGGCGGCCGCGATGCCAGGCCTGCTGGACGAGACCGGTTTCGGCGCCGGAAGCCAGCGCCGTGCCGGCGGAAATCGGCGCCGCCGAGGCCGGGGCGGTGCTCATGGCGGCACCGAGCAAGGTCGCAGCGCCGAAAGCGGCGGCAATGATGCGGGTTGTCAACATGGGCTTACTCCTTGGTTATGCGGCCGCCGGCCCGTCATCAAATGCTCGCCCCGAACATCGCGAGCCGTGCGGTTGGGATTGTCGATATCAGACCCGATATGAACGAAACCTGTCCGCTTTCGGTTCCGGCTCATGCTTGACCATGACTGGCCCGAACCCTAATCACCGCACCATTCCCTTGTTATCGGAAGGTTGCTGGCACTTGTCCGCCCCCGCGCCACTCTCGCACTCCACCATCCCGGCTTCTTCCCCGGCGATGGATCCGACCCGCTCCTTCCAGGGGCTGCTGCTGACGTTGCAGCGCTTCTGGGCCGAGCGAGGTTGCGTGGTGTTGCAGCCCTACGACATGGAGGTCGGTGCCGGCACCTTCCACCCGGCGACGACCTTGCGCGCGCTCGGGCCGAAGCCGTGGCGGGCGGCCTATGTCCAGCCTTCGCGCCGCCCCAAGGACGGCCGCTACGGCGAGAACCCCAACCGCCTCCAGCATTACTATCAGTTCCAGGTCATCCTGAAGCCGTCGCCGCCGGATCTTCAGCAGCTCTATCTCGACTCGCTCAAGGCCATCGGCGTCGATCTCGGCCTGCATGACGTCCGCTTCGTCGAGGACGACTGGGAGAGCCCGACCTTGGGCGCCTGGGGCCTCGGCTGGGAATGCTGGTGCGACGGCATGGAAGTCAGCCAGTTCACTTACTTTCAGCAGGTCGCGGGCGTGGAATGCGCGCCCGTCGCGGGCGAACTGACCTATGGGCTCGAACGCCTGGCGATGTATGTCCAGGGCGTCGAGAACGTCTACGATCTCAACTTCAACGGTCTCGATGGCGAGGACCGCATCTCCTATGGCGACGTCTTCCTGCAGGCCGAGCAGGAATACTCCCGGCATAATTTCGAGCATGCCAATACCGAGATGCTGTTCCGGCACTTCACCGATGCCGAGATCGAGTGCAAGGCCCTGCTCGCCGCCGGCGAACCGGCCGCTGGCGCCAACCAGCCCCGCCACGAACTCGCCCTGCCGGCTTATGACCAGTGCATCAAGGCGAGCCACATCTTCAACCTGCTCGATGCGCGCGGCGTGATCTCGGTCACCGAGCGGCAGAGCTACATCCTGCGCGTGCGCGAGCTCTCCAAGGCCTGCGGTGCGGCCTGGCTGAAGACCGCCGGCGGGGGAGCCATCTGATGCCCGATCTTCTGCTTGAACTGTTTTCGGAAGAGATTCCCGCGCGCATGCAGCGCAAGGCTGCCGATGATCTGAAGAAACTCGTCACCGATGCGCTGGTCGAGCGCGGCCTCGTCTACGAGGGCGCGAAGGCCTTCGCGACGCCGCGCCGGCTCGCGCTGCACATTGCCGGCCTCCCCGTTCGTGGCCGCGACGTGCGTGAGGAGCGCAAGGGTCCGCGCGTCGGCGCGCCCGACGCCGCCGTGCAGGGCTTCCTCAAGGCAGCGGGTCTGAATTCGCTCGACCAGGCGACGATCGTCAGCGATCCGAAGAAGGGCGACTCCTACGTCGCCATCATCGAGAAGCCCGGCCAGGAAACCGTCGCGGCCATCGCCGAGATCGTCCCTGCGGTGATCCGGTCCTTCCCCTGGCCGAAATCGATGCGCTGGGGCAAGGCCTCGGCTGCGGGGGCGAGCCTCCGCTGGGTGCGCCCGCTGCATTCGATCCTCTGCACCTTCGGCGCCGAGACCGAAGACACCGAGATCGTGCCCTTCGAAGTCGACGGCATCGTCTCCGGCAACGTGACCTATGGCCACCGCTTCCACGCGCCTGCACCTATCACGGTGAAGCGCCTGGAGGACTATGTCGCCTCGCTTGAGAAGGCGAAGGTCGTGCTCGATGCCGACCGCCGCAAGGAGATCATCCTCACAGACGCCCGCAACCTCGCCTTCGCGCAGGGTCTCGACCTCGTCGAGGACGAGGGCTTGCTGGAGGAGGTTGCCGGCCTCGTCGAATGGCCGGTCGTGCTGATGGGTTCCTTCGAGGAACGCTTCCTCGACATTCCCGGCGAGGCGATCCGCGCCACGATCCGCGCCAACCAGAAATGCTTCGTGCTGCGCGATCCGGCGACCGGCGATCTCGCC
Organism: Allobosea robiniae; assembly: GCF_900102525.1. Taxonomy (GTDB): domain Bacteria; phylum Pseudomonadota; class Alphaproteobacteria; order Rhizobiales; family Beijerinckiaceae; genus Allobosea; species Allobosea robiniae. The sequence goes on along the minus strand of NZ_FNBZ01000001.1, from coordinate 859,731 downwards.
AATCGCTTCATCCTGGTCTCGAACCTCGTCGCCAGCGATGGTGGCGTGGCGATCACCGCCGGCAATGGCCGCGTCGTGCGTGCGCGCCTCTCGGACGCCGCCTATTTCTGGCAGACCGATCGCGGCTCGCTGCCGGACCTCGACACCTTCAGGGACAGCGCTGAAAAGCTCGGCCTCGATCTCGCCAAGCCGCTCGACCAGCGCATGGCCAAGCTCGACAAGCTCGGCGTCGTCTTCCACGCCAAGCTCGGCACGCAGGGCGAGCGCGTCCAGCGCATCGCGGCTCTGGCCAGGGAACTGGCCCCGATCGTCGGCGCCGACCCGGACAAGGCCGAACGTGCCGCCAGGCTCGCCAAGGCCGATCTGCCGACCGAGATGGTCGGCGAGTTCCCGGAACTGCAGGGCCTGATGGGCCGGAAATATGCCGAGCTGCAGGGCGAGGATGTTTCGGTCGCGGCCGCGGTCGAGGAGCACTACAAGCCGGTCGGCCCGTCCGATCGCGTTCCTAACGATCCGGTTTCGGTGGCCGTGGCATTGGCCGACAAGCTCGACACGCTCGTCGGCTTCTGGGCCATCGACGAGAAGCCGACCGGCAGCAAGGACCCCTATGCGCTGCGTCGCGCGGCGCTGGGTGTGATCCGGCTGGTGGTCGAGAATGGGGTGCGGCTGGGGCTGACGCAGGTCGCCAACGATGCCGACCTCCTCTCTTTCTTCCACGACCGCTTGAAGGTCATGCTCCGCGACCAGGGCGCGCGGCATGATCTCGTCGACGCCGTGCTGGGCGAAGGCGCTTCGGCCAACGACGACCTCCTCCTCATCACCCGTCGCGTCGCCGCGCTCGGCCGTTTCCTCGATACCGAGGACGGCAAAAACCTACTCGCCGGCTACAAGCGCGCCGCCAATATCCTCAAGGCCGAGGAGAAGAAGGACGGGGAGGGCGCCTTCGCCGCTGCTCCGGACCTGCATCTGATCGCCGAGGCCGGCCTGATCGAGGAGAAGGCGCTTGCCGTTGCGCTGGCGCAGGCGACGCCGAAGGCCGAGGCCGCCGTCACCGCCGAGGATTACGAGGGCGCCATGGCCGCGCTCGCCGAAATCCGCCCGGCGGTGGATGCCTTCTTCGACAAGGTCACGGTCAACGATCCCGATCCGGCCCTGCGGGCCAACCGCCTGAAGCTGCTCAACCAGCTCCGCCAGGCAACGCGCGCGGTCGCGGATTTCGACCGCATCGCCGGCTGAGCCGAGCGCAGGAACTGCGGAAAACCCCTGTCCCACCCGGGAGAGGGGTTTTCTGTTTGCGGCTCCCGCGTTCCTTCGAAAGCCCCTTTCGCCGGCAAACCCGCCTCCGGAACCAATCCCCGCCCTGCGACGTTCTCTCGCCGGGGCTGACAAGCCGCGAATGCGTCGCGGCTGGGCTCCGGGGGGCCGGCTACCGGCCGAGATAAAGGGCTGCAAGCATGTCCATTCTGATTTCGCTGCTGATCACCGTTCTCGTCATCGGCCTCGTGCTCTACCTCGTGCGGATGCTGCCGCTCGACGGGCAGATCAAGAACGTCGTGCAGATCATCGTGATCGTGATCGGCATCATCTCGCTGCTGCGCTATCTCGCTGTTTTCTAAGGCGATTGACGGCGCCACTGCGCTGGTTCAGACTTCATGAGGTCCAGAAGGCCCCGGACGATCCCGTCCCGGGGCCTTCTTCCGTTTTCAGGGCGTGACCGCGATGAATGCGCCGAACCGCAACGGCCATATCAGGCTGACCTCCCATCCCGAGCCGGGCGGGGCTGCCACGCGCTTCCCGATCAAGTGGGGCGCTCCCAACGCCGCCGAGCGTGGGCCCATCATCGCCTCGACCACCAATCTGGCCGACCGCAACGTCATCGGCGCCCATGGCGGCTCTTATTCGGTCTATCGGGCGCTGGCGATCTCGGCCCGCGCCATGAACCCTCAGCAGCGCCCGGACCTGACCAACACCTATCCGACGGCGGAAATCCTGCCCCAGCCGCAATGGGCCGACCCGAAGAGGATCGTCTCGCTCGATCCCTTCGGCCACACGGTCGCGCAGGATTTCGGCAAGCTGATCGGCGAGGGCATCGATATCCGGCCGTCGATCGCGATCACCAAGGCCAGGCTCAACCTGCCCGAGATCCTCGCCGCGATGGGCGCCCATCGCCTCGCTGCGGACGGGCATATCCTGCACGCCTCCGGCGATATCAGCGTCACCAAGATCGCGGTCGATCCGGTCTGGTACCTGCCGGGCATCGCCGAACGGTTCGGCACCACCGAGAGCGAATTGCGCCGCACACTCTTCGAGCAGACCGGCGGCATGTATCCCGAGCTTGTGACGCGGCCGGACCTCAAGGTCTTCCTGCCGCCGATCGGCTCGATCACGGCCTATGTCATGGGCGAGGCTTCGCGGCTTGCCGATCCGAAGGCGCGCATCGCCTGCCGGGTCCATGACGAGTGCAACGGCTCGGACGTCTTCGGCTCGGACATCTGCACCTGCCGGCCCTATCTCACGCATGGCATCGAGGAATGCGTGAAGGAGGCCCAGAGCGGCGGCGTCGGCCTGATCGTCTACAACCGCAAGGAGGGGCGGGCGCTCGGCGAGGTCACGAAATTCCTCGTCTACAACGCCCGCAAGCGCCAGGAGGGCGGCGATTCCGCCGCGACCTATTTCGAGCGCACCGAATGCGTCGCCGGCGTCCAGGATGCCCGCTTCCAGCAGCTCATGCCGGACGTGCTGCACTGGCTCGGCGTCACCCATATCGACCGGCTGATGTCGATGTCGAACATGAAATACGACGCCATGGTCGAGAGCGGCATCACCATCGGCGAGCGCGTCGCGATCCCGCCCGAGCTGGTCCCGCCCGATGCCTCCGTCGAGATCGAGGCCAAGAAGGCCGCGGGATACTACTCGCCCGACGGCGCGCCTGGCGACAACGCCCTGAAGTCCACGGTCGGCCGCGACCTCGACAAGTTCTGATTCCGCCACGCCAACCGAGTTGACGATGCCCGACCGCGATCCCGAGGCGTTCCGCGCCCTGTTGAAACCCGCTGCCGTGCGTGAGCGTGCGCAGGAGATGCTGGAGCTCGGCCTTGCCGGTCAGCTTCTTCATTTCAGCGTCCATCCGGATCGGCTCGAAACCTGCGCGGATTATGTGCTGGAGACGATCCGCGCGAATTATCCGACGCTCGACATCCCCTTCCATGCGCGCTGGCGCCATTTCACCGTCGATGGCGAGGATCGCTGGCAGAAGCTCGACCGGGAGGCGAACTTCGCAAACCATGCCGCGCGCGGCCGCGCCGCCTATGATCTCGCCGTCGTCAGTGTCCTGCTCGATGCCGGCGCCGGCCCGGACTGGCGCTATCGCGATGCCGCGACGGGCCGCGAGATCGGCCGCTCCGAGGGGCTGGCGCTCGCCTCGCTCGACATGTTCGCCGCAGGGCTGTTCTCCAGCGATCCAGCCGATCCCTTGCGGGCCGATGCGGCCGGGCTGAAGCGCCTCGATGCGGCCGCGCTGGCGCACGGCTTCCAGGCCGGGCCGGGCAATCCGCTGCTCGCGCTCGAAGGCCGCGCGGCGCTGCTCAACCGCCTCGGCGAGGAGTTGGAACGGCAGGGTCTGTCGCGGCCGGGCGCGTTGTTCGATCGCTTCGCCAAGGCTGCCGATACCGGGACGCTGCGAGCCCCGCATATGCTGGGCGAGGTGCTCGGCACTTTCGGCGGCATCTGGCCGTCGCGGCTGACGGTCGCTGGCGTCGCGCTCGGCGACACCTGGCGCCATCCCCTGATCGCGCCGGGAAAGCCGACGGAGGGCGTCGTGCCTTTCCACAAGCTTTCGCAATGGCTGACCTATTCGCTGATCGAGCCGCTGGAATGGGCCGGCATCGCCGTGGTCGACATCGACGAGATGACCGGCCTGCCGGAGTACCGCAATGGCGGGCTCTTCCTCGACAGCGGCGTCATCGCGCTGAAACATGAGGCGGACCGGACGAAGGCGCATGAGGTCTCGTCGCCGCTCGTGGTCGAATGGCGAGCGCTGACCGTCGCCCTGCTCGACGAGGTCGCGGCGCTGATCCGTCAGCGTCTCGGGCGCTCGCGCGAAGAACTTCCGCTCGCCAAGGTGCTCGAAGGCGGGACCTGGGCCGCCGGGCGCCGGATCGCGCGCGAAAAGCGTGTGGATGGCGGGCCGCCCTTGACCATCGTCAGCGATGGCACGGTATTTTGAGGGTAAGCCAAGGTCCGAGAGATAGAGGGGTAACCGGCGTATGACTTCGAGCCAGGACGGCGTCACCGTCGTCGACCACCCGCTGGTCCAGCACAAGCTCACGCTGATGCGCGAGAAGGATCGCTCCACCAAGAGCTTCCGCCAGCTCCTCAACGAGATCGGCATGCTGCTCTGCTACGAGGTGACGCGCGACCTGCCGACCGAACTGATCGAGATCGAGACGCCGCTGCAGAAGTCGATGCAGCCGGTCATTGCCGGCAAGAAGCTGGTCTTCGCGCCGATCCTGCGCGCCGGCGTCGGCTTCCTCGACGGCATGCTGGAGCTCGTCCCGGCTGCCCGCGTCGCCCATATCGGGCTCTATCGCGACCCCGACACGCTCCAGGCCGTCGAATATTACTTCAAGGCGCCCTCCGATATCGCCGATCGCATGATCGTGGTGATGGACCCGATGCTGGCGACGGCGAATTCCGCCGTAGCGGCGGTCGAGCGCCTGAAGGAGCGCGGCGCCCGGGATCTGCGCTTCATGTGTTTGCTGGCTGCGCCGGAGGGCATCGCGCGCCTGCGCGGCGCCCATCCCGATGTCCGGATCTGGACGGCGGCCATCGACGAGCGGCTCAACGACCACGGCTATATCGTCCCCGGTCTGGGTGATGCCGGCGACCGCATGTTCGGCACGCGCTGAGCCCGTCCCGACACGAAGCGGCCCGCCCCGTTTCCGGAGCGGGCCTGGCCTGAAGGACGGACGGCCTGGGGTTGAAACCGCCCGTCATTCGGATCGTGAGCGGTATTATTCGATGATCTGCACGATGCGGCGCGTCTGCGGCTCGACGATCACCGTGCGGTCGTTCACGACCGTGTAGCGATAGTTCGAGGCGTTCGGCGCATAGTCGGCCGGCAGCTGGTGGTAGACGACGCCCTGCTGCGGCAGCACCGTGCCGACCGCGACCGGCTCGGCATAGGTGTAGGAGGGGACGCGCTGCTCCACCACATAGGTGCGGAACTTCGGCTCGGCTGCATCACCGATGATCGCGCCGACCACGGCGCCGCCGACACCGCCGACCACCGCACCGACCGGGCCACCGACAACGGCGCCGCCGACTGCGCCGGTCGCGGCCCCGCTGGTCGCACCGCCGACCGCGCCGCCCGAGGGCTGGCTCTGGGCAAAGGCAACCGCCGGGGTGATGGTCAGGGCGGCAACAAGAGCAAGTTTCTTGAACATGGTATGTCTCCTTTCGAAGCGAACCTTCGGCGAGGACAACCGCAACGTGCTCGATCAGTTCCCGGAAAGCGGGTCACGAGATGTTAACGTTCGGAAACCGGAAGCAGAAAGAGCTTCAGGAACAGAGGCTTGCCTGGTCATGACAAAGGCGTGCTCCGGCGCCCGAGGGACGCTGCCGGGCCTGAAACGCAAACGGCGGGCCCGAAGGCCCGCCGCATGATCATTGGCGTCTCGCGTCCGTTTACTGCTTCGACGCGGCCGAGAGCGCAGGCGTCAGCTTGTCGGCGTCGCGTTTGATCAGGGCGGCGAAACCGGCCGGCGTCCGCTCCTCGGCGGTCGGCAGCACGGCGCCGAGGTCGAGCAGGCGCTTCTTGGTGCCTTCGTCGTTGAGGGCCTTGTCGAGCGCATCGACCAGCTTGTCCACGGCCTCCTTCGGCATGCCCTTCGGGCCGGCGATGCCGTTCCAGGCCTCGATCTGGTAGTCGGGCAGGCCGGCTTCCTTGGTGGTGGGCACGTCGGGCAGCGCCGGCGAGCGCTGGGCCGAGGCGATGGCATAGGCCTTGATGGTTCCGGCCTTGACCTGCTCGGAGACCGAGACGATCTGGTCGCACATGAAGTCGATCTGGCCGGAGACGAGGTCGTTCAGCGCCGGGCCGGTGCCGCGATAGGCGACGGCGTTGATCTTCGGCGTGCCGAGAATGCCCTTGAGCAGGGTGCAAGTCGTCCAGGAGACCGAGCCGAGGCCGGCATGGGCTTCGTTGAACTTGTCAGGGTTGGCCTTGACGGCGGCGACGAAGGCCTTGAGGTCGGGCGCTTCGAGATTCTTGCGCGCGACGATCAGGATCGGCGTGCCGCCGGCGAGCCCGATCGTCTGCATGCCGTTGATCGGGTCGTATTTCAGGCCGGGATAGGTGGCGGGGGCCGCTGAGAAGGTGCCCAGATGCCCCATCGCGATGGTGTAGCCGTCCGGTGCTGCGGTGACGGCGCGGGTGATGCCGGTCGTGCCGCCGGCGCCGGCGACGTTCTCGATCACGATCTGCTGGCCGAGCGTCTTCGACATGTGGTCGGCGACGACGCGGGCGATGATGTCGGTCGGGCCGCCGGCCGCGAAGGGCACGATCATGGTGATCGGCTTCGTCGGATAACCCTGCGCCTGCGCGGCGCCGGCGAAGGCCAGCGTGGCGGCGGCGGCAAGGCCGAGAGCGAGCTTCTTCATGCGTATTCCTCCCTGGAGATTGCGTGAAATGAAACTGGAGGGGGGCCGCCGGGGCGGCAACCCCGTCATTCGGTGAAGACCTCGTCGCGCTTCTTCGAGATCGCGGGCAAGAGCGCGATGGCGAGCACGATCGCGGCAACGATGAGCAGCCCCAGCGAGATCGGCCGGTTCTGATAGTCGATGAAGGTGTAGAAGGAGCCGCGCGAGATGATCAGCGCCTGCCGGAGCTTCTCCTCCATCAGCTTGCCCAGCACGAAGCCGAGCAGCATCGGTGCCGGCTCGAAGCCGAGCTTGATCAGCGCGTAGCCGAACAGGCCGAACAGCGCCGTGAAGGCGACGTCGGCCGGCTGGTTGTTCACCGAATAGATGCCGATGCAGCAGAAGATCAGGATCGCCGGGAACATCAGCCGATAGGGCACCTGCAGCAGCTTCACCCAGAGGCCGACCAGCGGCAGGTTGATGACGAGCAGCATCAGGTTGCCGATCCACATCGAGGCGATCATGCCCCAGAACAGCTCCGGGTTCTTGGTCATGACCTGCGGGCCGGGGATGATGCCGTGAATCGTCATCGCGCCGACCATCAGCGCCATCACCGCATTCGGCGGAATGCCGAGCGTGAGCAACGGGATAAAGGCGGTCTGCGCGCCGGCGTTGTTGGCCGATTCCGGCCCCGCCACGCCCTCGATCGCGCCCTTGCCGAAGCGGGACGGGTCGTCGGCGATCTTCTTTTCGACCGTGTAGCTGGCGAAGGGGCCGAGCACCGCGCCATTGCCCGGCAGGATGCCGAGGATGGCGCCGATGCCGGTGCCACGCAGCACCGGGTTGATCGATTGCTTGATGTCGCTCCAGTTCGGCAGCAGCCGGCCGATCTTGGCGCGGACGACGTCGCGCGCTTCGGGGGTTTCGAGGTTGCGCAGCACTTCCGCGAAACCGAAGACGCCCATGCCGAGCACGGCGACGTCAATGCCGTCCGAGAGCGAAGCGATGCCGAAGGTCAGGCGTTCCTGCCCGGTCTCGAGGTCGGTGCCGACCGTCGACAGGAGCAGGCCGAGCGCGATCATGCAGAAGGCCTTCAGGATCGAACCGCGTGCCAGAACCACGGCAAAGCACAGGCCCATCACCATCAGCGAGAAATATTCGGCAGGCCCGAACAGCAGCGCCAGCCGCGTCAGCGGCGCGCCGAGCGCTGCAATGACCATGGTGGCGACGGTGCCGGCGAAGAAGGAGCCGAGGGCGGCCGTGCCGAGCGCGATGCCGGCCCGGCCCTGCTTGGCCATCTGGTGGCCGTCGAGCGTGGTGACCACGGCGGTCGCTTCGCCGGGAATGTTCACGAGGATCGCCGTGGTCGATCCGCCATATTGCGCGCCGTAATAGATGCCCGCGAGCATGATCAGCGCGCCGGTCGGGTCGAGGCCGAAGGTGATCGGCAGCAGCATGGCGATGGTCGCGGTCGGGCCGACGCCGGGCAGCACCCCGATCAACGTCCCGACAAGGCAGCCGGTGAAGCAGAGCAGGATATTCTGGAACGTGAAGGCGACGCCGAAACCGACCGCCAGATGAGACATCATTTCAGCCATGGCGTCAGATTCCAAGCAGCCAGGGGGCGAGGGGAATTGGCAGTCCCAGCCCATATTTGAACAGCAGCGCGCAGCCGAACGTCATCACGGCCGCGAAGATCACCAGCTCCTTCAGGCTGCGGTCGCTCGCCGCCATGCCCGAGAACAGCACGACCAGCGGCCCGGCGATGACGAGGCCGAGCGAAGGCACATGGATCGGCCCGAGATCGAAACCGCGGATCGCCAGCGCGAAAAGGACGGTCCCGCCGAGGACGTGAACGACGGCGCGCCACGACCAGGGCGTCAGGGCCTCGCCGTGATAGCGCAGCGAGCTCAGCGCCAGAATCACGCCCAACGCGCCGCAGATCGTGGCGATGGATTTCGGCAGCATGCCCGCCCCGATCTGCCGCAGGCTGCCCATGGGCAGATCCCAGGCCATGAACACGGCCACGCAGGCGAACACGATCATGAACACCCCTGCCCACATGTCCTGCGTCGATCTTACGCGCAGACCCTGTGCCCGCTCTATCTGGTTCAAACTCATGAGGCTCCTCCGATTGGCGACCCGGTGCGGGCGGTTCGTTTCTGCGGTTTCGGTGCCACGAAGGGCAGGACGTGGCGTTCGTCGAGCAGCGTCACGCTCTCCCTGAGGATCGCGAGGAAGTCGTCGCGGGAGGGCAGCTTCTGCTGCGGACGCCAGGAGACGCCGACGAGCGCGCCCGGCGGCGGTGGATCGAGCATCGCGCCGCGCAGGCGCCGCATCGTCACGCCGGGGAAGGATAAGCGCGAGACCCAGTCCGGAGCCAGCGCCATGCCGAGCCCGGCCGCGACCGCCGACATCATCGCCGGCTTCTCGGTCGCCTCGATGGTGACGTTGGGAACCGCGCCGACGCTCTCGAAATAGGCCATGACCAGATCGTAGGCGTAAGGCCGGATGCGCTTGGACGGCACGACGAAGGGCTCGCCGACGAGATCGAGCATGGTCAGGTGCTCGCGCGCGGCAAGCGGATGGTTCTCGTTCAGCACCACGATCGGGCGCTCGACCCGCAGGATCTCGAAGGCGCAGTCGGTCGGCTTGCGGGGCGGGCGAGTGAGCGCGAGGTCGAGCTTGCCGGCCTCCAGCATCTGGACGAGCGCGGCCGTCATCGCCTCGACGAACTTGATCTCGATGCCGGGGAAGCGGGCGCGGAAGGCCATCAGCGCCTCCGGCACGAAGCTCGACGAGGCCGCGTCGATCGCGCCGACGCGCAGCACCTTGCCCGAAGCGAGCGAGGCCTCGCGCACGGCACGCGAGGCATGCTCCATCTTGACCAGGATGCCCTTGGCCTCCTCGAGCATGATCAGCCCGGCGCGGGTCATCGCGACCTGCCGGGTCGTACGCGTCAGCAGGGCGACGCCGAGTTCGTCTTCGAGGGCGCTGATCTGCCGCGACAGCGCGGGCGGCGCGACGCCGAGCCGCTCGGCTGCCCGGCCGAAGTGCAGCTCTTCCGCCACCGCGATGAAACATCGCAGCTGCCGCACATCCATGAGCCGTCCCCTGTCCCGTGTATCGCTTGCCGCGATATCTCTATCGGTGGCCGTCGCCAATAGCGGTTCCGACCAAGGTGTCGATCCTACAGAAATTCATAATCTTTTGACAACAAAGCCTTTCGGCTGAGTGCCGTCAGGGCGCTCGGCTGATGAGAGGCCCGGAAAAGATATGCGGGATCAGGCGGTTGGGGCGGGTCTGGCCTGGGCGATGCGCGCGATGCGGCCATCGATCAGGGCGAGCCCGACGAAGATCGCAGCCATGCCGGCGAAATGGCGCGGCAGCAATTCCTCTCCCAGGAGGCCGGAGCCGAGCAGGATGGCGCTGACAGGGATCAGAAAGGTGACGAGCATGACGTTGCTCGGCCCGGCCGTGCGCATGATCCGGAAGAACAGGAGATAGGCGAGCGCCGTCGAGATCAGCGCCAGTCCGACGAGGGCGAGAAGCGCCTGCTGCGACGGTACCGGCAGCGTCCAGGGCGGATGCATCACGAAGACGATCGGGATCATCATCAATGTCGAGGCCGAAAGCTGACCGGTGGCGGCGACCAGCGGCGACACGCCCCTGAAACGCCGGCCGAGCAGGCCGGAAAAGGCATAGGAGACCGCGGCGAGGATGCAGGCGAGCTGCGCCGCCAGATTGGAGCCGAGGCCGCTGAGCGCATCAGGCCCCATCAGGATGGCGACGCCGATGAGGCCGGCCAGCACGCCGCCGAGCTTCAGTCCCGTCGCCTTCTCGTTGCCGAAGCAATGCATCACCAGCACTGCGAAGATCGGCGTGGTCGCGTTCAGGATCGAGGCCAGACCACTCGCGATCTGCTGCTGGCCCCAGAGGAACAGGCTGAACGGGATCAGGTTGTTGAGGATGCCCATCCCGAAGAAGGCGAGCCAGAGTTCGCGCCCGACCGCCATCGACTGGCCTGCGATTCGCACGACCAGAAGCAGCGCCAGCGCCGCGAGGCCGACGCGCACCTGCACCACGGCGAAGGGCGGCCATTCCGCCACGGTCAGCTTGTTGAAGAAGAACGAGCCGCCCCACAGGATCGACAGGACGATCAGCAGGAACCATTCGAACGGGCCCATGCGCAGCGCGGGAGCGGAGGTCGGCGGTGTCATGGCGGAAGCTCTGCTCGCTGGCCGGGTCATCCCGCGTCAGTAGGCGGCCGGGCAAGGCCCGGCCACCCGGATTCTGCGCGCTCAGGCAGCTTCGGCGTCGCGCGCCTCCCACATCGCCTGGAAGGCCGGCCGCGCCTGGCAGGCTTCGAGCCAGGCCTTCACGCGTGGATTGGCATCGAAGAGCTGCGTCGCCGGCTTGGCGTAGCGGATCACCTCCGCAACGTTGATGTCGGCGACGGTGAAGCGGTTGCCCATCACATAACCGCCATTCTCGGCCAGCGTCTGGTCGAGCACGCCGAACGGACCGGGCAGGGCGGCGAGCGCGGCCTCGACCAGCTCAGGCTTGCGCTTCTCCGGCGGATAGGCGGCGAGGTGGAACTGCAGGTTGAGCGCATGGCTCTCGCATTCGGTCGCGGCCCAGAGCGACCACATCACGGCCAGCCCTTCCTCCTGCGCGTCCTTCGGAGCGAGCGGGCCGCCATGCTTGCGGGCGAGATAGAGGTTGATCGCCAGCGATTCGTGCAGCTTGAAGCCGTTGTCGTCGATGCTCGGGATATGGCCGTTCGGGTTGATCTTTAGGAAATCGGCGCTGCGGGTGTGCAGCGGCACGCCCGGCGCCTTCGGATCGGGCAGGCGATAGGCCTGGATCACCGGCACATGGTTGAAGGGCAGGCCGAGCTCGTTGGCGAGCCAGATGACGCGCGTCGCGCGCGAGCGGTAACAGCCATAGATGGTCAGGGACATCGGCGGAATCCAGCGAGAGAGGGCGGACGACGACGAGGCCGACTGAAAGCGCCGGTTCGTCACCTGTGACAATAGGCCGGGCAGGCCGCATCGGCCAATGCCAATGATCGGCCCGCGAGCGAGGTAAAAACCGTTTGACGCGGGCGCTTTGCGGGTGCATTGGCCTCGTGCCTCCGGCCCCTGCGGCCGGCTGCTCACAGGAAACCCCGACCCGATGCCAAGCGACAGTCCCAGCCGACAGTCGAAGCCGTCCGCCGCCGCCTCGCGCGCCTGACCGGGTCCCCCGGCTCGCCTGCGATCCGGCCACGACGGCCCGATCGCAAGGAATAGAGCCATGAACGATACCGCCGCCACGACGGACCTCCTTGCCGTGACGCTGGCCCAGACGCTGGCGCAGGAACACGTCGCCGACATCGTCGAGACGTTGAACGACCAGGACGACGCGACCATCGCGCATGTCCTGGCCGAACTGCCGTTCGAACGTGCCGTCGAGGTGCTCGACCAACCCGAGCTCACCGCCGCCGCCGAGGCGGTGGCGCTGCTGCCCGACCAGCGCGCCGGTGCGCTGCTCTCCGCCATGTCGGCGGACCGGGCGGCCGACGTCTTCCAGGAGTTCGACGAGGAGACGCGCGCGCGCGTCAGCGGGCGTCTCGATCGCCAGACCCGCTCCGATCTCAAGAAGCTGCTGGCCTATCCCGAGCACAGCGCCGGCTCGATCATGACGACCGAGTTCGTCAGCGTGCCCTCGAACTGGACGGTGCAGCAGACGCTCGACCATATCCGCCGCGTCGAGCGCTCGCGCGAGACGGTCTACGCGATCTACGTGCTCGATTCCGTGACGCGCAAGCTGGTGCGCGCGGTCTCGCTCAGGCGCCTGATCAGCGGTGATCCGGAGGCGCCGGTCGAGTCGGTCGTGCCGGCGCACAAGCCGATCTGCGTCACTCCGGAAATCGATCGCGAGGAGGTGGCGCGCCTCATCACCAAATACGACCTGCTGTCGGTGCCTGTCGTCGACGCGGAGGAGCAGCTCATCGGCATCGTCACCTTCGACGACGTCATCGACGCGATGATCGCCGAGACGACCGAGGACGTGCAGAAGCTCGGCGGCATGGAGGCGCTGGACCAGCCCTATAACGAGATCGGCTTCGTCGCGATGATCCGCAAGCGCGCCGGCTGGCTCTCGATCCTGCTGGTCGGCGAGATGCTGACCGCATCCGTCATGCAGTTCTTCGAGGGCGAGCTCGAGAAGGCGATCGTGCTGACGCTGTTCATCCCGCTGATCATGAGTTCGGGCGGCAATTCCGGCTCGCAGGCAACTTCGCTGATCATCCGGGCGCTGGCGCTGCGCGAGGTCACGCTGAAGGACTGGTGGCGGATCGCACTGCGCGAATTGCCGACCGGCCTCACGCTCGGCAGCATCCTCGGCGTGATCGGCGTCGCCCGGATCGTCGCGTGGCAATGGCTCGGCTTCTACGATTACGGGCCGCACTGGATGCTGATCGCCGCAACGGTCGGCGGCGCGCTCGTCGGCATTGTTACCTTCGGCTCGCTCGCCGGCTCGATGCTGCCTTTCGCGCTGAAGCGGCTCGGCTTCGATCCCGCCAGCGCCTCGGCGCCCTTCGTCGCGACGTTGGTCGATGTCACCGGTCTCGTGATCTATTTCGGCGTGGCGGCGCTCATCCTGACCGGGACGCTGCTTTGACCAAATGAAAAAGCCCGGGACATCGGTCCCGGGCTTTTTAGTGTCTATGTCGCCGTTCGATCAGCTCGCCAGCACGCGCTGCGGCGGGAAGGTGATCTCGACCAGCGTGCCTTCTTTCTTGACGCTGGTGATCGCCATCGCCGCGCGGTTCGCCTCGACCAGCGCCTTGGTCAGCGGCAGGCCAAGGCCCGTGCCGCCGGCACGCCGCGTCGTCGGCACCTGGCGGAAGGGTTCGAGCGCGAGGCGGAGTTCGTCGTCGTCCATGCCGATGCCGGTGTCGCGGACCCTGAGGATCGCTTCGCCCTGGTCGCCGAGCGCGGTCGAGATGATGACCTGCCCGCCGGCATCGGTGAACTTCACCGCGTTCGAGAGCAGGTTGATCGCGATCTGCCGGATCGAGCGCTCGTCGGCGACGACCGGCGGCAGCTTCGGTGACAGCCCCGAGCGCAGCACGACGCGGCCGCGTTGCGCCTCCGGCTGAAGCAGCGACACCGTCGACAGGGCGATCTCGTTCAGGTTGACGCTGACGAAGTCGAGATCGAGCTTGCCGGCTTCGATCTTGGCGAGGTCGAGCAGGTCGTTGACCAGGCTGATGACGTAGCCGCCTGACTGGTGGATGTCGCGCAGATATTCCTTGTAGCGCTCGTTGGCGATCGGCCCGAAGCGCTCTTCCGCCATCACCTCGGCGAAGCCGATGATGGCATTGAGCGGCGTGCGGATCTCGTGGCTGATCTTGGCGAGCACGTCGGATTTCTGCGCGCTCGCCATCTCCGCCGCCTTGCGGGCCTCGACCAGCTCGCCCTCGGTCTTCTTCCAGGCGGTGATGTCGCGCAGCACGGCGCAGAAGCGGGGCTCATTGCCATGGGCGATCTGGCCCATCGTCATGAACAGCGGGATCTTGCCGCCCTGGCGCACGCGGCCCTGCACCTCGCGCCCGTCATTCAAGACGGACGCGACGCCGCCGCCCTTGAGCCCTTCGAGATAGTCGAGGGCGGGAGCATGGCTCTCGCTGGCGAAGAGCAGGGTGAACAATTCGCCGGTGACCTCGCGCTGGTCGTAACCGAACAGCGCCTCGGCCGCCTTGTTCAGCGACAGGATGCGGCCGCGATCGTCGACGGTGACGACGCCGTCGGTCGCGGTGTCGAGCATGGCGGTGAGCTCGCCGATGCGGGCATCGCGCGCATCGGCATCGAGCCGGAGCGCCTCGACCCGGGCCGCCGATTCGGCTTCCTCCGCCGCGAATTCGGCCGCAAGCTCGGCTTCCTCCGCTTCTTCCGGCGTCAGGACCGGCACGTCGCTGCCATCGCCGTTGGGATGGCGGAAGGCCATCAGCGTGGCGGGCTCGTCCTGCCAGCTCACGCTCGACAGCACGGCGTCGACGCTGACGAGATGGCCGAGCCGGTCGAGCAGCGTCATCGTGCCGCCATCGGCGCGGGCGGCTTCCTTGATCAGGCGGCTGACCTTGCCGCCGGCCTTCAGGTCGGCGAGATCGGCATAATCCAGCAGCTCGAGCAGCGTGCGGTTGGCATAGAGCGCCTCGTCGCCGCGATTGACGAGAACGGCGATCGGCAGCCGGTCGAGCACGTCGGCGTGGGAATTGCGGTGGCGCGCCGGGGCGGAAGCCGCTTCGGCCTCCGCGGCCGGTTTCGCCGCCGGGGTCTCTTCCTTGTCCTTGACCTGCAATGGCGCGACCGGGGGCAGGCGCGGCGTGCTCGGCTCGTCATCGCCGGCCAGTCGCGCGCCCAGTGCCTTGGCGATCTCGCGGAAGGCGTTGCGCTCGGCCGAGCTCAGATGCGCCTTCGACGGTTCGAGCACCGGTCTGATCGCGGTCAGATGCCCGTTGCGCAGCGGCACGATCTTGCCGGGCAGACGCTCGGGCTCTGGTGCAGCGGGCGCTTCGGAAGCAGGCTCTGCCGCAGCATCGTCCTGCGGCTGGTCCAAATCGATCGAGGCGGCGGCTTCGTCTGCCTCCTCCTCGCGGTCGTCCTCTGGCAGATTCGAAAGATCGTCCGCCTCGGACATGCTGACCGCCGGGACTTCCTCGCCGGCCGAAGTGGCCGCGATCAAGTCGTCGGTGACAGGCAATGCGGCTGGAGCATCCTCCATTGCGGCAAGGTCGGCCGCAGGTTGCGCATCGTCGTCCTGAATGGCTTCGGCGGTCGCGCCATCCTGTTCCGCCTCGACCTGTGCGTCCGCTGCCGCGGTATTCGCCGCGGGGATCGGGAACGGGCAGCGCTCGTTGAGCCGGGCGATGCCGAAGCCGCGGAAGCCCGCGAGCTGGCGCCCGGCATCGAGCACCGGCACGCCCGAGAGCTCGACCGGCGCGGCCTCGCCAGGCGAATCGGTGCGCCACAGCAGGCCATGGCCGCTCCAGGTCGCGGGATTGGCGAAACGTTCGATCAGGCCGCCATCGCTGTCGGCGAAGACGGAGCCGAGCAGGTCATGCCAGCGCTGGCCGATCAGCCTGGCCGCAGCCGCCTGCCCGGTCAGAGTGGCGATATTGTCGGAGAGCTTGGTCAGCCTGCCGTCGCGATCACTCTGCCAGAGGAAGCGGACCATGGCCGGCCTGGCGGGCGCAGGGGCCTCGCCCTGAGGTGCAGCCGGGGCGGGGGCGGCGACCGGCGCAGCTTCGGCGGGGGCGGCCTGCGGAACGGCGACGCCGAGTCGGCGCAGCTCGGAGGCTTGCACGGCGATGGCCAGAACGGAGCGCCCGTCGGGTAGCGAAACCAGCTTGCTGCCGCAGGTGACGGGAACTGCGGCGAAGCTTGCGGTCAGGCGCAGGCGCTCTAGCCGGATGCCATTGGCGGAGGCCATGCCGCCGGCCAGCAGGTTCAGGCGCTGCCGGGTCGGTGCCGGCAGGCTCGTCTGCCCGCCGAGCAGCGCTTGTGCAGCAGCGTTGGCGAAATGCGGCTTCTCGGCAGCCGGATCCCACAGCAGCAGGGCGCCGCCGGCTGCAAAGGCTGCAAGGGCTGCGTCTTCAGCCGCTGCCATGCTCCACCTCGCCCAGTCCTCTCCGGCCTCGCTCATGCCTGCCTGCTCGTTCGATCCGCGCCCGTTATGCCTAACAAAGCCTTAATAGACCCCAAACGGCGGCAAATCCATGGAACCGAAGATCGCTCTCCCGCTTCTCATGGAAACAGCGTTAACATGGCGGCCGTCACCAATTGTCACGCTGTTGTCATTGCGGCGCAACAATGATATTGCAGTGCACAATGATCTAGGGATGGATCACCACACGACAGGAGGATTCGATGAACGGCAAGCTGCCTTATGAAGTGCCCACAGAAATGCGCGAGTTCGCCGAGCGCAGCGTCGAGCAGGCCCGCAAGGCGTTTGACGGCTTCATGGGCGCTGCCCACAAGGCTGTGGACAATGCCCATGGCTCAGCCGAGAACGCCCGCGCCAACACGCAGGACGCGACCCGCAAGGCCATCGCCTATGCAGAGAACAATGTCGCGGCCGCGTTCGATTTCGCCCAGAAGCTGGTGAAGTCGAAGGATCTCACCGAGGTGATGCAGCACCAGTCGGACTTCCTGAAGTCGCAGGTCGCCGCCTTCCAGAACCAGATCAAGGATCTCGGCACCGCCGCGCAGGATGCCGCGACCAAGGCCGCCGAGACCGTCAGCAAGGCGACCAAGGGCCGCTGAGGCCTGCTGATTCGGCGCCGGATGGCGCCGATACCGCTTTTCGGCCGGACCGCGTGGGTCCGGCCTTCGCCGTTTGCCGCTGAAGGAGAGCCGCCATGGTCAAGCCTGCTCCGACCCGGACCAAGTCCAAGGTCCCGGTCAGCCTGTCCCCGGTGAAGGCGCTGACGCCTGCACCGGCCGCGACGCCGCCCGCTGCCGCGCAGGCCGAGAGGCCGAAGGTTGCCACTCCCGCGCAACCTGCCGTCACCGCTGCTCCGGCCAAGCCCGAGCCCGTCAAGGTCACCGCTCCCGCGCCGTCGCCGGTCGCAGCGGCCAAGCCTGCTCCCGTGGCCAAGCCGGCTCCTCTGGCCAAGCCCGCCGTCGCGAGTGCCCTGAAGAAAGCGGCGCCGGTCAAGATTCGCGTCGAGAAGCCTGTCGCGAAGGTCGCGGGGCCGAAGGTTGCCGCGAAGGCCATCAAGCCTGCCGCAGCGGTGTCCAAGGCTGTAGCTGCCGAAGTGAAGCCGGCGCTCGTCAAGCCAGCAGTCGCTGAGACGGCATCCGCCAAGCCCATCGTCGCCAAGTCGGCGCCTGTCGCGGTCGCCCCTGTCGCCCCGGTCGCAAAGCCGGCGGAGCCCGCTCCCGCGCCGGCTGCCAAGGCGCCGCCGCAGCCCGCTTCGCTGCCCTTGCCGCGCCCGCCCGAAGCGGCTGCCGTCGTCACCGCGACTGCGATGAGCCAGGCCTTGACCATGGCACGCGCCTTCGGAGCCCTGCAGGCCCGCATGCTCGACCATGCCTGCGCCGAGCTGGAGGCGACGCTGGGCGACGCACAGACGCTGGCGCGCAGCAACAGCGCCTCGGAGGCGATCGCGTTACAGGCCAAGGCGGTGCGCCGCAGCTACGAATCCTATGCCGAGCACCTGAAGGAGCTCGCCCGGACCGCCAACGCGGCCCTGCGCAAGGATTGATCCAGCGGCCGGATTCGGCGCGCGCCATCGCTGCGCCGAATTTCCGGAGCCGGAGTTGAATTACGCGGTTGCAAAAGCCGAGACTCGGCACTAGGGTCCGCGCCGCTGACGACCCCGCCGCGGCGGCCGGTCGCGAAGCCCTCGGTACGGGCAGCCATAGCTCAGTTGGTTAGAGCGCTAGATTGTGGATCTAGAGGTCCCCCGTTCAAGCCGGGGTGGCTGTACCATTCTCCTTCCGGACATCGTCGGAATTCCGCCTCGCCTGACGGGTTGCCGGCTACCGGCCGCTCCTCTTGAAGCGGCCTCTGCTCTTCGCCATATCTTGTTCAAGCGGAAGGGTTCGCCTTTCGCCCGCGGGGTGCTGCCGGCGGCGGGTCCCGATGTCTGTGAGGCGCCTTTCGAGGGCCTGGAGCGATGACGCGTACGCCTAGCCTGTCTCACCCGTTCCTGCTCGGCTTCGACGATATCGAGCGTGCGCTCGATCGCGTCGCCAAGGGCGCGAGCGAGGGGTACCCGCCCTACAATATTGAGCGGCTGACCCGGACGGAGGACGAGCCCGATCGCCTGCGCATCACGCTGGCCGTCGCGGGCTTCGCCCGGGAGCAGCTCGAGATCACGCTGGAGGAGAACCAGCTCACGATCCGTGGCCGCCAGGGCGACGACAAGAATCGCCAGTTTCTGCACCGCGGCATCGCCGCCCGTCAGTTCCAGCGCAGCTTCCTGCTGGCCGACGGCATGCAGGTTCTCGGCGCCGATCTGTCGAACGGCCTGCTGGCGATTGATCTCGTCAGACCGGAACCGGAACGGCTCATCCGGCGTATCGATATCATGAGCCGGGAGTAGAGGACGGAGACCCGTCCAGCTTTTGAAGGATGCGTCAGCGGTTTTCGCATCTGTTCATAATTGAAGGCGCAGTATCAGAACCGCATTCGCACTGCTCTGAAGGAGGGCGCGATGAAACAGGACAGCAATCTTATCCAGACCAACCCGCTGACCCCCGCGGAATTCGCCGCGCTCGGTGCTGGCGAGGTCGCCTATATCAAGTCGATGAGCTCGGACGAGCTGATGCGGATTTTCCCGCAGGCGCCGAAGATCGAATCCGGCTTGCAGCTCTTCACCCTGCTCTCGGCCGACGGTGCTCCGATCCTCGTCACGGATTCGCGCGAGGCCGCCACGGCCAATGCCTGGGAGCACGATCTGAGGATGGTCAGCGTCCACTGACGCCGGTCATTCCGATCTTCAGGGCGCGGTCGCCATCCCGGCGACCGCCGACTGCAATCTCACGATATCGTCCGGCGTGGACAGGCGGTGATCGCCATCCTTGATCAGCGTCAGCACGACCGGGTCGCCGCTGAGATGCTCGACCAGCTTCAGCGCCTGGCGCCAGGGCACGTCGGGATCGCGCATGCCCTGCAGGATATGCACGGGGCAGCCGGCCTTGATCTCGCCGCCGAACATTAGGTGCCGGCGCCCGTCCTCGATCAGGGCGCGGGTGATCGGCGTCGGATCGGGGGAGTATTCCGAAGGCCGCAGCCAGACGCCCTCGTCGAGGATCGTCCGGCGGATGGAATCGGGCATCTGCGCCCACATCAGGTCCTCGGAGAAATCCACCGCAGGTGCGATCAGGACGAGCCCGGAAGGCTGCAGGGGTGTGCCGAACAGGCGGCGTGCCGCGAGCAGCGCGATCCAGCCGCCCATCGACGAGCCCACCAGGATCGGGCGCTGACGACACTGGCTTTCGATCGCGGCAACCGCATCGTCGAGCCAGTCCGACAGGGTGAAGCTGCCGAAATCGCCATCGCTCTCGCCGTGGCCGCCATAGTCGAAGCGCAGGCAGGCCCGGCCGTTGGTGCGGGCCCACTCCGCCAGAGCCTCGGCCTTGGTCGCACGCATGTCGGAGCGGAAGCCGCCGAGCCAGACGATCGGGGCGCCGGTTCCCTCCTGCAGGAGATAGGCGAGGCGGCGCTTTGTGGGGTCGTCTCCGACCTCGAGCCATTGCGGCGGCTGGCGCTCCAAGGCAAATCTCCTGTGACGAATCATCCGGCCGCGGCGATTAAAGGCTGCGGCTAGCAATCGATAGGGGCATATTCGCCCTCGTTTACGAAAGTCCAGACCGAGAGCGAATGTCCTTCAAGCCGGGTGCCCACCTTTCACTGCCTTCGACCGAAACGCATCCACTGGCGGGGCGGACGATCCTGCAGATCATTCCCGAGCTGGAAGCGGGCGGGGCCGAGCGCACCGCCGTCGATATCGCCAAGGGGCTGACAGATGCCGGCGCACGTGCGCTGGTCGCGACCGAAGGCGGGCGCCTCGTGGCCGAGTTGCAGGCCAAGGGCGGGGTCTGGCTGCCGTTCCCGGCGGCCTCGAAGAACCCGGTCGCGATGCTCCTCAACATCCGCAAGCTCGCACTGCTCTGCAAGCAGGAAGGGGTGGAGCTGATCCACGCCCGCTCCCGCGCCCCGGCCTGGGTCGCGTTGGGTGCGGCGAGGTTGCTGAAACTGCCCTTCGTCACCACCTATCACGGCTCCTACAACAGCCGCTCGGCGGTGAAGACGCTCTATAATTCGGTGATGGCGCGCGGCGACGTGGTCATCGCCAACTCCGCCTATACGGCCGGCCTGATCTTGGCGAAGCATCCGGTGGCCGGCGACCGCGTCAGGGTCGTCAATCGCGGTACCAATTTCTCCGCCTTCGCGCCGGCCGCGGTCGGGGCGGAACGGGTCCAGGCGCTGCGCAACGCCTGGGGCGTCGAACCGCATCAGCGCATCGTGCTGCTGCCCGGTCGCCTCACCAACTGGAAGGGCCAGCGCGTCCTGATCGAGGCCGCGCGCCTGATGCGCGACGGCGGGGACACCGATACGGCCTTCATCCTCGCCGGCGATGCGCAGGGGAGGGACGGCTACGTCAAGGAACTCGATGCGCTGATCGCCAAGGCCGGTCTCGAGGGCCGTGTGAAGCGTGTCGGCCACTGCAGCGACATGCCAGCGGCGATGCTCTCGGCGGCGGTCGTCGCGGTGCCCTCGACGGACCCCGAAGCCTTCGGTCGCGTTGCGGTCGAAGCGCAGGCGATGGGCACACCCGTCGTGGTCTCAGATCTCGGCGCGGTGCCCGAGACGGTTCTGGCACCGCCGCAGGCTCAGCCTGGCGAACGAACCGGCTGGCGCGTGCCTCCGGGTGATGCTCCGGCTCTCGCGGCCGGCCTGAAAGAGGCGCTGGCGCTCCGGCCATCCGCCAGGGATGCGCTGGCGCGACGCGCGCGGGTGCATGTCGAGCGGCATTTCTCGCTGGAGGCGATGGTCTCCGAGACGCTCGACGTCTACTGCGCGCTGCTCGGGGGCTAAGCCGGCGGGAATGCCCGCCATCGCGGTGTCATGCATTGACAACGCGCATCATTGTGCAATGTGTCTGCAACAACGGCGCGAAGCGCGCCAGATACAGGAGAATACCCCATTCGTCGTCCGTACCGCGCTGCCCCGACCCCGACCAAGGAAGGTCCCCGCTCGAACCGCGACATTCGCGGAGTGCGTGATGTTCAGCTCATCGACGATACCGGCGCCAACCGTGGCGTGGTCTCGTTCTTCGATGCGCTGAAGCTCGCCGAGGATGCCGGTCTCGACCTTGTCGAGATCGCCCCGAACTCCGTTCCGCCGGTCTGCAAGATCCTCGATTACGGTCGCTTCCGCTTTCTCGAGCAGAAGAAGGCCTCGGAGGCGCGCAAGAAGCAGCGCACCATCGAGATCAAGGAAATCAAGCTGCGTCCCGGCATCGACACGCATGACTACGACGTCAAGATGAAGGCCATGCACGGCTTCTTCGAGGAAGGCGACAAGGTGAAGGTCACCCTGCGCTTCCGCGGCCGCGAGATGGCGCATCAGGATCTCGGCGTGAAGGTGCTCGAGCGCGTCAAGGTCGATACTGCCGAGGTTGCCAAGGTCGAGAGCGACTGGCAGCTCGAAGGCCGCCAGATGGTGATGGTGCTCGCGCCGCGCTGAGGCGCAAGCGATCGCTTCTCAGGCGAGATGCAGAAAAAGGGCGCCTCGGGCGCCCTTTTTCATGTCGGCTTGCTCAGAAGGCCGTCGAGCATCGCGTCGAAGGCGTCGGTCGCGCTTTTCAGGGCCGCCTCCGGCTCCGGCGCATGCGCGATCCACTGCGCCGCATGCTGGGTCGCACCGAAGATCAGGCGCGCCACGGCCTCGGGATCGAGCGGCGCCAGTACGCCCTCGGTGACGAGCTCGTCCAGACCCCGGGTCATCATCCGGATGCAGTCGTTCTGGATCGGCCAGCTCCAGGGGTCGCCGAGCACGGCCGGGCCGTCGCGCAACGTGATACGCTGGATTTCCGGCTCCAGCGCCATGGCGAGATAGGCGGCGCATTCGTCGCGGAAGCCGGTCCAGCGATCCTCGGCCCTGGCCGAGACCGCGCGCAGCCTGACCGTCATCTCCGCATCGATCTGGTCGAGCACGGCGGCGAACAGGCCCTTCTTGTCGCCGAAATGGTGATAGAGCGCGCCGCGTGTCAGCCCGGCTGCCGCCGTCAGCTCATCCATCGAGGCTGCCGCATAGCCGATCGTGCCGAACGCCTCGCGCCCGGCGGCGATCAGGCTGGCGCGGGTTTCCGCGATCATGTCGGCACGAAGTCTGCGGGCCATCATATCCTCTTCACATACGCCCCGTATGTTAATTGACATACGGGGCGTATGCAATTACCCACTGACATACGCGGCGTATGTCCGCCTTATCCGGTCCGAGCCATGCCTAATCCCTATCGCGAGATCTTCCAGGCGCCCGGCGCCTTCGCCTTTTCCTCCGCCGGCTTCATCGCCCGCCTGCCGGCCTCGATGGTCGGGCTGGGCATCGTCACCATGCTGTCGGAGCGGCGCGGGGAATATGCGATCGCCGGCGCGGTGGCCGCGACTTTCGCGCTCGCCAGCGCGCTGATCACGCCGCAGGTCTCGCGTCTGGTCGACCGCTACGGCCAGCGCCGCGTGCTGATGCCCGCCGCCGCGGCCGGGGCGTTGGCGCTCGGCGGGCTGATGGTCGCGACCTGGGCGGGCGCGCCGAGCTGGCTGCTCTTCGTCTTTGCATTGCTCGCCGGCCTGATGCCGAGCATCGGCGCGATGGTCCGGGCGCGCTGGACCGAATTCTATCGCGACACACCGCAATTGCGCACGGCCTTCGCCTTCGAATCTGTGGTCGACGAGGTCATCTTCATCGTCGGGCCGATCGTTGCGATCGGGCTCAGCGTCGGCGTGTTTCCTGAAGCAGGGCCGCTCGCCGCCCTGATCTTCCTGGTCGTCGGCGTGCCCTTGCTCTGCGCCCAGCGGCGCACCGAGCCCCCGGTTCGCGCCGATACCGCAGGACTGGATACCTCGGTCATCCGGCTCGGCGGCGTCCAGGTCGTCGTGCTCGCCATGATCGCGATCGGCGCGATCTTCGGCACGGCCGAGATCACCGCGGTCGCCTTCGCGGAAGCGCAGGGCCAGAAGGCGGCGGCAAGCCTCGTCCTCGCCGTTTACGCAGCAGGTTCGCTGATCGTCGGCCTCGTCTTCGGGGCGCTCAGGCTCAGGGCCTCGCTCGCCACGCAATTCCTCGCGGCGGTCGCGCTCGCGGCAGCGACGACCTTGCCGCTGCTCGCCGTGACCGGGCTCGCCTCGCTGGCGCTGGTCTTCTTCATGGCGGGCGCGGCGGTCTCGCCGACGATCATCATCGCCATGGGCCTGATCGAGCGTCTGGTGCCGCCGCGCCAGCTCACCGAGGGCATGACCTGGGGCATCACCGGGATCGGCATCGGCATGGCCGCGGGCGCTTCGGCCGCCGGCGTGCTGATCGATGCCTTCGGCGCCCCTAGCGGCTTCTGGATCTCGGTGGGGGCGGGGGCTGCGGCGCTGTTTGTGGTCCTTGCAGGCTACAGCCGCCTGCTCGGCCTACGCGCCGAAACCCTGGTCTGCGAAGCCGCCTGAGAGCCGCCGGCGACAAGGGCCGCTCCCCAAAAGGAGCGGCCCGATTTCAGTCGGTCCGTCCTCAGCGGATCGGCGGGGCGTATTGCAGGCCGCCCTGGGTCCAGAGCTTGTTGACGCCTCGCGGCAGCGAGGTGCGGGTATTGGCGCCGAAATGCCGCTCGAAGCTCTCGCCGTAATTGCCGACGGCCTTGATGATCCGCACGACCCAGTCATTGCTGAGGCCGAGGGATTCGCCGAACTTGCCCTCGCTGCCGAGCATGCGGCGGATTTCCGGGTTCTGCGAGGACTTCGCCATCTCCTCGACATTGGCCTGGGTCACGCCGAGCTCCTCGGCATTGATCAGGGCGAAGACCGTCCAGCGCACGAGGTCGAACCAGGCCGCGTCGTTCTTGCGCACCCAGGGGCCGAGGGGCTCCTTGGAGATGACCTGCTGCAGCAGGATGTGCTCCTCGGGGTCCTTGAGCCGGCTGCGGGTCCCGGAGAGCGCCGAGAGATCGGTGGTATAGGCGTCGCAGCGGCCGGCCTCGTAGGCCTGGACGGTGTCGTCGAGCGTGGCGAAGGCGACGGTCTCGAACTTGATGCCGTTGGTGCGCCCGTAATCGGCGAGGTTGAGCTCCGTCGTGGTGCCCTGCGCCACGCAGACCGAGGCGCCGTTGAGATCCTTGACGTTGGTCACGCCGAGCTTCTTGCGCACGATGAAGCCCTGCCCGTCATAGTAGTTGACGGCGGTGAAGGTGAGGCCCTGGCCGATGTCGCGGCCGAGCGTCCAGGTCGTGGTGCGGGCGAGCACGTCGATCTCGCCGCTCTGCAGCGCGACGAGCCGGTTCTTGCTCGACAGCGAGAGATAGCTCGCCTTGTTCGGGTCGTTGAAGATCGCCGCCGCCAGAGCGCGGCAGAAATCGGTGTCGAAGCCCTTCCAGACCCCGCCATTGTCCTGCAGCGAAAAGCCGGGCACGCCCTCGCTGGTCCCGCAGATGATGTTGCCGCGCGCCTTGATCTTGTCGAGCGTCGACTGGGCAAGCGCGGGAGCGGAGGCGGCGGCCGTCAGGGCAAGGCCTGCGGCGAGATTGAGCAGAAGCTTCTTCACGGAACTGTCTCCAGATGCGGAACACGCCTGTTGACCTTACGGCGTGACGATCGTTTGAAGAAGGCAGACGAAGGGCTGCTGCTTTTCCGGGCAGCCTCACCGGTTATTGCCGGCTTCGCACTTGCAATAGCGGTCATTTTCTGCGATAGGCCCGGCCTTCGATCGCCCGGCTGATAAGGGCTGCCGTGGCGATCGTGCTTTGCTTCCTGAAAGCAAGACATTGGCAACGCGTTCAAAAGACGCGCAGCCACGACCATTGAGGAGCTCAAATGCCCAAGATCAAGACGAAGTCGAGCGCTAAAAAGCGCTTCAAGATCACCGGAACCGGCAAGGTGATGTACGCCCAGGCCGGCAAGCGTCACGGGATGATCAAGCGGACCAACAAGCAGCTCCGCAATCACCGCGGCACCACCGTCCTGTTCGAGGGCGATGCGGCCAACGTGAAGAAGTTCTTTCTTCCCAACGGCTGACGCCACCTGACATTCCGGAGATCATGACATGGCTCGCGTGAAACGGGGCGTAACAGCCCACGCCAAGCACAAGAAGACGTTCAAGGCCGCCAAGGGCTTCTATGGCCGCCGCAAGAATACGATCCGCGCCGCCAAGGCGGCCGTCGATCGCTCGATGCAGTACGCCTATCGCGACCGCAAGAACAAGAAGCGCACCTTCCGTGCGCTCTGGATCCAGCGTCTCAACGCTGCGGTGCGCGAGCACGGCCTGACCTATTCGGCCTTCATCGGTGGCCTGATCAAGTCGGGCATCGAACTCGACCGCAAGACCCTGTCGGCCATGGCCATCGACGATGCAGCCTCGTTCGCTGCCGTGGTCGAGACGGTCAAGGGCGTGCTGGGCGCCGAAGCCAAGGCCGCCTGAGCAGCCTTGCATCGCTGAATTGGAAAAGGCTGGCGGTGACGCCGGCCTTTTTCGTTGTCGCTTTATGTCTGCACGCTGCCGTTCTTCGGCGGGTTCCAGCCTTCGCCGGCGCCTTCGACGATCCGATCGTAAGCCTCCTCGGGCGAATCCGCGTAGCTGAACAGCTTGAGGTCATCGGGCCGGATGAAGCCGGCCGCGGCCATCGCATCGAGGTTCAGCAGGCCTTTCCAGTAGCCGGAATCGTAGAGCACGATTGGCACCCGCCCCATCTTGCCGGTCTGGACCAGCGTCATGATCTCGAACAGTTCGTCGAGCGTGCCGAAGCCGCCGGGAAACACCACCAGCGCCGCGGCCCGCATCGCCAGATGCATCTTCCGCATCGCGAAATAGTGGAACAGGAAGGTCAGGTCCGGCGTCGACCAGGCATTCGGCTCCTGCTCGTGCGGCAGGGTGATGTTGAAGCCGATCGAGATCGCGCCGGCTTCGGTTGCGCCGCGGTTCGCGGCTTCCATGATGCCGGGGCCGCCGCCGGTGGCGATGACGTGATGGCGGCCGGCCTCGCCATTCCGCAGTGCGCCGCCGCGTTCGGAGGCGATGTGGCCGAACTGCCTGGCGGCCTCGTACCAGGGATTGCCCTCGCGCACCCGCGCCGAGCCGAAGACGACGATGGTCGAGACGACGCCGCGCGCCCTCAAGCTGTCCTCCGCCTTCTGGTACTCCAGCATGAAGCGGGCGCCGCGGGTCGAATCGCCCAGGATGAAATCGGGGTCGAGCGCGGCCAGCCGATAGGACGGCGAATCCTTCTGGGCGGTATTGTCGGTCAAGGCATCCTCCTCAAGTCGTCGCTTCGCTCTGGCATAAGCCGGCCGTTCCCGCTAGAACGCGCCCGTTCCCACGCCTTCAAACGCTTGCGACTTAAATTCATGACCGATATCGCCATTCTGGAACGCGACGTCCTCGCCGCGATCGATACTGCCGCCGACGAAGCCGCCGTCGAGGATCTGCGCATCGCTGCGCTCGGCAAATCCGGCTCGATCTCGGCGCTGCTCAAGACGCTTGGCGCGATGACGCCGGACGAGCGCAAGGAGAAGGGCCCGCAGATCAACGGCCTGCGCGATCGGGTTCAGGGCGCCATCGCGGCCCGCAAGGAAGCGCTGGGCGAGGCCGCTCTGGAAGCCCGGCTCGCCTCCGAGCGCGTCGACGTGTCGCTGCCGGTGCAGGAGGGTCCGGAAGCGCGCGGCCGCATCCATCCGATCAGCCAGGTCATCGACGAGATCACCGCGATCTTCGGCGATATGGGCTTCGCCATCGCCGAAGGGCCGGATGTCGAGACCGATGACCTCAACTTCACCAAGCTGAATTTCCCGGTCGGCCATCCCGCCCGCGAGATGCACGACACCTTCTTCTTCGCGCCGGATTCGAATGGCGAGCGCAAGCTGCTGCGCACCCACACCTCGCCGGTGCAGGTCCGCACCATGCTGGCGCAGGAGCCGCCGATCCGCGTGGTTTGTCCGGGCCGGACCTATCGCAACGATTCCGACCAGACCCACACCCCGATGTTCCATCAGGTCGAGGGGCTCGTCATCGACAAGTCGGCCAATCTCGGCCACCTGAAATGGGTTCTGGAAGAGTTCTGCAAGGCGTTCTTCGAGATCGACGACGTGAAGATGCGCTTCCGCCCGTCCTTCTTCCCCTTCACCGAGCCCTCGATGGAGGTCGACATCCAGTGCTCGCGCAAGGGCGGCGAGATCCGCTTCGGCGAGGGCGACGACTGGCTGGAGATCCTCGGCTGCGGCATGGTCCACCCGAATGTGCTGAAGAATTGCGGGCTCGACCCGGAGGTCTATCAGGGCTTCGCCTGGGGCATGGGCATCGACCGCATCGCCATGCTGAAATACGGCATGGCGGACCTGCGCCCCTTCTTCGAGGCCGACGTGCGCTGGCTTGCGCATTACGGCTTCCGTCCGCTCGACCTGCCGACGCTGACGGGCGGCCTCTCCTCGTGACGGCACGGGCCGGACAGGGGAGGGCGCGATGACGCCTGCGGGCTGGGCGGCGGCGATTGCCGTGCTGCTGGTCGCGATGAACCTGGTCAGCCAGGCCATTGCGCTCTGGCGGCTGCGCCGGCCCCTGCAAGGCTCGGCCCTGCTCGATACCTTGCCGCCGGTCACCATCGTCCGTCCGGTGCGCGGCATCGAGGCCTTCAGCCGCGAGACGGCCGTCTCCGGTCTCGAACTCGACTATCCCCGCTACAGCACGATCTTCTGCGTCGCCGACGCGCATGACCCGATCATCCCGCTGATCGAGGAATTGATCGGCATCCACGGCGCGGAGAAGATCCGCCTGATCGTTGGCGACGTACCCGTCAGCGCCAACCCCAAGCTCAACAACTGCGTGCGCGGCTGGGAGGCAGCAACGACCGACTGGGTCATCCTCGCGGATTCCAACGTGCTGATGCCGAAGGACTATATCCAGCGCATGCTGGCCGCCTGGCAGCCGACGACCGGTCTGGTCTGCTCGACGCCGGCCGGTTCCCGGCCGGCATGCTTCGGCGCCGAAGTCGAATGCGCCTTCCTCAACGCCTTCCAGGCGCGCTGGCAATATGTCGGCGAGGCGCTGGGCCTCGGCTTCGCGCAGGGCAAGTCGATGCTCTGGAACAAGCCCTTCCTCGACGCGAACGGCGGCATCGCCGCGCTCGGCGCCGAGATCGCCGAGGACGCGGCCTCGACCAAGCTGGTGCGCAATACCGGCCGGCAGGTCCATCTCGTCGGCCAGCCCTTCGAGCAGCCGCTTGGCCGGCGCCGATTGAGGGACGCCGTGCAGCGCCAGTTCCGCTGGGCGCGGCTCCGTCGCGTGACCTTCCTGCCCTTCTTTGCGCTGGAAATTCTGGCCACGCCCTTCCTGGCGGCTCTGCTGGCCGTTTTCGGGGCTTCCGCTCTCGGCCTGCCGGTCTGGCTGGCGCCGTTGCTCGTGCTGCTGGTCTGGTATGCCGGAGATATCGTGCTCTCGGCCAGCGTTGGCTGGTTCCTGAACTGGCGTTCGCCCTTCGCCATGCTGGCGCGCGACATCACCTTTCCCGGCATCTGGGTTTATGCCTTCGTCGGGGGCGAGGTGAGCTGGCGCGGCAACGCGATGAAGATCCGCACCGACGGCGCCAACAAGCTCAACGATGCGGTGCCGGCTGCACCGGCACAGGCAGGGCGCGATGGCCACTGACCTGATCGCGTCCCTGCCGGAGCGCTATCGCGGCTGCCCGAGCTTTTCCTTCGGCGACAGTCCGGAGCTGGCGACCGAACTCGCGGCGCTGGTCGTCAGCGGCCGCAAGATCGCGACGGTGAACACGCTCGATGCGCCCGATTGCCCGAAGCTGAACGAGCTTTGGGTCGTGCTCGACGGCACCGGACGGGCCGTCTGCGTCATCGAGACGCTCGAACTCATCGAGCGGCGCTTCGACGAAGTTGACGAGGCCTTCGCCTTCGACGAAGGGGAGGGCGACCGCTCCCTGGCCTTCTGGCGGGACGCCCACGAAACCTATTTTCGGCGCATCGGTGTCTTCAGCCCCGACATGCCCTTGCTTTGCGAACGCTTCCGTCTGGTGGAAGTGCTCGCCCCGATGGACGTAGACGCATGAAGTTCACGATTTCCTGGCTCAAAGAGCATCTCGATACCGACGCCTCCGTTACGGAGATCACGGATGCCCTGACCCGCGTCGGCCTCGAGGTCGAGGCGATCGAGGATCGCGCCGCCGCGCTTTCGGCCTTCACCATCGCCTATGTCATCGAGGCGAAGCAGCATCCGAATGCCGATCGCCTACGCGTCTGCATGGTCGATACCGGCGCGGGCGAACCCGTTCAGGTCGTCTGCGGCGCGCCGAATGCCCGCACCGGCATGAAGGGCGTGTTTTCCCCCCCGGGCAGCTATATCCCCGGCAAGAAGGTCACGCTCGGCAAGGGCGTGATCCGCGGCATCGAATCGAACGGCATGCTGGTCTCGGAAGCCGAGCTCGAGCTCTCCGATGATCACGACGGCATCATCGATTTGCCAGCCGATGCGCCGGTCGGCCAGCCCTACGCTCCCTATGCCGGGCTCGACGATGCCGTGATCGAGATCGCGGTGACGCCGAACCGCGCCGATGCGCTCGGCGTCGCGGGCATTGCCCGCGACCTTGCTGCCGCCGGTATCGGCAAGCTCAAGTCGCAGGTCATCCAGCCGGTGCGCGGCTCCTTCCCATGCCCGGTCAAGGTCACCCTCGACTTCGCCGAGGAAGACCGGAAGCTCTGCCCGGCCTTCGCGCTGCGCCTGGTGCGGGGCGTCAGGAACGGCCCCTCGCCGGACTGGCTGCAGGCGCGCCTGCGCGCCGTGGGCTTACGCCCCATCAACGCGCTGGTCGACATCACCAATTTCATGACGCTCGACCGCAACCGGCCGCTGCATGTCTTCGACGCCGCCAAGGTGAAGGGCAACCTCACGGTGCGCCGCGCGAAGCCCGGCGAGACCATCCTCGCCCTCGATGGCAAGACCTATACGCTGACCGACGAGCAGGTCGTCATCGCCGACGAGCATGGCGTTGAATCGCTTGCCGGCATCATGGGCGGCGAAGCCTCGGGCAGCAGCGAGGCGACCACCGACGTGCTGATCGAGAGCGCGCTCTGGGACACGCTGAACACCGCCCGCTCCGGCCGCGCGCTCGGCATCAATTCGGATGCGCGCTATCGCTTCGAGCGCGGCGTCGATCCCGATTTCACACGCCCCGGCCTCGACCTCGCGACCGCGCTGGTGATCGAGCTCTGCGGCGGCGAAGCGTCCGAGATGGAGTTCGTCGGCGACCTGCCGGATAGCCCCGGCGCGATCGACTTCCCCTGGTCCGAGGTCAAGCGCCTGACGGGGCTGGAGCTGCCGCAGGCGGAAATGAAACTGGCGCTGACCTCGCTCGGCTTCCATGTCTCGGGCGCTGGCGACCGCGTCAAGGTGGCGCCGCCGTCCTGGCGTGCCGATGTCGGCGGCAAGGCCGATCTCGTCGAGGAGATCGTGCGTATCGCCGGCCTCGATCGCGTCGCCTCGACGCCGCTGCCGCGCATCAAGGGCGAGGTGATCAAGCCGGTGCTCACCGTGCTGCAGAAGCGCACGCGCATCGCCAAGCGCACGCTTGCGGCGCGCGGCCTCGTCGAGGCCGTGACCTGGTCCTTCATCTCGCATGATCAGGCCAAGCTCTTCGGCGGTGGTTCGCCCAGGCTCGCGCTCGCCAACCCGATCGCAGCCGATCTCTCGGACATGCGCCCCTCGCTGCTGCCGGGCCTGATCCGCGGCGCACAGAGCAACGCCGATCGCGGCTATCCCGATGTCGCGCTGTTCGAGGTCGGCCAGATCTTCAAGAGCGACGAGCCGGAAGGCCAGCTCATCGCGGCGGCTGGCCTGCGCCGCGGCAGTGCCCGTCTCGACGGCGTCGGCCGCCGCTGGGATGGTGGCGCCAAGCCCGTCGACCTGTTCGATGCCAAGGCGGACGTGCTCGGCCTGCTCTCGGGGCTCGGCATTCCGACCGGCGGTCTCCAGATTGTCGCCGGCGGTCCGGCCTGGGCCCATCCCGGCCGCTCGGCCACGCTCCAGTTCGGCCCCAAGGGCGTCATCGGTGCCTTCGGCGAGGTTCATCCCAAGATCCTCAAGGCGCTCGACGTGAAGGGGCCGCTGGTCGCCTTCGAGATTCATCTCGACGTGCTGCCGCTGCCCAAGGCCAAGCCGACCAAGGTCAAGCCGAAGCTCGCGCTGTCCGACTTCCAGCCGGTGACGCGCGACTTCGCCTTCATCGTCGACAAGGCGGTGGCGGCCGGCGACATGGTCAAGACGGCGCAGGGCACCGACCGCGCGCTGATCGCCAATGTCGGTGTCTTCGATCTATATGAAGGCGCGGGCGTCGAGGCCGGCAAGAAGTCGGTCGCGCTGGCGGTCACGCTGCAGCCGACCGAGAAGACGCTGACCGAGGCCGAGATCGAAGCCGTCGGCAGCAAGATCGTCGCCGAGATCGGCAAGCGCTACGGCGCGACGCTGCGGGGCTGACAGCGTCATCCAATAACGCGCGTCATGCTCGGGCCTGACCCGAGCATCCCGTGCCGGATGAGGCTCCCGCGCTCGTTTCGGCCGGAGATTCTCGGGTTACTGCTTCGCGGCGCCCGAGAATGACGCGGCGCGGGGCGCCCTTCCCACCATTGATCAGGATTGTGTAATAATCCGTGCGCGAAATCCCTGCGCTTTCGGGGTAAGCGCTGACGCATTCTTGCATCTTCGCGGTCCTATGGTTCTCACCGAACGTCCCGCCACGGACAATCTGTTCTCCGGTTTTCGCCTGCTCGACGTTCAGACGTCGGGCGCGCGGATTCGCGTGCGGGCGGGCGGGGAGGGGCCGCCGCTGCTGCTGCTGCACGGCTATCCGCAGACGCACATCATGTGGCGCCGGGTCGCCCCGCTGCTGGCCGAGCGTTACACCCTGATCTGCCCCGACCTGCGCGGCTACGGCGATTCCGACAAGCCGCCGACCGCCCCCGATCACGCGCCCTATTCGAAGCGCGCCATGGCGCAGGACATGTCAGAGGTCATGAGCGCGCTGGGGCATGAGCGCTTCTTCGTCGGCTCGCATGACCGCGGCGCCCGCGTCGCGCATCGTCTGGCGCTCGACCATGGCGAGCGCGTGCTGAAGCTTGCGACCCTCGACATCGCGCCGACGCGCGAGATGTATCGCAACACCACCGATGCCTTCGCCCGCGGCTACTGGCACTGGTTCTTCCTGATCCAGCCCGCGCCGATGCCGGAGCGCATGATCGAGAGCGATCCGGATTTCTACTGGACGAGCCGGCGCGCCTCGGACATGCGTCTGTTCGAGCCGGAGGCGCTTGCCGAATATCTGCGCTGCTTCCGCGATCCTGCGATGATCCATGCGAGCTGCGAGGATTATCGCGCGGCGGCGACGATCGACATCGCCCATGACGATGCCGATGGCGGCAGAAAGCTCGCCTGTCCGCTGCTGGCGCTGTGGGGCGAGCGCGGCATCATCGGGAAATGCTTCGACCCTCTGGCCTTGTGGCGCGAGCGTGCGCAGGATGTGCACGGCCATGCCTTGCCGGGTGGTCACTATCTCGCGGAGGAGGTCCCCGATCTCGTCGCCGCGGAGTTCAAGGCCTTCTTCGGAGAAACCGCATGACCGGGACCAACCGCGTTTACCGCATCGCCGTGATCCCCGGCGATGGCATCGGCAAGGAGGTCATGCCCGAGGGCCTGCGGGTGCTCGAGGCCGCTTCGAAGAAATACGGCTTCGAGCTGCGCCTCGACCAGTTCGATTTCTCCTCCTGCGACTACTACGCCAAGCATGGCAAGATGCTGCCCGACGACTGGAAAGAGAAGATCGGCGGCCATGACGCGATCTATTTCGGCGCCGTCGGCATGCCCCAGCAGGTGCCGGACCATGTCTCGCTCTGGGGCTCGCTGCTGCTGTTCCGGCGCGAGTTCGACCAGTACGTCAACCTGCGCCCCGTCCGCCTGATGCCGGGCGTTCCCGGCCCGCTCGCCAATCGCAAGCCCGGTGATATCGACTTCTTCGTCGTGCGCGAGAACACCGAGGGCGAGTATTCCTCGGTCGGCGGGCGCATGTATGCCGGCACCGAGCGCGAGATCGTCATCCAGGAGACGGTGATGAGCCGCGTCGGCGTCGACCGCGTGCTGAAATACGCTTTCGAGCTGGCGCAGCGCCGCCCGCGCAAGAAGCTGACTTCGGCCACCAAGTCGAACGGCATCTCGATCACCATGCCCTACTGGGACGAACGGGTGAAGGAGATGGCGAAGAGCTATCCGAATATCGCCGTCGACCAGTACCATATCGATATCCTGACCGCGCATTTCGTGCTCAATCCGGACCGCTTCGACGTCGTCGTCGCCTCCAACCTCTTCGGCGATATCCTCTCCGATCTCGGCCCGGCCTGCACCGGCACGATCGGCATCGCGCCCTCCGGCAACATCAATCCAACCGGCGATCATCCCTCGCTGTTCGAGCCCGTCCATGGCTCGGCGCCCGATATTGCCGGGCAGGGCATCGCCAATCCCGTCGGCATGATCTGGTCGGGTGCGATGATGCTCGACCATCTCGGCGAGCACGAGGCGGCGAAGGGCATCGAGGCCGCGATCGAGCGCGCGCTCGGCGATGCCCGGACCCGCACGCGGGATCTTGGCGGCACGCTGGGTACCGAAGCCGCCGGCAAGGCGGTCGAGCAGGCGCTTTGAGCAGGAATTTGAACTTAAAGGTTTGAAGACATGGATTTGTCGTCGGTTTCCATTGTCGACCCGCTTGTCTGGGGCAAGCTGGCCGAGATCATCCTGCTGAATATCGTGCTCTCGGGCGACAACGCCGTCGTCATCGCGCTCGCCTGCCGGGCGCTGGCGCCGGCGCAGCGCACCAAGGGCATCGCGCTCGGCGCTGGCGTCGCAGTGGTCTTGCGCGTCCTCTTCACGGTGCTGATCGCCTCGCTGCTCAACACGCCCTTCCTGCGCATCGTCGGCGCCGGCCTGCTGATCTGGATCGCGGTGAAGCTCATCGTCGAGGACGAAGGTCAGGACGAGGATTCGATCACCGCCAGCAGCAAGCTCTGGAAGGCGGTGCAGACGGTCGCCATCGCCGACATCGTCATGAGCCTCGACAACGTGCTGGCGATTGCCGCCGTCGCCAAGGATTCGATTCCCTTGCTGATCGCCGGTCTCGTCATCTCGATCCCGCTGATCGTGCTCGGCGCCTCGCTGATCACGAACCTGCTGACGCGTTTCCCGATCCTGGTCTGGGCCGGTGCGGCGCTGCTGGGCTGGGTCGCGGGCGAGATGTTCGAGAGCGACCCCTGGCTGATCGCCCGCTTCGGCGAGGAACTGCTCCACAAGCTGGAATACCCGGCCGCGATCCTGGGCGCCCTGCTCGTGGTCGGCCTCGGCTACCTCATCAAATCGCGCCGGCCCGATCCGGCCCACTGACCATCCGGCAAAAGGGCAAGAACAACGATGGATTTTTCCTCCTCCACCTTCTGGGTATCGCTGCTGCAGATCATCTGGATCGACCTGCTGCTCTCGGGCGACAACGCGATCGTCATCGCGCTCGCCTGCCGCTCGCTGCCGGAGAACCGCAGGAAGGTCGGCATCTGGCTCGGTGCCAGTGCGGCGGTCGGCCTGCGCATCCTCTTCGCGCTGGTCGTGACCTATCTGCTCGGCGTGCCCTATCTGAAGGTGATCGGCGGCATCCTGCTGTTCTGGATCGCGATCAAGCTCGCCGTCGGCGAGGAGGAGGCGCATGGTAACATCGAGGCGAGCGAAAGCCTCTGGAAGGCCGTGCGGACCATCGCCATCGCCGACGCGGTGATGAGCCTGGACAATGTCATCGCCATTGCCGCCGCCTCGCGTGGACATGTCGAGCTCTTCGTTTTCGGCCTGCTGCTCTCGATCCCGCTGATCATCATGGGCGCCCAGCTCCTGACCTCGATCATCGAGCGCTTCCCGATCCTGGTCTGGCTCGGCGCGGCGCTGCTCGGCTGGATCGCGGCCGAGATGATCCTCGGCGACATCGCGGTGCTGCGCTGGCTGCAGGCGAACTGGTCGACCTGGGTGGTGCCGGTTCCAACCGACGTCAGCCCGCTCGGCATCGGCCCGGCGAATGTGCCGCACTACGCGGCGGCGGTGATCGGCGCGGTCTTCGTCTGCATCGTCGGCTATGTCCTGAAGAAGAAGCCGGCCGACCAGCCGGGCTGAGCCTCAGGCTCAATCGAGAACGATCGCAGCGGCGGCCAGGACATCCTGGCCGCCGTTTTTCATGAGACGGAGCTCACCCTGGTGATCCGTCCCCGACAGCGGATCGAAGACGTTGAAGCGCGTCTCTGACGGCAGCGAGACGCAAAAGCTCTCGGGTGGCCGGACGAAGCCAGTGCCGATTGCCTTCACATAGGCTTCCTTCGCGGCCCAGAGGCGGGCGAAGGCGAGGGGGCGAATGGAGGGGGCGGTCGCCTCGAGAAACCGTCGCTCGTCCGGATGCAGCAGGTCGAGCGGCGCAATGGCCCTGGCCTCGACGCTTTCAACGTCCACCCCAAGCGGATGCTGTGCCAGACCGATGGCGACCCCTCCGGCTCGCGTCGCCAGCGAAACGTGAAGGCCTGGCGTTTCAGGAAGGGCAAGGAGCGGCCGGCCGGCCTTGTCGTGATCGATGACGACATCGTCTTCCCGGCAACCCAGCTGGCGCGCCAGCACCTGCCGCGCGGTGCCGCGCCGCAGCGCCGCGCGTTCGGTCAGGTTGCGCGGATTGACGCCCGTCCGGACGAGCCAGATCGCGGGCAGGGCAGGGGCGATGGCATCGGCGTTGTCGAACCAGTGCATGGCCCATCTGTAGTGCTCCCGCCGCATGCTGTCGCGTCCTGCGCGGAATTCATGCAGCCGCGCTGTTCATGCGCGTTGACGTTCAAGCGGGCTTTCCGCTTCTGGAGAGTGATGTCAGCCGAACCAAACACGCCGCCGGCCGCCGGGGAAGCGCCGATCACCGCAGCCGGGATGATGCTCGGGCTGCGCAAGGTCTCCGTGCTGATGCCGGGCATCGTCGTCTTCGCCGTCGCCTTCGGCGCGGCCGCGGCTGCGAAGGGGCTCTCCCTGTTCGAGACCTTGCTGATGAGCGGCTTCGTCTATGCCGGCGTCGCGCAGCTGGTTTCGTTGGAGCTGTGGCGTCCCGAATGGACATGGGGCGCCATTGCCGGCATCGCGGTGGTCACCGCGACCGTCAATGCGCGCATGGTGCTGCAGGGCGCCTCGCTGCAGCCCTGGTTCGCGAAGTACTCGAAGACGCTCAACGCCTTCCATCTCTTCTTCTTCACCGATGCCAACTGGCTGATCGGCACGCGCTAC
Source organism: Allobosea robiniae (assembly GCF_900102525.1). Lineage (GTDB taxonomy): Bacteria > Pseudomonadota > Alphaproteobacteria > Rhizobiales > Beijerinckiaceae > Allobosea > Allobosea robiniae. The sequence continues at coordinate 823,014 of NZ_FNBZ01000001.1, read as the reverse complement.
CGGGCCGAGGGCGGGCGCGATCTCGGCGTGCTGGTCGGCGCGGGACTGGCGCTCTGGCTGGTCTGGGTGATCGCGACCGGTGGCGGCTACATGCTCGGCGCGCTGGTCAGCGACCCGCGCCGCTACGGCATCGACCTGGTCATGCCGATCTTCTTCGCCGCGATGATCGTGCCGCTCTGGCGCGGCAAGCGCGGCATGGTGCCCTGGGTCGTCGCCGGCCTCGTCGCGCTGGTCACGGCCCGGCTGGTCGATGGCTACGCCTTCATCATCGTCGGCTCGCTTGCCGGCGCGATTACGGGGGCGTTCCGCGATGACGCTGCCTGACCTCGGCACCTGGGGGCCGCTCATCGCCATCACCGCGATGGCGGCGGCGACCTATCTCTGCCGCATCTCCGGCGTAGCCTTGATGAGCATCATCCCGCTGACGCCCCATGTCCGGCGCGGGCTCGCGGCTCTGCCGGGTTCGATCGTGGTGGCGACGGTGCTGCCGCTCATCGAGCGGCTGGGCTGGGCTGCGGCGCTTGCGCTTCTCGCGGCGGTCGGCACCATGATCCTGCGGCGCAGCGAGCTTCTGGCGCTGCTCGTCGGCATGGCCGCGATCTCCGGCCTGCGCGCGCTCGGCTACTGATCCATCACCCCTTCCGATTGCTTCCATCACATCACGTCATCCCGGTATGCATCGCCACCGGTTGACGACGAAGGGCGGGGGGAGGACGGTGCGTCACAGCAAAACTGGCTAAAACGGAGCGCCGTCATGGCATGGTATTCTCAGACGTGGACCTGGTTCGATGGCTCTTGGCATGAGGGCAATCCCGGCATCGTCGGTCCGCGCAGCCATGTGCTCTGGCAGGCTTCCTCGGTCTTCGATGGCGGCCGCTATTTCGACGGCGTCGCACCGGACATCGACCTGCACGCCGCCCGCGTGAACCGCTCGGCCACCGCGCTCGGCCTGAAGCCGACCGTTGAGGCGGACTTCATCGTCGACAAGATGTTCGAGGGCGTCAAGAAATTCGCCCCCGGCACGGCGATCTACGTCAAGCCGATGTACTGGGGCGAGGCCGATGGCCCGTCCACCATCATGGCCGATCCGGAATCGACCCAGTTCGCGCTCTGCCTGTTCGAGGCGGCGATGCCGCAGCCGACGGCCGGCTTCTCGGTGACCAAGGGCGCCTTCCGCCGCCCGAGCTACGAGACCGCCCCGACCGACGCCAAGGCCGGCTGCCTCTACCCGAACAATGCCCGCGTGCTGAAGGTGGCGAAGGCCGCCGGCTTCGACAACGCGCTGGTGCTCGACATGCAGGGCAATGTCGCGGAGACCGCGACCTCGAACATCTTCCTCGCCAAGGACGGCGTCGTGAAGACCCCGGTTCCGAACGGCACCTTCCTGAACGGCATCACCCGCCAGCGCGTCATCAAGCTCATGCGCGAGAGCGGCATCCCGGTCGAGGAATGCAGCCTGCGCTACGAGGATTTCGAGCAGGCCGACGAGATCTTCATGTCCGGCAACTATTCCAAGTGCATGCCGGTGACCCGCATCGACAACCGCACGCTCCAGCCGGGCCCGCTCTTCCGCCGCGCCCGCGAGCTCTACATGGACTACGCGCATAGCAAGCCGAAGGCCGCCTGAGCCGAAAGGCCTCACACATGGCGCGCCTCGCCACGCGACTGACCGAACGTCTCGGCATCGCCCACCCCATCCTGTCGGCGCCGATGGCGCTGGCAGGCGGCGGGGCGCTCGCCGCGGCGGTCACGCGTGCCGGCGGCCTCGGCCTCATTGGCGGGGGCTATGGCGACGCCGGCTGGATCGCACAGGAATTCGCTGCCGCCGGCAATACGCAGGTCGGCTGCGGCTTCATCACCTGGTCGATGGCCAGGAAGCCTGAGCTGCTGACGCAGGCGCTGGCTCACAAGCCGGCTGCCCTGATGCTCTCCTTCGGCGATCCGCGCCCCTTCTCTGCGGAGATCGCAGCGGCGGGCGTGCCCCTGATCTGCCAGTGCCAGACGCTTGCCCACGTCCGGCAGGCGATCGAGGCTGGTGCCGCCATCATCGTCGCGCAGGGTTCCGAAGCAGGCGGGCATGGTGCCAGCCGCGCGACGCTGCCCTTCGTGCCCGAGGTGGCTGACCTCATCGCTCGTGAAAGCCCCGATACGCTGCTGGTTGCTGCCGGCGGCATCGCCGACGGGCGAGGGCTCGCCGCTGCGCTGATGCTCGGCGCGGATGGCGTGCTCGCCGGCACGCGCTTCTGGGCGAGCCGCGAAGCGATGGTGCATGAGCGCCATCACGCCGCGGCGATCGCCGCGACAGGCGACCAGACGGTGCGCTCCTCATTGCCGGACATCGCCCGTCAGCTTGATTGGCCGAAGCCCTTCGACATCCGCGTCTCCGCCAACGCCTTCATCGCCAACTGGGCCGGCCGCGACGCCGTGCTCAAGGACGCCATCGCCACCGAGGGGCCCGCTTATCGCGAGGCCTTCATGGCCGGCGATCCCGACAAGGCCGCCGTCATCTTCGGCGAGGCTGCCGGGTTGATCACGGATATCCCGAGCGCCGGTGAGATCGTCGAGCGCATGGTGGCGGAAGCTGCCGCGTTGCTCGGCGGGGCGCAGCGCTTCCTCGCCTGATCAGCGCAGCAGCCTGAGCAGGCCCGTCGCCTTCAGCAACCCGCCGGCAAGCACGGCGTAGACAATTGCCGCGACGCCGGACACCAGCAGCACCGTCATCAGCAGCGGCTCGAAGGGCAGGGTGGCGGTGAGCTGGAGCGCCAGCGGCTTTCCCCACCACGCCAGCAGACCGCAGATCGCCGCCGCAGCGCAGACGATCGCCGCGAAGCCCGGCAGGCGCCGGTCCGGCTCGGTCCAGCCACGCCGCCTTGCCAGCACGAACAGCGTCAGCAGATTGACCCAGGCGCCGGCCGCGGTCGCGTGCGCCAGCCCCGGTGCGCCCCAGTCGCGCCAGAGCAGGAGCTTCAGCGCGAGGTTGCAGGCGATCGCCGCCAGCGCGATCAGCATCGGGGTCGTCGTGTCGCCGCGCGCCTGGAAGGCCGAGACCTGCGCACGGATCATCACGATTGCCGGCAGGCCGAGCGCATAGGCGAAGAGCACGGCACCCGCCGCCGCGCTCGCCTGCGCATCGAAGGCGCCGCGCTGGAACAGGCCTGCGACCATCAATTCCGGTACGGCGACGAAAGCCGCGACGAAGGGCGCGCTGGCGACGAGCGAGATCGCGATGGCGCGGTTCTGTGCGCGGTTGGCGGCCGCATCGTCGCCCTTGGCGATGGCACGGCTCATCGCCGAAAGCGCGACGGTGCCGACCGCGATGGCGATCAGCCCGAGCGGCAATTGATAGAGCCGCTCGGCATAGTAGAGCGCCGCATAGCCGCCGCGCGGCAATAGCGAGGCGATGATCGTATCGGCGAAGATCGAAATCTGCACGCCGGCCGAGCCGATCACGGCCGGCCCGAACATCTTGAGGAAGCGCCGGACCCCGGCATCCGCCCGCGGCCGCACCAGCTTGCTGGACACGCCGGCCCGCCTGGCGGCGACATAGAGCACGATCCATTGCGCCACGCCGGAGATCGCGACGCCCCAGGCGGCGGCATGGGCCGCGCTCGGAAACAGGAAGGGGACGGCCAGCGCGGCGACGATGAAGACATTGAGCAGGATCGGCGCAGCGGCGAAGGCGGCATAGCGCTCGACGGCATTGAGGGTCGCGCCGAGGAACGTGACCATGGTCACGAACAGCAGATAGGGGAAGGTGATCCGGGTCAGCGCGACCGCGAGCTCGAACACCGCCGGATCCGCGCTGAAGCCCGGTGCCAGCAGCCTCACCAGCCAGGGCATCAGGGGCAGGGCCAGCGCCAGCAGCACGACCTGCACGATCAACTGGACGGTGAAGAGCCGGTCGGCGAAGAGGCTGGCCGCTTCCGGCCCCTCCTTCTCGGCGATCTGGGCATAGGTCGGCACATAGGCCTGGTTGACGGCGCCTTCGCCGAAGATCGCCCGGAAATGATTGGGCAGCCGCAGCGCGACGGAAAAGGCGTCCATCGTCGCGCCCGCGCCCAGCACGGCCGCGAGCGCGATGTCGCGCACGAAGCCGGTGATGCGCGAGATCAGCGTGTAGCCGCCGACCGACAGGATGTTTCTGAGCATGAAGGCCTAGCGGATCAGCGGCGGCAGGGCGTCGCCGCGCGGGTGGTCGACGGTGCGGGCGTCGAAGCCGACGCGCTCGCCGATCAGATAGAGCGGCCGGCGCTTCACCTCCGCGAAGATGCGCCCGACATATTCCCCGATCATGCCGAGCGAGACGAGCTGGATGCCCGAGAAGAACATGATCGAGACGATCAGCGAGGGGAAGCCGGGCAGGTCGGTGCCGAAGAGCAGCGTCCGCAGCATGAAATAGACTGCCGACAGCGTTGCGATCACCGCGATGATCGCGCCTGACCAGGTCGCGATCTTCAGGGGTACGGTCGAGAAGGAGGACAAGCCGTCGAAAGCGAAGGAGAACAGCTTGCGGTATTTGAATTTGGACTGGCCGTGCTCGCGCTCGGCGACATGGAAGGGCACGCCGGCCGAGCGGAAACCGACCCAGGCATAGAGCCCTTTCGAGAAGCGCGCGCGCTCCGGCAGGGCCCGCAGGGCATCGACGGCCTTGCGGTCCAGCAGGCGGAAATCGCCGGCGCCTTCCGGCAGAGGGGTTTCGCCGAAATAGCCGAAGATGCGGTAGAACAGCTTGGCGAAGCCGCGCTTCATCCGGGTCTCGCCTTCGCGGTCGGTGCGCTGGCCGTAGACGTTGAGATAGCCCTCGCGCCATTTGGCGAGGAAGGCGGGAATGGTCTCCGGCGGATGCTGCAGGTCGGCGTCCATGATGATGACGGCATCGCCGAGCGCATGGTCGAGCCCGGCTGCGATCGCGATCTCCTTGCCGAAATTACGGCTGAACGAGACGGCGCTGATGCGCGGGTCGGCCGCATTTAGGTCGCGGATCACGGCAAGGGTCTCATCGCGGCTGCCATCGTCGACGAAGACGATTTCCCAGGACGCGACCTCCCCGGTGAGCGCCGTGCGCAGGCGCTCGACGAGCAGGGCGAGGTTATCGGCCTCGTTGTGCACGGGCACGACGATCGAGAGTTCGGGCCAGCGGGAGGCCCGAGGCGCACGTTGAACCGGCTGAGACCCGATATCCGTCACGAACGACCTTTCAAACTGCGGGTGCATACGCCTCTCCGGCGAGGCGCGACGCACAGAACCGCAAAGCTTGCCGGGCGACAAGTCCGGCACGGTAAAACTGCCCTGGTAAAACGCGCGACTTTATGGCGGCGCGTTCCCATCGGGAAGGCATCGCGCTATAGCGCGAGCCCGGTCAACGAGGGACGATACGCGCGATGGCGAAGGGCTTCATCCTGTGCGCCGATGATTTCGCCCTGACGGACGGCGTCAGCCGCGCCATCCTCGACCTTCTCGAACGCGGTAAGCTCACCGCGACCGGGGCGATGACCAATCGCCCGCATTGGCGTCGGCTGGCGCCCGAGCTCGCCGTCTTCGCGGGCGAGGCCGATCTCGGCCTGCATCTCAACCTCACCTGCGCGGCGCCGCTGTCAACGATGCCACGGCTGGCGCCTGGCGGTGCCCTGCCGAAGCTGAAGGAGGTTGCGCGCGCAGCCTCGATGTCACCGGCGGCGCGGGCCGAGATCGCGACCGAGATCGCGTGCCAGCTCGATGCCTTCGAGGACGCGCTCGGCCGGCGGCCGGATTTCGTCGACGGTCACCAGCATGTGCATGTTCTGCCTGGCGTGCGGCGGGCGCTGCTCGATGCCCTGGCACGGCGCTATCCGGCGGGGGCGCTCTATGTGCGCGATCCGGCGGATCGTCTGGCCGCAATTCGCGCGCGCGGCGTCGCGGTCGGCAAGGCGCTCGTCATCGCCGGTCTCGCCGCCGGCTTCCGCAGCGCGGCGCTGAAGCGGGGTCTGCGCGTCAATCGCGGCTTTTCCGGCGTGGCGCCCTTCGATCCGCAACGGGATTTCGCTGCGGATCTGGCCCGTTTCCTGATCGAGCCGGGGCCGCGCCATCTCGTCATGTGTCATCCAGGCTTCGTCGATGACGAGCTTGCCACGCTCGATCCGGTGGTCGCGTCACGGCCTGTCGAGCACGCCGCCATCGCTGCCTTCGTGTCGCCGCCCGGCTTGCCGCTGCGCCGCTTCGCCACCTTGGAGGACTGATAGCGAGACGGCGCGCCGCAAGCGATTTGTTTACCGGAACCGGCCATTGTGGCGTCGGGTTGGAGGCGCCGCTCTTCGCAGCAGTTTGCGCCGGTTCTGGAGATGGTCGGCTCGATGAAGGTGTTCAGGCGCGCAGCCGGCGCGGGAGAGCCGGCGCAGCCGGGCAGGCAGGCCCTTGGCTCACTCAGCCGGCAGATCGCAACCGCAGCCGTGGCGATCGTCGCTGTCGCCATCGTCTTCGTGGTGCTGGCGATCGCCCGCTATAACGATGCCCGCACCCGCGCCGATCTCGATCAGAAGGTCATGGCGCTGACCTTGATGGTGGTCAATGCTGCGCCGTCCCTGATCCTGTCGCGGGACAACAACACGCTCGGGTCCATTCTCGCCTCGTTGCAGCGCGACCCCGATTTCGATGCCGGCATCGTCGCCGACGATGTCGCCGGGCTGGCGTCCGCGGGACGCACTGTCGAAGCGCGGCTGTCGCTGACGCCGCGCTGGCTCGCCGAACAGATCGGCGAAGAGCCTTGGAAGGCTCTGCAGACGCGCAACGAGATCGATATCGAGGACAATGTCTATGTGACGAAGATCCACGCGGTCCGCGTCGGTAGCCAGCAGAAGCAGATCGGCTATGTCGCCTTGCGCTTCGACAAGACGCGCCTCGTGGCGCGTGCCGCCTGGGAGCAATTCGTGACGATCGGGCTCGGCCTGCTGATCCTGCTGGTGCTCGGCCCGCTGCTCTGGCTCTCGCTGTCGCGGGCGATGCGGCCGCTGCGCAGCATGACGAAGGCGATCGTCAGCATTTCCGACGGCAATCTCTCGACGCCGATCGACGCGCTGGGCCGGCGCGACGAGATCGGCGCGATCGCGCGTGCGCTCGGCGTCCTCAAGATTCGTCTCGCCGAGCGGGCAACGCTCGAGCAGCAGCAGAGCGTGGCCGAGGTCGAACGGCGCTCGCGCCAGCAGGGCGTCGACCATGCGATCACCTCTTTCCGCAGCGAGGTCGGCCTGGCGCTCGAAGCGTTCAAGAGCAATGCCGAGCGGATGCGCGAGGCTTCCGACGGGCTTGCCCGCGTCGCCGCCGAATCGTCCGGCCGCGCCGCCCGCGCCGCCGACAATGCCCATGGTGCCTCGGGCAATGTCGAGAGTGCCGCGCAGGCTGCCGAAGAGATGGGCGCGGCCATCCGCGAGGTCGAGTTCCAGGTGCGCCGTGTCCGCACCGAGATCGTCGAGGCGGCCTCCGTCTCGCGCGATACCGCAGGCTCCGTGCAGGCGCTCGACGAGACTGCCCGCGCCATCGGCGAGGTGGTCAACCTGATCCGCGACATCGCTGCCCAGACCAACCTGCTCGCTCTCAATGCCACGATCGAGGCGGCGCGTGCCGGCGAGGCGGGCCGCGGCTTTGCCGTGGTGGCCTCCGAGGTCAAGTCGCTGGCGGCGCAGACCGCGGATGCGACCGACCGCATCGTGGCGCAGGTCGCCGCGATCCAGGGGGCGACCGGACAGGTCGTCGGCGCGATCCAGAACATCGCCGAGCGCATGAACGCCATCGAGAAATTCGCGAATTCGGTCGCGACCTCGATCGAGCAGCAGGCCATCGCGACCGGCGAGATCGCCAGCGGCGTCGCCATGGCCAGCACCTCGGCCCTCTCGGTCTCGAGCGATCTCAGCGTGCTCGCCGACAGCGTCGAGGAGACCGGGCGCTCGGCCGAGCAGGTGCGCGGCGCGGCCGGTGAGGTCGCCGACCAGGCCCAGCGTCTCGACTCGACCGTGGACCAGTTCCTGCGCAACGTCGCCGCCTGAGATGGCAGCCTCGCATCTGCGCAGCGGCACTTCGCGCCGCAGCGCGTGCGCGAAGACATCCGCGAACAAAAAAACGGGGCCGCGAGGCCCCGTTTTCGTATCCGGAAGACCGCCGAATTACTTCGCGGCGTCGAAGCGCTCGGCGACGTAGTCCCAGTTCACCAGGCTCTCCAGGAAGGCCTTGAGATAGTCGGGGCGACGGTTGCGGTAGTCGATGTAGTAGGAGTGCTCCCAGACGTCGACGCCGAGGACCGGGGTCGCACCGTGGACGAGCGGGCTCTCGCCGTTCGGGGTCTTGCTGACGGCGAGCTTGCCGCCCTTGACCTCGAGCCAGGCCCAGCCCGAGCCGAACTGGCCGACGCCGGCGGCGACGAAGTCTTCCTTGAACTTGTCGACCGAGCCGAACGAGTCGACGATCGCCTTCTCCAGCGCGCCCGGGATCTTGCCGCCGCCATTCGGCTTCATCCACTTCCAGAAATGGAGATGGTTGTAGTGCTGGCCGGCATTGTTGAAGATCGCGGGGTTCTTGCCATAGGAGCCCTTGACGATCTCCTCCAGCGACTTGCCCTCGAACTCGGTGCCCTTGATGGCATTGTTGCCGTTGGTCACATAGGCGAGGTGGTGCTTGTCGTGATGGTACTCGAGCGTCTCCTTCGACATGAAGGGCTGGAGCGCATCATGGGCGTAGGGAAGATCGGGAAGGGTAAAGGACATGAGGCCTCTCCTTGGGCTGTGAAATCGCTTGAAATGAGAATGGCCTGTACGGGACAGGCGGAGCCGCGGAGGCCCTGTCATTCCCTGCGATAGTTAAGCGCCTCCGCGCCGGTCGACAACCGCTGCCATCGCGAAAAGCATATGTCTTCTCGACAGGCCGCCACATTCGCGCCAGATTTCTCCCTCTAAGCGGTCCGGATTGGAAACTCTCTCTTATTCAATACGTTAGATAGTGACGCAAAGGCCGGCTCTGGTCCGGCCCTGCCAAGGATATCGATTTGATCGCGATTTTTACCATTCTGGGTCTGCTCCTGTTCGGTGGTGGCGCCTATGCCATCTATGACGGCTGGCCCTATCTGGTGCTGGAACGCGGCTTCACCGAAGTCATCATGGGCTCGATCGCGAGCAGCGCTGGCCTGATCATGCTCTCGCTCGCCTGGATCCTCAGGGAAGTCAGGGCGACCCGGCGCGCGTTGGTCGAGGCGATCGAGCTTCGTTCCGCCATGCCGTCACCTGCGGCCTCGGCGGTGGAAGCCCCGCCCGTGTCGCTCCCGCGCGACGACGCCACCGCATTCGCGCGCTCCGTCGCCCCGGCTGCGATCGGCGCGGTCGCCGGTGCTGCGGCGACGAGCGCCGTGGCGCAGGCCCTGACCGGGCCCGAAGACGAAAACGCATCGGCTCCCGCCGAGGTGCCTGCTTCATCCGGGGACCGGGACCTGTTCGGCGCGCCCGTCGCGCATGACTTGCAGGAGCCGGAACCGGCTGCGGAGAGCGAGCCCGAGGCGGCATCTGAATCGGCACAGACCCAGGCTGAGGAAGCCGAGCCGCTGCCCGACATGTTCGAGGAGGCGCTGCCGACCGCATCTCCTCAGCCGGTCGCCTTTGAAGCGGAAGAGCATGAGCTGGCAGAGCCCGCTGCGGCCGATGCCCAGCCGTTAGCCGATGAGGAAGCCTTCGCCGTGCATGACGCGCCGGTTCCCTTCGGCGACCGGCCTTCGGTCGAGCCGCCGGCCGATGAGCCCGCGGCGGATCCTGCCGAGGCGGGGGGGGCCATCGCGGCAGCCGGCGATGAAGCCGAGCGTGACGAGTTCAGCGCCCTGCGCGAGAGCCTGGCGGGCCACCTGAACGAGCCGGAGCCCGCAACCGGGCGGGTCGAGCCGTCCTTCTCGCAGGAGCCCGACCCCTTCGCCGAGGCAGAGACCTGGATGGACCGCGCTTCGCCGCGCCGGGAGCCCTGGCTCGATACGTCTCCCGCCGCCGCCGAAGAGGTGCCCACCGAAACGGGGGCTCCGCTCTGGCCGCCGCGGACGGAGCCTCACGCCTTCGATGCACCGGCCGAGCCTGCGGCTGACGATGCCGAAACCGAGGCTGTTTCCGATGCCGTCGATCCGCCGCTTCAGGATGACGAATCCGACGCGGGGAACGTCGAGCCGGAATCGGCGTCCGAGCCCGTCAAGGCGGCCGAGCCGCAGGCCGAGGCGGCTCCGGCCGCGACCGACAGCCGTCCGGCCTCCGACGAGGGTATCGTCGGCGCCTATCAGGTCGGCGATGCGCATTTCACCATCTTCGCCGATGGCTCGATCCGGGCACGGACCCCCGATGGCGAATACAGCTTCGCCTCGATGGACGAGCTGAAGGTCTATCTCGCCAGCGAGAAGAGCCGGCTGGGCGTCTGATCAGACGCCCTTTGCCGCGTCCCAGCCTTCGCCCACCGTATGGATGGCGAAGGCATAGGCCAGGGCGGTCTCCTTCAGCGAGTCGAAGCGCCCGGCCGACCCGGCATGGCCGGCTTCCATGTTGGTGTGCAGCAGGACCGGCCCACCGCCGGTCATGGTGGCGCGCAGGCGCGCAACCCATTTCGCCGGCTCCCAATAGGTCACCCGCGGATCGGTCAGCCCGGCCATGGCGAGGATCGGCGGATAGGCCTGTGCCGTGACATTGTCATAAGGCGAATAGCTGCGGATGGTCTCGAAGGCCTTCACGTCGCGGATCGGGTCGCCCCATTCCGGCCATTCCGGCGGCGTCAGCGGCAGGGTGTCGTCCAGAATCGTGTTGAGCACATCGACGAAGGGCACCTCCGCGACGATGCCGGCGAAGAGTTCGGGGGCCATGTTGGCGACCGCGCCCATCAGCATCCCGCCGGCGCTGCCGCCTTCGGCGACGATGCGGCCGCGCTGGGTGAAACCGGCATCGGCCAGCGCCCCGGCGGCGGCGATGAAATCGGTGAAGGTGTTGCGCTTGTTCTCGCGCTTGCCGTCGAGATACCAGCGCCAGCCCTTGTCGGTGCCGCCCCGCACATGCGCAATCGCATAGACGAAGCCGCGATCGACCAGGCTGAGCGGCCGCGTCCGGAACGAGGCCGACATCGCCGAGCCGTAGGAACCGTAGCCGTAGAGCAGGCAGGGGGCGCTGCCGTCGAGCTTAAGATCGGCCCGGTGCAGGATCGAGATCGGCACGCGCGCGCCGTCCGAGGCGGTGGCGAAGATCCGGCGCACCTTATAGCGGTCCGGATCATGGCCTGACGGCACCTCCTGCCGCTTCAGCAAGGTCCGCGCGCCGGTGGCAAGGTCGTAGTCATAGGTTTCGGCCGGCCGCGCCATCGAGGCATAGATGAAGCGCAGCGTATCGGTCTCGAACTCGTAGCCCGCATCCATGCCCAGCCCATAGGCTTCCTCGTCGAAGGCGATGCTGCGCTCTGTACCATCGGCGAAATCGCGGATGACGATGCGCGGCAGTCCGTCCTCGCGCTCCAGCCGGATCAGCCGCCCCTTCAGGCAGACATGATCGAGGATGAGACGGCCCGGCTTGTGCGCGATCAGGTCGCGCCAGTTCGCTGGAGCGGGCGCGTCGACGGGGGCCGTGACGATCTTGAAGTCCTCGGCGCCACGGGCATTGGTCAGGATCGCGAAGACGTCGCCGTGGTGCTCCAGGCTGTACTGGCGCCCCGGCTCGCGCTCCGCGACGAGGACGGGCTTCGCCTCCGGCCGGTCCAGGTCGAGGATGCGCGTCTCCGAGGTCTCGTGATCGCCAACCGTGATCAGCAGGAAACGCCCGGATTGGGTCTTGTCGATATCGACGAACATGCCGGCATCCGCTTCGTCATGCAGCAACGCGTCCAGCTCGGCCGGCTCGCCGAGCCGGTGGCGCTTCACCCGCGACGGGCGGTGATCGTCATCGAGCGCGACATAGAAGAACGAGCGGGAATCGCTGGCCCAGATGATCTCGCCGGTCGTATCCTTGACGAGGTCCGGCAGATCGTCCCCGCTCTCCAGATCCTTGACGTGGATCGTATGCAGTTCCGAGCCGGCCTCGTCGGCGCTCCAGGCGAGCAGGCGATGATCCGGGCTATGTGCGGCGTCGCCGAGATCGAAGAAATCCTTGTCTTCAGCAAGGGCATCGGCATCGAGCATGATCTGCTCGCCCGCCCGGCCGGTCTTTCCCGCCATGCTGCGCGGTTTGCGGCAGATCAACGGATGCTCGGCTCCCTTGCGGTAGCGAGAATAGTATAGGAACGGCCCGTCCGGCTGCGGGACGCTCGCATCGTCCTCCTTGATCCGGCCGCGCATCTCCTTGACCAGTTCCTTCTGCAGTGCGCGCGTTGGCGCCATCAAGGCCTTGCAAAAAGTGTTCTCGGCTTCGAGATAGCTGCGGATATCGGCCGGCAGGACGTCGGGTTCCCGCAGCACATCCTTCCAGTTGCCCGCGCGCAGCCAGCCATAGTCGTCGCGCAAGGTGACGCCGTGGACCTGCGTTTCCGCGGTCCGGATCTCGGCGCGCGGCGGCGGGGGTATCCGGCGGGACCTGCGTGGCGCGGCGCTTGGGGAGTGGCGATCCTGATCCAGGCGCATGACGATCTCCGATCTGGGGCGCTGACACGTAGAGGCGGCGGGATCAGCTTGCAAGACATCGAGGCCATCTGCGGCTTTGATTTTCGCATTCAGTGCAACGCAGCATCCGGATGGCGAAATATTGACGTTTCAATACATTAATTGTTGGAATTTGCTGACTTGCGTAACTAAACAGCATGGAATAAACGCATATCTCGATCAGTCCGCGTTGTCTGATTCTGGGCCGATGGTGCTTGACCCACTATTGGTAATATTCATCAGGCTATCGGGCGCAAGGCGGTGGACGGTCAGCGCATAACGCCAGCAAGAACGATAAGGAGAAACATCGCCATGGCCGAGAACGACGGAGCGGACTTCATTGAGCTGACGGCGGATATCGTTTCCGCCTATGTCTCCAACAATTCCGTGCCTGCCTCGGATTTGCCGGCACTGATCAGCGAAGTGCATTCGGCGCTGAGCCGGGTCATTGGTGGCGCCGCGCCTGTGGTGCAGGCCGAGGCTCCCAAGCCCGCCATCCCCGTGAAGAAGTCGATCACGGCCGATTACCTGATCTGCTTGGAAGACGGGAAGAAGTTCAAGTCGCTGAAGCGGCATCTGCGTACGCAGTACAACATGTCGCCCGAGCAGTACCGCGAGAAGTGGGGCTTGCCGCCGGACTATCCGATGGTCGCGCCGAACTATGCCGAGGCGCGCTCGCAGCTTGCGAAGAAGATGGGCCTCGGCCAGCAGCGCCGCAAGCGCCGCTGAGCCGCGTGCGATAGAGCATTTTCGAGCGACGTGAACTTCGGTTTGCGGGAAGAAGATGCTCTGGCTACACCGACCCCGGAAAAAGCCGCCGATGATCTCGGCGGCTTTTTTCATGCGTCTCGTCGGGAGGGGCGGGGATAAAGCCGGCTCCGGGGTTGCCAGTCGGAATATAAGAATATAATCCTATGTCGGTCACGCCTCGCGGGGAGGGGCGGCTGACTCTGAATAGGAACATATCATGAACAAAGAGCGCGACCAATCCCAAACTGCCCTGCGTGCCAGCGCCGTTGCGCGCCTGGCGGAAGTGGCCATCGCAGCCGCGACCCGGATTCCGCTGGCCGGCCTGCGGGCCGCGCATCGAGGCCGGAAGTCGATTGCGGTGGCTCGCCAGACGGCGATGTATCTCGCCCATGTCGCCTTTGGCCTGAGCCTCACCCGTGTCGGCATCTGCTTCGGCCGGGACCGAACCACCGTTCGCCATGCCTGTGCCCTGATCGAGGATCGCCGCGACGACCCGGGGCTGGAGTTCGGGTTGACCGCCCTGGAAGCCGCACTTCTGGCCACGATGACGAGGCTGGTCGACCAACCGGCGGAGGCCCGCCGATGAGCGCTGAAATCGAACGCAAGGAACGCGGCCGACTCCTGAAGCATCTCGCCGCGCCCGGATGCTACGGCCTGGTTTCCCCGCTGGGATGTGGGCGCATCGCGCTCTACCGGACGGTGAACGGCACAAGCCTGGGTGCCGGCTATGTCGCGTCGGAAACCGTGCAGGCCTTGGCGGGGGAGGGGCTCGTCGCCTGGTCGAAAGATGCCAAAGCGGCCCGCCTCGGCCTCGCTCCATCGGTGCCGGACGCGCCGGCCGTGGAAAAGGCCCGACCCCAGCCGGGCGAGCCGCCTGCTCCCGCGATGGACGATCGCGAAAGTCCACTGCTCTGGCTCTATCGCCGTCCGGGCAAGGACGGCAGGCCCCAGATCGGCGACGAGGAATTCGCGGCCGGCGAGCGCTTCCGCGCCGATATCACCCTGGCCGGGATGCTGCCGCGCGTGACGATGAACTGGGATGCGGCGCTCACCCCGGAGCAGGCGGGGGCGGGCCCGCGCGACGTCGCCGGCTCGTCCGACACGGCGCTCGCCGCGCGTCAGCGCGTCAGGCTCGCCTGTGACCGGCTGGGGCCGGAGCTGTCAGGCCTCGCGATCGATATCTGCGGCTTTCTCAAGGGGCTCGATCTCGTCGAGAAGGAGCGCCGCTGGCCGCCGCGCTCGGCAAAGGTCGTGCTGCGTGTCGCGCTGGCGACCTTGGCGACGCATTACGGCTTGGACCGCCGCACACGGCAGAGCGGGGTGCGCAGTTGGCAGGCAGCCGATGCCCGGCCGAGCGAATTCCCGGCCGCCGGCTGAAGCGGCTCAGGTTGCGGCGGCAGCCTGGGCGTCGCGCTTGATCCGGTCGATCATGGCGCGCACGCCGTTCGAGCGCTGCGGCGTGAGATGGGCGGCAAGGCCAAGGCGCTCATAGATGGCGAAGGCGTCGGTCGCGAGGATCTCCGCCGCTTCCCGCCCGGAGAAGATCGCCAGCGCCAGCGCGACGAGCCCGCGCACGATATGGGCGTCGCTGTCGCCGACGAAGCGAAGCCGCGTCTGCGGGCCGCTGCCGCCATCGCGATGGGCAACGAGCCAGACCTGGCTCGCGCAGCCGCGCACCTTGTTGGCGTCGACATGCGCCTCCTCGGGCAGGGGCTCCAGGCCCTTGCCGAGTTCGATGAGATAGCGATAGCGATCGTCCCACTCGTCGAGCAGTTCGAAATTCGCGACGATGTCGTCGAGGCTTGTCGTCATGACCGGCGTCTTCCCGCGATTGCGGGGGAGCGTCAAGCGCTCAGCGCTGCGGCGCCTGCTTCCCGATCACCGTCGTCGCCGCGGCATGCAGGATGCGCTCGCGGAGGGCCGGGTCCATTCCCGCGAGGATCTCGGCCGCTTCGCGCGCGGCGGTCAGGCTGCCTGCGACCGTGCGCGTCTCGGTCCGGACCGTTTCGGCCGCCTGCCACATGGCCTGCGGCAATGCGGCGTCGGCCGGCTTGCCGCTATGCACGGGCGAGTTCACGGCGATCAGGCCGATGATCGCGATCTTGCGCAGCAGGTAGGCCATGTCGGTCTCCATCGTCGACGCCTCTCTTGCGCCGCGAGAACAACCTAGACCGGGATCTCGAAAAATCGCGTCATTCCAAACGCTCAAATGCGAGTCGAATGCCGCAAGTGATCTTCAGCTTCCGTTCACCTTGCCGCGAACATCGGCTCGTGCCGAGAAAACGCGATGATTTTATCTAACTGCATGAAAAGTCGACAGAAAAAATCGCTTTCCGCCGCTGGCCCGGGCTTTCGCCGCGCTTCGCCTTAAGCCCCGCTTAAACCGGCCATGGCGAGATTGGGCCAAGCGGATCGGGTATCCGCGAAAGCAAGGCGTTGCGTTCCGTATGGCGATGACAGCATTGAGGACACAGGCGGCAGCACTGGTGCATGCATCGGTGCAGTCGGACCCGGCGAAAAGGCGGCGTCACGAACGTTTCGTTCTGTCGCGCCTGCTCGTCGGTGGCGGCATGCTCGGCCTTGCTCCGGCCTATCTCGCCTGGCGCGGCGCGCCTGGCGCCTTCGAGGCGGCCATGATCGTCGCTGCCGCGCTCGCTGTTCTCTCCGTGGCGCTGGTTTCCCGCACGGGCCGTCTCGATCGGGCGCATGCGCTGTCCTCCGCCGCGCTGTCCCTCTTCATCGTGGCGCTTGCGGGCGCGACCGGCGGTCTGTCCTCCCCCTTGCTGCTCTGGCTGGCGGTCGTGCCGGTCGAGGCGGCCTTCTTCGGTTCGCGCGGCTTCATGCTGCGGGCCGGCTGGATCGCGGTCGGCGCGCTGTTCGCCGCCATCGGGCTGCAATGGCTCGGCCTTTTCTCCGAAACGATGGTGTGGACCGGCGAGGCGATGCCGCTTCTGGCGATGTCCGCGCTGGCCCAGGCCCTGGTCGTGACGGCGGTCCTGCTGCGCCGGCGCCATGCCGAGGAGCGTGAGCAGCGCGTCTCGGATGCGCGTTCTCAGCTTCTGCTCGATCATGTCGGCGATCTCGTCACCTGGCATGACGCCAACGGCGCGGTCGTCTTCGCCAATGCCGCGGCGCGGGCGCTGGCTGGTGCTGATCCGCGCGAACTGCTCGGGCGCGGCCTGTTCGAGCGCGTCCACATTGCCGACCGGCCGCTTTTCCTGAAGGCGCTGAGCGATGCCGCTCATGGCGGGGAGGGCGTCACCGCCTGCTTCCGGACGCTCTTCGTGCCGCGCGAAGGTGCGGGCGAGGCCAGGTTGCCGGTCTCGCTCTGGCTGGAGATGCAGGCCTGCCGCGTTGCCGGCGCCGCTGCCGCCGATGGCGCGGCCGTGGTCTGCGTGATGCGCGACGTGACCGAGCGCCGGGCCGCCGAGGAAACCCGCGAGCGCGGCCATGCCGAGGCGCTGCGCGCGAACGACATCAAGGGCCAGTTCCTGGCGACGGTGAGCCACGAGCTGCGCACGCCGCTGAACGCGATCATCGGCTTCTCCGAGATGCTGAGCGCCGAGGACAATGGCTGGCTCGATGCGCAGAAGCGTCTCGAATATGCCCGCATCATCCACGCCTCCGGCCATCACCTGCTCGATGTCGTGAACACGCTGCTCGACATCTCCAAGATCGAGAGCGGCGCGATGACGATCGAACGCGAGCCGCTCGACCTCGCCGCGATGGTGCAGGATTGCTGCGCGCTGATGGCGCTGCGGGCCGAGGCTAGCGGCATCGCGCTGGAGCGCGTGACCGGGCCGGCTCTGCCTGCGATGGAAGGCGACCGTCGCGCGCTGAAGCAGGTCGTGCTCAACCTCCTGTCGAACGCGATCAAGTTCACGCCGGCCGGTGGCCGCGTGACGCTTGCCGTCGTGCGCGACGGCGACACGATCGATCTCTCGGTATCCGACACCGGCATCGGCATCGCCGCTGCCGACCTGCCCCGGCTGGGCGATCCCTTCTTCCAGGCCAAGGGCGCCTATGATCGCAGCCATGAGGGCACCGGCCTCGGGCTGTCCGTCGTGCGCGGGCTCGTCGGCCTGCATGGCGGCCGCCTGACGGTCGAGAGCGCGCCGGACATCGGCACGCGCGTCTCGGTCCGGCTGCCGGTCGGCGGCATCGAGGGCGTCGAACAGCCGGCCAAGATCGTGACTTTCGCTCGGGCTCCGCGCCGGGGCATCGATACCAAAGAACCTCTCCGCCTGACCGCCTGAAGACGAGCTGACCGATGTCCGTGACCATGGCCGCCCGCGCCCATTCCGGCGCTTCCCTGTCCGCCCCGGTGCGCCGTGCCCAACCGGCGCGACGCAAGACATCCTGGCTTGGCCGGGTCGCCCGCACCGCCGGGCAGCGGCCGGGCAGGGCGCTCGTCCTGCTGACCTTCGGTATCGTCTCGATCGCCATCGTCGCCAATGCGCTGCTGTTCCAGAAGGCGCGCCATCCGGCCCCGATCCTCTCTTCGTCAGCGCCGGCCTCGCAGCCGCGGGCGACGAGCGAGCGCCGCGCCGATCATCCGGCGCCTGCTCCCGCCGTCGAGGCTCCCGCAGCGCAGCCGATCCGCCCGCCGGCGCGACCGAACGATCTCTCCCAGGCGCAAGCCACGCGCGAGGCGCAACCTCGGCCGCCGGCGCCGGTTCAGGCCGCGCCGCGGGCCGCTGCACCTGCGCCGCGCGCTGCGGCGGCTCCCGCGCGCGATCCGATCGCCGACCTGATCAACGGCGACCTGCGCCCGCCTGCGGATGTCAGAGCGGCCAGCCGTTCAGCCACAGCCCCGCGCACCTGATCGGCGGCGCCTGACATGGCGCGGCTGACCAGCGATTTCTGGGTTTCCGCCTATCTGCGGCAGGCGGCCTTCGATGGCCTCGTCGCCGTGCTGCGCCGCCGTGGCGCGCGTGAGGCCGGCGCCATCTTCGTCAAGCTCGACCGGCTGGACGGCACCGCCGCGCTCTACGCCCCGGCGCCGCAGGCGCTGGCCGAGGAGGATGGCGAGCGCCGCTTCCAGCTTCTGCTCGATTCCGATCCGCTGGCGATCGAGGATCGTGTCGCGCGGGAACTGCGCTTCGACAGCGATCTCTGGCTGGTCGAGATCGAGAACCGGACCGGCGATCCGCGGCTCGCACTCGTGAGCGGCTGATACCGCTCCAGCGAGGCGGGGTGGCTCAGCCGCGCTCGCGCCTGGCGCCGATCTTTCCGAGTACGTCCGATGTCGCCGGTTGCGCTTCCGGCCGGGCATGACCGGCGCGCGACGGCGTCCCGCTCGGGTCCATGGACGGCTGGTGCTGGCCGCGCCGCTGCGGTGCCGCGACGATCGTGCCGGCGATATGCATGGCCAGGCGGAAGGCGATGGCAGGCCTGACCGAGCGCATCAGCGCGACCAGAGCGAAGATGCGCTCGACCGAATGAGCCGTATCGTCGCCGAGCCGGATCAGGAAGCGCGTCGCTTCCTCGACCGTCGTGCCGCTCGCCGTGAGGACGAGCGCCGCCAGATCCCGCGACGCGTCGGCCGCTATGGTGCCGGCCAGCGCCGCACCACCGCCGAGATGGTCGGCGATGGCGGTGAAGGCGATGTCCCGATCCTCGGCCGCGAGGTCGAGCCAGCCGGCGAACGTCGCAGCGGACAGGGCGGGGCGCCTCTCGCTGGGATGCAGGGCTTCGCGCGCCATCAGCGATTCGAGGATCGCGAGGCGCCGTTCCGGCCCGGCATGAAGGAAAAGCGGCGCGAGTTCGAGGTTGGACAAGTCGGGGCGGGCGAGCAGACCGGGCCGATAGGTCGGCTCGGTCCGGGCCCGCGCGATCATGGTGTCGACGGCGGCGCGCGGCATCGGGGCGCTGTGATT
Source organism: Allobosea robiniae (assembly GCF_900102525.1). Lineage (GTDB taxonomy): Bacteria > Pseudomonadota > Alphaproteobacteria > Rhizobiales > Beijerinckiaceae > Allobosea > Allobosea robiniae. The sequence continues at coordinate 803,790 of NZ_FNBZ01000001.1, read as the reverse complement.
GGCGATCAGGGTAAGGTCGAGCGCGCGATTCGCACCCGATACCAGCATGATCACGGCCTGGGCGGTGAGGTCGCTGCGGACGGCCAGGGCCGCGCGCATCGCCTCGTCGCCGGTTTCGACCAAACCTTCGAGCTCGGCCTCCGATACCGGCATGCCATGGCGAAGCAGCTCCGCCAGTACGGCGCCGCCCTTCGCGGCAAGCCCGGCGAGGACCGGCGCGGGCGTATGCGGCCAGCCGGCAAGCTTGCGCGCCAGGATGAGCGCCGTCGCCTCGTCGATGCCCGGCAGAAGCGCCTCGGCCATCTCGTTGAAAGCGGCGAGATCGTCCAAAGAGGGATGCGACGTCGAGAGCAGCAGGTCCGCTTTGACGCGCAGCGAGATCGGGCTGAGGTCGAGCCCGCCCTCGCGCGCCAGGCGAGCGAGATCGGCGAGTTCCTTGGAGACGGATGCAGGCATGACGGACTCGGGGGGGACCGGGAAACTGATAATGAATCAGCATTAATCCCCGACCGTTAAGGCTGCGTTAACCATGTCCGGGCCTGATGGGCTTGCGGGGCCTGCGACTCGGTGCTGCCCGCACCTCGCCGCCCCTCGCGTTGCAACTCTGGCGCTGGATAAGGAGGCGCATCATGGCCATCGTCATCCCCTTTGCGCCGCAGCGGCGCCTGCAGCAGGCCTCGGCCTGTTCCCTTCCGCCACGGACGGCGGACATCCTGTTCTTCACGGGCGTGCGCTACGAGCGCCCGCCCGAAGCCCGGCTGCCGGGCGCAAAATCATCCGCCAATGCCCGGCCCCGGAAGGTCGCTGCGCGGAAAAGTGCCCGCAGGCAGCCTGCGTGACACGAAGCCCGGCCAAGCTGCTGCTCGCCACGCTGGCGGCTGTGTCCGTTTCCGCCTGCACCGCCACCACGGGCGATCTCGGCCGGCCGCGCCCGACGGTCTGGTCGCAGCTCATCGCCCCCGAAACGGGCTTCTGGTCCGCGACCGCCCGCGGCGAGCAGAGTTCCTATTTCCGCCTGACCGACGACGAGGAACAGATGCGCGACCGCGCCTGGCGCTTCGTCATGCCGGCAAGCCCGAACAGCGTCTTCCAGGGCGAGGTCTCCAACCTCGCCCATACGCGCATCCTGCCGGTCGCGGCCCAGTCGACCGATGTCGGCGACTATTTCCACGGGCTGACCTCGATATCCTTCGCCTCCCAGGCCTCGCGCTACAACCGGCTGGCGGAAGATGCCAATGCCGATCGCCTGCTGATCGGCCCGTTCCGTGCCAATGCGGCACGGGTGGTGAGCATGGACCGGGTGCGGATGCGCACCGTCGAGGCCTCTCCCGATGTGCCCGTCGACAAGCAGGAACCGGCCTATGCGCGCGTCGTCGAAAACGAGGGGCTGGTCTTCTGGGTCTGCGAACGCCTCGATTTCCGCCTCCGCAGCTACCGTCACGCGCTGGTCAACCTGGTCGTCGAGATGCCCTCGCGCGAAGCCGTGAAGGCCGAGCGTGCAATCATGGCGCTGGAGATGGAAGCAAGGCCCCTCTGCCAGATGCCGCTCATCGGTACCTTCGGCGAAGGCGGCAAGCGGCCGGTCGTCTACAAGGGCTAACTCAATTCGCCAGCCCGCAGGCGACGCCCGTCGCGAGGCCCTCCGCGTCGGCCCGGTCGGAGGGCAGGCGCATCAGCACGCGCGCCACGATCAGCCCCTGTTCGGTATCGGAGACGATGCGCAGTTCCCGGCTGGTCTCGCCCTCCTCGTCGGCCGCGATGCGTTCGTCGCGCTGGGTCTCGGTCATCACCAGGAATTCGAGCGTGCCGCGGATCGCCGCCCGGTCGGTGATGGCATAGAGCACGCCGCCGCCCTGCCGGTGCAGCGTCAGGCCGAGCGGCAATGTGCCCGTGCGGGCGACCACCCGCATCGGGCCGGCGGAGAGATCGTAGCTGCAGATCGCGGTGACGACATTGGGATCGGCCTCGCGCAGGGCGGGCAGGCCGCGGGCATTGCCGGGAGAGGGGATCGGCTCGGCATGCCCTTCGATGCCAAGCTCGCGATAGGCATGAGCAGCGTCGCGCAGCGAGAGCGCCGGGATCGCCAGGATCGTGACGATATGAACGATTCCCGCGAGGATCAGCCCGGCCAGTGTCGTGATCGCGAAGCGCGCGAAGCCGGCGCGCAGGCGCGGCCGCCAGCCGGCGAAGGGCGCGCTGCGCTTTTCCGTCGGATGGTGGCTGAGGGCGCTCATCGGCAATCGAGGCGCGTGACGCGCGGCAGGTTGGCGACCCGTGTCTCGCCGGTCTGGCTCGAGATCGGCGTATCGTAGAGCCGCAGGCGAAACTGGAAGCGCCCGCTCGCCGGCAAGGGCAGCCAGTTGCCGGCTTCAGGGGTGGCTGCGGCGATGATGGCGAGCCCGCCGTCCTCGGGGCGGACGATCTCCGAATCGGTGAAGCCGGTACGCTCCAGGGGCAGGCGGAACGGCAGGCCGTCGCCATCGGTGATGCCGATGGTCCAGCCGCGCGTCGGTGGCGTCGCGCCGGACAGCCGGTAGCGGCAACGCCCGTCCAGCGCCTGTCCCGCATCGTCTCGCTCGGCGATCAGCTCGAGTCCTTCGCCGGAGCCGAATGGCAGATGGACGCCGCGGGCGAGATAGGCGCGCATATAGGGATCGACCTCGCGGCTGCCGCTGCGTGGCCAGGCCGTCCAGGCGCCGACCTCGACCCGGCCGATAGCCGGGCGCCCGGCCACCGCCCAATGGGCCGAGCCCAGCCCGAGGCCGGCGCCGAGGGCGAGGATATAGGCGAGGTCGAGAATCCGCACGCTGCCCTTCCGCCTGAGACCGCTGATTGTCTACAGAAACACACCGTCATCCCGGGCTTGACCCGGGATCCATTCCAGAGCGCTTCCGGTCAAGGTTCAGGCATGGATCCCGGATCTCCGCTTCGCTGCGTCCGGGATGACCCGCGCTTCCATGACGAAGGAGAGTTGACCGTCCGCACTCATTATCGTCAATCGCCTGCCTCTCAGCGCAGCCGTGGTTCGCTGCCCGAGATCTCGCGGATGCCGACCTGGACGGGGCGGCCGGCGCTGCGCCGCGGCTCGACGGCTTTGAACATCGAGCCGACGGCCGAGAGCACCTCGAAGGACTGGCGCGGCATATGGCCGGCCGTCGCGCCGGCCGGCCTCGTGGCGCTGCCGGCCCTGGCCACCGCCGCACCCTTCGGATCGGCTACGGGCACGCCCGGAATCGGCTTCAGCTCCAGGCCCTGATGGGCGAACTGCATGATCTCCTTCCACGTCATCGCAGGCAGCGAGCCGCCGGTCATGTTCGCGGTCTCGGTGGAATTGTCGTTGCCGAACCAGACGGCGCCGACGAGATTGCCGGAATAGCCGACATACCAGGCGTCCTTGTAGCCGTTGGTGGTGCCGGTCTTGCCGGCGGTGACGACGCCGTCGAGCGCGGCGCGCCGGCCGGTGCCCTCGGTCGGCACCTTCGAGAGCATGAAGTTCATGTCCTGCGCGACCTGGGAGCTTAGCACCTGCTTCGGCTCCGGCTCGTCGCGGTCATGGCGATAGATCACCTCGCCCTGCGAATTGGCGATCTCGATCGCCGCATAGGGCTTCGCCCGGCGCCCGCCATTGGCGAGCACGGAATAGCCCGCCGCCATGTCGATGACCGTGACCTCGGCGGCACCGATCGGCAGCGAGACCGTGTCGGTCAGCGGCGTCGTCAGGCCCATGGCGCGGGCCGTCTCGACGATCTTCCGGCGCCCGATCGCGGCCGCGCGCGCCTCATGGGTCTCCCCGGTCGCGCGGCCGATGGCGATCGACATCTGCACCGGGATCGTGTTGATCGACTTCGCCAGCGCGACGGTGAGCGGCATCGAGCCGGCATACGAGCGCCCGTAATTGTTCGGGCACCAGTTGCCGATGCAGACCGGCCGGTCGGTGACGATCGTATTCGGCTTGTAGAGCCCGGCCGAGAGCGCGGCGGCATAGACGAATGGCTTGAACGAGGAGCCGGGCTGGCGCAGGCCCGCGGTCGCGCGGTTGAACTGGCTCGCACCATAGTCCCGGCCGCCGACGATGGCGCGCACGGCCCCGTCCGGGTCCATGACCACGGTCGCTGCCTGCTTCACCCGATAGGCCGGGCCGTGCTGGCGCAGGATCGACTCGATCGCCTCGTCGGCGCGTTCCTGGATCGCGGTGTCATGCGGCGTCTTCACCGTCAGCACGCGGTCGGCGCCGAGCTTCCCTTCGGAGGCGAGCTCCTTCACCGCGTCGAAGGCCCAGTCGAGATAGTAGTCGGGGCTGGAATCGCGCTTGCGGTCGACCGGCGTTGCCGGATTGCGCTTGGCGCTGTCGACCTGGCCGGCGGTCATGAAGCCGGCATCGACCATGGCGTTGAGCACGTCGTTGGCCCGCGCCCGCGCGGCCGGCAGGTTGACATGCGGGGCGTATTTCGTCGGTGCCTTGAACAGGCCGGCGAGCATCGCGGCCTCGGCCAGCGAGACGTCCTTCACCGACTTGCCGAAGTAATACTCGGCCGCGGCGGCCGCGCCGAAGGTGCCGCCGCCCATATAGGCGCGGTCGAGATAAAGCTTGAGGATCTCGTTCTTGCTGAGCCTTGCCTCGAGCCACAGCGCCAGGAAGGCTTCCTTGATCTTGCGGTCGAGCGAGCGCTCGTTATTGAGGAAGAGGTTCTTGGCGAGCTGCTGGGTCAGCGAGGAGCCGCCCTGGACGACGCCCGAGGCCCGCGTGTTGACCAGCAGCGCCCGCGAGGTGCCGATCACATCGATGCCGAAATGGTCGTAGAAGCGGCGATCCTCGGTCGCGAGCACCGCCTTGAGCAGATGGTCCGGCATCTCCTCCAGCTTCAGGGAATCGTCGTGCCGGGCACCGCGATGGCCGATCGGCATGCCGTAGCGGTCGAGGAAGGTGACGGCGAAGACCTGGTTCCTGAGCGCGTCGTCATTGCCGATCCGAAAGGCCGGCAGGGCCAGCATCAGCAGGATCAGCGCGCCGACGATGCCGATATTCAGCCCCTCGCTGGCGAATTCGGCGGCGATGCGCTTGCCGCCGGTGACAGTCAGGCGGTCGGCGGTGCTGCGGATGCGTTCATGGATTTCACCGGCGCGGCGCCCGGCGCCCCACAGGCCGGCATCGAGCCATGAGTCTGCGGCGAGCGCGAAGCGCTTCAGCCGCGTCCTCCAGCCTGCCTTCCTGAACTCCATGGCCTTATCCAGGCTTCCTGAATGGCCCCCGGCTTAGTCCTGCCGCGTGCTTGCCATCTTGGCAACAGAAGAGCGCCGGGGAATGGACACATAAGGACGTCTCGCTGCCGGATAAGAGGCGAGACGGTAAATTTCATGGAGAAGGCAGGACGTCCGCCATAAAGGCTGTGCCGGCCCGAGACATGAACGGGCGGCAGGCAACGGCCTTCCATCTTGTCGCCTGCGGGCGCATAAGCCTGCCATGACGCAAACCCCGCCGAAACAGCAGCCGTTCTGGCTGACGACGCCGCTGGAGGCGATGTCGACGGAGCAATGGGAATCGCTCTGCGACGGCTGCGGTCGCTGCTGCCTCGTCAAGCTCGAGGACGAGGATACCGGGCGCATCTTCGCGACCGATGTCGGCTGCCGCCTGTTCGAGGCGGGCACCTGCCGCTGCCGCGATTATCCGAACCGCTCGGTGAAAGTGCCGGATTGCGTGACGCTGACGCCCGAGGATGTGCGCACGCTGCCCTGGCTGCCGCCGACCTGCGCCTATCGCCTCGTCGCCGAGGGCAAGGACCTGCCCTGGTGGCATCCGCTGGTCTCCGGCGACCCCGAGACGGTGGTCGCGGCCGGTGTCTCCGTGCGCGGCCGTGTCTTCGCCAATGAGGACGAGGTGCCTGAGGAGGAGGTCGCCGAGCGCATCGTCAATTGGCCGCTGCGCTGGCCGCGGGCTGCGCGCGGGAAGGGAGCCTGACGCAACCCGGCCGTGCTATTGCGCTGCATCAGTCGATGCTGCACACGCTCATTGATCGTTCATGTCGGTTTGGGCATGAGCGCCTCATCCCCGCTGCCGGTGACCAATGGCCATCGACGGCACGCACACGAAACTTTCAAGCCGGCGCGGCGTTTGCCCTGTCCGGTTGAACAGAAGAGGCTATGTGATGGCAGGTGGGAAGTGGGTCTATACCTTCGGCGACGGCAAGGCCGAGGGTGAGGCAGGCATGAAGAACCTGCTCGGCGGCAAGGGCGCGAACCTCGCCGAGATGAGCAATCTGGGCCTGCCCGTTCCGCCCGGCTTCACCATCACCACCGAGGTCTGCACCGCCTATTACGACAACGGCAAGAGCTTCCCGGCCGAGCTCGACGGGCAGGTCAGGACTGCGCTCGCCGGCATGGGCAAGCTTACGGGCAAGACCTTCGGCGACGCCGCCAACCCGCTCCTCGTCTCGGTCCGCTCGGGCGCGCGCGCCTCGATGCCGGGCATGATGGACACCGTCCTCAATCTCGGCCTCAACGACGAGACGGTCGAGGCTGTCGCGAAGGCCTCGGGCGACGAGCGCTTCGCCTGGGACAGCTATCGCCGCTTCATCACGATGTATTCCAACGTCGTGCTCGATATCGATCACGGCCTCTTCGAGGAGGCGCTGGAGGACTACAAGGAGCGCAAGGGCCTGCATCTCGACACCGATCTCTCGGCCGCCGACTGGAAGCTGCTGGTCGGGAAATACAAGGAGATCGTCAGGAAGGAGCTCGGCTCCGACTTCCCGCAGGACCCCGAGAAGCAGCTCTGGGGTGCGGTGGGCGCCGTCTTCTCCTCCTGGATGAACGCCCGCGCCATCAAGTATCGCGAGTTGAACAGCATCCCGGCGAGCTGGGGCACGGCGGTCAACGTCCAGTCGATGGTGTTCGGCAACATGGGCGACACCTCCGCGACCGGCGTCGCCTTCACCCGCAATCCCTCGACCGGCGAGAATGCGCTCTATGGCGAGTTCCTGATCAACGCCCAGGGCGAGGACGTCGTCGCCGGCATCCGCACGCCGCAGGACATCACCGAGGCCGCCAAGAAGGAGGCCGGCTCCGACAAGCCCTCGATGGAAGCGGAGATGCCGCAGGCCTATGCCGAGCTTTGCCGAATCTACGGCATCCTCGAGAAGCACTATCGCGACATGCAGGACATGGAGTTCACCATCCAGGAGGGCAAGCTCTGGATGCTGCAGACCCGGTCCGGCAAGCGCACCGCCAAGGCGGCTTTGCGCATCGCGGTCGAGCTCGCGACCGAGGGCCTGATCACGCAGGAAGAGGCCGTCGGCCGCGTCGAGCCCGGCGCGCTCGACCAGCTCCTGCACCCGACCATCGACCCCAAGGCCGAGCGCCGCGTGCTGACCACCGGCCTGCCGGCCTCGCCCGGCGCCGCCGCCGGCGAGATCGTGTTCAATTCCGACGATGCCGAGGCGGCGAAGAAGGCGGGCCGCAAGGTCATCCTCGTCCGCGTCGAGACGAGCCCTGAGGACATCCACGGCATGCATGCCGCCGAGGGCATCCTGACCTCGCGGGGCGGCATGACCTCGCATGCGGCGGTCGTCGCGCGCGGCATGGGCAAGCCCTGCGTTTCCGGCGCCGGCCAGCTCCGCATCGACTATGCCAAGGGCACGCTCTCGGTCGGCCCGAACACGCTGAAGGCCGGCGATTTCGTCACCATCGACGGCGGCACCGGCCAGGTCCTGCTCGGCGAGATCAAGATGCAGAAGCCGGAGCTCTCCGGCGAGTTCGCGACGCTGATGGGCTGGGCCGACAAGGTCCGCCGCCTCAAGGTCCGCGCCAATGCCGAGACGCCGGAGGACGCCAGGACTGCGCGTGAATTCGGCGCCGAGGGCATCGGTCTTTGCCGGACCGAGCACATGTTCTTCGAAGGGGATCGCATCCAGGCGGTGCGCGAGATGATCCTCGCGCAGGACGACAAGGGCAGGCGGGCTGCGCTCGCCAAGCTCCTGCCGGTGCAGCGCCAGGACTTCGTCCAGCTCTTCAGCATCATGAGCGGCCTGCCGGTGACGATCCGCCTGCTCGATCCGCCGCTGCACGAATTCCTGCCGCATGGCGAGAAGGAGATCGGCGAGGTCGCAGCCGCGCTTGGCGTCACGCCCGAGGCGCTGAAGCACCGCGCCGCCGAACTGCACGAGTTCAACCCGATGCTCGGCTTCCGCGGCTGCCGCTTGGCGGTGGCCTTCCCCGAGATCGCCGAGATGCAGGCCCGTGCCATCTTCGAGGCGGCGGTCATCGCCGCCAAGGAGACCGGCAAGCCGGTGATCCCCGAGGTGATGGTGCCGCTCGTCATGGGCAAGCCCGAGCTCGACCTGGTCAAGGCTCGTATCGACGCCATGGCCAAAGCGGTGATCGAGGAGAGCGGTACGAAGATCGACTATCAGGTCGGCACGATGATCGAACTGCCGCGCGCGGCGCTACGCGCCGCCGAGATCGCCGAGAGCGCCGAGTTCTTCTCTTTCGGCACCAACGACCTGACCCAGACGACGCTCGGCATCAGCCGCGACGACGCCTCCTCCTTCCTCGGTTCCTACACCGCCAAGGGCCTGCTCGACGCCGATCCCTTCGTCACCATCGATCAGGACGGCGTCGGCGAACTGGTGAAGCTCGCCGCCGAGCGCGGCCGCAAGACCCGTTCGGGCATCAAGCTCGGCATCTGCGGCGAGCATGGCGGCGATCCGGCCTCGATCGGCTTCTGCGAGAGCGTCGGGCTCGATTACGTCTCCTGCTCGCCCTTCCGCGTGCCGATCGCCCGCCTTGCCGCTGCGCAGGCGGCGCTGGGCGCGATCAAGCCGAAGGACGGCTGAGCCGTGGCGGGCGGGCGGCTCATCGGCTTCGGCGGGCTGCTGCTCGCTTTGAGCTGTGGCTTTGCTGTCCCGTCTCTGGCGCAGGCGCCGGATCTCTGCAGCGGGCAGCCTGCCGCGATGCAGAAGTCTTGCCGCGAAGCGTTGGAGCTGCTTGTCCAGGGCGGCAGGCCGGAGCCGGAACCGGCGCGCCGCATTCTGGCGACCGGTACTCCGGAAGGCTGGCGCTATGACTATCTTCAGCCGGGCGGAGTGGGCTCCGACGATGAGTGTGTCGTCAGCGGAGCGCTGGTGCTTCCGGCCGACACGGCCGTGCGTCTCTCGGTGACGGCGAGCGATATCATCCGTCCGTGGCGGCTGCCGCAGTTCAATCTGGACCTGACCGGGATCCCCGGCCGGATCGAGGACAAGATCATCAAGCTGCCGCCGGGTGAGGTCGGCGACCAGGCCGCGGCACCCGCGGGCGATGAGAAGCCGGTGGCGGTTCGGGTGCTGCCGCCCGATGCCTATGCCGAATGGGAGGGGCAAACACTCCCTCCGTCCTGCTTTGCCTCCGGCTGAGGGGACGCGAGCGATGTCGCGCCTGACCACCATCGGCTTCGACGCCGACGACACGCTCTGGCAGAACGAGCAGTTCTTCCGGATGACGGAGGATCGCTTCGTCGCGCTGCTCGGCGAGCACGGTGAGGCGGCCGAGATTTCCGGGCGCCTTCTGGAAGCCGAGAAGCGCAATCTCGGGTTCTACGGTTTCGGCATCAAGGGCTTCGTGCTCTCGATGGTCGAAACGGCGATCGAGGTCACGCGGGGGCAGGTTTCCGCTGCCGTCATCGGCGAGATCCTCGCCGCCGGCCGCGAGATGGCGGCCCATCCGGTCGAGACCTTGCCGCATGTCCATGAGACGCTGGCGGCGCTCTCCGGCGATTACCGGTTGGTCCTGATCACCAAGGGCGACCTCTTCGACCAGGAGCGCAAGCTCGCCCAGTCCGGCCTCGGCGATTTCTTCCACGCGGTCGAGATCGTCAGCGACAAGAAGCCGGATACCTACGATCGCATCTTCGCTCGCCATGGCGATGGGGCGGGGCAGGCGATGATGGTCGGCAATTCGCTGAAGTCCGATATCCTGCCGGCGCTGGAGGCCGGGTCATGGGCGGTGCATGTGCCGCATGAACTGACCTGGGTGTTGGAACATGCCGCGGAGCCCGTGGGACATGGCCGCTACCGCGCGATCCCGGATCTCTGCCCGCTGCGCAGTCTCATCGAACAGCTCGTTCGCTAATCTGTTCGTAGCAAGCTACCTCCGCGGGCCGCGGGATCAATCGACCCACAGGCCGCGTTTGCGGTGCCAGTCCTCGATCGATTCCTCGGGATACTCGTCGAAGCTCTGGTCGTTCGGCCCGATCGCCGGCTCGACCCAGCCGGCCTTGAAGCGCAGCATCAGGTGGGTCTTTTCGGGTGCGCGCGGCAGATGGCTGTCGATTGCGGAAGCGAAGGGGTGGAGCAGCTCCGGCCAGCGCGGGTCGAACAGCCAGAGAGCGGTGCCGCAGCTGGTGCAGAAGCGGCGCTCCGCCTGCGAGCGCTCGCAAGCCCCGTCATCGCTCTCGATCTCCGCGCTGAAGCTGCCGATCTTGTCCTCGCCTTCGACCTTCAGCGTCGCGGCGTCGGCCGAGAGGTTGATCGCGAAGCCGCCGCCGCCCGCCGTCTTGCGGCAGATCGAGCAGTAGCAGAGCTGGTAGGGGACCGGGGCATGGCTTTCGACCGAGAAATGCACGGCTCCGCAGCGGCAGGAGCCCTTGAGCGTGATCGGCATGATGTGGCCTCCTTTTCCTGCCAACCATCTGCCTGCCGGCTCGGTTCCAAGCGGCGATGGCCCCCTTGCTGGACGGTTCTTGCATTTCGTGCTACCCATGCCGATGTATGACGAGATGCGGCCGGGTTCTGGCCAATCCTCCGCGCGGGCAATCCGGTCGGCGGGCACGATTCAGATCCACCACACATCGCTACAAGACCATTGCAAGGCGTCCGCGCGTCGAGCTCTGGGTCGCAACGATACGCGGATCTGAAACGTAAGGATTCTACGCCATGGAAAAAGGCACCGTGAAGTGGTTCAACGCCACCAAGGGCTACGGCTTCATCACCCCTGAGAACGGCGGCCAGGACGTGTTCGTCCACATCTCCGCCGTCGAGCGCGCCGGCCTGCGCGAGCTGCATGACGGCCAGGTCGTCTCCTTCGAACTCGTTGCCGATCGCAAGACCGGCAAGACCTCGGCCGGCAACCTCGTCGTCGCCTGAGCCAATACCTGATCGACCGGGCGGGCCTTGAGCCATCCCGGTCCACGACAAGCCTGCCGGCGCTGTGGCTAGCGGTTCGCCGGCAGGTCCGACTATCTTTGAATTCAGGCCGGATGCGGGCCTGCGGCGCAGCCGATTCCACATGCGCCCCCCGCGATCACGGCGCCCAGAAAGCCCTTTCTTGACCAAGTTTACCGATCTCGGCCTTGCCGAGCCCCTTCTCAAGGCGCTCGCAGCCGAAGGTTATGAGACGCCCACGCCCATCCAGGCGCAGGCCATCCCCCCCATTCTCCAGGGCCGCGACCTGCTCGGCGCCGCCCAGACCGGCACCGGCAAGACCGCTGCCTTCTCGCTGCCGATGCTGCATCGGCTGCTCGGCAAGCCGCGCCAGATGCCGGCCCGCGCCGTGCGGGCGCTCATCCTGTCGCCGACGCGTGAACTCGCCGCCCAGATCGAGGCGAGCATCCGCACCTACGGCCAGTTCACCACGCTGCGCTCGACGGTGATCTTCGGCGGCGTGCCCGTCGGCAAGCAGATCCGTGCGCTCGGCGACAAGGTCGATATCCTCGTCGCCACGCCCGGCCGCCTGCTCGACCTTGTCGACCAGCGTGCCGTCTCGCTGCGCGAGATCGAGTTCCTCGTCCTCGACGAGGCCGACCAGATGCTCGATCTCGGCTTCATCCACGCGCTGCGCCGTATCGCGACCCTGATTCCGAAGGAGCGCCACACGCTGCTCTTCTCGGCGACCATGCCGAAGCCGATCCGCGAGATCGCCTCCGCCTATCTCACCGACCCGGTCGAGGTCGCGGTGGCGCCGGTCGCGACCACCGCCGAGAAGATCGACCAGCGCGTCATCTTCACGGAAGCCCACGACAAGCCGGCACTGCTGGCGAAGACGCTGAACGTGCCCGAACTCGAGCGCGCCATCGTCTTCACCCGCACCAAACACGGTGCCGACAAGGTCGTGCGCCAGCTCGGTGCGTCCGGTATCGAGGCGGCCGCGATCCACGGCAACAAGAGCCAGAGCCAGCGCGAGCGGGCGCTCGGCGCCTTCCGCGACGGTAGCTTGCGCATCCTGGTCGCCACCGACATCGCCGCCCGCGGCATCGATGTCGACGGCATCAGCCATGTCGTGAATTTCGACCTGCCGAACGTGTCGGAGACCTATGTCCACCGGATCGGCCGCACCGCGCGTGCCGGTGCGGCGGGCATCGCCATCGCCTTCTGCACCCCGGAAGAGCGCGGCGATCTCGCCGCGATTGAGAAGCTGACCAAGGTCGCGATCACCCCGATCGGCGAGGTTCCCTACTGGGACGGCCGTACGCCGAAGAAGCCGCCGCAGAACCAGCGCGGTGGCGGGCGCGGCCAGCAGCAGAACGGCGGCGGACGTGGCGGTCCAGGCCGCCCGCAGGGCCAGCAAGGTGCCCGCCCGCAGGGCCAGCAGCAGGCTCGTCCGCAAGGACAGCAGCCGCGCGGCGGCAAGCCCGGTGAGGGCGGCCAGCGTAGCCAGCCTGCTAATGGCGGTCCGCGCCAGGAGCGTCACGAACGCCCGCGTCATCCCGAGCGTGCGCCGCGCCCTGAGCAGGCCGCACAGCGAAAAGACGGCGTTTCGGCAAAAGAAGGGCTTGGCGGCGTCGCGTTCTTGCAGCAAAGAACACAGCAACCACGCACCAACGGCGCCCGGCGGCGCGCGCGCTGACGCGCGATCGGCCAGAACAGGGCGAGCCTCTTTGACGACGGCTCGCCCACGCGCCCTAGGGCTCACGAAGGACGACAGATGGCGAAAGAAGAACTGCTTGAATTCGACGGCACCGTGGTCGAGGTGCTTCCGGACGGCAACTATCGGGTGAAGCTCGATAACGAGCACATCATCCTGGCCTATGCAGCCGGCAAGATGAAGAAGAACCGCATCCGCACCATCGCGGGTGACCGCGTCATCGTCGAGATGTCGCCTTATGACCTCGATCGCGGCCGCATCAATTTCCGTCAGAAGACGGCTGGTCCCGCTCCGGGCGGCCCGCCGCGCCAGAACTTCCGCCGGCGCTGACACCATGCGCCCGTCGCGAAACGAGCTGCTGTTCGTCGCGCTGGGCGCTGCCCTCGGCGCCGTGGTCGCCTATGGGGTCAAGGCCGGCTTCGTTGCACCCGACGGAGCCTTGCCGCCCTTCGCCATCGTGCTGCTCGGGCTGGGCTTCGTCGAGTTGCTCGTCGGCTATGCAACGGGCCGTTCGCCCGGAACGCTGGTCGGCATGCCCGCCCGCTTCCTTGCCTTCGTCGTCGGCGTCTGCGTCGTCCTGCTCGGCGGCAAGTTCGCCTGAGCGGGCAGGGCGCGAGGCGTTCCTTGCGTCATGCTCGGGCTTCACCCGAGCATCTCTGGCCAAAAGGCCCCCGATCCTGCAAGAGATTCTCGGGTCTGCGCTTCGCTCCGCCCGAGAATGTCGGCCCCTTCCCCGCAAAACTGCCCAAGAAAAAACCCCGGCGCGAGGGCCGGGGTGAAAGTGGTCGTTCCGTGGTAAAAAAGGGTCTGCGTGAAACTCTGTCCCGATCCGCTCAGTAGCGGGAGCGGGACCAATACTGCGAGCCGGGGCTGACCATCACCTGGCGCTGCCTCGTCTCGTAGACGGCGGGGATCTCTTCCCGCACGACCTGGGTCGGACGCACCATCACCTGGCGCTGACGTTGCGTATAGACGGCGGGGACCGTCTCGTAATCGATGGTGGCCGGCGATACCTCGACGCGGCGGCTCTGGTAGCCGTAGCGGGCGGGTACATCGACCCAGCAGCCGACTGTATTGCCATAGGCGTCGCGGGTCACTTCCCAGCGGCGGCCGGCAGCCGAGATCAGCACCTTCTCCGTCACGGTCTCGTAGACGGCGGCGCGGTGATGCGGGATGCGACGCTCGGGAGCGATCATCACATTGTCGGTCACGGTCTCGTATTCGGCCGGGACGACGCGGCGCTGCACCTGTGCCGGGCGAACCTGGTAGGTCTCGTTGATCGAGCCATAGACCGGCGGCGCGGTAACCAGGTTGTAGCAGGCGGAGCCGCGGCAGCCGCCACCGGCCTGGGCGACCGAGGCGCCGAGCAGAAGCGCCGTCGCGAGGCTGGAAGCGGCGATGAACCCTGAGGAAAGCGAGCGCACCATGTTGGACCTGACCTGTCGGTTTCGGCGCCAGGCGCCGTTCGTTGAGGACAGGAAGCCCGCTCGAAGTGATGAACGCAAGGTAAACGCTAAAACAAGGTAAAATTAACCAGTTCGGCGCGGCCCGCGCATTCATGCAGATTGCGTCCAAGTAAAGGTAAACGCTCGATTTTTAGGGATCCGAAGGGCGGCCGACGGGGCGGCTGGGAGCGCTCCCGATATTAACGGCGGCGATCGAAGCGGCCTGCGGCCTGCTCGATCCCGTGCCCTTCGAACGAAGGATGCAGGGCCCGTGATCGTCCCGCTATGACACCCGAAAGGCATGGCCCAAACGCATGCCGCGGCCTCGGGCTGGCTCGTTGAGGGAAAAGGTCGCTGCGTCGCTTTTGCCGGAAGGTCACATGGACGATCTCAAGGACAACGCGTTCGTCGCGCTCTGCCTCGGCCTGGCTGGGGTCGTGACGCTCGCCTGGATCGGTGTGGTCGGTTACGGCGTCTGGCATTTCCTGTTCGGATAGCTCATCGCCTGCCGTACCGTTTCAGGGAAGGCGATGGTCCGGGCCCACCAATGGCCGGCAGCGGCGGTTCGGGCGATCAGGTCTGCCCCGGCCGTAGCTGATAGAAGACGTGCTGGCCGATCGTGTCCATCTTCTTGAGCTTCTTCGCCCAGTACGGACGCACGTAGTTCGCGTGGTAGTGAGTCGAGGCCCCGACATCCGGCAGGTAGGTCGTGCCGTCATAGACCTCGCGCGCGATCCTGACCGCATCGCGCCAGGAGGCAGGCTCGGTGATGCGCAGCGACTTGCCCTCGCAGGTGAAGGTGAACTGGCAGGCGAGATAGCGGTTGCTGTTCTGGTAGACCACCCCGCAGACGCTGCTCGGATAGAGCCCGCTCTTGACCCGGTTCAGCACGACCTGCGCCACGGCCGCCTGGCCGAGGAGCGATTCCGAGCGGGCCTCGAAATAGACGGCTTCCGCGAGGCAGCGCTGCTCCTTCGCCATGCTCTCCGGCGCGATCAACTGGGTATAGTCCTGCTTCACGCCGGGCTCGGCCAGCCGCAGGTCGCGACCGGCCGGCGCCGAGGCGAGCGCGATGCGTGCGCGCTGCTGCTGGGGTGCGGAGTGAGCGGGCAGAGCCGGCGGCGTGAGCGTGCCCATGACGGAGCCGACGAGCGGCGTCGACGACGAGACCTGGCTTGCCGCTGGCACCAGGGGCGAGGAACCGTCGATGCTTTCCAGATGCAGCTCGGCCTGCCGCGCCGAATGGATCTTCGGCTTCAATGGCGATACCGGCGAGGAATCCGACAGGGCCGGATCGGTCAATCCCTCGTCATTGGCGTCGAGCTCGAAGCCGATCTGCGGCCCGTCGATGGCTTCGGCCGCGCGCATCGCATCGATCGAGAATCCGCCCGAAATCAGCTTCGGCTGGGTCTCGCCGAAGACCACGCGCTCCAGCTCGACGGAAGGATGTTCGGTGAGGCCCGGCCGCAGGCTCGGCAGCATGTCGCCCTTGGCGGTGCGGTCGACCTCGGGAAAGGTCGCCGCGGCGGAGCGCTTCATGTCCTCGCGCGGCGCGCGCGGGTCGACGACGATGCGGCGCTCCGGATCTTCGAAGGAGAGTTTCGCCTGCGTGACGGCCGAGGTCAGGGCGAGGCCCGGTAGCCGGAAAGCGCTGGCGGCGACCAGCATGGACGGACCCTCGGCCAGTTCCGAGACGGGGCCGGGCGCGACCCGGGCAATGGCGCTCGACGGTAGGCCGTTGGGCCCGAAATTCTGGCCGGCGGAGGCGGTGAAGGACACGAGCATGCCGACGGACAGGGCCCAGGGCGCGACGGTGCTCGCGGCCCATCTGATGCCGAGGGGGCGCGCATTCCGCCCATGCCTGTGGACACGCCAATGACTCAAAGCGACAAAACCCGTCCCGATCGCACGGAACGAAAAGCGCAGCCGAACCCGCGCGCCTTCGTTGGATTCCGTTATCGCCTCGGTAAGGTTGAGCGCCGGTTAACGGCCGCTGCGCCTCTTGTCTTTCATCTGTCGCCGTGATGCGAGATTTCACGAAATCGCGCTGGTTGCCGTGCGGGCAGGGCGCTAACGTGTAGGCACACATTTGATGCTTCGGAGACATCCATGACGCCCACTCCAGCGCGCAGCTATGCTCCGGAGATCATCGTCGCGGCCGGCTGCCTGATCGCCCTGATCACCTTCGGCCCGCGGGCCAGCGCCGGCCTGTTCCAGATTCCGATGACGGTCCAGTTCAACTGGGGCCGCGATACGTTCAGCCTGGCACTGGCGATCCAGAACCTGCTCTGGGGCCTCGGAGCTCCCTTCGCCGGGGCGATCGCGGACCGTTACGGCACGGTGCGCGTGCTCTGCGTCGGCGCGCTGCTCTATGCCGGCGGTCTCGTCATGATGGCCTATGCGACGACGCCGCTGCAGCTCCATCTCGGCGCCGGCGTGCTGATCGGTTTCGGCCTCTCGGCCTGTTCGTTCAACCTCGTGCTCGCTGCCTTCGGCAAGCTCCTGCCGGAACAATGGCGGCCGATGGCCTTCGGCGCCGGCACGGCCGCCGGCTCCTTCGGCCAGTTCCTGTTCCCGCCGATCGGCAACATCCTGATCGACACGCTGGGCTGGCAGCAGGCGCTCGTCGTCTTCGCCTTCACGCTGCTGCCGATCCTGCCGATCTCGATCGTCATGGCGACGCGCAAGACCGGCGCTGCGGCCGGTGCCGCCGCGGCCAATCTGCCCAACCAGACCATCGTTCAGGCGCTGGGCGAGGCCTTCAAGCATCGCAGCTACGTGCTGCTCGTGCTCGGCTTCTTCACCTGCGGCTTCCAGCTCGCCTTCATCACCGTGCACATGCCGGCCTATCTCAAGGATGCCGGCCTGCCGGCCTGGGTCGGCGGCTGGACCTTGGCCGTGATCGGCCTCGCCAATGCCGTCGGCTCGCTCTCCTCGGGCTGGCTTTCGACACGGATGCCGAAGCGCCATCTCCTCGCCTGGATCTATCTCGGCCGGGCGGTGGCGATCGCCGCCTTCATCCTGCTGCCTCCCAGTCCGACGACGGCGATCACCTTCGGCGTCGTGATCGGCCTGTTCTGGCTCTCGACCGTGCCGCCGACCTCCTCGCTGGTCATGCTGATGTTCGGCACGAAATACATGGCGATGCTTTATGGCTTCGCCTTCTTCTCGCACCAGGTTGGCGGGTTCCTCGGTGTCTGGCTCGGCGGCGTGCTCTACGAATCGATGGGCAATTACCAGTTCGTCTGGTGGCTCTCGGTTGCGCTCGGTGTCGCCTCGGCCCTGATCAACCTGCCGATCGTCGAGAAGCCGGTGAACAGGCCGGAAGCGCAGCCGGCCTGATCGGGAAGACTGACCTACACACGGCCGATGGGGTTGCGGTGGCGCCACGCCGCTGCAACCTTGTCGGCGTTCGTGTTTGTGCATTTCGGAGATGGTGATGACGACGTTCAAGGCTCTCGTGGCGACCAAGGGCGAGACGGGGACCAATCTCGCCTTCACCGATTTCGCCGAGAGCGACCTGATGGAGGGCGACGTCACCGTCCGCGTCACCCATTCGACGGTGAACTACAAGGATGGCCTCGCCATCACCGGCAAGGCCCCGGTGGTGCGTCGCTGGCCGATGATCCCCGGCATCGACTTCGCCGGCCGGGTCGAAGCGTCCGACCATCCGGATTTCAAGCCGGGCGACCTCGTCGTGCTCAATGGCTGGGGCACCGGCGAAACTCATCTCGGCGCCTACGCCCAGAAGAGCCGGGTCAAGGGCGACTGGCTGGTGCCGCTGCCGGCAGGGCTGACGCCCGCCGAGGCGATGGCGATCGGTACTGCCGGCTATACCGCGATGCTCTGTGTGCTCTCGCTCGAGCGGCACGGCCTCAAGCCCGCCGACGGTCCCGTCGTCGTCACCGGCGCGGCCGGCGGCGTCGGGTCGGTCGCGATCGCGCTGCTGGCCAAGGCCGGCTGGCATGTCATCGCCTCGACCGGGCGGGCCGAGGAAGCCGATTACCTGAAGAGCCTCGGCGCCGCCGAGGTCATCGACCGCAACGAGCTTTCCGCGCCGGGCCGTCCGCTCGGCAAGGAGCGCTGGATTGCCGGCGTCGATGCCGTCGGCTCGCACACCCTCGCGAACCTGCTCGCCATGACGAAATATGGCGGCGCCATCGCCGCCTGCGGCCTCGCCCAGGGCATGGACCTGCCGGCCTCGGTCGCACCCTTCATCCTGCGCGGCGTCGCCCTGCTCGGCGTCGATTCGGTGATGTGTCCGAAGCCGCGCCGGATCGAGGCGTGGGCGCGCCTCGCCAGCGATCTCGACCGCGACAAGCTCGGCCTGATCACGACGACGATTCCGCTGGACGCCGTGATCGAGACCGGCAAGGCCATCGTCGAGGGCAAGGTCAAGGGCCGGGTGGTCGTCGAGATCGGCTGAGGCCTACCCCTCGAACAGCGCGCGCTGCCGTGCGAGCTCGTTGCTGCAGAAATCCATGAAGGCGCGCACGCGCGGCACATGCCGGATATCGGGATGGGTCAGCACCCATAAGCCGGTGGCGAAATCCGGATTGGGCGGCAGGAGCCGGATCAGGTCCGGCCGCTGGTCGGCGATGAAGCAGGGTAAAGGCCCGATGCCGAGCCCCTGCGCGACCGCTTCCGCGATGCCGAGAACGGCCGAGCTCTTCAGCGCGATCCGTTCCGGCGCGACATGCTCGCGCACGAAGCGTGCCGCCTTCACATGCGAGAGCTGGTCGCCGAGCGCGACCCAGTCGCGCTGGTAGAGCAGCGCCGGGCTCGCCTCCTCCTCCGTCGTGATGCCGTCCTGCGCGCGGCCATAGATCGCCCAGGCGATGGTGGCGATACGCCGGCCGACCAATGTCTCGCCCGGCGTGTCGCTGGCGCGGATCGCGATATCGGCGTCGCGTTTCGACAGGTTGAGCGCCTGGTTGCCGATGACGACATCGAGCCGGATCAGCGGGTGCGCCCGGCGAAACGCCGCGAAGATCGGCAGCAGCACGTTCTGGTAGAGCGTGTCCGTTGTCGTGATCCGCAATTCGCCGGATGGAGCGACGTCGCGCCCGGCGAGGCGCCGGGCGAAGGCGGTGACATCCTCGTCCATGCGGCTGGCCAGCGCCGCCATCTCTGCGCCGGCGACCGTCGCGACATAGCCGGTCTTGCGCCGCTCGAAGAGCGGCAGTCCTACCAGTTCCTCGATTTGCCCGAGCCGCCGGAACACGGTGGAATGGTTGACGGAGAGCGCCGCTGCCGCCCCGGTCAGCCCGTCATGATCGGCAATGGCCTTGATCAGTCGGAAATCGTCCCAGGCAAGCTTGGCATTCATCGGTAAGGCGTCCTCCAGTCGGCACGCAAGCCGATATCTTGCATCGTTGCAAGCTGGAGGAATTCAAATCCCGGAGAGCGGGGCTCAGCGTGGCGCGGCGGCGCGCCGCAAACGGTCGTTGATCGCCTCGCCGAGCCCATGCTCGGGAATGCGGGCGACTGCGATGGTCTTCCGCCCGATCTCATCGAGCTGGCGCATGTATCCAAAGAGATGGGCGGCTGCTTCGCGGAGGTCGGCGGTGGGGCTCAGATTGAGCGAGGCAGGGTATTCGCGCTCCCCGGGGCCGAAGCCGAGCCAGGCCTCGCCGTCATGAGGTGCGTCGGCATCCAGCCTCACGCGCGCCGCGGGCGCATAATGCGAGGCGAGCATGCCGGGCGAGATCGGCGCATGGCCGGCATCGCCCGCGATGACGAGCGGTCGGCCGATCACATGCTCGATCGCCTCCCGCGGCACCCCGCCGGGGCGCAGCAGCCGCGGCGCGCCGTCGAGGCAGGCGACGATGGTCGATTCGACGCCGACCTCGGTCGGGCCCGCATCGATGACGGCGTCGATGCGTCCATCGAGATCGGCCATCACATGGGCCGCGCTGGTCGCGCTGATCCGGCCGGAGCGGTTGGCGGAGGGCGCCGCGATCGGCCGCCCGGCCGCCTCCAGCACTGCATGTGCGACCGGATGGGCCGGAACGCGCAAGGCGACGGAGGGAAGTCCCGCCCGCGCCAGATCGCTCACCGTGCAGCCCGGCGAGGCCGGCACGACAAGCGTCAAGGGCCCTGGCCAGAAGGCTTGCGCCAGCGCCAGCGCGTTCGCATCGAACAGGCCCTGCCGGCGCGCGCTCATGAGATTCGGCAGGTGCGAGATCAGCGGGTTGAAGCTCGGCCGCTCCTTGGCGGCGTAGATGCCGGCGACGGCGGTGCCGGAGGTCGCGTCGGCCGCAAGTCCGTAGACGGTTTCCGTCGGCAGCGCCACGAGCCCGCCCGCCTGCAGCAGCGCCGCCGCATCGGCGATGCCGGAGGCATCGGCGGCGAGCAGCTTGGTCGGGCGGGAGGCGAGCATCTGATGGTTCACGACGAGATTGACCGAAGATAGTTTATATATAAACTAATCGGCGAGCAGGCCTTCGGACGAAGGTCGCGCTCGCTTGCGCGTGGCTTAGGCGATAGTTCCTCGCTACCATCGCGGCAATGGCAAATGCAGGTTGCAGCTGCCCTTGCGGGTTCATGCCGGCCTTGAGGAGAGAGAGATGAGCTATCGCGCCCCGGTTTCGGACATGCTCTCGACCATGCGCCATGTCGCGGGCCTTGATCGACTGATCGCTGATGGGCTGGCGCCGGAGCTCGAAGGCGGGGTCGCTGAGGCCGTGCTCGACGAGGCTGCGAAGTTCGCCGCCGATGTGATCGCACCGCTGAACCGCGTGGGGGATGCCCACGGCTCCAAGCTGAAGGACGGCGCCGTCACCACGCCGCCGGGCTGGAAGGAGGCCTACAAGGCCTGGGCCGAGGCCGGCTGGAACGCATTGCCGGCGCCGGAAGCCTATGGCGGGCAGGGATTGCCGACGCTGCTGCAATCGGCCTGCATCGAGATGTGGAACTCCGCCGCCTTCGCCTTCGCGCTCGGCCCGCTGCTGACCGTCGGTGCCATCGAGGCGATCCATGCCCATGGCTCGGACCATCTCAAGGAGACCTATCTCGCCAAGCTCGTCTCCGGCGAATGGATGGGCACGATGAACCTGACCGAGCCGCAGGCGGGCTCGGACCTCAACGCGCTGCGCAGCAAGGCCGAGCGCGTCGGTGACGGCACCTACCGCATCACCGGCCAGAAGATCTTCATCACCTATGGTGAGCACGACCTGACCGAGAACATCGTCCATCTCGTGCTGGCGCGCCTGCCCGACGCCCCTCCCGGCACGCGCGGCATCTCGCTCTTCCTCGTGCCGAAATTCATGGTCAATGCCGATGGTTCGCTCGGCGCGCATAACGACCTGCGCTGCTCCGGCATCGAGCACAAGCTCGGCATCCATGCCTCGCCGACCTGCTCGATGGCCTTCGGCGACAAGGACGGGGCGATCGGCTGGCTGATCGGCGAAGAGAACCGCGGCCTCGCCTGCATGTTCACGATGATGAACAACGCCCGCCTCAACGTCGCGCTGCAGGGCGTTGCCATCGCGGAACGTGCCTATCAGCAGGCGCTCGCCTTCGCGCATGAGCGCAAGCAGGGCGCGGCGCTCGATGCTCCAAAGGGCGCGCCGATGAGCCCGATCATCGTCCATCCGGACGTGCGCCGCATGCTGATGGACATGCGCGCCAAGACTCAAGGCGCCCGCGCCATTTCCTATCAGGTCGCCGAGGCGCTCGACCGCTCGCATCGCGAGACCGACGAGGCGAGGCGCAAGGCCGCTTCCGAACGCGCCGCCATCCTGACGCCGATCGCCAAGGCCTATGCGACGGATATCGGCATCGATGTCGCCTCGACCGGCGTGCAGGTCCATGGAGGCATGGGGTTCATCGAGGAAACCGGCGCAGCCCAGCATCTGCGCGACGCCCGCATCGCCGCGATCTACGAAGGCACCAACGGCATCCAGGCAATCGACCTCGTCACCCGCAAGCTGCCGCTGTCGCAGGGCGATGCGGTGCATGCTCTGATCAACGAGATGCGCGGCATCGTCATGGAAGTCGAGCGTGCCAACACGCCGGGCTTCGGCCATGCTGCCGCCCGGCTTGGCGCGGCTGTCGATGCGCTGGAGCGCGCGACCGAGTGGATGCTCGGCGCACTCGGCGGCAAGCCGGCCGACGCGCTGGCGGGTGCCACCCCCTATCTCAAGCTCTTCGCGCTGGCGCAGGGCGGCACGGGTCTCGCGAAGAAGGCGCTCGCCACCCGTTCGGAAGCCGACGGCACTGCCGATCTCGCCACCGCCCGCTTCTATGCCGAATGCATCGCGACCGAGGCTCCGGCCTTGGAACTCGCGGTCACGGAAGGTGCCGGCGCCATCGCCGATGCGGCTGCGGTCTTCGCCGCGTGAAAGCAGCGGCGCCCCGTTCAGGCGGCCGCGCCCTTGCGGGCGCGAATATGCAGGAACAGCGGGACGATATGCGTATCGGCGAGATAGGGGATGGCCCGCGCCGTCTCGGCGTCGACATGCGGCTCGGCCATGTGCTCGATCGTGAGCCCGGCCACGACGATCATCGCCACCCATTCGCTCAGCGTGCGGTGGAAGCGCGGCACGCGGAAGGGCACGACGCTGGCCTTGACCTCGGCTGGCGCGGCGCCGAAGCGCCAGGTCTCGATCTCGCCGTCGATGCCGTCGAAATAGCGGCCGACCTCGATCGCACGGATTTGGCCGGCATCGTCGCGCAGAACCTTGCGATAGGGCGGCGCAAAGCAGGGATGCAGGATAGAAAACTGCAAAAAACCGCCGGGCTTCAGCACGCGCGCCGCTTCCGCCAGCGCCTTGTCCTGCCGCGGCATGTCCATCATCGACATGAAGGCTGTCGCGAAGTCGAACTTGGCGTCCGGGAAGGGCAGGGCGGTGCCGTCTCCGAACCGGTAGTCGATGCCGAGCGGCGCTGCGGCTTCCGCCTCCTGCGCATGGCGGATGAAGGTCGGGGCGATGTCGACGGCAACCATTCTCCCGCCGGCTTCGGCCAGCTTGCGCGTGTTCGAGCCCTCGCCGCAGCCGATATCGAGACCGTTCAGTCCCGTGATATCCGGCAGGTTCGCCAGGAAGACCGGCGTGTTCAGCGCGTCGCGATAAAGGTCGTAGCCGGCCCGCGCATGCCGGGTCCAGGTCTCGGCATTGGCCTCCCAGCAGGCGGCGACATCGGTGCTGTCCATGGTGCGGCTCCGTTGCGAGGGGAGCGGGGCTATAGAGCAGGGGGCCGGCTCTGGCCAGCGGCGATTCGCCGGGAATGCTCATGACCCCCATGCAACCATCGCTCTCCGGCCGCATCTGCCTCGTCGCGGGCGCCTCGCGCGGGCTCGGACGCGGCGTCGCCAAGGCTTTGGGCGATGCCGGCGCAACCGTCATCGTCACAGGCCGCTCCAGCGAGGCGGGTCCCCGCACCGACCAGCGCCTGGAGACCTTCGAGGATGCCGCCCGCGAGGTCGAGGCGGCCGGCGGCAAGGGCTATCCGTATCGCTGCGACCATACCAGCGAGCGCGAGGTCGACGGGCTCGTGGCCTGGTCGTTACGCCGTTTCGGCCGGCTCGACTGCGTCGTCGATGCGGTCTGGGGCGGCAATGAAGGCTATGATGGCGAGCGCTATCCCGATGGCTCCGGCTTCGGCACGCCGTTCTGGCGCCGTCCCGTCGCAAGGCTGGGCGAGAGCTTCGAAAGCGGCGTCTATGCCCAGCTTTTGCTGGCGCGAGCGGTGGCGCCGGCCATGGTGCAGGCGCGCTCAGGGCTCATCGTCACGCTGAGCTTCGACATGGCCGGGGGCTATCTTGGCGATGTCTTCTATGACCTCGCCAAGGCGGCGATGAACCGCTTGAGCTTCGCGATGGCTGAAGAGCTGAAGCCCTTCGGCGTCACCGCGCTCGGCCTGTCGCCGGGCCATGTTCTGACCGAGCGCGTCCGCGATGCGGGTCTCGGCGCCGAGACCACCGAGACGCCGCTTTATGCCGGCCGTGCCGTCGCGGCATTGGCTGGTGATCCCGACGTCGCACGCCATGCCGGCCGGATGCTGCATGTGGCCGATCTCGCGCGCGCCTATGGCTTTACCGACCGGGACGGTTCGCAGCCGGCCCGTTACGTCATCAGCAACGAACAGGGAGGCGGGGATGTCGCTCAAGGGTAAGACGCTTTTCATCACCGGCGGCTCGCGCGGCATCGGTCTCGCCATCGCGCTCAGGGCAGCGAAGGACGGCGCCAACGTCACCATTGCCGCTAAGACCGCCGAGCCGCATCCCAAGCTTCCGGGCACGATCTACACCTCGGCCGCCGAGATCGAGGCGGCCGGCGGCAAGTGCCTCCCGCTGATGGTCGATGTCCGCGACGAGCAGAGCGTGGCCGAGGCCATCGCGAAGACCGCCCAGACCTTCGGCGGCATCGACATCGTCGTGAACAACGCCAGCGCGATTTCGCTGACCAATACCGAGATGACCGACATGAAGCGCTACGATCTGATGAACCAGATCAATACGCGCGGCACCTTCATGGTCTCCAAATACGCCATTCCGCATCTGGAGAAGGCGGAGAATCCGCATATCCTGATGCTTTCGCCGCCGCTCGACATGAAGACGCAGTGGTTCGCGCCGCATCTGGCTTATTCCATCGCCAAATACGGCATGAGCCTGTGCGTGCTGGGGCTTGCCGGCGAGCTGGCGCGCAAGGGCATTGCGGTCAACGCACTCTGGCCACGCACGACCATCGCGACCGCGGCCGTCCAGAACCTGCTCGGCGGCGACAAGATGGTCCAGGCGAGCCGCACGCCGGAAATCCTTGCCGACGCCGCCCATATGATCTTCTCGAAACCGTCCCGCGAGTTCTCCGGCAACTTCCTGATCGACGACAGCTTCATGGCCGGCGAGGGCGTCACCGACTTCACGCCCTATCGCGTCGATCCGTCGGTGCCGCTGATGCCGGATTTCTTCGTGCCGGCCGACAGCCTGCCGCCGCAGGGCGTGAAGGGCGGGGTTTGACAGCACGCAGTGCTCCGATCCGGGCCGTCATCGGTTTGACACGCGCCCCATATCGGAGTTCCTGCCGGTTTCCATCCCGACCGTGCAGCGAGATTCGCGCCCATGCTGACGATCCACGGCACATGCCCCGATTCGCGCGACAAGCTCCGCCCTGGCACGCTCGGTACGGAGGGTGCGTTTCCCGACGATATCGTCTGGATCGATCTGCTCAATCCGACGCCCGAGGAAGACAAGCGGGTCGAGCGGCATCTCGGCATCTCGATTCCGACGCGCGAGGAAATGCACGACCTCGAGCCGTCCGAGATCATCTATACCGAGAACGGCGCGCGCTACATGACGGCACGGGTGATCTGCCAGTCAGACACCATCGTGCCGGTGCTGGCGGACGTCACCTTCATCCTGACCGACAAGGCGCTGGTGACCGTGCGCTATGACGAGCCGGGCGCCTTCACCATCTTCCTCAACCGCGCGACCAAGCCCGGCGGCTGCGGCCAGCAGCCGGAAGCGGTGCTGGACGGGCTGATCGAGGCCATCGTCGACCGCGCCGCCGAGGTGCTGCGCGGTGTCGGCGACAAGATCGACATCGCCTCGCGCCGCGTCTTCGCCGGGCGCGGCCAGGATGTCGAGCGCGGCGGTGTCTATCAGCTCGTGATCCAGAAGATCGGCCAGTACGAGCACATCATCTCCAACGTCCGCGAGAGCATGGTCTCGGTCGAGCGGGTGCTGCTCTTCCTTTCGGCCAACTACACGCGCCCGAAAAAGGCGCAGACCGGCTTCTCGGCCGAATGGCGTTCCGCGGTCCGCGATGTGCAGGCGATCGAGGAGCACGCCGCCTTCCTGTCGAACAAGCTGCAATTCATGATGGACGCCACGCTCGGCCTCGTCTCGATCGAGCAGAACAAGATCATCAAGCTCTTCTCCGTCGTCTCCGTCGCGCTGATGCCGCCGACGCTGATCGCCTCGATCTACGGCATGAACTTCAAGACGATGCCGGAGTTGGAATGGCAGTGGGGTTATCCGCTGGCGATCGGACTGATGATCCTGTTCGCGGTGCTGCCCTATCTGTTCTTCCGCTGGAAGAAGTGGCTGTGAGATGAGAAGCGTGCGCGACACGTTGAAGACCGGATGACCCAGCCGCAGATTCTCTCCGTTCTTGTCGTCGCCGGCATGATGGCGGCGTTTCTATGGGGACGGCTGCGTTACGACATCGTCGCGATGCTGGCGCTGCTCGTCGCCGTCGCGCTCGGGCTGGTGCCGGCGGCCGATGCCTTCAAGGGCTTTTCCGACGACATCGTCATCATCGTCGGCAGCGCGCTTGTGCTGAGCGCTGCGGTCGCGCGCTCACGCATCATCGAGCGGCTGTTCTCGAAGCTGGGCACGGGCCTGACCTCGACGCAGCTGCAGGTGCCTCTGCTCGTTTTCGTCGTCGCGGTGATGTCGGCGATCATCAAGAATATCGGCGCGCTCGCGATGATGCTGCCGATCGCCTATCAGCTCGCACGCAAGAGCGGGAAATCGCCCTCGGTCTTCCTGATGCCCATGGCCTTCGCCTCGCTGCTCGGCGGCATCGTCACGCTGGTCGGCACCTCGCCCAACGTCATCGTCGCGCGCGTCCGGCAGGAACTCGGCGGCGAGCCGTTCCGCATGTTCGATTTCGCACCCGTAGGCATCGTGGTGGCGCTGGCGGGCTGCCTCTTCCTCAGCGTCGGCTACCGCCTGCTGCCGCGCGACCGTCGCGGCGCCGTCTCGCTCGACCAGGCGATCGACATCAAGGACTATCTGACCGAGGCCAAGCTCCGCGAGAAATCTCCGCTCGCCGGCAAGACGGTTGCCGATCTCAAGGCGATCGGCGGCGAGGCCATCGAGATCGTCTCGATCCTGCGCAACGAGCGCCGCGTCCAGGCGCCTCTTCCGGATGCTTCGTTGAAGACTGGCGACATCCTGCTGTTGCGCGGCGACGCCGCCGTGCTGGAGCGGGTCGTCGCCGAAGGCGGGCTCGATCTCACCGGCAAGGACCGGCCGACGCAAAAGGAGGATGCGCTCGACCCCGACCGCATCGCCGAAGCCATCATCGGCCCGGATTCGACGCTGATCGGCCAGTCGGCCGGCGACATCGCATTGCACAGCCGCTTCGGCGTCAACATGATCGCGATCAGCCGCTCGGGCGAGCGCTTCAGCCAGCGGCTGCGCGATATCCGCCTGCGGGCCGGCGACATCGTCGTGATCCAGGGCGACGAAAAGCTGCTGCCGGAGAAGCTGTCTGAGCTCAGCCTGCTGCCGCTCGCCGACCGGCTGGTGCCGCTGGGCTCGACGCGCCGCGTCGTCCTGACCGTGACGATCGTGCTGACGGCCATCATCGCGCTGGCCGCGGGGCTGGCTCCGGTGCCGCTCGTCTTCTTCGCAGCCGCCGTGCTCCTGATCGCCTGCCGTTGCGTGCCCCTGCGCGAGGCCTATCACAGCATCGATGCGCCGATCCTGCTGATGCTGGCCGCGCTGATCCCGGTCTCCGACTCTCTGCGGACGACCGGGGCCACCGATCTCTTCGCCTCGTGGCTGGCGATGATCGGCGGCGGATTGCCCGGCTGGGCATCCGTCGCGCTGATCCTGGTGGCGGCGATGGCGGTGACGCCGTTCCTCAACAATGCCGCGACGGTGCTGGTCATGGCGCCGATTGGCGCCGGTTTCGCGAAAAACCTCGGCTACAATCCCGATGCCTTCCTGATGGCCGTCGCAATCGGCGCGGCCTGTGACTTTCTCACGCCCATCGGGCACCAGTGCAACACGCTGGTAATGGGGCCGGGCGGCTATCGTTTCAGCGACTATGCCAGGCTGGGCGCACCGCTCTCGCTGCTGGTCATCCTGCTCGCCGTGCCGATGATCCTGCTGGTCTGGCCGCTGCGCTAGCTAAAGCCATCCGTTCTGCTTGAAACGCCAGTACAGGATCGAGCAGGTGCACACGATCACGCCGATGACCGCGAAATAGCCGTACTGCATCTCCAGTTCCGGCATGTTCTTGAAGTTCATGCCGTAGATGCCGGCCAACGCGGTCGGCACCGCCAGGATCGCGGCCCAGGAGGCCAGGCGCTTGGTGATCAGGCTTTCCTGGCTCTGCCCGACCAGCAGGCTCGCCTCGAAGGCGAAGGCCAGCACTTCGCGCAGGCTGTCGATCTTCTCCTGCACGGTGCGGACATGGTCGGTCACGTCGCGGAACATCGGCGCGAGCGTCGGCCGGACCTGCGGGACGGTGCCGTTCATCAGGCGCTGGCAGACATCGACCAGCGGCGCCACCGCATTGCGCAGGCGCAACAGGTCGCGGCGCAGCATGTAGAGCCGCTCGATATCGGAGCGCGCCATCGGCTTGGCCAGGACCTTGTCCTCGATCTCCTCGACCTCGTCATGGATCGCTTCCAGCACCGGCATGTAGTTGTCGACGATGAAATCGAGGATCGCATAGAGGATGAAATCCTCGCCCTTCGCCAGCGAGGTCGGGCAGGTCTCCCAATGCTGCCTGACCGACTTGTACGAGGTCGAGGCGCCGTGCCGGACGCTGACGATATAGCCGCGGCCGACGAAGATATGCGTCTCGCCGAAGGCGATGCGCCCGTCGGTCAACTGTGCCGTGCGGGCGACCACGAAGAGCGCGTCGCCATATTGCTCCAGCTTGGGCCGCTGATGCGCATTGGTGGCGTCCTCGACCGCGAGCGGGTGCAGGTTGAACTGCTGCTGCACGCAGCGCAGCAGTGCAGGTTCCGGTTCGAGCAAGCCGATCCAGACGACATGGTCATCCTTGCGCGCCCATTCGCCGGCTTCGGTGACGGGGATGTCGGCGACGCGCACGCCATGGACATAGACGCCCGACGCGATGACGCCGTCCTGCGGCTGGTGATCCTGCTCGAGCGGAACAGCCGCAGGCGCCGTTTCCAGCGTGGCGGAGGAGGTAAACCGGACTTCCGAGACTGACATGCGACCACCTCGCCGATCGCTGGATCATCGGAGTGCAGGCTAGAACTGTTCGATCTCCGTGGAAATCACTTTTCCGACAAGCGAGAGCGCTGCTGCGCGGCAGTTTTGGTCCTGACGAGAACATCATTCGCGCGGCAGCCGGCCTTCTGCTTGGGATGGGTAGCGAAAGAGAATATTTTTATCGCACGGTGGTCAAAAAACAAAAATATCCGCTTTTGCGGAGGCTGGTTCCGGAGGTGTATAGGAACATTCATCTACGGCCAGGGGCCGAGCCAGAAGAGATCCTGTCATGACAACCGCAATTCCCCGGACCGGCACAGCCGGAGCCGGTTCGAAACCGTTCTACTCCAGCTTCGGCTTCCAGGTCCTGGCGGCCATGGTGATCGGCCTCGTGCTCGGCTGGGTCGCCCGCAACATGGGCCCGGTCGCGCCGGGCCAGCCGAACTGGCTCACCGTCACGCTTTCGACCACCGGCTCGATCTTCGTGCAGCTCCTGCAGGCGCTGGTGCCGCCCCTGATCTTCACCGCCATCGTCGCCTCGATCAGCAACCTCCGCCAGCTCTCGAACGCCGCCGCTTTGGTCTGGCAGACGTTGCTCTGGTTCGCGATCACGGCCTTCATCGCCGTGCTGATCGGCATCGCGCTCGGTCTCCTGATCCAGCCCGGCATCAACGCCGGCGTCGCAGCCGCCAGCGCCAAGGCGCCGGGCAATGTCGGCTCCTGGCTCGATTTCCTCAAAGGCCTCGTGCCCGCCAACATGTTCGGCCTGCAGGCGACGACGCGCGTCGAGGGTAGCGGCGCGACCACCCGTCTCGGCTTCAACGTGCTGCAATTGCTGGTGATCTCGATCGTCGTTGGCGTCGCCGCGCTGAAGGTCGGCGAGCGCGCCAACAGCTTCCTCGCGCTGAACGAGTCCTTTCTGGCGATCGTCCGCAAGGTCCTGTGGTGGGTGATCCGTTTGACGCCGATCGGCACCATCGGCCTGCTCGGCAATGCCGTCGCGCAATATGGCTGGCAGACGCTGGAGCAGCTCTCCTGGTACGCCTTCGCGATCTATCTCGGCCTCGCGATCGTGCTGCTCCTCGTCTATCCCGCGCTGCTGGTGCTGCACGGCCTGTCGCCGGCGCGCTTCTTCGCGGGCGCCTGGCCGGCGATCCAGCTCGCCTTCGTCTCGCGTTCCTCGATCGGCACCTTGCCGGTGACCGAGGCCGTGACCGAGAAGAGCCTCGGCGTGCCCCGCGAATACGCCGCCTTCGCCGTGCCGCTCGGTGCGACAACCAAGATGGACGGCTGCGCCGCGATCTACCCGGCGATCTCCGCGATCTTCGTGGCGCAGTTCTACGGCGTGCCGCTCGGCATCCAGGAATATGTGCTGATCGCCTTCGTCTCGGTGATCGGCTCGGCCGCGACGGCCGGCCTCACCGGCGCGACGGTGATGCTGACGCTGACGCTCTCGACGCTCGGCCTGCCGCTCGCCGGCGTCGGCCTGCTGCTCGCCATCGACCCGATCCTCGACATGGGCCGCACGGCGGTGAACGTCGCCGGCCAGGCACTCGTGCCGACGCTGGTCGCGAAGCGTCAGGGCTTGCTCGATCAGGCGCAGTACGACCGAGCCGGCGATATCGAGGCGATCGACGCGACGCCGCGCGCGGCGTGATCTCGAATGGCCTGGGGCGGCTGCCGCCTCAGGCCATGACCTTGCTGACGACCTGCTTCAGCGCCGAGCCGTCACGCTCCAGCCAGCCGGGAACCGGCAGGTTCTTCGAACGCAGGAACTCCGGGTTGAACAGCTTCGACTGGTAGCGCGTGCCGTAGTCGCAGAGCACCGTCACGATGGTATGACCCGGTCCCATCTGCTTCGCGAGCCGGATGGCCCCCGCGACATTGATGCCGGACGAGCCGCCGAGGCAGAGCCCCTCATGCTCCAGCAGGTCGAAGACGATCTGTACCGCTTCCGCATCCGGGACCTGGAAGGCGATATCGACGGGCGCGTCCACAAGATTGGCGGTGATCCGCCCCTGGCCGATGCCCTCTGTGATCGAGGAGCCTTCGGCCTTGAGCACGCCCGCCGTGTAGTAGGAATAGAGCGCCGCGCCCATCGGATCGGCGAGCCCGATCGTCACCATTGGATTGCGCACCTTCAGCGCGATGCCGACGCCGGCGAGCGTTCCGCCCGAGCCGACCGCACAGATGAAGCCGTCGACCTTGCCCGCCGTCTGCTCCCAGATTTCCGGGCCGGTCGTGTCGATATGGCCCTGCCGGTTCGCGACATTGTCGAACTGGTTGGCCCAGACTGCTCCGTTCGGCTCGGTCTTCGCCAGTGCCTCGGCGAGGCGGCCCGAGACCTTCACGTAGTTGTTCGGATTGGCGTAAGGCGCCGCCGGCACCTCGACCAGCGTCGCGCCGGCCAGCCGCAGCATGTCCTTCTTTTCCTGCGACTGCGTCTCCGGGATGACGATGACCGAGCGATAGCCCAGCGCGTTGCCGACGAGCGCGATGCCGATGCCGGTATTGCCGGCCGTGCCCTCGACGATGACGCCGCCGGGCTTCAATTGTCCCCTCGCCTCGGCGTCGCGGATGATCGCGAGCGCGGCGCGGTCCTTCACCGACTGGCCGGGATTCATGAACTCGGCCTTGCCGAGGATGGTGCAGCCGGTTTCCGCCGAGGCGCGCTCGAGCTTGATGAGCGGGGTGTTGCCGATGGCTTCGATGACGCCGTCTTTAATGGCGCTGCTTGCGCGGATGGTCATGGCCGGATTTCCCAATTCGTCCCTGACCTGATAGGCGAAAGCCTTGCTTAGGTCATCAGTGAGCGGGCTCTGCGCCCCGAGTTCGGAACAATGTCAGTCGCCAAGCCGCAGGTCGGAGAAAATTCTTCTCCGAAGCTCGCCATGAATGAAATCCTGACCGTCGATCGCCTCGGCCAGCGCGGCGATGGCATCGTGCAGGCCGCCTCCGGCAGCATCTTTATTCCCTATGCATTGCCGGGCGAGACCGTGCGTGCCGTGGTCGATGGCGAGCGCGGCCAGCTCGTCGAGATCATCGCGCCGTCCGAATCCCGCATCGCTGCGATCTGCCCGCTCTTCACCCGCTGCGGCGGCTGCGCCGCCCAGCACATGGCGCCCGGCCTCTATCGCGAATGGAAGCGCCAGCAGGTCGTCACCGCCCTCAGCCGCGCCGGCATCGAGGCGCCGGTCGGCGACCTCGTCGATGCCCATGGCGCTGGCCGTCGCCGCGTCACCTTCCATGCTCGCCGGCAGGGCGAGACCATGGTCGTCGGCTTCATGGCGGCGCGCAGCCATGACCTGATTTCGGTCGAAGCCTGCCCGGTGCTGGCCTCGGGGCTCGATCGCGCGCCTGCCGTCGCCCTGATGCTGGCGAACCGCATGGGCGGTGCCAACAAGCCGCTCGATATCCAGGTCACCACCTCGGAAGCCGGGCTCGATGTCGATATCCGTGGCCACGGCCCGCTCGGTGACAAGCTCAGGCTCGCCCTGACGCAGCTCGCCGAACGGCTCGACCTTGCCAGGCTCTCCAACCATGGCGAGATCGTCGTCGAGCGCCGCCCGCCCTTGCAGCGCATGGGCAAGGCAGTTGTGGCCCCCGCACCGGGCGGCTTCCTGCAAGCGACGGCGACAGGCGAGGAGACGCTCGCCGGGCTCGTCATGGCGGCTCTGCCCAAGGGCAAGCGCGCGGCCGATCTCTTCGCCGGCTGTGGCCCGTTCAGCTTCCGCATCGCGGAGAAGATGCAGGTGCTCGCCATCGAAAGCGACAAGGCGGCGATGCTGGCGCTGGCCAAGGGTGCAGGGGCGACGCAAGGCCTGAAGCCGATCGCGACCGAGACGCGCGATCTCTTCCGCCGCCCGCTGCTGGAGCATGAGCTCAACGGCTTCGACGCCGTCGTGCTCGATCCGCCGCGGGCCGGCGCGGAGGCGCAGGCCAAGCGCTTGGCGGCGTCCAAGGTCAAGGACGTGATCTACGTCTCCTGCGATGCGGCGAGCTTCGCGCGCGACGCCGCGACCCTCGTTGCGGGCGGCTATGCGCTGGAGGCCGTGACGCCGGTCGACCAGTTCCGCTATTCCGCTCATGTCGAGCTCGTCGGCGTGTTCCGGCGAGGCAGGAAGGGCTAGGGCAGGGCTTCAGGATGAGCGCAATTCTCGATCGCATGGCCGGCATCGTCGGCGCGAAGAACGTCATCACCGATGCCGACGCGATGGTGCCCTATCTCAAGGAATGGCGCGATCTCTTCCGCGGCAAGGCGCAAGGCATCGTCCGCCCCGGCTCGACCGCCGAGGTCGCGGAGCTGGTGAAGCTCGCGGCCGAGACCGGCACGGTGCTGGTGCCGCAGGGCGGCAATACCGGCCTCGTCGGCGGCCAGATCCCGATCTCCGAGGGCAAGGAAGTCATTCTCTCGCTGCAGCGGCTCGACAAGGTCAGGGCCGTCGACACCGATGGCGATACGATGATCGTCGAGGCCGGCGTCACCCTGAAGCGCGCGCAGGATGCGGCCGAGGCGGCCGGCCGGCTGTTCCCGCTCTCGCTCGCCTCGGAAGGGTCCTGCACCATCGGCGGCAATCTCTCGACCAATGCCGGGGGCACCGCCGTGCTGGCCTATGGCAATGCCCGCGAACTCTGCATGGGGCTGGAGGTCGTGCTGCCGGACGGGCGCATCTGGAATGGGCTGCGCCAGCTCCGCAAGGACAACACCGGCTACGACCTGAAGAACCTCTTCATCGGCGCCGAAGGCACGCTCGGCATCATCACCGCGGCGGTGCTCAAGCTCTTCCCTGCGCCGGCTGCGCGCGCCACCGCCTTCCTCGCGGTGCCCGATCCGGCGGCTGCACTGGAGCTGCTGAACGCCGCCAAGGCTGGCGCCGGTGGCACGCTCACCACCTTCGAACTGATGCCGCGCATCGGCATGGATTTCGTTCTGCGCCATGCGTCCGGCACGCGCGATCCACTCTCCGAGCCGTCGCCCTGGTATGTGCTGATGGAGGTCTCGGCCCAGCAGGCCACGGGGCTCGACGAGCATGTGGAGACCTTCCTTGGCGAAGCGCTGGAGAAGGGCATCGTCACCGATGCGGCTTTGGCGGGTTCGCTGACCCAGCGCGCCGATTTCTGGAAGCTGCGCGAGATGCTCTCCGAGGTGCAGACCTATGAGGGTGGCTCGATCAAGCACGACGTCTCCGTGCCGATCCACGCGACGCCCGAGTTTCTGGCACGCGCCATCGCCACGGTGGAGGCGATGGTGCCGGGCTGCCGGCCGGTGCCCTTCGGCCATCTCGGCGACGGCAACATCCATTTCAACGTCAGCCAACCGGTCGGCGCGGACAAGGCCGGCTTCCTCGCCCGCTGGAGCGAGATGAACGAGGCGGTCCACGCCATCGTCGCCGAATTGCATGGCTCGATCTCGGCCGAGCACGGCATCGGCCGCCTGAAGCGCGACCTGCTGCCGGGCGTGAAGGACCCGGTCGAGCTCGATCTGATGCGGACGCTGAAGAAGACGCTCGATCCGAAGGGGATTCTGAATCCCGGAGCCGTGCTTCAGGCGTAGGGCACCGTCATTCTCGGGCGAAGCGAAGCTTCGACCCGAGAATCTCATGACGAGAAGGCACTCGTTTCCGAGATGCTCGGGTCAAGCCCGAGCATGACGGCTCTCGACTACGGCGTCGCGACATAGCCATCGCGGCGCGGATCGGCGGCGCCGGTGAACACGCCCGTCGCCGGATTGACCGCTACCGCCTGCATGCCGCCGCAGCGCATCGTCCAGCCGACATCGAAGGCGCGTGCCTCGTGCCCGCGCCTGACCAGCTCGGCGATCGTCTCCGGCGTGATCCGGTTCTCGATCTCGACGAGCCGCCCGTCCCAGAGACGTGCCCTTGGCGCCTCGATCGCCTCCTGCAGCGGCAGGCCGTAGACGAGATGCTGGACCATGGCCTGCGCCTGCGTCTGCATGATGCCGTAGCTGCCGGGCGTGCCGAGCGCGAGCACCGGCTTGCCGTCACGGGTCGAGAGCGAGGGCGACATGCACATCGGCAGTTCGTCGCCGGGCTTGGAGCGGTTCGGGCTGCCGGGCTGGACATCGGCCCAGTACAGGAAGTTGTTGAAGCATAGCCCCGTGCCGGGCACGACCACGCCGCTGCCGAAGGGGCTGCCAAGGCTCTGCGTGATGCAGATCAGATTGCCCTCGCTGTCGGCGACCGAGAGCGAGGTCGTGTGCGCCGGGTCTTCCTTATCCTGCGGCACCCATTGTTCGGTTGGCCCGGTCACCGGCTTGCCGTCGGTCAGGCGCTGGCGCAAACGCGCGACCGAGGCCTCCGACATGATCTCGGCGAGCTTCTCCGGTGAAGGATTGTTATGGGCGATGCGCTCGCCTGCGGCGAGGCGGATCGCGCGATAGACGAGGTCGAGATGATCCGCCCCGTCCCTCGGCTTGGACGCGAGATCGACCCCGTCGAGCAGCTTGAGCGTCAGCAGGAACTGGAAGCCTTCGCAGGGCGGCGGCGGCACATGCACCGACAGCCCCTTGAAGCTCACGGCCATCGGCTCGCGCCAGACCATCTTCACTGCGGCGAGATCAGCCATGGTCAGCGAGCCGCCGAGCGCCTGGAGATGGGCGATGACCTTCTCGCCGAGCGCGCCGCGATAGAAATGGTCCGGCCCCTTCTCCGCGATCTCGCTCAATGTCTTCGCCAGATCGGATTGCACGAGCACGGAGCCGAGATGCATCGCGCCGTTGGGCTGGTAGTTCTTCGACCAGGCCGGATAGAGCGCGGGAATCTTTTCCAGCAGCGGGTCGTTCTCCTCGAACTCCGCCGCGCCGAACTCGGCCAGCGCGAAGCCGTCCCGCGCCAGCGCGATCGCGGGTGCGAAGACCTCGGCCAGCGATTTGCGGCCATAGGTCTTCACCAGCTCGCACCAGCCGGCGAGATTGCCCGGCGAGGCGATGGCGAGCGCGCCGCGCTCCAGATCGGTGCGCTTGCTGAAGCGGTCGGCGGGGAAGCTCGCCGGAATCGGCGGCACGAAATCGAGCACGCGCACCCGCTTCTCGGCCGCGACCCACATCGTCGAGAGGCCCATGCCCGCAAGCCCCGACATGAAGGGCTCGACCACGTTCAGAGCAGCGGCGGTGGCGGCAGCGGCGTCGAAGGCGTTGCCGCCCTGCGCCAGCAATTTTGCGCCGGCCTGTGCCGCCAAGGGATGGGCCGCGGCAACCATGCCGTGGCGAGAGGTCATCGTGGGGCGGCGGCCGTGCATCTTCAATCTCCTCCTCGTCGTCTTCTGGCGACGATCAGAGCACGAATCCGGCGCTAGAACAGGCTGCCTTGCCCGTCATCTGCGGGAGGCCGGGTCGCTTTGCGCGCATGGCGCTTCGGTTCGTCGGGAACCTCCTCTTGCGGAAGCTCGGCCAGCGGCAACTGGATCTCGGCCGCGTCATTGGCGACCTTGTTGACGGCATTGCCGATGGCGACGGCCTCGAGCAGATCGTCGGGCGGCGGCTTCAGCAGGCGCCCGGTCTGCTCCTGTGTCGCCTGCGGATCGAGCCAGGCGTCGTGATCGCGGGGATCGAGGATGATCGGGCTGCGATGATGGATTGGAGCCATCGTGCCGTTGGCAGGTCCCGTCATCATCGCGACCGTGTCTATCTCGGACCCATCCGGCGAATGCCAGGTCTCCCACAGCCCGGCGAAGGCGAAGAGGCCGCGATCCGGCTTGCGGAACAGGAAGGCCTCGCTGCGGGCCTGCTTGCCGGTGCCGCTGCGCCGCCATTCGTAGAAGGCATCGGCCGGCAGCAGGCAGCGCCGCCGCGTCAGGGCGTTGCGGAAGGAGGGCTTCTCGGCGGCGCTCTCCATCCGGATATTGATGACGAGCGGGAAATCCTTGGGGTCCTTGACCCAGCCGGGAATGAAGCCCCAGCGCATCAGCAGGAATTGCCGTGCTCCGTCATGCAGCCGGACGATCGGCACGGGCTGCGTCGGCGCGATGTTGTAGCGCGGCGGGAAGTTCGGCTGCTCGCGATAGCCGAAGGTCTCGCGCATCGCCTCGGGGGGCAGGGTGATCGCATAGCGTCCGCACATGCCCGCTGTTTACGTCGAGACGAGCGTTCGGAATCAACACTTTATTTGCGGTTGGGCCAACATAGTCGCCCCGGTTTGGGGTAGCGGATGAGCGTCATCGCGACGGAGATGCTGGCTGGAACGGCGGCCGATCGGCTTGATGCCGGTGTCCATCCGCGTCTGTCGACCGACTTTCTCAACCGTTACAGCGAAGCGCTGATGCTGATCGAGATGGTCGCGATGGATGAGAGCATCCTCGCCGATCTCCAGGCCTGGCAGGCTGTCGGTTATCGCGAGCATTTCGCGACATCCGCACTGCGCTGTGCTGCTTCTGCGCTCGCCGCCTATGACGAGCTGAATCCGAACAGGGCCCGTGCCTTCGACGAGGCCTGCCGTGCGATGACGCGCCTGATTCGTACGGTCACCGCGCTGCTCACGGAAACGCCGCCTCCGCCGGAATTGCCGGCGATCATCGAGGTCGCTGGTGAAGCGCTGCGCCGACAGATCGCCCGCGCGACCCAATTCATCAACGCGAATGGCGCGATCGATATCGGGCTGTTCGAGGATACGGCCCTGCAAGCCGAGATCGACGCGCTGTTGGCGCGCTGATCAGGCTGGCCGACGCGCCCCGACCAAAAACTCGCGATTGCCGTCGCCGCCCTCGATCGGTGAGGGGATCGGCCCATCCACTGCAAAGCCAAGTGTCTTCAGCACCGCGACGATCTCCTCGCAGACCTGAAGCTGGATCGCCTCGTCGCGCACGATGCCCTTCTTGAGCGCGGCACGGCCGGCTTCGAATTGCGGCTTGATCAGCGCAGCGATGCCAGCCTCAGGGGAGAGCAGGGCAGCGACCGCCGGCAGGACGAGCTTGAGCGAGATGAAGCTGACATCGATCGCGGCGACGCTCGGCGGTTCGGGTAGCGCGCCCGCATCCAGCGTGCGGATATCCTGCCCCTCGAAGCTGGTGACGCGCGGATCGGCTCGCAGCGAGGCATGGAGCTGGTCGCGCCCGACATCGACGGCCACGACATGGCGTGCGCCGCGTTTCAGCAGCAGGTCGGTGAAGCCGCCGGTCGAGGAGCCGACATCGAGGCAGGTCAGGCCTTGCGGATCGAAGCCGAAGGCATCGAGCGCGCCGGCGAGCTTCAGCCCGCCGCGCGAGACGTAAGGATGCGGCGCCTGCGCGGTCAGCTCCGCATCGGCAGCTACCATCTCCGAGGCTTTGCGTACGGCTGCGCCATTGACGGTGACCAATCCTGCCGCGATCGCGGCCTGCGCACGCGCCCGGCTCTCGAAGAAGCCGCGCTCGACGAGCAACTGGTCGGCCCGGCTCTTCATGGCAGGGTCGTTAGGCCAGTTTCACGGCGCTGGGCCGGCCCAGCGCGGTTTCGACGGCCTTGACGATGCCGGCGGCATCGAGCCCGGCAGCGGCATACATCGCATCCGGCTTGTCATGGTCCTGGAAGACGTCGGGCAGCGTCAGGCTCCGGATCTTCAGGCCGGCATCGAGCGCGCCGTTCTGCGCCAGCAGATGCAGGACATGGCTGCCGAAGCCGCCGACCGAGCCTTCCTCGACCGTGACGAGGACCTCATGCTCGCGGGCGAGCTTCAGGATCAGGGCCTCGTCGAGCGGCTTGGCGAAGCGGGCATCGGCGACCGTCGTCGACAGGCCGCGCTGCGCCAGCAATTCCGCTGCCTTGAGACTTTCACCGAGGCGCGTTCCAAGCGAGAGCAAGGCGATTCGCGTGCCCTCGCGGACGATGCGGCCCTTGCCGATCGGGAGGGGCACGCCGACATCCGGGATCTCGACGCCGACGCCTTCGCCGCGCGGGTAGCGCAGCGCGATCGGCCCGTCGTCATAAGCCGTGGCGGTCGCGACCATATGGGTCAGCTCGGCCTCGTCCGCGGCCGCCATCACCACCATGTCCGGCAGGCAGGCGAGATAGGCGATATCGAAGGAGCCGGCATGGGTCGCGCCATCCGCGCCGACGAGCCCGGCCCGGTCCAGCGCGAAGCGCACCGGCAGCTTCTGGATCGCCACGTCGTGGACGATCTGGTCGTAGGCCCGCTGCATGAAGGTCGAGTAGATCGCCACAAACGGCTTGTAGCCTTCAGTGGCGAGGCCGGCCGCGAAGGTCACGGCGTGCTGCTCGGCGATGCCGACATCGAAGGTGCGGCCCGGGAACTCCTTGCCGAAAGCGTCGAGCCCGGTGCCGGACGGCATCGCGGCGGTGACGGCGACGACCTTGTCGTCCTCGCGCGCCTGCTTGATCAGCGCGCTGGCGAAGACATTGGTGTAGCTCGGCGCGTTCGCCGGCGCCTTCGCCTGCTGCCCGGTGACCGGATCGAACTTGACCACGCCATGGTACTTGTCGGCGCTGGCCTCGGCCGGGGCATAGCCCTTGCCCTTCTGCGTCACGACATGGACGAGGATCGGCCCGCTCTCGGCGTCGCGGACATTGCGCAGCACCGGCAGCAGATGGTCGAGATTATGCCCGTCGATCGGCCCGACATAGTAGAAGCCGAGCTCCTCGAACATCGTCCCGCCGGTCCAGAAGCCGCGGGCATATTCCTCGGTGCGCTTGGCCTTGTCGTGGAAGAAGCGTGGTAGCTTCTCGGCGAGTTGCTTGGCGACCTCGCGGATCGAGCGATAGGTCCGCCCCGAGACGAGCCGCGCCAGATAGGCCGACATCGCGCCAACCGGCGGGGCGATCGACATGTCGTTGTCGTTGAGGATGACGATCAGCCGCGAGCCGAGCGCACCGGCATTGTTCATCGCTTCATAGGCCATGCCGGCCGACATCGCGCCGTCGCCGATCACGGCGATGACATTGTTCTTGCCACCCGCAAGATCGCGCCCGACAGCCATGCCGAGCCCGGCCGAGATCGAGGTCGAGGAATGGGCGGCGCCGAAGGGGTCGTAGGCACTCTCCGTGCGCTTGGTGAAGCCGGAGAGCCCGCCCGGCTGGCGCAGCGTGCGGATGCGCTCGCGCCGCCCTGTCAGGATCTTGTGCGGATAGGCCTGATGGCCGACATCCCAGATCAGCCGGTCGCGCGGCGTATCGAAGACATGATGCAGCGCGACGGTCAGCTCGACCACGCCGAGCCCGGCGCCGAGATGGCCGCCGGTGACCGAGACGGCATCGATCGTCTCGAGCCTGAGCTCGTCGGCGAGCGCGTGCAGCTTCGCGTCGTCGAGGGCGCGCAGATCGGCGGGCTCGTGGATCGTGTCGAGGAGCGGCGTGGCGGGACGGGGCACGAGGCTGTCTGATCCTTCACTGGGGCGCTCCCGAAATAGAGCCTGCGCGGCGCGCTGGCAAACCGTGCTTGCGTTTCCGCGTCGACCGACGGCGGTGCCCCGCCTTGCCACGAAACGGGTGGTTCCCGTGCCGGCAAGGCGTTTCAGTACGCTGACGACTGTTTCCGAGGACGCCAGGTCATGCAATCGACCGATATGACGCCCCTGCCGACGGCATTTCGCCGCATCGGCTGGTCCAATCTCTTTGCCCAGTTCTCGGAGCAGATCGCGCTCGCCGCAGCGCCTCTGGCCGCGGTTCTCCTGCTCGCGGCCGGGCCGGCAGAGACAGGCTGGCTGCAGACAGCGCAGACCTTGCCCTTCCTCCTGCTGTCGATTCCCGCCGGCCTGATGGTCGACCGCGCCTCGCGCCGCCGCCTCATGGTCGGCACCGAGGCGCTACGCGCGGTGTCCCTGCTGGCGATCCCGCTGCTGCTCGCCGCCGGTAGCCTCAACCTGACCTGGCTCGCCCTGCTCGGCGCGCTCGGCGCCATCGGCACGGTCTGCTACAGCGTCGCGGCGCCGGCTTTCGTTCCCTCCGTGGTGCCGCGCGAGCGGCTTGCCGACGCCAATCGCTGGCTGGAACTGGCGCGCAGTGCCGCCTATGCCGGCGGGCCTGCGCTCGGCGGGGCGCTCGTCGGCTGGATCGGCGTCTCCACCGCTTATGGGCTGGCGGCCGGGCTCTCGATCCTAGCCGTGCTCATGCTTTCCGGCCTGCCGAAGGACGAGGCGCCGTCCGGTCCGCGCCGCGACCTGCTGCATGATCTGAAGGAGGGCGCCCGCTTTGTCGCCGGCCATGATCTGCTCCGGCCGATCCTGATGACGGCGGTGTTCTTCAACGTCTCCTGGTTCATCTTCCAGGCGGTCTATGTCGCCTATGCCGTCCAGAATCTG
This sequence comes from Allobosea robiniae, assembly GCF_900102525.1. Classification (GTDB taxonomy): domain Bacteria; phylum Pseudomonadota; class Alphaproteobacteria; order Rhizobiales; family Beijerinckiaceae; genus Allobosea; species Allobosea robiniae. Next base: position 762,342 of record NZ_FNBZ01000001.1, on the reverse strand, counting down.
GGCTTGAGCGCCACGCAGGTCGGCATCACGCTCGGAATCTACGGCGCGGGCATGATCGTCGGCGCTGTCCTCGCGCCGGCCATCGCGAAGCAGGTCACCTTCGGGACGCTGATCCTGCTCGGGCCCTTCGCCGGGCTTTGCGCAGCCGGCGTGATGTTCGCGACGCTCTGGATGCCCTCGCTCTATCTGGTCGCGGCGAGCTTCTTCCTGTTCGGCGTCGGGCCGATCATCTGGACGATCTCGACGATGACATTGCGCCAGGCCGTGACGCCGAACGCCATGCTCGGCCGCGTCTCCGCTCTGATCATGACCGCGACCTTCGGTGCCCGCCCGATCGGGGCCGCGATCGGCGCCTCCGTCGCGGCACATCTCGGCATCGCGGCCTGCCTGGGCCTCGCGGCCACAGGCTTCCTGGTCCAGTTGCTGGTGATCGGCTTCTCGCGGGTCCCGAAACTGCGGGACATCTCCGAGGCCGTCTGAGGCGGCCTCAGCCTTCGGGCAGGGGGATGAACTCGCTCTCGTCGCCGGGCACGGTGTCGAAGCGGCCGGTCTTCCACTCCTGCTTGGCCTGCTCGATGCGCTCTTTCGAGGACGAGACGAAGTTCCACCAGATGTTGCGCGGGCCGTCCATCGGCTCGCCGCCGACGATCATCACGCGGCTCTGGTCGATGGCGAGGATCGAGATGCGGTCGCCGGGCTTGAAGACGAGGAGCTGGCCGGCGCCGAACTCGTCGCCGGCGATATCGACCTTGCCGGAGACGATGTAGATCGCGCGCTCGTCATAGTCGGGGTCGAGCGGCAGGATCGCGCCGGGCGAGAGCACGGCCTCGGCATAGAGCGCGTCCCAGGGGAATTTGACCGGCGAGGTCTGGCCATAGGCCGAACCCATGATCAGGCTGATGCGCTTGCCGCCCTCGACGATGCGCGGCAGATCGCCGGCGCCGTGATGCTTGAACTCGGGCGCGACCTCCTCATGCGTCTTCGGCAGGGCGAGCCAGGCTTGGATGCCGTAGAGCTTCGGGCCGCTGGCGCGGGCTTCCATGCCGGTGCGCTCGGAATGGACGATGCCGCGGCCGGCCGTCATCAGGTTGACCGCGCCCGGCTTGATCGCGAGCGCCGTGCCGAGCGAGTCGCGATGCATGATCTCGCCGTCGAAGAGATAGGTCACGGTCGAGAGCCCGATATGCGGATGCGGGCGCACGTCCAGCCCCTCCCCGAGATGGAATTCGGCCGGGCCCATCTGGTCGAAGAAGATGAAGGGGCCGACCATGCGCTGGCCGATCGCCGGCAGCGCCCGGCGGACCTGGAAGCCGCCGAGGTCGTGGGAGCGGGGCACGATCACCTTCTCGATCGCCTCGCAGGAGCGGGCATCGCCCAGGATCGGATCGTCGGCGGGGAGTTGCGACATGATGGCCTCCTTGGTTGAGGCCGAATCTGGCCCCGTGGAGGCGGGCAGGCAAGCGCCGGCTCGCAACCGGTCGCTGGCAGAAATGCAATGCCGCGACACCAGGGGCGCCGCGGCATTGCGTATTGATCTTGCGAGGCGCTAAAGGCGCCGCCGGGGTCGGTTCAGTTCTCGACGTCGAGCGGGGCAGCGCCCGTCGGCTTGCCGTCGGCGCCGAGCGTGATGCGCTCGATGCGGGCTTCCGCCTGCTTCAGCAGTGCATCGCAACGCGCCTTCAAGGCCTCGCCGCGTGTGTAGATCGCGATCGATTCCTCGAGCGGGACGTCGCCGCGCTCCAGCCGCGCAACGATGCCTTCGAGCTCCTTCATCGCTGCCTCGAAGGGCAGGGTGGCGACATCAGTGTTGGTCTTCTCTTCGCTCACAGGCCTGATTCCTCTTTGCGCTGAGCTTATCGGCTGGAGCGAGCCCGGCCGCAACCCGCTTCGCGGCGCTGCTGACTCAGACCGGCAGGGCGGAGGTCTTCTTGATCGTGCGCAGCGTCAGCGTCGACTGCACGCGGGTCACGCCTGGCAACTGGGTGAGAATATCGGTGTGGATGCGCTCGAAATCGGCGCTGTCGCGGTAGATCACCCGCATCAGATAATCATGCGCGCCGGCGAGCAGGTGACATTCGAGGATCTCGGGCAGGCTCTGCACGGCCTGCTCGAAGCTTTCCAGCGAGGCGCGGCCCTGCTGGTCCAGCGTGACGAAGACGAAGGCCGTGCCGGGGAAGCCCGCGATCTTGTCGTCGAGCATCATGGCATAGCCGCGGATCAGGCCACTTTCCTCAAGCTGGCGCACGCGCCTGAGGCAGGCCGAGGGCGACAGATGCACCCTCTCGGCAAGATCCGAATTGGTGATGCGCCCGTCCTGCTGGAGAATCCGCAGGATGGAGCGGTCGCGCGAGTCGAGCTCGATCGTCATTGTCACGGTGAAGGCCTCCCGCGCGATGCATCGTCGCAAAATTCGTCCGATGCAAGCAATTTTCTGCAGCGAACTGACGCGGGCGCCGTAGCAATCACAGCTATGGCGGGAAATGCGCGCAGGAAGCTGCGCGGCGGGAAGCGCGGATTCAGGCCAGCGGCATGACGAAGGGCGTGCCTTCGAAGGCATCGGCGCCGCGCCCGATCCGGTCGATCGCGCAGATCATCCGGCCGCGCCGCCCCAGCGCTGCATCGGCCAGGGCGACGAGCCGGGCATTCGGCGTGGCGGAGGGCGCGACGCTGCGCAGCACGTCCGCTACCTCGTCTTCGTCACGCTCGGGTCCAAGCGCGCAGGCTGCGATATAGGCCGCCGCCGTCGAGCGGCTGATTCCGGCCCAGCAATGGACGACCATCGGCGCGGCGCGGTCCCAATCGCGAAAGAACGCGAGGAGCCGCGCCATATGCTCCTGGCCGGCGAGGACATGTCCATCCAACGCCTGGTTGATATCGGACATCCCCAGGAAAAGATGCCGCTCGGGCGCGATTCCGGCCGGACGGGGAACTGTCGTGCCGACATTGATCAGCGTCACGAGATGCCGGGCGCGGACGGCGGCAACGGTCTCGTCCAGCCGTGACAGCGGGGAAACGTGAAGGGTGGGCAAGGGCCGGCTCCGTGACGGTGGGCAGACGATAGCATGATCGACAGTGCCGGCGTCTCCATGACATGGAGGCGCTGCCCCGATCGATCCCGCGCGAAAAAACTCCCCATGAATCTCTGGTTCCGCCTGATCTGGCTCCTGCTGACGACGCGGTTCCGCAAGCGGCTCGACCTGCCGGCCGACGCGTCCGTCCTGCCCTTCCGGGTCTGGTTCCACGATCTCGACACCAGCCTGCACATGAACAATGGCCGCTACTGGTCGCTGATGGATCTCGGCCGGCTCGACCTGATGCTGCGCAGCGGGTTGTGGCGGGCGGTGCTGCGCCATCGCTGGCTGCCGGTGGTCAATGCCGGCACCATCCGCTTCCGCCGCGAGATGCGCCTGTTCCGCCCGTTCCGGGTCGAGACGAAAATCCTGTGCTGGAGCGAGAGCTGGCTGGTGATGCAGCACCGCATGCTGATGGCGGGCCGCGATGCCACCGAGATCGTCGCGGCGGTCGCGCTCGTCCGGGCGGCGCTCTACGACAAGAAGGCGCGGGCCTATGTCCCGGTGGCGCGTTTGCTTGGAGAGATCGGCATCACTGCGGAGAGCCCGGAGCCGAGCCCGGAAGTCGCGGCTTTCCTCGCCTCCGAGGACGCCATGCGCAGCGCCGCTTCGGCCGCAGGCTAAGCGGTTACTCCGCCGCCAGCCGCGTCGCCCGCCATTGTGCCAGCAGCGCGCGAAGGGCAGCGGGCTTCAGCGGCTTGTTGAGCAGGTGCACGTCGAGCGCGTTTGCCGCCTCGCGCACATGCTGCGTCCGGTCGGCGGTGAGCAGGATCGCCGGCATCGGCGTGCGCGCGCGGGCCCGGAGCGCGCTGATCGCGGTCAGGCCGTTGCCATGGTCGAGATGGTAATCGGCGATCAGGACATCCGCCTCGCCCTTGCTGCCAACATGCGGCAGCGCCTCTTCGAGGCTGGCGGCGATCGTGACCCGGCAGCCCCAGCCTTCGAGCAGGCGCTTCATGCCGTCGAGGATGGCGGGCTCGTTGTCGATGACGAGAAGTCGCATGCCGGCGAGCTGCCCGGCAGGCGCGCTGCGCGCCGCTGTCGCCGTCGTCATCGCCGGCAGCGGCGCGGCGCGCGGGACCGAGACCGAGAAGCGGGTGCCGCGGCCCGGCGCCGAATCGAGCGTCAGTCCGTGGTCGAGCGCCCGCGCGATGCGCTGCACGATCGAGAGGCCCAGGCCGAGGCCGCGCGCCACCTTGGCGCCCTGGTCGAGCCGCTGGAACTCGCGAAACACGGTCTTCTGCTTGCTCTGGGGAATGCCGAGCCCAGTATCGATCACCTCGACCGCGACCTGGTTGCCCCGGCGCCGGCAGCCGATCAGCACCTTGCCGCCCGGCGTGTACTTGATCGCGTTGGAGATCAGGTTCTGCAGCAGACGCCGCAGCAGCCGCCGGTCCGAGCGCAGCGTCAGGCTGGTCGGCATGAACACCAGCTTCAGGCCCTTTTCCTGGGCGCTTGGCTCGAATTCGCGCTGGAGCTGACGCATCAGCTCGTCGAGTCGGAAGGAGGACAGCTCCGGCTTGAGCGCGCCGCCATCGAGCCGCGATATCTCCAGAAGCGCGGTCAGGATCTCCTCGACGGCGTCGAGCGAAGCGTCGATGTTCTCGGCGAGTTCGGGCTGGCCACTGCCTCGGTCGCGCTCGACCAGTGAGGTCGCGTAGAGGCGCGCGGCGTTGAGCGGCTGCAGGATGTCGTGGCTGGCGGCGGCGAGGAAGCGCGTCTTCGAGGCGTTGGCGGATTCTGCCTCGGCCTTGGCGCGCTGGAGCTCGGCATTGACGTGCAGCAGTTCCTCGGTGCGTTCGGCGACGCGGCGTTCGAGGCCCTCGTTGGCGCGTTCGAGCTCTTCCTCGCCCGCGACCGTGTCGGTGATGTCGGTATAGGTCGTGACGAAACCGCCGTCCGGCAGGGCGTTGGTGCGGACCTCGATGACCTTCTTCGACGGGTAGAGCTTCAGGCGCACCGGCTCGCGGTCGTTGATGAAACTTTCCAGCCGCGCCGCCATCAGCTCGTCGCGTGCGCCGGTGCCATAGGCGCCGCGCGCCGCGTTGTAGCGCACGATCTCGTCGAGGCCGGTGCCGAAACGCACCAGCGAGGCCGGCAGGTCGTAGAGCTGGATGAAGGCCTGGTTCCAGGCGAGCAGCCGGAGATCCCGGTCGAGCACGGTGATGCCCTGGCCGGCATGGTCGAGCCCGTGCTGGAGGATGTCGCGGTTGTACTGGAGCGCGGCCGAGGCATCGTCGAGCAGCTTGAAGGCAGCCTCGGTCGAGAGGTTCCGCCGCTTCAGCAGGAGCGACAGCACCAGGCGCGAGGAGGCCGCGCCGATCGCCGAGGAGAGCAGGTGTTCGCCGAAGCGCAACAGGTGGATATCGGCCTGGCGGCCGCTTTCGGAAGCCTCGCCGCGGCCGCTGTTGAAGCTCTCGAAGGCGCGCTGCGTGCGCTCCGCTCCGAGATAGCGCGCGATCGTCGATTGCAGCTCGCCCTCGGTGATTGTGGTGCGCCACAGCGAGAAGGACTGCGCCATCGTCGCCGGCTGGGACTCGACGAAGGCATTCGCTTGCAAGCGCTCCATCGCATTGGCCGGACGCAGCAGCGAGAAACCGATATAGGCGAGGATGTTGAGCCCGAGGCTCCAGAACACGCCATGCGGCAGCGACGGCCATTCCACTCCGAACAGGGCTTCGGGCCTCAAGATGCCGGCTCCGAACGGGCCTGATGCGACGACGCTGCTCCACCAGCCGCCGGGCAGCGCCAGACTCGGCATCAGCAGCGTATAGGCCCAGACCAGCGTGCCGATCGTCAGCCCGGCGGCGGCGCCGAGCGCCGTGCCGCGCCGCCAGAACAGGCCCCCGAAGAAGGCGGGCGCGATCTGTGCCGTTGCCGCGAAGGACAACAGGCCGATCGAGACCAGAGCCGCCTCGCCGGAGGCGCGATAATAGACATAGCCGAGCAGGATCACGAGGAAGATGCTCAGCCGCCGGATGATCACCACCTGGGAGCCGAGATCGCCGCCGAGATTGCTGTCGCCCGCGCTGCGCCCGCCGAACAGTCTGACCGCGCGGCCGGGATCGCTGAGGCCGCGCCGGCCACGCAGCAGCAGCGGCATCACGAGATGGTTCGAGATCATGATCGCCAGCGCGACCGAGGCGACGATCACCATCGCCGTCGCGGCCGAGAGTCCGCCGACGAAGACGAAGAGGGCGATCACCCCGGCCTCGCGCTGCAGGGGCAGCAGCAGCACGGTCATGTCGCGGTCGACGCCGCTGCCGGGGATCAGGATCTCGCCGGCCGCCGCCAGGGGCAGCACGAACAGGTTGATCAGCACGAGATAGAGCGGGAACATCCAGGCCGCGCGGCGCACGTCGCGGACATCGCGGTTCTCGACGATCGTCATGTGGAACTGCCGCGCCAGCAGCAGTGACGCGCAGCTCGACAGCAGCGTCAGCGTCAGGAAATTCGGCCAGCTCGATGTGCGCTCCCAGATCGGCAGGGCGCCGCCCATCGGTTTGGCGGCTTGCGCCAGCAGGTCGCCGGGGCCGCCGAACAGCCCGTAGACGATGAAGAAGCCGAGCACGAGGAAGGCGACCAGCTTGATCAGGGATTCGACCGCGATCGCCAGCACGAGCCCGTCCTGGTGCTCGGTCGCGTCGATATGGCGGGTACCGAAGGCGCAGGCGAAGCCGGCGAGCACGATCGCGACCAGGAAGGGCAGGTCGCTCAGCACCGGCACGTCCGGCGTCGGCGCATGGCCGCCGGTCGCCGCCAGGAAGACCGAGAGCGAATTGGCGACCGCCTTGAGCTGCAGCGAAATATAGGGCAGCGCCCCGATCACCGCGACGATGCAGACCAGCGCTGCCACGCGCTCGCTCTTGCCATAGCGCGCGCCGACGAAATCGGCGATCGAGGTGATGTTCTGCGACTTGGCGATGCCGACGATGCGGCCGACGAAGCGGTTGCCCAGCCCGATGACGAGGATCGGACCGACATAGATGCCGAGGAAGTCGAAGCCGGCGCGATTGGCGAAGCCGACCGAGCCGTAGAAGGTCCAGGAGGTGCAGTAGACGCCAAGCGCCAGCGCATAGATCGTCGTCCGCGCCCGCCCGGTCATCAGCCTGCGCCCGGAGGTATCGGCGACATGGGCGACGGCGAAGAGCCCGCACAGATAGGCGAGCGCGACCAGCACCACGGACCAGGCGGGGATCATGCCGCCCTCATGGGGGTTGGGTGCGAACGGGGCCGGGATGCAGGCGCCATAGTGCTCGGTTTCCGGATTTTCCGTAGAGTATCGGACGGCCTGTCGGCTCGCCATAGGCCATTGGCGCAAGCCTTCAAACGCGTTTCATCCCCAACTCTTTGCGTTTCAGGTGCCGTTGGGCCGGCTTTGGTGTGTTTTCGGGCTTTCCCTGCTCTGTACGGCTGGTTTAGCGTCCGGCGCAGGCTGTTGGGGTAGCCTTGCCGATTCTCAAGGGGTGCAGCATGTTGGAAGAATTCAAGAAATTCGCCCTGAAGGGCAATGTCGTCGATCTCGCCATCGGTGTCATCATCGGTGCGGCGTTCGGCAGGATCGTCGACTCTCTCGTCACCGACATCATCATGCCGTTCATCGGCGCGCTCGGCGGCGTCGATTTTTCGAACTATTTCTTCGGCCTCAATAGCGGCGTCACCTCGCCGATCCTCTCGGAAGCCCGGAAACAGGGCGCCGTGCTGGCCTATGGCAACTTCGTTACGGTCGCGATCAACTTCCTGATCATCGCCTTCGTTCTCTTCCTCGTGGTCAAGGGCATCAACAAGCTTCAGAAGAAGCCGGCGCCGGTGGACGAAGCCCCCGCGCCCAAGGCGGAAGATGTTGTCCTCCTCGGCGAAATCCGCGACCTGCTCAAGCAGAAGCAGGCCTGATCCCGCTATCCGCGCGGTCGTGATTCATCACGGCCGCCGATCGACCCGATCTCGCGATTTCATGTCTCGCAGCGCCGCAATCGGCTAAAGGTGGAGCACTGATTTTCGCGAGGTCGATCCCGATGAACACCGCCATCTTGCCGGGCAGCACCCTGCTTGCCGAGCTTCGCCCCGAAGCCCGGAATGCGCCGGAAAGCGGCATCGTCGAGGTGGTCAACCACGGCCGGCTCAAGCCGGGCCTGATCCCGCTCTGGGTCGGGGAGGGCGATCTCTCGACCCCCTCGTTCATCGCGGACGCTGCGGCGCGCTCGCTCGCGGCCGGCGAGACCTTCTACACCTGGCAGCGCGGCATCCCGGAACTGCGCGAGGCGCTCGCCCGCTACCACCAGCGCCTCTACGGCCGTGCCTTCTCGCCCGAGAGCTTCTACGTCACCGGCTCAGGCATGCAGTCCGTCCAGATCGCGGTGCGGATGATCGCCGGCCCCGGCGACGAGATCCTCATCCCGACGCCGGCCTGGCCGAATTTCGGCGCCGCCGTCGGCGTCAGCGGTGCGGCGACCGTCTGCGTGCCGATGGATTATACGCAGGGCCGTTTCACCCTCGATCTCGATCGGCTCGCGAAGGCGATCACCCCGCGTACCCGCGGCATCCTGGTGAACTCGCCGTCCAACCCGACCGGCTGGACGGCGACGAAGGCTGAGCAGGAGGCGCTGCTGGCGCTCTCGCGCAAGCACGGCATCTGGCTCGTCGCCGACGAGATCTACGGCCGCTTCGTCTATGACGGCTCGGAGCGCGCTTCCTCCTTCCACGACATCATGGAGGCCGAGGACCGCGTCATCTTCGTCCAGACCTTCTCGAAGAACTGGGCGATGACCGGCTGGCGCATCGGCTGGATCGAGGTGCCCGTCGCCTTCGGGCAGATCGTCGAGAACCTCATCCAGTACTCGACCTCCGGCTCGCCGGTCTTCGTCCAGCGCGGCGCCATCGCGGCTCTCGACGAGGGCGAAGGCTTCGTCGCCGAGCAGATCGCGCGCGCTGCCGAAGGCCGCCGGATCGTGTTCGAGGGGCTGAAGGCGACGAACCGCGTCACGCTCTCGGCCCCGGTCGGCGCGTTCTACCAGTTCTTCTCGGTCGATGGCCGCGAGGATTCGCGCAAGCTCGCGCTCGATCTGGTCGACAGCGCCAATGTCGGCCTCGCTCCCGGTACCGCCTTCGGCCCCGGCGGCGAGACCGGGCTGCGCCTCTGCTTCGCCCGCAACTCGGCCGATCTGGTCGAGGCCGTGGCGCGCCTGCAGAAGGCCCTCGCCACCCTCTGATCCCGCAGCGGGTAGTGCAACGCCGCCCTGCGCCCGGCGGGCAGCCGGTCGGTTGACCCGCCGCCGGACCATCGCCATGAACGCCCGGCGCCTCCTGTCCTCGGCGCGGCGGGAAGGCGATGAAAGCGTTCGGCTATCCTTCGAACCGGCTGACGCTGCTCTGGCGGGAAATTCTGGTCATCGCGCTGGCGGCGGTCGGGGGCGGGACCTTCGCCCTGCTCGGCATGCCCGCCGCCTGGCTCTCCGGTTCGATGCTGCTGAGCGCGGTGGTGGCGCTGATTCGCCCGTTGCCGAACCTGCGCCGGCCCTGGTTCGATTCGACCATGGTCCTGTCCGGCGCGATCCTCGGCTCGGCGGCGACGCCCGAGGCACTGGCGGCGGCGGCGCGCTATCCCGCCTCCCTCGTCATTCTCCTCGTCGGCGTCGCGGTGATCATGCTCGCGACCGGCGCCTATCTGCGCCATGTCGCGCGCTGGCCCTGGATCGATGCCCTGCTGGCCGCGGCGCCCGGCGCCTTGTCGACCGTGCTCGCCGTGGCACAGGCGAAGGGCGCCAATATCGGCCGGATCTCGGTCGTCCAGCTGTTTCGCCTGCTCGTGCTGGTCGCGCTCCTGCCCAGCGTGATGCAATTGAGCGGCGCTGCCACCGGCATGCCGACACCCGCCGTCCAGGAAGTCGATGCGGGCACGATGTTCGGCGTGACGATGGCGGGACTGACGCTCGGGCTGGTCTTCGAACGGCTTGGCCTCTCTGCCCCGCTGATGTTCGGTGCCACTTTCGCCAGCGCCGCCCTGCATGGCAGCGGCCTCGTCGAGGGCGCGTTGCCGATGCCGATCCAGATCGCCGTGCAGGTCCTGCTCGGCACGACCATGGGCGGGCGCATCGCGCATATCCCACGTAACGAGCTGAAGGGACTGTTTCCGCTCGCTATCGGCGGCTTCGCCGTCTCGATCGTCGTGGCCTTCCTGTTCGCCTGGCCGGCAGCCTGGCTTGCCGGCGTCTCCTACGCCAGCGGCATGGCGGCTTTCGCGCCCGGCGGCCTGGAGGCGATGGCGATGCTCGCCTTCGCGATGGGCTTGGATACGCTTTATGTCGGCGCGCATCACCTCGTGCGCTTCGTCATCATCGGCCTGGCGATGCCGCTGGTCCTGGGCCGCATGAAGAATGTGCCGCCGCGCTGATCTGCAGCCGGACTGGGCTTAACGATCCCTTATGTTCGGGCTCGACGATTGCGGCTTTTCCGCAAATCCGAATTCATTCGCTCCTGATATATATTGAGCCGTCGACATAGGTCGATGGACGCGGAGCGACCGCCATGACCACCGCCGTGCAGGCTCCGAACGTCTGGCGCCGCTTCGCCAAGCCCGTCGCGATCGTCGGCGCCGGCATTGCCGGCCTCACCGCCGCTCTCGATATCGAGCGCCGGGGCTTGCGCGCCACGGTCTTCGAAAGCGGCCGCGCCGTCGGCGGCATGGCCTCCTCCTTCAAGGATGCCGAGGGTTACACCTACGATTTCGGGGCGCATTTCGTCAGCAATCGCTTGGCCGATGCCATGGGAGCGAGCGCGATCTCGCGCACCGTCCGCCATTACGGCGAGGCGGTCGCACTGGGGCAGAAAAGCTACAGCTATCCCTTCGGCCTGGCGCTCTCGCCGCGCTATGCCGCGAGCGCAGTGTCCGCGCGCCTGAAACCGCAGCCGGTCGCGAACGCCGCCGACTGGTTCCGCAATGCCTATGGCGAGGCGCTCGCCGAAGATGTCGCGATCCCGCTCGCCGAGGCCTGGTCGGGCGCGCCGGCGAGCGAGCTTTCGCCTGCCGTCGGCAACAAGCTCGCGGCCGGGGTGATGAAGACCTTTCTCCTGAAGGCGGCGTCGCGCCTGTCGGGCCGGGCGGTCTGCAACGGCTACTCGCACGAGATGCCGGAGAGCCCGCGCGTCTACCATGTCTATCCGGAAGGCGGCGTCGCCAAGCTGCTCGAGCCGACGGTGGCACGCCTCGGCGACAGCATCGCGCTGGAATCGAAGGTCGAGCGCATCTTCGTCGAGAACGGCAAGGTCGCGGCCGTCAAGGTCAACGGCCGCGAGATCGGCGTCTCCGCCGTGATCAGCACGGCGCCGGTCCATGTCCTGCCCAGGCTCGTCGAGGGCACAGATGCGCTCGAGGAACTTGGCGGCTTCCGCTACCGCCCGATGATCTTCGTCAACCTGCGCTTCGAGGGGCGCAACCTCCTGCCGGATACGATGCTCTGGGTGCCGGATCGCTCGCAGCCCTTCTTCCGTGTCACCGAAGCGCCGTTCTCCATGCCCTGGCTCGCGCCGGAGGGGCGCACGCAACTGACCTTCGATATCGGCTGCGAGGTCGGCGACGCCTGGTGGACCATGTCGGACGAGAAGCTGGCGCAGGCCTGCCTCGACGGCCTGTGCCGGATCTACCCGCATCTGCGTGAGCGCTATATCGGCGCCGGCGGCATGCTGAAGACGCCCTTGGCCTATCCGGTCTATCTCGCGCGCTACGAGAAGCGCCGTCAGGATTTCGCCGAGAGGACCGGCGTCGCAGGTCTCTACAGCATCGGCCGCAACGGCGAGTTCGCCCATCTCCTGATGGAGGACATCTACTGGCGCACGCTGAAGCGCATGAGCGACGTCGCCAGCTATGTCGGGCAGGATGTCTGAAGAGACGCCCTAAGACGGCCGCACCGCCCCGTTTGTATGCGTCATCACCGAATACAGCGAGGTCGTGCCGCAGATGAACAGGCGGTTGAGCTTGGGGCCGCCCCAGCAAACGTTCGCGACGATTTCCGGGATCGCGAGCTTGCCGACCAGCGTTCCGTCCGGGTGGTAGATGTGGACGCCGTCGGCAGCGCTGGTCCAGATCCGGCCTTCGATATCGAGACGGAAGCCATCGAACAGCCCGGCCGTGCAGGTCGCGAACACCTTCGACTCGCCGAGCGCGATGCCGTCCCGCCCCATCCGGAAGCTGCGGATATGCCGAGGGCCGTTCTCGGGATCGTGGCTCGCGCCGGTATCGGCGATGTAGAGAATGCTCTCGTCCGGCGAGAAGGCGAGACCGTTGGGCTTGACGAAATCATCAGCGACGATGGCGATCTCGCCGGTCCGCCCATCGATCCGGTAGACGTTGCAGGCGCCGATCTCCCCGGCGGACTTGTCACCTTCGTAGTCGCTGAGGATGCCGTAATCGGGATCGGTGAACCAGATCGAGCCATCCGACTTCACCACGGCGTCGTTTGGTGAATTCAGGCGCTTGCCGCCGAAATGGCTCGCCAGCACGGTGATCGACCCGTCATGCTCGGTCCGCGTCACCTGTCGTCCGCCATGCTCGCAGGTAACGAGCCGGCCTTGCGTGTCGACCGTGTTGCCGTTGGAATTGCGCGCCGGCTGGCGGAACGTGCCGACCTGACCGCTCAGCGCGTCGTAGCGCAGCATGCGGTCGTTCGGGATATCCGACCAGACCAGCGTGTTATGGGCCGGGAACCAGGCAGGACCCTCCGACCAGCGCGCGCCGGTCCACAGCCGCTCGACACGGGCCGAGCCGGGAATGACGCGATGAAACCGCGGGTCGAGGACCGTAACCCCCGTGCCTTCGAGCACGCCGAACATGCCAAATCTCCCTGAAGCTTTGTCTGGAGCATCCCCGCCCGCACGGGGCAGGGCAATGCCTTACAATGCAAGCCCCGCATCCCAATAGGGCGTGGCGCCGTAGAGCTCGCCGAGATAGTCGACGAAGGCGCGGACCTTCTGCTCCATGTGCCGGCGGCTCGGATAGACCGCATAGATCGCGACGCGGGAGCCGACGGCATAGGCCGGCAGGACCCGTTGCAGAGCGCCTGACTTGAGCTCCGGCCCGACATCCCAGGTCGAGCGCAGGGCGATACCGACGCCGCCGAGCAGCGCTTCGCGCACGACTTCGCTCGAATTGGTCCGGAGCGGACCGTTGACCCGGACCGAGACCGGTCCCTCCGGCCCGTCAAGCCGCCAGTGGTCGGCGTTATGGGCGATCAGCGTGTGGCGTGACAATTCGGCGATATCGGCCGGCATGCCATGCTCCGCCAGATAGCCCGGCGTCGCGCAGAGCACACGGTGGTTGGGGGCGAGCCGTTTGGCGACGAGGCTCGAATCCTGCAGGTCGGCGATCCGGATTGCCAGGTCGAAGCCCTCGCCGACGACATCGACGAAGGCGTCGCTCAGCACGAGCTCGACCGTGACCAGCGGATTGGCGTCGAGGAAGCGCTTGAGATGCGGCGCGACATGCATCCGGCCGAAGGAGGTCGGCGCCGAGACCCGGAGCGTGCCGCGCACCTGTCCGGCCCCGCTGGACACCCAGGATTCGGCCTCCTCGATCGAGGACAGGATCGAGACGACGCGCTCGTAGAAGCCCTGCCCGGCCTCGGTGAGGGCGAGCTGCCGCGTCGTGCGCTGGAGCAGGCGCACGCCGAGTCGCTCCTCCAGCCGGCGGATGCGCTTCGAGATCACGGCCGGCGACAGGTTGAGCTGCCGGCCGGCCGCCGACATGCTCTTGGTCGTCACCACATGTGCGAACACGTCGAGATCGCCGAACCGGTCCATTGGCACGCCACCTTTTCCAATCTGGAAATAATGGCTGGCTTTGGCCGCGCTGCAAGTGCCATTGAATTGATCTAATCTGCCGCGCAGACAAATGCCCTGTCAGTGGTGTGGATGAGTCGTCGAGAGTGGAGGGAGAGATGAGCGCGATAGCCTTTCCGGTGCCGGATGCCGGCATTCTCGCCCGTCGCGAATCGATCATCGCCGGCCTTGCGCGCCTCGTCCCGCCGCAGGCGCTGATCACCAGCGACGACGAGCGCCGCCCTTATGAGACCGATGCGCTGACCGCCTATCGCCGCATGCCGCTCGCCGTCGTGCTGCCGTCGACCACGCAGGAGGTTGCGGCCGTCCTGCGCTATTGCCGGGAGGAGGGCGTGCCGGTGGTGCCGCGCGGCTCGGGCACCTCGCTCGCTGGCGGCGCGATCCCGCAGGAGGACGCGGTCGTGATCGGCGTCTCCAAGATGAACCGCATCCTCGAGATCGACTATGCCAACCGCGTCGCGCGGGTCGAAGCCGGCGTGACCAATCTCGCGGTCACCGGCGCGGTCTCGGCCGAGGGCTTCTTCTATGCGCCTGATCCGTCCTCGCAGCTCGCCTGCTCGATCGGCGGCAATATCGGCATGAATTCGGGTGGAGCCCATTGCCTGAAATACGGCGTCACCACCAACAACGTGCTCGGCGTCACGATGGTCATGCTCGATGGCAGCATCGTCGAGATCGGCGGCGCCCATCTCGATTCGCCCGGGTACGACCTGCTCGGCCTGATCAACGGCTCGGAAGGCCAGCTCGGCATCATCACCGAGGCGACGGTGCGCATCCTGCGGACGGCAGAAGGCGCGCGGCCCGTGCTGTTCGGCTTCCCGACCAGCGAGCAGGCGGGCGCGGCGGTCGCCGCCATCATCGGCGCCGGCATCATCCCGGTGGCGATGGAGTTCATGGACAAGCCGGCGATCGAGATCTGCGAAGCCTTCGCCAAGGCCGGCTACCCGATGGACGTCGAGGCGCTATTGATCATCGAAGTCGAAGGCTCGGACGACGAGATGGACGCCCAGCTTGCCCGCATCGTCGCGATCGCCAGGGAGCATGGTGTCTCGACGGTCAAGGAATCGAAATCGGCGATGGAGGCGGCAGCGATCTGGAAGGGCCGTAAATCCGCCTTCGGCGCCACCGGCCGCATCGCCGATTATATCTGCATGGACGGCACGATCCCGACCGGGCAGTTGCCCTATGTGCTCAAGCGCATGGACGAGATCGTCAAGGGCTATGGCCTGCGCGTCGCCAATGTCTTCCATGCCGGCGACGGCAATCTCCATCCGCTGATCCTCTATAACTGCAACGATCCGGTCGAGGCGCAGAAGGCCGAAGATGCCGGCATGGACATCCTCAAGCTCTGCGTCGAGGTCGGCGGTTGCCTCACAGGCGAGCACGGCGTCGGCATCGAGAAGCGCGACCTGATGACCTTCCAGTTCAATCCCGAGGACCTCGCCCAGCAGATGCGGGTGAGGGCGGTCTTCGACGAGCGCTGGCTGCTCAACCCGGCGAAGGTCTTCCCGCTGGAAGGCAGGGTGGCAGCGTGATCGTCCATACCCCCACCACCGAGGCGCAGGCCTGCGCCGTCGTGAAGTCGGTCGTCGACAGCGCCACGCCGCTCACCTTGCGCGGGGGTGGCACGCGCGCCGGCCTCGGCCGCCCGGCACAGGCCGCGAGCACGCTCTCCAGCGCCGGTCTCACCGGCATCACCCTCTACGAACCCGCCGAGATGGTCATCGCCGCCCGCGCCGGCACGCCGCTGGCGCTGGTGCAGGAGACGTTGGCCGAACGCGGCCAGATGCTGCCCTTCGAGCCGATGGACCACCGCGCCCTCTATGGCAGCGAGGGCGAGCCGACGATCGGGGCCGTGGCCGCCTGCAACATCTCCGGCCCGCGCCGGATCAATGCCGGCGCCGCCCGCGATTCCCTGATCGGCGTCCGCCTCGTCAATGGCCGCGGCGAGATGATCAAGTCTGGCGGACGGGTGATGAAGAACGTCACCGGGCTTGATCTCGTGAAGCTGCTCAGCGGCAGCCATGGCACGCTCGGGTTCCTGACCGAGGTGACCTTCCGCGTGCTGCCGCGGCCGGAGCGCCTCGTCACGCTGCAATGGAGCGGCCTGTCGGACAGCGACGGCGTCACGCTCTTGTCGAAGGCATTGGGCTCGCCCTTCGAGCCGATGGCGGCTGCGCATCTTCCCGCAGGGCTCGCGGGTGACACGGCACGGACCCTGCTTCGCCTGGAGAATTTCTCGGACTCGATTGAGTACCGTGGCAGTGAATTCGCCTTGCTGCTGGGCGAATATGGCGTGCCGGAACGTCTCGAAGGAACGACACCCACCGAGCTCTGGCGCGATATCCGCGATGCCGCTTTCTTTGCCGGGAGCGATGAGGCGGTCTGGCGTCTCTCGCTCGCGCCGACCAGCGGTCCGAAGGCCGCCGCCGCGATCGCCCGCATGGTCCCAGGCGCCCGCTGCTTCTACGATTGGGGCGGCGGGCTGGTCTGGCTTGCGGTTCCCGCCGACAACGATGCTGGCGCTGCTGCCATCCGCGCCGCGCTGAAGCCGCTCGGCGGCCATGCCACGCTGGTGCGGGCGCCCGACGCGGTGCGCGCCGCCGTCGATGTCTTTCAACCGCTGGCTGAACCGCTGATGCGGGTCACCGCCGGCATCAAGAAAAGCTTCGATCCCGCCGGCATTTTCGAGCCGGGCCGGATCTATGCGGGGATCTGATGACGCTCGCTGACACGCTTTCCGCCGAAACCCGCGATCGTCGCACCAGCTGGGCACCCAACCAGCTCGGCCCCATGACGCTCGTGCTTGTCGCCGCACTGCTGATCGCGGGCGTTGCCGCGATCCTGCTCTGGATGGGCCGCGAGCCGATCTGCAAATGCGGCACGATCAAGTTCTGGCAGGGCACGGTGGTCTCCTCCGAGAACTCTCAGCACATCGCTGACTGGTACAGCTTCTCGCACATCATCCACGGCTTCCTGTTCTACGGCCTGTGCTGGCTGATCCGCCGCCTGACCGGCCTGCCGATCTCCTTCGGCCTCGCGCTCCTGCTCTCGATCCTGCTCGAAGGCGCCTGGGAGATCGCCGAGAACACCAATGGCGTCATCGAGCACTATCGCTCGGCGACGATCTCGCTCGACTATTACGGCGACAGCGTCCTGAACTCGGTCAGCGACATCCTCTCGATGGTGCTGGGCTTCTTCTTTGCCCGCTTCGCGCCGGTCTGGCTGACTGTCACCAGCGCGCTGGCGATGGAGCTGATCGTCGGCTGGCTGATCCGCGACAACCTCACCCTCAACGTCATCATGCTGCTCTGGCCGATGGACTGGATCAAAGCCTGGCAGGGCGGGGCCTGAACGATGCAGACCAATTTCACTCCCGAGCGCCTCGCCTCCGATCCGCGCATGCCGGCCTCGGAGAAGATCCTGCGCACCTGCGTGCATTGCGGCTTCTGCACCGCGACCTGCCCGACCTATCTGCTGCTCGGCGACGAGCTCGATTCCCCGCGCGGGCGCATCTACCTGATCAAGGACATGCTTGAGAACGGCAAGCCCGCCACCGAAGAGGTGGTGAAGCATGTCGACCGCTGCCTCTCCTGCCTGTCCTGTATGACGACCTGTCCGTCGGGCGTGCATTACATGCACCTCGTCGACCACGCCCGCGCCCATATCGAGGAAACCTATACGCGCTCCCTGCATGATCGTTTGCTGCGCAAGGTGCTGGCGGCGATCCTGCCCTATCCGGGGCGCTTCCGCGCGGCGATGCTGATGGCGCTGATCGGCAAGCCCCTGGCGCCGGTGCTGGGCGTTCTCCCGGTCGTCGGCTCGCGCCTGAAGGCGATGCTGGCGCTGGCGCCGACGCGCTTGCCGACGCGCTCCGCCATGGAAGGACCGCAGAACTTCCCGCCGCCGGCCGAGCGCAAGCGCCGCGTCGCCTTGCTCTCCGGCTGCGCCCAGCCGGTCCTCGATCCCGCCATCAACGAGGCGACGATCCGCCTGCTCAACCGCCACGGCGTCGAGGTCGTGCTGCCGAAGGGGGAGGGCTGCTGCGGCGCGCTCGTCCACCACATGGGCCAGGAACACGATGCGCTCGCCTTCGCCCGCAAGAACATCGACGCCTGGATGGCGGAGGTCGATGGCGAGGGGCTCGACGCCATCCTGATCACGGCCTCCGGCTGCGGCACGACGATCAAGGATTACGGCTTCATGTTCCGCAACGAGCCTGATTATGCCGAGAAGGCGGCGAAGGTCTCCGCGCTGGCGAAGGACGTCACCGAGTTCCTGGAGACGATTGAGCTTGCCCCGGTTCGCGATGTCGCGATGCCGATCGCCTATCACTCCGCTTGCTCGATGCAGCATGGCCAGCAGCTCAAGGACGGGCCGAAGCGCCTGTTGTCGGGGGCCGGCTTCAAGGTGAAGGAGGTACCGGAGGGGCACATCTGCTGCGGCTCGGCCGGCGTCTACAACATCCTCCAGCCCGAGATCGCGGGGAGGCTGCGCGAGCGCAAGATCGGCAATATCGAGCGAACGAAGCCGGTGCTGGTCGCGACCGGCAATATCGGCTGCATGACCCAGCTCGCGAAGGGTTTCTCGGATAAAGGCGCGACGACGCCGGTGGTGCATACGGCCGAATTGCTGGACTGGGCGACCGGCGGGCCGCTGCCGGAGAAGCTGGCGCGGGCGGGGATCGAGGATCGGCCGTTGCGGGTGTCGGCACTGGTGGCAGCCGAATAGCCAAGCAGCGCGTCATGCTCGGGCTTGCCCCGAGCATCTCCCGCCGAAGGGGGCGTCAGTACCTTCGTGTCCTGAGATTCTCGGGTCTGCGCTTCGCTTCGCCCGAGAATGACGCCCTGTGACTTGCTCCATGCGTCGTGGCGGTCTAACCCGCCTCGTACGTTTTGTACTGCACGCCCCAATTCGAGCTCGCTCCATGTCCGCCGACAAGACCGCCCCTGCCAAGCTGAAGGCCCGCCAGCCGCGCGGCTTCGTCGATCGCGGCCCGGCTGATGTCGCCGCGACCGAGCGCATGCTCTCGGTCATCCGCGAGAGCTTCTCGGTCTATGGCTTCGATCCCGTCGAGACGCCCTTCGTCGAGTACACCGACGCGCTCGGCAAGTTCCTGCCGGACCAGGACCGGCCGAACGAGGGCGTCTTTTCCTTCCAGGACGATGACGAGCAGTGGCTCTCGCTGCGCTACGACCTGACGGCGCCGCTCGCCCGCTATGTCGCCGAGAATTTCGACGCGCTGCCGAAGCCCTATCGCAGCTATCGCGTCGGCTATGTCTTCCGCAACGAGAAGCCGGGGCCGGGCCGCTTCCGCCAGTTCATGCAGTTCGACGCTGATATCGTCGGCTCGGGCACCGTCGCGGGCGATGCCGAGATCTGCATGCTCGCCGCCGATACGATGGAAAAGCTCGGCATCAAGCGCGGCGACTATGTCGTGAAGGTCAACAACCGCAAGGTGCTGGACGGGGTGATGGAGGCCATCGGACTCGGCGGCGAGGAGAATGCGAGCCGGCGGCTGACCGTGCTGCGCGCGATCGACAAGCTCGACAAGTTCGGGCCGGAGGGCGTGCGCCTGCTGCTCGGCGAGGGCCGCAAGGATGAGAGCGGGGATTTCACCAAGGGCGCGGGGCTGAGCGACGAGCAGGCTGAAAAAATCATCATCTACACCCTGCTTGAAAGCGGACAGATCACTGAACTTGAGGACGTGACGAATCTTCCGGTTGCGGAACGCGCAGTTAAGGGGGACGTCCTGACGTTTCGCTCGGCTGATGATGACAAGTCCTACTTTGTTGAGAGCAACAAAGGTGTCTTGGATGGCATGATGACGCATTTCGGAGATAATCCGACATCGCGCGCTGGCATTGAAGAACTTCAACAGTTTTCAGCACTTTGCGAAGCTGCAGGCTATGATCGTGGCCGCATCCGTATCGACCCGTCCGTCGTCCGCGGCCTCGAATACTACACTGGCCCGGTCTACGAGGTGGAGCTGACCTTCCCGGTTACCAATGATGACGGGCAGGTGGTGCGCTTCGGCTCGGTTGCGGGCGGCGGGCGCTATGACGGCCTTGTGGGCCGCTTCCGGCCCGAGCCGGTGCCGGCGACCGGGTTCTCGATCGGCGTCTCCCGGCTCTTCTCGGCTCTGAAGGCGGTAAAGTCGCCCATCGTCGATACGAAGAATGAGCTGCCCCTCGTCGTCGTCACTGCCATGGACAACAAGTCGCCGGAATTCATGCCGGGCTATCAGGCGATGGTCTCGGCCCTGCGTCAGGCCAAGGACGCCAACGGCAAGCCGCTGCTGCGCGCCGATCTCTATCTGGGCAGCTCCGGCTTCAACGCCCAGATGAAATATGCCGACCGCCGCGGCGCGATCTGCGCGATCATTCAAGGCTCGTCCGAGCGTGAGGCCGGAACGGTCGTCATCAAGGACCTGATCCTCGGCGCCGAGCTCGCCGCCGCCAGCCGCGACGTCAAGGATTCCGCCGAGCACAAGGCCAAGCAGGCCGAGGCCCAGTTCGCCGTGCCGGTCGCGGAACTGGTCGAGGGCGTGAAGCGGGTTCTGGCGCGACATTCGTGAGGCACTGCCGTCATGCTTGCCCTTGTGGCGAGCATCCACGTCTTGAACACGGCCTCTGCCTGGTGAAGACGTGGATGGTCGGGACAAGCCCGACCATGACGATGGCGGCGCCTTTCGATTCCCGTTCACCCATTTCCCTCAAATCCCTCGAAAATGCGCCGCATCGCTGCTAGGACGGCGCTCGCAACAGGACAGGACGAGCCGTGCCCGCAAGCCGCGCCAGCATCGAGACCGTGATCGCGCTCTTCGCCGGCGAGGGCTATGCGCATGCCGAGCCGGCGATCCTCCAGCCGGCCGACGTCTTCCTCGATCTCTCCGGCGAGGATATCCGCCGCCGCATCTTCATGACGCAGGATGCCGATGGCCGCGACTGGTGCCTGCGCCCGGAATACACCATCCCCGTCGCGCTCGATCACATCGCCTCGGGCCGGGCGGAGCCGGCCGCCTATGCCTATGCCGGCCCGGTCTTCCGCATGCGCTCGGGCGAGCCGGGCGAGTTCCTGCAGGCGGGCCTTGAATCCTTCGGCCGCGACGATTTCACCGCCACTGACGCCGAGATCATGGCGTTGACCATCGACGCGACGGCGATGCTCGGCCTCGCTTCGCCACGTATCGTGATGGGCGATGTCGCCGTGCTCGGTGCACTGCTTGACGGGTTGAACGTGCCGCAAGGAGCCCGCCGCCGTCTGGTCCGTGCCGTCGTGCAGGGCAAGGGCACGGACGCCGTAGATGCGCTCGATCCCCCGGCCGCCGAGGGCGATGCCGCTCATGCCGGCCTGCTCAAGGCGCTGGAAGGGCAGGACCCCAAGGCCGCCCGCGCCTTCGTCGAGGACGTATTGTCGATCGCCGGCATTTCGACGGTTGGCGGGCGCTCCGCCGCCGATATCGCCGAGCGCTTCCTGGCCCGTGCCGCCGAGCGCGAGAACCCGGTCAATGGCGACGTCAAGGCGCTGCTGGCGCAGGTGCTCGCCGTCTCCGGCGATCCCGACGCGGCCTCGGCCTCGCTACGGGCGCTTGCGGACCAGGCCTCGCTCGATATCGGCCGGCAGCTCGACGCCTTCGACGAGCGCACCGGCTTCCTCGCCGCGCGCGGCGTCGATATCGGCGCGATCCGCTTCTCGGCCGGCTTCGCCCGCAACCTCGACTACTATACCGGCTTCATCTTCGAGCTTCACGACACGGCCCGCGGGGACGGCAAGCCCGTGGCCGGCGGTGGCCGCTATGACAACGTCCTCGGGCGTCTGGGCGCGAGCCGGCCGCTTCCGGCCGTCGGCGCCTCGCTCTGGCTCGACCGCCTGACGGGAGACGCCGCATGAGCCAGATGCCGGACAACGATGCCCCGCTCGTCCTCGCCGTGCCCTCCAAGGGCCGGTTGCAGGAGAACGCCACCGCCTTCTTCGGCCGCGCGGGTCTGAAATTCGTCAAGTCGCGCGGCGAGCGCGACTATCGCGGCGCCATTGCCGGCGTCGATGGGGCTGAGGTCGCATTCCTCTCGGCCTCCGAGATCGTGGCGCAACTCTCCTCCGGCGCCGCCCATATCGGCATCACCGGCGAGGACCTCGTCCGCGAGCAGCTCTCGGATGCCGATGCGGCGGTCGAGATGTTGACGCCGCTCGGCTTCGGCCATGCCAATGTCGTGGTCGCCGTGCCGCAGGCCTGGATCGACGTGCGCAACATGGCCGATCTCGACGACGTCGCGTCAGTGATGCGGGCGCGCCATGGCAAGAAGCTGCGCGTCGCGACCAAATATGTGAACCTGACGCGCCGCTTCTTCGCCGAGCACGGCCTCGCCGATTACCGCATCGTTGAAAGCCTCGGCGCGACCGAAGGCGCGCCGGCTGCCGGCACCGCCGAGATCGTGGTCGATATCACCACCACCGGCGCGACGCTTTCTGCCAATGCGTTGAAAGTGCTCGACGACGGCGTGATGCTGGCGTCTGAGGCTAATCTCGTCGCCTCGATGCAGGCGCCCTGGGGCGCGCGGGCGAAGGCGGCGGCGAAGACCATCCTGTCGCGGATCGCGGCCGAGGAGGAAGGGCGCACGCTCCGCGAGGTCCGCGCCAGGCTCGACCTTGCCGCCGATGCGCTGGCCGTACTGGAAGAGCGCTTCGGCGCCCGCCTGCCGTTCGGGGCGCCGGCAACGAGTGCGCCGCTGACGCTGCATTGTCCGGAGAAGGCGGTCTTCGCGCTGGTCGAACATCTCGACGGGCTTGGCGCCGACGACATCACCGTCAGCGCTCCGGCCTATGTCTTTCGCCGCGCGAACCGTTTGCTGGAGCGGTTGAACGCCCGCATCTGATGCTGCGCGGCCGCATCGGAATGACGCGATCGACAGCGGTTCAGCCTTGATCCCGAACCAATTGGCCTCTAGGCGTGTTAACCGGTTTGGCGGCACGTCGCGTTGCCGTGCGAGTGATGAATGCGGGTAAGACGATCATGATCCGACGCCTTGGCCTTGCGGCCGTTCTTGCGACCCTGGCCGTGCCGATGCTGATGCCGGGCGAAGCGATGGCGCAGCGCCGCCAGCAGATGCCGTCTCGAGAGGAACTCGGCGGCGGGACGACGGCGATTCCGTTGCCGCAGCAGGAGAAGACCTTTCCGCTCGGCGCGAGCTGGAGCGTCGTGGCGATGAACGGCAAGCCGGTTCAGGACCGGCGCGCGACCCTGATCGTCGACCAGAATCTGCGGGGCACCGGCTTCGGCGGCTGCAACACCTTCTCGGCCTCCGCCTATCCGCTGCGCCAGCAGGGCTTCGCGGTCGGCCCGATCGCCATCACCAAGCGCAGTTGCGACAAGGGCACGCTCGATTTCGAGAAGGCGTTCCTGATGGCGCTGCGCGCGACGAACAAATGGGATCTCGTCAACGGCCGCCTCGTGCTGAAGGGCGGGGCGGGCGAGCTGACCCTGAGCCGGTCGCTTTGACCGAGGCGCTTTCTTCCCTTTGAGGGGAGAAGGCTCCTGCCCAGCAGATGAATCGGAAAAGGGTCGCGCGAGCGACCCTTTTCGTTTCGGCAAGCGGAGGGCGCGCCGGCGTCAGGCCGCCGGCGTTTTCGCGGTGGGCGTCGGCGTGAAGGTGCCGTCCGCATTGGGCTCCATGGTGACGATCGCGTCGTGCATGCTGCGCAGCGTCGCGCGATGGCCGATCGAGACGATCCGGGTCTGCGGCAGCTCACGGTCGATCGTTTCATAGATCTCGCCTTCCAGCTTCTCGTCGAGCGAGGCGGTGGCCTCGTCGAGGAAGAGCCAGTCCGGCTTGCTCAGAAGGGCGCGCGCCACGGCCAGGCGCTGCTGCTCGCCGCCCGAGAGGCGCTGGCCCCAGAGGTCGACCTCGTCGAGCTTGTCAGCGAGGTGGCCGAGCTTGACCTTCTCCATGGCCGCTCGGGTCGCGGCGTCGTCATAGGCACCTTCCTCGGCCGGATAGGCGAGCGCTGCCCTCAGCGAACCCTGCGGCAGATAAGGGCGCTGCGGCAGCAGCATGATCTGCGCCTCCGCGGGAATGCCGACCTTGCCGTCGCCGAACGGCCAGATGCCGGCAATGGCGCGGAACAGCGTCGACTTGCCCGAGCCGGAGGGGCCGATCAGCAGCGTCGAGCGTGTCTTGCCGAGATCGAGCGCGCCGAGCTTCACGATCGGCTTGCCGTTGGGCAGGAGGAGCGTGGCGTCGCGGAGATGCAGGCTCTCGTCATCAGAGGTCTCGCGGCCGAGCGCCTCCTCGCTGATCGCGCCGTGCTGCGCTTCTTCGACGGCGGTCTCGAAGGAGGTCAGGCGGTTGATCGAGGCGAGATAGGAGGCGATCGAGGAGTAGCTGTTGATGATGAAGGAGAGGGCCGTCTGCACCCGGTCGAAGGCGCCGGCGACCTGCATCATGATGCCGAGCGTGATCGTGCCCGCGAAATAGTACGGAGCAAGAATGATGTAGGGCAGGACGACGCTGAGCTGGTTGTAGGACAGTGTGAAACTGGTCAGCTTCAGCCGGCGCCAGACCAGTCGGTAGAAGTTCTCGACGATATCGCGGAAGCGCTGGGCGAGATGGCTGCGCTCGGTCGGTTCGCCGACCATCAGCGCGATCTGCTCGGAATATTCGCGCAGGCGCGCCAGCGAGAAGCGGAAATTCGCCTCGCGCTTCTCCTGCTCGAATTCGAGCCGGATCAGCGGGCGGCCGATCACATGGGTGAGCCAGGTCGCCGCTACCGCATAGAAGAACGCCACCCAGAAGATATAGCCGGGGATCGCAAGCGAGGTGCCGGGCAGGGTGAAGCTGACCTGGATGTTCCAGAGGATGATCGAGAACGAGACCAGCGTGGAGACCTGCGAGAGCAGGGGCAGCGCGAAGCCGTAGGTCGAGTTGACGAAGGACCGCGTGTCCTCGGCGATACGCTGGTCGGGGTTGTCGACGCTGCCGGCAAGCGCGATCCGGTAATGCGTCGCGTGGTCGAGCCAGCGCCGCGTGTACTCGTTCGCCATGAATTGCCGCCAGCGGATCAGGATCGTGTAGTTGGCGAACAGCTCGATCAGGTTCGAGGCGACCCAGAGCACCGCCCAGACGCAGAAGACGTAGAAGAGCTGGTACCAGAACGCCGTCGCATCCTTGTTCTGCAGCGCGTCGTACATGTCGCGGTTGAAGAAGGAGAGGCGCAGCGTGATGCCGACCTGAATCTGGTTGAGGACGATCAGGAAGACGAAGAGCGAGACCGCCAGCGTGCCGAGCCTGATCTTGAACGGGCCGATCGGCCAGAGATTGGCGGTGGTGATCTGGTCGGATTCGAAATAGGGCGAGGCGATGCGCGCGATGCGCGCGATCACCGGCACGAAGGAGATCGCGTAGATCAGGATCGCGAAGACGCCGACCGTCGTCGGCAGGCTGGTCGGTATCGGTGGAATCCCGAATGTCGCAGGCCACCAGCCCAGATGGGCTGCGATCGCGGCCGCACCGAACACCAGGTACTCGATGGCGAAGACGCCCGAGAAGATCCTCAGGAAGAAGGGCAGGGCCGGCGAGCGAAAGGTCACGACCGCCAGCAGCAGGCCGACGACACCCATTCCGATAAGGGCAGCCGAGCCGGCTTGCTGGCCGACGATCAGGGTGGCCGCCGCCAGCACGGCGACGAGGATGCTCAACAAGCGCATAGACGGGGATCCTGGCGGGAGACGGTGAAAGCCACGATTCGGACCATGTCGCAGCGGGAGTGGCCTTTCAATGGCGACGCGCCCGGATGAGCAAATTGTCATCTGTCGGAGAGGTCGCGGCGAGCCGTCCACGATCAGCGGACCCAGAAGCGAAACGCCCCGGACGAGCGGGGCTCGTCCGGGGCGCAAAGCTTGAAAGGGTTGGCGGTTGGACCGCCGGCCGATTACTGCGCGGCGACGATCTTGCCGGCGTCCCACTTGTACATCGAGAAGCTCGGCGAACTCAGGTCGCCGGTCTTGCCATAGGTCAGCGTGCCGATCGCGGTCTTGACCGGCATGCCGGAATGCAGGGCCTTGGCGGCGCCATTGGCATCGCCCGGCTTGCCGGCCTTCTCGATCGCGGCCTTGAGCACCTCGACCGCGGCATAGGCGTTGAGTGTGAAGGCCTCCGGCGGGATGCCCTTCTCCTTCAGCGCCGCGACGGCCTGGGCCGAGTCGGGGTTCTTCAGCGCGTCCGTCGCGTTGGTGAAGAGCGTGCCGGTGGCACGGTCGCCGCCGATCGCCGCGAACTCCGTGTTGGAGAGGCCTTCGCCACCGATGATCGTCGCCTTCACGCCGGCGTCGGCGAGCTGGCGCGCGAGCAGGCCGCCCTCGGGGTGGTAGCCGCCGAAATAGATGGCGTCGACATTCGCAGCCTTCAGGCGCGTCACGACGGCCGAGAGGTCCTTGTCGCCGGGATTGACCGTCAGGGCGATCACTTCCTTGAGCCCGCCGGCATTGATGCCCTTCTGGAAGGCGTCGGCGAGGCCTTTGCCGTAGGTGCCCTTGTCATGGACGATCGCGATCTTCGCGTCCTTGAAGTTCTTCAGGACGTAAGCGGCGGCGATGTCGGCCTGCTGGTCGTCGCGGCCGCAGGTGCGGAAGACATTGGTCAGGCCGCGGGTGGTCAGCGCCGGCGAGGTCGCGGTCGGCGTCACCATCAGCACGCCGCTTTCGGAGAACACGTCCGAGACCGCCATGGCGACGCCGGAGGTCACCGGGCCGACCACGAACTTGACCTTGTCGCCGACGAGCAGGTTGGCGGAGGACACGCCCTGCTTCGGATCGCCGGCATCGTCGGCGAGCTTCAGCACGAGCTTCTCGCCGAGCACGCCGCCATTCTTGTTGATCACGTCGACGGCGGTCTGGGCGCCATTCTTGACCTGGTCGCCATAGGCGGCGACCGGACCGGTCAGCGGCGCGACGAGGCCGATGGTGATGTCAGCCTGCGCGGCCTGGGCGGAGAGGAACAGCGCGGCAGCGAGCGCGGCGCCGGACAGAAGTTGTGACTTTTTCATCTGCATCTCCCTACGACATGCAACTTTGGCGCGCGAGCCCGACAGGGATCGCTTGCCGCCTGTATAAGCCAGGAAGCCGGCGGAAGGCACTGCCCAAGCTTTCATCAGTCCTGTCGGGAAATGCATGGCGGTGCGGCAGGCGGTATCGCGAGGCTGGAAAAGGCCCCGCCCGCGCTCAGCCGCTGCGCGCCTTGCGCTGGGCTTCCAGCTCCTCTGTAACGGCGATCACGTCGAGATAATCCTCGTGCCGGGCCGGCGCATAGTGCGAGACATGGCCGTCGGTGAAGCTCTTCCAGGCCTCGGGAGCCGCCTCCTTCATCCCGTTCATGGCGGCGACGAAATCGTCCTTCAGCCCCTGCGGCAGGTTGGCACGGGTCGAGAACGGGCTCGCCGGGATCAGCGGCGAGGTCCAGATCACCCGGGTCGAGCCGGCCGGGATCATCCCACGATCGGCGAGCCTTTGCGCGACGCCGTGCTCTGCATTGGTCTGGTGGGTCGCGACGATATCGAACTGGCCGCGCACCAGCGCCAGAACCGAATTGTCATGGCCGCCGGAGAAGACCGTGCCGCTGAAATGGGTCTTCGGATCGATGCCCTGCTTGCGCAGGAAATAGGAGGGGAAGGCGTAGCCGGAGGTCGAGTTCGGATCGGCGAAGGCCATCACCTTGCCCTTGAGATCGGCGAGGTTCTGGTAGGGGCTTTCCGACCGCACCAGCAGCACGGAGTAATAGCCTTCCTGCCCGTGGTTATCGACATCGCGCAGCAGCGGCTGGAGCTTGTCGCCGAGCACGCGGCGGCCGAGCGCGTAGACCGCGGGGCCGAAGCGGGCGAAATCGACCTGATCGGCGCGCATCGCCTCGACCAGGCCGGCATAGTCGGCGACCCGGAAGAAGCGAACGGGCACGCCGAGGCGTTGCGACAGGTAATCCACCATCGGCTGGGTGCGGGCGATGGCGCCGGCCTCGTTCTCGGCGGAGGAGACGCCGAAGCGCACCTCCTTGATGCCCTGCCGCCAGTCCGGAGCCTGCGCGAAGGCGGGAGCGACGCTGCTGGCGGCGAGGCCGGCGAGGACGAGGCGGCGTGTGGGCATGATCATCTCTGTCGCGGTGAAGTTGAAGGCGCCTCGATGCGCGCCCGCGACGACAGCCGGATGGCCGGCGGATGACAGTGTCGTGAAATGAAAAAGGCCCGGCTTGCGCCGGGCCTTCCGTAGTCTCGGTAGGTAGATGGATCAGAAGTCCATGCCGCCCATGCCGCCGCCGCCCATCGGGGGCATCGGGGCGTCCTTCTTCGGCTGCTCGGCAACCATCGCCTCGGTGGTGATCAGCAGGCCAGCGATCGAAGCCGCGTCCTGGATCGCCGTGCGCACGACCTTGGTCGGGTCGATGATGCCGGCCTTGACCAGGTCGCCGTACTCGCCGGTCTGGGCGTTGTAGCCCCAGGCGTAGTCCTTCGACTCAAGCAGCTTGCCGATCACGACCGCGCCGTCATCGCCGGCGTTGTCGACGATCTGGCGGGCCGGAGCGGCGATCGCCTTGCGGACGATCTCGACGCCGGTCTTCTGGTCGTCGTTCTGGGTCTTGATCGACTTCACGGCCTGGAGCGAACGCAGCAGGGCAACGCCGCCGCCGGGAAGGATGCCTTCTTCGACCGCAGCGCGGGTCGCGTTCAGGGCGTCGTCGACGCGGTCCTTCTTCTCCTTGACCTCGACCTCGGTCGCGCCGCCGACGCGGATGACCGCGACGCCGCCGGCGAGCTTGGCCAGACGCTCCTGGAGCTTCTCACGGTCGTAGTCCGAGGAGGTCTCCTCGATCTGGGCCTTGATCTGGCCGACGCGAGCCTCGATGTCCTTCTTCTTGCCGGCGCCGTCGATGATCGTGGTGTTCTCCTTCTCGATGCGCACCTTCTTGGCGCGGCCGAGCATGTTGAGCGTCACGGTCTCGAGCTTGATGCCGAGGTCTTCCGAGATCATCTGGCCGGCGGTCAGGATCGAGATGTCCTCGAGCATGGCCTTGCGGCGATCACCGAAGCCCGGAGCCTTGACGGCCGCGACCTTCAGGCCGCCACGGAGCTTGTTGACGACGAGCGTGGCCAGGGCCTCGCCCTCGACGTCCTCGGCGATGATGAGCAGCGGCTTGCCGGTCTGCACGACGGCCTCGAGGATCGGCAGCATCGCCTGGAGCGAGGACAGCTTCTTCTCGAAGATCAGGATGTAGGGGTCTTCCAGCTCGGCGACCATCTTCTCCGAGTTGGTGATGAAGTACGGCGAGAGGTAGCCGCGGTCGAACTGCATGCCCTCGACGACGTCGAGTTCGGTCTCGGCGGTCTTGGCCTCCTCGACGGTGATGACACCCTCGTTGCCGACCTTCTGCATGGCGGTCGAGATCATCTTGCCGACCGACTCGTCGCCGTTGGCCGAGATCGTGCCGACCTGCGCGACTTCCGCGTTCGACGTGACCTTCTTCGAGTTCTTCTTGAGGTCGGCGACGATGGCGTCGACGGCCAGGTCGATGCCGCGCTTCAGGTCCATCGGGTTCATGCCGGCTGCAACCGACTTGGCGCCTTCACGAACGATCGCCTGGGCGAGAACCGTGGCGGTGGTGGTGCCGTCGCCGGCATGGTCGTTCTGGCGCGAAGCGACTTCGCGGACCATCTGGGCGCCCATGTTCTCGAACTTGTCGGAAAGCTCGATTTCCTTGGCGACGGTGACGCCGTCCTTGGTGATGCGCGGGGCGCCGAACGACTTCTCGATCACGACGTTGCGGCCCTTCGGACCCAGCGTGACCTTCACGGCGTTGGCGAGGATATCCACGCCGCGCAGCATCTTGTCGCGGGCATCGGTGCCGAACTTGACGTCTTTAGCAGCCATGAGAGCTACTCCTTGAACTGGAAACGGAAGAGAGCGGTCAGGCGGCTATCAGCCGACGACGCCCATGATGTCGGATTCCTTCATGATCAGGAGGTCCTGACCATCGATCTTGACCTCGGTGCCCGACCACTTGCCGAACAGGACGCGGTCGCCCTTCTTGACGTCGAGGGCAACGAGCTTGCCGGCCTCGTCACGCGCGCCGGAACCGACGGCGATGACCTCGCCCTCCTGGGGCTTTTCCTTGGCGGTCTCGGGGATGATGATGCCACCCTTGGTCTTCTCTTCGCCATCCAGGCGACGGACCACGACGCGGTCATGCAAAGGACGGAACTTCATGGTTCTGTCTTCCTCTCGGTCTTATTCGTTTCGGGTGCCGCTGAAGGGCTCCCGGGGGAGACTGTTAGCAGTCACCCGATGGGAGTGCTAACAGATGGCGGGGAGATAGGCGCGGGCGTCCGGAGAGTCAAGGAAGCGCCCCGCGATAAAGTGAACGCCGGCGGATGCGATGTCGCAGGTCGCAGCAGGCCTGCTGGCAGCAGCGCTTGAACACGCTAACATGGCGGAATGACGACGCCCTCGCCCGACCCGCGCCTCGACGCCATCGCCCGCTCCTGCGTCGCGCTGCATGTGCGCATGACCGCACGCGCCGTGACGCGGGCCTATGACGAGGCGATGCGCCCGAGCGGCCTCAAGATCACCCAGTTCGTGCTGCTCTCGGCGCTCAGCACGGGGCAATGGAAATCGGTCACGGAGCTGGCGGAACGCTTCGCGCTGGAGCGGACCTCGCTGACGCGCAACCTCCAGCTTCTGGCGACTGAGGGCATGGTCGAGCCGGTCGAGTGCCGGGGGCGGGCCTCGGTCTACGCCGTGACCGAAAAGGGCAGGGCCGCGATCGAGGCCGCCATTCCGTACTGGCGCGCGGCGCAGGACAAGATCGAGGGCGGTTTCGGCGAGGAGCGCTGGCGCGAAACCCGCGACGGTCTCAGGGCGCTGCGCCGGGCTGCGCGCGGCGAGCGCTGAAGCCGCGATTGGCGGTTGACCGGCGCTCGATCGCATCTCTATCGTGCAGATACACGAATGGAGCTCGATACGATGCGCGCTGTTGGGGTGGTATCTCGCGAGGAACTGGTCGCGGGCGATGGCTTGAGCTTTCTGCGCGGGATCATCGCCGGCACCAATCCGGCGCCGCCCTTCGCCGACGCCATGGATTTCGAGCTGGTCGAGGCCGATGAGGGCAGGGTGGTTTTCTCCGGCCAGCCTTCGGCGCGCTTCTTCAATCCGCTGGGCACGATCCATGGAGGCTGGACCGCGACGATCCTCGATTCCGCCATGGCCTGCGCCGCCCACGCGACGCTGAAGCCGGGCGAGGGCTACACCACGCTGGAGATGAAGTTGAACTATGTCCGCCCGGTCATGCCGGACAGCGGCAAGGTGCGCTGCGAAGGCAGGCTGATACACCGCGGCAATACGGTGGTGACGACGGAGGGCAGGCTCGTCGACGCGCGGGGAAAGCTGCTCGCGCACGGCACCGAGACCTGCCTGATCTTGCAGACCAAGCCCTAGCGCCGGCTGACGGCGACGGCCCCGGCGACGATCAGCAGCGCGCCGGCATAGGTCGTGTAGAGCGGCACCTCGCCGAACACGAAGAAGCCGAGCAGGCTCGCCCAGACCAGCGCCGTGTATTCGATCGGCGCCAGGCGCGAAGCGGCCGCGTGGGCATAGGCCGAGGTCAGCGT
Organism: Allobosea robiniae; assembly: GCF_900102525.1. Taxonomy (GTDB): domain Bacteria; phylum Pseudomonadota; class Alphaproteobacteria; order Rhizobiales; family Beijerinckiaceae; genus Allobosea; species Allobosea robiniae. The sequence continues at coordinate 730,795 of NZ_FNBZ01000001.1, read as the reverse complement.
GAGATGGCCGGCAACGCCGAGCGCTCCCGCGAAGAGATAGGCGGCGAGGTCACCGAAGCTCATCGGCACGAAGGCGTACCAGGCCGGAATGGCGAGGCACAGCGCCGGCCCGCAATTCTGGAAGGCGACGATGACGGTCGGGTGCTCGCGCACGGCGATGCGCCTGAGCAGGATCAGGTTGAAGGCGTAGCTGACGGCCGAGAACAGCGCGGCGGCGACGCCGAGGCTGGCCCCGCTGACATGGCCCTGGAGGCGCGGCCAGACCATGACCAGCATGCCGGCAAGCCCGAAACCGAGCGCCTGCAGGATGCGCCTGTCGATCTTCTCCTTGAGGATCAATCCCCCGAGCAGCGCGACGAAGACCGGCGCGAGGAAAGACAGCGTCAGCGCTTCCGCCAAGGGCAGCACCGAGACCGAGTAGAAGAAGCTGCCTGCCGTCAGCACGACGATCGGTACGCGCACGATGTTGCCGATGAGGCTGGCGCGGGTCGGGCGCGCCGGGCGCGCGATCGCCAGCACCGCAAGAGCACAGAGCCCGCCCATCAGGAAGCGCATGAACAGCGCCACGATGAAGGAGTGCTGCTGCATCTGGCCCTTGATGACCGCATCCATGGCAGTCAGCAGGGCGATGCCGAGCGCGGCCCGGAAGGCGATGGACAAGGTCATGGGCCGGGGCGCAGCCGCTTGCGGAAATGATACTCCCAGCTTTCCGAGGCATCGCCGAGATAGCGCTCGCCCGGCCAGCGCATGAAGCCGAGCTTCTCGTAGAAGCGATGACCGCGGGTGAAGCGCGTGTCCGACCAGAGCGTCATCTCGGCGAAGCCGCCCTGTTCGGCGAAGTCCATCGCCCTGGCGAAGAGGGCCTGTGCCAGCCCGGCGCCCCGGAACGCGGGGTCGACATAGACCTTGGCAAGCTCGGCGGCGTTCTGCTCGGGAACCGGCACGATGCCGAGGGAGCCGGCAATGCGTCCGTCCGGTCCATCCACGATCCAGAGCATGCCGCCTTTGGCTGCGAAAGCGGTCGCGGGCCGGCGCAACTCCGGAAGCTCCGCCTCGACGAAAACGCAGCCCGGATATTCCGCGAAGCTCGCTGCGATCAGGGCGGAGAGCGGACCGGAATCGTCGTCATGGGCAAGCCGGATGGGCGGGGTCATGACGCCTGCCTTAGGGTCAAATCCTCCCGCCGTACAGGTGTGGGAACGGCGTTGCGCAATGCCCTGGCAGCAGGGCGGGCGGGAGCGCCTTCGCAGCTTCCCCTTGGAAATATCGCCCCGTCCGGCTACCCCCGATCCGAAGGGCGGCGCGGCTGGTTTGAGTCGCGCGCTTCAACCGTGGCAACGCAGAGATCGGGACGAGGCGGCGAAGGCACGATGACCGTTCTTCTGCCCTTCATCGTCAATGCCGGGCTGAATTTCGTCCTCGGGCTGCTCGTCGCCCTGTTCCTTGGCCCGGAGGCCTTCGGGCTCTACGCCATCGGCGCCGCCACCGTCGTGCTCGTCAACACGGCGCTGCTCGACTGGCTGAAGCTCTCGGTCGTCCGCTTCTACTCCCTGCAGAGCCGCGAGAGCGACCCCGGCATCCGCGCGACGCTCGATCTGCTCTTCGCCGGTGTCGCTCTGTCGCTCTCGGCCCTTCTGGCGGCGGCGATGCTCGCCGGGGTCGATACCGGATTGCCGTCCACGCTGCTGGTGGCTGCGGTTGCCGGCGGTATCGCTGCCGGCTGGTTCGACTATCACGCCGCCATCGCCCGCGCCCGCTTCCTCGATGCGGCCTATGCCCGGCTCGTCCTGGTCAGAAGCGTGGCGGCCCTGCTGCTGATGGTCGGCGGTGCCTGGTGGACCCGCGATCCGACCGTCGTCCTGCTCGGCGGCGTCCTCAGCGCGGGCGCTGCCGTTCTCGCCAACCGCGGCCGCCTGGCCGATGCGAAGCCGGCACCGGGCGCACCGCGGACGGATTTGATGCGCAATTTCGCGCGCTATGCCCTGCCGCTCGTCGCTGGCAATGCGGTCTATGCCGCGATCCCGCTCATCAACCGCGCCATCCTGGCCGATCGCCACGGCTTCGCCGAGGCCGGCTATTTCTCGCTGGCCTCCGATATCGGCCTGCGGCTTTTCCCCGTGCTGGCCTCGATGCTCGAGATCGTGCTGCTGCGCGAGATCATCCGCCTCGACGAGACGCGCGGACGCATCGCCGCGCAGAAGCGCATCGCTCGCAACATGGTCGTGGTGAAGGCCTGCGTGCTGCCGGTCGCGCTTGGCTTCTGGCTGATCCTGCCGGCCTTCGAGCGGCTCTTCGTTCCTCAGGGCTTCCGCGGCCATTTCGCCGATCATATGGCGCTGCTGCTGCCCGGCTTCGCTGCGATCGCACTGTTCCAGGCGGCGCTCGCGCCCGTCTTCCTGCTGGCGAAGCGTACGCTTATTGCCGCGCTGGCTGCCCTGACGGGGCTGGCCGTCGACCTCGCCATCATCTTCGCCCTGCCGGGCACGCTCGCGCCGACGACGGTCTCGATCGCGCAGAGCGCCGCCTATCTGACGGCGCTGCTGGTCACGGCGGTGGTGGCGCTGCGAGCGCTTCCGGCATCGCCGCCTTGGCGCGAGATCGCATGCGTCCTCGCCGCCGGCGCCGCGATGGGGCTCGCGATCTGGCCGCTGCGCGGCACGCTGCCGGCGCCGCTCGAACTGCCGCTCCAGGTCGCGCTCGGCGGGCTGGTCTATGCGGCGGTGATCCTGGCGTGTGATGTCGGCCGCTGGCGCACGGGCCTGAAGCTGCGCTGGCTCGCCCGGCGCTCCGCGCGCCGGTGAGGCTGCGCTGGCAAGGTTTCCTTCACCCTGTCGCTTGACCGCCTGCTAAGGTTAATTCCGCGAATTCAGCGGCTTCGGGCCGGTTTCTGCGCCCGAGAGTCAACGATTCACCATTCCTTTGAAGGCAAGCCGCAGGCTTCCGGCAGTTGATGTCGAGAGTGCTTGCGTCATGCGTCGAAAGATCCTTCTCCCGCTCCTCGCCGTTGTCGGGGCCATGGCGGTTGCCGCTCCGGCTGCCGCGCAGGGCACTCGCCAGAACTACGGCTATGCCGCCCCGGGGGACCCGATGGCCGCGAGCCGCGGACACGGCAATTATGGCGGCGGCTTCATCGAGATGCTGATGACCGGGCGCGATCCGACGCCTTATGGCCGCGGTGGCGCGGTCTATAACCGCCCCGGCGGCTATGCCTATGGCCAGCGCATGCAGCCGCAAGGCGGCTACGAGCCGGACCCGTTCGAGGCTGCGCGCCAGCCGCGTGCCACACGCCGCATGGCCGCGCTCGGCGAGCCGGTCGAGCCGCAGCAGGGCATCCAGCAGATCGTCGACCCGCGCTTCCGCAAGCAGGAAGTCGCCTATGACGGGCCGCACAAGCCTGGCACGATCATCATCGACACGCCGCAGCGCTTCCTCTTCCTGGTGCAGCCGGGCGGCCGGGCCATGCGCTATGGCATCGGCGTTGGCCGGCCGGGCTTCTCCTGGGCCGGTATGAAGACGATCACCCGCAAGGCGGAATGGCCGAGCTGGACGCCTCCGTCCGAGATGCTGAAGCGCCGGCCCGATCTGCCGCGCTTCATGGCCGGCGGCCCCGACAACCCGATGGGCGCGCGCGCCATGTATCTCGGCTCGACGCTCTACCGCATCCACGGCACCAACGAGCCGAACACGATCGGGCAGGCGGTCTCGTCGGGCTGCATCCGCATGACCAATGACGACGTCACCGATCTCTACGAGCGTGTCCGCGTCGGCGCCAAGGTGCTGGTGATCTGAGGCACAGCCTCATCTGACACCGATCGACAAAAACGGCGGCCTCGCATCGCGGGCCGCCGTTTGCATTCTATCCCGGTGACAAGACGGGGAAGGCGATCTCAAACCCAGCTGTCGTCGTCCCCGCCGCCATCGTCGAAGCCGGGATCGGCGTCGTCATGGCCGGCGTTCTGGTAACTGGCCTCGCCGTCATAGCCCTGGCCGTAGCCGCCATCCTGCGCGGTCTGGTCGGCGGCAGGCTGGGCTGCGGCTGCCTGGTCGGCAGCCGGTTGCGGCGTCGCCGCCGCGTTGCTGCCGGAGCTGGCGGTGTCGCTCGCGGTCTGGGCCGCGGGCTTGCTGCCGCCACCGAAGGCATTGGTCAGCACATTGCCGAGCATCATGCCGCCGGCGACGCCGGCCGCGGTGGTCAGCGCGCTCGCCATGAAGCCGCCGCCGCCAGCTTGCTGCTGCGGCTGGTTGCTCCACGGGCCGGGCTGCGCTGCCTGCTGCATCGGCATGGCCTGGCCGGGGGCTCCTTGCGCCTGCGGCTGCGTGTTCCAGGCGGCGGAGGGTGCGGCTGCGTCGGCTCGCTGCGGCACGGGTGGAACCGAGCCGGTGCGCGGCACCGACCCGCCGCCGAAGATGCCGGACAGGAAGCCGCCGGCCTGAGGCTGGGCGGCCTCGCTGGCGCGCGTCTGCGCCTCTCGCAACTGCGCCTGCAGGCTTTCGACTTGCTGGTTCAGGTTGGCGAGCGCCTGCTCCTGCACATAGACCGCCTGGGCCATGGCATAGGGCGCATAGGGCTGCTCGCGCAGCCGCTCTGCGATGAAGGTCTCAGCCTCGGGGTCGCGGGGCTGATTGGCCGCCTGCTTCAGGCGGTCGAAAATCCCGGCGATCACGTCGCGTTCCTGCGGCGTCATCGTCATCTCCTCTCGTTGCGCGGTGCGGTTGCGCCGCGCTCAAGAGGTGGGATCGGCCTGTGACGGTATCAAGGCGGCGTCGTGACTGCATCGGACCGAGAAGCGAATTTCACTTGTCGGGAGAATCCGGTGCGGCCTCAGGTAGGCTGCTGGGCCTCAGATGCTGCCGAAATCGTCGTCCGGCGGCGGCGCCTCGTCGATCTCGGACGGTGCCTGCAGCGTGCCGCGGTTGAGCACCACGACGGTCGTGCCGGTCGGGACGCGGCCATAGAGGTCGATGATATCCTGGTTGAACAGGCGGATGCAGCCCGAGGAAACGGACTTGCCGATCGACCAGGGCTCGGAGGTGCCATGGATGCGATAGAGCGTGTCGCGGCCGCCCTGGTAGAGATAGAGCGCGCGGGCGCCGAGCGGGTTCTCGAGGCCGCCGGCCATGCCGCCGGCCCAGGGGCGGTTCCGCTCCGGCTCGCGGGCGATCATCGCCGGGGTCGGGGTCCAGCGCGGCCACTGCGCCTTGCGCGCGACCGTGGCGCGTCCGCGCCAGGACATGCCCTGCTTGCCGACGCCGATGCCGTAACGCACGGCGCGGCCGCCTTCCATCACGAGATAGAGATAGCGGTTGTCGGTATCGACGACGATCGTGCCGGGCTGCTCGCGGGTCGGGTAGGAGACGATCCGGCGCAGGAACTGCGGCTCGACCTCGGAAAGGTCCGTCGCGGGCAGCGGGTGCTGCTCATCCGGCCGCTCGCCATACATCGCCAGATATTCGGCGCTGATATGCGGCCCCTGATGCGCGACCTCGAACGGCTCCGGGCGTCGGTTCGCGACGCAGGCGGCAAGGAAGAGCGGGCTCAGCGCAGCGAAGACGCGGCGGGTCGGCCGGGCGAGGGGGGAGGCGGATGGGCGGTCGGGGGACATCGACAGACAACTCGGTGTTACGGGCGAAATGAACGGCGGGGCGGCGCCTTGAGTTCCATGCGCCGTTGCTCACCCTCGTTCAAGGTTGCCGAGATGGCCGTGGGGTGAACAGGAGATGGCCAAATTGTGTCCGTGCAACGCTGTTGCCGTTCGGCAACAGGGCGGATGGCCGCCTAGCCTGGGTCAGGTGGCTTCCCGCAATCCCCATTTGAGCAGGCCGAGCTTCTCGCGCGCCCACCAGCGCCAGAGCATCATCACGGCGACGAGCGAAAGCCCGATCACCAGCCCGATCCAGATGCCGCTGCCGGCGAGTGGAGTCAGGAAACCCAGCGCCGCGGAGAGCGGCAGTCCGATGCCCCAGTAGCCGATGCCGGCGAGAATCATCGGCAGGCGCGTGTCGCCGAGGCCGCGCAGGATCGACGACCCGATGACCTGCGCCCCATCCGCGATCTGGAAGAGGGCGGCGTAGAACAGGAAGGCCACCGCGATCTGGGCCACCGCTTCCGCACCGGGCTTCGAGCGGTCGAGGAAGGGGGCGATCAGCCAATGCGGCACGGTCGCCATCAGCAGCGCCGTGAAGCACATGAAGCTCAGCGCCAGGATGAGCGCCATCATGCCGGCGCGCCGGATGCCCTCCTTGTCGCCGGAGCCGAAGGCGCGCCCGACCCGCACCGTCCCGGCCTGGCCGATGCCGAGGGGCACCATGAAGGCGAGTGAGGCGATCTGGATCGCGATGGCGTGGGCCGCGAGCGCGGTCGAGCCGATCAGCCCCATCATGAAGGCGGCGCCGTAGAAGATCAGCGATTCGAAGGAGAGCGTCAGCGAGATCGGCAGGCCCATGCGCCAGAAGGCGCGGTAGCGCGGCCAGTCCGGCACCCAGAAGCGGCCGAACAGCTGATAGCGCCGGAAACGCCTGTCCCACATGACCACGAGCGCGAGGCCGAGGAACATGAGGGTTGAGGACAAGGCCGTGGCCATTCCGGAGCCGGGCAGGCCGAGCGCCGGAAAGCCGAGCCGCCCGAACATCAGACACCAGTTGGCGAAGGCGTTGAACGCCACCGCGAAGAGCACGACGATGAAAGCCCAGCGCGGCCGCTGCAGCGCGGCGACGAAGCCGCGCAGGCACAGATAGAGGAAGAAGGGCAGCAGCCCCCATTGCAGCGTGTGGAGATAGGACGCGGCGGCCTTCGACAGGGCGGGGTCCTGACCCATCGCTCTCAGGATGAATTCGGCCTGCCAGAGGAAGAGCCACATCGGCCCGACCATGGTCGCCGCGGCCCAGAAGCCCTGGCGGACGGTGCGGCGCAGATCGCGCACCGCATGCCGGTTGCGGCCGAGCTCGATCGCGATCATCGGCGAGACCGCGCCCATCGCGCCGATGCCGAAGATCAGGGTTGCATTGTAGAGATTGGTGCCGAGCGCGCCGGCTGCCAGCGCATCCGGGCCGAACTGGCCCATCATGATGACGTCGGTGGCCGTCATCGCCGTCTGCGCGACATTGGTCAGCACCATCGGCCAGCTCAGGGCCAGCATGGCGCGGGCTTCCCCGAGCCAGGAATGATGCGGGCGGGATTCGGCGATCTCGGACATGGGGCGCTGCTTCTACCCCCGATCGGAGCATCGAAACAGCCGCCGCTACGCGCTTCACCGTTCGGAGCCGATGCGCTGGACGCGGGTCGACAACCGTCGCCGCGGTCTGCATCTTGCCTCGGAAATTGCTGGAGGGCCTGAACCGATGAGCACCAATCTGAGGATCGACGGCGCGAGGTTGACCTCGCGCCTCGCGGAACTCTCGATGATCGGCGCGACGCCGGAAGGCGGCTGCCGCCGGCTTGCCCTGACTGATGAGGACAGGCAGGGCCGCGACTGGCTCGTCGCCCAGATGAAGGCACTCGGCCTCGATACCCGCGTCGATGCCATCGGCAATATCGTCGGCGTCCTGAAGGGCCAGCAGGACGGTCCGGCCGTCATCATGGGCTCGCATATCGACACGGTCGGCACCGGCGGGCGCTTCGACGGTGCGCTCGGCGTCGTCGCCGGCGTCGAGGTTCTCGCCGCCTTGCGCGATGCCGGACTGACGCCGAAGCGCGACATGGCGGTGATCGCCTTCACCAACGAGGAGGGCGCCCGCTTCCACCCCGACATGCTCGGCTCCTATGTCTGGGCCGGCGGCATGAGCGTCGAGGCGGCGCACAGGGAAGTCGATTCAGACGGCATCGGCCTCGGCGCCGAATTGAAGCGCATCGGCTACGAGGGCGCCGAGAAGCCGGGCTTCCTGCCGGCCCATGCCTATATCGAGATGCATATCGAACAGGGGCCGATCCTCGAGAACGAGGGCGGCGGGCTCGGTGCCGTCACAGGCATCCAGGGCATCTGCTGGCTGGAACTCACCCTGAAGGGCCGCCCGAGCCACGCCGGCACGACGCCGATGGCCTATCGCAAGGACCCGGGGCTCGCTGCCGCGCGCATCAACATCTTCGCCAACGAGCTGACCAAGACGATTCCGAACCAGCTCGCCAATAGCGGCGTCATCCGCGTCCAGCCCGGCAACGTCAATGTCGTGCCCGAAACCGTGGTGATGACGCTCGACCTGCGCAACCCGCTCGATGCGCCGCTCGCAAAGGCTGAGGCGGCGGTGCGGGCGTTTTGTGCCGAGCTCGCCGAGCGCGACGGCATCGAAGTCTCCTTCCGCGATCTCGCCCGCTTCCCGGCGACGCCCTTTGCCGAGGAGCTGATCGCGGAGGTCGAGCGCAGCGCCGGCGAATTCGGCTTGGCCGTCCGGCGCATGATCTCCGGCGCCGGCCACGACGCGCAGATGATGGCGCGGCTCTGCCCGACGGCGATGGTGTTCATCCCCTCGATCGGCGGGCTCTCGCACAACCCGGCCGAGTTCAGCACCGATGACGACATGATCGCCGGCGCGAATATCCTGCTCACCACCGCCTGGCGTGTCGCCAACGCCTGAGAGGTCCCCAGATGACGACGATCGCCTCGCTTTCCGCCGCCGAGCTCGGCCCGCTCTATGCCAGCAAGCAGCTCTCTCCCGTCGAGGTCGCGAAGGATGCGCTCGCCCGCATCGAGCGCTTCGAGCCCGCGGTCAATGCCTTCGCCGTCCGTGACGAGGCGGTGACGCTGGCCATGGCCGAAGCCTCGCAGGGGCGCTGGCTGAAGGGCGAGGCGATCGGCCCGCTCGATGGCGTGCCCGTCACCATCAAGGACAATCTCGGCGTCGCCGGCTGGTCGATGCAGCGCGGCTCGGCCATCGCCTCCGATGCGCCCTTCGCCGAGGATTCCCCCATTACCGCGCGCTTGCGTGAGGCCGGGACGGTCTTCCTCGGCAAGACCACCATGCCGGAATATGGATGGAAGGGCGTCGGCGATTCGCCGCTCACCGGCATCACCCGCAATCCCTGGAACACCGGCACGGGGCCGGGCGGCTCCTCGTCGGGTGCGGCCGTCTGTGCCGCGCTCAATCTCGGCTGCCTCCACATGGGCACCGACGGGGCGGGCTCCATCCGCATTCCCGCAGCCTTCACCGGTGTCGTCGGCCTGAAGCCGAGCTACGGCCGTGTCCCGGCCTGGCCGATCTCGGTCATGGGCTTCCTCGCTCATCTCGGCCCGCTGACCCGCACCGTCACCGACACCGCGCTGGCGATGAAGGTGATCGGCCAGCCCGACGCGCGCGACATGACGGCGCTGACCGATCGCCCGCCGGATTATGTCGACGGGCTCAAGGGCGGCTTGAGGGGTCTGCGCGTCGCCTGGTCTCCGCGCCTTGGCCAGGACGTGACCGTCGATCCCGAGCTCGCGGCGCTGACGGCCGCCGCCGCGCAGGTCTTCGCCGAGCTTGGTGCGACGGTGGAGGAGGTCGATCCCGGCTTCGACGATCCGATCGAGATCCTGATGACCCTCTGGGCCTCGGGAGCGGCGCTGGCATTGAAGAGCATCGACGCCGCTGGCCGCAAGCAGATGGACCCCGGCCTCGTCGCGGTGGCGGAACAGGGCGAGCGTATCCCGGCCTCGAATTATGTCGACGCGCTGCTGAACCGGCGCAATGCGCTTGCCTATCGGATGGCGCAATTCCATCAGACATACGACCTGCTGCTGACGCCGACACTGCCGCTGCCAGCCTTCACTGTGGGCTGCGATACGCCCCAGCATGGCGCCTATGGCGAGGACTGGACGCGCTGGACGCCCTTCACCTACCCCTTCAACATCACCGAGCAGCCGGCGATCTCGGTGCCCTGCGGTCTGACGAAGGCCGGCCTGCCGGCCGGGCTCCAGATCGTCGGCGCCTTCGGCAAGGACGCTCTCGTGCTGCGGGCTGCGGCGGCGTTCGAGCTGGCACGGCCCTTCGCGCGCGTCGATGAACCGGTCAAACCGATTTAATCGCGATTTTTCATTCTTTCCGGAACCGGGCCCGAAATGGCCCGTGCGGAACCGAAACAGCGGGCTCCCGCCCGAAAGTTCCGTCTGGCACGAACCGTGCAGGCGGCGAGGTGGCCCTGGTCGGGTGCTGCTGCGAGTTGTCAGGCGGAGTTTTTCTGCCCAAACTCGCGCCAAGGCAGCCCGTCTAGAGGCGCCGTTCCAGGGGAGAGCAAGATGGATCGCAGGACGTTTCTGAAATCCGCGACGGGCGCCGGCATGGCTGCCGCGACCGGCGGGCTGGCGATGCCGGCCCTCGCGCAAAGTCCAAGCAAGACCCTACGCTTCGTACCGCAGGCCAATCTCGCCAATTTCGACCCGATCTGGGGGACGCAATACGTCGTTCGCAACGCAGCGGCGCTGGTCTGGGATACGCTTTACGGCATCGATTCCAAGTTCCAGCCGCAACGCCAGATGGTCGAGGCCGAGGAGGTCTCCTCCGACGGCCTGAACTGGACCTTCAAGCTGCGCTCGGGCCTCAAGTTCCATGATGGCACGCCCGTCACCTCCAAGGACGTGGTCGCGAGCCTCGTTCGCTGGTCGGCGCGCGATCCGATGGGCCTGATGCTCCGGGCCATCCAGGTAGAACTGGCGCCCGTCGATGAACTGACCTGGAAATGGTCGCTGAAGCAGCCCTTCCCGAAAATGCTGCTGGCGCTGGCCAAGAACAACGCGCCCTGTTCCTTCGTGATGCCCGAGCGCATCGCCAAGACCGATCCCTTCACCCAGATCACCGAATATATCGGCTCCGGCCCGATGAAGTTCCTCCAGAAGGAATGGGTGCCGGGTGCCAAGGCGGTGTTCGAGAAATTCGCGGACTACAAGCCGCGTTCGGAGAAGGCCGATTGGCTCGCCGGCGGCAAGAACATCCTCGTCGACCGCGTGGAATGGGTGATCATGCCCGACCCGGCGACGGCCGCCGCTGCCCTCCAGAATGGCGAGGTCGACTGGTGGGAGACGCCGCTCGCCGATCTCGTGCCGGTGCTGAAGGGCCACAAGGACATCAATGTCGATATCGGCGATCCGCTCGGCAATGTCGGCGCCTTCCGCATGAACCACCTGTTCCCGCCCTTCAACAACGTGAAGGTGCGCCAGGCCGTGCTGACGGCCATGAACCAGGAAGACTACATGCGGGCCGTCGTCGGCGATGACGACAAGCTCTGGAAGCCGCTGCCCGGCTTCTTCACCCCGGGCACTCCGCTCTACACCGAGGAGGGCGGCGAGATCCTGAAGAAGCGCAACGTCGCCGAGGCCAAGAAGCTCCTCGCCGAGGCCGGCTACAAGGGCGAGCCCGTGGTCTGCGTCGTCGCGCAGGACATGGCCGCGACCAAGTCGATGGGCGACGTCACGGCGGAATTGCTCAAGAGCATCGGCATGAACGTCGATTTCGTCGCGACCGACTGGGGCACGGTCGGCTCCCGCCGCGCCCAGAAGACGCCTCCGGGGCAGGGCGGCTGGAGCATGTTCCACACTTGGCATGCCGGTGCCGACTGCATCAACCCGGCCGCCTATACCGCGATCCGCGCCAATGGCGACAAGGCCTGGTTCGGCTGGCCCGACGTGCCCGCCGTCGAGACCGAGGTCACCAACTGGTTCAACGCCAAGGACCTGGCCGAGGAGAAGGCGGCGATGGGCCGCCTCAACAAGGCCGCCGTCGAGAACGTCGTCTTCGCGCCGACGGGCTTCTATCTCGGCTACCAGGCCTGGCGGAAGAACGTCACCGGCGTGGTCAGCGGACCGCTGCCGTTCTTCTGGGACGTCAAGAAGGACTGATAGCCCCGCGCGGGTCGGCTTTGCCGCTCCGCGCTTCCGGAGCCGTCCGGCTCTGTTGTCTTGCTTCGTCGCGACCCGGAAGAAGTCCGGGCCGCGATCCCTGGTACCGCTGTGAACGAGGTCCGACTGCCTTATGCTTGCTTTCGTCGTCAGACGCATCGTCACGACCATCCCGGTGATGGCCTTCGTGGCGCTGTTCGTCTTTTCGCTGCTCTACATCGCGCCGGGCGATCCCGCCGCCATCATCGCCGGTGACCAGGCGTCCCCTGCCGATGTCGAGCGCATCCGCGCCAGCCTGGGCCTGGACCGCCCCTATCTCGTGCGCTTCGCCGAATGGTCGTTCCGCGTGATCCAGGGCGATCTCGGCACCTCGATCTTCACCAACCTGCCGGTGACGCAGCTCATCGCCCAGCGCATTGAGCCGACGCTCTCCCTGATGGTGCTGACGTTGATCTTCGCCGTCGTGATCGCCGTCCCGATGGGCGTGGTCGCGGCCTGGAAGGCGGGCAGCTGGGTCGACAAGGCAGCGATGGGCTTTGCGGTGCTGGGCTTCTCCGTGCCGGTCTTCGTCGTCGGTTATCTCCTCGCCTATCTTTTCGCGCTCAAGCTCGACTGGCTGCCGGTGCAGGGCTACACGCCGATCTCGCAGGGCTTCTGGCCCTGGCTCCGGAATCTCATCCTGCCGACGGTGACGCTGGGGCTGGTCTATGTCGCGCTGATCGCGCGCATCACCCGCGCCACGATGCTGGATGTTCTTCAGCAGGACTATGTCCGCACCGCCCAGGCCAAGGGCGTGGCGCAGAAGGACGTGCTCTTCCTGCATTCGCTGAAGAACGCGGCCGTGCCGATCGTCACGATCATCGGCATCGGTATCGCCCTCCTGATCGGCGGCGCGGTCGTGACCGAGAGCGTCTTCGCCATCCCCGGCCTCGGCCGGCTCACCGTCGACGCGATCCTGCGCCGTGACTACCCCGTCATCCAGGGCGTCGTGCTGATGTTCAGCCTGGTCTACGTGCTGGTGAACCTGCTGATCGACCTGACCTACACCCTCGTCGACCCGAGGATCCGCTATTGACCGCTCAATCGCTCACCGCGGCTCCTGCCGCTGAAGCGGTGCAGGCCGAACTCGGCCGTGCCGCCCGCTTCCGTCGCTATCTGCGCCGGCATCCTTCCGTCGCCATCGGCGGCGGGCTCCTCATCCTGATGGCGCTGATCGGCATCTTCGCGCCGCTGCTCGGCACGGTCGACCCGACCGCGATCGCGCCGTCGAGGCGCACCCGCGTGCCCTCCGAGCTCTACTGGTTCGGCACCGACATGCTCGGCCGCGACATCTATTCGCGCGTCGTGTATGGCGCCCGCGTCTCGCTGCTCGTCGGCTTCAGCGTTGCGATCCTGTCCTCGATCGTCGGGCTCACCATCGGCCTCTTCGCCGGCTTCGTCCGCTGGTCCGACGGCATCATCATGCGCATCATCGACGGCATGATGTCGATTCCGCCGATCCTGCTCGCCATCGCCCTGATGGCGCTGACCCGCGGCTCGGTCCAGAACGTCATCATCGCCATCACCGTCGCCGAGATCCCGCGCGTCGCGCGGCTCGTGCGCGGCGTCGTGCTGTCGCTGCGCGAGCAACCCTATGTCGAGGCGGCCGTGGCCAATGGCGCGCGGGTACCGCGCATCATCTTCCGCCACATCCTGCCCAACACCTTCGCGCCGATGAGCGTGCAGGCGACCTATATCTGCGCCAGCGCCATGATCGTCGAGGCGATCCTGTCCTTCATCGGCGCGGGCGTGCCGCCGGCGACGCCGTCCTGGGGCAACATCATGGCCGAGGGCCGCGCCCTCTGGCAGGTTCGGCCGCATATCATCCTGTTCCCGGCCGTGTTCCTCTCCATCACCGTCCTCGCGGTGAACATGCTTGGCGACGGCCTGCGCGACTCGCTCGATCCAAGGCTCGCCAAGACGCTCTGAGAGCTTGCCCCGCAGCTGGGACAACCCACGCCCCGCATTGCCGGCGCTTGACGCGCCGGCTCAGCACATCGAAGCCTTGCCCTAAAGGGTGATCTTCATCCGGAGCCTCTGACGTGACCCGCATCCTCACCGTCGCCGCCGCCCAGCTCGGTCCCATCCAGCGCGATGAGAGCCGGGCTTCGGCGGTTGCCCGCATGATCGAACTCATGCGGCAGGCCAAGAGCCACGGCGCCGATCTGGTGGTTTATCCGGAGGCCGCGCTCACCGCCTTCTTCCCGCATTGGTGGATCGACGGCGAAGCCGAGATCGACAGCCATTTCGAAAGCGCGATGCCCTCGAACGAGACCGCGCCGCTCTTCGAGGAGAGCAAGCGCCTCGGCGTCGGTTTCCATCTCGGGTATTGCGAACTGGCCTTCGAGCAGGGCCGCAAGCGCCGCTTCAACACCGCGATCCTCGTCGACAAATCGGGCGCGATCGTTGGCAAGTACCGCAAGATCCATCTGCCCGGCCATCCCGAGCACCGCCCCGCCGCACCCTTCCAGAACCTGGAGAAGCGCTATTTCGAGACCGGCGAGCTCGGCTGGCCGGTCTGGCGGACGATGAACGCCAATATCGGCATGATGATCTGCAACGACCGCCGCTGGCCGGAGAGCTATCGCTCGATGGGTCTGCAGGACGTCGAGTTGATCGTGCTCGGCTACAACACCCCCAAGCACAACCCGCCGGCCCCGGACCATGACCGGCTCGGCAATTTCCACAATCAGCTCGTGATGCAGGCCGGCGCCTACCAGAACGCCACCTGGGTCGTGGGCGTCGCCAAGGCGGGGCTGGAGGCCGGCGTCGACCAGATCGGCGGCTCCTGCATCATCGCGCCGACCGGAGAGGTCGTGGCCCAGGCCGTGACCGAGGATGACGAGCTCATCGTCGCCCGCTGCGACATGGATCTCGGCAAGAGCTACAAGACCTCGACCTTCAATTTCGCCAGGCATCGCGAGCCCCAGGCCTACGGCCTGATCGTCGAGCGCAAGGGCGCCGTCTCCCCGGTTTGATCCGTATCCAGAGGACTAGACATGACCCACGATCTCATCCTGAAGGGCGGCCGCGTCATCGACCCCTCCCAGAAGCATGACGGCATCCTCGATGTCGCCTTCACGGACGGCAAGGTCTCCGGCTTCGGCAAGGACCTGAAGGGCGCCAAGGAAATCCGCGACGTCTCCGGCTATATCGTCTCGCCCGGCCTGATCGACCTGCACACCCATGTCTACTGGGGCGGCACCTCGCTCGGCATCGATGCGGACGAATTCTGCCGCGTTTCCGGCGTCACCACTTCGGTCGATACCGGCTCGGCCGGCCCCGGCAACTGGGCCGGCTTCCGCAAGCACGTCATCGAGCCGAGCCAGGCGCGCATCCTCGCCTATCTCCATGTCTCGCATGCCGGCATCTACGGCTTCGACCACCGCGTCATGGTCGGCGAGAGCGGCGACATGCGCATGATGAACCCGATCGACTGCGCCAGGGTCGCCGACGAGAACCGCGACTACATCGTCGGCATCAAGGTCCGCGTCGGCCTGCATGCCTCGGGCGACCAGGGCACCAAGCCGCTGAACATCGCGCTGCAGGTCGCCGACGAGGTCGGGATGCCCTTGATGTGCCATATCGACCATCCGCCGCCATCCTATGAGGAAGTCATCGGCATGCTCCGGCCGGGCGACGTGCTGACCCATGCCTTCCGCCCGTTCCCGAACGCGCCTGCGACCGCGCAGGGCACGGTGAAGCCCGAGGTGCTGGCGGCCCGCAAGCGCGGCGTCATCTTCGACATCGGCCACGGCAAGGGGTCGTTCTCCTTCAAGACCACCCGCGCCATGCTGGCCAACGGCTTCGAGCCGGACGTGATCTCGTCCGACGTGCACAAGCTCTGCATCGACGGCCCGGCCTTCGACCAGGTCACCACGATGTCGAAGTTCCTCTGCATGGGCATGAGCCTGAGCAACGTCATCGCCGCCTCGACGGTGAACGCCGCCATGGCGCTGAAGCGCCCGGAATACGGCTCCCTCAAGGTCGGCTCGCTCGGCGACGCGACGATCCTGACCGTGAAGGAAGGCAAGTTCGACTATGTCGACGTCGTCGGCGAGCACCTGATCGGCGACAGGAAGTTCGTCTCCGAGGGTGTCGTGCTCAAGGGCAAGTGGTGGCACCCGAAGCGGACCGGCAAGTTCCCGAAGGTCGCGGCGTAGGCTTCCATGTCACTCGAAACGGGCTGGCGCCGCATGGCGCCGGCCGATCTGCCGGCCGTGATGGCGATCGCGGCCGTCGTGCATCCGGACTATCCCGAGGACGAGGCGGTCTTCGCCGAGCGGCTGAAACTGGCGCCCGAGGGGTGTCATGTGCTGTCCGGTGAAGGCGGGGCGTTACAGGGCTATCTCGTCAGCCATCCCTGGCCGGCCGGCGCCGTCCCGGCCCTGAATTCCCTGCTGGGAGGCATCCCGCCTGGCGTCGCCAACTGGTATCTTCACGACCTCGCGCTGCTGCCGGCAGGGCGCGGCAGCGGCGCGGCGGGAGCGATCGTCGCGGCGATCGCCCGTCATGCCACCAGAGCCGGCTATACGAGCCTGGCGCTGGTCGCGGTCAACGATTCGACCGGCTTCTGGCGCCGGCAGGGTTTTCGCGAGGTGCATGAGCCCGCGCTTGATCGCAAGCTTGCGAGCTATGACGATGCGGCCCGCTATATGCGCCGCGATATGAATGGCTGATGCGACAGGCATCGGCGAGAAAAGACCGACGTGAGGAGAGAAACGCCATGAGCGCCGAAGACAGGCTGAAGGAACTGGGGCTGACCCTGCCGGACGTGCCGACGCCGGTCGCGACCTATGTCAGCTTCAAGCAGGTCGGTGATCTGGTCTATCTCTCGGGCCAGGGTCCGAAGCGGGCCGACGGCACCTATCCGACCGGCAAGGTCGGCAAGGACGTCACGATCGAGGAAGCCTACCAGCACGCGCGGCAGACCGGCCTCGGCCTGCTCGCCGCGATGAAGAAGGCGGTCGGCTCGCTCGACAAGGTCGAGGTGGTCAAGCTGCTCGGCATGGTCAATGCGGTCCCCGATTTCGCCGATCAACCCAAGGTCATCAATGGCTGCTCGGACCTCTTCGTCGCCGTGCTCGGCGACCGTGGCCGCCACGCCCGCTCGGCCGTCGGCATGGGCTCGCTGCCCAACAACATGACCGTCGAGATCGAAGTCATCATCAAGGTGCTGCCATGACCGTCACTGCGACCACCTCAAAGGCCGTCGACCAGCCGGCCGCCACCCCGCTCGCGGCCGAGATCGCCCGCGTCTACGGCACGCCTGCCGTGGTGATCGATCTCGACAAGGTCGATGCCAATATCGCCCGCCTCCAGGCGGCCTGCGACGCCGCCGGCGTCGCCAATCGCCCGCATATCAAGACGCATAAATCGCCCGAGCTGGCGCGGCTTCAGATCGAGGCCGGCGCGCGCGGCATCACCTGCCAGAAGCTCGGAGAGGCCGAGGTGATGGCGGATGGCGGCATCGACGACATCCTGATCAGCTACAACATCATCGGCGAAGAAAAGCTGGGACGTCTGGGGGCCCTGCAAAGACGCGTCCGGATGATCGTCGCCGCAGACAACCCGGTCACCATCTCCGGCCTGCCGCGGGCCGGCGAGATCGCGGGCCGCGATCTGGAAGTCGTCATCGAATGCGATACCGGCCGCAAGCGCGCCGGCGTCGAGACGCCGGGCGAAGCGGTCGAACTCGCCAAGATGGTCGCGGCCTCGCCCGGCCTGCGCTTCGCGGGCTTCCTGATGTACCCGCCGGAAGATGGCTGGGAGCGGACCCAAGTCTTCCTCGATACCGCCAATGCCGGCCTGCGCGATGCCGGCCTCAAGGCCGATATCGTCTCGACCGGCGGCTCGCCGAACATCCCCAACATGGGCAAGCTGAAGGGCTCGACAGAGCATCGCTCGGGCACCTCGATCTTCAACGATCGCATGCAGATCGCGGCCGGCGTCGCTACGCTCGAGGATTGCGCGCTCACCGTCTACGCGACGGTGGTGAGCCGGGCAGGTCCGGAGCGCGGCATCCTCGATTCAGGCTCGAAGACGCTGACCAGCGACAAGGGCAATCTCGACGGCCACGGCTATATCCTCGAATACCCGGCGGCACGGATCGCGCAGTTCGCCGAGGAGCACGGGTTCCTCGACCTCTCCGCCTCGAACAAGCGCCCGCTCGTCGGCGAGGTTGTCCGCGTCGTGCCGAACCATGTCTGCGTCGTCGTCAACATGGTCGATCGCCTGATCACCGTGCGCGGCGACAAGCTGATCGGGGAGCTGCCGGTCGCGGCGCGGGGCAAGCTGACCTGAGTCAGTTCTGCAGGATCTTCGATCCCTTGATCGTGACATTGCCGGACGCCTTGGCTTCGAGGCGTCCGGAAGCCTTGAGGGCGATATCGCGCCCCTGCAATTCGATGCTGCCATCCTTCTTCATGCCCAGCCTGGCATCGCCGCTTTTCAGCGAAGCGGCATCGGCGCTTTCGATCGCAAGCGTCTTGCCGACATGGACGGCCATGCCCGCTCCGATGCTCATGGCCATCTCCTTGCCGGCCGTGATGGTGCAGTTCTGCCCGCTGTCGATATCGCAGCCCACCGCCGCAGCGACGTTGAAGCTCCGGGTTTCGAACGAGGCTTCATGACCGCTGCTGACGCGCAGGCGGTTGCCGACGACCATGGTTGCGTTGGCACCTGCGGTCACGGCGAGGTTGGCGCCCGCGGTCAGCGTCATCACGCTGCCCGCGGTGAGCGCAATGCCCATCCCGCAATTGATGGTCAGCGAGCCCGGCGCGTTGATCACGACATTGCCGCCGCGATCCGCCGATATCGCCTGGAGCAGGGCTGAGACCTGCGCCTCCAGGGTGGCGATGCGCTTCTGGAGGGCTTCGGTGTTCGGATCGGCCATCGCATTCCCCGCTCGTCGGCATGGCAGGATGACGAAGCGTCACCCTATCACGGGCCGAGCGCGGCGAGAATGCATTTGGCCGGTCAGCTTTCCGGGTGCCGGGCGTTCCAGGCAGCCGCATATTCCGTGCAGAGACGATCGAGCTCGGTCCGGTCGGTGACACCGGCGGGGCGCCCGCGCGAGGGCGAGGCCTGCTGGAACGGCACCGAGCGCTGATGCGCCACGCGCCAGAGCCGCCGCAGCTCCTTCAGCGGGTCCGTGTGGTCGTCGACGCGGATATCGATGCTCGGCACCGGTTCACCGGCCCAGATGCGGATCGCGGCGGACTGCTTGCCGCGCTTGTCGCCGCCGGCCTTCTCGCCGGCTTCCAGCGCCACGAGAAGGCGTTCGTCGAAATCGAGCGCCGAGGAGGCGATATAGGCCTTCAGGGTCTCCTGCACGACCTCAGGCCCGGCGAGCATGTTGCCGGCGACCGAGACCTGCGGCCCGTCGACGGCGCCGCACCAGTCGATGCAGGCGGCGCCTGTGTGAGAGGCGATCTTGCCGTCGCGGTCGATGACATGGAGCTGGCGATGGGCGCGCCCCTCGTCGGCAGCTGTCAGGGTCGCGATGATCTCAACGGCCGAGCGCCCCTCCTGCAGCAGCCTGAGGCCGTCGATTCCGTAGAGCGGGTTGACGAAGGCCTGTGTCGCGATCGCCCCGATCCGCCCGCCGCCATAGGGCACGCGGGCACCGACGGCGAAGGCGCAGGTCGAGACGGCGACGCCATAGGCGCCGGTCGCGGCGTCGCGGGCGACGATGGACCAGGTCATGCGGTTGCTTCCTCAGCGGCCGGCGGCATAGGCCTGCATCAGACGCGGCGTCGCGGCGGCGCGCAAGAGCCCGTCATTGCCGCGTTCTGCCGCAGTGAGCCGTCCGACCGTCCAGGCCGGCGCCTTCTCGATCGCGTGGCCACGGCGCTCGAGCTCGGCGAGTGCCGCAGTGCCGATGCTCTCCTCGATCATCAGATGGCCGGGCCGCGACGAGCGCGGATAGAAGGAGGAGGGGAAATGCTGCGTATGGAACAGCGGCAGGTCGATCGCCTCCTGCAGGTTGAGGCCGTGATGGACCCGGCGCAGGAAGAGGCCGAGCTGCCACTGCTCCTGCTGATCGCCGCCCGGCGTGCCGAAGGCGAGACGTGGGCGTCCGTTCTCGAAGGCGATCGTCGGCGTCAGCGTCGTGCGCGGCCGCTTGCCCGGCGCGAGCGAGGCGGGCAGCCCCTCTTCCAGCCAGAACATCTGGGCGCGCGAATTGAGCGGGAAGCCGAGCTCCGGGATCACCGGCGAGGATTGCAGCCAGCCGCCCGAAGGCGTCGCGGCGATCATGTTGCCCCATTTGTCGATGACGTCGATATGGACGGTATCGCCCTTGCGGCCGGCGGCGACCATCGAGGCCATGGTCGGCTCGCCGACGCTGGCGCCGCCCTGGGTCGGCTGGGCGATGGCGCCGAGCGCCTTCATCGCGTGCGCGACCTGCGCCTCGTAGCCGGAGACGATGCCCGGACGCAGCTCCAGCGAGGCGCGCTCGCCGATCAGCCCGCGCCGCCCTGCCGCGTAGTCGTCGGAGAGCAGCGTCGCCAGCGGCACCTTCACGAAATCCGGGTCGCCGTAATAGGCTTCGCGGTCGGCGAAGGCGAGCTTCATCGCCTCGACGACGTGATGCACGAAGTCCGGGCTCGCCGGTCCCATCCCGGCGAGGTCGACGCCTTCGAGAATCTTCAGCGTCTGCAGGAAGGCCGGGCCCTGGCCCCAGGGGCCGATCTTGAAGACCTCCCAGTCGTGATAGCTGACCGAGGTCGGCGTCTCGTAGGTCGGTTTATAGTTCGCCATGTCCTGCGCGGTCAGCAGGCCCTTGTTGCGCCGGCCGGAGGAATCCATCACCTCCTGCGTGCGGCAGAAGCGGTCCATCGCCTCGGCGACGAAGCCCTTGTACCAGGCGTCATAGGCGCCCTGGATCTGCTCCTGCCGGTCGCTGCCCTTGGCTTCCGCCTCGGCGAGGATGCGCTTGTAGGTCTCGGCTGCCGCCTTGTTGGCGAAGAGCTTACGGGCTTCCGGCACATGCCCGCCGGGCAGATATACCTCTCCCGAGGTCGTCCATTCGTTGGTGAAGAGGTCGGTCAGCTCCCGGATCGAATCCGAGACGCGCGGCAGCATCGGGTGGCCGTTCTCGAAATAGCCGATCGCGGGTTCGAGAACGTCGCGCAGCTTCAATCGGCCATGGTCGCGCAGCAGCGTCATCCAGCCGCCGAAGGCGCCGGGGATCACGGTCGCGAGCAGGCCGGAGCCGGGGATCAGGTCGAGGCCGAGCGCCTTGTAGGCTGCGATGGTGGCCGCCTGCGGAGCCGGGCCTTGCGCGCAGAGCGTCTCGACCTTCCCGGTTTCCGCCGAATAGAACACCGCCGGCATGTCGCCGGCCGGGCCGACGAGATGCGGCTCTACGACTTGCAGCACGAAGGCGGCGGCGGCGCAGGCATCGAAGGCGTTGCCGCCCTTTTCCAGCATCGCCATGCCGGATGCGGTGGCGAGCCAGTGCGTCGAGGTCACGACGCCGAACGTGCCGAGGATTTCGGGGCGGGTGGTGAACATGGGCGTATCCCTGAAGCCTAGTTTTCTTTTGGATCGAGCGCGTCGCGCAGGCCGTCGCCGAGCAGGTTGAAGCCGAGCACGGCGAGGAAGATGCAGATGCCCGGCGCCACCGACATCCACGGCGCCTGCTCCATGAAGTTCTTGGCGACGTTGAGCATCTGGCCCCAGGAGGGTGACGGCGGCTGCTGGCCGAGGCCGAGGAAGGAGAGGGCTGCTTCCAGGATGATCGCCTGCGCCATGAACAATGTCGACTGCACCACGATGGGGGACAGGGTGTTGGGCAGGACATGGCGGAACATCAGCCGGAGGTCGCGGGCGCCGACCGCCCGCGCCCCCTCGACGAAATCCTCAGCCTTGACGCTCATCACCTGGCCCCGGATCAGCCGGATGAAGATCGGCACCGCCGACAGGCCGATCGCGATCATCGCATTGGTCAATGACGGGCCGAGCACCGCCGCGAAGGCGATGGCGAGGATCAGGAACGGGCAGGCGAGCAGGGCCTCGGTGACGCGCGAGATCACGATGTCGATCCAGCCGCCATACCAGCCCGCCAGCAGCCCGAAGGGCAGGCCGATCGCGACCGCGATCAGCACCGAGACGATGCCGGCGAGGAGCGAAGCCTGCGCGCCGTAGAACAGCCGCGTGACCTGGTCGCGGCCGAGTTCGTCCGTGCCGAACCAGTAGAGCTCCGAGGGCGGCTTGCGGATGGCGAGGAAGTTCGACTTGAACGGATCGGCCAGGGGCAGCACCGGCGCGAGCACCGCCATCAGCAGGAAGGCCAGCACGATGCTGCCGCCGATCAGGGCCGACTTGTTGCGGATCAATCGGGAAAGCACGCCGGGGCGGGCGCTGACGCCGCTCGCGGCGCCGGTCGAGGAGATGGAATCGAGCGATGCCATCAGCCGGTCCTCAGGCGCGGGTTGACGACGACGTAGAGGATATCGGCGATGAGGTTCATCAGGATGAAGCCGATGGCCGTGCACAGCACCACGCCCTGCACCACGCCGTAGTCGCGGTTGAACACGGCATCGACGATCAGCTTGCCGAAGCCGGGAATGGTGAAGACCTGCTCGGTCAGCACCGCGCCCGCCAGCAACTCGCCGAAGAGCAAGGTGGTCAGCGTGATGATCGGCATCAGCGCGTTGCGCAGGGCGTGGCGGTGGATGACGGCATCCTCGTCGAGCCCCTTGGCGCGGGCGGTGCGGACATAGTCCGAGCGCAGCACCTCCAGCATCGCCGAGCGGGTATGGCGCATCAGGAAGGCCGCGAGCCCGTTGCCCAGCACGAAGGCCGGCATGATCAGCCGCTGGATCGCCTCCCAGGGATGGACGAAGATCGATTCATAGCCCGAGGCTGGCAGCCATTTCAGGTGCACCGAGACGAGCAGGATCAGCATGATCCCGAACCAGAAATTCGGGATCGACAGCCCGGACAGCGCAACCGCGCTGGCGGAGTAGTCGACGACCGTGCCCTTGTGCCGCGCCGCGAGGATGCCGATCGGAATGCCGATGACGATCGCGACGAGGATCGAGGCCGTGGCGAGCTGGATCGTCACCGGCAGCTTCTGCAGGATCAGCCCGAGCACCGGCTCGCCGGTGCGCAGCGAGCGGCCGAAATCGCCCTGCACGACCTGCCCCAGCCAGGCGAAGAACTGGACGATCACGGGATCGTCCAGGCGGTAGATCTCGCGCAGCCGCGCGATCACCTCGGGGTCGCGCTCCTCCCCGGCGATGACGAGGAAAGGGTCGCCCGGCAGCGCGCGCTGCAGGGCGAAGACGAAGAGCGATACCAGGAAGAGCGTCGGTATCGCGATCAGGATGCGGCGGAGGATGAGCGTGGCCATGGGCCACCCGTCACGGCATGAGCGCCCTCACGAGCGCTTCAGCCCGGCCAGCCGGATCATCCCGTCCGGATTGATCGCGAAGCCCTGGATATTGGAGCGCATCGCGAAGAACACCGTCTGGTTGTAGAGATAGATGATCGGCAATTCGTCCTGCAGGATCTTCTGCGCGGCGTCGTAGCGCTTCTTCCGCTCGGCCGGCTCATAGATCGTGCGGGCCTCGTCGAGCAGCTTGTCGACTTCCGGATTGGCGTATTTGCCGTCGTTCTGGTTGCCCTTGGAATGGGCGAAGGGGTGGATGTTGCCGTCCGGATCGATGCGGCCGGACCAGCCGACGCGGCTCATCTGGAACTTGCCCTGCTGCTGGTCGCGCAGCTGGCTGGCGAATTCGGTCGAACGGATCTGGATGTCGATGCCGGCTTCCTGCGCCATCGCCTGGATCACCTGTCCGAGCTGGGCGTCGACCGGGTTGTTGGTGACGAAGAGCTCGACGGAGACCTTGGATTGCCTGGCCTCCTTGAGCAGCGCCTTCGCCTTGGCGAGGTCGCGGGCCGGAATCGGCAGATCGGCGCTGACGTAGAAATTGCCGGGGTTGAAGGGCTGGTTCGATGGCGCATAGAGCCCCTCGAACACGACCTGGCTCAGTACCTTGCGGTCGATCGACAGCGAGAGCGCCTGACGCACGCGCTTGTCCTTGCCCATCGGCTGGTTGGCAGCCTCGCCGTTGTTGGTGTTGATGGTGATGCCCTGGTAGCCGAGATTGGCGACGCTCTCGACCTTGAGCGACTTGTCCGATTGCGCGGATTTCACGTCGGTGGGGGCCAGCCGCTCCAGCATGTCGAGTTCGCCGGAGCGCAGATTGGCGAGCCGCACCGTCGTGTCGGGAATGGCGCGGTAGAGGATGCGGTCGAAGCTGTATTTGTCGGCCTCCCAATGCTCCTTGAACTTCTCCAGCACGATCCGGTCGTTCTGGACGCGCTCGACGAATTTATAGGGGCCGGAACAGATCGGCTTGGCCGCGACGTCGCCGGAGAGGCTCTTGGGCGAGAGCATCATGCCGGCGCGGTCGGTGAGCTGCGAGAGCAGCGTGGCGTCCGGGCGCTTGAGCTTCAGCACCAGCGTTGTGGCGTCGGGCGCCTCGATGGTGTCGACCGAGGCGAGTTCGGCCTTGCGCAGCGAATCGGGCAGGGTGCGGGCACGCTCGAGATTGGCCTTGGCGGCCTCGGCGTTGAAGGCTTCGCCGTCGTGGAACTTCGCATCGCTGCGCAGCTTCATCGTCAGCGTCAGGCCATCAGCGGAGAAGTTCCATTCGGTCGCCAGCCGCGGCACCAGCTTCAACTCCGGCGTGATGTCAACCAGCCGGTCGCACAGCCCCATGAAGACGATGCGGCCGACGAAGGTCCGCGCCTTGTGCGGATCGAGCATGTCGGGGTCTTCCTGCAATCCGATCCGCAGGGTCGACGGGGCCTGTGCCAGCGCCGGCACTATCGCGAGCGCGAGTGCGGCAGCCGAGATCGCAACCTTCAAAAGCTTCATCTTTTTCCCCTCGTTCCGGACGTTGTCGGCGAACGTTCCCGCCGCGTCATCAGCGGGTCGTCCTGCTCAATTCGTTCCTTGTGGCACTAACCTGACTCAGATCGCGCGCGCCGTCGATGATGCGCCGCATCAATTCGCAAGCAGCCTTGCCTGTCCTATGGGCAGGCGCGGCTTCGCCGGGAAACGGGGTTCCATGTCCGGGGCGGGCGTGCACGATGCGGCCATGGCGGTCGTCACCTGCACCGGCAGAGGCTAGAACGGCGTTCGACAAGGCAAGGCCCGCGCGGGCAGGGGAGATTTGGGCATGCTGCTGGGCGTGATCGCCGACGATATGACGGGCGCGACCGATGTCGCGCTGATGCTGAACCGGGCGGGCATGCGGACCGTGCAGGTCATCGGCGTGCCCCCGGCCGGCTCCGCCCTGCCGGAGGCCGATGCTGTCGTCGTCGCGCTGAAATCGCGGACCAACCCGGTCGCGGAGGCCGTCGCGGATTCGCTTGCCGCCTGCGAGGCGCTGCTGAAGGGCGGCGCGCGCCAGATCCTGTTCAAATACTGCTCGACCTTCGATTCGACGGCCGAGGGCAATATCGGGCCGGTGGCGAATGCGCTGGCGGAGCGCCTCGGCGCGAAGCTCGCCATCGTCTGCCCGGCTTTTCCCGCGAATGGCCGCTCGATCTATCAGGGCTATCTTTTCGTCGGCGCGGTGCCGCTCCATGAAAGCTCGATGAAGGACCACCCGCTCACGCCGATGCGGGATTCCAGCCTGATGCGGCTGATGTCGACGCAGGCGAGAACCGAGACGGGCCTCGTTGATTACGCCACTGTTCTCTCCGGCCCCGCCGCGGTGAAGGCGCGTCTCGCCAAACTGCAAGCCGACGGCATCCGCTACGCCGTCACCGACGCGCTGACCAACGAGGACCTGATGACGCTCGGCCATGCTGTGTCCGAGCATGTCCTGCTGACCGGTGGCTCGGGCATCGCCATGGGCCTGCCGCAGAATTTCCGCCGCGCCGGCCTCTTGCCGGAACGCCCGGGCCCGGTGGAACTACGGGCGCCGGCCGGCCGTGCCGGCATCATTTCCGGCAGCTGCTCGACTGCGACGCGCGGCCAGATCAAGGCGGCGCTGGAGGCCGGCTATCCCGCGCTCAAGGTCGATCCCTTCGCTCTGGTCGATGGCAGCCAGAATGCGGAAGGCCTTGCCGCCTGGGCGCTGGCGCAGCCGGCCGACAAGCCGTTTCTCGTCTATTCCAGCGACGACCCGGCCGAGGTCGCGGCGGTGCAGGACAAGCTCGGCCGCGAGAAGGCCGGCAGCATCGTCGAACATGCCTTCGCCGAGGTTGCGCGCCGGCTCTCGGACGGCGGCGTGACGCGGCTTCTCGTCGCGGGCGGCGAGACCTCGGGCGCGACGGTGCTGGGCCTTGGCATCCACACGCTGGAAATCGGCCCTGAAATCGATCCCGGCGTGCCCTGGACGCGCGTGGTCGACGGGCCGGAGATGGTCGTGGCGCTGAAATCCGGCAATTTCGGCACGCCGGACTTCTTCCTGAAGGCCTGGAACCTGCTGCGCTGATGCCCGATTTGCCTGCGCTGAATCTCGTATAGGATCAGCCTTCCGAACTGGGAGCCGGCATGGATATGGCATTTCTCGGCGAACTCCTGACCAACGTGGCGGATCGCGGCCGCGCGCTGATCGGCTTCGAGCGTTTCCTCGGCAACCGCTCGCGTCCGATCGACAAGCTCTGCGAGGACCTGCTCTCCGGCCGCGGCGAGGCCTCTGGAATGGCACTGGCACAGGCCGTGCTGGAAGCCTTCCAGCGGCTCGACAAGCCTGGCCGGCTCGCCTTCTTCACCATGCTGCGGGAGCGCTTCGGTCCCGATCACGAGCGGCTCGACGCGGCGATCGAGGCCTATCGCGCCAAGCCCTATCCGGCGACCGTCGCTGCCCTGCATCAGGCTTCCGAGCCGCGCCGGCAGGAGCTGTTTCGCCGCCTGAACCTCGCCCCCGAGGGCACCCATGTGCTGGTGCGGATGCGCGAGGCCCTGTTCGAAGCCATCGCGGCGGAGCCGGAGCTGAAGGGCATCGACGAGGATTTCCGCCATCTCTTCGGCTCCTGGTTCAACCGCGGCTTTCTCGTCCTGCGCCGCATCGACTGGCGTACGCCGGCGAACGTCCTGGAGAAGATCATCCGCTACGAGGCGGTCCATGAGATCCAGGGCTGGGATGATCTGAGGCGCCGGCTGGAGCCGGCTGATCGTCGCTGCTTCGCCTTCTTCCATCCGCAGCTCGTCGACGACCCCCTGATTTTCGTCGAGGTCGCGCTGACCGGCGATATCCCGCGCAGCATCGGCGAAGTGCTGGAGCCGGAGCGCGAGGTCCTCCCCGCGCAGCAGGCGACGACGGCGGTGTTCTATTCGATCTCGAACTGCCAGGAGGGCCTGCGCGGCATCTCCTTCGGTAATTTCCTGATCAAGCAGGTGGCCGAGGACCTCAAGCGCGAACTGCCGGGGCTCGACACCTTCGTCACGCTCTCGCCGGTACCCGGTTTCGCGCGCTG
Organism: Allobosea robiniae; assembly: GCF_900102525.1. Classification (GTDB taxonomy): domain Bacteria; phylum Pseudomonadota; class Alphaproteobacteria; order Rhizobiales; family Beijerinckiaceae; genus Allobosea; species Allobosea robiniae. The sequence continues at coordinate 703,505 of NZ_FNBZ01000001.1, read as the reverse complement.
GCTCGCCGGTGTTGCGGAAGAGCCTGGCGATCTCGTTCTCACCAACGAAGAGCGCGCCGAACTGGCCCGCCCGGCCGGCGAGACGATTTCGCTCGACGAGGCCACACGGGCCCGCCGCGACAAGCTGCTCGGCCAGATGATGGCGCAGTACATGCTGCGGGCGCGCACCGCGTCTGGCCGCGTGATCGATCCGGTCGCGCGCTTCCATCTCGGCAACGGCGCACGGCTGGAGCGCATCAATGTCGGCGGCAATCTCTCGGCGCGAGGCCTGCGCGAGTCGCACGGCGTGATGGTCAATTACCGCTATGACCTCGACGACATCGAGACCAATCACGAGGCCTTCGCCACCCGCAACACGGTGGTGGCCTCGTCGAGTGTGCGCAAGCTGCTGCGCCCGGCCACAAGCTGATACGGAAACGCCTGAAAGGACCCGAAATCATGGGCAATCACCTCTTCGACCTGATCCGCTCGCGCATGCCGGCGCCCGACGCGCCCTTCGCGCTGCTCGATGACGGCAGGCGTTTCTCCTATGGCGACATGGTCGCGGCCTCCGCGCGCTTCGCCGATGCGCTGGTCGGGCTCGGCGTCAAGCCGGGCGACCGCGTGGCGGTCCAGGTGGAGAAGAGCTTCGAGGCGCTGATGCTCTATCTCGGCACCGTCCGGGCCGGCGCGATCTTCCTGCCGCTCAACACCGCCTATACCCCGGCGGAGATCGAGTATTTCCTGGGCGACGCCGAGCCTGCGGTCTTCGTCTGCGATCCCGCCAAGGCCGAGCCCTTGCGCCCCTATGCCGAAAAGGCCGGCGCGAAGCTCGAGACGCTCGGCATCGGCAACGGCAGCCTGCTCGACAAGGCCAATGCCGCGTCGAGCGACTTTACCGACGTCGCGCGAGGGCCGGACGATCTCGCCGCGATCCTCTACACCTCCGGCACGACGGGCCGCTCCAAGGGCGCGATGCTCAGTCACGACAACCTGTCGTCGAACGCGCTGGCGCTGGTCGATTACTGGCGTTTCACGAAGGGCGACGCGCTGCTGCACGCCTTGCCGATCTTCCACACCCACGGGCTCTTCGTCGCGACCAACGTGATCCTGCTCGCTGGCGCCTCGATGATCCTGCTGCCCAAGTTCGATCCCGAGCAGGTCTTCAAGTACCTGCCGCAGGCGACGAGCATGATGGGCGTGCCGACCTTCTATGTCCGCCTGCTTCAGGACGCCCGCCTCAGCAAGGAGGCGACCAGGCATATGCGCCTCTTCGTCTCCGGCTCGGCGCCGTTGCTGGCCGAGACGCATCGTGAATGGCGCGACCGCACCGGCCACGCCATCCTCGAGCGCTATGGCATGACCGAGACCAACATGAACACCTCGAACCCCTATGACGGCGATCGCGTCGCCGGCACGGTTGGCTTCCCGCTGCCGGGGGTCTCGGCCCGCGTCACCGAGCCCGAGACCGGCAGGGAGATCGCCCGCGACGAGATCGGCATGATCGAGGTCAAGGGCCCCAACGTCTTCAAGGGCTACTGGCGCAATCCCGAGAAGACGGCCGCCGAGTTTAGGGCCGATGGCTTCTTCATCACCGGCGATCTCGGCAAGATCGATCCCGCCGGCTACGTCCATATCGTCGGGCGCGGCAAGGACCTGATCATCACCGGCGGCTACAACGTGTATCCGAAGGAAGTCGAGACCGAGATCGACGAGATGCCGGGCGTGATCGAGAGTGCCGTCATCGGCGTGCCGCATCCCGATTTCGGCGAGGGCGTCACCGCGTGCGTGGTCTGCAAGCCCGGCGCTGAGATCACCGCGAAGGGGATTGCCGCGGCGCTGGAGCAGCGTCTCGCCAAGTTCAAGCAGCCCAAGCAGGTCTTCGTCGTCGCCGAGCTGCCGCGCAACACCATGGGCAAGGTCCAGAAGAACCTGCTGCGCGAGCAGTACAAGGATATCTACGCCAAGCAATTGAAGGCGGGGGAGTAAGCCCTTGCCACGTCATGTTCGGGTCAGGCCCGAGCATGACGTCTAGCTGAAACGACTCACACCAGCGCCGGCACGCCGAGTTCGATCGTCTCGCCATCGGCGGGGATGCGCAGGCGTCGCGTGTCGACGCCGCGTGCCTTCGCCGCCTTGCGCAAGGCGGCGCGGCTGACGGTGGCGTGGTCGAGCGCCTCCATATGCGTCGCGATGATCGTCGCGAGCGGGAAGGCCTCGGCGAGGTCGAGCGTCTGCTCGTCATCCATCACGATGAGCGTGTTGTCCCACATCGCCCCGCAGGAATGACTGACGATCACGTCGGGGCCAGTCGCCGTGGCGGCGTCGCGCAGCGGCGGATAGAGCACGCTGTCGCCGCACCAGTAGAGCGTCGGCTCGCCCGGCGCCTCGAAGCTCAGGCCCATCACCGGCCCCATCTTCTCGACGACCGAGCCGGTGCCGTGCTGAGCCGCATGCCGCTTCAGGATGATCGGTCCCAGCCTGACATAGCAGTCGACCGCCGTGATCGAGGAGAAGCCCGCCTGCGCGATCGCCGCCTCGTCGCCGGGCCGGCAGATGATCGGCAGGTTCTTCGGGATGCGCTCCTTGGCGACCTCGTCGAAATGGTCGGCATGGAGATGCGAGACGATCACGGTGTCGACGCCGGCGATGATATCCTCGATCGGTTCGGGCAGGTCGACCATCGGGTTCTGCGACCGCCCGGTGAAGGAGCGGCGGCTGTGCCGCGGCCCGAAATCGGGGTCGATCAGGAAGGTCCTGCCGCCGAAATCGAGTTTCAGCGTCGCGTTGCGGAGAAGTTTGAGCTTCATATCCGTTCCTCGTCCCAGGGGCAGGCATTGTTCCGCATCCCGCCACGGTGAGACCAGTTCGGATTTGTGAAGCTCTTTCCACGTTCGCGTGACGTATCAAGCCGCGGCGAACTGGCCGTAGGGCACGCTTTCGCGCGCCTTGCGCAATGCGCTTGCCCACCAGTGGAGCTGCGCCAGCATCGTCGCCATCGCCTGTTCGGCCCGGTCGGCATCGCGCAAGGCGCCCTCCGCGTCGAAGCGACTCCAGACATCCGCGAAGGCGACGCCGTCGCGGATCGGCGCGGCATGCAATTCCCCGAAGACGAGGCGCAATTGCTCGACGGCGCGCAGGCCCCCCGAGATCCCGCCATAGGAGACGAAGCCGACCGGCTTGCCGCGCCATTCCGGCCCGACGGCGTCGATCAGGAACTTCAGGATCGCCGGATAGCCGCGGTTGTACTCGGGCGTCACCACGACGAAGCCGTCGGCCCAGCCGATGATGCTCCTGAGCTCTTCAAGCGCTGGGTGCTTGCCGCTGACATGGCGCGGGGGCAGGTCGATCTCGCCAGGGTCGACGACCGCGAGGTCGAACGGACCGTCGCCCGCGATCTGGGAGATCGCCCAGCCGGCGACCTTGTCGCAGAAGCGGCCTTCGCGGCTGCTGCCATAGATCAGGGCGAGCCTGATCCGCGTATCGACCTTCTGGTGCATGGAAACGCTCCGGTTTGCATCACGGGAGCGGGGCTTATAGAACCTCAAGTAAGGTTAAGGTCAAGAGGCGTTTCCGATGTCCCAGCAGGCGCGTTTGCCGGGCGAGCTCAGCGTCGGCGATGTCGCGCGCCGCAGCGGCCTCGCTGTCTCGGCATTGCATTTCTACGAGGCGGAGGGGTTGATCCGCAGCCACCGCACGCAAGGGAATCAACGTCGCTATGCCCGCGAGGTGCTGCGCCGGGTCGCGATCATCAAGGTGGCGCAGCGCGCCGGCATTCCGCTGAAGACCATCCGCGAGGCCTTCAAGGCGCTGCCGCAGGAGCGCACGCCGACCGTCGCCGACTGGACGCGGCTCTCGTCGGCCTGGAAGCAGGAGCTGGAACGCCGCATCGACCGCCTGACGCAGCTGCGCGATCAGCTCAACGGCTGTATCGGCTGCGGCTGTCTCTCGGTGCGGGATTGCCCGCTGCACAATCCGTTCGATCGCCTGGCCGAGGAGGGGCCGGGGCCGCGCCTCCTCGATCCGGAGTGAGGCTCAGCCCGCCTTGTAGAGCGTGTCGAGCGGCATCCGCGCGACATCCGCCATCAACTGGGCGAAGCCCTTCGCCTGCAGCGCAGCCGTCGCCTTGCCTTTCGCTGCGGTCGCGAGGCTGGCATCGCCGGCCGCGCCCGCGCGGTTCACGTCCTGCGCCATCCAGGCGAAGGCATGCGGGCCGGTCGGGCGCAGATGGGTATAGCCATCCTCGGCCATCGTCACCGTATGGGGCTTGAACAGCGCAGCCCGGCTCATGTCGACGAGGTCCGGCCGGAAATGCAGCATCAGCGAGGTCTCGACATCGCCGGCATGGATGCCGTGGCGGATGTCGAGTTCGCCATAGAGCCCGTCCGGCAGGCCGAAGGACATCCAGGCCGTGCAGACGGCGAGCATGCCGTGGTCGACGCGCAGTTCCCGCGCCGCGATCTTCATCGGGTCGACATTGCCGCCATGGGAGGTGATCAGCACGAGCTTGCGCAGGCCCGCCCGCTTCACGCTCTCGCCGATCTCGATCCAGGAGCGGACGGCGCTTTCCCAGCCGATCGTCAGGGTCCCCGGCGAATGCAGATGCTCGTTCGACTTGCAGACGGCCTGCGTTGGCAGCACGAGCACGTCGAGATCATCAGGCACCAGCGGCATCGCCTCCGCCAGCATCCCGTTCATCACGGTGGTGTCGACCGAGACCGGCAGATGCGGGCCGTGCTGCTCGATCGCCGCCAGCGGCAGCACCGCGACGGTGCGGTCAGGCGAAAGCGTGGCGAAGTCGGAGCTCTTCAGGTCGCCCCAGAAACGTGCGGTCATGATCAGGCCTGTCAGGAGCCGATGCGATCGCCTTGTTTCTGTGCAGAAACCTGGCGGCACGGCGTTGCATTGTCCCGTCGTCCTATCGCATGGGATAAGGAGACGGGCCAGTGGCCGGGCCGGCCGCAGCGTGAGGGGAGAGAGCGAGATGACGACGATGAAATATCGCGTGAACCGGCGCGCCGCGCTCGGGCTGATCGGCGGCTCCACCGCGTCCCTGCTGATCCCCGTTCCGGGCGCGCGCGTCAACGCGCAGACGCTCGACAAGGTCAGCTACCAGACCAATTGGCGCGCCCAGACCGAGCATGGCGGCTTCTATCTCGCCGCCACCAACGGCATCTACAAGAAATACGGGCTCGACGTGGAGATCCGCCCCGGCGGCCCGCAGCAGAACCCGACCCAGCTCCTGCTCGGCGGCCGCGTCGACATGATCATGGGCAACTCGCTGGAGGCTCTCAGCTTCGCGCATGAGAACCTGCCCTTCCTCTGCATCGCCTCGATCTTCCAGAAGGACCCGCAGGTCCTGATCTCGCATCCCGGCCAGGGCAACGACACGCTCGCCGATCTCAAGGGCAAGCCGATCCTGATCGCGGCGCAGGCCCGCGTCGGCTTCTGGCCCTTCCTGAAGCTGAAATTCGGTTTCCAGGACGAGCAGATCCGCCCCTACACCTTCAACATGGCGCCGTTCCTGGCCGACAAGAAGCTGACGCAGCAGGGCTTCCTCTCCTCCGAGCCCTTCGTCATCCGCAAGGCGGGCGTCGATCCGGTGGTGCATCTCCTCGCCGATGCCGGCTTCGAGAACTACAACACCACGATCACGCTTTCCCGGAAGATGGTGCAGGAGAAGAAGGACGTAGTGCAGCGCTTCACCGACGCGACGCTGGAGGGCTGGGCCGAGTACATGAAGGGCGGCCCCGGTAACGAAGCCGCCAATGCCCGGATCCTGAAGGACAATCCCGACATGGATCAGGAGAAGATCGATTACGCGCTCAAGGTGATGAACGAGCGCGGCATCGTCGTCTCCGGCGACGCCAAGACGCTCGGGATCGGCGCGATGACCGATGCGCGCTGGGCGAGCTTCTACAAGACGATGAGCGAGGCCGGCGTGGTTCCGGCCGGCGTCGACGTGAAGAAGGCCTATAGCCTCGACTTCGTCAACAAGGGCACCGGCAAGGGCTGAGCCGGACGAGCGCTGCTGAAAAGATGACTGCGACGATGGACGAGACGAAGCCGCAACCCGCCGCGAGCACTCCGCTGGTGGCGGTCCGGCATGTCTCCAAGCAATTCGCGAACGGCACGCTTGCCGTTCGCGACGTCGATCTCGAACTGGGGGCAGGGCAGTTCATCAGCCTGCTCGGCCCTTCCGGCTGCGGAAAGTCGACGCTGCTGCGCATGATCGCAGGGCTGGGCGCGCCTAGTTCCGGCACGATCACCTGGCCGGGCGAGACCGGCGAGGCGCAAGGGAACGCCGGCCATGGCGGACGCGATCTCGGCTTCGTCTTTCAGGACCCGACGTTGATGCCCTGGGCCAGCGCGCTGGCCAACGTCATGCTGCCGCTCAAGCTGAAGGGCGTCGCCCGCGCCGAGGCCGAGGCGCGCGCCGCCGAGATGCTGGCGCTGGTGGGGCTCAAGGGCTTCGAGAAATCCTATCCCCGCGAGCTCTCGGGTGGCATGAAGATGCGCGTTTCGATCGCCCGCGCGCTGGTGATGCGGCCGAAGATCCTGCTGATGGACGAGCCCTTCGCAGCTCTCGACGAGATCACCCGCCATCGCCTCAACGACGACCTGCTGGCTTTGTGGGAGCACGAGCGCTTCACGGCCGTCTTCGTCACGCATTCGGTCTTCGAATCCGTCTATCTCTCGCAGCGTATCGTGGTGATGGCGGCCCGGCCCGGCCGGGTCATGGCCGACCTTTCGGTCGATGCTGCCTATCCCCGCGACGACCTGTTCCGGACCTCCGGCGAATACGCCCATCTCTGCCGCGTCGCCTCCACCAAGCTGAAAGAGGCGATCGGCCAATGAGCGTGCCCGTCGAAACGCCGAGGTCCGGTGGCACGGATGCGCACGCGCTGCCCATCGCTATGGCAGAGGCCCGCATCCTCGGTCTGCCGGTCAGCGTCTGGCCGCGCATCCTGGCGCCTTTGGTCATCGGCGTGATCGTGCTGGCGCTCTGGGAGTTCGCGGTCCGCTGGAACGAGATTCCGCACTATGTCCTGCCGGGGCCGATCCTGGTCGGCCAGACGCTGGTCGCGGACTGGGGCACGCTCTCCGGCTCGCTCTGGGTCACGCTGAAGATCACCTTCATGGCGCTCGCCGCGGCGGTCGTCGTCGGCGTGACGCTCGCCGTGCTGTTCAGCCAGTCGAAATGGCTGGAAATGGCGCTGCTCCCTTATGCCGTCATCCTGCAGGTCACGCCGATCGTCGCCATTGCGCCGCTGATCATCATCTGGGCCAACGATATCGACCTGTCGCTGCTGATCTGCGCCTGGATCGTCGCCTTCTTCCCGATCCTGTCGAACACCATCCTCGGACTGAATTCGGCCGACCACAATCTGGTCAACCTGTTCGAGCTCTACGGCGCCTCACGCTGGCAGACGATGCGCTATCTCAAGCTGCCGGCGGCGCTGCCGTACTTTCTGGCGGGGTTGAAGGTATCAGGCGGCCTCGCGCTGATCGGCGCGGTGGTCGCGGAGTTCGTCGCCGGCACCGGCGGCAGCGCTTCGGGGCTGGCCTATCGCATCCTGGAGGCGGGCTATCAGCTCAAGATTCCCCGTGTCTTCGCGGCACTGGTGATGATCTCGCTCTCGGGCGTCGCGATCTTCCTGGCCACGAGCCTGATATCGCACCTGCTGCTGCATCGCTGGCACGAAAGCGCGATCCGGCGCGAGAATTGAGCGCTGCCGGTGGCCCGCTAGACGAAATAGGCGAGCTTGCGATCGGCCGGCAGAGCGTCGATCTCGCGCAGGGTGGTTTCCGAGGGACTCGCCGTCAGGCGTGCAGGAGCCGGTTGTGTATCGGCCGGATCGCTGAAGACGATATCGTCGTCGAGCAACGGAACGGTGGCGAAACGCGCTTCGGCCGCCATCCGGCCGGTGAACTCCAGTGGGACCGGCTCGCGGCCTCCGGTTGCGACGTCGATATCCTCATAATGGCGCGGCGCGGAGGAGGGAGCCGGCACGGTCATCGCTTCCGCGGTGGCAGCCATCGCCTCGAAGCTCACGCTGCTCTCGCGCGCGGCTTCACCGAAGGCCCGCAGGCTCGAATCCAGCATGGCGATGGTGTCGGCGATCTTGTCGATGCGCTGGACCACGCTGTCGACGATGCCGATCGCCGTCGAGATTTCGGCGGCGCGGCGGTCGAGCGCGTCACAGGCCTCGTCGTCCGCTCCGGTCTCGCGCAGGCCCCAGGCGGCCTCCTGGATACTCTCGGTCGCGGCGAGCACCGAGCCGGCAGCCTTCTCGATCTGGGCGGCGAGCCCGGATGAGCGGGCCTCGGCCTTGCCGCTGATGCGTTCGAGATCGGTGCGCAGGTCGCTGATCAGCGCGGCCGCCTCGATCAGGTTGGTCTCCCGGCTCGTCTCCTGCACGCCGAGCCCGACGACCCGTTCGATCCGCTGGATCGCGCCGAGCAGTTGCAGCGTATCCGCCTGCCGGTTGCGCTTGGCATATTCGACCATGAACCAGCGGCCACGCGCCGTCTCCATGACCGCAGCTTCGATCGCCTCGTAATCCGCCTCGGTCAATGGTGTCAGCGAGCGCGCGTCGCCCATGACGAATCTGCCTTCGAAGGACCGGCCGAATCAGCAAGGCGGTCGTGACGGGATGGCCCGAGCCTGCCTTGCGATTTCTTAAGGAATTGCTGCCTGCGCCCCGATCTGGAACAAACCGCCGGCGAAGCGGCCGGTTCGCCTGCCTCCGGGGCTTCGGCAACGGAGCGGAAGCTGCTGGAATGCCCGATGCTTGCCAAGTGGGCGCGGCACGGCAATACAGGGCATGGGGTGGAGGATGGTGCGGCCGGCGACGCGCGGTCGCACGAGGCTGTTTTGGCCAGGGACAAGGACCTCACGGCGACATGGCGAGCCTCGATACCGCCGAACCGCAGGCGACCTTCCGCGATGATGCGGGCACGCTCGCGGTGGCGCTCTCGGGCTCGTGGAGCGCCGACCGCGGGCCCCGCATCGAAGAGCTGGTCGGCGAGATCACCGAGCGCCTGAACGAAACGCCCGGAGCCCGCATCGACCTGTCGGAGGTGACGCGGCTCGACACGCTCGGCGCCTATGTCCTCAATCGCCTGAAGGCACGGCAGGAGAGGGACGGCGCAGCGGTCGAGCTCGTCAGCAGCAGGCCCGAGCACGGTATCCTCCTGTCCGAGGTCCAGGTCCATGATGACGACCCTCCGAAGCCGCATCGGCATTTCAGGATCGTCGATGTCCTCGTCGATATCGGCGAGGGGGTGGTGCGCTTCGGCCGCGACATGGTGGGCGGTGCCATGTTCCTCGGCGAGGTCGTGGTCGGTTCGGCCAGCGTCGTCCTCGGCCCGCGCAAGTTCCGGGGGCCATCGCTGGTCAACCAGATCGAGCTGATCGCCTTCAACGGCGCGCCGATCATCATGCTGATCTCGTTCCTCGTCGGCTGCATTGTCGCGCAGCAGGGCATCTTCCAGCTCCAGCAATTCGGCGCCTCCGCCTTCGTCGTGAACCTGACCGGCATCCTGATCCTGCGCGAACTCGCGGTGCTGTTGACCTCGATCATGATCGCGGGGCGTTCGGGCTCGGCCTTCACCGCCGAGATCGGCTCGATGAAGATGCGTGAGGAGATCGATGCCTTGCGCGTGATGGGCCTCGACCCGATCGAGGTGCTGATCGTGCCGCGCATCCTCGCGCTGATCATCTCGCTGCCGATCCTGACCTTCATCTCGGCGATGGCGGGACTGGTCGGCGCCGGGCTGGTGGCCTGGCTCTATGGCGGCATCGGCGTCGATACCTTCCTCGCCCGGCTGCAATCGGTCATCACCTGGAAGCATTTCGCCGTCGGCCTGATCAAGGCGCCCTTCATGGCTTTCGTCATCGGATTGATCGCCTCGATCGAAGGGCTCGCGGTCAAGGGCTCGGCGGAATCGCTCGGCCGTCAGGTCACGGCTTCGGTGGTCAAGGCGATCTTCATGGTCATCGTCGTCGACGGGCTCTTCGCCATGTTCTTCGCCTCGATCGAGTTCTGACGATGGTGCAACAAACCACGCCGCCCCCCGATCGGATTCAGGCGCCCGGCGAGCCCGAGACCGTCATTCGCGTCCGCGATCTCAAGGTCGCCTTTGGTGACAAGGTCATCATGGACGGGCTCGATCTCGACGTGCTGCGCGGCGAGATCCTCGGCTTCGTCGGAGGCTCCGGGCAGGGCAAGTCGGTGCTGACGCGCACGATCCTCGGCCTCGTGCGCAAGCGACGCGGGACGATCGAGGTCTTCGGCGAGGATGTCGACGATCTCAACCTGCAGCAGCGCCGCGTGCTCGAGCGGCGCTTCGGCGTGATGTTCCAGCAGGGCGCGCTGTTCTCGGCCCTGACGGTCAAGCAGAACATCCAGGTGCCGATGCGGGAATACCTTCACCTTTCGCCCGATCTGCTCGACGAGCTGGCGATGGTGAAGCTCGATCTCGTCGGCCTGCCGCGGGACGCCGCCGACAAGGCACCCTCAGAGCTCTCGGGCGGCATGATCAAGCGGGCGGCGCTCGCCCGCGCGCTGGCGCTCGATCCCGAGATCGTCTTCCTGGACGAGCCGACATCGGGGCTGGACCCGATCGGCGCCGCCGAATTCGACGACCTCATCATGACCTTGAAGCAGACGCTGGGGCTGACCGTCTTCATGGTAACCCACGATCTCGACAGCCTGTATCATGCCTGCGACCGAATCGCCGCTCTGGCGGACAAGAAGGTGATCGCGGTCGGCACGCTGGCGACGATGCTGGCGTCCGATCATCCATGGTTGAAGGCCTATTTCGGCGGGGAGCGCGCCATGGCCAGGCTGCCGGCGGGAGAGCAGGGACAAAGCAGCTAGACGATGGAATCGCGCGCCAACTACGCACTCGTCGGTCTGTTCACGCTCGCGGTCCTCGCGGCGGCTTTCGGCTTCGTCTACTGGTTCAACAGCGGCGGAACCGGGCGCAAGGAAAATGTCCGCGTCATCTTCACCGGCACGGTGACGGGGCTGGGCCGTGGGTCGAGCGTGCTGTTCAACGGCTTGAGGGTCGGCGAAGTCACCAATATCGAGCTTCAGCCGGACGATCCGCGCCGCATCTACGCGGTGATCCAGGTCGCCAGCACGACGCCGCTGCGCGATGACACGCGCGCGCGCATTGAGGCGCAAGGCCTGGCCGGCGTGGTCGCACTGCAGCTTATCGGCGGCGATCCATCTGCGCCGGTGCTGATCGCCAAGCCCGGCGAGCCGATGCCGACGATCATCGCCGAGCGCTCCGAACTGCAGGATATCATCGAGACGGTCCGCAACGTCGCGCAGAGGGCCGATGGGATGCTCACGTCGCTCGACGGGTTGATCAAGCAGAACGCCACGCCGATCAACAACACCGTCCGCAATGTCGAGAAGTTCTCGCAGGCGCTCGGCAACAACGCCGAGGGTCTCGACAAGCTGATGGCCGGCTTCGGCAACATCGCCGAGACGATCCAGCCGCTTTCGCAGAAGCTGCAATCGCTGAGCGAGGAGCTGACCGCCGTGGTCCGCTCGGTCGATCGCGAGAAGGTCAGCAGCATCATCGCGAATGTCGACAAGTTCACCGGCGCGCTCGGCGGCTCCAGCGCTGACGTCGCGAAGGTGGTCAAGGACGCGGCCTCGATCTCGGCCAAGCTCGACAAGGCGGCCGATCAGGTCGAGGGCGTGCTGCAGGCGGCGAAGGGTTTCCTCGAATCCGGATCTGGTCCCGATGGTCGCAGCGCCTTCCAGGAGGTCGCGGATGCCGCCAAGTCGATCCGGACGCTGGCTGATAACCTCGACAAGCGCACGGCCGAGATCACGGCCGGCATCAGCCGCTTCACCGGGCCGGGCCTGCGCGATGTCGAGTCGCTGGCTGCCGACGGCAAGAAGACCCTGACGGAACTCAACCGCACCTTGCGGAATTTCGAACGCAACCCGCAGCAGTTCATTTTCGGTGGCAAGCCGCCGCTCCCCCAATACAACGGATCCCGCTAGCCCCATGACGACCGAGGTTCAGCATCCTCCGGCCCGCCGGACTCGCCGCTTCCTCCCGGCCCTGGCCCTGGCTGCGGCCGCGCTCCTTGCCGGCTGCGGCGGCGGGGCGACCCCGACCACCTTCGACCTCTCGGCGCCCGGAGGCTTCGGCAAGGTCGGCGGCTCGCGGGGCGCGATGGTCGTGGCCGAGCCGACGGCGGTCCAGGCGCTCGATTCCGACCGCGTCATCGTCAAGGATTCGAGCGGTGCGCTCTCCTTCGTCGGCGGCGCGCAATGGGCGGACCGGGTTCCGGCGCTGGTACAGGCCCGCCTGATCCAGACCTTCGAGAATGCCGGCCGGGTCGGGTCGGTCTCAGGTCCCGGCCAGCGCATCTCGCCCGATGTCCAGCTCAACACCAATATCCGCAGCTTCAACATCGACGCTGCAACGGGAACGGCTGTCGTCGAAATCACCGCCCGGATCGTCGGCGACCGCACGGGGCAGATCCAGCGGGCGCGGCTGTTCGCAGCGCGGGTGCCGGCCGGCGCGGTCGACGGGCCGGGTGCGACCCAGGCGCTCGACCGGGCGCTGTCGCAGGTGCTGGTCGAGATCGTGCGCTGGGCGCGCTGAGCGCGCCTCGCCGGCAGGCCGCGATTTCCTTCACTGCGCCTCTGCGCTAGGCTCTGATTCCGGCTCCGCCCGAGCCTCCCCCCTCCAGCCGGGGCAGCATCATCATGCGGGGCATTTCCGACGACCTGACCGACTGTCCGGGCATCACGCATGAGGAGGGATTGCGCCAGCTGCTCGCGATAGGAGGTTCACGTCATGAATTTGTCGGCCCCGATCCATGAGTTGAAGCGCAAGGCCAAGCTGCAGAGCCGCGCAGAACGCATCCCGCTCCACGTCGCGCTTGATCGCATCGCGGCTCAGGAAGGCTATCGCAGCTGGAGCCTGCTCACGGCGAAGCAGCCCGGGATGACATCCGTCCGCGCGCTGTGGCCTCTGCTGGAACCGGGCGATCTCGTCCTGATGGCGGGGCGGCCTGGGCAAGGCAAGACGCTGGCGAGCCTTGCCCTGCTGGCGGAAGCGATGCGGGCAGGGCGCCGGGGCATCTTCCTCACCCTCGAATACACGCCGGCTGACGTGCTGGCCCGTTTGCGCGCGATCAACATCGAGCCGCGTGAGTTCGCGGATCTGTTCGACTGCGATTGCTCCGATGCGATCAGCGCGGACTATATCGTCGCGGCCCTCGGCAACGCGCCGCGCGGCACGGTGGCGGTGATCGATTATCTGCAACTACTCGACCAGCGCCGCGACACACCGGAGCTGGCGCTTCAGGTGAAGGCGCTGAAGGCCTTCGCGCGGGAGAGGGGCCTGATCCTCGTCTTCATCTCGCAGATCGACCGTGCCTATGAAGCCTCGGGCAAGCCGTTTCCCGAGATCGCGGATGTGCGATTGCCCAATCCGCTCGACCTCGCCTTGTTCGACAAGACCTGCTTCGTGAACCGGGGCGAAGCGCGTTTCCAGGCAGCGGCTTAGGCGGCCGTTCGGCGCTTTCGGCGCGCCCCTGAAAAGCAAAGGCCGCCCTCTCGGGCGGCCTTTCTCGTTTCGATCGGGAAGCGGACGCCTACTCGAAGCGCCCGCTGGCATGGGCCAGCATCGTGTAGACCTTGCCGGTCTCCGAGGTCAGGTAGGTCTTGGCCACCATCGAGTCGCGGTCGTCCTTGGCGGCTTCGCCGAGCAGGCGCTCGAACTCGTCGATATAGCGGTCGACCGTATCCTTGAACTCGGCATCGCGGCGATACTTGCGGCGGATCTCGTCGAAGGTCTGCTGGCCCTGCAGCGTGTAGAGCCTGCGGGTGAAGACGTTTCGTTCGCCGCGCTTGTAGCGGTCCCACAACTCGACCGCGGCATCATGGTCGATCATCCGCGCGATATCGACGGAGAGCGAATCGAGCTTCTCGATCGAATGCGTCGTCGTCTTGCTCGGCTCCGGCTGCTTGTCCTCGCGCGAGGCGCGAGTGAGCAGATCGGAGAGCCAGCCCGCCTTGGGCGGCTGCGCAACCGGCTCCGGCTGGCGGCGCGGCGCTTCCTGCACCGGAGCCGTGCGGCTTGGCGCAGGCGCCGGCTCGGCGCGCGTGCTCCCGCGCGGCGCGGCGGGCTGTTCGGGCTCGCTTGCCGTGGCATCGAGGGACGGCCGCAGCAGCGGTTCCTCCGCGGCCGGGGCGGGCTGGGTCACGGGCGAGAGCACCTGGGCAGGTCGGGCCGGAGCTGCCGGGGCAGGGGCGGCAACGGCGGCGGTCACAGCCGCAGTCGCGGCCGAGCGCCGGTTGGCAGCATGGTCGATCGGCAGCGAGACATCGCCGCGCCGGCCGGCGCGCGTCACGATCTCGGTGAGATCGTTCAGCGCCTTGATCTGCTCGGCCACGACCCGGCGCATGGCCGAGGTCGATTCCTGGGCTTCCGCCGGCAGTTCGAGCACGCCGCGCTTCAGTTCGGCGCGGGTCGCCTCCAGCTCGCGCTGGATGTCGCCGGTGATCCCGCGCATGTCCTGCGCCGCTTTCTGGAAGCGCTCGGTCACCTTGGCGATCTCGCCGCCGATCTCGGTCGAGACCTGGGCATAGGCCGCACGCAGGGCCTCCGCTGTGCGCTCGCGCTCCTGGCCGGTGGCGGAACGGATCGCCTCGAACTGTTGAGCGATCGCGTTCGTCGTCGATTCCGCCGAGTCGGACAGGACCGTGCCGATCTGACGGGCCCGCGATTCCGCTGTGTTGAGGGAGTCGTCGATCAGCGAGGCGAAGGAGCGGGTGATCGCCTCGACATCGTCGGTGCGGTTGGCGATGAGCCCATGCAACTGCTCCAGCGCCTCGCGACGCTCGGACAGCGCCTTGCCGACGCGGCCCTCGATCTGCTCCAGCCGGCCGGCGACGGCGTTGAGCGCCGCGCTGCTGGCCTGGGTCGCCTCGTTGAGCGAGGTGCCGCGATCGTCGAGCTGGCCGATCAGCGCGGTCGTCTCCCGCAGCGTGCCTTCCGAGAAGCTCTTCAGCTCGGCGATCTGCGTCGTGACCTGCTGCGAGGCCGAGCCGGCCTCGGCCATCACGGTGCCGATGACGGTCTGCAATTCGCCGACGCGGGTCGACAGGCTGTTCTCGACAGCGGCGAGGTTCTTGTTCGCGCCGTTGACGATCTGCTGCATCAGCTTGTTGGCCTCGCCGAGACGCCCGAGCATGCCGCCGAGTTCCTCGCGCAGCTGCTCGTTGGTGCCGACCAGCGCGTCGACCGATTGCTTCGAGCCGGATTCCAGCGTTTCGCGCAGCGCGTTGGACGAGGCTTCGACCGCGTTGGCGATGGCGGCGCCGCGATCGCGCAGGCCGGCGACAAGCGCGTTGCCGCGGCTTTCGAGTGCGCGCACCACCGTCTCGCCGACCGTGGCGAACTCGTTGGCCAAGGCCTCGCCGCGCTCGTTCAGCGCCTCGACGGCGCCGTTGCCCTTGGCGTCGAACGCGGCGCGCAGGGCCTCGACACGCTCGTCGACCGACTGGGTGAAGGCAGCGCCCTGCTGCCCGAGAGCCTCGACCAGGCCGTTACCCTTGGCGTCGAAGGCGGCGCGCAGTGCCGCGATGCGCTCGTCGATCGACTGGCTGAAGGTTGCACCATGCTCTCCGAGAGCGGCGACAAGGCCGTTGCCCTTTGCGTCGAAGACTGCGTGGAGAGCATCGACGCGCTGGTCGAGCGATTGCGTGATCGTCTCGCCCTGGCGGCCGAGGGCAGCGACGAGGCCGCTGCCGCTGGCGTCGAAAGCTGCTTGCAGGGCGCTCGTCCGTTCGTCCAGCGAAGAGGCCACGGCCGCACCCTGGCGCTCCAGCGCCGTGACGAGGCCGGCGCCCTGGCCCTCGAAGATCGCGCGCAGTTGCTCGGCACGCTGGTCGAGCGCGCCGGAGATGGCGTCGCCACGGCGGCCGAGCGCCGCGACGATGCCGAGTCCGCGATCGTCGAAGAGGGTGCGCAACTGCTCGGCCCGCTCGGTGAGCGCGGCCGCGATGGCCTCGCTCTGGCCGGCGAGCGCCGAGACCATGCCGCCGCCCTGGTCGTCGAACAGCGCGCGCAATTCCTGCGCGCGCTCGGCGAGCACGGAGGCGATGGCCTCGGAGCGGCCCTGCAGCGTGGTGGCGATCTCGTCGCCGCGCGTGTCGAGCGTATGCGAGACGGTGTCGAGCCGGTTGACGACGCGCTCCTCGAAGCGCGCGACGCTCTGGTCGAGCGTGTCGGCGATCTGGAGGGCACGGCCGCCCAGCGTCGCGTTGATCGTATCGGCCTTGTCGCTGAGCGTGCGGGTGAGCGACTCGCTCTTGGAGGTGACGACCTCGCCGATCTCGTCGGCCTTGGCCGCGAGCGCCTTGGTCACCTCGCGTCCGCCTTCGGCCAGCACGCGGGCGATGTCGACCGTGCGCTCGACCAGCGCCTCGTTGAGGGCGGTGGCGCGCGAGCCGAGGCTGCCGTCGATGCGCGCGATCAGGCTGTCGAGCGTGCCGGCGATCTCGGCGCTCTTGGCGCCGGAGCGATCCTCGAACAGCTTGATCTGGCTCTCCATCGCGTCCGCGGCCTCGCGGGTGCGGCTGGCGAGCAGCTCGGCTGCCTCGAGAGCACGCGTCCCGGCCTTGTCGGCCAGCGCGACGCCATCCTCGGAGATCAGCTTCTCGACCTGCGCGATTCCGGCATGCAGCGCGGTGGTGAGCTGCTGAGCATCGCCGGAGATCTTGGCGGTCAGGGTGCCGCCCTGGACGACGATCAGGTCCTCGAAGGCACCCAGACGCGCGGCGAGCGCATTCTCGACGTCGCGGCCCTGCGTGTCGAACAGCGCCGCAAACGCCGAGAGGCGTCCGCCGAGCGCGGTTTCGATTTCATGTCCCCGCTCGTCGAAGAGCTTGGTCAGCGCGTCGTGGCGCAGCGCCAGCGCCTCGTTGAGCGCCTGGGCCCGGCCCTCGACCGAACGCAGCATCGACTCGGCATTGGCCGAGAGCGCCTCGTTCACGCGCCCGCCCTGCTGGGTCAGCGCCAGCACGATCTCGCGGCCGGTGCCGGCGAGCAGGGTGCGCGCATCCTCGGCATGGACGGTGAAGGTGTCGCGCAGCCCCTGCGTCGCCTCGGTGACGCGGTCGGCGACATGGCGGCCGTCGACATTGATCGTCTCGGTGAGCGTGCGGGTGGCCTCGGTCATGCGGCGCGCCAGATCCTCGCTCTGCTCGCCGAGCAGGGTGTGGACCTCGCGGCCGGTGCTGACGAGGTCGCGCACCATGGTCTCGCGCTGCTCGCCGAGCAGGGAACCGACCTTCTCAGCCGTGTCGCTGACGCTGGCGAGGAAGCCGGTCTGCTGCTGTTCGAGGGCGTTCTGCGCCGCCTCGATGCTGCCGGTGATGCGGGAGGCCAGATGGGCGCCGCGCTCGTCCAGCTGCTGGTCGATGCTGGCGCCGGTCTCGGCCAGGCGGGAGATCAGGGCGTTGCTGCGCTCCGACAGGATGCCATGCACCGAGCGGCCGACATCGGCGACGCGGCTGGCCAGGGCCTGGCTCTCGTTGCCGAGCAGGTCCTTGATCTCGAGCCCGGCCTGCGAAACCTTGACGGTCATCGCGCCGGCCTGCTCGTCGAGCAGGGCGCTGACGCGCATGCCGGTCTCGGACAGGCCGGTGATCAGGCGCTCGCTCTCGTTGCCGACGATGGTGCCGACCTCCTGGCCGGCCTGGGTCAGGCGGCTGACGAGCAGCTCGCTCTCGTCGCGCAGGCGCGTTTCGACGGTGTTGACGGCGCCCGAGACGCTGGAAACCAGAGCTTCGCTGCGCTCCGACAACAGCTTGGCGACATCGGCGCCGGCATTGGAGACGCGCGAGACCGTTGCATCGCTGTGCTCGCCCATCAGGCTGGCGAGGTTGCGGCCGGCTTCGGCGACGCGCTCGACGACGCCGTCGCTCTGCTGGCCGACGAGATCGGCGAGCTCGCTGCCGGCGCTGGAGACGCGGCCGACCAGCTTCTCGGCCTGCTGGTCGAGCAGGGTATGGACGGTCTGGCCGGTTTCGTTCAGGCGGTCGACGAGCTTGCTGCCCTGGTCGGTGAAGAGCCCGTTGACCTGGCCCGCGACGTCGGTGATGCGGCCGGTGAGCGCGTCGCCATGCTGCGCGACAGACTCGCTGAGGGACTGGCTGGCATCGTTGACGCGCAGGATGATCGCCTCGCTGCGCTCGCGCAGCACGTCGTCGACGGTGCGGGCGGTCTCGTTGAGGCGGCTGACCAGCGTGTCGCCATGCGTGCCGATCAGGCCGTGGACGCTCTCGCCGACCTCGGTCAGGCGGGTGGCGATGGCTTCGTTCTGGCGGACGAGCAGGCTGTTGACCCCGCGCCCGACCTCGGCGAGGCGGGTGGTGACGCTCTCGCCCTCGTCGGAAAGCGCGCTGCGCAGCGCCTCGCCGGATTCCGCCAGGCGCGCCTGCAGGGCCTCGCTCTGGCTCTCGATCAGCGCGACCATGCTGCGGCTGCTGACCTCGAAGCGCTCGGCCGCTTCCGTGCCACGCGCCGAGATGTCGCGGGCGAGCGTCTCGCCGGTGTTCTTGAGCAGTTCGTTGACGGTCTCGACGCGGCCGGTCAGCGTTTCGGCGACCTGGTTGCCGGTCTCGCTGATGGCGCGGGTGACGTCCTGGGCGCCGGTGGTCAGGCCTTCGGTGAGGACGGCACCGGTGCGCTCCAGCGAACCGGCGATTTCCTTGGCCCGGCCGTCGAGCATGGTCGAGAGATTGTCGCTGGCTCCTGCCAGTCGCTCGGAAACCTCGCCGGAGGTGACCTGCAGGCGCTCGACCAGGTCGTGGCTGCGTCCGCTGATCTCCTCGATCATCTTTTCGCCGGCACGGCCGAGCGCCTGGGTGATCTGGTCGCCCTTGGCGCCGAGCGAGCCGGTGACGCGGTCGCCGGCCTGCGAGACGGCTTCCGCGATGGCGCGGCTGGCGCTGTCGAGGTCCTTGGCGAGCCCGTCATGGGCGCCGCTGATGGCGATCTTGACGCGCTCGGCATTGCCGACCACGGCCTCGCGCTGGGTGACGAGCTCGTCGATCAGCGAGCGCAGTCGGATCTCGTTATCGGCATAGGCGCGCTCCAGCGTCGAAATTTCGCCGCGCACGATGGTTTCAAGTTCGCCGGCGCGCGCAACCGCGCGCTCGATGCCGTCGCCCATGGCGGCGACCTCGCGGCGGATGGTCTGGCTCAGCGACAGCACGGAATCGGCGCCGGCGACCTCGGGCTCGGCCAGGCGCAGCGCGACCTCGGTCATGGCGCGCGAGATCAGGCGCATTTCCTGGGTGCGGCGATAGAGCGCCGCCAGGACGAAGAAGAACACGACCGGCGCGCCGATCGAGAGCGCGAGCAGCGTCCATTCGCCGATGCCGAAGCTGGCGACCGGCTCGGGCAGGCCGTTGCTGAACGAGCCGTAGCGGCCGAGCAGGACGAAGGCGGCGCCTCCCAGCCAGGCTAGCGACGACAGCGCGGCGAACCAGTAGGGCTTGCGCGACGGGCGCACGGCGAAGGCCTGGACCAGCGAGCTGGAATCGCGGCGGTCGTCATTGGCGACGCGGCTGGTATCGGGCGCGATCGCGGCGCGCGGCTGCGCCGGCTGCTGGGGAGGAGTGGCAAGGGCCGGCGGAGGCGACGCCGGAGCCGGCTCGACGCGCGGCAATTCGAGCTTCAGGTCGTTCTCGCTGGTCGAGGGCAGGCGCGGCTCGGTCTCGACCGGCGTCTCGGCGCCGTCCTTGGACTGGTCAAGGCGAAGAGCCTCTTCGATCGCCGACATCGCAGCTTCAGTGGGGTCCTGGAGCTTCTTGGGTCGATTCATCGTTGCCGCCTCGTCACGCTACTGACGATGGGCGCGTACGATGACCACCGTCGCCCCATGCCGCCTCTGGCCGGGTGAACGGAGACACTGCGCCCATCATTTACCAATTGGAAGGGTAGTGGACCCCTGGACCCTTGGAAACCCATTTGACCACGCGATTCACAAACGTCGTTAACGCCTCGTTCACCATCCGGGCGCTTCCTGAAGGGCATGAGACCGGCCCGTGCGGCCATTTGATGACCGATGTCGAAGAGTTCCTGACATGACCGAGAAGGCCATCGATTTCGCCTATCTCTCCCGCCAGACCGCAGGCGATCACGAGTTGGAGCGCGAATTGCTGGTGCTCTTCGCCCAGCAATGCGTCGTCCATCTGCGAGCCATCCACGGCAGCACCGACCGGCAGATGCGGATGGATGCCGCCCACAGCCTGAAGGGTGCGGCGCGCGCCGTCGGTGCCTGGCAGGTCGCCGAGGCTGCCGACCGCATCGAGGAGGGTCTTGCCGGGCCGGAGCAGAAGGCGAGCGAAAGCGCTCTCGATGCGCTCGCCCTCGCGGCGGCCGAGGCGAGGGCGGTGATCGCACGCTCCGATTGCGCCGCCTGAGCACGGCTGCGGCGGGAAAACCCGTTCCGTGCCGCTTTGAAATGCTCTAAGCGGTGCCGGAGATCGCGCCGCCGGAGTTTCCCATGCCTAACATCACCTTCATCGACGCTCATGGAGAGAGCCGCACCGTCGAGGCCGAAACCGGCTCGACCGTGATGGAGACGGCGATCCGCAACGCGGTTCCCGGCATCGAGGCGGAATGCGGCGGCGCCTGCGCCTGCGCCACCTGCCATGTCTATGTCGACGATGCCTGGACCGCGGCGGTCGGCCCTGCCGAGCCGATGGAGGAGGATATGCTGGACTTCGCCTTCGACGTTCGCCCGAATTCGCGCCTCTCCTGTCAGATCCGCATCCGCGACGATCTCGACGGGCTGATCGTCCGTACGCCCGAGCGCCAGGGCTAGACCCGCGCGGCATCGCACCGCATCCGGCATTTTGCGCTGGATCATGGCGCCGATGCTGGCAAACTCCATGATGGTTGCACACCCGTCTGGATCGGCGCGCATTCCACCGGGCGCGGCAACAGCGATCCAGGCATTTGTGATATCATCCGGACTCCCGAAAAGTGGCGCCCATTTTTCGGTCCGATGCCTAGGAGGATGCGATGTACAGGTCGATCATGGTCCCCGTAGATCTCGCCGAAGCCGAGCTTGCCCAGCCGGCGCTCGCAGCGGCCGTCTCCTTCGCGAAGGCTTCGGGCGGGCGGCTGCGTCTGGTCTATGTCCGCTCGCTCATCCCGGTCACCTACATGGAGTTCGTGCCGGCTGATTTCGATTCCGAGCAGCAGGAAGATGCCGAGGCGAAGCTCGCCGAGATCGCAGCGAAGGTCGATCTTCCCGCCGAGCAGGTCTCGGCCAAGGTCCTGATCGGCTCCGTCCATGGCGAGGTGCTGGCAGAGGCCGACGCCAGCGGCGCCGATCTCATCGTCATAGGCTCGCATGAGCCCGGCATGCTCGCCTATGTCATCGGCTCGAACGCCTCGGCTATCGTGCGCCGGGCGAAATGCTCGGTGCTGGTCGTCCGCTGAACCTCAGCTCGTCCCACCCGGGACGAGGCTGTCGGGCACCTCGCCGGTCGCGAGTTCGCGCGGCCGGTTGAGACTGACCAGCGGCCAGACCTGCCAGAACGAGGCGGCGATCAGCAGGATGCCGAGCAGCCCGGCACTGTTCGCGCCCTGCTGGAAGGCGCGCAGCGTGAAGGCCGCGAGCATCAGCATCGACAGCGCGCCGAGGGCGGCGACGCCGAGCCAGATCGGCCTGGGTCGTCCGGCGACGAAGCGCGCGCGCGGATTGGCCCGCGCGATCGCGGCCGACAGCGCGGTGACGAAGCGGCGATAGCGCGGATCGTCGCGGTCGAGATCGGTGAGCGAACGCCAGGACAGGTTGCCGAAGGTCACGGTGCGGCCGTCGCTGAGCCGGAGTTGCGTCTTGTAGCCCTTCGACGAGATATTGCCGGGCGCATAGACGAAGCGGACCTGCTCGACCGCGCTCAGACGGATGCTGTCGACCCGGCGCGTCCGATCGACCTCGAGGGTGTCGCCGTCGAGCTTGTAGGCGATCTCGAAGCCCACCGGCTTGGGGCGCTGGCGCCAGCTCGGGGCGGGGCCGTCATCGTCCTCGTCCATGATCGCTTTCGTCACCGTGCCAGAACCTTCATCGCGCCATCCAGTCCGTCGAGCGTCAACGGGAACATGCGCCCGCCCATCAAACCGCCGATCTGGCGGATCGACTGGGTGTAGTTCCAGAGGTTCTGCTGCACCGGATTGAGCCAGACCGATTTCGGGAATTTGGTCGCCAGACGCTCCATCCAGACCTCGCCGGCCTCCTCGTTCCAGTGCTCGACGGAGCCGCCGGGCATCGCGATCTCGTAGGGGCTCATCGAGGCATCGCCGACGAAGACGAGCCGGTAGTCGGAGGGATAGGTCCTGAGCACGTCCCAGGTCGCGATCTGCTGGTCGTGGCGCCGGCGGTTCTCCTTCCAGACCCGCTCATAGGGGCAGTTATGGAAGTAGAAATGCTCGAAATGCTTGAACTCGGCCCGCGCCGCCGAGAACAGCTCCTCGGCCAATTCGATATGCCAGTCCATCGAGCCGCCAACATCGAGGAAGAGCAGCACCTTGACCGCGTTGCGGCGCTCGGGGCGAAGCTTCACGTCGAGGTAGCCGTGCCGGGCGGTCTCGGAAATGGTGTTGTCGAGGTCGAGTTCCTCGGCCGCGCCGGTGCGTGCGAAGCGGCGCAGGCGCCTGAGCGCGATCCGCATGTTGCGAACGCCGAGTTCGCGCGTGTCGTCGAAATCCTTGAACTCGCGCTTGTCCCAGACCTTCACCGCCCGGAAATTGCGGTTCTTGTCCTGGCCGATGCGGATGCCTTCGGGATTGTAGCCATAGGCGCCATAGGGCGAGGTGCCGGCGGTGCCGATCCACTTGTTGCCGCCCTGATGGCGGCCCTTCTGCTCGTCGAGCCGCTGTTTCAGCGTCTCCCAGAGCTTCTCCCAGCCCATCGCATCGATCTGGGCTTTCTCTTCGTCGGTCAGGAATTTCTCGGCGAGCTTGCGCAGCCATTCCTCGGGAATGCCGGCTTCCTCGATCGCCTGCTGCAGCGTCTCCATGCCCTTGAAAACCTGGGCGAAGACGCGGTCGAACTTGTCGAGATGGCGCTCGTCCTTCACCAGCGTGGCGCGGGCGAGATAGTAGAACTCGTCGACCCTGTGTTCGGCCAGATCGGCCTCCACCCCTTCGAGCAGCGTCAGGTACTCGCGCAAGGTCACCGGGACCTTGGCGGCGCGCAGATCGGTGAAGAGACGGAGAAACATGCCGCTAATGTGAGGGCATGGGGCGCAGGGTCAAGCAGCGTCCACGTTTCATGCGCGAACGCTGCCTGAGCCCGATGATGGCCTTACGCCACCGCGTCGGCGAGGTCCTTGGTGACCTTGAACTTCACGACGGTCTTGGCGGGCACCTTGATGGTCGCGCCGGTCGAGGGGTTGCGGGCCTCGCGGGCCTCGCGCTTGGCGGCGGAGAGCTTGCCGATGCCGCCGAGCGTGACGTCGTCGCCCTTTTTGAGGGACTTGGCGACGGTCGCGCCGAGAGAGGCCAGGATGGCCGAGACGTCGGCCTTGGTCTTGCCGGTCTCTTCGGCAATGGCGGCGATCAGTTCGTTCTTGGTCATGAATTCCTCCTAGAGAAGGTGGTTCAGGCGTCGCGTGCTGGATGACGGCCGTTCATGCTCGTTTCCGACACGAGCGACCGCGACACATGGATGCCATTCGCGGCGCGCAACTCACGCAGTTGCCACGGTTACCGCGGAAAGACGATGGCCGCGGCGGTAGATACGCACAGGAAACGCCTTCGTTCCATCGGTTTCAGGCCGGTAACGGCCCAGTTGAGAACGAAAACAGGTTAACGGGGTGGGTTGACGGAGCGTCAGGCGGATAGAGCCGGCGAATCGCTGCGGCGGCGCGAGCAGCCCGCCGCAGCGAGAATTCATCGTCAGGCCTGGATGCCGTCGACGTACCAGTCCATCTTCGAAAGCATCTCGTCGCTGGCCTTCTCGCCGGCCTTCAGGCGGACTTCACCCTTCTGGTCCTTGAGCTCGCCGGTGAAGGGGTGGAGCGTGCCGGCGACGATGGCCTTGGTGACCTCGTCGGCGGCGGCGCGGGCGGCCGGCGTGATCGCATCGTTATACGGGGCTAGCTTGACGAAGCCGTCCTTGATGCCGCCCCAGACCGCGCCGCTCTTCCAATTGCCGTCCATGACCTCCTTGACGCGCTTGATGTAGTAGCCCGACCAGTCGTCGACGATGGCCGAAAGATGGGCCTTGGGCGCGAAGGACTTCATGTCGGAGGCCTGGCCGAAGGCGAAGACGCCGCGCTGCTCGGCCGCCTGGAGCGGAGCGGCGGAATCGGTGTGCTGGGTGATCATGTCGGCGCCCTGGTCGATCAGCGCCTTGGCGGCGTCGGCCTCCTTGGCCGGATCGTACCAGGTCGAGCACCAGACGACCTTGGTCTTGAAGTTCGGGTTCACCTTGCGGGCGGCGAGATGGAAAGCGTTGATGCCCATCACGACTTCCGGAATCGGGAAGGAGGCGACGTAGCCGGCTTGTCCGGTCTTCGACATGTGTCCGGCGATGGTGCCGATCACGGCGCGGCCCTCGTAGAAGCGCGCATCGTAGGTCGCGACGTTCTCGGCGCGCATATAGCCGGTGGCATGCTCGAACTTGATCTTCGGGAATTGCTTGGCGACCTGGATCGTCGGGTTCATGAAGCCGAAGGAGGTCGCGAAGATCAGCTGGTTGCCGGCCTGGGCGAGCTGGCGCAGCGCGCGGGCGGCGTCCGGACCCTCGGCGACGTTCTCGATGAAGCTGGTCTTGATCTTGGTGCCGTATTCCTTCTCCAGCGCCAGCCGGCCCTGGTCATGCGTCCAGGTATAGCCGTGGTCGCCGATCGGGCCGACATAGATGAAGCCGACGCCGAGCGGGGCCTGCGCCGAGGCGCCGCGGCCGAGCAGCGGCAGGGTCGAGGCGGCGGCGGCGCCGAATGTCAGCTTGCGGCGGGTGATGATGCTGGTCATGTCCTAAAACTCCCCGTTGTCGGTTGCGGCGTCAGGACGCCGAGAAGGGTTTGCCGAGGCAGGCGGGCGCGTCGAGCCGGCCGGTCTTTCGTCCTAGCGACATCATGGTCAGAACCGCAATCGTCGCAAGGTAGGGGGCCATCGCCAGAACCTCGGGTGCAAGCCAGCTGACGCCGGCCGCCTTGGCCTGCAATTCGAGCGTCATGACGGCGCCGAAGAGGTAGGCGCCGAGCAGGAGCCGCCCCGGTTTCCAGGCCGAGAAGACGACGAGCGCAAGTGCGAT
The DNA here is from genome assembly GCF_900102525.1 of Allobosea robiniae. Taxonomy (GTDB): domain Bacteria; phylum Pseudomonadota; class Alphaproteobacteria; order Rhizobiales; family Beijerinckiaceae; genus Allobosea; species Allobosea robiniae. The sequence continues at coordinate 678,193 of NZ_FNBZ01000001.1, read as the reverse complement.
CCAGCCGCGGCCCGCCGTCAGCCGGTCCGCCCACATCGGCGTCAGTGCCAGCGAGAAATAGGCGCCGCCGAGACCTGCCAAGGCGCCACCGAAGGCGATGGCGCCGTAGCGGATGGCGATCACGGGATAGCCGATCGCATGGGCCGAGGCGTCGTTCTCGCCGATGGCGCGCAGGATCAGGCCCGGCCGCGTCCGGCGCAGGAACCAGCTCACGGCTGCAACGAGCGCAAGTGAGAGATAGACGAGGATGTCGTGTCCGAAGATCACCCGCAGCAGCGGATGTTCCGACAGCGCTTCCGGAAACACCGGCTGAAGCCGCGTCACGGTGCGCCCGACGAAGCCCGCGCCGATCAGCGAGGAGGCGCCGATGCCGAAGATCGTCAGCGCGAGCCCCGTGGCGACCTGGTTGGCCATCAGCGAGAGCGCGAGCACCGCGAAGACCATCGAGGCCGCGACGCCTGCGAAAGCCGCCGCGACCAACCCGATACCGGTGCTGCCGGTCGAGAAGGCGACCGCGAAGCCAGCGACCGCGCCGCACAACATCATGCCCTCGACGCCGAGATTGAGCACGCCGGCCTTCTCTGCGACGAGCTCGCCGAGCGATGCGAGCAGCAGCGGCGTCGAAGCCGCGATCAGCGTCATCAGGATGGAGATGAACATGGCGGAGGTCATGCCGCTCTCCGCTTGAAACCGATACGCCAACGCACGAGCACGTCGGTTGCCAGCAGCATGAACAACAGCGTTGCCTGGAACAGGCCGGTCGCGGCCTGCGGCAGCCTCACCGTCGATTGCGCGATCTCGCCGCCGACATAGGTTCCCGCCAGCACGATGCCGCCGAAGACGATGCCGAGCGGGTTCAGCCGGCCGAGGAAGGCGACGATGATCGCGGTGAACCCATAGCCAACCGGGAATTGCGGCGTGAGCTGCCCGAACGGACCGGCCGCCTCGAACAGGCCGGCGAGGCCGGCGAGCGCGCCGCTGACCAGCATGGTCGCCCAGGTCGTGCGCGCCGCGCTGAAACCGCCATGACGTGCGGCTGCGGGTGCCAGGCCGACGACCTTGATCGCGTAGCCTGCCGTGGTCTTCTCCATCAGCAACCAGGCGATGATCGCGAGCACCAGCGCGGCTGGGATGCCGAGATGGACCAACGTTCCTTCCAGCACTGTCGGCAGCGTCTGATCGGCCGTGAACATCCGCGTCTGCGGGAAATTGAAGCCGCCCGGATCCTTCCACGGCCCGCGCACGAGGAAGTACAGCAACTGCACGGCGACATAGGTCAGCATCAGGCTGGTCAGGATCTCGCTGACCTGCAGCTTGACGCGCAGGAAAGCCGGGATCGCGGCCCAGGCCATGCCGCCGAGGATGCCGGCCAATGCCATGGCGGGCAGAATCCACCATCCCGTCATGTCATAGGTCAGGAGGGCGACGCCGGTGCCGGCGATGGCGCCCATGACGTATTGCCCCTCGGCGCCGATATTCCAGACATTGGCTCGGAAGCCGATGGCGAGCCCGAGTGCGATCATGACGAGCGGCGCGCCCTTGACCCCGATATCGCCCCAGCGTTGCGGCTCCAGGAAGGGGGTCAGGAAGATGCTGCCGACCGCGTGGAAGCCGTCATAGCCCATGGCGGTGAAGACGATCATGCCGATGAGCATGGTGAGCCCGATCGCGATCAGTGGGCTCAGGCCCAGCATCAGCAGGCTGGGCTCGCGGCGGCGGCGCCATTCAAGCATGGGCTGCCTCCGCGCCATGGACGCCGCCCATCATCAGGCCGATCTCGTCGATGCCGAGGCTCGCGACCGGTCGCGGCGCTGACAACCGTCCCTCGTTGATGACGCAGAGCCGGTCGGCGAGCTCCAGCAATTCGTCGAGATCCTGCGAGATCACCACCACGGCCGAGCCCTTGGCCGCGAGGTCGACGAGTTCCTGTCGGATCGCGGCGGCAGCACCGGCATCGACGCCCCAGGTCGGCTGCGAGACGACAAGAACGGCCGGCTGCTGGCCGATTTCGCGACCCATGATGAATTTCTGCAAATTGCCGCCCGAGAGCGAGCGGGCGAGCGCGGCGTTGCCGGTGGTCCGGACGTCGAAGAGCTTGATGACGCCATCTGCAAAGCGTTTCACGCTGCTGCGGCTGATGAAGCCGTGCGGCGCCAGCGGGAGCCGGTGACGCGCCGTGAGGATCCCGTTATCGGCGAGCGAGAAATCCGGCACGGCAGCGTGGCCGTTGCGCTCCTCGGGCACGCAGGCGAGGCCGAGCGTCCGGCGTGTGCCGGCGCCCTCAAGACCAACGGGTTTGCCGTCGAGTTTGATTGCCTCCGAGCCGGCCGCGAGTTGCTCGCCCGAGAGGGCGGTCAGCAACTCCGCCTGTCCATTGCCGGCGACACCGGCGATCCCAAGAATCTCGCCGGCCCGGGCTTCGAAGGAAACGCTCTCCAGATCCGTGCCGAAGGGGGGCTCACCCGGCAGCGACAGTCCTTTGACCTCCAGCCGGACGGCGCCGGAGCCAGCCGCCTTGCCGTGCTCGATCTTGCGCAGTTCCGCGCCGATCATCAGCTCGGCCATGCGCTTGGTTGTCTCGACCTTGGGGTCGCAGGTCGCGACGACGCGCCCGCCGCGCAGAATGGTGGCGCTGTCGCACAGTGCTTTGATCTCGTGCAGCTTGTGCGAGATGTAGAGGATCGAGCAGCCCTCGGCCGCGATCTGCCTGAGCGTCGCGAACAGGCGCTCGACCTCCTGCGGCGTCAGGACCGAGGTCGGCTCGTCCATGATCAGGAGCTTCGGCTTCTGCAGCAGGCAGCGCACGATCTCGATGCGCTGGCGCTCGCCGACCGAGAGCGTATGAACCTCGCGCTCCGGATCGAGCGGTAGCGAATAGGATTGCAGGATCGCTGCGACGCGTTGCTTCAGCTCCTCGCGATCGACCGCCTCGTCGAGCCCGAGCGCGATATTCTCGATCACCGTCATCGCGTCGAACAGCGAGAAATGCTGGAAGACCATGCCGATGCCGAGCTTGCGCGCCGCCTTGGGCGAGGGGATCGAAACGGGCGAGCCGTTCCAGGAGATGGCGCCCTCGTCGGCCTGCTGGACGCCGTAGATGATTTTGACCAGCGTCGACTTGCCGGCGCCGTTCTCGCCAAGCAGCGCGTGGATTTCGCCCGGCTTGACGCTCAGGCTGATGTCTTCATTGGCTTTGACGCCGGGAAAGCTCTTCGAAATATGGGCGAGCGCCAGCCGCGGCGGCACCTTCTGCTCACGCGGCTGATTCATGTCGCGACCGTCTCCCTTTCGCCGGCTCCCGGCGGCCAAGCAAGCAACGCACCAGCTCGGCTGCCGTCAAGGCCGCGATCACCTCCGGGCGCTTGTCGTCCACATCGCAGCCGCCAATCGGGCAGGTCAAGCGCGCCAGAGCCTCGCGCCGACCACCAGCGCGCAGGAAGCCGGATTCGAAGCGGGCGCGCTTCGTGGCCGAGCCGATCATGCCGACATAGGCCGCATCGCCACGCGCCAGCGCCGCCTCGGCCAGCCGGTAGTCGAGCGCATGGCTGTGCGAGAGCACGACGAAGGCGGCTTTTGCCGGAGCGCTCGCGATCGCATCGACGGGATCGGCCATGCGGATGCAGGTGACGGCTGCCGGCAGCCCGCTCATGACGTCGTCACGATCGTCGAGCAGGGAGACCGAGAGGGGCAGCGGTGCCAGTGCCTTTGCCAGCGCGCGGCCGGTATGGCCGGCCCCGAAGATCAGCACCGGTGGCCGCGTCGCGGCTTCGGCCTTCTCGCGGGCGCTGAACAGGGCGATCTCGGCCGCTCCCGCATGGCGGAGCGAAACACGCACCCGCCCACCGCAGCACTGCCCCATCTGCGGCCCGAGGGGGATATCGAGTAACTGATCCTCGGCGCCTTCGCCGAGCATGTGCCGGGCGATGTCGATGCAGTGGAATTCGAGCTGCCCGCCGCCGATGGTTCCGGCGATGGCGTTCGGGCTGACCGCCATGCAAGCCCCGGCCTCGCGCGGCGTCGAGCCTTCCGCGGCCTCGACCCGGACGATGACGATGCCGTCGCGCTGATGGGTGGCGAGGAAGGCGGCGAGGGTCATGATGCTGCCTCCGCCCTGACCCGCTCGACAGCCTCCAGCACGCGCTCGGGCGTTGCCGGTGCATCGAGGCGTGGGCAGATGCGATGGTCGCCGACGCTCGCCACTGCATCCGACAGCGCATGCAGCACCGAGATCGCCAGCATCAGCGGCGGCTCGCCGACGGCCTTGGAGCGATGGATCGTCGGCTCACGGTTCGGCGCGTTGTCCAGCAGATGCACGTTGAAGACCCGCGGCCGGTCGGAGGCGACGGGAATCTTGTAGGTCGAGGGGGCATGGGTCCAGAGCCGGCCCTTCTTGTCCCAGACCAGTTCCTCGGTCGTCAGCCAGCCCATACCCTGCACGAAGCCGCCCTCGATCTGGCCCTTGTCGATCGCCGGGTTCAGCGACCGTCCGCAATCATGGAGGATATCGACCCGCTCGACCTTGTACTCCCCGGTCAGCGTGTCGATTGCGACCTCGGCCGCCGCTGCGCCATAGGCGAAATAGTAGAACGGGTGGCCGCGCCCGGCCTTGCGGTCCCAGTGGATTTTGGGCGTCGCATAGAAGCCCGTCGCCGAAAGCTGGACGCGCGCCATATAGGCGGCCGCGACCAGTTCCTTGAAGGCGATCTCGCGGGCGCCGATTTTCACGCGGCCCGGCAGGAAGGCGATGTCGTCTGCCTCGACCCGCCAGTGCCTTGCTGCGAATTCGGTCAATCGCTTCTTGATCGTCTCGCAGGCATCGAGCGCTGCCATGCCGTTGAGGTCGGAGCCGGAAGAGGCGGCGGTGGCCGAAGTGTTCGGCACCTTGCCGGTCGTCGTCGCCGTGATCTTGATCTGGTCGAGCCCGATGCCGAAGGCATGGGCCACCACTTGCGCCACCTTGATATAGAGCCCTTGCCCCATCTCGGTGCCGCCATGGTTCAGCGCGACCGTGCCGTCCGTATAGACATGCACCAGCGCACCGGCCTGGTTGAACCAGGTCGCGGTGAAGGAGATGCCGAATTTTACAGGCGTAAGCGCGATGCCGCGCTTGACGATCGGGCTCGTCCTGTTGGCCTCGCGGATCGCGGCCTTGCGGGTCTGATAGTCGCAGCGCTGCTCGAGCTCCGCGATCACATCCGCCGCGATATTGTCCTCGACCGTCTGGTGATAGGGCGTGACGTTGCGATCAGTCGCGCCATAGAGATTGCGCCGGCGCACCTCCAGCGGGTCGAGCCCGGTCGCGTAGGCGACCTCCTCGATGAGGCGCTCGGCGCCCACCATGCCTTGCGGCCCGCCGAAGCCACGGAAGGCGGTGTTCGAGCAGGTATTGGTGAAGAGCGGCTCCGAACGTGCGCGCACCGCCGGGTAGAAATAGCAATTGTCCATGTGGAACAGGGCGCGGTCGGTCACCGGCCCGGAGAGATCGGCATTCCAGCCGCAGCGCGCCGCATAGACGGCGTCGACCGCATGGATGCGGCCATCATCGTCGAAGCCGACCTCGTAATCGCAGATGAAGTCATGGCGTTTTCCCGTGATCGCCATGTCGTCGTCGCGGTCGGGACGCAGCTTCACCGGGCGCTTCAGCTTGCGGGCGCAGAGCGCGGCGATGCAGGCGAAGAGATTGGCCTGCGTCTCCTTGCCGCCGAAGCCGCCGCCCATGCGCCGCACCTCGACCGTTACCGCATGGGAGCCGACGCCGAGCACGGCCGCGACCATATGCTGAACCTCGCTCGGATGCTGGGTCGAGACCAGCACGGCCATATCCTCGTCCTCGCCGGGGATAGCGAGCGCGACCTGGCTTTCGAGGTAGAAATGCTCCTGCCCGCCGATCGCCATCGCGCCTTTCAGCCGGCGCGGGCTCGCTGCCAGCGCGGTAGTGACATCGCCCCGTTCGAGCTTGAGCGGTTCGGTGACGAGTTTCCTCCCGGCTTCGCGCGCTGCAGCGATGTCGATCAGCGGCGCTTCCTCGGCATAGTCCGCCTTGGCCAACGTCGCGGCATGGCGAGCCTGCTCGCGGGTCTCGGCGACGACGGCAAAGAGCGGCTGGCCGTGGAACAGGATGGAATCGGTCGCGAAGACCGGTTCGTCATGCAGATGCGTCGAGGAGATATCGTTGGCGCCGGGGATATCCGCCGCCGTCAGCACGGCGACGACACCCGGCGCGGCGCGGACAGCATCGAGGTCGAGCGAGAGCAGTCGGCCATGGGCGATCTTGCTGGTGCCGAGATAGGCATGCAGCAACCCTTCGGGCGCGGCGATGTCGTCGATATAAACAGCTTCGCCCGCGACATGCTTGGGCGCGGAATCATGGGTGCGGGAGCTGCCGACCGGCCCGCTCTCCAGTCCGATATCGAGCTTGCGGCGTGCGTCAGCCATGGGCGACCTCCGCCAGCAGGCCGGCGACCCGCGTTCGCGTCTCAGCTTCCGTCGTTTCGATCAGGAAGCGCAGCAGCAGGTTGCCGGCGATCTTGAGCCGATAATGCGCCGAGGCGCGCATGTCGTCGAGCGGCGTGAAATCCTGCGGGAGAGCGGCGATGGCGGCTGCGATGGCCTTGTCGTCCCAACGTTGGCCGACGAGCGCAGCTTCGGCCGCCGCCGCACGCTTTGGGATGCCGGACATGCCGCCATAGGCGAGGCGGGCTTCTATGATGCGCCCATCATTGCCGAACGCCAGTCGAAAGGCGCCGCAGACGGCGGAAATATCCTCGTCGAAGCGCTTCGAGACCTTGGAGGCATGGAACAGCATGCCGTCCGCAAGTTTCGGCACCAGCACGGCCTCGACGAATTCTCCGGGCCGCCGGTCCTGCTTGCGGTATTCGATGAAGAAGCTTTCGAGCGGGATGCTACGGCGTTCGAGGCTGGTTTCCCCGCGCCTTGCCAGGACCAGCGTGGCATCGAGCGCGATCAGGGCAGGCGGCAGGTCGCCGATCGGCGAGCCATTGGCGATGTTGCCGCCGATCGTGCCGGCATTGCGCACCTGCTCGCCGCCGAAACGGCGCATCAACTCGTCGAGCTGAGGGGAGAGGGCGGCGAGCGCCGTCCGGACATCGATATGACCAGCCATCGCACCGATGCACAGATGATCGCCTTCGTCGGTGATCGCGCGCAGTGTCTCGACCCGTCCGAGATAGATCAGCGGATCGAGGCGTTTCATCGCCTTGGTGACCCAGAGCCCGACATCGGTCGCGCCGGCGACGAGCGTCGCTTGTGGGTGGGCGGCGACGAGTTCGGCCAGCGCCTCCACCGTCGTGGGTGCATAGAAGCGTCGGCTTCCACCTTGCAGGGACAGCGTCTCGTCATCATCCAGGGCGGCAAGCCGCGCCGCAACGGCCTCCCGTTCCCGCAGGAACTGATCGGCCTCGCGCGGCGCGATCTCGTCCATGCGGCGGCCGGCGGCGATGATCGGTTCGTAGCCGGTGCAGCGACAGAGATTGCCGGCGAGCGCATCCTCTATGCGACCTGTGTCCGGCTCCGCCTCGTTGAGCCTGAGCGCCAGCAGCGACATCACGAAGCCCGGCGTGCAGAAGCCGCATTGCGAGCCATGGCACTCGACCATCGCCTGCTGGACCGGGTGCAGGCTGCCGTCGGAGCCTTTCAGATGCTCGACTGTGAGAAGCTGGCAGCCGTCCAGCGTCGGTAGGAAGCGGATGCAGGCATTGATTGCCTCGTAGCGCAGCTGCCCGCGATCTAGCCGCCCGACGACGACGGTACAGGCGCCGCAATCGCCCTCGGCACAGCCTTCCTTGGTGCCGGTCATGCGCCGGTCGAGGCGCAGCCAGTCGAGAACCGTCAAAGTGGGATCGCAGTGGTCGATCTCGACCAGTCTGTCGCCGAGCAGGAAGCGCAAGCTCTCACGCATCCCTCTCGCTCCACTCGCAAAGCCAAATCATGCCCGCAGATTAGGCATGATCCGGCCTTGGCCGGAAGCTTCGATTTGGTGCAGATGTGATGTGGAATTGTGCCGGAGCCGCCCGACGTGACCACCTCCACTCCATTGCGCGCCTTGCGCGGCCGCCTGCTCTGGTTCGTCGACGATCCGGAGACGGCGGGCGAGGCCGCGCATCGCTATGTCGAGGACGGGCTGCTTGTCATCGAGAGCGGCTTGGTCAAGGCGGCTGGCGAGGCGCGGGACCTGCTGCGGACGCTGCCGGCCGATGCTGAGATCGTCGACCACCGCCCGCATCTGATCATGCCGGGCTTCATAGACGCCCATATCCACATGCCGCAGACCCAGGTGATCGCCTCCTATGGCGCGCAATTGATGGAGTGGCTGAACAAATATACCTTCGTCGAGGAGCAGAAGCTCGCTCAGCAGGGCCATGCCGAGAAGCTCTCGCGCTTTTTTCTCGACGAATTGCTCGCCAACGGCACGACCACGGCGGCGGTCTATTGTTCGGTCCATCGGCAATCGGCGGAGGCCTTCTTCACGGAATCGGAGCGCCGCAACACGCGCATGATCGCCGGCAAGGTGATGATGGATCGCAACGCGCCGGAAGCGCTGACCGATACGGCCGAGAGCAGCTATCAAGATTCCAAGGCGCTGATCGCGCGCTGGCACGGCAAGGGCCGGCAGCTCTATGCGATCACGCCGCGCTTCGCGATTACCTCGACGCCGGAGCAACTGGCGGCGGCGGGGAGGCTGGCGGCCGAGCATCCCGACTGTCATGTCCAGACCCATATCGATGAGAACCGAGCCGAGATTGCCTTTGCCCGCGAGCTTTATCCGGAAGCTGCTGATTATGCCGATATCTACCGGCGCTACGGCCTGCTCGGCCCGAAGAGCCTGATGGGTCACTGCATCCACATGACCCACAATGAATGGCAGGCCTTTGCGGACACCGGCGCGGTCGCGGTGTTCTGCCCGACCTCGAACCTCTTCCTGGGTTCAGGCCTGTTCGACTGGGCGCATGCCCGGCAGCGCGGCGTCAAGGTCGCGGTCGCGACCGATATCGGCGGGGGCACCTCCTACTCGATGCTCAGGACCATGGCCGAGGCCTACAAGGTGCTGCAGCTTCAAGGGCAAAGCCTGTCGGCTTTGGGCGCCCTGCATGCGATCACGCGCGGCAATGCGGTGGCACTCAGCCTCGATCACCTGATCGGCAGCTTCGAGCCCGGCCGCGAGGCGGATGTGGTCGTGCTTGATACGGGCGCGACGCGAGCGATGGCGCATCGCATGGAGACGGTGCGCGATCTCGCGGAGGAACTCTTCGTGCTCGTCACACTCGGCGACGATCGGAATGTCGTCGAGACCTATGTGATGGGGGAATTGGCTGCTGGCACGTCATTCTCGGGCGGCGCTTAGCGCCATCCGTCATGGTCGGGCTTGTCCCGACCATCCATGCCTTCGCCTATCGAGGGCGCTGTCCAAGACGTAGATGCTCGCCACAAGGGCGAGCATGACGCCGTTGAACGGGCCCGATGCCTCAGCCGAGCACGCCGCCCTTGCGGGCGTAGTCGATATAGATCTCGCGCAGGCGCAGCGCCGTCGGGCCGGGCGCGCCGTTATGGATCGTGTGGCCGTCGATCGTGGTCACCGGCATGACGAGGCTGGTCGCGGAGGTGATGAAGGCCTCCTCGGCGTCGAGCGCCTCTTCCAGCGTGAACTCGCGCTCCTCGAAGGTGAAGCCGGATTCCGCGAGATAGGCCAGCACCGCCTTGCGGGTGATGCCGGGCAGCACCTTGTTGGAGAGCGGCCGCGAGATCAGTGTCTTGCCCTTGACGATCCAGGCGGTGGAAGAGGCGCCTTCGGTCACCACGCCGTCCTCGGTGAGCCAGGCTTCCTGCGCGCCGCTTTCCAGCGCGAACTGCTTGGCCAGCACCGGGGCGAGCAGATTGACGCTCTTGATGTCGCGGCGGGCCCAGCGCAGGTCCGGCGTCGAGACGACCTTGATGCCGGTCTTGGCTGTCGGCGCATTCACGAAGTTGCGGGCCTGGGTGAACATCACCAGCGTCGGCTGGACATCCTTCGGGAAGGGGAAATCGCGATCGGAAGCGCCGCGCGAGACCTGCAGGTAGATGCCGCCCTCATCGAGATTATTGCGCTTGATCAGCTCCTGATGGATCGCGACGAGCTCGGCCTTCGACCAGGGCAGGCCGAGGCGAATTTCGCCGCAGGAGCGCTCGAGGCGCGCGAGATGCGCCTCGCAATCGACGAGCTTGCCGCCGATCACGGCCGAAACCTCATAGATGCCGTCGCCGAAAATGAAGCCGCGGTCGAAAACGGAGATCTTGGCCTCTTCCTCGGGAAGATAGGCGCCATTGACGTAGACGATGCGGCTCATCGATGCGGACTCGCTGATTGGAAGGGAACGCCGGACCTTCCTAGCGAAGCTTGGCGCCGGTTGCGAGCCTCAAGGCGTGGAAACGGCCCGGCGTCTGGTGCAGGGCCGGACCTCAGGCCTTCAGGCTCAGGAACCGCGTCGGGATCGCGCCGCGCAGGTTCTGCTCGAAGCCGGTCAGCTTCAGCGAGACCAGGTTCTTGGTTGAGTAGTGCAGTACCGGAATCCACGGCTCGTCGCGGATGACGATGCTGTCGGCCTCGCGCAGGATCGCGGCGCGCCGGGCGATGTCGAGTTCCTCGGTCGCGAGCTTCATCAACGCGTCGAATTGCGGATTGCTGTACTTGCCGATGTTGAAGCCGGCATTGTCGCTCTCGAACAGGAAGAGGAAGTTCTGCGGGTCGGAATAGTCGCCGATCCAGCCATAGCGGGCGACGTCGAAATCGCCGCCATCCCGCAGATAGGCGAAATGCGTGCGGAAATCGGTCTGGACGAAACGGGTCTCGACGCCGATCGCGCGCCATTGCTCTGCGATCGCCTCGGCCGTGTGACGGTTGTTGTCGGTGGTGTTGAAGCGGAACTCGACCTGAAGCGGTATGCTGCCGAAGCCGGCCGAAGCGAGCAGGCGCTTGGCCTCGTCTTCGCGTTCGAGCACTGAAGCGTGGCGGAAATCGAGTTCGGCACGCTCGCCGTAATTGCCGATATGCGGGGGTATCACGCCATAGGCCGGCAGCATCGTGCCGCCCCAGATCCGGTCGGCGATGAATTCGCGATCGATCTGCAGCGATAGCGCCCGCCTGACGCGCTCGTCGTCGAAGGGCGGCTTGGCGCTGTTGATGATCAGGAAATAGGTCGCGAGATAGGGGCCGATCCGGACCTGGTCGCCGAGCTTTTCCTTCAGGCTCTTGAACTGGTCAGCGGGGATGTCCGTGGTGAGATGCAGTTCGCCGGCCTGGAAGCGCCGCACCGCCGCTGCGAGGTCGGACGCCGGATAGAAGATCACGGTATCGATCTTCACATCGGCGGCCGCATGGAAATGCGGGTTGCGGTCGAGCCGGATATGCGAGTTCGGCGCCAGTTCCCTGAGCATATAGGGGCCGTTGGTGATCCAGTTCTCCGGCCGCTCGGGCTCCTGCGCCGCCTTGGCCACGCTGGGTGGGTGCACGGGCAGGGCGCTCTGATGGGTCAGGAGCTCGAGCAGGTAGGGCGTCGGCTGCTCCAGTGCGATCTCCAGCGTGCTCTCGTCTGGAGCGGTGACGCCGAGCGTTTCCAGCGAGGAGCCGGCAGCGGCCTTGTGGATCGCCTGGGCATTGCGGATCGGGAAGAGCAGGTTGGCGTATTTCGCGCCGGTTTCCGGATTGACGATACGCCTGAAGGAATAGACGAAATCCGAGGCCCTGACCGGGTCACCGTTCGACCATTTCGCGTTGCCGCGCAGCTTGAAGCGCCAGCTCTTGCCGTCCGGACTCATTGTCCAGCTTTCGGCGACGCCGGGTACGACCTCGCCCATCATATTGTGGATCACGAGGCCCTCGCGCAGGTCCCGCAGCAGATGCGCTTCGGCGACGGTGGAGGTTTTGTGCGGATCGAGCGTCTCGGGATCGCCGTCATTGCCGCGGTGGAAGACAATCCGGCCCTGGGCGGCGGCGCGGGTCGCGGCCAGGATGGCAGCGAAGGCCAAAGGGGCATGGCGGCGCGTGACGTCGAGCATGGCAACCTCCCTCAAGCCGGGCGTCGTTGCGAGCGATGCCCGACTTCAGGGGGAGTAGACCCTGTCGAATTGAGTCTGCCAAGCGCGAAAACGACGGCGAGGCCGCGGTTTTCGCTCGTTGTTTGTCAGGGGGTGGCTATAGGCTCAACGGCTGGCCGCTTCCGCCGCGCTTTCCTGGGCTTCGACCACCGCGACGGCCGTCATGTTGACGACGCCGCGCGCCGTCACCGAGCCGGTGAGGATATGGGCGGGCTTGGCCGTGCCGATCAGGATCGGCCCGACCGGCAATGCGTCGGCCATCACCTTGGCGAACTGGTAGGAGATGTTGGCCGCGTCGAGATTGGGGAAGATCAGGACGTTCGCCATCTCCTTCAGCGTCGAGGAGGGCAGGACGCGCTCGCGGATCAGGGGCACGAGGGCGGTATCGGCCTCCATCTCACCGTCACATTCGAGATGCGGCGCCCGCTCGCGGATCAGCTTCAGCGCCTTGCGCATCTTCAGCGAGGAGGGTGTGTCGGCCGCGCCGAAATCGGAATGCGACAGCAGGGCGATCTTCGGGTCGATGCCGAAGCGCTGGACATGGCTCGCCGCCAGCACGGTCATGTCGGCGATCTCCTCCGCCGTCGGATCGTGCTTCACATGGGTGTCCGACATGAAGAAGGCACCCTTGTTGGTGATGATCAGGGTCATCGCCGCAAGGTCGCAGACGCCGGGCGCCATGCCGATGATGTCCTTGATATGCCGCAGGCGCGACATGAACCGGCCTTCGAGGCCCGAGATCATCGCATCGGCCTCGCCGCGGGCGACGGCGAGCGCCGCGATCACGGTGTTGTTGGTGCGCACCAGCGAGCGAGCCGCCTCGGGCGTGATGCCGCGCCGGCCGGCGATGTCGAGATAGGTCTGGACGTAGTCGCGATAGCGCGGATCGTCCTCGGGATTCACCACCTCGAAGTCGACGCCGGGCTTGAGCGACAGACCGAAGCGCTGGATGCGCGTCTCGATCACGCTCGGGCGGCCGATCAGGATCGGCACGGCGAGCCCTTCCTCCAGCGCGACCTGGGCGGCGCGCAGCACGCGCTCGTCCTCGCCCTCGGCGTAGATCACGCGCTTGGGGTCGGCCTTGGCCTTCTGGAACAGCGGCTTCATCAGGAAGCCGGAGCGGAAGACGAAGCGCGAGAGCTGCTCGCGATAGGCCTCGACATCGACCAGCGGCTTGCGGGCGACGCCGGTCACCATCGCCGCCTCGGCGACAGCGGGCGCGATGCGCATGATCAGGCGCGGATCGAACGGGTTCGGGATCAGCGAGTTCGCGCCGAAGGTCGAGGCCTCGCCACCATAGGCGCGGGCCGCGATGTCGGAGGTCGCCTCGCGGGCGAGCGAGGCGATGGCGCGCACCGCGGCGAGCTTCATCGCCTCGTTGATCGTCGTCGCCTGCACGTCGAGCGCGCCGCGGAAGATATAGGGGAAGCACAGGACGTTATTGACCTGGTTCGGATAGTCCGAGCGGCCGGTGCAGATCATCGCGTCGGGGCGCACGGCGAGCGCATCTTCCGGCGTGATCTCGGGATTTGGGTTGGCCAGCGCCAGGATCAGCGGCTTCGTCGCCATCTGCTTGGCCATCTCGGGCTTCAGCACGCCGGCTGCGGAAAGGCCGAGGAAGACGTCGGCGCCGCCGATGACGTCGCTGAGCGTCCGGGCATCGGTCTCCTGCGCGTAGACCTCCTTCCAGCGGTCCATCAGCGTGTTGCGGCCCTTGTAGACCACGCCGTCGATATCGGTGAGCCAGATGTTCTGGCGCTGCGCGCCGAGCTCGACCAGCAGGTTGGTGCAGGCGAGCGCGGCGGCGCCGGCGCCGGAGACGACGATCTTGACGTCGGCGATCTTCTTGCCCGCGAGGTCGAGCCCGTTCAGCACCGCGGCGGAGACGATGATCGCCGTGCCGTGCTGGTCGTCATGGAAGACGGGGATCTGCATCCGGGCCTTCAGCTGCTCCTCGATCTCGAAGCATTCCGGCCCCTTGATGTCCTCGAGATTGATGCCGCCGAACGTCGGTTCCAGCGCTGCGACGACCTCGACGAATTTCTCGATGTTCTTCTGCTCGACCTCGATGTCGAAGCAGTCGATGCCGGCGAATTTCTTGAAGAGGACGGCCTTGCCCTCCATCACCGGCTTGGAGGCGAGGGGACCGATATCGCCCAGCCCCAGCACGGCGGTGCCGTTGGTGATGACGGCGACGAGATTCTGGCGCGAGGTCAGCTCGGCGGCTTCCGAGGGATCGTCGACGATCGCCTCGCAGGCGGCGGCTACGCCGGGCGAATAGGCGAGCGCCAGGTCGCGCTGGTTGCCGAGCGGCTTGGTCGCCTGGATCTCGAGCTTACCCGGCCGAGGCTGGCGGTGATAGACGAGCGCGCCCGAGCGCAGATCAGTGGAGAGCGTGCTTTTCATGGCGCGAGGATCCCTGCAGTCCGAAGGATGCTGGTCGCGCGAAAGCCCCCACGCCGTCAAGCCGTCGGCGCCGCCAGCAGTTTCGCCGGGGCGGAAAGGATGAGGCGGCTGCGAACTTGAATCAATTTGGCAAGATGCTGAATCGGCATGCGAGAATCCGCACGCAAGCGCCGGAAACGATTCGATAAATCCCCAGCGCCGTCGGCGCGAAATTCAGAACGCCTTGAAGGTGATGATCGTATGGGTGTCGGCGATCTCGGGGATCGACTGCACTTTCTGCGCGACGAAATGGCCGATATCGACATCGGCCGCGACGTGGAACTTGGCCAGGATGTCGTAGTTGCCGGCGGTCGAATAGATCTCCGAGGCGATCTCGCGATCGGCCAGTTCGCTGGCGACCTCATAGGTCTTGCCGAGCCTGCATTTGATCTCGACGAAGAAGGTCTGCATCGCGCGCTCCGAAACTCTGTTGGGTCTGGATAGAATCCTCTGCGTGGTAAGATCAAGCGCCGGCGAGCGCGGCGATCCGTCGGGTCATCGCATTCTCCGGATCGGTCAGTCCGGCGATCACGGTGAAATGGTTGGCTCCGGGGATTTCCTCGTAGCGCGTCGTCACGCCTTCCAGCCCCCAGACATCGGTGAGGCGGCGGCTCTGCCGGTGGTACTCGTCGCTCTCGGCGCCGCCGACCACGGCATCCATGGTCAGCCGCGACGGCGCCGGCCAGAACAGCGGGCTTTCCAGTTCCGCGGCAGCCAGGTCAAGGTTCAGCGCCTTGTTGATGCTGGTCTCGGTCAGGGGCTTCAGGTTGTAGAGGCCGGAGATGCCATAGGCTGCCGGCACGAGCTGGTCTGGCAGATCCGGGTCGACATTCTTCCAGTCGGTGGCAAGCGTGCAGGCGCTGAGATGGCCGCCGGCGGAATGCCCGGTCGCGATCACCGGCAGGCCGAAACGCCGCCACAGCGCCGCAGCCGCCTGCTGCAATTCCCAGACGATGTGGCCGAGATGGACCTGCGGGCAGAGATCGTAACCGACGACCGCGACCGGCAGGCCGAGCCGGTTCAGCCCGCGCGCCATATGCGAGAAATAGCTGCGGTCGAGCGCCTGCCAGTAGCCGCCATGGATGAACATCACCAGCGCGTTGCCGCGGATCGTCTCGGGCTTGAACAGGTCGTAGGCCTGGCGCTCGCCCTCGCCATAGGAGACGTCCAGCTCGCGCAGGGCCTCGGCACGGTAGGCGGCGGCATCGGCCTGCCAGCCGGCGATGATTCCCGGATGTTCCGGCACGCGGGCGCGGTTGTTGTACTCGGTCTCGTAGTCCGGCGACATCGATCTTCCATCGCTGAAGGGCGTGGGTTGGCTGGGCCGCACCGTGGCAGCCCGGCGCCCTTCGCGCCAGCGCTTTTGACAGGACCCCGCGTCAGCGCCAAAAGGCGGCAAGCCCGGCGCAAAGGGCAATGGAGGTCGCCATGGAAAATCCCGTTCTCGCCGAGGTCACGCGCGGCAATGTCGTCGAATCCCGCCATCGCGGCGCGGCGATCGTCGTCGATGCCGAGGGCGGCGTGGTGTTCTCGGCGGGCGATGTCGAGCGCCCGGTGTTTCCGCGTTCGGCGGTCAAGGCGATCCAGGGCCTGCCATTGATCGAGAGCGGCGCCGCCGACCGCTACGGGCTGACGGAGGCCGAGATCGCGCTCGCCGTCTCCTCGCATTCCGGCGAGCCGCTCCATGCCGAGACCTCGCTGGCGATGCTGCGCAAGGCCGGCCGCGATGCCGGCTGCCTCGAATGCGGCGCGCATTGGCCGTCGAATGAGGTCGTCTCCCGCGCCCTGGCGAAGTCTGGCGCCGAGCCGAGCGCCCTCAACAACAATTGCTCCGGCAAGCATGCCGGCTTCGTCTGCCTGTCCTGCAACATGGACGAGGACCCTGCCGGCTATGTGAAGGCGAGCCATCCCGTGCAGCAGGCCGTGCGCGGCGCTCTGGAAGCCGTGACCGGTGCCGTCCATAGCGCCGATCGGATGGGCACCGACGGCTGCTCGATCCCGTCCTACGCCGTGCCGCTTTCGGCGCTGGCGCTGGGTTTCGCCCGGCTCGGCACCGGCCGTGGCTTCGGGCCGGAGCGGGCGAAGGCGGCGGCGCGCATCCGGGCGGCCGCTGCAGCCCATCCCTTCATGGTCGCTGGCACCGGCCGCTACGACACGCGCCTGATGGACCTGCTCGGCGCGCGCGCCTTCACCAAGACCGGGGCCGAGGGCGTCTATTGCGCCGCGCTGCCGGAACTGGGCTACGGCATCGCCCTGAAATGCGATGACGGCGCCGGCCGCGCCGCCGAGATCGCGCTTGGCGCCCTGATCGCCCGCTTCCTGCCGATGGACGATGCCACGCAGGCAGCCTTCGCGCCGCTGCGTGAGACCGTACTGAAGAACTGGAACGGCATCGAGGTCGGCCGGATTCGCGCGCCGGCGGCCTGAGGCCTCAGCGCACCGCGTTGTTCGCGACCACGATGCCGGAGGCCCTCGCGTCGGGAGCCTTCGTCAGGTCGCCGGTGACCGGTTTGCCGTATTCGGTGCCGATCACGGCGCCGTCGCGGGCCTCGGAAATGACGTTGTTGGCGATCAGCGCGTTGCGTTCCTTGGGCACCAGCGAGACCGAGATGCCGATCCCGGTCTTGCGGATGACGTTGCCGGTGGCGGCGAGATTGCGCATGCCCCATGACCAGCCGAGCGCGATGCCGATATCGCTGGCGTCCTCTATGACATTGCCGGTCACCGCCGCTTCCGCCTCGACATGGATGCCGTAGCCTCCGGTCGGCTCCTTGCTGTAGGGCACGGCCTTGCGCGTCGCCTTGCGGATGATGTTGTTGGCGCAGACCGCCATGCGCCCGCCCTGGTCGAGATTGGTCATGGAAGCGCCCGACGCGCAGTCCTCGACATGGTTGTTGGCGATGATCGCGCCTTCGAAGGCGAACTCGCTGTAGAGCGCGACCTCGCCGCAGCGCCGCCCCTGGTTGCCGAGGATCTGGACGCCGGAGCCGGAATTGTTGCGGATGAAGCTCAGCGCGCAGTCGCGCAGCTGGTTGCCCTCGATGATCACGCCCCCGGCGCGGAAGACGCTGATGCCGTTGCCGTTCTGGCCGCTGCCGCCACTATCGGTGCGGATGCGCATCACATGGTTGCCGCGGACGATCGAGCCGTCGTCGCCCGGCTGGCTGCGCCAGATCTGGATGCCGTTATTGCCGCAATCCTCGACCCGATTCTGCTCGACCGTGAGGCCCTTCGAATCGATCGCGAACAGCGCCGCGTCCCGCATGTCGCGGAACCGGCTCGCGGTGACGCGCCCGCCGCAGCGGTCAAGCGTCAGGCCGACCGAGCCGGCCTTGGCAAAGGCGCAGCCGGAAATGGCGATCTCGCCGACGTTCTCGGCCATGAGCAACCCGCTTCTCTGAGCAGCGGGGATATCGAGTCCGTCAAAGCTCAGGCCGGTGAGCGCGGCCCGCCCGATATTGCGGGCGATCAGGAGGGGCTGGCCACTGGCCGTGACGAGATGCGTCTCGCCGGGCACGCCGACGATCCGGGCGTTCTCGGGCAGGGCGACGCCGCCGATCCGGTAGCGGCCGGGCGGCAGGAGGAGCGGTGCGCCGCGCGCGGCAGCTTGTTTGAGGGCAGCTTGGAGTTGCCGCGACTGATCCTCCGCGGCACCGGGGCGCAATCCGAGTTGGCCGGCGTCTAGGCCAAGATGGCCAAGCGGGCCGGCGGCCGCGCCGCGCGATTGCGCAGCGGTGGGCAGAACGACCGAGGCCGTGCCGAAAAGGCCCATCGCCAGCACATTGCGTCGGGAAAGCGCCATGGAAGCTCCTGTTCGGCCGGCGCGAATCAAGCACTGTGCCAGCTTCACCTGTGTCGATCTGGCACCGAGGCTCGCTGCGCCGGGATCACAGCCCCAGCGCCCGCGCGATCTCGTCGGCGGCGGATGTCGGGGGGAGCTTTCCGGCGGCGACGGCCGCCTCCAGCTCCGGCGTGCGGGCTTTCAGGGCCGGGTCGTGCCGGAGCCTGGCTTGCAATCGATCCTGCACCATCGCCCACATCCATTTCACATCCTGCCGGCGGCGCTTTTCGGCGATCAGACCCTTGGCCTCGAAGCGGGTGCGGTGGTCCTCGATCCTGGCCCAGAGCTTGTCGAGCCCGAGCCCCGTCAGCCCCGAGATCGTCACGACCGGCGTGCTCCACAGGGGCGAGGCGGGGGCGAGGATATGGAGCGCGGCCTTGTATTGCGCGGCGGCTGCGCGCGCGGCCATGGCGCCGTCGCCGTCCGCCTTGTTGACCGCGATCATGTCGGCGAGCTCGATGATGCCCTTCTTGATGCCCTGCAATTCGTCGCCGGCATTGGGCAGCATCAGCACGAGGAAGAAGTCTGTGAGGTCGGCGACCGCGGTCTCCGACTGGCCGACGCCGACCGTCTCGACCAGGATCACGTCGAAGCCGGCGGCCTCGCAGAGCAGCATGGTCTCGCGCGTCTTGGCCGCGACCCCACCCAGCGTGCCCGAGGAGGGGGAGGGGCGGATATACGCATTGGGATCGACCGCGAGCCGGGCCATCCGCGTCTTGTCGCCGAGAATCGAACCGCCGGTCCGGGAAGACGAGGGGTCGACCGCGAGCACGGCAACCTTGTGTCCGGCCGCGGTCAGGTGGCTACCGAGCGCGTCGATCGTGGTCGACTTGCCGACGCCGGGCACGCCGGTGATGCCGACCCGAATCGCCCGGCCGGTGTGAGGGAGCAACTGCTGGATCAGCGCCTGTGCCTGCTCGCGATGGTCGGCGCGGCGCGATTCCGCCAGCGTGATCGCGCGGGCCAGCGCAGCGCGCTCGCCGGCGAGAATGGCATCGCGCAGGGTGTCGGATGGGGAGCTGCTGCTGTCGACCATGCCGCCAGTTAGCAAGCTGCCGGCGCGGGCGACAAGGCGTCCTTGCACCACTTGTTTCATCACTGTGTCATGTGCGCCTCTTGTGAATCCGCCGCGGCGATGAGACGACTTGGCGATGATGTGCGTGGCGATGCGGCTTCGTGTTTTCCTGTTGGCCCTGTTTCTGCCGCTGGCGCTCGTGGCCTGCGGCACGCCGCGCGTGCTTGAGCTGAGTCAGGCACCGAAGGGCGATGTCGCCGGGACCGTCCAGATCTACGTCGCGACGACGCGCGAGGCCTCGGCGCAGCCGGTCTATTTCAGCGGCGAACGCGGGCCGAAGCTCTCCTTCGCCCGGCTCGACATCACCGTGCCGCTTACCCACAAGTCCGGCAATCTGGAGCTGCCCGATTCGGGACCGGGTGACCCGGCGAAGCATTTCACCGCGACTAATCTCCAGAAGCTCGATCTCGCGCCGATCGTCTCCGACGTGCGCAAAGAGCTGGCGCGGCGGCCGGCATCCCAGCGCGACGTGCTGGTCTTCGTCCACGGCTACAATACGAACTTTGCCGACGCGGCCTATCGCTTCGCCCAGATCGTCTATGATTCCGGTTTCAAGGGCGTACCGGTGCTGTTCACCTGGCCCTCGCGCGGACAGCTCCTTGCTTATCCCTATGATCGCGAAAGCGCCTTCTACTCGCGCGATTTCCTCGAGCTGAACCTGCGGGCCATCGCCCGGGATCTCGGCCCGTCGCGCATGGACATCCTCGCCCATTCAATGGGCACATTGCTGACGCTGGAGACGCTCCGCCAGGCTGCAATCCGCGGCGACGGGACTTTCGGCGGCAAGCTGCGCGATGTCATGCTCGCAGCGCCCGACGTCGATCTTGACGTCTTCAAGACGCAAATGCGCGAAATCCGGCGGCCGGTGACGGTCTTCGTCTCGGCCGATGACCGGGCGCTCGATTTCTCCCGGCGCTTCGCCGGCGACAAGAAGCGGCTGGGCGCGGTGTCGAGCAAGGATACCGAGACGATCGCGGAGCTGGAAAAGCTTGGCGTGAGGCTGATCGACCTCTCCGAGGTCTCCTCCGGCGACAGCCTCAACCATGCGAAATTCGCATCCTCGCCGAAGGTCGTGCAGATGATCGGCCAGCGGCTGCAGCAGGACAAGGGCATTGGCTTCGCCGGGCCGCAATTCGGCGACAGGCTGGGCGACGTCGCCGGCGGCGTGATGGGCACGGTGGGATCGACCGTCGGGCTCGTCGTCACCGCACCGATCACCATCATCTCCGGCGCCACGCAGTGATGTCGCCTTGGTGCAACGCGGGTGCTGCTTCCTGCAGACGGCAGCACTCTCGCCCCATTCTGGCCGCGTTGGCCTGCCTTTAGAGGTGCGGCTGCCAGTTCGGCCCCTCAAATTCTGACCGGATGCCTCTCTCCATGCCCGTTACAAGGCGCGCCTTCTCATGCCGTTCGCTGGCGCTCGCCGCGTTCCTCCCGCTCGGGCTTGCCGCCTGCGCGCAGAGCGAGGCGAGCGTGTCGCCCTTCTCCGAGCCGGAACGCGCCGATACCTCGGCGCTCGGCAAGGACCCGCGGCTGCTCGTCATGACGACGCGCCGCTCGACCGGCAACGCGACGCCTTATTTCAATACCGATCGCGGCCCGCTGACCTTCGCCGAGGCGCAACTGTCGCCGCCCGGGCGCGGCATCGCGGGGCGTGTCTCCTCGGCGGTGAGCGGCGACTGGGCCGTGCTCGGCATTTCGCGTGAAACGACGGCGGACGCGACGCGGGCACTCTCGGACGCCGTGAACGGGCGCGATGTGCTGCTTTACATCCACGGATTCAACGAGAGCTTCGAGACGGCCGCCCGCAGCGCCGGCCAGTTGTCCCATTCGCTGGAGTTCCAGGGTCGCACGGTCCTGTTCACCTGGCCCTCCGGCGGCAAGCTCTTCGACTACGCCTACGACCGCGAGAGCGCGCTCTGGTCGCGCGACGGTTTCGTCCAGTCGCTGCAGGCGCTTGTCGCCAACCCGACCGTCGGCCGCATCCACATCGTTGCCCATTCCATGGGAACCTTCCTGACGCTGGAAGGCTTGCGCGAGCTGCGCGATTCCCGGGAAATCTACGCCCGGATCGGTTCGGTCGTGCTGGCCTCGCCCGATGTCGATATCGACGCCTTCGAGCAGACGGTGAAGAAGATCGGCCCCCTGGCCCAGCGCATGACCGTGATCATCGATCCCGGTGACCGGGCACTGGCCGTCTCCGCCCGCATCGCCGGCGGCGTCGCGCGGGCCGGCGCCGCGGATCGCTCGCGGCTGGAAGCATTGGGCGTCCGGGTCGCGGACACCTCCGGCCGGGGCTGGAGCATGCTGCGTCACGATCTCTTCCTGTCCAACAGCGAAGTCACCCAGGTCGTGCGCCGCGCCATGGACCGTGGCGGCGCCTGAAGGAGCGCAGAATGCTGCGGCTGACCGGGACATTGGCGGTCGTCGTGCTTGCGCAGGGCTTCGGCCTCTCCTCGGCCTTTGCCGAGACGCCGCCGCTCTTCGCCGGGACCGGGCCGGCCGAAAGCAGCTATGCCGATCCGCTGCCGGCCACCGTCGCGGTTTCGACCTATGCGCCGCCGGCCTGCGCGGCCAAGCCCTGCCCGCTGCTGATTGCGATCCACGGCATGGGCCGCAATGCGAGAGGCGCCCGCGACGCCTGGAAGGCCGCTGCCGACCGAGGCGGTTTCCTCGTCCTCGCCCCACGCTTCGACAAGGAGCAGTTTTCCAGCCGCCGCTTCCAGCAAGGCAATGCGCGCGGCGAGCCCGACAAGGCGAAATGGACATTCGGCCTGATCGAGAGGCTGTTCGATGTCGCCCGCGCCAGCGGCCGCGTCGCCGGAGGTAGCTACACGATCTTCGGCCACTCCGCCGGTGCCCAGTTCGTGCACCGCATGGTCATGCTGATGCCGGATGCGAGGATTGCGACGGCGGCCGTGGCGAATGCCGGCTACTACACGCTGCCGGTTCTCGCTGGCGAGCGCGCTTATCCCTATTCGCTGAAGGGCACCCCGGCTGTGGACGCCACGCTCGCAGCCGCGCTGTCCAAGCCGATGCTGGTGATGCTCGGCGACCGCGACACCGATCCCGACCATCCCCAGCTCAACAAATCCCGCGGTGCCGAGGAGCAGGGGCCGACCCGCTTCGCGCGCGGAGAGCACTTCATGGCCGCGGCCCGCGACGAAGCGCGCCGCCTCGGAGTGACGCTTCGTTGGCGCGAGGTCGTCGTGCCGGGCGTGGCGCATCAGCAGAGCGGCATGGCCGAGGCTGCTGGAGCCGAGCTGTTCGGCGTCCGTTGATAGCGTCTAGATCGGGGGCAGGCCGGAGCGCTTCTTGATCGTCGCCAGCGCGAAATTGGATTCGACCGACTGGATGCATTTCAGCCGCGTCGCCTTTTGCTTCAGGAAGCGCTCATAGCCCTCGATGCCGTCCGTGACGACGCGCAGCAGGTAATCCTGCGAGCCGGTCATCAGATAGCATTCGGCCACTTCGCTCCAGCTTTCGACGGCTTTTTCGAACTCGGATATCTGCTCCTGGTTCTGCTGGGTCAGCCGCACCGAGACGAAGACGCTGAAGGGCAGCCCATAGGCCTTCGGATCGACCACGGCCGTGTAACCCTGGATGACGCCGGTCTCCTCCAGCCGCTTCAGGCGTCTGAGGCAGGGCGTCGGCGACAGCCCGACGCGCTGTGACAGGTCCTGGTTGGTGATGCGCCCGTCCTCGCGCAGCACGGCGAGAATCCGGCGGTCGATGCTGTCGAGCACGATATGCTCCATCCCTGTCAAAATTGAGCAGAAAGCTGCTCAACGCATAGTAGGATGATGCTGATCGGCCAAGCAATGGCGCGCTGATCGGAATAATCTGGCGGCAGAAACCGGCCTGCGTTGCAGGATCTAAAGGGAGACGGCCATGAGCGCAGACAACTACCACAAGGACCGGATCGCCAACCGCAAGCTCCATCCCGAGACGCTGATGATGGGCTTCGGCTATTCGCCGGCCATGTCGGAGGGCTCGCTGAAGCCGCCGGTCTTCCTGACCTCGACCTTCGTTTTCGAGAACGCCCAGCAGGGCAAGGACTTCTTCGACTTCACCTCCGGCCGGCGCCAGCCCAAGCCCGGCGAGAAGCCCGGCCTCGTCTATTCGCGCTTCAACCACCCGAACATGGAAATCCTCGAGGATCGTCTGGCGATCTGGGACGAGGCCGAGAAATGCGCCGTTTTCGCCTCGGGCATGGCCGCGATCGCGACGACCTGCTTTGCCTTCCTGCGCCCGGGCGACACGATCCTGCATTCCCGCCCGCTCTATGGCGGCACCGAGACGCTGCTGAAGAACCAGATGGGCGCCTTCGGCGTCACGCCCTTCGGCTTCACTGATGGTCTCGACGTCGCCCAGATGCGTCAGGTCGCCAAGGAAGCGGCCGCCGAGGGCCGCGTTGCGATGATCCTGGTCGAGACCCCGGCCAACCCGACCAACGGCCTCGTCGACCTCGCCGCCTGCAAGATGATTGCGGACGAGCTGGAGAAGTCGCAGGGCCATCGCCCGCCGGTCGTCGTCGACAACACCATGCTCGGCCCGAAATACCAGAAGCCGCTGAAGCAGGGCGCTGACCTGTCGCTGCTCTCGCTGACCAAATATGTCGGCGGCCATTCCGACCTTGTCGGCGGCTCGATCAGCGGCTCGGAAGCCCTCGTGCGGCAGGTCAAGGCCTGGCGCGGCTCGCTCGGCACGCAGGCCGATCCGAATTCCTGCTGGATGCTGATGCGCTCGCTGGAGACCCTCGACATCCGTATGAGCCGGGCCAACGAGAACGCCAAGCTGGTGGCGGAATACCTGGAGAGCCATCCGAAGGTCGCCAGGGTTCATTATCTCGGCAATCTCAAGGACGGCGACCCGCGCAAGGCTGTCTTCGACCGCCAGTGCACGGCGGCGGGCTCGACCTTCGCCTTCGACGTCAAGGGCGGCGAGAAGGAGGCTTTCGCTGTGCTCGACAATCTCCAGATCATGAAGCTCGCGGTCAGCCTCGGCGGCACGGAGACGCTGGTCTCTCACCCGGCCGCGATGACCCATTCCGGCGTCGCTCGCGAACTGCGGGAGGAGATCGGCCTGACCGATGCGCTGATCCGCATTTCGGTCGGTATCGAGAATATCGAGGACCTGATCTCGGATCTGGCGCAGGCCTTCGAGGCGGTCTGACCGCTTCGAAGTCCTAGACCCCGACCCGCCCCCAGCCCGGCAGCTTCAGCGCCGGGCTGCGCAGGTCGAGCCCGGCGACGAGGCCGAGCAGGTTGATCTCGACGCCCTCGACCCAGCCCACGGTCACGCCGGCGAGGCCATAGAGCGAGGCCTGGATGCCGGTGCGGCTGGCGGTCAGCCCGGCGAAGAGGCCGTCGTCGCGCCAGTCCTTGCCGAGCGCTGTCGGCGGCAGCGCCTGATGGAGCTCGGGCACCTCGGCCAGGACATGCTGGACGAAGCTGTTCGAGTTCGGGCCCGGCCAGGCGAGATAGCTGCCGGGGCTGGAATAGGCGTAATCCGCCACGGCTGCCCTTATGCGCGGGATCAGGTGCTCCGCTGCCTCGCCCCGGATTTCGACGACGGATTCCGGCATGTTGCCGAACCAGCGACCATCGGCGTCGCGGTGATTGACCCTGAGCGGCGCGCCCCAGCCGACGACGTCGAAGCGCGTATAGGCGGAAGCTCCGCGCTCCTTCACTACGATCCAGGAATGATGGGCGAAGATGCCGCGCCAGCGACCAACGCGGGCGGCGAAGACGTGCACCGTCGCTTCGGGCTCTACGGAAGCCGCGGGCAGGAGTTTGGCACTCGTCCAATCGGCGCGTCGCCAGTCCGGCGCATGCGTCTGCCAGTACCACCAGCCCGCATGGCTCGCGAGCGGCAGCAGGAAGGCGATCGCGAAGAACAGCAGGAAGCGGCGGAACAGGCGCATGCGGTACGGTATGTGCATGGCGGCGCGAGCCGGCAAGGATGCGGTCGTTCACGCTTGCGTCAGGCGCAGCTTGCCTGTGCGCGGGCGTTCGGTCGCGCCCGCTGGCGGTTGATGCCGAGGGGAAAGCTGGTAGCGTGCGCGCGCCAACACGATGGAGGGGCGGATTGGGTAGGACGGCGAAGCGACTGACCGAGGCGATTGCGGCTTGCGCGATCGGACTGGGACTTCTGGCCACACCAGTGGCCGCGCAGGACAAGCAGCTGCGCATCTTCAACTGGTCGGACTATGTCGATCCGGAGGTGCTGGACGCCTTCAAGAAGGAAACCGGCATCACCGTCGTCTACGACACCTTCGACCAGATGGAGACGGTGGAGACCAAGCTTCTCGCCGGCAAGACCGGCTACGACCTGATCGTCGTCACCGCTTCCTTCCTGCCGCGCCATATCCCGCTGGGCCTCTACCAGCCGGTCGACAAGGACAAGGCGCCGAACCTCAGGAATATCTGGCCCGAAATCCAGACACGGCTCGGCAAGTACGATCCCGGCAACAAATACGCCGTGAACTACATGTGGGGCACCACCGGCATCGGCTACAACGTCGCGAAGGTGAAGGAGCGGCTCGGCCCCGATGCGGTGATCGATTCCTGGAAGATCGTCTTCGAGCCCGAGCAGCTCAAGAAGCTGTCGAATTGCGGTGTGCATGTGCTCGACGCGGTCGAGGAGATGTTCCCGGCGGCCCTGCGCTATCTCGGGCTCGATCCGGACTCGAAGAAGGAGGCCGATCTCAACAAGGCCGGCGAGCTCCTGCGCAAGATCCGCCCGCATATCCAGAAGTTCCACTCCTCGGAATATATCAACGCGCTGGCGAACGGCGATATCTGCCTGGCCGTCGGCTATTCCGGCGACATCCTCCAGGCCAAGAAGCGCGCCGAGGAAGCCAAGAACGGCGTCCAGATCGCCTATTCCATCCCGAAGGAAGGCGCGCTGATGTGGTTCGACTCCTTCGTGATCCCGAAGGATGCCGGCAATGTCGACGCAGCGATGAAGTTCATCGACTTCGTCAACAAGCCGGAGATGGCCGCAAAGAACTCGGACTTCATCCAGTATGCCAACGGCAACCTCGCTTCGAAGCCGTTCCTGTCGGCGGCGGTGCGCGACAATCCCGGCATCTATCCGTCGGACGAAGTGATGGGGCGGCTCTACACGATCACGCCCTATGACCAGAAGTCCCAGCGGCTGGTGAACCGGCTCTGGACCCGCGTCAAGACCGGCAAGTGACCGGCTCCCGACAGGTCTCGAGCACCATGAAGAAGACCTCGCCCGGCAGCGTGCGCCGGGCCTTCCAGCCCTGGAACGACCCGGCGGCGAAGCCGCTGGTGGAGTTCCGGGGCGTGACCAGGCGCTTCGGCGACGTCACGGCCGTGGCCGATCTCTCGCTGGCACTCTACCGCAGAGAGTTCTTCGCGCTGCTTGGGCCGTCGGGCTGCGGCAAGACCACGCTGATGCGCATGCTCGCCGGCTTCGAGACACCCGATGCCGGCACGATCCTGCTCGATGGGCAGGACATTACCGGCATCCCGCCGCATCTGCGGCCGATCAACATGATGTTCCAGTCCTATGCGCTGTTCCCCCATCTCAGCGTGGCCGGCAATATCGCCTATGGGCTGAAGCGGGAAGGGCTGCCGCGCGCCGAGATCGACCGGCGCGTCGAGGAGATGCTGGCGCTGGTCAAGCTCTCGGGCCTTGGCGGGCGCAAGCCGCATCAGCTCTCCGGCGGCCAGCGCCAGCGCGTCGCGCTGGCCCGGTCGCTGGCCAAGCGCCCGAAGCTGCTGCTGCTCGACGAGCCGATGGCGGCGCTCGACAAGAAATTGCGCGAGCAGACCCAGTTCGAACTGATGGACCTGCAGAGCGAACTCGGTCTCACCTTCATGGTCGTCACCCACGACCAGGACGAGGCCATGACCATGGCCGACCGCATGGCGGTGATGGACCATGGCAAGCTTGTCCAGATCGGTCCGCCCGACGTGATCTACGAGGCGCCGGCCAACCGCCACGTCGCGGAGTTCGTCGGCGACATCAATATCTTCGAAGGCCGGATCGCGGCCGTCGAGGGCGAGCTGGTCCGCGCTGAGGTCCCGCATGTCGGCATTGTTGAGCTCGACGAGGATGCGCCGACCCTGAAGAAGGGCGATCCGCTCGTGGTCGGCATCCGGCCCGAGAAGATCGAGATCGGCCATGACGAGCCCACTCAGGCCGTCAACAAGGTCGCCGGCGAGATCTGGGATATCGGCTATCTCGGCGACTTCACCATGATCCAGGTCATGCTCGGCGGCGAGGGTGGCCAGCTCGTCAAGGTCGCGCTCGCCAACCGCACGCGCCGGATGGCCCGCCCCTTCGCCTGGGACGACAAGGTCTGGCTCTCCTGGGATGTCGAGGCCGGCGTAGTGCTGCCGCCATGAGCGCGGTCGCTTCGCTGCAGCGGCTTCGCCGGCTCGTCGTGGCCGTGCCTTATCTCTGGCTGGCGCTGTTTTTCCTCGCGCCCTTCGCCATCGTGCTGCGCATGGCCTTCTCGCAGTCCGCGATGGCTCTGCCGCCTTATGCACCGCATTGGGAAGGCCTCGCCCGGCTCGGCGAGTTTCTCTCGCAGCTCGACCTCGCGAATTTCAGCCTGCTGGGCGACGATCCGCTCTACTGGCAGAGCTATCTCTATTCCCTCCGCATCGCGGCGTCGACGACCGTCTTCGCGCTCGCGATCGGCTATCCGCTCGCCTATGCCATGGCCGCGGCTCCCGCGCGCTGGCGCGGCATCCTGCTGGTCTTCGTGATCTTGCCGTTCTGGACCTCCTTCCTGATCCGCGTGTACGCCTGGATCGGCATCCTGAGGCCGGAGGGGTTGCTCGATGCGACGCTCGGCCTGCTCGGCTTCGAAGGCGAGCCCCTGCGTCTGCTCAATACCGAGACGGCCGTGCTGGTCGGCATGGTGTATTCCTACCTGCCCTTCATGGTGCTGCCGCTCTTCGCGACGCTGGAGAAGCTTGACCGCGGTTTGCTGGAGGCGGCTGCCGATCTCGGCGCCACGCCGGTCACGGCCTTCCTGACAGTGACGCTGCCGCTCTCGCTGCCGGGCATCCTCGCGGGTTCCGCGCTGGTCTTCATCCCGGCGGTGGGTGAATTCGTCATTCCCGACCTGCTCGGCGGCCCCGACACCGTGATGATCGGCAAGCTGCTCTGGAGCGAGTTCTTCTCGAACCGTGACTGGCCCTTGGCCTCGGCCGTGGCGGTGGTGCTGCTCGTCGTGCTCGTCCTGCCGCTCGTCCTGCTCCAGCGCGCGCGGTTGCAGCGGGAGGTGGCGGCATGAGCCGGCTCGGTCCCGGATTGATCCTGGCGCTGATCGTCGGCTTCGCCTTTCTCTACCTGCCGATCCTGACGCTCATCGCCTACTCCTTCAACGCTTCGCGGCTGGTGACGGTCTGGGGCGGCTTCTCGACCCATTGGTACGGCGCGCTGATGCAGAACCAGCCGCTGCTTGATGCCGCCTGGCTCTCGATCCGCCTCGGTTTCGTCTCGGCGACGCTAGCGACGATCCTCGGCACGCTGGCGGCACTCGCTCTGGCACGGCATGGCCGCTTCCGGGGCCGCCTGCTGTTCTCGGGCATGGTGCTGGCGCCGCTCGTCATGCCCGAGGTGGTGACGGGGCTGTCGCTGCTGCTGCTCTTCGTCGCCGTCGATGTCGAGCGCGGTTTCTGGACGGTGACGATCGCCCACGCGACCTTCAGCCTCGGCTTCGCCTGCATCGTCGTGCAGTCGCGGCTCGCTGGTTTCGACCGCTCGCTGGAAGAGGCGGCGCAGGATTTGGGAGCCACGCCCTTCGTCACCTTCTGGACCGTGACCCTGCCCTTGATCTGGCCGGCGGTCGCGGCAGCCTGGATGCTGGCCTTCACGCTCTCGCTCGACGACCTCGTCATCGCGAGCTTCACCACCGGGCCGGGCGCGACGACGCTGCCGATGCGGCTCTATTCGGCGGTGAAGCTCGGCGTCTCGCCTGAGATCAACGCCGCCTGCACGATCATGATCGGGGCCGTGGCCGTTGTCGTGATCGCGGCTTCGCTGCTTTTGAAGCGCGAGCAAGCGTCGGGCAGATAAACGACGGCTGAACGGCGCCCTCAAAGCCCGTTCAGCCACGACCTGCGAATGTCCGATCCGTGGCAGGGCGATCCCTGCCGGAACAGGACATGAGACCATGTTTGGCAATCGCGCCCGGATCGGTTTGGCTGCCCTTGCGCTTAGCGGCGCGGTGCTCGCAGTTTCGGCATTCGCCGGGGTGGGCGAGGCGCAGGCCTTCGGTGGCCGTTATGAGCGCTCCTACGAGCGCCCGGCCTACGGCTATGGCTGGCGCCCGGCGCCGCCCGCCGTCCACGGCTTCTGGGGTCAGCGCCGCTGGCATCGCTATTCCGACAGTTACGGCATGCGGCAGCCTGCGCCGCGCTACGGCTATGGTTACGGCTGGCGGTAAGTGTCGCCACGTCGGTCGTAATCATGGGGCGGGCGCTGCCGGCTGGCAGCGCCCGCCTTCTTTTATTCAGCCGCCGTCCGCTGGGCGTAGCCGAGGCGCTCATTCAGCTCCTGCAGCAGCTTCTCGGCGGCGTCGGCGATGACGGTGCCCGGTGGAAAGATCGCCGAGGCGCCCGCCTCGATCAGCGTATCGAAATCCTGGGGCGGGATGACGCCGCCGACCACGATCATGATGTCCGGTCGGCCGGCTTTGGCCAGCGCCGCCTTCAGCTCCGGCACCAGCGTGAGATGTCCTGCCGCGAGCGACGAGACGCCGACGATATGGACGTCGTTTTCGACAGCCTGCCGTGCCGCCTCGTCGGGAGTCGCGAAGAGCGGGCCGATATCGACGTCGAAGCCGAGATCGGCGAAGGCCGAGGCGATGACCTTCTGGCCGCGATCGTGCCCGTCCTGGCCCATCTTGGCGACGAGGATGCGCGGGCGGCGCCCATCCGATTCCTCGAAATCCTGGCAGAGCAACTGGACGCGCGTGACGGCTGGGTTCATGTCGCCGACCTCCCGCTTGTAGACCCCCGAGATCGCCTTGATCTCGGCCCTGTGGCGCCCGAAGACCTTCTCCATCGCGAGCGATATCTCGCCGACCGTCGCCTTGGCGCGGGCGGCCTTCACCGCGAGGTCGAGCAGGTTTCCGTTGCCGGACGCGCCATTGGTCAGCGCGGTGAGGGCAGCTTCGACCTCGGTCTCGTTGCGCTCGGCCTTGAGGCGCCTGAGCTTGTCGAGCTGCTGGGCACGGACCGCGGCATTGTCGACCTTGAGCACATCGATCGCCGCTTCGCTTTCCGGCTTGTAGCAGTTGACGCCGATGATCGCCTGCTGGCCGCCATCGATGCGCGCCTGCGTCTTGGCGGCGGCCTCCTCGATGCGCAGCTTCGGGATGCCGGCTTCGATCGCTTTGGCCATGCCGCCGAGCTTCTCGACCTCCTGGATATGGCCCCAGGCCTTCTCGGCGAGCTCGGCGGTCAGACGCTCGACGTAATAGGAGCCGCCCCACGGGTCGATGATCCGGGTCGTGCCGCTCTCCTGCTGGAGCAGGATCTGGGTGTTGCGGGCGATGCGGGCCGAGAAGTCGGTCGGCAGCGCCAGCGCCTCGTCGAGCGCGTTGGTGTGCAGCGACTGGGTATGCCCCTGGGTCGCCGCCATCGCCTCGATCATCGTGCGCGGCACATTGTTGAACACGTCCTGCGCCGTCAGCGACCAGCCCGAGGTCTGGCAGTGGGTGCGCAGGGGGAGGGACTTCTCGTTCTCGGCGCCGAAATCCTTGACGAGCTTCGCCCAGATCAGCCGGGCGGCCCGCATCTTGGCGACTTCCATGAAGAAGTTCATGCCGACCGCCCAGAAGAAGGACAGGCGCGGCGCGAAGACGTCGACGGAGAGGCCAGCGCGCTGGCCGGCGCGGATATACTCGACGCCGTCGGCGAGCGTGTAGCCGAGCTCAAGGTCCTGCGTCGCTCCGGCTTCCTGCATGTGATAGCCGGAGATCGAGATCGAGTTGAATTTCGGCATGTTCGCCGAGGTGAAGGCGAAGATGTCGCCGATGATCCGCATCGAGGGCGAGGGCGGGTAGATATAGGTGTTCCGGACCATGAACTCCTTGAGGATGTCGTTCTGGATGGTCCCCGAGAGCTTCGCCTGCGGCACGCCCTGTTCTTCCGCCGCGACGATATAGAGCGCCAGCACCGGCAGCACGGCGCCGTTCATCGTCATCGACACGCTCATCTGGTCGAGCGGGATGCCGGAAAACAGCGTCCTCATGTCGTAGATCGAGTCGATCGCGACGCCAGCCATGCCGACATCGCCGGCGACGCGCGGATGGTCACTGTCGTAGCCGCGATGGGTCGCGAGATCGAAGGCGACGGAGAGGCCCTTCTGCCCGGCGGCGAGGTTGCGCCGGTAGAAGGCGTTGGAATCCTCGGCCGTGGAGAAGCCGGCATATTGCCGGATCGTCCAGGGCTGGTTGACATACATGGTCGGGTAGGGGCCGCGCAGATAGGGCGCGATGCCCGGCAGGCTGTCGACGAAGGGCAGGCCGTCGCGGTCGGCCGCCGTATAGACCGGCTTGACCGGGATATCCTCGGGCGTCTGCCAGGCTTCGCCCGTGGGCAAGGCACTGGCGGCGGGGCGAGCCCCTGCGAAGGCGAGCTTCGTGAAATCCGGGATCGCGGTCATGACTGGCTCCCCTCGGTCCTGTCCCACCAATGGTGGAAATGATGCACCGGTCCGTGGCCGTGGCCAACCGCAACCTGATCGGCGGCAGCGATGGCGGCCGAGATATAGGTCTTGGCGTGGCCGACGGCCTCCGGCAGCTCCAGTCCTTTGGCCAGATTGGCGGCAATGGCGGATGACAGCGTGCAGCCGGTGCCATGGGTGTTGCGCGTTTCGAGCCGTGGCGCGTTGAAGCGCTGGCGCGCGCCGCCTGCGAGCAACAGAAGGTCGCTGCTGATCTCGCCGGTGCCGTGCCCGCCCTTGACCAGAACATTCGCTGCGCCGAGCGCCGCGAGCTTCTCGGCCTGCTCGTCCATCGCTTCGTCGGTTTCGGCCGGGCTGGTGCCGAGCAGGGCGGCGGCCTCCGGCAGGTTCGGGGTGATCAAGGTCGCAAGCGGGAAGAGATGCGTGCGGATCGCCTCGACGGCCGCGCTTTCCAGCAGCCGTGCCCCGGAAGCGGCGATCATCACTGGATCGAGAACGATGTTCTTCGCGCCGTGGCGCTTCAGCCCGGCCGCGACGGTCTCGATCAGTTCGGCCGTCGCCAGCATGCCGATCTTGACCGCCCCGACGTCGAGATCCTCGAACACCGCATCCATCTGCTGGGCGACGAAGTCGCGCGGCACGGCATGGATGGCGCTGACGCCCCTGGTGTTCTGCGCGGTCAGCGCGACGATAACGCTGGCGCCATAGACCTGATGCGCCGCGAAGGTCTTGAGATCGGCCTGGATGCCGGCGCCGCCGCTCGAATCCGAACCGGCGATGGTGAGGGCGATGGCAGTCAAACTCTTAGTCTCCGGTCAGGCGCCTGCTATGGCCTGCGCTTGCGTGAGCGTCTCGACCACGTCGCAACCCATATAGATGAACGTGGCGACGCCGGCCTTGTTCAAGGCCTCGGGCTCGGTCGGGCGCCCGGCGAGCCACACCGTTGCGCCGGCCTTGGCGAGCGCCTCGGCCGCCGCGGCGCCTTCGGCGGCATAGGCCGCATCCGAGCCGCATAGGCAGGCGAGCTTCGCACCCGAAGCGCGGAAGGCGCCGGTGAGGGCGTCGAGATCGGTTGCTCCGTCCTTGGCGAAGCCGTCGCCGCTTGGCGCGGCGAGCCCGCCTGCCTCGAACAGGTTGCGGGCGAAGCCGGTCCGTGCGGTGAAATCGGCGATCGGGCCGAGCGTCGCCAGGAACACGATCGGGCGCTTCGATTGGGCGTCGGCCTTGTCGCGCAGCGCCTCGAACGGCTCCGACAGCCTGAGCGAAGGCAAAGGCTCCGCTTGCAGGGCCGTGCCGGGCGCGGCCAACGCATCGGCCCGGCCGGCTCCGCCGGCGAAGGAGCGAATAATCTCGCTCTGGTTCCGCTCGGCGAGACTGCCCTGCGTGCGCTGCCTGTCCAACCTGATTGGCGTGACGGCGAGTACCGCAGCGACGTTTTCGTGGATATTCGGGAATTCGCTGGTGCCGGTGATCGGCTCGCGCCGCGTCGCCACGGCCTTGGCGCGGGCCGCGCGCTGCTCCGCCAGCATCTTCTGGAGATGACCGTCGACCAGGGCTGCGACGATGCCGGCGAGATCGCCGCTGCGCTGCTGCTCGATCTCCTGGAAGATCTGCCAGGCCTGCTCGCAGAGCGCCTGCGTCAGCGTCTCAAAACCGCCGGCGCCGGCGGCGGGATCGGCGACGCGCCAGAGATTGCTCTCTTCGAGCAGGATGAGCTGGGTGTTGCGGGCGACGCGGCGCGCGAAGGCATCGGGCAGGCCGAGCGCGGCGGTGAAGGGCTGGACGGCGACCGAATCCGCGCCGCCGATTCCAGCCGAGAAGGTGGCGACGGTGCCGCGCAGCAGGTTGACGTTGGGATCGCGCTTCGTCAGCGAACGCCAGGCGGTCTCGGCATGGATGCGCGCCGGCTTCGGCGTCAGGCCGCAGGCCTGCTGGACGCGGTTCCAGAGCAGTCGCGCGGCGCGGAATTTCGCCACCGTCAGGAATTCGTCGGTATCGGCGACCAGCGTGAAGGCCAGCGCATCGCGCGCCTCGGACAGCGTCATGCCCTGCGCTTCGAGCGTGCGCAGATAGGCGACGGCGGTCGCAAGCACCGCGCCGAGTTCCTGCGCCTCGCTGGCGCCGGCCTCGTGATAGGGCCGGCTGTCGATCTCGATAAACGGTCCGGCGAAGCCGCGCTCCTTCAGCGTGCGGATCGTCGCGGCGAGCCTGCGGCCGAGTTCGGGCCAGGGCGCTGCGAGCGAGCCGCGGCTAGCGAAGACGCCGATCGGATCGAGGCCGAAGGAGACGGAGAGCTCACTCGGCGCATGCCCGCGCTTCTGGATCAGGGCCGCCAGCAGCAGCGCATTGATGCGGCCCTGCGGGGCCGGATCGAGCCGCAAATGGATGAGATCCAGCATCACGCCGTGGAGCGCGGTATCGAGCGTCGACACGTCGTCGGCGACGAGGCCGTATCCTCGCGCACCCAATGCTCCGGCGAAGCTGATGGTCAGGGTGTCGGCGCCGCCTTCGAGATCGGTGAGAGCCAGTGTCCGCGCCTCGTGCGGATGCGGATGGTCGAGACGGGCAGCGACATGCCAGCGTCCGGCCTCGGCACGCAGCGCCCGTGCAGGCGCGGAGGCAGCGGGATAGAGCGGCTCGATGCGGATGCCGTCGGCCGTCCGGCCGACAAGCTTCTTCTCGAAATCGGCACCCTTCAGGACCTTGTCGACCGCCGCTCGCCAGGCGTCATGTGACGGCGCCGCGAAAGCGTCGAGATAGGGAAGGTCGGATGGGGCAGCCGAGTTCATGCGCGCCGATGCTCCTCTTCCGCATAATGTGCAGTCGTGGAACGCTGATTGCCATGGGGGCGCGCGCACCGCCACCCCTACTTCGTCGCAAGGCAGGTGCGAGAATGCAAAAACGCCGCGGCGCTATCCTGAGACAGCGCCGCGGCGTTCTGGGAATTCCAAGGGGATCAGACGAACTGGCCGAGGCCCGGAATCGCGCCGACGATGGCGCCCATCGCATCCTCGCCGGCCTTCTCGCGACCGACCGTGAACATTTCCTTCGAGACGCTCTGGATCTGGCCCATCGACAGGCCAGCGCCCATCAGCTGGCCGCCGAGCGCCATGACGCCGCCGCCGCCCATCAATCCGCCGATCGCACCGAGCATGCCGCCCTTGGCGCCGCCTTCGGCATCGGCCAGCGCCTGTGCGCCCGGCAACGCCGCCATCAACTGGCCGATCTCGGCGGCCGGGCCTTCCTTCTGCAGGAAGGCGAGGATGATGCCGACCGCCTTGCGGGCGAGTTCCTCATTGATGCCGGCGGCCCCAGCCACGCGCGTCAGCAATTCTTCCATGGATCCAAAACCCCTCGTCAAATGGCTTCGCCACGAAGCCTCCAAAATAGTTTATATGTTTACGATCTGATTTCCAACGGCCCCGGGCTTCCGCCTTCTGCGTCGTTTGGTTACACCCTTGCCGGACCGATTTGAAACCTGATGGGCGAATTCAATGGCGAATGACGGCGCGATTCTGATCGGCAAGAGCGGCAAGCCCGAAAACCTCCTGCTCAAGCTCGCCAATCGCCATGGACTGGTGACGGGCGCCACCGGCACCGGCAAGACGGTGACGCTGCAGGTCATGGCCGAGGGTTTTGCCCGCAACGGTGTCCCGGTCTTCGCAGCCGACATCAAGGGCGACTTGTCCGGCATCGCGGCGCCCGGCGATTCCAAGCCGCCCTTCGTCAACCGGGCCAAGGAGCTCGGCCTGAAATACGAGCCTGACCAGTTCTCGACCGTGTTCTGGGACGTGTTCGGCGAGCAGGGCCATCCGGTCCGCGCGACGATTTCCGAGATGGGGCCGCTGCTACTGGCGCGCCTGCTCGACCTCAACGACACGCAGGAAGGGGTGCTCAACATCGCCTTTCGCATCGCCGACGAGCAGAAGCTGCTGCTGCTGGACCTCAAGGACCTGCGCGCGATCCTGAGCTTCATCGCCGAGAATGCGCAGGAGCTGACGACCAAATACGGCAACGTCACCTCGGCGACGGTCGGCACGATCCAGCGCGCCTTGCTCGTTCTGGAGAACCAGAAGGGCGATCTCTTCTTCGGCGAGCCGGCGCTCGACATCAACGACCTGATGAAGACGGATCGCGACGGACGCGGCATCGTCAACATCCTCGCCGCCGACAAGCTGATGAACAATCCGCGGCTTTACGCGACCTTCCTGCTCTGGCTGCTTTCCGAGCTGTTCGAGCAGCTTCCGGAGGTTGGCGATCTCGACAAGCCGAAGCTCGTCTTCTTTTTCGACGAGGCGCATCTGCTCTTCAACGGCGCGCCCAAAGCGCTGCTGACGGCGGTCGAGCAGGTCGTGCGCCTGATCCGCTCGAAGGGTGTCGGCGTTTATTTCGTCACGCAGAACCCGCTCGATATCCCCGATACGGTCCTCGCCCAGCTCGGCAACCGCGTCCAGCACGCGCTGCGTGCCTTCACCCCGCGCGACCAGAAGGCGGTGCGTGCCGCCGCCGAGACCTTCCGCCAGAACCCGAAGATCAACACCGAGGAGGCGATCAGCCAGCTCGCCGTCGGCGAGGCCCTGATCTCGATGCTCGAAGGCAAGGGCTCGCCCGAGATGGTCGAGCGCGCCCTGATCGCGCCGCCGATGGCGCAGGTCGGCCCCTGCACCCCGCAGCAGCGCCAGCAGGCGATCAACGCTTCGCCCGAAAAGGGCAAATACGACACCATGGTCGACCGGGAGTCGGCCTATGAAGTGCTGATGAAGCGCAAGAACCTCAACCCGGACGGCTCGCCGGTCGAGGCGTCGACGGATGGCGGCGGGGGCGGTGGCATCCTCGACACGATCGGCGGCTGGCTCGGTGGCGGGGCGCCGCAGCAGCGCCCGAAGACGGGGCCGGGCTCGCGTGGCGGCCCGCTGCCGCAGAGCATGGCCGAGAAGGTCATCACCTCGGCCGCCCGCTCGGCCGCGACCTCGATCGGCCGGCAGGTCGGCACCGCGATCCTGCGGGGTATTCTGGGCTCGATGTCGGGGAAGCGCTGAGGGCTGCCTCACAGCGTCATTCTCGGGCGAAGCGACACTTCGACCCGAGAATCTCAAGACGAGAGGACGCCGGTCCTGAGATGCTCGGGTCAGGCCCGAGCATGACGGCGGTGCGTCACGCCCCCGTGGCGAAATCGTAGATCAGCTTGAGGTTCAGCACGATGATGATCGCGGCGATGATGCCTGCGGTCAGGCTGAGCCAGCGCGGCGCGACGAGCGCACCCATCTTCTGCTTCGAGGCCGTGAACATCACCAGCGGCACCACCGCGAAGGG
The DNA here is from genome assembly GCF_900102525.1 of Allobosea robiniae. Lineage (GTDB taxonomy): Bacteria > Pseudomonadota > Alphaproteobacteria > Rhizobiales > Beijerinckiaceae > Allobosea > Allobosea robiniae. Next base: position 640,748 of record NZ_FNBZ01000001.1, on the reverse strand, counting down.
CAGTTGCAGGCTGAGCACGACCTGACTCAGGATCAGCAGCTTCGCCGTTTGGCTTTCGCCATAGATCAGCGTGACCGCGATCGCCGGTACGATCGCGACCAGGCGCGTCACCAGCCGACGCATCCAGGCGGGCAGGCGGATGCGGAGGAAGCCCTCCATCACGATCTGGCCGGCCATGGTCGCGGTCACCGTCGAGTTCAGGCCGCAGCAGAGCAGGGCGATCGCGAAGAGCGAGGGCGCGATCGAGGCGCCCAGCAGCGGCTGCAGGAGCTCCTGCGCCTTGCCGAGTTCGGCGACGTCATGGTGGCCGGCCTTGTGGAAGGTCGCGGCGGCGAGGATCAGGATCGAGGCGTTGATCAGCAGCGCGAAGCAGAGCGCGACGGTGGAGTCGATCGTCGCGAATTTCAGCGCCTCGCGCTTCTCCGGCAGCGTCTCGCCATAGGCGCGGGTCTGCACGATGCCGGAATGCAGGTAGAGGTTATGCGGCATCACGGTCGCGCCGATGATGCCGAGCGCGATGTAGAGCATGTTCGGATTGGTCACGATCTCGGTCGTCGGCGCGAAGCCGCGGATGACCTCGCCCCAGTTCGGATCGGCGAGCGCGATCTGGATGCCGAAGCACAGTGCGATGACGCCCAGCAGCGTGATGATGAAGGCCTCGATCCAGCGGAAGCCGCGCGTCTGCAGCCAGAGGATGATGAAGACGTCGAAGGCGGTGATCAGCACGCCGATCTCGAGCGGGATGCCGAAGAGCAGGTTGAGGCCGATCGCGGTGCCGATCACTTCGGCGAGGTCGGTCGCGCAGATCGCAAGCTCGGCCAAGAGCCAGAGCGGCCAGGCCATATAGGGCGGATAGGCATCGCGGCAGGCCTGGGCGAGATCGCGGCCGGAGGCGATGGCGAGCCGCGCGCAGAGCGATTGCAGGATGATCGCCATCAGGTTCGAAACCAGAGCGACGACGAGCAGCGTGTAGCCATACTGGGCGCCGCCGGCGAGCGAGGTCGCCCAGTTGCCGGGGTCCATATAGCCGACGGCGACGAGATAGCCCGGCCCGAAGAAGGCGAGGAACTTGCGCCAGGTCGACGAGGTCGGCGTGACCTTGATGGTGCGGAAGACATCCGTCAGGGACGGCTCGCCCCGCGATCGAAGCCAGATCGACGAGGATTCGGGGCCGCTTTGCGTCATCACGATGCCTTGCTGCAACTTGGTTGCAATAAGGGGTATCGGCTTCCCGCCGCTGTGTCAACGCAATTGCGAATGATTGGCAATTAGCGATCTGGACGCCTCACCTTGTCTTTCCGGATTGCTTCGTCGGCTTCGCCTTCTCGCCATGAGGGCAGGGAGGGCGCCGGGCGGCAATGCGCGAATAGAGGCTGACGCCCGCAGCGGGGCTTGCCATGATGGCGTCATCTGAATCGCATCCGATGGCTGTCATGACCAAGCTTCCCGCTATTCTCGCCCGCCTCGACGACGGGCTCGATGCCTCGCTCGACCGTCTCTCCGCCTGGCTCGAAATCCCCTCGATCGGCACCGATCCGGCCTACAACGCGCAGACGCGTGCCGCGGCCGAATGGCTGCGGGCCGACCTGGAAGGCCTCGGCTTCAAGGCGGAGCTACGCGAGACCGGCGGGCATCCCGTTGTCCTCGCCCATCGCCCCAAGCCCGGCGCGCCGCATGCACTGTTCTACGGCCATTACGACGTGCAGCCGGTCGATCCCGTCAGCCTCTGGGACACCGATCCGTTCAAGCCGGTGGTGCGCGAGCTCGAGCCCGGCCGCAAGATCATCTCGGCGCGCGGCGCCTGCGACGACAAGGGCCAGGTGATGACCTTCATCGAGGCCGTGCGCGCGACGCTTGCCGAGACCGGCGACCTGCCGATCGGCCTGACCATTCTGGTCGAGGGCGAGGAAGAATCCGGTTCGGTCAACCTGCCCGGCTATATCAAGGCCAATGCGGCCGAGCTGAAGGCCGACTATGCGCTGGTCTGCGACACCGGCATGTGGGACCGCGAGACCCCTCTGATCACGTCGACGCTGCGCGGCATGGTCTATCAGGAGGTCACGCTGACGGCCGCTGATCGCGATCTGCATTCCGGCCTGTTCGGCGGCGCGGCCGCCAACCCGATCCATCTTCTCGCCCGCATCCTCGGCGAGATCCATGACGAGACCGGCCGCATCACCATCCCCGGCTTCTACGAAGGCGTGCACGAGCCGACCAATGCCCAGAAGGCGGAATGGGCCGACCTCAACCTGACGGAGAAGGAATTCCTCGGCCAGGTCGGGCTGAAGCATTCCATCGGCGAGAGGGGCCGGATGCTCATCGAGCAAATCCAGTCGCGCCCGACCTGCGACGTCAACGGCATCTGGGGCGGCTATACGGGCGAAGGCAGCAAGACCGTCATTCCGGGCCAGGCCTCGGCCAAGGTCTCGTTCCGGCTCGTCGGCGATCAGGACCCCGCGAAGATTGCGGCCGCCTTCCACCAGTTCGTCCGCGAGCGCCTGCCCGAGGACGTGACCGCCGAATTCATCAGCCATTCCGGCTCACCGGCGCTGGCGGTGCCGGTGGATTCGCCGGTGCTCCAGAAGGCGCGCGTCGCGCTCGCCGAGGAATGGGGCGGGCGCGTCGTCTCGATCGGCAGCGGCGGCTCGATCCCCGTCGGCGGCGATTTCAAGCGGACGCTCGGCATCGACACGCTCTTCGTTGGCTTCGGCCTCGACGACGACCGGGTCCATTCGCCGAACGAGAAATACGACCTGTCCTCCTTCCACAAGGGCCAGCGCTCCTGGGCCCGCATCCTGCAGGCTCTCGGTTCATGAGATCGGTTTGCGTCTTCTGCGGCTCCAACCCCGGCAATGACCCCGTCTACGCGGCGGGCGCCCGCGCCATGGGCGCCGAGATCGCCCGGCGCGGCCTGACGCTGGTCTACGGCGGCGGCGCGGTCGGCCTGATGGGCATCGTCGCCAATGCCGCGATGGAGGCCGGCGGCCAGGTCCATGGTGTCATTCCGCAGGCGCTGAAGGACAAGGAGGTCGGCCATGTCGGGCTGACCCGGCTCGAGGTCGTCGACACCATGCATACCCGCAAGGCGCGCATGGCCGAACTCTCGGACGGGTTCATCGCCATGCCCGGCGGCATCGGCACCTTCGAGGAATTGTTCGAGATCTGGACCTGGGGCCAGCTCGGCATCCACGCCAAGCCGCTCGGCCTGCTCAACGTCGCCGGCTTCTACGATCCGCTCGCGACCTTCCTCGATCGCACCGTCGAGGCCGGTTTCCTGAAGCAGAACCACCGGGCGATGGCGATGACCGATACCGAGCCGGCGACGCTGCTCGACCGGATGCAGAACTATGTCCCGGCCGCGACCTATAAATGGATCGAGAAGGAACAGGCCTGACAGCTCTGGGGCGATGCATCTCAGGATTGTAGGAATTTTATCCTTGACATCGCGACGCTGATCCGGTAGACATCAGGAACGCTCACGAAATCTGCCCGAACGAAGCCGCCGCGCTCTGCAGCCGGCGGCTTTTTCGTGCCTGTCATCCGAGAGGGACGTCATGGCCGAACAGGATAGCGCGACGCCGCAACCGCCCTCCGAGCCGAAGCCAAAACGTATGGCGGTATCCCGCAAAGCGGTGGTGGGCCAGCTCTGGCGCGCCGCCAAGCGCCAGATCGATACGCATGAGGAGCATCTCGCCGACCTGCCGAAGGGGACGACGGCGAGCGAGGCCGACGCCAAGGCGCTCGCCGTGCTCGCCCGCACCATCCGGGAGCTGGTCGCGATCGAGGAGCCCCCGGGCACGAGGAAGGACAAGCGTTCGGATGACCCTTCCGCTGCCGACGATCTGCGACATGTCGCACAGCTCCGTCAGGATCTTGCTCGACGTCTTGAAGCGCTGGCCGCTCAAGACGCGCGTGAGAATCCTCAGGAAGCTGATGCCGACGGCGACGGCGGATGACCTCGAGCTCATTCGCAGTACCTGGAAGATCTGGGCTCGCCCCGATCAATTGCCGCCCGAACCGCTGAAGCCGATCTGGCTGGTGCTGGGCGGGCGTGGCGCGGGCAAGACCCGCACCGGCGCCGAGTGGGTCAGGGGCATGGCATTGGGCCATCCGCCCTTCGCGGATGCGCCGACGGAGCGGATCGCCCTCGTCGGCGAGACGCAGGCGCAGGTCCGTGACGTCATGATCGAGGGCGTTTCGGGATTGCTCTCGATCCATACCCGCTGGGAGCGGCCGGTCTGGCAGCCCTCACTGCGCCGCCTGCAATGGACGAACGGCGCGATCGCGCAGGTCTTCACGGCCGAGGACCCGGAAGGGCTCCGCGGCCCGCAATTCGGCGCGGCCTGGTCCGACGAACTGGCGAAATGGCCGAACCTCGGGGAGTGCTGGGATATGCTGCAATTCGGCCTGCGCCTTGGCGATCATCCCCGCCAGGTGGTGACGACGACGCCGCGTCCGCTGCCCTTGGTGAAGCGCCTGCTGGTCGAGCCGCATGTCGCGGTGAGCCGGGCACGGACGCAGGACAACCGCTACAATCTCGCCGCCGAATTCGTCCGCACGGTCACGCAAACCTATGGCGGAACGCGGCTCGGCCGGCAGGAGCTCGATGGCGAGATCGTCGAGGAGAGCCCGGATGCGCTCTGGACGCGCGCCATGATCGAGGCCGCCGGCGAGCGCGAGAGCCCGGCGCTCGCCCGGATCGCGGTGGCAGTCGATCCGCCGGCGACCTCCTCGCAGCGGGCCGACCGCTGCGGGCTCGTCGTGGCCGGTGTCGACCATGACGGCCTCGGCCATGTGCTGGAGGACGCGACGCTTGCCGGCGCGCGGCCGCAGGAATGGGCGGAGAGGGCGGTCGCGCTCTATCGCCGCCATGAGGCGGATGCGCTGGTCGTCGAGGTCAACCAGGGCGGCGAGATGGTCGAAAGCATCATCCGGGAGGTCGATGCCGGCGTTCCCGTCGTTTCGGTGAGGGCGACGCGTGGCAAGTATCTCCGGGCCGAGCCGGTGGCGGCGCTTTATGCGCAGGGCCGGGTACGCCATGCCGGGGCCTTTCCCGCGCTCGAAGACGAGATGTGCGCCTTCGGTCCGCGCGGCCTCGAAACCGGCCGCTCGCCGGACCGGCTTGATGCGCTCGTCTGGGCGCTCACGCATTTGATGCTCGCGCCAAAGGCCCGGCCGCGGGTGAGGGGCATCTAGCCCTTCGCTTCCTTCACGCTCCAACAGCGAGACATCCATGTTCGATTTTCTTCGCAGCCTGCGCGGCCGAGCCGCGCCGGGCCAGAAGCGCTCGCGCGTCGGGCCGCTGATCGCGCTGCATGAGACGGGGCGCGCCGTCTGGACGCCGCGCGACTACGTTGCTCTCTCGCGGGAGGGCTATGAGCGAAACCCGGTCGTACATCGCTGCATCCGCCTGATCGCGGAAGCGGCGGCGCAGACGCCGCTCGTCGCCAAGGTCGACTCGCGCGAGGTGCCGGAACATCCGGCGCTCGCGCTGATCGAGCGGCCCAATCCGCGCCAGGGCGGCATTGCCTTCCGCGAGATGCTGGTCGGCCACCTGATGGTCGCCGGCAATGCCTATGTCGAGGCGGTGAGCACCGGTCGCGAACCGCGCGAGCTCTATGCGCTGCGGCCCGACCGGATGCGTGTGGTGCCCGGCCGCGACGGCTGGCCCGAGGCCTATGACTATACGGTCGGCGGCGACACCGTGCGCTTCCGGCAGGATGAGGGCGGCTTGCCGCCGATCCTGCACCTGACGCTGTTCCATCCCGTCGACGACCACTACGGCCTGTCTCCGATCGAGGCGGCGGCGGTCTCGCTCGACATCCACAATGCAGCCGGCAGCTGGCACAAGGCCCTGCTCGACAACGCCGCGCGGCCGTCCGGCGCCCTCGTCTATGACGGGCCGGAAGGCGCGACGCTGACCGAGGCGCAGTTCGAGCGGCTGAAGCAGGAGCTGGAGGACTCGTTCCAGGGCGCTCGCAATGCCGGCCGCCCCTTGCTGCTCGAAGGCGGGTTGGACTGGAAGCCGCTCTCGCTGACGCCGGCGGAACTCGATTTCGTCGCCGCCAAGGGCGTCGCCGCCCGCGAGATCGCGCTCGCCTTCGGTGTGCCCCCGCTGCTGCTCGGCCTGCCCGGCGACAACACCCACGCCAATTTCGCCGAGGCCAATCGGGCGCTCTGGCGCCAGACCGTCATTCCGCTGGTGCGTCGGACGGCGCAGTCGCTGGCGCAATGGCTCGGCCCGGCTTTCGGCGACGAATTGCTGCTGGAGCCCGATCTCGACGCCATCGAGGCGCTTGCCGAGGAGCGGGAATCGCTCTGGCGCCGGCTCGGTGCTGCGAGCTTCCTCGACGAGGACGAGAAGCGGGAGGCCGTCGGCTATGGCCGGCGCGCCTCCGGGAAGGAGGTCTCATGAACATGCTCGAACAGGTCGTCGCGGCCTTCGTCGGCCGTGCCGATGTCGGCCATCTCGGCCTGCTGCTCTGGGCGGCGAGCGCCTCCGGGCTGGCCTGGCTCGTCTTGCGCGAGCTGACGGCTGCCAACCGTCGCTTCGACGATTTCGTCCGCGAACTCAACCGCTTCAACGCACGCCACGAAGGGGACCCGTCATGAAAGGCAGAAACGGTGTGGCCAAGCCTCCGCCCAAGGCTCCCGCGGCGGCCGGTCGCGCGGGGAGGGCGCCGCGCAACGGCGCGCCGGTCGAGACCTTCAGCCGCTTCGTCAGCCAGCTCGCCAAGCTCGAGGCTGGGCGGACGAAGGGCGGCCGTGATGGTGCGGAGGGGGAGCGATGATGCCAGCCCGCGCTTCGTTCGAATCCAAGCTGCTGCCGGTCCAGCCGGCCCGGGTCGGATTGGACGGCCTGTTCGAAGGCTATGCCAGCCTCTTTCGTATTCCCGACCTCGGCAAGGACATCGTCGAACCCGGCGCCTTCCGCGAGAGCCTGCAGCGGCGCGGACCGGGCGGCGTCAAGATGCTCTGGCAGCATGATCCGGCCGAGCCGATCGGGCGCTGGTCGAGCCTCGTCGAGGATGGCCGCGGCCTGTTCGTGCGCGGCCGGCTCTCGCTCGCCGTCGCCCGCGCCCGCGAAATCCACGCGCTCATGCTCGACGGCGCGATCGACGGGCTGTCGATCGGCTTTCGCCACGAGAAGGCCCGTTCCGAACCCCGCACCGGCCTGCGCCGGCTCGAACGCATCGATCTCTGGGAAGTGTCGGTCGTGACCTTCCCCATGCTGCCCCAGGCCCGGATCGCCGCCGTCAAGGCGACGCGCCCCTCCGCCTTTATTTGACTATCACCCCCGAGGAGAGACCATGAGCCATCTCAACACCGCGCCCGAGACCAAGGCTGCCGGCGCCGATCTCGCACTGGCTTTCGAGGATCTGCGCTACACGCTCGAGAACTACCGCAGCACCAACGAAGAGCGTCTCGCCGGGCTTGAGGCGCGCCAGGGCGTCGACCCCCTGACCGAGGAGAAGCTGGTCCGCATGGACGCGGCGCTCGACGACACCATGCGTCGCATCGACCGGCTGACGCTGGAGCGCGCCCGTCCGGCGCTGGGCCAGGACGGCCCGCGCGATCCGCTGACGGCGGAGCACAAGGCAGCCTTCGTCTCCTATGTCCGTACCGGCGAGGCCGGCGGGCTGAAGCGGCTTGAGGCCAAGGCGCTCTCGGCCGGTTCCGGTCCGGATGGCGGCTACCTCGCGCCGGCGACCGTCGAGGGCGAGATCCTGCGCCGCCTGGCGAATGTCTCGCCGATCCGCTCGCTTGCCACGGTCCGCACGATCTCGTCGGGCACCTACAAGAAGGCGTTCTCGACCACGGGTCCGGCCTCCGGCTGGGTGGCCGAGACGGCGGCGCGGCCGCAAGGGTCTTCGCCGACCCTGGCCGAGCTTTCCTTCCCGGCCATGGAGCTCTACGCCATGCCGGCGGCGACGCAGACCCTGCTCGACGATGCCATCGTCGATATCGACCAGTGGATCGCCGAGGAGGTCGAGAGTGCCTTCGCCGAGCAGGAAGGCGCTGCCTTCGTCGCCGGCGACGGCGTCGACAAGCCCAAGGGCTTCCTGGCCTATCCGACGATCGCCGATGCGAGCTGGAGCTGGGGCAATATCGGCGTGCTCAACACCGGCGTCGCAGGGGCCTTTCCGGCCTCCAACCCCGCCGACGTGCTCATTGATCTCGTCTATGCGCTGAAGGCCGGCTATCGCCAGAACGCTTCCTTCGTGATGAACCGCAAGGTTCAGGCGACGGTCCGCAAGTTCAAGGACGCCAACGGCCATTACCTCTGGCAGCCTCCGGCCTCGGCCGGCGCGCCGGCGACGCTGCTCGGTTTCCCGCTGGTCGAGGCGGAGGACATGCCGAATATCGCGACCAGCGCGGTCTCGATTGCTTTCGGCGATTTTCGGCGCGGCTATCTCGTCGTCGACCGGGCGGGGGTGCGCATCCTGCGCGATCCCTATTCGTCCAAGCCCTATGTTCTGTTCTACACGACCAAGCGCGTCGGCGGCGGCATCCAGGATTTCGCCGCGATCAAGGGCCTGAAGTTCGCGGTCTGAGTTATTTCAGCGCGAAAACCACCAGCTGAAGGCGGCGCGCGGCTCGGCCACCTGCTCCGGCGGCGGCTCGCGGCCGAGCGAGCGCAGCCGTGCGCTGCCCTCAGCGATCCAGCCGCGGTAGTCGCTGACTGGCGTGATCGCGGTGAAGCCGCCGCAGATCCGCTTCGCCCGTGTCTTCAGCGGGCCGCTCGACCAGCTGACGATGCCGACGAGTTCGCGTGAGCGGGCTCCGCCCCGCAGCACCGGTCCGCCGGAATCGCCACGGCAGGCGCCGGCCCCCTCCGTCTCGCCGCGGGCTTCGGCGTCGACCGCGACCTTGACCGTGTTCTGAGTGGTGTAGTTGCCGGCGTTGACGAGCTGCGTCTCCCGCAGGCGACGGGCCGTGCGCTTGTTGTTCTCCGCCGACAGCCCGTAGCCGGCCATGGTGATGGTCTCGCCCTGCCAGAGGCCGCTGCCGAGCGTCAAAGGCTCGATATCCCCGGGCAGCGGTTGCGCCAGGCGCAGCAGCGCGAGGTCCGTGCCGGGCTGGGTGCGTGGCGTCGTTCCGGGCACGAAGCTCGGATGCGGCAGCACTGCGACGACCAGCTGTCGCCGCGCCCGGAAGCGGGCGTCGAGGCTGACGACGCTGATCGAGCCGCCGCCCATCAGGCAATGCGCCGCGGTGAGGACGATCTCGGGCGCGATCACCGCGCCCGAGCAGAGTTCGCCCCGGCTCGTCTCGATTCTGACGGTCGAGGCACGGGCGCCGAGCGCATCGCGCGAAACGACGCCGCCGACCACGGCGAGTGCCGGATGAGCGGCGCCGACGACAAGGAAACAGGCAAGGGCGAGCAGTGAGCGAGGGATCATGAAGCAAACCAATGGACCGGCCGATCAATCTAGGGAGTGGCGCGCCACAGTCCAGCCTTTCCGTCAGCGGTCACGAGTCCAGCGGGCCGTTTCGCCCCATTTCGACAGGGTCTTGTCGATCCAGCCGCGCTGCGGCGCGACCAGGACGCCCTGGCTGAGCAGGCCGCATTGGCGCCCGGCCGGCCCGGTCGACCAGCTCGTGACCGCGACGATTCCGCCTTCGTTGAAGATCGGCCCGCCCGAATCGCCCTGGCAGGCGCCGGCGCCCGGCCGCTTGCCACCGCCGGCATTGTCTGCCGCCCAGAGCAGGATGCGGCCGGCTCCATAGGGCTCGACGGCGGTCAGCGCCGCCGAGCGATAGGTGCCGGTGCTGCGGGCCTCGCCCTCGCGGGAGACGCCGTAGCCGGCCAGCGTGATGCTGCTGCCGGCGCGTGGCAGCGAGCCGTCGACGAGGCTAGCCGCGCTGAAGCGGCCGGGCAGCGGATCGGCCAGGCGGATCAGCGCAAGGTCGATCGTGCGACGGCGGCTGCGGATCGCGCCCGCGTCGAATTCCGGATGCAGTGCGACCGAGGCCGGCACGATCAGCACCGGTTCGCCGGCGTCACGCCAATGGACGCGCAGTTCCGCGCCGCCGGCCGCGCAATGGGCGGCGGTCAGGATGGCGCGCGCCGACAGGACGATGCCGGTGCAGACTCCTCCGCGCGCGTTGAGCACCATCAGGGTCGAGCCGGCTGCCGGTCCGCCTTCCTGCCCGGCCACCACGGCCTGCGCGGGGTTGGGACCGAGGCTGCTGGCCACGACACAGGCGAAGCCGATGGCGGCGATCCGGTTGGCGATGTGCATCGGGGGCTCCTCTCCGAGAGAGCGCTGATAGCGCGCCCGGCGCCCCAGATGAACCCTCTCGGCTGCTTCTTTGCAGTCGTTCCATGAAATCGAACCGATGAAGGGAGCGCTCATGACGCCGCTTGCCCTGGGCCCGCCGGCGATGGAGCCGGTGACGCTGACTGAAATCCGCCAGTTCCTGCGCCTCGATCAGACCGATGAGGACGCCCTGGTCGCCACCCTGATCACGGCCGCCCGGCTGATGATCGAGGCAGCGTCGGGCCGCTGCCTGGTCGAGCAGCCCTGGCGCATCGTGCTCGACCGCTGGCCGGCCGGCGGCGAGATCCGCATGCCGCTCTCGCCACTGCTGCGGATCGAGGCCGCGCGCGTCTACGACGTGCTGGGTGCGGCGCAGGAGGTGGCGGCCGCGTCCCTGACCTTGGACGAGGCCGCCGACCCGCCGGTCATTCGCTTGAGCGGAGAGGTGCCCGAGATCGGCCGTGCGCATGGTGCGATCGAGATCGACGTCGCTGCCGGCTACGGGGCGACCGCCGTCGCCGTTCCCGCGCCGTTACGGCAGGCGGTCCTGCGCCTCGCCGCCCGCTGGTTCGAGCAGCGCGGTGACGTTGCCGGGCGCGACGCGCAGGCGCTGCCGGCTGCCATTGCCGCGCTGGTCGCGCCGTTCCGCCGTGGGCGGCTGTGATCATGGCGGAGCAATCTGTCGTCATCGGCCGCCTGCGGCGCCGGCTCGTGCTGGAGGCGCCGGTGGTCTCGCCTGATGGCCTTGGTGGCGCGACGCAGAGCTTCGAGACTGTTGGGGCGCTGTGGGCGCAGGTCGAGTGGATTTCCGGCACCGAGGCCTGGCGTCAGGGGCGGCCGGAGCAGTCCCGCAACTACCGCATCACCATGCGCTGGCGCAGTGATGTCGATGCCGGCCGGCGCCTGCGCGATGGCGATCGCCTGCTCGATATCCGCTCCGCCGCCGATCCCGATGGCGCGCGCCGGCGGCTGGTCTGCCTGGTCGAGGAGGTGACGCCATGAGTGACGCCATCCTTGCGCTGCGTGCCGCCGTTCAGGGGCGCCTCGTCGCGGATTCAGGCCTGACCACGCTGATCGGCTCCGATCGCATCTTCGACGAAGCCCCGCGTGCAGCGCGCGGGCTCTACGTCGTCCATGGCGAGGTCGAGGCGCGCGACTGGTCGACTGGCAGCGATCGCGGCTGCGAGCAGGAATTCGCGCTCGTCGTCTGGGCCGCACAGAGCGGCTCGTCGCGCCAGGCGCTCGAGGCGGCCGGCCTGATCGTCGCGGTGCTCGATCAGGTCGACCTCGCCCTGGACGGGCATGCGCTGGTCAATCTGCGCTGGCTGTCGAGCCGGCTCGCTCGCGAGACGCGCAACGGCCTCCCCCATGTGACGATCCGCTTCCGCGCCGTCACCGAAACGCTTTAGCAGACAAAGGAGAGCCGCATGACGGCACAGAAGGGCAAGGATCTGCTGCTCAAGGCGGCGGATGGCGCCGGCGGCTTCGTTACGGTCGCCGGCCTGAGGGCGCGACAGATCGCCTTCAACGCCGAGACCGTCGACGTGACGCATTCGGAATCGGCCGGGCGCTGGCGCGAATTGCTGGCGGGTGCCGGGGTGCGCCGTGCCAGCATCAGCGGCGCCGGCATCTTCAAGGACGAGGCCTCCGACGCGCTCGTCCGCCAGACCTTCTTCGACGGGGCGATCCGGGATTGGCAGATCGTCGTGCCGGATTTCGGCACGATCGCGGGTCCGTTCCAGCTCACGGGCCTCGAATATCGCGGCGACCATGCCGGCGAGGTCACCTTCGACCTGTCGCTGGAATCGGCCGGGCTCCTGGCCTTCGCGGCGCTTTGAGGAGGCGGACATGGTCAATCGTCATCGCGGCGAAACCGCGCTCATGGTTTCCGGCGAAACCCTGCCGATGCGGCTCACGCTCGGCGCTCTCGCCGAGCTCGAACATGCTTTCGCCGTCGACAGCCTGCCGGCTTTGGGCGAGCGCTTCGTCGAGGGCAGGCTCTCCGCCCGCGACATCATCCGCATCATCGCCGCCGGCCTGCGTGGAGCGGGCAGGGCGATCCGTGACGAGGATGTCGCGGAACTCTCCTTCGACGGCGGCCTGAACGGCGTGATCAAGGCGGCGATCGCCTTGCTCGAAGCCACTTTCGGCGAGGACGATGCGTCCCGCCCTCCGCAGCCGCCGGCGTAGGTGCGCCGGCGGGTTTTCCCTGGGATGAGGTGATGGCCTTCGGCCTTGGCCGGCTGGCCTGGCCGCCTAAGTTTTTCTGGGCGGCAACGCCGCGCGAGATCGCAGCAGCGCTGCGGGCCCATCAGGACCGGTCCCGAGGCTCCCCTCCGGAGCGCCCGGCACTCGCGGCGCTGATGGATGCCTTTCCCGACGCCTGAGGCGGCAATTCCAACCAACCTATCGAGGTGATGGTCATGACGGATGATGACGGCATCGATGCGGGACACCTTTCCGATCTCAGGACGATGGACCGGCTGACCCAGTCATTGAGCCGATCCTCGGAGAGTTTCGGGAAGTCGATTGTCAGCGCCTTCTCGCGCGGCGCCGTCGAGGGCAAGCGCTTCGAGGACGTGCTGCGCAGCGTCGGCCGCTCGATGACCGACAGCCTGCTCAAGACGGCGCTGAAACCGCTGCAGACCGGGCTGTCGAGCCTGCTCGGGAGCAGCATCAAGGGCTTGAGCGGCCTGTTCGGCGGCATCGGCCTGGGCGGGGCCGGTGGCAGCGTTCCGGTCGCTCCTTTCGCCGAGGGCGGCATCGTCGCATCGCCCTCCTATTTCCCGACCGGGCGCGGCCTCGGCCTGATGGGCGAGCGCGGTGCCGAGGCGATCATGCCGCTCGCTCGCGGCCCGGACGGGCGGCTCGGCGTGCGTGCCGGCGGCGGCGGGCAGGCCCGGCCGCTCAACGTCGTCGTGCAGGTCTCGACTCCCGATGCCGACAGTTTCCGCCGCTCGGAGGCGCAGGTCTCGGCCGCCATCGCCCGCGCGGTAGCGCGTGGCCGGCGGGCTCTTTGAAGGGAGGGGAGGCATGCCGGATTTCCATGAGGCTCGCTTCCCGCTCGATGTCGCACGCGGCGCGCGCGGCGGGCCGGAGCGCCAGACCCAGATCGTGACGCTCGCCTCCGGCCGGGAGGTACGCAACAGCCGCTGGGCGCATTCGCGCCGCCGCTACGATGCCGGGCTCGGCATCCGCAATCTCGATGCCCTGGCGGCGGTGGTGAGCTTCTTCGAGGAGCGCCGCGGCCGCCTCCATGGGTTTCGCTGGCGTGACCAGCTCGACTGGAAGAGCTGTCCACCCTCGCAGGAGCCGACGGCGATCGATCAGATCATCGGGATCGGCGATGGCGTCACCGCCGTCTTCCAGCTTTCCAAGGCCTATGGGAGCGGCGCGTCGGCCTATAGCCGCGAGATCACCAAGCCCTGCGAGGGCACGATCCGGGTCGCCGTGGATGCTGTCGAGCTGGCGGGCAGCGCCTTCTCCTGCGACCTCTCGACCGGGCAGGTCACCATCGCCGCGGGCTCAATTCCGCCATCGGCGGCCGTCCTGACCGCCGGCTTCGCCTTCGACGTGCCTGTTCGTTTCGACACCGATGCGATCGAGGTCGATCTCTCCGCCTTCGCGGCCGGCGAGATCCCACGCGTTCCCGTGGTCGAGATCATCCCCTGAGGCTGCCCCATGCGTGACATTCCATCCGGCCTCGCTGCCCATATCGAGACGGCTGCGACGACGCTCTGCCATTGCTGGAGCCTGACGCGCCGCGACGGCCTTGTGCTCGGCTTCACCGATCACGATCGCAGGCTGTCCTTCGACGGTATCGATTTCGCAGCCACGACGGGCCTGGAAGCGGCGGAAAGCGCGGCGGAGCTCGGCTTCGCGATCGGCGGCGGCGAGGTCGCCGGCGCCTTCGCCGCCTTCGGGCTGAATGAATCCGATCTGGCGCACGGGCTCTATGACGATGCGCGGGTGCGCATCTGGCTGGTCAACTGGGCCGTTTCCGACCAGCGGGTGCTGCTGGAAGAGGGGTTCGTCGGCGAGATCAAGCGGGGTGAGGCGAGCTTCACCGCCGAGATCCGTAGCTTTGCCAAGGCGTTCGACGAGGAGCGGGGCCGGCTCTACCTGCGCTCTTGTTCCGCGGACCTTGGCGACGCGCGTTGCGGTGTCGCGCTCGCCGCGACGGAAGGCCATGTTGTCGAAAGTGACGGCCGCCTCTCGCTTTCGGCCGGGGGGATGGCCTCCTATGCCGATGGCCATTTCACCGGTGGCCGGCTGATCTTTACCAGCAGCGCGAATGCCGGCTTCGCCGCCGAGGTGAAGCGTCACGGTCGCGAGGGTTCGCGGGCGCTGTTCCAGCTCTGGGAGGCGCCGGCGGCGGAGGTTCTCCCCGGCGACGGCTTCAGGGTGACGCCGGGCTGCGACAAGAGCTTCGCCACCTGCCGCGCCAAATTCGCCAACGGCGTCAATTTCCGCGGCTTCCCGCATATGCCGACGAACGATTTCATCATCGGCGGCGTACGGCCGGGCGACGGAGCGCTCGATGGCGGGAGCCTGTTCCGATGACGCGCGACGAGATCGTCGATGCCGCGCGGCTCTGGCTGGGCACGCCCTATCATCACCAGGCCTCGCTGCGCGGCGGCGGCTGCGATTGCCTGGGGCTGGTGCGCGGCGTCTGGCGCGATCTCTGCGGGGCCGAGCCGGAAACGCCGCCGCCCTATTCGCCGAGCTGGGCGGAAAGCCTGCGGCAGGAGACGCTGGCCTTGGCGGCTGCGCGGCATCTGCGATCGCTCGCGGCGACCGAAGCGCGGCCGGGCGACGTCCTGCTTTTCCGCTGGCGCGAGCATCTGCCGGCGAAGCACTGCGCGATCCTCGCGGGGCCGGACCGCATCATCCATGCCCATGACGGCGCGGCCGTGGCCGAGGTCGCCTTCACCTCCTGGTGGCGGCGCCATCTCAGCCATGCCTTTTCCTTTCCGGGAGTGACGGACTGATGGCGACGCTTCTTCTCCAGGTTGCCGGCGCTGCTCTCGGAACGGCTTTGGGCGGGCCGGTAGGCGGCGTCATCGGCCAGGCTTTGGGCGGGATCGCCGGCGCCGGTATCGATCAGGCCTGGCTCGGCAGCGCCGGTGGCAACAAGGTCGTCGACGGCCCGCGTCTCAAGGAGGTGAATGGCCTCGCGGCGACCGAGGGCGCCGCGATCCCGCGCCTCTACGGCCGCGCGCGGCTCGGCGGGCAACTGATCTGGGCGACGCGCTTCGAGGAGGAGGTCGCCGTCTCGGTCACGCGCTCGAAGAGCGGCGGCAAGGGCGGGCGCTCGAAGAAGACCTACGAGACGATCTATAGCTACCACGCCAATCTCGCGATCGGCCTCTGCGAAGGCCCGATCGCCTTCATCCGGCGCATCTGGGTCGATGGGCGCGAACTCGACGTCCAGACTGTCCAGATGCGCGTCCACCGTGGCTACGAGACGCAGGAGCCTGATCCGCTAATCGTGGCGAAGGAGGCGGGCGAGGCGCCGGCCTATCGCGGGCTCGCCTATGTCGTGTTCGAGCGCTTTCCGTTGGCCGATTACGGCAATCGCGTACCGCAATTCGATTTCGAGGTCGTGCGCGCCGTCGACGGGCTCGGCGGCATGATCCGGGCAGTGGCGCTGACGCCCGGTGCCGGGGAGTTCGTCTATGATATCCGCCCGGTCAGCCATGAGCCGGAGGCCGGCGTCACCGAAAGCCTGACGCGCCACCAGCTCTATGGCGGCAGCGACGTCGATACCGCGCTCGGCCATCTCGTGGCGCTTTGCCCCAATCTGCGCCGCGTGTCGCTTGTCGTATCCTGGTTCGGCGACGATCTGCGCGCCGGGACGTGCCGTGTGGCTCCGCGGGCCGAGATCGCACACAAGCCGACGGTCGGGGCGGAGTGGTCGGTCGCCGGGTTGACGCGGTCGTCGGCTCGCATCGTCAGCGCGGTTGACGGCCGGCCTGCTTTCGGCGGGACGCCTTCGGACGAGAGCATCGTCGCGCTGATCAGGCGCCTACGCTTCGATTACGGGCTCGAGGTCGTACTCTACCCCTTCCTGATGATGGATATCCCGGCCGGAAACGCGCTGCCGGACCCCTATTCGGTCGCGGCGAGCCAGCCGCGCTATCCCTGGCGCGGCCGCATCACCTGCGATCCGGCGCCTGGCCGCCCGGGAAGTCCGGAAGGCAGTGCGGCCGTTACCGCACAGATCGAAGCCTTCGTGGGGACGGTCGTTCCGGCCGACATCTCCGTCGTGGGGGAGGCCGTTGTTTGCGCCAAGCCGGATGAATGGTCCTATCGCCGGCTCGTGATGCATTGCGCCGCTCTGGCAAAGGCCGCCGGCGGCGTGGAGGGCTTCGTCATCGGCTCCGAGATGGTCGGGCTGACGCATCTGCGCGGCGCATCCGGCTATCCGATGGTCGACCAACTCGTAGCCATCGCGCAGGACGTCAAGGTGATGCTGCCGGGCACGGTGGCGACCTATGCCGCCGACTGGACGGAGTATGGCGCGGCTGTCCGCGAAGGCGGAGATAGCGTCGATTTTCCGCTCGACCCGCTTTGGGCCTCTCCTGCGATCGGCGCGATCGGCATCGATTTCTATCCGCCGCTCTCGGACTGGCGTGATTCCGCGGGCCATGCCGACGCGGCAACAGCACGCGGCCCGGCCGATCTCGCCTATCTGCGCCAGCGCCTGACCGCCGGTGAAGCCCATGACTGGTACTATGCCGATGAGGCCGGCCGGGACGCCCAAGTACGCCTGCCGATCACCGACGGCGTCCATGGCAAGCCGTGGGTCTTCCGGCCGAAGGACCTCTGGGGCTGGTGGAGCCAGGCTCATATCCGCCGCGCGGGCGGCGTCGAGACGAGCGCGACCTCGTTCGTACCAGGTGCGAAGCCGATCTGGCTGACCGAGATCGGCGTGCCGGCCGTCGACAAGGGTGCCAATGCGCCCAACATGTTTCCCGATCCCAAATCGGACGAGGGCGGCTACCCGCCGTTTTCGAGCGGTGCGCGCGACGATCTCGTGCAGGCGCGGGCGCTGGAGGCGATCATCTCCGGCTTCGACCCGGCGCGGGTGGGGTTCGATGCCACGCGTAACCCGGTCCACCCGGTCAGCGGCATCCGCATGGTCGATCCCAACAGGATCTTCGTGTGGAACTGGGATACGCGGCCTTTCCCCGCCTTTCCCGATCTCTCCGGCATCTGGGCCGACGGGGCGAATTTCGAAACCGGTCACTGGTTGAACGGGCGCCTCGAAGGCACGCCGGTCGATCGGCTCGTCGCGAAACTGCTGGCTGATTTCGGCTTGCCTGCGGCCGACGCGATTACTGTCGACGGATTCGCCGATGGCTATGTGCTGGATCGCCCGCTATCGGCCCGGCAGGCGTTGGAACCGCTGGCCCAGAGCTTCGGTTTCGACGCGATCATGAGCGCGGGCATGCTGCGTTTCGAGGGCAGGGGCGGCAAGGTCTCGCGCCTGCTCGGCCCCGACGATCTCGTTCCCGATCGCGATGGCGAGCCGTTTGCGCTGCGGCGCAGCCAGGAGACGGAGCTGCCGCTCGAACTGCGCCTTGGCTTCAGCGACAGCGAGGCCGATTATCGCAACGCTGCCGCGCGCTCGCGCCGGCTGGCCGGGGCGGCCCGGCGCGAGGTCGCTGTCGAAACCGCGATCGTGACCCGCTCCACTGAGGGGCGGCGCCTGGCCGACCAGCGCCTGCAGGAGGCCTGGGCGGCTCGCGAGAGCCTCGAATGCGAACTCTCGCCACGTTGTATCGCGATCGAGCCGGGCGATGTTGTGTCGGTTTCGACCGAGGCCGGCAATCGCCTGTTTCGCGTCACCCGTATCGCCGACGGCCCGACGCGGCGGGTCAGTGCCCGGGCTGTCGAGCCGGCGATCTATGTTTCGACCGGAGCGACTGGCGGTACGCGTCCGCCGCGAACGCCGCCCGCATTGCCCGGGCGTCCGCTCGCGGTGCCCCTGGCCCTGCCGATCGTCACCGTTGAGCCGCCGCCCTTGCTGTCGCTCGCCGCCTTTGCCGCACCATGGCCCGGTGCGCTGGCGATCTGGCGTGCCGACGAGGCAGGGCTGTTCGCGCTGGACGGCTTCGTCGAGGCGCCCTCGATCGTCGGCGAGACCTTGACCGAGCTGCCGCCGGGGCCGCTCTGGCGGACGGATCGCCGCGCCGTGCTGGAGGTCCGACTGCGTGGCGGTGTGTTGTCTTCCGTCCCGCCGGAAGCCGCTCTGGCCGGTGCGAACGCGCTCGCCTTGATTGGAGCGGACGGCGCGGTCGAGATCATCACGGTCTCGCAGGTCGAGCTGATTGGGCCACAGCAGTTCCGGCTGTCCGGCCTGATTCGCGGCATCGGCGGCAGCGAGCCCGCGGCAGGCCGCCTTCTGCCGGCCGGCGCGCGGATCGTGGTGCTGGACGGAGCAGCCGTCTCGCTGACGAGCGATCTGGCCGATCTTGGCCGGGCGCAGCTTTATCGCGTCGGGCCGGCTCGCGACGATGTCGGTGATGCGACGATGGTCGAGTTCGAAACCTCGGTCGCCGGGGAAGCGCTTGTTCCGCGGTCCCCGGTTCGGCCGACGGCGGTCCGCACCGCGGGCGGCATTGCGCTGGCCTGGCTCAGGCGGACGCGAATCGACGGCGATTCCTGGGAGTTGGCGGAGGTACCTCTGGGCGAGGAGAACGAACGCTATGAAATCGGCATCCTCGATGGCGAAGATCTACTCCATGCCGAAATCGTGAATACGCCCGCCTGGTCCTATCCGGCCGGGCAGGAACTCGCCGATTTCGGCGCGCAGCAGCAGGAAATCGGGCTCTCGCTTCGCCAGCTCAGCACCACGGTCGGGCGTGGTCGCGAATGGCGTGGACGGATTCCCGTGCGCTGATCTACTGTAGCTTGTGAACGAGGCGATGCATTCATGGCGCATTCACGCGGACAGGCTTAGCCATGTCGACGATGCTGGTCGAACCGATCCTTGCTTTTGCGCTCATCGCCTCTTCGCCGATCGTTCGGGTCGACGATGCGACGCCGATCTCCTGCCTGTCCTCCGAAGAGACGCGCGATGCCGTGGCCGACGGTCGCGTCATGCAACCGGCGGAAGCCTCGCGCCACGCCCGCCATGCCGCTCCCGGCGAGGTCGTCCGCATCAGGCTCTGTCGCCAGGGCGAGGATTTCGTCTATGTGGTGACGACGCTGAAACGTGATGGCCGCGTCGCAAGGGTGACGCTGGAAGGACAATCCGGCAAGATCGCCACCATCCGCTGACAGCCGTCGCGGCCATCCGACAACTGGAGTTACCCGACCGTGAGATTGCTCGTCGTCGAGGACGACAAGGACCTCAACCGCCAGATCGTGACCGCGCTTGAGAATGCCGGTTATGCCGTCGATAAGGCCTTCGACGGCGAGGAGGGGCTTTATCTCGGCGAGTCCGAGCCCTACGACGCGGTGATCCTCGATCTCGGCCTGCCGAAGGTCGACGGCGTCGCCGTGCTGCAGGGCTGGCGCCGCGCCGGCAAGACCATGCCGGTGCTGATCCTGACCGCGCGCGACCGCTGGAGCGACAAGGTCGGCGGCTTCGATGCCGGCGCCGACGATTATGTCGTCAAGCCATTCCATATCGAGGAACTACTGGCCCGCGTCCGGGCGCTGCTGCGCCGTGCCACCGGGCACGCGACCTCGGAACTGGTCTGCGGCCCTGTTCGGCTCGACACCCGCGCGAGCCGCGTTGTCGTCGATGGAAACCCGGTGAAGCTCACCTCGCACGAATACCGGCTGCTCTCCTATCTGATGCACCATCAAGGGCGGGTCGTCTCGCGGACCGAGCTGGTCGAGCACCTCTACGATCAGGATTTCGACCGCGATTCCAACACGATCGAGGTCTTCGTCGGCCGCCTGCGCAAGAAGCTGGGCGTCGATGTCATCGAGACCGTCCGGGGGTTAGGCTATATCGCCGCCGCTCCGGAAAAGGTCTGATCGCGGGCGATGCCGCTCAAATCCCATCGCTATTCGCTGGGAGCGCGGCTGTTCTTCTCGGCGGCCGTCTGCTGCGTGCTGATCCTGGTGCTGGCCGGCGTCGGCCTCACCACCTTCTATCGCCGCTCGGCCGAGCGCGGCTTCGACGAGCGGTTGTCGGTCTATATCAAGCAGCTGGTCGCCGACCTTGCCGCACCGCCCGAGACCGAGCGCCAGACGGTCGGCGATCTCGGTGAGCCGCGCTTCGACCTGCCGCTGACAGGCTGGTACTGGCAGATCACCCGGCTCGACGGCGAGCGGCCGAATGTCCGCGCCTCGCGCTCGCTGGTCGGCGGGCAACTCCCCAAGCTGCTCGATCAGTCCATCGTGCCGAACAGCCGGGGGTTGCGCGAAAGCTATGTCTCGGGCCCGGACGATCGCCGCCTGCGCGTGCTGGAGCGCGAGATCGACGTCGGCGAGGACGGGCGCTTCACCGTCGCGGTCGCGGCGCCCGCCGACGAGATCGAGGGCGACATCCAGGATTTCCGCTTCGCGCTGGCGATGACCTTCCTGCTGCTCGGCATCGCCCTGGTCGCCTCGACGCTCGTGCAGGTGCGGTTCGGCCTGCGCCCGCTGGTGCGGCTGCGCGCTGCTGTCGGGACGGTGCGGACCGGCGAGAATCCGCGGATCGTCGGGCAATACCCGCCCGATCTCGCGCCGCTCGCGAGCGAGCTCAACCAGCTCATCGACGCCAATCACGAGATCCTCGACCGCGCCCGGACCCAGGTCGGCAACCTCGCGCATGCGCTCAAGACCCCGCTCAGCGTGATGATGAACGAGGCCGGCACGAGCGGTGACGGCCAGCTCTCCCAGACCGTCCGCGCGCAAGCTGCGATCATGCGCGACCAGGTCCAGTACTATCTCGACCGCGCCAGGGCCGCGGCCCTCTCGGGTGCGCTCGGCGGCGTGACCGAGATCGCGCCCTCGCTCGATGCCTTGCTGCGTACCTTCACCAAGATCTCGCAGGGCAGAGGTATTTCCGGCTCGCATGCGATCCCGCCCGGCCTGCGCTTCCGTGGCGAGAAGCAGGATCTGGAGGAGATGCTGGGCAATCTCCTCGACAACGCCTTCAAATGGGCGTCCTCGGCAGTCGAGGTTTCCCTTGCCAATGAGAAGACGGCCGATACCGAGCGGATCGCGCTCTTGATCGACGACGACGGTCCCGGTCTGCCGGCCGAGGCGATGGCCGAGGTTCTGAAGCGTGGCCGCCGGCTCGACGAGACGACGCCGGGTTCAGGTCTCGGCCTCTCCATCGTCGTCGATCTCGCCAAGCTCTATGGTGGCGGCCTGAGTCTTGATCGCTCGCCGCTGGGCGGATTGAGGGCGCGGCTCGAATTGCCTTCGGTTTAGAGGAATTCTTTGTCGCGTGACCCTTTGTCACCATGAACCCGAGCGGACGATTGAGTAAGAACGCCGCATGATGATCTGGGCCATCTTTGCAGCGATGACGGGAGCGGCGGTTTTTGCCTTGCTCTGGCCGCTCAGCCGTGGCCGGGCGCAGGGTTTCGCCGACGCGGCCGATGCCCGCAGCCTCTACCGCTCCCAGCTCAAGGAGATCGACCGCGATCTCGCCCGCAAGCTGATCGGCGACGAGGAAGCGCAGGCCGCCCGCACCGAAGCCGCCCGCCGCCTTCTGCGCGCCGCAGGCGACGAAGCCGATCCCACCGGCGAGACCGAGCCTTCGCTGCGCCGTCGCCGGGCGAGCTCCGCGCTGATGCTCTCGATCGTGCCGCTGCTGGCGCTGCTGATCTACGGCCTCTACGGCTCTCCCGGGCAGCCCGACCAGCCGTTGGCGGCGCGATTGGAGAAGGCCGGGCCGCAGCAGGATTTCGCCATCGTGCTCGCGCGGATGGAGGCCCATCTCGCCGCCAATCCCGGCGATGCGAAGGGCTGGGCGCTGCTGGCGCCGATCTATCTCCGCCAGGGCCGCTACGACGAGGCCGCGAAAGCCTTCGCCGCCGCGGTCCGCGCCGGAAAGCCCGATGCCGAGCTTTACGCCGGCCTGGGCGAAGCTCGCATCATGGAAACCGGTGGCATTGTGACCGCCGCGGCGCGCGAAGCGCTGGCCGAGGCCGTCAAGCTCGATCCGAAAAGCCCGCGAGCCCGCTACTATCTCGCCCTCGCCAAGGAGCAGGATGGCGACGGCGAGGGCGCGCAGGCGGCGCTTGCCCAGCTCCTCGCCGAAGCGCCCGCCGATGCCGACTGGTCCGGTGCCGTTCGCGCCCGGCTGGAGCGGATGCAGGCCGATGCCGGCCGCAAGGCGGTCGCTGCCCTTCCCGAAGCCGAGCGCCAGCAGGCGATCAAGGGGATGGTCGACGGGCTTGCCGAACGCTTGAGCACCGGGGGCGGCAGCTTGCCCGAATGGAGCCGCCTGATCCGCGCCCGCACCGTCCTCGGGGACAAGCCTGCGGCGCTTCAGGCCGTGAAGACGGCACGCGAGCGTCTGGCTGACGACAAGGCGGCGCTTGCAGCCATCGACGCTCTCGCCGATGAATTGGCCTTGAAGGAGGCCGCGCCATGACCCTAGCTCAGCCGACGCGGCCGCTCCCCGCAAAACGCCGCCTCACCCGCAAGCAGCGCAGATTGACCCTGATCGCGGCGGCCGGTGCCGTCCTGTTCCTGGCGGCCGGACTCGTCCTCTTCGCGATGCGCGACACCATCGTCTTCTTTTACGGGCCGACCGAGATCGCCGAGAAGGGCGTCCAGCCCGGAACCCGCATGCGTCTCGGCGGGCTGGTCGAAGCCGGCTCGGTCCAACGCAATGGCGGCCAGCGCATCAGCTTCAGCGTCACCGACGGCAAGACCTCGATCAAGGTCGGCTATGACGGCCTGCTGCCCGATCTCTTCCGCGAAGGGCAGGGCGTCGTCACCGAAGGCGTTTTCGAGGGCGCCGGACGCTTCAAGGCGGATTCGGTGCTGGCGAAGCACGACGAGACCTATATGCCGCGCGAGGTCGCCGACGCGCTGAAGAAGCAGGGGCATTGGCAGGCGGGAGGCTCCGGCTCCCCCGCTGCCGCGCCGGCAAAGCCGTGAGCCAAGCATGATCGTCGAGATCGGCCATTACGCGCTGGCGCTTGCGCTCGGCGTCTCCGTGATTCAGACGGTGGTGCCGTTCTGGGGCGTGTTCCGGCAGGACCGGACGCTGGCCTCGGTCGGCAGCAGCGCGGCGCTGGTCTCGTTCGCGCTGGTCGCCTTGTCCTTCGCCGCCCTGGTCACGTCCTATGTCCGCTCCGACTTCTCGGTCGGCAACGTCGTCGCCAATTCCCATTCGGCGCAGCCGCTGATCTACAAATTCACCTCCGTCTGGGGCAACCACGAAGGCTCGATGCTGCTCTGGGTGCTGATCCTGACGCTGTTCGGGGCGCTGGTCGCATTGTCGCGCCGCTCGCTGCCGCCGCGCCTGCGTGCCGGCGCGCTCGCCGCGCAGGGGCTCGTCGCGGTCGCCTTCCTCGCCTTCACTCTGTTCACCTCGAACCCGTTCCAGCGCCTGTCGCCGGTGCCGGCCGAGGGGCAGGACCTCAATCCGATCCTGCAGGATCTCGGCCTCGCGATCCATCCGCCGCTGCTCTATATCGGCTATGTCGGCTTCTCCATTACCTATGCCTTCGCGGTCGCCGCCCTGATCGACGGGCGCATCGACGCGATGTGGGCGCGCGCCGTCCGCCCCTGGACGCTGCTGGCCTGGACCTTCCTGACGCTGGGCATCGCGATGGGCTCCTACTGGGCCTATTACGAGCTCGGCTGGGGCGGCTGGTGGTTCTGGGACCCGGTCGAGAACGCTTCCTTCATGCCCTGGCTTGCCGGAACGGCCCTGATCCACTCGACCGTGGTGATGGAGAAGCGCGACGCGCTGAAGGTCTGGACGATCCTGCTCGCAATCCTGACCTTCTCGCTGTCGCTGCTCGGCACCTTCATCGTCCGCTCGGGCGTGCTGACCTCGGTGCATTCCTTCGCGACCGATCCGGCGCGCGGCCTGTTCATCCTCTTCATCCTGATCTTCTTCGTCGGCGGCTCGCTCGCGCTCTTCGCCTGGCGGGCGCCTCTGCTGCGGCAGGGCGGATTGTTCGCCCCGGTCTCCCGGGAAAGCGCGCTCGTCGTCAACAACGTCTTCCTGGCGACGGCCTGCGCCACCGTCTTCGTCGGGACGCTCTATCCGCTGCTGCTGGAGATGGTCACCGGCGACAAGATCTCGGTCGGCCCGCCCTTCTACAACGCGACCTTCGTGCCGGTGATGGTGCCGCTGCTGCTGTTGTTGCCGATCGGCCAGTCGCTCGCCTGGAAGCGCGGCGACCTGCTCGGCGCGGCCCAGCGCAATGCCTTTGCCTTCGGCGTCGCGGTGCTGGCGGCTCTGGCACTGCTGTCCTTCACCCGTGGCGGGCCGGTGCTGGCGCCGCTCGGCGTGGGCTTGGGCGTCTTCCTCGTGCTCGGTGCCGGCTTCGACCTCGCCGAGCGCATCGTCACCCGCGCCAGCGGCTGGCGGGCGATGCTGTCGCGGGCGCGTGGGCTGCCGCGCTCGGCCTGGGGCACGGCGCTGGCTCATGCGGGCGTCGGCTTGAGCATCATCGGCATCGCCGCTCAGGCCTGGAGCAGCGAGGCGATCACGGTTCTGAAGCCGGGCGAGCGCCTGACCAGCGGCCGCTACACCATCACGCTCGAAGGCATGTCGCCTCGCACGGGGCCGAATTTCCGCGCCGAAATCGCCCGCTTCCAGGTTTTCTCCGGTGATCGCGAGCTGGCGCCGATCGAGGCCTCCAAGCGTATCTATACGGCGCGCGCCATGCCGACGACCGAAGCGGGTATCCGGACGGATGGTCTGAGCCAGGCCTATGTCAGCCTCGGCGAGGCGCAGGATGGCGGCGTCGCGGTGCGCCTCTACGACAAGCCGTTGATCCTGCTGATCTGGATCGGCTCGCTCGTGATGGCGCTCGGCGGCGGCCTGTCGCTGACCGACCGGCGCTTCCGGCTGGCGGCGCCGAAGCGCGCCGCGCCCGCGGCCGCCGTGCAGCCGGCGGAATAGGTCGATGCGGCGGATCGCTCTCATCCTCGGTCTGATTCTGCTGGTCGCGCCGGTGGCTCAGGCCGTGCAGCCCGACGAGATCCTGCCCAACGCGGCGCTGGAGCAGCGGGCGCGCAGCATATCCGGCGGATTGCGCTGCCTCGTCTGCCAGAACCAGTCGATCGACGATTCCGACGCGCCTCTGGCCCGCGACCTCCGCATCCTCGTCAGGGAGCGTCTCGTTGCTGGAGACGACGACAAGGCCGTCGTCGATTTCGTCGTGGCCCGCTACGGCGATTTCGTCCTGCTGCGCCCGCCGCTCAACGCGCATACGCTGCTGCTCTGGGGCGCGCCTTTCCTGATTTTCCTGGCCGGAGCCGCTTTCGTCTGGCGTCGAGGCCGGCAGCGCGCCGGCGAGGAAAACGCCACGCCAGCGCCCCTGACGGACGAGGAGCGCAATCGCGTCGACAAGCTGCTGCGGGACGAACAGGGGTAAGGCGCGGCCAGCCGGGCCAACCTTACGAAATCGTCATCTTCAGGCCAAAGCCACGTAAGGCGGCGGGTCTCATGGTTCTCGTCACGAGCAGGGGAAAGCACCCTGTCGCTCCACGAGGTTCCCGCCATGACGACACACACTGAAAATCGCAAGTCCATCCTGAAGCGCGGCGCCCTTCTTGCCGGCACCGCCATCCTCGGCATCGGCCTCGCCGCCGGCATCGCCGACAGCGCCCTGATGCAGAACCACAATGCCATCGCCCAACCGATCCAGCTCTCGGGCGCGCAGACGGCGCTGCCCTCCTTTGCCGACCTCGTCGACAAGGTGAAGCCCGCCGTCGTCTCCGTCCGCGTCAAGACGCAGACCGCCGCCGCCGGCGACGATCAGAGCCTCGAAGACATTCCCCCGCAGCTGCGCCGCTTCTTCCGCGATCAGGAGGGTGCGCGCCAGGGCAGGCCGAAGCCGCAGGTCGGCATGGCCCAGGGTTCGGGCTTCTTCGTCAGCCAGGACGGCTATGTCGTGACCAACAACCACGTCGTCGAGAACGCTGTCGAGGTCCAGCTCGTCACGGATTCCGGCAAGACGCTTGATGCCAAGGTCGTCGGCACCGATCCGCGCACCGATCTGGCCCTGCTCAAGGTCAAGGACGCTGGCAACTATCCGTATGTCCAGCTCTCCGATGCCAAGGCGCGTATCGGCGACTGGGTGCTGGCGATCGGCAACCCCTTCGGCCTCGGCGGCACGGTCACGGCCGGCATCGTCTCGGCGCAGGGTCGTGATATCGGCTCCGGTCCCTATGACGACTTCATCCAGATCGACGCGCCGATCAACCGCGGCAATTCGGGTGGCCCGACCTTCAACCAGAACGGCGAGGTCGTCGGCGTCAACACCGCGATCTACTCGCCCTCGGGTGGCAATGTCGGCATTGCCTTCGCTATCCCCGCCTCGACCGTCCGTCAGGTCGTGGACTCCTTGAAGAAGGACGGCACGGTGGCGCGCGGCTTCATCGGCGTGCAGATCCAGCCGGTGACCAGCGAGATGGCCGATGCCATCGGCCTGAAGGATGCCAAGGGTGCGCTCGTCGCCGAGGCACAGGGCAACGGCCCCGCCGCCAAGGCCGGCATCCGTCGCGGCGACACCATCACCGCCGTCAATGGCGAGGCGATCAAGGACGCTCGCGAGCTTTCGCGCAAGATCGCGACCTTCGCGCCGGGTACCAAGACCACGATCACTCTCTTCCGCGAAGGCAAGTCGCGTGACGTGACCTTCGAGGTCGGCCGCCAGCCGGCGGCCTGATCGGAGCTGGCGGGTCCCTCGGTTCCCTGTCGCCCCAGCCCAGGGACTTTGCCGTCGCGGCGGCAGGCCGGATGCGTATCCTCCGGCCTGCCGTTTTCGCGTTTCTTGAGATAGGGTTGGTCTATGCGACTCCTGATCGTCGAAGATGATGCCGAGGCTGCGGCCTATCTGACCAAGGCTTTCCGCGAAGTCGGCCATGTCGCCGACCATGCCGCGGACGGGCTGGAAGGCTATGCCATGGCCGAGGGCGGCGGCTACGACGTGCTGGTCATCGACCGCATGCTGCCGCGCCTCGACGGGCTCTCGCTGATCCGCTCCCTGCGCGAGCAGAAGGACGATACGCCCGCCCTGATCCTCTCTGCACTCGCCCAGGTCGACGACCGGGTGAAGGGCCTGCGGGCCGGCGGCGACGACTACCTGCCCAAGCCCTATGCCTTCTCCGAGCTGCTCGCCCGCGTCGAGGTGCTAGCGCGACGCCGCGGTGCTCCAGCCGCCGAGCCTACGACCTATCGCGTCGGCGAGCTGGTGCTCGACCGGCTTGCCCATCGCGTCACGCGCGAGGGCCAGGAGATCGTCCTGCAGCCGCGCGAGTTCCGCCTGCTCGAATATCTGATGAAGCATGCCGGGCAGGTCGTGACCCGCACCATGCTGCTGGAGAACGTCTGGGATTATCATTTCGATCCCCAGACCAATGTCATCGACGTGCATGTCAGCCGCCTGCGCGCCAAGGTCGACAAGGGTTTCGAGCTGCCGATGATCCACACCATCCGCGGCGCGGGGTACATGGTCCGTGACAGCGCCCGCTGACGCCTCCTCGCACAAGCGCCAGCGCTTCCTGCCCACGCTGTTCCGCACGACCGCCTTCAAGCTGACGGCGGCCTATCTCGTCATCTTCGCGCTCTTTGCCGCCTTCGTCCTCGGCTATGTCGCCTGGAACGCCAAGCGCCTGCTCGACGACCAGATCCGCTCGACCATCGATGCCGAGATCCAGGGGCTGGCCGAGCAGCAGCGCCAGGGCGGCATCCGCCGTATCGTCAACATCGTCGAGCGCCGTTCGCGCGCGCCGGGCGCCTCGCTCTACCTCGTCACCACGCCGGTGGGAGAGCGCATCGCCGGCAATGTCGAAGCGATCCCGCCCGGCACGCTCGATCGCACCGGCGAGAGCGAGATCGAATATGCCCGCTCCAGCGAGACGGTCGACACACCGAGCCGCGCGTTGGTGCGCGTGTTCTTGCTGCCGGCCGGGTTCCGCCTGCTCGTCGGCCGCGACCTCGAGGAGCGCGATCGGCTCGGCATCGTCATCCGGCGCGCCGCCGGCTGGTCGCTGGCGCTGGTCCTTATCCTCGGCTGCTTCGCCAGCTGGTTCGTGGCCCGGCGTGTGCTGAAGCGCATCGACGGCATGAGCGAAACCGCGCATGGCATCATGGAGGGCGACCTGAAAGGCCGGCTCGCCATCACCGGCACCGGCGACGAGCTCGACCGGCTCGCGCTCAACCTCAACGCCATGCTCGACCGCATCGGTGAATTGATGGCCAGCATGCAGCAGGTCACCGACAATATCGCCCATGACCTCAAGACGCCGCTGACCCGGTTGCGCAACCGGGCGGAGGAGGCGCTGCGGACTGCGAAATCGCCGGATGAATTGCGGGCGGCGCTCGACGGCTCGATCGAGGAGGCGGACAACCTCATCCGTGTTTTCAACGCGCTCCTGATGATCGCGCGGCTGGAGGCCGGTCGCGTCAGCGACAACATGAGCGAGCTCGACATTTCCGAGATCGTCTCCGGCCTCGCCGAGCTCTACGAGCCGCTGGCCGAGGAAGCCGGCCTGTCGCTCGCCAGCGATGTCGCCCCTGGCCTGAAAGTCCGCGGCAATCGCGAACTGATCGGGCAGGCCCTGAACAACCTGATCGACAACGCCCTGAAATACGGCGCGCCGGAGCAGGGCGGCGACGGCACCGTGGCGGTCTCTGCCCGGACGATTGGCGATCAGGTCGAGCTCTCCGTCGCCGACCATGGCTCAGGGATTCCGGAGGCCGATCGCGGCCGCGTCTTCGATCGTTTCGTCCGGCTCGATACCAGCCGCAGTAAGCCGGGCTTCGGGCTCGGCCTGTCGTTGGTGGCCGGTGTGGTACGCCTGCATGGCGGTAGCCTCACGCTGGAGGATAATGCGCCGGGCCTGCGCGTCGTCATCCTCCTGCCCGTCGGCAGCCCCAAGCCTGTGGACACGCCGGCCCTCGCCGAGCCTGCCGCCTCGACAGCGGCGCCAAACCCTGCTGGCGTGCCGATCCACTGAGGCAGGACGATGAACGATGGCGGAACGGCTCTGTGACAGGCTCGAGGCTGCGCCGGTCCTGCCGGCGAAGGCCAAGGCCGATGCGCTGCTGAAGCGAGAGCTGATCGAGCGCCTCCATGACGAGGAAGCGGCCGAGGCGCTCAAGGCGCATCTGGCCGAGCATCGGCGCAGCGCGGCATTGGTCGCCGGCATCCTCGCCCATTCGCCTTTCCTGACGCAGATCATGCGCTTCGACCCGGCCGGGCTGCTCGCCAGTCTGACGGAGGCGCCGGAAGTCCGTCGCGACGCGCTGCTGGCCGGGATCGCGGCCTTCGCCGAGGCGGGCTGTGAAACTGCGGACCTGATGCGCGAATTGCGCCGCTTCCGCCGCGCCATGGCACTCCTGATCGCGCTCGCCGATATCGGCGGTGCCTGGGATGTCGAGACCGTGACGGGCGCGTTGACCGAGACCGCCGACATGGCGGCGCGCCTCGCCACCGACCACGTCCTGCGCCAGGCCGCCGATCTTGGCCGGATCAACCTTGCCGACCCAGCCAATCCCGGCCCCGGCTCCGGCCTCGTCGTGCTGGCGCTGGGCAAGCACGGTGCCGGCGAGCTGAACTATTCCTCCGATATCGACATCGTCGTCTTCTTCGATCCCGAGGCCGCTGAAGCGGCCGGCGTCGCCGAGCCCACGAGCTTCTTCGTCAAGCTGACCCAGCAGATCGCGCGCATCATCCAGGAGCGCACGCCGGACGGCTATGTCTTCCGCGTCGACCTGCGCCTTCGGCCCGATCCGGCCTCGACCCATGTCGCAGTCTCGCTGCCCTCGGCCTATTCCTATTACGAGACGGTCGGCCAGAACTGGGAACGCGCGGCCATGATCAAGGCGCGGCCGATCGCAGGCGATATCGAGCTCGGCCGGCGCTTCCTTGGGGATCTCGCGCCCTTCATCTGGCGCAAATATTTCGACTTCGCGACCATCGCCGACATCCACGCGATGAAGCGCCAGATCCAGACCGTGAAGGGCCACGAGACCATCGCGGTCGCCGGTCATAACGTGAAGCTCGGGCGCGGCGGCATCCGCGAGATCGAGTTCTTCGTGCAGACGCAGCAGCTCGTCTTCGGCGGCCGCCGCCCGGCCCTGCGCGGCCCGCGCACGCTCGAGATGCTCGGCGAACTGACGACCGAAGGCTGGATCACGCCGCAGGCCCGCGACGAGTTGTCGGAATCCTATCGCTGGCTGCGCACCATCGAGCATCGCCTTCAGATGCAGGCCGACGAGCAGACGCAGACCCTGCCCAAGGCGGCGGGCGATCTCGAAGCCTTCGCCCGCTTCTGCGGCTATCCCTCGACGGCCGCCTTCGGCAAGGCGCTGACCGCGCATGCGAAGTGCGTCGAAGGGCATTACGCCCTGCTCTTCGAGGAAGGGCCGAGCCTTGCCTCCGAGGCGGGGACGCTGAGCTTTACCGGCTCGGAAGCCGATCCAGAGACGATCGAGACGCTGGGCAAGCTCGGCTTCCGCGATGGCGCGACCGCCGCGGAGACGGTGCGCGGCTGGCATTTCGGCCGCCGCGCCGCCGTGACCAGCGCCCGCGCCCGCGAGGTGCTGACGGAGCTGACCCCGGCGCTGCTCGTCGCGCTCGGCCGTACTGCCGACCCAGACGGCGCGCTCGCCCATCTCGACAACGCCTTCGTCCGCATGCCGGCGGCGGTCGAATTGCTGACGCTGCTGCGCTCGCATGATTCCCTGCTGACGCTCTTCGCCGAGATCCTCGGCAGCGCGCCGCGCCTCGCCAAGGTCGCGGCCTTGCACCCGCATGTGCTCGACGGGGTCATCGACCCGGCCTTCGGGCAGGCGGTGCTCGATGTCGAAGCGCTGGAGCGGCGCATCCGCAATCATGTCGGCTCGCCGCCGCCCAGCGTCGAGGATGGGCTCGACCGCCTGCGCGACGCAGCCCGGCAGGAGAATTTCCTGGTCGGCGCGCGCCTCCTCTCCGGCGTCTATCCGGCGGAAGGGGCGGGGCAGGCCTATTGCGCTGTCGCCGAGGCCTGCCTGCGCGTCGCCTTCGCCGACACCCGCCGATCCTTCACGGAAGACCATGGCGCCATCGAAGGGGCGGAGACGGTCGTGCTCGGTCTTGGCCGGCTCGGCGCAGGCGAGCTCACGCCTTCATCCGATCTCGACCTGATCCTGCTCTACGACCGGCCAGAGGATGCCGGCGCGAGCGACGGGGCCAGGAGCCTCGATCCCGTCACCTGGCATGTCCGGTTCACCCAGCGCCTCGTCGCGGCACTGACAGTGCCGACGCGACGCGGCACGCTCTATCAGGTCGACATGCGCCTGCGCCCGACCGGCAACAAGAGCCCGGCCGCGACCCAGTTCGCCGGCTTCGAGGCCTATCATCAGGGCGAAGCCGAGATCTGGGAGGAGATGGCGCTGACCCGCGCCCGCGTCGTCGCCGGCGATGCCGGTCTGGCCAAGCGGGTGGAGGCCTCGATCCGCGCGATCCTGTCGCGCAAGCGCGAGCCGGCCAAGGTCGCAGCGGCGGTCGCCGAGATGCGCGCGCTGATTGCCAGGGAGAAGGGCGAGAAGGACCCCTGGGATCTGAAGCTCGCCGCCGGTGGCATCACCGATCTCGACTTCCTCGCCCAGTTCCTGCTGCTGGCCTATGCCAGCGAACACCCCGGCCTGATCGTCAACGACACGGCCTCGGTCTTCGCGGCAGCCAAGGCGGCTGGTCTGCTCTCGGACGGGGATGCCTCTGTTCTGCTCGAAGCGCATCGCCTGATCGGCGACGTCCAGCTCTGGCAGCGTTTCACCGTCGAGGAGGCCTTCGATCCCAAGGCCGTGCCGCCCCGGGTGCTCAGGAGAATCGCGACGGCCGTCGGCCGGCCCGATGCGAAGGTGATGAAAGCGGAGCTCGACGAGGTTCGCGGCGCGGTGAGGGCGATCTTCACCCGCGTGCTGTCGAAGGCGAAGGCTGGCTGACGCTCAAGCTGCCTGCGCGGTGATGCGGTCGGCGCCGCCGTCGAGCGGCAGGTGGATCATGACGATGGTGCCGGCGCCGATCGCCGAGCGCAGCCGGAGCGAGCCGCCATGCAGCTCGACGAGCGAGCGGGCGATGGCGAGGCCCAGCCCCGAACCCTTGTAGCTGCGCACCAGATCGCCCTCGACCTGCTCGAACGGGCGACCGACGCGGTCGATCTTCTCCTTGGGGATGCCGATGCCGGTATCCTCGATGAAGATGTTGAGCGCGCCGGGGACATGGCGGGTACGGACCGCGATCCGCCCGCCTTCCGGCGTGAACTTGGCGGCGTTGTCGAGCAGGTTGCCGAGGATCTGGTAGAGCGCGTGCGGGTCGGCTTCGAGATGGGTGTCGAGCGGGCCTTCGATGGCCAGCACGAGCTGCTTGCGTTCGACCTCCGGCTGGACCTTCCGCAGCGCCTGGTCGAGCACCGGGCCGAGAGCGATCTCGCTCTTTTCCAGCCGCAGGCGGCCGGATTCGATGCGGGACATGTCGAGGATGTCGTCGATGATCCCCAGGAGATAACCCCCGCTGGTGCGGATGTCGCGGACATAGTCGGTGTATTTCTCGCCGAGCGGGCCGAACAGGCCGTTCTCCATGATCTCGGAGAAACCGATGATGGCGTTGAGCGGCGTGCGCAGCTCGTGGCTCATATTGGCGAGGAATTCGGACTTGGCGCGGTTGGCGCTTTCGGCTGAAGCCTTTTGCTCGAGATAGCGCTCAGCGAGATCGGCGAGCTGCTGGGCCTGGGCTTCGAGTTTCTGGCGCGAGGCCTTGAGGTCGGTGACATGCATCAGGAGCTGGTGCTCGGACTGGGTCAGCCGCTCTTCCTGCTGCTTCAGCTTGGTGATGTCGGTGCCGACCGAGACCGAGCCGCCATCCTTGGTGCGGCGGCCGTTGATCTGCAGCCAGCGGCCATCCGAGAGGCGGGCCTCGTAGGAGGCCCCGGCCATGCCGCGTTGCACCCGCATCGGCTCGCGGTCGATCTGCGGCTGGGCCGAGAGCTCCATGATCTCGTCGTAGGAGGCGCCGGATTGCAGGGCGTCGGCCGGGAGTTGGTGGAGCTGCTGGTACTTGGCGTTGCAGAGCACGAGGCGGTTGTCGGCATCCCACAGCACGAAGGCTTCCGAGATCGCCTCGACGGCGTCGCGCAGGCGGGCATCGGAGGTGGCGGTGCGCTCGGCCATGCGGCGCTGCTCGGAGATGTCGACGACGATGCCGACGAGATGGCGCGCGCGGGTGCGGCGATCGATGACCAGCTCGGCACGAGCCTTGAGCCAGATCCATTCGCCGGTGGCGGAGCGGACGCGGAACTCGCGGTCGAGATGGTCGGCCTCGCCGCGGCTGATCGCGTCGGCGAGCGCATAGAGGTCGACATCGTCCTGGTTGATGAAGCTCGAGACCTCGCCGAAGGACATGTATTCGCCGGTGCGGTCATAGCCGAGCAGGGCATACATCGAATCCGACCAGTAGATGCGGCCCCGCGCGAGGTCCCAGTCCCACAGGCCGCAATGGCCGCGGTTGAGCGCGGTGTCGATGCGTTCGCGGACGCAGTCGCAATCCTGGTCGGCGGCGCTCGCCCGCTTCGACTGGAGCATGAAGGCGAGCGTGGTGACGCCGAGGATAAGGCCGGCGGAGCCGAACAGGATGATCAGGCCCGAGCGGCGGATCTGCCAGGTCGAGAGCGCCCGCGAGACCGGCTGCAGCACCGCGACCTGCCCGAGGGGGGCGGCGAGGTTGCGCACGCTGGCGAAGGCGTCGGCGCCGTTCGGCAGGGTAATGCGCATCACGCCGGCGCGGTCCCCGAATACGGTGAGAGGTTGGGTCTGGCCGAGGAAGTCGACGAGCGTGCGCTGCGTCTGGCCGATCACCGGTTCGCTGGCGATGACGCGGCCATCGGCGCCGCTGACATGGACGAAGCGGCCATGGGCCGCGAGGTGGCGGGCGGTGAGTGCAGCGAGGACGGCGGTGGGCTCCTTGCCCGCCAGCGTGGCGGCGTCGAGCTCCCGGGCGACCAGAGCCGAGACCAGGTCCATGTCGCCGGCCGCGTCGATGAGGGCGTCGTCGCGCATGGCCGAGGTCTGGATCAGCGCGCCGGCACCGAGAATGATGAGGAAAAGTCCCACAAACGCAGGGATTGCGGTGCGAAAGGCAGGTTCGAAGCTTTCGAAGCGATGATACAGAGGGTGCGTCAGCGAGCGCGCCACACCCAGAATCGTATCGGCGCGCACAGGTGCGCAGCCCGCGTTTGCACGCGACATGCCCGGTCCCCCTTCGGAACTTTACCGTCAGTAAGATCGGGAGACGTGCCGCATCCCCGCGAATCACCGTCAGTTGAATCCGGGCGCCTCGGTTTGTCTAGCCCTGAGTTGAGTCAGGAGTGTCGAATTCTCCTTTAGGTTGCAGTGCTTATGCCGATGAATCCTGCGCGGGTAATGAAACGTTAATCTTTTGGACAGGTCGGCGTTAACGATTCCCGGAGAGCGCTCAGGCGAGCGCTCTTTCGGCGATGTCGGCGACGTCCCGCGACAGGTTCGGCAGGGCAGCGACGGTGCTCAGCGCCTCCCGCGCCAGGCGCTTTCGGCCGGGCTCCAGCATGCGCCAGCTCTTGAACGAGCCGAGCAGTCGCGAGGCGACCTGCGGATTGGTCTTGTCGAGCGCGACGACGATATCGGCGACGAAATCATAGCCCGCGCCATCGGCCCGGTTGAACTGGGTCAGATTCGCCGCGAAGCCGCCGATCAGCGCCCGCACGCGATTGGGATTGCCGAGCGAGAAGGCCGGGTGCTGCATCAGCGTCTTGACGCGTTCCAGCGTGCCGGGCTCGGCGATCAGCGCCTGCGCCATCAGCCATTTGTCGAGTACGAGGGGTTCGCCCGCATAGCTTTTCGCGAAGCGCGCGATCAGGGCTTCGCGCCGCTCGCCTGGGATCAGCGTCATCGCGGCGAGCGCGGCGAGCCGGTCGGTCAGGTTGTCGCCGGCGACGAACTGCTCCTCGCAGAGATCGGCAGCTTCGGTCGGAGCGGCCAGCGCCGCCAGCCCGAGCAATTCGTTGCGCAGCGCCCGCCGTCCCGCCGAGGCCGCATCGGGGCGATAGGCGCCGCTGGCTGCGAGCGCGCCACGCAGGCCCGGCAATTCGCCGAGCAGGGCGGTGCCGATCGCGGTCGACAGTTTGCGATGGGCGGCGAAGATCGCATCCGGGTCGACATCCCCACCGATCTCACGAGCGATATCGGCCGGCGCGGGCAGGCGCAGCACCTGCGCCGCGAAGGCCGGGTCGGACAGCCCATCCGCCTTGAGGAAGCTACGCAGTGCTTCGCCGAGCTTGTCGGCGGTCGCTGCCAGCACGTCCGCATCGGCACCGGGCTTGCCGGCAGCCACGAGCACGCGCGTCGCGACGCTCTGGAGCGATTGCCAGCGATTGAAGGAATCGCTGTCGGCCGAGAACAGCCGGAGCAGGTCCGCATCCGACAAATCGAGATCGAGCCGCGCAGGCGCCGAGAAGCCACGCATCAGCGAGGGGATCGGCGCTTCCGCGACATCCTCGAAGGTGACCGACAGGGACGGCTGGTCGAGCACCACGAGCCCGTCGCCGGCATAGGCGTTCGAGGTCGTCTTCAGCGGCAGGTCGCCCTTCGCGCCGACGAGGCCGAGCTTGATCGGCAGCACGACGGGCTGCTTCTCGGTCTGGCCGGGTGTCGGCGGCGTGCTCTGCGCCAGGTCGAGCGTGTAGCGCTTCGCCGCGGCATCGTAGCGGCCGGAGGCGACGATGGTCGGCGTGCCCGCCTGCTCGTACCAGCGGGCGAAATGATCGAGGTTCTGGCCCGAGGCCTCGGCGAAGCAGCCGAGGAATTCCTCGATCGTCGCGGCCGTGCCGTCGCAGCGCTCGAAATAGAGGTCCATGCCGCGCTTGAAGGCGTCGTCACCGATCAGGACCTTGAGCATGCGGATGACCTCCGCGCCCTTCTCATAGACCGTCGGCGTGTAGAAGTTGTTGATTTCCTTATAGGCGCGCGGCCTGACCGGATGGGCGAGGGGGCCGGCATCCTCCGAGAACTGGGTCGAGCGCAGGGTGCGGACATCGGCGATGCGCTTCACCGGGCGCGAGCGCTCGTCGGCGGAGAATTCCTGGTCGCGGAAGACGGTGAGGCCTTCCTTCAGGCAAAGCTGGAACCAGTCGCGGCAGGTGATGCGGTTGCCGGTCCAGTTGTGGAAATACTCATGGGCGATGATCGCCTCGATCGAGGCGTAGTCGCCGTCGGTCGCAGTCTGCGGATCGGCCAGGACGTATTTGTCGTTGAAGATGTTGAGGCCCTTGTTCTCCATCGCCCCCATGTTGAAATCGGAGACGGCGACGACGTTGAACATGTCGAGATCGTAGTTGCGGCCGAAGACCTGCTCGTCCCAGCGCATGCAGCGCACCAGCGAATCCAGGGCCCAGCCGGCGCGATCGGCCTTCCCGGGCTCGACATAGACGGCGAGTTCGACCTTATGGCCGTCGGCGGTGACGTAATCCTGCCGGACATGGTCGAGCGCCCCGCCGACCAGCGCGAAGAGATAGGCCGGCTTGGGGTGCGGGTCGTGCCAGACGGCGAAGTGCCGGTCGCCGCCGGGCAGCTCCGCCGCCGCGACGAGATTGCCGTTGGAGAGCAGCACCGGCGCCTCGGCCTTCGCCGCTTCGAGCCGGACGGTATAGACGCTCATCACGTCCGGCCGATCGAGGAAATAGGTGATGCGGCGGAAGCCATCCGCCTCGCACTGCGTGCAATAGACCTTCGAGGAGCGGTAGAGCCCCATCAGCTTGGTATTGGCGGAGGGGTCGAGCTCGGTCTCGATCGTCAGCGTGAAATCATGCGCCGGCGGGGCGGGGATCGTCAGCGCCTGCGGCGTCACCGTGTAGACGGAGGCGTCGAGCGGCTTGCCGTCGATGGCGAGCGACTTCAGCACAAGTTCGTCGCCGTCGAGCTTGAGCGGCGCGCCGGGCTGGCCCTCCGGATTGGGCCTGAGCGCCAGCAGGGCGCGCACCCGCGTCTTCTGCGGATGCAGGCTGACATCGAGATCGACCGTGTCGATCAGCCAGTCGCTGGGGCGGTAATCCTCGAGGCGGATCAGCGGGGCATCTTCGGTACGCATGGGAACCCTGATGGCGAGAGTCAGGGTGCGTGTGTAGCCTTTGCCGGACGGGGCCGGAAGCCTCGTCCGGCGCGACGGGTCACTTTGCCCCGGCCGGAACCGCGGGCTCCGCATGGCTCACCAGCCGGCAGACCTGCGGCCGTGCGATCCGAACCGCGCGCTCGATCGCATCGACCGCGTCATGCACGGCGGCGACGTTAAGCCCCGGGTCGACGCGGCAATGGTAGTTGACGACCAGCCCCTTGGCCGTCTGGCGCACGCGCACGCTGTGGATGTCGTGGATCGGCCCGGAGAGCTTCGCAGCCTCGCCGGCGAGCGCCTTGCCGATATCCTCGACCGTTTCCCAGGCGGCGTTATGGCCGGCGGGCTGGCCCGTCTCCATCGGCTCGATATGGGTCTCGACCTCGGTCTCGCCGCCGAATTCGGCCCGGATCGCGCTTTCCAGCCGGGTCGCGATCTCATGCGCTTCGCCGAGCGGCAAGCCCTGGTCGACCTCCATGTCCAGGCTGACGGAAAGCTTGTCGCCGATCGAGTGGACGGTGACATGGTGCACCGGGATCTTGAGCTTGAGCGCGATCAGCAGCACGCGCTCCAGCGCCGTCTCGTCGTCGACCTGCACGGGATCGGCCGTGATCGTGATCTCGGCATCGGGCTCGACCTTCACCAGCGCCTCGCCGAGCTGGGCCTTGATCGCCACCACCCGGTCGAGCGGCAGGGTGCGCGAGACGCTGATGCCGATCTCGCCATGGACGCGCCCGCCGGTCGGACGCACCCGGAGCCAGTTGACGCCGACCACGCCCGGCACGCCGCGCGCGATCTCGCGCAGCTTTTCACTCATGCCCTCGGGAGCTGTGTCCATCAATGTATCGAGGACGCGCCGGGCGAGGCGATAGGCCGAAAAGGCGGTATAGGCCGCGATCGCGAAGGCGGCTGCGGTATCGGCCCGCTCGATGCCGTACCAGACGCCGATGAGGCCGACGAGCACCAGCGTCGAGCCGACGAAATCAGCCGAGAAATGCGTGGCTTCGGCGGCGAGCGCCTCGCTGCCGGTCTCCTTGGCGACCTTGGTCAGCGAGCGCCAGCGAATTGCGTCGACGATCATGGAGAGCACGAGCACGCCGATGACGAGCGGCGTCACCTCGACATGCGCGATGACGTTGGTCCAGAGCCGGTTGCCGGCCTCCCACAGGATCGCGCCGGCGAGCGTGAACAGGATCGCGGTCTCGACCAGCGCGGCCAGCGCCTCGACCTTGCCATGGCCGTAATGGTGCTCGTCATCGGCCGGCTTGTCGGAGGCGCGCACCGCAAACCAGGTGAACAGCGTCGAGCCGACATCGACCAGCCCCTGAAGCGCGTCGGTGAGCAGGGCGAGCGAGCCGGAGATGATGGCGCCGACGATCTTCGCTGCCGTCAGCAGGATCGTCGCCATCACCGAGAGGATCGCAGCGCGCTGCTTGATCTGCGCGATCTGTGCGGGCGTGGCGCGCACGGCCGGTGCCGTTTCCGGCCCGTCTTGCGTTGTCGTCATGGCGCGTCCTGTTCGGATGGCTTGGCGAGTTGGTCTGAAGTGCCGATGCTCTTGCCTGATTTAGGAAACGGATCAACCCTGCCACCACACAACGAGGATGACCGATGCGATATCTCCACACCATGGTGCGCGTGACCGATCTGGATCAGGCGCTGGATTTCTACGTCAACAAGTTCGGGCTGGTCGAAACCCGCCGCATCGAGAACGAGAAGGGCCGCTTCACGCTGGTCTTCCTCGCAGCCTCCGATGACCTGGCGGGAGCGAAGGCCGGCGCCTCGCGCGGCAGCCCGACGCTGGAGCTGACCTATAACTGGGACCCAGAAACCTATACCGGCGGCCGCAATTTCGGCCATCTCGCCTATGAGGTCGACGACATCTACGCGCTCTGCGACAAGCTGATGAAGGCCGGTGTCACCATCAACCGCCCGCCGCGCGACGGCAACATGGCCTTCATCCGCTCGCCGGACAACATCTCGATCGAACTGCTCCAGAAGGGTGATCCGAAGCCGCCGGCCGAGCCGTGGGCGAGCATGCCGAATACCGGGAACTGGTAAGGCCTTGGCTGGCGTCTTCTGCCTTGGTATCGCGACGCTGGACTATGTCTACAGCGTCGAGACCATGCCGACCCGTGGCGAGAAATACCGCTCGCGCGGGCTCGCCGTGGTCGGTGGCGGCTGCGCCGGCAATGCCTCGGTCGCGATCGCCCGGCTCGGCGGCGCCTGCTGGCTGGCGACGCGCCTCGCCGATGACCTGACCGGCGACCAGATCGTCGCCGATCTCGCAGCGGAAGGCGTCGATGCGGCCTTCGCGCGCCGGGTTTCCGGACTGCGCTCGCCCGTCTCTGCCATTCTGGTCGATGCCGAAGGCGAGCGCATGGTGATCTCCTATTCCGATCCGGCCATGCCGGAGGATGTCGCTTGGCTACCTTCGCGCTTGCCGGCGGGAGCAGGCGCCGTGCTTGCCGATACCCGCTGGGGCGAGGGGGCGCTTGCCGCCCTCAAGCTCGCGCGCGCCGCCGGCGTGCCCGGCGTGCTCGACGGCGACCGCCGGCCGCCGCATCCCGATCTGGTGGGCACGGCGAGCCATGTCGCCTTCAGCCAGCAGGCCCTGCGCGAGATTTCGGGCGAGGACGATCCGCGTGCCGGCCTCTCGAAGGTCGCGGCCGGCGTCCGGACCTGGCTTGCGGTCACGCTCGGCAAGGAAGGCGTGCTCTTCGTCGATGGCGGCGAGGTCCGGCACAGCCCGGCTTTCGTCGTCGACACCGTCGATACGCTGGGCGCAGGCGATGTCTGGCACGGCGCCTTCGCGCTTGCGCTTGCCGAAGGGCAGGACGAGCCGGCGGCGATCCGCTTCGCCTCGGCGGCCGCCGCGATCAAATGCACCCGCTTCGGCGGACGCAGCGGGGCCCCGCGCCGCGACGAGGTCGAGCGCTTCCTCGCGCAGGCCGGCGCCTAACGGTTTCGCCGCTCTCTTCCCCCCGTCCTCCAGCGTCGCGCAGCCGTCACGCGCGTCGGGCATCTGACCCGGCGCGCGCTGCCGCGCATCGGTCGAGCTCAGGAGAGAGCATCATGCTGGCGATCCAGGGTCTGAAATGCATCTACGACACCACGGGGAAGGGTTGGTCGATTGAGCTCGTTCTCCGGGCCGATGGGGAGGAGGCCGTGCGCCGCTTCGATGTCGACGGGGCCGAGGATGCCGAATTGCTGATCGAGGCCTTCGGGGATTCCTCGGCCAGCGCCTTCGATCCGGAAACCGGCGAGATCGTCTTCGGCTACGAATATCTCGACCTCGACGAGGAGGGCGAGGAAGAGGATGAAGACGAAGACGAGGGTGAGGAGGAAGAGGAAGCCGACGAATCCGAAGAGGATGACGAGGATTCTGACGAGACCGGCAAGGACGACAAGCCGAAGGGCTGAAGCCCCGCCTGAAGAGGGCTCTTCCAGCCCCGCGACGATCATGAGCCCGGAGAGGCAGCCGCCTCGCCGGGCAAGCTGTTTTGGGTCGTGGCTGCCATCGGCGCGGCGTTTTCGGGTGCTGGTATCGGCACGGGGATCAGGTGCAATCTGCGCAAGGCTTAAGACGCGATGACAGGCAGGGAATGACACAGGAACAGGATGACGATCGGGTCGCGGAGGCGCCGTCGGGCGCACTCGCGACCCTGGCCGATCCGGCGAGCCTCGCCGGCGCAGCCAGCAAGAAGCGCGGAATTTGCGCCATCAGCGGCCAGGAGATGGCGCGCCGGAACCTCGTCGAGGTCGGCACGCTGCGCCCGGCGCTCGCCGACCATATCCGCGCCGATTTCCCCGACATGCCCGATCACGCGCTGATCAGCCTGAAGGAGCTCGCGCGCTACCGCACCCGCTATGTCGAGGAAATCCTGCGCGAGGAGCACGGCGAATATTCCGATCTCGACCGCGAGGTTGCCGAAAGCATCGCCCGGCAGGAGACCATCGCCGAGAATACCGAGGATGATTTCGAGGAGCACCGCACGCTGGGCGAGCGCTTCTCCGACAATCTCGCGAGCTTCGGCGGCTCCTGGGCCTTCCTGATCAGCTTCGGGTTCGTGCTCGTCGTCTGGATGGCGATCAACGGCCTGATGGGCGACGCCAAGGCCTTCGATCCCTATCCCTTCATCCTGCTCAATCTGGTGCTGTCCTGCATCGCGGCGGTGCAGGCGCCGATCATCATGATGAGCCAGAAGCGGCAGGAATCGAAGGATCGGTTGCGCTCGCTCAACGATTACCAGGTCAATCTCAAGGCCGAGCTCGAAATCCGGCATCTGCACGAGAAGATGGACCATCTCGTCACCCGGCAATGGCAGCGCCTCGCCGAGATCCAGCAGGTCCAGCTCGAGATGCTGCAGGAAACGCAATTGCCGAAGACGCGGCTGAAGCGGCGCAAGAAGCCGGCGACCAAGAAGAAGCGCGCGCAGCCGGCCGAGACGGTCGCCATCGCCGCGGCCGACAAGCCGGAAGGCGAGGCTTAGTCGCCCCTCGCTTGACTCCCCATCCTCCCGCCGGTCATTTCGTCGGCAAACGAATCCGATCGGGAGGATCACCATGGTTGCTTCGCGTTTTGCGCCTGTTGGCGCGCTCTTGGCCGGCTTGGCTTTCTCGGCCCCGGCCTTCGCCCAGGGTCAGGTCACCGTCTATTGCTCGATCCTCGAGGAGCAGTGCCGCGAGGGCGCGGCGATGTTCGAGAAGGCGACCGGCATCAAGGTCGCGATGGTCCGCAAGAGCACCGGCGAGGTCTATGCGCAGGTCAAGGCCGAGGCCAGCAACCCGCGCGGCGACGTCTGGTGGGGCGGGCCGGGCGAGCCGCATCTCCAGGCGGCCGACGAAGGCCTGCTCGACGAGTACAAGTCGCCGAAGCTGCCGGAGCTGCATGATTGGGCGCAGCGCCATGCCGAGCAGTCCAAGTTCCGCACCAACGGCATTTATCTCGGCGCTCTCGGCGTCGGCTACAACACCGAGGTCCTCAAGAAGAAGGGCATCGCCGCGCCGAAATGCTGGGCCGACCTGCTCGATCCCAAGCTGCGTGACGAGGTCCAGATCGCGGATCCCAGTTCGTCCGGCACCGCCTATGTCTTCCTGGCGACGACGGTGCAGCGCCTCGGCGAGGAGAAGGGCTTCGAGTTCCTCAAGAGCCTGCACAAGAACATCAGCCAGTACACCAAGTCCGGCATCGCCCCGGTCAAGGCGGCAGCGCTTGGCGAGACGGCGGTCGGCATCGCCTTCATCCACGACATGCTGACGCAGAAGCTGCAGGGCGCGCCGATCGAGACGGTCGCCCCTTGCGAGGGCACTGGCTACGAGACCGGCTCGGTCTCGGTCATCAAGGGCGGCAAGAACCCTGAAGCGGCGCGCAAATTTGTCGATTTCACGCTCTCGCCCGATGCCCAGAACATCAACGCGAAGCTGAAGATCAACTCGATCCCGTCGAACAAGAACTCGCTGCTCTCGCCGGATGCGCCGAAATTCTCGGAGATGAAGCTGATCGACTACGACACCCCGCGCTGGGGCTCGCCGGCCGAGCGTTCGCGCCTGCTCAAGAAGTTCGACACCGAGGTCAAGGCGCTGCCGCGCTGAGGCCCCTGTGACATCCGAGCTTGGTAGCGCGGCCGCCGGTTTGTGCTACTAAGCTGCGATCCGGGCTCG
The DNA here is from genome assembly GCF_900102525.1 of Allobosea robiniae. Taxonomy (GTDB): domain Bacteria; phylum Pseudomonadota; class Alphaproteobacteria; order Rhizobiales; family Beijerinckiaceae; genus Allobosea; species Allobosea robiniae. The sequence continues at coordinate 597,541 of NZ_FNBZ01000001.1, read as the reverse complement.
GGCGCGTGGCGCCCTGGCCTCAAGCCATGGGATCGCCGCCGATGCTCCGCGCCACCTCCGTCCTTCGCAAGGCCGCCGTCAAGGCCGAGCGCGTCGTCGATACGCTGGCCCTCGGTCACCGCGACCGCACGATCAATGGCGTCAGTGTCCGCGCGACGGGCGGGTTGGAATTCGCGATCTCGCTCGACAAGGCGGCGACGCTGAACGACGGCGACGCGCTGAAGCTCGAAGACGGCACGCTGGTCCAGATCAAGGCGGCGCCGGAAAGCCTGCTGGAAATCCGCGCCGAGAACCCGCTGCGGCTGGTGCGTCTCGCCTGGCATCTCGGCGGCCATCACGTCCCGGCCGAGATGACGACTGACGCCCTCTACGTCCCGAACGACGCAGCACTCGGCGAACTGGTGCGCGGGCAGGGCTGTTCGATGACGGTGGTCGAGCGCCCGTTCCAGCCGGAGGCGGAAGTCCACCACCACGCCCATGGCGACGATTGCGGCTGCGGGCACGACCACCATGACCACCATCATGGCCATGACCACGGCCATGGGCATCATCACGACCATCACGGCCACGATCATGCACATGGGCACAAGCAAGAGCATGGTCACGAGCACCAGCATGCCCATGGCGAGGGTTGCGGCTGCGGCCATGACCACGATCATCACGGGCACGGCCACCACGATCATGGCCACGGCCACGGCGCCGCCCATGGCCACAAGGGCCATTCCCACGATCACTGAGGCCGCGGGCGCTTCGATAGTTTAGCAAAGGCGGGCCTTTTGGCCCGCCTTTCGCGTCTCAGGCCGCGTAGCCCTTGACCTGTGCAAGGGCGGCCATGACGCCGCGCAGCTCGGCCAGCCCGCGCAGGCGCCCGACGGCCGGATAGCCCGGGAAGCTGCCCTTGCCGACATCGTCGAGCAGTTCGTGGCCGTGGTCCGGCCGCATCGGGATCTGCCAGGCGCTGAGGCCGGCAGCCTTCCGGCGCTGCTCCTCGGCCATCAGCGCATCGACCAGCGCGACCATGTCGGTGTCCCCGCCGAGATGCTCGGCCTCCATGAACGAGCCGTCCGGGTCCTTGGCGACGTTGCGCAGATGCGCGAACCAGATCTTGTCGGCGAAGCGCCGGGCGATCTTGGGCACGTCGTTCTTCGGATTGGCGCCGAGCGAGCCCGAGCACAAAGTCAGCCCGTTCGCGGGGGATTCCACCGAGCCGAGGATGTAGGCGATGTCCTCCTCGGTCGAGCAGATCCGCGGCAGGCCGAACAGCGAGCGCGGCGGATCGTCCGGATGGATGCACATGCGGATGCCGACCTCCTCGGCGGTCGGGATGATCGCTTCGAGGAAGCGCTTCAGGTTGGCGCGCAGCTTGCCATATGTCATGCCGGCATAGCGATCGAGGATGCGGGCGAGGCCGGGCAGGTCGTAGCGGTCGAACGCGCCGGGCAGGCCGGCCATCACGCTGGAGAGCAGCCGGTCGCGATCGGCCTGCGAGGAGTTGTCGAACCAGGCCTTCGCCTTGTCCATCACCGCGGCGGAATGGCCCTCGTCGGCGCCCTTGCGCTTCAGCATGAAATGGTCGAGCGCGACATATTCATGCAGGTTGAAGCGCAAAGCCGTGCCGCCGCCCGGCAGCTTGTGAGCGAGCTCGGTGCGAGTCCAGTCCAGCACCGGCATGAAATTGTAGCAGATCACCTCGAGGCCGCAGGCGGCGAGGTTGCGCATCGACTGGCGATAGTTCTCGAAGATGGGTTCGAGGTCGCCCTCGCCGATCTTGACGCTCTCATGGATCGGCAGGCTCTCGACCACCTTCCATTCCAGGCCGAGGCTCTTGTCGGCGCGCACGATCGCCTGGCGCTTCTCGATCTCCTCGACGCTCCAGACCACCCCGTAAGGGATCTGGTGCAGCGCGTTGACGATGCCGGTCGCGCCGGCCTGCCGGGCCTGCGCCAGAGTCACGACATCGTCCGGCCCGAACCAGCGCCAGCATTGTTCCATGGTGTGATATCCTTGCAAGAGATGTCGCTGGTCGGGGACGCGGGCGTCAGGAGGCTTCGTGGGCGAGGCGGGAATCGTCGAAGGCGTCCGCATGGTCTTTCGCGATCGTGTCGATCGTCGCGAAGACGGTGCGCAGATGCGCGCGCATCGCGGCCTCCGCGCCTTTCGCGTCGTGCTTCATGACGCAGGCCGCTATGATCCTGTGCTCGTTCAGGATCACCTCGGACCAGGATGGCGTTTCCAGCGAGAGACAGCGCACCCGGTCCATCTGGGCCTTCATGCCTTCGATCATGCTCCAGACGGCGCGATGGCCGGCGATGCGCGAGATCTCGGCATGGAACACCTCATCGAGGCGGAAGATCTCGGTCCTGTCCCCCCGCTGCACGGCTTCCGCCTGCTCCTCGACCTGCGCCGCGAGCCGGCGGCAATCGGCGTCGCCGATGCGCTGCGCGGCCAGCACAACGGTGCGGCACTCCAGCGTCTCGCGCACGAACTGGCTGTCATGGACGGCGGCGAGGTCGATCGGCGCGACGAAGGTGCCGACCTGCGGCACGGCGACGAGGAAGCCTTCGTCGACCAGCCGCTTGAACGCCTCGCGCACGGGTGTGCGGCTGACGCCGAAGCGCAAAGCCATCCGCGCCTCCGACATCGCTTCACGCGGTTTCAGCGCGCCGCTGATCACGTCGGTGCGCAGCACGCTGTAGATCTGGTCCGTGCTATGACGGGTTGCAGGGTGGGCCATTGCCAAGCTCTCGACGACTAGTATACTAGGATACTGATCAACCGGGGGCTGCGTCAACTTGGCAGGTTCGTCGACTTGATAAGTTCCTGGATCGAGGGGCAGGAACGGGATCGCGGCGGCCGGATCGGCGCAGCATAATAAAGTTCATAAGCGGGCATCCGCATCGGGAGGAGAAATCATGGCTCACGACAGCATCAATCGGCGTCATTTCATCGGCGGCGTCGCCGGGCTCGGTGTCGCAGCGCATGCGCCGGGCGTGTTCGCGCAGCAGCTCAAGCTGCCGGCGGCTCCGCTCACCATCAGCGTGATCGACGTCGGCGGGGCGCTCGCCCTCGTCCAGACGCCGCTGGAGAACTATCCAAAGGCGAATCCCAAGGCCGTCTCGCGGATGGTCTTCACCAAGGCCCCGGCGCCAGAACTGCCGGCGAAGATCAAGGCCCAGCAGAACGCTGGCCGCGTCGATATCGACCTCGTCATCGGCGGCCTCGACGTGCTTTCGGCGGGCATCGAGCAGAAGCTTTGGGTCGAGCTGTTGCCGAGCCACGCATCCGAGTTGCCGAAGCCCGAGGATGTCTTCCTCAAGCCGGCGCTGGCCATGCACAATCTCGGCCAGGGCCAGGGCATGGCGATGGTCTATTACCCCTCCGGGCCGCTGCTCGAATATATGCCCGAGCGCGTCAAGCAGGTGCCCACCACGGCCGAGGAGCTGCTGGCCTGGACCAAGCAGAACAAGAACCGCTTCTTCTACGGCCGCCCGGCCAATTCCGGCCCCGGCCGCACCTGGATCATGGGTCTGCCCTACCTCCTCGGCGACAAGGACCCGAAGGATCCGGAGAAGGGCTGGGACAAGACCTGGGCCTATCTCAAGGAGCTCGGCGAGAACATCGAGTATTACCCCGCCGGCACCGGCCAGACGATGAAGGAGCTCGGCGACGGCTCGCGCGACATCATCATCTCGACCACTGGCTGGGACATCAACCCGCGCGTGCTCGGCATCGTGCCGAAGGAAGCCAAGATCCAGGCCCTGAAGGGGTTCCACTGGGTCACCGACGCCCAGTACATGATGATCCCCAAGGGCGTTTCCGACGAGAAGCTCAACGTGCTGCTCGACCTGATCCGCCACATGCTGACCCCGGCGCAGCAGGCCTATACCTATGACGAGGGCTATTTCTATCCGGGTCCGGCGGTGAAGGACGTGCCGCTCTCGATGGCGCCGGCCTCCAGCCAGAAGGCCATCGCCGAGTTCGGCCGCCCCGAATACGAGAAGCTGATCGCCGACAACCCGATGGAAACCCCGCTCAACCCCGACAAGATGGTGATCGCCTTCCGGATCTGGGACGAGCAGGTCGGCGGCGCCAAGAAGAAGTAAGACTGGTTGCGGCGGCGGGCTCCGGCACGCGCCGGGGACCGCCGCCGTCCTTTCGATCCCGTTTCTCAGATTCATCCGGAAGCCATGACCATCAACGCAGCTTCGTTCCGCGAGCTTCGGCTCGACCGTCTGAGCCGTGACTTCGGCACCCATAACGCGCTCAAGGACGTCTCGCTGACGATCGGCAAGGGCGAGTTCATCGCGCTGCTCGGCCCCTCCGGCTGCGGCAAGTCGACGACGCTGAACCTGATCGCGGGGCTGCTTCCGGCGACCGGTGGCGGCATCTGGCTCGACGACAGGCGCATCGATCCGCTGCGTCCGGAAGAGCGCGGCTTCGGCATGGTCTTCCAGAGCTATGCCCTGTTCCCGCATATGAACGTGAACAGGAATATCGGCTTCGGCCTGAAGATGCGCGGCCTGCCGCGCGCCGAGATCGACAAGCGCGTGGCGGAAGCCGCTGCGCTGGTGCGTCTGCAGGGCCAGACCGAGAAGCTGCCGGGCCAGCTCTCCGGCGGCCAGCAGCAGCGCGTCGCGATCGCGCGTGCCATCGTGGTCGAGCCGCCGCTGGTGCTGATGGACGAGCCGCTGTCGAATCTCGACGCCAAGCTGCGTCTCGAGATGCGCGCCGAGATCCGCCGCATCCACAACACGCTCGGCGCCACCACGATCTACGTCACCCACGACCAGGAGGAGGCGCTCTCGCTCGCCGACCGGATCGTGGTGCTGCGCGACGGTCAGGTTCGCCAGGTCGGCGCGCCGGAAGACCTGTTCATGCGCCCGGACCATCTCGACGTCGCCGAGTTCATGGGCTTCCGCAACAAGGTCAAGGGCAAGGTCGCGTCAGCGGGCGAGGGCAGGGCGACGGTCGCTGTCGGCGATGCGCAGCTTTCGGGCCGCGCGCGTCACACACTCTCCGCTGGTGCCGAAGGCTATCTGGCGATCCGCCCGGAGGATCTGCATCCGGTCGCGGCCGGGCAGGCCGGCCTCAAGGCGCAGGTCGTCTCGACTGAGTTCCGCGGCCGCGAATTCGTCGGCTTCGCCCGCATGGCGGATGGCACGGATCTGTCCTTCCTCGCCCATGACAAGCTGGCGCCGGGCGAGACCGTGACGCTCGCCGCCGATCCCGAGCGCGTCCTCGTCTATGGAGCGGCGGCGTGAGTGCGGACATCACCTCCATCCCGCTGAAGCAGCGGCTGGCGGCGCGCGGGCTGGACGGGCTGACGCTGCTCGTCGTCCCCGCGATCCTGTTCCTGCTGGCGCTGTTCATCTACCCGTTCCTGTACGGGCTCGTGCTTTCCTTCGAGCCGAAGCAGGGCGGCATCTTCGCCAACTACCAGCGCTTCTTCTCCGATTCCTTCCTCTATGGGACGATCGGGACCACGCTCTGGCTCGCCTTGCCGGTGACGGTCGCGACGCTGCTCTTGGCGATCCCGATCGCCTTCCGCGTCCGGCTGATGAAGAACCAGCGCCTGCTGACCACGATCCTGGTGATCCCGATCACGCTCGGAACCGTGCTCGTCGCTGAGGGCCTGCTGAACTATCTGGGGCCGCAGGGCTGGTTCAACCGCGTGCTGATGACCTTCGGCATCATCTCCTCGCCGGTGAAGCTGCTGCATAACTACTGGGGCGTGATGCTCTCGCTGGTCATCACCGGCTTCCCCTTCACCTTCCTGCTGACGCTGTCCTACCTCTCCGGCATCGATCCGGCGCTGGAACAGGCGGGCGCGACGCTGGGTGCCGGGCCGTGGGAGCGCTTCAAGCACATCCTGTTCCCGCTCCTGCTGCCGGGGCTCGCGATCACCTTCTGCCTGAGCTTCGTGCAGGCCTTCTCGGTCTTCCCCTCGGCCGTGCTGCTCGGCGCACCCTCGGGGCCGACCCGGGTGATCTCGATCGCGGCCTATCAGGCAGCCTTCGAGGAATACGACTACTCCATGGCTTCGGCCGTCGCGATGATCATGGGCGTGGTTCAGCTCGCCATCGTCGTCGTGGTCCTGGCCGCGCGCGGCATGCTGTATCGCGGCCCTGCCGGCGGCGGAAAGGGCTGATCCGATGGTTAAGGATACCCGTCTCTCGACGAAGCTCTGGGCCGCCGCCAACTGGACGTTGATCGGCTTCTTCATCGTCAACCTCTTCGCGATGATCGCGACGGTGGTGACCTCGTCCTTCTCGACGCGCTGGCTCGGCACCTGGCTGCCGGCCGGCTGGACGACGCGCTGGTATGCGGCCGCCTGGTCCGAGTTCCAGCTCTATGAGGTGCTGCTCGTCACGTTCCAGATCGTCTTCCTGGTGGTGGCGCTGTCAGGGCTGATCGGCGTGCCGGCGGCCTATGCGCTGGCGCGGCGGGACTTCCCGGGCAAGAAGCTCGTCATGCTGCTCTTCCTGCTGCCGCTGCTGGTGCCGCCGATCACCTTCGGCATTCCGCTGGCGACGGTGCTCTACCAGGCGGGCTTCGCCGGCCAGATGTCGGGCGTCGTGCTCGCCAATCTCGTGCCGACGGTGCCCTTCGTCATCCTGGTGATGATCCCGTTCATCGAGCAGATCGACACCAAGATCGAGTCGGCGGCGCGCGTCTTCGGCGCCAACACCTTCAAGCTCTTCGTGCATGTGCTGCTGCCGCTGCTGCTGCCTGGTATCCTCGCCGCATTGCTGCTGGTGCTGGTGCGCACCCTCGCGATGTTCGAACTGACCTTCCTGACAGCCGGCCCGACCAGCCAGACGCTCGTCGTCGCGCTCTACTACGCTGTCTTCGCCTCCGGTGTCCGCGCCGTGCAGTCGATCGACGCGATGGCGGTCATCTACATGGTCACCACCCTGATCTGGCTGGTGATCGCGCTCCGCTTCGTCAATCCGACGCAGATCGTCGCCAGGGCGAAGAAATGACCCGGATCGGCGGCGCTTAAGACGAGCGCCGCCGTCACGGACTGTCGTAAGGTTCCGGGCGTTCGTCCTCATTGTCGGCGCCGCGGCTCCTGAACAGCCGCCACAGCGATTTCCGCAGGCGCCTGGACGTCATGTGAGCGCCTGCAGGCCTGCGCTCCAGCGTGATCTTCTGGTCGTGATAATCCTCGAGGCCGGGACGGTGGCCGACGCTGATCAGCGTCGCCGCCGCGAGTTCCTCCTGGAACAGGTTCAGCAACGAAGCCTGGCTCTCCTCGTCGAGCGCCGAGGTTGCCTCGTCCATCACGATGATGTCGGGCTTTTGCAGCAGCAGGCGGGTGAAGGCGACGCGCTGGCGCTCGCCACCGGAGAGGATGCGGTCCCAGTCGTCTTCCTCTGCGTCGAGCTTCTTTGCGAGATAGCTCAGGCCGCAGCGTTGAAGCGCCGCGAGGACAGCCTCGTCCGTCACGGCGCGGTCCGCATCCGGATAGAGCAGTATGGTGCGCAGAGTGCCCTTTGGGAGATAGGGCTTCTGCGGCACGAAGGCGATCGACTGGCCGGCCGGTACCCGAATCGAGCCGGAGCCCCAGGGCCAGATCCCGGCTATCGCGCGGATCAGCGTGCTCTTGCCGGAGCCGCTCTCGCCCGCGATCAGCGCCTTCGCACCCTGCGCAATCGTCACGGTGGCATCGGCCAGGACGACGCGGCCATTGCTGTGGGCGATGGACAGGTTGTCGAGATGGATCGCGCCGTCATCGCTTTCGCCGAGCTCGATGCCGGTGTCCTTGTCCATGATCGTGCCGATATCCAGCGCCTCGATCTCCTCCATCAGCTCGTCGACACGGGTGACCGAGGCGAACCATTCGGCGAGCCGCACGAAATTGTCGACGAACCAGATCAATGCGGCCTGGACCGCGCTGAAGGCTGCGACGACCTGCACGACCGCGCCCAGCGTGACGTCACCGGACAGGAATTTCGGTGCGATCAGCAGGAGCGGCACGACAGGGAAGAGCGCGGCGTTAGTGTTGAGCACCAGCGCGATCACACCCTGCTGGCGCACGATCCTGAGCCAGGCCGCAACGACGTGGCCATAGCTTTTCCCGGCGGAGCTGCGCTCGTCGGCATCACCCCGGATCAACGCGATGCTCTCGGCATTTTCGCGCAATCGCGTCATCTCCGCCCGGAACTGCGCCTCCATCTCGTTCTTGTGAGCGACACGCGCAACGAGGGGGCGGCCGGCAAAATAGGCGGCAAGCGAAGCGACCACGGCATAGACTACGGCTGCGAGCGCCATATAGCTGGGGATCACGATCGTGGTCCCGCCGAGCGCGAATTCGGCCGAGCCGGCGACCTGCCAGAGGATTGCGGCGAAGGTCGCCGCCGTGACGAAGGCGCTGATCAGCCCGATCGCGAGCTCGACCAGGGGCTCGATGGCGAGGCGGACATCCTCGGCGATGCGGTACTCCGGAGCGGTCATGTTGTTGGCCAGGAAGCCCAGGCGATAATAGCGCTGGTCGGCGATCCACCAGCCGGCGAGGCGACGCGTCAGGTTCTCGCGCCAGCGCACCTGCAGCAGCATCCGGCTGACTACGAGGCCGGACATCGACAGCGCGGCGGCTCCAAGGAGAAAAGGCAGCCAGCCGACTGTCGCCCAGACGGCGCCGACATCGCGCTTTTCCAGAGCATCGAAGAACCAGCGGTTCCAGCGGTTGATGCCGACCGCGGCGCCGGTTTGCGCGGCGATGAAGACGAGAACGGTGATCGTCAGGATCCAGGCACGCCACCGTGCCCTGCCGCGCCAGTAGCGCAGCGCGATCCCGAAGAACTGACGCATACGCGAGCGTCGCAAAACGCGCGGAGCTTCGGCCATACCAACTCCGCTTCTTCCAGGGCTGTGCGGGACGAGGTGACGCGAGACCTCTGCCCTTCCAACCGCAGGCCGGCGGCACAGTTCCATGGCGTTCGTCTCGGACGATGCTCCGGCCGGAGCCGGAGTTTCGCCGCGCCCCTCGCGCATCTCCGCGAATTGAGCCATATACGCCCAAGTTTCGCCGCCTCGGTACCGTTTGACGGCACGGTCGCCATGGCAGCGTCTCCGCATGAATGAACAAGACACCGGCAGGCCACGCGCGTTGAATACACACATCCAGATGACCGCAGCTCGTGTCGAGGCGAGCTTCTGGCGCTTCTCCGTGGCGCCGATGATGGATTGGACGGACAGGCATTGCCGCGTCATCCACCGCCTGATGTCGCGCCACGCGCTGCTCTATACCGAGATGGTGACGGCGCAGGCCGTGATCCGGGGCGATCGCCAGCGCCTGATCGGCTTCGATGCGATGGAGCATCCCGTCGCGCTCCAGCTCGGCGGCAACGATCCCGCGCTGCTGGCGGAAGCCGCGAAGATCGGCGCCGATTTCGGTTATGACGAGATCAACCTGAACTGCGGCTGCCCCTCCGACCGGGTGCAGGGCGGGGCCTTCGGTGCCTGCCTGATGCGCGAGCCGGCTCTGGTTGGCGACTGCGTCGCCGCGATGAAGGCGGCGGTCTCCATTCCCGTCACCGTGAAATGCCGGATCGGCGTCGACGATCAGGACCCTGAAAGCGCGCTTGATGCGCTGACGGCCGCGGTGCGGGCGGCCGGCGTCGATGCCCTGATCGTCCATGCCCGCAAGGCCTGGCTGCAGGGGCTCTCCCCCAAGGAGAACCGCGAGATCCCACCTCTCGACTACGAGCGTGCCTATCGCCTGAAGGCGGCCAATCCGGACCTGCCGATCGCGATCAACGGCGGCATCAAGGCGCCCTCCGAGTGGCCGGCGCATCTGGAGAAGCTCGACGGCGTCATGATCGGCCGCGAGGCTTATCAGAACCCGGAGATCCTGCTTCAGGCCGATCCGCTGCTCTTCGGGCAGGAGGCGCCGGTGACGGACGCCTTCGCCATGCTGGAGGCGCTGGAGCCGTACATCGCTGCGCATCTCGAGCGGGGCGGGCGCGTGCATGCCTTCACGCGCCACCTCGTCGGCCTGTTCCCGGGCCGTCCCGGTGCGCGCGCCTTCCGCCGCCACCTGGCCGAGCGCTGCGTCGGCGCCGAGGCGACGCTGGACGACCTGCGCGCTGCCATCGCCCATGTGTCGCGCCACGAGGCCGCCGCGGCGGCCTGAACCGGCCCTGCTGGGAAAGGAAAAGCCCGCCGGAACTATCCGGCGGGCTTTTCCATATGGGCACGGGCAATGCCGCACGCCTGGTGAATGCGTCAGGTTTTCAGGCCCGGCGAACGTTCCAGAACAACGGAGACGACGCAGTCAGGATGCCTTGCAGGTTGCTGCGATAGGCCGTCTTCGGAATGATCTGCCCAAGTGGCACGACAGGCACGGTGTTGAGCGCGCTGCGCTGGATATCGTCGAGCAGCTTCTGTGCCCGCCCTTCATCGGTGCTGGCCAGCCACTGCGCGGTGAGGCTCTCCATCTCCGGGCTGTCGTGCCAGCCGAACCAGCCGGATGCGCCGGCTCCGCGGATATAGAGGTTCTCCGCCGGATTCGTGACCGAGGAGCCCGGCCAGTTGGTGTGGAAGATGCTCCAGCCGCCGCGTTCCACCGGCTCCTTCGAGGTGCGGCGCTGGACGACCGTGCCCCAGTCCATGGTCTGCACGTCGACATTCAGGCCGAGGCGCTTCAGCAGATCGGCGGTGATGTCGCCGAGCGGCGCGATCAGCGGATGATCCGCGGCGTGCAGCATGACGATCTTCTCGCCCTTGTAGCCGGAGGCCTCGATCGCGGCCCGGGCGGCTTTCAGGTCCGGCGGCTGCTTCATGATCCCGGCGCCGAGCTCGTTCACGCCCGGCAGGCCGCAGGGGAACATCGCCCGGCAGACGCGATAGCTGTCGGTATCGCCCGCCATCACCGTCTGCATGTAGTCGTCCTGCGTGACGGCCGCGAGGATGGCCCGCCGCAGCGCAGGGTTGTTGAACGGCGCCTCGAGATGGTTGAAGCGCATCCCGAGGATGAGGCCGTAGGGATCGAGCGTGCTGGTGGTGACGTTCTTGTCCGAGGTGAGCGTCGACATGAGGTCGGGCAGGGGGCGCTCCCACCAGTCGACCTCGCCGCGCTGAAGCGCGCTCGCTGCCGTCGCCGCATCGGTGATGACATGCCATTCGAGGCGGTCGAAATTCACGCGCTTGCCGCCCGCCGTCCAGTTGGCGGGTTCCTGGCGCGGCACATAGCCTTCGAACTTCTCGTAGACGATCCGCGAGCCGGGGACGAATTCGTTGGCGACGAAGCGGAACGGCCCCGATCCCACCATCTCCTTGACGGGCGTCATCGGGTCGGAATTTGCGATCCTCTCCGGCATGATGAAGGCGGCCGAGGAGTGCGGCTTGCCGAGAGCGCGCAGGAATTGCGGGAAGGGTCGCTTCAGCCTGACGCGGATCGTCTTGTCGTCGACGGCCTGCCATTCGTCGACGACCGTGCCCAGCGCCTGGCCGAAGCTGTCGCGCGTGCTCCAGCGCTTGAGGCTGGCGACGCAATCGCGCGCACGGACCGGCTCGCCATCGTGGAATTTGAGGCCGTCGCGCAGCTTGATCTCATAGGTCTTGCCGTCGTCGGCGGTCGTGGCGCCAGCGGCCATCTGCGGCTGCGGCCGCAACTGGTCGTCGACCGCGAAGAGGTTGTCGAACACGCAGTAGCCATGCGTGGTCGAGACCGCTGCCGTTGTCACCACCGGGTCGAGGATGGCGAGGTTGGTTTCCGGAATGAACTTCAGCGTGCGTGCCGCCGTACCTTGGGCGATAGCGGGGCGGGCGATGGCGGCAGCACCTGCCGCGCCGATGAACTGACGTCTGTTGAGCATGATGGTTCTACTCCGAGGCGAGGGCGGCGGGAACGGTGTAGTCGACGGGCTCGCCGAGCCAGCCATCGGCGCGGCGCTGCCAGTAGGCGGCGTGGATGCGGGCGGTGAACGGGCCGGGGCCGTTGCGGATGGCCTTGGCGTCGACCGAGGCGACGGGGAGAACCCCGCCGGCCGTCGTCGTGAGAAAGGCCTCGTCGGCATCGCGCAGGGCGGCGACGGGCACGTCGGTTTCCTCGACCGAGATGCCGAGATCGGCGCAGAGTTCCATCACCGTGCGCCGGGTCATGCCGTCGAGCATGCCGCTGCGCGGCGTGAGCAGCTTTTCGCCCTTGCGGACGAAGATGTTGAAGCCGGGGCCTTCGAGGAGATGGTCCTGTCCATCGGTCAGCACGACGGTTTCGGCGCCATGGTCGAAGGCTTCGAGCAGGCCGAGCTCGAAGTCGAGCCAGTGATAATGCTTGACCATCGGGTCGACCGAGGTTGCCGGCACGCGATGGCGGCTGCCGATATGGACGTGGAGCCCGCGCTGCTGCACCTCGGGCGTCGCGATCCAGACATAGGGAATGCAGAAGGCCTGGAAGCGCTGGGTGCAGAGCCGGATGTCGCGGCTGCCGATCGGGGGCCGGCCGCGCGTCATGATGATCTGCACATAGGCGTTGTCGTAGCCGGCCGTGGCGATCAGGGCATGGATCGCGCCACGGATCTCGTCCCGGCTGAGCGGGGAGGTCATGCGCAGGCGCTCCAGCGAGCGCCAGAAGCGGTCGAGATGATCGTCGAGCCTGAACAGCAGCCCGTCCCAGGCGGAGATCGTCTCCTGGCAGGCATCGGAGCGCAGGAAGCCCCAATCGAGCAGCGGCAGGCTGGCTTCGGCGACGGGCACGATCCTGCCGTCGATCCAGGCCGTGCCCGCGGCGAAGCGGGCCTCGACCGGAGGAGCGTTCCGGCTGCGCGATGGCGTCGGCCAGGAGAGCAAGGTGTCAGGCGTCACGGTGGTTCTCCATGAAAACGGGCTGCTGCTGGTCGTCGCAGGGCCAGAAAGGGCGCTTCTTCACTTGCCAGGCGATGCTCGCGAGGTCCGGCGCTGTCGGGCCGGCACCACCGACCATCACCCAGGAGGTGTCGGCATCGAGCAGGGTGCGGAAGTTCATCGGGTTCTTGAGGACGGCGATCTTGCAATCGCGGATATCGATGCCCGCCGCCCGATACTGCTCGTCGCCGTACTCGTAGGTCGCGTAGGTCGGCACCACGATCCGCAGCCTGCCCGCCCGCAGGACGGCGGTCGGCCCCATCTGGCCCGGCGTGCCGGCGCTGATGCCGCCTGTATAGGTGAAGTGGCCGTCATGCAGGCTCTCGACGACGACCTCCGTCTCGACCGGGGAGTGGAAGCGCGGGTCGAGCGAGGAGCCGATGCGCATGCGGGCGGTTTTGCCGATGCCGAGGTCGAAGGCCTCTGCCGCCGCGGCCGGATCGACGACAAGGACGGCCGACTCCGCATCGGGGCCGGCACGCAGCAGAGCCGCCAGCACGGCCGGCGCATCGCCGGGCGCCCCGCCCCCGACGCAGTCGGGCGCATCGGAAATCAGGACGCGGGCGGGTCGGTCGAGGGCTTCACGAACGGCTTCGTCGGGAGACAGGCACGCAAGCTCGAAGGCCCGGCGCCGGTCCCACATCGCCAGCACGATCTCTTCGGCGACAGCCGTTGCCGCGGCAGGGTCGGCGTCCGTGACCGCCACCCCGGCAATGCCGAGATCGTCGATGTCGAGCCAGGGCTGGACGGGGAAGTAGCTCGCGGCGAGCGCGCGCCCGTCCGCCTCGATCCGGCGAGCCAGTTCGCGGACCTGGGCCATCGGCGCATCACCATTGGTGGAGCCACCGACGACGGGCAGCAGGGCGTCGATGCGCCGGAGCCGCGTCACCGGCCTGATGCGCCCGTGCAGCGCTCCCGCGAGCAATTCTGCGGCGCGCCGCCCGGTGCCATGGGCGTCGACATGTGGATAGGTCTCGTAGCCGACGAGGATGTCGGCGTTGTCGGCCATGCGCGGCGTAACATGCGCATGCAGGTCGAGGCTCGCGGCGATCGGGATGCCCGGGCCGAGCGCCGCACGCAGGGCCGCGATGAGCGCGCCTTCGGGATCCGTTTCGCCCTCGCAGATCATGGCCCCGTGCAGGGCGAGGAAGACGCCGTCGACAGGCTGTTTCAGGATGCCCGCGACGATCCTGTCGAGGGTCTCGCGGTAGAAGGCGCCCTCGACGACGCCGCCGGAACCGCCATGGGCGACGAGGATGGGGACGATCTCGAGCCCCTCCTTGCGCAGCGCTTCGAGTGCGCCGGTAACCGCGAGGTCGCGCCCCTCGATCGCCGGGAGAACGCCGTCTCCTTCGACGAGCACCTTGCGGCTGAACGTATCCCGGCGGTTGATCTGCGACGAGAGCGTGTTGCCTTCGAATTCGAAGCTGGCCAATGCGACGCGCATGAACGTCCTTCCCTTTGATAGCTGGTTGGCGATGGACGCGATCCGGATCGAAGGCTGCCGGCTTCCCTTGTTTCTCGGCAGCTTCGGTTCTCGGTTCGCGAGGAGGGGCGCATCGCGCCACCCCGGTGTTTCGGTTCCCTTCAAAGGCGCTTGGCAATGCGCGGATCGAGGGAGTCACGCAGTCCGTCGCCGAGGAGATTGACCGCCAGGACGGTGATCGAGAGAAAGATCGCGGGAAACAGCACGATATGCGGCCGGACCTGCCAGAGCGCGCGACCCTCGGCCATGATGTTGCCCCAGGACGGCGTGGCGGGCGGGATGCCAGCCCCGATGAAGGACAGGATCGCCTCGACGATCATCGCGCTGGCGCAGATATAGGTCGCCTGCACCATCATCGGCGCGACTGTGTTGGGGAGGATGTGTCTGACGAGGATGCGCGGCACCCCTGCGCCGCAGGCGACGGCTGCCTCGACATAGGGCTGCTCGCGCAGCGACAGCACGACGCCGCGGACCAGCCGGGCGACGCGCGGGATTTCAGCGAGCGTGATCGCCAGGATGACGTTGCCGACCGATCCCCGCGTCAGCGCCATCAGGGCGATGGCGAGCAGGATCGGCGGGATCGACATCATGCCGTCGATGGCGCGCATGATGACGCCGTCGAGCTTCCTGACGAAGCCTGCGAGCACGCCGATCGCCAGCCCGGCGACCGAGGCGAGCACCGCAACGGAAAATCCCACGACGAGCGAGACGCGGGCGCCGTAGACGACGCGCGAATAGACGTCGCGCCCCAGCATGTCGGTCCCGAACCAGAATTGCTCCGAGGGCATTCGCGTACGCCGGGCCGGGGAGAGCTGCGTCGGGTCTATCGTCCAGAGCAGAGGGGCGAGGATGGCGCCCAGGGCGATGGCGAGCAGCAGCCCGCCGCCGATCGCAACCGAGGGGTGCCGGCGCAGATAGCGCAGGAAGCGTTTTTGCCGCGTCGCTCTCGCGAAGAGCCGGGTCGCGCCCGCTTCAGTGCCGGAGAGCGCGGTCAATAGCTGATCCTCGGGTCGACGAGCGTATAGGCGAGGTCGATCAGCAGGTTCACCAGCACATAGACGAAGCTGAACATCAGAACGACACCCTGAATGACCGGGTAGTCGCGCTGCAGGATCGCATCGACCGTCAGCCGGCCCAGCCCGGGAATCGCGAAGACGCTCTCGGTGACGACCGCGCCGCCGATCAGGAGCGCGATGCCGACGCCGATGATCGTGATCACCGGCACGGCGGCATTCTTGAGGGCATGCAGGAAGAAGACCTGCCGATGGGCCAGCCCCTTGGAGCGGGCGGTGCGGACATAGTCCTGCTGGAGCACCTCCAGCATGGTGGCGCGGGTGATCCGGGCGATCAGCGCGATATAGACGAAGCCGAGCGTGAGAGCGGGCAGGAGCAGGCTGCGAAGCCAGGGCCAGAAGCCCTCCGCCAGTGGCGCATAGCCCTGTACCGGCAGCCATTCCAGCTTGAGCGCGAAGACATAGGCGAGCAGGTAGCCGATGACGAAGACCGGCACCGAAAAGCCGAGCACGGCAAAGCCCATCGCCGCCTTGTCGACGAGGCTTCCCGCCTTCCACGCCGCGAGCACGCCCATCGGGACCGCGACGAACACGGCGACGATCAGGGTCAGCACCATCAGCGACAGCGTCGGCTCGATGCGCTGAGCGATGAGTTGCGTCACCGGCCGGGCCGTGAAGATCGACGCGCCGAGATCGCCTTGCGCGACGCGCCCGGCCCATTCCCCGAAGCGGACCAGATAGGGTCGATCCAGGCCAAGGCTCTGCCGGATGCGCTCGACCTCGGCCGGCGAGGCCTGGTCGCCGGCGACCACGGCCGCCGGGTCGCCCGGGGCGATGTAGAGCAGCGAGAAGACGAAGAGGGCGACGAAGCCCATCACCGGGATGGTCGCGACGATGCGCCTGATCATGAAAGACAGCATGACTGTTTCGCGTCGGTTACGGGGTTGTCGCTCCGGGGCCGTCGGCCGCCGTGCTCACGGCGGCGCCGTAAGGGACGTTGCGTCCGCCGAAGCGCCGGACGCGGATGTTGGCCTGCTCGGCATGGCCCACGAAGCCCTCCATGATGCAGAGTCGGGAGCAGACTTCGCCGATCAGAACGGAGGCTTCGTCGGTGAGCACACGCTGATAGGTGCAGGTCTTCAGGAACTTCCCCACCCAGAGCCCGCCGGTGTAGCGCGCCGCCTTCTTGGTCGGGAGCGTGTGGTTCGTTCCGATCACCTTGTCGCCATAGGAGACGGTGGTGCGGACGCCGAGGAAGAGCGAGCCGTAGTTCTTGAGATGCTCGAGGAAGTAGTCCGGGTCCGCCGTCATGACCTGGACATGCTCGGAGGCGATCCGGTCGGCTTCCTCGACCATCTCGTCGCGGCTGTCGCAGACGATGACCTCGCCATGATCTTCCCAGGCCTTGCGCGCGATCTCTCCCGTCGGAAGGATGGCGAGCAGCCGCTCGATCTCTCGCATGGTCTCGCGGGCCAGCTTCTCCGAGGTCGTGAGCAGGATGGCGGGCGAATTGACGCCATGCTCCGCCTGTCCGAGCAGGTCGGTGGCGCAGATTTCGCCGTCGACGGTCTCGTCGGCGATAACCAGCGTCTCCGTCGGGCCGGCGAAAAGATCGATGCCGACCCTACCGAACAGCAGGCGCTTGGCTTCCGCCACATAGGCATTGCCGGGGCCGGCGAGCATGTCGACCGGCTTGATGCTTTCCGTTCCGAACGCCATGGCGGCGATCGCCTGGACGCCGCCGAGGCAATAGATCTCGTCGGCGCCGCCGAGATGCTGGGCCGCGACGATCAGGGGGGCGACCTCGCCCTTGAACGGCGGTGCGCAGGTGATGATGCGCTCGCAGCCCGCGACCTTGGCCGTGACGACTGACATATGCGCCGAGGCGAGCAGCGGATATTTGCCGCCGGGGACGTAGCAGCCGACATTGGCGATCGGGATGTTCCTGTGTCCGAGGACGACGCCGGGAAGCGTCTCGACCTCGATGTCCCGGAACGCAGCGCGCTGGGCTTGCGCGAAATTGCGGACCTGAGCCTGGGCGAACTCGATATCCTCCCGCTGCCGCGTCGTCAGACTGTCGACGCAAGCCTGGATTTCACTGTCGCTGAGCCGATACGATGGACGGTCCAGCCCGTCGAACCTGTTGGCTAGCGCGCGAACGGCCTGGTCGCCACCCGTCTCGACCTGCTCCAGCAAGTCCTCCACCGCCTTAGTGAGGGCCTTGTCCTGAACCGCATCGCCGGAACCTGCAGCCGTCTTCAAGCGCTTGATCATCTTGGCCTTCCGCGAAATCTGATCCGGCGAGTGTCCTGTGCCGATGCGCCGGCTGACAATTTCGCAACAGCTTGATTGCTGACGCAAAGTGACGCAGTAGTTGCGTCGACCTGCTGCTGGGCAAAAAGGGGAGCGGGAACGCCTTGAAACCGAACGATGTGGAACGGTTCGCCGCGAACCTCAGGTTCCTCTGCGAGCGGCACGGCTCGATCACCGCCGTATGCCGCAAGATCGGGCTCAACCGGCAGCAGTTCAACAAATACCTCTCGGGTGTTCACTTGCCGTCGCCGGGCAATATCCGGCGGATCTCGCAGTTTTTCGGGCTGGGGCCGGCCGTCCTCTTCGCCGAGACCGACGAAGTCCGGATGCTCGTCGATGGCAATTATTTCCCGGTTCTGGATCGCTTGCGGGGCTCGCGCCAGTTCGACGATTTCATGAACGCCGCCGTGCTCGCCTCCAAGCAGGAATCCATTGATATAACAGGTGTTTACGATCGGTATCAGTATTCATCGATCTACAAGGGAGCGATCATTCGCTCCCTTCTGTGCATATACAACAACGAGAACCTCTATCAGCATTGCTATATCGAGCGGTTTCCGAGCGTGGATTCTCCCCCGAGGACCGATTACATCTTCAAGTATCACGGCTTTACGTTTCCGCTCGCCGGCAGGATTTTCTTCATCGATTTCGAAAGCGTGCAGAAGAACGAGCTGACGACATCGATTCTGATGCCCGTCCAGCGCAGCAAGACGAGGTTCATGTTCGGCATCGCCAGCGGCGTCGCGGCGACGATGCTGCGCGAGCCCTACGCCACCAGGACAGCCTTGCACTATCGGCGCTCGGGACTGATCCGCAAGGAAGACATGATAGTCGCGACGACCTTGCCGCCGGACGATCCCTCCATCCCGCGCGACATCCTGCAATATCTGGGCGATGGAGGGGATATGTTGAGAGCCGGTTGAGGCATCCAGACCGCGTCGCATGCGCAGACGGGGTGGAGAAACGATGCTGGACGATCTGCGCGCTGCCATAGCCCATGTGTCGCGCCACGAGGCCGCAGCCGCCGCCTGATTGCGCCGGTTCGTTGCGGGAAACGCGATTTGCTGCGAAGCCGTAGCAGTCCCTCGTAGCAGGGACGATTCCAGTTTCGACGGGGCGGGCAGGGCGATGGCGCAGGGCGGGATCAGGCTGGTCAACGTGTTCACGCATCAGGGGCAGGGCGGCAATCCCTGTCCGATCGTGATCGATGCGACGGCGTTGCAGGATGAGGACATGCGGGCGATTGCGGCCCGCTATGGCCATGAATCCGGCTTCGTCCGACCGCCCTCCGGCGCCGATTCCGATTTCACCT
Source organism: Allobosea robiniae (assembly GCF_900102525.1). Taxonomy (GTDB): domain Bacteria; phylum Pseudomonadota; class Alphaproteobacteria; order Rhizobiales; family Beijerinckiaceae; genus Allobosea; species Allobosea robiniae. Next base: position 578,568 of record NZ_FNBZ01000001.1, on the reverse strand, counting down.
TCCGCTTCTGGGTGCCGCGCCACGAGATGGAGATGTGCGGCCATGCCACGATCGGCGCGCTCTGGTGCCTGGCGACGGCCGGCCGCCTCGATGCCGAGCAGATGCGGATCGAGACGCGCAGCGGCTCCGTGACCGGCTATGTCGAGAACCGTGAGACCGAGAACCCGACGGTCGAGATCAGCCAGCCGGTAGGCAAGGTCGTCGACCTCAAGCGCGCGCAGGAGGAGGACGTGCTCGCGACGCTCCGGATTTCGCGCAGCGATCTGCTCGACCTGCCGATCCAGAATGCCGTGACCTCGCGCGTCAAGACGCTGATCCCGATGAAGAGCCTCGCGCATCTTCAGGCGCTGACGACCGATATGGCTCTCACCGAAAAATGCTGCGAGCGCATCGCCTCGACCGGGCTCTACCCTTACGCCGTCGCGGATCAGGCGCAGCGCCGCTTCGAGGCCCGGCAATTCCCGAAATCCTCCGGCTATCCCGAAGATGCTGCGACCGGAATCGCCGCTGCAGCACTGGCCTTCGGACTGCTCAAGAACGATCTCGTCCCCCGCGACAGCGGCCGCATCACCATCCTGCAGGGCCGGGCGATGAATGCGCTCTCGGAAATCCGGGTCAGGATCGGCTTCGCCGACGGTCGGCCTGTCGGCTGTCTCCTCGGCGGCGAGGTCATGCCGGCGGACGACCACGCGGTCTGATCGCAATCTCTGGATTGTCGCTGGGGAGAGGCACAATCGCCCGTCCTTGACACGTATGGTCGCTGCTGCTTAAACTTAACTCGATGGTTAAGTTTCAGGATGCGCAGCTCGACCGGACCTTCTCCGCCTTGGCGGATCCGACGCGGAGGGCCCTGCTGGCGCGGCTGGAGCGGGAGGACGGGCTGTCCGTCAGCGAGCTCGCGAAACCGTTTCCGGTTTCGCTGCCGGCGATCATGAAGCATCTCGACGTCCTCTCGGATGCCGGGTTGCTGACGCGGACCAAGGCCGGGCGCACCGTGTCCTGCCACCTGATTGCAGAGCCGATGGAGGAGGCGATGGGCTGGCTGGCGCGCTATCAGCGGTTCTGGACCGAGCGGCTCGATGCGCTGGAGGCGCTGCTCGAAGCGCGGCGCAAGGGCGAAGGTTGAGGACGGGAGAGGGAACAGGGCGCATGCATCAACCGGTGACACCGAGCCTCACGATGAAGCGCCGCCTCAATGCGTCGCCGGCCGAAGTCTACAAGGCCTGGACCGACCCGGACCTGCTCGTCCGCTGGTTCGGTCCGGAGAATGTCGTGGCGCAGGAGGCGGAGATCGATCCGCGTGTCGACGGCGCCTATCATGTCGTGATGATCGAGAATACCGGCGAGCGCCACGAGGTCCTCGGCCGCTATCTCGAGGTGGTCGAGAACGAGCGCCTCGTCTTCAGCTGGTCATGGATCACGACACCCGAGCGCGTCTCGCGCGTCACCGTCACCCTGAAGCCGGACGGAGACGGCACGATCCTGACGCTTTTGCACGAGAAGCTCGCCGACGATGCCGCTGTCCGTGGCCACACCCATGGCTGGACCGGGACCATGGTCAAGCTCGAGGCCTATTTCGCCTGAGCGATTGCGTGTGGGAGCACGCCGAAGAAGCCGCCGGCACCACGCCGGCGGACAGCAGAGGAGAGGAGACGATGGAACACAGGATCGTATCCCGTGAGGAGTGGCTTGCCGCGCGCAAAGCCCACCTCGCCAACGAGAAGGAGCTGACCCGGCGGCGCGACGCGCTTTCGGCCGAGCGGCGCGCGCTGCCCTGGGTCAGGGTCGAGAAGGCCTACACCTTCGAGGGTTGGGATGGCGGCTTGTCGCTGGGCGATCTCTTCGCCGGCAACAGCCAGCTGATCATCTATCACTTCATGTTCGGGCCGGGCGCCCGGGAGGGCTGCCCGAGCTGCTCGTTCCTGGCCGATCATTTCGACGGCGCCAACCGGCATCTCAGGCACCATGACGTCAGCCTCGTCGTGGTCTCGCGGGCGCCCTATGCCGAGTTCCAGAATTTCCGGCACCGTATGGGCTGGGATTTCCCTTGGGTCTCATCGGCCAATAGCGACTTCAACTATGATTTCCACGTCTCGCCGAGCCCCGGGGAGAAGGCGGCCGGCCGCTACGAATACAATTACACGATGCATGACGGGCAGGGCGGCGAGATGCCGGGCTTCAGCGTCTTCTATCGCAACGACGCGGGCGAGATCTTCCATACCTACTCGACCTATGCCCGCGGCGGCGACCTCCTGATCGGCGCCCATAACTTCCTCGACATGACCCCGAAGGGGCGCAACGAGGTCGGAATCATGGACTGGGTCCGCCATCACGACCGCTATCCGGGCAAGCCGTTGGGCGCGGCGAGCTTCCAGCCGGAACTCGCGGTGAGCTCCTACAGCGACTGACAGCGGTTTTACGGATCCATTCCGGGTCCGTAGGGTTGATATCAACATTTTCGATGCGGCCGCCGCCGGCGACTGCGAGCAAGGAGAGATGCAATGGCCTATGTCGATGGTTTCGTCCTCGCGGTTCCCGCGGCGAACAAGGAGGCCTACCGCAAGCAGGCCGCCGATGCGGCGCCGCTGTTCCAGGAATTCGGCGTCCGGCGCCATGTCGAGACCTGGGGCGACGATGTCCCGGACGGCAAGGTGACGGATTTCAAAGGGGCGGTGAAGGCGACGCCGGACGAGGTCGTGGTCTTCTCCTGGTTCGAGTATCCCGACCGGGCGACGCGCGATGCCGCCAACGAGAAGATCATGAGCGATCCGCGCATGAAGGCGATGGGCGAGGCCATGCCTTTCGACGGCAAGCGCATGATCTATGGCGGCTTCGCCCCGATCCTCGACGAGGGCGAGGGCGGCGCGATGGGCTATCTCGACGGCGTCCTCGTCGCCGTGCCCGACGAGAGCAAGGCCGATTACCGCGATTTCTCGGCCAAGCACGCGGCGCTTTTCAAGGAATACGGCGCCCGCCGGATCGTCGATGCCTGGGGCGATGACGTGCCGGACGGCAAGCTCACCGATTTCAAGGGCGCGGTGAAGGCTGAAGCCGGCGAAACGGTCGTGTTCAGTTGGGTCGAGTGGCCGTCCAAGGAGGTGCGTGCCGCCGCCTGGGGCAAGATGATGGCGGACCCGCGCATGGAGGCGTTGAAGATGCCCTTCGACGGCAAGCGCGTCGTCTATGGCGGCTTTGCGCCGATCTTCGATACCGGCCGCGGCTGACGCCGCCGCACCGGATTCACGCAACGGCCATGCGGGGAACACCTTGCCCCCGCTGGTCAAATAGCCGAGAGATCGGGCGGCTTCACCGGATCTCTCGTCATGTTTGCTGGCATTCCCCTCGGCGATCTCGCCTTCCTCGCCGTCTCGCTCGTGCTGGCCGGCGCGGTTACCGGCCTTCTGGCCGGCGTCTTCGGCGTCGGCGGCGGCGCGGTCATCGTGCCGGTGCTCTACGAGATCTTCCGCGTCATCGGCGTGGCCGAGGAGATCCGCATGCCGCTCAGCGTCGGCACCTCGCTCGCGATCATCATCCCGACCTCGATCCGCTCCTTCAACGCGCACCGGGCCAAGGGGCTGGTCGATCTCTCGATCCTCAAGGTCTGGGCGGTGCCGGTGATCGTCGGCGTGCTTGCCGGCAGCTGGATCGCTCGCTTCGCGCCCGCCGATCTCTTCAAGATCGTCTTCGTGGCGGTGGCGACGGTCTCGGCGCTGCGCCTGCTCTTCGCGGCGGATCGCTGGAAATTCGGCGAGGACATGCCCGGCAAGCCGCTGATGGTCGCCTATGGCGGCATCATCGGCGTGCTTTCGGCGCTGATGGGCATCGGCGGCGGCCAACTCTCCAGCCTGTTCATGACTTTCTATGGTCGGCCGATCCATCAGGCGGTCGCGACCTCCTCGGGGCTCGGCGTGCTGATCTCGATCCCCGGTGCCCTCGGCTTCATCTATGCCGGCTGGCCGCAGATGGCCCTGGGCACGCTGCCGCCGCTCTCGCTCGGCTATGTCTCGCTGATCGGCATGATCCTGTTCATCCCGACCTCGATCTGGACGGCGCCGATCGGCGCGCGGCTGGCGCATCGGCTCTCCAAGCGCCGGCTTGAGATTGCCTTCGGCCTGTTCCTGCTCGTCGTCGCCAGCCGCTTCGTCTGGTCGCTCATCCACTGAGGCGGGCGGCGATGAGCGAGATCGCGATCCGGCTGCTGCGGCCCGAGGACCACAAGGCGCTGGCCGCATTGATGGTCGAGATGCAGGGCCATTACAGCGTGCCGTGCCCGGCGTCCGAGGAGATCCTCTCGGGGCTCGCGGCTTTGCCGGCCGGCGTGGATATCCTCATCGCCGTCAAGGGCGAGACGGTCCTTGGCTTCGCCTCGGCCTGCAATCTCTATCCGGGACCGGGCCTGAAGACCGGCTATTTCCTCAAGGAGATCTATGTCGCCGATGCCGCACGGGGCGCCGGACTCGGCCGCAAGCTGATGACGGCTCTGGCGGAGCTCGCCCTGGAGCGCGGTCATCGCCGCATCGACTGGACAGCCGATGCCGACGACGCCGCGCTGCTGCGCTTCTATGACGGGCTCGGTGCGGCTGCCTATCCGAAGAAGGTGTTCTATCGCCTGACTGGAGACGCGCTGGTCGGTCTGGCCGGCGCGGTCGAGGACTAATTTCAGCCTTTGCGATCGGCCAATCGCTCAGGCAACACCGCCATGATCGCCAGCCGCTCGGCCTCGCTCAGGCATCCCCATTGCGCGATCTCGGCGAGCGTCCGGCCGCAGCCCTCGCAGAGCTTGCTCGCGGGATCGATGACGCAGACCTTGATGCAGGGCGTCGAGGCGCCGTTCACCGCCCTGGCCACGCGATCGCGAGCGCAAGACCGAGATAGATCGCGATCTCGGCAAGCTGTTGGGCTGCACCGAGGATGTCGCCGGTCTGCCCGCCGATCAGGCGCCGCGCCATGCGCGACAGCACCGCCGCCGCGCCATGCGCCAGTCCGAAGCCGATCACCAGGCCGGCGATCGGCAGTTCAACCGCAAGCCCGATCCCGGTCGCGAGGAAGAGGCTCAAGCCCAGCGCGATCCGCGCCGTCAGAACAGTCGGCTGGCCGACCGCGGCGGCCGCACCGCTGCTGCGTGCAGCCGGCTGGGTTGCCAGCATGAAAAGGCCCTCGGCGCGGGACCAGGGGGCCGCGACGAGCAGCGCCGCCGCCGCCGCCCAGGCGCCGGAGCGGTCGAGGATCATCGCGATCAGGCTCGCCCGCAGCAGCAGCGACAGCCCCAGCGCCAGCGCACCATAGGAGCCGATGCGGCTGTCCTTCATGATCTCCAGCCGGCGCTCGGGCGTATGCCCACCGAACAGGCCGTCGGCGCTGTCGGCGAGCCCATCCTCATGGAAGGCGCCGGTCGTCAGGGCGAGCGCGGTCAGCGCGAGCGCCGCGACGACGAAGCCGCTGAGGCCCGCCAGCCCCGCGCCCAGCGCGACGAGCGCGGCCGGCGCGGCGATGGCCAGCGCAGCGAAGGGCAGGGCGCGCGGCACCTCGCGGAAATCCGGGATGGCGTGGCCGTCGCTCTCGCCCGGCAGCAACGGCACCGGCAGGCGCGACCAGAAGCGCAGGCAGATCGCGGTCGCGATTCCCCAGCCCGGCCAGTCCGGCGGGGGCGTCTCGATCGTCGTTTCCGCCTCAGCCATGTCCGCTGCGCTGCTCCATTCGATTGTCTTCACGCCTCCGACCCTATAGCAGCAGCGTCAATCCTGCCGCCATGCCGATGCGCTGATGCGGCGCCCTTGCGTGATGGATTTGACCATGGCCGCCTCCGGATTGCCCTTTGACGATATCCGCGAACTCATTGCCGCGATGCCCGGTCCCGACATGGAGGCCGCGAACGCGGTCCGCGCCCGTGATGCCAACCTGACCAAGCCGGCCGGCAGCCTCGGCCGCATGGAGGAGATTGCCGAATGGCTCGCGGCTTGGCAGGGCAAGGGGAAGCCCGCGGTCGACCGGCCACTCGTCTGCGTCTTTGCCGGCAATCATGGCGTGGTCGCGCAGGGCGTCTCGGCCTATCCGCAGGCGGTGACGCGGCAGATGCTGGAGAATTTCGCGGCGGGCGGCGCGGCGATCAACCAGATCTGCGCGGCCTACGACCTCGGCTTCAAGGTCTTCGATCTCGCGCTCGACCTGCCGACCGGCGATTTCACGCAAACCGATGCGCTCGACGAGCGCGCATGCGTCGCCACCATGGCCTTCGGCATGGAAGCGCTCGTCGGCGGCACCGACCTGCTCTGCCTCGGTGAGATGGGCATCGGCAACACCACCTCGGCGGCCGCGATCTATGCCGCGCTCTATGGCGGCGATGCCGCGCATTGGTGCGGCCGCGGCACGGGCGTCGACGACGAGGGCCTGAAGCGCAAGGTTGCGGCGGTGGAAGCCGGCCTTGCCCTGCATCGCGCCCATCTCAAGGACCCGCTCGAAGTGCTGCGCCGCCTCGGCGGGCGCGAGGTCGCGGCGATCTGCGGGGCGATCATCGCGGCGCGTTCGCAGCGCATCCCGGTCATCCTCGACGGCTATGTGGTGACGGCTGCCGCCGCGATCCTGCACGCCATCGAGCCGTCCACCATCGACCATTGCATCGCCGGCCATCTCTCGTCCGAAGGTGCCCATGCCGATGTGCTTGCCCGTCTCGGCAAGGTGCCGTTGCTGGCGCTCGACATGCGCCTCGGCGAGGGTTCCGGCGCGGCGCTCGCCGCCGGCCTCGTCAAGGCGGCGGCGGCGGTCCATTCGGGCATGGCGACCTTCGAGCAGGCGCAGGTCGCGCGGAAGGATTAGCCTTCGTAATCCGTCTTCAGGCCCGCCCGCTCGGCATGGCGCTCCTGCGCCAGCTCGATCAGGCGGGTGATGAGGGCGGGGTAGGGCAGGCCGGAGGCTTCCATCATCTTCGGATACATGCTGATCGCGGTGAAGCCCGGCAGCGTGTTGATCTCGTTGAAGAAGAAGGCGCCGCTCTGGCGGTCGAGGAAGAAGTCGACGCGCGCCATCCCGCTGCATTCCAGCGCCAGGAAGGCGTCGATCGCGAGCTGTCGCACGCGCGCCATCTGCTCGGCATCGAGCTTCGCCGGCAGATCGACGCTGGCGCCGTCCTGGTCGAGATACTTGGCCTCGTAGGAATAGAACTCGTGCTGCGGGCCGGCATTGAGCTCGCTGGCGACGCTCGCCACCGGCGGGTCGCCGTCGAGCACCGCGACCTCGATCTCGCGGGCGTCGATGCCCTGCTCGATGAGCACCTTGGTGTCGTACTGGAAGGCATCGTCCAGCGCGGAGCCGAGCGCTTCCCAGCTTTTGACCTTATGGACGCCGACGCTGGAGCCCATGTTGCAGGGCTTGACGAAGACCGGAAGCGTGAGCCGCCCCTGCGCCACCTTGGCTGAGCCTGTCGGATCGCGCCGCCAGTCGCGGCGCGACAAGGCGAGATAGGGCGCGACCGGCAGCCCGGCGAGCGCGGCCAGCCGCTTGGCGATGTCCTTGTGCATCCCGACAGCCGAGGCGAGCACGCCCGAACCGACATAAGCCGCGCCGGCCAGCTCCAGCAGGCCCTGCATGGCGCCGTCCTCGCAGAGCGGGCCATGGATCACCGGAAACACGACATCGACCGGCGCGATCGCCGGTGCCGTGCTGTCGGCCGGCAGGATGGCGGTGCGCCCGCCTTGCGGCTCCAGCCGGATCGCGGGTGAATTGGCGGGGATCGGCAGGCTCTCGGTATTGGCCGTCTCGATCCGGCGCAGGTCGTGGCATTGCCAGCGGCCTTGCTTGTCGATGCTGACGGGAACGGGCTCGAACCGGTCGCGGTCGATATAGCGCAGGACGGAGGCCGCCGATTTCAGTGACACCTCATGCTCGCCCGACTTGCCCCCATAGAGCACGGCGACGCGCGTTTTCCGGTTCATGGTCCGATAGTCCGAGAGGCTGGAGGAAATGCTTCGACGAGGCGGTGAAAGGATGTCGCCGACGGGTGGGGCGAGATTCGGGCGCTCGCGATTACGCCGCCCGGGTCTTCGGCTCGGGCAGGGCGGCGAGCGTGTCCATCACGCGCTCGGCCGGCAGGGTGATCGTGACCTCGGTGCCGGCGCGCGGCCTGGACTTGAGATGGAAGCCGCCGCCATGCAGGTCGATCAGACCCTTGACGATTGGCAGGCCGAGCCCCGAGCCCTGCTCGGCGGTCTTGATCGCGAGCGAGCCGCGCCCGAAGCTCTGCATGACGATCGGGATCTCGTTCTCGGGGATGCCCGGTCCGGTATCGGCGACGGAGACATATTGCCCGCCGGTCGCGGTCCAGCCGACCTTGATCGTGATCTCGCCGCCCTGGGGCGTGAACTTGATCGCGTTCGAGAGCACGTTGAGCACGGCCTGCCGGATCGCGCGCTCGTCCGCCCAGACGCGCGGCAATTGCGGCTCTGCCAGCGCGCGGATGCTCTGGCCCTTCGCCTTGGCGCGCAGCGCCAGCATGTGCTGGCAGTCCTCCACGACGCTGGGCAACGAGAGCGCCTCCTCGTTCAGCTCGTATTTGCCGGCCTCGATCCGCGACAGGTCGAGGATTTCGTTGATCAGATCGAGCAGATGCTGGCCCGATCCGTGGATATCGCCCGAGTATTCCTTGTAGGCGGCATTGGCATGCTCGCCGAAGATCTCGTTCTTCATCACCTCGGAGAAGCCGAGGATGGCGTTGAGCGGGGTGCGCAGTTCGTGGCTCATCGTGGCCAGGAAGCGCGACTTGGCGAGGTTCGCCTCTTCCGCCTTGCGCCGCGCCTCGTCCGAATTGGCGTTGGCGGTTTCCAGTTCCGCGATCAGCGCGTCCTTCTCGGCCCGGAAGACGATCGAATCGACCGAGCTCGCATAGAGGCGGTTGGCGAGGAAGATGAAGAAGAGCTGGGCCGAGGCCGCCATCAGCGCCATGGTGACGCTGTCCATGTCGCGCCGGTCCCAGAAGAAGACCATGATCCCGGCGATGATCGGGGTCAGCCCGGCATAGACCGCGATCGGGATCGTCGCCGAGAGCATCACGGTGAGCGCGCTGACGATCAAAAGGGCGGTGGTGACGAAGACCTTGGCGCCGGGCGCGTCGACCGGGACGAACAAGAGCAGCAGCAGCGACCAGGCCAGGCCGTGCAGGCCCTCGGCGAAGGCGAAGAGCCGGCGCCAGAGCTTCAGCCGGACGTCGTCGGGGACCTGGGCGAGAAAGCGCCGCGCGATCAGCACGATGATCAGCGTCGTGAGCAGCACCGCGCCGCTCCACACCGCGACGATCGGGGTCGGCAGCCAGAGGCAGGCGGCGGCGGCGATGCCGAGCACCAGAACGAACGTGCCGGCCGAGCCGGCGATCCGGTACTGCGCGAAGACACGCAGCAATTCGTTGTCGAAGGCGCGCTCCAGCCCGGTCGACGAGGTCAGCCGTTCGCGCGCGGACCTGACCTCGCGCGTGACCAGCTTCCGGCGCGCCACGGCCGAGGGGTCGGGTCCGCGCCCGCGCTGCACCTGTTCGGCCGTCACTTCCGTCATGGTCGGGAGCGTGTATCCTCATTCGGCCGCTGCGACATGCAGGGGCCGGCTCGCCATCATGGACACCAAATCGTTAAGCTCTTCCTGATGGCACCCTTCGGATTCGGTCGCTCCCGCTATGGACCTTTCGGCTGGCGCCGTGTCGGCCGGCCGGTTGACTTCGTCGTCGCGCTCGGCCTGCTTGGTTTTCTCGGCCTCGCCGGCGCGATCCTGCAATACCGCCTCGGCCCGGCGCGGGAACTCGTCGGCGCCGCCCAGGCGATCGACGGCGATTCGGCGCGCCTGCTCGGCGAGGAACTGCGGCTGGAGGGGATCGACGCGCCCGAATACCGCCAGAGCTGCACCGCGCGCGACGGCAGACGGGTGGCCTGCGGGCGTGAGGCGCGGCGCGCCCTGCAGGCGCTGTTCGCGCGCGGGGTCACGCGTTGCGAGATCGGCAAGGCCGACCGCTACGGCCGCGGGCTCGCCCGTTGCTGGCAGGGCGAGACCGACATCAACGCGACGCTGGTGCGCGAAGGCCACGCGGTCTCCTACGGCGCCTATCGCGCCGAGGAGGACGCAGCGCGGGCGGCCGGTCGCGGCATCTGGGCGACGCAGTTCGAGCGCCCGGAGGCCTGGCGCCGCAGCCAGGGCCGTTAGGAAGAGCCCATCGCAAATCGTTCAAATGACGGACGTCCTGTTCCGCGCCAGTTGCGATCTTCCGATCAGGCGGAAGCGCCGGGCTGGGAGGATTGAAACATGGTCGCGCCGTTCACCTATAATTTCTTCGGCCACCCCGAATTCATCTTCAATCTGAGCGGCTCGGTCGGGTTGAACGGCGCCAACAAGAGCGAGGATGTCCAGTTCATCCAGTTTGCTTTCAAGATTCTGGCGAGGCGCAGTCCCTTCGCGGAGCTGAACGCCGCGATCAAATCCATCGCCGTCGGCGAGCCCTGTGCTGGCCGGGAAGGCGACAAGCTCGTCACGGCGATCCGGGCCTACCAGAAATGCCGGGCAGGCCTGACGGCTGACGGCAAGATCAATCTGGTTCCCGCCAACACGAACGGAAAGCTCTATACGATATACGCGATCAACATGGATCTCGTCGTTGAAGAGGGGGTGGACTACCCTCGCGTCGACCGGGTGTCCGGCTGCCCGGCCCTTGTGAAACAGGCGATCAGGGACATCTTTCACGACACCAAGGGAGATTGAGCCGCTCCCGGTGTCCGCCCACGCCGCATACGCTCAACATGGTTGACCGCTGCGCCGCCGTCGTGATCGGGTGCCCTCCGACACGGAGGCTGTTCGATGAAGCTCTATGATGGCGGACGGGCGCCGAATCCACGGCGGGTCCGCATCTTCTTCGCGGAGAAGGGTGTGCCGCTGCCGGAGCTCGTGCCGGTCGACATCGCCCGCAAGGAACACCGGACCGAGGCCTTCACCAGGCTGAACCCCGCCCAGCGCCTACCCGTCCTCGAACTCGACGACGGCACCGCGCTCGCCGAGACGATCGCGATCTGCCGCTATCTCGAGGCGCTGCACCCGCAGCCGCCATTGTTTGGCCGGGATGCGAAGGAACAAGCCACCATCGAGATGTGGAACCGGCGCGTCGAGCTTGGCCTGTTCGCCAGCGTCGCCGCGATCTTCCGCCACAGCCACCCCTCGATGGCGGAGCTGGAGGACCAGGTGCCGGAATGGGCCGAAGCCAATCGTGACCAGATGGACGACCATCTCTGGCTGATCGAGCTGCAGCTCGCGGCCAATCCCTTCATCTGCGGCGAGGCCCTGACGGTGGCCGACATCACCGCCGGCATCGCCATCGACTTCATGAAGCCGTCGCGCGTGCCGCTGCCGGAGGATTTCGTCCATATCCGCCGCTGGCATGGCGCGCTGTCGGCCCGGCCGAGCTGGAAGGTCTGATGCTTCGCCTGGTCCTGGCCCTGCTTGCCGCCCTGGCCTCGTCCGTTCCGGCGTCGGCCGCCGAAAGGCTGAGCGGCGAGGCGATCGAGCGTGCCTTTCGCGGCAACACGGTCTCCGGCCGCTACACCAATGGCGGCTTCTTCACCGAGTATCACGACCCGAATGGCCAGGCGCTCGGCCACAATGGCTGGCAGGCCAATACCGATGCCTGCTGGATCACCAAGCCTGACCGCATCTGCTATTATTACGGTCCGCAGAGCGACCGGACGGTGCATTGCTTCTCGGTCGAGATGAGCGGCGATCTCTATGTCCTGCGCAACAGCGGCAACGGCATGGTCAATGCTCTGGCCAAGATCGAGCCCGGCAATCCCCGTGGTCATACCGATAACGGCACGCCGTGGTATTGCGACGGGCTGATCTCGCGGGGGACCGAGCCCCCGATGAGCCGGAAACTGGCGCGGCGCTGATGTCCCGGTTTGCAGGCCTCGCGATTCTTGCCTTGAGTCTGCTGGCGGCGGCCCAGGCCGCGGCCGTCGAGCGACTGAGCGGCGAGCAGATCAGGCAGCTCTTCGAGGGCAACACCGTCTCGGGCCGCTATTCCGGCAGCAACCTGCCGTTCAGCGAATATCATCACGCCGATGGCCGGGCGAGCGGGCATAATCGCAACGTGCCGAACACCGATGCCTGCTGGATCACGACCCCGGACGCCGTCTGCTATTACTACGGCCCGCAGGAGAAGCGCCGCACCTATTGCTTCACCATCGAGACCAGCGGTGACCTCATCGTCATCCGCAGCCGCCCGAGCGGCCGCATCAACGGCCTCGCCCGCGTCGAGAAGGGCGATCCCTACGGCTACGCCGCGAGGAAATCCGACTGGGTTTGCGACGGGCTGATCTCGCAGGTGCCGGCTCGGTCGCGGTTGGCGCGCCGATGAACGCGACGGAGCGGCTCGACGAGGTGCTGGCGGAGCTGCGTGCCTGCCGCATCTGCCGCGACGAGCCTCGCTACCTGCCGCCCCTGCCGCATCAGCCCCGCCCGGTCATCCAGGCATCGGTGACGGCCAGGATCTGCATCGCCGGCCAGGCGCCGGGCACGCGCGTCCATGCCAGCGGCCGGCCCTTCACCGACCCCTCGGGCGTGCGCCTCAGGAGCTGGCTCGGCATCGACGAGACGATTTTCTACGATGCGGCGAAGGTCGCCGTGGTGCCGATGGGGTTCTGCTTTCCCGGCCTCGACGCCAAGGGCGGCGACAAGCCGCCGCGCCGGGAATGCGCGCCGACCTGGCGAACCCGCGTCTTCGCGGCGCTTCCCCGGATCGAACTCGTGCTGGCGATCGGACGCTATGCCCAGAACTGGCACCTCGGCCCGAAGCAGGCCGCCAATCTCTCCGCCACCGTCGCCAACTGGCGCGAGATCCTCGCCAGGCCGGTCTTGCCGCGCGTCCTGCCTTTGCCGCACCCGTCCTGGCGCAACAATGCCTGGCTCAAGCGCAATCCCTGGTTCGAGGACGAGCTCGTACCGGCCTTACGGGAAGAGGTGGCGCGGCTGCTGCGCTGACAGATTGGTTCAGTAGCGGAAGGGGCTGGAATCGAGACCGCGATTGACCTGGCCGCGCACCCCGACGACCGAGCGGACGGGCCCCAGCGCCGTCTCTCCCCGGGTTTCCAGATAGACCAGCCCATCGGCCCGGCTGCCGTAGCCGTTGCGCGAACTCTTGCCGAACTCGGCGCGGACCGAACCGCCGGCCCGCACGCAGAATGCGGAGCCCTCCATCCGGACGAATCCGGCACCGTATTCGGGGCAGGGGCGGGTGGCGGCGCCGGGCTTGGGAGCGGGCTTGGCGTAGGCTTCATGCGGCGCGGGCTTTCGCGGCAGCGGTTCGCCGATCGACTGCGCCGAGGCTGCGGACGCGAGGCCGGACAGAAGCAGGGCAAGGGCAGTGCGGAGCATGGCTGGAATCCGGGGCGACGATCCCTGCTACTGAGCCAGCAAGGCGCAGTTGTGGCAAGGCCGCCGGCTCTCGGCCCGCCAATAGAAAACCCCGGCTTGCGCCGGGGTGAGTGTCCCTCGCGCTACGGCTCCGTTGGATCAGAGCTGGTTCGAAACGCGCGAGCGGATCAGGAAATTGTCGAAGGTGTATTCGGCGATCTGGAACCAGAGATATTCGTCGCCGCGGAACGCCGCCATCGAATCGTAGAGCTTCTTGAAGTCCGGATTCTTGGCGGAGGTTTCGGCATAGACCTCCTTCGAGGACTTCAGGCAGGCTTCGAGGATCTCCTGCGAGAACGGCCTGAGCTGGGCGCCGCCGGCGACGAGGCGCTTCAGCGCGGCCGGATTGCGGGCATCGTATTTCGCCTGCATGTCGATATTGGCCTGGGCGGCGGCCGTGGTGAGCAGCGATTTGTAGGTCTTCGGCAGCTCGTTCCATTTCTTGTCGTTGATGAAGAAATGCAGCGCCGCGCCGCCCTCCCACCAGCCGGGATAGTAGTAGTAGGGCGCAACCTTGTTGAAGCCGAGCTTTTCGTCATCGGCCGGGCCGACCCATTCGGCCGCATCGATCGTGCCCTTTTCGAGCGCCGGATAGATGTCGCCGCCGCCGATCTGCTGCGGCACGACGCCGAGCTTGCTCACCACCTGCCCGGCGAAGCCGCCGATGCGCATCTTGATGCCTTGCAGGTCGGCGACCGTCTTGATCTCCTTGCGGAACCAGCCGCCCATCTGGCAGCCGGTATTGCCGCCAGGCAGGGCGTAGATGTTCGCCTTCTTGTAGAACTCGTTCAGAAGCTCGTTGCCGCCGCCATGGTAGAACCAGGCATTCTGCTGGCGCGAATTCAGCCCGAACGGCACCGCGGTGCCGAAGGCGAAGGTCGGGTCCTTGCCGACATAGTAATAGGATGCGGTATGGCACATCTCGACCGTGCCGTTGGTGACCGCGTCCGCGGCTTGCAGGGCCGGTACGATCTCGCCGGCCGCGAAGACCTGGATCTGGAACTTGCCGTCGGTCGCTTCCGAGACCGCCTTCGCCAGCACCTCCGATGCGCCGAAGATCGTGTCGAGCGATTTAGGGAAGGATGATGTGACGCGCCATCTCACCTCGGGCATGGACTGCGCGATGGCCGGGCTGGCGATCACCCCGGCAGCAGCCCCGGCCCCGGCAACCTTCAGGAAATGACGACGACTCATCGATTTTGCCCTCCCCAAGGCCATGCGCGCCGGTTTTCCGGTCGTCGCGAACGCCTGTGAGGAAAGCAGGTCTGTTGGCGGGCGCAAGAGGAATTTGCATGGCAATCATGCAAATTCGTCATGAGTCGGCTGCGAACCTTTTCGAAGCGCGATCGATGAAGCCGCGCGTTTCCGCCGTTTCGATGAAAAAAGGCCCGGCTTTCGCCGGGCCTCCTGTCGATGAGCCGTCGTGGCGCCTGATCGCTCAGCGGGCGCGCGTGCGGACCTGGAAGACGTCGAAGCTGAGTTCGGCGACCTGCCACCAGAGATACTGGTCGGAGCGGAAGGCGGCCATGGCCTCGATCGCCTTCTTGAAGTCCGGGTTCTTGGCCGAGATCTCGGCATAGAGCTCGTTGGAGGCCTTGAGGCAGGCTTCCATCACGTCCTGCGGGAAGGGGCGCAGCTGCGTGCCGGCCGCGACCAAGCGCTTCAGCGCCGGCGGGTTCACCACGTCGTACTTCGCCGCCATCTGCGTGTTGGCATAGGTGCAGGCGGCGGTCAGCGCGGCCTGGTAGGCCTTCGGCAGGGCGTTCCACTTCTCCAGGTTGACGAAGGCGTGGACGGTCGGCCCGCCCTCCCAGAAACCCGGATAGTAGTAGTACGGCGCGACCTTCGCGAAGCCGAGCTTCTCGTCGTCATAGGGACCGACCCATTCGGCGCCGTCGATCGTGCCCTTTTCGAGCGCCGGATAGATGTCGCCGCCGCCGAGCTGCTGCGGCACGAGGCCGAGCTTCTGCAGCACCGAGCCGGCGATGCCGCCGATGCGCATCTTCAGGCCCTGGATGTCGGCGACCGACTTGATCTCCTTGCGGAACCAGCCGCCCATCTGCGCGCCGGTATTGCCGCAGGGCAGGCCGTAGGCGTTGAACTTCTTGTAGAACTCGTTGAACATCTCGTTGCCGCCATGCTGGAACAGCCAAGCGTTCTGCATGCGGGCATTGAGGCCGAACGGCACCGAGGCGGCGATCGCGAAGGTCGGGTCCTTGCCGACATAGTAATACGAGACGGTATGGGCCATCTCGACGGTGTTGTTCGTGACCGCATCGAGGGCCTGCAGCGCCGGAACGATTTCGCCGGCCGCGAAGACCTGGATCTGGAACTTGCCGTCGGTCAGCTCGGAGACCATCTTGGCCATGATCTCGGCGCCGGCATAGATCGTGTCGAGCGACTT
Organism: Allobosea robiniae; assembly: GCF_900102525.1. Classification (GTDB taxonomy): domain Bacteria; phylum Pseudomonadota; class Alphaproteobacteria; order Rhizobiales; family Beijerinckiaceae; genus Allobosea; species Allobosea robiniae. Next base: position 562,739 of record NZ_FNBZ01000001.1, on the reverse strand, counting down.
CGGGAAGCTCGACGCCAGGCGCCATTTGATTTCCGGGTTCGACTGGGCGACGGCCGGCATGGCGACGGCGGTCGCGGCAGCGCCAGCCGCGGCGGTCTGGATAAACTGACGACGCTTCATCTAGACATTCTCCTCGGATGTTTGGCGGATGCGGGCGTTTCGAAACAGGTTCTGCCGCCCGGCGTTCGGAATCGGGTTGTAGCGAATGGATTTTCGAAGTGCGAGGGATTTCATCGCCGATTCCTGCGACTTTCGGCTAGTTTCCATCCCCATCTTGGCGGGCTTCTGCGGCAGTGGTTAAAGCGGGCATGATCGAGACCGAAAACCTGCGCCTGCGCCGTCCCGAAATCGGAGATCTCGAAGCGATCCATGCGATGCGCAGCGATCTCGCCATCGTCCGCTTTCTCGGCGGCCGGGCGCTCAATCGCGAGGAAGCCTGGCATCGGCTGACCCGCATCGTCGGCCACTGGGCCCTGCGCGGCTATGGCATGTTCGCGGTCGTCGAGAAGCGCAGCGGCGCCCTGGTCGGAGAGGTCGGCCTGTTCGACGGTTGCAGGGGTCTCTCCCCGGATTTCGACAATGCGCCGGAAGCCGGCTGGATTCTGGCCGGCGAGGCGCAGGGCAAGGGCTATGCGGGGGAGGCGGCGGCGGCTGCGCATCGCTGGTTCGCCGCCGCACATGGCGAGCAGCGCAGCGTCTGCATCATTGCGCCCGAGAATCTTGCCTCCTTCCGTGTGGCGCACAAGCTCGGCTACAAGAGCTTCGGACAGGTCGATTACCAGAACGGGCCGGTGGTGATGCTCGAACGCATTCCCGGCTGACGAAGCGGAGCGGGAAATATGGATCAGGACAGGCTCGCGAAGCTGCGGGAGCGCTATTCCGGCAGCGGCGGCGGCGAAATCCGCGACCCGCATTTCGCCAAGGTGGCTGCCGGCCAGTTCACCGGCGACCAGCGCAAATGGCCCTTCGCGGATGTCGCGACCTTCCTCGGCGCGCCCTATCGCCCTGACGCCCTTGCCGCGCCCGGCCTCGGCGGCCTCGATGTCGCGATCATCGGCGTGCCCATGGATCTCGGAGTCACCAACCGCGCCGGCGCACGCCTGGGCCCGCGCGCCGTCCGCGCGATCGAGCGCATGGGGCCGATGGACCATGCGCTGGGCTCCGCGCCCTTCACCATGCTCAAGGCGGCCGATATCGGCGACGTGCCGTTCCGCTCGCGCTATTCGCTGGAGAGCTGCCACGAGGATATCGAGGCGACCTTCAGGACGATCGTCGAGGCCGGCGTTTCGCCGCTTGCCGTCGGCGGCGACCATTCGATCACCTACTCGATCCTGAAGGCGGTCGGCGCGAAGCGTCCGGTCGGCATGGTCCATATCGACGCCCATTGCGACACCTCCGGCCCTTACGAGGGCTCGAAATTCCACCATGGCGGGCCGTTCCGGCAGGCTGTGCTCGACGGCGTGCTCGACCCGCAGCGGGTCATCCAGATCGGCATCCGCGGCGGTGCCGAATATCTCTGGGAGTTCTCCTACGAATCCGGCATGACCGTGATCCATGCCAACGAGGTCGACGATCTCGGCCTCGACGCGGTGATCGCCAAGGCGCTGGCCGTGATCGGCGACGGGCCGACCTATGTCTCCTTCGACGTCGATTCGCTCGATCCCGGCTTCGCGCCCGGCACCGGGACGCCGGAAGTCGGCGGCTTGAGCCCGCGCGAGGCCCTCGCGATCCTGCGGGCGCTGAAGGGGCGCGACATCGTCGCCGCGGATGTCGTAGAGGTGGCGCCGCAATACGACGCGACCAGCAATACGGCGCAATGTGCGGCCCAGGTGCTCTTTACGGAGCTCTGCCTGTTGGCTGAGGCGCGCGCTTCGGGAAAAGGAAGACCATGATTCGGATTCGATCGATCGCGCGGATCGCCGCGCTGAGCGGGTTGTGCCTGCTGGCCCCGGCTGCGCGTGCAGAAGTGCCGGCCAATGGGCAGGCCTATCTGGATGCGGCCCTCGCTTCCGTCGAATCGCTGCTCAGGCTCTACGATGGCAAGGGAGCTCTGCCGCGCCTGTCCGATCCGGTCGATGGCAAGGTTCTCGCCGATGTCTGGAATGTGCCGGCGATTCTCGGCAAGGCACCCTATGGCGCCGCCGATCTCCCGGCGCTGCACGATATCGTGCAGAAGCAGACCCGCGTCCTTCAGGTCTACGCGCTGTTCCAGCCGGGGCAGGGCCGAAAGGAGCCGGACCTGGCCGCGAACGCCGTCGAATTCCAGGATGAATTGACCCGCGCGCGCGTCTTCCTGCTCAAGGCGGCCGGCGGCACCTTGTCGGCGATCAACGATTTCTCCTTCAGGCTGAAGGAGGAAGACAAGACCGAGGCGCGCGCGCAGGGCTTGCGGCAGATGCGGCTCGGCCTGCAGGAGATCGTCGTCGGCGCGGCGCTGGCGCTGCGCGGCGCCGGGCTGAGCGATGCGAATCGCCTGCTGATCGCGCAGGCTTTCGCGGAGAATGCCGGGGGCATCGCCGCCGCGCTCGCACCGCCGGACCGCAACGCCCTCGTCGGCGCGCTCCAGGCGGTGAGCCCGACCCTGAAGCCGGAAGCGCAGAAGGCGGTTGCGGAATTTGCCTCTGTCGTGGCCGCCGCTCCCTGCGAAGGCTTCTGCAAGGTCAATTGAGACAGGCCCGGCCCTTTCAGGGCCGGGTTGCCAGCCAGATCACGTGGCGCGCCCCGCCGCCGGTGCGGCGGGCGCGTGCCGTCACCTCTTCGGTGGCGAAGCCGGCCTGGCGCAGCCGCCGGGTGAAGCCATGGTCCGGCCCCGAGGACCAGACCGCGAGAATGCCGCCGGGCCGCAGCGCGGCTTTGGCGGCCTGCAGCCCCGCCGCCCCGTAGAGCTGGTCGTTGCCGGCCACGGTCAACCCCTCCGGACCATTGTCGACATCGAGCAGGATGGCGTCGTGGCGCCCTTTGCCGGCCGCGATGGCCGCGGCGACGTCGGTGACACGCATCTGCACGCGGGCATCGTCGAGGCTGCCGCCGAAGACTGCGGCCATCGGCCCCCGCGCCCAGGCGACGACGGCGGGGATCAACTCGGCCACCTCCACCTGCGCGTCGTCAGGCAGCTTGGCGAGCGCGGCCCGCAAGGTGAAGCCCATCCCCAGGCCGCCGATCAGGATGCTCGGCTGCCGGCGCTGTCCCAGCCGGTCGCAGACCAGGGTCGCCAGCGCCTCCTCCGAGCCGCTGAGCCGGCTGTTCATCAGCTCGTTGCTGCCGAGCATGATCGAGAATTCGCTGCCGCGCTGCTTCAGCCGGAGGTCGCCGCTGCCGTCCGGCAGCGCTGCGGTATCGAGGGTGGTCCAGGGTATCACGTCGCTCTCGCCTGTCTGGGAAGCCGCCTTATAGCGCATTCGGCTCGAACGCCTGGAAGCCAAAACGATATGCGCTGATTGCATGAAATATCGTCACGCATGACGTTGATCGGTCGATGCTGCATGGCTATCTCATGTTGCGGCGCAGCATTGCGCCTGCTTCTCCGTGAAAGCCCGTCATGACACTCGCCGCGAACGATCGCAGCCTGGATGCGCCGGTATCCGCCCGTACGCCCGTCCCGGTGGGGCTGGTGCTGTTCGCGCTGGCCATGGGCGGCTTCGCCATCGGCACCACCGAATTCGCGGCGATGAGCCTGTTGCCTTACGTCTCGGCGGGGCTTGGCGTCGACGAGCCGACGGCCGGCCACGTCATCAGCGTCTATGCGCTCGGCGTCGTCGTCGGCGCGCCGCTGATCGCGGTGCTGGCGGCGCGGATTCCGCGCCGGACGCTGCTGATCGGGCTGATGGGCCTGTTCGCGCTCGGCAACGGGCTGAGCGCGCTCGCCCCGAACTATCACTGGATGCTGGTCTTCCGTTTCCTGAGCGGGCTGCCGCATGGCGCTTATTTCGGGGTCGCGGCGCTGGTCGCAGCCTCCCTCTCGGCGCCGAACCGGCGGGCGCAGTCGGTGGCGCGCGTCATGCTCGGTCTGACGGTCGCGACGATCATCGGCGTTCCCGTCGCAAGCTGGATGGGGCAGGTCCTGGGCTGGCGCTCGGGTTTTACCATCGTCTCCGCGCTCGCCTTGCTGACGGCCCTCCTGATCGCGCTGTTTGCGCCGCGCGATGCAGTGCAGCCTGGCGCGAGCCCATTGCGGGAGCTCGGTGCGCTGAGGCGCCGGCAGGTCTGGCTGACGCTCGCGACCGGCGCCATCGGCTTCGGCGGGCTCTTCGCCGTCTACGCTTATCTCGCTTCGACGCTGATGGCGGTGACCGGGGTCTCGCCCGCGCTGGTCCCGGTCGTGCTCGCGGTCTTCGGTCTGGGGCTGACGGCAGGCACGCTCGTCGCCGGCTGGGCGGCTGACAGGGCGCTCGTTCCCGCAACCGCGGGCATGCTGCTTTGGAGCGCCTTCTGGCTGGCGGCCTTTCCCTTCGCTGCCGGCAATATCTGGGCGGTGTCGCTGGTCATCTTCATGATCGGCAGCGGCGGCGGGCTCGGTGCCATGCTGCAGACCCGGTTGATGGATGTCGCCGACGACGCGCAGACGCTGGCTGCCGCGCTCAATCACAGCGCCTTCAACACCGCCAATGCGCTCGGCCCCTGGCTCGGCGGCATGGCGATCGCCGCTGGCTACGGCTGGACCTCGACCGGCTGGGTCGGTGCGGCGCTGGCGCTCGGCGGGCTCGCGATCTGGATCGTCGCGGTTCTCGACGCTCGCCGCTGAGTAGGGCGGCGGATCTCCGCCCTGCCTATAGCCCTGCTTCTTTGGTCGCATCCCGGCTCCAGGCGCGGATTTGGACGCGCAAGCTGCGAAAAGCTGCATCGCTCCCTCTTGCGAGTGGAATGAAACTGCGCCCAATCTGTCGCCACAGAACCGGACCGGGACAACAGCAAGACCGGCCGGCTGAATCTGCGGAGGTCCCATGAAGAGTTTCGTTCGTTTTATCGCGGCGGCGGCGTTGACGGTCGTCGGCGCGACAGGGGCGCTCGCCCAGGCCAAGGAGTGGAAGGAGATCCGGATCGGCACGGAGGGTGCCTATCCGCCCTACAACAACCTGAATGCCAAGAAGGAGCTCGAAGGCTTCGAGATCGATTACGGCAACCTGCTCTGCGAGAAGATGAAGGTGAAATGCACCTGGGTCGTGCAGGATTGGGACGGCATCATCCCGGCGCTGCAGGCCAACAAGTATGACGTCATCTTCGCCGGCATGAACGCGACCGATGAACGCAAGAAGCAGGTCGACTTCACCTCGGTCTACAGCAAGACTCCGATCTGGGTGATCGGCCCGAAGACCACCAAGTCGGACGACATCTCGCCGGCCGCCCTCAAGGGCAAGTCGATCGGCGCGCAGGGCTCGACGATCCACGCCAACTACGTCGAGAAATTCTACAAGGATTCGACCGCGCGGCTCTATCCGACGCAGGAAGAGGCCAATCTCGATCTGCTCAACGGCCGTCTCGACTATATCGTCGCCGACGCGCTCGCCCTTGCCGATTTCCTCAAGGGGAAGGGCAAGGATTGCTGCAAGAAGATCGCCGAGGTGAAGCGCGACGACGCCATCCACGGTCCCGGCGTCGCCGGCGCGGTCCGCAAGTCCGACACGGCGCTGAAGGACATGATCAGCAAGGCCATCGCCGAGACCATGGCCGACGGCTCGCACAAGAAGCTCGAGGACAAGTGGTTCAAGTTCGACTGATCTGACATCGACGATGATCACCCGCCGGCCGCATCGGGCCGGCGGGCTTCAGTTCCTCGCGCGCCGGCCCTCCCATGTTCGACAAATTCGCTCTGCTTGGCTTCGGGGCCGGCGGCTGGGGCCTGGCCCTGCTGCAAGGTGCCGCCAACACCATATCCGTCGCGCTCGCGACCCTGCCGTTCGGCCTGGCTCTCGGCCTGATCATCGCGCTGTTGAAACGTTCCGACAGCGTGTTTTTGCGCGCGCTGGCGACGATCTACACCACCGTCTTCCGCGGCGTGCCGGAACTGCTGACGCTCTACATCATCTATTTCGGCATCCAGGTGCTGATGCAGCGAATCTGGACCGGCTTCTCGATCCCGCCCTTCGTCGCCGGCATGGTCGCGCTCGGCCTCGTGCTCGCGGCCTTCTCCAGCGAGGTCTGGGTCGGCGCTCTGAACTCGATCCAGAAGGGCCAGCGCGAGGCCGCTTCGGCGCTCGGCCTGTCGAAGGCGCAGGCCTTCCGGCTCGTCGTCTTCCCGCAGCTGATCCGCGTGGCGCTGCCCGGCCTCGGCAACAACTGGATGGTGCTGTTGAAGGAGACTTCGCTGATCTCGGTCATCACGCTGCAGGACATCATGTTCATCGCGACGCGGGCCAATGTCGTGACCAAGGAGCCGTTCCTGTTCTTCGGCACGGCGATGCTGCTCTATTTCTTTTTCTCGCTGGTTTCCGCCTGGGGCATCGACAAGCTCGAACAGCGCACCAATCGCGGCCAGGCCGCCTTCGGCGGAGCGACGCGATGAACTGGTGCGAATATCCCGGTTATCTCGTCGGCAGCGAGGTCCTGCAGAACTACGGCTGCCGGATGGCGAGCGGCCTCTGGGTCACCTTCGAACTGGTGGTGATCACGGTCGCCATCGGCTTCGTGCTGGCGCTCGGCCTCGCCATTGCCAGGCTCTATGGACCGCGCTGGGCGCGGATGGCCGTCAGCGGCTACACCACCTTCCTGCGTGGCACGCCGCTGCTCTGCCAGCTCTTCCTCGTCTATTACGGCCTCGGCCAGTTCCGCGAGTTCTGGCAGGATGTTGGCCTGTGGTGGTTCTTCCGCGAGCCGTTCTACTGCGCGGCCTTCACCTTCACGATCAACACAGCCGCCTATCAGGCCGAGATCCTGCGCGGCGCCATCCAGTCGGTCCCGCGCGGGCAGTTCGAGGGGGCGCTCTCGCTCGGCCTGCATCGCTGGGCGACCCTGCGCCGCGTCGTGCTGCCGCAGGCGATGATCCTGGCGCTGCGCCCGCTCGGCAACGAATTGATCGTGATGATCAAGTCGAGCGCGATCGTCTCCCTGGTGACGCTGTTCGACCTGATGGGGGCGACGCGGCTGGCCTTCGCCCGCTCCTTCGATCTTTCGATCTACCTCTATGCCGCGCTGATCTATCTCGTGCTGGTCGAGATCATCCGGCGTGTCTGGGACAGGCTCGAAATCCGGCTGAGCCGCCACATGGCATTGCGCTGACCCGGCCTCAACCCGGCAGGGTCAGCACCACCGCGCCGCGAGGCGTCGCGACGACGGTATGCTCGTACTGGACGGTGGGCGCGCAAGGATCGCTGTAGAGCGTCCAGCGGTCGCCGTCGCCATGCTCGGCCCAGTCCGCGCCCAGCGACAGGAAGGGCTCGACGGTGAAGACGAGCCCGTTCGTCATGGTCCGGCGTTCTTTGCGATCCGGCCATGTCGCGATCTCCGTCGGCTCTTCGTGCAGCGAGCGGCCGACGCCGTGGCTCGCGAGATTGCGCACCAGCGTGTAGCCGTTCTTCTCGGCGAAGCGCCCGACGGCCTGCCCAATCCCTGCAAGCGGCTTGCCGGCGCCGACCTGGCCGATACCGGCCCAGAGCGCGCGGCGGCCGTCGCGGCACAAGCGTTCCAGTTTCGGCCTGACCGGCGGCACGGCGAAGGACGCGCCGGTATCGCCGAAGAAGCCGTTCTTCTCTGCGGAGACGTCGATATTGACGAGGTCTCCCGCGAGGATGCGGCGTTCGCCGGGAATGCCGTGGGCGACCTCCTCGTTGACGCTGATGCAGGTCGCGCCGGGGAACTCATAGGCGAGTTCCGGGGCAGGGCGCGCGCCATGGCGTTCGAGATAGTCGCGGCCGATCGCGTCGAGCTCGGCCGTGGTCATGCCGGGTTCGATCGCCTTGCCCATGGCCGCGAGCGCGCGGGCCACGATGCCGCCGATCTCTTTCAGCGCCTGCAATTCGTCGTCGTTCGATATGGTCATGAGCTGGAGCTAAGCCGCTGGTCCTCCGACCGCAAGGGAAAAGCCGCATGGGCGGATGGCGCGCAATCGCCTTCCCCGTCCGGCGTGCGCACGCTAAAGCGTGGACATCTTCGGAGAAAAGCGGGAGCTCGGCATGGCCAAAGTCGCATTCATCGGTCTCGGCGTGATGGGGTTTCCCATGGCCGGCCACCTCAAGGCCAAGGGGCATGAGGTCACCGTCTACAACCGCAACCCGACGAAAGCGCAGGAATGGGTCTCCCGCCATGGCGGCGTCTCGGCGCCGACCCCGGCCGATGCCGCGAAGGGTCAGGAGATCGTCTTCTGCTGCGTCGGCAACGATGACGACCTGCGCGCCGTGACGATCGGCGAGAACGGCGCCTTCGCCGGCATGGAGAGGGGCGCGATCTTCGTCGACCACACCACGGCCTCTGCCAATGTCGCGCGTGAACTCTATGAGGCCGCGAAGCAGGGCGGCTTCGGCTTCGTCGACGCGCCCGTCTCGGGCGGGCAGGCCGGCGCCGAGAACGGCGTGCTGACCGTGATGTGCGGCGGCGAGCCCGAGACCTATGCCCGGGTCGAATCGGTGATCGCGAGCTTCGCCCGCATGTGCAAGCTGATGGGCCCGGCCGGCTCCGGCCAGCTCACCAAGATGGTCAACCAGATCTGCATCGCCGGCCTCGTCCAGGGCCTGTCGGAGGGCGTCCATTTCGCCAAGCGCGCCGGGCTCGATGTCGAGGCCATGCTGGAGGTCATCTCGAAGGGCGCCGCCGGCTCCTGGCAGATGGAGAACCGCGGCAAGACGATGAACCAGAACAAGTTCGATTTCGGCTTCGCCGTCGACTGGATGCGCAAGGATCTCGGCATCGTCCTCGACGAGGCCCGCCGCAACGGCGCGCAACTGCCGGTCACCGCGCTGGTCGACCAGTTCTATGCCGAGGTCCAGAAGATGGGCGGCAAGCGCTGGGATACGTCGAGCCTGATCGCCCGCCTCGAAGGCTGAGATCACGCTGGCCCGGTCTCACATCAGCGACCGGGCCGCGTCCGCACGAAACCGACGGCGGCGAGGCCCGCCGTCGTCAGAAGCCAGATCATCAGGTTCATCGATTGTGGCCAGAGCGTCACGAGCCAGCTGATCAGCACGGTCAGCGCCGCGCTGAAGCCGAGCTGGACAGCCCCCAATAATCCCGCTGCCGAGCCGGCCAGTTCCGGGCGGGCCGACAGCGCTTCGGCCGTCGCGCCGGGGATGGTCATGCCATTGCCGGCCGCGTTCAGCGCCAGAGGCAGGAACAGCGCCAATGGCGACCACCAGGGCGTGAACGACAGGGCCATCGCCACGGCCGTTCCGATGAAGGAAATCACGAGGCCGCGGCGCACCATCGTCTGCGTGCCGACGCGCACCGCCAGCCGCGACATCGCGAAATTGCCGAGCATGTAGCCGAGCGCATTCAGGATGAAATAGGCGCCGTAGACGTCCGAGCCGCGGCCCATCGTCTCGACGACGATATAGGGCGTCGCTGCGATGAAGACGAAGAAGGCCGATGACGCAGACGATCCCGCTACGACGTTCAGCATGAAGTCGCGGTTGCGCACGAGCTCCGGAAAGACGCGGAAGACGCCGAGCAGTGAGCTCTGCCGGCCGAGATTGGGCGCCGTCTCGGGCAGGCGCGCGAGCGTGAAGACGAGCACGGCGACGCCGAACAGCGTCATGAACCAGAAGATCGCGCGCCAGCCGAAGGCGGTCTCGATCTGGCCGCCGAGCCAGGGCGCGAGCATCGGCGCCACCACCATCACCATGGTGACCGTGGCGATCTGGCTTGCGGCGTGGTCGCGGTCGGCGGTGTCGCGGATGATGGCGCGCGACAAGGCGAAGACCGCGCCGCCGCCGGCGCCTTCCAGCACCCGCGCGATCAGCAGGATATGGGTCGAGGGAGCGAGCGCGCCGAGCACCGAGCCCAGCACGAACAGGGCCACGCCCGCATTGACGCAGGGGCGGCGCCCGAAGCGGTCCGATAGCGGCCCGATGATGAGCTGCGTCACGGCGACGGCGACCAGGAACAGGGTCAGCGTGAGCTGGATGGTGGCGTAGTTCGTGGTGAAATGCCGGGCGAGCGCCGGCGTGGCCGGAGCGAGCAGGTTGAGCGCGATCGGCTGCAGCGCCGAGATCGCGACGAGGATCGCGAGTGTCGGCTTGACCGCCGCCGTCACGCCGCCGGCTTTCGCGTGAGCTTCAGGTTGGAATCCGGCCGCACGCGTTGGCGGTGCATGGTGTAGAGGCCGCTGCCGACGATGAGCGCGACGCCGATGGCGGCGTAGAGATCCGGCACGTCGCCCCAGACGACGTAACCCAGCACGGTCGCGAAGACGATGATGGCGTAGCGATATTGCGAGATCACGCCGACATCGGTGCGCCGGAAGGCGCTGATGATGAAGAAGGTGCCGATCGTCACCAGAACGGCGGCGAGCGCGATATAGACGGTTTCCAGCCGCCAGACCGGCAGCCACTCTTCGGTGAGGCCATAGGCGAGCGCGACGAGGCCGACCAGGATCGTCGTCGTCAGCGACACCACGGTCGAGGGGACTTCGGCGCCGATGGTGCGGGTCGTCAGGTCCCGGCCGGCGACGAGACAGGCGCTGATCACGGCGACGATGGCGGCGGCATTGAAGGATTCGGCACCCGGGCGCACCACGAACAGCACGCCGATGAAGCCGACGGTCAGCGCCATCGCGCGCCGCCAGCCGACGCTCTCGATCCGCAGCAGCACCGCCAGCGCGACGATGAGCAGCGGAGAGGCCATGTTGATCGCGGTGAGGTTGGCGAGCGGCATCAGGCCCAGCGACCAGCCGAAGGTCAGCGCGCTGAAGGCCTCGAGAACGCCCCGCTGCAGCACGCGCGGACGGAACGCAAGGTGCAGCCGGTCGCTTTCCCGCGCCGCGAAAACGAGCGCGAGTCCGACCACGACCGCGAAACCGGTCCTGAGTGCGATCGCCTGTCCGGCCGGATAGATCTCGCGAGCGAGCTTCATGAACACGTCGTTGACGACGAAAAGCGACATCGCGACGAGCATGAAGATGATGCCGCGGCGGTTTTCGGCAGCGCTGGCCAAGGGATGAAAATCCTGTTCGGGAGGCTTCAGGCCGGCAGCCTGTCCGTATGGCGCGGAAACCCAGCCATACAGGGGCTGGCGATGCGGGTCCAATGCGTCTCCGGCAGGGGCGGCGCGCGGCAGCGTGGAAGCCTTTGTTAACCAGCCGGGACCATAACCGGACCCGAGCTTGACCTATGGTGAGACTGGGTAGGGGATGCAGGGCAGGATTCGACGCTGGTTGGGCGCCCGAACTCCGGTGGAGGAAGTCCCCGCGGCGCCCTTGCCTGTGGAGGACGTCACGTCTCGGCAGGCCGCCGCGACCCAGCCTTATGACGTGTCCGCCCACGATGCCGTCGACGATATCGAGCGTGACATCCTGTTCGCGATGCAGCGACTGACGAAGGAATTGGGCGAGGTCGAGCAGCGTTCGACCGAGTCCGAAAGCGGCTCGCGTGCCATCCTCGAGAATGCCGGCAGCATGCGCAGCGCCGTCGGTGCCGCCAGCGAGAACGCCTCCGCTCTTGCTGCCGCGACCCATCAGGTTTCGCAGGCGGCGGAGCAGGTCGACGGAGCGGTGGTCAGCGTTCGCGACAGGCTTGATGCCGCCGTGTCGCGGGCTGGCGAGGCTGCGGTGATGCTGGATGGCCTGGCCGACGCAACGGGAGAGATCAGGGGCATCGTCGATTCGATCGCCGAGATCGCGCGCCAGACCAATCTCCTTGCACTCAACGCGGCAATCGAGGCCGCCCGCGCCGGCGAGGCAGGGCGGGGGTTCGGGGTCGTCGCCCACGAGGTCAAGATCCTCGCCGTGGAGGTCAGCGACGCCGTCGGCCATATCCGCGAGCGTGTCGACCGGCTGACCCGTGCCGCGCAGGGCTCGACCGGTATCGTCAACGACACCCTAGAGATCGTCCGGGGCGTCAATCCGATCATGGCGACGATCGGACGGGCGTCCCAGGAGCAGGTGAATTCGACCGCGGAACTCTCCCGCAACGCGCGGGAAACGGCGCTCTTCGTCGAGGGCGTTGCGCGCCGGGCCGACGAGATCGACCGGGTCGCGCACGAGACGGTGGCCGAGAACGAGCGCGCCCGCCGGGCCACGCAGAAGGGCAGCCGCCTGGTCGGCAACATGCTCAGGCGCTTCAAGCCCGTGCTGCGCCATTCGGCCTTCGCGGACCGGCGCCGCTTCGACCGCTTTCCCACGGCCCGCGGCGCGCATCTGACGCTCGGCAGTGCCGATGTGTCCGGCCGGCTGGTCGACCTCGGCCGGGGCGGTGCCTTGCTGGCCGGCTCGCATCAGGCCCGGTTGCCGACCGGTGGCGCCGGCGTGGTCACGATCGAGGGCTTGCCGCCGCTACCTTGCCGCATGACGGGGACCAGTGAGCTCGGCCTGCACCTTGCCTTCGCGGGCGATGCCGCTGCCGGCTGCGGCGAACTGGCGGGCATGATCGAGGAGATCGAACGCTCCTGGCGTCCGCTGATCGAGCGCGCCCAGGATTTCGCACGGGAGACCGCGGCGGCGATGGAAGACGCCATCGACCGCGGTTTGCTCTCCGAGAATGATCTGTTCGATCTCCGCTATGTGCCGGTCCCCGAAGTCGAGCCGCGGCAATATCTGAGCCCGAGCCTGCCGGTGCTCGAAACGGTCCTGCCGCCTTTGCTCGCCGATGCGCTCGGCTCCGACCGGCGTCTGGTCTTCGCCGTGCCGAGCGATCGCAACGGCTATGTCCCGGTGCATCATGCCGCCTGGTCCCAGTCGCCGCGCTCCGGCGATCCCGCCTGGAACGCCGCGTATGCCCGCAATCGCCGGATCGTCGACAGCCGCGCGGGCTTGAGCGCCGTCCGCTCCGTCCGCCCCTTCCTCGTCCAGCTCAGTCGGTACGAGCATGAGGACGGCCGCGCCGAACTGCTGAGCGAGATCAACGCCCCGCTGCGCGTCCGCGGCCGCCATTGGGGCGGTGTACGGATGGCTTACCGGCTTTGACGCGCTGATCCAGGACCGCCTGTCATCCCGTGCGCGCTGCGGCATGGAAATGCCGCTGCGCAGACACGGGACCGTCCTCCGGAAAAGGCGCCTTCTCGTCACGCGGTCCCGTGTCTGCGGAGCATCGCTTCGCGCTGCACCGCGCACGGGATGACAGCCCGCCTACAACCGGTCCCAGTTCACGCTGATATTGAGCTTCTGGAAGGCCTGTTTCCACAGCGTGGCGGTCTGCTCGAGCCGGGCCGGATCGTAGACGCCCTGGACTTGATGCACGCTCAGCTCCCAGGTCCCTGCGCCCGAATCCTGCCAGACCTTGCCGAGCAGCCGCCGCAAACGCTCCGGATCGCGCGCGCCGGCGGCATTGCCGAACATCGTGAACTGACCCGAGTTCTGCAGCATGTCGGAGACGAGCAGGAGCTTGCGGTCTCCGCTCGGGACGCGGTTCTCGCGGCGCGAGACGACATCCCCGATCGCCTCGACGATCGGGGACTGATTGCCCTTTCCGGGCTGGGTCAGCACGGTCAAAGCCTCGTCGAGCGGGCGGCCGAATTTCTCGACCCATTTGACGTATTCGCGCCGCGGGTTGCCGATCAGTTCGCTTGCGGTCTTGCCGGGGTTGCAGAGCGAGACCAGCGCAGGAAAACCCGGCTCGAACACGTCGTTGAACACATAGATCGACAGCATCCGGTCGGTCGGCAATTCGTCGCCGACCTGCTTGACCAATGTCTTGAGACGCCCGGCCTGCACCTCGCTCCATGGGTCGCTCTTGTCGACGAGGATGAGGGTGTGTCCGACGGGCCCGCTCTTCGGGCACAAAGTCTCCTGGTCGCGCGGCGGGCCGCGCAGCAGGGAGGGCGCCGCGAAGAAGCCGACGAGGCCAAGTCCGGCGAGCACGGAGGCGACGATCGCCCAGTTCTCGGTCTTCATCTGTCGACCTTTAGCGCGGCATTGCGGCGAAATCCTCCGCCGCCTGCTTCTGGGCCGCCTCGTCCTGCTCGAAGGCCTCGCGCCCCGCCTGCGCCGCCCTGAGCTTCACCTGCTCGATCTCGCCGGCAAGGTCGACGCCGCGCAGCAATACCAGCCGGTCCTTGAGCTTGGCTTCGATCAGGGCCGGCATGCTGGTGAGCTGCTGCTCGAAGTCGTCGATCTGGCGGCGAGCGGCGACATATTCCGGCAGCTCCGCCGGCTGGTCGATCTCGGCCAGATTGAGCGATTGCGTGAAATAGGCCGGGGGCAGGTCGGTGCGGACCCTGAGATTGGCCTCGCGATATTGCATCATCGCGGCGTCCTTGGCGGCGCGCAGTTGCCCGAGGCGGGAGGTATAGAGGTCGCGCGCCTTCTCGGCTGCCGCCTTCACGCCTTGCAGCTTGCCGAGTTCGTCACGGCAATCCTCGCGGAAGCCGTCGACCTGGGTGCGGATCGCTTCCAGCTCCGGCAGCAATTCGGCATCGAGCCGGCGCCGCTCCTCCTCGACCGCGCTCCAGCGCTGGCGCCAGCGCTTATAGGCGGTGGCATGGCCGGGATAGGTGCCGAAGGCGGTATAGCCCTTGGTCGCCGAGATGAAGGCGACGAGGCAACCGATGATGACGAGCGCGACCGACTTGATGTCGTAGATCGCGAACGGGTTTTCCATCATGCGCGGCATGACCTGGAAGGAGCGCGAATCCGGGTTGGCGATCAGCATCTCGCGGTAATGCCCGACGGCGAGGTTGAACAGCACGATCAGTCCGATCATTCCGGCATAGGCCGGCAGGGCCCAGAACAGGTGCGAGCTCTTCACATGCTGGCAATAGCGCGCCGGGCCGACACCCATGAAGAAGCCGAGCGCGATGTTGAGCGCCGAGATGATGACCGCGGTCGCAGCACCGCCGACCAGGCCGAAATCGCTGGCCTCGGCGAAGAAATTGCCGTTGAGCAGGCTCTCGATCACCAGCGGCACGACCAGGAAGAACAGGATGAACTGCCATTTGTCGAGCTTGGGATCGGCCCGGCGCTTGTTCTCGTAATTGAAGAAGGCGTATTCGCGCTTGGCCCGGAGCGCATCGTAGACGCGCTGCTCCAGCTCGCCGCCATGCTTGCTCAGCATCGCGCGCATCGTCGCCTCGACGCCGCGAACGCGCCCCTCGAAGCGCTGCTGCGTGAACAATTCGCGCCGGCTGGTGATCTGCGCCTGGATGGCATTGAGCCGCTCCGCCGCCTCCTGCCGCAGCGTGGCGAAATGCTCGCGCGCCCGGGCGACCAGCGTCTGCTCGGTCTGCGAGAGCATCGTCGCGTGGGCAGGCGGCTGGTTCTCGACCGCATCGCTCGCGCCGTGATGCCCGGCCTTGACCGACTCGGCCAGATGATGGGCCGTCGGAGCAGGCGTCATCCGCACGACTCGCGAGGTAGCACCATCGTCATTCGCCATGGGCGGCTCGCATCAGGAAATGGCGGGCCTCGACGACATCGACCCAGAAGTCGCGGAAACCGGGATAGGCCGGGCGCAGATAGGCGCGCTTGAACCAGATCGTCAGTGCCACGAGCCCGCAGAGGCCGAGCGTCGGCAGGACCGCGCCGGCAAGAGCTGGAATTCCCTCGGCAGACAGATGCGAAGCCATCAGCGCCAGCCCGAGCGCGCTCGCGATCGCCAGCAAGGCGAGGACACAGTGGCGCCCGGTGTCGTAGGCGAGTTGCAGGGCCGCGGTCATGATGACGATGGCGAAGGCCGCGCAGAGTTCGAGCACGGCAAGCCCCGCGACGACAGCCGCGATACCGGCCATGATTCCGGTCGGGGAGGCTGGCGACAGCACGAGGAAGACGCTGCGCGCCGAAGACCAGGCCAGGAACAGGCAGAACAGCAGCGTCGCGAGAAGAAGCATGGCGAGAAGCGGCAGGGCGCGCCGCAGGCTGGCAGCCATGATGGCGAGCCGCGCCGCATGGGTCTGCCTGATGGCATCATCGATCGCGCTCGCGGCCGCCTTGATCCGGCGGGCCATCGCCTTGAACTGTGACCGCATGCAACTCCACCCGTCGCAGGGACGGTGACCGCATTCGCCCGAAGGGTCAAGCGAGGGGCGGGCGCCCCGGCGGGCTCAGCCGCCGGTGACGCTCATGTGACGGCCGACGGCCGGGCCGGAATGGCGGCGATCGATGATGAAATCGTGGCCTTTCGGCTTGCGCGCGATCGCCTCGTCCATGGCGCGGAAGAGCAGGGCGTCATCCTGCGAGGCCCGGACGGGTGCGCGCAGGTCGGCGGCGTCTTCCTGGCCGAGGCACATGTAGAGCGTGCCGGTGCAGGTCAGCCGCACGCGGTTGCAGCTCTCGCAGAAATTATGGGTCAGCGGCGTGATGAAGCCGACGAGCCCGCCGGTCTCCTTGACGCGGACATAGCGAGCCGGTCCGCCGGTGCGGTAGGGATCGTCGACCAGCGTGTACTTGTCCATCAATCGCCCGCGCACGACCGAGAGCGGCAGGTACTGGTCGACGCGGCCGACCTCGATCTCGCCCATTGGCATCACCTCGATCAGGGTCAGGTCCATGCCGAGTCCGTGCGACCAGAGCATCAGGTGCTCGATCTCGTCGTCGTTGACGCCCTTCAGCGCGACCGCGTTGATCTTGACCCGCATGCCGGCTTTGCGTGCCGCCTCGACGCCGTCGAGCACGACCTTGAGATCGCCTCGGCGGGTGATCTCGCGGAACTTGTCGGGGTCGAGCGTGTCGATCGAGACGTTGATGCGGCGCACGCCGTATCCGGCGAGTTCGGCGGCATAGCGATGCAGCAGCGAGCCGTTGGTCGTCAGCGTCAATTCGTCCAGCGCGCCGGAAGTGAGGTGGCGCGAGAGGGAGCGGAACAGGCTCATGATGTCGCGGCGCACCAGCGGTTCGCCGCCGGTCAGGCGCAGCTTGCGGGTGCCGCGCGCGACGAAGGCGCTGGCGATCCGGTCAAGCTCCTCGAGCGTCAGCAGTTCCTTGCGCGGCAGGAACTTCATGTCTTCGGACATGCAATAGACGCAGCGGAAATCGCAGCGATCCGTCACCGAGATGCGCAGATAGGAAATCTTGCGGCCGAACGGGTCGACCAGGGGCGACCGCGTCAGCGGCTTCATGTCGTCGAGCAGCACGTCTGCCTCACGTTCCCGCATTGTGGAGCGGCCGGTCCGCACAGGATGCGGGCGCGCCTTCACATTGCTATAGCATGACATTGGCACTGCGCCCGTGAAGGTCAAGCGCCTGATCATGGTAGCCTGCGAAGGACGAATACCGCCCATGTCATCCTGGCCGACCGAACTGCGCCTCTCCAAGGACCGCCGGACCCTCCATGTCGCCTTCGAGGACGGTGCGCATTTCGCACTGCCGGCCGAGCTTCTGCGCGTCGAAAGCCCCTCGGCCGAGGTCCAGGGCCACCATCCCAGCCAGAAGACCATCGTGCCCGGCAAGGCCGAGGTCGAGATCCTCCGGGTCGAACCGGTCGGCCACTACGCCGTCAGGCTCGGCTTCGACGACATGCACGATACCGGCATCTATGCCTGGGATTATCTGCGCGATCTCGGTGAACAGGGCGAGGAGAAGATGCGGGCTTATGTCGCGGCCCTGGCCGAGAAGGGGTTGTCGCGCGAGCGGCGGCGGTAAGGAAAGGCTCCGGCTTTCGGCCGACGCCGCTTCGGCGCCAGCTCAGGATGGTGCCACGCCGCCGGAGTGGAGATCGCGCTCGAAAGCGAGATTGGCGGGTTCGAAGCACATCAGCCGCTTCCACTCATGCAGGCCGGGCGAGCCGTGCTCCATGGCGCCATACATGAACCAGCGCAGGCCTTGGGTTTCCGGCGCCTGCCGGTCCAGCAGCCAGCGTGTGGTCTCAAGGAACAACAGCTTCATCGCGCCCGATTGCAGGTAGTCGCCATGGCACATGATGTCATGCGTGCGGCAGAGGTCGCCGACGCGCCGCAACGAGAGATGGGCGACCAGTCGCGGGCCGCTTTCTTCCTGCACGAAGGCGCCCCAGGCCATCGTCCAGTGGCTGGGACAGGGCGGGGACGAGGGCGGCTCCCGCGTATCGGCGATGACGGAAGCCGGGCGGAACCATGCGCTCAGCACCGGCCCGCCTGAGCGGAAGCGCTTGGAGGCGCCGATCGCCGCGATGCTCGCCCTGTAGCTTTCGGGGCGGATAGGCGCGCAGGTGATCCCGAGGCGCGCCGCCTTCTTTGCAGCCCGCGGGATATTGCCGTGCGAACGCTTGGACACGGCGCGCAGATAGGTCTCGGCCGTGGGATAGCGCGTCATGTCGAGGAGCATCGCCGTCGGCACGCCCCGGCGCCGAAAACCCGCCCGCGGGGCGTTGCGGCTGTGAAACCGGATCGCGTCGTCGACGAGGAGCCCGCAGAGCGGATGGTCGCAGCGGTGAGGCGCTTCCGCACGGATATGGGCAATCGGCAGGGCGGCGCCGGGCGGGAGGTCGAAATTCCGCAACCGCGACTTGCGCGCTGCGGATTGCCAGGGTTCCAGCAGCTTATGCAGCCGGCTGGTGAGAAAGCGGGCAAGCGCCATAGGATGGTCGTTCCGGGCAGGGGCGGCCAACGAAAAAGGCCGGCGTCGCCGCCGGCCTCGTTCCAACCTTGCGTTCCGCTCAGCGGGCGACCACGACGCGGGTGCCGACCTTGGCGCGTTCGTAAAGGTCGATCACGTCCTCGTTCAGCATGCGGATGCAGCCCGAGGAGACCGCCTGGCCGATCGTCTCCGGCTCGTTCGAGCCGTGGATGCGGTAGAGGGTCGAGCCGAGATAGAGCGCGCGCGCGCCCATCGGGTTGTCCGGGCCGCCGGCCATGAAGCGCGGCAGGTCGGGGCGACGCTTCAGCATCGAGGCCGGCGGCGTCCAGGTCGGCCATTCCTGCTTGCGCGAAATGGTCTGCGTCCCCGCCCAGTCGAAGCCCGGGCGGCCGACGCCGACGCCGTAGCGCATCGCCTTGCCATCGGCCATCACGAAATACAGGCGCCGCTCGGCCGAATCGATCACGATCGTGCCCGGCCTCTGCTTCGTCGGATAGTCGACGATCTCGCGCGGAATGGCTGTGGCCTGTGCCTTGGCCGGGTCCACATACTGGACCAGCGGCTGGCGGGTCAGAGGGTCGATTTCGGCTCGGGCGGCGGAGCCCAGAGCGAGCAGGCCAAGGCCCGCGAGCGAGGCCAGACGGAGGGAGCGAATCATCGGAGGAACCTCGGGCGGGTCGGGACGGCGGATCGCGAGAATGACGCAGAAAAGTCAACGTCTCATCAACGTCCTGTCAGCTTCCCCGTGACCGTGCAATCGTGCCGCAATCACATCGCCGGGAGCCATCGAGCTTTGCCGCGATGCGTTGCGCGCATGCAACATCGCTGGATTGCCGTCAGCTCCGCAATACGACGCAGGCACCGCGATCGGACTGGATGCGCCGGCACAATGCGATCGCCTCGGCCCGCGTCGCGGCCGGCAGGCGCACCCGGTAGAAGGCACGGGTGCCGCGGCTGCGCAGGCGCGTCCCGATCACCATCGGCGGCAACGCCCCGATGATGGCGCGATGGCGGGCTCCGGCCCGCTGGAAGGTCGCCAGCGCCCGCGCCTTCGAGAAATTGCCGGCGAGCTGAACGCCCCAGGGTGCGAAGGGCGCTTCCGCGATAGCGGGAAGGGCAGGGCGAGACCGTCGGATCGCGACGAGCGTCGGCGCACAGCTCGCCTGCGCATCGCTGTCGCGCGTCGCCGGCGGCATCGGCGGCGAGCGCCCGTCGCCATTGGCGCGGTCGATCGCCTCGTCGGCCCAGTCCTCGGCGGTCCGGCCGGTGATGGCGAACACGTAGTTTTCGGTCTCGCCCGGCAGGAATCGGGCCTGCCCGGCCTTGCGCGCCGCAAGCCAGCCCGCGACGCGATTGGGCCCGCCGTTATAGGCTGCTGCGGCAAGGCCCCAGTTGCCGAAGCGGTCGCGCAGTTCCGCCAGGAAATGCGCTGCCTTGGGCACGGCCTGCTCGGGATCGAAGGGATCGGCGAGGCCGCGCTCGCGCGCCGTGCCGGGCATGAACTGGGCGACGCCCTGCGCGCCGGCCGGGCTGGTGACGCCCGAGCGGAAGCTCGATTCCTGGAAGATCAGGCGGGTCAGGAAGGCGGCGGGCACGCCTTGCGCCTTCGCAGCGTCGTCGATCAGACGGCACAGCGCATCCTGGATGCCGGACGATGCAGGCAACGGCTCTTCCGCCGCCTGTGCGGGGCAGGACAGCGCGAAGGCGAGCAACAGGGCTGCAAGCCCGCGCGGCAAGCGGATCGAACGGTGGAAACGGCCCGGCATCATCCGCCCTCTCTGCCATGTTCGGCTGCTTGCGGCCATCAGGCGCGCCTTTCGCGTTGTGACGAGGTGCCGGCCTGTGCGATGAGGACGCCGCGCGGTCGCCGGGTCATCGAGTGGCCGTGCCTCGGTTCGGTGAAGCTCGCAGCGGAAGGCCGGAATGGCGAAGGCCTGGATTCAGTGGTCGCGATGGTTCCTGGGAGCAGCGGTCGTCGGCGCAGGCGTGCTCTTCGCCTTCGTCGCGACGCTCGATCCCTTCGGCATGCGCGTTCATGCCGGGCAGGCGCCGCGGCCGATCATGGATATCAACCAGCGCTTCATGTACCCGCAGCTCGTCCGCTCCGGGCGTTTCGACGCGGCGGTGATCGGCACCTCGACGATGCGCCTGCTCGACCCCGAGGTTCTGTCGCGCCGCCTCGACGCCCGCTTCGTCAATCTCGCGATGAATGCGGCAACCCCTTGGGAACAGACGCAGATGGCGCGGCTCTTCCGGGAGCATGTCCAGGCGCCCAAGCGCCTGATCTGGGGCATAGACACGACCTGGTGCGAGGCCGACGCGACCGATGAGGCCAGGCGCCTGACGCCGCGACCGGTGCCGGGCTGGCTCTCCCGTGAGGTCGGCTGGAGCGACTGGCCGAAGCTGCTCAACCTGACCAATCTCGAGATCGCCGGCCGGCTGATGGCCTATAAGCTCGGCTGGTCGCGGGAGCGCATCCGCGGCGACGGCTACGAGGTCTTCACACCGCCGGAGGCGAGCTACGATCTCGCCCGGGCGCGCAGCCATATCTATGCGAGCCATGGCGGCGCGATCGCCGATCTGGCGCCCCTGTCGCCTGCGGCCGCCATAGCGCCGGCCGAGAGCGCCGGCTGGCACTTCCCGGCCCTGTCCTGGCTGGAGGAGAGCATTGCAGCCTTTCCGAAGGCGACGCAGGTGATGCTGGTGCTGCCGCCCGCTCATCTTGCGGCCTATCCGCGCCAGGGCTCGGCCGCCTGGCAGCGCTATGCCCGCTGCAAGGCGGATATCGCCGCGCTGGCCCGCCGCCATGGCGCTGTGGTCGTCGACTACGCCCACGCCTCGCCGATCACGGCGCAGGATGCCAATTATTGGGACCCGCTGCATTTCCGGCTGGCGATCGCGGCTCGATTCGGCGAGGAACTCGCGCAGATCGGCAAGGGTGGTACGGCGCGAGATGACGGCGCAGTGATCGTATTGCGCTGACCGAGTCGATCGGCAGCCCTGAGCTGCGGCGTTGAACCGGTTACCCTGCCGCAGCGACTACCTCACGGATGCACAATCCTGTTTTTGACTTTGCCCGCTGGCTCGCGCCGGCGGGCTTTTTGCGTTCGCGGGGAGCGGCCGGTATTGGAGCGTGATGGGTGGCGCATGCCGAACTCTGCCGTGCTGCCGTCGGACGCCCATCAGCACAGGATTGAAACCGATCATGCCGAAGCTCTGCAAGTTCACCTCGCCTGCCGATGGCAAGCCCGTCTACGTCAACCCGGAGCAGGTGGCGGTCGTCTATCAGTTCAAGGGTGAGCCGCCGGACACGATCATCGCCTTCCGGAAGGACTTCCTTCTCGGCGTCAGGGAGAGTGTCGACGAGGTCGTGGCGACCCTGGAGCGGGCGTCGTCGGATAAGGCCGGCTGACGCCCAGGCAGACTGCGGCTGGACGCCGCACCCAGATAGATGATGAGGTTTGGGAGCGTCCGGGAAAATGGTGGGCGATACAGGGATCGAACCTGTGACCCCTCCCGTGTGAAGGGAGTGCTCTACCGCTGAGCTAATCGCCCGAACCCGGCCTCTCCTAGTCGGCGCGCCTCATGCCGTCAAGGATGCGCGGGAAGGAGATTTGAGCACGCGGTCGACCGCCTCGGCCAGCTCGTCGAAATGCTGGATGACGAAATCCGGCTCCAGCGTCTCGATCGGCACATCGGTATAGCCGAAGGGCACGCAGATCGTCGGGATGCCGGCGGCGCGCGCGGTCGCGATATCCGTGCGGGAATCGCCGATCATCACGGCCCGCGCCGGATCGGCCTTGGCTGCCGCGATCGTCAGGGTGAGATGGCGCGGATCCGGCTTGAAATAGGGGAAAGAGTCGCGCCCGGCGACCGCGGCGAAGCGCCCGGAAATACCGAAATGGTCAAGGATAAGCCGTGTGTGCAGGATCGGCTTGTTGGTGCAGACCGCGAGCGCATACCCGTCGGCGGCGAGCGCATCGAGCGCTTCGAGCACGCCGTCGAAGAGATGGCTGTTTGCCGCGGTATCCTCGGCATAGATCGTCAGGAAATCCGCGAAGAGCCGCTCCAGCGTTTCGGCATCGAGCGGCCGGCCCGAAACCTTGAAGCCGCGTTCGATCAGGGCCCGGGCGCCCGCGCCGACCAGTTCGCGCGCCCGCTCCAGCGGCAGCGCCGCGAGGCCTTCGCGCACCAGGATCACGTTGAGGACCCGCATGATGTCCGGCGCCGTCTCGGCAAGGGTTCCGTCGAGATCGAAGACGACGATGGGAGGCAGGCTCATGGTCGGGACTTTCGAGGCGATGCGAGGGGGAAGAGCTTCGGTTAAAGGTCTTCGGCGCCGGGCTGGCAAGTCCCGTGATGACGCCTCCCCAAATTTGCCGCACGGGATGGTATCGTTGCCGCGATTCGTCGCGCGGCCGGCGACAGGGAAGATTGTCATGTCGAAGATTACGGGAATCGCAGGCGCGGTGCTGGGGATTGCGGGCACGCTGCTGGGCGCGGCGCCGGCCTGGGCCGGTCCTTTCGAGTTCGCGCCCGCGCCGCAGAACGATCTCAACCGCGTCTATCGGATCGACAAGGCGACGGGCGAGGTCGGCGCCTGCCAGTTCCAGCTCAAGGAGGGCGGTGTCGGCCTGACGGTCTGCTTTCCCTCGGGCGAGGGGGCCGGCCCGCAGGCGCCCAGCGATTACGGCCTGATGCCGTCGCGCCATGAGAAGGAAGGCGGCATCTTCCGTGTCAATATCCGCACCGGCGAGATGAGCATCTGCTACGTCTTCGACGACAAGACGGTGTGCACGCCCCAGACGAAATGAAGCCGGGAGCCCTCCGCGCGCTGGACTCGAACGCGGCCGCGGGGCAGGAGAGCGCCGTCGTCCGCCAAGGCTAGGATGGGCGGCGGGTGTTTTCCACAAGTTGAGCCGGACGAAGCTGATGACTGCCGACGACCTGAAGAAGCTGGCTGCCGCCCGCGCGCTCGAGCTCGTGCGGCCGGGCATGCGCCTTGGCCTCGGCACCGGCTCCACGGCGAAGCATTTCGTCGATCTGCTTGGCCTGCGTGTCGCAGCCGGCTTCGAGGTTCTCTGCGTCTCGACCTCTGAGGCGACGCAGGCCCAGGCGGTTGCGCTGGGCATTCCGATGTCGACGCTCGACGAGACGCCGGAGCTGGATCTCACCATCGACGGGGCCGACGAGGTCGATCCCCAGCTGCGCCTGATCAAGGGCGGGGGCGCGGCGCTGCTGCGCGAGAAGATCGTCGCGGCGGCTTCCGCCCGCATGATCGTGATCGCCGATGACGGCAAGCTGGTGCAAACGCTCGGGCGTTTCCCGCTACCGATTGAGGTTGTGCCCTTCGGGCTCGAGGCGACGCGCCGGGCCGTGGCGGCGGCCATCGCCGCCGCGGGCTCGGCAGGCCGGCTCTCGCTGCGCCAGCGGGCGGACGGCACGACGCTCGTCACCGATGGTGGCCACTATATCCTCGACGCCCATCTCGGCACGATCGAGCGCCCTGAGTTGCTCGCACAATCGCTGAACGTCGTGCCCGGCGTCGTCGAACACGGCCTGTTCATCGGGCTGGCCTCGGGCGCCATCCTGGCCGGTGCCGATGGGCTCCGGCTGCTCGGCAAGATCGAATGATTCCATTCCGGCGCAAGACACGCTAAGGAACGCGCCACAATGACCGATTCATCGTTGTCGGAGGCGCAATCGCGCGCTCCGGCGGTGGGTCGCTGATAAAGGGGTTTCAACGCATGATCCGTCGTTCTCTCGCCCGGGCTGCCCTTGGTCTGGCGCTCATCTGCGCAGCGCCCGCCTTTGCCCAGGCGCCGGCGCTGACGCCGAGCCATCTGCAGGTGGCGCGCGAGGTCGCGGACGTGACCGGCGTCACGGCCGGCATCACGAACATCTACGGCGAGTTCGAGAAGAGCGTACAGGACATCCTCGCGACCCGACCCGAGATGAAGAAGGACGCGGACGCCGTCGTCGCCGCCCTGAAGCCGGAAGCCGACAAGCGCGCCGACGAGATGGCCAAGACCGCGGCCGAGGTCTTCGCCCGGAAGATGACCGAGGCGGATCTCAAGGAGATCGCGGCCTTCTTCAAGTCTCCGGTCGGCCAGCGCTACAATGCGCTGCGGCGCGAGGCGATGGACGATCTGCTGCTCGTCCTGCAGCCCTGGACCGTGCAGACCAGCCAGTATCTGTTCGACCGCTTCTCGCAGGAGATGCGCAAGCGCGGCCACACTTTCTGAGCCCAGGCGTGGCCTGAGCCGCACGATGTCGAAAAGGGCCGGCGAGCATGCGCCGGCCCTTTCTCGTTGCGGAGCGTCCCGCTTCGGTCAGTTGACCGGGCCGCGGCCGCCGATGTCTTCCATCAGCGGGTCGCTGGGCAGGGTTCCGGTCTTGCGGTTGACGATGACGGTCACGACCCACAGCACCACGCCGACACCGATCAGCACGCCGGCGATCGTGTACTGGACCGACGCGCGTCCGGTCCACGGCCCGGCCAGGAAGGCGCAGGAGATCGCGCCGACGATCGGCAGGAAGGTCGGCGTGCGGAAATGTCCGTGCTCGACCTTGTCGTTGCGCAGCACCAGCACGGCGACGTTGACCACGGTGAAGACGCAAAGCAGCAGCAGCGCCGTCGTGCCGCCCAGCGCCGGCACCTCGCCGACGAAGGTGATCAGCGCGAACGCAAGCAGACTGGTGAAGCCGATCGCGACATAGGGCGTGCGGCGGGTCGGGTGGACCTTGCCGAGGATGGGCGGCAGCACATGCTCGCGGCTCATGCCATAGACCAGCCGGCTCGCCATCAGCATGTTGATCAGGGCGCTGTTGGCGACCGCGAACATGGTGATGAAGCCGAAGATCCAGATCGGGAAGTTCGGCGCGCCGGCCTGCACCACCTTGAGCAACGGCGTCTCGCCCTCGCCGAGCTGCTCGGGCGGGACGAGCGTGATCGCCGAGACCGAGACCAGCACGTAGATCACGCCGGTGATGAAGAGGCCGGCGAGCAGGATCTTGGGGAAGATGCGGCTCGGGTCCTTGGTCTCCTCGGCCATGTTGACCGAGTCCTCGAAGCCCACCATGGCGAAGAAGGCCAGCGTCGTCGCCGCGATCACCGGCCAGAACACGCCACCATCGGCCGTCGTCTTGAACTCCATCACGCGCGAGACATCACCCTGGCCGGCGGCGATCGCCATCATGCCGATGGTGATGATGATCAGCAGGCCGGTGAGCTCGACGCAGGTCAGCACGACATTGGCCTTCACGCTCTCGCCGACGCCGCGCAGGTTCACGATCGCGACGATCACCATGAAGCCCAGTCCGATCAGCGTGATGCCGATGCCGCCGGAGAGCCCCAGCCCGAACGCGTTGGACATGTTGGCGGCGAAGGCGCGCGAGGCGGTCGAGGCCGAGGTGATGCCGGAGCACATCACCGCGAAGGCGACGATGAAGGTGATGAAATGCACCCCGAAAGCCTTGTGCGTGTAGAGCGCGGCGCCCGCGGCTTGCGGATATTTCGTGACGAGTTCGAGATAGCTGAAGGCCGTCACCATCGCGACCGCGAAGGCGACGAGGAACGGCAGCCAGACGACGCCGCCGACCTGGTTCGCGACCTGCCCGGTCAGGGCATAGATGCCCGTGCCCAGGATATCGCCGACGATGAAGAGCAGGAGCAGCCATGGCCCCATGACGCGGTGCAGGCTGGGCTCGGCGGCGGTCTGGCCTTTCCCGGCCGGAGCGCCAAGCGTGGTGTCGCTCATCGATAGTCTCCCTCTGCCGCGGCATCGATGGCGATGCCGGCTCTGGGACAACACAGTTTCGCCGCGATGGTTCATCGGCTGGCCTGCTCTGTCCACTGGCCGGTTGCGCTCTGGCGTCATGGCGAAGCGGGCGTTATGGCCGGACGCTCGAACTGAAACACCGGAGCCGGCGACATGACCCGCGATCTCGTCCTCGTGACCGGAGGCTCCGGCTTCCTTGCCGGGCACTGCATCCTGTCGCTGCTCGAAGCCGGTTACGACGTTCGCGCGACGCTGCGCGACCCGGCCCGCGAAGCCCCTCTCCGGGAGGCGTTGCGCTCGGCGGGGATGGATGCCGGCGACCGCCTGCAGGTCGCGGTCGCAGACCTGATGAGGGACGAAGGCTGGGTCGAGGCAGCATCCGGTTGCGCCTATGTCCAGCACGTGGCCTCGCCGCTGGCCGCCGCCGCACCGAAGGATGAGGACGAACTGATCCGCCCGGCGCGGGACGGGACGCAGCGCGTCCTGCGGGCGGCGCACCGGGCCGGGGTGAGGCGCGTCGTGCTGACCTCGTCCTTTGCCGCGATCGGCTATGGTCGCGCCGTGAAGCGCCCCTATGACGAGCGCGACTGGACGAACGCGGCCGCGCCGGGGCTGGCTGCCTATCCGAAATCCAAGGCGTTGGCCGAGCGGGCTGCCTGGGATTTCGTCGACGGCGAAGGGCAGGGGCTGGAGCTTTCGGTCGTTAACCCCGTCGGCATCTTCGGACCGCTGCTCGGTCGGGACCTGTCGGCTTCGATCCTGCTGGTCAAGACCATGCTGGACGGCCGGCTCTGGGCGGTGCCGCGCCTGATGTTCGGCGTGGTCGACGTGCGCGATGTCGCCGACCTGCATCTGCGCGCCATGACCGACGCGGCGGCAGCCGGCGAACGCTTTCTGGCCACGGCCGGCGACTTCATGACGATGCAGGCGATTGCCCAGGCGCTGAAGGATGGCCTTGGCGAGAATGCCGCGCGCGTCTCGACCCGCGTGCTGCCGGACTGGCTGGTGCGTTTCGCAGCGCGCTTCAGCGCGACCGCGCGTCAGGCGGCGACACCCGAACTCGGCCGCAGCAAGAATGCGACGAGCGCCAAGGCGCAGGCCATGCTGGGCTGGCAGCCGCGCCCGGCCGCGGAGGCTCTCGTCGCCACGGGCGAGAGCCTCATCCGGCTCGGCTTCGTCAGTCCTCGGAAGCCTTAAAGCGGTTCAGCCCCTTCATCGCGAACGGTGCCACCAGCGCCAGGAAGGCGATGCCGAGCAGCGTCGCCGAGATCGGGTTCTCCAGGAGGATCATCGGATCGCCGAGGCTGATCTGCAGCGCGCGGCGCAACTGCGCCTCCGCCATCGGGCCGAGGATGAGCCCGACGACCATCGGCGCCACCGGATAGTCGTAGCGGCGCATCAGATAGCCCATGAAGCCGAAGGCGAAGAGCATGCCGAGCTCGACCGGCGAGCTGTTGACCGCCAGCGTGCCCATCGTCGCGAAGACGATGATGCCGGCATAGAGCCAGGGCTGCGGGATCGCCAGCAAACGGACCCAAAGGCCGATCAGCGGCAGGTTGAGGATCACCAGCATGACGTTGGCGACGAAGAGCGAGGCGATCAGGCCCCAGACCAGGTCAGGCTTCTCGGCGAAGAGCAGCGGGCCGGGATTCAGCCCGTATTGCTGGAAACCGGCGAGCATGATCGCCGCCGTCGCCGAGGTCGGCAGGCCGAGCGTCAGCAGCGGCACCAGCGTGCCGGCGGCCGAGGCGTTGTTGGCCGCTTCCGGTCCGGCGACGCCCTCGATCGCGCCCTTGCCGAACTCGTCCGGGTATTTGCAGAGCTTCTTTTCGGTCGAATAGCTCAGGAAGGTCGGCACCTCGGCGCCGCCGGCCGGCAGGGCGCCGATCGGGAAACCGAAGGCGGTGCCGCGCAGCCAGGGCGCCCAGGAGCGCTTCCAGTCTTCCTTGGTCATCCACAGCGAGCCCTTGATCGGAATGATCTCCTCGGGGTCGCGGAAGCGCTTGGAGGCGACGTAGAAGGCCTCGCCCACCGCGAACAGGCCGACGGCGAGCGTCGTGACCTCGACGCCGTTGAGCAGTTCCGGCACGCCGAAGGTCAGGCGCGCCTGGCCGGTGAGCTTGTCGATGCCGATCAGGCCCAGCGTGATGCCGAGGAACAGGCTCGTCAGGCCGCGCAGTGGCGAGTCGCCGAATGTCGCGGAGACCGTGACGAAGGCGACGATCATCAGCGCGAAATAGTCCCAGGGCCCGAATTTCACCGCGATCTGGACGAGCCAGGGCGCCAGGAACGCAAGGCCGATCGTCGCGATCAGGCCGGCGACGAAGGAGCCGATCGCCGAGGTCGCGAGCGCCGGTCCGCCACGGCCGGCCTTGGCCATCTTGGAACCTTCGAGCGCGGTCGCGAGCGAGGCGCTTTCGCCCGGCGCATTGAGCAGGATCGCGGTGGTCGAGCCGCCATACATGCCGCCATAGTAGATGCCGGCGAACATGATCAGCGACCCGGCCGGATCGAGCTTGAACGTCACCGGCAGCAGTAGCGCCACGGTCAGCGCCGGGCCGATGCCCGGCAGCACGCCGACGGCCGTGCCGAGGAAGACGCCGATCAGGCAGAACATCAGCTTGGCGGGCTCGAAGGCGACGCCGAAACCGTGCATCAGGGAGAGCATCGTATCCATGTCGGGCTCTCCTCAGAGGAACAGGCGCTCGAGCGGACCCGACGGCAGGATCAGCGTCAGGAGCTTGGCGAAGACGAGGTAGATGACGAGGCCGAGCACGAAGCCGATCACGGCGTCGACCAGCAGGCCCTGCCGGCCCATGCCGCGGGCGGTGCAGGCGAAGACCACGGCGATGGCGATGATGAAGCCGCCGCCGAGCCCGATGCAGGCGATCAGGAAGATCAGGCCGCCCGCGATCCAGAGCAGGGCCTTGCTGTCGGCCTCCTCGGGCCGCGGCAGGCCCTCGCGGAAGGCGACCACGAAATGCGCCAGGCCGAGGATGACGAGCCCCGCCGCGACGACATAGGGCATGGCCGTCGGGCCGACGCCGTATGTGGAGGTGATCGTCTGCTGGGAGGCGTCGTAGCCGACGAAGGCGGCGACGATCAGCAGCAGGACGCCCACCAGCAGGGCCGGCTTGTTGGCACCTTGCGTGCGCGTGTCGTTGGTCATGGCGTTCCCGCAGTGGTGGCCGGCGTCGTTCTTGGCGCTTCTGGCGGTTGGAAAAGGGGCCGGTTTCCCGGCCCCTGCTGGTTCTGGTGCGGTGCTGGCTTACTTCACCAGGCCGACATCGACCATGACCTTGGAGACGCGTTCGATCTCGCCCTTCAGGAAGGTGTCGAAAGCGGCGCCGCCGAGGAAGGAATCGTCCCAGCCGCGGGCCTTGAGGATTTCCTGCCATTCCTTCGACTTGACCATCTTCTCGACCGTGTCGGTCAGGGCCTTGGTCTGCTCGGCGGAGAGGCCGGGAGGCGCCACGACAGAGCGCCAGTTCAGGAGCTCGAGATCGATGCCCTGCTCCTGCAGCGTCGGCGCGTCAGGCGCGTTCTCGAGGCGCTTGGGCGAGGAGACCGCGAGCACGCGCAGCTTGCCGGCCTTGATCTGACCCTCGAACTCGCCATAGCCGGAGACGCCGGCCGTGACGCGCCCGCCGAGCATCGCCGCTAGGGCCTCGCCGCCGCCCGAGAACGGGATGTAGTTGATCTTCTTGGCGTCGGCGCCGACAGCCTTCGCGAACAGCGCCGCGAGGATGTGGTCGGTACCGCCGGCCGAGCCGCCGGCCCAGGTCACCTTCGCCGGGTCAGCCTTCAGGCGCTCGGCCAGGTCCTTGGCGGTCTTGAGCGGCGATTCCGTCGGCACGACGATGACTTCGGCCTCGGCGGTGAGGCGCGCGATCGGCGTGACCTGGGTCAGGTTGACCGGTGACTTGTTGAGTAGGATGGCGCCGACCATGACGAAGCCGTTGACCATCAGCTGGTCGCCGGCGCCCTTGGCGCCGATCAGCTGGGCGAGGCCGATGGTGCCGCCCGCGCCGGTCACGTTGTTGACCTGCACGCTCTTGACGATGCCGGCGGCCGTCAGCGCCTGCTGCATCGAGCGGGCCGTGCCGTCCCAACCGCCGCCCGGCGCCGCGGGGGCCATGATCTTCAGCTCGGCGAGCTGGGCGAAGGCCGCCGTCGAGAGGGCAGCCAGGGCCACCGCCGTCAGGGCCGTGCGCTTCAGGATGGATGTCAGCATGAATTCCTCCGCTTGCGGGGCTTTGCCCCCGGGTTTCTTGAGGCGCTCCGCCTGTGGCACCTTGCCGCGCCGGTCGTCAATTGCGCCTGATTGCATAATCGGAAGTCAAGAATTTTCGACGACAGGGCGTTTTCGCCGCATCTTCTATGCCTTTGGTTCTACGACTCGATCGATTGTTCAGGGCTGCCACTGGCCGCGCCCGGCAGGATCGCGTAAGCGCAGGCCATGAGCCCCCCGATAATTCCCGGCTTCCCGCCTTCTGAGCCGATTCTGTCGCGGCGTCTCGTGCGTCTCGGCACGGGCCTGTTGATCGCATTGCCGCTGGCCATGTGGCTCGCGAACCGCTCCGCTCCGCTTGTCCTGGGATTGGCTGCCCTGTGCTTTCTCGCGTCGGTGGTCGCGGCTGAGGGCTGGTCCTCGCTTCTGCAGCGTCTCCGGGCACGGCTGCTTGCGCCGGCCGGGCTGGCGCTCGGCGGTTTCCTGCTCTGGTCGCTGGCCACCATCGCCTGGAGCCACCGCATGGGGCCGAGCCTGGCGATGTGGGGCGAGCTCGCCCTGCCGATGGCGAGCGGCCTCGTCATCGCTGCCAGCGGCCGCTTCCATCCGGATCGGCGGGAAAGCCGCGCTCTGGCGGTTGCGATCGCCCTTGCAGGGGTCCTGATGATGGCAGAACTCGCAACCAACCTGTCCGTACGCATCGCGCTCGATATCGGCAAGCAGGTCACCTACATCTTCAACCGCCCCGTGCTGACCTGCCTTGTCCTGCTGCCCGTTGCGGTTGCGGGGCTCTCCTTGCGGTGGCGCGGCAGCGCGCTGGACTGGCTGCTGGCGGCGGCTGCGGTCGTGGTCGTCGCCATGATCTCCTTCGATTCCGAGAGCGGGGCGGCCGGCCTCGGTTTCCTGCTTCTCGCGCTGACCTGGCTCGCCGCCCGACTGCTGCCCCGCCTGATGCTCGCGCTCGTCGCCCTGGGTTTCGTCGCCACGATGGCGCTGGCGCCGGTGATGGGGCGCCTCGGTGATGAAGCGCTGCCGCAATCCCTGCATGAACGGCTCGCCAATTCCCATTCGCGC
Source organism: Allobosea robiniae (assembly GCF_900102525.1). Classification (GTDB taxonomy): domain Bacteria; phylum Pseudomonadota; class Alphaproteobacteria; order Rhizobiales; family Beijerinckiaceae; genus Allobosea; species Allobosea robiniae. The sequence goes on along the minus strand of NZ_FNBZ01000001.1, from coordinate 531,091 downwards.
GACCGGGTCGACATCTGGCTGAGCTTCGGCGAGGCCATCCGGGCGCGCCCCGTGCTGGGCTCCGGCTTCGGCACGTCGCCCACACTGGATCGTCATCCGGTGGCGCTTGAAGTTTCGCCGCCGCGCCGCCAATTGCTCGCGGTCGGTCATCCGCACAGTGCGCCGGTCCAGGCCTGGGTCGAGACGGGCGCGATCGGTGCGGCCCTGCTGACGCTGGCTGGTCTGGCGCTGCTGTGGCGCCTGAGGCATCTGCCGGCGCGCGACCTTGCACCGCGCCTGGCGCTGGCAGCCTGCGCCTTCGGGGTGGCGACGGTGGCGCACGGGGCCTGGCAGGGGTGGTGGATCGCCGCGCTGGCGCTGGCGGCCGTCTGGTTTTTCTGCGGCGTGCCGTCTGCCGATCGGCACGATTGAGAGGATATCATGGCTGAGTTCGACGTCGATCTCTTCGTCATCGGGGCGGGTTCAGGCGGCACGCGTGCGGCGCGCATCGCCGCCGGCCATGGCGCCCGCGTGATGATCGCCGAGGAGGACCGGATCGGCGGCACCTGCGTCATCCGCGGCTGCGTGCCCAAGAAGCTCTTCGTCTATGCCAGCCGCTTCGCCGAGGATTTCGAGGACGCCGCCGGCTTCGGCTGGACGCTGCCGCAGGCGCCTGTCTTCGACTGGCCGACATTGCGCGATGCCGTGGCCAACGAGGTCACGCGCCTGTCCGGCCTCTATCGCAAGGGGCTTGAGGGCGCCAAGGTCGAGATCCGCGAGGAGCGCGCCGTCGTCGAGGGGCCGCATCGGGTCCGGCTGGCGAAGAGCGGCGAGGTCATCCGCGCCCGTCACATCCTCGTCGCGACCGGTGGCTGGCCCTCCTTCGATCCGCCGATCCCCGGTGGCGAGCTCGGCATCTCCTCCAACGAGATCTTCCATCTGCCGGCGCTGCCGAAGCGCCTGCTGGTCGTCGGCGGCGGCTATATCGCGCTCGAATTCGCCAGCCTCTTCGCCCGCCTGGGCGTCGCGGTGACAGTGCTGCACCGGGGCGACAACATCCTGCGCGGCTTCGACGAGGACATCCGCAACCGCCTGCGCGACGCGCTCGTCCATGCCGGCATCACCCTGCGGCTCGGCTGCACGATCGAGCGGATCGAGGAACTGCCGGACGGTGCCCGCCGCGCTCATTGCGCCAAGGGGGCGCCGATCGACGCCGATATCGTCCTCGTCGCCACCGGCCGCAGGCCGAATACGCGCGGCCTTGGCCTGGAGCAGGCCGGCGTCGCGCTCGGCTCGCTCGGCGAGATCGAGGTCGATGCGGCATCGGCCAGCAGCGTGCCCTCGATCCATGCCGTCGGCGACGTGACCAACCGGGTCAACCTGACGCCGGTCGCGATCCGCGAGGGCCACGCCTTCGCCGACAGTACCTTCGGCAGCCGGAACTGGACCGTCGACCATGCCACCATCGCCTCGGCCGTCTTCACGACGCCGGAGGTCGGCACTGTCGGCCTGTCGGAGGAGCAGGCCATAGCGGCGGGGCACAAGGTCACCGTCTTCGAATCCGGCTTCCGCCCGATGAAGGCGACGATCTCCGGCCGGCAGGAGCGCATCTACATGAAGCTCGTCGTCGACGCGCAGTCGGACAAGGTGCTCGGCGTCCATATCCTCGGCCACGATGCCGGCGAGATCGTCCAGGCCGTCGCGATCGCCGTGACGATGGGTGCGACCAAGGCCGATTTCGACCGCACCATCGCGCTGCATCCCAGCGCAGCGGAAGAGCTGGTGACGATGCGCACGCCGCGGGCGGGCTGAGGCAACGAGCCACCTTTGTCATTCCGGGTTCTTCGCTTCGCGAAGCCCGAGAATGACAAAGCTCGTTCCCGCCGCTGCGTTGAATCGCTCTGTGAAGCGCTTGAATCAGGGTGGCAGGCCGTTGCCGCGATAGGTCAACGGCTTCCGCTATTTCGTTGCGGAGAATCGCCTTTTCCGATGCGTTCGCTGAGCGACGACGCTGCCGGGAGCGCGGCCTTCCGCCAGATGGTGGTCATTCCCACATCATCGGTGTATAGCCGCCCCTTCGCGCTACCAAGAGGTTAACGTTGCGCGATCTCACAGTCAGGAGCACGTAGTCCCATGTCCGAGCGGTGGACGCCAGAGAGCTGGAGGGCCAAGCCCGTCCAGCAGATTCCGGAATATCCGGACCAGGCAGCCTTGAAGGCGGTCGAGCAGCAGCTCGCCGGCTTTCCGCCGCTCGTTTTTGCAGGCGAGGCGCGCAAGCTCAAACGGGCGTTGAGCAAGGTCGCCGCCGGCGAGGCCTTCCTGCTGCAGGGGGGCGACTGCGCCGAGAGCTTCGCCGAGCATTCGGCCGACAATATCCGCGATTTCTTCCGGCTGTTCCTGCAGATGGCGGTCGTCCTGACCTTCGCTGGCGGCTCGCCGGTGGTGAAGGTCGGCCGTATCGCCGGCCAGTTCGCCAAGCCGCGCTCGGCCCCGACCGAGACGATCGGCGGCGTCGAGCTGCCGAGCTACAAAGGCGACATCGTCAACGATAACGAGTTCACGGCCGAGGCGCGCATCCCCGATCCGCGTCGCCAGCTCGAGGGCTATCGTCAGTCGGCGGCGACGCTGAACCTGATCCGCGCCTTCGCGACCGGCGGCTATGCCAACCTCGACAACGCGCATCGCTGGATGCTCGGCTTCGTCAAGGATAGCCCGCAGTCGCATCGCTACCAGGAGGTGGCCGAGCGCATCACCGAGGCGCTGGACTTCATGCGCGCCATCGGCATCGATCCGGAGACCCATCCGGAGATGCGCACGACCGACTTCTACACCAGCCACGAGGCGCTGCTGCTCGGCTACGAGCAGGCGATGACGCGGACGGATTCGACGACCGGCGAATGGTACGCCACCTCCGGCCACATGGTCTGGATCGGCGACCGCACGCGTCAGATCGATCATGCCCATGTCGAGTTCTTCCGCGGCATCAAGAACCCGATCGGCCTGAAATGCGGCCCCTCGACCACGGTCGATGGCCTGCTCAAGCTGATCGACGTGCTCGATCCGCAGAACCAGGCGGGGCGGCTGACGCTGATCGCGCGCTTCGGCGCCGACAAGGTCTTCGACCATCTGCCGGCGCTGGTGCGGGCGACGAAGCGGGAAGGCCGCAACGTCGTCTGGTCCTGCGACCCGATGCACGGCAACACGGTCAAGGCCGCGAGCGGCTACAAGACCCGGCCCTTCGACCTGATCCTGGGCGAGGTGAGGAACTTCTTCGCCGTCCATGAGGCCGAAGGCACCCATGCCGGCGGCCTGCATCTGGAAATGACTGGCAAGAACGTCACCGAATGCACCGGCGGCGCCCGCGGCATGACCGATGCGGACCTCAACGACCGCTACCACACGTTCTGCGATCCGCGCCTCAACGCAGAGCAGGCGCTGGAGCTCGCCTTCATCGTCGCCGAGCTGGTCAAGCGCCAGCGCGCCGGCCGGGCGCGGCCCGAGGTCGAGGCGGCCGAGTAGGGCGTTTCGCCAGCGAACGAAAAAGAAAAGGCCGGGGCTTTCGCCCCGGCCTTTTTTACAGTCCGTCGATGATCGCTCAGAATTTCAGGGCGGCGCCGACACGGGCGGTATTGACGTTGACCGTCACGCCTTCGACGTCGTTGAAGCTGCTGAACAGATACTCGCCGCGGACCACAAAGTTGTCGGTGAGGGCGGCTTCCAAACCACCGCCCACCGAATAGCCGTAGCCCCAGACGTCCTTCTTCGCCCCGCCAAGAATGCGCGGCCAGCCGAAGTAATTGTTTCCGTTGGCGTTTGCCCAACCGGCAGCGACGGCGACGTTGGTGTCGAAGCGGCCGGCGGCGGCGCCGGCCGTGAAGTACGGCATCCACATGCCGTAGGCATAGCCGAGGCGGATACGGGCGTTGACGTAGTCGTTCAATCGCGCATTCTGGACGGAGGCGATCGCCATTGCACCAGAGCTCAGCAGGCGCGCTTCCAGCGTGGATGCGGATGTGGACTGGTCGATGCGGGAGTACTCCGCCTCGAAGCCGATGACCGCATCGCCGAAAGCCATGTTGTACCCGGCGAACACGCCGAAGCTTGTGCCACGATCGCTGCGGGGCGAGGTGAGGACGAGCTGTCCTGGATCGAGCTCGTTCAGGACAGTGGTGCCGTTATAGGCGCCTCTGGCGATGTCGAGAACGCCCTTGTCGGTGCGAAAACGTGTTTGCGAGAGGCCACCGAAGCCACCGAGATAGAAACCCGACCAATTGTAGGATCCGCCGGAGAATGTCGGAGCCGGTGGCGCGTCCTCGATCTGCGAGCCGCGCAGCACCGGATAATCGGCGGCGAGTGCGGGGGCGGTAAGTGTCGTGGCGGCGAGGGCGATGAGCCCGAAGCTTGGCGCGATGGAACGGATGCGCATCCTGATCTCCCCGAGCAGCGGTCCGGTTCCACCCGTTTCACCCTGCTCCAGGGATGATTCATGCCTCGGTAACCCTAATGTCGGGTTAACGATGGGGAACTTCGGTCAACGACGCGATTGTCGCGTGCCGGCAAACGCGCCATAAGCCGGGCCATGACACTGTCTGCTGCAATTCGGCCTCTGGTTCGCTTCGCGCCGTCGCCCACCGGCTACCTCCATATCGGCAATGCCCGGCCGGCGTTGTTCAACTGGCTGTTCGCCCGCCGGCATGGCGGCCGCTTCCTGCTGCGCTACGACGATACCGATATCGCCCGCTCGAAGGCGGAATATGCCGAGGCCATCGCCGAGGACCTGGGCTGGCTCGGGATCGTGCCCGATCAGGTGATCCGCCAGTCAGAGCGGCTGGCGATCTATGACGCCGCAGCCGAGCGCCTGCGCGGGGCAGGGCGGCTCTACCCCTGCTACGAGACGGCAGACGAACTCGACCGGCGCCGCAAGCGCCAGCTCGCCCGCGGCCTGCCGCCGATCTACGACCGCGCCGCGCTGAAGCTCACCGACGAGCAGAAGGCGGCCTTCGCGGCGGAAGGACGTAAACCTCATTGGCGCTTCCTGCTGGAGGCCCGCGAGGTCGCCTGGGACGATCTGGTCCGCGGCGCCTCGCATGTCGATTGCGCCTCGCTTTCGGACCCGGTTCTGGTGCGCGAAGACGGCAGCTATCTCTACACGCTGCCCTCCGTCGTCGATGACATCGAGACCGGCGTGACCCATGTCATCCGCGGCGAGGACCATGTCACGAACACCGCGGTCCAGGCTCAAATCTTCGAGGCACTCGGCGCGAGCCTGCCCGTCTTCGGCCATCACAACCTGCTGACCACGGCGAGCGGCGAGGGACTGTCGAAGCGCCTCGGACATCTCTCGCTGCGCGGCCTGCGCGAGACCGGCGTCGAGGCGCTGGCCGTGGCGGCGCTCGCGACGCTGGTCGGCACCTCCGATGCGGTGCGCCCGGTCGCGAGCCTGGACGAGCTCACCGGGTTGGTCGAACTCGCCCATGTCTCGCGCGCGCCGGCTAAGTTCGACGAGCACGAGCTGGAGACACTGAGCGCTCGCACGCTGCATCAGTTGCCACTGGCAGCGGTATCGGAGCGGTTGGCTGCGCTCGGCCTCCCGGTCGACGAGGCGTTCTGGCAGGCCGTGCGCGGCAATCTCGCGAAGCTGGACGAGGCCGCCCAGTGGTGGCGCGTCGTGCAGGGGCCGGTCACACCGGTGATCGCGGATCCGGGCTTTGCCGCGACGGCGGCTGAGCTGCTGCCGGCAGAGCCCTTCGATGCCACGACCTGGAAGAGCTGGACGCAAGCCGTCTCGGCCGCGACGGGTGCCAAGGGCAAGGCACTGTTCATGCCGCTGCGCCAGGCCCTGACCGGGCTCGACCACGGACCGGAGCTGGCCGCCCTGCTACCGCTGATCGGCCGGGAGAAGGCGCTGAAGCGGCTGGCCGACCAGAGCGCCTGAGCGCTCCCGCCGTCATTCTCGGGCCGCGCAGCGGATCCGAGAATCTCGTTCAGGATAGAGCAGTGGTTTCCGAGATGCCCGGGACAAGCCCGGGCATGACGGCTCTTTCCTCACTCATGCCGCTCCATCGCCGAGGCGTGCTTGGTGTCGCGCATGGTCGAATAGACCAGGAACGACAGGAAGATGATGCCGGCGAGGTAGTAGTAGAACCACTGCTCGTGGCCCTGCTGCTTGAAGAACAGCGCGATGGCCGGCGCGGTGCCGCCGAAGATCGAGACCGTCACGGCATAAGGCACGGCGACGCCGGTGGCCCGGATTGCGGTCGGGAACAGCTCCGCCTTCACCACCGCATTGATCGAGGTGTAGCCCGCCGTGAAGAGCCAGGCGCCGCAGAGCAGCAGGAAGGCGACGAAGGCCGATTTCGTCCCGGCCAGCGTGGTCAGGATCGGCACGGTCAGCAGCGTGCCGGCGAGCCCGAAGAAGATCAGCAGTGGTTTGCGGCCGATCCGGTCGGAGATCGCGCCATAGATCGGTTGCAGCACTGCCGCGAAGATCAGTGAGCCTGCGATGACATAGGTCGTGGTGATGTCGGAGAGGCCGACCGTCTGCTTGACGAAGGTCTGCATATAGGTGGTGAAGGTGTAGAAGGCGGCGGTGCCGCCGGCTGTCAGGCCGACCACGATCGCCACCTCGCGCGGATATTTCAGCAGGCCCTTGAGCGAGCTTTCCTTCTTCATCGTCGCCTTGGCGGCCTCGAAGGATTCGGTCTCGTGCATATGCCGGCGCATGAACATCGCGGTGACGGCGAGAATCGCGCCGATGACGAAGGGGATGCGCCAGCCCCAGTCGACGAGCTGCTCATGCGTCAGGAAGACGTTCTGGAGCAGCAGCAGCACCAGGATCGCGGTGAGCTGGCCGCCGATCAGCGTCACGTACTGGAAGCTCGAATAGAAGCCGCGATGCTCGGGATCGGCGATTTCGGTGAGATAGGTCGCGCTCGCCCCGTATTCGCCGCCGAGGCTCAGGCCTTCGATGATGCGCGCCAGCGCCAGCAGGGCCGGTGCCGCGAAGCCGATCGTCGCATAGGTCGGGGTGAAGGCGATGATCAGTGAGCCGAAACACATCATCAGCACTGACACCATCAGCGAGAGCCGCCGGCCATAGCGATCGGCGAGATGGCCGAAAAGCCAGCCGCCGATCGGCCGTACGATGAAGCCCGCCGCGAACAAGGTCGCGGCGTTGAGCTGTTGCACCACCGGATCATGCGAGGGAAAGAACGCCGGCGCGAAATAAAGCGCGAAGGCCGTATAGGCGTAGAAATCGTACCACTCGACGAGATTGCCGACCGAGCCGATGAAGATCGCCTTGAGGCGGCGTTTGGCATCGCCGAATTCGATGGGATGGGCGGGAGGTGTCGCAGTTGTCTCGGACATGGCGGCCTTCTGAGCTGGGGAGCGTCAGAAGCGGGCGCGCGGCGCGAGGGCCGCGGGACGGGTCTGGCGGCCTCCCGGAGGCGGCTTGGATGGCCCTGTTATGCGGCGGTTTCGGCTATGCGTCCAGCAGCCGGCGTGCCGTTCCGGGGTGGTCTTCCATGCGTCGCTGGCATGGAACTTTTCGCCTTCAGGGCCGCGCGACCTGCGGGCTCAGGTTGGGCGCGAGATTGGGCGCGACGATCCGCACCGCGCGGCGCTCGCCGGTCGTGCTGCGCGATTCGCTCTTCAACCCGTCCTTCTTGTCGAGCACTTTCTCACCCACCGCATCGGGGCCGACGCCGGCCGATTCGGTGCCGGATGTCGGCGAATCCTCGGATGGCATCGGCTTCTCGTCCGGGATTTCCGGAACAGGGGCCGGCGCCGGCGCCACCGCCTGGGCGGCTGCTCCCTTGCGCTTGGGATCGGGCTTCGGGCGCGACAGTTCGGCGGCGCGCTGCTCGCTGACGATGACGTCGCCCTTGCGCTTGTCGAGCAGGTATTCGGCATCCTTGAGGGCGGCCGACCAGCTCTGTCCCTGCCCGCGGCAGGTGCAGGCGGCATCGAAGCTGCGGGTATATTTGCCGGCATTGGCCAGCGAGGAATAGGGCTGGCCGGTCGCGCGCGAGGCAGCGTTCTGGATGTCGCCGCCGGTGCTCATGCCATAGGCCAGCGTCTCGGTGCCCGGGCAGAGCGCCTGGCACATCTCGTCGCCATTGCCGGTATTGTTCGAGAGCGGGAAGAAGAAGCCGTCGCAGGTCCGGACGCAGACGGTCTGCGGGCCGCCCAGGCGCGGCTTGGCCGGCTCGGTCGGCTGCTCGGGGTCGAGTTCGGGCAGGGTCGAATCGATTTCGCCGGGGCCTGGATCGCGCCCGAAGATCGTGTCGAAGAAACCGCGCGGCTGCCCCCGGCAGTTGTTGTTGATGGCCGCCGCGAGCTGGGCCCGGCGCTGCTCGATGCCGCCGCCTTCCGCCTGGCGCTGCAGCGCGCCGTACTGGTTCTGCAACTGGCCGAGCTGCTGGCGGATGAAATTGCATTGCGGCGGCGCCGAATCGAAGAAGCTGAAGCCGCGGTCGCAACCCATCGAGCGGTACTGGTCGCTGAGGCGCGCGAGCTGGGCGCCGACGCGCCGCGCGGCCTGCGCCGCACGGGGATCGCTGCCGCTCCGGCCCTGAAGGCCGTCCAGCTCGGCTCGCCAGGCATTGCAGGACGCCGACTGCGCCACAGCGGTGCCACCGAGGGCCGCCAGCATCAGAAGGGCCATGCCGAAGCGTCTGGAAAGTCGCAGCATCATCGCGGGTCGGGTCACGTCATCCATGGTCGAGCCGGCGGGCCGGCCCTGTTCGGGAGCTTTGGTCTAGAACACCCGCCAAACACGACGGAACTATGGAGCGGAGCCTCGCCTGATAGGCCGCGGGGACGCTCCATCGCGAGGGCCTCGCATGCCACATTCAGGCAGGCGCAGCAATCCGGGGACGCATGCGCCGCGCCGATGGTGGAAAACTTCCGTTCTGGTTAGAAGACCTGTGGCAGCGGCAAGGCCGCGCCGGCCTTCCGTGCAGCGCCAACGAGGCAAGCCCCGCCCATGTCCGATTATCTGCCTCTTCACGAAGCCGTCATCCCGGAGCTGCCGAACTATTATCGCGGCAAGGTCCGCGAGAATTACGACCTGCCCGACAACCGCCGCATCCTGATCTCGACCGACCGGCTCTCCGCCTTCGACCGGGCGATCGCCGCGATTCCGCTGAAGGGCCAGGTGCTGACGCAGACGGCGCGCTACTGGTTCGAGCAGACCGCCGATATCTGCCCCAACCATGTGCTGGAATACCCGGACCCGAACGTGGTGGTCGGCCGGCGGCTGGAGATCCTGCCCGTCGAGATGGTGGTGCGCGGCTATCTCGCCGGCACGACCGGCACCTCGATCCTGACCATGTACAAGCAGGGCCGGCGCGAGATGTACGGTATGACGCTGCCGGAGGGCCTGCGCGACAATGAGGCGCTACCGCAGGCGATCATCACCCCGACCAGCAAGGCTTTCGACGGCGGCCATGACGAGCCGCTCTCGGCCGCGCAGATCGTCGGCGAGGGTCTGCTGACGCAGAAGCAATGGGACGAGGTTTCGGCCTATGCGCTGGCGCTTTTCGCCCGCGGCCAGAAGCTCGCCCGCGAGCGCGGGCTGATCCTTGCCGACACCAAATACGAGTTCGGCACCGATGCCGAGGGCCGCATCGTGCTGGCCGACGAGATCCACACGCCGGATTCCAGCCGCTACTGGTTCGCGGAAACCTATCCCGAGCGCTTCGCTGCCGGCGGAAAGCCCGAATCCTTCGACAAGGATTTCGTGCGCAACTGGGTTGTGGCGCGCTGCGATCCTTATACGCAGGACCTGCCGCCGATCCCGCAGGAGCTGATCGACCAAACGTCGGCGGTCTATGTCCGGGCCTATGAGGCGATCACGGGCACGGCTTTCGCCTATCCGCCGAAGGGCGAGGACCCGGCGCAGCGCATCCGGCGCAATCTGGCGCAGTATTTCTGAGCGGCGGGGCGCTTAAGCCCCGTCTTCCTCGCGATAATTCCCGGCCAGGTGCCGGCCGCGCTCCGTCAGCGTCGAGAGCACGCGCTCGAACACCTTGAGCTCGTCGGGCGCGATGCCGTCGATCCAGCGGGCTTCGAAGCCGAGCGCCAGCGGTACGATCTGGTCGTAGATGCGCTTGCCCGCCGGCGTCAGCGCGACGAAGGATTCGCGCCGGTCCTGCCGGTTCTCGGCGCGCGAGACCAGCCCGCGCTTCTCCAGTTCGCCGACGGCGCGAGAGACCTTGGTCTTGTGCATCTGGGCGAGCTCGCCGATGTCGCGCGAGGTCAGCTTGCCGAACTCGCCGAGCTGCGCGACCACCCGCCATTCCGGGATGCCGATGCCGAAGCGTTCGCCATAGATGCGCCCGAGTGCGCGTCCGCCGAGCGTGCCGACGACGTTGAGGCGATAGGGCAGGAAGCGCTCCAGATGGAGCGCCTGTTCTTCCGGGGGGGCGGATGGTTTCCTTGTCATGGCGATGATCCGGCCACGCTTCAGCGCGCCTTCAGCCGGTTCATGAACGAGTCGTAGGACAGTTCCGCGATCTGCCACCAGAGCAGGTTCTCGCCGCGGAAGGCGACCATCGAATCGTAGCCCTTCTTGAAGTCCGGGCTCTTGGCGCTGGTCTCGGCATAATATTCTTCGGCCGCCTTCAGCGCCGCTTCCATTACCGGCAGCGGGAAGGCCTTGAGTTGCGCGCCCTGCGCCACGAGACGGCGCAGGCCGCCCGGATTCACGAAGTCGTATTTGGCCAGCATCCAGTTATTGGCGGCCTCGCAGGCGTTCTGGACGATTGCCTGATAGTGCTTCGGCAGCTTGGCCCAGGCGTCCTTGCCGATGATCAGGTGCAGCATCGCGCCGCCCTCCCACCAGCCGGGATAATAGTAGTATTTGGCGACGCGGATGAAGCCGAGCTTCTCGTCGTCATAGGGGCCGACGAATTCGGCCGCGTCGATCGCACCGCGCTCCAGCGCCGGATAGACGTCACCGGGCGCGATCTGCGTCGGCACCACGCCGAGCTTGGCGAGAACCGCCCCGCCCATGCCGCCGATGCGGAACTTCAGGCCCTTGAGATCGTCGATGCTCTTCAATTCGTTGCGGAAGAAGCCGCCCATCTGGCAGCCGGAATTGCCGCAGGGGATCGCATAGGCGTTGAAGCGGTCGAGCACGCCGTTCACGATCTGCTCGCCGCCGCCGAAGAACCACCAGCTATGCTGCTGGCGGGCGTTGAGTCCGAAGGGGATGCCGGTGCCGAGGCCCAGCGTCGGGTCCTTGCCGATGTAGAAATAGGTCGGCGAATGCGCGCATTCGACCGTGCCGGACGAGACCGCGTCGAGTGCCTGCAGGCCGGGCACGATCTCGCCGGGCGCGAAGACCTGGATCTCGAACTTGCCGTCCGTCGCCTCGGAGACGAGCTTCGAGAATTGCTGGGCCGTGCCGAAGATCGTGTCGAGCGATTTCGGGAAGCTCGACGTCAGCCGCCATTTCACCTCGGGCTGCGACTGCGCGATCGCCGGCATCGCGACCGTCGTCGCGGCGGCGGCCAGTGCCCCCGATTTCAAAAAGCTGCGACGTTCCATATGGTTTCCTCCCGAAGGCTGGTTATGCCTTTATTGGCGCGTCCGGGAAGGAATGAAAAGACATGAAGCTTGCCTCGCTCGCGCATGGCCGTGACGGCCGTCTCGTCGTCGTCTCCAGGGATCTGACCCGCGCCACCGATGCCTTTCCGGTCGTGCCGACGCTGCAGGCGGCGCTTGACGACTGGGGCCGCCACGCCCCGCGCCTCGCCGATCTCGCCGAGGGGCTCGAGCACGGCTCTGTCCCGTCCTTCCGCTTCCACGAGCATGACTGCGCCGCGCCGCTGCCGCGCGCCTATCAATGGCTCGACGGCTCGGCCTATGTGAATCATGTCGATCTCGTCCGGAAGGCGCGGGGAGCGACCATGCCGGAGAGCTTCTGGACCGATCCGCTGATGTACCAGGGCGGCAGCGATGCCTCGCTCGGCCCGCGCCAGGCCGTGCAGGCCCGCAGCGAGGAGGACGGCATCGATTTCGAGGCCGAGATCGCGGTCGTCACCGGCGACGTGCCGATGGGCGCGACCCGCGAGGAAGCACTCGGGTCGATCCGTCTCATCATGCTCGTCAACGACGTGAGCCTGCGGAATCGAATTCCCGGCGAATTGGCGAAAGGCTTCGGCTTCGTTCAGTCGAAGCCGTCCTCGGCCTATTCTCCGGTCACGGTGACGCCGGACGAGCTGGGCGAGGCCTGGCGTGAGGGCCGGCTGCATCTGCCGCTGCTCGCACTGGTCAACGGCACGCTCTTCGGCAAGCCCGATGCCGGCGCCGACATGACCTTCGATTTCGGCACGCTGATCGCCCATGCCGCCGCGACGCGCCGTCTCTCCGCCGGCACGATCATCGGCGCCGGCACGGTCTCCAATCGCGACGCCGATGGCGGGCCCGGTCGACCTGTTGCCGAGGGCGGGCGCGGCTATGCCTGCATCGCCGAGCAGCGCATGGTCGAGGCGATACGGAGCGGCGAACCGAAGACGCCCTTCCTGCGCTTCGGCGACACCGTCCGCATCGAGATGAAGGATGCCGCCGGCCATTCGATCTTCGGTGCGATCGAGCAGGAAATCCTGCCCCACGGTTGATCGAGTTCCCGGCTGCCACGGCTTGGCGGCAGCCGGGCGGCCGGATAACGTTGCGACCGCAGCGCCGATCCCAGACGCGAGAGCCGAGACGCCATGACCGAGACCGTGCCGTTCTATTCGACCGCCATCCCGCTGGCCTTCTTCGTCTGGGGGCCGGTCCTGGTGGTGCTGCTGTTCTGGGCGGTCGGTGTCTGGTCGAACCGTCAGGGCGTGCCGCGCATGCTGGAAAGCGACTGGGACGGCTACAGCGTCGCCGATGTCGAGAAGCTCTTCACGCTCTATGGCGAGGACAAGCGCGCGCGTTACCGCAACCGCGTGCTGCCGGCCGATGTCGCCTGCGCCTTCACCTATGCGATCGTCGGCGCCCTCATCGTCGCTGGCCTCAGTCTGCGCGGGCAGCCCTGGTGGGTGGCGGCGCTCTGCGGCGGTGGCTGGCTCATCGGCGGACTCTGCGATGTCGCGGAGAATTTCGCCGTGGCGCGGCTGCTCGATCGCTACCCGCAGGTCGATGGCGGCAATGTCGCCTTCGCCAGCACCATGACCCGGCTGAAGCTGGTTCTCTTCGCCCTCGGCGTCGTCGGTGCGCTCGCCGCCGCCTATCTCGTCTTCAAGCCGCTGGCGGGTTGATGGCCGCTGGAGGGAGATGCGTGATGAGACGACGACTGCCTGCGCTTCTGCTCTGGGGAGGCCTGTGCCTCTGCCTGGCTCGGCCGGCGGTGGCCGATGCCGAGCATGACCGCTGCATCGCCGCGTCCGACGGCACGAACACGTCCTGGGCCACCTGCGGCGCTGACCTGCTGAAGCGCGAGGACGGGCGACTCAACGGAGCCTGGAAGCGGGTCTTTGCCGGGCTGCCGGACGAGACGCGAAAGAACCTGCTCGACGAGCAGCGCGCCTGGAACGCCTTCAAGGAGACGAGCTGCCTGTTCTACCGCAGCGACGATTGGGGGCGGGAAGGGCAGGTGCTGCACTTCCCGCTCTGCCGTGCGGCGGTGATCGCCGAGCGCGTCAAGGCGCTGGAAGGTTACGGCACCTTCTTCAAGCAGTGACGGCGCGCTGCGAGGCTGGCATTCCGGCGCGAGCGCTACCATATCGCGTCGGCCCGAAGCCCGCCCCGTTCGAGACCTGCCGGAGTTCACGATGAGCCTGTCCCGCCGCCTGCCAGCCATGCTCCTCCTCGGTCTCGCCTGCGCCGGTCCGGCGATGGCGCAGGAAGACCTGATCTTCCGCAAGTCGACCGTCTGGAAGATGCTGACGCCGAACGACAAGCTCGCCGTCTATGGCGTCGACGATCCCATCGTCGAGGGCGTGGCCTGCCATTACACCGTGCCCGAAAAGGGCGGCGTCTCCGGCATGTTCGGCGTTGCCGAGGAGGTCTCCGAGGTCTCGCTCGCCTGCCGCCAGGTCGGTCCGATCAAGTTCAAGGAAAAGGCCGAGCAGGGCGATGTCGTCTTCCGTGAGCGGCGTTCGCTGGTCTGGAAGAAGATGCAGATCGTGCGCGGCTGCGATGCCAAGCGCAACGTGCTGGTCTATCTCGTCTATACAGACAAGCTGATCGACGGCTCGCCGCAGAACTCGACCTCGACCGTGCCGATCATGCCCTGGGGCAATTCGGGCGAGCCGCCGAAATGCTCGGACTGGATTCGGTGAGGCCGGGCGCTCGCCACGAAACGGGGCTCGGAATATACCAGCCCTCATCCTGAGGAGCAGCCGAAGGCTGCGTCTCGAAGGATGTTCCAGTTATCTCTAGAGCCTCCTGAAGCATCCTTCGAGACGCGCTCCTGCGGAGCGCTCCTCTGGATGAGGGCTCGGTAGATTATGGGCTTGTCTTACTCGCCGCAGGTGATGCTGAGCGGCTGCTCGGCCAGTTGCGCCGGGCTCTGCTTCGTCACCGATCCGGTGAAATCCTCGCGGGCGGCGACGCCGAAGGTGACCGCCTTGCCGAAGCCCTGCGATTCGCACCAGGCGTTCGCGACGATCTGGCCGCATTCGGCCCTGGAGGAGATGCAGTCGGCGACGCCGTAGCCGTCGCTGGCCGGGATCAGGAAAGTGCGCGGCTCGCTTGCGGCGGCTGAGCGGCTGCTCGGCATGATCGAGAGCGAGATGCCGGCGGCGACGACCCCGAGCAATCCGACAAAGGCCACGGCGCGGCGCATGAGGTGAAGTTCCTGATGGATCGCGGACGGAGAGCCCGCGAATCGGGAGGATGGTTCCGCCCGGTTAAATTTGAATGAACTGCGGCAATATCGAGGCGATGCTGCATTGCAGCAATCGGGCGCCCTCTTGACGGAAAGCCCGCGGAAAGGCAATCAGTTCCTCCCATGACGCGAGCCGCCATCAACAGCCTCTGCATTATTTGCCGCTAGCTTTCGCTGGCCGGCTGCTCACGTCCTCGTCCTGAAAACGAACCGACAAAAGCGCCCCGGCCAGCGGCCAGGCCCTTTTTCGTATTTCGCCGTTCGTTTCGTTCCAGGATTTCGCCCCGATGTCGCCGACCCTGAGGCTCTACAACACGCTGACGCGCACGAAGCAGGACTTCGCGCCGATCGATCCGTCGAATGTCCGCATGTATGTCTGTGGCCCGACGGTCTACGACTACGCCCATATCGGCAATGCCCGCCCGGTCATCGTCTTCGACGTGCTTTACCGGCTGCTCCGCCATATCTACGGCGCTGAGCAGGTCACCTATGCCCGCAACCTCACGGACGTCGACGACAAGATCAACGCCCGTGCAGCGCGTGACTATCCCGGCCTGAAGCTGAACGAGGCGATTGCCAGGGTCACTGAGACGACGACGGCGCAGTTCCACGCCGATATCGATGCGCTCGGCACGCTGCGGCCGACGACGGAGCCGCGCGCCACCGAGCATATCGAGGAGATGAAGGCGATCATCGAGCGCCTGATCGCGCGCGGCGTCGCTTATGTCGCCGAGGAGCATGTGCTCTTCCACGTCCCGGCCGTGGCGCATCTCGTGAAGGCGCCGAAATACGGCACGCTTGCCCGCCGCTCGCTCGACGAGATGCTGGCCGGCGCCCGCGTCGATGTCGCGCCCTATAAGCGCGACGCGATGGATTTCGTGCTCTGGAAGCCGAGCCGTGATGGCATCGATCCCGGCTGGCCGTCGCCGGCCGGCATCGCCACGCCCGGCCGTCCCGGCTGGCATATCGAATGCTCGGCCATGTCGATGGCGAAGCTGCTGACCCCTTTCGGCGGCGGTCTCACCTGCGACGATCCCGAGAAGAACGTCTTCGACATCCATGGCGGCGGCATCGATCTCGTCTTCCCGCATCATGAGAACGAGATCGCCCAGTCCTGCTGCGCCTTTGGCGGTGGCGAGGGGCAGTCGCGCATGGCCAATATCTGGATGCATAACGGCTTCCTGCAGGTCGAGGGCGAGAAGATGTCGAAGAGCCTCGGCAACTTCGTCACCATCAACGAACTGCTGGAAACGGATGTCTTCGGCGGTCGCAAATGGCCAGGCGAGGTCCTGCGCCTTGCGATGCTCAAGACGCATTACCGCCAGCCGATCGATTGGACGGTGAAGGCGCTGGAAGAGGCGGAGAAGACGCTGCAGGACTGGGCGGAAGCCGCGCAGGGCGCGGTGGCGTCCAAGCCCTCGGCCGAACTGCTCGACGCACTCGCGGACGATCTCAATACCGCCCGCGTGCTGGCTGAGCTGCATGCCTTGCGCAAGGCGGGGGACCTGCCGGCGCTGCTGGCCGGCCTCGACCTGCTTGGCATCGCTCTGCCGGAAGTGGCGGCCCCCGCCGTCGTCGCGCCCGAGGTGGAGCGCCTAATCGCGGCCCGTCTCGACGCCCGCCGCGCGAAGAACTTCGCCGAGTCCGATCGTCTCCGCGACGAGCTCGCCGCGATGGGCATCGCGCTCAAGGACGGCAAGGACCCCGCCACCGGCGAGCCGACGACCAACTGGGAGGTGAAGCGATGAGCCCGAAGATCCGCCCGGCTGGCTCGCTCTCCTTCGCCATCAAGCTGGTCATGCTGGCGATGGTTGTGCCGCGCGTCGTTCGCTTCAAATTGAGGCGGGAGCGATGAGCGCGGCCCGCGTCCATCTCTTCGACACGACGCTGCGCGACGGTGCCCAGACCACGGGCGTCGATTTCTCGCTCGACGACAAGCGCGCGGTCGCGGCGCTGCTCGACCGCCTCGGCGTCGATTATGTCGAGGGCGGCTATCCCGGCGCCAATCCGCTGGATACCGCCTTCTTCGAGCAGAAAGCGACGAAGCAGGCGAAATTCGCCGCTTTCGGCATGACCAAGCGGGCAGGGCGCTCGGCCGCGAACGACCCCGGCATCGCCGCGCTGCTGGAGGCGAAGGCTGACGCCATCGTCTTCGTCGCCAAGGCCTGGGATTATCATGTCCATGTCGCGCTCGAGATTTCGCTGGAGGAGAACCTTGCCGGCATCCGCGAGAGCGTCGAAGCGGCGAAGGCCGCCGGCCGCGAGGTGATGCTCGATTGCGAGCATTTCTTCGATGGCTACAAGGCCAATCCGGACTACGCGCTCGCCTGCGCCCGCACCGCCTATGAGGCTGGCGCCCGCTGGGTCGTGCTCTGCGACACCAATGGCGGCACATTGCCTGATGAGGTCGGTGCGATCGTGCGCGAAGTCGCGAAGGTCGTTCCCGGCGACAATCTCGGCATCCACGCCCATGACGATTGCGGCTGCGCCGTCGCCAACTCGCTCACCGCCGTCGAGGCCGGCGCGCGCCAGATCCAGGGCACGCTGAACGGGCTCGGCGAGCGCTGCGGCAACGCCAATCTCGTCACGCTGATCGGCGCGCTCAAGCTCAAGGAGCGCTATCGCGGCCGCTTCGAACTAGGTGTCGACGAGGATCAGCTCGGCGAATTGACCCATGTCTCGCGCGCGCTGGACGAGATGCTGAACCGCGCCCCGAACCGCCATGCGCCCTTCGTCGGCGCCTCGGCTTTTGCGACCAAGGCCGGCATCCACGCTTCCGCGGTGCTGAAGGATCCGCGCACCTACGAGCATGTCGCGCCGGAGGCGACCGGCAACACCCGCAAGGTCCTGATCTCCGATCAGGGTGGCAAGTCGAACCTCGTCGCCGAGCTGGAGCGCATCGGCGTCACGCTCGGCCGCGACGATCCGCGCCTCAACCGCGTGCTGCAGGAGGTCAAGGACAAGGAGGCACAGGGCTATGCCTTCGAAGGTGCCGACGCCTCGTTCTTCCTGCTGGTGAAGCGCATTCTTGGCGAGGTCCCGGATTATTTCGCGGTCGAGCGTTTCGCCGTGAATGTCGAGCGCCGCCACAATGCGCTGGGCGAGCTCGTCACCTTCTCCGAGGCGATCGTGAAGGTGAAGGTCGGCGACGAGGTACTGATCTCGGCGGCGGAGGGCGATGCCGGCCCGGTCAACGCGCTCGATATCGCGCTCCGCAAGGATCTCGGCCGCTACCAGTCGCTGATCGGGGGCTTGCGGCTGGTCGACTACAAGGTCCGCATCTTCCAGGGCGGCACCGATGCCGTAACGCGCGTGCTGATCGAGTCCGGCGACGAGACGGGCGAGCGCTGGACCACGGTCGGCGTCAGCGCCAACATCATCGACGCTTCCTTCCAGGCGCTGGTCGACTCGATCACCTACAAGCTGGTGAAGGCCGGCGCGACGGCGTGAGGCCTTGTGTCGTCATGGTCGGGCTTGTCCCGATCATCCACGTCTTCGCTTCGTCGATCGAATGCGGTGTCCAAGGCGTGGATGCTCGCCACAAGGGCGAGCATGACGGCGGAGTGCCTCGATCCGCGCCTCACTCCGTCAGGCGAATGACCCGGTCCCTGCACAGGTCCATATCGGCGTCGCTCTCGGCTTCGTCGTCGAACCGCGCCTGCACCGTATAGGAGCAGCCCTGCGGCTTGTTGAGCTTGAGCGCGATGCTCTTGCCGGGCGCCAGCGGCTTGGCGAGCTTGGCGACGAGACGCGGCTGATCGCCGGGCGTGGCGATCGCGAAAGTGCTCAGCGGCACGGCGCGCTGGTTGGTGATCGTGATCTGCGGATGTGGCCGGGAATTCTGCGCCGTGGCGGGCAGGGCGAGCAAGAGGGCGGCGGCGATGCCGATCCCGGAAGCGACAAGCTGTTGAGCCTTCATGGTGTTTCCTTCCCTGATGGCGGGCGTCGAGCGCCATGGCCGGGATCAGATACCCGGGATGGGGCGCTGGCAAGGCAGCTTTCGGGCAGCCTGCTGCATGTCCCCGGTGCAACGACATTCCCATGCAAAGGCGCGCGATTGCGTCTATACGGGCGCTCTAACTGGAATCGTTTGAAAATGTCCGCGCCGTCTGCGCCGTCCCCGGCGCCGAGCTTTCATCGCTCTGCCGTGATCCAGCCCGGTTCCGGCTTCTTCGCCACTTTCCGTGCGCTCTGGCCCTATCTGTGGCCGGCGGAGCGCGCCGATCTGCGCGGCCGCGTCGTCGCGGCCTTTGCGCTGATGGTGGCCGGCCGGCTCGTGCTGATGGGCGTGCCGTTCACCTTCAAATGGGTGACGGACGCACTGGCCGGCTCCTATTCCAATCTCGAAAAATGGCTGCCCTGGCTGGTCGGCGCGCCGCTGGCGCTGACGATCCTCTACGGTCTCGCCCGGGTCGGCGCGGCTGCCTTCGTGCAGTTGCGTGATGCGATCTTCGCGCCGGTCTTCATGCATGCGGTGCGTACGCTGGCCTTGCAGACCTTCGGCCATCTCCACCACCTCTCGCTGCGCTTCCACCTCGAGCGCAAGACCGGCGGGCTCACTCGCGTGCTGGAGCGCGGCCGCAACGGCATCGAGGAGATGGTGCGCCTCGGCCTCAATCAGCTCGTGCCTGTGATCATCGAGGTTTCGTTGATCATCGCCGTGCTGCTGTATCTGTTCGACTGGCGCTATGTCGCCGTGCTGGTCGCGATGGTCACGGCCTACATGACCTACACCATCAAGGCGACGGAGTGGCGCATCGCCATCCGCTTGGCGATGAACGAGTCGGATACCGACGCCAATGCCAAGGCGATCGACTCGCTGCTCAACTACGAGACGGTGAAGTATTTCGGCGCCGAGGCCCGCGAGACCGCGCGCTACGACCAGTCGATGGCGCGCTACGAGCGCAACTCGATCAAGTCCTACACCTCGCTCGCCTGGCTGAATTTCGGCCAGGCCGCGATCTTCGCAGTGGGGCTGACGCTGTCGATGGTGATGGCGGTGCGCGGCTTCCAGGCAGGCACCAACACGGTCGGCGACCTCATCCTGATCAACGCCATGCTGATCCAGCTCTATATTCCGCTGAATTTCATGGGCACCGTCTATCGCGAGATCAAGCAGGCGACGCTCGACATCGCCCAGATGTTCTCGCTCATCGGCCGCGACCCCGAGATCCAGGACAAGCCCGGCGCCCTGCCGCTTGCGGTCCCGGCGGGAGAGGTCGCCTTCGAGGACGTGCATTTCGCCTATGTGCCGGAGCGGCCGATCCTGCGCGGCGTCTCGTTCAAGGTCCTGCCGGGGCAGACGATCGCCATCGTCGGCCCGTCCGGCGCTGGCAAGTCGACGATCTCGCGCCTGCTCTTCCGCTTCTACGAACCGCAGGCGGGCCGAATCCTGATCGACGGCCAGCCGATCGCCGATGTCCAGCAGGTCTCGCTCAGGGCCGCGATCGGCATGGTCCCGCAGGATACGGTGCTGTTCAACGACACGATCGAGTACAACATCCTCTATGGCCGCCCCGAGGCATCGATGGAGGAGGTTGCGGAGGCCGCGCGCCTCGCCCAGATCGACCGCTTCATCCGCACGCTGCCGGAAGGCTACGCCACCTCGGTCGGCGAGCGCGGGCTGAAGCTCTCCGGTGGCGAGAAGCAGCGCGTCGCCATCGCCCGCACCATCCTGAAGGGGCCGCCGGTGCTCGTCCTCGACGAGGCGACCTCGGCGCTCGATTCCTTCACCGAGAAGGAGATCCAGGATGCGCTCGACCGGGTCAGCGAAGGCCGCACCACGCTGGTCATCGCCCATCGCTTGTCCACGGTGGTCAATGCCGACGAGATCATCGTGCTCGACAGGGGCCAGATCGTCGAGCGCGGCCATCACCGCGACCTTCTGGCCGCGGACGGCGTCTACGCCGCGATGTGGAACCGCCAGCGCGAGGTCGACGAGGCCAAGGCCACGCTCCAGCGCGCCACCGAAGCCGAGGGCGAGAGCGTCAGGGTGACACTGTCGTAAGAGCCAGGTTGGTGGCTCGCCGGCCAGTTTGAAACCGCTCGCAAGCACGGCCCCTTTCCTGCATGCTGCTCCGGCAGGGTGAAGCTGGGGGCTGCCATGTTCGATCCGACCACATTCGTGGGTTTCCACACCTGGCTGAGCCTGGTCGCCATCGTTGCCGGATTCCCGGTGACGGCCGGGCTGCTCCATGGACACACGCGGCCGGGCTGGACGGGAGTCTTCCTCTCCACCGCCTTCGCCACCAGCGCGACCGGCTTCGGCTTTCCGTTCAATGGCGTGTTGCCCTCCCACATTGTCGGGGCGATCCATATCGTGCTGGTCGCGATCGCGGGCTACGCGCTCTATGGGCGGCGGCTGGAAGGCGGCTGGCGCCGCATCTATGCGATCATGGCCGTGCTCTCCTTCTATCTGCTGATCTTCGTGCTGATCGCGCAGCTCTTCGGAAAGGTCCCGGCCCTGCATGCCCTGGCGCCGACGCAATCCGAGCCGCCTTTTGCCGTTGCCCAGGGGATCGTCCTCGTCATCTTCGCGCTGCTGACCTGGAAGGTGGCGGTGCGCTTCGTTCAGGTCCCGCACCGGGCGGCTTGACCGGAGCAGCCGCGACATCGCGCGCCGTCCATCGACGCCGGCCGGGGGCTTTCCCTTCGCGGCGGAACCTCCTAAATCAGCGCAACGCTTGCTGCCGGCCCCCGGCGGCGGCCATGCCATTCCCGTGCGCCCGGCGCCGGCAGCCCAACGGAACCCGCTTCATGTCCCTCGTCGATTCCGTCCGCAAGGTGATCGTGCCCATCCACAAGGAGGGCTATGTCTTCATCGCGATCGGCCTGGTGGCGACGATCATCCTCGCCAATCTCTGGTCGCCTTTCGGCTGGATCGGCGCGATCGTCACGATCTGGATCTGCTACTTCTTCCGCGATCCCGTCCGGGTCACGCCACAACGCGAAGGACTGGTGATCTCGCCGGCCGACGGCCGCATCAGCCAGATCGCGCAGGCCCTGCCGCCGCCGGAGCTCGAGCTGCCGGCCGAGCCGATGACGCGCATCTCGATCTTCATGAACGTCTTCGACTGCCATGTGAACCGGGCGCCGGTGCCCGGCCGCATCGCCAAGATCGCCTATACGCCCGGCCTCTTCCTCAATGCCGAGCTCGATAAGGCGAGCGACGACAACGAGCGCAATGCGCTGGCGATCGAGACCACATCCGGCATCGTCGGCGTCGTCCAGATCGCCGGGCTGATCGCCCGTCGCATCGTGCCCTTCGTCAAGGAAGGCGATGTGCTCGGCACCGGCGAGCGCTTCGGCCTGATCCGCTTCGGCTCGCGCGTCGACGTCTACCTGCCGACCCATGTCGTGCCGCTGGTCGGCGAGGGCCAGACCGCGATCGCCGGCGAGACCGTGCTTGCCGACATGAGCGGCAACGAACTGGTCACGCGCAGCTTCCGCGACATCTGAGGGCGCGACCGAAGGGCAGGGGCATCCCGTGCACGCTGCGGCATGCGAATGCCGCTGCGCAGACACGGGACCGTCCCCCGAAAGGGGCGCCCCCACCTGAACGCTGCCGGGAAGAACTCACTCTCCTGATGACGGTCCCGCATCTGCGCAGCGGCACTTCGCGCGGCAGCGCGTGCGGGATGACGCTTGGCTGAGCCTAGCCTGCGCTCCCAAAACCGCGTATTCCGGCTGACATGAGCGACCTGTTTCCTCCCTTCGAGCCCGAGCGCGTCGAGTCCAAGCGCGCCCGCTTCAAGCCGATTCCCTTCCGGCTGCTGGCGCCGAACGTCATCACGCTGCTGGCGCTCTGCCTCGGCCTGACCGCGATGCGCCTCATCGTCGAGGGCAAGCTGGAGACGGCGACGATCTGCATCCTGATCGCAGCGGCGCTGGACGGCATAGACGGTCGCCTGGCGCGCCTGCTCAAGGGCACCTCGCGCTTTGGCGCCGAGCTCGATTCGCTCTCCGATTTCGTCAATTTCGGCGTCGCCACCGGCTATGTCCTGTGGATCTTCGTCCTGCACGACCTGAAATCCTTCGGCTGGATCATCGTGCTGACGCTGGCCTGCGCCATGGCGCTCAGGCTGGCGCGCTTCAACGTGATGATCGACGATCCCGATCGCCCAGACTGGCAGAAGGATTTCTTCGTCGGCATGCCGGCCCCTGCCGGCGCGATCACGGCGATGCTGCCGGTCTATCTGCACATCATCGGTGTGCCCGTGCAGGAATACGGCGCGCTCTTCGTCGGCATCTACATCCTGTTCATCGCCTTCCTGACGATCTCGCGGATTCCCTGCTATGCCGGCAAGACGCTCGGCACGCGCGTGCCGCGCACCCAGGTGCTGCCGATCTTCGTCGCGGTCGTGATCGTTGCAGGCCTGCTCTTCGCCTACACCTTCGAGGTTCTGACGGTCGTCGTCGTCGCCTATCTCGCGCTGATTCCGGTCAGCGTGGTGCGTTACCGCAAGCTGGAGCGCGCGCATGCCCTGCCGGCGCCGGTCGCGGAAACCGCCTCCGATAGCCAGGCCTGACCGTCTGAATACAGGTCGGTTTAGCGGCGATATCCGCTGAGCCGGGCGGCGTTGGCGCGGGTGCGTCGCGCGAAAGGCTCCAGCGTGCTGTCGGCAACCTTGACCGCCGCCGTCGCCAGATCGAACTGCCCGGGCGGGTGGAGGGCAAGGCCCCACCAGAACGCGGTCGTCGCCTGCATGGCGGCAAGGCTGCTCTCGAACACGGCCGAGGCCTTCTCCATCACGGCCTTGGTGGCTTCGCGCTGACCACGGCTGTCGCCGAAGGCGCCTTTCATCAGCAATGGCATCCGCATGGCGATGGTCAGGCCGGCGTCGGCCTGCATCGACATCAGGCGTGCCGCAAGAGCCTGCGCCTCCGCCCCGGTCGCAAGGGCGGAGCCCGTCGATTTGCGCGATCTCGGCATGGTTAGGACTCCGGTAAGCCGACGAAACCAGGAGACGTAACGCCGAGGGGAAGGGAGTCTGCCGTCAAAGGCCCGGCTTGGCAATGCCTAGTATACCAGAGCCGTCGACCGTGACCGCATGGAACAGGCGTGCTCCGTCCGAAACCCGGAAGGCGATGTTCCGGCCGATACCGTCGTGGATGGATTTATCGCCCTGCCGAAATGCTCTAAGGCTTGATCCGCGCCGAAACCCTGCGGCCCGGATTCCTGTCGAGCAGCCTGTTGAGCCTTTTCTCCACTCCTAAACATCCCGGCTGGCGGCCGATGCTGGTTCTCGCGTCGGCGTCGCCGCGCCGCCTCGCGCTGCTGGAACAGGCCGGGCTGAAGCCGGATGCGCTGCTCCCCGCCGAGCTCGACGAGACCCCGCTGAAGGGCGAGCGCCCGCGCGATCTCGCCCGCCGGCTGGCGCGCGAGAAGGCGCAGGCCGCACGCGAGGGCGCGAAGGCCCGCGCCGATCTCGAAGGCTGCTATATCCTCGCCGCCGACACGGTCGTCGCCGTCGGCCGGCGCATCCTGCCCAAGGCCGAGATCGTCGACGAGGCGGCCGCCTGCCTGCGCCTGCTCTCCGGGCGGGCGCATCGCGTCTATACCGGCGTCGCGCTGGTGACGCCTTCGGGCACGGTCCGGGACCGCATCGTCGAGACGCGGCTGCGCTTCAAGCGGCTCTCCAGCGAGGATATCGAGACCTACCTCGCCTCGGGCGAATGGCGCGGCAAGGCCGGCGGCTACGCCGTGCAGGGCATTGCCGGCTCCTTCGTCGTCAAGCTCGTCGGCTCCTATAGCGGCGTCGTCGGGCTGCCGCTCTACGAGACGGTCAACCTTCTTGGCGGCGAGGGCTTCCCCATCCGCTTCGGCTGGATGAACGCAGCCTGATACGGCGCCGATGCGGGTTGCCGGATCACGTCTCGCGGCCGATCCTGCCGCCGGGAAACGCGTTGCACTGGAAAGCGCCGACAAGGGGGAAGCGGAGATGACGGGACGTCTGAGTGGCAAGGTCGCGATCGTGGCCGGGGCGGGATCGATCGGGCCGGGCTGGGGCAACGGCAAGGCGACGGCGACGACCTTCGCTCGCGAGGGCGCGAAGGTCGTCTGCGCCGACATCAACCGCGACGCGGCCGAGGAGACCGCCGGCATCATCCGCAACGAGGGCGGCGAGGCCTTCGCCATGCAGACGGATGTCACGAAGGCGGAGCAGGTCGCCGAACTCGTCGCCCATGCGCTCGGCCGCTATGGCCGCATCGACATCCTCGACAACAATGTCGGCATCGCCGAGGTCGGCAGCGTCGTCGATCTCGCGGAGGAGGTCTGGGAGCGCGTCTTCAGGGTCAACCTCACCGGCCCTTTCCTGGCGATGAAGCACGTCATCCCGGTGATGCAGCGCCAGTTCGAGGAGACGGGCGAGGGCGGTTCGATCATCAACATCTCGTCGATCGCCTCGATCCGCCACACGGGCGTCCCTTATGCCAGCTATTCCGCGACCAAGGCGGCGCTGAACCAGCTCACCCGCACGACGGCGGCGCAATACGCACCGCAGAAGATTCGCGTCAACGCGATCCTGCCCGGCCTGATGAAGACGCCGATGGTCGAGCATTCCGCCGGCCTCGCCGCCGTCTATGGCAAGGGCGATGTCGATGCGATGTGGGCCGCCCGCGCCGCGCAGGTGCCGATGGGCCATATGGGCGAGGCCTGGGACGTGGCCAATGCCGCGCTCTTCCTCGCCAGCGACGAGGCGCGCTATGTCACCGGCATCGAGCTCGTCGTGGATGGAGGAATCACGCTCAAATATGACTGACACCGAAAACGCCCCGCCGGCCGCGAAGCCCTGTCCGATCTGCGGCAAGCCGGCGGTCGCGCGCTTCAAGCCGTTCTGTTCGGCGCGCTGCGCCGATATCGACCTCGGCCGCTGGCTCAAGGGCAGCTATGTGATCCCCGGCGAGCCGGTCGACGAGGCGGAGGAGGGCGCGCCGCCGCAGCGCGAGGGCGAGGACTGAGTTCTCCCGCTGCGCCTCATGAGTGTCGCCATCCTGCGCCACGATGGTAGCCTTACCCATCCGGCTCCGGAGTGGTTCGACAGATGAGCAGCGGTCCTGAACCCCATATCGTTATTGTCGGCGCCGGTTTCGGCGGGCTGGAAGCGGCGCGCAACCTCGCGGACGCGCCGGTCAGGATCACGCTGATCGACCAGCGCAACCATCATCTGTTCCAGCCGCTGCTCTATCAGGTCGCGACCGCTTCGCTGCCGACCTCGGAGATCGCCTGGCCGATACGCTTCCTGCTGCGCGGCCATAAGAACGTCACGACCTTGCTCGGCACGGTCACGGGCGTCGACAAAGGCCACAAGCAGGTGCTGCTGGACGGAGCGCCGCCGATCGCCTTCGATACGTTGATCCTCGCGACCGGCGCCCGCCATTCCTATTTCGGCCATGACGAATGGGAGCCCTATGCGCCGGGCGTGAAGACGCTGGAGGACGCGACCCGCATCCGGCGGCGCATCCTCTCGGCTTTCGAGCAGGCGGAATGGGAAACGGACCCGGAGCGAAGGGCGGAATGGCTGACCTTCGTGATCATCGGAGCAGGGCCGACCGGCGTCGAACTCGCCGGAACCATCGCCGAGCTGGCGCATGACACATTGCGCGGTGATTTCCGCAATTTCGACACGCGCAGCGCCCGTGTGATTCTGGTCGAAGCCGGTCCGCGCATCCTGGCAGGTTTTACGGAAGATCTTTCCGCCTATGCCGAACGGGCGCTGAACGGCCTCGGGGTCGAGGTCAGGCTCGGCCAGCCGGTCTCCGAATGCCGCGCCGACGGCATCATGCTCGGCGGGGAGTTTCTACCGGCCCGGACCATTCTCTGGGCTGCCGGCGTCGCAGCCTCGCCGGCGGCGGAATGGCTGGGAGCGGCGGCCGATCGGGCGGGCCGAGTCCGCGTCGAGCCCGATCTCTCGGCTCCCGGTGAGCCCGCCATCTTCGTGATCGGCGATACCGCCTTCGTTGCGGGCGCCGACGGCAAGCCCGTGCCCGGCATCGCGCCGGCCGCCAAGCAGCAGGGGCGTTATGTCGCTGGCCTGATCAAGGCGCGGCTGCGGGGCAAGCCGGCTCCGCCTCCCTTCGGCTACAGGAACGCGGGCAATCTCGCGACGATTGGCAAGCGGGCGGCCATCGTCGATTTCGGCTGGATCAAGCTGCGAGGGCGCCTGGCCTGGTGGATCTGGGGCATCGCCCACATCTTCTTCCTGATCGGCCTGCGCAACCGGCTCGCCGTCGCGCTCAACTGGCTGTGGATCTATGTCAGCGGACACCGCAGTGCCCGACTCATCACGCAGCGCGAGCCAGGGGGCAGCCAGGACGCGCGGTGACGCATCACGCGAACTGCTTCAAGCCGCTGATGTCTTTGTGGAGCCGACCGCATAGCGGAAGAATGGTGCCCAGGGACGGACTGCGCTTTTGCGATCCTGTTTTGTTGAAACTAAAGCGAAATTCGGCGCAGTCAAGCGGACTTGTTACACGGCCGGGGCTCACGGTTTGATTCCACCTTTAGGAATCGAAGTGCTCCCCTAGCGTCCTAAAAATAATCGCTCCTCCGAGGAGGCCTCGGGGCTTCCTCAAACAGTATGAAGTCCTTACCTTTGATTCGCGCGACGTAATTCCATTGGGTCGCAGCTTCCTCAATGTAGAGCCGAGCGGAGCCGGACGCCAAACCGAGTTCCTTGTCTACATCATCGTATTTCAGTGCTTGCCTATTTTCGCTGGAGCTGCGGTGCCCCATCCAGGATTGGATTAGGGCAATGCAATCGTTTCGGTCATCCACTAAGGCGTTGTCGCTGCTTGATGCGATACTATCGCCGGAGGCCGCAGTAGCCTCGC
This sequence comes from Allobosea robiniae, assembly GCF_900102525.1. Classification (GTDB taxonomy): domain Bacteria; phylum Pseudomonadota; class Alphaproteobacteria; order Rhizobiales; family Beijerinckiaceae; genus Allobosea; species Allobosea robiniae. The sequence continues at coordinate 503,451 of NZ_FNBZ01000001.1, read as the reverse complement.
GCTGTGTCAGAGAGCCTAGCTTTTTGATCGCCCGGAGGACGCGATTGCACGCGGGGCCTAATGCCGCTTGGAGATTGCCGTCTTGTCTATCCGCATCGAATGAGGCCGGCGTTAGTCCGGTCAAGTCCGTAGGTAGGTGCAGATCATCAACGCCTCGGGGGACCACCACGAAGCAGCGTTCTGCTCCAAGACGCCCGATGAAAAGGCCCAGCTCGAAAATTACATTGTCGCGGACTGTACGCTTCTTCACATCACGCATGGCTGTGATGTCGTCCGGCGAGAAGATGAACAGCCCGAAGTCACTTTCCTCAATCTGATCTAGCAAGGATGCCATCGCCGTACGCGACGGCTCAAAGACCCCCTGTGACCATACAGTTGGCTCAACCTCGTGCTCCAAGTTCTCCTGCGCAGCATAGGCGAGGTTAAGATGCTCAACCGAGGAGCCGATAAAGATTCTAGGTTTCATTTTCAGTCTCGCCCGCCACCTTCACTTCGCCGGAGGCTTGCCGGCTGCCGCAAGCTTCGCATTGAGCGCCGCCTTCCGGGCCGCCGCTTCCGCTGGCCTCACGTAGAAATGCTGGAAAAGCTCCTCGATAATCTCAAGGCACCATTCCGCTTCTTCTGGGTCCACATCGATAACCTGGAGCTGGGTCACATCGGTGATCGGATGCGCTGAGAAATTCCCAAAGTTCCTTATGGCATCCACGGTGTCGCGGATACTGGAGGGTATGCCCTTGGCCGGGTCCGCCTCATTAAGCAGGAGGTCTATCTCGGCGGCGAGGTCTCGGGCTTTGTAACCCTGTGCCCGGAGGATCGCCTGAAGGCAGCGGCGAGAGAGTGCGGCAGAAGCTTTGGGACTGATCGACAAAACAGAAGCAGCTTCCGCGTAATCGCTCGCTAAAACTGCTGGCACTTCCGAAGGTGGCGACCTCCGCCGCGATGCTCCCTTAGGATAGACGCGCTGCCACTTAGCCTCAGTGGGGATCAGGCCCATCTGAATATCTATCGTCTCGCAGTCGCACGCAGGGCACAGAGTCCCCTGGAGGTACCAATGCGCCTGAGTGACATTTTGGAGGATGCGCTCCACTTTCCAATTCGCGTGGATGCCAACTCCGCAGTGCGGGCACTTCATCTCATTCCCCAGCATCCACGTCAGACCTGTAGAGCCGCGCGAGGGGGTCAACCCCATGCCCGCCCGACTCTTGGATGAGCTGACTGTTGGTCATATGGAGCGCGAAGTTAAGCACATCGAGGGCCATATAGACTTGGCCACCCACAGGAATTTCCCCACACCATCGGCGGACTTGGTGATGAAACTCCTGGACCTTCGCCTGCATCTCCGCCGCCTTGCCCGGCCCTAGGCTGCGCTTCGTGCGCTGCACCACGGTTAGACCACCTCGCTCATTGCTCGCCAGCCTCCGCCATGAATGCCTCAAGGTCCCCCGGAAGCTCGCCATAACGCCCCAGCACAACGGCAGGCTCAAAGTCTCCTGACGCCGGGTCTCCAGTCCGCGAAAAGGCGATGGCTCCGGGATGATGCAGGGAGAGACCCCGAGCCCGGCTCTGGGCCTGCCAAGCGTTGAGCGCCTCCACGCCCCCTCCGGGCAAGAGGTCACCGTCCTCCGTGCGGACGATAGGCAGGGCCACATAGTACGTGATGGAGGCCATGGCAGGTCTGAGGCTCCCTTGATGCATAGGAACAAAAAGGGAACAATAGGACTCGCTCGGAGTCAAGCTTTGGGCTTAACCAGACCACCCAACGTCGCGAATGTGCTCAGCCTCCATCTGCAAAGCGTTCGGGGTCGGCGCCGGATCGTAGGCATGCACGAAGCTTCGCCCACCACACGAGGCCCAATCTCGGAGTATAGAGAGTGACCAGTCGCCGCCGTTTCCGGTTCGGCTAGGTGCATCGAACTCAATGATCCACCGCGCCGCCGAATGAGGTGACGCAAAGCGGCCAAGCAATTCGCCATTTCGATGAAGTAGTACGCTTCCCATCCCGATACCCCCTTGGACGGCTCCAAGGCGGCGGACGGCGAAAAGACATGAGGGTGCTCGGCGTCAGCCAAAGCGCGAATTAACGCACCTTGGAACCGGGCACTGACCCATGAGAGACCTTTGGTGAGCAGTATGTGGCTCGGTCTCGACGCAGAGCTAACACATAGATTGGGGCGGAACTTTGTGGCTTTGGGGTGAGACCCCCGACCTAAATCAAAGCTAGCTAGCATCGCGCAGCCAACGCAGCGTAAGCTTCCAAGAAAAGAGGATTTGGGGGAAACGCGATGCGTGCAGTCGGCAGAACGCTTGCCGCAATCTTGCTTTGGGTGGTCTCATGTGGGTTCGCCTTGGCGTTCGCCCCGAGCGACTTCCGGTCATGCCTCGTTAAGGAAGCCGGCACGAAGGAACGCCTAGACTGCTACGATATGATCCTGCCGCCCCAGCCCCGAGCCAGCTTCAAGACCGCCAAGACGATCAACGAATGCCGGCACGCTCGGGAGCAGGACGCACGGCTGGCCTGCTTCGACTCCTTCATGGTCTCGACAGGTCAGGCACGAAGCACCCGCTCCACAGTCTCAGAGCCGCCCATCTCCGCCACCCGCCCGGCTTCGAGCCCGCAGAGCACACCGCGAGCGACGGCATCAAGGAGCAGTGACACGAGCGATACGCTCCGGGCTGCCGCATCGATGGGCCATAAGGCTGTAAAGGCTTCGCGCAGGGCTTCCGGTCCATGCCCCTGTGGCAGCGGGAGGGTCTGCATCGGGCCGCGTGGCGGTCGCTACTGCATGACCTCAGGCGGTAACAAGCGGTACGGGCGATAGATTGGCTAGGATTGGAGTGGGAGGTTTGAATGACGCTATTTGAGATGCTCGTGGAAGCGCTAAGCCAGTTGCCGCAGCCGGCCCATATTGATGCGATCAAAGAGCGCGTGAAGGAGATCGCGGCGGCGCAGGGCATTGAGCGCAAGACTTTCTCAGTTCGGACGGTCCTAAGCCAGAACAAGGACGTCTTTAAGAATGTGAACCCCGGAAGTGGAATGTGGGCGTTAGCGGCAGGCGGGCCTTTGCCGGACGTCTGGGACGAGGGTTTGAACGATCTAGGCGAGCCGGAAGGCAAGCGCGTTCTTGTGGCTCACCTACGTGCCGAGAGATCGCGCAAGCTTGTAGCGGCATTCAAGGCCCGATTGCCCAACTTCAAGTGCACGGCTTGCAGCTTCGACTTCGAGGTACGGTATGGGGAGCTAGGCGCTGGTTTCATTGAGGCCCATCACATCGAGCCCGTCTCGAAGCTAAAGGGCGATAAAGCTCCTGACCTCAATCAACTTGCGGCCCTCTGCTCGAACTGCCACCGCATGATCCATAAAGCTGGCCTGATTAGCGTAGAGGAGCTTAAGAGGCGGATGCAGTTGTGACCCCCATCGGCACCTTCCCGGAGGGTCAACCACGCGAGAGACCACTTAACGTAGCGACGGATGCGCGTTTCCCCCATGCGGGGTCCGGGAATTCCTAAAGCGCCCGCAACTGCCCCCCATCCCCACCGATGCCGGAATGACCTGGAACCCACCCGCTATTGGCGCTGTGCCGGCTCTCGGGATGGCGAAGGGTGGTCTGTTGATGCTCAGGCTCCAAGGGGGCGACACGCGGCCTGCTCTCCTCGGAGCCCACTGCCTGCCTGCCTTCAGCGCCGCAGGATACGGAGGGACCGATAAATAATCGCGTATCCCTCACGCACACGGATTCCCCAAGTCGGGTTCAGGGCGAGAAAGCCGGCAGCCTGGGCTTCAGTCACGAACGCCCGAGCGAACCTCTTACGGTTCTCCGACCGAGGGAAGCACCGAAACAAGCCATCCGAATACCTATGGGCGGTCCTCGCAATGCCGCGCGTATTGGCCGTGATAGTAACCATCTTAAGTCCATTCTCCGAGGCATGATTGCCTTTCTTATATTATAGCGCCCAGCGAGCCCGCTGCGCTTGTTCATGAGCCAGCACAACGGCAGGTGCCGGAAGGCCTCGCCAATCCAACGCGCCGCTGATCGGCTGAGCTTCACTAGTAGATACCCAAGGGGTCCTCCATGTAAGAGGCCTCCTCTACGCGTGGGCTGACGACTTTCCCCCAGTGCCCCTCCCGCTTTCAGCAAACGGCTAGAGCGCCCAGGAGGCCCACGCGTCCGCGATGCCGTCCACTTGCACCACCTTCCGCCCGGCCCTTCCATCTTGCTTGACCGTGACTCCCCCACCTTTTACATCCGTGTCAACGACCGTTGATTAAAACGTAAAGGATCGAGCGATGGCTGATGGGGAGTTCGTTGCCTACTATCGCGTCTCCACCACGCGGCAGGGCGCTTCCGGGCTCGGGCTGGAGGCCCAGCGTGCAGCAGTCGAAAGCTACCTGAACGGCGGAGCTTGGCACATCCTCGCGGAGTTCACGGAAGTCGAGAGCGGCCGGAAGTCAGAGCGTCCCGAACTTCACAAGGCGCTGCACAAAGCCCGGCTTCATCGCGTCCCGCTCGTCGTCGCCAAAGTGGATCGCCTTGCTCGGTCCAAGGGGTTTCTGGAGCACATCCTGGAGAGCGGCGTCGACGTGCGCTTCTGCGACCTTCCAAAAATCGAGGGCGCAACAGGGCGCTTCATTCTTCAGCAGATGGCGGCGGTCGCGGAGCTGGAAGCCGGCCTCATCTCGGCACGCACCAAAGCCGCCCTGGAGGCTGCCAAGCAGCGCGGGAAGAAGCTCGGAGGCAATCGCGGCGTCAAGCTGGCGGAAGCAGCCCAGGAGGCCGGCAGAGCCGCACAGAGCGCACGCGCCAAGCTGCGGGGCCAAGACCTAGCGCCGGTGATTGCGGAGTTGCGCACGGCAGGAATAACCACGCTGTCGGGGATCGCCCAAGGTCTCACCGTTCGCGGGATACCTACGACACGCGGCGGCACAGTCTGGGCGGCGGTGCAGGTGTCGCGAGCCTTGAAGCACTTGGAGCCTTCGGGAGAGGTCACTACGGCCTGCTCACGGGAGTCAAGAACGTAAAGCCGCTCGTTCCCTCCCGGCTCTCATCGCCACCAACACCTCATCACGGCTGAGCACCTGGAGGCTGGCACCGGGTTTGACATCAAGTTCCCGCCGCTCGTGGAAGGCGCTGCGGCTGCGATGCGACGACCCTTTGAGTGACGCCGAATGGCCGTTTACTGAAAACATTGAGTTATTTCGCTTTAATAGGCGTATCTTATGGTAGGGACGCATAGTGCATACCTTGAAGCAGTGAGTGCGGCACTGTAATCATTGAGGAAATTTAGATTAATTCCCTTATCTTATGATAGGGACCCGATGGCTCACCGTAAGGTCGTGGTCGGCCGAGGAAAACAATAGTCTTACCTAGTGAGAGGGCGTCCAGGTTGACCTAATTGGGATACCTTATGATAGCGCGTGGCACTGGCTTAGTGCGGATCAATTCCCGCACCTTATGAGATAGCCCCACCGTCTAGACCCCAATAGCAGGTCAGGCCAAAGCACCCCCACCCACATGCGTCAGACACTATCTGTCGTCTGCAACTCGGTCACTTCAAGCACGGGGTCTATGGCGAGACGCGCGTCAGTGCTCACAGTGACCGACCTGCGATAGCCAGCAGAACTCCTTCCGGCAGCTTCACCATAGACCGGGACGGAGATCGCGACACCGAACGTAGACCTCAAGGCCCCACCCAAAATCCCACCTTTGAGACACCCTCAAAGCCTTCTGCCCAAGAGCAGAGGGAGGGCGGAGCTATGACGCCACCGGGACGCTCCCGGCATCACCCAAAACAAACCTCAAGGATCATCCCACATGACGCAACCCAAGTATCTCACGCCAGACGGCTATGAGGCTGTCGCTACTTACATTGGGCAGGCGGCAGACAGAGGCCCCGACCACCGACTTGACGAAAGCCTTTTGCTCAAACAGCCAGTCCACGGGCCTATTACCCACGTTGAGCTTGCCATGATTGATGAGCGACCTCAGGTCGCCGTTTCGATCCATGGCCGCAACCTCCGCTACTTCGACCCGTTGGACTTTTGCGCGGTTACCTTAGCCACCGCGTTCGGCATGGGCCTTAGCTGCAACGACACCGGGAAAGGCTGGACTTATCCGAGATGCCGGGTGGCCGAGCCGAAGAGCCGCGCCATTCACCTCCTGCGTATCCTCACCGATGCCCAGCCTTGGGAGGTCGCCAAGCAGCATCCGGCGGAAGGCCCGCGCCCCGACTACCACCACCTCTCTCGCCGGGGTCTATCGAAGCAATCCGTCCGCGAGGCGGCTTGGAAGCTGGGCAAACCCTCCCGCGTGCCGAGACTCGGACGCAAAGACTTCTACGATGCCGTCGAATGGTACTGGCAGCGCAACCACCTCAAGGCCGGCATCCCGGTTTCGCTCCCGGAGCACCTCAGCCTGATCAGGACGGCGTTGGAGTTTGGGGACCAGTTCGGAAGCCGCGAGGCCGCCAGCTACTAGCTCCCTCGCGAGGAGGGGGACCGGGGAGCTAGGCTTGTGGGATAGCCAAAACTTCCCGGTCCTTTGGGGCGCGGCCAGAGGCCAGCCATTACTGCCCTGACCCGAGGGCCAATGCCCCCAGGAAATGCGGCAGGTTTAACAGCACGTAGCCAGCCGCAAGGAACCAGAGGTATCGCTGCCACTTGGGCGTGCTTTCGGCTGTCGCTGTCTGCCATACGGCGGAAGCGATACCAAGCGTGGCTCCCCCGAGAGCGGGAAGGACGATAAGCGAGAGCAGTACGGTCAGAAGGCTTTCCATCGGGTCAGCCCTCCAGCTTCACGCGAGGGAACTTCGCCATAGCCAGCGCCATTGCCGCCACCGTCACGTCGCCATAGTCATCGCCGGCCGTCCTCGGTGCGTGGCCTTGGATGGCGTCCACAATGCGGCTTTCTATGCCGGCCGACCTCGCGACCGTCTTGAAGCGGTGCCGCCAGCCATGATTAGGCATCACCCGCTCATCTGGCACCTGCACGCGGGCGAACTCCGCGAGGCGGTTCTTGAGACCCCGTAACGGTCCCCGGACCTCGCCTTCCTCACCGACCTTAAGGAAGAGATGGCCGGCAGCCGCATCCTTCACGAACTGCACAAAGCCTTCGTCCACGAGATGCTGATGGAGCACCACGTCCCGTGCTTCGTCGGTTTTGACCGTGCCGGCATCGGGCGTAATGGTGATGACCCAGTTGTCGCCATCTTGGCGGAGGTCTTGCTTGCGTAGCTGCGCCATCTCCCCGAGGCGTGCCCCCGTGTAGGCGCAGAGCCAGGGCACCCAGCGCTTGGCGGCGGCTGTCTTTGGGGTCTCGTCAGTTTTCCGGTAGTCGTGGGCAGCCGTGAGGAGTTTGGCCGCCTCGTCGTCGGTGAACCCCTTGGAGCGCAGCTTTTTGGATTTGCCGAGCTTGATCGTAATGCCAGCCGCAGGGTTGGATGCCATGCGGCGATTGCTGACAGCCCACGCGAAGATCGTCTTGAGGCTCGCGAGATCGCTATCCTTCACGGTCTTGGCGGAGATAGGTTTGTTGGTGCGGGGGTTGATGCTGGAGAGGCGGTGGTCTTTGAAACCGATGACATTCTCCGGCGTCAGCCGGGCCGCATCATCATGCCCAAGGTAGGCCACCATCCCCGCCATGGTATTGCGATAACTCTCATAGGTGCTCAGCTTGCGGCCGGTGGCTTGCGCCTCTTTCCACCAGTCCTCCACCAGCCCCTTGAGTGAGACCGCAGCGGCAAGTCCAGAGGTGGGCAGGAGCTTGGACTGCTCCGCAGGAGACACCCATTCGGGGAAGCGCTGAGACTTCGGGTCCGGCGAATAGTCGCCCTCAGCGTTCCGGGCGCGATTCTCGAAGGCATCACGTAAAGCCTGCACGAAGGCGACCAGGAGCAGGAGCCGCGAGCCGGCTTCCACCGCTGCTATGCCCCGCGCCAACAATAGGCGGTCCACGAGAGGGCCAACCACGGGCTCCATTTCGCTGGGCACCGGGTTTGCGTGCAGGGCGCCTAGCTTCGCCACCATGGAGTGGAAGCCACTAGCCTCCTCGTCGGGAAAGACCCCGTGCTCCACCACCCAGTCATCGCGGTCTCGCCCCTGGCGACCGGGCTTGAGCGTGATCCCAATGGTCCGCGAGTTTGGCGTCTCCGAGGCCCACGCCCGATAAAGTTCACCGGCCAGCGCATGGGCCTGCCTGTTAGTGAGACTGATGGGTTTGCTGGCGCGGCGGCCCTGCCACACGGTCTCCAGGAAGGCCGCCACCGTCGCGTGCCGCACCTTGCCCTCACTGTGGTCTCGCGTTCGCAGGGAAAGCCGGATGGCCTTCATCGCGGGAGAGATGGCGAGGTGATGAAACTCACCATTGCCGAGCGGTATGGAGAGCTTGAGGCCGGCTGCTTGAGGCAGCACATCGGCGGGAATGCGCTGGGTGAATTGTATGAAGGAGGAGTCGCTGCGCTTCACTGAGCGGACGAGCCTATGGAGCATTGTTGCACACCGTTGTTACACGGTCGCATAGGCGCAAGTCGCTGGGAAGCCTTAAGTTCTTGAGATAAAACGGAGCTCAAGAAGAATGGTGCCCAGGGACGGAGTCGAACCGCCGACACTGCGATTTTCAGTCAGAGCCAAGTATCTGAAATGCTTATGGCGTGTTACCGGCGCCCTAAGCGCTCCCCTTCAAAAGCCCGAGCGACACGAGGCCGGCGCGGATCGCGTTCCCCTGTGCCGCCAGCGTCGCGGCCGCGTTCGCCTGGCTGCGGTTCAGGACCGTGAATTCCACCCAGCCCGAGCCCTCTACGAAAGCCGTCACGGCGGAAGCGGTGACGCCAATCGTCTGGCCGGCCGAGCCCTGATTTCCGGCGGTAATGGCCGTGCCTGCCACCGTGCCGCCGATCGTGTTCTGGTTCGCTGTCGTCAGCGCCATTACGCCGCCTGTCACGGACACGGCGTTCACCGAGGCAGTCAGCGTCGCAAGCTTTGATGCGGTGGAAGCGGGCTTGGCAGTACGAAACAGGGCCGAGATCACCGTGAAGTCGAAGGGCAGGGCGATCTTGAAGTCACCGGCCGCGATATCTGCAAGCTGCAGCGGGAGGATGATCGTCTGGCGATAGGTCGCGGCCGCAAGGCCGGTTGTCGGCGCGGCCGAGCCGCCCGAGTTGTCAGAGATGGCGGCCTGCGCGGCTCCTGCAGGCTGAGCGACCGGATCAGCACCAAAGAAGGAGCGCTGGGCCGCAGCCGTTCGCCCGAGCACGTTGCGCCAGAGAGACCCGAACGTGCGCTTGGCGTTCGGCGGGCCGCTCGTCGGCCGGACATAGAGCAGCTCGCCTTCGGCGGCATCGTCCGGCGCGTCGGGAGATTCGGAAGCGTGGTCATCGAGCATCCACCTTGCGTTCGATCCACTGCATGATGGCCAGGATCACCTTCACGTCGGCAGAGAGCTCATTGGTCTTCTGCCGATCGATCTCAGCCGAGCGCTTGATCTCCATCGTCTCTTCCTTGAACTGGCGCTTCGTCTCGGCCAGATCGTTGGTGAGGCGCGTGATCGCCGCCGCGGTCTGCACGTCGGCGGCTTTGCTATCCGACCAGAAGCCGAGATACTGAGTCTCGAGCGCAACCGCGACGGCAAGCAGCGCCGAAACGAAGTTCGGGATCAGCCTCTCGACGAACTTGCCGTCACGGTTGCCGATCATGGCCTCGACCTTCTCGTTCATCGCCAGCCGCACGCCTTCGCGCCATATTCGTTGTGCTTCAGGATCGAGACCTTGTCCTGCCGATCCATGGCGGCGGCGGCCTGTGCGCTCGGCCGGGTGGGAGAGGAAACGTCGCAGAAGTCCCCGGCGTTCCTACCGCCGCAGCCAGCGGCCGAAACGCTCGTCAACATCAGCATGGCCAAGACCGTCCACTTCATCGTCCAATTCCTTCTTGACCTGCCGGGCCTGCGCTCGCTTCTGATCCTGCTCCGCCTGCAGCGCGGCCTTGCCCTCGGAGCGGCCCTTCAGCCGCGCGACGAACAGGAGGCTGAGGGCGATGCCGACCGCTGAGGCCGCGCCTGTGATTTTCGACCAGAGCCAGGTCATGCCGTGATCTCCCGCTTGAGGTCGCGCACGGCCGCAATGATGCGGGCATGGAACAGGATGTCGAGCCCGCCCAGGACGATGCTCGCGCCGGCGATGGCGACGACAACGCGCCAGTCTCCGAGCAGGGCGGCGAACCTGCTCCCGCCGGCAAGCGCGATCTGGCCGATGCGCTCCCAGAAGCCGCCGGTCTTGTCGACTGGCTTGTCCAGGGCGGGCGGCGTCACCGCGACCGGCTTTTCCTCGACCACGGGCGCAGACGCGGCATCTGCCGGCTGATCGCCCTTCGCCGTGAAGGCCAGCAGTCGGGCATGGAGGGCGGCGCGCGTTTTCGGCCCGGCGCTGCCGTCGACGACGAGGCCGGCATCCTCCTGGAAGCGGCGGATGTCGTTGGCGTTGTAGCCGAGCAAGACGAGCGACGCGCGCGCCAAAAGCGCGAGGCGATCGGCGTAGCCGTTCAGGCCGCCATTGATCTTGACGGTGATGTTCTCGACATCGCCCTGATCGGCGAACCTGTTCAGGTTGCGCGTGTCCCAATACCAGAGCGGCCCGAGGTCCTCCCAAGGATCGGTGTTAATCAGGTCGGGGAAGCGCAGGAAGTCCGGCGCGCTGGCGTCGATATGCTTCCGGCACCAGTCGCGGAATGCCTTGGTGTTGGCGCGCCCGGTGATTTGCATGGCCGTATGGCCGGCGAACTTCCGTCCGTCGCCAGGCTGGGTGTTGCCAAGATCCGCCAGGCCTTCATAGCGCCGCTGCGCGTCGGTCGGCCCCACACCTCGCGATCGTGCCGGAACTCCCCGCTCTCGTGCATGAGCTGCGGGGTGAACTGCGCCAGCCGGTGCGGTTGGTCGAGGCCGAAGCGGCTGCCGTAGCGCGACAAGGCGACCAGAACGGAGCTCGCGTTCACCACGGCCGCTGCATTCAACGGCTTCCGCGCGATCTCCCGGACCTGTTCGATGGAAAGCTGCATCTGGCACCTCGTGATGCCAGACCATGGGCGGCAGCGGGATCAGCCGCACCGCACACGGGGGCGCCCACCCCCTTGCGGGCGGAAGTGGGATGACGCAGAAGTTCCAGCCGAGAGAGATGGAGCGACTGATGGCTGCGATAGCGCGCGTAGAAGGGCCTATGTTGAATGATCTGGCCCCGCCCCCGGACCGTAAAAGGCCCCTGAACTCACGCGAGCGGCGCGCCATCTATTCCCACAAGCTGAAAGTACCAGCAGAACTCAACGGCCAGGGCCGTATTGCCGAGCATCTATTGAAAGGGCTGTTCTACGAAGCCAATCTACTCGTGCACATCTGGCAGGCCGACATCCCGGGCATCTATTTGGACGTCGGCGCCAATGTCGGAAATCATATGGCGTTTTTCGCTCACAAGACGCGCGCAAGCCACGTTTTCGCTTTTGAGCCAGTTTGCGAACATGTCGGATCATGTCTCGACATCGCCCGTTTGAATGGTTTCCCCCACAAAGTCTCAGTCGTGCCTTTCGCGGTCGCTGAACACCCTGGCATGATCAATTTCACATACCAACTGCTGGACCATTACCCCAAGAGGACAGCCGCCGCCGTAAGATTGGACGACGTTGTCCCGCCGGGAGTGGGTCTTATCAAAATGGACATCGAAGGCGGCGAACCGGCGGCCTTGCGCGGCGCCACGAGGATTCTCTCTCAGGACCGCCCGGCACTATACATTGAGGCCCATGATGACGCTGCGCTGGACGAATTGATGAGCGTGCTCAGGCCTTTCGCCTATGAATTGACGGGCGCGGTCTTTAACGCATCGCCAACCTATGAGATCGTACCCAGCGAAAAACTCGAATATTTCGAGGACATCCAAAGTGAGCACAATTAATGCGCTCGATCGAAACCGCAGCAGACTATGATTTGGCACTGGCAACCCTGCGTCGCCTTATCCGATCTCCTGAAGGTTCGAGAGAAGACGAAGAGGGGGCTCGGCTCCTGACGCTTATCGAGAAATGGGAGACAGAACGCTTGGGCGAACCAATGAACCGCGTGTTCTCTCGCGACGGGCGTTCCTTTGTTACAACCGTCGAGCGCAGGCCTTAGGCATAAGCCTGAGGCCTCATAAGGCCAGGACCCCGACCATGGCGGCAAAGAGTGACCTCGAAACAGTCGAGGCCCTGAGCGACCTGAACAAGGCCTATCAGGCCGCGGTTGATGCCCCGTCCGAAAACCTTGTTGGCTGGGATGACCATGAGGCTTTCCGAGAGGCCATGCGCCGGCCAGTGAAGACCACAGACGCGGCCGGTGCGGCGCTCATTGCCAAGGCGCTAGGCGACGCAATCCGAGTCGGCTCGACAAACTGACGCGTTAAACCAGCGTCGTTGTCAAAGCCCCGGCATTATCGACAGCGATCCGATATCGTTTGGTCCCGTCTGGTGTTTTAATGATCGGCCCCTTGCCGGCCGTAAAGAACTCCAGATCGCCGCCAGCATCGAAACAAGTGTGCTCGTATTCCTGGTCGGCCGCTAATGAACCAACGCCAGTCATCACCGACAAGCCGACCGCCGACGCCGAAGCGCCCTGCTTCGCAACGAGACTCGCGCCACGCCGATCCGAGCCAGGACGGCCGAGAACGAGCGCGCCGCCATAGGCTCCCGCCCCCGCCGTCGCCATGACCGCAGACACGAATAGAGCGCCGAACTTTCCGGCGGCCGGTGTCGCAGCGAGATCGAACCCAGCGCTCGCGACCGTCAGCCCCGCCAAGAACCGTGCGGCATCGGGGCGTCCGACCCGGCGCTTGCCGCCCTGCTCGATATCGATGAACACGAGATCGCTGGCGGGCATGCCCTGGAATGTGGCGTTGCCGTTCACCCGCCCGATCAGTCGGAACGGACCAGTCAGGTTGCCAGCGATCCAGCGGCAGAGGTTCGTCGTGTAGCCGGTGATACCGTCGAGCTCGATCAGCATGTTCCCGACGTCGAACGTCGTGGACACCGCAATAGCGTTGGCGCCGGCACACGAACCAGCAACCCCGTAGATCCTCACATTAGTGACGGGTCCGCTGAATTGATTGATGCCGTCGACGTCATTGGTGCCGTCAATGTAAATGAACGCTGCATTTATGGCATCGCCCGAGAGGCCGAATACCTCGACATCGTCGCAGTCGTTCAGGATTGCGCCATACTGCCCCGAAACAAGGGCATCATTTCGGTAAAGCCGGATGAAGCCGACGCGCAAACCCCTGATATGCGTGAACCGCGTCGCGTCCATGTTGCCGATGGGCGCTCCATCGCCGCAATCGATCCCGACGACACCGGCGACCGTTCCGTTCCATGCTTTCTCGGTAACGCCGGGCGAGATGAGAAGCGATGGATTGATCTTGAACGGACACCCTCGGCAGTTCTCCGCGGTGATGACGCCGATCCGGTAGTTGCGCGTTTCGGCATCCGCGATCCGGGAACCGCCGATGCGGAAGGCATGCTCGTTGGAGCCCTCGATGTAGCACGGGCCGATATTCCAGTCGGCGCAGCCTTCAACGAGTACACCATTCTGCCCCTACATAACGCCGGCTGCATGGGAGCTGCGCCCCGTCATCTGCAGATAGCCGATATTGAAGGACAGATAGTTGAAGCGCGCTCCCGTCAGATAGCCATCACCGTCGATGATCCCGATGATGCCGCCGGCGGGTTGGGTCGGGGCCAGGGCTCGACCGTCGAACCAGAGCTGATCATCAAAGCGGCGCATCATGATCCGCTCGATACAAACGCCTTCGCCTGTTCCGGTGATAGCGCGACCCGCGCGCTGCACATCAGAGATCGCGAATAGCGACTTTCCTCGAACATTTTTGCCGACGCTGATCAGGTTGGCCGCCGTCTCAGTGCCCGGCGTGGTTGCGAAGATTTCATCGAAAATCACGCCGTCACTGATCGTCAAGGCAATCTGCCCGCCGGTCGTTGAACCATCGTGCCGCCATACAGCGCCTGAAGATCGAACAACGAGACCTGGCTTCAAGTCGACCATGTCGTATTCGTAGGTGACACCGCTCCGCAGCCGCAGCGCACCGCCGAGCGCCCAAGCCGCATCAGCCGCCGCCTGCACGCGGCTGAGTTCCGGCACGAGCGGGAACTGCTCTGGTCGGAACTCAAGCCCGTCGATCGGGAAGGGCACTCCTGCGATGATGCCGCCCAGTGCGTCGATCCGCTGATCCTGAAGGACAAGCTCGCCCTCTGCGGTCGTCACCCGTCCATCAAGCGCCGATACATCCGCCTGACGCGCCGCCGTTTCGTCGTCGATCCGGCCATCCAGCCGGACGATCTCGGATTTCCGCTTGGTCTCCTCGCGGCCGACGTCGCGGCGGAGTTCCTGATCGGTTGCCGTCAGAATGTTCAGTTCGGTGTTGTGATCGCGGGCCGGGATGCCGCGGCCTTCCGCATACTGCCCCTGCCGGCGCGGATCGCGAACGCCGTCGATGACGAGGGCGCCGGTGATCGGTGCGGCGAACGTAATCGAGCCGCTGACCCAGGTATTCGGCTCCCCGTAGAAGCCGCTCTCGATGGTGCCGCTGAAGGTCAAGCCGGTGACCTCGACATCGTCAAGCGTGACGCGGAGATCGGCGCCGGTGCCGTCGAAGACCGGGAAGTCGATCGGGAAGGGGCCAGTCGCAGCGACCGGCGCGTAGGACATCGAGCGTTCGGAGGCGGGGATCGTGGTCATTACGCGACATTCGCCGCGCCTTCATCGACCTGCACCGCACATGAATCAGCGCGGCGCCCGCTCCGGGATGCCGAGCTGATGGTTGACGCCCTTCTCGACCTCGTCGAGCAGCCGCCTGACGAAAAAGAGATTCTGGAACGGCAGCAGCCGGCGCACGGCGGTGGTGTCCGAGGCGTTCCATTCGCCTGTCGCGACTGAGCCGCCGATCTGCGCGAGGCGCTCGATCTTGTTCGCAGTCGGGCCGGCGAAGGTACCCAGCACCCCGCGGGACTGCATGCGCGACAGCGGCTTGTCCGCGCCGATCACGCGGTAGATGTCCGACTGGCCGCGCGTGAACTTCGCGCCCATGCTGTTGATCTCGTCGAACCAGCCCATGACGCCAGAGCGCGAGATGCCTTCCTTGACTCAGTCCTGCGGGCGCTCGCTGGCCTTCTGGCCGGAGACGAGCGTGTAAAGCCGATAGGAGAGCATGCCGAGCGTGATCGCGGCGAACAGGCCCTGCAACGTGTTCCAGTCCGAGCGCTGCAGGTTGGTGATCAGCATCCGCTCGTTGGCTGCCGCGATGAACGCCTTGAACTGCCCGAGCATGGACATGACGGGGCTCGACATCCAGAGCGGCTTTTCGAGGCCGGGCGTGATCACCGCGATATTGACCTCTCGCTGAAGGGCCGCCTCGAACGCCTTGGCCGCGTTGCGATCCTTCCACGCATCCGTGTTCGGCAGCCGGGAGCCGTCGACCTTGGAGCCGCCACCGTCCGCATAGGCGGCGTGGATGCGCCGGGCCATCGCGTCGTCGATGCCCGACTCGGCAAGGTTCGCGATGTCCCTGGCCGTGCGCTTGCCGAGCGCGATCCGCTCCGTGGCGCGCACCCAAGCCAGCACGACGCAGAAATACAACCGCGGAAGGCTGGTTCAGACCGGTCGTGTCGCAGAGCTCCGGCTTGCCCGACGCAAGGCCGAAAACGAGGCGTGAACAGAGCGCCCTAACACGCACCCTAACACCGAGCCTCGAACTGACTTAAGCCTTTGTCCGCATAGTACTGATTTCATTGCGGAAAGGCGATGGTGCCCAGGGACGGAGTCGAACCGCCGACACTGCGATTTTCAGTCGCATGCTCTACCAACTGAGCTACCTGGGCGAACCGGGAGCGGCGCGGGGCCGTCCGTGTTGGTGGGGGCGATATAGAGGCAGGCGCTCGGCCTGTCCAGTCACTTCCGCCGGCTTTCTTCACCGCGGCCGCCAACGGGCTTCCGGCCTGTGGATCGGATCGATGCAATCCGGTGCCGCCTGGTGGCGGATGCGATCCAGGAAGGCGCCGCTGCTTCCGGGATCGGCTGCGGCCGAGCACCGTGCGAGGCCATCGATGGCGGCAGGCGCCGCGCGCGGGCCTGCCCGATTCTCCGGTCGCGTCATGGCCATGACGCGACGGGGCGAAGCCGATGACATGGCTCATGACCTGGAACGAAGCTTCGTCCAGCTCGCAGGATTCGCGCTTCCAGCCGGTGGCGGTCAACACGGGCTGGCCCGGGCGACCGTGAGGGACCGGTCAGTCTTCCGAATCCTGGGCGATCGGCGTTTCGGCAGGACGGAAATGCTTGCCGTTGATGACGCGGACAAGGGTCCGCACGAGGGCGCTGACGACGATGACCAGCGGCAACGCGATCACGGCGTTGCCATCCAGCGCCAGCCAGATCGCAAGGCCGCAGCTCACGACGATCCCGAGGACGAGCAGGAGCTTCATCTGGATGAGCATGGTCCCAATGCGGGAATCGGGCAAGTTTTGCCCGCAAACGAGGTTCATCGCCGGCTTCGATCAGCAAACGACGCAGCGTTCGGAACCTGCGGAGAGGCATAACTTCGGTTGTCAGACAACTGATAACATGACAATGCTGCGCACAGCAGGAAACCGCCATGCAGTTGTCGTCCATCGGATCCAGGCCCAATCTCGCGAGCGATGCCGCCACCGCGCTGGCGACGTCGATCCGCTCGGGTGCCTTGCAGCCCGGCGCGCGTTTGCCTTCCGAGACCGAGCTCGCCCGCCAGCTCGGCGTCAGCCGGCCGGTGGTGCGCGAGGCCATCGCCTATCTGAAGGCCGACGGCATCGTTGAAACCCGCCGGGGGCTCGGGCTCTTCGTCAACCAGCAGGATTCCCTGCGCCTGCGGCGCGCGGAGATCGCGGCTTCCGAGCAGTCGATCCTGCAATTCCTGGAGTTCCGCCTCGGGCTGGAAGTGGAGGCGGCGCAATTGGCCTCGCTGCGCCATACGCCTGAGAATCTTGAGCATATGGGCGCCGCCGAGGCCGCGCTGAATGCTGCCGACGATGCGGGGGAGGACAGCTCCGCTCATGACCTGGCGCTCCATCTCGCCATTGCCACGGCCGCGCATAACCCGCTCTTCCTGACCGTGCTCCAGTTCGTCTCGAGCCCGCTGCTGAACTCGATCCGCAGCATGCGCGACAAGGATCGCGGCGAGGAGGCCAACGTCGCGATTCGCCGCGCCGATCATGCTGCGATCCTCGACCGCATCCGCGCCAGGGACCCGGCCGGGGCCGGCGAGGCGATGCGCAAGCATATCGGCGAATCCTATCGCCGTTACGCAGCCCAGCTCGCCGCGGGCGGCCCGATGCCGGCCCACCCGGCGCTCCAGACCAAAGCGAAATAGGACCTCCATCGTGACCTCACCTTTCGATCTCTCGGGGCGCACCGCGCTCGTGACCGGTTCCTCGCGCGGGCTCGGCCGTGCCATGGCCGAAGGGCTCGCGGCAGCCGGCGCGAGCATCATCCTCAACGGCGCCGATGCCGGGCGGCTCACCGAGGCGGTTGCGGCAATGACCGCGGCCGGCCACACCGCGCGCGGCCTCAACTTCGACGTCACAGACGAACAGGCGGTCGTGGCCGCCTTCGCCGCGCTCGATGCCGAGGGCATTGCGGTCGACATCCTCGTCAACAATGCCGGCATCCAGTTCCGCAAGCCGATGCTGGAGCTGGAGACGGCAGACTGGCGCCGCGTGCTCGACACCAACCTGACCAGCGCCTTTGTCGTCGGCCGCGAGGCCGCCCGCCGGATGGCGAAGCGCGGCCATGGCAAGGTCATCAATATCGGCTCGCTGACCAGCGAGCTCGCCCGCGCCACGGTCGCGCCCTACACGGTGGCGAAGGGCGGCATCAAGATGCTGACCAAGGCCATGGCGGCCGAATGGGGCGAGCTCGGCATCCAGGCCAATGCGATCGGCCCCGGCTACATGATCACCGACATGAACCAGGCGCTGATCGAGAACCCGGCCTTCGACGCCTGGGTGAAGGGCCGCACGCCCGCCCGCCGCTGGGGCCGCCCGGACGAGCTCGCCGGCACCTGCGTCTACCTCGCCTCCTCGGCCGCCGATTATGTCAGCGGCCAGATCATCTATGTCGACGGCGGCATGATCTCGGTGCTGTGAGCCTCCAATAGCCAACAAGCGGCGAGGGGCCTTGGCGCCCGCTCCCGAAAAGATCCAACAGGACGGAACGCCATGAAGATCACCGCCATCGAAACCCTGTGCGCCGAGGAATTCGGCAATGTGCTCTGGGTCCGCGTGCACACCGATTCCGGCCATATCGGCCTGGGCGAAACCTTCTACGGTGCCCGTTCGGTCGAGGCGCATATCCACGACACGCTGGCCGGCCGCCTGCTCGGTAAGAACCCGCTGCATATCGAAGCGCTGCATCGCGAGATGACCAACCTGCCGATGGCGCAGTCCTCGACCGGTGCGGAATCCCGTGCGACCTCGGCGATCGACATCGCGCTCTGGGACCATTTCGGCAAGATCTGCGGCCAGCCGGTGCATCAGATGCTCGGCGGGCTCTGCCGCGACAAGCAGCGCATCTACAACACCTGCGCCGGCACCCGCTATGTCCGCTCCAGCAACATCAAGCCGGTCTCGAACTGGAGCCTGGGCGACGAGGCCAGCCCCTATGAGGATCTCGACGGCTTCATGAACCGCGCCGATGTCCTTGCCGAAAGCCTGCTGGAGCAGGGCATCACGGCGATGAAGATCTGGCCCTTCGATCCCGCCGCGATCGAGAACCACGGCCTCCACATCACCGCCGAGCAGATGAAGAAGGCGGTCGAGCCCTTTGAAAAGATTCGCAAGGCCGTCGGCGACAAGATGGAGATCATGGTCGAGTTCCACTCGCTCTGGAACCTGCCGACCGCCAAGCAGATCGCCCGCGTGCTCGAGCCTTACAAGCCGACCTGGTACGAGGACCCGATCCGGATGAACTCGCCACAGGCGCTGGCCGAATACGCCCGCTCGACCGATGTCTGGGTCTGCGCCAGCGAGACGCTGGGTTCGCGCTGGCCCTACAAGGACATGCTGGAGCGCGACGCCGCCCATGTCGTGATGGTCGACTTGTGCTGGACCGGCGGCCTGACCGAGGGCCGCAAGATCGCGGCGCTGGCCGAGACCTGGCACCGCCCCTTCGCGCCGCATGACTGCATCGGTCCGGTCGGCTTCGTCGCGGCGGTCCACACCTCCTTCAGCCAGCCGAACACGCTGATCCAGGAATCGGTGCGCGCCTTCTATCGCGGCTGGTATCTGGAGCTGGTCACCGAGATGCCGCGGATCGAGAACGGCTATGTCTATCCGATGGAAGCGCCCGGCCTTGGTGTCGACCTGCTGCCGGCCGTCTACGAGCGCTCCGATCTGACCGTTCGCCGCTCGACGCTCTGAGACGACAGCGTTCGAAAACAAAAAAAGCCGCCGCCGGATGCCGGCGGCGGCTTTCGCTTTGTGAAGCCCGGCTTACTCGGCCGGAGCCATCAGCGGCTCGTCGAGGAAATCGGGCAGCTTGCCGGCAAGCGCCGCCTTCAGGCGGTTCTCGTCGAGTTCGCCTTCCCAGCGCGCCACCACGACCGTGGCGACGGCATTGCCGATGAAGTTGGTGACCGCGCGGCATTCCGACATGAAGCGGTCGATGCCGAGGATCAGCGCCATGCCGGCGACCGGTACGGCCGGAACAACGGAGAGGGTCGCCGCGAGCGTGATGAAGCCGGCGCCGGTGATGCCGGCAGCGCCCTTCGAGGAGAGCATCGCGACGAGCAGCAGCAGGATCTGGTCGCCGAGCGGCAGATGGATGTCCATGGCCTGGGCGATGAACAGAGCCGCCAGCGTCATGTAGATATTGGTGCCGTCGAGGTTGAAGGAATAACCGGTCGGGATGACCAGGCCGACGACCGAGCGCTTGCAGCCGGCCGCTTCCATCTTCTCCATCAGGCTCGGCAGGGCCGCTTCCGAGGAGGAGGTGCCGACGACAAGGAGAATCTCGTCCTTGATGTAGCGGATCAGCGCCAGGATCGAGAAGCCGTTATAGCGCGCGACGATGCCGAGCACGCCGAGCACGAAGACCGCCGCCGTGATGTAGAAGGTCAGGATCAGGAAGGCGAGATTGGCGACCGAGCCGATGCCGTAGCGGCCGATGGTGAAGGCCATCGCGCCGAAGGCGCCGATCGGGGCAGCCTTCATCAGGATCGCCACCAGCTTGAAGATCGGCGTCGAGAGCGCCTGCAGGAAGTCGAGCACGGGCTTGCCGCGCTCGCCGACCATCGCCAGGGCCAGACCGAACAGTACGGAGAAGAACAGCACCTGCAGGATGTCGCCCGAGGCGAAGGCGCCGACGATCGTGTCCGGGATGATGTTCTGCAGGAAGCCGACGACGCTCGCGTCATGCGCCTTGGCGGCATAGCCCTGGACGGCCTTGGCATCGAGGCTGGCCGGGCTGATATGCAGGCCGGCGCCGGGCTGGACCACGTTGCCGATGATCAGGCCGACGATCAGCGCCAGCGTCGAGAAGCAGAGAAAATAGATCATCGCCTTGCCGGCGACGCGCCCGACCTTCTTCATGTCGGTCATCCCGGCGATGCCGGTCGAGACCGTCAGGAAGATCACCGGCGCGATGATCATCTTCACCAGCTTGATGAAGGAGTCGCCGAGCGGCTTCATCGCCGTGCCCTGGTCCGGCCAGAAATGGCCGAGCAGGATGCCCGCCGCGATGGCGAACAGCACCTGCACATAGAGATGCTGATAGAATTTTCTGGGATGCGCCGGATGAGCGGGCGCGATGTCGATCGGGGTCGCCATGTTTTGCTCCTTGGGTCGGCGGTCGTCTTGGTTTTGTTCGAAACCGCTGCCCCTCTTTCGCAACCCGCGTGCCAACCAGGCCGTTTTCAAGAAATCAAAATAAACCAATGAGTTGCGGTTCATTTCGGAATCGTTTTGCGAGCGTTGCGGGCGGAATTCCGCACCCCGCCTCTTGATTTGTGCGGGATTCCGCACAACGACAGATGGATGAGCCGTTCCGGGCGCGATCCGTGGAAGAGTGCCGCAACGCTGCGCTGGCTGGTCTTCGGGCTGGTCGTCGCGGGGCTCGCGGTCGCCTCGCTTTTTACCGCCGGTGAGATCGGCCGCAGCCGCGCCATCGCCGCGACGGAGAGCCGGGCGACGGATGGCGGCACGCTGGCGCTTGCGATCCTGCGTGGCGAGCTGGAGAAGCAGCGCGCCCTGCCGGTGATCCTCGCCCGCGACCCCGATGTGCGGCAGGCCCTGACCGGCGGCAGCCGCCATGGGCTCGACCTCAAGCTGGAGGCGATCGCGAAGGAGGCCCGGGCAGCGGTGATCTATCTGCTCGGCCCGGACGGTGTCGCGATCGCGGCCAGCAACTGGAACGAGCCGACGAGCTTCGTCGGCAACGACTACAGCTTTCGCGACTATTTCAGGGGCGCGGTCGCGAATGGAGCGGCCGAGCAGTTCGCGCTCGGCACCGTCAGTCAGCGCCCCGGCCTCTATGTCACTCGGCGGATCGAGGAGGGCGGCCGCAGCCTCGGCGTCATCGTCGTCAAGGCCGAGTTCGACCGCGTCGAGGCCGATTGGCGCGCGCTCGGCGGCCAGACCTATGTCGTCGACAAGCGCGGCGTCGTGCTGCTCTCGACGGTCGAGGACTGGCGTTTCGGGGTCGAGGCGCCACTCGATCCGGCGACCGCGGCGGCGATCCGGGACTCGCTTCAGTTCGGCACCGCGCCGCTGACCTTGTTGCCCCTGCAGGAGCGCGGCGATCTCGTTCAGGGCGCTGGCGCCTTCGCCGGCCGCTATGTCCGCATGCGCCAGCCCGTCGCGACGACGGATTGGTTGCTCGAGGTGCTTCAGCCCGTCGATGCGGCGATCACCGCCGGGCGCTCGCAATCGCAGGCGCTGGTCGCGCTCCTGCTGATGCCGGGGGCGGCGCTGGCCGGTTTCGCCCTCTATCGCCGCCAGCGCAACCTCGCTCGGCAGGAGGCCGATGCCCGCTCCAAGGCCGAGCTGGAGGACCGCGTCGCCGAACGCACGGCCGAGCTCGCCGGTGCGAACGAGCGCCTCGTGGCCGAGATGGCGAAGCGCACGCGGGCGCAGGAACGGCTCTCCAATCTCCGCGAGGAGCTGGCCAAGGCGAACCGCCTCGCGACGCTCGGCCAGATCACGGCCGGCGTCGCCCATGAGGTCAACCAGCCGCTGGCGGCATTGCGTACCTATGCCGAGAACGCGCGCACCTTCCTCAAGCGCGCCGAGCCCGCGGATGCCGACGGAGCACTAATCCGCATCGTCTCGCTGACGGATCGAATCGGCACGATCACCGAGGCACTGCGCGGTTTCGCCCGGCGCGGCAAGGAACCGCTCGCACCGGTGCCGATCGGCACGATCATCGACGGTGCTCTGACCCTGCTCGAAGGCCCTCTGCGCCTGGCCGGCGTGACACCGCTCGTCACCGCCCCGCCGGAGCCGGTCCACGTCATCGCCCGTCCGATCGAACTCGAACAGGTTTTCGTCAATCTGCTGCGCAATGCGATCGAGGCCCTGATGGAAGGCGGGCAGGGCGGCGAGCCTGCGCTCGCGATCACGGTCACGCCGAAGGACGAGCGTGTCGAGATCGCGATCACCGATCGCGGCCCCGGCCTGTCGGAGCAGGCTCTGGCGCAGCTCTTCACGCCGTTCAGCACCTCCAAGCCCAAGGGGCTCGGCCTTGGGCTGGTGATCTCGCAGGACATGATCGTCTCCTTCGGCGGCACCTTGACCGCGACAAGCGCTCCCGGCGCCGGCGCCAGCTTCGTCATCACTCTCGAAAGGGCGGCGGCATGAGCGATTCCGCAGGCTCCATCGCCGCGATCGAGGTCTCCTTCGTCGACGACGATCCCGACCTGCGCGACGCCAATGTCCAGGCCTTGGGCCTCGCCGGGTTCCGGGCGGTGGCGCTGCCGTCCGGGGAGGCCGCACTTGAGCGGATCGGCCCTGATTACGCTGGCATCGTCGTCACCGATATCCGCATGCCCGGCATGGATGGGATCGAACTGTTCCGGCGCTTGCGGGCGCTCGATCCCGATATCCCGGTGATCATGATCTCCGGTCATGCCGATATCGCCACCGCCGTGGGCGCGATGAGCGAGGGTGCCTACGACTTCATCGCCAAGCCCTATGCCGGCGAGCGCCTCGTCGAGACGCTCCGGCGGGCCGCCGAGAAGCGTGCGCTCGTCCTCGAAAACCGGCGACTACGGGCGCTGGCCGAGCAGGGCGAGGAGGAGACAGCGCTCATCGGCGAGACAGCTGCGATCACGCGGCTGCGCCAGACCATCCGCGAGCTCGCCGATGTCGATGTCGATGTGCTCGTCCTCGGCGAGACCGGCACCGGCAAGGAGGTCGTCGCCGGCCTGCTGCACCGGCTCGGACGCCGGCGCGACAAGCCTTTCGTCGCGCTGAATTGCGGCGCGCTGCCCGACAGCGTCATCGAGAGCGAGCTGTTCGGCTACGAGCCCGGCGCCTTCACCGGCGCGCAGAAAAAGCGGATCGGCCGCATCGAGCATTCCAGCGGCGGCACGCTCTTCCTCGACGAACTGGAGAGCATGCCGCTCTCGGCGCAGGTCAAGCTGCTGCGCGTGCTGGAGATGCGCGAGATCGCACCGCTCGGCTCGAACGACCTGCGCCGCGTCGATCTCAGGGTTGTGGCCGCGACCAAGGCCGATCTCGGAGACCCCGCCCAGCGTCGCGATTTTCGTGAGGACCTCTATTACCGGCTGAACGTGGTGACGCTGCGTATCCCGCCTTTGCGCGAGCGCCGCCGCGATATTCCGTTGCTCTTCACCCGTTTCCTGGCGCGCGCGGCGGAAAAGTATCGCCGGCCGGTGCCAGCGCTGGATCGGGCGGTCGAACGTCATCTCGTAGAGAACGATTGGCCCGGCAATGTCCGCGAGCTCGTCCATTTCGCCGAGCGTGTCGCGCTTGGCCTCTCCAGCGATCTGCCGGCGCAATCAGCCCGCCCTGACGTTCCGGTCGCGAGCCTGCCGGATCGCCTCAATGCGATCGAGGCGAACCTGATCCGCGAGGCGCTGGAAGCCAATCGCGGCGATGTCCGCGCGACGTTGGAGATGCTCGGCATCCCCCGCAAGACCTTCTACGACAAGCTCACCCGCCACGGAATCGATCGGGCGGCTTACGCGATAACGGAGTGAGCGAGGCTCAGCCGAACAGCGCCTGCGGATCCGGCGTGTAGCGGCCGAGCTTGTCGCGATCGATTGTGACGCCGAGCCCCGGCAGGTCGGGAATCGTCAGCCAGCCTTCGGCATCGAGCGCGAAGGGCTTCGCCAGGATGCCGTCGACATAGGGGCTGCCGCCGATGAACTCGACGAGATCGGCATCCGGGAAGGCCGCGGCCATCTGCAGGTCGGCGGCGAGGCCAAGCGCCGTGTTCCAGCCATGGCCGACATATTTGATGCCGAGATCATAGGCCATCCAGGCGATACGGCGCTGCTCGGAAATGCCGCCGACCTTGGTGACGTCGGGCTGGACGATGTCGAGCGCGCCGGTCGTCAGCCAGGGAATGAAGCTCTGGCGCCGGGTCAGCACCTCGCAGCCGGCGATCGGCACGGGCGAGGAGCGGCGCAATTCGCGGTAATCGTCGATGGCGTCGGGCCTGACCGGCTCCTCGAACCAGCCGACCTCGTAATCGGCCAGCATCTCGGCCGTGCGCTTGGCCCATTTCAGCCCATGCGGCCAGAGCGCGTCGCTGGCGCCGGCATCGACGAAGAGCCTGGATTTCTCACCCGCCGCCTCGCGCGCCGCGCGCACGATCGCCTCATCGAGCTTGACGTCGAGCGCCCGGCCGAATGGCCCCCAGCCGATCTTGAAGGCGCTGAAACCCTTGTCGCGATAACCCGCGACGACATCCTTCATCGCCGCCGGCTCCTCCATCAGGAGCGAGCAATAAGGCTGCACGCGCTCGCGATAGCGTCCGCCGAGCAGGCGCCCGACGCTGAGCCCCGTCGCCTGGCCGAGGATGTCCCACATCGCGATGTCGATGCCGCTGATCGTATGGGTCAGCGTGCCGCCGCGCCCCATCCAGAAGGTGTTCTGGTGCAGCTTCTCGCTGACGAAATCGGGCGAGAGCGCATCGGCGCCGAGGAAGAGCGGCTCCAGCACCTTCAGGCCTGCCTGAACGAGCCGGCCATCGGTGAAGACGCTGCCATAGCCGATCAGGCCCTGGTCGGTATGCACCGCGATCAGCGCATGGATCGAATCCTCCGGCCGGATCTCCGCCGACCAGCCGCCCTTGGGGCTCTCGCCGAAGAGGGGAGCAGCCTCGATCCGGGTGATGCGGAAGGGCGGGAGCCCGGCTGCCCGGCCTGCTGCGCGCGTCTGGATGGGCTGGTCGTTCACGGCATATCCCTTTCCCTGCGGCGCTTGGCGACGATGGTCTCGTAATCCATCGCGTGGTTCATGACGGTGATGTGCTCGTCGAGCGTGCGGGTGATCACCGCGATATCGCCGGCCTCGAAGGCTGCGAGCAGGTCGACATGCTCCTCGACTACGCCAGCCATCGGCTTGCCGAAGGTGGCGAGGCCGAAGATGATCGTGCATTGCGGGGCCAGCGTCTCCCACAGGTCGAAGGTGACACTGTTGCCGCCGAGCCGGCAGAGCGCACGGTGGAAGTTGGTATCGGCGACCGCGACGCCATAAGCGCTGCCGCGCGCTGCCATCAATTCCATCTCGGCGACGGCGCGGCGCAACTCGTCAAGGTGATGGCCGCGGTTGCGACCGGCCGCGACGGCGCGCACCACCGCGCTGGCTTCAAGCGCAATGCGCGCCTCGATCAGGTCCGAGACGCGCTCGTTCGTCACCGGGCGGAGCCGAATGCCCTTGTAGGGCTCGCTGATCACGACGCCCTGGCTCTCGAGCAGGCGCAAAGCCTCGCGCACAGGCACGCGGCTGACCCCGAGCTTGCGGGCGAGATCGACCTCGACGATCCGGTCGCCCGGCAGGATCAGTCCTGCGGCCGCCCCGGCGATGATCGCCTCGATCGCATGGTCGACGAGCGTCTGCGGCTGCAGCGGCTGCCAATCGGGGGCGGCGCTTTTCGCTCGCTCCGGTGTCGCTGTTTCGGCTGCCCGCACTTGTCCGCCCGTATCCGTCATCCGGCTCTCTGCCTCTCGCTTGACAGGTCGTATGATCGTATACAATCATACGAAACGCAAGAGCGAGAGGGGTTCGCCATGGCGTCCGAAAGCCGGGTTCGTTGCGAGATTGATTTCGAGGTATCCGGGCGGCAGGCCGGTTATCTGCGGGCGCCGCTGTCGCGCAATACGTCCGGCTGGGGCGTCGTCGAAATCCCCGTGATCAGCGTGAAGAATGGCTCCGGCCCGACGATCCTGCTCACCGGTGGCGTCCATGGCGACGAGTACGAGGGGCAGATCGCTGTCTCGCGCCTCGCCCGCAGCCTCGATCCGGCGAAGGTGCAGGGGCGGGTCATCATGATCCCGGCGCTCAACATGCCTGCCGTCCTGAACGATACGCGCCTCTCGCCGGTCGACAACCGCGACATGAACCGCTGCTTCCCCGGCAATCCGCGCGGCACCTTCTCCGAGATGCTGGCGCATTTTGTCGACACCGTCGTGCTGCCGCTGGTCGATATCTCCGTCGATCTCCACACCGCCGGCCATTCCGGCGACTCCGCGCTCTCGACCAACATGCACTACGTCGCCGATGCCGAATTGCGCGAGCGCACCATGGCGGCGGCGGCGGCCTTCGGCGCTCCTTACAATGTCGTGTTCTGGGGCGTCGACGAGGGCGCGACCCTGACCTCATCGGTCGAGCGGCGCGGCATCCTCTCGCTCGGCACCGAGCTCGGCGGCTGGGGCCGCGTCAATGTCGAGGGCGTGCGCATCGCCGACCGGGCGCTGACCAACATCCTCAAGCATTTCGGCCTGATGGACGGCAAACCCGACACGACGCAGCGCGACGGTTCGCCCGGCACCCGCCACATGATGGTGCGCGATGCCGCCGGCTATTCCTTCGCGCCCGCGGGTGGTCTGTTCGAGCCGCGCAATGTCGTCGGCGATGCCTGCCGCGCCGGCGATCTCGCGGGTTACCTGCATTTCGTCGAGGACATCGATCGCGACCCGCTGGAGGTGCGCTATCGCCGCGACGGCGTGCTCTGGATGTCCGCCGGCCCCGGCCGCGTGCAGCGCGGCGATGCGGTTGCCGTCCTGATGGAGGATTACGACGCGGTGCGCGCCGCCGCCTGACCAACCTTACGCCTGAACCACCACGTGCCTGACCATCAATCCTGAGGGGACAAAAACATGGCAAAGCACATCATCGTCGGCGCGGCCCTCGCGGCGGCGCTCATGCTCGGAGGGGCACAAGGCGCGCTGGCCCAGCGCAAGGGCGGCGACGTCGTCATCGGCATCAGCCAGGCGCCGCCTTCGCTCGATGCGCAGATCACCTCGGCGCAGGCCTCGCGCAACGTCACGCTCCATATCTTCGAGACGCTCTATGCCCGCGACGAGAACGCCAAGCCCGTGCCGGAACTGGCCGAGGGCGTGACGGTCTCGCCCGATGGCAAGACCTATGTCTTCCCGATCCGCAAGGACGTGACCTTCCATAACGGCAAGAAGCTCGATGCCGCCGATGTCGTCGCCTCGCTGGAGCGTTATCGCAAGGTCGGCGCCTCGCCGGCGCTGGTCGCCGCGATCGACACGATCAAGGCGAGCGGCGAGCATGAGGTCACGGTTACGCTGAAGCAGGCGCAATCGACCTTCCTCGACAATCTCTCGTCGCCGCGCGCCCCGATCGCGATCTATCCCGCGAGCGAGGCCGCCAAGGAGGCCGGCAAGATCGAGATCATCGGCACGGGTCCGTACAAGTTCGTCGAGTACAAGCCGGACAGCCATGTCAAGCTGACGCGCTATGACGGCTATGCACCCAATCCGAAGGGCACCGGCCGCGACGGCTTCGCCGGCAAGAAGGAAGCCTTCCTCGATACCGTCACCTTCCGCTTCATGCCGGAAGGCGGCGCCCGCACCGCGGCGCTCGAAGCCGGCCAGATCCAGTTCAACGAAACCGTCGATGGTCCGACCGCGAAGCGGCTCGGCACCGACAACCGCTTCACCATCCACAAGATGGTGCCGTTCGGCCTGCAGGTGATCAAGTTCAACCAGGCGCAGGCGCCGGCCAACGACGTGAACTTCCGGCTCGCCGTCCAGGCGGCGCTCGACATGGAGGAGATCATGGCGATCTCCTATGCCGATATCTACCAGATGGACCCGAGCTGGCTCTATCCGGGTTCCGCCTTCCATTCGACGGTCGGCAGCGACAAGTACAACAAGCACGACCTGAAACTCGCCAAGGAGCTTCTCGCGAAATCCTCCTACAAGGGCGGCAAGGTCACCTTCATCACCGACAATCTGCGCCCCAATGTCGACACCGCGACGCTGGTTCAGCAGAAGCTGAAGGAGATCGGCGTTGAGGTGGATATTTCCGTCGCCGACTGGCCGACCGTCTCGAAGATCGGCTTCACGCCGACGGGCTGGACCTTCTGGACGCATGGTTTCGGCATCGAGCCCTATGAAGGTCCGGGCTCGGTGATGGCGCCTTGGGTCAACGGCCTCTCGCAGCAGGCGAAGGACCCCGAGATCGACCGCATCGCCGCCGCTTTCAACGCCGAGATGGACGAGGGCAAGCGCAAGGCGCTCTACGACGCCTTCCAGAAACACATGTACGACGCGGCAGTCGCGATGAAGGCCGGCAATTACGGGATCTTCCAGGCCTCCACGTCGAAGCTCAAGAACTTCAAGCCCTATCGCATCCCGCGCATGTGGGGCGTCTGGCTGGAGCCTTGAGCGCATGCGAGGTCGATGCCAGCCGTCGTAGGTACCGATCGCCGTCACATTAGCCGTGTCATCCCGGACAAGCCGCAAAGCGGCGCAGATCCGGGATCCATTCCTGAACCTTTGCCGGAAGCGTTCCGGAATGGATCCCGGTTCTCCCTTCGGTCGCCCGGGATGACGCGCACTTATCAGAACTAAGGCCTAACGCTCGGAAGGAGGGCGGCATGGGAAGCTTCCTGATCCGCCGGCTCGCGGGCGCCTTTCTCGTGCTCGTCCTGGTTTCGCTGATGTCCTTCGCGCTGATCTGGCTGGTGCCGGGGGATCCGGCGGCGGCTTTCCTCGACGCCTCGGCGACGCCCGAGCAGGTCGCCAAGCTGCGCAGCGCGCTCGGTCTCGACCTCTCGCTGCCGCAGCAGATGTTCGGCTGGTATGGCCGCATCCTCAGCGGCGATCTCGGTCAGTCGATCCTGCTCAACCGCTCGGTGACGGCGGCCCTGATCGAGCGCCTGCCGGTCACGCTCTCGCTGGCGGCGCTGGCGCTGGCCTTCGCCGTGTTCTTCGGCGTCGCGGCGGGCATCGTTGCTGCCGTCAATCACAACCGCTGGCCCGACCAGGCGGTGATGACGACGGCCCTGCTCGGGCTCTCGGTGCCGGATTTCTGGCTCGGCCTCGTCCTGGTGCTGGTCTTCGCCGTCTCGCTCGGCTGGCTGCCGAGCGGCGGCTTCACGCCCTTCCTGCAATCGCCGGCAGAATGGCTGCGCGGCATGATCCTCCCGGCACTGACGCTGGGGCTGGTCCAGGTCGGCTTCATCGCCCGGATGGCGCGCGCCTCGATGCTGGACACGCTCTCGCAGGATTATGTCCGTACTGCCGATGCCAAGGGGCTGGCCAAGCTCCATGTCGTCCTGCGCCATGCCCTGCCCAACGCGATGATCCCGATCCTCACCGTCATCGGCATCGTCTCCGGCGCTCTGCTCGGCGGCGCGGTCATCGTCGAGCAGGTCTTCTCGATCCCCGGCATCGGCCGTCTGATCGTCGGCGCCATCGCCTCGCGCGATTTCCCGGTGCTGCAGGGTGGCTTGCTCTTCCTCGCGGTCGTCTATCTCGCGATCAACCTCGTCGTCGACATCCTCTATGCCGTGGTCGATCCGCGCGTGAGGCTGGCCTGATGCAGGGCACGCCACTCGTCGGCCGCGCCCTCTGGGGGCGCCTGTTGCGCAATCGCTCCTTCGTGATCGGCGCCGTGCTGGTGCTGCTGATGGTCGCCGTCGCGCTTGCTGCCGATTGGCTCACGCCCTTCGATCCGCTCAAAAGCAATGTCCGGGCACGGCTCGCCGCGCCCAGCGAGATGCACTGGTTCGGCACGGATCATTTCGGCCGCGACATCCTCTCCCGCGTCATGATCGGCGCCCGCATCTCGCTCGCCATCGGTGCCTTCACGGTGGTGCTGGCCGGGATCGCCGGCACGCTGAGCGGCGCGATCGCCGGCTATTTCTACCATCTCGACCAGCCGATCATGCGAATCATGGACGCGCTGATGGCGTTTCCGTCGATCGTGCTCGCCATGGTTGTCTCTGCGGTGCTCGGCGCCTCGCTCACCAATGTCGTGATCGCGCTCGCCATCGCCACGACGCCGCATACCGCCCGCATCGTGCGCGCCTCGGTGCTGCTCGAAAAGGAGCAGGAATATGTCTCCGCCGCGCGCTCGATCGGCGTCGGCGAGATGACCATCCTGTTCAAGCATGTGCTGCGCAATGCTGCCGGCCCGCTGATCGTGCGGCTGACCTATGTCTTCGCCATCGCGATCCTCGCCGAAGCGGCTCTGTCCTTTGTCGGTGCCGGCCCGCCGCCACCGGCCGCCTCCTTCGGCTCGATCATCGCGCAAGGCCGCGATTTCATGCGCGAAGCGCCGTGGATCACGGTGTTCCCGGGCCTCGCGATCATCACCTGCGTGCTCGGCCTCAACCTGCTCGGCGACGGCCTGCGCGACGTGCTCGACCCCCGCCTGAAATTCTGAACCCGCCGGAGCCGCCCGATGAAGCGCATCCTGATCGCCGACTGCAAGCAGGAGATCTCCTCCTTCAACCCGCTGCCGTCGCATTACGAGAACTTCCTGATCCACCATGGCGACGGCCTCTACGTCCAGCGCGGCCAGAACCAGGAGCTCGGCGGCGCGCTCGCCGTCTTCGAGGCCCGGCCCGATATCGAGATCGTACCGACGATCTGCGCGCGCTCCGGCAGCGCCGGGCCGCTCTCGGCTACGGGCTGGAAAAAGCTCTCCGAGGAAATCCTCGCCGCGATCTTCGCCAAGCTCGACCGCATCGACGGCATCTATGTCTCGCTGCATGGCGCGATGGGCGCCGATGGCGAACTCGACCCGGAGGGCTATCTGCTGGAGAAGCTGCGCGAGCGTGTCGGCCCGGACATGCCGATCGTCATCTCGCTCGACCTGCATGGCATCCTGACCGACCGGATGCTCCGCAATGTCGACGGTTTCGCGATCTACTGGACCTATCCCCATGTCGACTTCGCCGATACCGGCCGGCGCGCCGCCGAACTCCTGCTGAAGCTGATGGCCGGCGGCATCAGGCCTGTCGCTGCCCGCGTCGTCATTCCCGCTCTCGTGCGCGGCGACGAGCTCATCACCAAGACCGGCTGCTATGGCGAGCTTCTGGCCGAATGCCGCCGGCTGGAGGAGGAGGGACGGGCGCTCGCGGCCGGCATCATGATCGGCAACCCCTTCACCGACGTGCCCGAACTCTGCTCGCAGGTGCTGATCCTCACCGATGGCGACAAGGCGGCGGCCGAGCGCGAGGCGATCCGGCTCGCCGAGGAATTCTGGCCCTTGCGCTTCCGCATGCAGGGCAAGCTCGTGCCGCTCGACCGCGCCATCGCCCAGGCCCGCAGCATCGACGGCCCGGTGATCTTCACCGATGCCGCCGACGCGACCTCCTCCGGCGCGTCCGGCGACAGCAACCTGATCCTCGCCGCTCTGCGCAAGGCCGGTTACGGCAAGCGCGTGCTCGCCCAGATCGTCGATGCGCCGGCTGCCGCTGCTGCGCACAAGGCCGGAATCGGCGCGACGATCACGGTCACGCTCGGCGGGTCGATCGATCCGGCGCGCTTTCCGACGATGCAGGTGAAGGCCAAGGTCAAGCTGCTCTCGGACGGCGAGGCGGCGCTGGAGACGATGAAGGCGCCCTTGAGCGCCGGGCCGACCGCGGTTCTGACCTGGGACAACGTGACCGTCGTGGTGATGAGTCGTTCGGTCAGCCTGTTCGACAGGGCGATGTACTACGCCAACGGCATCGACCCGACCGATTTCGACCTGATCGTGGTGAAGTCGCCGCACACCGAGTTCCACATGTTCGACCAGTGGTGCGCGCGGAACTTCAACATCGACGCTCCGGGCGCGACCTCCGCCAATCTCCGGAGTCTCGGCCACACGATCTGCGCCCGGCCGATCTACCCGCTCGATGAAGGCGTCGCCTTCGCGCCCCGCGCCACGATCTACGAACTGTGAGGATGAAGCCCGTGCCCAGGATCGAGGCCGTCGATTTCTTCTATCTCGCCATGCCCGTCGTCACCGACGAGGCCGATGGCAGCCAGGATGCGCTGCTGGTCAGGGTCGCGGCTGGCGGCCATGTCGGTTGGGGCGAATGCGAGGCGGCGCCGCTGCCCTCCATCGCCGCCTTCATCTGCCCGATGTCGCATGGCGTCTGCCGGCCGGTGGCCGATTCCGTGCTCGGCCAGAATCTGGAAAGCCCGGAGGACATCGCCCGCATCGCTGCCGCCGTCGCCTATAACTCGATGGACCTGCTGCAGGCGCCGCACACCTTCTCAGGCGTCGAGATGGCCTTGTGGGACATCCTGGGCAAGATGCGTTCCGAGCCGGTCTGGCGCCTGCTCGGCTACGCGAAAAGCCATCCCAAGACGCCCTATGCCTCGGTCCTGTTCGGCGACACGGCGCAGGAAACCCTTGAACGCGCCCGCGATGCTCGCAAGCGCAGCTTCCGCGCCGCCAAGTTCGGCTGGGGGCCGATCGGTCGCGGCAGCGTCGAGGCCGATGCCGAGCATTTCGTCGCGGCGCGCGAAGGGCTGGGGCAGGACGGCATCCTGCTCGTCGATACCGGCCAGATCTTCATCGAGGATGTCGAGCTCGCCGCGGCTCGTCTGCCCGCGATGGAGAAGGCGAACGTGCTCTGGTTCGAGGAGCCCTTCCATGCCAGTGCGCTCGAAGCCTATGGCGGTCTTGCCAAACGCAGTCCCAAGGTCCGGCTGGCCGGCGGGGAGGGCGCCCATAACGAGTCGATGGCCCGGCAGCTCATTGACTATGGCGGCATTGGCTATGTCCAGATCGATTGCGGGCGCATCGGCGGCATCGGCCCATCCAAGGCCGTGGCGGATTACGCGGTCGCCAAGGGCGTGACCTTCGTCAATCACACCTTCACCTCGCATCTGGCGCTCTCCGCCTCGCTCCAGCCCTATGCCGGTCTCGCTGCGCACGAGATCTGCGAGTATCCGGCCATGCCGAAGCCGCTCGCGACCGCGATCTCAGCCAATCACCTGGAGCGCGATACGAACGGGCAGGTCGCCGCGCCTGATACTCCCGGCCTCGGCATCGAGGTCGCGACGACCGCGCTGCGGGGCTACCTGCAGGAGGTCGAGATATCCGTCGACGGCAAGCGGCTCTACAGCACGCCGCGCCTCTGAAGCGATGTTCGCTTGACGGCGCGCCGCACCCTTATAGGGTGTGCGCCGATCGAGGTTCTCCGGGTTGCTCCCGGAGCTAAGAGGGAATTCGGTGAGGCACTTCCAGTGCCAAAGCCGAGGCTGCCCCCGCAACTGTAAGCGGCGAGCTCTCCGTCCATCGTCCACTGGCGCTTGCCGCGCCGGGAAGGCCGGGCGGAACCGGCATCGACCCGCGAGCCAGGAGACCTGCCCCGGTCGTCGAAGACGTCTTTCGGACGGGGTGTTCCGGAGCCTGTGTGTCGATGGTGGCCCTGCGCCGCTTGTCCGCCCCACATGCCCAAAGCTCCCCCGGCCGTCATCTCGGGGAGCGATGAAGTCCATGTTCATGAAGTCCACTGCACAGGCCACTCAAGGCGGCTTGACGTTTGCCTGCCGCGCACTCTATCAGAAATGCAACATTGTTACATTTCGGATGGCCTCGATGCCGGCTGCGCGCCCCTTCAATTCACTTCTTCGCCTGTCTGCCGCCGCGCTGTTCGGCGCTCTCGCCGCCGGCACGGCCACTGCGGCGCCCACCAAATATCCGCTGACGCTGGAGAATTGCCGCGAGACGATCACCTTCAACACCGCGCCCAAGCGCGTCGTGGCGATCGGCCAGACCCAGACGGAAATTCTCTATGCTCTCGGCCTCGGCGACCGCGTCGTCGGCACGGCGGTCTGGTTCTCGCCGGTGGCCAAGCCCTATGAGGCGGTCAACGCCAAGGTGAAGCGCCTCGCCGACAACGATCCGAGCTTCGAGGCGGTGCTTGCGCAGGAGCCCGACCTCGTCACCGCGATGTTCGAATGGCATGTCGGGCCGAACGGCATCGTCGGCAAGCGCGACCAGTTCGCCAAAGTGAAGGTGCCCACATATGTCTCCCCGACCGATTGCATCGGCAAGGACAATTCCGGGGCCGGCGACGGCGTTCGTACGCAGATGTTCACGATGGAGCTGGTCTATCGCAACATCCGCGAATTCGGCGCGATCTTCGATGTCGCCGACCGGGCCGAGACGCTCGTCGCTGAGCTCAAGGCCCGCGAGGACAAGGCGGTCGAGCAGGTCGCCAAGCTGAAGGCGCAGGACGTGCCGGTCGTCGTCTGGTTCTCCAGCAAGGACATCAAGGGCGACGGCTTCATGGCCGGCAAGAACGGCGTGCCCGCCTATATCCTGTCCAAGCTCGGCGCCCGCAACATCATCTCGACCAATGAGGAATGGCCGCTGGTCGGCTGGGAGAGCATCGCCGCCGCCAATCCGGCCGTGATCGTCACGGTGAAGATGGATCGCCGCCGCTTCCCGGCTGATGATATCGAGAAGAAGCTGGACTTCCTGAAGACCGATCCGGTCGCCAGCAAGCTCGATGCGGTGAAAAACAACCGCGTCGTCATCATGGATGTCGGGGCGACCCGCGCCGGGCTCGATACGGTCGACGGCATCGAGACGCTGGCCAAGGCGATCGCCGGCTTCGGGCTCTCGCGTTGAGCCACGCCGCCCATGGGCCGAACTGGCCGGCGCGGATCGGCATCGCGCTGGCCTCGCTGCTGGCGCTGACCTTCTCGGTCGCGCTGGCGGTGACGATCGGCGAGATGCGCATCCCGCTGGACACGGCCCTAAAGGCACTCGGCAACGGGCTGTTCGAGCTCGACTTCCCGGTCAGCGCGATCCAGCAGGGCGTGATCTTCGATTATCGCCTGAGCCGCGCGCTGATGGCGGGGCTCTGCGGCGGCGCGCTCGCTCTCTCGGGCGCGATCCTGCAGGCGCTGCTGCGCAACCCGCTGGCCGAGCCCTATATCCTCGGCATCTCGGCGGGTGCCTCGACCGGCGCCGTCGCGGTGCTGATCCTCGGCATCAGCATCGGCGGCACGGTGCTGTCGGTTTCGACCGGCGCCTTCATCGGCTCCTGCGCCGCGCTCGTGGTGGTCGCCATGCTGGCGGCGGGGGCGGGCGGGGCGAGCGACCGCGTCATCCTCGCCGGCGTCGCCACCTCGCAGCTGTTCAACGCAGCGACGGCGACGATCGTGACGACGCTCGCCAGTGCCGAACAGGCCCGCGGCGTCATGTTCTGGCTGCTCGGCAATTTCGGCGGCGTGCGCTGGCCCGATCTCTGGATGGCGGCGCCGGTCGCCTTCATCGGCTTCGGCATCTGCATGCTCCACGCCAAGGCGCTGGACGCCTTCGCCTTTGGCGTCGATGCGGCGGCCTCGCTCGGCGTCGCGGTGACGCGGGTGAAGGTCGTGCTTTTCGCGACGACGGCGGTGATGACGGCGGTGATGGTCTCGATCGTCGGGACGGTCGGCTTCGTCGGGCTGATCATCCCCCATGCCGCACGCTTCCTCGTCGGCTCCGGCCATGCCCGCCTGCTGCCGGCCTGCCTTGTCGTCGGCGCGATCTTCATGATCCTCGCCGACATCCTCTCCCGCATCCTGATCCCGCAGCAGATCCTGCCGATCGGCGTGGTCACCGCCCTGTTCGGCGCCCCTGTCTTCGCGCTCATCCTTTACCGTGCCCGGAGGCCGGC
This sequence comes from Allobosea robiniae, assembly GCF_900102525.1. Lineage (GTDB taxonomy): Bacteria > Pseudomonadota > Alphaproteobacteria > Rhizobiales > Beijerinckiaceae > Allobosea > Allobosea robiniae. Next base: position 467,296 of record NZ_FNBZ01000001.1, on the reverse strand, counting down.
ATGACGCTCGCCACCCGCGAGGTCCGCTGGGGTGCCGGCGGCCGGATGATCGTCGATGGCGTGACGCTGGAAGCGGCGCCCGGCCGGGTGCTCGGGTTGATCGGCCCCAACGGCTCCGGCAAGTCGAGCCTGCTGCGGTTGCTCTGTCGGCTACGCAATGTCGCGAGCGGCGTCGTCACCCTCGATGGAAATGACATCGCCGGCGTGCCGCGCCGCGAACTCGCCCGCCGCCTCGCCTTCGTCGAGCAGCAGGCGATGACCGAGATCCAGCTATCCGTCTGCGACGTCGTCCGCCTCGGCCGCACGCCGCATCGTGCCGCGCTCGCCTCCTGGGGCGAGGCCGACGAGGCTGCCGTCAACGAGGCGCTGGCGCGGGTCGGGCTGACCGAGCGCCACGATCAATTCTGGCACACGCTCTCAGGGGGAGAACGCCAGCGCGTCCATATCGCCCGCGCGCTTGCGCAGGAGCCGAGCGAGCTGATCCTGGACGAGCCGACCAATCATCTCGACATCCAGCACCAGCTCTCGATCCTGAGCCTCGTCCGCCGCCTCGGTATCACCTGCATCATGGCGCTGCACGACCTCAACCTCGCCGCCATGTTCTGCGACGAGATCGCGCTGTTGCATGACGGGCGCTTGCAGGCGGCCGGCGCGCCGGAGGAGGTCCTGACCGCCGAAGCGATCAAGGACATTTTCGGCGTTGCGGTCTCGATCCGACTGGGAGATTCAGGCCGCCGGCACATCGAGTATCTGATCGAGGCCGAGCCGCGGAAAGGCGTGCCCGGAAGCGGTTAAGGCGGGGCTTTTACTCCGCAGCCGCCTGCCGCTTGCCGAAGAAGCTCTCGCAGGCTTCGGCGACGCGCGCGACGGAGGCGTCGTTCACATCGAGATGGGTCACCCAGCGCAATGTGCCGTACCGTCCGCTAACGGCGATGCCGCGTTCGCGCAGGAAAGCGGCGAAGGCGGCGGTATCGAGCGCCTTTGGCGACATGAACACCATGTTTGTGCGGGCAGGCCCGGCGCCGAGCTCCGGGAAGCGCGCCAGCACGTTGGCGAGATCGGCCGCACGCCGGTGATCTTCGCTGAGCCTCGTGATATTGTGCTCCAGCGCGTAGATCGCGGCTGCGGCGATCACGCCGGTCTGGCGCATGCCGCCGCCCAGCATCTTGCGGATCCGCCGGGCCTTCTCGATGAAATCCTTCGGTCCGACCAGAATGGACCCGACCGGTGCGCCGAGGCCTTTCGACAGGCACAGCGAAACCGTGTCGAACTGCCCCGCGATCCAGGCGGCATCGCGGTTGCTCGCCGCGGCCGCGTTCATCAGGCGGGCGCCGTCGAGATGGGTGGCGAGGCCGCGCGAGCGGGCAAGCCCGGTTGCAGCCTCCAGATAGGCGTCGGGTAGCACCTGGCCGTTGAAGGTGTTCTCCAGCGCCAGAAGCCGCGTCATTGCGAAGTGGAAATCGTTCGGCTTGATCGCATTGGCGATGGCGTCGAGCGCGATCGTGCCGTCGGCCTCGTTCGGAAGAGGCTGCGGCTGGATCGAGCCGAGCACGGCCGCGCCGCCACCTTCCAATCGATAAGTGTGGGCCATCTGGCCGACGATGTATTCCTCGCCGCGGCCGCAATGGGCCATCAGCCCGGCGAGGTTCGCCTGCGTGCCCGTCGGGAAGAACAGGGCCGATTCCTTGCCGAGCCGTTCGGCTGTGATGGCTTCCAGGCGCTTGGTCGTCGGGCAATCGTCATAGACGGCGTCGCCGACTTCGGCCGCGGCCATGGCGGCCCGCATCCCTTCGCCGGGGCGCGTTACCGTATCCGAACGGAAGTCATCCACGATCATCGATCCGATCCTTGCAGGCTGTGCGTCCACCCTATCGGGCGCTCGCCCGATCCATCATGCAAAAATGACAGGGGAGGGCTCAGCATTCCGGCAGGTTGACCGCGAGCCCCCCGAGGCTGGTTTCCTTGAAGCGCTCGTTCATGGCCTCGCCGGTCTGCCGCATCGCCTCGATGCAGTTGTCGAGCGGCATGAAATGCGAGCCGTCACCGCGCAACGCCAGCGACGCGGCCGCGACTGCCTTGATCGCGCCGATGCCGTTGCGCTCGATGCAGGGCACCTGGACGAGGCCGGCCGCGGGGTCGCAGGTCATGCCGAGATGGTGCTCCAGCGCGATCTCGGCCGCGTTCTCGATCTGCGCTGGCGAGCCGCCGAGCACGGCGCAGAGCCCGGCCGCGGCCATCGCGGCGGCGGAGCCGACTTCGCCCTGGCAGCCGGCCTCGGCCCCGGAGATCGAGGCGTTGTGCTTGATCAATCCGCCGATCGCTGCCGCCGTCAGCAGGAAATCGGAGACCTTTTCCGGCTCCGCCCCGACGCAATGGTCGAGATAATAGCGCAGCACCGCCGGCACGACGCCGGCGGCCCCGTTGGTCGGAGAGGTGACGACCCGGCCGCCAGCCGCGTTTTCCTCGTTCACCGCCATCGCATAGACGCTGAGCCAGTCCGTCGACGCATGCGGCTGCGAGCGATTGGCCAGTTTCTCGGCCGCCAGTTGCCGGTGGATATGCGCTGCCCTGCGGCGCACGCGCAGACCGCCGGGCAATTCGCCCTCCTGGTTCATGCCGCGCTCGATGCAGTCGTTCATCACCGACCAGAGCCGGGCGAGGCCGCTTTCGACCTCTTCCGCCGGCTGGAGATGGATTTCGTTGGCGCGCTTCATCGCCGCGATCGACAGCCCGCTCTCCTTGGCCATGCGCAGCATCGTTGCCGCATTCGCGAATGGATAGGGCCAGGACGATGTCTGCGTGGAAGCGGTCGGCGCTTCACGCTCCTGCGCCGTCACCACGAAGCCGCCGCCGATCGAATAATAGGTCTCGGACAACAACTCCGCCCCGGCAGAATCGCGGGCGCAGAAGACGAGCCCGTTGGCATGTCCGGGCAAAGGCGGCCCGTAGTCGAAGACGATGTCGGTCGCGGGATCGAAGGCCAGCGGCGGCAGGCCGTCATGGCGCAGCAGGTGGCTGCGGCCGAGTTCGTCGAGCTGGCGTTCGGCCGCATCGAAGTCGAAGGCTGCCGGCGTCCAGCCGAGCAGGCCGAGCGCCACGGCCCGGTCGGTGGCGTGGCCCTTTCCGGTGAAGGCGAGCGAGCCGTAGAGCGTCGCCTTGACGGCTGCCGCGCGATCGCGCGCTGGGTCCCGGCGCAGCAGGTCGAGGAAGTGCCCCGCCGCCGTCATCGGGCCCATCGTATGCGAGGACGAGGGGCCGATACCGATCTTGAAGACGTCGAATACGCTCAGGAACATCCCCGCCCCCTGTCGAAGCCGGTCCGGAAATCAGACGGAGATCGCCATTCCGTCGCGCTGCGGGTCGGCCCCGCCCGAACACGTGCCATCGACGATCCCGATCGCATGAAGGGCTGCGAAAGGGAATGTCTGGGCCGAACGTTTGACGTCATATCCGGCGGCGGTGAGTTCGGCGCTGACATTGCGACGGATGCGGTTGGAGAGGTCGATCGTGTTCGAGACCGCCATGACCCGCGGTGCCGCGACGGCCTCGAAGGGCGACATGCCGAAATCGATCATGTTCATGATGCCTTGCGCGATCGCCGGCGCGATATAGCTGCCGCCGGGCGCGCCGATGACGATGCGGGGCGTCTCGCCGTCGAAGACGATGGTCGGCGCGGCGGAAGAGGCGCGGCGCTTGCCGGGCGCGATCGACGCCGCCCGGCCGGGGCGCGGGTCGAAGCGGCTCATCGTGCCGTTATAGATGAAGCCGAGCCCGTCCGAGATCGCGCCGGAGGGGCTACCCAGGGTATGGGTCAGCGCCACGGCGTTGCCCTCGCGGTCGACGACGGTGACATGGGTCGTCTCGCGCTGCGACTTGTCCAGCCTGTCGATGACCGCGCGCTCGCCGCGCCGGATCGCCTCCGCCTGCTCGGCGGCGTGCTCCTTCGAGATCAGCCGGTCGAAGGGCACGTCGACATAGGCCGGGTCGCCCATGAAGCGGTCCTTGTCGATGGTCATCCGCCGCATCGCCTCGGCGAGCAGGGTAATGTGCTCGGCGCTGCCGTGCCTGAGCGCGCCGATGTCGAAATTCTCGAGGATGTGCAGGATCTGCAGCATCGACATGCCGCTCGCCGGCGGCGGCGAGGTCGAGATCCGGTGGCCGCGATAGGAACCCCAGATCGGCTCGGCGACCGAGAGTTCATAGGCCGCGAAGTCGCGCTCGCTGATTAGCCCGCCCTGGGCCGCGAAATCCGCCGCCATCCGGGCGGCCAGCGCGCCATGGTAGAAATCGTCCGGGCCGCTCTTGGCGAGATGCTCCAGCGTGGCGGCGAGATCGGGGTTGACCAGCGTATCGCCGACGCGCCTGGGGCTGCCATCGGGCCGGAAGTAGACGTCGCGTCCGGTCTTGCTGTAGCGCAGCTTGTCGCCGGTATTGACCTCACCGCCGCCGCTCTGGTCCTGGCTCCAGAACCAGTGCATGTGCGGCCGGACGAGCACGCCTTCATGCGCCTGCCTGATCGCCGGCGCCATCACGTCGCGCCAATCCATCGTGCCGAATTGCGAGAGCGCATGGGCATAGCCCTTGACGCTGCCCGGCGTGCAGACGGCGAGATGGCCGAACTCGTTGATCCCGCCCTTGAGCAGGAAGGCGAAACCGTCCCGCGTCTGCCCCTGCAGATGCTGCAGCCACATGTCCGGCGTCGCGGCCAGCGGAGCTTTTGCATAGAACTCGACGATCTCATGGACGCCGCGGCGTGGCATGTAGACCTGCATCGAGCCGAATCCGCCGATGCCGCACATCAGCGGATCGACCACGCCCTGCATGAAGGCGCAGGCGATCGCCGCGTCGATGGCGTTGCCGCCGCGTTCCAGAACCTCGGCCCCGGCCTCCGCCGCTTCCGGCTGCGGCGCGACGATCATCGCGTTCTTCATCGTCGGCATCGGTGGCGTTTCCTCGTCCCGGTTCGCGTCGGCGGCATCATCCGCACCGCTGCGAATCCTGCGGCCCCATCACTGCCTCATAATGCAGCGCGGGGTCCATCCTGATCCCGGCGGCCTGCGGCGGGACAGGCATCCTTTTGGAACATGGGCGAGGCGGTCGAGCGGGACCATCGTCACGGGTCCGATGGTCTAGGCCGGCTTCCTGAGGTCGACGATCTTGATCGTTCCGCTCGGCTTGCGTTCATTCACCGCATCTTTGGAGATCTCGACGGGGTCCGAATGATGTTTCTCGGCCGCCAGGCCTTCGGGATCGTGCGGCTCGTAGGGAGCATGGGGACCGGTGGCGTGAGCCGAGCGCGGGTTCGGGCCGGCGCGGCTTTCGTTTTCGTCTCCTGGCTGCCCGGGCCTGCGAGCCGTGCTGAAGGCAGCCGGGACGCCGCTCGCCTGATCGGAAGCTTTGCTCATCGATCGATCCTCCTCGGAGGTGAACCTCCGCGGGGCCGATCGGGTTCCGCATAGGCCTTGCCGATGCCCGGCTGCCGGCAGGGTCAGCCGCCAAGCGCTTCCCGATGCGCCTTCGCGAGATCGGCCATGCTGTTGAAGCGGAAATCATATCTCGGCATGTCGCCCGGATGCATCGTCGCGCCGAAGCCGTCCTTGTCGTGGCGGCGATAGATCCAGCAGGAGGCCAGTCCGTGTCGGTTTGCCGGACCATGGTCGTGGAACATGCTCTCGGCGGTGTGCAGGATCTCGTGCTTCCGGATGCCCAGCGTCTCCAGCTTTTCGAACATGTAGTCGAAATTCCGATCTGCCGGCTTGTAGGAGCCGATATCCTCGGCCGTGTAGATCGCGTCGAAGGCGACCTCGAGCTTCGCATTGCTTGCGGCGAAGCTCTCATTGTCGACATTCGACAGGATCACGAGCTTGTAGTGGCGCTTGAGGTACCGGAGCGCTTCAGCGGAATCGGGGAAGGCCGGCCAGTTCTTGACCGATTGCCCGTACGCCACGCATTCCTCCCAGGACGCCGACAGGCCCCATTCCTCGGCGAGGCGCTTGTAGACGATCGGCAGCAGGTCCCGGTAGATCCGGGTCGGCGTCTGCAATTGCTGCGACGATTCATGCCGCGCATGCGCTTCCAACACCTGATCACGCGTGGGCGGGGTCGCGAGCCGGCTGGTGAGCGGCTTCAACCCTTCGAACATGCCGGTTTCCCAGTCGATCAGCGTGCCGTAGCAGTCGAAGGTCAGAGCCTTGAAGTCGGTCAGTTGCATCGGTCTTGTCCCTTCTCCGAAAAAGGCTAGGCTACCTAAATACCTAATTCTATAGGTATCGGACACTTAAGTGTGCGGCTGGCTTGTCGGCCTGAAAACCGGGCTGGAGGCGGTTCCGATGGATGTGGATTTCCGGCAGGCTTTCGAGAATGCCCCGGTCGGGCTTGTCGTGGGCCGCAATCGCATCATCCTGGCCTGCAATCATGAGTTCGCCAGGATATTCCGCGGATCGATCGGCGATCTCGTCGGCCGGACCTTCGAGCGGCTCTACCCGACGCAATCCGATTACGAGGAGACCGGAAAGCGCGTCGGCGCGCGCCTGTCCGATGAGCACAGCTATACCGATGACCGCGTGATGCGGCGCCTCGACGGCAGCCTGTTCTGGGTCAGGGTCAGCGGCTTCACCTATACGCCTGATGATGCGCACGGACATGCGCTGTGGGTGTTCTCCGAGCTCGCAAAGGCTGAAGCTGCCGGGCCGTCGCTGCGAACGTCGCTGACGCCGCGCGAACGCGACGTCGCCGCACTCCTGATCGAGGGCAGGACGGGCAAGGAGGCCGCCAAGGCACTGGGCATCAGCCCGCGCACCGTCGACATCTATCGCGCCCGGCTGCTCCGGAAATACAACGTCAACAGCACCAAGCGACTGGTCGAGCTTCTGCTGAGCGGCTGACCGTCCGGCAGGCCGTGGGGATGATGCCCACGGCCTGCCGGCTCGAGCGCTTTCCGTCTCCGGGAGCTTCAGCCGATCGTCATCAGGCTCGCATTGCCGCCGGCTGCCGTGGTGTTGATCGAGGTCGAGACCTCTTCCAGCAGCCAGTTCAGGCAATAGGCATCGGGATCGCGCTTCAGCTCCTCCGTGCTCGCCGCCTGGACCAGCACGAGCGGGCCGGACAGCCCGGCGATGCGGCGGTTCACCTCGCCGATCCGCTGGGTATCGCCCTCGACCAGCGCGCCCGAGAACGGGCCGTCAGCCTCCCAATCGGAAGTCCAGCTCACGCGCGCTTCCACCGCAGCCGGCAGGCCCGACAGCGCTCCCTTCAACCCGGAGGCCGCGTCGATGACGAGCTGGTTGCCGGTCGCCAGCGCCGCCGCGACCTGCCGATGGAGGCCTGCTTCCGTCTGCGGTGCGAGCAGGATGCGGCCGCGCGGGTGCAGCGCATAGAGATTGCGCTCGCCGACCGGGCCGGCCAGCTCGACATGCAAGCCCAGCGCCGAATGGCCGCCGGTCTCGCGGGCGGCATCCGCTTCCGCCTTCAGCCCCTTGCTCGCGAGCCAGGCGGCATATTCGAGCAGCGCCGGATCGATATGGACCGAGCTGTGCTGGGGCGGCACCGGCGCCTTGCGCACAAGGCGCCCGATATAGAGCGGCCCGCCGGCCTTCGGCCCGGTGCCGGAGAGGCCACGGCCGCCGAAGGGCTGCACGCCGACGACGGCGCCGATGATGTTGCGGTTCACATAGAGATTGCCCGCCTTGATGCGGCTTGTGACATGGGCGATCGTCTCGTCCAATCGCGTGTGCAGGCCGAAGGTCAGGCCGTAGCCGGAGCCGTTGACCTCGTCGATCAGCTTGTCGAGGTCCTGGCGCTCATAGCGGATGACGTGCAGGACCGGCCCAAAGACCTCGCGCTTCAGGTCGGTCAGGCTCTTCAATTCGACGATGGTCGGCGGCACGAAGGTGCCCTTCGCGGCGGCCTCCGGCAGCGGGAGCTGCTCGACCTTGCGGCCGAGGCCGCGCATGCGCGCGACATGCTCGTCGATTTCGCGCTGGGCACCCTCGCTGATCACCGGGCCGATATCGACACTGAGCTTGTCGGTGCGGCCGATGGTGAGTTCCTTGAGCGCGCCCTGCAGCATGTGCAGCGTGCGGTCGGCGATGTCCTGCTGCAGACAGAGCACGCGTAGGGCCGAGCAGCGCTGGCCGGCGCTGTCGAAGGCCGAGGCGATGACGTCGGCGACGACCTGCTCGGCCAGCGCGGAGGAATCGACGATCATGCCGTTCTGGCCGCCGGTCTCGGCGATCAGCGGGATCGGCTTGCCCTCGGCCGAGAGACGCTCGGCCAACTGGGCCTGGATGCCGCGCGCGACCTCGGTCGAGCCGGTGAACATCACGCCCGCCGTCTCCGCCGCGCCGACCAGAGCGGCGCCGAGGCGCCCGCTGCCCGGCGTGAACTGCAAGGCGCCGCGCGGGACGCCGGCCTCATGCAGGATCTTGACGCTTTCATGCGCGATGATCGGGGTGACGCCAGCGGGCTTGGCCATCACCGCATTGCCCGCGACCAGCGCTGCGGCGACCTGCCCGGTGAAGATCGCCAGCGGGAAGTTCCACGGGCTGATGCAGACGATCGGCCCGAGCGGCGCATGCGCCGGGCCCAGCGTCTTGCGCGCCTGGTCAGCATAATAGCGCAGGAAGTCGATCGCCTCGCGCACCTCGCTGATCGCATTGGCGGCCGATTTGCCGGCCTCGCGCATGGCGATGCCCATCAGCGTCTCGATGCGCGCCTGCATGATGTCGGCGGCGCGGTCGAGGCAGGCGGCGCGTTCGGCCGGGGGCACGGCGGCCCAGGCCTTGCCGCCCTCGGCGGCGAGGCGCGCGATCCTGGCGGCATCCTCGACCGCAAGCTCGGTGACCTGCCCGACGACGTCGGCATGATCCGCCGGGTTCAGGACCGGCCGCGTCGTGCCCGCGGTCGAGTTGTCCGCCAGCAGCGGCAGGGCATGCCAGTTCTGCCCGACCGTAGCAGTGAGATTGCTCGCGAGCTCGGCCAAAGCCGCCTCGTTGGAGAGGTCGATGCCCTTCGAATTGACGCGGTCGGCGCCGTAGAGGTCGCCCGGCAGCGCGATCTGATCGTGCAGCATGCCGATGACCGGCATCGCTTCGACCACGTCGACGGGGTCAGCGACGAGCGAGTCGATGGTCACGCTCGGATCGGAGATGCGGTTGACGAAGGAGGAGTTCGCGCCGTTTTCCAGCAGGCGCCGCACGAGATAGGCGAGCAGCGTCTCATGGGTGCCGACTGGCGCATAGATGCGGCAGGGCCGGTCGAGATTGTCCTTGCCGACGACCTCGTCATAGAGCGGCTCGCCCATGCCGTGCAGGCACTGGAACTCGTATTTTCCGACGGCAAAATCGTTGCCGGCGAGATGGTAGATCGTCGCCAGCGTCTGGGCGTTATGTGTCGCAAATTGCGGGAAGATCGCGTCGGGAGCTGCCAGCAGCTTGCGGGCGCAGGCGACATAGGCGACGTCGGTATGGACCTTGCGGGTATAGACCGGGAAATCGGCGAGCCCGTCGACCTGGGCGCGCTTGATCTCGGCATCCCAATAGGCGCCCTTGACCAGACGCACCATCATGCGCCGGCCGGAGCGGCGGGCGAGATCGATGATCCAGTCGAGCACGAAGGGGCAGCGCTTGCCATAGGCCTGCACCACGAAGCCGAGGCCGTTCCAGCCTTGCAGCGCGTTATCGAAGCTCAGCGCCTCCAGCAGGTCGAGCGAGAGCTCCAGCCGGTCGGCTTCCTCGGCATCGATATTGAGGCCGATATCGTAGCTCTTGGCGATCAGCGCGAGCTCGCGCACCAGCGGCAGAAGCTCCGACATCACCCGGCCGGCCTGCGCGCGGCTATAGCGCGGATGCAGGGCCGAGAGCTTGATCGAGATGCCCGGGCCTTCAAACACACCGCGCCCGTTCGCGGCCCTGCCGATCGCGTGGATCGCGTTCTCGTAGTCGCGATAGTAGCGGGCGGCATCGGCGGCAGTCGTCGCGGCCTCGCCGAGCATGTCGTAGGAATAGCGGAAGCCGCGCGCCTCCAGCGGCCGGGCGCGCTTCAGCGCCTCGTCGATCGTCTCGCCGGTGACGAATTGCTCGCCCATCATCCGCATCGCCATGTCGACGCCGCGCCGGATCACCGGTTCGCCCGCGCGAGCGATGAGGCGGGTGAGGGCAGCGGCGAGGCTGCGGTCATTCACGGTGGAGGTCAGCTTGCCGGTAACGACGAGGCCCCAGGTCGCGGCATTGACGAAGAGCGACTTGCCGCCGCCGACATGGGACTTCCAGTCGCCATCGGCGATCTTGTCGCGGATCAGCGCGTCGCGCGTCGCCGTGTCCGGGATGCGCAGCAGCGCCTCGGCGAGGCACATCAGCGCGACGCCCTCCTGGCTGGAGAGCGAATATTCCTGGACCAGACCCTCGACGCCGGTGCCCTTGTGTTTGGCCCGCAGCGCTTCGATCAGCTTGCGCCCGGTCGCGGCGATTTCCTGTTTGCTCGCCGGCGCCAGCTTCGCGGCGACCAGCAAAGGCGGAAGGCATTCAGTCTCGGGACGGCGATAGGCGGCGGTGATCGCCTGGCGCAGCGCCGACTGCTCGCGGATCGGCGGAGCGAAGCCCTCGAAAGGCGCCGGGCTGGAGGCGGTGTTGGCGGCGGCAGCGGTGGCTTGGCTCATGGCTTGTCCCGGCGGGTTCGAACACGACGGGCCGGGGGCGATACCCTCTCCCGTTCTTTGCGCGGGAGCTTATCATGAGCGCGATTCTCAGGCGGTCTAAATTTTGTTATCCTGCAGTCCGTCCAGACTTCAGATTTGAGGATTGCAAGTGAAAAAGCCTAAGGAAATACCGATCGAAGGCGATCTGGACGCCCTGGATCGCAAGATCCTCGACGTGCTCAGGGAGGACGGCCGGATCTCGATCGCCGAGCTCGGCGCGCGGATCGGCCTCTCCAAGACGCCCTGCCAGATCCGGTTCCGCCGGCTTGTCGACGACGGCTATATCGAGGGCTTCCGGGCAACACTCAACCCGGCGAAGCTGAAGCTCGATCACATCGCCTTCGCCGAGGTCAAGCTGTCCGACACCACGGAAAAGGCGCTGACGAAATTCAACGAGGAGGTCAAGAAGATCAGGGAGGTCGAGGAGTGCCACATGATCGCGGGGCGCTTCGATTACCTCCTCAAGATCAGAACGCCGGATATCCGGCGCTACCGGGCCGTGCTGGGCGAGAAGATCTCGAACCTGCCCCATGTCGCGAACACCTCGACCAATGTCGCGATGGAAACGGTCAAGGAAACCTGGTGAGGCCCTCGCGCTTGCGGTGTCGGCATCGCCGGTCGGCGGCCCTGCTTGATCGCGACGACCCAATCCAGCCGCCGACCAGCGCACCTGCCGGGCTGGGAGATCGCCGCAGCGATGAACAAGGTCCGACCGGGCGCTCGCGGATGCATGAGAGTGCACGCGCCCGTGCAACGCAACCGCATGCGAATTCAAGTTCAAGCGAACGAAGGAAGGGCAGAAAAAGAGTGGCGGAGACGGAGGGATTCGAACCCTCGATACCCTTGTGGGGTATGCTCATTTAGCAAACGAGTGCCTTCAGCCTCTCGGCCACGTCTCCGGCGAGAGGCTCTATGCCCGATTGCAGAGCCGTTTGACAAGCCTCGTCGGCAACTTCCTTCGCTTCGCCTGTGCATGCACGCGAAGCCGATCATAGAGCACTCCGTTGGTAATGGAGAGGCCAAGCGGCACGGACTGCTGCTGCGGGCTAAAGCTGCTGCACAGGAGCCCTGCATTGGCTCGTCTTGCTCCACCGTCGGGCAGCCATTAGATTGAGCCTGTCCGTTGGGGTGCCGAGAGGCTGAGAGGCGTGGTCAGCGCCAACCCATCGTACCTGATCCGGGTAATGCCGGCGAAGGGAACGGTCTTCGGCTCGCAGACACTTTGCTCGTGCCCAGGCCGCTGCCTTCCCGGGAGCAGGGAAGAGCATGACGGCAGAACGCCCTCATTCCAGCCTGAAGGTCGCGGTGGTCGGCGCTGGTGTCGTCGGCCTGGCCTGCGCCACCGAATTGCTGGCGCGCGGCGCGCAGGTCACGGTCCATGAGCGCGGTCCGCGCATCGGCGCCGAAGCCTGCTCCTGGTATGCCGGCGGCATGCTGGCGCCGTGGTGCGAGGGCGAGAGCGCCGAGGAGCCTGTGATCCGGCTCGGACAGCAGGCGGCCGATTGGTGGGCGCGCCATGCCGGCGGGGTCGTCCGCAACGGCACGCTCGTGGTCGCGCCGAGCCGGGATCGTTCGGAATTGCGCCGCTTCGGGCAGCGCACGAGCCATTTCGAGGAGATCGATGGCGATGCGGTCGCCGTGCTCGAGCCGGATCTCGCCGGACGGTTTTCGCGCGGCCTGTTCTTTGCGCGTGAAGGACATCTCGATCCGCGTGAAGCCATCGCCGCGCTGGCCGAGCGCCTCGTCGCGAACGGCGGCACAATCCATTTCGACAGCGCCGTCGAGCCCGTCGATCTCGATGCCGATACCGCCCTCGATTGCCGGGGGCTGGCGGCGCGTAATGTCCTGCCGGGCCTGCGCGGAGTAAAAGGCGAGATGCTGCTGCTGCGCAGCGACGATATCAGCCTGTCGCGCCCGGTCCGGCTGCTGCATCCGCGCATTCCGCTCTACATCGTCCCGCGCGCGGACGGGCTCTTCATGGTCGGCGCGACGATGATCGAGAGCGGCGAGCGGCGTCGCATCTCCGCTCGCGCCATGCTGGAACTGCTGGGCGCGGCCTATGCGCTGCACCCTGCTTTCGGCGAGGCGGAGGTGGTCGAGATCGGCACCGATGCCCGCCCGGCCTTTCCCGACAACCTGCCGCGGCTGACGCGTCGCGGCCGGGTGATCCATGTCAACGGGCTCTATCGCCACGGCTTCCTGCTCAGCCCCGCCATGGCGCGGATGGCGGCGGACGCCGTGCTGGACCCGCAAGCAACACCGGAGATGCTGCATGACCTTGCTGCTTAACGGCGCCCCGCAGGACGTCGCGGCGAAGACGCTGGCCGAGGCGCTGGCGGAGCTGGGCTTCGGCGGCCGCATCGTCGCGACCGCGGTGAACGGCGATTTCGTGCCGGCCCGCAAGCGCGCCGAAACGGCCCTGAGCGAAGGCGACCGCATCGAGATCGTCGCGCCGATGCAAGGAGGCTGAGATGGCATCCTTCTATGGCTTCGAGCCCCAGAACCCGCTGTTCCTCGGCACGGCGCAATACCCGTCGCCTGCCATCCTCGCGGAGGCTGTGAAGCGTTCCGGCGCGGAGGTCGTGACCGTGTCGCTGCGGCGGGAATCCTCCGGGGGCGCCGGCCAGGCCTTCTGGGCGCTGATCCGCGAGCTCGGCGTCAAGGTTCTGCCGAACACGGCCGGCTGCCACACCGTCAAGGAAGCCGTGACCACGGCGCAGATGGCGCGCGAGGTCTTCGGTACCGACTGGATCAAGCTCGAGGTGATCGGCGAGGACGACACGCTCCAGCCGGACGTGATCGCGCTGGTCGAGGCCGCGCGGATTCTCGCCGATGACGGCTTCAAGGTCTTTCCCTACACGACCGAGGATCTCGTGGTCGGCGGGCGCCTGCTCGATGCCGGCTGCGAGGTGCTGATGCCCTGGGGCGCGCCGATCGGGTCGGGCAGGGGGCTCAACAACCCCTATGGCTTGCGCAGCATGCGCCAGCATTTTCCCGACATCCCGCTCGTCGTCGATGCCGGTATTGGCCTGCCGTCCCATGCCGCGCAGGCGATGGAGATGGGTTATGACGGCATCCTGCTCAACACCGCAGTCGCCAAGGCGGGCGACCCCGCCGCGATGGCGGAGGCCTTCGCGCTCGCCATCCGCGCCGGCCGCCAGGCTTTTGCCGCACAGCCGATCGAGGCGCGCGACATGGCCGCTCCCTCCACGCCCGTCATGGGCAAAGCCTTCCTGGCCTGAAAGATCGCTCCCGCATGAAGCTCGATCCGTTCTACCCCATCTTCGACAGCGCCGACTGGCTGGAGCGGATGCTGCCGCTCGGCGTCAAGCTGGTGCAATTGCGTGTCAAGGACCGACCCGAGACCGAGGTCGCGCGTGAGATCGCGCGGGCGAAGACACTCTGCGCTGCGGCCGGTTGCGTGCTCGTCATCAACGACTACTGGAAGCTCGCCATCGCCGAGGGCTGCGACTTCATCCATCTTGGCCAGGAGGATCTCGACGACGCCGATCTCGGCGCGATCCGCAAGGCCGGCCTGAAGCTCGGCATCAGCAGCCATGACGAGCCCGAACTGGAGCGCGCCCTGGCGGCGAAGCCCGACTATGTCGCGCTCGGCCCGGTCTACCCGACGATCCTGAAGCAGATGCGCTTCGGCCCGCAGGGTCTTGAGCGGCTCGGCGAATGGAAGCGCCGGATCGGTGACTTGCCGCTCGTCGGCATCGGCGGCATCTCGCTGGAGCGGGCGCCGGGCGTCTTCGAGGCTGGCGCCGACATCGTCGCGGCGGTGACGGACATCACGCTGAACGCCGATCCCGAGGGGCGGCTGAAGGCCTGGATCGCGGCGACGCGGAAGCACGCTGCCTGAGAGGCGTCATTCTCGGGCGGAGCGAAGCTTCGACCCGAGCATCTCATGACGAGAAGGCACTGGTTTCCGAGATGCTCGGGTCAAGCCCGAGCATGACGGCCAACGAAAGGGCGCCTCAGCTCTCCGCCTCCGCCGACATCGTGTGACCGTCGACATGGCCGAGGCTGCGCTCGGGGTCGAGCCGGTCGCGCACGCGCTGCTTCAGCACCTTCGAATCCGGGAAGCCGCCATCGGCCTTGCGGTCCCAGATCAGTTCGCCGTCGTAATGGATCTGGAAGATGCCGCCGGTGCGCGGGATCAGCGCGACCTCGCCGAGATCCTGCCCGAAGGTCGAGAGCAGTTCCTGCCCGAGCCAGGCCGAGCGCAGCATCCAGTTGCACATCGAGCAATAGGTGATGGCGATGCGGGGGGCGGGCTTGGTCTGGATCATGAGCGGTCACCGAAGCAGGAGGTCGTCTCCGACATCCCGCTTCGGAAGCCCCGATGCAAGTCCGAAAGCTGCATGGCCGATCGGCACGAGGCGTTTGTCTAAGTCTTTGTTTCGAATAAATAAAATGAGTGAGCTTAGACCTCGTTGATATAGCGCTGGCGCAGGTGGGCCTTGAACACCGCGGCGTCGAGCGGGCGACCAGTCGCTTCCGTCAGCAGCTCGTCGGTCGGGAGCAGCGAGCCCTTGCCGTGGATATTGGCGCGCAGCCAGCCGACCAGCGGACCGAAATCGCCCTTGCCGATACCGGGCAGGATCGAGGCCTCCGCCTTGCAGGCGGCATCGAAGATCTGGGCCGCGGTCATGGCGCCGAGCGTATAGGTCGGGAAATAGCCCCAGCCGCCGGACGGCCAATGGATATCCTGCAGGCAGCCGAGCCGGTCGTTTGGAACGGTGACGCCGAGCAGGGACTTCATCCCGGCGTTCCAGGCAGCGGGCAGCTCGGCGAGCGCCATCTCGCCGGCGATCAGCGCCTTTTCCAGCCGGTAGCGCAGGATGACATGGGCGGGATAGGTGACCTCATCGGCATCGACGCGGATGAAGCCGGGCTCGACGCGGGTATAGCGATGCCACATCGCCGTGCTTTCCCACGCCGGCCCCGCACCTCCAAAACTCTCGCGCATCAGCGGCGCGGCGTAAGCCAGGAACTGGCGCGAGCGGCAGGCCTGCATCTCCATCAGCAGCGACTGGCTCTCATGCAGGCTCATGCCGCGCGCCGCGCCGACCGGCTGGTTGAGATGCGCTTGAGGCCGGCCCTGCTCGTAGAGCGCGTGGCCGGTCTCGTGCAGCACGCCCATCAGCGCCTTGGTGAAATCGGTCTCGTCATAGCGCGTGGTGATGCGGACATCGTTGTCGGCGCCGCCGCAGAACGGATGGGTCGAGATGTCGAGCCGGCCGCGCTCGAAATCATAGCCGAGCGCCGCCATGAACTTGAGGCCCAGCGCGCGCTGCGTCTCGGTCGCGAAAGGGCCTTCCAGCGCAGGCAAGGCAGGCCGGCGCGCCTGCACCGCCATCGCTTCCTGCGTGAAGCCCGGCAGGAAGGCGGCAAGATCGTCGAACAGCCCGTCGATCTTGGCGGAACGGCCGCCCGGCTCGTAATCGTTGAGCAGGGCATCATAGGCGGAGAGCCCGAGCTTCTCGCCCTTGGCTCGGCCGATCTGGCGCTGGAGATTTAGCACTTCGGCGAGATAGGGCAGGAGACCGGCGAAATCGGCATCGGCCCGCGCTTGGCGCCAGCGCATCTCGCAAGCGGAGATCGCCTTGCTCGACGCTTCCACCAGTTCGGAGGGCAGGGCGGTGTCGACCGTCCAGACGCGTCGGATCTCGCGCAGGTTGGCCTTCTCCCAGGCGCCGAGGCTGCCGTCGCTCTCGGCCTCGCCGAGCCAATCGCCGATGCGGGCATCGGTCGAGAGACCGTGGCGCATGACCTGGAGCAGGGCCATGCTTTCGGCCCGCGTCTCGGCCGCGCCCTTCGGCATCATCACATCGTTGTCCCACTGCAGGATGCCGATGGCATTCGACAGGGCAGCGATGCGGCCGAAATGGGCGGAGAGGTCGGAATAGGCGGTCATGCGGCTCTCTGATGTGGGAAGGGGCGGCGCAATTGAAGTGCTTTTCCCGGCCCGGACAAGCTGCGTCAGCAGCGCCGGGCCGGAATGACGATGGTGGTACGGTTCAGGCGAACAGCTTGGAATACTGGCGCGGCTGCGAACGTAGATACTGGTTCGGCGCCTTGACGGTGGCGCCGAGCTGGGCTGCCGCGTGCCAGGGCCAGCGCGGGTTGTAGAGGATGCCGCGCGCCAATGCGACGAAATCGGCCTCGCCGGTGCCGATGATCGCCTCGGCCTGCTCGGCCTCGGTGATCAGGCCGACCGCCATGGTGGCGATGCCCGTCGCCTCCTTCACGGCGCGCGCCAGCGGCACCTGATAGTTGGGGCCGAGCGGAACCTTTTGCGTGGCCGAGAGCCCACCGCCGGACATGTCGATGAAATCGGCGCCGCGCGCCTTGGCGGCTTGGGCGAAGGCGATGCTCTGCTCGATGTCCCAGCCGCCCTCGACCCAATCCGTGCCCGAAACGCGGAAGCCGACCGGATAGCCTGCCGGCACCACGGCTCGCACCGCATCGAGCACCGCGAGCGGGAAGCGCGTCCGGTTCTCCAGCGAGCCGCCATACTCATCCTCGCGCTTGTTCGAGAACGGCGAGAGGAACTGGTGCATCAGATAGCCATGCGCGCCATGCAGCTCGATCGCGGCGAAGCCGAGCCGGACGGCCCGGCGGGCCGAATCCGCGAAGGCTTCGATCAGCCGGCCGATATCGTCGCTTGTGAGGGCACGGGGCGGCCGCGGATAGGTCTCGAAGCCGATTTCCGAGGGGGCTTCGACCGTCCAGCCGCCCTGGTCGAGGCCGAGCTGGCCGCCACCCTTCCAAGGCTGGGCGAGAGAGGCCTTGCGCCCGGCATGGGCGAGCTGGATCGCAATCGGCATGTCCGACCAGCGGCGGGCGGAATCCAGCGCCTTGCCGAGCGCGGCTTCGGTCTCGTCGGACCAGAGGCCGAGGTCGAACGGGCTGATCCGCCCGTCCGGCTCGACGGCTGTCGCCTCGATGATCAGGAGGCCGGCGCCGGAGAGCGCGAGATGGCCGAGATGGATGGTGTGCCAGTCGCTGGCGCAGCCATCCTGTGCCGAATACTGGCACATCGGGGCGATGACGATGCGGTTGGCAAGCGTAAGGCTGCCGAGCTGATAGGGGCTGAAGAGCTGGCTCATGTCGGGAATGGGTCTCGAAGGGGCAGGTTTCCGGCACAGTCTAGAAGCCTTCGCGCCGGCAAGGCCAGTGGCCCTCGCGCAAACGCGATGCCCGATGCGTGCAGATGCACCTCGCGGCGCCGGCGCTCTCGATGCTAGCCTCGACGCGACCCTTCGCGCTTGGAGACCGCCATGTCCGACGCTTCCGATTCCGTTGAACTCACCCGTGACGGCGGCGTCGCCATCCTGACGCTCAACCGGCCGGCCGTGCTGAACGCCATCGACGCGCCTATGGCCGAACGCTTCCTCACGCAGGTGAAGGCGATCGCGGCCAGTGGCGACGTGCGTGCCATCCTGCTGCAAGGCAATGGCCGGGCGTTCTGCGCCGGCGGCGACGTCTCGCAGTTCCTCGCGGGCAGCGACATCGCGGCCGGCATCGAGGCGATCATGGCGCCGCTGCATGAGGCGCTGCGTCTGCTCGATTCCCTGCCGCAGCCTTCGGTTGCATGCCTGCACGGGGCCATCGCCGGCGGCGGCTTCAGCCTCGCGCTCGCCTGCGATCTCGCCGTCGCGGCCGATGATGCCCGCTTCACCATGGCCTACGCCCGGATCGGCGCGACGCCCGATCTCGGCGGCACCTACCGGCTCGCCCGCCTCGTCGGCCAACGCAAGGCGCGCGAGATCGCGCTTCTGGCGGAGACCTTCGGAGCGGAGGACGCGCTGAAGATCGGGCTCGTCAACCGCGTCGTGCCGGCTGCTCAGGCGCGTGACGAAGCCTTGGCGCTGGCCCGCAAGCTCGCGGCGGGGCCGACCGGCGCGTATGGCCGCATCCGCACCCTCCTGACGGAGGCGCCGGATGCCGATCTCGCTGACCATCTCGACGCGGAGCGCGACGCCTTCCGCGAGACGACGGCGACTGCCGATTTCCGCGAGGGCGTGACGGCCTTTCTGGAAAAGCGGTCAGCCGCCTTCACCGGCCGGTGATAGGCACGGCTGCAACGCCGGTTCACCTTTGCGTGCGTTGCACAATCTGCTCCTGAAAATGCCGTAATCTCACATATGATAAGCAGGCTTACGGTTGGGAGGCCTGTGAATGAAACGACCCCTGCGGCGGGAACTGATGTTCCAGCTCGTCGAAACCTCGCGTCTGCTCAGGACCTATGTTGAGCAGCGCGCCCGCCAGCACGGCACGACGCGGGCGCAATGGGGCGTGATGTCCCGGCTCAGGCGGCAGGAAGGGCTGAACCAGGCCGCCCTTGCCGAGCAGATGGACCTTCAGCCGATCTCGCTCGCCCGCCTGCTCGACCGCTTGCAGAGCCAGAACCTGATCGAGCGCCGCGAAGACCCTGCCGACCGCCGCGCCTACCGCCTCTTTCTCACCCCGGAAGGCCGGGCGCTGGTCGACGATCTCGATTCGGTGCGCACCGAGATCGCTCAGGAGGTGCTCGGCGGCGTCGAAGAGGCGGCGATCCTGTCGGCGCTCGAAACCTTGTCCGCGATCCGCGAACAGACCCGTACCCGATCCGAAGACAAGGCGCCGGCCTCTGCCGGCAACGCAGCCTGAGCGAGTGGACAGACAATGAAGCGTTCAGGATTGATCATCGGCGTCATCGTCCTCGGCCTCGCTGCCGGCGGCGCCTGGTATTTGCATTCGCGCACTCCTGAGGCCGCTCGCAGCGCGCGTGGCGGGAGAGGCGAGGGGGCCGCCGTGGCGGTGGTGTCCGCCGCCGCGATCCAGGCCGATTTCCCGGTGCGCAAGCACGCCATCGGCTTCGTCGAGACACCGGCGAGCGTGCTCGTGCGCTCGCGCATCGACAGCCAGATCATGGCCCAGCACGTCACGGACGGACAGTTCGTCAAGGCCGGCGACCTGCTCTTCACCCTCGATGATCGCGACATCAAGGCCCAGATCGCCAAGGACGAGGCGATGCTGGCCCGCGACGAGGCGACCCATACCCGCAATCTCGCCGATCTCGACCGCTACAGGCAGCTCTTCGCCCGCAATGCCGGCACGCAGGCGCAGGTCGATCAGGCGACGGCCGACGAGCGCAGCTCCGCCGCCTCGATCCAGGGCGACCATGCGACGCTCGACGCCGACCGGCTCAAGCTGGGCTACACCCGCATCACCGCGCCGATCGACGGGCGCATCGGCACGGTGCAGGTCACGCCGGGCAATCTCGTCAATGCCAGTGCCAACAGCAATGGCACCGGCCTGCTGACCATCACCCAGATGAAGCCGCTGCGCGTCTCCTTCGCCATGCCGGAGAGCGAATTGCCGACCCTGCAGGGAGCGCTCGCCGCCGCGAAGCCCGTGCCGGTCACCGCGCGCGTGCCGAATGCCGCCCGAACGGCAGCCGAGGGCAAGCTCAACTTCGTCGACTCGACCGTCGACGTCACCTCCGGCACGATCACCGCCAAGGCCGCCTTCGCCAATGACGACCTGAGCCTCTGGCCGGGGCAATATGTCGATGTCGAGATCATCCCGGAAACGCTTTCCGGCGTCACGGTGATCCCGACCGTCGCCGTGCAGACCGGCCAGAAGGGGCCTTACGCCTTCGTCATCAAGCCGGATTCCACGGTTGATCTTCGCCAGATCAAGGTCGCGCTCAGCGATGGCGAGCGCACGGCGGTCACTGAGGGCATCGCGCCGGGCGAGCGTGTCGTCACCGACGGCCAGATGCGCCTGAAGCAGGGCACGCGGGTGCGCGAGCGGGCGGCTGCGGGCGAGAAGCCGGCGCAGGCCACGCCGGTCGCTGAGGGCGCACGGTCATGAACGTCTCCGGTTTCTGCATTCGCCACCCGGTCGCGACCATCCTGATGTCGGTCTCGCTGGTGCTGGCGGGGCTCTTCGCATACCGCTTCCTCCCGGTCGCGGCGCTGCCACGCGCCGAGTTCCCGGTCGTCAACGTCTCCGCGCAGTTGCCGGGGGCCTCGCCGGATACGATGGCGACCTCGGTCGCGACGCCGCTGATCAAGCAGTTCGGCACCATCGCCGGCATCGATTCGATCTCGACCACGAATTCGCAGGGCTCCACCTCGATCGCGATCCAGTTCGTGCTGAACCGCGATATCGACGCGGCCGCCGCCGACGTGCAGGCCGCGATCGCCCGCACCCAGCGGCAATTGCCGGCCGAGATGACGACGCAGCCGAGCTACCGCAAGGTGAACCCGGCCGATGCGCCGATCATCCTGCTGGCGCTGAAGAGCGATGTGGTGCCGTTGTCGCAGCTCGACGCCTTCGCCCAGCAGGTCATCTCGCCAGCGCTCTCCACCGTGGACGGCGTCGCGCAGGTGCTGATCTGGGGCAGCCAGAAATATGCGGTGCGTATCCAGATCGACCCGACCGCACTCGCCGCGCGCGGTATCGGCCTCGACGAGTTGCAAGCCGCGATCACCGCGACCAACGCCAATACGCCGGTCGGCACGATCCAGAACACGGCCCAGCAGCTGACGATTCAAGCGAAAACACAGCTCGCCAATGCCGCGCAGTTCGCCAACGTCATCATCACGACGCGCTCGGGCAAGCCGGTGCGGCTCGGCGACGTCGCCAAGGTCATCGACTCCGTCGAGAACACCCAGACCCGCAGCACCTATGACGGCACGCCGGCGATCGTGCTCGCCGTGCAGCGCCAGCCCGACGCCAACACCGTTGAGGTGGTCGACCGCGTCAAGGCGATGATCCCGGCCTTCGAAGGCCAGTTGCCGGCGGCGGCCTCGCTCTCGCTGCTCAACGATCGCTCGACCTCGATCCGCCAGGCCGTGGACGACGTGCAGTTCACACTGCTGCTGACCATCGCACTGGTCGTCATGGTGATCTTCGTCTTCCTGCGCCGGGTGGCCGCGACCTTCATCCCGGCCGTTGCGGTGCCGATCTCGATCATCGCCACGCTTGCCGCGATGTACCTGCTCGGTTTCTCGATCGACAACATCTCGCTGCTGGGCCTGACGCTCTCGGTCGGCCTCGTCGTCGACGACGCTATTGTCATGCTCGAGAACATCGTCCGGCACATGGAGGAGGACGGGCTTTCCGCCTTCGAAGCCTCGCTGAAGGGCGCCAGCGAGATCGGCTTCACCATCATTTCGATCTCGCTTTCGCTGGTCGCGGTCTTCATCCCCGTCCTGCTGATGGGCGGCGTCATCGGTCGCATCTTCAACGAGTTCGCGGTGGTGGTGACGGTCTCGATCCTCGCTTCCGCCTTCGTCTCGCTGACGCTGACGCCGATGCTCTGCTCGCGCCTGCTCTCGGGTTATTCCGAGCACCACCAGGAGAACGCGCTCGGCCGCTGGCTGGAGAAGGGCTTCGACAAGCTGCTCGCCGGCTACGATGCCGGCTTGAAATTCTGCCTGCGCTTCCAGCCGGCGATGCTGCTCGCCTTCTTCCTGACCATGGCCGGCAGCGTCTGGCTGCTCCAGAGCGCGCCGAAAGGCTTCTTCCCGCAGGAGGATATCGGCCAGCTCCAGGTCTCGACCGAGGCGCGGCAGGACATCTCCTTCGAGGCGATGCAGAAGCTGCAGGCCGAGGTCGCCGACATCTTCCGCAAGTCGCCTTATGTGGCCCATGTCGCCTCGACCGTCGGCGGCAATGGCGGCGGCGGCAGCGCGCTCAATGCCGGCCGCCTCTTCGTCGAACTGAAGCCGCTCGACGAGCGGCCTCATATCCAGGCGGTGCTGGCCTCGCTCAGGCGCGATCTCGCCCAGGTGGCGGGCATCAACACCTATATGACCCCCGTGCAGAATCTGCGCATCGGCGCGCGCTCCTCGAAGAGCCAGTACCAGCTCGTCGTGCAGGGGCTCGACCAGCAGCAGATGAACGGCTGGGCGGTCCGCCTCGCCGACGCGATGAGCCGCGACCGCTCGGCCTTCGTCGATGTCACCACGGACCTGCAGGACAATGCCCTGCAGGCGACCGTCATCGTCGACCGCGACAAGGCCAATGCGCTCGGCATCGGCTCCGATATCCTGCGCTCAACGCTCTATTCCGGCTTCGGCGTCCGTCAGGTCTCGACGATCTACACCGCCGGCGATAGCTACGATGTGGTCGTCGAGTTCAACCCGAACGAGCACTGGACGCCGGAGCGGCTGAACGCCATCCGCATCCGCACCAGATCCGGCACGCTGGTGCCGCTCGGCGCCATCGCCCGAATCGAACGCACGGCCGGGCAGTTGACCGTCAACCAGCTCGGCCAGCTTCCGGCGGTGACGATCTCCTACAACCTGCCGGCCGGCGTCGCGCTCGGCGACAGCGTCAACCGCATCGAGGCGATCAAGGACGAGCTCGGCCTGCCCAAGTCGATCTCGACGACGCTCGCCGGCACCGCCAAGACCTTCCAGGACTCGCTCGCCAACCAGGGCCTGCTGATCGCCGGTGCGATCCTGACGATCTATATCGTGCTCGGCATCCTCTACGAGAGCTTCATCCACCCGCTGACGATCCTGACCGGCCTGCCATCGGCGGCGGTCGGTGCGCTCGGCGCGCTCAGGCTCTTCGACCTCGAACTCTCGGTCATCGCGATCATCGGCCTTCTGATGCTGATCGGCATCGTCAAGAAGAACGCGATCATGATGATCGACGTGGCGCTGGTGCTCAGGCGGGAGGGGAAATCGGCACAGGAGGCGATCCATCAGGCCTGCGTGATGCGCTTCCGGCCGATCCTGATGACGACGCTCGCTGCCCTGATGGGCACCTTGCCGATCGCGCTCGGCGCCGGCGCGAGCGCCGAACTGCGTCAGCCGCTCGGCATCGCCGTGGTCGGCGGCCTGATGATCAGCCAAGTGCTGACGCTGTTCATCACGCCCGTCCTGTTCCTCTACATGGACAGGCTGTCGGAAGGGCTGGTGAAGCTCGGCGGCTTCTTCCGCGGCACGAAGCACGCTCCGCCCGTCACGCATCCGGCGGAGTGAGCCGTTGTCCAGCCAAGAAGGGACTGCGTTGAAAACCTCTTCCGGCAGAAAGAGGGCAGGATAGGGGGAGGGGCCGTTGGACAGTTTGGCCGGAACCCACCCGCTCAACCGAGGAGGGAACGCTCTACCAGTCCAACGGCCCAAATTTCGCCGCCCGCCTCTCTCCCTCTTGCCGGAGAAAGGCCCGCGCGGCCTGTGTCGAGCCGGTCTCGTGGGAGAGGTATGAGTCCGATCGCTGCCTCAGGCCGCGTCGAGCCCATAGAGCGAGTGCAGCGTGCGCACCGCAAGCTCGGTATAGGCGGCGTCGATCAGCACCGAGAACTTGATCTCGGAGGTCGTGATCGCTCGGATGTTGATGCCCTTCTCGGCCAGCGCGCGGAAAGCGCGGGCGGCGACGCCCGCATGCGAGCGCATGCCGACACCGATCGCCGAGATCTTCACCACATCGGTCGCGCCCTGGATCTCCTGGTAGGAGATCGTGTCGTGCTTGCTTTCGAGCAGCGCCTTGGCGCGCTCGTAATCGGCTGTCGGCACGGTGAAGGTGATGTCGGTCGTCGCCTGGTCGTCCGAGACGACCTGGATGATCATGTCGACATTGATGTTGGCATCGGCGAGCGGGCCGAAGATCGCCGCGGCGACGCCGGGCTGGTCAGCCACGCGGCGGAGGGTGATCTGGGCTTCGTCCCGGGAGAAGGCGATGCCGGTGACGATGGGCTGTTCCACGATGTCGTCCTCGTCGCAGATGAGGGTGCCAGGATTGGGGTTTTCGGGGTCGTCGAAGGAAGAGCGCACATAGGTCGGCACGCGCTGCGTCATGGCGATCTCGACCGAGCGCACCTGCAGCACCTTGGAGCCGAGCGAGGCCATTTCGAGCATTTCCTCGAAGGAGACCTTGTCCATGCGTTTGGCCTTCGGCACCACGCGCGGGTCGGTGGTGTAGACGCCGTCGACATCGGTGTAGATGTCGCAGCGATCGGCCTTGAGGCCGGCGGCGAGCGCGACCGCGCTGGTATCGGAACCGCCGCGGCCGAGCGTGACGATGCGGTGCGTGCGCGGATTGACGCCTTGGAAGCCGGAGCAGACCGCGATCTCGCGGTTGCGGTCGAAGCCCGCAAGAATGCCGGCGCCGTCGACGCTCTCGATCCGGGCCGAGCCATGCGCGTCGGAGCCGTAGAGCGGAATCTGCCAGCCCTGCCAGGAGCGCGCCGGCAGGCCCATCTCCTGCAGCACGATCGCCATCAGCCCGGAGGTGACCTGCTCGCCCGAGGCGACGACGGTATCGTACTCGGCCTGGTCGAAGGCCGGGGCCGCTTCCTTGCACCAGCCGACCAGCTCGTTGGTCTTGCCGGACATGGCGGAGACCACGATCGCGACCTCGTTGCCGGCGTCGAACTCGCGTTTGACGTGGCGCGCCGCGTTCTTGATGCGCTCGACAGTGGCGACTGAGGTGCCGCCGAATTTCATCACCAGACGGGCCATGACGGTCTTTTCGATAGCTGACCCAGCCGAGGCCGGGTCGAAAGGTCGCCCTCGCACTTGCAGCGGGGCGGGTGTAGATGACGGGCGTCAGGCGCGGTGTCAATGCGGCATCGCATCAGCGAAGGACCGGTTCATGGCGGCTGAGACCCAGCGCATAAGCTCGACGATCGACCCGGCCGAGGTCGCCCGCTTTGATGGGATCGCCCGCGACTGGTGGGACCCGAAGGGCCCGATGGCCGTCCTGCACAAGTTCAACCCGGTCCGGCTCGCCTTCGTCCGCGATGAGGCCTGCGCGCATTTCGGCCGCGATCCCAGGCGGATGCGGGCGCTGGACGGCTTGAGCCTCGTCGATATCGGCTGCGGCGGCGGCGTGCTCTCGGAGCCGCTCGCAAGGCTCGGCGCCGAAGTCACGGGCCTCGATCCGGCGCCGACCAATATCGCCGTCGCTCGTGCCCATGCCGAGAAGGGCAGGCTTTCGATCGACTATCGCGAGGAGACGATCGAAGCGGTGGTGGAATCCGGCAAGCGCTTCGACATCGTGCTGGCGATGGAGGTCGTCGAGCATGTCGCCGATGTCGAGGCCTTCGTCGCGGCCTGCTGTGCCGCGGTGAAGCCGGATGGCCTGCTCGTCATGGCGACGCTCAATCGCACGCTGAAATCCTATGCGCTCGCCATCGTCGGTGCGGAATACGTGCTGCGTTGGCTGCCCAAGGGCACGCATGACTGGGAGAAGTTCGTCACACCAGCCGAGCTCGGGGGCGCCATCGAAGGCAACGGCTTCACGCTGGGGACGCAGACCGGCGTGGTCTTCAACCCGCTGACCGGCCGCTGGACCGCCGCGCGCGACATGGACGTGAACTACATGCTCGCCGCCAGCCGGGGTGGCGGAGCCTGACGTTCAACCCTCTTGCCCGGCGAGCCTTTCGCTCGCCTTGGCGATCTGTTGCAACAGATCCGGCGAGAAGAGCTCCGCGGCCCGCGCCTGAGCATCTCGCCAGGCCGGCAGCGCGCTCTGAAGGCGCCTGAGCCCTTCCTCCGTCAGCCAGACGGCGCGACGCCGCAGATCCTTCTCCACCGAGGCGATCTCGATCAGCCCGTCGCGCTCCAGCGCCCTCAGATTGCGGGACAGGGTCGAGGGATCGAGCCCGGCGCGTGCCGCGAGGGCTGCCATGCGATCGTCCGTGCTTGTCGCGACCAGCGCCATCAGCCCGATCTGGGCGAGGCTGAGCCCGCTCTCCCTCAGCGCCTCGTCATAAAGCAGCGTCGCGCGGCGCGCAGCCTGGCGTAGGTTCAAGCCCACGCAGCCGGTGGCCAGCGCCCGTAACTCCTCGCGAAATCCGCTTGCGTCCTTCATGGCGAATCAGAATTTACATGTAGATACAATAATTGCATATACATCTAATTACCTTCCGGGGATCGCCATGCCCATCGACATCCTGAGCCGCATCGGCGGTACCACGCTTCTGCCGCTCCGCCGGATCGTGCCGGCGAAGGGCGCGCGCGTCCTGCTGAAGCTGGAGAGCGAGAACCCGACCGGCAGCATGAAGGACCGGATGGCGCTCGCGATGATCGAGGCGGCCGAGCGCGACGGCCGTTTGCAGCCGGGGGGCAGCGTCGTCGAATACACGGGTGGCAGCACCGGCGTTTCGCTCGCCCAGGTCTGCGCGGTGAAGGGCTATCGCCTGCATATCGTCACCTCGGATGCCTTCGCTCGCGAGAAACTGACCCATATGCGCCTGCTTGGCGCCGAGTTGACGATCATCCCGAGCGAAGCCGGCCGCATGACCGAGAAGCTGACCAAGGACATGATCGAGGCGGCCCGCGGCATCGCGACAGAGACCGGAGCCTTCTGGACCGACCAGATGCGTAACACCGACCAGCTCGCGGCCTATGACAAGCTGGCCGACGAGATCTGGGAGCAGACGGAAGGCCGCATCGACGGCTTCGTGCAGAGCGTCGGCACGGCTGCGTCACTGCGCGGAACCGGCGAAGCGCTGCTCCGCCGTGACTCCAGGATCGCGCTGACGGCGGTCGAGCCGGCTGAATCCGCCGTGCTCTCCGGCGGGCCGACGGGTGCGCACAAGATCGATGGCATTGGGGCTGGCTATGTCGTTCCGCTCTGGCGGGCCGATCTCGTCGATGCGATCGAGCGGGTCTCGACGGCCGAGGCGGCGGCGATGGCGCTGCGCCTGGCACGGGAGGAGGGGCTGTTCGCGGGGACCTCGACCGGCGCCAATGTCACAGCCGCCTTGCGCCTGGCCGAACGCCTCGGCCCCGACGCGATTGTCGTTACGGTGATGTGCGATACCGGGATGAAATACCTGAACAGCTTCGGCGCGCAGCTCGCGAGCTGATGCTCACGGCCGGATGACGGCCATCCCGATCAGCAGCAGCAGGCCGGAACCTGTCGCTATCACGACCCGCAGGGCTTCGGCCGGAAAACGCGTCGGAATGCCGTAGCGGTGCCAGAGCCAGGCGCCGGCGAAGGCGCCCACCAGCAGGATGCCGGTGTTCAGCATCACGCCGAACCCGCCGTCGCCGAGCAGCAGGTCGGCGAGCCAGCCGAACAGCATCGCGCCGAGCACGATCATCGCGAGGACGATGACCACGGACATCAGGGGCATATCGGGCAGGCCGACCATCAGGAACAAGCCGCGCATCGTTTCTCCTTGGCGCCGCGCAGGACGTCAGCATCTCAGCAAACGATGAAGAAAGCGCAAGCGCCGGAAAGAAAGGGTTTTGCGCTGCAATGTGATTCCTTAGAGTAATGGCGCAGCGCAGCATAAGATGCATGATCGGCATCCCATACCGCCGACACGCTCCGGGCTGGGCAACGACGGAACAGAGCAGGGAGACGACCATGTCGAAGTCGCAGGCCGCCGTGAAGCCGCTCAAGGATCTCTACGAGCTCGACGAACTGCCGCCGCTCGGCCATGTCCCGGAGAAGATGTATGCTTGGGCGATCCGGCGCGAGCGCCATGGCCCGCCGCAGGACTCGTTCCAGGTCGAGGTCGTGCCGACCTGGTCGATCGGCGAGGAGGAGGTCCTGCTCCTCGTGATGGCCGGCGGTGTCAACTACAACGGCATCTGGGCGGGCTTGGGCCAGCCGATTTCGCCCTTCGACGTGCACAAGGCGCCGTTCCATGTCGCCGGTTCCGATTGCGCGGGCATCGTCTGGGCCGTCGGCTCCAAGGTGAAGCGCTGGAAGGTCGGCGACGAGGTCATCGTCCACTGCAACCAGGACGATGGCGACGACGAGGAGTGCAATGGCGGCGACCCGATGTTCTCGTCGACCCAGCGCATCTGGGGCTACGAGACACCGGACGGCTCCTTCGCCCAGTTCTGCCGGGTGCAGTCGCGTCAGCTCATGCAAAAGCCCAGGCACCTCGCCTGGGAGGAGGCCGCCTGCTACACGCTGACGCTGGCCACCGCCTACCGCATGCTGTTCGGCCATGCCCCGCACACGATCAAGCCGGGCGACAACGTTCTCGTCTGGGGCGCTTCGGGCGGCCTCGGCGTCTTCGGCGTCCAGCTCTGCGCGGCCTCCGGCGCCAACGCCATCGGCGTGATCTCGGACGAGACCAAGCGCGACTACGTGCTCGGCCTCGGCGCCAAGGGCGTGATCAACCGCAAGGACTTCAACTGCTGGGGCCAGATGCCCAAGGTCAATTCGCCCGAGTACAACGAGTGGACCAAGGAGGCCCGCAAGTTCGGCAAGGCGATCTGGGACATCACCGGCAAGAAGGATGTCGACATCGTCTTCGAGCATCCGGGCGAGGCGACCTTTCCGGTCTCCTGCCTCGTCGCCAAGCGCGGCGGCATGGTGGTGTTCTGCGCGGGCACCTCGGGCTTCAACATCACCTTCGACGCCCGCTATGTCTGGATGCGGCAGAAGCGCGTGCAAGGCTCGCATTTCGCCCATCTCAAGCAGGCAAGCGCGGCGAACCAGTTCGTCATCGACAGGCGCATCGACCCCTGCATGTCCGAGGTCTTCCCCTGGGACAAGATCCCGCTCGCCCATCACAAGATGTGGAAGAACGAGCATGCGCCGGGCAACAT
Organism: Allobosea robiniae; assembly: GCF_900102525.1. Lineage (GTDB taxonomy): Bacteria > Pseudomonadota > Alphaproteobacteria > Rhizobiales > Beijerinckiaceae > Allobosea > Allobosea robiniae. The sequence goes on along the minus strand of NZ_FNBZ01000001.1, from coordinate 438,067 downwards.
GTCCGTGCTGGTCTATGCGCCGCGCACGGGCCTGCGGACCTATGAGGATGTTGCCGAGGCGCTGGCGGGCTGAGCGTCGCGGAAGGGCGGCGGGCGTAAATCGCTTGTAATACGCAATCGGATTGTCTGTTCCGAGGCTGCGAATTGTCGTCGGTCCGCGATTGAGCCCATCGACGATGGAAGCATGGGGGTGGGGGCGCTTGCGCTCTGTCAGGTGCCGTCGATTGGCGCTAGAGACGGTGAGGTCCAGCGGTTCCGGGTTTCGATGTCCTCGCCTCTCATTCTGCGCGCGATCCCGCTGCTCTTCACCTTCCTCTGGTCCACGGGCTGGGTGGTCGCCGGCTATTCGGCCCGTCATGCCGATGCCCTGACCTTCCTCGTCGTGCGCTTCTCCTGCGCCGCGGCGCTGCTGACGCTGATCGCGCTTGCGACCGGCGCGCCATGGCCGCGCAGCCGCCGCGCCGTCATCGACGTGGCGATCACCGGAATCCTGCTGCACGGCATCTATCTCGCCGGCGTCTGGTGGGCGGTGCGCCATGGCCTGCCTGCCGGCATTTCCGGCCTGATCGCAGGGCTGCAGCCGATCCTGACGGCGCTCTTCGCGCCCGCGCTCGTCGGCGAGCGCATTTCGGGCATCCGCTGGCTCGGCATCGCCTGCGGCTTCCTCGGGATCGCACTGGTGCTGGAGCCGCAGCTCGCCAATGTCGAGCCGGCCGCGCTCTGGGGCATCGCCGTGCCGATGCTGATCAATATCGGCGGCATGTTCGCGGTGACCTTCGGTTCGTTCTACCAGAAGGCGCGGGTCATCTCCGGTGATCTGCGCACGATCACCGCGATCCAGTATGTCGCGGCAGGCCTTGTCGTGCTGCCCTTCGCGGTGGCCTTCGAGCCGATGCGGATCGACTGGAACCTGACCATGCTGCTCGTGCTGGCCTGGTCGGTGATCGTGCTCTCGATCGGCAGTATCTGGCTCTATCTGTTCATGCTCAGGCGCGGCGAGGTCTCGCGCATCGTCACCTTCCTCTATCTCGTTCCGGCGCTTGTCGCGGTCGAGGCGTGGCTGCTCTTCGGGGAGACGCTGACGCCGCTCCAGATTGGCGGCATGGCGGTGACGATCCTCGGCGTCGTGCTCGCCAGCCGGAAGTAGCCGTCTCCCCAAAAAGGAGGGTTTCGGTTTCCAGTGATCTCCCCTTATGCTGCGTCGCAACAAAGGGAGGGTCGAAGACCATGAATGCCAATACGGCCGCAAAGGCTGAGAATCGCGCGAATGCGATCGCGCTGATCGCGGCGGCGCTGCCGGGCTTCGAGACCCTGTTCCAGGAGGCCGTTGCGGCAGTGCGGCAGAAGGTGCTGGTCGATGGCCGCATCTCCTCCGCCCGCCTGGAGGCCGAGCAGCACGCCGCCCACGGGCTGTCCTGGCTCGCGACCTACGTCACGGCCCTGCGCGAACTCAAGGCCTATGGGGAGCGCCTCGAGGCCGAAGGCCGCTACGGTGCCGTCGAGGATTACGCCCTGCGCATCGGCGCTGGCGAATACGCTGCCCAGATCTTCGGCGGCATTCCGATGAGCCAGGGCGAGATCGTCAGGCTGCCGGCACTGGGCCTCTCGCAGAAGGCCATTGCCGCCGCCGGCTCGGCAGCCGTCGATGTCCTGATCGCGGAGGGCAATACGCCTGAGAACCGCGCCCGCTTCGTCGCGCTCTTCAGCCAGGACCAGGGTGCGGCCAGCATCGGCGACACCGGCCTCGACGAGACGCTCGAAGCGATCCGCTCGGAAATGCGCCGCTTCTGCGCCGCCGAGGTCACGCCGCATGCCCATGAATGGCATCTGGAGAACGAATACATCCCGATGCCGGTGGTCGAGAAGATGGCCGAGCTCGGCGTCTTCGGCCTGACCATCCCCGAGGAATTCGGCGGCATGGGCCTGTCGAAGGTCTCGATGTGCGTCGTCTCGGAGGAGCTCTCGCGCGGCTATATCGGCGTCGGCTCGCTCGGCACCCGTTCGGAGATCGCGGCCGAACTGATCCTGTGCGGCGGCACGCTCGCGCAGAAGGAGAAGTGGCTGCCGAAGATCGCTTCCGGCGAGGTCCTGCCGACCGCCGTCTTCACTGAGCCCAATACCGGCTCCGACCTCGCCTCTCTGCGAACCAGGGCGGTGAAGGAGGGCGATGTCTGGAAGGTCCATGGCAACAAGACCTGGATCACCCATCCCGTCCGCGCCGACATCATGACGCTGCTGGTGCGCACCGATCCCACGGAGCCCGGCTACAAGGGCCTCTCGATGCTGATCGCCGAGAAGCCGCGCGGCAGCGATGCCGATCCCTTCCCGGTCGCAGGCCTCACCGGCGGCGAGATCGAGGTGCTCGGCTATCGCGGCATGAAGGAATACGAGCTCGCCTTCGACGGCTTCGAGGTCAAGGGCGAAAACCTGCTCGGCGGCGTGCCGGGCCAGGGCTTCAAGCAATTGATGCAGACCTTCGAGGCGGCCCGCATCCAGACTGCCGCGCGCGCCATCGGCGTGGCGCAGTCGGCCTTCGATCTCGGCTTGCGCTATGCGCAGGAGCGCATCCAGTTCGGCAAGCCGCTGATCGCTTTCCCCCGTGTCGCCGACAAGCTCGCGATGATGGCGGCCGAGATCCTGATCGCCCGCCAGCTCACCTATTTCGCCGCCCGCGAGAAGGATGCCGACCGGCGCTGCGACCTCGAGGCCGGCATGGCCAAGCTGCTCGGCGCCCGCGTCGCCTGGGCAGCCGCCGACAACGCACTCCAGATCCATGGCGGCAACGGCTTCGCGCTGGAATATCCGGTCAGCCGCGTGCTCTGCGACGCCCGCATCCTCAACATCTTCGAGGGCGCGGCCGAGATCCAGGCGCAGGTCATCGCGCGGCGGCTGGTGGAGGAATAGCCGGCGCGGCGGCCTGCCGCGTCGCATCGTGATAATTTCGACAAGATGTCCCGGCTCGGATGCGCGGCCGGCCGATGGAGCCGGCAGATCAGGAGACATCATGTCGAATCGCCTTGCCTTCGCTCTGGCCGGAACCGTGCTCGTCGGCGCCGCCGCGCTGCTCTCCGCTCCCGCGATGGCCCAGCAGAATCCGGCCGGTCAGCAGCCGAGCCCGCGCATCAGCGTGATCGGGGAAGGCGAGGTCGGCGTCGCGCCGGACATGGCGATCCTCAACCTCACCGTCCTGCGCGAGGCCGATACGGCCCGAGCGGCACTCACCGCCAACAACGAGGCGATGAAGCAGGTGCTGGCCGCGCTGAAGGAAGCCGGAATCGCCGAGCGCGATCTCCAGACCGCGGGCCTCAACATCCAGCCGCGCTATACCCAGCCGGGCAAGGACCGCAATGGCGAGCCGAAGATCGCGGGCTACAGCGTCAGCAACGCGGTGACTGTCCGTGTCCGCAATCTCGCGGATGCCGGCGGCATTCTCGACAAGGTGGTGGGGCTCGGCGTCAACCAGGGCGGCGGCATCGCCTTCGTCAAGGACGATATCAAGCCGACGCTCACCGAGGCGCGCAAGCGCGCCGTTGCCGATGCGGTGGCACGCGCCAAGACTTTGGCGGAAGCGGCCGATGTGAAGCTCGGCAAGATCCTGTCGATCGAGGAGCAATCGATCATGCCGCGCCCGATGCCCTATGGCGGTGGCGTGCGCATGGCGGCGAAGGATGCCTCCGTGCCTCTGGAAAGCGGCGAGAGCACCTACCGGACGCAGGTCAACGTGATCTTCGAGATCGCGCCCTGACCTCGCGTTTCTAGGCGCGCCCGGCCTGTTCCGGGCGCAGCTTCGATCCGGGGGCGGCCGGCAAACTGGTGATGACGACGCCGCAGAGGACCCAGAGCCCCGGCAGCAGAAGCTCGGCCGGCGGCAATTCCGCCAGCAGCAGATAGGCGGCGAGCGTGATCAGCGGCACGCGCAGGGTGTCGCCGCTGCAGAGTTGCAGCGGCGTGGCATGGCGGGAGGCGTTGGCGAGCGCGGCCTGCGAGACGAAGCCGCCGACGATCAGCGCGAGCACGGCGCCGCCGATCACGGCAAGCTCGGGCAAGGCGAAGGCCAGCCGGTACGGCTGCGGCGGCGGCGACCACTGCTCCGGCACGAAGAACCAGAGCAGCAGATAAAGCGGCAGCTGGATCGTATGCATCAGCAGCACGATGGACAGCGTGCTGCGCTGTGCCGCCAGCCGTGCCAGCATGAGATTGGTGCTGGTCAGCGCCGCGACGGCGCCGATGGCGATGGCGAGGTCGCGATTGGGGACGGCGTCGAGCCTGAACACCAGCAAGCCGATCCCGGTCGCGAGCACGGCAAGGCCGACGGTTGCACCGGTGCCGGGTCGGCGGCGCAGGACCAGGAAGAGCAATACGCCTGCGAAGAGCGGACCGGTGAACTCGATGGTGGTGACGAGCGCGAGCGGCAGGTGCGCCAGGCTCCAGATCAGCGCGAGCGAGCCGACGAGATGCAGGATGCTGCGGGCGATATCCTCGCGCAGCTTCGGGGGGAGAATGGTGCGACGCTGTTCCGCTCCACCGGCCCAGACGGCCGAGCCTGCGATGGCAAGGCTGCCGATCGAGCGCAAGAGCCCGATCTCGATGACGGTGAGATAGCCCGAGAGCAGCCGGATGGAGAGAGCGATCGCGAGATAGGAGGCGAGATAGGCGCTCATCCACCCGAGGAAGGCCGGAAATCCTCGACCTGCCCCGTCCAGGGAATGCCCAGCAACATGCGCTCCAGGATGGCCATTCGCATCGGCACGGAGAGCTGGACCTGGCGGAAATAGCCTGCGTTCGGGAGGCTGTCGCATGAGGTGTCGAGCTCCGAGAAGCGCGGAAGAGGGTTGAGGATCAGTGTGTCCGAACGGGCATCCAGGACCTTGCGGGCGGTCAGTGTGAAGGGCTCGCTCTCTTTTTCCTTGTCGACGGCTTCATTGCCGAGGGAGGCGTGGGCGAATTTGCTCATGTCCTGCATCTGGATGCTGAGCACGTCATGGTCGAGCGTATGGCGGATGTCGTGGACGAGCCCGACCTGCGTGCCGAGATCGGCGAGCACGGTCATCGCCTCGCGCATCGCCGGGTTGAGCGGCGTATCCGGCAGGCAGCACAGCGTGAAGCGCTTCGGCGGGGAAAGGCGCAGCATCTTCACGAAGGAGATCGCGAAGCGGGCGCGTGAATCGCTCGACAGGGCGATGCTGAGATTCTCGATCGCGCCGCGCATCTGTCGGATCGCGAAGATGTCGACCAGAGCCTGGGTCGGGTGCTCGTCGGCGCCGTTGCCGGCATTGATGACCGGCAGATAGCTCAGCCGCCCGACGCGGTAGGGCATGTCCTCCATATGCGAGCGCACGATCAGCACGTCGCTGTAGAGCTCGACCGTATGGATATGGTCCTCGATCGATTCGCCGGTATCGGTGCCCATGCGGCTGCGGTCGGTATCATAGGCGTCGATCGACTGGTGGCCGAGCCGGGCGGCCGCGGTCTGGAAGCCGAGGCGGGTGCGGGTGCTGCGCTGGTCGAACAGGGTGGCGATCACCTTCGGCCGGCGGCGCGGGGCGGGCGGCTGCTCGGGCAGGGGCAGGCCGGCTTTTTCCAGCTCTTCTTCGTGGAGATGCCGCTCGGCGCGCGCGATGATGTCGTCGAGATCGAAGCGCGAGACGGCATCGGCGCTCAGCAGATCCTTCCCGCTCGGATAGTTCGGGCGCATCAGGGCCTCCGGCTCGCGCGATCGTCTGCGTCCGGGGCGCGTCAGGCAACCTGACTGAAGCGGCCCGGCTTGCGCGAGCCGGAACGCGAGCGCGTCGACCCCATTCGCCCCGTCGCCACACGATCGCCGATCATGGGCAGCAAATCCTCCGCTGTCATCGGCTGGGCGAAGATATAGCCCTGAATGCCGTGGACGGCGTGCTTTTCGATGACGGTGAGTTGCTCCTGCGTTTCCACGCCCTCGACGATGAGGCGCAGCTTCAGGTCATGCGCGAGTTGGGCGATTGCGTTCATCAGCGAATCCGCCTTGCGCGAGGTCCCGAGTTCCTGGGTAAAGGCCTGGTCGATCTTGATCGTGTCGATCGGCAGATGTGCGAGATAGCTGAGCGAGGAGTAGCCCGTGCCGAAATCGTCGAGCGCGATCCGCACGCCGAGCGCGCGCAGCGCGACGAGGCGCGAGACGACATGGTCGGGATCGTCGATCAGCGAGCTTTCGGTGATCTCGATCGTCAGCCGGTGAGGTTCGATGCCGCTCATCCGCAGGAGCGCCTCGACGACGCCAACGATGTCGTGGCCATGGTCGAACTGGCGGGCCGAGACGTTGACGCTGACGCCGACGCTGCGCGGCCAGGACAAGGCTGACCGGATCGCCTCGCCGAGCACCCAGGAGCCCAGCACGGTGATCAGCCCGGTCCGCTCGGCCAGCGGGATGAAGACCGCGGGGCTGATCATGCCGCGCCGTGGATGCTGCCAGCGCAGCAGCGCCTCGGCCATGGTCGCGGTGCCGGAGCGAGGGTTGTAGATCGGCTGGAAATGCAGCTCGAACTCGCCGCGGCGAATGGCGTCGCGCAGTTCCGTTTCGAGCGCCACGCCGTCTTCATGCTCATTGCGGATCGCATCGGTATACATGACGAAGCGGTTCCTCCCGTCGAGCTTGGCCCGATAGAGGGCGATGTCGACGCATTTCAGGGCCTCGTCGATCGAGGCGGCACAGCCGGCCGGCGCGATGCCCATGCTGGCTGTGGCGGTGACGTGGCGTCCGCCGATGACGCGCTGGCTGGCGAGCATCATGACGAGGCGGGCCGCCAGCGCGCTGGCACCCTCGGCATCGCGCGTGGTGGCGACCATGAATTCGTCACCGCCGGTGCGGGCGGCGATGTCGCCGACGCCGAGCTCGGCGAGCAGCGTTTCGCTGAAGCCCTGCAGCAGCGCATCGCCGATATCGTGGCCGAGGCTGTCATTGATGCTCTTGAAGCGGTCGATATCGATCGAGATCAGGGTCACCGGGCGGCCGGAAGCGGCCATCTGCCGGATCTCGCGCATGAAGCCGCGGCGATTGTAGAGGCTGGTGATCGTGTCGTTGACGGCCAGATGCTCGAGCTCGCGCATGGTGCGCAGCCGGGCGAGGAAGATCCGGTGGATCACCTGCGCACTCGAAAAGGTCAGGACGGCCGTGAGCGCGACTGAAAGCCCGATCACCAGATAAGCGGGGTCCCGCGTCCACAGCAAGGCGAACGTAAAAGGCGTGGCCGCCGCCAGCACCTGCACGCGGGTGATCACCGGCCGCGAGCTGTTGCGCCCGGAAATGCCGGCGAGATAGCCGATCGTCTGGGCGATCGCCAGCGCCGCGACGGGCTCGTAGGTATAGCGCAGAATGGCATAGCAGCCGAAGGCCGAGATCAGAGCGGCGGTCGACCAGGCGCCGGCCATGGCAAGGTTTTCGAGCGTGCCGATCTGGCGTTCCGTCGATGTCGCGAGGTGGATGCCCGTGTAGTAGCGGTGCGACAGGTAGCGGAACACGCCGATCGCGACCATCGCTGCCGCCATCAAGTGGAAGACGACATCGCCACCGGTCAGTAACGCGCTCGCGGCCATCACGGCCGCGACCGTGACGGTGCCGATGAAAATCGTGCCCGGCGTGGCATAAAGCGCTGCCACCAGTTCCGATTTCATGGCGAGATCGTTTTCGTGAACGTCGACGATCATCAGGCGTCCCGTCGCTGTGTCTGCTTTTTGGCCGGCGTAGGTGCTATTCTCGCTAAAAATCTATTAAAGAACTGTATGTCGCTTCGGAGGTTTCGCCGACAAATTATAATTCTACGCCGATATAGCGCGGCCGGCTGCGCAGACGGTACTTGGCGAAATCTTCAAACCCGCCTCTGGTCGGCTCCGCCTTCAGGCCTGCGGGCCATTTTCCGGCGCCGTGGGCGAGGTCGAGGATGCGGTGCGCTTCCGGCGCGACGCGCTGGCCATCGGCGCCGTAGCGCGAGGTTTGCGTGACATCGATCCGATAGGTCACGCCGTCGATCACGGCGAAATCGCATGCGGGGCAGGCTGGGCTGATCAGCGGCTGCTCGCTTCACTCAGCGCGGGCGATGCGGTTGAAGATGCCGGCAACGCGACCAGATATTCCCTTACGTCAGAATTGCTGACTTTCACGATCTGCACCGTATTCGGGTACAGGCAGGTGTCGGCGATACTCTTCAGCGCCGGCGGGCCAGCGGGGTTGACGATTCCGGCCTTGAGCGTCCTGCGGCGGTTGAGACGCTGTCACGCCGGGCGGTGGAAGCCTTCCATGCGCACCCGCCCGTCCGCGCCCTCGGTCCAGCCCCGGACGCTGCCATCCGCCTGCCGCTTCGCCTTCACCCGGAAGGTGCCGCCCGCGACGAGCGGGCTCAGGCCCCGGTAGTCGAGCCGGATCGGTGCGCCTCCGGTCAATGTCGCCAGGATGTTGGCGATCAGCGTCGCCTGGATCGGCCCGTGCACGACCAGCCCGGCATATCCTTCCGTCCCGGTCGCATAGGGGAAATCGTAGTGGATGCGATGGCCGTTGAAGGTCAGCGCCGAGTAGCGGAACAGCAGCAGCGGGCTGGCCTCGACCTCCCAGGTGAGGTCGGCAGGCTCGCCCTCGGCGGCGGGGCCCGGGGCGCCGGCAGCGGAAGCGCCCGGCTCCGCCGCCTCGCGATAGACGATGTCGTGCCGCTCGCGCAGCGCCACGCCGCGCTCGGTCGCGTATTCATGATGGACGGCGACGAAGCAGAGCGGGCCGCTGCGACCTTCCTTGTAGGCGATGTCGCCGATGCGGGAATGCCTGATGACGCGGTCGCCCTCGCGCAGCGGCGACAGGGTTTCGATCCGCCCGCCGGCCCACATCCGCCGAGGCAACGGCACCGGCGGCAGGAACTCGCCCTTGGCGGCATGCCCATCGGGTCCGCAGGCGCCGATATCCGAGATCGGCGGCGCCAGGCACCAGTGCAGCGCCAGCGGCGCCTCGCCGGGATGGTGAGGGGCGAGATGGCGGCCGAAGGTGGCGGCGAAGCTCTGCACCAGCCGCGGCGTGACGATGTCCTGCGCTTCCTCTGTCCTGCCGGTCCAGGCTGCGAGCTTGGCGATGTCGATGCTCATGAGGGGCTTTCCTCTGTCTGGCGGGCGAATTCGGCGCGCAGTGCCGCGTCGTGTTGGCCCAGCGCCGGAACCGGCCGCATTGCGACGCGCTTGCCATCGACGATAGCGGATGGCGCCAGCACCTCGACGGGGCCGTTCGGTGTCGGGACGGGCAGGGCGGTCGCCGCCGGATGGTCGATCAGTCCGCCCACGGTGGACACCGTGCCATAGGCGATGGCATGGCGATCCAGCGCGGCGGCGATATCGGCAAAGCGCCGCCGGCCAAGGAGCACCTGCACCTCGCCATCGAGGGTCGCGCGCTCCTTCACCCGCAGCACATTGGAGGCGAAGCGGGGATCGGCTGCGAGCTCGGGGCTTTCGAGCACGTCGCGGGCGAAGACCTGCCATTCCCGTTCGCTCTGGATCGAGACGAGAACCTCGCCGTCAGCGAGCGAGAACACGCCATAGGGCGCGATCGAGGGATGGGAGAGCCCGACCCGCGCCGGCTCGATGCCGCCATAGCGGCGGGTGAGATAGGGCACGTTCATCAAGTCGGCGAGCGTGTCGAACAGCGAGAGCGCGATCGCCGAGCCCTCGCCGGTGCGCGCCCGCTTCAGCAGCGCTTCGAGGATCGCGGCATAGGCCGCCTGTCCCGTGGCGATGTCGGCGATCGAGACGCCGATGCGCGACGGACCGGATTCGGCCGTGCCGGTGATGGCGGAGAGGCCCGATTCCGCCTGGATCAGCAGGTCATAGGCCTTGCGCCGCTCATGCGGCGTGCCCGGCGCATAGCCGGAGATGTCGCAGGTGATCAGCCGCGGATGGCGTTGCCGAAGCGTCCCGCTGCCGAGCCCGAGCCGGTCAGCCGCACCGGGCGCCAGATTCTGGATGAAGATGTCGGCCGACGCGATCATCGCCTCAACCAGCGCGAGGTCGTCAGGCTGTCGCAGGTCTACCCGGCAGGATTCCTTGCCTCGGTTGATCCAGACGAAATAGGAGGACTGCCCCTTGGCGAAGCCGTCATAGCCGCGCGCGAAATCGCCTTCCGGCCGCTCCAGCTTGATCACGCGTGCGCCGGCATCGGCGAGCTTGCAGCTCGCGACCGGCGCGGCCACCGCCTGCTCCAGCGCGACCACGACGATTCCTTCGAGCGCATTCGACATTGGCATCCCCTGGGCAGAGTGGAGAGGAAGAGCGCCCCGGTGACTGCAAGTCAAATGGGGCGGTTGGTTGGTGCGGGATGTGGCGTCTCGACAGATGGGAGCGCGGCGCCCGCGAGGCCGGCGCAACTTGAATCAACATGTCACGAACAGGCGCTATGTCTCTGATGGAATGCTGAAAGAGCCGCTGCCCAAGCTTGGCTTTGCCCGCCTCACATCCTGACGATATGCCGGATCGTGCGGCCCTCGTTCAGTGCGTCAAAGCCCTCGTTGATCTCGTCGAGGCTGCCGGAGCTGGTCCAGAGCTTGTCCACCGCCAGTCGCCCGCGCTGGTAGAGCTCGACGAAGCGCGGGATGTCGCGCGAGGGCACGCAGGAGCCGACATAGGAGCCCTTCAGCGTCCGCTCCTCGGCGACCAGCCTGACCGGCGAGAGCGACAGCGTATGGGCGGGGTTGGCGAGGCCGGCGGTGGTCGTCGTGCCGCCGCGCCGCGTGATCTGGTAGGCGAGGTCGAGCGCCCTGACCGAGCCGGCCATCTCCAGCCCGTGATCGACGCCGCCCTTGGTTGCCTGTTTGATCGCTTCGATGACATCCGGCGTGTCGGCCTTGAAGGCGTCGGTCGCGCCGAGCGCCATTGCGAGGTCGAGCTTGTCCTGCGCGAGATCGACGGCGATGACACGCGAGGCGCCGCAGGCGATGGCACCGAGCAGGGCCGAAAGCCCGACGCCGCCGAGCCCGACCACTGCCACCGTCTCGCCCGCTTTGATCCGCGCCGTGTTCACGGCGGCACCGACGCCGGTCAGCACGGCGCAGCCGAACAGGGCCGCGATCTCATGTGGGATATCGGCCTCGATCCTGACCAGCGAGCGGCGAGAGATCACCGCATGCTCGGCGAAAGCGGAAACGCCGATATGGTGATGCACCGGCTGGCCATCGACCGAGAGCCGGCGCCCGCCACCGAGCATCTCGCCACGGCCATTGGCGGCATTGCCGGGCTCGCACAGGGCAGGGCGTCCCTCGGCGCAGGGTGCGCAATGCCCGCAGGACGGCACGAACACCATCACCACCCGGTCGCCGGGCTTCAGGTCATCGACGCCCTCGCCGGTCTCGACGACCTCGCCGGCGGCCTCATGGCCGAGCACCATCGGCACCGGGCGCGGGCGGTTGCCGTCGATCACCGAGAGGTCGGAATGGCAAAGACCAGCGGCGCGGATGCGAACCAGAACCTCATCGCGCCCGGGCGGGGCGAGGTCGAGCTCCTCGATCCGCAATGGGCGGCTCTGCGCATAGGGCGCCGCAACCGGGCTCGCGTTCAGGACGGCGGCGCGAATCTTCATGGGGCGTCGGGCTCCGGTCTCGATATTCGTCGCCATCCCGACAGGAGAGGGCGCCGCTGTCAAAGCCTCAGGGCTAGCCTTCAGGCCGCGTCGGTCAATGTGCCGCCGAGGAAGAGCTGGCCGATGCGCGGATCGGCGAGGATCTCCGCCGCCGGCCCCTGCATGCGCGTGCGGCCGAGTTCGAGCACCAGACCCTCGTCGGAAATCTCCAGCGCCGAGCGGGCGTTCTGCTCGACCATCAGGATCGAGACGCCCTTGGCGCGAAGGTCTTTCAGGATGCCGAATGTCTCCTGCACCATCAGCGGAGAAAGGCCGATCGAGGGTTCGTCGATCAGCACCAACTTGGGGTCGAGCAGCAGGCCGCGCACGATTTCGAGCTGCTTCTGCTCGCCGCCTGACAGCGTCGAAGCCTGCTGGCCGGCCTTGGCGCGAAGCGCCGGGAAGCGATCGAGCGCCGCTTCCAGCCGTTGCGGCATGTCGGTGATCGCAGAGCCCGCGGCGACCGTGCCGAGCTCGATATTGTGGCGCACCGAGAGTTCGGGGAAGATGTTGCGCCCCTGCGGGACATAGCAGATGCCGGCTTCGAGCAGCTTGCGCTGGCTCCAGCCGGTGATGTCGCGACCGTCGAAGCGGATGCGGCCCTCGCGCAGCTTGATGAGGCCGAAGATCGCCTTGAACACGGTCGATTTGCCGGCGCCGTTCGGCCCGATGACGGTGGTGATGGCGCCGCGCTTCACCGCGAAAGAGGTGCCGTTCAGGATGGTCATGGCGCCATAGCCGCCGACCACGCTGTCGAGTTCGAGGATGGGGGTGTTCATCACCATGCTCCTCAATGTCCCAGATAGGCTTCGATCACGGCCGGGTTGGCGCGGACCTCGGCCGGCGTGCCCTCGGCCAGAACCTTGCCCTCGGCCAGCACGATCACGCGCGTGCAGAGCGACATCACGAAATCCATGTTGTGCTCGATCACCACGAAGGTCGCGCCCTGCTCGGCATTGATGGCGCGCAGCCGCTCCTTGAGATCGCCGAGCATGGTCAGGTTGACGCCGCCGGCCGGCTCGTCGAGCAGCACCAGGCGCGGGCCGGCCATGAAGGCCATCGCCGCGTCGAGCAGCTTCTGCTGGCCGTAGGAGAGGCCGCCCGCCTTGGCATCCGCGAGATGGCCGAGCTTGAAGAAGCCGATCATCTGCTCGGCCTTCTCCGATAGGCCTGCATCGCGCGCGCCGAACAGGCGGCCGAGCATCGAGCCCTGATGCTCCTGGCCAGCGAGGATCAGATTCTCGCGTACCGAGAGTTCCGGGAAGACCTGCAGCAGCTGGAAGGTGCGGCTGACGCCGAGCCGGTTGAGCGCGGACGGGCGCATGTTGGTGACATCGCGTCCGTCGAGCTTCACCGCCCCTCGCGTCGGTTCAAGCTGGCCGAGGATGCAGTTGAACAGGGTCGACTTGCCGCAACCGTTCGGCCCGATGATGCCGAGGATTTCGCCTTCCTTCACCGAGAAGGAGACGCCGTTCACGGCCTTGATGCCGCCGAAGGCCTTGTGCAGGTCGTGGACTTCGAGGACCGGGCTCATCGCGCGCCTCCGGTCTTGCGGCGGAGCGCGTTCCAGCCGCGTTCGATCAGGCCGCTGACGCCTTGCGGGCAGATGACGAGCAGCGCAAGCACGATTGCGGCGAAGATGATCAGGTAGAGCGAGCCGGCGAAGCGCAGCCATTCCGGCAGCACGACGCCGAGTAGCGCACCGACGAAGGGGCCGAAGAGATAGCCGGCCCCGCCCGCCACGACCATCAGCAACAGGAACAGGCTCTGCGACAGCGAGAAGGGCGATGGGTCGATGAACTCGACCAATGGCGCATAAAGCGCGCCCGCGAAGCCGCCATAGGCCGAGCCGATGGCGAAGGCGAGCAGCGTGTAGGCGCGGGTGTCGATGCCGAGGCTCGCGGCTCGGACCGGGTTCTCGCGGAGCGCCGTGAAGGCGCGGCCCCAGGGCGAACGGATCAGCCACCACAGCTTGAGCGACAGGATCAACGTGACCACGACGACGAAGCGGTGGAATTCCAGCGCGCCGAACAGCTTGATGCCGAAGAAATCAGGTCGGTTGATGTTGGAGATGCCGAAGACGCCACCGGTGAGCCATTGCTCGTTGCGCAGCACCAGCCAGATCAGTGTCGAGAAGGCGAGCGTGACGAAGGCGAGGTAATGCGTGCGGACACGCAGTGCCGGGAAGCCGAGCAGCAGGCCGACCGCGAAGGTCAGCAGGCCCGAGAGCGCGAAGGCGGCATACCAGCTCACCCCGTATTTCGTGGTCAGGATCGCGGTCGCATAGGCGCCGAGCCCCATGAAGGCGGCCTGTGCCAGCGAGGTCTGGCCGGCATAGCCCAGCGTCAGGTTGAGACCCATCACGCCGATGCTCATGACGAGCCAGAGCGAGAGCACATAGGTGCCGTAGCGACCCATCCCGACCGGCGCGAACCAGAGGATGATGGCGCCGAGGATGAGGCCGATCAGCGCGGCGTCGATCCGGCGGGCCGGGGCTGCGGAATTCTGGGCGGCGGGGGCGCTCATACGCGGCGCTCCTCCTTGCGGCCCATCAGCCCTTCCGGCTTGATCAGGATGATCGCGACGAGCAGCACGAGCGGCACCGCCAGCCGGTATTGCGACGAGACATAGGCGGCGGCGAGCGAATCCGCGACGCCGATCAGCAAGCCGCCGACCAGCGCGCCGCGCACCTGATTGAAGCCGCCGACGATGGCGGCGATGAAGGCGAAGAGGCCGATCGTCTCGCCGTTCGAGAACTTCGCCAGATAGATCGGGGAGATCAGGAGCGAGGCGACGACCGCGAGCGCAGCATTGAGCAGGAAGGTGAGCAGCACCATCCGCTCGACGGGGATGCCGAGGATACGCGCCACCGTCGGGTTCTGCGCCGTCGCCTGCATCTGCCGGCCGAGCCGCGTGCCGCCGACGAACCATTGCAGCAGGCCGATCGCGGCGAAGGCGACGACGATGATCGCGAGATGCTGCAGCGAGATCGATACGCCGAGCAGGTTGATCATGTCGGTCGGCACCAGCGAGGGGAAGCTTTGCGCCTCGGCCGAGAAGCCGTCCTTGGCGCCTTCCTTCATCACGATCGACAGCGCCATGGTGGCGATGGCGAGCGGCAGCACGCCATGCTTGATCATCGGGTCGACGACCACGAGCTTGAAGCCCGCGCCGAAGATCAGCAGGAAGACCGCGATACCGAGCAATCCACCGGCCCAGAGCGGCAGGCCCAGGAGCTTGACCGCGAGCAGGATCAGCACGGCCGGCAGCATGACGAACTCGCCCTGGGCGAAATTGATCGTCTGCGATGTCTGCCAGACCAGCGTGAAGCCGATCGCGGCGAGCGCGTAGATCGCGCCCGTGGCGATGCCGGCAATGAGATAGGCGATGAATTCGGCCATGGCTGATCTTGTGTGGTGCAGGAAGCGTCATGGCCGGGCTTGACCCGGCCATCTCGGAAACCAGCTTCTCGTCCTGAGATTCCCGGGTCGACGCTACGCGCCGCCCGGGAATGACGGTTTAGCTTACGGCTTGATCCGCGGCAGGGTGGTGTTGATCACCTGTTTGCCGTTGACCACCTCGGCCAGGAAGCTCTCGCGGTCGAGATCGCCGTTCTGCTCGATCACGGTGTCGATCAGGATGCCCGGCTCCTCGCTCGCCTTGATCGTCGCGCCGCGCAGCGTGTCGGCGAGGCCCTTCTTGTCGAGCTTCTTCTGCTTCTCGGTCGCCCATTTCACCATGAACACGGCCATGTATCCCTTCACGCCGTTATGGTCGGAGGCGAAGCCGTACTTTTCGCGGTAGCGCTTGCCGAATTCCTGCAACGCCGGGATCGGCGCGTCGGTCGAAAGGCCGACATGGCCCTTGGCGCCGTTGGCGGCGTCGCCGGCCAGCTCCAGTACCTTGGCGCCGAGCAGGGTGGTCTCGCCGATCATCGGCTTGGCGATGCCCTGCTGCTTGGCGGCGCGTAGGAAGCGGGCGCTCTCCTCTTCGTTCAGATAGACGAAGACGGCGTCGGCATTGGCGTTCTTCACCTTGATCGCATCGGCGGTGAAATCGGCCTGGCCCTGCTCGGTCGCGACGTCGACGGCGACCTTGATGCCGGCCTTCTCGAGTTCGGGCAGGATGGCATCGCGGCCGCCCTTGCCGAAGTCGTTATTGACCCAGACCACGGCGATCGAGCCGGCCTTGACGGTGTCCTTCAGGTACTTGGCGATCTTCGGCATCGCCGCCGTCTGGCTGAGCGAGGTGCGGAAGATGTAAGGATTGCCCTGCTTGGTGAAGCCGGCCGCCTCGCCGCCGACGATCTGGGCGATCTCGGCACGCTGCGAGATCTGCATGGAGGCGCCGATCGGTCCGGAGAAGATCGGGCCGAGAATGGCATAGGCGCCCTCGTCGATGCCGCGCTGCACGGCGGCGCGGGTGTTCCCCGGATTGGTCTGCGTGTCGTAATGCACGATCTCGACGGGCTTGCCGAGGATGCCGCCCTTGGCGTTGATGTCGGCGGCGGCCATGTCGGCGCCGTTCTTCCAGTTGGTCCCGGCGGCGGCGCCCGCACCCGACAATTCGATGACGTCGACCAGCTTGACCTTGTCCTGTGCCTGCACGGGCAGGCTGAGGGTGGCGCCGAGCGCGGCAGCCATGACCCAAAGCGATTTCATGTTCCTGTTTCCTCCCGGACGTGTCTTGTCGCATGCGCGGTCTTGATGCCGCGGGCGCTCGTCGGCTTTTTGCGCGGCTTTGGGGCGTGATGTCCAGAGGCGTCGAGGCCGGGCGGCGCCGAGGCTTTCGCTTTGCCGGGGATGGCGCTGGAACGGCCGCTGACGCGGGCTGTCAGCATGCGGCCGGATCGGCCTGCCGCGACGGGCCGATGGTGCTAGACAGGAGGAGCCTAGCCGGAGGACCCCGCATGAAACAGGACCCGTTGTTCGAACGCCTCTGGGATGGCACCGCCGCGATGGAGGAATGGACCGCCGCAGTCTCGCATGGCGCGATCACCCAGGTGGACGACAACATCATCACCGTTCACACGACCTATTTCTGCGGCAGCGTGACGGCGATCCGCACGGCGGAAGGCCTTGTGCTGATCGACACGGCCAAGCCCGACACCGCCAAGCAGACGCTCGACGTCATCCGCTCCTGGGACGATGCTCCGATCCACACGGTGATCTTCACGCATGGCCATATCGACCATACCAGCGGCATCAAGCTGATCGACGAGGAAGCCGAGCGCCGGGGCGTTCCACGTCCGCGCATCGTCGCCCATCGCAATGTCGCCCGGCGCATGCAGCGCTATGTCGACACGCACGGCTTCAACAGCTTCGTCCAGGGCCAGCAATTCAACATGCCCGGCTATGTCTATCCGATCGGCCAGCGCCGCCCGGACGCGGTCTATGACGATACGTTGTCGCTCTCGATCGGCGGGGAGAAGCTCGAACTCTTCCATGGCCGCGGCGAGACCGATGACGCGACCTTCGTCTGGTTGCCCGAGCGGCGCGTGTTGGCGAGCGGCGATTTCGTGATCTGGGTGTTCCCCAATGCCGGCAACCCCCGCAAAGTCCAGCGTTACGCCGCCGAATGGGCACAGGCGCTCCGGCGGATGGAAGCGCTCAAGCCGGAAACGCTGATCCCCGGCCACGGACCCGTCGTCTTCCGCGCGGAACGGGTGTCGCGGATGCTGAGCGACGGCGCTGAGGCGCTGGAGCATCTTGTCGGCGAGACGCTGGCGCTGATGAATGCGGGAGCGACGCTCGAAGACGTGCTGAGCAAGGTCAAGGTGCCCGCGAACTACCTCGCAAAGCCCTATCTCCTGCCGAAATACGACGATCCCGAATTCCTCGTCCGCAGCATCTACCATCTCAACGCCGGCTGGTTTGACGGCAACGCCGCCCATCTGAAGCCCGCCCGCACAGCCGAGTTGGCTGCTGAACTCGCTGATCTCGCCGGTGGCGCCCGCAAGCTGGCCGAGCGTGCCGAGACTCTGGCGGGGCAGGGGCAGAGCCGGCTCGCCGTGGCCCTGGCGGAACTCGCGGCGGCGGCCGCACCGGGCGATCCGCAGCTCCAGGCGATCCGCGCCGCGACGTTGCGCAAGCTGATCGACAGCGAATCCTCGCTGATGGGCAAGGCCTTCCTTGCCGTCTACGAGCGCGAGGCGGAAGGGCGCTCGAAGGGCTGAGGGCGGATTTTGTTTATGGCGTGACCGCCAGTTCCTGCGACTTCCGGTCGAGCGCGCGGAACACAGGCAGCGACTGCGCTGCAAAGCTCTTCAGCTCGGCGTCGTCCCCTTCGTTGGCGTAGCGCTCCATCATCCGCGCGGCTTCGCGATGCGTGCTGCGCTGGGCTTCGACATAGGCCTTGTCGAAGGCGGCGCCCTGCTTGTCGGTGAGGTCGCGCAGGAGGTCGAGATGGCGCCCGTCCGGCCGGTCGGGCAGGGCGATATCCGAACGCTTGGCGATGATGCGGCGCAGGCCGCTCGTCACCGCGCCCTGTTCGCTGGCGAGAGCGTGCGCGAAATCCTTGATCGCGGGCGAACTGCTCTTGTGCAGCGCCAGTGTCGCCGATTCCATGCCGAACATCTGGGCGATCGCGGTCTGGCGCACGAATTCCGCGGCCGGAACGGCGGACTGCGCTGTGGCGGCGGAGCCGAGCAGAACGAGGCCGGCGACCCCCTGCAAAAGCGTCCGCCGGGTACGAAGGATCATCTGGGTCATGTTCGGGGAACCGAAAAGCCGCCCGGAGGTTCCATGGCGCCGAAGCCGGGCACCGGTGCATCGCCTCGCCTTGTCGCGCCCGGCCGGCTGCGATAGCAGGACGTGACGCGCTTGCCCGTCCGGATGCAGAGGAATTCCCATGCCGACTACCATCGAGACCGTGCGCGATGCGCTGGTGAAGGCCCGCCGCGACCGCTCGCTGGCCGAGATCGCGAGCCTGCCGGTGCCGGCGACCCTGTCCGAGGGGCTCAAGGCGCAGGCGGCCGTGGGCGAGGCGCTTGGCCTGGCCGAGGCCGGCTGGAAGGTCGGCATCGCCGAAGACGGCACGGCGGTCGCCGGCCTGATGCCCGGACCCTGGCTCGCGCCCGGCGAGGTCTATGAGGGTGCGATAGGTGCCGAGCTGCGCATCGAGATCGAGATCGCGCTCAGGCTTGCCCGCGACGTGCCGTTCCGCCCGGGCCAGCCCTGGTCGCGCGCCGAATTGCTCGCCTGCTGCGACAAGGCCTATCTCGGTATCGAGATCGTCGAGAGCCGCCTCGCCAACTGGTCTGGCAATGTCGCGTTCCCGCTCTGGCTCGCCGACGCGATGGGCCATGGCGGCTACCTCATTGGCCCCGAGCTCGACATCGCCACGTTGGACGATCTCACTGGCCTCGGCTGCTTCATCTCGCTCAACGGCGTGACGATCTACGACCAGCCGGCCGTTCACGGTAACGGCGACCCGATGACGCCTTTCCTCGCCTGGGCCAACCGCCAGAGCGACGATCTCGGCAGCCTGAAGGCGGGCCAGATCGTGACCACGGGCAGCCTCTGCGGCGGCGTGCTCTCTCCCGGAAAGGGCGAGGTCGTGACACGACTTTCGCCGCTCGGCACCGTGACCTTAACCCTTCGTTAGCGGGAACGGTCGAGTCCTTGAGCATTGCGCATGTGGGCTCGCTGCCTATGATGGCGGCGGGCATGGGCATGATTTTGAGTGTGGCGGGGGTTGCTTGGAGGGTGGATGCGGTTCTGGCGTAGGGCAAGGCATGCGGTCGCGCTGAGCGGCGGCTGTGCGTTTGCCACACTGCTGAGCCTGCAGGCTGAACCTGCCCGGGCTTTCGACCTTTCGTCGCTCGACGTGTTCGGCCTCTTCACCAAGAAGGACGAGCCGCCGGCGCCGAGCCCGTCTGCCTTGCCCTACAAGCTCGAATTCGATCTCGGCGAGGCCGATGATGCCAAGGCCCTGACGCGCTCGCTGCAGGACGCCTCGCTGCTCTATCGCCTGCGCCAGGACGCCCCGCCCGACGGCGAGAGCCTGTCGCGCCGGATGGCGACCGATCTCAACCCGATGCTCGATGCGCTCTGGTCGCAGGGCTATTTCAACGCCGATGTGACGTTGATCGTCGACGGCGTCCCGCTCAAGGTCGGGGCCGAGCCCAACGCCACGCTGGTGCGGGTGCTGGAGGCGCATCGCAACCGCGACGCCGTGCCGATCACGGTCGTCGCCCGGCCCGGCAAGATCTTCGGCCTGCGCAGGATCGACATCGTCGAGCGCGACGAGTCCGGCTCCCCCGCGATCGCCGATGCGGTCAAGGTCTCTCGTCTGAAGGCCGGCGATCCCGCGACCGCTGCGGCGCTGCGGGCGGCGCAGGCGGCGCTGGTCGATCATATGCGGGCGCAATCGCGTCCGCTTGCCAAGGTCGTCGAGCTGCGCCCGGTCGTCGATCATGCCGCCGGCATCATGGACGTGACCTACGTCCTCGCGCCCGGGCCGCTCGCCGGCTTCGGCGACATCACGGTCGGCCAAACCGACGAGATCCCGCCGGAGGTCGTGCGCTCCTTCATCTATCTCGAACCGGGCGATCCCTACTCGCCGAAGGCGCTGGCCGATACCCGTCGCTCGATCGCGACGATCCCCGCCGTCGGCTCGGTCCGGCTCCGCGAGGGCGACAAGCTCGACGGTGCCGGCAATCTGCCGATCTTCGTCGAGGTGACCGAGCGGCCCAAGCGCCTGCTCGGCTTCTCGGCCCGCTATTCGACGATCGACGGCCCGGCGGTGAAGACCTATTGGGAGCACCGCAACCTGTTCGGCGGCGCCGAGCGCCTGCGGCTGGAGGCCAGCGTCTTCTTCGCGCCGCGCATCGACGGCACCAAGATCCAGCGCTTCGGCGACTTCAAGGAATCCGATCTCGGCGGCCGCTTCGCCTTCAGCTTCATGAAGCCGGCGCTCGGCGGCAGCCGCAATGACTGGCTGCTCGACGGCGTCGCGACGCGCGAGCGCGTCGGCCTCAACCGCTATGGCGGCTATACGGCGCGCTACGGCAACGTCACCTCGGCAATCCGCCACCGCTTCAGCGATACCTTCTCGGTCCAGGCCGGCATCGAGGTCGAGCGTGGCCAGACCAGCGACGTGCTGGGGCAGGTCGACTACACGCTGGTCGGTATCCCGCTCTCGGTGAAATACGATTCCACCGACAACCTGCTCGATCCGACGCGCGGTTTCCGCGCCACGGCCTCCTTCACGCCCTATCCGACCTTCCTCGGCTCAACGGTCGGCATCTATCAGACCAAGGCGGCGGTCTCCGGCTATTACGCGCTCGACGAGGACAAGCGCTACGTTCTCGCCGGTCGCGTCGGCTTCGGCTCGATTTCCGGCGCCAGCCTCGACGAGATCCCGGCGACGCGGCGCTTCTATGCCGGCGGCGGCGGCTCCGTGCGCGGCTATGCCTATCGCAGCCTGTCGCCGCTCGGCCCCTTCAGGCAGATCACCGGCGGCCGCAGCCTGCTGGAAGCCTCGGTCGAGGCCCGGATCAAGGTCACCGACACCATCGGCATCGTGCCCTTCTTCGATGCCGGCACCGCCTTCGAATCGAGCCTGCCGGACGGCAAGCAGAAGCTGCAGATGGCCGCCGGCCTGGGCTTCCGCTACTATACCGGCATCGGGCCGATCCGGGTCGACATCGCCGCGCCGCTCAATCCGCGCAAGGGCGACAAGCCGGTCGCGCTCTATGTCAGCATCGGGCAGGCCTTCTGATGCGCCGGCTCCTGACCATTCCGCGTCTCGCTCTCCTGGCCCTGCTGCTGACGGCGGGCTTCCTCTTCTCGGCGCATTTCGGTGGCTTCGCCCAGAACGCCCAGACCGATCGTGGCGTCATCGCCGACCTGATCTCCAAGGCCCTGTCGAGCAGTACGAGCCAGGTCTCGATCGGCGAGGTCAACGGCGCGCTTTCCTCGGATGTCGAGATCCGCGACATCGTGCTCTCCGATCGTGATGGCGCCTGGCTCAGGCTCGACCGCGTCCGCCTGATCTGGACGCGCAGCGCCCTGCTGCTGCGCCGGCTCGATGTCGACCGGCTGGAGATCGGCAAGCTCGAAATCCTGCGCAAGCCGGCGCCGCAGCCGGCCGGCGCGGCTCCGCCGAGCAATGAGCCGATCCTGCCCGAATTGCCGCTCAAGGTGATCATCCGGGCGCTCCAGCTCAACGAGCTCGCACTGGGCGAGCCGGTACTCGGCGTCGCCGCTCGCTTGAGCGCCAGTGGCGCGGCGCGGCTGGGGCCGCCCAATGAGGGGCTCGACCTCAAGCTCGAGGCGAAGCGGCTCGATATGGGCGGACTCTTTGACGTCACCATGTCCTTCGTGCCCGAAAGCACGCGCCTGCAGCTCGCGGCCAAGCTCGACGAGCCGGCGGGCGGCCTGATCTCGAAGGTCGCCGGCTTGCCGGGCGAGCCGCCGGTGAAGCTCGACCTCAAGGGCGATGGCCCGCTCGATTCTTTCCGCTCCAGTCTCGTCTTCACGGCAGGCCCGACCATCGGCGCCGACGGCTCCGCGACGCTCACCCGCGCCGGAACCGAACGTCAGCTCGCGCTGGCCCTCGATGCCCGCATCGAAGGGCTGATGCCGGCGCCGGTGGCGCCGGTCTTCGCCGGCTCGACCCGGCTCGATGGCTCGGTCGGCTTCCGCGACGATAGCGGCATCGACATCCGCAATCTCGCGCTGGTCTCGGCGCTGGCGCGCCTCGACGTGCTCGGCCGCTACAATTCCGACAAGACGCTTGATCTGCGCGTCACCGCGGCTTCGCGTCCCAACGAGGGCGGCCGCACGGTCGCGTCCGGCACCGAGATCGGCAAGCTCGCCTTCGACGCGACGATCCGCGGCCCGGTGGCCGGACCGACCGTCGTCGCGAAGCTCGACGCAAACGACGCCAAGCTACCGGCGGGGCAATTCGGCAAGCTCGCTCTTTCCTTCAACGCGACGCCAACCGGCACCATCGGCGAGCCCGGCACCCGCATCGCCCTGACCTCCGATGGCGAAGCCAGCGGCATCGTACTGGCCGACAAGGCGCTGATGCGCGCGGTCGGCGACAAGGTCACCTTCACCTTGCGCGGCACCGGACAGGATGATGGTACGGCCGATTTCGAGATGCTGAAGCTCGCGCTCTCCGGCGTCGAGCTGGATTACAAGGGCAAGCTCGGCCAGGCCCGCATGCTCGGACAGCTCAAGGCGGTTCTCCCCGATCTCGCCCGCTTGAGCGGGCTGGCCGGCCGCCCGCTCGGGGGCAGGGCGGATATCACCGCCGATCTCGACGCGACCCCGCGCACGAACAACTACACCGCGACGCTCGCGGGCAAGGCCGAACGCCTCGCCACGGGCGAAGCCGCGCTCGACCGCCTGCTCGCCGGTAGCCTGACGCTGGCCGGCCGCGTCAATGCGCTCGCCGGCGACTATACGGTGACCGGCCTGCGCGTCGCCGGCCAGCACGCGGCCTTCACCGCCGACGGCTCGATCGGACAGCAGCAATCCGACCTGAAGCTTGCGCTGAACCTGCCTGATCTCAAGCGCGCCGATCGGCGCCTGTCCGGTCGTGGTGACGTTACCGCCCAGATCACCGGTCCGCAGAACAGGCTCGATGCCACCGCCCGCATCGCCGTCGCCAACGCCACCGCGCTCGCCCGGCCGATCCCGCGCCTGACCATCGATGCCGTCGCGAAGGATCTGCAAGGTGCGCTCGACGCCAGCGTCACGCTGGCCGGCGAGGTCGATTCCAAGCCCGCGACCGGCTCGCTGCATCTCGCCCGCCAACCTGACGATGGCTGGAACCTCTCGACGCTCGATTTCGCCCTCGGCTCGGTCCGCCTGAATGGCGGCCTCACCCTCGATCCGGCGAGCCGTGCCGCCGGCCGTCTGACGCTCGCGGCGCGCAATCTCGACGATCTCTCGGCCCTGGCGCTGACCAAGCTCGGCGGCCAGCTCGATGCCGATATCGTGCTGGCGGCGCCGGAAGGCCGACAGGATATCGACCTGACGGCGCGCGGTTCGCGTCTCGTCGGCCCCTCGCTGACCATCGACAAGCTCGATGCCCGCGCCAATGCGAAGGATATCTACGGCCGCCCGATGCTTGACGCAGCGATCGCCATCGACCGCGCCGTTGCGGCTGGCGAGGCGATCAGCGGCATCCGCTTCGATTCGAAGGGCGCGCCCGACGCCAGCGCCTTTACGCTCAGCGCCAATGCTCGCGGTTTCGCGTTGAAGGGGGCGGGTCGGCTTGTTCCGGGCGAGCCACTGAAGCTGGAGCTCGCCTCTTTCGACGCGCGCCGCGATGGCCGCGCGATCACGCTCGCCAATCCCGCTGCATTCAGCTTCCCGGCCTCCGGCGTCGAGATCGCCAATCTCGCCCTGCGGATCGACAAGGGGCGGGTGACGCTCGACGGTCGCGCCGGTGAGACGCTCGACCTGCGCTTCGCCGCCCGTGACGTGCCGCTGTCCGCCGCGAGCATCGCAGTGCCCAGCCTGAAGCTCGGCGGCACGCTGAACGCCGAGGCGCAGGTCAAGGGCAGTCCGGGCGACCTCTCGGGCCCGTGGAAGCTCAGGATCGCGCAGCTCGTTACGCCCGAAACCCGTCAGGCCGGCCTGCCGCCGGTCGAGATCCAGGGCGAGGGCGCGCTCAAGGGCGATGCCGCCGGCATCTCCGCGACCGTCAACGCCGGCAAGGGCGCCAGCCTGACATTGCGCGGCACTGCGCCGCTCAACGCCACCGGCCCGCTCGACCTCACCGCACAAGGCCGGGTCGATGCCGCTCTCGCCAACACCATGCTGGCCGCAGGCGGCCAGCGCGTCACGGGCGCGGTCGCCCTCGACATGCGTGCCGGCGGAACTGCGTCGGCCCCGCGCCTCAGCGGCAACGCGACCTTGACCGGCGGCAGCTTCACCGACGCTCTGCAAGGCATCCGCTTCAACGCCATCGAGGCGCGGATCGCCGCCAACGGCGACAACCTGACGATCGAGCGCGCCTCCGCCCGGACGCCGAATGGCGGCACGATCTCCGCCAGCGGTCAGGTCAAGGTCGATCCGGTCGCCGGCTTCCCCGGCAATATCCGGATTCGCGGCGATCGCGCCCAGCTCGTCTCGAGCGGACTGGTCACCGCCGTGGCGGGGCTGAACCTCGAAATCACCGGCCCGCTGGCGCAGCGTCCCCGCCTCGGCGGCCGGATCGATATCGCCTCGCTCGAAGTCTCCGTGCCCGATCGCCTGCCGGCGACGCTTCGGCCGGTCGACGGCATCAAGCATGTCAATGCCAAGGGCGCGGCGGCTGCCCGCCTCGCCGCCGCGCGCAAGGCGCAGAAGGCCAAGGGGCGCGGTGGCCGTGCAGCGCCGGCCTTCGATGCGGCGCTCGCCCTGACGGTCTCCGCTCCCAGCAAGGTCTTCATCCGCGGTCGCGGCATCGATGCCGAGCTCGGCGGCGAGATTCGTGTCGGTGGCACCTCCTCCGCGCCCGCATTGGATGGCGGCTTCGAACTGCGCCGCGGGCGGCTCAGCGTCCTGACCCAGCGGCTCGATTTCAGCCGCGGCCGGCTGACCTTCGCCGGCGGGCTGATTCCCGACCTCGACTTCATCGCCCAGACCAGCGCCGGCGACGTCACCGCTCGCATCATCATCAGCGGCCCGGCCGACCAGCCGGTCTTCGCCTTCACCTCGCAGCCCGAACTGCCGCCTGACGAGGTGCTGTCGCGGCTGCTCTTCGCCCGTGCCTCGGGTTCGCTCTCGGCGTTCCAGGCCCTGCAGCTCGCCCAGGCGGCGGCGCAGTTCGCCGGCGGCGGCGGTGACGATACCTTCGAGCGGCTGCGCAAATCGCTCGGCGTCGACAATCTCGACATCCAGATGGGCGAGGGCGGGCCGACCGTGGGAGCCTCGCGCTATATCAGCGACAATGTCTCCGTTGGCGTGAAGGTCGGCTCCAAGCCGGAGGATAGCGGCGTCTCGGTCGGCATCGACGTGACCAAGCGCCTGAAGCTCCAGGCCGAGACCGGGGCCGATGGCAGCGCTGCTGTCGGAATCGGGGCCGAGTGGGAGTACTGAGCAGGCCGCGTTGCCCGAAGAGGGCGCGCGAAGGGATTCGGCCCGATTCTGCTTTTCAGGGACGCGATTCCCGGGCGAGGCAAGCCGAAAACCTCTTGTGCGGTGCCGTTTCGGTTAATGCTTGGTGAATTTTGCCGGTCAAAGCGTGGCTCCCCTGCAACACCGGTTTCCAAAGCACCCCATTCACAGGCTCGGGCGGCGGATCGAGGTTGATCGGCGGGGCGGCTTTCGTATGGTGGGAATGCGTCGGGACGTTCCCGGTCGCTGTTTTTCGCCTTCGCCTCCGAAATAGGTCGGTGACGCAGGCGAAAGACCGGGAACAGGCAGGTTCTGCGATCAGGCTAGAAAGCTT
Organism: Allobosea robiniae; assembly: GCF_900102525.1. Lineage (GTDB taxonomy): Bacteria > Pseudomonadota > Alphaproteobacteria > Rhizobiales > Beijerinckiaceae > Allobosea > Allobosea robiniae. Next base: position 412,059 of record NZ_FNBZ01000001.1, on the reverse strand, counting down.
GGGGCGGGGGGCAGGCTGAAGCCCGAGGGTCTCGAAACTCTTTTGGAGGTTACCAAATGAAGCTCGTCAAGAGCCTCCTCCTCGGTTCCGCCGCCGGCATCGCCGCGGTCGCCGGGGCTCAGGCCGCCGACCTTCCCTCGCGGAAGGCCGCTCCGGTCGAATACGTTCGTGTCTGCTCCGCTTTCGGCGCCGGCTTCTTCTACATCCCGGGCACCGACACCTGCCTTCGCATCGGTGGTCGTGTTCGCGCCGAGTACACCTTCGGTGAGCGTTGGAACGCTGGTCAGGACTCGTACGGCACCCGCGCTCGCGGCCGTATCTACATCGACGCTCGTAACCAGACTGCCTATGGCACGCTGCGCACGTTCGTTCGTTACGACCTGACGACCAGCACCGGCTCGTACCGCTACGGCGGCTCGAACGCTGGCGCCAACCGCTTCTCGGGCGTCAACGGCGTCAACGACGACGCTGCCTTCCTCGATAGCGCCTTCGTTCAGCTCGGCCCGTTGACCGCTGGTAAGATCCAGTCGTTCTACTCGTTCTACGCGAACGACTACGGCTTCCAGGTCCTGCGCACCTCTGACCGCCAGGTCAACACGCTCGCCTACACCGCCACGTTCGGCGGCGGCTTCAGCGCCACGATCTCGCTCGAAGACCCGAAGACGACCAACCGTCGCGCCTCGGTTCTGGCCTATCAGGGCACGACCTATCCTGACGTCGTCGCTTCGCTGCGCGTCGATCAGGGCTGGGGCTCGGCTCAGCTGTCGGGCGCCATCGGTGACCGTGGCATCTACTCGTCGCCGTGGGCGGTTCCCGCCGGCAACGGTGCCAAGAAGGACGAGATGGGCTGGGCAATCCAGGCCGGCGTGAAGTTCAACCTGCCGATGCTGGCTGCTGGCGACGCCCTGTTCCTGCAGGCCGGTTACGCCGACGGCGCTCTCGAGTACCTCGGTTGGGGTGGCACGGCCGGTCACGGCCGCCTGGCTGCCTACACGGTCAACAACTTCGGCGCCAACGCTTTCGGCAACCTGAAGTCGAACACCGGCTACAACCTGGTCGCGGCTCTGCGCCACTTCTGGACCCCGTCGATCCGTTCGGACTTCTTGGCTTCGTACTCGGCTCTTCAGACGAACGACTTCGCGATCAAGTCGGTCGACCCGAAGGAGCTGATGCTCGGCGCCAACCTGGTCTGGATGCCGGTCGCCGGTCTCGACATCGGTGTCGAGGTCCTCTACTCGCGCACCGAGTACGGTGTTCGCGTTCCGGACGCCAAGGCCTTCGCCGTCAACGGTCGTACGATCAAGTCGGACGACGCCTGGACCGGCCGTCTGCGCATTCAGCGCGACTTCTGATCGGTCTCCGATCTCTAGTCAGGAAGCCCCGGGGAAACCCGGGGCTTCTTTTTTATGTGGGTTGTTCCGGCTTCACTGTTGACGGGAGCCCGTCCCCCGGCCTGATCTGGCATAGGCGTCCCAGCCACGATCCCGCCAGGGATCGTCTACGGGCGCCCGTTGAATCGATATCTGCGGATCGCTCGACAAGCCTTTGAGAAAACGAGGGCGATCCCGGTCATGGGGTACCGCGCCAGGCCCTCGGTTGGCGCGGCACAGGGGGCTGTGCATGTCTCAACCGGCGCGTTGGCTCTGGGGCCTGATCCCATTGGGCCTGTTGTGGGGAGCCGGCAATCTCGCGCTCGATACCGCGATCGAAGGTGATGTCGGGCTGCGTGCCGAGCAGGCCGTCGCTGCGGTCGCCGGCACGACGCCTGGTGCCCGCCCGGTCGTTGCCCAGGTCGATGGCCGCGACGTCACCATCGGCGGCGAGGTCTTGTCCTCGGACGGCGCGAACAAGGCGATGGCCCGGCTGCATGGCGAATTCGGCGTGCGCAGGACGCTTGGCGGGTTGTCTCAGGTCGTCGCCCAGAAGCCCTATTCCTGGTTCGCCAGCCGCCAGTCCGACAGTGTGACGCTCGGCGGCTTCGTGCCCGATCTCGACACAGCGGCCGCCAATATGGCGGTGGCATCGGCAGCCTTGCCCGGCCTGCGGATCGACGATCGCCAGACCGTCGCCTTCGGCGCGCCCGAGGGCTTTGCCGCAATGGCAGTGGCGATGCTCGCCGAGCTGCCGAAACTGGCCTCGGGCCGCGTCGCCCTCGACGACGGCCGCTTCTGTATCGAAGGCAAGGCGGCCAGCTCGGATTCGTTCCTGGCCCTCGAAGCGGCGGTGGCACAGGCGCAGCGGCCGGGCTTCCGCTCCGTCAAATGCGATATCGAGCCCCCGACCGTGGCCCCCTATCGCTGGAGCGCCGAGCATGAGGCCGGCGCAGCATTGGTCGTGCGCGGCTTCTACCCCGATCAGGACGCGCGCAAGCAGATGCTCGCGGCGGCGCGGCAGGCCTTCGGCGCCGGGGCTGCTCTTCGCGACGAGATGAAGCCGGCGCTCGGGGCGCCTTCGGCTTTCCTTGTAAAAGTGACGCGCGCCCTCGGCGATCTGGCGCGGCTTCGGCAAGGAAAAGCCGAGATCGACGGTGAGAATTACGCCCTGACCGGGAAGGGGCCGGAGACCTACGAGGCCTGCCAGGCCTTGCGCCTGCAGATCGCCCAGTTGGACGGGCCGGATTCGGTGGCTCGGGCTGCGATCGAATGTCCCCCAATGCCCTCACCGCCAGTGCCGGTCGTCGTGCCGATGCCGGAGGTGCCGGGGCTGATCCTGCATGACGTGCTGCCCGCTTCGCCCAAACCGCAGGGTTCTGCGTCCGCTCCGGCACCAGCTCCTGCAACGCCGCAAACCCCTGTCCCGCCGCCGGCAAGCACGCCGCCAGCGAGCACGCCGGTGGTGCCGCCCCGTGTGGCGGCGTCCGTGCCGCTGGAATGGAGCGCGGCTCGCAGTGACAGCGGCCTGCGCCTGAACGGGAAGTTGCCGGATGAGGCGGCGCGCACGAACCTGCTCGCCACGGTGCGGGGTCTCTTCGGCGACACGGCCGTCGACGATCGCATGACCGTCGAGCCGGCGTTGCGCTCCGATCTCGACCTGCCGGCCTCGACCGCCTTTGCGCTCGAGGCTCTGTCGAAGCTCCGGACCGGCTCCGTCAGCATCCGCGACAAGGTCTTTGCCATTGCCGGCGAGGCTGCGGATGCCGCGAGTCTTGCGGCGCTGCGCGACCTGTTCGCGCGCAATGCTCCCGCCGGCCTGGCATTGGCCGCCATGCCGGAGAGCGTCGTCGTGCGACCATACGGCTTGTCGCTATCGGCGGATCGGACCGGTTTGCGGCTCTCCGGATATCTGCCTGACCGAGCAGCGCAGGCTGCGTTGCGGGCATTGGTCGCGGATTCCCCGCTGAAGGACCGCTTCGAGGACGCGACGACCCTCATTCCGGGCGCTCCGGCCGGCTTCGCCGAGGCGGCCCGCGCCGTCCTCGCCGATCTGCTGCGGCTCGATCTCGGTTCGGCCTCCATCGTTGACGACCGCGTGACGCTGCGCGGATTGACCTGCCGTGACCTGATCAGAAGCGAGATCGAGACCAGCGCCGCAACCGGCCTGCCAGCGGGTTACAAGGCCGATGCGGTGGTGAGCCTGCGCCAGACCGGTTGCGTGGTCGATCCGCCGGCAAGCTGCCAGAACGATCTCGACGGGCTGACCAAAAGCAACACCGTTCTGTTCGGCCAGGGGACTTCGGTGGTGGAACTCGATGCCACGACCGAGCGCGTCATCGGCGAGGCCGCGACCATTCTCAAGAAGTGCCCGGGCTCCCCTGTCGTGATCGAGGGGCACGCCAATCGCGATGGCGAGCGGCGCGGCTTCGACAATATGGATCTGTCGTTGCGCCGGGCCTTGCGCGTGCGCGACGAGCTGGCGCGGCGCGGTATCGAGACAGGCCAGCTTGCCGTCAAAGGCTATGGCAGCACCCGGCCGCTTGTGCCGCATGAAGCGCCGGAAGCACGAGCGATGAACCGCCGCGTGCAGTTCACCGTGGCGAAGTAGGAGTCCGATATGCTCTATCTCGCCAGCCAGTTCCTCTGGTTCCTGGTCGCCGCCTTCGGCCTCGGCTTCGCCATGGGCTGGATCAGCCATGACGGCGGCAAGGCACGCTTCTGGAGCGGCGCCTGGACCGCGGTCGCCGCGTTCTGGGTCGCCGGTGCGGCGCTGACCTGGCTGCAGCTTCTGAACGGCATGCCGGCGACCTGGGTCGAGACCGCGCTGCTGTTCACGGCGGCCTACTGGCTGGGCTGCGTCTGCGCGAGCCTTCTTCGCAAGCCGGCCGCCCTGCGGGCTTCGCAGGCTGGTGCCGCGCCCGTCGCGGCCGCTTCTTCGCCGGCGGTATCGCCCGCGCGACCACAGGCCCAACTGCCGCCTGTCGAGAACGAGGCTGAACTGCCCGGCCAGCGACCGGCGGGATTCGTCGCGGCCCGCGACGGCAAGGCCGATGACCTGAAGCTGATCAAGGGCATCGGCCGGCAGAACGAGGGCCGTCTGCATGGCCTCGGCATCTGGCATTTCGAGCAGATCGCCGGCTGGACCTCCGAGAACGTCGAATGGGTTGGCGGCTATCTCGCCTTTCCCGGCCGGATCGAGCGCGAGGACTGGGTTGGCCAGGCGAAGCTCCTGGCGGCGGGAACAGAGACCGAGTTCGCCAGGCGGGCCAAGGCGGGCGAGGTCGAAAGCTCGCGCGATGACGGCACGGCGGGGCAGAGCAATGTCGCCGACATCGCCGAGGATGGGCGTTCGAAACCCTGAAACGGATCAGCCAGCGCGCCGCTCGGCCCGCGCGACCAGCTTGCCGATCCGCCGGATCATGTCCTTCGTGCCGAGCAGCGGGGCATGGCCCTGTCCAGGCGCGGTGTAGATCTCGCAGTCGGGATGGCGTTCCGCCATCTCCTCCAGCGTCTTCTCCGCCAGGAGATCGGAATTGGCGCCGCGTATCGCCAGCATCGGCACGGTCTTGAGCGCGTCGAAATAGGTCCAGAGCACCGGCAGGGGCGCTTCGAGATCAAGCTCTTCCAGCACCTTCATCAGCTTGACGTCGTAATCGGGCCTGAGCGCGCCGTCGCGATCCGTCCAGGTGCGGCGGGCCATCATCTCCCACTCCGCTTCGCCGAGGATCGGGAACTGCTGATCGGAGAGCCGTTTCAGGATCTCGGCGCCTTCCTGGAAGCTGCGCGGCACCGGCAGCTTGCCGACATAGCCACGGATGCGCAGCAGGCCGCGCGCGTCGATCACCGGGCCGACATCGTTGAAGACGACGCCGCGGATCATCGCGGGGCGCGCCGCCGCCAGCGCCATGGTCAACAGGCCGCCGCGCGAGGTGCCGACGAAGATAGCCTGCTCGATCCCGTTTGCGACGAGCACCTGGACGAGATCGTCGAGCTCGATGCGGATATCGTAGTTCTTCCAGTCCCTGTCGTATTCCGACAGGCCGCGGCCGCGGTAGTCGAGCGCGAGCACGCGACGCGGCTTGTCCTCGTCCTGCGACAAGGCGAGCGCCAATTCATGGAAGTCGGCAGCGGTGCGAGCGAAACCGGGCAGGCAGATGACCGGCAGCGCGGTCGCGGCGAGGGGCCCGTAATCGCGAAAATGCAGCTTGAGCCCGTCGCTGGCGCTGATGAAGCGGGAGGTGAAGCCGGTTTCGGACGTCATGGCGGACTCAAAGGCAGGCGCGGCGGGAGCGCACCTAACCATGGTCGCGCCGGGCATGAAAGCCGGCTCTCTGGATGCTCCGACTTAAGAAGCGCCCCAGCGGCGCAGCTTGGCCAAGCAATGGTTGAACTGGGCAAGTTCCTCCGGCGTCAGCACCGAGAGGAAATCACGCTCCATCTCCTCGCCGAGCCGGTCGGCTTCCTCACGGATCGCTTCGCCCTGCGCGGTCAAGTGCAGGGCGACGCGCCGCGCATCGGCGCTTTCCAGTTCGCGTTGGACCAGCCCTGCATCGACCAGCTTGCGCAGATGCTTGGAGACCAGCGTCTGCTCGATGAAGGTCGCTTCCGACAGGCTCCGGGATGAGAGCCCCGGCTGGTCGCCAATGGCCCGCATCACCCGCAATTCGCGGATATTGAGGCCGAGCCGCTCCTTGTAGACCTGCGAGGCCTTGGCCATCGCGGCCTGGCTCAACTGGTCGAGCCGGAAGGTCAGGAAGGAGTCGCGGACCATCTTGCTCCCTTGCTCAGCCTTGCGCGCGCGTTCGGCTGGCCAGTCCGAGCGCAAGCAGGGAGACTGCCGTGCAGGCGAGGAGATAATAGGACGGAACCATGTCCGAGCCCGTCTTTGCCACGAGCCAGGTCAGGGTGAAGGGCGCGAGCCCGCCGAACAGCAGCACCACGACATTGTAGGCGATCGACATGCCGGTCGAGCGCACCTGCGTCGGGAACATGCCGGCAAGGAGACCCGGCGTTGGTGCCCAGATCGCGGCGATCGAGAGCGCGCAGATCGCTTGCGCCGTGAGGAGCCGCTCGAAGCTCGGCTGCGCCACGACATAGGCGAGTAGCGGATAGGAGAGCAGAGCGAAGCTCAGCATGCCCAGGAGCCAGACGCGGAAGGCGCTCCAGCGATCGGCGAGATGGCCCATGATCGGCACAAAGATGAAGAGCAGGATGCCGCCGATCAGAGAGCTCAGCATGGCGCTGGTGAAGGGCAACTTGAGCTGGCGGATCACATAGCCCGGCAGGAAGATGAACCAGACATAATTCGAGGCCGTGCCGGGGATCATGATGCCGAAGCAGCGCAGCAGCGCGTTGCGGTGCTCGGCCAGCACGGTGCGGAATGGCGTCTGGCGGGTGCTCTGCTTCGTGTCCTTCTCGTATTCCGGGGATTCATCGACGAAGCGGCGGATGTAGAAGCCGAGCGGCGTGATCAGAGAGCCCAGCAGAAACGGGATGCGCCAGCCCCAGCCTTGCAGAGCTTCCGGCGTCAGCAGCGTCGCCAGCGCATAGCCGGAGAAGGCGGCGAGCGCGAGCGCCAGCGCCTGCGAGCACATCTGGAAGCTGCCGAACATCATCTTGCGGCCGGGCGGCGCGTATTCGACCAGCATGGCGGTGGCCGAGGCGAACTCGGCGCCGACCGAGATGCCTTGCAGGATGCGGGCGAGGATCACGAGGATGGGCGCGAGCATGCCGATCGTCGCATAGTCCGGCGTCAGCCCGATCAGCACGGTCGAGAAGCCCATGATCAGGATCATCACCGTCAGGATCGGCTTGCGACCGAGGCGGTCGGCATAGGTCGAGAGGAGCACGCCGCCGACCGGCCGGACGAGGAAGGAGATCGCGAAGGTTGCCGCCGTCAGCAGGGCCGAGACCAGCGGGTCGGAGGTCGGGAAGAAGACCTGGGCGATGATCGTGGCGAAGAAGCCGTAGACCAGGAAATCGTACCATTCGAGGCCGTTGCCGATCACCGAGGAGAGCACGGCGCGACGGACCATGGCCGGGGAGCGCGGCTCGGCGCTTGGGATGGCGGCGGCGGTCATGCGTTGGCTCCGGTCTGGCGCTCGACGAGGCGGCACAGGATGCTGGCGCCGACCGGCAGCAGGCGGTCGTCGAAATCGAAGGTCGGATGGTGGCACATCGCGCCGGGCTGGCCGAGGAAGATATAGGCGCCGGGCCATTGCCGCAGCATCAGCGCGAAATCGTCGGAGAAGGGCAGGGGCGTCAGGTCGGTCTGCACATTGGCCTCGCCGAGCACCTGTCCCGCGGCAGAGGCCGCCGCAGCGGCGGCACGAGGATCGTTGAGGCAGGGCGGGCAGCTCGCCTTCTTCACGCAGGTGATCGTGCAGTTCGACATCAGCGCGAAGCCCCGGCAGGCCGCATCGAGCTTGTCGACGATGCGGGCCTCCGTCTCGGGATTGTAGGTGCGGATCGTGCCGCTGAGCTCGGCGGAGTCGGGGATGATGTTCGAGGCCGTGCCGGCGACGAGCTTGCCGAGGCTGATCACGGCCGGCTGCATTGGATCGACATGGCGGCCGACGATCGAGGCGATTTCGGTCGCGAGGCGCGCCGCGACCTGCAGCGGGTCGTCGGTCGTATGGGGCGCCGCGCCGTGGCCGCCCTTGCCCTTGATCGTGATCTCGAACACGGTCGTGCCGCTCAGCGTCGGGCCAGGGCGCACCGCGGCGGTACCTTCCTCATAGAGCGGGATGGTGTGGAGCGCGTAGACCTCGGAGCAGGGGAAGCGTTCGAACAGGCCGTCCGCGATCATGCGCTCGGCGCCCTGGCCGATCTCCTCGGCCGGCTGGAAGATCAGATGCACCTTGCCGCGCTTCGGCGGGTTGGCGGCGAGATGGCGGGCCGCGGCGAGCAGCATCACGGTATGGCCGTCATGGCCGCAGCCATGGAACTGGTTCTTGGTGGTCGAGCGGTAGTCGAGCCCGGTATCCTCCTCCATCGGCAGCGCGTCCATGTCGGCGCGCAATCCGATGGCCGGCCCCTCAGCAGCGCCCCTGATGACGCCGACGAGGCCGGTGCCTCCGAGCCCGCGATGCACTTCGATGCCGAAGGAGGCGAGTGTCTTCGCGACGAACTCCGAGGTGCGGAATTCCTGGAAGGCAATTTCGGGATGGGCGTGAAGGTCGCGGCGCCAGGCCTCAAGCGTGGGCGCGAAATCGGCAATGTCCTGCAGCATCGAAATTCCTCCGCTGCCCCGCAGAGGTAGTTGAAAGTTTCAAATATTGCAATCGTCAGGGGAGATCGTTGCCGGGCTGGACAACGACGGTTGTCATCCCGGGCGCAGCGAAGCGGAGAGCCGGGATCCATTCCGGAGCGAGTATTGGAAAGGCTCCGGAATGGATCCCGGATCGGCGCGGCTGACGCCGCTTGTCCGGGATGACCGTGCGGTTGAGAAGAAGCGCTGCTAGTCCCGCTTGCCGCCGCGCTTCAGGTCGTAGTCGATCAGGTAGGCCGTGCGCTGGTTCAGGCGCTCGCGATAGACCTGCAGGTTCTCCATCACGCGCTGGACGTAGTTGCGCGTCTCGGAGAAGGGGATGCGCTCGACCCAATCGACGGCGTCGACCTCGGGATCGCGCGGGTCGCCATAGGCCGCAATCCATTTCTTCACATTGGGCGAGCCGGCATTATAGGCGGCGAAGGTCAGGACATAGGAGCCGCGCCACTCCTTGAGCAGGTCGTTGAGATGGGCCGCGCCCATCCGCGCCGCATAGAGCGGGTCCTGGCCCAGTTTCTGCCAGTCGAAGGGCAGGCCGGCGCGGCGCGCCGTCTCGCGCGCGGTCGCCGGCATCATCTGCATCAGCCCGCGCGCGCCGGCATGCGACATCGCGGTCGGGTCGAAGGCACTCTCCTGCCGCGCGATCGCATGGACGATGGCGCGCTCCATCGGATCGCCGAGCACGTCGAATTCCGGGATGCCATCGACCGGATAGGCGGCCATGTCGAGCGGGAAGCCGCGTTGCAGCGCCGCCTTGCCGATGCCGACCAGCGCACGCGCATCGGTCTCGCGCCGGGCAATGGCGGCGATCGCCTCCAGCGCCTCGGTGGTATGGAGGCGCTGCGCCAGGTCCTTCAGCATCAGCGTGGCGAGGTCGCGCTCGCCGATACGATAGAGCAGGCGCACGGCCCGGTGTCCTGGCAGGGTCTCGAGCCCGGCGGCGACCGTGCGCCGCAGCGGCAGGCCGGAAAGCCCAAGCTTCGCCCGCGCCAGCTGCCCGTAATAGGCGACCGGCTGCTCCGCGGCCTTGCCATAGGCGGCCCTGGCCTCATCCGCCTTGCCCAGTTCCTCATAGGCGCGGCCCTGCCAATAGGTGGCTCGTGCGACCGAGATCGGCGTCTCCGCAATGCCCGCTGCCGCGTCGAAATGCTTCAGCGCCACATCCGGCTTCTTGAGAAAGCGCAGCGCGACGAAGCCGGCACTCCATTCGGCTTCGATCCGCTCGGCCGCATCCTCGGCGCCGTGACCGGAGGAAACCTCATAGGCCTTCTGCGGCTGGCCGGCATCGAGGAGCTTGCGCGCGATGATGCGCCGCTCCTCCCACCAGCCATCGCCGTCGCCGAGCAGGGCCGGGTCGCGCGGGATCGCGGTCAGCGCCTTCACGGCATCGTCGAGCTTGTCGCCCCGCCGCGCCTGCTGTGCCTGCAGGAAAGCGAAGGAGACATCGCCGCGCAGTGAGGCTGGCACCGCTGAAATCAGTTTCTCGGAGATCGGCCGACGCGCTTTGGCGCTCGCCAGCCGCGCCTTGGCCAGCACGATATAATCGGGCGAGACCCGGGCGGCATTGCGCAGAGCCGCCTGACCGCTCTCCCGGAACAGGAAGCGCTCGGTGCGCAGGCGGTGATCGTCCTTGGTCAGCGCCGCCTCGAAATCCTTGAGCACGATCTTTTCGAGCGCCTGCCCGAACGAATCCTTGCGCCAGCTCTGGCGGATGATGTCGGCGGCTTCTTCGGCCTTGCCTTCCTCCTTGAGCGCGAGCGCCAGCGCGATCCGCCCGGCCGCCGAGACGGGCTGCTGGCCATGGAAGAAGGCGCGCACGATCGCCGGGCTCTTCTTCTCGGCGATCAGCGCCTCTTCGGCGCGGCGTCGAAAACGGGTCGTGGCCGGATAGTTCGGATGCTCGCGCAGGAAGGCGTCGATCCGCGTGAAGGGAACGGCGCCGGCATTGGCATGGATCGCCACCCATTCGAGCAGCGAACGCGCGGTGCGGTCATCGATGCGTGCCGCGAGATCGTCGCCCTCGGTAAGCGCATTGCGACGATAGGCGGCGACAGCCGCCTTCACGGCCTCCGCATTGATCGGGCTTTCGCCACGCAAGGCGTCGGCGGGATAGGGCGGCAGCGCGCTCGTCGTCTCGACATCGCCGAGCATGGCGAGCTTGCGCTGGCTGGCGAGCATGCCGTCGTCGCCCGCCTGCGTCGTCGAGGCGGAGAGCAGGGCAGGCAGCAGCAGGCCGATCAGTCTCCTCGCGGCGGCAGGCGAGGCCATGGCGGAACTCCAGGCTGGAGCATCGGACCGAAAAGTGGAATCCACTTTTCGGTCCGATGCTGAACCAAGATTTAGATCGCCACTTCGCGCCCGTTAGGGCGCTCGGCGATCTAATGCGGATATCTGTGATGGTCGGGGAAGCGGGTTGATGAACGCTTAACTATGAGGCCACGCATTTTCATGGCTTGCCGGCTTTGCCTTGGCGGGATGACGGTTTATGTGTGGCGGCCCCGCAACCCGCGTTTTCGTCCCAGGATCGTCCCATGACCAAGCACATTGCCTTCACCGGCTCGATGCCCGCTCTGGTCACGCCGTTCAAAGCCGGCAAGGTCGACGAGGTGGCGCTGCGCGCGCTGGTCGATTGGCAGATCGGCAACGGCTCGACCGGGCTCGTGCCCGTCGGCACCACCGGCGAGAGCCCGACGCTCTCCCATGACGAGCACAAGCGCGTCGTCGAGATCGTCATCGACCAGAACAAGGGCCGCGTCCCGGTCATCGCCGGCGCCGGCTCGAACAACACGATCGAGGCGATCGACCTCGCCGTCCACGCCGAGAAGGCTGGCGCCGATGCCGTGCTCGTGGTGACGCCCTATTACAACAAGCCGACCCAGGAGGGCATGTACCAGCACTTCAAGGCGGTGAACGATGCGATCGGGATTCCGATCATCATCTACAACATCCCGCCGCGCTCGGTGGTGGACATGTCGGTCGAGACGATGGCGCGGCTCTACGAGCTCAAGAACATCGCCGGCGTGAAGGACGCGACCGCCAATCTCGCCCGCGTCTCGCAGCAGCGCCACGCCTTAGGTGCGGATTTCATCCAGCTCTCGGGCGAGGACATGACCGCGCTGTCCTATATGGCGGCCGGCGGCCATGGCTGCATCTCGGTCGTCGCCAATGTCGCGCCGCGCCTCTGCGCCGACCTGATGGAAGCCGTCCAGAAGGGCGACTATGCGGGGGCGCTGAAGGTGCAGGACCGGCTGGTGCCGCTGCATGACGCGATCTTCAAGGAGCCCGGCCTCGCCGGGGCCAAGCATGGCCTCGCGCTGCTCGGCCGCATCGAGGAGGAGGTCCGCCTGCCGCTGATGCCGGTGACCCCGGCGACGGGCAAGGTCATTCGCGAGGCCATGGTTTTCGCCGGGCTGTTGAATACTTAAGTGAGATAGGTGGCCGCGCCGCCCGGCGCGGTTATTCGCTGGCCGATCGCGGCGGGCGGTAGAACGACAAGGTCGGCGTTTCCAGGCGCTTGGGTGCCGATCCCGAATCGGATTCTCAGGTTCTGGCAGCGCCGGTCGAGCAGCATGGATTCAGCGGAACGGCATGAAGAAACCTGATCCGGAGCGCTATCGCCTAGCAGCGGACAACCGCAAGGCGCGCTTCAACTACGAGATCAAGGAAACCGTGGAGGCGGGCATCGCCTTGCAGGGGACCGAGATCAAGTCACTGCGCGGCGGCAAGGCGACGATTGGAGAGAGCTATGCCGGCCCGATGGGGACGGAGCTCTTTCTGTTCAACGCCCATATTCCGGAATATCTCGAGGCGAACCGCTTCAATCACGAGGTCCGCCGGCCGCGGAAGCTCCTGCTTCACCGGCGGGAGATCAACAAGCTGATGGGCGCGGTCCAGCGCGAGGGCATGGCCTTGATCCCGCTCAAGGTCTACTTCAACGACAGGGGCAGGGCGAAGGTTGAACTCGGCCTCGGCAAGGGCAAGAAGCTCCACGACAAGCGCGAGACCGAGAAAGAGCGCGACTGGAACCGCGACAAGCAGCGGCTGCTGAAGGCGGGCGGGTAGGGGCCGCTGGCCTCACCCCTCGACCGGCTCGTCGCCCTGGCGAATGCCGTAGCGCCGCTCCAGTGACGGGTTTCCGGGAGTGCCCGGTGCGGCGCTGGCCCCTGTGCGATTGGCGCGCTCGGCCGGGTCGCGGCCGATCTTCTGCATGAGCTGGGCAAGGTCGACGAATTCGTCGCATTGCCGGCGCAACTCGTCCGAGACCATCGGCGGGTTGGTCGAGATCGTCGAGACCACCGAGACCTTGACGCCCTTGCGCTGCACGGCCTCGACCAGCGGCCGGAAATCGCCGTCACCGGAAAACAGGTAGATCTGGTCGAGATGCGGCGCGAGTTCGAGCATCTCGATCGCCAGCTCGATATCCATGTTGCCCTTGACGCGGCGCCGGCCAGTGGCGTCGGTGAACTCCTTCGCCGCTTTGGTGATGACCCGGTAGCCGTTGTAGTCGAGCCAGTCGACCAGCGGCCTGATCGAGGAATACTCTTCGCTTTCCACCAATGTGGTGAAATAGAACGCGCGGATCAGGTTGCCGCGGCCCTGGAACTCCCGCAACAGGCGCCGATAGTCCATGTCGAAGCCGAGCTGCTTCGAAGTCGCGTAGAGATTGGCGCCGTCGATGAACAGCGCGATGCGCGGTGCGGCGCTCATGGCAATCACTCCTGCTAAAATATCTTTAGGTATGAAAATGGGCACCAAACGCGTTCTAACAATGTCGTTTTGCGACTGAAATTTGACAAGTTACAAGGAGGAGCCGTGGCACACTGACGCAGTTCGGTTTTCCGTTACGTCAGGGTCGCAGGCGCGCCGGATTGCCGACCGCGGTGCCGCCGGCCGGCACGTCGCGCGTGACGACGCTGCCCGCGCCGATGATGGCATCGTCCCCGATCGTGACGCCGGGCAGGATGATCGCGCCGCCGCCGATCCAGACATTGCTGCCGATGCTGACGGGGCGCCCGAATTCCAGCATCTGCCGGCGCTGGCCGGGATCGCGCGGATGATCGGCAGTCAGGATCTGGACACCGGGCCCGATCTGCGTGCCATCGCCGATGGTGACCGCGACGACGTCGAGGATGATGCAGTTGAAGTTGAGAAAGACGCCGTCGCCGAGGCTGATATTGTAGCCGTAATCGCAATGGAAGGGCGGGCGGATGACGACGCCTTGCCCGACGTGACCGGGCGCCTCGCGGAGCAACGGCAGCCGCTGTTCTGGCGCCGTACCGGGCGCGTTGAAGCGCTCCATCCAGGCGGTGGTACGGAGATTATCCGCGACGAGTTCGGGGCTGTCGGCGCGATAGAGCTCGCCGGCCAGCATCTTGTCCTTCTCGCTGCGCATCGCGCCTTCCGTGCCGCTCAGCCTTTGCCCTTCGGAAATTCCAGCCCCATCTCGCGATAGCGTTCCGGGTCGTCGCTCCAGTTTTCGCGCACCTTCACGAACAGGAAGAGATGCACCTTGGCCTCGGCGGCCTCCGCGATCTCGACCCGGGCCTTCTGGCCGATCGCCTTGATCGTCTGGCCGCCTTCGCCGAGCACGATCTTCCGCTGGCCTTCGCGCTCGACATAGATCGTCTGCTCGATGCGGACGGAGCCGTCGGACTTCTGCTGCCAGCTCTCGGTCTCGACGGTGGAGCGATAGGGCAGTTCGTCATGCAGCCGCTCGAACATCTTCTCGCGGGTGATCTCGGCGGCGAGGAAGCGCAGGGGTGCGTCCGAGATCTGGTCTTCCGGATAGAGCCAGGGGCCGAGCGGCAGCCGCTTCTCCAGCCAGGCCAGGATGTCCTTGACGCCGTAGCCGGTCAGCGCCGCGACCATGAAGGTCGTCTCGAAGCTGCCGAGCTCGTTCACCTTGGCGGTGATTTCGAGCAGCTTCTCCTTCGGCACCGTGTCGATCTTGTTGAGGATCAGGAATTTCGGCTGCTTCAGCTCGGCGAGCTTCTCGAACAGCGCCGTGTTTTCCTCGTGGTCGAAGCGCGCGACATCGACGAGGACGCCGATCAGGTCGGCATCGGTGGCGCCGCCCCAGGCGCTCGTCACCATCGCGCGGTCGAGCCGGCGCTTGGGCGCGAAGATGCCGGGCGTGTCGACGAAGATGACCTGCGCCGTGCCGGAAAGGGCGATGCCGCGCACCTGCGTGCGCGTCGTCTGCACCTTGCGCGAGACGATCGAGATCTTGGCGCCGACGAGCTGGTTGAGCAGGGTCGACTTGCCGGCATTGGGCGCGCCGATCAGCGCGACGAAGCCGCAGTGCGTGGCTTGGTCGGATTCAGACATTGTCGCCTTCCGGGTTGTCGTTCCACAGGCCCTCTCGCCTGAGAAAGGCTTCGGCTGCGGCCTGCTCGGCCAGTCGCTTGGATGGGCCGCGCGCCTCGGCGTCGGCAAGCCCCGTGATCTTCGCCGCGACGACGAAGACGGGCGCATGATCGGGGCCGGAGCGGCCGCGCTCGCTATAGGTCGGCGTCGGGTAGCCCTTTCCTTGCGCCCATTCCTGCAGCGCGGTCTTGGCGTCGCGTAAGGGTCGGACCGGCTTCAGCATGCGTTCGCCGAAGGCGCGCTCGATCAGCGCGCGCGCCGCCTCGTAGCCGCCATCGATGAAGACCGCGCCGATGATCGCCTCGCACGCATCGGCCAGGATCGCCTTGTTCTTGCGGGCGCCGCCGAGGATCTCGCCTTCGCCGAGTCGCATGAACTGGCCGAGATTCCAGCCTTCGGCCACCTCCGCGCAGGTCTCCTTGCGCACGAGATCGGCGAGCCGGCGCGAGAGATTGCCTTCTTCCGACTGCGGAAACTGCCGAAACAGCAATTCGGCGACCGAAAGGCCGAGCACTCGATCGCCGAGGAATTCCAGGCGCTGGTAGCTCGCCAGCCGCGAGTCCTCGGCGCTCATATGGGTCAGCGCCGTCGCGAGAAGGCTCTGGTCCGCGAAACGATGCCCGAGCACGGCCTCGAGCCGCGCCGTATCCGGGGCCTTGCGCCCGCCGTCGCCTACCTTGCTCACTTGATGGAGCTGAACAGGCGGCTCCAGCGAACCGTGGAGGGCCATTCCCAGATCTTCCAGGCCGAGGCACCGTCGTCGATCGAGAAGAAGATGATCTCGGCTCGCCCGACGAAATTCTCGAACGGCACGAAGCCGACGCTGCGATCACGCGAGTCGAGCGAATTGTCGCGGTTGTCGCCCATCATGAAGAAATGGCCGGGCGGCACGATGAAGACCTGCGTGTTGTCGAAGGTGCCGGTATCGCCCTCGCGCTCGATGATCTGGTGGCTGACGCCGTTGGGAAGAGTCTCGCGATACTGGATCACCGGAGCGCTGCGGCCCCAATTGTCGGTCGTGACGAAATCGGCGATGCGCTCGCGCTTCACGGGCGTGTTGTTGATGTGCAGGATGCCGTCGATCATCTGGATGCGGTCGCCGGGCAGGCCGATGACGCGCTTGATGTAATCGGTCGAATTGTCGCTCGGCAGCTTGAACACGGCGATGTCGCCGCGCTTCGGCTCGGCCGCCCACACCCTCCCTGAGAACAGTGGCGGGCTGAACGGGATCGAGTGCTTGGAATAGCCGTAGGTGTATTTCGACACGAACAGATAGTCGCCGATCAGCAGCGTCGGAATCAGCGAGCCGGACGGGATGTTGAACGGCTGGAACAGCAGCGTGCGGATGACGAGCGCGATGAGCAGCGCCTGGACGACGACCTTGATCGTCTCGAGGACACCGCCCTCTTCCTTGGCCGCCTTGCTTTTGCTGTCGACGTCGTTGGCCACGCGGGCGCTCCTGAGGCTGCGATCCTGCGCGCGGTCTAGCCGACTATCGCGCCTGCGACAACGCGCAAGAGCGGGAGGGGGAGGGCATCGGCGGATGGCGCATGCGAATCGAGAATGGGAGAGTGGCGATATCAGGGCGGCTTTGGCCCCGGACACAGATTGACGGCCCGGATTTTCGCCAACAGCATCACGATTGCGCGTCAATGGGGGAATCATTCATGAGCACGAAGAAATTAGCCGCCGAAGCCATCGGCACGTTCTGGCTGACTTTTGCGGGTTGCGGCAGCGCGGTCATCGCCGCGGGATTTCCGAATGTCGGTATCGGGTTGCTCGGCGTTTCGCTGGCGTTCGGCCTCACGGTTGTGACGATGGCCTATGCGATCGGCCATATCTCCGGCTGCCATCTCAACCCGGCAGTGACGGTCGGCCTCGCGGCCGGCGGGCGCTTCCCGGCGGGGCAGGTCGTTCCTTATATCATTGCGCAGGTGGTCGGCGCCGTCGTGGCGGCGGCCGTTCTGTATCAGATCGCCAGCGGCGCGCCGGGCTTCGATCTTGCCGGCGGTTTCGCCTCGAACGGCTATGCCGAGCATTCGCCCGGCAAGTACAACCTCGTCTCGGCCTTCCTCATGGAAGTCGTGATGACCATGATGTTCCTCTTCATCATCATGGGCTCGACCCATGGCAAGGCGCCGGCCGGCTTCGCCCCGCTGGCGATCGGCCTCGGTCTCTGCCTGATCCATCTCGTCAGCATCCCGGTGACCAACACCTCGGTGAACCCGGCCCGCAGCACCGGCCCGGCGCTCTTCGTCGGCGGCTGGGCGCTGCAGCAGCTCTGGCTGTTCTGGCTGGCGCCTCTGATCGGCGGCGTGCTCGGCGGCGTGATCTATCGCTGGCTGAGCAACGAGCCGGAAGGCGAAATCACCGGCCGCTGAGCGGCCGGGCAGGCAGGTAGAGCCTCAAGGAAAGCCGTCGTCGTCCCGGGCGCATCGCGATGCGGTGCCCCGGAATGGCGGCGGCTTTCGCACGAAACGAGGGTGCCTCAGGCGACCGGCCGGGCCTCGATCACCACGAAGGCTTGCGCCAAAGGCGGATCGTCTGTCAGCGAGACATGGACGAAGGCTTCATGGCCCGGTGGAGTCATGGCCTTCAGCCGCTCGGCGGCGCCTCCGGTCAGGCGCAGCGTCGGGCGTCCGCCCGGCAGGTTGACCACCTCCATGTCGCGCCAGAAGACACCGGCGCGCAAGCCGGTGCCCAGCGCTTTCGAGCAGGCCTCCTTGGCGGCGAAGCGTCGGGCATAGGAGGCGGCACGGGTCGCGCGACGATCGGATTTCGTGCGCTCGCCTTCGGTGAAGACGCGTTCGGTGAAACGATCGCCGAACCGTTCGAGCGAGCGCTCGATCCGGCGGATGTCGCAGAGGTCGGAGCCGATGCCGAGGATCATGCTCGCGATGTAGCGCGCTTTTCGCCCGACAGGAACCGCTTCCGGAGCTGAAAAGGCGGGAGCGGTCGTTCAGCCCCCGGCGCGCCCCTCGTCCATCGCCTGCCGCATCCGACGGATCGCCGCTTCGAGGCCGATGAAGATAGCCTCGCCGATCAGGAAGTGGCCGATATTGAACTCGACGAAGGCCGGTACCCGGGCGAGCGAACGGGCCGTGTCGTAGTCGAGCCCGTGCCCGGCATGGACCTCGAGGCCAAGCTTCGCGCCCAGGGCGGCGCCGTCCGCCAGGCGCTGGAACTCGACCTTCGCCTTCGCTGCCTCGCCATCCAGGACGGCATGGCACCAGCTCCCGGTATGCAGTTCGATGACCGGCGCGCCGAGCTTGGCGGCCATTGCGATCGGCGCCTCGTCCGGCTCGATGAACAGCGAGACGCGACAGCCGGCCGCCTTCAGCCGGGCGATCGCCGGCGTCAGGTGGCTCTCCTGCCCGACGACATCGAGCCCGCCCTCCGTGGTGCGCTCCTCGCGCTTCTCCGGCACGAGGCAGGCCGCATGCGGCTTCAGCCGCTCCGCCAGCGCGATCATTTCGGGGGTGGCGCCCATCTCGAAATTGAGCGGCCTGGTCAGTTCGGTGGCGAGGCGCTCCATGTCGGCGTCGCGGATATGGCGCCGGTCCTCGCGCAGATGGGCGGTGATGCCGTCCGCGCCGGCGGCAATCGCGAGATGCGCCGCCCGGAGCGGGTCGGGCAGGGCGCCTCCGCGCGCGTTTCGCACCGTGGCGACGTGGTCGATATTGATGCCAAGACGCAGCCGATCGGCCATGATGCCCCCCTGTGTTCTTGCGTCCTGCTTAGACGAAAGCAGCGCACCGGCTCAATGCAGGGATTGTGATGCCGGGCTCACGAATTGTGATCGGTCCGAAAGCGTGCCGAACCATTACCATTCGATGAAGCGGAATAAACGCTCCGCGTGAAGGTAATCGTAACCGGAACTCCGTAACGTCGACATCCGACATTGCAGAATTCAATCGGGCCGATGCAACTCCCACTGAAGAACGCGACTTTCCACACGGATGTTCAGCCGGACAGGCGCGATGGCCATCAGCCGCCGGATCGGGCGCTCGGCCGCGTCATCGCTTGCGACGGCTCGCGTGCCACGATCCTCAGCGCGGTCTCGACCGGCAACTGGCTGGCGGCCGATGCCTGGGCCATCGGCCGTATGGTGTCGATCAACCTGGGTTCGAGCCGCATCGTCGCGCTGGTCTACAAGCTGCAGGCCGTCGACGACGCCTGGAGCGAGGCGGAGGAGAACCCGATCCGGGTCGAGGTGGAATTTCTTGGCGAGGTCTTGGAAAGCGCTGAGGGCCGGCTGCGTTTCCAGAGCGGCATCAGCAACTTTCCGCCCATCGGCGCGATCGCCCATCGCATCCGCTCCGGCGATCTCGCGCTCGTGCACGACCTCGGCGACCGCGCCGGCGTCGAGATCGGCCATGTCACGCAGGACGCGAGCATCCCTGCGACCGTCAGCGTCCAGGACATGCTCTCGCGCCATTTCGCCCTGGTCGGGACCACCGGCGTCGGCAAGTCGAGCGCGGTTGCGCTGCTGCTGCGCCGCGCCGTCTCCGTCCGGCCGCGCCTGCGCGTGCTGATCCTCGATCCGCACAACGAATATTCCAGCGCCTTTCCCGACCTCGCCCTGACCATCGACGGCGAAAGCCTCGATCTGCCATTCTGGATGTTCAAGCAGGATGAGCTGGCCGATGTCGTGTTTCGGGCGCGCGCCGCCCTCGACGACGAGCCGGACATCTTGCGCGAGGTCGTCTCGGCCGCGCGGGCGCGTTACCGCATGCCCAATGCGCAGGATAGGGCGCGCGATCTCGGCTCGAGCCTGTTGAAGCGTCCGCTGGATCTCGGCATCGCGCGCCAGTCGGCCGATACACCGCAGGTCGGGCCTGTCGATGCGGTCACCCCCTATCGGCTGAAGGACGTCTTCACGGTCATCGACGAGCTGATCGGCCTGCACGAGCAGCGCTGGCCCCGCGCGGCCCTGCGTTCGCTCAAGGTGCGGCTGGAATCGCTGCATGCCGATCCGCGCTACCGCTTCATGTTCGGGCGGGCGAACATGTACGAGACCGTCGCGCCGATCCTGGCCCAGATCTTCCGCATCCCGATGCATGGCCGGCCGATCACGGCGTTCCAGCTCGGCGGCTTGCCGGGCGAGGTCGTCAATGCGGTGGCCTCGGTGCTGTCGCGCCTGGCCTTCGATCTCGCCACCGCCAGTCAGGGCGCCTGCGAGATTCTGGTGCTGTGCGAGGAGGCGCATCGCTATGTCCCCTCGGACCCCTCGCTCGGCTTCTCCCCGACGCGCCAGGCCCTTGCCCGCATCGCCAAGGAGGGCCGCAAATACGGCGCCTATCTCGGCATCGTGACGCAGCGCCCCGGCGAGCTCGATCCGACCATCCTGTCGCAATGCTCGACCATCTTCGCGATGCGGCTGGCCAACGAGCGCGACCAGCAGATCATTCGCTCGGCGATCTCCGACGCCTCCGCCAGCACGATCAATTTCCTGTCCTCGATCGGCAATCGCGAGGCGATCGCCTTCGGCGAGGGCGTCGCCACCACGATGCGGATGCGCTTCGCCGAGCTCAAGCCGCACGAGCTGCCGGCGATGGGCGCGCGCGGCGGCGAGGTCACGAGCCGGTTCGAACCGACACTGGACGACATGGTGCGCCGCATGGGCTCCTGACACGGCGCCGGCGGCGAGTGAAATTCTTGCATCGCTGTGGCTTTGCCTGTAAGGCCGTGCTCAATCCATTCCCTGCATCGCTGAGATCGGAAGAAGCCGGCCATGGCTCGCGTTACCGTTGAAGACTGCATCGACAAGGTCGAGAACCGCTTCGAGCTGGTGCTGCTCGCCAGCCACCGCGCGCGGATGATCCAGTCGGGCTCGTCGATCCTCGTCACCCGCGACAACGACAAGAATCCCGTCGTCGCACTGCGCGAGATCGCCGACGAGAAGCTCAAGCCCGAGGATCTGAAGGAAGACCTGATCCACTCGCTGCAGAAGCATGTCGAGGTCGATGAGCCGGAGCTGGAGACCGTTCCGCTGCTCGCCAGCCCCACCAGCGCTGCGACGCCCGACAGCGAAGTCCAGTTCGACCGGATGAGCGAAGAAGACCTTCTGCGCGGCCTCGACGGCCTTGTGCCGCCGACCGAGAGCGCCGACGACGAGGACTGATCCTCGGTCAGGAAATCCGGTGCGCTGATCGAATGTGAATCGATTGTTCACCGTTTCCCGCTAAAGCCCGGCAGTGCCGGGCTTTTTTCATGGCCCCCTTCCGGAAAACGCCTTGCTGCCGCCAATGCCTGTGCAAATAATAATGTGTTGCAATGATCGCAGGATGAGGCTGGGGCCCGCATGGGCATGATGCGGCAATACGAGCTCGTTGACCGGGTCAGGAGCTACAATCCGAATACCGACGAGGACCTGCTCAACCGGGCCTATGTCTATGCCATGCGCGCGCATGGCACGCAGAAGCGCGCCTCCGGCGATCCGTTCTTTGCGCATCCGCTCGAAGTCGCGGCGATCCTGACCGATCTCAAGCTCGACGATGCCACCATCGTCGCGGCCGTCCTGCACGACACGGTCGAGGACACGACCGCGACGCTCGAAGAGATCGAGAGCATGTTCGGGCCGGATATCCGCCGGCTGGTCGATGGTCTCACCAAGATCAAGAAGCTCGATCTCGTCTCGAAGAAGGCGGCGCAGGGCGAGAATTTCCGCAAGCTGCTCCTCGCCATCGCCGAGGATATCCGCGTCCTGCTGGTCAAGCTCGCCGACCGGCTGCACAATATGCGCACCCTGCATTTCGTCCCGCCCGAGAAGCGCCTGCGCATCGCCGAGGAGACGATCGAGATCTACGCCCCGCTCGCCGGGCGGATGGGCATGCAGGAACTGCGCGAGGAGCTGGAGGAACTCTCCTTCCGCCACATCAAGCCCGAGGCCCATGCCACCGTGACCAAGCGGCTGGAGGAGGTGACGGTGCGGGAGGGCAAGGTCATCGGCGAGATCGAGGAGGACCTGAAGGGCAAGCTCGCCGCCAGCGGCATCCGGGCCGAGGTCTTCGGGCGCCGCAAGCGGCCCTATTCGATCTGGAAGAAGATGGAGCGGAAATCCGTCTCCTTCGAGCAGCTCTCCGACATCTTCGGCTTCCGCGTCATCGTCGCGAAGCCGGAGGATTGCTACCGCGTGCTCGGCATCGTCCACATGACCTGGCCGATGGTGCCGGGCCGCTACAAGGACTACATCTCGACGCCCAAGCAGAACGACTACCGCTCGATCCATACGACCGTCGTCGGGCCCGGCCACAGCCGCGTCGAATTGCAGATCCGCACCGACAACATGGACCGCATCGCCGAATACGGCATCGCCGCCCATGCCCATTACAAGGATGGCCGGGCCGGCGAGCCGATCAGCCTGGCTGACGAGAGCCGCGCCTATCAATGGCTGCGCCGCACCGTCGATCTGCTGGCCGAGGGCGACAGCCCTGAAGAGTTCCTCGAACACACCAAGCTCGAGCTCTTCCACGACCAGGTCTTCTGCTTCACGCCGAAGGGGCGGCTCATCGCCCTGCCGCGCGGCGCGACGCCGATCGACTTCGCCTATGCCGTCCATACCGATGTCGGCAACGGCGCCGTCGGCGCCAAGATCAACGGCCGCATCGCCCCGCTGCTGACCGAATTACAGAACGGCGACGAGGTCGAGATCACCCGTGCCGACGGGCAGGCCCCTCCGGCCGCCTGGGAATCGCTCGTCGTCACCGGCAAGGCCCGTGCCGCCATCCGCCGTGCCACCCGCACCGCGGTCCGCCGCCAATATGCCGGCCTCGGCCGCCAGATTCTTGAACGCGCCTTCTCGCGCGCCGAGCGCGCCTTCTCGGACGACAAGCTCAAGGCGGCGCTGAAGCGTCTCGCCCGCAACACCGTGGACGACGTGCTGGCAGCAGTCGGGCGCGGCGAGATGTATTCGGGCGACGTGGTCAAGGCGGTCTACCCGGATCTCGAACCGGAAAAGCGCGTCTCGACTGAGGGCAAGCCGGGCGCCGCTGCCGATGGCAAGGGCTGGTTCGAACTGCGCAAGGGCGAGAACCTCAAGTTCAAACTGCCGGGCGAGGAGCCGGACACTGCCATCCCGATTCGCGGTCTCGGCGGCGACCTGCCGGTGCGCTTCGCGCCGCAGGGCGGGGCGGTGCCGGGAGATCGCATCGTCGGCATCCTGACGCCGGGTGAGGGGGTGACGATCTATCCGATCCAGTCGCCGGCGCTCGCCGCCTTCGACAACGAGCCCGATCGCTGGCTCGATGTCCGCTGGGATCTGGACGACAAGGCGCCGCAGCGCTTTCCGGCCCGCATCGCCCTGAAGTCGATCAACGAGCCCGGCTCGCTCGCCCAGATCACCACGACGATCGCGGAGCATGACGGCAACATCGACTCCGTTTCGATGAACCGGCCGAACCCGGACTTCACCGACGTCACCATCGACCTCACGGTCTGGGACCTGAAGCACCTCTCGGCCATCATCAGCGAGCTCCGCGAGAAGCGCGTGATCAGCCGCGTGGAGCGCGTGGTCGGGTAGAGCGCTGCCAACGCCATCATGCTCGGGCTTGACCCGAGCATCTCGGAAACCAGAGCTAGCTGGTCATGAGATTCTCGGGTCGCCGCTTGTGCGGCGCCCGAGAATGACGGGTTTATCCCCGGAACGCCGCCGCCAACTCGCGCACGAAGGCGCCCGCGCGTGGCGTCGCGACATTGCTTCTGAGGACGACCTGCGATCCGCCGAGCGAGGGTAATCCCCAACCCGGACCGACATCCACGCTTCCCGTCGGCGCGATCCGCGCGGCCAGCGGCGAGATGCCGAGCCCGACCTGAACGGCGGCCGCGACCGCCGCCATGCCGCCGCCGACGAAGGCCTCGCGCCAGGCGATGCCGGCGCGATCGAGCGCGTCCATGCCGTGCCGGCGCAGGCGGCATTCGGCGACGAGGCTGACGAGCGGCACCGGCGCGTCGGCTTGCCTTACGAGATCAGGTGCCGCGAACCAGCCGACGGCGTCATTGCGCAGGACCTCTCCGGTGCGGCCCGGCCCAAGCCGGCGGACGACCACGACATCGAGTTCGCCCCGCTCGAATGCCTCCTCCAGAGCCCGTGACGGCTCGATCCTGAGATTGATGACGATGCCGGGATCATGGGCGGCCAGGCGCGCCAGCACCGCGGGAACCTCGGCACCAACAGCCTGTTCGCTGATGCCGACCGCAATATGCTCCGGCGCCACCGTGAAGGCCGAGAGCGCCTTGCCATGCGCCGCCAGCAAGTCGCGCGCGGCAGGCAGGAAGCGCTCGCCCTCGGCCGTCAGGCGGACGAGCCGGGGATGACGCTGCAGCAGCAAACGGCCGAGCCCGTCTTCCAGCCGTTTCACGCGCGTGCTGATCAGCGACTGCGTGGTGCCGAGCGCCTCGGCGGCGCGGGTGAAGCTTTTCAGTTCGGCCGCGCGCAGGAAGGAGGCGACGGCGTCGATATCCAGTGAAGTCATACATCATGATACCATATCATTGATATAGAGATAGATGTTGTTTTCAGATCATGGGAGCTGGCCTAGGGTTGCCCTCGAAAGGCGCTGTCGCGCCTCGACAAGGAAACGAGCCATGCCCCTGATCCGGATTTCCATGCGCCGTGGCCGCCCGGCCTCCGAGCCCGCCGCCATCGTCGACGGCGTCTACAAGGCGCTGCGCGAGACCTTCGAGGTTCCCGAGAAGGACCTCTTCGCCATCGTCCACCAGCACGACGCCGACGAGTTCGTCTTCGACGCCAACTATTTCGGCTTCAACCGCAGCGAGAGCCTGGTGATCATTCAGCTCACCGTCGCCAATACCCGCGGCGTGACGCAGAAGAAGAAGCTCTATGCGGCTATCGCCGCGAACCTCGCCCGCGAACCAGGCCTCAGGCCCGACGACGTCTTCATCAACCTCGTCGAGGTCAAGCGCGAGGACTGGTCCTTTGGCGGCGGCATCGCGCAATACGTAGCCTGAAGGCGCTGCGCGTATAGACAGCCCGCGGTTCCCTCCGAAGCGCTCCTGCCCTAAATCCTGTCCTCATGGAATGGACCGACGAGGGCACGATCATCGGCCTCAAGGCTCATGGCGAGAGCGCCGTGATCCTGGAGGTGATGACGCGCGGGCACGGCCGCCATCTCGGTCTGGTCAGGGGCGGGCGCTCGGCCAAGGCGCAAGCCTCGCTCCAGCCAGGCAATCATGTCTCGCTGACCTGGCGCGCCCGGCTCGACGAGCATCTCGGCGAGTACAAGGTCGAGCTCCTGACCTCTCACGCTGCCCGCTTGATCGCCGCGCCGGTCGCGCTCTACGGCCTCGGCACGATCACCGGCCTGCTGCGCCTCCTGCCGGAGCGCGATCCGCATCCCGGCCTCCATGAAGGGCTCTCCGTTCTCGTCGCCCATCTCGACGAGGCGGAGATGGCACCGGCCCTGGTCATCCGCTTCGAACTGGCGATGCTCACCGAACTCGGCTTCGGGCTCGATCTGGCGCGCTGCGCCGTCACCGGCTCGCCTGACGATCTCAGCCATGTCTCGCCGAAATCCGGCAAGGCCGTCAGCCGGCGGGCAGCGCAACCCTATCTCGATCGCCTGTTGAAGCTGCCGGCGTTTCTCGTCGAGGGGCAGGGCGGGCGCCGCCCTTCGCCGGCCGATATCCTCGCGGGCTTCGCCCTGACCGGCTTCTTCCTGCGCCGCCACATCCTGGAGCCGCGCGGTCTGCGCGAGCCTCCGGAGCGGGCGCGACTGGTCGAATTGGCGACGCGCGCTGCGGCGAATTCGCCCTCGGTCGAATCATCCACCGACTAAGCGCGAAATACCGGCTTCCGCGTTTGCGCGGGCCGCTTCGTACCTGCATTGTTCTGGCGGGGCGACTCGCGCTGTGCCATAGAGACCGCGCGAAATACGACGAGACGAGGGCTGACGCAGCATGGGCAAACCGGTCGATCCGCCGCCGGAAGATGAAGCCGAGCGCATCGATCTGAAATCGGCGCTCGAAGAGCGCTATCTCGCCTATGCGCTCTCCACCATCATGCACCGCGCCCTGCCGGATGCGCGCGATGGCCTGAAGCCGGTCCACCGTCGCATCCTGCATGCGATGCGGCTGCTCCGGCTCGACCCCGGCCAGGTCCACAAGAAATGCGCCCGCATCGTCGGCGACGTCATCGGCAAGTTCCACCCGCATGGCGACCAGTCGGTCTATGACGCGCTGGTGCGCCTCGCGCAGGATTTCGCCCAGCGCTATCCGCTCGTCGACGGGCAGGGCAATTTCGGCAATATCGACGGCGATAACGCCGCCGCCTATCGTTACACCGAAGCGCGCATGACCGAGGTCGCGCGGCTCCTCCTCGAGGGCATCGACGAGGACGCGGTCGATTTCCGCGAGACCTATAATGGCGAGGACGAGGAGCCGGTCGTGCTCCCGGCCGCCTTCCCGAACCTGCTCGCCAACGGCTCGCAGGGCATCGCGGTCGGCATGGCGACGTCGATCCCGCCGCACAACGCGGCCGAGCTCTGCGACGCCGCGCTCTACCTGATCCAGCATCCGGAAACCTCTTCCGAACAGCTCATGACCTTCGTGCCCGGCCCGGATTTCCCGACCGGCGGTATCATCGTCGAGACCCGCGCCTCGATGGCGGAGACCTACCGCACCGGGCGCGGCGCCTTCCGCACCCGCGCCCGCTGGGTGAAGGAGGATCTCGACCGTGGTGCCTGGCAGGTCGTCGTCACCGAGATCCCCTACATGGTCTCGAAGGGCCGGCTGATCGAGAAGATCGCCGAACTGCTCAACGACAAGAAGCTGCCGCTGGTCGCCGACCTGCGCGACGAGTCCGCCGAAGACATCCGCATCGTCATCGAGCCGCGCGCCCGCAATGTCGATCCCAACCTGATGATGGAATCGCTCTTCCGGCTCTCCGAGCTCGAAGCGCGTATTTCGATGAACATGAACGTGCTGACCGGCGGGCTGGTGCCGCGCGTGCTCGGGCTCAGTGAAGCCTTGCGTGCCTGGCTCGACCATCGCCGCGAGGTGCTGCAGCGGCGCTCGCGCTTCCGGCTCGGCCAGATCGACAAGCGCCTCGAAATCCTGCGCGGCCTGCTGATCGTCTATCTCGACCTCGACCAGGTGATCAAAATCATCCGCGAGGAGGACGAGCCGAAGATCGAGCTGATGCGGTATTTCGAGCTCACGGAAGTGCAGGCCAACGCGATCCTCGATACGCGGCTGCGCGCCTTGCGCAAGCTCGAGGAGATGCAGCTCAAGACCGAGCTCGACGAATTGACCAAGGAAAAGGAGCAGGTCGAAGGCCTGCTCGCTTCCGAGGCGACGCAGTGGAAGACGATCGCCTGGGATATCCGCCAGGTGAAGAAGACCTTCGGCCCGGAAACGGCGATCGGCAAACGCCGCACCGATTTCGCGGACATGCCGGACACCACCGATATCGACCTGACCCAGGCCATGGTCGAGCGCGAGCCGATCACGGTCGTGATCTCGAAGAAGGGCTGGATCAGGGCGCTGAAGGGCCATGTCCAGGACCGCTCCAGCTTCTCCTTCAAGGGCGACGACGCGCTCCAGACCGCCTTCTTCACCGAGACCACGGCGAAGGTGCTGGTGCTCGCCTCGAACGGCAAGGTCTTCACGCTCGATGCCTCCAAGCTCCCCGGCGGGCGCGGCTTCGGCGATCCGATCCGCCTGATGATCGAATTGGAGGAGACGGCCGAGATCGTCTCTGCCTTCCCCTACAAGCCGGGCTCGAAGCTCCTGATGGTGACGAGCGAGGGCAGGGGCTTCGTCGCGCCGGCCGACGATGTCGTCGCCAATACCCGTAAAGGGCGGCAGGTGCTCAATGTCGATGGCAAGACGGTCGCGATGCTGGCGGTGCCGGCCGATGGCGACCATGTCGCGATCATCGGCGAGAACCGCAAACTGCTCTGCTTCCCGATCTCGGAAGTCGCGGAGATGGGCCGCGGCAAGGGCGTGCGCCTGCAGCGCTACAAGGATGGCGGCCTCTCCGACGCGAAGACCTTCAACCTTGCCGAGGGGCTGACTTGGCTCGACACTTCCGGCCGGACCTGGACGGTGACGCAGGCCGACCTGCTGGAATGGCTTGGCCACCGCGCCGAAGCCGGCCGCCTGCCGCCCAAGGGCTTCCCGAAGAGCAATACGTTCGGGGGATGAGGGAGAGGCGCCCGCGTCATGCTCGGGCTTGACCCGAGCATCTCGGAAACCAGCGCACTCCCGGCATGAAATTCTCGGGTCAAGCCCGAGAACGACGCCAGATCAAAAGCTTATGCGAGAAAGCGGAATCAATCCCGTAACCGCCTGAATCAAATCCTCAGCGGATCGCCTCGCCGACGACGCCGACTTCGAGACCCATCGTGATCTTGTCGGTGACGGCCCAGAGCACGCCGGCGCGGGCCTCGGGCCGCACGGCGATGCTGCTGCGGCTGAAAGGCGAGGAGAAATTGGTGGCGCCGAAGCGCCAGGTCTCGTTGGCCGCGCTCATGCCGACCGTGGTGTAGAGCATGACGTCAGGCGTCACCAGGACGCCGGCCTTGACCTTGAAGGCGCCGGCGAGGTCGCGCGTATAGGCGGCATTGCCGAAGCTCGGATAGCCGTAGCCGCCCATGGCCGGCATGTAGTCGATCGCGCCGGCGATGCCATAGACGAAATTGCCTTCCCGCCGCATCGTCCCGGCTTCAAGCCCGATCGTCGGCCCGGCGCTGGTGCGCATGTGCTTGCCGCTGGTGACCTGGAAGCCCGAGGAGATTCGGGCATAGGACCCCTCCCATTTCGGCGAGAGGCTGGGCTGGTCCCAGGCGAAGGAGGGCAGCGGCGCGAAGCCGGAGAGAGGCAGGAGCGCCTGCGCCTCAGCCGATGCGCCCGCTCCCAGCAAGGCGGTGAGCGTCGCGGCGGAAAGAAGCGGAAATCTCACGTCGAAAGCGTCCTCGCGACAGCGTGCCCCGTTGGAAGCTAGCATGGAGCGGGGCGAATGTCGCGGTTTTGTGGCCGGGCCCGGCTGCGGCTCAGGCGATCTTGGTCCTGAGCTTGAGGAAGCGCAGGGTGCGTTCCGCTGTCGCGAGGTCGAGCTTGTCATAGGCGTCGACATCGTCGTCGACGTCGCGGGAGGAGAAATAGAGCCGCCGTGCCCGCAATTGCAGGATGGCGCGGAAGGCGGTGGAGCCGATACCGAGCGAGCGGCAGGCGACTGCGATGCCGCTGGAATCCCGCTGCATCAGCACGCGCAGCGCCTGTTCGATCGAGATGCCGCCGATTTCCGCGAGCACCTGCGAGAGGTGATAGGCGCGATCCTCGTCCGCCAGCATGG
This sequence comes from Allobosea robiniae, assembly GCF_900102525.1. Taxonomy (GTDB): domain Bacteria; phylum Pseudomonadota; class Alphaproteobacteria; order Rhizobiales; family Beijerinckiaceae; genus Allobosea; species Allobosea robiniae. Next base: position 382,736 of record NZ_FNBZ01000001.1, on the reverse strand, counting down.
TGAGCACGTCGTCGACTTCGCGCACCTTGGCGGCGAGGTCGGAGAGCAGGAGCTTGACCTCGAGGCGTTGCTGGCGGGCCTGCCGGGCGAGCGAGACATTCGCGTCCGAGGCAGGCGCCGCGCCGCCGCCGTCAGAGAATTGCTCGACGATCCGCAATACGCGCTGGGCCCGGTTCGGCGCGAGATCGGAACGGCGGGCGAGCGCGTCGGTAATGGCGGCGTCGCCCTCGCCGCGTTCGAGCAGCCGGTCGAAGCCGCGGTCGGAAAAGGCCGCGCCTTCGTTGGCGCTGACTGTGTGCAGCACCTTCTGGTCGCCGCGCTCGACCAGGATGTCGGTGACGCCCTCGGACAGGCGCGCACGCTCGGCGATGGCGACGAGGTGCTGCTGCGACTGGCTGACGGCGATGGCGGCGAGGTCGGTATCGGTCAGGACCGGGGAAAGCGACAGCACCAGCCGCGCGACCTCGGCATTGCTGTCGCCGCCGAGCGTGACGGCGACATTATGCGGCAGGGTCGGCATGGTGGCGACGCGGTCGGCATAGCCCTTGCGATCCTCGTCGCCGAGATGGCCGAGCGAGCCCGTCGCGATCTCCCCGTAATGCTCCTTCGCGGCCTCGTTGGGGTCGTGGTCGAGCAGGAACAGGTCCGTGACGGCATGGAGAAGCTGCCGGCGCGAATCCGACGACATCTCCGCCGGCATCCGGGTCAGGTTACGCAGCATGATGGCTCCCACGGCAAAGCAGTGGCAGCACTCTGCGCAGGTCCGGCTTGATTTACTCTTAAGGCGACAACGCTCTTTATCTGAACAACGGGGCGATGGTGCCCCGTTGTTCAGACCGTGGAGGCCTGCCGCTCGGAGAGGCAGGCTCCTTCATTTATGCACCTATAGGTTGCATTTTTCTTACCAGAATACCGTCGACCGCGACCATGACGATGAGCGACAGCCCCACCAGCGGAAAGGCGAGCCCACCGATGGCGAGCAGTGCGACGACCCCCCGCAGCGTCGCCTTCTCCGCAGGCAGCGGCGGCACGCCGAGCGACCCTTGCGGACGCCGCTTCCACCACATCACCAGCGCGGAGACGCAGAGCAGGACGATAGCCAGGCAGGCAGCCAGCAGCACGAGCTGGTTCGCCAGCCCAAATTCCTGGCCCATATGGACATTGATGCCCCATTCCAGCGCCTTGCCGAGCGGGCCGTAATCAGCATAGCTCATGTCGATCAGGGGCTTGCCGCTATACTGGTCGAGATGGATGACGCGCTGGAGCGCCATGTCCTTCGGGTAGACCGAGCCGGTATAGACGCCGCCCGGACCGCCCGGGAGATTGACGGCATAGCCGCGGGTCAGGCCCAGACGGTCGAAGGCCGCGACGGCGGCGTCGAGGCCGATCGGTTCGCCCCCTGCAACCTGCGATACCGGTAGTTTGGCCTGCTCCAGCGACCATGTGGTCGGTGCGACATGGGCGAGATGCTCGTCCGACATCGGCAGGGCAACGCGGACACCGGCCGGATAGCCGAAATTATGGCCGTTGGCCCATTGGTTGACCTTGTTGCCCCACAGCACCGACCAGGGCATGCCGGTGATCGCCAGGAACAGGATGAAGCCACCGGCGACGAGCCCGGTCACGGCATGGAGATCGCGCCAGAACACGCGCTGGCGCGGCTTGCCCCTGACCGTGACCACGCCGCCGCTCTGCTTGCGCGGCCACCACAGATAGAGGCCGGTCAGCACGAGCAGGATCGCCCAGCCGCCGGCGATCTCGATCGCCCCGTTCGCGACCGGCCCGAAATAGGCGAGGCTGTGGATCTGCCGGATCACCCACATCACCGTGCCCTTGTCCGGAATCTGGCCGAGAACGCGGGCATCGTAGGGATCGACATAGACGACCATCCGCGTCCCGCCCGCGTCGCGGATGGTGACCTCGGCGGAGGCGGTCGCGCTTTCCGGCGGGGTATATTTCACGGCCTGGCCGGGGAAGGCCTTCACCGCTTGCGTCACGATTTCGCTGGGCGGCCGCTCGCCCGTCATGCGGGCCTCGACCTGTTTGACGTCGCGATGGATCAGGCCGTCGATCTCGGCCTTGAACAGGTAGAGCCCGCCAGTCACGGCCAGCAGGATGAGGAAGGGCAGGGTGATCAGGCCGGCATAGAAATGCCAGCGCCAGACGGCGCGATAGACGGATGCGACTGGTCGGCCCGCGCGTTCGGGCGCGGCCGTCGCCGTTGAGACGATTGTCATGGATAAATCCTGGTCTGAGCTGAAGGGAGAAGGGCTTCAGACCGGGAGAGGGGGAGCGCGGGCACCGAGCGGATAGCCCGGCGCAGGCGGCGCCGAGACTTGCTCGGACGGCAGATGGCGGGCGAATGCGACGGCGGGCCGGCGCGCCACGAAGACAGCAGCCGGAGATGGTGGCGGCAAGGCGATTGCCGCCGACAGGCACAGCGTCGCGCAGCAATCGGGCAGTTTCGCGCCGCCACTATCGGAAGCCGGGTCGAACGGGGCCGTCTGGCCGGGCGCGCAGAGCGGATGCACGAGGCCGGCGGAGGGCTGCGCCGACAAGCCGGCCGCAAGCGCGACCAGCGTCGTCTGCAGCACGAGGACATAGACGGCGACGAGCGCGATCGCGCTCCTCCGCCAGTTCATCCGTCCCGCCGTTCCCGTCATGGGACGAGGCTTAGCCAATCCGCTCGACCAGCGGAAGCGGGCTTCGTGACGCGCCTCGGCTCATGCCGGCAGGCAGGCCGGGCCGAGCGGCTCGAAGCTCTTGTAGGTCAGGATGAATTCCTGATGGCCCAGTTCTTCCGATTTGGTCCGACCGCCCTGGCCGAGCGAGACGACGAGATCGCGGATCTCGGTGCCGACCTCGTCGAGCCCGGCGCGGCCTTCGAGGATGCGCCCGGCATCGACGTCCATATCCTCGGACATCCGGCGATAGGTCTCCGGGTTGGCGCAGATCTTCACCACCGGCGAGATCGCCGAGCCGACGACCGAGCCGCGCCCCGTCACGAACAGCACGCAATGCGCGCCGCAGGCGATCAATTCCGCGATCTCGGCATTGTCATTGATATTGGGGAAGCCGAAGCGGACCTCGCCATCCGGCACGACGTCGAGCAGATAGAGCCCGCCATGCGGCGGCACGTCGCCGGGCTTGATCAGGCCGGAGATCGGCGAGGCCCCCGACTTGGCATAGGCGCCCATCGATTTCTCCTCGATGGTCGAGAGCCCGCCCTCGGCATTGCCGGCGGCGAAGGAGCCATAGCCCAGCGTCGCGTAGTAGCGCGCTGCCTTGGCCACGGATTTCTCCAACTCCAGGCCAAGTTCAGGTGTGATCGCGCGGGCCGCCATGATGTGCTCGCAGCCGATCAATTCGCCGGTTTCCTCGAAGATGCAGGCTGCGCCGTCCGCGATGAGCTGGTCGAAGGCTCTGCCTGCTGCCGGATTGCCGGTGATGCCGGAGGTGCCGTCCGAGCCGCCGCAGACCGTGCCGACCACGAGTTCGGAGACCGCCATCGGCACGGTCTCCTGTGCATCGAGCAGGGTGCGTTGCTCCTCGACCCAGGCGCGGCCCTCGCGGATCGAGGCGCGGGTGCCGCCCGTGCCCTGGATGATGATCGTCTTCACCGGGCGGCCGCTGGCGCGCACCACCCGCTCCAGCGCGTATTTGTTGAAGCTCTCGCAGCCGAGCGAGACGAGCAGCACGGCGCCGACATTCGGATGGGTGCAGAGCTGCTCCATCATCCGCTCGGCATAGGGGTTCGGGTAGCAGCCGGGGAAGCCGATGGCGTGTACGCCTTCCTCGCGCCAGGGCAGGGCGATTTCGCGGGCGACATGGTGGGCGCATTCGACGAGATAGGCGACCGCGACGGTGTTGCGGATGCCCTTGCGTCCATCGGACCGGAGATAGCCGCGCATCGCGCTCATACCGAGGCTCCCGCCTTGCGTTCGTCTTCGAGATGATAGGTCGGCGTGTAGTCGCTGCGCATGTTGTGGACGTGGACATGCGCGGCCGGCGCGATCGCCTCGGTCGCGACGCCGATCGGCGCACCGTATTTCAGGATCTTCTCGCCGGCGGCGATGGCGCGCCGCGCGACCTTATGGGCGAGCGCGATGTCGCGGTCGAGCGCGGCCGGGCCGGCGCCGGTCTCGACGCTCTCGCCGGCTTTCAGCCGAACCCGCGCGACGAGGACATTGTCGCGCGGGTCGAGCAGGATGAGGCGCGGATCGTGGGTCATGGTGAGCCGCCCTTCGAAGGAGGGATCGCGTCAGAACTTGCCGTATTGCAGATAGGCCTTCTGCGGATCGGTGCCGGCGAGGATCGCGGTGCGGACCTTGTTCTCGGCCGAGATCGCCGTCTCCGACTTGTCCAGCACCTCCTCGATGATCTCGACGGGAATGCGGACGACGCCATCGCGGTCGGCGAGGATGTAGTCGCCCGGCCGAATCCAGACCTCGCCGATCTTGATCGGCTCGTCCACGGCCTTGGGCAGCCATGCGCCGACGATGTCGCGCGGCGTATAGGCCTTGAAATAGGCCTGGAAGCCCATTTCGACCATGAACTCGGTATCGCGCGAGAGCCCGTCGATGACGCAGCCGCGCACGCCCTTGTTCTTCAGCGTCTCGGCCGAGAGCTCGCCCATCAGCGCGATCTCGTTGGTGTTCGGCTGGCAGACCCAGACATGGCCGGGCTTGGCGGCCGAGAGCAGGCCGGTCCAGCCCAGCAGCGTCTCATGCGCGTCGAACTCGCCGGTCTTGCCCTCGACGGTGAAGGCGGGGCCAGCGAGCTTCTGGCCGGGCAGGAGCGGGCGCAGTTCCGGCGGCAGGACGAAGTCCTTCAGGCCCATCGCCCGCATCGTGTCGTGGATGATGCCGGTATAGCAGCGCTCCAGCCTGTCGGTCAGTTCCTGGCTCATCATTCCTCCGGTTCGGCCCCTGTCGCGCGGATCTGCTGCCGGGCCGCTAGCGATAGAGTGTCGGGAGGAGCGAGGCGCGGCAAGCGCGTTTTCCGCGCGTCGCGAATGCGTTTCAATCGGTTGAATCGTTGTGGTCGACGCGCTCCCAGCCCTGCGGCATCAGGCGCTCCTGCGGCAGGAAGCGCGATTTGTAGGCCATCTTGGGCGAGCCCTCGACCCAGTAGCCGAGATAGACGTAAGGCAGGCCGAGCCGGCGCGCCCGGGCGATATGGTCGAGCACCATGAAGGTGCCGAGCGAGCGAAGCTCCAGACCGGGGTCATAGACCGAATAAACCATCGAGAGCCCGTCGCTGAGCGTATCGGTCAGGGCCATCGCGAAGAGATCGCCTTCGCCGCGTCCGGTGAAGCCGGAATCGGGGCCGCGGCGGCGGTATTCGATCAGGCTGGTCTCGACATGGCTGTCCTCGACCATCATCGCGAAATCGAGCGCCGACATCGTCGCCATGCCGCCATCGGGATGGCGCTCGTCGAGATAGGAGCGGAACAGGGAATAGTGCTCGGAGCGCGGCCGCGGCGGCAGGGCCTCGCCGATCAGGTCGCTGTTACGTGCAAGCACCCGGCGGAAACTACGCGACAGGCGGAAATCGTCGACGCAGACCCGGACCGAGACGCAAGCCCGGCAGATTTCGCAGGCCGGCCGGTAGGCAATGCTCTGCGAGCGCCGGAAGCCGCCCTGCGAGAGCACGTCGTTGAGCTCGCGCGCCTGCGAACCGACGAGGTGCGTGAACACCTTTCGCTCCTCGCGCCCCGGCAGATAGGGGCACGCGGTCGGCGAGGTCAGGTAGAATTGCGGGGCATCCCGCAATGGGCGCGTCACGTCGGTTGGCTCCCCGGAAGCTTCCACCTTCAATGTAGCATCGGCCGCACCGGCAACAAGCGCGGCGCGGCCGATCGGGAAGCGGTTCTCGGCTTTTTGATCTGGCTCAACCGGTCAGGCGCGCACGACGACCAGTCCGGTCAGCAGGTCGTGGCCCATGCGCCGGTCCGCGCGGGCGAAGCCGCAGGCGACGTCGACGAGCCAGAGCAGGAAGGTGCCGGCCGCGACATAGAACAGCAGCGCATGCACGGCAGCGGCCAGCCCGTCGGGGCGTCCGCCGGAAGCGGTCTCGACCCGCAAGCCCGCGATGCGCATGCCCCAGGTCGACTGCTTGCGCCCGCCGATCGTCAGCGCGGCATAGCCGAGCGCAGTCGCGACCGTGGCGATCGGAATCAGCAGCCAGGTCGCGCCGAAGGTGACGATGCCGAGCGCGAACAGCAGGAAGAAGACCAGCCAGCCCAGAAAGAACAACGCGACGATGTCGACGAGCCAGGCGAACAGTCGCGAGCCGAGAACGCCGCTGACGTTCTGGTAGGGACGCGGCTCCAGCGCCGTGATCGGCGGCTGGCCATGACGGGTATCGCTCATCGGGATTTCGATCCTCCATCGGCGCGCGGGAAATTGGCGCCCGGGAGATAATGTTTGATCAACGGGCCGGTTCCGCAAGACCGCGCGGCAGAATCCGCCGTGGTGCGAAGCCGTTTTTGGCGAGCGCATCCTCGATCGCGCGCGAATGCGCTGCCCCGCGCGTCTCCACCGTGACGTCGAGTGAGACGCCCTTGGCGGGCACGTCGAGGAAGAGGCGGCCATGGCTGACCTCGAGGATATTGGCGCCTTCCTCGCCGAGCAGGCTCGCGATCCGGCCGAGCAGGCCCGGCCGGTCGCTGGTGGTCAGGCGGAAGGCGACGATGCGGTCCTCGCGCTCCAGCTCGCGCACCATGATCGCTGCGAGCAGGCGCGTGTCGATATTGCCGCCGGTGAGCACGAGTCCGACCTTGCGACCGGCATAGCGCTCCGGTTCCTTGAGCATCGCAGCAAGGCCCGCCGCGCCCGCCCCCTCGGCCAGGCTGTGCTGAAGGCTCGCATAGGCGTTGACGGCGCGCTCGATCAGGTCCTCGCCGACGAGGACGATGTCGCCGACGAGGCTCGATATCACCGGCAGGGCGAGCTGGCCGACGGTCTTGACTGCGATGCCTTCGGCCAGCGTCGGCCCGCCGATCGGCTTGTCCTGCGCCTGCACGGCGTTGAAGAAGGACGGGTAGAGCGCGGCTTCGACGCCGATCAGTTCGATGCCCGGCTTGATCGCCTTGGCCGCGATCGCGTTGCCGGCCATCAGCCCGCCGCCGCCGAGCGGGATGACCAGCACGTCGAGATCGGGCTCGTCGGCCAGCATCTCGCGCGCGATCGTCCCTTGCCCCGCCATCACCGCCGCGTCGTCATAAGGGTGGACGAAGGTGAGCTGCTCGCTGCCTGCGAGCTCGTGAGCCTTGTCGGCGCATTCGTAGAGGGTCTCGCCATGCAGCACGACGCGGGCACCATGGGCGCGGGTGTTCTCGACTTTCACCAGCGGCGTCGTCTCCGGCATCACGATCGTCGCAGGCGTGCCGAAGCGCCTGGCGTGGTAGGAGACGGCCTGGGCATGGTTGCCCGCCGACATTGCGATGACGCCGCGCGCCCGCTCGGCCTCGCTCAGCGAGAGCAGCTTGTTGACCGCGCCGCGCTCCTTGAACGAGGCGGTCGCCTGCATGTTCTCGTGCTTCACCAGTACGGTCGCGCCGGTGAGCTCCGACAGGCGCGGCGCCGGCACCAGCGGCGTGCGCAGCACATGCCCCGCGATCCGACCGGCGGCTGCGTCGATATCCTCAGGGGTGATCGCGAAGCTCTCGCTCATGCTCGGGTCTCGATTCCGGTCGACGCAGGAGGAGAACAGGCCTCACACCCGTCGCGGCGTCAATTCGCCATCGCCGAAAAAGCCGCCGGGGCGCCAGATCAGCACGATGGCGAGCAGGCAATAGACGGCAAGGTCGCGCTGCTCGATCGGCAGCGTCGCCGACCAGACCGCCTCGAAGGCGGCGATGCAGAGGCCGCCGAGCGCCGCCCCGCTGACCGAGCCGATGCCGCCGAGGATCGCCGCGACAAGTGCCTTCAGGCCGAGCGAGAAGCCGCCCGCGAAGCCCATGCCGCCATAGATCGCGGTGACGATGACGCCGGCGATGCCGCAGGCCGCGCAGGCGATGATGACGGCGACGTCATGGACGGCGCGGGCATCGACGCCGAACAGCGCGGCGGTCTTCGCATCGTCCGACACCGCCCGCCAGGCGCGGCCATAGGCGGTGCGCCGGATCAGCAGGACGACGCCGAGCGTGGCACCAAGGCCGATGGCGGCAAGTGCCAGCGCGAGCGGATTCAGCGTGACCACGAAATCGCCGGCATGCGCCAGCGCGATCGGTGTGTTGAACACCGGCGGCAGCCAGCGCAGTTCAGGCCCCTGCGCCAGCCGGAGATATTCGGACATCGCGATGGCGAGCCCGATCGTGGCGATCAGCATCTGCTGGCCGGTGGCGCGTTCGAGATGACGCAGCACGAAGCGGCCCATGGCAAAGCCGTGCAGGGCGCAGACAGCGATCGCGACGGTGAAGGCGACGACAAGGCCCGAGATGGGCGTCGAGATCGCAAGCGAGAGCAATAGCGCGACCCCGACGACGGAGGCGAGCGCGCCGAGCGCAGCGAATTCGCCGAAGCTCAGGATGATCCGCCCGGTCAGGCCGTAGACAAGCGCATAGGCCGCCGCGAGCATGCCGTAGATCGCGGCAGAGGGCAGGGCGCTCAGGCCTTGCTGCAGGCCGTAGGCGAGGCCGGCCGGGATCGCCGGCAGCGTCTCGGCAGCGGGTTCGGCCGGGTCCGGCGGCGGCGACGCCCGATCCTCCAGATAGAAGCGTCGCAGCAGATAGAAGCTCGCATCGGCCATCGGCCGCCCATCGGAAGCGATGCCGACAAGCGCGCCGCGGCTCGGCCCGCTGCCCTCGCCGGCGAAGAGGCAGTCGATGCTGCGATGACGCGAGAGGCCGTCGCCGAGCTCGACCCGGTAGAACAGCCGCAGCGCCCGCGGCACCGGACCGTTGGTGGTCCGTTCGATCTCTATACGGGCGTTCGGCGGATTGAGCGGCGGGATCGCCTGTCGGCAGAGCCGCATCTGGTCGGTATCGAAATCGCTGCCGCAGCCCGCGAGGGCGAGCGTGACGACGGCCAGAATCGACAGGAGGAGCGGGCGCATGCCGGGCGACGGTAGCGCTTGCCGGGGCGCGCTGTCATCCCGTGGGCGGTGCAGCGCGCAGCTTTGCGCCGCAGACACGGGACCGTATGACGAGAAGACGCTTTTCCGGAGCACGGTCCCGCATCTGCGCAGCACTATCGTGCCGCAGCGCGTGCGGGATGACCCGTTACGCGCCGGCCTTCAGCTTCTTCGCCACGCGCGGCGCGAAATAGGTAAGCACACCGTCGGCCCCGGCGCGCTTGAAGGCGAGCAGGCTCTCCAGCATCGCCTTGTCGCCGTCGAGCCAGCCATTGTTCGCGGCGGCCATGATCATCGCGTACTCGCCGGAGACCTGGTAGGCAAAGGTCGGCACGCGGAAATGGTCCTTCACCCGCGCCACCACGTCGAGATAGGGCAGGCCGGGCTTGATCATGACCATGTCGGCGCCTTCTTCGAGATCGAGCATCACTTCCGCGATCGCCTCGTCGGAATTGGCCGGGTCCATCTGGTAGGTGCGCTTGTCGCCGACGAGCGTGGCATTGGTGCCGATCGCGTCACGGAACGGGCCGTAGAAGGCCGAAGCGTATTTCGCCGCATAGGCCATGATCTGCACGTCCTCATGGCCGTCGCCGTCGAGCGCGGCCCGGATCGCGCCGATGCGCCCGTCCATCATGTCGGAGGGCGCGATGACGTCGGCCCCGGCATCGGCGAGCGCGAGCGCCTGTCCGACGAGGATCTGGACGCTGGCGTCGTTGAGGACGCGCTCGCCCTCCATGACGCCGTCATGGCCATGCGAGGTGTAAGGGTCGAGCGCGGCGTCGCAGATGATGCCGATCCCCGGCACCTCGCGCTTGATCGCGCGCACGGCGCGGCACATCAGGTTGCCGGTATTGAGCGCTTCCGAGCCGGTCGGGTCGCGCAGGGCCTTGTCCACGAAGGGGAAGGGCGCGATGGCGGGGATGCCGAGCGCGGCCGCCTCGGCTGCCTGGCGCACGGCCTCGTCGATATTGAGCCGGTCGACGCCGGGCATCCATTCCACCGGCGAGCGGGCCTCGCTCGAATCCATCAGGAAGATCGGCCAGATCAGGTCGTCGGTCGTCAGCGCCGATTCCCGCACCAGCCGGCGCGACCAGTCCGCCTTGCGGTTGCGCCGCATGCGGCGCGTCAGGCCGAGCGAAGGCGCCTCGTCCTGACGGGACAGGGGAGTGGGGAAAGGCCGCACGACCCGGGATTCCATGGCAATTGCCTCAAGCGATAATCGGTACAGGCGCGGCTTTCGTCATGCGGGCGAAACCGGCCGACGCTTTCCATAACACATCGGAACGATTCCAAAACAGGGCGCATGGTCGCAAGTTTGCCGGCGTCACCTCAGTCATGGCCGCCCGCCGCCCGCAGATCCATCGCGTTGACAAGCCTTGCCCCGCCTTCCAGAACCGCAGCCCATCGAAGCGGGATCGGACATGATTCAGGATCGAGAGATCATCTGCGAGATTCGCGGCGCCGCCGGCGTCGTGGTGCTCAACCGGCCGAAGGCGCTGAACGCGCTGAGCCTCGGCATGGTCCGCGAGCTCGCCCGTGCGCTCGACGCCTGGGAGCACGATCCGCAGGTCGCGCGTGTCGTCGTCATCAGCACCAGCGAGAAGGCCTTCTCGGCCGGAGGCGATATCCGTTGGCTGCATGATTGCGGCAAGGCCGGGCGGCATGACGAGATGCTCGCCTTCTGGGGCGAGGAATACATCCTCAACCACCGCATCAAGACCTATCCCAAGCCCTATGTCGCGCTGATCGACGGTATCGTCATGGGCGGCGGCGTCGGCATCTCCTTGCATGGCAGCCACCGCATCGCCGGCGACCGCTATCTCTTCGCCATGCCGGAGGTCGGCATCGGCTTCTTCCCGGATGTCGGCGCGACCTATGCCTTGCCGCGTCTCGACGGCGGCTTCGGCAATTTCCTGGCCCTGACCGGCGAGCGCGTCGGCGCGGCCGATGCGATTTCGTCCGGGCTGGCGACCCATGGCGTGCCCAGCGAGCGGATGGCGGAACTCGCGGATGCGCTGACCCGGCCGGGCGCGATCGACGATATTCTCGCCGGCTTCACCTTGCAGCGCGGGCCGGGCCCCCTGCACGGCGAGCGGGCGATGATGGCCGAGGCCTTCACGGCAGCGACCTTGCCGGAGGTGATCCAGCGCCTGCGCCAGGCTGCGGAAAGCGGAAGTGGCTTTGCCGGCAAGCTGCTGCAGACCATCGCGGTCAAATCGCCGACCAGCGTTGCCATCGCTTTCGAGCAGATGCGCCGCGGCGGCGGCCTCGGTTTCGCGGAAGCGATGCGCACCGAATACCGCATCGTCTCGCGCATCGCCCGCGGCCATGATTTCTATGAGGGCGTGCGCGCCGTGGTGATCGACAAGGATCAGGCGCCACGCTGGCAGCCATCGACGCTCGATGCGGTCGATCCGGCCGCTATCGCTGCCTATTTCGCGCCGCTCGGCACCGGTGAACTGAAGCTGGAGGGCTGAGCTTGGGTTTGGGCGGAAACGGCGAGGCCCTGCGCGGCACCGGGACGGGCGAGGCCGAAGGCAAGCAGGCGAACCGGTGGCGGCTCGTCCTCGTCTGGTTCCTGCGCCTGCTCTCGGCCTTCTGGCTCGCCAAGGGACTGACGGCCTGGGCCGTCATCTTCGGCCTGCCCGGAAACCCGCAGCCGCCCTTCGAGAACCGCCTGCTGAGCTATCAGGCGATCATCGTCTATTTCGCGGTGATCGACCTCGTCGCCGCCGTCGGCCTCTGGCTGACCTCGACCTGGGGTGGCGTGCTCTGGCTGCTGGCCGCGATCAGCCAGATGCTGCTCGGCTTCCTCTTCCCGCGCTTCGTGCCGATGACGGCCTGGCTCGTCGGCCTCTATATCGGGCTGATCGCCGTCTATTTCCTGGCGACCTGGGCGGCCGAGAACGAGGCGGAATAGCGGGTGCCGCGACAGCCCGGCCACCACGCGCGGCCGGTCGATTGCGCCGAGTCATGGTAAGAATCGCTTTAGCTTAAGCGTTTCTGGCTTCACTTACGATTCACCCAAAGGGGTAAATCCCTGATTCATCCTGATATTTAAACTCGTTTTCATCCGGTCCAGCTTATGGTGTGTTTCAGAAGCGGACCGGGAGACAAATCCTGGCCGACACACAACAGGCGGGATATACCATGAAAGCGAGCGTCAAGACTTCTGAGGTTGCCAAGACTGGTGATGCAGATCTCAACGTGAAGCCTCTTTATCTTGAGTCCCTCACGCTGGTGGAGCGTCTGCATCGCCGCCTGCTCGACGTCATCAAGGATGAGTTCGAGCGCCGCGGCCGTGACGACGTCAACAGCGTGCAGGCGCTGCTGCTCTACAATATCGGCGATGCCGAGCTCTCGGCCAGCGAGTTGCGGACCCGCGGCTACTATCTCGGCTCGAACGTCTCCTACAACGTCAAGAAGCTGGTCGAGCTCGGCTATCTCCACCACGCCCGGTCGCGCATCGACCGCCGCTCGGTTCGCATCAGCCTGACCGAGAAGGGCGCGAGCGTGCACGATATCGTGAAGGGCGTGTACGACAAGCATGTCCGCACGGTCGAACAGATCGGCGGCATCGCGGCCGATGATTTCGAGCGGATGAACAACGCCCTGCTGCGCCTGGAGCGCTTCTGGACCGACCAGATCCGCTACAAGCTCTGAGATAAAGCGGTTTTCCTGACCGCATCATATCCGCCTGCCTGAGCGCGGCTGGGACGACGTCCCGGTCGCGCCGGCGCGTTTTCGGTCGGTGATGAGCCTCGACTGTGGTTTTGCTGCCATGCATGCGGCAAAACGTGGCCATGCCCTAAAATCGCCTCTGTCATCACGCCTCGTTAACTGTGCTAGGACACCGTCGATCGCCGAGAGGTCGCCGTCGCACCATTGCGTCGCCAGCGTCGCCCCATCAGGCGACGTTTTCTTGTGGCCTGCGTTGCAAGCGTGAAGCCTTGAAGAGGGAAGAGATGTCGCAATTGAGCCTGACCCGCCGCGAAACGGTGCTGGCCCTGCTTTCGGGCGCCGCCACGGTCGCCGCTGCACCGGCGCTCGCCCAGCAGGCCGAGTGGCGCCAGAGCTACGATGCCGGCGCGCGCAATGCCGTGGCGCGATCCTCGACGCCGATGCTGTCGGCCGAGGCTCTGCAGGCGACCGAGCAGGCGATCGTGGCCTATCGTGACCTCGCCGCGCGCGGCGGCTGGCCGCAGGTCCAGTTGCCCGATCGCATGGGCGTGGGCGCCAAGGGGCAGGGTGTCGTGACCCTGCGTCGCCGCCTGATCATCACCGGCGATCTCGATGCCGCGGCCGGCGACAGCAACATCTATGATTCCTATGTCGAGGCGGGCGTGCGCCGCTTCCAGTCGCGCGTCGGCCTGTCGACGACGGGCGCGATCAATCGTGCGACCGTCGCTGCCCTCAACGTGCCGATCGACCGCCGTATCCGCCAGCTCGAGACCAATGTCGTTCGGCTGCGTAGCTGGTCCGGCAATCTCGGCGGCCGCTATGTCGTGGCGAATATCCCGGCCGCTATGGTCGAAACCGTCGAGAACGGCCATGTCGCGACGCGCCATGCGGCCGGCGTCGGCAAGATCGACCGCCAGTCGCCCTTGCTCCAGACGCGGATCCCCGAAGTCAATTTCAATCCGACCTGGACGGTTCCCGCCTCGATCATCCGCAAGGATCTGATCCCGAAGATGCGCAAGGAGCCGGGCTATCTAACCGAGAACAAGATCCGCATCATCTCGTCCAGCGGCAGCGAGATTTCGCCCGCCAGCGTGAACTGGAATTCCGACGAGGCGACGCGCTACACCTTCCGGCAGGACCCGGGCGGCGAGTTCAACTCGCTCGGCTTCGTGCGCATCAACATTCCGAGCCCGCACGGTGTCTACATGCACGACACGCCGTCGAAGGGCATCTTCGGCGACGACTATCGCTTCGTCTCCTCGGGCTGCATGCGTGTCCAGAACGTGCGCGACTACGTCGCCTGGCTCCTGAAGAACACGCCTGGCTGGGATCGCGCCAAGATCGACGAGACGATCCAGTCCGGCCAGCGCGTCAACGCCCGCATCGCCGATCCGGTGGCGTGCTACTGGGTCTATATCACTGCCTGGGCCACGCCCGATGGCGGCGTGCAGTTCCGCGACGACATCTACAACAAGGACGGCCTCGGGCCGGCGCCGGTCGCGGCGCTGCAGGGCGATCAGGACATCTGACGCTCCGGTTTCGGCTGTGCTTTTCGAACCCGCCGGTGATCCGGCGGGTTTTTCTTTGAGAGCGGCTTCGCGGGGCTTAGCGCACGGTGACTGTGATGCATCCCGAAAGGGTGACGCCCGGTACCTTCGGCGTGGTGTTGCTGGTGCAGAACGTGTCGCTGCCCTGGAAACCCTTGTTGGGCGTGTAGGTCAGTCCGCTCCTTGTCACAGCGACCTTGCCCGAGCCGGGTGCTCTGGTGACGGTGACCTGGGTTGCCGGGATTCTCGTCTTGGCGGTTTCGTTGATCACACCCGGGAAGCTTATGCGGCACGTCTTGTCCGCCATGCTCATCCCGAATTGGCCGGCCCCGTTACCGGTGCCCCAGCCCCTTCCGTTGGTTCCGGTGCAGGCGGCTTGGGCAGACGAAAGCGCGGCATATCCGGCGGCGACGAAGGTGATCATGGTGATGAGAACGCGCATATCTTTCCTCCCTGAATCTATACGGAGACTACTTTCGGGCAGGAGAGGAGCAACGGCAAGCATTTCGTGAGGTTGAGGGGCCTCGACGGAAATGCAGGGCTGGCAGCGAAGGGATTATCGCCCGCTCAATAGCAGGTTCGCCGCCAAGGATGCTGGCAAGGCGGAGATCTTGACTGCCTCACTCTACGACAGGACAGGCCAGAGGCGGCTCAATGAGATATTCCACTGCGATTGAGCTGTGCCGGTTGCTTCCGAGGCCGGCGCCGGCAGGCTTCAGCGCGTCAGCCAGGATGGCATGACGTAACCGACGCAGCGCGCTTCTCCAGGCCCTGGATTCATGACCTCGAAGGCCGGGACGGGGCAGTTGTTTCGGGGCGCGGGGTTGCCGAGGCGCGTGATGCTGCCGTCGCCGTCGCCGTCAAACCAGCGATGGACGCTGGTCGAGCCGCCCGGGTAGTATTGCGTGGTCACCTGCCATCCTTCGGCTGCGGCATCCTGGCTGATCAGCGGCATCGACAGGACGAAGACGCTCGCGCTGCCGAGCAATACCTTCCTGACTTGCTTGGAGATCGGTAGAGTCGAAGTCGGAACACGGCTCGCGTTCTGTTTTGGGGCGTTCTGTGTCATCGAGAGGCATCCAGTGTTGCGCTAGGTCATGCGCAGCAAGCTGCAAGCCATAAATCGTTAACCATGATGGCGGCCCGATGTCTTTGCGTCGACGTCCGGTTCCGGCTCCTGCGATGCGGGCAGGAGGGGAGCCGGCCGACCGCTCCTCATCTTGCGAGAGGACGATCAACGCTTCGAGCGGACGATCGCCCCGAATCTCGCCAGCAGGGCTGCAAGCGCCATGATCGTCAGAAGCCAGGCCGTCCCGCGGAACAGTTCGCCATACCCATGGGCGGCGATCAGGGGCGTGCTGACCAGAGGCGAGCAGAACTGGCCGATGAAGATCGACGCGGTCAGGATGCCTCCCGCCATGCCCCTTGAGCGCCGGGGCGCGAGATCGAGCGCCATGGCGACGAAGCTCGGCGAAACCAGCGCATAGCCGGCCCCGATCAGGAGCGCCGCTGCAAACAGACCCGGCAGCGACGCCGTGCGCGACAGGAGCAGGAAGCCCAGCGCCATCGCGGCGTAGCCGATCGCGAAAACGCCCGCCGCACCGCTCGCCCGCCGGACATGCCGGTAGAGCAGGGCGGTGCAGCCGCCGGAGATCATCAGCAGGCCGAGGACCGTCCCGGTCATGACCGCGCTCTCGTAGCCCCGAGCCTCCAGGAAGAACGAGATCTGCGTCGGCATCAGGAAGAAGATCATGTTCGTCGCGCCCTGCAGCAGGACGAGCCCAGCGAGCAGGCCGCGCCAGGACGGGTGTCCGTCATGGTCGCTGGCAGGCATCGCGCCCGTCGCGGCAGCGACGCGCGGCGGCTCGACGATGGCCAGCCACATCAGCGGCAGGAAGATTGCGGCCAGCCCGTAGATCGCGAAGGGCAGGCGAGGTGACAGCGTCGCCGCCCAGCCGGCCAGCGAAATGAAGACCAGCCCGCCGAAATTCCGCGCCGAAATCTGCAGGCCGGTCAGCGCGTTGCGGTCGTCGCCGGTGAAATAATCGCCGATCAGCGCGGTCTGCGCCGTCATGATCAGCGCGACGGCGACGCCGAGCACGAGACGGCTTGCGAAGATCGACGGCAGGTCGGGCAGGACAAGCCCGGCGCTGCCCGCGATCACGAACAGCACGACGCCGACGAGAAGCATCGCACGCCGGCCGATCCGGTCGGCAGCGAAACCCGCGAGCGGTGCAAACAGAGCGACACTGAGCGAGGGCGCCGGCACCAGGAGCCGCGTCAGCAGCGCCGCGTTGGGGTCGTCGGCGAACAGGCGCTCGATGCCCGGAAGCGCGGGGCTGATCGTCGCGTTCGCCATGGTGGTGAGCGATGCGGCCATCAGCAGGGCGATGGCGCGCGAGTCCACCCAGATCGGGCTTTCTCGTGTTGTAACAATGCTTTCCATGATTTTTCCTCTTGCCGAATTCATGCGTTCGGCAGAGCCTACGAATTCAAGTCGACTTGAGGTCAAGCATGCTGTTGCTGGATATTGGAAAGGTCGCGGAGCGCTCGGGCGTGCCGGCCTCGACCCTGCGCTATTACGAGGAGGTCGGGCTCATTCGCTCGGAGGCGCGTCACGGCCTTCGGCGGCAGTTCGACCCCGATGTCCTGCTCAGGCTGTCGCTGATCGGGCTGGGCAAGACCGCGGGCTTCTCGCTGGAGGAGATCGCCGCGATGTTCGGCGCGGACGGAAAGCCGAACATCCCGCGCGAGCAGTTGCGGGCCCGGGCCGACGAGCTCCAGCGGCAGATGGTCGGGCTGAGGACCCTGCGCGATGCTCTGCGCCATGTTGCGGATTGCCGTGCGCCGACTCACCTGGAATGCCCGACCTTCCGGGCGCTGTTGCGCACGGCGTCGCGCCGCCAGCTCGCCTACACGCCGTCCCGGCCGGAGAAGGAGAAGAAAATGCTGTCGAAGCGGCGCGCTCCGGGCAATTGACCGCTGCGGCGATGCAGCTTTTCCCGCGCGCGATCTATCGCTTGGACAGCCCTCCGCCGCATGATAGGGGAGCCGCGACGAAGCCGGGCGCCCACCGGCCGTTGAACTTCAGGAGCCGGACATGACCGACGCCGCGCTGAACAAGCACCTCTCGAACTCCTTCTTCGGCGCTTCGCTGCATGACGCCGATCCCGAGATCGCCCGCGCGATCGACCTGGAGCTCGGTCGCCAGCGCGACGAGATCGAATTGATCGCCTCCGAGAACATCGTCTCCCGCGCCGTGCTCGAGGCGCAGGGCTCGGTGATGACCAATAAATACGCCGAGGGTTATCCGGGCCGCCGCTATTACGGCGGTTGCCAGTTCGTCGACATCGCCGAGAAGCTCGCGATCGAGCGCGCCACCCGGCTCTTCGGCTGCACTTACGCCAACGTTCAGCCGAACTCCGGCTCTCAGGCCAACCAGGGCGTCTTCATGGCCCTGATGCAGCCGGGCGACACCTTCATGGGCCTCGACCTCGCCGCCGGCGGTCACCTGACCCACGGCGCGCCGGTCAACCAGTCCGGCAAGTGGTTCAACGTCGTCTCCTACGGCGTCTGCGTGGTCGACCAGATGATCGACTACGACGCGATGGAGCGGCTTGCCGTCGAGCACAAGCCGAAGGTCATCGTCGCCGGCGGCTCGGCCTATGCCCGTCACTGGGACTTCGCCCGCTTCCGCGAGATCGCCGACAAGGTCGGCGCCTATTTCATGGTCGACATCGCGCATTTCGCCGGGCTCGTCGCCGGCGGCGCGCATCCCTCGCCGTTCCCGCATGCCCATGTCGTCACCACCACGACGCACAAGACCCTGCGCGGCCCGCGCGGCGGCATGATCCTGACCAATGACGAGGCTCTGGCCAAGAAGTTCAACTCGGCGATCTTCCCGGGTATCCAGGGCGGCCCGCTGATGCATGTCATCGCGGCCAAGGCGGTCTCCTTCCACGAGGCGCTGCAGCCGGAGTTCAAGACCTACGCCCACGCCGTCGTCGCCAATGCCAAGGCGCTGGCCGAAACGCTGAAGTCGAAGGGCTTCGACCTCGTCACCGGCGGCACCGACAACCACCTGATGCTGGTCGACTTGCGCTCGAAGAAGCTGACCGGCAAGGCGGCGGAAGCTGCGCTCGGCCGCGCCCATATCACCTGCAACAAGAACGGCATCCCCTTCGACCCCGAGAAGCCGATGACGACCTCCGGCATCCGCCTCGGCACGCCGGCGGCGACCTCGCGCGGCTTCGGCATCGCCGAGTTCAAGCAGGTCGGCGAACTGATCGCCGAGGTGCTGGACGGCCTCAGCCAGAATGGCGAGGAAGGCAATGCCGCTGTCGAGCAGGCTGTGACCGCCAAGGTCAAGGCGCTCACCGCGCGCTTCCCGATCTATTGAGGCTTCGTTGAAGGGGCTCTGAGAAAGGCTGGCGAACCGGAATGCGCTGTCCCTATTGCAGCTCCCTCGACACGCAGGTGAAGGACTCCCGTCCCACCGACGATCACGCCTCGATCCGCCGCCGCCGGGTCTGCCCCGATTGCGGCGGCCGCTTCACCACCTTCGAGCGCGTGCAGTTGCGGGAGCTCACCGTCGTGAAGCGTTCGGGCCGGCGGACGCCCTTCGACCGCGACAAGCTGGAGATCTCGATCGCGCATGCCCTGCGCAAGCGCCCGGTCACGCCGGAGCGGATCGAGCGCATGGTCAACGGCATCGTGCGCCAGCTCGAAAGCTCGGGCGAGGCGGAGATCCAGAGCTCGACCGTCGGCGAACTGGTGATGGAGGGGCTGAAAGGCCTCGACGACGTCGCCTATGTCCGCTTCGCCTCGGTCTACAAGAACTTCCGCGAGGCGAAGGATTTCGAGGAACTGCTCGGCCAGCTCGGCACCATCGACGAGGAGGGCATCTCCGCCCCGCCGCCGCGCGCCGATGACTGATCCCAGAGCGTTTTCGCGCGAAGCGGGCACCGCTTCGCATCGGGAAAATGCGCCAAAACAAAAATCTGCGATCGACCGCGCCTTCATGCGCCAGGCGATCGCCTATGGCGCGCGGGGTCTCGGCACGACTTCGACGAACCCGTCTGTCGGCGCCATCATTACCCGCGATACGCCGGACGGTCCCGTGGTGGTCGCGCGTGGCCATACCCAGCCCGGCGGTCGCCCGCATGGCGAGGCGCATGCCTTCTCGCGAGCCGGCGCTGCCTCGATGGGCGGCACGCTCTATGTCACGCTCGAACCCTGCTCGCATCGCTCGGTGCGCGGCGGCATTCCTTGCGTCGAACACACCATCCTGTCGGGCGTGAAGCGCGTCGTCTCCGCGATGTCCGACCCCAACCCCTTCATCGCCGGGCTCGGCCATGCGTTGCTGCGCACAGCCGGCATCGAGGTCACTGTCGGCGTGCTGGAGGAGGAGGCGCGGCAGGCCCATCGCGGCTATCTCACGCGCATCACGCAAGGCCGCCCGATGGTGACCTTCAAGATCGCCCGCACCGCCGATGGCTATGCCGGCGGAGCAGGGGGCGTTCCGCTCGCCGTATCGAGCCCGGTCGCCGGCGGCTGGGTCCATCTCCAGCGCGCGCATCACGATGTCATCATGCTCGGCATCGGCTCGGTCCTTGCGGACGACCCGCAGCTCACCGTGCGCCTGCCCGGCATGGCGGATCGCTCGCCGATCCGCGTCATCCTCGACACCCATCTGCGCCTGCCCCTAACCTCGAAGCTCGTCCGCACGGCCCATGAGGTTCCCGTCTGGGTGATCGCGGCCGAGACCGCTCCGATCGAGCCGGAACAGGCGCTGGTCGAAGCCGGCGTCGAGGTCATGCGGGTCTCGCTGGGGTCCGACGGCCATCTCGATCTCGGCGAGGCGCTGACCTTGCTCGGCACACGCGGGATCAACCGCGTCTTTTCGGAAGGCGGCCCGCGCATAGGCGAGAAGCTGGCGCTCGCGGGTCTGGCGGATGAGGTCATCGTCTCGACCTCTCCGAAAACGCTGGGGCAGCCCGGCATCCTTGCCGTGCGTCCGGGGCTTGCCGCTGCGCTGGCCGACCCCGATCTATACGCCCTTGTCGAGGTCGGTCAGATCGGTCACGACCGTTTCGAGCATTTCGAGAGGAGAGGCTGATGTTCACCGGCATCGTCACCGCCATCGGCGAGGTCGTGGAGGCGCAGCGCAAGGGGCCGAGCCTCAAGCGCCTCGCCATCGCCTGCCCCTATGAGGCCGAAGGCATCGCGATCGGCGCTTCGATCGCCTGCGCCGGCGTCTGCCTCACCGTCACCGCATTGCGCGCCCGCACGGATGGCGAGCCCGGCTGCATCTTCCAGGTCGAGGCTGCAGCCGAGACGCTGGCGAAGACGGTCGTCGGCACCTGGGAGCCGGGCACGCGGATCAATCTCGAGCGCTCGCTCAAGGTTGGCGACGAACTCGGCGGCCATCTTGTTGTCGGCCATGTCGACGGCCCCGGCCGCATCCTGAAGATCGACGCGATCGAGCCCGACCCCGACGAGCCCTGGGGGGCGACGGCACGCTTCCACATCCGCGCCCCGCAGGGGCTGGAGCGTTTCATCGCGACCAAGGGCTCGATCTGCCTCGACGGCACCTCGCTCACCATCAACACGGTGGAGGATGATGTCTTCACCGTGCTGCTGATCCCGCACTCCTTCGCGGTCACCACCTGGGGGGAGCGCAAGGAGGGTGACTCCGTTCATGTCGAGGTCGATCTGATGGCACGGTATGCCGCGCGGCTTGCGGAGGCGCGCCCGCAAGGGTAACGAGCCCGATCACGTTCCAAGAAGGACACAAGAAATGGCCGGACCCCGGCAGACCTCGGCCGACAAGGCCGCAACTCCTGCCGTCGAGATCGACGGCGCCCGCGTCCTCGTCGTCGAGGCACGTTTCTACGACAAGCTTGCCGATGAACTGCTGGCCGGCGCGACTGCCGTGCTGGAAGAGGCAGGCTGCCGCGTCGACGTCGTCACCGTCCCCGGTGCGCTTGAAATCCCCTCGGCGATCGTCATCGGCCTGCGTGCCGCCGACGAGTCAGTCGATCCCTATGAGGCGGTCGTCGCGCTCGGCACCGTCATCCGCGGCGAGACCGGCCATTACGACATCGTCGCCGGCGAAAGCTCGCGCGCGCTGATGGACCTCTCGGTCGCTTTTGCGCTCCCGCTCGGCAACGGCATCCTCACCGTCGAGAACGAGGCACAGGCCTGGGCTCGCGCCAACCGCTCGGACATGAACAAGGGCGGCGGGGCCGCCGAAGCGGCGCTCGCCGTGCTGCGCTACAAGCGCTCCCTGGCGGAGCCGTCCCAATGAGCCGCGCCGAGAAGCGGCGCGGGGCGCGGCTCTCGGTCGTGCAGGCGCTCTACGAGATGGAAATCGGCGGCCGCGGCGTCGTCGAGGCGATGGCCGAGTTCGAGCATTTCTGGATCGGCAAGGAGGTCGAGGAGATCGAACTGCCGCAAGCCGAGATCGCCTTCTTCCGCGACATCCTCGGCGGCGTCGTCCGCGAGCAGCGCCTGGTGGACCGCACGGTCGACGAACTACTGGCCAAGGACTGGCCGTTGAAGCGCGTCGAGGCCGTGGTGCGTGCGATCCTGCGCGCCGGCGCCTATGAACTCGCCTTCCGCAAGGACGTGCCGGCCCGCGCGGTGATCTCCGAATATGTCGCGGTCGCGCGCGCCTTCTACGAGGGCGACGAGATCGGCATGATCAATGCCGTGCTCGACCGCATGGCCCGCGACTTCCGCGCCGAAGAGTTCGACCCAGCCAGCGCCTGATGACCGAACCGTCCCGCCCCGGCGAATTCGAGCTGATCGCCCGCTATTTCGCGCCGATCGCCGGGCCGGGCGGCTTGGGGCTTCTCGACGATGCCGGCCTGCTGCGGCCCGGCCGCGGCTATGAGGTCGTGGTCACCGCCGACGCTCTCGTCGCCGGCGTCCATTTCTTCCCGGACGATTCCCCGGACGCGATCGGCTGGAAGGCGCTGGCCGTCAATCTCTCCGATCTCGCCGCCAAGGGCGCCAAGCCCGAAGGCTTCGTCCTGACGCTCGCTTTGCCGCGCGGCTGGACCGAGGGCTGGCTCGCCGATTTCGCGGGCGGCCTCGCCCGCATGGCCGAGGCGGCGGGCTGCCCGCTCATCGGCGGCGATACCGTTTCGACCAGCGGGCCCCTCACCCTCTCGATCACCGCATTCGGCACGGTTCCGGCCGGGCGGATGGTGAAACGCTCCGGCGCGAAGCCGGGCGATGTCGTGCTCGTCTCCGGCAGCATCGGCGACGGCGCGCTTGGCCTCAAGGTCCATGGCCCCGACAAGCCGGACTGGGT
The DNA here is from genome assembly GCF_900102525.1 of Allobosea robiniae. Classification (GTDB taxonomy): domain Bacteria; phylum Pseudomonadota; class Alphaproteobacteria; order Rhizobiales; family Beijerinckiaceae; genus Allobosea; species Allobosea robiniae. The sequence continues at coordinate 360,110 of NZ_FNBZ01000001.1, read as the reverse complement.
CGCTACGCTCGGCGCCGAGGATCGCGCCTTCCTCGCCGATCGCTATCTGCATCCGCAGCCGCGCCATGCTCTGGCGGACGCCTTGCAGCGCCATGCTTCGGCGGCGATGGACATCTCAGACGGACTCGTCGGCGATCTCGCCAAGCTGTTGAAAGCGTCGAGCGCAGGCGCCGAGATCGATCTCGACGCTATCCCGCTCTCGGGCCCGGCCCGCGCCGCGCTCATGGCCGCTCCCGCACTGGCGGAACTGGCCTGGACCGGCGGAGACGACTACGAAATTCTCTGCACGGCCTCGGAAAGGGAATATCCTGCTCTGGTTGCGGCGGCGGAAGGATCAATGCTTCTGCTGACGCCGATCGGGCGGATCACCGCCGAGGCCGGTGTGGTGACTTATCGCGGGAAGGGTGGGGCGCACAGCTTCGCGCAGGGCTCCTTCTCTCATTTCTGACGGCGGCGCATCACGGCGACCGCGAGGCGCGTTGTGATGAATCAGCATGTTCCGGCTCTTGATGGCGACGGGCTCGCAAAGCGCAATGCGCTGGTCCTCGCTGGTGCCCAGGCGCTCGGCGGCGCCAATCCGGCGATCATCGTCTCGCTTGGCGGCATTGTCGGGGCGCAGCTCGTGGCCGACCAGGCTTTTGCGACCGTGCCGGTCAGCCTGCTTCAACTCGGCATCGCTGCGGGCGTCATCCCGGCTGCGATGATCATGCGCCGGCTGGGCCGGCGCAGCGGCTACCTGATCGGAGCGCTCGTCGGCGCGGCAGGTGCGAGCATTGCGGCCGGCGGTGTCTCGCTGCGCCTGTTCTGGCTGTTCTGCCTCGGCACCTTCGTTTGCGGGCTCTATGGCTCCTTCGTCCAGAGCTACCGCTTCGCGGCGGCCGATACCGCGACCGATCATTTCAGGCCCCGCGCGATTTCCTGGGTCATGATCGGCGGCCTTGCCGCAGGCGTCATCGGCCCGCAATCGGTCTACTGGACGCGCGACCTGACGCCGGCCGCGCCCTTCGCCGCCAGCTTCATCGCCCAGGGCATGCTCGCGCTGGTCGCGATCCTGATCGTCTCGCGCCTGCGTGCGCCGCCGGTGGCCGCAGTCCGTTCAGGCGGCGGGCGTCCGCTCGGCGAGATCATGCGCCAGCCGAAATTCATCGCCTCGGTCACGGCCTCGCTCGTCGCCTACGGGCTGATGAGCTTCGTCATGACGGCCGCGCCGATGGCGATGGTCGCCTGCGGCCATTCGGTCGGCGACGCCACGCTCGGCATCCAGTGGCATGTGCTGGCGATGTTCGGGCCGAGCTTCTTCACCGGCCGCCTGATCGCTCGCTTCGGCAAGGGCACGGTCACAGCGGTTGGCCTCGGCCTGACCGCACTTGCCGCCGTCGTCGGCCTCACCGGCCTGAGCGTCGGCCATTTCTGGCTGGCGCTGATCCTGCTCGGCGTCGGCTGGAACTTCGGCTTCATCGGCGCGACGGCCCTGGTGACGGATTGCTACCGGCCGGAGGAGCGGGTGAAGGTCCAGGCGGCCAACGATTTCCTCGTCTTCGGTTCGGTCGCCATCGCCTCCTTCTCGTCGGGCGGCCTGCTCAGCCATGGCGGCTGGAATGCGGTGAACTGGCTGGTCTTCCCGCCGGTGATGGTTGCTCTCCTGCTGGTGGCATGGCAGCGCTTCCAGCGGCCCGCCACGGCCTGAGCCAGGCCCGCTAACCTCGATCGGAGCAAACTGATGAACAACCGCGCCTTCCCGCCCGCGACCGGCCAGGTTCCGCCCGGCGCCATCGGGCATAATCGCGGTGTCATCAAATCCAACTACGCCTTCATGCCACCGGAGGGCGTGCTGGTCAGCCGCCTGCCGCAATATCGCGACACGATCGTGCGCGTCCTCACCGGGCCGGTCATGGGCGCGGCCTTCGCTCAATACGTCCTCGAGATCGCGCCCGGCGGCGGTACGCCGGCCGCCTTCAGCGAAGACGGCATCCAGCACTTCTTCTATGTCCTCTCCGGCGAAGTCCGGATCGCCGTCGCAGGCGGTGCGATGCAGGCGCTCACGGCGGGCGGGTTCGCCTATCTGCCGCCGGCGACCGCGTTCACCCTGCGCAACGAATCGACGGAAGGCGTCCGCGTGCTGGCCCTGCGCAAGCGCTACGAGCCGGCGCCGGGGCTCGCCGTGCCGGAGCCGATCGTCTCGCATCAGGACGCCGTGCCGATGGCGAATCACACCGGCATGGAAGGGCGCGGCTTCCAGTTCCTGCTGCCCTATGGCGACATGCGCTTCGATTTCGAGATGAACCTGATGTGGTTCAAGCCGGGCGTCTGCTTCCCGGCGGTCGAGACCCATGTGATGGAGCACGGCCTCTACATGCTGGAAGGGCAGGGACTCTACCTGCTTGGCGCCGACTGGCACGAGATCTGGGAGCGGGATTTCATCTGGATGGGCGGCTTTTGCCCGCAGCAATTCTATCCGACCGGCTACGGTGACGCCTGCTATCTGCTCTACAAGAACGTCAATCGCGACCTCGCCCTGTGACGATCTACCGGTTCGCCTGACATTCGAGCGGATTTGTCAGTCGAGGCGTTTGCGCTCTTCGCCGAAACTTGCCACAAATTCGCCTGACACTGGCGACGCGGAGCGGGCCCTGAGTCTTGAGGGCCCGTTTTTTCGCTGCCTGACGTCCAATGCTGCAAAAAATGAGGAGCGACAGCGCTCCCGCCGACTGCAAGCTCTAGGGTCAGGAAATCGAATGTCAGCTCTGCTTCTCATCATCATATTGAGTGCGCTTTCCATAGCCTACGGCGTCTGGGCCTATGGCGATGTGATGAAGCGCGATGCCGGCAACCAGCGCATGCAGGAGATTTCCGGTGCGGTCGCCGAAGGCGCGCAGGCCTATCTCAAGCGCCAGTATCTCACGATTTCCATGGTCGGCGTCGTGCTCTTCATCGCGCTCGCCTGGCTGCTCGGCAAATGGGTGGCGATCGGCTTCCTGATCGGCGCGGTGCTCTCGGGCGTCGCCGGCTTCATCGGCATGAACGTTTCGGTGCGTGCCAATGTCCGCACCGCCCAGGCTGCGATGCAGTCGCTGGGCGAGGGCCTCGACGTCGCCTTCAAGGCGGGCGCGGTTACCGGCATGCTCGTCGCCGGCCTCGCGCTCCTTGGCGTCGCGGTCTACTACGGCGTCCTGACCTCCTATCTCGGCTTCGAGCCTTCCAGCCGCACGGTGATCGATTCACTGGTGGCACTGGGCTTCGGTGCCTCGCTGATCTCGATTTTCGCCCGTCTCGGCGGCGGTATCTTCACCAAGGGTGCTGACGTCGGCGCCGACCTCGTCGGCAAGGTCGAGGCCGGCATCCCCGAAGACGATCCGCGCAACCCCGCGACCATCGCCGACAATGTCGGCGACAATGTCGGCGACTGCGCCGGCATGGCGGCCGACCTGTTCGAGACCTATGCGGTGACGCTGGTCGCGACCATGGTTCTCGCCGCGATCTTCTTCGCCGGCCAGCCCGTGCTCGGCACGATGATGCTCTATCCGATGGCGATCGGCGCGGCCTGCATCGTCACCTCGATCATCGGCACCTTCTTCGTGAAGCTCGGCGCCAACCAGTCGATCATGGGCGCGCTCTACAAGGGCTTCATCGCGGCCGGCGTGCTGTCGGTCGGCGCGATCGCGGCGGTGAACTACGCCATGTTCGGCGGCTTCTCGGCCTCCTTCACTACGACGCAGAACGTCACCTTCACCTCGGGCAGCCTCTTCGCCTGCGCGCTGGTCGGCCTCGCGGTGACGCTGCTCATCGTCGTCATCACCGAATACTACACCGGCACCGGCAAGCGCCCGGTGGTCTCGATCGCCCAGGCCTCGGTGACCGGCCACGGCACCAACGTCATCCAGGGCCTAGCGGTCTCGCTGGAATCGACGGCGCTGCCGACCATCGTCATCATCGCCGGCATCATCGTGTCCTACAGCTTCGCCGGCCTGTTCGGCATCGCCATCGCGACGACGGCCATGCTGGCGCTGGCCGGTGTCGTCGTGGCGCTCGACGCCTTCGGCCCGGTCACGGACAATGCCGGCGGCATCGCCGAGATGGCGGGCCTGCCCAAGGAAGTCCGCCACTCCACCGACGCGCTCGACGCGGTCGGCAACACCACCAAGGCGATCACCAAGGGCTATGCCATCGGCTCGGCCGGCCTCGGCGCATTGGTGCTCTTCGCGGCCTATACCTCGGACCTGAACTTCTTCATCGGGGAAGCCAACAAGGCGGGATCGACGACCTTCCAGTACTTCAAGGGCGTCACGGTCGATTTCACCCTGTCGAACCCTTATGTCGTCGTCGGCCTGCTGCTCGGCGGCCTGATCCCCTTCCTCTTCGCCGGCATGGGCATGACGGCGGTCGGGCGCGCGGCGGGTTCAGTCGTCGAGGAGGTCCGCCGGCAGTTCAAGGAGAAGCCCGGCATCATGCAAGGCACGGACCGGCCCGATTACGGCCGCGCCGTCGACATGCTGACGCGCGCCGCGATCAAGGAAATGGTGGTGCCCTCGCTCCTGCCGGTGCTGGCGCCGATCGTGACCTATTTCGTGATTTACTGGATCGCCGGCAAGAACAACGCCTTCGCAGCCGTCGGCGCCATGCTGATGGGCGTCATCGTCACCGGCATCTTCGTCGCGATCTCGATGACCTCGGGCGGCGGCGCCTGGGACAACGCCAAGAAGAGCTTCGAGGACGGCTTCGTCGACAAGGACGGCGTGCGCCATCTCAAGGGCTCCGAGGCGCACAAGGCTTCGGTGACCGGCGACACCGTCGGCGACCCCTACAAGGACACGGCGGGCCCCGCCGTGAACCCCGCGATCAAGATCACCAACATCATCGCGCTCCTGCTGCTGGCGATCCTGGCGCATTCCTGATCGCAGGCAGCATCGAGACAATTACGAACCCGCGGCGCAAGCCGCGGGTTTTTCTTTGGACTCGCCGGAGAGCGGAAAATGTTTGAAGGCAATAGCTTGCGGACCTGACTTGAATCGGTTCGACAACCTCTTGAATCAAGCTCCGAAGCTACGGCCGGGTCCGTAGCGTTCCCGCATGCGCCGGTGCCGCCCCGCTGGCATGGTCCCGCCAACCCCAGGAGGACCCATGTCCACGCAAACGCTCGACCGCCCCGCCGCTGCCCCCAACCGCGCTGTGGAGTTCGCACTCCTGCTGGTGCTGGCCGTGCTCTGGGGCGGCTCCTACACCTTCATCAAGCTCGGCGTGGAGACGATCCCGCCGCTGACGCTGATCGCCGCCCGGACCCTGATCGCTGGCCTCGTTCTGCTCATGGTCGTCCGCTGGCGCGGCCTGCGCTTGCCGCGCGACCTCGCGACGTGGCGACTGTTCATCGTCCAGGCCTGCCTCAACAGCGTCGTCCCCTTCACCCTGATCGCCTGGGCAGAGCGCAGCGTCGATGCCGGGCTGGCGACGATCCTGAGCTCGACCAGCCCGATCTTCGTCGTCCTGCTCTCCTGCCTGTCGGCTTCGGCGGAACGCCTGCCGCGCCTGCGCCTGGCCGGCATCGCCGCCGGTCTCGCCGGCACCGTCCTGATCGTCGGCAGGCAGGCGATGTCGGGTTTCGGCGAGCAGCTCTGGGCCCAGCTCGCCCTGGTCGCCGCCAGCATCTGCTATGGCGGGGCGGCCTTGTTCGGACGCAGCTTCAAGGGGCTCGATCCGATCATGCCGGCTGCGGGTTCGCTGCTCTGCGGTGCGCTCGTCTTGCTGCCGCTCAGCCTGGTGCTGGACCGGCCCTGGACGCTGGCGCCCTCGGTGCAATCGATCCAGGCGCTGGTCGCGCTCTCGCTGATCTCGACCGCTCTGGCCTTCGTGATCTATTTCCGGCTGATCGCGCGGCTGGGCTCGGTCGCGACGACATCGGTCGCCTATCTGCGGGTGCCCACCGGCGTGCTGATCGGCATGGTCTTCCTCGGCGAGGCGCTGGTGCCGACCGCCTGGGCCGGGCTCGTCCTCGTCATCGCCGGCGTGCTGGCGATGACGTTGCCGCTGCGCAGTCGCTCGCCGGCAGCCTGATCGACCCTCAGTGCTGCGAAGGCGCAAAAAAACCCGCGGTTCGCACCGCGGGCTTTTGATGTCCGGTGACCTGAAGGCGCCCCGCTTACGAGCCGAGCGGGTTGAACTTGGTGACGCCCTTGAACAGGTTGCGCAGGAAGCTCTGCTCCTCGCCGCCCGTCGGGGTGGTGCGGCTGATGAAGTCGAAGATGATGCCGTCCTGCAGGCCGTAATGCGCGATGCGCTCGACCTTGAAGCTCTTGTTGAAATAGATCACCAGCACCTGCTGGTCGATGGTCTGCGGGTCCTGGAACTGGAACCGGCGACGCATCGTCTGGCTGATATAGTAGAAGGTCCGGTTGCCGATCGTCGAGGTGGTCGACGGGGTGCCGAGCGTCGTCAGCACGGCCTGCACGTCCATTCCCGGCTTGACCTGCGCGATCAGCGCATCGTCCATCACGAAGCCGCGCTTGAACTCCTCGTTGATGCCCGCCGAGGTCGGCAGCACGAAGCCGCCTGCATCGGGGCCGCAGCCTGCAAGCATGAGGGAGGTGGTCGCGAGGGCTCCGAGCAGAGCCGTGCGGCGGGTGATCTGGGTCATGCGGGCACGATCCGAAAGGCGAGCACGGCCCGGGACGATCCCAAGCCGCTTGTCAAAAGGGTAAGGGTTGGCGTAACGCCCGAGAATGGCTTTGGCAAGGCGAGTGCGCCCCGGCAGCAGCGGGCGGGAGTAAACAGGTGATTTTCGGGTTGTTCGGCAAGCGTGCCAATCGGCGCTCTCCTGTGGACACGCTGTTCGGGCGGGTCGCCGAGGCCTCGCGCCTGCCTGCGCTTTATATCGATGGGGGGATTCCCGACAGCTTCGAAGGCCGTTTCGAATCGCTGACCCTGCATGTCCTGCTGGTGCTGCGCAGGCTGCGTGAATTGCCGCCTCCGGCCGCCGATCTGGCGCAGGAATTCATCGATGCCTGCTTCGCTTATCTCGAGCTCGGTTTCCGCAATGGCGGCATCAGCGATGTCGCCGTGCCCAAGAAGATGAAGAAGATTGGCCAGATGTTCTACGGCCGGGTGCAGGCTTATGAGGCCGCGCTGGCCGCTCCCGGCCTGGAGGCACTGGCCGAAGCGCTGGGGCGCAACGCCTGCGCACCGGAAGCGGCGCCTGCGCTGGCTGCCTATGCCCGTGCCGCACAGGAGGCGCTCGCCACCGCCGATCTGGACGGCATCATGAACCGGGACAATCTCTTTCCCGCCTTCTCGGCCCGGGAGGTCGCTCATGACGCCTGATCGTGCCCCAGCCTTGCCGCTCAGCCATCCGATCCGGATCGAGGCGATCCGCACCCGAGGCACCGAGGTCGTGGTGCGGGCGGAGCCCGCGCAGCTGCCGGCCATCGCGGCGCAGCTCGGCCTCGTGTCCATCGAATTGCTGGAGGCGCGCCATGTCGTGTCGCGCAATGGCGAGCGCGTGAAGCTCGAAGGGCGCATCGCGGCCCGGCTCCACCAGGCCTGCGTCGTGACGCTCGAGCCGTTCCCGGTTCAGCTGGACATACCCGTCAAGCTCGATTTCACATCGGAGGAGGAGGCTGCGGCCTTCGCCCGGCGCAACGAGCGGGACGATACCGAGATCGATATCGAAGTGCTGCTGAACGAGGACGATCCGCCCGAGCCGATCATCGACGGCGTGATCGATCTCGGCGGGGTCACGCTGGAGTTCCTCGCGCTGGCGCTCGACCCCTATCCGCGCAAGCCCGGTGCCAGCTTCGACTCGTCCGCGGGCGACGCCGCCGTGGAATCGCCTTTCGCGGCGCTGGCAAAGTTGAAACGCGGTGACTGAAGCGCTTCGCGGCCCTTGCGCGGCTTGCGGCGCTGGCCCAAACCGCTATTGTCCGGCCGGCACTGAGCCGCCCCGGATTGAAGGTCGGCCATCTCCGGGACACGCCAGAATTCCATGACAAGACCGGTTACAATCGCGCTCGATGCGATGGGCGGGGACCACGGCCCGACCATCGTCATACCCGGCGCCGCGTTGATGCTCGAGCGCCGTCCGGATGCCCGATTCGTCATCTTCGGCGACGAGAAGCAGGTGCTTCCGCTGATCGACCAGCACCCGAAGCTCAAGGCGGTCACGACATTCCACCACACCGAGGTCTCGGTGAAGATGGACGACAAGCCGAGCCAGGCGTTGCGCTATGGCCGCTACAAATCCTCGATGTGGCGCGCGATCGACGCGACCAAGACGGGCGAGGCGGATGTAACGGTTTCGGCCGGCAATACTGGCGCGCTGATGGCGATGTCGAAATTCTGCCTGAAGTCGATGGCGCAGGTCGACCGGCCGGCGATCGCCTGCCTGTGGCCGACGGCCCGCGGCGAGAGCATCGTGCTCGATGTCGGCGCCACCATCGGCGCGGATGCGCGCCATCTCGTCGACCTCGCCGTGATGGGCGCGGCCATGGCCCGCGTCGTGCTCGATCTCGACCGGCCGACCGTCGGCCTGCTCAATGTCGGCGTCGAGGAGATCAAAGGCGTCGAGGCGGTCAAGGAAGCCGGCCGCATCCTGCGCGAAAGCAACCTGCCGCATCTCGCCTATCACGGCTTCGTCGAGGGCGATGATCTCGGCAAGGGCACGGTCGATGTCGTGGTCACCGAGGGCTTCACCGGCAACATCGCCCTGAAGACGGCCGAAGGCACCGCCCGTCAGATCGCCGATTACCTGCGCGCCGCGATGAGCCGCTCGCTGATGGCGAAGATCGGCTATGTCTTCGCCCGTGGCGCCTTCGCGGCGCTGAAGGACAAGCTCGACCCGCGCAAGTCGAACGGCGGCGTCTTTCTCGGGCTGGAAGGCATCGTCATCAAGAGCCATGGCGGTACGGATGCGATCGGCTTCGCCAGCGCCGCCGAATTGGGCTATGAAATGGCACGCGAGGACCTGATGGCGAAGGTCCGCGAAATGGTCGCCGCGAGCACGCGTCCGGAGCTGATGGCCGCGCAGCCCGCCGAGGCGGAATAGGGAACAACCTTCTTGTCCATCCTGCGCTCTCAAGTCGTCGGCTGCGGCTCCTACCTGCCCGCGCGCATCGTCACGAATGCCGAGCTGGCCGCCCGCGTCGACACCAGCGACGAGTGGATCGTCCAGCGCACCGGCATCCGCCAGCGCCATGTCGCGGCCGATGACGAGCCGACCTCGGTGGTCGGCCTCAAGGCGGCGCAGGCGGCGATCGCCGACGCCGGCATCGATCCGTCCGAGATCGACCTGATCATCGTCGCGACCGCGACGCCGGATCACACCTTTCCCGCCACGGCGACGCAGATCCAGGCGGCGCTAGGCATTACCGGCGGCGCGGCCTTCGACCTGCAGGCGGTCTGCTCGGGCTTCGTCTTTGCGCTCGCGACCGCCGACAAGTTCCTGACCACGGGCGGTGCCCGCGCCGCCCTGGTGATCGGCGCCGAGACTTTCTCGCGCATCCTCGACTGGGAGGACCGCGCCACCTGCGTGCTGTTCGGCGACGGCGCTGGCGCCGTCGTGCTGAAAGCCGCGCCGGGCGAGGGGACGCTTGCCGATCGCGGCATCCTCACCACCCATATCCGTTCGGACGGCCGCCACAAGGACAAGCTCTATGTCGACGGCGGCGCGGGCTCGACCAAGACGGTCGGCTTCCTGCGCATGGAAGGCAAGGAGGTCTTCCGCCACGCCGTCACCAACCTCGCCGAGACGGTACGCCACACCTTCGAGCAGACGGGCTTGTCTGGCGCCGATATCGACTGGTTCGTGCCCCACCAGGCCAACCGGCGCATCATCGACGCTACGGCCGACAAGCTCGGCATCAGCCACGACCATGTCGTCGTCACCGTCGACCGTCACGGCAACACCTCTGCGGCCTCGATCCCGCTTGCCTTGGCCGAGGCCCATGCCGATGGCCGCATCAAGCGCGGACAGCTCGTCCTGATTGAGGCGATGGGCGGCGGCTTCACCTGGGGCTCGGCCCTGATCCGCTGGTGACCCAGCGGTAGATAATTCACGAAAATTGTCATGAATCATCGTCATTTCGGGTCGGTTCTGGCCTAAGCCGGCACAATCGCCGCGCTTGAGGATTGACCCGCGCGACGGGGGCGCCTAGCGTCCGCCGTCCATAATGGCGAAGGGTTGGCGGTTTCAGGCCGCCGCCCGCAATACGCCTTGGAGGATATGAATGGCGGGGCAAACGGTCACTCGTGCGGACCTGTGCGAGGCTGTCTACCAGAAGATCGGCTTGTCGCGGACGGAGTCGTCGAAGCTTGTCGAGGCGGTGCTCGACGAGATCTGCGACGCGGTCGCGCGCGGCGAGAATGTGAAGTTGTCCTCGTTCGGATCGTTCGTCGTGCGAGACAAAGGCGAACGAATCGGGCGTAATCCCAAAACTGGCGTTGAGGTCCCGATCGAGCCGCGTCGCGTGATGGTGTTCAAGCCCTCGAACGTGATGAAGGCCCGCATCAACGGGCAGACGGGTGAGGGTGAGACTGAGTGAGCCTGGAGTTCCACGCCGGCGATACAGAGGCCGAATTGGACACCAAGAGCCCAGATGCCTTCCGGACCATCAGCGAGGTCGCCGAAGACCTCGACATACCCCAGCACGTCCTGCGTTTCTGGGAAACCCGCTTCAGCCAGATCAAGCCGCTGAAGCGCGGCGGCGGACGCCGTTATTACCGGCCTGACGACGTCGCCCTGCTCAAGGGCATCCGGCGCCTGCTCTATGGCGAAGGCTATACGATCAAGGGCCTGCAGCGCATCCTGAAGGAGCAGGGGCCGCGCCATGTCCAGGCGATCGGCCGGGGCGCGCCGATCGGGGCGATGAGCAGCGCAGCGCCGGCGGTCACGCCGGGCGGTCCTGGCGCCGCTGCCGAGGCGGGACCCGAACGGCTGGCGCCTTATCGGCAGCCCGTTCCCGAAGGGCTTGACGACATCTCGGTCCTCACGGCGGTGCTGAAGGAACTCGGCGAGTGCCGACGCATCCTCGAGCAGGCCCTGCAGCCGGCGCCGGACACGGCCTGATCCAGACTTGCGGTCGCGCCCGGGGCGTTTGCGCCGATGCAGGCGCGACGCGGGTTGATCGCTCCGCTCTTGACCATAGCTTCAAGGCCGAGGACGACCTGGCACGTCCCGTTTCCGGCGCGGATCGTCGCGCCTCATCGTTGGGGAGCGCCGGCATGGCCTGGCTTTATCTGTTCATCGCGGGCCTGTTCGAGGTCGGCTGGGCCATCGGCCTGAAATACACGCAAGGCTTCACCCGGCTCGTCCCGACCGTGTTCACCGGCGCCAGCATGGTCGTCAGCCTTGGCCTGCTCGGCCTTGCCTTGAAATCGCTGCCCGTCGGCACGGCTTACGCGGTCTGGACCGGCATCGGCACGGCGATCCTCGGCATCGCCCTGCTGGGCGAACCGGCGGGCGCCCTGCGGCTCGCCTGCATCGGCCTGATCGTTGCCGGGATCGTCGGGCTCAAGCTGGTCTCGGCGTAAGCGCCGGGGCTCAGCTCCGGCGCCAGGATTCCGGCCAGTAGCCGCCGCGCTCGATCAGGACGATCAGGACGATGATCGCGAGCGTGACCAGGATGGTCATGAGCTTCGCGTTCCAGGGCACGCCGCGGCCAATCAGCCAGATCAGGCTGAGGCCGATGATCAGGGGAATGACGATCTCCATCGGGCGAGCCTACAGCACGGAGCCGGTCGATGGGAAATTTTCCGTCGCCCTCGCTCGGCGGCCGGGATTCTGCCAAAGGCTGCCGGCGCTATTTTTTTTGGAACTCGATTCCGACGCGCAGGCCCACGGTGGAGGAGAAATCGAAGCCCGGCGGAAGGATGTTGATCCTGGCCCGGTCCGACCAGACCGAGGCCTGGATCGAGACGCCCGCATCGAAGCCTACGACGGCATCGATCTGAATCTGCCGGACTGGGCCAAGCCGCACTTCCGATTTCGTGATGTTGGCGATTGCCTTCGTCTCGATCTTGGCCCCCGCGGAGGCCTGGCCGATAGCCCCGCCCAGGCCGATGGCTCCTTTGATCGTCGTCCAGAAATTGGCCTGGGCTCCCAACTGCAAGCGGTTGGCGACATTGATCACAGGTGTCGAGATGCCGGCGGACGAACGAAACTCGACCGAGAGATTGCGATCTTCGATGCTGGCTTTAGGCACGAACTCGCTCTTGAAATAAGGTCGTATGAAACCGGGTAGCTGCGGTTGCAGGACCTTGTCGACCGAATAGCTGACGGAAAAGCCTTTGAAATCCTTGAACTCGCCGTAAAGATACAGGGTATGGGGCAGCCGAGGGTCGAATGTCGGCAGCTTGTCCAGGACATGGAACGGCCCCAGTTGCTTGACGCCGTGGGCGATCATCGTCGCGGTGCGCAGTCCCGGCTGCCGTAGCTCCAGTTGGGGCAGCTCGAGCCCTGTCTTTTCGAGCCGTGGCGCATCGGTCCAGAGTTTGACCAGCTTGTCGCGCGATAGCAGGGCGCCCGCCGCGTCGAGCAGCGGCGGCGGCGGCAGGCTCTTCCCGGTAAGCTCGAAGGCCTTCTCGGGAATCATCAAGGTCATGGTCTGCGTCAGCGAATGTTCGTCGAACAGGCGGGTCGCGGTGTCGTTGCCGACCTTGCCATCGTCCCCAAGCCCACAGGCGCGCTGGAAAGTCTTGACCGCGCTTTCGGTGTTGTCACCGAAGATGCCGTCGACCTTGAGGTTGTTCTTGCCGCCATTGACCATGTTGATCGTGTGCTGGACCGAGGCTGTATTGTTGCAGCGCGCCCCTTTGGCGATCGATTTCTTGGCAGGCTCCGGCATGTTCGGCCCCCGTCGCGGCTGGCCTGACAATCGCGGGCGGCCGCCAGCGCCGCGATTCCGGCAGCGCCCGAAACAGGCTGCCGCCTTCCTCCAGAGCTAACATTGCGGAAGCTCCGGCCTCGTCATTCACATGAGGGATGAGAGGCGAGGGACCCTGCTATGGAAGCTGGGATTCCGCAGGCGCACCGACCGGCGCCGCGGTCCGGCCGATCGGGCGCTCCCCCTCGACCAGCGGCTTCAACCGCCCGAGCTCGACCGCCAGGAAATCGAGGAAGAGTCGGACGCGGGGCGTATGCCGCATGTCCGGATGGGTCAGCAGCCAGAGGTCGGCTGCGAGATCGGGATCGGGCTCGCCGAACCGCCTGAGGCCGGGGCGCGTGTCGCCGATGAAGCAGGGCAGGAAGCCGATGCCGATCCCGGCCTCGACCGCCTCGGCGAGGCCGAGCACGGTATTGAGCTTGTAGACGACACGCTCCGGCGTGACGTGGCGGGCGAGATAGCGCACCGCGCTCAGCATGGTGAACTGGTCGCCGAGCGAAACCCAGCTGCGCTCCCACAGGCTTTCACGAGAGGGAAGCTCCGCATCGGGGAAATCGGCGGCACGGCCATAGAGCGCCCAGGCGATCCGGGCGGGCTTGCGGCCGACCAGCGTCTCCGGCGGATTGTCGGTGGCGCGGATCGCGACATCGGCGTCGCGCTTGGAGAGATTGGCGGCTTGGTTGCCGATCAGGATATCGAGCCGGATGTCCGGGCATTGCGCGAGGAAACGGGCGAAGAGCGGCGTCAGCAGGTCGACCAGCAGGGAGTCGTTGGTGGCGACGCGCAACTCGCCGGCCGGCTTGATCTCCTGCCCCGCGAGCTTGCGCGAGAAAGCGGTGATGTCGTCGTCGACGCGGCCGGCGAGCTGGATCATCTCCTCGCCGGCTGGCGTCGCGACATAGCCGCTGCGGTGACGCTCGAACAGCTTGGTGCCGAGCGCCTCCTCGATCTGGCCGAGGCGACGGAACACTGTCGAGTGGTTGACGCCGAGCGCTGCCGCGGCGGCCGGCAGCGCCCGTTTGTCGGCGATCGCCTTGATCAGGCGGAAATCGTCCCAGGCCAGAGGCTTCGCGGCTTGATTCATCCGCTCACTCTCGGCCAAGGGACGCTCCCCTTCAAGGCGGGCTCGCGTCACGCCAAGGCCGGCTTGGCGCTGATGGCCGAGCGCGTGCCGGTGACGGCAAGCGCGCCATCGCCGATCAGCACATGCGCGAAGGCGGTGAGCGCAAGGAAGGCCGGATATTCCCAGCCGCCATTCGGCGCATTGAAGACCCAGCCGTTCGGGGCGTGGATGGCGAGAGCGCCCAGCAGGACCGGCAGCAGCGCCGCTGAAACGAGACGGCCATGGAAGCCGATGAGGATGGCGATGCCGCCGATGAGCTCGGCCAGCATGATCGGCCAGGCGAGGAAGCCGGGCAGCCCGACCTGCCCAAGAAAACCGGCGAAGCCGGCGGGCGTGAAGATGACGAGCTTGAGATAGGCGTGGGCGATGAACATCAGGCCGAGCGCGACGCGCAGGCCAAGGGCGCCATAAGGAGCGAGGCGATTGTCGATCATGGGACGTCTCCTGAAACAGGACCGGTTGGTCTCGAGGCAGAAGATCGATCGGACTTATGCGCAAATCAAATTGTAGATTGGCGATAGTCACATTGCATCAATGCAATGAATTGCCTCTGGCGCTCGGCCGCTTCCATGCCGATCTTCCAGCCAACGGGGCGGATATCTGCCCATCGCGATCGAGAACACGGAGGAGCTTGCCATGCAGATCAACGGCCTTCATCACGTCACCGCCATCTCTGGCCCGGCGCGCCGCAATCTCGACTTCTATGCTCGGGTGCTCCGCCTGCGCCTCGTCAAGAAGACCGTCAATTTCGACGATCCCGGCACCTATCACCTCTATTTCGGCGATGTGGGTGCCGCGCCCGGCTCGATCCTGACCTTCTTCCCGTGGGAGCATGCCGCTCCGGGCCGCCTCGGCGTCGGCGAGACGCAGGAGACGGTCTTCCGGGTTCCGGAAGGTTCGATCGGCTTCTGGGCGCATCGCTTCGTCGAGCAGGGCGTGCCGCATGAGGTGCCGGTCAAGCGCTTCGGCGAGACCGTGCTGAGCTTCCGCGATCCGGACGGCATGAGGCTCGCCCTTGTTGGCCTGCCCGGTGTCGAGAAGGAACCGGCCTGGGCTGACGGCGGCATTCCCGCCGAGCATGGGCTGCGCGGCTTCCACAGCGTCAGCTTGCTGCTGGCCGAAGCCGCGCCGACGGGTGCCATCCTGAGCGACGTTTTCGGTTTCACCGAGATCGGCCGTGAGGACACGTTGATCCGTTATGCCGCGAAGGGCACGGCGGTCGGCGGGGTGATCGACCTGCGCGTCGCCGGCGGCTTCCTGCCGGCCCGGCAGGGCGCAGGGTCGGTCCACCATATCGCCTTCCGGGCGGCCGATGACGCCGCGCAGGAGGAGATGGTGCGCCGTCTCGTTCAGAACCACGGCATCAGCCCCACGGAACAGCGCGACCGGAATTATTTCCGCTCGGTCTATTTCCGGGAGCCGGGCCATGTCCTGTTCGAGATCGCGACCGATATCCCCGGCTTCGCGATCGACGAGCCCGCGGCCGAGCTCGGCCGTTCGCTGAAGTTGCCGCCTCAGTACGAGGCGCATCGCAAGGAGATCGAGGCGGTCCTGCCCGACCTCGGCTGACGAGACCCGCCGCCCGCCGTTCAGGCGGGCGGCGGAGCGACACCACGACGCCCTGCCTGCTTATCGCAAGGGGCAGGGCGGTTCCGCTCGATGAAGGGAGAGGACCATGACCGGCACGACCGTCGATACCGATTTCATCCATGTCTTCGAGCCGGGCAGCGATCCGGCCCGCAGGCCGCTCCTGCTCCTGCACGGCACCGGCGGCGACGAGCGCGACCTCCTCTCGCTCGGTCGCACCGTCGCGCCGGGAGCAAGCCTGCTCTCGCCGCGCGGCAAGGTTCTCGAAGGAGCGGCGCCGCGCTTCTTCCGCCGCCTGGCCGAGGGTGTCTTCGACGAGGCTGATCTCAGGCAGCGCACCGACGAGCTGGCCGATTTCGTGCTCTTGGCCCGGGAGCGCTACGGCCTGCCGGCGCCGATCGCGCTCGGCTTCTCCAACGGTGCGAACATTGCGGCGGCGCTGTTGCTGCAGCGGCCCGAGATCCTGGCCGGTGCCGCGCTTCTGCGCGCGATGGTTCCCTTCGCCGAGCCGCCGCGCGCCGATCTCACGGGCAAGCCGGTGCTGATCCTGTCGGGCGCGCTCGATCCGATCGTGCCGAAAGCCAATGCCGAAGCGCTGGCGCGCCAACTCGGTGAGAGCGGCGCCGCCGTCGAGCATCGCGCATTGCCCGCGGGGCATGGTCTCGGGCAGGCCGATATCGGCCTTCTCGGCGACTGGCTGGCGCGCAACTGATCAAGGGCGGCATCGGGAGCATCGGACTGATTACGGCATCCAGTCCGGTGCTCTAGGCCCGGGCGAGCACGTTTCCGACCGGGTCCGCCACGATGAGGCGGCGCGCCTTCCCGGCCTGCTCGGCCATCAGGGCCATGTCGATCCGTTGGCGATACTCCGCCCAGGACCCCAGGCTCAATCCGCAATTGGCGCAGGAGACCACGCTCGCATCGCTGAGCGCGTGCGGAACCGAGACGCCCGGCGAGCCGCAATCCCCGCAATGGAAACCATTTTGTCTCAACGCGATACCGTCCATGCTGATCGTCGACGCAGCGGCAATCCGCGTGCCGCGTCGGCATCAAAGGCCATCGCAGATGACCATTGCCTGAACGCGCTTCGTGATCGGAAGCCGGCGGCTATTCCACGGCGGAGGTCAGTTCGCGATGCTGGTTATGCTGGTTTCGCTC
Source organism: Allobosea robiniae (assembly GCF_900102525.1). Taxonomy (GTDB): domain Bacteria; phylum Pseudomonadota; class Alphaproteobacteria; order Rhizobiales; family Beijerinckiaceae; genus Allobosea; species Allobosea robiniae. Next base: position 343,379 of record NZ_FNBZ01000001.1, on the reverse strand, counting down.
GGCTTCGGAGCGCGAAGAGACCAGGCGCAGGGCCGGGCGGACCGCCGGCTGCGCCGAAGCGAGATCTTTCCGCCCGGCGGCCGCACGCCGGATTTGGGCACGCCGCGCGATAAGCGACATCTGTTGCTTGTGTTTCATGATCGAATGACCCGGAGCCGCACTTTCATCATCGCTCCAACGCAAGTGTTCGCGCAGCCCCCATTTGGGGTGTCCGCTTTCGAAAGGCCGATGCGATGTCCGGATCCGGTTCCGAGAATGAGGATCAGGGCCGCGCCCGTCGATCGCCGATCCGACGCTCTAGAAGGCGGGTTCGGCGCCGTCGGCCTGACGGCAATCGCCTGGGCGATACGAGCCGTTGCCGTCATGCGACGGGATTGTTCATGATCGTCTCGAAGCGCATTGCATCTGCCGCGCCTCGCCACTATAAGCCGACCCGTCGGAGCGTAGCGCAGCCCGGTTAGCGCACTTGTCTGGGGGACAAGGGGTCGGAGGTTCGAATCCTCTCGCTCCGACCATTCAAATCCCTGAAAATCAACGGCCAGCCATCTCTCGCATGCTTTCGGGCGTCGCGAGGCGCCTTTGCGGCGCTATGAGCCGAGCCTGATTCGAGGCGATGGATTCGCCCTTCGCTCGCGCCGTTGCGGCTCCCGTGATTAACCCTTCCTTAGGCTTGTCGTTGCTCTCGCGCCGTCGCGCAGCCAATGTTGTGATCGGGGCGGGCAGGGCACGAAGAGGCGGAAGCGATCATGTCCATGGCGAGTCTTGCGATCACGGCCGCCGAGCCGGGCCGTCGGGAGATGACGGAAGCCGCCGGTTCGCTTGCGAATTTCTTCACCGAGATCAAGCCCGATTGGCACTCGCAATGGGCCTGGGATCACTATGAGGCGACCATCCTCGGACTGGCGCATCAGTTCGGCCTGCGCCGCGTCTGCGAGATCGGTGGCGGCCGCGATCCCCTGTTCACCCAGGACGAGGCCGCCCGCAACGGCATCGATCTCATCGTCAACGATATCGATGCCGGCGAGCTGGCGCTGACGGCGCGCGGACTCAAGACCGCACGCTTCGACATCGCCGGGGACCTGAGCGAGCCGGATGTCACGCGTGGCGGCTATGACATGATGGTGTCGCGCATGGTCTTCGAACATGTCGACGGGGTCGAGCGGGCCTGGGCCAATATCCATGAACTGCTGGCTCCCGGCGGCGTAGCGCTGGCCTTCTTCCCGACGCTCTGGGCGCCGGTCTTTGCCCTCAACCATGTCCTGCCGGAGAAGGTCTCGCACGCCATCGTCCACACCCTGTTCCCGGCGCGTCGCGACGGCGGCGGCGATCCGAAATTCCCCGCGCTCTATGATTGGTGCCGCGGCAACCCCGCCTTGCTCGAGCCGATGCTGAAGCGGGCGGGCTTCGCCGAAACCCATGTCCAGCGCTTCTGGGGGCACGGCTATTTCGACCGGATGCCGGGGTTGAAGCAGGTCGATCACGTCTTCAACGCGCTGGCGGCGCGTGTCGGTTGGAGCTTCGTGACGACCTATGCCTATGTCGTCGTCCGCAAGGGACGGGGCTGAGCACGCCTCGCCAGCTTCGAGACGGCGTCAACCGGGACTGAGAAGACCTGCCTCAGCCTGCGGTATGGCCGGCTTCGCCGTCTTTTGCCCAGCGTGATCTGTCCATGGCCGGACGCTGTTCGCGCGCCGTGCCCGTGGTGGAGGGGAAACGCAGCCTGCGCCCGATCGGACGTTCGACCCAGCGATAGAGCAGGGTGGATGCGACGGCTGCGACCGCGATGGCGACCGCGATGTAGATCTCCAGTGGCAGTGACCCGCCGACCAGCCTGATCCAGACCTCCCGGAGCGGGCGCAGCGCGAAGGGGTGGAACAGATAGAGGCTGTAGGAGGCATTGCCGAGCCCGGTGAGGAGCAGCGCCAGGCGCGGCGGGGCGCCGCGATAGAGCGCCGCTCCTGCGACGATCATCACGGCCGGGATGCCCCAGCGCAGCGCCGGCAGGGTGGTTTCCCCGGCGTCGAGGCCGTGAATCCTGAAGATGGCGGCGAAGCCGAGGACCACGAGCAGCGCAGCGCCCGGCCCCGGAAGGCTCACGCCTTGCCTGTGGAGCAGTGCCAGGAGGCAGCCGAACAGGAATTCGAGGATGATCTGCTGCGTCCAGAAGGCGAGCTGGACCTGCGCCGGCTGCAGCAGCATCCCCGCCAGGGCGAGGCCGCCAATAACGAGCGTGAGCGCGGCCATTCCGCGCCGCAGGGGCAGCAGCATCGCACCGGCAAACAGCACGTAGAAGAACATCTCCAGGTTGAGCGTCCAGCCCAGCGCCATCACAGGCCGGGTCTCGTCGCCGCCGCGCAGGCTCGGGATGAAGAGATAGGAGGCGAGGATGTGCTGCCAGTCGCCGAGCGGAACGTTCAGGAGCTGGGGAGCGGCGAGGCCGCCGAGCAGCAGGATGCTGGTCAGGAGCCAGTAGAGCGGCACGATCCTGGCGATCCGCCGGGTGAGGAATACCCGCCATGCCCCCGGCCGGCCGAACAGATCGGCCGAGGTGTGGACCATGATGAAGCCGGAAATCACGAAGAAGATGTCGACGCCGATGCCCCAGCGCATGAAGGACAGGTCGATGGCGGGCAGGCCCACGCGCGCGCCGATGGCTTCCGTCTCATGGGCGGCATGGCCGAGGACGACCAGCAGCGCCGCGATCGCGCGCAGGGCCTGGATGCTCTCGATCTGGCCGGATGGCGCCGTTTCGCTGGCCAATGGCGCAGCCGCCGTCATGAGCGCCCCCCCGCGCCGCCGTCGCCCGGCCCGAGTGCCGCCAGGCCCCAGATCAGGCCGAGCATTAGGTAGAGATGCCGCCAGTGGTCGCTGTCGATCTGGAAGCCCTGCAGGATGGTGACGAAGAGCACCGACCAGATCGCGATGGCGTGGAGCTGGGTCGGGCCGGGCCGGAACACCACCCGCCAGCCGACATAGCAGGTCGCCACCATCAGGCTGATCCATGACAGCCCGCCGAGCCAGCCATAGGAGGCGAAGGCGTTGATATAGACGTTGTGCGGGTCGGCCTGGTTGAAGAGCCAGCGGAACTGCAGCGGTCCGAAACCGTTCGGCGCGTCCAGCAGCATCGGGATGGCGCGCAACTGGTTGCCGAAGCGCCCCGTGACGCCCTGGTCATATTCCTGGTCGAGGCTGGCGCGCGCGTCGAAGACGTTGCGGATATCCTCGAAGGACAGTGCGACCAGGAGCGCGGCCACCATGGCGACGAGCGCTGCCAGCGACATGGTGACGATCCGGCGCCGGCTGGCGGCGCTCGGAGCGGTCAGGAAGGTGAGGGCGATCATGAGCGCCGTCGAGACGACGAGAACGCCCCAGGCGCCGCGCGAGAAGGTGAAGAACAGCGCGGCGAGCGGGATGCTCAGCGTGACCAGGCCGCGCGCCATGCCGACCTGGCCGGTCAGGATGCGCTGCAGCACATAGACGATCGGCAGGGCCAGATAAGGGCCCAGCACGTTGGGGTCCTTGAACGTTCCGGCGGCGCGGCCATAGAGCGTGAAGATCGAGCCGAGCCCGGCAATGTCGAAATAGCCGAGCAGCCCCGCAAACCCTGCGACCCAAGCGGCGAACAGCCAGCCGCGGCGCAGGGTCTCCAGCCGGCCGGCCGCATCCTGGGACATGATCCCGGCGACGAAGACGCAGGTGATCATCAGATAGACCGACACCGCGGTGAAGCGCACCGAGTCGCCGTCGCCCATCCAGGGAATGAGCGAGAGGATGCCGCCGATATTGTAGCCGAGCAGCAGGACCGCGAGCGGCAGAAGCTTTTGCGAGAACCGGATGCCGGTGAGCGCGAAGACGAACAGCGCCAGCAGGAAGACGACCTCGTAGGGCGAGGGCTCGACCAGGGCGAGGCCGCTGGCGGCGCCGAGCAGCCACAGGGTGCCGCGCTTGATGGCGGCGTAGGAAATCGCCAGGCGCGAGGCCCGGCCTGCCTGCGGCGGGTTTTGCGCCAGCGCGCTCAATAGGCGTTCTCGTTCTTGGTCAGGAGCGAGAACGGCGTCTTCACCAGGATGTAGAGGTCGAGCAGCACCGACCAGTTCTCGATATAGTAGAGGTCGTGCTCGACGCGCCGCTGGATCTTTTCCTCGGTGTCGGTCTCGCCGCGCCAGCCGTTGATCTGGGCCCAGCCGGTGATGCCGGGCTTGACCTTGTGACGTGCGAAATAGCCGTCCACCACCTGCTCATAGGCGCGGTTGGAGGCCTTGGCATGGATGGCATGCGGCCGGGGGCCGACCAGCGACAGGTCGCCCTTGAACACGACGTTCAGGAGCTGCGGCAATTCGTCGATCGAGGTCTTGCGGATGAAGCGGCCGACGCGCGTCACGCGCGGATCGTCCCTGGTGACCTGCTTGGCAGCGTTATGGTCGGCCATGTCGTTGCGCAGCGAGCGGAATTTCAGGACGTCGACGGTCTCGTTGTTGAAGCCGTACCGCTTCTGGCGGAAGAACACCGGCCCCGTGGTATCGAGCTTGATCGCGATCGCCGTCACCAGCATCACCGGCGAGAGCGCGATCAGGGCGAGCGTGCCGACGACCTTGTCGAACGCCCATTTGACGACGATATCCCAGTCGGCGATCGGCCGGTCGAACACGTCGAGCACCGGCACAGCGCCGAAATAGGAATAGGAGCGCGGCCGCAACCGTAGCTTCGACAGATGAGCCGAGAGGCGGATGTCGATCGGCAGCACCCAGAGCTTGCGCAGCATGGTCAGAAGCCGCGCCTCCGCCGAGATCGGCAGGGTGAAGATGACGAGGTCGAGCTTGGTGCGGCGTGCGAATTCGACGAGGTCGTCGATCGTGCCGAGCTTGGGATAGCCGGCGACGAGATCGGGCGAGCGCTCGTCGTTGCGGTCGTCGAAGACGCCGCAGATGCGCAGGCCCGTATCCTTCTGGCTTTCCAGGGCGCGGATCAGCGCTTCGCCGGCCTCGCCGCCGCCGACGATGGCCGTGCGCCGCTCCAGCCGGCCGGTGCGGGTGAGATAGCGCACGCCCGCCGTGGTGAGCACGCGCCCGGCGAGCAGGGCGCCGGCACCGGCGAAATAGAAACCGATCAGCCAGCCCCGCGACACCTGATCGCCGATCTTCAGGAAGAAGAAGGCCGCGAGCGCGACCAGGAACAGCATCGTCCAGCCGGCGACCAGGCGCACGCCGCTGCCGACGAAATGGCGCAGCGCTCCGATCGGGTAGAGTTGCAGCGCCTGGAAGACCGCAAGCGAGCCGAGAGCCAGCGCCGCGACCGTCACCTGATAGGGCAGCGTGTACTCGACCTTGCCGGCCGCATAGAGCCAGTAGATCAGCCCGCCAGTCCCGAGCACGGCGATCAGGTCGAGCAGCCGGGCCGCGCCTTCGATCATCACGGGCGACAGCGTCGGCTTGACGGGAATGGCCGCGATGCGCTCGGCCAGCGGGTGGAAGCGCCGCGTCTGGCCCTTGTCGGACCCACCGAACATCGCCGGCGAGGCCGAGGCGGCCGCATCCGCCTTCATCATATCGCGGACGTCGAAAGTCCCCATGACCCATACACCCTCAACTCGGAGCGTCGCGCCGGAGTGCGGCGATCCGGTTCGGCTGTATCCGAAATTGCTCTCGGAACATTTAACCCGACCGCTTGCTGTTTCGGCGGATTCGTAAGGCTCCGGAGCGCCGCGAAGGCGCTTGCCGCATGCTCTATGGAGGGTGCCAAAACGCGATGGCGAAAAAGTGGATTTTGTCTTGGTCGGCCAGTGATTTGGCGCAGGTTTAAAACGCCTGAAAAAGTTGCGATTTCCCGCAAGTGATTGTTATTGCAAGTGATCGCGTGTTGACAGAATAGAGCGGCGTAGGCATATTGGCTGTCGATGAGTGTCTGAGAAGCATATAACGCTCAAGAAGAGCGCCGCGCCCCGACAGGTGTTTTTTGCCTATGGCGTCGGTTGCTGGAGTTAAGCTCCGGCTCAGTCTTCTTTTCGGATTTGTCGATTTAAAACTCTAACGATTGCTTGGCTGTCCCTGCGTCGCACCCGTGACGTTCAGCGCCGGCTTCGCCCGTGTGCAACATGTCTTTTCATTGGTTGGTTCTGCTCGCGGCGATCGCCGTCGAGATCGTCGCGACGGCCGCGCTGAAGTCGGCTGTCTCCACCTCATGGCTCGTCGGCACGCTGCCGCTGATCCTGATCGGCTTCTCCTTCATCCTGCTCAGCATCGCGTTGCGGGTCATTCCGATGGCGGTCGCCTACGCCGTCTGGGAAGGGCTCGGCATCGTCGGCATCGCGCTGATCGGCCATGTGCTCTTCGGCGAGCATCTGACGGCTGCCCGCGCGGCCGGCCTGGCCGCGATCCTGGCCGGCATTCTCCTCATCGAGAACGGAGTGGGGCACGAACGCAGCGAGGGTGACGGGAGGCTCGTGTGACCGCCTCCTTCACGCAGGCTGCGCCTTTCCTCTGGCTGCTGCTGGCCGTCACGCTCGAAATCGGCGGCACCTATCTGCTCAAGCTCTCGGACGGCATGACCCGTCGCACGATGGGCGCTGGCGGTATCGTGCTCGTCATGGGCGCCTTCGCGGCGCTCGCCCAGGCGATCGAGGGCATGGACCTGTCGGTCGCCTATGCGGTCTGGGGCGGGGCGGGTCTGGTGATCACCGCGATCATCGGCGCGCTGGTCTTCGGCCAGCGCATCAGGCCGGTGGGCTGGCTCGGCATCCTGCTGGTGGTCTGCGGCGTCGTCGCGCTCAAGCTGGTCTGAGGCGGGGCTTCAGGCGATGCCGCGCGTCTTCAACGCATCGCGATAGGCGGCGATGACGCCGTCGATCATGTCGTCCAGGCGGAAGTTCTGGTGGACATGGCCGGCGAGGTCGGCCGCCTGGGCGAGGCGCTCGGCTTCCGGCGTATCGAGCATCGCCCGGATCGCCCCGGCAAGGATCGTCGGGTCGTTGGCCTGGATCAATCGCTGGCGATGTTTGGGGCCGTAGATCTCGCCGATACCGCCGACATCGGTCGAGATCAGCGGCTGGGCAGCCGCTGCTGCTTCCAGGATGACATAGGGCAGGGATTCGGCCCGCGACGGGATCACCATGGCGCGGGCGCGGGCCAGGGCCTTGCGGATGGGTGCCGGCGGCTCGAAGACGCACTGGTCGGCGACGCCGCGTTCGCGCGTCATCTGCCGCAATTCGTCCTCGTCCGGTCCCGAGCCGATGATGAGGATCCGCGGCATCAGCCCGTCGCGGCGGCGCAGCAGCGCCAGCGCGTCGATCAGCGTGTCGACGCCCTTGGCCGAGCGCAGTTCACCCAGATAGAGCAGGTCGAATTCCGCCGCGCCATGATCGATCGGCTCGAATTCCGCGTCGGAGACGCCGTTGAGCACCACCCGATGGTCCGTGCGCGGCACATGGCCGACATGGGCCTCGAAGCGCCCGGCGATGAAGCGGCTCTCGAACAGGAACATGTCGGTCGCGCCTTCGAGCAGGCGCTCGACGCTCATATAGACCTTATGCTCCACGCCGCCGGGCTTGTAGTTGAAGCTGCCGCCATGGGGCGTGTAGGCGGTGACATAGCGCCTACCGGGCGAGAACAGGGCGGGGATGCGGCCATAGACCCCGCCTTTCGAGCCGTGGCAATGCACGACATCCGGCGCGAGGCGCCGCCGCAGCGACATCTCCGACAGCTGCGCCTTGAGGTCGGTGGCGCTCGGATAGCGCGACATCGGCACCCGCGTCACGCCCAGCGTCAACTGCCCGGCGAGCTCGCGAAAGACTTCGTCGGCTCGTGCCCCGCCGGTGCTGGAATCGCAGAAGATGCCGACATCGTGCCCGCGCTCGACCTGGCCGCGGGCGACGTCGAGGACGTGTCGGAACAGCCCGCCAAGCGGTGCCCGAAAGACATGCAGGATTTTCAAGGGGCGGGAAGCCGGGCTGTCCGTCATGGGGCGCGGCGCGATCTCAGAACCAGCGTTCCTTGATGACGATGGTGTCGCCGGGCTGGACCGGATAGGTGATCGGCACGGTCGCGGTCACGGTCTGTCCCTCGATCTGGCGCGTCACCTCGGCAGAGGAGCGCAGGCCCCGCGGCGTGAAGCCACCGGCGATGGCAACGGCCGTCTGCACGGTCATGCCGTTCACATAGGGGAACTGGCCGGACGTGGTGACCTCGCCGAGCACGAAGAACGGCCGGTAGGTATCGACCTCGACCGAAACCTTGGGTTCGCGCAGATAGCCGCCGCGCAGCTTGGCCTCGACCGCCTGGGCGAGCTGCACCGTCGTGCGTCCCTGCGCCTCGACCGAGCCGATCAGCGGCATGGCGATGCGCCCGGCGCCGTCGACCGCGTAGATATTGGAGAGATTGTCCTGCCCGAAGACGATGATGCGCAGCCGGTCGCCACTGGCGAGCCGATAAGGCCCCGCCGGTTCGGCGAGCGCATAGTCCGACGCCGGATAGCGGGGCGCGCAAGCGCCCGCCATCATGGCGGCGGCCAAGGCGAGAGAGGCGAGACGTCGACTCATCACTGGCTTACCCGTGCAGAACTCGCCCGATCTTTAGGCCCGGTATGGTTAACAAAGGCTTCCCGTGGGCTGTTTTGGGCGCCGGGGCGGCGGAAGGATGGCGCAAGCGCCGCCATCCGGCCGGCGAGATCAAGGCCCAGAATGTCGCGCTCGGCGGACTGACGACGACCGTCAATAAGCTCGATGGCCAAGTCGAACGCCTGCACCGACAACGGCAAGTCTTGAGGTAAAATGCCTCCAGATAGATACCCGATGCCGCCAGTGATCATGATTAACAAATTGAGATTGTTAGCAGTTCATTAGGCTTACTGAGCGTTCAATGTCGCCCGCGTCCCTTCCACGGGGCGAGAGTTTTGCGTCGATAGGTGGGCCCATGACCGCTCAAGCTGGGATTGATGCGCGCGGCGCCGGCGAAGGCCGGGGCGACATGCTCGATCTCTCCGCCCTCTGGGCGGCGATCAAGCGCCGCAAGTTCTGGATCATAGCGCCGACGCTCGCCGCGCTCGGCCTGTCTTTCGTCGCGGTGAACGTGGTGACACCGCGTTATACCGGCGAAGCGAAGCTGCTGCTGGAGAGCCGCGGCGGCTTCTTTACGCTATCGGGCCAGGCGCCGGCCGATAGCAGTCAGTTCGATTCCGAGGCCGTGCAGAGCCAGGTCCAGGTCATCATGTCCCGCGACTTGGCGCGCGAGGCGATCAAGCGGATCGGGCTGGTCGGCAACGGCGAATTCGATTCGGGCGTCGGTGCGTTGAGCGCCCTGCGCAAGCTCGCCGTGATGATCGGGCTCGGCGGCCATCCGGCCGACCGCTCTCCCGAGGAGCGCGTCCTCGAGAAATATTATGACCGTTTGCTGGTCTACCCCGTCGGCCGTTCGCGCATCGTCTCCGTCGAGTTCACCTCGCGCGATGCGGCGCTCGCCGCCAAGGGCGCCAACACCATCGCGGAGACTTATCTGGAGCTCCAGGAAGCGGCGAAGCAGGAGAACGCCCGCAGCGCCTCGAACTGGCTCTCGACCACGATCGAGCCCCTGCGCAAGCGCGTCGCCGAAGCCGAGGCCAAGGTCGAGGATTACCGCTCGAGGAACGGTCTGTTCTCCGGCCCCAACAACACGACCATCTCCTCCCAGCAGCTTACCGACCTGTCGGCGCAGCTCTCCAGCGCTCGCAGCCAGCAGGCGGAGTCGCAGGCCAAGGCGGGGTTGATCCGCGACGCCATCAAGCAGGGGCGTACGTTCGAGATTCCGGATGTCGCCAATAACGACCTCGTCCGCCGGCTGATCGAGCAGCGCGTCAACCTGCGCGCCCAGATCGCGGCGGAATCACGCAGCCTCCTGCCGGAGCATCCGCGGATCAAGGAGCTCAACGCCCAGCTTCTCGATCTCGAAGGCCAGCTCCGCGCCGCTGCCGAGCGCACCGTGCGCACGCTGGAGAACGAGGCCAAGATCGCCGGCCAGCGCGTCGAGAGCTTCCAGGCCGCGCTCGACGGGCAGAAGAAGAACGTCTCAAGCGCCAATGACAGCGAGGTGCAGCTGCGCGCGCTGGAGCGCGAGGCCCGCACGCTGCGCGAACAGCTCGAGCAGTACATGCAGCGCTACCGCGAGGCCGTCGCGCGCGACACGATGAATGCGACGCCGGCCGATGCACGCATCATCTCGCGCGCGGTGGAGCCGACCGAACCTTCCTTCCCGAAGAAGGTGCCGGTGGTGCTGGTCGCGACGCTCGCGACCTTCCTGATCGCGCTTGCGACGATCGTGACCCGCGAATTGCTCAACGGCCAGGGCAGGTCTCTGCCGGACGCTCCGCGCGGACCGCGCTGGGTGTCCGCCGGCTCCTCGGAAGATGAGATGGAGACGCCTGACCCGGTGCCGGGTACGCCGCGCCATGCGCGTGTCGCCGGTCTGCTCACACATGCCGGAAAGCTCGGTCAGGCCCGGCTCGACCTCGACCGGCCCGAGCTGACCTTGGCGGAGATCGCGGAGCGGACCCACGAGCCGGCGCGCGGCATGGCGCCGCTGGCGCTGGTCCTGGATGGTGCCGGCGACGGGGCCGCCAGGCCGCGCGATCTCGCCGAACTGCTCGCCCAGCGCTGCCGCTGCGTGCTCGTCGACCTGTCCTCGGATCACGGGGGCGGGGAGGCCGGCTTCTCGGAGCTGCTTGCCGGCGAGGCCCTGTTCTCCGACATCATCACCCGCGCGTCGGGTTCGCGGCTGCATCGTATCGGCGCCGGCCGCGCTGGCCGCGCTGCGGTTCTGGCCGCACCCGATCTGGTCGACGTCGCGCTCGATGCGCTTTGCGAGACCTATGACTGGGTGCTGGTCGCCGCCGCCTCCAACGACGACGGCACGGTGCTGGCGCCGGTCGCCCGCCGGGCGCAGGCCGGGCTCGTCATGAGCGGGCAGGTCGGCAACGGCCATGCCCTCGAGACGGCCTACCGCCTGAGCGAACTGACCGAAGCGCCGGTCACGCTGATCCTCGACGCCGAGGGCGGCGTGCCCATGCCCCCGGTTTCGCGCACGGAAATGCCCGTCGGCGCCTGAGGAGCAGGGCGGCCCTACTCCTCCTCGGAGCGCCTGCTCCTGAGCCAGCCCGATGCGCGCTGGGCGAGCTTCAGCGCCATCGGCGAGCGCTTGATCCGCCGCTTCAAGTCGCGCTTCGTCCGGGCGATCCGGGCGAAGACGCGGCCCTTGAAGGTCAGGGGCAGGAAGCTGTCGACGAGATCGTCATGGTCGTCGCAGAAGGTGGTCTTGTAGCGGGCCTCGCCGACGCCGAGATCGAAGACCGCGACACCCTCGCGGGCTTTCAGACGGATCAGTTCGGCCAGCAGCAACTCCCCCGGGCTGGTCTTGACGGTTTCGCTGGCCATGTCGAACGAGGTCGCCATGCCGGAGAAGCGTTCGCCCTGGATCGTGCCGACATAGGTCGCCACCGAGCGGCCGGCCAGGTCGAGGGAATAGAGTTCGATCGCTGGGCGAGCGCTGCCGCATGCTATCGCCGCGCGCTCCAGGAAGGCGCGCATCGCCGGCTCGGCGAAGGGGTCGGGCACGCCCATGCTGCGGAAGCGCTCGGCCTTCTGTGACAGGAAGGCGTCGATGATGCGCGTGATCTCTTCGGGCGTTGCCGCTCGTACCAGCGTCGATGGCCCGAAATCCTTGAAGCGGCTGTGCTTGTTCTTGAGCTTCTTGCGGGCATGGCTGCTCATCGAGCGCCTGAGCGTCGCGTCCCCGTCCCCGGCGATCAGGGCGAGCTTGTAGGCGCGGCTCGGGCTCGGACCGGCGGCGAGTTGTGCCGCGGGATTGGTGACGCCCTGCCAGTTGACGGGCTGGTTGACGAAGGCCAGCGCATCGAGCCCGCCGATCGCGCTGCCGATCTCCGTCAGCATCTGCGCGGTCAGCGCTGCATCGAGCCGTGCGGCGAAACCCGGAGCGTAGAGCCCCATATGGTAGTTCGCGTGCTTGCCACCGATGAACTCGGCGAAGCGGAAGCCACTGCGCCCGGTGACGACAAGCGGCAGCAGGGCGCAGAGCGTCCCGGTGGCGTCATGCACCAGGGCGTAGCGGAAGGTCATGTCATGCGCCGCCCCGATCGTCTCGGCGAAATGCCTGACCCAGTCATAGCTCTGATAGGGCGTCACCAGCGCGCTCGCCTCGAACGCGCGCCAGATATCGGCGAGCGCCGCGATATCGGTCTCGATCGCGATCGAGGCCCACGGGCGTCGCGCGGCCCGGGCGGCGGTGACCGCGTCTGAGTTGGCCGATGTCGAAGCGGCGATGGCGGGCATGTTTCCTTCGCCCATGCGAGCAGAGCAGATGAGCGTCCTTAACCCGTCATTGTGAACGGATCGGACACACTCGCCCGGCCCGACTGCGCGATCGCGCGATAGCGTTAGCGGGGGGTTGCAAAGGGACGGTTGCAGTTGGCGGCGATGAACGGGCGTCACAGGGCCATCGCGGCCGCATTCCGGATGATGGCAGCGACGGGCGCCGATCGCTGGAGCCGCGGCGTTGCGCAAGGGCAGGGCGTGATCCTGACCCTGCATCATGTCCGGGCGGCGCAGACGCGTGGCTTCGCGCCGAACGCCCTGCTTGATATCACCCCGGATTTCCTCGACCGAGCGCTTCGCCTGATCCGGGCCGAGGGCTACGACATCGTCTCGCTGCAGGAGGCGTTGGCGCGCCTGCGCAATCCGAAGCCCGGCTGCTTCTTCGTCGCGCTGACCTTCGACGACGGCTATCGCGACAATGTCGAGGAGGCCTGGCCAGTCCTGGCCAGGCACGAGGCGCCCTGGACGCTGTTCGTGACGCCAGGTTTTGCCGACCGCACGGCGCGGCTCTGGTGGCTGGAGCTGGAGGAGGCGATCCGGGCCTTGCCGCGGCTCGATCTTGCCTTGCCGGATGGCCGTTTCACCGCCCGGACCGAAACCGATGCCGAGAAGAACCGCGCCTTTGCGAAGCTCTACTGGCGTCTGCGCCGTGGCCCGGAAGCGATTCTGCTCTCAGTGATTTCCGCTCTCGCGGCCGAAGCCGGCATCGATTCGGTCGCTCTCGTCGAGCGCGAATGCCTGCCCTGGGATACGCTGCGGGCCTTGTCCGGCGCACCGGGCGTGACGATCGGCGCCCATACCCTGACGCATCCGATGCTGGCGAAGCACGACGCGGATGTCGCGCGCCGCGAGATCGTGGGGAGCAAGGAGCGGTTAGAGGCGGAACTGGGCATCCCGATCCGCCATTTCGCCTATCCGGTCGGCGATCCCGGCTCGGCCGGGCCGCGCGATTTCGCGCTTGCCGCTGAGGCGGGCTTCGAGAGCGCGGTGACGACGCGGCCGGGTCATCTCCTTCCCGAGCATGCCGCCCATCTCCATGCCCTGCCGCGGGTCTCGCTCAACGGCCTTCACCAGAACGAGGCAGCGCTGCGGGCGCTCTTGTCGGGGTTGCCGTTCTGGTTGCGGAGCAGGGGGCGGAAAATTAAATCAGGCTAGCTTGATTGGAGTGTCGTTATGATTCCGCTTGGGCTGATTTTGCTGATATCGGCCATATTGTTTCTAGGTGGGTGGTTGCTATCAAATGATGAGCTAGTAAATTATGTGTCTGCGCTCAAGAAGGTATTGGGTGTGGTTATAGGGTTATCTGTATTCGTCGTTTATGGATGGTATTGGAGTAATATTAGATATTATAAAGATAATGGCGTTATAGGATGTATTCTGATTTTACTTTACGTATCAGGAATTATTATTAATATAAATCGAAAATGGGGAATTATTATATTCATAATAGCGTTTGCTGCAATTTTTATTTTCGATTCTGTTGTGATTAAGGGCGGTTCTTAGTCGTCTTTCCTCTCCATCCACTTGATCAGCGGCAGCAGCGGCAGCACCCAGGCGAGGCCGAGCACGATATAGGCGATGGTCTGCACCGGCTTCGATGCCTCGGTGATCCGCCCCTGCGCCAGCGCCATCGCGACGAGCGCATAGACGCAGACGAAGACGAAGATCAGCACGGTCCCGAGCAGCTTGCGGTTGCGTTGTTTCATCGGGCTCTCCACGGGGCAGACCTGGCTGCTGCGGCAATGCGGGCGTTGTCGCGCCGGAGCGACGGGTCTATGTCACCGGCAGCCGCGCTTGTGAAGCGATGCGCGCCTGAATATCCCTGCCTGCGACCGAAAGCCCGCCCGTGACCCTCGCCCTCGACCAGACGCGCGCCAACGCCAGGGCCGACCATGCCGGCATCCGCCGCTGGCTCTGGATCGTGGCCGGCCTCGTCTTCCTGATGGTCATGGTCGGCGGCGCGACGCGGCTCACCGGCTCCGGCCTCTCGATCACCGAATGGAAGCCGATCACCGGGGCGATGCCGCCGCTTTCCGCCGATGCCTGGGCCGAGGAATTCGGCAAGTACCGCGCGAGCCCGCAATACCAGCTCCTCAACGAGGGCATGAGCCTCGGCCAGTTCCAGTTCATCTACTGGTGGGAATGGGGCCACCGCCAGCTCGGCCGCTTCATCGGGCTGATCTATCTCGCCGGCTTCCTCGTCGTGGCCTTGCGCCGCCTGCTGCCCGCCCGGCAGACCGCGACGCTGTTCGGCATGGGCCTGCTGCTCGGCCTGCAGGGCACGATCGGCTGGATCATGGTCGCGTCGGGTCTCCAGCCCGGCATGGTCGCGGTCGCACCGGTCAAGCTGACGCTGCATCTGACTTTCGCCGGCCTGTTCTTCGCCTCGGTCGTCGCCTTCGCGACGACGCTGACGCCGCTGCGCCGGATCGAACCGGTGCGAGGCAGGGGAGCTGCATGGCTGCTGCTGCTGCTGCTCTTCGTGCAGATCGCGCTCGGCGGGCTCGTCGCCGGCTCCAAGGCGGGCTTCACCTTCAACAGCTGGCCGCTGATGGATGGCGCGCTGGTGCCGCCCGGCTCGCAGCTCTTCGCCCGGACGCCGTTCTGGGAGAACTTCGTCGACAATGTCGCGCTGGTGCAGTTCAACCACCGCATCGGCGCCTACATCCTTTTCGCCGTCGCGTTGTGGAATGTGCTGAGATTGCGCCGGGCGGCGCCGGGATCGGGCAGCGCCAGGCGTTCGACCGCCATCGCCGGGCTCGTGCTGGCGCAATCGGCGCTCGGCGTCGTCACGCTGTTGCTGGTGGTGCCGCTCTGGGCCGGGCTCGCCCATCAGGCGCTCGGCTTCGCCGTGCTGGCGATGGGCGTGGTGCATGTCACCCGCACCGAGCAGGCGTCGCGGGGATAAAAAGCCCTATTCGACAAAAAAAGGCGCCGTTTCCGGCGCCTTTCTCATGTCAGGAATGATGGTTCCGATCAGGCCAGCGCCTGATCCAGATCGGCGATCAGATCCTCGACATCCTCGAGTCCGATCGAGAGGCGCACCACCTGCGGCCCCGCGCCGGACGCGGTCTTCTGCTCGTCGGTGAGCTGGCGATGCGTCGTCGAGGCCGGGTGGATCACCAGCGAGCGCGTGTCGCCGATATTGGCGAGATGCGAGAACAGCTTGAGGTTCGAGACCAGCTTGACGCCGGCGTCGTAGCCGCCCTTGAGCCCGAAGGTGAAGACCGCGCCGGCGCCCTTCGGCGTATAGCGCTTGGCCAATGCCTCGTATTTATCGCCGGCCAGGCCGGGATAGCTGACCCACTCGACCGCCGGATGCTTCTGGAGGTGCTCGGCGACCTTCTGTGTGCTCTCGCAGTGCCTCTGCATGCGCAGCGGCAAGGTCTCGATGCCGGTCAGCAGCATGAAGGCGTTGAAGGGCGAGAGCGCCGGCCCGAGATCACGCAGGCCGAGCACGCGGGTCGCGATGGCGAAGGCGAAATTGCCGAAGGTCTCGCCCAGCACCATGCCGTTATATTCCGGCCGCGGCTTGGAGAGCATCGGGTAGCGGTCGTCGCCGACCCAGTTGAACGAGCCGCCATCGACGATCAGGCCGCCGATCGAGTTGCCATGGCCGCCGAGGAACTTGGTCGCCGAATGCACGACGATGTCGGCGCCGTGCTCGAACGGGCGCAGCAGGTAGGGCGAGGCCATCGTGTTGTCGACGATGAGCGGGATGTTGTGCTTTTTCGCGATCGCGCTGATCGCGGCGATGTCGACGATGACGCCGCCCGGATTGGCGATGGATTCGATGAAGATCGCCTTGGTCTTCGGCGTCACGGCGGCGGCGAAGCCTTCGAGGTCGTCAGGATCGGCCCAGATCACGTTCCAGCCGAAGTTCTTGTAGGAATGGTTGAACTGGTTGATCGAGCCGCCATAGAGCTTGCGCGACGCGACGAATTCGTCGCCCGGCTGCAGCAGCGCATGGAAGCACAGGAACTCGGCCGCATGGCCCGAGGCGACGGCGAGCGCCGCCGTGCCGCCCTCCAGCGCCGCGACGCGCTCTTCCAGCACCGCGTTCGTCGGGTTGCCGAGGCGGGTGTAGATATTGCCGAAGGCCTGCAGTCCGAACAGCGAGGCGGCATGGTCGACATCGTCGAAGACGAAGGAGGTCGTCTGATAGATCGGCGTGGCGCGTGCGCCGGTCGCTGCGTCGGGAGCCGCTCCGGCATGGATGGCGAGTGTGTGGAACCCCGGTGCGCGGTCGGTCATGGCTGCTCCCTATGGTCTGACGTCGAAAACGGATCGTTCGATTTAACGAACGGCTCGCGAGGCGTCAATTCGGAGCAGGCGGCGGGGTCAGGTGCCCGGCCGGTGGATCGTCAGCTTCTGGAAGCCCTTGCCGGCGAGCACCGGCTTCTTCGACGACAGGATGCGCGAATTGATGCCCTGCCAGCCGATTTCGCCGGAAAGACGGCCGTATTCGATCTTGGGACAACGGTTCATGATCACGGTGACGCCCTTCGCCTCGGCCCGCGCCGCGGCCTCGTCGTTGCGCACCGAAAGCTGCATCCAGATCACCTTGGGCAGCGGATCGAGCGCCAGCGCCTCGTCGGTGATCGGGCCGGCGGCTTGCGAATTGCGGAAGATCTCGACCATGTCGATCGGGCCGGGGATGTCCTTCAGCGCGGCATAGACCGTCTTGCCGAGGATCGTCTGGCCAGCGAGGCCGGGATTGACCGGGATCACGTCATAGCCGCGGTCGATGAGGTATTTCGTCACGATCCAGCTCGGCCGCGCCTCGTTGGCAGAGGCGCCGACCAGCGCGATCCGCTTCACGGATTTCAGGATGTCGCGGATCAGGCTGTCGGGATAGGCGTCGTGGGTCATGGGGGACACTCTGCGTCATTCTCGGGCGGAGCGAAGCGCAGACCCGAGAATCTCTTCGATAGGGGTTTCTGGTTTACGAGATGCCCGGGTCAAGCCCGGGCATGACGGCCTTCACCCCTCCCACACCGGCGCGCGCTTTTCCACGAAGGCGCCGATGCCTTCCTCGGCGTCCCGCGCCAGCATGTTCTCGACCATGACCGCCGAGGCGTGGTCGTAAGCTGCCTTCAACCCCATCTCGCGCTGCTCGTAGAAGGCGCGCTTGCCGATCTTGACCGTCGCGGGGGATTTCGAAGCGATGACCGCCGCGAGGCGCCGCGCCTCCGCCAGTGCGTCGCCGGCCGGCACGACGCGATTGACCAGCCCCATCCGGGCCGCTTCGTCCGCCGGCACCATCTCGCCGAGCAGGAGCATTTCCAGCGCGTGTTTGGCCGAGAGATTGCGCGAAAGCGCGACCATCGGCGTCGAACAGAACAGCCCGATATGGACGCCGGGCGTGCAGAAGCGGGCGCCTTCGCCTGCCACCGCGAGGTCGCAACTCGCGACGAGCTGGCAACCTGCGGCCGTCGCCGTGCCCTCGACGGCTGCGATCACCGGCTGGGGCAGGGCGGTGATCTGCTGCATCATGGCCGAGCAGCGCCCGAGGACATCCGTGAAATAGGCTCGGCCCCGATCGGGGTCGGCGCGATGGGCGGTCATCTCCTTGAGATCGTGCCCGGCGCTGAATACTGGTCCGGCCGCCGTGAGGATCACGACCTTGACCGATCGATCGGTGGCGATGGCGGCAAAGGTCTCGCTCAGCGCCGCCAGCATCGCTTCGCTCAGCGGGTTGCGCGCTTGCGGGCGGTTCAGCGTCAGCGTCGCGACGCCGCCGGCGTCCTGGCGCAGCAGGACGGGCGCGGCCTCCGGCTGATGATGGGCGTTCATGGCGCTTCCTTTCCGCATTTCCGCCTATTGTCGGAGCCGGCCCGCCATGCTGCAAGGGGAGAAGTCCCGCCTCAGCCTTCGGTTTTCCGCATGACGACCCGCATGAGCGCCTCCGAGATCGATGCCTATCTCGATGAGGTCTTCCCGCAGCTTCATTATGGCGGGCGCACCTATTTCATCGAGGCGGTCGGGCCGATGACGGCCCGGATGCGCTGCGACTATCATGAGAAGCATCTGCGCCCGGGCGGCACGATCTCGGGCCCGACCATGATGGCACTGGCCGATCTCGCGCTCTATGCGGCGATCCTCGCCCAGATCGGGCCGGTCGGCCTTGCGGTGACGACGAGCCTCAATTTCAACTTCCTGCGCAAGCCCGGCCAGACGGCGCTGATCGGCGAAGCCAAGCTGCTCAAGCTCGGCAAGCGGCTCGCAGTGGGCGAGGTCGGTCTCTATTCGCAAGGCGAGGTGGAGATGGTCTGCCACGCGACCGGGACCTATTCGATCCCAGTCGCGCGGTAACTGCTTGCCGCTCTTGTGCCGCCTCAGGCCGCTTGCTGGAGAGCCCGCGCCGCAAAGACCTCCTTTGCGGCGAAGAGCCCGTTGAGGGCGGCGGGAAAACCGGCATAGACGGCCATCTGGATCAGCACTTCCACGATCTCGTCGCGGCTGAGCCCGACATTCAATCCAGCCTCGATATGCACCTTCAGTTGCGATGTCGCATTGCCGAGCGCGGCCAGGGCCGCAATCGTCGCGATCTCCCGCTGTCTGAGATCGAGGCCCGAGCGCGTGTAGATGTCGCCGAAGGGAAATTCGACGATGTAGCGTGCAAAGTCGGGCGCGATATCGGCAAGCTGGTCGATCACCCTGGTTCCGGCTTCGCCGTCAATGGCCGCCAGGGCCTGCCAGCCTCTCTCGAACCGCTCGTTCGTGTCGTTCTGTTGTTGCGTCATGGTTCGTCTCCACCGTGTCCAAGCCGGCATAGCCGGCGATCTTGGTGTCGAGGACGGCAAGGCAGGCCTGAAGCTCGGCGACATGAGCCCGGACCTTGGCTCGATGCTCCATCAGCAGAAGGCGGCGGTCTTCCTCCGTTGCAGGGCCGCGTTCGCGCAGGCGTGCATATCGCAGCATGTCGCGGATCGGCATCCCGGTCGTCTTCAGACGGCCGATGAAGTCGATCCAGGACAGAATGGAGGCGTCGTATTCGCGGTGTTGGGACGAGGCGCGAGAGGCATAAGGCAGCAGCTTGATTCGCTCGTAATAGCGGATCGTATGCGCCGACAGCCCGGTGCGCCTCGCGAGGTCCCCGATCTTCATGGTTCGCCTTGTTCGTCGTGACGCAGACCTAGCTACATCTTTGAGTGCACTCTAAGTCAAGGGCGGGCCACGGCATTGGTTTGGCGATGCCTCAAGCACATCCTGTGTTCCAATTTGCCGGGCGAGCGCGTGATGGGGCAGGGAATGGTGCGGCGTTGGAGATGAAAGCGGTATCCTGATACCATTTCGTTCATCGCTATGAGAAAATTGCATTTTTCGGGTTTTGCGTTTTCGTGAATGCTTGACAGCCGGCTTCCTTGCCCCTATCCCGACGCCACACCGCCGCCGGGCTCTCCGGCGGCTTGTCCTTTTTTAACGCAACCGAAGGGTGCCGCGATGAAGACCGTCTCGCTCAAGCCCGCCGATGTCGAAAAGAAGTGGGTTGTGATCGACGCCTCCGGGCTCGTCGTCGGCCGTCTCGCCTCCGTTGTGGCGATGCGTCTGCGCGGCAAGCACAAGGCGGCGTACACCCCCCATGTCGACTGCGGCGACAATGTCATCGTGATCAACGCCGAGAAGGTCTCCCTGACCGGCCGCAAGCGCGAGCAGAAGAACTATTATCACCACACGGGCTTCCCGGGTGGCATCAAGGAGCGTTCGGCCAAGTTCATCCTGGAAGGCCGCTTCCCTGAGCGTATCCTCGAGAAGGCCGTCGAGCGCATGCTGCCGCGCGGGCCGCTCTTCCGCCAGATCCTTGGCAACCTGCGCGTCTACAAGGGCGCGGAGCATCCGCACGCTGCTCAGTCGCCGGAGGCGCTCGACGTCGCCGCGCTCAACAGCAAGAACAAGAGGGTCTGACCATGGCCGAGGTTCTTCAGTCTCTCTCCCAGCTCGGCGAAGTCGCCAAGCCCGAGCAGCCCGCCGCTCCCGTCCACGTCAAGAAGGTCGATGCGCAGGGCCGCGCCTATGCCACCGGCAAGCGCAAGAACGCGATCGCCCGCGTCTGGATCAAGCCCGGCTCGGGCAAGGTCACCGTCAACGGCCGCGACCAGGAGGTCTACTTCGCCCGCCCGGTGCTGCGCCTCGTGCTCAAGCAGCCGCTGCAGCTCGTCGACCGCGTGACCCAGTACGACGTCGTCGTCTCGGTCAAGGGCGGCGGCCTCTCCGGCCAGGCCGGCGCGGTGCGCCACGGCATCTCCAAGGCGCTGACCTTCTACGAGCCGGAGCTTCGCGGCCCGCTCAAGAAGGAAGGCTTCCTGACCCGCGACTCGCGTGTCGTCGAGCGTAAGAAGTTCGGCAAGGCCAAGGCCCGCCGCAGCTTCCAGTTCTCGAAGCGGTAATTACACTCTTCAAAAGAGTTTCAAAATCAGGAGGTTGGCAGAAATGCCAACCTCCTTTTTTGATTGACACACGTTCGTCAATGCCTTGACGCGTAAGAGATTCCAGTCTCAGTTTTTGACGTCTGCCGGACATGATCCGTTAGTGGCGAGGCTGGGATGGCTTACGAAAACAAGCATGTGTTCCGAGACGGACGCATCGTTCTCTACACGCGTAATGGCGGCGGAGTTTATCATGCACGCCTGTCGGTTGAGGGCGTCTCTGACTATGTGGTGAAGTCCACCAAGCATCGGTCGTTGGATCGGGCTCGTGAGTTTGCTGAAGACCTCTATGACGACCTTCGGTATAAGGTCCGCCATGGGGAAGAGATCGGCACTCATTCATTCCGAACGATTTGGGATCGCTGGCTTAAAGCGCATCAGGACACGTTATCATTCCACCGCAAGCGGTACATCACAGGGACGGCAACGCGTTACCTGTTGCCGTTCTTGGGCCAGAAGGTGGTTGGAGAAATCAACGACAAACTGATTGCGCAATATTGGACGTGGCGCATCAGCTATTGGCGCTCGGAGGAAGGCGAGACGAAGATCGCAAAGGCTTCCAAGTCCCGTACCACTGCAAAACGTCCCTACAAGCAGAAGCTCGGAAACGTCGCCAAAACGCCATCTCAAAAGACGCTCGATATGGAGCGCACTGTGCTCGGGCAAGTTCTAGGCTGGGCGCACCGAAATGGCATGATCAATCGCCTTCCAGAACTGAGGCCCCCAAGGATCAAGGCGGGTAGAGGTGTCGAGAGGCGGCCTGCATTCGAGTTGGACGAATGGAAGGCGCTGTATCGGTTTCTCCGCGAATGGGCGCGAGAGGGCTCTCCGCAGGACGGGTTTGCGGCGAAGAAGGGCCCCCATGAGCTTCACCGATGGCAGCGTGAGCTGCTGCGCAACTATGTCGTCTTCATGGGCTCAAGCGGCCTGCGGCCAAACGAAGCTCGCCAGCTAAGGTGGTGCGACGTCACGAGGCATCAGGACGCCAAGGGCAACGCTTATGTCGTCCTCCATATCGCGCCGGATACGAAAACAGGTGCGCGCGAGTGCGTGCCCTTAAGAAATGTGCCCACGCTTCTTGAGCGCATAAAGGCAAGCTCCAACCATACCCAGCCCGATGATTTGGTATTCTGCAATCGAAAAGGCGAAGCAGTTGAAAATTTTGGTAAAACGTTTAAGTCAGTTCTGAACAAATTGGGAATGTTGAAAAGTAGATTTGGAAAAGATAGGACTATATACAGCCTTAGGAATACGTATGCTACGTTTAGAATACGGTATGGCGGCATCGAATTCGATGATTTAGCTTCAAATATGGGGACGTCGCCGACGATACTATTTAGGCATTACCGACATATCCCGAATCCTGACATTGCGGATAAGTTGGGCGGGAAGCTCCATGCCGACCAAAGTAGAAAGGGCCTATACCTCTGATTGCCTTTGAGTAAACTGTCTGCCAAATTACGGATAAGCGTTGGCACGTTTCCTATTGTTGAATAGAGATTGGGGGAAAAATGCGGATTTTTACAAATTTGGCGTTTGCCATTGTTCCTTGTGTGCTGCTTGCAGTACCGTCTTATTCGCAAGAGATCGCTCCGATTGTCGGCAATTGGGTCGGGAAGGGCGTAAGCTGCAAGGCTATAAAGGACTCGTCAGACGAGAGAATTCTGAAAATTCGCAAGAGCACCGTCGAAGGTTATGAATCAAGCTGCAAGATTAGGTCCGTCAAGCGCTCCGATTCATCGTTCACTGTGAGCACGATTTGCGAATCCGAAGGCGAAGCCGTGCGTAATAATATGAGCATTGACCTTATTTCTAACAATGAGATCAAGGTAAAGGGAGGCTTCGACTATGTGCGTTGTCCGTAAGACAACGCTGATCGTAGTCTGTTTGTGTGCTTCGGTCGCGCAAGGGGCAAATGAACCTCGTTACATCGCAAGTGGCGGCAGGCAAGGGTTCTATTGGGAGGCATTCTTACTCGGCGATGAGAGTGCGGGCGTCGGTGCGATTCGCGACGTCAAAGTCTCGTTCATCACGAACGAGGGCAAAGCAACGGATGTCGAGTTTCTGGCAAACTGCAATCCGGGCAATCCGCATGTCGTTGATCAGGACGACAGAAAAACGGAAATCTCTCTCAGCGCACGACCATCGCAGGCAGAAATTCTGCCTTACGGCGTCTGGTATGCAAGCTGCCGAAAACAGTTCGGGCGGTTTTCGGAGCGAGGTTTAGACGGGAAGCGTCAGCTTTCCTCTAGCAAGCTGGCCTTTCCGATAGAGGGAGCCGAGCAAGTCGCAGAAATCAGACCGGATGCTCGATTGGCTCCGATGCGCGGTCTAACGCGTCTTACCATCAAGGTTGCGACACAACCCGAGACGGTCTTTGTCTATTGCTCCCCTAGCGTGCCAACGGTTTTTTGGCCCGATAGCAAGGGCAAGGTCGAGATCTCGGATGCTGATGAGGAAAGAGCTAGAAAGGGCGATGCCCTTGTAAGTCGCGCACTTTCGATCTGGGGGGCGGTGTGCCAGCGGCTGCCGGAGCAGTCAAAAGATCGGGTCGCTAAGGCCCAAGCGAGTGTTACGCCGAAATCTGCCGGAGGGGATAGGACGTCGGCTTCTGTAGTTCGAAGCCCGGCGGCAAAAAGTCAAAGCAGCGAAGCGCAGGCAAAAGTTGTAGGGGGTGAGGCGCCTAGCTTTACAGGCTCAAGAGAGCAAATCGATGCTCTTAAGTCAATGTATCAAATGTACATGTTTACCTCCCGGATTTGTGAAATTGTAAAAGAATACTCAGATGATTTAAGGCCACTAAAGCAAGTTATGTCCGATGTCGAAAAGATATACAAGGGAAATGGTATCGACACCGACAAGCTATGGAAGGAAGCTGCCGCGACATTATACGAAGCACAATTCGGACCTCAGCTAAAAATGATTGAGAATCTTGAAGGTATGGGCGGATTTAGCCTGCCGAGTGACAGGCGAAAGGCGGCGCCGCAATGTGCTCAGTTAATTTCGCTTACAAAATCCGGTGGGCTCGCAACTCTAAAGATTCTTGGAGCGAATAGCGACGTTTCAACAATGAAAAAAGATTTCTAACTCTCTATGCTGAGCATGCCTGTATATGAGTGTTTAACATCTCAGATTTCGTTATGCTGCTAGAGAATGTGTATTCTCTGCGCTTTATGTCGGAGCAATATTTTCTGAATGGTGTATTGTAAAATGCTCTAAGTATAAAATTTAGAAACAAGAATGGGCTCAAGGGGCCGGATACCGGTATTCGGCAATTCTTATATTGACCAATGGTCAGATGTGACATTGGGTGATCGTTCTCTACGAAATTATCGCGATCAAAATCAAATCTGATGGGGCTCGTTACAATATTTCTTGATACGATATCACCATACATCTCGTCCGTCTCGTAAATATCAGGATTGTTTTGATATTCGAGGAGGTCAGGTGATGGAAAGAACGCGAGGCGATGATTGATAAGCTCACGATTGCGGAACTGATACATCATTTGTATCAGGCCGCCGTCAATCATTTTAAGGTTGAATGATCTCTGGGAAACAAGAACAGCGTATGACTCGCTGTATGGAATATTCTTAAGAGTGACCGATAGATCACGCTCTTCCTCTCCAGATATGTCAATAGAAATCACTCCGCCTGCTCCAGTCCGCATCGCTGGGAAATTCTGATCCACGCAAAGCCCGGAAGAGATCAATTCAGACGTAAGTTCTCTAATCTCGGAAAGAATGCCCTCAGCCGTCGACATTTCCTGCTCCAGAGAGGATTTGCCGCAATTGGTTGAGCATATCCGGATCCAAATCCTCGACGCGAACGCGTCCTGCGGATAAATCAGAGACCAAATTCGTTATGCTCGACTTCGCTCCTTTGATAGATTTTTGCTCCTCCGGGGTAAGATCGCGATTGACGACACGCAGATGCTTGCGCATTTCTGCATTTGGATAAACGAATTGAAGTTCGTAATTGTGAGCAACCACGCGATCAAACTCTTGCTTGAGTCGATCCATATTTGGCCCAACCCCAAGAACCTTTACCCACGCTTTGCTGCGGGTGATGGCCGTGAAAAGCTGATTCCGGACTCTCCCCAGATTTCCCCATGATGTGAAACAATCCTGCGCGTTCATGACGTACACCATGCCGGCTTCATTGCCCTTGGCTCTAAAGATGCCTGTGAACGCGACTGACTGCTCGTCTGGCTTAAAGAAGATATCTGAAGAGCTATCGACACCGGCAACGTGCGATTGGATGCCACGTTCGAAAAGTATGGCTCTAGGCGCGCCGACTTGTTTCACTGTTGTAACAGGATCAGGGTTTATGACGATGATATCGTCATAAGATAGCTCGTCTTCCTTGAGGTTTTTCTCGATCTGGTCGGCAAGCCATTCAGCCTGCTCTGAAGGTTTGTCGAATCGGATAAATTCAACAAGCTGGTCAACTTCCTTGGGGTACTCAAGGAACTCCGGACTGGATGCGGGTGTTCGTTCGAGTGTGACCTCGGCATCATCCTCTAGCGCGCCAGCCTTAACGCGGTAGCCCACGTCCTCCCAGAGCTTGGCTCGATCAAACATTTGGATCAGCCCGGTCTTCATACCCGGAGCCGCTTGGCGATAGATACCAAAGCCAAGGGCATGTGCCGTAGCCAAAACTGGCCGGGAATTGCGATAGCACTTCTCTAAAATGATATCCTGACTGGGTTGGCCAGCCTGTGGCTCTCGGAAGACGACATTCGGCTGGCCGTTTGAGTTCACCCCGAAGAGAGTTTCTGGAGGCGGGAGGCTGCTCTCTGTGAGCGACTGCAACTCGTCGTAAGCGTAGACAAGGCGCCTGTCTTCTTTAAGCGAGAGATAGCAAAGCCTTAGAAAATTAGGGCTGAAATCCTGAGCTTCGTCGACCAAAATGACGTCAAAAATAGGTTTTGGATTGGATACCGCGTTCAGGGCGCTTTCAACTGCTCCTTCAAACGCGCCAGACAATTGAAAGTTTTGTTTTGCCGTTTGAAAATCCATAAAGGGAATACTGTTTGCCTCACAAAATTGGTAATATACACCAGTTCTGGTCAGTCCGCCGGGCGCGCCCCACGCATTGATTACCTGAACATTCTCCCACGTCGGGCCTTCGCCGGTTTGTTCATATACAAACGTTTCGATGAGGCGATGAAACTGGGCCTTGAGGGAGCGGGTGTTGAAAGTGACGGCAATCTTCCAGTCTGGATGCTGCGCATGGAGATAGGCTGCCTTTAGCGCAAGGATGATCGTCTTGCCGGAG
The DNA here is from genome assembly GCF_900102525.1 of Allobosea robiniae. Classification (GTDB taxonomy): domain Bacteria; phylum Pseudomonadota; class Alphaproteobacteria; order Rhizobiales; family Beijerinckiaceae; genus Allobosea; species Allobosea robiniae. The sequence goes on along the minus strand of NZ_FNBZ01000001.1, from coordinate 317,321 downwards.
CCGGCGAGTCCTCTAATGCGTTGGACACCGTCCACCGTCTCAATAACGGCTCTGCTTTGAAGCGAATCGAGATTGGCAATCGAGTCTTCGAGGAGCTTCAGATATGCCCCGCGCGAATGACCGTTTGCGACATTGCGGCGGCGGCGTCCTCGCCGGATGGTCGAGATTGACTGAATTACAGAATGGACAGCTTGATAAAGATCAGGCCTTGCCCATTCAATCGAATTAGCCACTTCTACGAGGTTAGAATCGTTTGCAACAAGATGTTCTGAATCGGTATTGGTATTGAGCACCATTGGGCAATATGTTATAACAGTAGGCACTGCTAAAAGAGTTCTTCCGCTCATCAGCGGTCGGTGTGCTCGAAATTTGGTCTCTAGATTGTTGGCGTAATCATCCTGAACGATTTTATATTCGCCAAGATCGCGGCCTTCTACCAGATGAAAAATTACTACTCCGTGCTTCGGGCTAACCCAAAGGGCGTCAATAGAGTTCACTCCATCTGCGCTCGCGAGAACTGGGTAGCCTACATAGACGACGCCTTCCTCGGGGAATGATTCAGCGAGTTTCGTCGCTAGCCGCTGGCTAGTGATAGGCTTTCGTGTGGAGCCCCAAATTATCTCAGTCATCTGTTTCGTCGCAGGCTTCGAGGGGAGGAGGTCTAGCACTAGCCCTGTTGGAGCGCCACCAGTGGGCTATGTAAAGCTGCTAATACACCTTTACAAAACCTGCTGTTTCTGTTACACCTTAACAGCATCAGAGGAGTGATAGGTGGCTGTTTTTGGGTACCTGAGGGTCTCGACTGAACGGCAGGCTTCCGAAGGTGAAAGTCTGCCGACACAGCGCCGATCTATCGAAGGCTACGCCATGATGAATGGCTACGCTGTTGATAGATTCTTCGAAGAGAAGGGTGTGTCGGGCTCGAAGCCCATCGCCGAAAGGCAAATGGGGGCGGCCCTTCTCTCAAGCCTCAGCGCGGGGGACGTGATTATCACGTCCAAGCTCGACAGAATGTTTCGTTCTGCGCTCGATGCGCTGGACGTCCTGAAGCAACTCAAAGCACGCGATGTCTCGCTGCATATGATCGACCTTGGCGGCGATGTGACCTCCAATGGCATCTCGAAGCTTGTCTTTACGATCCTGTCGGCTGTCGCTGAAGCAGAACGTGACCGTATCAGGGAGCGGATCGCTGATGTGAAAAGGGATCAGAGGCGGCGAGGGCGGTATTTGGGCGGTGCCGTGCCATTCGGCTACCTTCGGGATGCGGCGGGTCAACTGGTCCCCGAAATGGACCAGCAACGGGCGATAGATGAGGCTCGCCGGCTGAAAGCCAGCGGGCAATCACTCCGCTCCATCGCTGATGCGCTATCCCGCCAAGGTCATCAATTGTCACATGTTTCGGTGGCGCGCATTTTGAAGGAAGGTTAGCCAAGCTGAATGGGGCATTTATATCACATATTATTCTACTGTTGAGAATTAAGTTCATCGCGTTGGTGAATTCGATAAATAATTGAAAGTGATAATGTTTCAAGATCACAATATATGACAGTCTTTATGTAGTATGATTGATGATCAATAGCGATAATACCTATTATGGTAAAATAAATAAAGGCATTAATATAAGTAATATGGAATCAAAATCAATATCTAGTGCTATTAATAAGCTAAAATTACAATCCGATAAGGCCGCAGGGTTTCAAAGGGAATTTGCTGTAGACGGCGTCGCGGATTGGTATGCGGGAGAGGTCAGGTCTATAGTTCCTAATGTTTGCTTTACGCTGACGGGGTATTTTCCAAATTGGAGACCGCACAATGGACTGGCGAGCTCCGATGCGCAGTTGGTTAGAAGACAATTCGCTCGTTTCTATCGAAAGCTTGGAATAGCTTTATCGCCTGAAAAATTCGATAGGCGAAATGTTGAGAATTGGCCTCTCTTTTATGCTTTTGTCGAAACGCAGCAACGGGGCTCAAAGAGGCCCGTTCCCGCGCATATTCATGCCGCAGCGCACTTTTCGGAATTGCAACTCGCGTGGCTTGGTGACGGAACTGGCCGTGAGGGCTGCGTTGATGCTCGGAAATTGTGGCTAGAAACCATTGGTGCGTATCGCGACAGAGCTAATGAATCTTACAGTGAAGCCTACGCGCGCCAAAAGAGGTTGCACAACTTGTTTCAGCTGGACCTAAATCCAGATGAGAATACATCGTTTTATATTACAAAATTTTCTGGATTAGAAGAGAATGCCGCCAGAAGCATCAGGCGATCTGACCTGCTCTGCCTGTCCGGTCATTAATTACGCCGCGTCGTATTAATGCAGCTCCCGAATACACGATTAACGGCTGATCATCCGATTCAGCCAAGTGTCAACTGCGTCCAAAACGAACAATAGAGGATTTATCGAGTATGTGCAAATTAACAAATGATTTCATTGCAGAGGTAAGAGATGAAATCAGATATAAGTATGGTTATGATCTTAGTTTAGATCAAGTCAGAGAAATTGTAAGATTTGGAATTGAAATTGGATATTTTAGAGAGAAGTTAAATGAGAAATAATACTAAGAACGCTGCAAACAAATCTATGAATAGATTAACAATCTCAATTGGCCATGGCACCATGTCTCGCATCGACGCGGAGGCGAGATCATCCGCCCGATCAAAGGCATTCGTAATCCGCCAGATCATTAAGCGCCATTTCCAGAAAGGGGAAGGGGGCGCCAATGGCCAATGATAGCGAGAGATACGCCATGCTTGGGTACGCGCTCGCTACCGAACTGATGAAGCGCCGGAGGGCGGGCAGGACCGCTTCTGCTGCCGAGCTTGAACGGGCTGTGCTGGCGCTAATTTCGGCCAAGCCAGTGGGGGGCTTCAGACGGTTCATGAAAGAAGAAGCTGGGCGGGACTTCGACACGCGGAAATGACCGCTATGGGTCATCTGCCGGATGCTCCGAGGCTCCTGCGGTGTCCGATGTCAGTGGGGCTTCGCCTCATCAATGGCCGCCGCATCAGATATCCGGCGCCGAATTCAAAGATTGCAACCGCCTGCCTCGTCCTTCGGCCACAGGTCGCGATTTCGCTGGCGAACGATCTTGAAGCTCTTGAACGCTCGGCGAGCCTTGAAGACCTCAATCTGGTTGGCCGTATCGCCGATACCAGCGCGGATCACTTCCTCGGTCACATCGCAATCGGGGCCTATGATGACTCGCTGCAGTTTCATGCGGCTGCTGAAATCGCAAAAATAAAGGCCATTCTCGACGGTCTTTCCGCCAAGCGCCTCAAAAAGCCGCCATTCTTCCTCATACCGCCAATGCTCGTATTTCGCTCGGATCATGAGGCTCCGAATAGCATCCGGCGTTGAGCGGTTCAGGACCTGTCGAGTGGGGTAGTACTGGATTTCTGCGAGATACTGCTTCGGAACATCGAAGCCGAGGCAAATGCCTCGGTGCTTGTCGGCATAATGGCTCCATTGAACCGGGTTTTGCCAACTTGCGCTGAAGCAGATGATCCCGAAGTCGGCACTCATCCTCTTTTTCGTTTGAGTGATCGCGTTCCTGACATCCGGCCTCTTGCTCGTGAGCCAGTTCCATTCAAATGGATCGTTGAGATCGGCGATTGTCGCGATCTTCAAGCGCTTCCTTCTAAGATTGCTAAGAGCGTGATCCGCTCGCGTAAAATGATAGACGCGCACTCGATCCCCCCGGATTTCCTCGATTGCTGCATGCCGAAGTCGACTGCGCAACCTGCGGGTAAAATTCTGCATCCGCAGCATCAATCTGCTGAGGAGGCATTTACCTGCGTCAAGTTTGTCAGCAACTCTTTCGGCGGGTCGCCAATCGCGATGAAACGGAGGCAAGCGATTGAGATACGCGTCGGTGAATGGAGAGCGTCGAGAGGCAGAGCCTAAGCTCCATGGAACTTGTCCGAACTGCGACAGGGAAGTGATCGCCAAGTGCGGGCAGCGGCGGATTTGGCACTGGTCTCACCGAGGGAAGCTTGACTGTGATCACTGGTGGGAGCCGGAGACGGAGTGGCATCGCTCGTGGAAGGCCTTTTTCCCGCAGGCTTGGCAGGAGGTCATCCACATCGCCGCTGACGGCGAACGTCACATCGCGGATGTTAAGAACGACAAGGGCTTGGTTGTCGAACTCCAGCACTCGCCTATCGCTGCCGAAGAGCGGCTCTCGCGAGAGAGCTTTTACGAGCGAATGGTCTGGGTCGTGGACGGAATGCTTTACAAGCGCGATCTGGCTGCTTTCCGCAAAGCCGTGGACTTCGCCAGTGTGACTTCCGACAAGCAAAATCGGCTAATTCTGATACCTCTCACAGAGCGGGCTGAAATATTTCGGCGTTGGGCTCCTCTTCAATGCCCGGTTTTCGTCGATTTCGGGGACGAGGAGCTTCAAATCGGGGGCTTTGTGCCTCCTGAGCGCCTGCTTTGGCATTTCCTATTGGATCGAGGCACCGGACGCGTTGTGGTCGCTCCCGTTACGAGAGCGAGTTTTATAGAGTTCGCGTTGAACGGGAGCGATTTGCGATATCTTGCGCTGATGCGTCGCGATAATCCGCGAAGGCGCTACCGGGCGAGAATGTCTCGCTTTTGATCGTTCAAGCGCATCGCCAGAGCTCGTCGCTTCACGAGCCCCAACAGGCTCCAAAACCGCCAGAAACGAACTTACCGCTGGATAAAAACTGGGGACAACGTCACCGGCTTTAAATGATTCATGGCAGAAAGCGCCAAAGATACTCTTGAGGCAACCAAATATGGATGGCGAGGCGGGAGGATGAAGCTGATTCTGGGTGGCATCAATGGCCAATACCTGCGTGATATTTTTGACGGAATGCAGGGAAGTGTTGAAGAGGTTGTCGCTGCGGTTGCATACGCAACAAATGCTTCCCTGCTGTTCGACTGGTGTTGGGATAACAAAATACCATTGAAATTCTATGGTAGGTTGGATGAAGACATAGCAGTTGCTATCCCCGTTTTGCAGTCGTTTCTGGCGAGGCGGTCTGCTGCGTATACGTGCCGGCTCGTGCAGTGCCATCATGCAAAGGTGATTTGGTGGAAGGGGCTCGGCCTCTATATCGGATCAGCAAATTTAACTGACAGCGCGTGGCACTCCAATGTTGAAGCTGGATGTTTCTTTGAAGAGGAAGAAATAACTGATTTAATGTCGTTGGAGATCGAGAAAATATTCGAAACCTTAGAAAGAAATTCTACTCCGCTAACGGAAGAATTATTTCGAATAATGCGTATTAGGGCTTTCATGTTGGGAAAAATTGATACCGGCATTGGAGAATTCTGGAAAGAACCGAGTATCAAGAAGTGGGCTGGTCTTGTTAAAAACTCACCAAGCTCGGCGTTGGAGCAACGTCGCTCACAATTTTTGTCCGAATGGCACGCAACGCTTCAGGATATTCGTAATATCGGGGCTTTGGTAAGCGTCGCTGAAAACAGGCCCATTTGGGTCCCCGAGAAAGCGCCCGCAGGTGCTCAGGCTGACCAATTTCTGCATGCTCACTATTACGAACGCACCATCGACGAGCATCGCAAAACTCAATACCGAGCTCACTATGAGCGAAACAAAAGCCGACGCGAAGAGGCTCTTCAAGAGGCCGTCGAGTGGTGGCGAGCGCTCAAACACGCCCCCTCTAACGAAGAGACCATGCTAAGTGCCACGGCGCCCTTTTTGCGAAATTCGCTGACGGCAGAAGCGCTGACGGCGATGACGCAGGAGCAGTTTGAGGGAATCTGCTCGAAAGTGCATGCGATCACAGACTACGCACGGCGCGTGAGCAATGCGTCCGTCAAACTTCCGGGTGGACGGCGGTACTCGATCCCGGAGAAGATCAAGGCATTGGCCGCGCGCATCTGGATGGATAGCACGGGCAGTGGCGCGCATGTGAAGGAGCAACTTAACCACGTTCTTTATGGTGGCTCAGCGGAGGATTTGCCGACCCGCTTGTGGGCGGCTGTCAGCGATCCAAAGTGGAAAATTGACGGGCTTGGGATCAGCGCTTTGGGGGAGTTGGCTGGTTGGGCCATGCCGGATCGATTCCCGCCGCGAAATGGCCGGACGTCGAAAGCCCTAAAGTCGCTCGGTTACGATGTCGTCGTTCATGTCGAATAAAGGCGCCGCTTCTTTGGTTGACAAAAAATTCACAGAACAAATTCGTCTTCTTAATAGTTTGAATATGTTGGAGAATTAGAGAGTCTGGTTAGCGAAGCGCTGATCGTTTCCGGATCATCCGGTATGCGGAAGGGCGGCTCGCAAGAGCCGCCCTTTTCGTATTGGCTGGCACTGTCGCGCCCGATCTGCAGGAGCCTGCCATGAGCCGTCCCGTTCTTCTCGTCACCGGCGGCAGCCGCGGCATCGGTGCCGCGATCTGCATCATGGCCGCCGGGCGCGGCTACGACGTCGCGGTGAACTACCAGAGCAACGCCAAGGCCGCGGCCGAAGTCGTCGCGGCCTGCGAGGCGGCAGGCGCGAAGGCTGTGGCGCTGCAGGGCGACATGGCTGATGTCACCGACATCATCCGCATCTTTGCCGAGGCGAAGGCGGCGCTGGGCCCGCTGACCCATGTCGTCAACAATGCAGGCATCACAGGCAAATCCGGCACGCTGGCCGAGGCGGATACCGCCCTCATCCGCGAATGCATCGACGTCAACGTCACCGGGGCGATCCTTGTCGCGCGGGAGGCGGCCCGCGCGCTGATGGCGAACGAAGGCGTGCAGGGCAGGGCGATCGTGAACATCTCCTCCGTTGCGGCCGAGCTGGGCTCGCCCGGCGAATATGTCTGGTACGCCGCCTCGAAGGGAGCCGTGGATTCCCTGACCATCGGCCTCGCCAAGGAGCTCGCGCCGCACGGTGTCCGCGTGAACGCGGTGGCACCCGGCATCACCGAGACGGAGATCCACGCGCTGTCCACCGGCGAGGCTGGTCGCGTCGCCCGGATCGCGCCGCTGATTCCGCTGAAGCGCGCTGCGACGGCCGAAGAGATCGCCGAGGCGGTGCTGTTCCTGCTCTCGGAGGCATCGAGCTACACGACCGGCATCATTCTCAAGGTCGCCGGCGGGCGCTAGCTTCGGCGGCAGGCCTCGCGCAATCTGCGCCTCTGATGTAGCAAATGCCCATGCGCGTCCTTCTTGTCCTGATCGCCTTCGGCATGATCGCGGTGCCGGCCCTGCTGATGCTGGCGCGTGAGGAACTCCCGCGCGCGCAGCGCATCGGCCGGGCGCTGCTCGTCTTCCTGGCTCCGGCGGTGGCGCTCGGGCTGATCCACGGCGTGCCGGACCTCGATGGCCGGGCGCTCAACAACCCCAATGCCTGGACGATGCTGAGGCTCGTCCTGACCGCGCTCGCCCTGATCCTGCCCTGGTGCCTCTATGTCTGGCTGACCGCGCGCCGCTGACCGTTCGAGACGTCCACGGACGAAGCCACCGGCATGTCGAAACGATCCGCGAAAGCATTGAATCGCTTTGCGAGGAAAGACCGCGAAGCGATTCCCGCGCTTCAACTTTCGTGCCCGACAAGTCCATCGTCATTGCTTCGCTGCGCTCGCAGTGACGGGACCGGAGCGCAAGCTCCGATTGACAGCTCGCTCAAGCGCGAACATATACGAGGCCATGATGACGAGCTTCACCCGACGTCGCCCCTGCCAGGCCGCCCCGGCGCGCCCGCGATGACGTTCGGCTGAAGCCCGAATGCCCGCGACCGCGCCCGAGGCGCGGTTTTTTTATGCCCGAAGCCCATCCATTGCTGTGTCTGCCCAGCCACCGGGGATCCCGATGAGCCAGAACCTGAAAACCATCTTCATCGACGGCGAAGCCGGCACCACCGGGCTCGGCATCCGCGAACGTCTGGCCGCGGTGCCGGAGGTCGCGGTCAAGAGCATCGACCCCGACAAGCGCAAGGACCCCGCCGCGCGCAAGGACATGATGGCGAGCGTCGATCTCGTCGTGCTCTGCCTGCCCGACGAGGCTGCGAAGGAATCGGTCGCGCTGGCTGATCAGCTTGGCTCCGATGCGCCCAAGATCGTCGATGCCGCGACCGCACATCGCGTCGCTCCGGGCTGGGTCTACGGCTTCGCCGAGCTCGAGCCCGGCCATGCCGGGAAGATCGCCAAAGCCGACCGCGTCGCCAATCCCGGCTGCTATCCGACCGGCGCCATCGCGCTCTTGCGCCCGCTCGTCGATGCCGGGCTGATGGCGCAGGACCATCCGGTCACGGTCAATGCCGTCTCCGGCTATTCCGGCGGCGGCAAGTCGATGATCGAGGATTTCGAGACCGGCGTCGCTCCGGCCTTCGAGCTTTACGGCCTCGGCCTGCGCCACAAGCACCTGCCTGAATTGCAGGCCTATGCCCGCCTGACCCGGCGGCCGATCTTCGTGCCTTCCGTCGGCAATTTCCGGCAGGGCATGCTGGTCTCGGTGCCGCTGCACCTCGATGCGCTTCCCGGACGGCCCGGCATCGCCGATCTCCACCACGCCCTGGCCGAGCGCTATGCCGGCTCGACCTATGTCAGCGTCGTCCCGCAGGATGGCAAGGGCGGCAAGATCGAGCCGGAAGCGCTGAACGACACCAACAAGCTGGAACTTACGGTGTTCGGGCAGGACGATCTCGGCCAGGCGGTGCTGGTCGCGCGCCTCGACAATCTCGGCAAGGGCGCGTCGGGCGCGGCGGTGCAGAACATCCGCCTGATGCTCGGCCTGCCGGAGGGCTGAGCCGCAGCCTGTGGCTTTCACCTAAAAATGCATCTGATCTCCATCATTTGAAGGAGACATTTGCGCGCGGAGCGTTAGATTGTTGGTCCCGCGAGAGGGATGGACGTGGCAGGCAGCGAGTTCGAGAATGCGTTGATCGACGGCATCTACGAAGCCGCGATCGTGCCTGAGAGTTGGCCCGCCGTGCTCCGCGACACGGCCCGGATCGCCAGCTGCCGCGAGGCGCTGCTCGGAACGGTTCTGCATGACGACGTGCGTCTGCTCGCCTCGTCACCCGAATTCGGTGACGACTACGAGGAAGTCCTGCGCCGCATCCCGTTTGCGGTCAACGAGCGGGCGCAGCGCCTGCTCGCGCATGGACGCCACGGCTTCATCACCGACGAGGATGTTTTCAGCCGCGACGAGCTCGCGCGCGAGCCGGTCTATCAGGACTTCCTGATCCCGGCCGGATACGGCTCCGGGGTCGCGACGGTGATTGCGGCTCCGACCGGCGACACCACGATCGTCCATTGCGAGCGGACCTTTGCCGAAGGCACCGTCAATGGGCAGGCCATCGCCGCGCTGGATCGCTTGCGCCCGCATTTCGCCCGGGCCGGGCTGCTTGGGCGCCGGCTGGCCATGGAGCGCGCGCGCGCCGCTTCGCAGGCTCTCGAGCTGATGGGGCTTCCGGCGGCGGTTCTCGGTCTGCGTGGCCATGTGCTCGATGCCAACGCCCTGTTCCAGGACCTGATTCCAGGGGTGTTCCTCGATCGTGCGGCGCGCCTTTCCCTCGCCTACGGCCCGGCCGACGACATGCTTGCGACGGTGATCGCGGGATTCTCGCGCGCGGACCTGCCCCAGCCCGTCCGTTCCCTGCCGATTCCGGCCTGGCGCGGTACGAATCCGATGGTCGTGCATGTCGCGCCCGTGCGGGGCCGCGCACGCGACATCTTCTCCTTTGCGGGGGCCATCATCGTCGCCACGCCGGTTGCAGCGGGGGCGGGGCCTGATGCCGGCCTGATCGCCGGCTTGTTCGATCTGACTCCGGCCGAGGCGCGGCTGGCAGCGGCCATCGCCGCCGGACATCCGCCGCGGGCCGCGGCCGTGCGCCTCGGCGTGACCGAGGCCACGGCGCGCACGACGCTGAAACGCATCCTCGCCAAGACCGGCACGCGCCGGCAGGCCGATCTCGTCGGCCTGCTGAAGAGCGCGGCCGGGCCGCGCTGAGGTCGTTGCGAGCAGATCGGGAAATTCGTTCGCTGCCATCGGGAAAGTCGATGGCGCGGCCGGAATAAGCCGATTTTTCCGCCGGATATTCCGTCTAGAAAGCAAAAAGCCCCCATTTGGGGGTGGAAAATCGGTTCTGTGCAGCCATGGTGGGGCGGCTCGACAAGGCCGCAAGGCCTGGAGGCGGGCACAGCTTGCACTGCCGAAGCCGGGTCAAGCAGCTTCGGCAGTGCCTTTTCGCGCTGCCCGCATGCCGACGCTTCCCGCTGACATGAAAAGGGGCGCCGTAGCGCCCCTCCTGGATCAGCCCTTGTAGGGCACGAAGTTCTGCTTCTGCTCGCCGAGCCCCTCGATGCCGAGGGTGACGACCTCGCCGCCCTTGAGGAAGCGCGGCGGCTTGAAGCCGAGGCCGACGCCGGGAGGCGTGCCGGTGGTGATGACGTCACCCGGGTCGAGGCGCATGAACTGGCTGATATAATGGACCAGATAGGCCGCGCCGAAGATCATCGTCTTGGTCGAGCCGTTCTGCACGCGCTCGCCATCGACCTCGAGCCACATGCCGAGATTCTGGATGTCCTTGACCTCGTCGGTGGTGACGAGCCACGGGCCGAGCGGCCCGAAGGTCGGGCAGCCCTTGCCCTTGGCCCACTGGCCGCCGCGCTCCTGCTGGAAGGCGCGCTCCGAGACGTCGTTGCAGACACAGAAGCCGGCGATCGCGGCCATCGCGTCCTTCTCCTCGATATAGGAGCCGCCATCGCCGATCACGATGGCGAGTTCGACTTCCCAGTCGGTTTTCTGCGAGCCCTTGGGGATGATCACGTCGTCATTGGGCCCGACGATGCAGTTCGGGGCCTTGTTGAACAGGATCGGCTCCTTCGGGATCTCGGCGCCGGTCTCTGCCGCATGGTCGGCGAAGTTCAGGCCGACGGCGATGAAGTTGCGGACATCCGCGACGCAGGCGCCGATGCGCGGCGAGCCTGAGACCAGGGGCAGCGATTCCGGCGAGAGCGCCTTGATCTTGGCGAGCGAGGCCGCGGTCAGCGCCTTGCCGGCGAGGTCTGGAATGACGCCGGACAGGTCGCGCAACCCGCCCTTGGCATCGAGAAGGGCCGGTTTCTCCTGGCCGGGTGCGCCGTAGCGGAGCAGTTTCAAGGTGTTTCCCCCGTTTTCAAACGATCTAAATGGGTCGGGGATTCTGATCGGATGCCGGCCCGAAACACAAGCCCGTCACCGCGCATAGCGTATCCGCGGCGCGCAGGCGGCTGGGTTGTTGCCGGAATGCCACGACTCTTTTCAAAGCGAAGTTTCCGACGAAGGGAGCAGCCGGGGGGAAGGGCGGCCGAAGACACTCAAAACCGGCAATAGTTCTCATATAAACTATACCTTTCTGAACGATCCCGCTGAAGCTTGTTCAGAAAAGGTCATTTTTGGAGAGTTTTGGAAGATCACGGGTCCAAATGGGCAGCTCGTAAGGCGAATCCGTGGCACGTGAAGCAGGATTGCGGCCGCAAACGGCTCAGGTCATGCTTCGAATCAAGCGAGGTGTCTGGCCTCGAAAAACCTTGGAACCGGGATGGATTCGATGAAGGGCCTTGTTCGTACAGCCGCTGCCGCCTCGGTTTCGCTCGCTGCTCTCCTCGCGGCCGGAGCCGCCTCGGCGAGTTCCTTCGCCATCCGCAGCGGCCAGGGCGCCGAAGGTCTCGGCATGGCCTATGCCGGCTCGGCCTCGGGCGGCATCGGCATGAGCGCGATGGCCTGGAACCCCGCGACCATCACCATGTTCCCCGGCCGCACTAGCAACTGGAACTACACCTATCTCAACGCCAATGGCGACTATGAGCCGACGAGGCCCTCGCGGATCGGCGGTCCGGCCGCGCCGGCGCCGCTGAACCCGATCCAGTTCGGCACCGGCAATCTCGGTGGCGACGGCGCGATGATCCCTGCCTCGGCCAGCGCCTGGCAGCTCACCGACCGGCTCTGGGTCGGCATGACCACGGGCGCCCCCTATGGCCTGCGTTCCAAGCCTGAAAACCAGGTTCACGCCGCCCAGGTTTACGGGCGTTCGGCCAAGGTCACGACCATCAACGTCTCGCCGACCGTCGGCTACAAGGTCAACGACTGGCTCTCGGTCGGCGCCGCCCTGCAGGTCCAGTATCTGAGCGCCAAGCTGAAGCAGGCCGGTGGCCTCGGGCCCGCGGCATCCCCGGTCATTCTCGAAGGCGACACGATCGATTTCGGCTATCGCCTCGGCGTGACGCTGACCCCGTTCGAGGGAACCAATATCGGCGTGGCCTATCGTTCTGCGATCCGCCAGACGCTCGAAGGGTCGCTGGCCACGCCGACGCCGATCCTCGCTCGCTTCCCGGTCAAGGCCAACCTGAACCTGCCCGACTCGGTCGTCGTCGGCGTTTCGCAGGTCATCAACGACCAGTGGCAGGTCCATGCCGGGGTCGAGTGGACGAACTGGAGCCGCTTCCGCAACATCCCGATCGTCAACGAGCTCAACGGTCGTCCGCAGACCAGCCTGAATTTCCAGTATGACGACGCCTGGTTCTTCAGCGGCGGCGTCGAGTACAAGTACAGCAAGGACCTGACGCTGCGCGCCGGCATCGGATACGAGATGTCCGCGGTCAACGACCGCAACCGCACCATCTATATCTCCGATAATGATCGTCTCTGGCTCAGCGCCGGCGCGAGCTATCAGATCACCGACCGGATCAAGCTGGATCTCGGCTACACCTATATCGACGTGAAGAAGGCGTCGGTGAACTACAATCCGGGGCATCCGCAGTGGAACCCGGCCGTGCCGGTCTACTACGCCGCCGAAGCCAAGCCCTATGTTCATATCGCCTCGGTTGGCATCACCTACCGCTGGGACGATCCGAAGCAGAACATCCCGGTGCAGCCGGTGGTCCGCAAATACTGAGCGGGACCGTTTCCGCGACAAGAGCCGGCCTTCGGGCCGGCTTTTTTGTTGTTGGCGTTCCCAGCGGCCGTCATGCTCGGGCTCGACCCGAGCATCTCCTGACGCGAAGGCTCCGGAAGAACCAGACCTTCTTGAGATTCTCTGGTCTGCGCTACGCTCCGCCCGAGAATGACGGGGGGAGTTACTGCCCTACGCCTTCACCTTCACATAGGTGCCGGGCGCATCGGCGAGCGCCTTGAGCTTGCCGCCGCCGGGTTCGCGGGCTGGGACCTTCTTCGGCGCCTGGGCTTCAAGCCAGCTGAACCAATGCGGCCACCAGGACCCCGGATGCTCGTCCGCCTTGGCCAGCCAGTCGGCATAGCGGCCCTCCACCGGGCCGCCGGTCCAGTACTGGTACTTCACCTTCGCCGGTGAGTTGACGACGCCGGCGATATGACCCGATCCGGCGACGACATGTTCGACCGGCCCGCCGAAGCATTGCGAGCCGTTGAAGACCGACTGGGCCGGCGCGATATGGTCCTCGCGCGCCGCGAGATTGTAGATCGGGATCGTCACCTGCTTGAGGTCGAGCGCCTTGCCGCCGATCCGCATCCCGCCCTTGGACAGCTTGTTGTCGAGATAGCAGTTGCGCAGATAGAAAGAGTGGTTCGCCGCCGGCATCCGCGTCGAATCCGAATTCCAGTAGAGCAGGTCGAAGGGCGTCGGCGCCTTGCCCTTCAGGTAGTTGTTGACGGCATAGGACCAGATCAGGTCGTTCGGCCGCAGCATGTTGAAGGCGCCCGACATGCGCGCGCCGTCGAGATAGCCGGTCTTGGCCATCTGCTCCTCGATGGCGCGGATCTGCTCTTCGTCGACGAAGACCGAGAGCTCGCCGGCCTGAGAGAAATCGACCTGCGTCGTGAAGAAGGTCGCGCTCTCGATGCGCTTGTCGCGCACCGCTGCCATATAGGCCAGCGTCACGCCCAGCAGCGTGCCGCCGACGCAGTAGCCGATCGCCGAGACCTTCTTTTCCCCGGTCGCTTCCTCGATCGTGTCGAGCGCGGCGAAGATGCCCTCGCGCATATAGCTCTCGAAATCCTTCGCGGCATGTCGCGCATCCGGATTGACCCAGGAGATGCAGAAGACGGTCAGCCCTTGCGCCACGCACCAGCGGATGAAGCTCTTCTCCGGGTTGAGGTCGAGGATGTAGAACTTGTTGATCCAGGGCGGCACGATCAGCAGCGGCCGCTTCAGCACCTGCGGGGTCGAGGGCGCATACTGGATCAGCTCGATGATCTCGTTGCGAAAGATTACCTTGCCCGGCGTCGTCGCGATATTGACGCCGACCTCGAAGGAGCCGCCGTCGGATTGGCGGATCTTGAGTTCGCCGCCGCCGGCCTCGACGTCCTCGGCGTACATCTTCATGCCGCGCACGAGGTTCTCGCCGTTCTGCTGCATCGTCTCGCGCAGCAGTTCGGGATTGGTGGCGACGAAATTGGTCGGCGAGAGGGCGCCTGCGATCTGCTTGATGTAGAAACGGGCCTTCTCGCGCGTATGCGGGTCGAGATCGTCAGCCTTGTCGACCATGGTCTCGGCCCAGCGCGAGCCGATCAGATAGGCCTGCTTGATGAAGTCGAAGGTCGGGTGGTTCCAGTCGGGGTCCTTGAAGCGGCCGTCGCGCTTGTCCGGCTCGGCGACGGGCGCGACCTCCTCGCCGCTCGCACGCTTCAGCGCCGTGCTCCACAGGTTCATGAAGTCGCTGGTGAGGGACGCCTGCGCCTCGATGATCTTGGAGGGATCGTTGACCCAGCGCTCGGCGACGCGGCCGAGCGTCTTGACCATGTCGCTGGCCTCGTCGGCCTGGCCGGTCTTGGCCTCGCCGCGCTCGATCGGTTTGAGGTAGGCGGCGGTGATCTTGCCGTATTCCTCGACGAGCCGCCCCATATTCTGCGCGAACTGGTCGAAATCGGGAGCGGCGGCCTCGGCCGGGCCGGCGGTGTCCTTCGGCCTGTCGCTTTTCCCGCTCATGTCTCGCCCTTTCCCCCAGTCGTTATAGGATAGCGCATGGCGCTCCATTTTGGTCCTATTAAGGACGCAGCCGCTATGCTTTACCAAACAAAATCGACAACCGCTGGATGACCCGATGCCGACTGAAATCTCCGCGAAAAAGCTGCTCCTGATGCCGGCGGCGCTGGTCGTGGTCGGCACGGCGCTCGCCGGCTGCGGCAGCGACGAGGGCTTCAAGGGGGTCGCCGAGGCTGCGGGTCTGGCAACTACCCCGCAGCAATCGAAGGCCTTTGTCCGGGAGGCTCGCCCGACCGATCTCGAATATGTTCCGATCGGGTCGAGCGTGACCCGGGCGGCGCCGCGCAAGCCGGTCGAGGACTACAAGAAGATCGAGGCCGGGCTCGACGCCAAGCAGAAGGCCAACGAAGCGGCTGGCAACACGGCCAAGGCGCTGGGCGCGACGCCGCCACCGGAACCGGCGAAGATCCCGCAGAACTGAGGACAGGCTCGCTTCCAGCAGGGCGATGCGGCTGCTGACCAACTTCTCCGCACTGCGAATCGCACAATATTGCGTCATTGGCTCTGTCATGACGAAAGATGCGATGCTAAGCACCCTCGGCGCAAGGATGTAATCCGCGCGAAAACATGACACCGCCTCCGGGCGGCCGAGGACCTGTTCGAGATGACCGATTTTCACCGCATCAAGCGCCTGCCGCCCTACGTTTTCGAACAGGTCAACAAGATCAAGGCCGCCGAGCGCGCCAAGGGCGTCGACATCATTGACCTCGGCATGGGCAATCCCGACCTGCCGGCGCCCAAGCACGTCATCGAGAAGCTGGTCGAGACCGCTGGCAAGCCGCGCACCGATCGCTACTCCGCCTCGAAGGGCATCGGGGGCCTGCGCCGCGCACAGGCGAGCTATTACGAGCGCCGCTTCGGCGTGAAGCTGAATCCCGATACGCAGGTCGTCGCGACGCTGGGCTCGAAGGAAGGCTTCGCCAATATGGCGCAGGCCATTACCGGGCCGGGCGACGTCGTGCTGGTGCCGAATCCCAGCTACCCGATCCACGCCTTCGGCTTCCTGATGGCGGGCGGCGTGATTCGCTCCGTTCCGGCCGAGCCGACCCCGGCGATGTTCCCGGCGCTGGAGCGGGCGATGATGCATTCGGTGCCGAAGCCGATCGCGCTCGTCACCTGCTACCCGGCCAACCCGACCGCCTATGTCGCCTCGCTTGATTTCTACCGCGACCTCGTCGCCTTCGCGAAGAAGCACGAGCTGATCCTGCTCTCCGACCTCGCCTATGCCGAGGTCTATTTCGACGAGAACAACCCGCCACCCTCGATGCTGCAGGTGCCGGGCGCGATCGATGTCGCGGTCGAGTTCACCTCGATGTCGAAGACCTTCTCGATGGCCGGCTGGCGCATGGGCTTCGCCGTTGGCAACGAACGCCTGCTGGCCGCACTCGCGCGGGTGAAATCCTATCTCGACTACGGCGCCTATACGCCGATTCAGGTCGCGGCCGCCGCCGCGCTCAACGGCCCTGACGACTGCATCCGCGAGATGCGCGAGATCTACCGCAAGCGCCGCGATGCGCTGGTCGAGAGCTTCGGCAAGGCCGGCTGGGACTTCCCGGCGCCGGAAGCCTCGATGTTCGCCTGGGTCGCTATCCCCGAGAAGTTCCGCCATCTCGGCTCGCTGGAATTCTCGAAGCTGCTGATCGAGAAGGCCGAGGTCGCGGTCGCGCCGGGCATTGGCTTCGGCGAGCATGGCGACGACTATGTCCGCATCGCTATCGTCGAGAACGAGCAGCGCATCCGTCAGGCCGCGCGCAATATCGGCCGCTTCCTCAAGGGCGCCGATACGACCCTGCACAACGTCATCCAGATGCCGAAGGCGGGGTAGGGCACTTCGGCTGCGGCATCGCATGCCTCTGGACCGCGCCCGCAAAACATGGGAACCGATGCGGTGCGGACGGATCGCTCCGCATCGCGCCCGAGGCTCGTTTCCATGTCACGAAAAGGCCGTCTGCTCGGCGTCGCTTTCGCCGTCTTCGCGCTGGTCTGCTTCGTCGCGACCTACGACTATTCCAGGGGGCGTATCCCGCAGACGCGCTCGGCCCTGGTCTTGGATGTGCTGGCGGTGACCAATGGCCGCGAATGCGCCCGCGACGCGACCGAGATCGTCACTCGCTACATCCCGCTCGGGACTGGCCGGGCCGATGCCGAGCGCGTTCTCTCCGAAGTGACGATCGACCCGCCCAAACCGTGGTTCTGGACTCCCGCTGTCGAGAACAGCACCGTGTCCGAAGGCACGACGATCGAGGCGCTGCATACCATCAAGGCGACGGCCTTCGGCACCAACCTGCTGCGCATCTATCTCGGTTTCGAGGACGGCAAGGTCAAGCGCGTCGCCGCCGAGGTCGTCTGCCATTTTGGTTGAGACGCGGTCGATCCGAACAGGGTCGTTTCGCTAGGTCAGTCGCTGCGCTATCCTGTCTGAGGGCTGCAACGACAGGTGCTGCCATGGAAGCGACGGACAAGGTTTTCGCCGGTCCCGTTCCGCAGATTTACGACCGGCTGCTCGTACCCCTGATTTTTAAACCCTATGCCGAAGACCTGGCGGCCCGCGTGATGGCCGGGGACCCCCGGCGCATTCTCGAGGTCGCGGCGGGGACGGGCGCACTGACACAGGAAATGGCGGCGCGGCTCGATGGAGGAAGCATCGTCGCGACCGATCTCAACCCCGCGATGCTCGATCTCGCTGCCGCGCGATTCCCGAACGACGGCAGGATCACCTGCCGCCAGGCGGATGCGCTCGATCTGCCCTTCGCTGACGAGAGCTTCGACACTGTCACCTGCCAGTTCGGGGCGATGTTCTTTCCGGACAAGGCGAAGGGTTATGCCGAGGCGCGCCGCGTGCTGAAGCCGGGCGGGCGCTTTCTGTTCAATGTCTGGGACGCGGTCGAGAGCAACGATTTCACGGCGGTCATGCTGGATGCGCTGGCCGAGCTGTTTCCCCGCGATCCGCCGCGCTTTCTCGCGCGCACGCCGCATGGCTATCATGATGTCGGCACGATCGAGCTCGACATCATGTCTGGTGGCTTTCCGCGGCCGGAGATCGAGCGGGTTGAGAAGCGTTCCCGTGCCGATTCCGCCGCTGATGTCGCGATCGGCCTCTGCCAGGGCACGCCGATGCGTGGCGAGATCGAGGCGCGCGGCACGCCGGAGCTCGGAGCGGTTACGGAGGCCGTGGCGAAGGCTCTGGAGCGCCGCTTCGGTTCAGGCACGATCGAGGGAGCTCTCTCCGCCTTCGTGGTTTCGGCTCGGAAAGCCGAGGCTTGAGGCGGTTCCGGGAGCGTCGGAGTGTGGCTCTCCGTTGACACGAAACCCGCCTCATGCGACGCCGCGCGCATGACCAGCGTGCCTCTTTCGCCTGCCTCCCAGCCCCTGCGCGTCGGACTTGCCGGCCTCGGTACGGTCGGCGCCTCCACCTTGCGCATCCTGCGCCGGCAGGAAAATGCGCTTGCAGCGCGCTGCGGCCGCGCAATCCGGGTCACCGCCGTCTCGGCGCGCGACCGTAACCGCGACCGCGGCATCGATCTCGGCGGGCTCGCCTGGTTCGACGATCCGGTCGCGCTGGCGAGTTCGGATGATATCGACTGCTTCGTCGAACTGATCGGCGGCTCCGACGGCCCGGCCAAGGCAGCGGTCGAGGCGGCCCTGTCGGCCGGCAAGCATGTCGTCACTGCCAACAAGGCGCTGCTTGCCGCGCATGGCGTCGCGCTCGCCGACCTCGCCGAGAGCAAGGGCGTGGCGCTCGCCTTCGAGGCCTCCTCGGCCGGTGGCATTCCCGTCGTGAAGACCCTGCGCGAGGCGCTGGCCGGCAACAATGTCAGCCGCATCTCCGGCATTCTCAACGGCACCTGCAACTACATCCTCTCCCGGATGGAGCAGGAGGGGCTGACCTTCGAGGCCTGCCTGAAGGACGCGCAGCGCCTCGGCTATGCCGAAGCCGACCCGACCTTCGACGTCGAGGGCTTCGACACCGCCCACAAGCTTGCGATCCTGACCAGCCTCGCCTTCGGTACGAAGATCGACGCCGAAGCGATTCATGTCGAAGGGATTTCGGCGATCACGCCGCTCGACCTGAAGATGGCCGACGATCTCGGCTACCGCATCAAGCTGCTCGGCGTGGCCGAGCGGACCAAGACCGGGATCGAGCAACGCGTGCACCCGACCATGGTGCCGAAATCCTCCCCGATCGCGCAGGTGATGGGCGTGCTCAACGCGGTCTCGATCGACGCCGATGCGGTCCGCGAGATCACGCTGGTCGGCCCCGGCGCCGGCGGCGACCCGACGGCCTCCGCCGTCGTCGCCGACATCGCCGATGTCGCGCGCGGCACCGCCGGCCTGCCCTTCGGCCTGCCGATCGCGCGCCTGGAAGAGCCGAAGCGTGCCCCGATGCAGCGTCACGAGGGCGGCTATTATGTCCGGCTCGCGGTGGCCGACCGTCCCGGCGCCGCCGCGGCCATCGCGACCCGCATGGCCGAGGCCGATATCTCGCTGGAAAGCATCGTCCAGCGCCGCTCGCCCGAGGCCGTGACGCGCGATCCCGGCGGCCGCTCCGGCGCGCCGGTTCCGGTCGTGCTCATTACCTATGCCACGAGCGAAGCCGCCATCCGCGCCGCGCTCGAAAAGGTCACGGCCGACGGCCATGTCGCGGAACCGCCGCAAGTTATCCGCATAGAGCGGGAACAGGCCTAGAGCAGGATGCGTAAAAGTGGGAACCGGTTTTTCGCGCCAATCCTGCTCTGACACTATCTTGCTCTAGCGCCGTACCCGCCAAACTCATTGCAAGGGGACTTATTTCATGTCCGTCGATCTCCGCATCTCCCCCGACCAGATCATCGAGCGCTATCTCTCGATGGAGCTCGTGCGTGTCACCGAGCGCGCCGCCGTCGCAGCGGCCCGCCTGCGTGGCCATGGCAACGAGAAGGCGGCCGACCAGGCCGCGGTCGATGCGATGCGCCGTGAATTAAACCGCCTGCCGATCGATGGCGAGATCGTCATCGGCGAGGGCGAACGCGACGAGGCGCCGATGCTCTTCATCGGCGAGAAGGTTGGCAACAAGCAGGGCCCGAAGGTGCATATCGCGGTCGATCCGCTCGAAGGCACCACGCTCTGCGCCAAGGATATGCCCGGCTCGATCGCGGTGATGGCGATGGCCGGCGCCGGCAGCCTGCTCTATGCGCCCGACGTCTACATGGACAAGATCGCCTGCGGCCCCGGCTACGCCAAGGGCGTGATCGACCTCGACGCCTCGCCGGCCGACAACATCAACGCGCTGGCCAAGGCCAAGGGCGTCAAGCCGAACGAGATCTCGACGCTGATCATGGACCGCCCGCGCCATGCCAAGCTGATCGAGGAAGTCCGCAAGACCGGCTGCTCGATCCGCCTGATCACCGATGGTGATGTCGCCGGCGTGATCTTCTGCACCCAGCCTGAGAAGACCGGCATCGACCTCTATCTCGGCATCGGCGGCGCGCCGGAAGGCGTGCTCGCTGCGGCGGCACTCCGCTGCGTCGGCGGCCAGATGCAGGGCCGTTTGATCCTCGACACCGAAGAGAAGCGTGTGCGAGCGCACGGCATGGGCGTGCTCGATCCCAACAAGAAATACGACATGTCGGAAATGGCCTCGGGCGACGTCATCGTCTGCGCCACCGGCGTCACCGATGGCGGCATGCTTTCGGGCGTGCGCTTCGGCAAGGATTTCATCGAGACCGAGACGCTGGTCTATCGCTCGATCACCGGCACGGTCCGCCGCATCTATGGCGAGCACCGCGAGTTCTCGAAGTTCCAGCTCGATTGAGCTGAACCGAGTCGACGAGACGTCATTCTCGGGCTGATCCGAGAATCTCGTGCCGGAAGAGGCGTGAGCAGCCTCCCTCGTCAAGAGATGCTCGGGTCAAGCCCGAGCATGACGGTCCTCTGCCGGCTGCCTTTTCCACTTGTTTGCGGCGCGTAGGGCGGATGCCGACGGCCCGGCAAGGTCGACACAGGTTGACCTCGCCGGCCGCTTGCGCGACGCCGGATGCATCATGAGTCTGATGCCGCCCCGTGCCTTTCTCGGCGTGACCCGTTCGGTGCTCGGCCGCCCCTGGCGCGACCGGCTCGACATTGCCGGCCTCGGCCGCGCCGAGGCGCTGAGTCAGCTGCAGGGCCTGCCGGATATCCTCGCCCGCCTGCTTGCCGCGCGCGGCGTCGAGCCGGCTGAGGCCGCCCGCTTCCTCGAGCCGAAGCTGCGCGACGTCCTGCCCGATCCCGCTGTCCTGATCGACATGGAGGCCGCTGCCGCCCGACTGGCGCAGGCGGGCATGAAAGGCGAGCGCGTCGCGATCTTCGGCGATTACGATGTCGACGGCGCCTGCTCCTCCGCTTTGCTCGCAGGCTTCCTGGCCCAGGCCGGCGCCCGCCCGCGCATCCATATCCCCGACCGTCTGATCGAAGGCTACGGCCCCAACAGCGAGGCCATCCGCATGCTGGCGGGCGAGGGCGCAACCCTGCTCGTCACGGTCGATTGCGGCACCACCAGTGAGGAGCCGCTCGCCGAGGCGCGCAGGCTCGGCCTCGATGTCGTCGTGCTCGACCATCACCAGGCGCCGGAGCGGTTGCCTGCCGTCGAGGCACTGGTCAATCCAAACCGGCAGGACGATCTCTCCGGCCTCGGCCATCTCTGCGCCGCCGGCGTGGTCTTCCTCGCGCTGGTCGCGACCAGCCGGGCGCTGCGCCGACTGGACCATTGGGCGGCACGCGGCGGCGAGCCCGATCTGCTGGCGGCGCTCGATCTCGTCGCCCTGGCGACCGTCGCGGATGTCGTGCCATTGCAGGGCCTCAACCGCGCCTTCGTCCGGCAGGGGCTCGCCATGATGCGCAGCCGCACCCGGCCGGGGCTCGCCGCGCTGATGGACGTTTCCGGCCTCGACGGGCCGATCCAGCCCTGGCATCTCGGCTTCCTGCTCGGTCCGCGCATCAATGCCGGCGGCCGCATCGGCGATGCCGCGTTGGGCGCCCGCCTGCTCCTGACCGATGACGAGGTCGAGGCACGGACCATCGCGACCGAGCTCAACCGCCTGAACCAGGAGCGCCAGGAGATCGAGCGCCTCGCCGTGCTGGAGGCGGTCTCGCAGGCCGAGCACGAGCTTGCGGGCATGGCCGAGATGCCGGTGCTGCTCGCCGGCAGCGCCGACTGGCATCCCGGCATCGTCGGCCTCGTCGCGGCCCGGTTGAAGGAGCGCTTCCGCCGCCCGGCCTTCGCGCTGGCGCTGAACGGGGAGGGTGGGGCGACCGGCTCGGGCCGCTCGGTCGCCGGCGTCGATCTTGGCCGCGCCGTGCGCGCCGCCGTCGAGGCTGGCCACGCGGTCAAGGGCGGGGGCCATGCCATGGCGGCGGGCGTGACGCTGGCGGCTGGCCAGGCCAGCGCCTTCCACGCTTTCCTGAACGCGCATCTTCAGCGCGAGGTCGATGCGGTCGGCGATGCCGAGGCCCTGCTCGTCGATGCCGCGCTCAGCGCCGGCGGTGCCAGTCCGCGGCTGCTCGCCGAGATCGACAAGGCCGGCCCCTTCGGCTCCGGCAGCCCCGAGCCTGTCTTCGTCTTCCCGGCGCATCGGCTGACCGACGCTGTCGAAATCGGCACCGGCGGCCATGTCCGCATCAAGCTGCGTTCGGGCGATGGCGCCAGCATCGGCGGCATCGCCTTCCGCGCTGCGCAGGAGCCGCTGGGGCAGGCGCTGTTCGCCGCGCGCGGCGAGAGCGTGCACCTCGCCGCGACGCTCTCGCTCAACCGCTGGGGCGGGCGGGAAACGGCGGAACTGCGCATCCTCGATCTCGCCCGGCCGGTCTGAGAGGCTGCCGGCTATTTTCTTGTGATCGGGTGCTTGCGGAGGAGCAGGCCTGCCACTATACCTCGCCCCGCTTCGGCACGAACCCCACCGGTTCGCGGCAGAGCGGTCTTCGTCTATCGGTTAGGACACCAGCCTTTCACGCTGGGGAGACGGGTTCGACTCCCGTAGACCGCGCCATTCCCCCATTCCGGTGCAGAACTGCGAATATCGGCCCCCGCGAAGAAGAGGCGATGGCCTACGCGGCGCTGGGCGGCGCGTCTCAGCGGAAGCCCGGCGGCGATATCGCATGCCCGAACCACTCGACGAAACCGATGATGTCGAAGACCGGGCGGCCGGTTGCCGCGGCGATCGCGGCCGAATGGGGCGGTAGATTGGTGCATTCGCACAGAATCGCCCCGACATTCGGGTGACGATGCACCAGGGCCTGCGCGGCGGCGACGGCCTCGCGTTCCAGCTCGGCGAAGTCGGAAACACCGCCACGGTTGCCATAGACCGACCGGAACAGGGTGTCCGGCGGCAGCCCTGCGATCGGCGTGTCCGGGCGCACGCCCACGGCCGCGAGATGCTGCGCGCTCAGGGCCTCCGCCGCGAAAGTGAGGATGCCGACCTGCTGGCCGGCCGGCAGCATCGCCTCGATCAGCGGCGCCTGCAGCAGGCTGCTCGTCGCGACGGGGACAGGCAGTGCGGCGCAGAGTTCCTTCTGCAGCAGGGCCAGGAACCCGCAACTCGTCGTGATGCCGCGCACGCCGCAGGCGATGAGATCCTGTGCTGCCGCGATGAAGGGCTGCAGGAATTCCTCCGGGCGGCCATGGACGATCGCCGCCGGATCGGCGCCGCGCACCACGCGAAACTGCACCGGAAACCGCCATGTCCGGCCATTGCCGATATCGCCCGGCAGCCGGCGGAAATGCGTGTCGAGCATCAGCACGCCGATGCTCAGATCGTTGACGGCAGCGGTCGGCGGGCGTGTCGTGGCATCGGTCATGAGAGGGGCTCCGATAAGCTCTGCTGCAGCGCTGTTGCCGAGGCTTCGAAGAACCAGGCGAGGAAGCGGTTCTCCCGCAGCAGCGCAAAGGGAATGTCCTCCTGCGCGAGGAGCCCGGACTTCCCGATCGAACCGCAACGGAGAAGGTCCAGCACGGCCGCGACATGGGACGCAGCGGTGCGCCGCATGGCGCCGACCACGACGCCGCCGATCTCTACCGGCTCGATCTCTCTCAGAAAATGCTCGGCGATCTCGCTGCCGTCATGGCCGGAGGTCGCGACGATCGAGATCAGCAGGCGATCATCCGCGATCTCGGGCAAGCCGTTGAGGAAGAGATTGCGCAGCAGATAGAGGCGCTCGCGCAGCTTCAGCTCGTCCAGCAGGAACGCGATGGAGTCGGCATGCCCGGGATAGCGGATCGTATAGGAGACCAGGCTCGCGACCTTCCCCGCCAGGCGCTCGCAGAGCGTGTCGGGAATGGCGCTCGAAACGAAGGCCTCATAATCGCAGGAACCGAGGCGCAAGGGGCTGCAGCGCGACATTGGCGCGAGCTCGGTCTTGTGGCCGTCGATCAGGGCGACGGAGGGGCGCGTGTACTCGCGCAGCGTCGCGTCGATATCCCAGATCAAGCCGTAGCCCAGGCGGCCGGACGGCTGCTGCGGCAATCCGCCGATCCGCACCGCGATGTCCGGCTCGTTCCCGCAGCGCGAGGCGAGGTCCAGCACCAGCCCCGAAACCAGGCCCGGAGAGATGCCGCATTGCGCGACGAAGCAGCTGGAGGCGACCTCGGCCTCGCGCCGGATAGCCTCCAGTGCAGTCCCGTCGTCGCCGAGGTCGAGATAATGCGTGCCGTGGCGCCGGGCCGCCGCAGCCACCATCGGTGTCGCCGAGGATGGCAGCGCTGCGACGACGGCATCGGCGCCGGTCAGGAGCTGATCGAGCCGGGCCGGGTGGCTGGGATCGGCGTCGGCGAGCGGGAGCCCAAGCTGTTTGACCCTTCGGCGTCCAGGTTCCGTCGGATCGGCCATGAGGACGTCGAATTCCGGCTTCTCGCGCAGGAGCAGCGCCAGCGCCGTGCCGATGCGGCCGGCGCCGATGATGGCGACCTTGAAGCGCCGCCTGCCGTTTTCCTGCCGGTCAGGCATGGAAGCGGGCGAGGAACGACTTGAGACGTTCGTTGTCGGGGGCGTGCAGAACGTGATCCGGGCTGCCCTGTTCGGCGATACGCCCATCTTCCATGAAGACGACGCGGTCGGAGACATCGGCGGCGAAGGAGATCTCGTGCGTGACGAGGACCATCGTCATGCCCTGTTCGGCGAGGCTGCGCACGACGCCCAGCACCTCGCCGACGAGCTCGGGATCGAGCGCACTGGTGATCTCGTCGAGCAGGAGCGCGTCCGGCTGCATGGCAAGTGCCCGGGCGATGGCCACGCGTTGCTTCTGCCCGCCCGAAAGCTGGTCAGGTCGCGCATCGCGCTTCTCGGCGAGGCCGACCTTGGCGATATAGTCCATCGCAATGTCGACCGCCTCTCCGCGCGGCTTGCGCTGCACGGTGACGGGGCCTTCGATCACGTTCTCCAGCACGCTCATATGCGGAAACAGGTTGAAGTGCTGGAACACCATGCCGACATGGCGCCTCAATTCGCCGAGGCCGAGGAGCTGGCCGTCGCCGCGGAATTTCGGGACGACGCGGCGGCCGCGATAGAGGATCTCTCCGCTGTCCGGCACCTCGAGCATGTTCATGCAGCGAATGAAGGTCGACTTGCCGGAGCCCGAGGGGCCGATGATCGCGACGACCTCGCCGCTCGTCAGGGACAGATCGATGCCGTGAAGGACGGGAAACGCGCCGAAGCTCTTGGTGATGGCGCGGGCTTCGAGGACGGTTTCGCGGGCGCCGGATGTGGGGAGGGTGGTCATGGGATGGTCCTCGCTCAATGGCTGCCGCGCGTCCGGCTCTCGACGATGTCGGCGAACTTCGTGATCGGGAACAGGATGACGAAATAGAGCACCGCGAGGACGGTGTAGGATTCCAGCGGGCGGTAGGTCTGCCCGTTGACGATGCTGGCCATATAGGTGAGCTCGGCCACCGAGATCACCGAGATCAGCGAGGTGTTCTTGAACTGCGTCACCGACTGGTTGATGAAGGCCGGCATCATCCGGCGGATCGCCTGCGGCAGCACGATGCGCCGCATGACCTGCCAGCCGGACATGCCGATCGCGGCGCCCGCTTCGGACTGCCCCTTGTCGATCGAGACGATGCCGCCGCGGAAGACCTCGGCATAGAATGCCGCCGCATAGAGCGAGAGCGTGATCAGCGCCGCCGCCCAGTTGGCCAGGTCGAAGCCGAGCAGCAGCGGCAGGGCGTAATAGATCCAGAGCAGTTGCACGAGCAGCGGCGTGCACCGGAACAGTTCCTGAAAGCCCTGCGCCAGCCAGCTCAGCGGACGGATGCCCGAGAGCCGCGCGAAGCAGAGGAGCAGCCCGAGGACCAGCCCGATGGCGATGGAACTCACCGTGTAGACGATGGTGATCCAGGCGCCCCAAAGGAACAGGTCGCTCGCCTGGAAGATCGGGGCGAAGCTCCACGTGTACATGTCATGCCAATCTTTGTTGGAAACGGCCCGAAAGCAGGATGCGAAGGTCGGCAAGCCGTTTTCGCGGTTATCCTGCCCTCATTCGCGACGGGAGTCCGGTTCGGGTTTCAGGCGGATCATGGTGACTCCGCCTGAAATCATGCAGCCTGACCGGGCCTTGTTCAGCCGCCGAAGCCGAAGCCTTCGGGCATGTCGTCGAGCGTGATGCCGAAGGGCGCCAGGCTCTTGACGATCCAGGTCTGGTTGTTGCCGATGCGGCGGTTGTACTCGGCCCAGGCGGAGATGAAGGCTCGCGACTTCTCGTCGGCTTTCCAGTTCATCGCGACCACGGACGGAGTCGAGAGCACCGGCGACGGCACCATCACCTTGCCGATGCCGCTCGCCTTCTTGCTCATGACGAGGCCGTTCAGCATCGTGTTGACCAGGCCATCGGCCTTGCCGGTGACGACAGCCACGATAGCCTCGTCGCGCGACTTGAAGCGCAGCATCTTCGCCTTGGGCAGGTACTGCTGGGAGATGAGATCCTGCGACGAACCCAGATCGACCGCGAAGGTGTATTTCGGATCGTTGAGCTCGGCCCAGCTCAGCTTCGAGAGTTCCGCCTTGGGCGAGACGATGATGAAGCTGTTGAAATAGGTCGGGTTCGAGAAGGCGACCGAAAGCGAGCGCTGCGGCGTGGCCGTGACGCCGAGCGCGAGATCGGCCTTGCCGCTCTGCACGTCGAGGATGGAGTTCGGCCAGCTCGACTCGACGACCTCCAGCTTGACGCCGAGGGTGTTGGCGATGTCGCGGGCCATCTCGATGGCGAAGCCGCGCCATTCGCCGGTGCGCGGGTCCTTGTTGAAGTAGGGGTCCTCGTTGATGATCCCGGGAATGCGCAGCACGCCGCGCGCGCGGATCGCCTCGATGGTGTCCTCGGCCCGGGCCGAGGATTGAAGTGCCAGCAATCCAAGGCCGGCGGCGCAGATGGCGCGAATGATCGACTTCATGAGATTTCCACTCCGTTCCCTTTGCCGATGTTTTTCGGTCTTGTGCTGGTTGCTAGGACGGCAAAAGCCTATGCGACACACTTGAGCGGACAATGCGAGAGTAGGACACCCTCCTACCGGTTTTCTTATATGTTCGGGTGGCTCGCGAAGGCCTTCAGGCTTGCTTCCAGCACCTTGAGGTTCTCCGGGCGCAGGGGCGCAAGGGGGGCACGCAGTTCGTTGCCGATCAGGCCGGTTCTCGCCAGCGCGGTCTTCACCGGCACCGGGTTGCTCTCGATGAAGAGGTCGCCGATCAGGTCGAACAGCGCCTCGTGGATGCGGCGGGCCTCGTGCGGGCCGCCCTCGAACCAGGCCCGGCACAAAGCCACGATCTCGGCTGGGAGCAGGTTCGAGGCCACGCTCGTCACGCCGTCGGCGCCGAGCGCCAGGAAAGGCAGGGTCAGCCCGTCATCGCCCGAATGGATCACGAAATCCTGCCCGAGTGCCAGCCTGAGTTCCGTGATGCGCTCCGCCTTGCCGCCCGCTTCCTTGATGCCGACGATGTTGGAATGAGCCGCCGCGAGCCGGGCCGCGGTCGCGGGAGCGATCTCGACGCCGGTGCGCCCTGGCACGCTGTAGAGCATGATCGGCAGGCCGACCGCGCTGGCGATGGCCGAGAAGTGATCGAACAGCCCGTCCTGCGAGGGCTTGTTGTAGTAGGGCGTCACCAGCAGGAGGCCGTCCGCGCCCGCCGCCTCGGCGCGCACCGCCTTGCCGATCGCGAGCTGCGTCGCGTTCGAGCCTGCGCCGGCCATGACGAAGGCCCGCCCGTGCGCCGCCTTGACCGTGGTGCGGATGACGGTGTCGGCTTCCTCGTCGCTCAGCGTCGCGGCCTCGCCGGTCGTGCCGACGGGCACCAGCCCGGCGACACCGGCGGCGATCTGCGCCTCGATGAGATTCTCGAGCGCGGGAATATCGAGCCCCCCGTCGCGGAACGGCGTGACCAGCGCAGTGAAGACACCGGTGAGCCGGCGGCGCAGTTCTGGATCGATCATCGGCTTAACTCCCCTGCGTCGTCAGTCGATGACGACCTTGATTTCGCTCATTTCACGCAACGTCATGTGGATGCCCTCGCGGCCGAGCCCGCTCGACTTGATGCCGCCGAACGGCACGTTCTCGGCGCGGAAATCGGGCCCCTCGTTGACCATGACGCCACCGACGCGCAGCCGGCGCGCAACGCGCTTCACCAGCGCATGGTCATTGGTGAAAAGCCCGGCCTGCAGCCCGTAGGCGCCGCCATTGATCTCGGCGATCACCGCTTCGGGATCGTCGAAGGGGCGCACCGCGAGCACCGGCCCGAAGGTCTCGGACCGGACGAGTTCCGTCTGCGCCGGAACGGCATCGATGAGGGTCGGCGCGAACAGCGTGCCGCGGCGGCTGCCGCCGGCGACGATCCGGGCGCCATCCGCGACCGCGAGCTTGACGCGCCGCTCGACCTCGGCCGCAGCCGGCTCGTCGATGACGGTGCCCATGACGGTTGAGGCATCGGCCGGATCGCCGGTCGAAACCTGCGCGACCTTTGCGGCGATGCGCTCGATCATCGTCTCGCGGATGGCATCGTGCAGGTAGAGGCGCTTCACGGCCGCGCAGCTCTGGCCGGCGATTTCGAAGCGGTGGGTGATCGCGACCTCGGCGGCGCGGTCGAGATCCGCATCCGGCATGACGATCAGCGGGTCGTTGCCGCCGAGTTCCATCAGGCAGCGCACGAGGCCCGAGGCATTCTTCAGCGCCAGGCCCGCCGCCGGCCCGCCGGTGAAGCTGAGCAGGTCGATATCGCCGCTCGCGATCATCGCCGCGACATCGGCGCCGCCATGGACCACGCTGAACAGGCCGGCGGGAAAGCCCGCCTCCTCGGCCAGCTCCGCCAGTCGCTGGGCGGCGAGCGGAGCCTTCGGCGAGGGCTTGGCCACGACGGCGTTGCCCGCCGCGATCGCGGGGCCGAGCTTGTGGCAGAGCAGGTTGAGCGGATAGTTGAACGGCGTGATCGCGCCGAGGACGCCTGCCGGCTCATGGGTGATCACGGCCTGCTTGTCCGGCGCGCCCGGTACGATGGCCGTCGGCAGCACCTCGCCATGAAGCACGGTCACGGCATCGCCGCTCAGCCGCAGCGTGTTGCGGGCGCGACGAACCTCGTTGCGCGCCTCGGTGATCGTCTTGCCGACCTCCGCGCAGATCGTCCGGGCCATCGCCTCGGCCTCGTCGCCAAGGCGTTCAGCGAGGCGATGGAGCAGGTCCTTGCGTTCGGCAGGCGTGCTGAAGCGGAAGCTCGCCCAGGCCTTGCGCGCCCGGCGCAGGGCGTCGGCGACGGCGATCTCGTCGGCCTGGCGAACCTGACCGATGACGGAGCCGTCGAACGGATTGGTGACCTCGACCATGGAGGCGGCGGTGGCCCGGGCAGGCTTGGCGAGGGACAGGGGCACGGTCAGGTCACTCCGTTTCATCGGTTGTCAGGCGGGCGAGCGCTGCGACCGAAACCGGTCGCAGCGGCCAGCGCGGGGGGATTGCGGCCGGAAGCGGCTGGCCGCGCAGGGCTGCGATCATCGGGCCGCAGAAGCGGCCCTGGCAGGCGCCGAGCCCGAAGCGGCCCATCAGCCGGATCTCGCGGGCGGAAGCGTCCGGAGCCAGAGCCGCAAGCTCCGCATAGCTGCGGCCTTCGCATCGGCAGATCAGTGTCTCGGGGGCGGGCACGACGGGCTCGCTATGGAGCGCCTGGGTGAGGGCGGCCTGGAAGCCGCGCGCCCGGATCAAGCCCCGCTCGTCCGATCGCATGCGCCGCGTGGCCTGGCCGAGGCGGGCGAGCACCTGCGTTGCAGCACGGCGGCCATCGAGGATCGCGGCATCGGCTCCGAGCGCTTCCCGCCCGTCGCCGGCGAGCAGGACCGGCACGGCCGCGTCGGGGTCCGGCAGCGGAATGCCCGTACGGTTCGGCTCGATGCCGTCATGGATCAGCAGATGCCGCACGCGCAGGACTTGCCGCTGATCGCCGACCCGGATGCCGACCTTGAGCCCGTCGCCATCCGGCTCCGCCTGCGTGACGATCGCTCCGCAGCGATAGGGCACGCGGCTCGTAGCGAGCGTCGTTGCATAGGCCGCAGCCTCGCTCATCGGGCCCCATGACAGAGCGAGTCGGGCCAGCGCCGCCGGGGCGTTCCAGGGGCGGCCGCGCTCCAGCACGGCGACGGGCGGATTGCCGGCCTTGGCAAGCTGGGCCGCCAGAGCGGGCAGAAGCGCCCCGCTGCCGGCCACCAGGATCGGGCCTTCCGGAGGGCGGCCGGTTTCCTTGAGCAGCACCTGCGCGCCGCCGGCGCTCATCACGCCAGGCAGTTCCCAGCCGGGGAAGGGGCGGATCGTCTCCACGGCGCCGACGGCGATGATCGCCGCGCGGGGGCGGCGCGCGAAGACGCAGGCCGCGCGACGATCGTCGAACAGGAAGCGCCCTTCGCTGTCGACCCCGAGAAAGATGGTCTCGGTCCGGGTCTCGATCCGGCCGGCGCAGGCTTGCAGCCGGGCCATCAGCCCGGCCCAGTTGCGGCGATGCCGGGCAGGGCGCCAGACATGGCTGTCGTTGCCCGCGGCCGGCTGGCGATGGATGGCGCCGCCGAACTGGTCTCGCTGCTCGATCAGGAGGACGGGCAGCCCGGCTTCCGCGATGGTCGCGGCGGCGCTCGCGCCTGCCGGCCCGGCGCCAACGACGAGGATGGGAGCCTCACGCATGTTGGGCCCCGACAAAGGGCAGCGAGCCGAGCCGAAGGCCCTCGCGCGCCGGCGTTAGGCAGGCCTCGACCGGTGCCGCGCCCATCACGGCGACGACGCAGGCCTGGCAGGCGCCTATTCCGCAGAAGACGCGTCCGCCTGGCACATTCGACGGCTGGCCGAGATCGGCAAGGCCGGCACGCAGCAGCGCCGCGGCGATCGTCTCGCCCGGCTGGAAGGCTACCGGGTCGCCGTTCCAGAAGAAATGGCTGGTCATGCGTGGACCTCGGCCCGGACCAGGCGTTGCGGCGACAAGGAGGACAAGTCGGCTTCGGGTCTCTCGCCGAGCAGCAGGCGGGCGGCGCTCGCGCCCATGAACGGGCCGAGGCAGATGCCGTCGCCTTCGAAGCCGGTGGCGATGACCACGCCCGGGCGATGCGGATGCGGGCCGACGATCGGCAGGCCGTCGCGGGATGCCGACCTGACGCCGGCGAAGCTGCGCAGGACGCGGCGGGCCGCCAGCGGCGGGTAGAGATCGAGCGCCTCCCGCAGGATCGCCGCGATCGTCACGGCATCGGTGCTGTGGTCGCTGCGATGGTCCTCGCGGCTGCCGCCGATGAGGAACTGGCCCGTCATCAGCGGGTCGATCACCAGCCCGATATGGCTGTTGTCGCGTACGATGCCGCGTTTCGCCGCGAGATATGAAGCAGCCATCAAATGACCGTCGATGGCCGGGCCGGCAGTTGTCGCTCGATCGGTGACGGCCATCTGGCCCTTCCGCGGGATCAGGATCTCACCGAGGCCGAGCAGCGGCGCCGAGCCGATGCCCGCTGCGACGAGCACCGCATCGGCCGGAAGGAATTCGTCGCGGATCAGGACGCCGCAGGCGCGGCCGGCCCGCATGACGATCTCTGAAACGGGCGCGTTGCGGCGGATGTCGACACGGCTCGTCGCCAGCAGGCGCTGCGTGATCTCGTAGCCCAGCGCATGCCCGTCATCGGGAATCTCGAGCGCGGCGCAGACGCTGTCGCCGAGGCCCGGAATGCGCGCGAGAAGCGTCGCGCGATCGACCTCGACGACGCGTTCGCCCGCGGCCGCCAGGTCCGCGCCATGCCGGGTGACGAGATCGGCCTCGATGGCCGTGCGGGCGACGAGGAAGGTCGAGCGACGGTGGAATAGGCCGCGAAACAACCCGTCCCGCTCGTGGCGCACGTAGAAGGCGCGCGCATGGCGGGCGAGATCCATCATCGGGCCTGGCCGCTTGCTCGCCACCGAGACCGCTCCGTCCGAGGCGCCGGTCGCGCCCGCCGCCGGTCCGGAAGCATCGAGCAGCGTCACCCGCGCCCCTGCGGCGGCGAGGAAATGGGCGGCGGAGGCGCCGACGATCCCCGTGCCGATCACGGCGACATGAAGGGGTGAAGAGGAGGCCATGCAGAAGCGGTTCGTCCCGTAAAGCGATGGCCCGAACCTCGTCGGCTTCACCTATGGGGTCGATCCAAATCATCCGCCTCGACTTGCATCATTGTTTGCAAGTCACCGAAGCCAGGCTGTTGTAGGAGATGTGACGCACCGGCCGAGGGGGGCGCATGCGCGAAGCCAATCTGACGCTCATCCAGACGTTCTTCATCGTCGCGCGCGACGGCTCGTATTCCGCCGCCGCCCGCAAACTCGGCATGAGCTACCAATCGGCCGCGAACCATGTCCGTCGGCTCGAGCAGCTGTTGAGCGAACGGCTGGTCGTCTCCGAGCAGGGCGCGAAGACGGTGACCCTGACGCCGCGCGGACGCAGCCTCTACAAGCTCCTGCTGCCGGAGCTCGACACGATGCTGACCCGGCTTGACCGGACGCTTCAGAAGGAGCGGCCGGTGCTGCGCATCGGCTTGCCGCAAGCGATCTTCTTTTATCTGATGCCGCCGATCCTGGCGCAATTCCGCGCTCTTTTCCCGCAGGTCGAGATCATCGCCTTCGAGCGCGATACCGCCCTGCCGGAGATGATCCGCGATGGCAGCCTCGACCTGTGCATTACCGAGCGCTATTTCGGCGACCCCAATGTGCCGCAGCACCTCGTCTGCACGTATCGGCCGGCGCTCGTTTTCCCGCGCGAATGGGGCGCGCCGCCACAAGGAGAGATCAGGCAATGGGTCCAGGGGCGCCCCTTCGTGACCTATGAGCCCGGCCAGCTTCTGCGTAACCTTGCCATCGACTACCTGCAGGCGGGCGATACCGAGATGGAGATCGCGATCTCGACTTCGGGGAGTTCGAGCGTCAAACGCTGCGTCGAGGCAGGGCTCGGCTATGCGATCATCCCCGCCTGGTGCATCGACGGCACCGAGACCACGATTACCGCGATCGATCTGCCGGAACTGCCCGAGATTCCCATTTACTTCGGCGAAGCCAGCTTTCTGGCACGGAACCCGTATGTCGTTGCGCTAAGGCAGCTTTGCGTGGGTTTCACTTCCGTGATGGGATGAAGTCCCTGTCGGCACGCGCCACGAAGCTCTGTCCCCCATGCGCTCTTTCGAAAATGTCCCGGTCGGCGAGCCCTGCGGATCCGGAGCGGACTGGCCGTTCCTGGCGGCACGGCACCTGCTGAGAGAACCGGCATGGGACGCGATCTCCGGCATCCTGAAGGATCTTGGCACGCGGGCCGATGTCGATCGGGCCTGGATGTTCGAGTATGACGATGGCCTGCTGCGCTTCCACAACACCCATGAATGGTGCCGGGACGGTGTGTGCTCTCATGTCCAGGACCTTCAGGACGCCCCGGTGACCATGATCGGCTGGCTGCATCGCTCCCTGGTGAAGGGCGAAGCGGTCATGATCCACGATGTCGAGCGCTTGCCGCGGCTCGCCGGCCCCCTGGCGACCGAAATGCTGCGACAGGACGACAAGAGCGTCCTGAGCGTGCCGGTCTTCGGCAAGGGCAGGCTGCGGGCCTGTATCGGCTTCGACATGACGCGGACGCGGCGGACATGGAACGCGAGCGAGGCGGGCTCGCTCGCAGCCTGCGCCGAACTGATCGGCCTGGCGCTCTACAAGCAAACTGCCGAGGGGCTTCCGCCGCCCGGGGCGCAGGCGCGCAGCGTGGGCGCATTTCCGCCGCTGCTCTATCTGCGCCGCGCCGGCGAGGTCCGGGGCGTCACGCCGGGCGAGATTCTCGGCCTGCGCTCGGCCAGGGACTATACGCAGGTCTGGTTGATCGGGGGCTCCGTCATGCTCGATGCCCGCCCATTGGGCTTGTGGACCGCGCTCCTGCCCGCGGCCGACTTCCTGCGCATTCACCGCACCGCGATCGTCAACCTGAAGCATGTCAGCAAGATCGGACCGGCAGGCGCGGGCAATGGCAAGTGGACGGTGCAGCTGCGCGCCAGCGAGGCGGTCTGGAGCGTCTCGCGCTCTTACCGGCAGGCTCTCCGGGAACGCCTCGGCATCTGATTCGCGGCAGGTTCGGGGCAAACGGTTTCAAGGCATCCTGCCGGCGCGGCGGTAAGGCCGGATTAATCCTCGTGCGAAATGGCATGTCGATTCGTCGGCACCAGCCGGCGATCGGTCGAAACGGGCTTGCCAGCCAGGGCTTCGGTTGCCTCCATTCGCGGACTTTCCGGCATCGGCCGAGCGTTTCGAGGGGTACCGTGATGCGCAGGAGCTTCGGTCTCTCGTCGCGCTGGCTATCCTGTTCCGTCTCCGGCCTGGCATTGGTGACGGCTGCCGACCTGCTTGCCGGCATGCCGGCGCTCGCCCAGAGCTGTCCTTCAGGCGCCGTGATCTGCATCGACAACTCGGGAGCCAGCGGGCGCGACGGGAAATCGGCCGGAAACCACAATGACAACGGCGAGAACGGCCAGTCGGGACGCGACATCACGACCCAGATTCCGTCACTCGGAGTGGCTTCGACCATTCCCGGTCAAGGCGGCGTCCTGCTGCGCAGCAATGGTGGCAAGGGCGGCGAGAGCTCGGACCGCCACAACCATTGGGGCGGCAATGGCGGCGACGGAGGCGCGATCACAGTCATCGCGCGCCCGACGCCGCAGATCCCCTCCGGCCCGTTCTTCAGCCAGCTCGGGCCGGGGCTGACGCTGATCTCGCTCGGCGGCAATGGCGGGGCGACGAGCATCGTCACCGGCGGCCACAGCTATGGCCAGGCGGGTCATGGCGGAAAGCTGACGACGGATCTGACTCTCTCCAATGCGACCGTCACGGGGCATTTCCTGTGGGCGACCACTGCGGGCGGCTCGGCCTTCGACGCGGCGGCGCGGCATCTGGCGGTCAACGAGAAGGCCGGTGACGGCGGACGCGGAGGCGATATCGCTTCGACAATCGCCGCCGGCACGATCACGGTCCTGGGGCCAAGCATGGTCGGAGCCGCGGTCGGACTTGCCTCGAGCGGCGGGAATGGCGGCGGCGGCCGCGGCAACAGCGTCAATCCCAATTACGATGGCGAATCGGGCCTTGGCGGCGCCGGCGGGCGGATCGACCTGACCTTCAGCGGTGTGCTGATGACGGCGACCGGCGGCATCGCAACCAGCAGCGTGGGCGGACATGGCGGCTCCGGGTTGCCGGCGGGGGCGTTGAGCTCCGGCAGTGCCGGCGGTGCCGGCGGCCAGGGCGGCGACATCAACATCATCCTGCGCGGTACGGCTTCGCATATCACGGCGACGGGAGACGGCGCCTTCGGCGTCCGCGCCACGAGCATCGGCGGTAACGGCGGCGATGGCAGCAAGGGCCATGTCGCGGGGCCGGAAGGCTATGACGGGGGCAATGGCGGCGGCACCGGCCGGATCACCATCTCGAACGCGATCGGCATCACCACGATCGGCCGCGACAGCTATGGCATCGGCGCCTTTGCCACGGGCGGGAAGGGCGGTGCCGGCGGTAACGACCATGGCGTGATCTGGTCAAGCGGCGGCAGTGGCGGCAGCGGCGGCAGCGATGCCGCGATCAGCATCACCAATGCGGGCGCGATCAGCGCCGGCGGCGGCGCGCCGGAGAACAGCGAGAATGCCAAGGGCATCGTCGCGCGCAGCATCGGCGGCGGCGGTGCCACCGGTGGCAGCACGCAGGGCGGCTTCGTCTCCGCCGGAGGCAGCGGCGGCAATGCCGGCGATGGCGGCCTGGTCACGGTGACGAATACGCGCTCCGGCAGCATCGCCACCCATGGCGCCTTCGGCACGGGGATCGACGCGATGTCGATCGGCGGCGGCGGCGGCGATGCCGGCATCGCGCGCGCCATCAGCGTCGGGCCGCTCGGCGTCAGCCTTGGCGGCAGCGGCGGCGGTGGCCGTTCGGGCGGCGCCGTCTCCGTCGGCAATAGCGGCGTGGTCGCGACCTTCGGCGCCAATGCCACCGGCATCAGCGTCAAGAGCATCGGCGGCGGCGGCGGCAGTGGCGGCGCCGCGAACCTGATCGCGATCGGGGTCGGGCTCAATGTCGGCGTCAATATCGGCGGGAGTGGCGGCAGCGGCGGCAATGGCGGCACCGCCAGCCTCGTCAACGAGGGCGAGGTTACGACGGCCGGCGCACAGAGCATCGGCGCGACCGTACAGAGCATCGGGGGCGGCGGCGGTAATGGCGGTTCGGTCTGGACGAAGCAACTCACCGTGGGCGTGCCGATCAGCGGCAGCCCGACAGGGCCTGCGGCCGCCGCGCTGAGCGTCGCTATCGGTGGGGCCGGCGGCAGTGGCGGGACCGGCGGAAGTGTCGACGCCCAGCAATTGGGCGCGATCAGGACGGCAGGTGCCGGCGCGCATGGTCTCGTCGCCCAGAGCGTTGGCGGCGGCGGTGGCATCGGCGGCTCCACTGCCACGCAGAGCCTGACGCTGCTCGCCGCCTCGCAATTCACCACCGGCGTCGCCGTTGGCGGAGCAGGCGGCATCGGCGGCGCCGGCGGCGCGGTCAACGTCCTGACCAGGGGCGCGATCGCAACCGGTGGCGACAACGCCCGGGGTATCATTGCGCAGAGCATTGGCGGGAGCGGCGGTGTCGGCGGCAGTGCGCTGGCCGAGGTCAGCGGCGCGCAGATCGTGCCCCTGCCGGAAGGAACGCCGCAGGCTGCGCCGACGACGTTCGGCGTCGCGACCTCGGTTGGCGGGCATGGTGGCCTCGGTGCGATCGGCGGCAGCGTCGTCGTCAGCAATGAGGGGACGATCACCAGCACGGGCATCGCCGCGGCCGGCATCTATGCCCAGAGCGTGGGCGGCGGTGGCGGGGCGGGTGGAAGTTCCCAGGGCAAGACCAGCCCGTCGCAGCGCGGGACCAGCGCGATCACGGTCGGCGGCACCGGCGGCAGCGGCAATCACGGCGGCTCGGTCACGATCGCCAACCGCGGCACCGTCTCGACGGCCGGCGAGATGTCCTATGGGATTTTCGCGCAGAGCATCGGCGGGGGCGGCGGCGATGGCGGCAATGCGGAGCGGCTCACCGGCAATTCGTTGGCATCCGCGATCGGCGGTGACATCAGCGCACTTTTCCGCCTGATCAGCACATTGCGCGCGGTCTCGGCCGACAAATGGGTGACGAGCCAGTTCACGCCCTCTTTCACCAGCAATGTCACGGTCGGCGGCAATGGCGGTAGCGGCAGCCATGGCGGTACGGTCGCGATCGACAATGCCGGAACATTGCGGACGGCAGGAACCGGCGCGCATGCGATCGTCGCGCAGAGCATCGGTGGCGGCGGCGGCAATGGCGGCAGCGCCGATTCCCATGCGATCAGCACGCTGACGACGACCCTGGTCGATGCGCTCGGAACGCTCGCCGCTGCCGGCGCGAATTTCCGACAGTTTCCCGAGACCTTCGGCCTCAACCTCAATCTCGGCGGGCGCGGCGGCGGCTCCAGCGATGGCGGCGCGGTCAAGGTCGCCAATAGCGGCACGATCGAAACGGGCGGCGCCGGAGCAGCCGGCATCTTCGCCCAGAGCATCGGCGGAGGCGGCGGCAATGGCGGCAGTGTCGGCCGCAGCGTCGAGGACATCGCCAGGGATCTGTTCTCCGATGCCAACATGCGCACGACCGTTCTGCGCGCGCTGCTCGACGCGGTTCCGCTCCTGCAGGCGCAAGGCGGGGCCAGCCTGTCCTTCAATGTCGGCGGCGCCGGCGCTAGCGGCGGCGATGCCGGCCATGTCGAGATCATCAATGGCGGCCAGATCGCGACCCATGGCGATCAGGCGCCGGGCATCTTCGCCCAGACGGTCGGCGGTGGCGGCGGCAATGCCGGCAGCAGCCATACGGCGCTCGGCAACCAGTCCTTCAATATCGGCCTGAACATCGGCCGCGGCGGCGGAGCCGGCGGCCATGGCGGTGGCGGACTACGCGTCGCCGATGATCCGACCGACTATGCGGTCGTGATCGAGAACCGCGGGCGGATCAGCACCTTCGGCGTGGATTCACCCGGCATCCTTGCCCAGAGCGTCGGCGGCGGCGGCGGGCGCAGCGCGTCCCGCTTCGGTGGCGGTGCCGGCGTCGGCAACATGCCGATCTCGCTCAGCGGTGCGACCAAGGTCGGAGCCTTCGGCGCGAACGGGCACGGCGGCAATGTCTTCGCCCGGTCGACTGGCCGAATCGAAACCTCGGGCCTGCTGTCGCACGCGATCATGGCCCAGAGCATCGGCGGTGGCGGCGGCGCGGCGAGCCTGGTGTTCGACCGCCCCGCCTCCGGCTCGCACGACATCACGCTCGGGGCGGAAACTGGGCGTGGCAAGGCCGATGGCGGCAAGGTCAGGGTCGCCGTCGACGGCCTGATCAGGACCTCCGGCGACCTCGCCTTCGGCGTTCTCGCCCAGAGCGTCGGCGCCGGCGGCGGCTATGTCGCAACGGCGGCCACGCAGGGCGCGCTCGCCTTTCCGATGACGCTCACCCTCAATGCCACCCGCGGCGTGCAGGGCTGGGGGCAGGACATCGCCGTCGCCTTGGGCAAGGACGGCGATCTCACGACCACGGGCAAGGCGGCGCATGGCATCGTCGCCCAGAGCGTCGGTGCCGGCGGCGGCATGGCCGCGCTGACGACGCAGCCGGGCCTCGCCACTCTCAATCCGGTCTCCCTCTTCGGTTCGGTGACCTATGGCGACGGCGGCGCGGTCGGCGTCAGGATCGACGGATCGGTCGAGACCTATGGACAGGGCTCCATCGGCATCCTGGCGCAGAGCGTCGGCGGCGGCGGCGGCATTGCCGGGGACCTGTCGTCGATCTCCTACGGTCCCGGTTTGGTCCGGTCCGCGCCCGGCAACGTCCAGGGTGCAGGTGGCAATGGCGGTGCGGTGAAGGTCGCCGTCGGGGACAATGGCTGGATCGCAAGCTTTGGTGCTCGCGCTCCCGCCATCGTGGCGATGAGCCTCGGCGGCGGCGCTATCTTCAAGGATGGCGGCATCCTGCTCGAGGCGAACCAGGGCAGTTGGGGGACCAACACAAAGGGCGGCAAGGTCGAGATTACCGTCGGGCGCGATGCCGTCGTGCATGCGGGCGGGGCCGGGGCGCCGGCGATCGTCGCGGTCAGCATGAGTGCCAGCCCCGACGTGAACAACCGCTCGACGCCGATTGCGATCAGCATCGCGCCCGGTGCGCATGTCACCAGCGAGCGGGATGCCGCGATCCTCGCGATCAGCGAGTTCTACACACGCGTCGACAATGCCGGCGTGATCAGTGGCAAGGTCGCCGGGCGCTCGACGAATGGCGGCCTGTCAATCAGCAACAGCGGGACCATGATCGGTGATATCCTTACCACCGGAGATCCCTTCAACAGCGACATCGACAACCGGCCCGGCGGCGTCCTTGCAATGGGCGCGCAATATCAGACACGGCTGTACAACTCCGGGACGATCAATCCGGGCGGTGCGGTGGCACATGGCGGAAGCATCGCCACGACGCGGATCGCGAGCGTCTTCGAACAGAGCCCGGGCGGAATCTATCAGGCCGACGTCGATTTCGGCGCCGGCACCGCCGACATGATCTCCGTAGCAAGCTCGGGCACGGCGCCGTCACTGGCCGG
Source organism: Allobosea robiniae (assembly GCF_900102525.1). Taxonomy (GTDB): domain Bacteria; phylum Pseudomonadota; class Alphaproteobacteria; order Rhizobiales; family Beijerinckiaceae; genus Allobosea; species Allobosea robiniae. The sequence continues at coordinate 277,308 of NZ_FNBZ01000001.1, read as the reverse complement.
CCAGCTTGAACCGCAGCTCCAGAAGCCCCGGCCGGGCGTCTCGCTGCAGGTCGCGCATTTCGACGATCGGCCGACCGGCGCCTTCGCGATCAAGAGCGCGACGACCGCCTATAGCTACCGGATGCTTCAAAGCCCGGACGGGCGCGACCTTTTCCTGACGGTCGACGGCCATTTCGGGCTCGCCAATGGCGGCCTGAGCGCCGACCGGTCGCGCGTCGCGAAGCACATCCAGGCGCTGTGGGACAGCGGCGACATGCGGGCAGGCCCATTGTTCGATGCTTTCACGAGCGTCGAGTCGCTCGCGCATCACGGCAGCGTCGTCGATGCGATCGCCAATGATGGGGTCGGCGCGCGGTCCGCCAACCAGATCAACGAAGCCTTCGCCTTCTTCAACCGGCTGATGAGCTGTCCGGCCTTCACGGGGCCCGGTGCGGCGCTCTCCGAAAGCGATTGCAACTGGGCGCGGGTCGGCTCGAACTGGATGCGCCGCGGCAGCAGCGCCGGCGATAGCGGCTTTCGGATCAGGCAGACGACGCTGAGCCTCGGGGCGCAGCGAGAGTTCGCACCCGGTTGGTTCCTTGGCGGCGCGGCGAGCTATGGCTTCGGGCGGACCAGCACGGCGGCGGGCTCGACGAGCGACAATGACAGCTTCATCGGGGGGCTCACGCTGAAGCGCCAGCTCGGCCCCTGGCAGTTCGCCGCGGCGGTACAGATCGGCCGCGACATGGCGAAGACGTCGCGCCGGGCGCCGGGAGGCATCGCCACGAGCGAGCCGCAGCTCGATTTCGGCGGTGGCCGCCTGCGCGCCGCCTACCAGATGGATTTCGGCAGCTGGTACGCCAAGCCCTTCGTCGATCTCGATCTCAACTACGCGGTGCAGCGCGGCCATCGCGAGAGCGGGGCCGGCTGGTTCGATCTCGCGGTCCATCGCAGCGATCGTTTTACCGTCATGGCGACGCCGAGCCTCGAGATCGGCATGCGCCACGACCTCGAGGGCATGACGTTGCGCTCCTATCTCTCGGCGGGTGTCAGCATCCTGCCGACCAGCGACTGGACGTCGAAGCTGCATCTCGCCGCCTTCGATGCAGCCCCCTTCACCCTCGTGACGGGGCTGCCGAAGACCTATGGCAACGTCTCGGCCGGCCTGGAGCTGGTCACCGCGAAAGGCTTCGAACTCCGCGCCGAATACACGGCGCGCGCCGCCAGCCGCTATCTCGACCAGTCGGCGACCCTGCGCGCGGCCTACCGGTTCTAGACCCCTGTACCCGGCGCCACATCGGAATGACACGGAGCGATCATGACATTCATCGGCAAGGCGGGCGCCGCATTGGCGGCGCTCCAAATCCTGACGGCAACGGCGGGTGCGCAAACCAAGGACCTCGCGCTGCGCGATGCCGTCTCGATGGCGGCCACGGCGATGTTCCTGAACTCCGGCGCGCCCGGCCTGATCGTTGCCGTCGTCCATGGTGACGAGACCGAGATCGCTGGCGTCGGCGAGACCGCGCCGGGTAGCAAGGTCGAGCCGGACGGGCGCTCGATCCTGCGCCTCGGCTCGATCTCGAAAGTGCTCACCGGCGATCTCCTGGCGGATATGGCGGCACAAGGCGGCGTCGGCCTGAGCGATCCGTTTACCCGTTACGCGCCGCCCGGAAGCAGCGTGAAATCCTTCGGCGGCCAGCCCTTCACCTTGCTGGATCTCGCGACGCATTCGGCGGGACTGCCGCGCGAGTTGCGTGATCCGGCCGTCACGGGCGAAGGCAACCCGTTTGCCGCCTACAGGGGCGACTACTACTGGAACTGGATGCGGCAGAACGCGCCGGCTTATGCACCGGGCACGACCGCGATCTACTCAAATGTCGGCTTCGGCCTGCTCGGCGAGGCTCTCGCCCAGGCCGGCGGCAAATCCTTCCCCGACCTACTCCGCGACAGGATCACCGCGCCGCTCGGCATGGCCGATACGGTCGCCCGGCTTTCGGACGCGCAGAAGCCGCGCCTGATGACGGGGCTCGACGTGTTTGGCAATCCCGACCCGAACTGGGAGGCGACGCCGATCATGGCGGCCAGCGGCGGGCTCTATTCGACGGCCGACGATATGGCGCGCTGGATGCGCTGGCACCTTTCAGGCGAGGCTCAGGCGACGATGGCGCTGGCCCACGCGCTTTGGCGCCCGCATGACGGCTTGCGCCGCGCTGTCGGGGTCGAGGTCACGGATTCGGAAGGCATGGGGCTGGGCTGGGTCGTCAGCCGCGCCCGCGACGGCGTGCCGCTACTGCTCGGGAAGAGCGGGGGGCTCGGCGGATTCATGACCTATGTCGTGCTCGCGCCCAATCGCAAGCTCGGCATCTTCGTGGCGGCAAGCCGCGTCAATTTCGCGATGTTCGAGGGTATCCGGCAATCGGTCCGAAATCTTGCAGCGGAGCTGGCTCCGGCGGGTTCCCAGGCGCCGGCTCGCTGAAGGTATCTCTGCGGCCCGCATCGTTCCCGCATTCGCGCCAGCCGCTGTCGGCTCAGCTGATCCCGAGCAGGCGGATCAGGCCGAGGCTGATGATCGCCAGGATGATCAGCGAAAGGGTGACTGCGGTGGTGACGCGTCCGCCGGCCCTGGCAACGACACGGACATCGACTCCCAGGCCCAGAGCCGCCATCGAAACGATGGTCAGGACGGTTGCGATGTGGGAAATCGGGCCGAGCGCGGCCTCCGGGATGAAGCCATGCGTGCGCAGGGCTGCCATCGCCAGGAAGGCGATGATGAACCACGGGACCAGCTTGTTGAAGGCGATGCGCTGCCGCGTGGCGCTGTTCCCGACCGCGCCTGCCGGAGCCGTCCCGGTCGCGTCGTCCTGCAGCCTGTGCCGCAGCAGCGACAGCACCAGGACGACAGGCCCGAGCATGAGGACACGGACGAGCTTGACGAGCGTCCCGATCTGGACGCTGGCGGTGGCGACAGGCGCGGTCGCGGCCAGCACCTGCGGGACGGCATAGACCGTCAGCCCGGCCAGGACGCCGTACTGGGTTTCGGACAGCCTGAGCAGCGGAACGAGCAGCGGCAGGCCGAGCACGACCAGGACGCCTAGCACCGCGGTGAAAGCAATGGAGGCGGCAACGTCCTTGCCGTCCGCGCCGATGACCGGTGCGACCGCGGCGATGGCGGAGTTGCCGCAGATCGAATTGCCGCAGGCGACGAGGACCGCCATGCGCTTCGGCAGACCGAGCGTCCGCCCGATCAGGAAGCTGAAGGCGAGGGTTAGCGCCACCACCACTGCGATGCCGGCGATCAATGCCGGCCCGGCGGCGACGATCATCGCAGCGTTCAAGGACGCGCCGAGCAGGACGATGGCAATCTCCAGGACGGTTTTCGCCGAGAATGCGATCCCGGCGCGCCAGGTGTCCGAGGGCGTCCAGACGGACCGGACAGCGGCGCCGATCAGGATTGCCAGCACCAGGGCCTCGAGCCAGGCCCGGCCCGTGGTCGCAGCCTCGACGTGCTCCAGCGCGAAGGCGATCGCGCTGATGCCGACGCAAAGGCCCAGGCCGGGCAGGATTCGTCCCACTCCCCGCGATATCGAACCGGGAGACAGGGGCAAAGGATTGGAAGAACGCATGGTAGCCATAGGGAAATTGTCCTCTCCGCTGACCTAGCCGGAGAAGAATTCAGCTGTCCATTGCATTATTCCGACCGTTTCGTTTCATCAGATCGAACGATGGGTGCTCGGCGATGTCAGCCGCTTCTTTGGAAGAGCCTGTCGGCCATGGGCGCGCGGCCGCATGGCGACGTTCGAGGCCCCCTTTCGAGGGTTCCCTGCGTTCAGGCCCGCAAGATTCCGGCCGTCATCCGCCCTCCCACGTCATGCGACCCTCCGGCTCCGGCACTTGAAATCAGAACAATTCAAGTATCTCGTAGGCCAGCTCGTCGGTGCCGTCGCGTCGGCAAGTGGAATCGGTTCGCCAGCGGGCGGAGGATCGGACGTGAAGACAGGCCTGTCCCGCAGAAGCTTTCTCAAGGCCGGCGCAGCCGGCGTTGCCATCAAGGTTTCGCTGCTGCCGTCGCCCACGCAAGCGGAGCTGATCGAGACGCCGCCGCGTCCCGGCGCCGATTGGCTCGCTGCCGGTGGCAAGCCGAAATACCGCCTCGACGCGATTGCCAAGGTGACCGGCGGCAAGACCTTCTCGCGCGACTATCGGGCGCGCGACCTCGCAGGCTGGCCGAAAGAGCAGGCGCACGCCTTCACGCTCAAGGCGACGCGGGTCGATCGCGTCTTCGACGGCATCGATCTCGGCCTGCTCGGCGATGACCTGAAGCCCGACCGGCTCGTCCTGCATGAGGATCTCGTTGCCGATGGCGTCGCGATTCCCGTGCCCGGCTTCTATGGCGACGTCTTCTTCGTTCCCAAGGGCCAGACGGCCCGGCTGCTCGGCCAGCCCGTCGCCATGCTCATCTATCACGACTTCGCCCGCTACGACGCGGCCAAGCGCAAGCTGCGCTTCAACGACAAGGTCGTGCGCTACGGTCCCGAGGGGCCCTCGACGACGCCGGGGCCTTACGGCGCTGCGCGCTATGTCCGGATCGACGGTGGGACCCCCGACGCCGAGGACCGTTACTCGTCGCTCAAGGAGACGACGATCCGCGCCGGCTTCAAGGGCGAGGAGCCGCAATGGCCCGCCGCCGGCGACGGCGATGCGATGGCCCGCGGCATGGCGGCGGCGGTCGAAATCGAGCGCGAGATCGCCGCTGCCGGCGATGACGCGCTGGTGCTGCGGCGTTCCTTCACCAGCCAGTCCGCCGATGCCTCGGCCATGGAAGCCGATAACGGCAATGTCTGGTACGACCGCGCCAGCGGCCTGCTGCACGCGCTGATCGCCACCCAGTCGCCCTACGAGGTGGCGGAGATGGCGGCCCATATTGTCTCGAAGTCGACATTCCCGCTGAAAAGCATCGACCTCAAGATCGGCTACACCGTCGGCTACGGCACCAAGGACCACGCGATCTTCCCGTATTACTGCGTGCTCGCCGGGCTTTATGGCGACGGCCGCCCGGTCAGGCTCGCCAACGACCGCTACGAACAGTTCCAGACCGCGCTGAAGCGCCATGCCTTCCAGATGGAGAAGGTCATGGTCATCGACCGCAAGACCGGCCGGTTCCGGGCGATGACCGGGCGCTACCGCACCGATGGTGGCGGGCGCGAGAACTTCTCGGTCTCGGTCGGAACGGTCGGCGCGACGGCGGCGCAGTCGATCTATTACCTGCCGAAGAGCGATTTCTCGGCGACGATCGTCTCGTCGCGCGCGGTCGATGCCGGTTCGATGCGCGGCTACGGCACGCTCCAGACGATGGCGGCGACCGAGATGATGGTCGATGAAGCCGCCGAGGCGCTCGGCCTCGATCCCGTGGAGTTCCGGCGCCGCAACGCGCTGAAGGCGGGGATGAAGAACTCGCAGGGCGCGATCCCCTCCGGCGCCATGCGCCATGGCGAGATCCTCGACCGGGCGCAGCAGCACCCGCTCTGGGCGAACAGGCAGACGCGCAAGGCTGCCTTCGAGGCCGCCAATCCCGGCAAGAAATACGGCGTCGGCTACGGCCATGTGCACAAGGACTACGGCACCGGTGCGGAGTCGGCGCTCTGCGCGCTCGAATTCGATGCGACCGGGCGATTGAAGCTCTCGCATGTCGCGCATGAGATCGGTACGGGCGCCACGACCTCGCAGGCGGTGATGGCCGCCGGCCTGCTCGGGCGGCAACCCGACGAGACCGAGTTCGGCAAGGTGCGCTGGCCGCAGATGCCGCTGGAGACCACCGACGAGCCCTACACGCTCTCCCAGGAGGAAGAGGACAAGCGCAAGGCCAATCCGCGCTGGACGCCGAGCTTCACCTCGCCGATGAGCGCCTCGAACAGCGTCTATTATCTCGGCCATGCGACGCGCGAGGCCGCGCGGGTACTGGTCGATCTCGCGATCTGGCCGGCGGCGCGCTCGCTCTGGTCGCGCGGCATCGGCGGCGGCCAGATGGCGCCGGAGGCGGTGCGCCGCGAGGATCTGCGTATCGTTGATGGCAGGGTCACGGCCGCAGCGATGCAGCCGCTCGCCTTCGCCGAGATCGCGGCGGAAGCGCACCGGCTCGGCCTCGTCACCGGCGTCACCGTGCACAGCTTCAACCGCTGGCAATGGGCCGAAGCGGAATTCGACCTGCCCGATACCGGAAAGCGCCGCTTCGCCATCGACGCGCTCGCCGTGAAATATGGCGAGGGCGCCCCGGCCGCGCGCCGGGATTTGATGACGCAGGACGGCTGGCATTTCGTCGAACGTGCCGCGGTCTTCTACCCGCCGGCGCAGCGCAACAATGCCGGCGTCACCTATTACGCGCCGATGGCGACGCTGGCCGAGATCGTCGTCGATACCGGCAGCGGCGAGATCAGCCTGCTCTCGCATCACTCGATCCTCGAATGCGGCAACCAGATCGTGCCGGAGCTGGTCTCCGGCCAGATCCAGGGCGGCATCGCCATGGGCATCGGCCACGCGCTGAAGGAGTATCTGCCGCTTCATGAGGACGGACCGGGCGACGGCACCTGGAACTGGAACCGCTATGAATTGCCGGTCTCGAAGGACGTCGCCGTCTGGTCACAGACATCGGAGGTATTGCCGCCGCTCTCCGACACCGATCCGCCCAAGGGCATGGCAGAGGTGGTGATGATCGCCGTCGTGCCGGCGATCGCGAACGCCGTCGCCCATGCCATCGGCAAGCGCTTCTACAGCCTGCCGATCACATCCGAGAAGATCCGGGAGGCGCTGGCATGACCATCGCGATGAAGCCGCTCTCCCTCACCATCAACGACAAGCCCGTCGGGCCGATCAACGTGCCCGAGACGATGATGATGCAGGATTTCCTCTTCGAGTATCTCGACCTGACCGGCTCGCGCATGGGCTGCGGCCAGGGCATCTGCCATGCCTGCACGGTGGTGCTGGAGAAGCCCGATGGCTCGCTCGAGGAGATGCGCACCTGCATCACCGGCGCGCACTGGTTCGCCGGGCGCAAGGTCAGGACCGTGGAAGGGCAAGCTAAACGCGACGCCAGCGGGACCATCACCGCGCTTTCGCCGGTCCAGCAGGCCTTCATCGAGCATTTCTCGTTCCAGTGCGGCTATTGCACGCCGGGCTTCGTCACCGGCGCGACGGTGCTGCTCGACCAGTTGAAGCGCAATCCGGTCAGGCGCGAGGCGCTGGAGCAGGTGATCAGCGAGGCGCTCGACCGCCATATCTGCCGCTGCACCGGCTATGTCCGCTATTTCGAGGCCGTGCGCGACCTCGTCCTCAAGACTCCCGGCTTGGTAAAGGCGTAGTGCGCATGGCGAGGAAACTGCTTCTGGCGGTTCTGACGATCGCCGTCCTCGGGGTGCTTGCGGCGGGAGCCGTCTTCCTCGGCCTGTTCGAACGCAGTGTCGTGGCCAAGGATATCGAGCAGCCGCTCTCGGCCGAGCAGATGAAGACGCTGGCCAAGCGCGGCGCCTATGTCGCCGTCGCCGCCGATTGCTATGCTTGCCACGTCACCAAGGGCGGCGCGCCCTGGGCAGGTGGTCTGCCGTTCGAGACACCGTTCGGGACGATCTATTCGACCAATATCTCACCCGACAAGGAGCACGGCATCGGCGCCTGGACGCGGGCCGAGTTCCACCGCGCGGTGCGCGACGGCGTCGGCAAGCAGGGCCATCTCTACCCGGCCATGCCTTATGCTTCCTATCGCAAGCTGACGGTCGAGGACGTCGACGCGGTCTATGCCTTCCTGATGAGCCGCGAGCCGATGAAGGTGGCGAACAAGGCCAATCATCTGCCCTTTCCCTTCAACATCCGGCAGGGCTTGGCCTTCTGGAACCTCGTCAACCTGTCTTCCGATACCAAAACGGAGATCGCCGGCCGCTCGGCTCAATGGAATCGCGGCCGCTATCTGACCGACGCGCTCGCCCATTGCGGCGAATGCCATACGCCGCGCAACCTCACGATGGGGATGAAGGACAGCGCCTATCTGCAAGGCGCGGAACTCGAAGGCGTCGTCGCGCCCGACATCACCAAGGCCGGGCTGACGCGGATGGGCTTCGATCCGCTGGTGTTCGCGAGCTTCATGAAATCGGGCATCTCGGCGCAAGGCGCTATGACCAACCAGATGTTCGAGGTCGTCCATTTCTCGACCCAGTATTTCACCGCCGACGACCTCGCTGCGATGTCGGCCTATCTCTTCGATCTCGACAAATTGCCGGAGCGCACGACCCCGCCGGCGGCGCCGCAGCCCGTTGCCGTTTCCGCGGATGTCGCGGCCTCGGCGCGCGCCAGCTATCTCGCCGTCTGCGCCAGTTGCCATGGCGGCGAAGGGCAGGGCATTCCGCATGTCGTGGTGCCGCTCGCGACCAATGCCTCGCTGCGCCTGGCGGATGCGCGCAACCTCAACAAGGTCATCCTCTCCGGCATTCCTGCCCAACGCTTCCCGGGGCTTGAGCGCATGCAGCCCATGCCCGGCTTTGCCGCGCATCTCACCGACCAGCAGGTCGCCGATCTCTCCAACTGGCTGCGCGCAAGCTGGGGCGGCCAGCAACCGACTGTCACGGCGGAGGAGGTCCGCAAGCAGCGTTGAGGAACGAGGTCGGGCATCACCCATCGCCCATCGCCTCTGCCCCGCGGCGAATGCATTCCCCGTTCTCCCGGGTTGCGCCCGGCAGCGGCTGTGTTCTCCCGCGGGACCTGCTAGGGGAAGGATATTCTCCGTGTTAGCCGGCAGGGTCTCATGCAGTTTTCTCCCAATTTCGACGAGCGGATCGATCGCCGCGGCACCCATTCGGCCAAATGGGACAAGATGGAAACCGTCTATGGCGTGCCGGCCGATGGCGGCATTGCGATGTGGGTGGCGGATATGGACTTCCGCCCGCCGGCCTGCGTCCAGACCGCGCTCGATGGCATGAACGCCCATGGCATCTACGGCTATTTCGGCGATGACCGGGCCTATCTCGCGGCGATCCGCTGGTGGATGTCGAACCGGCACGGCTGGGAGGTCTCGCCCGACTCGGTCTTCACCACGCATGGCCTCGTCAACGGCACGGCGCTCTGCGTCGAGGCCTATACCAAGCCCGGCGACGGCGTCGTGCTGATGACGCCGGTCTATCACGCCTTCGCGCGTATCGTGGCCTCGTCCGGGCGGCGCGTCGTCGAATGCCCGCTGGCGCTGGAGGAAGGACGCTACGTCCTCGACATCCCCGCCTGGGATGCCGCGATGACCGGCACCGAGCGCATGCTCATCCTGTGCTCGCCGCATAATCCGGGCGGGCGCGTCTGGACGCGCGACGAATTGCGGGCGATCGCCGATTTCTGCAAGCGCCACGACCTCATCCTCGTGTCGGACGAGATCCACCACGACCTGGTCATGCCCGGCCAGAAGCACATGGTGATGCCGGTCGCGGCGCCCGAGATCATGGACCGTCTGGTCATGATGACGGCGACGACCAAGACCTTCAACATCGCCGGCGCCCATATCGGCAACGTCATCATCCCCGACGAGCGGCTGCGCAACCTGTTCCGCGGGCGCATGGAAGCGCTCGGCATCTCCCCGAATTCCTTCGGCATGGCGATGGCGACCGCGGCCTACAGCCCGGAGGGCGCCGCCTGGGTCGATGCCCTCAACCTCTATCTCGACGGCAACCGCCGTATCTTCGACACCGGGATCAACGCGATTCCGGGCGTGCGCTCGATGCCGCTCGAGTCGACCTATCTCGCCTGGGCGGATTTCTCGGGAACGGGGATGGATACGGCCGAGTTCACGGCGCGCGTCGAGAAGCAGGCGAAGATCGCCATCAATCACGGCCCGACCTTCGGCAAGGGCGGCGAGAGCTTCCTGCGCTTCAACCTGGCGACGCCGCGCGATGTGGTCACGGAGGCGGTCGAGCGCCTGAAGCTCGCCTTCGCCGACCTGCAATAAGACGGAACGGCAAGCTTCCGGAAGGAAAGGCCCGTGCTGCCGATTGACGGAAGCCGGGCCGCGTGGAACATCGTCGGCACTACCGTAATATGGGGATGGAACAATGAAGTTGACCTTGGCGCTTGCCGCTGCTGCCGTTTGCGCCGTTTCGGTGTCGGCCGAAGCGCAGACCCTGAAGACCATTCAGTCGCGCGGCGTCCTGAACTGCGGGACCGGTGCGAATCTCGCCGGCTTCGCGGTTCCGGACGCGAATGGCGTCCTGACCGGCATCAACGCCGATTATTGCCGGGCGCTGGCCGCGGCCGTCTTCGGCGACAAGTCCAAGGTGAAGTTCATCCAGCTCCCCTCGAAGGACCGGATCACGGCGCTCCAGTCGGGCGAGACCGATCTCATCGCCGCCACCACGACCTGGACCATGAGCCGCGACACCACGCTCGGCCAGAACTTCCGCGCGACCTACTACTATGACGGCCAGGGCTTCATGGTGAAGAAGTCGCTGAACATCAAATCGGCGAAGGAGCTCAGCGGCGCCTCGATCTGCATCCAGCAGGGCACCACGACCGAGCTCAACACCGCGGACTATTTCCGCAAGAACAACATGAAGTTCGAGCCGGTGACCTTCGCCACCAACAACGAGGCGACCGAGGCCTATGAGAGCGGCCGCTGCGACGCCTTCACCACGGACGCGTCCGGCCTTTATGCCGAGCGCATGCGCTTCAAGGCCCCGGCCGATCACATCGTGCTGCCGGAGACGATCTCGAAGGAGCCGCTGGGCTACGTCACCCGCCATGGCGACGACCAGTGGTTCGACATCGTCACCTGGGTCCATTTCGCGCAGGTCACGGCCGAGGAACTCGGCGTGACCCAGGCGAATGTCGACGAGATGCGCGAGAAGTCCGACAATCCGGAGATCAAGCGCCTGCTCGGCAAGGAAGGCACCTTCGGCGAGGCGCTCGGCCTCAAGAACGACTGGGCCTATAACGCCATCAAGGCGACCGGCAATTACGGCGAGATGTTCGAGCGCAATCTCGGCCAGGGCTCGCTCCTCAAGATCGCGCGCGGCCAGAATGCGCTCTGGACCAATGGCGGCCTGCAATACGCGGCGCCGATCCGCTGATCACGACGCGATCCGGTTGACGGAACAGGGAAAGGCCCGGCTGCGACGAGCAGCCGGGCCTTTCTGCATGGGGCCAAGCGTGCGGCGCTTGTCCGCAATCCGCGAAAACCCCTTGCGATCGTTCGCGGACCAGCGGAATGAGGGAGGGGCTGTTTCAGTCCGAAAAGGTGAGGGTAAAGGCGATGACGGCTCCGATCGTTCCGGCAAGCGAAGCTGTGGCCGAAAGCGAGGCGTTCCGCCCGCATACCTCGCATTGGGGCGTGTTCTCGGCCCGCATGAAGGAAGGGCAGCTTGAGGTCCGTCCGCATGAGGGTGATCCCGATCCCAACGAGATCATCCAGAATTTCCCGGCGGCGCTGCGCCATCGCGCCCGCATCGCGCAGCCGATGGTCCGCCGCGGCTGGCTGGAGAACGGGCCGGGTCCCGACGATCGCCGCGGACGCGACGAATACGTGCCGATGTCCTGGTCTGCCGTGCTCGACAAGCTCGCGGCCGAACTGCGCCGCGTGCGCGACGATTTCGGGCCCGGCGCGATCTTCGGCGGCTCCTATGGCTGGGCCAGCGCCGGCCGCTTCCACCATGCCCAGAGCCAGATCCACCGCTTCCTGAACACCTCGACCGGTGGCTATGTGAAGTCGGTCAACAGCTATTCCTCGGGCGCCTCCTCCGTCCTCGTGCCGCATATCATCGGCGACTACGAGGACCTGGTGAAGCGCAACGTCTCCTGGGAGCAGATCGCCGATCACAGCGAGATCGTGCTCGCCTTCGGCGGCATGGCGCTGAAGAACAGCATGGTCGCCGGCGGCGGCACCAGCCGCCATGTCGAGCGCGGCGCGATGGAGCGGGCGCAGGAGCGCGGTTGCGAATTCGTGCTGGTGAGCCCGCTGCGCAGCGACCTGCCGGCCGGAGCCAGGGCCGACTGGGTGGCGAACAAGCCCGGCAGCGACACGGCGTTGATGCTGGCGCTGGTCCACACGCTCGTCGTCAACGGCCTGCACGACCGCGCCTTCCTCGACCGCTACACGGCCGGCTGGCCGGTCTTCGAGCGTTATCTGCTCGGCGAGACCGACGGCCAGCCCAAGGACGCGAACTGGGCCGCTCCGATTGCCGGCCTGCCGGCCGAGGAGATCGTCGCGCTGGCGAAGCGCCTCCACGGCAAGCGCGCGCTCATCGTCGTGGCCCATGCCCTGCAGCGCGCTGCCCATGGCGAGCAGCCGGTCTGGATGGGCATGGTGCTCGCTGCGGCGCTCGGCCAGATCGGCCTGCCCGGCGGTGGCTATGGCTACGGCCTCGGTGCCATCGCCTATTACGGCCGGCGCTACAATGCCGTGCCGATGCCGACCTTCTCGCAAGGCAGGAACCCGATCAGCGACTACATCCCGGTTGCGCGCATCGCGGACATGCTGCTCAACCCGGGCACGACCTATCGCTATAACGGCCAGACCCGGACCTATCCCGAGATCAAGCTGGTCTATTGGGCCGGCGGCAACCCGTTCCACCATCATCAGGATCTCAACCGCCTGCGCGAGGCCTTCGCCCGCATCGACACGCTGGTCGTGCACGAGCTCGCCTGGACCGCAACCGCGCGCCATGCCGATATCGTGCTGCCCTGCACGATGACGCTGGAGCGCGAGGATATCGGCGGCAACCCCAACGATCCGCTGCTGGTGCCGATGCACCCGGTGGTCGCGCCCTATGGCGAGGCCCGCGACGATTACGCGATCTTCGCCGATCTCGCCGAGCGCCTCGGCACCGGCGAGGCCTTCACCGAGGGCCGCACCGCCCGGCAATGGCTGGAGCATCTCTACGAGCCGACCCGCACGGCTCTTGCCGAGAAAGGCCTGCCGGCGCCGAGCTTCGCCGAATTCTGGGCGGGCGAGGGTTTCGACCTGCCGCAGCAGCCGGATGATGGCGGCAATCTGCGCGCCTTCCGGGCCGACCCGGACGCTTCGCCGCTACGGACCCCGAGCGGCAAGCTGGAGATCTACTCCGAGACCATCGCCGGCTTCGGCGAGGCGGATTGCCCCGGCCACCCGACCTGGCTCGGCGCGACCAATGTCCCCGATGACGCCAATCCCTATGTGCTCGTCGCCAACCAGCCGCGGACCCGCCTGCACAGCCAGTTCGATTTCGGCGGCCACAGCAACGACGCCAAGCATCGCGGGCGCGAGATCGCGCATATGCATCCGGACGATGCAGGCCTGCGCGGCATCGCCGATGGCGACATCATCCGGCTCTCGAACGAGCGCGGCGCCTGTCTGGCCGCCGTCCATGTCACCGACGGTATCCGCAAGGGCGTGATCCAGTTGCCGACCGGCGCCTGGTACGACCCCGCCGACGCGAACGAGGACAAGCCGCTCTGTGTCCACGGCAATCCGAACGTGCTGACCCGCGATATCGGCACCTCGGCGCTGGCGCAGGGCTGCACCGGGCAGCTCACCACAGTGCAGGTCGCGCGCTTCGACGGCAATCTGCCGCCGATCCAGGCCTTCGATCCGCCGGGGTCGCGCACGGCGGAAGCCGCCGAGTAAACACCGAAATCCGCGATCCGCCGCTGGGAAAACCGGTGGCGGAGCGCGCGCGCCGACGACGAAACAACCCGCCGCCTGCCTCCGCGAGACCGCATGTCCTCCTATATCGACACCTATTACCGCCGCACCCTCGCGACGCAGGAGAGCTATCCGCCGGCCGAAGGCACGCTGAAGACGGATATCTGCATCGTCGGCGGCGGCCTGGCCGGCCTCACCGCCGCGCTCAACCTTGCCCGCGCCGGCCGCTCCGTCCTGTTGCTGGAGGCGCAGCGCGTCGCCTGGGGCGCGTCGGGCCGCAATGGCGGCTTCGTCAGCCCGGGCTATGCGACCTCGCTTGCCGCGATCGAGCGCCAGACTGGGCGCGAGCAGGCCGACGAGCTCTATCGCTTGACGATGGAAGGCGTCGAGATCGTCCGCGGCAATATCGAAAGCCTCGCGATCACGGAAGCGGCTCCGTCGCCGGGCATCATGAAGGTCGTCCGCTATGACGGTGGCGCCGGGCTTCAGGCCGTGCGCGACACGCAGGAGAAGCGTTTCGGACGCAAGCTTCGCTATCTCGGCCGCGACGAGACGCGCGCGCTCCTGAATTCGCCAAAATACCACGCCTCGCTCGCGGCCGACGATTCCTTCCATTTTCATCCGCTGAACTATGCCCGCGCGCTCGCCCGCGAGATCGTCCGGCTTGGCGGCAAGATCCATGAAGGCTCGCCGGTCATCTCCTGTGAACTCGACGGCGCCGTGAAGCGGCTGAAGACGGCCAAGGCGACGATCGAGGCCGAGCAGGTGCTGTTCACCACCGGCGGCTATACCGGCGACGTGCTGCCGGCGCTGCGGCGCGCCTATATCCCGATCGCGACCTATGTGCTGCTGACCGAGGCTGCGCCGGACCTGATCCGCCAGGCGATCCGCATCGGTACCGGCGTCGGCGACGACCGGCGGGCGGGTGACTATTACCGCACGGTCGAGGGCGGCTCGCGCATCCTCTGGGGCGGGCGCATCACCACGCGCACGACCGAGCCCGGCGACGTCGCCGCGATCCTGCGCCACGAGATGGTCACGACCTATCCGCAGCTCGCCGAACTCAAGGTCGAGGCCGCCTGGTCCGGCCTGATGTCCTATGCGCGCCATCTCATGCCGCAGATCGGCCAGTATCGGCCGGGCGTCTGGTACTGCACGGCCTTCGGTGGCCACGGCATGAACACCACCGCGATCGGTGGCACCGTCATCGCCGAGGCGATCCGGGGCGCCAGCGACCGCTACAAGCTCTTCGCGCCCTTCGGCCTGGTCTGGAACGGCGGTCCTTTCGGCACCGCCGCCGTCCAGTTGACCTATTGGGGCTACCAGGCCGCCGACCTGATCCGCGGGCGATAGCCGCGGCGAGCCCCGACGCCACTCAGCCTACCGGTTCGACCTGCACGACGGCCGTGGCGAGACCGGTATCCGCTCGCGACGGCGGCCGCGCGAGTTCGATCATCCGGAGCGAACCGAGGCCCTGTGGCGCGCGATGCGCGATCAGGATCAGGGCGCTCGCGGGCAGTGCCTGCCGTAGCGCGGCGAGCACCTGCGCCTCGCTCTCGGCATCCAGCGCGCTGGTCGCCTCATCGAGCACGAGCCAGTCGGGCTCCTGAAGCAATGCGCGCGCCAGGGCGAAGCGCTGGCGCTCGCCCCCGGAGAGGCCGCGCCGCATGTCCATCCAGCCTTCCGCGTCGAGCGGCCAGAGCGCTTCCAGCCCGACGGCGGCGAGCGCCTCGCGCAGCCTCTCGTCGTCGACGGCCTCCGGCGATTGCGGATAGGCGAGGGTGGTGCGGAGATCGCCGAGCGGCAGATAGGGTTGCTGCGGCAGGACGAGGATGCGTCCCTCCGGCTGTTCGATCCGGCCCTCGCCATATATCCAGAGCCCGGCGATGGCCTTGGCCAGCGTGCTCTTGCCATGGCCGGAAGGCGCTGCGAGCCAATAGCTGCCGCCGGCCTCCAGCATGAGATTCGGGATCGGCGCGAGATGGCGTCCCGCGGGCGTCGCGAGCATGAGATCGCGCAGCCGCAGCCTCGCCTCGCCCGTCTTGTGCAGGGCAGGGCCCGCCACCGGCGCGGCGGCGCCTTCGGCAGCTCTCATGAAATGCGACAGGCGGCTCGCTGCCGCTGCGAGTTCGATGAGGTCGCGATAGGAGAACACGAACCAGGACAGCGTCGTCACCACGTTCTGGAAGGCCGAGCCGATCTGCATCAGCCCGCCGAAGGTGACGCGCCCGGCAAGATAGGCTGGCAGCGCCAGGAAGAGCGGGATGCGCAGCACCGTCTGGAAATAGGGCCGCGTGAAGAAGCCGAGGATCAGCTCGCGATTGGCCAGCCTCTGCCAGTTCCCGGCGATCGCGCCGAAGCGCTCGCGGAACAGCCTTCGCTCGGCCGGCTCGCCATTGGCCAGCGCCACGGCCTCGACATGCTCGCGCAGCCTGACCAGCGAGAAGCGGAAATCGGCCTCGCGCCGCTGCTGCTCGATGTTGAGCGCCTTCAGCGGGCGCCCGAGCCCATGCGTGATGAAGGTGGCGATCGCCACGTAGAGCGGCGCGGCCCAGACCATGTAGCGCGGGATTTCAATCGCGTAGCCGAACAGGCTGAACGACAGCGCGAACGTTGAAAGCGACCAGAGGATCGAGACATAGGTCACCAGCGCGACGCTGTTCGTGGCGAGCTCCATGCCTTCGATCGTGAGTTTCTCGACGAAGATGCGGCAGTCCTCGGCGATGCGCTGGTCGGGATTGTCGAGCCCGTGGTCGGTGCGCTCGCGCAGATGCCAATAGGCCTTGCCGGCAAGCCAGCGGTCGAGCGCCGCCTCGGTCAGCGCGCGCCGCCAGCGGATCTGCACCATCTTGCGCAGATAGGCGCTGGAGAGATGCAGGCCCACGCTGATCGCGATGAGGCCGAAGAAGATCGCGATCTGCCGCAGCGCGCCGTCGACATCGAGCTTCTGCAGCGCGTTGTAGAAATCTGCGGTCCAGGAAATCAGCCGGACCATGACTTGAACGCTGGCGAGGCCGAGCCCGAAGATCAGCAGGAAATAGAGCGCGCCGACCTTGCCGCCCGGCCCGGCGATGCAAAGCCGGGTCAGCCCGACGATCTGCGAGAGCACGGCCCTCATGACGCGGCCCGCGTCGTCCGCCGCGATTGCGGAGGCTCGGGCGTATCGAGTCGGAAGAGCGCGTCGGCGATGCCGGCCACGGCGCTGGGGTCATGGGTTGCGGCTGTCTCCGGCAGCAGTACCGCGACATCCTCGATGCCGAGATCGCGCAGCTGGAACGGCGTGCCATGGCCGTATTCGAGATGGCCACGCCCGATGATCCCCACGACTAGCGGATCGTCCTCCGTTGCCGCGAGATGGTCGGCGATCCGGCAGGCGAAGGAGCGATCCCAGCACTGCTGCGCCCGCACGAAGCGGTCGAACCGCTCCGGCGCCATCGCTTCCGGTCGGGCCGATCCGCTGAACCGGCCGGTGATCGCCGCGAGATAGGCACGATAGCCCTCGGTCGCAGGGGCGGCCGGCGTGACGCCGTCCCGCTCCTCGACCGGGATCGCTTCCCAGCCGACCTGTCCGACCCGTGTGACCAGAGGCCGATGGCAGTTCAGCGCCAGCATCTTCACCCGCTGCTGCCGGCAGAAATGGAACAGCGGCAGGTAAAGCTCGGGATCGAAACCCCAGACCTCAGCCCATTCGCTGCGCTCGATGAAGGTCGCGGTATCCAGCTCGCCTGCGACCCAGGCGTCGAGCACTGGCTGGATGCGCAGCGGGAACATCTCGTACCCGACCGCCATCTGCGGCCGCAGCAGGTGCAGGCAGGTCGCGACATGGAGCTGCCAGCGATGGATCTCGGCGACGTCATGCGTCTCGCCGAGCAGGACGACGCGCTTGCGCGCCATCGCCTGCATCAGTTCGCCCTGCGCCAGCAGCCGGCCCGACTCCGGGCAGAGCCAGCTAGCGCGCGGATGGGCGAAGCTTGCGACGGCCGGGCTGGCGTCAGCCGCGGGCATCGACACCCGGCACCTCTGCGAAAGCCGCCGCCGGACCGCGCAGGACGAGGCCGAAGCTCTTGCCCTCGGCGTCGCGGGCCTGAAGGGAAACGACGCCCCCGCTTTCCGTTCGCGCCCAGTCCGACACCGCGCCGGCCTTGAGATGCAGATGGAAATCGCCCTGCATGATGTTGACGAAGCCCATCGCCGGCTTCGGCTCGGGCAGGGCGCCTTGCCAGTGCTGGAACAGGCCGGCGCGCTCGATATCGATGGCGATCGCTTTGCCGCTGGCCAGGATCGCCGCGAAGCTGCGGGCGCCGAGATCGTCCTCCGGCACCTCGGCGGAGCCGCCGCTGCCCGGTGCCTCGCGCTGGACCGGCTCCAGCACCTCGCCGGCGCCGAGCGGCTCAAGCGCCTTGTCGAAGGGCTCGAGCCCGTCGAGACCGATCAGGCTGAACAGCGTCTCGCCGGCCGCATCTTGGCATTCCAGCCGCGGCAGCACGCGCTCGCGCATCTTGCTGGTCCGGTCGGCGACGATGCTGACGACGGTTGCAAGATCGATGCGGCTGTCATGGAAGGCGCCGGACAGGCGGGCTTCGTTCCCGGCGATCGTCACGGTCTCGACTGCGCCCATCCGTTCATGGGTGGCACCGCCGGAACGGGTGCTCAGCATGACGCGGCCCATGGCGGGCAGGCTCTGCAGGATTTCGGCGGGCGATTGCACGAGCTTTTCGCGCGGGTTGGTCTCGTTGCTCATGATGGTCTCCAAAAGGGTTGCGACGCCCCGGGGTCTCGGCCGGGGCGCCGCTGATCCGCCGGGCTTTTGGCGTCCGGCGTCTCGAACAGGATCAGAATTCGACGGAAGCGGAGAGCTTGAAGGTGCGCCCCGGTGCGGTCTGCAGTTCCAGTGGGTTGGCGGCGGCAACGCAACTGGCCGGGCTGGTGCAGACAGCCGCCGTCTTCGCATAGGTTGTTCCGCCGACCAGGTTTGCGAAGTAGCGCTTGTCGAAGATGTTATCGACGCCGCCGCGCACGGTGATGGACGAGGTCGGCTTCCAGCTCAGATAGGCGTCGAACACCGAATAGCCGCCCTGCTTGAAGAGGGTGGGCGAGCTTGCCCGGGTGGCGCCGCCCGCGAAGGTGCCGATCACTTCGGCCTCGAGCCCGTATTCGGGCATCATGTATTTCAACCCGGTGACGGCCTTGAACGGATTGACGTCGAAGGGCGTGACGGGGAGGCCCGCCTCGATGCGCTGCTTGCCGTATTGGTAGCTGAGCGTCGCGCTCGCCAGCCAGCGCTCGTGGAAGCGCCATTCGGCGGAGGCCTCGATACCGGAGATCTGCACCTGCGACAGATTCCGGGAGGTGTAATCGTTGGTGCCGGGGATGTTGTACAGGGACTGGATGAAGTCCTTGTAGCGCGCGTGGAAGACGCCGACCGAGAACCAGCCATCCGCGAACTTGCCACGGAAACCGGCTTCGTAGGAGCGGACGCTTTCCGGCCGCAGGTCAGGGTTCGGGATCAGGTTGAAGCCCGTCGACGGCAGCGAGGTATAGAGCTGCTCGGCCGTCGGCATCTTGAAGCCTTCGGCATAGCGGCCATAGATCGAATAGGTGTCGTCGAGCTTGAAGATCGTGCCGATCTGCGGGACCAGCCGGTGCGAGGTGAGTTCGCGCGGCTCCTTGCCCACCGCGATCTGGTAGCCCGGCCCCGGCTTGGGATCGATGTTATAGTTCGCGTAGCGCAGGCCGGGCGTGATCGTCCAGCGGCCGGACAGCAGCTCGATCTCGTCCTGGAGATAGAAATCGTAGCGGTTCGTCGTCGAGTTCGCAAAGTTGAAGCCGCCGGCGATCGTCGTCGTCGTCACGCCCGTGGCGAGATTCCTGACGTCGTCCTGGCGCTTGTAGTTCGTCTTGGTGATGTCGCCCTGGAAGCCGTAGGTCAGGCGATGGAAGCTCGGGCCGAGCCCGAAGCTCGACTTCGCCTGGATGTCGAGCTGCGAGAACTGCTCGGAATAGTCGTGCAGGCCGCGTGTCAGGCGCTGTTGGCCGTTGGCGAGTGTCTGCAGGTTGTTGGTGACGAAGGTCCGCTCCTGCGGCGAGAACGAGGCCTGCCAGCGCACGGAATCGAGGAAGCTCAAGCCCGCCTGCCATTCGTGCTCGAGCGCGACCCGCTTGCGGCTCTTGACCTGGTTGCGGATGTTCGGCCCGTTGCGGATGCCGGAACTCACGACGTTGTAGTTGTAGAGCTGGTTCACCGTCGAATCGCTGTCATAGTATTCGCCGGTCAGCTTGAAGGTGTGGTCTGTTGTCGGCTTGAAGACGAGCTTGGCGAAGCTGTTCCAGACAGTGACGTCGAGCGGATTGAGCCGGTCGCAGCCGAGGAAGCGCATCGTTGGCACCGGGCAGCCCCAGCGGCCGCCATCGGCGCGCGCCTTGGTCAATCTTGCCTCTTGGGCGCTCTTCTGGCTGACGCCGACGATGCCCTCCAGCATCGGCGAGAAGCGGAAGGCCGCGATCCCGGTCTTCACGAAGGATCGGTCGAGGCTGTCATAGCTGGTGCTCAGCCTGGCGGCGTAGGGCTTGTCCTTGCCCTTCAGCAGGTCTTCCGGATCGAGCGTGCGGTAGGCGACGATGCCGCCGAGCGCGTCCGCGCCCCACAGCACCGAGCCCGGCCCGCGTACGATCTCGACATTCTTGAGGAAGGGCAGGTCGACGAAGTCGCGGTTGCCGTCGGTGACGCGCTCGATCACGCGCGAGCCGTCGACCTGCATCTGCACCCGGTTGCCGCCGACGCCGCGGATGGTGAAGCCGCCGTAATTGCCGAACGGGTCGGTGCTGCTGGTGATGCGGTTGACGCTGACGCCCGGCTGGTAGCGCACGAGGTCCTGCGTGTCGCGGGTGATCCGCTCGTCGAGTTCCTGCCGCGTGATCACGCTGACGGTGCCGGGAACATCGAGAGCCTGCTTCTCGCCGCGCGATGCCGTGACCGTGATCTGGTCGAGCGGGATCATCTGCTCGCTGCTGGGCGCATTGACCTGCGGCGCTTGCGTTTGCGCCTGTGCCACCGAAAGAGCTGTTGTCGACAGCAAAGCTGCCAGGAAAGTCAGTCTAGAATTATTATTCATTACGTAACCCCAGTCCCATGTCCGGGGCGTGTAATAGTCTTCTCAAAGGATTCGCAAGTTGATTCTTTGCGCGATGGCAATATAATAATTGCTATAATTCAAAAGAAAAGCCTTCGATATAATATAGTTATTACAATAACCTGTTGTGTAAAGCCCTATCTGAACAAATGGAGAGAGAATTTGTTCAATGCTCCGTGGCCAGTGAAGCTGGAGCTTTGGCTCGACTCCGCGGGCGGCGGTCAGATCAGTGCCAGCAGGTGCAGCCCGACGAAACAGCCGGCGCCGCCGGCGATCAGCAGGAGCGGATTGACCGGCGTCAGCATCAGCAGGGCTGTCGAGACCAGCGCGATGCCGCGGCCGAGCCAGCCGCTGTCGAGGGACTGGATCAGCACATAGCTCGCCGCCAGGATCATGCCCGCAGCGACCGGTCGCAAGCCCCTCTCAAGCGCGCGCAGCAGGCGGGCGCCCTCGTAGCGCGACCAGATATGGGCGACGCCGTAGATCAGGAAGGCGGTCGGCCCGAAGATGCCGGCGGTGGCGGCGAGCGCGCCCCAGAACCCGGCGATCTGCCAGCCGATCAGCGTCGCCAGCAGCGAGCCCGGCCCCGGCGCCAGCCGCGCGATCGCGAAGGCGTCGACGAATTGCGCGGCGCTCATCCACTGATGCACCTCGACGATCTGGCGATGCATGTCGGCGATGGCGCTCTGGCCGCCGCCGATGGTCACCAGCGAGAGCGGCAGGAAGACGAGCAGGATGCTGAAGGGCAGGGATTGCATCGGCCTAAAGTATTTTCGAGCGAAGTGGGCACCGGTTCGCGTGAAGAAAATGCGACTGAAACAAAAAAGAGCTCAACCGTCCCGGTAGGTCACGGCGACGCTGAGCGAGCCGAAGCCGAGCACCGTCCAGAGCAGCGGCCATTTCAGGATCGCGACCGCGACGAAGGTCGCGGCCATGATCGCGAGCGGGAAGACCCGGCGCGGCACCCGTCGCGCGGCGGTCAGCCCCATCGCCAGCGACAGGCCGATCGCGCCCGAAGCCGCGCCGCTTAGGGCGACATGGCTGAGTTCATAGCCGCTGAGCGAGGCGAAGGCGCTGCCGATCAGGACGATGACGAAGGCGGCGGGCACGACGATGCCGAGCCAGGAGGCGATGGCGCCGTTGCGTCCGCCGAGCTTGTAGCCGATCCAGATCGCCATGTTGGTGACGTTGACGCCGGGCAGGGCCTGCGCGACCGAGAGCCCGTTGAGGAAATCCTCTTCGCTCATCAGGCGCCGGCGCTGCACGAATTCCCGGAGCATCCAGCCGCTCAGGCCGCCGCCGAAGCTGGTCAGCCCGATCCGCGTGAAGATCAGGAAGAGCTGCGGCGCGCTCGGGCGCTCGGCCAAGTTATCCGGCATCTGATTCTGCGCCATGGTACGGCTGATGAATCCAGAAAGCAGGCTTCACCGGGATTGGCCAGCGCTGAAGCGCATTGCCGGCATGAAGCCGTGCTCTGCAACGCTTCGCGCAGGCGGCGGTCGTTAGCGAGTCGGAGCGTCCGACCGTCGCAAGGTGCGCTTGACGGCGCGCTTCAATTGGGCGCCGGCCTTGCGCACGAGTTCGCGATTGCTGCCCGCGCGTCCCTTGCCGCCTGGCGAGGACGCGGGAAGGGGCAGGGGCGTCTCCTTGGCATGCAAGGCTGCCCTGCCGGGGCCCGGCGGCTCGGCCGGCGCGATCATGAAATCGGGGCCGCTGACCGGCAGTGCCGCCATGGCCGGATCGACGAAGGCCTTGATCGGCAGATGGTCTGAGGCGATGCGCGCGAGCGGCGTATCGTGGACCGCGACTTGCGACAGGATTTCCGGGCGGTTGGCGATGATCCGGTCGAGCGCCAGCAAGGGCAGCCCGGCCGGGAAGCTCGGGACCGGAACCGGCATCGCGCCGAAGGCGGCATCAAGCGCGCTCAGTGCCGAGCGGCCGCCGAGGCGCCATTCGTTGAGATCGCCGAGCAGGAGGGTGGGGCGCTCGTCCCGGCTGCGCATCAGGTCGATGATCATCCGGGCCTGCTGCGAGCGCGAGCGCCTGAGCAGGCCGAGATGGGCCGCGACGATCCGAAGTGCCGCGCCGCTCTCGAGGTCGATATCGACGACCAGCGCGCCGCGCGGCTCCAGCCCCGGCAGCGAGACCTGATGGACGTCGCGCACCAGCCCCTGCCGGAACAGCACGACATTGCCGTGCCAGCCATGCGCCGCGGCATTGGTGCTTTCCACGGGAACGGGGACGAGGCCGGTCTCGTCTTTCAGCCGGGCGAGGTCGAGCAGGCCGTGGCGGGCGCCGAAGCGCTTGTCGGCCTCCTGCAGGGCGATGACATCCGGCGCGATCTCGCGGATCACCTGCCCGATCCGGCCGGGATCGAAGCGGCCATCGACGCCGACGCATTTATGGACGTTGTAGGAGGCGACCAGCGTGCCCCCGGAACGACCGTTCTCTCCGGCCGAAACGGTGCCGGGGCGGTTGTTGCGCTGGCGCAGCGAGGCGATGATGCTGGCGGGCAGGCTCTGGTTCTTCTTCTGCATCGCTCCGCCGGCTCGTGCTCCGGACCCGCCTTGGTGGGGCGGGTAACGGTTTAGGCGCCTCTAGCATCAGGGATATGACTGCTTCGGCTCAGAGATAGGGCGAGCCGAGCCAGATCAGCCTGTCGATCAGACGCATGACATAGGGCCGGGCGCGCAGGCCGGCAAGCGTGACCGGGGTCGCAGTCGACATCACCGTCTCGATCCGGCGCTCGATCGCGCGGGCGAATCCATGGTCGAGAACCTCGAGGTCGATCTCGAAGTTCAGGCGCAGCGAACGCGGGTCGAGATTGGAGGAGCCGACATAGGCCCAGCTCCCATCCACGGCGAGGAGCTTGGAATGGTCGAAGGCGCCGGTGGAGCGCCAGATCCGGCAATAATTCTTCAGGATCTGGTCGAATTGCGCGGTCATGGCGCGGTCGACCAGCACGAGGTTGTTGACCGAGGGCACGACGATATCGATGTCGACGCCGCGTCGCGCCGCGGTGACGAGCGCGCTGATCAGTTCCTGGTCGGGCAGGAAATAGGGCGACATGATCTTGACCGACTGGCGCGCCACCGACAGTGCACCCATCAACAGCTTGTGATTGGTTTCCAGATAGGAATCCGGCCCCGTGGGCACCGCGCGCGCCAGCACCGGCATGCCGCTTCGCGCCAGCGCCGGAATCTCCCAGGCCGGGCCGGCCAGTGCTTCGCCGGTGGCGAAGCACCAGTCCTCGGCCGCGACGGCGAAGAGATCGGCCACCACAGGCCCCTCGATGCGGAAATGCGTGTCATGGGCGAAGGCGTCGCCGGCGAATTCGCGGGTGAAACCCTCGCGAATGTTCATCCCGCCCATGAAGCCGATGATGCCGTCGACGACGATGATCTTCCGGTGCGTCCTGAGATTGGCATAGGGCAGCCGCAGGCCCATGATGATGTTGCCGTTGAAGACGTCGACCGCGACCCCGCCCTCGCGCAGATGCCCGGCGATGCTCGGCACCGAATAGCGCGCTCCGACCGCGTCGATCAGCACCCGGACCGCGATGCCGCGTTTCTGCGCCTCGATCAGCGCATCGGCGATGCGCAGGCCGATCGGGTCCCGGTCGAAGATGTAGCTTTCCAGGATGATGCTGCGCTCAGCCGCCGCGATGGCGGCGAGCATCGCGCCATAGGCCTCGTCACCGGTCTCCAGCGTGTCGATGCGGTTGCCGGTGGTCAGCGGGTGGCGGGCGACGCGGTCGCCGAGCGTCTTGAGCGCGAGGAAGCGCCGGCCGAAATGCGTCGCGACCGCCTCGTCCTCGACATGGAAATCGGCCGCCGCCATGCCATGGCCGGGGCGCTGGGCCAGGATCGAGGCGCGGCGGATGCGGTTGACCCCGGCGATGGCGTAGAGCAGCGGTCCGATGATCGGCGAGAGGATGATGACGCCAACCCAGCCGATGGCGGCGCGCACCTCGTCCTTGGTCATCACCGCATGCGCGCCGGCGACCGCCGACAGTGCGATCGTGATGACCGCGAGGATATGCGGCCAATAGCTCGAGAGAATCCCCCACATGCCGCTGAGGCTAGAGCATTTCCGAGCGAAGTGGGCGTCGGTTCGCGTGAAGAAATTGCGATAAATGAAAACCGAGAGCCTCGGCGGAGCGGATATTCCGGGCGCTGCTCTTCCGAATGCGCCTCTGCACATGTCAGCGCCGTGGTCTCGAGAGCTGTTTGCGCAAGCAGCTTCGGAATGACGAGACCCGCCCCGCGTCACTCTCTGGCAGGGGCATGGGGAAGGCGGGAAGACTCGACTCGCCTTCCGGTGGGGAGCGTTCTATAAAGAACAAAGAGAGAACAGAAGCCTTGCCCCATGTCCGAAACCGCCTCGACCCTGTCCGATCTGCGCCGCAGCCTCTCAGAGGCCGCCTTGCGGGGCGGGCCGGTTGCGGCCGGGCGGATCGGCCTCGGCGTGCCTGCGCTGGACGAAGTCCTGAACGGCGGGCTCGCACGGGCGGCGCTGCATGAGGTCTACGCTGCCGAGGTCGCCGATCTCGCCGCCGCGACCGGCTTCGCGCTCGGCCTCGCGCTGCGGGCGGGGGCGGCAGATGAGAAGGCCGGAGCATTTTCGAGCGAAGCCGCCCCCGGTTCGCGTGAAGAAACGCGGAATGGCTCCAGCGAGCGTTCCATCCTGTGGGCGCGGCAGGATTTCGTCGATGCCGAAGCCGGGCGATTGCACGCGCCGGGATTGAACGAATTTGGCCTCGATCCGTCACGCCTCCTGTTGGTGCGGGCGCGCGACGGCGAGGGCGTGTTGCGGGCTGGCGCCGAGGCGGCGCGCTGTTCGGCGCTCGGGGCCGTGCTGATTGAGCCCTGGGGCGAGCCGCGCCCTTTCGACCTGACGGCGAGCCGTCGTCTCGCCCTGGCGGCGGAAGCCTCGGGCGTGCCGGTACTGCTGCTGCGCGTCGCGGCGACCGAGGCGCCGAGCGCGGCGCGCACGCGCTGGCAGGTGAGGGCGCTGGCCTCGCGGGCCTTGGAGGCGAATGCGCCGGGCGCGCCGGCCTTCGCCCTGAGATTGCTGCGCCAGCGCGGCGGCGTGGCCGAGCGTGAGTGGCGTGTGGAGTGGGACCGTGACCGACATCGCTTTGCGGAATGCAGCCTTTTCGATCGATCTTTCCGGACGGACCATGCCGCGCCGCTATCTCGCCCTCTGGTTCCCCTTTCTGGCGACGGACAGATTGCGGCGGACGGGCGCGATACCCGCCTCCGGCGCGCTGGCTGAGAAGCCGCACGTGCTGACCGAGATGCAGGGCAATGCCCTGCGCCTCGTCGATTGCGACCGGCGCGCCGTCGATCTCGGCCTGACGCGCGGGATGACGCTGGCCGATGCTCGCGCTCGCATTCCCGATCTCGTCGCGCTGGAGACGCAAGCTCAGGCCGATTGCGAATTCCTCGAAGCGCTCGCCGGTTTCTGCGACCGTTTCACGCCGCTTGTCGCGCTCGACGAACCGCATGGCCTGATCCTCGACATCACCGGCTGCGCCCATCTCTTCGGCGGCGAGAGGGGGCTCGGTAATCTGGCTGGGCGCGCCATGCAGCGCGGCGGCCTCAAGCTCAAGGCCGCCATCGCCGGCACGCCCGACGCCGCCCGTGCCTGCGCGCGGCACGGTCTCGGCGGCATCATCCCGCCCGGCCAGGAGGAGGCGTGGCTCCGCCCGCTGCCGACCGCCGCGCTGGATACCGACGCCGAGACCGTGATCGCGCTCTCCCGTGCCGGCCTCAAGACGCTGGCTCATCTCGCGGAGCGCCCTTCGGAAACGCTCTCGGCCCGCTTCGGCGAGGCGATGGCGGTCAAGCTCCGGCGTATCCTCGGCCATGAGGACCGTCGCATCACGCCGCTGCGCCCGCCGCCCGATTGCGTGGTCGAGCGCCATTTCGCCGAGCCTTTCGCCGACACGGCGAGCCTCGAGGCTGTCGTCGTCAGGCTGATCGGGGAGGCGGCGCGGGTGCTGGAAGCCCGCGGCGAGGGCGGTCGCGTCTTCGAGCTCGGCTTCTTTCGCAGCGACGGCGCGGTGCGCCGCCTCGCCCTCGAAACCGGCCGACCTTCGCGCGATGCGAAAGCACTGCTCAGGCTCTATCGCGAGCGCATCGAGACCCTGTCCGATCCGCTCGATCCCGGCTTCGGCTTCGATGCGATCAAGCTCGCAGTGCCACTCTGCGAGCCGCTCGACACGCCGCAGCATAGCCTTGACGGCCGTGCCATCGAGGAGGAGGCGGTGGCCGATCTGGTCGATCGGCTCGTCACCCGCTTCGGCCGCGACCGGGTGCTGCGTTTCGCGGCGCAGGATACGCATCATCCCGTCCGCGCCGCCAAGGCGCTCTCGGCCGCCGCGCCATTGCCGGATGCAGCTTGGTCCGCACCGGAGCCGCAGGAGCCACCGACCCGCCCGCTCCAGCTCTTCGAGCCGCCCCAGCCTGTCGAGGCCATCGCGGAAGTACCGGATGGCCCGCCGATCCGCTTCCGCTGGCGGCGCCTCATCCATGACGTCGCCCGCGCCGAAGGTCCCGAGCGCATCGCGCCCGAATGGTGGCGCGACGGTTCGGACGAACCGATGCGCGACTATTATCGCGTCGAGGATGCTGAAGGGCGCCGTTTCTGGCTCTACCGGATCGGCTTCTACGAGGCCGGAAACAACCCGCCGCGCTGGTTCCTGCACGGGCTCTTCGCATGAATCAGATTGCGAACAGCTTCGCCGAACCCGTTGCCGCCTCGCATTTTTCGTTCCTGCGCGGCGCTTCGCCGGGGCCGCATATGGTGCTGACGGCGCTGCTGCTCGGCTACTCCGGCATCGGCATCGCCGACCGGAACACGGTGGCGGGCGTGGTGCGTGCCTGGGCGGCGCTGAAGCAGTTGCGCGAGGACGGCCTGCCGGCACCGGACAAGATCCGGGAAGGTGGCAGCCCCGGTGAGTATTACTGGGTCGAGAACGCCGAATTCGCCGCCCTGCCTTTCACCCCGGCGCAGATGAAGGCGAAGGCGGAGCGCTTCAAGCTCGCGACCGGCACCCGCCTCGTCTTCGCCGACGGTACGCCAGACATCGTCGTCTATCCCGCCAATCGTGACGGCTGGGGCCGGCTCTGCCGCCTGCTCAGCCATGGCAATCTGAAGGACGGCGTGAAGAAGGGCGAATGCCGCCTCGTCCTCGACGATCTCCTCAATGATGCCCGTGACCTGCTGCTGATCCTGATGCCCGGCCGCAGCCTCGATGGCCTGCCCGCATTGCTCGCCCGGCTCGACGATGCCGCACCCGGCGCGGTCTGGCTTGCCGCCAGCATGCACCGGCGCGGCGACGACCGCCGCCGCCTTGCGCGCCTCAAGGCCATCGCCGCTGCGACCCGCACGCCGCTGATCGCGAGCAATGACGCGCTCTACGGTTCCATCGCTCAGCGCGACCTGCAGGATGTGCTGACCTGCATCCGCGAGGGCGTCACCATCGAGCGAGCGGGGCGCCTGCTCGAATCCAATGCCGAGCGCCATCTCAAGCGACCGCAGGAGATGGCTCGCCTGTTCCGCGACGCGCCCGAGGCCATCACCGAGACGCAACATCTCTTCTCCCGCATCGAGTTCGATCTCGGCCAGCTCAAATACGAATATCCCGACGAGCCGATCCCACCCGGCTGGAAGGATCAGGACTGGCTGGTGGAGCTGGTCCGCCGCTGCTGCCTGATCCGCTATCCCGACGGTGTGCCGGAGAAGGTCGAGAAGCTGCTGGCGAAGGAACTTGATCTGATCGGAAAGCTCGACTACGCCCGCTATTTCCTGACCATCCGCCAGATCGTCGAATTCGCCGAGAGCAAGGGCATCCTCTGCCAGGGCCGCGGCTCTGCCGCCAATTCCGCCGTCTGCTACGTGCTCGGCATCACTGCCGTCGACCCCGCCGAGAATGACGTTCTGTTCGAGCGTTTCATCTCGACCGAGCGCAAGGAACCGCCCGATATCGATGTCGATTTCGAGCATGAGCGGCGCGAGGAGGTGATCCAGTGGATCTACTGGAAATACGGCCGACATCGCGCCGGAATCGCCGCGACCGTGATCCATTACCGGCCGCGCAGCGCCATCCGCGAGGCCGGCAAGGTACTGGGCCTGACCGAGGACGTCACAGCCCGCATCGCCGATACGAACTGGGGTAGCTGGGGCAGCGAGATCGGCGATGCCCGCGTCCGTCAGGCCGGGCTCGATCCGACCAATCCGACGATCCGCCGCGCCGTCGATTTCGCCACCCGGTTATTGGGCTATCCGCGCCATCTCTCGCAGCATGTCGGCGGCTTCGTCCTGTCGCGCGGGCGCCTCGACGAGACCGTGCCGATCGGCAACGCGGCGATGGAAGACCGCACCTTCATCGAATGGGACCGCGACGACATCGACGAGCTCGGGCTGATGAAGGTCGATGTGCTGGCTCTGGGCATGCTGACCTGCATCCGCAAGGCGTTCGACCTGATCAAGGAAAATGGGGGAGAGGATTACGCGCTCGCCGACGTCAAAGGTGGCGACGAAGTGACTTATGACATGCTCTGCGAGGGCAAGTCGCTCGGCGTCTTCCAGGTCGAGAGCCGCGCCCAGATGAACATGCTGCCGCGGCTCAGGCCGCGGGAGTTCTACGACCTGGTCATCCAGGTCGCGATCGTCCGCCCCGGTCCGATCCAGGGCAACATGGTCCATCCCTATCTGAAACGGCGGGCGGGGATCGAAGAGGTGACCTATCCGTCGCCTTCACCGGAGCATGGCAAGGCCGACGAACTGGTTGCCGTGCTCGACAAGACCAAGGGCGTCCCGCTCTTTCAGGAGCAGGCGATGAAGCTCGCCATGGTCGCCGCCAAATTCTCAGACATCGAGGCCAACGGCCTGCGCAAGGCGATGGCGACCTTCCGCAATGCCGGGACGATCCATCATTTCCAGGACATGATGGTCGAGCGCATGGTGGCGCGCGGCTATGAGCGCGATTTCGCCCAGCGCTGTTTCGAGCAGATCAGGGGCTTCGGCAGCTATGGCTTCCCGGAAAGCCACGCGGCTTCCTTCGCCAAGCTGGTCTACATCTCCTCCTATCTCAAGAAGCACTACCCGGCCGCTTTCGCCTGTGCGCTGCTGAATTCCCAGCCGATGGGCTTCTACGCTCCCGCCCAGATCGTCCGGGAGGCGGAGGAGAACGGCGGCGTCGAACCGCGCCCGGCCGATGTCAATTCCAGCCTTTTGGACAACAGCTTGGAGGCCGTTTCGGAATCAAGTTCTTATCGCGATCGGCCGCGCCGGGAGGGCGGGAGGGATCCCTTCGCCCTGCGCCTCGGCTTCCGCCAGATCGACGGCTTCAAGGATGAGTGGGGCCAAGCCATCGCGGAGGAACGGGAAGTGCGCGGCCCCTATCGCGATGTCGAGGAACTGATGCGCCGGGCCAATCTCCCGGCTCGCGCCATGCGCCTGCTCGCCGATGCCGATGCCTTCCGATCGCTCGGGCTGGACCGCCGCGAGGCGCTCTGGGCGGTGCGCCGCTTGCCGGATGATCCCGCGCTGCCGCTCTTCCAGGCCGCGCAGGCCCGCGAGTTGGGCTCGGAACGGAGCATGGCGCTGCCGGTCATGCCGCTGGCCGAGCATATCGTCGCCGATTACCAGACCGTCCGGCTCTCGCTGAAGGGGCATCCGATGCAGCTCCTGCGCCCGCGCTTCCGTCGCGAGGGCGTGCTGAGCTGCGCCGAGACCGAGGCGAAGCCCGATGCCGCCTTCGTCCGCACGGCGGGAATCGTGCTGGTGCGGCAGCGGCCGGGCAAGGGCAATGCCATCTTCGTCACGCTGGAGGACGAGACCGGCATCACCAATGTCGTGATCTGGGCGCGATTGTTCGAGCGTTTCCGCCGCGAGGTCATGGGCGCGCGGTTGATGCTGGTCGAGGGCAGGGTGCAGAAAAGCGTCGAGGGCGTCACCCATCTCATGGCCCAGCGCATCGCCGACCGCTCGATCGACCTGCTCTCGCTCTCAGATACGCATCGCGCCGAGGTTCCGATGCCCATCGACGAACTGAAGAACCCGCCTTTGCCGCGCCATCGCCACCCGCGCAACGTCCGCATCCTCCCGAAATCGCGGGATTTCCATTGAGTTTGCGCAGCTAAGGGGCGTGCAGAGCACTCACCAAAACAAACTTCTCCAATGGAAGTAAAATAAGAAAAAACACGCTACCGGCTGTAAATTGAACCTTGGTCGTCATGGGTATAAGTGGTTCGTTCGATTTACCGAACAGGCGGCCACGACCATGGCGAACGGCTTCGGCTCGGACGAACCCTCGACGACAACGCCGGCAGAGGCGCTGCTGATGCATCGCGCGGCCGCGCTCGATGCGGCGTTCGGCAAGGCGGACGTGCCCGCGCGCGTTTCCGGCATCGTCGCGGAAGCGAACGGTCGCGTGGTCTTCACCACCTCCTTCGGCCTCGAAGACCAGGTCCTCACCCATTTCATCGCGACCGCAAAGCTGCCTGTCACCTTCGCGACGCTCGATACCGGCCGGCTCTTTCCCGAGGTCTATGCACTCTGGCAGGAGACCGAGGAGCGCTACGGCATCCTGATCCGCCCGTACTACCCGCGCCATGACACGCTTGAACTCCATGTCCGCCAGAACGGCATCAACGGCTTCTATGCCTCGCGCGACGCCCGCAAGTCCTGCTGCGATATCCGCAAGGTCGAGCCTCTGGGCCGAGCGCTCGCCGGTGCCGATATCTGGCTGACTGGCCTACGCGCTGATCAGTCGGCGGCGCGAGGCGGGGTGAAGCTGGCCGAGGCCGATGCGGCCCGCGGCCTCGTCAAGGCGAGCCCGCTCATCGACTGGTCGCGAGAGCGCGCGCTCGCCTTCGCGCAGCAGAACGATGTGCCGGTCAATCCGCTGCACGCGCAAGGCTTCGTCTCCATCGGCTGCCAGCCCTGCACTCGCGCCATCCGCCCCGGCGAGTCCGAGCGGGCCGGCCGCTGGTGGTGGGAGGACGATGCGGCCAAGGAATGCGGCCTGCATGTCGGGCAGGACGGGAAACTGGCGCGTGCCCAGGCCGCACCGGCGGAGGCGCGCGCATGATCCAGCTCAGCCATCTCCAGAAGCTCGAGGCGGAAGCGATCTTCATCATCCGCGAGGTCGTAGCGACCTGCGACAAGCCGGTGCTGCTCTATTCGATCGGCAAGGATTCCGCCGTCCTGCTGCATCTCGTGATGAAGGCGTTCTATCCTGCCAAGCCGCCTTTCCCCCTGCTCCATGTCGATACGACCTGGAAATTCCGCGAGATGATCGCCTTTCGCGACGAGACGGCGCAGCGGCTCGGGCTCGATCTGATCGTCCATATCAACCGCGAGGGCGTCGAGGCAGGGATCAATCCTTTCAGCTCTGGCTCGCGCGTCCATACCGACGTGATGAAGACGCAAGGGCTGAAGCAGGCGCTCGACCTCCACAAGTTCGACGCCGCCTTCGGCGGTGCGCGCCGCGACGAGGAGAAGAGCCGGGCCAAGGAGCGCGTCTTCTCGCTGCGCTCGCCGGAGCATCGCTGGGACCCGAAGAACCAGCGGCCCGAACCCTGGCAGCTCTTCAACACCCGCAAGCATCGCGGCGAGAGCTTTCGCGTGTTTCCGCTCTCCAATTGGACCGAGCGCGATGTCTGGGATTACATCGCGCTGGAGAACATCCCGGTCGTGCCGCTCTATTTCGCGGCGCCGCGCCCGGTCGTCCGGCGCGACGGCGCCTGGATCATGCGCGACGACGAGCGCATGGAACTGCGCCCCGGCGAGACCATCGAGACCCGCATGGTCCGCTTCCGGACGCTGGGCTGCTACCCGCTGACCGGCGCCGTCGAGAGCGAGGCGGCGAACCTCACCGACATCATCGCCGAGATGCGTTCGTCACGATCCTCCGAGCGGGAGGGCCGCGTCATCGACCATGACGGCTCGGGCTCGATGGAACAGAAGAAGCAGGAAGGCTATTTCTGATGGGCTTCGCGCTCGCCAAGAAGAAGGCACCGAAACCGGTGCAGACGCCGCTTCCGGCCAACGATGCGCCGGCATCATCCGAAACCGGCCAGCATTCGCTGCTGCGCTTCATCACCTGCGGTTCGGTCGATGACGGCAAGTCGACGCTGATCGGCCGCATGCTCTACGAGGCCGGCGCGGTCTTCGACGATCAGCTCAGCGCTCTCGACAGCGATTCCCGCAAGTTCGGCACGCAAGGCGAGGCGCCTGATTTCGCTTTGCTGGTCGACGGCCTCTCGGCCGAGCGCGAGCAGGGCATCACCATCGATGTCGCTTATCGCTATTTCGCGACGCAGACGCGCAGCTTCATCGTCGCCGACACACCCGGCCACGAGCAATATACCCGCAACATGGCGACGGGGGCCTCGACAGCCGATCTTGCCATCATCCTGGTGGATGCACGCAAAGGCCTGCTGCCGCAGACGCGCCGCCATTCCTTCATCGTCTCGCTGGTCGGCGTCCGCCATGTCGTGGTTGCCATCAACAAGATGGACCTCGTCGGTTATGACGCCGCCGTCTTCGAACGCATCGCGGAGGATTACCGCGCGGCGGTGAAAAGCCTCGGCTTTGCCTCGATCCGCTTCATCCCGGTCTCGGCCCGCGACGGCGAGAACGTCATGCGCCCGTCGACGCTGATGTCCTGGTATGATGGCCCGGCGCTACTGCCCTATCTTGAGGGCGTCGCGGCCGCTCGCGCTGCCCCCAGTGACGAAGGCTTCGTCCTGCCGGTGCAATGGGTGAACCGGCCCGATCTCGATTTCCGCGGCTATGCTGGTACGCCGGTTGCTGGTCGCGCTCGTGTCGGAGACCCCGTCGTCGCGCTGCCCTCCGGCCGCACCAGCCGCATCGCACGTTTGATCGGCGCAGCCGGCGAGGCAAGCCAGATCGCTGCCGGTCAGGCCGCGACGGTCGCACTGGAGAACGATATCGACATCTCGCGTGGCGACGTCATCGCCGCTGCCGGGGCGGCGCTGCCGGTGAGCCGCGGCCTGAAGGCACGCCTGCTCTGGACGGGCGAGCGGGCCATGCTCGAAGGCGGCCAATTTCTGGTGAAGCTCGCGACGCAGAGCGCCAATGCCACGGTCGAAGCACTGCATCACAGCATCGATATCGAGGGTTTCCAGCCGCTGCCGGCGCAGAGCCTGGGCATGAACGGCATCGGTCTCGTCACGCTCCGGCTCGATCGGCCGCTGGTCTCGCTGCCCTACGCGCAGAGCCACCAGCTCGGCGGCTTCATCCTGATCGACCGGATCAGCAACGAGACGGTGGCCTTCGGCTTCGTCGAACCCGCCGAGGGCGAGGCTCGACAGGCCGTTGGGGAGGGCGGGGCGCTGGCGCAGGCGAAGCGCGGCGTTCTTCGCGTCGTCGGCCGGCGGGGCACGCCGGACCGCCGGGCATGGCTTGCCGGGATCAGCTGGCGTGTGTTGAGCACGGCCGGGCTGTTCGCGGCAGCCTTCGTGCTGACGGCCAATGCGGCCGCGTCCCTGGCGCTCGCCTTCGGCGACATCCTGCTGCGTCCCGGCTTGCGGGCGCTGCATATGCGGCTCTGGCGCAAGGCGCCGGTCGGGGCGTTGCAGGACGGCGCGGGGATTTAGGGCGCGGGGTCAGGCCCCCACCACCGCCGTCGCCTCGATCTCCAGCAGCGCCTCCGGCTCGACCAGTGCGGTGACGGCGACCACCGCCATGGCCGGGAAATGCCGGCCGAAGACCTCGCGATAGGCCGGCCCCATCTCCCTGAGGCTGGCGCGATAGGTCGCGATATCCGTGACATACCAGGTCAGGCGCACGATATCCTCGACGCGCCCGCCGCCGGCCTCGACCACCGCCCTGATATTGAGGAAGGTCTGGCGCAACTGGCCGATGAAGCCCTCGGCGAAGACGCCTTGCGCGTCCCAGCCGACGAGCCCGCCGGTCACCAGCACGCGGCCTTCCGCCACCATGCCGTTGGCATAGCCGCGCGGCTGCGGCCAGCCTTCGGGCAGGATGGCGCGGGATTGCGGAAGGTCGGACATGGCGTATCGCCTCGGTTTCGGCCGTTCAGGCTCTGTTGACGGGAAAATCAAGTCTCGTCCTGGGCCATCTGGCGCAGGGCGAAGCGTTGCAGCTTGCCGGTCGCTGTTTTCGGCAGGGCGGCGACGAATTCGATCGCGCGCGGGTACTTGTAGGGCGCGATGCTGGCCTTCACGTGCTCCTGCAGCGCCTTGGCCAGCGTGGTGTCACCGGTGACGCCCTCGCGCAGCACGACATAGGCCTTCACGATCTGTCCGCGCTCGGGGCAGGGCGCGCCGACCACGCCGCATTCGGCCACGGCTTCATGCATCAGCAGGCAGGCTTCCACCTCGGGACCGGCGATGTTGTACCCGGCCGAGACGATCATGTCGTCGGAACGGGCCTGGTACCAGAAGTAGCCATCCGCATCGCGCAGATAGGTGTCGCCGGTGATGTTCCAGCCGTCGAGGACATAGACCGCCTGGCGCGGGTCGGCGAGGTAGCGGCAGCCGGTCGGGCCGCGCACGGCGAGGCGCCCGGGCGTGCCGTCCGCCACATCGCGCCCCTCGGCGTCGACGATCTTCGCCTCATAGCCCGGCACCGGAGTTCCGGTCGCGCCCGGCCGGATCGCCTCGCGCGGCGCGCCGATGAAGATATGCAGCATCTCGGTCGCGCCGATGCCGTCGAGCAGCGGCATGCCGGTCCGCGCCTGCCAGGCATCGAAGGTCGCCTTGGGCAGCGCCTCGCCGGCGGAGACGCAGGTGCGGAGCGAGGCGATGTCGCGCCCGTCGAGCTTGTCGAGCATGGCGCGATAGGCGGTCGGCGCCGTGAAGACGACGCTGACCTTGTGGCGCTCGATTGCGTCGATCAGATCGGCCGGGCCGGCTTTCTCGGGCAGCACCATCGCCGCGCCGATCCGCATCGGGAAGAGCACGAGCCCGCCGAGCCCGAAGGTGAAGGCGAGCGGCGGCGAGCCGGTGAAGCGATCGTCCGGCGAGGCCTTCAGCACGCGGGCGCCATAGCAATCGCAGATCGCCAGCATGTCCTGGTGGAAATGCATCGTGCCCTTGGGCTCGCCGGTGGTGCCGGAGGTGAAGGCAATCAGGCAAACATCGTCGCGCGCGGTGTCGACGGCCGTGAAATCCTCGTAGCCGGGCTGCGCCATCAGCGCTTCCAGTTCGCTGCCTGCACCGCCGAAGGCGACGATGCGGGCGAGCTCCGGCGCTTGCACCCTGGCGGTCTCCAACTCGGCCGTTAGGCGATGGTCGCAGAGCGCGAGCGCGATCCTGGCCTTGCGCAGGGGATAGGCGAGCTCGCCCGCGCGCAGCATCGGCATGGTCGCGACCGCGACGCCGCCGGCCTTGATCACGGCGAGATAGGCGGCGACCATCATCGGCGTGTTGCCGGCGCGCAGCAGTACGCGGTTGCCGCTGACCATGCCGAGATCGCGGGTCAGCACATTGGCGATGCGGTTCACCACCTCAGTGAGGTCGGCATAGCTCCAGTGCAGGTCGTTGGCGATCACGGCGGTGCGCCCGCCATGCCCCTCGTCGACATGCCGGTCGAGCAGCTCCACGACGCAGTTCAACCGCTCGGGGTAGGCGAGCCCCGCCTCCTCCAGCCTCAGATCGGGCCAGCTTTCGCGCGGCGGCAGGTTGTTCCGCGCGAAGCTGTCCTGATGCCCCGATCTCGCGAATCCGGTTGCTGTCATGGCGTTCCCCTGCGAGAGCCCGATCCGAACAGGCCGCCAGCCCGATCGGTGAATCCGGCTCTAACGATCTGCTCTTCCGGCATGTGATTTCAGGAGGTCGCGCGCGATCACGACCTTCTGGACTTCCGAGGCGCCCTCGTAGATGCGCAGGGCCCGGATCTCCCGGTAGAGTTCCTCGACCTTGACGCCCTTGGTGACGCCGAGCCCGCCATGGATCTGCACAGCCCGGTCGATTACCTTCTGGGCGTTCTCGGTCGCGACGAGCTTGGCCAGCGCTGCCTCGCGGGTGACGCGCGCCGCGCCCCGGTCCTTGGTCCAGGCGGCGCGGTAGACGAGGAGAGCGGCGGCATCGACCTCGGCAGCACTGTCGGCGATGGCTGCCTGCGAAAGCTGGAGATCGC
Source organism: Allobosea robiniae (assembly GCF_900102525.1). Classification (GTDB taxonomy): domain Bacteria; phylum Pseudomonadota; class Alphaproteobacteria; order Rhizobiales; family Beijerinckiaceae; genus Allobosea; species Allobosea robiniae. Next base: position 240,420 of record NZ_FNBZ01000001.1, on the reverse strand, counting down.
CGAGCGTGCCGCCGAAGAGCTTGCGGCCATTGGCGTGGGCGAGCGTCTCATGCAGTGCCCGGCGCGCGAAGCCGAGCGCGGCAGCGCCGACGGTCGAGCGGAAGATATCGAGCGTCGCCATCGCGACCTTGAAGCCGTCGCCGGGCCCGCCGATGCGGTTCTCGAGCGGCACGCGGCAGCTTTCGAAGCGCAAGGTGGCCAGCGGATGCGGCGCGATCACCTCGATGCGTTCCGCGATGGTGAGGCCGGGTGTGTCGGCCTCGACCAGGAAGGCGGAGAGGCCGCGCGCGCCCGGGGCCTCGCCGGTGCGAGCGAAGACGATATAATGGTCGGCGATGCCGCCATTCGAGATCCAGCTCTTCTCGCCGTCGATGCGGACATGGGTATTGCCGTCCGGCGTCGCGGTCGTCGCCATCGCTGCGACATCCGATCCGGCTTCCTTTTCGGACAGCGCAAAGGCGGCGATGCGCTTGCCGGCAGCGACATCCGGCAGGATGTGCCGCTTCATCGCCTCGGAGCCGGCGATCGAGATCGCGCCGGTGCCGAGTCCCTGCATGGCGAAGGCGAAATCGGCGAGCCCGTCATGCGCGGCCAAAATCTCGCGGGCGAGGCAGAGCGTGCGAACATCGAGTTTTTCGGACAACCCGCCATAGGCAGCCGGCACGGCCGCCTTCAGGAAGCCCGCAGCACCTAAAGCTGCGACGCGCGCCCGGCAGGCCTCGTCGACATCATCATGCGGCAGGTCGGCGAGATAGGAATCGGCCCAGCCGGACAATTCGGCGGCGAAAGCGCGATGGCTCTCCTCGAAGACCGGCCAGTCCAGCGTGTCGCCGAGGATGTCGAGGCCGAGAGGAGAAGCGCTGCTCATCTCAGTTGCCCTCGAAGACCGGCTTCTGCTTGTTGGCGAAGGCGTGATAGGCGCGGGAAAAGTCTTCGGTCTGCATGCAGAGCGCCTGCGCCACGGCTTCCGCCTCGATCGCGCTCTCGACCGACATCGCCCATTCCATTTCGAGCATGCGCTTGGTCATCGCATTGGCGAAGGTCGGGCCATCAGCCAGTTCGGCAGCGAGCGTCTGCGCTTCCGGCAGCACGGCCTCGGAGGCGCAGATGCGGTTGAGAAAACCCCAGCGCTCGGCTTCCTCGCCCCTGAGCACGCGCCCGGTATAGAGCAGCTCCGCGGCACGGCCCTGGCCAATGATGCGCGGCAGCATCGCGCAGGCGCCCATGTCGCAGCCGGCGAGGCCCACGCGGTTGAACAGGAAGGCAATCTTGCTGCCGGCCGTGCCCAGCCTGAGGTCCGAGGCCATGGCGACGATCGCGCCCGCGCCGGCACAGACACCGTCGATCGCCGCCACGATCGGCTGCGGGCAGGCCCGCATCGCCTTGACCAGCTCGCCGGTCATCCGGGTGAACTTGAGCAGGTCCTTGGTCTCCATCGCGACCAGCGGCCCGATGATCTCGAAGACGTCGCCGCCCGAGGAGAAATTGCCGCCGGCGCCGGTCACCACGATCGCCTTGGCCGCCTCTTCCTTCTGCGCGGCGAGGAAGAAATCCGTGAGTTCGCGGTAGCTTGCGAAGGTCAGCGGATTCTTTTTCTTAGGCCGGTTCAGCGTCACCGTCGCGACCTTTCCGGAGACCGAGAGGCTGAAATGCTCCGGCGTGAAACCCGCCAGCGGCAGGGTCGTGGCATTGGCGATCTCTGCCATCAGGCGTCTCCCTTGGCGGCTTCGCCGGCCCGCCCCGCAATGGCGCGATGCAGCGAGGTCTTGGTCTCTCCGAGCAGCCGGAAAAGCTGCGCGATGGCGGGCTGGTCGAGTCCGGCGAACAACTCGGCGATCCAGTCCTCATGGCGCTCGGCCATGGCGCGGAAGACCTTGCGACCCTGTGCGGTCAGGGTGAGGATCTGCACGCGCCGGTCCTGCGGGGCGGAGCGCTTGTCGACCAGCCCATCCGTCACGAGGCCGGCGACGACGGCGGTGACATTGCCGTTTGAGACCATCAGGCGCTGCGAGACCTCGCCGACGGTCATGCCGACCGCGGTCTTGTCGAGCTGGGCCATCAGGTCGAAGCGCGGCAGCGTGGTCTTGAACTCCTCGCGCAGCCGGTTGCGGATCTCGGTCTCGATCAGAGTCGAGCAGGTCAGCATCCTCAGCCACAGGCGGAGTTCGTCCTTGTGGTCGCCGGGGCGCTCGCTGGCCTTGGTCTCGCGGTCCAGCACGAGGGCGGAAGAGGGCGTTTCCATCTCAGAACTCCCCGCCATTGATCATGAGCGACTGGCCGGTGACGGCATCGCTGACCGGCCCGCACAGGTAGAGCACGGCGGCGGCGACCTCTTCCGGCGCGATCAGCCGGCCTTGCGGATTGTCCTTGATCATCGCCGCGAGCGCCTCTTCGCGGCTCTTGCCGGTCTTGTTGGCGACATTGTCGATGCTGGCGGTCGCCATGTCGGTATCGGCATAGCCCGGACAGACCGCGTTGACGGTGATGCCGGAGCGCGCCGTCTCCAGCGCCAGTGACTTCACCAGCCCGATCACGGCATGCTTCGCCGCCGTATAGGCGCTGACATACGGATAGCCGCGATGCCCCGCCGTCGAGGCGATGGCGATCAGGCGGCCGCGGCGGTGCTCCAGCATGGCCGGCAAAGTGGCGTGGAACAGGTTCACCGTGCCGATCAGGTTGATGTCGAGCATCCGGCGGAAGCGCTCGTTGTCGCTGCGCATGAACGGGCCGGTTTCGACCGCGCCGGCATTGGCGATGGCGATGTCGAAGGCTGGTTCGCGCGAGAGCTGGTCCAGCGCCGCGGCAACCGAGGCTTCGTCGCGCACGTCGCAAGTTGCGTAATCGGCCGCGACGCCAGCTGCGACGGCCTCCCGCAAGGTCGCCTCGTCGCGCCCGAGGATGCTGACCCTGGCTCCGGCTGCTGTCAGCCCGGCGGCGATGGCTCGGCCGATGCCGCGTCCGCCGCCCGTCACCAGTGCACGCTGTTCCCGCAGTGTCATGGCCGCTCGACCTCCGGATGAGAATATATTTTAAGTCTGAAGGAATTTGCAAGCAGCCTGATGGCAGCCGCGATGCAAGGGAATTTCGAGCGCAAGCTGGCAGTCCGGCAGGGCGCTTTTGAGTATCGAGCGGCCTGGCCCCGCGGTGGCTGCCGCAAAATCCTCTTGAGGACAAAAACATTTCAGGCTTAAAATAATTTCTCAAGCCGGATCGACCCGGCTCCCGGATGGAGGCGTCGATGCGTATCGCGGTCGTGGGCGGAGGGCCGGCGGGGCTCTATTTCGCGCTCCTGATGAAGCGGGATTGGCCGGAGCTGACGGTCGACGTCTTCGAGCGCAACCAGCCGGACGACACCTTCGGCTTCGGCGTGGTCTTCTCCGACCAGACGCTCGATACGTTCAAGATTGCGGATGCGCAGAGCTATGCCGCGATCCGAGACAATTTCGCCTACTGGGACGATATCGAGATCCACTTCAAGGGCGACACCTTCCGCGTGCCCGGCAACGGCTTCTGCGGCTGCTCGCGTCGCTCGCTCCTGATGCTGGTGCAGGCGAGGGCGCGCGAGCTCGGCGTCAACCTGCATTTCGGCAGCGAGATCGCCGATGCCGAGACATTGAAGCGCGATTACGACCTCGTCGTCGGCGCCGACGGCATCAACAGCCGCATCCGCGAGAACTGGCGCGAGCGCTTCCAGCCGCAGACCGACCTGCGCCCCAACCATTTCACCTGGATGGGCTCGACCCGTCCCTTCGACGCCTTCACCTTCTTCTTCAAGGAGACGGAGCACGGCGTCTTCATCGCCCATTGCTACCAGTACGAGGCCGGCCGCTCGACCTGGGTGCTGGAGACCGACCCCGAGACCTTCGCGAAGGCTGGCCTGGGCGCCATGGACGAGGCGCAGTCGGCAGCTTTCCTCGAAGGCGTCTTCGCCGAGGAACTGCAGGGCCACAGGTTGATCACCAACCGCTCGCTCTGGCGCAATTTCCCGATGATCCGCTGCCGTCATTGGGTGGTCGGAAATGTCGTGCTGATTGGTGACGCCAAGGCGACGGCGCATTTCTCGATCGGCTCAGGCACCAAGCTCGCGATGGAGGATGCCATCGCCCTGCACAGGGCGATGGGGCAGGCGAAGCTCGATGTCGCGGCCGGCCTGAAGCTGTTCGAGACGCAGCGCCGCGAGGAGGTCGAGAAGACCCAGCACGCGGCCGACGTCTCTCTGGTCTGGTTCGAGGAGCTCAAGCGCTTCTGGGATTTCGAGCCCCTGCGCTTCGCCTTCGGCCTGATGACCCGCTCCAAGGCAATCACCTATGACAATCTGGCGCTGCGGGCGCCGGACATGGTTGAGGCTGTCGACAAGCTCGTCGCCGACGGGCTCGGGGATCTGGCCAAGCGACGCAAGGACGGCGCGCCGGTGCCGCCGGCCTTTCAGCCGTTCAAGCTGCGCGAGATGCGGGTCGAGAATCGCATGACGCTCTCGCCGATGTGTCAGTACTCGGCGCAGGACGGCCTGCCTGATGATTGGCACCTGATGCATTACGGCTCCCGCGCCATCGGCGGCCCCGGCCTGATCTTCACCGAGATGACCTGCGTCGCGCCCGATGCGCGTATCACCCCCGGCTGCACCGGGCTCTGGAACGATGCGCAGGAAGCCGCCTGGAAGCGGATCGTCGACTTCGTCCACGCCCACTCGACGGCGAAGATCTGCCTGCAGCTCGGCCATGCCGGCCGGAAGGGCGCGACTAGGCTGATGTGGGAGGGCATGGACCGACCGCTGCCGGAAGGCGCCTGGCCGATCGTCTCGGCGTCGCCCTTGCCCTACTACCCGGAAAGCCAGGTGCCGCGCGAGATGACCCGCGCCGACATGGACCGGGTCAAGGCGGAATTTGTCGCGGCCGCCGGGCGCGGCGAACGGGCCGGCTTCGACATGCTGGAGCTGCACTGCGCCCATGGCTATCTGCTGGCGAGCTTCCTCTCGCCGCTGACCAACAAGCGCACCGACGAATACGGTGGCTCGGTCGAGAACCGCCTGCGCTATCCGCTGGAGGTCTTCCGGGCTCTGCGCGAGGCCTGGCCGCGCGAGAAGCCGATGTCGGTGCGCATCTCCGCTACGGACTGGGCCGAGGGCGGCCTCTCGGCGGCCGATTCCGTCGCCATTGCCGAGGCTTTCGCCACTGAGGGCTGTGACCTCGTCGACGTCTCGACCGGCCAGACCGCGCGGGAATCGCGGCCCATCTACGGCCGCATGTTCCAGACGCCGTTCTCGGACCGCATCCGCAACGAGGCTGAAGTCGCGACCATGTGCGTCGGCAACATCACGACAGCCGATCAGGTCAACACCATTATCGCAGCTGGCCGCGCTGACCTCGTAGCGCTCGGGCGGCCGCACCTCGCCGATCCGTCCTTCGTGCTGCGCGCTGCCGCCTGGTACGGCGTCGATACCGACCAGCCGGTGCAGTACGGGCCCGGCAAGGACCAGCTCATGCGCAACACGCCGCGGGAGCGCGAGGAACTCGAGACGCTGAAGCTGAAGGCCAAGCCCAGCCGCCACGCGCCGGTCATCGAGGCCTGAAACTCTATTTTGCGCCCTGCGAACGCCCGGAAGGTGAAACCTCCGGGATGGTCGGCGCCGTGGCAGGGCGCTCGCCGAACGGGCTGGCCGAAGGCGGGTTGCGCCGCAGCCGGAAGGCGAGATAGGCCGCAGCCGCCGCCGAGAGCAGGCCGAGATAGGCCAGCAGCCCGTTCGGCCCGACCGTCTGCATGAAGGCGGCGGCGACCAGGGGGCCGATCGCCGAGCCTGTCGCCCAGAGGAAGAGCAGTTGCGCCGAGAGGCCGAGCGCCCGTTCGCGGCCGAGCCGGAAATAGGCATGCGCGACGGCGACCGTGTAGATCGGCATCGCCCCCGCGCCGATCAGGGCGAAAAGCCCGAACAGCCAGAAGCGCGTATGAGGCACGGAGAGCCAGAGCACGACGCCGAGCGCCAGCGAGCAGAGCACGACCGAGACGGTGGCGGTCAGCATGATCTTGCGGCTCTCGACGCGGTCCGCCAGCAGCCCGAGCGGCCATTGCAGCACGAGCGCGCCGATCTGGATGCCGGCGGTCAGCAGGATCGCCCAGGCTTGGTCGAGGCCGATCAGGATGCCGTAGGCCGGTGCGATATTGGTCAGCGCGCCGCCCATCAGCCCGACATAGAGACAGCCGATCACCGAGGCCGGCGCGTATTGCCACATCGTGTTGAGCCGGACCGAGACGACCTCGCCCGATTCAGGTCCCTTGGCGCGGGTCATGCCGACCGGGATCAGTGCGATCGAGAAGGTCGCGCTCGCCAGCAGGAAGACATCGTGCGATTGCAGCGAGACATAGCCGACACCGATCTGCGAGCCGATCAGCGCCAGGCGGTTGAGGATCTGGTAGAAGCCGAACAGGCGCCCGCGCTGGCCGGCCTTGGCCTGGCCGCTGATCCAGCTCTCGATGCAGATCGCATGGCCGGCGCCGGCGAAGCCCATGCCGAGCCGTGAGATACCCCAGAAATCGAGCGATGTGAGCGCGAAGCTGATCGTCAGCACCGCCTGCAGCGCGGCGAAGACGCCGAAGGCGCGGATATGGCCGACACGGCGGATGAAGGCCGGGATGACGAAGCAGCCGGCGAGAAAGCCGACGGAATAGGCCGAGCCGACAAGGCCGATCAGCAGCGGCGCCTTCTGCTCCAGCGCCATCTTGAGCGGCACGACCGTGTTCACGATGGTCGAGGCGATCTGCAGGATCAGAGCGCCGCTGACGATTGCGCCGAGCGCTGCGACGGAACTCGTCCGGGGCTCGGCTGGCTGGCTCACGGCGGTCCCGGCCTCCGGCGCAGCGGCCACGGAATCCTGCGATTCCGGCGGCTGCAACTCCTGCGGTTGCGATGCTTGCGACATATCCGATTCGAAGGCCGGTTGGTGAGAAATAGGTTGGAATTGCAGCCTCGCCCGAAAAAATGGGCCAATCGGGGCAGGTCGCGAAAAAATCCCGTCTTTCTTCCTCCATCGTCCGGTCTCGATCGTGCCGTCTTCGCGTGGCCTTGGAGGCGCGCGCCGGGCCCTGTGCCGCCGCGCGCGAACCGCGAAAAATTATCGATCCGGTTCACCGGCGATTAACCAAGGCGGCGCCTTATCGATACGGAACGAAGTTTGGGTTCTCCCGGCATGTCCTGTCACACCGCGATGCGCACCGCGCCTCCCTCGGTCGAGGCGCGTGCGGCCGTGCTGTGCCTGCGGCCGCCGGGCGTGGCGTAAGCGTATCGAGAGTGCGGCGGATGACGTATGCGACCTATGTGCGGGAAGGTGGCGCGCCCTATGTGCGGCCGCGTCGTCGCCGCAGGCCCTTGCTGAAGGGGCTTCTCCTCGCGCTCGCCCTGAGCGGCGGCGCCATGTCCGGATTCTGGATGCTGGGGCAGGGCGCGCCCGGCCCCGATGCGGAGAAGATGCCCGCCGCAATCGCCCACAAGGGATCGGCCGGTCATGTCGCGCAGCAGCCGGCGGCCTATAGCGGCCTGCTCGATCCCTCCCTGTCGGGCGGCAAGGGTACGTCCTTCGTCCAGGGCGCTCCCGTCCGCTCCGCGTTCCAGCCGGCGGCCCCGGTGCCGCCATCCTCGTCGCTCGCGGCTGTCGCTCCCGCGGAGCCCGCCTTGCCGCTGCCGCCGCAGCCTCCGGTCACGCTGGCGGAGAAGGCCGCTCCCATGCCGGTGCCGCGCCCCTTGGATCTGCTGCCGAAGGCCGGTCCGCAGCAGCTCCAGCCGCAACAAGCCCAGCCGCGCGTCGCCCAGCCGACGACGTCGCGTCGCAACCGGACTGCCGCCGCAGCGCCGACGCCAGGGGACAACCGCAGCTTCTTCGAGAAGCTCTTCGGCGTGCAGAAGCAGCAGGAGCCGGCCGGGACCGTGCTCGCCTATGCAGCGCCGCAGGACGACATCATCGATCGTGGCCGCATCACCCGTCTCAGCCCCTCGGCCGGCACCCCCACGCGCACCGCCGAGGCCGGCACCGCGATCTACGATATCGCGGCCAAGATGGTCTATCTGCCGAATGGCGAGCGACTGGAGGCTCATTCAGGCCTCGGCGAGATGATGGACGACGTCCGCTACGCCCATGTCCGGATGAAGGGCGTCACCCCGCCGCACACCTATACCTTGACCGAGCGCGAGGCACTGTTCCACGGCGTGCGCGCCATTCGCCTGAACCCGGTCGGCGGCAGCGGCGCGATCCACGGCCGGGCCGGGCTGCTCGCCCATACCTATCTGCTCGGCCCGCGCGGCGACTCGAACGGCTGTATTTCCTTCAAGGATTACGATCGCTTCCTGCAGGCCTTCCTGCGCGGCGAGATCAAGCGCATCGTTGTGGTGGCGAGCCTCTGAGCGCAGGCGACTGCGCTAAGGCCGCTGCTGACGATTTGCCGTCCGCAACGCGATCCCGGTCGCGGTCAGAACGCAGCCCAGGAAGAAGGGCGGGACGAAGACCATAAGGGCTTCGGTATCCTCCCAGCGAAAGCGGAAGCGGGAGAGGCTGCAGCCGCCCGAATGCAGGCCGCAGGCGAAGAGGTTCAACGCGACCCAGCCCGCGAAGGCGACGAGGCAGAGAACCGCCCCGCCTCCGATCAGAAGCCAGCTCGCGCGCCGCATTCAGGCTTCTCCGTGAGGCGCGGCGCGGTTAGCCGCGCGCCGCCTTCGGCGTCTTCTTCTCCGTCGCGTTCGGCTCGGCCGCTTTCTTGGCCGCCGTCTTGGCCGCAGTCTTCTTGGCAGGCGCCTTCTTTGCAGCCGCCTTCTTGGCCGGAGCCTTGGCCTTGGCTGCACCGCTGGCGGCCTTCGGCTTACCCTTGCCGCCCTTCGCCTCGGCCTTGGCGTTCGCCAGTTCGATCGCCTGTTCCAGCGTGATGCTCTCCGCGGTCATCGTCTTGGGCAGGGTCGCGAAGATCTTGCCCCAGGCGACATAGGGGCCGTATTTGCCGGCCTTGACCTCCAGCGCCCCGCCGGCGGGATGGTCACCCAGCGCCCGGCCCGGCGTTGCCGCCCGGCCGCCGCGCCCACCGCCGGCCTCCTTGGCGACGATCAGGTCGATGGCGCGGTTGGCGCCAAGCTCGAGCACGTCGTCGTCCTTGTCGATATTGGCGTAGACCTTGCCGTGCTGGACATAAGGCCCGAAGCGCCCGATGCCGACGAGGATCGGCTCGCCGCTCTCGGGATGCCGGGCGACTTCGCGCGGCAGGGAGAGGAGCGCCAACGCCTTCTCCAGCGTGACGCTCGACGGGCTCATGCCCTTGGGCAGGCTGGAGCGCTTGGGCTTCTCGCCCTCGCCGAGCTGGATATAGGGGCCGAAGCGGCCGTCGCGCAGCGTGACTTCGAGGTTCGTCACCGGATCGGTGCCGAGGATGCGCACGCCGGGCGTGCCCTGGCCGCCCTCGGCCGAGGCCTCGCCATCGGCGGCCGGGACGGAGAGGGGCCGCGTATAGCGGCATTCCGGGTAGTTCGAGCAACCGACGAAGGCGCCGAACTTGCCGAGCTTGAGCGAAAGCTGGCCGTTGCCGCAGGTCGGGCAGACCCGCGGATCGGAGCCGTCGGCCTTCTTCGGGAAGATGTACTCGCCGAGGATGCCGTTCAGCGCTTCCAGCACATCGCCGACGCGCAGGTCCTTGGTCTCGCCGATCGAGGCCTGGAACTCGTCCCAGAACGCGCGCAGCAGCGCCTTCCAGTCGACTTCGGCGTTCGAAACGCGGTCGAGGTTCTCCTCGAGATTCGCGGTGAAGTCGAACTCGACATAGCGCTTGAAGAAACTCTCCAGGAACGCCGTGACCAGCATGCCCTTGTCCTCGGGCACGAGGCGCTTCTTCTCGATGCGGACATATTCGCGGTCGCGCAAAGTCGAGAGCGTTGCGGCATAGGTCGAGGGCCGGCCGATGCCGAGCTCTTCCATGCGCTTGACCAGGCTCGCTTCCGAGAAGCGCGGCGGCGGCTCCGTGAAATGCTGGTCGGCGGCGATGTCGCGCTTCTCCAGCGGGTCGCCGGCCTTCATCGCCGGCAGCTTCTTGGAGTCCTCGTCTTCCTCGTCGTCGCGGCTTTCCTGATAGAGCGTCAGGAAGCCGTCGAAGAGCACGACCTGCCCGGAGGCGCGCAATTCTAGGTTGCGGGCGCCGACCTTGGCCGCGATGTCGACCGTCGTGCGCTCCATCTCGGCCGATTCCATCTGGCTCGCGATGGTGCGCTTCCAGATCAGTTCGTAGAGCTTGGCCTGCTCGGGTTCGAGCTGGCGCGCGACCATGGCCGGCAGGCGGCCGAGATCGGTCGGGCGGATGGCCTCGTGGGCCTCCTGCGCGTTCTTGGCCTTGACCATGTATTTGCGCGGCGCGTTCGGCACGTATTTGGCGCCGAACTCCTTGCCGATGACGTTGCGCGCCGCGGTGATCGCCGAGGGGTCCATGTCGACGCCGTCGGTACGCATATAGGTGATGAGGCCGACGGTCTCGCCGCCGATATCGACGCCTTCATAGAGCCGCTGGGCGAGCTGCATCGTCCGCGCCGGGGCGAGGCCGAGCTTGCGCGAGGCTTCCTGCTGCAGCGTCGAGGTCTGGAACGGCGGTTGCGGATGGCGCTTGACCGGCTTGGCTTCGACCTCGCTGACGGCGAAAAGCGCGGTTTCCAGTGCCGCCTTGAAGGCCTTGGCCTCGGCTTCGTTGCCGATATCGAGCCGGGTGATCTTCTTGCCGTCGGCGCCGACGAGCCGGGCTTCGAAAGTCTGGCCGGATGCGGTCGCGAGTGTCGCCACCAACGACCAGTATTCGCGGGCCCGGAAGGCCTCGATCTCGCGCTCGCGGTCGCATACTAGGCGCAGCGCCACCGACTGCACGCGGCCGGCCGAGCGCGCGCCCGGGAGCTTGCGCCACAGCACCGGGGAGAGCGTGAACCCGACGAGATAGTCGAGCGCGCGGCGCGCCAGATAGGCATCGACCAGCGCCTGGTCGATCTGGCGCGGATTGGCCAGCGCCTTCTGCACGGCGTCCTTGGTGACGGCGTTGAAGGTGACGCGCTCGACGGGAATGCCTTTCAGCACCTTCTTCTGGTTCAGCGCCTCCAGCACATGCCAGGAGATGGCCTCGCCCTCGCGATCCGGGTCGGTGGCGAGGATCAGCTTCTCGGCGCCCTTCACGGCGCGCGCGATCTCGGCGACCTGCTTGGCACCGCGGCCCTCGATCTCCCATTTCATGGAGAAGTCATTGTCGGGCTCGACCGAGCCATCCTTGGCCGGCAGGTCACGGATATGCCCGAACGAGGCGATGACCTCGTAATCGGAGCCGAGATATTTGTTGATCGTCTTGGCCTTGGCCGGCGACTCGACGACGAGGAGCTTCATGATTTTCGTGTCTCGATAACAGCCTTGATCAGAGCGCGGAACCGGCCGTAACGGACGGTCCCGCGACCCGCAAGACCGCTGCGGTTCGGAAGATGCGCGCGAAAGTGGTTCAGCGCGCCGGCTCTGTCAAACCCCGAATGGATGACAACGACGATCGCCGGCCCGCTGATGCAGCGGTGAGACATGGGGGCGATCGCCGGCTTTGCAAGCGGGGCGTCAGCCCCGCGCCGCCACCAGCCGGTCGATGAAGCCGTCGGTCTGGGCGCCGTTGATCCAGCGCAGCACCGCGACGACGTCCTGCTCCGGATCGACCCAGATCACGTTGCTGCCGGCGCCCAGCGCCGAGAAGGACGCGGCCGGCACGCCGGGGCGCGCCGCCAGCCACCAGAGGTAGCCGTAATTGGCCAGGGTGGGCGAGGGCGTCAGCATGCGCCTGACCCAGTCGCGCGACAGGATCTGCCGGCCGCCCCAGTCGCCCTCGCGGCCGATCAGCAGGCCGAAGCGGGCATGGTCGCGCGCGCCGATGAACAGCCCGCCGCCCCAATGGCCGCCGCCCGGCACCGACTGGATCGAGCGTCCGTCGATATCCGTGAACGAGGTGCTGTAGCCCTCCCAGCGCCAGTCCGGCGAGGCGCCGATCGGGTCCATGACCCGCTCGCGCAGCACCTCCGGCAACGGGCGGCGGAAGCGCTCCAGCAGCGCATAGCTGAGGACGTTCACGCGCACGTCATTATATTCGTAGAACGAGCCCGGCGTCTTGAGTTCGCGGCGCTGGCCCTTGCGGCTGTTGTCGGCGCCGGGGCCGATCTGGCGGTTATGGTCGACCTGGTCGGACTTGCCGAAGATCTCGCCCTGCCACTCGCTCGATTGCTGCAGCAGGTGCCGCCAGGTGATCTGGCCGTTATGGGCGCCGGCGAAGACCGGGCCGGCGACCGTCGCACCGACCGGCTCCTCGACATCCTTGATCAGTCCATCATCGAAGGCGATGCCGGCGAGCACAGCGAGATAGCTCTTGGCGATCGAGAAGGTCATGTCGGTGCGGGCGGTGTCGCCCCATTCGGCGACAATGCGCCCGCTCTTCAGGATCAGCCCTGCCGGGCCGCCGCGCTCGCGCACCGGGCCGACGATCTCGGTCCAGGGGCCGCGCTCGTTCCACTCGACATTCCCGACATAGCTGCCATCCGGATAGTACAGGCTGCGCGGCCAGGGGCTCTCCTGCTCGCGGGCGAACTCGACCGCGGCCTTCAGCCTCTCCGGGTCGAAGCCGGCCTCGGCGGGCGCGATCGTCTGCCAGAGGGCCCCATTGGGGGCGGGAACGAAGGCGTCGGTCGGGCTGGACAAGGCGGTATCCTCACACGGCGGAAAACCCGATTGGTAGCGCCGTTTCCGCGAAAGCTCCAAGACCCGCAAGACAACACCCACAGGACATGTGTCCTCCCAGCCGGGAGGAGCTTGCGCCGCACCCGACTCGCGCCTAAACAGCCTGCTTCAAATGACATCGCCAGCACCGCTCTATCCGCACCGCCATCTCCTCGGGATCGAGGGGTTGTCCCATCTGGACATCGAGGCGCTGTTGGACAGGGCCGAGGACTATGTCGCGCTCTCCCGCCAGGTCGAGAAGAAGGCGGCGACCTTGCGCGGCCGCACCCAGATCAACCTGTTCTTCGAGCCCTCGACCCGGACGCAGGCCTCCTTCGAGCTGGCCGGCAAGCGCCTCGGCGCCGATGTCATGAACATGTCCGTCGCCTCTTCTTCGGTGAAGAAGGGCGAGACGCTGATCGACACCGCCGCGACGCTCAACGCCATGCGGCCGGACATCATCGTCGTGCGTCACCATGCGGCCGGCGCGGTCAACCTGCTCGCCCGCAAGGTTGGATGCTCGGTGGTCAATGCCGGCGACGGCGCCCATGAGCATCCGACGCAGGCGCTGCTCGACGCATTGACCATCCGCCGCAACAAGGGCCGCATCCAGGGCCTGACGGTGGCGATCTGCGGCGACATCCTGCATTCGCGCGTCGCCCGCTCCAACATCATCCTGCTCAATGCGCTGGGCGCGAAAGTCCGGCTGATCGCGCCGACGACGCTGCTGCCGGTTGGCATCGAGCGCATGGGCGTCGAAATCTTCACCGATATGAACAAGGGGCTGGAGGGCGCCGACATCGTGATGATGCTGCGCCTCCAGCTCGAGCGCATGCATGGCGCCTTCGTGCCCTCGCCGAAGGAGTATTTCCGCTATTACGGGCTCGATCACGAGAAGCTGGAGCGCGCTCAAGCTGACGCGCTGGTGATGCATCCGGGCCCAATGAATCGTGGCGTCGAGATTTCTTCTGCGGTCGCCGACGGCGCCCAGTCGCTGATCCGCGAGCAGGTCGAGATGGGGGTCGCCGTCCGCATGGCCGTGCTCGACGCGCTGGCCCAGCATCTGCCGAATGCGTAAGCGTAAAGAGAGCGGACATGGCTGACACGCAGGACATCGCGACGCGGGACTTGGCGATCGTCAACGCTCGCCTGATCGACCCCGCAACCGGTCGCGAAGAAGCGGGCTCCGTCCTGCTCCGCAACGGCATGATCGCTGCGGTCGAATGGCAGGGCGCCCCCGCTACGGGCGAGGGCGTGCGCCGCATCGATGCGAAGGGCCAGGTGCTGACGCCCGGCCTTGTCGACCTCCGCGCCTTTCTGGGCGAGCCTGGCGCCGAATTCCGCGAGACGCTCGGTACCGGCTCACAGGCCGCGGCCGCCGGCGGCGTCACCACGGTCGTCTGCCGCCCGGATACCAATCCGCCGATCGACGACCCCGCGATCATCGATTTCGTCAAGCGCCGCGCCCGCGACAAGGCCGTCGTCAACGTCCTCTCCTGTGCCGCCCTGACCAAGGGCCTGCATGGCCAGGAGATCACCGAGTTCGGCCTGCTGCTGGAAGCCGGCGCGGTCGCCTTCTGCGACGGCGCCAGGGGCCTGCGCAATCCGCAGGTCATGCGCCGGGCCATGATCTATGCCCGGAATTTCGACGCCCTGATCATGAACCATGTCGAGGACCCCGAGCTGCGCGGCTCGGGCGTGATGAACGAGGGCGAGTTCGCCAGCCGCAAGGGCCTGCCGGGCATACCCGTAGAGGCCGAGACGGTGATGCTGGAGCGCGACATCCGCCTCGCTCGCGCGAGCGGCGCCCGCTACCACGCCGCGATGATCTCCTGCGCGGAATCGGCCGAGCTGGTGCGTCGTGCCAAGCAGGACGGCGTGCGCGTCACCTGCGGGGTCTCGATCAACAACCTCACCCTCAACGAGAACGACGTCGGCGAGTACCGCACCTTCTGCAAGGTCACGCCGCCGCTGCGCCACGAGGACGACCGCCTCGCGATGGTCGCGGCGCTGGCCGAGGGCGTGATCGACGTCGTCGTCTCCGATCACGATCCCCAGGACGTCGAGACCAAGCGCCAGCCCTTCGCCGAATGCGCCGACGGCGCGCTCGGCATCGAGACCATGCTCTCGGCTGCCCAGCGCATGGTCCAGGCCGGGCAGATCGGCCTGCCGCAATTGCTCGCCGCCTTGTCGGCGCGGCCGGCCGCCTTGCTCGGGCTCTCCGCCGGCAGGCTCGCTGTCGGGGCGCCCGCCGACCTCGTTCTGTTCGATCCCGAGGCGCCCTTCGTCGTCGACAAGCGCAAGCTCAAGTCCCGCGCCAAGAACTCGCCCTTCGACGAGGCACGGCTGGAGGGCATCGTGCAGGCGACCTTCGTCGGCGGCCGGGTGGTCTACGAAGCCGAGCCGGGCTAGGCTACCTGCGAACCGGGGGAACGGGCGGCATGACGGATGTTCTGAACTGGGGCCTCTCCGGCTCCGCCACGCTGATCGCCCTCGTCGTCGGCTATCTCTTCGGCTCGATCCCCTTCGGCATCATCCTGACCAGGCTCGCCGGTGGCCCGGACCTGCGTAGCATCGGCTCCGGCAATATCGGCGCGACCAATGTGCTGCGCACCGGCAACAAGAAGCTCGCGGCGGCCACTCTCGTCGGCGACATGCTGAAGGGCACGGTGGCTGTCCTGGTCGGCGCGCGCTTCCTCGGCGGCCCCGAGGCCGCGCTGGCGGCCGGCGCCGGCGCCTTCCTCGGGCATCTCTTCCCGGTCTGGCTGGGCTTCAAGGGCGGCAAGGGCGTCGCGACCTATCTTGGCGTGCTGATCGGCGTGAAGGCTTCGATCGCGCTGGTCTTCGCAGCGATCTGGCTGAGCCTGGCCTATCTGTTCCGCTATTCCTCTCTCTCGGCTCTGGTCGCGAGCGTGTTGACGCCGCTCCTGCTCTGGTTCTGGGTCGGGATGCCGAAGGCGGCGCTCGTCATGGCCGGGCTCACCGTCCTACTCTGGATCATGCACCGGGAGAACATCGCCCGGCTATTGGCCGGACGCGAAGGCAAGATCGGCCAGAAGGGCTGACAGGGGCATGGCTGGGATCGTCCTCTCCGATCGCCAGCGTTTCGATTGGTTGCGGTTGATCCGCAGCGAGAGCATCGGCCCGCGCAGCTTCCGCACCCTAATGAACCGTTGCGGCGGCGCGGCCGCGGCACTCGATGCGCTGCCCGACCTCGCCCGGCAGGCGGGCCGCACGATCCGCATCTGCCCGGCAAGCGAGGCCGAGCGCGAATTCGAGGGACTGTTGCGCCTCGGCGGCCGCTTTATCGCGCTCGGCGAAGCCGGATATCCCGTCCCGCTGCAGGCGATCGATTCGGCCCCGCCCTTGCTGGCGGTGCTCGGGCGCGGCGACATCCTGCAACGCCCTGGCGTGGCCATGGTCGGTTCGCGCAACGCCTCGGCCGCGGGGATGAAGTTCACGGCGCGGCTCGCCCGCGAACTCGGCGAGGCCGATTTCTCCGTGGTCTCGGGGTTGGCGCGCGGCATCGATACGGCAGCCCATGAGGCTAGCCTCGAAACCGGCACCGTCGCCGTGCTCGCCGGCGGGCTCGACGAGATCTACCCGCCGCAGAACATTCCGCTCGCCCGCCGCATCCTGGAGCGCGGCGCGCTGATCAGCGAGATGCCGCTCGGCTGGGTCGCGCGGGCGCGCGACTTCCCCCGCCGCAACCGCCTGGTCTCGGGGCTGTCGCTCGGCACGGTCGTGGTCGAGGCGGCGCGCCGTTCGGGCTCCCTGATCACCGCGCGCTTCGCCAACGAGCAGGGCAGGCTGGTCTTCGCCGTTCCGGGCTCGCCGCTCGATCCGCGCGCCGAGGGCGGCAACCACCTGATCCGGGAAGGGGCGACGCTCTGCGCCGAGGCGGCCCATGTCATCGAAGCGCTTCAGCCCTTGCGCCAGCGCGAGCTCGACCTGTCCTTCCCGGTGCAAGCCATGCGCGAGGTCATCGGAGAGCCCGCCTCCGAGGCGATGTGGGACGAACTCGACCTGCCCGAGATCATGCCGGCGCCCGGCTATGCCCGGCATGAAGACGGCTTCGAGCCGGAGCCACCGTCATCATTGCAGGCGAAGGGCGATCCCGATTCCGGCCGGCTCGTGCTCGATCTTCTCGGCCCCACTCCGATCGGACTTGACGATCTCGTCCGTGCCAGCGGGCTTGCGGCCCGCGAGATCGGTCATATCCTCGTCGAGCTGGAGCTCTCGGGAACGATACGGCGCCACCCCGGCGGGGCATTGTCGCGCAACCTGCCCTGAACCGGCCCGGCCGGTTTCAATGACGCTCGCTGCGCGGCGATGCCAGTCGCTCGACTTCCGCCGACGCCTCGATTCTGGCCATTTCGAGAAAGTAGCTGAGGGCGCTGAGCCTGGCATCGCGGGCCATGGCGCGGAGTTCCGCCGCCATCCCCTCGATGAAGCAGGCGGCCTCCAGCGGCGACATTGGCCGGCTGGGAATATCGTCTTCGCCGTGCCCTCCCGGATCGGGCTCAAGTGCGACCAGCTTGGAGACTTTGTGTTTCATGGCGAATGGATTCCCTCGCATAATCGGGGATCGACTCGTCCGGCGGGCTTTGCTTCCCGGACAGATATGCAATCATAGATTGCATTTATGAATGAATTTCAAGTTTCCGTATACTATGCCAGAAGAAAGACCGCTGCCGGAAGCGTCGCCAGGGCGAGCAGCGTCTGCAGCGTCGTGATCTCGGCCATCAGCGGTGCGTCGCCGCCGAGATCGCGCGCCAGGAAATACGCGGCGGTGGCCGTCGGGACGGCGCCTGCGACCACTGTCATCGCAAGGGCCGGGCCGGTGACGCCGAACCAGCCGGCATAGAGCCAGGCCAGCACCGGCATGACCGCGAGCTTGAGCCCGACGGCAACGGCATGCGCCAGCCGCGGCCGGGCCAGGCGGTCGAGGTCGAGCGCCGAGCCGACCACGAGCAGCCCGATGCCGAGCGAGGCGCGCCCGAGTACGTCGAGATAGCCGGTGAAGGCGGTGGGCAGCAGCCACTGCACCTGGTTGAACACGAGGCCGACCGCCGAGGACCAGATGAAGGGGTTGTAGAGAATCGAGCGGATCATCGCGCTCAGGCTCATCGGCTTGCCGCTGGCGAACCGGGCGAGCACGAAGACGCACATGACGTTGAGCAGCGGGATCATCGTGGCGACGGCGATCGCCATCAGCGTCGTGCCGGTGCGGCCCTGCAGGCCGGCCGCCAGCGCGAGGCCGACGAAGCTGTTCCAGCGCACCGAGCCCTGGAAGATCGAGGTGAAGGCCGGTCCCCCGATACCGGCCTGCGCCAGCAGCGGGCGGGCGAGCAGGAGCAGGGCGGCGACGCTGAGGATGGCGAGGACGAGGCTCGCGCCCATGCCGAGGACCGGAACGCTGCGCAGGTCGGCCATGGCCAGCGTATGGATCACCACCGCCGGAAACAGGACCTGGTAGGTCAGGCGCTCGACGCCGATCCAATGCGCCGGCGAGACGATGTTGCGCGCCTTCAAAAACCAGCCCGTCGCGATGACGAGGAAGACGGCGATCAGGCTATCGAGCATGGAGGGGCCGGAAACGAGGGCGGGGCAGGAGGCCGTGGCGAGAGGCTGTCGGGAACAATGGAGATGGGCAGCCGTTTTACTGTCGAACTGACCTGTCCCTGTCATGCCCGCTCGTGGCCGGCAAGGGCGCGGGAGAAGGACCGTCCTGTCCCTGCCGCAATGCTGCCGCGATTGGTTCAGGTCCCATTCAACCGGATTGCCCCATGCTGGCTCCAACATTGGGTGATCTCGTGAAAGGAGATGCCGTCATGATGTCTCTGAAGAAGAAAGTCGCTGTTGCGCTGACCGCCGCGAGCGTTGCCGCAGGCAGCTTTGCCGTTCCCGCCATGGCGGCCGAAACGCGCGGCTTCGACGCGGCGCGCCTCGACAAGGCCCAGGCCGAATATACGCAGTATCGCTACCGTCACGGCTATCGTGGCCATTGGCGCGGCTCGTCGCGCGGCGCGGCGGTTGCCGGTGCGATCGGTCTCGGCATCCTCGGGGCCGCGGCGATCGCGGCCAACAGGAATGCTTATGCGGGGCCGAGCTACTATTACGACGATGGCTATTATGCGCCGCCGGCGCCGGTCTATGTCGCGCCGAGGCGCTACTACGCCCCCTATGGCTATCAGCCCTATGATTTCCGCGACTATCGCTGAGATCGATCGCAGCTAGACCGGCAAGGCCCGCGCCGTCGCGCGGGCCTTTCTGTGTGACGATATATTTGGGATTTGGCGTCATGAAGCGCGGTCATGGACTTTCCGATGGGGGTATCGCCACGATGAAATCGCTTCGACAGACACTGGTCGCAAGCCTCGGTCTGGTCGCGCTGGCCTGGGCTTCCGCTCAGCCGGCCGTCGCCCAGTATTACGGCGGCCAGGGCAACGGCTACGAGCGCCGTGGCCAGGAACGCAACGGCTATGACCGCAACGGCTATCAACGCAACGGCTATGAACGCCGCGACTCCTGGCGTGACGATGATCGTGGCTCGCGTTTCGGCCGGGACGACGGGCGCGGTGGCTACGGTCGCCGCACGCAGAATCCGATAGCCGGGATGAGCCTTGAAGAGCAAAAGCGCGCGGTCAAGAACGAGCGCGAGGCGCAGAAGAAGGCGTTCAAGCGCGGCCAGATCTTCCAATAGGTCCAGGCTGGCGCGACGCCGGCAAGGACGGCTTTCCAGAAGGCCGCTTCGCCATCCGGCGGGCGGCCTTCAGTCGTATTGGCTTTCGTCTTCGCCATCCTCCTGCGGTCCGAGCCGGCCCAGCCGGTCGAGCGCGCCTTGCAGGATATAGGCGGCCGCCATCTTGTCGACGACGGCGGCGCGCTTGGCGCGCGAGGCGTCGGCATCGAGCAGGGTCCGCGTCACGGCAAGCGTCGACATGCGCTCGTCCCAGAACACGATCGGCAGTTCGGTGAGGGGAATGAGATTGCGCACGAAGGCGCGGGTCGACTGCACGCGCGGTCCTTCCGTGCCGTCCATGTTGAGCGGCAGGCCGATGACCAGCCCGGCGACCTGGTGCTTGCCGGCGATCTTCAGCAGCGCTGCTGCATCGAGCCCGAACTTGACCCGCTGGATCGTCTCCAGCGGCGTCGCGATCTGCCGCTCCACATCCGAGAGCGCCAGCCCGATCGTCTTGCTGCCGAGATCGAGCCCGAGCAGCCGGGCATGCGCCGGCAGGTCGAGGAAGGCTTCGAGCGGGACGACGGCGCTGGTCATGGCATGGCGGTATCACGCGCCGGCCGGCCTCGCGAGCGATACCTTTTCCGATGCGCCCGGAGAATGACGAGTTCCCGGCGGCTGTAGCGCGGAAGCCATCGCGCATCGCCGGCTATCAGGCTATATCCGCGCGCTTGAAAAGCGGCGTTGCCGCATAAAGGATAGTACCGTGCCGGCGCGCATCTCGCTCCATGTTCCCGACAAGCACCTGCTTGGCGCCTATCAGGCGGCGTTGCGCGGCGGCTGGTCGCCGAATACGACGCGCAACGTCGCGCCCGAGCATCTCGCTGCCATTGCCGCCGATCCCGACGCTTTCCTCGCCGAGATCCGTGGCGGCCCCGGCCGCATCCGCCTGCCGGATGGCCGCGAGGTCGACCGCATTCCCGGCCCGACGCGCTGGATCTTCGCCGAGGATCGTCCCGAGCGGCCCTTCATCGGTTCGATCAACCTGCGCTGGCAGGAGGATGCGGCGGGTCGCCCGATCCTCGCCCTGCCGGAGCATGTGCTCGGCCATGTCGGCTACACCATCCTGCCGGCCTTCGCCGGGCGCGGCTACGCGACGGCGGCGCTTGCGGCGATGCTCGGCGTGGCGCGCGAAGCCGGGCTGCCCGAGATCAGCATCACCTGCGACGCGACCAACCAGGCCTCGCGCCGCATCATCGAGAAGAATGGCGGGCGGCTGGTCGAGACCTTCGTCGCGCCGCTCTACGGCCCCGATCAACGCCTCCGTTTCAGCGTCAGCACTGCATCATGACCGATATCGTCATCACCGAGTTCATCGACGACACCGCTCTCGCCAACCTGAAAGCGCGGTTCGCGGTCCATTACGACCCCGAGCTCTATGCCGATATCGACGAGATGGCGCGGCTTTTCGCCGATGTCCCGGCCGTGATCGTGCGCAACCAGACGCAGGTGCGTGGCAAGGTGCTGGAAGCGGCGAGGGCGCTCAAGGTCATCGGCCGCCTCGGCGTCGGCCTCGACAATCTCGACATGGAGACTTGCGCCGCCCGTGGCATCCGCGTCTTCCCGGCGACCGGCGCCAACAGCCTCTCCGTCGTCGAATATGTCATCGGCACGACGATGGCCCTGCTGCGCGGCGCCTATTACGCCAATGCCGCGATGCTGGCCGGCGAGTTTCCCAAGACCAGGCTGATCGGCCGCGAGATCGCCGGCAAGCTGATGGGCCTCGTCGGCTTCGGCTCCATCGCCCGCGACGTCGCCCACCATGCCCGCGCGATCGGGATGGAGGTCGCTGCCTACCATCCGCGCCTTCCCATCGATGATCCGGCCTGGAGCGGCGTGCGGCGACTGGAGCTCGACGAATTGCTGGAGCAGGCCGACATCATCAGCCTGCATGTCCCGCTGACCTCGGAAACCCGCGGCATGATCGACGCCAAGGCCTTCGCCCGGATGAAACCGGACGCGATCGTGATCAACACGGCGCGCGGCGGCATTCTGGACGAGGCGGCTCTGGTGAAGGCGCTCAAGGCCGGCAAGCTCGGCGGCGCGGCGATCGATGCCTACGAGCAGGAGCCGCTCGGCAAGGACGCCGCCAAGGTCTTCGCCGGCGCGCCGAACCTGATCCTGACGCCGCATATCGCCGGCAATACGGTGGAATCGAACGGACGTGTGTCCGGGCTCGTCGCCGAGAAGGTCATGGCGGCGCTGGACGAGCGGATTTAGGGCGATCTGGACAGCCGGGAGCGACGGCTTTCGCCCCTGGCCAACCCTCGAGGCGGATTGAATAATCGCCTCGAGGCCCGTTTCATGGCCAGACAGGTGCGCCGTCCAGGCCCGTGCTTTCCGGTAGACCGCAGATCAGGTTCGCATTCTGCAGCGCCTGACCAGCTGCGCCTTTACCGAGATTGTCGACCACGCCCATCGCGATGATCAGGTCGCGCTCCGGGTCGGCCGCATAGCTGACGAATGCGAGATTTGAGCCGGTCGCCCATTTGGTCTGCGGTGGCTTGTTGGTCACGCGGACGAACGCCCGCTCGGCATAGAAGCGCCGCGCCGCGTCCAGGCACTCGTCCGTGGTGGCGCGGCCGCGGCAGTAGATGGTGGCGAGGATGCCGCGAGTCATCGGCACCAGATGGGGCGTGAACACCAGCCCGGCCGCGCTGCCGCCGCTCAGCCGTTCGATCGTCTTGGCGATCTCGGGCATATGGACATGCTTGAGCAGGCCATAGGGCACCAGGTTCTCGTTGCTCTCGGCATAGCCGAACTTGCTGTCGCCGCCCCGGCCGGCACCGGAGATGCCCGTCTTGACGTCGATCACGATGTTGCCGGGCTCGATCAGCTTGTTGACCAGCAGCGGGGCCAGCGCGTTCAGCGTCGCCGCAGGAAAGCAGCCGGGGTTGGCAACGCGGGTCCGGCCCTCGATCTCAGCCGGCCAGATGTCGGCCAGGCCGTATGCCCAGCCCTCGACATAGCGGTGGTCACCGCCGATATCGACGATCTTAACGTCCTTGGGCACGCGCGCCAGCGCGTCGGCCGAGGCGCCCGTGGGCAGCGACGCGAAGAGCACGTCGAGCTTCGGTAAGGTCGCAGGCTCCCACTTCTCGATCACCAGTCCGGCCAGCTTGGTCGGGACACCGGGGAAGCGATCCACCAATCGGCTGCCGGCGCTGCTGTCGCCGGCCGCGTAGACCAGCTCGAAAGACGGGTGGCTCGCGATCAGGCGCAATGCTTCGCCGCCGCCGAAGCCACTGATCCCGACAATGCCGACGCGAATGCTCATGATGATGTCCTTCTGGGGTTCGGGCAAAAGAAAACCCCCGGAGCCGAGGGCTGCGGAGGTTCGGGAACACGGGCCGGGGGCCGCTTCGGCGGATGAAGCCTACGGTGAGGCTGTCATCATGCGGAAGGGCACTGATCGACGCGCAGCCGGAAGAGCCGCCGCTTGTGTGAAGCAGCGTCGGCGTCGATCACAGAGGTTCCGGTTTCCGCGCATGTCCCGCGACACTGTCGCTGCCCCTATTCATCGTCAAGCGAAAACTCCGCGTTCGCCGCAACGCGGACGCTGCGCGCTCAGCAAGCGTTCCAGCTCGCCATCAAAAGCTCACACGAAATCGAACCGGTCGACATCGACCAACCCCTTGTCGGTGATCTTGAGATGCGGGATCACCGGCAGGGTCAGGAAGGCGACCTGCAGGAAGGGCTCGGCCAGCACGACGCCCAGCGCCTTCGCCGCGGCGCGTAGCTTTTCAAGGTCGTGCCTGACTGCCTCGAAGGGCTGCTCGCTCATCAGCCCGGCGACCGGCAGGGCCAGTTCCGCCGCGACCTTGCCGCCATCGGCCACGGCAAAGCCGCCGCCGATCTCGATCAGCCGGTTGGCAGCAGCCGCCATCGAGGCCTCGTCGACGCCGACGACGCAGAGATTATGGCTGTCATGGCCGACGGAGGAGGCGATGGCGCCACGCTTCATGCCGAAGCCATGGACGAAGCCGCCCGCAATGCCGCCATTCTTGCCGTGCCGCTCGATCACCGTGACCTTGATCGCATCCTGCGCGAGGTCGGGCAGGGCCTCGCCGTCGTGCGAGGGCAGGGCCATCGCCAGCCGCTCGGTGATGATCCGCCCGGGCACCACGCCGATCACCGGCGTCTCGCCGTCGCGGGCCTTCACCGCGAAATCGGCCGGGGTGAGCTTGCGGCTCTTCACGCTGCCGAGTCCGACCGGCGCGATCGTCGCCCGGTCCGCGAACAGAGACTCCTCGACCAGCCGGCCGCCGGTCAGGACCCGCTTCACCGAGCAGGCGGCGAGGTCCTCGACCAGCACGATATCGGCGCGCTTGCCCGGCCCGATGAAGCCGCGATCGAACAGCCCGAAATTCTGCGCCGCCGACAAGGAGGCGATGCGATAGGTCGCCAGAACATCCGCACCCTCGGCAATGGCGGTGCGGATCATGTAGTCGAGATGGCCCTCCTCGCCGATATCGAGCGGATTGCGGTCATCGGTGCAGAAGGCGAGGAAGGGCGAGGCGTCGCGCGAGATCAGCGGGATCAACTGATGCAGGTCCTTCGAGACCGAGCCCTCGCGGATCAGGATCGCCATGCCCTTGGCAAGCTTCTCGCGGGCCTCGTCGGCGGTGGTCGTCTCGTGGTCGGTGCGGATGCCGGCGGCGAGATAGGCGTTGAGATCCTTACCCCGCACCAGCGGCGCATGGCCGTCGATATGGCGATGCGAGAAGGCCGCGAGCTTGGCGAGGCAGCCGGGATCGCGATGGATCACGCCCGGAAAATTCATGAACTCGGCCAGTCCGATCACCTTGGGGTGATCCATCATCGGCGTCAGGTCGGCGGCTTCGAGTCGGGCGCCTGCGGTCTCCAGATGCGTCGCAGGCACGCAGCTCGACAGGTTGACGCGCAGATCCATCCGCATCGCCTCGGCGCAGGCGAGGAAATAGCGGATGCCCTCGGTGCCGAGCACGTTCGAAATCTCGTGCGGGTCGCAGATCGCGGTGGTGACGCCATGCGGCAGCACGCAGCGCTCGAATTCGAGCGGCGTCACCAGCGAGGACTCGATGTGCAGATGCGTGTCGATGAAACCGGGCACGGCGATCAGGCCCTTGGCGTCGATGACGCGCCTGCCTTCGTAGGTGCCGTAGGTCCCGACGATGGTGTCGCCGCAGATCGCGATATCGCTCTCGACCAGCGCGCCGGTGACGAGGTCGAGCAGTCTCGCGCCCTTGATGACGAGATCGGCCGGCTCGTCGCCATGCCCCTGGGCGATCCGGCGGGCCAATTCTTGACTGGAGACCGTGGCTGCGTCGGTCATGGGGCGATTCCGTAGGTTTGACATCGCGCCAGCCTGCCTCTCTCCGCCCGCAATGTCGACTTGGTCGGCGGCCCGGATCGGCCTAGATAGAGGCCGGCATTTCGAAAGCCCGGAGCCTTCGCATGAAACTCACCTGGTACGGCCATTCCGCCTTCCGCGTCGATCTCGACGGCGCTGCCATCCTGATCGATCCGTTCTTCACCGGAAATCCGGCCTTCGAGGGCGATGTCGCCGCGATCTCCAAGGGCGTCAGCCATATCCTGGTCACCCACGGCCATGGCGACCATGTCGGCGACACGCTCGATATCGCCGGGAAGACCGGTGCGACCGTCATCACGAACTACGACCTCGCCATGCATCTGGCCTCGCAGGGGCTCAAGAGCTTTCAGCCGATGAACACCGGCGGCACGGTTGGTCTCGGCCCGTTCAGCGTCACGCTCACCCGCGCCGATCATTCGGCCGGCATGGGAGAGGGCGGCGTCAACGTTCCCGTCGGCAGCGCCAATGGCGCGATCATCAAGGCCAAGGGTGAGAAGACGCTCTGGCACATGGGCGATACCGACATCTTCTCGGACATGGCGCTGCTCAGCGAGATCCATGGCGTCGAGGCCTGTATCTGCCCGATCGGTGACCGCTTCACCATGGGCGGCAAGGTTGCGGCTCTGGCCATGACCCGCTTCGTCAAGCCGAAGCTGGCGATCCCCAGCCATTACGGCACCTTCCCGATCATCGACCAGAATGCTGACGCCTTCGTCGCCGGCATGCAGGGCAGTGGCATCGACGTGATCCTGCCGAAGAAGGGCGAGGCTTTCGCGATCTGAGCCGGAGAATCCGGCCTGATCGCTCAATGCTGATTTACGTTTGCCCGTTCGCCGCGCTATAGCGCGGCGAACCGTTTTCCGGCGCGTGATCCGCGCCCTCTTCAGGAGTCCGCCATGTCGGTCGATCTCGCCACCGTCAAACGCGTCGCGCATCTCGCGCGCATCGCCGTGCCGGAGGCCGATCTGCCCAAGCTGCAAGGCGAGCTCAACGCCATTCTCGGCTTCGTCGAGCAGCTCAACGAGGTGAATGTCGACGGCGTCGAGCCGATGACCTCGGTGACGCCGATGGCGATCTTGCAGCGCGAGGACGTGGTCAATGACGGCGAGATCGCCAACGCGATCGTCGCCAACGCCCCGGCCTCCGAGGACAACTATTTCATGGTGCCGAAGGTGATCGAGTAAGCGCGAGGCGCGCCTGTTCGATCGTCCCGGAGGCGCGAAGCGTCATCCGGGATCACCATCTGCATACAGAACGGAACTGAAACCGTGACCGATCTCACCCGCCTGACGCTGACCGAGGCCCGCGACGGCCTGAAGGCCAAGACCTTCTCCGCGACCGAACTGACGAAGGCGCATATCGCCGCCGTCGAGAAGGCCCGCGCCCTCAATGCCTATGTGCTGGAAACGCCCGAGCACGCCCTGAAGCAGGCTGCTGCCTCCGACACGAAGCTCGCCAAGGGCGAGGCTGGCCCGCTCGAAGGGCTGCCGCTCGGCATCAAGGACCTGTTCGCGACCAACGGCGTGCGCACCACCGCCTGCTCGAAGATCCTCGGCAACTTCGTGCCGGCCTATGAATCGACCGTGACGAGCCAGCTCTGGCGCGACGGCGCGGTGATGCTCGGCAAGCTCAACAATGACGAATTCGCCATGGGCTCGTCGAACGAGACCTCGGCCTTCGGCAATGTCGTCAATCCATGGCGCCGCAAGGGTTCCAATGTCGGTTCTGGCGCCGGTGGCGCCGTCGAGGGCAACCATCTCGTGCCGGGCGGTTCGTCGGGCGGTTCGGCTTCGGCTGTCGCCGCCGGTCTCTGCTTGGCCGCGACCGCGACCGATACCGGCGGCTCGATCCGCCAGCCGGCGGCCTTCACCGGCACGGTCGGCATCAAGCCGACCTATGGCCGCTGCTCGCGCTGGGGCACGGTCGCTTTCGCCTCCTCGCTCGATCAGGCCGGGCCGATCGCCAAGACCGTGCGCGACGCGGCGGTGATGCTGCGCTCGATGTCGGGCCACGATCCCAAGGACACCACTTCGGTGAACATGGCCGTGCCGGATTACGAGGCCGCGGTCGGCCGTTCGGTGAAGGGCATGAAGATCGGCATCCCCCGTGAATACCGGCTGGACGGCCTCAATGCCGAGATCGATGCGCTCTGGCAGCAGGGCATCGAATGGCTGAGGGCCGCAGGCGCCGAGATCGTCGAGATCTCGCTGCCGCACACCAAATACGCCCTGCCGGCCTATTACATCGTCGCCCCGGCCGAGGCCTCCTCGAACCTCGCCCGCTATGACGGCGTCCGCTACGGCCTGCGCGAGCAGGGCAGGGACATCGTCGAGATGTACGAGAAGACCCGCGCCGCCGGCTTCGGCGCCGAGGTCAAGCGCCGCATCATGATCGGCACCTATGTGCTATCGGCCGGCTATTACGACGCCTATTACGTCCGGGCTCAGAAGATCCGCACGCTGATCAAGCGCGATTTCGAGGCGGTCTATGCGCAGGGCATCGACGCGGTGCTGACGCCGGCGACGCCGTCGGCTGCCTTCGGCATCGGCGAGAAGGGCTCGGCCGATCCGGTCGAGATGTACCTGAACGACATCTTCACGGTGACGGTGAACATGGCCGGCCTGCCGGGCATCGCCGTGCCCGCTGGCCTCGACGCGCAGGGCCTGCCGCTGGGCCTTCAGCTCATCGGGCGCCCCTTCGACGAGGAGACCTTGTTCTCGCTCGGCGAAGTGATCGAGCAGGCGGCGGGCCGCTTCCCGGTCTCCGAGCGCTGGTGGGGCTGAGCGGAGTTCGGCCCCCGGGCTGCTGACAGAACACTTCGCCATCCGGACGCTTGGTGAAGCCGCCCCGTCCCGGGATGGCATGGGCTGCGCTTGGCCGTTAGGCTGCTTGCCTCTTCAAAGGAGACGGCGATGATCGTCAGCCGCGCGATGGCCTATGCCTGCCTGATGGTGTTCGCCGGCATGCTCGTGCTCATCGCCGGGCTGATGATCCTGCTGACGATCGTCCAGATGGCGCGTGGCGAGACGATTCCGGATTTGGGCGCTAGAGCGATCGGCGCGGTGATCGCCGCCGGCCTTGCGCCGCTCTGCCGGGCATTGGCGCGACGTCTGGTCTAGGCCCGCCGGGCAGGGGCGACGAACGAAAAAGGGGCCGCATCGCTGCGGCCCCTTTCCTGTTTGGCTGTCCCGGGCCTTCCGTGGCCTCAATGCGCCCCGGTCGGCTGCCCCGCCGCGGCCTTGCGCTTCGTCCCGCGCAGATCCGCCAGCCAGCGCACCATCACGTAGAACACCGGCGTGAAGATGAGGCCGAAGAAGGTCACACCCAGCATGCCGGAGAACACCGCGATGCCCATCGCCTGGCGCATCTCGGCGCCGGCACCGACCGAGACTGTCAGCGGCAGCACGCCGAGGATGAAGGCCATCGAGGTCATCAGGATCGGCCGCAGGCGGGTCTTGGCGGCTGCGATTGCCGCGTCGCGGCGGTGCATGCCCTCGTCCTCGGCCTGCTTGGCGAACTCGACGATCAGGATCGCGTTCTTGGCTGCAAGGCCGACGAGCACCACCAGGCCGATATCCACCAGGATGTTGCGGTCGAGCCCGGCATAGTTCACCCCGAACATCGCCGCCAGGATACACATCGGCACGATCAGGATGACCGAGAGCGGCAGGAGCCAGCTTTCGTAGAGCGCCGCCAGCAGCAGGAAGACGAATACCACCGCCAGCCCGAAGGCGATCACCGCAGTGTTGCCTGCGAGCTTCTCCTGCAGCGCGATCTCGGTCCATTCGAAGCCGAAGCCGGCTGGCAGCCGCTCCGCCGCGATCTTCTCGACCGCCGCGATGCCCTGTCCGGTCGAGAAGCCGTGTGCCATCGAGAGCTGCACCTCCGCCGCCGGATACAGGTTGTAGCGCGGCACGCGATAGGCGCCGGTCGTGTCGTGGAAGGACGCGACCGAGCCGATCGGCACCATCTCGCCATCCGCATTGCGGGTCTTGAGCGTGGCGACGTCGCGCGTAGTCAGGCGGAACGGGTTGTCGGCCTGCGCCGTGACGCGGAAGGTGCGGCCCAGCAGGTTGAAGTCGTTGATATAGGCCGAGCCCATATAGACCGACAGGGTCTCGAAGATGCGCGTCACCGGCACGCCGAGCATCTCCGCCTTGGTGCGGTCGATATCGGCATAGATCTGCGGCGTCTTGGTCGAGAACAGCGTGAAGGGCTGCTGGATGCCCGGGACCTGCGCGGCCGAGCCGGCGACGGTCCAGGCCGCTCCTTCAAGCGCCGCAAGCCCGCGTCCGCCGCGATCCTGCACATAGCCCTTCAGGCCGCCGCCGGTGCCGATGCCCGGAATGGCCGGCGGCTCGATCAGCAGGGTGAAGGCCTCGGTGATCCCGAACATCTGCTGGCGCAGATCGTTCAGGATGCCCTGTGTGGTGAGGCCCTGCTTCTCGCGATCCTTGAACGGAGAGAGGGTGACGAAGGCGACGCCCGCGTTCGGCGCGATCGTGAAGGTCGCTCCGTCGAGACCGGCGAAGGCGACGGTATGGGCCACGCCGGGGCGTGACTGCAGGATCTCGTTGGCCTTGCGCAGCACCGTGTCGGTACGTTGCAGCGAGGAACCCGGCGGCAACTGGATCACGGCGATGAAATAGCCGCGGTCGAGTTGCGGCACGAGGCCGGTCGGGGTCTTGCGGATATCGTAGACGGTTGCCGCGATCAGGCCGGAATAGACGATCAGCAGGATCACTGCGATCCTGATGAGCCGCGAGGTGACGCGGCCATAGGTTCGCGACAGCCAGTCGAAGCCGGCGTTGAAATAGTGGAAGAACCAGCGGACCGGCGCGCCCAGCTTGTAGAGGAAGCCGTGCTGCTCGTGCTCGTCATGCTTCTTGTGCGCCTTGAGCAGCACCGCCGACATCGCTGGCGAGAGCGTCAGCGAGACGAAGCAGGAGATTGCCGTCGAGGCTGCGATCGTCACCGCGAACTGCTGGTAGAACGTGCCCTGCAGGCCGCTGATGAAGGCGGTCGGGATGAACACCGCGCAAAGCACGAGCGCGATGGCGAGCAGCGCGCCGCCGACCTCGTCCATGGTCTTGTGCGCGGCTTCCTTGGGCGTCATGCCCTCGGCCAGATAGCGCTCGACATTCTCCACCACGACGATCGCGTCGTCGACGACGATGCCGATGGCCAGCACGAGCGCCAGCAGCGAGATCGTGTTGAAGGAGATGCCGACCGCACTCATCACCAGGAAGGTGCCGACCAGCGAGACCGGGATCGCGACGATCGGGATGATCGCGGCGCGCCAGGTCTGCAGGAACAGGATGACCACGATCACGACGAGCACGACCGCTTCGAGCAGCGTCCGCACGACGGCGTCGACGGATTCGCCGATGAACTCGGTCGGGTTGTAGATGATGCGGTGCTCGAGGCCGACCGGGAACTGCTTGGCCATGTCGGCCATCGTCGCGATCAGCTTGTCCGAGGTCGCGAGCGCGTTCGAGCCCGGGCGCTGGAAGACGCCGATGGCGACGGTGTTCTTGTTATCGAGATAGGCGTTGGTGGTGTAGTCCTGCGAGCCGAGCTCGACGCGGGCGATATCGCGGACGCGGATCGTGCCGCCATCGGCGTCCGAGCGCACGACGATGTTCTCGAACTCGGCGATATCCGTCAGGCGGCCGAGCGTGTTGACCGAGAGCTGGAAGGCCTCGTCCGACTTCGCCGGCGGCTGGTTCAGAGCGCCGGCCGCGACCTGGACGTTCGCCGCCCGGAGCGCGGCGACGACGTCGCCGGCCGTCAGGTTGCGCGCCGCCACCTTGGCCGGGTCCAGCCAGATGCGCATCGAGAAGTCGCGTGCGCCGAAGACCTGCACGTCGCCGACGCCGTCGACGCGGGTCAGTACGTCCTTCACGTAGAGCGAGGCGTAGTTGGAGATGTACTGCGCGTCGCGCGACCCGTCCGGCGAGATCATGTTGATGACCATCAGGAAGTCGGGCGAGGCCTTGCGCACCTGCAGGCCGAGCTGGCGCACTTCCGCCGGCAGGCGCGCTTCGGCCTGCGAGACGCGGTTCTGCACCAGCACCTGGGCCTGGTCGACATCGACGCCGGCCTTGAACACGACGTTGATGGTCACGCGCCCGTCGCCGGTCGACTGCGACGTGATGTAGAGCATGTCGTCGACGCCGTTCACCTCCTGCTCGATCGGCGTCGCCACCGTGGCGGCCACCGTCTCGGCCGAGGCGCCGGGATAGGTCGCGGTGATCGACACCGTCGGCGGCGCGATCTCGGGATATTCGGCGATCGGCAGCGAGCGCTGCGCGATGGCGCCGGCGATCGTCAGCAGCACCGAGAGCACGGTGGCGAAGATCGGCCGGTCGATGAAGAAATGGGCGAAGCGGAACATGGGAATGTCCTGGCCGGAATAAGGCGGGCGGGCGCCCGTTGGCGTCCGTGATTCGATGCCGGGCCAGGCAGGGCCCGAGAGGCGGGCACCGGCTTTTGCGGAAAGCCGGTGCGGCAGGCGCTCAGTTGGTCGTCGCGACCTTGATCTCGCCGGGCTGCGGGGCGACGGTGACGCCCGGGCGGACCATCGGATTGGCGGTGCCGCCGACGATCACCTTGTCCTCGGGCGTCAGCCCGGACCGGATCACCCTGAGGCCTTCGCTGAGCGGCCCGAGCACAACCGGCTTCGGCACGACCTTGTTCTCGGGGCCGAGCGTCAACACGATCTTGTGGGCCTGGTCCGAGGCGATGACCGTGTCCGGCACCAGCAGCGCGTCGGATTCGCCGGCGTAGAAGCGCAGGCGTCCGAACACGCCCGGCGTCAGGAACTGGTCCTTGTTCTCGAACACGGCGCGGCCGCGGATCGTCGCCGAACGGGCGTTGAGCGCGTTGTCGAGGAAGTTGACCTTGCCGCGGCGGCCCCATTTGGGTTCGTCGGACAGGCGCACCTCGACCACCGTCCCGGCATCCTTGCTGGCCCCGTCGCGCGGATTGCTCATCCGGGCATAGCGCAGGTAATCGGCTTCCGAGACGTCGAAGGTGAAGTAGATCGGCGCGACCGCGACGATGGTCGTCAGCAGCGACGCACCCGACTGGCCGCCGGCGATCAGGTTGCCCGGATCGACGCGGCGGTTCGAGATGCGCCCGGCGAGCGGCGCGCGCACCTCGGTCCATTCGAGGTTGAGCTCGGCGTTCTTCAGGTTCGCCTCGGCACCCTGCAGCGACCCGACCGCACTGTTCAGGTTGGCGCGGCGCTGGTCGACGTCGCGCGCCGTGATCGTGCGGTTCTGGGTCAGGCCCTCGGCGCGCTCGACTTCGTTCTGGGCGAGCTCGACCTGGGCCTTGGCGCGCGCGACTTCGGCGCGGGCCACGTCGACGGCCAGTTTGTAAGGCCGCTGATCGATGGTAAAGAGCAGGTCGCCCTTCTGGACGAGCGAGCCGTCGGAGAAATGCACGCTGTCGATGAAGCCGGAGACGCGGGCGCGCACGTCGACCTGTTCACTGGCCTCGAAGCGACCGGTGTACTCGTCCCAGTTGGTGATGCGCTTGGCGAGCGGGTTGGCGACCTGGACCGGAGGGGCCGGAGGAGCCCCCTGTGCGGCGGCGTCGAAAGCCGTCAGGGCGGTCGACGTGAAGATGGCGGTGAGCACCAGACCGATGAAACGGCTGCGTGACATGACGGAACTCCGGGTAACGAGCCGGCCCAACCAATGAGGGTTTCCGGCATTTTGCGCAAGAAGGGGTGGCGAGTGACGAATGTCAAGAACCATCACCCGTCAATCGGCGCGATATAGCGCCACATAAGCCACATTCCCGCCATCTGGTTGCAGGAGCGCAACGCGACGGGCCTTTTTCGCCTCTCGTGAGTGCCGTGCCGGTGCAACGGATGCTTGCCGCCCGCCCGCCGACATCGTAACGCGTAGGCGCTGGAGCACGCGCCGATCAGATTGCGTTGCAATATGATCGGGTCACGCGTCCTCTAATATAACTTGGAGACGGATTCACCGATCAGGTTTCGACGTGATCGGATCCGACTCTATCAGCCGGAAGAGTCCAGATGAACGCGCATGCCCGCCCCGCCGACCCGAAGAAGCTGATCAAGGGCGCGACCGGCGATTGGGAGATCGTGGTCGGCATGGAGATCCATGCCCAGGTCACCTCCAATGCCAAGCTGTTCTCCGGCGCCTCGACCGGCTTCGGTGCCGAGCCGAACGAGCATGTCAGCCTCGTCGACGCCGCCATGCCCGGCATGCTTCCGGTGATCAATGCGGAATGCGTCAGGCAGGCGGTGCGTACGGGCTTGGGCCTCAACGCGCAGATCAACAACCGTTCGGTCTTCGACCGCAAGAACTACTTCTACCCGGACCTGCCGCAGGGCTACCAGATCAGCCAGTACAAGAGCCCGATCGTAGGCGAGGGCGAGATCGTCGTCGATCTCTCGCCGACCGAGCAGATCACCGTCGGCATCGAGCGGCTGCATCTGGAGCAGGATGCCGGCAAGTCGATCCACGACCAGCACCCGACGATGAGCTTCGTCGACCTCAACCGTTCCGGCGTCGCGCTGATGGAGATCGTCTCCAGGCCCGACCTGCGCTCGGCCGAGGAGGCCAAGGCCTATGTCACCAAGCTGCGCACCATCCTGCGCTATCTCGGCACCTGCGACGGCGACATGGAGAAGGGTAACCTGCGCGCCGACGTCAACGTTTCCGTCCGCAAGCCCGGCGCGGAGCTGGGAACCCGCTGCGAGATCAAGAACGTCAACTCGATCCGCTTCATCGGCCAGGCGGTCGAGACCGAGGCGCGCCGCCAGATCGGCATCATCGAGGATGGCGGCACGATCGATCAGGAAACCCGCCTCTACGATCCCGGCAAGGGCGAGACGCGTTCGATGCGCTCCAAGGAAGAAGCGCACGATTACCGCTACTTCCCCGATCCGGACCTTCTGCCGCTCGAATTCGACGATGCCTTCGTCGAGAGCCTGAAGGGTGCGCTGCCGGAACTGCCGGACGCCAAGAAGGCGCGCTTCATCGCGACCTACGGGCTCTCGCCCTATGATGCCTCGGTGCTGGTCGCCGAGCGTGAGCAGGCCGATTATTTCGAGGAGGTCGCCAATCCTGCTGGCAAGCCGGGTCGCGACGGCAAGGCCGCCGCCAACTGGGTCATCAACGAATTATTCGGCCGGCTCAACAAGGAAGGCAAGGACGTCACGACCTCGCCAGTCTCGGCCGCGCAGCTCGGCGGGCTCGTCGACCTGATCGGTGAGGGCGTCATCTCCGGCCGCATCGCCAAGGATCTGTTCGAGATCCTCTGGACCGAGGGCGGCGACCCGCGTGAGATCGTCGAGACCCGCGGCATGAAGCAGGTCACCGACACCGGCGCCATCGAGAAGGCCGTGGACGAACTGATCGCCGCCAATCCCGACAAGGTCGAGCAGGTCAAGGCCAAGCCGACCATGCTGGGCTGGTTCGTCGGTCAGGCCATGAAGGCCTCGGGTGGCAAGGCCAATCCGCAGGCCCTGAATGAGATCCTGAAGCAGAAACTCGGCATCGAGTGATCATGTGACGCCAGCCGATCTCGTCATCCGCGACGCCGAAGCCGCCGATCTCCCGGCGGTCAGGGCGCTTTTGGTCGAGACCTGGCACGCCACCTATGACGGCATCTATGGCTGGCAGCGCGTCGCCGAGATCACCAATGCCTGGCACTCTCTCGAGAACCTGAAGGCGCAGCTCGGCCGCGATGAGGGCGTCTTCCTCGTCGCGCTGGTCGGCGAGGAGATCGTCGCGACGGCCTCGGCCCGGCAGGAGCGTGACGGCGCGGCCCTGCTGACGCGGCTCTATGTCCTGCCGACCCGGCAGGGCGTCGGCATCGGGCGCACCTTGCTGCAGGTCGCGCTGGCCTGCTTTCCGGAGGCGCCGGTGGCGCGGCTCGAGGTCGAGAGCCAGAACGAGCCGGCCATCACCTTCTACGAGCGCATGGGCTTCTTCCTGCAAAGGCAGGCGCGCTTCGACGGGCGTGACGATACGCCCAATACGCTCCTGATGGCGAAGCGCCTCTTCGTCGCCTGACGCAGGCGCCCAACAAACGAGACAGGCCTATGACGAAAACCGACGCTTCCGAAATCCGCATGCGCGAGGCGGCGAGGGCCGACGTATCGCGCGTCGCAGAGCTGATCATGCATGGCGCTTCCGTGCAGAAGCGCACGCCGGGAGAGATCGTGGCCGAGGCGCAGGACCCGGTCTATCTCAAGGCCTTCGATGTGATCGCGGCCAACCCCTACAACACGCTCTTCGTCGCCGAGCATGAAGGCAAGGTCGTCGGCACCTACCAGATCACCATTCTGCCGGGCCTGGCCGAGCGCGGGCGCATCCGCGCCAAGATCGAGAGCGTCCATGTCGCGCCGGAATGCCGGGGGCGGGGGATCGGTGCGATCATGATGCGCCATGCGCTTGCCTTCGCCGCGGAGAAGGGCGTCGGCCTCGTCGAACTGACCTCGCACAAGGCCCGGCCCGACGCGCATCGCTTCTACGCTGGCCTCGGCTTCGAGCAGAGCCACGAGGGCTTCAAGATGGCGCTCTCGCCCTGAGCGAGCCCGCCGTGAGGGCATGGCGCGGTCGCGCCGAAAGCGCACCGCAGCCCCTTACGGGGCTTTCGCAGGCTTCCTAGGTTCGGAGACGAGGCCTCCCGCCTGAAAGGAAGCGACCGATGTCCGCAGCCCCCGCCAAGCCGATCGACCTGTATTACTGGCCGACGCCGAACGGCACCAAGATCACGATCATGCTCGAAGAGACCGGGCTGCCCTACGCCATCGTTCCGGTGAACATCGGCAAAGGCGACCAGTTCAAGCCGGACTTCCTCGCGATCTCCCCGAACAACCGCATGCCGGCGATCGTCGATCCCGACGGGCCGGGCGGCAAGCCGATCTCGGTCTTCGAATCCGGCGCGATCCTGCAATATCTCGGCCGCAAGACCGGAAAATTCTATCCGCAGGACGAACGCGGCCGCGTCGAAGTCGACGAATGGCTGTTCTGGCAGATGGGCGGTTTCGGCCCGATGCTCGGCCAGACCCATCATTTCCGCCTCTACGCGCCCGAGCCCGTGCCCTACGCCATCGATCGCTACACCAACGAGACCAACCGCCTCTATGGCGTGCTGAACAAGCGTCTCGAAGGCCGCAACTATATCTGCGGCGATTATTCCATCGCCGACATGGCCTGCATCGGCTGGGCCCGTGGCTGGGAAAAGCAGGGCCAGGACCTGAAGCAGTTCCCGAATGTCGCACGCTGGCTGGAGACGATGCAGGCGCGCCCGGCTGTGCAGCGCGGGCTGAAGGTCGGCGAAGAGCTGCGCAATCCGGCGGGCATCAGCACGCCGGAGGAAAAGGCGATCCTGTTTGGCCAGAAGGCGCGCTGAACACGGGCCGTCATGCCCGGGCCTGACCCGGGCATCTCAGGACGAGAGGTCGCCTCTTCCGGCATGAGATCCTCGGGTCTGCGCTTCGCTACGCCCGAGGATGAGGTTTTCCCGCCGTTGGCGGCAAAACCTCAATTCATTCGGTTCCACTTCACCGAGCGGCAGATCAGCCCGCCCATGACGCAGCCGGCGGTGGTCAGCGTGCTGCCCGAGAGCGTCATCGTCCCCGAATAGGTCTTGCCGTCCTCGGGATTGAAGGCGCTGCCGCTCCACTTGTTCGCGCCGTTCGGCTTCATGTCGTAGAAGATGCGCTGGCCGACCTTGGCCGGCCCGTTCGTCTCCTTGAGCCAGGAGAGCGAGCCGCAGATGGCCTCGCCACACTTCGTGAAGCGCACGCGCGAGGCGCCTGTATCGCGCTCCCAGGTGCCGACCACGTCCTGCGCCGCAGCAGTCGTGACGCCCGCCAGCAGGCCGAGCGTCGCGAAGGCGGCAAGCTTCGATCCGGTTCCGTGATGCATCCGATCCTCCCGTGTTCCGACCAGCTATGCCTGCATGGTTCAGATATGAACTATATCCGGGATCGGGTCCGTCTCCAAGCTGCCGCAGCGGAAGAGGTTTCTGCCGCTTCCGCCGCGCAAGGTGAATCCATTCTCAATGCGCCCCAGGGTGACGCAAGATCAGGGTATTGAGATTATTGCGAATTTCGCGATTCCGGGGTGAATCCTTCGTTGATTTAACCGCCCGCTTACGTCTCGTTGAGACTCGATTCATCGCGAAATTTAGGAGGCATTTTAAAGATCGGACCCACTCTCGCAGTCATCAGCCGGGGCCTTTGGACGGGTGGCCGGCACAACGACAAGAGGGTGGTTGTCATGGCACGCATGGAGATGAACGCTGTTCCTGCTTCGCTGGTGATCCCGGCGGAGGTGTCGGCGGAAGCCTATTACGAACTCGGGCTGATGCACGCCTCGGGGCGGGCGGGAGCTGTCGATCTGGTCAAGGCGCAGATGTGGTTCAACGTCGCCTTTGCCCGCGGCTGCGCCCGGGCAGCGGTGCACCGTCAGGAACTGGCGCTCGAGATGAATCGCGACGAGATCGCCTCGGCCCTGCGCGAAGCCCGCGCTTTCCTGACGCGGCACTGAGGCCACGTTCGGTATCCGGAGGATGCCGCCCTGCTGCGCCGTTCAGAACGCCGCGATGCCGCCGGAAGGCGGGGGCTGGTTGCCCCTGCGGTCGCGGGTGATGGAGTCCGGTGTCACGAGCAGGATTTGACAAAGCATTGCCAGGCAGCTGGCGAAGGCGAGAGCAATGAGCACCATGGATCGGCTCCTTGTCGTCAACGCCCGATCCTAACATGGAATTGATCCGCCGGCTCATGGATTCCGGGCATGATGGCCCGGCGCACAAGCCTTGTAGGGTGCGAAGGTGGTCGCTATAAGCGCGCCACATTTCCCTTCTCCGTACCCCTTCCAAGGATCGATCGATGGCTGTCCAGCGTACCTTCTCCATTCTCAAGCCCGATGCGACGAAGCGCAATCTCACCGGCGCGGTCAACGCGGTCATCGAGAAGGCCGGCCTGCGCATCGTCGCGCAGAAGCGCATCCAGATGACCAAGGCCCAGGCCGAGGCCTTCTATGCGGTCCACTCGGCCCGTCCGTTCTTCGGCGAGCTCGTCGAGTTCATGACCTCCGGCCCGGTGGTCGTGCAGGTTCTGGAAGGCGAGGACGGCATCGCCAAGTATCGCGAAGTGATGGGCGCCACCAACCCGGCCAACGCTGCCGAGGGCACCGTCCGCAAGCTCTTCGCCCTCTCGGTCGGCGAGAACACCGTGCACGGCTCGGACGCTCCGGAGACGGCTGCGATCGAGATCGCCCAGTTCTTCGCTGGCAACGAGATCGTCGGCTGATCCCAGCCGCAGCTTGAAAAGCAGAAAGGCGGGCCGGTATCCGGCCCGCCTTTTCTTTTGCGGTTTGGGGACGTCATGGCAGGGGAAGCCCCCGCCATGGCGCGGCGGCTCGTCAGAGCCCGAAGGAGTAGCTCGTTCCCGTGTCGAACGAATAGCTCGCCGACAGGCCGAAGGTGAGCGAATCGCGTGAGCCGAACGGCCTGACGATCGGCGAGCGCGTGGCGTCGCCGACAAGGCGCTTGTATTCGACATAGGCCGTGGTCTTGAGCTGGTCGGACCAGTGATAGGTCACTTGTGCCAGGGCGCCGACCGTGTGGACGCCTGCGTTGTAGCGCTGCAGCAGGCCGCCCGTGCCCGGCTGGGCGCCGCGAGTGCCGAAATAGGTCCGGACGTAGTCGGCCGAGGTGATCCGCATGCGCGGGCCGATGCCGAGCGTCCATTGTCCGACGGTCGAGAAGGCGTCGAGCTTGAAATCGGCGACGACGCCGTCATGCGCGACGACGCCGCGGCGCAGGTCGACGCGGCCGCGAAGCCAGGAGGTCGGGTAGAACTCCGCGAAGCCGCCGAGCTCGGCGCCGAACTTGGTCGCAGGCACTGCCACGAGGGCCGGATTGACCTTGGCCGAGCGCTTCCAGAGCAGGTCGCCCGAGAAGCCGATGCGCCAGCCCTGGCCGGAGAAGACGCCGATGCTGAGCATCGTATCGTCCTCGGCGCTCCACCAGGTGCTCTTCAGGCCCTTGCCCAGCGAGATGATCGGGCGGGCCCGGAAGACGTAATCGTCCGAGCCGGTGTAGTCGGGCTGGTAGCGTACGCCGGCGCCGACCGTGATGTACCAGTTCTGCGCCGACTGGGGGGAAGTCAGGGTCGAGTAGTCGCTCGACTGGGCCTGGGCATAGCCAGGCAGCGACAGGGCGAGGCAGGTCGAAAGACCTGCCAGATACGCAACGCAACGCATGATCCAGAACTCCGACGCGACGGCGTCTCCGATAGGGTATGCCCGCAATCTGGCGGAGGAGGTTTAATGCGCGGTTAAGGTTCCCATTTCGTTATCTTCAACATTTTCAAGTGGTTGATCTTAGGGGTCTTTCACGCGTCGTCAGCTTCTGCGCGGTTTCGCTCTGTCCCGGCGGCGAGGCGGGACCAAGCTGCCGGCTGGCCGACACGCCATGTCGAGCCGTTCGAAGGCGCAAACAGCACTCCGCCTCCGGCTGCCAAGCCTCCGCGTGCATACTGGCCCTGCCGAAACGAGGGTGGCGCATCGCTTGATGGCTTCTTATCTATGCTGCGATGCACAATTCATGCTGCGTCGCAGCTAGACGGTGAGGCTGACATGGCAAAAAGGAACTCCGGCTCGGTCCGCCGGCGCAAATCCTCCGAACAGCGGAGGCAGTGGCGCGCGGTCGTCGAAGCGTGGAAGCAGGGCGGCCTCGAGTGGCAAGGCGCTTGGGGACCGCCGCCCAGCCAGATCGGCTGCTTGTGCCCGCGCTCCATTCTGATCGAGCTCGGACTGGCGGTGCCTGTGGCCGCCTAGAGGCGACGGGCAGGGCTCGCGGTGCGGGGCGGGGCAGGCCCGGATACCGCCCGTTAATCGATGGCGGGGAGAATGATCGCAAGGCCGGGAATGGCGGCCGAAAGGCGCTCCAGGAGCAGCGGCGATCATGGAACTGGCGATCCTCTGGCTGCTCTGTGCGGCCGTGTTCCTCGAGCTGGCGGACAGTGCGCCCGAGGCCGACTGAAGCTTCGGCTCGAAAAGGGGCATGCGGTTCTCGGGAAAGGCGATGCAGGACCGGGAACGGCCGCATTGACCGTGTCGGCATCGGCCAGGCGGTCCTCTCAAATGGCCGGAACCTGCGGGCTCCGAGCGGATTGTGCCGCCGGTGCTGCGAACGCCTGCTCTGGGGCGCGCCGCCCATGAATCGGTAGTCCGGCGATGATCCGCCTCTTGACCTCGGGCTCGCTCTATGGCCATGCCGGGGCAGGGGCTCGGCATCGTGGTCTTCGATGCGCTCCGTTCTCGAAGGGCAGGCGGAATCATGAAGATGCGGCGGATGGGTGCGGTCGTTCTGGCCGGTGGACTGTCGATTCTGGCGAGCGTTTCGGCCTATGCCGCAAGCAGCTCGACGACCTTGCCGCCGCCCGACCCGACGGCGAAGAACCTGACCCCCTACATGATCCAGCTGCGCGCCTTCGACGCCTGCCTGATCACGCAGTCGCAATTGATGGGCACCACGCGCGAAGCCGTCCACACCCCCTGCAGCTGCTACGCCAAGGGCACGGTCAACGCGATGACCAAGGACGAGATCCAGGCCTTCCGCGACACCGGCTATTTCAACGACACGGCCCGCCAGAAGGGCCTGCATTTCATCGACCAGTGCAAGCTGAAGCGCCCGTTCTGAACTGACGGCTGCGCCGGCTCGCCGGCGGCATCCCTCTCGCGACGGCCGCCTTGCTGCTGACACGCTCCTGACAGAAGTTGTCAGCGCGGTCGAGCCATTCTGCCGCAGGTCCACATCGTTGCCCGTTCGATCGTCTCGGTCGAACGGCGTGGGTGCTGGATCGGGAGACGAGTGGGGAGACGCCGCCGTGCAGCGCGCTGAACGATTGCTCGACATGATCCAGAGCCTGCGTCGCCGCAGGCGCCCGGTGACGGCCGAGACGCTGGCTTCCGAGCTCGACGTCTCCGTGCGTACGGTCTACCGCGACATCGGCGCCTTGGTGCGCCAGGGCGTACCCGTGCGCGGCGAGGCCGGCATCGGCTACGTGCTCGACGCAGGCTTCGACCTGCCGCCCCTGATGCTCTCGCCCGACGAGATCGAGGCCGTGCTGGTCGGCATGCGCTGGCTCAGCGAACGGGCCGACCCGGTGCTCGCGCGGGCTGCCGAGGATGTGGTCAGCAAGGTCGCGGCAGTGCTGCCGCCGCATCTGCGGCCGATCCTGCTCGATGGTGCGCTGTTTGCGGCGTCTCACCCCGGCGACGTCCCGGCCGATCAGGTCGATGTCGCTGCCGTGCGTGCCGCCATCCGCAACGGCCGCAAGCTCTCGATCCACTACAGCGACGAGAGCGGCCAGGCGACGCAGCGAATGATCTGGCCGATCGGCATGACGTTCTACGAGCGCGTGCGCGTCGTCATCGCCTGGTGCGAGCTCCGGCAGGCCTTCCGCCATTTCCGCACCGACCGCATGACCGGCCTCGCCGCGCTGGAGGAGCGCTATCCCGCGCGCCGTGCCGATCTCTTCCGCCGCTGGCAGAAGGAGGAGGAGAGGGCGAAGGAGGAGTGGGAGCGCTGCAAGCGCGAGGGCGATGCTGCGGCTCAGCCGCGGATCACGACGCCGTCTTCAAGCTTGGCCCGGCCGGACGCGACCTCCGCCAGCGCCGCCGGATAGAGCTTGTGCTCCTCGACGAGGACGCGCTGCGACAGCGTTTCCTCGTCGTCATCAGGCAGGACCGGCACCTTGGCTTGCAGGATCACCGGCCCGGCATCGAGTTCCGGCACGACGAAATGCACCGAGCAGCCATGCTCGGCAACGCCGGCCTCTAGCGCCTGGCGATGCGTATGCGTGCCCTTGAACAGCGGCAGGAGCGACGGGTGGATGTTGATCATCCGGCCTTCCCAGCGCGCCACGAACCAGGGCGTCAGGATCCGCATGAAACCGGCGAGCACGAGCAGGTCGATCTGGTTCACCCGCAGCGCTTCATCCACGGCGCGCTCAAAGGCCTCGCGGTCTTTGCCGAAGGGGCGATGATCGATCGTCGCCGTGGCGATGCCGAAATCGCGTGCCCGGTCGAGCCCGGCGACATCGGGAATGTTCGAGATGACGAGTGCGATCTCGGCCGGATATCCCGGCGCCTGCGCCGCTTCGGCCAGCGAGACCATGTTCGAGCCGCGCCCGGAGATCAGCACCCCGACGCGCTTGCGGGGAGGCGTGGCGCTCACAGCGAGAGCTTGCCGCGATAGCTGACCTGCTCCTCGCCGCTGGCGACAGGCACTATCTCGCCGAGCTTCACCGGCGCTTCGCCTGCGGCCTTCAGCGCGGCGAGAACCTCATCCGCCTTGCCGGCGTCAGCCGCGACGATCATGCCGATGCCGCAGTTGAAGGTGCGCAGCATCTCGCGCTCGGCGACGCCGCCGACTTGGGCGAGCCAGCCGAACACGGCCGGGACCGGGATGGCGGTGAGATCGAGCGCGACGCCGAGCCCCTCCGGAAGGACGCGCGGAATATTGTCGGGGAAGCCGCCGCCGGTGATATGCGCCAGCGCCTTGATGCCGTCCGTCGCTTTCAGCGCCTGCAGCAGCGGCTTCACATAGATCCGGGTCGGCTCCAGCAGCGCCTCGGCGAGGCTTTTTCCGGGCGCGAAGGGGGCGGGCGCCTCCCAGCCGAGACCGCTGACCTCGACGATGCGGCGAACCAGCGAATAGCCGTTGGAATGCACGCCGGAGGAGGGCAGGCCGAAGACCACGTCGCCGGGCTTCAGGTCCTCGCGCGGTAAAAGCGTGCCGCGCTCGGCGGCGCCGACGGCGAAGCCCGCGAGGTCGTAATCCTTCTCGGCATACATGCCGGGCATCTCGGCGGTCTCGCCGCCGATCAATGCGCAGCCGGCCTGGCGGCAGCCATCGGCGATGCCACGGACGATCTCGACGCCGACCTTCGGGTCGAGCTTGCCGGTGGCGTAATAGTCGAGGAAGAGCAGGGGCTCGGCGCCCTGGACGATCAGGTCGTTGACGCACATCGCGACGAGGTCGATGCCGATCGTCGCGTGCAGCCCGCTCTCGATCGCGATCTTGACCTTGGTGCCGACGCCGTCATTGGCCGCGACCAGGATCGGATCGCTGAAGCCGGCGGCCTTGAGGTCGAACAATCCGCCGAAGCCGCCGATCTCCGCATCGGCGCCCGGCCGGCGCGTCGCGCGCACCAGCGGCTTGATCTCGTCGACCATGGCGTTGCCGGCGTCGATATCGACGCCGGCCTGCGCATAGGTCAGTCCGTTTGCGCCGGGCTTGCTCATTGCGTTTCGCCTTCCTTCTGCTCGCGCGAGCGATAGGCAAGCGCGCCCGCGCTGGCAAGGCATCTGCGCCGGCTTTGTCGATTTCTCACAGGCGAGGCGACGTCATTCCGACTGGACGCAGGATCTCTGTCCGGAGAGCATTGGTCTTTTCCGCGGTTCGCGCGAAACTGCCGCCATGACGATCCCCAACCTGATCACCATCGGTCGCCTGTTCCTGGTGCCGCTGGTCATCGTCATGATCGTCGGTGCGAACTGGCAGGCAGCTTTCATCCTCTTCGTCGTCGCCGGCATCTCGGATGCGGTCGACGGCTTCCTCGCCAAGCGCTGCGGCATGGCGAGCGAGCTGGGAGCGTGGCTCGACCCCGTCGCCGACAAGGCGCTCATCGTCTCGATCTACATCACTCTGGCGATCGTCGGCGCGATCCCGGTCTGGCTCGTCGTCCTCGTGGTCGCGCGCGACCTGATGATCGTATCGGCGGTGATCCTGTCCTGGCTGCTCGACAAGCCGTTGACGATCGCGCCGATCGTCGTCAGCAAGCTCAACACCGCCGCGCAGATCGGCTTCGCCGCGCTGGCGCTCGGTTCGCGCGCCTTCGGGATCGAGCTCGGCGCTGCCGCTCTGGTCTGTGAACTCCTCGTCGCTCTGTTGACGGTCGCCTCGATGACGGCCTATCTCGCCTTCTGGCTGCGCCACATGGCAGGTTGACGGGGCTTTATCCGCCATTGCGGCTTGGAACCCCGGGCCTCGATGCACATTTGTCTTGTCCCGCCGGCCGTGAGACGCGAGAGAGGCTGATCGATGACGTTGCAACGCCAGATCGGCTTCTGGGTCGGCTCCCTTCTCGTATTCGTCCTGGTTCTGGTGATGCTGCGGGACGTGATGCTGCCCTTCATTGCGGCACTGGCGCTGGCCTATCTGCTCGACCCGCTCGCCGACAGGCTGGAGCGCATGGGCATGAACCGGCTGGCGGCGACGATCGTCATCCTCGTCGTCT
Source organism: Allobosea robiniae (assembly GCF_900102525.1). GTDB lineage: Bacteria > Pseudomonadota > Alphaproteobacteria > Rhizobiales > Beijerinckiaceae > Allobosea > Allobosea robiniae. Next base: position 196,276 of record NZ_FNBZ01000001.1, on the reverse strand, counting down.
TCCTGCTCATCTTCGTGCTGGGGCTGGTGCTGCTGGCGCCGCTGCTCGGCCAGCAGCTTGCCGGCCTCGTTGCCCGCCTGCCGGGCGACGCCGCCAAATTGCAGGCGCTGGTGCTGGAGAAGGGGGCGCCCTGGCTGGAGCGCTTCGGCGGCGCCGACCTGACCAAGGAAGCGCAGAATTCGCTCGGCAACCTCGTCGGGGACGGCATGAAATGGGTCGGCGGCCTGCTGCAATCGCTCTGGAGCGGCGGCACCGCCATCGTCGGGGTGTTCTCGCTCCTGGTGCTGACGCCGGTCATCGCCTTCTACCTGCTGGTCGACTGGGACCGCATGGTCGCGACCGTCGATAGCTGGCTGCCGCTCGACCATCGCGACACCATCCGCAGCCTGCTGCACGAGATGGACATGGCGATCGCCGGCTTCCTGCGCGGGCAGGCACTGGTCTGCGTTCTGCTCGGTGGCTTCTATGCGATCGGCCTCAGCGTCATCGGCGTGAATTTCGGCGCGCTGATCGGCATCATCTCGGGCTTCCTCTCCTTCATCCCCTATGTCGGCTCGCTGACGGGGCTCGTGCTTTCGGTCGGCGTCGCGACGGTGCAGTTCTGGCCGGACTGGACCTGGCCGCTGGCGACGCTCGGCGTCTTCCTGGCCGGGCAATTCCTCGAGGGAAATATCTTCCAGCCGAAATTCGTCGGTGATTCCATCGGCGTGCATCCGGTCTGGCTGATGTTCGCGCTGCTTGCCTTCGGCTCGCTGTTCGGCTTCGTGGGCTTGCTGCTTGCCGTGCCGCTCGCGGCTGTCATCGGCGTGCTCTGCCGCTTTGCGCTGAGGCAATATCTCGCCAGCAATCTCTATCACGGCGGCGATGCTACCCGCGCTGCGGCGGCGAAGGCGCGCGTCGACGCCGACGCCTGAGACGCCATGTCCGACATTCCGCCACGCCCGCGCCAGCTCGCCTTCGACCTGCCGGTCGACAGCCGCCATGGCGTCGAGGATTTTCTTGTCGGCTCTTCCAACGAGGCGGCTTACAGCCTGATCGAGAGCTGGCCCGCCTGGCCGGAGGCCTGGCTGCGCCTGACCGGGCCGGAAGGGGCCGGCAAGACCCATCTTGCCGCGATCTGGGCCCGCGCCGCCCATGCCTGGACGATTTCGGCAGCGGAGCTGAACGAGGCGGAGGTGCCCCACCTCGTGTCCGGCGGGGCGCTGGTGATCGAGGATTGCGATGCCGGCCGCCTCGACGAGCGAGCCCTGTTTCACCTGATGAACGCGATCAAGGCGCGCGGCGGCTTCCTACTGCTGACGGCGCGAAGCGCGCCCGATCTCTGGGGCGTGAGCGTGCCGGATCTGCTGTCGCGGCTTCGGCTGGCGCCGGCCGCGACGATCGAGCCGCCGGATGACGGGCTGCTGCGGGCACTGCTGGTCAAGCTCTTCATCGACCGCCAGCTCGTGGTCGATATCGCCGTGATCGACAGCTTGGCCATGCGGATGGAACGTTCCTTCGCCGCCGCGCGGCAGGTCGTCGATCGGCTCGACCGGCTCGCGCTCGAACGCGGACGCCGGGTGACGCGCCCGCTGGTGCAGGAGGCGCTGGCGGAACTGTTCCCGGAGGAGCCGGGTTGAACCCGGCCATCTCTGCGCAGGCCGCATGCTTCAAATCATGTCGCTTGTCATCGAACCGTCGCACTAGAATGGCTTCAACGGCGGCATGAGCGGCAAGACGACCAGGACGCGAGTGAAGCGCATGACCCTCGACACGGTGATCGACGAGTCGGAGAAGCTCTCCAGCGAGGCTGATGCGGCGCCCCTGCGCCAGCAGCCGGAGCGTTTCATGAACCGTGAGCTCTCCTGGCTCCAGTTCAATCGCCGCGTCATGGAGGAAGCCTCGAATCGCAGCCACCCGCTGCTGGAGCAGCTGCGCTTCCTCTCGATCTCCGCGAACAATCTCGACGAATTCTTCATGGTCCGCGTCTCCGGCCTGCGTGAGCAGCTCAAGGCCGGCGTGACCACGCGCAGCCAGGACGGCCTGACGCCCGCCGGCCAGCTCGTCGCCATCGGCGAGGCCGTCGCGGCACTGACCGCCGACCAGCAGGCGCGCTGGGCCGAATTGCGTCATGAGCTGCACGAGAACCGCATCCACCTGCTCCAGCCCGGCGATATCGGCGCGCAGGACCGAATCTGGCTGGAGGACTACTTCCTCAATTACATCTTCCCGGTGCTGACGCCGCTGGCGATCGACCCGGCGCATCCCTTCCCCTTCATTCCCAATCTGGGCTTCACCATCGCGCTGGCGCTGGAGCGCAAGAATGATGGCCGTCAGCTCGACGCGTTGATCCGCGTGCCCACCAAGATCGACCGCTTCATCGAATTGCCGGACCTGGCGCGCGAGGGTTTGCATCGCTTCATCGCGCTCGACGACGCGGTCTCGCTGTTCATCAGCAAGCTCTTCCCCGGCTACGAGGTGAAGGGGGCGGGTTCCTTCCGCATCATCCGCGATTCCGATCTCGACATCGAGGAGGAGGCCGAGGACCTCGTCCGCGTCTTCGAAACCATGCTCAAGCAGCGGCGCCTCGGCGTGGTGATCCGGCTCGAGCTCTCGACCGGCATGCCCGACCATCTGCGCCGTTTGATCGTGCGCGAGCTCAAGGTCGACAGCGACGAGGTCGTCGAGGTCAACGGCCTGATCGGCCTGACCGAGCTCTCGCAGCTCGTCGGCGTCGACCGACCGGACCTGAAGTTCAAGCCGTACAATGCCCGTTTCCCCGAGCGTATCCGCGAGCATGGCGGCGATTGCTTCGCTGCGATCCGCCAGAAGGACCTGCTCGTCCACCATCCCTATGAGAGCTTCGACGTCGTCGTGCAGTTCCTGCAGCAGGCGGCGCGCGATCCCAATGTCGTCGCGATCAAGCAGACGCTCTACCGCACCTCATCGAACTCGCCGATCGTCAAGGCGCTGACGGAAGCGGCCGAGGCCGGCAAGTCGGTGACGGCACTGGTCGAGCTCAAGGCCCGCTTCGACGAGGAAGCCAATATCCGCTGGGCCAAGGAGATGGAGCGCGCCGGTGTCCAGGTCGTCTATGGCTTCATCGAGCTGAAGACCCACGCCAAGCTCTCGCTGGTGGTGCGCCGCGAGGCGGGGCAGCTCGTCAGCTACTGCCATATCGCGACCGGCAACTACCACCCGATCACGGCGCGCATCTATACCGACGTCTCCTTCTTCACCGCCGATCCGGTGATCGCGCAGGACGTCGCGCGCGTCTTCAACTTCATCACCGGCTATGCCGAGCCGGCCGGGCTGGAGCGCATGGCCGTCTCGCCGACTGGTCTGAAGCAGCGTCTGCTCGCCGATATCGCCGAGGAGGTCGCCCATGTGAAGGCCGGCCGCAAGGGCGCGATCTGGGGCAAGTGCAATTCGCTGGTCGATCCGGAGATCATCGACGCGCTCTATGACGCGAGCCAGGCCGGCGTCGAGATCGACTTCGTCGTGCGCGGCATCTGCTGCCTGCGGCCGGGCGTGCCCGGCTTGTCCGAGAATATCCGCGTCAAGTCGATCATCGGCCGCTTCCTCGAGCATACGCGCATCTACGCTTTCGGTGCCGGCCACGGCATGCCCGGACCCAAGGCCAAGATCTACATCTCCTCGGCCGATCTGATGCCGCGCAATCTCGATCGTCGCGTCGAGGCGCTGACCCCGATCCTGAATCCGACGGTGCATCAGCAGTTGCTGGATCAGATCATGTTGGCCAACCTGCTCGACAACGAGCAGAGCTGGACGATATTGCCCGATGGCGGCTCGCGCCGCATTGTCCCCGCGCCGAACGAAGAGCCGTTCAATGCGCATAAGTACTTCATGACGAACCCGAGTCTGTCCGGACGTGGAAAATCGCTCTCCAATTCAAGTCCCCGCTCCCTCGCACGCCGAGGGGGACGCAAGGCCTGAGCCCAGGCACGCGCCGGGGCGGCTCGCGCTCTCCCATACCATTGCCATCGTCGATATCGGCTCGAACTCGGTCCGTCTTGTCGTCTACGAGATGCTGGCGCGCGCGCCCGCCCAGGTCTTCAACGAGAAGGAGATGGCGGGTCTCGGTCGCCAGGTCGCCACGACGGGACGCCTCGCCGACGATGCCATCGCCAAGGCGATCAACGCGCTCGTCCGCTTCCGCATCCTCTGCGAAGCCATGCATGTCGGGGAACTCCGCGTCATCGCGACGGCGGCGGCGCGCTATGCCAGCAACGGGCCCGAGTTCATCGCGCGTGCCGAGGAGGCGATCGGCCAGCCGATCGAACTGATCTCGGGCGGGCGCGAAGCCGTGCTCTCCGGCCTCGGCGTGATCTCGGGCTTCGATGTGCCGGACGGTGTCGTCGGCGACCTCGGCGGCGGCAGCCTGGAGCTGATCTCGGTCAAGGGCGGTTCGGTGGGGCAGGGCGCCAGCGTGCCGCTCGGCGGTCTTGCCTTGCTCGACCGCTCGAAGGGCTCGCTGAGAGCTGCCGAGAAAATCGTCAAGGACGAACTCGACAAGCTGCCGCAGCTCGCTGCAATGAAGGGGCGGGACTTCTATGCCGTCGGTGGGACCTGGCGCGCGCTTGCCACCCTTCATCAGCACCGCATGGCCTATCCGCTCAACGTGATGCACGGCTATGCCGTGCCGACGCGCGACGTCGCCGATTTCGTCAAGCTGGTCGAGCGGGCCGATGCCTCGGTGCTCGATGCGATCGATTCGGTTTCGTCGGCCCGCCGTCCGCTGCTCGCCTATGGCGCGCTGGTGCTCGATGAGCTGATCAAGCGCGGCAAGCCGCGGGGCATCATCATCTCGGCGCAGGGCGTGCGCGAAGGCCTGCTGCACGAGCAGCTCTCGCCGGAGGAGCAGAATGCTGATCCGCTCTTGCAGGCGGCGCGTGACTACAACCTGCTGCGCGCACGCGATCCGCGCCATGCGGCCGAGCTGATCAATTGGACCCGCGGCATCCTCGAAACGGCCGGCCTGCCGCAGGACGAGCCATCCGGCCGGATGATCGAGACCGTCTGCCTGCTTTCCGATATCGGCTGGCGCGCCCATCCGGATTATCGCGGTGAGCAGAGCATGAACGTCATCGCCCATGCCTATTTCACCGGCATCGACCATGTCGGGCGGGCTTTCCTGGCGCTGGCGATCTTCCACCGCTATGCCGGGATGAAGGCGAGCTCGCCGGGGGCGGCCGGACTGAAGACGCTGTTGCCGCCGGCCATTCTCGCGCGGGCGCTGCTGATCGCGGCGATCTTCCGCGTCGCCTATCTGCTTTCGGCCGGCATGGCGGGCATCCTGCCGCGCATCCCGGCGGCCTGCGTCGACAATCGCCTGCTGCTGCGGTTTCCCGACGATCTGTCGGCGCTGGCAAGCGAGCGTGTCGAGGGGCGGCTCAAGCAGCTCGCGAAGCTGCTCGGCCGCGATTTCGAGATCGGCAGGCTCTGAGGCCTTCCCCTGCCGTCATTGCGAGGAGCGAAGCGGCGAAGCAATCCAGGGGTCGTAGAGCTCCGCCGCCCTGGATTGCTTCGCTGCGCTCGCAATGACGCCGAAGGTTCCGGCGCCTTCTCGTCCTGAGATTCCGGGGTCGAAGCTGCGCTTCGCCCGGGAATGACGGCCGGGTGGCCCAAGCTCAGCCGACCGCCCGCAACCGCGCGAAGCCGGCATCGAGATCGGCCTTGAGGTCCTCGATGTCCTCCAGCCCGATATGGATGCGGATCGTCGGGCCCTTGAAGCCGGGCTCGGTCGCAGTGCGATAGCTCTTGCAGTCGAAGGGCAGGACGAGGCTCTCATAGCCGCCCCAGGACGCGCCGATCCCGAACAGCGTCAGCCCGTCCAGCATCGCGCCGACGGCTTTCATCGAGACCGGTTTCAATTCGAAGGTGAAGAGCGAGGAGGCGCCGGTGAAATCGCGCTTCCAGATCTCGTGCCCGGGCGCGCCCGGCAGGGCAGGGTGCAGGACCTGAGCGACCTCGGGCCGCCCGCGCAGCCATTCCGCCATGGCGATGCCGGCTGGCATCTGCTCCTTCAGGCGGATTGCCATCGTGCGCATGCCGCGCAGCGTCAGGAAGGCGTCTTCCGGGGCGATGATCAGGCCGAGCTGGCCCCAGGTTGCGCGCAACGCCTTGAACAGCTCCGGCGTGCGGGCCGAGACGGTGCCGATCAGCACGTCGGAATGGGCGGCGTAATATTTGGTGCCGGCCTGCACGGAGAGGTCGACGCCGAAGCCATGGGCATCGAAGAACAGCGGCGTCGCCCAGGTGTTGTCCATCGCGACGAGAATGTCGCGCTCATGCGCAGCCGCGACGATGGCCGGGATATCCTGCATCTCGAAGGTCTGCGAGCCCGGAGCCTCGGTCCAGATCGCCCTGGTGTTCGGCTTGAACAGCTTGACGATGTCGGCGCCGACCAGCGGGTCGTAATAGGTCGTCTCGACGCCCATCCGCTTCAGGAAGGTATCGCAGAAGATCCGCGTCGGCCGGTAGACGCTGTCCGTCACCAGAACGTGATCGCCGGCCGAGAGCATGGCGAGAAAGGCAAGTGTGCAGGCCATCAGGCCCGATGGCGTCACGACGACGCCCGCGCCGCCCTCGATCGTGTTGGCGGCGGCGATCAGCGCGTCGATCGTCGGGTTGCCGTCCGTGCCGTAGGTGTAGCGCGCCTTGCGCACCAGGAAGTCCTCGGTGTTCGGATAGACCACCGTCGAGCCTCGTACGATAGGCGGATTGACAAACCCGTAGCTGTCGGCGGGGTCGCGGCCTGCCAGGACGAGGCGCGTGCGCTCGCCGAGGCGCGCAAATTCAGGCGAAGTCAGCTTTTTCATGGAAAGGCACGGCCAAAAAACGGAAAAATTGTGGCCGGGCTTGACCACTCCCCACAAACTCGCATGTGATATATGCAGCGAACAAGGGGCGGCTCATGCGTATGGCGGTTGCTTGACGCTCATGAGTCGCTCTGGCAATCGACGCGATGATATGGGGACGCCGCGCGAAAGCGGGATGAACCGAGCGGCGAAAAAGCCGCCGGCGGCGGGACCAGACAAATCTTCCGGCATCAGCCGGACAGGGGTTCCAACGGGAGAGTACCGATGAAGAAGTTTGTAGCAGCCGCCCTTGCAGCAGGCATCGGCCTGGCGATGTCCGCGACGGGGGCTTCGGCCCAGGCCACGCTGGCGCAGGTCAAGCAGCGCGGCATTCTCAACTGCGGCTCGAACACCGGCCTCGCCGGCTTCGGCGTGCCGGATGCGCAGGGCAACTGGAAGGGGCTCGACGTCGATCTTTGCCGTGCCATCGCCGCGACGATCTTCAACGATCCCAGCAAGGTGAAGTTCATCCCGCTCTCGGCCAAGGATCGCTTCACCGCGCTCCAGTCGGGCGAAGTCGACGTGCTCGTCCGCAACTCGACCTGGACGATGACGCGCGACGCCTCGCTCGGCCTGCTCTTCACCGGCGTGAACTATTATGACGGCCAGGGCTTCCTGGTCCGCAAGAAGCTCGGCGTGAATTCGGCGCTGCAGCTTTCGGGCGCGTCGGTCTGCACCCAGCAGGGCACCACGACCGAGCTCAACCTCGCCGACTATTTCCGTGCCAACAACCTCAAGTACGAAGTCGTCGCCTTCGCGACCTCGGACGAGACGGTCAAGGCTTACGATGCCGGTCGCTGCGACGCCTTCACCACGGACGCCTCGGGCCTCTATGCCGAACGCCTGAAGCTGACGAACCCCGACGAGCATCTCGTTCTGCCCGAGATCATCTCGAAGGAGCCGCTCGGCCCCTCCGTCCGCAACAATGACCCGCAGTGGTTCAACCTGGTGAAGTGGACCCATTTCGCCATGCTGAACGCCGAGGAGCTCGGCGTCACCCAGGCGAATGTCGATCAGCAGCTGAAGTCCGAGAACCCCGAGATCAAGCGTCTGCTCGGCACCGAGGGCAAGTTCGGCGAGCAGATCGGCCTGACGCCGGACTGGGTCGTCCGCATCGTCAAGCATGTCGGCAACTACGGCGAATCCTTCGAGCGCAACGTGGGCCAGGGCTCGCTGCTCAAGATCGCCCGCGGCCAGAACGGTCTCTGGACCAAGGGCGGCCTGCAATACGCCCCGCCGGTTCGCTGAGAGGCATGCGGGGCGCCGGTTGTCTGACCGGCGCCCCGTTCTCGCATGCGCTCGCCGAAGCGGTCCTCGTTGATCGGCCGCGATCATCTGAATGTCGATTGCCGGGTGGTGTCGCCGCTGCTGTCACCCGGGTCTGATTCCGCCATGGGAAAGGCCAGGATGCCGACCATCCTTGCGCTGGCATTGGCCGCCATGGCCGCCCTCGCGCCCGACAGTGGACGAGCGGCGCCCGCCGGCGGCCTGCTGGAGCAGGTCAGGCATCGCGGCGCCGTCATCTGCGGCGTGGCTCCCTCGCTGGCGGGGTTTTCCATTCCCGACAGGCAGGGGCGCTGGACCGGTTTCGATGTCGATCTCTGCCGGGCCGTCGCGGCCGCGATCTTCGACGATCCCGAGAAGGTGAAATTCATTCCCCTCCTGTCGAAGGACCGCTTCACCGCGCTCCAGACGGGCGAGGTCGATCTTCTGTCACGCACCTCGACCTGGTCGATGGCGCGCGATGCCGCACTCGGTCTCAACTTCACCGGCATCAATTTCTATGGCGGCGAAGGCTTCATGGTTCGTGCCAGGCTCGGTCTGACTTCTGCCTTGCAGCTTGCGGGCTCGTCCGTCTGCACCGAGCAGGGCACCACGACCGAGCTCAATGTTGCCGACTTCTTTCGCAGCCACGGCCTGAAATACGAGATCGTCACCTTCAAGGGCAGCGAGGAAACCGTCGACGCCTATGCCAGCGGCCGCTGCGACGCCTATGCCTATGACCGGGCCGGGCTGGCGATCCAGCGGATGAAGCTGGCAGCGCCGCAGGAGCACGTCATCCTGCCCGAAACGATCTCGAAGGAGCCACTCGGCCCCGCCGTGCGCCATGGCGACGACCAATGGTTCGACCTGGTGAAGTGGACGCTCTTCGCCATGGTCGATGCCGAAGAGCTGGGCGTGGGCCAGGGCAATGTCGATTCCATGCGGGCCTCGGAGCAGCCTGACGTCCGCCGGCTGCTCGGCCTGGAGGGTCATTTCGGCGAGGCACTCGGCCTGGATCGCGACTGGGCCTATCGCATCGTTCGCCATGTCGGCAATTATGGTGAATCTTTTGAGAGAAATCTCGGTCGGGACTCGCCTCTGAAGATCGAACGTGGCCAGAATGCGCTGTGGACCAAGGGGGGCCTGCAATACGCTCCGCCGATCCGCTGAAGACGACCGGAGGGCGGCCGGTTCGAAAGATGACGGGACAGGGCGAGGCAGCCCTGTGCGAGACGAAGGAATCGAGGCAGGGGTCGCGCCGGTTGGCGCGAAGCTTGCTGGCTGGCCGAGGGCGGGACGAACCCGCTCCGAACAGGGGAACCGCATGAGGAACATCATCGCGCCGGCGGCCGCCGGTGCCGGATACCTGTCGCAGAGCAACGCGCTGCGCCGGGCCGGGACGTAAGGGAAGGGCGCGCGGCCTGCCGGCCGGGCGCCGTTCGCAAAACCAGAAGAGTGGCACGGACAACAAGACGACAGCAGCGCAACCGCACCGCTGCAGGATCGCCGGCCACGACAAGCGAAACAAAAAGGGCGTGACAGGTGTCGAGCATTCCGAGCGAACAGGTATCACCCGGCAAGGCGTCGTTATTCTACGACCCGAAGGTCCGGGGCTATGTCTATCAGGCTGCTCTGGTGGCGATCGTCGTCTTCCTGATCTGGTCGGCGGCTTCGAACGCGATCGAGAACCTGCGCGCGCAGAAGATCGCCTCCGGCTTCGGCTTCTGGCACAACGCCGCCGGCTTCGACATCAACCAGAAGCTGATCCCGTTCTCGGCCGCGGGCGGCTCGACCTATGGCGACGCCTTCATCGTCGGCCTGTTGAACACGCTGCTGGTCGCCGGGCTCGGCATCATCTTCGCGACCTTCCTCGGCTTCTTCGTCGGTGTCGCCCGGCTGTCGAACAACTGGGTCATCTCCAAGCTGGCGATGATCTATGTCGAGGTCATCCGCAACATCCCGCTGCTGCTCCAGCTGTTCTTCTGGTACAACGCGGTGCTGAAGCCGCTGCCGAACCCGCGCCAGTCGATCGCGCTGCCGGCTGGAGCGCTGCTCAACAACCGCGGCCTTTACCTTCCCGATCCGCACCTGGGTCCCGGCGGCAGCCTGATCATATGGGCGTTCCTGATCGGTCTCGTCGCCACCTTCATCTTCCGCTCCTGGGCGCACAAGCAGCAGGCCGCGACCGGCAGGCAATATCCGATCGGCTGGGTCGCGCTCGCCCTGATCGTGGTCGTGCCGACGCTGATCTATTTCGTCCTGGGCCGGCCGGTCACCTTCGTCTATCCCGAACTCGCCGGCTTCAATCTGCGCGGTGGTGTCCAGATCTTCCCGGAATTCGTCGCGCTGTTGATCGGCCTGACGACCTATACGGCCGGCTTCATCGCCGAGGTCGTGCGCGCCGGCATCCTCGCGGTGTCGAAAGGGCAGACCGAGGCCGCCCATGCGCTGGGCCTGCGCAACGGGCCGACGCTGAAGCTCGTCGTCATTCCGCAGGCGATGCGCGTCATCATCCCGCCGCTGACCTCCAACTACCTCAACCTGACCAAGAACTCGTCGCTGGCGGTGGCGATCGGCTATCCCGATCTCGTCCAGGTCTTCACCGGCACGGTGCTGAACCAGACCGGCCAGGCGGTCGAGGTCGTGGCGATCACGATGGCGGTCTATCTGACGATCTCGCTGGTGACATCGCTGTTCATGAACATCTACAACAAGCGCATGGCGCTGGTGGAACGGTGAGGGCCGCGCGATGACCGACGCAACAACCGAAAACGCGCCCTACGCCTTCGTCCGCAGGGAAACCCTCGAGCAGGAGCCGGCACCGCTCTCCGTCGCCGGCCCGCTGGCCTGGATCAGGACGAACCTGTTCTCGAGCCCGCTCAATATCATCCTGACGCTGCTCTGCGTCTGGCTGGTGATCGACACGGTTCCGGGGATGATCCGCTTCTACTTCCTCGATGCGGTCTGGACCGGCGCGAACCGCGACGCCTGCCTCGCCGACAAGGTCGGGCGCCCGGTCGGCGCCTGCTGGGCCTATATCGCGGACCGCACCCAGTACTTCATCTACGGCTCCTATCCGGTGGCGGAGCGCTGGCGGGTCAACATCGTCTTCGCGATGTTCGCGCTCGGCGTGGTCTGGCTGCTCTGGAACAAGATGCCGCTGAAGAAGGTCGGCTTCTTCTTCTTCTTCGTCATCATGCCGGCGAGCGCCTTCATCCTGCTGCTCGGCGGCGAGCGCGCGGAGAGCTTCCTGCGCTTCCTGATCCTCGTCACCTTCGCGCTGGCGGTGCTCTATCTGGTGCTCTCCTTCGCGCCGGGGCTGATGAAGTTCTGGATCGGCGAGGGCCAGCTCGCGGTCGAGGAGGCCATGCCGGCCTGGCAGCGCTTCTACCGGCCCAAGCGCCTGATCCTGATGTCACTCGTCGTCTTCGGGCTCCTGGCGGTGCTCGCCGACAGGATCGGGCTGCCGCGCGTCGATACCGGCCTCTGGGGCGGCATGACCGTGACCTTCCTGATCTCGGCGGTCGGCATCGTCTTCTCGCTGCCGCTCGGCGTGCTGCTGGCGCTCGGCCGCCGCTCCAAGCTGCCGGCGATCCAGCTGCTCTCGGTGATCTTCATCGAGTTCGTGCGCGGCGTGCCGCTGATCACGGTGCTGTTCATGGCGAACACCATGCTGCCGCTCTTCGTGCCGCAGGAATATTCGCCGGACCGTTTGCTGCGGCCGCTGATCGGCGTCGCGCTCTTCGCTGCCGCCTATATGGCGGAGGTGGTGCGCGGCGGCCTGCAGGCGATGCCGAAGGGCCAGTACGAAGGCGCGATGTCGCTCGGCCTCGGCTACTGGCAGATGATGCGCCTGATCATCCTGCCGCAGGCGCTGCGGATCGTCATTCCCGGCATCGTCAACACCTTCATCGGGCTGTTCAAGGACACGACGCTGGTCACCATCGTCGGCATCTTCGACTTCCTGCGCACCATCGAGGCGACGCTGATCGATCCGACCTGGGCGACGCCGACGACACGGTCGACAGGCTACGCCTTCGCCGCCATCTTCTATTTCCTGTGCTGCTGGGGAATGTCGCGCTACTCGATCGCGGTCGAGAAGCGCCTCGCCGCCGGCCAAAAACGTTGAGAGGGACGACAACCATGGCAATGGCAGAAACCAAGACGACCGACTCCCGCCCCGCGGCCCTTAAGCAGACCTCGCTGAACACGGCGACGGCGGTCGAGATGATCGGCGTCAACAAGTGGTACGGCGAGTTCCACGTGCTGCGCGACATCAACCTGAAGGTCAGCCGCGGCGAGAAGCTGGTCATCTGCGGCCCGTCCGGCTCGGGCAAGTCGACGATGATCCGCTGCATCAACCGGCTGGAGGAGCATCAGAAGGGCCAGATCATCGTCGATGGCACGGAGCTCACCAACGATCTCAAGAAGATCGACGAGATCCGCCGCGACGTCGGCATGGTCTTCCAGCACTTCAACCTGTTCCCGCATCTGACGATCCTCGAGAACCTGACGCTGGCGCCGATCTGGGTGCGCAAGATGCCCAAGAAGGATGCCGAGGAGATCGGCATGCACTATCTCAAGCGCGTCAAGATCCCCGAGCAGGCCCATAAATATCCGGGCCAGCTCTCGGGCGGCCAGCAGCAGCGCGTGGCGATCGCCCGCTCGCTCTGCATGAGCCCGAAGATCATGCTGTTCGACGAGCCGACCTCGGCGCTCGATCCCGAGATGGTCAAGGAGGTGCTCGACACCATGGTCTCGCTGGCCGACGAGGGCATGACCATGCTCTGCGTCACCCACGAGATGGGCTTCGCCCGCCAGGTCGCCGACCGCGTCATCTTCATGGATGCCGGCCAGATCGTCGAGATGAACACCCCCAACGAGTTCTTCAAGAACCCGCAGCACGAGCGCACCAAGCTCTTCCTCTCGCAGATCCTGCACTGAGAGCGGGTATTCCCATCGAAAACCGCAAGCGCGCCGGCTCTGCCGGCGCGTTTTGCGTTTCAGGGGAGGTCGGAACGAATCCTTGCGTAACCGGTTGGTGACGGGAACGGAGGATACGTCATGAAACGTCTTGTTCCTGCCCTGCTCGTCGCGCTTCTGATGAGTGGCGGAGCCTATGCCCAGTCGATCAATGTCGGCCCCGGCGGCGTCAGCGTCGATACGCGCTCGCCGCGCGAGCGGGCCATCGATCGCGAAATCCGCGAGGAGCGGCGCGACCGGTACGATCGTCATCGCGAGCGTGAATGGCGCCGTGCGAATTCGCGCCGCGACTGCCGCACCGTGACGACCGAGCGCGAGACCCCGCGCGGCGTTGTGCGCCGGACGACCCGCGTCTGCGATTGAGTTCAGCCGTGCCGGAAGGCGCGACATCTGCCCATGAGAAGGCCCGCGACGCCTGGCGTCGCGGGCCTTCTGCCAAGATCGGGCTTACTTGCCGTCGCGCGCCTTCACGGCCTGATCGGGGAAATCCGAGAACAGTCCGTCGAGGCCGAGCGCGAAGAACGCCTTGTACTCGGCGCCCGCATCGCCCTTGAAATCGGAGGTCAGCCGCTTCGGCTCGCTGCGGAAGGTCCAGCTATGGACCAGCAGGCCGGCGGCATGGGCGTCCTTCACCACATTGGTCGGCGCGATCAGCGTGCGGTCGCGCTCGTCGATCGCGCCGTCGCCATTGAGGTCCTGGGGCTTGCCGTCGGCGCCGATCGTCTGCCTGGCGCCGATCAGATAGGGCTTCCAGGGGCCGACGCCGTCGGCATAGGTCGCGATCTCCTTGAGGCCCTCGGCCGAGAGCATGTCCTGGAAGGTCCGCTTGTCGCCCAGCACGGCGAAATCATAGGGCCGGTCGAAGGGCGCGACGAGCGTGACCTTGCCGTCCTTGTCGACGCCGTCGCCATCGATGAGCTGGACAAGGCGCAACTGCGTCTTCGGGCGCAGGTATTTGAGGTTCGCGGTCTCGAAGCTCTGGATGAAGACCGGCGCGGTCTTGTCGCTCCAGCCGGCGGCCTTGAGCATGTCCAAAAGCTTGTCCTCGAAGGCGAGGCCGAGCGCGGCGTGATAGGTCGGATGCTTGGTCTCGGGATAGATGCCGATGGTGCGGCCGGTGCGGGCGCTTTCGGCCTTGGCGAGGTCGATCACCTCCTGGAAGGTCGGGATCTGGTACTTGCCGTTATGGGAGGGGTCGCGATCGGCGAAGGCCTGCTTCGCCTTCAGCGTCTTGATCTCGGCGGCGGTGAAGTCGTTGGCGAACCAGTCGGTGGTGTCGACGCCGTCGACCTTGCGCGTGGTCTTGCGATTGGCGAATTCCGGGCGATCCGCGACATCGGTCGTGCCTGATAGCATCGGCTCGTGGCGGACGACGAGCACGCCGTCCCTGGTCGAGACGAGGTCGGGCTCGATGAAGTCGGCGCCCTGCTCGATCGCGAGCTTGTAGCCTTCGATCGTATGCTCGGGCAGGTAGCCGCTGGCGCCGCGATGGGCAATGACCAGCGGCTTCTGGCCAGACAGCGTCGGAGCCCCCTGCGCAAGCGCGATCGGTGCCTGGAAGGACAGCGCGGCAAGGAGCGTGGTCGAGAGAAGGAAGTTCTTTGTCATGGCCTGACCCGGTCTTGCGGAAATGCCGGCGAACTTAGGTCGGCGGATATGACGCCGGCATGAAGGCTGGCGCTTGGTGAATCTGGGGCGGGTCTGGGGCGCCGCGCGGAAGCGTGTGGCGCGGCGTCTGGTCGAAACTGTCGCCGCTCAACCGCGCGGAATGCAACGACGTTCACGCTCCGTCGATTGGCCTTGCCGGGCCCTGAGGCCCGGATTTGTGCCGCCGGTCACCTCGAGGATCTGTCCTCGCGGGCATCTGCCGTCATCGACCAGTATCTTTTGACCGGCTCGGATCAGCCCTTTGGCCGGCTCGTGGCGATAGATCTGCTGGGCTGCCGCCGCATCTGCCAGCGCGAGCGATAGAAGAGCTAGCGAGATAGCCCCGAAGCGTATCATCGACCGTTCCTCCACCCTAGTGGAAGGCTAGCATCGGCGCTGTCCCGATGACAGTTGGCCGAAAGTTGAGCGGCCGCGTGCCTCGGGTCTTCTACCGATCGCGTCGCCCATATAAAAACCCGCCCCGACGAAAGCCGGCGCGGGTTTTGGTGCGATTGCCGATGCGGGCGGGATCGGGCGGCCGCTTCGACGCAGCCAGCCTTTGCCGCTCCGCGAAATCTCAGCGGCGGTTCTCGAGGGTCGTCTTGGCGTCAAGGCGCTTGGAGGCCGGCGGGGTGTAGTCCGGCTGCTGGGTGGCGCAGGCGGCGAGGCCGAGCGCGACGAGGCTCAGGATGACGATGCGGCTGGCGCTTTTCATGTGTGTGTATCCCAATGGCCGCGACATGCGGTTGCATCGTCTTTCCGCTTGTGGAACGACCGCGTCAAGAGTGTGGCAATGGGAGGCTTATGCCCCGGCGTCATGCTTGAATCGGTCGAAACATGTTCGACACCGTGTTTGCGGCGCCCGGAAGCCGTCCGGCGCCAGGATTGAAACGTCATGACCCCAGCCGCCCGGATCAGTGCTGCCATCGAGGTGCTCCAGGATATCGTCGAGCGCCGCCGGCCGGCCTCCGATTCCCTGAAGGACTGGGGCCTGTCGCGCCGTTTCGCCGGCTCGAAGGACCGCGCAGCCATCGCCTCGCTGGTCTATGATGCGCTCCGGCGCAAGGCCTCCTCCGGCTATGCGATGGCGTCGGAGACGCCGCGTGCGCTCGTCCTCGGCATGCTCGCGGGTTTGCGCGGCCTCGGCGTCGCGGAGATCGCGGAACTCTGCTCTGGCGAAAACCACGCGCCGGAACCCTTGAGCGACGACGAGACCGCGCTTCTCACGGCTTTCTCGGTCGAGGGCGCGCCCGAATGGGTGCAGGCCGACGTGCCGGAATGGCTCTGGCCTTCTTTCCGGGCGGGATTGGGCGAGGTCGCCATCGCTGAGGGCGAGGCGCTGGCCGCGCGCGCGCCGATCGATCTGCGCGTCAATCGCCTGAAGGCGGGCAGGGACGCCGTGTTGAACGATCTGGCCCATCTCGAGCCGGAGCAGGGACCCTGGTCTCCGGATGCGCTGCGTTTCCAGCCCGGCCATGACGGGCGCGGCCCTTCGCTGCAGACCGAGCCCGGCTTCTTCGCCGGCGCTTTCGAGATCCAGGACGAGGGCTCGCAACTGGTGACGCTGCTCGCCGGTGCCCGGCCCGGCCAGACCGTGATCGACCTCTGTGCCGGAGCAGGGGGCAAGACGCTGGCGCTCGCGGCGTTGATGGCCAATCGCGGCAGCCTCTACGCCACCGATCTCGACAGCCGTCGCCTCGCACCCCTGCATGACCGGCTGGCGCGCTCGGGCGCCGGCATCGTCGAGGTTCGCATTCCCCGCTCGCGCGGCCACGAGCCCTTCGCCGATATCGCCGGACAGGTCGATCTCGTCCTGGTCGACGCGCCTTGCACCGGCTCCGGTACCTGGCGGCGCAACCCGGATGCCAAATGGCGGGTGCGCCCGGGCGCACTGGCCGAGCGCATCAAGGACCAGGCCGAGGTGCTGGCCCGCGCCGCCAGGCTGGTGAAGCCGGGCGGTCGCATCGCCTACATCACCTGCTCGGTGCTGCCGGAGGAGAACGACGAGGCCATCCGCGCCTTCCTCGCCAAGCATGCGAGCTTCTCCGCAATCGCGCCGATCGACGTGCTCAGGGGCGCCGAAAGCGACTTCTCCCTGCTCGCCCGCTTCGCCACCACCCACGGCCTGCAGCTCTCGCCGCGGCGCACCGGCACGGACGGGTTCTATCTGGCCTGCCTGACGCGCAACGCGTGAGCGTTAGCGGCTGCGCTTCCGCATCGACACTGCGCTGAAACTCTGCGAGGTTTCCATTCGGCGACGTGTTCAGCCGGAGCCCTTGACCGGCTGCGATGGGAGATCGTGGCATGTCCGACAAGCCCGCAATCGTTCTGGTTCATGGCTTCTGGGGCGGGGCCGCCCACTGGTCGAAGGTCATTCTCGAATTGTCGCGGCGCGGCCATGCCGATCTTCACGCCGTCGAGAATCCGCTGACCTCGCTGGCGGATGATGCCGAGCGCACCCGCAAGATGGTGCGGCAGATCGCAGGCCCTGTCGTGCTCGTCGGCCATTCCTATGGCGGCAAGGTCATCACCGAGATGGGTGACCTGCCGAACGTCAAGGCGCTGGTCTTCATTGCGGCCTTCGCGCCCGATGCCGGGGAAAGCGCCGGCGGTATCAGCCAGGCCAGGCCGCCGCAGGCCTTCCCTAACATCGCACCGGATAGCGACGGCTATCTCTGGATCAAGCCGGACAAGTTCCGGGAGAGTTTCTGTCAGGACCTGTCGACCGACGAAGCCCTGGTGATGGCGATCGCGCAGAAGGCGCCGCTCGGCTCGACCTTCGGCGACGCCGTGACGGCCCCGGCCTGGAAGAAGAAGCCGAACTGGTATCAGATCTCCAGCGCCGACCGGATGATCGCGCCCGAAAACCAGATCATGATGGCGCAGCGCATGCGTCCGCAGAAGACCCTGAGGCTCGACGCCAGCCACGCCTCGCTCGCCTCGCGCCCGGCCGAGATTTCTGACCTGATCGAGGATGCCGCCAAGGCCTAGCGGTAGGGCCGCCATGCGTTCGGGCGCGGCCCCGTTGCGCGCGCCCGCGCGATCCATTAACGGAACGCGATGACGAGCGCTCAGCCCCATCACGACTCCATCCTCATCATCGATTTCGGCTCGCAGGTGACGCAGCTCATCGCGCGGCGCATCCGCGAGATCGGCGTCTATTGCGAGATCGCCCCGTTCCAGTCCGCTTCCGAGGCCTTTGCCCGCATGAAGCCGAAGGGCGTCATCTTCTCGGGAGGCCCGGCCTCGGTGCCGGACGAGGGTAGCCCGCGCGCTCCCGAAGCGGTCTTCTCGGCCAATATCCCGCTGATGGGCATCTGCTACGGCCAGCAGACCATGGCGCATCAGCTCGGCGGCAAGGTCGAGGGTGGGCACGCTGCCGAATTCGGCCGCGCCGATGTCGAGATCGTCACGCCCTCGGCGCTGTTCGAAGGTGTCTGGGAGCAGGGCGGCCGCTATCCGGTCTGGATGAGCCATGGCGACCGGGTCACGCAACTCCCGGCCGGTTTCACCGTCAAGGCGACCTCCGAGAACGCCCCCTATGCCGTGGCGAGCGACGAAGCGCGCCGCTTCTACACAACGATGTTCCACCCCGAGGTGGTCCATACCCCCGATGGCGGCAAGCTGCTGCGCAACTTCGTCGTCGATATCTGCGGCTGCAAGCCGGATTGGAGCATGTCGGCCTATCGCTCCGAGATGCAGAAGAAGATCAAGGAGCAGGTCGGAACCGGCCGCGTCATCTGCGGGCTCTCCGGTGGCGTCGATTCCGCCGTGGCGGCGGTGCTGATCCACGAGGCGATCGGCGACCAGCTCACCTGTGTTTTCGTCGACCATGGCCTGATGCGGATGAATGAGGCCGAGGAGGTCGTCCGCCTGTTCAGGGATCACTACAACATCCCGCTGGTCCATGTTGAAGCCGAAGAGCTTTTTCTCTCCGAACTTGCCAAGTGCGGCGCCGATCCGGAAGCCAAGCGCAAGACCATCGGCCGGCTCTTCATCGATGTCTTCGATGCCGAAGCCGCCAAGCTCGGCGGCGCCGATTTTCTGGCGCAGGGCACGCTCTATCCCGACGTGATCGAGAGCGTCTCCTTTTCCGGCGGCCCCTCCGTGACGATCAAGAGCCACCACAATGTCGGCGGCCTGCCCGAGCGCATGAAGATGAAGCTCGTCGAGCCGCTGCGCGAGCTGTTCAAGGACGAGGTTCGCGTGCTCGGCCGCGAGCTCGGCCTGCCCGAGGCCTTCGTCGGCCGCCATCCCTTCCCGGGGCCGGGCCTCGCCATCCGCTGCCCTGGCGAGATCACCAAGGAGAAGCTCGACATCCTGCGCAAGGCGGATGCGATCTATCTCGACGAGATCCGCAAGGCCGGCCTCTACGACGTGATCTGGCAGGCCTTCGCCGTGCTGCTGCCGGTGCGCACCGTCGGCGTGATGGGCGATTACCGCACCTATGACCATGTCTGCGCGCTGCGCGCCGTGACCTCGGTCGACGGCATGACGGCGGATTTCTATCCCTTCGACATGAACTTCCTCGGCCGCGCCGCGACCCGGATCATCAACGAGGTCAAGGGCATCAACCGCGTCGTCTACGACGTGACGAGCAAGCCGCCCGGCACGATCGAGTGGGAGTGATTGGGGTCACTCCAGGCGCCCCCCAAATTGCGTTGGGGCACGCTCTAACGCGTTGAAGCCGGACAGGATGGCTCCTGCGACGAGCGGGGCCGGAGCAACTATGTTGCGTCGCGCGCCCACTCGTCTCCCCAGATCATGACCGAGTGCCCGGGCGAGACTGTCCGGTACTGGCGGATCGGAGGTTCGAAATCGGCCGGCCTGATCGGGCTTCTGATCTCGGCGTTGGAGACGAGCCGGGGCTGGTGGCGGCGCTCCGGGTCCGCGACCGGCACCGCGGCGAGCAGCCGTTTCGTATAGGGATGCTGGGGATTGCCGAAGATCGCGGCACGGGGGCCGATCTCGACGATCTCGCCGAGATACATCACCGCCACACGGTGGCTGACACGCTCCACCACCGCCATGTCATGCGAGATGAACACGTAGCTCAGCCCCATCTGGGCCTGCAGGTCGAGCATCAGGTTCACCACCTGCGCCTTGACCGACACATCCAGCGCCGAAACGGATTCGTCGGCGACGATCAGGCGCGGTTCGAGCGCCAATGCGCGGGCGATGCAGATGCGCTGGCGTTGCCCTCCCGAGAATTCGTGAGGATAGCGGCGGGCCATGTCGGCCTGCAGCCCGACCCGCTCCAGCAGGTCCGCGACCTTGTCCCGGGCCTTGGCCGGCGTGGCGAGGCCGTGGATGACGAGCGGCTCGGCGATCGCCCTGCCGACTGTCTCGCGCGGGTTGAGGCTGCCGAACGGGTCCTGGAAGATCATTTGGATGCGCCGGCGCTGTTCGCGCAGTTCGTCGGCGCCCAGCTTTAGCATGTCCACGCCGTCGAGCAGGATCGAGCCGGATTCCGGCTCGACCAGCCGCAGCAGGGAGCGGCCCGTGGTCGACTTGCCGCAGCCGGATTCCCCGACCAGCGCCAGGGTCTCGCCCGCGCGGAGGTCGAAGGAGACGTTCTCGACCGCGTGCACACGCCCCGTGATCCGGCCGCGAATGGCGGAGCGGATCGGGAAGCGCGTCGTCAGATTGCTGACCTGAAGGAGAGGGCGCTCCTGGTCCCTGACGGTGTCTGGAACCTCCGTCGGAATATCAGACGTGCCGGTGCTGCGATCCACGATCGGGAAGCGCATCGGCCGTTCGCGGCCGTTCATGGCGCCGAGCTTCGGCACCGCGGCGAGCAGCGCCTTGGTGTAGGGATGCTGCGGCCGCCGGAAGATCTCGGCGGTGGTCCCGGCTTCGACCGCCTCGCCATTGAACATGACGACGGTCCGGTCGGCGATCTCGGCAACCACGCCCATGTCGTGGGTGACGAAGAGGATCGCCATGCCCTCTTCCTTCTGGAGATCCTTGATGAGTTCGAGGATCTGCGCCTGGATCGTGACGTCGAGCGCCGTGGTCGGCTCGTCGGCGATCAGGAGCTTCGGCTTGCAGGCCAAGGCGAGCGCGATCATCACGCGCTGGCGCATGCCTCCCGACAATTCGAAGGGGAACTGGTCGAGGCGGCGCTCCGGGTCCGAGATGCGGACCTTGCGCAGCATCTCCAGGGCGAGCCTGCGCGCTTCCGCCTGCGAGCAATCCCGATGCGCCAGGATGGCCTCGGCGATCTGGTCGCCGATCCGGTAGACCGGGTTGAGGCTGGTCATCGGCTCCTGGAAGATCATCGCGATATCGCTGCCGCGCAGCGAGCAGGCCGTCTCGTCCGGGAGGTCGGCCAGGTCGTAGGTCTGGCCCGATTTCGCCGCGAAGGCGATCCGCCCGCCGGTGACCCGCGCGACGCCCTTCGGCAGCAGCCCCATGATCGACAGGCTGGTGACCGATTTGCCGGAACCGGATTCGCCGACCACCGCCAGCGTCTCGCCGCGCCTGAGATCGAAGGAGATGTCCTTCACTGCGGCCACGGCGCCGTTCGGCGTGGCGAACTCGGTCCGCAACCCCGCCACGGAGAGCTGGACGCCCTCGGGAAGGCGGACGTCGTTGCGACCCTGCAGGCCGCCCGTGCCTTCCTTGGCCTCGGGCAGGCCCTTCAGCTTGGTCGTGCGCGGATCGAACACGTCGCGCACCGCGTCGCAGAGAGCGTTGACGATGAAGATCGTCGTCACCAGCGCGGCGCAGGGCCAGACCAGGCCGAGCGGATTGATCTCCAGATAGGCGCGCGCACCGCGGATCATCAGGCCCCAGGACGGCGTCGGCGGCACGATGCCGAGCCCGAGGAAGCTCAGTCCGGACTCGACCACGATCGCCGAGGCGACGACCAGCGAGAACTGCACGAAGAGCGGCGCGGCGATGTTGGGGAGGATCGTCCGCCGCAGGATGCGCGACGGGCCCGCGCCGATGGCGCGCATCGCCTCGACATATTCCTTCTGCCTGACGGCGCGGACCTCGCCATAGGCGATCCGGGCGAATTCCGGCGCATAGAAGACCGAGAGCGTGACGATCAGCGTCGCCGTGCCAGGGCCGGTCAGGGCGATGACGAGCAGGGCCAGCAGGATCGGCGGGAAGGACAGCATAAACTCTGCCGTGCGGACGGTGAGCACCTCGGCGATGCCGCCGAAATAGCCGCCGATCATGCCGGCGCTGACGCCGACGAGGGCCGCCACCGCGCCGGTCGCGAGAGCAACGCTGAGCGAGACCTGCGCGCCGTAGAGCAGCCGGCTCAGGACGTCGCGGCCGAACTCGTCCTGCCCCAACCAATGTTCGACCGAGGGCGGTGCCAGCCGCCCGCCGATATCCAGGGTCAGGGGGTCGTAGGGAGCGATCACCGGCGCCAGGACGGCGATCAGGATCAGGATGAAAAGCGCGATCAGCGACGGCGCGAGATGGCGCGCCTTGGGATTCCGCCACAGGGTGAGCAAGCCGTTCATGACGCGCGCACCTGCGGATCGAGAACCGAATAAAGCACGTCGACGACGAGATTGAGCAGGATGAAGAGCGTCGCCGTGACGAGCACCACCCCCTGGACCTCGGGATAGTCCCGGTGCTCGACGGCCCTGACGAGGAAGCCGCTCATGCCCGGCCAGTTGAAGATGAACTCGACGAGCACGGTGCCGCCGAGCATCGAGCCCATCTGGAGGCCGGTCACCGTCAGGACGGGCCCCAGTGCATTGCGCACGACGTGGCGGCGCAGGACGCGCGGTTCCCGCAGGCCCTTCGCCCGCGCCGTGCGCACCCAGTCCTGCTGGAGCACGTCGAGCACGGTCGAGCGCGTCATGCGGATGATGATCGCCGACAATCCGACGGCGACCGCTGTCGCCGGCATCAACAGCAGCGTGAGATGCGTCGCCGGGGATTGGCTGAACGGCACGAATCCGCCGGCCGGCGCGATGCGCAGCAGCAGCGCGAACACCAGGATGAACAGGGTGCCGAGCACGAAGGTCGGCACCGACAAGGCGAGGCTCGTCGCGGTGCCCAGCACCCGGTCGATCCCGCGACCCCGGTTGCGTGCGGCCAGCACGCCGAGCGGGATTCCCACGAGCAGGGACAGGATCGTCGCCGCGCCGATCAATTCGAGCGTGCGCGGCAGGCGCTGCGCGATGTTCTTCAGGACCGGCTCGTTGTCGAGGAAGCTCCTGCCGAGATCGCCGCGCGCCAGGCGCGACAGATAGCTCGCATACTGCTCCGCGAGCGGGCGGTCGAGGCCGAGGCGCGTGCGCAGTTCGGCCGCGACGGCGGGGTCGGGCTTGCCGCCATCGGCCGAAAGCATGACCTCGACCGGATCACCCGGCACGACATGCAGGATCATGAACACGGCGGTGGCGACCATGAAGATCATCACGGCGGCCACCGCGCACCTTTTCACAATGTAAGCGAGCATGATGCGGCTCTGTGCCCTCTGCCCGCTCAGCTGACCGAGGCGGTGTCGAAGGCCATGCCGACCTGATTGTTCATCTGGTCCGACAGCACCTTGAAGCCCTTGACCCGGTCGCGCACGCCCCAGCCCTGCGCCCGGAAATTGAGGAAGGTGACGGGAACGCTGTCGGCGACCGCACGCTGCAGCTCCGCATAGATCTTCACGCGGGTGGCGGTGTCGCTCTCGTGGCGGCCCCTGTTCAGCAATTCGTCGAGCTTGGGGTCCGACAGGCCGAAGGAACGGCGATAGGAATCGGAGCCGGAGCCGAAGAAGGCGGTCAGATCATCGGGATCGCCGAGGTCCGGCCCACCGCCATTGACGGCGAAATGATAGCGCCCCTCATTGCCCTGGCTGACCCGGACGCCCCATTCCGGCAAGCTGAGCTTCACCTGCATGCCGACAGCCGCCAGATGCTGCTGCATGATCTCGGCGATGTCCTTGTGGAAGCCGTAGGTGCTGGTCGCCAGCAGCGTCGCCTGGACGTTCTGGGCGCCGGCCTCCTTCAGCAGGCTCCGGGCGCGGTCGGGATCATAGGGCCAGAGATGCTCGAGCTCGGGGACGGCGTAGGGCGAGCCGGCTGGCAGCGGCACGCCGTCCAGGACCTTGCCGGCGCCGAAGAAGGCCGCCTTGACGATGTCCTCGCGCTTGACGGCGTGAGCCACGGCGCGGCGCACCTTCGGATCGGTGAACGGACCCTCCTTCAGGTTGAAGACCACGTACATGAACGAGCCGAGCGAGTTCTGGAGCGTCAGCCCCTTGGTCTGCGAGAGGCCCTTCATGCTCTGCCACGGGACATATTCGATGATGTCGACGTCGCCGGCGTTCAGGGCCGCGATGCGCAGGCTGTCATCGGGATAGGCGACGAAGCGGACGGTCTCGGTCGCGGGCTGGCCGGGCCGGTAGAAATCGGTCCTCGCCTTGAAGGTCAGCGATACGCCCTTTTCGGAATTTTCCAGCCTGTAGGGGCCGGCGCCGATCATGGCATCGGGATTGTCCATCTTTCCGGCGAAGACGATCGGCGCCATCTGTCCGGCCAGCGCCAGGATGAAGGAGGGCGTCGGCTGCTTGAGCACGATGCGGACCGTCTTCGGATCCTCGACTGCGATCGTCTCGACCGCCTGGAAGGCCTGGCGGACATAGGCCGTGGACTTCTCGCCGCGGATGGCATCGAACGAGGCCTTGACGTCTTCGGCGGTGACCGGCTTGCCGTTCTGGAAGGTCGCGTTCGGGCGGAGCTTGAAGCGATAGGTCCTGGAGTCGGGCTGCTCCCAGGATTCGGCGAGTTCGGGCTGCACCGCCCCCTTCTCGTCGAAGCAGAGGAGCCCGCGGAACAGCAGGGCCTTGACCGTCACCGCCGCCTGGCCGGACCAGTCGAACGGGCGCAGGTTCGGCGGATAGGCCGACAACGCATAGGTGATCGTACCGGGGGCGGCTGCGTTTGCGGCCTTCGACAAGGCTGCGGGAACGAGCAGGCCGGCACCGAGCGCGGCACTACCCTGCAGGAATTGACGACGGTCCGTCGCGAAATGCCGTCCGTCCGACGTGCTTCGATTGTTCGCCATAACCCTCTCCCTTTTTGTTTTCGTTGGAATTGCATGGCTGCCGAACTGCAGGACCAACATTCCATTGCGGATGAGCCCGTCCGGCTCCGGTTGACATCGGCGGAGCATTTTTCCGCCTGTGGGCCCGAAGCGCCCCTCCGAGGCTGCGAGCCGACTGGATCGGCGGCATTGCACAAGGCTTTCCACCGCGCCCGAGCCAGCCTCCCCATCTTCGGCCTATAAGTCCAAGTCGAAATTTCTAGGCTTGTATTCTTCAAGTTATAGATTTCGCAGCGAAGCCAAGCCCGTGGCCGGAGCACCGGGGCGCTCGCGGCATGCGTCGAGACTCGCTGGAGACGCCGGCCTTTCCCGCTGAGCCCTGCGGCAGCAGCGAGATCTGCGATCGCGGCCGGCTACGCGGCCGACTTCCTGCGTCCCTCCCGGAGAAGCGTCAGAGCCTGGTCGACCAGCGCATCGCCATATCCGGCCCGTGCGTGCTCTTCGGTCATGATGTCGTTGAGCAGATCGGTTGCGATCAGCGCGACCGGCCGCTCGGCCGGATTCCCGAAGCCGCCACCGCCCGGCGTGGCGATGCGCACCGTCTCTCCGGTGTCGATCAGGAGCTGGGCGATCTTCGAGGGAAGCGCCTGCTCGCGTCCCGTTCCGGGGTTGCGGGTGACGCGGCCCACGCCGCCATGCCCGCCGCCTTCCGCACCGGGCGCACCGGCCTTGTGCCGGTCCGAGCGCGCTTCGAGATTGGTCCTGTCGTGCAGCGCCCGCACCGTGCGCGCGATACCCATGCCGCCGCGCCAGCGGCCGCAGCCGGCGGAATCCCGGACCAATGTGTATTCCTCCACATGCAGCGGGAATTCGTTCTCCATCGCCTCCGTCGGCAGGTTGAGCGAGTTGGTGACATGGACATGGACCCCGTCCATGCCGTCGCCGTCGCAGCGCCCACCGCCGCCGCCGCCGACCGTTTCGCCGCAGATATAGAAGCTGCCGTTTTCGGGGCGGTGGCCGGAGAAGCCGAAGGAGGGCAGCACGTCATAGGCCGAGGCGATCCGCGTGTCCGGATCGACCAGCGGCTGGAAGGCGCCGAAGATCGCTCCGGCGAGGCGCTGGCAGGCGATGGTGCGCGAGCCCACCGGCGCCGGCGAACGCGGATTGACGATGGTGCCTTCCGGCGCCCTGAGCACGATCGAATCCATCATGCCGGAATTCGCCATGAGCTCGGGATCGAGCAGCGCCTTGACGCAGTAATAGGCCGTGGCTCTGAGCGCGTTCTCGGCAATGTTGATCGCGCCCCGCGCCTCAGGTCCGCTGCCGGTGAGATCGATCACGAGCTTGCCGTCCTCGACGCTGACGGCGGCGCAAAGCGGCACCATCTCGCCGTCGGGCAGGCCGTCATCGTCGAGCCAAGCGGTGAAGCGGCTGGGCGCTCCTGCCGCGAGCCCGGCGATGCGCAGGTCGAGCCGGCGTTTCGTATAGGCGAGAAGGTCATGGATGCGCGCCTTGAAGCCGTCCACGCCCATCCTGCGAACCAGTTCCAGCGCCGCATCGGAGCCCCGCGCATTGGTCGCGATCTGGACCCGCAGGTCGAGCAGGCGCTCCTCCGGCAGGCGCGAATTCAGCGCGATCAGGTTGAGCAGGTCCTCGTCGACCTCGCCCTCGCGGCAGACCCGCATCACCGGGAGGCGCAGGCCCTCCTCGAAGATCGAGCGGGCCGTCGGCGAGGTCGAGCCCGGCACCGCGCCGCCGACATCGGTGTGATGGCCGATATTGACCACGAAGGCGATCAGCTCATCGCCCTGGAACACCGGGGTGCCGACCGCGATATCGGGCAGATGGGTGCCGCCGGCGGCATAGGGATCGTTGGAGATGAAGGCGTCGCCGGGGCGGATCTCCTCACGCGGGTAGCGCTTGAGCAACCCTTCGACCACGCCCATCAGCGAGCCGAGATGGACCGGGATATGCGTCCCCTGCGCCACCAGCCGGCCCTTGCCGTCGAACAGCCCGACCGAGAAGTCGCGGCGCTCCTTGATCTGCGCCGAGAAGGACGAGCGCATCATGTTGATCGCCATGGTCTCGGTGATCGAGAGCAGGCGATTGGCGAAGACCTCCATCGCGATCGCATCGAAACCGGCGATCGACCCGGCAGCTCTGTTGGGCATCGTCATGATCGGGTCCTCAACGCTGCAGCGTGATATGGATGTTGCCGAAGCCGTCGACCTCGGCGTTCTGGCGCGGGAGGACGACGGTCGTGCCGCTCATCTCCTCGACGATCGCCGGCCCCTCGAACGGCACGCCGGCGGGCAGGAGCGCGCGCCGATAGATCGGGGTGTGGACCCAGCCGCGCTCCGGGCCGAGATAGACCTGGCGCGTCTCGATCCGGGCGGCGTCGAGTGACGAACCCTGCGCGGGAGCGGCGCTCTCGCCCTTCCTGACGTGGCAGACCGCCTTGAGCCGGACATTGACGACCTCGATGTCGCGCCCCTCCAGGCTGTAGCCGAACTGGTCGGCATGGGCGCGATGGAAGCTGCTCGCGAATGCGTCGAGCGCGCCGTCGCTCAGCGTGTCGAGAGGCACCGGGATGTAGTGGCTCTGGCCGCGATAGCGCGCATCGAGCGTGAAATGCAGCTCCTTGGCCGCATCGGGAATGGCTTCCGTGGCGAGCCAGGCGCGTCCGGCCGCGGAGAGTTCGGCGCCGAGCGCGACGAGCTCGGCCCAGCTTTCGCCGTTCACGCGGACCAGGGCGGTGCGGACGTAGTCGCGGCTGAGATCCGACAGCAGGACGCCGCGCGCGCAGAGCGTGCCGGGCTCCTGCGGCACGACGATCTTGTTGAGGCCGCACTCTTCCGCGACATCGGCGGCGTGCAGGGGGCCGGCGCCGCCGAAGGCGAAGAGCGTGAAACCGGCGAGATCATGCCCGTGCTCGATCGAGACCGAGCGGATCGCCCGGCTCATATTGGCGGTGGCGATGCTGACGACGCCATGCGCGGCATCCTCGACGGAGATGCCAAGCGGATCGGCGATCTGGCTGCGGATCGCCGCATAGGCCAGGCCGCGATCGACCTTCATCCGCCCCTCGAGCAGCGCCACGGGGTTCAGCCGGCCGAGCACGATATTGGCGTCGGTCAGCGTGACCTCGGTGCCGCCACGCAGATAGGAGATCGGCCCCGGCATCGCGCCGGCGCTGGTCGGGCCGACCTTCAGCGCGCCGGCATCGTCGAGCCGCGCGATGCTGCCGCCGCCGGCGCCGATGACATGGATGTCGACCATCGGCATCCTGACCGGATGCCCCGCGACCAGCCGGCTGGAGGTGAACTGCGCCCGCCCGCCGGTGATCAGCGACACGTCGGTGCTGGTGCCGCCGACATCGAAGGTGATGATCTCGCTCTCGCCGATCTCGGCGCCGATCCGGGCCGAGCCGATCACCCCGGCCGCCGGCCCCGAGAGGCAGGTCAGCACCGGCAGTTCCTCGACGGTCTGCACCGGCAGGAGTCCGCCATTGGAATGGAAGGTCAGCGGCTCGACCTTGATGCCGGAGGACGCGATCTTCTCGCGCAGCCGGTGCAGGTATTTCTGGGTATGCGGGCCGACATAGGCGTTGAGCACGGTGGTCGAGAACCGCTCGTATTCGCGGAATTCGGCGACGACCTCCGAGGAGACGCTGACATAGAGCTCGGGCGCAACACGCTTGATCAGGTCGCGCACCGCCCGCTCGTGCTCCGGGTTGCGGTAGGAGTGCAGGAAGCCGACCGCCACGGCCTTGACGCCGCTGTCTCGGAGCTGGACGACGAGCTTCTCCACCGCCGCGAGGTCCGGAGCCGCCAACGTCGTCCCCGATTTGTCGAGACGCTCGTCGACCTCGACCCGGCGATGCCGCTCGACCAGTTCCGTGGGCTTGCGCACCGACCAGTCGAACAGCGAGGGCCGGGTCTGGCGGCCGATCGCCAGCACGTCGCGAAAGCCCTTGGTCGTCAGGAGGCCGGTCGGAACGCCGCGCCGCTCGATCACCATGTTGGTGGCGACGGTCGTGCCATGGCCGACATAGCCGACATCCTCCGGCGAAACCGCGTTGAGCGTGAGCATCTCGACGATGCCCGACGCGATCGCCCGCGACGGGTCGTCCGGCGTCGACGGCACCTTGTGAAAGGCTGTCGGGCCGCCCTCCGTATTGACCATGACGAAGTCCGTGAATGTCCCGCCCACGTCCACACCGATCCGGTACATCTCGCCTTCACTCCTTATGGTTGTCCGGCATCACGCCGCCGCGCGCTGTTGCATGAGCCGCTTGGCGCCGAAGCCCTTGATCGATCGTTCTGTGCTGCCGCGGATGACGAGATCGGCCATGATCGCGCCGACCACCGGCACGAGCTGGAAGCCGTGTCCCGAGAAGCCGAAGGCGTGAAAGGCCCCCTTCGCGTTCGGCGAAGCGCAGATCACCGGCAGGTGATCCTTCGTCGTGGCCTCCATGCCGGCCCAGGTCCTGACGATGCGCAGCGCGCTGACCGAAGGGAACAGGTCCGTCGCGGCGCGTGCGCCCTTGGCGAGTTCCTGGAAGTCGACGAAGCTCTTCTGGGCCTCGATATCGGCCCGGCCCTGCAGGCCGCCGCCGATGACCAGCGTTCCCTGCTCGGACTGCTTGAACGAGAGCGGCCGCCCGACGATGCTGATCACGGGCTTGAGCAGCGGCGCGATGCGCTCGGTGACGATCATCATCGAGGCCTTGAGCCCGAGCGGGATGTCGTCGCCCAGCATCGCGGCGATCTTGCCCGCCCAGGCACCGGCGGCATTGACCACTGTCGGCGCGATGAAATCCCCGGCAGGCGTGCGCAGGCGCCAATCGTCCCCTGCCTGTTCGATCGCATCGACCCCGACACCCTCGTGGATCGTCACGCCCGCCGCCTCGGCGCTCCTTCGGAACGCCAGCAGGGTCCGGTGCGGGTCCGCCGCACCGTCGCGCCGGGCGATCAGGGCTCCCACGCAGTGCGGCGAGATCGCCGGCACGAGCGTCAGCAGCTCGGCCCGGTCGATCAGCTCCTCATGCTCGTATCCGGCCTCCCGCATGCGGGCGAGACGGCTCTCGAGCTTGGGCAGGTGGTGCGCGTGTTCGGCGATATTGAGCTGGCCATGGGCGTGGAAGCCGCAGCTGTCTCCAACGAGCCCCGCGATGCCGTGCCACATCTCCATGGCTTCGAGGGAGATCGGGATCTCGGCGGGGTCGCGGTTGAGCGTGCGGACACCGGCAGCGCTCGCCCCCGACGCGTGACGCCCGACCCAGGATTTTTCGAGGATCGTGACGCGGCGACCTGCGCGCGCCAGATGCAGGGCGGCCGACAGGCCGTGAAGCCCCCCGCCGATGACGAGCGTGTCGATGGCCTTCCCGCTCATGGCACGGAATCCATCATGTCGAGCGCGGCGAGCTCGCCCAGCGTGACCGGCTTGAGCGGCGGGCGGACCCTGTAGAGCCCGAGATCGGGCACGGCCCGGCCTTCGGCGGCCGCGAGCACATGGGCGACCGTGTAGCCGCATTGGCGACCCTGGCATGGGCCCATGCCGGCGCGGGTGAAGGCCTTGACCTGGTTCGGCCCGGGCCGGCTGGCGCTGACCTGCTCGCGGATCGTTGCGACGCGAACCTCCTCGCAGCGGCAGGCGATCGTATGGTCCGGTGGAACGAAGACAGCCGGCCGCGGGCGATAGTAGCGATCGAGGAATGCGCGTGGCGACAGCGCGTCCGCCAGGCGGGAGCGGATCGGCTTCGCGAAGGCTTCCGCCGCCACTTCGGACAGCCGGCCCGTGCTGGCCGTGATCCTCAGGGCTGCGAGTTCACCCCGCAGGCAGGCGGCCCTGGCGCCGCCGATGCCCGCCCCGTCTCCCGCGACGAAGACATGTCGCTCCGATGTCTCCCCCCAGCCGTCCAGTTCGGGGGCAAAGCTGTCCTGCTCGCTGTTCCAGACGTGCCGGCAGCCGAGCGCGAGGGTCGGATGGATCGTCGGGACGAGGCCTTCATGGACGAGGAGAAGGTCCGCCGGAACGGTCGCGGCGCGGCCGTCGGTCGTGACGTAGCGGATGCTTTCGAGCCCGTGCTCGCCGATAGCCTCGATCTCGGCGACATGCCGGACACAGGGAACCTGCCGCCTGAGCCGGATGATCCAGCCCAGCCCCTTCAGGAGATCGCCCGGCGCGCCGAACAGGGCCGCGGGCAATGCCACCATGGCTGCCACGGCCCGCCCGGGCGGCGTGGTATCGAGGAAGCCGGCGATCTGCCCACCTGCCTGCAGCAGCTGGACCGCATAGAGCAGCGGAAGCGGACCGGAGCCGGCGATCCAGACCGGCTTGTCGGGAACCTGGCCCGAGGACTTCAGGACGATCTGTGCTGCGCCGACCGTCATCACGCCCGGCAGCGTCCAGCCGGGGAAGGGAACCGGGCGTTCCTGCGCGCCCGTCGCCAACAGCACGCGATCGGCTGCGACGGAACTGGCGGAGCCGCCACGGCGCAGGAAGGCGCGGGCTCCCGCCTCGACATACCAGACCTGCGTGCCCGGCTCGTAATCGACACCGCTGGCGCGAAACTGCCGGACCACGGCCGCACCTTCGGCATAGGCCTTGCCGAGAAGGTCGGCCCGCGCGGTTGCGGCCACGGTCTCGATATTCCGCCAGATCTGCCCGCCGGGCGAGGGCTGTTCGTCGACGACGAGCACATCCAGACCATGCCGCTTGGCGACGACGGCCGCCGACATTCCGGCCGGGCCGGCCCCGACGATGAGGAGATCGACACGCCGGCTCATGATGTCACGTCCGGCCGGCCCTGCTGGCGCTCGATGCGCATGCCCTCGCGAACCGGCGCGAGGCAGGTCTGGACCGACGACACGCCGTCGACCACCGCGAGGCAGTCGAAGCACACGCCCATCATGCAGTAGGGGGCACGCCGCGCGCCCGAAACCGGCGTTGTCCGCGCCCAGAACGGCGCCTGCCGCAGGAGCACGGCCGCAACGCTTTCGCCGGCGATGGCGAGGACGGGATGTCCATCGACATGGACCGTCAGCGAACTGCCCGTATCCTGATCCAGCTTCCTGAACATGAAAATGCCTTCCGGATGTCTCGACGCGGGGCCGCGGCTCTTAACGGCCGGTCGCCAGGGGCCATGATCCGGCCCGGGATCCGGCCGAGGCGCGCCTTGCCGCCCCGAAATGCCTCGTCAGCCTTGACCCACGCATGATGTTCCCTCCGTGTTGACGACGGTAGGGAGCGGCATACTATTATGTCCAATAGAAATCCGACCGCACTCTATTCCCAGAGTTATAGCATGCCCCGCGCGCTCAACCTGAGGCAGATCGAGATCTTCAAGGCCCTGATCGAGCACGGCACGGTCAGCCGCGCGGCCGAGGCGCTCTACATCTCGCAGCCGGCCGCGAGTAAGCTCCTGATGCAATTGGAGAAGGACAACGGTCTCAAGCTTTTCGATCGCTACAAGGGCCGGCTGGTTCCCACTGCGCAGGGCTTGCGGCTGCATGAGGAGGTCGCCCGGATCTTCGTCGGGGTGCGTCAGGTCGAAAGCGCGATCGGATTGATCAAGCGCGAAGATCAGGGGCGCCTGGTCGTCGGCGTGATCCCGGCGCTCAGCGGCGCCTATATCCAGCGCACCACGATGAGCTTCCTCAAGCGCAATCCGAATGTCTATTGCTGGATCAAGTCGCCCAGCTCGCAATGGATTCCCGAATATGTCCTGACGCGTGTCCTCGACATCGGGATCGTCACCGCCCGCGTCGAGAACCCGTTCATCGTCACCGAACCGCTGTTCGAGCACCCGTTGCTCTGCATCATGCCGCTGGGGCATCCGCTCGCCGAGCGCAAGGTCGTCCGCCCCGATGATCTGAACGGTGTCCCGTTCGTCGCCTTCAACACGGAAACCTATACGGGGCAGAAGGTTTCGGCGATGTTCGACGCCTATGATGTCCGATCCAATGTCGTCCTGACGGCCGATTCGAATTCGACGCTTTGCCATTTCGTCGCAGCCGGCCTCGGCGTGTCGCTCGTCCATCCGCTCTTCATCGCCGGCGTGGAAAAGCAGGTGGTCGTCAGGCCGTTCGAGCCGACCATACCGCTCGACTTCCTGGTCTGCTTCGGGCGCGATGCGCGGAATCTCCCGCTCATCTCGGAATTCGCGGCCGAAGCCAGGATGATGGCGACGAGCTTCGTCGACGATCTCGCGAAAAGCTGGAGCTGAACCCGTTCACGACATCGCCTTAAGGGAGCGCAAGGGAGTGCGGTTTTCTCACATCGAGGCCTTTCGCGCGGTCATGATCACCGGATCGACCACGGCCGCCGCCCGGATTCTCCACACGTCGCAGCCGAATGTGAGCCGCTCGATCGCGCAACTGGAAAAGGCCGCGGGGTTACAGCTGTTCGAGCGAATGCCGGGAAAGGTCGTGCCGACGACGGACGGCTTGTCGTTCTTCAACGAGGTTCAGCGCAGCTTCCACGGTCTCCGGCGATTGGAGGAGGCGGCAAACCGGATCCGCCGGTTCAGCGGAGGCCTTCTGCGGATCGGATCGATCCAGACCCTGGCACATGGCCTGATCCCGCGCTCGATCAAGCGGTTTGCCGAAATCTATCCGGAAACCGGCATTTCGATTCATGCGGGACATTCGGCGGCGGTGTCGCAATGGGTGGATGAAATGTCCTGCGATGTCGGAATCGTATCGCATCTCTACGAGAATTACGGGTTTTCCAGCGAGGAGCTCTACAGCGTCGACGGGGTCTGCCTGATGCCGGCGGAGCATCGCCTGGCCGGCAAGGCGGCGGTGCGCCCGGCCGATCTCGCCGACGAGCCCTATATCTCCTTCGCGCAGAACGACCACGGCCGTTCGAACGTCGACGAGGTGTTCTCGAAGGCCGGAATCGATCGGCGCATCACCCTGGAAACGCCGTTCAGTACGATCACCTGCTCGCTGGTCGCACAAGGGCTCGGCGTGGCGATCGTCAATCCACTCGCGGCGCAGGACTACCGGCATCTGGGCGTCGTCATGCGCCCCTTCCGCCCCTCGATCAAGCATGAAGCCCTGCTGATCTATCCGAAGGGGCGTCCGGAAAACCGTTTGGTTGCCAGCTTCATCGAAATCCTCAAGGCCGTGACGATGGAGGAGAAGGCAGCCCTCTCGGCTGTGCGGGAGCGCGGCGAAAAATAGCGAAAACCGCGCCGGGACGGGCGTCAATCCGCTCCCGGAACGGGGCCTGGAAATCCGCGGCGGCGGAAGGCGAGGCCTATATCATAACTGCATAGACCCCCGGTGTATTTCTATTTGCTCTAATGACAGGCGGTTCATAGCCTGCCTGCTCATGAGATCGTGGTGCCGGAGGAGCGCGCGCCGCATCTCAGATCAGATAAAAAATTCGGAGGGGTCATGAATCGATTTCGTAATCTGTTGCTGGCGGGAACCCTGGCTTTTGCTTCCCCCGCATTGGCTCAGCAAACCATGTATGTCGCCGGACCCGGCGGCAGCACGCAGAAACTCTTCCAAAGCCAGATCATTCCCGAGTTCGAATCCAAGCATAACGTCAAGATTACTTACGTTCCCGGAATTTCGAGCGAGATCGTCGCGAAGCTGCAGGCTCAGGCCGGCAAGCAGGAGATCAATGTCGCCATCTTCGATGACGGGCCGCTCTATCAGGCGATCCAGTTCGGCTATTGCGACAAGCTGAGCGACGCCCCGATCTACAAGGATATCTATCCGTTCGCCCAGTTCGGCGGAAATGGCATCGGCGTCGGGCTGGTGGCGACCGGCATCGCCTACAATGCGGCGAACTACAAGAAGAAGGGTTGGCCGGCGCCGACCTCCTGGAAGGACCTGACCGACAGGAAGCTGGAGGGGCGCCTGACCGCTTCCTCGCTGTCCGGCACCTACGGGGTCCATACGCTCGTGATGTTCGCCCGCATCAACGGCGGCGACGAGAGCAATATCGAGCCCGGCTTCGACTCCATCCGGAAATCGCTGGCGCCGAACGTCCTGAGCTGGTCTTCCTCGCCCGCGAAGCTCGCCGAGATGTTCCAGAACAACGATGTCGACGTAGCCGTTTGGGGCAGCAGCCGCGCGATCGCACTGAAGAACACCGGCTTCCCGATGGAATTCGTGTATCCGAAGGAAGGGACGCCTGCGCTCGTGCTCGGCGCCTGCCCGGTGGTCCAGAACAGTCTTCCCGAAGCATCGCAGGCTTTCCTGCAATATCTCGTCACGCCCGAGATCCAGGCGAAGCTGGCCACGGAAGGCTTCGGCCCCACCAATCGCCAGACCAGGCTGGATGACAAGCTGGCCGCGCAGGTCCCATACGGCGATGAGCGCGTCGGCAGGATGATCTCGGTCAAGTGGAGCGAGATCAACAAGAACCGCGCCGAGTGGACCAATCGCTGGAACCGCACGATCGAGAGATAAGGGCGCAAGCGCCCGATCTCCGCAGCCGTCGAAGCGAAGGCCCATCGAAATGAGCAGTTTGTCTCTGCGCGCCCTGTCGAAGAGCTATGGCCCGGTCCAGGCCGTTCGCGGCGTGGACCTGGATGTGAACGAAGGCGAATTCCTCTCGCTGCTGGGCCCATCGGGCTGCGGCAAGACGACGACCCTGCAGATGGTGGCGGGCTTCGTTCCGCCGACGACGGGGAGCATCGTCGTCGACGGGCAGGACCTGACCAGCATCGCGCCGGAGAAGCGCGACATGGGCGTCGTCTTCCAGAGCTATGCGCTCTTTCCGCATATGAACGTGGCCCAGAATATCGGCTTCGGCCTCGAGATGCGCCGGGTCGAGCGCGGTGAGCTGAAGCGACGGGTCGAAGAGGCCCTGGCGATGGTCCGCCTGGCCGGTCTCGAGGGGCGTTATCCCAGCGAGCTGTCCGGTGGCCAACGCCAGCGTGTCGCCATCGCCCGCGCCCTGGCCATCCGTCCGCGGGTTCTCCTGCTGGACGAGCCGATGTCGAATCTCGACGCCAAGCTTCGCGGCGAGATGCATGTCGAGCTCCGCTCCCTGCAGCGGCGGCTCGGCATCACCGCGATCCTGGTCACGCACGATCAGGTCGAGGCGATGACGATGAGCGACCGGATCGCCGTCATGACGAATGGCGGGATCGCGCAGCTCGGTACACCGCAGGAGGTCTACGACAGGCCGGCATCGCAATTCGCTTCGAGCTTCCTGGGGCACACGAACGTGCTGAGCGGACGGATCGAAAGCCGGATCGCCGACGAGGCGACCGTTCGGGTCGGACCGACCGCGTTCCGGACCAGGGTCGCGAAAGATCAGGTGACCCCCGACATCGCCGTGTTCGTCCGCCCGGAGCGCCTCCGCCTCGGCTCTCCGGACCAGGCCACCCTCCAGGGGCGTGTCAGCACCCGCCTGTTCCTCGGCGGGTCGTGGATCTACGAAATCGAAACCGAACTCGGCATGCTTCGTATCACCCAGCAGAATACCGGGACAGTGCAGGCCGAGGAGGGGGAAACGATCGGCGTGAGCTGGAACGCCGAGGATCTGCGCGTCATCGCGACGGAGCGTTCCGATGGCTAGCTCGACCCACCAGACCAGCCGCGGTCTGCCCTGGCTGCTCTCGCTGCCGGCTCTCGCGCTCTTTCTCGCCTTGCTGGCCATTCCGCTGGTTCTGACTGCGATTCTGTCGTTCAACGCCTTCGACGGCATGCGCGGCATCCAGCAGAGCTATGGTTTCGGCAACTATCTCGAAATCCTGCTCGACGGCTACTACCGGGAAATCTTCCTGCGGACGGGCGGGATGGCGCTCGCTGTCACGCTGATCTGCATCGTCCTCGGGGTGCCCGAGACCCTGATCCTCGCCAAGATGAAGCCGGTCTGGCGCGGCACCTTCTTCGTCGTGATCCTCGGACCGCTGCTGATCTCCGTCGTCGTGCGCACGCTGGGCTGGTCGGTGCTGCTCGGCAGCCAGGGCGTGGTGAACACGGTGCTTCGCGGGCTCGGTCTGGTGGATGAGCCGATCCGGCTGCTGTTCTCGATGACGGGCGTCATCATCGTCCTGACCCATGTTTTCCTGCCCTTCATGGTCATCGCCGTGTGGAGCGCCATGCAGCGCCTCGACGGGCAGATCGAGCATGCGGCCCGCTCGCTCGGAGCGGGACCTTTCACCACCTTCCGCCGCATCATGCTGCCGCAGCTGATGCCCGGCATCCTGTCCGGAGCCATCATCGTCTTCGCCCTGGCGGCATCGGCCTATGCCACCCCGGCGATCATCGGCGGGCGCAGGGTCAAGGTCGTCGCCACCACGCTCTACGACGAGTTCTTCAACTCGCTGAACTGGCCGCTGGGAGCTGCGATCGCGGTGCTGCTGCTGCTTGCCAACATCCTGATCATCGTCGGCTGCAACCGGCTCGTCGAGCGGCGTTTCAAGCAGGTGTTCGCATGAGCGGCCGGGACATCTCAAGGAACGGACCGCTGGCGCTGATCTTCCATGCGCTGCTCACCGTGTTCATCCTGGCACCGCTGGTCGTGGTGATGCTGGTCTCGCTCTCCGACAAGGAATACCTGTCGATGCCCTTCGACGGCATGTCGCTGCGCTGGTACCGGGAAATCCTGGCGGCGCCGGAACTCATTAGCGCGTTCTGGCTGTCGATCTGGCTCGGTCTGGCCTCGGCGACATTGGCGACGATCGTCGCCGTGCCCGCGGCGCTCGCGATCGCCCGTCATCGGTTTTTCGGACGCGACGGGTTGATGGCGTTCCTGATGTCGCCGCTGATGATCCCTCATGTCGTGCTCGGCGTCGCGTTCCTGCGCTTTTTCTCGATCATGGAGTGGACCGGCTCCTTCGTGGCCCTGGTGCTCGTTCATGCGATCACCGTCGTGCCGTATTCGCTGCGGCTGACGCTCGCCGCCGTGATCGGGCTCGAACGTGACGCGGAGACGGCTGCCCGGTCGCTCGGCGCCTCGCGAGCCGTCGCCTTCCGCCGCATTCTCCTGCCGCTCATCCTGCCGGGCGTCGCCGCGGGATGGGTGCTCGCCTTCATCCAGAGCTTCGACGAGGTCACGATGACGATCTTCGTCGCGACGCCCGGAACCACGACGCTGCCCGTCGCGCTCTACAACCGCATATCCCAGCTCACGGACCCGGTGACGACGTCGGTCTCCACCATCCTGATCCTGGGAACGATGGCCTTCATGTTCATCCTCGACCGCATGGTCGGCCTGGACAGGGTTCTCATCGGAAAGAAATAGCCGAAACGACCGTCCCGACCGGTCGCCCGATCGGCGCCGGCAGGACAGTTGCGCCCGAAATTCGAGACGAAAGCCGGTCTGGACCGGAGTTGCGGACATGAGCAGCCAGACGATGACGGTGGTAGGGGGCGGGCTTGTCGGGGCCGCCATTGCCTACGGAGCGCTGCGGGCGGGAATGCGCGTCCGCGTTCTCGACCAGGGAGATACCGCGTTTCGCGCCTCGCGCGGCAATTTCGGCCTGGTCTGGGTCTCGAGCAAGGGCGGCAAGATGCCCCGCTACGCGAGCTGGAGCCGCGATGCGCTGAAGCTTTGGCCGAACCTGCAGAAGGAACTGGTCGATCTGACCGATGTCGACGCCGGTCTCGAACAGCCGGGGGGCTTCTGGCTGGGCTTCAACGATGCCGATGTCAGGGCGCGCGCCGATCTTCTGGAACGGATCGATCGCGAGGTCGGCGGCATCCCCTTCAAGATGATGGACCCCTCCGAGCTCCGGCAATATCTCCCCGGGATCGGGCCGGCCGTGGTGGGCGGGAGCTTCTGTCCGCTCGATGGCCATGCCAACCCCCTGATGCTGCTGCGCGGCCTGCATGCCGCGCTTCGCCATCGCGGGGCGGATGTGATCACTGGCGTCGACATTGCCGAGATCAGGCACGATCCCGCCAGCGGGTCCTTCGAGGCGGTCTCGCAGGATCGCCAGAGCTGGAAGAGCGACCGGATCGTGCTCGCGGCAGGGCTCGGCAACGCCGGATTGGCCGCGCAGGTCGGCCTGCACGCCCCCATCGCATCCACGCGCGGCCAGGTTCTCATCACCGAGCGGCTGAAGCCGTTCCTCGACTACCCCACGAACAAGTGCCGGCAGACGCGGGAGGGCAGCGTCCAGATCGGTTCGACCTCCGAGGATGTCGGCCTCGACGACGGCACGACGACCGACAAGATCGAGATATTGGCACGCCGCGCGGTCGAAACCTTTCCGGCCCTGGCGCGCGCGCGCCTTGTCCGGGCGTGGGGCGCCCTGCGGCCGCTGACTCCGGACGGCTACCCGATCTACCAGGAATCGGCGTCCTGCCCGGGGGCCTTCCTCGCCACCAGCCATAGCGGCGTCACGCTCGCGGCGGCCCATTGCTACGTCGTCGGCCCCTGGATGGCCGGTCTCTCGCAGGTGCCGGCCGGGTTCGAGGTGTTCACCGGCGATCG
The DNA here is from genome assembly GCF_900102525.1 of Allobosea robiniae. GTDB lineage: Bacteria > Pseudomonadota > Alphaproteobacteria > Rhizobiales > Beijerinckiaceae > Allobosea > Allobosea robiniae. Next base: position 157,100 of record NZ_FNBZ01000001.1, on the reverse strand, counting down.
CTTCCTCGACGCCGATGCGAGCTTCTCCCATGACCATTGAACCGCTCTTCACCGTGCCGGGCGCGCCGGCCGGCGCCTCGGTCACGATCGTCTTCGAGGGCACGCCCTTGCGGGTTCCGGCCGGCATCACGGTTGCCGCGGCCCTGCTCGTCGGCGGCGTCAGGGAATTCCGGTCGAGCGTCGTCGGCGGTGTTCCGCGCGCGCCTTACTGCATGATGGGCGTCTGCTTTGAATGTCTCGTCGAGATCGACGGGGTGCCGGCGCGGCAAAGCTGCCTGATTCCCGTCCACGAAGGGATGGTCGTCGCGCGCCAGCTCGGTGCGGCCCATCTCGATGTCTTCAGCCCCGGAGAAGAGCCATGAGCGCTGCGGCGGATCTCGTCGTCGTCGGCTGCGGGCCGGCGGGCATGGCTGCGGCCTGCGAGGCGCGCGCGCTCGGTCTCTCGGTCATCGTTCTCGACGAACAGCCGGCGCTCGGCGGGCAGATCTATCGCAATATCGAAGCCGCGCCCGCCGATCGCGTCGCGGTCCTCGGCAAGGACTACGAGGCCGGGCGCAGCCTCGCGGCCGAGTTCCGCAACAGCGGTGCCGGGCATCTGCATGGAGCGACCGTCTGGAACGTCGCGCAGAACGGTGCCGTGGACTACGTCGCGGATGGACGATCGCGACAGGTCGTCGGCAAGGCCGTGCTGCTCGCCAGCGGCGCCATGGAACGGCCGTTTCCGATCAGGGGCTGGACGCTTCCCGGCGTCCTGGGGGCAGGCGCCGCGCAGATCCTGCTGAAAGGCTCCGGCGCGCTGCCCAGCGGGCCGGTCATCCTGGCCGGTTGCGGGCCGCTGCTCTACCTCCTCGCCTGGCAATATCTCCGCGCCGGCGTGACGATCGCGGCCATCGTCGATACGACGGCAGGGTCGGGCTATCTGGGCGCCATACGGCACGGTGTCGGTGCCGTACGCGGCTGGCGCGATCTCGCCAAGGGCCTCAAGCTGATCGCGACGCTGCGCCGGAACGGAGTCAGGTTCTATTCTGCCGCGAGCGATCTCGTGATCCAGGGTGAGCGGCAAGCCGAGGGCCTCTCCTTTCTCCATCGCGGTCGGCGGGTGACGCTGCCTGCTTCGCTGGTCCTGCTGCATCAGGGCGTCGTGCCGAATACGCAACTGTCATGGTCGACGGGTGCGGCCCATCGCTGGGATGGCGAACAGCTGTGCTGGTTGCCCGAGACAGACCGTTGGGGCCGGCTGGGCGAAACGCCGCTCTACGTTGCAGGAGACAGCCGCGCGATCGTCGGTGCGCAGGCGTCGGCGACCCAGGGAAGGTTGTCGGCGCTCGCCGTCGCGGAGCGTACCGGCCGCGCCGTCGACTCCGGCCGGCGCACGGCGCTGCTGGCTCTATTCGAACGGCAAAGCCATATCCGGCGCTTCCTGAACAGCCTCTACCGGCCGGCCGATGCGAACCGCATCCCGCGCGACCCTGCGGTCATCGTCTGCCGGTGCGAAGAGGTCACGGCTGGGCAGATCCGCGGCTATGTCGAGCTCGGCTGCCGCGGCCCGAACCAGACCAAGGCGTTCGGCCGCTGCGGAATGGGCCCCTGTCAGGGGCGTCTGTGCGGACTGACGGTGACGGAGATCATCGCCGAGGTGCGCGGCGCGACCCCTGACGACGTGGGCTACTACCGCATCAGGGCGCCGATCAAGCCGGTCATGCTCGGCGACTTCGTCGATTGAATTCCCGTCCCCCATTTCACCACGAGGAGAAGACCATGAACGACATCGTCCGCATCGAAACCGACCCGCGCCGCAGCCGCGTCGTCGTCTACAACGGCGTCGTCTATGTCGGCGGCATGACCGCCGACGATCGCAGCCAGGACATCAAGGGGCAGACCCGGCAGACGCTCGAAAAGATCGAGCAGTTCCTCGCCAGGGCGGGAACCGACAAGAGCCGCGTATTGACCGCGCAGATCTGGATCAAGGATCTCGCCCGCGATTTCGAGGGCATGAACGAGATCTGGAATGCCTGGACCGCACCGAACGCCGCGCCGACCCGCGCGACGGCTCAGTGCGAGATGGGGGCGCCGGACGTCCTTGTCGAGATCATCGTGACGGCCGCGGCCGGCCGGTAATCGCACGGAGCAGGGCGCAGGGGGACGGGCCATGAAAATCGCCGAACTGCGAACCTATGTGCTCGCGGATGCCAACAAGCACTACCTCTACGCGGCCATCCAGACCGACCGGGGCATCGTCGGTTTCGGCGAAGCGACGCTCGACCATCGCTGGCCGTCTGTCGCCGCCGGTATCGAGGAGGGCTTTCGGGCCATAGCGGGGCAAGATCCGACCACGGTCGCGAAGCATTGGGCACTGCTCAAGGACAGGGTTTATTGGGGCGAGGGCGCCAGCAGCATGGCGGCGCTCGCCGCGATCGACCAGGCGCTGTGGGACATCACCGGCAAGGCCTACGGCCTGCCGGTGCACAAGCTCCTCGGCGGCGCCGTGCGGGATCGCGTCGGCGTCTACCTGAATCAGTGGTGGGCCGGATACCGGTCGACGCAGGACCTGATCCGGAAGGCGCAGGATGCGGTTTCGCGCGGCGCCACCGCCCTGAAATGGTATCCGTTCGGGACCGCCGATCAGCTTCAGTATCGCGTTCGGCAGCACGACGTCCCGAAAGCGGTGGCGGAGGTACGGGCGGTTCGCGACGCCGTCGGCCCCTCGATCGGGTTGATGGTCGATCTCTGGCGCCGGCTCGACTGGGCCTCGGCGGCGCAGTTCTGCTCCGGCGTGGCCGATTGCGACCTCGTCTTCGTCGAGGAGCCGACCGAGTTCCAGAGCGCGGAGGCGCTGGCACGGCTGTCATCGGCCACGCGGACCCGCATCGCCTTCGGAGAAAGGCTACATTCCCGCCGGCAATTCGCGGAGATCATCGAGCGGCAGGCGGTCGGGCTGGTGCAACCCTCGATCATCCGCGTCGGAGGGCTGACTGAGGCGATCAAGATCGCCAACGCGGCCGAGACCTACAATATCGGCGTCGTGCCGCATAATCCGCACGGACCCGTTGCGATCGCCGCATCGGTGACGCTGGCGGCGCTGGTGCCCAATTTCGTGATCCTCGAATCCTACGAGAACGACAATCCGCCCTCGCGCAGCCAGTTCGTCCGGCAGGGGCCGATGATCGTCGGAGACGGCTATCAGGTGCCGGAAGCGCCCGGGCTTGGCGTCGACATCGACGAGATGGCGCTGGCAGGGCTGGCGATTGCGACGCGGGTGGTGCGCGCCTGAGGACGCGACGAGGGAAAGCTGCTTTCAGCGGCTTGCCGCAAGACGGTCCCAGGCGGTCGAGATGAAAGCAGGCCCCCCTTTGGCAAAAGGCGGCTCGCGGCTGCTTGCACATGTGACGGCCAAAATCCCGGCCGGCCCCGGCCCGTTTGCCTCTCCGAAACGACTGTCTGGCATCTATGCCGTTCTGTTGTCCGGAGGTGGATGTGGAAACGTCGCTCTATCTGCCCGTCAAGCGCTTCCTCGAAGGGCTCGGCTACGCCGTGAAGGGCGAGATCGGGCATTGCGATCTCGTCGGCCTGCGCGACGATGATCCGTCCGTCGTGGTGATCGGCGAGCTGAAGCTGAGCTTCAATCTCGAGCTCATCCTGCAGGGCGTCGACCGCATGAGCCTCGGCGACGAGATCTGGCTCGCAGCCCAGCTCTCTGCCAGGGGCAAGGGGCGCGAAAGCGATCCGCGCTATCGCAACCTCTGCCGGCGACTCGGCTTCGGATTGCTCGGCGTCTCCAAATCCGGACATGTCGATATCCTGGTGTCTCCGGTGGCGCCCACGCCGCGCAAGGACCCGCGCCGGCGCTCGCGGCTGGTGGATGAGCACAAGCGCCGCCAGGGCGATCCGGCGATGGGCGGCGGCACGCGCAGGCCGATCATGACGGCCTATCGCCAGCAGGCGCTGGCCTGTGCCGCGGCGATGGCGGGGGAGCCGAAGCGGCCGCGGGACCTCAAGCCCTCCTGTCCGGACGCCCAGAAAATCCTGCATCGCAATGTCTATGGCTGGTTCGAGCGGTCCGGGCGCGGCGTCTACGCGCTCACCGAAGCCGGCCGCAGCGCCCTGGCGATGTGGCGGCCCCAGCTTCCCGCCAGCCCGGATGGGTCGGCCATCGCCGTCTGAACAGGCTCGGCCGCCCGCCATGGATGCGCCGCATGGCGCTTGTAGAGCCTTCCGGGCGTCATTCCATTGCGATGAAAGGAATTGCCTCGATGTCTGGTCGGAGATGTCTTGCCGCTGGAACCCTGTCGCTTGCCGCATTGATGCTCGCGGCCTGCCAGAGCGATGCGCAGCAGGCTCCTGTGGGAGCTGCGCCCGGCTTGCCCGGCCTATGCCGGGAAGATGCGGCCGAGACGCTGGCGGGCAAGGGGCGCATCAGTGATGCCGAGGCCCAGCAGGTCACGGGCGCATCGATCGTCCGGCAGATTCGGCCGGGGCAGGGCGTGACGATGGACTATCGCAAGGAACGGGTGACGATCGAGACCGACCCGAAGACCGGCAGGATCGTCCGCGCCTATTGCGGGTAGGCGCGAGGCGGCGCCGTTCTTAGGCATGCGGCGGCGATTGATCCGGCCGCCGCGGCCTTGAAGTTCCAAACGAAAAAACCGCCCGAAAGGGCGGTTTTTCAAAGCGAAATCAGATCGGGAGGCTATGGCCTCACTTGATCTTGGTTTCCTTGAACTCGACGTGCTTGCGCGCGACGGGGTCGTACTTCTTCTTCGACATCTTCTCGGTCATCGTACGCGAGTTTTTCTTCGTCACGTAGAAGAAGCCGGTGTCGGCGGTCGAAAGCAGTTTGATCTTGATCGTCACGGCCTTGGCCATGGGTCTATCCTCGAGCCATGCGGGCCAGAGGCCCTCGGAAAAGAAAATGGCCGGGCGAACCCGGCAAACCGTCAGCGCGGGGAATGCCGCAACGGGCCGGCGAAGTCAAGGAAGAATAGCTTGGCGACGCGAATGGCCCTCAAAGCTCCTCGCGCACGAAGCTGCCGCGCTTCTCCCAGTAGAACGGGACCGGCAGATAAGGCGCGAAACCGCCTTCGATGCGGGCCTCGACCTCCTGGATGATCACCTTGGTGATCGTCGGCAGGTCGAGCTCCTTCGCCTCGTCGAAATCGACCCAGACCAGGTCGACCAGCTCCGAATCGGGGCCGATGATGCCGTCGATCCGCTTGGCGACGGCGGAGGCGTCGATCGCGAAGAAGCGGGTGTCGAAGCGCTTCGGCCGGCGCGGCGGGGTGATTGCGCGCGCGACGAAGGTGACGGCCGACAGGTCGGGGAAGACGCCCTGCGCCGCGAAGTCGCTCCAGCTTCCGGCCGGCGCGGTTTCCGGCGCGCCGAACTCGTCGGAGCCGAAGAGCAGCCCGGTTTCCTCGAAGGTCTCGCGGATGGCGGCCAGCGCCAGCGCCCGCGCCTTGGCGGCGCTGGGGCGCAGGCAGCGCTTGCCGAGCCGGTCCTCGCAGATCTGCGGCACCGCGCCGGTCGCGGCCATCTGCCGGTCGCCGGCATCGACCCGCCCGCCGGGAAAGACGTATTTGCCCGGCATGAACTTGTGGCCCGCATGCCGCTTGCCCATCAGCACCTTGGGTCGTGCACCGCTGCGATCCAGGATCATCATGGTCGCGGCGTCCTTGGGGCGCTGGTTGGCGGTGGTGCGCGCCCGCTCGGCCTGGGTCAGGGTGACGGTGTGATCGGTCATGAACGTGATTCCGAAGAAGGCAGGGGCTGGCGTTCGGGCCGGTCGGGCTCGCCGCCGAAGCCGTGCATGCGCACGGCCCATTGCAGGCCGACGACGCCGCCCTTCACCGGCTGCATCATTGCGATGGACAGGATCAGAGTCAGCGCCGGCCAGACGACCATGTGCAGCCACATCGGCCAGTCGCCGAATTTCTCCGCCAGCAGCAGGCCGCCGACGATGATATGGCCGACGATGGTGATGACGATATAGGGCGGCAGGTCGTCAGCCCGCTGGTGATGCAGGTCCTCGCCGCAGGCTTCGCAGGTGTCGACCGGCTTCAGGAAGGCGCGGAACAGCTGGCCCCTCCCGCAATGCGGGCAGTGGCCCCTCAAGCCGCGCGCGACGGCCTGGCGCCAGTCGCGCGCGTCGAGATGCGCCTCCGCGCTGTGAATCTGAACGCCCATCACCGCCTCTTGCCGGGCTTGCTCTTGCCCGGCTTGCTTTTGCCGAAGCCGCCCCCGCCCGGCTTGCCCTTCTTGCCGAAGCTTGCCGCCGGCCGGCTGGTCCCGAAAGGGACTGCGCCGCCGCGCCGCTTGCCGGTGCGTCCTGTCGCCACGACGCGTCCCTCCGAAAGCAGTTCGAAGCGCAGGGCGCCCGCGACCGGCGCTGCCTCGACCAGCTTGACATGGACGCGGTCGCCGAGGCGCCAGCTCTCTCCGGTACGCTCGCCGATCAGCGCATGTGCGACTTCGTCATAGCGGTAGTAGTCGCCGCCCAGCGTCGAGGCCGGAATGAAGCCGTCGGCACCGGTGCCGTCGAGCTTCACGAACAGGCCGGCCTTGTGCACGCCGCCGATGCGCCCGTCGAAGCTCGCGCCGATCTGGTCGGCAAGGAAATGCGCGATCAGCCGGTCGGTCGTCTCGCGCTCGGCGGCCATGGCGCGCCGCTCGGCGGCCGAGATGCGGGTTGCAACCTCACGCAGCTCCGCGAGCGTCGTGCTCTTCGGCAGGCCATCATCGCCGAGCCTCAGCGCCGTGATCAGCGCGCGGTGCACGATCAGGTCGGCATAGCGCCGGATCGGCGAGGTGAAATGGGCGTATCGGCGCAGGTTGAGGCCAAAATGCCCGTAATTCTCGGCGACATATTCGGCTTGGGCCTGCGTGCGCAGCACGACCTCGTTGATCAGCGTCTCGTTCTCCGAGCCCTTGATCATGCCGAGGATGCGGTTGAACAGCACGGGCCTGAGCGCCCCGTCCTGCGGCAGCTTGATGCCGATCGAGGCCAGCACCTCGCCAAGCGCCCGCATCTTCTCCAGCGAGGGCTCGTCATGGCAGCGATAGATCAACTGGCTGCCGGCTTTCTCCAGAGTCTCGGCCGCCGCGACATTGGCGAGGATCATGAATTCCTCGATCAGGCGATGGGCGGCGAGCCGGTCCGGCACGATGACGCGATCGACCGAGCCGTCGGGCTTCAGGATCAGCTTGCGCTCGGGCAGGTCGAGTTCCAGCGGCTGGCGCTGGTCGCGGGCGCGGGCCGCAATGCCATAGGCCGCCCAGAGCGGCATCAGCACGCTCTCGCGGATCGGCGCGGTCTTCTCGTCGGGACTGCCGTCGATGGCGGCCTGCGCCTGCTGATAGGAGAGCTTCGCCGCCGAGCGCATCAGCACGCGGTGGAAGGAATGGCTCTTCTTCGAGCCGTCGGCCTTGAGCACGAGCCGGACGGCAAGCGCCGGCCGGTCCTCGTGCTCGCGCAAGGAACAGAGATCGTTCGAGATCCGCTCCGGCAGCATCGGCACGACACGGTCGGGGAAATAGACCGAGTTGCCGCGCTCCAACGCCTCGCGGTCGAGCGCCGAATGCGGCGTCACGTAGGCCGCGACATCGGCGATCGCGACGGTGACGACGAAGCCGCCGGGATTGTCCGGGTTGCCGTCCGGCACGGCATGGACCGCGTCGTCATGGTCCTTGGCGTCGGCGGGGTCGATGGTGACGAGCGGCAGCTCGCGCCAGTCCTCGCGGCCTTTCAGGCTGGCAAGCGGTGCGTTCGCGGCTTCCTGAAGGGCGGCTGGCGGGAACTCATGCGGAATGCCATGGGCGTGGATCGCGATCAGGCTGACGGCGCGCTCGGACTTGATCGAGCCCAGCCGCTCGCGCACCTGCGCCTCGGGCGGGCCGAAGCGGCTCTCGCGGCGCAAACTGACCGAGACGAGGTCGCCATCCTGCGCATCGGCGGTGCGGCCCTTCGGGATGATCGCCTCGCGCCCCTGCGCCTTCTTGTCGATCGGCACCAGCCGGCCGGAGCCGTCGGGCAGGGCGCGGAAGATGCCGAGCACGGCGGCCTTCGCCTTGCCCATCACCTTGAGCACCCGGCCGGAATAGCCGAAGCCCTCGACGCCGCGCAGCCGCGTCAGCTTGAGGATGACCTGATCGCCGACGCCCGGCGCAGGCCCCGCCGATTTGTCCTTGCGGCGTCCCTCGCGGGTGCGCTCGATCAGGATCTGCGGCGGCGCTCCGCTCTCCGCCTCGTCCCATTCCAGCGGCTGGGCGACGAGGTCGCCCTCGCGGTCGCGGCGCTTGATCTCGGAGAGCAGGACGGGCGGCAGCGCGCCGCGCGGATGGACCGGGCGCTCCTTGCCGTCGCCGCCGATCTCGCCTTCCTCCGCCATCTCCTTGAGCAGGCGCTTCAGCCAGATCTTGCCGCCGCCATCGAGCCCGAAAGCCTTGGCGATCTCGCGCCGGCCGACCTCGCGGCCGGCGGCGCGCTCTTCCTCGATGAAGTCGAGAATGGCCTCGCGGCTCGGATCAGGAACGGACACGGCCGGTACTCGGGGCATTGGGCAGGGAAAAGCGTGACACGCCGCCTGTCTGCCACGGCTTGCGGCCGGACGCCAGCATTGGCGGCCTGAAAGCAAGAAGGGCAGCCCTTGCGAGCTGCCCTTCCATTGCCGAACCGCGACCCGGCGAACCGGATCTGAAGGTGCGAAAACTCACGCGGAATAGAAACCCCAGCAAGAAGAGGTCCAGATCCGCCCGCCTTGCACCAGCGGTTGATGACAATGAGACACTGGATCACCTCCTTTCAGTTGTTACCGACAAGAAGGAGGCTAAGGCGATTCTCGGGGACTCGTAAATGCCAAAAAATGCACTGGATGAGCACGACGAAAGTCGCGATCCAGACCGTGAATGCGGAGAGCGATCCGCGTGTTGCACAGGGATGAGGCAGGCAAGTCTGCGCGAACAGCATGCGTTGCAAGCGGTTATCCGTGCAGCTTCAGCCCCTTGGTGATCTTGTCGATCTCCTTGCGCTCGGCATGCAGGCCGAGACCGACGAGGTCGAGTGCATCCGTCGCAACCGCAGCGACAGCGGCGCGGTTGTCCATGTCATTACCGGTTGCGAACAGGTCCTTCGTATAGAGATGCGGCCGGACGCCGCGCTGCTGCGCCCGTTGGAGCATAGCCGTGAGCTCCGCTGCGCTTGCCGCGAAGATCAGGATCGGCTGGCGGACCAGCGGACCGTAGAAGCGGCCTGAGCCATCCCTGTAGGGTTCGCCCGCAAGTTCCGGAGCGGTTCCGACAAGTCCGCCGGCGAGGAAGCTGGCGACATTGAGTTTTTGCCAGGTTGCGAGATCATCGCGAACCACGATGGCTATCTTGGTATCGTAACGCATGGACGCATCGCTAACCGAGGCCGGCAAGGCCCGTCTTGAACGATCGTGCGGGCCTGAGCGGGACTGGGTCCGGCTCGGCACCGGCGCTGATGGAATAGAGCGCATGGAAGCGTTCTTCCGGGGCTATGCCTATGATCCGCACCGCCACGACACCTATGCCTTCGGGCTGACGCTGTCGGGCGTGCAATCCTTCGATTACCGCGGCGCAAGGCGCGACAGCCTCGGTGGCCACGCCATCGTTCTGCATCCCGACGAGGTCCATAACGGGCGCTCCGGCATCGAGAGCGGCTTCCGTTACCGCATGCTCTATGTCGAGCCGCGCCTGATCCGGCAGGCGATGGGCGAGGGCGGCCGGGCACTGCCCTTCATGTCTACAGCGGTTTCACAGGAGCCGCGTTTGGTCGCGGCGATCGCCCGCGCGCTGCGCGATCTCGATCAGCCGCTCGATCCTCTGGCGGTCGATGATCTCCTCGAACGGCTGGCGCAGGCCTTGTTGGCGCTCGATCCCTCGGCGGCGCGTGCTCGTCCGTCGCGGCTCGAAAACAGGGCCCTTGAGCGCGCTCGGGACTATCTCGACGCGCACACCGCCGAGACTGTCGATTCGAGCCGCCTGGAAGCCATGACAGGGCTCGATCGCTTCACCTTGGCGCGCCAGTTCCGCGCGGCTTTCGGGACCAGCCCTTATAACTACCTCGTGATGCGTCGCCTCGACCGTGCCCGTCGCATGCTGGCGGAGGACACGCCTCTGGCTGACCTGGCCTTCGCCTGTGGCTTCGCCGATCAGAGCCATTTCACCCGCCAGTTCCGCCGCGCCTATGGCGTCACGCCGGGGCGTTGGCGGGCCTTGCAGCAGCAAATCCGGGGTTGAGACCTGCGTCGCATCGGCTTGCCCCGCCCGCCGCCTCCATGCTTGAAGCAGCGAAAGCCGGCTTTGCGGAGTATCTGACATGCAGCTTGGAGTGATCGGCCTCGGCCGGATGGGTGGCAACATCGTACGCCGCCTGATGCGCGCCGGCCATGAATGCGTGGTCTATGATCGTGATCCGAAGCCGGGCCAGGCGCTCGCCGCCGATGGCGCGACGCTGGCCAGCGATCTCAAGGACATGGTCGCCAAGCTCAAGGCGCCCCGCGCGATCTGGGTAATGCTGCCGGCCGGCAAGATCACCGAGGCGACCCTGGCCGAGCTCGCGGGCCTCGTCGACGAGGGCGATACGCTGATCGACGGCGGCAATGCCTTCTGGAAGGACGATGTCCGCCGCGGCAAGGAATTGGCGGCCAAGGGCATCCATTACATGGATATCGGCACCTCCGGCGGCGTCCACGGCCTCGATCGCGGCTACTGCCTGATGATCGGCGGCGACAAGGAAGCCTTCGACCGGCTGGAGCCGATCTTCGCGGCGCTCGCCCCCGGCAAGGGCGAGATCGAGCCGACCAAGCATCGCGAGGGCCGCAACCCGACGAGCGAGCAGGGCTATCTCCATTGCGGCCCGACCGGCGCCGGCCATTTCGTCAAGATGGTGCATAACGGCATCGAATACGGCATGATGCAGGCCTTCGCGGAGGGCTTCGACCTGCTGCGCAACGCCTCGGCCAAGGAGGGCCTGCCGGCCGAATACGGCTTCGATTTCGACACGGCAGAGATCGCCGAGGTCTGGCGCCGCGGTTCGGTCGTCACCTCTTGGCTGCTCGACCTGACCGCCGAGGCGCTCGCCGCCGACGAGGAACTCGCTTCCTATACCGGCAATGTCTCGGATTCCGGCGAGGGCCGCTGGACGGTCGACGCCGCCGTCGAGACCGCGACCCCGGCCGAGGTGCTGACCTCGGCGCTGTTCGCGCGCTTCCGCTCGCGTGTCGACCACACTTTCGGCGAGAAGATCCTCTCGGCGATGCGCGCCGGCTTCGGCGGCCATGTCGAACCCAAGAAGCAGGGCTGATACGGTGGCAGAGGCAGCAGGCGGTGGCCGCCCGGCCGTCATCGTCGTCATGGGCGTCGCGAGCTCCGGCAAGACCTCGCTCGGCGAGCGTCTGGCGGAGCGCCTCGGCTGGCCCTTCCGCGACGCCGATTCCTTCCATCCCCCCGAGAACGTCGCCAAGATGGCCGGCGGCACGCCGCTGAACGACGAGGATCGCAAGCCCTGGCTCGCGGCCATCGCCGCCTGGATCGACAATCTCCGGGCCAAGGGCGAGCACGGCATCGTCACCTGCTCGGCGCTGAAGCGCGCCTATCGGCAGGTGATCGTCGGCGACCGGCCGGATGTCGCGCTGGTCTATCTCAAGGGCTCGCGCGAGCTGATCGGCCGGCGCATGGCCGCCCGCCAGCACCATTTCATGCCGCCGGCCCTGCTCGACAGCCAGTTCGCCGCGCTGGAGGAGCCGGGTGCGGACGAGAAGCCGCTGGTCGTCTCGGTCGAGGACAGCAAGGACGCGATCGTGCAGGACGTGGTCGATCGGCTGAGCCTTTGAGGAGCGGCCTCACGTCACCTCGAACCAGCTCCATAGCCCGAGGTCGAAGCGCTCCAGCACCGTCGACGAGATCAGCCAGCGGCCGGGATTGTCGGCGATGAAGGCGATGTGCAGCTTCTTGCGTTCCGGGATCTGCACGGTGTCGAGGAAATAGTTCTCCCAGCCGTCGTCGAGCGGATGCAGCAGCCGGAAGCTGTGGCCATGGACGTGGAACGGCTGGACGAAGGCGGTGCGGTTGTCGATCGCCACCACGATCGGCGTGCCGCGCTTGACGCTGAACAGCGGCTTGCCTTCGAAGGAGCCGGTGCCGCCATTCACCCGCCAGGGGCTGGCGAGATCGAGCCCTGTGAAATCGAGCTTCTGGTCCTCGGTGAGCCTGGCGCCGCCCTCGATGACGAGTTCGGGCCGCAGCGCGTCCTGCATCCGCACGCCCAGCGGCAGGGCAGGGTTGAGCTTCAGGGCGGGCATGGCTGCGGGCGGAACCTGCGGCTGCCCCGCCGTCACGATCCGGACCAGCGGCAGGCCGCCACCGATCAGGGCGCTGACATTGACGGCGGCACCGACCTCGATCGGCATATCGAGGATGACGTCGTAGCGGGTACCCGGCGCGAAGGGCAGCTGCGAGCGCACAGGCTCGAAACTCTCGGTCGGCTGGCTGTCGACCGCGATCACGGTCGCCTTTCCGCCGTCGAAGCGCAATCGCATGATCCGGGCATTGCAGGCATTGGCGAGCCTGAGGCGAATCCGCGCACCGGGCCGGGCCGAGATCGGCTGCGGCGGCGAGCGGCCGTTGACCGTGAGCCAACTGCCGAGGCGCCCGGCCGAAGCCGAGGCATTCCCTTGCAGCACGAAGGGCTGGAGCGCCTGGTCGTCGCCGAGGAGCCAGTCGGTGATCAGGACGGGCAGGTCGAGATCGACCGGAGGCGGCTCCTTCTCCTCGACGATGACGAGGCCGCTCAGGCCCCGGCCAGCGGGTTCGGATGAACTGCCGGCCCGGAGCGGGCGATAGAGCAGGGTGCCCGAATCCGCCGGCGTGATCCGGAACTCGCCGGTTTCTCCCGGCGCGATGGGCGGGCGCGTGAAGCTGGCGGCGCCATCCCGTTCGGCCTCGCCGCGCAGGCCGTACCAGTGCAGGTCGAGCGGGGCCGTCGTCTTGTTCTCGAGCTTCACGGCCAGCGTTTCGCCCTGCTTGATTCGCAGGGGCGGGGCCGGCGTGCTGCCGTCGAATGTCCAGATTTCCGTATCGACCGGCGGTGACGGACGCAGCCTTGCCTTCGCTGGCGCGGCCACGAGTGTCCGCCGCTGCGGCTCGCTTGCCGGCTTGATGGTCGGGGCGGGAGCTTGCGCGAAACCCGCTGAGGGCGCGATCAGGCAAGCTCCGCCGAGCCCCGCCAGCCATTGGCGACGCGTGAGCGGGAGCGGGGAGGCGGCGGGCGGTTTCGTCATGCCATACCGCATAATCCGGGCGGCCCGCTCTGGCGAGAGCCGGTTCGGGTCCCCCGGCGAAATGCCCGGCGCAGCGCCTGTTTTGCAGAACCGTCATTTTTTTGCTGCATGGCCCGGTCGAAATGCGTATAGGCCTGCGGCTTGACGATGGCCGCGCTGCGTTTGCTCGCGCGCAGCGCTATCGGACCGGCGGGCGTGGCGGAATTGGTAGACGCACTGGTTTTAGGTACCAGCGGCGAAAGTCGTGGGGGTTCGAGTCCCTCCGCCCGCACCATCGGTCTAGTTTTTTCGCGAGCGCGGCGGCGGTCGAACCGGCGTCGCGCTTTGGACATTGAGACGTAAACGAGCTGTTGGCGGTACAAAAATGAACGTGACCGAAACCCTGTCCCAGGGCCTCAAGCGCGAATTCCAGGTGGTGCTGAACGCCGCCGACCTGAAGACCAGGCTCGATGGCAGCCTCCAGGACCTCCAGGGCAAGGCCAAGATCAACGGCTTCCGCCCGGGCAAGGTGCCGGTCGCGCATCTGCGCCGCCTCTATGGCCGCTCGGTCATGTCCGACGTGCTGCAGAACGCCGTCAACGAGGCGAACCAGAAGATCGTCGCCGACAACAACCTGAAGCTCGCCTTCGAGCCGCAGATCCGCTTCCCCGAGAACAAGGAAGAGATCGAGGCCGCGATGGAGGCCAAGGGCGATCTCGCCTTCACCGTCGCGCTGGAAGTGCTCCCGAAGATCGAGCTCGCCGACCTCTCGGACGTTTCGCTGGTGAAGCCGGTCGCCGAGGTTCCGGACGCCGATGTCGATGCCGCGCTTCTGCGCATGGCTGCCGGCAACCGCAGCTACACCTCGAAGGGCGAGAAGGCCAAGGCCGAGAAGGGCGACCGCCTGATCATCTCCTTCGTCGGCACGCTCGACGGTGAGAAGTTCGACGGCGGCACGGGCGAGGGCATCCCGCTCGATCTCGGCGCCGGCCAGTTCATCCCGGGCTTCGAGGAGCAGCTCGAAGGCGCCAAGACCGGCGAGACCCGCACCGTCAAGGTGACTTTCCCCGAGAACTATGCGGCCGAGAACCTCGCCGGCAAGCCGGCCGAGTTCGAGGTCACCGTGACCGACGTCCAGGGCCCGGACGCCGTCAAGATCGACGACGAGCTCGCCAAGGGCTTCGGCATGGAGTCGCTCGACAAGCTCAAGGAAGCCGTGAGCGAGCAGATCGGCCGTGACTTCACCGCCCAGTCGCGCCGCAAGCTCAAGAAGGGCCTGCTCGACGCGCTCGACGGCAAGTACAGCTTCGAGCTGCCGCCGACCCTGGTCGAGCAGGAGTTCACCAGCGTCTGGGGCCAGGTCGAGGCCGACATGAAGCAGGCCAACAAGACCTTCGCCGACGAGGACACCACCGAGGACGCCGCCCGCGCCGACTACCGCAAGATCGCCGAGCGCCGCGTGCGCCTGGGCCTCGTGCTGGCCGAGATCGGCGAGCAGGCCAAGGTCCAGATCTCGGATGACGAGGTCACCCAGGCCCTGATCGAGCGCGCCCGCTCCTTCCCCGGCCAGGAGAAGGAAGTCTGGGAGTTCTATCGCAAGAACCCGCAGGCTCTCGCCGAGATCCGCGCCCCGATCTTCGAGGAGAAGGTCGTCGACCATCTGCTCGGCCAGGTGAAGGTCGAGGACCAGACCGTTTCGCGCGAGGCGCTCTACGCCGACGAGGACGCCGAGGACACCGCCGAGGCCAAGCCGAAGAAGGCCGCCGCCAAGAAGGCGAAGAAGGCCGAGGCCAAGGCCGACGACGCTTCCGCCTGAGCCTCACGGCAACCTTAACGACAGCTATCGCGCCGCCGGCCTTCGCGACCGGCGGCGCTTCCCTTTTCAGCCGCGACTGCCGTGCTTAAGTGAGTGTCTGCCTAGACACCGCTGATTCGACATCTCGCTGGCTTCCCCAGCGCTCCACCTCAAGGACAGATCCATGCTTCGCGATCCGCTCGAGACCTACAACAATCTCGTCCCGATGGTGGTCGAGCAGTCGAGCCGCGGTGAACGCGCCTTCGACATCTATTCGCGCCTGCTGCGCGAGCGCATCATCTTCCTGACCGGCCCGGTCGAGGATTACTCGGCGTCGCTGATCGTGGCGCAGCTCCTGTTCCTCGAGGCCGAGAACCCCAAGAAGGAAATCTCCTTCTACATCAACTCGCCCGGCGGCGTGGTGACGTCCGGCCTCTCGATCTACGACACCATGCAGCTGATCCGCTGCCCGGTGACCACCGTCTGCATCGGCCAGGCCGCCTCGATGGGCTCGCTGCTGCTGACGGCCGGCGCCAAGGACATGCGCTTCGCCCTGCCGAACGCGCGCATCATGGTTCACCAGCCCTCCGGCGGCTATCAGGGCCAGGTCACCGACATCCTGATCCACGCCCGGGAAGTCGAGAGCCTGAAGAAGCGGCTGAACGAAATCTACGTGAAGCATACCGGGCGTCCCTACGAGGACATCGTCGCCGCGCTGGAGCGCGACAATTTCATGACCGCCGAGCAGGCCCGCGATTTCGGCCTGATCGACAAGGTCATGGAGCGCCGCGCCGAGCCCGAGGCCTGATCGCGGCGCTCGCGATCCTGTGGGTTGGCCCGGCCTTCCGGAGCCCCCATATTGCATTGAGGATCGGCCCCGTGTTTGCATGGGGCCGGGGGTGAGCGGACGAGCGCTCCAATCTGATCCGGCTTGGGCCGGCCCTGCGTATCCGAATGTACCGGAACGGGCCGTTAACCTAATCATCGTGATCTGAGCGCTTAGATATGACGGAGAGACGACGGCTGCATCCGCCACTGGCGATGCGGCTCCCGGCTCCCGAACTGGAGATGGACGATGGCTAACAAGCCCGGCGGCGACTCGAAGAGCACGCTTTACTGCTCTTTCTGCGGCAAGAGCCAACACGAGGTCCGCAAGCTCATCGCGGGCCCGACCGTGTTCATCTGCGATGAATGCGTCGAACTCTGCATGGACATCATCCGCGAGGAATCCAAATCCGCGCTGGTGAAGTCGAAGGACGGCGTGCCGACTCCCAAGGAGATCCGCAAGGTCCTCGACGACTATGTCATCGGCCAGGAGCACGCCAAGAAGGTGCTCTCGGTGGCGGTGCACAACCATTACAAGCGCCTCTCGCATGCGACGAAGCAGAACGACGTCGAGCTGGCGAAGTCGAACATCCTGCTGATCGGGCCGACCGGCTCGGGCAAGACGCTGCTCGCGCAGACGCTCGCCCGCATCCTCGACGTGCCCTTCACCATGGCCGACGCGACGACGCTGACCGAGGCCGGCTATGTCGGCGAGGATGTCGAGAACATCATCCTCAAGCTGCTCCAGGCCTCCGACTACAATGTCGAGCGGGCGCAGCGCGGCATCGTCTATATCGACGAGATCGACAAGATCAGCCGCAAGTCGGACAACCCCTCGATCACCCGCGACGTCTCGGGCGAGGGCGTCCAGCAGGCGCTGCTGAAGATCATGGAAGGCACCGTCGCCTCCGTGCCGCCGCAGGGCGGGCGCAAGCATCCGCAGCAGGAATTCCTGCAGGTCGACACCACCAATATCCTCTTCATCTGCGGTGGCGCCTTCGCTGGTCTCGACAAGATCATCTCGAGCCGCGGGCAGGGCACCTCGATCGGCTTCGGCGCCAAGGTCGAGGCCCCGGACGATCGCCGCATCGGCCAGATCTTCCGTCAGGTCGAGCCCGAGGATCTGCTGAAGTTCGGCCTGATCCCGGAATTCGTCGGCCGCCTGCCCGTCCTGGCGACGCTGGAGGATCTCGACGAGCCGGCGCTGAAGACCATCCTGACCGAGCCGAAGAACGCGCTCGTCAAGCAGTATCAGCGCCTGTTCGAGATGGAGGACACCCAGCTCACCTTCACCGACGAGGCCGTCAGCCTGATCGCCCGCAAGGCGATCGAGCGGAAGACCGGCGCGCGCGGCCTGCGCTCGATCATGGAGAGCATCCTGCTCGAGACCATGTACGAACTGCCCGGCCTCGAAGGCGTCGAGCAGGTGGTGATCGGCCCCGAGGCGGTGGAGAGCAAGGCCCGCCCGCTCTTCATCTATGCCGAGCGCGAGGACGAGACGAAGACCGCCTCGGCCTCCTGACCTTTCCTGCAATGCGACAACAGGACGCGCGCCCTTGGCGCGCGTTTTGCGTTGTGATGGGCATGGGCCGCTCGCGGTTTCGCATCGCAACAGCCCTGCGCGAGATTGAACCACCTCTTCTCGCGGCATCCGTCCCTCGTCCGTTGCAGGACAGCGGTGCATGGGCCGGATACCTCGCTTGAAAGCCGGCGAGGAAGTCTCCACTTTAGGTGCACTTGCGAGAGTCGCATGCCTTGGAGGGTGCGATGCGCGAGGGCGGGGAGGCGAATGGTCGCCTCGGCCGCACACGTCCGATCGTTCCGCCCATCTCGGGGGTCCGCCGGGCGCAACTGCAAAGGAATTGCCATGACTGGCTCGACGCCACGCGCTCCCTTCGTCCCAGGCGAGGCCGGCACCTTCCCGGTACTGCCTTTGCGCGACATCGTCGTTTTCCCCCACATGATCGTCCCGCTCTTCGTCGGCCGCGAGAAGTCCATCCGCGCGCTTGAGGAAGTGGTGAAGACGGACGGGCTGATCCTGCTGGCGACCCAGAAGAACGCCGGCGACGATGACCCGCAGCCCGACGAGATCTACGAGATCGGCACGCTCGCCCGCGTGCTGCAGCTTCTGAAACTGCCCGATTCCACCGTGAAGGTGCTGGTCGAGGGCGTCGGCCGTGCCAAGGCCTCGTCCTATTCGGCGAGCGAATCCTTCTACGAGGCTGAGGCCACCGGCCTTGCCGAGGAAGAAGGCAAGAAGGTCGAGGTCGAGGCGCTCGCCCGTTCGGTCGTCAGCGAGTTCGAGAGCTATGTGAAGCTCAACAAGAAGATCTCGGGCGAGATCGTCGCTGCGGTCACGCAGATCGACGAGCCGACCAAGCTCGCCGATACCGTCGCCTCGCATCTCGCGGTCAAGATCGCTGATCGCCAGGGCGTGCTGGAGATCACCAACGTCGCCCATCGCCTGGAGAAGGTCCTGTCGCTCATGGAGAGCGAGATGTCCGTGCTGCAGGTCGAGAAGCGCATCCGCTCGCGCGTCAAGCGCCAGATGGAGAAGACCCAGCGCGAGTACTATCTCAACGAGCAGATGAAGGCGATCCAGAAGGAGCTCGGCGACGGCGATGAAGGCCGCGACGAGCTGGCCGAGCTGGAGGAGCGCATCGCCCAGACCAAGCTGACCAAGGAAGCCCGCGACAAGGCGACGGCCGAGCTGAAGAAGCTGCGCCAGATGTCGCCGATGTCCGCGGAAGCGACCGTGGTGCGCAACTATCTCGACTGGATGCTCGGCATCCCGTGGGGGAAGCGCTCGAAGATCAAGAAGGATCTCAACGCCGCCCAGCTGGTGCTCGACGACGATCATTTCGGCCTCGACAAGGTCAAGGACCGCATCGTCGAATATCTCGCCGTGCAGCAGCGCGCCAACAAGCTCGCCGGTCCGATCCTGTGCCTCGTCGGCCCTCCGGGCGTCGGCAAGACCTCGCTCGGCAAGTCGATCGCCAAGGCGACCGGCCGTGAGTTCGTGCGCATGTCGCTCGGCGGCGTGCGTGACGAGGCCGAGATCCGCGGTCACCGCCGCACCTATATCGGCTCGATGCCCGGCAAGATCATCCAGTCGATGAAGAAGGCCAAGACCTCCAACCCGCTCATCCTGCTCGACGAGATCGACAAGATGGGCCAGGACTTCCGTGGCGATCCCTCGGCGGCCCTTCTGGAGGTGCTCGATCCCGAGCAGAACTCGACCTTCAACGACCATTACCTCGAGGTCGACTACGACCTGTCGAACGTGATGTTCGTGACGACGGCGAACACGCTGAACATCCCGCCGGCCCTGCTGGACCGGATGGAGGTGATCCGCATCGCCGGCTACACCGAGGAAGAGAAGACGGAGATCGCCCGCAAGCACCTGATCCCGAATGCGATCAAGAAGCATGGGCTGAGCGGCAAGGAGTGGTCGATCACGGACGAGGCCGTGCAGACGCTGGTGCGGCGCTATACCCGCGAGGCCGGCGTCCGCAACCTCGAGCGCGAGCTCTCCAACACGGTCCGCAAGGGCGTGAAGGATATCGTGCTCGGCAAGAAGGCCAAGGTCGTGGTCAACGAGCCGTTGCTCGAGGAGTATCTGGGCCCGCCGCGCTATCGCTACGGCATGGCGGAGACGGAGGATCAGGTCGGTGTCGTCACTGGTCTGGCCTGGACCGAGGTCGGCGGCGAGTTGCTGACGATCGAGGGCGTCATGGTGCCCGGCAAGGGCCGCATGACCGTCACCGGCAACCTGCGCGACGTGATGAAGGAATCGATCTCGGCGGCGGCGTCCTATGTCCGCTCGCGGGCCGTCGATTTCGGCATCGAGCCGCCGCTCTTCGACCGGCGCGACATCCACGTCCACGTTCCCGAGGGGGCGACCCCGAAGGACGGCCCGTCGGCCGGTATCGCGATGGCGACCACCATCGTCTCGATCCTGACGGGCATCCCGACCAACCGGGACGTCGCCATGACCGGCGAGGTCACGCTGCGGGGCAGGGTGCTGCCGATCGGCGGTCTGAAGGAGAAGCTCCTGGCGGCACTTCGCGGCGGCATCAAGAAGGTGCTGATCCCCGAGGAGAACGCCAAGGACCTGATCGACCTGCCGAAGTCGGTGAAGGACGGCATGGAGATCATCCCGGTCGCGCGTATGGAGCAGGTTCTCCAGCATGCGCTGACCCGCCAGCCGGTTCCGATCGTCTGGGAAGAGGATCTCAAGGCCGTGCCGCCCAAGGGCGCGGACGACGACGCGGCGGGCCTCGTCGCCCACTGATTTCCGGCCTCGGAAACAGGAGCCGCCGGCGCGCAAGCGCCGGCGGTTTTCTTTTGGGCGTTAAGGGCGGTCATTGCCGCAATGCCCGCTCAGGTTCATTTTAAGCCTGCTTCTCCGCAGGCAGTTCGATCAGAGGGCCATGAAGCTGCGACGGCTTCCGAAACGCAGGCCGAAACCGGATGGATGGGCTGCATTCGATAGCCTGCCCGCGCCGGTACGTCGGGCGCTGGCGGAGGCGGATCATCCGCTGAATCCGCTGAAGCTGGCCGGTTCGGTTGATGTCGAAGAAGCGATCCGCCGTGTCGCCCGGCTCGACGCCGCGGCCAGGCGACGTGCGGAGCGAGCTGATTAGCGACCAACAGGCTGCGACGGCAGCTGCCTGATGGATCTGGTGGGCGGTGACGGGCTCGAACCGCCGACCCTCTCGGTGTAAACGAGATGCTCTACCAACTGAGCTAACCGCCCCTCGCGGTCGCCTTTAAGGCCTCGGCCGCCGCATCGCAAGCATTGTCGGGCGAGCGTCTTGCCAAGGCTTGCGGACGGCCGAATTCCGCCATCTTCATCGTCACCCTGCCGGGCTCATGGAGATCAGCCGCTTGACCCGTTCTCGTCCCGTCCTGCGTTGCGTACTGGCAGGCACCTGCCTCGGCCTCGTCCTCGCTGCAGGGCAGGCTGCGGCGCAGTCGCTCCTGCCCGATTCCTTCTTCGTCGATCGTCCGGCCTTTTCCCATCCGGAGCAGCCCGGCAAGCCGGCGAGCTGCGAGAGCATCGCGGCGCAGCTCCCGGATTCGGTGCCACGCGATTCGCGTGTCGACATGGCGATCGCGGGAACGGTGAGTCTCATCCGGACGGACGGTGCGCTTTGGTATGTCGCGGTCTGTGCCGCACCGGGTGTCCGGGTTCTGTGCGTGACCTATGGCGCCGGCGACCTGAAGCTGGGCGACAAGGCAGTCCTGCGCGGCGGATATAACCGCCAGGACAGCCGCCACGTCCTGCTCGATCCCTGCCTGGCATCGCCATGGAACGAGGGTGACGCAGCCGAGTGATAGGAGAGGGCGAGGATAATTTTCCCCAGATGCGATTTTGCCGGCGTCACTCGCTTGACACTTCCGGTCGGGGGCAATACTCACCACGTCGCTGACGGCGAATGCCCCAGCCGCCCTGCGCGGGCGTAGCTCAGTTGGTTAGAGTGCCGGCCTGTCACGCCGGAGGTCGCGGGTTCGAGCCCCGTCGCCCGCGCCATATAAATCAAAGCCTTAGCTTGCTTGGCCGCCCGGTCATTGCACTTTCCGGCGCAGGCTCATTACACTTTACGCATCGGTTTGTTCTTTCTGAGTTTGGCGCGCCCTTGGCGACGGCTGGAATCGACGTCACGGACGGTGGCGATGTTGACCGGGCTGTAGGTCTTCTGAATCCGGGTCACCTCCAGCGCAGTGCGCCAGCGGACAGTTCCAGAAACTCATCGCCGACAACGGCGTCACCCCATGGATGCTGGCCACCGCGTAGCGGAAACGCGCGCCGTCGCACTGACGATGCCATGAACGCCGACCTCACAACCAAACTACGGATGATACCGATAGAGAGCCTTTCGGAACTCGATCCCGTGGGCGTTCGCAAGCCGAGCTTGACGACGTGGTTTGCAGGCACTCGACGATCGGCTGCATCAGCCTAACCGCCAGGTCCATGAAGCCGTCAGCAGGCCGGGGGACAGGTTGGGATGTTGAGTACAGGCCCTGAGATTCTCTGCGGATGCATTTTCGGTTGCGCAGCCTAGGCTTGCGGCAGTCTCGGAAGATCGCTTGCGATGGCGTTCCACCATTGTGGGACCCGCTTCTTGCGAAGCCGAAGGCCCATTTATTTTGAGAAGGACGGACAGGGATGCGCGCGAAAATTGCAGTCTTCGTCATCGGCTTGGCTCTTGCGGGGTGCAATGCCAATTCTGCCGATCAGCGGACCCTCGGCGGTGCGGCCATTGGCGCTGGGACCGGTGCCATCGTTGGCGGCATTGCGGGAGGTGGGCGTGGAGCGGCGATCGGTGCCGCTGTGGGCGGTGTCACGGGCGCCGTGATTGGCCGGGCGACCACTCCGAACAACTGCCTTTATCGTGACCGCCATGGGCGCGTGTTCGAGGCGCGCTGCCCTTGACGTTCTGAAACAAGCCCGCTGGCCCGACGATCGTCGGGAATGACGGCCCCTTGCTTCGCCTGACGGGAGTTTGGGAGCCCGAGGGCAGAGACCTGACCGGATTGGCTTGGGGCATATGTCGGGCTGGCGCCCGGTGCGCTGGTGGCAGGAGAAGCATGATATGGTGAGCAGACGGCTGGTTCTGTCTGGACTTCTCGGGCTGGCCGGTTCGGCTTTGTTCGACATTGCCATCGGCGCTGCCGCGACAGGCGAGGCAGCGCTGCCAGAAGGGACGGCGCGCGCGCTGGACCAGGTCGATGTGGCATTCAGCCAACGCCCGCAACTGTACTATAATCGGAAGCGGCAGTTTCGCCCCCGGCAGCACAACCAGCCATGGCGTGCCCCGCGCCTTCGCCGCTCCCGGGGCCGTGTGCGGCCACGACGCCCAGCCTCGCCGTCCTGACAGGTCTCCGCGATGGGAGCCGGATTTGACATCGGCTCGCCTGCTTGTGTGGCGCGCGGCGCGCCCGAGTGCAGGCCCACGAGTCTGACGGGCTGGCTCCCGCACACGGGATAGCGGCTGTTCCGATTTGCCGTCAGCGGCGCCCGCGGTGCCGGGGCGGCGGGGGCAGCGGCCGGCGGTTGCGCTGGCGATAGCGATGCCAGTTCTTCCGGCGCGGCCGCGGATTTTCTGGCCGAGCGGGAAGGGTAGCCGCGCCCGGTGACCGCGGCTGCGGCGGGCCTTGCGTGAATTCGGCATCCAGCGTGTCGAGCGCGCTTGTTGCCACTGCGGATTGTGCCTCGACCGGTGCCGTCTTCGCTGTCGCCGCAATCAGCACGCCGCCGACAAGTGAAATCAAAAATGATCTGCGTTCCATCTGCATCTCGTCAATTACCTTGATCGTTATGTGCGCTCGGTGGAGCTATGGCTCCTAGTACCATTGCCACGCCAATGCTCGCGATCGTTCCCGATCGGAGCAGAGTTCGGTAATCGAACTCCAGTCGGTGTCTTCGTTTTTTGTGGAAGCGGCAAGATGATCTGCCTGTGCCTTTGATTGACGAGGGCTAATTAAAAGAGCGAGAGGAGCGTGCCGCCATCGCTTCGGTTGCTTGCGAAAATTCAGAAGCGCCAGATCAGGGGCACGATGAAGACCGCCACGACGAAGAACCAGATCAGCAGCGGCAACCCGAGTTTCCAGTAATCGCTGAAGACGTAGCCGCCTGGTCCCATCACCATCAGATTGGTCGGCGTCGCAATCGGCGTCAGGAAGGCGCCGGCTGCGGCGACCGCCGTGCTCATCAGCACCGGCCGCGGCGAGATGCCCATGGCGGTGGCGGCGGCGACGCCGATCGGGATGACGATCAGCGCCGTCGCGGTGTTGCTGATGAGCTGGCCCAGCACCGCGGTCAGGACGAACAGGCCTGCGAGCAGCGCGGTCGGCCCGGCGTCGCCCACCATCGAGACGAGGTGGTCGGCCAGCATCTTCGCCGCGCCGGTCTGGATCATCGCGGTCGAGAGCGGCATCATCGCGCCGACGAGGATCACGGTCGTCCAGCTGATCGCGCGGTAGGATTGCTCGACGGTCATGATGCCGCAGAGGATGATCGCACCGGCCGCCAGCAGGCCCGCCACGGCAGACGGAACGATGCCGGTGGCCAGCATCACGACCATCGCGAACAGGATGATGATCGCCTGCTTGGCGCCCGGACCCATCGGCACGGCCTGGCGCCGCACCAGTTCCGGGGAGCTGACGACGAGGACGTCGGGATCGTCGAGATGGGTGTCGAGCGCCTTCCAGGTGCCCTGCAGCAGCATGGTGTCGCCAGCCTGCAGCACGACGCCGGCCGTCTTGGTTTTGCCGGCGTTCGGAGCCTCGCTCGCGCCGCGTTGCACGGCCAGGATGATCAGGTCGCCGCTTTCGGTGACCATGCCGGGGAACACGGTCTGGCCGATCAGGCCTGAGCGCGGCGGGATCACCACCTCGGCCAGGCCGGAGCGGCGGTTGAACAGGGTTTCTTCGCCATCGCCCGCGCCTTCCTCGCGGAACGCGAGGTGCATCTGCGCCGCGAAATTGGCCGCGGCCTCGGCATCGCCGCGCAGCAGCAGATGGTCGCCCTCGGCGATCGTCGTGCGACGCAGCGGCCCGGCCGTGTCGCCGTCCTGAACCGCAACGAGCTGGAGCCCGGACCATGTGCCGAGGTCGACTTCGTCGGAGCGCTTCCCGACATAGGGGCAGGTCGCGCGGACGCGTAGTTGATGGACGCCGCTCGCCAGCCCGTATTGCTCGACCAGCGTCCTGGCGTGGCGGCTGAAATCGGCCGGCATGGTCGCGCCGTTGCGCTGGGGCAGAAGCTTCTCCCCGAACAGGATGATGATCGCCATGGTGCCGGCGAGCAGCGGGATGCCGGCCAGCGCGAACTCGAAGAAGCCGAAACCGCCGACGCCGGCATCGAGCCCGGCTTCGGAAACCAGCACGTTCACCGGTGTGCCGGTCAAAGCGAGCATTGAGCCGGCATGTCCGGCGAAGACCAGCGGCATCAGCAATTGCGAGGAGTTGCGTCGCAGGCGGACGGCGGTGACGACGACGACCGGCAGCAGCGCAGCGACCGCACCGTTCAGGCTGATCAGCGCGACCAGAAGGGACACCAGCCCCATCATGAGCAGCAGGAGTCGCGTCCGGCTTTCCTCTCCGGCCCCCTTGATCAGGAGCTGGCCGGCCCAGGCGGTGACGCCCGTGACCTCGAGCCCGGAGCTGACGACGAACAGGGAGGCGATGAAGATGACGGCGGGATCACCAAGCCCGGCGAGCGCCTGAGGCAGGGTGAGCACGCCGGTCGCCCAGAGGCCGAGCGCCGTGCCCATCGCGACGAGCACGACAGGCACCTTGTTCGTGACGAACAGGACCACGGTAATGGCGACGATGATGCCGGTATAGGCGATCGGACTCACGCATCAGCTCCTTGGGGGTGTTCTCGGCCGCAGACCCGTTTGAAGGGTCTCAGTCTTCGAGCGTCGCCATCAGGATGCCGAGACGGCAGCCTTTTTCGTACTCGGTGAGATTCACATATTCCTTGATCGTGTGGATCTCGGCC
This sequence comes from Allobosea robiniae, assembly GCF_900102525.1. Taxonomy (GTDB): domain Bacteria; phylum Pseudomonadota; class Alphaproteobacteria; order Rhizobiales; family Beijerinckiaceae; genus Allobosea; species Allobosea robiniae. The sequence continues at coordinate 131,698 of NZ_FNBZ01000001.1, read as the reverse complement.
TGGCCGGCGCCGATCGTGATGGTCGGGACGCCGTGCTTGTCGAGCCAGTTGGCATCGAGGCCGCCATTGGAGAACAGGTAGTTCGGTTCGATACCCAGGATACCGAGCGCCTTAGCAGCGCGCTTGACCACAGCCGAATCCTTGGCGAGCTCGAAGGGTGGATAGGCCGGCTTGTGGGTGAACGTCACCTTCGCCGTCTCGCCGCCATCGTCCTTCACCTCGCCTTGAGCCTTGGCGAAGGCGGCCTTGAAGGCCTCGGCGATCTTGGTGGCGAAAGCGGCCTCGGGGCTGCGCGCCTCGCCGCGGATGTAAGCATAGTCGGTGACGACATTGGTCGCGTCGCCGGCGGCGACCGTGCCGCCCTTGCCGCCGAAGATGCCGACATTGCTGGTGCCGCGGCCATCGGACTTCACGATCTTGCCGAACCAGCCCTCGCGGCGAGCTTCCGCAAGTGCGATCGCGCCGACGAGCGTCGCCGAGATGCCCTTTTCCGGAGCGACGCCGGCATGGGAGGCCTTGCCGGTGATCTCGACTTCCCAGTTCTCCTGGCCGACCGCGCCGATCAGCAATTCGGAGGCGAGCTGGCCGTCGACATTGATGCACATGACGGCGCCGCCGAGATCCTTCGGGTTGAGCTCGCGCGCGCCGTGCAGCCCGCTTTCCTCGCGCACCGTGAACAGCAGCGTGATCGGCGGGTGGGGCAATTTGTTCTTGATCAGCGTCTCGGCCAGCACGACGAGCAGCGCCACGCCGGTGCGGGCATCGCCGCCGAGCGCGGTGGTGCCGTCAGAGACGATGCGGTCACCCTCGCGTTTCGGCTTGGCCCCGGCGCAGAGCGGCACGGTGTCGAGATGGGTCGAGAACAGCAGGCGCGGACCGGCCTTGGTGCCGGGGAGGTCGACGATGAGGTTGCCGGTCTCGGTCGGCAGCGGGATGCGCTTGTTGGCATCGTCGAAGCGGATGGCCGAGGCCGGCACGCCGACGGCCTTTAGCGCCTCGCTGACGGCAGCGCCGATATTGGCTTCCTTGCCGGTCACGCCCTCGACCGAGAGGAAGCGCATGAGATGCGCGATGGCGGCTTCGACGTCGAGCGGAATGGCGGGTGTCGTCATGATCTGCATCCGAACGGGTTGGATTGGCGACGGGGAGGGCTGCGATGGGGCTCAGAGCCCCCAAGGCAGGCCGAGCATCTTCCAGACGGCGAACAGAGCCGTCCAAAGCACGAACATCCACACGACATAGGGCAGCATCAGCGAGACCACGGTGCCGACGCCGGCATTCCTGTCGTATCTTTGGATGAAGCCGACCACGAGGGCGAAATAGGCGTTGAGCGGGGTAATCGCGTTCATCGGCGAATCGCCGATGCGATAGGCCGCGAGCACGGCTTCCGGCTCGACGCCGAGCTTCATCAGCAGGGGCACGAAGACGGGGGCGAAGATCGCCCATTTCGCGATCGCGCCAGTGAGAAGCAGGTCGATGATCGCGACCACCACGATGAAACCGAGCAGCAGCGGCAGGGCGCCGATATTGGCGGCCTGGAGCATGCCCGAAAGGCTCAGCGCCATGACCGTGCCGATATTGGTGTAGGTGAAGTAGGCGACGAACTGGCTGAGCACGAAGAACAGGAAGATCGTGCCGCCCATGCTTTTGATCGATTTCTCGATCGCGGCGATGACCTCCGCCAGCGTCTTCAGCGTGCCGGCGCCGATGCCATAGGCCCAACCGGTGACGAGGAACATCAGCATGATGAGCGCGATCAGGCCGTTCATGAAGGGCGAGTTGCCGATCAACTCTCCGGTGGTCGGATTACGCAGGGGCGCGCCCGTGGGGAGCGTGAGGAGGCAGAACACCGCGATCAGTCCGAGGAGGCCGAGACCGGCGAAGCGAAGACCGCGCGACTCCGCCTCGGACAGCACGGCGCCTTGCTCGGTGACTGTTCCCTCGGCCGCCAGCTTCGGATCGTAGCTGCCCAGGCGCGGCGAAATCATCTTGTCGGTGATGAACGCGATGATGACGGTCAGAAACAGCACCGAGGCGATCGAGAACCAGAGATTGGATGCGAGGCCGATCGTGCGATTGGGGTCGACAAGGCGGGCCGCGTCGTTGGTGAACTCGACCAGAACCGCATCGAGCGGCTTGATCAGCATGTTGACGGTGAAGGCACCGGCGACCGCTGCGAAGCCGAGCGCCAGGCCCGCGACCGGATGGCGGCCGACAGCGAGATAGGCAATGCCGGCGAGCGGGATCAAGACGAGATAGCCGGCATCGGCCGCGATGCTGGCGATGATGCCGACGAAGGCGAGGATATAGGTCAGCGCCCAGTGCGGCGAGACGATCACAAGCTTGCGGATCAGCGCGGTGACGAGCCCTGATTCCTCGGCGACGCCGGCGCCGATCATCGCGACGATCATCAGCCCGACGGCCGTGAAGCTCATGAAATTCGGGATCAGCGACGAATACATGAAGCGGATGCCGTCGATGGTCAGCAGGCTCTGGATCGCCGTGCTCGCCGCCTCGATTTTATGGGTGTCGGGGTTGATCCGCTCGTAGGTGACGGCGGTGCCGAACAGCCCCAGCACAGCCGAGAGGGCAATGACGATGCCGATCAGGATCAGGAAGATGACAACGGGGTGGGGAACCATGTTTCCCACCTTCTCGACGGTGTCGAGAAACCTCTGCATGGTCGTTTTCGGCGCGACGGTGGCAGTGGTCATCGCATTCCCCCCTTGAGCCCAGGCTTTCCGCAGCAAACCCGCGGCCGATGTGCCGAAGACTCCGGCACCCGCAAAGCTCCGAGCGTGATGGGGGAACCTTAAGTCCGGGAGCCGGGAGAGCATCGGCAGAGAATCCCAAACTTTGGGCCTTCTGTCCCAAAGTCTCCTTCGTGGCGCCCGTAGGCGGGGTGTGGGCTTGCCGCCGGCGGGGTGGCTTTCTACGGTCCGCCGCGGTGAAGGCCTTTGTCGGCCGATGATCGACCGGGGCGGAACGATGCCGGACCAGGGCCAGGATGCGGGGGAAGGGATGTTCGAGGCGTCGAGATGAACGGCGTGACATGGCTGGAGCGGTGCCAGCGCTCCGCTCGCGCGCGTTTGTCTTGGCTCCTGCTCGTCGCGCTCGCCGCCGGTCTGTCGGCTTGCGCATCGACGCCGCGCGGGCTCCTGGAGCCGGTGGCGCCCGTTCCCGGCACCGACAGCGTCAACATGCTGGCGGCGACGACGCGCGCGCCCTCCGCCGATGCCGGCGTCCTGTTCAGCGGCGAGCGGGGCGAGGGCGTCTCGTTCCGGAATATCGTCGTCTCGATCCCGCGCAACCGCGAGGTCGGCAGCATCCAGTTCCCACGATCGGTTCCCGGGAATCCCGCCACGGATTTCACCGTCACCGCCTCCACGGCGCTGCCGAAAGCCAGGCTCGCCGACTGGTTCAGGTCAACGAGCGGACGCTCGAAGCGCGTCTTCGTGTTCGTGCACGGCTTCAATACGCCGTTCGACCGAGCCGTCTTCCGCTTCGCGCAACTGGCGCATGATGCCGACGCCGATGCCTCGCCGGTTCTCTTCTCCTGGCCCTCCCGCGGCTACCTGCTCGACTACAGCCGCGACTTCGACAATGCGTCCTATTCGCGCTCCGACCTCGCGGACCTGCTGGGCGTCGCGGCCGCCGCCCCCTCTGTCCGGGAGATCGTGATCCTGGCCCATTCGATGGGAAGCTGGCCCGCCGTCGAGGCGGTCCGGCAGATCGCGCTCAAAAGCGGCGGCGTCCCGCGCAAGATCACCAATCTCATCCTGGCGTCGCCGGATCTCGATGTCGGCGTCTTCCGCCGCCAGATCGAGGATATGGGGCCGAAGCGACCGCAGATCACGCTGTTCACGGCCCAGCACGACCGGGCACTGCAGGTCTCCCGCTTCATCGCGCGCGGTGCGACGCGGCTCGGCGGCATCGACCCGACGCAGGAGGAATACCGCAACCAGTTCGCCGGGTTCTCCGGGATCACCGTGATCGACCTCTCCGCGATCAATGCGGGCGACCGCCTCAACCACGACCTGTTCGCGGCGAGCCCGGATGCAGTGCGCCTCATCGGCGACCGGCTGCTGCAGGGACAGGTGATCACCGATTTCGATGTCCCGGCGCCCCTGGCGGCGGCGGGGGCGATCAGCTCCGCCGCGACTCTTCTGGTCACCGCGCCAATCCGAGTCTTCGATGCAGCAACGACGCCATAGGGTTGACGGGTCGGGCGGCGAAAGCCAATATTGACGGATATTCGGCGGTAATTCGAATTTTAGACTGTTGTTAGATAACTCTACTTCCGGATTGCCCTGTTGATTTAGATCAATTTCGTCCAAATGCGACCAGTGTTAGGATCAGATCCTGCTTCTGTGGCCTGCGCAAAACCGCAGAGTAATCGGAGTATCTGATGCCGGCTTTCTCTCATGGTGGGGTGAGGAAGGACGTCAGCATGTTTTCTGTGGCGCAGTTTTGCACCATGGAGCTTCAGGCGAAGGACCAGTTCGACGCCTGGCGTTCCTTGCACAAGGACACGATCGAGCTTTTTCCGACAGGGGAGCGGTCGGCAGGATTTGCCGCTGCATTCTCGTCCTGGACCCTGGGGGAGCTTGTTCTGACACGTGTTGTCTATTCGGGCGCGCCGGGCCGGCAATGGCGGCACCACCCCAAATCCTATCTGGACCATTGGTGTGTGGTGCTGGCGCGGGCGGTGGCAGCCGATGGCTCGGCGCGGGGAGAGCTGAGCTTTCGTTCGCTGGCGCTGCCCTATGAGGGCCAGGCGCAGGACAGCGAGGTCATCACCCTCTATCTGCCGCGTGATCAGCGCCCGGTCGATGAGCAGCGCCTCGATGGAGCCCACGGTGTCGAGGTGAGCCCGGATTTCGCACCGCTGCTCAGCGACTACATGGACGGCCTTGTCCGGCATCTGCCTCACGTCACCCCGGAGCACGCCGCAAACCTGGAGATGCCGACAAGGGCCCTCATCGCGGCCTGCATCACGCCCCTGTCGACCTATCAGGAGCCTGCGCGTTCCGCCTTGGGGGCGGCTCTCATCGACAGGGCGCGCGCCGTCGTGCGTCAGAACATGGCCGCCCCGGATTTCGGTCCCGAGCGGCTGGTCCGCCTGCTGGCGATGTCCCGCTCGAAACTGTATCGGCTTTTCGAGAACAGCGGCGGAGTGGCTCATTTCATCAATAGAGAGCGCCTGCGCGAGGCGCATCTCCGCCTGAGTTCCCAGCGTGAAATGCTCTCCATCCACGCCATTGGAAACGAGGTTGGATTCGTCGATCACTCGACCTTCAGCCGGGCCTTCCGGCGGGAGTTCGGCTACAGCCCGACCGAGGCGCGCGAGCGCGGGATCGTCCGCTCCTTCGCCGATGAACGGGAAGGGCTGGGCCAGGGTTGACCGGTGCGGCTTCCATCACGCCCGAAAACGCGGCCATCTGACCGGCCGAGCCCAAACCCGCCGCTCGGGGAGTGGGCCTGATGACAGGCGTGCCCACCGGGCGGCTTTCGCTTCTTTACGCAATTCTGTTCTTCGAGCTCGGGGTCAATCTTCCGTTCTTCCCGCTCTGGCTCCAGGCGCAGTCGCTCGAGAGTGACGCGATCGGCATCATCCTGGCGACCCCGCTGCTGGTTCGGGTCGTGGCCAATCCCGTGGTCGGAGCGCTCGCCGACCGCAGCGGGCGCATTGCGGTGGCGCTCACGCTGTGCGCCATGCTGGTTGCGGCTGGCACCGGTCTCCTGACCGTCGCGCGCGGCTTCTGGCCGATCCTCCTCGTCGTCATCGCCATCGCCCTCGCGCAGGGACCGTTGATCGCGCTGGCCGATGTCATGACTCTCGGCCGCCTCGCCGGGGGGGCGCGGTCGGAACTCGCCTATGGCCGTATCCGTTTGTGGGGATCGCTCGGCTTCGCCGCCGCCAATCTCGCGGCCGGCTGGTCGCTCGAATGGTTCTCGACCGACGCGATCGTTGTGCTGTTGCTGGTCTCGGCGATTCTCACCGCCGTTGCCGCCGCCCGTTGCATAACGGGTACCGTGAACCGCCCGCGAGACGATGCGCAAAGCGCCGCATGGCCGGCGCATCCGCTGCTTCTCGTCTGCACGATTGCCGGTGCCGCGTTCGTGCAGGCGAGCCACGCGGCGTTCTACGGTTTCGGCACGCTGCACTGGCAGGCGATCGGGACTTCCGGCGCCGCGATGGGCGGGCTCTGGGCTCTCGGCGTCCTGTCTGAGGTCGTCGTGTTTTCATGCCTGGGCTACCGCATGAACGGAGCCGCGAGCGCAGCCGGCTTGTTGGTGGCGTCGGCCGCGACGGCGATCCTGCGCTGGGGAGCGATGTCGCGGGATCCCGACCTCTCCACCCTGATGTGCCTTCAGGTGACGCAGGGCCTGACGTTCGGGGCCACTCATCTTGCCAGCATCTTCCTGCTGACGAGACTGGCGCCGGGCAGCATGCAGGCGCGCGCCCAGGCCTGGCTCGCCGGCGGGTGGGCCGGCGTGATGGCCGTTCTGACGACGCTGTCCGGCCGGCTCTACGAAAGCTGGGGGGAGCAGATCTACCTGGTGATGGCCGCGGTTGCTGCCGTTGGATTACTGCTGCTGCTGCCTGTCGCTTTCGCCCTGCGCGCACCGCGGCTCGAGAACCGCCTGCCCTGACCCCAGGGAACTCGGCCTTTTCCAACAATGGGATGACCAGCCCAGAGTTGGGATTCTGAGCTGATCCGCCTTTTCTTCGGGGTTGCTAGCCTCTCTGTGCCGTCCTGAAAGGGCTTTGCGGGCCGTAAACGCGCCCGTTGGCATGCGGGGGGCGGCCGTCAGGGGAAGGGTTCGATGCAGAGGCAAGGCTTGGGGTGCCCGGGTGCGCCGCTGCAGCGGCAGGAGGCTGCGGGGGAGCGGGCATGAGGCACAGCGAAGCTTCATCGCGGCTGGGCCGTCTTGCGGTCGTGACCGCCATCGCGCTCGCCGTCGCCTCCTGCAACCGTGAGGAGAAGGAGGCTCCGGCGCCGGTTCGCTTCGTCCGGACCGTGACCGTCGAGCCGCCACACCAGGCGCCCGATCTCGCCTTCACCGGTCATATCGAGGCGCAGGACCAGGCGTCGCTGGCCTTCCGCATCGGCGGTCGCCTGGCGGAACGCCTGGTCGGTCTTGGCGCGACCGTCCGCGAGGGGGAGACCGTCGCGCGGCTCGACCCCGAGAACGAGCTGAACGATCTCCGCTCCGTTCAGGCCGCGTTGACTGCGGCGCAGGGCAATCTGCGCAAGGCGGAAAACCAGTTCCAGCGGCAGAGCCATCTGCTCGAACGCCACATCACGACGCAGGCGGATTTCGAGAGCGCGCAACAGGCACTCACCGCCGCGCGCGCCCAAGTCGACGCGGCCCAGGCACGGGTCCGGTCTGCGGAGGACGTCGTCGGCTTCACAACGCTGAAGGCCGATGCGCCGGGCGTCGTCACGCGCGTCGGCGCGGAACCTTCGGAAGTCGTTTCAGCCGGCCGCATGATCGTCCAGCTGGCGCGGCGGGAGGGCCGCGACGCCGTCTTCGAGATTCCGGCTGATCTGGTGCGACAGCTCACGCCCGATATGCAGGTGCGCGTCGCCCTGGCCGGGGAGGCCGGTGCGGAGGCGACCGGTCGGGTGCGCGAGATCGCGCCGCAGGCCGATCCCGTGACTCGGACCTTCCGGATCAGGGTCGGCCTGACCGACCCGTCCCCGGCCTTCCGTCTCGGAGCGGCCGTCTCGGGCTCGATCCGTGGCGCCGAAGGCGGAGCCATCACCATCCCCGCGACGGCGCTGGCGCGGCGCGACCAGGCCACCGGCGTATGGGTGGTCGACCCTAAGAACCTGACCGTTTCGCTGCGCAAGCTCGAGGTCGCGAGCGCGGACCCGGCGGCCGCCAAGATCTCTAAGGGATTGGACATAGGCGACATCGTCGTCACCGCTGGTGCCGGGCTTCTACGTGAAGGCCAGCGCGTACGCTTGATCGGAGCGGAGCCGCGATGAGCTTCAACCTCTCGGAATGGGCGCTGAAGAGCCGCTCGGTCGTGATCTACCTCATGATCATCGCGGTCGCTGCCGGGGTCTTCGCCTTCGTCAAGCTCGGCCGCAACGAGGATCCGGCCTTCGTCATCAAGACAATGGTGGTCTCCGCGATCTGGCCCGGCGCCACGATGGAAGACACGCTGAGCCAGGTGACCGAACGCCTCGAACGGCAGCTCGAGGAAACCCCCGGGCTCGATAGCGTGCGCAGCTTCACCAGGCCGGGCGTGACGACGATCTTCGTCAACCTCAAGGGCGACGTTCCCGGCCGCCAGGTCCAGGACACCTGGTACCGGGTGCGCAATCTGATTGCCGACATGCGGCACACGTTGCCGGCTGGCACGCTCGGGCCGTTCTTCAACGACCGCTTCGGCGACACTTTCGGCATCATTTACGGCTTCACCTCGGACGGCTTCACCAGCCGCGACCTGCGCGACCATGTCGAGGCGATCCGTTCGCGGCTGCTGCTCGTGCCAGACGTCTCGAAGATCGAGATCGTCGGCGCGCAGGACGAGCGCATCTTCATCGAGTTCTCGGTCAGGGAACTGGCGAATCTCGGCCTCGATCGCTCGGCGCTGCTCGGGGCTCTGCAGGCCCAAAATGTCGTGCGACCGGCCGGTGAGGTGCAGACGCAGGACGAGAAGTTCTCGGTGCGCGTCTCCGGCGCCTTCCAATCGGAGGCGGACCTGCTCGGCATCAATTTCCCGGTGGGCGACCGTATGGTGCGGCTGGCCGATATCGCGACTATCAGGCGCGGCCATGCCGATCCGCCGACGCCGATGTTCCGGGTGAACGGGCGTGACGCAATCGGGCTGGGCATCGCCATGCGCGACGGCGGCGACATCCTGGCGCTCGGCAACAACATCAAGAAGGCGATGGCCGAGGTCACTGCCGGCCTGCCTCTCGGCATCGAGCCCTATCTCGTCGCCGACCAGGCGGTGACGGTCTCGCACGCGATCGACGATTTCATGATGTCGCTCTGGCAGGCCGTCGGCATCATCCTGGTCGTCAGCTTCATCAGCCTCGGCGTGCGGCCGGGCCTCGTCGTGGCTCTCGCGATACCGCTGACGCTCGCCATCGTCTTCGCTTGCATGCTGGTCGCCGGCATCGACATGCAGCGCATCTCGCTCGGTGCGCTGATCATCGCGCTCGCGCTGCTCGTCGACGATGCGATGACCACGACAGACGCCATGGTCACGCGACTCGCCGCCGGCGAGGAGAAGATGAAGGCGGCGACCTTTGCCTTCGAGAAATACGCCACCGCGATGCTGGCCGGCACGCTGGTGACGATCGCCGGCTTCGTGCCGATCGGCTTCGCCGCAAGCTCGGCCGGCGAATATACCTTCTCGCTCTTCGCGGTGGTGACGATCGCGCTGGTCGTCTCCTGGTTCGTGGCCGTGCTGTTCGCACCCGTGCTCGGCGTCGCCATGCTGAAAGCACCCGACGCCTCCGCACAGCAGAAGGAGCCGGGGCGTGTCGAGCGCGGCTTCCGAAGCTTTCTCTCAAGCGCGATCAAGCTGCGCTGGGTCACGATCGCGGTCACGCTCGGCCTGTTCGCTGCCTCGCTCCTGGCGCTGCCGCTGGTGCCGCGGCAGTTCTTCCCGGCGTCGGACCGGCCGGAGCTGCTCGTCGATCTCACATTGCCGCAGAACGCCTCGATCTATGCGAGCGAGGACATGGTCAACCGCTTCGAGGCTTCGTTGAAGGGCGATCCCGATGTCGAGCGCTGGAGCACCTATGTCGGCCGCGGCGCTATCCGCTTCTACCTGCCGCTGAATGCGCAATTGCCGAACGACTTCTTCAGCCAGGCCGTGATCGTCGCCAAGGATGTGGCGGCGCGCGAGCGGTTGCAGAAGAAGCTCGAGGCCCTTCTCGCCAAGGACTTCCCCAATGTGGTCGGGCGTGTCTCGCCGCTCGAACTCGGCCCGCCGGTCGGCTGGCCGGTGCAGTACCGCGTCAGCGGCCCCGATATCGCCGAGGTCCGCACCATCGCGATGAAGCTGGCGCAGGTGGTCGCGGCAAATCCCAAGGCGCAGCAGATCAATTTCGACTGGATCGAGCCCGCCCGCGAACTGCGCCTGCGCGTCGACCAGGACGAGGCGCGCCGGCTCGGCCTCAGCTCTGCGGCGGTCGCCGCCATCGTCAACACGGTGGTCTCCGGGACGGTTGTGACGCAGGTGCGGGATTCCATCTATCTCGTCGATGTCGTCGTGCGGGCGCAGGATGCGGAGCGGGCCTCGCTCGACACGTTGCGCAGCATGCAGGTCGCGCTGCCGAGCGGCCGTTCGGTACCGGTCTCGCAGTTCGTGAGCTTCAGCTACGGCCTCGACACGCCGTTGATCTGGCGCCGTGATCGCGTGCCCAATCTGACCGTCTCGGCCGATGTGCCGCCCGGGATATTGCCGGACGCGGTGGTCGGCGCGCTGCAATCCTCGGTGGACGGGCTCAGGAAAACACTGCCCGCAGGGTACGACATTGCCGTCGGCGGCACGGTCGAGGAAAGCGCCAAGTCGCAAGCCTCGGTCATCGCGGTGATCCCGGTGATGCTGCTGATCATGTTCACGGTGCTGATGGCGCAGCTCAGGAGCTTCCGGCTCTTCGCGATCGTGCTGAGCATCGCGCCGCTCGGCCTGATCGGCGTGGTCGCCGCGCTGCTGCTCTCCGGCAAACCGCTGGGCTTCGTCGCGCTGCTTGGCATCCTCGCCTTGATCGGCATCATCACCAAGAACGCGGTGATCCTGGTCGGGCAGATCGAGGATGAGCGCGCGACCGGCAAGGGCGTGGTCGAGGCCGCGGTCGACGCCGCCGGCACGCGCTTCCGGCCGATCGTGCTGACCGCGATCTCGACGGTGCTCGGCATGATCCCGATCGCGCCGACCGTGTTCTGGGGGCCGATGGCCTTCGCGATCATGGGCGGCCTGCTGGTCGCGACGGTGCTGACCCTCGTCCTCCTCCCCGTCCTTTACGTCACCGTCTTCGGCGCGGCGACCGCGCGCAACGGCAAGACGAAGCGGATGGCCAATGCGGGAGCCTCCCGATCATGAGCGCGATCATCACGAGGCGGATGCTTGCAAGAGGTATCGGACGCATTGCCGCCGTCACGTTGCTGGGGGCGGTCCTCGTCTCCTGCGGCGATGAGAAGGCACCGCAGGCGGAGGGGCGGCCGGTCGGCGTCGTCACGGTGGAGGCGGGGCAGTTCTCCGACGACGTCCAGCTCAGTGGCGAGATTCAGGCCAAGAAGGACGTTTCGCTCGCCTTCCGGATCGGAGGGCGTGTCCTTGAACGCCCGGTCAATGTCGGCGACCAGGTGAAGGCGGGGCAGGTCATCGCCCGACTTGACCCCGCTCTCGAACAGAATGCGCTGGCGGCTGCCAAGGCGGCACTGGAAGCCGCGCGCGGCGAGGTCAGCACGGCGCGCAGCACCTTCGAGCGCCAGGAACGCCTGATGGCGCAAGGCTTCACGACCCGGCCGCGCTACGATCAAGCCCGGCGGGCGCAGGAAACGGCACAGGCCACGCTCGAAAATGCCGAGGCGCAGGTCGAGTTGGCGCAAGATCGCCTTGGGTTCACTGCGTTGCGCACGGATGTTGCGGGCGTCGTGACCGCGCGCCGGATCGAGCCCGGCGAGGTGATCCAGCCGGGTCAGGTCGTCGTCCAAATTGCCCGCGACGACAGCCGCGACGCGGTGTTCAACGTGCCGGCAGCGGTGCTCGACACCCATCTCAGCGATGCCCGAATCCGTGTCGCGCTGGCTGATGCTCCTGCTGTGACGGCATATGGCTCGGTGCGCGAAGTCGCGCCGCAGGCCGATCCGGTGACGCGTACCTTTGCCGTTCGGGTCGGGCTGCAAGACCCGCCGGAGGCGATGCGCCTCGGCTCGACGGTCGTCGGCACGATCGAACTCACCACCGCGGCGATCGTTTCCATTCCGGCGAGCGCACTGACCCAGCAAGGCCGTTCGCCCGCCGTATGGGTCGTCGACCCCGCCAAATCGACCGTTTCCCTGCGCGATATCGATGTGTTGCGGTTCGATGCCGGCACGATCATCCTCTCCCAGGGGCTGGCGCCCGGCGAAATCATCGTATCGGCTGGCGCTCAAGCCCTGCATCCCGGCCAGCGCGTCAGGCTGTTGCCTGGGCAATTGCCTTCGTCGCGGCAGCAGGCGGCCGTGTCGCCGTGACCGTCGCGGGCGGAGGCCGATACGGATGGCGAACAGCGGCATTCCAGAATTTGGCCCACCGACATTGCAGTTTCCTTGGCAGAGGGCATCCATGGAGATCGTTCCGGCAGCCGGAGAAGCGGAGAAACTCGGGACGGAATTTCTCGTCCTGGGGGTTTTCTGCGACGGTCCGCTGATGGGTTCGGCGCGGGCGGTGAACAATCGGTCGGCCGGCCGGCTCGCCGCCATCCTCGACCAGGCTGGCCTTGGGGAAACCGTCGGCGCGACCTGCCTGATCGGAAAGTTGCCCGGTGTCGCGGCGCATCGCCTTCTGCTGGTCGGCCTTGGCAAAGCCGGACGGTTTTCCGACAGGGCCTATCGGCAGGCGCTCGCGGCGGTGGCCGTGGTCCTGAACGACGATCCGGTTGCGGAGGTGGTCGTCACGCTCGCGGAGAACGAGGTGCCCCGCCGGGCGCTCAGCTGGCGGATGCAGCAGGCCGCGCGGATTCTCGCCGACGGCCGCTTCGACTTCGGGCTGCCCGATCGAAACATCCGGGGCGAAAAATGCACCATTACGCTGCTCGTGCCACAGGCCCTGACTTCGGAGTTGGTCGGAGCGCTGCGGCAGGGCGTGGCGATCGGCGAGGGCGTTTCCTTCGCCAAGGAGCTGGGGGATCTCTCACCGGACCTGTGCACGCCGGCTTTCATCGCGCGGACGCTGCAGGCGATGTCGAACCAATTCGGCTTCAGCCTCGATGTGCTGGGGAGGCACGAATTCGAGAGGCATGGCATGACGCACTTTCTGGCAAGAGAGAACGCTGTGGCCGGCGCCTGCAAGCTCTTCGTCGTGAGGAGCGATCATCGGAAGGCGGCTGGCCGCCCGATCGTCCTGATCGGTGACGATGTCGCGGCGCTCCAGGCGCCTGCCAAGCACAAGCCGTTCGCGCCTCCTTCAGCCTGCGACATGCACGGCATCGGGAGCGTGCTGGGCGCGATGCGGACGGTCGAGCGGCTGGGGCTCGCCTTGAATGTCGTGGGTCTCATCGTCGCCAGCCAGCGTGGAGCATCATGTATCGACAGGGATGACGGCCACCGAGCGCGGGAACCCTCGCTCCTGGGGGACGTGCTCGGCTACGCCGCTCATTTTTCGCCGAGCTGTGTCATCACCGTCGCTGCGCTGAGCCGCGCAAGCTTCATCGCGCTGGGCAGCCATGCCAGCGGCTTGTTCGCCAATGACGAAGGCTTGGCATCGGAACTGTCGAAATGCGGTGGGATATCGGGCGACGGTGTATGGCAGCTTCCGTTGTGGGAAAATGACCCGCCATTACCCGCGGGCCAGGACGCTGAGGCCGATCAAGAGATCGAATGTCCCGCCGATGCGATCGCGGCCGCCTCCAATCTGGCCCGCTTCGCCACCGCCTATCCCTGGGCGCATCTGGACATCGCCGGAACCGCATCGACGGCACAGCGGAGGAGATCGACAGGGCGTCCGGTGCCGTTATTGGCGGAATTCCTGGTCGGCCGGGCACGAGCGGTGCCGGGGCACGCGATCTTTTCTCCCCGCTCAAGCAGGAACTCCATTCATGAGTGATCTCGTTTTCATCGCCTTCCCGACGGAACAGAAGGCTGAGGAAGTTCGCCAGAAGGTCCTTTCGCTCCAGCGCGAGTATCTGATCGAGCTCGGCGACGCGGTCGTCGTGGTCAAGGACGAGAAGGGCCAGGTGAAGCTCAACCAGATGATCAACCTGACCGCGACGGGCGCTGCCTCGGGCGCGCTCTGGGGCACGCTGATCGGCTTCATCTTCCTGGCGCCGCTGGTCGGCACGGCGTTGGGTGCCGCCTCGGGCGCGCTGAGCGGCAAGTTCACCGATATCGGCATCAACGACAAGTTCATGAAAGATGCCGCCTCGGCGCTGCAGCCGAACACGGCTGGCCTCTTCCTGCTGATCCGCAAGATGACGACGGACAAGGTTCTGGCCGATCTCAAGGGCGTCGGCGGCACCTTGATCAGCACCTCCTTCGACGAAACGAAGGAAGCCCAGCTGCGCGAAGCCCTCTCGGCCGCGGCGAGCGCCGAGGCATCGCCGGCGTGACCCTCGACTGGAGCCTGGGTGCAGAGGCCACCGTCTGGGCAGCCTCGACCGTGCGCCTCGACGATTTCCGGCCGCTGCTTCCGGCGGAGGAGGAGATCGTCGCCAAGCTCCAGTCCGGCAGCTTCGACAGGCTCGGCAACGGGGTCCTGCCCGCCGAGCCTGATCCGGCGCGTATCGTGCGCGCCTCGTTCCTGCGCTTCCTGATGCTCGGCGGCGAGGCAGGCTGCCGGCCGCACGAGAAGGGCGTACTCGTTCATGGCGCCTGGATTTCCGAGGTTCTTGACCTTGAGGCCTGTCGCATCTTTCGCGACATCGGCCTGAACGATTGCCATTTCGAGGCAGCGCCGATCCTGCGCGCCGCCATCATCAACCGGCTCTTTCTGGACGGCTCTCGGCTACCCGGCCTGCAGGCCGAGCGACTCGAGGCGCGCGGCGGCATCTACCTTCGGGGGGCGGATGTCGAGGGCGGAATCAACCTTGACCAGGCGCGCCTCGGCGGCAACCTCGAATGCGACGGAGCGACGATCCGCAATCGCAGCGGTTATGCCCTGCTGGGCCGCAGCCTGGAGGTGCGCAACGTGCTCCTGCGCGGCGCGACCCTGCGCGGCGGCGTGAATCTGGCCGGCGCGGTCCTGGCGGCCGATCTCGACGCCGCGGGCGCGACCGTTCCGGCCTTCGAGCGAACCGCAATCGACGCGACCGAGATCACCTGCCATGGCAGCATCGTGCTGAGAAACGCACACGTCACCGGCGAGGTGCGACTGACCGGGTCCGCTATCGCTGGTGATCTCGATTGTTCCGGTACGCTTGTCGATCATGCCGGGGATACCGCCCTCGACGCCAGCCGGGCGGCTATCAAGGGCGCCTTCTTCTTGCGCCGCGACGCTCGGTTGGACGGCACGCTGGCGCTGACCGGTGCCTCGATCGGCACGATCCATGACGAGGCGGCCTCCTGGCCGAAGCCAGGCGAGCTGCTGCTCAACCGCTGCCGCTACGGCGCCTTCATCGATGGACCGGTCGATGCGGACAGCCGCCTTGATTGGCTCGCCCGCCAGACACCCGCACGCTGGGGCGAGGATTTCTGGCCGCAACCCTACGAGCAGCTCGCGGCGGTCTTCCGCGAGATGGGGCATGGCGAGGATGCCAGCTCGGTGCTCGTCATCAAGGAAAGGCTGCAGCGCCGGGCCCGCCGGGCGCGGACGGAAAGTCCGGTCTGGCGGGCGCTTCTCTTCGTCGCCGACGGTATCCTCGGGATCACGCTCGGCTATGGCCGCAGGCCGCTCTTCGCGCTCGTCTGGCTTGTGTTCTTCTGGCTCGCAGGCGTCGGGATCTTCGCCTATGCGGAGGGCCAGGGCGCGGTGATGCCCAACAGTGCCGTCGTGCTGCGCGCGCCGGAATGGACCTTGTGCGGCATCGCGCATGGGGAGCAGAGACCGCTGGTCGCCAGCGGTCCGTCACAGGGGCTGGCCATGCCGGGCCAGACCCAGCTCGACTGCTTCCGGCAGCGCTGGGAAGCCTCGAGCTACCCCGCCTTCAGCCCGTGGATGTATTCGCTCGACACGTTGCTGCCGGTGCTGGACATGGGCCAGCGCAGTTTCTGGCGACCGAATCCGGCGAAGCCCGGAGGGCGCGTCGCCATCAGCTATTTCTACTTCCAATCGATCGTCGGCTGGGCCTTGAGCCTGCTCGCGGTCGCGGGTTTCTCGGGGCTGGTGAAGTCGTCATGACGCGGCCGGTTCCGCCAACAACGGTGATGTTGTGAGCAAGACGCCTGCTTCCTCCAGCCAAGCCGGCGGCGCGAGCGCCCCGCCGCGCAAGCCGCTCGATATCGATCTCGCTTTGCAGGGTGGGGGCGCGCATGGTGCCTTCACCTGGGGCGTGCTGAACCGGATCCTCGAGGAGGACTGGCTGACGATCGAGGCGATCTCGGGCACCTCGGCCGGGGCGATGAATGCGGCGGTCCTGGCCTCCGGCTATGTCACCGGCGGACGGGGTGGCGCGCGAGAGGCACTGAACCAGTTCTGGCGGAAGGTCTCCGAGGCGGCGAAGTTCAGCCCGTTCCAGCGTTCGCCGCTGGACGTGCTGCTCGGGCGCTGGACGCTCGACACCTCGCCGCTTTTCGTCGCGATGGACATGATGTCCCGGGTCGTCTCGCCCTACAGCCTCAATCCGGCGGGCACGAACCCGCTGACCGAGATCCTTGCCGAGGTGATCGATTTCGACGCCATCGCGAAAAGCCCGATCAAGCTGTTCATCTCCGCGACGAATGTCCGCACCGGCCGCAATCGCGTCTTCCGCAACGCCGAGATCACGCCCGAAGTGCTGCTCGCCTCGGCTTGCCTGCCGACCCTGTTCCAGGCGGTCGAGATCGACGGCGAGAGCTATTGGGACGGTGGCTATTCCGGCAACCCGACCATGACGCCGCTGATCGAGGAGAGCAATGCCAGCGATACGATCCTCGTCCAGATCAATCCGGTGGAGCGGCCGGGAACGCCGCGGACGGCGCGTGACATTCTGAACCGTCTCAACGAGGTCTCCTTCAACGCGGTTCTGTTGAAGGAGCTCCGCATGATGGCGCTCCTGCAACGCGAGGCGCTTTCCGGGGGCGGCGAGGGTGCGCGCTGGGCGCGGATGCGGGTCCACCGCATCACCAGCGACGCCATGACCGAGCTCGGCTACTCTTCGAAGCTCAATGCCGAATGGGAGTTCCTGACGATGCTGCACGACGAGGGCAGGCGTTCGGCAGAGGCCTTCTACCAGGCAAATCGCAACGAGATCGGCAAGCGCTCGACGCTCGATCTCGCCGAACTCACCAAGGGGGTCTGACCGGTGCTCATGCTGAACGGCCGCACAACCTCGATATTGCCGCCGATGCGAGGACGGACAGGATCATGACGAGCGGCAATATCCATCAGGCCGGTCTGGTCGTGGTCGCCACCATCATCGTGGTGGCGGCGTTGTCGATCGCGAGCTCGGTCTTTGCGCCGGTCGCCTTCGCACTGTTCATCATCGCGCTGGTCTGGCCGTTGCAGAAGGCCCTGCAGGGCGTCCTGCCGCGCCTTCTGGCGCTGGCGGTCTGCGTCGTGGTCATGGTTGTCGCCTTCGTCGGCTTCGGCTCCCTGATCGCTTGGGCCTTTGGCCGTGTCGGCCGCTGGATCGTCAGCGATGCCGCCCGTTTCCAGACCTTCTACGACCAGGTCACGGTTTGGCTCGAAGGGCACGGGATCGCAGTCGCCGGGGCCTGGTCCGAGGCGTTCAGCGTCAGCTGGATGCTGCGCACCGCCCAGACCGTCACGGGGCGCCTCAACAGCACGATGAGCTTCTGGCTGGTGGTGCTGGTCTATGTCTTCCTCGGCCTGCTCGAAGTCGATGAGTTCGGCCGCAAGCTCAGGAGCATGCGCAATCGCGCCACCGGCGACCTGCTGCTGCGCGGCAGCATCGCGACGGCGGTCAAGATCCGCCGCTACATGCTGGTCCGGACGGCGATGAGCGTGATCACCGGCGTGCTGGTCTGGGTCTTCGCCAAATCTGTCGGCCTGCAACTGGCCGAGGAATGGGGCTTCATCGCCTTCTTGCTGAACTACATCCCGTTCCTGGGCCCGCTGGTCGCGACGGTCTTCCCGACCCTGTTCGCCATGACGCAGTTCGGCTCCTGGCAAGCGGTGATCGCGGTCTTCGCCTGCCTCAACCTGATCCAGTTCGTGGTCGGGAGCTATGTCGAGCCGCGGGTCGCCGGCAGCGCCCTTTCGATCTCGCCGGCGACCGTGCTGTTCTCGGTGTTCTTCTGGAGTTATCTCTGGGGGGTCTTCGGCGCCTTCATCGGCGTGCCGATCACCATCGCCCTGCTCACCTTCTGCGCCCTGCATCCGTCGACGCTGTGGCTGGCCGAAATCTTCGGCTCGCCACAGAAGGACGAGAAGATCGCGGAAGGCTCGTCCGTCACGCTATGACGGCGGGCGGCGCGGGTTCGATCACGATGCGCTGCGGTTCCAGCAGCGCAATCCCGCCGGGCGCCGCCGCCAGCGTGTGGATGTAGAAGCAGGTCGGTTCGTCATCCGTCGCCTCCATCACCGGCGACGGCGCGGAGACGATCTTCAGCGCGCCGCAACGGCCGATCCAGTCGATATGGCGGTGCCCATGCATCGCGACCATTCGGGAAGCGACCGGTCGCAGCAGCCGCAGGAGCCGGCTGCCATTGATCAGGGCCGTGCCGATGCGCTCCGAAAACGCTTTTGCCGGCCGCGGATATTCGACCGGATGGTGATGGAGCGCCAGGATCCAGCGCGCCTGCGGGAAGGCGCGGGTCGCGGCGAGCAACGCCTGCATATCCTCCTCGGCGACGAGGCCGAGCGCGTTGGTGAAGGAGAAATGCGCTTCCACGTTGGAGTTCAGCAGGATGACGCCGAGTCCGTCCGGCTCGGCCGGTGGCAGCACCATCGGGAAGGCATCCTCCCAGATCGCGGCGAGGCCGATTGAGAGGCGCAAGCCCCCCGAATCGGCGAAAGCGGCGATCCTGTCGCGATGCGGTTCCAGCGTGGCGGCGAGACTGCCGGCGAGGTGGCTTCGGCTGTCGTCGAAAAGCCGCACGCGCTCGCCCTGGAGAGCCGCCATGGCCGAGAGCGTGCGCATCTGGCGCAGGCGCTTGCCCGGGCTGCCCGGTAATTCGAGCCGGGCAGGATTGGCGCGGTCGACGATGTTGACGTCGTGGTTGCCGGGCAGGATCAGGCTGCGCTCGGCGAGAGCGGGGTGGCGCAGCATGGCGTCGAGGAACTCGGCCCATTCGGCCGAGCGCCCGGCGTCTGTCATGTCGCCGGTGATGAGCAGCAGGTCGAGCGGCTCGGCCTCATGGATTTCAGCCAGCCGCTCGAGCGCCTGGCGAAAGCGTTCGTTGCCGCGCGGGCCGGCGCGCCCGCTCTCGATCCTGAAGCCGTAGCGCTCGCCGACGACATGGACGTCGGAGAGATGCGCGACGCGCCACCGGCGGGCCGCGGGCGGCACGGTGTCGAAGCCGTCGAGATCCTGCGGCTGGTCCATGAACCCGTCGGCGATACCCCAGAGCAGCGAGGCCGCTGCCAGATAGAGCGACATCAGCACGACGGCATTGGCGAGGGCGGGAAGGACGAGCCGGACCGGATCGACGAAGTCGGCGAAGCCGCCTGACCAGCGCGTGGCCGGCCAGACGATGGCGGCAACCGCGCCGGCAACGAGGCAACCGACCAGCCCCGCGCCGATCGCGCTGCCCGCGCGCCAGGTCGCCCGCCTGTCCGGAGCGGCGGCGGCGGGGATGAAGCGCTCGGCGAGATGCTGCAGCCCCTCGCGACAGATGGCGTAGCCCGGCTGCACCACAAGCGCGTTCAGCGACCAGAAGCTCTTCTCCGCCAGGCGGAACAGCGGCCGGAAACCGTACCAGCCGACGGCGCCGACCAAAGCGAGGAGCACCAGCGAGCCGACCCCGGCGAGTGCCGTCACGCGGCCTGACACGGACGCGACCCAGGCCGACATGACGAGGGGGGCCGCGCCCAGCAGGAGGCTCGGCAGCAGGGCACCCAGAACCCAGGCGAGCGCCAGCTTGGGCAGGCTGATCTCGCCAAGCAGGCTGCCTGCGATGGCGATCAGCGAGTGCTTCTTGGTGCTGCTCGCGTCGTCTTCCGCGTCGCCGTGCCGCGGTTCGATGATCATCGGCATGATGATGCGGCCGGCCGGGCGGGCGGCGGCGAAGGAAACTTGAGCTGCGGCATGCGGTCCCCGGACAGAGCGAGCCGCCATCCTGCGCAGATCGGGTGCCCGCCTGCCAGCCATCGCGCCGAGAATGGGACGTGGCGCACAGTCATGAGACATCGGGCTGATGTTGCCCGGGGAGGTGGGCGCTACCCTCATGCTGAACTGGGCAGAGTATCGACCGGAGGCGGGCGAGACGATGGGTGGAGCGGCCGCGGCCGACGACGTGCGGCTCTCGGTGCTCTGGATCCGAGGGCTTTGCCTGCTGTTGCTGTGGGTGACCCTGATCGGCCCCGCGCTGAAGGACTTGCCTGTCGGGCTCGTCGCCAGCGCCGCCGGAGTCTGGGCCAGTAAGGCGTTGTGGCCCCCCGGCGGTAAGCTTTCGCCAGCGGGCCTCGCGCGGTTCCTGATCCGCTTCCTGCCGCAATCGGTGGCCGCCGGGCTCGACGTGGCGCGGCGCGCCTTTGCACGCGAACCCGACTTGCGGCCGGGCTTCGCGACCTGCCGTTCCAGCATTCCCGACGGCATGGCGCGCGATTCCGCCTGCGCCGTGATGAGCCTGCAGCCGGGCAAGCTGCCCGTTGCCGTTGAGAGCGACGGGACCCTGCATATCCATTGCCTCGATCTGCGTGAGGCCGTGGCCGAGCAGGTTGCGGCCGACGAGGTCGCTTTCCGCCGAATCCTCGAACGGGATCGGCGCGATGGCTGATTTTCTGACCACTGCGGCGTTGTTCATCCTGGCGGTCACGGCCATCGCACTGTTGCGCGTGCTACGCTCCCGGATCACGGCCGAACGCATGATGGCGGTGCAATTGCTCGGGACCGGCGGAGCGGCGGTTCTTCTGCTGCTGGGGGCGGCATCCGGCTCTGCGGCTGCGAGCGATGTCGCGCTGCTGCTCACTTTGTTCGCGGCGTTCTCCTGCGTGGCTTTCGTCCTGGGCTCCGCTGGGCAGGACGCGGACCGCACTTCGTCGGGAGAGCAGCCATGAGCGCCCTTCTCGACACCGCCACCGTCGTCCTGGTGAGCGTGGGGGCATTGCTCTTCCTGGCCGGCGCGCTCGGCCTGCTGCGGTTTCCCGACACGCTGAGCCGGTTGCATGCGATCAGCAAGGCCGACAATCTCGGGCTCGGGCTGATCCTGCTCGGTCTCCTGCCGCAATCGGCGAGTATCGCGGGCGGCTTGAAGCTCGTCTGCATCTGGCTGCTCGCGCAGCTTTCGGCCGCAACGGCGAGCCAGTTGCTCGCCCGTGCGGTCCATCGCGACCGAACCGAGCGATGATGGCGCTGTTCGACCTTGCGCTCGTCGCCTTGCTGCTGATGCTCGCGCTTCGCGTCGTCGTCGAGCCGGACGAGCGCAGCGCGATCATCACCTTCCTCGCCTTCGGCCTGCTGCTCGGGCTGGCCTGGGTCCGGCTGGCGGCGCCCGACGTCGCCTTGACGGAGATCGCGATCGGTGGCGGCGTGACCGGGATCCTGCTGTTGCGGGCGGAAGCTGCCCTGCGCGGCCGCGGCAAGCAGGCGGAGCCGGCGACGCGCACGGGCAAGCTCGCCGTCGCTGCGGGCAGCGCCGCAATCTCCGCCGGGCTCGGCTTCGCCGTGCTGACCTTCTCCACACCGGCACCGACGCTCGCGCCGGCCGCCGCGCAGGCGCTTCCCGCGACGGGGCTGGGCAATCCCGTCACCGCCGTGCTGCTGGCCTTTCGCGCGCTCGATACGCTGCTGGAGAAGGTCGTGGTGCTGCTCGCCCTGATCGGGGTCTGGTCGCTGGCGCCCGATGCGCTCTGGGGCGGCGCTCCCGATTTGAAGCCCGCCGCTGTTCCGGGGCCGCTCGCCTATCTCGGGCGTGTCCTGCCGCCTTTCGGCGTCGTCATCGGCGTCTACATGTTCTGGGTCGGGGCGGATGCGCCGGGCGGCACCTTCCAGGCCGGGACAGTGCTCGCGGCGATGTGGCTGCTGGTGATGATGGCAGGGCTTCATCCGCCCCCCGACACGACCCGGTGGTTGCTACGGCTGGTGCTGGCCGGCGGGCCGATCCTGTTCCTGGCGATCGCCTTCCTCGGCTTCGCCTTCGCCGACGGCTTCCTCGCCTATCCGAAGGCACTGGCGAAACCCCTGATCCTGGCGATCGAGGCGGCGTTGACACTCTCCGTCGCTGCGGCGCTCGCCATGCTGGTCGCGGGGCCGGCCCGCAAGGCGCCGGCGCGATGATGGCGGTGCTTCAGCCCGGCGTCCTGTTCGGCCTGTGCGGGGCAGCGCTCGTCGGCATCGGCCTGTTCGCCGTCATCACCCATCCCGGGCTGCTGCGGCGGATCGTCGGCTGCAACATCCTCGGCGCGGGCATCTTCCTCGTTTTCGGCGCCGTCGCGCGGCGCGGCGCCGGCCCGGGCTTCGACGCCGACCCGGTGCCGCAGGCCCTGGTGATCACCGGCATCGTCGTCGCCTTCTCTGCCAGCGCACTGGCCGTCGCCTTGCTGAAGCGGCTCGCCGAACTGACTGTCGACGACCGAGCGGCCCCTGATGAATCGCGGAGTGGCTTGTGACGCCGCTCGTCCATGCCACCACGCCGGGCGGTTTTCTGCTGGTCCTGGCCACGATCCTGCCGGTCTGCGCCGTGCTCGCCATCCTCGCCTCCGGGCCGCGCAGCGCGGCCCGGATCGCGCTGGCGACCTTCGCCGCCGGGCTCGCCGTCGCCATCGCCATCGCCACCGAGCTGATATCGAGCGGGAAAGCGCTTTCCTATGTCGTCGGCGCCTGGCAGCCGCCGCTTGGCATCGCTCTGCGGGCCGACGGGCTATCGGGGGCGATGCTGGTCATGACGGCGCTGGTCGTGGTCGCGGTCGGGCTGTTCGCGCATATCCAGCACGGGCTCCAGACGGACGCTGGCGGCGGACGGGCGCAGACGACCTTCTGGGTGATGCTGCTGGCGCTTTGGAGCGCGCTGAATGCCGTCTTCGTCGGCGAGGATCTGTTCAACCTCTATGTCGCGCTGGAGCTGCTGACCTTCGCCGCGGTGCCGCTGGTCTGCCTCGACGGCCGGGCTGAGACCGTCACGGCGGCGTTGCGCTATCTGCTGTTCGCGCTGATCGGCTCGCTGCTCTATCTGCTTGGGGCCGGCCTGATCTACGGCCAGTACGGCACGCTCGACCTGCTGGCGCTGGCGCAGCTTGCTCGGCAGGACCCGGCGCTCGCGGTTGCGCTGGCGCTGATGATCGTCGGGCTTCTGGCCAAGGCGGCGCTGTTTCCGTTGCATCTCTGGCTGCCGCCGGCCCATGCCGGGGCGCCGGCTCCGGCGAGCGCCGTCCTGTCGGCGCTGGTGATCAAGGCGCCGGTTTTCCTGATCCTGCGGTTGGTGCTCGACGTCGCGCCCCCGCAGGCGGCCGCGATCGCAGGCCAGATGCTCGCCGTCCTCGGCGCCGCCTCGATCCTGTTCTGCAGCGTCATGGCGCTCCGGCAGGCGCGGCTGAAGCTGATGATCGCCTATTCGACCGTGGCGCAGATCGGCTATCTCTTCATCGTCTTCCCGTTGGCCGCCGGCAGCGCCGACCTGCCGCCATGGGGCACGATCGCCTGGACAGGCGGCGCTCTCCAGCTCGTCTCCCATGCGCTGGCGAAGGCGGCGATGTTCCTGGCGGCGGGCGTCATTGCCGAGGCCTTCGGTCATGATCGCATCGCCGATCTCGGCGGCTTCGGCCGGGTGCTGCCGATCAGCGCGGCCGCCTTTGGCCTCGCGGGTCTGTCGCTGATGGGTATTCCGCCGAGCGGCGGCTTCGTCGCCAAATGCCTGCTGCTGACGGCCGCAGTGATCCAGGGAAATCCCTGGCTGGCAGCAACCATCCTGGCCGGCGGGGTTCTGGCCGGTGCCTACGTCTTCCGCGTGATCGACAAGGCGCTGGCCGTCCCCACCGTTCCGATCGTGGCGCGCCGTGCCGTGCCGCGCCGGCTCGAATGCGCGGCGCTCGCCTTGGCCATTGCAGCCGTGCTGATCGGTTTCGTGCCGCTGCGGCCCTTCGGCTTCCTGCAGATCGGCCGCGATGGCCTCAACCTGGCATGGGCGCCATGAGCAGCGCCGGCCTGCTTCTCGCCGCAGCGCTGTTCTTCCCGCTCGTGCTCGCGATCTGCTGCCTGTCCGCGCGGTTCCGGGCGAGGGTCCTGGCCGTGGTCGTCATCGCGCCGCTGCCGGCCCTCGCGGCGGCAGTCCTCGTACCGGAAGGTCGCTTCGCCTTCTTCCCGGCGCCGTTCCGGCTGACGCTGGTGCTCGACCAGCCGGGCGCGATCCTGCTCGGGGGCGCCGCGCTGCTGTGGAGCGCTGCCGGCGCTTACGCGGCCTCGCTCATGGCGCGCGACCCGGCTGCGCCGCGCTTCGCAATCTGGTGGCTGTTGACCCTCACCGGCAGCCTCGGCCTCTTCATCGTCGGCGACGTTGTGAATTTCTACCTGCTGTTCACGCTGGCGAGCCTTGCCGCCTATGGGCTGATCGTCCACGAGCAGAGCGCCTCCGCACACCGGGCCGGTGTCATCTATGTCGGGCTCGCTCTGCTGGGAGAGGCCTTCCTGCTGATCGCGCTGGTGATGCTGTCGGCCATGCATCCCGACGCCAATCCGCAGATCCGCAGCGTCGTCGCCGAATTGCCGGCCTCGCCGATGCGTGACGGCACCCTTGCGCTGTTCATCATCGGCTTCGCGCTGAAGATGGGGCTGGTGCCGCTGCATGTCTGGCTGCCCCTGGCGCATCCGGCGGCGCCGACACCGGCTTCGGCGGTGCTGAGCGGCGTGGTGGTCAAGGCCGGCGTGATCGGGCTGATCCGCTTCCTGCCCTTCGAGGCCGGGGCGCCGCTCTGGGGCTCCGTGCTGATCGGGGTCGGCCTCGTCACGGCCTATTCCGGCGTCATCGTCGGCATCACCCAGCCGCGGGCGAAGACGGTGCTGGCCTATTCCACCATGAGCCAGATGGGGCTGCTGGCCGTGCTGCTCGGTGTCGGCCTCGACACCGCCGATCCTGCCGTCACAAACCTGACGGCCTATTACGCCGTTCACCACATGCTGGTGAAGGGCGCGCTGTTCCTAGGCGTCGGCATCCTCGCCACGACAGGAGGGCGCCGCCTCAGGCTCGCGCTGCTGCTCACCGCGGTGCTCGCGCTGAGCCTCGGCGGCATGCCGCTGACCAGCGGTGCGCTGGCCAAGCTCGCGACCAAGCCATTGTTCGGCTATGGCTGGCTCGCTGGCGCGATGACGCTGGCCGGCGCCGGCAGCACCGCGCTGATGCTGCATTTCCTGCTGATCCTGCGCCGCGACACGGCGGGCAATACGGCGGGATCGCCGGCGCTCTGGCAGCTCTTGCCCTGGCTGGTCGTGGCGGCTGCCGCCTTCCTCATCCCGTGGTCGCTCTATCCGGCGGTTTCCGGCGAAACGGTTTCCGGCTTGCTCCACCCGGAGGCGCTCTGGAAGGTGACCTGGCCGATGCTGCTCGGCGCGGTCGCGATGCTGTTCGTCCATCGATTGCCGCAACGGCTCGGTGCGATTCCGGAAGGCGACATCATCGTCCTCGCACAAGCCGCACAACCGGTTGCCCGCCGCTTTTCGGATCGGATCGGGGGTATCGACGCCCATTTTCGCCGCTGGCCCGTTGCCGGGTTCGTCCTGATCGCTCTTGCCATCCTGCTGGGCGGCGTTTTGATGTTGCAGGCCTGAAAGGGCGGCAGGAGGCCTCGACGTGACACCGATCCAGAGCACCGCCCTCGTCACCGTGGCCGCGATCGTGCTGTTCACCTGGAACAGGCTGCCGGTCGTCGTGGTCGCGATCGGCGCGGCGCTGGCGCTGTGGGCGACGGGCGTGGTCACGCTCGACCAGGCCTTCGCCGGCTTCGGCGACCGCGCCGCCCTCTTCGTTGCTAGTCTCTTCATTGTCAGCGCTGCGCTCGAAAGAACGGGCATCACCGCCTGGGCCGGACAATACCTGATCGCGAAGGCGGGAACTGAAGGGCTGACACGGCTGCTGGTCATCATCATGGTCGCGGCCGGTTGTCTGAGTGCTCTCATCAGCGGCAGCGGCGCGGTCGCGGCGCTGATGCCGGTCGCGGTCATGGCGGCGGTCCGCCTGCGCCAATCGCCGGCGCAGCTCCTGATGCCGCTCGCCTTCGCCTCCCATGCCGGCGCGAACCTGCTGCTGACCGGGGCGCCGAAGAACATCCTGGTGTCGGAGGCGCTGGAGGATGCGGGGCTCCCCGGCTTCGCCTTCGCGGAGTTCGCGTTGGTCGGGTTGCCGCTTCTGGTCGGGACCATCGCGATCATCCTGCTGCTGGGCAAGCGCCTGTTGCCGCAGCAGAGCAGCGCGCGGCTGCCGGCCGAT
Source organism: Allobosea robiniae (assembly GCF_900102525.1). Taxonomy (GTDB): domain Bacteria; phylum Pseudomonadota; class Alphaproteobacteria; order Rhizobiales; family Beijerinckiaceae; genus Allobosea; species Allobosea robiniae. The sequence goes on along the minus strand of NZ_FNBZ01000001.1, from coordinate 105,346 downwards.
TTCAGCCGGCACGCCCAGACCCTCGTCGAGCATTACGGGCTGAGCGACGGCGTCTTCCGGCTGCGCGTGCGGTCGACCTCCACCTATGTCGGCATCCCACCCGACGAGATCGATGTCGGGTCGGCCGGGCGGCTCAACCTCATGGCCGTGCAGGCGGGGGAAACGCGGACGCCGCTGCGGGCCCCGGCGGTTTCCGAGGGCGATTACCTGCTCGTACGCGGCGATGCAGAGGCGATCGCGACGCTGGCTGCCGACAAGCATCTGGCCTTGCGCGAGGAGGGTGCGCAGCCGGGGTTGTTCAGTCGCCGTTCCGGCCTCGCCGAGGTGGTGATCCCGCCGCGCTCGGCCTTGATCGGCCGCGCGCTGTTCCCGGGCATGGTGACCGATAGCGGTGATCTCGTCGTGCTGGCCGTGCAGCGAGCCGGCGTCGACGTCGAGCCGGGCGAGACCTTGCTTGCCGGCGACACCATGCTCCTCGAAGGGACCTGGGAGGCGCTGGATTTGCGCCTCGACGACCCCGACGTGCTCGTCGTCAACTCGCCCGATCTGGTCCGGCGCCAGGCGGTGCCGATGGGGGCCGGCGCCGGGGTGACGCTCGCCGTGCTGGCCAGCCTCGTCGCGATGCTCGCGACGGGCATCCTGCCGCCTGCGGTGGCCGGACTCATCTGCGCCGGTGCCCTGATCCTCGCCGGCATCATGACCGTGGAACAGGCCTACCGCGCGATCAACTGGACGACGGTGATCCTGATCGCGGCGATGATGCCGCTCTCCACGGCAATGGTGCAGTCGGGGGCGGCCAAGGTGGTGGCCGACCAACTGGTGACGCTGACGGGTGGAGCAGGCCCCTTCGTCTTCCTCGGCGGCCTCTTCGTGCTGACCGCGAGCCTCGGCCAGGTCATGAGCAACACGGCGACGACGATGCTGGTCATTCCGATCGCCATGGCGGCCGCCGCGGGCCTGGGCGTCTCGCCGCGCCCGGTGCTGATGAGCCTGTGCATTGCCGGCTCGGCCTCGTTCCTGACGCCGATCGCGACCGCGACCAACATGATGGTGATGGGGCCGGGCGGCTACAGCTTCACCAGCTACTGGAAGCTCGGAGCGCCGCTGATGCTCTGGTTCTTCGTCATGGCCGTATTCTATGTGCCGCTGGTCTGGCGCTTCTGAATGTCGCCGCCTTCGCCTACTTGCTTTCCGAGGCCGGCTATGGACCCCAACCGGCTGGTTGAACGCAGCAAATCCCGTTTTCGGCAGGTAAGATGACAGGCTATCGCACGAGAATGCTTCTCCTTCCGCTGCGCTGGAGCCGTAACCTGTCCGGCATCGGACTGGCTCTGGGCACGTTCCTGTTTGCGGCTTCGCTGACCCCGACGCTCGTTCCGCGCACGGCTCTGACCCAAGGGGTTCTTGGAGGAGTCTGCTTTGCCGTCGGCTACGGTCTCGGCACCGCCTGGCGCTGGTTTTGGGCGTATCTGGAGATGCCGGAGCCGAACGAGCGCATGCGGCGCATCGGCAATATCGTCATCGCCTGCGTCTGCCTGCCGGTGGCCGTGATCTTTCTGGCCAACGCTGCGGGGTGGCAGAATTCCATCCGCAAGGTGATGGCGATGGAGCCGATCGACAGCGCCCATCCGCTTCAGGTCAGCCTGATCGCGCTCGCGACCTTCGCCGTGCTGCTGGCTCTTGGGCGGCTGTTCAGGCTTGTCGCCCTGTTCCTGGCGCGGCGACCGCTGCGCTTCATGCCGCGGCGCGTCGCCTTCGCCGCTGGCCTCACGATCACGACGCTGCTGCTGTGGACGCTGGCGAATGGTTTCCTGGTCCGCATCAGCTTTCGCATGCTCGATTCCTCCTTCCGCGAGCGCGACGCCCTGATCGAGCCGACCAGCCCGCAACCGATCGACCCGCTCCAGTCGGGAAGTGCCGCCTCGCTTGTGAAATGGCAGGAATTGGGGCGTGCGGGCCGGGAATTCGTAGCCTCGCGGCCGAGCACGGCCGAGATTGCGGCGATGACAGGGAGGCCCGCCTCGCAGCCCATCAGGCTCTATGTCGGGCTGCGGGCCGCCGGATCTGCGCAGGCGCGGGCACGGTTGGCGTTGGAGGAGCTAAAGCGCGCCGGCGCCTTCGAGCGCGCGATCCTCGTCGTGATCACGCCGACCGGCACCGGCTGGGTCGACCCCTCCGCCATCGCCCCGATCGAATATCTCGGCGACGGCAACGTCGCCAGCGTGGCACTGCAGTATTCCTATTTGTCGAGCCCGCTGTCGCTGCTGGCCCAGCCTGATTATGGCTCGGAGGCGGCGCAGGCATTGTTCGCCGAGGTGTACGGCTATTGGACGGGCTTGCCCAAGGACCGCAGGCCACGGCTCTATCTGCACGGGCTGAGCCTTGGCTCGATGAATTCGGAGCGTTCGGTCGAGCTGCTCGACATGATCGGCGACCCGGTCGACGGAGCCTTGTGGAGCGGCCCTCCCTTCGGCAGCCGCTTCTGGCGCAGCATCACGGATCGGCGCAATCCCGGCTCCCCCGCCTGGCTTCCTGAATATCGTGACGGTCGCTTCGTCCGCTTCATGAACCAGGAGGGTCCGCGCGTGACCCCCGAGACGCCTTGGGGTGTCCTGCGCATCGTCTATCTCCAATATGCCAGCGACGCGGTCACCTTCTTCGACAGGAACTCCTTTTTCCGGCGGCCCGCCTGGCTCGAGCCGGTGCGCGGCCCGGATGTTTCCCCGGAGTTCCGCTGGTATCCGATCGTGACGGGTCTGCAGCTCGCGCTCGACATGGCTTTCGCGACGCGGACGCCGATGGGCTACGGACACGTCTATGCCCCCCAGCACTATGTCGATGCCTGGGTCGCGGTTGCCGGTATCCGGAACTGGTCGCAGGAGAGTCTGGCTTCGTTGAAGCGGCATCTCTTGGAAAAAGCTCAGCGCAGGACCGACGATGGGGACGGAGAGGAGGGCCCCTACGACAATCGCGGGGGCTGACCGCCGGGGCGGCAAGAGTGTCGCGCCCGAGCGCGTCGAGCGAAAGCTTCAGAAGCTGCTTTTCTCGCCCTGGAGATAGGCTGCGACGTTTCGGGCGAGCTCCGACATCGTCAGATCGTGGTTGAAGCGCCCGGTCCTGATGAAGGTCACCGCCTGGGCGACGACCAGCGGGTTGTTCATCATGAAGGTATGGGTCACCGGCAGGACGATGTGATCGGTCATGCCATCGAGCTTCGTGCTCTCCACGGAGACCTTGCCGTCGTTCGGGCCGGCGAAGAAATGCGACAGGAGCGGGTTGAGCGAGAGTGTTCCGGCGATGATGCCCAGCTCGTAATCTGCCTTGGGCAGGATGTTGGGCAGGCTGTCTGGGTCCGTTCCGAGTTGTCGGCCGGCGGGTCCGTTGATCAGCTCGAAAGCCGGCAGGCGACCGAGCCCATCCACCAGTTCCGAGCCGTGATTGGGCGGGGCCAGCATCACGACGCGCCCGAGCTCGCGCGGACGGTTCTGCCGTAGCCAGGCACGCAGGAGGATGCCTCCCATCGAATGGGTTACGAAATGCATCCGCTCGCCGTTGCAGCTTCGGGCGGCGTTCTCGACGTGGCTCAGCAGGCCTTCTATCGCGTGGTCCGTTGAATCGTAGGTTTCGTTGATGACGTTGTAGCCAACGGCCGAAAGCAGCTTTTCGATGAGCAGAAGTGACGATCTGCTTCGTGCGAGACCATGAAGCAGGATGACTGTTTCGGATTCTCTCGTCATTTGCTTCGCGTTTCGCACCGTGTCGGACACTCGGGCTCGCTCCCGGCTCTCCGTTTCACCGTGCCCGGGGCCGGCGGGTTGAACATCAGGCCGCCATGGCTCTGGTGGAGCGCTTGCCGAAGATGGCGGTGCGAACCGGGCCTTGAACATGCTCCATGCTCATTCACGCGGCCCCATCCTCCATTGCCTTTCGAAGCGGCGTGGTTTGAACCCGCCATGGCGCTCGCGCGTCTTGGCTCTACCCTGTGAGAAAACCACAACAGCGCATGCTCCGGAGCCGACTCGATTGCGTCACAACAGGTTCTTGTGGAGCCGGCCGTCCTTCATGATCACGGTGAAATTCCGGTGCGGGTCTTCGAGCAGCTTGAAGTCGTCGAGCGGGTTGCCGTTGACGACGAGGATGTCGGCGAGGGCGCCCTCCGCGAGGACGCCGATCGGCGCCGGGTAAGGATTGCGGGGGCCGGAGAGCTGCAGCAGCGCAGCGTTTCCCGAGGTCGCCATCTGCAGGGCTTCTGCGTTGGTGTACCAGTTGCTCAGATGGGTGAGCATGATGTTCTGGCGCTGGGTCAGGGCCGGCGAGAACAGGACATCGGAGCCCCAGGCGGTCTTGATGCCGAGGCTACGAGCGAATTTGTAGATCTTGGGCGTTCCCACAAAGATCTGCTGGGCGCGCTCGACGCCCGGCCCGCTCTGCGAGTCCGCGTCTTCCATGCTGAGGAAGGGCTGCGTGCTCAGCCACGCGCCCTTCTCCGCGATCATCCTCGCCGTGCCCTCGTCCATGAGATGCGCATGCTCGATCGAGGTCACGCCGGCCGCCAGCGAGCGCTGGATGGCGCGGGAGGTGTAGGCATGCACAGTCACATAGGTGTTCCAGTCCTGCGCCACGGCGACGGCCGTGCGAAGCTCGTCCTCGCTGAAGGTCAGGATGTCCAGCGGGCTGCGCGGCGAGGAGACGCCGCCGCCGCCCATGAGCTTGATCTGCGAGGCGCCCTGGAGAAGCTGCTCGCGCACCCGCATCTTGAGATCGCCGAGGCTGTCGACGATCGCGGCCCCGCCTATCAGCTCGCCCTTGCTCAGCCGGCCGCCGTCACGCGGGATCTCGCTCGGCAAGCGCAGGTCGCCATGGCCGCCGGAGGTGGTGATCAGCGCCCCGGAGGGGAAGATGCGCGGGCCGGGAATGACGCCGCTGTCGATCGCCTGCTTGAAGGAGAAGACCGGGCCGCCCAGGTCGCGGATCGTGGTGAAGCCGCGCAGCAAGGTGCGGTTGGCCTCGGCGGTCGAGGCGGCGAAGATAATGCCCGGATCGCCGTTGAGCAGGATGTTCAGCGGCACGGCGGCGAAGATCGCATGCCAGTGTGCGTCGATGAGGCCGGGAAGGAGAACCCCGTTGCGGCAGGCGATGACGGTGGCGTCGCCGGGGGGCGGAGCATTGCTGAAATCGACGGACGCGATTCGATTGTTCTCGACCAGGAGCTGCGCGCGCTCTTTCACCTGGCCCGAGACGCTGTCGAAGAGCCGGGCTTCGCGGAACAGAATCCGGCTGGGCGGCGCGGAGGTCTGCGCCCCGGCGGAGCGGGGCAGCAAGCCGGCGACCGTGGCGGCGGCCGCGCCGCCGAGCAGGCCACGCCGCGAGAACGCCGCGAGGCGGCGGGAGGCCTTGTGAAGGTCGGGATTGCAGCAGCCGCAGCCGGCACGACGCGCCAGGTGGCCGTATTTCTCGCCCAGTCTCAGCATTGGCTTCCTCCTGCTCGTCGACCTGGCATGTGGCGATTCATTCGACGACCACGTCGCCGCCGACCGCTTGAGCACTATCGAACAGCATGAATACGATCGGCGTACCGGCCTCGGCCGTGGCGTCGGTCCTGCGGGCGCCGACCTTGCCGCTGCGCGGTGCCGTATATTCCGCGACCACCTCCCCGAAGGTGTTGCGCTGGACCGCGACCTTCTGCCCGGCTTCGACCGTCTCGTTGAGCTTGACCAGAAGCTCTACGAAACCGCCTCTGTTCGTGACGATCGGCAGCATGCCGTCGGCGACGAAGACGTTCGAATCCTTGCCCGTCCTGCCGATGGCCCCGGCGACGACGCCGTGATGCTTGAGGACATTCATCGTCCCTTCGACGAAGAGCGCGATCATCTCGTGATCGAACACGCGCGGCCGGCCGATCTCGGGCGTGAAGGCCGGAATGCCCGCCGCGATCAGCGCATTTGCCAGGAGTCCGGGATAGGCGGGATTGTCGAAAATCTGCTCGATCGGATAGAGCTCGGCCATCGCCTTGACTTCGGGCAGATCCATGCGCGCGAGATGGAACGCCGTCATGTCCATTCCCGTAGCGGCGGTATGGAAGTCGATGCCGTAATCGAGATTCGCGCGCAGCAACCGATTGAACACCAGGCCCGCATGACGGCTCGGTGCGTCGGGGGCGTTTTCGTTGCCGGGAAACAGCCGGTTGATATCGATGAGGTCGATCCCGCGCCCGGAACTCGGCCAGCGCCGCTCCATCCCTTCGATCGCGGGGCGCGAAACGTCGAACACGGCCAGCACCGTTCCGGACATCCCGGCCGGTTCGAGCTGCCTCATCACGGACTGGACAGTGTGCATCGGGCTCATCTCATCGCCGTGAATGCCGCTGATCAGCCCGAGCCGCTTGCCGGGGGCGGCGCCCTTGGCCACCATCACCGACACGTACCAATGCTGGCCCGTCGGCATCTGCACGCCCTGGAAGTAGAAGCTGTGCTTGCCGGGCGCGAGGTCCGCGACATCGAGGGCGCTGATCACGCGCTTGCCGTCGATGATATCGCCCGTATAGACGGTGCCCGATCCTGCGCTGGGAGAAGCCGTCGGCGCTACCGCGGCGGATTGCGCCTGTGCCTGCTCCGCCTTCAGCGCCACGGCCGCGCCGACCGTTGCCGCGATCATAAAATCGCGACGGTCGAGGCTTTCGGCTCGTTCAATCGTCATCGTTACGATCCTCAGTGTGCCAAGAGTACATGCATAGGAGCGACAGGCAACGATGCAGGGCAACCCCCATAGCGGTGCCCTGCTCATTATCTCGATACGAACGACTTTGAGATACCAGCGTTTCGGGGCGATTTATGAAAGGAGAAGCGGAAATACAGTCACAGCGCGTGGGCGATGACCGTCGTGGGAAGCGGTCGCGCTTGGCCGTTAACGGGCGGCTTTCACCTGCAACACGCGCTCGGCATACGGGAGGGCGAAGGCGTTCGGCTTGTTTTGCTGCCTAGCGGGTTTAGCGAGAAGAGGAAAACCTTGGCTGCCAGCACGTCCTCATTGGTCAGCAAAGTGCAGGCGGCGCTCCAGTCCATCATCAAGCCGCTTAAGGATCAGATAGCCAAGGATGGGTAACTGAGAATTAGGTCAGTATTTCAATCGTATAGGCGTTCGCAAATTGATCCGGCCCGGCCCACCAACCTGGACAGGACATGCGATGACAGGGTGTCATCGGCCGTCGCGTGCGGGTGATCGAAGGTCAACAGGGCAGGGGGTTCGCTCGTTGTCCCCCCGGGCAAACGAGATTTCGAATGTCGCGGAAGTCTTCGGCGAGGTTGTTCTTTGTCCTCAGGTTGACGTCGCCGAACGCGAGGCCGAGCCCCTTCCAGGCGCGCAGCCAGTCGTCGTGGCTTTCCTGATCCCTACTGTGCTTCTCGCCCTTCGCGGCGCGAGCCGCGCAGAGCAGGAAGCGCTGGGCCGTTGCTATGGCGCCTCGAAGGCCCCGAGACTCACAACGTCCCCGTTCGAAGGCATGTTGGGTGGCAGCCCGAGTGGGCTTCCAGCGCCAATCAGCCTGCTCCCCTTCGCCAGTCTCAAAAAGCCCGAGATTGGCAGGGAGCCGTCCGCCTGGCGGGGACCGCGCGCAATCGTATCGTCGATGGACTGAAAGTCGTCCAAGGACACGTTGAAATTCGTTGGCGAGAGGGACCTTAAGGCCGCGCCGTTGCTTGCATTGTGCGACTGAGACAGAAGCGAGATGTCGAAGTCGTGCCTTCCGCTTTGTGTGAGGGCTATATTGTTCTGAAGCACCGTGCTCGCATTATGCTGAATGATGAAGGCGTAACCCACCCCACCGCGCGCATTGTTGAAGGAGACATTGTTGAAGACGGCCAGCGGCTGCAGCCCGCCATTGTAGCCGTTGTCATCAAAACCGTTTGTCTTGTTGCTCCAGGCAAGGCACCGGGTCACTGTATGGCCGCCATAGATGCCGGTGGCGCCTGGGCGCCGCCCTCCCAGCTTGAAACCGCAGCCGTCGCCACTCTCGTTACGGTTGATCGAGCCGTCGGAGTTGTATCCGTTCTCGAAGGCCCAGTTCTGATCGATAAGGCATGGCGAACCGTTGAGGCTGTCCTTGGCCCTCGAGGGGTTGAAGAAGTCGAAGCCGTCGTCCGTGTTGCGCCAAACGCGGTTACCGGTAATGACGGTTCCGGTGCTGTCGGCGAGCGAAACCGAGATCCCATCGGCATTTCCGCCAGTTGCGCCCGGTCCTCCGCCGTGATTGCCAAAGGAGTCGCAGTTGCGCACGATGTTGTGATTGCCTTGCCCCAGGATTCCCAGGCCGGTGCCATATTCGTCGTTGAGCCAGCCATTGTCGCGGAAGACGCAGCGCTCAATCAATAAATCGTGATGGGTGCCGTTGACGAAGCACCCGCCCATCGGGCCATGGCGAACGGTGAGTCCGCGCAGTGTCAGGTGGGAAGCATCCATGATAACGAGCGCAAACCCGCCGGCTGATGTGCGCGAAGGCCACGCCTGATACCGTTGCGTCGGGGGCCTCATTGCGGCTCCGTCGATCACGGGAGACTCGCCGGGATAGTTCTCGATGACGATCGGACGGCCCGGCGCTCCGTCGTGGCCAGCGAGAAGCCATCCTTCGGCGGCACCGTCGAAGCCGTATTCTCCCCCTCGCAGCAGGATCGTATCGCCGCCATAGGCGTGGGCGAAGGCATGAGGAAGCGTGGCGAACGGGCGCTCGACCGTGCCCCGCTCCGGATAGTCGCCGTCCTCGCCCATGGGCGCGACGTAGAACGTCCGGCCGGTTCCGTTCGCCCGGCTCGGGGGCGACGCACTTGCAGCCTCATGGCTCACTGCCGAAGCTTGGCCGAATGCCTCTAATCCATGAAGCCCTGCGGCCGCGAGGCTGCCAGCGTTGAGGAGAAAACTGCGGCGAGACTCCATTGGAAATCCTCCAGGGTCCAAGGCCGGGATCCACCGGCGTCGGCGCGTCAGGTCATGAGTGAAACCAACGGCGCAGCGGCGAGTTAACCTAACTGCACCCTAGAATTGTTTTATTGACAGAAATCAGCTATTATTGATGTTGGGGGTATCGATCAATCGAGGATCTCGCATGGGCTCCAGTCCATATAGAGATAAGTCGAAGTTCATAATAAGAAAAAGGCAGATACCTGCTAGAAATGCTTTGAAATTATCGAGCTTGAATACAAGTTTAATGCGGTCAAAGGGGCTATATAATTATTTTTCTGTTCTATATCAGCTAATCTCTAATTGTAATGGAGAATTAATTAATCCTAGCATGCCTGGTTCTGCAGAAGATTTATTTGATAAATTCTATTTTCTTAGTCTCGATAACAAAGAGCTTCGGCATAGGCTCGACAATTTCGTACCGCTAGTTTTGTCCGTCATTAAGTTGACGGCCGAGAGTAGTACTACGGTGACGGAATTATGTGATGCGTTGGAAGGGCGCCTTCGCGCTATCGCAAACGCTGATGTATCCACGCGAAAGGGCGTGGATCATTGCTCGCTGGAGGAGCTCGTCCGCCTCGAGCTTTCTCCGTATTGCCGCTCCAATCAGTTCGACGTGATCGGGCCGACGGTTGGACTCCGTAGTGGGCTTGCGCAGTCGTTCTCGATCATCATTCACGAACTCACGACAAATGCAGTCAAACATGGAGCATTGAGCTGCCCGACAGGGAAGGTGCTGGTCCGTTGGAGCATTCAACCCATCGACAGCACCCGCGCGAGCCTCTGCCTGCAATGGCTTGAACGGGACGGGCCTCAAGCGACGGGGAGCTGCAAACGCGGGTTCGGGACTTCAATTTTGTGTGATGACGGCAAAGCGATCACCGGCGGAACCTCGACGCTGGGACTCTCGCCAGAAGGCCTGGAATATGTCCTCACCACAGCTCTGGACTTGTAGGCTCGGCACTCCGCCGGAATCGGAGGCTCCCGATCACGGCCCTCACTCCTTCCTTTCAAGCCATTGTTGAGCAAACAGCGCCGCGGAGGCCCTGTTCGTGGCTCCAAGCACACGGATGACCGCCGCCGCATGAATCTTGACAGTCGCCTCCGCAATGGCGAGCTCGCGTGCAATCTCCTTGTTGGACTTGCCCTGCGCCAGTAGGGCAAGGACGTCCCGTTGGCGGTTTGTCAGGCGGATGAGTTGCGAGCGGCTGGACTCGGTTACCTTTACCATCTCGCGCCAGGAAGCGAGTCCCTTCGTGAGGGCCAGGCGCGGCGTGACATAGATTTTCCCGGCAAGAACGTCCTCTATGCCGGCAACAATTTCTTCGTCAGTCTGAAGTTTCGAAATATAGCCGTGAAATCCGCAAGCAAGGCATTCCAGAATGTCAGTAGCTGCTTCGGACGCGGACAGCGCGACCAGATGGATGTTACGGCAGTTTGCGCTCAGGTCGCTGAGACCCTCGATCGGAATGCGGCGCGGCATATGCAGGTCAATGATAAGAAGATCGAGATCTGGATTTTTCTCGACTGTGGACAGGATTGTGGGAAGCGAGTCCGCTGTCAGGAGATCGGCATCGGGGAATGCGCGCTGAAGGACCAAGTGAAGGCCCTTGCGATAAATCCCATGGTCGTCGGCTAACAGGATGCGCCACATTGTCGTGCCTGGCTCCCTGGCGTCTGCCGCGCCGTCGGATCAGCACATGCCCCTCGACTTATTATGACGCCCATATACCACAAATTCTGGGAACTGTCGCAAGCAGACGGCCATTGCCTTCAGGCTTCGGCATCTTCCCATTTGGGTGACTGAGCGACCCGAGCGAGCTGCGCCATGTCTCGGTAGCAAATGGTTTTCCGGGTCGGGAGGTCGATCAAACCGCGCGCCCGGAATGCCGCTAGTGTTCGGCACGCGGTTTCCATCGACATCCCCAAGTAATCAGCGACGTCATTGCGGGGAATTGTGAAACGGAGCGCGTGCGCGCGCCTCGGATCCTGCGGAAGGTGTTCGTAGATCTGAAGCAGGAACCACGCCATTCGGCTCGTGGCGCTCTTCTTGCCCGTGGCTGCCAGGAGGCAGATGGACGCCTGAAGCGCCTGGTCCGTGCCGGACGACTCGAACGTGCCGACGTCCTCATGACTGCGCGGCCTCAGCACGCAGCGCGTGACGGCCTCCGCAGTATAGCGTTGCAGAGCCGCAGCCTGGATAATGTCGCCAGGCCAAAAGAATGCCAGGATTTGGCGCGAACCATCGCTCCAGAGACGCGCGGCCCGAACGGTGCCCTCGACAATCTCGATGGCTTGCGGCTGTCGTTCGTCCTGCCAGAAGAGGACGGCGTTGCGAGCAAGCACTCTGTGGCGGATATCCCTCGCGCTTGGCGAGCGTTCCTCCAGCAGCGAATGAGAAGCTGTAGCGATCTGAAGCATGTTGCGATCCCTTGATCGCAACCAAGGTATTCGTTCTCTCAACCCTGCCAATCACGCAGAAGGATTAGACCTTACGCTCGAGGCGTAAGCCCTCGGACTAAGGCGAACGTCGTAGTTCGTCAGTGCGCGACGATGAAGGGGTCACTGCCCGATCGCTACCGCGAATCATGCATGTGAGATCTTAACACAGTGTTAAACGAGGCGAGATCGCTTAAAGAGCGCGGCCAAGGGGTCCACCACAAGGGCCCAGAGGGACCCAAATCCATAACTGAAGTGAAGCGTAGCCAGCGCTACAGGGAGGAGGAGCAGATGCGCGCCGCGTTCTCGTGCCGCCGCGAGAAGGGTGGCGAAAGCCAGAACGCCCAGGTAAGCCAGCAAAGCAATCAGACCAAGAAGCCCCTCCGACCACGCAATTGTGATCAGGGCGGCACAGCTCAATGTGAGGACCAGCGCCAGCGGAGCGAAATGCCGCCAGCTAACGGCATCTGGCCTCTCCCGGGCAGCTCTGACCACCCCGATGCCGTTGGCGAAATACTGCCTCCAGAGCGACCTCAGAGTTTGCCGCGGCAGGTACCAGGCCCGTATTGCGGGCGACAGGTAGAGGCCATACCCCAAACCCTGAATGCGCGCGTTGAAGTCGTTATCCTCCGCGCGATGCAGATCTTCCCGCAGCAGCCCCACGCGATCCACGATGTGCTTCCAATAGCAGCCGTTCCAAATCGCATCGGTCCAGCCTTCCGCGCCGTCCCGGCGGAATTTCGCGACGCCTACTCCGAACGGGCTCTTATGCGCGGCGACGATGGCACGGCCGATAAGCGTCTTGCCGGCAGAAGGGCGTGCGATGGCGCCCACGCCTCCGGCGCCCGTTGCCAGCAGCGCCTCGACGCTGTTTGTCACGACATCGGGGTCATAGCGCGCATGCGCATCGAGCCGGTTTACGATGTCTCCCGTCGCCAGCTCGAGGGCCAGGTTTATGCCGGCGGCCGGTCCGCGTTTCGGGTTCCGGATCACACGGACCCTGTCATCCACCTCGCTGAGCCGTAGCAGCGTTTCGTAGGTCCCGTCCTGCGAGCAACCATCCGCGAACCAGAATTCGACAATCCGCTTGTAATCTTGGGCGAGCAAATCCGTCACGAGCCGGTCAAGGCAATCGATCTCGTTGTAGACGGGCACGATAACGCTGACCGTCGGGCGACACGGTGGAGCTGTGTTCGGGTGGTCACCGATGGCGCAGCGATAGTTATGCTCGGCGGCGAGCGATCTCGTCATGAACACCCCCGAGAACACGGGCCCGATTCACTTCAAGGATGTTGTCTTGCATCAGCGCACGCCCGTTTCGTCGCAGGCGCTCACGAAGCTCTGGCGCGCGCACCATCTTCTCGATCGCCCCGGCCAACGCACGGACGTCCCGCGGAGGCACCAGCAGAGCGGTTTCTCCGTCCGTGAGAAACGAGGGAATTCCCCCCACTGTCGTCGCGACCGTTGGAAGGCCGATGGACAAGGCCTCGTTGATGACCTGCGGGAAACCCTCGGTTGTGGAGGACAGGACCATAGCTCCCGCCTTCTCGTAGAGGTCGAAGAGCGGCCGACCGTAAGGAACATAGCCGTGAAACGTCACCTGCGACGCAACGCCGAGTTTTGAAGCCAACTCCCGGAGCTCCTGGTCCATCGCGCCGGTGCCGACGAGATCGACATGACAGTGCAGGCCGCGCTGGTTGAGCTGCGCCATGGCCTCGAACAGGAAACGATGTCCCTTCTCCGGAGCCAACCGGCAGACCTTGATGAGGCGCCTGGGATCGGATCCCGCGGACATCTGCGAGAACATCTCGAACTGTGCACGGTCGACGAGGCAGGGAAAGTGATTGTGCGCGCGGTTGCAGAAGCGGCTGTAGACCTTCGTCATCTCCTCGCCGACCGCAAAGACCGTCCGGTCGCGGGCCAACCGCTTGAAATCCCATTCGAGAAGGTGGGCGGCGAGCATCGCGGCGTGACGCTCCAACCCGCGGTGGGCGCTCATTTGCTCGATGAGGTTCTGGCGCACCATCAGGACAACTGGGATGCCTTGAGCAATGCACATTCGGGCGACGAGCTGGCCAATAGGGTGGGGCCCGCAGATGACGAGCACATCCCAGTTCTTGGACTGCTCACGCACGGATTCGCGAATCCGACGATACATGCGGGGGTCGGCTCGCCAGAGCTTGTACAGGTTGGGATAGAACGGCAGCGCGCATAGAGAGAAGGTGGAGCCGTCCAGAACGTAAGGAGCCCGCCCAGGGGTCGGCGCCTCGCGCCCAATGAACGTGATCTGGTCGACGAAGCCAGCGAAGCTCGCCGGGAAGAGGATGAACGACTCCTCGGTCGAGAGGACGGGCCCCTCGCGCCAGAATACTTGGTCGACAAAGAAGGCGACATGCATTGGCTTCAAGGTCTCAGGTGGGTTGCTCACAGAATGACCAAAGCTCGCGTGCGATTTCGACTGGACTTCGCGCCTCCTCGACGGCTGCGCAGGCTGCCTGACCCACGCGTCGGCGCAGCTCCGGATCGGCAACGAGACGGGAAACGTGCTGCGCCAGCTCCGTCGTATCCTGCGTCGCTGTGAACCCGGTTGCGCCATCCTCGATCAACTCGCCGACTCCATTGACGCGGGTCGCCACGCAGGGCTTTCCGGCTGCCATCGCCTCTAGGACGACATTCGGCGTGCCCTCGTAATCGGACGTGAGAAGAAAGATGTCGGCGGCGCAGATCAGTTCGCGGGCATCCGGCACCGCGCCGACGAGGCGTACGATGTTCTGAAGGCCCAGAGCTTCGATCTGGCGTTCGAGATCGCCACGGCAGCCGAGGTTCTCGCCGGCGATGACAGCCTGCACCGGACCATCCGTTTTGACTTTGCCGATGATGTCGAGAAAGCGGTCGAAACGCTTCTGGCTCACGAGCCGACCGACCCCCACGATGAGGACGGTGTCCTCTTGAAGGCCAAGCCGGCCCCGCCATTGCGCGCGCAACGCAGCAACCTCGCTCGGGCTTGGGGTCTCGACCCCGTTCGGCACGTAAGCTGCTTTGGGTTTCGAAGTTCCGCGGCTCGAAAGCTGCTCGAAGGTGTCGCGCGAATTGCAGATGGCGGTGGAGACGCCAGCGAGGCTGGCCCAAGCCCAGACCGATCGGAGACGCGTGGGCAGATCGGCGAATAGCGCATTGCGGAAGGATCCGACACGCTGAATGCCGGTCCCAGCGAGGGCCAGACCGAAGGCGTTGGTGTACGAAGACCAGGAGAAAAAGCATGTCGCGCCCTGCGCCACGCAGGCGGCGCGCAATTGCGCCATTTTGGCTATTCGACCCCCGGCCAGCAGTACGACGGGAATGCCCAGGGCCCGGATGGGAGCTTCCCAGAAACCCAGTTGTCCGGAGACGTAGACGGTAGGCGTCCAGCGCGTGCGGTCGCAGTGGGCCAGGAACATGTAGAGCTGCCTTTCGCTGCCGCCTTGCGAAAGCTGCCCGATAAGGACTGCGACCGCCCTCGGGGCACCGGGGCGTGCGTCAGCAGCGGTGCCGGGACGGCCTGCCGCGCTGAGAAGGCTTCCCAGCATCATGACAGGGCTTCTCTGGAATGTTCAGCGCGATGGGCGCCGGCTGTGACGGGAGACCCGAAGATCGCCGGCGAGAGAGCGGCGCAGACAGCTTCGAGGCTGTGCCGGCCCCTTACATAGGCCAATGCGCGGACGCCGATCCGATCATTCAGCGACCCGCGCCGCGTCAGCAACCGCACGTCGTTGCGCAGTTCGACATCGCCTCCGCTGAGAAGGCCGATATCTTGCTGCTCAATGATGCCGCCAGGATCCACTGCAAGCGAAACGACTGGCACTCCCAGACTCCACGCCTCCAGCATCGAATTCGGAAAGCCTTCTCCGCTCGAGGTGTTCACGAGGACCTTGCTGCGAGCGAGCAGCGACATCACGACATCCGCCGGCTGCGGCCCCCAATAGGTGACGTTGCTCAACGACTGAATCCGTTGCTCGAGCTCGACACGGGAGGCTGCGGGCAACGTCGGATCGAACCCGCCGACGACGCTGCATGAGAGATCCGGCGCCGATGCCGCGAGGTCGAGGAATCTCTCGAGACGTTTCTCCGGGCGGATCTGAGCGACCCAGATGGCGTCGATCGACGTGCCCTCGAAATCTCTCGGGACAGAGGCGAAGGACCGCACCAGATTCGGCACGCAAATCGTCCGGCCCTGCAAACCGTGGGCAAGTCGAGCTCGCTGCCCCTCATGCTGCGCCAGGATCGCCTCAGCACTGTGAAGGCCTAGGGCGTAAAGCGGAGCGTGCAGCCAACGCCTGTAGGAATAGGCCTGCCAAGGTCGGCAGTGGTCGTCGTGAGCGAGCGCGTAAATGAAGCGCGCTCGCCCGTCGAAACGGCCAAGCAGCCCTTGCAGCGCCAGAAAATCGCTTGGCAGCCGCGCATAGATCACATCTGGCGAAGCGTCCTTCAGGGCGCGCCAGAACGCTGCGATGCTCGAAGGTTTCAGCCATCGCGGCGCGGCGTCGATGCAGGTGACGGAGGCAAGTTCCGTTGGCGGACAACGTTGGCTTCCGTCGCCGTAGATCAAGCTCACCTTATGGCCGAGCTCTGCCATCGCAGCTGCGAGATGGGCCACCTGGGCCTCGGCCCCGCCAGAGGTCCGTGAATCGCCACCAAGCACGTCGATCGAACGGCGGCCAGGCGAGAAAAAGCACCACCGCAGACTCTGCCCCTTGAGCGAAGGTTGCATCGAGCACGTCTCCCGACCACGTCCCGGACCCGGGCCCGCTTCCCCCGGCGCCATGCGGGAAGTCGCCCTCTGGCCGAAGCCTGCATCTTCATACGCTCCCGCTGTCCTCTGCATCGGAACACTCGGCTCCGTGATTGCGAGGCGGCTATCTGCGCGGGTCAGTTGATAAACGAATGACCTCCGAGCCGAGTTGACGCGCGTCATATTCAGTTTGCTGCCGATAGCGCCTACTCGGTTGACGCCAGACAGGCTTGACCGGCTCAGGTCCATGGCTGGCGTCGATGCGCTTCCATCCCGGCGGCGTGCAGGCGAGCAAGGCGAAACAGAAACGATGTGCGGCATTTGCGGCTGGTTCGGACCGGCACAAGCGGCAGGCCCCGAGCTGACCGCCGCAATGACTGTGCCCCTGCAACATCGCGGTCCTGACGATCTTGGAATCGAGGGGGGAGACGGCTGGAGCCTCGGCTTCCGCCGCCTCAGCATCCTGGATCTCAGCCCCCTTGGGCATCAGCCGATGCGAAGCCCTGACGGGAGCTGCTGGCTGGCGTTCAACGGCGAAATCTACAACTATCTCGAGCTGCGCCGCGAGCTCGAACGTGCAGGCGAGGCGTTCCAGAGCGGATCCGACACGGAGGTGCTGCTGCGGCTGCTCATGCGCCTCGGGGCGGGCGCGTTGCCGCTTCTGAACGGCATGTTCGCACTGGCCTTCGTCGACACGAAGCGGCGGAGCTTCATGCTTGCCCGTGACCGGCTGGGCGTAAAACCCCTCTACTACTGGGATCAGGAAGGTCACCTGCGGTTCGCCTCGGAACTGAAGGGCTTGCTGGCTTGTCCTGACGCCCCCCGGGAGATCGACCGTTCCGCGGTGGCGCAGTACCTGGCGCTCGGCTACCTGCCGGGCGAAACCTGCATTTTCGAGGGATACCGGAAGCTGCCGCCGGGCCATGTCCTCGCAGGCTCGCTCGACCGGCCCCATGCGGCGTCGCCGGCGCCATATTGGGACCTGACTCTCAACGACGATCCCGCTCGGCGAAGCGCCACTCCCGCCGAACTGGATGAACTCGAGAGTTTGCTCTTCGACGCGGTCCGCATTCGGCTCCGGAGCGACGTTCCCGTCGGTGTTTTCCTGTCGGGCGGAATCGATAGCGGCCTGGTCGCAGCCATGGCGGCGAAGACGGGACAAGCCCCGCTCGCGCTGACCGTCGGCTTCGCGGAAGAGCAATGGGACGAAAGTGCGCTCGCTCGCACAACCGCGGCCCATGCCGGGCTTGAGCACCGCGTGATCCCGCAACGCGCCGGCGGGCTCAGCGATATCGACCGGCTGGCCTGGCTCTTCGACGAACCCTTCGGCGACCCGTCCGCCTTGCCGAGCTTCACGCTCTGCGAGGCGGCGGCGAGCCATGCGACGGTGTTTCTCTCCGGAGACGGCGGCGACGAGGCGTTCGGCGGCTATCGCCGCTATGTCGAGAGCGCCCGCCGGGAAGGTTTGATCCGGGCAGCCGGCCGTTTCGGCCTCGCGCTGGGTGCGGCGAGCCGGCTTTTGCCGCAGGCGTCGCTCGCCCGCTACCAGCTTTCCAAGCTCAGCTTGCCGGATTGGGGAGCGGCGGCGGTTTTCGACGAGCTGCCTGATGATCCGGTGATGGACGATTGCATTCACCCGGATCTGCGGCCGTTTCTGCGGAACGCCAGCAGCGCGGTATGGGAGAGATGGCGGATGAGCCGCGGCGCTCCGCTGACGGCGCGCCAGCAGAAGCTCGACTATAGCCTCTATCTCCCCGACGATGTGCTGGTGAAGGTCGATCGGGCGTCGATGGCCCATTCGATCGAAGTTCGGTCGCCGCTGCTCGATGTCCGCATCGTCGAGTGGGCCGCGCGCCTGCCCCGTGCATGCCTGCTGGATCACGCCCAGGGGAAACTGCCTCTAAGGGCTCTGGCCGCTCGATTTCTCCCGGAGGTTACTGGCCAAAGCCCGAAGCGAGGCTTCGGGGTTCCTCTGGGCGATTGGTTTCGCGAGCCGGCCGGCCGCGCCATGGTCAGGGAAAGGCTTCTCGACCGCGACAGCAGAGAGCGGGGGTTCTGGAACCTGAATGGGGTGGAGCGGATCCTTGATCTACACAGCTCGGGGCGGAGCCGGGATTTCGGCCTGCTGCTGTGGCGCCTGCTGATGCTGGAAGCCTGGTGCCGCCATTATGCGGCAGGTCCGGTTCAGCACTCCCGAGCGCAGTCTCCTTTACAGGGCGCTCTCGCGTAAGTGCGTCAGGGCGTCACCTGTGCTGTGACATCTCAAAAACCGACCGCTGTTCCATGAGTCCGCCTGCCCAGTGCGCTGCCGGGCGAGTGAAACACGATGTCGCTGGCCGCGGTGGGGTCTTGCCGGTGTCCAGCTGGCCGATCCCCAATCGCGACCAGGATCAAGAGAACCGCGCGAAGGCAGCCTTTTTCAATGGCTCCAGATACAGATCTGCATGATCTGGGTTGTCCGGGCGATCACCTTCTATGGTCGCTTTACGAGTGAAACGACGTAGCTGTGCTTTCCGGATTTCAGAGGGGGAATTTCCTGCAGCGTCTCGAAACTGATGTTGCACGACTGGCCCAGCAAAATCCGAAGCGAGGTGACGATCTCGTCCAAAGCGGATTGCGCCGGAGCCGTCTTCACGACCATCTTGACGACGACGTCGTCGTAGTCGCGCTGGACGATCTGCGTCTTGAGAAGCCAACCGGCCTCGTGAAAGACTGTGAGAAAATAAACGAAGAAGATTCCCGATACGGCCGTTCCATCCCTCAAGATAAACGCGTCCGTCTGGCGTCCCGACACCGTCTGCAATCGTTCGACGAACGGCAAGGGACCGTCGGAGAATTTGCCGACCACGGCGCGATCCCCGAGTCTGTACCTGATGAGCGGCATCGCGAAATTCGTGAGATTGGTGACGAGGATCTCGCCCTCTTCCCCTTCCTGGCAGGGCTGACCGTCAGGCTTCACGACCTCGACGAGGTTGCAGTAGTCAAACACCTCCAGGCCACCGTTCTCTGTCCGCTCACCGGCAATGTCGCCAACTTCGCGACATCCGTATCTGTTCAGCGTCGGACAGCCGAACGCGCGCGAAATCTCCTTCCTCATGAACGGGTGCAGCGTGCCCGCGCTGGTAATGACGTGTCTCACGCCGGAGACCCTGGTCTCGCGGGCATTTGCGAAGCGAGCAAGTTCGAAGGCGCTGTCCGCGTAGGCCTCGATGAGAACGGGACGGTATTGCCGAATCCAATCCAGATAGCGCAACATCGCCGTCTCGCTCATCTTGAACGAGTTCGCCCATTTCTGATTGCGAACGAAGCCGCTGAGCTTGTTGCGCCACCCCAGAGTACCGGACACCACGTCCCGATCGGACCCCCAAAGCTTGACCAGAGACTCGCCGGCGTCCCTTCCGACCCAGCCGTGATACGTCTCGGTCATGGCGATACCCATCGCGTTGTAATCCTGGTCCTGGATCACGGCGACGGGCTCTCCCGAACTTCCCCCGGAACTGTTCTTGTACGAATGTCTCGAGCTCAAGTCGTCGCTCTTCAAACTCTCAGGGGAGTTCTGCAGGAAGCTCCTCGTTAGCGGTGGCACCTTCCCGAAGCTGACGAGATCAATGACGTCACCACGCGCGATCTCTCGATCGGCCAGCAGCTTTCGGTAGTGCGGCACGTGTCGCGCTGCGTGCCTGAGCAGTTGCGTCAGACGCTGATCCCGCAGGTTTCGCCGCGCTTCGCGGGGCAGGGCATAAAAGTCCGAGATCAAGGTGCGGCATCGCGGGATCGGGCGGTTCATGACGCGCTCGTCGTAGAACTTCAGCATGGGGCGGCGCCAGTTAATCATGTGCCCTCCGAAGTATGAGCCGCGAGATCAGCTTGCGATCGTCGGGGCGGATGATGAAACCTATGAGTATGATCAAGTATAGTGCCGATATCGCACCGGCCATCGCCGCGAGACTGATCCAATCGAGCGGTGGCCATTCGGCGGCAAGTGCCCTGCCAGCCAGCGCTATCCCGAGCACCGCCGCAGCTCCACCCGCGAGCCGGGGCAGGAACGCCCACCAGTCCAAGCCGAGCACGCGTGCGGCGTATACCGGAAGGATGAGCGTGTTCTTCAAGGTCCAAACGATCGCGGCCGCCGCCGCGATGCCGAGCACGCCCCAATTGGCCCAGAGGGCGAGCGCGACTGCCAGCCCAATGTTCACGACGCCGAGCACCAGCGTCACCAAACCCTGCTGCTTCACCTTGTTGTGCGCGGTGAGGAGGTAACCGATCGGCCGGCCCGCCAGATTCACCGCCAGATGAGCCACGAGGACTGCCAGGAGCATGTCGAACTCGGCGAAATCGGGCCCGAGCCACAGCGACAGGAGTGGGCGGCCGAGCCCGCAGAGGAGCCCGACCGGCAGGGCCAGCCCGAAGGCGAGAAAGCCGACGGCGGATTCCAGCAGTCTGCGCACACCCGTGACATCGCCGATGGCGTAGCGGGCCATGATCATCGGGCTGAAAATCGGTATGACCACCTCGGCCAGCGTGTGCATGAGCACCGCGAAAGCAAGCAATGCGCCGTAACGACCGGTCATGGTTGAACCGAACAATGCGTTCACGATGAGGAGGTCGACCTGCATGAGCAGCAGCATTCCGGCCGTGTTCACCGCCGACCAGGCGCCGAAATTCAACAGCGGCCGGAAGTGGTGGGGGTCCACATCTGCGCGATGCAGGCGCAACTGCGGGGTCAGCCGTCGCCACGCGATCACGCAACTGCCCAGGCCGAGGAGGGCGGAGGCGATCAGGCCGAGGCCGACGTGCAGGAGGCTCGCCGGCCAGACAAGGAAGCACAGGGCCACGATCCCGACCCTGCTCAAGGCAACCGCGGACCGAATGGCGTTGCGGACGTCGAACCGGTGAGTGATCAGGCTCGATGCGTCGAAAGGGCTTCCGACAAGGAATGTCAGGGCGGTGAAGAAGGAGCCCGCGAGCAGGAACCGCGCCGCGCCCTCGAGGCCCGGCGGCACCTCGAAGAGTTGGGGAAAGAGCCAAACCGCCGGGGCCATCGGAACCAGCAGGAAGCAACTGACCGCGATCGTCAGCATCACGGCACTGTTGAACGTCCTTTGCGCGGCGGGCAGATTTCCCCGGTTCAGATCGATCGCCAGGTTGCGGTAGATCGCACCGTTCACCCCCTCGCATACGATCATCGCGAACATGACCAAGGAGGACGACAGGGGAACCATCCCGTAGGCCGCAACCCCGAGATGCTTCAGCAGGAAAGGGATGTACCAGAACATGATGCCGGTGTTCAGCACGACGTAAACGAGGCTGCTGCCGACGTTGACGACGAACCGCCCGCTGGCCTCGTCACGCGGCGGGGCGGCTGCGTGCGCGTTCATCGCCCCCTCGCTAGCCGCGGTCATGGCGACGCTTCGACAGCCAGGGGCCGCCCTCCTGTGCGCTTCGATCGTCGGCCTCCTGCACTAAGGACGGGATCAGGAGCAGGGCGAGTATCACGATGAGGCTGGCGTGGTTTTCCAACCCTCCCGCCTTGAGCCATGTGGACCCGTACGCCGCCGTGGCTCCGATCACGGTCAAGTAGTATCCGTCCGGACAGGAAGGAGAGAGCAACCAGCAGGAGCGGGAGCGCACGAAACTCCGTATCGCGGATCCGATCATGCAGACGTAGATGATCAGCCCGACCAGACCCGTGTCCACACCGACCTCGAGAAACGGCTGGTGGCTGGGCAGATCCGTGCGGTGGTTGACCTCGCTGGTCAGCGACGCGATGTAGGGGTGCAGCCTGAAGGGGCCGTTGCCGATGCCGGCTCCCGTCAGCAGATGGTCGCGCATGAACAGAAGGCTTGCTTCCCACAAGACAGACCGTCCGCCGAGCTCGCCGCCATCTCCTTCGACAGCCCTTTGAATGAGGGTGTCGAAGAGGAACGGGGCGAAGAGGAACAGACAAAGAATGAGCGCGACGCCGCCGACGGCCCATTTCCGCGCGGGTCTGAAGAACAGCAGCATCAGCAACAGGAGGCCGACCGAAATCGCGCCTCCTCGCGATCCGCTGAGTGCGATCAACGCCACGGCGCAAAGCATGTAGGTTATTGCCAGGATGAGCATGGACCTCCGGCGAGGCCCGTCACTTCGCATCACCGGCCAGATGACCCCGGGAAGTGCCATGATCAGCATGACGCCCAAGGTATTCTCATTCATGTTGAAACTTTTCAGTCTGGTTCCAAACACGAAATCGGTGAACAGGGCCGTATAAATCCCGCAAAGAATCATGAGCCAGCCCATCAAGCTCAGCATCCGCATGAAGCGGTCTACTGCCGGCAGCGATCTCACCTCGTTGCAGATCAAAAACAGCAGGATAAAGCTGAACGTCCAGGCGATCAGCTTGCGGCGACCTTCGACGAGATCCGGCGCCCAGAGCAGCGTCACGAGCCCCCATGCGATGTACAGCGCGAGGAGAAGGCAAGTGGGGTTCCATTTGACCGTCTCGTTCCCGCTCAGCGCCCGGACGAGCCAGATCCCAAGAGCTGCGACGACCGTGCCGTTGCTGGCGAGCATGTAGATCCCCTCCACCCGAAGGTCCCCTGGCGGCAGCAGGAGCACGAACGCGGCGAGCAGGAGCGCGGCAAGCGGGTTTCGCAGCAGCAGCAGGCCGATCGTCGCCACGACGGCCAAGCCGATGAGCATTACGGGGACGGATGGGTTCCTCAAGATCAGGAGCGCGAGGGCAACGAGCGACAGGAGACCGGCACCGCCGACCCAGGACGCGACATGCACGAGCGATTGCCGCGCCGTTCGGGCCGTCACCGCGTAACCTCCCGAGGCGGCCCGCTGGTTCCGCGCGATGCACGGCGGCGGGGCATGTCCACGGCGACGGGCAGGTAGCCGAGGTGAGCCGCCAAGTCATGGTGGCGGGCCACAAAGACGCGCGCGCTCTTGCCCGCTTCCCGGTTCATGGCGTCGACGTTGTATCGTCGTAGCCAGCGCAGCAGGAACTCCAGCACAGGCTTGGCGCTGATGGGCATCAGCCGCTTGCGCCGGGCACCTGCTTGGATGACAGCTTTCATCGCCGGCCTCCTCTCGCTGCGATCGAAACCCTACGTCGGCCGGGCTTCGCAGTCTTGATGAGGATCAATTCGCTGAAAGGTTCTGCCAATAGTGTCCGGAAGTCGGGAAGCACAACTCGAAGCCGACGGCACGGCCGAAAAGCACGAGATCGGAAAGCGCATCTCTGACGCAGTGGGGCCCCCACGACGGTAGGGGACTAATGGGGCAGAAGCAGATCTTGTTGCCGGAGATCGACCTTGATGTCGTCGATGTCCAGGCGGTCGCGATAACGGCCACCCCTCGAGGCGAAACGATGATCAGCCTTGAGATGTCCGGCGGCCAGATCATGAATTTGATCTTCTCGCCAGCGACGCTCGCCCAGCTTGAGGCAATGCTTGACATAGCGAACGAGGCTCGCACCAGGGAGCGCCCGATCCAGTAAAGGCAGGCGCCCATGTGCGTGCGGCCGGCAGCCAAGCATGCTCTGAGAGGAGATCTGAACCGCGCCGGGTTTCCCGGAGGCGGTTCACAGCGACTGACGCCGGCTTTGCTTTGTCGCACCGGTGGATCAGTGCGACCGAAGCCATGTCATCGCGAGAGCATTTTCGAGCGCAGCGGACACCGGTTCGCGTGAAGAAAAGGTCTCCGGAGCGGGTTCACTGCACCGCTGCCGTCGAAGCATCCTCACGCCGGAACACGACTTCGACGGTGTCGCCCGGCATCAGCTCGGTGTCCTCGGACGCGGGAATGCGATCCCAGTTCGTTCGAGCTTTACGGATGATCGTGACGCCCAGCCGCGCGACGTTGGCGCCCGTTTCGAGGACGACCATCTGCCCAAGCACACGCAGCTTCTCTGTCGCGCCATCGAGCCGCGCTCTCAGCTCGGTCATACGCAGCTGCGATTCCCTGCTTTCGCGTAGCACGTCGATGCGCCTTTGGGTGTCGACCTTGTCCAGGCGCCAAAGCAGTTCATCCCGCTGTTGCTTGACCTGGGTCAGGTTCGCAATCGTCTGAAGGCGCCGGGTCGACGACAGCAGGACGGCCCGGCGACTATCCGTGACGCGCGGGCTCGGCAAGCTGCCGGTGCCGAAGAGTTTGTTCACGCGATCAAGCTCTGCCATGTCGGCTTGGAGGCCGCTCTGCTCCCCCTGCACTTGCGTGGTGAGAGTCTCGATCTGCTCGCCGGCCTGTCGCACCATACTCTCCAGATAGGCCCGCTCGCTCTTGGTTTCCTTGAGGCGAACCTGCAGGTAACGGGTCTCGACGCGCAGAAAGTCGGCAAGCGAAGCGGCCGATATGGACAGGTACCCGAGGGGCTGTTCCTTGATCGTTTCGGATCCATCGAGTTCCGCGGCAAGCCGCCAGGAGACAACATGCTCCTTGGCAAGCGCGCTTGTCGCAGTTCGGTATTCGCGCTCCGCCTCCGCGATCTCGACGCCTGACTGCCCGGGACGGCCCCGTACTGTGCTCGGGCCGCCTGAGAGAGCAATGGCATGGCGCGCCGTCATCTGTGGCCGGTAGGCGTACTGCCCCGGGTTGAGCACGTCGCCGCTCACATAGATGGGCCGGTACTCGACGACTGCCGTGGTGACATCGCCAGGCTGAAGCAACACGATCCGCTCGCGCCCGTCGGGCATTCGCTGGCGGAGGATTTTCGCTGCGAAGGCTGTCTCGACCCGGTCCTGCAGCACCTGCGGGGCCGATCCTGCCGCCATCACTGCCCCTAGCATTGGGATGATGATGGTTCCGTCGGGCTGCACCGGCATACGCTGCCGCAGCTCCGGCATTGGCGCGACGGCGATTTCCACCACGTCGCCGGGAGAGAGCAGATATTCAGCGCGGCAAGCTCCATGCGTCCAGAGCAAAGCTATGCCGGCCATGAGCAGTGTCGCTGCCCAGCCCTTGCGCGCAGATGGATGTCCCATCGAGAGCCTCGTATCGGTTCTGGAGCCGGCGCCGCGCGGCGGTCCAGGCAGGGCGGTGAGATCAGGTCATGAAATTGCTCTGCGAGCGCACCCGGCCCATCGCGAGACGGGTCCGCCACCATTCGGTGGTACGCCCGATGCCCTCGCGCAGGCCGGTCCGTGGCTGCCAGCCCGTAACCGCCGCGAAGCGGCTGCAGTCGGCCAGAAGCGCACGCACTTCCGAGTTGGCAGGTCGCATCCGGACGCCCTCTTGGACCACCGGTTTGGAAGTGCCGGAGAGTTCGAGCACCAGGTCGATCAGGTTGGCCACTGTCACGCCGTGCTGGCTTCCAGCATTGTAGGCTCGGCCGAACTCCAGATCCGGGGATGATCCCGCCATCAAAAAGGCAGCTACGGTGTCTTCCACGAAGGTGAGGTCGCGCACCGGCGTCGTGTCGCCGACCCGTATGGCGGCGCAGTTCGGATCCAGAGCCTGTCGGATGAGCGTCGGAATGATCGCCCGCTCGCTCTGCCGTGGACCAAATGTATTGAAAGGACGCAGCGTCACGACAGGCAAACCGAATGACCGGGCAAAAGCTTCCGACATCATGTCGGCACCGATCTTGGATGCCGAATAGGGAGATTGGCCCTGCAACGGGTGCTCTTCCGAGATCGGCATCTTCAACGCCGTTCCATACACCTCGCTTGTCGAGGTATGGACGATCCGCTCCGTCCCACTCTGGCGGGCAGCTTCGAGGATGTTCAGGGTTCCGAGGATGTTCGTTTCGACATAAGTCTGCGCGGCGGCGTAGGAGTGCGGGATGGCGATCAGCGCTGCGAGGTGGAAGATGATGTCTTGACCCGGCACGACGCGCGAGATGAAGGCCGCGTCGCGGACATCGCCGCGGACGAGATCGAGCCGGCCTTTGGTCGCCTCCGGGATTTCGTCCAGCCAGCCATGGCTGTCGAAGGAGTTGTAGAGGGTTAAAGCCGTGACCCTGGCGCCGCAATTCACGAGCGCCTCGGTGAGATGCGAGCCGATGAAGCCGTCGGCGCCCGTCACAAGCACCTTTGCACCATCATAGGACATGGCATGACCTCCTGGACTGGACATTCTAGGTTCGCACCGGCTCAGGCGCGGCGTTCGACTTGCCTGAGGCCTGCGCTCGCGACCGAGGCCCAGCCGCAGATCGCCAGGAAGCTCCTGATCATGATCACGACATCCGATGCCAGGCTTCTGCTGCGGAAGTAGTCGAGGTCGATGCGCGCCTTCAGCGGAAACACGACGGTGCGATAGAACTCGTTGACGTCGGCACCTTTCGGGAAGGCGGCGGCCTCGTTCCGGAATATGATCTGGCACGGGCCGACGAGGCCGGGCTTGTATCTGAGCAACTCTTCCCAGCCGTTATGGAAGCAATCCGCGAAAGCAAGGCTCTCCGGCCGTGGTCCGACGATCGCCATGTCGCCCTTGATCACGTTCCAGAACTGCGGCAACTCGTCGAGCTTCGTCTTCATAAGCAGGCGCCCGACCTGGGTCATCCGGGGGTCCTGCTCGAGCGTCAACGGGCAGCCTGCCTGGCCGGCGTCTGCATGGAACTTCCTGAACTTGTACATACGAAAACGCCGGCCGCCCTGTCCAAGTCGAGTTTGACAGAACAGCGTTGGCTGCCCGGATTCCAGCCATATGGCGATCGTTATGAGCAGCATGAGCGGCGCCAGCAAAAACAACGCAGCGCCGGCTAGTAGAATATCGGCGGCTCGCCTGAGCCATGTTTGCGCCGTTTCGGCGACCGGCAGTCCCAAGAAGCCTTGTCCGTTCATGTGAAAGAACTCCTCAGCCACTTGCGAGGTTGGCGTGCTTGCTTTTGTCTCGCATTACGAACGCAGCCGGCGGAACGCGCTCGCCAAGCGCGTCCGCAAGTGCCGATGTAACTCTTTCGACATCATCGAGCCCCATGCGCGGGTGCAACGGCAGCGTAAGCTCATGATCGGTGAAGGCCTCGGTCCGGGGAAGATTTACGTCTGGATAGAGGCCGCGATAGAAGGAAAGACGATGGATTGCCGGATAGTGGATCGTGGTCTGGATGCCCTTCGCACGTAAGTGATCGATCACGTCCTGACGGTCGGAAGAAGCCGGCAGCACCACCGGCATGATGTGATGGACGGAAGGTCGCCGCGCTTCGAAAGGGATGGCGACGCTGGGGCAATTCTCACCAATGCGCCGCCGATAGGACTCCGCCAGGATCTTCCGTTTCGCATTCCACTCTTTAAGGTGGCCGAGCTGGACGAGGCCGATGGCGGCCCTCAACTCGTCGAGCCGATAGTTGAAGCCGAGCATCGTCACATCGTAGATCGGCGTCCGGCTGGAGCGCCGCTGGAAGGTGCCGCTCGTCAGCCCATGCCCTCGCGCACGCCGGATGGTGTCGAGCAGGGAGGCATCGCGGGCGAGGACCACCCCGCCTTCCGCCGTCGTCATGTTCTTGTTTCCGTAGAAGCTGAACGCCGCGGCGTCGCCGATTGCACCGGCGCCCGGGAGCCCGGAGGCATGAGCGGCGTCCTCGATCAGCATCAGGCCCCGCTCACGCGCGAAGGCCTGCCATGGCTCGGGATCGACCATGTATCCTGCGAAATGAACGAGGATGACGGCTTTCGTCCGGGGCGTGCATTTGGCGGCGGCGTCCTGGAGGGACATCAGCGGCTGCGCCGAAGACTCGATGTCCACGAAGATCGGCGTGCCGCCGACATAGAGCACGCAATTCGCCGTCGCCACGAAGGTGAGGGCCGGCACGAGAACCTCGTCGCCCGGGCCGATCCCAAGAGCATGCAGGATGAGATGCAGCCCGGCTGTGCAGGAACTCACCGAAACAGCATCGTCGGCTGCGTGCGCCTCGGCGAAAGCGTGCTCGAAACTGCTCACCCGCTCGCCCATTGTGATCCAGCCGCTGTCGATGACATCGGCGAGAGCGGCCTTTTCTTGCGATCCGAGGATGGGCTCCGAGACGAGAAGCATGGGCTCTGCTTTCATGTACGCTGCTTTCCTGACGAGTGTTTCGGGCGTCGTGCGGAGTTGTGGCGTTAGCTGGCCACTGCGAGCAGCGAAGGCGCCCGCTCTTCCCACTTGATGTCCTGCGCGTTGTGGAAGTCCTCGACGCGTCCGATGTCGAGCCAAAGCCCCTGATGCTTGAAGACGTGGATGGGAACGTCTTTCTCGAGCAAGCAAAGCGCCAGGTCATCGAGGCCGAAGGGGATGCCCGCGGGGATGTACTTGATGACATCGGGCTCCATGCAATAGACGCCCATGCTCACGCTGTTGGACAGCGTGGGCTTCTCCGTGAAACTCGTGATGCGGTTTTCCAGATCTTCGATGATACCGAAATCCATACGGGTGGATCGGACCGTCGTGGCGATCGTCAGCGGGCCGCCATGCTTGCGGTGCGCCAACCCGAAGGCTGGAAGGTTGAGGTCGGTCAGCACGTCACCGTTCAACATCAGAAAGGTGCCGTCCAGATGCTCCCGCAGCAGCGTCAGCGACCCAACGGTGCCCAGCGGCTCGACCTCTTGTGAGTAGGTGATCTTGAGGCCCCACTGCTGACCGTCGCCACAGAAGCTGCGGATCAGGTGACCGAGGTAGCCCGTCGTGATGTAGACGTCCTCGATGTTGTTGCGGCGAAGCCATCGAAGCAGGAGCTCGAGAACTGGCCGCGCCCCTATCGGCATGAGCGGCTTCGGAAGAACGGATGTGTAGGGCATCAAGCGCGTGCCCTTGCCGCCTGCTTGAATGACTGCCTTCATGCCAGCCTCCTTCAATGGAGCATGAAGGCTAGGCGCGCTGCCACAACTCGTCTTGATTTCGGTCAACTTGCAGCTGACTGCGCCGCAATAGCATTCGCTCGACAGCTAGCCCGCTTTGCGACGCCAGTTCGATGAACGAAAGCAGAGTCGATCAGCATGAGTCAGAACCCAGGCGAGTTCATCCCGATCGGGAGGTTGTCCAGTCGCGCAGCCCTCGGGGCCGACACGCAGCCGTCCCTGCCGCCAGAGCAGATGTTCCACGAGATCATCAATCTCGTTCGTCGACGCAGGCTTTTCATCGCGAAGGTTGTTTTGGCCGGCACGCTTCTGACCGGCGTCGCTGCCTTCGTTGTTCCCCCCGCTTATACGGCCACCGCGCAGTTCATGTTTGAGCCCACCCAGGCTCAGATGGCGGCCGGCCTGCTTGAGACCGTCGTGGACACGCACATCGCGACGCTCATGTCGGACGCCCGCCTGCGCGACGTGCTGAAGGCATTGCCTGACCTGCCGCAGTACAAGGCGGTGTCGGCGCGTGCCGTGTCCCAGATGGCGAACCCGACGCTGGGGGATCGGCTGCGGGGATCGCTGGTCGCAATCGGGAAAGGCCTCAAGAACGTCGTTCTTCCGAGTCCAAATCCTCCGGAGGCCTTGCAGGCTGCCAACGGGCTGCCAAGCCTGGACGCCATGAAGAACTCCCTTCTTGTCCGGCAGGAACGGCGCTCCAACGTGATCTCGATCAGCTACAGGGATGTCGACCCCGAAAGAGCAGCGATCATCGTCAATCAGGTCGTACAGACGCATGTCGATCGCTTGACGGATAGGATGCAGCAGCAGGCGGACGCGCTTCGAACAGGGCTGGACAATCGCCTGATCCAATCGCAGGCCGAGCTCGAAGCCGCGGACGAGGCGCTCCGGGCGCACGTCTCGGCGCACGGAACGCCAAGCGCGGACGCAGCAGCGGGTGAGCTGACCGCTGAGACGTCCCGTCAGCTGGAGCTGGTGAGATCCGAGCTGTTGCGCCGGCAGGAGCGACTCGAGCAGGTTCGAAAGCTGCAGCTTTCGGGGGCACCGCCGGAAAAGATCGATGCGCTTCTGCGTGAACCTCTGGTTGGAACTCAATTCGCGCGCGCCGTCGCGCCGATCACGGCGCC
Source organism: Allobosea robiniae (assembly GCF_900102525.1). Lineage (GTDB taxonomy): Bacteria > Pseudomonadota > Alphaproteobacteria > Rhizobiales > Beijerinckiaceae > Allobosea > Allobosea robiniae. The sequence goes on along the minus strand of NZ_FNBZ01000001.1, from coordinate 75,299 downwards.
CGAAAGCCAAGCCGATGTGAACTCCGGAACGATAGCAGCCAAGCCCACAGTGTCTGGCGCGGACTCCGAGCAGCGCCTGCAACGTCTGGAGCACGATGTCGACGTCTTCCGCTTGCAGGAGCACTCCCTCGCTGAGCGCATTGCTTCGCTGCAGGCTGCATCCGGCGCCGACCTCGCTCAGCGTCGCGAGCGGCAGACTCTCGAAAGGCGTGCTGCGACGGCTGCCGATGTCGTCCGGGATCTCCTACGTCAGCAACAGCAGCTGAAAGATCCGAGCTCGACGGGAGTTCAGATCCTGGCTCAAGCTTCGGTACCGCAGCGCCCGAGTTCGCTCAGCCCTTACCTCTACATCTCGGCCGCGATGATCGCGTTCGCGGCGCTCGGAGGGGGGGCTGCTTCCGTTCTGGAGCGCATGGATCGCAGCTTACGAAGCGAGCGTGAGCTCGCGACCACCCTGGGAATCGGGTGCATCGGCCTGGTCCCGGAGCCCGAAGAGGGGCGGTACAATGGCCGCTGGCGGCTGCCCGAATGTCCGTCTCCGCCCTATGACCAGGCGATCGAGGCTGTCGCTGCGGTGGCGCTCGAGGTCATTCAGCATCGGGGCGATGGAAAGATCCTGGCAGTCACATCCAGCGGACCGGGCGAGGGAAAAACGGCGTTGGCGGTCGGCATCGCGGCGTACGCTGCCCGCTTTCAACGACGGGTGCTGCTGATATGTGCCGACGCTCCGAGCCAGGACGTGAAACTGACCGGCCTCAGCAGCGAAACGAACCTGGATAGCGACGTCTCGGCCCAACGCGCTTCGTTGGAAATCCGTCGCGACTCCGCTCTCGGGTTCGACTGCCTCGCCCTCGATGAGATCGGAGATGCCAACACGGCTTCCCTTGTCGGCAGTCAGCTCGCAAACAGCCTCGACAAACTGCGTGACCGCTACGACTACATGATCATCGCCGCGCCGGGCGTTTTTGAATCCGCTGGTATCCGCATTCTCGCGGCAAGGGTGGATGGCGTTCTCTTTGCCGTCCGTTGGGGCAGCACCCGCCGCGATGTTGCTGCAAACGCAATCGAACTGCTGATGAAGCCCGCGCTGCTGAGCGGTGGGCCAAGACCTAAAATCTTCGCTGTACTCACGCGTGTGAACCTGAAGGCTCATGCCGGCTACCGCCGGGGCGACACAGGAGAGTTCCTCGGGAAACGCCCGCAGCGCTCCGGCGGCTCCGGCCTGCACGTCTCATGAATGAGGTCTTCGTGATGTGCCGGCCTTGGTGAACGCATGTTTCATGTCATGTCCCAGATTGGCGAGCTGCTGGCACCCTCAAACGCAATCGCGATGCTGGGGTTTCTCGGCTTGATCGTCATGGTGGCGACCCCTTGGCGACGCGTGGGGCTGGCGCTGGCGGGGGGCGGTATTTGCGGGATCCTGGCGGCTGGGCTCCTGCCCCTCGGCAACTGGGCGATCTTTCCGCTGGAGCAACGTTTCCCTGCTTTCGTCGACGACGGTCGCCCCATTACCGGCATTATCGTGCTGTCGGGCGCGCTGGAGCTGACGAGGTCCGCAGCGCGACGCCAGTTCGCGGTCAACGGCGCTGCGGAGCGCCTTTTCGCCTTCATGGATCTCGCGCGGCGTTATCCAGCTGCGCGGCTGGTCTATTCCGGTGGCAATTCCAGGATCGGATCGCGGTTGCCGCCGGAAGCGTGGACGGCAACCGAGTACCTGAAGACAATCGGGCTGCCCGGGGACCGTCTGACCATCGAGCCTCGGTCCCATAACACTTGGGAGAATGCGCGCGAAACACGGAATCTCGTGCGGCCCAGCCCAGGCGAACGTTGGCTGCTCGTGACGTCCGCCTGGCATATGCCGCGGGCGATGGGCAGCTTCGAGCAGGTAGGTTTCCGCGTGATCCCTTATCCCGTCGACTTTCAGACAAATGGAACTCGGGATCTTGAGCAGCCGTTCACCGTCGTCGGTCAGGGCCTTGAGCGTCTGGATCTCGCCGCGAGGGAATGGTTAGGTCTGATCGGATATCGTCTGAGTGGTCGAACCGGCGCTTTGTTTCCGGGGCCTGGTGCCGAACCGAAGCCCAGCGAAGCGAAACTCGTGATAGCGAATTGATGAGGCGTGTCTCATCAACAGCCAGCCATTGCTCGGCGCGAGAACATCCGGAGGAGAACCAGATCCTGCCTCCCATTAGGCGCAAAATCGCGACCGAAGGGAGAATTGCGCCGCGTGAACCGGACGCGGCAAGAATCTCAGTTCGTCATTTTGTTTGACGAACGTTTCATCCCCGAGCCTCACGCGACTTGATACCGGTCAAGTGCTCCACTGGGGCATTCTAGTTAACTCGACCTCGGGACCGAGACCCGCAGAACCAGATGTCGGTCATTCGCCTGTACCGAGAAAGTCATGTTTCCGTCGCCCGGATCTTCGACAGAGCGCGGGCGTGAGCAGGCGCCGACCGCCGTCGCGGTGCTCACCAGACTGGCGGCGGCTCAGCTTTCCGCTCAGGGCATCGATCCCGAGCCGCGGATGATCGAGGCCGGGCTATCTCCTTCGCTCTTGGACAATCCCGACGAGCGCGTCCCCGTGCGCCGGCAAATCGCGTTCCTCAATATCGCGGCCGACGAGCTGGGCGACGATCTCCTCGGCTTTCACCTCGCGCAGAGCTTTGATCTGCGGGCGCTCGGCTTCGTTCACTACATCATGGCCTCGGCCGAAACCCTCGCGGAGGCTCTGGCTTATCAGGAACTGTATGGGGTGTTCGCGAACGAGGCCTTGAAGATCCGCGAAGGCAGCGGGGAAGGGGTATCCCTTGAGCTTAGCTATGTCGGGGTTGAGCGGCACCTCGATCGCCACCAGGCCGAGTTCTGGCTGACAACCACGTTGCGACAATGCCGCTTGTTCACTGGCCGCGAACTCGTGCCGACCTCGGCGTCGATGGTTCATTCACGCCCGGGCCGGGTCGCCGAGATGGAGCGCTACTTTGGCCTTCAGATCGACTTCGGCGCGGAGCTGGACCTTCTGGCCTTCGCTCGGGACACCAAAGAACTGCCTCTGACGACCGGTGATCACTTTCTGAAGGAGCTCCTGGCAGGGCTGCATCGGAAGGCGTTTCCGTATTCTGCTGGGGAAGCCGGCTCCCTGCGCACCAGGGTCGAGAATGCGATCATGCCGCGGCTACGACATGGGACGCCAAAGGTCGAGGCCATCGCGCGAGACCTCGGTACGAGCGCCCGCACCCTGACGCGTCGACTGGCTGATTTGGGCATCAGCTTCAGTGAGGTCCTCGACGAACTGCGCTACCAGCTCGCGGTGCAATATCTCCGGGACGGAACGTCGACGGTTTCGCAGGTGACCTGGCTGCTCGGATACCGCGAGCCGAGTGCTTCCGTGCGGGCCTTCAAACGATGGACAGGCAAGACGCCGACGGCGTTTCGACGGGAGTTGAAGCGCGGCGCCGGCCGATGAATGGCGATGCGGCGCATTGTCCCAAATCGTGCTTGGCTTGAAACTCAACGGATATGGCGGGTCAGGCCAAGACGGCCGCGCATTCATATCCTATGTTTGATTCGGCTGCCGGAGATCGAGGCAGCCATAACTCCGCTCCCTGGAAAACATCCAGGGCAACCCATGCCGATGGCTACCCAATAAATGGAATCGTAGTCGCGACGATGCGGCTGCTATTTCGCCATGCGAGGGATGCTTGACGTCGTGGCGCATGCCTGACTCGTAAGCATTCAACAATCAGCAAGCATGGCTTGTGAGTTTGCTGATGTTCGGTGTCGGGCAGCGTTGATCACCCGATGCCTCCTCGTCCGCTTAAGCGGGAGTCAATCCCATAACGCGGCTCACTGGCCCTGCATCCGCGGGGACGGCGAGCTTTTTACTGATCAGGGGCCGGAGGCACGTCGAAGCGACGTGGCGCCGGATGTTCCCCTGTTGAGAAAGGGCGCTATGACTATCTTCTACGTTTCACCCACTGGCTCCGATAGCCAGGCCGGCACTCTCGACCGGCCTTTTGCCTCCCTGCAATATGCCCACGATCTGGCAAAGCCGGGGGACACCATCTATCTGCGGGGTGGCGTCTATAGCCTGAAAGAAGGCATCCAGCTCACGAATGACGGGGAAAGCGGCCGGCCGATCACGGTCACGAACTACCCCGGCGAGAAGCCGATCCTGGACGGCTCGCACATGACGTCGAGCGAGTACTACGGGCGCTCCGGCGCCGGCGGCTGGGTGCTCGATGGGTCGAGCATTTCCTGGAACAACATTTCCGGGCTGGAGGTTCGCGGCGGGCCGATGGGCGGCATCGTGATCCGTGACGAGTCCCACAACAACATCATCGAGCGGCTCGACGTGCACGACAACGGCCGGCTGTCCCAGTGGGAAGGCAAGGGCGTCTCGCTCTTCGGGCCGGGCTCGAACAATCTCTTCCAGAATATCGATTCCCACGACAATCACGACCTGAGCGGCGACAACGCTGACGGTTTCCAGATCAGCACGAGCGGCGCCGGCAACGTCTTGCGCGGCAACCGCGCCTGGAACAATTCTGACGACGGCTTCGATTTCTTCAATATCCAGGATGGCACGAAGGGCGCCGGTGTGCTCATCGAGGGCAACTGGGCTTTCAACAACGGCTACGACGCCTCGGGCAAGGCCGAGGGCGATGGCAACGGCTTCAAGCTCGGTGGCCAGCGGCCGGGGGGCGGCGCCGAATCCGGCGGCCACACCGTGATCAACAACGTCTCCTGGGGGAATCTGTCGAACGGCTTCGACCAGAACGATGCCACCCTCGACAGCGTTCTCCAGAATAATTCGGCCTACAATAACGGGGCGTATAACTACGCCTACTGGTCTGGCCACAACAGCTTCGTCAACAACCTCTCGGCGGGCAGCGGCAAGGTCGCGGTCTCAGGTGCCGGAAGCGCGTCGAACAACTCCTGGAACTATACCGCCCCGACGAGCAACGACTTCGTCTCCCTCAACGATGCGGCTGCGCGTGGCGCGCGTGCTGCCGACGGCTCGCTTCCCACGACGGACTTCCTTCACCTCTCATCCGGCAGCGCGCTGGTCGACAAGGGCAAGGATGTCGGGCTCTCCTATGCCGGGAAGGCTCCGGATCTCGGGAGCTTCGAGAGTGGCATGGCGACGGGTTCCAAGCCCTTACCCGATAATCCTGGTACGGGAACCCAGCCGGACAATCCGGCGACCCAGCCGGACAATCCGGTGACCAAGCCTGACACCCCCGTAACCCAGCCGGACAATCCTGCAACCAAGCCGGACAATCCTGTCGAGACAGCCAAGGTTTTCGGAACCGACAAGGCCGACAAGATGGTCGGCACGAGCGGGAATGACTGGATCCACGGGAATGCCGGTGCGGACGTCATCGACGGCGGTGCAGGAAACGATACGCTTCTCGGCGGCAGCGGAGCCGACAAGCTGATCGGCGGCCTGGGAGCCGATACGATGTCGGGAGGCGCCGGGCCCGACACGTTCATTTTCCGGTCGCCGTCAGAGAGCCTTCCGGGAGCCGGCAACCGGGACGTGATCGAGTGGTTCCAACGCGGCGCGGACAAGCTCGACCTCAGCCTGATCGACGCCAACACTGCTGTCAGGGGAGATCAAGTCTTCCACTTTGCCGGCAAGACGAGCGTGGTTGAGGCAAACTCGGTGTCCTACTTCCATAGCGGCCACCACACCATCATCCAGGGCGATGTGAATGGGGACGGCCACGCCGACTTCCAGATCGAACTCAACCAGGCAATCAACCTCAGCCGAGATCACTTCATTCTCTGACGGGATTGACCATCACCATTATTCCGGCTCGCGCCCGCGCGAGCCGGTCAAAAACGGCCTCCCGTGGCTTCCAGGCTCGGGATAGCGAAAACGACCAGGATGACGCGCCGCCTCGAGCCGGAGCGTCCAAGCGCCTGAATGGCTGGTGCGGAGTGCCACCGCCAAGAATCTTTCTCGGTGGAGTCGCGGGTCTTGAGCGGCGCACCTTTTCCTTTGAACCGACGAGGCTCCATTGCTTCATCTCCTCCCGGCCCGCAATCTCCAGCAGACCGCTTCAACTTTTCTCGTTCAGGGCGCCGTCACGCTGAGGGCACACGGACGTGCGCTTTTCAGGCGCCTTGCCAGCCTTTCGCCTTCCGCCCAGGGCGCGACGCGTGCGCACGCAGGACGAGAGAAGATGGTTGCTTTCGGCATCCGTCTAGGAGAGACGCTCGCGCGGTCTCCGCTTACCGCGGCTATCTCCCAATGGCGCGGAGCATTTGTGGCGATCGCGGTCCTGAGTGGGGCCCTGAACCTGCTGACGCTCGCCAGCTCGCTTTACATGCTGGAGATTTACGACCGGGTCCTGCCGAGCCGCAGCATTCCGACGCTCGTGGGCCTCACGCTGCTGATCGTCATGCTGTACGTGTTCTACGCGCTCTTTGACATCCTGCGCGGTCGCCTTCTGTTGCGGATCGGCTGCGCTCTTGACGAAGGGCTGAATGGAAAGGTCTTCCAGGCGATCCTCTCGGGGCCGCTCCAGGCCAAGAATGCTGGCGAGGGCCTGCAGCCGATGCGCGACCTTGACCAGGTTCGCGGCTTCCTCTCAGGCAGCGGGCCGGGAGCGCTGTTCGATCTTCCCTGGATCCCGCTTTATCTGGGCCTGTGCTTTCTATTCCACTTCTGGATTGGCGCTACGGCGCTCATCGGCACCATCGTTCTGGTCGCGCTAACGGTCCTTACGGAGCGGCTCACACAAAAGCCGTCGACGGCGGCGAGCGGGGCTGCCGCCCACCGGATTTCCATCGCAGAAGTCGGGCGGCGCAACGCCGAGGCCGTCCATGCGATGGGCATGGGCGGCGAGATGGGCGCGCTCTGGAAGGTGGTCAGCGACGAGCATCGGCTTCAACATCAGCGCGCCGCCGAAGTTGCAGGGGGCTTTGCCTCAACGTCCCGAGTGCTGCGCATGCTGTTGCAATCGATCGTGCTGGGCGTCGGCGCCTATCTCGTCATTCAGCAGGAAGCGACGGCTGGCATCATCGTCGCGAGCTCGATCCTGACCTCGCGCGCGCTCGCTCCCGTCGATCTTGCCATCGGCAACTGGAAGGGATTTGTCAGGGCGCGCCAAGGGTGGGGCCGGCTGAAGGAGATGTTCGAAGCCCAGCCGTCTCAGGCGCCTGCGCTCGCGTTGCCTGCTCCGACGGAACTGATCACCGTCGAGGCTGCGTCCGTCTCTCCGCCCGGCGGGCAGCGCCTGACGGCGTCCAATGTCAGCTTCGCGCTTCGGGCGGGGCAGGGGCTCGGCGTCATCGGGCAGAGCGCGTCCGGGAAGTCCTCGCTTGCCCGCATGCTTGTTGGCGTTTGGCAGCCCCTGACCGGCACCGTCCGCATGGATGGCTCTTCTCTGCGTCATTGGCGGCCGGAGGAGCTGGGGCATCATGTCGGTTATCTCCCTCAAGAGGTCGAACTCTTTTCAGGTACCGTTGCCGCCAACATCGCACGTTTCCGCAGCGACGCGACGGCCGAGCGCATCATTGAAGCCGCCAAGGCGTCGGGCGTCCATGAGCTTATCCAGCGCCTGCCGGAAGGCTATCAGACCCAGATCGGCGAGCGCGGAACGGCTCTTTCGGCGGGGCAGCGGCAACGCATCGCCCTTGCGCGAGCTCTCTACGGGAATCCCTTTCTGGTTGTGCTCGACGAGCCGAACTCGAACCTTGATGCCGAAGGCGAGCAGGCCCTGACCGACGCCATCTTCCAAGTTCGCCGAAGGGGCGGCGTCGTGGTGGTCATCGCCCACCGGCCGAGCGCCCTGACAGCGTTGGATCAGGTCCTCGTGATGGCGGACGGACGAGTCCAGGCCTTCGGTCCCAAGGACGAGGTGCTCTCCACGAGCTTGAAGGCGGTGCCGAAATCCGCTGGCATTTTCGATCGCGCAGCGAGCAGAAGCTGATGGAGCTTAGAATATTGGACGACGTCTCTCACCCCACGCGGCTTTCGATCCAGCGCCATGTTCTGGCGGTCGGAATCAGCCTTGGAACCCTGCTGATCGGCGTGGGCGGATGGGCTGCGACAACCGAGTTTTCAGGCGCGGTGGTCGCGCATGGTTCGCTCGTTGTCGAGTCGGAAGTGAAGAAGGTGCAGCACCCCACTGGCGGGGTCATCAGCGAGTTGCGCGTCCGGGACGGTGACCGCGTCAAAGCAGGCGACGTCATTATCCGCCTCGACGAAACCGTGACGCAGGCCAACCTCGCCGTCGTGAGCAAGGCTCTCAACGAGGCCCTCGCGCAGCAAGCTCGACTCGAAGCCGAGCGCGACGGAGCTACGGAAGTCGCCTTTTCCCGCGAGCTGTCGACAGCAGCAGAAAAATCGCCGGATGTCGCAGCACTCCTGAGCGGAGAACGCAGGCTCTTCGAGCTGCGAGGGGCAGCGCGATCGGGCTTGAAGGCCCAGCACCTCGAACGCATCGGCCAGATGCGGGATCAGATCCGGGCCTTTTCGGAGCAGATCGTCGCGAAGGACCGCGAAGCCAGCCTCATCGCGCAGGAGCTCGAGGGCGTGCGCGACCTTCACAGCAAGAAGCTCGTTTCGATCACCCGATTGAACGCCCTGGAGCGGGATGCTGCACGTATCACCGGCGAGAAAGGCACCCTGGTCTCATCAGTGGCTCAGGCCAAAGGCAGGATCACTGAGACCGAGCTGCAGATCCTTCAGATCGATGAGGATCTTCGCACCGAAGTCGGCAAGACGCTCGCCGATCTTCGTGGCAAGATTTCCGAGCTGGTTGAACGGAAAGTCACAGCGGAGGACCAGCTCAAGCGCGTGGATATCCGGGCTCCCCAATCCGGCACCGTGCACCAGATGGCGGTTCACACAATTGGCGGCGTCGCCTCTCCGGGCGAAACCTTGATGCTGATCGTGCCCGCCTCTGATCGTCTGACGGTGCAGGCGAGGGTGCGACCTCAGGATATCGAGCAGGTATACTCCGGACAGCGCGCCGGGTTGCGCTTCTCGGCCCTCAACCAGCGGACCACGCCTGAGATCGAGGGCGAAGTGTCCCGCGTATCTCCCGATCTCACCGTCGATCAGCGGACTGGGCAAGACTTCTACACCCTTCGCGTCGCCATCCTGGACGGCGAACTCGCACGGCTCCAGGGGGCCAAGGTCGGGCCGGGCATGCCCGTCGAGGTTTTTGTGCGCACGCAGCAGAGGACGGTTTTCTCGTATTTCGCCAAGCCGCTTGCGGACCAGATCGCGCGAGCATTCCGGGAGAGATAGGCGCCGAGCCCTCAGAGGCGAACGCGCCGTTCTGATCGGCGGGGAGTTGCTTCGGAGCCTCCGCCCCAACGTCCCCTGCCGGGTCCTCGACCCCACATCAGCCATCGACCCGGCGTCGAAGGCAGGCCGGTTCACGATCGCACCGGTCATCCGTGTTCTTGCCAACGATCAAGAATTTTTTCTTGAGATCGGCTCGACTACGGACTTGGTCGCAATGGGTGCTGAAATTTCCTCGGGACATACTGGGAGACGCACATGCTAGGTGTGACAACCCTATCGAAGTTCGCGTGCGATGATTGTGGCAGCATCTCCGTCATTCTTCCTACGGAGCTCATCGACTCGGCTCTTGTACGGTGCAGCGGCTGCGGTCGCGATTACGGTCGCTGGGGAGAGTTCAAGCAGGAGGTAGACCAAATCATCTCCGCAGAACCACGTCGGATGAACGGCAACAACCATCACTTTCAGGTTGGTTTGGATTCTTAGGACGACGATTTCCGACATGCATGACTGCAGACGGTGCTCTTGTTGCTGATTCCATTGCGCTTTCCGGGATGGAGGACGGCGATCGCACATCGTTCGGTCGGTCAGGAGCAGCTTTCGTCCTCGCCGAACGCCATGGGACGGAACTCGCGGAAATTCTTGCGCAGCTGATTCTCCGTGCATGCCGCAGGAGCGCGAGGCCTGCCGCCCTCCTGCGCCGGCGCCTAGCCCTTCGTGCGGAAGATCGGGGCGTTGTCCATCAGCTCGTATGGCAGGCCCTCTAGCTACGCCTCGATCAGCCGCGAATAGAACGCCCGCAACGGTTTCGGCATCCCTCTGAAGGCATCGTGGCGTGCCGGGCTCAAGGTTGCCCTGCATCCGCGCTGGGCCATCGGCGTGATGCCGCACGCCCTGGCGACAGGCAGGTTGTTCTCCCGGCATTCCGGCAAACTCAGCGCGGGCGAAAGGTCTCGTCCAACGCCGCGAGTTCCCGGGCGAGATTGCTGCGAAGCCAGAGCGCGACCTCGGCGACGATCGGGTTGAGGGGCCTCGACCGGGGCGCGATCAGGCTGTGGTGCCGGCCGGTCCGGATGACGAGGTCCGAAGCCGGCACCAATGTGCCCTTCACCAGGCTGCTCGACACGACGCTCAGCCAGCCCAGGGCGATGCCGTCCCCGTTCAGCGCCGCCTGGAGGATGACGGAATAGTCCGTGAACTCGTGCCAGACCCCTTTGGAGGCGTTGCGATGGGCGACATTGCCCCATTCCCTGGCCCATTCATGCGTGGCGTGGTCGCTCAGCCAGAGAAACACATGCCCGGCGCCGTCGCCCCGGTGATCCAGCTTGCCGCGCGCGTCGAGATAGGCGGGGCTGCAGACCGGGAAGACGATCTCGGGCGCAAAGGACCAGCGATGGTAGTTCGGGTCATCGTCCGCGATGATGCGTGTCGCCAGGTCGACATTGTCGGGCACGCCGCGCAGGACGCCCGGGATCAGATCGAACCGGATATCGATCTGCGGGAAGGCGGCATGGAATTCGCCGAGGCGTGGCAGCAGCCAATGGGCCACGAAAGAGCTCGACATCGACAGCGTGACGATGGGCTTTGTCCCGTGCTGCCGTCGCTGGATCGCCTCGATGGTTTCCGCGATGCGTCCGACGGTATCGCCGACGACGGCGTAGAGGTCGCTGCCGTCCACGGTCAATGCGAGACCACGGGCGCGCCGCTCGAATAGCCTCGCTCCGATGGCGGCTTCCAGTTCCGCGACGCTGCGGCTGGCGGAAGGCTGGCTGACGTTGAATTCCGCTGCCGCGGCGGTGAAGCTGCCGGTCCGGGCCGCGGCTTCGAAGACCAGAAGCCCGCGTGCGGACGGGACGAGACGGGACAGTTGAGCCATACGCTGAGCGTATGCTTCTCCCAGGCTTTTTCAATCTGTTCCTGTTCCAGGAACATCGTCATCATCGGCGTCGACGGGCCCGGGATCGGGCCGGCGCCTCCTGCATCGTCGAGGCCGCGGGGTGGCGTTGTACCAATACTGGTTCGGCCACAGAGGGATCATTCGGTGAACGAGGCCATCGTCACAGCAGATCGTCGTTCGGCTGTCGCCGGCGACCCCCTGCTTCAACCCTTCGCGATCAAGAGCCTCCGGCTGCGCAACCGCATCGTCAGCACCAGCCATGCCTCGATGCTGGACGAAGGCGGCCTGCCGCTCGAACGCTATCAGCGCTATCACGAGGAAAAGGCCCGCGGCGGCCTCGCCATGACGATGATCGGCGGCTCCGCCATGACCTCGCCGGATTCCAGCTGGGGTGGCGGCCAGCTCGATCTCTCCAGTGACCGCATCATTCCGCATCTGGCGGCGCTGTCCGAGTGCATTCACGGCCATGGCGCCGCCGTGATGTGCCAGGTGTCGCATCTCGGTCGCCGCGCCACCTCCTATGGCTGGAACTGGCTTCCGGTGCTGGCGCCGTCGCGCGTCAGGGAAACGCGCAACCGCAATTTCCCCAAGGAGATGGACGATGCGGATATCGCGCGGATCATCCGGGACTATGCCGATGCGGCGCTGCGCTGCCTGCAGGGCGGGCTCGACGGCGTCGAGACCGTGACCGGAGGCCATCTGATCGGCCAGTTCCTCTCGCCGCGCACCAACAAGCGCACGGATGGTTTCGGCGGCTCGGCGGAAAATCGGGCGCGCTTCGGGCTCATGGTCCACGAGGCGATCCGCAAGCGCGTCGGCGACGAGGCGATCGTCGGCATCCGCTTCGTGATCGACGAAGGTGTCGCAGATGGTTCGGATTTCGACGATTGCCTCGAGCTTGCCCGGATCTTCGAACGCGAAGGCCATATCGACTATTTCAACTGCATCTATGGCCGCATGGATACCGATCTCGCGCTGGCCGAGGACAACATGCCCGGTCTATTCCAGCGCAACGCGCCCTATCTCGCTTCGGTGGCGCAGTTCCGCCGCGAGACGAAGCTGCCCTTGATCCATGCCGGCGGCATCCGCGACGTGGCGACCGCGCGCCATACGATCCGCGAGGGGGTCGTCGACCTCGTCGGCATGACGCGCGCTCATATCGCCGACCCGCATCTGGTCGAGAAGATCAGGCGCGGGGAGGAGGAGCGCATCAGGCCCTGCGTTGGCGCCTCGTACTGTCTCTACAAGAAGGTCAACTGTATCCATAACGCCGCCAGCGGCCGCGAAACCGTGCTCGGCCATGAGGTCGCGCCGGCCTCGCGCCGCCTGAAGGCCGTGGTGGTCGGCGGCGGACCGGCCGGGCTCGAAGCTGCCCGCGTCTGCGCCGAGCGGGGGCATTCGGTCGTGCTGTTCGAGGCTGCGGCGAAGCTCGGCGGGCAGTTGCTCGTCGCTACGGCTGCCGAGGAACGCCGCGACCTGATCGGCATCGTCGATTGGCGCATCGCCGAACTCGAACGGCTTGGCGTCGATGTCCGGACGAATTGCTATGCCGAGGCTGACACCGTCCGTGCCGAGATGCCGGACCTCGTGATCGTCGCCACCGGCGGCATTCCCGATACCGACTGGTTCGAAGGTTCGGACCTCTGCGACAGCGTCTGGGATGTGCTGACCGGCACGGTGCCGGGCAAGGCCGACGTGCTCGTCTATGACGGCACCGGCCGGCAGGCGGCGGCGTCCTGTGCGCTGCAGCTCGCCCGGCAGGGCAAGGCCGTCTGCATCGCGACGCCCGACGACGCGCTTGCCGTCGAGATGTCCTATATCGACAAGTCGAGCTTCCGGAAGCGCTTCGCCGAGCTCGGCATCCGCTCGCTCGTCGATGTCAGGCTGGAGAAGGTCGAGCGCCGCGGCAACGCGCTGCAGGCCACGTTCCGCAACGAGTTGACCGGCGCCGAAAGCAGGGTGGAGGCCAGCCAGGTCGTCGTCGAATACGGCACGCTGCCGGCCGCCGAGATCTACCACGACCTGCGGCATCTTTCCGCCAATGACGGAGTGACCGATATCGCCTTCATGCTCGGCAGCGCGGAGGCGGCTGCACCGGAGCCGGGAGGCTTCCTCCTGCACCGCATCGGCGACGCGGTCTCGAGCCGGGACCTCTATTCCGCGATCTACGAAGCCTACCGGCTCTGCTCGAAGCTCTGAGCGGTCGTCAGGATCAAGCCGCGGCGGGGTTGCGGCCGCATTCCGCATTGGCGAAGCGCTCGATCCGGAAGTCGTGGAGCGGGATGTCCGTCGCGCCCGTCGCGATCAGGTCGGCCATCGTGTCGCCGACGCCCGGACCGAGCTGGAAGCCGTGCCCGCTGAAGCCGAAGGCGTGGAACAGCCCAGGCGTCGTGCCCGATGGACCCATGACCGGCAGCATGTCGGCGAGATAGCCTTCGCAGCCCGACCAGGTGCGGATCACCGAGACCTTGTCCAGGGCCGGCAGCAATTGCCGCAGGGCGCGAAGCTGCGCCGGCAGCCGCGCCGGATCGGCCCTGGCATGGCCGGGATCGAGATTGACATCGACCCGTTCGGCCGCGCCGCCGAAGACGATGTTGCCGCGCTCGACCTGCCGGAAATAGGCGTCGGTTCCGTGTCGGCGGGTCCAGATGCCGACGACCGGCAGGATGCGATGGGGCAAGGGCTCGGTGACGCCCATCTGCGGCCCGCGCGAGGTGAGGGGAACCGGCTCGCCGAATTGCGCGGCGATCCGCGCGCCCCAGGCTCCGGCGGTGTTGAGCAGCTTCCCGGCCTCGAACACGCCCTTCGAGGTGGAAACGCAGAAACCGGCTTCGGTCTTCTCGATGCGGCCGACCTCGCAGTCCTCGACGATTTCCGCACCGAGCCCCCGCGCCGCATCGGCGAAGGCCGGCGCGATCAGGCGCGGATTGCCGGAGCCGTCACGCGGGGAAAAGGAAGCCGCGATCGCTCCGGGGCCGAGGCCGGGAAAGCGCGCGCGGATCTCGTTGGCGCCGAGCTCCTCCAGCTCTAGTCCCCAGGGCCGGGCGGCATCGGCATAGGCGCGCATGTCCACCAGCGCGTCCTCCTCGAAGACTAGCCGGAGATGGCCGGTGGAGCGGAATTCGACGTCGCGGCCGAGCAGGCGCTCCGCCTCGCCCCAGAGTGTGCGGGAGCGATGCGCCAGCGGCAATTGCGTGAGATGGCGCCCGGTGCGGCGGATATTGCCGAAGGAGGCGACGGTGGCGCCCGTTCCGACACGGTTGCGTTCGATGAGCGTGACCTTCAGGCCGCGCCGTCTCAGGAAGAAGGTTGCGGCAGTCCCCATCAGGCCGCCGCCGAGCACGATCACATCCATGTCCAGCCTCTTGCCGCAAAGGCGGCAATGTCCACGCCACCGAACCTGACGCGGGCGCACGGAACCGTCAAAGACGCGATGGCCGGCAGGCCATAAGTCCAACCTATGGTCCTGCCCCGCATGTCTCTTGGACCACGCCGCCGCTTCCGTGCCAGCTTCCGGCCGCCAGCAAGAGGAGCAGACATGGACGGCGGAACTGTGCCGAGTGCGGACTGGAAGGTCGGCGTCGATATCGGCGGCACCTTCATCGATTTCTGCGCGCTCGAAACGCATTCGGGCCAGGTTGCGTCGCTGAAGGTGCTGACGACGCCGGACGATCCCGGCGCCGAGCTGATGACCGGCCTGTCGCTGCTGGCCGAGCGTGAGGGTCTCGATCCCCGCGCCGTCACCCGCTTCGTCCACGGCACGACTGTGGGCGTCAACACCATCATCCAGCGCAAGGGGGCGCCGCTTGCGCTCTTCACCAATGCCGGCTTCGAAGATGTGATCGAGCTGGCCCGGCTGCGCATGCCCGAGACCTATTCGCTGTTCTGCTGCCGCCCGGAGCAGCTCATCACCCGCGACAGGGTGTTCGGCATCCCGGCCCGGATGCGCTCTGACGGGCGCGAGACGGTCAGGCCCGATCTCGACGCGGTCGCAGCCGCTGTCGCTTCGGCGAAGGCGCGGGGAGCCGTCGGCATCGTCATCGCCTTCCTGCACGCCTGGCGCGACGGCGCGCAGGAGGAGGCGGTCAAGGCCGCGATCGCCCGGCTGGCTCCGGAGCTCTTCGTCTTCACCTCGGCCGAGGTCTGGCCGGTCATCCGCGAATACGAGCGGACGACGACGGCGATCCTCAACGCCTATGTGCACCCCCGCATCGCCGGCTACCTGACGGCGCTGGAACAGCGGCTCGCGGATCGTGGCGTGCCGGCCCGCGCGCTCCTGACCAAGTCGAACGGTGGCGTGATGAACGCTGCCGAGGGCAAGCGCGCCTGCGTCTCCATGCTGCTCTCGGGCACCGCCTCGGGCGTCATCGGGGCGACCTGGTTCGCGCGCCAGGCCGGCGAGAAGCGGGTCCTGACGCTCGATATCGGCGGCACCTCGGCCGATTTCGCCCTGATCATCGACGGCGAGCCCCAATACGGCACTGGCGAGATGATCGGCGAATTCCCGCTTTATATCCCCTCGGTCTCGGTGAGCTCGATCGGCATCGGTGGCGGCTCGATCGCCTCGGTCGATGGGCAGGGCGTGCTGCGCGTCGGACCGGAATCGGCGGGCTCGACGCCGGGGCCGGCCTGCTATGGCCGCGGCGGCGAGCAGGCGACCGTCACCGACGCGATGGTGGTCTGCGGCTGGCTCGGCCATAGCGAGATGGCCTATGGCCAGTTGAAGATGGATGCGGGCCTTGCCCGCGCTGCCGTCGGGCGGCTGGCCGAAAAGCTCGGGCGGCCGCTGGAGGACACGGCGCAGGCGATCCTCGACATCGCCGTTTCCGAGATGTTCGTCGAGGTCGAGAAGCTGTCCTCGCGGGCTGGCGTCGACCTGAAGGATTTCACCCTGATGCCCTTCGGCGGCGGCGGCCCGATGCTCGGTGCCTTCCTCGCCCGCGAACTCGGCATGAACAGGTTGCTGGCGCCGCGCCGGCCGGGCGTCGTCTCCGCGCTGGGCGGCCTCGTCGCCGATCTGCGCGGCGATTTCGTCCGCACGCTTTTCGCCGAACTCTCGGCTGCGGTTTTGCCGCAACTGAAGGCGGCAGCGGCCGTGATGATCCAGGATGGGCGCAACTGGCTGGCGGCCCAGGGGCATGCCGGCCCCGCCGATCTCAGGTTCTCGGCGGATATGCGCTATGTCGGCCAGAGCTACGAGATCGAGGTCCCCTTGCTGCCGGCCTGGCTGGAAGCCGGCGACCCGGCGGCGATTGCCGCCGAGTTCCATCGCACGCATGCGCGCATCTACGATTTCGATGATCCGGATGGGCGCGTCGAGATTGTGAACCTGCGCCTTTCCGCCATCGGCGCCGGCCCGGCTCTCGCTTTCCCGGAGGCCGAGGCGGTCGATGCGGTCGCCGTACCGGAGCGCGAGCTGACGATCCATACCGGCGGCGCCCGGAGGGCGGTCGGTCTCTATCGCAGGGCCGACTTGAAACCCGGCAGCCGTTTTGCCGGGCCGGCCGTCGTCGCGCAGGAGGATACCACCGTCGCCATCCCCGCCGGAGCGACGGCGCGGATCGACAGCCATCTCAACCTGCACCTGACCTTCGCGGAGTGATGCCGATGTTCGACCGGATGAAGCTTCAGGTGCTCGCCAATCATGCGCGCGCCGCCGCCGAGAACATGGCGCATACGCTGCATCGCACCGCCCATTCCGCCTTCGTCAAGGAGACGGAGGATTTCACGGTGATGCTGATCAGCCGGCGCGGCGACACCTTCGCCGTGCCGATGGAGCTGGGCGCGACCTGGTACCCCGGGCTGTCCTGGGCGCCGGCGCTGGCGATGGTCGACGACTACAAGCCGGGCGACGTCGCCTTCACCAACGATCCCTATTCCTGCTTCGTCGCCACCCACGCGCCCGACACCCATCTCTGGAAGCCGGTCTTCCACGAGGGCGAGATCGTCGCCTGGACCGGCGGCCACATCCACAACACCGATATGGGCGGCGCGGTGCCGGCCTCGCTCTCGCGGGCGCTGACCGAGATCCATCAGGAGGGCATCCGCTTCCCGCCGATGAAGCTCGTCAACGAAGGCGTCTTCGACGAGCAGATCCTCAGGATCATGACGACCAATGTCCGCAAGCCGGACCTCAACATCGGCGACATCAAGGCGCTGGTCGGCGCGCTCAACACCGGCGAGCGCAAGGTTCTGGCGATGATCGAGAAGTTCGGCCGCGAGGCCTTCCTCGAAGGCGTCGACGCGCTGCTCGACCATGCCGAGGCGCAGGCGCGCGAGGTGCTGCGCGGCATGCCGGACGGCACCTGGGAGTTCGCGGATTACGCCGACGAGGACTCGGTCGAGGCCAATCCCTGCCGCCTGAAGCTCAAGCTCACCATTCGCGGCGACGAGGCGGTGCTGGACTTCACCGGCTCCGATCCGCAGCTCGGCTCCTCGCTCAACGTGCCGAGCGGCGGCAATCCCCGGCATACGATCCTGCTGGTCGGGGTCTATTACGTGCTCTACACGCTGAATCCGAAGATCCTGCTCAATACCGGGCTGACGCGCCCCTTCACCTGCATTGCGCCCGAGGGAACGGTCCTGAACCCGGTCTTCCCCGCTGCGGTCGGCATGCGCTCGCTGACCTGTGCGCGGCTGCGCTCGGTGATCTTCGGGGCGTTCTCCCAGGCTGTGCCGGAACGGCTGCCGGCCGCGCCCGCCGGCAACAATTGCATCGTCAACGTGATGACCACCGACGAGCGCACCAGCCGGACCGTCATCGCCGCGGTCAACCCGGTGGTGGGCGGCGGCGGCGGCATGCCCCATCGCGACGGCACCAACGGCTCCGGCGCAGATGCCGCCTATCTCAAGAACACGCCGATCGAGATCACCGAGACCGAGACGCCGGTGGAATTCGTCAAATACGGGCTGGCGCAGGACAGCGGCGGCGCCGGGCGCTGGCGCGGTGGCCTTGCCACCGAAATGGCGTTCCGCGTCTTCGCGCCCGACAGCCGCATCACCGCCCGCAACCGGGACCGCAGCTTCTTCCGGCCTTGGGGCGTGCTGGGCGGAAAGGCGGCGGGCCTCTCCGACATGGTGGTCAATCCGGGGCAGCCGGAAGCGCGGCGGCTCGGCAATATCGATACCGCCGTCCTCCAGCCCGGCGACGTGCTGGAAATCCGCTCGGCCGGCGGCGGTGGCCGGGGGCACCCGTTCGACCGCGAGGCCTGGCGCGTCGCGGAAGATGTCGTGCGTGGCTATGTTTCGCCGGAAGCGGCGGAGCGGGATTACGGCGTCGTCATGCAAGGCGAAGTCCTGGACGAGGAAGCGACGAAGGCAAGGCGCGCCGACCGCTCGCCGGTATCCGGCCATTTCCACTTCGGCCCGGAGCGCGAGGGCTACGAGGCGCAATGGACGCCCGGCGCCTATGACAGGCTGACGGCGATCCTCGCCGGCCTGCCGACCCATTGGCGCTTCTTCGCCAAGACCGAGATCTTCCGCCGCATGACCGGCAGGGTCGGTGCCCAGGGTGTGGATGAGGCCTTTGCCGCAGCCAGGGTTCGGTTTCCCGAGATGCCGCAGCCTCGGCTATCCTATGCCGAGGCGGCGGAATAAGCATGGCTGCAGGAGAGGCGATGGGGCGGCTGGTTCGGCTGACGGAAACGGATCGCGCGCCGCTGCGCTTTGTCCTCGATGGCGCCGAGCATCGCGCCTTGGCGGGCGACACCGTACTCAGCGCGGTGCTCTCGGTTGCGCCCGCTTTGCGCCGCTCGGAGTTCGGCCCGGAGGCTCGCGCCGGCTTCTGCCTGATGGGCGCCTGCCAGGATTGCTGGATCTGGCAGGAGGATGGGTCGCGGCTGCGGGCCTGCTCGACGCCTCTGGTTGAAGGCATGCGCCTCCTGTCCGACATTCCCGGCGATTGGCCATGAGCGGTCCCGACGAACTGCGCGTGGTCGTCGTCGGCGCGGGACCTGCCGGCATCCGCGCCGCCGAGACATTGGTCGCCGCAGGCCTGAAGCCCGTTGTCATCGACGAGGGCGAGCGGGCGGGCGGCCAAATCTATCGCAGGCCGCCGCAAGGTTTCACGCGCCCGCCCGAGACCCTCTACGGCTCGGAGACCGCGAAGGCGGTCGCCCTGCACGAGACCTTCGACGCCATGGCGGCGACAGGCCGCCTCGCTCATCATCCACGCAGCTCCGTCGTCGCCATCGCGGACGGGCGGTTGCAGGTGCTCGACGGGGCGGGTTCGCGCTGGATCGCCTATGATCGGCTGATCCTCGCGACCGGAGCGATGGATCGCGTCATGCCCGTGCCGGGCTGGCAGAATGCGGGCGTCTACGGGCTCGGCGCGATGCAGATCGCCTTGAAGGCGCAAGGGGCGGCGCTGGGGCGGCGCCTCGTGCTGGCGGGGTCGGGGCCGCTCTTGACCCTGCTCGCGGTGCAGTTGCTGAAGGCCGGAGCAGAGATCGCGGCGGTGCTGGACACGGCGCCCATGCGCCGGCAGTTGCGCGGCTTTCCCGGTCTGTCGGCGAGGCCGCTCTTTGCCTTGCGCGGGTTGATGATGCGCCGGCGCCTTGCCGGGCTCTACCATGCCGGTGTCCAACTGGAGCGTATCGAGGCCGATGAGCGTGGCCCGGTTGCCTTGCTCTGGCGCGACCCCCGTGGCCGGGAGCAGCGCACGGCCTGCGATGCGGTCGGCCTGGGCTGGCATCTGCGGGCGGAGACCCGCCTCGCGGACCTGGCGGGCTGCGATTTCGCCTATGACGA
This sequence comes from Allobosea robiniae, assembly GCF_900102525.1. Taxonomy (GTDB): domain Bacteria; phylum Pseudomonadota; class Alphaproteobacteria; order Rhizobiales; family Beijerinckiaceae; genus Allobosea; species Allobosea robiniae. Next base: position 55,389 of record NZ_FNBZ01000001.1, on the reverse strand, counting down.
AACCTGGCGGCAATGGCTGCCGAAGGCCGATGCGGTCGGCCGGGCGGTACCGGGCGTCTATCTCGCCGGTGACGGCCTCCGGATTCTCGGCGCCGACGGGGCTGAGGTCGCCGGACGCCTGGCCGCCGCGGCATGCTTGCAGGACCTCGGCTTGCCGGCACCGGACATGGCGGGCGACAGGCGCCGTCTCGCGCGATTGAGCCGCTTTGCGCGCGGCGTCGCCGAGGCCTTTCCCTGGCCGGCCGAGGCGGCGGCGGGATTGCCTGATGAGACGGTGATCTGCCGGTGCGAAGGCGTGACGGCCGGCGAATTGCGCAAGACCGTCGATTTCGGCGGCGGCGAGGTCAATCGCGCGAAATCGCTGGGGCGTGTCGGCATGGGGCGCTGCCAGGGACGCTATTGCGAGATCGCCGCGGCGGAGATCGTCGCCGGCAGCGCGGGCCATGGTTGTGTCGCAGCGGCGGGCCGGCTGCGCGGTCAGGCCCCGGTGAGGCCGGTTCCGGTCGCAGCCTTGCTTCAGGATGCGGTTGTCGAGGGGTAGAGCGGCGTATTCAGGCGTTGCCGGGCCGGCCGAGGTCCCGGCAGGCGGCACGCAGGCAATCGCGCATCAATTCATGGCTGGCCGAGAGCGGCCGGTCATTGCTGGTCAGGATCGCGATCGGCACCTCGATCCGGGGCTCGAACGGCCGCGTCACGACGCCGTTGAACTGCTCCCAGGGCAGGAGGCTGTCGACGATGGCGATGCCCAGCCCGTCGCGCACATAGGGCAGGGCCGTGATCGACAGATCGATCTCGATCGCCGGTGCATAGGCGAAGTCCTCGGCTTCGGCCGAGGCTGCCAGCAGCCGGCCCGGCAAGGTGTCGGCGCGATAGGAGATTAGGGTCTCGTCGCTGATATCGGCGAAACGGACGCAGTCCAGCCCCGCCAGCCGATGCTCGGCCGAGACGACGCAGACCAGCGTGGCGCGCCCCACCGTCTCGGCATGGATGCCGGCATGAGGCAGGTTGTTCATGGCGATGCCGAGCGACACCTCGCCATTGCGCAGCATTTCGACGATGGCCGTCTGCGAGGCGATCAGCGAGCGCACCACGATCTCGGGATGCTCCTCCCTGAAGGCAGTCAGGGCGCGGGGCACGATCGACATGGAGGGCGGCGCTGAGGCGGCGAGCCGGACGAGGCCGGTGCGGCCGTGCCGCATGTCGATCGTCCGGCGCCGGAGCGCATCGAGCTCGCCGAAGATGTGCTCGGCCTGGGAGTAGAGCTCCTCGGCCTCCTGCGTCGGCACCAGCCGGCCGCGCACGCGGTTGAACAGCTTGAAGCCGAGCTGGTCCTCGGCATGGAGCAGGATCTGGCTCAGGGCCGGCTGCGAGATGTTCAGCATCGCGGCCGCGCCGGTCACCGTGCCGCAGCGCATCAGCGTGCAGAAGACTTCGAGTTGGCGCGCCCGCATCTGTCGTCCCATCAACGGCGATAGCGCAGACATCGCCGCCGTCGACGCGGATGTCCAGTCTCAACCGCCGCTGGGCTGGCCTCCCGGGTTATCGCTGGTCCCAGCGATCGCGCATTTCGTAGAAGAGCACGGCGAGCGGCAGGAACCATGGCTTGCCGTAATAGAGCGGCCGGCTGCTGAAGGGCAGGTCGGCATAGGCGCTGGGCGCATCCGTGCTGCCGAGCATGCGCTGCGCGATCTTGTGGCCGAACCAGCTCGCCCGCGCGATGCCGGTGCCATTGTAGCCGCAGGCGTAGAAGATGCCCTCCTGCTCGCCGAGATGGGGCAGCTTGTCGAAGGTGAAGCCGGTCTGGCCGTGCCAGTAATGCGTGATCGGCGTCCGTTCCAGCTCGGGGAAGACCTGCAGCATCTGCTTGCGCAGATGGGTAGCATTGGCATGGCCGACATTCTCGCCGGTCACCTTGAGCACGCGCCCGCCGAAGAGAATCCGGGTCCCGTCGGGCGAGGGGCGGTAATAGGTCACGACGCGCTGGCTGCCCGCCAGCATGCGCCGCTTCGGCATGAGGCGATCCATCACCTCGGCCGGTAGCTGTCCGGTCGCGATCAGCGCGCTGCGGATCGGAATGATCCGCCGCTGCAGGAAGGGCAGGAGCGCTCCGGTATAGCCGTTGGTCGCGACCAGGAGTTGCTTCGCCGTGATCGTCCGCCCGCCGACGGAGAGGCCGAACCCACCGGCCTGCGATGCGATGGCCGTGACGCGGGCACCGCCGATGATCTGCACGCCGAGGCGGCGTGCGGCCTCGGCAAGGCCGGCGACATAGCGGGCCGGGTGCAGGCCGGCATAGCCGGGCATGGCAAGGCCGCCATGATAGAGCTCGGTTCCGATCTCGCCCAGCTGCTCGGCCCGCGGGACCAGATAGGCATCGCAGGGCATGACCTGCCGGATGCGGTCGAGATTGCGCCCCATCGCGTCGTAGAGGCGCGGCGTCATCGCGCCCCGGAAATAGCCGACCACCGCAAGGTCGCAGGCGATGGCTTCGCGGGCCACCACATCCTTGACGTGCTGCAAGGCGAGGAAGCTTTCCTCGACGATGGCACGCGCCTTGTCCGGCCCATAGGCCATCGCGGTGTCGAAGGTGGCCCAGCCCGGGCCGAGCATGCCGCCATTGCGGGAGGAGGCGCCCCAGCCGGGAGCTTCCGCATCCAGAACGGTGACCTGCTTGCCGGCCCGGGCCAGCGTCAGCGCGGCGTTGAGCCCGGTGAAGCCGGCCCCCACGATCACGACTTCGCTCTGCGCCGGCAGTTCGGTCGCTGCCGGGGCTGCCGGTTTCGCAGCATCCCACCAAAAGGGTGTGTCGACCGCATCATCGCTGAAGAACGGGCCGGTCAGGCGAGCCATGCGTATGTCCTCACGAAGGCAGGATGCGCCGCAGGAAATCCTGCGTACGCGGGTTCTGCGGACGGCTTAGAACTTCGTCGGGCGGCCCTTCTTCGACGAGGACGCCACCATCGAGGAACAGCACGCGGTCGGCGACCTCGCGGGCAAAGCCCATCTCATGGGTGACGACGACCATCGTCATGCCTTCGTCGGCGAGCGACCGCATGACGGCGAGGACCTCGCCGACGAGCTCCGGATCGAGCGCCGATGTCGGCTCGTCGAACAGGATCGCGTCGGGCTTCATGCCGAGCGCACGCGCGATCGCGACGCGCTGCTGCTGGCCACCGGAGAGCTGGGCGGGATAGGCGTCGATCTTGGCGCCGAGCCCGACACGGGTGAGCAGATCCCGCGAGCGCTTCAGCACCTCCTCGCGCGGCTCCTTCTTCACGAAGATCGGGCCTTCCGCGACATTTTCCAGTGCTGTCCGGTGTGGAAACAGGTTGAAGCGCTGGAACACCATGGCGACGCGGGTCCGCAACTGCCGGATGGCGGAGGATCCTGTGTCGACCCGTTGCCCGTGTACCGCGATCGAGCCGCCCTGATAGGTCTCTAGGCCGTTGATGCAGCGCAGGAGGGTCGACTTGCCGGAACCGGACGGTCCGATGATGCAGACCACCTCGCCCTTCTCGACCGAGAAGGAGACATCGTGGATGACCTCGACCGTGCCGAAGGATTTTCTGATATTGCGCAGTTCGATGATGCTCATCGGGCCTGCCTCAGGCGGCGTTCGAGCCAGCCGTTGAAGGCGGTGAGCGGCAGGCTCATCGCGAGGTAGATCAGGGCGACCATCGTGAAGATCGTGGTGTTCTCGAAGGTGGAGGATGCCAGCAGCTTGCCCTGCAGAGAAAGCTCCGCGACGGTGATCGTCGAGGCGAGCGAGGAATCCTTGAGCAGCATGACCATGGTGCTGCCATAGGGCGGCAGCGCCACGCGGATCGCCTGGGGCAGCACGACGCGCCGCATCAGCAGGCCCCAGCCCATGCCGATCGAAAGCGCTGCTTCCGTCTGGCCGCGGTCGATCGCCTCGATGCCGGAGCGGAAGACTTCGGCCATATAGGGCGAATAGGCGATGCCGAGGCCGATGATGGCGGCCTGGACGGCCGTCAGCGACAGGCCGAGATCCGGCAGCACGAAATAGATGTAGAAGAGGGTGACGATACCCGGGATGCCGCGCACGATGACGATGATCGTGCGCGCCGTCCAGGCGAGCGGCGCGATGCCGCTCACCCGCATGAAGGCCCAGACCAGGCCCAGCGCCGTCGCGAGGACGAAGGCGCCGAGCGTGACCAGCAGCGTGAGGTAGACACCCTGCATCAGGATCGGCAGGTATGTCGGAACCTGGCTGAGAAAATGCGTCATGACTGGATGGATGGCGCGCTCAGAGACCCCACTTTTTCAGGATCGTCTCGAAGCGGCCGTCCTTCTTCATGTTCGCGAGGCTGGTGTTGATCTTCCCCAGCAGCTCGGCATTGCCCTGCTTGACGGCGATGTTGATCGGTCCCGGCACCGAGGGCTTGTAGGACTTGACCAGCCGCAGTTGCGGGAAGCGCCCCTGCGCAAGGTTGTAGGCCAGGATCGGATAGTCGCCGATGCCGGCATCGAGCCGGCCGTTGGAGACGTCGCGCAGGATGTCGGGCAGGCTGTCATAGGCACCGACCTCGGCTGGCGCGCCCGAGGCCTTGAGGGCGTCGATATAGCGTGTGCCGATCTGGCCGCCGACCTTCTTGCCCTTGAGATCCGCGAAGCCGGCATAATCCTTGGAGTCGTCCGACTTGACCACGAGACCCTCGCCATAAGCGTAGACGTCCTCGCTGAAGTCGACGACCTTGGCGCGCTCCGGCGAGCCGTACATGGCGGCGGAAATGATATCGATCTTGCCGGAGGTCAGCGAGGCGATCAGGGTCGAGAACTGCATCGGCTGGATCTCGACCTTGAAACCGGCGTCCTTGCCGATCTCCTCGATCACGTCGACCATCATCCCCTGGATGGTGTTCGTCTTGGCGTCGAGGAAGGTGAACGGCGTGCCCGTCGGTGTCGAACCGACCTTGTAGACCGTCTGTGCCTGGGCGGTCGCCGCGGCGGCCATCATGGCGAGCGCCGCGACCGTTGTCCTGAACCCGATCATCCCATTCCCCTTTTTGCTTCGAATTCGCTCGTCTTTCCGAACCGGCCCATGCAGCATCCGTGCCCGGCGCAGCGAGCGAAAAGACGGATTTTTTCCGGGCCCATAAGCCGGGCTTATGCGGTCCGGGCGTGTATCGTTCCGCCGGTCTAGAACTCCGCCACCTTGCCGAAGGCCGAGCCCTCCAGTCGCTCCGGCCGATAGGGCGCCGGATCGACGATCGGCTTCGCACCGGTCACGATATCCGCGATCATGTGGCCGGCGCCGGGACCGATGCCGAAGCCGTGGCCGCTGAACCCGGCTGCGAGGATGAAGCCCGGCAGGCCCGTGAGCTCTCCGATGGCCGGCACGCCGTCCGGCGTCGAGTCGATATAGCCAGCCCAGCGCGCCGCGACCGGCACGGCCTTCAGGGCGGGCAGCAGACGCTGCGCCCGCTTATGGGTTTCGGCGATCTGGCGCGGATCGGGCCTCGGATCGAGGATGCGGTTGGCCTCCATCGGCGTCGGCGCATCGAGCTTCCAGCGCGCAAGCGTCTCATGGCCGGCCTTCCAGCCGTCCAGCCCACCGATGGCCAGGTTGCGCCAGCGCCGCAGGAACATCGGCACGAACTGGCGGGCGAAGCGCAATTGCTGCGGCGTCGGGTCGACGCGGGCCCCGCCGCTGATCGCCAGCGTGTAGCCGCCATCGCTGCGCCGGGTCACCGAGACCGCCGCCGTATGCAGAGCGTCCGGGAGGCCGGTCGCGCCGGGCGCGACCGATAGAATCGACGATCTGACAGAGGATTGCGGGAAGCGGATGCCATATTGGTTGAGGAACGAGGACGCCCAGGCACCGCCAGCGTGGATCACGGTCGCGGTGCGGATCGTGCCCTTCTCCGTCACGACGCCCGAGACGCGCCCGCCCGCCGTCTCGATGCCGCGCGCCGCGCAGAACTGATGCACGGTCCCGCCGGCCTTGAGGATGCCGCGCGCGATCACCGGTGCGGCCCGGGCAGGGTCGGCCGTGCCATCCGTCGGCGAGAACACGCCGCCCTTCCAGCGCTTCCCGGTCGCGCTGCCGCGGTTCGCGGCTTCCTCCGGCGAGAGCATGTTGGTGACGACACCCTCGCCGCGGGCGAAATCGCGCCATTTCGCCCAACTGGCGAGCTGTGCGTCGTCATCGCTCAGATAGAGCAGGCCACAGCGACGGAAGCCGAGATCTTGTCCGATCTCCCCGGCGAAGCGATCCCAGAGTGTCAGGCTTTCGGTCGCCATCGGCAGTTCGCGCGCGTCGCGGTTCTGCTGCCGGCACCAGCCCCAGTTGCGGCTCGACTGCTCGGCGCCGATCCGGCCCTTCTCGATGAGCGCGACCTTCACGCCGCGCCGTGCGAGATAATAGGCGGCGCAGGTGCCGACGATGCCGCCACCGATGACGACGACATCAGCACTCTCGGGCAAAGCGGGGCTGGTTTCGATCTCGAACAGTGGCGCCGGCATCACGGTCTCCTTGCCAGGAGACTAGCCGGCGGCGAAACTGTCCGTGCACCGCAGATCGCGCCGGCACGGCATTTCCTTCGCTTTGATCGCCCGATTTCGCGATGAATATCGGGCAAGCCCCCTGCGCGCCTGTTTTTTAAGTGCGGCATTATCTGCTGCCGGATTGCCGCATGTGCCGGTTTGCGGCATGGTCCGTCGAAGAGCCGGCGGGCGCGCCGCCCCGGCAGCGCCAAGCCCGACGAGGCCCGCATGAAGCTTGACCAGATCGATATCAAGATCCTCTACGAGCTGCAGAAGAACGGCCGGATCACCAATGTCGAGCTGGCCGAGCTGGTGAACCTGTCGCCGAGCCCCTGCCTGATGCGCGTCAAGAAGCTGCAGCAGGACGGCTACATCACCGGCTATTCCGCCCGCATCAACGTCGGCAAGCTCGGCCAGACCCTGACCGTCTTCACCGAGGTGACGCTGAAGAACCACCGGCAGATCGACTTCGCCCGCTTCCTGGCCGCCATCGAGAAGCTCGATCAGGTGATCGAATGCCATCTGGTCTCGGGCGGTTACGACTATCTCGTGAAGTTCGTCACCAGCGGCATCATCGAATACCAGACCCTGATGGAGCGGCTGATCGACCTCGATATCGGCATCGACAAGTATTTCAGCTTCGTCGTGCTGAAATCGCCGATCGTGAAGCCGCATATGCCGTTGACCAGCCTGTTTCCGGTCACGGCCACGGTCGCGACCTGAGACGGCCTCAGCGTTTCGCGAAGGCCGCGACGAGTTCCGGGTCGCGTTCGAGCTTGTCGAGCCAGGCCGGGTCGAGCTTGGGCACGGACGACATCAGCAGGCGCGAATAGGGGTGGCCGGTGGTGCTGCCGACCTGGTCCGCAGGCAGCTGCTCGACCTTCACGCCACGATACATGACCGCGACCTCGTCGCAGATCGCCTGCACCGTCGTGAGGTCGTGGCTGATGAAGAGATAGGACAGGCCGAGCTCGCGCTGCAGGTCCTTCAGCAGTTCGATGATGGCGGCGGCGACCACCGTGTCGAGCGCGGAGGTGATCTCGTCGCAGAGAATCAGCTCGGGGTCCGCGGCGAGCGCGCGGGCCAGGTTCACGCGCTGCTTCTGCCCGCCCGACAATTCGCTCGGCAGCCGGTGCTTCAGGGCGCGGGGCAGATGCACCAGCTCGAGCAGCCGGTCGATGCGCGCGTCGCGGGCGGCGCCACGCAGGCCGTGGTAGAAGGTGAGGGGCCGGCCGAGGATATCCTCGATCGGCTTGGCCGGATTGAGCGCCGTATCGGCCGACTGGAACACGATCTGGAGCTTGCGCAATTCATCGGCGCTCCGGTCCTGCGCCCGCGGCGCCATCGGCTTGCCGTCGAAGGAGATCGTTCCGGAGGAGGGCGGGATGATGCCGGCGATCGATCGCGCGAGCGTGGACTTGCCGCAGCCGGATTCGCCGATGATGCCGAGATTGCGCCCGCGTTCCAGCTTGAAGCTGACCTTGTCGACCGCCAGGATCAGCGGCGTTCCGTCAGCGCGCGGCTTGCCGTAGCCGGCACTGATGGACGCAAGCTCCAGGACGGGCCGTGGCGCCGTGCCGTTGGGGCTTGCGACTTGCACGGGCACGCGCCCGGGCGGAGCGAAGGCTGCGAGCAATTCCTGGGTATAGGGATGTTTCGGCGCCGAGAGGATCTGGGCCGTGGCGCCGATTTCCTGGATGACGCCGCCCTTCAGCACGACGATGCGGTCGGCGATCTGGGCGACGACCGCCAGGTCGTGCGAGACGTAGACGCCGGCCATCCGGCCCTGGCGCATCACGGATTTGAAGGCGCGCAGAACCTCGATCTGCGTGGTGACGTCGAGCGCGGTCGTCGGCTCGTCGAAGATCACCACCTTCGGGTCGCCGATCAGGGCCATGGCCGCGGACAGGCGCTGGAGCTGGCCGCCGGACACCTGGTGCGGGTAGCGGGTGCCGATCGTCTCCGGCGAAGGCAGGGACAGCGCGCGGAACAGGTCCACCGCCTTGGCTTCGGCTTCGGCGCGGGGCATCAGTTCGTGGATGCGGGTGATCTCGATCACCTGGTCCATGATCCGCTGCGCCGGATTGAAGGCGGCGGCCGCGCTCTGCGGCACATAGGAGACCGTGACGCCGCGGATTTTCGCCCGATCCTTCTCGGGCAGGTTGGCCATATCGCGCCCGTCGACGCTGACGGTGCCGCCGGCAATACGGCAGCCGGTCCGCGTATAGCCGAGCAGGGTCAACGCGATCGTGGTCTTGCCCGAGCCGCTCTCGCCGATCAGCGCGACGATCTCGCCCGGCGCGATCTCGAAGCTCAGGCCCTTGATGATCTCGACGCGCCGGCCGGCATCGGTGGTCGCCTCGACCTTGAGGTCCCGGATTTCCACGAGAGGGCTCATCATTCGCTCCGGTCGCGGATTTTCTGCGGCAGGTTGTCGATCAGCAGGTTGACCGCGATCGTCAGGCTGGCGATGGCGAAGGAGGGGGCCATCACGGCCGGCGCACCGAAGGGCAGGCCGCCGATATTCTCGCGTACCAGCGAGCCCCAGTCGGCCTCCGGCGGCTGTACGCCGAGCCCGAGGAAGGACAGGCCGGACAAGAGCAGCACGATGAAGACGAAGCGCAAGCCGACATCGGCGAGTACCGGCCCGATGATGTTGGGGAGGATCTCCGCGCGGATCAGGTAGCTCAGCTTCTCGCCGCGGATGCGCGCCACGGTGACGAAATCCGTGGTGTTGACGTTGACCGCGAGCGCCCGCGCGAAGCGATAGGAGCCCGGCGTGTAGATGATGCCGAGGATCAGCATCAGGACGGGGATCGAGGAACCGACGCCGGCAACGGCAACGAGAGCGAACAGCTTGCTGGGAATCGAGCTGAGCGCATCGATGAAGCGGCTCAGCACCGTGTCGAACCAGCCGCCGCTGACGGCAGCGGCCATGCCGAGCGTGACGCCGATCGAGCAGGCGATCAGCGTCGCCGCCAGCGAGATGCCAACGGTGTAGCGCGCGCCGAACAGGATGCGCGAGAGCATGTCGCGGCCGAGATAGTCCGTCCCAAGCGGGAACTGCAGGCTCATCGGGCCGAAATAGTCGGTGTCGACGATGTCGCTGATGCCGTAGGGCGTCACGTAGGGCGCAAGGATCGCGATCGCAGCCCAGGCAAGGATGATGACGAGGCTGATCCAGCCCGTGAGGTTGAACCGATATCCCGCCCGGCGCGGCTTGAAGATCGTGGTGGTGGCGTCGGTTGCCATGGTCAGCGCAATTTCGGGTTCGACAAGATGGCGATGACGTCCGCCGTCGTGATCAGCAGCAGGTAGACGACGCAGAAGATCATGGCGCAGCTCTGGATCAGCGGCAGGTCCCGCGTGGCCACGGCATCGACCATCAGCTTGGCGATGCCGGGATAGTTGAAGATCGTCTCGACGATGATGACGCCGCCGAGCAGATAGGAGAGCGACAGCGCCACCGCGTTGACGATCGGGCCGAGCGCGTTGGGCAGCGCATGGCGCAGCACGACCCGCGTGCGGGAGGCGCCCTTGAGCTGCGCCATCTCGACATAGGGCGTGTCGAGGGTTTCGACGACGGCGGCACGCGACATCCGGATCATCTGCGCGGAGATGACGAAGCTCAGCGTGAACACCGGCATCGCATAGATGCGCAGCATCTCGCCGAAGGAGTGGACGTCACGCGCGAAGGACAGCGCCGGCAGCCATTTCAGCCAGACGGCGAAGATCAGCACGCCCGCCGTGGCGATCATGAATTCCGGCACCGAGATCACCGTGATCGTCGCCATCGTGACCGAGCGATCATAGAGCGTGCCGCGCAGCATGGCGGAGGTGATCCCGAGCGCAAGCGCGATCGGCACCGAGAAGAGGGCGGTCGCGGCCGCGAGCTGGAGCGAATTGCCGAGCCGCCCGGCGATGAGCTCCGCGATCGGCCGGTTATTGGCGTAGGATATGCCGAGATCGCCGGTCAGCATTCCACCGAGCCAGCGGAAGAAGCGTATGATGGCCGGGTCGTTGAGATGCATCGCCGTGCGAAGGCCAGCCACGGCCTCCGGCGTCGCCGCCTGGCCGAGCAGCACCTCCGCCACGTCGCCGGGCAGGATCTGGGTGGCGCAGAACACCACGAACGAGACGATCAGCAGCGTCAGCAGCGCGACGAGCAGCCGTCCGCCCAGCAGGGACAACAGGTGAAGGTTCATCGACGCTCCCGCAGCTGACACCTCCAGGTGGAGTGTGACACGAAAAGGGGGCCGGGCGCACGCGCCCGGCCCGCAGGAGAAAAAGGGCTTTAGCCTTCGAGCCAGACGTACTCGGCGAAGGCGTAGCCCATCATCCCGCCGAGCGGGTTCGGGAGCAGGCCCTTGAGCTTGTTCGAGATGGCATCGACATTCGAGATGTAGACCGGGATCGCGGTGCCGGCCTCGTCGGCGACCATCACCTGCATCTCGCCGTAGATCTGCTTGCGCTTGGCCTCGTCGAGCGAGCCGCGCGCCTCCAGCAGCATCTTGTCGAACTTCTCGGACTTGTACTGGCTCTCGTTCCACGGCGCGGTGGAGGCGTAGAGCAGCGAGAACAGGATGTCCGGCGTCGGCCGCGGGTTGATGTTGCCGAAATGGACCGGGGCCTTCAGCCAGTAGTTCGACCAGTAGCCATCCGAGGGAACGCGCTGGATGTCGAACTTCATGCCGATCGCATTGCCGGCCTGCTGGACGAGCACGGCCATGTCGACCGACGAGCCGGCGGCGTCCGAGGCGACGATCGGGATCGACTGGCCGAGCACGCCGGCCTTCTGGAACAGCGACTTGGCCCGCTCGGGATCGAACGCCTTCGGCTTCAAATCCTTGTTGTGATAGACGTTCATCGGCGGAACGGGCTGGTCGTTGGCGATCTCGGCCAGGCCGCGCAAAGCCGATTTCTGGATCTGCTCGCGGTTGAGCAGGTATTTCATGCCGGCCACGAAATCCGCCTTGTTGCCGGGCGCCATGTCCAGCCGCATGTTGAGGTTCGTGTAGTTGCCGGTCGTGGTCTTCGACAAGACGACGTTCGGCTGGCTCTCGACCAGGCGCATCGAGCGCGGATTGATCGCGGCGGCCATATGGATATCGCCGGAGAGCAGCGCGTTGACGCGCGCCGTGTCGTCGGTGATCGCGAAGAACTCGAAGGAATCGAGGTTCGCCCCGCCGGACTTGAAGTAGTTCTTGTTCCGGGCGGCGATCGAGCGCACGCCGGGCTCGAAGCTTTCGCAGGTGAAGGCACCGGTGCCGTTCGCCTTGGCAAAATTCGTGGTCCCGTCGGCGATGATCATGAAGTGGTGTGTCGACAGGATGGTCGGCAGGTCGCCGTTCGGCGCCGCGAGCGTGATCTCGACGGTCAGCGGGTCGACCGCCTTGAACTCGGTCATCTGCTTGGCGAGCGAGTTCGACTTCGAGCCGACGGCGGGGTCGAGATGGCGCTTCAGCGAGTAGATGACGTCGGCCGAGGTCAGCGGCTTGCCGTCATGGAAGGTGACGCCCTTCTTGAGCGTGACGGTCCAGACCTTGGCGTCCTTGGTCTCGAACTTGTCGGCGAGCTCCATCTGCAGCTTGCCGTCGCCGTCCAGGAAGGTCAGGCGGTTGTAGAAGGCGCAGCAGCGGACATAGTCCGTCGACAGCGAGGCCTTGGCGGGGTCGAGCGTGTCGGCGGTCGAGGACGACCAGCCGGCCGCCTTCAGGTTGCCGCCCTTGACCGGCGTGGCGGCGAGCGCGGAGGTGGCGCGCGCCAGCACGAGGCTGCTGGCGGAAGCGGCAAGGCCGCCGGCCATTAGCATCTGCAGGAGGTCGCGGCGGCTGGCGCCGCGGCGGATCGCATTCTCGACGATGGCGTCGTCGGCGCTCGTCCAGCTGGAAGAAATCTTGTCGGTCATGCTCATTCCCCTCTTCTGATTTGCGCCGTTGCGCCGGCGTTGGTCTTCTTCGTTGCGGGTTCCTTCAAGCCACCAGACGGCTCTCGACGGCATCGGCGAGCGCGCCCATCGAGGTGAAGTGGAAGTCAGGCTCGGTGAAGCGTTCAGGTTCGATCGTGCCGCCATAGCCGGCTTGCGCGTGGCGCCGCTGGATCCAGCAATTGGTCAGGCCGAGCTTCCGGGAGATTCCGATGTCGTGATACTGGCTCTGCGCGACATGCAGGATCTGCTCGCGCGAGCCGCCCTCCTTCTCGACGAAGGCGAAGACCTGCTCGAAGAAGGCCGGGTCCGGCTTCTCGGTGCCGGTGTCGTCGACGGTGAAGCCGGCATGGAACGGGTTGCCGAGGGCCCGGGAGAAGTGCTCGAAAGCCCAACGCTGGGCATTTGTCATCGCGATCAGCTTGTAGCGCTTCGCCAGCCGGGCGAGGGCATCAGTGCTGTCCGGGAACGGGCGCCAGTCCTTGACGGCGTCCCGCAGGCGCTGCGCATGGCTCTCGCCTGCCGGCAGGCCGAGCTTCGGCGCGATCACGCCGTAGACCCGGACGAGATCGTCGGGGAAGTGCTGGACATCCGGCATATAGCGGGCGGCGCGGTAGAGGTTCAGTGCCTCCTCGCCGTCGAAGGGAACCCCGGCCTCGCGGGCGATGGCTTCGAGGCTGCCGACAAGGCCGCCCTCGAAATCGATCAGCGTGCCCACGACGTCGAAGGTCATGTAGCGGAAGTCGCCGAAACCCTTAGCCATCGCTTCTCCGCTTCTCCCGCTTTTGCGTGCGGGGATCCGTGATCGTCGGCGAGCGCGGTCGCGTCGCCTCGGGGTTGCTCGGTCGCTGGTCGCGACGGTTGCGTTCTGTTCCCCGGCCGCTCTGCGCCGGCCGTGAATGAGTTTCCCACCGCTGGCTCGCCGGATTCACCGAATGTCGAAAACCGGGCGGCACAAAATTCCGAATTCGCGGAGTTCGCGGAATATCGGCTGTTGCGGAAGCGGGCGCGAGGAGAAGCTGCGTCCGCTCCCGATGACGTGATGGACCTGGCGGTCACGCCATCGCGGCGCGCACATCCGGGTCGGCCAGCGTCTCGTCGAGCGTCGCACGGGTCCGTTCGACGATCGCGTCGATCTCGCTGTCGGTGCAGCACAGCGGCGGCGCGTAGCCCAGCACACCGTTGCCGAAGGCCCGGATCACCAGACCCTTGTCCCAGGCGCGGTCGAAGATGCGCTGGGCCGGCGCGGAAGTGGCCGGCAGCGGCGTCTTCCTCGCCTTGTCGGTCACGAGTTCGACGGCGGCCAGCATGCCGCGGCCGCGCACCTCGCCGACGAGGGGATGATCGCCGAGGCTTGCCAGCCCGGCCATCAGGCGCGCGCCGGCCTTGCGGCCATTGTCGAGCAGGCCGTTGTCGTAAAGGCGCAGCACCTCGAGGCCGACTGCGGCGCTGACCGGATGAGCCGAGTAGGTGTAGCCATGGCCCACCGCCGCCGCGCCCGCTCCGTCCGCGATGACCGCGTAGACCTTCTGCGACATCAGCACGGCGCCCATCGGCACATAGCCGGAGGTCAGTCCCTTCGCGACGGTCATCAGGTCGGGAACGATGTCCTCGTCCTCGCAGGCGAAGAGCGGGCCGGTGCGCCCGAAGCCGGTGATGACCTCGTCGGCGACGAAGAGGATGTCGAGCTCGCGGCAGAGCTCGCGCATCGCCTTGACCCAGCCGGGCGGCGGAACGAGCACGCCGCCGGAGCCCTGGATCGGCTCGCAATAGAAGGCTGCGACCCGCTCGGCGCCGCCCACGGCCTCGACCTTGGCCCTGAGCGCCGCCAGCGACGCGGCGATGACGGCGTCCGGCGTAGAGCCCGCCGGGTTGCGGTAGGTGTAATGCGACGGAATTTTATGCTGCCAGTCATAGGGCACGCCGAAGCCGGCATGGAAGACGGGCAGGGCGGTGAGGCCGGCGCCAACGGTCGACGAACCGTGATAGCCCTGTTCGATCGAGATGAACTGGTCCTTCTGCGGCTTGCCGCGCGCCTGCTGATAGTAGCGGATGAAGCGGACCGTGCTGTCGATGGCGTCCGAGCCGCCGAGCGTGAAGTAGACGCGGTTGAGATCGCCCGGCGAACGCTCGGCGAGCTCGGCCGCCAGCCGGATCGCGGGCTCGGAGCCGAGGCCGAAATAGCCCGTCGCATAGGCCAGCTCGCGCATCTGGTTCGCAGCCGCCTCGACGATGCTGTCATGCCCGTAGCCGGCGTTCACGCACCACAGCCCGGCGAATCCGTCGATGAGCTGCTTGCCGGAGGCATCCGTGATGGTCGCGCCTTTCGCCGAGCGCAGCACGCGAACCCCGGCCTTCTCATGGCCGCGATAGGAGGCGACCGGATGAATCCAGTGTTCGCGATCGAGTTCGATCAGGGAATTGCTCAACATGGCGGTTCTCCAGCTTATCCGAGCGCCTGACTGGCGAGAGCGAAGGGTTTCGCGGGCCCGATCGGCTGTCGGCTTGCCGCGTTGCGGCGCATGGCGATGCCGCCGCCGACATGCGCGAGGCCGCACGCGGCGAGCCAGGGGGAGAGCCCGGCGGGCAAGGGCGTGTCGACCCGCAGGAAGGTGCCGGCCCGGGCATTGATCAGGAACGACAGAATGGCTTGCGCCTGCGTTTCGGTCTCCGCGATCACGGGGCCGATCACCTCGCCGCGCCCGAACGGGCGCAAGGCTCCGAAGCCGGTGATGCGGTCTCCTTCGCGCAGGATCGCGACCTGCGCGGTCTCGGCAAGGAGGTGGAGCAGGGTGCGGCGATCGAATCCGAGCGCCTGGCGGTCGAGGGCGGCAATAGTGGCGAAATCCTCGGCACGCGCCCATGCGATGCCGCGCATCGGGACCGGGATCGCTGTCCCCTCGCGGAGATGCCCCTGATGCTGGCGGATCTCATCAGCCGCGCGGAAACCTAGCTTCTCGTAGAGGGGCAGGCCGTCTGCAGTCGCCGTGAGGCAGCATTCCCGCTCGCCGCAAGCCTGCAAGGCAGCATCCATCAGCCGGCGGCCGAGTCCGCGGCCGCGCATCGTTGCAGCCACGATCACCATGGCGATCCTGGCGGATTCGTCGGCAAACGGGGTCATCATGGCGGTGCCGACCACGACCTCGCCCTGGAGCATGACGAAGCCATTGCTGAGCGCGAGCAGCATCGCCCAGTCCTCGCGCCGGTGAGGCCAGCCCGCTTCGCGCGAGAGCTGAAGGGCGCCGTCGAGATGGCGTTCCTCGAACGCGACGAGATCGATCGTTTCCTGGTCCATGCTGCTTCGCTTCGTATCCGTTGCATCATGGATAAGCCGCATGCCGGCGCAGTTCCTCCCGAGGAACGGGCTCAGGCGATATCTTCGGCCGTAGGAACGTGCGGCGACCGCATGGAATGCCACGGCCAGGCGGAAAGGGGCGGGGGCCGCCTCGCGAGGCACATTGGCCGCGGTGGAGAGGCGCAACACTGTGCCATAGCCCCGGGGGCGGACGGCAGTTTGTGCTTCCCGCCGCGGGCAATGCGGTGCTCGCGCCGTTTGAGGCCCGTCTATGATCCGAGCAACGGCCACAACCGTTTCGCCACAGGGGATTTGCGCGGATGACTGTCTTCAAGCCGAAATTCGTCACCTTCGATTGCCACGGCACGCTGATCTATTTCGCGATGGATAAGGCGGCGCGCGCGCTCTATGGCGACAAGCTGGACGAGCCGGCCATGCAGCGCTTCATCACGAATTTCTCGGCCTATCGGCTCGACGAGATCCTCGGCGACTGGAAGCCCTATGAGGAGGTCGTCTACAATTCGCTGGAGCGGACCTGCCGCCGCAACGGCGTCGCCTTCCGCCCCGAGGATGCGCGCTGGATCTACGAGCAGGTGCCGACCTGGGGACCGCATGCGGACGTGCCGGCCGGGCTCGCCAAGGTGGCGAAGGAAATCCCGCTCGTCATTCTCTCCAATGCGGATGACGACCAGATTCCGCACAATGTCGCCCGGCTCGGCGCGCCTTTCCATGCCGTCTACACGGCCGAGCAGGCTCGCTCCTACAAGCCGCGCATGAAGGGCTTCGAATACATGTTCGACATGCTGGGCTGCGGGCCGGAGGACGTCTGCCACGTCTCGTCCTCGTTCCGCTACGACCTGATGACGGCCCATGATCTCGGCATCAAGAACAAGGTCTGGGTCAATCGCGGGCACGAGCCGGCAAACCCGTATTACGGCTATACCGAGATCAAGGACATCGGCGGCCTGCCCGGCGTCTTCGGCCTCTGAGGCAAGGGCAGGGGACATAGGCGCGATGCAGTTCAAGTCCTATTGGCATGATACGGCGGCGCCCTTCGACGGCGCCGTCTCCGGGCCGGTCGAGGGCAGCTATGACGTGGCGGTGATCGGCGGCGGCTTCACGGGTCTCGCGGCGGCGCGCCAGCTGGCCATGGCCGGTGCGAAAGTCGTCGTCCTGGAAGCCCGAAGCGTCGGTTACGGCGCCTCGGGCCGCAATGGCGGCCATCTCAACAACGGTCTCGCCCACAGCTTCGTCGGTGCCAAGGAGGCGCTCGGCACAGAGCGCGCCGTCGCGCTCTACAAGGCCTTCGACGACTCGGTCGATACGATCGAGCGGATCGTGGCGGAGGAGGGCATCGACTGTGCCTTCCGCCGCGCCGGCAAGCTCAAGCTCGCCTCGAAGCCGGAGCACGTCGCCTCGCTCACCCGCAATTTCGAGGTGCTGCATCGCGAAGCCGATCCCGATACCGCGATGCTGAGCCGGGCCGAGCTCAAGAACGAGATCGGCTCCGACGGCTTCCATGGCGCGATGCTCTCGAAGAAGAGCGCGATGATGCATATGGGCCGCTTCGTCGCCGGGCTCGCCACCGCCGCGGCGCGCCACGGCGCGGTCATCCATGAAGACGCCCCGGTCACCGGGCGGCGGCAGGAGGCCGGGCGACATATCCTCGACACGCCGCACGGCAGCGTTTCCGCCAGGGATGTGCTGGTCGCGACCGGCGCCTATACCTCCGGCCCCTTCGCCTGGTTTCGCCGGCGCGTCATCGCGGTCGGGAGCTTCCTGATCGCGACGCGGCCGCTCACCGAAGCCGAGGCCGCTGCGACCATGCCGGGCAACCGCACGGCCGTGACCTCGCTGAATATCGGCAACTACTTCCGTCTCGCCCCCGACAACCGGCTGATCTTCGGCGGCCGGGCGCGCTTCTCCGCCACCTCCGACCAGACCTCCGATGCAAAGAGCGGAGCCATCCTGCGTGCGAGCCTTGCCGGCATTTTCCCGCAGCTCAGGGATGTCGAGATCGACTATTGCTGGGGCGGGCTGGTCGACATGACCAAGGATCGTTATCCGCGCGCCGGCTACGAAGATGGTGTCTGGTACGCGATGGGCTATTCCGGGCACGGCGCGCAGATGTCGACCCATCTCGGCATGATCATGGCCGATGCGATCCTCGGCCGGCCGGATCGCAACCCGCTGAAGGGGCTGTCCTGGCCGCCGGTTCCGGGCCATTTCGGCAAGCCCTGGTTCCTGCCGCTGGTGGGGCTTTACTACAAGGCGCTCGACCGGATTCAGTGACCGCATCGCACTGTCGCGACAGCGTGAACAGGCGCCGGGAAACGCCCGGCGCCTGTTCTGTTTTCAGAGACCGCCGATGTGGAAGGCCTTGACCTCGAGATATTCCTCGATGCCGAGCTGCGAGCCCTCGCGGCCGAGGCCGGACTGCTTGACGCCGCCGAAGGGGGCGACTTCCATCGAGATCGCGCCGGTATTGAGGCCCACCATGCCGAATTCCAGTGCCTCGCCGACGCGCCAGGAGCGGCGCATGTCCTGCGTGAAGAAATAGGCGGCCAGGCCGAAGGGCGTGCCGTTGGCGACGGTAATCGCCTCCGCCTCGCTGCGGAAGCGGAAGAGCGGCGCCACCGGGCCGAACGTCTCCTCGCTCGCCAGCAGCATCTCGGTCGTCGCCTCGCCAAGGACAGTCGGCGTGGCGTATTGCTTGCCGTCCGGCATCCCGGCCGCGCTGGCCAGGCGCCTGGCGCCCTTCGCGAGGGCGTCGTCGACATGGCGCTCGATCTTCTCCAGCGCGGCGGCATTGATCATCGGGCCGATATCGATGCCGGTCTCGGTCCCCGGGCCGACCTTCATCGCCGTGACGCGGGCCGAAAGCCTCTCGGCGAAGCGGTCATAGATGCCGTCCTGCACCAGGATGCGGTTGGCGCAGACGCAGGTCTGGCCGCCATTGCGGAACTTGGAAGCGAGGATGCCGTCGATCGCGAGGTCGAGATCGGCATCGTCGAAGACGATGAAGGGTGCGTTGCCGCCGAGTTCCAGGCTGAGCCGCTTGATGCTGTCGGAGGCCTGCCGCATCAGGAGCGCGCCGACGCGCGTCGAGCCGGTGAAGGAGATCTTGCGAACGCCGAGATTGCCGGTGAGCTCGGCGCCGATCTCGGTCGGCAGGCCAGTGACGATGTTGACGACGCCGGCCGGGATGCCGGCCCGCTCCGCCAGAACGCCGAGCGCCAGCGCCGAATAGGGCGTCAGTTCCGAAGGCTTGATCACGACGGTGCAGCCGGCGGCAAGAGCCGGCGCGACCTTGCGGGTGATCATCGCGTTCGGGAAGTTCCAGGGCGTGACGATGCCGCAGACCCCGACGGGCTGCTTGAGCACGACGATGCGCCGGTCGGCGGTCGGGGCGGGGATGGTCGAGCCGTAGATGCGCCGGGCTTCCTCGGCGAACCATTTCACGAAGGAAGCCCCGTAGCGGATCTCGCCGCGGGACTCGGCGAGCGGCTTGCCCTGTTCGCGGGTCAGGATCAGCGCCAGATCCTCGAGATGCTCGAGCATCAGGCCATGCCAGGCTTCCAGCAGCGCCGCGCGCTCGGCCGGAGTTCGGGCGCGCCAGCTCTCGAAAGCGGCCGTGGCGGCGTCGATCGCGGCGCGGGTCTCAGGCGTGCCGGCGTCCGGCACCGTGCCGAGAACCGCTTGCGTGGCGGGATCGACGACGTCGAGCGTGCGGCCCGAGGCCGCGCCGATCCACTCGCCGCCGACAAGGCAGGCTTCCTGCACGAGTCCGGGGTCGCGAAGGCCTTCGATGGTCATCTCTGCTGTCCTCTCAAGCCAGCGCCGCGACGATGGCGCCGGTGATCTCGGTTGTCTTGTGCTGGCCGGGCTTCGTGCCGATGCCACGAGCGGTTGCGGCTTCGATAGCGCTGATCACGGCGGCTGCCGCGCGCGATTCCCCGAGATGGTCCAGCATCATCGCGCCGGACCAGATCGCCGCGATCGGGTTGGCGATACCGAGATGGGCGATGTCGGGGGCCGAGCCATGCACCGGCTCGAACATCGAGGGCGCGTTGCGCTCGGGGTTGATATTGGCGGAGGCCGCATAGCCCAGCCCGCCCTGGATGGCTGCGCCGAGATCGGTCAGGATGTCGCCGAACAGGTTCGATGCGACGACGACGTCGAGGCTTTCCGGCGCCATCACCATCCGCGCCGCCATGGCGTCGATATGGTAGTTCGCGACCTCGATATCGGGATAGTCGGCCGCGACCTGGGCGGTGACCTCGTCCCAGAACACCATCGAATATTTCTGCGCGTTCGACTTCGTCACCGAGGCGAGCTTGCCCCGGCGCTTGCGGGCCTGCTCGAAGCCGAAGCGCAGGATGCGTTCGACGCCCTTGCGGGTGAAGATCGCCGTCTCGACCGCGACTTCGTCGCCCGTGCCGTTATGGATGCGGCCTCCGGCGCCCGAATACTCGCCCTCGGTGTTTTCGCGGATGCAGAGGATGTCGAAGGCACTGGCGCGCAGCGGCCCCTCGACGCCCGGCAGCAGTCGGTGGGGGCGGATATTCGCGTATTGCACGAAGGCCTTGCGGATCGGCAGCAGGAGCCCGTGGAGCGAGACCGAATCCGGCACGCGCTTCGGCCAGCCGACCGCGCCGAGCAGGATCGCATCGAAGCCGCGCAGCGTCTCGATGCCGTCCGGCGGCATCATCGCGCCGGTCTTCTCGTAGAAATCGCAGGACCAGGGGAAGCTCGTGCCGTCGAGCGCGAAGCCCGCGCCGGCCGCCGCCTTGTTCAGCACCTGCCAGGTCGCGTCGATGACGGCGGTGCCGATGCCGTCGCCCGGGATCAGGGCGATCTTGTAGGATTTCACGGTGCAGTCTCCTCAGACGGCGATCAGGACGCTCTTGGATTTGCGATTGGCGAGATAGGCCTCGCGGCCGAGATCCTTGCCGAGGCCGGACTGCTTGTAGCCTCCGGTCGGCAGGATGTGGTCCCGCGAGCGGCCATAGCGGTTGACCCAGACGGTGCCGGCCTGGAGGCGGTCGATCGCACGCAGCGCCCGCGACAGATCGCGCGTGTAGAGGCCGGCGCAGAGCCCATAGGTCGGATGATCGGCGAGCCCGAGCCCTTCCTCTTCCTCCCGGAAGGTCTGGACGGTCAGGACCGGTCCGAAGATTTCCTCGGTCACGGCGGGCGAACTGGCGTCGACGCCCTCCAGCACGGTCGGCGCATAGAAATAGCCGGCATGGTCGAGGCGTTCGCCGCCCAGACGGCAAGTGGCGCCGCGCGCCACCGCCGCATGGACGATGCCAGTCATGCGGCCGATCTGCCGCTCGGAGATGATCGGCGAATAGGCGCTCGCTGCGTCCCAGGTCGCGCCCGGGCGGACAGTGCGCATGCGCTCGACGATGAGCCCGACGAGCTCCTCCGCGACGCTCTCCGCCACGATCAGCCGCGAGCCGGCGACGCAGGCCTGGCCGGCATTGCCGAGGATGCTGCGGGCGATGGCGCCGGCCGCAAGCGGCAGGTCGGCATCGGCGAAGACGAGTTGCGGGCTTTTTCCGCCGAGTTCGAGCGTCATCGGCTTGATGCCTGTGCGGGCGATGTTTTCCATGATCGCGGCGCCGGCGGCGGTCGAGCCGGTGAACGAGACCTTGGCGATGTCGGGATGGCCGGTGATCGCGGTGCCGGTGGTCCGGCCGTCGCCGAGCACGATATTGACCAGGCCGGCCGGCAAGCCGGCGCGCACCGACAGCTCCGCCAGGTAGAGCGTGGCGAAAGGCGTCATCTCCGAGGGTTTCAGCACGACGGCATTGCCGGCCGCGAGCGCCGGGCCGAGCTTCCAGCCGGCCATGTTGATCGGGAAGTTCCAGGGCGTGATTGCGCCGACGACGCCATAGGGCTCCGTCGCGATCATGCCGAAGCTGTCGGAGCCGGTCGGGACGAGATTGCCGCCTTCCTTGTCGGCGAATTCGGCGAAGAAGCGGATCTGCTCCGCGGTCACCGGAACATCGCCCGCCATGAGCTCGGAGATCGGCCGGGTCGAGGCGATGGCCTCCAGCCGCGCCAGCGTTTCCGCTTCCGCCTCGATGAGGTCGGCCCAGCGATGCAGCGCGCGGGCGCGTTCCCGCGGCGCCAGGCGCCCCCAGCCGCTCTCGGCCAGGGCTGCCTTCGCGGCGGCCACGGCGCGGTCGACGAGGCCGGCATCGCCGACCGGGCAAGCGGCGAAAGCGGCCGCGTCCGAAGGGCGATGCAGGTCGATGCCATCCTTGGCATCGACCCATTCGCCGCCGATGAAATGGCCGCGCGGGAGCGTGACCGAGGAGGGATCGAAACTTAGCGACACGGCGGATCTCCAGCTGGCGGTCGTGTCAGGCTAGATCGGCCACACCCGCAGTTTGCGCCTCTGAACGTGCCGGCGCCGATCGGAAATCCCGTTTGCTCCGCGCGGCGCGGCCGATTCTTCGGCGCGCCCTCAGCCGGCAATGACGTAGATCTTCCGGACGGTCTCGATCGTTTTCCAGACGCCGACATAGCCGGGCTTCATCACGAAGCTGTCGCCGGCGCGGAAGATGCGCGGCGGCTGGCCTTCCTCGGTCAGCTCCACGACGCCGGAGAGGATGTAGCAGAACTCCATCGTCTCGCCTTTGATCGAGCGGGTCTCGCCCGGCGTGGCTTCCCACACGCCCGTGCGGACGGGGTCCTTGCGGGATTCGTCCTGCGCCCAGGTCTTGAACGACGGATCGCCGGAAATGAGGCGGTCCGCGGCCGCCTTTGAATGCTTGGGCTCGCCGGTTCCGGCGAGGTCGAGCTTGACGAGAAGAGACATGGGATAAGCCTTTCGTTGGGCAGGAGGATTCAGTAGCCGCGGCTGCGATCGACCAGGCCGATCGGCGGCAGGCCGGAGCGATGGCGACGGATATTCTCGATGACGGCCCTGGCTGCGGGCTCGGCCTCCACCTTGCTGGCGATATGCGGCGTCAGGATCACCTTGGGATGGCTCCACAGGCGATGGCCGGGCGGAAGCGGCTCTGGCTCCGTGACGTCGAGCACGGCGCCGGACAGATGGCCTCTGTCGAGTGCATCGAGCAGGGCAGCCTGGTCGAGATGCTGGCCGCGGCCGACATGCACGAGGCCCGCCCCGACGGGGAGTTGCGCAAAGAGCTCCGCATCCAGAATGCCGGTCGTCTCGGGCGTGAGCGGCAGCAGGCAGATCAGGATATCGGTCTCGGCGAGCAGGGTGGACAGGCCCGCCGCGCCATGAAGGCAGCGAATCCCGTCGATCGATCGCGGCGAGCGGCTCCAGCCGGATATCGGAAAGCCGAAAGGCTTCAGGCGGTCGATGACGGCCGATCCCATCATGCCCAGGCCGAGCACGCCGATCCGGCGGTCGGTGGCGGATACGATATCGTACGCCTCCCAATGCGCGGCGTTCTGCTGGGCGATGTAGAGCGGCCATTGCCGATGCAGGGCGAGCACGCCGAGCGTCACGTATTCCTGCATCATCCGGGTGATGCCCTCCTCGACCATTCGGACGACGAGGACGCCGGGCGGCAATCCGTCCGTCTTCATCTGGTCGATGCCGGCGCCGATCGAGAACAGGATTTCGAGATTGGCAAGACGGTGGAGATCGTCCGGGGCCGTCCAGGTGACGAGATAGCGGATATCGGCGGGATCATAGGCATCGCCGGCTTTGAGGAAGCGGATATCCGGCAATTCCTCGGCGAAGCGCGCCGAAAACACCCGGGCCCGCTCATCGGTGGAGTTGAAGAGGAAGGTCAAGGCGAGCTCCGTGAGATCGGAAGATCAGGCTGTTCCTGCACGAATTCTGCGCCGGGCCGTTCGCGCATCCCGTCGCGGGCGGCTCCGGGTCAAGGCGGCGTTGGCGACATGATAGGGCCGGCGCACCGGCCTTCGCATCGTTTCGGCACCGCCTCGCGGACTTCCCTGCCGAATTGCCGTGGAATAACGGTGCTTCCTGTTGCGGGATTGGTTTAGAACCGATCGGTACCCGGCTGGAATCGGCAGCCGGGCAGAGCCGTGGACACGGCGGAGGCTGCGATTTGGAGACGATCGCCCGACTGCATATCGACACGTTCGAGCTCAGCTTGCGCGACATCAGGCAGGTCGATCCCACGCTGCTGCATGCGCTGTCCGTTTCGGTGGGTTGGCCGCATCGGGAAGGCGACTGGCAGATGCTGCTCGATCTGGGGCAAGGGCTTGCCGCTGTCGACGAGATCGGACGGGTCGTCGGAACCGTGATGTGGCTCCGCTACAGGCCGGATTTCGCCATGGTCTGCATGCTGATCACCTTGCCCCGCCTGCAGGAGCAAGGGGCGGGAAGCTGGCTCATGGAGAAGGCGCATGAGCTGAATCCGGGCGTCGTTTTCGGGCTCACCGCGACGCGGGAGGCGAAGCGGCTCTATCGCTCGCTCGGCTACGGGTACGAGCAGAAGGTCCTGCGTTGTCAGGGGGAGGCCGCCCCGGATGCGCTCAATCCTGGAAAGGTCATGCCTTTCGCCAGGACGGAAGGCTCGCTTCGTCCGCTCCAGGCCGAGGATCACGACAGCCTTCTGCGGCTCGACTGTGCGGCGATCGGCCTGGATCGCTCCGCCGTTTTCGGTTCCCTGCTTCCGGTATCCGAGGGACATGTCCTGATCCGCAACGAGGAGATCGTCTCCTTCGCCCTTTGCCGGCCGTTCGGACGAGGGCATGTCATCGGCCCGGTCATCGCTGCGACCGAGGCCGATGCGATCGCGGTCTCGCGCCCCTATGTCGAGGTCCATGCCGGCAGGTTCCTGCGAGCCGACACGCCGGCCTGCAATACCGCCTTCACCAACTTCCTCGTCGCCAGCGGCATGCAGATCCACGACAGCGCCACATCGATGGGGCTGGGACGGGCTCCCTACATGCCGTCGATCCCGGGCGGTCCGCGCCGCATCGCGCTCGCCAGTCAGGCGCTCGGCTAGCGAGGCCACCCGGAGGCTGGCGCCGGGCCCATGCCCGGATGGGGCACGGGCCTATCTGACTTCGTTGACATAGGCGTGAGCGGCCGTCGTCGCGCGATGCCATCCGAGGATGGTGGGAACGCCCGCCTGATCGTAGGCGACCTCGTCGATCGTCAGCACGGCTTCGCGCCCGCCGAGCTCGAGCAGCGCGATATCCTCGTCATCGGCGAGATCGGCGGTGATCTGTTCGCGAACCGCGGAAATCCGGATACCGTAGCGTTCCAGCAGGTGGAGATAGAGCAGGGGCGGCAGGTCGGTGGTGCCGCACGGCCAGTCCGGCAGCCGTTCCTGTGCCATGATCATCCTGTCGTGCATCACCGGACGGCCATCGACATGGCGAATGCGGCGAATCCTGATCACGCCTCCGGCCCTGATCTGCAGCGCCTCCGCCTGTGCCGGCGTGGCGGGCAGGGCCTCGACGCTCAGGAACCGGCTGGTCGAGCGGACGAGACTGCCATCGGCCCGGTGCAGGCGGAAATACTGGAAGAAGAAGCGCAGGCTGTGATGCGGCGTCCGGCCGGTCACGACCGTGCCGGTCTTGCGGCGGCGCGTCAGCAGTCCCTCCGCCACCAGATCGCTCATCGCGCGGCGCACCGTGCCGACCGCGATGCCGAAGCCCTGGGCGAGGGACGTCTCGCTGGGAAGAACCATCCCCGGCTGCCATTCGCCGACCAGGATCGCTTCCGACATGTGTCGCTTCACGCGCTCATAGAGCGGCGCGGCTTCGCCGGCGCCGAAATTCGGCAGGGTCGGCGCCGCGGCTCTGGCATCGCTGCCCGTTCCGGCCGCAGCGGCCGTCGCATTTTTGGCATTGACAGGGGGCATGCCGCTGAGTCCTATTTCTATATAGTTTATATGAAAGAGAGGGGACCGCAAATGGCATTGCCAGAAGCGGCATTTCGATTGCTCCATCGCAGATCGTACGGGCGCCGGACAAGCGCGGCGTCGCTGGGCTGAACGATGGTCGAGCCTGTATCCCTCCGACAAAACGAGACGGCGCTGGCGGAGGCCTGCGGCTGGATTGCCGCCAATGCCGACGATGCGGTCGCCGGGCTCGGCCGGATGATCGCGGTCGACACCTCGTTCCCGCCCGGCCTGGGCTACGATGATTTCGCCGGGCTGATGGAGGCGCTCGTCGCCCCGCTCGGCTTCGAGGCCGAACGGGTCACGGTGCCCGAGAGCCTGTGGAAGGTGCCGAATGGACCGGGGGCCGGCCCGCGCACGAACCTGATCGCCAGCCGCGCCGGCGGGCGGCCGGTCTGCGGCCTTTATTTCCACGTCGACACGGTGCCGGCCGCGGCGGGCTGGAAAACCGATCCGCTGCGCATGGAGCGCGACGGCGATCGCCTGATCGGCTTGGGCGCAGCCGACATGAAGGGTTGCGTCGCCGCGATCCTGCTGGCGTTGCGCGCCGCCCGGACCTGCGGCGTCGAACTCGCCTACGACCCGATGCTGCTGTTCTGCACCGACGAAGAGGGCGGCCTCTATCCCGGCATCCGCTACCTCGCCGAGCAGGGCCGCCTTCCCGAGCACATCCTCAACTTCAACGGCAGCGCCGAGGCGCGGGTCTGGGCCGGCTGCTTCGGCCTGTTCAACCTGCTCGTCCGCATCCATGGCCAGGCCGTCCATGCCGGCGAAGGCAACCGCAAGGGTTCTGGCGTCAATGCGATCGATGGAACGCTGCCGCTGCTCAACGCACTGACGGAGCTGAAGGCGCAGATCGCGACCCGTGTCTCGGCCCTGCCGCCGCCGCCCGGCAAGCCGCCGCTCGCAGCCCAGCTCAACCTCGCCGCGATCCAGGGCGGCACGGCCGGCGGCCAGGTTCCGGCCCTCGTCGAGCTGACGCTCAACCGGCGCTATGCCCCGGAGGAGCGCTTCGAGGAGGCGTTGGCCGAGATCGAGGCGGTGATCAGCCGCAGCACCGCCACCGTGCCCGATCTCTCGATCGAGACGACGCTGGTCGGGCACCTGATGCCGACCGCCGACCCGGCCGGGCCGCATTGGCCGCGCTGGCAGGCCGCGATGGGGCAGGGCTTCGGCTATGCGCCGGAGGACTTCCGCAAATGGGGCGCGGCGAGCTGCTCCGATTTCGGCTGGGTCCAGCGCGCGACCGGCCGGCAGGAGGTGCTGCTCGGCGGGCTCGGCCGGCCCGACCGCAACGTCCACTCGCCGGGCGAATACACCACGGTGCCGGACATCGTCTCGCTGGCGCGGGCGGTGCTGTCCTATCTCGCCGCCGATTTCAGGCCCGACATCAACCCCGATCTATCCCCCAAGAGCTGAAGGAGCGTTCCATGCCGAGCATCCATCGTCGCGATTTCCTCGCCGCTTCCGCCGCTCTCAGCGGCCTTGCCCTGTCCGGCGTTCCGGCCTTCGCGCAGACGCCACGCCGGGGCGGCACGCTGCGCGTCAGCGTCGACCAGGCGGTTTCCAAGCTCAATCCCCTCGTCACCCGCGTGAACCCGGAATATCTCGTCGCCGAACTGCTCTACTCCAACCTGACCCGGCTCAAGCCCGACATGAGCGCCGAGCCCGATCTTGCTGAATCCTGGACGAATTCCGCTGACCTGACCGAGTGGACCTTCGCTCTGCGCAAGGGCCTGAGCTTCCATGACGGCTCGCCCTGCACGGCGGCCGATGTCGTCGCGACCTTCGAGGCCATCCTCGACGCCAAGACCGCCTCGCCGGCCCGTCAGAATGTCGGCCCGATCGCCAAGGTCGTGGCGAAGGACGATGCCACCGTTGTCTTCAGCCTCTCGGCTCCCTTCGCCGACCTGCCGGTGACGCTCGCCTACACCAACGCCAAGATCGTGCCGGCCGCGGTCATCAAGGGTGGTCTCCAGAAGCTCGACCGCGAAGCCGTCGGTACGGGCCCGTTTAAGCTCGTCTCCTTCGAGCCGGAGCGGCAGATCGTCGTCGCCCGCAACGACGCCTATTACGACAAGGACCGGCCCTATCTCGACCGGATCGAGATTCTCGTCTTCCCGGATGTCAGCGCCGAGGCGTCCGCGCTGATCGCAGGCGATACCGACCTGATCTCGACGACCCCGCCGACCGAATTCGGCCGCCTGCAGAAGGCGAGCGGCGTCAAGGCACTGCGCGTGCCGTCTGGCCAGTTCTGCAATGTCAATTTCGGCTGCGACCAGAAGCCCTTCAACGATGTGCGCGTGCGCCAGGCGCTGGCTCTCACCGTCGACCGCGCCGCCATGGTCGATTTCGTCACCGAGGGCTTCGGCTCGCCTGGCAACGACACGCCGCTCAACCCGGCCTATCGCTTCTATGCCGACCTGCCGGCGAAAAAGGCCGACATCGCCAAGGCCAAGGCGCTGCTGGCGGAAGCCGGCTATCCGAAGGGGCTCGAGGCGACGCTGATCGCCTCCGACCGACCGGGCCAGCGCACCCAGCTCGCCGTCGCCCTGCGCGAGATGGCCAAGCCCGCCGGCTTCGACATCAAGGTCGAGACCATGCCGCACGCGACCTATCTCGATCAGGTCTGGAAGAAGGGCTCCTTCTATGTCGGCTTCTACAACATGCAGGCGACGGCCGACGCCATCTTCTCGCTGCTCTACACCTCGAACGCCGCCTGGAACGAGACGCGCTGGAACAATGCGGCCTTCGACAAGGTCGTCTTCGAGGCACGGGCGACCGTCGACGAGACCAAGCGCCGCGCGCTCTATGCCGAGGCGCAGAAGCTGATGAATGCCGAGGTGCCCTCGATCATCCCGGCCTTCTTCGACCTGCTCGGCGCCCAGCGCGAATGGGTCGAGGGTTATCAGCTTCACCCGCGCGGCGCGGTGTTCCGGCTCGACCATGTCTCGCTCGGCGCCAACGCGCCGAAGCGTAGCTGAGCAAGCGGGGCGAGCCAGCGTGTCGCCAGCCTATATCCTCAAGCGGGTCCTGCTGATCGGCTACACGCTGCTCGTCGTGTCGCTGATCGTCTTCGCGATCACCCAAATCCTGCCGGCGGACGCTGCCGTGATGATGCTGGGCGAGAACGCGACGCCTGATGCGCTGGCGGCCCTGCGGACCAAGATGGGGCTGAACGACCCCATCTGGATGCAGTATCTGCACTGGCTGGGCGGCGTCGTCCGCGGCGATTTCGGCGTCTCGATGCGCACCGGCCAGCCGGTCGCGCCGGCGATGATCGAGGCGCTCGGCCGCTCGCTGCTGCTCGCCCTGTTCTCGATCCTGCTGATGCTGGCGGTCGCGATCCCGCTCGGCATCGTCGCGGCGGTGAGAAGGGGCAGGGCGGCCGATCTCGGCGTCAGCTTCCTGTCCTATATCGGCGTTTCGGTGCCGGAATTCGTCACGGCGACGCTGGTCGTGCTCGTGCTGGCCGACTGGCTGCAATGGCTGCCGGCGACGGGCTACGTGCCGCTGACGGAGGACCCGTTGCGCGGCTTGAAGCATCTCGTCCTGCCGGTGTTGACGGTCTCGATGATCCTGATCGCGCATGTCTCGCGCATGGTGCGTTCGGAGCTCGTCGACGTGCTGCACTCCGACTATATCCGCGCCGCGCGTCTGAAAGGGCTGTCGAAGCGGCAGGTGCTGTTCAAACATGGTCTGCGCAACGCACTGCTGCCGACGATCACGATCGTCGCGCTCGATGTCGGCTATCTGCTCGGCGGCGTCATCGTGGTCGAGGAGATCTTCGCCCTGCCGGGCATCGGCCGCCAGCTCATCGTCGCGATCCAGGCGCGCGACCTGCCCTCGATCCAGGCCGGAGCACTGATCATGGCGACGACCTATGCCGTCGCCAATTTCCTCGCCGACATCTGCTATGCCTGGCTCGACCGGAGGATCCAGTATGATTGAGATCCTCAGGCGCATGCTGCGCTCGCCGCAAGGCGCGCTCGGCCTCGTGATCGTCGGGCTGATCCTGCTCGTCGTGATCGCCGGACCCTGGGTCGCGCCGCAGGACCCCGAGAAGATGGCGCCGCTGATGCGCTACAAGCCGCCGAGCGCGCAGTTCTGGCTCGGCACCGACCAGTATGGCCGCGACATCCTGAGCCGCCTGCTGCACGGCGCCCGCGCCACCGTCGTCATGGCGGTGCTGGCGACGGCGCTGGGCACGCTGGTCGGCGCCGTGATCGGCACCGTCTCGGCCTTCCTCGGCGGGCGCAGCGACGAAGCGATCATGCGCACCGTCGACGCGATCATGTCGATCCCGAGCCTGCTGCTGGCGCTCCTGATCGTGAACCTGCTCGGCAAGAGCAGTCTCAACGCGCTGCTCGCCATCGCGCTCGCCTTTGCGCCGGGCATGGCGCGGGTGACGCGCTCGGTCGCGCTGTCCGTGCGCAAGCAGGATTACGTCAATGCTGCGGTGGCGCGTGGCGAGAGCGCGGCCTTCATCGTCGGGCGCGAGATGCTGCCGAACGTGGTGGCGCCGATCATCGTCGAGATGACGATCCGCGTCGCCTTCGCGGTGATGCTGTTCGCGACGCTCTCCTTCCTCGGACTGGGCGCCCAGCCGCCGGCGTCCGAATGGGGCCTCATGGTCTCGGAGGCCCGCCGCTTCATGCATCTGAGCGCCTGGATGATCCTGTGGCCGAGCCTTGCCATCGCGCTGGTCGCGATCGGCTTCAACCTGCTCGGCGACGGCCTGCGCGATGCGCTGAACCCGAGGACCTGAGCGATGAGCGAAACGATCCTCGACATCGCCGGCTACGGTCTCGACTACGCGACGCCGACCGGCTTCATGCGCGCCCTCGACGACGTGACGCTCCAGGTCGCCAAGGGCGAGGTGCTCGGCCTCGTCGGCGAATCCGGTTCCGGCAAGACCTCGCTCGCCTGGGCGATCATGCGCTACCTGCCGGCGAGCGCGCGCGAGGCCGGCGCCATCCGCCTGACCGGGCAGGACCTGCTCAAGGCTTCGGAAGCCGAGATCGAGGCGATCCGCGGCAAGCGCATCGGCATGGTCTTCCAGGACCCGAGCACCTCGCTCAACCCGACCCTGCCGCTCGGCGAGCAGCTCGCCGAAGTGCTGGTGCGCCATCGTGGCCTGACGCGGAAACAGGCCTGGGCCGAGGGCGAGGAACGGCTCGCCCGTGTCGGCCTGAAGATCCCGAAGCAGATGATGCGGCGCTACCCCCATGAGGCATCGGGCGGCGAGAAGCAGCGCGTGGTCATCGCCACCGCCTTCGCCTGCCAGCCGGAATGCATCATCTTCGACGAGCCGACGACCGCGCTCGACGTGATCACGGCAAGGCAGATTCTCGACCTCTTCAAGGAGCTGCAGGCCGAGACTGGCGTCGCCTCGCTCTACATCTCGCATGACCTCGCGCTGGTCTCGCAGATCGCCACGAAGGTCGCGGTGATCCATCGCGGCAGGATCGTCGAGGAGGGGGCGCTCGGTGAGGTCTTCGCCCGGCCGCAGGATGCCTATACCCGCAAGCTGCTCGCCGCCGTGCCGCGGCCGGACCGCCGATTGGTCGAGACGAGCGCGACCGAAGCAACGAAGCCGCTGGTCGAGGTCGAGAAGGTCAGCGTGCTCTATGGCCGCAAGCCCTTCCTCGGGGCCTTGCTCGGTCGCGCCAACACACAGTTCACGGGCAACCGGGAGGTCAGCCTGTCCGTGATGCCCGGAGAAATCCTCGGCATCGTCGGCGAGTCCGGCTCGGGCAAGTCGACGCTCGCCAAGGCGATGACGGGGCTCAATCGCTTCGAGGGCGAGATCCGCTTCGCCGGCCGCCGGATCACCGGTCTCGGCGATATGGACCGGGCCTATCGCCGCGATGTCCAGATCATCTTCCAGCACCCGGATTCCTCGCTGAATCCGCGCCAGCGCATCCGGGAGATCCTGTCGCGGCCGCTCGCGCTCTATGGCGAGCCGGGCTCCCGCCGGGACGCGGCTGCGATCGGCGAATTGCTGGAGCAGGTCAGGCTGCCGGCTGCCTATGCCGAGCGTTATCCGCATCAGTTGTCCGGCGGCGAGAAGCAGCGCGTCGCCATTGCGCGCGCCTTCGCTTCCAAGCCCAGGCTCGTGATCTGCGACGAGATCACCTCGGCGCTCGACGTCTCCGTGCAGGCGTCTGTGGTCGAGCTTCTGGTCGATCTGCAGAAGCGCTTCGGCACGGCCTATCTGTTCATCACCCACGATCTCAATCTGGTGCGCCAGATCGCCCACCGGATCGCGGTGATGTATCGCGGCGACCTCGTCGATCTCGTCGATATCGCGGCGCTCTCGACCGGTCCCCTTCACCCCTACACCCAATCCCTGCTCGAAGCCGTGCCCGCCCCGGCCACGGCCGCCTGACATTCGAGGCCATACGCATGAATCCCCGCGACCTGATCCATTCGCTCGACGAGAAAGCCTGCCTCGCGCTCCTTTCCGACTGGGTGAAGCACAAGAGCTATTCGGAGACCGAGGGCGAGAAGGCGCTCGTCCACCATGTCGTCGGCCAGATGAAGGCGATGGGCATCGAGGCGGAGGCGCAGGCCTTCGACGAGGGCCGCCGCGCCAACGCCATCGGTCGCTGGAAGGGCACGGGCGGCGGCAAGAGCCTGCTGTTCAACGGCCATCTCGACACCAATCCGGCGACCGAGGGCTGGACCGTCGATCCCTGGGGCGGCGTGGTCGACGACGAGTTCATCTACGGCATCGGCGTCTCCAACATGAAGGCGGGCGACGCGGCCTATTACTGCGCGGTCAAGACGCTGATCGACGCCGGCGTGAAGCTGAAGGGCGACGTCATCCTGACCTTCGTCGTCGGCGAATTGCAGGGTGGCGTCGGCACGGTCGCGGCGATCCGCAACGGCATCCGCGCCGACTACTTCGTCAACAGCGAGCCGACCGACCTGCAGGCCGTCACCATGCATGCCTGCGCCTTCTCCTTCATCATCGAACTCACCGGCAACACCCGCCATCTCTCCAAGCGCGAGCAGGCGGTCGACGCGATCATGGCAGCCTGCGACCTGATCCCGCGGCTCAACGCCATGACGTTCTCGGGCGCGCCGTCGGCCGAGCATGAATCGATCAACCGCGTCCATGTCGGCGTCGTCCACGGCGCGCTCGGCAAGGAGCTGCACGAATGGCGCGCGCCGCAGGTGGCGGATTACTGCAAGCTCAAGGGCTCGGGCCGCTTCGCGCCCGGGCAGACGCAGGAGGGCGCGCTCGCCGACATGCAGCGGGAGCTTTCTGCGCTGGAGCAGCGCTTCCCCGGGCTAAAGGCGTCGATCCGCATCGAGAAGAAGGAAGGGCACCAGTCGATGCCGGCCTTCGAGGTCGCCAAGGACGCCCGCATCGTGAAGACCGTCAACGCGGCCTACGAGGCGGTGCGCGGCGAGAAGCAGCCGACCGGCGCGATCAAGCCGCCGGGCTTCTTCGGCACCGATGCCGGCCATCTCTATGCCGAGGCCGGGATGGAGGGCATCGTCTGCGGGCCGGGCGGGCGCTACAACACCATGCCTGACGAGCGCGTCGATATCCGCGACTTCCTCGACATGGTCCGCATCTACCTGCTGACCATCCTCGATATCTGCGAGGTGGCGTGAACCCGCTCTTTCCGCCCGAGGAGTTCGCAGGGCGGGTCGCCAAGGCCCGCGCGGCGATGACGGAGGCGGGCGCCGAACTGCTGCTCGTCGACCATGCCGAGTTCCTGGCATGGCTGACCGGCTACACGGTCTCCGAGACGATGTACCGGGCCGCCTTCCTGCCAAGGGAGGGCGAGCCCTGGTTCGCGCTGCGCGAACTCGACGCCGGCCCGTGCCGGGATGCCTGCTGGTTCGGGGATATCGTCGGCTTCGCGGATACATCGGAGCCGCATCAGGCCATGGCCGACGAGATCCGCCGGCGCGGTTTCGCGCAGGCTCGGATCGGCGCCGACCACGCCTCCTACGGTTTCACCGCGGCGACGCGCGAGCGCCTCGCCGCGCTCCTGCCCGATGCGCGCTTCGTCGACCTGCCGCGTACGAGCGATCTGTTGCGGGCGGTGAAGTCGCCGGCCGAGATCGCCCTGATCGCAGAGGCGGCGGCAATCGCCGACAAGGCGATGGCGGCCATCGTCGCGAAGGCCCTGCCGGGAATCTCGCCGCGTGCCGCGGCTGCGGTCGCGGCCGCCTGTTTCCTGGAGAACGGAGCCGATACCGGCGAGACCGGCCCGATCGTGCCGGGCGTCGGCGACCACGAGTTTCTTCATGGCGTGATGACGGCCCAGCCGCTGGCCGAAGGCGATATCCTGCATGTCGAGCTGATCCCGAAGCGTCGCAACTACGGTGCGCGGCTGATGCGGCCGGTGCTGATCGGGGCGGACCGGCGGGGGCTGTCGCCGCTCGCCGCGCGTCTCGTCGCCTTGCAGGATCGGCAGATTGCGGCGATGCGGCCGGGCGCCCTGGCCTGCGAGGTCGATGCGATCCTGCGCGGCGCCGTGCTCGCGGAGGGCTTGCGCCCGGTCTATGACAACGTCACCGGATATGCGCTCGGTCTCTATGGCCGTACCCCGCGCACCAGCGACTTCTCCCGCGTCTTCCTGCCGAACGCGCGCTGGCAGCTCGAGGAGGGCATGGTCTTTCACATGTATGTGTCGGCAGGTGGCCTGGGCTTCAGCGAGACCGTCGTCGTGGAGGCGGGCGGTGGGCGGCGTCTGACATCGGCGCCGCGCGCGCTGCTTTCGGCCGGCTCGCGGTAGGTCGTGCTGATCCAGTCTCGGATCGTGGCGCTTCGTGCCGAGGCGGCCAAACTGCCTTGATGAGCGATCGCCCGCTGCGACACTGGCCGGGTGCCGTTGGAATGACGGCTCTTGCGACGCTCGCGATCAGGCACCGATCATCTCGCGCAGATGACGCGCGAACAGGGCCGGCAGCGAAGGCAGCGGCCTGCCGCTTTTCTTGACGAGGCTGATCTGCCTGACGAAGCCGACGGCCTCTATCGGGCGCGAGCGCAGGTTGGGAAATGCCTCGATCTCCTTTGCCGAGGAAGGCAGGAAGGTGATGCCCAGCCCGGCCTGCACCATCCCGGCTGCCGTCATCATATACGTGGCTTCCCCCGCCGCCGTCGGGATCAGGCCGGCGGCGTGGAAGCCCGCCTCCACCACGGCCCGAACGCTCGTATCGGGGTCCATCATGATCAGCGGGTAGAGCAGGAGCAGGTCAGGCGTCACGGCTTGCGCCTCCGCAAGCGGGTGGGTGTGGGGGAAGACGACATGCATGCTGTCCTCGAAAGCCAGCAGCACGTCGACATTGCCTGTGTTCGCCGGACCGCCGGTGATCCCGAGATCGACCTCCTCCGCCTCGACCAGGGACAGGATGCGGCGTGCGATGACATCCCGGATGCGGAAATCGGCTCCGGGATGGACCATGCGGAATGACTTGATGGCTCGGGGCAGCAGGCCTGCGGCGGCGGTCGGCAGCGCGGCGATCCTGACCAGGCCCTGATAGCCGGTTCCCTGGTTGCGGACGTCCCCGATCACGCCATCCAGGTCCTGGACCAGGCGCGCCAGAACCGGCAGCAGGTCCCGCCCGGTCTGGGTCAGGGTGACCGACCGCGACGTTCGCTCGAACAGCCGGACCGACAGCGCCTCCTCGAGCTTCCGGATCTGCACCGTCAAGGTCGGCTGGGCGACATGCAGCAACGCAGCTGCGCGCGTGAAGCTGTTCAATCGCGCGACGGCCACGAAAGCCTTGATCTGGCGGAAGCTGACATCCATAGGAAAAAGCTATTGTAGAGATTGAATTATTTCAATTGTTTAATCGTAACTGAGCCCTCAGCCTGTGCGGCATGAGATCGATCAGACTTGGCGCTGGGGCAGGTTTCGCGGGGGATCGGATCGAGCCCGCCATCGAGCTCGCCCGAAACGGGCGCCTCGACTATCTCGTCTTCGAATGCCTTGCCGAGAGGACGATCGCGCTGGCCCAGCAGGCGCGGCTCGCGGATCGGTCCAAAGGATACGATCCCCTGCTCGAACGGCGCATGCTCGCCGTGCTTCAGCCATGCCGCGACGCCGGCACCCGGATCGTCACCAATATGGGGGCCGCCAATCCGCTGGCGGCTGCCGAACTCGTCCGCGACGTCGCGCGCCGCCAGGGGCTGACCGGCCTCAAGGTTGCGGCTGTGACGGGCGACGACGTTCTCGAACAGATTCGCGGCAGCGACGTCGCGCTCCTGGAAGGCGGCAGGCTGGCCGATCTCGGCGACCGCGTGATCTCCGCCAACGCCTATATCGGCGCCCGCCCGATCGCCGATGCGCTGGGCGCCGGGGCGGGTGTCGTCGTCACCGGTCGCGCGGCAGATCCCGCCCTGTTCCTGGGACCTCTCATCCATGCCTTCGGCTGGAAGCCGGACGACTGGGAGAAGCTCGGCAAGGGCGTGCTGGTCGGCCATCTGCTGGAATGTGCCGGACAGATCACCGGAGGCTACTTCGCCGATCCGGGCGTGAAGGATGTTCCCGGTCTCGCGCGGCTGGGCTTTCCGATCGGGGAAGTCAGCGAAAACGGCGACCTGATCGTCACCAAGCTGGACACGGCCGGCGGAGCCGTGACGACCGCCACGGTCAAGGAACAGTTGCTCTACGAGATCGAAGATCCTGCCCGCTATCTTCAGCCTGACGTCGTCGCCGATTTCTCGCGCGTGCGTGTCCATTCGGCAGGAGCCGATCGCGTGGCTGTCGAAGGCGGGCGCGGAGAGCCCAGCACCGGTCTGCTCAAGGTCTCCATCGGCTATCGCGACGGGTTCGTCGGTGAGGGGCAGATGTCCTATGCGGGGGCCGGCGCAGTCGAGCGTGGCCGCCTGGCGCTCGAGATCGTGCGGGAACGCCTAGCGCTCTGCGGCGTCCCCATGACGGAAGCCCGCTTCGATCTGATCGGCGTCGACGCCTTGCACGGCGCTGAGCTGTCGGGCGGCGGCGATCCCTACGAGGTCCGCATCCGGGTTGCCGCGCGCACCGATGCCGCAGATAGCGCCAGGGCGATCGGGGACGAGGTCGAGACGCTCTACACCAACGGCCCGGCCGGCGGCGGCGGGGGCTGGAAATCGGTCAGGCCGGTCATCGCGATCGCTTCGGCCCTGGTGCCCCAGAGCATCGTCTCGACCCAGCTCAGCTTCTTCGAGGCCTGATGCCATGAAGCTTCGCCAGATCGCGCATTCCCGGACCGGCGACAAGGGCAACGTCGCGACCATATCCGTCATTGCCTTCGATGAAGGCGATTACCCCTTCATCGCCGAACACGTCACGGCAGCGCGCGTGGCGGCGCTCTTCGCCGGCGTCGCGAGCGGCCCTGTCTCGCGTTACGAGCTGCCTGCGCTCGGCGCCCTGAATTTCGTCATGAAGGGCGCCCTCGGCGGCGGCGTGACACGCTCGCTGGCGCTCGACGCCCACGGCAAGGGCCTCAGCTCGGCACTGCTCGATCTCGAACTGCCGGAACTGGCGCACGCCGGGCGGCACCCGCTGACATGACGACAAACAAATCCTGGAGGGGAACGACAATGGCCACAAGACGCGGATTTCTCGCCGGCATGGCATCCGCCCTGAGCATGCCGTCCATCGTGCGAGCCCAAGGCGCCTCCGTCCTCAAATTCGCCCCGCAATCGGATGTCGCGATTCTCGATCCGATCATGAGCGTGTCCTACGTCACGCGAAACCACGCGATGCTGATTTTCGACACGCTGTATGGAGCCGACGAGCATAACCGGGCCCAGCCGCAGATGGTCGAGGGCCATCTCGTCGAGCAGGGCGGGTTGCAGTGGACGCTCACCTTGCGGGAGGGGCTGCGCTTCCATGACGGTTCGCCGGTTCTCGCCCGCGACGTGGTCGCAAGCCTTAAACGGTGGTGGAAGCGCGACAATGTCGGCCAGGTCCTGGCGGCGCTCACGGACGAGCTTTCGGCCGTTTCGGACCGGGCGGTCCGTTTTCGGCTCAAGGCGCCTTTCCCGATGCTGCCGGACGCTCTCGGTAAGTTCGGGACCAACAACGCGGTCATCATGCCGGAGCGGCTCGCGCTGACGGAGGCGACCGTCCAGGTGACGGAGATGGTCGGCAGCGGCCCCTATCGCTTCGTTCCCGGGGAGAGGGTGCCGGGCAGCCGCCTCGCCTATGAAAAATTCGCGGGCTACGTGCCGCGCCAGGGGGGCCAGACCAGCGCCTTGGCTGGCCCCAAGATCGCTCATTTCGACAGGGTCGAGTGGGTGGTGATGCCCGATGTCGCGACCGCCGCCTCGGCGCTTCAGACCGGGGAAATCGATTGGTGGGAGCAGCCCGCCTCTGATTACTGGGACCTGCTCGCCTCCAAGGACAACGTCAAGCTCGACCTGATCGACACGTTCGGCTCGGCCGGGGTGATCCGCTTCAACTTCCTGCAGGGGCCGACGAGCGATGTGCGCGTCCGGCGGGCCGCATTGGCAGCCATCAGCCAGAAGGACGTGATGACCGCGGTCATCGGCGAGGACCCCAAATACTGGCGCGACAAGGTCGGGTATTTCCTTCCCGGCACACCGATGGCCAGCACGATCGGTCTCGACGCGCAGAAGGAGCCGCCGGATCGGGACTTCGTGCAACGCACGCTGAAGGAAGCCGGCTACAAGGGAGAGCCTCTCGTCTACCTCGTGCCGGGCGATATCGCCACGCTCAAGGCACAGGGCGAGGTGGTGACCGACGCACTCAAGCGGGCCGGCTTCAACATCGACATGCAGGTGATGGACTGGGGCACGGTGCTCGCCCGCGCAAACAACCGGGAGGCCCCCGACAAGGGCGGATGGCACATTGTCGGGACGTTCACCGCGGGCGTCGGCTTGCTCAACCCGTCGAGCAACAACTTCCTGCGGGGGAGCGGCACCTCCGCCATCTTCGGCTGGTCCGATATCCCGCGGCTGGAAGAACTCCGCATGGACTGGTTCCGGGCCGCGGACGAAAAGGCCCAGGCCGCGATCTGCGCCGAGATCCAGCGGGTCGCCTTCGAGGCGGTGCCATACGCACCGACCGGCCTTTACTACCAGCAGACCGCCTATCGCAGCAATCTGACGGGCGTGCAGAAGGGCCTGCCGCTGTTCTATGGAGTGCGCCGGACATGAGCACGGACAAGGCGGAGCCGCGTCGTTACGTCCCCCGAGGCGAGGATTTCCTCCTGCTCTCGCCGACATGGCAGGCCCATGCCTACCGCAATGTCGACAGCATGTTCGCCACCCGGCCCATTCGGCGAGGCCAGCAGGCCTTTCCGCTCAAGCGGGCTGCCGAAATCGCGGTCGAATACGAAACGGGCGGCGAGCGCCGGGGCATCGACGACTATATCTATCGGGCCAATGTCGCCGGGCTTCTCGTCTTGCAGGGCGATACCATCCGGCTCGAGCGCTATGCGCTGGGCCTGGAAGAGCATCTGCGATGGTCATCCATGTCGATGATCAAGTCGTTGACGACGACGCTGGTCGGCGCCGCCCTTCAGGACGGAGCCATCGCGAGCCTCGACGATGCGGTCTCGCTCTATCTGCCGGCGCTCCGCGACAGCGCCTATGACGCGGTCAGCGTCCGCAATCTCATCACCATGTCGTCGGGCGTCGACTGGAACGAGGACTACACTGACCGCAATTCCCATGTGAATCGTTACAGCAAGTCGCTCGGCGACAAGGTCCCGGGAGGCGTCCTGGCCCTGATGCGAAGCGTGCGCGGCCTGCACAAGCCGGGCTCGCAGTTTCTGTACAACACCGGCGATACCTATGTTCTCGGAGCGTTGCTCTCGGCAGCCACGGGTCGGACGCTGGCCGACTACATGTCCAGCAAGATCTGGTCGCGGTTCGGCATGGAATTCGATGCCTTCTACACGCTCGAGTCCGAGGGCGGCCAGGAGATCGGCGGCAGCCGTGCGGGCATGGCGCTGCGGGACTTCGGCCGGTTCGGGCTTTTTCTGCTGCATGGCGGTGTGATCGGCGGAGAGACCGTCCTGCCACCGAATTGGCTCGACGACGCCGGTTCGCGCGTGTTCACCCTCGATCCGTCGACGAACAGCTATGGTGCCGATGGCTACGGCTACAGCTGGTGGATCGACCCCGACGGCGCCATGGTCGCCGTGGGTTTCGCCGGGCAAACGCTTTATGTGAACCGCAAGGCCAACGTCGTCATCGTGACGCTGTCGTGCCAGCCCCAGCCCCCGTTCGCGGCCAGCTACGACATCGATATCAGGTCCGAACGGTTCGCCTTCAAGGATGCCGTGCTCGACCGAATTCGGGAGGGCGGCTGACAACGGCCGTCGAGCGGCGTTTCACGCACTCAGCATGGCCGTCGCGGCTGATGCCTGCCAGCCCTGCAGCTCGCGCCAGTTAGGCTCCAGTTCGGCGAAGCGCGACAGCTTGAAGGAGGAGATGTCGGCGAAGCTGCAGGCCCCGTCGAGCACGAGATCGCGGATCGCGTGGCCGCTCGCCGGCGACAGGCCGAAGCCGACGCTCGACAGCGTGGCGACCACGACATTCGCCTGCGCATCGAGCCGGTCGATCACCGGGCGGCCATCCGGCGTGTTTTCGATCACCCCGGCCCAGGAGCGGATGATGCGGGCATGGGCGGCCTTGGGCAGAAGCTCGGCCAGGCGCTTGCCCATGTGCAGCATCAGCGGGGTGGTCGGCTTCGCCGGCGTGCCTTCCTCGGCCAGGGCCAGCCATTCATGCGGCCCGCCGCCATAGGCGAGGTTGCCGCGCAGCGTCTGGCGGCCATAGAGGCCGCAACCGTCGACGCCGCCGAGCGGCATCAGGGGCAGGGGCTCCGTCACGATCATCTCGCAGCGGGCGGACTGCACCGGCACCTCCTGCCCGAGCATCGCCGACAAGCGCCCCGTCTGCGGGCCGGCCGCGAGCACGAGGCTGTCGCAGCCGATCGGGCCACGATCGGTCTCGACCGCGGTGACACGCCCGCCCTCGCTGCGGAACCCGGTGACGGTGGTGTGCTGCAGGATGCGCCCACCATGGTCCTGCATCGCCCAGGCATAGCCCTGCAGCGTGCGGTGTGGATTGGCGTGGCCGCCGAACTTGTAGTGATAGCCGCCGACGACGGTGTCGCCCGCCAGCGGCACCATCTCCTTGGCCTGCTTGACGTCGAGCACCGCCGATTGGAAGCCCTGTCGCTCGGCATTGCGCAGCGCGCGTCCATAGAGCGCCATCTGATGTTCGCTGGCGGCGAGGCGGATGCGCTCGCCCCGGAACTCGGTGGGGTAGCCGAGCAACTCGTCCATGATCGGCCAGAGCCGCTGCTCCTCGGCGAAAAGAGGCGAATGGTGGTGCGAGCAGCCGCCGCCATTGCGGCCGGAGGCTTCCCAGCCGATCAGCCCCTTCTCCAGCACCAGCACGTCGACGCCGTCCCGCGCCAGCCACCAGCCGGCGGAGAGGCCGGTGACGCCGCCACCGACGATGACGACCGAAGCTCCCTTGATCTCGCTCATGCCGGCTCTCACTCGCTCGCGACCGGGCCGGTCGCGTCGTTGCTCGCGACGGTGTAGCGCTCCGGCACCTCCCAGAACGGCACCCATTGGGCGTGCATGCCGAACCAGGTGTCCCAATGCTCGGCCTGACCGGGCGCCTCCGGCACATGCGCCGTCATCGCCAGCGGCATCGGCCTGACCGGGGCGCGGTAGCCGGCGAGCGGGATCGCGGAAAGCGGTTGCGCGGCGCCCAGCGCCAGCAGGCCTGCGACCTGCTCGCGGCAGCGGCGGCCCTGGCAGGGCCCCATGCCGGCCCGCGTCAGCCGCTTGACCTGGTCTGGATTGGGCGGGCCTTCGCCGAGCAGCGCCGACAGCGAGCGATCGTTCCGGCGCTCGTCCCGCCAGTCGAGATAGCGCGGCGGGCGAACCTCGAGGATCTCGCGGGCCGTCACCTCCTCGCATTGGCAGACATGGAATTCGGCCCGCGCCTCGATCACGCTCGCCCGAACCCAGGCCAGGCGGTAGTCGCCGATGTCGTA
Organism: Allobosea robiniae; assembly: GCF_900102525.1. Lineage (GTDB taxonomy): Bacteria > Pseudomonadota > Alphaproteobacteria > Rhizobiales > Beijerinckiaceae > Allobosea > Allobosea robiniae. Next base: position 13,785 of record NZ_FNBZ01000001.1, on the reverse strand, counting down.
GGCCGGTGCCGGCGGGCTTTCGGACTTGTTTCCCGTCGCAACCTGACCCAGCGCCGCCACGGCGCGCGCGGCCTCTGCCTCGGCGATCGCGCGGTCGCGGGTCTTGGCCGGCCAGATCCCGGCGCAATCGCCGACCGCATGGACATGGGCGAGGCTGGTGCGCTGATCTGCATCCAGAACCGGGGCATAGCCGCCACGTTCGGCCTGGAACGATACCTTGCCGCCGGCCGCATCGAGCAGGTCCACGACCGGCGTGGTGCCGACCGAGAGCACGATGCCGTCGCAGGCGATGGCGCGCTCGTCGCCGGTCGGCCGGCCGTTTTCATCCAGTCTTGCGACCATCGCCACCTCGACCGCGTCGCGGCCCACCGCCTCGCGCACGACATGGCCGGTCAGGATGTCCGTGCCGCCTTGGCGCAGGCTGGCCAGCAGGTCTTCGTCGCCCACAGGTTCTGGCGCCTGCTCGACGATTGCCGCGATCGTGACGCCTGCCTCGCGCAGGGCGATCGCGGTGACCAGCGCTTCCGTGTTCGAGCCGAGAACGATCACCTTGCGTGGGCCGAAGGCGCCGTAGCGCGTCGCGAGATTGAGGGCAGCGGTGGCGCCCAGCACCCCCGGCTTCTCCCAGCCGGGAAAGCCGAGGCCCATGTCGCGCCGGCCGCAGGCGAGGATGACGTGCCGGGCCTGCACCAGAACGCTGCGCTCCGCGTCGGCGAGGCCTGCGACGAGGCCGGGCATCCAGCCGAGCGTCGGCCCGTTCGCGTAGAGCCCCCAGCAGGCCGTCCCGAGGCGGACGTCGACCCCCGCTTCGAAAGCCTCCTCGATCCGCGGCTCGGAGGCGATGAAGGCCTCCATCATGGCGTTGCGGTTGCGGGCATTCGCCGCCATGCCCTGCCCGAAATGCAGGGGCACATCGTCGCCCATCGTCGTGAACGGAATCGGGTTCTCGTCGACCAGCAGGACACCGAGCCCGCGCGCCGCGGCCCCGATCGCGGCTTCGAGCCCGGCCGGTCCGCCGCCGACGACGAGCACGTCGACCGTCTCGTCGATGGGCAGGGGCTTGCCGGTGACGGATTTGGGGTCTGAGGCCGGGATGTTCATGGATCACCCTCGCGAATGACGCTGTTCAGTCTCGGGTCGATACCGGCTGAGGTTCGGCCCGGTTGGTGCGGCGTGGCGTGTCAGAGCACCTGTTCGAGGAAGGCGCGCGTGCGCGGCTCGCGCGGCGCGCCGAAGAAGTCTGCCGGCGGCGCATGCTCGACGATGACGCCGCCATCGGTGAAATAGACGTGGTCGGCGACCTCGCGCGCGAAGCCCATCTCGTGGGTGACGAGGATGCAGGTCATGCCTTCCGCGGCGAGGTCGCGGATGGTGACCAGCACCTCCTTCTTGGTCTCAGGGTCGAGCGCGGCGGTGACTTCGTCGAACAGCATCACCTTGGGGTTCATCGCCAGCGAGCGGGCGATCGCGACGCGCTGCTGCTGGCCGCCCGAGAGCTCGCCCGGATAGGCGTCGTGCTTGTGCGAGAGCCCGACCTTGGCGAGCAGGCGCCTGGCCCGCTCCTCGACCTCGGCCCGGTCCTGCTTCAGCACATGGATCGGCGCCATCATCACGTTCTGCAGCGCGTTCTTGTGCGGGAACAGATTGTATTGCTGGAAGACGATGCCGACGTCGCGGCGCAGCGCCAGCTTGTCGAGCGTGGGATCGTTGACCTGCCGGCCGGCGACGGTGATCGAGCCCTTGTTGATCGGCACCAGCGCGTTGATGCAGCGCAGCAGCGTCGACTTGCCCGAGCCGGAGGGGCCGATGACGCAGACGGTCTCGCCGCGGCGGATGGTGAGGCTGACATCCCTGAGGACCGGGAAGGCGCCGAAGGCCTTCTCGACCCCTTCGATGACGACGACCGGCTCGCCGAGTTGGTGTCTGGCGACCATGGTCATCCCTTCACGTTGAAGCGGCGTTCGAGCGCCATGGTGAGGCGTGCGATCGGGTAGCAATAGGCGAAGAACATCAGGAGCAGCAGCAGGTACATCGGCAGCATCAGCTCCGGCCGGCTCTCGGCGACGAGCGCGGCGCGCGTCACCGTCAGCCCGTCCTGGATGCCGACGACGGAGATCAGCGTCGTCGCCATGGTCAGGATGGCGTAGAGGTTCATCCAGGGCGGGATCATCCGCTTGAAGGCCTGCGGCAGGATGATCATCCACATCGTCTGCCGGCGGGTGAAGGCGAGCGCCTCGGCCGATTCCCACTGGCCGGAGGGGATCGAGCGGATGCCGCCGCGCACGATCTCGGAGACGTTGGCCGCGACCGGAAGCGCCAGCCCGATGATCGCCTTGATCCAGGCTGGAAAGGCGATCGTGACCGGGCCGAGCCTGATCTCGAAGGGCAGCAGGAACATCGCGTAGAACAGCAGGACGAGCCAGGGCGCGTTGCGGAAGAACTGCGTCGCGGCCCAGGCCGGCTTGCGCAGTGCCGCGGATGGCGAGACCTGGCCGATGCCGAACAGCACGCCGACTGCCGTGCCCAGCGCCATCGAGAGGAAGCTGATCAGCAGGTTGAACAGGAAGCCCTGGAAGATCAGCGGCGCCCAGCGCCACAGGATGGTTACGGCGCCGTCACGCGCCGCTGGCCCGCTCGCCTGCGCCACCGCCAGCGAGGCCGCGAAGACGATCGCCGTGCCCGCGACGAGGCCGGCGCTCAGCAGGGCCGGTGCGGCAAGGCCGCTGGGCGCGATCGGCGCGGCGCGGAACGGTTTCAGGACCGGGAGATCGGTGGCGCCCGCCTTCATGGCATGTAGCCCGGAATGCGCATGGCCTTCTCCCAGCGATGCATCACCCAGACCAGCACCGCGACGAGCAGCACATAGACGACGAGCAGCACGTTCATCATCTCGCGGACGTTGAACATCTCCGACCAGATCTGCGATGCCGCGTAGAGCAGTTCGGGCACGCCGATCGCATAGGCGAGGGTGGTGGTCTTCACGAGATTGACGAGGTTGTTGTTGAGCGCCGGCAGGCAGATGCGGAAGGCCAGCGGCAGCACGATCTGACGCCAGAGCTGGAAGCGGGTGTAGCCGAGTGATTCCGCCGCCTCGACCATCGTCTCGGGCACGGCCTCGATCCCGGCGCGGAAGATCTCGACATTGAACGCCCCGGCGAAGAGCGAGAAGGCGATGATCGCCCAGCCCGTGCCGCTGACCAGCGGGGACTGCCCGCCGAAACCGTCCGAGACCGTCGGCAGCATGCTGCCGACGGCGAAATAGAAGAAGGAGAGCTGCACCAGCGGCGGCGTGTTGCGGAAGAACTGGACATAGATCCGCACCACGAGGCGGCCGAGCCGCGAGCCGCTGCCCGCAACCCAGACGCCGATGAGCCCGATCGCCAGCGAGGCCAGGATCGAGACGACACAGATATAGGTCGTGGTCCACAACCCCGTGAGGAAGCGGGAGCGATCGAAAGCATCGTAGAAGATCGAGAAGTTGAGCCCCTGCGTATCGTTCAGGCGCTCGAAGAAGGCTGCGATCATGAGCTCTTCCGTTTGGCTCCGGGTCATTCCGGCCAAGCCGCGCGAGCGGCGCGGAGCCGGAATCCATCGATCGGCGTCGGTGCTCTACGATGGATTCCGGGTCTCGCTTCGCTCGCCCGGAATGACGAGGGAGGCAGCAGGATCGGCGGGCGGTTTTACGAGCCCTTCAGCTTCTTGTTGGTCTCGATCAGGTAGGGGCTCTGCTTGATGCCCCATTTGGTCTCGAGCGCCAGCAGCTTGCCGCTCTTGTGCCAGTCGACCGACATCTCCTTGAGCAGCTTGCCGAAAGCGCCGTCGAGGTCGTCGAGGCGCACGGCGATGGCCCAGAGCTGCGGGTCTTCCGAGTTGAGCGGCATCTCGTAATTCGCCCATTTCGGGTCGCCGCCCGAGAGCGTCGAGACGATCAGCGTGTCGTCGAAGAGGAAGGCGACGCAGTTGTTGCCGAGCAGCGCGTTCAGTCCGTCCGGCACCGACGGGAACACGACCAGCTCCGGCGAGTAGACCTGCGAGACGCGGCGGTTGTAATAGGCGCCCTGCACGGCGCAGACCTTGCGGCCCTTCAGGTCTTCCCACTTCTTGAGGCCGGCGCTCTTGGGCGCGAGCACGTTGGTGGCGCCGGCATAGTAGTTCGGCTCGATCATGCCGATCTGCTTGCGTCGCTCGGCCGTGTCCCCGAGCGTGGCGGCGATCATGTCGATGCGGCCCTGGCGCAGGAACTCGATGCGATTGGCGGCGATGACCGGCACCATCTCCAGCTTGACGCCGAGCTTGGCGGCAACCTCCTGCGCGAGATCGATCTCGAGGCCGACGATCTTGCCTGACGGATCGAGGAAGCCCCAGGGCTTGTAGTCGTTCTTCACGCCGACGGTGAGGACGCCCTTCTCCTTGATCTTGGCGAGGGTGTCCTGCGCCATGGCAGGTGCGGCGGCGAGCGTGGCGGCGACCGCCAGCGCGAGAGCGGTGAGCTTGTTCATCGGTCGCGATCCCCTGTGTTTTATTTGAAGCCTTAGACTTCAGGTGGATCGGTACGCAGAATTGACCCCATGCGACGCATTCTTGACGTTTAGCGCCGAGCGATGGGGTGGTGGGGCAGCCGCTCCGATCGGGGAGGATGGCCGAAGCGCCCGCTATAGCTGCGGGAGAAATGGCTGGCGCTGGCGAAGCCGCAGGCGAGGGCGATTTCCAGGATCGACAGGCTGGTCTGCCGCAGCAGGTCGCGCGCCCGGTCAAGGCGCAAGGCCAGGTAGTGCTCGCCCAGCGACCGGCCGAGATGCTGGCGGAACAGGCGTTCGAGCTGGCGCAGCGAGACATTGGCCAGGCGGGCGAGGGCTTCGCGGGGCTCCGGGTCCTCCAGCGTCTGTTCCATGCGGGCGATGACCCGCAGCAGAGGCGCATGCGCGATGCCCAGCCGCTCGCGCAGCGGCATGCGCTGCGGCCCTGCGCCCTCCCGGACCTGCGTTTGCAGGAACCACTCGCTGACGGCGAGCGCGAGGTCGCTGCCATGCTCGCGGGCGATCACGGCGTGCAGCATGTCGAGCGGGGCCGTGCCGCCGCTGCAGGTCAGCCGGTCGCGGTCGATCTCGTAGAGCGAGCGGCGCAGGTCGAGGCGCGGGTACTCTTCCAGGAAAGCGGCCGCATGCTCCCAATGGATCGTGAACCGGTAGCCGCTCAACAGATTAGCCCGCGCCAGCAGATAAGGGCCGCCCGAGACGCCGCCGATCCGGACGCCCCGCCTTGCCAGCTGCCGCAGCCAGGAAAAGGACGGCTGGTGGTGGAAGAGAGCGGGATTTCCCCCGGCGCAGACGAACAGGTAGTCGAGCCGAAGCTCGGCCCCGACGGGAGCATCCGCCGCGATGGCGACGCCGTTCGATGCGGGGGCGGGCGCTCCGTCGATCGAGATATGGCTCCAGCGATAGAGCGGGCGCCCCGACAACCGGTTGGCGGCCCGCAGCGGCTCGATCGACGAGGCATAGGGCAGCAGCGCGAAATCTGGGATCAGCAGAAAGCCGACATGGGTCGGTGTGCCGTCGTCGCTTCCAGACAATCGCATGTCGCTATCAAGCATGTCGTCGAACTTATGTCGGTCAATCTCTCGATGACAAGATCGACCGGATCATCCGATGCGCTATTCCGCCTTCTCGCTGCTCGCCCAGGCTTTCCGGGGCCATAAGGGTTGGACGCCGGCCTGGCGCGACCCTGAGCCCAAAGCCGAATACGACGTCATCATCATCGGCGGCGGCGGACATGGCCTCGCCACGGCGCATTACCTCGCCAGCCGGCACGACATCACCAATGTCGCGGTGCTGGAGAAGGGCTATCTCGGCTCCGGCAATGTCGGCCGCAACACCACGATCATCCGCTCGAACTATCTCCTGCCCGGCAATACGCCGTTCTACGAATTGTCGATGAAGCTCTGGGAAGGGCTGGAGCAGGACCTGAACTACAACGCCATGGTCAGCCAGCGCGGCGTGATCAATCTCTATCACTCGGACGCGCAGCGGGACGCCTTCGCCCGCCGCGGCAACGCGATGCGGCTTGCTGGCGTCGATTCAGAACTGCTCGGCCAGGAGCAGGTGAGGGCGATGCTGCCCTATCTCGATTACGACAATGCCCGTTTCCCTGTGCAGGGCGGGCTATTGCAGCGCCGCGGCGGCTCGGCCCGGCACGATGCGGTGGCCTGGGGCTATGCGCGCGCCGCCGACAGTCGCGGCGTCGACATGCTCCAGAACTGCGAGGTCACCGGCATCACCATGGTCGGTGGACGGGCGGTCGGCGTCGAAACCTCGCGCGGGCCGATCCGGGCGAAGAAAATCGCCATGGCGGTCGCCGGCAACTCGGGGCGGGTCGCCGCAATGGCCGGTCTGCGCCTGCCGATCGAGACCCATGTCCTCCAGGCCTTCGTGTCGGAGGGATTGAAGCCCCTGATCGACACCGTCGTCACCTTCGGCGCCGGGCATTTCTACATCAGCCAGTCCGACAAGGGCGGGCTGGTCTTCGGCGGCGATATCGACGGCTACAACTCCTACGCCCAGCGCGGCAACCTGCCGGTGATCGAGGACGTGATGGAATCGGCCATGGCGCTGTGGCCGGGCCTCGGCCGGGTGCGCATGCTGCGCCACTGGGGTGGCGTCATGGACATGTCGATGGATGGCTCGCCGATCATCGACACGACGCCGGTGGATGGGCTCTACCTCAATTCCGGCTGGTGCTATGGCGGCTTCAAGGCGACGCCGGCCTCGGGCTTCTGCTTCGCGCATCTGATCGCGACGGGAGAGCCGCATCCGGTCGCGGCCGCTTATCGGCTCGATCGCTTCGCCACCGGGCGACTGATCGACGAAAAGGGCGCCGGCGCCCAGCCGAACCTGCACTGACCGCGCGCTGCCGAGGACCTTGCCATGCGCATCACCTGTCCCCATTGCGGCGCGCGCGACGCCCAGGAATTCACCTATCTCGGCGCGGCCGACCTCAAGCGGCCCGACGGCATGGCCGCGACCGAAGCCGCGATGACCGATTACGTCTACCAGCGCGAAAACCCTGCCGGCACGCATCGCGAGCTCTGGTATCACGGCGCCGGCTGCCATGCCTGGCTGGTCGTGACCCGCGATACCCGCAACCATGCGATCGCTGCGGTCGAGGCCGCGAAGTCGCGCAAGACCGGAGCGGCAGCATGAGCGGGCAGTCTTTCCGGCTCGTCTCCGGCGGCCTGGTCGACCGCGATCGGGCGTTGAATTTCAGCTTCGACGGCAAGCCCTACCGGGGCTTTGCCGGCGACACGCTCGCTTCGGCGCTGCTCGCCAATGGCGTGCGCCTTGTCGGGCGCTCCTTCAAATACCATCGCCCGCGCGGCGTGCTCTCGGCCGGACCGGAGGAACCGAACGCGCTGGTGGAACTGCGCTCCGGCGCGCGCCGCGAACCGAACACCCGCGCCACTGTCACCGAGCTGTTCGACGGGCTCGATGCCGCCAGTCAGAACCGCTGGCCCTCGCTCGTCTTCGATCTGCTCTCGCTCAACGGTCTGGTCTCGCCGGCGCTCGTCGCGGGCTTCTACTACAAGACCTTCATGTGGCCGGCAGCCTTCTGGGAGAAGCTCTACGAGCCGCTGATCCGCCGTGCCGCGGGCCTCGGCCGCGCGGCCGGCCTCGAAGACCCGGACCATTACGAGAAGGCCTTCGCCTTCTGCGACCTGCTCGTGATCGGCGGCGGCCCTGCCGGTCTCGCGGCCGCCCTGGCGGCGGGACGGAGCGGCGCCCGCGTCATTCTCTGCGACGAGGATTTCTGCCTCGGCGGGCGCCTGTTGGCGGAGAAGCGCGAGATCGATGGCAAGCCGGCCGCCGAATGGCTGGCCGCGACACTGGCCGAGCTCGAAAACCTGCCTGAGGTGCGGATCATGTCGCGCACCACCGTCTTCGGGCTCTACGACCACGGCATTTATGGCGCGGTCGAGCGCGTTGGCGATCATCTGCCGGAGCCGGCGCCCCATCAGCCGCGTCAGCGCGGCTGGCGCATCCATGCCAGGCGGGCGATCCTCGCCGCGGGCGCGTTGGAACGGCCGATCGTCTTCCCCGGCAACGATGTGCCGGGCGTCATGCTGGCCGGCGCGGCGCGTACTTACGTCAATCGCTATGGCGTTCTGCCGGGCCGCGAGACGGTGCTGTTCACGGCCGGCGACGATGGCTGGGCGACGGCGCGCGACATCGCGGCTGCCGGCGGCAAGGTCGCAGCGATCGTCGATGCGCGCGGTGAAGCCGATCCGGCACGAAAGGCGCTCGCCGACAAGCTCGGGGCGCGGCTGTTTGCCGGCGGCGTGATCGAAGGCACGCGGGGCGGCCGTCAGCTCGACGGCGTCACCATTCGCGATGCCTCCGGCGCGACGATGGCGCTCGCCTGCGACCTGCTCGCCGTCTCGAACGGCTGGAACCCGACGCTGCACCTGACTTCGCATCAGAACGGCAAGGCGGTCTGGGACGAGGCTCTGCAATGCTTCGTGCCGGGAACCCTGCCGGCGGGGCTCGCGGTCGCCGGCAGTGCGGCCGGGCATTTCACCCTGGGGCAGGCGCTGGAGGATGGTGCCCGGCTTGGCGGCGAGGCCGCTGCCGAGGCTGGGTTGAAGCCGGCCGCTGCGGGGCCGGTGCCGATGACCGATCCTGAGGCGACGGCGCTGCAGCCGATCTGGCGGGTGAAGGGCGCGAAAGGCAAGGCCTTCGTCGACTACCAGAACGACGTCACCGACAAGGATGTCGAGCTCGCGGCGCGCGAGGGCTTCCGGCCAGTCGAGCATCTCAAGCGCTATACCACGCTCGGCATGGCGACCGATCAGGGCAAGACCTCGAACCTCTCCGGCCTCGCCATCATGGCCGAGCAGACGGGTAAGACGATCCCGCAGACGGGAACCACGACCTTCCGGCCGCCCTATACGCCGGTGGCGATCGGCGCCCTTGCCGGCCATCACCGTGGCAAGGAATTCCGGCCGGTACGGTTGGCGCCGACCCATGACTGGTCGAAGGAGCAGGGCGCCGTCTTCGTCGAGGCCGGCCAGTGGCTGCGGGCGCAATACTATCCGAAGCCCGGCGAGAACGACTGGCTGACCACCGTCAACCGCGAAGTCCAGGCCGTGCGGGCCGGCGTCGGCCTCTGCGATGTCTCGACGCTGGGCAAGATCGACATCCAGGGCGCGGACGCCGCCGAATTCCTGGAGCGCGTCTACATCAACGGCTGGAAGGCGCTGCCGGTCGGCAAGGCGCGCTACGGCCTGATGCTGCGCGAGGACGGCTTCGTCATGGATGACGGCACGACCTCCCGCCTCGGCGACAGCCATTTCCTGATGACGACCACGACGGCCAATGCCGGCAAGGTGATGCAGCATCTGGAATTCTGCCATCAGGTGCTCTGGCCGGAGCTCGACATCCGCATGGTCTCGGTCTCCGAGCAATGGGCGCAGGTCGCTGTCGCCGGGCCGAGGGCGCGCGAGACCCTGCGTGCCGTCGTCGATCCCGCGCATGACATTTCGAACGAGGCCTTTCCCTATCTGGCGGCGCGCGCCGTCACCGTCGGTGGCGGAATCCCGGCCCGGCTCTTCCGGATCTCCTTCTCGGGAGAACTGGCCTATGAGCTCGCCGTTGCCGCTGACCATGGCGATGCGATGATGCGCGCCTTGATGCGGGCCGGCCAACCCTTCGGCATCACGCCCTACGGCACCGAGGCGCTCGGCGTGATGCGTATCGAGAAGGGCCATGTCGCCGGCAACGAGCTCAACGGCCAGACCACGCCGCGCGATCTCGGCCTCGGCAAGATGATGTCGGCGAAAAAGGACTATCTCGGCCGCCTGATGGCGGGCCGTCAGGCTCTCATCGAGAAGGACAGGCCGTCCTTCGTCGGCTTCAGGCCGGTCGATCCGACGCAGCGCCTGCGCGCCGGCGCCCATTTCATCGGCATCGGCAAGGCGGACATCATGGAGAACGACGAGGGCTACATGACCTCCGTCGCCTATTCCCCGCATCTGAACCACTGGATGGGGCTGGGCCTGATCAAGGGAGGCGCAGCCCGCATCGGCGAGCGCGTGCGCGCCTACGACCCCGTCCGCAATGGCGACATCGTCGTCGAGATCTGTTCGCCCGTCTTCGTCGATCCGGAAGGAGCCCGCCTCCATGGCTGAGATCGCGACCGTGTCGACAGCGGTTTCCTGGGCGCCGCGCGGTGCCTGGGCCGGCATCGCGCAGCCCGGCTCCTTCGGTGCAACGGGAGGGGCCGGCGTCCTCGCGACGCTGCTCGACGGCTTCGGGCTGGCGACCCTGATCGCTGCGCCGGGCGCGGCGCCGGCCCTGTCGCGGATCGTCGAGGCGCGGCTCGGCATCGCGCTGCCGCAGGCGCCGAAGATCGCCTCGGGTCAGGCTCATGATGCGATCTGGGCTGGTCCGGACCAATGGCTGCTGCGCGCCGCCTCGCGTGACGGCTTTGCCGGGCTCCTCGCCGAGCTCGCCCCCCATGGCGCCGTCAGCGACCAGAGCGATGCGCGCGCCGCCGTCAGGCTCTCGGGGCCGCGTGTCCGCGATCTGCTGGCGAAGGGCGTGATGCTCGATCTCCACCCTGCGGCCTTCGCGGTGGGCGATGTCGCCTTGACCAGCATCGCCCATGTCGGCGTGCAGATCTGGCGGCTCGCCGACGGGCCGGATGGTTCTGTGTTTGAGATCCTGGTCCCGCGCAGCATGGCGGGAAGCTTCTGGGCCTGGTTCACCGCATCGGCGGCGGAATTCGGTTGCGCGGTAACGGCAGCTCCGGTCGCAGGGCCGCGATAGGGGCCGAAACCCGCAAAGGGTACTCCGCCGACGGGCTTTCGAACAAGCGCGTGCGCAGGCTTTCTCAGCGCGAACCGATCACGTCCTGAACGGTCTCGAAGAAGCTGCGCACCAGCGGCAGGCGCTGGCGTTCGGCCCGGCAGACGATGTATTCGCCGACATCGAAATCGGCCCCGGTGATGATGATCCGCTTCAGGCCAGCCTCCGGCTTGAACTCCGCCGCGAACACCACCCCGATCCCGAAACCAAAAGCGACGGCTTCGCGCACGGCCTCGCGCGATTGCACCTCCAGCAGGTTCGCGGGCTTGATGCCGGCGAGCGAAAGCCGGCTCTCGAAGACCTCCCGCGTAATAGAGCCGCGCTCGCGCAGCACGATGTCCTGGCCGGCGAAGGCCTCGATCGGGATCTGGTCGTGCCGTGCCAGCTCGTGCTGGTCGGCGACGAAGGCGACCAGATCGTCCGAGCGCAGCCTGACGCTGTGGATGCGCGGATCGGAATTAGCGCGCGCGGTGATCGCGACGTCGGCGGCGAAATCCATGATCCGGTCAACGACTTCGGAGGAGTTGCCGATGCTGAGGGAGAAGGTCAGACCCGGATAGCGTTCGCGCATCCGCGCCAGCGCCGGCATCACATGGGTGGCGCTGTCGGCCGCGATCCGCAGATGGCCGCGCTGCAATGTGCGGCTGCCGGCGAGCAGCGATTCTGCCTCGTCCTCGGCTGCGAACAGCCGTGCCGTAACCACGAACAGGCTCTGCCCCAGCGGAGTCAATTTCACCTGCCGGCCGGCGCGGTCGAACAGCCTGACGCCATAGGCATCCTCCAGCCCGCGGACCTGGGCGGAGAGGGTGGGCTGGCTGACATGGCGCGTCTTCGCTGCGCCGGTGAAGCTCTGCGCCTCGGCGACGGCATGGAAGGCCGCAAGGCCGGAATAGCTGATGGCCATATTCTATAGATCCTGTCTATAGGGGATATGGAAACGATGTATTGGACCTATGTCAACGGCACTCCTAGCTTCGCGATCATCCGCCGCAACGACATCGCGAGACCATCATGGCCCAGGCCCGCCGCCCTGCCTCCTCCGAAACCGGTGATCCGCTCCTCCTGACCCCCGGCCCGCTGACCACCAGCAAGGCCATCAAGGAAGCGATGGTGCATGATTGGGGCTCGCGCGACGCGACCTTTGTCGGCATCAACAAGGCGGTCCTGGAAGAGCTTCCGAAGATCATCCATGGCGGCGAGGACTTCGTCACCGTGCCGATGCAGGGCTCCGGCACCTTCGCGGTCGAGGCGATGCTGACCACCTTCGTGCCGCGTGACGGCAAGATCCTGATCCTGATCAACGGCGCCTACGGCCAGCGCGCCAAGCGCATCGTCGAGATCGCCGGGCGCGCCGTCGCCGTGCACGAGACCGCGGAGGACACCCCGCCCGACCTCGCCGAGATCGACCGCATGCTGGTGGCGGACACCGCCATCACCCATATCTTCACGGTCCATTGCGAGACGACGAGCGGCATCCGCAACCCGGTCGAGGCGATCGCTGCGCTCGCCAAGCGCCATGGCCGCCGCCTGCTGGTCGACTCGATGAGCGCTTTCGGCGCCCTGCCGCTCGACAGCCGCGAGGTCTATTTCGATGCGGTCGCCGCCTCCTCGAACAAGTGCATCCAGGGCGTTCCCGGCCTCGGCTTCGTCATCGCCCGCAAGAGCGCGCTGGCCGAGACCAAGGGCAATGCCACCACGCTGGTGCTCGATCTCCACGACCAGAACGCCGGCTTCGAGCGCACCGGCCAGTACCGCTTCACCCCGCCGATCCATGTCATCGTCGCCTTCCACGCGGCCTTGCAGGAGTTCTGGGCCGAGGGTGGCGTCGCCGGGCGCGGCGAGCGCTATGCCGAGAACGCCCGCATCCTGATCGAGGGCATGGAAGGCCTCGGCTTCCGCACGCTGCTGCCGGCCGCCCGGCAGGCGCCGATCATCGTCACCTTCCACATGCCCGAGGACAAGAACTTCGTCTTCCAGCGCTTCTACGATGCGCTGAAGGACGCCGGCTACGTCATCTATCCCGGCAAGCTGACGGTCGCCGACAGCTTCCGCATCGGCTGCATCGGTGCGCTGGGCGCGCAGGACATGCGCGCCTTCGTCGCCACGGTGTCGGACGTCCTTGATGAAATGGGCGTCGGCCTGAAGTCGGCCGCGTAAGGAGCCCCGAGATGACAATGCACGCGAAGATCGGCTCGGATGTTGTTGCGAACGGTCGCAATTATGCGCGCCCGCGGCGTCCGACGGTGGTGATCTGCATGGACGGCTCGGAGCCGTCCTATATCGAGGCCGCCAGCGCCAAGGGGCTGACGCCGCACCTCGACCGGATCATGAAGACCGGCGCCAGTACCCATGCCTATTCGGTGATTCCGAGCTTCACCAACCCGAACAACCTCTCGATCATCACCGGCCGGCCGCCGGCCGTGCACGGCATCGCCGGCAACTTCTTCTACGACCGCGAGGCCAGGGAAGAGGTGATGATGAACGATGCCCGCTTCCTGCGGGCGCCGACCATCCTGGCCGAGTTCCAGAAGGCCGGCTTCAAGGTCGCGATGGTCACCGCCAAGGACAAGTTGCGCACTTTGCTCGGCAAGGGGCTCGACTTCGCCTCGGGCAGCGCGATCGCCTTCTCCTCGGAAAAGGCCGACAAGGCCAACAAGGCCGAGAACGGCATCGAGAACGTGCTCGACTTCGTCGGCATGCCCGTGCCGTCGGTCTACTCGGCCGATCTCTCGGAATTCGTCTTCGCGGCCGGCGTCAAGCTGCTGGAGACCTTCAAGCCGGACCTGATGTATCTCTCGACCACCGATTATGTGCAGCACAAGGCGGGGCCGGGTTCGGAAATGGCGGACTCGTTCTATGCCATGTTCGACGGGTATGTCGGCAAGCTCGACGCGCTCGGCTGCACGCTGGTCATCACCGCCGATCACGG
>NZ_FNBZ01000007.1 GCF_900102525.1 Allobosea robiniae | reverse complement strand
ATCCACAGGCCGAAGCCGTCGGCGCCGGCATTGTTCGAGATCACGGTGATGTTCTTCACGCCGGAATCACGGATCTGCGGGATCAGGCTCTCGGGGTTGCCCGAAAGGCCGAAGCCCCCGGACATGATCGTCATGCCATCGAAAAGCAGCCCTTCGAGCGCCGCGCCCGGGCCGTCATAGATCTTACCTGTCATCGCTTCTCCCCGGCGCGGCCTGATGCCGCGTCACGCAATCCTGGCCGGGACGGAGCAGGCCGTCCCGGTGGTTCCGCTTCGATCAAAATACGATCGCCGGCGAATGTCCATGGCTGCCGTGGCATAGGCTGCCGGCACGCAGAGGGGAAACCGGAGACTTTCGCCGGTCAGAGCGGCAAAGAGGCTCAGGCTGCGGCCATTTGCGGCACCGTGGGGATCGGGAAGACCCGGTCATAGGCCAGATTGAAGAGGAAGGCGTAGACCACGTAGAAAACCACGATGGCGAGATCCATCACGAAGGTCTGCCACAGGCCCATGCCGAGATACCAGGCCATGGGCGGCAGCAGCAGGACAAGCAGGCCGCCTTCGAACAGCAGCGCATGCAGCACGCGCAACGCCAGGCTCTTGCGGGTGTGTCCGATGAGGCGAAGCATCGCGTGGTCGAAGCCGAGATTGTAGACGAAGTTCCAGAGCGTCGCGACGGTGGCCGAGCCGACGCCGATCACGCCCATATGCGTTGCCGGCAGGTTGAAGAGCATGGCGCCGCCGGGGATCACCAGCGCAAGCCCGAGCACCTCGAACAGCACCGTATGGCGAACCCGGTCGGGGAAAGAACGCATGGACATCCGAAACACCTGTTGTTCTCGTTGACGCGGTGCCTTCTATCGTCAAATCTGGCTTTCTCAAGTTAGGTTATATCTGATTGTCAGATAGATGAATGTCTCCTTCGAGCAGCTCGAAGCCTTTGTCGCGGCCGCCGAGCAGGGTTCCTTCTCGGCAGCGGGACGGGCCTTGCGCAAGGCGCAGTCGGCGGTGAGCACGCAGGTCGCCAATCTGGAAGAGGATCTGGGCGTCGCATTGTTCAGTCGCGCCGGTCGCAATCCCGTGCTCACGGCGGCAGGCGAGCGCCTGTTGCGCGAGGCCAGGGTCATCCTGGACCGCCGCGAACACCTGATCGGCGTCGCCAGCAGCTTCGAGAGCCATGTCGAGACGCGGCTCGTCGTCGCCATCGACGAGCTTTATCCGGAGCATCTGCTGGGCGCGCTCTTTGCCGATTTCGCGCGGCATTTCCCGCATGTCGAGCTGGAGCTGCTGTTCCCGCTGATGGAGGATGTCAGCCAGCTCGTCCTGGCCGGCCAGGCCGATATCGGCGTGATGTGGCGCCAGGAGGCGCTGCCGCCGGAGCTCGGCTTCCAGACGGTCGGCTGGGTGCCGATCAAGCTGGTCTGCGGCAAGGGCCATCCGCTCGCCGGCACCCGCGTCGACTGGGAAGAACTCAAGCGGCATCGCCAGATCCTCGTCGCGGCGCGTGGCGACGGACCGGAAAAGCAGCGCCTGCGCGTCGCGGCCGAGGTCTGGTGGGTCGAAAGCCATTGGGTGATCCTGCAACTGGTCAAGCAGGGTATCGGCTGGGCCTTCGTCTCCAGCTACGTCATCGAGAATTCGCCGGTGACGGCCGATCTCGTCACGCCCGATCTTCAGTTCGACAATTTCGACCTGCCGGTCGCCTTGGAAATGGTCTGGCACAAGCAGCGACCCTGCGGCCCGGCAGCGCGCTGGCTGCGCGAGCGCTTCGCGGCAGCGCGCATCGGAGCCGCCTGAGCCTCCTATTCGCTACTGGTGGAACGTCCAGAGCAGATTCTCGCTCAGCTCCTTCAGGGCTTCGACCGCGTCCGGGCGCTCCCGCGCGATGGCGGCGATGAGCGCATCCACCAATGCGAAGACCGCGGTCGGCGAATTCGGCAGCAGCCTGCTGCGCGCCGGGGCGAACAGGGTCACGTCCGCGACGGGAGCGAGCGGCGAGGTGGGGCTGTCGGTCAGGGCCAGCAGCGCGGCGCCGCGCTTCTTGGCGAAGGTCGCGAGATCGAGCGTGGCGCGTGAATAGCGCGGCACCGCGATCGCGACGACGAGGTCGTCCGGGCGTGCCGACATCATGTGTCGGATGGCGCGCTCCGGCCCGGTGCGCGAGGAGGCGAAGGTCACGTCGGCATCGAGATAGAGCGCCAGCCCGTCCTCCAGGAAGGAGGCGACATGGTGGCTCGCGCCCGAGGCGGCGATGAAGACGCGCGGCGCCTTCAGCAGCAGCTCGACGGCCTTTGTCACGGACGCCTCGTCGAGCCCGTCGCGGGCGGCCTGGAGATTGGCGTTCTGGTCGGCGAGCGCGGCGGTGAAGGTTGCGAAGATCGAGCCGGCGGCGGAGCGGGCGCCGGCGAAATTGTCGACCGGGTCATGGGCGAATTTCAGAGCAGCCGAGAGCGCGCCGCGGAACTCGCCATAGCCGCCATAGCCGAGCGCCCGGACGAAGCGCGTCACGGTCGCGTTGGAGGTGCCGCTGCCCTCGGCCAGCCCCTCGATCGTCATGGTCGCGACGTCGAGCGGATGCTGCAGCACGAAGTCCGCGGCACGGCGGTGGCCGTTGCTCAGCGAGGGGTAGATCCGGGCGATCCGGTTCGAGAGATCCGTCGTCGGCTTCAGGCCCTGTGACATGCGCGGCTACCCGATTGACGTTCGAAAATTTTCATGTTTGCTACTGGACGAAAATAAAGCTGTCAAAAGCGGTTCTCAATCGGGAGCGGACCACACCATGCGTAAACCCCTTTTCCTCGCGGCTTTCGCGGCCGCCTGTCTCGCCGGTACGGCGGTTTCGGCGCAGACGCTGCGCATCGCGTTGTCGTCGGAGCCGACGGCGGTCGATCCGCACTACCATGACCTCTCTCCCAACAATGCGCTGGCCCAGCACATCTTCGATTCGCTGGTGCGCCAGGACGAACAGCAGAAGCTGCATCCGAACCTCGCGACCTCCTGGCAGAACGACGGCAAGAACCGCTGGACCTTCAAGCTGCGCGACGGCGTGAAGTTCACCAACGGCAAGCCCTTCACCGCCGAGGACGTGGTTTTCACCTTCTGCCGCACGCTGAAGAACGAGACCAAGGTCTCGGATTCATTCGCCGATATCACCGGCAATTTCGCCTCGGTCGAAATGCCCGACGCGCAGACGCTGGTGATCAACACGAAGGAGCCCGAGCCGCTGCTGCCGAACCTGCTTTCGGGTCTCAGCATCCTCTCGGCTTCGATCGTCGAGCACGGCCCGATCAGCTACGACATCGCCAAGAATTGCGGCGTCACCGGTGCCTGGCCGACGGTGACCGGCTTCAACGACGGCACGCTCGCCATCGGTACCGGCCCCTACAAGCTCAAGTCCTATGTGCGGGGATCGGCGATCGAGCTCGAGCGCAACCCGAGCTATTGGGGCAAGGCCGAGCCTTGGGCGACCGTGCGCCTGCTCCCGGTGACCAATGCCGGCCCGCGTCTCGCGGGTCTCCTTGCCGGTGACTATGACGTGATCGAGAACCCGGCGGCGCGCGATCTCGGCCGGATCAAGGGCGACAAGCGCTTCGGCCATGTCATCACGCCCTCGACCCGCGTGGTCTATTTCCAGCTCGACGTCGCCCGCGACCAGAGCCCCTTCGTCAAGTCCGAGGACGGCAAGAATCCGCTGAAGGACCTGCGCGTCCGCAAGGCGATGTCGCTCGCCATCGACCGCGATGCCATCGTCAAGCGCATCATGGACGGTGCGGCGGAGCCGGCCTACCAGTACCTGCCGACCGGCATGTCCGGCACGCGGCCGAACCCGCCGAAGCTGGCCTATGACCCGGCGCAGGCGAAGAAGCTGCTCGCCGAGGCCGGCTATGCCAAGGGCTTCCAGCTCACGCTCTCGACTACCAACGACCGCTACATCAACGACAGCCAGATCACCCAGGCCGTCGCGCAGTACCTGACCCAGGTCGGCATCAAGACCGAGGTCGACGCGATGACCCGCGCGATCTATTTCCCGCGCCGCGCCAAGAAGGAATTCTCCGTCGCGATCGGCGGCTGGGGCTCCGGCACCGGCGAGGCGGCCTCCTTCCTGCGCCAGTGGCCGCCGACCCCGAACGAGGCCAAGACGATCGGCGGATCGAACTATGGCGGCTACAAGAACGACCAGTTCGACAAGCTGATCCGCGAGGCGATCTCGACGCTCGACGACAACAAGCGCTCGCAGCTCCTGCAGGAGGCCGGCAAGATCGTCGTCGAGGACTACGCCTTCATCCCGCTGCACTTCGAGAGCGGCATCTGGGCCTTCAAGTCCGAGCTCGACGTCAAGGGCCGCGCCGACCAGTACATGCTGGCGATGTCGGTCAAGCCGAAAGCCAAGTAACCGTCGGCCGACAACCCATCGACAAGCCGGGCCGCCCGCCGAGGGCGGCCCGTGACCCATTGAGCGGAGCCGGTCGAGCATCATGACCGCCTATGTCCTGCAGCGATTGATCCAGAGCGTGCTCGTGCTGCTCGCGGTTTCGGTCGTGGTGTTCTTCGCCGTCTACGGCATCGGCGATCCCGTCGAATTGCTCGTCTCGCCCTCGGCCAGTGCGGCTGAACGCGAGGCGCTGGTCCGCCGCCTCGGTCTCGACCTGCCGGTCTGGCAGCAATATTTCGTCTTCATGGGCAATGCGCTGAAGGGCGATCTCGGCCGCTCCTTCGTGCATGGCGTGCCGGCGATCGAGCTGATCCTCGGCCGTCTGCCGGCGACCTTCGAACTCGTGCTGCTGTCGATGACGCTCGCCATCGTCACCGGCGTTCCGGTCGGCCTCTATGCCGGGCTCGACCCGGACAGCCGGCCTTCGCGCATCATCA
Source organism: Allobosea robiniae (assembly GCF_900102525.1). Classification (GTDB taxonomy): domain Bacteria; phylum Pseudomonadota; class Alphaproteobacteria; order Rhizobiales; family Beijerinckiaceae; genus Allobosea; species Allobosea robiniae. The sequence goes on along the minus strand of NZ_FNBZ01000007.1, from coordinate 382,140 downwards.
TGGGCGGTACGGTGCTGGGCTTCTCGCTGCCGAGCTTCTGGAAGGGCATGATGCTGATCCTGCTCTTCGCGGTGGTGCTGGGCTGGCTGCCGACGGCAGGCCGCGGCGAGACGGTCTCGGTCCTGGGCATCCAGACCAGTCTTCTGACCCGGGACGGGCTCACCCATCTCGCGCTGCCGGCAATCAACCTCGCCATACCCCAGATCGCGCTGATGATCCGCCTTGTTGCCGCCGGCACGACCGAGGCGATGACGCAGGATTACGTCAAATATGCCCGCGCCAAGGGCGTCAGGCCGCGCCGCGTCGTCGGCCGGCATGTGCTGCGCAACATCCTGATCCCGGTCGTCACCGTAATCGGCATCGAGTTCGGCAGCCTCGTCGCCTTCTCGACGATCACCGAAACGGTCTTCGCCTGGCCGGGCATGGGCAAGCTTTTGATCGATTCGGTCTACCAGCTCGATCGGCCTGTCGTCGTCGCCTATGTCCTGCTGGCGACGCTGCTCTTCGTCACCGTGAATTTCCTCGTCGACATCCTCTATGCCGCGCTCGATCCGCGCGTGAAGCTGACGGGAGAGATGGCATGAGCGCCGAGGCCAAGGCTCCGGCCGTCCCTGACTATGCCGACACGCCGCTCCGCGAAAAGGTGCTGCGGCGCATCCGCAACCGGCCGACGACGCGCGGCGCGGCGATCCTGCTCGGGATCATGGTGGCGCTGGCGCTGCTCGCGCCGGTCATCGCGCCGCAGAATCCGCATGATCTCGCTTCGCTCAGCGTGATGGATAACCGCCTGCCGCCGGGCGAGGCCGGCATGAACGGCATAACCTACTGGCTCGGCACGGATTCGCAAGGGCGCGACATGCTGAGCGCCATCCTCTACGGCCTGCGCACCAGCCTGATGGTCGGGCTCACCGCGACGCTGGGCGCGCTGTTCATCGGCATCTCGGCCGGGCTTGTCGCTGCGCAGTTCGGCGGCGTGGTCGATGCGGTGATCATGCGCGTCGTCGACTTCATGCTCGGCTTCCCCTCGATCCTGATCGCTCTCGTGCTGCTCGCCTCGATCGGGCGCGGGGTCGACAAGGTCATCCTCGCCATCATCCTCGTGCAATGGGCGCAGTACGCTCGGTTGATGCGCGCTTCCGCGCTGGTCGAGCGGCGCAAGGAATATATCGAGGCTGCGCTGAATTTCGGCCTGCCGACCCGGCACATCATGATCGCGCATCTCTTGCCGAACTCGGTCGGCTCGGTTCTGGTCGTCGCCTCGATCAGCATTGCCGGCGCGATCACGCTGGAGGCGACGCTGTCCTTCCTCGGTGTCGGCGTGCCGGTGACGCAGCCCTCGCTCGGCCTGCTGATCGCCAATGGCTTCGAGTTCCTGCTCTCCGGCGAATACTGGATCGCGGTCTTCCCCGGCATCGCGCTGGTGCTGCTGATCGGCTCGCTCAACCTCGTCGGCGACCGGCTGCGCCGCAGCTTCAACGTGCGCTCATGACCGATCTCACGACCGATCCCTTGCTCGAGGTCCGCGGCCTCCGAACCGTTTTCCATGCGGTCGACGGCGCCTGGCCCGCCGTCGACGGCGTCGATCTCAGCGTCTCGCGCGGCGAGGTTTTGGGGCTCGTCGGCGAATCCGGTTCCGGCAAGTCGGTGACCGGCTTCTCGCTGGTGCGCCTGATCGATCCGCCAGGTGAGATTGTCGCCGGCACGATCAGCTTCGGCGGCGAGGATCTGCGTGCTGCCAGCGAGGAGCGCCTGCGCGATCTGCGCGGCGACCGCATCGCCATGATCTTCCAGGACCCGCTGATGACGCTGAACCCGGTGCTCAGCATCGGCGAGCAGATGAGCGAGGCGATCCTGGAGCATCGCGATTGCAGCCGCGATGAGGCGCTCGGTGAAGCGGCGAAGGCGCTGGCCCGGGTCGGCATCTCCTCGCCGGAAGCGCGGCTCAAGCAGTTCCCGCACGAGTTCTCCGGCGGCATGCGCCAGCGCGTCGCGATCGCGACCGCATTGCTCAACGCGCCCGACCTGATCATCGCGGACGAGCCGACGACGGCGCTCGACGTCACCATCCAGAGCCAGATCCTGTTCGAGGTGCAGAAGCTTGCCCGCGAGACCGGGACGGCCGTCCTCTGGATCACGCATGACCTCGCGGTCGTGGCCGAGCTCGCCGACCGGGTCGCCGTGATGTATGCCGGCCGCGTCGTCGAGATCGGGCCTGTCGACGCGGTGCTCGACGCTCCGCGCCATCCCTATACGCTCGGCCTGCTCAACTCCTCGGCCGCCAATGTCGCGCCCGGCGCACGCCTGAACCAGATTGACGGCGTGGCGCCGCGCATCGACGCGCGCCCAAGCGGCTGCCCGTTCCGGCCGCGCTGCCCGCGCGTCCAGCCGATCTGCGCCGAGCACGACCCCGAAACGACAGGCGATGGCGCGCATCGCTTCCGCTGCCATAATCCGGTGCCGGTGGGAGAAGCGGCATGAGTGCTTCGACAAGTGCCCAGACCAGCGCCCCGATCATCGAGCTCAAGGGCATCACCAAGCATTTCCGCCGCAAGCCGACGCTGGCCGAACGCATCCTGATGGCGACCGGACGTGGCAAGGCGCCGCCGGTCCTGCGCGCCGTCGACGGCATAGATGTCAGCGTCAAGCGCGGCGAGGTGCTCGGCCTCGTCGGCGAATCCGGCTGCGGCAAGTCCACGCTGGCGCGCGTCGTCACCGGCATCCTGAAGCCGACGACCGGCGAGGTGGTCTACGAGCAACAGCCGGTTGCCGGCCTGAAGGGCAAGGAGCGGCTCGATTTCCTGCTCAAGGTCCAGATGATCTTCCAGGACCCCTATGCCTCGCTCGATCCGCGCATGAAAGTCAGCCGCATCGTCGGCGAGGCCTTGAGCGTCCACAACCTGTTGCCGAAGGCGGAGATCGATGGAGCCGTCGACCAGGCGCTGAGCGAGGTCGGGCTCGATCTCGCTTATCGCGAGCGCTATCCGCACCAGTTCTCAGGCGGGCAGCGACAGCGCATCGGCATCGCGCGGGCGCTGGCCGTGAAGCCGGATTTCCTGGTCTGTGACGAGCCGGTCTCGGCGCTCGACGTCTCGATCCAGGCGCAGGTGATCAACCTGTTCATGGACGTGCGCGAGCGCCATGGCCTGACCTATCTCTTCGTCAGCCACGATCTTGGTCTCGTCCGGCATATCAGCGACCGCGTCGCGATCATGTATCTCGGCCGCATCGTCGAGGTTGGCACGGCGGCTGAGATCTTCGCCAAGCCGGCGCATCCCTATAGCGCGGCGCTGATCGCGGCGATTCCTTCGGCGGCGCGGCGCAAGCGCGCCTTCCAGCCGCTCAAGGGCGAGTTGCCCTCGCCTTTGGCGCCGCCGCCCGGCTGCCCCTTCCATCCGCGCTGCGAGCAGGCGATGCCGGTCTGCCGCGAGGTTCGGCCGGTTCTCACCGAGATCGCGCCCGGCCGCAGCGCCGCCTGCCATCTGCACAAGGCTCCGGAGGCCGCATGACCACCAAGACCCTCAACCCGCCGGTCGGGCGCAGCGCGCTGCCCTTCATCGATGCGAGCCATCCGGACAAGCCTCTGGAGGTCAATTTCTATCGCCCGGCACGGCATCAGCCGAATGATCCGGTCATCGTCGTGCAGCACGGCATGCTGCGCAATGGCGACGATTATCGCGATTTCTGGATCGACGCGGCCGAGAAGCACAACCTGCTGATCGTCGCGCCGACCTTCCCGAACGAGCCTTTCCCGAAGGCCGAGGGCTATAATAATGGCCTGGTGATCACGACGGATGGCGCCGTGGCGCCGCGCGCCGAATGGCTCTACGCCGTGCCAGGGCGCGTGCTCGACGCATTGCGCGCCGCCGGCGTGATCGACAAGCCGGTCATCCGCATCTTCGGCCATTCGGCTGGTGGCCAGTTCGTGCATCGCATGCTGGCGACGGAGGGCGGCGCGCTGTTCGAAGCGGCGATGGCGTCCAATCCCGGCTGGTACACCCTGCCGACGCCGGAGCGGAACTTCCCGGAAGGGCTTGGCGGGCTCGGGCTCGACAAGGCGGCGCTGACGCGCTGGCTCGCCTATCCGATGATCCTCTTCGCGGGGGATCGCGACATCGTCACCGACGACCCGAACCTGCCGTCGCAGCCGGAAGCCCTGGCGCAGGGGCCGCATCGCTATGGCCGCGCCCATAACATGCTGGAATTCGGCCGAGCCGAAGCGGCACGCCTCGGCATGCCCTGCAACTGGCAATTGATCACGGTCGGCGGCATCGGCCATGACGGGGCGGCGATGTCGCGCGCGGCCGCGTCCTACTGGTTCGAAGGCGGCCGGATTCCGCCGGCCGAAGAGCTCGGCAAGCAGGCGGCGCCGGTTCTCTGACAGCCTGCTATACAGCCTCGCCCGTCGCGGGCAGAGGATTCGGCCACGCCAATGCGGCGGCGGCCGATTCGACGAGGGCTTCATGACGATTGCCGCGCTGTTGCAGCCGTTCAGCACGGGGCAGGTTTGCGCCTGCATCCTCGTCGTCTTCCTGACGGCGATCATGCGCGGCTATACCGGCTTCGGTTTCGCGCTGGTGGCCGTGCCGCTGCTCGCCGTGATCGCCGACCCCGTCACGGCCGTGCCGATGGTGCTGTTGCTCGAAGTCGTCGGCAGTCTGCAATTGCTGCCGGGCTTGTGGCGCTCGGCGCATCTGCGCTCGGTCCTGCTGCTCGTCGCCGGCGCGCTGCTGGCGACGCCGATCGGCCTCTATGGTCTTGCGGCCCTGCCGGCCGATGTGATGCGCCTCGTCATCGCGCTCGTGGTGCTCGCGACGACCTGCGCCCTCGCCGCCGGGTTGAAAGCAAGCCGCGAGCCGGGCGCGCCTGCGACCTTCGGCGTCGGCATCCTCTCCGGCCTGCTCAATGGCGCCGCCGCGATGAGCGGCCCGCCCGTCGTGCTGTTCTATCTCAACGCCCAGACGGCGATGCATGTCGGGCGCGCCTCGATCGTGCTGTATTTCCTGCTCTCCGACACGGTCGCGATCGGTTTCGCGGGGGCGTCCGGACTGATGGGAGCCTCGACGGCTCTGCTGGCGGCGGTGACGGTTCCCGCGTTGTTCCTTGGACAGGTGATCGGGACGCGCCTGTTCCGCTCCGCCCTGCAGCGCCATTATCGCATCGTCGCGATCGTGATCCTGCTCGCGGTCAGCGGCTTCGCCATCGCGCAATCGCTCCATGCGCTGTGGATGAGCGGCAGCTGAACGCTTCGCGCCGCCGCTTGCATTTCGCGTCGGGCGGCTATCATACGCGCGTGGCCGGGCGGCCTTCCCGTGCCCGGCACGTCTGGCACGGACATGCGATGAGCCCTTCCGCTCCCGATACCGAGACCCTGACCTCGCGCCAGCGGCAGATCCTCGACCTCGTGCAGGAGCTCGGCTTCACCACGATCGAGACCCTGGCCGAGCGCTTCGGGGTTTCGGCCCAGACGGTCCGGCGCGAGATCATCCGCCTGCAGGCCGGCAATTTCCTGCAGCGTTTCCATGGCGGGGCGGGGCTTGCCTCCGGCGGCATCCGCTCGGCCTATGCCCAGAAGCTCACGGTCTCGCCGCGCGGCAAGGAGCGGATCGGCGCCGCGGTGGCGCGCATCGTGCCGCCCGGTGCTTCGGTCTTCCTCGATGTCGGAACCACGGTCGAGGCTGCGGCGCGGGCGCTGATCAACAAGCCCGGCCTGCGGGTGGTGACCGCGAGCGTCTCAGTCGCCCAGATCTTCTGCAATCACGGCGTCTTCGACGTGGTCGTAACCGGCGGCACGACGCGCGGGGCCAACGGCTCGCTCGTCGGGCAAGCCGCGATCGCTAGCATCATGGGCTTCCGCTTCGACTATGCGATCATCGGCCTCGGCGGCTTCGATGATGACGGCGCGCCTATGGATTTCGACCTCGAGAAGATCGCGGTGCGGCAAGCTGCGATGGGCCGCGCCCGGCAGAGTCTCGCGCTGGCCGACCACAGCAAGTTCGAGCAGACAGGGACGGCCCGCGTCGCGCCGGCAGAGGCGCTGAGCCTCATCGTCGTCGACGCCGAGCCCGGCCCGCGCCTGCGCGAAAGCTGGGAGCGCAGCGGCACGCGCTGGCTCGTGGCCTGAAGCCGCTTTTCGCCTTCAATTCTTAGCCGGCACTCTTGCGCCCGTGATCGCTTTTGATCAGGATGGAAGAAATCTTACACGAGCGCCGTCAGGGCGCCGCCGCTTCCAGGGAGGTTGCCATGCTCAGCGCCAAGATCGCGTCCCTTTGCCTGCTCGCTTTCGGGATCGGGCTCGCCGGCCCGGCGAAGGCGCAGGATTGCGCCAATCGCGGGACGCTCGATGCCCGCTATTGCGACGCCAATCGCGACCTGCTGGCGGATACCCCGACCGATGCGGCGAAGCAGAAGGACCCGGACACGCTGATCTTCTCCTATACGCCGGTGGAGGACCCGTCGGTCTACGAGAACGTCTTCGCCGATTTCCTCGCCCATCTCAGCAAGGTCACCGGCAAGAAGATCAAGTGGTTCGGCGCCGAGTCTTACGCCGCGCAGGTCGAGGCGATGCGCTCCGGCCGCCTTCATATCGCCGGCGTCGCCAGCGGCCCGACGCCCTTCGCGGTTAACCTCGCTGGCTTCGTGCCGATCGTCGCCATGGCCAAGAAGGACGATTCGATCGGCTATACGCTCCAGCTGATCGTGCCGAAGGACTCGCCGATCAAGAGCATTGCCGATCTCAAGGGCAAGCGCGTCGCCCATGTCGCGCCGTCCTCGAACTCAGGCGATACCGCGCCGCGCATCCTGTTCAAGGAGAAGGGCGTCGTGCCGGGCAAGGACTACGAGGTCCTCTATTCCGGCAAGCACGACAACTCGATCATGGGCGTGGTCAACAAGGACTATGATGCCGCGCCCGTCGCCTCCAGCGTGGTCGAGCGCATGGCCGATCGCGGCATGTTCAAGCGCGACGACATCCGCATCGTCTATGAATCGAGCCCGTTCCCGCGCACGGCCTTCGGTCTCGCGCATGACCTCAAGCCCGAGCTGCAGGCCAAGATCAAGCAGGCCTTCCTCAGCTTCGACTTCCTGAATTCGGCGCTCGCCAAGGAGTTCAAGGACACCAAGGGCTTCAAGGAGCTGAGCTACAAGGATGCCTGGGGCGACATCATCCTGATCCAGGGCAATAGCGGCATCACCTATACCCAGGACGGCCTCTCGAAGCTGAAGGGCGATTGATGTCGGCTGTTTCCGGAGCTGCGGCCGGCGGCGCTCCGCTGCTGGCCGTTGCGGGGCTGGCCAAGGTCTATCCGACCGGCAAGAAGGCATTGGGCGGTGTCGATGTCGTGATCGACCGGCCGCAGCTCGTCGCGGTGATCGGCTCGTCCGGCGCCGGCAAGAGCACCTTCATCCGCTGCATCAACCGGCTGGTCGAGCCGACGGCCGGCAGCGTCAGGCTCAACGGCGAGGAGATCGTCGCGCTCGACCGCAAAGGGCTACGCGCGGCGCGGCGCCGGATCGGCATGATCTTCCAGGAATACAACCTGGTCGAGCGGCTCAGCGTGATGCAGAACGTGCTTTCGGGGCGGCTCGGCTATACCGGCCTTCTCGCCTCGCTGCGCTACCGCTTCCCGCCCGAGGATATTCAGGCGGCCTTCGCGCTGCTCGATCGCGTCGGGCTCGACGGCTACCACAACCAGCGGGCGGATGCGCTTTCCGGCGGCCAGCGCCAGCGCGTCGGCATCGCGCGCGCCCTGATGCAACGGCCCGAGCTTCTCCTGCTCGACGAGCCGACCGCGAGCCTGGACCCCAAGACCTCGCGCCAGATCATGCGGCTCGTGCGCGAGCTGGTGGCCGAGCGTCAGACCCCCGCGATCATCAATATCCACGATGTCGCGCTCGCCCGCGCTCATGCCGACCGCATCATCGGCATGAAGGATGGGCTGATCGTGTTCGACGCGGAGGCCTCCGCCCTGACCGATGCGGCGCTGACCCGGATCTATGGCGAGGAAGACTGGTCGACCCCGCAGGACGAGGATGACGAGGCGCCCGCCGCGCCGACTGTAGCGACAGCACAGGTCGACGCGCTGTCATGACGACGGCCGTTACCTCCTATCCCAGCCGCTGGCGCGCGCCGAGCATCTTCGGCAGCCCCGGCCGGCGGCTCGCCTTCTGGGCCCTGGTTGCCGCCTATCTGGTCTGGTCGCTCTCGACGCTCAATGTCGATACGGCCCGCATCCTCGCCGGGCTGCCGCGGGCCTGGACCATTCTCGAGCGGATGGTGCCGCCCGATTTCAGCCGCTGGGAGCTGCTGCTCACCGGCATGGTCGAGAGCGTGCAGATCGCCATCGCCGCGACGATCATCGGCGCGGTGCTGTCGATCCCGATCGGCATCGCGGCTTCCGCCAATCTCTCGCCAAGGCCGCTTTATCTGCTGGCGCGCGCCTTCATCGTCACCGGCCGGACCTTCCACGAGGTCATCATCGCGATCTTCTTCGTGAAGCTGTTCGGCTTCGGCCCGGTCGCCGGCTTGCTGACGCTCGCCTTCTCCTCGGCGATCTTCCTCGGCAAGATGCTGGCCGAGGATATCGAGAACATGAAGCCCGGCCCGGTCGAGGCGATCCGCGCCACCGGCGCGAGCTTCGGCCAGACCTTCTTCTACGCGGTCGTGCCGCAGGTCCTGGTCAAGACGCTGGGCGTGCTGATCTACCGTCTCGATTCCAATCTCAGGCACTCGACCGTGATCGGCATCGTCGGCGCCGGCGGCATCGGCCAGACGCTATCGGCCTCGTTCTCACGCTATGATTTCGACTTCGCCAGCGCGATTCTGCTGACGATCGCGGCGATGGTCGCCTTCGGCGAATGGTTCAGCGACTGGGCCCGGCGGAGGCTGAGATGACCGCGCATCAGCTCCCGCAGGATCGCGCGCCGATGCGTCGCTATCCCGACCATTGGGAACGCTATTCGCTGCGCGAGCGCGTCGTGCACTGGATCTGGCTCGGCGGCATCGCGCTTGCCGCGGCCTGGTCGGTCTCGGCGCTCGACATCGAGTGGGCCTTCTTCGCCGATGCCCACGAACAGGCGGCCGACCTGATCGAGCGGATGTGGCCGCCGCGCTGGTCCTATCTGCCGCGCATCGTCCAGCCGCTGATCGAGACACTGCATATCGCGACGCTTGGCACGATGATCGCCATTGTCTTCGCCCTGCCGGTCGCCTTCCTCGCGGCGCGCAACACCACTTACAACCAGGCGACCTGGCTTCTCGGCCGGGCCATGCTGGTGATGTCGCGCTCGATCAACACGGTGATCTGGGGGCTGCTCTTCGTCGCGATCTTCGGGCCGGGCCCCGTCGCCGGCATCTGCGCGGTCGCGGCCCGCTCGATCGGCTTCATCGCCAAGCTCGTCGCCGAGGCGATCGAGGAGGTCGATGCCGGCCAGATCGAGGCGGCGGAATCGACCGGGGCCAGCACCTTGCAGGTCTATGGCGTCGCCATCCTCCCGCAGATCCTGCCCGTGCTGATCGGCACCTCGATCTACCGCTGGGACATCAATGTGCGGGAGTCGAGCGTGCTCGGTTTCGTCGGCGCCGGCGGCATCGGGCTCCTGCTCTACGCCTCGATCAACCAGTTCGCCTGGTCGCAGGCGATCGTGATCCTGATCGCTATCCTCGGCATCGTCATCATCAGCGAGGCGCTTTCGGCCTATGTCCGCTCCCGCATTGTCTGAGCCGCAAGTCGAGATCGGCTTCCCCGGTGGCCTGTCGGCGCTGGTCGACCGCTATGACGGCTTCCTGCTCGACCAGTGGGGCGTGCTGCATGACGGCACGCGGCCCTATCCCGAGGCGGTCGCCTGCCTCGAACGCCTGCGGGCGGCGGGCAAGGCCGTGATCATCCTCTCGAATTCGGGCCGGAGCGGGCGCGACAACGAGGCCGTGCTTGCCAGCATGGGGTTCCCCCGCGGTCTCTACGACCACGTGGCCTCGGCCGGGGACGATGCGCGCGAAGCGCTGCTGGAACGCTCCGAGCCGGCCTATCGCGATCTCGGCTCCCGCTGCCTGCTGCTGGCGCGGCCGGGCGAGGATCGTCTGGCGAGCGGACTGGGCCTGACGCTGGTGGAAACGCCCGAGGCGGCCGATTTCCTGTTCGTGATGAGCATGGACCCCGACAGCCAGTCGGTGGCCGGCTGGAAACCGGTTCTCGAACAGGCGCTGCGACGCGGCCTGCCGATGGTCTGCGGCAATCCCGACCGCTATCGGGTCCATGCCGACGGCACCTTGCATGAGGCGCCGGGGCTGGCTGCGCTGATCTATGAGGAGATGGGCGGCTCGGTGCATTATCATGGCAAGCCGCATCCGCGGATCTACCGGAGCTGCCTGCACTATCTCGATCGTCCGGCCGAGCGCCTGCTCGCCATCGGGGATTCGCTGGAGCACGACGTCGCGGGCGCGGCGCAGGCCGGGATCGACGCCGCCTTCATCGCGGGCGGTATCCATCGCGGCGATCTGGACTGGAGCAAGGACGGCAAGGTCGATCCCGAGAGCTGCCGGCGGCTATTTGCTCGCGAGGGCCTTCAGCCGCGCTACGGGCTGTCCTGGTTCACCTGGGGCTGATTCGAGCGGGGTCCTTTCGGGGTTGCCCATTGTGATGAGACCATCGGGGCGGTCGAAACGATCGGCTTCGATCCGAAATCCGATTTCGGGAGGGCGATGCAGGCGCGGTCGCGCAGACCGGCGGATGCTCTCTCGGGCAAATCATCCTCTTGTAAAATTTCACAACATGTTTAGGCTCCTCCTCAACGGGCGCCGACCAAGAGCGCCCTCGCGGAGGAAACCCGGGAATGGCGCGCAGCGCGACCCAACCCCGACCGACAGAAGATGCGCCTGCGCCCAAGCGGCGCAACCGCGTCAACCTGTTCGAGCTCGCCTATGAGCGCCTCGAGGCGATGCTGATCACCTGCGAGCTTCCGCCGGGCCGTTTCCTGTCGCTCCAGGATCTGCAGGATATGACCGGCTATGGCCGCACGCCGGTCCATCATGCCGTCAACCGGCTGGCGGCGGATACGCTGATCGTCATCCGCCCGCGTCACGGCCTCCAGATCGCGCCGGTCGATCTGGCGCGGGAGCGCGTGCTGCTGCGCCTGCGCCACGATCTCGAACGCTTCGTCATCGGGCTGGCGGCCGAGAGGGCCGGCCCGTCCCATCGCAACCAGCTCCTGCATATCGAACGCCTTCTGCGCGAGCGCCGGGACCGGTTCAGCCTGGCGGAGTTCAACGCGCTGGATCGCCGTATCGACGAGACGGTGCTGTCGGCCGCCGCGGAGCCGTTCCTCGAACATACCCTGCGCCCGCTGCACACGATCTTCCGGCGCATCGGCTTCATCTATCACAGCGCGATGCCGCAGAGGGTGGGCCTCGCGGTTTCGGTCGACCACCATATCGCGGTTTTGAACGCCATCGCGGCGCGCCGGGCGGATGAGGCCGTCGCCGCCTCGGATGCGCTGATCGGCTTCGTGGACGGCATGTTCGACGAGATGGAAGCGGCGATCGATCCGTCCCTGCTGGATTGCAGGGTCGAGCCGCTGCTGAAGACCTGACGGAAGGAATTACCGGACCATGCGCGTTGTCTTCCACGGCGAGAATGCCGCTTCATTCAGCCACGGCTTTGCCGAGCTGGTCGGCAAAGAGGCCGAGATCCAGCTCTTGCCCGACCATCTCGAAGCGGGTGCCGACCAGAAAGCCTATGCCGAGGCCGAGGTCATCGTCGGCGTGAAGTTCGATGCCGGCCTGCCGCAGCCTGCCGGGCTCAAGCTCTTCCATGTGCCGGGCGCCGGCTACGACATGGTCGATCTCGGCGCGTTGCCGGCCTCGGCTGCCGTCTGCAACTGCTTCGGCCATGAGCAGGCCATCGCCGAATACGTGATGGCGGCGCTGCTGGCGCGGAATATCCCGCTCGCCGATGCCGACCGGCGCTTGCGCCAGGGCGACTGGGCCTACTGGGCCGGCGCGCCGGAGCGCGTCCATGGCGAGATCGCCGGCCAGACCATCGGTCTCCTCGGCTTTGGCCATATCGGCAAGGCGATCGCGGCGCGGGCCAAGGCCTTCGAGATGAAGGTCCATGTCGCCAACCGCAGCGCCGTGCCGGCCTCGGCCCTGGTCGATCGCTCCTTCACGCTCGATGCGCTCGCCGAATTCTGCGGCTCGGTCGATGTCGTCGTCGTCTCCGTGCCGTTCACCGAAGAGACCAGGGGCATCCTCAGTGCCGCCGCCTTTGCCGCGATGCGGCCGGGCGCGGTCGTCGTCAATGTCGGGCGCGGCCCGACCATCGACGAGCAGGCGCTGTTCGACGCCCTGAAAGGCGGCCGGATCGGCGGGGCGATCATCGATACCTGGTACCGCTATCCCAGCGCTGGGGACAGCCATCCGTTGCCTGCAAATCTGCCTTTCCATGAGCTTTCAAACGTTTTAATGACGCCGCACATGTCCGGATGGACGAGCGGCACCATCAGCCGCAGGCAGGGGATCATCGCCGACAACATCAGGCGTCGCTTCGCCGGCGAGCCGCTCGTCAACGTCGTGCGCGCCAGCGCCTGACGCTCCGACATCGGACCGAGAGGTGGCAGCACTTTTCGGGGAATTCGATGCGCCGAACCAAGTTCTTCCACAGCCGGCCACCAGAAGCCGGGCCAAGACAGGCGGCGCCGCCGCAGCAGAGGAGACACCACGTGAAAATGTTCAAGCATCTCAAGATTGCCGGCCTGGCTCTCGCACTCGGCGCGGGCATGCTCGCCGCCAGCCAGGCCTCGGCCCAGACGATCACCGACATCATCAAGCGCGGTTCGGTGAAGGTCGGCGTGCTGATCGGTGCCCCGCCCTATGGCTCGGTCGATTCCCAGGGCAACGCCATCGGCTACGATGCGGATGTCATCGCGCTGATCGGCAAATATCTCGGCGTGAAGGTCGAGCTGGTGCAGTTGACGCCGCCCGCCCGCATCCCGGCGCTGGAGGCCAACAAGGTCGACTTCCTCGTCGCCACGCTGGCGCCGACGCCGGAGCGCGCCAAGGCCGTGATGTTCTCGATCCCCTACAGCGCCTTCCAGACCGGCATCTATGCCAAGAAGGGCGTCGCCATCAAAACCTGGGCCGACCTCAAGGGGAAGAAGGTCGGGGTCAATCGCGGCTCCAGCGTCGAGCGTGAATTCACCAGCCGCGAGAAGGAGCTGAACCTCACGATCCTGCGCTTCGAGGACGACGCCACCACCATGCAGGCGCTGTTCTCCGGCCAGGTCGAGGCCATTGCTGGGCCCGACGCCCAGGCCAACGCGGCCATGAAGGCGCGCGGCGAGACCGATACCGAGCTCAAGTTCGTCTTCGGCGTGCAGCCGAACTCGATGACCATGCGCAAGGACGCCTGGGAGCTGCGCCAGTGGCTCAACAACTTCATCTACTACGTCAAGCAGAACGGCGAGCTCGACGCGATCGCGCAGAAGTGGGTCGGCAGCCCGCTGCCGCCGCTGCCGACCTTCTGATCCGACGTCCTGATCGGATTTCCGATCGGATACACCAATGTCCCGGCGCGTCCAGAACGCGCCGGCGACCACCATCGACCTTCCCGGACGAAGGAGCGGGCCGTTGCTCTTCCAAGACGTCTTTTCCAAATGGCCCATGATCCTCCACGGGGTCTGGCTCACGATCGCGCTGTCCTTCGTCGCGATCACGCTGGGCCTCGTGCTGGCGACGGCGATGACCGCGCTGCGCAGCCTCGCGGGGAGCTGGGCCGGCTATATCGTGGACGCCTATGTCGAGCTGATGCGCAACACGCCGTTCCTGGTGCAGCTCTTCATGATCTTCTTCGGGCTCCCGCAGATCGGCATCCGCCTCGATGGCCTGGAAGCCTCCGTCCTGGCGATGACGCTCAACCTGGCCGCCTACGCTACCGAGATCATCCGCGCCGGCGTCGACTCGATCCACAAGTCGCAGATCGAGGCGGGCCTGGCCCTGGCGATGAGCAAATGGCAGGTGCTGAAGCATGTCGTGCTGCAGCCCGCCTTCGCCCGCGTCTGGCCGGCGCTGTCGAGCCAGTTCGTGCTGATGATGCTGGCGTCCAGCATCTGCTCCTTCGTCTCGGTGCAGGAATTGTCGGGTACGGCGGCGATCATCGAGCAGGACACGTTCCGCTCGTTCGAGACCTATATCGTCGTCACCGTGATCTATCTCGTGCTGGCGCTCTCGCTGAAGCTCTTCCTCAACTGGCTCGGCCGGAGGCTCTTCCCGCAGGTGTCGGGCCTTGCCCGCCTCGCCGAAGCGCATGGGGAGGCCGCCTGATGCAGACCTTCGGTTGGCCGGAAATCCTCTTTATCCTGCGCTCCGCCGGCTGGACGCTGGCGCTCACCGTCATCGCTTTCTTCATCGGGAGCATCATCGGCGGCGCCTTCGCGCTCATGCGCCTGTCGCGCATCCGCTGGCTGCGACGCTTCGCGGGCGGCTACATCCTGGTGATCCAGTCGATCCCGGTGCTCATGGTGCTGTTCATGAGCTATTACGGGCTCTCGGCTCTCGGCGTCGAATTGCCGCCCTTCCTTGCGGCCTCGGCCTCGCTGTCGATCTATGTCTCGGCCTATCTCGCCGAGATCTGGCGCGGCTCGATCGAATCCGTGCCGCGCCAGCAATGGGAAGCCTCGATGTCGCTGGCGCATTCGCCGGCGCAGACCTACCGCCACGTGATCTTGCCGCAGGCGGTCCGCATCTCGCTGCCGCCGACGGTCGGCTTCCTCGTGCAGCTCGTGAAAAACACCTCGATCGTGCAGGTCGTCGGCTTCGTCGACCTGATGCGCGCCGGCATGCTGGTCAACAACGCGACCTACCAGGCCTTTCAGATCTTCACCGTGGTCGCAGCGATCTATTTCGCGATCTGCTTCCCGCTCTCCCGGCTCAGCCGCCATCTCGAAAAGGTGATGAATGCCAGCCGTTCTCATTGAAGACATCCATAAGCGCTTCGGTTCGCTGGAGGTGCTGAAAGGCGTTTCGCTCAGCGTCGATACGGGCCAGGTGGTCGCGATCATCGGCCGGTCGGGCTCGGGCAAGTCGACGCTCCTGCGTTGCATCAACGGGCTCGAGACCTTCCACGCCGGCAAGATCGAGGTCGCCGGCCATGTGATGACGCAAGACCCGACGAAACTGCGCGAATTGCGCAAGGATGTCGGCATCGTCTTCCAGAGCTACAACCTGTTCCCGCACCTGACGGTGGGGCAGAACATCATGCTCTCGCCGCGCATCACCAAGAACGTGCCGCAGGCGCAGGCCCTGGCGCTCGCCAAGGACGTGCTGGCGCAGGTCGGGCTCTCCGAGAAATTCGACAGCTATCCGGATAATCTCTCGGGCGGCCAGCAGCAGCGCGTCGCGATCGCCCGTTCGCTGGCGATGCAGCCCAAGGTGATGCTGTTCGACGAGGTCACCTCGGCGCTCGATCCCGAACTCACCGGCGAGGTGCTGATCGTCATGGAGAAGCTCGCCAAGGGCGGCATGACCATGCTGCTGGTGACGCACGAGATGAATTTCGCGCGCACGGTGGCCGACACCACCGTCTTCATGCACCAGGGGCTGATCTGGGAGAGCGGGCCGTCGAAGGAACTCTTCGCCAATCCGCAGACGCCGGAACTGGCGAATTTCGTCAAGGCGGGCGCTCATTGAGCGTCCGGGGATAGAGGCCCGGCCGGCTTAGTAGACGGCCGTCGCCTCGACCTCGACCATGAATTCCAGGCGGCTGAAGCCTGAGACGATCACCAGTGTCGAGGCCGGCTTCACCGGGCAATCCGCCAGGGCCTCGTCGCGCGCCTTCATATAGGCCGGCATGTACCGGCGGTCGGTGACGAAGGCGTTGAGGCGCACGATATTCGCCATCGACAGCCCGCCCTCGCGCAGGATCGCAGCGATGCTCTCGAAGCAGATGCGGGCCTGCTCGCCGGCATCGTCGGGGACGCTGCCGTCGCTGCTGACGCCGAGCTGGCCGGAGGTCAGGAGGACGCCGCGTGCGTCGGCCTTCATGCCATGTGAATACTGCCCGAAGGGCGGGGCGAGCGAAGCGGGGGTGAGCGGCTGTTTCATGAGCTGATGATCCGGAGGCGCAGGGTCGCATCAGGTCTAGAGCAAGCTGCGCATCGACGGAACCGGGCCCAGTGCCCGGTCGCGGCTCAAAGCGTCTGCGTGACCTTGCGCAGATGCGGCGGACGGTCAGGATCGAGCCCGCGTGCGGCTGCGAGCGCCGCGATGCCGCCGTAGAAGGCGCGCGCCTGCAGGAGCGGCATGAGCACGGCCGGCGGCTCCGGCGGCACGGGCAGGGCGAGGCCCGGTGCCGCCTCGGAGCCGGCATAGGCGATTTCAGCGCCCAGAGCGGCCAAGCTGCGGGCAACCGAGAGCGTGCTGTCGCTGCCTTCGTCGGCGGGATCGAGCACCAGCGCCGGAAAGCCCGGCCCCACCAGCGCCAGCGGCCCGTGCAGCACTTCTGCCGCGCTGAACGCCTCGGCATGGATGCGGCAGGTTTCCTTGAATTTCAGCGCCATTTCCTGGGCGATTCCGAGCCCGAGCCCGCGGCCGATGACGTAGAGACTGGTTGCGTGCTCAAGGCGCCGGAAGAAGGGCGACCAGTCGCAGAGACCGGCCTGCCTGAGCAGTTCCGGCGACCTGACGAGCGCGTCGGCCAGGCTCCGCTCGCAGCTCCAGGCCGCGGCGAGATGCAGGAGGGCAATGCCGGTGGCGAGGAAGCTCTTGGTTGCGGCGACGCTGGTCTCGGGACCGGCGCCGAGGGGCAAGGCGACGTCGACCAGCCCGGCGAGCGGCGAGGCCATGTCGTTGATCAGCCCGATCGTCAGCGCGCCGCCGCGCCTGGCGGTCTCGGTCAACTGGAGCGTGTCGGGGCTGCGGCCGGATTGCGAGGCGGCGATGAACACGGCCTCGGACAAATCGAGCTCTTCGCGATAGACCGAGGCGAGGCTGGGGCCCAGCGAGGCGACGGGCAAGCCGAGCGTCCGCTCCAGCAGGTACTTGGCATAGGTCATGGCATGGTCGGAGGAGCCGCGGGCACAGGTCGCGATGAAGGCGGGCCTGCGCCGGCGCAAGCGCTCGCTGAGCCGCTCCATGGCGCTGGCATTGGCCGAAATCTGACGGGCGGCGACCTCGGCTGCTTCCGACGCCTCGCGGGTGAGGAGCGCTTCAGGCATCGATCCGGTCATGGCTGTGCAGCAGGTCCCGGCTCATGGCATCGACATCGGCGGGATCGAGCCGGGTCCCGGCTCCACCGACCGAGCGCACCGACAGGGTGCCGCAGGAAACGCCCTCCGCCAAAGCCTGTTCGGGCGAGCGCCCGGCGAGCCAGGCTGCGAGGAAGCCGGCATTGAACGCGTCGCCCGCTCCCGTCGTGTCGAGCACCGGTCCGCCCTCGGGCGCTGGCACGGCGAAGGCGCTGTCATGCCGGAACAGCCATGCACCATTGGCCCCGTCCTTGACGACCACGACCGGGAAATGGCGGGCGAGGCGTTGACCAGCTTGGTCGAGGTCCTCGCAGGCAGCGATCGCACGCGCCTCGGCCGCGTTGGGCAGGAAGATATCGGCGCCGGCAGCCCGTGCGATCAGGTCGGGCCGGCGGATCCAGTCATCATCCCAGCTCGGATCGAGCGAGACGGTGAGGCCGGCATGCTTCGCCCGGTCGATCAGGTCGGGGATCTCGGCGAGCGTGGCGAATTCGGCGATGTGGAGATGGCGCGCGGTGGGTTCGGCAAGGGCTGAATCCAGTGTCGCCGGGCGGGCGCTGCCGGCGCGCCGGGACAGGAAGGCGCGCTCACCATCCTGCACCATGACGACGGTCGGTTGCGGGCCGGCCTCGGGCGTGCGTTCGAGCCAGCGGAGGTCGACACCGCTATCGGCCAGTGCCGGCGCCAGCGTGCCCGAGAGTGGATCCGTGCCGATGCGGGCGAGCAGGCCCGTGCGCGTTCCGAGCGCAGCGAGATGGGCAGCCGTGATGAAGCCGCCGCCGCCCGGCACGATCGCGACCGTCTCGGCGAAACGTTCCTCGCCGAGGCGCGGCATCGCGTCGAGCCCGCGGAAGACGATGTCGCAGTAGAGCCGGCCGATGCTGAGAACAAGGTCGCGCCCAGTGATCATAGGGCGCGCTCGGTTGCCGCGTCGAACAGGCGCAAGGCATCGATGCCGGCGCCGAGCCGGACGTCGTGACCGACGACCGGCGGCGCCTTGGCCGAAGCCGAGGCGAGGATCAGCCCGTCGCCATGCTCGACATGCACGAAGGTTTCCGAGCCGAGCGGCTCGACGACTGCGACCTTGCCGGTGAGGACGAGATCGGCGTTGTCGCCGGACGCGAGCACGCGCAGCTCCTGCGGGCGGACGCCGACCAGGGCCTCGGAGGGGAGTGCTGCCGGGCGCAGGGGCAGGGCGATGGTGTTGCCGGCGAGTTCCAGCGCCGGCTTGCCGTCGGCGGCGGTGGTCCTGCCAGGTAGGATGTTCATCGTCGGGGAGCCGATGAAGCGGGCGGTGAAGACGTCGGCCGGCTTCTCGTAGAGCTCCATCGGTGCGCCGACCTGCAGGATCCGGCCGTCGCGCATCACCACGATCCGGTCGGCCAGCGTCATCGCCTCGACCTGATCATGCGTGACGAAGACGATGGTGCGGCCGAGCCGCTGGTGCAGGCGCTTGATCTCCAGGCGCATCTGCGCGCGCAATTGCGCGTCGAGATTGGAGAGCGGCTCGTCGAACAGGAAGGCCGAGGGGTCGCGAACCATGGCGCGGCCGATGGCGACGCGCTGGCGCTGGCCGCCTGATAGTGCCGAGGGCTTGCGCTCCAGCAGCGGTTCGAGGCCGAGGATGCGGGCGGTCTCCTCGATGCGGCGGCGCTTCTCGGCCTTGTCGAGCTTGGCCGTATAGAGACCGAAGCCGATATTCTCGGCGACGCTCATATGCGGATAGATCGCGTAGTTCTGGAACACCATGGCGATGTTCCGCTCCTTCGGCTCCAGCCGGTTCACGGGCCGCTCGCCGATGGTGATGGTGCCGCCATCGATCTCTTCGAGACCGGCGATCATGCGCAAAGTCGTCGACTTGCCGCAGCCGGAGGGGCCGACGAAGACGACGAATTCGCCGTCCTCGATCGTGAGATCGATGCCGTGCACGACCTGCGTCTTGCCGTAGCGCTTGACCAGCCCCTGAAGCTCGATACCCGCCATCAGGCTGCTCCCATCAGATCCGCGAAGGCGGCGTCGAGTTCATGGCGCGCGGAAGCCTCGCGCGCGGCGGTCGCGGTTGCGGCGAGGCCTGCCGCGACGAGGACGCCGCGATAGCCGGCGAAGGCGGCAGCCAGCGCCTGCGGTCCCGGCCCGCCGAAGCGCTCGCGCACCGCGACGAAATGCTCGGGCGAGACGGCCTCGGCGAAGGCGGCCTCGTCCAGTTGCGGTTCGCGGCCGGCATGCTCGCGGAAGGCCTTCTGGAAGGGCGCATAGCCATCGCGCGGCAGGTCGCCGTCGGCCGCGACCACGGCCCGGGCGACATCGGCCGCGATCTCATGAGCGGTGCGGAAGGAGAGGCCCTCCGACCGGACGAGCGTATCGGCAAGCTCGGTGATGGTGATGCATGAGCGGCGGATGTTCTCGGCGACGCGACGCCCGTCGACCTGAAGCGCCGGCAGCAACGCGGCGAGGAGGCTCAGCACGCGCTCGCCCGTCGCGAAGGCCTGATAGCCGGCTTCGTTGGTTTCGCCCTCGGCGTCGTTCATGTCGGTGAAGGGCGTATTGTGGACGATGTCCCGGACCATGCGGGCGCGCGCCACGGTTTGCGAGGCGAGGTGGCGCAGATGCTCGATCGGGACGGGATTGCGCTTCTGCGGCATGATCGAGGAGATCTGCACGAAGGCATTGGGCACATAGAGCTGGCCGACCTCGAACGCGGTCCAGACCTGCAGGTCCTGGATCAGCCGGCCAAGATGCAGGAAGACGAGCTCGACCGCGCTGTAGGTCGCGGTCAGGTAGTCGATCGCGGCGATGCAGCCATAGGAATTCTGCAGCGGAGCGGCGAAGCCGAGCAGATGCGCGACGCGGGCGCGGTCCAGCGGGAAGCCCGAGGTGGTGATCGCGGCCGCGCCCATCGGCGAGAGATCGAGCAGGGCGCGTGCCTGCACCAGCCGCTCATGGTCGCGCAGCATCACCTCGGTCGCGGCTGAGAGGTAATGGCCGAAGGTGGTCGGCTGGGCCGGCTGGCCATGGGTATAGGCGACGATCAATGTCGCCTTCTCGCGCTCGGCGAGGTCGAGGGTCGCGGTGATGAGCGCACGCAGCAGGCCGGCCATATGGTCGAGCCGCGGCTTGAGCGCGAGCTTGAACAGCGTGTGGTCGATATCGTTGCGCGAGCGGCCGGTATGGAGGCGCCCGGCATCGTCCGCCGGCAGGCGCTTCTTCAGCTCGGCCTCGATCAGGAAGAAGTAATCCTCGACCGTGCCGTCATAGCTCAGGGCGGCGGGATCGATCTCGCTGTCGATCGCATCGAGCGCTCGGGCGATGCGGCCTGCCGTGGCGCGTGGCAGGATGCCCGTCTCCGCGAGCATGACGAGATGGGCACGGTCGATGGCGCGGAAGCTCTGGACATGATGCGTCTTGGCTCCGTCGAAGAGCGGGCGCAGCACGGTCTCCTTGTAGACGGGATCGGGGAAGACGGAGGTGTCGCTCGCCCTTGGATCGGTTTTCGTCATGGCAATCAGCCCTTGAGACCGGCGAGGACCACGCCGCGCACGATGTAGCGCTGGAGCAGCAGGAAGACGGTCAGCGTCGGCAGGGTCGCCAGCGCCGCGCCCGTCATGATCAGTTCCCACTGGACCTGCGATTCCACCGCGAAGCTCGTGAGGCCGACCGGCAAGGTGTAGAGCTCCTTGCTGGTCGTCACGATCAGCGGCCAGATGAAGGCGGTCCAGTTGCTGAGGAAGGTGAAGATCGCCAGTGCCGAGAGGGCAGGCGTCACCAATGGCATGGCGATGCGCCAGAAGATTGCGAATTCGTTGAGGCCGTCGATGCGGGCGGCTTCGAGGAAGTCGTTCGGCACGGTCTCGAAGAACTGCTTCATCAGGAAGGTGCCGAAGGCCGTCATGAGCCCTGGGAACATGATGCCCCAGTAGCTGTCGAGCCAGCCGAAGTTCTTGGCCATGACGTACCAGGGGATGACCAGCATCTCGGTCGGGATCATCAGCGTCGAGAGGATGGCGATGAAGACGAGATAGCGGCCGCGGAACTGGAATTTCGCGAGGGTGTAGCCGACGAGGCTGTCGAAGAAGACGTTCGAGAGCGTGACCGCCGTGGCGATGCCGAAGGAATTGGCGAACCAGCGCAGGAAGCGGCCGTCCGAGAGCACGGTCACGTAGTTGCCGAGCGTCGGATGGGCCGGGAAGAAGGCGAGATCGTAGATCTCGGAGGAATC
Source organism: Allobosea robiniae (assembly GCF_900102525.1). GTDB lineage: Bacteria > Pseudomonadota > Alphaproteobacteria > Rhizobiales > Beijerinckiaceae > Allobosea > Allobosea robiniae. The sequence goes on along the minus strand of NZ_FNBZ01000007.1, from coordinate 360,692 downwards.
CTTCAGCGAGGTCGCGAACATGAAGGCGAGCGGCGTCACCATCAGCAGGCCGCCGCCGAAGAGCAGGAGCCAGGTGAGGATGCGGCCGGGCTCGATGCGCAGGGCCATGGGGGAGGCGGTGCTCATCAGCGATCCCTTAGCAGCCGGAGCTGCAGCAGCGAGACCACGAGCAGCACGAGGAAGAGCACGACGGTCTGGGCCGCGGCATAGCCCATGTCGAAGGACGAGAAGGCCGTCTGGTAGATCATCAGCACGAGCGGCTTGGTGGCGTTCAGGGGGCCGCCGGGGTCGCTGCTCGTCTGGCTGGTCATGTTGTAGACCTGATCGAAGATCCGCAGGAACCCGATCGAGGAGAAGACGACGAGGAAGACGATGGTCGGCTTGAGCAGCGGCAAGGTGATGCGCCGCAGGATCGTCCCGTTCGAGACGCCGTCGATGCGAGCGGCCTCGTAATAGGTCGTCGGAATGGCGCGCAGGCCCGCCATGAAGATCACGACCTGGAAGCCAAGGCCGGCCCAGATCGCGGGCGCCAGCACGGCCGGCAGTGATTGCGTTGTCGAGCGCAGGAAGGGCTGCTGGGCGATGCCGAGCCCGGCGAGCAGATTGTTGAACAGGCCGATCGGGACCGGCTGGTAGAACCAGCGCCAGACCCAGGCCATCGCTGCGGCGGTCGTCAGGAAGGGCAGGAAATACAAAGCCCGGATGAAGCCGTGCAGGAAGCGCACGCGGTCGAGATGATAGGCGATGGTGAAGGCGAGGAGCAGGCTGATCGGTGTGCCCAGCAGCAGGTAGAGCGCGGTGTTGCGGAAGACCTGCCAGAACACCGGATCGGCTATCAGCCGCTTGAAATTGGCCAGCCCGATGAAGGAGGGCTTGGTCAGCAGGTTCCAGTTGGTGGTGGCGATCCAGAAGGCTTCAAGCGTCGGATAGAAGCGCACCACCGCATAGAACAGCACCGGCACGGCCAGAAAGGACCAGGCCCAGAGGACCTGTTTCTGGCGCATGCCGAGGCCCGAAAAGAGGCGGGCGCTGGACCGCGCATCGACGCGAGACGAAGAGGTGTTCATCGCGACAATCCGATCCGGCGCCCGGCCCGCATCACTTCTTGTAGAAGCGGTCGAGGATGGCCTGCTCGGCCTTGGCGGCATCAGTGAGCGCAGCCTTGGCGTCCTGGTTCTGCAGCAGCACGCGGTTGATCATGTCGAGCGCGACCTGGCGCTGGGCCATCTCGTCGACGAAGACCGTGGCGTGCGAATAGCTGAGCGCCTTGAGGAACGGCCCGTAGACCGGGTGGTTCAGGTTCTTCTCGGTCTCGGCCGCTTCCTTGCGCGCCGGCAATTCACCGACGGTCTCGAGCCAGAGCTGCATCGCCTCGGGCGTGGTGACGAAGGCGAGGAACTTCTTGGCCGCCTCCAGCTTCGGGCCGGTCGGCTTGGTGGTGATGGCATTGACCCAGTAGCTGGCGAAATTCGCCTTCTTGCCATCGGCCGAGGCGGGGAGTTCCGCGACGCCCCATTCGAAGGCCTTGATGCCGCCGAAGGCGCCGAGGCGGAAGGAGCCGTCGATAGTCATCGCGGCGCGGCCGGCGCGGAAGGCAGCCTGGCCCTCGTCCATGAAGCCGACCAGGCCGACCTTGTGCACGCGCTGGAGATCGGCATACCAGTTCAGCGATTTGGCGCCGGCTTCGCTGTTGTAGGTCACGGTCTTGTTGTCGTCGCTATAGGGCGCGCCGCCGTTCTGGCGCAGCAGCGTCTCGCGCCACCAATGGTAATCCTGGCCGGGGAAGTCGAGCGTGATGCCGGCGGAGAGCATATTGCCGGCGCCGTCGCGCTTGGTCGTCTTCTTGGCCATGTCGAGCAGTTCGTCGACGGTTTTGGGCGGTGTGTTCGGGTCGAGCCCGGCCTCCTGGAAGAGCTTCTTGTTATAGAACAGCGCGAGCGAGCGCACCGCCGTCGGCAGGGCGTAGTACTCGCCGTCGCGCTTCATCGCCGAGACGATCGGATAGAATTCCTTCTCGATCGCGGCGGGCGGGAAGGCGTCGCGCGGCAGCGGCTGGATGAACTTGGCGCCGACGAAATTGTCGAGCCAGCCATAGAAGAGCTGCACGACGTCCGGGCCCTGGCCGGCCGGCATCGCCGCCGCGATCTTGGTCTGGTAGTCGGCATAGGGGAAGGTCGTCTGCTTGACCTTGATATTCGGGTTGGCGGCCTCGAAGCGCTTGATCAGCTCGGTCATCGCCTTGACGCGCGCGTCGAAGACATACTGCCAGTACTCGATCTCGACGGTCTGCGCCTTCGCGCCGGCGACCGCGCCGACCGAGACCATCAGACCCAACAGCATCCCGCGTAAGCCGCGCATGACCCTCTCCCCTGATTTCGTTGTCCTCCATCCCTGCCGGTGGGCGGCATTCGGGAGGCTTGCACGCATCGTCATCTTGCCGGCCCGCAGCTGTCAATCCATTAATTCACTTGAGTTGGATTAATTGCCGACGCAGGCTGTCCGCCCGTTCCCTTGCGACCGCCTATGCCGAACCGTCCCGTTCCACCCTCTCGCAGCGTTGCCGTCGGCACCAATCCCGAGCGGACGCGCAGTCATAACCGCCGGGTCGTGCTGGAAACCGTGCGCCAGCACGGGCAGCTCGGCCGTTCCGACATCGCGGTCTTGACCAGGCTCACGGCCCAGGCGGTCTCCAACATCGTCGCCGAGCTGGTCGAGGAGGGATTCCTGATCGAGCTCGGCCGGCGCCGGACGGCGCGAGGCCAGCCGCCTGTGGAATTCGCGGTGAACCCCGAAGGCGGAATGACGGCGGGGATGGAGATCGCGGCGGATCACGTGACCACGGTCCTCGTCGACCTCGCCGGGCGGATCAGGGCGCAGCGCATCGCGCCTCTCGCGGATACGACCGTCGCGGGCGTGCAGAAGACGGCTGCGGCGGAGCTGGCGGCCGTGCGGCGCGAGGCCGGCCTGCCCGAGCGCCTGCTCGGCTGCGGGGTGGTGATGCCCGGCCCCTTCGAGATCGAGGGCATGAGTTCGGTCGGGACCTCGCCGCTACCGGGCTGGGCCGGGCAGGATGCGGCGCAGCTTCTGCAGGACGCCCTGAACACGCCCGTGGTCATCGAGAACGATGCCAATGCAGCGGCGGTGGGCGAGCACCTCCACGGGCTCGGCCGGAATCTACGCCATTTCTGCCAGATCTATTTCGGCGCCGGCCTCGGGCTCGGCGTCATCGTCGCTGGTCAGCCCTATCGCGGGGCCTTCGGCAATGCCGGCGAGATCGGCCATATTCCCGTGGTGCGCTACGGGCGCGCCTGTGCCTGCGGCGGGTATGGCTGCCTCGAACGCTATGCCTCCTTCCATGCGCTGGCGGAGACATTGCGGGAGGCCGGCATCTCGGGCGTCGGGCCGGAGGAGATCGCGCGCCTGCACCGTGACGGAAATCCGGCGCTGTCCGGCTGGATCGTGGAGGCGGCCGGACTGCTGGCGCCGGTCGTGACCATGCTGGAGAATCTTTTCGATCCGGAAACCGTGATCCTCGGCGGCGAGATGCCGGATACGGTGATCGATGCGCTGATCGTGGCGATGTCGCCCTTGGCCGTTTCGGTGGCGAACCGTTCAGGGCGGACGATCCCGCGCGTCCAGCGCGGCGCGACCGGGCGATTGACGGCAGCGCTCGGCGCCGCCGCGCTGCCGCTGCTCGACACGATGACGCCGAAGCTCGACCGCGTCAGCCTGGCGCCCGACGTGCCAGCCTCGGCCTGAGACCCTCAGGCCTTCGGTCAGTATGAGCGCGGCATGCCCAGCACATGCTCGGCCAGATAGGACAGGATCAGGTTCGTCGAGATCGGCGCGACCTGATAGAGCCGCGTCTCCCTGAACTTGCGCTCGACATCGTATTCCTCGGCGAAGCCGAAGCCACCATGGGTCTGCACGCAGGCATTGGCCGCCTCGAAGGAGACATCAGCCGCCAGCATCTTGGCCATGTTCGCCTCGGCGCCCGGATTGGCGCCGGCCTCGTAGAGCCGGATCGCCTCGCGCACCATCAGCTCGGCGGCGCGCATGTTGGCGTAGGCCTTGGCGATCGGGAACTGGATGCCCTGGTTCTGGCCGATCGGCCGGCCGAAGACATGGCGTTCTCTGGCATAGGCCGAGGCCTTGTCGATGAACCATTTGGCATCGCCGACGCATTCGGCGGCGATCAGGATGCGCTCGGCATTCATGCCGGAGAGGATGTAGCGGAAGCCCTTGCCCTCCTCGCCGACGAGGTTTTCGGCGGGAACCTTCACATTGTCGAAGAAGACCTCGGTGGTGGCGTGGTTCATCATCGTGCGGATCGGCCGGATGGTCAGGCCGTCCTTCAGCGCCTCGCGCATGTCGAGGATGAAGACCGAGAGCCCGTCGGTGCGCTTGGCGACCTGATCGCGCGGCGTGGTGCGCGCGAGCAGCAGCATCAGGTCCGACTGCGCGGCGCGGCTCGTCCAGATCTTCTGGCCGTTGACGACGTAGTGGTCGCCCTCGCGGCGGGCGGTCGTCCTGAGCGCGGTCGTGTCGGTGCCGCTGGTCGGCTCGGTGACGCCGAATGCCTGAAGCCTGAGTTTGCCCGAGGCGATCTTCGGGAGGTAGCGCTGCTTCTGGTCCTCGGTGCCGTGGCGCAGCACGGTGCCCATCACATACATCTGGGCGTGGCAGGCGGCACCGTTGCAGCCCTGGCGCTGGATTTCCTCCATGATGACAGCCGCGGCCGAGAGCGTGAGTCCGGCTCCGCCATAGTCCTCAGGGATCAAGGCCGAGAGAAAGCCGCTTTCGGTCAGCGCCGTCACGAACTCGGTCGGGTAGACCATCTCGCGATCGAGCTTGCGCCAGTATTCGCCGGGAAATCCGGCACAGAGCCTGGCGACGGCGTCGCGGATCTCGGAATGGTCGGAAGCGTGCTGCATGCTGGTCTCGAGGCTGTCGTCAAGCGACGAGCCTATGCCAGCCTCGGGAGGTTGGGCACCCCTGTTCGCGCTTTCCGAGGATGGCCTGCGGGCGCGATCATGCGCCTGCAGCCTTGTCATTCTCTGAAACGGATCAGCGCGAGGCGGTGACCACGATCTCGATCAGCGGGCCGCCGAGATCGGCGACGCCGACCGTGGCGCGGGTCGGCATGTCTTCGCCGAAGAAGCTGGTCCAGACCGCGTCCATCTCCTTCTTCAACGTGAGATCGGTTACGAAGATCTGGGCGGCGACGATCGCCTTGCGGTCGAGCCCGACCTCGCCGAGATAGCCCTCGATCTTGCCGAGGATGTTCTGGGTCTGCGGGCCCATCCCCTGCTTGGTGTCGTCGGCGACGACGCCGCCGACGAAGGCGAGATTGCCGGCCTCGACGACCCGGTTCTGGATCGGCGTGCGGATCGAGCGCTTGATGGCCATGGGTGTTCTCCTTGGGTTGAAAGTCAGTGGGTGGTGGTGAAACGGGCGATGCCGAGGCCGTCGATCGGCACGTTCGAGCGGCCGGTCGCGATGATCTCGGCCATCACCGCACCAGCGCCGGGGCCGAGCTGGAAGCCGTGGGCCGAGAAGCCGAACTGGTGATAGACGCCTTCATGCCTGGCGCTCTTGCCGAAGACTGGCAGGTCGTCCGGCATGCGCGCCTCGATGCCGGCCCAAGCCCGCACGATCGGCGCGCCGCGCATGACCGGGAAGAGGTCCCAGACCGTGCCGGCGCTGATCGCGAGCTTGCGCCAGTCGAGCAAGGTGACGTTCTCGTCGCGCAAGGGCGTTCCGAGATGGCCGCCGCCAATCAGCACCGTGCCGTTGTCGAACTGCTTGAAGGAGAGCTTTCGTCCACGCAGGATCACCACGGGCTTGATGAAGGCCGGCAAAGGCGCGGTGATCATCAGCATCGGCGCGATGACCGAGAGCGGCACGGGTTCGCCAAGATCGCTGGCGATGCGGTCGGCCCAGGCACCGGCGGCGTTGACGATGCGAGGGGCGAGGAAATCGCCGGCATCGGTGACGACGCGCCAGTTCGGCCCATCCTGTCCGATCTTGGTCACGCGCACGCCTTCGCGGATGGCGACGCCGAGGCTTTCGGCCTTGCGCTTGAAGGCTTGTGTCGCGCGCAGGGGAATCGCGGCGCCGTCGCGGCGCGAGATCACGCCGCCTGGGCAGCTCTCGGATACGGCCGGAACGATCGAGCGCAGTTCTTTCGCATCAATCAGCTCCTCATGATGGAAGCCACGGAGCGTCAGGTCGGCGACGCGGGCGCGGCAACCCTCCAGCTCGGCCTCGTCCTCGGCGACCAGAACCTGTCCGTCGCTGGTGAAGCCGCAGTCGTCGTCGACGAGATCGGCGATGTTGTGCCAGAGCGCCATCGAGGCGTTGGAGAGCGGGATTTCCGCGACATGGCGCGCAAGCTGGCGCACGCCGCCGGCATTGACGCCGGAGGCGTGGCGCCCGGCATGGTCCTTCTCGATCAGGATGACCGAGAGCCCGCGCATCGCGCAATGCAGGGCGGTCGAGCAGCCATGGATGCCGCCGCCGATGACGATCACATCGGCATTGCGACGCTCCGCGCTCACCGGACGACCGCCTTCACCGAGGCTTCGGTCTGCGGCAGGGCCGCGAGCTCGGCCAGTGTCACCGGCTTGATCGGCGGGCGCAGGCGGTAATAGCCGGTCTCGGCCGGGGTCGTGCCGCGCGTCTCGGCGATCAGTTCGACTACGGTCGGGCCGCAGAGGCGGCCCTGGCAGGGGCCCATGCCGCAGCGCAGGAAGGCCTTCATCTGGTTGGGGCCGGTGACGCCGAGGCGCCGGGCGGCATCGCGGACCTGCCCGGCCGTGACCTCCTCGCAGCGGCAGACGATGGTCTCGTCCTTCGGCGGTGCCAGGAATTGCGGCGCCGGCTTGTAGAGCAGGTCGAGGAAGTGCCGGCCGCGCAGCTTCCTGTCCAGTTCGGCGCGGATCGGCGCGGCCTGCCGGTCGCGCTCGGCTTCGTTCAGCTTGCCCAGCCTGGATGCTGTCCCGAAAGCGGCGATCTCGCCGCGGAGCGCCGCGCTTTCCGCGCCGCCGATGCCGGCGCCGTCGCCGGCGATGGCGATGCCGGGCACGCTGGAAGCAAACCAGGCATCGACGCGCGGCACCCAGGCATGCTGCTCCACGTCGAAATCATGGGCGCAGCCGGCAGCGTTGGAGAAGTTGACGCTCGGGATCACGCCCTGATGCAGCAGAAGGGTGTCGCAGGCGATGGTGCCGGTGCGGCCGTTCTGCTCGAACTGGACCGTCGCCAGCTTTCCGCTGCCCGTCGCCGTCAGGCTGGTCACGCCGGAGACGAAGCGCAGCTTGCGCCGTGCGGCGAGCATCAGCTTGAGGCCCTTGGCGAGATAGGGCGAGCGCAGGAAGTCCGGGATGGCGCCGAGCGCCTTCGACCAGTTGGCCTGCGGCGTCGTGTCGAGCACGGCGGCGATCTGGCAGCCTGCCGCCGCGAGTTGGCCCGCCAGTAGGTAGAGCAGCGGGCCGCAGCCGGCGATGACGGTGCGCCCCGACGGAATGGCGCCAGCGGATTTGAGCGCGATCTGGGCGGCGCCCGCCGTCATCACGCCGGGCAAGGTCCAGCCGGGGATCGGGAAGGGACGTTCCTGTGCGCCTGTGGCGAGGATCACTTGCCGCGCACCGATGATGCGGGCCTTGCCGTCGAGCGAGAGGCCGAGCTCGAATGTGCCGGGCGCGGTCTCGTCCGGGCCGATCGACCAGACGATGCAGCGCGGGGCGTAAGCGGCTTTCGAGCGCTCGAAGCGGGCGACGATCTCGGCGCCGCGCCAGTAGTCCTCGCCGAGGATGGCGCGGTTCTTCACCGGCGTCGTGGTGACCGCGCGGTAGATCTGGCCGCCGGGTGCCGGGTTCTCGTCCGCGAGCAGGACGGCAAGGCCGAGTTCGGCGGCGCGCGCGGCAGCGGAAAGGCCGGCCGGGCCTGCGCCAACGACGAGGAGGTCGTAGCTCTCGGCGAGCTGTTCGATGCTGGCGATCGGGGTCATTCCACGGCCTCCGTGAGATGGCGGCGGCCATGCTGGGTTTCGATGCGCATGCCCTCGGCGAGCGGCACGAGGCAGCCCTGCCGGTTGCCGATGCCGTCGATGACGACGAGGCAGTCGAAGCAGACGCCCATCAGGCAATAGGGCGCGCGCGGTGTGTCGGAGACCGGGGTCTCGCGGCAGGCGGTGATGCCGTTGGTGAGGAGAGCGGCGGCGACCGTGTCGCCGGCACGCGCCGTCATCGGCCGGCCGTCGAAAGTGAAGCTGAGCTCTCCGCTCGTGGCAAGGTCAGCTATGGGCCGGAACATGGAACCTCCGTGCAGTGAAGCTCGCGACGCTCTCCGGCAAGGTGCCGGCGAGGATCGCGGGAGCGAGCGTCAGGGCATGATTGGCGGCGAGCGTCACGCCGGAATGGCAGGTGACGACGAAGGCGCCGGGATGGGTTTCGGACTGGTCGTAGATCGGGAAGCCGTCGGGGCTCATCACGCGCAGGGCCGACCAGGTGCGGACGACGTTGAGACCGGCGAGGCGCGGAAACATCTTCACGGCCCGTTCCGCCATGGTCGAGAGGATCGGCTGGCCGACGACGGTGTCGAAGCCGCGATCCTCCTGGCTGTCGCCGATCATGACGCCGCCCTCGTCGGTCTGGCGGACCGTAACCATCGGGTTGTGCAGGAAGGGTTCGGTCTTCTCGGTGACGATGATCTGGCCCTTGCTCGGCTTCACCGGTGCATCGAGCCCGACCATGGGGGCGAGACGGGCATTGCCGAGCCCGGCGCAGAGCACGACCTTGCCGGCGCGCATCTCGCCCCAGGGGCCGGTGATGGCGAAGCCGCCATCCTTCGGCACGATATTCTCGACCGGGCTGTTCGGGCGGTAATCGACGCCGCGCCGGACCGTCGCCTCGCGCAACGCCCGGAACAGCTTCAGCGAGTTCACATGGCCGTCGAGCGGGGAATAGAGCGAGCCGACCACGTCCTTGCCAATGGCGGGCAGGCGCCGCTTCGTCTCGGCATGGTCGAGCACCTCATAGGGGAAATCGGTGAGCGGCCGGCTGTTATGGAGGCGGCGCATCGCGTCGATGCGCTTGTCGAGCTCCTTCTCCGAGAGGCAGAGCATGAAGCCGCCGGGCTGGCTATGGGCGACGTCGATCCCGGTCTCGCCGGCCAGCGTAGCGGCAAGCTCATGCCAGGCATCGGCCGAGCGGCGCGACCAGAGCGCGTAATCGGGCATGCCGAAGCCCTTGGACTGCACCCAGACCAAAGCGAAATTGCCGCGCGAGGCCCGGAAGGCCGTGTCGCCCTCGTCGAGGATCGCGACCCTGGCGCCGTTGCGGGCGAGGCCGAGCGCGATGGCGCCGCCGACCACGCCGCCGCCGATCACGGCGACATCGGATTCTCTGGGGATAGTGGACACTGGCGTCAGCCTTTTCCGGTTCCGACGAACAGCCGGTCGAGCCCGAACAGCCTGTCCAGCGCCAGCAGCAGGATGGCGGTCAGGGCGATCAGGCAGGCGGAGACGGCCGCAATCAGCGGATCGATATTGTCCTGGATGTAGAGGAACATCCGGACGGGGAGCGTGGTGGTGGCGGGCGAGGCGATGAAGACGGTCATCGTCACCTCGTCGAAGGAGTTGATCGCGGCGAGCAGCCAGCCCGAGACGACGCCCGGCAGGATCAGCGGCAGCGTCACACGCCGGAAGACCACGGCCGGGCTCGCGCCGAGCGAGATCGCGGCATGCTCGATGCGCCGGTCGATGCCGTAGGAGGCGGCGAGAACGAGGCGCAGCGCAAAGGGAATGATCACGATGATGTGGCTCAGCACCAGCCCGAGGAAGGTCCCGGAGAGGCCGATCTGCGTGAAGAAGCGCAGGAAGGCGATGCCCAGCACGACATGGGGGACCATCAATGGCGACATGAACAGGGCTGTCATCGCCTCGCGGCCGGGAAAGCGGTAACGGGCGATGGCGAGCGCGGCCGGGACCGCGAGCCCGATCGCGACGGTGGAGGAGAGCGCTGCGAGCCAGAGCGAGTCGCGGAAAGCACGCAGGAATTCGGGATAGTCGAGGATCGCCTTGAACCAGCGCAGGCTCCAGACTCGGCCGGGCAGAGAGAGATAACCCTCCGGCGTGAAGGCGACGAGGCAGACCACCACCAGCGGCGCCAGCATGAAGACGACGAAGAGCGTGTGGAACAGGACGGCGAAGGGACCGTTGCGGCTCATTCGAACACCTGTGAATAACGGCGCTCGACCAGCCGGTTGGCGCCGACGGTGAGGATGACGAGGGCGGCCAGCAGCAGCACGGCGACGGCGGCGCCGAGCGGCCAGTTCAACGTGTTCAGGAACTCGTCATAGGCGAGCGTCGCTGCGACCTTGAGCCGCCTGCCGCCGATGATTGCGGGCGAGGCGAAGGCGCTCGCCGCCAGCGCGAAGACGATGATCGAGCCTGAGAGGATGCCCGGCACGATCTGCGGCAGGATCACGCGCCGCCAGATGGTCAGGCGCGAGGCGCCGAGCGAGAGCGCGGCGTTCTCGATCTGCGGGTCGAGCCGCTGCAGCGAGGCCCAGACCGCGAGGATCATGAAGGGGATCAGCACATGGACGAGCGCGATCACCACGCCGGTCTCGGTGAACATGAATTCGAGCGGCTGGCCGATCAGCCCGAGCGCCATCAGCCCACGGTTGACGAGGCCGGTCGAGCCCAGCAGCAGCGCCCAGCCGAGTGTGCGTGCGACGACCGAGACCAGCAGAGGCCCGAGGATCGCGAGCAGGCAGATGCCGCGCCAGGCCGGCGACATGCGGTTGAGGATATAGGCCTCGGGCACGCCGATCAGGACGGCGAAGAGCGTGACCAGCACGGCGATGCGGAGCGTGCGCAGGAAGACTTCGAGGAAATAGCTGTCGCTGAAGATCTCGCGAAAATTCTTCAGCGTGAACTCGGCGACGATGCCCTTGTACTGGCCCCAGTCGTAGAAGGCGAGCAGCACGGTCATGCCGAGCGGGATGATGACGAGGGCGAGGAAGATGGCGAGTGCGGGGCCGGTCATCCAATAGGGCGTTGCGCGAGCGGAAACGTCCGGGCTCATGAGCTTGGGCCCTCCGCCAGCAGCGCGGCGTCGCCGGGGCCAAAACGGAGTTTCACCGTCTCGCCTTCGCGGGGAACGGGCGAGCCGTCATTGTGCCGGATCAGGGTGACCGTGCCGGCGGCGCTCTCGGCGCTCAGCAGCCAATGCGCGCCCTGAAAGATGCGCGAGGTGATGCGGGCGGCGAAACCGGGGGCGCCATCGAGCGCAAAGCCGAGCCGCTCGGGGCGAACCGCGATACATAGTGCGCCCGAGCCTGCGCCCGCGAGCGGCACGGAGAGGCTGTCGATGACCACATGGCCGCTTCCGTCGCCGGTTGCCTTCAGGACGTTGGTCTTGCCGAGGAAGTTTGCGACGAAGGCGGTATCGGGCGCGCCATAGACGGCGTCGGGCGCGCCGATCTGCTCGACGCGGCCCTTGTTCATCACGACGATGCGGTCCGAGAGCGCCATGGCTTCGTGCTGGTCATGGGTGACGAGGATCGTGGTCGTGCCGATCGAGCGCTGGATCTGGCGCAGCTCGCCTTGCATTTCCTCACGCAGTTTGGCGTCGAGATTTGAGAGAGGCTCGTCGAGCAGGAGCAGCGAGGGCTTGATCACCAGTGCGCGGGCGAGCGCGACGCGCTGCTGCTGGCCGCCTGACATCCGGCGGGGATAGCGATCCTCGAAACCCTTGAGACCGACCAGCGCCATCGCCTCCAGCGTGCGCTTTTCGCGCTCCGTCTTCTCGATTCCGCGCATTTCGAGGCCGAAGGCGATGTTCTGCGCCACGGTCATATGGGGAAAGAGCGCATAGCTCTGGAAGACGATACCGAGGCCGCGCTTGTTGGGCGCGACCGCGCCGAGATCCTGGCCGTCAAGCAGGATGCGGCCGCGGTTGACCGAGGCGAAGCCAGCGATCATCTGCAGCGTCGTGGTCTTGCCGCAACCGGAGGGGCCGAGCAGCGAGATGAACTCGCCGCGCGCGACCGTAAGGTCGAGCCCCTCGACCGCAACCGCCGTGCCGTAGGACTTGCCGAGACCTTCGAGAACGAGATGGGACATGGATCCTGCGCGCTTCGTGAAGGAAATCACCGAAACACCGCCGTCATTCCAGACCGAGGTCCAGAATGACGGGATGACAGCGGAAGCGCCTTACCGCTCGACCTCGCGGTTCCAGCGCTTGGTCCATTCCTCGCGCTTGGCGTTGGCGACGTCCCAGTCGACCGCCTTGAGCGTCTTGACCTCATCGCCATAGGGCAAGCCCTTCCGCTCCTCCGGCGTCAGCGTAACCGTCATGTTGGCGGGGCCGAAGCCGGCGCCGGTCGCCATGATCTTCTGGATCGCGGGCGAGAGCATGAACTGGATGAAGGCGTTGGCCTCGGCCGCGTTCTTGGAGCCCTCGACCGGGCAGGCGGCGGAGCCCAGCGCGTAGCCACCCTCTTTGGGATACACGAATTCGACCGGGAAGCCGGTATCGGCGAAGGCCTTGACGCGGCCCGAACCCCAGACGCCGAGCACGGCCTGGCCGTTCTGGAACAGCTCGGTCATCTTCGCCGGCGAGGGTTCGTAGGCGACGATGTTCGGGTTGATGTCCTTCTTGAAGGCCTCGAAGCCCGGCTCGATGTTGTTCTCGCCGCCGCCAGCCATCTGGGCGAAGGCGATCAGGGCGTGCAGGCCATAGGTGTTGTTGATCGGCGGCACGACGATCTTCTTGCCGTAGGTCTTCGATTTCAGGTCGTTCCACGAGGTCGGGGCCGGCCACTTGTTCTCGTCGAAGACCTTCTTGTTGTAGAACAGGCCGGTGCCGACGAGGCCGAGGCCGACGCCCTTGTTCGACTTGAACTTCATCACCGGCGCCACGTCCTTGTAAACCGCGCCGTCGGTCAGCGTGCCGCAGAAGCCGAGCGCCACGGCCTGATAGGCCGGGCCATCGTCGACGATCGCGACATCGATCTGCTGGTTCCCTTTTTGCGCCTGCAATTTGGCGAGCGTGTCGGTCGAATTGCCGGCGACATATTCCACCTTGACGTTGGCCTGCTTCTCGAAGGCCGGGATGACCTCCTTGCGCATGGTCTGTTCGTAGGAGCCGCCATAGCCGGCGACATAGATGGTCTTCTGCTGGGCGAAGGCAGCGGAGCCGGCGAGTGCGGTCCCGGCAGCGAGCGCGAATGTGATGGCGAGTTTCACGGTATCCCCTCCTCGTTTTCGAGTGATGCCGTCAGGTTCGGGGCTGATCTCAAACTGGTCAAATCGAATGTTTCGTGCAAGCCATGCCGAAATGTTATGTCTGGTTTTGGGACCTGAGCATGCTGAATCCGCGCCAGATCGAGGCTTTCCGCACGGTGATCGTGACCGGCGGCATCACCGCGGCGGCGCAGGCGCTCAACATCACGCAGCCGGCGGTGACGCGCCTGATCCAGGACCTGCAATATGCGCTCGGGCTGCCGCTCTTCGTGAAGCGGGGCGCGCGGCTGGTGCCGACCAACGAAGCCTTGTCGCTCTATCGCGAGGTCGAGCGTCAGTTCGTCGGGCTGGAGCGCATCGAGAATGCGGCCCGCAATCTGCGCGACGGGCGGGCCGGCTCGCTCCGCGTCGCGGCGCTGCCGGCCTTCAATGTCGGTTTCCTGCCGCGGGTCGTCGGCAGCTATCTCAAGCAGAAGCCGGACCTGGAGATCGCGCTCTATGGCAGCATCTCCTCGCAGGTCGTGGACTGGGTCACCTCGGGCTTCTGCGAACTGGGCTTTGCGCAGCTCCCGCTGGATTTCCCCGGGATCGACATCGAGATCCTGCCGGCGATGGCGCCGGTCGCCGTGCTGCCGACCGGGCACAGGCTCGCGGCCAAGGCCGAACTGACGCCGGAGGATTTCGTCGACGAGCCCTTCATCTCGCTCGAACAGTCGACGCAGCTGCGTTATCGCATCGATGCCCTGTTCTCGGCCCATCGCGTCGCGCGCCAGACCCGTGTCGAGACGCCGCTGTCGATGATCGCCTGCGGGCTGGTCGCGGCCGGCGCAGGCTTGTCGGTGGTCGATCCGTTCACGGCGGCGGAATATCGCGGCCGGGGCGTCGAAGTGCGGCCGCTCAGGCCGGCAGTGACCTATGACATCGCCATCATCTGGGGCGCCGGCCGCTTCCGCTCCGCCATCGCGCTGGATTTCGCGGAAACGGTCCGGGCGGCGGCCCTGGCGTTCGCGGGGTCGGTTGCCGGTTGAAAGGCATTTGATCCAGCATCGACTTTTCCCGAGGACCGCGCGCCGCCTTCCGGGCCGATGCCCTAATCGCCGAACTGATGGACCCAGCCGGTCTGGCGCGCGAGACACCGCTCGCGTTCGTAAGCGGCGATCACGGTTTCCCGCGCGGCGCGGCGCAAAGGTCGCATCAGCGCCGGGCTCGACAGTGCTTCCTCGATGCGCTCCGCCAGCGCTTGCGCATCATGGAAGGGGGAGAGCAGGCCGTTGACGCCGTCGCGGATCACTTCCCTCACGGGCTCGGTATCGGAACCGACGACGAGGCAGCCGCAGGCCATCGCTTCGAGCAGCGACCAGGACAGGACGAAGGGGACGGTGAGATAGACATGGACGGCCGAGACCTGGAACAGCCGGATCAGGTTCTCATAGGGCAGCCAGGGGATATGGACGATCCGGTCTCCGAGCTCGGTCTCGGCGCACATCGCCTCGCGCCAGCTATTGCCGTCGGAGCGCGGGCGGCCATAGCCCGAGCCGTCGCCGCCGACCACGACGAAGAGCGCGTCGGGATGACGGGCCGCCAGGGTCGCTGCCGCGCGCATGAATTCGGGATAGCCGCGATAGGGATCGAGATCGCGGGCGACGAAGGTCACGACCGGCATGGCGGGCGTCAGGACGCGGCCGTCGGGCAGGACGAAGGAGGCCTCCGAATCCGGCCGGCAGGTTTGCGTGTCGATGCCGTCATGGCAGACGGCGATGCCCTGGCGATAGGCAGCCGGATATTGCCGGCGCTGCCATTGCGTCGGGGCATAGGCGGCGTCGAGCGTGTCGAGCGCGAGAAGCTGGGCTGCATTACGCATGCGTACGCGCTGGCGGTCGGCCGCGGGAACCGGCTCGTCGATACCGAAATCGAGGTCCGAGCCGGTGCTGCGGTAATAATATTCGCAATAGCCGATCAGCGCCGCATCGGGCAGCGCGTCGCGGGCGAAGAGCATGCCGCCCCAGCCGATATGGCCGAGCACGACATCGGGCGGGTCGCTGCGGTTCAGGCGCTCCATCAGCCGCGCCACCGCCTCGCCCGTGCGCAGGTGATATTCGGTGGCGGCGAGCGCCGGATGCTGGGTCGCGGTCTCGTCGACGGAATAGACGAGCTGGCGAACGCCCGGCGCCTCCTGCGCCGGACGTTCGGTGATCAGCGTAACCTCGACGCCTTCGGCGACGAGGCTGCCGATCAAAGCAGCGAATTGACCAGATCCTGTGCGATGAACGAATAGGACATGCATGATGCGAGCAGCACTCCGCTGTAGCGGAGCGCATCGTTCCACCACTGTTCGAGTTGGCGCAGGGTCTCGTGGGTCGTGTTGACGTCGGTCTCGCGATTGCTTTCGAGCCGCTGGCCGACCTGACTGGCCTCGTCGAGCAAGCGCAGCCGCTCGCACAGCATCTGCCCCTTCAGCGAGAGGGAGATGCGAGCCTGGCGGCGGTCGCGCGGCGAGGCGCCGCGGTCGAGATAGCCGTTCTCGACCAATTGCTTGAGATTATAGGAGGCGTTCGAGCCGCCATAATGGCCGCGATCCAAGAGATCGCGGACCGCGATCTCGCCTTGTCCGATCGTCATCAGGACCATCACTTGCGATGGCGAGATGTCGTCGACGCCGAGCTTGGACAGTTCGAGCCTGAGGTAGTCGAGAAAGCGCCGGCTGACACGTTCGATCACCCGGGCCAGGTCAAAAGGAGAAATTCGGCGATCGGGGACCTCTTCGAGGACCCCGGAACCATTCGCTGGATGGTGGCCGTTCAAGGAACCGCCTGTGAATTGCTCGCCGCCGTGCAATTTGAAGTGCATCCCTTACCCCACCTGATCAAAAACTAAATAGACCATCCGTTTTGCCTCCACGCGTCTCAACAAGCCTATTAGCAAAGCACATGCCATCTAGGTGAGCCAATAAATAAGATTGTAATCACCTTCAGATGTGCCGAAACTGTTTCGAAATTCAAAATTTCTCACGTTTCAGCCTTATTTGCTTCGCTCTGAGTCGGTGAGCTACGCTTCTAATCTGTCATAATCTTGACACTCCCTCCATGTCTCGTTGCTCGGACCGATGACGGGTTTTTCCCGCAGCTTTCTCGGATCCACACACCCTCACTCTCGGAGCCATGCATGAAGGCGATGAAGCCTGCGCCGGACGCACTGATCCGGAATCTCCAGCGCTCGTTCG
The DNA here is from genome assembly GCF_900102525.1 of Allobosea robiniae. Lineage (GTDB taxonomy): Bacteria > Pseudomonadota > Alphaproteobacteria > Rhizobiales > Beijerinckiaceae > Allobosea > Allobosea robiniae. Next base: position 344,217 of record NZ_FNBZ01000007.1, on the reverse strand, counting down.
TCGGTGGCCTGAGCTACGCGGCTTTCCTCAGCCTCTGCGTGAATCTGCTGCTGCTGACCGTCCCGCTGTTCATGATGCAGGTCCAGGACCGGGTGACCGTCAGCCGTAGCTACGACACGCTGACCATGCTCCTCGTCATCGCGGTCGGGGCGCTGGCGCTCTACGGCACGATCGAGTTCATCCGCTCGCTGACCTTCCAGGCGATGGCGAGCATCTTCGCGCGCAAGCTCAATCTGCCGGCCCTGCAGGCTGCCGTGAGTTCCTCGCTCGAACAGGGCTCGGGGCAGGCGACGCAGGCGATTCGCGATCTCAACGACATCCGCTTCTTCATCGCGAGCTCGGCGATCGCCACGCCTCTGGAGGCCATCTGGTCGCCGATCTTCCTCGCCGTGCTCTTCGCGCTGCACCCGGTCTACGGGCTCGTCGGTCTGGCGTCGCTGATCATCCTGCTCTTGCTCGGCGTGCTCTCGGACATGCTGACCCGCCGCATCCTCAAGGAGGCGAACGAGGCCGGCGTCGCCAGCATCAACGAGGTCGGGGCCAGCCTGCGCCATGCCGAGACGATCGAGGCGATGGGCATGCTGCCGGCGCTCGCCCGGCGCTGGCGCGGTCAGCAGCTCGCGATGATCGAGCAGCTCGACATGGGCACAAGGCGCGGCAAGTTCATCGCGGCCGTGACGCGCTCCAGCCGGATGACGATGCAACTCGCGGTCTATGCGACCGGCGCCATCCTGATCATCCGCAACGAGGTCACGGCGGGCACGCTGATGGCGGCGAGCATCCTGCTCGGCCGCTTGCTGGCGCCGTTCGATTCGATGATCACCGACTGGCGGCAATGGGTTCTCGCTGCCGCGGCCTGGAAGCGCGTGCGCGAGCTCGTGCTGAGCCGTACCTCGCAGCGCCAGACCGTGCCGACGCCGCCCTGCCAGGGCGATCTCGTGATCGACCGGGTCATCTACGCGCCGCCCGGCCAGGAGCAGACGGTGATCAAGAGCGTCTCCTTCACCCTGGAGCCGGGCGAGGTTCTCGGCGTGGTCGGCCCTTCCGGCGCCGGCAAGTCGACGCTGGCGCGGCTGCTCGTCGGCGTGCTCCGGCCCAATGTCGGCGGCGTCTATCTCGACGGGCACAGCACCTATCTATGGGAGCGTGGCTCCTTCGGCGCGATGGTCGGTTATCTCCCGCAATCGGTCTCGCTCCTGAACGGCACGATCGCCGAGAACATCGCCCGGATGCGCGATCCCGATCCGCATGCGATTCTGGAGGCGGCGCGTGTCGCCGGCGTGCACGAGCTCATCGGCCGCCTGCCGCTCGGCTACGACACCAATGTCGCTGACAGCGACTTCAATCTCTCCGGCGGCCAGCGCCAGCGCATCGGCCTGGCCCGGGCGCTCTACGGTTCGCCGCGCCTGATCGTGCTCGACGAGCCCAACGCCAATCTCGACGCGGAAGGCGAGCAGAGCCTGATCCGTGCCATCGCGGCGGCCCGTGAGAGCGGCGCCATCGTCGTGCTGATCGCGCACCGCCCCTCGGTGATGCAGGTCGTCGACAAGCTGCTCGTCCTGCGCGAGGGCCGCGTCCAGCAATTCGGCCCGCGTGGCGAGATTGCCGGCATGATCACGCCCGGCGGCCGGGTCGAGGTCGATCCTGCCGTCAAGGCTCCGGCCGCTCCCCCACAGGTTCGCGAGGTGAAGGCATGACCGGACGGTCCCTGATCAAGCGCCCCGAGCATTCGCTCACCCTCCAGATCGAGGCGGAGGTCCATGAGGAGCGCACGCCGAGCCTGCGCAATCTCGTGCTGGCCGGCGTCGCCGCGATCGGCGTCGGCTTCGGCGGTTTCGGCGCCTGGGCGGTGACGGCGCGGCTCGACAATGCCGCCGTCGCCACCGGCATCGTCGCGGTCGACAGCAAGCGCAAGACCGTCAGCCATCTCGAAGGCGGCATCCTCAAGACCTTGCTCAAGGCGGAGGGCGAGCGCGTCACGCGGGGCGAGCCGCTGCTGCGGCTGGAGGACGCGCGCCAGCGCGCCGAGTTGCAGCAATTGCAGGCCAAGCGCATCGGGCTGGAAGCCAAGCTCGCGCGCTTGCGGGCCGAGCAGACCGGGGCGGCGGCCATCGCCTTTCCCGAGGATCTCACGCAGATGGATTCGCCGATCGCGCGCGAGGTTCTGCGGGCCGAGCAGGGCTTGTTCAAATCCCGCGCCCAGGTCCAGGGCGGCAAGATCCATATCCAGCAGCGCGTCATCGAGCAGCATCAGGCCGAGGCCGATGCACTGAAGGCCCAGATCGACGCCACCACGCAGCAACGCTCGCTGATCGACGAGGAGGTCAGGATCATGGCCGAGCTCTACGAGAAGCGTTACGCCAAGCGCAGCCAGCTCGTCGAATTGCAGACCAAGCAGAGCGAATTGTCCGGCAAGGCCGGCGAATACGCCGCCCGCAAGGCCAAGGCCGAGCAGGCGGTCGCCGGCGCCAATCTCGAAATCCTTTCGATCAGCCTCGAACAGCAGAACGATATCGGCGGCGAGATCCAGGAATCCCAGCTGATGCTCTCCGAGGTGACCGAGCGCATCATCCAGGCCGAGGACGTGCTGCGCCGGCTGGTGGTGATCTCGCCGCAGGAGGGCATCGTCGCCAATATCCGGATGCGGACCGCCGGCAGCGCGATCGCGGCAGGCGAGGCGATCCTCGACATCGTGCCGGAGAACGAACCGCTGATCGTCGAGGCGAAGGTCGATCCGCGCGATATCGATTCGGTGCGCATCGGGTCCAGCACCCGCGTGCGCCTGACCGCCTTCAACTCGCGCCTGCTGCCGCCATTGGAGGCCAAGGTCAGCTATGTCGCGCCCGACCAGCTCGTCGACGAGAAGACGGGCATTCCCTATTTCGTCGTCAGGGCGGAGATCGATCCCGAGAGCCTGCGGGACCACAAGATCGCGCTGCATGCCGGCATGACCGCGGAGGTGATGATCGTCAACGGTGCCCGCCGGGCGATCGACTATCTGCTCTCGCCGGTCACCGACAGCTTCAACCGGGCCTTCCGGGAGGATTGAGGGGCGCCATCGACGTGGTGGCCGGCGGCTTCTGCCGGTTTCTCCTATATTTCGATTTTGAAAGTATATCTCTTGGAATATCGATAGAATATCGATAGAATATCGGTTGTAAAATAAAGACCAAATTATGTTGCGTCGCAAAATGATCATAATAAAACTCTTGCTGCGTCGCAGCTGTTGAGCAATCTTCCCCCGGTCGAATGATGGCCTGATCTACCGGAAGGCTGTCGTACCCATTCCTGGTCTTTTCGTTCCGCGGTGCGACCGTCGAACGTTCCAGGTTCATCAGATCGCTGAGGAGGTGCCGTATGGCAACGATCGAAGGAAGTGCATTCGACGACTTTTTGATTGGAAGTCGTTTCAGCGACGTGATCCTCGCCGGCGCCGGCGATGACATCGTCAAGGGTGGGGATCAGGTCGATTCCCTGTTCGGCGAAGAGGGTGATGACACGCTGTTCGGCGACGGTGGCAACGATGCCCTGTTTGGCGGCGAGGGCAATGACACCCTCTTCGGCGGACTCGGCGACGATGTCCTGTCCGGCGACGAGGGCAATGACGCCCTGTTCGGCGGCGAGGGCGACGATACGCTCATCGGAGGCGCCGGTGACGACATCATGCGCGGCAATGCCGGCGACGATGTCCTGATCGGCGGCGAGGGCAATGACGTCCTGCAAGGCGGCCCGGGCAACGACATCCTGCAGGGTGGCGCCGGCAACGACGTCCTCCAGGGTGGCGCGGGAGCCGATATCCTCAATGGCGGCGCCGGCGACGACATCCTGCAGGGCGGCGCGGGCGACGACATGCTGTTCGGCGGTGCCGGCAACGATATCCTGCATGGCGGCGGCGGCAGCGACACCTTCGTGTTCGCCGGCGGTGGCGGGAACGACGTCGTCCTCGACTTCCATGCCGGCACGGACATGCTGCAGATCGCGTCCGACATCAACGGCACGGGTGTCCACTCCGCGGAAGACGTGGCTGCGCGTGCCACGACCGTCGGCGGCAACACCATCATCGATCTTGGCAATGGCGACAGCCTGACCCTGGTCGGTGTCTCCGCCGACGACGTTCAGGCCGATCCGAACTCCTACTTCACGGTCGCCTGACCCTGATGCGACCCCTTGCCCGGCCGATGGCTGGGCAAGGGTTTGCTGCCCCGGAGCGCGCATGCCCCCGGAAAGTGTCCCCCCGCTTTCCGCAAGCGCTCCGGGATTCTCCGTGCCGCAGGAACGCCCCAATGCTTTCACTTGCGCCCGTCGCGATGGCGACGACATCGCCGGCCCAGCTCGAACTCCACCGCCTCGGCGGTTCGGTCTTCCTGCTCTGCTGGACGCTCGAGGCCTCGCCTTTCGGCAAGCCTGCGATCGCGCTCACGGGCGGTGGCCGGCGCCTGCCTGCGGCCTCGATTTCGCTCGGCCTGCGCGATGGACGCGAGCGGCTCGTCGTCGCCTTCCGCTCGTCGGGCCATGACAATGTCGTCGCGACCCTCACCGATCACGGGCCGCAGGGCGATGTGACGGCCGGTTTCGACCCGACGCTGGTTCATGGCCTCGCCGACCCGGCCGAGCTTCTGAAGGAGCTTGCCCCGCAGGCGCGCCTGACGCTCGCCAATGCGCTGGTCCGGTCCTGGCCGCCGTTGTTCGGCCTCGCTGCGATCCCCAACTACCTGTCCTTTCTGCGTCAGCTTCTGCTGACCCTGTTTCCCAAGCCGGCGGCGATGCAGCCGACCGCGGCCCTGGTCGAAGGCCAGTGGCTGTTCGAGACGGCCGTGCCGGCCGATTTCGGTGCCTTGCAGGGCGTCGCGCGCCTTGATGGCGCCGGGCTTTCGCGCCTCGATCTCAAGGCTCGGCTGGGTGCCACCGATCGCAGCGGCAAGCGCGAACTTCATCTCGTGCTGGACGCGCCGCCCAGCCGTGGCGGCGGGCTCCTCATTCTGCAGGGCGAGCGCTCGCTCGTGCTGCGCGCCTTGCCCGGCCGCCAGGCGGCGGCTTCGCTCGGCCGCTGGTGGGCGGGTAAGGCCGCCAGCCGGGACGGGTTGCGCAACTGGGTCGTCGAGCAGCTTGCGGGGTTGTCCGAGCAGGGCCGCCTGCTCGCCATCGAGATGCAGCGGCGCGTGCCGCTCGCCGTCCAGCATGTTCGCCGCAGCGACGATCTGCCTGCTGCCGAGCTCGATCTCGCTGTCTGCAACCGGGCGGGGCTCCTGATCGGCGGCTGGCTGCGCGATCCCGACGATCTCCTGGAGGAGGTGCTGCTGCATCGCGGCAATGGCGAGCCGATTGCGATGCTCGCGCATTTGCAACGCTTCCCCGTCCGCCTGCCGGCCGGAGCGGATGGCGAGACGCGTGCCGCCACGGGCTTTGCCGGTTTCGCCTCGGATTATGCCACCGGGGCGCCGGTGCTGCAGCCGCGCTGCGAGATCAAGCTGAAATCCGGCACGACGCTGACGCTGCGACCACCGGTGCAGCCGGCCGATGCCGTGACGATCCGGGCGAGGGCGCTCGCGGCGATCCCGCCGCAATATCTGACTGCCGATATGCTGGGGACGACGCTCGCGCCGGTGCTCGCCGCCTGCCAGGAGGACTTGCGCGACAGCCGGCCCGAACCGACCGTCAGGATGTTCGGCCAGCCGCTGGCGCGGCCGAAGGCCTCGGTCGTGATTCCGCTCTACCGTGTCTATGATTTCCTGCGCGTGCAGGTCGCGGCCTTCGCCGGCGACCGCTGGTTCGCCGAGAATGCCGAACTGATCTATGTGCTCGATTCACCCGAGCACGAGGCGGAGGTCGCTCACCTCCTCGGCGGATTGCATCTTGCCTACGGCCTGCCGATGCGGCTCGTGGCGATGCGGCGCAATGGCGGGTTTTCGGCCGCCTGCAATGCGGGCGCGAACCAGGCACGCGGCGAGGTTCTTGCTCTCGTCAACTCCGACGTGATCCCCACCGCCAATGACTGGCTGCCGGCATTGATCGCCAGGCTCGACCGTGGAGCGCGGGTCGGCGCCGTCGGCCCGAAGCTGCTCTACGATGACGGTTCGCTGCAACATGCGGGGCTGTTCTTCAAGCGAGACAGCAAAGGCACCTGGCTCAACCATCATTACTTCAAGGGCATGCCCGGAAGCTATGCGCCGGCCAATGTCGAGCGGCCGGTGCCCGGCGTCACCGGGGCCTGCATCGTCATGGCGCGCGATCTCTACGAGGAGCTCGGCGGCTTCGACGAGAGCTATGTGATCGGCGATTACGAGGACAGCGACCTCTGCCTCAAGATCCGCCGCGCCGGCTTCGGCATCCTCTACGTGCCGGATGTCGCGCTCTACCATCTCGAACGGCAGTCGATCGCGCGCAGCATCGACTACACGCGCGGCGCCGCCTCCCAGCACAATGCCTGGCTGCAAAGCCAGCGCTGGGGCGCGCAGATCGATGCGTTGATGCAGGCCTTCGAGACATCCGCGCCGGAGCTCGCCTTGCCGGCGCCCGTCGCTCCCAGCGAACCCGACCTTGTTCCCCGCTTCGGCTTCAGGAGAGCGACCGCAGCATGACCGCCCTGAGACAGATCGCACCAGAGCCCGTTCCCGCGGAGGTTTCCGCCGGGCCGGAGCTCGACTGGCTGATGGCGTCGTTGCAGAGCAATCGCTTCATGCCGCATCCGCCCCCGGATTCGATCTTCGTCGGCGACGGCGACTATCGCGCGATCGGCGCGGAATTCCTCGGCCATTTCATCCGGATCGGCCGGCTGAAACCGCATGAGCGCGTCTTCGACATCGGCTGCGGCATCGGCCGCATGGCGGTGCCATTGACGCAATATCTCGATCTTGAGCGCGGCAGCTATGACGGCGTCGATCCGGTGATGGAGGGCATCCTCTGGTGCGCCCAGACGATCACGCCGGCCTATCCGCGCTTCCGCTTCCAGCGGCTCGACATCGCCCATCCGCTCTACAATCCGCAAGGATCCCTGCCGGGCTTGGAGGTCCGCTTCGGCTTTGCCAATGGCAGCTTCGATTTCGTGACGATGACCTCGGTCGCGACGCACCTGCCGCCGGAGGAACTGGTCGTCTATCTGCAGGAGGCGGCGCGCCTGCTGGCGCCGGGCGGGCGCCTCTTCCTCACGGCCTTCGCGATCGACGGCACCTCGACGGGGCAGGAGCGCCTCTCGTTCAAGCGCTGGCAGGACGGGCCAGGCTGGTACGCTATCGACGAGGCGCCGCTTGCTGCTGCCGGCATCGACAGCCGTTTCCTGCTGGAGCAGGCGACGCAGGCCGGGGTCACTGTGGAGGCGCTGCGGCCCGGGCATTGGCGCGGCATCAGCGCTGCGCATTACCAGGACCTGCTGATCGCGACGAAACCGGGGGGCAAGGCACCAGGAGGCACGGCATGAGCCGGCGCATCCTCGTCGTCGCGCATAACCACCCCTCGCTGCATCCGGGCGGCACCGAGATCTTCGCGCATGACCTGACGCAGGCCTATCGCGAGCAGGGCTGCGAGGTGCTGTTCCTCGGAGCGACCAATGCGATGCATCGCGAGCCTCACCCCGGCACGGCGCTGCAGGCGATCGGCGAGGACGTGGTGCTGTGGAGTGCGCATTACGATCGCTTCCACATGAGCCAGATCGACCATTACGGCACGTTGCAGGACCTTGCGACGCTGCTGGAGGAGTTCCGGCCGGACGTGATCCACGTCCATCATCTCGTGCTGATCGGCGCGGAGTTCCTGACGCTGGCCCGCCGGCTGCTGCCGCAGGCGTCGATCGTGATGACGCTGCACGACTACTATCCGATCTGCCACCATGACGGATTGATGGTGCGGCCGGGCGACCGCCAGCGCTGCAACGGCTCCTCGCCCTCGGCCTGCCATGGCTGCTTCCCCGAGATCGGCTCCGATCGCTTCCTGTTGCGCGAGCGCTTCATCAAGACGCATCTGGCGGCGGTCGACCGTTTCGTCGCGCCCAGCCGCTTCCTGCGCCAGCGCTATGTCGACTGGGGCCTGCCCGGCGAGCGGATCGAGGTCATCGCGAATGCACGCCCGGCGCAGGAGGCCGCGCCGCATCGGCAGGCGAAAGGTCGGCGCACCAGCTTCGGCTATTTCGGCAACCTCAACCCCTGGAAGGGCGTGCTGCCGCTGCTGCAGGCGGCGCAATTGCTGCACGCTTTCGGCGATACCGAGTTCTCGCTGCGCATCCATGGCGGCGCGCCGTTCCAGAGCGAGGCCTTCACGACCGCGCTCGATACCGCGCTCGCTGGCGCGGAGGGTGTCGTCACGCATTGCGGGGCCTATTCCCGTGACGAAGTGCCGGGCCTGATGGCCGAGGTCGACTGGGTGGTGATGCCCTCGATCTGGTGGGAGAACGCGCCGCTCGTCATCCAGGAAGCGTTCCAGCACCGCCGGCCGCCGATCGTCAGCGCCATCGGCGGCATGGCCGAGATGGTGCGTGACGAGATCGACGGGCTGCATGTCCGGCCGGGCGATCCGGCCGCACTGGCCCGCACCCTTCGCCGGGCGATGGATGAGGCCGGCCTCTGGCAGCGCCTCGTCCACGGCATCGCCGAGCAGCCAACGCTAGCCGGCTGCGCCGGCCGCTACCTCGCCCTCTTCGATGACCTCAAGCTCGCGGAGGCCGCATGACAACGGCTCAGTACCAGGACAACGAAGTCCGCCTTCCCGAACAGGACCAGGAGGTCCGCCTTCCCAATATCAACCCCTCGCGCCTGAACGGACGGGTCGATGCCCTCGACGGCAGCCGCCTGCATGGCTGGATCTGGGACGAGGCCCGCCCCGACGAGGCGATCACGGTCAGGGTTTCCCTGGACGGCAAGGTCGTCGCGGAAGCAAAGGCCGACCAGAGCCGCATCGACCTGCGCCGCAACGGCATCGGCGACGGCAAGCACGCCTTCTCGATCGATCTCGACGAGACGCTGGTTGCGGCGCGTGCGCGCCTGACGGTCGTCGGCGTCTCCGCGGCGACGGGCGTGGAGCTGGAACTGCGCCTGCCGGCGGCGGACGAGCTCGCGGCGGAAGCGGCGATCGCCGTGCCGCTGGCACGCTTCTTCGACAAGGTCGAAATGCTGATCGTGCTCAACCGGCGTGCCCAGCTCGCGCAGAAGGAACTCAACGAGAAGCTCGACCGCATCGCGGCGCGGCTCGAAGAAAACCATGCGCTGGCCGAGGCGACCAAGGCCGAGACCGAGAGCCAGACCGAGATCGTGCGGAGGCTCGGCGAGCTCGACGTCTTCCAGCTGCGTTTCGACGGCACGCTGCGCGGCTTCGACGAGCGGCTCGATGCGATCCGCAAGGAGGCGCGGGCGCCGCTCAGGCAGGTCACCGTCATCCTCGGCTTCCTGTCGACACTCGCGGCGGTGATGTCCTTCGTCACGCTCGCCGTCACCTTGTGGGGAGGCTGAGGCGATGAGCGAGGTCATCGTTCCCGACAGGATGGCGGTTGCGCAGGCACCAACCGTGGCCTGGACGCCGCTCGGCGAGAACGCGATCCTCGTCCGCAGCATCTGCGACGCCATTCCGGCCAAGGTGCCGGTCGCGGTCGACGGCAATCCGCGCAATCGCGCGCAGACCATGGTGCTGAGCTGGCGCCGGCCCGGCGCCGAACCTTCGGCGGCCACCGGTTTCCTGTGTCTCGCGCCGGCGCCCAGCGTCGACGGCAGCGGCACCGGCGCGCTGCTGATCGGCAGGCCCGGCCGGCCGCTGCGCCTGATCCTGGCGCCGAAGCCGCAGCCCCTGCAGGCTTTCCTCTCCGAACTCGCGGATGATGCCGGGCAGGCTTTTCCGAGCGTGGTCGACGGATTGCTCGAAGTGCTGCTGACCGGCGCGCCCAATCCGCGGCGCCTCAGGGCCGTGGCGATGCTGCTGCAGACGGTCGCGCGGCCGGGCGGCTTCGTCGAGGTGATGGGCAGGCTCGACGATATCGCGGGGGCGGAACGCAGCATCTTCCTGCAGGGCTGGACCTCTCATTTCGCCGCCGGGCGGGTGAAGCTGCTGATCTCGCATGGTGGCCTGTCGCCGGCTCATCTCGAAACCGGGACCTTCGAGCGCGACGATCTCGGCGAGGGTGCGCGCGGCTTCTTCGGCCTGCTGGAGGATTGTCACGTCCAGCATCCCGGCGAGATCGAACGACTCTATTTCCGCGGCAATGATGGCTGGCGCGCGCTCGAAGTCTATGAGCGTTACGTCCTGCTCGAGCCGATCACCGTGCCCGGCCATCTGCGCGACGGCCTGCAGCGCGGCACCGCGCCCCAGGCGACGGCCGACAAGCTCAAGCGCGCCTCGCAGCGCTTCGACGGCCGCGACACGGTCTGCCTGCTGGAGGAGCCGGTGCGGGCCGGCATCGACTCGGTGACCGTGGTCGAGGGCACCGGCGTGCTCATCATCGGCTGGCTGTTCGATCCCGAGCGCCGGGTCGGTGGCGTCACGCTGCGCAGCGGCAGCCAGTCCTGCGCCGTCGACCGCTTGTGGACCCGCGTGCAGCGCGCCGACGTGACAGCAGCCTTCATGGAAGACCCGCGCTTCGGCCCGGCCTTGGCATCCCGGCGCAACAATCACGGCTTCATCGTCTTTGCGCCAAAACTCCTGCCGGAGGCCGGCCAGCCGTTGCATCTCGCCTTCGAGGTGCAGGGAACCGGTCCCGCCTTCCTGCCGCTCGAACCCAATCGCGCGCCCGCGCGGCGGGCGCTCGAGCGTGTGCTCGGCCTGCTCGATGCCCGTTCCTCGACGGCCAATGCCGTGGTCGAACGGCAGATCGCGCCGGCGCTGCAGGCGGCCGAGATCGCGCCGCCGCGCGCTGCTGAGACGCTCGATGTCGGTGCTTTCGACCCGGAAGCCGCGCTTGGCCTCGTCATCGGGCTCGATCACCGCCATCGCGAATTGTCGGCGCTGTTCGCCTTGCTCGCGATGGACCCGGAAGCGCGGCCCTTGCCGATCGTGCTCGCGGCACCCTCGGAGAGCTTCGACCGCGTCGGCGCGGAAGCGCGCCGGCTGGCACGCTTCTATGGATTGTCGGTGCGGCTCGTTGCGGTCGAGGGCGTCGAGGATGCCTGCGACGCGCTGGAGGCTGGCGTTCGCGCCTGCCGCTTCAACACTGTCGCTCTGTTGTCCGGTGCCGCCCAGATCCGCATGCCCGGCTGGCTCGGCCGGCTGGAGCGGGCCTATCGGGCACGCGGCGGCCAATGCGTGGCGAGCCCGACGCTGCTCTTCGAGGACGATTCGATCCGCTGGGCCGGCGCCTGGCTGGAAGGCGAGGGCGCGAGCCGGCGCATCGCCAACCGTTTCGTCGGCTATCCGCTGGAGGCCGTCGGCAATCTCGGCCCGATGGAGGTCGCGGCCGGCGCCAGCGAATGCTGTGTCCTGTCGCGCGCCGCCTTCATCGAGGTTGGCGGCTTCGCCCGCAACTATTTCACCACGGCGGAGAAGGGGCTCGATCTCTGCCTCAAGCTCCGGATGGCGGGCTCGCCCTCGCTCTGGGTGCCCGATGTCGAGGTCTACGCGGTCGATGACGGCGAGACCGCCGCGCCGCATGCGGGTGTGCTCGCGCAGCTTGCCGACCGCACCAGCTTCGACCGGCGCTGGGCGCTCGCCATCTCCAACATGAAAGGCTGAGGATGCGGGTTCTCGTGATATCGCACGGCCATCCTTCGATGTCCCTGGGTGGCGCGGAGGTGGCCTCCTACAACCTGCACAAGGGGTTGCAGGCCGGCGAAGGCGTCGATTCCCATTTCCTCGCCCGCGTCGGCGCGCCGACGCCGCGCCATGCCGGCACGGCGCTGATGAGCCTGCGCCAGCGCGGCGGCGAATTGCTCTACTACGCCGAGGATTACGACCACTTCCTGATCTCGAACCGGGCAACCGAGGAGATCGAGCGCGATTTCGTCCGCGTGCTGAACGACCTGAAGCCGGATGTGGTGCATTTCCACCATTTCATCGGGCTCGGCCTCGAATGCCTGTTCGCGGTGCGCGATGCGCTGCCGGACGCGCTGATCGTGGTGACCTTCCACGAATATCTCTCGATCTGCCACCACCATGGCCAGATGGTGAAGACCGGGGCCTTCAAGCTCTGCTACCAGGCGTCGCCGACCGACTGCAACGCCTGCTTCCCCGACATCTCGCCGGCGCGATTCCTGGCGCGCGAGACCTTCATCAAGGGCATGCTGGGGCTCGCCGATCATTTCGTCTCGCCGAGCCGCTTCCTCGTCGACCGCTATGTCGACTGGGGCCTCGCCGAGGATCGTTTTTCGGTGATCGAGAACGGCATCGACGTCGCCGGTGCCGCGCCACCCCGGCCACTCCCGGAGGGCAAGGGGCGGCGTTCGCGCTTCGCCTATTTCGGCCAGCTCACGCCCTACAAGGGCGCCGACGTGCTGATCGATGCGGTGACGCGCATTCCCGAGGACGTCTGGGGCGAGGATTCGATCCTGCTGGTCTATGGCGGCAACCTGGAACGGCAACCGCAGGCCTATCAGGACAAGTTCGCCAAGCTCGTCGAGGCGGCCGGACGGCGGGTGCGCTTCTGTGGCGCCTTCCAGAACCGCGAAATGCCGAACCTGATGCGTTCGGTCGACTGGATGGTGATGCCCTCGGTCTGGTGGGAGAACTCGCCGATCGTGATCCAGGAGGCGTTCTTCCACGGCCGCCCGATCCTGGCGAGCAATCTCGGCGGCATGGCCGAGAAGATCACCGACGAGGTCGACGGCCTGCATTTCCGGCCGGGCAGCCCGGAAGACCTCGTCGACTGCATGACGCGCGCGCTGACCGAGCCCGGCCTCTGGGACCGACTGCGCGGCGGCATCAAGCAGCCGATGAGCCATGTCGAATGCGCCGGGACGCATCTCGATCTCTACCGCCGCCTGCTGGCGGAACGCAGCAAGCCTGCGCCCGTGCGGCAGGACCCTGCCGCGATGATCGCCTGAAACCATAACGAAAGAACAGGGGAGACCCGACCATGGCCCGCATCCTCGTCATCAGCCCCTCCGGGGAGGTCTATGACCACGACAATGTCCGCTGGTATCGCCATGCCGATCTGCAGAGCCATATCGAGCACTATCACAATATCGGCGACGCCTTCGTCTTCGATTCCTCGCTGAAGCTGCTCAATTTCGAGAAGCTCGACGAATTGCCGATCGACCGCGTCGATCCCGCGATGATCGACCGGCTCAATGCCGAATACGATTACGTCTTCCTGCGCGGCTCCAACTATGTCCATGCGCAGATGAACTGGGCGCAGGCGCCCGAGGTGCTGCGCCGGCTGAAGATCCCGGTCATTGCCTTCGGCATCGGCGCGCAGGCGCCGGTCAGCGGCAAGCTGCAACTGAGCGAGGACACCAAAACGGTGCTCAAGCTCATTTCGGATTCGACGGCCTCGCTCGGTGTGCGCGGCACCTATTCGGCGGAGGTGCTGAACGATCTCGGCATCAAGAATGTCCGCATCATCGGCTGCCCGACGGCGTTCCGGAACAACGACCCCAACCTCGCCATCCGGCTGCCGCCGCTGGAGCAGGTCAAGACCGCCGGCGTGACGCTCAGGCGCGAGGTCTCCAAGACCTATGCGCAGGACATCAAGCGCTACCTCACCTTCCACCGCTCGCTGGTGAAGGCGATGGCGGATCGTTTCGAGGTCACGCTGATGTCGCAGGGCGAGGTCGAGGAGAAGAAGCTCGCGCTCGGCACCATCGACCAGCAGGCGCAGGCGATGACGGCACTGCGCGCCAATGAATGGGCCAATAGCTGGTATCTCGACGAGCAGGTCGAGCGTCTCTACCAGACCCGGATGTTCTATTCCGACGTGGTCGCGGAATACGAGCGATTGGTGCGTGGGCTCGACCTCGTGCTCGGCTACCGTCTGCACGGCAACCTGATGGCGCTCGCGAACGGCACGCCCTCGATCTACTTCACCTATGACAGCCGCACTGTCGAGTTCGCGGACACCTTCAAGATCCCGAGCATCGACGTCTTCGCCGGCCAGGATTTCAAGCTGGAGGAACACTGGGATCAGGCGCGTTTCGATCGCTTCAACGCCGCCTATGGGCAGGTCTACCGCGCGATGAGCGCATTCCTCAGCGAGAACAAGGTCGACCACAAGATGGTCAAGCCGGCTGCGGCTGCCCAACAGGTGCCCGCGCCGGAAAGGAAGGTGGCATGAGGGGCGCTCGCGCCCTGCAGGCGGCCCTGTCGGCCGCATGCCTGCTGCTGCTGGCGCTGCCCGCGGTCGCGCAGGGCTACCGGCTCGAACTCGCGCCCGGCGCGCAGGAGGAGACGGTGGTCTCCTGGGCGCGCGAGCGCTGCGAGGAATGGGACCTGCCGGACGCGCCGCTGCGCGCCTTCCGCGACGATAAGGGCGAGGTCGTCGCCTTCGCTAGCCATTACCGCAGTCGCCCGCTGATCGGCCGTGACCTCACGTCGCTCCGCAAGAGCTGCGCGGTCTCCTTCCAGGCGAAGAACAGCGCTGATCCGAGCCAGTTCAGCGACAAGAGCTGGATCGCCGCGACCTGGACCGATGACGGCCGCCATGTCCAGGCGCTGATCCATGCCGAATACCACGCCGACAAGCATCCCGGCGCCTGTCGCTTCAAGGAGGCGATGAGCTGCTGGTACAATGTCGTCACCGCCGCCCGATCCGATGATGGCGGGCACAGCTTCAGGACCGACGAACCGCGCCCATTGGTGGCGGCACCGCCCTACAAGCAGGATGTCGGGCAGGGCCGGCATCGCGGCTTCTTCAACCCGTCGAACATCGTCCAGCAGGACGGCGCCTGGTATTCGCTGATCGCGACGACCGGCGGAGAGGGCCAGAAGAACGGCGTCTGCCTGTTCCGCTCGACGGACCTCAAGGATCCGACGACCTGGCGCGCCTTCGACGGGCAGGATTTCACGATTCCGGCGGTCGATCCCTATCGCGACGATCTCAGCCAGGCGCGGCCGTGCCAGCCGCTGAAGCACCTGCCGACCACGGTCGGCTCGGTCACCCGGCACGAAGCGAGCGGGCAATGGCTCGCGATCTTCCATCTCGGCCCCGATCCGCGTCAGGGCATTGTCGGTGGGCGCGTCGCCTATAGCTGGTCGAAGGACCTCGTGACCTGGTCGCCGCTGCAGACGCTGATCACGCACCCGACGATGTGGAGCAAGGATTGCAGCGACCGTGAGCGCTATGGCTACGGGGCCATCGCCGATCCGGCCTCGCCCTCGCGCAATTTCGAGACCACGGGCGATCAGCCCTATCTGTTCATGACCAGGATGCATGTCGCCGGCTGCAAGCTCGGCCCCGACCGCGATCTGGTCCGCCTGAAACTTCGCTTCGTCAAGGAGGGCTCATGAACGCGCCCGCGCACCCTGTTCCGGCCAGCCAGGCCGTGCTGCCCATGAAGATCCTGCGCGCGACCACGCAGGAGGTCGTGGTTCTCGTGGCGCGCGAGCCCGGCGGAGCCTGGGCGCCGCTGCGCCTGCTGCTCGATGGGCAGGAATACGCCACGATCCATCCGGGCGCGCTCGTCACCGGCGATGCGACGGTGGCGGAGATCGCCATCCCGCTGCCGGCCCTGCCCGAGACACGGCTGCGCTCCATCGCAGTCGCGGATGCCCGCACCGGCGCGTTGGCGCCCGGCTCGGAACTGCGCCCGGTGTCGAAGACCAAGGCCTTGCGGGCGCTGGTGATCTATCCGGCGGGCGAGGTCTACGACCATGACAAGGTGCGCTGGTATCGCGCGCCGATGGAGAAGCTGCTCAGCGACTACTTCAACATCGGCGACATGATCGTCTACGATTCCACGCTGAAGCTCCTCGATTACGCGCATCTGGAGCCGATGAAGATCATGTCGCCCACGGATGCCGACATCGCGCGCTATGCCAGCGAGTTCGATTTCGTCTTCGTGCGCGGCTCGAACTTCATCCATGAGAGCATGGAATGGTTCCGCGCCGTCGAGGTGCTGGAGAAGGTCAAGCTGCCGGTCTATGCCATCGGCGTCGGCGCGCAGGCGAGCCAGAACCGCAAGATCGAACTGCCCGAGGCTTCGAAGCGCTTCTGGTCGATCGTGGCCGAGCGTTCGGCGGCGATCGGCGTGCGCGGTGCCTTCAGTGCCGAGACGCTCCGGCAGAACGGCATCCGCAATGTCGAGGTGGTCGGCTGTCCCTCGATCTTCCGCACCCGCAACCGCGACCTCAAGATCCGCATCCCAGACCAGCGTGATATCCGCAAGGTCGCGTTCAGCCTGCGCCGCGAGGCCGACAAGAGCTATACCGCCGACCCGGAAGCCTATCTGCGCAACCAGAAGGCGGCCCTGCTCAAGGTCGACAGCCAGAGCGAGATGGTGATGTCCTCGCATGGCGAGCAGGAGGAGAAGGCGTTCTTCCTGCGCGACCCCGTGGCCAAGGAGAAGGCTGTCGCCGAATTCACCCGCACCGGCTGGTGGAGCGGATCGGACGACGCCGCGATGCGCCGGATCTATGAGAAGCAGCTCTTCTCGTTCTTCGATGTCGAGCATTACGACGCCTTTGCCCGCTCGCAGGATCTTGCGGTCGGCTATCGCGTCCATGGCGTGCTGCCGGCCGTCGCGCATGGCGTGCCCGGCGTGCTCGTCGCCTATGACACGCGCAGCCAGGAGTTGGCCGAGACGCTCAAGATCCCGGTCGTGCCCGAGGCGGCCTTAGCCGAGGGCGGCTGGCGCGCGGTCTATCAGGAGGCGGCGCTGAACGGCCTCGCGAAGAGCTATGCCGGCTCCTACGACCGGATGCGCGGCTTCCTCGACCGGAACGGCATTCCCCACCGGATGTGAAGGCCGATCCGGGCGGAATGAACGGCTTCGCCAAGCCTGGCGGGGCGCGAAAGCCTTCCGGCTATCGGTTTCCACGAACCAGGAGACGATCATGAAGATCGAATACGATGCAGGCACGGCCCTTTCGATCATGCGCGGCAACCCGGTGCGCGGCTGGACCTCCGGCAAGCCCGAGAAGATGGCCAGGGAGCGCCTGACGACCGGTGACTATCTCGCCGTGGCGCACAAGCCGAAATTCAGGATCGACCCGTCCTGGCCGATCTTCACCATGGGCTCCTGCTTCGCGCGCGAGGTCGAGAACATCCTGATGCTGCGCGGCCTGCCGCTGCTGCTCGCAGGCCATGGCGTGCCGGCCGAGCATTTCGAGAGCTGGAGCGAGGAAACCGGCCGCGGCGGCGGGGCCGATCGCGGCCAGCTCAGCCGGGGAGCGCTCAACAAATATTCGGTGCGCTCGATGACTCATGAGCTGAAGCGTGTGCTGCTCGGCGAGAGCTATCCCGACGAGGGGCTGATCGAGCTCGCGCCGGGACAATGGTTCGATCCGCAGGCCAGCGGATTGCGATTGCTGGATCGCGAGAGCGCCTTCGCCAATCGCAGGCGCCTGACCGAGGCGACCGCGCAGATCAAGCAGGCGCGCATCTGCTTCTTCACGCTCGGCCTGACCGAGACCTGGCAGGACGCCGAGACAGGTATCGCCATGAACGCCCATCCCGGCCCGACCTGGCTGCAGCGGATGCCGGAGCGCTTCCGCTTCGTCGATTACGGCTACGATGCGACGCTCGCCGACATGGAGGAGATCATCGGGCTGATCCGCGAGCATTGCCATCCGGAGATGCGCTTCGTCGTCACGGTCTCGCCGGTGCCGTTCGGCGCGACCTTCAAGGACGCCGACGTCATCGTCGCGAACAGCGCTTCGAAATCGCTGCTGCGGGCGGTGGCGGAGGAATTGTTCCGGCGCCACGACTTCGTCGACTACTTCCCGAGCTACGAGATCGTGTTGAACTCGCCGCGCGCGCTCGCCTTCCAGGACGATCAGCTCCACATTGCCCGCGACATGGTCGCGCATGTGATGTCGACCTTCCAGAGCGCCTATCTGGCGCCGGCGGAGCAGCCCCAGGCCGCCTGACGGCTCGATGCGGTTTCGCGCTTGTTTCTGAAAAGCGGGGGGCGTCATCCGTATGGACGACGCCCCCGCGCGGTATGGGAGGACAGGACATCATGAGGACCGTCACTGCATCGGCCCTGTGCTTCCTGCTCTGGCAACCCGTTCAGGCTGAAACCCTGTTCGTCGCTTGCGACAACGGCCTGCGCTGCTTCCGGGCGCCATGCCCGGCCCGCGACGTCCTGCTCCTGCCCTCCAACCGGCGCCTGTCGCGCACGGACGCGTCGCTGACGCAATTGACGGAAGCCGAGCGCAAGCGCGTGGCGGAGGTCAGCGGCACCTATTACGGCACGATCGTCTTCGCCGGCGAGATCGATGAGGGCCGCAAGCCGCCGGTCGTCGCCACGCGCATCGTCAGGGAGGCGACGAAGGCCGAAGCCGCGCTCTGCCGGAAGCGGTCCTGAAGCGCGTGCGAATTCCTATCGTCGAGGCGGATGACGCGGCGCCACCGCTTCCTGTCCGGGCAGGGCCGGGATGGAGAGTGCCTCAGCCGTAGCGCCCTTCCAGCCGCCGGTCGATCCACAGGGCCGCCAGCGTGCAGAGCGCGCCGGAGAGCAGGTAGAGGCCGACCCAGGCGAGGCCGAAGCTGCTCGACAGCGTCAGCGCGACCAGCGGGGCGAAGCCGGCGCCGATCAGCCAGGCGAAGTCGGAGGTCAGGGCCGCGCCGGTATAGCGGTATTGCGCCTTGAAGCTGGAAGCGACCGCGCCGGCGGTCTGGCCATAGGCGAGGCCGAGCAGGCCGAAGCCGATGATCACGTAGATCGTCTGGCCGGCAAGGCTGTCGCCGAAGAGCAGGGGCGCGACGATGCTCGACAGGCTGAACAGCGCGATCATCCCGCCCGAGAGCAGCAGCGTGTTGCGGCGCCCGATCTGGTCAGCGATCAGGCCGGAGGTGACGATCGCGCCTGCGCCGACCACGCCGCCGGCGGCCTGTACCAGCAGGAACTCGGAAACCGAGCGGTCGGTGAAGAGATTGATCCAGCTCACCGGGAAGATGGTGACGAGGTGGAAGAGCGCGAAGCTCGCCAGCGGCACGAAGGCGCCGAGGATGAGCGTGCGGCCGTGGACGCGGATGAGCTCGAACACCGGGACCGGCATCAGCTCACGGGTTTGCATCAGCTGGGCGAATTCCTGGGTCGCGACCATGCGCAGCCGGGCGAAGAGCGCGACGACGTTGATCGTCAGCGCGACGAAGAAGGGATAGCGCCAGCCCCAGCCGAGGAAATCCTGCTTCGAGAGCGCACCCTCGAAATAGGCGAAGAGCCCGGCCGCGAGAATGAAGCCGAAGGGCGCTCCGAGCTGCGGCAGCATCGCATACCAGCCACGGCGGTTGGGCGGGGCATTGAGCGCAAGCAGGGAGGACAGCCCGTCCCAGGCGCCGCCGAGCGCGATGCCCTGCAGCAGGCGGAAGCCCGCGAGGATGACGATCGACCAGATGCCGAGCGTCGCATAGCCTGGCAGGAAGGCGACGCCCGCCGTCGAGCCGCCGAGCAGGAAGAGGGCGGCGGTAAGCTTGGTCGCGCGGCCGTAACGGCGGTCGATGGCGAAGAACAGCACCGAGCCGATCGGGCGGGTGACGAAAGCCAGCGCGAAGATGCCGAAGGAATAGATCGTGCCTGTCAGGCGGTCGGCGAAGGGGAAGACCAGCTCGGGGAAAACCAGCACGCAGCCGAGGCCGAAGACGAAGAAATCGAAATATTCCGAGGTCCGGCCGATGATGACGCCGAGCGCGATATCGGCCGGCGACACGTGGTCGCGGCCATGCTCGTCCGCCGGATGTCTCGTTGAATGGTTCGCCGCGTCAGCGCTCATGACCGCGAATTCCTCGTTGGGAGGCGAGCCGGCCGAACCGGACTTGCCCGCACCTCGTACAAATGGATACGGTGGATAGAAGCCACCCGTCAAACCATCGCAATGAGACAGATTGTCTTATGTGCGGTGCGAAAGAATGGGAATAGAGAACGGCAGTCCCGGATGAGGGAGGTCTCGAGTCTCTTGCGGATCTTTCGTTTTTTAGCGGTCCTGCCGCTCTTCGCGCTGCTCGGCGGCTGCCAGATGGTGCTGCTCGGCCCGTCCGGCGATGTTGCGTTGCAGCAACGCAACCTGTTGCTCGCCTCGACCGGGCTGATGTTGCTGATCATCGTGCCGGTGATGGCGCTGACGATCTTCTTCGCCTGGCGCTACCGCGCCTCGGCCAAGGCCAGCTACGATCCGGACTGGAACCATTCGCTGCCGCTGGAGGTGGTGATCTGGTCGGTGCCACTGCTGATCATCATCGTCATCGGCGCCATGACCTGGATGGGCACGCATCTGCTCGACCCCTATCGCCCGCTCGACCGCATCAGCGCCGGCAAGCCGGCAGTCGAGGCGAAGGCCGGCGGAAACGGGGCCCGCAAGGAGCCGCTCGTCATCGAGGTCGTCGCGCTCGACTGGAAATGGCTGTTCCTCTACCCGGCGCAAGGCATCGCCTCGCTCAACGAGGTGGTGGCGCCGGTCGACCAGCCGATCGAGTTCCGCATCACCTCGTCCTCGGTGATGAACTCGCTCTTCATTCCCGCGCTGGCCGGCCAGATCTACGCGATGCCGGGCATGCAGACGAAGCTCAACGCCGTGATCAACCATGCCGGCGAGTTCGAGGGCTTCTCGGCCAACTATAGCGGCGCCGGCTTCTCCGACATGCGCTTCCGCTTCCGCGGCGTCGACGACAAGGGTTTCGGTGACTGGGTGCAGGGCGCGATCCGCACCGGCAGCCCGCTGGGGCGCGAGGAGTACCTCGTGCTGGAGAAGCCGAGCGAGCGCGAGGCGGTCCGCTATTTCCGAGACATCCCGTCCGATCTCTTCAGCGCCATCCTCAACATGTGCGTCGACCGGGCGAAGATGTGCACGCGCGACATGATGGCGCTGGACGCCAAGGGCGGCGGTGGCAAGGAGGGCATCCATATCGTCGCGCAGCTCGAATACGACAAGAGCGTGCGCCGGGGCGGGCAGCCGATGCCGCCGCGTCCGTTCGTGACGGCGATCTGCACGCCGACCGATGTCTACGGCACCGCGGGCGTCACCGCGCGCGTCGCCAACTGAGGCTGGGAACGATGACCTCCTATCCCGACTGGTGGAAGCTGATCTTCGGGCGCTTCACCCTCGAGGCGATCCCCTATCACGAGCCGATCCTGATCGGGACCTTCGCCGCGGTCGCGCTCGGCGGCCTCGCGCTCGTCGCGCTGGTCACTCGGCTCAAGCTCTGGGGCTATCTCTGGCACGAGTGGTTCACCAGCGTGGACCACAAGAAGATCGGGATCATGTACATGATCCTCGGCGTGATCATGCTGCTGCGCGGCTTCGCCGATGCGCTGATGATGCGCGGCCAGCAGGCGATCGCGTTTGCCGGCAACGAGGGCTACCTGCCGCCCCATCATTACGACCAGATCTTCACGGCGCATGGCGTGATCATGATCTTCTTCGTGGCGATGCCCTTCGTCACCGGCCTGATGAACTATGTCGTGCCGCTGCAGATCGGCGCGCGCGACGTCGCCTTCCCCTTCCTCAACAATTTCTCGTTCTGGATGACGGTGAGCGGCGCCGTTCTGGTGATGATGTCGCTGTTCATCGGCGAATTCGCCAAGGTCGGCTGGCTCGCCTATCCGCCGCTTTCGGGGGCCGCCTACTCGCCCGGGGTGGGCATGGACTACTACCTATGGGCTCTGCAGATCGCAGGCGTGGGCACGACATTGTCCGGCGTCAACCTGATCGCGACCATCGTGAAGATGCGGGCGCCCGGCATGGAGATGATGCGGATGCCGGTCTTCACCTGGACCGCGCTCTGCACCAACGTCCTGATCGTCGCGACCTTCCCGATCCTGGCGGCGACGCTCGCGCTGCTCACGCTCGACCGCTATGTCGGCACCAATTTCTTCACGAACGATCTCGGCGGCAACCCGATGATGTACGTGAACCTGATCTGGATCTGGGGCCACCCGGAGGTCTACATCCTGATCCTGCCGATCTTCGGGGTCTATTCCGAGGTGGCCTCGACCTTCTGCGGCAAGCGCCTCTTCGGCTATGCCTCGATGGTCTATGCGACGGTGGTCATCACCATCCTGTCCTATCTCGTCTGGCTGCACCATTTCTTCACGATGGGCTCGGGCGCCAGCGTGAACTCGTTCTTCGGCATCACGACGATGATCATCTCGATCCCGACGGGGGCGAAGATCTTCAACTGGCTGTTCACGATGTATCGCGGCCGCATCCGCTTCGAATTGCCGATGATGTGGCTTCTCGCCTTCATGCTGACCTTCGTCATCGGCGGCATGACCGGCGTGATGCTGGCGGTGCCGCCGGCCGATTTCGTGCTGCATAACAGCCTGTTCCTGATCGCCCATTTCCACAACGTCATCATCGGCGGCGTGGTCTTCGGCGTCTTCGCCGGCATCGCCTACTGGTTCCCCAAGGCCTTCGGCTTCAAACTCGACCGGTTCTGGGGCCTGCTCTCGTTCTGGTTCTGGGTGATCGGCTTCTACGTCGCCTTCATGCCGCTCTATGTGCTCGGCCTGATGGGCGTGACGCGGCGGCTCAGCCGCTTCGAGGACCCGTCGCTGCAGATCTGGTTCGTCGTCGCGGCGATGGGCGCGGTGCTGATCGCACTGGGCATCCTCTGCTTCATCATCCAGATCGCCGTCAGCATCATGCGCCGTGAGCAACTGCGCGACGTGACCGGCGATCCGTGGGACGGGCGCACGCTGGAATGGTCGACCTCCTCGCCGCCGCCGGCCTACAACTTCGCGTTCACGCCGATCGTGCATGATCTCGATGCCTGGGCCGACATGAAGAAGCGCGGCTATAGCCGTCCGCTCGGCGGCTTCAAGCCGATCCACATGCCACGGAACACCGGCGCCGGTGTGATCATCGCCGGGCTCGCGACGGTCTGCGGATTCGCCTTGATCTGGTACATCTGGTGGCTGGCAGCCCTGACCTTTATCGGCGTGGTCGCGACCGCGATCATCCACAGCTTCAACTACGACCGCGACTTCCATATCCCCGCCGACGATGTCGTGCGGGAAGAGGACGCGCGAAGCCGACAGCTCGGACGGGCCTGAGGGGCGATGATGGCCAAGGCGAAAGCACAGGCTCAAGCCGCGAGCGTGCCGGCATTCTACGTCACCGGGGACGATCACGCCCATTCCGGCGGCTCGACCATGCTCGGCTTCTGGCTCTACCTGATGAGCGACTGCCTGATCTTCGCAGTGCTCTTCGCGACCTATGGCGTGCTCGGGCGCAATTATGCGGCGGGGCCCTCCGGCGCCGACCTGTTCGATCTCAGGCTGGTCGCGGTCAACACCGCCATGCTGCTGTTCTCCTCGATCACCTATGGCTTTGCCATGCTGGCGATGGACAAGGGCAAGCAGGCGCTGATGCAGCGCTGGCTCGTCGTCACCGGGCTGTTCGGCCTCGCCTTCCTGGCGATCGAGCTCTACGAGTTCGCGCATCTCATCCGCGAGGGCGCGACGCCGATGCGCAGCGCCTTCCTGTCCTCGTTCTTCACGCTGGTGGGCACGCACGGCCTGCATGTCACCTTCGGCCTGATCTGGCTGACCGTGTTGATGGTGCAGGTCTCGAAGCGCGGGCTGATCGAGGCCAACCGGCGCCGCCTTTTGTGCCTCTCGATGTTCTGGCACTTCCTCGACGTCATCTGGATCGGCGTCTTCACCTTCGTCTACCTGATGGGCGTGCTGAAATGAGCGGTAGCCACGACCAAGCCGAACCGCATGGCGCCCATGGCGACGACCATGCCCCGCATGGCAGCCTGCGCGGCTATGTCACCGGCTTCCTGCTTTCGGTCGTCCTGACCGCGATCCCGTTCTGGCTGGTCATGAACGACATCCTCGGGAATGCGACGCTGACGGCGATCGTGATCATGGCTTTCGCGGCCGCGCAGATCGTCGTCCACATGGTCTACTTCCTCCATATGAACGGCCGCTCGGAGGGAGGCTGGAACATGATGGGGCTGATCTTCACCCTCGTCATCGTGGCGATCGTGCTCGCCGGCTCGCTCTGGGTGATGTTCCACCTCAACAGCAACATGATGCCGGACATGCACCGGATGTAAGGCAAGGCCGATGTCCGTGGATGCGGGCGGGCACACGCGCGGTGGGTTTGCCCGATTCGCCTTTGCCGTGGCGCTCTGTCTCTTCACGCTGGTCTTCGCCGGGCTCGGCATCTGGCAGGTCGAGCGCCGAAGCTGGAAGCTCGACCTGATCGCTCGCGTCGAGGCGCGGATTCATGCTGCTCCGAGTACAGCACCGGGGCCGGATGCGTGGAGCGGCGTTGGTGCAACTGCCGACGAATACCGACGCATCGCCCTGCAGGGCCGCTATCTCGATGCGCCGGAGACGCTGACCATGGCCGTCACCGGGCGCGGACCCGGCTTCTGGGTCATGGCGCCGTTCCGCAGCGATGCCGGCTTCACTGTTCTGGTCAATCGCGGTTTCGTGCCGGAGGATCGGCGCGGGGTGGATGAGCGCCGCGCGGCGGAACCCGGAGAGACGCGGGTCGTGGGGCTGCTGCGCCTGAACGAGCCCGGCGGGGGCTTCCTGCGCAATAACGATCCCGCTACAGGGCGCTGGTATTCGCGCGACGTTGCCGCGATCGCTGCCGCGCGAGGTCTGGGTGCGGTCGCGCCCTATTTCGTCGATGCCGATGCCGCCGCCGAACCGGGCCCGTTGCCGCGGGGCGGCATGACCCAGGTCAGTTTCCGCAACACGCATCTGGTCTATGCGCTGACCTGGTTCTGCCTTGCACTGATGAGCGCCGGGGCCGCGATCTTCCTGATCCGCCGGGGATCGGACGAACCGTCCGCAAGCTGAAGCGGCCTCAGGTGACGACGAAGCCGTGGGCGAAGGGGTCGTGGTCGTCGATGAAGATGGTGTTGTAGCCGGTCATCCGGGCCCAGCCGGCGATGGAGGGGATGATCGCGGGGCGGTT
Organism: Allobosea robiniae; assembly: GCF_900102525.1. Lineage (GTDB taxonomy): Bacteria > Pseudomonadota > Alphaproteobacteria > Rhizobiales > Beijerinckiaceae > Allobosea > Allobosea robiniae. Next base: position 319,278 of record NZ_FNBZ01000007.1, on the reverse strand, counting down.
GGCGACGGTCGTCGCAGCCTCGACGCGGCCCTTGAACAGCGACCCGATGATCGATTCATGCACGAACTCGTCGCCGACCGCGAGGTTGCCCTTGGCGGCGAGCTGGGCCATGCGGGCGGAGGTGCCGGTGCCGCAGGGCGAGCGGTCGATCGCCTTGTCGCCGTAGAACACGGCGTTGCGAGCATGCGCCTCCGGCTTCGTCGCCTTGCCGGTCCACTGGATATGGCTGAGCCCCTGGATCTCAGGGTGTTCGGGGTGGATGAATTCGTATTTCTTGTTCAGCGCCGCGCGCAGCTTCGGGGACCAGCCGATCAGTTCGCCGGCTGTATGGTCGGCCATGTCCCGGAAATTCTTCTGCGGCTCGACGATGGCGTAGAAATTGCCGCCATAGGCGACGTCGACGACGATCTCGCCGAGGCCCTCGACCTCGGCCGTCAGGCCTTCGGCATGGAGGAAGCCCGGCACGTTGGTCAGGCGGACCTCCTCGACGAAGCGGCCCTCCTGGCGGTAGCTGATATCGACCTTGCCGGCGGGTGCCTCGATCGAGAGCCTGCCCGGCTCGCGCGGCGTGATCAGCCCGTTCTCAATGGCCATGGTGATCGTGCCGATGGTGCCGTGGCCGCACATCGGCAGGCAGCCGGAGGTCTCGATGAAGAGCACGGCGACGTCGCAATCGGGGCGGGTCGGCGGGTAAAGGATCGAGCCCGACATCATGTCGTGGCCGCGCGGCTCGAACATCAGGCCGGTGCGGATCCAGTCGAATTCGCGCAGGAAATGGGCGCGCTTCTCCAGCATGTTGTTGCCTTCGAGGCGCGGGCCGCCGCCGGAGACGAGACGCACCGGATTGCCGCAGGTGTGGCCGTCGATGCAGGAGAAGGTGTGGCTGGCCATGGTCCGACTCTCAGAAGCGCTGCGGTGAGAAGGAAGCGATGTCGATGGCGGGTGGCCGATCCGTCAAGAGGTCGGCGACGAGGCGGGCGGTGCCGGCCGATTGCGTCAGGCCGAGATGGCCGTGGCCGAAGGCATAGATCACGCGCGGGGTCGCGCGAGCACGGCCGATTGCCGGCAGGCTGTCGGGCAGTGACGGGCGAAAACCCATCCATTGTACGCCGTCATCGGGCTTGAGGCCGGGCAGGAAGGCGCGAGCCTTGGCCAGCATCGCCTCCGAGCGGCGGAAATTCGGGGGCAGGTCGAGCCCGCCGAGCTCGACGGCGCCGCCGACGCGGATGCCGATCGAGAGCCGGCTGACGACGAAGCCATGGCCGCCGAAGGTGACCTGCGTGCGCAGGTCGAAGGCATTGGGCGGCAGGGTTGTGTTGTAGCCGCGCTCGGTTTCGAGCGGGATGCGCTCGCCGAGGCTCTTGGCGATGCGATGGGAGAAGGCGCCGGCGGCCAAGACGACCTGCCTAGCCTGCCGCGTCTGGCCGCCACGGGCATGGATCGTGACGCCGCCGTCAACCGGCTCGAGGCCTTCGACCTCCAGCCGCTCGATCGTGCCGCCGCGGGCGCGAAAATGGTCGGCGAGCGCGACCGTATAGCCCTTTGGGTCGGCGATCGAATACCAGCCGGGGGTGAAGGTGCCGTGGGTGAAGCGTGGTGCGAGGCCGGGCTGGATCTCGGCCATGCCGGCTGCGTCGAGATGCCGGAAGGCGATGCCGTGTTCCGCACGGGCCTGCCAGCCGGGCAGGGAGGCCTTCAGCTCAGCCTCGCTCTCATAGACCTGCAGATTGCCGTCCTTGCGCAGCATGGCGAAGGTGCCGGTCTCGTGCAGGAAGGGTTCCAGCTCCGCCTTGGACAGGTCCATCAGCGCGGTCTGCGCCGTGGTGGAATGGGCGACGCGATCAGGCGAGCAGGCCCGCCAGAAGCGATACATCCAGGGGGCGATCCGGAGCGCATAGGCCGGCGGCACCGAGAGCGGCCCGAGCGGATCGAGCAGCCATTTCGGCGCCTTGCGCAGGATGCCGGGTGAAGCCAGCGGCAGGATGTCGGTGAAGGCAAAGGCGCCGGCATTTCCGGCCGAGGCGCCCGCCGCCGGCCCGGTCTTGTCCAGCACGGTGACCGACAGGCCGCGCCCCTGCGCCGCAATCGCGGCGGAGAGGCCGACCACGCCGGCGCCTATGACGATGACATCGGGATTGGCCATCAGCGGGTGCGTTTCGCGAATGCGTCTTGCGGTTTTGACCCGGGCCGATGACCGGCCGGGGATATCAGCATGGAGTTGGCCACCGCGCGGCGGAAGGGCTTCCGCCGCGCGGTGCGCATGATCAGGCCGCCTGCTTGCGGGCGACGTTCGCCTTAGACCAGTCGGCATACCAGGCGTCGAACAGCTTGAGCTGGGCCTCGGCATAGCCGCGTTGGCTCTCGCTGAGCGCATCGGTCTCGTTGAAGTGCAGGGCGTATTCCTTGTCGCCCTTCAGAACCATCATGTGCTTGAAGAACAGGACGAGGTCCGGGCCCGCATCGAAGGATGAGAGCACGGCCAGCGCCTGCTCCAGTTCCTGTGCCTGGCGGCGGGCCGTGGCATCGCCGGCGGCCGCCGCCACCGAGAGCTGGCAGAGATGCAGCACTTCCTGCGGCAGGACGTTGCCGATGCCGGTGATCGCGCCGGTCGCGCCGCAATTGACGTAGCCATGGACGACGGTGGTGTCGATGCCGATCATCAGCGAGACGCCGTCATCGCGGCTGGTGATGTTCTCGGCCGCATAGCGCATGTCGTCGGCGCCGCCGAATTCCTTGAAGCCGACGAGGTTCGGATGCTCGGCGCGCAGCGCAAAGAACAGGTCGGCGCGGGTGGCGAAGCCGTAATAGGGGCTGTTGTAGATCACCGCGGGCAGGTCCGGAGCGGCGGTCAGGATCGCCTTGAAATGCGCCTTCTGGGCGGCGATGACCGAGCCCCGCGAGAGGACGCGCGGGATCACCATCAGGCCCTTGGCGCCAACCTTCTGGGCATGGGCGGCATGGGCGACGGCCGAGGCGGTGTTGACCGCGCCGGTGCCGACGATGACCGGGATGCCGGCCTTCACCAGACGCTCGACCCCTTCCATGCGCTGGGTATCGGTCAGCAGGGGCCAGTCGCCCATCGAGCCGCAATAGACCACGGCGGACATGCCGCGGGCGACCAGCTCCTTGGCCTTCCGCACCAGCCCATCGAAATCGGGCGTGCGGTCCGCCTTGCAGGGGGTCATCAGCGCGGGGATCACGCCGGAGAAAATCTGGGCCTTCATCTCGCTCTCCTTCTGGCTGCCGTTCTTGCGGAGACCCCGCCACCCCAGCGGCGCGCTCCTCTCAAGGCCCTTATAGTATTTTGCATATTCTTTGTCGACAAAAGTTACGCAAGATTCTCAAAGGGCGATGTCGAGCCTGTCTTCGCCGATCATGAGCTTCTGAATCTGCCTGACGATCTGTTCTGCATGAGCCTTCCCAAGGCGCTCCGCCAGAGCCGTGTCGCGGGCCACGATCGCGGCCACGATGGTCTCGTGCTCGTCGACGAATTGCTGCGGCAGCCGGTCGTCATAGGATTGGTAGTAGAGCCGCAGGAAGCGCCGGCCCTCGTCGAGGAGGCGGCTGAACAGGCTGTTGAAATAGGGGTTGCGCCCGGCTTCCGCGATCGCGGCATGGAAGGCGGCGTTGGTCGCGATCATCGCCAGCGCATCCTGCGCCTTCACCGCGGCGGCGAATTCCTCCTGCCGGGCGCGGATTGCTTCCAGATCCTCCGGCCGGCGGTTCTGGGCGGCAAGCTGGGTCGTCACCCGGTACATCAGCGTCAGCGCGTCGAAGAAGGGCGCCATGTTCAAGAAGTCGAGATTGGCCACCATGGTCGAGCGATTTGGCAGCGTGTCGATCAGCCCTTCACCGGCCAGCCGCACCAGCGCCTCGCGGATCGGCGTGCGCGACATCTGGAAGCGCTCGGCGAGCTGGACCTCGTCGATCGGACTGCCGGGCAGCAGGACCAGATCGAGGATTTCATCGCGCAGCAGATCGTAGACGAATTTCACGCCGGAGCCGCGTTTGCGCTCCGGGGCGGGGATTGCCTTGGTCTTGGTGGCGGTCATGGAAAACCCTCTTGTCGACAAGAGGGATACGGATTGTACGGCGATCGATCAATCGGAGCCCGGCACTTTCCCGGGGCTGCCCTCCGCTCAATTCGGGTTGAACGGGGTGGCGTCGCGAACCTGCGTCACCTCGACAAGGCCGGTGAGCTGCCGGTCTAGCTGCCGGGAGGCGGCTCCGCGACAGAGAGGCCGGTGACGCCATGCTTCGCGATCAGCCGCCCGACGACCCCGCTCTCGATGGCGGCGATAATGAAGCTCCTGAGATAGTCGAGGGCGATGCCGGAGGCCTTGGGGGTGCCCAGCGCCTGCTGGACCGCCATGAAGCGGCCGGGGAGCATGCGCGAGCCCGGCAGCGTCTTCTCGTCCTCGATCAGCTTCGGCCTCAAGCCTGCGAGGGCATCGAGCTTCCGATCGACAAAATGCTGGTATGCGCCGTCGAAACCTTCTCCGGTGACGAGCTCGGCCTCGCGGATGTTCCGTTCGAGCCAGAGGCCATAGGCCGTGCGCGCGGCGACTGCGATGCGCCGCCCCTTCCGGTCGACCTCCGCCACGGATTGCAGGGGCGAGCCTGCCGGCACCAGATAGGTCGCCTCGATCTCGGTATAGGCAGGGGTGAAGTCGATGACCGCGGCGCGCTGCGGCTCGGCCCCGACCAGCGCGACATCCCATGCGTCGCTCTCGGCCGCATCCGCGAGCGGGCCCGGCGATGGATAGGTGACGTATTGGAGCGGCAGGCCGAGGCATTCGGCCAGGATCGCCGCCATGTCCGGCGAGACGCCGGCCGGGCCGCCATCGGCCGTGCGGCTGGAAACCAGCAGGAAGTTCGACAGGTTGATGCCCGCCCGCAGCACGCCATGGCGCGAGAGCGCCTGGCGAACAGCTTCGGGTGGCGCCCCGATGATCGCGCCGATCCGCTTGGCTTCCTCGGTCATCGTCAGGCCGCCCGCAGGGTCTGCGCGCCGGGCGCGCTGAAGCGCGTCGTGCCGGTCTTGTGGCCGAAATCGGAGGGGCGCGATGTGGGGTGGGTCAGCACGGTGTCGATAGCCTTGTCGATCGCAGAAAAGCTTGCGCGAGGGCGTGCAGCTTCCGCTTTTCCGCGCGCCACCGCAACAGCGCCCCCCCCCCGCCGAATCGAAAGGGGGCAGTGCCGTCGCGCTCCGCGTCAGCAGCCGATCACCTTGAACTCGACGCGGCGGTCGAGCGCGTCGCTGGCGTCGTCCTTGCCGGTCCCGACGAGGTTTTCCTTGAAGCCGCGGCCGGTCGCGATCATGCGGCCGCGATTGTCGGGCGCGCCGGTCAGCAGCAGGTCCATGACGAACTGTGCCCTGAGCGCCGAGAGCCGGTCGTTCACCTGCGGCAGGCCGGTATGCGAGGTATGGCCGACGATCTCCAGGCAGGCGCCCTTCTGGCGCGAGCGCGTCGCGATCTGGCTCAGCCACATCGGATAGGGCTCGGTGATCTGGCGATCGTCGATGAACTGCGTCGTGCCGGGCTTGAACAGCAGCTTCACCATCAATCGGTCCGTGCCGAGGCCATAATCGATCAGGTCGCCGAAGGCATCGACCATATCCTCGCGCCGGGCGAGCTTGCTGGCGGCGAGATAGGTCCCGATCCTGACGCGGTGCTGCTCGCCGCCCGGCAGCCTGCGCGCCGTCCGGTAGAAGGCGAGCGCCTCGCGGAAATGCTGGGTCTCATAGGCGAGGATGCCGTCATTGATCAGCGCATTGGCGGTGAGCTTCTCGACATAGCCGGGATCGATCGGGTCCCCGAGCTTCGTGCCCTGGCAGGTCTTGATATAGGCGTCCGTCGCCTGATCCTTCGCCCAGAGCGGCGAGTCTCGGTAATAGGGCGTCGGCGTCGTATCGACGCCTTCGGTGCGGGCGCGCGTGACGCCCTTGGAGACGATGCTGTTGGATTTGAGATCGGCCAGCGTCAGGCAGATCCGGTAGGCGTCGCGCGGGCCGTCCGCCACGCCCTGGTTGTTCACGGCGGTGAAGGTGCCGACCAGCACCACCGGCTTGCTTGCCAGGGCTTCGCTGTCGAAGGGCAGGACGGTGAAACGCGGGTAGTTCGTCCGCACGAGCTCCATCAGGGTCGCCTGCATCGAGCGCGTCGCGGTCGATTGCGCGCCCGAGGCCGCGTCGATCAGCGGGTCGATCACCAGCTCGATCCTGTCGCCGGAGACGGCCGCCTTGGTGAAGAGATCGTCGGCCGCCTTGCGCAGCGCCTCGGCGAAGGGCGTGGGGGTTGGCGGTGGCGGCGCGGTCTGGGCGCCGGCCGATATGGTGCCCCCCAGTAAAGCCAGGGCGATCATGACGGTCTTGAAGCGGACAAAGTCTGCCATGCCTCACCTCTCCGGCTTCGGCCGGGCTTTCCCGCCACGGCCACCCTGCATCAGCGGCATTGCCGCAATTGTTCGCGTCCTGCCGGCGTGAGATCGCCAAGCTGCGCGCGCATCAAGAGTTCGGCGCATTCGCCGGAGGCTCGCCCGCGCGGTGCGGCGTCCGATGGGCGCAGTGCGGCACCCGGCAGGGCGATGGGCTGCGTCGATCGGTTCGGCGACAGCGAGCCGGATACACCGAGCCGGGCCGCCATGGCCTGCTCGACATTTCTGCGTTCCTCGGCGAGGCGCTGCTTTTCCGTCTCGATCGCAGCGAGCTCCGCTTCCCGGCGGGCGAGTTCGTCGGCGAGGCGCGCGCGCTCCGCCTTGTCCTGCGTGCGCGACGCGGGCGGGGCAGGGGCGATGGCGACAGGCGCGGAGCCCGGAGCCGACACGGGCGGCGAGGCGCCGACCGCGTCGCCGATATCCTTGCGGGCGAGATCGTCGGCGGCCTGCCGGCGCCCCTGTTCCGCCCGTTCGAGGCGCTGGAGCAGGGCGCGTTCGCGCTCGGCGAATTCGCGTATGAGTTTCTCACGATCGCTCGAGACCAAGGAGCGGCGTTCGAGCAGATCGAGCCGCGTACGCGCGTCGATGACGAAGAAACTCTGCGGATAGCGCTGGATGAAGGCCTGCAAGGCGGTGGTGTCGTCGCTGGCGCGGATCCGGCGCCAGACATCGGCATCGGTCTCCTCGCGGTTGAGGTAGAAATCGCCGAGCAGGGAGAGCGAGAGTTCCGGCGTCTGCTTGCCGGCGGTGGTATCGTAGACGCTCTTCTGCACGCGGCGGAACAGCGCCGCCACTTCCAGGCCGGGTTGGTCGATCTCACGCACCAAAGCGGCGGTGAAGGGGCTGTTGCGGCCGGCCCCGTCGGCGGCGACATCGTTGGCCTGCGTGGCATAGGCGATGACCATGCCCTGTGCGCGCTGGACCGGGGCGAGGCCTGAGCCGACGGAGAAGCCGCGGGTCGCCTGCCGCTTGGCGAGCAAGCCGACGAACGGGTTGTTGCGGCAGGCGTCGAGCACCATGATCTTGACGCCCTTTGCGTAATTCAGCGCAGTGACGACATCGTTGAGCCGGGTCGTCTCGTACTGGACGCCGACCTCGTCCTCGATCTTGGCCTCTACGGGCACGAGATAGTTCTCGCCGTTGAACTGGAAGCCGTGCCCGGCGAAATAGAACATCGCGGCGTCGGCATCCTGCGCCAGCCGGGCGAAGCGCGTCAGCGCCGCATCCATGCCGCGCTTATCGAGATCGATGCCGTCGACCACCTCGAAGCCGACCTTGCGCAGGGCGGTGACCATGTCGCGTGCGTCGTTCACGGTGTTTGGCAGCGCCGGCGCATTGCGATAGCTGGAATTGCCGATGACGAGCGCCACGCGGCGATCGGGCGGCGTCTCGGCCAGGGCAAGGCCGGACCAGAGCATGAGGAGCAGGCCGCAGAGTCTGGCGACGAGGGTCATGGGTGCATCCTGGAGGCTGCTCGCAGCCTCTACGTCATGCTAATGCATGATCCCGACCATCTCCAGAACAAAGCATAGTCCTCATCGAAAAGGGACGGCGTTTTGCTTGAAGACTGCAATCGTCGCTGATAGCCTTCGGCCTATCTTCTCGCGAAAGGAAGACGCTGATGCTTCGCCTCGCGCCGGCGCTTCTGCTGTTGGGGTTGGCCGTGGCGCTCCCATTCGCGGGCGCATCGGCGCAGGATCGCGCCCGGCAGCGCAGCCCGGCCCCCGCGACGGCGCGTCTTTCCTTCGTCGGCCTCGCCGACAAGGCACAGGTTCCCGCCAAGCTTACGGTGCGGTTCGCGATCTCAGGCATGGAGGTCGTGCCGGCCGGGCAGGCGATGCGCAATGCCGGGCATCACCACCTGCTGATCGATACCGAATTGCCGCCGCTCGACCAGCCGATCCCCAGCGATTTCAACCATATCCATTTCGGGGGTGGCCAGACCGAGGCCGAGATCGCGCTGACGCCGGGCAAGCACACGCTGCAACTGCTCTTCGCCGACCACAATCATGTGCCGCATGATCCGCCGGTGGTGTCGGAGCGCATCACGGTCGAGGTCTCGGCGGCGCCTGAGAAACCACGCTCAGTCGCGGCGCCCGGCGCCCGTGTCTTCTTCATCGATCTGCAGGACGGCGCGACGATCCCCAGCCGCGCCAAGATCCGTTTCGGGGCGGAAGGCATATCGGTGACGCCGGCCGGAACCACCAGCGCGAACGGCGGCCACCATCATCTCCTCGTCGATACCGAGCTGCCGGCGCTCGACCGCGAGGTTCCCAGCGACTTCAACCATCTGCATTTCGGGCGCGGGCAAACCGAGGTCGAACTCTCGCTGCCGCCCGGCGAACACACGCTGCAATTGCTGATGGGCGATCACGAGCATGTGCCACATGATCCGCCGGTGGTGTCCCCGCGCATCCGGGTCCGCGTCGTCGGCGACGCGCAGGCTTCGGTCGCTGCGCCTCCACCGCCGCATGCCCATGGCCCCGGCCGCGCCCGCACGGCGTCGCCCAACGATGCCGCGGTCTATTTCGTCTATCCCAGGGATGGCGACCGGATCTATCCGACCTCGACGATCCGCTTCGGCCTGCGCAACATGGGCGTGGCGCCGGCCGGCGTCGCCAAGCCGAATACCGGCCATCACCATCTGCTGGTCGACGCCGGGCCGCCCTCGTTCGACGAGCCGATCCCGGCCGATCTCAACCATATCCATCTCGGCGGCGGCCAGACCGAATACAAGCTGACGCTGCCGAACGGGCGGCACACGCTGCAGCTCCTGCTCGCCGACGAGAACCATCTGCCGCACGACCCGCCTGTGATCTCGGAGCGCATCACGGTGACCGTGATACCGGGCGGCCCGAACGCGAGGAGGCGCAGGTGATGTCGGGAATCCGCATCGCAGCCGTCGGCCTCGTTGCGCTGATGGCCTGGCAGGGGCTCGTTTCAGAAGTCGCGGCGCAGACCGCCACGCGCCAGCCGGCTCCGCCGGGCGCGCAAGTCTATTTCCACTATCCGATCGATGGCTTGAGCGTTCCCGAGCGCTTCACGGTGCGGATCGGCCTGCGCGGCATGGGTGTCGCGCCGGCAGGCGTCAATCACGCCCGAACCGGGCATCATCATCTGCTGATCGATACCGATCCCGGCCCGCCGGACCAGCCGATCCCGTCCGACTACAACAACATCCATCTCGGCAACGGGCAGACGGAAGTGATGGTGACGCTGCCCAAGGGCCGGCACACGCTGCAATTGCTGCTCGGCGACTACAATCATACGCCGCATAATCCGCCCGTGATGTCGCCGAAGATCACGGTCAATGTCCGCTAGCTGAAGGATATCGTCTGCCGATGGCTTGGTTGCGCGTTCTGGCCACTGCGATCGTGCTGCAGGGATTGTCGGGTCTGCCCGGCTTTGCCCAGCAGCCGGGCGAGCCTGCGCGTGTCGCCCTCGTCATTGCCAACGAAGCCTATCCGGAGGCGCCGATCGCCGGCACCGCCCAGCAAGGCCGCGCCGTCGCCGAGACCTTGAGCGCCGGCGGCTTCGATGTCGTCGCCGTCGAGAATGCCGACCGCAACGCCTTGCGGCAGGCGATCGCCGGCTTTGCCAGCAAGCTCCGGCGCGGCGCGCAGGTCGTCGTCTTCTACAGCGGCCACGCGATCCAGCAGCGGAACCGCAATTTCCTGGTCTCGACGCAGAACGGCACTGAGGGGGCGGTCGATCTCGACGAGATCATCGATCCGCTGATCGTCGCCCGGCCGGCGAGCGCCCTGGTGTTTCTGAATGCCGGCCGCGACAATCCCTGGCAGGGCAAGACGAAGGGGCTCCTGCCGTTGGAGCCGATGGAAGGTATCGCCGTGCTGTTCCCGACGGCGCCGGGCAAGACGCTGCCGGGCGGCCCCGACCGCGCGGTCGCCGCCTGGCTGAAGGCGATCCGGACGCCGGGGCTGGACATGACGCAGGCGCTGAAGCAGGTGCGGGACACGGTTTCGCGCGAAACCCGGCGAAGCCAGCAGGTCTGGCTCTCGGCGGAGCCATCCAAAGGGCTCGTGGTCACGCCGGTCACCCGGCCGGTCGCCGTCGCGCAGGGCAGCCGCGCCGTCATTCCGCCGCCCCAGACACCGGGCGCGACCCAGGACTCGGCCTATGATCTCGCCTTCTGGGAATCGATCCGCAACAGCCGCAGCGCCGCCGAGTACCGTGCCTATCTCGATGCCTATCCGAACGGGCGGTTCGCCTCGCTCGCCCGCACGCGCGAGCAGGAATATCGGGCCGGCCCGACTGCGCCTGCTGCCCCTGCCGCCGTTGCTGCAGTGGCGACGCCGCCAGCCGCTTCCCAGCCGGTCGCCGGCGCACCGCAGCGCGATTGCGCGGGCTGTCCCGAACTGGTCGCGATCCCCGCAGGCAGCTTCCAGATGGGTTCAAACGATCTCTACGAATTCGAGAAGCCGGTGCATCCGGTGACTATCCGCGGCTTCCTGCTCGGGGTGCGGGAGGTGACGTTCGAGGAATGGGATCTCTGCATCGACCAGGGCGGCTGCAACTACCGGCCTGACGATCGCGGGCTCGGCCGCGGCAAGCGACCGGTCACCGATATCCACTGGAACGATGCCAATGCCTATCTCGCCTGGCTCTCGGCCCGGAGCGGAAAACCCTATCGCCTGCCGACCGAGGGCGAATGGGAATACGCCGCGCGCGCCGGTACCACGACGACCTATCCCTGGGGCCAGGCCCTGGTGAAGGACCGCGCGAACTGCCTCGGCTGCAACGACCAGAAGCGCGGCATCGCCGTTGCGGCCGGCCAGTTCCCCGCCAATGCCTTCGGTCTCTACGACATGGCCGGCAATGCCGCCGAATGGGTCGCCGATTGCTGGAGCGAGAATTATCGCAGCGCGCCCCGCGACGGCAGCGCCTATACGGTCGGGGGGTGCCGCGAGCGGGTGTTGCGCGGAGGCTCGTTCAACAACGACCCGCGCTATCTGCGCTCCGCCGCGCGCTTCAAATACGAAGCCGACGTGCGCTTCTACACCAATGGTTTTCGCGTCGCGCGGGACCGATAGACCAATCACTCCTCCCTGAATTGCAGGGGCGGCATGCGTGCCGCCTGCCTTGAAGCGCGTGCCTTTCCGCCGGCAATACAGACCGGGAATCAATCAGGAAGGGGAGGCCCGCATGGCCAAGGAATTCACCGGCAAGCGCGTGATCGTGATGGGCGGCAGCCGCGGCATCGGCCGTTCGATCGCGCTCGGCTTCGCCGCGGGCGGGGCGGCGGTCTCGATCTGCGCACGCAGCGCCGGGCCGCTTGAAGCGACGCGCCAGGAGATCGCGGCGCTGGGCGTCGCCGCCCATGCGGCGACCGTCGATCTCGCCGATGCCGGCCAGATCGAGGCCTATGTGCCTGAGGCCGTGAAGGCGCTCGGCGGGCTCGATATTCTCGTCAACAACGCGTCGGGCTTCGGCCAGAGCGATGACGAGGACGGCTGGGCGGCCTCGCTCAGCGTCGATATGATGGCCGTGGTGCGCGGCAGCCATGCGGCTATTCCGCATCTCCAGCCGGGTTCGTCGATCGTGAACGTCTCGTCGATCTCGGCCCTGCGGGCCTCGGCGCGCTCGGCGCCCTATGGCGCGATCAAGGCTGCGGTGATGCATTACACCGGCAGCCAGGCCAAGATGCTGGCGCGCAAGGGCATCCGGGTGAACTGCGTCGCGCCGGGCTCGATCGAGTTTCCCGGCGGCTCATGGGAAAACCGCAAGACCTCCAATCCCGAGCTCTACAATGCGACGTTGGCGAACATTCCCTTCGGGCGGATGGGCAGGCCTGAGGAGATCGCCGAGGTCGTGCTCTTCCTGGCTTCGGCCAAGGCGAGCTGGGTCACCGGCCAGAGCATCGTCGTCGATGGCGGGCAGCTCGTCGGGCCCTGAGCCCGGTCAGAGCCGCAAGCCGCCATCCACCGCGATTTCGGCGCCGTTGATATAGCTGCCCTCGGGCGAGCAGAGCAGCAGAACGGTGCCCGCACAATCCTCAGGCCTGCCAATCCGGCCCAAGGGGATGCGGGCGAGGACCTGCTGCTCCCGTCCGGGCTGGGCCAGCACGGTGCGGTTGCGATCGGTCAGGATCGCGCCGGGCTTGACGATATTGAAGGTGACGTCCGGCGCCTGCGTGGTGCGGGCGAGGTTCAGGATCATGTTGGTCTGCGCGGCCTTGGTGGCGGCGTAGTAGAGATGCGTCGGATTGGGGCGCGCTTCCTGCACGCTGCCGATCGCGATCACCCGGCCGAAGCCGCGCGACAGCATCCCCGGCAGGAAAGCCTGCAACAGCCTGACGGTGGCGTGGAGATTGATCTGCGTCTGGGCGGCCATCGCGGCTTCCGAGACCGCGTCCCAGTTTTCCAGCATCTCGACTGAGGCGCAGAGCACGAGGATATCGGGCTCGGTGCCCTTTGCCATGAGCTGCGCGGCCATCGCGGCGGGGGCGCTCGGCTCGGCGAGGTCGGCGATCAGGGCCGTGGCCGCGTGGTTTTGCGCCCGCAGGTCGGCGACCGCCGCGTCGGCGGCGGCGGCGTCCCGGTCATGGATGATGGCATGCGCGCCGGCATCCGCGAGGCGTGTCGCGATCGCCAGCCCGATGCCGCGCGCCGCGCCGGTGACGAGCGCGACGCGCCCCGAAAGCGGGCCTGTCATCAGCCGAGCAGTGGTTTCACGCGCGCGGTTGCGTCGTCCATCGCCTGCTGCGCCGGCTTGCGGCCGAGCACGGCGGCCTGCGTTTCCTCGATGAAGATGTCGTGGGCGCGGGCCTGCTCGTCGAAGGCCGGCAGATGGATGCGCGAAGCCTTGAGCGCCGCCGCCTCGTCGGCGGCATAGGGCATCGCCGCCTTCAGCTTCTCGTCGGCATAGGTCGAGATGCGCACCGGGCCGTTGCCGTTCAGCGCCATGGCGGTCGTGCCGGTCTTCGAGGACAGCGCGCGGATGAACTCCCAGCTCAGCGGCTTCTGCCTGGCGTTCTTCGGGATCATCAGCGCCCAGAACTCGGTGGTCGGGGCGAAGGCGACCTTACCCACGAGATCGGCCGCCATCGGTGGCAGCAGCGACTTGAACTTGCCACCGTATTTGCCCTTGGACGGGTCGTTATAGGTCACCAGCCTGGCGAAGGGGTTGATCGTCATCGCCGCCCGGCCTTGCTGCATCCAGGTGGTGATCTCCTCGTTGTTCACCGTCGCGAAATTCCGCGGCAGCACGCCGGCCTTGTAGAAATCGGCGAGCAGGGTGAGCGTCTTCACCATCGGCGGCTCGGCCGCGGCGATCTTGCCGTCGGTCGTCATGTAGTCGCCGCCGAGGCAGCGGGCGAGCGTCAGGAAGTTCGAGGCGAAGACGGCGGTGAAGGCGAGGCCGTAGACCTGCGTGCCATCCTCGCGCTTGAAGGTGAGCTTGCGGGCGAGTTCCGCCAGCTCCTCGAATGTCGTCGGCAACTTGGTGACGCCGCGCTCCTCCAGCAGGGCTTCGTTGTAGATCAGCGCGTTGGTCGCGTGGCGCACCGGGATGCCGTGCAGCGCATCGCCGACCTTGAGCGGGGCGAGCAGGCCCGGCGCGAAATCGTCGAAGGCCTCGATCGGCGCCTGCTTCATCAGCGCGTCGAGCGGCTCGAAGAGCTGGAGATTGCGCGGCACCGCGCGGCCATTGACGAGATAGGCGACATCGATGGAGGTCTCCGAGAGTGAGGCCTCGCGCAGCAGCCGCTCATGAACCGCGTTGACATCGCCGAATGTGACCCAGTTCACATTGGCGTCGTTCGCCTTGCGGAAGGCTTCGGTGGCGTCGCCGCCGGGACCGGTCGTCGCGGCATTCTGGTGGACGCGGTGACCGAGCGCGGTCAGCGTCTTCGCCTGGGCGAAGGCGGCGCGCGGGAGAAGCGCCGCGGCGGCTGCGGCGCCGGCGAGTGCACCGAACCGGCGGCGCGAGATGCGGGATGTCATCGATTGTCCTCCGGTGCTCGTTTTCGGGCGTGATGCGCCGCTTTCTCGATCGTCAGGCCGGCAGCAGCGGCTGTACGCGCTTGACCAGCGAGGCCATCGCCTCTTCCGGCGTCTTCATGCCGAGCACGGCGGCTTCGGCTTCTTCCTTGAACAGATCGCCGGCACGGGCGGCCTCGTCGAAGGCTGGCATCGGGACGCGCGCGACCTTGAGCACCTTCAATTCCTCGGCGGCGTAAGGCACGGACCCGGCGAAGCCCTGATCGGCATAGGTCGAGGCGCGGACCGGGCCGTTGCCGTTGAGCGCGGCCTTCAGCGTCGCTTCCTTGGAGGTCATCGCCTTGATGAAGCTCCAGGCGAGGTCCTTGCGCTTGGCGTTCTTCGGGATGACCATGCCCCAGAACTCGACCTTGGCCGGGGCTGCAGCGTATTTGCCGGCGAGCGTCTTCGAGGCGGGCACCGCGATCGTCTTGATCTTGCCGGGGAATTTCGATTTCTGCGGGTCGTTGTAGATGCGGTTGCGGCCCATGCTCTGCAGGCTCATCGCGGCGCGGCCCTGCTGCATCCAGACATTGACGTCTTCGGGCGAGAGCGTCGCGAAATTGCGCGGGAAGGCATTGGCCTGGAAAAGCTCGCGCAAGGTGCGGATCGCGTTCAGCATTGGCGGCTGGTCGGCGACGCATTTGAAGTCCGGCGTGATGAAATCGCCGTCCCAGGCGCGGGCGAGATCGATCACGTTGGGATAGGTCGCGCCCGGTGTGCACAACCCGACGACCTGCGTGCCATCGGCGCGGCGATAGCTGCAGGCCTTGGCGATCTCGATCATCTCCTCGATCGTCGCGGGCGGCTTGGAGAAGCCCTTCTCGGCCAGGATCTCCTCGTTGTAGTGCAGGCCGGAGGAGGCATGGCGGAACGGGATCGCGAGCTGCTTGCCACCGACCTTCATGCCCTCGATCAGACCGGGGAAGATGTCGGCGATGTCCTCGACCGGGTCCTTCTTCAGATAGTCGTCGAGCGGCTCGAACAGGGTCGCAGCGCGCGGCACGACCTGCGTGTTGACGACGAAACCGACATCGACGGAGGTCTCGCCGAGGCTCGCCTCGCGGAACAGGCGCTCCTGCAGCGGCCCGGTGTCGAACGTCGTCCACTGGACGGTGACGCCGTTCTTCTGCGCCCAGTCCTTGGTGATGTCGCCGCCCTGCGCGCCGGTCGCGACCGTCTGCATGACGCGATGGGTGAAGACGTTGAAAGGCCCGCTCTGCGCCTGCGCCGTGTGGCCCAGCCCGGCGAAGCTCAGTCCGAGGATACCGGCGCCGAACTGCCTACGGTCGAGTGTCGCCCCTTGACTCATGATGATCCTCCCTATGGCTCGCGAGTTCCGCGATGGCGGCTTCTGCCGCTTCGAAATGCTTGTTCATGGCGGCGGAAGCCGCGGCGGCATCGCCCGCGCGGATGGCGTCCACGACAAGGACATGGCGCTTGAACGTGCGCTGCCAGTCCTCGGGACCGCGTGCCTCGCGCGAGTTGAAAATCTCCATCACCTCGCGGATGACGGGGCGCAGGCCGCGGAGCTGGAAATCGAGCAGGCGGTTGCCAGAGGAGGCTGCGACCGCTTCGTGGAAATCGAGATCGGCCTCGATCCAGAGCGGCACGTGGCCCAGCGCATCCTCCATCCGGGCGAGGATGAGATCGAGCTTCTCGATATCCTCGTCCGTACGCCGTTCGGCGCTATGCGCCGCGATCGGCGGCTCCAGGATGCGGCGCAGTTCGACGGCTTCGGTCAGGCCGTTGGGACGGCCGCGCACGGCGAAACGATAGAACCGGTCGAGCGGCGCGGCATCGAGTGCCTGCACCCGCGTCGGCTTGCCCTGCTGGATATGGACGACGCCCATGGCCGCGAGCTGGCGGATGGCCTCGCGCGCGATCGGCTTGCTGACGCCGAAGGAGGCGGCGATGCGCGCTTCCGACGGCAGGAAATCGCCCGGCTTCAAACGGCCCTCATGGATCGCCTGCGTGATGCGCTGGATCACGGCATCGCCGAGGCGCATCGGCACGACATCGCCGCCCGCGAACGGGTCGTCGGCATCCAGCACGGAACGGGCGATATCGCTCATCAATTTCCTCCGGCGGGGATCATTGACAGATGCCGCGTTCCTTGGCAACTGTTCAACCTATCAGATAAGCAAGTGTCGTTCAGCCACGCGCCTCGGGAGGGCAACGCCGCATGTCGGCCAGCCGCATCGTCAAAATCGACGTTCATCCGCTGCGGGCGACGCTGCCCAAGGTCCAGCGGACCTCGCAGGGCGACTATCCGGCGATCGAGATCGTCGTCGTGGAGGTCGAGACCGAGGACGGCACGATCGGTTTCGGCGAGGGATTGTGCCGGCGCGGCGCGGCCGGCTATGCGCGCTTCATCGAGGAGGCGCTGGTGCCCCGGCTGATCGGGCGCGATGCCGCCGACCGGCGCGCGCTGTGGAAGGCTATGCGCGCGGCGCTTTCGGGGCGGCCCGGCGGGCAGGTCGTCGAGGCGATTGCGGCCGTCGACATCGCGCTCTGGGATATCGCCGGCAAGCAGGCGGGGCAGCCGGTCCACAAGCTGCTCGGCGGCATGGGGCGCACGGAGGTCGCGGCCTATGCCTCCTCGATCAACTGGCTCGACGACGCCACGGTCGAGGCTGAGGTGGCGGCGGCGCTGAAGGCCGGCTTCCGCGAAATCAAGGTCAAGCTCGGCCATCCCCTGCGTGATGCCATCGCCCGCGCGAAGCTGATCCGCCGGCTCGCCGGCGACGAGATCGCGCTCTATGTCGATGCGAACTGGGCCTATGACGTCGATGATGCGATGATCGTCGGGCGGGCGCTGGCCGATCTCGGCTACGGCTTCTTCGAGGAGCCGATCGCGCCGCATGACCGTGAAGGCTATCGCCGCCTTGCCCAGCATCTGCCGATACGGCTTGCGGCCGGCGAGAGCGATTTCGTCGCGGGCGAGGCGCTGACCATGCTGCAGGACCGCTCGCTCGGGCTGATCCAGCCGGACGTGACACGCTCCGGCGGCATCACCGAGACCTGGCGCATCGCCGAGCTCGCTGCGACCTTCAACACGGCCTATGCGCCGCATGTCGGCTGGTCGGGCGCGATCTGCGTTGCCGCGAGCCTGCAGCTCGCCGCGGCGGCGGAGAGCTTCCGTACCTTCGAATGCATGGTCTACGAGAACCCGCTGCGCGACGCCTTCACGCAGCCGCTCGTCGGCGAGGGCTCGCAGCTCGTCGACGGCAAGCTCGCGATCCCACAGGGGCCGGGCCTTGGCATCGAGATCGACCGCGAGGCGCTGAAGCGCTTCAGGATCGCCTGATGAGCGCCCGTACGCCTTTCTCGGCGATCGCGCTCGTCACCCCGGTTCAGCTCATGATCGGCGGCATCATCTTCGTGCCGGCGCTCTATGTCTTCTGGCTGAGCCTCAACCAGTCCTCCTTCGGACAGGCGGCGACGTTCGTCGGCCTCGCCAATTACGCGAAGGTGCTGAGCGATCCGTATTTCTGGAAGGCGCTGCTCAACACCGTCATCGTCGTCGCCATCGTCGTGCATGTCGAATTGCTGATCGGGCTCGGCATGGCCCTGTTCTTCGCTTCGGGTGTACCGCTGCGCGCCCTGCTGCTCGCGATCGTGCTCGCGCCCTATGCCGTCAGCGAAGTCTCGGCGGTGGTGATGTGGCGCTACCTGTTCGAGCCGGATGTCGGGATGATGAGCCGGCTGCTGATGACGCTGGGCCTGCCGCCGATCGAATGGGCGGTGAACCCCAGCCATGGCCTCGCCATGGTCAGCCTGCTCTCGATCTGGCTGCACTTGCCGTTCTCGTTCATCATCCTCTACGCGGCGCGGCTTTCGATCCCCAGCGATCTCTATGAGGCCGCCTCGATCGACGGTGCCTCGGCCTGGACTTCGTTCCGCCGGATCACGCTGCCGCTGCTGATGCCGGCGCTGCTGATCGCCGCCCTGTTCCGCTACATCTTCGCCTTCCGGCTGTTCTCCGAGGTCTGGCTGATGACCGGCGGCGGGCCGGCGCGCTCGACCGAGGTGATGGCGGTCTATCTCTATCTCGAGGCTTTCCGCTACAACGCCTTCGGCTCTGCCGCTGCTACCGGCTGGCTGCTGGTGCTCGCCTCGCTCCTGCTCGCGCTGTTCTACCTGCGCCGGCTCTACAAGGAGATGTTCGCGCGTGCCTAAGCTGCTCCGCCATCTTCTGAAGCTCGTCGGTGTGCTGGCGGTCGTCGCCTGGTCGCTGGTGCCGATCGGGCTGATCGCGATGTCCTCCTTCAAGGCCGACCGCGACATCTTCTCGACCACCGGCACCTTCTCCTTCGCGCCGACGCTGGCGAACTACCAGGCGCTATGGAGCCGCTGGGGCGATTTCTTCTTCGGCCTGTGGAACAGCTTCCTCGTCACGGTCGGGGCGACGGTGCTGGCCGTCGGTGTCTCCCTGCTCGCCGGCTTCGCCTATTCGCGCTTCGCCTCGAAGGGCCTGCAGGCCTCGGCCTTCTTCCTGATCTTCATCCGCCTGATCCCGCCGATCGTGATCACGCTGCCGCTCTTCCCGGTGGTGAACTGGCTGGGCTTGAACGACACGCATTTCGTGCTGATCGTGCTCTACGCCACCTTCTTCGTCTCGCTGGGCACGGTGGTGATGCGCACCTTCATCGACCAGATCCCGCGCGAGCTCGACGAGGCCGCGATGATGGACGGTGCCTCGCAGTTCCAGATCATCATGCGCGTGATCCTGCCGATGGCGGCGCAGGGCATGCTCGCGGTCTCGGTCTTCGTCATCGTCTATGCCTGGAACGAGTTCCTCTTCGCCTTCATCTTCACCACGACCAAGGCGAAGACAGCGCCGCTGGTGATCTCCGAGATGATCGGCGCCGTCGAGGGCGTCGAATGGGGTGTGCTTTTCGCAGCCTCCACCGTGCAGCTCGTGCCGGTGCTCGCCTTCGTCATCCTCATGCAGAAGCATCTCGTGGCGGGGCTCACCGCCGGCGCGGTGAAGGGATAAGCTATGACCCAGCTCGACGACCTCAGGCGCGCGATCCGCGAGAGCGACCCTGCCTTAAGCCGCTTCGACCCGCTGCCGCGCATCATCTGCCTCGACGATTTCGACCGCGGCATGTGCGGCTGGACCCAGCTCGTCGGCAATTATGAGGATACGCTGGACGCGATGCTGCCGGGCTATGCCCAGCACAGCCATGCCATGCTCTCGACCCTGCCGAACTGGGATTTCGGCTCGCATGGCGGCGTCGACGGCTCCTATGCGCTGAAGATCGCGACCCGGCCGAAGAAAGGCGCGCAGAATGTCGCGATCAAGCGCCTGACCTTCCGCAAGGCCGGGCCGATCCGGCTGGAGGCCTATTTCACCTTCAAGCCGGAGGCGACGGAGCTCGCACTGTCGGAAACCGATATCCGCTCCTTCGGCTTCCTCTACGATCTCCAGATCGGCGACACCTCGGGGCCGGGCGACCGGGTGATGCCGCATCTGCGCTTCCTCAATGCGCAGGACGGCCAGCACATCCAGAAATGGCAGTTCAAGCGCAAGACGACGCCGATCAAGCCGATCGGCACCGCCGGCAAGACGATCACGCATTACCACCTCGCTCCCGATGACTGGGAGGATCTGCCGGGTGGCGAGCAGCGGCTTTGCTACAACGAGATCCCGACCAAGGTGAACTGGCATTATCTGCGCTTCGATTTCGACCTCGCCGCGATGCAGGCGACACGGTTTCAGGTCAATGACCGGGTCTTCGCCATGGATGGCTACGACTGCATCCGCATCCCCGCGATGAAGAACCTGTGGTGCATGCTGAACCTCGCCTTCTTCGCAGAGACGGATACCGACAAGCGCGCCTTCGCCTATCTCGACTCCGTCTGCCTGTCGGGGGATTTCTGATGCTGCCCGAGAACCTCACGGCGATCGTCGCCCGCAACGAAAGCTGGACGGCTGAAAGCGCGACCGAGCCTTACGAGGCCGGCTGGGCGAAGGAGGCGATCGTCTTCGTGCGCGCGCTGAAGGCGCCGACAGGCCCGTTGCCGAAGGCGCGGATCGAGATCTCGGCCGATGGCCTGCACTGGTGCGCCGAGGGCTCGGAATTCGACCTGCCGGCCGCGAGGGACGCCGTCACGTTCCAGCGGGTCAGCCATTTCGGCAATTTCCTGCGCGTCGCCGCGTCGCTGCCCGATGGCGTCGAGATCACCGTGCTGGTGACGCTTCACCTGAAGGCGTGATCCGCCCATAGGGCCATGGACACAATCCGACCGGCGTCACCATGAGCCTGGCGCGGCGCAAGCGGCTGCGCGGCCCGTCCTCGGCCGAGCGCGGCGAGATCAACCGGCCGGTGACGATCGGGGGTGCGATAGTCTCGCCCGACGATCTCCGGATCGGCGACGATGACGGACTGGTTGCGCTGACGCCGGCAATGATCCGCGCCCGCATCGCCGATGCCGAAGCCCGGCTGGTGCTGGAGGCGAAATGGGAGGCGGCCCTGACGGCCGGGCAGACCGCCGAGGCCGTCTTCGGCCTGAAAGCCCCGTAGGGCCGGGCCGTCCGACAGGACGCGCGATGACCCAGTGCTTGCTTGATTTTCACGGAAGCGGGTCGTCATCCCGGACAAGCCCCGGGATGACGACGTGGTTCCGTATAAAATCAGCAGCCTCTAGGCGACGGCCGCGACCGCTGTTTCGTTGGCCTTGTCCTGCCCTTCGAAGCTCGCCATCGCCGCGGCGACGCCGCCGCTGCGATGCGGCACGCCGGCCGCCGACAGGCCGAGCTCGACGCCCGACAGCGCGCCGAGCAGGCTGAGTTCGTTGCATTCGCCGAGATGGCCGATGCGGAAGACCTTGCCGGCGACCTTGCCGAGGCCGGAGCCGAGCGAGATGTTGTATTTCTCCAGCGCGATCTTGCGGAAGCGGTCGGCGTCATGGCTCGGCGGCATCAGCACGGCGGTCAGGACCGGCGAATATTCGTCCGGGTTCTGGCAGAGCACTTCGAGCCCCCACGCCTTGACGGCGGCGCGGCAGGCCGCGGCCAGGCGCTGGTGGCGCGTGAAGACGTTGTCGAGCCCTTCCTCCTGCAGCATCGCGAGCGCTTCCTTCAGGCCGTAGAGCAGGTTCGTCGCGGGCGTGTAGGGGAAGAATCCGCTGGCGTTGATCTTCACCATCTCCTGCCAGTCCCAGTAGGAACGCGGCAGCTTGTTGGTCTTCGACGCCGCGAGGGCCTTTTCGGAGATCGCGTTAAAGCTCAGCCCGGGCGGCAGCATCAAACCCTTCTGCGAGCCGGAGACGGTGACGTCGACCTGCCATTCGTCATGGCGGTAGTCGACCGAGGCAAGCGACGAGATCGTATCGACCATGAATAGGGCCGGGTGGCCGGCGGCGTCGATGGCCTTGCGGATTTCGGCGACACGGCTGGTCGCGCCGGTCGAGGTCTCGTTATGGACGACCATCACCGCCTTGATCGCGTGGGCCTTGTCCTCGGCGAGCCTGGCCTCGATCGCGACCGGATCGGCGCCATGACGCCAGTCGCCCGGGATGAACTCGACCGTGATGCCGAAGCGCGTGGCGATCTGCTTCCAGAGCGTCGCGAAATGCCCGGTCTCGGCCATCAGCACGGTATCGCCGGGGGAGAGGGTGTTGGTGATCGCCGCCTCCCAGGCACCTGTGCCGGAGGAGGGGTAGATCACGACCGGCTGGCTGGTCTTGAAGACGGCCTTCGAGCCTTCGAGGACCTCCTTGCCGAGCGCGCCGAACTCGGCGCTGCGATGGTCGATGATCGGCATCGCGATCGCACGCAGGATGCGGTCAGGGATCGGGCTCGGGCCGGGAATATGTAGGAAATGACGACCCTGCATGACGTTGTTATCCTCCCTTCGGCGCGCGGTGCGCCGTCACCTCACGTAATTTTGCATTCATTCTTTAGAAGATCAAGCTTGTCATGTAATTCATATGGGCAGATAGCGGGGCTCGACAGCGGGTCTGCGTCAGCTTAGCTGGAGATCATGAGCGAGACATCCATGAATGCAGATGAGGGCCGGAGTCGGGAGGCGGTGGAGGCTGCCAGGTCGTCGGGGACCCTTCATGGCGAATTGCTGGCGGCGCTGCGCGATTTCATCGTCGAGGGGCATCTTGAGGATGGTGTGCGTATCCCGGAGCGCGCGCTGTGCGAGCGCTTCAGCATCTCGCGGACGCCATTGCGCGAGGCGCTGAAGGTTCTCGCGGCGGAGGGCTTGATCGAGCTTCTTCCCAACCGCGGCGCGCGCGTGCGCGAGCTGAGTGCCGCCGACCTGCGCGAGCTTTTCGATGTCATGGGCGGACTGGAATCGCTGGCCGGGCGCTTGGCCTGTGAGCGCATAACCGACGCTGAGATCGCCGAGATCGAGCGGGTTCATCATGAAATGTACCATTTCTACCTGCGCCGGGATGTGCACGGCTATTTCCGCTGCAACCAGGCCATCCACCAGATGATCGTGGCGGCCGCGGGCAACACGCTGCTGGCGTCGACCTATGCGGGGCTGGCCGGCCGCATCCGGCGCGTCCGGTACGCCGCCAACCTGGCGAAGGACCGCGACAGGCTGAGCGAGGCGATGCGCGAGCATGAGGCGATCCTGGACGCACTGCGCCGGCGCGCGGGCAGCGAGTTGAGCGACATCCTGTTCCTGCATCTCAGGAACAAGCTGAAGGCGGCCCAGCCGGCGGCCTGAGCGCGCAGGCGGCCTCGGAATTGATGATGCCTGCGATCGCGAGGCTGAGGACGGGCAAGGAATGTTTCGTTCTCAATTCGACGGGTTTCATCTTTTAGATTGAATGCAAAATTTTTTGGTCTAGGGTCGCTCCCATGGCGCCGTCAGAGCGCGATGAAGGGAGAGAAAGACCATGAAGCAGCATTGGCTTGCCGCTACCCTGTCGCTCGGCGCCATCGCGCCCGCCTCCGCCTGGGAGCCGACGAAACCGGTCGAGATCGTCGTGCCGTTCTCGGCAGGCGGCGCCTCCGACCAGATGGCGCGGACGATCCAGGGCATCATCCAGAAGCATCAGCTCACCAAGCAGCCGATCATCGTCGTCAACAAGCCGGCCGCCGGCGGCGCCGAAGGCATGCTCGACATCCAGAAGTCGGCCGGCGACCCGCACAAGCTGATCACCACTTCGAGCGGCATCTTCATGACGCCGATGGCGACCAAGCTGGCGCTGAACTGGACCGACTACACTCCGGTCGCGATGCTGGCGCAGGATTCCTTCCTGCTCTGGGTCAATGCCAAATCGCCCTACAAGAACGCCGGCGACCTGATGGCGGCTGCCAAAGCGGCGAGCCCACCGATGAAGATCGGCGGTACCTCCTCCAAGCGTGAGGACAACCTTCTCGTCTTCGCCATGGAGAAGCAGGGCGGCACCAAGTTCGCCTATATCCCCTACACCTCCGGCGGCCAGGCCTCGACGCAGTTGTCGGGCGGGCATGTCGAGGCCACCACCAATAATCCGGCCGAGGACCTCGCCAACTGGCGCGGCGGTGCCACCCGCCCGCTCTGCGTCTTCGCCGAGCAGAAGATGGTCTATAGCGAGAAGGTCGCGGACGGGCAGTCCTGGGCCGACATCCCGACCTGCGCCTCGCAGGGGCTGAATGTCAGCTACCAGATGCTGCGCGGCATGTTCATGCCCGGCAAGGTCACTGGGGAACAGCAGGCCTTCTATGTCGACATGTTCAAGAAGGTCTCCGAGACGCCGGAATGGAAAGAGTACCTCGCCCGCAACGCGCTGGCGGCGGATTACCGCGATGGCGATGCCTTCGTCTCCTTCCTGAAGGCGGACGAAGCGAAGCACGAGAAGCTGATGACCGAAGCCGGCTTCATGGCGAAGTGAACGGGTGACCGTTGCCGGGGTGCCTCGTCATCCCGGGTGAGCAAAGGGAAGACCCGGGATCCATTCCGAAACGCTTCAGGAATGGATTCCGGATCGGCGCCGCAGAGCCTGCCCTTGGGCCGACCGAAGGTCGGACCCGAGGGCGGCTTGTCCGGGATGACGCGCGAGGAACGGTGAATGACGCAGCCAGTTGAAGCTGAACCCCAGGAACCCGGCATCTCGCGCCGGCCGGTCGAAATCGCCACGGCGCTGCTGCTGATCGGCCTCGCCGGCATCGTGCTCTACGACTCGCATGGCCGTGGCGCCGGCTGGGATGGCGGCCCGCAGAACGGCTTCTTCCCGGCCCGCGTCGGCTGGATCTTCCTCGCCGCCTCGCTCTTCATCCTCTGGCAGTCCTTCCGCCAGCCGGATGCGGTCTTCGTCACCTATGGGCAGCTGCGCCAGGTCGTCAGGGTGCTGGGACCGCTCGTTCTGTTCGTGGCGCTGATCCAGCCGCTTGGAATCTATGCCGCCTCGGCGGCCTTCATCGTCACCTTCATGGCGGTGGTCGGGACGTCGCGCTGGTGGTCGATCGGGCTGACGGCGCTGCTCGTACCGATCGCCTGCTTCTGGATCTTCGAACTGCAGTTCCGCGTGCCCCTGCCAAAGGGCCCGTTGGAAGCCATGCTCGGCTATTGAAGGGTCACCGATGGACGATCTCTCCTCGCTCATCGCCGGCTTCCAGGTCGCGCTCTCCTGGCACAATATCGGTTTCATGGCGGTCGGCGTCATCCTCGGCATCATCGTCGGGGTGTTGCCCGGCCTCGGTGGACCGAACGGCGTGGCGATTCTCTTGCCGCTGACCTTCGGCATGGACCCGACCTCGGCAATCATCCTCTTGTCGTCGATCTACTGGGGCGCTCTGTTCGGTGGGGCGATCACCTCGATCCTGTTCAACATCCCGGGCGAGGCCTGGTCGGTCGCGACCACCTTCGACGGCTACCCGATGGCGGTGCAGGGCAAGGCTGCGGAAGCGCTGACGGCAGCCTTCACCGCCTCGTTCATCGGGGCGCTTTCCGGCGTGGTGCTGATCACCTTCGTCGCGCCGCTGGTCGCCCAGTTCGCGCTCAGATTCGGCCCGGCCGAGTTTTTCGCTGTCTTCCTTCTGACCTTCTGCTCGTTCATCGGCATGGGCCGGGAGAACCGCGCCAAGATCATCGCCTCGCTCTGCATCGGCTTCCTGCTGGCGGCGGTCGGCCTCGATTCGATCTCGGGCGACCTGCGCATGACCTTCGGCTCGACCGAGCTGATGCGTGGCTTCGACTTCCTGATCGTCGTGATCGGCCTGTTCGGCGTCAGCGAGATCCTGCTGACGGTCGAGGACGGGCTGGTGTTCAAGGGCAAGCAGGCCAAGATCGACCTGATGGTGGTGCTGCGGACCTGGGCCGGCCTGCCACGCTATTGGGCGACGCTGCTGCGCTCCGCGGTCGTCGGCATGTGGATGGGCGTGACGCCGGGCGGCGCCATCGCCGCCTCCTTCATGGGCTATGGCCTGGCCAAGCGCTTCTCGAAGCGCGGCAAGAATTTCGGCAAGGGCGAGATCGAGGGCGTGCTGGCTCCCGAGACCGCCGCGCATGCCGCCGGTACCAGCGCGCTGCTGCCGATGCTGGCGCTCGGCATTCCCGGCTCGGCGACGGCTGCCGTCCTGCTCGGGGGCCTTCTGGTCTGGGGACTGCAGCCCGGGCCGATGCTGTTCGTCGAGCAGAAGGAATTCGTCTGGGGCCTGATCGCCTCGATGTATCTCGGCAATATCGCCGGACTCGTCATCGTGCTCGCCACGGTGCCGCTCTTCGCCGCGATCATGCGGATTCCGTTCTCCTTCGTCGCGCCGGTGATCCTGATCGTCTGTGCGATCGGCGCCTACACGATCTCGAACTCGATCTTCGACATCTGGCTGATGCTGATCTTCGGCGTCGTCGGCTATCTCTTCAAGAAGCTCGACTATCCGCTCGCCCCGATGATCCTGGCACTGGTGCTGGGTGATCGCGCCGAGGACGCCTTCCGCCAGGCGCTGCTCGGCTCGGGTGGCTCGCTCGGCATCTTCTGGGCGAACGGGCTGGTCACGACGCTCGTCATCCTCGCCTTGCTGCTGCTCTGCTGGGGGCCGGCCAGCGATGCCATCGCCGCACTGCGCGGCCGCGGCCGGACCGATCCCGAGACCGCCGAGGCCACACGATGACGCAGGCCGCGCTGCCGCGCCCGCATAGCCGCAATCTCGGCTTCGAACGCAAACTGTCGCATGCGCTGGAAGGGGAGGTCCGCTTCGACGCCTTCACCCGTGGGCGCTACGCCACCGATGCCTCGATCTACCAGATCGTGCCGCAGGGCGTGGCCTTTCCGAAGAGCGAGGCCGATATCGCGGCGGCGCTGACGATCGCGGCCGAGCACGGCGTGCCGGTGATCGCGCGCGGCGGCGGCACCTCGCAAAACGGCCAGCCGATCGGCGATGCGCTGATCCTCGACATGAGCCGGCACTTCAACGCGATCCGCGACTACGATCCACAGCAGCGCACGATCTCGGTCGCGCCCGGCCTCGTGCTCGAGGCGCTGAATACGCGGCTGCGCAAGGACGGTCTGTTCTTCCCGGTCGAGCCTTCGACGGCGAGCCGCTGCACGATCGGCGGCATGGCCGGCAACAACTCGTCGGGCGCGCGCTCGCTGCGCTACGGCAAGATGGTCGACAACGTGATCGCGCTCAAGGCGCAGTTCCATGACGGCGAGCCCTTCGCACTGGGCCAGGGCGCCGTGCGCGACAATGCCTCGCCGCGGGCGCGCGACCTGATGACGGGGATGCTGGCGCTGGCCGGACAGCACCGCGAGGCGATCGAGGCGATCTTCCCGAAGGTGCAGCGCCGTGTCGGCGGCTATAATCTCGACGAATTGATCGTACCGCGGCCGAACCTGTCGCATCTGCTCGTGGGCTCGGAAGGCACGCTCGCGATCACCACGGAAGCGACGCTCAAGCTCTCGCCGCTGCCGCAGCATCGCGTGATGGGCGTCTGCCATTTCCCGAATTTCCGCGCGGCGATGGAGACGACACAGCATATCGTCGCGCTCGGTCCGGTCGCGGTCGAGCTCGTCGACAACAATGTGCTGGTGCTCGGCGCCGACATCCCGCTCTTCGTGCGCACGCTTGCCGACATCACCAGGGGCCGGCCGAACTGCCTGCTGCTGGTCGAGTTCGCCGGCGACGATCTCGCCGATCTCAAGCGGGACCTGAAGCGGCTCGACCAGTGCATGGCCGATTTCGGCTTCCCCGATGCGGTGGTGGAGGTGGTCGAGCCTGCCCGGCAGAAGCCGGTCTGGGACGTGCGCGAGGCCTGCCTCAACATCATGATGTCGATGAAGGGCGACGGGAAGCCGGTCTCCTTCATCGAGGATTGCGCGGTGCCCCTCGAGCATCTCGCCGATTATACCGATGCGGTGACGGCCCTGTTCGAGAAGCACGGCACGCGCGGCACCTGGTATGCCCATGCCTCGGTCGGCTGCCTGCATGTGCGCCCGATCCTGAACATGAAGACGGAAACGGGCGTGAAGGCGATGCGCGGCATCGCCGAGGAGGCCTGCGAGCTCGTCCGCCGCTTCAAGGGCTCGTTCTCGGGCGAGCATGGCGATGGCATCTCGCGCTCGGATTTCGTCGAGCCGATGTTCGGGGCGCCGCTGACCCGCGCCTTCGAGGCGGTGAAGGACGGCTTCGATCCCGACAACAAGCTGAACCCCGGCAAGATCGTCCGCCCCTACCATATGGACGACCGCAGCCTGATGCGCTTCGCGCCGGGATATGCCACGCCGGTTTCCGCACAAGCGGCGCTCGACTGGTCCGACTGGGGCGGGCTCGGCGGCGCGGTCGAGATGTGCAACAATAACGGCACCTGCCGGAAGATGACCGGTGGCACGATGTGCCCGTCCTGGCGCGCGACGCAGGACGAGCAGCATGTCACCCGCGGCCGGGCCAACACGCTCCGGCTCGCGATTTCCGGCCAGCTCGGCCCCGATGCCTTCACCTCGCCGGAGATGAAGGAGACGCTCGATCTCTGCGTGTCCTGCAAGGGCTGCAAGCGTGATTGCCCGACCGGTGTGGACATGGCCCGGATGAAGGTCGAGTTCCTGCATCACTACCACGCGAAGCACGGCCTGCCGCTGAAGGAGCGCCTGATCGGCTTCCTGCCGCGCTATGCCCCTGTCGCTGCCGCGCTCGCGCCCTTGATGAACCTGCGTGATCGCATCCCGCTCCTGGCGAAGCTGAGCGAACGCTGGCTCGGCTTCTCGGCGCGGCGCTCGCTCCCGGTCTGGCGCAAGCCCTGGCGCGAGGCGGCTGCCGCATCGGATGCCTCGGCGGTCAAAGGCGATGGCCGCGACATCGTGCTCTTCGGCGACACCTTCAACCGCTATTTCGAGCGCGAGAACCTGGAGGCGGCCGAGCGCGTGCTCAAGGCCGGCGGCTATCGGCTGCATCGCGTCGAAGCCGCCGGCGGAGGCCGGCCGCTCTGCTGCGGGCGCACCTTCCTGTCGGCCGGCCTGGTCGAGGAGGCACGGGCCGAGGCGCGCCGGACGCTCGATGCGCTTGCACCCTTCGTGGCGAAGGGCGCGCGCATCGTCGGCCTCGAACCCTCCTGCCTGATGAGCTTCCGCGACGAATTCGCGGCGCTGCTGCCCAAGGCCGAGGTCGAGCCCCTGGCGAAAGCCGCGCTGCTGATCGAGGAATTGCTGGCGGCCGACATGGCGGCGGGCAGGACGAAACTCCCGCTCAGCGATCAGGGCGGGCGCGTCGCGCATCTGCACGGGCACTGCCACCAGAAGGCCTTCGACGCCATGGGAGCGGTCGAGAAGACCTTGCGGGCGGTGCCGGGGCTCGATGTGCGGCCGATCGAATCGAGCTGCTGCGGCATGTCCGGCGCCTTCGGCTATGGTGCGGCGACGATCGATGTCTCGCTGGCGATGGGCGAGCTCTCGCTCTTACCGGCTGTGCGCAAGGCCGGCGCCGACGATCTCGTGGTCGCCGACGGCACGAGCTGCCGCCACCAGATCCATGACGGCGCGCAGCGCGAGGCCTTGCATGTCGTGCGGGTGCTGGCCTCGGCGCTTCAGTCATAGAGCACGATGTGGCCCGCCGATCAGCCTGAGCCGGCGGGCATCGACCGTGCTGAACTGTTTCAGGCGGCGTTCTGCTTGTGCCAGTCTTCGAGATAGGCCAGCACGGTCTTGAGATCAGAGATGTCGACATAGCGGCGGCCGAGATCGCGGAGGTTGTCGCGATGGGGCTGTTCCTCGATATCGCCGACGCAATCCTCGGGAACGATGGTCCGGTAGCGATAGCTGAAGCTGTCGATCGAGGTGGCGCGGATGCAGCCCGAGGTGTTGCAGCCGGTCACGATCACCGTGTCGACGCGCTCCTTGTTGAAGTAGTCGCTCACGCCGGTGTTGAAGAAGATCGAGGGTGCCTTCTTGCAGACCGTGAGATCGTAGGCGGGATCGTGGATACGCGGGTCGAAGGCGGCGCTCGGATGGTCGTGCCGGAAGGTCTCGCGCACGGCGGTGATCTTCCAGTAGGGCATCTCGCGCTCGTTCATATAGGCCGTGTTGCAGTTCGCGACCGGCACGTTGTAGCGGCGCGCCACCTCCAGCAGCCTGGCGGTGTTCTCCACGGCGCGCATGACGAGCGGGGCGCCGCCGAGCGGATATTGGGCGTCGGTGAAGCCTGTCTGAAAGTCGACGACAACGATGCCCGGCTTCTTGCCAAAGCCGACCGGAATCTCGCCGTAGCTCCGGTTCTGATAGTCGTCACTCGTCATGGCTTCTTTCCTCCCTGCGCGCATTCGTGTCGCGATCCGGGCACGGTATCCCCTTGAAAAAATCAGGCAAGATTGTTTTTTATGATGTCGACGCGCCGGCCGGGCGAGGCAGCACAGAGGGGAGCGGACAGGTGGGCGCAGAGATGAAGCAGGCTTCGCGTTCCGAGCGCCAGCAGCAGGCGCGCAGCGTCGCGACTTATGAGCGACTGATCGGGGCGACGCTCGATGTGATCCACGATGTCGGCTACCACGCGGCGACAACGCAGGAGATCGCCGAACGGGCGCAAGTGTCCCGCGGGGCGCTGCTCTACCATTTCCCGGCGCGGGCCGACATCATCCTGGCGGCGATGGAACGACTGCTCGACGACGGCACCGCGGAGATCCGCGCCGTCGCCCGGCGTGTCCAGAACGGCGAATTGTCGCTCGAAGGTTTCGTCGGCTTTCTCTGGGAGCTGTTTTCCGGCCGCTTCTTCTATCTCTCGCTGGAGATGATCACCGAGGCGCGCAACGATGCCGATCTGCGCGAACGGATGGTTCCCGTCGTCAAGCGCTTCCATGAGGCGCTCGATTCGACCTGGGTGGAGTTCTGCAACCCGGAGAAGCGCACGGCCCGGGAGGCTCGCATCATCCTCAACCTGACGGTCTGCCTGGTGCGCGGCATGGGCGTGCAGACCGTGCTGCGCCAGGACCCTGGCTATTTCGCCGATATGATCGCGGCCTGGAAAGCGCTGCTTCCGCAGATCGTCGAGGGCGAAGCGGGGGATGCGATGTTCGGCGGCCCGGCGTTTCGGAAGCGCTGAAATCGGCCTGCGCGGCGAACGGAAGCGCGGGCTTAGGGCATCTCCGCCAGCAGCCCGTGCCCGCCGGAGGAGCGCAGGAAATGCAGCAGATCCGACAGCCCCTCGCCCAGCAAGGTCACATGCGAGCGCATCATCTGCGCAGCCTGGACGCCGTCGCCCCGCAGGATCGCATCCATCACGCGCTCGTGCTCGGGGATCGAGGAATACATCCGTCCAGGCTGATAGGTGATGGTGCGGCGATAGGGTGAGATCTTCAGCGTCAGCCGCCGCAACTCGTCCTGCAGGATGCGGTTATGGCTGGCGGCGGCGATCAGCTCATGGAAAACGAGATTGGCCGCATAGAAGGCCTCCGCATCCTCGGCCGCCGCGGCTTCGGCACAGGAGCGGTGCGCCGCCTGGAGAAGCGCCCGCTGCTCCGGCTGGATGCGGCGCGCGGCCTGGGAGGAGGCGAAGGCCTCCAGCTCGGCGACGACCCCGAACGCGTCCAGGAGGTCGGCGAGCGACATCTGCGCGACCTGCAGCCCCTGACGGCCCCGCGACACCACGAGACCGCTGGCGGCGAGGCGCTGCAACGCCTCGCGCACGGGCGTGCGCGACATGCCGAACTGCTCGGCGAGCTGGCGCTCGTCCAGTTTGTCGCCCGGCCTCCGGATGCCCTTGAGGATTTCCTCCTCGAGGCGGTTGACCACTCCGGCCGACAGCGATTCAGGCTCGTCTGGCGTCATCGATCCGTTCATTCGCGCCATCAGGTCAGCGCCTCACCGGCTGTCTGCCGAGTAAAATCTGTTCGCGACCATCTCCGCGAGCGCCACAAGCCCATAGAGGAGCAGGCCGCAGATGCAAAGCACCACGATGGCCGCCATCGACACCTCGGTATCGGCGCGTGCCGTCGCGAAGATGATGAGATAGCCGAGGCCCGCCTGTGCCGTGATGAACTCGCCGATGATCACGCCGATGATCGCCAGCGTGATCGCGATCTTCATGCCGCTGAAGATATGCGGCAGCGCGGTCGGAAAGCGCACGCTGGTGAAGATCTGCCATTCCGTGGCCGTCAGCGAGCGGCACAGCCTCAGGATGCCGCGGTCGACGCTCAGGAAGCCGGCGGTGGTCGCGATGACCATCGGGAAGAAGGCGATGAATATCGAGAACGCGATGCGCGACTGCGAGCCGACCCCGAGCCAGATGATGAAGAGCGGGGCAAGCGCGATCTTCGGGATGAGCTGGAAGAAGATCAGGTTCGGATAAAGCGCCTCGCGCGCCATGTCCGAATAGGTGATGAGGACGGCGATCGCGACGCCGAGCAGGACCGCGAGCAGAAAGCCGACGGCGGATTCCAAAGTGGTCGGCACCGCATGCATCAGCAGGATGTCGTAGCGGTCGACGATATAGCGCGCGATCGAGATCGGCGAGGGCAGGATGACCGAGGGGACCTGGAAGATCGTGACGTAGAGCTGCCAGGCCGCCAGCACGAAAAAGGCCAGGCCGAGCGGCAGGACGACGCTGCTCAGGCCGGCGGAACCCCGGAAGCGGCCGGTATCGGACGCCGGAAGGACGGCGCCGGTCTCGGTGCCGATGGTGAGCTTTGCCATGCTGGACCTCACTCGATGACGCTGACGGCGGCCGGGCTCGAAGCGGGCCTGGGCGCATCCTGCTCATGCCCATCCTGCCCATGCCCATGCGCGGCTTCGATGGTCAGGCGCAGCTCCCGGCAGACCTGGGCGAATTCCTGCGTTTCCTCGATCTCGAAGCGGCGCGGCCGGGGGAACGGCATCTTCTTGTCCAGAATGATCGTCGAGGGCCGCCCGCCCATCACCACCACCCGATCGGACAGGAAGGCGGCTTCGCGGATCGAATGCGTCACGAAGATCACGGTCTTGCGGTAGGTCTCGAGGATCTCCGACAGGGCGACATTCATCTGGTCGCGGGTGATGGCGTCGAGCGCGCTGAAAGGCTCGTCCATCAGCAGGATTTCCGGATCGTGGATCAGCGCCCGGCAGATCGCGACGCGCTGGCGCATGCCGCCCGAGAGCTCGCCCGGCTTCTTGTGCTCGAAGCCGGCGAGGCCGACCATCTTGAGCAGGCCATGGGCCCTGTCGCGATAGGTCTCCATCGGCAGCTTCAGGATGCGGATCGGGAAGAGCACGTTCTCGAGCGTGCTCTTCCACGGCAGCAGCGTCGCATCCTGAAAGATGATGCCGATGTCGCGGCGTGGCGATGCGACGGGCTCGCCCGCCAACGTGATCGAGCCCGATGTCGGCCGTTCCAGCCCGGCGATCATCATCAGCAGCGTCGACTTTCCGCAACCCGACGGGCCGAGCAGCGACACGAATTCGCCCCTGGCGACGTCGAGCGACGCGGAGGCGACCGCATGGATCGGCGACTGCCGCGTGAAATAGGTCTTCTGGACATCCGTGGCCGAGACGAGAGGTGCCTCGGCCGCGGGACGCTCCACCTTGGGTGCCAAACTCAGCATCAGGTTGTCGCCTCGTGCGATGGGCCGGTCAGGAGCCGACATATTTGCGGAACGGCGCGGCGCTCTTTTCGGCTGCGGCGAGCTCTTCCGGCGTCAGCTTGAGCTTGCCGATGAAGTCATTGGTGAACAGCGTGCCGACATCCGGCTTCACCGCTCCCTCGCCGGCTGCATATTTCATCACGAGATCGGCCATCATGGCGACCTTGGCCGGATCGGCCCAGCCAAAGCCGTTCTGCTTAACCTCAGGCACGAGATTGGTGAGGTTCGTCAGCCCGAGCCCGATCCGGGCGTATTCCTTGCCGGTCGAGGAAATGGCGACCTCGCTATTGGCCTTCAGGAAGATGTCCACGGACTCGTCGAAATTCGTCATCGTGAACTTGATCGCGTCCATGGCCCCCTGGACGAAAGCCTCGCACAGCGCCTTGTCCTGTTTTAGTCGGGCTGGCTGGGTCGTCAGGGACTGGCCGTAGAACTCGATGCCGGCCGCGGAGAACAGCATGAACCGGACATCGGTGCCGAGCGGCGCCAGGGACGGTACCGTGCTGGTGGCGAAGGCCGAGACCGCATCGACCTGTTTCTCGACCAGCGTGCGCTCGCGCACCTTGCCGTCGATCTGCAGGATCTGGAGCTTCGAGAGGTCGAGGCCCACCTTCTCGGCATAGAGCGGCAGGAACGGGTATTCGCCGGAGGTCACGCTGGCGCCGAGCTTCTTGCCTTCGAGGTCCTTGGGGCCCTTGATCGGCGAACCCGACAGGACGCCGATGCCCATCAGCGCGTCGTAGTTAATCTGGCCGATGCAGGTGATCGGCAGCTTCTTCGCCGCCTGCACGATCACCGTCGGGGTGGCCGCCATGCCGAAATCGAAGGTGCCGGCGCTGACCGCTTGCGCCGCCGCTCCCGAACCTGAACCGCGCGCCACCGAGACGTCGAGCCCATGGCGCTTCCAGAAACCCTTGTCGCGCGCGACATAGGCGAAAAGGTTCGGTCCTTCGGGAATCCAGGAGGTCGTGAACGAAACCTTCTTCAGCCCCTGCGCGAGCGCGGGCATGGCGATGGCACTCGTCATGGCTGCCGCTGCAGCGGCACCGAAGCCCTTGAGAGCAGTGCGACGTGAAACACGCATCCGATATCTCCCCTTTTATTGTCGCCGGCCTGCCTGTGGCGACGCTGACACCAGCATCACCGTGATCTCCGCCGTGCGCAAGTGTCATTATGCACAAAATCAATTCCTGCATAATTTTTTACCGACAAGCTGCGTTTTTAGGTTGTTTGGTATGCGGGTTCTGTGCAAACACTCCCCACGAAAGAGCTTTATGTCGCTTTCATTATACCAAAATGGCGATACGCCGCGGAGATGTCATGAAAACCTTCGAGGTTCGCAATGCCCATTTCGACCGGCTGGTGAACACGGCCGGCCTGCGCTGGATGGGGCAGAACACCAATCACGCGACGCCGCATTCTGCCGTGCTGGCGGCGATGGAGAAATGCATCCGCGACGAGGAGTTCCACATCTACGCGCCGCCGGCAGGGCTTGAGGAGCTGCGCCACGGCATCGTCGCCGATCTCGGCCTCGAGGGGCAGGCGGCGCTGGTTTCCGACGGGGCGGTCGCCTCACTCTATCATGTCTGCCACAGCCTGCTCGGACCGGGCGACGAGTTCATCACCACCGATCCGACCTGGAACTGGCCGATGGCCTTTGCGCGCGCCGTTGGCGCGAAAGTCACGCAAATTCCGATCTATGGCGAGGAATACGGCTATCGCCTTGCGCCGGAGCGGCTGAAAGCGGCGATCACGCCGAAGACAAAGGTCATCTATATCGTCGATCCGAACAATCCGCTGGGCTCGGCCTGCACGG
Organism: Allobosea robiniae; assembly: GCF_900102525.1. Classification (GTDB taxonomy): domain Bacteria; phylum Pseudomonadota; class Alphaproteobacteria; order Rhizobiales; family Beijerinckiaceae; genus Allobosea; species Allobosea robiniae. The sequence goes on along the minus strand of NZ_FNBZ01000007.1, from coordinate 284,035 downwards.
CGGCCGAGATCGACGGCATCGTGGCAGCCGCGCGTGAGGTCGGTGCCTACCTGATCCACGACTGCACCTATCGCCATTTCGCGCATGAGCACACGCTGGCGGCGACGCGCTACCCCGAGCGGACGCTGACCATCTACAGCTTCTCGAAATGGCTGGGCCTGGCCGGCATGCGCGTCGGCGCGGTCGTCGCCCATCCCGACATCATCGAGAAGCTCTCGGCGGCGCCGCCGAACAATCTCGGCTCGAACATCCTGTCCCAGCGTGCGGCGCTCGCCGGCCTCGGCATCAAAGCCGAGTGGTTTCCCGGCGTCCTGTCGCAGCAGCGCGCCAACCAGAAACTGATCAAGGACGCTGCCGACAGGATTCCAGGCCTGTCCCTGCCGGTCTTCCCGTCGAACGGCAATTTCGTGGTGCTCGAATGCGAGCGCGCCGGGGTGAAGCCGGAGGCGCTCGTCGCAGCCTTTCAGAAGCACGACATCATGATCCGCCAGGGCGCCTATCACACACCCAATTTCGGCGACCGGTTCGTCAAGATCAGCACCACGGTCCCGACCGCCTGGGTCGAGGAGTTCGTCGAGCTGCTGCCGACCATGGTCGAGCAGGTTCGTGGCCAAAACGAAGACGTCAAACTGTTCTGAGCCGGTCTGCCGCGCCGCAGCGCTCATCAAAGGGAGAAAGCGACAATGGATCTTAAGCTGAAGGGCAAGACGGTCCTGATCACCGGTGCGTCCCAGGGCATCGGCGAGGGGCTGGCGCGCTCATTCGCCGAGGAGGGCTGCAATCTTCATGTCGTGGCGCGCTCCGGCGACAGGCTCGAGGCGCTCAAGCGCGAGCTGGAGGCCGGCCATGGCGTGACGGTGACGGCGCATGCGGTCGACCTGACGATTGCGGGCGCGGTGGAACGCCTCGTCGCGGCCGTCGGCGATATCGATATTCTCGTCAACAATGCCGGCGTCATCCCCAGCGGTACATTGTGGGACGTCGACGAGGCGAAATGGCGTGCCGGCTGGGAGCTCAAGGTTTTCGGCTATATCAACCTCACGCGTGCGCTCTATCCGCTGATGAAGGCGCGCGGCGGCGGCGTCATCATCAACAATATCGGCAATGGCGGCGAGGTTTTCGACCCCGCCTATGTCGCGGGCACGACCGGCAATGCCAGCCTCATGGCCTTCACCCGCGCCATCGGCGGCCACTCGCTCGACGACAATATCCGGGTGGTGGGCGTCAACCCGGGGCCGGTCGATACGGACCGCATCTACAACATGCTGAAGAAGCGCGCGGCCGACTGGCTCGGCGATGCCGGCCGCTACGAGGAGTTGCAGCAGCGCTATCCGCTGAAGCGCCCGGCCCATATCCACGAGGTCACCGACCTGATCGTGTTCCTCGCCTCCTACCGGTCCGGCTACACGTCCGGCGCGATCTTCACCGTCGATGGCGGCATCGCCTCGCGCCGTTCCGTGATCTGAGGGGAGCCGCGACATGGCTTTTGCCACGGCCAGCGATGGCGTGAAGCTGTTCTACGAGGAGGCTGGCACCGGCACGCCGATCATCTTCGTGCACGAGTTCGGCGGCAGCCACTGGAGCTGGGAGCCGCAGCTCAATTTCTTCGCGCGCCGGCATCGCTGCATCACCTTCGCGGCGCGCGGCTACCGGCCCTCCGACGTGCCGGAGAGCGCGGAAAGCTATTCCCAGACGCGCGCGGCCGACGACATCGTCGATGTGCTGAGCGCGGCCGGCATCGAGAAGGCCCATGTCGTCGGGCTCTCGATGGGCGGTTTCGCCGCGCTGCATGCGGGGCTGCGCCATGCCGACCGCGTGCTGTCGATCGTTGCGGCCGGCGCCGGCTACGGCGCCGAGAAGGCTCATGAGGACTATTTCAAGGGCATTTCCGAGCAAGTGGCCCGGAATTTTCAGGAGCGCGGTGCCAGGGACTTCGCGCCGACCTATGCCGAGGGCGCCTCGCGTGTGCAGTTCCAGGACAAGGACCCGCGCGGCTGGGCGCTGTTCGCGGAGCGGCTCGGCCAGCACGATTCGCTTGGCGCGGCGAACACCATGCGCGGCGTGCAGATGCGCCGGCCCTCGCTCTATGATCTCGAGGCCGGGTTCCGCGCCATGCAGGCGCCCCTGCTGGTCATGACCGGTGACGAGGATGATCATTGTATCGAGCCGGGGCTCTATCTGAAGCGGGTGGTACCGCGCTGCGGCCTCGCCGTCTTCCCGAAATCCGGCCATACGCTGAATCTCGAGGAACCCGAGCTGTTCAACCGCCTGCTCGCCGAGTTCATCGCACAGGTCGAGGCCGGGCGCTGGGGCGAGCGCGACCCCCGCGCCAACCCGGCGCAGATCATGCGGGTCGATTGAGCATGGCGGCCCCGCAGCGCCTGTCCGATTTCGTCGATGGCGAGCGTCTCTGGGCCCGCCACATGGCGCTGGCCACGTTCGGTGCCCGCGCCGATGGCGGCGTCGATCGCCCGACCCTGTCGCCGCAGGAGGCGCAGGCGCGCGCGCAGATGATCGCCTGGGGCCGCGCGATCGGCCTGGAGCCCTTCACTGACAAGGCGGCGAACCTGTTCCTGCGCCTCGAGGGGCGCGATCCTTCGCTCGCGCCGGTGGTGGCGGGATCGCATATCGACTCGCAGCCGACCGGTGGCAAGTTCGATGGCGTGTTCGGTGTGCTCGCGGCCCTCGAAACCGCGGCGGCGATCGTGGCGCGCGGCGAGCAGCCGCTTCGCCCGTTTGAGATCGTGGCCTGGACCAACGAGGAAGGCTCGCGTTTCGCGCCGGGCATGACGGGCTCCGACCTCTTCACCGGAACCAAGGCTCTCGAGGCCGTGCTGCCCATCCGCGACGCGGACGGCATCAGCATCGGCGAAGCGGTGGCATCGATCCTGGCGGCCGACGACAAGGTGCCGCTGCGGGCGTTCGGCCTGCCGATCGCCGCCTATGTCGAGCCCCATATCGAACAGGCCTCCGTGCTCGAAGAGGCGGGCATCCCGATCGGTATCGTGTCGGGCATCCAGGGGACGCGGCGTTATCGGATCCGCGTGATGGGCGAGGCCGCCCATGCCGGCACCGCCTTGCGCAAGGATCGGCGCGATGCGCTGATGGCGGCTGTCCGCATGATCCGCGCCATCGACGAAGCGGCGATGGAGCCGGCCGATACGCTGCTGACGGTCGGCATGTTGCAGGTGACGCCAAACGCCCCGTCTGTTGTGCCGGCGGAGGTCTTCTTCTCCATCGATCTCCGGCACCCGGACAATGCCGTGGTCGACCGGGTCGATGCCGCGATCCGCCGCATTGTCGAGGAGATGAAGGGGAATTGCAGCGTCGAGCTGAAGCAGATCCAGCATTCGCCCTCGCTGAACTTCGCGCCCGCGATTCGCAGCGCCATTGCCGAAGCGGCTGCGGCGCGCGGCATTCCCGCCATGGACGTCTATTCGGCAGCCGGCCATGACGCGCGCCAACTGCACTATATCTGCCCTGCCGGGATGATCTTCGTGCCATGCCGGGGCGGGGTGTCCCACAACCCCGACGAATGGGCTGAACCGGAGCACCTGACCGCGGGCGCGCAGGTCCTTGCAGACGTCGTCTGGCACCTCGCCAATTCAGCCTGATCAGCGCTGCACGCTCCAGATCTCGCCGGCCTGTGCGACACGTCCCTCCGCATGCAGTTTCTCAAGATGGGCTATCACATTGCGTTCAGCCGCCCGCCGAAGCCAGGGATCGGTCTTGGAGTAGAGCCGATCCATCAGGTCCCAGGCGTTGGATGGCCCGGAGCGCAACGCTTCGAAAATCGCCTCCTCCCGCTCGACCCGCCGATTGAGCAGGTCTGCGACATAGGGTGTGGGATTGGGTAGCGGAGGGCCGTGGCCCGGCAGGTAAAGACTGTCGTTGCGTGACAGCATCAGGCGGAGGCTCGCGCAGTAAGCGGCCATGTTGCCATCGGGCGGGGAGACGATGCTGCTCGACCACGACATCACGTGATCGGCGCTAAAGACGACCCCGTCCCGGGCTGCGAAGCAGAGATGGTCGCTGGCGTGCCCCGGCGTGTGGATCGCGAGCATGCCGGCCACCATGTCGCGGTCGTGGACGAGGACATCCGGCTCGAAGGATGGATCGGCCACCCGATGAAAGGCGAAGGTCGGCGCTCCCGTCCTGGCCTTGAGGGAAGAGGTGGCGCCCAGATGATCCGAATGGGTGTGGCTGAGAAGGATGGCGCAGACCTTGCCCCCCGTTGCCGCGATGATGTCGTCGAGGTGGCCGGCATCCTCCGGGCCAGGATCGAGCACGATGAACCCTTGATCCGACTCGATGAGGTACGTGTTCGTGCCGTGGTAGGTCATCAGGCTCGGATTATTCGCGACGATGCGTCTGACGCCTGGCAGAACGGGCAGGGCGACGCCCCGCTGAGGCTCCGGTTCCTCGAGAAAAGCCAATCTTCAGTCCTTCCGGGTCATGTTCAGGGCTCCAGCCCGACGCAACGCGCTCCGAGCTGCCGGCTTCAGGACGCGCATTGAAATCTCGCGGCCGGACGATCTTGTCGATCACGCTGATGAGTCGGGCGGACAGATCGGTCAAGAGCCGCTGTCAGCACGCCGCCGGAGCGGATGCCCGGATATGGCGAGGACCATATCCTGCCTATCCATGAGCCTCGAAGCCCTGCTCGCGGATGAGAGCGAATTCCGAGCCGGCGAACAGCTCCAGTTGGGCTTCCATCTCCCGGCCCAATGCCTGGCGGAGGAGGACAGGCGCCGCTGCGTCGATCAGCTCCGATTGCTTCCGGAGCGCTGCCGGCGGCCGGCGCGCCAATCTAGCAGCTTTCTCGAACGCAGCGTCGGCGAGCTCCGTGGTTTCGACGACCCATTCGACGAGATGCCAATCCGCGGCCTGCCGCGCGTCCGTGATTTCGCCGCTTGCCAGGAGCCATTTCGCGCGGGCGGGGCCCAGGAGCCGCGTCAGCAGCGCGGATGATCCGGTGTCGGAGACGACGCCGAAGCCGACTTCGGGAAAGCTGTATTTCAGATCGGCACCGGCGATGCGGAAGTCGCATCCCAGCGCCAGCTCCGCCCCGGCGCCGATCGCATGGCCGTGCAGGGCGCAGATCGAGGGCTTTCCCAACTCGCATTGCAGCAGCCGCAGTTCCTGTGCCGCAAGGATGAGCTCACGATGCGAGGCATGCTTCCCAGTTTCAAGAAAACCATTGCGGTCCCGTCCGGAACAGAAGGAACGCCCGGCGCCCTGCAGCAGCACGGAGCGCACCGCGTCGTCGTCCCGCGCCCAGATCAGCGCTTCCTTCAGCGCAGCGCGTGCGGCGTCGTTGAGCGCGTTGTGCACGCGGGGGCGGTTCAAGGTGATGATGCCGACACCATCCCGCAGATCATGCAGGACCGCGGGCGCTTCATCGGTGGGTATTGCGACCTTCTCTGACATGCCGGAACTCTTCCCGCCTTTCACCGCACCCGGAATTTCGGATCGAACCAATCCCGCAGGCTGTCGCCGACGAGGCTGAAGGCGAGCACGGTGACCGTGATCGAAAGCCCCGGGAAAACGATCATCCAGGGCGCCTCGCGATAGAAGTCCGAGGTATTCCCCGACAGCATCAGCCCCCATGAGGGCTGGGGTTCCGTTACGCCCAGTCCCAGAAAGGAGAGGGCCGCCTCGAGCAGGATCGACTGCGCGATATAGGCGCTGACGAGGATCAGGAAGGGTGCGGCGACGTTGGGCGCGATATGGCGAAGAATGATCCGGGCACTGCGCAGCCCGGAGGCGCGGGCAGCCTCGACATAGGGCATTGTCACGATGGTGAGCGCCGAGGAGCGGATCACGCGCGCGGCGTTCGGGATGATCGCGATGGCGATCGCGAAGATGACGTTCAGATCGATGCCCTCGCTGGTGCTGCGACCGAAAATTGCGACGATGACGATCGCCAGCACGATGATGGGCAGGGCCAGCATGAGATCGGTCAGGCGCTGGATGATCAGATCGACCAGGCCGCCGTAATAGGCGGATGCGATGCCGATCAGCGCGCCGATCGAGCAGCCGACCAGCGAGGCGGAAACGCCGATCGTCAACGCCGTCCGGGCGCCGAAGATCACGCGGGAGAAGATGTCTCGCCCCAGCGAATCCGTGCCGAAGAGATGCTCCATGGACGGCGGCTGAAGCGCTGTGTCGAACCCCAGGGCGAGCGGATCGTAAGGCGCCAGCCAATCCGCGAAGGCAGCCGCGGCAGCCATCAGGACGACCACGCACAGGCCGATCGTGCCGACCGGCTGCGAGGCCAGGAAGCGCCGCACCGCGCCCCGGCGCCGCGGCGGGATCGAAAGCTCGTCGCCCCCGCTCATCGCGACCACTCGATGCGCGGGTCGAGCCAGACATAGAGAATATCGAGCACCAGATTGGTCAGCACGAAGACCAAGGCGAGCACCATCACGATGCCCTGGATCATGACGTAGTCGTAATGGGCGACGGATTGCACCAGAAGCTTGCCGATGCCGTTGAGGTTGAAGACCTGTTCGGTCACGACGAGGCCGCCCACCAGGAATGCGAATTCGAGCCCGACGATGGTGATGGTCGGCAGCAAGCCATTGCGGATGGCGTGGCGCCAGATCAGGTCGCGCTCCGGCGTGCCCTTCGCCCGCGCGGTGCGGATATAGTCCTCCTGCAGGACTTCGAGCAGCGAGGAGCGGACCATGCGGGCTGCGACCGCCGCATAGCGGTAGCCCACCGCCAGAGCCGGCCAGATCAGCTGGTTGAGGTTGGCGAGCGGGTCCTGCCAGAACGGCGTGTAGGTGATCGGTGGCGCCCAGTTGAACAGATAGAGCAGCATGAGGATAAGCATCATGCCGAACCAGAAGGACGGGACGGCCATGCCCGAGGCCGCGACGAGACGGATCACGTAATCCAGCGGCGTTCCCGGATAGATCGCGGAGAGCGTGCCGAGCGGCAGCGCGATCAGCGTGGCGATCAGCGCCGCCATCACCGCCACCTGCAGCGACAGCCCGATCCTCAAGCCGATCTCGCTGGTCACCGGCTGCCCGGTCCACATCGAGACGCCGAGATCGCCCCTTGCCGCGCGGGAAACCCATTCGACGAACTGGATCGGGAGGGAGCGGTCGAGCCCGAGCCGTGCGCGCTCGGTGGCGATGAGTTCCGCGCTCACCGCCGCGCCGTCGCCGCGCAGCTTCGCCTCGACGATATCCCCCGGCAGGACGCGCAGCATCAGAAAGATCAGGACGGCAACGCCCAGCAAGGTGGGGATCATCAGGGCGATCCGCCGCAAAAGAAAACCCGTCATCGCGCGTCTCTCGTCCCGATCTCCATCCGGCCCCTATTTGTCGAGCCAGATGTCGGCCAGATCCAGGTTCAGGAACTGGCTGGGCGCGAGCTTCCAGTTCTTGAGCTTGGCGTTGCTGACGATGATGCGGTTCGCCCAGAAGAGCGGCGCGTAATAAGCCTGATCCAGGACGCGGCGGGAGATCTGGGCGAGGATTTCCTTGCGCTTCGCCGGGTCGAGCTCGGCGCGCTGCTTCTCGTAGAGCGCGTCGATCTCGCGATCCTCGTATTTCGCCGTATTGAACGGCGTCTTGTCGCGTGACTGGTATTTGGAGAAGATCACCGTCGGCTCGTCGGTCGCCTCGGCGATCGCGTCCATCAGCACGTCGAACTGGCCGTTGGCCCGCGAAGCGACCCAGACCGGGTTTTCCAGCATGTCCTGGCGCGCATTGACGCCGATGCGCCGCCACTGGTCGATCACCCAGGTGCCGATGGTCACATAGGGCTCGCCGACATTGCGGTTGCCGAAGGCGAAGGAGAGGTTGGGCACGCCGGCTTCCTTCAGGAGCCGCCGCGCCTCGGCCCGCCGCGCTTCGATGTCGCCGCCGTAGCCCGGGAGCTTCGCCAGTTCGGCGGGGGTCTCGGCCAGATCGTAGCCGGGGCGCTGCAGGGCGCCGACGCCGCCCATGAAGGTGACGCGCGAAATCACCTCGGAGCCGCCGGTCCGGTCGATCGCGAGGTTGAGCGCGCGGCGCACCCGCACATCGTCGAACGGCTTGCGCTGCGTGTTGAAGGCGATCTTGATCATGGTCGTCATCGTGCCGCTCTGCACGGAGACGGTATCCTTGCGGGCGGCCACCAGCCGATCGCGCTGCTGCGGCGTCAGGGAGCGGAACTCGGTGTCGACCTGGTCCGATTGCAGGGCGTTGAGGATCGCCGGGCCGCTCATGAAGAACAGCTTGAAGCCGTCGAGATAGGGCTGCCCCTTGCGATGGAAATCCGCGTAGCGCTCCCCTTCCCAGGTCGAGCCGGAGACGCGCTCCTTGAACTTGAAGGGGCCCGAGCCGAGAACCTGCTTCTCGGGAAAGTGCGGGTCCGTCTCCAGCTTGGCGGCGCTGTAGACGCAGTTCAGCGGGTTGGCCAGGAGCTCGAGCAGCGCCACTTCCGGCTGCGAGAGGCGCAGGACCACCGTCAGGTCGTCGACCGCCTCGATCGAGGCGATGCGCTGGAAGAGCGGTCCCCGTGCCGAGACGATGCCCTTCGGCGGCTTGCGGATGCGCTCCAGCGAAACCGCGACGTCCCGCGCCGTGAGCGGCGAGCCGTCATGGAATTTCACGCCGGGGACCAGCTTGAAGGTATAGGTCAGGCCGTCTTCCGAGACGGTCCAGTTCTCGGCCAGGTCGCCGATCACCTTCGGGTAGTTCTGCGGGTCGTAGCGCACCAGAGTGGAATAGTGCGGCGCGAGCGCGCTGGTCACATAGACCGTCGTCGCGGCATGGCAATCGAGCGTATAGGGCTCGGCAAGGACGGCCTGGCGCAGCGTGCCGCCCCGGACCGGTTCCTGCGCGGTGGCGGATTGGCTGAATAGCGCCAGCACAATGGCTGCCGCTGCTGTAAGTCCACGCATTGTTTCCTCCCTGTGCGTAAGACCCCGGGCATCTTTGATGCTTCTCGGGGGACGGTCCCTAAGGCTGCTGGTTCGACATGATCACCGTTCCACTGGCCGCGAACATGCCGCCGACGCCGTGGCAGACCGAGACCTTCGCGCCCTCGACCTGTGCAGGGGCGATGCCGCGCATCTGCCGGACGCTCTCCTGCAGCGCGTACATGCCGTACATGCCGGAATGCATGTAGCTGAGGCCGCCGCCATTGGTGTTGACGGGCAGCTTGCCGCCGGGCGCCGTGTTCCGCTCCCAGATGAAGCGCGCTGCCTCGCCGCGGGGCACGAAGCCGAGATCTTCCAGGCCGAAGATCGGAAGATGCGCGAAGGCGTCGTAGAACATGGCATGGTCGACATCCGCATGGGTGATGCCGGCCTCGGCGAAGGCGGTGGCGCCGGCGACGCGGAAGGCGCGCGACGAGGTGAAGTCGGCCATCTGGCTGATCATCGGCGTTTCCGTGCTTTCGCCGGTTCCGAGGATGTAGACGGGCTTCTGCGGGAAGTCCTTCGCGCGATCGGCCGAAGTCAGGATCAGGGCGCCGCCGCCATCGGTGACCAGGCAGCACTGCAGGATCCGGAACGGGTAGGCGATCATCTTCGAGTTCAGGACGTCGTCGACGGTGATCGGGTCCCTGAAGCTGGCGCGCGGGTTGCGGGCTGCCCATTCGCGCTGCACGACCGCGACCATCGCCAGCTGCTCATGCGTCAGGCCGTATCTCTTCATGTAGCGCAGCACGGGAACGGTGAAGAGCGTCGGCGGTCCGCTGGGACCGTAGGGCAGCTCGAACTGCCCGGCATAGCTCTCGGGCTGCGTCGTCGGCCGCACCAGTCCGATCCGGGAACGCCCGCTCTCGCCATGGGTGATCAGCACCGTCGAGCACAGCCCGGCCGTGATCGCCGCCGCGGCATGGCGCACATGCAGCATGAAGGAGCAGCCGCCGACATAGGTGCCGTCCACCCATTTGGGCGTCAGGCCGAGATAATGCGCCACATTGGTCGGGATTTCCCCGGCACAGGCATAGCCGTCGATGTCGGAGGGCTTCAGCCCGGCATCGCGTATGGCGTTGCGCGCGGCATCGGCATGGAGCTGGATCTGCGAGGCGTCGGGGATATGCCCCATCCGCGTCGTCTCGGCGGCGCCGACGATGGCGATCGATCCGGGTCTCATCCGCGCGCCCCCACCGGGCGGAAGAGCGGCAGCGTGATCTCGTCGTCCAGCTTCTGGAAAACGACCTCCACGGCCATGTCGAGCTGCAGCGCCTCAGGCGTCTGCGGGCAGTCGACGATGTTGGACATCAGCCGCGGCCCTTCCTGCGTTTCTACCACGGCGATCGCATAGGGCGGCGTAAAGCCGGGCGCCGGGCGATGGCTGATGACGTAGCTGTAGAGCGTGCCCCGGCCGGAGGCCGCATAGACCGTGACGTCATCGGCGTTGCAATGCGGACAGAACGGGCGCGGCGGAAAGTAGGAGCGCTCGCAGGCGTTGCAGCGCTGCAGCCGGAGCTCTCCTTCGCGCGTCCCCTCCCAGAAGTGCCGGGTCTCGGGGGTCGGCTTCGGCCGCGGTCGTTCGGATGGTGTCGCCATGTCGGGATGCTCATTCGTGCGAATTTATGATCGATGACATTTATTCGAATGAATGTCCAGCCGCGCAGGCCGGATCAGGCACGCCTCTCCCATCGCGACAGAACGGTCGAGATGTCGTCCAGCGTGACGGGCGGCAGAGGGGCCGCTGGGCTGGTCCGGCTGAAGCGCGGCGCCGGCGCCGGCTGCGTGATGCCGTCGACGGCGACGAAAGCACCGCGGGCCTGCATGTGAGGGTGGTGCGGGGCTTCCGCGAGCGACAGCACCGGCGCGAAGCAGGCGTCGGTGCCTTCGAGAAGCGCGCACCATTCGGCCTGGGTCTTTTCGGCGAAGCGCGCCGCCAGGATTGCGCGCCCTTCCGGCCAGCGCGCCTTGTCATGCTGGGGCGGTAGCGTCTCGGCCTCGATCTCCAGCGCATCGATCAGGAGCGCGTAGAATTTCGGTTCGAGCGCGGCGACGCTAACCCATTGGCCGTCGCTGCATTCGTAGCAATCGTAGAAGAAGGCGCCGGAATCGAGAATGTTGGCACCGCGATCGAGCTCCCAGCGCCCGGCGGCGTAAAGGCCGTGGAACACGGCCATCATCGAACTCGCGCCTTCGGTCATGGCCGCATCGACGACCTGCCCTGTACCGGAACGCTGCGTCTCGAGAAGCGCGCAGGCCAGACCGAATGCCAGATAGAGCGCGCCACCGCCGAAATCGCCGACGAGATTGAGCGGCGGTGTCGGCGGCTGGCCCTGCCGGCCCATCGCATGGAGGGCGCCCGTGATCGCGATGTAGTTGAGGTCATGGCCTGCAGCCTGGGCGAGTGGACCGTCCTGGCCCCAGCCCGTCATCCGGCCGTAGACCAGGCGAGGATTGGCGGCCAGGCAGGCTTCAGGCCCGAGGCCGAGGCGTTCCATGACGCCGGGGCGCGAGCCCTCGATCAGGGCGTCGGCGCGGGCGACGAGCGTCCGGGCGGCCTTGAGGCCGGCTTCAGTCTTGAGGTCCAGCGTCACGCATTGCCGATTGCGGCGCAGCACGTCATGGGCCGGTGATTTCGGCACGCCGAGTTCGCTGCCCTGCCGCTCGATGCGGACGACGTCCGCCCCCAGATCGGCAAGCAGCATGGCGCACATGGGCCCTGGCCCGATCCCGGCGAATTCTACGACTTTAATCCCCGACAGCGGTCCCAATCGTGCCTCCCGTCACCTGTCGACGCACGGGGCGCGGCATCGCCGCGCCGGCGACTTGTCTATTAATACGAACAAATATTGTCCATCCTAAAAATCTGTGTTCTGAAGGGGCGGAGCGCGCGGCCTCGATGCCGCCGCCGACGCATAAGACCGGAGGAAATGCGCGATGACCGCAAAGGGGCCCCTTTCGGGCATAACCGTCGTTGACCTGACCCGCGTCCTGGCCGGGCCATACTGCACGATGATGCTCGCCGACATGGGCGCTCGGGTGATCAAGGTCGAACCGCCGGGGCTCGGGGACGATTCACGTCAGTTCGGGCCCTTCATCCAGGGCCGGCCCTGCTATTTCGGCTCGGTCAACCGCGGCAAGGAATCGATCGCGCTCGATCTCAAGTCCGAGGCGGACCGGGCGGTGTTCGAGAAGTTGCTGGAGCGCGCCGATATCCTGACCGAGAATTTCCGGCCCGGGGTGCTCGAAAGGCTGGGCTATGGCTGGGAGCATCTTCACGAGCGCTATCCGCGCCTGATCTATGCGTCGACATCCGGGTTCGGCCATGCCGGTCCGGCACGCGACCGCCCATCCTACGACATGGTCATCCAGGGCATGTCCGGGATGATGAGCGTGACAGGTCCGAGCGGGGGCGAGCCCTGCCGCGTCGGTATCTCGATCGCGGATGTCGGCTCGGGCATCTTCACCGCTGCCGCCGTCAACGCCGCGCTGCTGCATCGCGAGCGCACCGGCGAGGCCTCGCGCGTCGATATCGCGATGTATGACTGCCTGCTGGCGATGCTGGAAAGCACGATCTCGCGCTACACCATGGCTGGCGAGGTCGGCGGACGCATGGGCTCCCGCCACCCGGCGATCATGCCGTTCGAGGCCTTCGCAACGGCGGATGGGCACATCGTGCTGGCCTGCGGCAATGACAAGATGTTCGGGCTGCTCGCCCGGGCGCTCGGCCTGCCGGAGCTGATCGAGGACGAGCGCTTCCGCCGCAACGAGCTGCGCGTCGCGAACCGGGAAATCCTCCACGAGCTGATCGAGGAGCGCCTGCGGGGAGACCGCACGGCGAACTGGCTCGCGCATTTCGACGCTGCCGGCGTTCCCGCCGGGCCGATCAATTCCATCGACGAGGCGCTGAGCCACCCCCAGGTGGCGGCACGCAACATGCTGATCTCGGTCACCGACCCGGTGCTAGGGCCGGTCCAGATCGCGGGGACGCCGCTCAAATTCTCGACTTTCGAGGATCCGCCGACGCGCCGTGTCGCGCCGGACCTCGATCAGGATCGCAGAGCCATCCTGGCAGAGCTCGGCCTCGCCTGACGCCATCTGAACAATAGGGAGAGACGCATGTCGAAACGATCGATCTTTCAGGAAGAACACGACCAGTTCCGGCGCACCGTGCGCCGCTTCGTCGAGGCCGAGATCCTGCCCCACCGGGTCGCGTGGGAGAAGGCGGGCACGGTGCCGCCGGAGGTGTGGCGCAAGGCGGGCGAGGCCGGCCTGCTCTGCTGCGACCAGCCCATCGAGCATGGCGGCGGCGGCGGGGACTTCCTCCACAACGTCATCGTCAACGAGGAGATGACCGCTGCGGGCGGATCCGGCCCGGCCTTCAGCGGTCATTCCGATATCGTCGTGCCCTATCTCAGCGTCTACGGGACGCCTGAGCAGAAAGAGCGCTGGCTGCCTGCGATGGCGCGCGGCGAGGTGATCACCGCGATCGGCATGACAGAGCCGTCGGCTGGGAGCGACCTGCAGGCGATGCGGACGAGCGCGGTCCGCGATGACGACGATTACGTCATCAACGGCCAGAAGGTCTTCATCAGCAACGGCCATCAGGCGCATCTGCTGCTGCTGGCCTGCAAGACCGACCCGACCGCACGCGGCAAGGGCATCAGCATGGTCCTGGTCGAGACGGACAGGCCCGGCTTCACGCGCGGGCGGATGCTCGAAAAGATCGGCCGCAAGGCGCAGGATACGTCGGAACTGTTCTTCGCGGACCTGCGGGTCCCGGTCTCCAACCTGCTCGGTCAGGAGGGGGCGGGATTCGGGATGATGATGAACCTGCTCGCGCAGGAGCGGCTGAGCTCGGCCGTGCGGGCGATGGCCGCGACGGAGCGTGCCCTGCAATCGACCGTGGACTATGTCAGCGAGCGCGAGGCGTTCGGCCGCAAGATCGCCGATTTCCAGAACACCCAGTTCCTGCTGGCGGATCTCTGGTCGGAAACCATGGTGCACCGGGTCTTCGTCGACGACTGCATCGCGCGGCATCTGCGCGGCGAATTGTCGGCGGTCGATGCCGCAGCGGCCAAGCTGAGGGCCAGCGAGCTGGAAGGCCGGGTGATCGACCAGTGCCTGCAGCTCTTCGGCGGCTGGGGCTATATGTGGGAATACCCGATCGCGCGGGCCTATGCGGATGCCCGCGTCGACCGGATCTCGGCGGGGAGCAACCATATCCTGAAGCTGATCATCGGCCGCGACTTGCTGCGGCCCGCCCGGACGTAAACGCCGCTGCCGGCCGCAGGCATCGCCTGCGGCCGGCATATGGCCCGTCTCAGATCGGGTCCCAGGAGAAGACGTCCGCCGAGCGCTCGAGCGGATAGAAGGACGATTTGAAGGCCGGCAGCATGTGCTCGGCGATCGTCTGCGGCGTCCAGCCGTCGCTCCGCTGCGCCGCCCTGATCGGCCGTGGCTGGCTGAACAGGAACAGCTCGTTCTTGCGCGAGCCGAAGATCTGCCCGTTGACGTCCTTGGCGAGATCGCTGGCGAGAAACACGGTGAGCGGCGCGATCTTGGCCGCGGTCATCGCCTTGATCCGCTCGACGCGCAGCTTCTCGGCCTCCGTTTCGGTCGGGATCGTGCCGACGAGCCGGCTCCAGGCGAAAGGCGAGACGCAGTTGGAGCGCACGTTGAAGCGCTGCATGTCCAGGGCGATCGCCTTGGAGAGGCCGATGACGCCGAGCTTAGCGGCCATGTAGTTCGCCTGGCCGAGATTGCCGACGAGGCCCGATGTCGAGGTGAAGTGCACGAAGGCGCCGCTCTGCTGCTCCTTGAAGAAGGGGCAGGCCGCCTTGGAGACGTTGAAATAGCCGTTGAGATGCACGTTGATCACCGACGACCAGTCGTCATGCGACATGCGGTGGAAGATGCGGTCGCGCAGGATGCCGGCATTGTTGATCACGGCATCGATCCTGCCGAAGCTGTCGACCGCCTGCTGAACCATGCGTTCCGCTGCTACCGGGTCGGTGATGCTGTCCCCGTTCGCGACGGCACGCCCCCCCGCCGCCTTGATCTCGGCGACGACGTCCTCTGCAGGGCCGGCGCTGCGTCCTCCGCCTTCCGCGTCCCCGCCGAGATCGTTGACCACGACCGCGGCCCCTTCCGCCGCCGCCAGAAGGGCGATTTCGCGGCCGATCCCGCGGCCGGCGCCCGTGACCAGGACGACCTTACCCTGCAAAGAATCACTCATTGTCCATCCCCGTCGCTGTCCTCTCGCGCCTGTCGCGCGGACGCACGAAGGCGCTAGCCTTCTCCCACCCGGCCGGCGCGCGCGCAAGAAAAAATTCGACTTTAATGGGAAGAGGCGTTGTCATTTCAGTCGAATGAATATTGAATGATAAGGCAGGAGCGCGCTCCCCACTCACGATAATCCGGATGACGCTGATGCCGATCGACTACGATGCCATCAAATCCTGGCGGATCGAGCCGAAGGACCACAGCTTCACCGCGCGCGACACCATGCTTTACGCGCTCGGCCTCGGCCTGGGCGGCGACGAGAGCCGGTCCGAGGATCTGAGCTTCGTCTACGAGCGCGGCTTGCAGGCCTTGCCCAGCTTCGCGGGTGTTCTCGGTTACCCCGGCTTCTGGTTGCAGGACCCTGCGACCGGGATTGACTGGAAGCGCATCCTGAACGGCGAGCAGGGACTGATCCTGCACCGGCCGCTTCCTCCGGAGGGGCGTGTCATCGGGCGCACACGGATCGAGGAGGTCGTCGACAAGGGTGCCGACAAGGGCGCCGTCATTTATACCGTACGCGACGTGGTCGATGCCGTGACGGGCGATCTCATCGCGACGGTCACGAACTCCATCTTCGCGCGAGGAGATGGCGGCTTCGGCGGCCCTGCCACGTCCGGCATCCGGGTTCTTCCATCGCCGCCGGAGATGCAGCCCGACCACATCGTCGACCATCCTACCATTCCGCAGGCGGCGCTGATCTACCGGCTGTCGGGCGACTACAATCCGCTTCATGCCGATCCCGCGGTGGCTCGCACTGCGGGCTTCCCGCGCCCGATCCTGCATGGAGCGGCAACCTGGGGCATCGCAGCCTATGCGTTGCTACGCGCCCTATGCGGGGGATCGCCAGCGCGGTTCCAGCGTTTCGACTGTCGCTTCTCCGCCCCGGTCTATCCCGGCGAGACGATTAGGACCGAGATCTGGTCCGTGAAGCCGGGTTCGGCCGCTTTCCGCTGCCGCGCGGTCGAGCGGGACATCGTGATCCTCAATAACGGGATATTCGAATTCGCCGCCGGATGAGCGGGCGCGGGCGCCTCTAACAACAAGGCGGGGAGGGTGAACCTCTCCGAACAGGGGAGTGATGGACATGCATTGGACGCTTGCTCTGATCGTCGGGCTGCTGATGGCCGCGAACCCATGCGAACGCGCCGCAGCCCGGGCCACGATTTCCGATGATGTCGTCCGGATTGGCCTCCTCCTCGACATGTCGGGGCCGTATTCGGACTATTCCGGCGAAGGCGCCGCGACAGCGGCACGGATGGCGGTCTCTGATTTTGGCGGCACCGTGCTCGGCAAACCGGTCGAGGTGCTGGCAGCGGATCATCTCAACAAACCCGACATCGCGTCGAGCCGCGCGCGCGAATGGTTCGACAACGGGAAGGTCGATGCGATCCTCGAGACCATCGCGACCGGCCCGGCGCTGGCGGTGCTGGAAATCGCCAAGCAGAAGAACAAGATCGTCGCCTTTAGCGGGCCGGGTGCGGTGCGGCTCACCAACGAGAGCTGCTCGCCGATCTCGATCCACTACGCGCTGGACAGCTATGCCCTGACCCGTGCGACCGTGAAGGCGCTGACGGCGCGAGGTCTCGACAGCTGGCATATCCTCGCCCTCGACAGCGTCTTCGGCGCGGATCTGATCCAGGATGCCGGGGCGGCTCTCGCCGATACCGGCGGAAAGCTCGTGGGCACGACGCGTCACCCGTTGGCGACGACCGATTTCTCGTCTTTCCTGGTCGCTGCGCAAAGCTCGGGCGCGAAGGTCATCGCGCTCGCGAATGCCGGCAACGACACGGCCAACGCGCTGAAGACGGCACGCGAGTTCGGCATCGGTGTTGGCGGCAAGCAGCGCATGGCGTCGCTCTACACGCTGATCAACGACATCAACGCGATCGGTGTCGAGGGCGCGCAGGGGCTGATCTTCACCGAGGCGTTCTACTGGAACCGCAACGAGCAGACCCGCGCCTGGTCGCGCCGATTCTACGAGACGATGAAGCGGATGCCGAATGCCGAGCAGGCGGCGGTGTATTCGACGGTGCTGCATTATCTCGGCGCGGTCAAACAGGCTGGCACCGACGAAACAGGTGCTGTGATGAAGCAGATGCGCGAGCGGCCGATCAACGACATCTTCGCCACCAACGGCAGGATCCGCGAGGACGGCCGGATGGTCCACGACATGTATCTGGTCGAGGTCAAGAAGCCGTCCGAGGTGAAGGAGCCATGGGACCTCTACAACGTCCTGGCTACGATTCCCGGCGACGAAGCCTTCCAGCCGCTGTCCCGCTCGCGCTGCCCGCTAGTCAAGAAGTAACCGCGCGATGGCGGTGGAGCGGAAGGGCATACGCCCGGTGGCGCTGGGTGGCTGGATCGACAATCTGGCGCTGCAGCATGGCGAAGCGCCGGCGCTGTTCGACGAGGACCGTCCGGTTTCCTACGCGCAGCTCGCGCGGCGCAGCCGGCGCCTCGCCGCCGGTCTTGCCCGGCTCGGCATCGGGCAGGGAGACCGTGTCGCGGTCTGGCTGCCGAACTGCTCGGCCTGGATCGAGACCCTGCTCGGCTGTGGTCGCCTGGGGGCGATCGTGGTGTCGCTCAACACCCGCTTCCGCGCGGCGGAGGTCGGCGACATCCTCGGCCGCTCGGGCGCGCGTGCTCTCGTCATGTCTCCCGACTTCGCGCCGATCGCCTATCGCGAGATCCTGGCGAACGTCCCGCCCGCAGAATTGGCCGCGGTGACGACGATCGTGACCTTGACGGAAGAGGCCGCGCCCGTTCTGGAGGGCCGCCGCCAGGCCAGCTATGCCTCGCTGCTGGAATGCGGTGAATGGGACGGGCCGGCGATATCGCCAGCGACAGGGTGCTTGATCCTCACCACGTCAGGCACCACGAAGAAACCGAAATTCGTGCTGCACTCCCAGCAAGGCCTGGTCACGCATGCCTTCGACGTTGCCGCCGCGCCGGGCTTCTATGGTGAACCGGGCAGCGCCGGCATGTCGATCATGCCGCTATGCGGCGCATTCGGCCTCACCCAGACGATCGGCGCGCTGGCCGGCGGCGCTCCCACGGTTCTGATGCGCAGTTTCGATCCGGAGGTCGCCGCGGCCGCGATCCGCCAGCGCGGCGTCACCAATATGGCCGGCGTCGACGATGTCTTCTATCGCCTGCTCCAGACGAGCGACGACGCCGTGCCCTTTCCGGAATTACGCTTCGTCGTATTCGGCTCCTTCAACAATTCGTCCGACGACTTCGTCCGAGCGGCCGATCAGCGCGGGCTGCTTGCGGTGGGCGCCTACGGGATGTCCGAATTTCAGGGGCTGTTCTCTCTCCAGCCCAGGGAGGCGGGGCCGGAGCGCCGGGCGCGCGGTGGCGGTCATCCGGTCTCCGCTGCGGCGATCGTCCGCGTCCGCGATCCGGACACCGGCCGCCTTCTCGCCGTCGACGAGAGCGGGGAGCTCGAGGTCGCGGCTCCGAGCATGATGCTCGGCTATTTCGGTGACCCGGAGGCGACCGCGGCCGCATTCACCGACGATGGCTTCCTGCGGACGGGTGATGCCGGCTGCCTGCGCGCGGATGGGAGCTTCGAGTTCCATGCGCGCATGAACGATGCCCTGCGCCTGGGAGGGTTCCTCGTCAGTCCGGCGGAGATCGCCGAGATGGTCGCGTCCCACCCGATGGTGAGCGAGTGCCAGGTCGTCGGAGCCCATGGTCCGGACGGGTACAGGGCAGTCGCCTTCGTCATTGCGGCGGAAGGTGGCTTTGCCGAAGCCGCGGTGCAGGAGCATTGCCGGGGACGACTCGCCAAGTTCAAGCAACCGGCGCGCATCCTGGCCGTCGACACGTTTCCGGCGACGGACGGGCCGAACGGGCCGAAGGTTCAGCGCAACCTGCTGCGCGCGATGGCAGAGGCCGCCCTGAAAGGGTGAAGTGCCATCGGATTTATTCATCCGAATTTTATATCGAAATCTCCGCGCGGGCAGTTGCCTCGCCTGCGGGCGCGCTATATCAATCGAATGAATAAAAATGGAAAGCGGGAATGCTTGGAGCAATTCTGTCGGGGCTGAAGGTCGTCGACCTCACGCAAAATGTGGCCGGGCCGTTCTGCACCCAGGTGCTCGGCGACATGGGCGCGACGGTGATCAAGGTCGAGCGTCCCGGGCGCGGCGACGACACGCGTGACTGGCCGCCGCGACATGGGGACCAGTCGGCGACATTCCTTGCCCTCAACCGGAACAAGAGCAGCATCTGCCTGGATCTGGACCACCCCGAGGGGTTGGCCGTGCTCAAGCGCCTCGCCGCCGATGCCGACGTCATCATCCACTCGATGAAGCCCGGCAGCGCCGAAAGCCGCGGATTGGGCCACGCCGATCTCGCTGCAGGCAATCCGCGCCTGATCTACTGTGCCATCAGCGCCTTCGGGCAAGCCGGGCCGCTGGCTGCCCTGCCGGGTTACGATCCGCTGATGCAAGCCTTCACGGGCATCATGAGCACGACCGGCAACGAGGGCGACGCGCCGGTGCGCGTGGCCGTCTCGCTGATCGATCTCGGCACCGGGATGTGGGCCGCGCTGGGTGTTTTGGCCGGCGTCATCGAGCGCGGCCGGAGCGGGCGCGGGATGCTCGTGGAAGCGAGCCTGCTCGACACCGGCATCGGCTGGATGAGCGTATTCGTCGCGACCTATCTCGCGACCGGAACGCTGCCGCAAAAGCTCGGCTCTGGCATGGCGATGGCTGCTCCCTATCAGCTCTTCCCGGCGCGCGACGGCCATGTGTTCATCGCGGCCGGAAACGACGGGCTGTTCGAGCGCGTCTGCGGCGGGCTGGATTGCCGCGAACTCGTGGCGGATAGGCGTTTCGCCACCAACACCGCGCGTGTCGCAAACCGCGAAGCGCTCGTCGCCGCGATCAGCGCGGTCACGCAGCAATTGCCGGCAGCCGATATCGTCTCGCGGCTGCGCGCGGCGGGGGCTCCATGCAGCGAGCTCAACTCGGTCGCGCAGATGCTCGCGCATCCGCAGGTCGAGGCGGCGGGGATCATCGCGGATCTGCCGGCGGCTGAGCGCGAGAGCCATCGCATCGTCGCCTTGCCCCTCAAGCTGGCAGGAAGCCGTTCGGCCAGGCTCGAGCCGCCGCCCGCGCTCGGCGCCGACACGGCGTCCCTGCTCTCGGGCCTTGGTTACGCATCCGACGAGATCGACCGCCTTCGCCTCGCCGGGGCGGTTGGGTAAAGCAGCCTCTTCCAGGACAGAGCACCATGGATTTCGACTACACGGAAACCCAGCAACAGATCCGGGCTGCGGTCCGCAAGCTCTGCGCCGAGTTCGGCGTCGATTATTGGCGCAAATGCGACGAGGCCGGCGAATACCCCGAGGACTTCGTCCAGGCGATGACCAGAGCAGGCTGGCTTTCGGCCCTGATCCCGGAGGAGTATGGCGGCTCCGGGCTCGGGCTGATGGAAGGCTGCATCATCCTCGAGGAAATCAATCGCTCGGGGGGCAACGGTGCCGCCTGCCACGCGCAGATGTACACGATGGCCTCGGTGCTGAACCATGGCAGCGAGGAGCAGAAGCGCCGCTATCTCCCGCGCATCGCCGACGGCTCATTGCGGCTGCAGGCCTTCGGCGTCACCGAGCCGGATGCCGGTTCCAATACGCTCAGGATCAAGACCTTCGCGAAGCGCCGACCGGGCGGCGGCTATGTGATCAACGGCCAGAAGATCTGGACCTCGCGCTACATGCAGTCGCACATGTACCTGCTGATCGTCCGGACGACGCCGTTCGAGGAGGTGAGCCGCAAGACGGATGGCCTCTCGCTCTTCCTCATCGACATCGAGAAGGCGGGCAAGGCCCTGCACGCCCGGCCGATCCGGACCATGCTGAACCACCACACCAACGAGGTCTTCATCGACAATCTGGAGGTGGGGGAGGAGGACCGGATCGGCGAGGAAGGCCGCGGCTTCCATTATCTCGTGGACTCGCTGAACTCCGAACGCCTCCTGGTCGCGAGCGAGTCGATCGGGGACGGCCGCTGGTTCACCGCGGAGGCCTCGCGATACGCCAGCGACCGGCGGGTCTTCGATCGGCCGATCGGCCAGAACCAGGGCATCCAGTTCCCGATCTCGCGGGCCCATATGAACATCGAGGCGGCCGAGCTGATGCGCAACCGGGCCGCCGCCCTGTTCGACCGCAAGCTGCCCTGCGCGAACGAGACGAGCATGGCCAAGTTCCTCGCCAGCGAAGCCGCCTGGGAGGCGGCCGAGGCGTGCATGACGACGTTCGGCGGCTATGGCGTCGCGAGCGAATATCACGTCGAGCGCAAATGGAAGGAGGCGCGGCTCTTCCGCACGGCGCCGCTCTCCAACAATTTGATCCTTGCCCAGGTCGCCCAGCACGCACTCGGCATGCCCCGTTCCTACTGAGCCGAAACGAGGACAGGATGACAGCCTTGCAGCCTCTGAAAAGCCTTTCGCCGGTCCCGGGTCCCACGGAACGCCTGGCGGCGTTCATCGTCGAGGCCCGGGTGCCGGACGAGGTCCTGAGCCAGGCCACGCGCGTGGTCGTCGACACGCTTGCCGTGACCGCGGCAGGTGGCACCGAGGAACCGGTGCGGCGGCTGGCCGGTTCCCTCGAGCCCTGGCCGGGTGCGGTACCCAGCTTCTGGGGGCCGGAAGCCTTCCGCAGCGACGATGCCGCGCTTCTGACCGGCATGGCGAGCCATGTGCTCGATTATGACGACGTCTCGATGCTGAGCGTCTGCCATCCGACGGCGCCCGTGCTGTCGGCCTTGCTGCCCCTTCTCGACAAGCGCAAGGTCACGGGGGGGGAACTGCTCGGCGCAGTGGCGATCGGCACCGAGGTGCTGATCCGTCTCGGGCAGAGCATGGGCTTTCGGCATTATGCGCTCGGCTTCCACGCAACGGGCACGCTGGGAGCGGTCGGTGCCGCCGCCGCGGTCGCGCGGCTCCTGCATCTCGATCTCGACACCACCCGGCGGGCGCTGGCCATCGCGGCCAGCATGGCCTGTGGCTTGCGAAAGAACTTCGGCTCGATGGTGAAGTCGCTTCATGTCGGGCTGGCGGCCTCGAATGGGCTCAAGGCCGTACGGCTCGCGCAGGGCGGCATCGATGCGGCTTCCGAGGTCTTCGAGGCCGACGGCTATCTCAAGGCCTTCTCCGGCGGTGAGACCGATCGCTGGCCGCCGAATGTCGTGCTCGGCGCGCCGTTCGCGTTGAGCGAGCCCGGCTTCGAACAGAAGCGCTATCCATGCTGCTACATGCTGCACCGGATGATCGAGGGCACCCTCGGTCTGCGCCGCGACGCCGGCATCGATCTCGCGGCGGTGGAGCATGTTCGCGTCGATATGCCGGCAGGCGGCACCAAACCCCTGATCCACCCGTTCCCCCGCACCGGGCTGAATGCCCTCTTCAGCGGCCCCTATGCGGTTGCCGCCAGCCTGGCCGACGGCCGGATCGATCTGGCGAGCTTCACCGACGCGGCTGTTCTTCGGCCGGACCTGCAGGCACGGCTCGCCGATATCCAGCTGGTCGAGGCGTCGGGCGAATCGAGCCGGGGCAGCGAGGTCGGCAGCGCGCCCGTCACAGTGACCGTGACCCTGAAGGATGGCGGTTCCGTCGCGAGGACGGTGACGCGCGCGCCGGGTTCGCCGGAGGACCCGATGACGGAGCAGCAACTCGCGGCCAAATGGACGGATTGCTTGCGGCGCGTGCAGCCGGGGCTCGGCGCCGATACGACGCTCAACTTGTTCGGGGAGGGGCTGGCTATCGGCACGTCGCCGGATGTCGGCGCCTGGATCACGCGGTTGCGCCTGGCGCTCGGCAGGAGCGCGGCATGAACGCCTCCGTCGCGCCTCCAGCCTTTGAGACGCTCCGGATTTCCGCGCCGGCCGAGCATATCGCCCTGGTGACGCTTGCGCGTCCGCAGGCCATGAACGCGCTGAATACGCAGATGGGGCGCGATCTGGTGACCTTCTTCGAGGCGGTCGCGCTCGATGCGGCCGGGTTGCGCTGCATCGTGCTGACCGGCGAGGGGGAGCGCGCCTTCTGTGCCGGCGGTGACCTCAAGGAACGGCGCGGCATGAGCGATGAGGCGTGGCAGCGCCAGCATGTCGTGTTCGAGCGGATGGTGCGTGCCCTGCTCGATTGCCCGGTCCCTGTGATCGGCGCGGTCAACGGGGCGGCCTATGGCGGCGGCTGCGAGATCGCCGCCTGCTGCGACTTTCTCTACGCCGCCGAACACGCCCGTTTCGCCCAGAGCGAGGTGACGCTCGGCATCATGCCCGGCGGCGGAGGAACCCAGACGATTGCCCGTGCCATCGGCGAGCGGCGGGCGAAGGAACTCATCCTGACGGGCCAGCCCTTCTCGGCGAGCGAAGCGGCGCAATGGGGCCTGGTCAATGCGGTCCTGCCCCAGGGCGAGCTTCTTCCGGCGGCGCTCGCGACCGCGACCACCATCGCCAACAACGCGCCGATTTCCGTGCGGCAGGCGAAGCAGTCGATCCACCGCGGCCTGCAGATGGCCCTGCGCGACGGCCTCACCTTCGAGATCGAAGCCTATGCCCGGATGGTCCCGACGCAGGACCGCCACGAGGGCGTGACGGCGTTCAACGAAAAGCGGCCGCCACGCTTCATCGGGAAATAGGTTGGCGATGGCGGAGCAGGTTCTGTTGAGGGAGGTCGGGCTGCGCGACGGGTTGCAGCTCGTCTCGACCGTTCTCGACACGGAGAAGAAGCTCGACTGGTGCCGCGGCGCGGTCGCTGCCGGCCTCGCCGAGATCGAGGCCACGTCCTTCGTGCCGGCGCATGTCATCCCGCAATTCGCGGATGCCGATGCCGTCGCAGCGGGGATTGCCGGAATCCGGGGCGCGCAGGTCTCCGCCCTCGTGGTGAACCTGAAGGGAGCACGGCGCGCCTTCGCCGCCGGGCTGACCAAGGTCAACTATGTGGTCTCCGCCAGCGAGGCCCACAGCCTTGCCAATGCGCGCCGCTCGACCGATGCGGCGCTGGACGAGTTCGATCTCATCGTCGCCGAGCGCGCGGCTCAAGGATTGTCCGATCGGGTCGCATTGGGCTGCGGCGTGGCGACCAGTTTCGGCTGCACGCTGCAAGGCGAAGTCGCCGAGGCGCGCGTACTCGCGATCGTCGGGCGATTGGCGCGCGCCGGAGCCGACGAGATCATGCTGGCGGATACCGTTGGCTATGGCGATCCTGCGCGCGTCCGCCGCCTGTTCGAGGGAGCCGCCGGCATTGTCGGGTCGCTGCCGCTCGCCGCGCATTTCCATGACACGCGCGGCCTCGGGCTGGCCAATGTCGGCGCTGCGCTTTCGGCCGGGGTCCGCCGCTTCGATGCCTCGCTCGGGGGGCTGGGCGGCTGCCCCTTCGCCCCCGGCGCGACCGGCAACATCAACACGGAAGACTGCGCCTTCATGCTCGCGGCGATGGGCTTCGCTACCGGCATCGACCTGGCTGCGTTGCTGCGCTTGCGGGAGCGCATTGAAACCTGGCTTCCGGAAGAACGCTTCACCGGCGCGCTCGCCCGCGCCGGCCTGCCGAAAGGCTTTTCTCCCGCAGCCTGACATTGGCGGAGCGCAATCAGGCGCTCCACGTGGCGATGGCCCCCCGCACCACCGAAGGGGCTTGGGATGCCCCTGTCAGCCTGCGGCGCTCGCAGCCTTGTCGTTGCGGTCACGGCCCCGGATACGTTCGCGCGCCTGCTGCCATTGCGCGTCGGTCCAGGGGAGGTAGTTCGTGAAATAGGCGCCGTTTGCGAGGCCATGCGCACCATCGACGGCAATCGTCTCACCGCTGAGCCATTCGCAGCCCGGCGCCATCAGGAAGGTGGCCAGGGTGGTGAGCTCGGGCTTCTGTCCAAGGCGGCCCATCGGATTGACGGAGCGTTCATAGTCATGCGCGTTGTCGGTCGGACGCAGGCGGGCCGAGGCGCCCTCCGTCGGAAAGATACCCGGCGAGATGGCATTGAGCCTGATGCCGTAGCGCCCCCATTCGATGGCGAGCGACCGCGTCATCGCCTCGATGCCGGCCTTCGACATGGCCGAGGGCACGACGAAGGGTGCGCCGGTCCGCGTGAACGTCGCCAGGATCGAGAGCACCGAGCCCTTTCGCTGTTCGGCTATCCAGCGCTGCCCGATCGCATTGGTGACGTAGAAGGTGCCGCGCAGGACGATATCGGAGATCGCGTTGAAGCCGTTCGCCGTCAGGTCCTCCGTGCGGCTGATGAAGTTGCCGGCCGCGTTGTTGACCAGCCCGGTCAGCGGACCGTGGTCGAGCCAGGCCCGGTCGACCATCGCCCGCACGGATTCAGGCGAGCGGATATCGCACTCATAGGCATCGACCGCAGCGCCGGTCTCGCGGGCTATCGCCTCGGCCGTCTCCCGGACGACCGCCTCCCGGCGCCCGCAGATCGCCACGCGCGCGCCGTAGCCGGCGAAGCGATGCGCCATTTCCCGGCCGAGTCCGGTGCCGCCTCCCGTCACGAGGATGTGCTGGCCCTTCAAGACGTCGTCCCTGAACATTCGCCTCTCCCATCTCGATTCGAGCAAGCATCGTCGCGCGGCCTCTAGCCGGGGGCGATCTCACTCGCTATTAAATTCGAACTTATTATCAAAAGGAAGAGGCTGATGTTGGAAACTGCCCGCGACGGCACGACCATGGTCCTGACCCTGAACAATCCCGCAAAGCGAAACGCCCTCTCCGCGCCGCTGAGGGAAGGACTGCTGGAAGCTTTCCTCAGGTTCGAAAGGGATCGCGATCTGCGTGCGGCGGTCATCATCGGCGCCGGCGGGAATTTCTGCTCGGGCGGAGACATCGACTCGATGAATCAATCGACGGATCTGGCCGCCGGTCGCGAGCGCTTTCGCGGCGTGCACGAGCTGACGCGGCTGATGATCCGGGGCTCGAAGCCGGTGATTGCAGCGGTGGAGGGCTGGGCGGTCGGGGCCGGGCTGGGTCTCGCACTCGCGGCGGACACGGTGATCGCCACGCCCGGCGCACGCTTCCGGGCGGGGTTTCCGCAGATCGGACTGATCGCGGACTTCGGCCTGCTGCATACCCTGCCGGCCCGCATCGGGCCCGCAAGGGCGCGCCAGTTCCTGCTGTATGACGAGGTGGTCGATGCCGAGCGCGCCGGCCGCATTGGATTGACCGATGAAACGGTGGCTTCGGGCGAGCTGCTCGAACGGGCATTGGCGCTTGCCGGCCGTTTCAGCCAACTGGCTCCCCTGGCGACGGCGCAGACCCGGGCTGCCCTGGCCCGGGGGCTCGACCAGGTGCTGGACTGGGAACGCGACACCCAGGCGGCCTTGCTGCAAACGGCCGACCACGCGGAAGGGCGAACCGCTTTCCTTGAAAGACGAAAACCGAACTTTACCGGACGATGAGGCCGCGCCGAACCGTTCTCAGATCCGCTGGCGGATGACGCTCCTGACCGAATAGCGCGTCGCCGGATAGAGATTGTAGGACAATTCGAATGTCTGCCCGTTATTGGCGACATAGCGCCGCTTCACGGCCAGGGCCGCGGTTTCGGTACCGGCGTGCAACAGATCGGCCATCGCCGCCGGCATGGTCGTCGCCGATACCTCCTGCTCGACATAGTCGAGCTTGAGACCCTGCTCATCCATGATGACTTCGTAGATCGCCCTGTCTCCCTGCTGGATGGCTTCGAGGGCCGGGGCTAGCTTCTCGGGCACGAAAACCTCCGACCAGCATAGGGGCTGCTGGTCGTTGCGTGTCGATCGCACGCCCGCAACCCGCAACCATCGGCCTTCCCGAAGTCCGGAGAAGGATTCGAACGATTTCGCCACGCTGGAGGCGAAGCCGTAATGGCGCACGTCCAGCTGGGTGCTCTGGGCGAAATCGAACAGCCCTTTGAGGTCGCGCAGCGAATGCACATAGGGCGCGACCGGCCGCTGGGCCAGCACCGTCGTGCCCGTCTTGCGCCGGCGCCCGAGGATGCCCTGCTCCGCGAGCAGCTTCAGAGCTTCACGGATGGTGTGGCGACCCACGCCGAACCGCTCCTGCAGTTCGGGCTCCGTCGGGAAGCGGCTGCCCACAGGGTAGGTCCCTCCGCCGATTTCGTCGCGCAGCAGATCCGCAAGGACCGCATGTCCGCCGGTGGTCCTGGTGCCCTCAGACATGTCCTGCTTCTTCTCGCACGCAAAATCCCCGCTCGCTCCGTGAAATAGCTTGCTCCGGCGCCGAATCATAGTCCCCGGAACGAACTGCACACTGTTCTTCGAATGAAATGGCAGGGGCTATGCCGGCCGGCCGCGCAGCCGGCCACGGCAAGGCAGCGCCGATCGAAAGTCGAAGGCATTCCAGGTGCCCGGAGATGCCCGTGCGCTTCCTCTGGCCGCTGTCGGGAAATCGTTGCGGTTTCGCCGCTTTCGGGTTGACGTCCGGAAGCTCCGCACTATCATTCGAATAAAATAATGAATGGCGATGACGCCTGAGAAATTCGGGGAGGAGAATGCGATGGATCGTCGCGAATGCATCATCGGGCTTGCCGCCGTCGGCCTCTCCGCGACGCAGGCCTTCGGGAGCACGTTTCCGACCCGGCCCCCGATCCTGTCCAATGGCTATCCTGCCGGCGGCTCGACGGATGTCGCCTCGCGATTGATCATCGAGGGTATGGCAAAGGAGCTGGACGGATATCGAATGGTCGTCGAAAACCGGCCGGGCGCCAGCGGAACCGTCGCCGCGACATGGCTGACGCGCCAGCAGCCGGACGGCTATAGCCTGCTTCTGTCGGAATCATCCTCGTTCGCGATCTGGCCGGCGATGCATGAGACCGGCGTCAAATATGATCCGGTCCAGGATTTCGACTGGATTGCGACTGTCTGTACGGCTCCCATGGTCCTGATCGTTTCGCCGAACTTTCCGGCGAAGACAGTGAAAGAGACCATCGAGCTTCTCCGTACGCCTGCATCCGCGGAGCTGAATTATTCCAGCTCGGGCGTCGGCTCGATCCCTCATATCGGTGCCGAATTGCTGCGAACCCTTGCCGGCCCCGCCAACCAGTCGCGCCATGTACCGTATCGTGGTGGTGCGCCGGCGGTGCTGAGCGTGTCGACCGGCGAGACGGCCTGGGGCGTGGCCTCGCTGGGGTCGGCGACGGGACTTCTGAACGGCGGTGCCCTGAAGGGGCTTGCCGTGACGAGCCCCAACCGGTTTCCGCTGTTCCCGGACATCCCGACTTTCAGGGAGCTCGGGATGCCGGAGATGGAGTTGAACATCTACTACCTGATCCAGGGGCCGGCGCGCCTGCCGCCCGAGGTGCTGGCCAAGCTGAACAAGGCCGGAGCCGCCTCGCTGAACCAGCCGGTCACGCGGGAACGGTTCCTCAAAGCCGGGATGCAGGCGTGGGACGGCCCCAACACTCCCGAAAGCACCCGCGAGATCGTCATGGCGGAAAATGCAAGGTTTCGCTCGATCAGCCAGCGCACCGGCTTGAAGATCGTCACCTGAAGCGCGGCACATGCAGTTTGATCGAGCCCTCACCGGAACTTCACGATGACGCCGGCAATCATCCTCAGAAGCCATGGAGGGCCGGACCAGCTGAAGCTGGAGCAGGTCGACCTGCCGGATCCCGGCCCTGGCGAATTGCGGATCAGACAGAGCGCCATAGGCGTCAATT
Source organism: Allobosea robiniae (assembly GCF_900102525.1). Classification (GTDB taxonomy): domain Bacteria; phylum Pseudomonadota; class Alphaproteobacteria; order Rhizobiales; family Beijerinckiaceae; genus Allobosea; species Allobosea robiniae. The sequence goes on along the minus strand of NZ_FNBZ01000007.1, from coordinate 255,179 downwards.
TTCACGACGTGTATGTTCGCTCGGGTCTGTATCGCACGCTCGCGCTACCCGGCATTCCGGGCATTGAGGCCAGCGGCATCGTCGAAAAAACCGGCTCAGGGGTCCGGGATTTTCGTCCAGGCGACAGGATTTGCTATGTCACGGGCAGTTACGGAGCTTATGCCGCGCATCGAAACCTGCCCGAGAACCTTGCGCTCAAGCTGCCTGACACCATCGATGATGAGATCGCTGCCGCGACGATCCTGAAGGGGCTGACTGCCTGCATGTTGCTTCGCAGGGAGTATGCGGTCGGTCCGGGGGATCATATTCTCGTGCATGCTGCTGCCGGGGGCGTCGGCCAGCTGCTTTGCCGCTGGGCCGATCACCTTGGTGCCGTCGTCATCGGAACGGTCGGAGATCCGCGCAAGGAAGCGGTCGCGCGTGCGGCGGGGGCTGCGCATGTGTTCTCGAGCTCCGATCAGGAGCTGGTCGGCAAGGTGATGGACATCACCAAGGGCGAGGGCGTCGCCGTGGCCTACGACTCGGTCGGGCGCGACAGTTTCCAGTCCTCGCTGTCCGCGCTGTCGTATTTCGGGAAGCTGGTGAATTTCGGGCAGAGTTCCGGCCCGGTGCCGCCGTTCGAGGTTTCGCAACTCGCCGCGCGCTCAAATTCACTATCCCGGCCGATCATCTTTCATCACCTGCGCAACCCATCCGCGTTGAGGGAGATGGCGACCGAAGTCTTTGCGTTGATCGGCGAAGGCATTCTCAAGGCGGATATCGGCTTGCGCCTCCCACTGGCGGAAGCCGCCGAGGCGCATGCCAGGCTGGAAGGCCGGCGCACCGTCGGCTCCACCATCCTGCTGCCATAGGTCCCGTCGCACCGTGCCTGGATTTTCATTGAACCGCGTCGTCATCAACGTCGTGACGTCGGATCTCGGAGATTCCGTAAGCCGCGTGCTCGCGGACGTTCAGCGCTTCGGCTGGGCGTTGAACGAGATTGCGGCTTCCGCTTCGTCGGCAGACACTGCCGAGTTCAAGCTGGCTGTGTCGGCCCCTTCGGATATCCAGCTGGCTCATATCGAAGACCGCCTGGCGCGGCATCCAACGGTCGCGACCGTGCAGGCGCGATGGGCTTCCGGCTGAACAGTCCTGGGCTTTTGTGGACGCTCTCTCCCGCAAGCCGAGATTGGTGTCTGTTTCTTATTGCGTGGCTCAAGGCTGATCTCTCGGGATCGCGTGCATTTCGACCAGGGGGACGCTCTTGGTCACGACATATGTGTAATAGCGCTCGATGCCGATCGCCGGCTCCAGCAGCCGGTCGATCAGGCGCTGATAGGCGTCGATATCAGGCGTGACCACCCGCATGATGTAGTCGATACCGCCGCCGGTCGCGTCGCAGGCGACGATGGCCGGTTCCCTCGCCACGGCCTCCTCGAAGCGGCGGAAATCCGCCTGCTGATGGCTCTTCAGGCTGATCTCGACGATCACCGTGGTGCGCGGGGCATCGGGCTTCAGATCGACGATCGCGGAATAGCCCTTGATCACGCCGGCCTCCTCCATCCGGCGCAGCCGCTCCCAGCAGGCAGCCGGCGACAACGCCACCGTTTCGGCGAGCTTGAGCTTGGTCATGCGGCCGTCGCGCTGCAGGGCCGCGACGATCTTGAGATCGATGGGATCGAGCTTCATCTTCTGGGACCGCGGGTGCATAATGTCATGAATGCCTCTTTATAAGAACGAGACAATATCATGTTCCGTCAAGCCGAACGGCCTTCCGGCAACAGGCTTTCTCCCATCGTCGAGAAGGCCGTCGAATGGCGCCCGGTCCTGACGAAGCAGAAGGGCGCGACCAAGCATGCTGCGCTGACCGAGCGCATTATCGCCGATATCGACGCCGGCATCCTGAAGCCGATGGACCGGATGCCGACGCATCGCGACCTCGCCCATGCGCTCGGCATCTCCGTCCAGACCGTCAGCCTCAGCTACAAGGAGGCCGAGCGCCTCGGCTATCTCAGCGGCGAGGTCGGGCGCGGAACCTTCGTGAAGAGCCGCGTCACCGAACAGGCGGGCCGGCTGATGCTCGACCGCAGCCCCACCGAAGTCGTCGACCTCTCGATCGTGCGCGGGGTTTATCTCGATGCCCATGAGGTGGCCTCGCGCCAGGCGCTGTCAGCTTTGGCCGAGGGCGACAGCAGCGCCTTCATGCGGCCGTGCCGGCCGATCGCGGGGCTCGACCACCATCGTGAAGCGGCGCGCCTCTGGCTCGGGCCGCTCGGCGTCGAGACCTCGGTCGAGCGCATCCTGATCACCAATGGCGCCGCCCATGCGCTCTTCCTCGCGCTGGCCTGCGTGGTCCGGGCCGGCGACCTCGTGCTGACCGAGAACCTGACCGATCACGGCGTCATCGGCCTCGCCAATGTCCTCGGCTTCAGCCTCAAGGGCCTGCCGACCGATGAGGAAGGCATCCGCCCCGATGCGTTCGAGGCGGCGTGCCGCGCCGGCGGCGTGCGGGCGCTCGTGCTCATCCCGACGCTCAACAATCCGACCAGCCATGTCGCCGGCCCCGAGCGACGCCGCGCTATCGCGGAGATCGCGCAGCGCCATGGCGTCTTCGTCGTCGAGGACGAGGTCTACAAGCCGCTGATCGCCGAACCGTTGCCGTCGATCACCGCGATGTTGCCGGATCTCGGCTTCTTCCTCACCAGCTTTACCAAGACGGTGCTGACCGGCCTGCGCGTCGGCTACCTGGTCGTGCCGCCTCAATACTCGATCCGCGCCGCCTCGATCCTGCGCGTGACCAGCTGGAGCGGCACCTATCTGCCGGCCGAGATCGCGACGCGCTGGGTCCAGGACGGTACCGCGCAAAGGCTGCTCACCGTCCAGCGCGAGGAGGCGACGGCACGCCAGCGCATCGTCGCGGAGACGCTCGGAAGCCATGTCGCCTCGAGCCATCCACTCTCGCTCTGCTCCTGGCTCAAGGTTCCCGCGCATTGGACCGAGGATAGCCTGGTGCGCTCGCTCGCCGACCGGCGCATCGCCGTGACGCCGTCCGATCCGTTCGTGGCTGGCGCGGGCCATGGCGGCGGCCTTCGCATCTGTCTGGGCGGGCGGATGAGCCATGAATTGCTGGCGCGGACGCTGACGACGGTGCGCCAGACCTTCGAGCAGCTGCCGCCGGTCTTCGATATCGGCGCTATCGGCTGAGAGCGGCGAGCAGGATCCTCTGTCCATGTCATTGTCGCCTGCGGTGCAGGTTTGGCATAATTGGATCATGACAATATAATAATTGACATGAAATTTTCTCCCTCGCAGCATGACAAGCGAGGGAGACATGCCGGTGACAAAACCGCGTCTTTTCACTGCCGAGGCAGATCGACCGGCCACGCCGCCGGCCGCTGTCGCGCTGCCCGAGGTGGAAGCCGCCATGGCTCGGGTCGCTGGACGGGTCGAGCGCACACCGCTTGTAACTTCGCCTTCCCTCAGTCGTCTCTGCGACCAGCCCGTCCATCTCAAGCTCGAAACCCGCCAGCCGATCGGCGCCTTCAAGCTGCGCGGTGCGATGAATGCAGTGCTGGCGCTGACCGAAGACCAGCGCCGACGCGGGCTGGTGACCGCGTCGACTGGCAATCATGGCCGCGCTGTCGCCTATACCGCCCGCGAACTTGGCCTTGCCGCCACCATCTGCATGTCGGCGCTCGTGCCCGCGAACAAGATCGAGGCGATCCGCTCGCTGGGCGCCGAAGTCCGTATCGTCGGCCGCTCGCAGGACGATGCGCAGGCCGAGGTCGAGCGGCTGGTGGCCGAGCACGGGCTCACCCAGATCCCGCCCTTCGACCATCCCGACGTCGTTGCCGGCCAGGGCACGATCGGGCTCGAACTGATCGAGGACCTGCCGGAGCTCGCCTGCGTGCTGATCCCGCTCTCGGGCGGCGGGCTGGCGGCTGGCATCGCCGTCGCGGTCAAGGCGTTGCAGCCTTCCGTCAGGATCGTCGGCATCTCGATGGTGCGTGGTGCCGCGATGGCCGCAGCGATTGCGGCCGGCCGGCCCGTCGAGGTCGTCGAAGAGGCAACGCTGGCGGATTCGCTCGGGGGCGGCATCGGCCTGTCCAACCGCATCACCTTCGCTTTGTGCCGTGACCTCATCGACGAGATCGTGCTGCTGAGCGAGGCCGAGATCGCCGCCGGCATCCGCCATGCCGCGCTCGTGGAGGGCGAGATCGTCGAGGGCGCCGGCGCCGTCGGCATTGCCGCCTTGCTCGCCGGCAAGGTCAAGCCGCAGGGGCCGACCGCGCTCATCGCCTCCGGTCGCAACATCGACGAGGCCGTGCACCGGCGCATCGTCTCCGGAGCCGCCGCATGAGCCGCATGCTCGTCCTCACCGAAGCGGAGCTGCGCCGCATCGTCGGGCTCGACCTGAGCGCCGTTGACTGTGTCGAGGCGGCCTTCGCAGCGCTCGCGACCAAGCCGGTCGCCATGCCGCCGATCCTGCGGCTCGACATTCCCGAGCACCGCGGCGAGGTCGATGTGAAGACGGCCTATGTGCCGGGCCTCGACGGCTTCGCGATCAAGGTCAGCCCCGGCTTCTTCGACAATCCCAGACTCGGCCTGCCCAGCCTCAACGGGCTGATGATCCTGTTCAGCGCTAGGACCGGCCTCGTCGAGGCGCTGCTTCTCGACAATGGCTATCTCACCGATGTCAGGACGGCCGCGGCCGGAGCCGTCGCAGCGCGTCATCTCGCCCGGCCGGACGCCGCGGTCGCAGCCATCTTCGGCGCCGGAATGCAGGCGGGACTCCAACTCCAAGCGTTGGCGCTGGTGCGGCCGATCCGCGAGGCGCGGATCTGGGCGCGCGATGCGCAGAAGGCGAACAAGGCCGCGGCCGAGCTCTCCCGCAAGCTCGGCTTTGCCGTCACCGCCATCGCCGATCCGCAGGCCGCCGTTAAAGGCGCCGATATCATCGTCACCACGACGCCGGCCGAGCGACCGATCCTGATGGCGGACTGGATCGAGCCCGGCCAGCACATCACTGCGATGGGCTCCGACAGCGAGCACAAGAACGAGATCGACCCCACCGTCCTCGCCCGCGCCACCTATGTCGCCGACCGGCTTAGCCAGACCCGGCGGCTCGGCGAGCTCGCCCATGCGATCCGCGCCGGTTCCGCCAGCGCCGACCAGGCTTTCGCCGAGCTCGGCGAGGTCATCGCCGGCCAACGCCCCGGCCGGACACGCACCGACGAAATCACCCTGGCGGACCTGACCGGCACCGGCGTGCAGGACACCGCGATCGCCAATCTCGCCGCCGCCCGCGCCCGCACTGCCGGCGCCGGGCAGACCATCGACACCAAAGCCGAAGCGGGAGACACCGCGTGACCGTGACCCTGAACTTCACCCGCGAGGAATATGCCGAGCGCCTCGCCAAGACCCGCGCCGCCATGGAGCGAGCCGGGGTCGAACTGATGGTCGTCACCGACCCCTCCAACATGCATTGGCTCACCGGCTATGATGGCTGGTCGTTCTATGTCCATCAATGCGTGCTGGTGCCGCCGACCGGCGAGCCGATCTGGTATGGCCGCAAGCAGGATGCGAACGGCGCCAAGCGCACCGCCTATATCGGCCATGACAGCATCATCGGCTATCCCGACCACTATGTGCAGTCGACCGAGCGTCACCCGATGGATCTGCTCGCGCAGATCATCGCCGAGCGTGGCTGGGGCAAGCTCTCGATCGCGGTCGAGATGGACAATTACTATTTCTCGGCGGCGGCCTTCGCCTCGCTGCAGAAACACTTGCCGAACGCGCGCTTCACGGATGCCGGCGGGCTGGTGAACTGGCAGCGTGCTGTCAAGAGCGCGACCGAGCTCGATTACATGCGCAAGGCCGGCCGCATCGTCGAATTGATGCACCAGCGCATCGTCGAGGTCGTCGAACCCGGCATGCGCAAATGCGATCTCGTCGCCGAGATCTATGATGCCGGCATCCGCGGCACGCCCGAATTCGGCGGCGACTATCCCGCGATCGTGCCGCTGCTGCCTTCGGGCGCCGATGCCTCGGCCCCGCATCTGACTTGGGACGACAAGCCGATGCGCCTGGGGGAGGGCACCTTCTTCGAGATCGCCGGCGCCTACAAGCGTTACCACTGCCCGCTCTCGCGCACCGTCTTCCTGGGCAAGCCGACGCAGGCCTTCCTCGACGCCGAGAAGGCGACGCTCGAAGGCATGGAGACCGGCCTCGCCGCGGCAAAGCCGGGCAATACCTGCGAGGACATCGCCAACGCCTTCTTCGCGGTGCTCAAGCGGTACGGGATCATCAAGGACAACCGCACCGGTTATCCGATCGGCCTGTCCTATCCGCCGGATTGGGGCGAGCGCACCATGAGCCTGCGCCCCGGTGACCGGACCGAACTCAGGCCCGGCATGACCTTTCATTTCATGACCGGCCTCTGGCTCGAGGATATGGGCCTCGAGATCACCGAAAGCATCGCGATCACGGAGCGCGGCGTCGAATGCCTGTCGAACGTGCCGCGCCAGCTCTTCGTCAAGGAGTGATGCGATGCTGACCGCTTCACCCCGCCCCTCGCCGGTGACGCCGACGATCGACCTCTCGGCGCCGGGTGTGCAGCATGGCCACTTGCGCCTGCCCTATAGCCGCGACGACAGCGCCTGGGGCTCGGTGATGATCCCGATCTGCGTCGTCGCGAACGGGGAGGGGCCGACCGCTCTGCTGACCGGCGCGAACCATGGCGACGAATATGAGGGGCCGGCAGCGCTGTTCGAGCTGGCACGCTCGCTCGATCCAGCCGAGGTCTCGGGCCGGGTGATCATCCTGCCGGCGCTGAACTACCCGGCCTTCCGCGCGGGCACGCGGACCTCGCCGATCGACAAGGGTAATATGAATCGCAGCTTTCCGGGCCGCCCGGATGGCAATGTCACCGAGAAGATCGCGGATTACGTCACGCGCCATCTCGTACCGCTCGCCGATATCGTCCTCGACTTCCACTCCGGCGGAAAGACGCTCGACTTCCTGCCTTATGCCGCCGCGCACGAGCTGCCGGACAAGGCGCAGGAGGCACGCTGCTTTGCGGCGGTCGCGGCCTTCTCCGCGCCCTACTCGATGAAGATGCTGGAGATCGACGCCGTCGGCATGCTCGACACCACCGTCGAGGAGATGGGCAAGGTCTTCGTCACAACCGAGCTCGGCGGCGCCGGGACGGCGAGCGCGACGAGCATCGGCGTCGCACGGCGCGGCGCGGGCAACCTGCTCAGGCACGCTGGCATCCTTGCCGGAACGCCCGAGACGGCGCCGACCCGCTGGCTCGACATGCCTTCGGCCGATTGCTTCACCTTCGCCGGGGATGATGGGCTGATCGTTTTCGAGCACGACCTCGGCGCGCCGGTGCGCGCCGGCGACGTCATCGTCCGGGTCTATCCCGTCGGGAAGACCGGGCTCGCGCCGGCCGAGTACCGGGCCGCCATGGACGGCGTGCTCGCCGCGCGTCACGTCCCCGGGCTGATCAAGGCCGGCGACTGCCTCTCCGTCCTCGCCGTGCTGAGGGAGGCGCCCTGACCCATTCGGCCGGCGACCGGTCCAAGCCAATCCGCCGGCGCGAAGACGCCAGCCAAGCCGAAGCAATCGGCACGCGGAGAAACATCAACCAGAGGAGAATTGCACATGCCGTTTCTGAAGATCGCGGGTCTCTCCGCCATTGCTCTCGCCACCGGGCTTGCCGCCGCCGGCGCCACCACGCTCAAGGACGTCAAGGACCAGGGCTATATCCGCGTCGCGACCGCCAACGAGGTGCCCTATTCCTACATGAAGGATGACGGCACTTCCGCCGGCATCGGCCCGGACGTCGCCAATGCCGTGTTGAAGAAGCTCGGCATCGCCGAGGCCAACTGGTCGGTCACGCCGTTCGGCACGCTGATCCCCGGCCTCAAGGCCAAGCGCTTCGACTTCGTCGCGGCCGAGCAGAACATCTCGCCGGAGCGCTGCAAGCAGGTCTCCTTCACCGAACCGAACTCGTCCTATGGCGAGGGCCTGCTGGTGAAGAAGGGCAACCCGAAGAAGCTGACGACCTATGCCGACATCGCCAAGGACCCCTCGCTGAAGGTCGCGGTCGTCTCCGGCGCCAACAATATCGACTTCCTGCGCGCCGTCGGCGTCAAGGACAGCCAGGTGATCTTCATCACGGCCAATGCCGACGCGCTCGCCACCGTCCAGAGCCGCGCCGACGCCTATGCTGCGACCGAGCTCACTGTCGCCTCGCTCGCCAAGGGCCAGGCCAATGTCGAGCAGGTCGCGCCCTTCACCGACCCGGTGGTGAACGGCAAGCCTGTCCGCAATTTCGGCGGCTTCGCCTTCCGGCCCGAGGACAAGGAGCTGCGCGACGCCTTCAACGCCGCGCTGGTCGAGTTCCGCAAGACCGACGACTACAAGAAAATTCTGGGCACCTACGGACTGTCGGAAGCCAGCATCAAGGCGGCGGCGGATCGCAAGGTCGCGGACCTCTGCGCCGGCAAGTGAGGCGTTAGCCGACATCATTCCGCCCGCCCGGTGGCGGGCGGAACTCCACGCCTGTTCAACGTTGTCGCGGAGCCTGCCGGATGGAATGGTTGTCCTATCTGCCTGCATTGTCGCGCGGGGCCCTGATCACCGCCGGGATCACCGTGTCGGCGATCGCGATCGGCGCGGTCGCGGCCTTCGCGGCCGGTATCGCCCGCGCCGAGGGCGGGCGCGTGCTGTCGATGGTGGCGCTCTGCTACACCGAGCTCTTCCGCGGGACGTCGCTGCTCGTCCAGCTGTTCTGGTTCTATTACGCCCTCCCGCTGGTCGGGATCAGCTTCGAGCCGGTCGCCACCGGCATCCTGGTGCTCTCACTGCATGTCGGCGCCTATGGCTCCGAGATCGTTCGCGGCGCGCTGCAATCGGTCTCGGTCCAGCAGCATGAGGCGGCGCGGGCCCTGAATTTCGGCCGGGCCCAGACGCTGATCCACATCACGCTGCCGCAGGCGCTGGTCGAGATGATGCCGGCCTTCGGCAACCTCGCCATCGAAACCCTGAAGCTCTCCTCGCTGGTCTCGCTGATCTCGATCGCCGACCTGACCTTCCGGGCTCAGTCGATCCGCAACCTCACCCTCGACAGTGCCGGCATCTACAGCCTGACGCTCGTCGGCTATTTCGCGATGTCGCTGGTGCTGATGCTGCTCATGCGGCTGATCGAGCGGCTCGTCCGGCGCGGTGCGGCCTTCCCGCGCGCGGCGCATTCGTGAGGAGCCGCGCATGATGTACGGCTTCGAATGGGATACGACAACACCGCTGACCTACGCGTCCTCGATCCTGCCGATCATCCTCATCGGTCTCACCGTGACCCTGCAGGCGGCAGCGGCCGGCTTCGCGATCGCGCTGGTGCTCGGCCTCGTCTTCGCGCTGCTGCGCCGCAGCCGGTTCACGTCCGTGTCCTGGACGACGGCTGTCGTCGTTGAGTTCTTGCGCGACACACCGCTGCTGGTGCAGCTCTTCTTCCTCTACTACGTGCTCCCGGACTACGGGATAACACTGCCGGCTTTCCTGACCGGGGCGATCGCGCTCGGGCTGCAATATTCGGCCTACACCTCCGAGGTCTATCGCGGCGGCATCGAGGCTGTGCCGCGTGGGCAGTGGGAGGCGGCGACCGCGCTGAACCTCTCCCGGATGCAGACCTATCGCGACATCGTCGTGCCGCAGATCGTGCCGCGTATCCTGCCGGCGATGGGTAACTACCTCGTCGCCATGATCAAGGAGACGCCGGTGCTCTCCGTCGTCACGGTGCTCGAGATGATGGGGCTCGCCAACATGATCGGCGAGCGCACCTTCGAATATCTGGTGCCGCTGACGCTGGTCGGCCTGATCTTCCTCCTCCTCACGCTGATCTGCTCGGCCGGCCTGCACCGGCTGCAGAAGGCGCTGCCGAAAGCAGGGATCCCGCTGCGATGACCGAGAACACTCATGCGCCCATCATCGAGTTCGCCGGCGTGACCAAGCGCTTCGGCGCGCTGACCGTGCTCGACGATTTCAACTTCAGCGTCGCCCGCGGCGAGAAGGTCACGCTGATCGGCCCGTCGGGCTCGGGCAAGTCGACGGTGCTGCGCATCCTAATGACGCTGGAGCCGTTCCAGGAGGGCCGGCTGACGCTCGCCGGCATGCCCTATCACGAGCCGAATGCCGGCGGGCCGTTCAAGGCGTCGGACGGGCATCTGCGCCAGATCCGCAGCCATGTCGGCATGGTCTTCCAGAGCTTCAACCTGTTTCCCCACATGACCGTGCTGCGCAATGTCGTCGAGGCACCGTTGCGCGTGCTCGGCCTGCCGCGCGGCGAGGCCGAATGCCGGGCCGTCGACCTCCTCGCCATGGTCGGGCTCGCCGACAAGAAGGACCATTACCCGGCCCAGCTCTCCGGCGGCCAGCAGCAGCGCGTCGCGATCGCCCGCGCGCTCGCCATGCGCCCGCGCGTGCTGCTCTTCGACGAGCCGACCTCGGCGCTCGACCCGCAGCTCGTCGGCGAGGTGCTCTCGGTCATTCGCGGCCTCGCCAGCGAGCACGACCTCACCATGCTGCTCGTCACCCACGAGATGCGCTTCGCCCGCGAGGTCTCCGACCGGGTCTGTTTCTTCGACAAGGGCCGGATCTGCGAGCAGGGCGAGCCGGAGCGCATCTTCAGCGCGCCGGAGCAGCCGCGCACCCGGGAATTCCTGGCCTCGGTACTGGGCTGAAGTCGCGCCGACAATCTATCGGCGCCGCCCTGAACTTCCGAGACTGTCTCGGCGCGCAGCCGGCACTTCGAAGACAGTCTCGTCACTCTTCCGCCTAGCCTCGTCGTCAATCGAGGGAGGATGGTCATGAACGCAATGACGAGCACGGCAAGGCGAGAAGCTGCGATCGCCAAGCCGGTTGGGCATCCCGGCCTGTCCGGTCTGGCCGATCGCCGCTTGCTGCGGCAGCTATCCTATATCGGCGGGCGCTGGACGGCGGCGCGAGACGGCGAGACTTTCCCCGTGACCGATCCCGCGACCGGCGCCCTTGTCGCGCAGGTCGCAGCGCTCGGCGCCGTTGAGGCGACGCAGGCGATCGATGCCGCGCAGGCGGCTTTCCCAGCCTGGAAAGGGCTGCTGCCGCAGGAGCGCGCCGCGCTGCTGCGCCGCTGGCATGCCGCGATGCTGGCGACGGCCGAGGACCTTGCCCTGCTGATGACGCTGGAACAGGGCAAGCCGCTGGCGGAATCGCGCGGCGAGATCGCCTACGCCGCCGATTTCATCGCCTACTACGCCGAGGAAGCGCTGCGCGTGAATGCCGAGGGCGTCACCAGCCATCTGCCGGGCGCGCAGATGTCGCTGTCGCGTGAGCCGGTCGGTGTCGCAGCCTTGCTCACGCCGTGGAACTTCCCCTCCGCCATGCTGACGCGCAAAGCCGCGGCTGCGCTCGCTGCCGGCTGCACCGTGGTCGCCCACCCTTCGTCGCATACTCCGCTCTCGGCGCTGGCGCTGGCCGAACTCGCCGACCGTGTCGGATTTCCGGCCGGGGTCTTCAACATCGTCACCGGCGAGGCCGCGCCGATCGCCGAGACCTATTGCGCCGACACGAGGGTGCGGGCCGTCAGCTTCACCGGCTCGACCGAGATCGGACGGATCGTCGCCCGCAATGCGGCTGCGACCGTCAAGCGCGTGGTGATGGAGCTCGGTGGCCATGCTCCGCTGATCGTCTTCGACGACGCCGACCTCGACCGTGCCGTCGCGATCGCCATCGACGCCAAATTCGCGACCTCGGGCCAGGATTGCCTCGCCGCCAACCGGATCTATGTGCAGCGCGGCCTCTATGAGCGCTTCTGCACCGCCTTCACCAAGAAGGTCATGGCGCTGCGGGTTGGCTCCGGCCTGGAGGATGGCATCGAGATCGGCCCGCTGATGCACGTTGCTGCCAAGCGCAAGGCGGAAGACCAGATCGTGGATGCACTGGTGCACGGTGCAAGGCGATTGACGCCGGAGCGTGCCATGCCCGGCCCGCTCTTCCTGACGCCGACCGTGCTCGCCGATGTGCCGGAAGAGGCGCTGATCATGCGCGAGGAAACATTCGCGCCGGTCGCAGCCATCGCGCCATTCGATGGCGAGGACGAGGTCATCGCCCGCGCCAACGACACCGAATACGGCCTCGTCGCCTATGTCGTGACCCGCGACGGTGTGCGAGCTGCGCGCCTCGCCAGGGCGCTCGACTACGGCATGGTCGCGGTCAACCGCGTCAAGATCACCGGCGCGCCGATCCCCTTCGGCGGAATGAAGCAATCCGGCCTTGGCCGCGAAGGCTCGCGCCACGGCCTCGAGGCCTTCACCGACCTCAAATATGTCTGCCTCGATCTGAACTGAGGCGTCGTTTCCCGCTTTCGCGAAGGATTACCGTCATGCTCGACCAACCCGCCCGCACCGACAACGAACTGGACGCCTGGGACCGCGACCACTTCTTTCATCCCTCGACGCATATGGGCCAGCATGCCCGTGGCGAGACGCCGAACCGCATCATCGCCGGCGGCGAGGGCGTTTACATCGTCGATCGTGACGGCAAGCGCAGTCTCGATGCCTTCGCAGGCCTCTACTGCGTCAATGTCGGCTATGGCCGGAAATCCATCACCGACGCGATCGCCGAGCAGGCGGCGAAGCTGCCCTATTACCACGCCTATGTCGGCCATGGCTCGGAACCCTCGATCCGGCTCGCCAAAATGGTGGTCGAGCGCGCGCCCAAGGGCATGAGCCGGGTCTTCTTCGGCCTCTCGGGTTCGGACGCCAACGAGACCAATCTCAAGCTGGTCTGGTACTACAACAACGTGCTGAAGCGGCCGGAGAAGAAGAAGATCATCTCGCGCTGGCGCGGCTATCACGGCTCGGGCGTGATGACCGGCAGCCTCACGGGTCTTGCCGCCTTCCACAACCTCTTCGACCTGCCGAAGGCGCCGGTCCTGCACACCGAAGCGCCGTACTACTACCGTCGCGAGGATCGCAGCATGAGCGAGGAGCAGTTCTCGCAGCATTGCGCCGACAAGCTGGAGGAGCTGATCCAGGCCGAGGGACCTGAGACGATCGCCGCCTTCATCGGCGAGCCGGTGCTCGGCACCGGCGGCATCGTGCCGCCGCCCGTCGGCTACTGGGCGAAGATCCAGGCGGTGCTCAAGAAGCACGACATCCTGCTGATCGCGGACGAGGTCGTCACCGGTTTCGGGCGTCTCGGCAGCATGTTCGGCTCCGACCATTACGGCATCGAGCCCGATCTCATCACCATCGCCAAGGGACTGACCTCGGCCTATGCGCCGCTTTCCGGCGTCATCGTCTCGGAGAAGCTCTGGCGCGTGCTGGAGCAGGGCTCGGACGAATACGGCCCGATCGGCCATGGCTGGACCTATTCCTCGCATCCGCTCTGCGCGGCAGCCGGCGTCGCCAATCTCGAGCTGGTCGATGAGCTCGACCTCGTGCGCAATGCCGGCGAGGTCGGTGCCTATTTCAACGCGGCGCTGAAGGAGGCAGTCGGCAGCCACGCCCACGTCGGCGAGGTCCGCGGCGAAGGCCTGCTGGCGGCGGTCGAGTTCGTCCGCGACCGGGATGATCGCGTCTTCTTCGACGCCTCGCAGAAGGTCGGTCCGCGCATCGCTGCCGCCCTGCTGGAACAGGGCGTCATCGCCCGCGCCATGCCGCAGGGCGACATCCTCGGCTTTGCCCCGCCGCTCTGCCTGACGCGGCAGGAGGCCGACCAGGTTGTCGATGCAACGCAGCGAGCCGTGGAAGCGGTGGTCAAAGCGCTGTAGCGCTACGAGCAAAACCTAGCCTGGATGCCGTAGCGGGCCGGTGCCTGGCGATCGGTCATGTCGGTGGCCGTCTCTCAGGATGATGGTGGCGGAACGATCGGAGATCGTTCCGCCACCATCATCCTGAGGGGAACAGCTACTGGAGCACGACGCCAGAAGCGATGTCTCGCTCAAAAGGAGCAGTGCGTGCATCGTCGACGGTATCAAGATCGTCGGCGCGCTGGATTGGACTTGAGACTGCTCCGCCCCCAGCTTTCGATCACGTCGGTAGCGAAAGCTTCGGTCGACCAAGCGCGAAAACATCACCCCGGCGACACGTCGTTATCGATCGCCTCGAGGTCGATGACGGTGTCGTTCGCGTATTGGTGATGAAGCGTCTCTGGAACGGACCGCCGCCGGGCTATCGCTCGCGGTCGACGATGTTCACAGAGATGTATGGAAATGGCGCGCCCGAAAGGATTCGAACCTCTGACCCTCAGATTCGTAGTCTGATGCTCTATCCAGCTGAGCTACGGGCGCGTCTCAGAGCGTCATGACGCGTTGCGTCCGGCCTGATGACGGGGGAGATAGCCGGTCCATTTCGTCTTGGCAACCCTCAAAATCGAGAAGTCATCGAATTGTTGTGATCGCCCTCCGAACGGGTTCGGGTCGACGCACAGGGGCGGTTCTGGCTGGCGGTGACGCCGGAGCGGCGCAGTCGGCCAGGAGCCGGGCCGGGCGCTGAGACGTGCCCGCAGGCTGCGCGTGAGCGCCGGTCTGCGGGCGATGGTCTGGGCCGGATCAGCGCGTCGCGCGGCGCGTGGCGCGCACGACGGAGGGACCGGAGACGGCGCCGGCCGCGCCGCCCACGACGGCGCCGACGGGCCCGGCCACGACTGCGCCGGTGCCGGCACCGACGGCTGCGCCGCCGATGCGTTGTTCGACAGTGTTGCCGCAGGCGCCGAGCATCAGGGTCGTGGTGAGGATCGAGGCGAGAAGGGGCAGGCGCATGGCGGTTCTCCGTGTGAGCGAGGATCGAAACGCAATCTTGTCGTCCAGGTTCCAGAGGAGGAAAAGCGGATTTCCTGCTTGCCGGGCTGCGATCACACTTGCGATCCACGGAAAAATCCGTATACAGCCGGCATCGCATCAGTCGCACCATTGCATGGGCGGTGAGGATCGTTACGGTCCGCGTCGCAGACTGAAGGTTTTTGACCGGCCCGTCTCGCAAGGGCAGGCCGATGGAGTTGAGACGATGAAGATCCGTAATTCGCTGAAGTCGCTGCGCGCGCGTCATCGCGACAACCAGCTCGTGCGCCGCAAGGGCCGCGTCTACATCATCAACAAGGTCCAGAAGCGCTTCAAGGCGCGTCAGGGCTGAGACCCTGCGCGACTGCGGTCGCGCAACTGTCTCGGTTGGGGTTTTGAAGAGCGGGACGCCGATGGCGTGCCCGCTCTTTGCGTTGCGCGCTCGCCCGGCTGTGATTTGACGAGGCGGCAGTGGCGGCTAGAGTTGCGACCATGATCCGTTTTCGCATCGCGCCTGCCGTCTTCGCGCTGCTGCTGGCCTCAGCCGGCCCGTTCGCGATCGGCGCGACCCAGGCCCAGCCCACGCCACCGTCGCGGCCTGGCATCGTCGCGCCCGACGACAAGGCGGATAATCCGGTGACGCCGACTGCGCCGCAACGCAGCCCGGCGGCGACGCTGGAGCGGCTGTTCCAGCGCCTACACGATGCCGAGACGCAGGAAGAGGCCGAGGGCGTCGCCAGGCTGATCCAGCGGCGCTGGGCGCGCTCCGGCTCCGATACCGCGGATCTGCTGATGACCCGGGCCCAGCAGGCGCTGAAGGACAAGCAGAACGAGCTCGCGATCGAATTGCTCGACCGCGTCATCAGCCTGCAGCCGGACTGGGCCGAGGCCTGGAACCAGCGCGCCAATGCGCTTTATCTCCTCGGCGATTCGATCCGGTCCATGCTCGATATCGGCGAGACGCTGAAGCGCGAGCCGCGCCATTACGGCGCCATGATGGGACTGGGCATGATCCTACGCCAGCAGGGCGACGACAAGGCCGCGATGGCAGCCTTCCGCAAGGCGCTGGAGATCTACCCGCAGTTCGACGCGGTGAAGAAGGCGGTCGATGCGCTGAAGACCGAGGTCGACGGGCGGGACGCCTGAGCGCCCGTAGCCCTATCCGTCATGCTCGGGCTTGACCCGAGCATCTCATGCCGGAGGGGCGATCGCGTCTTACGAAGCCTCTTCTGAACGTCATTGTCGGGTCTGCGCTACGCTTCGCCCGAGAATGACGTTCCCGCCTCAAGCCTTCTCGACATGCTCCTGCGCGACGAAGGCGATGCGGACCATGTTGGTCGCGCCGGGCGTGCCGAAGGGCACGCCGGCGACGACGATGATCCGGTCGCCGAGCTTGGCGTAATGCTCGCGCACCGCGAACTTACAGGCGCGGAAGGCCATGTCGTCGGCGTCGCTGGCATCCTTGGTGACGATCGCGTGCACGCCCCATACCAGCGTCAGCCGGCGCGCCGTGGCGCGGTTGGGGGTGAGCGCGATCACCGTCGAGTTCGGGCGCTCGCGGGCGATGCGGAAGGCGGTCGAGCCCGATGAGGTCCAGGCGCAGATCGCCTTGAGGTTCAGGGTCTCCGCAATCTCGTGGGAGGCCTTGGCGATGGCGTCGGCGCCGGTGGCCTCAGGCTCGTTGCGCTGCGATTCGAGGATCGAGCGGTAGATCGCATCGCCCTCGACCTCCTCGGCGATGCGGTTCATCATCGTCACCGCCTCGATCGGATACTGGCCGGCGGCGCTCTCGGCCGAGAGCATGACCGCATCCGCGCCCTCGAAAACGGCGGTGGCGACGTCGGAGACCTCGGCCCGGGTCGGCACCGGGCTCGTGATCATGCTTTCCAGCATCTGGGTGGCGACCACGACGGGCTTGCCCTTGAGGCGGGCCATGCGGGTCAGGCGCTTCTGCGTGCCCGGCACCTGCTCCAGCGGCATCTCGACGCCGAGATCGCCGCGCGCGACCATGATCGCATCGGAGGCATCGATAATCTCCTCCATGCGCGCGACGGCCTGCGGCTTCTCGATCTTGGCGAGCGCCAGCGCCCGGCCGCGCACGATCTTGCGCAAGTCCGCCATGTCCTCGGGCCGCTGCACGAAGGAGAGCGCGATCCAGTCGACGCCGACCTCGGCCGCGACCTCGGCATCGGCGCGGTCCTTCTCGGTCATGGCCGAGACGGCAATGGTGGTGTCGGGCAGGCTCACTCCCTTGCGCGACGACAGCCGCCCGCCGATCAACACCTTGGTCACGGCAGCCTTGTCCGAGGCCTTCTCCACGACGAGGCGCAGCTTGCCGTCGTCGAGGATCAGGTGGTGGCCGGGCTCGAGCGCGCTCAGGATCTCGGGGTGGGGGAGGTGGACGCGCTTGGCATCGCCGGGGGCGGGGTCGGAATCGAGCGTAAATCGCGCGCCCTTCGCCAGCATGACGCCGCCGTCGCCGCCGAACTGGCCGACGCGCAGCTTCGGGCCCTGCAGGTCCGCGAGGATGCCGACCGGACGGCGGAACTTGCCCTCCAGACCGCGCAGCATCGCGACCTTCTCCTGAAGCGTCTCGCGCTGGGTGTGGCTCATGTTGATCCGGAACACGTCGACGCCGGCTTCGAACAGTTTTGCGCACATCTCCTCGGTCGCGGAGGCGGGGCCAAGCGTGGCGATGATCTTGATCCGGCGTTCGCGCTTCATTGCTCTTCCCCTGCGACCGGCAAGCCCATACGCCCCCGGCCGCACCCTTTCATCCATCATGGAGCGCGGTCTGCCCGTTGCCGGGGCCTCGCTTCCGGTTCTTGTCCGCAGGCCCGGCCAGGCCTCGCGTCGATCGTCACCTTATGCCGAGACCATAGCCCCGCGTAAGCCGGTCAGGGCCGCGGCGTGCCGCTGCCGGTATCGGTGAGCTGGATCGTCCAGCTCTTCTGCTCGCCGGTATCGACCTCGAAGAAGCCGGCGCGGTCATAGCCGCGGGCCAGGCAATCCTCGATGCCCCGGATCGTGAATTCCTTGTTGCGCACGCACATGACCGATTTGCCGGTCCACTCCCCGCCCTTGTCGTAATCGAGGGCGTGGACATAGTAGAAGCGTGCCGCCAGCGTGCCGCGCAGCAGCGTCTCGCAGCCGCGCGGGCTGATGTTCCACCAGCCCTCGGTGATCCAGCCCTGCGCATCGCGATAGCCGATCGCGACGCCGACGCGGCTCGACGTGGTGTTGCACATGCGCAGATCGGCTTTCGCCGGCGCCACGCTCCCGAGGAACGCGGCCGCGCAGAAGGCGAGGGGAAGGACCGTTCGAGGAGAGCCCGGCATTCTCACGGTTCGATCAGGATCACGCGGCAATCGTTGATATTGGTCAGTGTCGGTCCCGGCTGCAGCAAATCGCCGAGCGCTTCGAAGAAGCCGGTCGAATCGTTGTCGGCGAGGGATCGGGCGGGATCAAGGCCGATCTCGGCGGCGCGAGCCAAAGTCTGGGGATCGACCAGGGCGCCGGCCGGGTCGGTAGCCTCGCCGCCGCCGCCATCGGTGCCGTCGGTGTCGCCGGCGAGCGCGACGATGCCGGGTTCGCCGGCCAATGCGATCGCGAGCGCCAGCGCATATTCCTGGTTCGGGCCGCCGCGGCCGGAGCCGCGCAGGGTCACGGTGAGCTCCCCGCCGGAGAGGATGGCGCTGCGCTTGCCCTCCCGCTTCAGGCGTCGGGCGAGCCCGGCATGGGCGGCGGCGACGTCACGCGCCTCACCTTCGAGATCGGCGCCGAGATCGTGCACCGCATAGCCGGCGGCTTCTGCCGCCGCGCGCGCTGCCGCCATTCCATCGGCCGGGCGGGCGATGATGCGGAATTCGCTGTTGGCGAAAGCGGGGTGGCCGGGCTTCGGCGTCTCGTTTGCGGGATCGTCGAGCAGGTTGCGGGCGGCCGGCGGCAGGTCGAGCCCGTAGCGGGCGACGATGGCGCGGGCCTCGGCGGTCGTGCTGGGGTCGGCGACGGTCGGGCCGGAGGCGATCGCGGCCGGCTCGTCGCCGGGCACGTCGGAAATGGCGAGTGTGAGGACGCGCGCCGGGGCGGCGGCGAGCGCGAGCCGGCCGCCCTTGATCCGCGACAGCCGCTTGCGGACGATGTTCATCTCGCCGATCGGGGCGCCGGAGCGCAGCAAAGCCTTGTTGACTGCCTGTTTCTCGGCGAGCGTTAGCCCGCCGGCCGGGGCGACCCAATTCGCCGAGCCGCCGCCCGAGAGCAGCACGAGCACGAGGTCGGCTTCCGTGGCGGCGGTGGCGAGCGCGAGCGCGCGTTCGGCGCTGTCGATGCTGCCCTGATCGGGGACAGGGTGGCCGGCTGCGACCATCGGGATATGCCGGGTCGGGGCGGTGTAGCCGTGCCGGGCGACGGCATGGCCGGACAGGCGCTCGCGCGGGAAGCCCTGGTCGAGATAATGCGCTTCGGCCAGTGCCGTCATGCTGCCGGCGGCCTTGCCGGCGGCGAGCAGGATCAGGCGCCCGGTTGCGGGGGCTGAGGGCAGGTGTTGCGGCAGGCAGCCCGAGGGATGGGCGCGGGCGACGGCGGCATCGAAGATCGCGCGTGCGGTCGCGCGCATCGTTCCGATCGTGGTGATGGACTGCGGCACGCCCCGCGACTCCCTGCGTTCTGTGCCGCTTAGCGGCGAGCCTGTTCGCTTCCTTGTAGGTCGGGCGCGTGGCGGCGTCATCAGCCGTCTGGCGATGTAATCATACTTTTTGAACGGACCTCGCTGCCAACCGAACGGTCGGTTGCTGCGATGCGGCATCAGGACTGTTGAGATCGGCGGGGCGAAGGCCAGTTCAGTCTTGACGGGCGGGCCCGATCCGGGCGAACGCTGCCGGCCAATTTCGTACCGAGAAGGTTATCAGATGGACGATCCGGTTGCTGGCGACCAGCTGAAGAGCATCGTCGAGCGCATCGAGCGGCTCGAGGAAGAGAAGAAGACGATCGCCGACGACATCAAGGAGGTCTATGCCGAGGCCAAGGGCACCGGCTACGACGTCAAGGTGCTGCGCAAGGTCGTGGCGCTGCGCAAGCGCGATCTCGACGAGCGCAAGGAAGAGGAAGCGATCCTCGACCTCTACCTGCAGGCCGTTGGCGAAACCGCCTGAGACCGCTTCGCACCTCTACTGCGGTGGGCGACTGACGGCGTTTTCTGCGCTTCCGGTGCTCACGTACTAAGGTACGCTCCGCTCCGGTTCTCGAAAACACCGCCATTCGCCTCACCGCAGCGAGTTGCCAAGCAGTCTCAGAGGCTATCGAACAGGCATGAAAAAGCCCCGCATCGGTCTCCCGATGCGGGGCTTTTCGTTGGAATGAGCGTCGGGCGACGGCGTTGACTCGGAAGCCCTGCGCCAAGCGTTTCCAGTCTCGGTCAGGCGTGGGTGCGGAAGCGCACTTCATCATCGATGAAGGTCTTTTCCGCGAAGCCGGCCTCGTTGGAGCCGAAAGGCATCTGGGCGGTGAGCTTCCAGGATGCCGGGATGTTCCATGCCTTGGCGGCCTCCGCGTCGACGAGCGGATGGTAGTGCTGCAGGCTCGCGCCGATGCCGGCATCGGCAAGCGCGGTCCAGACCGCCAACTGCGCCATGCCGGTCGAATGTTCGGACCAGATCGGGAAGTTGTGCGCGTATAGCGGGAAATTGGTCTGGAGCGTCTGCACCGGCTCCTGATCCTCGTAGAACAGCACCGTCCCGGCCCCGCTCGCGAAGCTGTCGATCTTCTTGCTCGTCCCCTCGAAATCGGCGGCCGGCACGATGGCGCGGAGCGCCTCCCTGGCGATGTTCCAGAACTTGTCGCTCTCCTTGCCGAAGAGGATGACGGCGCGGGAGCTCTGCGAATTGAAGCTGGAGGGCGACAGGCGGATCGCCTCTCTGACCAAGCCATCCACCTGAGCTTCGGAAACCGGCAGCTTCTTGCCGAGAGCGTATTGCGTGCGGCGCTTCTTGAGTTTGTCGAGCATGTCTTCCTCGTCCTTGAATGCGTGTCGCCGGCAAGCCAAGGAGGCGGGTCGGCTTTTCGAACCCGGCCCCGTGCGCCTTTCGGCGAAAGCAGGGCTCGATATCTGATGGTGGAGAGGTAGCGGTTCACTTCCCGCATCAGAACCCTCATAATGGGCACCAGACTGTTGCTGACGGAGGAACGCCGATGGCGGAGCTCGACGATATCCGAAGCTTCATCGCCGTGGTCGATGCCGGCGGTTTCGGCCGGGCGGCGCAGAGCCTGGGCGTGGCGAAATCGATCGTCAGCCGGCGCGTGAGCCGGCTGGAGGAGGAGCTCGGCACAAGATTGCTCAGCCGCACGACGCGCGGGGTTGCTCCGACCGAGGCCGGGCTCGAATTCAAGGGGCGCAGCGAGCGCATCCTGGCCGAGCTCGACGAGGCGCGGGAGGCGGTGGCGCAGCGGGCCGGCGGCGTCGCCGGGCGGTTGCGGCTGGCCATGCCGATGACCTTCGGCAACAGGCATGTCGCGCCGCTGCTGGGCGAGATCGCGCAGCTCTATCCGCGGCTCGAAATCGATGTGCAGGCGAGCGACCGCTATGTCGACCTGATCGGCGAGCGCTTCGACGCCGCGATCCGGATCGGCTCGCTCAAGGATTCCAGCCTGATCGCCCGGAAGATCGCGCCGGTCCACGCGACGGTCGTCGGCAGCCCGACCTATTTCGCGCGGCGCGGCCGTCCGGCGATTCCCGCCGATCTCAATGATCATGACTGCCTGCTCTATAGCGGCATGAACGACCAGGACTGGGTATTCCGTACCGGGAAACGCTGGATCACGGTGCGGCCCCCCGGGCGCATGCGTTCCGACAGCGGCGACACGCTGCTGTCCTGGGCCGTGGCGGGGCTCGGGCTGACCGTGCTGCCGACCTTCATCGCCTCGGATGCGATCCGTTCCGGCGCTGTCGAGCCGATCCTGCTGGATTATCCGATGCCGACGCGGGCGCTCTATGTCGTGCGTCCGCCCGGCGCCTATGTCCCCGGAAAGGTCCGGGTGCTGATCGACCTGCTGGTCGAGCGTTTCGGCGGCACGCCTTATTGGGATCCATGCCAGATGGAGGCGCATCAGCGGGGCTTGAGGCTGGACGAGCCGCTGAGCGAACAGCTCACGCCAGCTGCCGCCCGCGAGCATCAAGCGGCGTGATCCCGCGCATCACGCGAATTCGCGTGGCTTTGTAGCGGGGTTTCGGCACTCTGCCGCCGTGCTGAAACGGAGGTCGCGATGCTGCTCGTCGGAATGCTCGATAGCCCCTATGTCCGCCGCGCGGCGATCACGGGGACGTTGCTGGAGGTGCCGTTCGAGCATCGCTCGGTCTCGGTGTTCCGGCACATGGCGGAATTCCGGGCGATCAATCCGCTGATCAAGGCGCCGACGTTGGTGACCGATGACGGCATCGCCATCAGCGAATCCCTGCTGATCATCCAGCATTTCGAGGATGTCGCCGGCCGCTCGCTGCGCCCGATCGAAGGCGTGGCGCGGCGGCGCGATCTGGCGCTGACCGGCATCGGCATCGTCGCCGCCGACAAGGCGGTCTCGATCGAATACGAGCGCAAGCGCCCGGAGGCACAGCGCTATGCGCCGTGGCAGGAGCGCATCGTCACCCAGTTGCACGTCGCGCTCGACCTGCTCGACGCGGCGGCCAGGGAGGGCGAGCTGACGGCCGGGCCGGAATTGCTGCCGAGCGATATCGCCGCGGCCATCGCCTGGGGCTTCTGCCGCTTCGTGATCCCGGAATTCGCCCCCGAGGAGCGTTGGCCGGCCCTGGCCGAGCAGGCGCGTGCCTGCGAGGCGCTGGACGTGTTCAAGACCTGGCCGATCGACCGGGAATAGAATTCAGTTCTGGACGAAATTCGTCGGCAGCGGGCGGACGGCCGGGCCGGTGAAGGTGCCGGGTTTGGCGTCGAGCGGGTCGGCATGGCTGAAGCCCAGCGCTGCCGCCGGGCTCGGGCCGGCGATCGGAGCGCCCGACGGTCCGGCCGCGCGGGCGCGGGCTGTCGCGACATTCACCGGCTTGCCGGGCGCCCTGCCGGTGCGGGAGACCGCAGCGAACAGGGAATTCAAGCCGCCACGGTCCATGTCGGCCGCGTCCTCGGGCTCTTCCGCTTCCGGGACCGGAACGGAGCGCTGAGTCGCGGTCGCGAAGCTGACGCCGCCCTCGCGCGGGCGCACCGGTGGCAGCGAGGCGGTGACGAGGCGCCCTTCGGAGGCCTGGGCGAGGGGTGATTCGGGAGCGCCGGTGCCGCGCAGCGAAGCGATGGCTGCATCGGCCAGGGCCGTCGGTCGCATCGGCGGCAGCGGGGCGTTGGTGGGCTGGCCGGCCACGACGATCTCGCTCGGGCCGGCGACCTCGCCGGGGCGGCGCGGCGGCAGGGACGCGAGCACCAGTTTCTGGTCGGGCTGCGGGGCGAAGGCGAGCGCGCCGCCGGCCGAAGGCAGGGCGGCAATCTGGACGGGAGCGCCGTCATCGGCGGGCACGGGCAGGCCGCGCGGCCGCGCCAGCGGCAGTGGCGCATCGATCAGCTGCGGCCGGTTCTCCTGCGCGCGCGGCGGTGCGGCAGCGGCCATGGCCGGTTGGGGCGCGGGTTCCGGGGCGGGGGGCTGTTGCGGCGGCGCCGTCGTGATCCGCGGGGCCAGGCGTTGCGAGCGCTCGCGCGTCACCGGGTCGGCAGCCGGTGCCATGGCGACGGCGAAGCGGCCGCCATCCGCCGAATTGCCGTCGTTGTAGCCCGTGTTGGCATAGGCCATGACCGTCGGCTGCTGGCGCGGCGCACCGCGCCGGCCGCGCGCTGCCGGGCGGGCATCGGCCTCTTCGTCGTCGCCGCCGAACAGCGAGGCCCAGAGGCTCTTGCGGCCCGACGCGATGACGGCGCCTTCGTCGAGATCGGCGGTGGCATAGCCGGCAACGGCACCGCCGCCGGAGAGGATCTCGGCCCTGGCGAGATCGTAGCCGGCCAGCGGCTGCCCGTCGGCCGGAAGGTGCACGGTCTTCTGGTCCGGGAAGAGACGCACGAGCTGATCGCGGGTCATGCGCGGCCAGGACCTGACCGAACCGACATCGAGATGGACGAAGGGCGTGTGTGCGTTGGGATAGAAGCCGACGCCGCCGCGCTGGAGCCGCATGCCGACCTCGCGAATGCGGGCCGTCGGCGTATCCGGCAGGTAGAAATCCAGCGCCTTGCCGAGCATGTGCTGGCTGTGCTTGGCGACGGCGCGCGAGCGGCGACGCAGCATCGCGTTGGTGCCGGGCGCGCGATAGGAAGACACGACATGGAAGGGCTGTTCGGAGCCGAGCTGGCGCTGGACTTCCCAGATCACGTCGAAGAGCCGCGGATCCATGCGGGTCGGCTCGTCGGTGCGCCAGTCGCGCAAAGCCCAGTTCAGCTTCTCCAGCGCAGCCGAATCATAGCGACCGTCACGCTTGAAGGTGACGGTCGTCTCTTCCTTCGTGTGCATGTGCTGGATCGTGATGGTGCGGGTGTCGCCATTGGCGACCGCGTTCTGCGTGCCGCGGACGCCGATGAGCGATGCGGCCAGGGCCAGGCCGAGCGCCAGCGCATGTCGCGCGGCTGGCTTCGTGCCGGACGGCGCGCATCCTGCAAGCGTGGCGGTTGTCCTGCCCAATCTGTCTGACCCGTCTCGGTGCCCCGCCGAAGCGGCGTAGTAAACGTGAACGAACAGTTGCGGAGAAGCGTTAACGACTCGTTAGCGAGCCGGCAATCGCCGCGCCAAGAATTTCCCAGGCAAGGTGGCTAAAGAGGGATCATGGCGAAATGGAGCCCGCCGCGAGCGGGCCCCCATTCAACCGCCCTGATGCTCCAGGGCCTGCCTGACCAGCCTGTGGAAACCGTAGACATCGTCGAAGCGGTGGATCTGCCCATGATCGCCGACGACGATGGTGTTGTAGACGAGGTGGATCGGTAGCGGCTGCGGCAGGTTGATCCGACGCTCGCCCTTGCCGATCAGGCGCTTCAGGCGCTCATGCGTCCATTCCGGGCCGAGCACCTGGTCGGCCAGCGCGAACGGGTTCTCGACGCGCACGCAACCGTGGCTGAGCGCCCGTCTTTCCCCAGCGAACAGGCGACGGTTGGGCGTGTCGTGCAGATAGACCGCGTGCTCGTTCGGGAACATGAACTTGATCCAGCCGAGCGCGTTGCGCTCGCCCGGCGGCTGGCGCACCGAAATGCCGCCGCTCTTGGTGCGGGTGACGATATAGCCGCGCTTGGCGGCATAGTTCGGATCGGCTGCGAGACCGGGCAGGAATTCCTTTTTCAGGATCGAGGGCGGCACGTACCAGGACGGGTTGACGATGACGTGGTCCATCTTGTGCGAGAAGATGGGCGTCGCCGAATCCGGCTTGCCGATGATGGCGCGGGTCTCGTGCACGACCTTGCCGGAGCGGATGACGCGCACCCGCATCTCCGGCACGTTGGCGATGATGTGGTCGGTGCCGAGATCGGGCGGCAGCCAGCGCCAGCGCTCCATCTGGGCGATGATGTCCTCCTCGCCACGCGCGCTCGCGGGCTTGCCGAGCGCGGCCAGCGTGCGCTCGCTGAGGATGCCGTTGGCCGGCAGGCCGGCCTTCTTCTGGAAATCGGCCAAGGCCAGCGCGGTGGAGCGATCGAAGACCGGTTCCTCGCTGGGCCCAAGGCCGAGACGCGCGCGCACCAGCGCCACGCGCTCGTCGCGCATGCCGAGCTTGAGCGGCGGGCCGGCGGGAATCCGAACCAGCGGGGTGTCGTCGAGATGCTCGCGCATCTCCGCGAGCTTGGCCTTGAGGCGGCGGTACTGCTCGTGGGGCGGATTGTAGGCGGCGAGCACGGCGTCGGCGTCAGCGGCGCCCGCGAGCTCCGAGAGCACCTCGGTCGCTGAGGGCAGGTAGAGCGTCGGCGTGATCAGCTTGGAGAGCTGGCGCGGGTTGAGGCGGCCGCCGCGGGCGTCGCGCGCATAGAGCACGGCCAGCGCGGAGAGGCGGATATCGGCCTCGGCGAGCCTGGCCTTGTCGCTCGCCTCGAAGACGGGGAGGGGGTAGTCGTTCGGGCGCAGGCCGTCCTCGGCGGCGCGGCCGAGCTGCGTCGCGATAAGCTTGCCGGCCTCGTTCCAGCCCTTGCTCCCGACCCAGAAAGGACGGTTCTCATTGGCCTGATAGGCGGCGACGATCTCATTGCGTTCGCGCTCGCCGAGGCGGCGCAGCGTCAGCGCATCCGGCAGGGCGGCTGCGACGGCTGCCGCAAACTCGGAACCCGGCGGTACCTCGACGACGACCTTCGGCATCTCCGGCAGCGGCACCAGCGGCTCGACGGTGCGCAGCGGGCCAGGCTGCGGGGCGGTCTCGACCGGCTCGGGGGATTTGACGACGGGGGTCAGGGCCGGATCGGCCGCCGGCATCTCGACCGCGGGGATATCGAGCGTGAGCGGCTCCTCGCTATCGAGCGGGGCGGCGGCATCCTGTCTGGCCGGATCCAGCGGCCGGTTGCCGGTCGTGACCGTACCGGTGACGATCTCGGCGTCAGCGGAAGGCGCGGTCGCGGCCTGCGCCGGGGCGGTCGATGGCGCGACGTCGGACAGCCTGAGTTCCGGCTGCTCGGGCAGCGGGATGCCGAGCGTTGCATCGGTTGCGGCAGGGGTCTCGGCGCGGAGCGGGAGGCATCCCAGGATGATGGCCAAGGCGGATGCCGAGGTCAGTTTCGCCCAATGGCGAGGACGCATGGTCGCTATCCCGATTGCTGCCGAATGACGCCAGTTCTGCGTGACTCGGTTGGTTGAGACAAGATGCGGCGGTGCAACAGACCGCCCCATTCGGTTCGTTGCAGCTCAGGCCGCGTCGGTTTCGTCGCCGTTGGATTCGCTCTCGATCAGCCCGTAATCCTTGAGCTTGCGGTAGAGCGTCGAGCGGCCGATGCCGAGCTTGCGCGAGACCTCGGACATATGGCCGCGGTAATGCGCGAGCGCGAAGGTGATGATCTCCCGTTCGAGATCGTCGAGCTTGCGCATGTCGGAGCCGGCGACCATGTCGAGGGCATTGGGGTCGCGCACCGGCATCTGGATGATGCGCGGCGGTGGCTCGCCTTGGTCGATGCGGGCCAGCGGAGCGGGGGCCGGCGGAATCCGGACCTCGTAGCCGTCCATCTGCGCGGCGATCTGCGGGAATTCGGTGATGTCGAGCTCGGGACCATCGGCCAGGACGACGGCGCGGAACACGGCGTTCTCGAGCTGGCGGACATTGCCCGGCCAGTCATAGCCGGTGACCAGGGCGGCCGCCTCGGCCGTGAACCCTGTGAGCTTGCGGCCTTCCTCGGCGGCGAAGCGGGCGAGGAAGCCCCGCGCCAGATCGACGATGTCCTCGCGGCGCTGGCGCAGGGGCGGCAGCGTGATCGGGAAGACGTTGAGGCGGTAATACAGGTCCTCGCGGAACTCGCCGCGCTTCACCTGATCGAGCAGGCTCTTGTTGGTCGCCGAGATCAGGCGGATGTCGACGCGCACCGATTTCTTGCCGCCGACGGGGTCGACCTCACCCTCCTGGATGGCGCGCAGTAGCTTGACCTGTGCGTCGAGCGGCAATTCGCCGACCTCGTCGAGGAAGAGCGTGCCGCCATTGGCCTCGACGAACTTGCCGAGATGACGCTCGGTCGCGCCGGTGAAGGCGCCTTTCTCGTGGCCGAACAGGATGGATTCGACGAGGTTATGCGGGATCGCACCGCAATTCACGGTGACGAAAGGCTTGCCCTTGCGGTCACTGGAGCCCTGGATCGCGCGCGCCAGCACCTCCTTGCCGACGCCCGACTCGCCCTCGATCAGGATCGGGATGTTCGATTTCGCTGCGCGCTCCGCCAGCCGGACGACGCGGGCCATGTCCGGGCTCTTGGTGGCGAGGTCGCGGAAGCCCAGCGTGTTCGAGGCGCGGCGCTTGATATGGCGCAATTCGTGTTCGAGCGCGCCGAGCTTGAGGGCATTGCGCAGCGAGACCTGCAGGCGCTCGGCGCCGACGGGCTTGACCACGAAATCGACGGCGCCGGCGCGCATCGCGGTGACCACGGTCTCGATCGAGCCGTTGGCGGTCTGGACGATGACGGGGAGCTCGCTGCCGCGCTCACGCAACGCCGCCAGCACGCCCATGCCGTCGAGGCCGGGCATGTTGAGATCGAGGACGACGGCATTGAAGCGCTCGCCTTCGGGCGCGCCGAGCAGGGTAAGTGCCGCTTCGCCGTTCTCGGCAGTCGCGACGTCATAGCCGAAGCGCTTCAGCATGGCGTCGAGCAGGCGGCGCTGGACGGGATCATCGTCGACGATGAGGACGGTGTCGGTCATGGCACCTCGAAGGCCCGGGCAATATGAAAGAAATCTTGGGCGTCGGCGGAATCGCCTGTTCCGTTCTGGGGCATGGTCGGCCAGAAGAGTTAAGCGGGGGTTTAAGCCGGGGCCGGTCGTCGGGGTGACGAACAGCCGCCGTTGATCCCCGGGCCCGTGCCGGCCTATGGATGGGCTTGTTTTAGTGCGCGGAGGTATCGAGCGAATGGGTTTTCATGAAACCGTCCGGCGTTCCGCCACCAAGGCGGGGGCGGCGAAATCGGTCCAGGCTACCGGCGACCTGCCGGAATGGGACCTGACCCATCTCTATCCCGGCATCGAATCACAGGAGTTCAAGGGCGATCTGGAGCGCGGGCTTGCCGAGGCGCAGGCGCTGGCCGGCCGCTATCGCGGCAAGCTCGGGGACCTCGCTGCCGCGCCTGACGGCAGCGAGGCGCTGGCCGCAGCAGTCAAGAGCTATGAAGGCCTGAGCGATCGGCTCGGCCGGATCGGCGCCTATGCCGGCCTCGTCTATTCCGGCGATACCACCGATCCGCAGCGCGCCAAGTTCTATGGCGACACGCAGGACAAGCTCAACGCCGCGATCACCGAACTCCTGTTCTTCGAGCTGGAGCTGAACCGGATCGAGCCGGACCTGCTGGCGAAGGTCGCAGGCCAGGCGCCGCTTTCGCACTGGAAGCCCTGGCTCGAAGACCTCGCCAAGGACAAGCCACACCAGCTCGACGACCGGATCGAAGCGCTGTTCCACGAGAAATCGATGACGGGGGCGGCAGCCTGGAACCGGCTCTTCGATGAGACCATCGCCTCGCTGCGTTTCACCGTCGATGGCGAGGAGCTGACGCTCGAACTCACGCTCAACAAGCTGCAGGACAGCGATGGCGAGGTCAGGCGCAAGGCCGCGGAGGCGCTGAGCACGGTGTTCCGCAAGGAGCTTCGCACCTTCGCGCTGATCACCAACACGCTCGCCAAGGACAAGGAGATTTCCGACCGCTGGCGCAAGTTCGAGGATGTCGCGGATTCGCGCCATCTCGCGAACAGAGTCGAACGTGAAGTGGTCGACGCTCTCGTCGCCGCGGTGCGCGAGGCCTATCCGCGCCTGTCGCATCGCTACTATCGCCTGAAGGCGAAGTGGTTCGGCCGCGAGGAGCTGGATTTCTGGGACCGTAATGCGCCGCTGCCGCAGGTCGAGCAGCGCACGATTCCCTGGACCGAGGCGCGCGAGACCGTGCTCTCGGCCTATGGCGCCTTCTCGCCGGAGATGGCGGCGATCGCGAAGCGCTTCTTCGACGAGCGCTGGATCGATGCGCCGCCGCGTCCCGGCAAGGCACCGGGCGCGTTTGCTCACCCGACCGTGCCATCCGCGCATCCCTATGTGCTGCTGAACTACCAGGGCAAGCCGCGCGACGTGATGACGCTGGCGCATGAGCTGGGGCACGGCGTGCATCAGGTGCTCGCGGCGCCGAACGGGGCCCTGATGGCGCCGACGCCGCTGACGCTCGCCGAGACGGCAAGCGTCTTCGGGGAGATGCTGACCTTCCGCAAGCTGCTCGATACGACCTCCGACCCGAAGCAGCGCAAGGCGATGCTGGCGGCGAAGGTCGAGGACATGATCAACACGGTCGTGCGCCAGATCGCCTTCTATACCTTCGAGCGCAAGGTCCATGAGGCCCGCCGCGAGGGCGAATTGACGCCGGAGGCGCTCTGCGAGCTCTGGATGAGCGTGCAGGCCGAGAGTCTCGGCCCGGCGATCCGGCTGTCGAGCGGATACGAGCCCTATTGGTGCTACATCCCGCACTTCATCCATTCGCCCTTCTACGTCTATGCCTATGCCTTCGGGGATTGCCTGGTGAACTCGCTCTACGGCGTCTACCAGAATGCCGCCGAGGGCTTCCAGGAGCGCTATTTCGCGCTGCTCTCGGCCGGTGGCAGCAAGCCTTATGGCGAGCTGCTGGCGCCCTTTGGGCTCGATGCGAAGGACCCGGGCTTCTGGCAGATCGGGCTCCGGATGATCGAAGGCATGATCATCGAGCTGGAAGGGATGGAGTAGACGCTTACCGTCATGGTCGGGCTTGTCTCGACCATCCACGTCTTCGCTGTCGAAGGTAGTGATCAAGACATGGATGCTCGCCACAAGGGCGAGCATGACGGTGGCTGCTAGAACTGCACCCTGAGCCCCACCAGCGAGACATTCGCGGTGTAATCCGAGCCCGGTGCCGTCGAGTTCAGGCGCTCATGGGTGAAGCTCGCGCGCACGGCGAAGGTGCGCGTCAGCTTGTATTCGAGCCGCGCGCCGACATTGGTGTAGTCCTCGCGCAGGCCCTGGCCGTCATATTCGGTGCGGCTGAAATTGGTGAAGCCGGTGACGGTGAGGTTGCGGCGCAAGGCATGCGCCACTTCCAGCGTCGCGCGCCGCACGGTCGTGCCCGACGAGCCGGCGATCGTGGTGTCGCCGAGCTCGGCGCCGCCGCGCAGCGTCACCGTGGTCAATGGCGTCGGCGACCACAGCACTGCGGCGTCGCCGACGAAGCCGCGCAGGTTCTTCAGGCGCGTATCATCATATTTGCGGTCCTGATAGCCGCCCGAGATCTCGCCGGTGAGCTGCCGGCTGATCTCGAAGGTCGAGCCGACGCGCCCGGTCACGCCGTTCGAGGAGCGCCGATAGCCGCTCGAATCGCTCTTCTCGTCGAAGTCGCGCTGGTCGATCTCGGCCTGGACGAAGGGCTTGAAGCCGGGCGTGACCTCGTAGGCGGCGCGCAGGCGCAGGCCGTACTGGGTCATGTTCCGGTCCTTCTGCGACAGCATTGCACCGTTTGACAGGCGGGCATCCTCGTAGTCGCTGCGGTCGACCGAGCCGCGCAGCGTCAATTGCAGCCGGTTGATGTCATGCGTGACGCCGGCAGAGGCGCCATACTGGTAGATCTGCGGGCGGCCGGTCACGTTGGCGGTCAGGTCCGGCGAGCCCGGTCGCTGCGTGTCGAGCTTGAGCCGCGATTCCAGGAGGATGCGGGTGTCGCGGGTCGCATCGAGACGCAGGTCGAGATTGCCCTCGGCATCGGGACGGGAGGCGTCCTTGTTGCGGAAGAATTCGAGGTAGCCGCCGCGCAGCTGGCCCTTGAGCTCGTGGACGTTCCAGTCGGACTGGATCGCCAGTTCGCCTTCGTGGCGGCTATAGGCCGAGCCCTTGGTGCCCGGCGCCGATGTGCGCTGCGGATTGGTGTCGTAGCCGATCGAATTGGTGACCGAGGGACGCAAGGTGACCGAGCCGATCCGGATGCCGAGCGCGGCATAGGGGTCTTCCTCGCTCGCCGGGCGGCGCCGGGGCGGCGGGGGAGCGGGAGGTGGTGGCGGTGGCAGCACCGTGACAGCGGGCGGTGGCGCGCGGAACTGGCGCTGGGTGACGCCGCGCAGCGTCGGCGCCTGGATCGGTTGGCTGGCGCGCGGCGGCTGCTGCCCCGAAACCGCCGACCCCTGCCGCTGGACCAGCCCGGCGGGGTCGCGGACGGCTTCCGGCTCGGCGGTGGCGGGCGTCAGATCGGGCTGGGGAGCTGCCGGCTGCTGCGCGACGTAAGCCGGCGTGCCGGTCCTGAGGTTGCCGCGCGGCATCTGCTGCGCCTGCGCCGCCGTATGGGCGAGCGCAAGCCCGGCCAAAGCCGTTCCGGACAGAAGCAGGGTCGTCGCGCGGCCGGACACGGGCGTCGCAGGGCTCCAGAAGACGGGGCGCGCGGATCTCGCGCATGGTTAATGGAGTTAGAACGAACAGGGTTAAGGAGCCGTCAACACTGGTCGACTGCGTCGACAGGCGGTGGAAATGACTGATGGCGCCGTGCTACAGCGCGCGGCATGACAGCCGATATCCGCGATTCCGCCCTCCGCACCATCGCCACCGAGCGCGCCGGGCTCGATGCACTCCATGCCGCCCTGGCGGATGGGCTGGGCCAGCCTTTCACTGAGGCCGTGGCGATGATCCGGGGCTCGAGCGGGCGCGTGATCGTCTCCGGCATGGGCAAGTCCGGCCATGTCGGGCGCAAGCTCACGGCGACGCTGGCCTCGACCGGGACGCCCGCGCATTTCGTCCACCCGGCTGAGGCGAGCCATGGCGATCTCGGCATGGTCCAGCCCGAGGATGTGGTGATCGCATTGTCCTGGTCGGGCGAGGCCGTGGAGCTTGCAGCACTCGTCGGTTACACGCGCCGCTTCCGCGTCGGGCTGATCGCCATCACCGCCAATGCCGAGAGCACGCTGGGCAAGGAAGCCGATATCGCGCTCGTCCTGCCGAAGGCGACGGAGGCCTGTCCGAACGGGCTCGCGCCGACGACCTCGACGACGATGCAGATGGCGCTCGGCGATGCACTCGCCGTGGCGCTGCTGGAGGCGCGCGGCTTCTCGCGGCAGGATTTCTTCGTCTACCACCCCGGCGGCAAGCTTGGTGCACAGCTCAAGACCGTCGAGAGCATCATGCATCGTGGTGCCGATTTGCCGCTGATCGGTTTGGACACGCTGCTACCCGACGTCATTGCGATGATCTCGGACAAGGGTTTCGGCTGTGCCGTGGTGATGGACCTGAACGGCAAGCTCGCCGGTGTCGTCACCGACGGCGATCTGCGTCGCAAGGCAGCGATGGGCGGTGGGGTCTCGCTCAGGGCGCGCGATATCATGACGGTGAATCCGCGCCGCGTCGGTCTCGACACCCTCGCGGTCGAGGCGCTGGAACTGGTCAACCGCAGCCGGATCACGGCGCTGATCGTGGTCGATGCCGAAGACCGCCCGGCCGGGCTCGTCCATGTCCATGACCTGCTGGCGATGGGCGTGGCCTGATCGGACTTGCAAGCTGGAAGCAGAGCGCTATCTAAAGCTGTAGAGACTACAGCTTCTTGAGGTGCTGCGATGACTGCTGCCGGCAAACTCGAGCGCGTGATGCCGATCGGTGCGCTCGCTGACCGCACCGGGGTCAAGGTCGAGACCATCCGCTATTACGAGCAGGTCGGTCTGCTGCCGCCGCCTGAGCGTTCCGAGGGCAACCAGCGCCGCTATGGCCGGCGCCATGCCGAGCGGCTCGCCTTCATCAAGCATGCGCGCGATCTCGGCTTCGCGGTCGAGAACATCCGCACCCTTCTGAAGCTCTCGGATACGCCGGGCATGGCTTGCGACGAGGCGCATGCGATTTCGGTCGCCCATCTCGACGAGGTCCGCGACAAGATCGCGAAATTGCGCTCGCTGGAGAAGGAGCTGGAGCGGATCGCGACGACCTGCTCGGGCGGCGTCGCGGCCTGCGATTGCGCGATCATCGAGGCCTTGGCCGATCATGGGCAGTGCGACCACGCTCATCATTGAGGCGCGCGGGCAAATCGGAAATCTGCCTTGCCTCTCGTCTCCGGGCTGAAAAGGCTTAAATAGGATTCCTGCCGGGCGGCTTTTGCGCTGCTCTGCCACGCCATTCCGGGAGGGCGCGATGACGATATGGCCCATGCCGCCAGGGCACGGATTCCGAAAAGGGAACAAAACCCGATTCTGCCGGAGTCAGCGATTCGGCCCCGCTTCGTTCCAGACTCGTTCTTGTAAGGCCTGCTCTTAAGACCTGCATCGACCCCGTCCACGCTCCCGCCCGTATGGGCGGGCGATTTGATCGGCTCCTTCGCCTTGCTTCCTTTCCGTT
Organism: Allobosea robiniae; assembly: GCF_900102525.1. GTDB lineage: Bacteria > Pseudomonadota > Alphaproteobacteria > Rhizobiales > Beijerinckiaceae > Allobosea > Allobosea robiniae. Next base: position 221,382 of record NZ_FNBZ01000007.1, on the reverse strand, counting down.
CGCTGCCGCCCGCCGCCCGCGCCAATAGCGTCACGGCCGTGCTGGGTCCGACCAATACCGGCAAGACCCATCTCGCCATCGAGCGCATGGTCGCCCATCCCACCGGCATGATCGGGCTGCCGCTCCGCTTGCTCGCGCGCGAGGTCTATCAGCGCGTCGTCGACAAGGTCGGCCCCGAGGCCGTCGCGCTCGTCACCGGCGAGGAGAAGATCAAGCCGGAGCGGCCGCGCTTCTGGGTCTGCACGGTCGAGGCGATGCCGCGTGACCTTGCCGTCGATTTCGTGGCGATCGACGAGATCCAGCTCGCCTCCGATCTCGACCGCGGCCATGTCTTCACCGACAGGCTGCTCAACCGGCGAGGCCGGGCCGAGACCATGCTGATCGGCGCTGCGACGATGCGCCCGCTGATCGAGCAGCTCATGCCCGGCGTGAACGTCGTCACGCGCCCGCGCCTGTCGAACCTGACCTTCGCCGGTGATCGCAAGATCACGCGCCTGCCGCCGCGCTCGGCCATCGTCGCCTTCTCGGTCGAGGAGGTCTATGCCATCGCAGAACTGATCCGCCGGCAGAAGGGCGGGGCGGCCGTGGTGCTTGGCGCTCTCTCACCGCGGACCCGCAACGCCCAGGTCGAGATCTACCAGTCCGGCGATGTCGATTATCTCGTCGCGACCGATGCGATCGGCATGGGGCTCAATCTCGACGTCAACCACATCGCCTTCGCCGCCGACAAGAAGTTCGACGGGCACCACTATCGCAAGCTCAATCCGGCCGAGTTCGGCCAGATCGCCGGGCGCGCCGGGCGGCATCTGCGCGACGGCACCTTCGGCACCAGCGGGCGCTGCCCGCCTTTCGATGCGGAACTGGTCGACGCGATCGAGAATCACCGCTTTGAGCCGATCCGCCAGATGCAGTGGCGCAATTCCGATCTCGACCTGCGCTCGATCGGCGGCCTGCTTGAGACGCTCAACCTCCAGCCCTCCGAGCAGGGGCTGACGCGCGCACTGATCGCAGAGGACATGTCGACGCTGGAAATCCTGGCGAAGGACCCGGATATTGTACGCTTGGCGCAGGGCCGCGCCGGCGTCGAGCGGCTCTGGGAGGTCTGCGGCCTGCCGGATTACCGCAAGATTTCGCCGATGCAGCATGCCGATCTCGCCACGACGCTGTATCTCAGGCTGATGCGCCATGGCCGGCTCGATGCCGACTGGTATGCGGCGCAACTGGCTGCGCTCGACCGGACCGATGGCGAGATCGATACGCTCTCGGCGCGGATCGCGCAGGTCCGGACCTGGACCTTCGTCGCCAATCGTCCCGACTGGTTACCTGATCCAGAGCATTGGCAGGGCATGGCGCGTCTTGTAGAGGACAAGCTGTCGGATGCTCTGCACGAGCGTCTGGCCCACCGATTTGTCGATCGGCGCACCAGTGTCCTGATGCGCCGCTTGCGGGAGAATGCGATGTTGGAGGCTGAGGTCACCGCGACGGGCGACGTGCTCGTCGAGGGCCAGCATGTGGGGATGCTGCAGGGCTTCCGCTTTACGGCGGATCCGAAGGCCGGGGGGCCGGAGGTCAAGGCCCTGAACCTGGCGGCGATGAAGGCGCTCGGCTCCGAGATCGAGGCGCGGGCGGCGCGCGTCGTGCTGGCGGGCGACGATGCCTTCCTGCTCTCGCATGACGGGCTGGTGCGCTGGACCGGCGAGCCGGTCGCGCGCCTGACGGCCGGCGAGAAGGTGCTCGAGCCACGACTGCGCCTGCTGGTGGAAGAGCATCTCACCGGCCCCGCACGTGAGCAGGTCGAAGGCCGGCTCAATCTCTGGCTGAAGAATCACGTCACCCGCCTGCTCGGCGCGGTCCAGATTCTGGAAGCGGCCGAGAACGTCACCGGCATTGCGCGAGGCATCGCCTATCAGGCGGCCGAGGCGCTGGGCGTGCTCGAACGCGCCAAGGTCGGTGACGAGATGAAGGCGCTCGACCAGGAGGGCCGCGCGGCGCTACGCCAGCTCGGCATCCGTTTCGGTGCTTTCCACATCTATATGCCGGCGCTGCTGAAGCCCGCGCCGCGTGCGCTCGCCGCCCAGCTCTGGGCGCTGAAGCATGGCGGGCCGGAGACGGCCGGGCTCGACGACATCGCGCATCTGGCGGCGTCCGGCCGTACCTCCTTCCCGGTCGACAAGGCCGTGCCGAAGGGGCTCTACCGCGCTGCCGGTTATCGCGTCTGCGGCGAGCGGGCGGTGCGCGTCGATATCCTGGAGCGCCTCGCCGACCTCATCCGTCCGGCGATCGCCTATCGCCCCGGCGTTACGCAAGGGGTGCCGCCCACCGGCGCCGCCGATCAGGACGGCTTTGTCGCCACGGGCGCGATGACTTCGCTCGTTGGCTGCGCCGGCGAGGATTTCGCCTCGATCCTGCGTTCGCTCGGCTATGTCTCGGTGAAGCGTCCGGGTCCTGCGATCACCGTGCCGCTGGCGCCGCCCCCGGCTGCGACCGAGCCGGCCCAGCCTGTCGTGGCCCCGGCGGCGGAAGCTGGTACTGAGGGCGCCGCCACGGAGGGTGAAGTCGCAGCCGCGCAGACTGAGGCTGAGCCCGCTGCCGGGGCCGAAGGCCCGAGCGAGCCGGCGGCTGCGCTGAACGAGGATGCTCTGGCGGAAGGCGAGGCTGTTGTCGCCGAAGCGCCCGCGGTCGAGACGGCGGATACGCCGATCCTGACCGAAGCCGAGCTGGACACGGTGCGCGAGCCGGTGCCGGCCGATGCGCTGGTTGCTCTGCCGGCTGCTGCTGCCGAGGAGGCTGCGCCTGCCGAAGCTTCTGCCACGGAAGCTCCTGCTGCCGACGCCGCTCCTGCCGAGCCCGAACTGATCGAGGTCTGGCGGCCGCATCGTCACCAGGGTGGGCGCCGGCCCGAGCAGGGCAATCCGCGTGGCCGCCGCGATGGCGAGCCGCGTCGCGAAGGGGGCGAGCGCCGTGGTGGCGACCGGCCGCAGCGCGACGGGCGCCCGGGTGGTCCGCGTCGTGACGGACGGCCTGACAACCGACCCGCGGCAGCCGCCGGTGGCGAGGGCGCGCCGGCACAGCGTCAGGAACGCCAGGGCGAGCGTCCGCGCCGCGACGACCAGCCGCAGCGGCAGGGCCGGCCTGAAGGCCATCGTGGTCCGCGTCCCGATTTCAAGCGCGACGGCCGCCCCGGCGGTCCGCGGCGCGAGGAGCGGGGCGGTGGTGCCGAGCGTTTCCAGCAGGCGCCGCGTCCGCGCCCGGCCAATCGCGAGCCGGATCCGGATTCGCCCTTCGCCAAGCTCGCGGCCCTCAAGGCCCAGCTCGAAGGCGGCAAGAACTGAGGCAGGCTTCGGTGGAAACACGCCGTCATTTCGGACGAGCCGCGATGGCGGCGACAATCCGGAATCCATCGAAGGGCTCGGCGCTCTCCAATGGATTCCGGGTCAGGCCCGGGATGACGAGGTGGCTCCGCGTGAAGTCGCCGTCCTCGGATCACTGATCAGGGAGGCGCGGGCGGCTTGCAGGACGATCGTCAGCGCCTCGACAAATGGCTCTGGTTTGCGCGCTTCGCCCGCAACCGCCCGGCAGCCGTGCGTCTGGTGGAGGACGGGCATGTCCGGATCGAAGGACGGCGCTGCGATAATCCGGCGCAGGGCATCAAGGTCGGAGCGGTGCTGACGCTCGCCCTGCCGCATGCGACCGTAGTGGTCAGGGTCCTCGGCTTTGCCGAGCGGCGCGGCTCCTTCGTGGTCGCCCAGGAACTCTATGAGCGGCTCGACGGCGGCAGCGGCGATGCGCCGCTTGCGGAGGCCGGAGGCGAGGATTAAATCCGCGCCCTGTCGGGCGGCAGGCGCCGAAAGCGGGCCGGAGGGTGAAATCTTCTCCGCGGCACGTCCCGGATGACAAATCGTTCTGCCTAAGATCATTAAAACGACCTTGAAACCTGCGCCGGGCAAGGGTTTATGGGGCTGTTTAGAAGCGTTGGAAGGGCCGGCCCATGACCTATGTGGTCACCGAGAACTGCATCAAGTGCAAGTACATGGATTGCGTCGAGGTCTGCCCGGTCGACTGCTTCTATGAGGGCGAGAACATGCTCGTCATCCACCCCGACGAATGCATCGATTGCGGCGTCTGCGAGCCGGAATGCCCGGCCGAGGCGATCAAGCCGGACACCGAGCCGGGCCTCGAAAGCTGGCTGCAGATCAACGGAAAATTCGCGGCGAGCTGGCCGAACATCACCCAGAAGAAGGACCCGCCGGCCGACGCCAAGGAATTCGACGGCGTCGCCGGGAAGCTCGAGATGCTCTCGCCGGAACCGGGCGAAGGCGACTGATCCGGGCGGGCGTTTGCCGGCCGCGCTGCATTAACCACGACCTCGCCATGCTGCCGCAGAGGAACGCCGTCCGGCGTTTACCTTTGATTCGGCGTGTTTTTTGTGTTACAAGCTAGCCTTAGTCGAAGTCGTTCCGCATGCCCCTGCGAGGTTCCTGCAATCGGGGCGCCCCCAGAGATCACAGACGATGAAAGAGCCGGCTTTGCCGCCGGGGCTTCGATCGTCGTTCTCGGCAGGGCACAATGAAACAATCGACTAGGGAGCGTGAAGCGGTGCGTTCTTCAAGCGTCGCGTCAGGCGGAAGCCTCCTGCCAACCGGCCGGAGGCTAAATCATCACGCGCTCGCGTCGAGCGGGCCGGTCAGGAGTCGTAACGGCATGTCTACTGCGAAGAAAGCTGTTGTGCGCCATGGTTTCAAGACGGGCGAGTATGTCGTCTATCCGTCCCATGGTGTCGGTCAGATCACGGCGATCGAGGAGCAGGAAGTCGCAGGTTTCAAACTTGAGCTGTTCGTGGTGGGCTTCGCCAAGGACAAGATGACGCTGCGCGTCCCGACCGGCAAGGCCGCCAGCGTCGGCCTGCGCAAGCTCGCCGATGCCGACTGCGTCACCAAGGCGCTGACGACGCTCACCGGCCGCGCCCGCGTCAAGCGCACCATGTGGTCGCGCCGCGCGCAGGAATACGAAGCGAAGATCAATTCGGGCGATCTCGTCGCCATCGCCGAAGTAGTGCGCGACCTCTACCGGTCCGAGGCCCAGCCCGAGCAGTCCTATTCCGAGCGCCAGCTCTATGAAGCCGCCCTCGACCGCATGACTCGCGAGATCGCGGTGGTCGACGACATTACCGAGACCGAGGCGCTCAAGAAGATCGAGGGGCAGCTCGCCAAGTCGCCGCGCCGCCTCAGCAAGGCCGAGGCGGAAGCCGAGGCCGAGATGGAGGGCGACAACGACGATCTGGCGGAAGAGGCTGCCTGAGCGGTTCGTTCCCTATCGTTTCGAAAAACCCGGCGGGCGACCGCCGGGTTTTTGTTGGGTCGAACCGGGCGTGACCTAGGCCGTCCCCGTTCCCGCCTTCAGGAAAGCGACCGTCTTCGCCCAGGCCTGTCCGGCCGTCGCTGCGTTGTAGCGTTCGGCGCTGGTGTCGTTCATGAAGGCGTGGTCGACATCGGGATAGACGATGGCCTCGTACTGGATGCCGGCAGCCTTCAGCGCTTTCTCATAGTCCGGCAGCATCTGGACGAGGCGGGTGTCGCGCGAGGCCTGCTGGATCAGGAGGCGCGCCTTGATCTGCGGGACCTTGGCGAGATCCGGCGGGCGCCCGTAGAAAACGACGCCGGCCGCGAGCTCGGGGGCGGAGACCGCGAGATCGTTGACCGAACCGCCGCCCCAGCAGAAGCCGACAGCGCCGGTCTTGGCCGTAGCATCCGGCCGCGAGGCCAGGTATTTCAGTGCGGCGCGGCCCTGGGCGACGACCGTTTCGACCGAAAGCTGCGGGAAGAGCGCGCGCGCGGCGTCCGGGTCGTTGGGCGTGCCGCCGAGCGGGGTGAGGAAATCGAGCCCGAGCGTGGTGAAGCCCTCCAGCGCCATGCGGCGGGTGATGTCCTCGATATGGGGATTGAGGCCGCGGTTCTCGTGGATGACGAGGACGCCGCCGCGTTTGGCCTCGGCCTTGGGCGTGACGAGATAGCCCTTCAGCGCCACGCCATCGACGGTCTGGTCGAAGCGGCTCGCGGTGATGCGGGCATCGTCCGGCGCCACCTGCTGGGCCTGGGCGTAGTTGGGCTCCAGCAGGGCGAGCGCTGCTTCCGCCGCCGCCGCGGTGCCGGCGATGGCGAGGAGCCGGTTCATGAAGATGCGGCGGTCGAGCGGCTTGTGCGTGTACTCGTCGTAGAGTTCGACGATCCGGCGATCGAGCGCCATCCTTGCCTCCCTTGAACCATGGCCTTGCGCCGATCATAGCGGCGAACGCGCGCGATGCGGGAGGAGCTCGCGTAGACTCGCGGCCTTGTGAAGGCGCGCGCTACTCGGCGACGACCTTGTAGCGCTGGCCGGGCGTCAGCGACGCATTGCGATCGAGTCCGTTGAGCAGCTGGAAGAGCTCGCCCGGCCGGTCCTGCTCGGGCATGCGCTCCGCCATGGCTGCGATGGTGTCGCCGGCCTCGGCCGCGACCAGGCGGATCTGCATCGGGCGGACGGCCTGAGCCTCAGCGGGCGTCATCACCCGGAAGCTCTCGACGATGCCCCGCATCTGCCGTTCCGGATCGCTACCGCCGCGTGCCGCCAGGATGAAGCGATAGACCCGGTCGCCGATCTGCACGGCGGCGAGCCTGAAGATCCAGTCGGTGCCCTTGCCGTGGGCGAGGATGGCCGATTGCCCGCCGATCTCGGTCTTCTCGATGCCGGTCGTTTCGACGCCCTCGATCCAGCCGGCGGCGACATAGGATTCCAGCGTCTGGCCGCTCTTCAGCGTGACGGAATCGAAGCGCAGGGCCTGCGCGCCGTTGGCGCTGACGCCGATGACCATGTCCTGGGCCGCCTCTAGGCTGAAACCATCCGGCGCGCTGAAGGCGATGCGCAGCGCACTGTTGAGATAGCGCCGGCCGCGGACCACGCCGTCGCGCGGGTCGTCGCCATAGGCCAGGCCCTCGATGGCGTTCAGCCAGCGATTGGCATCGCGCTCGCCGATGCCGGGCGCGGCGATCTGGCGGGCGGCGGCGGTGACGGCGGCGACGCGCTCGGGTGTCTGCGGGTGGCTGGAGAGGATGTCGAGCCGCTTGTCGTCGGCGCTCTGGTTCTGGCCGCTGCTGCGGAAGGCGGTGTTGCGGCCGAGCGTGGCGAGGAAGCGCCCGGCGCCATAGGGGTCGTAGCCGGCGCGGGCGATGTTGCGGACGCTGATCTGGTCGGCGGTGAGTTCCTGCTGTCGCGAGAACTTCGCCAGCGAGAGCTTCGAGCCGGCGCGCACGGCTGCGTCGCGCCCCGGGTCCTTCAGGACCTGCGAGACGACCTGGCTGACCAGCGCCGATTCCGCTTCCTTCTCGGCGCGCTCGACGGCGTGCTGCGCCGTGACATGCGCGATCTCATGCGCCAGCACGGAGGCGATCTCGGAGGTGTCGTTGGCGAGCGCCAGCAGGCCCCGCGTGACGTAGAGCCGGCCATTGGGCAGCGCGAAGGCGTTGACCACCGGGGAATTCAGGATGGTGATCTCGTAATGGCCGATCTGGCCCTCGCCGGCCTTTGCCAGACGCTGGACGACCTCGTCGAGGGCGGCGCGGGCACGCGGCGCGCGGTATTCGCCGCCGAAGGCCGCGAGCAGGCGCTGGTGCTCCTGGTCGGAGGCGCGCTGGACCGTACTGATGCGCGGCGCGATCTCGCCTTCGGAGGTGGAGCTCGCCGGCAGGAGAGAACTCTGGTCGCCGAGGCAGCCGACGAGCAGCAGGCCCGGCAGCACGATGGCTGCCAGCCGCTTCGAATGTCGCGAAAGCGATGCGGGCCAGAGCTCCAGCATGTCCTCAGTCGATCAGTTCCAGTGCCGAACGGGATGCGACCTCGAGCAGGAGGCCGTCGCGCCCGGCAAGGACACCATAGGCACGCAGCCGTTTACCGCCGAGATGGCTCGCGGTCCAGCCGGCGCGCTTCAGTTCGCGCCAGAGACTGCGCGACAGGACGATCGAGGCAGCCTGCTTCGGGCGGCGGGAGAAGTTCAGATAGGTCCGCTGGGAACGCTCGCCGACCGAGGCGATCCGGCCTTCCAGCATGACGTAACGTCCCTCCTGCGCCTTGACCGCGGCGAGATCATGGCCATCGACCGCCGTCAGCGACGCAGGTTGCGGCCCAGATGTTACCGTTGCCTGAACGGAAGCCTTTTGCGGTGTCTCGCAGGGGGACGAACCGGGTTCGTGCAGAGGGAGGGCGGCACCTTGCCGCAGCAGCTGCTGTGCGAGGTCCAGCGTCGGTTCGCCGGGTGACGTCGGCGGGATCGTCAGCCGCGCAGGAAACCGCCCCCAGCGATCGGGTTCGCCGAGGACGGTCAGGCCGAGCGGGCGACCGAGGAAGCCGCGCAGGCCTGCATCGAAACGCGATGCTTCCTCTGGACTCTGGCGCGGCGCGAGGCCGACGAGCCGCAATCTTCGGCCATCGACCAGCAGCAGGTCCCCGGCGGGATCCAGACCGGACAATTGCACGGTCACGGCGGCTTCGGCGGGCGCGCAGCCGGAAGCAGCCCGCGCCGGCGGGGTGGCGAGGGTCGCGAATATGACGATGACAAGAAGGGACTTCACCCGCATCGCGATTATGCTACACGGAGTTTCGTGCGTCCCGGTAGCTCAGCAGGATAGAGCAACGGTTTCCTAAACCGTAGGTCAGGGGTTCGAATCCCTTCCGGGACGCCAGCATAAACCATTGATATTGTTTGCGCCGTCCCTGAGAGAGGACGCCCCCGGCCAGAGCCGAGGGCGCGACTTGGACAAGATTTGGACAGGATCGCTTCAGCGCGTCTCGCGCTCGGCCTGCTTCCAGTGCTTCTCTGAAACGTCAAGGGCGTAACCCTTTCGCCGCGAAACGTCGCGGCATCCGACCCACAGACGGGCGAAAGCGCGCTGGTTACGCCGGGCGCGGTCCTCCTCTTCGTCGAATTGAAGTTGGGCCTGCATCAGCCTCATGACGACACCGCCGCCTCTGCCTCGGCCGGGTTGCCCCACAAGTCTTTGGCCAGCCCCAGGCCTTCAACGATGTCCCTGACCTCGTCGTCGGCCGCCTCGACAGACATGCGGATTTCGCCCGTCGCCTCGACGGTGGCTTCGTGGAATTTCGAGACGACCTGGACCAGCGCGGCCTCCAGGGCGGCGATGCGGGGGTCGGGGATGCCGTGAAGCTCTTCGCCGGGCGGCAGCGGGTAGATCTTCCCCGGCTCCAGCACCATCCGCTGAATCTCCCGCTCGCCGGCGGCGTCCAGTTCGTAGACGGCGCCCGGGAGGGTGATGCTGGTCAACTGGGACAAGGCGAACTGAGTGTTCGCGGCGTCGACCAAGGCCTTAGCGGTGTCGGGCTCGACGTCGCCGGCGACCAGTGAGCCGTTGGCGTCGACGACATCGTGCTCGTCCGAGAGCAGTTCGGTCGGCGCCAGCGCGCGCCAGGGAAAGGGATGCGACACCATAGTGGTGGTATCGGTCTTCTCTGCGGTGCTCATCTCTGCTGCCTCCTCAAGCAGGTTGGGCAGCGCGGGATGGCGAGCCCGCTCCTTATGATAGCGATTCGGAAATTTCCTGCTGGCGCGCCATGCGGCGCAGAGAGCTATCCGCACGCGCGAGGGTTGTGTGATAGCCAATAGAACCGCCGCCACAGAGGACCGACATGCCTTCCAAGCTTCCTACGATCGCCCTCAGCGCATTCCTTGCGGTCCTTGGCTGGGGGCCAGCGTCCGCGATGGAATTCTCGGAGCACTTCAACGGCGCAGCGCGGATAGATTCCGAAAGCACCTGGATCTACGCCGATGGCGAGATCACGGCAGAAACGCCAGCCCAATTCGAGGCCTTCATCAAGACAGTCGCAATTTGGAAACGGCAGCGGATCGTCCTGAACTCGGGTGGAGGCAGCGTCATCGGCGGCATCAGGCTGGGTGAGATCATCAGGAAGAATGGATTTCGGACCGCCGTGTCGAAGACGGTGAAGATCGGTGAGTTTTCCGAGCCAGCTCCAGGCATATGCGCTAGCGCTTGCGTCTTCGCATTGGCCGGCGGCGTGGAGCGGGACGCCAGCGAAGGTAGCCGGGTCGGCGTGCACCAGATGGGCATCGATTTCGCTCGGCTTTATGGCGACAAGCCGGTTTCGGTCGAGGATCTGACGAATAGCTTCTCGACTCCTCAACAGGCCTTGAGCCTTGTCCTGACGCACTTCATGGCCATGGGCATTGATCCGTCGATTATCGAAATGATGGTCGAGAGGGGTGCCAACGACATGAAGTGGCTGACGATCGACGAGATCCGTCGAGCTAACATCGCCTTCGCTCCCAACGCACTCGATAAGTGGCAGATTGAGGGATACGGCAAAGGCATCGTCGCATTTGCCAGGTCAAAGGACGCTCGCAAGCAGGTCACGATCTTCTGCCGGGCCAAGAACATGCGTTTCACGGTGACGGCGAAAGGTTCGCCCTACAGCAGCGATTTCATCAAGGACACCGAGAATTTTGAAGAGATCCACGTCGCGGGTAAGGACATTTCCCGCAAGGACATCAAGCTGGAGGTGAAGGGCGACGTACTAACAATCTCCGGCCCCTGGGTAGGGAATCTGGCCGCCGCTGATGCGCGCGTTACGATGGCTCCGTTCGGGGTCGTCGGGACCATCCGCGACGTCTACAGCCTGTACGGCTTCAACAACCAAAGCTTCGAGCAGAACGTTCGCCTGGCAGGGCAAAACTGCATCGCATGACGTACGATCGGGAAAACGTTCTTCCTGCCTTGGAAGGCATGAAGACCAAAGCCGATAAGATCCGCGCCTTGGCGAAGGCGGGATACCTCCGCACGGAGATCGCGAAGCTTCTCGGCATTCGATATCAACACGCCCGCCACGTCCTTGAGCGGTCTGGCATCAGCCTGGGGCGAACCCGCGACGTCGTGCTCGATCGCGAGCCGGTCGAGGTGGAGGTCGAGACCGCCACCGGCGATGAGGAAATCCAGCCCATCGGGTCGGACTACCTTCTCTCATCGGGGGGATTCCGTCGGAACGGGCAATGGCTGCTCGCCGGCGACGATGGGTTTGAGCTCTCAGAGCCGGCACCGAAGGAGCCAGGCGTCTACGCCTTCGTCGTGGACGATGTGGTTTGTTATGTCGGCGTGACGCTGACGACGCTGCATACGCGGATGGGTCACTACCGGCGCGGCAATGAGAACATGCGGACCTTGCAGCGAGTGAAGGGACTGATCCTCGACGCCCTGCGAGGCGGCAGCGTCGTCGAGCTGCTCGTCGCCATACCCAAGCCAGCCGAATGGCATTCTATGCCGGTCAATATGGCAGCTGGTCTGGAGGCCGGGTTGATCAGTCACATCCTACCGGCGTGGAACATCCGGGGTGCTAGACGCTAGCCGCCCAGGAGGCGCTGCGGATGACTGCATGATGCTCGTACTCGACTCGAACATGCCCTAACGCTATTCCCGATCGATCGCGGCTGGGTCGACACCAATGAACATTCTACTCGCATTCGCGCCCTTCCTGGCCTTCGCGCTGGTGGATCGTGCGCTCGGCTCTCTTGACGGCCTCCTGGCCGGAGCGGCGGTGTCCATCGCGATGCTGGTCCGCGACATGATGCAAGGCCGGTCGCCGAAGATCCTGGAGATCGGGACCGTGCTCCTGTTCGCCGGCCTGGCAGGGTGGTTCCTGGCATTCCAACCGGCTTGGTCGATCATCGACGTGCGACTGCGGGTCGACCTGGGCCTGCTGCTGATCGTGATCGTCTCGATGCTGATCGGGAAGCCGTTCACCCTCCAGTACGCCCGCGAGAGCGTGGCTCCTGAGCTCTGGTCGGGCCCTACGTTCGTCAAGACGAGCTATGTCATCTCGGCGGCGTGGGCGGCGGCATTCGTCGTGCTTGTCGCCGTCGACCTGCTGTGGATCTACCGGCCCGACGTGCCGCCCCGCCTCGGCGTCTGGGCAACCATCGCCGCGCTGTTCGCAGCCGTGAAGTTCACGGCGTGGTATCCGAAGCAGGTGCACGGAAAGGCCCGCTAAAAGTCCGCGCAGAAGATTCATGGCGCCGCCGGCTGACGAACCCGGTCCTCCTCTCCGGCGTCGCCTTCCTCCAGGCCTCGATCGCCTGCAGCCATCGCGCACACTTGTCGCGGCATTCCCGCCCGCCGGCGGCGCGATCCCGGCACTCATGCTCGCAGGCAGCGGAATCGAGCCAAGCCTTGGTGTCGTCGTCCGGGGTCATCACCATGCTCCCGGCGGCAACAGCGGCGACCCACAGAAACCGGGCTTCCTATCGGGGGTGTAGAAGTATTCCCATTCGACATCGGTGCCGACAGCCCCAGTCCGGAAGAGGGCGAGGCTGGACATGGTGACGTCGAACTCACGGGCGAGCGACTCCACGCGGCCGATTCCGACGTGACCATCGGGGAACCGCCTGCCTGTGCTCTGGTAGCCGCAGGCGATCAGGTCGTCGGGATCGAAAGACCACGCGCCATCGGCGGAGATGATGGGGCGGGGATTCATGCCATCGCGTCCGGTCGGTATCCCAGCCCCTCGAACATCGCTGCCAGTCGCTGCTTCGCGAGCCGTCCCTTGTCGGCCGGCGGCCGCGCCTCGCGGTCGGCGATCTCCTTGCCGAACTCTGCGAGAACCTCGGCGTAAGGGACGAGATCGCGGCGGCGATCACGGTCGACCTCGTCGGAAACCGGGTTGCCATTTAAGGCGGCATGAAAGTCCTTGCCGATCGCGGTTAGCGAGATGGACCCGAGAACGAAACCGATCTCAGACCCGACCGTCTTCACTAACCCGAGCCGCTCGGCCTCATGCAGGCCCTTCCAGTCGACCTCGTCGAGGAAGAGGGCATCGAGCTTCTCATCGGCATCGCGGAACCGCATGACACCCTTGACGGCCAAGTCGTAAGGGCCAGCGGAGTGGGGGGATTTCCAGTGCTTCTTCATCGCCGCCTCCTGAGCGCGAGGCCGCGTGTGGCGACGGCCACGTCTCATGATAGCGATTCGTTATTCCCGTGCGATGATCGCGCTCCGAAGAGATCGAGACCGATTATGAATGAGCGCCTGAACTCCATGTGGGCTGAGATCAACAAGCGCTTCTTCAATGATGAACTGAAGCCTCTCGCCTTGATCGACTGGGATGAGATCGGCGGTGACGAGGGCCTTAATGCTCACGGATTCTATGAGAAGAGAGGCCGCGGCATCTACATCGACGATGAGTTCGAGTTCGATGAGGACCGTGTGATTGCGGGCGACGTTAAAGAGCACGCCAAGGTGGAAGCCTCTTATCTCATCCTGCTGCATGAGATGATCCACCAGGCGCTCCACGAACGTGGAGATCCGAATTTCGGACAACATCAACAGCCGTTCTTGGATGAGGCCGTGCGCATCGCTGCGATCATGAAGGTCGAGCCACCAACTCTCGACGCAGTAAATCAATGGCCGCGCTTGGAGGCGCTGCTTTTCATCATCCGCGGCTTGGGAGAGTGATGCTCAGGCGGACGTGCTGGTCCCTTGCTTGGTCTGCCTTCAAGAATGTCGTCAGGAGGACGACATGACCAAGACCTGGTTCACGGCCGACACGCATTTCGGCCACGCGCGCATCATCGAAATCTGCAAGCGCCCCTTCTCGTCGGTAGATGAGATGGATCGCTGCATGATTGCGAACTGGAACGCTACGGTCGCGAAAAGCGATCAGGTCTACTTCCTGGGCGACTTCGCCTACCGCGCCGATCCGCGATCGACGAGGCGGGTTTTCAGCCAGCTGCACGGTCAGAAGTTCTTGATCGAAGGCAACCATGACAATGCTCACACGAAGGCGTTGCCCTGGTCGGACGTCTCGCAGATCCGCGAGACCAGCGTCGACGGCCAGCGCATCGTGATGTGCCATTACGCGCTGCGGTCCTGGGCCGGCCTGCACCACGGCGCGGTGCACCTCTACGGCCATTCGCATGGCAGCCTGCCAGGCACGTATCACTCGGAAGACGTCGGCGTTGACGTCTACGGATTCACGCCGGTGTCATGGCCGACCATCAAGACCCGGCTGGACGCCCGCCCGAGGCCCGAGCAGCCGGCCGATATCGAAGAGGTCGTCGTGCCGGGCGGGTTGACGGTCTGATAAGCGCGGACGCTTATTCTGCCCGAATGGGCAAGCTTCGCGACATAGAGTTCCGCTCGGCGGCGACGCAGGCGTACGGGAAGAATTGGCAATGGCGTCTCGCCGTTGCGCGGAACTATAATCTTAGAACGGTGCAGACCTGGGCCGCTAAGCCGACGGAGAACGTTCCCGAAGAGGCCTATGCGCATGTGCGCAGCGCCCGCGATCTGATCGAGGACTATAAGGTTGCCGACAGTATCAAGGCACTGACTGACGAACTCCAGGCACTTGGGCTCAACCCCCATGTCGTAGCGGCCCAGCTCCACGCTGCGGCAGACAAGCTCTCCGATCCCGGCGCGGTACCGAAGGGGGCCCCGCAGCCGAAGGCTAAGAACCCTCCGGTACGCGACAAGGCCGAGTAACCGTTCCATTCCTTTCGTATCGACTACGAAATTCGTAGCTGATACGAAAACCCTCCAAGCGATGGAGGGTGGCGATGAGCACGAACGGCGAATATGACGAGACCGATCGCGAAATCGCGATGTTGGTACCCGACGTCATCGCCGCCGAGCAGCGCAAGCAAGCTCATATGGCCGGGACCGACAGCCCGACTACGACTGAGCTTCTCGCCGGCTGGCACCCCCGCGAATTGAACTGGGAAACCGACGCCGCGATGTGGGCCGTTGGGATGTTGCATGATGCAAGCCCGCCGGGCCTGCCTGCGCTTCCACCTGCGGTCGAGCGCGCTCTGCGTGCCATGGCCAACAAGCCATCGTTCACGCCCGTTCTTGCGCTTCGGAAGGCCGCGATGCGGCGGCGCCCGGAATGGAATCCCGCGTATCTATTGCGGCTCGCCGAGTGCGAGGTACGGGCTGATATCTATCTCTGCAACCTCGGCGACGAAGCTGCGCAGAGGCGGGTGGCCGTGCACGCGCTCGCTCGGCTCGCGCATGTTCCGCAATCTCACCTGCGCGCGGGGCTGCTGGAGACGGCGATGACCTCGGTTGGCATGCCGGAGCGCCATGTCATCGGTGTCGTGCGGCGGGTAGCGCTGATGCTCGACCTCCGCCGCCGCGCTGGTGACACCGCGACATCGATGCGGGAATGGCTCGACCAGTACCAGAACGCCCGCCCCAAGAGCGATGCGGCCGTGATCGAGCACTTCATGGACGAAGACGAAATCCCCGAGCCGGAAGATGGGCCGGTGATCTTGGCGACGCCGAAGAAGCCCGAGATCGTCGTCTTGCCTACCATGGTGAAGAAGCCGCGTTCCGACAGCCCGGCATATGCCTTCTACGATATCGCAGGCAAGGCGCTGCCGCTGATCCGCTTCGAAGGTGACCTCGGCGCGGTCGCTCGGGATCTCTGCGCGCGGTGGCCGTGGGCGGCGTCGGCGATCGAGACGATCCTGATGGACCTCGTCGGCACAGACTGGATTCGGCTGCGCCCGACGCTGCTGCTCGGGCCGCCCGGCACCGGCAAGTCGTCTTTGGCTATGGCGCTGGCCCGTGCCATCGGGCTAGAGCCGACGCTATACAGCGCGTCCGCCGTAGCGGACGGGTCGTTTGCAGGAACGAACGCTCAATGGGCGACAGCTCGCGGGTCGACCAGCCTGCAAGCCGTCCTGCGGGCGATGGCGGCGAACCCCGTCGTCGTGGTCGACGAGATCGAGAAGTCCGGGACGAGCCGCCACAACGGCAATCTCCAGGACGCGCTCGTCCCGATGCTCGAACCGGCGACGTCCCGTGCGATCCTGGACACAGGCATCGAGCTGCCCGTCGACATCTCGCAAGTCAGCTATCTAGCCACCGCGAACGGCCTCAACGGGGTAATCTCGCCGCTCCTCGACCGCCTGCGCGTGCTGACGGTCCCGGCGCCCGGAGCCGAGCATCTGCCCGTCGTCGCACGGCAGATCGTCGCTGACCTGCGCCGCGAGCGGAACACCGACGATCGCTGGATGCCGGACCTGGATGGCGAGGAACTCGACCTCGTTGCGGAGCACTGGTCCGGCGGCTCGATGCGCGCCGTCCGCCGCATGATCGAAACCATCGTCGCCGGCCGGCAGGCCTTCGCGGCCCGTCATTGAGGAGGCCACGATGACCGAATTCGAGCGCATCGCGGACGAAATCGACGCCGCCATGTGGAACGGGCTGATCTGCCCGCACCAGGCCACGGCTTCATACCGCCGCGTGCGGGGGATCGCCCGCCTCGTCGAATCCCGAGGCCTCACGCGCAACGTCGGCCTCGTCATGGCGATCGCAGAGGCCGAGCGGGCCGCCAGTGGGCCGCCCCTCGGCGACCCCGGCCTCCCGCCGATCCCCTTCGCCCTCACGATTCAGGACGAAAGTCCGCTGCTGCTGGAGAGCCGTCATGCGTAGCCCCGTGGAAGCCAGCCTCGCCAACCAGGTCGCCCTCGTCCGCGCTCGCCGCCTCGCCGCCGGTATCCCGGTCGACGAGGCGTGGTCCGTGCGCTTGCGCCGCCGCTGGCCGTTCCGCTTGATGGCGCCGGTTGAATGCGGGCCAGGGTGGACGGACCTGATCGAAGCCTTGTGCGAACTTCTCGACGTCGAAGCCGACGGCGACTTCCGCTTCACCCAGGTGAAGGAGAAGTTCGGTCAGCTGCGCTGCTACTGGACCGGCGACGACCACTCCGGACGGATCGATCAGCTGGTCGAGGCAGCCGAGGAAATCAGCGCGAGCATGTGCGAGGTCTGCGGGGCTCATGCGGCAATGCGCGAGACCCGGCCCGGCGGCTACATCTACGCCGCCTGCGACGAGCACGCGCGGCCGGGCTCCGACGTGATCCGCGTGAAGACCGAGAAGATCCGCAACGTTGGCTTCCGCATCCGCGCTCATCGGTTCGAGAAGGAGGGCGGCGATGAGTGATCTCCCCTTCGATGAAAAGCTGCGCTCCGCCTACCGCGACCTCGATCTCCTGCGCAGCGGCTGGCGGCCCGACGCGACGATCGAGGCCGTCCCGCTGGACGGCTGGTATCCGGTCTCGCACCGCGCGTTGGATCTCCCTGCGTTGGCGGGTTGGGCCGACCATCCACGTCTCGGGAAATCGCTGATCACGACGTCGCCGGTGCTCTGGATCGACCAAGGCCGCACGATCGCGCGGTGCCTGTCGCGCTGGTATCGGCTTGGCGAGGCCCGAAGCCACGTGCACCATGTACCACTCGCCGGCTGGGACGACATCGAGCACCTGCGCGATCGCCTGGAGCGCATGCGATGAGCTTCGTCGTCATCACGTCGGTCGATGCCTACGATCTCATCGTCGAGTCCGGCGAGATGCCTGACCTGCTCGCCCTCGGTATCGAGATCGTGCTGGTCCGGCCGCTCTATGATGAGCTCGTGCGCGATCCGGCGACGGCTCATTTCATCGCGGCGCACAGCCCGCCGTTCGTCCTGAACGATCCTAAACCGTCCCGACGCGTCAATACGGCCGTCGCCGGCTTCCGCGGTGAGGACGCCCGTAGTCGGGTGGAGACGGGTGGGACCATGTTCGTGATCATGGCGGGCGCGGGCGAGTGGATCGGGAACCCAAAGTCTGCCGTCTTCGTAATCGCCGGCGAAGGCATGGTCGACGGGATCGAGGCGCATCTCGGGCTGACATGAGCCCCAGTAGGGAACGAAATGTGCGCACATGGGGCGCACAAGCAAGGATCAAGAGGAAATCGACATGCCGAGATCGCAAAGGCCGTCCCACCACGCATAGCGGGCTTGACCTTACTCCGAAGCCGGCCTGCGCTTCGGCCTCCGCACCGGCTTCTTGATGCTTGAAACAGGCTTGTCCAGCACGGCCTTGAAGCCGGTCTTCTTGAGCGGCCTCCTCCGCACGGGCGGGGTCTCCGGCTCGGCCTCTTCCTCCTCTGCCTCCGCTTCATCAGCTTTCGCGATCAACTCCTTCACGTCCTTGCAACCGATCTCGATCGCCCGTTGCAGGAATGACGTGTAGGTCTCCTTCCTGAATACAGGCGTGTCGGTCGCCATGTGGTCGATGATCACCTGGTGGGGATTGGGAATGTAGATCATCCCGCTCTCCTGCCCGCCACTCGCCTGCATTCTTATGAAGCCCAGAGCGACCAGCTTCTTGAGGCGTCCGCGCAGCGTCCTGATGCCGCGTTCGCCGTTAAAGCCGGCCGCATAGGCAATGTCCCGAATCTTCCCGAGCTTCACGAACCCGTCGTTCGACCACGTGAACGACCACAGAGCCTGATATGTTGGGCTCAAGGGCGTGTTCTTGGCAGTCTCGTCCATAAGGCGAGCAATGTACGGCATCGTCTTCGGCACTGTGACGAAGCCACCCGCCTCTTTATGCTTCCAGAGCTTTTCGTCGGCGTCCTTCCAGATGCCATCCCGTAGAACCGTATCAGCCTTCGATATCGCCTTGACCGCTCGAACCGTCGCCATTGTGCGCCCCTAAAAGAAAGGAAGCGGGCCAGAGTTTGGACCCCTGACCCTGGGCGTTTGAGTGAGCCCAGCCGGTGGAAGAGCTGATCTCGTCGCTTGTCCAAAGATTGACTCGGCGACCGTGCAATTACAAGGACTTAAGCAACGCATTTGACTTGGTTTGGTGCGCAGTCCAGGCATTTTAAGATGCATTTGGCGCCGAGTTTGCGGCGTCGATCAAATGCAGCATGACCCGAGCATGCCGACCCACTCCGAATCCCCCAATGTCTGCAGTTGCTTACGGCAGAAACACAGGTCCTGGGGGGTGCTGGGATGTGCTGGGATGTGCTGACGGTTCTGCGGTTCTGCGGGGGATAGGCAAGGGGGGTATAGGCGCGACCCTATGCGGTCACGAACTGACCGGCCAGCCCTTCTTGAGCGCGGCGATCTCGCGCATCTTGGAAGTGAACTCCGGCGTCTGAATGCGGTCGTCGACCAGCGCGCCGTGGGTCCAGGCGTCGAGAAGGACCGATGCCGTCGCCATGAGCATGGCCAGATGCGGCAACTCGGATTCGCCGACGTCGAGATCCTCGCCGGAGGCCCATTGGGTCAGGTGCCGCATAAGGGGTGCGACGTAGTCCCGGGCGCGGATGGGAGCCTCCCGCCAATTCGCGACGCCATACTTCGTCGCGCCGAGATCGTGCGCTGCGGCCAGGTACAACATCGAGATGGGCGGGATGGCGCCCATGTTGACCTTGAGACGTCCGGCGGCCGCCTTCGGGTTCTCTGCGACGAGGCGGCTGGCGACAGGCGGTTTCACGCCACTGCCTGTCGCCGGAGGCTTCGGAACAACCCCGCCAGTCGGGCGATAGCCGGGCTTCATGCCGCTTCTCTTGCACCGTCGAGGATCGCGACGCGGGCGCGGGACACCTCGCCGAAATCTTGGTGATAGGTGATCGACTGGATGGAGCGACCGGAGAGGAATCCAGACCCGTAGTGCCAGGCGTCCTGCGGCACCGGCGCCTGATGGATCTCAGTGATCACGCCCTGGCCCTCGGTGGTGAACTTGGCCTGGTGGTGCAGGTGGAAGGTATGCACGTACCGAAAGCGGGTGCGGCCCCAGTCCTCGGCTCGGCGGTGCGCCATGATCGAGGCCATGTCCTTGGCTTTGGCTTCGTGCCCGTGCGTGGCGCCGAACATCGTCTGGCCCCACCGCATCCACCAGAAGAGAGATGGGTCGACGTCGACGGTGACACGGGGCTCGTTCCGATACCAAGCCAGCATGAAATATGCGGCGGCAATGGCGCTGTGCTCGTCGTGGTTCCCCTTCAGGATTCGGACGACAGCGGTCCTGTGCCGTCGCAGCGCGGCGTCGACAGTGCGGACCAGCAGCTGTGTCGCGACGCCGACGACCTTCTGGTAGCGGCCGTCGACGTCGAGTTGGTTGCCTGACCTCGCCGTGCGGTTGTCCTGGTTGTCCGCATGGAGGAGATCGCCGCCGCCAAGGACGACGCAGACCTCACTCGCCGGCGAGCGCTCGATCGCTTCCTCTGCGCTGCGGCCGATCACGTGCTCCGCGATCTTGAGGTCCCAATCGGTCCCGACTTCTCGCCCCCAGGCGTGCATGCCAATATGCCAGTCCGCGAGCGGGACGAGCGTCAGCAACGACGCGTCGGTATAGGCCGGCGCCTTGGTGCGACGGGCCGCCGGCGAGTAGTCGGCGAAGGCGGCCTTGATCGCCGTGACGACGTCTTCCAGTCCTGGGCCGGCTTCCTTGCCGGTCTTCACCCATTTGAGGATCTCGCGACCGGTCAGGTCCAGGAGCGCGCTGACGCCCTTCACCTCTTGGCCGGCCGGCACGTCGAAGGCGGCGCCCGGAGCACGGGACTGCTTGACGCTGGTCCGCTCGACCTCGCCGGCGGCGTCGTAGACGACCGTCGTCTCCTTGATCGCATAGCCAGGCAGTACCGGCTGGTAGCCCAGTTCGCCGTTCTCGGCCTGCTCGCGGACGCTGCGCGTGCAATCGGTAGCTACGGCGGCTTCGGTATCTTTCCGCTCGCCGTCGAGCCGCCGCAGGGCCCGGCTGACGCTGGCATGATGGACCCCGAGAATGGCTGCGGCCGCGCGCTGCGAACCGCCACGCTTCAATGCTTCAAGAACTTCCTGCTCGCGACCGACGAGGTTGTCACTCATTACGCAGGCCTCTCGGGATTGGCGTGTTTCGGCGGGCTCGACGGCGGGGCCTCGGATCGAACCTTCGCGGCGATCGCGACTTGGAAGAAGGCGCCGCCGACCGTGGCGGCGGTCCACAGGCCAAGCCCGCAGAGCACGGCTAGGACGATGCGGGCCATCGCATATGCTGCGGCCGCGACACCCCGGCGATACCAGGGCCCGGCGATTGCGAAGGGCGGGATCGCGATGGCGAACAGAAGGGCCAGCGCCGCAATCAGCGGGAGGTCCTGGATCGGAAGCAGGACCGTCAGTGCCATCAGCGCGATCCCCCGCTAGGCCTGCGGCTGGTGAGGATCGCGTCGATCACATCCTTCCGCATGCCCTCGACACTGTCCTTCACCTCCTTGACCGCCAGGCTCACCTCGTCCTTCCGGGCGAAGGTCTCGGCGGCGAAGATCTTGTGAGCGGACAAGCTCTCGCGCAGCGCGTCGTGGCTGGCCTCCAGCTTTGAGACTCGGGTCTCATGCGTCGAGATCGTCGCGGTGGTCCGCTCTTCGAGCCGCTCCTGCGCGTCCATCCGCGTCGCGACCGCGGTGAGCTTCTTATCGTGCTGCCCGACGACGTGGCGCATGACGTAGTAGCCGCCGACCACGGCAGAGCCGGCGCCGATCAGCATGATCACGTGATAGCCCGACAGGGCCCAGTCGATGCTCATGGCCGGGCTCCACAGACTTCCTCGACGTACCGATTGTGCGCGACGATCTGCCGGCCGAGTTCGACGCTCACCGTGTCGGCATCCTCCGCAGTTGGCCGGATCGCCTTCATGATTTGACAGGCGTTCCCACCCTGGCCGCCGGACAGGGTCGTGCAGCCACCGAGGACGATGCCGAACAACAGGCAGAAGGAGAGAGCCATCCCGAAGCTGTGGAATGGCCGCGCGAACGCAGCAGCGAGCCCGCCCAAGATCCAGCGTAGGACACGGTGGTATGCCCTGATCGCCGGGGAGGCGCAGGGGAAAGCGGTGCCGTCGATTCGAGTGGCCATCTTCATCGCGACCACCTCTTCAACTCGTCGCGAATCGTCTGCTCGGCGTCTGCCGCTGCCTTGCGGTCGATTTCGGCCCGCTTTTCGACTGCGCGCCGATTCGCGGCATCGACATCCTTCAGCGCGGCCGCCTTGCCCTTCTTCTCGCCGTCACGCCGGATCGCCGCGATGGCCAGTAGGATGCCGATGGCCACGACGAACCACTGGGCGAGCTTGCTGTCGCGGACGAGGGCGAACCCCGCCGTGATCAAGGCCAGCCCGCCGGGCATGGCTGCGACGACCGCAAGCACGGCGGCGATGCTGGCGACGATGTAGGCTAGGACATCCATCAGGCCGCTCCGTACTGGTCGACGGCCTCAAACTCCTGTACCTCGTCCTCTCGGCTCTTCCTCCAGCGGCGGTACCAGACGATGCCGAAGCCGACGGCGGCGATCAGTCCAAGCCCGACAAGCAGGGCCGCACTGTCCGGCACGCCGGGGATCAGACCCGCAGCGTCAGCGGCGGAACTCCTTACGTCGCCGGCGACGGCTAAGACCTGCTTGGCGCCTTCATAGGCGACAAGGACACCGGCGCCGCCACCGGCAACCGCGGCGTTGCCCGTGGTGGACTTCCGCATCGGCTCGCGCTTCTCGGGGGCGCAGACGGCCTGAGGCATGGGCCCGCAGGTCGGGGCGATGGCCTGTGCGACTTTATAATCGCCGAGGAAGAGCGCGCGCTCTGCCTGACGTCGGCGATTGAGGCCGGTGAGGACGACCTTGGCCCCTTTCACCGTCGCCTTGTTCCAGGCGAGCATCGCGTCGGCGGCGCCCTTCTTGTCCCCGCGAAGGAGGCGCTTCAGCACCGTGCTCTTCGCGAAGGCGCCAACACCGATGTTGAACGCGAGGGAGACCAGCGCATCGAATTCGTGCGCGTAGACGACGTTGACCTTGGCCTTCTCGATCAGCTTCTCGATCGCGTTCTCGAAGACGTCGACGTCGGCGCGCAGGATCTCCTCGGCGCGCTGCCGATTGATCAGCATGCCCTTCACTACCTGAGGCAGTCCGGCGGCGCTGGTGTGTCCGTAGCCGATGGTGAGGACGCCGGCCGGGCACAGGTAGGCCTTTCCGACGAAGCCCTCGAATTCCTTGATGATCGCGATGCCGGCGGCGGTCGTGCGGAGCGTCATGCCGCCCTCCTGGTGCGTTTGGTTTTCGACTTCACCAGGCGCGCGAACTCCTCTTGGGCGAGGCGGGCGCGGGTGGCGTGTAGGAGGATCTCCGCGTCGACCTCGTCGTCGGTCGCGGTCGCCGGAATCGAGAACAGGCGTCGGGCCTTGGCGGTGACGACGTCCTTCGACGTCCCGCCGGCGGGTAGTCCCGCCAGCTTGCGGGCGTCGGAGGCGTTCATGTCGGAGATGACCCGCACGCCGGCCTTGGTGGCCGCGCAGGTGACGATGGCCCGGTAGCCGGCGAGCAAGGCTGCGGTCGCCTTGTTACGTCCCGTGTCGTCCTCGATCGCGATGACGCCCGGCTCCGCGCCTCGCAAGATGATGTCGACGAGGCACTCCAGCGCGATGAAGAGCCGACCGTGATTGCGGGCGGCCTTGTGCTTCGGCACCTGGGCCAGTTCGCATAGGTCCACGGTCTCGCGACGGATCGATCCATCCGGTCGTTCGATGGCGACGCCGGCGATGGTCGCGAGGTCCAGGGCGACGATCCGCGTCATGCCGCGGCCCTCGCCACGACCGAACGGCTGACCGGAACGTTGAGATAGTGAGCGTAGCGGAGGAGCCGCGTGATGCCGGGCTCGCCTTCGCCGTCGCGGAAGCGGTCGCGCATGTAGCCGAGGTCCTCGCCGACCTGCTTCACCGACGAGTAGCCGCAGATGCGGGCGACCTCGGCTGCCGTGAGCCGGCGCCTGGAGATCTCGCGGACGATCGCGTCGGCCAGGTCCACACGCCACTCGTCGAGCACCGTCGAGCGCCACTGAAGGCCAATCTCTCTCGTCGAGACCACGGCGCTCACAGCTCGGTCCTCCCGATGGTGACGGGGGCGAACAGGGTCGCCGGATCGACGTCCATAGCTTCGGCGACGACCACGATCCGGTCCCAGCCCAGGCCATCGCGACGCGACATGATCGTCGTCAGGTCCTTGGAGGCCTGGTCCTCGGTGTCGCCGAGCAGCGCTGCGAAATGACGATAAGTGAACGGGCCGCTCTCTCGTCGACGCAGCACGTCGCGAGCCAGGCGCTCGATGGCGCGCAGGCGGATAGTCCTACCCGTCGCCGGCTTCCGAGGAAGCCGGCGGGGTGGGAGTGCAACGGATGCCAGGCCGCAGTTCATGGGCGCCAGCAAAGTAGACGAATCGCCGATTTACAAGGTCGATCCAATCAATACTTTCACTTTAGGGGATATCGATCCTCTAAACGTACGTCATACGATGAAAGTAACGATTAGAAGGGTCGATCTTGCGCTATGCATCATCGGTGCTAGCATTGATGGAACGGCACCGAGATGCCGATTCTTCCGCGTTGCTTTCTGTGAGGCTGGTCAAAGTGACAAAGATTTGTCGAATTGAAATCCAAGGGAATTCAGTCCTAGCCTCCGAGGGGGTCGTTTCCCCTCTGAAAGGAGTCGCTAAGAGCTGCGATGATAGGAACATAGTCCTTGAAAATCAGCCGGCAGACGGACGTTCCGCCGCCGACATTTTGGGCGCCGCCTTCGCCGCGCGGTTCCCTGGCGCGAAGGTCGTGGACCCTTCCGCTCCGCGAATCGGCGGCCGCGAGGTTGAGCTCGAACCCTTCTCGACTTTCGGCAGCCAGGCCCACGCGCTCGGCTGGCCCGTCATACCGCAGAGCCGGAATGGCAGCCGGAAGCCGGGTAAGATCGGCCGCGAGATCATCCGATGGTCAGCCTTCGTAGAGAACGGCGTCACCGATGCTGACCACTCCGCGATGGCGATTTGGTCCGGTCGGGACAACGTCGCGCTGATCTGCGGTAAAGGCACCGAGCCGGGCCAACGCGTCCGCGTCATCGACATCGACGTCTACGATGCCTTCCGTGCGGAGAAGATCCGCGCCTTGGCTATCGAGGTTCTAGGCCACACCCCGATGCAGCGCCAGGGTATGGCGCCGAAGTGGGTCCTCCTTTACCGCGAAGCGCTGTCCGCATCCCGACAAATGCGGGGTCGCAAACTGAACTTCGCCTCGAACTCCGCCGCCGCGATCGAGGCCGGCTCGACGGATGCGATCGAGGTGCTCGCCGGCGGATCGCTGATCACGATCTATGGGTACCACCACCGCACGCAGCGGCCGTTCTTCTGGCCGTGGGGCGAGAACTTCTCCCAGCCGAATGAGAGTGGGCCGGAGACGCTGCCCGAGATCGATGCGGACAAGGTCGACGAGTTCCTGCGGCGCCTGCATGAGGTCGAACCCATCGCCGGCTTCGTACGCGCGACCTCGGTGTCGAGTGCTTTCGACGAGATCGAGTACGACCCGACGCTGCGCATCGCCACGCCGGGACACAGGCAGCGTCGGGGCGTTTGGGATGTCCGCGGCGGCCGCGACGTCGTCTTCGATGGCCGCAAGGACTGGACCATGGATCGCACCCTGGCTTGGGTGCTCCACAACGCGCCTCATGTACGCGCGGGTGGCCCCGCGCTGGCGCAGATCAGGAAGCGCGCGATTGAGGAAGCCCTACGCTATGTCGAGCGGAGCGGGGACTGGCATTCCGACGCGGCCATCGAGCGCCGCGTCGCTGAACTGTTCGACCGCACGGCGGCGAAGCTCGTCGAAGGCGCCTTCCGCGAGCGCACTGTTCATATTGCTGACGACGGCAAAGCTTACGCGAAGCCGGAGGGTGTCTTCGCGATCGAGCGCCGCGCCGACGCTGACCTTGATTTTGTCCGGTCCGCGAAGAAGCGCCGCCGCTCGCCGTCCAACATTCTCTCTGCGACGCCGGCCTGCGGATCGGTGGCCGCGCAGCGCGCGCTTCTAAGTAAAGACGCGCGAATCGCCGCTGGTCAGCAGACCGCCGCGACGATCGATGCGACGATTCGCGGCTTCCTGACCCCGCTCTGGGACGCTCGCGACGCGCTCGCCCTCGATCCCGAGCATGTCGGCAAGCTCGCCGCCGCCGAGGATGACGAGAAGCGCTCCTCGATCCGCCGGGCAGGCCTGCGCCGGGCAATGTCCGAGGCGCTCGAAGCCATCCGTCTCCTCAAGAGCCCGACCGGATCGGGCAAGACGACGATGACGGTCCGCATCATCCGCGAGTTGGTTCAGGCCCGCGGCAGCCTCGGCATGCCGATCGCCTTCATGCTGCCCTCTCATAACAACATCGCCGAGGTGCAGGGGACCGCGCTGGAAGAGGCCTCGCCCGAGCAGATCAGCGCCATTTGGGACGAGGTCCTGAAGGAAGCCAGCGGACTGCGTTCGATGGCGTGGATGGGCAAGATCACCGCCGGCTGTCACTACTCGGAGCAGATGTCCGCTCTCTACACCGCCGGCCTGCCCGGTTCGGGACTGTGCCGCCAGCGCGTGAAAACCGTCGGCGGAGACTGGGAGGAGAAAGTCTGCCCGATGGCGTCGGCTTGCGCGGCTATGGCGCAGCTGGCCCTGGTGGAGCATGCGGACATCGTGTTCTTGCCGCACGCGTATCTGACCCTTCCCATCCCGCGTCAGTTGAAAGAGTCCGTCTGCGCGGTCTTCATCGATGAAGCGATCTGGTCGCAGGTGGCGCAGGTCGCCTTCCTGCCGCTCGAAAGCCTGCGCCTTCCCCGTGCCGAGCCCCGTCTCAGCAAGAAGGACAAGGAGGCCGGCGTCGACGCCTTTGAGCTGGTGATCGACCGCGAGAAGGCGGCGGAGGTCGCCACCCGGGCCCTGATCGCCGGAAAGGATGTCGCGCAGACGTTCTTCGAGTTCACCGACCGCCGCTCGAACGGGCGCCCCTTCCGAGGGCGCGAGCTCGTCGAGAGCGCGCTGGACGTCTGCCGCCGTGCCGATCACGACGGCCTTGAGGTGAAGCCCGCGATGACGATGGCCCAGGTCGAGGTGCTGACCTCGCGTCCGCAGTCGAAGGACCTTTGGCTGGAGAAGCGGTTCTGGACCCTCGTCGAGGAGCGGCTGACCTGGCTTGAGCTCGACGCCAAGTCTCGCGAGCAGGCTAAGATCTCCGGTCATGATTTCGACGAGAGCAAGCGCCTCGCCAAGCATTCCGCCGACAGGGCGATTCAGTACCTCACTGAGCACGACGTGCCCGGCGGCAAGCGCGACGTCGTCCGCGTCGCGTGGTTCCGCAAACTGAACTTCATCGGCCTTCCCACCTTCCTCATGGACGCCTCGGCGAATCCGGACCTGCTCCGCGTGGTCTTCACCGGTCGCGAGATCGAGGTTACCGAGGTCGAGGTGCCGCTTCACCTCCGGGTCGTCCTCATCCCCGAGACCGCGTCGGACCTGTCGCTGCTCCCGACCGCCAGGCATCGTGACATGGCCGGCCGCATCCGTGCCGCCGACCGCCAGGTAGAGGTACGATCGATGATCGGCCGCGTCGCGACGATGTACGGCCACACCCGCGTCCTGGTCGCGAGCACGAAGGCGGTTCGCGGAGACCTGATGCAGGGCGCGTATCCCGACAACGTGGATTTCGGACACTACGGCGCCATGAAGGGCCTGAATTTCGCCTCACGCCACGGCGCCATGGTCTGCGTCGGCAGGATGACGAGCCCCGTCGCCGTCATCGATGGCTATGCAGGCCTGTTTGCCCGCTGCAGCGAAATCGACGAGCTGCCGTACGACGTCGAAGGGACCGGCAAGATCGACGGAAAGGACCTGCGTGCCCATGTCGGCGAGCGCAGGGTTCAGCTTCGCAACGGCGGCGACCTGACGCTGGCCTGCACCGGCTACCCCGATCACATGAAGTGGCACAACGCCATCAATCGGCAGTTCCGCGAGGAGGAGATCCGGCAGGCCATCGGTCGTCTCCGACCCGTTTACCGCGACGACGAGACCGCGCCGGTGGCTTTCGTGATGGCTACCTGCCTCCCCGAAGGCATCATCGTCGATGACGTCGTCACATTGTACGATCTCATGGAAGACAATCCGCGTCGCGTCGACCTCGCCTCGATCGTCGGTCGCCTTGGCGGCGTGCTCGATCCCATCGCCGGCGGGCGGATCGCCCCGGACATCGGTACCGACACCGCGATCTCCGACGCGATCGGGCGCCTGGAGCACCGCGAGCTGCTCGGCTACTCGTCGGCTAGGGTCTGGGAGGACGGCGGCGCCGAGCCCCGCGAGGTCAAGATCGCGCCGTGGGTTTCCAACATCGGCGAGGCCCTGCGCAGCGCCTCTCACATCGCCGGTCGCGAGCTCGACAGGTTCGATGTGTGGGATCTGATCGAGGCGGACACCACCACCCGCCGCAAGGCCGCCGATGCGCTCGACCGGGCGCTCTCGACGCTGCCCAATGCCGACACGGCCTCGATCGAGGAGATCCGCGCCGCTCGCCGTGACGCCGCGGTAGCCGAGCTTGAGGCCGCCTGGGAGAAGTGGGGGCACTGCGCTCTGACACTGGACGGCCAGCGGCTCGAATTCGGCGCTGCCATCATCCTCGCGAGGCACGGCATCTTGCCGAGTGAGGTCAAGCCGCCGCCGTGGAGAGTGGCCACGCCCATCGCGGCGTAGGCGGGATCGCCCAGACAATCGGATAGGACGCCCCTTACCGGGGATCGAGAACGGCTGTCTTCGTGACGGCCGTTTTCGCCGTTTCAGTCCTGTTGGACGCCTTTTCATGCCGATTTTCGGGCTCGCCGGCGACCGCTCGCGCCATCCTCGCCCCGATGTCGGGTTCAGCGCCGAACCGTGCCATTCCGTGGCGGCTGGAAACGCCTGAGGGGCGACCGGGCGGGGAATGAGAATGGCCGGAAAAGCCAAGCCAGCAAGGGGTTTTGGCCGAAAAATCAACCTCCGGCTTCGCGTTATATTTCTAAGTAAGGGCCGGAGGCCAATTCTAGGGATCCCCCATATCAGAGAGGACAGCTGACCAGGACGATGGGGAGAGCATAACGGGAGCTCCGCTCCCGACCGCAGAGGCCCAAGGGCCTAGGGGATCTTTCCAGGCGTTTCGCCGGGGCCGTCGTCCCGGCGTTTTGTACCTTTCCGAGGGTTCAGGCACGATCCCGGCATGACCGAGACCCATCCCGCCACCAGAGCCGCCGAGCGCCGCCGCAAGGCCGCCGCCCGTGCCCGAGAGCATCGGGCACGGGCGGCGCAGGCGGCCGCACTCGATGCCGCCATCGTCGACGCCTTGGCCGACGGCCTGGGCCAGGCCCGGCCGGGCATGCTGTCCGAGGTGTTGATCGCCGATATCGCGGAAGCCGCGTTCCGGCGCCTGCGCGAGGCAGGGGTAGAGCGGCCCAAGGCCGTATTTAAGCGCAGGCTCGGTATCGGCGCCCCCGAAGGCCCCAGATCTTGTTGTACGCGTTCGAATCGCTAGAATCTTTCTGTCAAGCGGCCTCGCTCGACAAAGCAACGAACTTGGCCCGGTCGCCTACCAGCGCCGGGCCATTTTCGTTTCCGCGGGGCACCTCTAAGGGTCCGAGATAGTGACCCGGCATCAACCCGATACTCGGGCAATTTTCAATTTTAACATCTGATAACCAACCCTTATCAGATTCGAGTTTGTCGTTCCGCGCGAGTAATCGGTAGCTAAGATCGCTTAGGTCGCAAGTGCGGGGTGGAAGCTGAAGGGCGCAGGCCTATGCGAAGTCTGCGCCAGAAACGGACATAAGGTGCTCGCCCGAAAGCGGACGCGAGTGGCGCTGCCCCGCTATGGGCCGTTATCGACCCTCTCGGTCCTTCGCAAAGTCCGCTTGCAGCCGGTCTGATTCAATGGGACAGGCCGAGCTTGGCCGTGAGCGGCCCGATGGTTTCGGGCCGGTAATGTGCCAGAGCCGTCCACCATCTTATGCATCGGCAGGGCAATGACGACTGACCCATTCTTCGAGACGATTCACGACAGTCAGTGGAACGCGTGCGTGGGGGTCCAGGGAAGCGCCCTCAACTATGTCGACGGCTATCTGGAGGCCGCTCGCGAGCTGATCGCGGCGGTGATCGACAAGCGTCTGATGGGAAGCCGCGACACACTCGCGATGCCAATCCTCTACAACTGCCGCCATGGGCTGGAGCTTGCGCTCAAGTTCGCCATCGACCGTCTGCACAAGATGGGGATGATCGGGGGGGCCCACCCGGTCAACCACGACATTCAATCGCATTGGCAGCATCTGCGCGACGGGAAGATCGGCGACGCGCGGCTCAACCAGCTAATCGGTGAGCTGGAGCCGTTCGTGGTCAGCTTGGCGAACATCGATCAGGACGGCCAGGAGCTACGCTACGCAGTGAACCGGGATGGCGGCAGAAGCCTCGATGGGCTCGCGGTCGTGAACCTTCCTTTAATCCGGCACAGCATCGACGCGATGAGCGCGATCCTGGAGCGCATCAAGACGCGCCTCTTCGATCTGGAGGAGGAACGGCCGACCGGCACGCACACCGACGAGTGCTCGCGGGCAGACCTCGTAACAATCACGAGCATTATTGGTGACCACGCGACGTGGCGCGAGCCGAGCTTCGACGACAGGAAGCGGGAGGCCATGGAGCGCTTCGGTTTAAGCAGCCGCAAGTTCTCAGCTGCAGTTACTGCGATCCGGAAGTCTCGCCCGCTCGCAGCCTCGGTCGGCTTGGAGTCGGAGCTTCGCCACCTCAGTGACAACAAGGCTGTCGCGGCGCTTGATCTCTGGGCCAACGCGCACCCAGTCAAGCCTTATGACCCCGACGATCTCGGTATGGACTATTTCGATCGGGACTGGGCCAAGTTCTCGGAAGAGGCGCGGATCGCGCGTGAGCTGGACGACGCCACCCTCCAGCTTCTGACACCCGAAGAGTTCGCGGACCTCCAAGTCGTGTTCTACATCGGTCGCGACCGAGTGAAGGGCGAGCACTATGACCAATATCTCGACCGCACACTCGAAGAGCACCGGGTTGCGCGCTCCCGCTGGGAGCTCGTTCACCACATCATGTCAAAGACGAACCTGCTCGACGCTATAATAGATGGGGCCGCGGCTGTCGGGCGGCCAAGCTTGGCCAGCAAGCTGCGCAAGATTCGCCCAGTTTGAGGATGTTTGGGCGCAACGCCTGGCTCGCCTAACGGCGTCGATGCCTGAGTAGAAGGTACTGCCGCCGATGACGACGGCATTGTCGATGCCGGCTTACTGAGCGACTGGGTTGGCGCGACTTCCGTTCGCCACTCATCTGGGACGCCAGGGCAGACGGCCCGATCCGTCGCCCCTGCGCCAATGCCAGACATTGGGCCCCTGCCCGAAAGCGGACTATGTGTTAGGGCATGTCTGGCCTGTGATCTGCGAACGGCGCATTCGGAAGGCAATCGAATGCGCCATAAGGCAGATCAGGCGGTCCATCCGCCATCGATGGTCAGGCTGGCGCCGGTCATGTAACCAGCGGCGGGGCTAGTCAGCCAGGCGACGAGGTCGGCAATCTCTTCCGGTTTGCCAATACGACCCAGCGGCAGCTTGGGAGCGATGTACGCCATGAGGTCGGCGGTCATATCAGTTTCGACCGGACCAGGCTGTACGTTGTTGATGGTGATTTGGCGGGGGGCCAAGTCGAGCGCGGCGCCGCGCACCAGCTGAGCGACGGCGGCCTTTGTCATGGCGTAGACGCTGGAAGCGGGAGAGCCGATGCGGTCGGCGGTATTGCTTCCGATGGTGACGATCCGGCCGCCGTCCAACAAATGTGGGGCGCTGTAGCGGATCGCGGCGAACACGCCGCGCACATTGACGGCGAGCATGCGGTCAAAGTCATCCATCGCGAATTGATCGATGGCGCCACTCATGAGGATGCCCGCATTGATCACGAGCACCCCTGGCTTGCCGAAGCGCTCGATAGCGGTCTCGACAGCCAGGCGCACGTCCTCGGGATCGGCGCTGTCCGCACGGATGGCGAGCCCGGCCCCTCCGCCCGTTTCAACGGCCTGGACGAGGGTGGCAGCCCGCTCCGGCGCGCTGACATAGGTGAAGGCGACAGGACGTCCCTCGGCCGCGAGGCGACGCACGATAGCTGCTCCCATGCCGCGGGCGCCGCCAAAAATCAGGGCCGGCGCTGAGGGGGAAATAGCGGCATTCATCGAGAACCTCCATTATTGACTGATTGATCCAAAATCCTTTCGTCGTTATGGACCAATCAGTCAAGAATATTCTGGACTGATCGATCAACAATTTGTAGAGAGGGTTATGGCCAGACCTTCGGAGTTCGACCGGGAAGAAGCGATCGCCAGTGCTATCAGGGTGTTCGCGCGCCAGGGGTTCGAAGCGGCCTCGACGAGTGACTTGATCAAAGGCATCGGAATCGGCCGGCAAAGCCTGTACGGCGCCTTCGGAGACAAGCGCGGCCTGTTTCTTGAGGCTCTCCGCAAATACAATGCCGGCTCCTTGGCGCTGATGCTCGAGGCTCTCGCGAAAGGGACGCCTGCCGAAAGCATCAAAGCGGCTCTGCTCGTGGGCCTAGGTTCCAGCGACGAGATTGAGAGCGGCTGCCTGGGTGTCGGGTCGATCGTCGAGTTCAGCCGCTCGGACCCTGAGATCAATGCCCTGAACGATGCTGCCGCCACGGCCGTCGTTGCGGCATTCGCGGCTCGCGTTCGCGCTGGAGTGGAGGCCGGTGAGCTCGACACAGAGATCGACCCCGTTAGCGCCGCCCGTATGTTGCTGATCCTGCGCTCGGGCCTCAAGGTGGCGGCCCGCGGCGGCGCTAAAGATTCTCAACTCAGCGACACTGCCGACCTGGCCTTGGGGAGCCTAAGACGCAGCCGGTAACGCCAATTACCTGACTCGGCGTCGGGCCAGACCTCCCCTGCAGCAGCTTTGCGAAAAGCGACAAGACATAAGCGCCACAGCCATGTCATCTCTGTCAGGAAGCGGACAGCCGGGCGGAAGGCCAACTTGCGTTTCCATCGCTGCTGGAAGCATCTACAAGGTTGGTGGTCAATGAAAAACGCCAATAATCAACGCCTGGCGTCAGGAATGATCACTTCCGCGGCCAAACCACCTTCGGCTCTGTTGCTGAGCCTGACCGAGCCGCCGATCGTCGCGGCCAGTTGCTGGGCGATGGCGAGGCCGAGCCCGGTTCCGCCGGTCTCGCGGTTGCGCGACAGCTCAAGCCGGAAGAAAGGCTGCATGGAAGCGGCCAGCATCTCCTCGGGAATGCCGGGGCCGCGATCCAGCACCGTGATCGCGATCGCGCCGCCGTCTCTGCGCTCCACCGCGATTTCCGCAGCGCCCGCGAATTTCAGGGCATTGTCGATGAAGTTTGACAGGATGCGCCGCAGCGCATGCGGCTTGGTCGAGGCGACCCCTTCGATCTGACCCGATACGGACACCGCCTTGCCGGTATCCTGATAATCATAGGCGATGCTGTCGACGAAGGAGGTGAGGTCGATGCGCGTCTTCTTCTCGCCGCTGCTATGGGCGCTGCGCGCATAGGCGATGCCGTCCTGCACCAGCCGCTCGATCTCGCGGAGGTCGTTGACGAGCTTGTCCCTCTCGGGCGTGTCGTCGGCCAGATCGGCACGCAGCCGCATGCGGGTGATCGGCGTCTGCAGGTCATGCGAGATCGCCGCCAGGATCTGCACGCGCTCTTCGAGATAATGCGCGATCCGGTCGCGCATCGCGTTGAAGGCCCGGGCGGCGTGGGCGACTTCGCTGGGCCCGGCTTCGCTGAGAGGCGGGCTCTTCGCGTTGGGGTCGAGCGCGTCGGCGGCGGCGGCGAACTCGCCGAGCGGACGGATCGCCTGCCGGACCGCAAACCAAGTGCAGGCCAGTAGCAGGATCATCTGCGCGACCAGGACATAGGGCAGCCAGTCGGCGACCGGCATGATGCCGCGCGGTGTGATCTCGATGGTCAGCGGGCTGCCGTCGCTCAAGGCGAGATGGGCCTGGAGGCGACCCTCTTCGCCCGGGATGGCCTCGACCCGCAGCGGAAAGCGCGTTCCCGCGGCACTCTCCAACTTGGCCGCGATCTCGCGGCCGTGACCCGAGGTGTTGGGCACGCCGGCAAGCCCCGGCCCCAGAGCGAGGCTGTAGTTGCTGCGGCTCAGCCATTCGAGTAGTTCCGGCCGCTCGGCTGCCGGCGTCCGGTCGAGAACCGCGATCGAGGTCGCGACGTCGTTCTCCAGCGTGCGGAACATCACCGCCTTGGCTGCCATGGTGCGCTCGGCATAGAGCACGCTGAAGGAGAGGCCATAGGCGATCGCCAGCCCCGCGAGCAGGATCAGGAACAGGCGGGCGCGCAGGCTCCGGGGCAGCACGCGGAAGGCGGCAGCCGCGGTCACGACCGGGGCTCCGTGATCTCGACGGGGACCGAGAGGACATAGCCTTCGCTGCGCACCGTCTTGATATAGGTCGGCTCGCGCGCGTCGTCGCCGAGCCGCTGGCGCAGGCGGCTGACCAGCAGGTCGATCGAGCGGTCGAACAGTTCGGCGTCGCGCCCCTGCGTCAGGTTCAGGAGCTGGTCGCGATTGAGCACGCGCTGGGGATGGTCGATGAACACGCGCAGCAGCCGGTATTCGGCGCCGCTCAGCGCGACTTCCGTGCCCTGCGCATCGAGGAGATGTCGGCGCACCGTGTCGAGCCGCCATGTCCCGAAGGTCAGGATCTGGCCGGCTTCGCTGATCTGCAGGTTCGGCGGCAGCATCCGGGTCCGCCGCAGCACGGCATTGATGCGCGCCAGCAATTCACGGGCGGCAAAGGGCTTCGAGAGATAGTCGTCGGCGCCCATCTCCAGCCCGATGACGCGATCCATCTCGTCGCTGCGGGCGGTCAGCATCAGGATCGGCGTCGCCTTGTGCTTGCCGGCGCGCAATTCGCGGCAGAGGGCGAGCCCATCCTGGCCCGGCATCATCACGTCGAGCACGATGAGGTCGACGCTGTTGGCGTCGAGGAAGCTGCGCATCTGCCGCCCGTCCGCGGCGGTCGAGGTCCGAAGCCCGTTCTTCGCGAGATAGCTCGATACGAGATCGCGGATTTCGCGGTCGTCATCGACGATCAGGATGTGGTCGACATGCTCCATGTCCGAACTTTCCGCTTCCGCCGACCGGCGCCTCGCAACAAGGGTTTCTCATAGCCGCCGGACAGGCTCCGGCGAAGCTCCGAAAACCGTATCGAGCGGTGCCGGGCGCTTACTTGACGCCCGGCCCGCCTAGCTGCGGCTAGGAGCCGACCAGTGTCGAGAACACGGCCGGGAGCCAGGATGCGACATTAGGATCGCTCGCGTCCCAGGCGCAGGGCACGGCGGCCAGCGCGACGATCGCCAGCAGGATGAAGGCAATCTTCCGTTTGCGAATGATGCTCATGTCATCACCTCCATGCCGGCGGCCTTGTCAGACCAGGCTCAGCTCCACGTTGATGTTGCCGCGCGTCGCCTTCGAGTACGGGCAGGTCTGGTGGGCTTCCTCGACGAGGCTCTGCGCCAGTTCGCGATCGACACCGGGCAGGCTGACGCGCAGGCGCGCCTGCAGGAAATAGGCACCATCGGTCGTGCCGAGATCGACCTCGGTATCGACCGCGAGGTCGGCCGGGAGCGTGACCTTACGCTTGCCGGCGGCGAGGCCGATCGCGCCGATGAAACAGGCGGACCAGCCGGCGGCGAAGAGCTGCTCGGGATTGGTGCCGGCGCCGGCGTTGCCGGGAGGCGACAGCTTGATGTCGAGCCGGCCGTCGGAGCTGCGCGAGGCGCCGTCGCGGCCGCCGGTGGTATGGGTGCGGCCGGTATAGAGAACCTTGTCGATCTTCGTCATGGAACGCTCCATCTCTGCGCTGCCATCAGTGGCGGCGGGTGTGAAGCTTTTCCCAAGCCGAGATGTCCGGATTGTTTTGCGGATCGGCCGATTTGTATCGCAACGTATGCCCGCCATGGTCGGACATGTTGCACAACGCAGTGGTGCTCACGGTCCGCATCGACATCCGCGGCGAGCCTTCGGAAGGCGAGCGGATTGTATCCGCCTGTATACTCGCTCCCCAAACGGGGGAAAGCTTACAATTCCCGCTATCGTCGAAACAGCGGAGATACAGCCGCCGGGGCTCATCACGTTGCGATGTCTCGCAACAGGAAACAGAGCCATGTCAGAACAGATCGACCATCCTCGCCGCAGCCTCCTGAGCGCGCTGGCGCTGGGAGCCGCGCTTGCACCATTCGCCGCGATCGGCGGCGGCCACGCCCAGAGCGTCCCTTCTCCGGCCGCCGGATCGGGCGGCCGCATCGCCTTCGCGTCCTTGAAGCAGGTGAAGGCCGGCGTGCTCGATACCGGCTATGCCGAAGACGGGCCGGCCGACGGTCCGCCGGTGGTGCTGCTGCATGGCTGGCCCTATGACATCCATAGCTATGTCGATGTCGCGCCGATCCTGGCCAAGGCCGGGTACCGGGTGCTCGTGCCGCATCTGCGCGGCTACGGCACTACCCGATTCCTCTCGGCGGATACCCCGCGCAACGGCCAGCAGGGCGCGCTCGCGACCGACATCATCGCCTTCATGGATGCGCTGAAGATCGAGAAGGCGCTCATCGGCGGCTATGATTGGGGTGCGCGCACCGCCGATATCATCGCCGCTCTCTGGCCCGAACGCGTCAAGGCGCTAGTCTCGGTCAGCGGTTACCTGATCGGCAGCCAGGAGGCGAACAAGCCTCCCTTGCCGCCC
Organism: Allobosea robiniae; assembly: GCF_900102525.1. Classification (GTDB taxonomy): domain Bacteria; phylum Pseudomonadota; class Alphaproteobacteria; order Rhizobiales; family Beijerinckiaceae; genus Allobosea; species Allobosea robiniae. The sequence continues at coordinate 184,933 of NZ_FNBZ01000007.1, read as the reverse complement.
AAGGCCGAGTTGCAGTGGTGGTACCAGTTCTATTTCGCCACCGAGCGCGGTGCGGCCGGCTATGCCAAGTACACCCATGACTTCGCCCGGCTGATCTGGGAGCTCGCCTCGCCGCAATGGAAGTTCGACGACGCGACCTTCGCGCGCTCGGCCGTTGCCCTCGACAATCCCGACCATGTCGCGATCTCGATCCACAACTACCGCTGGCGCCTCGGACTCGCACAGGGCGAGCCGCAATTCGATGCGCTGGAACAGAAGCTCGCCGCCTTCCCGAGCATCGGCGTGCCGACCATCACCATCGAGGGCGATGCTAACGGTGCTCCGCATCCGGAGCCGGCGGCCTATGCCAGGCGCTTCACGGGCAAGTACGAGCACCGGCTGTTCAAGGGCGGCATCGGGCACAACCCGCCGCAGGAGGCGCCGCGGGAGTTCGCGCAGGCGATCCTCGACGCCGACAAGCTCTGAAACAGCGTAGCCAAAACCAGACACGCCAATACAAGAGGCGCCCCGGCGAAAGCCGGGGCGCCTTTTTCGATGGCCGCTGCTACGGCAGGGAAGCGCGTTCACCCGAAGGTGAACGCATAGGCCTCCGTTCCCGCATCGAGGAAGCGGATTTCGAAGACGTGCTCCCGGACCGTGCCGAACTGGCGGACGAGCTGGTAGAGCCGGGTTTCCGAGACCGTGCCGTTGCCGGACGCGTCGATATCGACTCCATGGTCGGCGGCAGGCGGCGCGCCGTCGACGCTGACCTGGAAGCGGATCGGCCGCCCGTCGGGGCCGGGCCCGAGCACGAGGTGTAGATCGCGCGCGCTGAAGCGGAAGGCGATGCCGCCGCCCGCCCGAGAGAGCCGGGCGCTCTCCGCCCCGATCGTCCAGTTGCCGCTGAGCCCCCATTGGTTGAGCCGAAGCTTGCCGGTGCTGTAATCCTGCGGCCGATCGCCCGTGATCCCTTCCGGGGAAGCGAAGCCCGACGCCTTGGAATAGCCGAGGTAGGCTTCGCCCGAGCGGACGTTGGCGAGGTCCGGCGCGGCCTGGGCTCCCGATGCCTGCGGCGTCGCGAGGCCCGCCGCCGCCTTGCGGCTGCCTGCGGCTTCCGCCAGAAGGTCCTGCAGGGCTCGCTCCGAGAGCGCCTCGCCACCCTCGCCGAACTGGCTGTGACGGACCCGGCCCTGCGCATCGACGAGATAGATCGCCGGCCAATAGCTGTTGCGGAAGGCGCGCCAGATCCGGAAATCGTTGTCGACGGCGATCGGATAATCGATCCCGAACCGGGCCGCAGCCTGCCGGATGTTCTCGACCTTCTTCTCGAAGGCGAATTCCGGGGTGTGGACGCCGACTACGACGAGGCCCTGATCCCGGTACTTCTCCGCCCAGGCACGGACATAAGGCAAGGTGCGGATGCAGTTGATGCAGGAATAGGTCCAGAAGTTCACAAGGACCACCTTGCCCCGTAGTTCCTTAGCCTCGAGGGGCGCTCCATTGAGCCAGTTCACCGCTCCCTCGAAGCCCGGCGCCGCGCCGAAATCGGGCAGCCTGCTGCGATAGGGCTGGGCCGGCATCGCGGTGCCGCCATTCTCTGCGATGCGCAGCGACGCAGTGCCATCGCGGCCAAGCCTGTCGAGGAGGCCTTGCTCGACGCCGGCCGTCGCTGCGAAGGACAACCGGGTCAGCAGGCCGGTATCGAGCCCGAAGCCGATCGCCAACACGCTCGCCAGCACCGCGCCCCCCACACCCCGGCGCAGGCGCTCTCCAGCACCCAGCCCACGCTTCATCACCGTCAGAGCCTCGCCGCCTGCGCGCAAGGCAAGTGCGAGCGAGGTCGCGGCTCCCGCCGCATAGGCGACCAGAAGCAGGACCGTGCCGGTATTGGCGCCATGCAATGCGGCACCGGTCAGCACGAGGCCGAGGATCGGCCCTGCGCAGGGCGCCCAGAGCAGGCCGGTCGCGACGCCGAGGAGCAGGGAGCCGCCGATGGATCGCGTCCTGCCGGCGCTTTCGACGGACAGCCGCTCTCCAAGCACGACCAGAGGGCGGTTCAGGAAGATGGCTGCGCGCGGCGAGATCAGGGTCACGCCGAAGATGGCCAGCAACGCGAGCGCCGCGTAGCGCCCGGCCTCGTTGGCCTGCACGACCCAGCTTCCTCCGATCGCGGCGATACTGGCGACGGCCGCGAAGGTCATCGCCATCGCGACCAGCATCGGCAGCGCGCTGCGGCTGAAGGATTGCCCGGCGCGGGATAAGACGAAGGGCAGGATCGGCAAGATGCAAGGGCTGAGGATGGTCAGCACGCCAGCAAGATAGGAGGCGACGAACAGGGTCATGGCAGGTCCTCTGGAGGGCGGGACTGCGCCTGTCGCGCTCGCCGCCGTTATACCCGCACTCAACCCCGCTGACGTATCCCCATTGTTTTCCCCTTAGGCCGAACCGTAACTCACTGTATCTTCACGGTAGTGCATCGGCCTACGTCGAAGTTGCCTTAGGCCGGCAGCGGGCATCGTGACGGGCTCTGGTGAGAAAATCGGCCACTGGTATACTCTTCTGGCGCCTGTTAGCTTTCGTTCTCGGAGCGGCACTCTGCGTTCTGTATCGATCCTTTATCGCCGCCGCCTAGCGCCACAACCCGACATTGGGCAATCGCCCGGAAGCGGACATTACAGAGCAAGCTTGGCGACCGGTCGTAGATCGCTCAATACCGGCCCTCGGCACAACTTTTACGGCTCATGCGCTAGTCAAATGCGCACGTTCATATAGCTTTTTATGCGATTGGGAGCGGAAGAGCGACTTGTGCCGCCTCGCGCGCCGCGATGGTTTCGTACCATCGTTGCAACCGGGGTCGCGGCGCGCGTGTCACAGGCATATTCAGCCAGCGATGCACGCTGGGACCCAGCACGATTTCGGCCATCCCGAAACGATCGCCGTCGACATAGCTCCGACCCTTGGCGAGATGAGCCTCGAGCATATCCAGGCAATGCTCGGTCCGTGTGATCGAATTGGCGATCGCGGTGGGATCGGCCGTCGCCGGCTCGCGCATCAAGCCCCAGAACGCCGGCACCATCACCCGTTGCAGCTCGCCCAGGGCCCAGTCCATCCAGCGGTCGCCCTCGCTGCGCTTGGCCGGATCCTCTTCCCAGATCGTATCCCGGCCGTATCGCGCCGCGATGTATCGGACGATGGCGTTCGATTCCCAGATATGGACGTCGCCATACTCAAGGACCGGCACCTGTCCGTTGGGATTCTTCGCCAGATAGGCCGGCTCGCGGTTGCCACCGAACGGACCGCCGATGTCGATCCGCTCGAACGCCTGCCCCGTTTCGCCGGCCGCCCACACCACCTTCTGGACATTCACCGAGCTCAGGCGCCCCAGAATCTTCAGCATCGGGTGTTCCCCTCGTGATTCTCTATCGATTGTGAGTTTGCCGGCACCACCGGCGGCTGCGTTGCCGCCGGTGCCTATCTCGCCGCGGCTGAAGGCTATGCCCCTGCAAGCTTGTCCTGGGTCCGGGTCTCGAAGTCGCCGGCGTCGTGACGCTCGTGGAGTTGCTCGGACGGGTCGCCGACCACGCGGTTGACCATCCGGCCTCGCTTCACGGCCGGCCGGGCAAAGAGCTGCTCGGCCCAGCGGACGACGTTCTTGTAGTCCTGCACGGAGAGGAATTCGGCCGCGCCGTACTGCCAGCCCAAAACCAGCCCACCATACCAGGGCCAGATCGCCATGTCCGCGATCGTGTAGGCGTCGCCCGCGATGAACGCGTTGTCGGCGAGGCGCCGGTCGAGCACGTCGAGCTGGCGCTTCACCTCCATGGCGTAGCGGTTGATCGGGTATTCGAGCTTGGTCGGCGCATACGCGTAGAAGTGGCCGAAGCCGCCGCCGAGGAACGGCGCCGAGCCCATCTGCCAGAACAGCCAGGACAGGGTCTCCGCCCGCGCCGGCTGTTCCTGCGGCAGGAAAGCGCCGAACTTCTCGGCGAGATGCACCAGGATCGCGCCGGATTCGAAGATACGGATCGGGGTCGGCCCGCTGCGGTCCATGAGCGCGGGAATCTTCGAGTTCGGATTGAACTCGACGAAGCCGGAGCCGAACTGGTCGCCATCGCCGATCTTGATCAGCCAGGCATCGTACTCGGCGCCCTTGTGGCCGGCAGCCAGCAATTCCTCCAGCATCACCGTGACCTTGATGCCGTTCGGGGTTCCCAGCGAATAGAGCTGCAGGGGGTGCTTGCCGACGGGCAGCTCCTTTTCATGGGTCGGGCCGGCGATAGGGCGGTTGATGTTGGCGAAGCGGCCGCCGCTGGCCTTGTCCCAGGTCCAGACCTTCGGCGGAACGTAATCGGTTGTGTCGCTCATGGATTGATCTCCAGGCTTCGGCTTCAGGCCGCAGGGGGATAGTTCGAGGGGAAGAGCGCGCGCTTCGCCTCCTCGTCGCGGATCTGCTTGAAGGCATGATCCTGCCCGACCGCGCGAGCCCGCGCGACCGCCGGCCGCGCATCGACGCTTTCGAACAGACGCTTGAGATTGGGGAACGGCGCGAGCGGATCCTCGGCTCCCTTGAGGACGCGGGAGGCGCGATCGAGCCAGCCCCAGGCCGACATGTCGGCAATCGTATAGGTCTCGCCGACGATGTAGCTGCGTCCGGCAAGGTGTTCGTCGAGCACCTGATAGTGGCGCTCCGCCTCGCGGCGATAGCGGTTCAAGGCATAGTCGAGCCCTTCCTGCGCGGCGAACTGGAAATGCACCGCCTGTCCCGAAAACGGGCCGAGGCCGGAGGCGATGAACAGGAGCCAGGAGAGCAGCTCCGGCCGGTCTTCGGCAGTGCCGAGAAACCGTCCGGTCTTGTCGGCGAGATAGAGCAGGATCGCAGTGGAATCGAATACGCGGGCCTCCCGGCCGCCTGGCCCCTCCGTGTCGACGATGGCCGGCACCTTGCCGTTCGGATTGACGGCACGGAAGGCGGGCAGGTGCTGCTCGCCCTTGCTCGTATCGACGGGAATCGTCTCATAGGGCAGCCCTGCCTCTTCCAGGAACAGCGCGACCTTCGCGGGGTTGGGCGTGGGATGAAAATAGAAGCGGATCATCGGTTTTCCCTTCGTTGATCGGACGGTTCGGGCGGGCCGGGCCGCCGGGCGGCGAGCAGGACCCCGGCGACGATGACGGCGATCGCCGCGCCCTCGGCCGGCGACGGGTGCTCGCCCAGGATCGGAATGGCGAGGAGCGAGGCGATCGTGGGGATGAGCGCGATGATCGCCGTGGCGGCGGAGGAACCCAGCAGCGAGACGGCGCGGTTGAAGGTGAAGATCGCGACCCCGCTCATCAGCACGCCCTGATAGACGGCCTGCAGCGCGATCTCGCCCGCTCCGGCATGGCCGAGCCGGCTGAGACCGCCGAGCCCATAGACCGGCAGAAAGAGCACGGCCGACCAGAAGCAGATCAGCGCAGCCGACTCGATCGGTGCGAGGCCGCTGCGGCGGAAGAGGAGCGTGTAGACCGCCCACATCGCCGCGGCGGCCGCAAGCGCGCCTATGCCGGCCGCGCTCGGCGGCCCGCTTGACGCCGCGCCGGCCAGCAGGAGCAGCGACAATCCGGCGAGGATGGCTGCATATCCGCCCCAGCGCCGCCAGCCCTGGATCTCCCCAAGGAACGCCCAGGCGAACAGGCCCGCGAAGAGCGGCATCAATGTCGGGGCGATCGAGGCAGCCTGCGCCGCGGATGTGAGGCTGAGACCAAGCGCGACGAGCAGCACGAACGGCACGCCCCACAGCATCGCGAACACGAAGCCCGTGCCCCACGCAGCGCGAGGCAGCCGCGTCCGATTCCGGACGAGGACCGGAGCTAGAAGCAGAGCGCCGATCCCGAAGCGCAACGCCGTGATGTCCCAGATGCGCAACTCCCGCGTCACGCTGAAGCGGGTGATGACGAACCATCCCGAAAAGATTGACACTGTGAGTGCCGCCCAGGCGATGCCGGCGGCGCGAGGGCGCGGCAGGGCCGTTCCGCCAGTCAGCTTCGCCGGAACTGTCCGCGAGTCGGACATGGATCAGGACCGGGCCGCGCGCAGCGCCGCTAGAATGGCCTCGGGCTCAAGGCGCGTCCTGTAGTCGACATGGAGCGAGGCGAGCAAAATCCGCCCGTCGTTGCCGATCACATAGGTCGCCGGAACCGGAAGCTCCCAGCTGTCGTCGCCATTGATCCTCGACAACGCCTTGTCGTTGGAACGCAGTGCCTCGCGCAATTCAGCCGGCAGGGCGTAGACCAGGCCATAGCTCCTCGCCACCGCGTTCCCGACATCGCTGAGGACATCGAAGGTGAGCGCGTTCTTCTCGACAGTGTCGAGCGAGTTGTCGGGAAGTTGCGGCGAAACGGCGACGAGACTGGCTCCCAGCGCCGCGATATGCGGAAGAGCCGCCTGATAGGCGCGGAGCTGGAGGTTGCAATAAGGGCACCAGCCGCCGCGATAGAAGGTGAGCACCACCGGTCCCTGCCGCAGCAGGTCGCCCACTACGACCCGGCTGCCGTTGATGCCGGGAAGATCGAAGCCTGGGGCCTGGTCACCAACGCCGATCGCTTTGTCCTGGGCAAAGGAAGCGCGCAGCTCTTCGATTTTCGCCTCGTACAATGCGGCGCGGCCTTCAGGCGCGGTTCGCATGAAATCGGCTCGGAAAGCCGCCAGATCCTGTTCGAGACTCATGATCGCACGACCTTTCCGACGACGGCATCATTCGTGTGGCCGCGTGGTTCTAGTTTTAGTTCGATCGTTCTAGAATGCAACGCAGTTTGCCTGTGGCAATGTGCGGATAGATGCGGCAGAGGAGCACCATGGGTAGGCCCAGGGAATTCGACGAAGAGGTTGTGCTCGATGCGGTGGTCCAGTGTTTCTGGAAGCGCGGCTACGAGGCGACGTCGGTCCGCGACCTGATCTCACGCACGGGCTTGACCGGCGCGAGCCTCTACAACGCATTCGGCGACAAGCAGGCCATCTACCGTCGCGCGCTCGATCACTATGTCGAGGGCAGTATCGGCGACAGGATCCGGCGCTGCGAGGCCATGGAGCCGCGAGCAGCGATCGAGGCCTTCTTTCGCGAGATCCTGGCCCGATCGCTCAAGGACGAGGAGTGCAAGGGTTGTATGCTGGTAAATGCCGCGCTCGACGTCGTACCAGAAGACCCAGGCTTCCGGGCTGCGGTCGCGGACGTACTCCACCGAATCGAAGGCTTCTTCCTGTCCTGCATCGCGAAAGGCCGGGCAAGCGGCTCGATCACGTCGTCTCGTCCTGCCGAGGATCTCGCCCGGCATCTTCTCGGCGTACTGATGGGCGTCCGCGTGCTGGCACGGGTGCGGCCGGAGAAGTCTCTGCTGGAGGGTGTCGTCGACACCGCCGTGACCTTACTCGACCAGGATGCTGTCGGAGATCGTCGCGAGGGCGCCATGGGGTAGCAGGCCTGCAAGGGTGCCGCCCACAGGTACCGCCATCGAGAATTCATCGTGGCCTCTGGAGAGCGCTACAATTCGACCTTTTCAGCTTGCCAGGACGCAGACATTAGTGGACGGGAAACCGATCGTGGTCAGGCCCGGATCACACTTATCGCGGGGCGCGGACACTCCGGCGCTATAGCATCCGGGACAATTCGGCGCTGATGAGCTGGGCGGTTTCACGCACCAGCCTTCCGCAGAGCTCGTGGCGCCGCTCGTCGTGCCGATAGACCGGCATACTGATACTGACTGCCCCGACAGGCTCCCGCGAACGATTGAAGATCGGGCTGCCGAAACAGCGGATGTCCGGCTCGTTTTCCTCGTCATCGAACGCGAACCCTTGCTCACGCGTCCGCTTCAATTCATCGAGCAGCGCTGCGGGTGTTGTGAACGTCTTGGCCGTGTAGCGCTTCAGGTCCAGGCCCTTGATAAGGTCCAGGAGTCGTTGGTCCGGCAGGCCGGACAGCCACGCCTTGCCTACAGACGTGGAGTGAAGTTCGACCTGGCCGCCGATGCTGGTTTTCATCTGCACCCTGTTGGAGCCTACCAGCTTGTCTATATAGACCATCCGGTTGTTGCTCGGCACCGCAAGATGCACGGCCTCGTCCGTTGCGTCGCGAAGCGACACCAGGAAATCCCTTGCGATCGTACGCAGGTCGGAGTCCTCCCAGGTCTTTGCAGCAAACTGGAGGAGGCGTGGCCCCAGCCGAAACGTTCCATTCTCTCCTGACTGCGTGACCAGCCCCTCCGCGATGAGCGCCGAAACGAGGCGGTAGATCGTGCCCCTGGGAAACGGCGCGCGCTTCGTCAGCTGGGCGATGTTCAGCGTTCCAGGGGCATCGGCGATGATCTGCAGCACCGTCATGAACTTCGAGAACGACGCCGCTCCCTGTACATGATGAAGCGCTCCACCTTCGCCCTCATCCTGCTCATTCTTGGTCACGGGCATACCTCGCAAGCTTGACAACGAAACACCCCGGCTCTACAAAACTTGGGCAGATTGTCCACATTGTAGTCAATTCTCTTCGCCGGTTCTAGCCGCGTGATCGAGGGGGATCAACGGCAAACTCTAGAACGCCGAACGTGAACGAATCGAATCCCCACGCCTCCCGCAAGAGGAGGCTCGGGAGGTCATGCTGGGAGGAAGCAGATGTCCAAAAAAGGCTACTGGGTTGCTTTGGTCGATATCGCAAACCATGAAGGGTACAAAGACTATATCGCGTTGAACAAGGCGGCTTTCGATAAATACGGGGCCGCCTTTGTCGTTCGCGCTGGACAAAGCCAGGTTATGGAAGGCCCCGCCGCGAACCGGCTGGCCGTCATCGAGTTCAAGGACTACGAGACCGCGCTCGCCTGCTACAACTCTCCGGAATATCAGAAGGCGATCAAGGCCCGCGAGAAGCACGCCAAAGTGCATCTGGCCGTGGTGGAAGGTGTCTGACACCGGACGAATTGCCTGAGATCTCCTGCCAGTCCGGCCGGAGGTATCCTCGCATTTATCTCGCGCGCAATTCGATCGGATACGCAGACGGGCCACCAGCCTAACCTGCTAGCGAGGCTCGGCTCAACGTCTCCGGGCCTTCGTCAGATTGCGGCGAAACCGCCGCATGCGCGCACAACCTTCGTGAGCGGTCATGTTCTCAGCGTTGCAGTGGCTATTCAAGGCTTTCGACGTCTTCGTCGTCATCGGCATGGCCATCATCAGCCTGCTCATATTTACGAATGTCGTACTGCGTTACGGCTTCAGCTCGGGCATTCCGTTTGCCGTCGAGGTCTCCCGCGTCGTCCTCGTCTGGGTCATCTTCATGGGATCCGTGGTGGCTCTCGCCAAGGGCGCGCATCTCGGCGTCGAGTCTCTGGTCGTCCGATTGCCTCCAAGAGCGCGTCTGGTCTGCTTCCTCGTTTCATACGGTCTGATGTTGTGGTGCTGCTGGCTTCTGGGAGAAGGCAGCTGGGAGCTCACCGTCATCGAATGGAGCAACGTCCAGGCACTGTCCGGCATTCCCGTCGGCGCCATCTACCTCGCGGGATTTGTCGCTGCGATCCTGATGGCCCTGGTTCTCCTTCTCGATCTGTGGCGTTCGCTGCGCGGCATCCTGCCCGCCCCCTGGTCGGGAGTGGAGCATGTCGAGCCGCTGCCGGTCGTGCCCTCCGCGCTGACTTCGGAGAAAACCCCGTGAGCGGCCTGGTCTTCATCGGTTCCCTCCTTGGCACGATGGCCATCGGGGTTCCCATCGCCTTCGCCCTGATGCTGTCGGGGATTGCGATGATGCTGCTGATGGGAAATCTGGACGCCAACATCCTGGCGCAACGCCTTGTCAACGGCGCGGACAGCTATCCCCTGATGGCGATCCCCTTCTTTCTCATCGCAGGCGAGCTCATGAATGCCGGCGGCCTCTCCCGCCGGATCGTGAACGTAGCCCTGGCGCTCGTCGGTCACATTCGTGGCGGCCTCGGTTACGTGGTCATCGGCACGGGGCTGATCCTCGCCAGCGTCTCCGGCTCCGCCATCGCGGACACGGCGACACTCGCGGTCATGCTGGTCCCGCTGATGCGGGATGCCGGCTACCATATGGGTCGAGCCTCGGGCCTGATGGCGGCGACAGGCATTATCGCGCCCGTCATCCCGCCATCGGTGGGGTTCATCATCCTGGGCGTCACCGCAAACATTTCCATCGTCGGCCTGTTCTTCGCCGGGATCGTGCCAGGGGTGATGATGGGGCTCAGCCTCATGGTTGCCTGGTGGTTCCTCGCGAAAAAGGAGACGGCGACGGTTCGGCTCAAGACGCCGCGCAGGGATCTCCCGAAAACTATCGTGACCGCCGGTTGGGCGCTGATGATGCCTGTGATCATCCTGGCGGGATTGCGTTTCGGCATCTTCACGCCGACCGAGGCCGGTGTCGTGGCTGCCGCCTATGCGCTGTTTGTGGGATTGTTTGTCTATCGCGAGCTGACACCGCGCTTGCTGTATGACGCGCTGCTCTCGGCCGGTCGCTTGACGGCCGTGATCATGCTGCTGGTGGCAGCCTCCATGATCTCCGGCTTCATGCTGACGATCTCCAATATGCCCGCCCAGCTCGTCAGTCTCCTGGGACCGTTCATCAAATCGCCGATCCTGCTGATGGGCATGATCGTTCTGGTCGTTTTCATCGTGGGTACTGCGCTCGACTTCGCACCCTGCATCACCATTCTGGTGCCCATTCTCATGCCGATCGTCAAAGCGGCCGGTATCGACCCGGTTTATTTCGGGGTCATCTTCATGATGGTCAACGCGGTCGGCCTGATCACACCTCCTGTCGGGACGGTCCTCAACACGGTATCGGGAATCAGCGGAGTCTCATTGGAAACGGCGACGAAGGGGGCCATGCCCTACCTCGTGGCCCAGATGCTCCTCATTATGCTGCTGGTTCTATTCCCGGCATTGGTGACCGTGCCCGCGCGCTGGCTCCATTGAAGCTCGGACGAGAAGGTGAGCCGACGGCTTTTCCGGGGGATACGACAAAAGGGTCCGCCACGCCGCTGGCGGGCCTTGACTCGCGACTTGGCGTTGCGGCGATCGAGCGAGACTGCAGAGTCAGTCGCGGGACGCGACACGGTCTTGTTAGCCGTACCGGGATCAGCCCCGGCACTGCCCTACGAATTGCCAGACCGGACGATCAAAGCCCGCCGGCGACGGTGATCAAGGTGCCAGTCATGAACCCGGAGCCGGGAGACGCGAGCATCAGGGCAGCGCGCGCGATATCGTCGGGCTCCGCGATGCGCCCCATCGGCGTCAGCGCGGCAATCCTGGCCGGGCGTTCGGGATTTCCGCCGTTCGTGTGGATCCGCGTGTTGGTGGTCCCGACGCGGATGGCGTTCACGCGAATGCCCTCCGGTGCCAGTTCCTTCCCCGCGCCAAAGGTAATGGATTCAACCGCTCCCTTGGTGGCGGCGTAGTGAACATATTCGTTGGGGCTGCCGAGGAAGGCTGCCAGCGACGACATGTTCACGATCGCACCGCCTTGCCCGCCCTTGCGGGTGGACATGCGTTGCGCGGCCTCCTGGATACAGTACATCACGCCGAAGACATTTATCCTGAAGGCGGTTTCAAGCACCTCAGGCTGCAATTCCTCTATCCTGCCGGCCTTTCCAATAATCCCGGCATTGTTGACCAGGCAGGTCACTCTCCCCAGTTCATCGTCGCAGGCTCTGAACAGAGCCTGTATGTCCTCTCTCTTGCCCACGTCTCCCTGGACCGCGATGGCGCGTGCTCCTGCGGCCTTGCAAGACCCGACGACCTCGGACGCTGCCTCGCTGTCCGAGAGGTAGTTTATGCAAACATCGTAGCCTTCGGCGGCGAACAGCCTGGCCGTTGCTGCGCCGATGCCGTGGCTTGCGCCGGTCACGATCACGATCGGTCTCACGGAACTGCCTCCTCGGTCTTCTTCAGGGCGGTCTGAGCTTAGAACACGGCGTCGAGGATCGCGGCGTAGTCTGCCTTACTCAAGGGGCGTGGATTGGTCGGGTGACTATGGTCCGCAATGGCTCGCTCGCAGACCCAATCGATGACGTGACGGGGCACGCCAAGTTCGGACAATTTCGGTGTGATGCCCAATCGACTGTTGAGCGCGTCCAAGGCATCTGCGAGGGGCGTTCCGTCAAGTCCAGCTAGGCTTTCGAGGTGCCTGACCTTCTGGGCAACCGCTTCAACTTCTACGTTCCACCGCAGAACCGTCGGCATCAGGATGGCGTTGAGCGTTCCATGATGCAGCTTCGCCTCCTTGAGACCGCCGAGCGCATGGCTCAGGGCATGGACGGCTCCGAGACCCTTCTGGAAGGTCATGCCGCCTTCCAGAGCGCCCATCATGAGTTCGGTCCGCGCCTCGGCGTTCGCGCCATCCGCATACGCAACAGGCAATGCCTTCCAGATGCGCTTGAAGCCGTCCGTGGCGATTGCCTCGGCGGGCGGGTTGAAGCGGGGGGACAGGTACGTTTCGATACAGTGCGACAATGCGTCGAGACCTGTCGAGGCCGTCAGACCCGGCGGAAGCCCCATCGTCAGGGCGGGGTCGCAGACCGCTCTGCGCGGGATCAGGTACGGGCTGATGAAGCCGAGCTTTCGGCCATCGTCCAGCGTGATCAACGCCGCACGACCGACTTCCGACCCGGTGCCAGCCGTCGTCGGGATGGCCACGAGCGGCGCCACTGCGCTCGTGATGCGCGCGACACCGCCAAGAATCGCCGCATAGCGCTCCAGTTCGCCATCATGCGTTACAAGCAGCGCCACGCCCTTGGCCAGATCGATCGGGGATCCCCCACCAATCGCCACGACGCCGTCGCAGCCGCCTTGCCTATACAGTTCGAGACCAGCAGCAACCGCGGCTTCCGTCGGGTTGGTGGGAACATCCAGGAAGACCGGAGCCGAACTTAGAAATGCAAAGCCCGGGCGGTCGAGCAGGCCAGCTGCTTTGATGCCGTGATCGCTGATCACCAAGGGGCGCGATACGCCAAGCTCACGCAGGGTGTCAGCCAACGCGTCGGACGCGCCAACCCCGAAACTGATGTTCGTCAGATAGGTTATGGTGTGCACGCTTGCGCTCTCCCCTGATATTGCGCCGACCTGCATTGCTGCAGCATCGTGTCATACGGCACGCCGTTGTTTAGCCAGCGCACAGAGATGCGCGGCCATCAGCGGAATGACCACATTATGGACGTATTGTCCATAATATGTGCGTTTGGAATCCTAGCTTGTCAAGCGCCGGATTCGGGTTGTGGCGGCGCCGCTGCCGCTCAGCATCCTGGTGGAAGACAGCGGCCAAAAACGGGGTGACCGCGCCCCTCCGATAGGCAGCATGAACCAGAATGTGTTTCTGGTTTCGGTCGAGCGGATCATGGCTCGCAAGCTCGCTTAGGACGTCGCCATGGAAGCGACCCATCGCGGGTCGCGGAGAGCGGTGATCCAGCGTTGACAACTCAGGTTGTCTCTGGTCATCATAACTTATTGGACATATTGTCCATATTGTAGACATTCGCCTCGGGCGTAAGTCTGAGTCGGGTCTGAGGGATATTTGGGTTGATCCAGCCGTGGCGCGGCCCCTCCCGGGCAGGCCAAGAATTCCATGGCCTTGACGGCGAAGGGGCAGCGTCGGCGAGTTTGTTCCGGGTTACGCCCATTACGAATGCAGAAATCCGATGATCAAACGACCGTCGGCGCCATCTTCAATATAGAGATCAACAAAGATAACGGAGATTCATAGCCTGGCGTCAGAGCTATTCGTTTCGCGACGACAAATCCTACGGCCTTGATCCTAATAATAATAAGTTCCACGGGGAGGTTAAACCATGAGAATGAGATTTCTAGCTGCCGCAGTTTTAGGAGCTTTTGTGGCCGTCACTCCGGCTGCGGCTCAGAACACGCGCTTGGGATACGTGCCTGTCGACGATCATCCAGTTGGACAAGCGTCGCGTCATTTTGCGAAGCTGGTGGAAGAGAAGACCGCTGGCCGCATCAAGATCGAAACATTCGGCAACGGCGTGCTAGGCAGCGAGCCCGAGATGCAGGCGTCGGTTCAGGCCGGCTTCATTGACATCATGGTTGGCCCTACGCCGAATCTGGTCGGCGTCGTTCCCCAATTCATGATCTTCGACCTTCCGTTCTTCTACAAGGACTTCGCCGCGGTCGATGCCGTCATGGACGGCCCGGTCGGCGAAAAGCTCTTTGCACAGCTCAGGGAAAAGACCGGCATTGTGGGGCTGGCCTGGTGGGATAACGGCTTCCGGCACATGACCAACGCAAAACGGGCCGTCAACACGGTGCAGGATATGGCCGGACTCAATATTCGGGTCATACCGAACCCGCTGTTTATCGCGACATGGACGGCCCTGGGAACCAACCCGACGCCTCTTCCCTGGCCCGAGCTTTACAGCGCGCTCGAAAATCGCGCCGTAGATGCTCAGGAGACTCCTTACGCTCTGATCTATACTGCACGGTTTTATGAGGTGCAGAGCCATCTGGCCAAGACGGGGCACGTCTATACGCCGTTCGTCCTCCTCGCCAGCCGCAAATGGTTCGGCAGCCTTTCTGACAAGGACAAGGCTGTGGTCATGGAGGCGGCGAAGGAATCGGCCGCCTTCCAACGCGATCTGTCTCGCAAAGCGGCAGAGCAGCTGGAAGGCGAGCTGCAGGCGAAGGGCTTCAAGATCACCCAACCCACGCCTGAAGCGATGGCAGCCATGAGCGCACGCGTTGCGCCTGTCGTGGCAGAGTACAGCAAGAAGATCGGCGCCGACCTTGTTGAAGAGGCGCGCGCCGCAATGGCCGCGAGTGCCAAACCGTAAGGGAAACCTCATGGCGCCGGAGCCGGTTCGCCGGTTCCGGTGCTATCGGCAAGCGGAACCTCGAATCTGAGCCGCGCCGCCATCCGCCTGGCGCGGCCGCTCCACGCTCACGGCGCAGCGCCCGGATCCCAAATCGATTTAGCGGAGGAATGCTCGAATGAATTCGATCGACAGACGCAGTGTGCTCAAGGTCGCGGCTGCCGGCGCAGCCGGCCTCATCGCCGCGCCTGCAATCGCGCAGGCCAAGTTCCCGTCCCGTCCCGTCACGCTCGTTTGCCCTTGGGGTGCTGGCGGCGGTACCGATGCGGTAGTCCGCATCATCGCGTCGCTACTGGAAAAAAGCCTCGGCCAGCCCTTCAACGTGGTGAACCGCACCGGCGGCTCCGGCGTAGTGGGCCATTCGGCGATCGCGACGGCGGCGCCCGATGGCTACACGCTCGGCATCATCACCTCCGAGATCGCGATGATGCACCATCAGGGGCTGACGCAGCTGACCTACGCCAGCTACACGCCGCTGGCGCTGATGAACGATGACCCGCCGGGCGTCCAGGTGAAGTCGGATTCGCCCTACAAGGACGTCAGGCAGCTGGCGGACGCGATCAAGGCGGCGCCTCCCGGCAAGCTCAAGGCCTCCGGCACCGGCCAGGGCGGCATCTGGCATCTCGCGCTGGTCGGCTGGATGCAGGCGATGGGGCTGAAGCCCGACCATGTCGCGTGGGTTCCGTCCAATGGCGCAGCCCCCGCTATGCAGGATCTGGCCGCCGGCGGTCTCGACCTCGTGACCTGCTCGGTGCCGGAAGCGCGCGCCATGATCGATGCCGGCAAGGCCAAGTCGCTCGCCATCATGGCCGCGCAGCGCAACCCGCAGTTCAAGGACGTACCGACCCTCAAGGAGGCCATGGGGCTGGAGGTGCCGCTCGGCTCCTGGCGCGGCATCGGCGGGCCGAAGAACCTGCCGCCTGACGTCGCAAAGCAGCTCTCGGCCGAGCTCAAGAAGATCTACGACTCGCCGGAGTACAAGGACTTCATGAACTCGCGCGGCCTGACGATGAAGTATGCCGATGCGGACGCCTTCGGCTCGTTCATGGCCGACAGCGACAAGGCGATGGGTGCCTTCATGAAGGCCGGCGGGCTCGCCAAAGGCTGATCCGCGCGAACCCCAAGGCAGCCGGGCGCGGCCGCGAAGGCAGCGCCCGGCCTCTTCCCGTCACCGAAAGCCGCTGCCTATGCTCCTGTCCGACAAGGTCACCGGAGGTGTCGTCGCCACTATTGGCGGGCTCGCCTTTGCCTACGGTTCCCAGCTGCCGCCGGTTCCCGGCCAGCAGGTCGGCCCCTCGGCCTTTCCCATGGTCGTCGGTGCGGGGCTCGTGCTCTGCGGCGGGCTGATCGTCTTCGGGATCGGCCGCCATTTCGAGGAGGTAGCCGAGGCTGACGTGGTCAGCCACGCGACGCCGGAGGAACTCGCGCCGGTGCCGGCCTGGCGCAACTGGCTGGCATTGCTGCCGCCCGCATTGCTCGCCTTCTACGCGCTGGTCTCGGAGACGCTGGGCTTCCTGCCGACGACGATGATCATGGTGCTGCTCGCCAGCCTCGCCTTCGGCGCCAGGCCGAAGCTCGCGGTGCCGCTGGCGATCATCGCGCCCTTCATGATCAACCTGATCTTCCTGAAGCTGCTGCGCGTGCCGCTGCCCGGCGGCATCCTGCCCTTCCCCTGGTGAGCGAGGTCTGACGATGGACACCGTCATCAAGGCCTTCGGGCTGGTCTTCCAATTCGACGTGATGATCGCGATCGTTGCGTCCGCCTTCTACGGGCTGACGGTCGGCGCGCTGCCCGGGCTCTCGGCGACGATGGCGACGGCGCTGCTCGTGCCCGTCACCTTCTATCTGTCACCGATCGCGGCGATCGCCACCATCATCACCGCCTCGGCCATGGCGATCTTCTCCGGCGACATTCCGGGCTGCCTGCTGCGCATTCCCGGGACGCCGGCCTCGGCTGCCTATACCGACGAGGCCTATGCGATGACGCGCAAGGGCCAGGCGGAGACGGCGCTCGGCATCTGCCTGTGGTTCTCGGCGCTGGGCGGCATCGCCGGCACGCTCTCGCTGATGCTGATTGCGCCGCTGCTCGCCGAGATGGCCTTGTCCTTCTCGACCTACGAGAACTTCTGGCTCGCCATGCTCGGCCTGATGTGCTCGACGCTGGTCGCCCGCTCCTCGCCGATCAAGGCGATCGCGGCGATGCTGCTCGGCCTGCTGATCACCTGCATCGGCATCGACAATCCCGGCGGCGTGCCGCGCTTCACCTTCGGGTCGACCGATCTGCTGGGGGGCATCGAGGTGATCCCGGCGCTGGTCGGCGTCTTCGCCCTGGCCGAGGTGATGCGTTCGCTGACCGAGCGCGACCCGCCGAAGATCGAGAACCGCAAGCTCGGCTCGATTCTGAAGGGGCAGTGGAAGCTCACCAAGGAATATCCCAAGCAGCAGACGCGCGGGAACATCGTCGGCATCATCATCGGCGTGCTGCCGGGCGCCGGCGCGGACATGGCGGCCTGGGTCAGCTATGCGATGTCGAAGCGCTTCTCGAAGACGCCGGAAAAGTTCGGCACAGGCCATCCCGAAGGGCTGATCGAGGCCGGTGCCTCCAACAACGCCTCGCTTGCCTCGGGCTGGGTGCCGGCGCTGCTCTTCGGCATTCCTGGCGATACGATCACCGCGATCGCCATCGGCGTGCTCTACATGAAGGGACTGAACCCCGGGCCGTCGCTGTTCACCACGCAGGCCGAGAGCATGTACGCGCTCTACATCATCTTCATCCTCGGCAACATCATCATGATCCCCTTCGGCATCATCATGATCCGGCTGGCGAGCAAGGTCGTCGGTGCGCCGCGCTCGGCGGTGATGCCGGTGATCATGATCTTCTGCGCGGTCGGTGCCTTCGCCACGGCGGGCAACAACCTGTTCGCTGTCTGGTGCGTCGCCTTCTTCGGCATATTCGGCTTCGTGATGGAAAAGAACGGCTATCCCGTCGCGGCCATGGTGCTCGGCATCGTCATGGGCACGATG
The DNA here is from genome assembly GCF_900102525.1 of Allobosea robiniae. Taxonomy (GTDB): domain Bacteria; phylum Pseudomonadota; class Alphaproteobacteria; order Rhizobiales; family Beijerinckiaceae; genus Allobosea; species Allobosea robiniae. The sequence goes on along the minus strand of NZ_FNBZ01000007.1, from coordinate 167,089 downwards.
GTGGAGCAGAACTTCGTGACCTCGCTGATCAAGTCGGACGGCTCGGTGCTGCCCTTCTTCGATCGGCCGGTCTCGTCCGTGCTGGCGGCGATGACCTTCGCGGCGCTGCTCTGGCCGGTCTTCTCCTGGACGCGCGACTGGTTGAAGGGCCGGAGCAGAGCGGTGGCGGCCTGAGTTGGCGACATGATGCGCCAATAGCATGCGTAATCGGGCGGACCCGCCAGGGTTCAAGCTCCCATTAGGATCTCGGCAGATCCAAGAGGGAGGAAGTCGCGATGTTCTATGCTGCGCTGGATGTGTCGCTGCGCTCGGTGGCGATCTGCATCATCGACCATGACGGGAAGATTTGCCTGGAGCGCTCGGTGCGCTCCGACGTTCCCGATGTCCTTCTTTGCCTCGCGGGGTTCGACCAGCCGATCCATCAGGTCGGGTTTGAGGCCGGTGCGCTGACACAGCCCATCACCTACGGACTGACGGAGGCTGGCTACGACGTCGTCTGCATGGAGGCGCGTCAGGTCGCGGCTGCGCTTTCAGCCATGCGAAACAAGACGGACAAACACGACGCCCGTGGCATCGCCCAGATTCTCCGGTCGGGGTGGTACAGCCGGGTGCATGTGAAGAGCGTCGAGAGCCACCACATGCGAGCGCTGCTGACGAGCCGCAAGGTGATGCAGCGCAAGTGCATCGACCTCGAGAGCGAGATCCGTGGCCTGTTGCGGATTTTCGGCGTCGTACTACCTCTCCGCTTATCCCGAGGCGCTTTCGATGCCGCTGTGCGCGAGACAATCGAGGCCGATCCTGCGCTCAGCCATGCGCTCCTGCCAATGCTGGAGGCGCGGGCGGTGCTCTTCGAGACCTTCACCGAGCTCGATCGGCGGGTGAAGCGGGCCGCGCGCGAAAATGCGATCTGTCGACGCTTCATGACCGTGCCGGGCGTTGGCGAGATCACCGCCCTCAGCTTCAAAGCTGCCGTGGACGATCCTGCCCGCTTCAAGAGCTCTCGCACGGTCGGAGCTCACTTTGGACTGACGCCCAGGCGCTTCCAGTCCGGCGAGACTCCCATGCCGGTGACGTCGACGTTCGTGCTGCGCTCTACGCGGCCGCGAACGCCATGCTGATGCGCTCGATCACCTGGTCGAGCCTCAAGGCTTGGGGTGTCAGGCTCATGACGACCAAGGGCCGTCGGCGCGCCATTGTCGCGGTGGCCCGCAAGATCGCCGTCGTGCTCCATCGCATGTGGGCCGATGGTACTGACTTCTGCCTGGGATCGGAGGCTGCGGCATGACCTGACCACAGCTCTCAGCGATCCTGGGCCGGGATCGTCCCACGCGGACGAAGGAATGGATGAAGCCGAAAATGTCTGCTGCGCTTCAAAGCGCGTCCAAAAGCGAGGCTCTCCAGACCCAATCCGATGCATGCGTGCAGCGGCTTCGCTCGACAGAAGCCACCAGACTGCGAAGAGAAGCGTGACCCGCGTGAACGAGACCCCGGCACAGAGGTGCAATCCGAGCTTGACCCAACCGCCCGATTAGAGAAGCGGACATTCGAGCGTCCCCGGACAGCGGACGTTCACGACGGGCCGAACCGCTGAGTTTCACAAGTGCGCTGACGATCTCGTGTGTGCGGCATTTTAGATTGAGAATGAACTAGCCGCCGCTTCAGCCGTTCTCCTTCGCAACGCAACTGGCTCGGGAGCGATTTGCCGGATGCGGTTTGTCGAAATCGGAGGCGGATATGCCAACTCCCAGACAACTGGAAATGAACCGACGTGACCTGATGGTCGTCGCCGGCGCCTGTGCCGCCTTTTCTACGACCGCCGGGGGAGCGCGTGCTCAGCCGGCGCCAGCGGGAGAGCCTGTGCTGAGCGAGGTTTCGTTCAGCGTGAACGGGCGCAACCACAGGCTCGAACTCGATACTCGCACGACCTTGCTGGACGCTCTGCGCGAGCAACTCCACCTGACCGGCACCAAAAAGGGCTGCGACCATGGTCAGTGCGGCGCCTGCACGGTGCTGTTGGACGGGCAGCGGATCAACTCCTGCCTGACCCTGGCGATCATGAATGCAGGTGCGGAGATCACAACGATCGAGGGGCTCGGCGGCGTCGACAACCTTCACCCGATGCAGGCGGCTTTCGTGAAGCACGACGGCTTCCAATGCGGTTACTGCACACCCGGCCAGATCTGCTCCGGCGTCGCGGTCCTCGACGAGATCAAGGCCGGCATCCCGAGCCATGTCAGCCACGATCTGACCGGCGCCATGGCGCCGACCGCGGCCGAGATCCGCGAGCGCATGAGTGGCAACATCTGCCGCTGCGGCGCCTATTCCAACATCGTCGAGGCGATGACCGAGGTGGCGGGGAGGCAGGGATGAGAGCTTTCTCCTACGAAAAGGCGAGCTCGCCGGCCGATGCCGCAGCCGCCGCGGCAAGGAGCCCCGACGCGAAATTCATCGCCGGCGGCACCAACCTGCTCGACCTGATGAAGCTGCAGATCGAGACGCCGACGCATCTGATCGACGTGAACGGGCTGGGACTCGACAAGATCGAGTCGTCCCCGGATGGCGGGCTGCGTATCGGGGCGCTGGTCCGCAACACCGCGCTGGCGGCGGACGAGCGGGTCCGGCGCGATTATGCGGTGCTGTCGCGGGCGCTGCTGGCGGGGGCGTCCGGCCAGTTGCGCAACCGTGCCACTACGGCCGGAAATCTGTTGCAGCGGACGCGCTGCCCTTATTTCTACGACACGGCACAGCCCTGCAACAAACGCCGGCCCGGCAGCGGCTGCTCGGCGCTCGGCGGGTTCTCGCGCCAGCTGGGCGTGGTCGGCATCAGCGACGCCTGCATCGCGACGCATCCTTCCGACATGGCGGTGGCGATGCGGGCGCTCGACGCCACGGTGGAGACGGTGAAGCCCGATCGATCGACCCGCTCGATCCCTGTCGCGGACGTGCATCGGCTGCCGGGCAATACCCCGCATGTCGAGACCGTGCTGGACAAGGGCGAACTCATCACCGCGGTGACGCTGCCGAAGCCTGTCGGCGGCACGCAGATTTACCGCAAGGTGAGGGACCGCGCGTCTTACGCCTTCGCGCTGGTCTCGATTGCGGCCATCGTGCAGCGCGACGGCAGCGGCCGGATCGCGCTCGGCGGCGTCGCGCCCAAGCCCTGGCGCGTCGAGACGGCGGAGGCGGAGCTGCCCCGCGGAGCGAAGGCCGCTGCCGAAGCGATTCTCGCGGACGCCAAGCCGACCCGTGAGAACGCATTCAAGCTGCCGCTGGTCGAGCGCACGCTCGGCGCGGTGCTGGCGCAAGCGAGGGGCTGAGCCATGAAATTCGACAAGCCGGCAACCGACAATCCGATCGACCGCCTGCAGGTGGTCGGACAGCCGCATGATCGCATCGACGGCGCCCGCAAGGTCACCGGCACGGCCCGCTACGCCTATGAACAGCATGACGTCGTGGCGAACCAAGCCTATGGCTATGTGCTCGGTGCAGGCATCGCCAAGGGTCGCATCGCTTCGATCGAACTCGACGCCGCGCGAAAGGCGCCGGGCGTCCTCGCGGTGGTCACGGCCAGAGAGGCCGGCGATCTGAAGAAGGGTCCGCGCAACACCGCCTGCCTGCTCGCGGGGCCGGAGGTGGAGCATTATCATCAGGCGGTCGCGCTGGTGGTGGCCGAGAGTTTCGAGCAGGCGCGCGCGGCGGCCAGCCTGATCAAGGTGGAGTATGTGGCCGCCGAGGGCGCCTTCGACCTCAACGCGGCGAAGGACAAGGCCGTGAGGCCCGAGGGCGACGATCCCAGCCTCAACGACACCCATGTCGGAGATTTCGCGGGCGCCTTCGCAAGCGCGCCGGTCAGCCTCGACGAGACCTATACGACGCCCGACGAAAGCCATGCGATGATGGAACCGCATGCGACGCTGGCTGCCTGGGAAGGCGATAAGCTGACGCTCTGGACCGCCACCCAGATGGTCGCCTGGGGCGTCACCGACATGGCGACGACGCTTGGCATCCCCAAGCAGAACATCCGGATCGTCTCACCCTTCATCGGCGGCGGCTTCGGCGGCAAGCTGTTCCTGCGTGCAGACGTGCTGCTGGCGGCGCTGGGCGCGCGCCTGGCCAAGCGGCCGGTCAAGGTCGCGCTGACGCGCCCGCTGATGATCAACAACACGACACACAGGCCGGCGACGATCCAGCGCATCCGGCTGGGTGCGACGAAAGAGGGCAAGATCACCGCGATCGGCCATGAGAGCTGGTCGGGCGATCTCAAGGGCGGCGGGCCGGAGGTCGCGGTGCAGCAGACGCGGCTGCTCTATGCCGGCGCCAACCGGATGACGGCGATGCGTCTCGCCGAGCTCGACCTGCCGGAAGGCAACGCCATGCGCGCGCCCGGCGAGGCACCCGGCCTGATGGCGCTGGAAATGGCGATGGACGAAATGGCCGAGAAGCTCGGGATGGACCCGATCGCCTTCCGGCTGCTGAACGACACGCAGGTCGACCCGGAGAAGCCGAAGCGGCCCTTCTCGATGCGGCGCTTCGACGAGTGCTTCCGGGTCGGCGCGGAGCGTTTCGGCTGGTCGCAGCGCTCGGCGCAGCCCGGCCGGATGCGCGAGGGCAACTGGCTGATCGGCCTCGGGGTCGCCGCCGCCTTCCGCAACAATCTCGTGATGAAATCGGGGGCGCGCGTCAGCCTCGATGCCAAGGGGATCGTCACCGTCGAGACCGACATGACCGACATCGGCACCGGCAGCTACACCATCATCGGCCAGACAGCCTCCGAAATGCTGGGCGTCGATCTCGACAAGGTGGTGGTGAAGCTGGGCGATTCGGCCTTCCCCGTTTCGGCCGGTTCAGGCGGGCAATGGGGCGGCAATAGCTCGACGGCCGGCGTCTACGCCGCTTGCGTGAAGCTGCGCGAGGCCGTGGCGCAGAAGCTCGGCATCAACTCGACCGAGGCCATCTTCGCGGGCGGCGAGGTGAAGGCGGGCAATCGCAGTCTCTCGCTGGCGAGCGCGACCGAAGCCGGACCGCTGACGGCCGAGGACACCATCGAATACGGCGACCTCGACGAGACGCACCAGCAATCCACCTTCGGCGCCCATTTTGTGGAGGTAGGCGTCGATGTGGCCACGGCCGAGACGCGGGTCAGGCGCATGCTGGCGGTCTGCGCGGCCGGGCGCATCCTCAACCCGAAGACGGCGCGTAGCCAGGTCATCGGCGCGATGACGATGGGTGTAGGCGCGGCGCTGATGGAGGAACTGGCGGTCGACAAGCGCCGAGGCTTCTTCGTCAACCACGATCTGGCCTCCTACGAGGTTCCGGTGCATGCCGACATCCCGCATCAGGAGGTGGTCTTCCTTGACGAGACCGACCCGATGTCCTCGCCGATGAAGGCGAAGGGGGTGGGCGAGCTCGGGATCTGCGGGGTCGGCGCTGCCGTGGCCAACGCCGTCTACAACGCCACCGGCGTGCGCGTGCGTGACTATCCGCTCACGCTCGACAAGCTGTTGGCGCGGATGCCTGATGCGGCTTGAGTGGCTTTAGTCATTCCCGCACGTCACCGATCCAGCCGTTGCCTGTAACGGATACCGGAGTGAGCAGCGGTAGGCGCCACTTCCCGACGTTGGCGCTGCACCCTAAAGCGGACTTGTGAGCCGAGCGCCCTGCTACCTGCCGCGCGATGCGGCGCGCGTCTGCTTCAGGCGGCCCGCCCGATCGAATGCAGGCGAGCCAGCGTCGCATCGTCGAGAACGACTTGGGCCGCAGCGAGGTTTTCGCGGAGGTGGGTTCGCGATGAGGTGCCGGGGATCAGGAGGATGTTGGGCGAACGGCGCATCAGCCAGGCCAAGGCGGTCTGCAGCGGAGACACGCCCAGAGTGGCGGCTACATCCGACAAGGTGGTCGACTGCAGTGGCGAAAACCCACCGAGCGGGAAAAACGGCACATAGGCTATGCCCGCGGCCGCCAGTTCGTCGATCAGAGCGTCGTCATGCCGGTGGGCGAGATTGTACTGGTTCTGGACGCAGGCGACCTCAACCACCGCACGGGCCTCGGCCACCTGTTTCGGCGTCACATTGCTGATGCCGACATGGCGCAGCAGCCCTTGCTGCTTGAGCTTGGCGAGCGCCTCGACCTGCGGCGCGATGCTTCCTTCCGCGGGTCCGTGCACATCGAACATCGCGCGGAAATTCACGGCATGCAGCTGGTCCACGCCCAGATTGCGCAGGTTGTCGTGGACGGCGGCGACCAGGTCGTTCGGCGAGTTTGCCTCGATCCAGGCCCCGTCGCTGCCCCGGCGGGCACCGACCTTGGTGACCAGGGCTAGCTCGTCCGGATAGGGGTGCAGAGCTTCGCGGATGATCTGGTTGGTGACATGGGGCCCGTAAAAATCGCTGGTATCGATATGGTCGACTCCGCTGGCAATCGCCTCACGAAGGACCGCGATAGCTTCGTCTCGGTCACGCGGGGGGCCGAAGACGCCCTTTCCAGCGAGTTGCATGGCGCCATAGCCCATCCGCTTCACCGTGCGGCTGCCAAAGACGAAGGTTTGATTGTCGGCGGTCATGGCGATCTCCTCGATTGCGTACGGTTTCGAGGTAGGGCGCTTGCGGCTTGATGATAATCCTGCACAATCCGAACAGTCTGTGCGGCTCAACGAACAATGCGACCTAGCCTGACCGACCTTGATGTGTTCGTCGCCATCGCGCGCGCCGGCGGATTTCGCGGAGCTTCGCGCGCAACCGGGGAAAGTCCGTCCGGGCTCAGCGAGAGGATGCGCCGGCTTGAAGACAGGCTCGGCATCCGCTTGTTGAATCGTACCACCCGCAGTGTTGCGCTCACCGATGCGGGGCGAGATCTGCTCAGCAAGCTGGAGCCGGCGCTGCGCGAAGTCGAGGCGGCGCTCGACGTCGTCAACGGCTACAAAGAGCGGCCTGCCGGCACATTGCGGCTCAATGTTCCTGTCAGCGCCGCACGCCTGGTCCTGCCGACCATCGTCCCGCCCTTCCTGGCGGCCTATCCGGATATTCGCCTTGAGGTCATCGCCGAGGATGATTTTGTCGACCTGCTGGCTGCGCGTTGCGACGCCGGCATCCGCTACGACGAGCGCCTCGAGCCCGACATGATCGCGCTTCCAATCGGCCCTCGGGTCCAGCGCTTCGCTACGGTGGCCTCAAAGGCTTACCTCGATCGTCGCGGCACCCCCGGCGAACCGCGCGACCTGCTGCAGCACAGCTGCATCCGCGTCCGCTTTCCCCAGCGTGCCCTCGCGCCATGGGAGTTCGAGCGCAACGGCCAGACGCTGCTCGTCGACCCGCCGGCCGTGCTGATTGTCCAGCCGGGCGGCGTCGCCGATCTCGCGATCGCAGCTGCGATCGCCGGTATTGGCATCGTCACCATTTTCGAGGATTGGGTCCGGCCGCATTTGGAGACAGGGGCCCTCGTCCCAGTTCTTCCGGAATGGTGGCTGAGCTTCTCCGGACCTTTCCTGTATTACCCGGGGCGGCGCCTCGTGCCCACGCCGCTGCGCGCCTTCATCGACTACATCAAAAAACTGCCTTCGCCGATCTAGCACACCGCCGCATTAACAATCGCGACACTCTCAAACTCTTCTGCGCCACTTCCTGACAAGGGCAGTTGCCAGAAAGCGGGCGTTCGCGGCTGATCATGCTGCGGGCTGTGTTCGACCCGTAGCAGTCAATCTGTGTTTCGGGCTCAAGCGCAAAGCGAGCCAGTCCAACACCGTGCTGAACGGGGAGCCGGCCAGATTGCCAATCTTCGTCTAGGTTTCGCCCGTTCTTTGCGCTCGCGTGCACGCACTTAGCGCGATGGCCCGATATGGTTGCTTAAAGCAGCACATGCTGCAGAAGGGACGAGTGACGTTCCATCGATTTGGGGCTAACTGTGAAATAGAAGAAGATTTGAGAGGGATAGCACTGGGGGGCTGCTTTGAAGATTTACGCCGTTGCGATTGATAATTTCAGGGGTATCAGTTCAACCAAGCTGGTTCTGCCCGATCACGCCGTCCTCATCGGCGACAACAACACCGGCAAGTCCTCCGTTCTCGAAGCCATAGATCTTGCGCTTGGGCCGGATCGACTGAGCCGCCGGCCTCCTGTCGATGAGCATGATTTCTATGAGGGCAAATATCTGCCCTTGGCTCCGGCTGAGGAGGGCGCAGAGCCGCAGCCCGCCCCGCAAATCACCGTCGAGGTCACGATCATCGGGCTGTCGGAGGAACAGGAAGCCCGATTTGGCGGCAATATCGAGTGGCTCAACATCGAGACGGGGGATTTCTTCACGGACGCAAACCCCGCAGGCGTGGACGCAGCCAATATCAAGGCGGCGCTGCGCGTCACCTTCATCGGGGCATACGACGCCGATGAGGACGATTTCGTCGGCAACACCTATTACGCACGCAGCCTGACAGAGGAGGAGACGCCAACGCCCTTCTCCAAGAAGGACAAGCAGCATTGCGGCTTTCTCTTCCTGCGCTCGTTGCGAACCGGCTCGCGTGCGCTCAGTTTGGAGCATGGCAGCCTGCTCGACATCATCCTGCGGCTGAAGGAAATCCGACCGCAAATGTGGGAAGGCACGATCGGCACGCTGGCTGCCTTCGATGTGGCAAGCGACCCCGCGATCGGCATCTCGGGCGTGCTCGACAGCATCGACAAGTCGCTGAAGAAATATGTACCGCGGGAATGGGGCGTGAAGCCGCATCTCAAGGTTTCGAACCTCACGCGCGAACATCTGCGCAAGGTTGTAACCGCCTTCATTGCCACCGGCGATGGTGCACATGCCGCGCCCTTCTTCCGGCAGGGCACTGGCACGATCAACATGCTGGTGCTGGCGATGCTGTCGCAGATTGCCGAGGACAAGCAGAACGTCATCTTCGCGATGGAGGAGGTCGAGACCGCAATCCCGCCCTATGCTCAGAAGCGGATAGTTCACGAGCTACGCAAGCTGGCCGCCCAGTCGATCGTCACCTCGCACTCGCCGTATGTCCTTGAGGAATTCAAGCTCGACGAGACGGTGATCTTGTCACGGGCGAATGATGGCGTCCTGAAACAGGCGCAGATTGCGTTGCCCGACAGCGTGAAGCACAAGCGCTATCGCCAGGAGTTTCGGACACGCTTTTGCGAAGGCCTGCTATCCCGGCGTGTCCTCATTGCGGAGGGCGCGACCGAGGCGAGTGCTTTTCCGGTGGCGGCTCGCCGCCTCGCTGAGCTGAAACCCGCCGTCTATGCCTCGCTTGAGGCGCTAGGCATCTGCATCATCGACGCAGGTACCGAGTCACAGATCGCCGATCTCGCCGGGCTCTATAAGGGTCTCGGCAAGCGGACGTTCGCACTGTGCGATAAGCAGACCGACCCCGCGAAAGCCGCTATCGAAGCCCAGGTCGAGCGCCTGTTCATGCATGAGGAAAAGGGCATCGAGGATCTGATCCTCAAGAACACGTCCCAGGCCGCGCTTGCGCGCTTTTCCGATGCGCTCGATTGGTCGCCGCACCTATTGCAGAAGTTCCCCGATCCGAAGACCAACGTGATCGCCGCGCTGAAAGAATATTTCGGATGGGCGAAGGGCAACTGGGGGATCGCGGATTTCCTTGGGCAGTGTTCCGAGGCCGAAATCCCGTCGTGGATTCGCGACGCCTGCGTGGCCCTCAAGGCGCTTTGCGATCCGCCGCCCGCGCCTCCGCAAGGGAATGGCCATGACGCAGCCGTCGAGCCCGTCGAATAGGGGGGACGGATGGTCGATCTGACTCCCGTGCAGAAGGATGTCCTGACCGCCGACGGGCACCAGCTCGTCGTGGGCGGTCCTGGCTCCGGCAAGACCACCGTTTCCATTTTGAAGGCGGCGAAGACCGCCCGTGAGAAACTCAGGCCGGGGCAGCGCATCCTATTCCTTGGTTTCGCGCGTGCGACGGTCTCGCGGGTCTTCGAGGCGATCGACGAAGAGCAGTCCGTCACGAAGGAGGAGAAGAAGCGGATCGAGGTCGATACTTATCACTCCTTCTTCTGGCGCATTCTCAAGGCGCACGGCTATCTGATCGGGTTTCCGCGCCGGATGGCAATTCTGACGCCGCCTAACGAGGCGATCGCGCTTTCAGCGATCCGCAGCGCCTTCAAGGCGCCGTCCAAGCTCTCGGACGAGGAGAAGGCGCAGAAGGCCGCACTGGAGATTGCCGAGCGGATGCGACTGGCGACCGAGGAAGGCAAAATCTGCTTCGACCTGTTCGCGGAGCGCGTGGCCATCCTGTTGCACGGCTCCGCCAAGGTCCGCGATCTCGTATCGACCATGTACCCTTTCATCATCCTCGACGAGTTTCAGGATACCAGCGCCCAGCAGTGGCGCGCGGTCGAGGCAATCGGGAAGAGCAGCACGCTGGTCGCGCTGGCCGACCCCGAACAGCGCATCTTTGATTTCATCGGCGCGGACCCGGAGCGTCTTGACCACTTCAGGGAGGCTTTCAAGCCTTCCGAGCACGATTTGGCCGGGGACAACCATCGCAGCAAGGGGACGGACATTGCCTTGTTCGGCAACCACCTCCTTACCGGCAAATTTCGGGAAGAAGAGTATCACGGTATCGATTACGAGGGGTTTGCCTCGAATTCTAATCAGGCTTTCGCCTCGCTTATCGCTCAGGTTCTGAAAGCGCGTAAGCGTCTAATCGCGACGGGCCGCCGGGACTGGTCGCTTGCGATTCTGGTGCCGACGAAGCGTATGACCCGGCTGGTCTCCGACAATCTGCGCGTGCCCTTCGGCAACGTGCCTCCGATCGCGCACACGGCCGCCGTCGACATGGAAGGCCCGATCCTAGCCGCGGAGGTGATTGCCTTCCTTCTCCAGCAGCGAAGTCACGCCGGCTGCTTTGACGAATTCGTCGATGTGCTTTGCAGCTATTTCAGCGGCCGAGGAGGCCAGGCGCCGACGAAAGGCGATCTGACGGAAGCGGCGCGTTTTCGCTCGGCGCTGGGCAAGTGGAATGACTGCCTCGCGAAGGGAAAGGCCGTTCCGGCGAACAGCGTCTTGCAAGCCACGTTCGCGGTCCACGAGGCTGCAACGGCTGTTGCGCTGACTAGCCAGCCCGACGGCGACTGGACCGCCGTTCGAGCGGTGCTTGAGGCTGGGGCCTGCACTCGGCTCGCCGAGGTTGCGAAGGAGGCGCGCAACGTCCGGCTTCTCGAACGCGGCACGCAGCTCCGGCAAAGCTTGTCGCAGGACTGGCGCGATACCGGCGGATATAAGAACGCGCTGGCTGTCACTCGCCAAGCGTTCGTGCAGGAGCATTTCGCGACCGCTCACAAGCCGGAGTCGGGTGTCGTCGTGATGAATATGCACAAGGCCAAGGGGAAGCAATTCGATGAGGTCATCATCTTCGAAGGATGGCCAAAACGCTACAAGGGCGAGATCGTCGGCAACCCCGATCGCATTGTAGGCGGAAATGTCCGCGCGGGGGCGATGACGCAGGCTCGGCAAAATTTCCGCGTGAGCGTGACGCGCGCGAAAACCCGCACGACTATCATGTCGCCCAACGACGATGTGTGCGTGCTCCTACTTCCTGCCGAGTGAGGATCGATGAAATCGGAAACCTCCCGTCGGCAACACGAGCGCAGTGCCGATAGGAGGGATTTGGAGGGCTATGGACGAGACGTCGTGGTCATCATCGCACGGCGCGGCGCAGCAGCGCATCGGCATCGAGACTGACCGCCGCGGTTTACCGCTCCAAGAATGTCGTCTTCCTAGAGCAGACCTAAGTTTCCGAAAGGGCCGCCCCCGTCTGTTCAACTGACAAGCCCATCAGGCTGCCCTGAAGCAGACGTTCCAGACGTCGGCTAGGGGCCATCAGCTCACTATAGCATCGGACAATGCTCGCCTGGCGGGCTGTACGTATCCCGCAACAAATCCGATTCATTTCATGCGTGTAACGGGGGGACGCCCTAGCGATGAGCAGGATCCGCTGCATGACGTAGGATCCTTCTTAACGAAGCGATCGAGGAGAGCTGGACTGCAGCAGATTCCATGTGAGAGTCTCTGGGTCCACCGGCCGCCGAGGAGGACATCATGAGCAACCACGCTTTCAATCTTGAGATGGGCGCGGCTGTCATCGGCAACGGGCTGGCCAACGCCATCGTCGCGAACAATGTCCGTCGTCGTGAGGAACGCCACCAGGCTGCAGCCGAGGCTAACTCCGTCGCCTCGGTTCGCCGCCTCGCCGCGATGCTCGCCGCAGCCCAAAGAGAAATCGCCGCTTCCCGAGCGCGGGAAGCCGCGATGCAAGAAGAGATCGATGGCCTGCGCTTCGATCTGCGGCGTACTCAAGCGGCTTTGAGCCGGGCGCTCTGATCCTCGCCCTCGTAGTCGTGGAAAATTCTGATTTCGCCGTCGCTGCACATTTCGGGCTTGGGCGCCCGCTCCAGCGCGTCAAAATATAGTTGCTTCTGCGAGCCGCTGCCGACCGGGGCCGCGGTCATCGGCCTCGCACCGATGCTAGGCACCCCCGCGAGGTGGTCCGCCGGGCAGCGCGGCGAGAGGTGCAGCTCGATGGCCGGGATCGACGCCTTGATAAGCGCGCGTGCGCCGGCATGCGTCAGATCGTCGAGCATGCTCACGAACGCCGCCGGCTGACCGTCGAGCGAAGGCGGCCGCGATCCGGTGATCATCGCGATCGCATACGTATATGCGATCTCGGCCTGCGACGTTGCCGCAGTCGCCTTGGCTGCGGGGGCGGCCTGCTTGGCCTGCTCTGCCTCGATTACTGCGTCTGCCACTTCGCCGGCGGCGGTGGTCATCGCCTGGGGCTGCGGGATGATCGAGAGGACCATCGCTCCAGTGTAGCGACAGACCGTCCAAGCCATTTTCGGGATCGCGAGCAGCGCGCGGCCGATCGCCTTCAGAATTGATTTCATGTGTGCCTCCTCGGGGCCGGGAGCGGCCTTGAGGAGATCTTGCCGGGGCGGTTCGCAAGCCACAAACGCGTACGTACGCAGGTCACATCGTGAAGTGTGCGGTCACCTCGCGCGGTAGTTCGAGAACCTCGGCGCCGTCGGGGACCGCGTCGACGGCGTACCATGTCACGCGCTCCTCGCCTCGGCCGGCCATGTAACCGATGTAGCCGCTGGGCGTTCTGAAGAAGCTGCCGACCGGGATCGTCGCTTCGTAGCTGTCGAGCCGCGCACGCTGATGCGACCGCCCGTACCGCTTGCGCGCGGCCTTGGCCGCCGCCTCGGCGTCTCGCTTCTGGCGCAGGTACGCGAGCCGCTCGGGATTGCCGTGGGCGAGCATTGCAGTCTCGACTGCCTCGCCGTAGCTCTTCATCGCCGGATCGACGACCTCGATCGCGCCATCGCCCGGCAGGTAATACAGCGTGCTCTCATCGTCGGAGACGCCGGCCCACTGCACCAGAATATAGTCCTTCGGCGCATACCGGATCGCGTAGCCCTGGTCGCAGACTCTGATGTCCTTGCGGATATCCCATCGGTCGTTGAAGTCCCGCCCATTGCCGACGCACAGCGCCATGCTGATACGGTCGTCAAATTCGATCTTCTTCATAGTGTGCCTCCGGTAGCGAATCCGAAGATACAGCGCGGCTGGATTCGCTCCAAATGGACGTTTAATTTTTTACCCCATAAAATATTCGCCTCTCGACCGGTCATTATGACCAGTCCGCGAAAATAAATATGGAGCCAATAATCCAAGCCCTCTTCGGGTTTTCGCCTCTGAAGCTCCCCGCGGCCACGAAGAAGCTTCGACGCTACTTGACGACTACCCGCGACGCGCCAACCCTGTGATGCCACAACCGCACAGGAGGCCCTCATGGGCGATGTCGTCCGTCTATTCAAAACGCCGGTGCCGAAGACGATCTCTCGGCACGACTACATCGAATCCATCCTCGCGTTGGGCCGCGATGCCGGCCCGAAGATGACGCCCCGCCAGGTCGTAGAGGCTGCTCGCGAGGGGGCGTGGCGCGAAGCCCACAACGTCGTGCAGGGCTGCGCGGATCTGACGTGGGAGCCCGACGAGCGGGAGGCCCTCGGCGTTGTCTCGACCATCGACGATGAAGGTGTCCTCGCGGACCTGCGCAAGCTCGCCAGCGTCGTCGTGGCTTGCGACATGATGCTCGACAGCTGGCCGGCCGAACCGGAGACGACCCCGTGTGCGCGCTGACCGAAGTCCAGGTCCGCGAGACGCTCCGCCTGGCCGTCGCCGAGTCCGGCATCGCGGACTGGAGCGCCCGGCACGCGGTCTCGCGCACGTACGTTCAAGACGTCCTCGCAGGCCGCCGGGCCCCCGGTCGATCGATCCTGGCGGGGCTGGGTCTGACGAAGAGGACCGTCTTCCAGCGCGTCGGGGACGCGACCCACGACATGTAGTGGGGAAGAATAAGTGCAAGACGCAAGGGCGATCTTGGTTAACAGGTTCTAGTCATTCCCAAGGATAGACGCGTTAACCTTCCGTTCTTCCGAGGAAGAAAAGTCGTTGACCGAAGCATATCAAGCGAGAAACCCTGTACGCGTATTCGGAGACACTCAGTCATGACGCTTACCGTCACCAGCATCGAAGTCGCCACCCCGCCCGCCGATCGGCTCGCCTTCCTGCGCGCCGAGCAGAAGAGCCTCAAGAAGGAAGAGGAGGCCGTCCGCTCCGGTCTGCTTTCCGACCGCGAGAGCCGCGTCGGCACCACGCACTACGCCATCGTTTCCGACCGCCAGCGCAAGGCCGTCGACTGGCAGGGGCTCGCCCGCAGCTTCCAGCCGACCGAGGCGCAGATCGAGGCGTTCACGTCGACGTCGGATTACCAGCAGATCGACCTCGTCGACGTGCCCCGCGTCGCTGACGTCCTCGCGCTGCTCGACAGCCCGCTCCTCGTCCTGGATTCCGAGACCACGGGCTTCTCGCCCATTCACGACCGGATCGTCAGCCTCGCCGCGCTGCCCGGACGCCTCGTCGATGGCGCCTTCGTGCCCGGCAACAGCGCCCGCTGGGTCTTCAACCCCGGCAAGCCCTGCCACCCGAGCGCCACGGCGGTCCATGGCATGTCGGACGACTACCTCTCGACCCTGGCCGCGATCAATCAGATCGATGGGCTGGCGATCTCGCGGGTGCTATCGGATTGCGTCATCGTCGCGCACAATGCGCCCTTCGACATTGGCTTCGTCGACGCCGCCCTCGATCGCCTCGGGATCGGGCGTCCGGCCGTGCCGGTGATCGACACCCGCATCCTGGCTAAGATCATCTGGCCGGGCGAGAAGGCCACCCTCGACGCGATGTCCGAGCGGCTCGGCGTCGACCGCTCCGAGAGGGCGGACGGCCTGCACGACGCGCTCGGCGACTGCCAGCTGCTCGCCCGCTGCCTGCCAGCGCTGCGCGATCTCCTCCAGGAGCGCGTGTGATGACGCCGTCGGAATCCCGCGCCCGCCTCGCCGATCTGCGCTCGCAGGCCCTGGCCGCCGGGCTGACCAGCGCCGTCGCCGGCGTCGATATCCGGCTCGGACTCGCCGCGGTCCGAGCAATCCAGGATCTAGAGCGCGCTCTGGCCGAGGCCCCGGCGCCCGACGCGATCAAGCGGGCGCACACTGATATCGTCGCCGAACTGGACGCCTCCACCGCCTCGCCGGCGAGCCCGATCGCGCCGAAGAAGCCCGTGCTCGGCGCCGCGAAGCCCGCTCAAGCGACGGGCGTCCTGCCGAGGCCGAGGCAGCCGCCGGCGGTGGTAAGGGGCCCCACGGGGCCGGACCAGTGGGACCTGGAGATCCCCGTATGAAGCGATCGCTATTCCGGTGTTTCGGCGGCAAGTACACGATGGCGAAATCGATCATCGCGCTGCTGCCGCCGCACCGCGTCTACACCGAGCCGTTCGGCGGCGCGGCTTCGGTTCTCATGCGCAAGCCACCGTCGCCGGTCGAGGTCCTCGGGGACGCCGACCTCGATATCGTCTCGTTGTACCGGTGCGTCCAGGACCCCACGCTCTGCGCGATGCTGGTCATGAAGATGACCTGGACGCCTTTCTCCAGCGCGGAGTTCGAGCGCGCTTGCACGGAGACCGGCGGACTGCCGCTTGAGCGCGCATGGCGCGTCATCGTCCGCAGCGCGATGGCCTTCAGCCCGGAGCGTGTCTACGCCAAAATCTCGGGATTCCGACGCTCGACGGGCTCGGCGACCTTGCCGGCGAGCTACGACTGGTCGACGTATGCCGACGCCCTTCCGGCTTTCCGCGATCGTCTTCGCCGCGTCATCATCGAGCACGGTGATGCGATCTCGACGATGCGGCACCACGATCATCCGGACACGCTGCATTATGTCGACCCGCCGTACGTGCCGGCGACCCGGACGTCGCGGCACGGCTACGTGCATGAGCTCGACGACGACGGCCAGGCTCGGCTGCTGGAATGCCTGCGTCAGCTGAAAGGCATGGTGATCCTCTCTGGCTACGACAGCGCTCTCTATAGCGACGGCCTGCCGGGCTGGTCGTTGATCCGGCGCAACGTCAGGGACAGCGCCCGGCGCGAGAGGACCGAATGCCTGTGGCTCAACCCGTCGGCCGCACTCGCCGGCGAGTCCCAGACGCCCCTGTTCGCGGCCTAGCCCCGGCCCTGCCTGCGACCGTCCGAGAGGGCGGTCTCGGGGAGCGCCAAGCCCGGTTCTCCTTCGTTGCTGTTGCGTGAGTGAGTTTAGTATGTCCGACAAGCCGATTTACGCCGACCTCGTACCCGGTCGCGTCGTCCTGCGCCAGGGCGACTGCCTCGCTGGCCTGCGCCGCCTGCCCGACGCTTGTATCGACAGCATCGTGACCGACCCGCCGTACGGATTGTCCGAGAATCCGCCGCCAATCGCTGACGTGCTGCGCGCTTGGCTCGCCGGCGATGACTACGCTCACCGCGGCGGCGGCTTTAAGAAGAATAGCTGGGACGCCTTGGTTCCAGGCCCGCCGATCTGGAAAGAGGCGCTGCGCGTTCTCAAGCCCGGCGGCCATCTTGTGGCCTTCTCGGCGGCACGGACGGCATACGCGCTAACGACGGCCATCGCGATCGCGGGTTTCGAGATCCGGAATACGCTGGCTTGGATTCACGCGGACGGCGGTGGCGCGTACAACCACGCGATAGATCAGCGATTCGAAAAGCTGCTCACAACCGGGCGATCCAGCCGCGCCCCCGGCGTAAAGCCCGAGGGAAAGGTCTGGATGAAGGACACCGGCGGCAAGGTCGCGGTCACGCAGCCGGAGGCGTTGGCGTGGAGGGGGTGGGGAACCGGCCTGAAGCCCGCCCAGGAGCCCATCCTGCTCGCTCGCAAGCCGATGATCGGCAGCTATGTCCCCAACTTGCGCGCCTACCGGACCGGCGCGTTGAACATCGATGGCTGCCGCGTCGACGATGGGACCATCGCCCGGCATCCTGCGAACGTAGTTCATGACGGCAGCGCCGAGGCGCTTTATGGCTTCTCCGGCGACAAGGCAGGCTTCTTTTTCTGCCCCAAACCCCGAGGCGATGACCGAGCCGGGAGCGGGCACGACACGATCAAGCCGGTCGATCTGATGCGGTGGCTGTGCCGCCTGGTAACGCCGCCCGGTGGGGTCGTTTTGGACCCGTTCGCGGGCAGCGGAACGACCGGCGTGGCCCTCGCTGAAGAGGGCTTCTATGGCATGCTGATCGAGCGCGAGACGCGCTACTGCGAGGACATTGTGAAGCGGTTCGCCAAGCCACCCCCGTCGATCGCGCAGGCGATCGAGGCCAAGCCCCGGAAGGCGCGCAAGGCGCGGCCGCCTGCGGTGACCGGCACCGAGCACCTTCAGGGCGACCTCTTCAGCGCGTGAGAAAACCCTCACGCTGGATTAGCTAGCCCGCTCAGTCGCTTGCGGGGAAGCGGCGGTCTCGTTCGGGGCCGCCGTTCGCGTTTTTCCGCGCCGATAACGATTTTTACGCAGGACGATAGGTCCGCGACGGTGCGGTCGCGTCATCGGCGTTGGATAAAAATCGCAGCGGCCAGATAACTCGTTTACCCGCGAATCCGACAGCTCTACACCAAGCGTGTGGTAACCAAATGATTTGGAGAGCGTCGGGTGGCAACAGGCATCAACCGCCAGGAACAGCTAGGCGAGGACGCACTGACAGCCGTCCTTCCACACCGTGATCCGTACCCTCTACCGGAGGCAGCATGCGAACCGGTGCTGTCGTATCCCGGGCGCCTGACGACCGATGAGATCCTCCAACCCCTGGCGAGCGGGTTCGCTACCGTTTCAGCAGACGGCGCCCTTACCCCGTCCCCGATTATCCCGAACTCGGTCGTACTCACCGACAACCTGTTCGGTCTGCACCAGATGATTGCCAATGGCACCAAGGCGACGCTGATCTATCTCGACCCGCCCTACAATACGGGCCTGGATTTCCAATCACGCCAGCTAGAGCATTCCTATAAGGACAGCCAAGGTGTCGCCGCTTACGTCGAATACATGCGGCGCCGGCTCGTCCTCATGCGCGAGGTCCTTGCCGACGACGGGTCGATCTACGTCCACATCGGCCATCAAATGGTTTCGCACCTGCGAGTGGTGATGGACGAGATCTTTGGTGCGGCCAACTTTCGGAACCTGATCAGCCGGCGGACTTGCAGCAGCAAAAACTACACCCGCAACCGCTATTCCAACATGAACGACTACGTCCTCTTCTATTCGAAGACGGCCAACTTCAAGTGGAACCAACCGGGCGAGAAGCCGCCCGAGGAATGGATTGCGAAGGAGTACAACAAGATCGGTCCTAAAGGACGATACAAGCTCGTTCCAGTTCATGCCCCCGGCACGCGCAACGGCGCCACGGGCGGTTTGTGGAAGGGCATGATGCCGCCGCCCGGGAAGCACTGGCAGTACCTACCGTCTAAGCTCGACGAGATGGATGCGAACGGCGACATCCACTGGTCGAAGACCGGAAACCCAAGGCGGAAGGTTCATCTCACCGACGACAAGCTGGTCCCGTACACGGATTCCTGGACGAACTTCCGTGATGCTCACCACCAGAGCATCGAGATCACCGGCTACCCGACCGAGAAGAACCTGCACATGATGCGGATGATCGTGGGCGCCAGCAGCGATCCGGGGGACCTGGTGCTCGATCCATTCTGTGGTTCGGGGACGACGCTGCGTGCGGCCGAGGATCAGGGACGCCGTTGGATCGGCTTCGATCAATCCTTCGCGGCGATCAAGGCCACGCTTAAGCGCTTGCGGCACGGATCAGAGAAGATGGGCGACTATGTCGATCGGGGCCGGACTGACGATGAGGACGATCCGAAGGTAGTCGACCTGTTCGGGGCTCCGGACGGCAAAAATAAAGTCGAGACCAAGCCCCCATCTAATCGGGCCGCCGTGAACTTCACGTTCGCCGTTGACGAGGAACTGATCGACCCGTTCCGGAACGAGATCTCGGCGTTGGCCTCAACTTGAGGCGACGCGCATAAGCCAATCCTGGGTGACGCGAACGTCGGCAAGCTTCATCGTCGTCACCCGGACATTGCCGTCCCATTGGCCATCGAGGTCGCAGGCCTCGAACCATGTGTCCTTGTGACCGAGGCCTGGGCCGTCGGCGAGGAAGAGCAGGCGGAGCTGGTCGCCGCTCTTGTCGCAGTATTCCTTAGCCTTCGCGACCTTGTAGGCATTGCCTCCGGTGCGGTCGTCCGACTGGGCGCCGCCGCGGGTCGAATCGTACCGAGCAAACCCGACGGCGAGCACCTCTTGGGTGTCTGCCTTTCGGATGACGAAATCGCAGGGGTACTGTCCGGGGAAATCCTTGAAGATCGTATTGAGCTCGATGTCGCGGCCGGCGCCGCGTGGTCCCTCGATTGTCAGGACGTCCTTGAAGCGCTCTTCGAACCAATTGAAGAAGAGGTCGGTGAGGATATACCCCGACGCGCCGCGGGTATCGTACTCGCCGATCAGTGCCGCTAAAGCGGCCTTAGCGTCGGCCGAAAGTTCGGCAAACTGCTTTTTCAACACGTCGATCGGCTTGAAGGTGGTGCCGTAGTTTTCGACCAGGCTGAGCGTTGTGATCTTCAACTTCTTGGTCGTCTCGGTGTCGAGTACCGGCGACACGCAGCGCCGAAACATCTTCAGCAGCGACATCCGCTGGTCCGCCGGAATGCCCCTCTGACGAATGCGGTCCAAAAGCTCTGCGCTCGACTTCGCCTCGGCGATCATCTTGATGAAAAGGGCGATGTCGTCCTTGTATCGCTCGGCAAGCATGTCGAGGATCTCGGGAAATCGGATAGCAGTATCGATGGGGGTTATGGCCGTGTTGGGGTCATTGATCGTCGATAGGAATTTCTCGGTAGCCATCGACTGCGAATCACCTTGTACGGGGTGTTCAGGATCCGATTTGCCTTATGCTGGAGTCAATTAGGTGGACGACGCCGCCTTCCGTCATCTGCGCCAAGCCTATCCCTTTCTCGCGCCGCTATTCGACGATGTCGGACATCGCCCGGTGCCGCTGCCGCAGAACACTCCGGTGGACGAGGCGGTGGTGAAAACCGTCATCGGTCAGATGCTGTCTTCGAAAGCCGCAGCATCGATCCACGCCAGGGTTGTGGTCGCATGCGACGAGCGCCAGTGCCGCGCTTGGGACCTGCCAGAGAACCTCCTGCGTACGGCCGGGCTGTCGGGGCGCAAGATCAGGACTATCCAGGAATTCGGAGCGGGGACCGTCATTCGTGCCGAGGAGATCCGCGCTTGGCCGGAGATGGCGTTCGACGACCTGCGCCGGTCCGTGTCGTCGTTCTGGGGGTTGTCGGAATGGACGGCCGCTATCCTGGCAATATTCCATTTCGGCCATGTGGACGTCTTGCCACTCAGTGATGGCTCGATCGCCCGCGCCATCAAACTGATAGAAGGCTCGCTGTCGAAGGACGCTAGGTTCGATCCAGAGG
The DNA here is from genome assembly GCF_900102525.1 of Allobosea robiniae. Classification (GTDB taxonomy): domain Bacteria; phylum Pseudomonadota; class Alphaproteobacteria; order Rhizobiales; family Beijerinckiaceae; genus Allobosea; species Allobosea robiniae. The sequence continues at coordinate 146,194 of NZ_FNBZ01000007.1, read as the reverse complement.
CGGCGCGACCTTACGGCACATACCTCAGCATGGCGCTCTGGGCATCGCTCGATGATGGCTACTGGAAGCGGTCATCTATGGTGGTGGGGGAAGCAGGACTCGAACCTGCGAAGGCATAGCCAGCGGATTTACAGTCCGCCCCCTTTGCCGCTCGGGACATTCCCCCGTTGCGCGGCTTATCGATCTACAGCGGCTGGCTGTCAATTCTGCAGCGTCGCCGACACCTTTTGGATTTGGGCTAGCTGACCCTTGAGGCCATCCAACTTCTCCTGAGCCTTCTTCGTCTGCCGCGATCCGGCTTCCTTCGCGGCGGCGACGGCCAAACGCAGCTTACGAAACTGCTTGTGCGGAACCTCGATGCCGGCGGCCGTCACGATGACGCCCGTGATCTCGGCGGGACGATCGTAGAAGGCCTTCTCCTTGTGGTGGCGCAGGCCGGATCGGTGGATCGCTTGCCTGATCTCCCAAACCAGGCTTTCTGACACCTTGTCGCCGGAAACCGTCACGTCGTCGACGTAGACGGTCAGTGTCAGCCCCTCACGGCGGCAGATCGCCGCGATCTCGTTCCACATGTCGTAGTGCGCGAAGAAGGCCATGATCGGACTGAGGGGGCTGCCGGTCGGCAGGTGCTCTCGATAGCAGGCGAGCTTCGTCAACGTTCCGGCCATGGACCGGTCGCACTTCATCACCGACGAAAAGAACCAGAAGACCCGTCGCGAGGTCGTGTTCGGGAAGTACTTGTGAATGTCGAGCGAACGCACAACGCGGTGGCCACGATGCTGTGCGGCGTTCGTCACGTAGCAGCGCCGCTTCACAGGGCAGAACAGAAACTCCGGTGGGGTGATGCGCGAGAGCAGGGTCGCCAATCGGCTCTGGGCCTGCTTCAGCAGCTTGGCGGGGTCTTCGATGTGCCGGGTGCCATCGCCGTTCTTCTTCGGAACGTCGCTCTCACGGTAAAGCGTGTCCGCGTACTTGGTGAGATATCGAAGCTGCGCATCGGTCAGGTCGAGCAACTCGCCCAGCCGGCGGCGCCGAACCAGCCGATAGAGACTGGACTGACCCAGATCGTGCGTCGTTCGCTTAATCGGCATCGACCTTCTCGGCCTTCGCTTCGAGGAACTGCATCAGCTTGATAATTTTGCCGGCAACAGCAGTGCGAGCCGCCTCGACGGCGCGGGTCTGCCCCATGTTCTCGGAGAAATACATGATCGACGATGCCGGAATCCGGTATGTCTCCGCGTACTTCTCGACGAGCTCCAGCGTCGGCTTCTTCTTGCCCTTCTCGACCTCGGACAGATATGACGCCGACACGCCGAGAGCCTTCGCCGCCTCGGCCTGCTTCATGTCGTGGAACACCCGGATCAAGCGGAGCGCCTCGTTCAACATCACATACTCCTGATGGCGTACAAGACAGGGCGACGGGCTAGTTCCGAAACTCGCAGTAGAGCTTGTAGAACGCCGCGATCACCTTCGTGATCCCGACGACGACAGCCACCGCCAGCCGAACAGTGAGCGGGCGCATCAGGCGCTTGGCCCAATTGAACCGGCTCGTCTTCGCCCGCCGCCGCTTCCGATCGAATTCACCTTCCATGAAGGCCTCCTCTGAACCAGCCGCCGCGAAATTGCGGCGACCCCTTCCAGGTCCGAGAGAAGTGGGCGGAAGCGCATTACCTGCATGTACGGGCGGCACCGCGCCCTTCGCGGTGCCGCCCGCCCCGTCGCCGCGGATGCCCCGCACGCGCCGGAGAGTTGGGTAGGAGGCTTGCGCCTCCCGCGAAGCCCCGCAGGGCTTCAGTGAGTGAAGGTCATCCCGTTCTCATTCGATGGCTAAGCCGTATCTGATTCTCTCGGGACCGCAAATGAAATTCGCTGACAGCGAATTTTATATCCACAGGAGAAGCGGCTCCGGCCCTCGCGCGCGCGAGGCGACCGGAGCAAGCATGAGCCAGTCGCGACAACATTGAGAAGCAGTTCCGAGCCCGTCCCCTAACGAGAAAGGCCCCGGATCGCTCCGAGGCCTTTCTCGTTACCCGCCTGCATAAGAGGCGACGATCGTGATGGCCGATGACCAAGCCTTTGGTCTGCCCGCCCGCTTATAGATGGGGCGGCTTGAGGCAGTTGGACCGCCCCGAACTCAAGCCCTGGTTAGCCCGCCCGCGAGGGGCGATGTCCGAAATATGCGGCCGGATTCGCTCTTCTTCAAGCGGCCGCCTTCGTTCCCTTCTTCGTCTTCTGCCTCTTGCGCCCGGCGGTGATCCCGTCGCGCAATGCGTCGAGATCTCCGAGCGCCAAGGCGGCCGCATGCTTTTCGATTAGCGCCGCCCAAGGCTCCAGCATGGCAGCCTTCCGGGCAAGGCGTCGTGCCCGGCTGTAGTGCTTCTCGGTGACGTCGTCGCCGCTCTTGCCCTCCGAGTGATCCAACACGAGCTTCAATTCCGAAGCGTCGAGGCCGAGGAGGTCTTCGAGGTGCGTCGTGAACCCGCGCCGAATGTCGTGGGGCGCAGCGTCAGACCCAGGAAGGGCGTCGAGGAGATGTGTCAGCGAATCGGCGTGGACATGCGAGACCTCGTCGCCTGCACGACGCGGGCGCGTCGCCGGAAACAGCCACGGCGATTCGCTTTCCTCGTCGGCCGCTACGGCCGCGATCCGCCGGCGAACCATTGCTGCGGGTGTCGATGGCAGCGGAAGGTCGTGCGTCCGCTTCTTCCCGCGTCCAGTCTTTCTATGGATCGGGGCGATGGCCCACGTCAGGCTTCCGTCGGGCTCTTCGATAAAATCCGTCAGCCTCGCATTGACGACCGAGCGACGGCGTTGCGCGGTGAAAAGCATCAGCAGGAGCGCATCGGCGAGCACCTCGTCGACGACGCCAGCCTGGGCAATCTTGAGGATGCGGCCAATCTCCGCCGGCGGCGGGACGTAGCCACCATCGTCTACACCCTCGCGGTTGGTTTTCTCAGGCGCCCGAAGCTGGGCCATATCAGTGCTGAGAACGCCAGACCGCAATTGCTGCGCATCGCCGGCGAGCCATGTCCAGAGCGGCCGGACAGCTTCGCAGAGATGCGCCGCATGCCGCTCGCGGCCGCTGCGATGGATCTCTGCGACGACCGTCGCGATCTCGCGGCGAGCGATGGAGCCGACGGGGCGGTCGCGCAGCGGGCGCATTTCGACGATGTTCAGCATGTCCCGTCGATCCGACCAGGTCCGCTCGCGGCGCGTCCTCTTCACCTCGGTCAGGTAATGCTCGACCGCCTCAGAGTAGGTCCAGGTCGTGGGCTTCGGTGGCGACACGTGCTCCGGCTCGGGCTTGGCGAGCACTCGCCGGCGGACAAGTTGATCATGAACCCACGCCTCCGTCGGACAGATATCCTGCTCGCGGATCAGCGTGCGAGCAGCGGCCGCGATCTCCCGCGCGACGGTCAGCGAGACGAGGTCGACCGGGCCGAGACGAAGGCGCTTGAATGAGCCGCCCCACATGAACCGAACGAGCCAGGAGGATCCCCGGGGCGCTGCGCGCAGGATAAGGCCGGCGGCGCCGGCGTCCGTCACGTCATAGCTCAAGCCCGCGGCGCCGTCGGCGAGGGCTTTTTTGACCGATGCCTCGGTGAGCTTCTTCGGCATGGAGAACGCCTCGCGAACTTGGACAGGATTTGGACAGGATTGTTAGAATCCCCAAACCCTATGCAGGCAAGGCCGATGGCGGTAATTTGGTTAATGATCGCGGTACCTAAGAGGGCTTAGCTACCGATATCGTTGCGCTTTTCGGGCTTGCCGAAGGCCTTCTTCCCCGCTACGCAGCGTGGCGGCGAGTTCCGAGACCTGCGGTTTCCTAAACCGTAGGTCAGGGGTTCGAATCCCTTCCGGGACGCCATTTCGCCTTTGGCGCGGCGATCACTGCGCGGCGCTTTGCGATGGCTCCGGATCGGCGCCGTTCTCGTGATTTATCCGGAATGACGGTGCTTCCGCCCCAAAGCTCCATGCTCTAAGCACGGATCATGGAGACCGTCTCGCCGCACGAACTCTTCACCCATATCCGCATCGTCCTGGGCATGGTCATCGGCCTGGGCATCACGCGGATGCTGGCCGGCCTTGCCGGCTTCATCCAGCATCCCGGCCGCTATCGCGTCTCGCTGCTCCACATGCTCTGGGTCGGCTCGATCTTGCTCGAGCTCGTGCTGTTCTGGTGGTGGGAGTTCGGGTTGTCGCGGATCCAGGCCTGGAGCTTCGGCGTCTACCTCTTCCTGGTCGGCTATGCCGTCGTGCTCTACCTGATCTCGGCGCTGCTGTTCCCGGACAACATCGCGGAATATGCCGGCTACGAGGATTTCTTCATCCGGCGCCGACACTGGTTCTTCGGCTTGCTGGCAGCGACCTTCCTGCTCGATGTCGTCGATACCCTGATCAAGGGCACCGAGCACTGGAGCCAGTTGAGCGGCGATTATCTCGTGCAGGTCCCGATCGGGATGGCGCTATGCCTGATCGCCTATGTCTCGGCGCGGCGCGGGGTGCACATCGCGCTCGCCAGCGTGCACATCCTCTACCAGGGCTACTGGATCGGGCGCGTCGTCTACTTCACGGGCTGAGAGAGCGCTCGGTTTCTAGAGCATCGGACTGAACGCCGTATTCAGTCCGATGCTCCAAGTTTCTGATTTTGCATCGGCATGTTCCGAAAACCGCGTTCCACTTTTCGGGCCGATGCTCTAGCGGGTATCGCCCGCAAACGGGGCGAAATGTTTCGCGACCTGCCGGTAGACCTCCCGCTTGAAGGGGATGATCAGTTCAGGCGTCTCGTCGAGCCGCGCCCAGCGCCAGGCATCGAACTCGGCCTTGTGGCCGCCGGCCGGCGTGAGGACGTCGATCTCGTCCTCGGGGCCGACAAGGCGGAAGGCGAACCACTTCTGTGCCTGGCCGCGCCAGCGGCCTTTCCAGGCCTCCTTGCCGATATCGACGGGCAGGTCGTAGGCGAGCCAGCCCGGGGCCTCGGCGAGAAGCTCGACCGAGGTGACGCTGGTTTCCTCGGCGAGCTCGCGCCGCGCAGCCTCCAGCGGCGTCTCGCCTGCGTCGATGCCGCCCTGCGGCATCTGCCAGGCATGGCCCGGCGCGACATGCTCGCGCTTGGTCTTGTCGGCGCGGCGGCCGACGAAGACGAGGCCCTCGGCGTTGAACAGGGCTAAGCCCACGCAGGGGCGGTAGCCCTCGGGGGCCGTGTCGGTCATCGCAGCGATCCGGTGGTTCTGGGCGATACGGGGGGCTTGGCCGTACGGAAGCCGCGGGCGGCGCTGACGGGAACGATCACGAGCTTCTTGGCGTCCAGCGACTGGGCCCAGCGGTTGATCCGTTCGATCGAGACCGGCAGGGCACTTGCGGCGGCGACAACGATGCCCTGCTCGCGCGCGAGAGACTCCAAAGCGGCCAGTTCCTTGTCGATGGTATCGGCGCGGGGGACACCGTCGATGACCCGATCGATCTTCAGGGCGGGGATGCGGGCGCGGTCGGCCGAGCCGGCGAGCAGGCTGCGCGGGGACGAACCGTCATCGACGACCATCAGGCCGCGGCCGGCGAGCTCGCGCAGGATCGGGGAGAGAGCGCTCTCATCGGCGGTGAAGCGGCCGCCGAGGAAATTGACGATGCCGACATAGCCGGTGAAGCGACCGAGTGCCCAATGCAGCTTGTCGATATTGTCGGGCGCCTTCGGGCCGGTCAGCAGTGTATGCGGGCCGGGGTCGTTGTCGGGATAGTCGAAGGGCTCCATCGGCAATTGCAGGAAGACCTCGTGGCCTTCGCCGCGGGCACGCTGGACGGTGCGTTCGAGCTCGGTGCCATAAGGCGCGAAGGCGAGCGAAACCGGCGGGGGCAGCTTCGCGATCGCGTCGGCGGTGCCGCTCTGGCTGATGCCGAGCCCGCCAACGAGCAGCGCGATCCGGCCGGCCGGCTTCGGCTCCGGCTCGAGGCCGAGCGGGCGGGCATAGATCCTGGCCGGGGTCGCGCCGTCGGGGCCGAGCTTCGGCAGCAGGCCGTAGCGCGAGCGCTCGACCAGGCGGCTGTCGGGGGCCGTCGCGAGCTTGATGGTGCGGGCCTCGCTGGGAATGGTGATGATGATGGCGTCCGGCGCATCCTCGCCTGCACGCGTCACGGTCACACCCGCGCTGTTCTCAAGCTGGGCGGCGCTGGCCGGTCCACGCGACGTGGACGCATCGGCGGTGGCAGGCACGGAGGAGACGGGGGCGACGCGCTTTTCGATCGAGGCCACGGCCATCGGCTCGCCGCCATCGGGATCGCGACGCAGCGCCACTGTCAGCAAGAGCCCCAATACGGCCACGCCGACGCAACCGGCAGCCGCCATCGCGAGCCAGCGTCCCCAGGGCCTGCCAGAGGCCGCCGGGCGATCCCTGCCGAGCGGTCGATTGAGCTCCGTCAGCGGCGTTCCGGCCGTGAAAGGCCGTCCTCGAGGTTGCGACGCGGACCCGAATCACCGGTCCGCGCGCTAGTCTTGGCGCCTAAGGAGCCCGGCGTCGAGCCCGCAGGCTCAGTTCGGCTGCTTGGGGGCCTCGGGAGTGGCGGGCGCGGCCGGGGCGGCCGGCTTCTCCGCGGGGGCAGCAACATCCTTCTTGACGCCGCGCAACTGGTTCAGCGCGGCGATGAGCTGGGTGTCCTTGGTCGCGTCGGTCGGCACATAGGAGCTCGAGCCGGACTGCTCCTCGCCCTCGCCGGCCTTGAGATGGCCCTTCAGCGAAGCTTCGCCCTTGTTATCGACGAGCTTGTCCTTGATCTCCTGCGGGATGTCCTGCTGGACCTCGATATCCGGCGTGATGCCCTTGGCCTGGATCGAGTTGCCCGACGGCGTGTAGTAGCGCGCCGTGGTCAGGCGCAGGCCGCCATTGGAGCCGAGCGGGATCACGGTCTGGACCGAGCCCTTGCCGAAGGAGCGCGTGCCCATCACGGTCGCGCGCTTGTGGTCCTGCAGGGCGCCGGCGACGATCTCGGCCGCCGAGGCCGAGGAGCCGTTGATCAGCACCACGACCGGCTTGCCCTTGGTCAGGTCGCCCGACTTGGCGTTGAAGACCTGGGTCTCCTCGGCATTGCGGCCGCGGGTCGAGACGATCTTGCCGCGATCGAGGAAGGCGTCGGAAACCAGCACGGACTGGTCGAGGCGTCCGCCGCGATTGTTGCGGAGGTCGATGACATAGCCCTTCAGCTTGTCGGCGCCGATCTCGCTCGTGGTCTTCTCGATCGCCTTGCGCAGGCCGTCATAGGTCTGCTCGGAGAAGGTGCCGATGCGGATATAGCCGATATCCCCCTCGACGCGTTCCTCGACGGCCGGGACGACGATGGTCGAGCGGGTCAGGGTGAATTCGAGCGGCTCGGTCTTGCCGGGGCGGTCGATCTTGAGCGTGACCTGGGTGTTGATCAGCCCACGCATCTTCTCGACGGCCTGGGTCAGGGACAGGCCCTTCACCTCGGCGCCGTCGATCTGCTTGATGATGTCGTTGGCGAGGATGCCGGCCTTGGAGGCGGGCGTGTCCTTGATCGGCTTGGCGACCTTGAGGACGCCGTCCTCCATCGTCACCTCGATGCCCAGGCCACCGAACTGGCCGCGCATGTCGGTATCCATGTCGCGGAAGGACTTGGAGTCGAGATAGGAGGAATGCGGGTCGAGCGAGGAGACCATGCCGTTGATCGCGGCCTCGATCAGCTTCTGCTCGTCGGGCTTGTCGACATAGTCGGTGCGGATCTTCTCGAAGATGTCACCGAAAAGGTTGAGGCTGCGATAGACCTCGGCCGAGGCCGCGACCGCGCTGGTCGAGGAGAGCAGCCTGGTCTGTGTGGCCAGTCCGGTCAGACCTGCGCCCATGATGGCGCCGGCGAGAACGAGGGAAACCTTGCGCATCATCCGCGAACCTTTTCGCCTTGCGATTTCGTCCACCACGGTGTCGGGTCGATCGAAACGCCGTCTTTCCTGAATTCGATATACAGAACCGGCTGCCCGGTTCCCACTCCTACCGTCGTCGCGGCAGCTTCCGACGTTTCGCCCATCGCCGCAACCGGCTCCCCTGCCAGCACGAACTGATTGAGCGCGACATCGATCCGCTGCATGCCGGCTAGCAGGATGTAGTATCCTCCGCCAGCGTTCAGGATCAAGAGTTGCCCGAACGAGCGAAACGGCCCCGCATAAACCACCCAACCGTCAGAAGGCGCCGAAACTAGGGCGCCCGGCCGGGTCTCCAGCGAAATCCCACGAATCGTGCCGCCGGCGCCGTCGGCATCGCCGAAACCACGCAATCGTGATCCTGCCACCGGCAGGGAAAGCAGGCCCCGGGCCTCGGCGAAGGCGATCTTCGGGGCAAGCCGCGCGGGGTCCTTGAAGGCCAGCGCCGTCATGCGTTCGCGCTGGTCGCGCGTTTCCTGCTCGATCGCCTGGCGGGCGGCGTCGGCCGCCTTGTTGGCAACGGAGATCTCCTTCTCGATCCTTTCGACGAAATCCCGCATCGAGCGGGCCTGCCCGGCGAGCTCCCTGCCGAGCGCGGCTTGCTGCTCGACATCCTTGGCGGCGCTGGCCTCGCGCTCGCGCCTCGCCTCGATCAGGGCGGCGAGGCGCTGGCGCTCGGCTGCGATCTGCTCCATTTCCGTGCCGATGTGGCCCTTTTCGGTGGCGATGCCCTGGCGCAGCCGCACGAGTTCGGCGAGATCGGTGCCGAGAATTTCGATCTCCTGCCTGAGATCGGGCACGACGGCGCCGAGCAGCATCGAGGCGCGTACGGCTTCGAGAATATCCTCGGGGCGTACCAGCACGGCCGGGGGCGGGCGCCGGCCGATGCGTTGCAGCGCGGCCAGAACCTCGGCGATCAGGTTGCGCCGGCCGTCGAGCGAGCGGCGAATCGCGGTCTCGCTGGATTGCAGGAGGCTGAGCCGCGTCTCCAGCGCGCCGAGCCGCTCCTCGCCGGCCTGCGTCCTGGCGGTGGTTTCGAGGAGAGCCTTGTTGAGAGCGGCACGATCGGCGCGGATGCCCGCCATTTCCTTCTCGAGGGCGGCGCGGGCGTCGGCGTTTCCGGCGAGACGCTGCTCGATCGCCTTGAGCTCGCTCTCGCGCGCCTGCTTCTCGACAAGCTTCTGCATCGCCTCGCGCTGGAGGGCTTCCGGATCCGGCTGGGGCGTCTGGGCAAGGGCGGAAGCACCGAACGCGGCTACCAGCAGAGCGGCGAGGCCCAGGCAGCGCAGTCCGGAGCGAATCAGCAGCGCGGTCATACGCGATGATAGGGGTGGCCGGAGATGATCGTCATCGCCCTATAGAGCTGCTCGAGCACCAGCGCGCGGACGATCTGGTGCGGAATCGTCAAGGCGCCGAAAGCGAGCGTGATATCGGCCCTGTCGCGGATCTCCTCGCTCAGGCCGTCGGCGCCGCCGATGATCAGGCTGGCATGGCCGGTTCCGGAATCACGGGCGGTGGCGAGGCGGCTGGCAAAGGCTTCGCTGCCGAGCTGGCGGCCGCGCTCGTCAAGGGCGATGATCAGGCCAGGCTGCGCCTTGGCTGAGGAAAATTGCGCGAGAATGGCCTGCGCCTCCTCGCGCTTTCGCTCGTCGGGGCGGCGGCCGCGGCCCTCTGCGATCTCGACGATGTCGGGACCGCTGAGGCCGATGCTGCGACCGAGCGCGAGGCCGCGCTCACGATAGCGCTCGCAGAGTTCGCGTTCCGGCCCGTCCTTGAGCCGGCCGACGGCGATGACCGCGAGCCGCATCCGAAAACAGCTTCAGCTGTCGAGGCGTTCGTTCGGCCGGTCGGTGCCCCACATCTTCTCGAGATTGTAGAACTGGCGCACTTCGGGTCGGAAGACGTGGATGATGATGTCGCCGGTATCGATCAGCACCCAGTCGCAAGCCGGCATGCCCTCGACGTTCGGCGTGGGCAATCCCGAGGCCTTGAGGGCTTCGATGAGCGCGTCCGAGATGGCCGCGACGTGGCGGTTGACGTTGCCCGAGGCGATGATCATCGCGTCAGCCAGCGAGGTCTTGCCAACGAGGTCGATCACCGTGATGTCCTCGGCCTTCATGTCCTCGAGGACACGCTGGGCGAGGGCGATGCTGTCGGCAGAGGGATTGTCCGCGACGGCAGCCTGGGGAAGCGGCTTCGGCTCGGCTTCACCAAGGGTTTGACGGGTCAGTGACGTATCCTCTCGATCCAGATGCGCGCTTGGCGCGATGCAGCCAAAATAAGCCGGGAAGTCCCGGAATTCAATCGCGACCAGCCTGTCTGCGTAGCATGGTCGAGGATAACATCGAGCGCTTCCCGTGCAGAAAGACCCAGGCTGGAGGCTTCATGCGCGGCAGGGCCGCCGCCCGACTTTCGGGCAGGCGCCAGCGCGAGAGCCAGTTCGCGGCAGGCGAGGCCATGGCGCTGTGGGTCGAGCCCGGCCGGTCGATGATCGCGATCGGCATCATCCGGGCGATGGCGCGCCATTCGTTCCAGCGGTGGAAACCGGCGAGATTGTCCGAGCCCATGACCCAGACGAAATTGACGCCCGGACAGCGCCGCTTCAGCGCACGCAACGTGTCGGCGGTGTAGCGGGTGCGCAGCATCGCCTCGACGCCGGTGACGTCGATGCGGGCATGGCCGGCGATGCTTTCAGCCTGGCGGATGCGTTCGGCGAGCGAGGGTAGCTTGGCATTGTCCTTCAGCGGATTGCCGGGCGTGACCAGCCACCAGACGCGGTCGAGCTGGAGCCGGCGCAAGGCGGTCAGGCTTGCGAGCCGATGCCCGTCATGGGCCGGGTTGAAGCTGCCGCCGAACAGGCCGACGCGCAGGCCGGGCGCAAAGGGGGGCAGCCGGGACGGCAGGCGCGTCAGCTCGCTCGTCATGCGTCCTGCTTCGCCTCAGGGCCGGATCTGGCCCGCGCCGTGGACGCGGTACTTGAAGGAGCAGAGCTGTTCGACGCCGACCGGTCCGCGTGCATGCATGCGGCCGGTGGCGATGCCGATTTCGGCGCCGAAGCCGAATTCGCCGCCATCGGCGAACTGGGTCGAGGCGTTGTGGATGACGATGGCGGAATCGACCTCGGCGAGAAAGCGGGCGGCGGCGGCCGCGTCATCGGTGACGATCGCATCGGTATGGTGCGAGCCGTAGCGCTCGATATGGTCGATCGCGGCATTGATGCCGTGGACGGTCTTCACGGCGATGATCCGGTCGAGATATTCGGTCGCCCAGTCTTCTTCGGTCGCGGCCGTCACACGGGCATCGGCCGTCCTGGCGGCCTCATCGCCACGTACGGCACAGCCGGCTTCGAGCAGAGCGCCGACGAGCGGGACGAGGTGGGTCGCCGCACAGGCTTCGTCGACCAGCAGCGTCTCGGCCGCGCCGCAGACGCCGGTGCGGCGCAATTTGGCGTTGAGCAGGATCTCGCGGGCCATGGCGAGGTCGGCTTTCGCATCGACATAGACATGGCAGTTGCCGTCGAGATGGGCGAAGACCGGCACGCGCGCCTCGCTCTGGACGCGGGCGACGAGGCTCTTGCCGCCACGCGGCACGACGACGTCGATATTGCCGTTCAGCCCCGAGAGGATTTCGCCGACAGCGGCACGGTCGCGCGTCGGCACGAGCTGGATCGCGTCGGCGGGCAGGCCGGCGGCTTCCAGGCCTTCGCGCATCGCGGCGGCGATCTCGGTCGAGGAGCGGAAGGAGTCGGAGCCGGCGCGCAGGATCGCGGCATTGCCGCTCTTCAGGCAGAGCGCGCCGGCATCGGCCGTGACGTTGGGGCGGCTCTCGAAGATCACGGCGATGACGCCGAGCGGGGTTGCGACGCGTTCGAAGCGCAAACCGTTCGGCCGCGTCCACTCCGCCAGCACCCGCCCGAGCGGATCGGGCAGGGTGGCGACTTCGGCGACCGCATCGGCGATGGCGGCAAGCCGCGTCTCATCGAGGGCGAGGCGATCCATGAAGGAGGCGCTCAAGGAGGCGGCCTTGCCGTCGGCGAGGTCCTGGGCGTTGGCGGCGAGGATGCGGGAGGTGCGAGCCCGCAAAGCGTCCGCCATTGCGAGGAGCGCGGCGTTCCGCTGTCCGGCCGGGCTCAGCGCGACCTTGCGCGCGGCGGCGCGGGCGCGCCGGCCGAGATCCTGCATGACGCGGCCGACATCAGCGGCCTCGTTCGTCGCGATGATGCGCAATGCGCTGTCGCCGGTCATCTCGTTCAGTCCAAAATCCGGCTGGCAAATGCCAGTCCCGAAGAAAGTTTAACCCAGCCCGAGCGCCATGTCGTCCCGGTGGATCATCTCGGCGCGACCGGGATGGCCGAGCGCGGTCTCGATGTCGCGCGAGGCCTTGCCGAGGACCAGAGCCGCCTCGCCCGCGTCATAGGAGACAAGGCCGCGTCCGAGCAGTTGTCCCTCGGGGTCGCGGATCAGCACGGCGTCGCCGCGCGCGAACTCGCCCTCGATCCGGGTGACGCCGACCGGCAGCAGGCTCGCGCCGCCGCGCAGCGCGCGGGCCGCGCCGGCGTCGAGATGCAGCGTGCCGCGCGGCTCCAGCGAGCCGGCGATCCAGGTCTTGCGGGCGGTGGCGGGCGTCGAAGCCGTGAGGAACCAGGTGCAGCGGCCGCCATCGGCGACGCTCGCAAGCGGGTTCTTGGCCCGCCCGTCGGCGATCAGCATATGGGTGCCGCCGGCTGCCGCGATCTTGCCGGCCTCGACCTTGGTGCGCATGCCGCCGCGCGACAACTCGGACGCCGCGCCGCCGGCCATGGCGTCGATCTCGGGCGTGATGCGCTCGACCACGGGGATATGCTGGGCGCCGGGGTCCTTCGCGGGCGGCGCCGTATAGAGCCCGTCGATATCGGAGAACAGCACCAGCAGGTCGGCGCCGGCCATGGTCGCGACCCGCGCCGCGAGCCTGTCATTGTCGCCGTAGCGGATCTCGGTGGTGGCGACCGTGTCGTTCTCGTTGATGACGGGGATGGCGCGCAGGTCGAGCAGGCGGCCGAGCGTCGCGCGTGCGTTGAGATAGCGGCGGCGCTGCTCGGTATCGGCCAGCGTCAGCAGCACCTGCCCGGCGGTCAGCCCATGGGCGCCGAGCGCTTCGGCCCAGTTGCGGGCGAGCGCGATCTGGCCGACGGCCGCGGCGGCCTGGCTCTCTTCCAGGCGCAAGGGGCCGGAGGGCAGGCCGAGCACGGTGCGCCCGAGCGCGATCGCGCCGGAGGAGACGACGAGCACGTCGGCGCCGCGCTGGTGCAACTCGGCAAGGTCCTCCGCCAGCGCGGCGAGCCAGGCATGGCGCAGTCGGCCGCGATCGCGGTCGACCAGCAGGCTGGAGCCGACCTTGACGACGATGCGGCGGAAATCGGAGAGCAGGGGCGTCTTCACGGGGAGCACGGCGTTGTTGCGGCAGTCGCCCTGCCTGTTGGCGAAAATGCCTCGCTTGTAAAGCATAGAGGTGTTTTCCAGTCGCGATGCGGCGCGCAAAAGGGCTCTCTGCATTGACAGGCACGGGCTGGCTGCCCATATGCATGGACTGGCCCGCCCGTCTGATCGGGTGCCGATCCTGCCATTCTCATGCGTTTTTGGCGTGCGGTAAGCAGGGCCTGCCGCCCGATAAGCGTTGGAAGCGGGGCTGCCGCGCGTCGATTTCGATACCAATCCGGCCGGATCTGGATTATCTCGCCCGCGCGGGCCGAGCAAACGCCCGTAACAACCCGAGAGAAGATCACCCTTGAAGAACCCGAACGACCGCAGCTTCACCGACCGCCAGTCCAATTCCGCCAATGCCAAGAAGGCGCTGCTCGAGCGTTTCAAGGCCCGGCCGAAGGCCGACGACCCGGTGATGGTGCAGCGACGCGAGGAGCGGGAAGCTATCGCCCAGGCCCGCGCCGAGCGCGAAGCCGAGAAGGCGAAGATCCGGGCCGAGAACGAGCGCCTGGAAGCGATCGAACGTGCGCGCATCGAAGAAGAGAAGCGCCAGGAAGAGATCGCCCGCGAGGTTGCCCGCAAGGCGGAGCAGGCCAAGCGCGACGCCGAGCGTCCGCGCAAGGTGTTGCTGGAAGCCGTGCAGTACATGCAGATGCGGACGGCCGGCAAGCGCCGCTGACGCCTTTTCGGCTCGGTCGACATCGGCCGGGCGACAGGAATTCGCGCATCTCTAGAGAATGCGATTTGGGGCGCCGCGAGCGCCCCTTTTCATATCCGCTTAACTGCGATGGAAGCGCCTGCCCCAGGCAATGGCTGCTTTTCGGCCAAAAAACTCCTATCCGTTTCGCATCGACCTATCGGCAAATCCGCTTGCGCAGATTAATGTGCGCGCCGGGTTGAACCTTTTTCCTGCTCGCCGCGACAACTGGATGCGAGCCGGGATGCCTGGCCTTCGAGGGGCAATGCATACGGAATCGGACGAGGATCTCGTCAAACGGATCGCCTCTGGTGACCGGCTCGCGATGAAGGTGCTGTTTTCGCGGCATCAGGTGCGGGTCTACCGTTTCGTGCTGCGGCTCGTCCGCGACGAGACGCTTGCCGAGGATGTGATCAGTGACGTGTTCATGGATCTGTGGCGACAGGCGGACCGGTTCGAGGCTCGCGCCTCGGTCTCGACCTGGCTGCTCGCCATTGCCCGGAACAAGGCCTGGTCGCTCCTGCGCAAGCGCCGCGATGCCGAGCTGGACGAGGATTATGCCGAAAGCATCGAGGACGAGGCCGACGGCCCCGAGATCGTGCTGCAGAAGCAGGACAAGGGTCTCGCTATTCGCGCCTGCCTCGGACGTCTTTCGGCCGAGCACCGCGAGGTCATCGACCTCGTCTATTACCATGAGACTTCTGTCGAGGAGGTCGCACGGATCGTCGGAATCCCCGAGAACACCGTCAAGACCCGGCTCTTCCACGCCCGCAAGAAGCTGGGCGAGTTGCTCAAAGCTGCCGGCATCGACCGCGGCTGGCCGTAAGAATTCCGTTTTTATGAGGCGCGGCCCGGCCGCCCGAGGAGTGGCGTGATGAACGACAGCATCGCCAGCGATCCGAAGCGCCGCGAGCTCGAGGAGCTGCTGCCCTTCTATGCCAATGGCCGGATCTCCGACGCCGACAAGCGCCGCGTCGAGACTGCGCTCGCCGTCGATGCCGAGCTGGCCGCCCGGCTCGATCTGATCCGCGACGACATGGCCGAGACGGTCCTGCTCAACGAGGGCCTCGGCGCTCCCTCCCATAACGCGCTCGAAAAGCTGATGGCCGGGATCGAGGCGGAAGCCCGCCCGGTGCCGCTGCTGGCACGTGCCAAGGACAACAGCCGCGGTTTCCTGGGCTGGCTCGGCGGACTTCTGGCCGGGCAGCCGCCGCGTCGCCTGGCCTATGTCAGCGCCGCCGCAATCGCGTTGATCGCGCTGCAGGGCGTCGCGATCACCGGGCTTGCGCTGCACAAGGGCGGCTCCGGCTTCGAGACCGCTTCGGCGCCGGGTGCGCGGCCGTCGGAGAGCTATGTGCTGCTGAGCTTCTCGCCCGAGGCGCGGGCCGGCGAGATCGCCTCCTTCTTCAAGCGCTTCGACGCCTCGGTGGTCGATGGCCCGCGCGCCAACGGCTTCTTCAAGGTGCGCGTCGGCGATGCCTCCCTCTCCTCCGCCCAGCTCGATGCGATCGCGGCGCGGATGAAGGGCGAGAGCGCCATCGTCAGCTTCGTCGCACCGGCGCCGTGAACCGGCTGGCGCGGTTGCTGGGCGCCATGGCATGATGTCGTCGTCGCAGGAGGGTGAGGCCATGCTGCCGTCCCCGTTCGTCCGTCGGAAGTCATCGCTTCGGTGCCTCGCCGGCGCCGGCCTTGTCGCATGCGTGCTCGCGCTCGTGCCGGGACCGGCTTTCGCGCAGCCCGCGGGTGGGACCGGTGACGGCAGGGATAAGCGCGTCGCGCCGACGACGAGCCCGCAGCAGCCATCCGCCGGTGGAACCAACCGCTCGATGCGCGTGCCGCCCGGCTCCTGGCTGCAGCCGCGAGCCCAGCGCAGCATCGTTCCGGCGATGG
The DNA here is from genome assembly GCF_900102525.1 of Allobosea robiniae. Taxonomy (GTDB): domain Bacteria; phylum Pseudomonadota; class Alphaproteobacteria; order Rhizobiales; family Beijerinckiaceae; genus Allobosea; species Allobosea robiniae. Next base: position 130,224 of record NZ_FNBZ01000007.1, on the reverse strand, counting down.
ACGAGACCCGCTTCGTCCCCGACGAGGTGCTGTTCGAGCTTGCGCCCAATGTCGAGGCGGAGGCGGTGCTGCGCCGCTATGGCGCGACGCTGATCGCCAGCCAGCGCTTCGAGCTCGCAGGCGTCACCATCATCCGCGCCAGGATCGAGGCTGGACGCGACCTGCGCGCCGTGCTCACCGCGATGGCCGAGGACACCAGCATCGCCGGGGCGCAGCCGAACTTCCTCTTCGAATTGCAGCAGGACTCCCAGTCCCGTGCCGGCGCGCCGGCGGGAGCAACCACCGCCTCATCGGAAGCGACCGCCGCGCCACCGCCGCCGAGCCTGCGCCTGGCCGATCCCGCGACGGCGGCGCGCGGCAGCGCCGCGGTGCGGCGCATCCTGCCGCCGCAATACATCGTCGAGAAGCTGCGCCTCGGCGAGGTGCGCAAGCTGGCGCAGGGGCGCGGCATCCGCGTCGGCCTGATCGATTCCGGCGTCGATATGGAGCATCCCGAAATCAGGGGCTCGGTCCTCGGCTATCTCGATGCGATCGACGGACTGGCGACGCCGCATGCGCACGGCACCTCGATGGCGACGGCGATCGTCGCGCATGGCGAATTGCAGGGTATCGCTCCTGCAGCCCGCCTCATCGTCGCCCGCGCCTTCGGCGGGCCGCAGGCGACCTCAGCCAACGGCAAGTCGTTCCAGATTCTGACCGCGCTCGAATGGGTGGTCCAGCAACGCGCCAAGGTGATCAATCTCAGCTTCGCCGGCCCGCAGGACCGGCTGCTCTCCAAGGCGCTGGCCGGCGCGAAGGAGCGCGGTGTCATCACTATCGCCGCCGCCGGCAATGGCGGAGCCCGCTCGGCGCCGCTCTATCCGGGCGCCGATCCGAGCGTGATCGCGGTGACGGCGACCGATGCCGAGGATAAGGTCTTCAGCGATGCCAATCGCGGTAGTTATGTCGCGATCGCGGCCCCTGGCGTCGACGTGCTGACGGCCGAGCCCGGCGGACGCTACGCCTTTACCTCAGGCACGTCGATCGCCGCCGCCCATGTCACCGCGCTGGTCGCGCTCCTGCTCGAAAAGCAGCCGGAGCTCGATACCGACAGCGCCCGCCGGGTGCTCGCCGAAAGCGCGACCGATCTCGGCTCGCGCGGGCGCGACCCGACCTTCGGCGCCGGGCGGATCGACCCGCCGACGGCGCTCGCCCGCGTGCTGCCGGTCGCGACGGCGCGGCCCTGATCGGCAGGCGCTCTTGACCTTCGCCGCCGCATCGGCCTGATGGCGCGATGCCGCGCCCGAAACTCCTGTTCGTCGCCACCGAGGACTGGTTCTTCGCCTCGCATTTCCTGCCGATGGCCCGGGCCGCGCGCGAGCTCGGCTTCGACGTCGCGGTGATCGCGCGCGAACGCAACCACCGGCGCGTGATCGAGGCGACGGGCGCGCGGCTGATCGGGCTGGAGGCGGAGCGGCGCAGTCTCGATCCGCGGGCCTTGTTCAAGCAGATCGGCGCGCTGAAGCGCCTGATTGCGGCGGAACGACCCGATATCCTGCACTGCATCGCGTTGAAGCCGATCGCGCTCGCCGGGCTCGCCGGGAAGCTGGCGGGCGTCGAGCGCCGGGTCTATGCGCTGACCGGGCTCGGCTTCCTTGGCGCCAGGCAGGGGGCACTCGCGGCGATGGCGCGTTTCGCGGCGATCACCTGGCTGCGCGGCGCCATCGATGGGCCGCAGGTCCGCTTCCTGTTTGAGAATCCCGATGATCCCGTCACGCTCGGTCTCGATCCGCAGGACGCGGCAAAGGTCGCGATTGTCGGCGGGGCCGGTGTCGATCCGCTGATCCTGATGCCTTCGCCGATGCCGCCGGCGCCGCCGCTCAAGGTCGCGCTGGTCGCGCGCATGCTCTGGTCCAAGGGCGTCGATCTCGCGGTCGAGGCGGTGAGGCTCGCGCGGGCCGAGGGGGCGAAGGTCGCGCTCACCATCCATGGCGCGCCCGATCCGTCCAACCCGAAGGCCATTCCCGAGGCGACATTGAAGGAATGGGCCGCGCGGCCGGGGATCACCTGGGCCGGGCCGACGCGCGATATCGAGGGTGTCTGGAAGGCGCATCATCTCTGCATCCTGCCCTCGCGAGGCGGCGAGGGCCTGCCGCGCACGATCCTGGAAGCTGCGGCCTGCGGCCGGGCGATCCTGACAACGGATGTTCCGGGCTGCCGCAGCTTCGTCCGCGACGGGCAGGACGGGATGGTGGTTCCAGCCGACGATGCGGCGGCGCTGGCGAGGGCACTCGTGGTCCTCGCCCGTGCTCCCGGCCTTGTCGAGCGCATGGGAGATAGTGCGCGGGCCCGCCTGCTCGACGGCCATACCGAGCGCGACGTGATGAACGGCGTGAAGACGCTCTATCTGAGCTTGCTTGGCGGCTCTACGCCCGAGGTCGCTGCATGAGCGGCGAAGCTGCGCTCGATCGCGAAGCCTTCATCCGCGCTCATACCCGGTTGCTTCCGGTGCCGCATGCGCCGGAGATTTCATTGCATGTCGCCGAGGAAGCGACGGAGCTCTGGCAGAAGACGGAGGACGAGCTCGCCGTGATCGGCCTGCCGCCGCCGTTCTGGGCTTTTGCCTGGGCGGGCGGGCAGGCTCTCGCACGCTATCTGCTAGACCATGGTGAGATCGTCGCGGATCGCCGGATGCTGGATTTCGCCTCCGGCTCCGGGCTTGTGGCGATCGCAGCGGCGAAGGCAGGAGCGGCGCCGGTCGAGGCCTGCGACATCGACGGTTTCGCTGCGGCGGCGATCGGCATCAACGCGGCTGCCAATGGCGTCGCGGTGACAGCGCGCTGCGAGGACTTGATCGGCCGCGACGAGGGCTGGGAGGTCATCTGCGCCGGGGACGTCTGCTACGAGCGCGCGATGGCCGAGCGCGTGATCGACTGGCTGTCGGGGCTGTCGGCGCGTGGGGCTACGGTGCTGATCGGCGACCCCGGTCGCAGCTATCTGCCGCGCGGCAAGCTGGAGGCGGTCGCCACCTATGAAGTGCCGGTGACGCGCGCGCTGGAGGATGCCGAGATCAAGCGCAGCTCGGTCTGGCGGCTTGCCGGGTAAGGCGCGCCGCCAGCCGGGAGCCTAGGCTGCGCGTCGCCTCACCGCGCCGACGCCGCTAACCGCGCTGCCCTGCTCGGTGCGGAAGGCCGCGACCAGCCGGTTGAGCTGGTCGATCTGGTCGAGCAGGACCCGTGCCGAAGCAGCGCTCTCCTCGGCCAGCGCGGCGTTCTGCTGGGTGATCTCGTCCATGTGGCTGACGGTCTGGCTCATCTCGTCGATGCCGTTGGCCTGCTCGCCGGATGCCGAGGCGATCTCCTCGACCGTGCTGGAGACCTTGGCAGAGGCTGCGACGATGCGGTCGAGCGTCTCGCCGGCCTGGCGGACAAGCTTGACGCCCTCGGCCACTTCCGCGTCCGAGGATGAGATCAGCCCGGTGATGTCCTTGGCGGCGCCGGCCGAGCGCTGGGCCAGGGCCCGGACTTCGGCTGCGACCACGGCGAAACCCCGTCCGGCATCGCCGGCGCGGGCCGCCTCGACGGCGGCATTCAGGGCGAGCAGGTTGGTCTGGAAGGCAATGCCGTCGATCACGTCGGTGATCTCCGAGATGCGCTTCGAAGCGCCCTCGATCCGCGCCATCGCCTCGACCGCGTCGCGGACGATGTCGCCGCCGGTGCGCGCGACATTGGCGGCTTCGTCCGCCAGCGAAACGGATTCGCGCGAAGCCTGGGTCGAAGTCTTGACGGAAGCCGCGAGCTGCTCGGTCGTCGCCGCGCTCTCCTCCAGAGCCGAGGCCTGCTGCTCGGTGCGCATCGACAGGTCCTGTGCGCCGGCGCTGATCTCCTGCGAGGAGGAGGAGATCGCGGCCGAGGTCGCCTTGATCGTACCGACCATCTCCTGCAGGCGCGCCATGGCGCCGTTGAAATGGTCGCGGATCTCGGAATATTCGGCCGGGATCTCGGCGCTCATGCGATAGGTCAGATCGCCATCGGCGAGCGCCGCCATGCTCTGGCTGACGCAGGCGATGGCCTGGTCGCGCTCGGCCGCCTTGGCCTGTTCGATGGCGCGGGCCTCGGCCTCGGCCTTCAGGCGGGCTTCCTCCGAGGCTTCCAGATAGACGGTGATCGCATAATCCATGTCGAGCATGGCCGCCTTGACGATGGCGCCGATCTCGGCCGAGCGTTCGGTGACGCCGGGCATGCGCCTGCCCAGTGCGTTCTTCGGCCAGCGCGCCTCCAGCACGCCTGCGAGCAGCTTTTCGAGAATCAGCGCGTAGCCGCCGATATACCAGCGCGGCTCCAGGCCGATGCGGGCATGGATCTTCCCGACCTGGGTGACGGCGCCGATATAGTGCTCGTCGAAGGTGCCGGTCGCGATGCCGCTCCAGTGCTTGCCCTGGCGTTGCTTGGCGCTTTCGATGTGCTGTTCGTTGCTGAAGAAAGCCTTGGTCTCGGGAAAGGCGCGCAATTGCGCATAAAAGGCGTCGAGAGCGCCCGGAATCGACGTGTCCAGAGCGTCGCCGACGTCGCGAATGCGCGCCTGTGCGTCCGGGCCGAGCTGCATGAAGGCGAGCCGCTTGCCGAGATGATCCATTGCCGACATCAGGAGGTCCCCAGCCTCAGGCGGAAACCGCTTCCGCCGGAGCCCGACCATGGGCCATCAGGGTTAACAACCTATGAGGGCATGTCTTGATCTGGGTCAATTTCCACAAGGCCGAGCCGTATTATCCCGGCCTGGAGTTGAAGCTGGCGCGTTGAGAATTCGAAAATCCAGCAATAACAACCGGATAAATGCCGCTCAGCCCGCTTCGTGACGCTCCAGGAAGTCCTCCACCGAGAGATTGCGGAAATCGTCGAGGGCGGCACGCAGCCGGGTGTGTTCCCAGTCCCACCAGGCGAGGTTCTGCAATCTATCCGCGACATCCTCAGTGAAGCGTCGCCGCACCGGCCGGGCCGGATTGCCGGCGACGATGGTGTAGGGCGCGACGTCCTTGGTGACGACGGCCCCGCCCGCGACTACCGCGCCGGTGCCGATCGAGCGGCCGGCGAGCACGATCGCGCCATGGCCGATCCAGACATCGTGGCCGATCGTTACGGCATGCGACCGGCGCCAGTCGAAGAAGGCTTCGTCATCCGCGGCATCGTCGAAATAGGCGGCGGCGCGATAGGTGAAATGCGACTGGCTGGCGCGATGCATCGGATGATTGCCGGGATTGATCCGGGTCATTGCCGCGATCGAGCAGAATTTGCCGATTGTCGTGTAAATGACATTCGCGTCGTTCACGACATAGGAGTAGTCCCCCATCGTCGACTCGGCGAAGATGGTGCGCGCGCCGATGGCGGTGTAGCGGCCGAGTGTCGCCTGCCTCACCTGGGCGGTCGGGTCGATCAGCGGTTCGAGTCCCAGCTTTTTCGCGGCCATGTCCTCATCCTCTCCTTATATCGCGATCCCCGCCGTGCAGACGGGCGTGCTCGTTCTCGTGGTCGGTCCCTCCGGGGCTGGGAAGGACACGCTGATGGATGCGGCGCGGGCGGGCCTCGCCGGCGATCCCAACTATCGCTTCGCGCGGCGCTTGATCACCCGGCCGGCCATGGCCGGGGCCGAGGATCACGATTCTTGCGACGAAGCTGGGTTCCGCACGATCGAGGCCAATGGTGGCCTCGCGCTGAGCTGGCAGGCTCATGGTTTGAGCTACGGCATTCCGGCGCTGGAATTGTCGGGCATCGGCGCGGGTGCCGTGGTTATCGTCAATGTCTCGCGGCGCGCCATCGCGGCGGCGGAGCGATTGGCTGAGCGCGTCGTGGTGCTCAACATCACCGCGCCGGTCGCGGTGCTGGCGCAGCGCCTGGCGGCGCGCGGGCGCGAGAGCGAGGCCGATATCGCCGCCCGCCTGAAGCGCGAGGCGCCCCTGACGGCGGAACGCGCCGAGATCGTCACGATCCTGAACGATCGCAGCGTCGTCGAGGCTGCGGAGGAACTGCTGGCTGTCCTGCGCGCACTCGGCCGGCACGACGCCTAGCCGAACGAATAGGAATCGAGCAGGCGGAAGCGGCCAGTGCGGTCGTCCTGCCTGAACAGCGCGAAGCGATCGATCCTGACCGGGCCGGCCGGAAGCGCTGCAGCATAGGCGGTTTCAAGCGCCTGCTTCACCGGCGTTGCTTGGTCGCCCGGCAAGGAACCGGTCAGCGTCATGTGGAAGCGGAAGGCGTCGCCGACATAGGGGTAGCCATAGGCTTCGAGATAGGCGTGCTGAGCGGGGGTGAGTGGGCTCCTGAGGCGCCGCGCCTTGTCCGTTTCGGAAAGCGGCGCGCGGAAAAGCTCGAAGGCCTGCACGGTCGAGAAGGCGAAGCGCTGCAGGGCTTCGCTCGGCTCGGACGGCGTCAGCGCCACGAAGGAGCCGAGCGCCGTGACGCTGAGCCCCGCCAGCTCCACGGCATCGAGCCCCGCGGCATGATTGCGGGCGAAGGCGCGCAACTGCTCCTCGCTGCGGCCATCGGCAAGCTCGAAGGGCGCTTTCAGCGTGGCGTGGAAACCGTAGCGCCGCGGCTCCTCGGTGAAGGCCGGCCATAGCGCCGGATCGCATCCGGGCGGAACGGCGAAGGGCAGGTCCTCCCCGGTCAGCGCATCATAGCCGAGCGTCGCGCTGCCGAAGCGCCAGAGGGCGCTGTCGGCTGCGGGGGCGTAATAGACGGCGTAGCGCGGCTTGCTCAAAATGCGCGCTCGCCCTGCGACCAGACCGCAGCCAGCACCGGCGTCGCGCCGAGCACCTTGAAGCGCACGAGATCGGCCCGCAGCCCGGTCTTGAGATGGCCGCGATCACTGAGGCCGAGGATATCGGCGACCTTCCAGGTCACCATGCCCATCGCTTCGGGCAGCGCGATGCCATGGTCGGCATTCAGCTTGACCACCGCCTGCAGCAGGCTCGCCGGCACGTAATCCGAGGAAAGACCGTCGAGCAGGCCCTTCTCGGCGAGCTCTGAGACCGAGACGCCGCCGGAATGCGAGCCGCCGCGCACGACATTCGGCGCGCCGGCGACCGTGGCGAGGCCGGCCTGCTTGGCAGCGGCGGCGGCCTCGACCGTGGTCGGGAATTCCGAGATCACGGCACCCGAGGCGACGCCTTCCTCGACATGCTCGGGAATCGTGTCGTCATGGGTCGCGAGCGGAATGCCGCGCGCGCGGAAGATGTCGACCACGGCCTGCCAGTTCTTCGCCACGTTGGCGGCGCCTTCGCGCTGGCGCACCGCGACATCCTCTTCGAACTCCGCGACCGTCTTGCCGTTGCCGACGGCATAGGTTTTGAGGTGCTGGAGATCGCGCCATTGGCGTTGGCCGGGCGTGTGGTCCATCAGCGAGACGAGCTGGACCAGTTCGTCGTCCTGATAGGGCGCGATGTCGTCGAGCAGCTGCGGGCTCGTCAGCTCGCAGCGCATATGGATGCGATGGTCGATGCGGAAGACGTTCTCGCGCTTGCCATAGGCCAGCGACTTCATCACGTCGGCGAAGATGTCCTTGCGGTAGTCCTTGGCCGAGAAGGGTGTGCCGGCGCAGACCGCGTCATAGACCGTGGTGACGCCGGCGGCGGCCATCTGGGCGTCATGGACCAGCGCGGCCGCGAGTCCGTTGGGCCAGAAGACCTTGGGACGTGGCATGAAATGCTTTTCCATGTTGTCGGTGTGCATCTCGACGAGGCCGGGCGCGACATAGTCGCCGCCGACATCGATGGCGCCGGGCAGGGAGGATTGGCCCTGGTTGACGGCGGTGATGCCGGTCTGGTTGAAGGCGATCGTGCCGGTGACGACCTCGTTCTCGAGAATGAGTTTGGCGTTGGTGAGAACGGTCTGCATCGTCAGGCCTTCCGGAAAGCGGTGATATCGAGATAGCGCGTCGCGACGCGTTCGCGAACCGCCTCATCATGGAAAATCCCGACGATGGCGGAGCCGGCGGCGCGCGCCTCGGCGATGAGTTCGACGACGACGTCGCGATTGGCGGCGTCGAGCGAGGCGGTCGGCTCGTCGATCAGCATGATCGCCGAGGGGTCGACGAAGGAGCGGGCGATGTTGACGCGCTGCTGCTCGCCGCCGGAGAAGGTGGCGGGCGCGAGGTTCCACAGCCGCTCCGGCAGGTTGAGCCGGGCGAGCATACCCTTGGCGCGCTCGGTCGCGGTTTCCGGCGTGGCGCCGCGCGCCAGCAACGGGTCGCGCACGATGTCGAGGGTCGAGACGCGCGGAATGACGCGCAGGAACTGCGAGACGAAGCCGAGCGTGCGGCGGCGGATGTCGAGCACGGTGCGCGGCACAGCGGCGACGATGTCGACGGGCCGGCCGGCATGGGTGATGCGGATCGCGCCTGAAGTCGGCCTGTAATTGCCATAGAGGATGCGCAGCAGACTCGACTTGCCGGCGCCGGACGCGCCGGCGAGCACCAGCGCCTCGCCGGCCTCGACATGGAAATTGACGTTGTCGAAAACGGGCAGCCGCGCTCCGCCCTGGTTGTGCAGGGTGAAGGTCTTGGCGACGTTCTCGACCTGAATCATCGTGGTCATGGTGTCAGTGCCTTGTGCCGGCGAGGTGACGAGGGTGTGACGAGGTCACACGCTCAGCACCGCCGAGGTGAGAAGCTGCGTATAGGCGTGGTGGGGATCATCGAGCACCTGGTCGGTCAGGCCCTGCTCGACGACGCGGCCATCCTTCATGACCATCAGCCGGTCGGTCAGGAGACGCGCGACGGCGAGGTCGTGGGTGACGATGATCGCGGCGAGCCCAAGGTCGCGCACCAGCACGCGCAAGAGGTCGAGCAGGCGGGCCTGCACGGACACGTCGAGGCCGCCGGTCGGCTCGTCCATGAAGACGAGGCGCGGTTCCGAGACCAGTACGCGGGCGATCTGCAGGCGCTGCTGCATGCCGCCGGAGAACTGGCGCGGCCGGTCGTCGATACGGGTGCCGGCGATCTCGACGCGCTGCAGCCAGTCGAGCGCGCGCTCGCGGATCTGGCCGTAATGCCGGTCGCCGCGATCCATCAGCCGCTCGCCGACATTGCCGCCAGCGGTGACATCCATGCGCAACCCGTCGCGCGGGTTCTGGTGGACGATGCCCCAGGCTGTGCGCATCAGGCGGCGGCGCTCCTGCTCGGAGACCGAGTAGATGTCGAGCGGTGCGGGCCCGCCCCGGAACAGCACCTCGCCCTCGTCGGGCTTGTCGATGCCGGCGAGGCAGCGCAGCAGGGTCGATTTGCCCGAGCCGGATTCGCCGACGATGCCGAGCACTTCGCCCGGCCAGAGATCGAAGGAGACATCGGCGCAGCCGATGCGCTCGCCATAGAAGCGGCTGACGCCCTCGACGGAGAGCAGGGGGGCGGGTTCGAGCGCGAACTCGGCCGCTGCGACATGCAGGGTCATGGGGTGGTCTCCTCGACCAGGCCGCTTGCGGCCGCGTCGCCCAGCATGGTGCCGCGATGGCCTTCCGCCCGGCGGGTCTCGCAATAATGGCTGTCGGAGCAGACGAACATGCGCCCGCCCTGGTCGTCGATCACGACCTCGTCGAGATAGCTATCGCCCGCGCCGCAGAGCCCGCAGGGCTGTGTCCAGCTCTGGATGCGGAAGGGATGATCCTCAAAATCGAGGCTGCGCACGCTGGTATAGGGCGGCAGCGCGTAGATGCGCTTCTCGCGGCCGGCCCCGAAGAGTTGGAGAGCGGGCGACATGTGCATCTTCGGATTGTCGAATTTCGGAATGGGCGAGGGTGCCATCACATAGCGGCCGTTGACCATGACCGGGTAGTCATAGGTCTTGGTGATCTCGCCATAGCGGGCGATATCCTCGTAGAGCTTGACCTGCATCAGCCCGTATTCGGCCCAGGCGTGCATCTTGCGGGTCTCGGCCTCGCGCGGCTCCAGACGGCGCAGCGGCTCGGGCGTCGGCACCTGATAAACTATGACCTGGCCGGGTTTCAGCGGCGCCTCCGGGATGCGGTGGCGGGTCTGGATGATCGTCGCGTCATCCGTCGCCTCGCAGGTGCGGGCGTCGGCGGTGCGCTCGAAGAACCTGCGGATCGAGACGGCATTGGTGGTGTCGTCGGCGCCCTGGTCGATCACTTTCAAAGTGTCAGCCGGGCCGATGATCGCTGCCGTGATCTGGATGCCGCCGGTGCCCCAGCCGCGAGCCAAGGGCATCTCGCGCGAGCCGAAGGGCACCTGATAGCCGGGCACAGCGACGGCCTTGAGCAGGGCGCGGCGGATCATTCGCTTGGTCTGCTCGTCGAGATAGGCGTAATTGTAAGCCGGCTTCGTATTATCTGCCGGCATCTGATGGATGGTCATTCCGCAGCCTCCGGCATGGCGTTCTGCTCTTGAGCAAGCCGTTCCTCGCGCTCCTTGCGGATGCGGCGGATCAGTTCGAGCTCGCCCTGGAAATCGACATAGTGCGGCAGCTTGAGATGCTCGACGAAGCCGGCCGCCTCGACATTGTCGGCGTGGTAGAGGACGAATTCGTCCTGCTGCGCCGGGTAGTTGGTGGCTTCGCCGAAATCGCGCGCTTTCAAGGCGCGATCGACCAGCGACATCGACATCGCCTTGCGCTCGCTATGGCCGAAGACGAGGCCGTAGCCGCGGGTGAATTGCGGCGGGACCTCTTTGGAGCCCTGGAACTGGTTGACCATCTGGCATTCGGTCAGGGTGATGTCGCCGAGATCGACCGCGAAGCCGAGCTCCTCCGGCACGAATTCGACCGCGACCTCGCCGACGCGGACCTCGCCGACGAACGGATGCGTGCCGCCGAAGCCACGCTGCACGGAATAGCCGAGGCCGAGCAGGAAGCCCTCGTCGCCGCGCGCCATGGATTGCAGGCGCACATCGCGATCCGCCGGAAAGGAGACGGGATCGCGCGTCAGGTCGAAGGGGCGGGGGTCTCCTTCCGGCGGCTCTTCGGCTTCCATCAGGCCTTCGGCGCCGAGGATGTCAGGCACGCGCGGCATGGTGGCATCGAGCGGGGCGGGCGCCTTCCGGGGGGCGGCCTCGCTGCCTTCGTCCATCAGGGCGAAGTCGAAGAGACGGTGCGTGTAGTCGTAGGTCGGGCCGAGTACCTGCCCGCCGGGCAGGTCCTTGTAGGTCGCCGAGACGCGGCGGCGGATCGCCATCGCAGCCGTATCGAGCGGCTCGGAGGAGCCGAAGCGCGGCAGCGTCGTGCGATAGGCGCGCATCAGGAAGGCGGCCTCGATCACGTCGCCCTGCGACTGCTTCAGCGCGAGCGCGGCGAGGTCCTGGTCGTAGAGCGAGCCCTCGTTCATCACGCGGGCGCAGGCTAAAGCCTGCTGCTCGCGGATCTGGGCAACCAAGATTTCAGGCACGGCCGGATCGCCGCGGCGCGCTTCGGCAACGAGATCATGCGTGGCGAGGATGGCGGCTTCGCCGCCTTTGACGGCAACGTACATCAGCGAACCTCCTCGATTTGCGTCGAGCGCGGCAGGCCGATCAAGCCCTCGCCATGCGCAAGCAGGACATCGACGCCGAGCGGATAGATGGCGTTGTTCTCGTGCAGCTCATCGATGAAGCGGGCGCGCAGGCCCTGCGACGTGATAGTGCGGGTGCCGGGGATCCCCGGGCCGGAGAAGGTGATAGCGGGGCCGCCTTCCAGGCCGGCGACCTGCACGATCACGGTGGTCGAGCGATCCGGGAATTGATCCGTGCCGAGATTGAAGGCTGAGAGCCTGGGCTCATCGGCTGCGCCGTCGATGACCGCGAAGGCGGCCTCGGCCGGGTCGTCGACGAGCGCGGCGGCGCAATGGAAGCGCAGCCAGGCGCCGGCCGGGCCATTGCGCAGGGCTTCGGGCAGCCAGACCGGCGTCTCGTAATCGGCGAGCGTCAGCAGGGCGGTGGCCGTCGCGGTCGCCAGGCCTTCCGGCGGTGCGATCTCGCCGGCAACTTGCTGTAATGTTCCGGGTTCGGAGAGGGCGGCGAGCAGGGCGCGGAAGGCGGCCTGCGACTGGAAGACCGGATCGGAGAAGCCGGGAGCGATCATGGTTTCGGTCGGCATCACGAGCCCCTGACCAGCGTGAAGAAATCGACCTTGGTCGCCGCCGCCTTTCTCGAGGCGAGGTCGCGCGCGGCCGCCTGCTGGGTGGCGAGGGCGGCGATGCCCTGATGCAGGCCGCTGCCTTCGGCCTCGTCCTGGAGGCGGGCGTCGAGCAGGGCGGCGAGTCGTGCTTTGCGGCTGTCGCGGCCGAGCGCATAGGAGAAGCCCATCCGCCCGTTGGACAGGCGCACGACGCAGCGCGTCACGGTGGCCTCGCCGAGATTGAAGCGGCGGCCGGCGCCGCCGGCGCGGCCCTCGACCATCACGGTGCCAGTCTCCGGCGCCTTCAACAGGTCGTGGTCCGGCGGATCGCCGAGCAGGGTTTCGATCTCGCCGCGGGAGGCGCGCGCCAGCGTCGCCATCCAGCTTTGCCTCGGGGTTTTCTGCGTCATCGGCGCGGGCTCGCTGGTCAGTTCCGAATGTCTAGACTATGCTAGGGGAGTTGATGATAAAGGTCTATACTTTTCGGATGAAACTTTGATGACGGATGTGGCACTGGCGGAGCGCGACGGGGGCACGGCCTGGCGGCGCATCGCCGACGAACTGGCGGATGCGATTGGGCGCGGCGAGTACAAGCTCGGCGACACGCTGCCGGCCTCGGTCACGCTGGCGGAGCGCTATGGCGTGCATCGCCATACGGTGCGGCAGGCTTTCCGCCATCTCGCCGATCAGGGGCTGGTGACCGTCTCCCGCGGACGCGGCACGCAGGTGACGGCACCGCGCCTGCCCTATCCGATCGGGCGGCGCGTCAGCATGCGCAGCAATATGGGCAAGCTCGGCATCACCGGTACGAGCCGCATGCTCTCGGCCGAGGTGGTCGTCGGCGAGGCGGCTGCCTGCACGGCGCTCAAGCTCAAGACCGGGACGCCGCTCTGGTGCGTGCAGGGTGTCAGCATGGCGGATGGCGTGCCGATGGGGACGGGCATGCATTGGCTCTCGGTTGAGCGCTTCCCGGATTTCGATAGGGCCTATCGCGATGCGGCGGGCTCGATCACGGCGGCCTTCAAGATTTACGGCATCACGGATTATGTGCGCCTGTCGACGCGATTGACGGCACGGCTGGCCGATGAGCGCGAGGCGGAACTGTTGGAGATCGCCCCCGAGGCTGCCGTGATGATCTCGACGGCGGTCGATGCGCTGCCGGACCTGACGCCGATCCATCTGGTCTCCAGCGTCTTCGCCGCCGAGCGCATGGAGATGGTGATCGAGCCGTTCGGGGATTGAGGGGCACCGTCATGCTCGGGCTTGACCCGAGCATCTCAGGATGGAAAGGCGCCCCCTTCTGCACGAGATTCTCGGGTTTTCGCTTCGCCTGAGAATGACGGCTGCCCCGCCTTCAGCTTGCCCGCTTGCCGATGATCGCGAAGCGCAGCTTCCCGGACAGGAAGTCGATGGCGGAGACCGCGGCGAGGACCAGCAGGATCAGGAAGGAGACTTGCTGCCATTCCAGCGTGCGGATCGTCTCGGCGAGATAGAGGCCGATGCCGCCGGCGCCGACGATGCCGATGATGGTCGAGGAGCGGGTGTTCGACTCGATGTAGTAGAGCACCTGGCTCGCGATCACCGGCAGCACCTGCGGCAAGAGGCCGAAGCGGATTTCGTGGGCCTTGCCGCCTCCGACCGAGGCGACGCCGTCGACCGCCCGGCGGTCGGCCGCCTCGATCGCTTCGGAATAGAGCTTGCCGAAGGCGCCGAGATCGCTGGTCATGATCGCGAGCATGCCGGCGAAGGGGCCGAGGCCCACGACATTCACCCAGATCAGCGCCCAGATCAGGGCATCGACGCCGCGCACCGTGTCGAGCGAGCGGCGGGCCAGGAAATGCACGATCCGGTTGGCGACGACGTTGCGCGCGGCGATGAAGCCGAGCGGCAGCGCCAGCATGGCGGCAAGCACGGTGCCAAGGAAGGCGATGGCGATGGTCTCGAACAGCGCCTTCACGAAGATGATCGCGCGGGCGAACGAGCCGGGATCGGGCGGCAGCATCAGCACGACGAAGGTGCCGAGATTGCCCAGGCCTCCGATGAGCTTCCAGAGCGAAGTCTCAAGCGTGGTCAGCCCGTAGAGGAAGAGGCCGGCGAGGGCGGCGATGGTGCCGATCGTTGCGAGCTTGGTCTTGAGCGAGCCGCGGATCGCGGCTTCATGGCGGCGCAGGATGTCGGCGCGCTCGGCCGTCGAGAGGGCGAGGCTCATCGGCCGTGCTCCAGGCTGAGGAGGGCGTGGCGCAGCCGCTCGGTGCCGTAGTCGATCAGCATCACCGCGACGATGATCAGCAGCAGGATGGCGCTGACATCTGTGAAGTAGAACTTGCGGATGGCTTCGATCAGGTCCTGGCCGATGCCGCCGGCGCCGACGAAACCCATGATCGAGGCGCCGCGGACATTGATCTCGAAGCGCAGCAGCGCATAGCTCGCGAAATTGGAGAGCACCTGCGGCACCACGGCGAAACGGACGACCTGCCACCAGCTGCCGCCCGCGGCGGTGATGCCGTCGACCGGTTTCAGGTCGATGTTCTCGACCACTTCGGAGAAGAGCTTGCCGAGCGCACCCATGGTGTGGATGGCGATGGCGAGCACGCCGGGCAGCGGGCCGAGGCCGAAGGCGATGACGAAGATCAGCGCGAAGACGATCTCCGGAACGGTGCGGCAGAACTCGAGATAGCGCCGCACGGCGAAGCGCAGCCAGGTGGCGCGGCCGAGATTGGCGGCGGCGGCGAAGCAGAACAGGAAGGCGCCGGCGACACCGAGGATCGTGCCGACATAGGCGATGAGCACGGTCTGCCAGAGCAGCTTCAGCCAGCCCTTGAGGCCCCAATACCACTCGGAGAGGTCGGCACTCAGACTGTTCAACCGAAGTGTCGGCAGCGTCTCGTAGATGTATTTCGGAAAGCGGCCGATATTCTCGAAGAACCTGGCGAGATCGACCTCGGCGCCGCGCGCCGAGAGCAGCACGCAGGCGATGAAGACGGCGATGCCGATCAGGGCCTGCCGGCGCTTGGCCGAGGCGGCCTGCCGATAGGCCTCGGCATGGGCCCGGATAGCCGGGTCGTTGCGGTCGATCGCGAGGGTCATGAAATCTTGCGTCCGTTGCCGGAGAGGGCGCTAGGCAGCGCCGCTGCCGTCATGCTCGCCCCTGTGGCGAGCATCCACGTCTTGAGCGCTGCGGAAGGCAGGGAAGACGTGGATGGTCGGGACACGCCCGACCATGACGGCGAGAGCAGGCGTGCTGCTTACGACGACTTCTTCTTGCGGAGGTCGTCGACGAACTTGTTCAGCTCGATGATCGGGTCATAGGCCTCGTTGCCGACGGCGACGAGCGGGCCCTGCTTGCCTTCATAGATCTTGTCGAAGGCAGCCTTGTCCTTGGTGGCGAGGTTCAGCACCGCGTCGCGGATCTTGGCCTTGAGCTCTTCCGGCAGGTCGGTGAGATAGGCCATCGGCGAGTTCACGATCTGCTCGGACTTGTAGATGATCCGGAAATCGTCGGCCTTGGCCATGTTCTTGCGGGCCATGCGCTGCAGGTTGGATTCCTGCTCGTCGTTCCACCAGTTGGCGGCGATGTCGACGGTGCCCTGCTGGAGCGCGATGATCGCGTTCTCGTGGCTGCCGGTATAGACGACCTTCGAGAAGAAGGTTTCCGGCTCGATCTTCATGCCGTTGAGCACGAAGCGCGGCACGTTGTTGCCGGAGGTCGAGTTCGGGTCGACGAGGCCGAGATTCTTGCCCTTGAGGTCCTCGACCTTCTGATAGGGCGAGTCCTTCTTCACGTAGAAGACCGAGTGGTAGCCCTTGGTGCCGTCGAGATTGGTCTCGATGGCGAAGGCGTCGGTCCTGGCGCCGGTCATGCGGGCGCGGGCGAAGGAGGCCGGGCCGTAGGAGGCGATGTGGATGTTGCCGGCGCGCTGACCTTCGATGATCGCGGCGTAGTCGTTGGCGATGCGCAAGGTGACCTTGGTGCCGAGCTCCTTGGCGAGATACTGCACGAAGGGGGTGTAGCGCTCGGTAACGCCGGAGGCGTTCTCGGAGGGGATGATCGCGAAGACGAGCTCGGGATACTTCGCCTTCCAGTCCTGTGCGAAAGCCGGGCTGGCGGCGAGCGCGAGGCCGGCGGCGGCGAGCTTGAGGGTATGACGACGGGTCAGCATCGATGTGCTCCTGCGTTGTAGGTGGGATGGTCTTCTCGCGGCGACGGCCTTCAGGCCGGTCCGGCGATCTCTGGAAATCAGGCGATCTTCTGGCGGACGCGCTTCGCCTCGGAGGCAGCGATGGCATCGAGCGCATCCAGCGCCTCGGCGCCGGCATCCTTGGCCTCGATGCCGTAGAGCTCGGCGGCGACCTCGCGGGTCAGCGCCTGCGGCACGTCGTCGAACACGACCTTGCCGGCGGACATGCCGATCAGGCGGTCACAGTATTTCGCGGCGATGTCGAGGTCGTGCAGGTTGCACATCACGGTGATACCGTCCTCGCGATTGATGCGGAACAGCGCGTCCATGACGACCTGAGTGTTGCGCGGGTCGAGCGAGGCGATCGGCTCGTCGGCCAGGATGATGCGCGGCTCCTGGACGAGCGCGCGGGCGATGGCGACGCGCTGCTGCTGGCCGCCCGAAAGCGTCTCGGCGCGCTGCGCCAGCAAATGACCCATATCGAGACGCTCGAGTGCCGCGATGGCGCGGATCTTGTCGTCCTCGGAGAAGCTCTTGACCAGCGTGAGCGCCGCGGAGCGGTGGTTCAGCCGGCCGAGCAGGACATTGGTCAGCACGTCCAGGCGGCCGACGAGGTTGAACTGCTGGAAGATCATCGCCGTGTCGCGGCGCCAGCGCCGCAGCGAGGCGCCCTTCAGGCCGGTGACGTCCTGCTCTTCGCAGACGATCTTGCCGGAGGTCGGCTCGGTCAGGCGGTTCAGCATGCGCAGCAGCGTCGACTTGCCGGCGCCGGAGGGGCCGATCACGCCGACCATCTCTCCCTTCGGGACGGTCAGGGTCACGGTGTCGACCGCGTTCCTGTCGCCAAAGCGCTTGGTCAGGCCTTCGATGCGCAGCATGGAAAGGTTCTCGGGCACGATACGGGCATGAGCGCATTCCCGTCCGGCCGGGGCCGGAGGGTCAGGCGTCTCGATTGCTGCGAGCCCTATCGGCTGCGAATGACAGGCACATGACGGCCTGGGAAGGCCCCGACAGGAGCATTTTGCCACCTCAGGAGCCGGTCAACGTTTCGTGAGGTCTCCAGAATGCGCTTGGACGATTCCCGGCTTACCGGCAGGATAGAAGCGGATGTCTGTGTGCGGCGGAGATGCCCGTGACGGTGGGCCTCTTATCGGCAAGCATCTTGCATTGATGCTGCGAGGCCGGATCGATACGGCATCGGCGCAAAAGCCTATGTTTTTGCGCCGCTGTGGCGCGCCGGCATCTTAGCAACGCCTTTCGTTCCATTTAAGACCAATGGGCGGCAACGGAGCCTCCAGCCTGATGAAGCGGTTCGTCCTTCTTGTTCTCGTCGCTGCCGTTGCGGGCGGTGGATACTATGCTTACCGCAACCAGCGCGCCGGCACGCAGCAGGCCCAGGCCAGTGCGGTCTCGGGGCCGCGTGCAGTGCCGGTCGAAGTGGCCAATATCGAGGTCATGACCGTCAGCGAGGAGGTCGAGGCGCTCGGTACGCTTGCCGCCGACGAATCCGTGGTGATCGCGCCCGAGATCGCCGGCCGCGTCATCGCGCTCGGCTTCAAGGAAGGGGAGCGCGTCAAGGCAGGCCAGGACCTCGTCAAGCTCGACACCGCGATCCTCGATGCCGAACTCAAGCAGGCGCAAGCCGATCTGAGTCTGGCCCGGGATACCCATGAGCGGCTGCGGGCGCTGGTGCAGCGCGGCTCGGGCACGCAGGTCGCGCTCGACGAAGCCGGCGCGAAGCTCGCCTCGAGCGAGGCACGCATCCAGCTCGCCAAGGCCAAGCTGGCGCAGTCGACCATCGTGGCGCCGTTCAGCGGCGTCGTCGGCCTGCGCTCGGTCGGCGTCGGCGATTACGTCTCCGTCGGCAAGCCCTTGATCACGCTGACCAGCATCGATCCGATCAAGATCGATTTCCGCGTGCCCGAGATCTATCTCAGCCGCCTGAAGGTGGGCCTGCCCGTGCAGATGGGCGTCGATGCGGTTCCGGACCGGAAATTCCAGGGGCAGATCTACGCGATCGACCCGGTGGTCGACGTCAACGGCCGGGCGATCCGCCTGCGCGCCAACATCCCGAATGCCGATCTCGCGCTGAAGCCCGGCCTCTTCGCCCGCCTCGCCATCACCGTCGACCAGCGTCAGAACGCGATCGTCGTGCCGGAGATGGCGGTCGTGCCGGATGCCGTCGGCAAGATCGTCTACGTCGTCGACAAGGGCAAGGCGAAGCGCGTCGCCGTCGAATTGGGCAAGCGCCTGCCGGGCAAGGTGGAGATCGTCAACGGGCTGACGCCCGGCATGCAGATCATCACCGCCGGCCAGATGCGGCTGCGCGACGGCGCCGCCATCGCGATCAAGGACAAGGTCGTCCAGACGAGCCAGCTCTAGAGCATTTCCGCGCTTCCCGCGAAATGCTCCACCTCTTTGTTTTGTCGCATATTCGTTGACGCGGACCTTCGTTTCTTCACGCAAACTGGCCTCCGCCTCACCCGGAAATGCTCTAGGACCGACGCATGAGCCTCTTCGAACTCTTCGTCCGCCGGCCCGTTCTCTCGACGGTGCTGAGCCTGTTGGTGATCCTGATCGGCATCGTGTCCTACGGCCGGCTGACGATCCGCGAATACCCGAATATCGACGAGCCTGTCGTCTCGGTCCGCACCGATTATCGCGGCGCCTCGGCGGAGATCATCGAGACGCAGGTCACGCAGATCCTGGAGAATTCGATCGCGGGTATCGAAGGCATCGAGATCATCTCCTCGACCAGCCGCCAGGAGCGCAGCTTCATCCAGGTGCGCTTCCGGCCGGATGTCGATCCAGACGTCGCGGCGTCCGACGTGCGCGACCGCGTCAGCCGCGTGCGCAGCCGCATCCCGGACGAGATCGACGAGCCGGTCATCGCCAAGGTCGAGGCCGATGCGCAGCCGATCCTT
The DNA here is from genome assembly GCF_900102525.1 of Allobosea robiniae. Classification (GTDB taxonomy): domain Bacteria; phylum Pseudomonadota; class Alphaproteobacteria; order Rhizobiales; family Beijerinckiaceae; genus Allobosea; species Allobosea robiniae. The sequence continues at coordinate 111,052 of NZ_FNBZ01000007.1, read as the reverse complement.
TACCTCTCGCTGACCAGCTCGCGGCACGGGCCGCTCGAACTCACCGATTTCGCCGACCGTTTCATCTCGGACCGCGTCCAGAACGTGACCGGTGTGGCGGAGGTGCGCATTCTCGGCCAGCGCCAATATGCGATGCGCATCTGGCTCGACCGCGCCCGCATGTCGGCCTACGACATCTCCGTCCAGCAGATCGAGGCGGCCGTCCGGGCGCAGAACATCGAGATTCCCTCGGGGCGGATCGAGAGCAGCGACCGCGAATTCACGGTGCTCTCGCAGACCAGCATGACCACGCCGGCGGAATTCCGCGAGATCGTGGTCAAGGATGCCAACGGTTTCTCCGTCAAGCTGAAGGATGTCGCCAAGGTCGAGCTGGGCGCGCGCGAGGAGCGCAACGCCGCCTGGTTCAAGGGCACGCCGTCGGTGACGATCGGTATCGTCAAGCAGGCGACGGCCAACCCGCTCGACGTCTCGGCCGGCATCGAGGAGGCGCTGCCGGGCATCATCGAGGACCTGCCGCAGGGCATGTCGATCGGCAAGTCCTACGACACCTCGGTCTTCATCGACCGCTCGATCAAGGCGGTCTACCAGACGATCGTCGAGGCGATCGTGCTGGTGGTTCTGATCATCTTCATCTTCCTGCGCTCGGTCCGCGCGACCCTGATTCCGCTGGTGACGATCCCGGTCTCGCTGATCGGTTCCTTTGCGCTGATGTATGCGCTCGGCTTTACCGTGAACACGCTGACGCTGCTCTCGATGGTGCTTGCCATCGGCCTCGTCGTCGACGACGCCATCGTGGTGCTGGAGAATGTGCACCGCCATATCGAGGACGGCATGAAGCCGACCCCGGCGGCGATCCGCGGCATCAACGAGATCGCCTTCGCCGTGGTGGCGATGACGCTGACGCTGGTCGCGGTCTATGCGCCGATGGCCTTCTCGACAGGGCGCACCGGCAAGCTCTTCATCGAGTTCGCGCTGACGCTGGCCGGAGCGGTGCTGGTCTCCGGCTTCGTCGCGCTGACGCTGACGCCGATGATGTGCGCCAAGCTGCTGCGCCACCACGAGAACCACAACTGGCTCTACAACCTGCTGGAACGCGGCTTCGAGGGGCTGTCGCGCGGCTACAAGGCCTCGCTGCGCGCGGCCCTGTCGGTGCGCCCGCTCGTCGTGCTGCTGGCGATCGGCGTCGCCGGCGGCGGCTATTTCTTCTTCACCCATCTGCGCTCGGAACTGGCGCCGGTCGAGGATCGCGGCACGATCACCGCCGTCGGCGTGGCGCCGGAGGGCGCGACGCTGTCCTTCACCGCAGACTACGCCCGGCAGGTCGAGGATTACTTCAAGAACATCCAGGAGGTCGAAACCTACCTCGTCATCGTCGGCTTCCCCGACGTGACGCGTGCGATCGGCTTCGCCCGCCTCAAGCCCTGGGAGCAGCGCGAGCGCAAGCAGCAGGACCTCGTCGCCGAGATCAACAAGGGGCTGTCGCAGATCCCGGGCATCCGCCTGTTCGCCACCAATCCGGCCTCGCTCGGGCAGGGCAACGCCAACAGCAAGCCGGTCGAGTTCGTGCTGCGCTCGTCGGAGCCCTATACGCAGATCAAGTCCTATGTCGACCAGCTGATGGCCGAGGTCGGCGATTCGCCGGTTCTGACCAATCTCGATACCAACCTCATCCTCGACAAGCCGCAGATCAAGGTCACGATCGACCGGCAGCGCGCCGCCGATCTCGGTGTCGGCGTCGACATCATCGGGCGCACCATGGAGACGCTGCTGGGCGGCCGGCAGGTGACGCGCTTCAACATGAACAGCAAGCAGTACGATGTCGTGCTGCAGGTCGAGGGCGCCGAGCGCAACACGCCGCAGGCGTTGCAGTCGATCTACCTGCTGGGCCGCGGCGGCGCGGTGGTGCAGCTGTCGAGCCTGGTCAAGATCGAGGAGAACGTCGCGCCGAAGGAACTCGTCCGTTTCAACCAGCTGCGCTCGGCGACGGTCACCGCGATCCCGGCACCGGGATATTCGCTCGGCGATGCGCTCAAGGTGCTGGAGGACGGCGCGGCGCGCGTTCTGCCGTCCTCGGTGCAGGTCGACTATTCCGGCCAGAGCCGTGAATTCAAGCAGTCGGGCGCCAGCATCTTCATCGTCTTCCTGCTGGCGCTGGGCTTCATCTACCTGGTGCTGGCGGCACAGTTCGAGAGCTTTGTCGACCCGATCGTGATCATGGTCTCGGTGCCGCTCTCGCTCACCGGCGCGCTTGCGGCACTCTACTACACCGGCGGGACGATGAACGTGTACAGCCAGATCGGCCTGATCACGCTGGTCGGCCTGATCACCAAGCACGGCATCCTGATCCTGGAATTCACCAATCAGCTCCGGGAAGAGGGCAAGGAGATGATCGACGCCCTCGTCGAGGCGGCGGAACTGCGCCTGCGGCCGATCCTGATGACGACAGGCGCGATGGTGCTCGGCGCCGTGCCGCTGGCCATCGCCCATGGCGCCGGTGCGGAAAGCCGCTCGCAGATCGGCTGGGTCATCGTCGGCGGCATGACCTTCGGCACGTTGCTGACGCTCTTCGTGGTGCCGGTCGCCTATAGCTACCTCGCCCGCAAGGTGCATGGCTCGCGCCACGCCCCGCATGAGGAAGGGCATGGAGCGCATCCGGCGCCGGCGGAGTAAGGATTACCCGCTGTCATCCCGCGCGAGCCGTGCGGGATGACAGCGGGAGCGCTACTGCAGCCTCACCGAAACGCTCTCGCTTGCTCCCGTCGCATCGATCACCGAAATCCGCATGAAGCCCTTGCCCGGCGGCTGCCATTGCGTCTCGCGGCGGCGCTGCGGCTCGGTCACCGGCGTGCCGTCGACCAGCCAGGTGTAGGGCGGCGAGCCGCCGGCGGCCTTGAGGTTGAGCCGGCCATTGCCGTCGAGCGCGGCGGCGGAAAGATCGATGCGGGCGCCGTCCGGCGGGAAGGCGAGCTTCAGCGTCGGCGTCATCATCGCGGTCACGGTCTTGGGCACGTCCTGCCGGAGATGCCGGAGCGGCGGCGGCAGATGGCTCGTGCTGGCGACGATCGCGTCAGCCGGCTGCGGGAAGGGGCGCGGGTCGATGCCGAGCCGGGCGAAGGCGTCGAACAGGATCGGTGCCGCCACTGCCCGCCCGACGAGGCCGGGCACGGCGCCGTTATCGGCACGACCGACCCACACGCCGATCGTATGCTTGCGGTCGAAGCCGACGGCCCAGGCGTCGCGATAGCCATAGGAGGTGCCGGTCTTGTAGGCGATGCGGCCGGGCACGGCATTGAGCGGCGGCGGCGCCCCGAGCAAGGTATCGGCGACATACCAGGCGGCGACGGGTTCGACGAGGCGCGGGGCCGGGCCTGACGGCGTCGCCTGCTGCCGGAAACGCAGCGGCAGCATCTCACCGCCGCGGGCCAGCCCGACATAGGCGCGGGTCAGATCCTGAAGCGTTATGCCGACGCCGCCGAGGCCGACCGCAAGGCCGGGCGCGGCGCTATCCCTGGGCATGGCGATACTGATGCCGGCATCGCGCAGGCGCGATAGGAAGCGCTGGGGGCCGAGCGCCGAGAGCAGCTCGACCGCAGGCACGTTGAGCGAGAACTGCAGGGCCTTGCGGGCGCTGACCATGCCCTGGAAGGTCATGTCGAAATTCTCGGGGATATAGATGCCGTAGCGGGCCGGCCGGTCCTCCAGCATCGTCTCGGGATGGGCGATGCCGCTATCGAAGGCGAGCGCATAGATAAAGGGCTTCAGCGCCGAACCGGGCGAACGCAGCGCGCGCGTCAGGTCGAGCGAGCCGGCGCGCTCCGCCGCGAAATAATCGACGCCGCCGACCGAGGCGCGGATCTCGCCGGTCTCGTTGTCGACGGCGAGGATCGCAATCGACACCTGGGGGTTGAGGCCCAGGCTGCGCTCGCGGGCGAGCCCTTCGAGCGCCGTCTGCAAGCGTGCATCGAGCGAGAGCTTCTGGACGCGCTCAGCCAGCGCCTCCGCCACAGCTTGCTCGGCGATATGGGGGCTCAGATTCGGGAAGGGGCGCCGTGCCGTCGGGATCGGCTCGTTGCGCGCGGCGGCGACCTCGTCTGATGTGGCCAGGCCCGCCTGCTCGACCCGTTCCAGCACACGCTCGCGCGCCTTGCGGGCGGCCTCGACGAAGCGGTCCGGCCGGCGCGTCTCGGGCGATTGCGGGAGGGCGACGAGCAGGGCGGCCTCGGCGGTGGAGAGACGCTTCGGCTCTTTGCCGAACCAGGCGAAGCTCGCGGCGCGCACGCCTTCGAGATTGCCGCCGAAGGGGGCGAGCGTCAGGTAGAGATCGAGAATGCGGGCCTTGTCGAAGCGCCGTTCCAGTTCGATCGCGCGCACGGCCTGCCGGAGCTTGGCGGCGAGCGTGCGCTCCTTGCGCGGCTCGAGCAGGCGGGCGACCTGCATGGTCAGCGTCGAGCCGCCGGAGACGACGCGGCCATTCATCAGCATCTGGCCGGCAGCGCGGAGCATGCTCAACGGGTCGATGCCGTGATGGCTGTCGAAGCGCTTGTCCTCGAAGGCCTTGAGCATGGCGAGATAGCGCGGATCGACATCGTCGCCGGTGACAGGGAGTTTCCAGCGGCCGTCGGCGGTAAGGAAGGGACGCAGCAGCCTGCCCTCGCGATCGAGCACCACGGTCGAGCGATCGGCCGCGGCGGAAAGATCGAGCGGGGGGAGGGAGCGGGCGTAGAGGATGAGAGCTGCGGTTGCGGCGATGGCCGAGATCGCCAGAACGCTGGCCGCGATCTTAAGGTTGCGAAAACGGCCGGAGCGCGCCGTCATGCTCGGGCTTGACCCGAGCATCTCCTGATCGAGATTCTCGGGTCTGCGCTGCGCTTCGCCCGAGAATGACGGCCCTGTTTGCCCGTTTTCGCTCATCTTACCGTGCCGAGGTGATCTCCACCGCGCCGAAGCCGGTGCGGCCGAAGCGGTCCGGCCGGTACATGTCCTCGATCACGGCGGCAGGCGAGACGTAGCGGCCGGGCGAGACCGCCCGGGCAATATAGGCGACGGTGTAGGAGAGCTTGTCGTTCTTCGAGCCCGAGCGCTCGAAGGCGGCGACATAGCGGTCGTCGCGCGACTCGGTATGAACCGGCGAAACCTCCTGCTTCAGCCAGTCGAGCCCGGCGACCGAGGCGCCCTCCGTCAGGTTGGCGTTCTCGATCTCCAAGCCGGCCGGGACCGGATCGACCAGCAGCAGGCGGCCATAGCGCGGTGTGGCCTCCGTCACCGTCAGCGCCACGACATAGCGCTCGTTCTGGCGCAGACGGGCGGGATCGGCCTTCTCGCCCTTCATCGTGTAGATCACGCGCTCCAGGCCGAAGCCCTGGTTCAGGGCCGGCTCCGGTGCGGTCGGGATGCCCGCTACGGTGATGACCGCCTGGGCGTTGCCGGCGCCGGGATTGGCGATGGTCAGCGACTTTGCCTCCAGCGCCTCGGCCGAAAGCGTGCGATAGAGGGCGCCCTTGCGAGCCGTGCCGTCGACCGTCAGCGTCATGCCCTCGGCGTCCTTGGCCATGGCCTGCGCCGCCAGCACCATCCACATCTGCTCCTGCGTCGAGGTGTAGCTGTAGCGGGCGTTGTTGCGGGTGGCGTCGAGGATCGAGACGGCGCGGCTGATGTCGGCGCGTTCGCCATTGGCTTCCGCGATCAGGGCGAGCACGCCGGCGCCATCACGCAGGCGCGAGCCGTAATCCGGCCGTGAGAGCCCGTCATCGCTCGCCTGCTGGAGGAGGCCAAGCGCGCTGCCGAAGGCCGCACGGCCGCGGCCGCGATCGCCCAGCGCCGAGAGCGCGGCGCCGATCTGGGCGCGGGCGAGCGGCGTCGCGAAATCGCCGAGCTTGTTGTCGGCGAGATAGCGCAGGTCGCCCATCACCGGCCGGCCGTTGCGGGCGAGCACATAGAGCGCATAGGCGATGCCGGCGGCTTCCTCCTTGTTGATCTCGCCGGTGTTGACGACCTGGTTGCGCAGGCGGTCGAGCGCGAGGTTGAAGGCGATCTGCGGCACCGCGAACTGCTTCTCGCGGGCCCGCGTCAGGAAGTCCGCGACGAAGGCGTCGAGCCAGAGATCCTCGCCGCCGACGCCCCAGAGGCCGAAGGAGCCGTTGCCGCCCTGCCGGGCCAGCACGCGCTCGATCGCGTTGACGACGCGCTCGTCAGCCTTGTCGTCGAGCGCGAGCTGTTCCATCGAAGCGAGCTGGTTGACCGCCAGCAGCGGCAAGGCGCGCGAGACGGTCTGCTCGGTGCAGCCATAGGGGTAGCGGTCGAGCGCCTTGAGCAGGGCCGGCACATCGAGCGAGCCGAAGGGCGAGACCGTCACCGAGACCTGCCCGGAATTCGGCACGAGATCGGCCAGCAGGTCGGAGGAGACGGTGATCGCCCCGCCATTACCCGGGATGGCGCGGACGATGCGGCGCGCGATCGTCGCGGCCGAGGGCTGCACGCGCACGGCGAGGTTCTGCACCGTACTGAGCCCGTTCGGGCCGGAGACGCGCACGTCGAACTCGGCGCGGCCGAGGCCGGCAGCGGTGACCGGAATCGTCATCTGCGTCTTGGCGCCGGCGCCGAGCTGCATCGTGCGGCGGGTGGCATCGGCGGCGACCAGCACGGGGCCCTTGACGTCGAGATCGACGGTGTAGGAACCGGCCGGCCCCTCGACATTGTCGACCTGAAGGTGGAAGCGCGACTGGTCGCCGATGGCGAGGAAGCGCGGCAGCGTCGCCTGGGCGACGATCTGGTCGCGGACGATCACGTCGGCGCTGGCCTGGCCAGTGCGCCCGGCCGACCAGGCGACGCCCATGACGCGCACCGAGCCGTTGAAGGCCGGCATGTCGAAATCGATCTTCGCCGTGCCGTCTGGCCCGACCTTGACCACGCCGGAATAGCGGGCGAGCGGCTCCTGCGTCGGCTTCTCGCCGTCCATCTGGGGCGCGGCGTCGCCGCCGGTGCGGATCGCGCCGCGGGTGCCCTGCATGCCGTCGATCAGCAGCCCGTAGAGGTCGCGCAATTCGTGCCCGAGCTGGCGCTGGCCGAAGAAGAACCGGCTCGGGTCCGGACTCTCGTAGCGGGTGAGGTTGAGGATGCCGATATCGACGGCGGCGAGCGTGACATAGGCCTCCTCGCCGGCCTGCATGCCGGTGACCTTGACCGGCAGCGACAGCGTCGTGAGCGGACGCACCAGCTTCGGCGCGCCGAGATCGAGCGCCAGCGTGCGCGTCTCCTTGCCGATCTGGAACCAGGACAGGCCAATGGCGCGGCCGGGCAGGCGCTTGGCGGTGGCGTCCATCGGGCGATGGGCGAGCACGACGAGGTAGGCGCTGGCGCCCCATTCGGCCTTCACCGGAATGCTGGCCGAGGTGCCGCCCTCGGTGATGTCGATGGTGCGGATATCCGCGACCTTGTCGGTGACGACGGCGAGCGTAGCCTTGCCGGCGAAGCGCGGCGAGAGGCGGACCTGCAGGCTCTCGCCATCGGCATAGGATGCCTTGTCCAAGGCGACATCGAGCACATCCGGCGTATCGGCCGTCTTGTCGCTCTCGTAGCCGACGCTGAAGGAGACCGAGGTCTCGGCCGCCTCAACGCCGTCAGAGGTCACGTCGAGCCGGTAATTGCCCCATTCGACGGGCGCGGCGATCTTGGCACCGGCCGCTTCCACTACGGCGATCTCGCCATCGGCGACGCGGCGAGTGGTCTTGACGCCCTCGTAGTTCCAGCGGCCGTCCTGGAAGAACCACTGGTAGTTGCGGCGCACCTTGGACAGTACCCATTTCACGCCGGGCCGGGCGAGGCGCTTGCCGTCGCCGGTCGCCATGATGACTTCGAAGGTCGCGGTCTGGCCGCTGCCGAGATCGCCGTCCCTGAACAGCTTCTTCACGCCGATGGCCGCGCCCTTGGGCACGATCGGCAGGGTGACGGAACGCGCGATGGCGCGCCCGCCGGGCTCGCCGACGCGCACGGTCATCTCGACCTCGAGCGGGCGGTTGGTGTCGGGCTGCTGGACCGGGTTGGAGATCACCGCCTTGCCGGCGGCGTCGGTCGTGGCGCTCTCCTCGAACTCGCTCTGGACCGGCTCGAATTCCTCGTCGGTGAGGCCGACCTGATAGTCCTTGAAGCCGGGAATGGCGCTGGCTTCGGCGGCGCGGATCGTCATCGCGCCGGTGACGTCGAGCTCGGAGCCCGGCGCGCCGTAGAGATAGCGGGCGGCGACATCGAGCTCTGCCGGCTCGCCTGCCTGGAGGAGCGGCGCCTTCGGCGACAGCGTCAGCTCCAGCCGCTCGGGCACGTAATCCTCGACGAGGAAGGAGGTCTCGCCGATCGCCTGGCCCTTCGGATCGGAATAGGCGAGGACGCGCCAGGTGCCGGTCGCGGCGCCCGAGACGAGCTGGATCGAGTGGGCCCGCCCGCCCGCGCCCTGGTCCTCGACCTGCCGGCGACGATATTCGACACCATCCGGGCGCTTGACGACGATGGTCAGGGGCAGGCCGGTAACCGCGGCGCCCTTGGCGTCACGCAGCAGCGAGGTCAGGTAGACCGTCTCGCCGGAGCGATAGACGCCGCGTTCGGTGTAGAGGAAGGCGTCGAGCCCGGTGGGCGCGACGCGGCCCTTCACGCCGCGATCGGAGAGGTCGAAGGCGGTCTGCTTGAGATCGAGGAAACCGTAATCCTCGGCGAGCGAGGCGGTGACGAGACCCGGCGCATTGCCGCCCTGGCCCTTGCCCAATCCGGCATCGAAACGGGCATAGCCGTTGCCGTCGGTCTTCGCTGTGCCGAGCACCTCGTTGTTGCGGGCGATCAGGTTCAAGGTCGCATTGGCGATCGGCTTGGCATCGGCCAGTGAGCGGGCGAGCACATGCACGCCGTCGGGGCCGGTGAAGGAGGTCAGGCCGAGATCGGAGACGACGAACCACTGCGTTGCCCGCGTCGAGCCGTCGTCGTAGTCGCCGTCATCGCCGGAGGACTGCGTCTGGGAGGGGCCGCCCGAGGGCTTGGCGAACATCACATAGACGCCGGGCTTGAGGCTGCCGACCGCTTCCGTCACCGGGAAGGCGGTGATCACGTCCTGATTGAGCTCGGACTTCACATCCATCGTGCCGGTCCAGACGCTCTGGCCCTTGTCGCTGGAAATCTGCCTGGCGGAATAGGAGCCGAGCTGGCCGAGAAAGTCCTCGGAATGGACTGAATTGATCAGGTTGCGGTCGCCGATCCGCATGACCTCGAGGTCGAGCTTGCCCGAGTTGACCGAGACGACCGGAATGCCCTGCTGGCCGGTGCGCGGCAGCACGTAATTCTTGCCGGTGAAGCGCACGGAGGGCGTGCGGTCGCGGACATAGATCTCGTAATCGGCCGATTTCAGCAGGGTCTCGTCGGGGAGGGCGGAGGGCACGCCCTGGCGGATGACGACGGCATAGCGCTCGCCATGCCTGAGGCCGTCGACGCAGATCTGGCGGCCCTCGGCGCTGACGGCGAAATCGCCCTTGCCGCCCGAAATCGCGACATAGGGCGCGAAATCGACGCGGCCGCGTGCCAGCGCTTCCGAGAATTCGAAACAGGCGCGCGGGCTCGCGGCATCGGAATCGGTCTTGTTGGAAATCAGGCGGAAGCCGCGCTTTTCGCGCAGGCTCTCATAGGAACTCTGCAACGCGGCATTGGCGGCGAGGTCGAGGCTGAGCCGATAGGCCGTCAGCGCTGGGCGCCACAACTGGTTCTTCTCGAAAGTGCCGGCCAGCACGCCGAGCGAAGCCGCCTCGTCATTGCGAGTGGTCGAACGCTGATAGGCGAGATAGGCGGACGCAATGGCGCGCTCACGCAGTTCCCAGCGCTCGCGATAATCGCGCGGCTCGATGGCGTTGGCGGCGCGCGCCATCAGGCGCCAGCCGGCGGCATTGGCGGAATCGGCAACGATCGCGGCATTCGCCTGGGGCAGGGCGGCGCGGGCATCGCCGCGGCCGAGCGCGATCTCGCCGGCGCGGATGGCGTCCGCGGCGGAGCGGTTGCCGGTCGCGACCTCGCGCTTCAAGCGTTCTTCCAGGCGCTGCCCGTCGGCCAGCAGGTCGTTGCGAACATAGGCCTTCTGGGCGAAGGCGGGGGCCGCAGCCAGCGTGAGCGAGAGGGCGAGCGCGAGACGGGAAAGCAGGGTCATCGTCGGTCCTCTTCGTCGATCGGCCCGGCCAGGATCGCCGGACATGGCTTCAGGCCGATGACGGTGTGACGGGGCCGGCAGGCTACCACCGTGCCGCGCGCGTTCAAGTCATGCGAATGCAGGTCGTGTGGAGGCGGGCGCTGCCGCTACGGGAATCGCTTCGCCATGGTTGCGGCGCGGCGCGTTCTGACGCTCAATGCAGCCGCTTCGCCCGCCCTCGAGGACGAGACCCATGCCGCCCGCCCCTTTCCTCCACCCGCGAATCACATTGGCCCGCAGCGCCGTCCTGGCGTTGGCGCTGCTGTCGGCGCCGCTTGCCCATGCGCAGGCTCCCGCTCCGTCGCCGCAGATGGCGGCGGCGCAGGCAGGCTTCGAGGCGCTGCCCGAAGCGGAGCGCAAGGCGATCCAGAACGACCTGATCTGGGCCGGCCAGTTCAACGGTGCCGTCTCCGGCTCCTATGGCCCGCTGACCTTTCGCGCGATCAATGCCTTCAAGGGGCAGCGCGGCCCGGCCGACGGGCTGCTGGCGCCGACGGAGCGGGCGGCGCTCGCCAGGGCGGCGCAGACGGCGCGCGATGCGGCCGGATTCAAGGTGCTCGCCGACGACAAGACCGGCGTGCAGATCGGCATACCCCAGAAGCTGCTGCCGAAGCGGGACGTGACGCCCTCGGGCGGCAGCCGCTGGCAGAGCACCGACGAGAAGGTCACGCTCGACACCTCCGCCTCGCCACCGGGCGAGGAACTCGCGGCGCTGTTCGAGAAGGCGATCGCGGTCAATCCGAACAGCCCGCGCAAGATCACCTACAAGCTGCTGCGGCCGGATTTCTTCGTCGTCACCGGCGAGACCTCCGGCGGGCGGTTCTATCGCCGGCTTTCGGCCGGACCGCAGGGCCTGCGCGGCTTCTCGATCGGCTATGACAAGGCGCTGGCGCCGACCGTCGACAAGCTGGTCATCGCGATCGCCGCGAGCTTCGAGCCCTTCCCGACCGGGGCGGTTCCAGCCCAGCCCTCGGCCGTCGCCGGTACGACTGCCAACCCGCCCTCGGGATTGTCGTCGTTGTTCGCACCGGCGACCCGCAGCAACGAGCGCTATGGCGTCGCGCTCGCGCTCAACGAGCGGATGGCGCTGAGCGCGGCCGCGGCGGTCGATGGCTGCCGAACCTTACATGTCGGCACGCGCAACGCGAAGCTGCGGCTTAAGGACGATGCCAGCGGGCTTGTGCTGCTCGATCTGGAGGGCGCTGGTGCGGCGAAGCCGCCGGGCCTGCGCAGCGAGGCGGTGGGCGCCTCCGAGGCACTGGTGCTGGTCGCCTTCGGCAACGATGCCGGCAAGCGCGCCGCCGTCGCACTGCCCGGACAGAGCGCGCAGGCCGGCGGCAAGCCGGCGCTCAGTGCGCCGCTCCAGCCCGGACAGGCGGGCGCGCCGGCCTTCGACCGGCAGGGGCGGCTGGTCGGGATCGTCACCGACAATCCCTCCGACAAGATCCTGATCGCCGGCGTCGCGCCGCAGCGCAGCTATGGCTTCGCCGACGGGGCCGCGATCCTGGCGATGCTGGGCAAGGCGGGCGTCTCGCTGCCAGCGGCGGCGGCCGGTGCGGAACTCAGCACGGGGGCGGTGGTCGAGCGGGTTTCCGGCGCTGTCCAGCCCATCACCTGCGGACTGTAGCCTCGGCCAAAATGAGAGGTTGTCACTGGCCACGCGATCGGCTCAGATGACGCCCGTCAGATCAAGGGAGCCCCGTCGCGGACGAGGAGCGCCCAGGCACTAAATCGATTTAGCGGAGGAGACTGGGGAATGACCGATTTCATCGACAGACGAACTGTGCTCAAGGGCGCGGCCGCGGCCGGCGCGGCGAGCCTGATTGCAGCCCCTGCCATCGCGCAGGCGAATTATCCCTCGCGGCCGATCACCATGGTCTGCCCGTGGGGCGCCGGCGGCGGCACGGACGCCACGGCGCGCATCGTGGCGCAGCTTCTCGAAAAGGACCTCGGCCAGCCGGTCAACGTCGTCAACCGCACGGGCGGTTCCGGCGTGGTCGGCCATTCGGCCATCGCGACGGCGGCGCCCGACGGCTACAATATCGGCATGCTGACGGTCGAGATCGCCATGATGCACCATCAGGGCCTGACCGAGCTGAAATCGACGAGCTACACCGCGCTCGGGCTGATGAACGAGGACCCGCCGGGCGTGCAGGTCTCGACCTCCGGCCCCTACAAGGACATCAAGGGTCTGGCAGACGCGATCAAAGCGGCGCCTCCCGGCAAGCTCAAGGCGTCGGGTACCGGACAGGGCGGAATCTGGCATCTCGCCCTGATCGGCTGGCTCGTCGCCATGGGCCTGAAGCCGGATCATGTCGCCTGGGTGCCGTCGAACGGCGCAGCGCCCGGCATGCAGGACCTGGCGGCCGGCGGCATCGACATCGTCACCTGCTCGGTGCCGGAAGCCCGCGCGATGATCGACGCCGGCAAGGCGAAGTCGCTGGCGATCATGGCAAGCGAACGCAACCCGCAGTTCAAGGACGTGCCGACGCTGAACGAGACGCTCGGCATCAACTACTCGATCGGTGCCTGGCGCGGCATCGGCGCGCCGAAGGGCCTGCCGCCCGAGATTGCGGCGAAGCTCACGGCGGCGCTGAAGAAGGCCTTCGATTCGAAGGATTACAAGGACTTCATGAACTCCCGCGGCTTCGGCATGAAGTTCGCGGACGGGCCGGGATTTGCCTCGTTCATGGCCGCAAGCGACGCCTCCATGGCCTCCGCCATGAAGGCGGCAGGCCTCGCCAAGGGCTGAGCGGCACGGAACTCGTAACGCCGGGAGCAAAAGCTCCCGGCGTTTTCGTCTCATCACTTTCGATCGTTCGAGGAGGTTGCCCCTTGCAACTATCCGACCGTATTTCCGGCTCCGCCATCGCTGCGCTGGGGGCCGTCGCGTTCTTCTACGGCTCGAAACTGCCGCCCGTGCCCGGCCAGCAGGTCGGTCCCTCGGCCTTTCCCATGGTGGTCGGCGCCGGCCTCGCCCTCTGCGGCGGGCTGATCGTCTTCGGGATCGGCCGCCATTTCGAGGAGGTAGCCGAGGCTGACGTGGTCAGCCATGCGACGCCGGAGGAGCTCGCGCCGGTGCCGGCCTGGCGCAACTGGCTGGCATTGCTGCCGCCCGCATTGCTCGCCTTCTACGCGCTGGTCTCGGAGACGCTCGGCTTCCTGCCGACGACGATGATCATGGTGCTCCTCGCCAGCCTCGCCTTCGGCGCCAGGCCGAAGCTCGCGGTGCCGCTGGCGATCATCGCGCCCTTCATGATCAACCTGATCTTCCTGAAGCTGCTGCGCGTGCCGCTGCCCGGCGGCATCCTGCCCTTCCCCTGGTGAGCGAGGCCTGACGATGGATACCGTCATCAAGGCCTTCGGGCTGGTTTTCCAATTCGACGTGATGATCGCGATCGTTGCGTCCGCCTTCTACGGGCTGACGGTCGGCGCGCTGCCCGGCCTCTCCGCCACGATGGCGACGGCGCTGCTCGTGCCCGTCACCTTCTATCTGTCACCGATCGCGGCGATCGCCACCATCATCACCGCCTCGGCCATGGCGATCTTCTCCGGCGACATTCCGGGCTGCCTGCTGCGCATTCCCGGGACGCCGGCCTCGGCTGCCTATACCGACGAGGCCTATGCGATGACGCGCAAGGGCCAGGCGGAGACGGCGCTCGGCATCTGCCTGTGGTTCTCGGCGCTGGGCGGCATCGCCGGCACGCTCTCGCTGATGCTGATTGCGCCGCTGCTCGCCGAGATGGCCTTGTCCTTCTCGACCTACGAGAACTTCTGGCTCGCCATGCTCGGCCTGATGTGCTCGACGCTGGTCGCCCGCTCCTCGCCGATCAAGGCGATCGCGGCGATGCTGCTCGGCCTGCTGATCACCTGCATCGGCATCGACAATCCCGGCGGCGTGCCGCGCTTCACCTTCGGGTCGACCGATCTGCTGGGGGGCATCGAGGTGATCCCGGCGCTGGTCGGCGTCTTCGCCCTGGCCGAGGTGATGCGTTCGCTGACCGAGCGCGACCCGCCGAAGATCGAGAACCGCAAGCTCGGCTCGATTCTGAAGGGGCAGTGGAAGCTCACCAAGGAATATCCCAAGCAGCAGACGCGCGGGAACATCGTCGGCATCATCATCGGCGTGCTGCCGGGCGCCGGCGCGGACATGGCCGCCTGGGTCAGCTATGCCATGGCCAAGCGCTTCTCGAAGACGCCGGAAAAGTTCGGCACAGGCCATCCCGAAGGGCTGATCGAGGCCGGTGCCTCCAACAACGCCTCGCTTGCCTCGGGCTGGGTGCCGGCGCTGCTCTTCGGCATTCCCGGCGATACGATCACCGCGATCGCCATCGGCGTGCTCTACATGAAGGGACTGAACCCCGGGCCCTCGCTGTTCACCACGCAGGCCGAGAGCATGTACGCGCTCTACATCATCTTCATCCTCGGCAACATCATCATGATCCCCTTCGGCATCATCATGATCCGGCTGGCGAGCAAGGTCGTCGGTGCGCCGCGCTCGGCGGTGATGCCGGTGATCATGATCTTCTGCGCGGTCGGTGCCTTCGCCACGGCGGGCAACAATCTGTTCGCGGTCTGGTGCGTCGCCTTCTTTGGCATATTCGGCTTCGTGATGGAGAAGAACGGCTATCCGGTCGCGGCGATGGTGCTCGGCATCGTCATGGGCACGATGGTGGAGCAGAACTTCGTGACCTCGCTGATCAAGTCGGACGGCTCCGTGCTGCCTTTCTTCGATCGACCGGTCTCCTCGGTGCTGGCAGCGATGACCTTCGCCGCGCTGCTCTGGCCGGTCTTCGCCTGGACGCGCGACTGGCTGAAGGGGCGCAGGCAGGTGGCGGCGGCCTGAGGGCCGCCACATCTCACTTCTTCAAAAACGCCATGAAGGCGGCCATCGCCTCCGGCGACTTCAGGCGCTCGCCGAAATGGCGGGCCTCGGTGGCGATGGTCTCGGCGACGGCCTGGGCCGAACCGCGCTTCAGCAGCATCTTGGTCAGGGCGAGCGATTCCGGCGGCAGCGCGGCAAGCGCCTTGGCCTTGGCGAGGCCTGCTTCCAGTGCCGTACCGTCCTCGGTAACGGCATTGACGAGGCCGGCCGCGGTCGCGGTCTCGGCATTGAAGGCTTCGCCCAGCATCAGCAGTTCGGCCGCTTTCTTCGAGCCGGCGACCAGCGGCAGCAGATAGCTCGATCCGCCCTCGGGGCAGAGGCCCAGCGTCACGAAAGGTAGCCGGAAGGTCGCCGAGCGCGCCGCGAAAGCGAGGTCGCAATGCAGCAGCATCGTCGTGCCGATGCCGACGGCGAAGCCCTCGACTGCCGCGACGATCGGCTTCTTCGCCGTCGAGATCGCCTGGAGGAAGTCGATCGCGACGCGCGGGCCTTCGCCGGCCTCCGCCGCCATGGCGAAGTCCTTGATGTCGTTGCCGCTGGTGAAGGTGCTGCCGGCACCTGTCAGCAGGACCGCACGGATTGCGGCATCGGCTTCGGCGGCGGCGATCGCCGCGATCAAGCCGGCATAGCTCGCGCGGTCGAGCGCGTTCTTGCGGTCCGGCCGATTCATCGTGACCTGCAGCACGCCGGCCGCGACGGTTTCGCTCAGCACTTCGCTCATCGGTCCGCTCCTCTTGCCCTGCCCGGATGACACGGGCTTTCGCCAGGGGTCAAGCGAGGCTGGATGCGCCTTTCGTCGTCGTCTGGCGCTTGACATCGCGCGGTGCGGATTCTCCCTTGCCCGCCCAGACGCCTTCGCTGCCTTGGCTTGCGAGTCGGGCGCGGGACGGGAATTGCGGAGACGTCGATGACGAAGGTTCAGCTTGAGGTTCGCGGCCGGGTCGCGGTCGTCACCATCGACAATCCGCCGGTCAATGCGCTGGGTGCGGCCGTGCGCGAAGGGTTGGCGAACGCCGTCAAGGCGGCCAATGCCGATGCCGCCGTCGCCGCGATCGTGATTGCCTCCGCCGGCAAGGCTTTCATTGCCGGCGCCGATATCAGCGAGTTCGGCAAGCCGCCGGCTGCGCCCAGCCTGCCGGATGTGCTCGACGCGATCGAGGGCTCGGCGAAGCCCGTCGTCGCGGCAATCCAGGGCGTGGGGCTTGGCGGCGGGCTGGAGGTTGCGCTGGCCTGCCACGGCCGCGTCGCGCTGCCGGGCGCGAAGCTCGGCCTGCCCGAGATCAAGCTCGGGATCATTCCCGGTGCCGGCGGGACGCAGCGCCTGCCGCGCCTGATCGGGGCGGCCAAGGCCTTCCCGATGATGCTCTCGGGCGAGCCGGTCTCGGCCGGCAAGGCACTCGAATACGGTCTGCTCGACGAAGTCGTCTCCAGTGATGTCGTCACGGCGGCGATCCGGCTGGCCGAGGCGCTGGCGGCGGAGGGACGCCGCCCGGTGACGAGCGCGGCAACCGGCGAATTGACGGAAGCGGATCGCGAGGCCTTCGAAGCCCTGGCCAGGGAGGCCTTGAAGAAGGCGGATGGCATGCCGAACGTGCTGGCACTGGTCGAGGCCGTGCGCGCGAGCTTCGCGCTGTCTTTCGCGGAGGGCGCAGCCGTCGAGCGCAAGCTCTTCCTGTCGCTTGTCGCCGACGAGCGCTCCAAGGCGCTGCGCCATGTTTTCTTCGCCGAGCGGGAGGTCGCGAAGGTGCCGGGCATCGGGCCGGAGGTGAAGCCGCGCGAGATCGCCAGCGCCGCGGTGATTGGTGCCGGCACGATGGGCGGTGGCATCGCGATGTGCTTCGCCAATGCCGGCATCCCGGTGACCCTGATCGAGACGGCCAAGGCCGCGCTCGACAATGGCGTCAACCGCATCGGCGCGATCTACGACATCTCGGTTTCGCGGGGGTCGCTGACGCCGGAGGCGAAGGCCGGGCGCATGGCTTTGATCAAGCCGGCGGTCGGGCTCGCGGCTGCGGCGGGGGCGGATATCGTGGTCGAGGCGGCCTTCGAGGAGATGGGCGTCAAGCAGCAGATCTTCGGCGAGCTCGACAAGGTGGCGAAGCCCGGCGCCATCCTCGCCAGCAACACCTCCTATCTCGACGTGCCCACCATCGCGGCGGCGACGAAGCGTCCGCAGGACGTGATCGGCATGCATTTCTTCAGCCCGGCCAATGTCATGAAGCTGCTGGAGATCGTCCGGCCGCAGGGCGCGGCCGACGATGCGATCGCGACGGCGGTCGCGCTCGGTCGCAAGCTCGCCAAGGTGCCGGTCGTGGTCGGCAACGGCTTCGGCTTTGTCGGCAACCGCATGCTGGAGCGGCGCACCCGCGCGGCCGAGCGGCTGCTGATCGCCGGCGCCCTGCCGCATGAAGTCGATGCGGCGCTGGTCGGCTTCGGCTTCAAGATGGGCCCCTTTGCCATGGCCGATCTCGCCGGCAACGATATCGGCTGGCGCTCGCGCAAGGCGCGCGGGCTGAAGGCCGCCGTGGCCGACGCGATCTGCGAGGCCGGCTGGTTCGGCCAGAAGACCGGGCGCGGCTATTACATCTATCCGCAGGGCGCGCGCGCCGGGCAGCGTTGCCCCGAGGTCGAGGCGCTGATCGCCCGCATCTCGGCCGAGCAGGGCGTGACGCGGCGTTCTTTCACGCAAGAGGAAATCCTGGCGCGCCTGCTCGATCCGATGGTGAACGAGGGCGCGCGCATTCTGGAAGAGGGCATCGCGGCGCGGCCGGGCGACATCGATATCGTCTGGATCAACGGCTATAACTGGCCGGCCTGGCGCGGCGGGCCGATGTTCTGGGCCGACAGTGTCGGGCTCGACCTCATTGTCAAGCGGCTGGAGGCGCAAGCCGCAGAGATTGATGACAAGGCGCTGGAGCCGGCGCCGCTGCTTCGGCGGCTTGCGGCCGAGGAAAAGGGGTTTGCCAGCCTGAAGGGGTGACGCGGCGCGCCGTCATTGCGATGAGCGAAAAGCGCTCTATCCTCGCCTGATCCGATAACCTTCCGAGGAGAGCTGCTTGGCTTCGGGGCTGTTTGCGCTGCTGGACGACGTTGCCGGCATCGCCAAGATCGCGGCGTCCTCGGTCGACGATGTCGTGGCGCAGGCCGGCAAGGCCGGTGCAAAGGCCGCGGGCGTCGTCATCGACGATGCTGCTGTGACGCCGCGCTATGCCGTCGGTTTCGCGGCGGCGCGCGAGTTGCCGATCATCTGGCGGATCGCGCTGGGCTCGCTGCGCAACAAGCTTCTCATCCTGCTGCCGGGCGCGCTTATCCTTGCGCTGATCGCACCCTGGGCGATCACGCCGCTCCTGATGGCGGGTGGCGTCTTCCTCTGCTTCGAGGGTGCCGAGAAGCTCCTGGAACTGGTCATGCCGCATGGCGCCAATGGCGACGGCAAGGCTGGCGAAGCGACCGGCGATCCGGCGGCACTCGAACAGCAGAAGATCGCCGGCGCTGTGAAGACCGATTTCATCCTCTCCGCGGAGATCATGGCGATCACGCTCGCCGGTGTATCGGATCAATCCTTCTGGATGAAGGCCGCGGTGCTCGCCATCGTCGGCATCGGCATCACGGTTGCGGTCTATGGCGTCGTCGCGCTGATCGTGAAGGCCGACGATGTCGGCATGGCGCTCGCCGCCAACCAGCGGCCGGCAACGAGCCTGCTGGGCCTGCGCCGGCCGGGGCCGGGCGAGGCGGGCGGGCTCGATCGCGTGCTGTCCTGGCTGACGCGGCCGCTGGGGCGCGGGCTCGTCGTCGCCATGCCGCATTTCCTGAACTTGCTCGGCGTGGTCGGCACCGCTGCGATGCTCTGGGTCGGCGGCGGCATCATCATCCACGGGCTGGAGGAATATGGCCTCAGCGGCCTCGGCCATGGCGTCCATGATCTCGCGGTCGCTGCGGGGCGAACCTTGCCGGCAGCACTGGCTGGGGCCGGGGAGTGGCTCGCCGGCGCTGCGCTCGCGGCCGTGTTCGGGGTGATCGTCGGCGGCCTCGCCATCGCCGCCCTGCACTGGCTGGTTGGGCCGCTCGTCAGGCTGTTCCGGAAGGATGCGGCGGCGCAGCCCGGCGCCTGATGCCGCTCAATCCAGCCAGGTAGTGAAGCTCTCGACCGGCTCGCGCTCGGGCACGAGGCGGTTGGCCGGCGCACCGGGGTCGGCCTTGCCGATGGCGATGCCGCAGACCACAACCTCGTTCTCGGGAATGGCGAGTTCGCGCCGGACGATCGGGTGGAACTGCGCGAAGATCGCCTGCGGGCAGGAATCGAGGCCATGGCCCTGCGCGGCGACCAGCAGGGTCTGGATGAACATGCCGAGATCGAGCCAGGAGCCGATCTCGAGATCGCGGTCGATCGTCAGCATCAGTGCGACCGGCGCATCAAAGAAGCGCAGGTTCGCCGCGGTCTGCCGCTTCATGCCCTCGGTATCGCCCTTCACGACGCCGAGCAGGCCATAGAGGTCCCAGCCGACCTTGCGGCGGCGGGCGAGATAGGGCTCGCGGAACTGCGCGGGATAGTAGCGGTATTCCTCGACGCCGGGGCGCCCGCCGGCATCGAGCGCGGCGAGCAGTGCCGTTTCGAGACGCGCCCGGGATTGCGGGCCGATCACCCGGAGCTTCCAGGGCTGCATGTTGGTGCCGGAGGGTGCCTGCGCCGCCAGATCGATCAGGCGGCGCACGAGAGCGGGCTCGACCGGGTCGGGCAGGAAGGCGCGAACCGCGCGGCGGGCGCGGATCGCGCGTTCGACGGCGTCGATCCCGGTCATCGCTCGCTAGCCCTTTCGCGCTGCCAGGAAGGCGGCGTGCTCCTTCACCAGATCGCCGGCCAGCGCCTTGGCGATCAGGGCGCGGGTGTTGGGGAGGCCGTAGATCGCCGCGAAGGAGCCGAAGCGCGGGCCCTGATCCTCGCCGAACATCACCTGGTAGATCGCTTTCCACCAGTCGCCGGAGACGCCCGGCCGTTCCGGCGTCGCGTTCTTGGCGGTGAGGTTCTGGTAGCGCGGGATGGCGCGGGCGACGTCGAGCGCCGTGTCCTGCACCATCTCGGGCGTCGGATCGGCCGGCAGCGCGGCCAAGGCGGCGTCGAGCTTGGTGAAGGCGTCGCGCTCGACCTCGTCGGCCGGTCGGTAGCTCTTCGCCGGCTTCACGAAGTCGCGGAAGTAGGCGATCGCGTAACCGACCAGCGCATCGAGGCGCGGATGCGTCTCGGCCGACATGCCCGGCGCATAGCGCTGGAGGAAGCCCCAGAGCACGGCCTTGTCCTCGGAATTCGCGACGGCGACGAGGTTCATCAGCAGGCCGAAGGTCACCTGCGTCCGGACCGTGTTGTCCCCTTCGCCGGAAGCGATGACCTCGGGCGCCGGGGGCTCGCCGGCATGGATGTGCCAGGCCGGATTGCCCAAGCGGTTCTTCCAGTCCTGCCGCTCATAGCCGCCGAGGAACTGGAGATATTCGTCGACGGCGCGCGGGATGACGTCGAAATGGAGTTTCTTGGCCTCGCGCGGGCGCTGGAACATGTAGAGCGCCAGGCTCTCCGGCGGGCCATAGGTCAGCCAGTCCTCGATCGTCAGGCCGTTGCCCTTCGACTTCGAGATCTTCTGGCCCTGCTCGTCGAGGAAGAGCTCGTAGTTGAAGCCTTCCGGCGGGGTGCCGTCGAGCGCGCGGGCGATCTGCGAGGAGACCTTGACCGAGTCGATCAGATCCTTGCCCGCCATCTCGTAATCGACGCCGAGCGCGACCCAGCGCATTGCCCAATCGGGCTTCCATTGCAGCTTCACATGGCCGCCGGTGACCGGGGAGACGAAGTGCTCCTTCGTCTGCGGATCGGTCCAGGCGATGGTGCCGGCCTCGACATCGACCTCGTCGATCGGCACCTGCATGACGATGCGCGTCTTCGGATGGATCGGCAGGAAGGGCGAATAGGTCGCGGCCCGCTCTTCCCGCAAGGTCGGCAGCATGATCTTCATCACCGCGTCGTAGCGGGCGAGCATCTTGAGCAGCGTCGCGTCGAACTCGCCGGCACGGTAGGCGTCGGTCGAGGATTTGAACTCGTAGTCGAAGCCGAAGCTGTCGAGGAAGGCGCAGAGCCGCGCATTGTTGTGGCGGCCGAACGAGTCATGCGTGCCGAACGGGTCCGGCACCTCGGTCAATGGCTTGCCGAGATTGTTGGCGAGCAATTCCTTGTTCGGCACGTTGTCCGGCACCTTGCGCAGGCCGTCCATGTCGTCGGAGAACGCGATGAGGCGCGTGGGAATCGTGTTGCCGGTCAGCACCTGGAAGGCGTGGCGGACCATCGAGGTGCGCGCGACCTCGCCGAAGGTGCCGATATGCGGCAGGCCCGAGGGGCCGTAGCCGGTTTCGAAGATCACCGATTTCTTCCCGGATTTCTCGATGCGGGCCACGAGCTTGCGCGCCTCCTCGAACGGCCAGGCGGCCGAACGCTGGGCGGCGTCAACGAGGGCTGCGTCGAAGGCGGGCATTTGGGCGGGTATCCTCTCCGCGTCTGGTGGCCTGTGAGTTCGCAATCTGCAAACTATTGATTGCGGGCTTTCGCAGATTGCGAAGGGCACAGTCAATGCGCGCGTTTGGGCGGGCTCGTCATGCTCGGGCTCGCCCCGAGCATCTCGACCCGGAAGGGGCTCATGCATGGAGGCCCATCCTGAGAGAGATTCTCGGGTCTGCGCTTCGCTTCGCCCGAGAATGACGCTGGCAAAGCCGCTTGCCGGGAATGAGGGGCTTCTCTTTTCCGTGGTTGCCGTGCCGGCCGTGGGGGATAGTCTGGGCTCCTTCGTATCTGACCACGCCTTTGAAAGGATGCCGCCTTGGACCGCGACCTGCTCGACAAGCTGACCGCCTGGCGACGACATCTCCACGCCCATCCGGAACTCGGGCGCCACGAGAAGATGACCAGCGCCTTCGTGCAGGAGAAGCTGACCGAGCTCGGCGTGCCCTTCGTCGCCAATGTCGGCGGCTATGGCGTGGTGGCGACGCTGACGAAGGGCTCGTCCGAGCGCACGGTGGGCCTGCGTGCCGACATGGACGCATTGCCGATCCAGGAGGTCAACGATGTCCCCTACAAGTCGAAGACACCCAATGTGATGCATGCCTGCGGGCATGACGGCCACACCACCTCTCTCCTTGGCGCTGCGGCGTTGCTCAAGGCGGATGAGGGCTGGAGCGGCACGGTGCAGTTCGTCTTCCAGCCGGCCGAAGAGGGGACGGGCGGCGCGCTCGCGATGCTGGATGACGGCGTGCTGGAGCGCTTCCCGATGGAGCGCGTCTTCGCGCTGCATAACTGGCCGGGGCTCGAAGCCGGTACGGTCGCGGTGCATCGCGGGCCGGTGATGTCCGAGCCCGGGCGCTTCAAGATCACGCTGACCGGCAAGGCCGGCCATGCCGCCCTGCCCGAGCAGAGCCATGATCCGATCGTGGCGATGGGCCATCTGATCGTCGCGCTGCAGACGATCGTCTCGCGCAATGTCGATCCGATGGAATCGGCGGTGGTCTCGATCGGCCAGGTGCATGGCGGGCTCGCCTCCAACCAGATCCCGACCAATGTCTTCATCGAGGGCACCTTCCGCACCTTCGTGCCGGCCGTGCGGGACCGCCTGCTGGCGCGGCTCAACGGCATCGCGCAGAACATCGCCGCGACCTTCGAGATGACGGCCGAGGTCGAGTTCACCTATGGCGTCGCCACGATCAACACGCCGCCGGAAGAGGACATGGCCGCCGCTGCCGGAGAGGCCGCAGGGCTGATCGTCCGGCGCGACATGAAGGCCAGCACGACCGGCGAGGATTTTGCCTATTTCCTGGAGAAGCGCCCGGGTTGCTATATCTGGATGGGCAATGGCCCGGCGGTGAACGGCGGCGCCTTGCATAACGACCGCTACGACTTCAACGATGCGATCCTGCCGGCGACCTCGGGCTGGCTTGCGGCGGTTGCCAAGCAGGCATTGGCCAGCAACGCGCCCTGACGGTCAGTAAGGACTGACCGGGAAGAAGCGCAGGTAGAGGCGGGCATAGGTCCCGTCGTCCCAGAGCCCCTGCAGCGCGTAGTCGATGGCGCGCTTCAGGACGGGATCGTCCTTGCGCAGCAGGAAGGCGACGCCCTCGCCGAAATAGCGGCTTTCCAGATAGGGCCCGCCGGAGAAGGCGAACTCGCCGCCGCTGCCGGCGAGCGCCAGCGACAAGGCCACGCCGTCGCCGAAGACATATTCCGCCTCGCCGCTGCGGAGCGCTGCCACCGCGGCGTTGAGGTCGGTGCTTTCGCGGCGCTGCACGAAGGGCATCAGCCGCTCGAGAAAGGCTTGATGGGCCGTGCCGGAGACGACCGCGACGCGCCGCCCCTGCAGGGCCGCACCGTCGAGTTCTGCCCGGGCGCTGCCGCGCGTGGTGACGAAGCGGGCGGGCGCGCGGAAATAGAGGTGGCTCGCAGCGAAGCGCTCGCGCAGGGCCGGCGTCAGGTTCATCGCGGCGGCGAGTACGTCACCCCGGCCCTCGGCGAGCGAGTCCGTGAGGGTATCGAAGCGGCGCGGCTGGATCGTGCAGGTCCAGCCCAGTTTCTCGCAGACGGCACGGGCGAGCTCGACCGAGAAGCCGGTCAGCGCCCCGTCCGGCCCGGCGAAATGGAAGGGCGGATAGTCGTCATCGGCGAGGAAGCGCACGACGCGCGGCGGGCCGGGCTCGGGCCGGTCAAGCCGGATGCGCGGGTCCCAGAGATTGGGGATGGCGATGCGCGGCGGCTCCTGCGCCAGGGCCGTGGCGACGGTGAGGAGCGAGATCGCAAGGGTGAGCGCGCGAGGCATCTGGCGCATCTGGCGCTGGATGCCGGCGCGGATCAAGGGGGCGGGAGGCCGTCATGCTCGGGCTTGACCCGAGCATCTCGTCCCGGATGAGGCTCCCGGAACCTTCTTGTCACGAGATTCTCGGGTCGAAGCTGGGCTTCGCCCGAGAATGACGCTGAGGGCTTAGCCCAAGCTCGCTGCCGTCGCCTTCGCGCCTTTGTCGAGGAGCGAGGCGAGGTGCGCGGTGACCGGCTTAGTGAAGCGCTCGTTGCCCGGCAGGTCGGTTCCGAAGATCGCCTCGATGCCGGTGAGCGCCTCGACCAGCGCTTTCGGATCACGCCCGGCAGTCTCCGTGTGGCGCTTGAGCTCCGCAACAAGCGGATCGCGCACGTCGATGGCGCCGCCCTTTTCGTCGGTGCCGGTGACGTAGCGCATCCAGGCGGCGACGCCGAGCGCGAGATGCTCGACCGGGGCGCCGGCCTTCAGCCGCTCGCGGATCGTGCCGAGCAGGCGCTGCGGCAGCTTCTGCGAGCCGTCCATGGCGATCTGCCAGGTCCGGTGGCGGATCGCCGGGTTCTGGAAGCGGACGAGCAGGGCCTTGGCGTAGTCCGCGAGCACGACGCCCTGCGGCGCCGGCACGGTCGGGATGATCTCGGCCCAGAGGCCTTCGAGGAAGCGAGCGAGTACCGGGTCGCCGCTGGCCTCGGCCACCGTCTCATGCCCGGCGAGATAGCCGAGATAGGCGAGCGAGGAATGCGCCCCGTTGAGCATGCGCAGCTTCATGAACTCGAAGGGCGCGACCTCGGAGACCATCTGGGCTCCCACCTCATGCCAGTCCGGGCGGCCAGCGGCGAAGACATCCTCGATCGCCCATTGCCGGAAGGGCTCGCCGATCACGGGGGCGGCGTCCTCTGCGCCGATCAGCCTGGCGACTTCGGCGAGGTCGGCCTCGGTCGTCGCCGGCACGATGCGGTCGACCATCGTCGCGGGGAAGGCGCCGTTGGCCTCGATCCAGGCCGCGAGCTTGTCGTCGGTCAGCGCTGCGAAGTCGCGGACGAGGCCGCGCAGGACATGGCCGTTGGAGGGAAGATTGTCGCAGCAGAGCGCGGTGAACGGGCCAAGCCCAGCATCACGGCGCGCCTTAAGCCCGGCGACAAGGATGCCGATCGCCGAGCGCGGCGCGTTGGGATTGGCGAGGTCGTGGACGATGTCGGGATGATCGGCCTTGAGCTTGCCGGTCGCCGGGTCGTGGCAATAGCCCTTCTCGGTGACGGTGAGCGAGACGATGCGGGTCTCGGGCGCAGCCAGCTTTGCGATGAGAGCGGAAGGGCTTTCGGGCGCGACGAGAACGTCGAGCACCGAGCCGATGACGCGCAATTCCGGCCCGGTCGGGGCGAGCTTGAGCAGGGTGTAGAGGCCGTCCTGCGGCTTCAGCCGGTCGCGCTGGTCGGGGCGCTGGAGGCTGGCGCCGACGATGCCCCAGGCGCCGAACCGCTTCTCCAGCGTGTCCTCGGTATATTCGGCGAGGTGGCCGCGGGCGAAGGCGCCGAGGCCGAGATGGACGATGCCGGGCTTGAGGGCCGAGCGGTCATAGGCCGGGCGGCGGACCGAAGCCGGCAGGCCGGCGAGAGCGGAAGCGGAGAGGCGGGTCACAGCTTGTAGGCCTCCTTGGCGAGGCGATAGGCGAGGTCATGGGCGACCTGGGCCGCCTCGTCCTCTTCGAGCCGGTGCTCGGCAACGAGCTTGGCGAGATAGGCGCAGTCGACGCGGCGCGCGACGTCGTGCCGGGCGGGGATCGAGAGATAGGCGCGGGTGTCGTCGTTGAAGCCGACGGTGTTGTAGAAGCCGGCCGTCTCGGTGGTGAGTTCGCGGAAGCGCAGCATCGCTTCCGGCGCGTCCAGGAACCACCAGCCCGGTCCGAGCCGCAGCGCCGGATAATGCCCGGCGAGCGGGGCGAGTTCGCGCGAGTAGGCGGTCTCGTCCAGCGTGAAGGCGATGACCGTGAGATTGGGCTCGTTGCCGACGGCGTCGAGCAGCGGCTTCAGTGCCTCGACATAGTTGGTCTGCGTCGGAATGTCGGAGCCCATGTCGCGGCCGAAATGCTCGAACAGGGCCGCGTTGTGGTTGCGGTGAGAGCCGGGATGGATCTGCAGGACGAGCCCGTCGTCGAGGCTCATCTTCGCCATTTCGGTCAGCATCTGGCCGCGGAAGAGGTCGGCGTCCTTGGCCGAGACCTTGCCCTTGAGGATCTTGGCGTAGAGCTTCTCGGCATCCGCGTCCGAGAGATTGGCCGTGCGGGCCGTGGCGTGGCCGTGGTCGGAGGAGGTGGCGCCGCGCTCCTTGAAATAGGCGCGCCGCTTGCGATGGGCGGCGAGATAGCCGGTCCAGCTGCCGATATCCTCACCGGTCAGTTCGCCCAGTTTCTCGAGATTATCCGAAAAACCCTCGAATTCCGGATCGACGACGCTGTCGGGCCGGTAGGCGGTGACGACCTTGCCGCCCCAGCCGGAGGAGCGGACCATGTCGTGCCAGCGGAGATCGTCGAGCGCGCCCTCGGTCGTGCTGATCGCCTCGATATTGAAGCGCTCGAACAGCGCGCGCGGGCGCAGCTCCGGCTCTTCCAGCTTCGCGGCGATCCTGTCGTAGATCTTGTCGGCATTCTCCGGCGTCAGGCGCTCGTTGATGCCGAAGACGGTCGAGGCCGCGTGCTCGAACCAGAGCCGCGTCGGCGTGCCCCGGAACAGGTGCCAGTGATCGGCGAAGAGCTGCCAGATCTTGCGCGGATCGGTCTCGACCTCGCCACTGTCCTTTCTGTTGATGCCAAGCTGTTCGAGGCGCACGCCCTGCGAGTAGAGCATGCGGAAGATATAATGGTCCGGCTTGACGAAGAGGGTCGCCGGATCGGGAAAGGCATTGTCCTCGGCATACCAGCGAGGATCGGTATGGCCATGCGGCGAGATGATCGGCAGGTCGCGGACCGTGGCGAAGAGCCGGCGCGCGATGCCGCGGGTTACCGGATCCGCGGGAAAGAGGCGATCGTCGTGCAGCAGCATGGGCATCTCCATCGGTCGCCCCGATCTCTAGAACCGGCGGCAGCGGGGGTCAATCGCCTGGTATACTAGTGCGCCAGAGGACGGCCGCTACCTGTCGGGGATTGCTTCGGAACCAGACTTGCGCTTGTCGTATGTCCCGCGCCATCCTCGCGCCGCAACGGTACCGGAGCGATGGATATGACGACGCGGCGTGAACTCCTGGCAGGGGCGGGACTGGCAGCGCTGGCGGCGCAGCTTCCCGTCGTCGCGCTGGCGCAGGCAAAGGACAGCGTGACCCTCGCCCAGACGCTGGAGCCGCCGACACTGGACCCGACTTCCGGCGCCGCGCAGGCGATCCGCGAGGTGACGCTGCAGAACATCTTCGAAGGGCTGGTCAAGATCGACCGGACCGGCAAGCTCCAGCCCTGCCTCGCCGAGAGCTGGCAGATCGCCGACGACAACGTCACCTATCGCTTCAAGCTGCGGCAGGGCGCGAAGTTCCACGACGATACGCCGTTCACCGCCGAGCAGGTGAAGTTCTCGTTCGAGCGCGCGGTGGCACCGGATTCCACCAACGCCCAGCGCCAGCTCTTCACGCCCATCGCCGAGATCACCACGCCGGACCCGGCGACCGTGGTGATCAAGCTGAAGCAGCCGACCGCGAATTTCCTCTTCGGCCTGGCCTGGGGTGATGCGGTGATCGTGGCGCCGGCCACGGCCGCCAACAACAAGACCAATCCGGTCGGCACCGGCCCGTTCAAATTCGTGCGCTGGAACCGCGGCGACCGGCTCGAACTCGCCCGCAACGATGGCTATTGGGGCGAGAAGCCGGCGCTGGCCAAGGCGATTTTCCGCTTCATGTCGGACCCGCAGGCACAGGTCGCGGCGCTGCGGGCCGGCGATGTCGACGCCCACACCAATCTCTCGGCGCCCGAGGCGGTGCCGCAGCTCAGGGCCGATCCGAAGCTCAAGGTCACGATCGGCGGCACCGAGGGCGAGACGGTGCTCGCCACCAACAATGCCAAGCCGCCCTTCGACAATCTCAAGGTGAGGCAGGCCATTGCCCACGCGCTCGACCGCAAGACCATCGCGCTCGGCGTCTACGGCTTCGACGTCAACCTGATCGGCAGCCATTTCTCGCCGCTGCACCCGGCCTATGTCGACCTGACCGGCACCTATCCCTACGACCCCGCCAAGGCCAAGGCGCTGCTGGCAGAGGCCGGCTTCCCGAACGGCTTCAACTGCACGCTGAAGCTGCCGCCGCCCTCCTATGCCCGTCGCTCCGGCGAGATCGTCGCGGCGCTGCTTTCGCAGATCGGCATCAACGCGGCGATCGAGCCGCTCGAATTCCCGCAATGGCTGGAGCGCGTCTTCCGCAACAAGGATTACGACCTCAGCATCATCGCCCATACCGAGCCGCTCGACATCGATATCTACGCGCGCGACGGCTACTACTTCCAGTACAAGGACCCGGACTTCAAGGCGCTGATCGCCAAGATCGCCGTGACCCTGCCGGAGGCCGAGCGCAACGAGCTCTACAAGCAGGCGCAGCGCAAGCTGGCCCAGGATGCGGTCAACGGCTTCCTGTTCATCTTGCCCAAGATCACCGTGGCGAACGCCGCGCTGGAGGGGATGTGGACCGACTGGCCGCTGCCGGTGACGCCGCTGGCGGAATTGCGCTGGCGGTGAGGCCGCCGGCAGGCGGCAGGGCGTCATGATCGGCTATATCCTGCGCCGGCTCGTCGCGCTGGTGCTGACCTTGCTCGCGGCGGCGGTGGTGATCTTCGTCGTGCTCGAAATCCTGCCGGGCGACCCGGCGGCGGTGACGCTCGGCCTCAATGCCGCGCCCGAGGCGCTGACCGCGCTTCGGGCCGAGATGGGGCTCGACAAGCCGGCGGCGCTGCGCTTCTTCATCTGGCTCGGCGGGCTCGTCACCGGCGATCTCGGGCAGAGCTATACCTATCGCGTGCCAGTGCTGCAGCTCATCACCGAGCGCATGGCGGTGACCTTACCGCTTGCGCTGATGGCGATCGCACTGGCCACCGCGATCGGCATTCCGCTCGGCATGCTCGCGGCCTCGCGCCATGGCCGGCTGGCCGATGCAGGCGTCATGGCCTTCGCGCAGGCCGGGCTCGCCATCCCGAATTTCTGGTTTGGTCTGCTGCTCGTGCTCGTCTTCGCGGTCGGGCTCGGCTGGCTGCCGGCCGGCGGCTTTCCGGGCTGGCAAGCGGGGATAGGCGTCTCGCTGAAGGCGCTGCTGATGCCGGCGCTGGCCTTGGCGCTGCCGCAGGCGGCGATCATCGCGCGGGTGACGCGCTCCTCGATGCTCGACACGCTGCAGGAGGATTTCGTCCGCACCGCCCGCGCCAAGGGCTTGAGCGAGGGCACGACGATGCGCCGGCATGCGCTGCGCAACGCGCTGATCCCGGTCGTCACCATCCTCGGCCTCCAGTTCTCCGTGCTGATCGCAGGCGCCATCATCATCGAGAACGTCTTCGCCCTGCCGGGACTGGGCCGGCTCGTCTTCCAGGCCATCGCCCAGCATGACCTGATCGTGGTCAAGGACCTCGTCATGCTCTTCGCCGGGCTGGCGATCCTGATCAATTTCGCGGTCGAACTGCTCTACGGGCTGATCGATCCCCGCCTGAGGCAGTCATGAGCGCGGCTGAGGACAAGGTGCTCGGCGGCAAGCGGCACTGGTGGCTCGCGCCTTCCTTCGTGATCGGCGCTGTGCTGGCCATGCTCGTCGTCGCGGCGGCTCTCGTTTCCTATGTCTGGACGCCCTATCAGCCGACGCAGATGATGATCCTGAACCGCCTGAAGGGGCCGTCGGCGGCAAACTGGTTCGGCACCGACCAGTTCGGCCGCGATGTCTTCTCGATGATCATGGTCGGTGCGCGCAATTCGCTGGCGGTGGGCCTGGGTGCGGTCGGCATCGGCATGGTCGTCGGGACGGCGCTGGGGCTCGCGGCCTCGGTCCGGCGCGACGGCCTCCTCGACCATGCGATCATGCGCACGGCCGATTTCACCCATGCCTTCCCGGCCGTGCTGACCGCGATCATGATGACCGCGATCGTCGGGCCCGGCATGCTCAACGCGGTCGTCGCCATCGCCGTGCTGAACCTGCCCTATTTTGCCCGGCTCGCGCGCGGCGCGGCCCTGCAGGTCTGGGCGCAGGACTTCATCCAGGCGGCGCGGGCGGCTGGGCTCAATAACCGGCAGATCACGCTACGCCATGTCCTGCCCAATATCGCCGGCATCCTGGTGGTGCAGGCGACGATCCAGTTTGCGCTCGCGGTGCTGGCCGAGGCCGGCCTGTCCTATCTCGGGCTCGGCACGCAGCCGCCGAACCCGTCCTGGGGACGGATGCTCAACGAGGCGCAGACCTTCATGGCGGCGCAGCCCTGGCTTGCGATCTTCCCGGGTGCCGCGATTGCGCTGACCGTGCTCGGCTTCAACCTGCTCGGCGATGGCCTGCGCGACGCGGTCGATCCACGCCTGCGGCGCAGCCGGTAACGTTCTCAGAACAGCGCGGTCGGAGCGAACTGGGCCAGCGCCATCAGCGCGATGCCGGTGAGGCCGAGCAGGCCACCGGTCGCGGCGAGGAGGCCGACGCCGGTGATGATCGCGGCGGACGAGATGACGATCGCGATCTGGATCAGGCCTGACGCGATGTCGAACTTGTCGTCGCGGGCTGCGGCAATGTCGCGCTGGGCTTCGGCCGCCTTGGCACGGGCGGCGAGCTCCTTGCGGCCCTCGTTGGTCTCGGGCTCGGAATCGTAGCGCGCGACGGTCTGCTTCCAACTCTCGATGCGCTTGGTCAGGCGCTGCCGGGCGGCCTCGTCGGTGACGCCGGCAAGCTCGACCTCCAGCGCCTCGGTCGCGGTGCGCACCGTCGTGCCGCGGATCGTCTTGGCCTGGAAGAAGGCCCAGAGATTGGAGGCCTCGATATTCTTGGCGACGGCCTCCTGCTCGGCATTCTTCCCGCCGATCTCGGAGAAGGCGAGCGTGAGCGCGAGCAGCGCGATCAGCAGCGCGACGCGCTTGTTGCCGCCCTGGGGCGTTTCGACGGAGTCGGACACGAATCACCTCGCAAGGCTGCTGTGGCGGCGCTGTTTAAGGTTTTCCGTTTGGGCAGCAAGAGGGCGTCAGCGGCCGGCGCGCGGATGGGCCGCGTCATAGGCGGCCATCAGGCGGGCCGAATCGATGCGGGTATAGATCTGCGTCGTCGAGAGCGAGGCGTGGCCCAGCAGTTCCTGAATGGCGCGCAGATCGCCGCCGCGCCCGAGCAGATGCGTGGCGAAGGAATGGCGCAACGAGTGCGGCGTGGCGGAGGAGGGCAGGCCGAGCGCGCCGCGCAGGCCCTCGACCGCGAGCTGGATGATACGGGGCGAGAGCGGCCCGCCCTTGGCACCGACGAACAGCGGCCCTTCCGGCGGCAACCGCCAGGGACAGAGCTTCAGGTACTCCGCGATCGCCGCGATCACGACGGGCAGCACCGGCACCATCCGCGTCTTGCTGCCCTTGCCGATGACGGTCAGCGTATCGCCGGCCTGCTGCGGGGCCTGGGTGCGGGCGAGCGAGAGCGCCTCCGAGATGCGCAGGCCGCTGCCATAGAGCAGGCCCAGGACGGCAGCGTCGCGAGCAAGGATCCATTGCTCGCGCTCTTCGCCGGCGCGGGTATCGGCCTGGGTGACGGCGCGGGCGGCCGAGGGCTCGAGCGGGCGCGGCAGCGACTTGCCGAGGCGTGGGCCGCGGGTCGCGGCGAAGGCAGCGGCGGTGAGCTTGCCGTTCCGCTCGCCGAACCGGGCGAAGGAGCGGAGCGCTGCGAGCTGGCGCATCAAGGTGCGGTTGCCGACGCCGTCGCGCCGGCGCTGGCCGAGGAAGGCGCGCAGGTCGACGGGTTTGAGCGCGGCGACGTCGGAAAGCGAGGGCGCGCCGTCGAGATGCTCGGTGAGGAAAGCATGGAACTGGCCGAGGTCGCGGGCATAGGCCTCCAGCGTCTTCGGCGAAAGGCGCCGCTCGGCCGAGAGGTGCTGGAGCCAGTCGCTACGGAAGGAGTCGAAATCGGTCATCGCGGAAGCATGACGCTCCTGCCTTAACAGCAGCCGAATCGGTGCTAGACACTGGCGCGATGGATGAGACGGCGGACATGATCGAAGGCGGCACGGTCGATGTGCTGATCCCGCTCGGGCTCGATCAGGCCTATAGCTATGCCGTGCCGGCCGGGCTCGTGCTCAAGCCCGGCGATGTCGTGCAGGTGCCGCTCGGCCCACGCGAGACGGTCGGCGTCGTCTGGGATGTCGGTTCCGGGCGCGGCGGCAACCTCAAGAAGGTCACCGGCAAATACGATATGCCGCCGCTCGACCCGGCGCTGCGCAAGCTCGTCGACTGGGTCGCATGGTACACGCTCGCACCGAAGGGCTCGGTACTGGCGCTGGCTCTGCGCCGACAACCGGACGATACGCCCGAGCGACCGAAGCTCGGGGTGAGGTTAGCAGGCCCGCCGCCAGGGCGGATGACTCCGGCGCGGGCGCGGGCGATCGCGGCGGCCGAGGGCGGGTTGCTGATCGGCAAATCGGCGCTGGCCGAGGCGGCTTCCGTCAGCGCGGCCGTGATCGATTCCCTCGTCGATGCCGGCACCTTCATCGTCGAACCCTTGCCGCGCGAGGCGATCGCCGCCTTGCCCGATCCCGACCATGCCGTGCCGGAGCTTTCGGAAGGGCAGGCGGAGGTCGCGCAGGCGCTGGTCCAGTCCGTGCAGGCGAAGGCCTTCGGTGTCTCGCTGCTCGAAGGCGTCACCGGCTCGGGCAAGACGGAGGTCTATTTCGAGGCGGTGGCGGAGGCGATCCGGCTGGGGCGGCAGAGCCTGATCCTGATGCCGGAGATCGCGCTGACCGCGCAGTTCATCGACCGGTTCGAAGCGCGTTTCGGCGTCAGGCCGGGCCTGTGGCATTCGGCGGTGACGGGCCGCAAGCGCGAGCGCCTGCAGGCGGCGATCGCATCAGGGGAGGCCAAGGTCGTGGCCGGCGCCCGCTCGGCCCTGTTCCTGCCCTATAGCGATCTCGGCCTCCTCGTCGTCGATGAGGAGCATGAGAGCGCCTACAAGCAGGAGGACGGCGTCTCCTATCATGCGCGCGACATGGCGGTGGTACGGGGCCGGATCGAGAATGCGCCCGTCGTGCTGGCTTCGGCGACGCCCTCGTTGGAAACCCGCGTCAATGCCGAGCGCGGTCGCTATGCCCATCTCAAGCTGCCGGAGCGTTTCGGCGGGCGCGAATTGCCGCAGCTGGGCCTCGTCGACCTGCGCCGCGACAAGCCGGAGCGCGGGCGCTGGCTCTCGGGCGCACTGATCAAGGCGGTCGAGGCCAATCTGGAGGCGAAGGAGCAGTCACTGCTCTTCCTCAACCGGCGCGGCTATGCCCCGCTGACGCTGTGCCGCGATTGCGGCCACCGCTTCCAGTGCCCGAACTGCTCAGCCTGGCTGGTCGACCATCGTTTTCGGCGGGCGCTGGTCTGCCATCATTGCGGCCATGTCGAGCGTCGGCCGCATGAATGCCCGGCCTGCCACAAGCCCGAGAGCTTGGTCGCTTGTGGCCCGGGTGTGGAGCGGCTGGCCGAGGAGGTCGCGACGCTTTTTCCACAGGCGCGTTCGATCGTGCTCTCCAGCGATTTTCCGGGAGGGACAGAAAGGCTGAAGACGGAACTGATGGCGGTGGCCGAAGGCGAATTCGATATCGTCATCGGCACGCAGCTCGTGGCCAAGGGCCATAATTTTCCCGGCATGACGCTGGTTGGCGTGATCGACGCCGATCTCGGCCTCACATCCGGCGATCCGCGCGCGGCGGAGCGAACCTTCCAGGCTTTGCGACAGGTCACCGGGCGCGCAGGGCGGGGCGAGAAACCCGGCCGCGCCCTGCTTCAGACGCATGACCCGGAGCATCCTGTGCTCAAGGCGCTGATCTCGGGCGATCCGGAGCGGTTTTATGCCGCAGAGGAGGCATCGCGGGAGGCGGCGGGCCTGCCGCCCTTCGGGCGACTGGCGGCGCTGATCGTCTCCGCCAACAACCAGGCCGAGGCCGAAAGCCATGCGCGGGCGCTGGCGCGCTGCGCCGAGGCCAATGACGGAATCATGGTGCTGGGGCCGGCGGAAGCGCCCTTGGCGGTGCTGCGCGGGCGCCATCGCATGCGCCTGATCGTCAAGACGGCGCGCGAGATCAACCTGCAGGACTATCTGCGCGGCTGGCTGAAACGGGCGCCCCGGCCAAAGGGCTCGGTCCGGGTCGCGGTGGACGTCGATCCGCAAAGCTTCCTTTGAAGAGGTGAAAGGCGCGGCAAAATCGCCGCTTGTGACGACCAATCAGCGATTGCGCGGCCCGGAACCGCATGCTAGTGCACCGCCACATTTCGGTCGCGAAGTCGTCTTGCCGACTTCGGGCCTATGATACTCGCAGTGTCGGGAGCATACACTCCACCTTCGTCAGGAAGGTCGCCGGTGTGGTCCCTTGAAACGAGAGACGGGAAGCGTGGCTGAAGGCGGATCGCAGGGGACATTGGTGTCGGGCGTAGCTCAACGCTATGCCACCGCTCTGTTCGAGTTGGCTCAGGAGGCAGGCGCGATCGACGCCGTCGCGGCCGCTCTGGATAGCTTCAACGGTCTGCTCGCCGAGAGCGAGGACCTCCGTCGCCTGATCGAGAGCCCGGCCTTCACCGCCGAGGAGCAGGTCGCGGCGATCAAGGCCGTGCTCGAGAAGGCTGGCATCACCGGCATCGCCGCCAATTTCATCGGCCTCGTCGCCAGCAAGCGCCGCCTCTTCGCGCTGCCGGGCATGATCGCCGGCTACAAGCGTCTGGTCGCCGAGGCCAAGGGCATCGTCTCCGCCGAGGTGACGGTCGCCGAGCAGCCCACGGCCAAGCGCGTCGACGAGATCCGCGCGGCGCTGAAGGGCGTCGCCGGCAAGGATGTCGACGTCTCGATCAAGATCGACCCGGCCCTGATCGGCGGGCTCATCGTCAAGATGGGCTCCCGCATGGTCGACGCCTCGCTGAAAACCAAGCTCAATTCAATTCGTCTTGCCATGAAAGAGGTCGGCTGATGGACATCCGCCCCGCTGAAATCTCCGCCATCCTGAAGGCTCAGATCTCGAATTTCGGCTCGGAAGCTTCGGTCACCGAAGTCGGCCAGGTTCTCTCCGTCGGCGACGGTATCGCCCGCGTCTACGGCCTCGACAAGGTCCAGGCCGGTGAGATGGTCGAGTTCGAGTCCGGCGTGCGCGGCATGGCGCTCAACCTCGAGAGCGACAATGTCGGCGTCGTGATCTTCGGTTCCGACCGCGAGATCAAGGAAGGCCAGACCGTCAAGCGCACCGGCGCCATCGTCGACGTTCCCGTCGGCAAGGAGCTGCTCGGCCGCGTCGTCGACGCGCTCGGCAACCCGATCGACGGCAAGGGCCCGATCAAGTCCAAGACCCGCGCCCGCGTCGACGTCAAGGCGCCCGGCATCATCCCGCGCAAGTCGGTGCATGAGCCGATGGCGACCGGCCTCAAGGCGGTCGACGCCCTGATCCCGATCGGCCGTGGCCAGCGCGAGCTGATCATCGGCGACCGCCAGACCGGCAAGACCGCCCTGGCGCTCGACACGATCCTGAACCAGAAGCCCCTCAACGTCGAAGGCGCTCCGGAGAGCCAGAAGCTCTACTGCGTCTACGTCGCCGTCGGCCAGAAGCGCTCGACCGTCGCCCAGCTCGTGAAGGTGCTCGAGGAGCGCGGCGCGATGGAGTATTCCATCGTCGTGGCCGCCACCGCCTCGGACGCCGCTCCGATGCAGTTCCTGGCGCCCTTCGCCGGCTGCGCCATGGGCGAGTTCTTCCGCGACAACGGCATGCATGCCGTCATCATCTATGACGACCTCTCCAAGCAGGCCGTCGCCTACCGCCAGATGTCGCTGCTGCTGCGCCGCCCGCCGGGCCGCGAGGCCTATCCGGGCGACGTGTTCTATCTCCACTCCCGCCTGCTCGAGCGCGCGGCGAAGATGGGTGAGGCCGCCGGCCTCGGCTCGCTGACGGCGCTGCCGGTCATCGAGACCCAGGCGAACGACGTCTCGGCCTATATCCCGACCAACGTGATCTCGATCACCGACGGCCAGATCTTCCTGGAGACGGACCTGTTCTACCAGGGCATCCGCCCGGCCGTGAACGTCGGTCTCTCGGTGTCGCGCGTCGGTTCGTCGGCGCAGACCAAGGCGACCAAGAAGGTCGCCGGCAAGATCAAGGGCGAGCTCGCCCAGTATCGCGAGATGGCCGCCTTCGCGCAGTTCGGCTCGGACCTCGACGCGGTCACGCAGCGCCTGCTCAACCGCGGCGCCCGCCTGACCGAGCTCCTGAAGCAGCCGCAGTTCTCGCCGCTGAAGATGGAAGAGCAGGTCGTCGTGATCTATGCCGGCGTGAACGGCTATCTCGACGCGCTTCCGGTCAACAAGGTCCGCGCCTTCGAGGACGGCCTGCTCTCGCTGGTCCGCGGCAAGCATGCCGACATGCTCAACGAGATCGGCACGTCGAAGGACCTGTCGGACGCCAACGCCGCCAAGCTCAAGGACATCGTGACGGGGTTCGCGAAGTCCTTCGCCTGAGGACGGGCTTCCCGTCATGGTCGGCCTCGTGCCGGCCATTCACGCCTTGCGGCCGATCGAGCAAGGTGGGCGGGAGTGAGGACATGGGTGCTCGGGACAAGCCCGGGCATGACGGAATGAGACGTAGATGGTCAGTTTCGACCATGACGGGGTGAGAGCGCCACATGCCTTCTTTGAAGGACCTTAGAAACCGCATCGCTTCGGTGAAGTCGACGCAGAAGATCACCAAGGC
The DNA here is from genome assembly GCF_900102525.1 of Allobosea robiniae. Taxonomy (GTDB): domain Bacteria; phylum Pseudomonadota; class Alphaproteobacteria; order Rhizobiales; family Beijerinckiaceae; genus Allobosea; species Allobosea robiniae. Next base: position 74,249 of record NZ_FNBZ01000007.1, on the reverse strand, counting down.
CATGCAGATGGTCGCGGCTGCCAAGCTGCGCCGCGCGCAGTCGGCTGCCGAGGCTGCGCGCCCCTATGCCGAGCGCATGGAGACGGTGCTGTCGAATCTCGCGTCCGGCGTCTCCGGTTCGAGCGCGCCGCGCCTGATCGCCGGAACGGGCTCCGACAAGGTGCATCTGCTGCTGGTTCTGACCGCCGAGCGCGGCCTGTGCGGCGCCTTCAACTCCTCGATCGCGCGTCTCGCTCGCGACAAGGCGCTGGCGCTGAAGGCCGAAGGCAAGACGGTCAAGATCATCTGCGTCGGCAAGAAGGGCTACGACATCCTGCGCCGCCAGTTCGCGGCCGAGATCATCGAGTTCATCGATCTGCGCGAGTTCAAGCAGGTCGGCTTCGCCAACGCGGAGACGATCGCCCAGAACGTGCTGGCGCGTTTCGGCAATGGCGAATTCGACGTCGCGACGCTGTTCTTCTCGCGCTTCCGCTCGGTGATCGCCCAGATCCCGACGGCGCAGCGCATCATCCCGGCCGAGATCCCGGAAGGGACGAAGCAGACCGACGCGGTCTACGATTACGAGCCGGACGAGGGCGAGATCCTCGAGGCGCTGCTGCCGCGCAACCTCACCGTCCAGATCCTGCGCGGGCTGCTCGAGAACGCCGCTTCCGAACAGGGCGCGCGCATGTCGGCGATGGATTCCGCCACGCGCAATGCCGGCGAGATGATCAAGAAGCAGACGCAGATCTACAACCGCTCGCGCCAGGCGATGATCACCAAGGAACTGATCGAGATCATCTCCGGCGCGGAAGCGCTATAACCGCCTAATCTTTCGTCGGCGGAGTGATCCGCCGGCAGCCGCAACATCCGAATGCGCTAGTCCCGAGGTTCCACCATGGCCAAAGCCGCTACCAAGACCACCAAGACGAAGACCGCCGAGAAGCCCGCCAATACCGGCACCGGCCGCGTTACCCAGGTCATCGGCGCGGTCGTCGACGTGCAGTTCGACGGCGCCCTGCCGGAGATTCTGAACGCGCTCGAGACCGACAACCTCGGCAACCGCCTGGTCCTCGAGGTCGCCCAGCATCTCGGCGAGAACACCGTCCGTACCATCGCGATGGACGCCACCGAAGGTCTGGTTCGCGGCCAGTCCGTCACCGACACCGGCGCGCCGATCGCGGTTCCGGTCGGCGACGAGACGCTCGGCCGCATCATGAACGTCATCGGCGAGCCGGTCGACGAGGCCGGCCCGATCCTGACCACGGCCCGCCGCGGCATCCACCAGCCGGCCCCGAGCTATGCCGAGCAGGCGACGGACGCCCAGATCCTCGTCACCGGCATCAAGGTCGTCGACCTGCTGGCGCCCTACGCCAAGGGCGGCAAGGTCGGCCTGTTCGGCGGCGCCGGCGTCGGCAAGACCGTGCTGATCATGGAGTTGATCAACAACGTCGCGAAGGCCCATGGCGGCTACTCCGTGTTCGCCGGCGTCGGCGAGCGCACCCGCGAAGGCAACGATCTCTATCACGAGATGATCGAGTCCAACGTCAACAAGAACCCCAAGGAGAACAACGGTTCGACCGCTGGCTCCAAGTGCGCTCTCGTTTACGGCCAGATGAACGAGCCCCCGGGCGCCCGCATGCGCGTTGCGCTCGCCGGCCTGACCATCGCGGAAGATTTCCGCGACAAGGGCCAGGACGTGCTGTTCTTCGTCGACAACATCTTCCGCTTCACGCAGGCCGGTTCGGAAGTGTCCGCGCTGCTTGGCCGCATTCCTTCGGCGGTGGGCTATCAGCCGACGCTCGCCACCGACATGGGCAACCTGCAGGAGCGCATCACCACCACCAACAAGGGCTCGATCACCTCGGTGCAGGCGATCTACGTCCCGGCCGACGACTTGACCGACCCGGCGCCCGCGACCTCGTTTGCCCACCTTGACGCCCGTACCGTGCTGTCGCGTTCGATCGCGGAAAAGGGCATCTACCCGGCGGTCGACCCGCTCGACTCGACCTCGCGCATGCTCTCGGCCGACATCGTCGGCGAGGAGCATTACGCCGTCGCGACCGCGGTCCAGCAGACGCTGCAGCGCTACAAGTCGCTGCAGGACATCATCGCGATCCTGGGCATGGATGAGCTCTCCGAAGACGACAAGATGACGGTGGCGCGCGCCCGCAAGATCGAGCGCTTCATGTCGCAGCCCTTCTTCGTCGCGGAGGTTTTCACCGGCTCGCCCGGCAAGCTCGTCCCGCTTGAGGACACCATCAAGGGCTTCAAGGGCCTGATCGAGGGCAAGTACGACCACCTGCCGGAAGCGGCCTTCTACATGGTCGGCTCGATCGAGGAAGCTGTCGAAAAGGCGCAGCGCCTGGCCGCCGAGGCCGCGTAAGCCTCTCGCGACCGGCGCTTCCGGGCGGCTGCTGCTGCCTGGAACCATGCCGGGCATAGGTTGTTGACAGATCTGGCAAGCCCCGGGCCCGGTATCCGCGGCCGGGGTGAGGTCGGAGGAAAAGACAGGCGATGGCCACCTTCAAGTTCGAACTCGTCTCGCCGGAGCGCATCCTGTTCTCGGGTGAGGTCGTCAGTGTCATCGTCCCGTCGACCGAGGGCGAGATGACCGTGCTTGCCGGGCACGCGCCGCTGGTGGCGACGCTCAAGGCCGGCATCGTCTTCGTCCAGACGACGGACCAGAACGGCAAGGAATTCTTCGTCAATGGCGGCCTCGCCGAGGTCAACCAGGAAACGATGACCATCCTGGCCGAGCAGGGCAAGTTCCTCGAGGATGTCGATAGCGCCGTGCTCGACGCCGAGATCCTGACGGCCGAGACCCGCCTCGCCGGTTCGCACAACGACGATGAGAAGAAGCGCCTGCGGGAGGCGCTGGTGCAGTTGCGCGAATTCAAGCATGTCTTCGAGCAGCGCAAGGCGGCGTGATCCGCCCTTCAGCTTTGAAATTCGGAAGGGCCGCGCAAGCGGCCCTTTTTCGTTTCTAAATGTGCATTCTTGTCATTCCGGGGGGAGCGAAGCGGGGACCCGGAAGCCACGACTGGGTGTCTCGTCCTTTGGTGGTTTCCGGATCTGCGCCGCTTCGCGGCTTGTCCGGAATGACAAGACGGGTCAGGTCGCAGCGAAACCCGCAAACGCCTGCGCCACCTTCTCGTAGACCGGGCGCTTGAACGGCACGACCAGCTCCGGCATCTCCGCAAGCGGGCGCCAGCGCCATTCGCTGAATTCCGGCGGCTCGTCGCCATTGGGCTTGCCGATGTCGAACGTGCTCTCGCTGCCGGTGAAGCGGAAGGCGACCCAGCGCTGGCGCTGGCCGCGGAAGGCCGAAAGCTTGTGCCAGGGGCCGTCATAGGGCGGGAAGTCGTAGCTCCACCAGTCCTCGGTCACAGCGAGCAGCTCGGCCTCCGTGACGCCGCTCTCCTCCTCCAGCTCGCGACGGGCAGCAGCGACGATGTCCTCGTCGGGATCGATGCCGCCTTGCGGCATCTGCCAGTCGAAGCCGGGCAGGACGATCTCGGGTCCGGCGCTGTGCGAGCGGCCGGCGAAGACCAGACCCTGCGCATTGAACAGGGCGATGCCGACATTGGGGCGGTAGGGGAGGTTCATGGCGCGAACATAGGGTGAGGCCAGGCGAAGCGAAACCGGTTGCGGATCAACCGCCTGACTTGGGAACGACGCAAGCGAGCAGGCCGGGGAAGCGCTGCTCGATATCGTCGCGACGCAGGGCGTTCATCCGGCTCACGCCCTTGTTGCGGGTGCGGATCAGGCCGGCCTCGCGCAGGACGCGGAAATGATGCGAGACGCTGGATTTAGGCCGGTCGCCCTCCAGAGCCTGGCAGCTCTGCTCACCTTCCACTGCCAGCCGGCGCACGACTTCGAGCCGAAACGGATCGCTCAAGGCATGGAAGACGTCTTCGAGCGCGATCTCTTCGGAGGCGGGTAGGCGGGCGTGTCGCATGGCCGGCAGCCTATCACAGGGTTTTGAACTTGCCAAAGTTCGAAAAATATCGAACTATCGAAACATAGAAACCCACCTGCGTGGAGCCGCATCATGCCTGGCCTGTTCGATCCCTTCAGTCTGAAGGACGTCACCCTCCGCAACCGCATCATCGCCTCGCCGATGTGCCAGTACATGGCACAGGACGGCGTCGCCAACGAATGGCACCGGGCGCATCTCGCCGGGCTGGCACGTGGTGGTACCGGCCTCGTGGTGATCGAAGCGACCGGCGTCTCGCCGGAAGGCCGGATCACGCCTGGCTGCCTCGGCCTGTGGAATGACGGGCAGGCGGAGGCGCTGGCGCCGATCGTCGCGGAGATGCGCAAGGCCGGTGCGGTCGCCGGCATCCAGATCGGCCATGCCGGGCGCAAGGCCAGCGCCAACCTGCCCTGGGAAGGCGACGACCATATCCCGGCCAATGACGTGCGCGGCTGGGAGACGATCGCGCCCTCGGCGGTCGCACAGGGCGGCGGGCTGCCGCGTGTGCCCCGTGCGATGACCACGGCCGATATCGAGCGCGTGCGCGGCGATTTCGTCGCCGCGGCCGAGCGGGCCCGCGACATCGGCATCCAGTGGCTGAAGCTGCATTTCGCCCATGGCTATCTCGCGCAGAGCTTCCTCTCGACCCATGCCAACAAGCGCGAAGACGCCTATGGCGGCAGCTTCGAGAACCGCAGCCGTTTCCTGATCGAGACGCTGGCCGCCGTGCGCAAGGTCTGGCCGGAGAACCGGCCGCTCTCCGTCCGGCTCGGCGTGATCGAATATGATGGGCGCGACGAGGAGACGCTCGCCGAGGCGATCGAGCTGGTGAAACGCCTGAAGGACGAAGGGCTCGATTTCATCGATGTCAGCGTCGGCTTCTCGACCAATGAAGCGAAGATTCCGTGGGGGCCGGCCTTCCTGGCGCCGGTCGCCGAGCGGGTGCGGCGCGAGACCGGCCTGCCGGCCTCGACGAGCTGGTACATCAGCAAGCCCGAGCACGCCGACGCGCTGGTGCGGGAAGGCAAGGTCGATCTGGTGACGCTGGGCCGGCCGCTGCTGGCCGATCCGCATTGGCCTTATGCGGCGGCGCAGGCGCTCGGTGTCGAGAACCCGGCCTGGGCGACCCTGCCGGCACCCTATGCGCATTGGCTGGCGCGCTATCGCGCCGCCTGAGGCGTTTCACTCGAAGCGAGATGCGATGAGAGAGGGGCCTTGCGGCTCCTCTTTTCATGTTTGGTGCGGCGTTGCTCGCTCGACGCGCGGGAAATGCTCGCCTCTGCGGTGATAAATGCGGCCTGGGACCGCCGATAATGCGTTTTTGCCAGGGAACTTCTTCGGTGTTGACGCCATTTCAACATCTTATGATGTCAACAAGACTGGACGCACGGATATGCCGTGCCCCAACCAGCATGGCGCCCGGAGGCCAGACATGCCGATCGCTTCGCCCTCTCGCTCCTCTGTCCTGTGCCGGCGCGGTTTTGGGCAGCTGGCGGTCGGGGCCGTGGCGGCCTGTTTCGCCGGAGGCCGACTGGCCCATGCGCAGGGTAACACCGCTATCCGCTTCGCGCTGGACCGCCGGTTCGATGCGCTGACGGCGCCGTTCCTGGCGGCACAGGACAAGGGTTATTTCGGCACCGAAGGGCTCGATGTCGTGATCGAGCCGGGCAATGGCGCACGCGCCATGCTGCAGCGCCTGGCCGCCGGCACGCAGGATGCAGGCTTCGGCGATATCAACGCGCTGATCCGCTTCCGCGACGAGAATCCGAGCGCTGATCTCAAGGCGGTGATGATCATCCATGATCGGCCGGGCTATGCCGTGATCGGCCGCAAGAGCCGGGGGATCACGACCGCCCCGACGAGCCTCGAAGGCCGCAAGCTCGGCACGGCCAGCATCGATGCGAGCTTCGCGCAATGGCCGATCTTCAAGAGCCTCAACAAGATCGACGACAGCAAGATCCGGATCGAGACCATCGGCCTGCCGGTGCGCGAGCCGATGCTGGCTTCCGGTGAGATCGATGCCCTCTTCGCCTTCGGCCCGTCGACCGCCGTCTCGTTGAAGGCGCGCGGCGTGCCCGGCGAGGATATCGTGCTGATGGACATGGCCGATCACGGCCTGCTGCTCTACGGCAGCGCGGTGATCGTCTCCGGCAAGTTCGCCGCGGCCAAGCCGGATGCCGTGCGCGGGCTCGTGCGTGCCGTCATGCGCGGCGTCCGCGATACCGTGGTCAATCCCGGTGCTGGCGCGCAATCCGTCCTGCGCCGCAACGAGAGCGCCCAGGCCGACGTGGAGCGCGACAAGCTCGCCGCCGTGATCGAGCGCAACATCCTGACCCCGTATGTCCGCGCGCATGGTCTGGGTGGGATCGACCGCGAGCGCTGGGCACAGGCGCTGGACCAGCTCGTCCTGGCGGGGAGCTTCCGTGACAAGGCGCGGGCAGGCGATGCGTTTACCGACGCCTATCTGCCTCCTGCCGGCGAACGCATGTTCTGAGCGCATCATTACGCTGGGAGATGGTACGCAAGACGCGGGTGACAGCCGGGAGCGGCCTGCCTATCGTGCCGCGCCTCCCACCGGACGTTTATTTTGATCCTGCCAGACCTGACCGATTACGCTGCGTTGCGCGAGCGCTTCCGCTGGCGCATTCCGGAACGCTACAACATCGCCGTGGACGTCTGCGACCGCTGGGCCGCTGCAGAGCCTGATCGTCCGGCCATCATCGAGGTGTCGCAGGACTGGCAGGTGAGTCCGGTCAGCTTCGGCTGGCTGAGCGAGCATTCCAACCGGTTGGCCAATGCGCTGCGGGTGCGCGGCGTCGGTCGTGGCGACCGCATCGCCATCCTGCTGCCGCAGGGGCGAGCGGTGCTGACGGCGCATCTCGCCGCCTATAAGCTCGGCGCCATCGCTGTGCCCCTGGCGGCGCTGTTCGGCGTCGATGCGCTCGCCTATCGCCTGACCGACTCGGCTGCGAAGGTCGTGGTGACCAATGCCGCCGGGCTGGCGAAGCTCGGCCAGATCGCTCAGCCGCTGCCGGAGCTCGGCTTACGCATTTCCACCGATGGTGCTGATGGCGCGGTCGAAGGCTGGGACGCGCTGCTGGCGGAAGGCAGCCCGGATTTCACGGCCGTAGAGACGACGCCGGACGATCCGGCGCTGATGATCTACACCTCGGGCACGACAGGCAATCCGAAGGGCGCGCTGCATGGCCACCGTGTCCTGCCCGGCCATCTGCCGGGCGTGCAGATGCCCCATGAATTCATGCCGCAGCCGGGCGATCTCGCCTGGACGCCGGCCGACTGGGCCTGGGCCGGCGGCCTGCTCAACATGCTGCTGCCGGCACTGCATTTCGGAGTCGCGGTCGTGGCGCGGCCGGTGACGCGCTTCGAGCCGGAGGAGGCCTATCGGCTGATCCAGGATCTCGGCATCCGCAACGCCTTCGTACCGCCGACCGCGCTCCGGATGATGCGCGGCGCGGGCAGCCCGCAGGGGCGCTGGCGCCTGAACCTGCGCACGGTCGCTGCGGCCGGCGAGGCGCTCGGCGCCGAGACCCTGGAATGGGGGCGCGAGGCACTTGGCCTCACCATCAACGAGGCCTATGGCCAGACCGAATGCAACCTCGTGCTCGCCTCGAGCGCGGCGCTCGGCGTCAGCCGCCCGGGCGCGATCGGCAAGGCGGTGCCGGGCCATGAGGTCGCGATCATCCGGCCGGACGGCACGGTCTGCGCCGCCGGCGAGGAAGGCCAGATCGCCGTGCGCCGGCCCGATCCGGTAATGTTCCTGGAATATTGGCGCAATCCGGAGGCGACGGCGGCGAAGTTCGTCGGCGACTGGATGACGACCGGCGACGAGGGCGTGCAGGACGAGGATGGCTATGTCCGCTTCATCGGCCGCGACGACGACGTCATCACCTCCTCGGGCTATCGCATCGGGCCGGGCGAGATCGAGGATTGCCTGCTGCGGCATCCGGCGGTGGCGCTGGCGGCGGCGGTCGGCAAGCCCGATCCGCTGCGGACCGAGATCGTCAAGGCCTTCGTCGTCCTGAAGCCCGATTATCGCGGCTCGAAAGCCCTGGTCTCGGAGTTGCAGAACTTCGTGCGGGCGCGGCTTTCGGCGCATGAATACCCGCGGGAGATCGCCTTCCGCGACGAGCTGCCGCTGACGACGACGGGCAAGATCATCCGTCGACTGCTGCGGGCCGAGGCCTGAACAGCGCGCGTCCGATCTTTTCGCGCATGCGGGCAGCGAGGTCGGCCGGCCGGCGCGCGGGCTGCTGGCGGCGCCAGGTGAGGCTGATCGTGCCGAAGGCCTCGTTGCGGGCGCCGAAGAGCGGCAGGCCGCCAGGCAGCAGTATTTGCCGCGAGGGCTGCGCCTTGCGCATCATGGCGAGCAGCATCGGCAGGGGCTCCAGCGCTGCGAAGGCTTCGTCGCCGACGCCGTGATAGAGCCAGCAGGAGGCGCCCTTTCCAAGCGTGAGCGCCGCTGCGATCGGCCGGTCGTCCAGCACCAGCACGGCGATCCGGCAGAGCCTCTGCCGGCCGAGATCGCGGCTCATGCTGCGGAGGAATCCGACCTCGCGGGTGTCCTGCAGCGTTGCTTTGCCGGCCCGGCCGCGCGAGCCCGAGGCCTCGATCGCCAGCAGAATCTCGACGGCGTCACGCCGGTCCACCTGGTTCGTGGCTTCGGCAAGGATCAGGCGGCCCTTGTCCCGCAAGATCTCGTCGGAGGCGGCGATGCGGGCGGTGGGTGGCAGCTCGAGCCTGCGGCCGATGAGCGGCTGCCAACCGACCGTCACGCCATGGCCGCCAGCGACGCGCGCGAGCGCGGTGGCGAAGGCGCCCGCGGGATCGATTCCCGAGAGAGAGAACGCCCCTGTGGCATGGCTGCGGCCGCGCCAGTCACGCAGGAAAGCGGCCAGAGCAGGCGCGGCGAAGCTGCGGTCGAGCAGCGGCGTGCCATTCAGCAGGCGCGGATCGGCGAAGCCTTCCAGCGTATCGGACGCGAAGACATGGCGCTGCGTCCGGCAGGGAATGAGCCCAACGAGACGGCGCTGCGCCGAGCCCGGACCGCCCTGCCAGAGCAGCATCAGCTCGACGTTGCGGAAGGAGATGAGATGCTGGGCGGCTGCAAGCGCGAAGCCCGGTTCGAGGCAGGGATTGGCTTCAAGGGCGCGGCTTGCGAGGTCGGCCCATTCGTGGCGGATGCTCTCGCAGGCGGCGAGCGCGCGCAGCTCGCTGTAGACCGCCGCATCCGGGTGGGGAAGCGGCGGGTATGGCCGGGCTGCGGTCGCGGTGCCGTCGGTCGCTGCCAGAGCCGTGATCGTGCTCATCTGCCCGTACCCTCGCTGGATCGTTCCGGCGCGTTGCTGTGCCGGAATGGCAAGGCACGCGGGCGCGCCTCATCGATCAGGGGTTTGGGTTCAAGAAACGGGCCGACAGGTCAGGCGGGCTGCGGCTGCGCGGATGCCTGACCAAGGAAGGCGGACCAGAGCTTGCGCACGGTGTCCTCCTCGACGTCCTTGACGATCAGGACGAGGCGAGAGCGGTGATCCGCATCCGGCCAGGCATCGAGCTGGATCGGCGGATGCAGGATCTGCTGAACGGCATGGACGAGCAGGGGGCGGCCGGGCTCGCCGGCGATGTCCACCAGCCCCTTCAAGCGCAGCAGGCGTGGGCCGTGGATCGAGCGCAGCAGGGTCCAGAACAGGTCGAAGGTGGTGCGGGCGACTGGTTGCTCCGCGGTCAGGACGAAGGCGCGGATCGAGGCGTCGTGGCGGTTGACGTCATGCGGGTCCTGACGATCGCCATGGTCGTGCCCATGATGGTGGTGATCGTGGTCGTGATGATGGTGGTGGCCGGGCAACGCGTCTTCGGCCAGCCAGTGGCGCAGGGCATGGGGCTGTTGCGCGAGATCGTAGAGACCGGCGCCGATCAGATCGGTGGCGGGGGCGTCCGACCGCAGGACAGCGATGCCCGGATTGAGCCCGTCGAGACGCTCGCGCAGGACGGCCAGGCTCCCCGATGCGGCGAGCTCGGTCTTGGTCAGGACGAGCCGGTCGGCGGCGACGACCTGGCGCCGCGCCTCCTCATGCGCATCGAGCGTCGCCATGCCGTTGACCGCGTCGACCAGCGTGACGACGCCGTCGAGCCGGAAGCGCATCGCGAGATAGGGGTGGTTGATCAGGACGTTCAGGATCGGCGCGGGGTCGGCGAGGCCGGTCGTCTCGATGACGAGGCGCGAGAAGGGCGCGATACGGCCATTGTCGCGCCCGCGCAGCAGGTCCTCCAGCGTGACGATGAGATCGTCGCGGATGGTGCAGCAGAGGCAGCCGGATTCGAGGAGGATCATGTTCTCCTCGACGCCCTCGATCATCAGGTGATCGAGGCCGATCTCGCCGAACTCGTTGACGAGCACGAGCGTGCCGGCGAGCGTCGGGTCCTTCAGCAGGCGGTTCAGCAAGGTGGTCTTGCCGGCGCCGAGGAAGCCGGTCAGCAGGGTGAGCGGAACGGGGAGGGGGCGGGCAGGGTCGCCGGTCATGAATCGCTGAGCCTTTAGGCAGGCACGGTGCTCCGCCTCGTTTGTTCTAATATTACATTAGTGGCGATGGCGGCGATGACAAGGGCGCAGCCGGCATATTGCAGCGGGCCCAGCCGCTCAGTGAGCACGACGGCGGCGATGATGACGGCGAAGACCGGCTCGGCGCAGAAGGCAAGCCCGGCCGGGCCCGGCGCGATGCGGGCGAGCGCCAGGATCTGGAACAGGAAGCCGACGACATAGCCGCCATAGGTGATGGCGACGGCGATCGGCGCGAGCAGGAAGGTCTGTGGCGGCAGGAAGCCGCCGGTCGCCAGCAGCACCAGCGCCGCGACCGGCAGGATGACGACATGCGACCAGAACAGTTTGGGCAGGGTCGGCGTTTCCGCGCAGCGGGCAGCGGCGAAGAACTGCGCGGCCGCACTGAGGCTCGCCAGCATCGCGAGCGCCAGGCCGCGCGGATCGAGCCCGTGCAGGTCAGGCCCGACGACGAGGGCGATGCCGAGAAAGGCTGCGAGGGCGACCGCCAGCCTGTCGGCGCGGAAGGGGGCAGGGGTCAGAACCGGCTCGGCCAGAACGATCAGGATCGGAAAGGTGTAGAACACCACCGCCGCGACCGAGACGGGCACGAAGGCGACCGATGAGAGATAGGCGATGCCGACCAGCGCCGTCGCCAGGCCGAAGAGCAGCACGGGCTGCCGCTCGCCGCGCCGCAGGGCCAGCGATCCACGCCAGAAGAGAGCGGCTCCCCCGACGAGGACGAGCATCAGGAAAACGCGGTAGAAGACGAGCAGCGGGCCGCTCAGGCCCGCCTGGCCGGCGATCTGGGCACTGACGATATTCGTGCCGAAGGCAGCGGCCGAAGCCAGCGCCAGGACGAATCCCCGGCGCTCGCTGATTTGGTCCCGGTCAGGGCTGCCTGGGTTCAATCAGGCCTCAGGCGTCGTTGCCGGGCTTGGCCTTGGCTCCGGCTGCGGGCTTGGCCGCCGGCGGCTTCGCGGCAGCCTGGGAAGGCTTGGGCTTGGCCGGCAAGGTGCGGGCCGGCGGGGTCTTGAGCGGCTGGGCCTTTGCCGGCTGGGTCTTGGCGGCCTGCGCCTTGCGCGGGGCGGGCTTGATGCCGGCCGCCGCGCCGGGGCGCAGGCTCGCGGTATTGGCGGCGCCGGGCCGGACGGCGCCCTGGAGGCGCAGCGGGCCGCCTTCGAAGGCATCGGTCGAGGGCTGGACCGGCGCGCTTGCGGGCGCGAAGGCGGTTGTGCCGCGCGGGATCGCGCCGTTGCTCGAAGCGGTGCGACGGGTCGGGGGAATGGCGAGGCCGGCGGCGACCGGAGCATCCGGCTCGATCGTCGGGGTACCGCGGGCGACGCGCGAGCTCGGCTGCGCCGTGGCATTGGCGGCGAGCGGGGCGGAAGCGGAGCCCGGCGAGCGGCCGAAGGAGACCTGGATCGGGAAGACCTGGGCGCGCGGGCCCAGCGTGATGCGTCCGCGCGAGGAACGGCTCGCGACCGGTGCGGCCGACTGGGCGGAGAGCGCCGTCGCAAAGCGCCCGCCATCGGCTTCGTTGCCGCTATTGGCGGTGGCCATGGCCGAGATCGGGCCGGAGAGATCGGCATCGTCGGCGAGCGCGGCCCCGCCGCCGCGATGGCGCACATCGTCGCAGATATTGGGCGCGCGGGTGCCGCTCGGCGGCATCGAGGCGACGCTGTAGCCGGTGCCGCCCCAGGAGGCGAAGCCCGCATCGAGAAGCTGGGCTGCCTGCACCGTCCGCTCGGCGCCGGAAAGCGAGCCCAGGACGATGGCGATCAAGGTGCGTCCGCCGCGGCTCGCCGTTGCGACCACGTTGAAGCCGGAGGCGCAGGTGAAGCCGGTCTTCATGCCGCTGATGCCGGAATAGCGCCCGACCAGCCCGTTGGTGTTGTGCATCACCTGCTTGCCGAGCTGCACGGCCGAGGTGCCCCAGTAATCGGAATAATCAGAGAAATCATGCATCAGCGCCATGGCGAGCACGGCGAGGTCGCGGGCGCTGGTCTGCTGGTCCGGATTGTCCCAGCCATTGGGGTTGACGAAGCGGGTATCGCGCATGCCGAGGCGCTGCGCTTCCGCGTTCATCATGGCGACGAAGCTCGGAACGTCGCCGCCGACGCCCTCGGCCACGACATAGGCGATGTCGTTGGCCGATTTCACCATCATGATGCGCAAAGCGTTGTCGAGCGTGATCTCCGACCCCGGCTTTGCATAGACCTTCACGCGCGGCTGGCTGGCGGCGAGCTTCGAGACCGGGATAGCGGTCTCCAGGCTCAAACGCCCTTCCCGCACCGCCTTCAGCGCGAGATAGATCGTCATCATCTTGGTCGTGGAGGCCGGACGCCAGGCCTGGTTCGCATTCTCGCTCGACAGCACAGCACCGCTTGAGGCGTCGATGACGATGCTGGTTCCGGCATAGGCCGGCCCCGTCAGGACGGCTCCGAGGGCGAGGGCGGCTGCGAGGCGGGAAGCGATCATCGGGCGGGTCTGAACCTGTCTTGCTCGGAGCGGTCTTGCGGATAGCTTGGCCAGTGACGACGGCGCACGGTTCAACGCGATGCATGCGGCAATTTCGAGACAGCCGCCACAATCGCCCGCCCGTGAATGCATACCTACCCCTTGCGCAGCGATTTGCCTAGCTGCGGCGGGCGGTCCACAAGCGACGCCTCCTTCGCTTTTCTAGGGCTTGTCGCGTGGCTTTCGGCCTTCTCTGGATACCGGCGACCATCATCGCCTCGCTCTTGCAGACCGCGCGCAACCTGGCGCAGCGCTCGCTCACCGAAACCATCGGCGTCGTCGGGGCGACGCAGGTCCGCTTCCTGTTCGGCCTGCCCTTCGCGATGCTGTTCCTGGCGCTCGCCTGCCTTGGTCTGCAGCGATTGCCCCCGGAGATCGGCATGGCCTCGTTCGGCTATACGCTCTGGGGGGCGCTGACGCAGATCGCCGCCACCGCGCTGATGCTGGCAGCGATGCGCGAGCGCTCCTTCGCGGTGACGACGGCCTATACCAAGACCGAGCCGGTGCAGGTCGCGCTGTTCGGTGCGGCGCTGCTCGGCGATGCGCTGACACCGATGAAGTTCCTGGCGATCGCGATCGCGACGGCCGGCGTGATCGTGGTGTCGTGGAAGCCCGGCGAGAAACTGACGCGCGCAGGCCTGCGGCCGGCGGTGCTCGGCATCGTCTCCGGAGCCTTCTTCGCGCTCTCGGCGATCGGCTTCCGCGGTGGCATCCAGGCGCTGCCCGAGGGTGAGTTCCTGATTCGGGCCTCGACCATCCTCGTGCTCGGCCTCGGGCTCCAGATCCTGCTGCTGGTGGCCTATATGCTGGTCGCCGACCGGCAGGCGCTGATCCTTAGCCTGAAGAGCTGGCGCCGCTCGCTCTCGGCCGGCTTCCTCGGCGCGGCCGCCTCGCAGTTCTGGTTCATCGGCTTTTCGCTGACGACGGCGGCCAATGTCCGGACGCTGGCTTTGATCGAGGTGCCGCTGGCGCAGATCGCCTCGCGCAAACTGTTCGCGGAGGGGACGAGCCGGCGCGAAATCCTGGGCATGGCGATGATTGTCGGCGGGGTCGGGCTGCTGCTGTCTCTGGCGTTGCGATGAACGGACGGGGCCGCTAGTGCTGGAGGCAGATGCCCTGCCAGCCGATCCGTGCACGGCCACCATGCGCGGATACCGGCTTGCCCGATGGCACAGGGCTGCCAAGATAACGTGTAGCTGCACAGTAAGGGAGATTTCGCCATGAGCGCTGCAATCGTCGGCTGGGCCCATACACCGTTCGGCAAGCAGGATGCCGAGACCGTCGAGAGCCTGATCGTGCGGGTGGCGACCGAGGCTTTGGTCGATGCCGGCATCACGGCCGACGAGGTCGACGAGATCGTGCTCGGCCACTACAACGCCGGCTTCTCGGCCCAGGATTTCACCGCATCGCTGGTCTTGCAGGCCGATCCTGCCCTGCGCTTCAAGCCGACGACGCGCGTCGAGAACGCCTGCGCGACCGGCTCTGCCGCGGTGCACCAGGGCGTGCGCGCGATCCGGGCCGGTGATGCCAAGGTCGTGCTCGTCGTCGGCGTCGAGCAGATGACCAAGACGCCCGGCCCCGAGATCGGCAAGAACCTGCTGAAGGCCTCCTACCTGCCGGAGGATAGCGAGGTGCAAGGCGGCTTCGCCGGCGTCTTCGGCAAGATCGCGGCGGCCTATTTTCAGCGCCATGGCGACCAGTCCGACGCGCTCGCGATGATCGCGGCGAAGAACCACAAGAACGGCGTCGCGAACCCCTATGCGCAGATGCGCAAGGACCTCGGCTATGCCTTCTGCCGGGAGGAGAGCGAGAAGAACCCCTATGTCGCCGGGCCGCTGAAGCGCACCGACTGCTCGCTGGTCTCGGACGGCGCCGCTGCGCTGGTGCTGGCCGACGAGGAGACCGCGCTCAGGATGCGCCGCGCCGTCGGCTTCCGCGGCATGGCCCATGTCCAGGACTTCCTGCCGATGTCGAAGCGCGACATCCTGAAATTCGAGGGCGGCGCGCTCGCCTGGAAACAGGCGCTGGCCAAGGCGAACGTGACGCTCGACGATCTCTCCTTCGTCGAGACGCATGACTGCTTCACCGTCGCCGAGCTGATCGAATACGAGGCAATGGGCCTGACCCGGGAAGGCGACGGGGCCCGCGCGATCAAGGAAGGCTGGACCCAGAAGGACGGCAAGCTGCCGGTCAACGTGTCCGGCGGCCTCAAGGCCAAGGGCCACCCGATCGGCGCGACCGGCGTCTCGATGCATGTGCTTTCCGCCATGCAGCTCACCGGGGAGGCGCCGGAGGGCATGCAGCTCAGCGAGCCGCGCCTCGGCGGCATCTTCAACATGGGCGGGGCTGCGGTCGCCAACTACGTCTCCGTGCTCGAACGGATCAAGTGAGGCCGGCTTCCAGGCCAGGACGAGCCCGGAAAGCAGGCTTGCGGCACAGTCCGCCGGATGAAGGCGGATTGTCGTGACGAGCTTCTTGGTCCTGCTGCTGGCCTATATCCTGAGCCAGTTCTTCCGCTCGTTCCTGGCGGTGATCTCCGGGGACCTGACGCGAGACCTCGGCCTCGACCAGGGCCAGCTCGGCAGCCTGCAGGCCGCCTGGCTGATCGCCTTCGCGCTCACGCAATTTCCGGTCGGTTATGCACTCGACCGGATCGGCCCGCGGCGGACGCTGGCAGGGTTCCTCCTGGTCGCCTTCGTTGGGACGGTGATCTTCGGCCTGTCGCGCGGTTATCTTTCTGCGCTGACGGCGCTCGCGCTGATCGGGATCGGCTGCGCGCCGATCCTGATGTCCGGCTTCTATCTGGCCGCGCGGCTCTATTCGCCCCGGCATTTCGCCACGATGTCATCCTTCCTGATCGGGTTCGGCTGCATCGGCGATCCGCTGAGCGGCGCGCCGCTCGCCTATTTCCTGGCGGCCTATGGCTGGCGCGCGACGGTGTTCGGCCTTGCCGGAATCGTGGCGCTGACGGCCCTGCTCGTGGTGCTGCTGCTGAAGGACCCGCCGCCGCTGCCTGGCGCCGCGCAACAGCCTGTCTCGCTGCTGGGCGGGATCAAGCAGATCGTGGTGAAACGGCCGCTCTGGCTCATCCTCCCCTTCACCTTCGTGAGCTACGGCGTCACGATCTCGATCCGGGGCTTGTGGATCGCGCCCTATCTCCAGACGGTGCACGGCTTCGACCTCGCTGCCACGAGCTATGCTGCGATGACCATGGGTGGCTTTATCGCGGCGGGTGCGCTCCTGGTGCTGCCGCTCTATCGGCGGATCGGCGCCAAGCCCACGGTCATCGCCTGTGCGGTGACCGTCGCCCTTGCGTGTTTCTCGCTGGCTCTGTGGGGCGAGGCATCGTCGCGCCTTGCGGTCGGCCTGCTCCTCGTCATCGGCCTGTTCGGCGTCACCTATGCCGTGGTGATGGCGCATGCGCGCGCCTTCATGTCGCCCCAGGAGATCGGCCGCGGCGTCACCTTCATGAATTTCGTCTTCATGGGTGGGGCGGGCGTGATGCAGTGGCTCTCGGGACGCCTGGTGAACGCTCTCGACGGGCGCGGCTACGATGCGCAGGCGACCTTTGGCTGGCTGTTCGTCTTCATGGGCGCGATGCTCGCCGTGACGCTGGCCATCTATATCGCCGCACCGGCGGAGCCCAAGGCCGTCGTCCCTGCGGCAACCTAGCTCAGCCTTCGCCCGGAGCCTTCGCCGCGATCGCCAGGGCGTGCACGCGGTCGGCCAGTTCCTGCGCCAGTGCCGCGTTGACGAGGCGGTGGCGTTCGAGCCGGCTCTTGCCAGCGAAGGCCTCCGATACGATATCGACCCTGAAATGAGTCTCGCCGCCCTCGCGCCAGCCGCCATGGCCCTGATGCTGGTGCGATTCGTCGATCACCCTGAGCGCCTGTGGCGCAAAGGCCGCGGTCAGCTTTTGCGTGATTCTTTCGCTGATTGAGGTCATGATCGCGCCACCGTTACCATGATTGTTCTGTCGGTTCGGCGATGTGCTGCATCGCACTTGCCGGCCCTAGCCCTTGCGTCTCATAACCCGTCGACGATGAACATCAACTCTCGCCTTTTCGACAGCATCAGGATCGGAGCTTCCGAGGCGGAAGCGCCCGTGGAAAGCGATGCGCCGCGTTGCAGCCATCCGGGCTGCGCCCGCACGGGCGAGTTCCGGGCGCCGAAGGGCCGCGGCCGCGAAGGCCAGTTCTTCCTGTTCTGCATGGAGCATGTGAAGGCCTATAACGCGACCTACAATTATTTCGCGGGCATGGATGACGATGCGCTCGCCGCTTACGCCAAGCAGGAGGAGATCGGCCATCGGCCGACCTGGAAGCTCGGCGTCAACTCCAAGGCGGCGCGGATGTCGCAGCGCGGGCGCAAGGCCAACGGTGAGGCCGCGGCCGACATGCACGACGCCTTCAACCTGTTCGGCGCCCGGAACAAGCAGCAGGCGGCCCAGCCGGAATCGCGCGTCGGCATCGTGGCGCGCAAGGCGCTGGATACGCTCGGCCTCGACGATACCGCCGATTCCGCCGCGATCAAGGCGCGCTACAAGGAACTGGTGAAGCGCTTCCATCCGGACGCCAATGGCGGCGATCGCTCGCGCGAGGGCACGCTTCAGGAGATCCTGAAGGCCTATCAGCAGCTGAAGAGCGTGGGGATGGTCTGAGCGGGAAGGGAACAGCAGGCGCTGTCATCCCGTGCGCGTCGCAGCACTTCGTGCCGCAGCGGGTGCGGGATGACGCTCACCTTTGTTTCGCTGCCAGCCTCGCGACATCGGCGATGATGCCGTCCAGCGCGAAATCCTTGGGCGTGTAGACCCGCGCCACGCCCATGTTGCGCAAGGCGTTCTCGTCGTCCGGCGGGATGATGCCGCCGACCACCACGGGTACATCCATGCCGGCGACGCGCAGACGCGCCGTGACGTCGCGGACCAATGGCAGATGCGAGCCCGAGAGAATCGAGAGCCCGATGATGTCGGCCTGCTGCTCGCGGGCTTCGCTGACGATCTCCTCCGGCGTCTGGCGGATGCCGCCATAGCTGACGCTCATCCCGGCATCGCGGGCGCGCACGGCGATCTGCTCGGCGCCATTCGAGTGGCCGTCGAGGCCGGGCTTGCCGACGAGGAAGCGCGGCGCGCGGCCGAGACGCTCGGTCGCCTTCTCGACCGCTGCCCTGGCGGTGGCGAGGCCGGTCGCATCGCCGAGCTTGGTCGTGTCGACGCCGGTGGGCGCGCGGTACTCGCCAAAAATCTCGCGCAGGGTCTGCGCCCATTCGCCGGTGGTGACGCCGGCCTTGGCGCAGGCGATCGAGGCCGGCATGACGTTGCGGTTCTCGCGGGCGCTGGCGGTGAGTTCGGCCAGCGCTGCCTCGGCCGCCTTGGCATCGCGGGCCGAGCGCCAGGCCTTGAGCCGGGCGATCGCCTCGGTCTCGACCGAATCCGGCACGGTGACGACGTTGCCCTCGCCGGCCGAGAGCGGGGAGGGCTCGCTGTTGGTGAACTTGTTGACGCCGACGACGACCTGTTCGCCGCGCTCGATCGCCTCGATGCGGCGCGCGCCATTCTCGACCAGCGCCTGCTTCATGTAGCCGCTCTCGACGGCGGCCAGAGCGCCGCCCATGTCGTCGATCTTCGCCAGTTCCTCCAGCGCCGCGGCCTTGAGCGCCGCCACCTTCGCATCGACCACGGTCGAGCCGTCGAAAATGTCGCCGAATTCGAGCAGGTCGGTCTCATAGGCCAGGACCTGCTGCATGCGCAGCGACCATTGCTGGTCGAAGGGGCGCGGCAGGCCGAGCGCCTCGTTCCAGGCCGGGAGCTGCACCGCCCGCGCGCGCGCCTTCTTCGACAGCGTCACCGCCAGCATCTCGATCAGGATGCGGTAGACGTTGTTCTCCGGTTGCGGCTCGGTCAGCCCGAGCGAATTGACCTGCACGCCATAGCGGAAGCGCCGCATGGCCTCGTCCGCAATGCCATAGCGGCCAAGCGTGATCTCGTCCCAGAGCTCGACGAAAGCCCGCATCTTGCAGAGCTCGGTGACGAAGCGCATCCCGGCATTCACGAAGAAGGAGATGCGGCCGACCGTGCCAGGGAATTCCTCGGCCGAGACTTCCGGCCGGGCACGGATCGAATCGAGTAGGGCGATGGCCGTCGCCAGTGCGAAGGAGAGCTCCTGCACCGGCGAGGCCCCGGCCTCCTGCAGATGGTAGGAGCAGACGTTGGTCGGGTTCCATTTCGGCAATTCGTTGGCCGTGAACACGACGATGTCGGTGGTGAGCTGCATCGAGGGGCGCGGCGGGAAGACATAGGTGCCGCGCGACAGGTATTCCTTGACGAGGTCGTTCTGGGTCGTGCCCTGCAGCAGCTTGCGGTCGGCGCCCTGCTCGTCGGCGACGGCGATGTAGAGCGAGAGCAGCCAGGCTGCCGTCGCGTTGATCGTCATCGAGGTGTTCATCTGCGCCAGCGGGATCTGGTCGAACAGCGCCCGCATATCGCCGAGATGCGTGATCGGCACGCCGACCTTGCCGACCTCGCCGCGCGACAGGACATGGTCGGGGTCGTAGCCGGTCTGCGTCGGCAGGTCGAAGGCGACGGAGAGGCCGGTCTGGCCTTTGGCGAGATTGGTCCGGTAGAGCTTGTTGGACTCCGCCGCGTCGGAATGGCCGGCATAGGTCCGGAAGATCCACGGCTTGTCGCGCTGGGCCGTTTCCCGGCCGCCTTGGTCCGTCGCGGTCATGGCGTCTCCCCGTATTGCAGAGCAATCTGAATGTTGCGCTGCGGCGAAGATAACGCCAGAGCTGCGGCTGTGTCCCCTGCGACGTTAGGCTGACGGCGCCTCGGGCCGCTCGCGCGGTTCCTCAGGATAAGGATTGTGAGGGGCAGCAGCAGGCTTGCGCGAGACTATCGCGAGGACAGGCTGCCCCTGATATCGGAGGTCCGCAGCAGCGCGACGCGGCGGTCGTCCTTCGGCGGGGCGACAAAGGCACGCAAGGGCGCCTTGGGCAGGTCGAGATCGAGCGGGCGGCCGGGCGGCAGGGGCGCGTTCTTGACCAGCGTCACGATCGGGTTCTCGAGCGCGGGCAGCTTCGGCGCGGGCGTCTCGGGCGCGAAGGCGAGCGGGGCCGAGGCGAAAGAGGCCGCGGTGGTTGCGGAAGAAGACGCCGTCGTGAGCGGCACGGAGGTGGTGGAGGCCGAGGCGAGCTGGATCGTCGGTTCCTCGATGCGGCGGCGCTCGGGACGCTCGCCCTTGACGTAGAAGGCGTTGCCGCCGGCCACGGTCACGTAATGCATGTTCTTGTAGCCGAAGCGCAGGCCGGCCATGTGGAAGTGCTTGGCCGCGCCGACCGCATCGTTGCGGCGACCGTTGAGAATGTCCTCGGCGATAGCCTCGACCTTCGGCAGGACGTTGTCCGTCATCGGCCGGGTCAGGACGCCGGCGGCGAACTGGCGCGGTGCTCCGACCACGCCACAGATCGTCTCGGGGTATTTGGCCGACTCGACCCGGTTCATCACGACGGTGCCGACGCCGAGCAGGCCGGACTCGCTCGACCGGTTCGATTCGAAATACATCGCGCGGACGAGGCATTCCTTCTCGCGCGGATTGGCTTTGGCCAGCGCCACCGCATGCCTGCGCGCCTTGGCGGGCTCCTTCACTGCGGGAGCCGTGGCTGCGGAGGTTGCGGCCGTCTCGACCGGGGACATGCTGCAGGCGCCAAGAGTCGGAGCCGCCAGCGCAATCAGGAGCGGGATCGCCTTGCTGCCATGCCGGGATTTCTCACCGGAACGAAGACCATGCGCAGCGATCGCGGTCCGCTTCATGTGGCAACCTCCTGAATTCCGGACCCGTGATCGCCGAGGGCGGCAAACCGGTATTGCCGGCAAGGAACCGCGAATTCCTTAACAGAAAGTTAATCCGGGACGGAAGAGGGGAAGCGGGGCAGAGCGCCTCGAGACGCCTTCCGGCGGGAGGCGCCCGACCGATAGCGCCTTGTTACAGAACGAAAAAATTTACGCCGCCGCGCCGAAAAATTTCATTCGGGCAGCCTCGCCCTGCATAGCGAAACCGCAATATCGGCACTGATGAAAGTCGCTGCGAGCGCAGCTTTGTGATCGGAAACGCCCGAGGAGCGCTTCAGTTCCCCGAGCCCGGCAGGCGCGGCAATGGCAGGAAATCGACGCCCTCCTCATGCAGCATCCGGGCATCGTCCGGCGTCGCCTCGCCATAGATGGCGCGCTCTTCCGCTTCCCCGTGATGGATCTTCAGCGCCTCGTCGGCGAAGCGCTTGCCGACATGCTCGGCGTTCTCGCTGACATGCCGGTGCAGTGCCGTCACCATCTCGCGGAAGGCCTGCTCCTTCTCGCTCATCAGGGCGACCGGCGCAGGCGCCGACGTCGCTGCTGCCGGGGCGGGAGTCTCCGCTACCGGCCCCGTCGCCTTCGGGCCGAGATCGGTGCGGGCGACATTGGGCGCCATGATCGCGCGCTCGATCTTCGCGCTGTTGCAGACCGGGCAGGTGACGAAGCCGCGCTTCGTCTGATCCTCGAAGCTGGCCGAGGAGGCGAACCAGCTCTCGAATTCGTGGGCGCTGTCGCAGATGAGGGCGTAACGGATCATGTCGTCATAGATGGTGGCGGGAGGTCGCCAAGGCAACCGGGTCTGCGGGGGCGTCAGGCCGCCAGAAGCTTGTCGAGTTCGCCGCGGGCGTCGAGCGCGTGGATATCGTCGGAACCGCCGACATGCTGCTCGCCGATGAAGATCTGCGGCACCGAGGTGCGCCCGCCGGCGCGCACCGTCATGGCCTGGCGCAATTCCGGCTTGCCGTCGACATCGATCTCGGTGAAGGCCACGCCCTTGCGCGTCAGCAGCGCCTTGGCCGCATGGCAATAGGGGCACCAGGGCGTGGTGTAGATCGTAACCGGCGGCATGAGGACGTGTCTCTCGTTGCGATGCCCCTCATGTAGTGCCTTCCCGGCCATCCGTCACGACCCGTGCGAAAGTCAGCACATCGACGGCGCTCGCGCCGGCCCGCAGCAGGGCGCGCGAGGCGGCATTGACCGTCGCGCCGGTGGTCAGCACGTCGTCGACCAGCAGGGCGCGCCGGCCTTCGACAAGCCCGCGCATCGCTGCCGGTATGTGGAAAGCACCTTGCAGATTGTCGGCGCGCTGGACGCGCGTCAGCCCGACCTGCTGCCGGGTGCGTCTGATCCGGGTCAATGCCGTCGTGGCGAGCGGCAGCCCGGCCTCACGGGCAACCACCTGTGCCAGGGCTGCGGCCTGGTTGAACCGCCGGCGCCAGAGCCGGGTCCGGTGGAGCGGCACCGGCAGGATCAGATCGGCATCGCCGATGAGCTCGCGACCGGCTTGCGCCATCATCCGGCCGAGCGTCAACGAGAGCTCGACGCGGTCGCCGTATTTCAGGCGATGGACCAGTTCGCGCGCCGTGCCATCGAAGCGGCAGACGGCGCGCGCGCGGGCGAAGACGGGCGGGTCGGCGATCGCAGCCGGCGAGAGCAGGCCGGCGCCGAGATCGACGGGAAACGGCGTGCCCAGCCGCTCGCAATAGGGCCGCTCGATGAAGCCGACGCCGCGCCAGCACGCCGGGCACAGCGCCTGTGCTTCTCCCGTGGCGGCCCGGCAGGCGATGCAGGTCGGCGGGTAGACGATGCCGAGCAGGCCGTGCAGGCCCGTCCGAAGGGCGAGACGCGCGCGCTTCGCGGAATCGCGCAGTGCCCCGTTCGCCGATCGCGTGTGCCCGGTCACAAGCACCTCGTCGGCGGTCGCCTCGCCAACCGGGGTTTCGATCTGCCACTCCGCCATGGGCGTGCCGCCATCCGACCGTCGAAGCCGGCCGGCTTATGCCGGCCGGGATCGCCGCAGCATCAGGCTTCCTGCGCGGGAGGGCAACTGCGGACGACGACGGGGTTATCGGAAAACGCGGTTCTTCGGATGGTCCAGGCCGGCTGGCATCGCCGGATCACCCCGTGCCTGTCGACGACCTGTACGGCTTTCCGCAGGGCACCGGGCGGTCCGGGCATCTTTAATGTGCGGACGATGCAAAAAGCTGTTGCGGTGGCGCGGTTGTCCGACTACACAGGCGCCCTCGGCCAGCGCTGCTCCCTTCGTCTAGCGGTCTAGGTCGCGACTACCCCCCAGGTTACCTACCAAGTGAGTAGGGGCAGGGGATTAAGGGTGGTAGGGTTACCAACGAGGTCCGGTCGCGGGCTGAATTTGGTGAGTTAGACGAATGGAATTGACTGGCGACTAAGAGAAGTAATAGTAAGGTATATAGTAGTATAAAGTAAGTAACGCTCCCTTCGTCTAGCGGTCTAGGACGTCGCCCTCTCACGGCGAAAACAGGGGTTCGAGTCCCCTAGGGAGCGCCATTCGCCGCCTAAGCCCTTGAGGGGCTTAAACTCTCGAAAAACCAACGGTTTACTCCGGCCGGCCTGTCATACATTTTGGCATGCATGAGCAGAGAAATCGTGCCCAGAGCGTCGTACCTGATCGCCCGCAACGGCAGGTTCTATTTCGATATGCGCGTGCCCGTGGATGTGGCCGCCGCGTTTGGTTCCAAGACCATTCGGTTCAGCCTTCGCACCAATGAGCGCTCGAAGGCACTACGGCTGATGGGCAAGCACCTCGACCACTACATGGAGCACTTTGACGAACTGCGACGCACGGGCAAGGCGGAACAGGCCCTCGCCGAAAAGACCGCCAGCAATGACATATCCAAATTGAGCCGGGCCGAGCTGGAGCGGCTGGTGACAGGTTATTACCGGGATGTGCTGCGGCCGCCGCTATCAGCCGGCCAGCCGACGACGAAGACCGCGACGAGCTTGTCGCGGGTTGGAGCGACACCCTCTCTCATGTAACGGGCCGCCGCGACGAAGAGGGCAAGGAGCGGGTCCAGAGCACCGCCGATCATATCTTGCTCAAATCCGGGTGGCCGAGCATTCGAACCAAAGTCGGCGTCATCAAGCGGCATCTCCCCACCGTCGATGTGGACCGAACGCGAGGCCGTGCAGGCTGAGGGCAGTGCCGCGCTGGCATTCACCCTGCCAGCATGAAATCTGCCAAGCTGTAGCAGTGACTGGCCTGGTAGGCGTTCCGCCCCCGGTTCATGTGCATCAAATTGAAAGTCCGAATGGCGCATAGGATCCGCGGCATTCCAAGGAAACGACGGATCGAGGCGCAGCCCAGGACATTGACGCCGAACATGTCCGGGCCATTTGGGAAGAAATAGCTGATATCCTCCGGCGCCGTGACGCAGCTCTCGAGAAAGGCCTCATCCAGATGGCTGTGTGCGAGCGAACGGTCCGTGGTGAAATCCGAAAGGCGCATCAGGCAGCGCGCACGGACACCTTCTTCGGCCGCATAGAGCGTGAAAAGTTCCATCCAGCTCGCGTTGACGCGGACAAGCGGCTTGTCGGACGTCGAAGGCAGGCAGGAAACCGACCAGTAGTGACGTTCGCTCCTGCGCGGGATGGGGATGCAGTTCCGGCCATAGAGGCCGAGAAGCGCCAGGACGTCCTGTGCCTGCGGGCGGCGAAGCAGCTTTTCAAACCGGGGGATGTACTTGAACCGCAGCTCCAGGGACTCGGAGCGCTCGTCGGCGTCGGGCAAGCCAGCCGTGCCCTCGATCCAGGCGCGCTGCTGTTCAGGATCCAGAAACTGGCGCAGGCCGGTCGTGCCGCGTCGAGGAACCGTGCTTACGCCACGTGCCATGTGAGATCCATCTGAGCCCGGCGTTCCGAAGGGCTCATCATGGATCGGTTTCTGGTCAGGACGTGTCCGCAGCCGAGCATCGCACGAGCCTGCAGGAGGCCGCCTGCCGACCCGGTGGAGATCGGGATACTTGCCGCGGACTGCAAGCTCGTTCCCCGAGGTGTCGCTGTTCGAAGAGATGCCGCCGGCTTCATCGGCGGATGCATTGACGCATTTCAATTTGATGTTACAATCAGTAACCCTAAATTGGAATTCAACAGTGTCGCCCCGTGCTTATCGTCAGGTCGCACGCGCCCATGCCGTGCAAGACACCGAGCAACAAATCGTGGACGCTCTCAGGCACCTCCTGAGCGAGCGCTGGTTTGAGGACATCACGCTCGACGATATCGCCAGGGCGGCCAACACGACCCGACAGACCGTGATCAGGCGATTCGGCGACAAGGCTGGCGTGCTGAGCGCGATGGCCGATGGGCTTGATGCGGAGATCAGGACCAGGCGCTGGCACAACCCCGGAAAGACCGTCGCTGCGATCATCACGGTCCTGGTGCAGGACTATGAACAGGCGGGCGACATCGTTGTCCGCACGCTCAGCCAGGAGGCGCGCATTCCCGAGTTCGGCGCGATCCTCGCGCGCGGCCGCAATAGTCACCGCGCGTGGATCGAGGAGATGTTCGCGGCTTGGCTCGACAAGCTGCCTCCCTCGGCGAAAGCCGACCGTCTCGCACAGCTGCTGGCGCTGACGGATGTGTGGGTGTGGCATCTGCTGCGCCGCAACCAAAACCATACGGCCGGCGAGACCGGCCGGCTGATGATCGAGGCAGTGGAACGGCTGCTCCACGAGGGCGCGGTTCGTTAGATTTCCGGTTCAGGTGCAGGAACTCCGACATGACACAGCTGTCGAGCCCACAGACGCCTCTGCGCATTCTGGTGACGGGATGGGAAGGCGGCGGCAACGTGCCGCCCTTCATCGCCGCCTTGCGAGGCCTCGCGGCCCGCGGCCATGACGTTCGCCTGATCGCCGATGATTCCATGAGAGCCGAGGCGATTGCCGCCGGAGCACGCTTCCAGCCCTGGACCCGTGCTCCCAACCGACCGGATCGAAGCGCCGCCAGCTGTTTCGTGCGCGATCGGGATATCGCGGACCCGATCGCTGCGTTTCGGCAATGGTGCGATCGGATCTTCGTGGCACCACCACGGGACTATGCGCTCGATATTCTGGATGCGCTGGCCGCGGAGCCCGCGGACCTGATGATAGGCTCGGATCTGCTCTTCGGCGGCATGCTAGCCGCGGAAGTCTCCCGGACCCCTCTTGTGCTGCTCGCGGCCAACATCTCCCTGTCGCCATTGCCCGGCCACCCGCCGTTCGGGCCGGGTTTCCAGCCCGCTGGAAACCCGGCCGAACAGGCGCGCGATGCGGAAGCCGCAGCCGTCGGCGAGGCGCTCTGGAACCAGGCGCTGCCAGCCCTCAATGCCGCCCGCGCCCATTTTGGCCTCGCCCCGCTCGCGCGCGTCCTCGATCAGGCTGCCCGCGCGGGACGCTGCCTGCTCGCGACCAGCCCCAGCTTCGACTTTCCCGTCGCTCGGATGCCGGAGCATATCCGCTATGTCGGCCCCCTCCTGGAGGAGCCGAGCTGGGCGGTCACTTCCGGGCACCACGCAATCGGCATCGACACGCGCCCGAGAGCGCTGGTTTCCTTCAGCACCACGCATCAGGGGCAGGACAAAGTCTTGCGTCGTATCGTTGCTGCGCTCGGCCAACTCCCGGTTAGCGCCGTGGTGACGCTCGGCAAGGCATTGGAGCAGTTCGCAATCGAGGCACCGGACAATGTCCGCATCCTCGACAGTGCGTCGCATGAGGCGATCCTGCCATCGACGCAGGTCGTCGTGACCCATGGCGGACACGGCACGGTCCTGCGCGCGCTGCGTCATGGCGTTCCCCTGGTCGTTATGCCGATGGGACGCGACCAGAACGATAATGCCGCCCGCGTGGAATATCATCGGGTCGGCATTCGCTTGGCCCCGACAGCGAGCCCATCCGAAATTGCCCGCGCGGTTCAGGATGTCCTCGCCGATGCCAGCTTCGCGGAGCAGGCCAGGCGAATGGCCGGCCTGCTCGCGGCCGAAGGCTCCAGCGTTGATCGCCTAATCGCAGAGATCGAAGCCTTCGCCGCCGGGCATCGAGCCGATAAGCCGGGCCAGGCGGCCTGATCGCCTGCGACTTCCGGACGGGTCCATCGCCGGAAGCATGCAGACTTGCCGCCTTCCAAGGAGAAGCGAGATGTATCGCCTTGCCTTTGCCACTGTCATGGCCCTGACAAGTCTTCCAGCCATTGGCCACGCCGATGTGAAGCGGGGCGAGTACCTGGCCGCGATCATGGACTGCGGCGGCTGCCATACACCCGGCCAAATGCTCGGCAAACCCGACCGTTCCCGCTTCATCGCCGGAGGCGACGTCGGCTTCCAGATCCCCAATGTCGGTATCTTCTACCCGCCGAACCTGACGCCAGATCCGGAGACGGGGCTGGGCAAATGGTCGAAGGCAGACATCATCAAGGCGGTAACCAAAGGCGAGCGACCGGACGGCCGGGTTCTGGCACCGGTCATGCCTTGGCACTCCTACGGCAGGCTCAACCCGCAGGACGCCGACTCGCTGGCAAGCTATCTGAAGTCGCTGAAGCCGATCTCCAACAAGGTGCCGGCGATCACCCCTCCACAGGACAAGCCGGCCAGCCCTTACTTGACGGTCATCTCTCCATAAAGGCCGTCCGCCGAACTTGAGCTCGAAGTGCTTGTTGCTGACTGGTGCATCGCATTGCGCCACAAGCGGACTCTGCCTCCTTGCCTGGAAGCAGACGTAGCGGGTGGCCGGCCCAATTTCCCGACCCGACCCTCTGTTGCCCTTGGCCGAGTGGTGAAAATGGCACGGCGGGTACCCGCCGTGCCACGCGTCATAGGTCCGTTTGCTCCGAAAGGAGAAGCGCATCGTCAACCTCGATGCCGAGGTAGCGTACAGTGCTTTCCAGTTTCGTATGGCCGAGAAGGAGCTGACAAGCGCGTAGGTTTCCGGTGCGCTTATAGATTACGCGACCTTCGTTCGGCGGAGACTGTGGGTTCCATAGAGCGCGGGATCCAGTCCAATCAGCGCCACCCAGTTATCAAGAAGACGGCCGTATTGGCGCGTTGTGATGTGGTCACCCGGCCGGCTGCGGCTCGGGAAGAGCCAACCCTCTTCGCGAGGCTCTCCTTCCGAGCCTTGCCGTGAGTGCCTCGCGGGCAGAGTCAGTTAACTCAAATGGGACCGGCCGCCCGGTCTTCTGTTGAACGATCGCCGTTCGTAGCCGGACCGTGCCCCCAAGCACGACATCGCCGACACGAAGGCGAACGAGGCCGCACCCTCGCAGCTTGCTGTCGATTGCGAGATTGAACATGGCGAGATCACGAACACGCCCGTCGTGCTGTAGGCGGGTCCGGATAGCCCAGATATGCCTCGGCTTCAGAGGTGGCTTCGGTCCGATGATGCGCCCGAGGTTCCACGACTGATGAGGCAACTGGTTCTGCGCGTGGATATCCATGGCAGGTCCCCCATTTGGGATGCCGCATCCGGGACTATTTTATCAAAATATTTCGCGAGACTCAGTGCTCGCTTCCTGCCCAGGCGTGCCAGTAAGCGGAAGTCGGCTGGTCGCCGGGTAGCGGACATTCCTCAGGTGCGAAAAACCACCTGCGCACGAATACCGAACAACGAAGATGCGCCTCCCATCGGCGCTGGCCGATGCAGGAGCTATCCGATCTGATCTCCGCCACCGCTCCAGCGAAGATGGTGCTTCATGAGCTCCGCGGCATCGGAACGCTGTCCAGCCTCTAGCAGATCGAGCAGCTGTAGGTGCTCCCGAGCATGTTTTTCCACCTGCAGATCAGTTATGAAGCTGTATGCGAAAAGGCGACGGAGTCGGTTGAGGCGCTTTAATGTCTCCAGCAGCACCGCGTTCCCGGAGCACTCGGCAATGGCCTCATGCACCTCGCAGCCGAAGCGAAAAAGCTCGGGAGGGGTGAAACGGCCTGGGTCTTCCAGCAGGCGCTGCTGGTGCTCTCGCACGGATGCCATCAGATCAGTGCGCCATTGGAACGCGGGCTCGAGGATACCTCCCGGCTCGATCATCATGCGCAACCTGCCAGTTTCGGCGTAGGATCGCGCACTGTTGAGCGTCTGGGTGAAGCGCCATCCGTAGCCACGCGAACGCTCGATCCAACCTTCGGATGCGATCCGATCCAGCAAACGTAAAACCGCCGCACGCTTCATCTCGTAGCGTCGCATGAGTTCGGCTTCGCTGACGACGTCCGGAAGCGCGCCGTTCAGACGATCCCGCGCAATTCTCAAATAGTGGGCTTCACTCTCGTCGTCCGCGCTCCCCAGCGCTTCGAGCGCAGTCGCGGTGTCGAGTTCGTCAACCAAGACGAAGCCCTTGTTCGGAACAGCTTCAGCAATCCCCTTGGCGACCAGGATCTGCATCGCGCTCTGAACCGGTCCGCGAGAGACACCGAGGCGATTGGCAAACCGGTGAGGGAAAAGCCGCTCGCCACGGCGGAGGTTGTCGCTTCGCGCGATCTGAATGATTTGTCCGACCAGTTCCAGCGTCTTCGGCGAAACGTTCAAATCTGCGCCCATATCGTGCTCGCCCAAGCCAATATCGCCTCTGATATCACATCGCGACGTCTCATTGACAAATGATCATCGTTTTGTCATTTTTTGCTACAAATTACAAAAATAGCAGATAAGCATTTTTGTAAGCCGATGCCGAAATCTGGAAAAGCATCTCGCGGGTGGAAGCCGGAACACCGATGATCGGGACAGCCAGACAATGACCAATCTGGATCTTGGGCGTCGCGTTCTATTCTTGTCGTGCGATCCCGGCCGCGTCAGGCAGCAGCTCGGCGGGGAGGATCTCACTATCGAGGATTGCCGCCCGTTGCGTTCGGAAATCTCGACCGACGAGATTACGCCGATTCCGTCGTTAGCGTTCTTCGACGAACGTCTGGCATCGCATGCGCATATCGGTTTCAAGGCTGGTGACGAGAATCCGATCGCGTTGGGAGCGCTGAAAAATGGCGGGTTCTCCACGATTGTCGCCGGCGGCCGATACGGCAAAGGATCGTCGCGCGAGCATTCCCCGGTTGCCGAGCGTATGGCCGGCATCCGGCTCGTGATTGCCGAGAGCTTCGAGCGGATCTACCGCCAGAACGCCGACAATGTCGGATTGTTTACGTCGACTGATTTTTCGTTGATCGGGCGCATTCAAGCCGGCGAGGCGATCTCGGTTGACGAATTGCTGACTGGGCGGGACTCGCTCGCCCAGTCCATCCTCCGTGCCGGAGGCCTGCTCGGCTACGGGCGTCAAAAGCTTGCGCCCATCGAGGCGGTGGATGTCCCGTCTGACCCTGCTCCACGCACGCTCTTCGAGAAGATCGTACGTCGTCATGCGATTAGCACGATGGATACGCCGGCAGTCCGGGAAATTGGCGATAGCGGCTTCGTGCGCGCCGACTTCCGATTTATCCATGACATCTACACCGCCATGGCCCGGCACATGCTCCACCGCGAGTTCGGGCAGGCTCTCAGGCTGAGCGACCCGTCATCGATCCTGGTTTTCGAAGATCACTACTCGTACACCCATCTGAGCCCGGCCCATCGTCACCTCATGCCGCAGATCCGGGAGTTGTCGGCTGCGCATCGTGCATTCGTCGAGGAACACGGCCTTCGCCATCATGGCTATCTGAACGGCGGACCGGGCTCGGAGGGCATCTCGCATGCCCTGATGGCTGAGCGCTACGCTCTGCCGGGAGAGCTGATCGTCGGTACGGATTCCCACACGCCGCATTCGGGCGCTCTCGGATGCGTCGCCTTCGGGGTGGGGACGACGGATATTGCCAACAGCTTCGTTACCGGCGCCGTCCGGATGGCAATGCCCGAGAGCATCCTGATCTGGCTGGAAGGTCACAGGCCACGTGGTGTGACTGCCAAGGATGTTGTCCTGCATCTATTGGCGTTGCCGGCGATCCGGTCAGGCGCAGGTGTGGGACGGACCTTCGAGTTTGCCGGCCCAGCGGTTGCCGGAATGTCGGTCGATGAGCGCGCAACACTGACGAACATGGTCGCTGAACTGGGCGGGTTCGCAGGGCTGGTCGCGCCGGACGACGAGACGGTGCGCTTCATCCGGGAACGCAGAGGCGTCGATTTCGTCGTCGAGGATTGGATGCGAAGCGATCCGGGCGCCAAGTATGCGGAGCGCATTGTCCTGGATGTTTCCGCCATGGCACCGATGGTGGCGAAGCCAGGAGATCCCGGCAATGGCGTTGACCTGTCGAAGCTGACGACACCGGTGACCATCGATATCGCATATGGCGGTTCGTGCACGGCTGGAAAGCGCGAGGACTTCGACAATTACCATGAGGTTCTCGCCTGGGCGGCGGCCAGGGGAATGAAGGTGGCACCAGGCGTCACCCTGATCCTGCAGTTCGGAACGATCGACGTCCGGGACTACTGCGAGGCGAAAGGATATCTCGACGCCTTCCGCGCAGTAGGCGCTGAGCTCATGCAGCCTGCCTGCGGAGCATGCGCGAACTGCGGCCCTGGGTCTTCGACGGCGCGCGATCAAGTGACGATCTCCGCGATCAACCGCAACTTTTCTGGCCGGTCAGGTCCGGGGCAGGTTTGGCTCGCCAGCCCTTTTACCGTTGCTGCTAGCGCAATCGCGGGCCAGATCGCCAGCTTCGACGACATCCGGTCCGGCCCTGGACGGCCTGAATCTCATTGACATTCGAAATGCAGATTTTGTAATTTGAATTCATAAATTACAAAAAGCTGAACTAGGGTGGTTATGAAAGTTGCTCTCACTGGCGGAGCGTATCGAGGCACGGCAAACGGCCGTGGTTTGGCTGCTGCGTCCTGCTCTTTCAAAGGCCGCGTGACATGAGCCAACTGCCTTTGGAGGGGGTCCGCGTCGTTGAGTTCTCGCAGATGGTCATGGGGCCATCCTGCGGAATGATCCTCGCCGATCTCGGCGCCGACGTGATCAAGGTGGAGCCGCCCAAGGGCGACAGGACACGCTTCTTCAAGGGCGTAGCCTCAGGCTTCTTCAACACCTACAGCCGCAACAAGCGCAGCGTCGTGATCGACACCGCCACTCCCGAGGGCCGACAGACAGCCAAGCAGCTGGTTCTAGGTGCTGACGTCCTCATCGAGAACTTCCGCCCCGGCCTCCTCGGGCGCTTCGGGCTGGACTATGGGACTTTGGCGCCGGAAGCCCCTTGGCTCATCTACTGCTCGCTCAAGGGCTATCTGCCCGGGCCTTACGAGAACCGCTTGGCGCTGGACGAGGTCGTTCAGATGATGGGCGGGCTTGCCTATATGACGGGTCTTCCCGGCCGGCCGATGCGCGCGGGCGCGTCGGTCAATGACATCATGGGCGGAATGTTCGGGGTCATTGCGATCCAGGCAGCTCTGGCGCAGCGCGCGAAGACGGGCATGGGGACTTACATCCAGAGCGCTCTGTTCGAGAACAACGTCTTCCTCATGGCCCAAGCCATGATGTTCGAAAGCGTCACAGGGGAGCGCTCTCAACCATGGTCGGTGAAGGAGGCCCCCTGGCCGGTCTATGATCTTTTCGACACCAGGGGCGGCGAGAAGATCTTTGTTTCGATCGTCGGCGAGGAGCACTGGGTCGGCTTCTGCGAGACCTTCGATCGAAAAGGTTGGTTGAGCGACCCGCGCCTTGCGACCAGTCAGGGGCGCGTCGATAACCGCAGTTGGATCATTCCCGAGATCAGGGACATCGTTGCTCGATACGACAGCGAAGAGATCAGCCAGATTCTGGAAAAGCTCGGGCTTCCGTTCGCACCGGTAAACACACCCGGCGATCTGTTCGACGACCCTCATCTCAATGCGTCGGGCGGGTTGATGGACCTGACCACTGATGGAGGTCACCAGGTCAAGACGCCCGCATTGCCTTTCTCGTTCGATGGAGAGCGCCTTCAAAAGCGGCGCGATCCGCCGAAGATTGGTGAGCACACCGAAGAAGTGCTGGCCGAGCTGAAAGCTCGGCGCTCTCAATCCCGTGCAACTGCCAACGGCGAGACGATGTGATGCCGGTGGAAGCAGCCTATCCGACCGATCGGATCGTCCTTCGCGAAGTCGGCCTGCGCGACGGCCTCCAGCTCGTCAAAGCGTGGCCATCCACGGACCAGAAGCTGGATTGGCTTGCTCAGGAATGCGCGGCCGGCGTCACGCATTTCGAGGTCGGATCCTTCCTGCCGGCCAGCCGCTTTCCCCAGTTTGCCGACTTGCCTGGGCTGCTGGAGTTCTTCCGGACCCGGCCAAAACTCCACGCTTCCGCGCTCGTACTGAATGAGCGTGGCATCGACGATGCGTTTACGACGAACGTCGCCGAAATTGCCTGTGTCGTCTCGGCGACGGAGGAACACAGCCAGGCGAATATCCGCCGCTCGCGTTCCGAAGCCATCGATCTCGTACGAGGCGCTGTCGCCAAGCGTAACGCGACCGGGCACCGGGCTCTCGTCTCGGTCGGCATCGCGATGGCGTTCGGATGCTCGATCGCCGGGGACGTCAAATCCGAGGAAGTCCTCAACCTGGTCGAGCGCTGCCTCGAGGCAGGCGCGGATCTGGTGGGGATCGCGGATACGGTCGGCTTTGCGGGCCCGGATCAGGTGTTTGAGCTTTCGAAAGCGGTCCACCTGCTTGTTGGCTCGGGTCGCTTCTCCGTTCACCTCCACGATACGCGTGGGATGGCAATCGCAAACGCATCTGCCGCGCTCGATGCAGGATGCCGGATTCTGGACGGTTCGCTTGGCGGCCTGGGTGGCTGCCCGTTTGCGCCCGGTGCTACGGGCAACGCGGTCTTCGAGGATCTCGTCTTTCTCTGTGAAACGAAGGGCTACCGAACAGGCATCGACCTCCATGCTCTGACGGACGTTCGCCGCATCCAGCAAGCTGCCATGCCGGCGGAGCAGCTCTATGGCGCCATCGCACGCGCCGGCGTTCCAAAAAACATTCAATGGGCCAAGGGCGAGAACCGCCAACAACAAGCCCAAGTCCAGGGAGGACGCGATGAAGAGACGTACATTCCTACAAGGTAGCCTGGCTGCGTCTGCCGCTGCGAGCTTGCCCCGGTTCGCGATTGCTCAGCCGGCTTCGGTGTTGAAGTTCATTCCCGGCGCCAGTCTTGCGATCCTCGATCCGATCGCAAACACGTCGGCTCCTACGCGTCTCCATGGCTTCATGGTCTATGACACGCTGTACGGGCTCGACAGCAATTTCGCGCCGCAGCCGCAAATGGCGGAAGGTCACGAGGTTTCGGCCGACGGCCTGGACTGGACGATCAAGCTGCGCGACGGGCTGTTCTTCCATGACGGCGAGCCGGTGCGCGCCAAGGACGTCGTCGCCAGCCTGAATCGATGGAGCAAGCGCGACACATTCGGCAAGACCCTGTTCAGCCGAACCAACGAGTTGCTTGCAGTCGATGACAAGACGGTGCGGTTCCGCCTGAAGCGTCCGTTCGCGCTCCTGCCGGCAGCGCTGGGTAAAGTCGGCTCCAACATCGCTGTGATCATGCCGGAGCGCCATGCTTCGACGGACCCGTCCAAGGCGGTGACCGAGGTCGTCGGCAGCGGGCCTTTCTCCTTCGTCGCGAAGGATTACAGCCCCGGCGCTCTCATCGCCTACGAGAAGTTCAAGAAGTACACGCCCCGCTCGGGCGGCGAAGTCGGCTTCAGCTCCGGCCCCAAGAACGTGCATTTTGACCGCGTCGAGTGGCATGTCATCCCGGACGGATCCACCGCGCTTGCGGCGATCCAAAGCGGCGAAATGGACTGGTGGGAATCCCCGCTGCCGGATTTCCTGCCGATCGTGCAGGGCAATCCGAACATGAAGATCGTGCCGGCCGGCGGCCAGGTCATGTTCCTCAGGCTCAACCACCTCTATCCGCCTTTCAACAACCCTGAAATCCGGCGGATCCTGCTCAGCTGCATCGATCGGAAGTCGATCATGCAAGCGGTCGGCGGGGGAGGCGAGTGGCGCGACGATATCGGGCTTTATCTGGGCTCCATGAAGACCGACGCTGGTATCAAGGAGGCTTTCCGCGGCAGGACCGATTTCGACAAGATCAAGAGCGAGCTGGCGGCCGCGGGCTACAAGGGTGAGCGGATGGTGATGCTCGTCGGCTCGGACACCCCCCGCAATCTGGCCGCCAGCCAGGTCGCGGAAAGCACCTTCAAGAAGATGGGGCTGAACGTCGACTTCCAGTCCCTGGATTGGGGAACCGTTTCGCAGCGCCGGGCAAGCATGGAGCCGCCGGATAAGGGCGGCTGGGCATGCTTCTTCGTCGGGGCGGACTCCGAGTACTTCCTCGATCCGGCGACGAATTTCCTGGCGCGTGCAAATGGCCGCGAGGGCTGGTTTGGCTGGCCCGACAGCCCCCGCATCGAACAGTTGACCGAAGAGTGGTTCAACTCGACCGACGTCGCCGCTCAGAAAGAAATCGCGGCCCAAATCCAGCTTCAGGCCTGGAAAGACGTCCCATACGTCCCGATCGGCGAGGTCCAGGCTCCTGGCTTGGCACGCTCGAACCTCCAGGGGTTCGCGCCGGGCTTCGCCAAATTCTGGGGCGTGAAACGGGCTTAGCCCGTCACAGCACAGTGATAACAGGCTCCTCGCGAGATGATGCTCTATATTGGAAAGCGATGCCTTTCCACGATCCCGGTGATGCTGATCGTGGCAGTGCTGATCTTCGGCCTGCTCTACATCACACCGGGTGACCCTGCGCTCATGATCGCCGGCGATCAGGCTACGCCGGCGGTCGTGGAGCGCATACGCCAGCAGCTTGGTCTGGATTTGCCGATCTACGTCCGGTTCGGACATTGGCTCTGGGACGTCCTGCAGGGAGATTTCGGCAAGTCCGTTCTCAGCGGCGCGCCGGTGAGCAATCTGATCGCCCAGCGCATTCAGCCGACCGTTTCGCTGATGCTTGCGACCCTCGTCATATCGGTGAGCGTCGCTGTGCCGCTGGGCGTTCTCTCCGCCTGGAAACGGGGATCCTTTATCGATCGAGCCGTCATGATCCTTTGCGTCGGCGGGTTCTCGCTACCGGTTTTCGTCACCGGATACCTTCTCGCCTACACCTTCGGTCTGCAGCTATCATGGCTTCCCGTTCAGGGTTACGCGCGCATCGAGAACGGCGTCCTGCCCTGGCTCCGCGGGATCATCCTTCCGTCTCTCGCTCTAAGCCTGGTCTATATATCGCTCATCGCCCGGATCACGCGCGCGACGATGCTTGAGACGATGTCGCGAGACTACATCCGCACGGCCAGGGCAAAGGGTGTCGCCGACCGATCATTGCTATTCGGACATGCGCTCAAGAATGCCGCTGTTCCGATCGTGACGGTGGTAGGCACAGGCGTGGCCCTGCTGATCGGCGGTTCGGTCGTGGCCGAAAGCGTCTTCGCCCTCCCGGGGCTTGGTCGCCTGACGATCGATGCGATCATGGGGCGGGACTATCCCGTCATTCAGGCCGTCGTCCTGATCTTCTCGGCGAGCTACGTCCTCGTGAATCTCATCGTCGACCTGCTCTACACGGTGTTCGATCCGAGGATCAGCTATTGACCATGACCCTCCCCCTGGCAGCTCGGCGCACCATGGGCAGTCGGCTGCTGCGCTATATGAGCCGCAATACGCTGATCGCATTTCCGAGCGCGCTGCTCATCGTCTTGGCCTTGATCGCAATCTTCGCGCCGTTCCTGGGAACCGTCGATCCCGCGCAGCTCAATCCCGCCAATCGACTGAAACCTCCATCGGCCGAGTTCTGGTTCGGCACCGATATGCTCGGCCGCGATATCTATTCGCGCGTGATCTACGGCAGCCGCGTCTCTCTGATCGTGGGCCTGTCGGTCGCCTTCTTCGCGTCCGTGTGCGGCGTGATCATCGGGACGATGTCGGGGTTCGTTCGCAGGTTCGATGCGATCATCATGCGCATCATGGATGGAATGATGTCCATTCCCTCGATCTTGCTCGCGATCGCGATCGTCGCGCTGATCCGAGGCTCTCTTCTGACCGTGATCGTCGCCATAACGATCGCCGAGATCCCACGGACATCGCGCCTCGTGCGCAGCGTCGTTCTTTCGATCCGCGAAGAGCCTTACATCGATGCCGCTATCGTAGCCGGAGCCAGCACGAGCCGGATTGCGATCAGGCATATCTTTCCGAACACCATCGCGCCGCTATCCGTCCAGGCGACCTATGTCTGCGCGGCGGCCATGATCGCGGAGTCGATCCTTTCCTTCATCGGGGCTGGCCTGCCTCCCATCATTCCGAGCTGGGGCAACATCATCGCCGATGCCCGGACATTCTGGCAGATCCGGCCCACGATGCTGCTTTTCCCCGCGCTCTTCCTGTCGCTCTGCGTGCTTAGCGTGAATCTGCTCGGCGACGGCCTCAGGGAAGCGCTCGACCCGAGAATGGCGAAAGACCTGTAGGTCAGAACCAAAAGCCGAAACTTCCAGCTGAGGAAACGCTCCATGTCCCGTATCGCCCAGCGCGAGCTCACGCCGGTCCTGCCGCAGGACCAGGTTGCGTTGCCGAAGCCCGAAGATCAGCTGAGATGGACAACCGCCGAGAAGTTCATCGCGCACCGGAACATGCATCATCTGTTTCCGTGCGATGTCGTCCCGGCGGGAGATCATGTTCGTCCACTTGAAACGGTGGGGAACATCGATGCCACCTATACCTACGAAGGCAAGCGGCTGACGCTCGACGACTACTTCGATGACAATCAGACGACCGGTTTGATCATGCTGAAGCACGGGAAGATCGTCCTAGAGAAGTATGCCCACGGCAACGACGCCTCGACGCGCTGGGCATCGCGCTCGATGGCCAAGTCCTTCACGTCAACGCTGGTCGGGGCTGCCATCCAAGACGGCGCAATCGATTCCGTGGACGATCTTGTTTCCAAATATGTGCCGGAGCTGAAAGGCAGCCTCTACGATGGCGTCAGCCTGCGCCATGCCCTCCAGATGGTCTCCGGCGTACCCTTTATCGAAGACTACAAAGACCCCAATGCGGACGTCTACACCCTTCAGGCGTGTACCGTCGGGCGCGAAGTCGGCTCCTTCCTACGCCTGCTCGACAAGGTGGCCAATCGCGTACCCAAGCAGACGACACCTCCCGGCAGCGTCTTCTATTATTCGTCTCTGGACTCCATCCTGTGCGGCATCATCGTCGAACGGGCGACAGGAAAACGCCCGGCCGCCTACCTCTCGGAGAAGATCTGGAAGCCGTTCGGCATGGAAGCCGATGGCTTCTGGAATACGGAAGCCGATGGCGGCACGACATTCACGGCTTCAGGCATCGGGGCCACGTTGCGTGACTATGCACGATTTGGGCAATTCATCCTGGAAGGCGGCTCGATCGGAACGACCCAAATCCTGCCATCCTGGTGGCTGTCGGAAGCGACCAAACCCTCCGAGGCTTCGCTGAGGGAACGCGCGCCATATGGTTTCCAATGGTGGCTGCACGCTGCCCAAGGCGTGAACTCGGTTCGCGCGGGGGCCATCGATCCAGAGACGCCCTTCGCTGACCCGTTGCCGCTGCGCGGAGCGGACTCGATATTCTACGCGCTCGGCAACGCGGGACAGTCGATTTCGATCAGTCCGATCGAAGGGATCGTCATCGTGAAATGGGCGGCCTGGAACGATAGCCAGGGGCCGAACGGCCGTGGTCGCCATGCCGACGCCACCCTGTTTACAGCGCTGACGGATGCGGTTGCTTAGGCGCCCGCTGGCAAGCCGCTGGGGTGTGAATAACCCAATGTGGGTCGTAAGCTATTTGTCCACGTATTCTAGGCGCCAGATCGGGAGGATTCAGAATTTCAGTCGCGAATGGGTCGTCGAGAAGATGCTGTTCCGGGCGGCTTTGGATACCGATGTCGAAGCGGTGCGAAAACTGTTCAAGAAGATCGGGCTGGAGGTCGCAGACGACCCGGAGCTAAACGTCGATCTCATCGAGCCGTTCAAGAGCCAGGGGATTGCCGCTCTCGAGGAAGGCACTCTGGTGATCCGCGGCAAATACAAGGCTCGGGCCGGGCGGCAGTTCCAGATCCGCAAGGCGATACTGTCCAAGGTACGGATCGCGCTGGCCGAGAACAATAT
Source organism: Allobosea robiniae (assembly GCF_900102525.1). GTDB lineage: Bacteria > Pseudomonadota > Alphaproteobacteria > Rhizobiales > Beijerinckiaceae > Allobosea > Allobosea robiniae. The sequence continues at coordinate 35,296 of NZ_FNBZ01000007.1, read as the reverse complement.
CAAACTGGTCCCCAAACCGCTTCACGTGCCGCAGATGGGTGGATGAGCTTGGTTTCCTGAGGTCGGCACCCACACCAGACTCAAATGAAGGCCCACTTCCCCACGGACAGGCCTAGGACCGGTGAAATCAACATACCCGAGAGCGGACGTTTCTAATGTCTGCAAGGGGCCACAAACGCCGGTCGCTCTTCCGGGGGAGATGCGCCAGTCGCGGACTCTAGCTCTCTGCCCAAAAACGGACCTCTTGAACGCGGTCGCGGCACGATCGGAAACGATCTATCTCGGAGGTTCGCGAGATCGGTCTTAAGCAACCTAGTCGGGAGAGTTGCCAGGTCTTGGTGGGAGGCTAAGCGGCGCTTCGGGCAGCCGGGTAAAGGAAGGTTGTCCAAGCCATCGTTGGACACAGGATATCGGGCAAATCGATCTCGATCTTTCAGCATTTCGAAAGCGCGCCGCCATACCCTGATCGACCGTTAGCTTGGCGAGAGGCCGACGCTTGACCACTCAGCGCATGACTCGAGCTTTCCCCGTGGACAGTGCTCTATTGAACGCTGTCCTGGAGCATGTGGACCAAGGAATTCTGATGGTCGATGCCAACGGCTATGTGGCCGTGTGCAATCAGCGCGCGATCGACCTGCTTGGCCTGCCACCCGACCTGATGCGTTCCAATCCATCTTTCGAGGCGGTGAAGAGATGGCAGATGGAACAAGGTGAATTTGGTACTGTCACCGAGGACCTCCTTCGGGCCATCAAATATGAAGGGATACACGTAGAAATCCTGGACTACGATAGGCAGAGACCAGACGGCACGGTGCTGGAAGTTCGAACCAACCGCCTCCCCAACGGCGGAATGGTGCGCACCTTTACTGACATAACCACACGAAAAGCGGCCGAGAACGCGATTCGGGTGAGCGAGGAGCGCCTGCGGCTGGCTTTGCAGGCGAGCAGGATGGCTGCTTGGGAGCTCGATCTCGAGACGCAGTGGGTCGATCGCTCCGAGAATTCCATGGTGCTGCTCGGCATTTCCTCGGGACCGGCAGGCGATTTCATCAATAGGGTCCATCCCGACGACCGAGAAATAGTGACGGCCTTCTGGAGCGCCGTCAGGTCGGAAGGAAGTGGCGCGGCCGAAGTGCGCTACCATTCTCCTGACGGCTCGCAAACGTGGCTTGCTCTCAGGGCCGAGCGAAAGGACGATAATCGACTCATCGGACTGACCTTCGACATCGCAGATCGAAAGGCCGCCGAAGAAGCCATCTGGCGAACCGCCAATCACGACCCTCTGACGGGCTTGGCGAACCGGGCGCTCTTCCAGGCTCGCCTCAACGAGGCGCTGACGAATGCCGGAATCTCTGGGGCCAGCGTGGGGCTGTTGCTGCTGGATCTCGACGACTTCAAGGATGTCAATGACACGCTTGGCCATGCGGTTGGAGACCTCCTCCTTCAGGAGGCGGCCCTTCGGCTCAGAAGCTTTGTCGGAGAAGGCGATACCGTGGCACGCCTCGGGGGCGACGAGTTTGCCATCATACTCGCCGATATTTCAGCGGGAAGTGAAGCAACTGCCCTTGCTACGGAAATCGTAGACGCTCTCTGCGCTCCCTTCCAGCACGAAGGACGAGCTCTTTCCACAACGGTCAGCATCGGGCTGGCAACCTTCCCTGAGCATCACCGCGATCCGGTCGAACTGATGAAGGACGCCGACATCGCGCTTTATCGCGCGAAGGAGCAGGGGCGCAGCCAAGCGGTTGCTTATACCAGTGCCGCTCGCGAGACGATGGAGCATCGCGTGACCATCGCACACGACGTCCGGGAAGGGCTCGCAGCACAGCAGTTCGTTCCCTATTACCAGCCGAAAGTGTCGTTGGTGACAGGCCGGATCGTCGGCTTCGAGGCCCTCGCGCGTTGGAACCACCCGACCAAAGGGCTTCTCACGCCTGCCTATTTTGGCTCGATGTTCGCCGAGCAGGCCATTTCGATTGCTCTGGGCGAGCAGATGATCCGCCAGGTTGCGGTCGATGTTCGATCATGGCTGAATCAGGGTCTCGAATGCGGTCGCGTCGCGGTCAATCTGTCTTCCGCCGAGATCTCCGACCCGAGACTCGCCGACAGGATTATCCGCATCCTGGAGGATACACGTGTCCCTTCGGCGCATTTTGAAGTCGAAGTGACGGAAACGGCTTTCCTCGGGCGCAGAACCGCGACGGCGTCCTCCATCCTGAACAAGCTGCACGAGGCCGGCGTCTCCATCGCATTGGATGATTTCGGGACGGGCTTTGCGTCGCTTCTTCATCTGAAGCAGTTCCCTGTGGACCACATCAAGATCGACCAGAGTTTCGTGCGGAACCTGATCAGCGACGACAGCGACGCTGCAATTGTCGCCGCCATCGTAAGTCTCGGTCACGCTATGGGAATGCATACAACTGCGGAGGGGGTCGAAAGCCCCCAACAGGCCGCACGCCTGCGCGAAGCAGGGTGCGATTCTGCTCAGGGCTATTTTTATGCGAAGCCGCTGCGAGGGGAGATGGTGCCGAAGACCATTCAGAGCTGGTTCCCGACAGGCAAGCCAGAGCTTTGAGGGCGGAAGGTGCTTACCTCGGCGCTTAGCGCCATGACCGGACATTGAGTCACTCCACGGAAGCAGACATTTGAAGCGATTGATCGGTGCATGGGAGCGCCAGGCGAGACGTGGTGAAGACGCCCGCCGTATAGCGAGCGCCCTGATCATCCAGCGCGGGCCTACATCGCCGGAAGGACGGCGATGTCCCTCGCGGCTGCGCTCAGACCAGCAACCTTGCCCACCGCAGTCGCCTTGCCGGTGGCGAGATCAACCTTGTGCAGGGCGCCGTCGGCGAGCAGCCAGCCAGTGTTGGTCCCGTCGCCCGCTGTCTCGACATCGAAGGCGATCGTTTTCGGCATGACGCCGAGCTTGCCGATCGCGCCGAGAACGCCGTCATTGGGCGGCGCCTGCTTGATCAGGCCGCCGATCTTGCCGTCGATGTCGTAGAGCGCCGTCTCCTTCGTACCCTTGACGGAGTTGGTGTAGGCGCCGGCTACGATCATGGGCACCTCGCCCTTGTGCATGTCGGTCTCGGCGAATTTCAGCTTACCGTCGACCGTGGTCTTGCCGTCATCGACATTGACCCGCAGGTTGGTGCCGTCGGAGCCGATCACGCGGAGCCGGTCGGCGGCCGGATTGAAATCGACCGTGGCCCGGGCGCCGGCAGGGAGCACGGTGTCCATCTTCGACTTCATCGTCGCCTTGCCCGTCTTGTCGATCGTATAGATCGCGCCGTCGACCGCGAGCGCGTAGAGCATGCCGTCGGCCGGTCTGACGTCGATGCCAGCGATCTTGCCGGCAAGGCCGGTGACCTTCATCTGCTTGCTGGCCTTGAGGGTCGCGGTATCGACCATGGTGAGCGTGTCGTCGCCGGTGAGAGCCGCGAGCATGGCGGCCTGCGCGGCGATCCCGCTGCCGAGAAACGTTGAAACGACGAGGGCGAAACGGATCGTCTTGGTCATGGTGTCCTCCGGTTCTGTCAGGCGCCGCGGCATGCATATCTGCTGGCGGCGCTCATGCCGGATAGAGCCGAGGCAAGGCATTGGATGCGCTCGAAAAAATAAAGCCGCCGGGGTGCATCCATCGCGACGCGGGCAGCGTATCCTCCCGTCGTGCCGTCCAACCGGGGCAGCCGAGCTTAGGGATTCCGCATGGCCGTCAATGCCGCGCAATCGCATGGAGCAGGCATCGAGCAGGCGCTGGCGGCCTGTGCCGGGGGCGATAAAAACGCACTCCGGCGCATCTACGACCAGGAGTGCCCGCGTATGATCGGTGTGGCGCAGCGCATGCTGAAGCGCCGCGCCCTGGCGGAGGAAGCGGTGCAGGACAGTTTCATCCTGATCTGGCGGCATGCGGGACGCTTCGATCCGCAGCGCGGTTCGGGCTTAACCTGGATCTACGCCATCCTGCGCAACCGCACGCTGTCGATCCTGCGTGACGAGCGGCGGATGGAGACAGATGAAAGCCCGATTGGGCAGGAGGCCGCGAGCGAGGAGGACGATCCCGAGACCGTGATGGCGAAGCTCTCCGATGCCAAGGCCTTGCGCGGCTGTCTGGAGACCTTGTCGGCTCCGCGGCGCGGGATGGTGCTGCTCGCCTTCGTGCAGGGGCTGAGCCATGGCGAGATCGCCGGCAAGCTCGGCATACCGCTCGGGACGGTGAAATCATGGATCCGCCGTTCGCTGATCGCACTCAAGGAGTGCCTCGGATGACGCCGGAACTGGATCGCGAGATTGTTGCGGGAGAATATGTGCTGGGCCTGCTCGACGGCGCCGAGAAGGAGGCGTTCGAGAGGCAGATGGCGGGTGACGCGAAACTGGATGCCGCAGTCGCTCGCTGGCAGGCGCGGCTGACGCCGATCGATGCCACCGCCCGGGCGATCGAGCCATCGACAGGACTCTGGCGGAGCATCGAGAGCGGCCTCGACCAAGCTCCCGCGGCAAGCCAGGCCGCGGCTTCGCAGCCGGCGCGTGGCGCGCGGCTCTCGCAATGGTGGGAGAGCCTTTGGCTTTGGCGCGGGACCGCGTTGGCCAGTCTTGCCGCAGCGCTCCTGCTCGCCTTCGCGCTCGTCGCTGCCCTCGATCGTGCGCGTCGTCAGCCCGTGATGGTCGCGGTTCTGCTGACTGAGACCAATGTCGCCGCCGCCGTTGTGAATACGTTCGCCGACGGGCGCGTCGAATTGCTGCCGCTTCAGGATATCGCCGTGCCGCAGGGCCGTGCGCTGGAAATCTGGACGCTATGGGATCGTGCCACCGGGCCGCGCTCGGTCGGCCTCATCGACAGAGCCCGGGCCGTGCCGCTGCGCTTGGACAACCTGCCGCTCGGGGCCGATCAGCTCTTCGAGATCACGGTGGAACCCGCCGCCGGTTCGCCAACCGGACGCCCGACCGGCCCGATCGTCGCCAAGGGGCTGACTGCGCGGCGCCTCTAAAGCAATTCCGCCATTTCCTGAGTCGCGAAATTGCTCTAGGCCTTTGTTTTATCGCATTTTCTTGACGCGAACCGGTATCCACTTCACTCGAAAATGCTCTAGAAGGGTGCGGCGGGGAACGCCGCGCCTCTCAGCGGCCTTGAAGGGCGAGCAGGTTGACGTCGATCGTCCGGGCGCGGAAGCCTGCTTCGCAGTAGCAGAGATAGAATTCCCAGAGCCGGCGAAACGGCTCGTCGAACCCCAACGGCAATATCTCAGCCCAGCTTTCGAGAAAGCGCCGGCGCCACTCCTTCAGGGTCAGGGCGTAGCTGCCGCCGAAGTCGAGCTGCTCGACCACGGCGAGAGCGGCAGCCTCGGCACTGCTCTTGAGCATTGGAACCGATGGCAGGCTACCTCCGGGGAAGATGTAGCGCTGGATGAAATCGCTGCCCTGCTGGTAGCTCTCGAACAGCGCGTCGTCGATCGTGATCGCCTGCAGGACGACACGGCCGCCGGGCCTGAGCGAGCGGTTCAAGGTATCGAAGTATGACGGCCAGTAGGCGCGGCCGACCGCCTCGATCATCTCGATTGAAACGATGCGGTCGAACAGCCCGGCGATGTCGCGATAATCCTTGAGCTCGATGGTGACGCGTTCGGACAGGCCTGCGGCGGCAACGCGCTGTCGTGCGGCTTCGAGCTGGGCCGGCGACAAGGTGATCGCCGTCACGCGGCAGCCCTCGCGCGCCAGCCGTTCCGCCAGCGCTCCCCAGCCGCAGCCGATCTCCAGAACATGCTCGCCGCCCGAAAGGTCGAGCATGGCGACGATCCGGTCCATCCGGCGCTGCTGAGCGGCCTCTAGCGTCTCGGTCGGCGTTTCATAGAGTGCCGAGGAATACATCATGCTGGCATCGAGCCAGTGGCCGTAGAAATCATTGCCGAGATCGTAATGCGCCGTGATGTTACGGCGGCTGCCGCGGCGCGTATTGGCGTTGAGGACATGCCGCAGGCGGTTGAGCAGACGGGCCGGCCAGGCCCCCGAGACCAGCTTGCGCAGGGTCGCATCGTTGCGCGCGCCGAGCTCGATCAAGGCCGTGAGATCCGGCGTATGGAGGTCGCCGTCGCGATAGGCTTCGGCCAGGCCGATATCGCCGTCGAGCAAAAGGCGGCGCATCGACCGCCAGTTGTTCAGGATCATCGTCGCCTGCGGCCCCGGCAGGCCGGGCACGCTGCAAAGTCGCTCGCCATCCGGTGTGAAGACCGTCAGGTGGCCGATGGCGATCCTGGAGAGCACGCGGCGCAGGAACCAGCGCGACAGGCCGATACCACCTGGCAGGGAGAGCGCCTGTTCGGGCATGCGAAATTGCTGTTCCGCGTCGGGCCGGCTCATGGCTGCTGAGGTCCTTTCGCATGAGCTGTCGCGGCTCTGCCGAGACTGAAGGAGTGCTCGGGCGGCGCGGGATGAGGCTGCCAGCGGATGCGCTTCGCCAGCAGCCGCAATGCATGCCAGTGAATGGCGGCGGTGATCTTCAGCGTGAGCAGCGGATGCGTCGCGAGCAGCCGCAACAGGGCCACATCACTCAGTTCCGTTCGCTTGCCGCTCAATACGGCGGTGATCAGGCGTCCATCCGTGTCGCTGCCCTCGATGGCGACGGAGACGCGTTCTCCCGGCGGGGTGACCGTGAAGGCGTAGCGCATGTCGAGATTCATGAACGGCGAGACGTGGAAGACCTTGTCGGCCTCCTGCCTCAACGCGCCTTCGGAACTATCGGCAGGCGCCACGTAGCTATGAATCTCGCCAAAGGTGTTGTGCACCTCGTAGACGGTGGCGCAGAGGCTGCCGTCGCGGCGGCAGCAGAAATAGGTGCTGAGCGGATTGAACGTGTAGCCGAGAATGCGCGGCATGGTCAGCAGGCGGATCGGACCACCATCATGCGCGATCCCGGCTTTCGCCAGGGTTTCTTCGATCTGCGGCCGCAGGGGCCGCCCGCTGCGATCCCCGTAATCCGCGTCGCGAAAAGCGTAGAGATTGAAGCGGTTGCGCGAAAAGAAGCGGAGCTTCGCCGACACCCGATCGATCTCGTCGAGATCGAGCAGCATCCAGAACACGCGATAGGCCAGCGCATGCGGCCGGGGCCGGAACCGATGGTGCCTGACACGGCCGACATAGAGGGCAGATTGCAAGGTCATGCGGCCTGCTCCAGTCGCGGCCCGATTGGAATGCGCCCGGACTCATTGCGAACCCGCCAGGGCCGACGAACGCCGCCGAGTTCCTCGGCCACTGCGAGCCCGGCCTGCAGGCCGTCCTCATGGAAGCCCGATCCGACATAGGCACCGCAAAACCAGCTTCGACGTGTGCCCTGAAGCCACCAGAGGCGCTGTTGCGCGTCGAGAGCCGCCGCGTCGAAGAGCGGATGATCATAGATATCCTCATGGAGGACTGTGTCCGCACGCAGCGTGTCCGGCGGGTTGAGCGTGACGAAGAGAGGCGGCTCGTTCGGCAAGCCTTGCAGCCGGTTCATCCAGTAGGTGACCGCGCAGGCGGCGTCCGGCCGGGCGCGGTCGCCGATATGGTTCCAGCTTGCCCAAGCGCGGCGTCGCTTCGGCATCAGCGCTTCATCGCCATGCAGCACGGCGCGGTTGCGGCTATAGCGGAACGCGCCGAGCGTTTCGACCTCGGCCTGGTCGGGATCGGCCAGCATGGCAAGCGTCTGGTCGGCATGGGAGGCGAAGACGACCTGGTCGAAGGTCTCGTTCCAACCGTCGCCCGTCAGAACGACATCGTCGGTTCCGCGCCGAACCTGCCTCACCGGCGAGCCGAGCCTCACTTCTCCCGAAAAGGCGGTGCGCAGCTTCTGCACATAGACGCTGCTGCCGCCGGTCACGGTGCGCCAGACCGGCCGGTCGCTGAGCTGGAGCAGGCCGTGATTGTGATGGAAGCGCAGGAAGGCGGCGGCCGGATAGGACAGGATCTCCGAGCAGGGGGCCGACCAGATCGCTGCCGCCATCGGCAGGAGATGATCGTCCCGGAACGCGGCGCCGTAACCGCCGGCTGCAAGATAGTCGCCGAGCGAGATGGCGGCCGCGCCACCCGAAAGCGCGTCCCTCGATGCGTTCCGATAGAAGCGGGTGATATCTTGCAGCATCGCCCAGAAGCGCGGGCGCACCAGATTGCTGCGCTGGGCGAACAGGCCGGCGACGCTGGTGCCGCTATATTCGAGCCGGCCACCATCGAGCGATACGGCGAAGGACATTTCGGTCGGCTGCGTGGCGACGCGAAGATGCTCCATCAGCGCGATGAAATTCGGATAGGTCGCCTCGTTGTAGACGATGAAGCCGGTATCGACCGCCGTTTCGCCGCCGGCACCCGCCACGCGAACCGTGTTGGCGTGACCGCCGAGGCGAGGGGCAGCCTCGAACAGCACGACGTCATGCGCTTGCCCAAGCAGCCACGCCGCCGAGAGGCCGGATATGCCGGCACCGATGACGGCGATCCGCATCGCCTTGCCCTGAGCCCGCTCCGTCGTCGCTGTTTCGTTTGTCATGACGGGTATACGCGGCCGGGACCGGACTGGATTTGCTGCCGCGCGACCAAAAGCACCCCGGCCGAGTGACCCGCCACAGCCCCTCCTGCGTAAACGAAGAATGGCCGGGGCTTTCCGCGAGGGGTGACGATGCCGATGAGCCGACTGAAGCGAGTGGTCGCGGCGATCAGCGCCTATGCTGCGCATCCCGATCCGCGGGCGGCGATCGCGAATACCGTCGCGCTCGTGATCCTCTCCAACCAGCCCTTCTATCCGCTCTATCTCCATTGGGCGGTCGCGCCCGTCATCACACCATCCTATGTCACCTTCCTGTCGACGCCGCTCTTCGGGGCCGTGCCGGCCGTCATGCGGTGCAATACCGTGCTCGGGCGAGCGCTGCTCCTCGCCGCCGGCATCGGCAATACGTTGCTCTGCCGGGCCGCCTTTGGCCCAGGCTCAGGGGTCGAGGTCTTCCTGTTTCCTTGCCTTATGCTGGCGCTGATGCTGTTTCGCCGCGCGGAGCGCCTCTTCGCTCTCGGCTTCGCGGCACTGGTCTTCGCCGCCTATCTGCTGCCGGCAGCCATCCTGGGGGCGCCGATACATCTCTACGGGCCCGACGAATACGCAGCCTTGCAGCGCCTTAATTTTCTGAGCGCGGCATCCCTGACTGCCCTGATCGGATGGCTGTTCGCCGGGCGTCTCGACACAAATTCGCGCGCCGATGAAACCGGCGGCACTCCCGGAGCGTAGACGAGATGCATTCGCCGAAAGGACCGCATCATGACGCGCCTTCCGCTTGTCCTCGTCCTCGTCGCTATTTCGGCCCACAGCGCTGCCGCCAACGATCTCGACGGGACATGGCTGCGTGACGACGGCAATGCGCGCGTGCGGATCGCGCCCTGCGGCGACAAGATCTGCGCCACCAATCTCTGGATCGGCGACACCAGCAAGGGCGAGGCAGCCGGCGACAAGCTGGTCATGACGCTGGCCCGCCAGCCCGACGGCACGTTCTCGGGCAACGCCTACGATCCCAAGCGCGACTGGACCTACTCGATGACGATCACAGTGACGCCGGGTACGCTCGCCACGCGCGGTTGCATCGTCGGGCGCCTGATCTGCCGCGACGTGAACTGGAAGGCCGCCGAGTGATGGCGGGCGGCCTCGTCCCGGTGATCCGGAGCGGTTCCGGCCGCGTATCTCATACATGGTCCCCGCTCTCGCCTTGACTGTCGACGGCATGCGCGAGGTGGGAGCCAGCGCTCAAGGAGGTCGTTTCATCGTCTTGTTCGACCCCAACAGACTGATTGCGGCCATTGCGCGCTCAGGGGACCGGGCCGCTTTCGCCGCGCTGTTCGACCATTTCGCGCCGCGCGTGAAAGGGTTGCTGATGCGCGGCGGCGCCCCGGCGGAGCTGGCCGAGGAGGTCGCGCAGGAAACGCTCCTGACCGTCTGGCGCAAGGCAGCCCTGTTCGATCCCGCGAAGGCAAGCGCCTCGACCTGGATCGCAACGATCGCGCGCAACCTGCGCATCGACATCGCCCGACGTGAGATCCGGTCGCGGCTATCGCAAGTTTACGAGATCCTGGATGAAGAAGCCCCCGAACAACCCGATGCGATGCTCTCCGGCGCCGAACGCGATGCGCGCGTGCGGGCCGCGATGACCCAGCTTTCACCCGACCAGTACCGCGTGGTCGAACTCGCTTTCATCGAAGGCTTCAGTCATCAGGATGTCGCCGATCGCCTCGCCATCCCGTTGGGCACGGTGAAATCCCGCCTGCGCCTGGCACTGTCGCATCTGCGCGGCCGGCTGGAGGATCTGCGATGAGCATCGGGCATCGCCCATCCGACGAGACGCTCACCGCCTTCGCCGCAGGGCAGCTCGACGAAGGCTTGGCACTGGTCGTCGCCTGCCATATCGAGGCGGATCAGGAGAGCCGGCGCCGCTTGCGGGAACTCGAGGCCGTACAAGGCGCACTGCTGGATGCGGTCGAGCCCATCCCGATGGCTTCCGGCCCAAATCCTCCGGCCACCGCAGCACGAGCCGAGCCAGGGCCGGCTGCAGCCGTCCCGATGTCCGAAACCGGGATGCCGAAGGTGCTGCACCCCTATGGCCTCGGTCCCTGGCGCCCGATCGGCATCCGCATCGCCATGCGCCGCGTCGAGGTTCCCGGTGCGGGCGCGCGCGTCTTCATGCTGCGCGCCGGGCCGGGGATCGCCTTGCCGCACCACAAGCATACGGGGGTCGAATGGACCACGATCCTTGCCGGTGCCTATGAACACGAATACGGGCGCTACGCGGCCGGGGATTTCGACGAAGCGGACACCGAGCACGATCACACGCCGTGCGTCGATCCCGTCGAGGGCTGCACCTGCATCGTCGCGATGACGGGGAGCGTGCAGTTGCAGGGCTGGCTCGGCCGGCTGCTGCAGCCGCTGGTGCGGTTTTGACGATCGCCTCCTTCATCGCGGCTGTTATCTTCATGGCCGTGGCCATGTCCGCTTTCATGGCCCTGGCGACGCTGGTCGAACGCCGCACCGGCAATTCCGGCTGGATCGATGTGGTCTGGACTTTCGGACTGGGCCTGACGGGCATTGCCGGCGCTTTGCTGCCCTTCGGGGCGGGGCCAATGTCACGGCGCTTCGTCGTGGCCGGGCTCGCATTCGCCTGGGCGCTTCGGCTCGGCGTGCATATCGCGCGACGGACGACCGGCATCACCGAAGATCCCCGCTATGCGAAGCTGAAGCGGGACTGGGGAAGCGCTGCGCCGCAGCAACTGGCCCGGCTGCTGCAGATGCAGGCGGTGGTCAGCATTCCCCTGGGATTGGGAATCGTCCTCGCGGCACATAGCCCAGCGCCAGCGCTGGGTTGGCGGGATTTTACCGGTGTCGCCGTGTTCGCCGCCGGCCTTGCGGGAGGCGCCATCGCCGATGGGCAATTGCGGACCTTCGCACGCTCGGGAGCTGGCGGCGTCTGCGACTCTGGCCTGTGGCGCTGGTCGCGGCACCCGAACTACTTCTTCGAGTGCCTGCTCTGGTGCTCCTATCCCGTGATCGCGCTCGCGACCGGCTACCCCTGGGGCTGGCTTGCCTTGCTGGCACCGGCCTGCATCACGCTGCTGCTCACCCGCATCTCCGGCATACCCCCGCTGGAAGAGCACATGCTCGCCAAGCACGGCGATGCCTATCGCGACTACCAGCGCCGGACCAGCGCCCTGATCCCGCTGCCGCCGAAAGGAGCGACGCCATGACGATCATGCAGAGGCTCTCGACCTGGGGCGAAGGGCTGCCCGTACCCGATGCCGTCAGCCGCATGGTGATCGCGTCGCTGGTCGGGCGCACGGCGCGCTCGCTGGCAGCGCAATCGGCCGGTGCCGCGGCCTTCGCCCGCGACATGGCGGAATTTCCGATAGCCGTTCATACCGACGTCGCGAATGCCCAGCATTACGAGGTGCCGGCCGCTTTCTTCGATCAGGTGCTCGGCCCGCGGCGCAAGTATTCCTGCTGCTATTACGCTGATCCCGGCGACACGCTGGCCGCGGCGGAAGACAAGGCGCTGGAGCTGGCCGCGGAGCATGCCGATCTCGCCGATGGGCAGGACATCCTCGAACTCGGCTGCGGCTGGGGTTCGCTCTCGCTGTGGATGGCGGAGCGCTATCCGCTGGCGCGGATCGTATCGGTCTCAAACTCGGCTTCGCAACGCGCCTATATCGAAGAGCAGGCGCAGCGCCGTCATCTCTCCAATCTCCGCGTCGTCACCGCCGACATGAACGAGTTTGGCACGGAGGAGCGCTTCGATCGCGTCGTATCCGTCGAAATGTTCGAACACATGGCGAACTGGCGCGAGCTGCTCGGGCGGGTTCGTGACTGGCTGAAGCCGGACGGCCGGCTCTTCATCCATGTCTTCGCCCATCGGCAGGGCTGCTACCGTTTCGACACCGCCGATACGGGCGACTGGATCGCGCAGCATTTCTTCACAGGCGGTCTGATGCCGAGCGCGACGCTCGTGCACCAATTCCCCGATCTCTTCACCGTCGAGGCCGAATGGCGCTGGGGCGGCGAGCACTATCGCGCGACGGCAGAGGACTGGCTGGCGAATTTCGATCGCAACCTCGCGAAGATCGATCCGATCCTGCGCGAGACCTATGGTGCGGATGCGTCGCTCTGGCGTCGGCGCTGGCGGCTGTTCTTCCTGGCCACGAGCGGACTGTTCGGCCATGAAGGCGGCGATGCCTGGGGCGTTCATCACTACAGGTTGCGCGCGAACTGACGGATTGGCCGACTGGGGCTAGAACCAGCCCCAGTCGGCCGCCCGGCGGACGACGCCATAGGCGATCCATGTGCACAATCCGACGACGACCGTGCCGTAGACGAGATCGACGAGCGTGATCGTCAGCGTCCAGGGACGCAGCGTGGCGTAGTTCGTCAGATCGTAGGTCGCATAGGCGAGCAGACCGATGAGCGCGCCATTGAGCAATGCGGCGCCCGCGTTGCCGTCACGCAGCGCGGGCATCAATGCGAAATAGACGACCCCGAGCGGGAAACCGAAATAGAACAGCGCCGCCGGCCAGTAGCGCACCTGCTCGACGATGAGATCGCCGAGCGCGGGCCGATAGAGCCTTGCCGTCATCGTGCCCAGCCAGATGGCGTCGCAGATGCCGAAGGCGACGATGAAGGCGATGTAACCGGCGACGAAGCGCATGGCGATCTCCAGGATTCTGCGAGGAGATACGTGCGGCGGGCCGGCTCGGTTCAGTATCGCCGTCGATATCGCGCGGCCGCGGCGCTGATCCACCGCAGCGCTTAAGGCGTATAGATTGCGACGCTTCTCCGGCCCCAGGCTACGATGACGATCCGAATTGTCCGACGCGCGATCCTGCCTCTGCTGGCCGGACTGGCCCTTCCTGCATGCGCAGCCCTGCGCCCCGGCGGCCTGACCGAGGGGGCTCGCGATGTGGCCTATGGTCCTCATCCCCGGCAACGGATGGATATCTACGTGCCTTCGGGTGGCGGCAGCGCGCGGAAGCCGGTGGTCTTCTTCATCTATGGCGGCTCATGGGCCAATGGCGCGAAGGAAACCTATGCCTTCGTCGGCGAAGCGCTTTCCGCGCGCGGCTTCGTCACGGTGATCGCGGATTATCGGCTGGTGCCTGAGGTGCACTTCCCGGTCTTCATCGAGGATGGAGCGCTGGCGCTGCGTTTCGTCCGAGATAACATAGCCCGCTTCGGTGGCTCCCCGAAGGCAATCCACCTGATGGGGCATTCGGCGGGCGCCTACAACGCGATGATGCTGACGCTGGACCGGCGTTATCTTGCTGCCGTGGGAATGCGTGCCGGCGATATCCGCTCCACCGTAGGCCTCTCCGGCCCCTACGACTTTCTGCCGCTCGATATCGACGTGACGAAGGCGGCGTTTGGAAACGCGCGCGAACTCGCCCAGACGCAGCCGATCAACTTTGCAAGGCGCGACGCCCCGCCGGTCCTTCTGGTGACAGGATCCGCCGACACAACGGTGCTCCCCCGCAACAGCGAGCGCCTTGCCCTAGAGCTCAGAAAGGCGGGTGCGCGATCGATCTCGCTGAAGATCTATCAGGGGCTCGGCCATACAACCACAGCCACGGCGCTGTCCACGCTTCTGCAATGGCAGGCGCCCATCCTCAACGATGTCGTCGCGTTTCTTCAGGCGACATCTGCAAGGTGACTGCCGAGTTCTGCGCCAGAAGCCGTCAGATTTCGCACGGCGGATAACCGCCGTGGTCGCGGCCCCATTGATTAGGCAAGCTTATTAGCCCTATCGAATCCAGATGGCTAATCGAAGAGTGGGTCTGTGACTAGGTTCCTCGCAAGCTGATGCAGCGAACGAGGGGCAAATGCCTTCCATCGAGACCAAATTCCTTATTCCGCCCTTCCTTCTGGCGGCCGGCCTGATCGGCTCGACACCCGCGCTCGCTCAACAGCAGGCAGCCAACCCCGTGCCTCTGACGATCCAGGAGCAGGGCAGCTTCGCCGTCGGCGGGACGGTGGCGAATACCGCAGGCACCTACGATAACAACAAGCCGACGGCCGCAGGCCAAAGCCTGCACGGCGACCATCTCTACGCCTTCTATCAGGTTCCGCAGAACCCGAAGGCGTTGCCGATCGTGATGCTGCACGGCGCCTTCCAGTCGGCGCGGAGCTGGGAGGCGACCTCCGACGGGCGCGAAGGCTTCCAGACCCTGTTCCTGCGCCGCGGTTTCCCCGTTTATCTGGTGGATCAGCCGCGCCGCAGGCGGGCTGGCAACAGCACCGTCGCGACGACGATCGAGCCCACCCCTTACGATCAACTCTTCTTCGATCAGTTCCGGCTCGGCAAATGGCCGAACTACTTCGACAATGTCCAGTTCGACCGCAAGCCCGAGACGCTGAACCAGTTCTTCCGCTCGGTGACGCCGAACACCGGGCCCTACGATGCCGGCGTGATCTCCAACGCGATGGCGGCGCTGTTCGCCAAGACCGGTCCTGCAATCCTGTTCACGCATTCCCAGGGCGGCGGTCCGGGCTGGCTGACGGCGATCAAGAGCGCGAACGTTAAAGGCATCGTCGCCTTCGAACCGGGGAGTGGCTTCATCTTCCCGGAGGGTGAACTGCCCCCGGTTATGCCGAGTGCGGCCGGGGCCTTGTCGCCCGAGGCCGTGCCGACGGCGGATTTCCAGAAGCTCACCCGCATCCCGATCGTCATCTATTACGGTGACAATTTTCCGGTCGAGCCGACCACGGAGCGTGGGCAGGACAACTGGCGCGTGCGGCTCGCCATGGCCAAGCTCTGGGTCGCAGCCGTCAACAAGCATGGTGGTGACGCGCGTCTCGTGCATCTCCCCGAGATCGGCATCAAGGGCAACACGCATTTCCCGATGTCCGACCTCAACAATGTCGCGATCGCCGATCTGGTCTCGATATTCCTGGCCGAGAAGAAGCTCGACTGAACCGCTTGCGCGACAGCCGGCGCGACGCGGGCAGCGCTCTCCCTTCGGATCACGGATCGGAGGTCGAAATGACCACGACAGCCATCAACACGAGCAGGCGCGAATTCCTGGGGGCCTCCGCGCTCGTGCTCTCCGTTACAGTTCCAGGAGTTTCAACAATGGCCAATCCCACCACCGGCGCAGCCGACTCCAAGCAGAATCCGTTCGGCTTGGTCTATGGCGGCGCGATCACGAATAACGAGCCGGGCAAGGTCAACATCCACCCGGTCACCTACAAGCTGGGCGGGCTGGACATCGTCGCCAATGTCTACACCCCGGCGAACTACGATCAGAGCCGGAAGTATCCCGCCATCGTCGTCGCGCACCCGAATGGCGGCATCAAGGAACAGGTCGCGGGCCTCTATGCCCAGCGCCTGGCGGAACAGGGCTACATCACGATCACGATGGACGCGGCCTATCAGGGCGGCAGCGGCGGCCAGCCGCGCAGCGTCGACAAGCCCCAGTTCCGCATCGAGGACATCCATGGCGCAGCGGACTTCATCACCCGCTATGCGGGCGTCGATGCCGAGCGTCTCGGCCTGCTCGGCATCTGCGGTGGCGGCGGCTACGCATTATCGGCGGCGAAGGCCGACAAGCGGTTCAAGACCATCGCGACGCTGAGCATGTTCAACTCGGGACGGGTTCGTCGCAACGGCTTCGCGGATTCGCAACTGAACACGATTCAGGGCCGCCTGAAGCAGGTTTCGCAGGCTCGTGCCCAGGAGATGGCCGGGGGAGAAATCCTCTATGCGGGCGACGCCAACCTGACCGACGCGCAGATCGCCAAGCTTCCCTTCGAAATGTACCGGCAGGGTTACGAGTACTATTGGAAGACGCACGCGCATCCGAATTCGACCTTCAAGTACACGATGAGCAGCCTGCTCGACCTGATGCGCTGGGATGCCACCGACCAGATCGACCTGATCGACCAGCCGCTGCTGATGATCGCCGGCAGCAAGGCCGACAGCCTCTACATGACCGAGGACGCGTTCCCGAAGGCTGTCGGCACCAAGGACAAGCAACTGTTCAAGATCGAGGGCGCGACGCATATCGAGACCTATTGGGTCCCCAAATATGTCGACGCCGCGCTGGGCAAGCTGACGCCGTTCTTCGCCCGGACCCTCGTCTGACCGTTCAGAACCCGCGGACCCATCGCTTGGGCCATCCCGTGAAAGCTTTCAGCAGCGTGACGTCCCGGTTCCGTTCCGGGGCCGTCACGGCCTTGCCCCCGAGGAGCCGTGCACCCGTGAAGAAACTGACCCGAAATCTGTTCGCCGCAGCCGTCCTGCTGCTCTCCGGAGGACTGTCCACCATGGTGATCGCCCAGAGCCAGCCACCCGCCGCATCCAGCACGACTCCCGCCAAGCCGCCCTCCCGGGCCCAGCAACTGATGGGCGACATCGCGCCCAAGATGGCGGAGCTCACCGACAATGTGCTGTTCGGCGACATCTGGGAGCGCCCGGGCCTCGCCAAGCGCGACCGTAGCCTGGTCACCGTCAGCGCGCTGATCGCACTGAACCGTCCCGATCAGCTCCGCTCGCATCTCGCGCTCGCGCGGCAGAACGGTGTCAAGGAGGAGGAGCTCGTCGAGGCGATCACGCAGCTCGCCTTCTACACCGGCTGGCCGAACGCCATCACGGCGATCGGGGTCGCCCGCGACGTCTTCAAGCCGAAATGATGTCCGGGATGTTCGCGCCAGGACTCGCACTCATCGCCATGCTGCTGCCCATCGCCTCTGCCCTGGCCCAAACCAGTCAGGAGGTCGTCGTCCAGCGCGCCGGCTCGCAGAAGCCGAGCATCGGCGCCGCCCAGAACTTCACCGGAGCTGTCCGGGTCGACGGCCGTTTCCAGGGCAGTGCGCCGGCGCGGGTCAGCGGCGGCACGGTATCCTTCGAACCTGGAGCGCGCACCGCCTGGCACACGCACCCGCTCGGCCAGACGCTTATCGTCACGGCCGGCACGGGACTGGTGCAGCACTGGGGCGGCACCATCCAGGAGATCCGTCTCGGCGACGTCGTCTGGATCCCGCCGGGCGTGAAGCATTGGCACGGCGCAGCTCCGGCCACCGGCATGACGCATATCGCCATCTCGGAGGCACAGGAAGGCAAGACCGTCGATTGGCTGGAGCACGTCTCGGACGAGCAGTACCGGCGCTAGAAAACGAGATGAAGATGAAAATCCCTGCATTCCAGATCGCCCTGGCGGGTTTGTCCATGGCGGCCGTTCTCGCCGTCGGCTGGCAGGTTCATGCCGAGGCAACGCGGGTCACATTCCCTCAGCTCGACAAGCTCGTGCACTACACCACCGTGCGCCGCGGCAACGTCATGGAGCACATCATGACCACGCCCGAGGCGATCCAGGCGATCAAGGATCGCCAGCCCGTGCCCGCCGGCACGCATTTCGTTCTCGTCGACCATCGCGACGGCAAGCTCTTCCGCTATTTCGTCATGGAGAAGGGCCAGGGCTGGGGCGCGGATTACGACGAACGCCGCCGCACCGGCGACTGGCAGTTCCAGTGGTTCTGGCCGGACAAGACCATCAACAACGCGGAGAACACTGCGCGCTGCCAGTCCTGCCACAGCAGTCAGTCGGGGGCAGAGTATCTGTTCACTGGCTCCCGGATTCCCCGCTTCAACGGCACCCCGATCGAGTAGGCAGGGAAACGCGAGGTGAACCGTCTTTTTCTCTCCCGTTTGTGGCTCGATGGCCTGACCGCGGCGCTGCTGCTGCTCGGCTTCGCCTATTGGTGGCTGGGCAACGCTGTCCATGAGCTGGCGGGAACGGCGATGTTCCTGCTGATCATTGCCCATAACGTCTTCAACCGGCGCTGGTGGGGTGGGATTGCGCGGACACGGCGCGAGCCCCGCAGGCTGTTCAATGTCGCGGTGACCTTCGCGCTGCTGATCGCCATGCTGGCGTTGCTCCTCACCAGCGTGCTGATTTCGAACGCGCTGGCGCCATACCTGCCGCCCTGGGACGGCTTCACGGCGCGGCAGATCCACGCGCTGGCGGCCTACTGGGCCCTGATCATCGTCGCGATCCATCTCGGCCTGCGCTGGCCGATGCTGATGGGGGTGGCGCGCAACCTGTTCGGGATCAAAGGAACGAACCCGCTGCGAATGCTCGCGCTGCGCGTGACCGCGGGAGCAATCGCAGTCCATGGCGTCTGGAGCTTCTATCAGCTCGGCCTGGGTACGAAGCTTTCCATGCAGATGACGCTGGATTGGTGGAACTTCGAGGAGGCGGTCGCGGGCTTCTTCATCCATTGCGCGGCCGTCGCCGGGCTCGTGATGGTCATCACCTATTACGGGTTCAACCGCGATAGCGCAGGACGTCGACGAGCACCGACAGGGCCGGAGAGAAATGCCGCCGGCTCGGATAGTAGAGATGGTAGCCGGGGAATGGCGGGCACCAATCCTCGAGCACCCGGATGAGCCTGCCGGCGCGGATATGCGGGATCGCCTGATCCTCCGGCAGATAGGCCAGTCCGAGACCGTCGAGCGCCGAATTCAGGCGCAGCGCGAGGCTGTTGAATACGAGTTGCCCATCGCCACGCACCTTGACCTCGCGGCCATCCTTTTCGAGGCCCCAGGGAAACAGCCCGCCATAGGTCGGGAGACGAGACGCGATGCAGTTATGTGAGGCCAGGTCCTGCGGTGACTCCGGAATACCGAAGCGCTTGAAATAATCCGGCGATCCAACCACAGCCATGCGCATCTCCGGCCCGATCCGGACGGCGATCATGTCCTTCGCGACCTGTTCGCCCAGGCGCACCCCCGCATCGTAGCCCGCCGCCACGATATCGACGAGGCCATAGTCGACGATGATCTCGACCTTGATGTCGGGATGATCCGGCAGGAAGCGCTTCAGGGCGGGCTGCAGGGCGGAGATCGCGGCATGTTCGCCGGCCGTGATGCGGATCGTCCCAGCCGGCTTGCCCCGCAATTCGCCGAGTGCCGCGATCTCCGCCTCGATCTCGTCGAAGCGTGGCGCGACGCTTTCGAGAAGCCGCATGCCGGCCTCGGTCGGGGCGACGCTTCGGGTCGTGCGCGTCAGGAGCCGCAGCTTCAAGCGTTCCTCGAGAGCCTTGATGGTCTGGCTCAGCGCCGACTGCGAGACGCCCAGCTTGGCACCCGCCTTGGTGAAGCTGCGCTCCTTCGCGACCATGGCGAAGGCGGCGAGATCGTTGAAGTTCGGCTGCGCCATTGATTAGAGTGCCTTATGAGCCCGGTCGAATTATAGCTCCTTATCCCGGTGGCCGGCACGTGCTGGCAATGCTTCATCAACACATCGATTCAATGTTGCTCGCGGCCGAATTCTGGGCCACGCCAGTTGCGGACATTGGCACCCCGCCGATAGGCGGGCATTCAGGCGCGGCAGGCAGATGATGCCCCTAAGGCTGTCGCGAAAAGGGGTGGGGGCGCTCCTGCACATTGCAGTAGAGGCGCAATCCTTGGTAGAACTGCGTCCACTAGGCGTCGAAGCTGATGCCGTAGCCTGCAAGGTCGTTGCGCCAGTCGCCGTCGAGCAACCGGGGTTTTGACCAGAGCGAAACCTCGGAGACCTCCTCAGAGTAAGCAGGCGTGACCGCGATGAAGATCGCGATCAGAGCCGCCGTACAACGAACTCTCGATAATCTCCGCACAGGGTCCCCCAACCCAACCTCCGCATGCGGTCCGGCACCGCACGTCATCGGCTATGGTCCGGGCTTCGAGCCCGCCCCAGCCGAACAGGCGCTATGATGCTGACGCTACGGGCGCGCGCTATCCGAACGACGCATGTTTTTGAGAATCCTGCGGAGACTTGTGGAGCAACTTCAAGCCATGAAGTGCGACGATTGCGGTCTCGGGTTGTTGATCAAGATGGCCCGGCTGAAAGTAAGTAGCGCCAGCCTGCGGATCAATGAGCGTTCCAAAGCGCTGGGCCTCATGGGCAAGCACCTTGATCACTACATGGAGCGGTTTTGACGAGCTGCGACGCACCGCGAATGCCGAGACCACGTTTACGGCGAAAGTGGCGCGTTACGACCTGACCAGGCTCAGCGGCGTCGAGCTGGAGCGGCTGGTGACCGGCTATTTCCGGGATGCGGTCGAGCCGGCGGCAGCAAACCCTCCGCTCGACAGTGAGGATCACCTACAGATCGAAGAACACCGTCTCGTTTTCGCCGGCGAGGTTGATGTCGAGCCACCAGGTTCCGTCCGGCTTGCGCTGGGCGATCAGGGTGTGCCTGCGCGGCTCGGGGACGAGGGCGAGGATCGGGTCGGTCTCGTTGCCCTCGCCGTCGGCGAAATAGAGCCTTGTCGGCAGGCGCTTCAGCAGGCCGCGGCCGAAGACCGAGAGCGCGATATGCGGCGCCTGCAGGCTGTTGCCGGGGCCGGGCACGCGGCCGGGGCGGATCGTGCGGAAACGGTAGACGCCGGACTTGTCGGTCGAGGCGCGGCCGAAGCCGACGAAATGCCGGTCGAGCACCACATCGGCGCGATTATCGTCCGGGCTGGCATAGCGGCCGTT
Organism: Allobosea robiniae; assembly: GCF_900102525.1. Classification (GTDB taxonomy): domain Bacteria; phylum Pseudomonadota; class Alphaproteobacteria; order Rhizobiales; family Beijerinckiaceae; genus Allobosea; species Allobosea robiniae. The sequence continues at coordinate 14,299 of NZ_FNBZ01000007.1, read as the reverse complement.
CGCGTTCGCCTGCCAGATCTCGATCATTGCGTCCTCGATCGGCTTGCCGTCGGCATCGTAGACGCAGCCGGCGAGCGCGATGACCTCGCCCTCGGGTTGACCTGAGACGTTCGAGCCCGAGAGCAGGAAATGCTCCGGCGGCATCAGGTCGGGCCGCGCGCCCATCTCGGAGCGCTCGACCAGATCGGCGCCGCCCTTCCAGGGCAGGCCGTAATGGAAATAGGGGCCGACCGTCTGCCACGGCGTCTGGCCGAAGATCGACGGGTCCTGGCTGTCCTGCCGCGGCGCGGCGTTGCGGGTTTCCAAATCCCCGCCGGAAGAGTCAGTGGTCGTCGTCATGGTCGTCCTCGAACGGCGTCTGGTCGCGGCCCTTGAGCACGATGTCGAAGACATAGCCCAGCGCCCAGTTCGGCACGGTGGTGCCGATATCGAAGCGCGAGACCATGCGCTGGCGATAGGGCATCGGCACGGCATTCGCGATCGGGTCGATCTCGATCAACGGATCGTCGGGGAAATACATCTGCGTGACCAGCCGCGTCGCGAAGGCCGGGCCTAATAGCGAGAGATGGATATGGGCCGGGCGCCAGGCGTTCTTGTGGTTGCCCCAGGGATAGGCGCCGGGCCGGATCGTGACATAGCGATAGCGGCCCTGCTCATCGGTGATGGCACGGCCGACGCCGGTGAAATTCGGGTCGAGCGGCGCCGGCCAGTCGTCCTTGGCGTGGATGTAGCGGCCGGCGGCATTGGCCTGCCAGATCTCGACGACGGTGTTGGGCACGGGCCTTCCGTCCTCATCGAGCACGCGGCCGGTCACGACGATGCGCTGGCCCTGCGGCTCGGCCTTGTGCTGGGTGGTGAGGTCGGCCATCGCCGGCCCCATCAGGCGCGACCAGTCGGTCGGCCCGGTGACCTCGGTCAGCGTCTGCGGGATCGCGATCGGGGCCTGGCGCGGGCTGCGCGCCACGGTCGAGCGGTAATCCGGCGAGAGCGAGGCCGGCTGCCCGGCATCGAGCCCTGCATAGGGAAGGATCAGGCTGCTCATGCGGCTTATCTCTCCTCAACCATGGCTCGGCGCGGGAACGCCGATCGGACGCGCGAGCCTGGACTGCGCGGTGAGCCGGATGCCGGCATTGGCCGCGCCATAGCCGGCATTGCCATCGCGCTGGACGATCTCGAAGAACAGCCCGCCATCCAGGGTCTGCGTATAGGCCTGACGGAAGGCACCGCCGGCATCGCTGTCATGGAGGATGTTCAGCGCCTTCATCGCGTCGATCTCCTCGCCCGTCAGGTCCGAGCGGGCTTCGAGGTCGTCATAGTAGTTCTCGGGAATGGGTAGCATGGCGACGCCATTGGCAGCCAGCCGCTTGACGGTCGCGGCGATGTCGTCGGTCGCGAAGGCGATATGCTGCACGCCGGAGCCGAAGAAATCGGTGATGAAGCGGGCCGAGAGCGTGCGGTGGCTCTGCGAGCCGTTGAGGATGAGCCTGAGGCCATGGCCGTTCCTGCCGTCGAGCCCGCTCTCGATCACCTGGCTCTGGACCACGCCGCCGGGATCGAGCACGGCCTGGCTCGGCGTCTTCCGCGTCTCGAACAGCGAGGAATAGAACAGAAGCCAGGTCAGCATCTCCTCGTACTGCATGCTCTGCGAGACATGGTCGACGCCGGTGAGCCCGGCATCGTCCGAGGCCTCGCCCGTCGCTTCGAAATCGACCTCGGCCCAGCGGCCGAGCGCCGAAGCCTGGTCGAGGAAATAGAGCAGGCTGCCGCCGAGCCCGCGCACGGCGGGGATGTCGAGCTCGTCCGGCCCGATCGCGCCGGCATGGGGCACGTCGAGCAGGGCCTTGGCGCGCGCGATCGCGGCCTGCGCATCCGGCACGCGCAGCGCCAGCGCGCAGACCGAGGTACCGTGCGTGATCTGGTAGCTATGGGCGAAGCCGTCGGCCTCGCTGTTCAGGACGATGCGGATATCGCCCTGGCGCCAGAGATCGACATCCTTGGAGCGGTGCGCGCCGGTGCGTGCGAAGCCGAGCGCGCGCAGCAGCTTCTCGAAACCGGGCCGTTCGGCCTCCGACACCGTGAACTCGATGAACTCGACCGCCTCGACCGGGGCCGGCGGCGGCATCGGCACCGCGCCGGGCACCGGCTTGCCGACCTGCCGGGCGGTCTCGTCGAGCAGCCAGATCAGCGAGCGATGACCGTCGAGCGCGACGGAACGCGCGGAACCGGCGCGGAAGCGATCGTTGAAGATCTCCAGCGAGAGCACGCCGTCATAGCCGGTCGCGGTCAGCGCCCGCATGAAGCCGGAGAGATCGAGGTCGCCCTGGCCCGGCAGGCAGCGCCAGTGCCGGCTCCAGGAGAGCGGGTCCATCTGCAGCAGCGGGGCATCGGCCATCTGCACCATCTCGATCTTGTCGCGCGGGATCGTGCCGATCGCCGCAAGATCGAGGCCGCGCGCCAGGATGTGGAAGGAATCGAGGATGATCCCGACCTCCGGCCGGTTGGCGCGCCGCACGATCTCCCAGGCGTCGCGATAGTCGAAGACATGCCGGCCCCAGGCCAGCGCCTCGTAACCGACGCGAAGACCCCGCCGGCCCGCCCGCTCCCCGAGCTCGGCGAAATCGGCGGCGAGCCTGTCGATACCCGGCAAGGCTTCCGGCGAGACGCTTGAGCAGACGAAGAGCAGGTCGGTGCCGATTTCCTGCAAGAGATCGAACTTGCGTTCGGCCCGGTCGAAGACGCGCTGGCGGCGCCCCTCCGGCATGCCCTCGAAATCGCGGAAGGGCTGGCAGGTCACGATGCTCAGGCCGAGATCGGCGCAGATGCGCCGGACTTCCGCCGGCGAGCCGGGGAAGGCGATCAGGTCGTTCTCGAATATCTCCACCGCCGTGAAGCCGGCGGCGGCGATGGCCTCGAGCTTCTCCTGAAGCGTGCCCGAAACGCACACGGTGGCGATCGACGGTAACATGGTTGTCCTTCCCGAACTGGCACATCGTTGCCCGCCGCAGTTCCGGGCAGGGCTATCGCTTTCACACGAAGGCGGAGACCTGATGCGGCGCGTAAGGCTCCTCCAGTGAAGCGATTTCATCATCCGGAAGTTTGAGCTGAAGCGCGGCGAGGGCATCATCGAGCTGCGCCATCTTGGTCGCACCGACCAGAGGTGCCGACACACCCTCCTTCTGCAGCAGCCAGGCGAGAGCCACCTGAGCGCGTGGTGCGCCAAGACGCTCTGCGACTTCCCCAACGCGTTGGACTACCAAACGGTCGGCATCCTTGGCCTTGTCGTAGAAGCCCTTACCCACTTCGTCCGTCGCGGCGCGCGCGGTTGCCGGTTCGTCCTGCCAGGGACGCGTCAGACGGCCTCGCGCCAAGGGGGACCAAGGTACGATACCAACTCCCTCGGACCGGCATAGCGGCAGCATCTCACGCTCCTCCTCGCGGTAGAGAAGGTTGAGATGGTTCTGCATGGAGACGAAAGGCGCCCAGCCATGCTGGCGCTGGAGGCCGAGCGCCTTCATGAATTGCCAAGCGTGCATGGAAGACGCTCCTAGATAACGGGCCTTACCGACCCGAACCACGTCGCTCAGTGCCTCAAGCGTCTCCTCGATGGGCGTTTCATAGTCCCAGCGGTGAATTTGATAGAGATCGATGTAGTCGGTACCCAGACGCCTAAGGCTGGCATCGATCTCTGCGAAGATCGCCTTTCGCGATAGGCCATGACCGTTCGCGTCGGGACGCATAGGGCCATAGACCTTGGTGGCGATTACCACGGCTTCTCGTGTGGTGAAGTCGCGGATGGCGCGGCCGAGAACCTCCTCGCTAGCGCCATCGGAGTAGACATTCGCGGTGTCGAAGAAGTTGATGCCGGCTTCCAGTGCCTTGCGAATGAAGGGGCGCCCTTCATCCTCGTTCATCACCCAACTATGGTTGCCGCGCGTCGGATCTCCATAGCTCATGCAGCCTAGCGCGATACGCGAGACCTTCAAGCCGGTCCGGCCTAGATTCCGATATTCCATACTATCCTCGCGCGGCTCAGAGGCCGGATAATTCCGAGAAAATTGCGCTTTCCATGACCTGAGGATCGCGCGGGATGAGGGGCATGAAATCCATCCGTTCGAGGATGTCGCGGCGGATGTCGACGCCAGGCGCGACTTCGCTCAAAACGAGGCCCTCATTCTCCAGATTGAACACTGCCCGCTCGGTTACGAACACCGCCTTATGGCCGCGCTTGAGCGCCTGCTTGCCTGAATATGTAATCTGCTCGACCTTGCTGACGAGCTTTCGCACCGAGCCGTGCTGCGCAATTGCGAGCTTGCCGCCGCCGACCTCCAATCTGCTGCCCTTGGTGTCGAAGGTGCCGCAGAACACGACCTTCTTGGCATTCTGAGCGATGTCCATGAAGCCGCCGGGACCGACGGTCAGCCCGCCGAGCTTCGAGACGTTGACGTCGCCGGCCTCATCCAACTCGCCAAAGCCGAGGAATGCGGTGTCGAGACCGCCGCCGGCGTAGAAATCGAACTGGGACGGCCCGTCGATCATGGCCGAGGCGCTGCGGGCAAAGCCGAAGAGCAGGCCAACCAGCAGTGCGCCGCCATAAGTCCCGTGCTCGATGGTCTGGTAATAGCGCCCGACTTCGCCGCGCTCGGCGACCATCTTGGCAACACCCTCGCCAATGCCAACGCCGAAATTGATCACGTCGCCTTCGGTCAGCTCTTGATAGGCGCGGCGCGCGATCAGAGAGCGGATGTTGAGCGGCTCGGGCGGATCGAGCGGCGTCGGGCCGCGGCGCTCGCCGGAGATGAGCGGGTCGTAAGGCAGGTCGTAGCTCATGCGCTGGTCGGGATCGACCACGACGGCATCGACGATGGCTCCGGGGACTCGGACCGAGCGCGCCGGAAGCGAATTTACATCGACCGCCGTACGAACCTGCGCGATGACGATGCCGCCGGAATTATGGGCCGCGAGAGCCGCGGCATAGACATCCACATTCGCCGCTTCCTGATCCAGACTGATATTGCCGGCTGCATCGCCGAAGGAACCGCGGATGATCGCGACGTTGATCGGGAAGGATTTGTACCAAAGCAGTTCCTGTCCGCCGAGGTTGACGACTTCGACCAAGTCTTCTTTCGCAGAGGCATTCATCTTTCCGCCCTGGTGGCGCGGGTCGACAAAGGTGCCAAGACCGACATGGGTGAACAGGCCCGGCCGCTGCCCGCCGATCTCGCGATACAGCTGCATCACGCAGCCGCTCGGCAGGACATAGGCCTCAATCTTCTCGTCGCGCGCCATCTCCTGCATCTTCGGCGACCAGACCCAATGGCCGCCGATGACGCGCTTCACCAGCCCCTCATGGGCGAAGTGGTTCATGCCCTCGGTCTTCTTGTCGCCGATCCCGAGTGCGTGCAGCACGGTGAGATTGCGCGGGTAGCCGGTCGAGAGGAAACGGCGCGAGACGGCGCGGAAAGTATGCGTCGCCTCCATCAGGCCGCCACCGCCTCCGATCAACGCGACGGTATCGCTGTCCTTGATCAGCGCGACGGCCTGGTCAGCCGTCATGAACTTGTCGCGGGCCATCAGATGGCCTCCGCCGGCGCTGCGTCCGGCTTGCGTGGCACCATCAGCCGGTGTTCGCCTTCCTGAACCACCTCGCCATGCTGGTTGAGGAGCTCGATGGCGATGGTCAGGATGCCCATATCGCTGCGGCTCCTGGGGATACGCATATCCGCGATCCTGAACTTGACCTGCAATGTGTCGCCGATCCGGATCGGCCGCTTGAAGTTCCAAGTCCAGCCGAGGGCGATGCCGTCATGGAAGAAGCCTGACTGCACCTTCATGCCATCGGTCAGGGACAGCCCCATCAACCCGTGCGCGATGCGGCTCCCGAAAACTGTCGATTGGGCATAAATCTCGTCCATATGGATCGGGGAGAAGTCACCGGCGACGCCGGCGTAAGCCAGAACATGCCCTTCGGTTACGGTGACGCGCGGAGTCAGCCGCTCGTCGCCAATCTGAATTTCTTCGTAGAATTTGCCCGGAAGCATGATGGCTTGATCCTTTGGATTTCATTCCGAGGCGGGTGCTTTGCCGCCACCTGCTCAGTGCAGGAGCTGCCCGAGGAAGGCCTGGGTGCGCGGGTTTTGCGGGTTGGCGAAGAAGGGCTCCGGCTTGCCGATCTCGATGATCTCGCCGCGGTCCATGAAGATCACGCGATCCGCGACCTTGCGGGCAAAGCCCATTTCGTGTGTCACACACAGCATGGTCATGCCCTCGTCGGCGAGGCTGACCATCGTGTCGAGCACCTCCTTGACCATTTCGGGGTCCAAGGCGGAGGTTGGCTCGTCGAAGAGCATGAGCTTCGGCGTCATGCACAAGGCCCGCGCGATGGCCACACGCTGTTGCTGACCGCCGGATAGCTGGGCTGGGTATTTCTCGGCCTGATCACCAATGCGAACGCGCGTGAGAAAGCGCATCGCGAGCTCCTGGGCGTCCCTCTTCGACGTCCCGCGAACCTTCATCGGCGCCAGCATGCAGTTCTCTTTCACCGTGAGGTGCGGAAAGAGATTGAACTGCTGAAAGACCATGCCGACCTCGGCGCGGACGGCGTCAATGTTCTTCTGCCCCGCACCAAGGTCGTAACCATCGACGACGAGCCGGCCTTCCTGGTAGCGCTCAAGGCTATTGATGCAGCGGATCAGCGTCGACTTTCCCGACCCGGAAGGCCCGCAGATCACGATGCGTTCGCCGCGCGCGACCGTCAGCGCGATGTCCTTCAGGACTTGGAATGTGCCGAACCACTTCTGAACCCCGCTGATGTCTACGATGGGGGGGTGAGTGGAATTATCCGCGCGGAGTTGCTGGTCTGACATGTGTGTGCTCATGGGAAAGAGGCGGGCGGCGCAATGCCGCCCGCGCGCCAGTTACTGCACCACCGAAATCGGTAGGGCGGCCTCGCCCTCACCAGTCGTGGGCATCTGAGCGAGCTCGCCGCCGATCCACTTCTTGTAGAGGGCTGGCAATTCGCCGCTCGCGAGCTTCCGGGCAACGAAATCGCTGAGGTAACCGGCCCATTCCCGCGACGCCGGTCGCACCGCGAAGGCGTTGTAGGCGCGGGCAACGACGAATTTCTGCTCAAACTTTCCTGGTCCGGCGACCTGAGCGATATTCGGCACCTGCGTCGCGGCGCCGCCAATCATGTCGACCTGTCCCGCAATAAGCGCCTGGACGGTTGCAGCATCGTCGTCGAAGCGCTGGATGGTCGCGCCGGCCGGCGCCGCCTTCGTGATGGCGATGTCCTGTGGTGTGCCGCGCGGAACGCCGACACGCACGCCCTTCAGGTCGTTCCATCCCTTGATGTCGGCACCAACCTTGCCAATGTAGATTGTGTCGTTGGTGGTGTAGGGCCGCGCGAACAGCACGACCTTCTGGCGGTCGGCGAAGATGCCCATCACAGCGGCCAAAACGTCGACCTGGCCAGTGAGCAGCGCCGCGACGCGATTGCTCGATGTAACCGGAGTGACTTCGGCCTTCACGCCGAGGTCCTTGGCCAGCATCTCACCAAGCTCGATGTCGAAGCCGGTGAGCTTGCCGGAGGCATCGCTGAAGCCCCAGGGGACCTGGGAGACCTGCGATCCGATCTTAAGCACGCCCCCTTTTTTGATCGAGTCGACCGTCTGTGCGGCCGCAGCGCCGGCGACAGCAGAAGTTGCGAGGACGAACATGGCCGAAGCCACTGCGGTGCGACGGAATGATTCAACCCACTTCATAGGCATTTTCCTCCAGTTGGTCTTTTGGTGTGGTCTTCAGGATTTCACGGCGAAGCGCTTCTCGAGGCGCATGCTCAGGCGTGAAAGCGGGAAGCAGAGAAGGAAGTAGACGATTGCGGCGCAGCCGTAGGCGAGCAGCGGTTTGTACGTCGCGCTGGCGATGATCTGAGCAGCGCGCGAGAGCTCGACGAAGCCGATAATCGCCGCGAGTGAGGTGCCCTTGATCAGCTGCACCATGAAGCCCACCGTCGGCGCCACTGAGATCCGCATGGCTTGTGGCAGGACGACGTTGCGCATCCGAGAGACGTAGCTCAGGCCCAGCGCATAGGCGGCTTCGCTTTGTCCGCGCGGCACGGCTTGGATGCTGCCACGCCAGACCTCGCCGAGGAATGCACTGGCATGCAAGGTGAAGCCGATGGTCACCGCGACCCAAGGGTTCACCTTGTACCCGAGAACCGGCAATCCATAGAACACCAGGAACAGCTGCATGAGCAGCGGCGTGCCTTGAAAGAAATCGATGTAGAAGCCGGCACAGCGGCGCAGCCAAGCGCGCTCCGAAGTGCGCATCAATGCGATCGCCAGCCCGACGACTCCGCCCCCCGCGAAGGCGATAAGCGATAGGAGAATTGTCGACTGAACGCCCGACAGGATGGCGAGTGCTTCCGACAGACCGAATTCTCTGATCATGCCGCCCTCACTTCACGGGATAAGAGAAATAGAGACGGTCGATCAGCTTGAACAACGTTGCGAAGGCGAACGACATCGTGAGGTAGAGGATCGTTGCAACGATGTAGATTTCGAAGCTTCGGAACGTCATCGTGTCGATCGACTGGGCGATCGAAGTGAGCTCCTCGGCAGAAATCGACGAGACAATGCTGGTCGTGAGGAGCGTCAGGACAAACTGGCCGGATAATGCTGGGAAAATGATCCGCAGGGCCGGCTTCAAGATGATATGGCGGAAGATTTGCAGCGGCTTCAGGCCGAGGGCGGTGCCGGCCTCATACTGTCCGCGCGCAATAGCATCGATTCCACCACGAATAACCTCCGCCGAAAACGCTCCGCAATTGAGGCTCAGCGCCAAGATGGCTGCGCTCCAGGGCTGAAAGCTGATGCCGAGAGCCGGCAGGCCAAAAAAGATGAAGAAGACCTGCACCAGGAACGGCGTGTTCCGGATGATCTCGACATAGGTGCTGGCCGCGATCCGAGCCGCTGCGAAGCGGCTTTGCTTGGCGAGTGCGGTCAGGATTCCGATCACGAGCCCCGCCGAGATCGAGATGGCCGACAGCAGGACTGTCAGCCAGCAACCTCGCAGCAATTGCTCCCAGTACGGAAGTAGGACTGAAAAATCGAACTGATACGTCAAGGTTTCCTCCAGGCGCCCTGGTCTTCTGCCAAGGTCGTTGGTTCAGGGAATCCGGAAAAACTCCCGGTAAAGAGGGATCTGCTCGCTCAGCATGGGAAGCCCCGGGTGCGTGGCGAAACCCTGCGCAGCGGCCTCACGGAGAAGGCGCGTTTCGGCTGGCTTCATGATGATGTCGGCGACAAGGCATTCGGAACGCAGATCATTCAGCTCGAAAGGCAGTGGATCATTGCCGCCCAAACCGAGCGGCGTTGCGTTCACCACCACATCGCTTGCTGCATCGGGAACATCCGCGACCTGAGCAAGCCCGGGCCACCTCTCGCCGAGGCGGCTCGCGAGCGCTTCCGCACTTGCGCGGTCTATGTCGACGATCGTGACGCTCGCGGCCTGCGCCCGAAGGATGGCGGCCGCGATCGAGACACCCGCCCCGCCGGCGCCAACAACCGTGAAACGCTTGCCCGCAATCGAGCGGTCAGCCCGCTCCAGCCCGCGTACGAAGCCCTCGCCGTCGAAGTTATCTCCGAACCACGTGCCGTCAGCCTCGCGCCGCATGGCGTTGACCGCCCCTGCCAGCCGAGCGGTGCCGCTCAACATGTCCGCCTGATCGTGGACGCTGCGCTTATGAGGGACGGTGACGAGGAGCCCGTCGAGGTTGTTGATCTGTTTCAGCCCATTGACGACTGCCGCCAACGACCGTGCTGATACCTCCACAGGGATCAGCACTGCGTCCACGCCCCGCTCAACAAAGAGCTGGTTCATCATCGCCGGCGCCATGACTTGGGCGACAGGGTCGCCAAGCACAGCGAAAAGTCGCGTTCTGCCGCTGATCGCCTTCAACGCGGAAGGCTCGCTGGTCGGGAGAAGGGCATCTGCCAAGCGTGAGGTCCGTCAAGAAAATGGAATTCGTTCCATAAATCTCATAATTCCACATTCGTCAAGAACAGTGACACTCCGTTCCAAATCGAATAGGGTCCAATTGGAACGGAGGCACCATGGATCGGGCGATTGCGATCATCGACTTGTTGTCGCGCCACGCTGGCGGGCTGCCGCTCATGGCTGTGGCCGACACTTTGGCCATCCCTCGAAGTGCCACGCACCGCCTTCTCGCGGACCTCAAAGACGAAGGTTACGTCCGCCAAGAGTTCGATGGCGGGGCCTACCGCCTAACCGCAAAGATCGTGGCCCTTGGCTTCAGTCATCTGGCGTCCACCGGTATTACCACCAGGATCCAGCCGCTCCTCGACGGGCTCGCTGACAAGACCGGCGAACTGGTTACGCTGGCCGTCATCCATGACCGAAAACTCATCCGCGTCGCGAAGGCACAGGGCGCGAGGCGTGGGCTTCTGTACAACCCCGACGAAGGAGCCGAGGTCTATCTGGCCGCAACCTCGAACGGCCATGCTTGGCTTTCATGCCTTGACGAGGACGAGGTGTTGCAGCTCGCTGCCAAGCAGGGATTGAAGCGTGAGGGGTATGGACCGAACGCGCCACGATCCATGCGAGACCTGTTGATCTTTGTCGATGCCGCGCGTGAACTCGGCTATGCTAAAATCTTCGAAACCTACGAGCCGGGAACTTCCGCGATCGCCGTCGCCATCTTCGACGAAGCGACACAACGCCCTATCGGCACAATCAGTGTCGCCGGGCCTGTCATACGCATGACTAGCGAAGCAATGGATCAGATCCTGCCCTCCCTGCGCGGCGCAGCCAGCGCCATCGCCAAGGCCGGCACAGGACTACCCATTTTCTCCGAACCGGCGCATTGACATGTCTAGCCGTATCCGAGCCTTAGGAATGCTCGAAACATTGGCGCAATGTCCCGCCGGCTTGCCATTGCGAGACCTCGCCCACAGATTAAAAATACCGGCGGCAGCTGCTGAACGAGCCGTTCAGGGCCTGGTCGATGGTGGCTTCCTCTTTCGCTCGGCGGACGGCACCGTGAATTTGAGCGTAAAGCTCGCTGCTCTCGGCTTGGCCTATCTCGGCACCAGCGGCATAACCGACCTTGTTCAGCCGATTCTCGATGACCTCGCCAAACGAACAGGAGAATTGGTGCGGCTGGCCGTCGTCGAAAGTGATCATTTGACCTGGGTAGCCAAATCTCAAAGCACGCAAAGCGGCCTGTTCTATGTCCCGCACACCGAGCCGGAAGTTTATCTTGCGGCCACAGCCAATGGTCAGGCCTGGTTAGCGAACCTCAGCGACGAGCAAGTGAAAATTGTCGTCGAGAAACAGGGGCTGCATCGATCTGGACTCGGTCCCAACGCTCCGGCCACCATCGAGCAGCTGCTTACGCAGATCGAGCGGACGCGCCAGCTCGGATATGCGTGCGTGACGGAGGCTTACGAGATAGGCACATCTGCAATGGCTACCGCGATCCGCAAGCGCGGTGTGGGAACCCCTGTCGGCACGATCAGTGTAGCAGGTCCGACCATTCGAATGACGCCTGCTCGCATGACAGAAATTGCGCCCTGGCTACTTGCCAGCGCCGACGAACTCGGCGCAGCGGCTGCTTCATCCCCCTTGTTCAGCCTTACCTGATACCGACCGGGATGGCGCTTGACGTCCGCTTGCGTGCGGATGCGCTAGCTCGCTCTTAAATTCTCAACGTGCTCGTTTGTGGTCGGCTCCGATGAGCAGACCGGGCCGTTACGGCGTCGCGTCATTCGGCCCCGAATGACGCGTTTTCGCCGCCGTGACCACTCTCCCCATATGTTGGCGTCCTAGCCGATTGTTCTCATCCATGAACTCGATATAATCTTGTTTGCATGCAGGAACGAATTATGCGGTACTGCGCCCGGCTGAGCTGAAATGAGATTGGGGTAATGGGCCACGCTGCGGAGACCCTCGGTTCTGTTCGCACCCGTGATATGCGCTTTGCCTACACGCGCGTGGGCCAAGGCACTCCGATCCTGTTGCTTCACGGATGGCCACAGACGTCGTTCGCCTGGCGAAAAATCATGCCACTTCTCTGCAATGAGCACGACGTAATCGCGCCCGATCTGCCAGGCTTCGGTTACTCATCGAAGCCGGATAGCGGGTTCGACAAGAAGACGGTCTCCGCGCGTCTAAGAGAATTTGTTCAATCACTCGGTTTGTCGCGCATCGCTATTGCCGGTCATGACTTGGGAGGACACGTCGCCTTTGCGTACGCTGCCCAGTGGCCGGACGAAGTGAGCCATCTCGTGTTCATTGAGAGCAGCCTCCCTGCCTTTGGCCAAGAAGCGGGCATGGATGTTGCCAGAGGTGGGAGCTGGCATTTCGGCTTCAACATGGCAGGCGACATCTCGGAAGAGCTGGTCAGGGGGCGAGAGTTTCTGTTCGTCGACCATTTCATGCGGCGTGAGAAGGTCGGCTTGTTCGACGCAAATGCCGTCGGCTCTTCTGAAATCGAACACTATGCGCAGGCGCTCGCCAGGCCGGGTGCGCTGCGTAGCTCCTTCAGCTATTACCGAACCATACCGATTGATCGCGAAGACAATCGGGCGTGGGGGCAGACGCCTCTACAAATGCCGGTTCTCGCTGTGGGCGCCGACTGGGGATACGGCGATGCATCGTCGCGGACGATCCGCCAGGTCGCAAGCAATGTCGAAGATGTCCTGATCGAGCGATGTGGCCACTATCCGCCAGAGGAGAGGCCGCACGAGCTGGCCGCCGCAATCAAGCAATTTCTCGGGAGATCACGCACCGCAGGGGGCTGATCCAAGGCTGCGACTAGAACCTACGGAGGAGACCATGAGCACGAAGCTCGAAGGTTTCGAACATCGCATGGTGATGGCGGGTGAGGTTGGGCTTCACGCGGTCATTGGTGGATCGGGTTCGCCTGTCGTTCTTTTGCATGGGTTTCCCCAAACTTGGTGGGAATGGCACAAGGTCATGCCTGAACTCAGCAAGCACCACACGGTGATCGCGCTCGATTTGCGAGGTGCCGGTCATTCAGACAAGCCGCAAGCAGGGTATGACAAGGCTTCCATGGCGGCAGACGTACACGCCGCGATGAGATCGCTGGGCTTTGCCCGTTACGCCGTCTGTGGGCACGATATCGGAGCCATGGTTGCTCTTGCGTTGGCATTCCAGCACCGCGAGGCCTTGACGCGTCTCGCAATCCTGGACGCTCCGATGCCCGGCTGGAGTCAATGGGAAGCCAATTTCGCTGATCCAAAGGTGTGGCACTTCGCATTTCACATGCGACGGGATTTGCCGGAATTGCTGATCCAGGGGCGTGAGCTGACGTATGTCTCAACGTTCTTATCGGACAGAGCCTTCAACCACGGCGCATTCGAGCATCATGATATCGAGATTTTTGCTCGCGCTCTCGCGCAAGTCGGAAACACCCGCGGCGCACTCGAATGGTACCGTGCCTTTCCTCTGGATCACGCCAATGGTCTCGCCTGGAAAAAGGCGCCCTTGACGATCCCGGTTATGGCTCTGGGTGGGGAACACCGATATGGAGAAAAGATGATCCCCATGCTCAAGGAATTCGCTTCCAGCGTTGTAGGAGGATCCATCGCAGGTTGCGGCCATTGGGTGCCGGAAGAGCGGCCAGCGGAGACTGCCAAGAGGCTTCTCTCATTTTTTGAGACGTGACTCAGCTGGACATCCTCGCTCCGCGCTCGTCCGAGTACGCAAAAGCGCCAGAGTCCAAGCAGAGCGGCTTGTCAGCATTCGACAGCGGCTTTGCAATGTACATGCTTCTGAAGTTGAGACTTGTGGCTGCCAAGCAAATTCGGGCGGCTGCTCCGGCGATGCACTTGAGCTTCAATGCGAGCCCTTAGGCCGAAGAAGGTACACCGCGCCGGGCTGTGGGGCTTCATCCCCGTCGGTAACCTCGCACAGCTTTCTATAGAGCCGCTCACGCGGCCTTTGCGAGGCTTGGCGCGACGGTGAAGGGCGCGCCGGTCCTGGCCTTGACCTCGTCGAGCGTGACGCCCGGCGCGAGCTCGACCAGGGTCAGCCCGCCGCCGTTTTCCTTGGCGCAGCTCATCACGCAGAGATCGGTGACGATGAGGTCGACCACGCCAGCACCGGTCAGCGGCAAGGTGCAGCGCTCCAGCACCTTGGATTCGCCCGCCTTGTTGGCGTGTTCCATCACGACGATGACCTTCTTGACGCCGGCGACCAGATCCATCGCGCCGCCCATGCCCTTCACCATCTTGCCGGGGATGGTCCAGTTGGCGAT
>NZ_FNBZ01000006.1 GCF_900102525.1 Allobosea robiniae | reverse complement strand
CACTTCCCAGGCGCTGAGGATGCGGGAGACCGTGTGCAGCGTCGTGCCGGTCATCTCGGCGATGTCGCGCCGCGAGATCGGGAAATCGACGCGCATGCCGGCCTCGACGGGCTTGCCGGCCTGCTCGACCAGCCTGAGCACGGCATGGGCCACGCGGCGCTCGACCTCTTCGGTCGACATCTCGCGGATGCGGGTATGGGCCTCGTCCAGGCGCTGGCCGATGGTGCGGATCGCGCTCATCGCCAGTTGCGGGTTGCTTTCGACGAAGCTGTCCCAGGATTCGGTCGGCCAGCTGGCGGCGAGGCTGTCGACGGCCGCCGTCGCGGTACCCGGATAGTCGCTGCGGCCGAGCGCCTTGGTGAAGCCGAACAGGTCGCCGGGATGGACGATGCGCACGATGATCTGTTGGCCGTCACGCGTAACCTGCGTCACCTTCAGCCGACCGTGCAACAGGAGGTAGAAGGCCTTGGCCGGGTCGCCCTGCTCGAACACGGATTCACCCTGAGGGACCCGCCGCGCGCTGGACTGCGCCGTCATGAGGTTGAGCTGGGCATCGTTCATCGCCGCGAAGAGCGGAATGCTACGCAGCACGCTGCGGTCCATGGCCACGATGCTGTTGCCTCCCCTGCGGTGGGCTCGAGAAAACCCCGCGATCAACGATCTTACGCTAAAAGAGAAATAAGACAGCAATCGTTCCGGCCGTTCAAGTATATCACGATAGCCCAGCGAGGGCGATTCTGCCTCCCGCCAGCAGGCAGACAAGAGTGGCATAGGCAATGAGTGCCCCGGCCAGCGCGCGGCTCTCGCGCTGCAGCCGCATGAAGCCCAGAACGACGAGCACGGCCTTCGTCAGACTGAGTCCGGCGATGGCGAGCCCACGAAATTCGGCAGGGAGATGAGGCGCTGCAAATAGGCTCAAACCCGTCGCAACAAGCAGGCCGACGAGGGCAACCGGAAGCGGCAGGTCACGGGTAGAGTGCATTTCAACCGAGATAGATGACGGGGAGGATCAGGAGCCAGACGAGGTCGATCACGTGCCAGACCGTGGCCACTGTGGCGACATGGCTCGGTGCTGGCCGCCAGGCGACGAGCAGCAGCAAGCCGGCGACGAACAGCACATGCGCGAAATGGAAGCCGACGATGAGCGGATAGAGCTCGGCGAGCCGCCCTTCCATCGCCCCGAGCGCCGGAAGTTCGTGGGCGAAGGCTGCGATCTTCAGCCCGCAAAAGACAAAGCCGCCGAGCGCGGCTGCAATGAGGTTGCGACGCGGATTGCGGCCATAGGCTGCGCAGGCTGCGAAAAAGCCGCTGGTCATCAGTACGGCGGTAGCGATGCCGGCGAGGTTCAGATCCAGCGCCCGGTGCAGCGTCGTCAGGGCAGGCGGATCGAGCATGCCGAGCAGCAGGAAGGCGCCGAGCAGGGCGCCGAAGACGACGAGCTCGCTCCAGACGAGAACCCAGAGCAAAAGCTCCGTGCCGCCTTCGGACGTCGGCTTGGCGCCGTCCAAGCTGCGGCTGGCGACCGTGACGGTCATACCGGCAGCAGTCGATTGAGACCCGCAGGCAGGTGGTCGCGCCAGTTGTGCTCGCGGACCAGCCGGAAGCCAAGATTGTCGGGCGGAGTGCCGACCGAGCAGCCGCCGCTCTTCGGATTGCGGATGAAGAAGGTCATCGGCGCGCGGTGCTGGCCCTCAACGACGTAGATGCCGCAGTTGCTGGTCTCGCCGGTCGTGCGGCCGGCGGCGTCCTGCGAGACGCGGCGCAGGCAGGTTTGCGTCCATTCCCAGACATTGCCGGCGATGTCGTGGACGCCGTGCTCGTTGGCGCCGAAGCTGCCGACGGGCCGTGGGGCGGGGTCGCTCGCCGCCTTGCGGTTGGCCTCGCGCTCATAATCGGCGAGCCAGCGCCGGGCCGGATTTCTGGCGTCGGCGTCGAGGCCGCGGGCATCGTCGACGAGGCGCGAGCCGGCGGCATGTGCCCATTCGCGGTCGGTCGGCAGACGCCAGACCGCGTGGGTCTCGCGCGTCAGCCAGGCGGCATAGTCGGTGGCGTCGGCGTGGCTGACGCCGGTCGCGGGCAGGTCGCCGCGCGGCGCCGGGCTGTCGAGGCGCTTGCAGGCCCCGGCTGCGATGCAGCGCGCGTAATCGGCGGCTGTCACCTGATAGCGCATGATCTCGAGCGGCTCGCGGATCGTGACCGTGACGCGGGGTGCGTCGACCGGGCGGCCGGCGCGGCTGTATTCGCCGTCGAGGCGGTGCAGCAGTGTCGCGGGCGGAACGATCGCCGTCTGGGGCAGCGGAACGGCGGGCGCGGGCCGGCGGATCGGCGCGGCCAGCAGGAGGGCGGCGGCCCCGGTGAGGAGCAGGAGGCCGAGCGAGGTCGTCAGCCCCGGCAGCGTTGGGCGCAGCGTGGTGGCCATGATCAAAATCCCTGTCGGGAAGAAGCGCCTCCCCGCCGGATGACGGGGAGGCAGGGGACGGTCAGATGCCGGCCGGAGCCAGGATCTGCTTCATCAGGTCGTCGTTCCACTCGCCCTCGACCTTGAAATGGCCGGCGGCGCCGAGCTCGAAGGCCTCGATCAGGTTGTGGTTGACATAGGCGTAGATGCCCGGCTGCAGGAAGGTATAGAGCGCCGCGCCCGCGCAGCCGCCTGGGATGAACCAGGTCTCCAGGTCGCGCTCCGGCGGGTTGCGGAACTTGCCGGTGGCCCAGACATAGTCGCCGTGCCCGCCGATCAGGTGGGGCCGCGTGTCGCGATTGGCTTGCGAATGCACGATCAGCACGGTCTCGCCGACTTTGGAGGTGAGTGCGTTCTTGCCGGTCAGAGCACCGACCTTGCCGTTGAAGACGACATGGGTCGGGGTCAGCGTCCGCATCGCCTTGACGACATCCTCATGTGACTCGCCGACACTGGCATAGCGCTTGAACTTGCCGTTCTCGTCGCGCGGGACATAGAAGTCCTGCTCGCCGACATAATAGACCTTGTCGTATCTCAGGGCCTTGCCCTGGCCATCCTTCAACCCGTCGCGCGGCAGCACCATGATGGCGCCATTCATGCCGGCGGTGACGTGCCAGGGCACCATGCCGGGAGGGGCGCAGTGGTAGACGAACACGCCCTGCCGGGTGGCCTTCCAGCGTAGCACGACCTTCTCGCCGGGGTTGACCTCGGTCAGGCCGCCGCCGCCGAGCGCACCGGTCGACGAATGGAAGTCGATATTGTGCATCAGCTCGTTGGTTTCGGCGTTGATCAGCGTCAGCTCGACATAGTCGCCCTCGTGCACGACCATCAGCGGGCCGGGCACCGTGCCGTTGAAGGTGAAGGCGAAGGTCTCGGTGCCGGCATCGTCGATGACGATCTTCTTCTCGTGGATCGTCATCTCGAATTCGACGAGCTTGGGCCCGCCGGTCGCGATCTGCTCATGCGCATGCACGAAGGGAGGATCGACCAGCTTCGGCTTGACGCGCGGCAGCCTGGCGATATCGGCGGCGGTGGCCTTGGTCATCACGGCCTGCGCCTGAGCCGGGGCGGAAGCGGCCTGGACGATCGCCCCCGTGGCTGCCGCTCCCGCCAGAATGCTGCGGCGGGTCAGTTTGAGTTCTTCGCCCATTTTGAGCCCTTGGCCCATGGCTTGTCTCCTTGCCAGTAGACCGGAGTTCGACCGGTCATGAAGACTTTAGGAGCCTGGCGAAATCCGTCTTTGTTGCAGCACAACATTTTCGACGATCCTGACCGGGATCTCACTCGGCGGCGATCATCGTCGGCTCCCAGGCCGGCTCGTAAGTCAGCGTCACCGTGACGGCCACGACGCCCTCGACCGCACCGGCGGCCATGGCCACGGCTTCCTTCAGGAAACCGGCGAGCGGGCAGCCGCGCGTGGTCGTCGTCATTGTGATGGTGACGGCGCCGTCCGGGGCGGCCGTGATCGCGTAGATTAGACCGAGATCGACGACGCTGCGGCCGATCTCGGGGTCGAGCACATCGCGCAGCGCGATCCCGACGAGGCGTTCGAGATGGGCGCTCATACGTGCGCCCTCCCGCCACCATGGCGCACGAGCAGGCGATAGGCCGAACCGGACGCGTCGAAATTGCCGGCCCATTCGTGCTGGCGCTTGGCCAGCTCGGGGAAGAGGAAGACCGGCTCGCGGGCGAGCAGCGCGAACAGCACATCGCCGGGCTGCATGCTTTCGAGTGTTTCGAGAATGCGAACCATGGGCTCCGGCGGCTCGAGATCGACGAGGTCGAGTTCCTCGACGGGATCGCCCCAGAACACGGCGGCGGGGCTGCTGCCGGTGGCGAGCCCGGCATCGGCCTGCATTCCGGCGACCGGCGAGAACACGACCTCCCAGTCGCCGTCGTCGAGGGGGCGGTCGCTGGCGGAAAAGCCGCGATTGGCCATCACCGAGAACAGCGGCACCGGCCGGAAGGGCGCGACGAGGCGCAGGGACTCGCCCGGCGCGAGCGCGTCGACGGCGTCCATGATCGCCTGGAATGGTTCTTCGCCGCTCCGCAACATCGGGCGCACGTCAAGCTCGCGGATGGGCGATGCTTCCGGCTTCGACATGGACAGGTCTCCTTTCCTCGGCCCGCGCGGCCAAGAGCCGGGGGCGTTCATGTGCCGGCGGCCGGTCGACCGCCTTGATCTGCGACAAGCGGCGAATGCGGATCAGCTCGGCGACGAGGCCGGCAGTGCCGATCAGGCAGAGCGCCATGGTCGCTCGGAAGCCGTCGATCGTCTCTATGGCGAGCGCGGCTGCCGCCAGTGCGATCCCGCCATAATAGAGCAGGAACCACCAGCCGGTGCGCGGCATGGCGACGAGATCGCCGACGCGCGGCACCGGGCCGCGCCCGAGCCGGGGCGCATAGGTTTCGAGCCAGGTCACGAAGGAGACGATCTTCACCAGCTGCGCCAGCGTCAAGCCGCCGAGCCAGCCGAGGGCGATCAGGAAGACGAGCGCGGCGATCAAGCCGTCGCCGGCATGGGCAAGAACGGCGACCGGCAACAGTGCCACCCCGAGGCCGAGTGCGACGAAGGCCGGGATGCTGGCGAGCATGTTGATTTCGAGCGTTTTGCGCCGGCGGGTGCAATAGAGCGCGTGGATGTCGCGGCCGTAGAAGACGCCGGCCAGAATCAGCACGGCAAGCGCTGCCGCGATCCATACCGCGCCCGGTTCGATGCCCGCGAAAGGCGCGGCGAGGCCGGCGAAGGCGAGGGCGAGCCCCAGGCTGGCGAGCAGCAGGACCGGGCGCACGCGGCGCGCAGGTGGTTCGGGCGCCATCATGAACATGACGAAGAGGCGATAGCTGACGCCGATGGCGATCAGCCCGAGCCAGCCGCCTAGGCCGAGCAAGGCGTGGAAAGGCAGGCCGTCGGGAAGCAGGGTGATCGTACCTAGCCAGCCGCCGCGTCCGGACAGGAGTGTCGTGAAGGTCGCACCGCTCAACGCCGTGACCGCGAGGCAGGCGAGGCCGGTGAGGACGAAACGAGCGAACAGGGTGATCGGCCGTGCACTCAGCAACGTCGTAACCAGCATCAGGCCGAGCAGGGAGAAGCCGGCGAGCAGGAAGCCGGCGCCCAGCGGCAGCAGGTCGAGCGGGGCCTCGATCCAGCCGGCGAGCGTAGCGAAGCCGGCGCAGAGCAGGATGAGGCCCGCGATGAGCACGAACAGGGCCGGCAAGGCGAGGCCGGGGAGAGCGAGGGGGCGGGAGACCAGCACCGGCACGAATTGCAACAGCGCGCCGGCCATGGCGAGGCTGAGCCAGCCGATCGCCACGAGATGGACGAGGACGAGCGTCGCGGGCTCCGCGAGGCCGGCGGCGGGATAGCCGATACCGGCGATGGCGAGCGCTTCGGCCGCGAGCAGGAAGGCGAGGGCGGCTGCAAAATAGCTCATCGTCCAGCGGGACAGCGACGCCATCGGCATGGCTGCGGTCTCCAGGTCTCTGGGCTCAGTGGCCGCAGGTGCAGGAATGGCCTTCCTCATGACCGCCGCAATCGGCGGCATGCTCTTGGGCCTCTTGGGCGCCGGCTTCGTTGCGGCCGATCTCGACCTGCCAGATCTCCGGGCCCTGCACGATATAATCCCAGGAATAGGCGCCGGGATAACGCGCTTCGATCTGGCGGCGCAGCGGCGCGGGGTCGTGGTCGTTGATGATCCTGAAAGCGTCGCCGGAGGAGAGCCGCTCCATGATGCCGAAGATCGTAGCATGGCGCACGACTGGCGGGATGGTGCGCACATCCAGCGGTTCGAGAGGCAGGATGGTCATGTTTTCCGGCTCCAGTAAGGCCCCAACGCGGGGTGTCATTGAACCTAGCCGAACCGGGCCTCGGGCAATTTGTCTAGGCTCAAAGAGTCTGCAGTTGGCCTATTCACTGTTCGAGAAAGAGGACGACCGCGATAGCCAGCGAGGCGAGTACCGCCGTGGCGAGCCCACCCTTCTGCAGCACGCCCATCCGGTAGAGCAGCAGGGCCATCACGATGATCGCGGGCGTGGCGACGACGAGTCCCATCTGAGCGTCGGTCATGGCAGCTGTCCTCACGTCGCGAGCGCGCGGTAGATCGCCGGCAGGGCCGCTGGCAGGCGGTCGAGCCGCGAGACCACGGCATGGCCGTTGCGGCCGAAGAGATGCGGGATATAGGCGCGCGACTCGCGGTCGACCGTGACGGCGAAGACGCAAATGCCGGCGCGGCGCGCCTCGATCACCGCCATGCGGGTATCCTCCATGGCAAAGCGGCCCTCGTAATGGTCGATATCGTTGGGCTTGCCATCGGTGAGGACGAGCAGGAGCTTGCGCCGGTCAGGCCGTGCCTTGAGGCCGGCAGCGGCATGGCGGATCGCGGTGCCAATCCGGGTATAGTAGCCGGGCTTCAGCGCGGCGATGCGGGCCTCGACTGCCGGCCCCATCGCCTCGTCAAAACGTTTCACCGTCTCGATTCGAACCCACTCGCGCCGACGCGAGGTGAAGGTCAGGATCTCGTGGCGGTCGCCGCAGGCGGCGAGCCCGTGGGCGAAGACGGTGAGCGCCTGTTTCTCGACATCGAGCACGCGCAGATCGTCGAACCAGGAATCGGTCGAGAGCGAAACGTCCATCAGCGTGGTCACGGCGAGGTCATGCGCCTGCGGCCGGCTCGCCAGATGGATGCGGTCGCTGCCGGAGCCGCCGGCAGCCAGATCGGCCTGGCGACGCACCACCGCGTCGAGATCGAGGTCGGGGCCGTCGACCTGGCCGCGTTGCGGCTCGCGCAAGGGACGCAGCGCCTCGAACCGGCGGCGAACCTGGCGCACCAGCGCACGTGTCGCGGCATCCTGCACCGGGGGCACCAACTCCTGCTGCGCCATGGCGGCGAGCACGCGACAGTGATCCTCGCGATAGGAGGCGCTGCGGAAATCCCATTCCGGATAGGTCAGGGCGCCGGCCAGGGCCGTCTCGTCCATCGCTTCCGGCGGCAGATCGAGATCGAAGCGAAAGCGCGAGGCCGGGCGGCCCTTCCGCTCGCTCAGTACCATGTCGTCGAGTTCGGCGGCGGCCTCGGGATCGTGTTCCTCACCGTCGTCGGAAGGGCGGTCGACCGCGACCATCTCCGACATCGCCAGGATCTTCTCGAAGCGGTTGAGGATGAAGGGGCTGCGCTCGCGCCATTCTTCCGCCGTCTCGTCGCGGCTGGCGGCATAGGCCTTCATCTGCTCCTCGGCTTTGACCGAGGCCGGCGGCTGCTGCTCCTCGCCGCGGCGGCGCGTTCGGGCTGGAACCACTGCGCTTGCCAAGGGCCAAAGCGGCACGCCGAGCGCGGGTAGATAGCCAGACGGAGCGGACGCCTTCCAGTTTGCCGGGGACAAGTCGACCGCCTCGCCTCGCAACAGCTCACAGATCAACGCTTCCACCTTTGCCTCTGTCGCTGGCAGGCCCTCTCGACGGCGGCTGGCGACTAAGGCGTCCGCCAATCGGCGATAGACCGGGACAAGGCCGGGAAAGGCCTTGAGAACCGTCGCGACCAGTGCGCGCGCCGCGGCGATCAGCGCGAGGTCGCGCCGAAGCGGATCGGTCTGCGTCAGGGGAGCAGGAGGTACCGCGGCCATGGCCGCGGCGAGCCAGACATAGAGGTCGCGATTCAATCCGGGCTGCGGAAACAGCGTTATCTGTGCCGGTAGTTGCAGGCTATCCGGGGTGCGCAGCGCCTGCGCCAATCTTTCCTCCCCGAGGCCGATGCGCTGGCGCAGGTTGAGCCGGTGGCCGGCGGCGCGTTCGCGCGCTGGGACAATCCGGACACCGGGTTCGCCGCCGAAGCCGTGGAAGCAGACCGCGAGCGTCGGTGCCATGCTCGTGAGCGTCACTGCGGCTTGCGGATGATGCGGCAGGCTCGCGGTGTCGCCGACCAGCCTGTGCCAGAAGCGCCCAACCGTCTCTTCCATTTCGAGGAAGTCCAGCATGGCAGGCTCCTAGCCGAGAACGGCGCGGGCGATTTCGACCAGCCCGGCCCGGACTTCCGGCTCGTCGGTGAGGGGCTCGATGATCGCGGCCATCACGGCTTCCTGTCGGGGCAGGCCGGCCGCGATCAGGCTTGCGGCATAGACGATGAGGCGGGTCGAGACGCCCTCTTCGATATCCTGGCCCTTGAGCGTGCGCAGGCGCCGGGCGAGGTCGACCAGCGGTACGACCGCAGCTTCGTCGAGGCCGCTTTCCCGCGCGACTACGGCGGTCTCCTGCTCGCGCGGCAGGAAGTCGAAGCTGATCGAGACGAAGCGCTGGCGGGTCGAGGGCTTCAGGTTTTTCAGCAGGTTCTGGTAGCCGGGGTTGTAGGAGACCGCGATCATGAAGGCGGGCGGGGCGGAGAGCAGCTCGCCGGTGCGCTCCAGCGGCAGGATGCGCCGGTCGTCGGTGAGCGGATGCAGCACCACCGCCACGTCCTTGCGGGCCTCGACGATCTCGTCGAGATAGCAGAGCCCGCCCTCACGCACCGCCCGCGTCAGCGGGCCGTCGACCCAGACGGTCTCGCCGCCCTTGAGCAGGTGGCGACCGGTGAGATCGGCGGCCGAGAGGTCGTCATGGCAGGCGACCGTGAAGAGCGGCAGGCCGAGCTTTTCCGCCATATGCGCGACGAAGCGGGTCTTACCCGAGCCGGTCGGGCCCTTCAGCAGCAGCGGCAGACGCCGCTCCCAGGCCTTCTCGAACAGGAAGCGCTCGTTGCCGGAGGCGGTGTAGGCGGGAATGTCGATGGTGTCGGCGGAGGCCAGGGTCGGCGGGCGCGGGATCATGTTCATCGCGGGCATCCAGTGCAATCAGGAGGGCAGCAGCCCGCCGGCCGGTGGCCGGCGGGCGGAGGCGTCATTCTGCCGGTTGGGCGAGAGCGATGGCGCCGGCGCTGCGCTCGCGGCCGGGCACCAGCACGGCCCAGGCGAACATCAGCGCCGAGATCACCACCACGACGCCGGAGCCGAGCCGGATCCAGTAGAACAGCACGAGCTGATCCTGGACCTCCATGAAGTACTGGCCGAGCACGCGCTGGAGATGCGCCTGCACCACGCCGGCGAAGGTCAGCGCGAAGGTCATCACCATCATTGCGGGCACCATCAGCCAGAAGCTCGCGATCGAGAGCCACTGGTTGTAGGGCGCGCGGTTCTTCAGCTCGGGAATGGCGTAGGCCATCACCGCGAGATTCAGCATCACATAGGCGCCGAAGAAGGCGAGGTGGCCGTGGGCCGCCGTCAACTGCGTGCCGTGGGTGTAGTAGTTGACGAAGGACAAGGTGTTGAGGAAGCCCCAGATGCCGGCGCCGATGAAGGCCATCACCGAACAGCCGACCGACCAGAGCAATGCCGCCCTGTTGGGATGGTTACGGCCGGCCTTCCAGGTCATCTGGACGGTGAAGAGGATCATGGTGAAGAAGGGCGCGACCTCGAGCGTCGAGAACAGCGAGCCGATCCACTGCCAATATCCAGGTGCACCGATCCAGTAGTAGTGGTGGCCGGTGCCGAGGATGCCGGAAAACAGCGCGAGCCCGACGATGACGTAGAGCCACTTCTCGACGACCTCGCGGTCGACGCCGTTGAGCTTGATCATCAGGAAGGCCAGCACGGAAGCCATGATCAGCTCCCAGACGCCCTCGACCCAGAGATGGATGACGTACCACCAGTACATCTTGTCGAGCGCCAGGTTGACCGGGTTGTAGAAGGCGAAGAGGAAGAAGATCGCCAGGCCCCAGAGGCCAAAGAGCAGGATGTTGGTGACCGTGGTCTTGCGGCCTTTCAGAGAGGTCATGGTGATGTTGAACAGGAACATCAGCACGACGACGACGATGCCGACCTTGATCGCGAAGGGCTGCTCCAGGAACTCCCGGCCCTCATGGATGCGGAAGAGATAGCCGACGACGGCGACCGCCGCTGCGACGAAGAACAGCCAGAACTGGATGACCGCGATCTTGCGGCTGTAGAGTTCGGTCTGCGCCTCCTCCGGCAGCAGGTAATAGGTCGCGCCCATGAAACCGAGCAGCAGCCACACCACCAGCGCGTTGGTGTGGATCATGCGCACGATGTTGAAAGGCAGAACGACCGACAACGTGTTGGGCAGGACATAGATCAATCCCGCCACGACCCCGAAGGCGACCTGCGCGACGAACAGCGCAAGCGCGCCGTAGAAATAGAGCATCGCGACGCTCTGGGTCTGATATCTCGTCGTATTGTAGCCTGGCATGGCTCTCTCCTGTCGCGACATCTCAGCCGGCATCGTTGGGCGGCCAGTTCTGGGTCTTGATCCGGCTCGTCCATTCTAGGAAATCGGCGAGATCGTTGAGTTCCTGCTCGGTCAGGTTGAATTGCGGCATCTGGCGCCGGCCCTCGATCCCGGTCGGCTGCGCCGCCATCCAGGCCTTCAGGCTCTCGCGCGCGCCGGTCGCATCCTTGTCACCGCCATAGCGCTTCCAGACATTGCCGAGCTCGGGCGCGAAATAGGCGCCCTCGCCGAGCAGCGTGTGGCAGTTGATGCAGGAGTTGCGCTCCCAGACATGCTTGCCGCGGGCGACGGCCGGGGTCAGCGTCGATTCATCGGTCGACTGCGTCCGCATGAACCAGTGGCTATGGGCGGTGAGCCCGACGAAGATAGCGAAGAAGAAGATCGATCCGCCGTAGAAGACATTTCGGGCTCCCGCCTTTGTCAGACGTTCGGACATGCGTTCACCCTTCCGTTGCGAGGGCTTGCGGGGATGCCGGCGAAACCGGCGCGTGAAAGCCCGTATGCGGAAGGCAGGGGCGAGCCGGTGATAGCGAGGCGGCCCGGAGGCTTCTTTGCGTTTGGGCAAACAGGGAGGAGGCTACCTCCCGAGCGCTTTCTGTCGGCGTAGGGGAGCCGGCTTCAGAGATTGCGATCGACCTATGCCGCGGTCGCCAGGTTCATCAGTGCGGGGATGTCGCGTACCACCAGCGTCCGCCGGCTGCCGGCGAGGGTGCCACGCCGCTCCCAACCGGTCAGGATGCGCGAGACATTGTACAGGGTTGTTCCGGTCAATGCAGCGAGCCTGCGTCGATTCATCCTTCAGATACAGCTCAACCCCGTCAGCGCCGGTACATCCAGCTTCCACAGATGCGTGTCGGCGGAGCGGCTCTGGTCCGCCTCGATCGCGGCAATGGCGCCGTCGACCCATGCCAAGCTGCCGCTACCTCACCCTTGCCCGACCTGTTTTGCATTCGAGCACTCCACTCGATCGCGGGCAGATCATGCTCGGTATCTGGCGGCGGCTCTTGGTCTGCGTAAAGCGCAGGCATGAGCAACAGCTGGATCAGCAGTGCTCAAGGATCCGCCTGGTCACGAGATCGGTCTGGAACCTTGACGCAGCGCTTTGATGGTTTCCGTGTTCGGGCAATATCGCCCGTGGCGCAGGGGAGCGTCTTGCTGGCTGAGGTCGCTGCGGCATCGGCGTGTCATCGCACATCCCGCGCAGACGATCGCCATGTCCCGCATCACGCTCGCTTGCCTGCGAGCCAGTTGTTCGGGGTCGATCCCCAGGCGCACGAGCAGTCGGGGAAGCAGTGCGGAATCTGTGTCGCTGCGGGATACGAGCTGGCGCAGATCAGCTTCGGGAATGGCATTGTCCCGGGCCAACTCGGCCATCGCCGTCGGACCGAGAGCTTCGAGCTTTTTCAGGTAGGATTGAACGCGCCACCACTGGCGAACCGCTTCGACGATCTGCATGACAACCTCCAAGCTTCCACGCGACTATCGACCCGTTGGTGGCGACGTTCGTTGCGGTGGCTCAAACCTCCCGTCATGGATCGCTCGCTTGAACGATGCCGCTCTCCGCCTCCGGCCGAAGCAGACCTTCATGCGTTGGGAGATTGCATGCCGCGGCGTCGCGCCATGGCAGCTCAGCGTGAAACCGGAATTTACAATGCATCTTTTCCACGATAAAGATCGATTGAGAATATATCTTTCAAGGGAAGCCAGCCATGATCGGCCGACCGCGTGACACTTCCGGCACCGCCAGCACGTTGGTGCCGATGCTGATATGGGGACTTGTTCTGGTCGTTGTCGGAATGGCGTTCGTCATGGTCTTCGCCTAACGCTCGCGCGGTTTGCGCGCGCAGTCGTCTCGCGGATTTGAGACATGTCGGCGAGAACGTCAGGGCGCGGCCCCGCATGGCGCGGAAGGGCTGCAAGGCCAGGCCCGTCTCGCCCACGTCCCGTCTCGCCCACGTCCCGTCGTAAGGCAACGACCTAACGGAATGGCCGGCCGGAACATTCGGGATGCCTGATGCGACTGACGCAATTTTCCGATTATTCACTCAGGGTCCTGATGTATGCGGCGAGCCGGAATGAGCGCCTGATCACGATCGAGGAGACCGCTGCCACCTATCGGATTTCGCGCACGCATTTGATGAAGGTCTGCAACCAGCTCACCAGGGCCGGGTTCCTCCGGGCGGTCCGCGGTCGCTCCGGCGGGCTCGCCCTGGCCAAGGCGCCGTCGGAGATCGGGATCGGCGAGGTCCTGCGCCTGACGGAACCGGATTTCGCGCTGGTCGAGTGCTTCGGCGGCGGCAATGGCTGCACGATCGCGCCGCGCTGCCGGCTCCAGGGCGTTCTTCACGAGGCGCTGGCCGCCTTCCTCGCCACGATCGATTGCTACACCCTGGCCGATCTGATGCTGAACCCGGCGGATTTCGGCATCGCGCCGGCGGCTTGAGGCGGATCATCGTGGCGGCCTTCAAGGGCTCTGGGGCGGCAGAAGGGAGCGGCCAACGATGCGACTGGTATTCGAACAAGCCTTCGGCCTCGACGAGGACAGCCTGCATGACGTCGTCGCTACCCTGAGCGAGCGGCTGCGCGCCCATTCTGGCTTGCGTCGCCCGCTCGATCGCGTCGTCGGCAACCGCTGGTCCGAATTCGAGCACGATCTCGCGCATTTCATCGCAGCTCTTGGCGCGCGCACGGGCGATCATGGTGGCGGCCTGGCGGCGGTGTTCGCGGCGTTTCCGGAACTGGCGCCCGAGCACGTCATCGATGCCCGCGATCTCTTCGCCGAGGCCGCCCTGGCGGTCCTGCCCCTTCATGCCGCCGCATCCCTATCGGAACTTACCGACCGCGTCTGCGATCTGGCCCTGCGCGCCCTGCGTCCGCAGCCCGGCCAGGACGTCACGATGCCGCTATCCCACCGGATCAGCGAGGCAGAGGAGGCACTGCGGATCGGCGCAGGCCTGTGAGATTGCAGGCGCCCCCCGCTCAAGCAGTCTCGCCGAAACCGCTCCTGCCATCTCGGATCTGTATTGTCCGGGCATACTTCCGGCAAAGCCCTTCCTGAATCCGCTGGCATGATGCCTCGTGCCCTGCGCGCCACGCCGCAGGGGAGGCCATCAAATTGGCCATGGCGATCTGCTTCTCGTATTGAGCGAGCTGCCAATCTCATTTGCGACGAAGTGCGAAGCCACTGGATTATGGCCCGGAAATCGGACGCCCGTGCGTCCGCAGATGTAACGTTCGCTGACGCGCGCTTACTTCGGCACGCCATTGATGACGAAGAGGGCACGCGTGAACTGATCGGGCGGGAAGCTCCCAAAGCTACGGGCATAAATCTCCTTCACGCGATCCGTGCGATAGAGCTCCGCCAGCGTGGCATCGACGAGCAAACGCAGCTTTTCGTCGCCGCGCGGCAGAGCCAGCGCGTAGGTCTCAAACGTGAAATACTGGTCGGAAAGCTTCATGCCAGAGCGGCTCGGGCTGTTCAGCAGATGATAGCTGAGGATCCCGCGATCCGCGAAATAGGCGTCGATCTTTCCTGCGGAGAGGCTCCGGACACCGTCAGGATGCGTCGGCATCGGAATGATCTCGGCCTGGATTCCGAGTTGCGCCAAGGTGGCCTTCAGGACTTCCTCGGTCGTCGTGCCTCGTAATACGCCGACCTTTTTGCCGCGCAGATCCTCGAGGCGGACGACTTCGTCACTCCGGTGGAGAACTCCGGCGCCATCAATGAAGGTCGGGAGTGAAAAATCAACGATGGCGCGCCGCGACATGGTCATCGAAGTCGGGTCACAAAGAAGATCGACCCTTCCATCACGCAGCGCTTCCAGGCGATCCGTGGAAGAGACCTCGACATACTCGATCTTGAGTGAAGCGATACCTTGCGTATTCTTCACGCTGGCAGCGACCTCGCGGCAGAGATCGACGATATATCCGGATGGGTCTCCCCTGGTCGTACGATAGGAGTACGGCGGCGCATCAACCCGGAAGCCAAGCCGCAACGTACCTGTTTCGCGAGCCCGTGCCAGGGTGTCTGCCGCCAAGCTTGCCGTCGATATCGCCGTGCAAAGAAGAGCGATCCAAAAAGCCCGCATAATCGCCTCCGTTCTTTGGCAAGGAAGCACACAATAGGCCAGCAGGATAAATCGAAGAACGTCGTTTCTGGTGGTCAAGGCTTGCGACGCGTGCGTATCGGCGCGATCGCGGCCCCGGCGGCTGACCGATAACCGTGAATGACAGAAGGGCGCCAGTCGCGACCGTCTGGTTGCACTCCAACCCGCCTGCCCGATAGCGGCCATTGTCAGTGTCAGGAATGGGAGGTGGGCTCAACTGATCGCTGCAACACAAGCCAGCTGGCGACGGGAAGCGACAACCTCGGCAGCAAGCTATGATCGGAATGCCTTAGAGTCATATTGGACGCCCGGCTCGGGCCGGGCGTCCATGGCCTGCCCCCTGAAAAGTGGCCCTCCCTGAAGTAGGCTTTTTGAGCCTTTGGAGGATGCCGCTATGGCGCAGAAGAAGCACAAGCCTGAAGAGATCGTCGCGAAGCTGCGGCAGGTCGACGTGCTGTTGTCCCAGGGGCGCCCGGTCGCGGAGGCGATCCGGGCCATCAGCGTGACAGCGTTCACCTATTACCGCTGGCGCAAGGAGTTTGGCGGGCTGAAGTCCGACCAGGTGAAGCGCCTGAAGGATCTGGAGAAGGAGAACGAGCGGCTGCGCAAAGCCGTCTCGGATCTGACGTTGGAGAAGCTGATCCTCAAAGAGGCCGCCTCGGGAAACTACTGAGCCCCGCCCGTCGCCGTCGCTGCATCGGCCACGTCATCGAGAAGTTCGACGTGTCGGAGCGGTTGGCGTGCCGGGTTCTGGGGCAGCATCGATCTACGCAACGCAAGGTTCCGAAGGGTCGCACTGACGATGCGGCGCTCACCGCCGACATTGTCGAGCTCGCCACCCGCTATGGACGCTATGGCTACCGCCGGATCGGCGAGCAATCCTCCGAACCCGAGTTCGTTAAACAGCACGTAGCGCCGTTCAGGTAGCCATCTTTCGAAGTCCCGGTTGAGCGACCAGAGATCGCGAGCCGATCCGCTCACAAAGTGAGACACACGAACCCGTGTACTGTCTGGGCCGGAGCGGACGACACTGCCAACGGCGACGATTTCCTGGCCGATGGCGATGAGGTCGCCTTCGGCGTCCGAACCCGATGCTCCAATACGGCGCGAGCTTTCGTGTTTGCGCTTGATCTTGCGGAGGGCATCGACCGTGTAGCGCTTCTCGTCCCGGTCGATCAGGACGCCGCATGAGGCGCACAGCCATATCCCGTTGTCGATATGAGACCGTTGCTCGGGCGTCATCATTGGGTCATACCGGCGCGCTCCGGATCCCGGAGCGGCGGCGCAAAAGTGCGCGGCGACACCGATCATCGTCACGGCACTGGCCCCTTCGTCGCTCGGTCCGACCGTTGGGCATTTGCACAAAGAGCAGACGTAACTGGCGCGCAGCGCCAGATCGTTCTTCGTCCGGGCGCTGAAATCATCTCGCGTCTTCGTCATTTCAGCTGGCGCACTCTGGGGCCCGCGGAATTCTCGCGGTGACGGGTTGCTGCTGTTCGAGCTTGTTGGGGTATCGCATCGACCGCGTTGAGCAGCCGCTCCGAATAGTTGTCTGCGGTTCTCTTCAGTGCACTTTCATTGGCGCTTGCCAGGATCGCTGCGGCGATCACGATAATCCCCCCGGCCTCGAGGTATGGATGCCGCCCAAAAAGAAATGCGGCCGCAGCACCGAGAAAGGAGGCCGCGACAATGCAAAGCGCGTAGGACCTAATTCCGAGCAGGTTGCGACGGAATCCGTAGGAAATATTCTCCTGATGTACCACGTCGAAAGGCGGCTTCGCCTTCAGCTCCAGCGCCTTGTTGCGCAAGCGGTCAGAACAGGTCTCGTAGAGCAGTTCGGCGCCAGCCGGATCCTCGTCCTCTTCCTGTTTGGTGGGCATCCGTTCGACAAAGCCCAGCTCGACCATCCGGGCATGGAGGGACGCCTTCAAGCCTGGCCGAACGGTTTCGTCGCGATGCCGCAGCATCCGCGCCGTAGGCGGTCCACCCCATTTGGCCCACAAGGGCTTCTCGATGGCCTTTCCGGCATCCCGAACCAACTGGCCGAGAACCATCGCAACGATCGCGATTACCGTGCTGCCAGCGGCTAGCTTGATCGGCCATTCCGCGAAAGGAATCCAAGCCGTCACCGCGAGGCAAGCCGCCATACCCACCAAAACGGCAGGCCCCACCCGGGCAAGGAGTGTATAACGGTCGACGAGGCCGATCATGCTGCTGAACTTCTTCTTGGGTGAAGGCTTTCCAGGCGACCTTCCAGAGACAAGAACCGAAAGCGGCTCGGCGTTCGGATCAGCATCAGCACCGGGAAAAGTTGCGCTAGTGCCAAGCTGATGGCAGTCATCACATCAGTTCGGGAAGGGCCGCTGTCAGCCAGATGGTTGTGCCAGGTTCCGATCGGGTAGATCGCGCCACGGTAGAGATCGGAGGATGCCTGAAGCGCCTTCGAAAGGCCGCTCACGCCGAGCTCGAACTGGGATGCGCTGAACTTGCTGTCGGTCGGAGCCGGAAAGATATCGACCACGTGGAAGACGTCGCCGATTTCAGAGTATCGCCCCATTACAACGCCGCCGGTTTCAACACCCGGGCGTCGAGCGATTTCGCGATCGATCAGATGGACGACCCGAGCGTTGAGCCGGGTCGTGCGCGTCATCCCGTGCTCACTCACTTGATGAAAGGGCTCTATCCGCGTCCTTTCCCAGTGCAAGGACAGTCCGTCGGACGCAAACGTGCCTAGAAGCAAAGCGCCAGCGCCGGAGGGCAGGCCATCACGGTGCAGTCGGCCGAGCTCCAACGCCATTGGGGCGGTCAGCGTGCTGATAAGGCTATCGGGCATCGCCGACGTAACCGACGAACAGCCCTGTCCGACTGCGATGGTCTGTGCCTCATGCCCGAAGGCCGCTTCGCGGGCAGCCGGATCTGCACCCAGTAGCCGATAGCCTTCGACGGTCAGATCGAGCAGAGACGGATTACTTTCGGGGCCTTCGATACCCATGAAGCCGATCTTGCCGCCTCCCAAGAGACTGGTCTCGATGGCGCGGGGCCGATCCTGGATCACGTTGGGCAGAGACAGAGCTTCGGTAATGGTGGGCGATCCCGTTGCATCGACCAGAAACGACCGATCACCTCCCCATAGTTTCCTGCGGTGCGCGGGATCGTCGTTCAGGGAAGCGCCGACAATGTCGCCACCGAATGCTTCCGCTTTCTGGCCCAGCCCCCGTAGCGCCCCCATGAGCTGTCCGGATTTCGAGCAGCTCAACATGGCCTCGGATTCGCCCATGGGCAGCAGGGCATGCCGGGCATAGTTGTGGGGATTCAAGCGGTCACGATCGACGAGCATCGACGGTCCGCGACCTTCGCGGGCGAGATGGATCGCCAGCTTCGAACCGACGCTTCCGCATCCAAGAAGGGTCCAGGAGCGTTCACCAACTTCATTCAAGCCAGATGCACGCCTAAGCAGCGCCGCCGATATTTGGTCGCGGTGCATCAGCATTCGCACCGGTACGGTCTTTGGCTTCGTGAGATCGTCTCCGGATCTGACTTCGATGAGGTATGGACACAGTTCCCAAAATGATCCCTGGCCAAGGACGGTCTTCGGTCTCCTGGCAAGGAGCACGACGGAGAGAAAAAGAGATCGCCGAAGCGGGCGGCCATCGATGCGGCGTCGCAAAAGGTCGAGCTGCGCGACCAAAGGTTCACGGCATCCGAGCTCCCCACCGCGCTCGATGAGCTCTGCCAGCGTTGTGACCGTCTCCGGGCGATAATCCTTGGCGACGAAGGGAGCCCCTGAGGAGGTATGCCCTGACCAAGCAACTATCCCAAGGGCAGGGGCGATTCCTCCGGTGGCTCCCAGCGACTGAAAGATCTTCTCATTCAGAGCCAGCTGCTCGGACGCGAGCCAGATACTCAGCCGATCGCTTTTGGGCTCGACCTCGTCATCCTTGATGATGATCGAACCGACAAAGACTGCTCCGGCATCTCGCCTGGGGAGCTGACGGACGGCCGATGCGTCGAAAACGACGACGTCGTCGATGTTATCTCGCCGCGTTGGCTCCCACTCATCATCCTCCCCGATGAGTGCACCAAACGCAGCCTTCTCAAGCCAACGGGATAGCTGATCTGCGATGCCGCGAATCCCCTGCAGGCGCATGAATTCCCGTGTCTGACCATCGACATAGCACGGGACAGGAGGGATGGAGGACGGTCCGGGTTGGATATGCGGGTGACCTCGATCGAAATCATCCCGGAGACAGATTAGAGGCGCGTCCGCGGGGTAGGACTTGGTGAAAATGAAGGTGATTGGCTCGACCGCCTTCACGCCGCAGTCGCTGTGGCCCCGCGCCTTCCATCTGTTCGGAAGATTGGTATCGAAATCGACGACAACCCGGACGGCCCCGGCAGCAATTTGCGGAGCACCAACCGCGGTAACCCGCGGATGGTCGGCGAGC
This sequence comes from Allobosea robiniae, assembly GCF_900102525.1. Taxonomy (GTDB): domain Bacteria; phylum Pseudomonadota; class Alphaproteobacteria; order Rhizobiales; family Beijerinckiaceae; genus Allobosea; species Allobosea robiniae. The sequence continues at coordinate 419,404 of NZ_FNBZ01000006.1, read as the reverse complement.
TGTCGCAGTGCGCGAGCAACGGATTCCCGCAGTTCCACGATTGCTCTCAACCGTGCTTGAACGGCTGCGAGCCGAGCGCCGTCGAACTTCCGGTGGCTGCGCCTGCGCCGCCTGTGATGTACGGGGCTGCGAAAACCGACGCCTTCTTCCGCTCGGCTGGTCTCGGGCCGCCGGCTGTTACTTCGAGCTCATAGGGGGCGGGCCCATTGACGTCAGCGAGACAGGTGAAGGAGCCGCTAGCCTCCTTGATTATCCCTTCATACTCGCGTTTCGCGCGGATGCACGGCGGGTCATCGTCGTCGTCTTCAATGGGCTTGCTGCTTGCCAGCACTTCGGCACCCTGGCGGGTCTGGCTCAGCGCGAGGCGGGCCTTAGGGGACACCTGCGCGTCGTCTCCGAAATCGGACCAACTATCCCACGATAAGCTGTGCCAGGAACAGTGATGAGGGGACAGCAGGATATCGTATTCAAGCTCAGAGGGCTTGTCCTGATGCCTATCCCAGAGCTTCTCCCAGATCGCCACCTCGGCGTCTCCGCCCAAAAGGTACTTGGCCGCGTCCAGATAGCCTCCCGACGCCAACCACAGATTCACGACGACGCTCGACTCGTTTTTCGAAAGGAGCTCTTCCTCCTCATCGTCGGTGGCGATCATTGGTGCCAGGAGCGTGGCTTGGAACGTGGTGTCGAAAGCCCCACAGATCTTTCGGAAAACCTCGTCGGTTTTCACGAGAATCGAGGTCAGGTCATCGGTCTTGCCGTCGATATCCTCGCCCAGAATGAGAACGCGATCACCATCGGCAACGGTCGCGCCAGAACGAAAGACAGCGACACGCCTCCGCGCTTCCGAGCACCAGGCCTTCGCGTCTTCGCAGAGCTTATGATTCTTGGAAGCTCGCCGGAAAACGATGGGTGAGCTCCACATCTCCCTGATTACGATCGTGTCGTCATCCACCGACCAATCGCTCAGCGGACCGAGATGGAAGTTCTCCCGGAGTCCTCGGCAATGGTCTTGGTCGGGGTGAGTGAGCAGGAAAGCGTCCACATACAGACGATCTTCCGCGTCCCGTTCCAGCCGGTCTCGGAGCTGTTCACCGACATCGGGGCGTTCGTCGGTGGGCTCGTCCGCTGCGCAGATATTGATGTCGACGAGAATCTTCCGGCCTGACGCAGTCTCGATCAGCGTCATGTCGCCGTTGCCGACTTTAAAATGCAGGGTCTTCGCTGGCATCGATATAGCTCCTTGAGCCTCGGGCTCTCAAATAATGTTCATCGAATGTTCCCTCTGCGATTTGGCGGCGAGGAATAGTCGCCTCGCCGCCAGTGCGCTTTTATCAGCCGGTTGGAACTCTTGTTGTGTCAGATGAAACCGGATGAACTTCAGTCGTAACTCAGTCTAACGAATTGATACCAATCGGATTTTCATTTTCGTCATTCTGATTTGTGCCGCGCTAATTGGGCTTCCGCACCTCCGTGACATTCGCCTCTCATTTCACGAGCATCCGGTGGTGCTTCCGCAGGTGTTGCACTTCAGGCAGGTGCCGTTGCGGACCAGGGTGAAGTTGCCGCATTCGCCGCACGAGTCGCCGACATAGCCCTTCATGATCGCCTCGGCCCGCCGCTCCGAGGCCGTCGGCTGGGCGGCCGGAGCCGAGAAGCCGAGCTTGGCCATCTCCGCTTCGCCATAGGTCTCCGGCTCCTCCTTCAGCGCGGTCGCGCCGATGGTGGCGAGTGCGGTCAGAGCCGCGCCGCCGCGGGCGACGGTCTCGACCGCCGGAGCCGCCACGCCACCCTGGATCGCGTGGAAGGAGATCGGCTTGCCGCGGCGGAAACCCGTCGAGGCCAGCGGCGTCGAGGTGATCGGAGCGGTCGCATCCGGCGCCTTGTCCTGGCCGACGCCGCTGCCCATCACGTCATGGCCGATCTCGCTCGGGTCGACATGGGCGAGGTCGTTGCGGCCGAGATAGGAGATCGCGAGCTCGCGGAAGACGTAGTCGAGGATCGAGGTCGCGTTCTTGATCGACTGGTTGCCGGCGACGAAGCCCGAGGGCTCGAAGCGGGTGAAGGTGAAGGCCTCGACATACTCCTCCAGCGGCACGCCGTATTGCAGGCCGAGCGAGACCGCGATGGCGAAGTTGTTCATCATCGCCCGGAAGGCCGCGCCCTCCTTGTGCATGTCGATGAAGATCTCGCCGAGGCGCCCGTCCGAATATTCGCCGGTATGGACATAGACCTTGTGGCCGCCGACCGTGGCCTTCTGGATATAACCCGTGCGGCGATCCGGCATCTTCTCGCGCTCGCGCTTGCGCTCGATGCGCTCGACGATGCGCTCGACGATCTTCTCCGAGATCTGGGTCGCGCGGGCCGCCATCGGCTGGGCGACCAGCGTCTCGACCGCGTCGTCGGCCTCGTCGTCCTCATCCGAGATCAGCGCCGAGTTCAGCGGCTGCGAGAGCTTGGAGCCGTCGCGATAGAGGGCGTTGGCCTTCAGCGCCAGCTTCCACGAGAGCATATAGGCGCTCTTGCAGTCCTCGACCGTGGCGTCGTTGGGCATGTTGATGGTCTTGGAGATCGCGCCCGAGATGAAGGGCTGGGCCGCCGCCATCATGCGGATATGGCTCTCGACCGAGAGATAGCGCTTGCCGATGCGGCCGCAGGGGTTGGCGCAATCGAAGACGTTGTAGTGCTCGGTCTTGAGATGCGGGGCGCCTTCCAGGGTCATCGCGCCGCAGACATGGACGTTGGCGGCTTCGATCTCGGCCTTGCTGAAGCCGAGGAAGGGCAGGAGCTCGAACGACATGTCGTTGAGCTTCTCGGCCGGGACATTCAGCGTGCCGGTGAGGAAGTCCTCGCCCAGCGTCCACTTGTTGAAGACGAACTTGATGTCGAAGGCGCTCTTCAAGCCCTTCTCGACCGCCTCGATCTTCTCGTCAGTGAAGCCCTTGGCGCGCAGCGTCGAGGGATTGACGCCCGGCGCCTGCTTCATCGAGCCATGGCCGACGGCATAGGCCTCGATCTCGGCGATATCGGCCTCGCGGTAACCGAGCGCACGCAACGCGTCCGGCACGGCGCGGTTGATGATCTTGAAGTAGCCGCCGCCGGCGAGCTTCTTGAACTTCACCAGGGCGAAATCGGGCTCGATGCCGGTGGTGTCGCAATCCATGACGAGGCCGATCGTGCCGGTCGGCGCGATCACGGTCGCCTGGGCGTTGCGGTAGCCGTAGCGCTTGCCCTGCTCCAGCGCCTCGTCCCAGACGATGCGCGAGCGCTCCGCCATGGTCACGGCCGAGCCGCCGAGACGAGCCAGCGTCGCATGGTCGAGCGGGACGGGGGTGACGCTCAGGCCCTCATAGCCGTCGGCGAGGCCATGGGCCGCGGTGCGGTGGTTGCGGATGACGCGCAGCATGTGGCTGGCGTTCTTCTTGTAGCCGGGGAAGGGGCCGAGCTCGCCCGCCATCTCGGCCGAGGTCGCATAGGCGACGCCGGTCATGATCGCGGTGAGGGCGCCGGCCAGCGCGCGGCCCTCGTCTGAGTCGTAGCCGAGGCCCATGGTCATCAGCAGGCCGCCGATATTGGCGTAGCCGAGGCCGAGCGTGCGGTACTCGTAGGAGAGCTCGGCGATCTCGCGGCTCGGGAACTGCGCCATCGTCACCGAGATCTCGAGCACCACGGTCCAGAGCCGGCAGAGATGCTCATAGGCCGCGACGTCGAAGGCCTTGGTCTCGGTATCGTAGAACTGCAGCAGGTTGGCCGAGGCCAGGTTGCAGGCGGTGTCGTCGAGGAACATGTACTCGGAGCACGGGTTGGACGCCCGAATCCGGCCGGAAGCCGGGCAGGTGTGCCAGTCGTTCATCGTCGAGTTGAAGTGCAGGCCGGGATCGGCCGAGGCCCAGGCGGCGTAACCGATCTTCTCCCAGAGGTCGCGGGCCTTTAGGGTCTTCATGACCTTGCCGGTGGTGCGGCCGGTCAGGTTCCAGTCGGCATCGGTCTCGACGGCGCGCAGGAAATCGTCGGTCAGCGAGACCGAGTTGTTCGAGTTCTGGCCGGAGACGGTGAGATAGGCATCGGAATCCCAGTCGGTGTCATAGGTATCGAAGGAGATGTCCTTGTAGCCCTGCTTGGCGAACTGGATGACGCGCTTGATGTAGTTGTCGGGCACCAGCGCCTTGCGGGCGAGCTTGATCTCGCGCTTCAGGGCCGGGTTCTGCTCGGGGTCGAAGCAGCTATCGCCATCGCCTTCGCAGTTCACGCAGGCCTTGAGCACGGCCTTCATGTGCTTCTTGACGGTCTTGGAGCCGGTGACGAGGGCGGCGACCTTCTGCTCCTCCTTCACCTTCCAGTCGATATAGGCCTCGATATCCGGATGGTCGGCATCAACCACGACCATTTTGGCGGCGCGGCGGGTGGTGCCGCCCGACTTGATCGCGCCGGCGGCGCGGTCGCCGATCTTGAGGAAGGACATCAGGCCCGAGGACTTGCCGCCGCCAGCGAGCTTCTCGCCTTCGCCGCGCAGCATCGAGAAGTTCGAGCCGGTGCCGGAACCATACTTGAACAGGCGGGCCTCACGGACCCAGAGGTCCATGATGCCGCCCTCGTTGACGAGGTCGTCCTGCACGCCCTGGATGAAGCAGGCATGCGGCTGCGGATGCTCGTAGCTCGACTTCGACTTCACCAGCTTGCCGGTCTTGAAGTCGACGTAGAAATGGCCCTGGCTGGGGCCGTCGATGCCATAGGCCCAGTGCAGGCCGGTATTGAACCATTGCGGCGAGTTCGGCGCGACGCGCTGGGTGGCGAGCATGAAGCGCAGCTCGTCATGGAAGGCCGCGGCATCCTCCTCGGAGGAGAAATAGCCACCCTTCCAGCCCCAATAGGTCCAGCAGCCGGCGAGGCGGTCGAAGACCTGCTTGGAGGAAATTTCGGAGGCGTAGCGCTCGCCCTCGGGCAATTCGGCGAGAGCGGCCTCGTCGGCGACCGAACGCCAGAGGAAGGAGGGGACGTCGTTCTCCTCGAACTTCTTCAGGCGCGCCGGCACGCCGGCCTTGCGGAAATACTTCTGCGCGAGCACGTCGCTGGCGACCTGCGACCAGGCGTCGGGAACCTCGATGCCTTCCAGCCGGAAAACGACGGAGCCGTCCGGGTTCTTGATCTCGCTGACGGCCGATCGGAACGGAATCGCGGCATAGGGCGACTGTCCGGCGGAGGTGTAGCGGCGCTCGATGCGCATGATCTTCATCCCTTGATCTGCCGCGGACTTGCCTTGAAGCCACGCGCGGCCGGTTGATCACCGGCTCCTGATGTCAGCCCAAACTCGGTTCGATGCCCTGTGGGTCCCGGCGGTGTGGCCCCGCCGATGGTCCCGGACGCGCCCAAAATGCCCGCGCAAATCCGTTCGCTTCCGCTGTTGATGGCGGATGCGGCGGCAGGCCCGGAACACACTGGAAAACTAGGGTTTCGCAGTCATCCAGAGGGGGTGCCGCCGGCCGTCATGCGATGGTCAAAATCTAGTGCAGATGCCGGCCTGGCGTCAAGGAATAGTGTCTATCGATCCCTGTGGACACGACATCTGGTAGAGATATGTGGGTTACGGGGATAAGTTGCAAGGCGCCCGCTAAGCCTCGGAAATCGCCGGGGAATCGGAGGCTGCTCGGCAAGATTGCCACAGTGCGGGAGGAAGCGCAGTCCCTAAAATCCCCGCTATCATGGTTGACGGACGCTAAATCCGGTGGGTCCGGGACCCAGCCGTGTGCTCCGCTTTCAAAGCCCCCCGGAAGTGGCTGATCTCGGAGCACTTCCGGCGAATGCAGCGCGGCGGGCCGATCCGAATCGCGGCCGAATCGTGGCGAACGACTCACAGGTGCACAGGTTTACCGATCCGCGGCTCGCGGCGGGCAAGTCGGGCAGGGGAAGCCGCGCCCACGGCGGGGGCGCATTCGATTGCGCTGCCGCCAGGGGCGAACATCGCGTGGTCGGCACAGCCGGCCTATCGCGGACTGGACAGCGGGCAGTGCGGGAGCCATAAGTCGCCCGATTGTTTCAGCATCGCGCGCACGGACTTGAGGACGATGAAGGACTGGCTGCTGCAGATCTTCACCTGGTGGAACGGCCAGACGATCGGCACGCGTTTCCACACCTGGCGCTTCGGCGAGCGGGTGGGAGAAGACGAGTTCGGCAATGTCTATTACCGCACCGCCGGTGGGGTGAAGGACAAGGCGCTCGGCTTTCAGCGGCGCTGGGTGATCTACAAGGGCGATGCGGAAGCCTCCAAGGTGCCGCCGGGCTGGAATGGCTGGCTGCATCATACAGTCGATGTCGCTCCCTCCGAGGAGAGCTACCAGCCGCGTGAATGGCAGCAGCCGCACCAGCAGAACTGGACCGGCACGGCTTTGGCCTATCGCCCGCAGGGCTCGACGCTCGCGGAGGGCGAGCGCCCGGCCGCAACCGGCGACTACCAGGCCTGGACGCCCGGCCGCTGAGAGAAGGCCGCCTCTGAGAGAAGGCCTGCAAGCCGAGCTTGCGAAATACCGGGCCGCCCCTTTCGGGGTGGCCTTTTTGCTGCCAGCCGGAGGTTTGCCCGGCATACCCCAAGCTTTCCGGGGCCATGCCCTTTTTCCGCTGCGATTGCCGTGTTACTGCGCGCCATCGCGGTCCTTCCGCGCTGTCGAAGAGATTCGCGCCCGCATGCCGTCGTTCTTTCGTTTCCCGATCCTGGCAGGCCTCGCCTCGAGCGCTCTGGCGACGCTGGCGGCCACGGGCCCGGCACAGGCCGACCGCATCCGCAATCCGACCGCAGTCTTCGCCGGGCTCGACAAGATCACCGGCCGCATCATCTCCTTCGAGGTGGCGATCGACGAGACCGTGCAGTTCGGCGCACTTCAATTGACGCCGCGAGTCTGCTGGACGCGGCCGCCGACCGAGGCACCGCAGACCGACGCCTTCGTCGAGGTCGACGAGGTCACGGTCAAGAACGAGTACCGGCGCATCTTCACCGGCTGGATGTATGCGGCGAGCCCGGGCCTGCACGGCGTCGAGCACGCGATCTACGATGCCTGGCTGACCGACTGCAAAGGCGGCACCGAGCTCGTCGTCGATCCCAAGGAACCGGAGGCGCCGCCAGCCGAAGACCCGCGCCGGCCACGCACGCCCAACCAGCCTCCGGCCGCGCAGCAGCCCGCTTCGCCGCCGCGCGGCGGGCGTATCGATGTCGAGCCGCCACGCGGCGTGCCGGTCCAGCCGCAGCGGCCGAGCCAGCGCTTCTTCCCGACCAATCCCTCGCCGGGCCGCGATCCGACCGCCGGCGGCGGCTGATCCTGCCACTGCCAGTAAGGCGATCCGGCGCTCAGATCCGGGCGAGGGCCTCCCGGCCGTTCATCGCTGTTGAAGCAGGCCAGGCGTGCCAGTCGCCGACATGCAGCAGGGCGTCGTCGAGCAGGCGGCGATAGCCGTCGCGCGGAATCTCGATCGTGCCGAACTGCGCGAGATGGCCGGTCTGGAACTGGGTATCCAGTAAACGATAGCCGCCCTGCCTCAATCGGGCGACGAGATGGACCAGCGCGACCTTCGAGGCGTCGGTTTCGCGATGGAACATGCTCTCGCCGAAGAAGGCGCCGCCCAGCGAGAGGCCATAGAGGCCACCGACCAACCGGCCTTCGCGCCAGCATTCGACCGTGTGGACATGGCCGAGCGTGAAGAGCGCGCCGAAGATTTCGCGGATGCGCGGGTTGATCCAGGTTTCCGCGCGGTCCGGCTTGGCCTCGGCGCAGGCCGCGATCACGGCGTCGAAGGCGGTATCGACCCTGATCTCGAAGCGGTCCGAGCGCACCGTGCGGGCAAGCCGCGTGGAGAGGTGGAAGCCGTCGAGCGGAATGATGCCGCGCAATTCCGGCTCGACCCAGAACAGGCCGGGATCGTCGGCGCTCTCCGCCATCGGGAAGATGCCAGCGGCATAGGCGCGCAGCATGATCTCCGGCGTGATCGCAGGGGTGCGGACGGGCACGGAACGAGCCTTCATGGGGCGATGGGAGCGCGGGGCGGGGCTTGAGTCAAACGAGGGCTGCCGGAATGGCCAGCCTCGTCATGCTCGGGCTTGACCCGAGCATCTCGCGAAGGAGCGCCTCTTCGGCAGGAGATTCTCGGGTCTGCGCTTTGCTTCGCCCGAGAATGACGCGCCTACCAGGGCCAGTCTGGCGAGTCCGCCCCGCCATGGCTTCAGATATTGCCTGAAGCCATGGCCGCAACAGACTGACGGATCAGCCTTCCGTGGGCTCGCCGCCCGGCGCCGCGTCGCCTGCCTCGGCGTCTTCGTCACCTTCACCATCGTCGTTGATGCACTCGACCGAGACGACCTTCTCGTCCTTGGCGGTGTTGAACACCGTCACGCCCTGCGTCGAGCGCCCGGCGATGCGGATGCGGTTGTCCGGGCCGGCATCGACCGGCACGCGGATGAGCTGGCCGCCATCGGTGACGAGCATGAGCTGGTCTGAGTCGAGGGCCGGGAAGGAGGCGACGAGCTTGCCGTTGCGGTCGTTCACGACCATCGCGACGATGCCCTTGCCGCCGCGCCCGGTGACCCGGTACTCGAAGGACGAGGTGCGCTTGCCGTAGCCGCGCTCCGAGATGGTCAGGATGAACTGCTCGGCGAGCTGCATCTCGAGGCGCTTGGCCCCGAGTTCAACCTCACCGGCGGCTTCCTCGCCATCGGCGACGGGCTCCGTCGTCTCCTCGCCTTCGCCGGTCAGGGCGCGGCGCTGGGCGGCGGCGTCCTTGAGATAGGTCGCCCGCTCCTCCGGAGTCGCATCGAGATGGTGCAGGATCGCGAGCGAGATCACCTCGTCGCCCTTGGCCAGGTTGATGCCGCGCACGCCGGTGGAGTCGCGGCCCTTGAAGACGCGCACCTCCGGCACCGCGAAGCGGATGCACTGGCCGAGGGCGGTCGTCAGCAGCACGTCATTGCCTTCGGTGCAGATCTGCACGTCGACGATGTGGTCGCCCTCGTCGAGCTTCATCGCGATCTTGCCGGCGCGGTTGACGTTGACGAAGTCGGAGAGCTTGTTGCGGCGCACGCCGCCCGAGGCTGTCGCGAACATCACGTCGAGCGTCTCCCAGCTCGCCTCGTCCTCTGGCAGCGGCATGATTGTGGTGATGCGCTCGCCGGCCTCGATCGGCAGCATGTTGACCAGTGCCTTGCCGCGGGCGTTCGGCGCGGAAAGCGGCAGGCGCCAGACCTTCTCCTTGTAGACTTGGCCTTCCGAGGAGAAGAACAGCACCGGCGTATGGGTCGAGGCGACGAAAAGGCGGGCGACGAAATCCTCGTCCTTGGTCGCCATGCCGGAGCGGCCCTTGCCGCCGCGGCGCTGCGCCCGATAGGTCGAGAGCGGCACGCGCTTGATGTAGCCGCCATGGCTGACGGTGACGACCATGTCCTCGCGGGCGATCAGGTCCTCGTCGTCGAGGTCGGAGCCCCAGTCCTGGATCTCGGTGCGGCGCGGCGTGGCGAAGGCGGCCTTCACCTCGGCGAGCTCGGTCTTGACGATCGACTGGATGCGGGCGCGCGAGCGCAGGATGTCGAGATAGTCCGCGATCTCCTTGGCGAGCTTCTCCAGCTCGTCGCCGATCTCGTCCCGGCCGAGAGCGGTGAGGCGCGACAGGCGCAGCTCGAGGATCGCCTTGGCCTGCGCGTCCGAGAGCCGGTAGGTGCCGTCCGGATTGATGGGGTGGCGCGGATCGTCGACCAGCGCGATCAGCGGCGCGATGTCCTCGGCCGGCCAGTCGCGTGCCATCAGGGATTCATGCGCGGCGGCGGGCGTCGGTGCGGTGCGGATCAGGCGGATGACTTCGTCGATATTGGCGACGGCGGTGGCCAGGCCGCAGAGCACATGGGCGCGCTCGCGGGCCTTGTTGAGCAGGTAGCGCGTGCGCCGCGAGACGACCAGCTCGCGGAACTCGACGAAGGCCGAGATGAAGTCCTTGAGGTTCAGAACCTCCGGACGGCCGCCGTTCAGCGCGACCATGTTCGCGCCGAAGGAGGTCTGCAGCGGCGTGAAGCGGTAGAGCTGGTTCAGCACGACATCGGCGACGGCGTCGCGCTTGATCTCGATGACGACGCGCACGCCCTCGCGGCTGGATTCATCGCGCAGGTCCGAGATGCCCTCGATGCGCTTCTCGCGCACGAGATCGGCGATCTTCTCGACCATCGTCGCCTTGTTCACCTGATAGGGAATCTCGGTGACGACGATCGCCTCGCGCTCCTTGCGCATCTCCTCGATATGCGTCTTCGAGCGCATCACGATCGAGCCGCGGCCGGTGTGATAGGCCGAATGAATGCCGCTGCGGCCCATGATCGAGGCGCCGGTCGGGAAATCCGGGCCCGGCACGATCTCGATCAGGTCGTCGATCGAGATCTCGGGATCGTCGATATAGGCGACGCAGGCGTCGATGACCTCGCCGAGGTTGTGCGGCGGGATGTTGGTGGCCATGCCGACGGCGATGCCGCCGGCGCCGTTGACGAGCAGGTTGGGATAGCGCGCCGGCAGGACCGTCGGCTCGTGCTCCTTGCCGTCGTAGTTCGGCTGGAAATCGACCGTGTCGAGGTCGAGGTCTTCCAGCAGCGGCATCGCCGCCTTGTCGAGGCGGGCCTCGGTGTAACGATCGGCGGCGGCGCTGTCGCCGTCCATCGAGCCGAAATTGCCCTGGCCGTCGATCAGCGGCAGGCGCAGCGAGAAATCCTGCGCCATGCGCACCAGTGCGTCATAGACCGCGAGATTGCCGTGCGGATGGTACTTACCCATCGTGTCGCCGACGATGCGGGCGCATTTGGTGTAGGGCCGCTCGGGCACGTTCTTGTTCTCGTGCATCGAGAACAGGATGCGGCGGTGGACCGGCTTCAGGCCGTCGCGGACATCGGGCAGAGCGCGGCTCACGATCACGCTCATGGCGTAATCGAGATAGCTCTTCTTCATCTCGTCGGTGATCGCGATCGGCTTGATGTCGCCGCCGAAATCCGGGGCGTTGTCGCGCTTGTCGTCGGTATCGTCGCTCAAGGGGAAATGTCCCGATTCCTGCTGGTTTTTCAGCCTTCTGGCTATCCGATTCCGGCAGGAGAAGCCAGCAAAAGCGGGCGCTGTCCAAGCAAAAATTATCCAAGCGAATTCAGTGGCTTACGGATGATTTTCAGATGCCTTCCGGCGCGCTGCCATATTCCGGCCTTTCTTGGCGCGTGACGGCGGGCCTGCGGCATGCTGATGTGGCGCCATGTTCGTCGAATTCGCCACCGCAGCCCTCGTCACCATGCTGGTGACGCTCGACCCGCCAGGCCTTGCGCCGATCTTCCTGTCGCTGACGCGCGGGATGTCGGAAAGCGAGCGGCGGCAGGTCGCCATCCGCGCCTCGATCATCGCCTTCTGCATCATGGCCTTCTTCGCCGTGGCCGGCGACATCGTGCTGAAGGCGCTCGGCGTCTCGCTGCCGGCCTTCCGCATCGCGGGCGGGCTGCTGCTGTTCTGGATCGCCTTCGAAATGGTGTTCGAGCGCCGGACCGAGCGCAAGCAGCAGACGGCGGATACCGCGATCACCCAGGACCATATCCGCAATGTCGCAGCCTTCCCGCTGGCGATCCCGCTGATGGCGGGGCCGGGCGCGCTGACGGCGATGATCCTGCTTGCCGGCCGCGCCGGCGGCGACCCGCTGCTGCTGGCGACGCTGGCTGTGATCTGCGGGCTGGTGGTGTTGTCCTGTCTTCTGGTCTTCCTCTCGGCGACGCCGATCGCGAAGCTTCTGGGCGTCACCGGCAATATCGTGCTGACGCGCCTGCTGGGAGTGATCCTCGCGGCACTCGCCGTGCAGTTCGTGATCGACGGGATCAAGGCCGCCGCGCTGGCGGGGTAGGGGCGGGTTGGAAGGGCTGCTTTCGACCCTGGCGGTCATTCATCCTCGCCGTTACGAAGCATCGCATCGAGCTCTTCCGGCTTCATCCGCTAGACCACTTGCAGCTCGCTGATCGACCTTCCGGTCATTCGGATTGAAGGCTGCACCGCCGCCTGGAACCGCCCGCGTTCTTGCCAACCATCAAGAACCTTTTCGTGTGATCGGCTCGATTACGGACGAGGGGGAGGCAGCTATGCCTTACAGACCGTTTGGGACGCTTAGGACATTACTGGCTCTGCTTGTTCTCCTCCAACATGTCGGCCATGTCGGGCCAGCCGAGATGCAGGCAAACTGGAGCTGGGCAACTGGTTCAGTTGCGGTTCTCGTCTTTTTCGTTCTTTCCGGTTTCGTCATCACAGAGGCTGCGGAGAATATCTATTGGAAGCGACCTTTGCAGTTCGCTGCAAACCGCGCCCTGCGTATCGTGCCTCAATATGTGATGTCCTTAGCGCTATCCATTGGCGTAATTGCCATGGCTGCGGCCCTGATTACAAATTTTCTACCGAATAAGCTTGTGCCGTATTCTGAAGATCAAATTCTATCCATAGATAATATATTCGCCAATTTCTTTATGATGTTGCCGGGTTACGGTCAGGATCGACCGCCTTTCATCCCATATGTCTGGGCTTTGCGAGTCGAGGTTTTCTTTTACAGCCTTCTGGGTGTCACCTTGTGGATCGGGGCCTATCAGCGACGCCTGTCCTATGTCACGCTTTTGATCGTGGCAGCTCTCATGTTCACGGCCGCCTTGAACCAAAAGGGGCCCGGTCTCTTTGGATTCGTGCCTTACTTTGCTCTCGGGATAGCGGCCTATCTCACCACGCGTGCACCGTCATGGCTCAGCTACGGCATCGTTGCTGCCCTGTTCGCTCTATGCCTCTGGACCTGCACAGAGATGAGCATGCCGTCATTTCTGCCGGCGCGGCAGCTTACCGAAGTGCACAACACCGTTCATTCCATCCTGTTCTTCATTCTAACGCTCATCTTCCTCATCCTCATTCCGGTGAAGCTACCAGTACCCTGGAGCCGCATCGACCGACGGATCGGCGACCTGTCTTTCCCGCTCTATCTGCAGCAGTATGTTGTTCTGGTTTTCGCGTATGCGCTTCTCCCTGCCTCCTATTGGACTGTGGCAGCGGTGATTGCGCTCTCCCTTGCCGTAGCTTGGCTGTCGGACCTTTTCGTTGAGGCGCCCATAAGGATGCTTCGAGATCGAATCCGAGGCCGTCCCATCAAGACGGATACCGCGATATCGCGGGACGTCGAATATGCCCGTTCCAAGCCGTTCGGCGTCGTGGGGCAGCGTGGCGCGGACGCGTCGTCCGACGAAGAGCCAATCCCGGAACAGATCGCGAATGGAGAACGGTCTGGTGTCTGATCGCGACCCGTTGCAGATTTCGTAGCTTCGTGCGCAGCAATCAGTGCTTCGGCCCCATGGTCCCGACCGTCTTCAATCGTGCAGACCTGACCCAGCCACTGACGTCGCTGCCGGTTCTGGGATTGAGATACATCACCGACGACCAGCCATCCCGTGTCTGCGCATAAGTGATGACCGCGTCCTTCGGGATGATGAAGACGCCCTTCATGGGGCATGCGCTGTCCGGCGCTGAATGGAATTGCAGGCGGCCGGCGCCGGTTACGGCCTGGCTCAGCGGCGGTGACAGGGCAGGAGCCTGAGCCGAACCGGCCGGCGGCTCCGTACAGGCGGCCCATGCGGGAGACGACAGGACGGCGCAGAGGAGGAGAATTCTCGGTCTCGTCATCCTCATCGCGTACCCTTTCGTGCCCTGCTCGGTGCTCGTGACAAGCTAGCACAGGGCTCACGCCTCGCATCCGGGAGAAGGAGGCGGCGATGCTGGCGGGCCTGGGCGGGTGACCCGAACAAAAGCTCTTGCGTATCACATAAGTGAATGCTTATGTGACTGCATGATCGAGAACGAGATCTTCAAGGCTCTGGCCGATCCGACGCGGCGCGCCATCCTCGACAAGCTTACGGCGGGCAGCCTGAATGCCAGCGCGTTGCGCGAGGGCATGGCGATCAGCCAGCCGGCGATGTCGCAGCATCTCGCGGTCCTGCGGGGGGCGGGCCTCGTTCGCGAGGAGCGGCAGGGACGCTTCGTCAACTACCGGGTCGACCCGGAGGGGCTCGCGCTGGTCGCGCGCTGGCTGACGAAATACCGCGCCTTCTGGCCGGCGCGGATCGACGATCTCAGGACCTTGCTCAAGGAGATGGATCAATGAGCGGCGGCGACAGCGAAGCGGCGACCGATCCACTCGTCCTCGAATTCCATTTCGACGAGCCGCCCGAGAAGCTCTGGCGCGCGCTCAGCATGCCCGGCCTGCGTGAGCACTGGCTGCCCGAGGCGGAGCTGGCCGATCCCAAGCCGAGCATCGTCACGCCGGGCGAGGCGCTGCGCTATCGGATGCGCGACAACGAACCGCCGTTCCTGGAGAGCGTGGTCACGTTCCGGATCGACGCCAGCGAGGCAGGCGGCAGCAGCCTGCATGTGATCCATGAATTGACCGATCGCCGCGTCGGACAGGATCTGATCCCGGCGAACAGCAACGGGCCACCGCTCATGCGCGCCGCCGCCTGAGACGCCGCAAAAACCTCACCATCCATTCCCCAAGACTTTGGAGTTCGCCGATGCGCGAAGCGATGCAACTCGTCCCTATGGTCGTCGAGCAGTCGAGCCGCGGGGAGCGTTCGTTCGACATCTACTCGCGGCTGCTGCGCGAGCGGATCATCTTCCTGAACGGCGAGGTCAATGACGCGATGAGCGCGCTGGTCTGCGCGCAGCTCCTCTTCCTGGAAGCCGAGAACCCGAAGAAGCCGATCCATCTCTACATCAACTCGCCGGGCGGCGTGGTGACCAGCGGCTTCGCCATGTACGACACGATGCGCTACATCCGCTCGCCCGTGCATACGCTGTGCATGGGCACGGCGCGCTCGATGGGCTCGTTCCTGCTGATGGCCGGGGAGCCGGGCGAGCGCGGGGCGCTGCCCAATGCGAGCCTGCATGTCCATCAGCCGCTCGGCGGCTTCCAGGGGCAGGCCTCCGATATCTTCATCCATGCCGAGGAGATGCGGCAGACCAAGCACCGGCTGACCCGGCTCTATGCCGAGCATTGCGGGCGAACTTACGAGGAGGTCGAGCGCACGCTCGACCGCGACCGCTTCATGACGGCGGAAGAGGCGCTGGAATGGGGCCTGATCGACCGGATCGTCCACAGGATGGAGGAGCCGGCCGCGGCGTGAGCGGCCGGCTGCTACCGCCTATTTCTCCAGGAAAGCCCGGATCGCGCCCTCGGCCTGCTTCATCGAGATCACGCCGTCGAGATGACCGCGGCTGCCGTCGATGGTGGCGTGGGTGATGTCGCGCCCGGCCTCCTTGGCCGCCTTCACCGTGGTCGCGACCATGTCGGGCGTGAAGACGAGATCCTTCGGCTGGGTGATCAGCAGCATCGGCGCCTTGATCTTCGCCATGCCGTCCGCGAGCGAGGTGCCGCCGGCCGCGAAGAGCTGGTTCGCCTTGACGAGATAGAGGAAATGGTTGGCGTCCGAGACCTTGGCGCGGGCCATGCCGGCATTGTCGAGCACGCTCTGGACCTGGAACCTGTTGGCGAGCGCCTTGCCGGGCTCCTCGCCCTCCTTGGCCGGGCGGCGGCCGAAGGTGGCATTGGCCCAGTCCTGGTGATTGGCCTGCAGCGTCACAGCGGTCAGCGCCTTGGCGAGGCCGGCGAGCGGCGGCGTCTTGCCGTAGTAGTCGCCATTGTTCCAGTTGGGGTCGACGAGGATGGGCGCGGCCCAGACGTCGAGCCAGGCGATCAGCATCGCATCGGCCTCGCCGGCGCCGATCACCGGCATGGCCTTGGCGACCATCTCGGGATGGCTTGCCGCCCATTCGAAGGTCTGGAGCGAACCCATCGAGGGGCCGGCGACGAGCGCGAGCTTCCTGATACCAAGGCTTTCGACCAACGCCTTCTGAACCTCGACGAAGTCGCGCACCGTGACGACCGGGAAATCGAGGCCATAAGGCTTGCCGGTATCGGGATTGGTCGAGGCCGGGCCGGTGGTGGTGGTCTTGGGGTCGCCCGTGTTGAGGTTCACCAGCGTGTCCGAGGACAGGACGAAATACTTGTTGGTGTCGATCGCCTTGCCGGGGCCGATGATCGCATCCCAGTAGCCCGGCGCTGCGTCGCTGGCGTCGTATTTGCCGGCGGCATGGGAGTTGCCGGAGAAGAAATGGCAGATCAGCACGGCGTTGGATTTGTCGGCGTTGAGCGTGCCGTAGCTCTCCCAGCCGACGCGGACATTCTTCAGCGCCCGCCCGCTCTGGGTGGTGAAGCTCGCGAGCTCGAAGACCTTCTTCTCGACCGTCGGTTCCTGCGCGTCGGCCATGCCTGCCGTCATCCATCCTGCGAGCGCGAGAGCGCCCATGAGCCACATCTTCATCGCCGCATCCTTCCCGCCGCCGCAACAAGGTCCGGTCGCATCAGAGCGGATTTCGGGGGAGCGCGAAAGCGGATTGGGAGCTACCGGGTCAGCAGCGTCGGCACGAGGGAGGCGCCGGCGGGGCTGAGGAAGGCCTCGGCCTCGATATCGAAGGCGGGAACATCGATCGGGCCCTTGAGCCGGAAGGGCAGTTTCAAGTTGCCGTTCGGCGAGGTGAGCAGCGCGGTCATGTCGAGGTTGCGGGTGCGCAGCGAGGCGCTGCCGGCGAGGTTGAAGCGGTAGTTCGAGCCGGTCATCTGCGCCTCGGTCAGGGCGAGAAGGCCGCCGGCGATCCCGGCATTGACCGAGATCGTCTCGAACGGCGTCTTGCCCTGCCGCCATTCGCGCAGAGCCTGGGCCGGGCTGCGTTCGGCGCGGCGGAGCAATTCGCCGAAGGCGACGCCGCCGATCTCGCCCTGCCGGGCCGCGAGGTTGGCCCGTCCGGTGAGCGAGCCCAGCAACTCGTCGAAGGAGCGCCCGACGCCATCGAGCGTGAGCTGCAGGCCGCCGGTGCCGCTGAGGCGCGCCAGTTGCGGCAGGTCGGAAGCAGCCTGGCCGATATTCACCTTGTCGAGGCCGGCCTGGAGCTTGACGTCGACGCCGGCGGGAACGCCGACCGCGAGCAAACGGCTCTTGACGCTGCCGCCATAGGCGCTGGCCCGCAGCAGGCCGGTTTCGAACCGGCCCTTCTTCACCAGGAGATAGGTCGCGACGTCGGTGAGCTTTGCGCCTTTCAGACGGACGGAGTCGACCGATATCCGCAGATCGATGTCGCGCGCGGTCCAGGCATCGAGGTCGAAGGGCGCGGTATCGGCTGCATCGACGACCGGGACCGGCAGTCGATCGACAAGCCGGCCGAGATCGAGCGTCACGCCGGCGAGCGTGCCCGACAGCGCGAAGCGTCCACCGGCATCGGCAAGCTTGATCGCGCCGTCGAGGCGCTCGCCGTCGAGACTGACGATGGCGTTGTTGAACGAGACCTCGCGGGGTTTCACCTGGATGTCGGACGAGACCGCAACGGTGCCAAGCGCCGAGGCCAGCCGCGATTCCTCGCCGAACCAGCCGAAAAGCTCGGGAAGCGAAGGTGTGGAAAGGGCAAGCAGACCGTTGATCACCGGTGCGCCGGGGCCGGAGCGCGTGCCCTCGAAGCGCAGCTTCAGCAGGGAGGAGGTCGCCGAGAGAGCGGTCTTGGCGCTGCCTCCGACCATCGGCCAGAGCAGGCTCACATCGGTCGGTACGCCGCGCCAGTTGAGTGAGCCGGACAGGGCGAGAGGCTCGTTAAGGCTGCGCTCGTCGATGACGAGATCGAGATCGCGTACGACGCTCTGGATCGCACCATTCGCCCGCAGGAAGACAGAGCCCGAGCGGATGACGATCTTGCTCTGGCTTTGCAGCCGCTCGAATTCGGCGAGCGGGGTGCTGAGCCATTCGGTGACGCCGTCACTTCCGGCAGGAACGGCGACGTCGATCCGCGGCGCGATCAGATCGACCCGGTCGAAGCTGATCCGCCCGCCCAGCAGCGGCAGAAGGCGCAACTGCGCCTTGACCCGTACGGCCTCGCCGGAGAGCGCACCGTCGCGCTGGCTGAAGGCGACCTGCGACAGGCTGATGCGGGGTAGCGGGAGCAGGGCGATTTCGGCGCGCTCGATCGCCTTGACGACGAAGCCGGTCCGCTCTTCGATCGCGCTGACGGCTGCGCGCTGGACACGGCCCAGCGCAACGTCCCACGACCGCGAACCGAGCAGGCCGATGGCGACGACGAGGCTGAAGGCGATGATCGCAGCGCGTCTGGTCATGGACTTCCGAATCGGCACCGGGCCGAAATTCAGCCAGCCCCCTGGCGGCACAGGGTTTAGGCCGATGCCGAGGGCTTGTCGAGGCGGGAAAGCCGGCTATCCCGCGCGATTCGTGCCGGCTTTCGCCAGGACGAAGGCTGGATAGAGCCCGGCCAGGATGATCAGCAGCGCCGCCAGCGCGCCATCCTCGAAGACGCCGCGCGAGGCATGGCCGTAGACCACGGTCGCCAGCGTGTCGACGTTGAGCGGGCGCAGCAGCAGCGTTGCCGGCAATTCCTTGAGGCAGTCGACGAAGACAAGAAGCCCGGCAGCGGCGATGGCCGGTCGGGCCAGCGGCCAGTGGATGCGGCGCAGCACCTCCGGCCCGGCGGCACCAAGCGCGCGGGCCGCATCGTCGATCCGCGGCGAGACCCGCGCTAGCCCGCTCTCGACGCCGGAGACCCCGATGGCGAGGAATCGCACGGTATAGGCGATGACGAGCGCGGCGCCGGAGCCGATCAGGATCAGGCCCGGCTTGAGGCCGAACAGGGCGGATGCGGCATCGGCCAGCAGGTTGTCGAAGGCCGCGAGCGGGATCAGCAGGCCGAGCGCGAGCACGGTGCCCGGCACGGCGTAGCCGAGGCTGGCAATGCGGGCGAGGGGCTTCAGCCAGGTCTCGCGACCACTGCGGCTGGCCGTGGCGATGCCGAGCCCAAGCGCCACGACCAGGATCGATGCGAGGCCGGAGAGCAGCAATGCATTGCCGAGAAGCCGCAACAGCGCGGCGTCGAACTGCGCCAGCAGGCCACGCTGCAGGATTTCGGTGAGGAGATAGCCGATCGGCAAGGCGGCACCGAACAGCACGGGCAGGACGCAGGCGAGGGCGGCCAGAGCGGCGCTGCGCCCGTGCAGCGGCCGGCGCGTCACCGGTCGGGGCTGGCGGACCGGCAGGGCGAAGCGGCGCTGCCCGCGCAGCTTCCTCTCGGCGAGGATCAGCGCGAAGACGATCAGCAGCATGACGCAGGCGATCTGGGCTGCGCCGGGCAGCGAGCCGCGATTGACCCAGGTCGTGTAGATCGAGAGCGTCAGCGAGCGGACGCCGAGATATTCGGTGGCACCGATATCGTTCAGCGTCTCCAGCAGGACGAGGGTCAGGCCGGCGGCCAAAGCCGGTCGTGCGAGTGGCAGGCCGATGCGCCAGAACAGGCGGCCGGGCGCCGCGCCGAGATTGCGCGCGGCCTCGACGATGCTGGCGCCCTGCACGCTGAACAGCGCGCGCGTGCTGAGATAAACGTAAGGGTAGAGCACGATCGCCATGATCGCGATCGCGCCCGGCAGGTTGCGCGGATCGGGAAACCAGTAGTCGCGCAGCGAGCGCCAGCCGGTGGCGGCGCGCAACGCGCTCTGGAGCGGCCCCTGGAAGCCGAGGAACTCGACGTAGATATAGGCGGTCAGATAGGTCGGCAGCGCCAGCGGCAGCACGAGCAGCCATTCGAGCGAGCGCCGCCCCGGGAAATCATACTGCGTCACCAGCCAGGCGGTGCCGACGCCGATGACGGCGCAGGCCGTGCCGATGCCGACCAGCAGCAGGCTGGTCTGGACGAGGGCTGTCGGCAGGACGTTGGCGGCGAGATGCGGCCAGATCTCGGCCGCCTGCCGCGAGGACAATGCGGTGGCGACGAGCGCGAGCAGCGGCAGCAGCACGAGCGCCGCGCCTCCGATCGCCGCATAGGCAAAACGCGTCGACGGCCGCCACGAGAATGGCGACCGTCGCTGCTGATTGAGCGGCTGGCTCAGGCTCAATTGTCGAAGCCGACCTTGTCGACGAGGTTCGCCGCGGCCTTGCGCTGCTTGGCCACCTCGGAGAGCGGCAGCTTGTCCGGGTTGACGGCGCCGAGAAGCTTGACGGCAGCGGAGTCGGTCACGGCCGGGTTGACCGGGAACTCGAAATTGCCGTTCGCGTAGAGGGCCTGCGCCTTGTCGCCGAGCATGTACTCCACCAGCTTGACGGCGTTGTCCTTGTTCGGAGCGTTCTTGGCCAGCGCGGCGGCCGAGACGTTCACATGGGTGCCGCCGCCGGCGAAGGTGGTCTTGAGCGGCTGGATCGCGTCGAACCAGCCCTTCTGCTCGTTCTTCGCCTGGCTCATCAGGCCGATATAGTAGGTGTTGATGATGGCGATGTCGCAGAGGCCCGACTGGATGTCGCGGGCGACGTCGCGGTCGCCGCCGCCGGGCTTGCGGGCGGCGTTGGCGCGCACGGCCTTGAGCCAGGTCTCGGTCTTCTCGGCGCCGTGATGGGCGAGATAGGCGGCGAAGAGCGCGTTGTTATAGGGGTGCTGGCCGGCGCGGATGCAGAACTTGCCCTTCCACTTGGGGTCGGCGAGGTCCTCATAGGTGATCGCGTCCTGCTTGACGCGCTCCTTCGAGACCACGACGACGCGGGCGCGCTTGGTCAGCGTGACCCAGTTGTTGTCGGGGCGAAGCTGCGCCGGAACGGTCTTGTCGACGACCGCGGACTTGATCGGCTGGGTGATGCCGGCATCGACCGCGGCGTTGATTTCGCCGACATCGACCATCAGCATGACGTCGGCCGGGCTGTTGGCGCCTTCGGCGCGGATGCGCTCCTGCAGGCCGTCCTTCAGGAAGACCGCGTTGACCTTGATGCCGGTATCCTTGGTGAAGGCTTCCAGCACCGGGTTGAGCAAGGCGGGCTCGCGGGTGGTGTAGAGGTTCACACCCTGCGCGAAGGCCGGGGCGGCCAGCAGGCAGGACGACAGCGCCAGGGCGTGGAGATAGGTCTTTGCGATCATTCTTCTGCTCCGTCGATGGGCGCGATCAGCGCGACGGGCGAGCGATAGAACGCCCGGCAGGGGGCGTCAATGAAGTAATCCTATGATATCAATGTCTTAGACGAATTCTAGCTAACTTCTTATTTTGACGAATTCTAATAAATCAAGCATTGCCTTGGAAAGACGAAGAGATTTCGCACGCGATCCGGTCGTACATCTTTTGAATGAGGCGACCTGCCGCGGCTGGGGCCGTCAGCTTCCTGTCGAACAGGGGCGCAATACCGGCTCGCATCAGGCCCAAGCCGTTGTCATTCCGGGGCGTGCCCGAGACGCGAAGTCCCGGACGGACAAGGAGCGTCGAAAGTCTCGACACTTATCGCGTCGGCAGCGGGATCAGCCGGGCCGACTCGCGTGCCGTCGGATCGACCGTGCCGCGCAGGATCGCGTCGCTGGCGAAGGTATCGTCATGCAGACGCGCCTCGCGGACCCGCATCTGGCGGCGGACGCTGCGCTCCTGCGCTTCCATTCGGGAAATGCCGACCCGCTCGTCGATCTGCTTGCGTTGGGACTTGCTGAGTTCCGACGCTGTGCGGAAGTCGCGGAAGTCGCGCCGGCTATAGGGCCAGCTCGAACCGCCGGTGAAGGTCGAAACCTTGCCGTCGAGCACGACGCTGTCGCCCGGCCGCAAGGTGATGTCGCGCAGCAGGGAGATCCGTCGTTCGCCGACCTGGACGATGGGGGACCGGCAGGCCGGGTCGGCCGCCTTCTCATGGCTGAAGGCCATCGGCAGGGCGCCATAGCGCTTGCCGTCGGCCGCAACGGCGTCAGCCATGCCGGTCGCGCCTGCGGCCATCCTGAAGACCTTGACCGGAACGCCGGGATTCGCCGCCTGGCACAGCGCTTCATGGGCCTTCATGTCAGCGGGCGCACGGAGATAGCCGATGGGAGCGGGGAAACCGTCGCAAAGGCGGACGCAGAACGTCTGGGCCCGGTTTGCTGCGCCGGTGACGGCATCGAGCGAGGCGGTCGCAGTGCCCGCGACCTTGCGCCGCCGCTCGGCGGGTTTCCGGGCCGATTTGCGGAAGGGGTTGAGGTCGACCGGCGGGTGGGCGAGGCGGCCGTCCGGCAATGTCTGCATGAGCGGCAGGCGCCAGCCATGGCCGGCGGGCGCATAGGCATTGGCTTGCGGGGCATAGCGTGTCGAGGTGTAGGCGGCATTCCGCAGGCGCGTCTGCTCGGTGCGGCGCGCGGCTTCCTGCATGATGAATTCACGCGCGCCGGCATCGCCCTCGGCCTGGACCATCGAGGCCGTCAGCACGATGCCCCCGGAGCCGAGCGCGACCCCGAGCGCGGCGAGCGCCAGGAGGCGTGCCGCGGGGCTGCGCCTTGCGATCTTCGTCTTGCCGGAAACGGCAGCCAGAACCTCACCGTCGCGGGCGAAAACCCGCGCCGGGACTTCACGGACACGAAACATCGCGTCACTCCAAACTACGCTTGTCCACCGTCCGCCGCCATTCGGGGTGTAGTTTACTTTTCGTTAAGCTTCAACGCTTCCCGGCTCGCAGCCGGCGGAAACGGGTGGAATGCTTAACGGGAGCGAGGCGAGGCAGGCCCGGTCTCTCAGAGCACGGAGATCAGCACCCCGAGCCACATGCAGAACAGCGCGATGACGCCGATGCCGTAGATCGCGCCGCGCAGCTTCAGTGGGTTGGGGCCGATATGGACCAAGGTGTGGACGACGCGGGTCGCGACATAGAGCCAGGCCAGGAGCGCCATGACATAGCCGGTCGCGCCGGTCTCCATCGCGATCATCACGAGCGCGAAGAAGATCACCGGTGTTTCGAACTGGTTGGTGAAGTTCGCTGCGGCAAGCCGGGCCGGGACGGGGTAGCGCTCGGTCGAGACCGTGACCTCGTCGGGCCGGACGGCGCCGCTGGTGAAGGCGGTCTTGCGACGCAGGGCGAGGACGACGCCGACGACGAAGATCCAGAAGATCATCGCCAGCGTCGGATAGATCAGCTTGAGAGTCATGGTTGCGCGTCGCCTCGTGTCGCACCGGCCTGGATGAGTCGGGCCAGTGCTGCACAATGCCCGCGATGACTCAAGAGCGGGTCGGGTAGTTCGGGCTCTCGCGGACGATGGTCACGTCATGGACGTGGCTCTCGCGCAGGCCGGCGCTGGTGATGCGGATGAAGCGCGCCTTGGCCTGGTAGTCGGCGAGGTCCTTGCCGCCGACATAGCCCATAGCAGCGCGCAGGCCCCCGGCGAGCTGGTGCAGCACATTCGAGACCGGGCCCTTGTAGGCGACCTGGCCCTCGATGCCTTCCGGTACGAGCTTCAGCGAATCCTTGATGTCCTGCTGGAAGTAGCGATCGGCCGAGCCGCGCGCCATCGCACCGACCGAGCCCATGCCGCGATAGGCCTTGTAGGAGCGGCCCTGGTACAGGAAGGTTTCGCCGGGGGTCTCGTCGGTGCCGGCCAGCAGCGAGCCGACCATGGCGCAGGAGGCACCGGCCGCCAGCGCCTTGGCGAGGTCGCCCGAATACTTGATGCCGCCATCGGCGATGACCGGGACGCCGGCCTTCGCGCCGGCGGAGGCGGCATCCATGATCGCGGTGAGCTGCGGCACGCCGACGCCGGCGACGATGCGGGTCGTGCAGATCGAGCCCGGGCCGATGCCGATCTTGATGGCGTCCGCGCCGGCATCGATCAGGGCCTGCGCACCGCCGGCGGTGGCGACGTTGCCGGCGATGACCTGGACGGAGTTGGAGAGCTTCTTCACCCGGCTGACGGCTTCCAGCACCTTGGCCGAGTGGCCATGGGCGGTGTCGACGACGATCAGGTCGACGCCGGCATCGATCAGCATTTCTGAGCGCTCGAAGCCCTGGTCGCCGGTCGTGGTCGCGGCGGCGGCGAGGAGGCGGCCATGCGCGTCCTTGGCGGCGTTCGGGTGGGCGACCTGCTTCTCCATGTCCTTGACGGTGATCAGGCCGATGCAGCGGTAGTGATCGTCGACGACGAGCAGCTTCTCGATGCGGAACTGGTGCAGCAGGCGGCGCGCCTCCTCGGGATTGACGCCCTCGCGCACCGTGATCAGGCGCTCCTTGGTCATCAGCTCCGAAACCGGCTGGGCCGGGTTGGCGGCGAAGCGCACGTCGCGGTTGGTGAGGATACCGACGAGCTTGCCGTGGTGACCCTGCGGGCCGCGCTCGACGACCGGAATGCCGGAAATGCCGTTGTTCTTCATCAGCGCCAGCGCGTCGGCCAGCGTCTCGTCGGGATGGATGGTGATCGGGTTGGCGATCATCCCCGATTCGAATTTCTTGACGAGGCGGACCTGGGCGGCCTGCTGGTCGGCGTCGAGATTGCGGTGGATGACGCCAAGCCCGCCGGCCTGCGCCATGGCGATCGCCATGCGGGCCTCGGTGACCGTGTCCATGGCCGAGGCGATGATCGGCAGGTTCAGCGAGATGGTGCGGGTGAGCCTGGTGCGGATGTCGACATCCGCCGGCATGACCTCGGACGGGCCCGGCTCGAGCAGCACGTCGTCGAAGGTAAGGCCGTCGCGAATCAGACCGTCGAGGGAAAGCGTCATCGTCAACTCCGACCGCCGGGCGAGGCCGGCTTTTCAAAGGGGCAGGGCGAAAGGCCCATTGCCGAGTTGACGAGGCCCGTTAGCACGGGCGTGGCGGGGCCGCTAGTGCATCGGGACGGATTCTTTTGCAGTGCGGAAACGGCGCGAGTGAAAGGCTGCGCCGTTTCCGCCAGCGTCGCCCGGATCAGCGGGCCAGGCGAGCCGCTACGGGATGGACGGGCGCGTCAGGCGCGATGCCGAAGCAGCCGGCCGCGAAGATGGTCCGCCCTGCGGCATTGGCCATCTGCTGGCAGGTTTCCAGCCGCAGGCATTCGTCATAGCGCAGGCCTTCGCCGCCGCTTCCGGGAATCGTCTTGAACTGGCAGCCGTTTTGCCAGCCAGCGGAGGCGGCTGCGGCCGGATTCGGCGCCCAGCTCAAGCCGGCAAGGAGGGCGATGCCGAGAACGGGCAGGCCGGGGGACAGGCGATGGGCGGCGGCGAATACAGGTGAGATGCTGATCATGGCGCTTCTCCGAGGTTGACGGCGCGCGCCCCTCGCGACGGCCCGGTTCCAGCCGGGCATCAGGGAGATGGGGCTGCCACAGGCAGCGAAGGAGGGAGCTCAATGCATGGCGGCGTTGTGCTTGCCGCCGAGCCATAATTCTGGCGCATGGCGGAAGCGCGCAGGCAGCAGGCAAATCGGCCGATAAACCGCGATTTCGCTCTCGTCACTCCGTGCACATGGCATTAATAGCCGAGCTTATGATTTCAAACGCGCCTAATTCGGCGGCGCGGAAGGCCCGAAATCCTAAGGTCCGACGTCTTGCAGCGCTCCAAACTCCTGCCCCTGATCGTCGCTTGTGCGCTGTTCATGGAGAACACCGATTCGACGGTGATCGCGACCTCGCTGCCGGTGATCGCGAAATCGCTCGGCGAGGACCCGATCGCGCTGAAGCTGGCGCTGACCTCCTATCTCGTCAGTCTCGCCGTCTTCATCCCGATCTCCGGCTGGATGGCGGATCGCTTCGGCGCCCGGACGATCTTCCGCTCGGCGCTCTGCGTGTTCATGCTGGGCTCGTTGCTCTGCGCGGTCTCCAACTCGCTCGGCGCCTTCGTCGGCGCGCGCTTCATCCAGGGTATGGGCGGGGCGATGATGGTGCCGGTCGGGCGCCTCGTCATCCTGCGCAGCGTCAGCAAGTCGGAGATCGTGGGGGCACTCGCCTATCTGACGATTCCGGCTCTGGTCGGGCCTGTCGTCGGGCCGCCGCTCGGCGGCTTCATCACCACCTATTTCGACTGGCGCTGGATCTTCCTCATCAACATCCCGATCGGCCTCGTCGGCCTGGTGCTGGCGAGCCTGTTCTTCGAGGATGTCCGCGAGGAGGACGTTCCGCCCCTCGATATCCGCGGCTTCCTGCTCTCTTCCTTCGGATTCGCCAGCCTGATGCTCGGGCTCAATACGGGCGGCCGCCATCTGGTGCCGGAGGCGGTATCCTATGCCTGCGTGCTGGGCGGCGCTGCGGCGCTGGCGGCCTACTGGTTCCATGCGCAGCGCGTGCCCTATCCGGTGCTCAACCTGTCGCTGTTTCGGATTCCGACCTTCCGGACCGGCGTGATCGGCGGCTCGGTCTTCCGGACCGGCATCGGGGCCATTCCGTTCCTGCTGCCGCTGATGCTGCAACTCGGCTTCGGGCTTGATGCGCTGCAGTCCGGCCTGATCACCTTCGTCTCGGCGGCCGGCGCGCTGATCATGAAAACGCTGGCGAAGTCCATCCTGACGCGCTTCGGCTTCCGGCGGGTGCTGACCGTCAACGCCGTGATCGGCGCCGCCTTCCTCGCGGCCTCCGGCCTGTTCACGCCGACGACGCCGCACGCGATCATCTTGTCCGTGCTGCTGGTGGGCGGCTGCTTCCGCTCGCTGCAATTCACCGGCATCAACGCGCTGAGCTATGCCGACGTCTCCAATCGCGAGATGTCGAGCGCGACCAGCCTGTCCGGCGTGGCCCAGCAGCTCTCGTTGAGCATCGGCGTCACGATCGGTGCCTTCGCCCTGGAGAGCGCCCATGTCCTGCATGGCGGCACGACGCTTGCAGCCGGGGATTTCTGGCCGGCCTTCCTGATCGTCGGCCTGATCTCGGCGTCGTCGGTGTTCTGGATGATGCAGCTCGCCCCGGATGCCGGCGCCGAGGTTTCCGGCCATGTCCCGGTCAGCGCGCGCAAGGTCACCGCCGAGGCGATCGCGGAGCAGAAGCCGCTCGACTAACTTGCGAGATTCCCTGTCTTGCCGCAAGGTCAGGGCA
The DNA here is from genome assembly GCF_900102525.1 of Allobosea robiniae. Taxonomy (GTDB): domain Bacteria; phylum Pseudomonadota; class Alphaproteobacteria; order Rhizobiales; family Beijerinckiaceae; genus Allobosea; species Allobosea robiniae. The sequence goes on along the minus strand of NZ_FNBZ01000006.1, from coordinate 392,555 downwards.
TGCAAGCGGCGCCCGCTCCCCCGGACGAGACGCGCTACAATCTCTGCGTCGGCAACGGCGCGGCCCGGCTCAAGTTGGCCGAAACCGAACTGACGCTCAGCGCGGACGGCATCTCTTATGAGCTTGACGGTCGGTCGGGCTTGCGGCCCTTCGCCAATCTCACGAGCGTGCGCCTGCAGGCGGTCAATGGCGGGCCGCGTTCGCCGTGGGAAGCCCTGGCGGAATTGACCTTCAGTGCCGGCCGGCCGCTCTTCGTCCATTCCAGCAGCCCCTGGGGCGTGGACGATCCGCAGCGCGATACCACCTTCATCGCCTTCATCGAGGATCTGCACCGCCGCCTCGTCGCGGGCGGGCATGGTGCTATCGCGTTCCGGCGCGGCATTCCCGAGGGGCGCCACCATTTCCTGATCGTCGTGACGCTGATCGCCGCCGTGATTTTCGGCGGCGCCGGATTGACGGTTCTTTACATCGGCCTGAGCGGCAGGGCCGGGTTCTTCGAGGTGGCTGGGCCGCTCTTCGGCCTCGGCGGCTTCGGCTTCTGGATCTGGGCTTCCGTGACGCGGAACGCGCCGGGCACATATGATCCGCGCCACTTGCCACGGGATGTCTTCCCGGAGTGACGGCAGGTTCCTGTCCGGCGGCAGCAGGTCGACGTCAGCGCGGCCACATCATCCGGCCGAGCTGCTCCAGAGTCTTCGCCTTCGTCGGCCAGTCGGCGATCGCGATCTTGCCCACCGGATCGCTGGCGCGGTGCAGGAAGGTGAGAATCAGCAGCCGCCGGATCAGCGCATCGTCGATGCGGTCCGGACCGTAACCGTAGCCTGCGAAGAGCGCGCGCACCCGGCCGGGCCGGCCTTCGGTCATGAAGGCGCTGGGACCGAGCAGATCATACTCCCCCAGGCCGGCGAAGACGTCGCCGAAGTCGAACAGGCCGGCGAGATGCCAGCCGTCGCCACCCTCTGCCAGCAGGAAATTCTCGGGGATGTATTCGCCTGTCAGGATAACCGGGTCGATGTCGCGGGGAACGGCGGTCGACGCTGCCGCCAGAAGCTCGTCGAGCTCTTCGAGATAGCGTGCGGGCAGGCCGAGCCTGATCTGGCGCGCCCGGCAATGCGCGATCTGGCCGCTGATGAAGGCGGGCCAATCAGGGCCGAGCGCGGCGATCGGACCGGGTGGCACAGCCTGAACCGCGGCGATCGTCGCGCCGATCTCGGCCAGGATGCGCTCCTTCGCGGTTTCGGTAAGACCGGGCCAGACTTCCGAGCCGAGCGCGCCGTCGAGCCGCGTCATCGCAAGCCAGGGCCAGCCGTCGCGCTCGCCTTCGGCCACGAGCTCGGGAACCGGCAGCGGCAGCCTGTTCGCCAATTGCCCCAGCGAGGCACGCTCCGCCAGGAACTGTCTCCGCAGCAGGGGCGGGAAGATCTTTAGGATCAGCGTCGGGCCGAGGCCGATGACGAGGTTCGTCCCGGTGCCGAAGACGGTGACATCGGCCACGGGCAATCCCGCCGCGCCGGCGATATCGAGCGCCGCAGGTAGCCAGTCATTCGCTTGGCCGCGCCAGTCGTCGAACGCATCGATATCGGCAAAATGCGGCAGGCCGACCGTCATTCGGCTTCGTCGCGCCCGCTATCTTCCGTATTCTTCCGCCGATACCCGGTCGCCAGCACGTAAAGCTCGGAGGAATCGGCGCGGCTCGCCGCCGGCTTGACGTTGCGCACCGTGGTGAAGTCGCGCTTCAGCATGGCAAGGAGTTCGGCGCTCTCGCCGCCCTGGAACAGTTTTGCGAGGAAGAAACCGCCCGGCGCCAGCACGTCATGCGTGAATTCGACCGCGGCCTCGGCGAGCGCGATGATCTTGAGGTGGTCGGTCTTCTTGTGGCCGGTGGTGTTGGCGGCCATGTCGGACATCACGCCGTCGGCTCGGCCGCCGAGACGCTCGGTCAGCAGGGCAGGCGCCTCATCGGCCATGAAATCCATCTGGATCAGGTCGACGCCGGGAATCGGGTCGACGGCGAGCAAGTCGATGCCGACGATATAGCCCTTGCCCTGTTCCAGCCCGATGCGCTTGGCGGCGATCTGGCACCAGCCGCCCGGCGCGCAGCCGAGGTCGACCAGACGTTGCCCGGATTTCAGGAACTTGTAGCGGTCGTCCATTTCCTCGAGCTTGAAGGCCGCGCGCGAGCGGTAGCCCATCTCCCTGGCCCGCTTGACGTAGGGGTCGTTGAGCTGGCGCTCGAGCCAGAGCTGCGAGGAATGCTTGAGCTTGCCGGCCTTCTTGACCTTGACGCGCATGTCGCGCGCGCCGGCAGGCTTGCCGCCGGTCTTGCCGCCCGATTTTCCGGTGCTCATCGTGTCGAACCTATTTCCGCCGCCACCAGGCGCGGTCCTCATGCATCATGCGCAGCAGGATGCCCTCGCGCAGGCCGCGATCGGCGATGCGGACGCGCTCGCTCGGGAACGCGCGGCGGATCGCCTCGAAGATCGCGCAGCCGGCCAGCACCAGATCGGCGCGCTCGCGGCCGATGCAGGCATTCGCCGCCCGGGCGGCATAGTCCATCTCGATCAGGCGGTCGATCACCGTGAGGATGTCGCGCTGATGCATCCACAGCCCGTCGACCTCGCGCCGGTCATAGCGCGGCAGGTCTAGATGGATGCCGGCGACCGTCGTGACCGTGCCGGAGGTGCCAAGCAGATGGAAGCTGCGGGAGTCCTTGGCCCCGGCCGCCTTCTTCGCGAAGGGCGCCAGCGCCTGCGCGCAGTCATCGACCATCCGCTCGAACAACTCGCGGCTGACCTCGATGCCGCCATAGCGCTCGGCGACCGTAACGACACCGATCGGAAGCGAGGCCCATTCGCGGATGCGGGCGGCGGGATCGCGCGCCTCGCTGCGGCCGCCGAGCCAGACGATCTCGGTCGAGCCGCCACCGATGTCGAAGACGATAACGCTCTCGGCGGCCGGATCGGTCAGAGCAGCGCAGCCGGAGACGGCGAGCGCGGCTTCCGTGCGCTGGTCGATGACCTCCAGTGCCAGTTCCGCCTCCGCCGCGACGCGGCGGATGAACTCGAGCCCGTTGGTGGCGGCGCGGCAGGCTTCGGTGGTGACGAGCCGGGCGCGGGTGACGCCGCGATTCGCCATCTTGCCGCGGCAGATCTTCAGCGCCTCGACGGCGCGGTCCATCGCGGCATCGGCGAGGCGGCTGCTCGCGGCCAGGCCCTCGCCGAGGCGCACGATGCGGGAGAAGGCATCGACGACGCGGAAGCCGTGCTGCGCCGGCCGGGCGATCAGCAGGCGGCAATTATTGGTGCCGAGATCGAGCGCCGCATAGGTCGCGGATGGTGGACGCGGGGCAGAGGGCTGCTCGAAGCTCCTGAACGGCGTGACAGACGGAACCGCACCGGCCCGCTGCGGATCGGCGTTGCTTCTTTGCGGAGGCGCCACTGACGTGACGTCCCGTTGTTGCCGGTCCTCGACCGCCACCGATCCCAATCCCTCAACCTGTCCTATGCCCTGGAGCACGGACAGGGGCCGCAACACGGCGCGGCCCTGCTTCGTGATCAAGCTAACTACAGGGCAGACGACATGCCAAGCAGAACCTTGCCCGCTGGGAGACTTGCCGGACACCGGACCGCTTGCGCGGGAACCGGCTGATCGGCCAGTCTCCGCCGGCTTGACGCAAGACAGGGCAGGGAACCGACATGGCCGCCAGACATATCCTCGCCATCGACCAGGGCACGACCTCCTCGCGGGCGATCCTGTTCGATGCATCGCTCGGCGTGGTGGCCAGCGCCCAACGCGAGTTCCCGCAGCATTTCCCGGCCTCGGGCTGGGTCGAGCACGAGCCGGAGGATATCTGGGAGAGCGTGCTGGCCACGGCACGCGAGGCCCTTGCCAAGGGCGGCGCGAGCGCGGCGGATATCGCCGGCATCGGCATCACCAACCAGCGTGAGACGACGCTGATCTGGGACCGCCGGACGGGCCGGGCCATCCACCGCGCCATCGTCTGGCAGGACCGGCGCACGGCGCAGGCCTGCGCGGCGCTCGTCGCTGCCGGTCATGAAGAGCTTGTCGCGGAGCGGACCGGCCTGCGCATCGATCCCTATTTCTCCGCCACCAAGATCGCCTGGCTGCTCGACAACGTTCCCGGAGCCCGGCGCCGGGCGGAAGCGGGCGAGCTTGCCTTCGGTACGGTCGACTGCTTCCTGCTCTGGCGGCTAACCGGCGGGGCCGTGCATGCGACCGATGCGACCAATGCCGCACGCACCATGCTGTTCGACATCGGCCGCGGCGCCTGGGATTCCGATCTGCTCGACCTGTTCGGCATTCCGGCAGCGCTGCTGCCTGAAGTGCGCGACTGCGCCGCGCATTTCGGCGATACCGCGCCGGAGCTTTTCGGGGCGCCGATCGCTGTGCGCGGAATTGCTGGCGACCAGCAGGCGGCGACGATCGGGCAGGCCTGCTTCTCGCCCGGTATGGTGAAATCGACATATGGCACTGGCTGCTTCGCGCTGCTCAACACAGGCAACATGCCGGTGCGCTCGAAACATCGCCTGCTCAGCACCGTCGCCTACCAACTCGACGGCCAGCGGACCTATGCGCTGGAAGGCTCGATCTTCATCGCCGGCGCGGCCGTGCAATGGCTGCGCGACGGGCTCGGCATCATCGAAAGGGCGAGCGAGACCGGGTCGTTGGCAGAGGCCGCCGATCCCGAGCAGGACGTCTATCTGGTGCCGGCCTTCGTGGGCTTGGGCGCTCCGCATTGGGACGCGCATGCGCGCGGAGCGCTATTCGGACTGACCCGCAATTCCGGGCCGCGCGAGTTCGCACGCGCCGCGCTGGAAAGCGTCTGCTACCAGACGCTCGACCTCGTCGAGGCGATGCGGGCCGACTGGCCGGACGCCGGCGCGGGCAAGCAGTCGGTGCTGCGGGTCGACGGCGGCATGGTCGCCTCAGACTGGACGATGCAGCGGCTCGCCGACATCCTCGACCTGCCCGTCGACAGGCCGACTGTTCTGGAGACGACGGCGCTCGGCGCGGCCTATCTCGCCGGGCTCGATGCCGGCCTGCTGCCGGAGCCCGATCGATTCGCCGACATGTGGCGGCTGGAACGGCGCTTCTCGCCGGCCATGGCCGCCAGCGAGCGCAAGCGCAAGGTCGCCGGCTGGCGCGATAGCGTCAGGCGGACGTTGAGCTCAACCTGAGAAGGGCAGCCAGCGTCGCTCCGCCGAGGACGCCACGGCGCATTCGATGAAGCGCACGCCGCGCGCGCCGTCGCCGACCTTCGGATAGTCCGCGTCGAGCGGGTCGGCTGTCGTGCCGGCCTTGCGCGCCCGGATATCGGCGAAGACGCCGCGATAGATATTGGCGAAGGCCTCGATGAAGCCTTCCGGGTGGCCTGCCGGGATGCGCCCGGCGCGGCGGGCGGCTTCGCAGAGCCAGGACGAGGCGCGCGTGAAGATCTCGGTCGGCCCCTCGCGGCGGTGATGGACGAGCCGGTTCGGCTCCTCCTGCCGCCATTCCAGCGTTCCGTTCTCGCCGGAGACGCGCAGGCGCAGATCGTTCTCCAGCCCGGCATTGATCTGCGAGGCCACGAGGACGCCTCGCGCGCCACCCTTGAAGCGCAGCAGCATGCTGGCATCGTCATCGAGCGCACGGCCGGTCACGAGCGCGCCGAGGTCGGCGACCAGTTCCTCGATCTGCAGCCCGGTCACAGACGAGACGAGGTTCTCGGCATGGGAGCCGATATCGCCGAGCGCGCCGGCGATGCCGCTGCGGGCCGGGTCGGTGCGCCAGCTCGCCTGCTTGTTGCCGGTGGCCTCCAGCGCGGTCGCGAGCCAGCCCTGATTATACTCGACCACGACCTTGCGGATGGCGCCGAGTGCGCCCGAGCGCACCATCTCGCGCGCCTGACGGACCATGGGATAGCCGGTGTAGTTATAGGTGACCCCGAAGACGGTGGCTTGGCGGGCGACCGTCTCGACCAGCGTCCCGGCTTGCTGGCTGGTATGGGTCAGTGGCTTGTCGCAGACGACGTGGAAGCCCGCTTCCGCGAAAGCCTGCGCGATCGGGAAATGCGTGTCGGTCGGCGTGACGATGACGACGAGATCGACGCGCTCGGAGGCCGGGCGGGCGAGCTCGGCTTCGAGCAGAGCCTGCCAGCTTGCGTGGTTATGCGCATCGGCGATGCCCAGCGCGCGGCCGGATTCACGGGCGCGCTCGGGCGTCGAGGAGAGGGCGCCCGCAGCCAGCTCCGCCTGCCCGTCGAGCGCGATGGCATGGCGGTGCACGGCGCCAATGAAGGCATCGCGGCCGCCGCCGATCATGGCATAGCGCAGCCTTGGCGCGGGTTCGTCGTTCATCGCGTGACCTGATGTTCTTGGAGATGCGGCCGCCGCCGGAGCGGCGGCCGGAGGGTGCTGCCGCTCAGAACGGCGAGTCGGGGTGGTAGAACTCCTTGGCGTTGCTCTTGTCGATCAGCACCGAGGGGATGATCGTGGTCGCCGGCAGCTTCTCGCCTTTCAGGCGAGCTTCCGCCGTCAACTTGATCGATTCATAGATGAATTTCGGGGAGTAGCTGACATTGGCCTGGATGCGCGGATCCTTGCCGTCGAGGATGATCTTGACCATGTCCTTGGCCCCGGCGCCGCCGAAGATCACCTTGATGTCCTTGCGCCCGGCCTGGTCGATGGCGCGGATCGCGCCGAAGGCCATGTCGTCATCGGCCGCCCAGAAGGCGTCGATATCCTTGAAGCGGGTCAGGAAATCCTGCGTGACCTTGTAGGCGTCATCGCGGTTCCAGTTGGCGTATTTGGCGTCGAGCAGCTTGATGTCGGGATGGCCCTTCAGCACGGCGTTGAAGGCGTCCATGCGCTCGTTGTCGAGCGTCGTCGGGATGCCGCGGAGCGCCACGACATTGCCTTTGCCGCCGAGCGTCTTGGCGATGTACTCGGCCGGGATCTTGCCGAAGGCGGTGTTGTCGCCGGCGACATAGGCATCCTGCGCCGAGGTGTCGGTCAGGCCGCGGTCGACCACCGTCACATAGGCGCCCTTCGCCTTCACATTGGCGACCGGCCGGGTCAGCGCCGCCGATTCGAACGGGAAGACGACGAGCGCGTTGATCTTGGTGACCGTGCTCAGGTCCTGGAGCTGGTTGGCCTGCTCGATGGCGTTGGCGGCGGTGCGGATCGTGATCTTGAGGTCCTTGTGCTTGGCCTCGAGATCCTTCTTCGCCTGGTTCGCCCAGTAGTTGATGCCGCCCATGAAGCTGTGCGTCGCGGCGGGAATGGAAACGCCGAGATTGACGGGCTCGGCTGCCGCGCTCGTCGCGGCGAAGGCGAGGCCCGCGGCGGTGGCGAGCATGAGGCTGCGTCTGGTCTGCGTGGACATCGCTTCTCTCCCTGGTTGACCGCCTTCAGCGGCGGCCTTTCTGCAAAAACGCGACGGTGATGATGACGAAGCCCTGCACGGCGGCGTTGAGATAGACGCTGATCAGGCTCGTCAGGTTGAGGATGTTGCTGATCACCGACAGCAGGATCGCGCCGATGACCGTGCCGGTGATGCTGCCATGGCCGCCCTTGAGCGCCGCGCCGCCGACGATGACCGCGGCGATGGCCTCAAGCTCCCAGAGCAGGCCGGTCGTCGGCGAGGCCGAGCCCAGGCGCGGCACATAGAGCAGCGTGGCGACGCCGACGCAGAGCCCGAGCAGCATGTAGGTGAGGATCTTGACGCGCTCGACATCGACAGCGGCGTAGCGGGCCACGGTCTCGTTCGAGCCGATCGCCTGGACATGCCGGCCGAAGATCGTGCGGTTCAGGATGAGCGCGCCGAGCAGCGCGACCAGCAGGAAGACCCAGACCGGGATCGGCACGCCGAGGAAGCTGCCATAATAGACCGGCGCGTAGAGATCGGCCAAGGCGTTGTCGAGGGTGAGCGCTCCACCATCGGCGAAATAGGTGAGGTATGCCCGGTAGATGCCGAGCGTTCCTAAGGTGACGATGAAGGGTTCGATGCGGCCCTTTGCGATCAGGATGCCGTGCAGCAGCCCGAAGACACCGCCGAGCACGACTGCGAGCGCAGCCCCACCGATCACCGCCATCAGCGGCGAGCCGAAGGCACTGGCCGCCCAGTTGATGAAGAGGATGACGCAGCCGGCAATCAGCGCTGCCATCGAGCCGACCGAGAGGTCGATGCCGCCGAGGATGATGACGAAGCACATGCCGACCGCGATGATGCCGATGAAGGCGGTGCGGGTGAGCACGTTCAGCGCATTGTCGAGCGTGGCGAAATCGCTGTTCAATGTGGCGCCAGCCGCACAGAGCAGCACGAGGCCGATGATCGGCCCGAAAGCGGCGATGCGGTCGCCGAGCGGGACGGTCGCCTCGCGGGCGCGGGCCTCGGCTCGCTCTGCGGTGTCAGGCTGCGACATGGCGGGTCCCTGTGGCATGGGCGATCATCGTCGCTTCGGTCATCTCGTCGCCCTCGACCGTCGCGACCAGCCGGCCCTCGCGCATCACCGCCACGCGATGGGCGAGGCCGATCAGCTCGATCAGCTCCGAGGAGATGACGATGAGGGCAAGGCCCTGGGCGGCGAGCTTCTGGATGAGGAAATAGATCTCGCGCTTGGCGCCGACATCGACGCCGCGCGTCGGCTCGTCGAGGATCAGTACACGCGGTTCGGGATGCAGCACCTTGGCGAGCGCCAGCTTCTGCTGGTTGCCGCCCGAGAGCGAGGCGGCCCTCATGCCGAGCGAACCGGCGCGGATGCCGAATTCGCCGATGGCGGCTTCCAGCGCTCGCTGTTCGGCCTCGTGGTCGAGCAGTGGTTTCGCGTAGCGTTCCAGCGCCATCAGCGTGAGGTTGGGCCGCAACGGGAAGTCGATATGCAGGCCCTTGCCCTTGCGGTCTTCGCTCAGATAGGCGAGCCCGTGACGGGTGGCGTCGCGCGGCGAACGGAGCTGGATCAGCTTGCCGTCGCGCCTGATCGTGCCGCTGCCCGGCCTCAGACCGAGTATGCCTTCGAACAGCTCCGTGCGCCCGGCGCCGACCAGACCGGCAAAGCCGAGGATTTCGCCCGGCCGCACGGTAAACGAGATGTCGCTGGCCCAGCCCGGCACAGAAAAATTCTCGACCGCCAGGGCCGGCGGCAGCGCGGAATCGGCCGCGATCTTCTCGGGAAAGAGATCGGCGATCTCGCGCCCGACCATCATCGTCGCCATGGCGTGGCGGGTGAGCGAGGCCGTCGGGGCGCGGCCGACGAAGCGGCCGTCGCGCATGACGATGACCTCGTCGGTGATGCGTTCGACCTCGTCGAGCTTGTGCGAGATGTAGATGACGGTGATGCCCTCGGCCCGCATCCGCTCGATCAAGGCGAAGAGCTTTCCGGCCTCCGACGGCGTCAGCGTGGCGGTCGGTTCGTCCATGATCAGCAGGCGGGCTTTGCGTGACAAAGCCTTGGCGATCTCGACGAGCTGCTTCTCGGCGACGATCAGGCGCCGCACCGGCGTATCGGGGGCCCGCGCCAGCCCGACCTGATCAAGGGCGGTCTGTGCCCCGCTGCGCATCGCGTCTTCGTCGAGCAGCCAGCCCTTGCGGCGCTCATGCCCAAGGAAGATGTTGCCGGCGATCGTCAGGTCATCGGCCAGGTTGAACTCCTGATGGATCAGGACGATGCCTTTCGCCTCGGCTTCGCGAGAACCGGCGAAGGCTGCTGGCTCGCCGTCGATCAGGACGAGCCCCTCGCTCGGCTGCTCGTAGCCGGCGAGGATCTTCATCAGTGTCGACTTGCCGGCGCCGTTCTCGCCGAGCAGCCCGTAGACCTTGCCAGGCTCGAGATCGAAGGAGACGCCATGCAGCACCTCGACCGGGCCGAAACGCTTGACGATGCCGTCGAAACCGACAGCGAGGCCCGCGGTAGCGCTCATGCCGGGCCTCCCGCACGGAGCGCCTCGCGCATAGCGAGCACGCCGGCGCCGATCAGCCCGGTCTCAGGGCCGAGCGGGGCGGAGGTGATCTCGAGATGGCGCGTCGAAAGGGCGAGCGAGCGCTGGTTCACGCTCTGGCGGATCGCGGCGAGGAACATCGGGCCGATCGCCGAGACGCCGCCGCCGATGAAGATATGCGACGGGTTGTAGAAATTGACGAGCGCGGCCAGCACCTGGCCGATCAGACGGCCGGAGCGGCGCACGATCGCGTCGGCCTCGGCATCGCCGGCCCGGCTGGCGGCGCCGATATCGGCCGCTTCGAGCTGGCCTTTCGTGACGAGGCGGTCTGCCAAAGCGGGGCTGCGGCCGGCTTGGGCTGCTTCCAGTCCCATCGCGACGATGGCGGGTGCGGCGGCCATGGCCTCGACGCAGCCGCGATTGCCGCAGCGGCAGAGCGGGCCTTCGGGATCGGCGCAGATATGGCCGATATCGCCGGCCGAGCCGTTCGAGCCGCGATAGAGCTCGCCATGGCAGACGATGCCGCAGCCGATGCCGGTGCCGACCTTGATGACGAGGAAGTTCTCGATCTGCTTGCGCTGGCGCCAGAGCACGCCGAGCGCCATCAGGTTCACGTCGTTATCGACGAAGATCGGCGCGTCGGTGATCTCGCGCAGGTCCTCGCGGATGGCATAGCTGTCCCAGCCCGGCATCAGCGGCGGGTTGACGAGCTGGCCGGCGGCGAAATTGACCGGGCCGGGCACGCCGATGCCGACGGCGAGCACGCGATCCGGCGCGATACCGTTCTCGGCGAGCATTGCGGGCAACAAAGTGCGCAGGCGGGCCATGATCGGGCCGGGGCCGGCCTGAACATCGGCTTCCTGCGCGTGGCGGGCGATGATGCCGAGATCGGGGCGGAGCAGCGCGATGTCGAGGCTGGTCGCGCCGATATCGATGCCGACGAGCACGCCGATACGGCGATGGACGCAGAGTGTCTCCGGCCGCCGGCCGCCGGTGGAATGCTGGACGCCGGCCTCGTCGAGCAGGCCTTCCTCGATCAATCCGGCGGCGATCGCATTGGTCTTGCTGCGCGAGAACTGCAGGCTGTCGGCGAGCGCATGGCGGGCGGCGCCCCCGGACCAGAAGGTGGCCTCGAGCAGCGCAAGCTCGTCCGGGCTCAGCCTGTGCCAGGGCAGGGCGATCGCAGCCTCCTGTTGTTTCCCGCTCGGCCTTGTGGTGGCCGTTGCGATGCAGGCTATGGGATGGTCTCGAAACAGCTCAAGACCGAACTTCAACCTAATTCAGGCGGAAGTTAAATTGAAGGTGAGACGGAGATCGCGCGAGCGTGATCTGGACGTGCGGTCGATCCTTGGCGAAGCTGCGCCCAATGATGAAGGAGCAGACGATGCCGGCGACGATGCAGGGCCCCGCGATCTTTCTTGCCCAGTTCGCCGGCGACAAGGCGCCGTTCGACAGCTGGACCGGCATCACGGCCTGGGCCGCCGGGCTCGGCTATCGCGGCGTGCAATTGCCCAGCGGCGACAAGCGCTTCTTCGATCTGGAGAAGGCGGCTGCGTCTCAGGATTACTGCGACGAGATCGCGGGCGTGGCGCGCGAGAACGGCGTCACGATCACCGAGCTTTCGACCCATATCCAGGGCCAACTCGTCGCGGTCCATCCAGCCTATGATGCCGCCTTCGATGTCTTCGCGCCCGTGGAACTGCGCGGCAAGCCAAAGGAGAGGCAGGCCTGGGCGGTGGAGCAGATGAAGCTCGCCGCGAAAGCCTCGCGCCGGCTCGGGCTGGCCGGCTCGGTCAGCTTCACCGGCGCGCTCGCCTGGCCCTTCCTCTATCCCTGGCCGCAGCGGCCGGCGGGGCTCGTCGAGGAAGCCTTCGGCGAATTGGCGCGGCGCTGGCGGCCCATCCTCGATGCCTATGAGGAGCAGGGCGTCGATGTCGGCTTCGAGATCCATCCGGGCGAGGACGTCTTCGACGGCGCCACCTTCGAGCTCTTCCTCGACCGGCTCGGCGGGCACCAGCGCTGCCGGATCAATTACGATCCCTCGCATTTCCTGCTGCAGCAGCTCGACTATCTCGCCTTCATCGACATCTACCACGAGCGCATCAGCGCCTTCCATGTGAAGGATGCCGAGTTCCGGCCGGAAGGCCGGCAGGGTGTCTATTCCGGCTTCTCGCCCTGGATCGGCCGGGCCGGGCGCTTCCGCTCGCTCGGCGACGGGCAGGTCGATTTCAAGGCGATCTTCTCCAAGCTCGCGCAATACGGCTTCGAGGGCTGGGCTGTGCTCGAATGGGAATGCGCGCTGAAGCATCCCGAGGACGGCGCCCGCGAGGGCGCCCGCTTCATCGCCGACCACATCATCCGCGTGACGGAGACCGCTTTCGACGATTTCGCCGGCGGCGGCGATCCGGGGCTGGCGCGGCGGATGCTGGGGCTGAACTAGGACAGGCGCCGGTCGAGCGTCTCGGCGATCCGCTCGACGAGCGCGGCATGGTCCGTCAGCAGGTCCTGAAGCGGCCCGATCGGGCGGAAGGCGCGGGAATCCTGCGCCTCCTCGCCTTCGCTCTCCCAAGTCTCGACCGCTTCGTCGGCGGCCGTCAGCCAGGCTTCCAGCGACGCGCCTTCGACAGGTGCGCCAGCTTCCAGAGCAAGGCGCTCCGCGATCCGGCGGCGCAGCGCGTCGCGGGCGGCCCGGAGCGCATCGAGTTCGTCGGTATAGCGCATGGTGAGGCGGCGCCCCGTTCAGTGCACGGTGGCGAGGTCGTCGTCGTCGGGATTGATCAGCCGGTCGAGGCCGAGCTGCTCGACACCGTCGGTGAACTCGGCGAAGGCGTCGGCGTCGGTGGCGAAAGCGTCCTGCCAGACGGTCGAACCGCCATCCTCGTCGATGAGTTCGAGGGTCCAGCCGTCGGTGCCCTCGATCTTGTAGATTTCCACACGCACGGTCAGGCCGTCATGGGTGAAGGACTGCGATAGAGGCGAGCGAATGATGTGGGGGAATTCAGTCATCGCGTCAGTCTAGCAGCTTCCTCGGGAGGGCGCAGCCGTTGCCGGCCGCGCCCGGCCATTCATTCGGCGGTGGTCACTGCCGCGGGCTCCGTGCGGCGCCAGCGCCGGACGAGGCGCACGACGCCGACATAGAGCAGCGGCACGAAGAACACGCCAAGGACGGTCGCGGCGATCATGCCGCCCATCACGCCGATGCCGATCGCGTTCTGGCTGCCCGAGCCAGCGCCCGTGGCGACTGCCAAAGGCGTCACGCCGAGCACGAAGGCGAGCGAGGTCATCAGGATCGGCCGCAGGCGCTGGCGGGCCGCCTCCAGCGTCGCCTCGACGAGGCCCTTGCCCTTGGCTTCCTGTTCGATCGCGAACTCGACGATGAGGATCGCGTTCTTGGCTGCCAGGCCGATCGTCGTCAGCAGGCCAACCTTGAAATAGACGTCGTTGGTCTGGCCGAAGAGCGTCGCCGCGAGCAGGGCGCCGAAGATGCCGATCGGGACCGACAACATGACGGCGAAGGGGACCGACCAGCTTTCGTAGAGCGCGGCGAGGCAGAGGAACACGACCAGCATCGAGAGGGCGTAGAGCGCCACGGCCTGGCTGCCCGAGAGGCGTTCCTGGAAGGACAGCCCGGTCCATTCATGGCTGAAGCCGTTCGGCAGTTGCGTCATCAGGCGGTCGATCTCGTCCATCGCCGCGCCGGAGCTGACGCCAGCGGCGGCGGCGCCCTGCATCTGGACGGCGGCGGAGCCGTTATAGCGCTCCAGCCGCGGCGAGCCGTAGTCCCAGCGCCCGCTGGAGAAGGCCGAGAACGGCACCATCTCGCCGCCCTGGTTGCGCACATACCACCGCCCGATATCGCCGGGCTGCATGCGGAAGGGGGCATCCGCCTGGACATAGACCGACTTCACCCGGCCACGGTCGATGAAGTCGTTGACATAGGCCGAGCCCCAGGCCGTCGACAGGGTGTTGTTGATGGCGGCGAGCGGCAGGGTCAGCGCGCTCGCCTTCTCCTGGTCGATCTCGACCGCGTATTGCGGCGTATCCTCCTGCCCGTTCGGGCGGGTGCCGGTGAGCTGCTTGCTCTGCGCCGCGAGGCCAAGCAACTGGTTGCGGACCTCCATCAGGCGCGTGTGGCCGGCGCCGGCGATGTCCTGCAGGTAGAAATCGAAGCCTGCGGTGTTGCCGAAGCCCTGGATCGCCGGCGGAGCCAGAGCGTAGACCGTGCCGTCCTTGATCGAGCGGAACGCACCCATGGCGCGGCCGGCTATGGCCTGGGCCGTCGCCTGCTTGCCGACGCGCTCGGCGAAGGGTTTCAGCCTGACGAAGGCGAGGCCGACATTCTGGCCCTGGCCGCCGAAGCCGAAGCCGGCGACCGTCAGCACGCCCTCGACGAGGTCCTTCTCCTTTTCGAGATAATGCTTCTGGACCTCGTCGAGCACGCGCAGCGTCCGGTCCTGCGTGGCGCCGACGGGCAGCTGCACGCTGGTCAGGAGGATGCCCTGGTCCTCGTCGGGCAGGAAGGAGGAGGGCATGCGGGCGAAGAGCCAGACCATGCCGCCGGTGATCACCAGGAAGAGGAGCAGGAAGCGCAGCGGCCGCCCGATCATCCCGGCGACGCCGGAGCGGTAGCCGTTGGTGGTGCGCTCGAAATTGCGGTTGAACCAGCCGAAGAAGCCCTTGCGCGGGCCGTGATCGCCGACCGGCTTGAGCAGCGTCGCGCACAGCGCAGGCGTCAGCACCAGAGCGACGACGACCGAGAGCGCCATCGCGGTCACGATCGTCACCGAGAACTGCCGGTAGATCACGCCGACGGAGCCGCCGAAGAAGGCCATCGGCACGAACACGGCCGAGAGCACGGTGGCGATGCCGACCAGCGCGCCGGTGATCTCGCCCATCGACTTGATGGTCGCTTCCTTGGGCGAGAGCTTCTCCTCCTGCATCACGCGCTCGACATTCTCGACCACGACGATGGCGTCGTCGACGAGCAGGCCGATCGCGAGCACCATCGCGAACATCGTCAGCGTGTTGATCGAATAGCCGGCGAGCGCCAGCACGCCGAAGGTGCCGAGCAGCACGACCGGCACCGCCAGCATCGGGATGAAGGTCGCGCGCAGGTTCTGCAGGAAGACGTACATCACGATGAAGACGAGGATGATCGCCTCGAACAGCGTGTGCACGACCTTCTCGATCGAGAGCGTCACGAAGGGCGTGGTGTCGTAGGGGTAGGTGACCTCGACGCCTTCCGGCAGGGTCTGCTTCAGGCGCTCGATCGTCGCGGTCACCGCCTTGGCGGTGTCGATCGCATTGGCGCCGGTCGCGAGGCTGATGGCGAGGCCGGTCGTCGGCTGGCCGTTATAGCGCGAGACGGTGTCGTAGCTCTTGGCGCCGAGCTCGACGCGGGCGACGTCGTTCAGCCGGACGATCGAGCCGGAAGCGCCGCTCTTGAGGATGATGTTCTCGAATTGCGAGACCGTCTGGAGCCGCGACAGCGCGGTCACGGTGGCGTTGAGCTGCTGGCCGCTGACCTGGGGCAGGCCGCCGAGCTGGCCGGCCGACACCTGCGTGTTCTGCGCCTCGATCGCCGCGGCGATGTCGGCGGGCATCAGCGCGTATTTCCGCAGCTTGTCGGGGTCGAGCCAGATGCGCATGGCATAGCCGGCGCCGAAAAGCTGGGTCGTGCCGACGCCCTCGACGCGCTTCAGCGTGTCGTTGAGGGTCGAGTCGACATAATCGGCAAGGTCGGTGGTCGACATCCGCCCGTCCTTCGAGACGAAGGCGACGACCATCAGGAAGCCGGTGGAGGCCTTGGCGACCGAGATGCCGGTGCTCTGCACCACCGAGGGCAATTGCCGGGTGACGAGCTGCAGCTTGTTCTGCACCTGCATCTGCGCGACGTCGGGATCGGCCTGGCTGTTGAAGGTCAGGGTGATCTGGGCGTTGCCGGTCGAGGTCGAGGTCGCCGTCATGTATTGCAGGTTATCGAGGCCGGTCATGCCCTGCTCGATGACCTTGGTCACCGAGTTCTCGACGGTCTGCGCGTCGGCACCGGGATAATTGGCGCTGATCTGGACGGTCGTCGGCGCGATCTGCGGATATTGCGAGATCGGCAGGGTACGCAGGGCGAGCAGGCCCGCCAGCATGATGACGATGGCGACGACCCAGGCGAAGATCGGCCGTTCAATGAAGAAGCGCGACATGGGGTCAGTTCTTCGCCGTGTTGCCGGCCGGCAGTTCGGCCCGGCGATTGGCTGATTTGAGCTCGCCGGTGGCCTCGTCGACGCTGACCTCGTTCGCCGTCACGGTCTGTCCCGGCCGCACGAGCTGGCCGCCCTCGACGATGATGCGCTCGCCGTCCTTGACGCCGCTGTCGACCAGCCAGTTGTTGCCGATATTGCGGCGGGTCACCAGCACGCGCTCCTCGACCTTGCCTTCGGCCGAGACGAATTTCGCGGTCGCCTCGCCCTTGGTGTTGCGCCCGACGGCGCGCTGGGGCAGCAGGAAATTGTTCTCGGCGATGCCTTCCTGGATTTCCGCCCGCACGAACATGCCGGGCAGCAGCAGCCGCTCCGGATTGGGGAACTCGGCGCGGACGCTGAAGGTGCCGGTGGTCTCGTTGATGTTCGCCTCGGCGAATTCGAGCTTGCCGGATTGCGCATAGGCGTCGCCGGTATCGAGCTTGAGTTTCACCGCGACATTCGGGCCGGTGAATTTCAAGCGTCCCGAGGCGATGTCGCTGCGGAATTTCAGCAGGTTGGTGCTCGACTGGGTGACGTCGACATTGATCGGGTCGAGCTTGCGGATCGTGGTCAACACCGCCGCCTGGTTGGCGGTGACCAGCGCGCCCTGGGTCAGTGCCGACTTGTCGATGCGCCCGTCGATCGGCGCCGTCACCTTGGTATAGGCGAGGTTGATCCGGGCGGCCTCGACATTGGCTTTGGCGGCCGCGACATCGGCCTGGGCCTGGCCTAGCGTCGCCGCGGCGTCGTCGGCGTCCTGCTTGCTGCCGGCGTTGCGCTGGAGCAATTCGCGATAGCGATCGGCCCGCACCTGCGCATTGGCGACGGCGGCCTCGGCCTTGTGCTGGGCGGCGACGGCGCTGTCGAGAGCGGCCTGATAGGGGGAGGGGTCGATCTCGTAGAGCACGTCGCCGGTCTTGACCTCGCTGCCCTCGCGGAAAAGCCGCGACTTGATGATGCCGTTCACCTGCGGCCGGATCTCGGCGATCAGGCTGGCGGAGACGCGACCGGGCAGCTCGGCCGTGATCGCCACGGGCTGCGGATGCAATGTGACGACGCTGACCTGGATCTGCGGTTGCGGCGGGGGTGCCGCCGCCTTCTCGGAATTGCAGGCGGCCAGCACCGCTGCGAGGAGCAGCGCGCTCGGTAAGGCGTGGCGGGAAGAGGAAGAAGCGCGCTCGGCCGGCATGCGGGATCTCTTTTTGGAAACTGAAGGGTTTCTTATCTCTTGATTTCCGCCGCTGTCAAACCCAAGAATGCGGCTTGATGACGGACATGATCGAGACAAGCTGCGAAATGAGCGAAAAATCCGCGTCGACCCGGGCGCGCGGACGCCCGAAGACGCGTTCCGACGAGGCCGAGCGGCAGCGAATCGTGCAATCCGCCCGCGACCTGTTCCTCGATGCCGGCTATGGCGCCACGACGATGGATGCGGTTGCGGCGCGCTGCGGCGTCTCGAAGCGGACGCTCTACCGGCTGTTTCCGGCCAAGACCGACCTCTTTCGCGTGATGGTGGCCGATCACCGGCGCTCGATGCTGGCGCTGCCGCGCGATCCCGACGAGGACCTGCCGCTGCCGGACGTGCTGGCTGCGATCTTCCGGCTCGATATCGGCGAGATCGACAATCGCGAGCGGCTGGCATTCGTCAGGCTCGTCCTCGCCGATTCCGACCGCTTCAGCGAGATCGGGGAGATGATCGTGCAGGAGGGCTCCGAACCGGCCCTGCGGCTTCTGGAGGACTGGCTCGTCGCTCAGCAGACGAAGGGCAGGCTTCGCGCCTTTCCGGCCGATGCGCTGGCCCGGATGCTGATGGACATGATCTTCTCCGTGCTGATCAAGCGCTTTCCCGGCGACCGGCTGCTGACGGTCGAGGAGCGCGCTCGTCACGCACGGCTGTGCCTCGAGGTGTTCCTGGAGGGGGCCGCGGCGACGGTTTCATGACCGAAAGGGAAGCGCCCTACGACCGGTGATCGAGGCACGCCGAAACGCGCCTGTGGACCCGCTTGCAAATGGTGATTTCGGCTTGGCCGAGCCACGCGAGTGGCTGGGGGACTAGGATTCGAACCTAGACAACCAGAGTCAGAGTCTGGGGTCCTACCGTTAGACGATCCCCCAACGACAGGGCGCTTTGGGCCGCGCCGCGTTGGTGAGCCGGGGTCTAATCAATGCGATCCGGCTTGGCAAGAGCAGAATTCATCGTCTCTGCGAAACGATCACCGGAAAAGGGCTTCACGCGTCCGCCTCCGGAGAATTCGCGGGTTTTCGGTTGCGGGCAGCGAGAGGCCATCGCAGGGCTTCCATTGGGGACCTCCGGTCATCGGCCGATGGGGCCAGGTGGAGAGGCTTGCGCCTCCCGCTGCGGCCTCGCCCGCCCGCTCGCTACCCCGGCTTGCGTTTCCGGCCTGCGCAAGACGCATACGAACCGCCTTGCGTGGCAAGGGCTTCTTCGGTGAACATCGCCCCATGAAACAGCAAGATTCCGCCGCCGCGCTCTCCGTCTGGGTCGCGCTCGAAAGTCCCACCAGCCATCCAGCCGGCGTGAACGGCATGATGGACCTTGTCCAGAAAGATGTTGCGGGGCTGCCGATCGCGGTCGAGCGCATTCCCGGCCGCGACGGCCTCGGCGATATGGTCGTGCTGCGCGCCGGGCTCGACAACGGCCAGCCCGCCGTCGCGGTGATGTCGCATCTCGACACGGTGCATCCGGTGGGGACCAGCGCCAAGGAACTGCCCGTCAGGGTCGATGGCGACCGGCTCTACGGTCCCGGCGTCTACGACATGAAGGGCGGCGCCTGGCTCGCCCTGCAGGGCTTCAAGCAGGTCGCGGCTGCCGGCTCGGCCAGGCGGCCGATGGTCTTCCTGTTCACGCCCGACGAGGAGATCGGTTCGCCGACCAGCCGGGGGCTGATCGAGGAGATCGGCCGGGGATCCAAGGCGGTGCTGGTCACCGAGCCGGCCCGCGAGGGCGGCAAGATCGTCACCGCGCGCAAGGGCGTCGGCCGGTTCGACGTCAGGCTGGAAGGCCGGCCGGCCCATGCCGGCTCGCGCCATGCCGATGGGCGCAGCGCCATCCGCGAGGCGGCGCACCAGATCCTCGCTGTCGAGGGCATGACCGATTACGCACGCGGCATCACCACCAGCGTCGCGCTGGTCGGTGGCGGCACGGCGGCCAACGTCATCCCGCAGCACGCCTGGTTCAGCGTCGATTGCCGCGTCACCACGCTCGCCGACGGCACGATGATGGAGAATCGGATCCTCAGCCTGAAGCCGCATGATCCCGATGTCGCGCTGCGCATCACCGGCGGCATGAACCGGCCGCCCTATGAGAAGTCGGCCGCGGTGGCGGAGCTGTTCGCGCTGGCCCGCAAGGTTGCCGCTGACGCCGGCTTCGACCTGCAGGATTGCCCGATGACCGGCGGCGGCTCGGACGGCAACTTCACCGCGGCGCTCGGCGTGCCCACCCTGGACGGGCTCGGCATCGATGGCGATGGCGCGCATACGCTGCAGGAATACGGGCTGATCTCGTCGATCGCGCCGCGCCAGGCGCTGATCAAGGGCTTGCTGGAGACGATCTGAAGCGCCTGGCGCTTTCCAGGAACGCGCTGTCATCCCGGGCGACCGTAGGGAGACCCGGGATCCATGCCTGAACCTTTCCTGGAAGCGCTCCGGCATGGATCCCGGGTGTGCGCTTCGCTCCGCCCGGGATGACCCGCGCTTCAGGTTTGAAGGAACAGCAATGCAAAAAAGCCCCTCGCGATGCGGGGGGCTTTGTCGTTTCGGAACTGCCTGAAGCCTCAGGCTTCCGGCTCGCCCATGCCGCCGGCGGCGAGGAATTTCTCGAGCCAGTGGATGTTGTAGTCGCCGTTGAGGATGTCCGGGTTGCGCACCAGCGTGCGGAACAGCGGCAGCGTCGTGTCGACGCCGTCGACGACGAACTCGTCGAGCGAACGGCGCAGGCGCATCAGGCATTCGTCGCGGTTGCGGCCGTGGACGATCAGCTTGCCGACCAGCGAATCGTAATGCGGCGGGATCGTGTAGCCCTGATAGGCGGCGGAATCGACGCGCACGCCGAGGCCGCCCGGCGTGTGGAACGAGGCGATCTTGCCGGGCGAGGGGCGGAAGGTCGCGTGATGCTCGGCATTGACCCGGCATTCGATGGCATGGCCCTCGATGACGATGTCCGACTGCTTGAGCGAGAGCGGCGCGCCGGCGGCGATGCGGATCTGCTCGTTGACGAGGTCGATCCCGGTGATCATCTCGGTGACCGGATGCTCGACCTGGATGCGTGTGTTCATCTCGATGAAGTAGAACTCGCCGTCTTCGTAGAGGAACTCGATCGTGCCGGCGCCGCGATACTGCAATTCGCGCATCGCCTTGGCACAGACCTCGCCGATGCGGTCGCGCTCGCCCGCATTGAGGGCAGGCGAGGGGCCTTCCTCCCAGACCTTCTGGTGGCGCCGCTGCAGCGAGCAGTCGCGCTCGCCGAGATGGATCGCATGGCCGCGACCGTCGCCGAGCACCTGGATCTCGATATGGCGCGGCTTCTCGAGATATTTCTCGATATAGACGGCGTCGTCGCCGAAATTGGCCTTGGCCTCGCTGCGGGCGGTGGAGAGCAGCACGGACAGTTCATCCTCGCTGCGGACGACCTTCATGCCCTTGCCGCCGCCGCCTGAAGCGGCCTTGATGATCACCGGGAAGCCGATCTCCCGGATGATCTTCAGTGCCTCCTGGTCATCCGCGACGCCGCCTTCGGAGCCCGGCACGCAGGGAATGCCGAGGCGCTTGGCGGTACGCTTGGCCTCGATCTTGTCGCCCATGCTGCGGATATGCTCGGCCTTGGGGCCGATGAAGGCGATGTTGTGCTGCTCCAGGATCTCGGCGAAGCGGGCGTTCTCCGAGAGGAAGCCGTAGCCGGGATGGACCGCATCGGCGCCGGTGATCTCGCAGGCCGCGATCAGGGCGGGGATGTTGAGATAGCTCTCGCGGGCCGGCGGCGGGCCGATGCAGACGCTCTCGTCGGCGAGGCGCACATGCATGGCGTTGGCGTCGGCGGTGGAATGCACCGCGACGGTCGCGATACCGAGCTCCTTGGCGGCGCGCAGCACGCGCAGCGCGATCTCTCCACGGTTGGCGATCAGGATCTTGTCGAACATCTTGAAACCCAAATCGGACCCGACGGCGCGCGGCGCCACGCTCACTCGATCACCAGCAGCGGCTCACCGTATTCCACCGGCTGGCCGTCCTCGACCATGATGGCCGTGACCTTGCCGGCGCGGGGCGCGACGATGTCGTTGAAGGTCTTCATCGCCTCGACCAGCAGAATGCGCTCACCCTGCTTCACCACGCTGCCGATCTCGACGAAGGGCTTGGCATCGGGCGAGGGGCGGCGATAGGCGGTGCCGACCATCGGGGAGGGCACGGCGCCGGGATGGGCGGCGGTCGGCTTGGCCTCGGCCGAGGCGACGGCGGAAGCTGCGACCGGAGCCGGCATTGCCATCGCCGGAGCGGCGACGGCGGCCGGGACCTGGACGGTCGCGGTGATGTTGCGGGCAACGCGGACGCGCAGATCGCCCTTCTCGACCTCGATCTCGGTGAGATCAGTCTGGTTCAGAAGCTCGGCGAGCTCGCGGACAAGTTCGGGGTCGATCGGGCTCTTGGTCGCCATGGCGGGTATCACCGTCTTCTTCGGATATTCGGATGGGAGCGGCGGCCTTAGCCGTGCTCCCGTTCAATGGGCTTCAGGCGGCTTTCGCTGCCCGCTTTTCCAGCAGCGGCACGATCGCGTCGAAAGCCAGGTCGTAGCTCGCGACGCCGAAGCCGCAGATCACGCCGACGCAGACCGGCGCCATGTAGGAATGGTGCCGGAATTCCTCGCTTGCATGTACGTTCGAAATATGGACCTCGATCGCCAGCGCATCGACGCCCTTGATCGCGTCGCGCAGGGCGACCGACGTATGGGTATAGGCGCCCGCGTTGATGACGACGCCGGCGCCGGCCAGCCCCGCCTGCTGGATGAAGGTGACGAACTCGCCCTCGAAATTGGTCTGGCGGAAGGTCAGCTCCACGCCGGCCGCCTCGGCCCTGCGGCGCAAACGTTCCTCGACGCCGGCCAGCGTGACCGCGCCATAGGTTCCGGGCTCGCGGGTTCCGAGCAGGTTGAGGTTGGGTCCGTTCAGGACGTGGACGGCGACCATCGGGGGCGTTGATTCCGGCACCGCGCGCGGGCGGCAGGAGCCGCCCTCATAAACGTTGAAAGCCGGCAGGGGAAGCCTGAAGCACCCTGCCGGCCCACTGGATCATATTGAAATGGCTGATCAGCCGGCGCAGTCGGTCTTGCCGCAGCGGCGCACGGAATCGATCTTCGCCTTGAGGGCGGCCTGGCCGACAGCGCCGAAGACGATCTCGTCGCCGATGATGAAGGCGGGCGTGCCGGTGAGGCCGAGACGGTCACCGAGCGCGACGGTGTCGGCGATCGCGGCCTTGGTGGCGGGCGCCTCGATGTCCTTCTTCAACTGGGCGAGATCGGCACCGGCCTCCTTGGCGATCTCGAGTGCCTTGGCGGCGTTGACCTTGCCCTTCACGGCCATCAGCTTGTTGTGGAACTCGAAATATTTCGGACCCTGGAGCTGGTTCTTCGCGGCGACGGCGACGCGGCTGGCCTCGACCGAATCAGGGCCGAGGATCGGGAAGTCCTTGAGCACGACGCGCAGCTTCGGATCGGCCTTGGAGAGCGCGGTAACGTCCTCCATCGCCCTTTTGCAGAAGCCGCAATTGTAATCCATGAACTCGACCAGGGTGATGTCGCCTTCGGGATTGCCGATGATGACCGAGGTCGCGGGATCGGTGATGCGGGCCTTCTCGGCGGCGACCGCATTGCGCTGGGCATCGGCCTGGGCGACCGTGTTGCGCCGCTCCAGCTCGATCAGGGCGTCCTGGATGATCTCGGGGTTCTTCAGGATCGTCTCGCGGATCAGGTCGGTCACCGCCTTGCGCTGCTCGGGCGAGAGCGGTTGGCCCTGCGCCATGGCCGGCGCGGCAGAGGCCGCGAGCCAGAGGCTCAGCGCGACGGCGGCAGGCCGCAGGCAGGCGCGTGCCAGGCTGGTCAGGGTCGGGAAAGCCATCTCGTCATCCTTTCAGAGCCGCCGGCCTGGATTACGCTGGCGGAAGCAATGCGTCTGGGCGCGAGCTTGTGGGTCCTCGCGGGGTGAAGGTCAAATCACAGCTCTGCCAGCGGTCGCGGCCGATGGTTGCAGGCCGCCTTCGGCTCGGCTACGCGATCACGCCTCCTCGCGAACCCGGACAAGCCGATGTCGAAGCCCCTGATCGTGCCCGCCGCCTTGCCCGCCCTGGCCGAACGCGCCGAGCGCGTCGCGCCCTTCATCGTCATGGATGTGATGAACCAGGCGGCAGCGATCGAGCGCCGCGGTGGCTCGGTCGTGCATATGGAGGTCGGACAGCCCTCGGCGCCGACGCCGGCCTCGATCCGCGCTGCCGCCAGCCGGGCGCTGGAACACGGCCGGATCGGATATACGCAGGCGCTCGGCACGGATTCGCTGAGGGAGCGCATCGCGCGCTACTATCAGGATGCTTATGGCGTCGCGGTGGCGGCCGAGCGCGTCGTGGTGACGACGGGGTCGTCCGGCGGTTTCATCCTCGCCTTCCTCGCCTGCTTCCAGCCGGGCGCCCGGATCGCGATCACGGCGCCGGGCTATCCGGCCTATCGCAACATCCTGATCGCGCTCGGGCTGGAGCCGGTGGCGATCGAGGTCGGCCCCGAGACGCGCTTCGCCCTGACGCCGGACCTGATCGAGCGCGCCCATCGCGAAAAGCCGCTTGCCGGGGTGCTGACGATGAGCCCGGCCAACCCGACCGGCGTGGTGATGACGCCTGAAGCCATTGCCGATGTCGCGGCCTGCTGCCGCAAGCTCGGGCTCTGGTACATCTCGGACGAGATCTATCACGGGTTGACCTACGAGACTCCGGCGACGACGGCGCTCGCCGCCGACCCCGACGCGATCGTCGTCAACTCGTTCTCCAAGTATTATTGCATGACCGGCTGGCGCGTCGGCTGGCTCGTGGTGCCGCAGCGCCTCGTGCGCACGATCGAACGCCTGCAGCAGAATTTCTCGATCTCGGTGCCCTATCTCAGCCAGGTGGCGGGCGAGGCGGCTTTCGACGCGACCGCGGAATGCGAGGCGATCAAGGCCGGCTATGCCGCGAACCGCAGCTTCCTGCTGAAGGCATTGCCGGAGATCGGTCTCGGCGATTTCCTGCCGGTGGATGGGGCCTTCTACATCTATCTCGACATCGGCCGGCACTCGAACGATTCCATGGCCTTCTGCCGCAGCGTCCTCGAAGAGGCCGGCGTCGCGATCACGCCCGGGCTCGATTTCGACGAGGCCCGCGGGGCGCGCACGATTAGGCTCTCCTTCGCCGGTTCGCTCAGTGAATGCGAGGAGGCGGTGACGCGGATCGGCACCTGGATGAAAAAGCGCTGAGCGACGGCGCGCGCGGCCTCGGAAACCGCTTGCCAGATTTCAGGGAAGCCTCACATTCTGCCGCTGTGGGATAGCGTGGAGGCTTGTCATGAACGTCGCTGCACCGGGCGCATCCGTCCCGCGGCGAAGCGTTATCCGATGGGCCGTTCTTCTCGGCTGGCTGGCGCTTGCTTTCGCATTCCTGTTGCCGATCACTCCCGCTTCGGCTCAGGGCCAATCCTCGGTCGTTCTCAACCTGCGCGGCGACGAGACACCCGAGGCGATCCGCAAAATGGTCGATGCCCTGTCCGCTCCTGGACGGCAGGTCGAGATCCGGGTCGGAGGCGTCGCTACGGCCACGCCCGTTACGACAGCGCCAGCGGAGCCCGCCGGCAAGGTAAAACCCGCCGCTCAGCCCGCGCCCGCTCCGTCGATGGCGGATGAGGAGGGCTTCCAGGCCGAGGTCAGTGCCCTCGTCGACCGCTTTATCGACGGCGTCGAATATGGCGGCGCCTCCATTCCCGCGATCGGCGAATTGCCGGACAGCTGGGGACGTGTCTGGCTGCGCAATCTCAATGGCCGCGAAGGAGCAACCGCCGGCTGGCGCGTCTTCGGAATCATCTGCCTGGCGCTCGCGGCCGCTTTCGCCTTCCGGATCGCGAGCGCCCGCTGGTTCGCGCGCAAGATGCAGCCTGCGGGGCCGGAGTTCACGCCCCGCCTCATCGCCTCGTCCTGGGGCCTGCTCCAGGATGTCGCGACCATTCTGATCGCTCTGGCTGTGGCGCGGGTCGCCCGCAATGCCTGGCTCTCGGAGAGTGATCTCGCCAATATCGCCCTCACAACCGGCGCGAACGGTGCGGCGATCGGCGCGCTCTATATGGCCGTCGGCCGCTTCCTGCTCGCACCCGGCGCGCCGGAACGGCGGATCATGCCGCTGCCGCGCGCCGAGGTGCATTTCCGGCGGCTCGTCGTCTACGCGATCCTGACGCCGCTGATCGTGACCGGCATCCTGCTCTCCCATCACGTCAGCGCGGGGCCGCGGCCCGTGACGGGGCTGATTGCGCTGACAGGCCTTCTCATCACGCTGTTCAAGATCTGGTGGTTCCATGACGGGCGGCACGATCTAGCCGCGCTGGTCTTGTCGGGCTCCTCCGAACCGGGCCCGATCCGGCGGCTGATCGCGACCGGCACAGCCTGGTTCTACATCGCCACGACGGCCTTGTTGTGGATGGTCAGCAGCGCCGCCGCGATGATGTCGAATGGCGGGCGCTGGGCCGAGGCCTCGGCGATGACGCAGGTGGCGATCGTCCTGATCCCGATCCTTGCCGTCGGCGTTGCCAGCCTGCTGCGCTGCCATGCGATGCGGCGCGAGGCGGAGCAAGGTGTCACCCCGATGACGCGCGCAAGTGGCGCGGCCCTGCGTGCGGCGGCTGTCGGCGTGCTATGGGCCGCCGGCTTCTTCGTGCTGTCGCGCCTCTGGGCCGGCTTGCTGCTCGGCGTCAGTTCGGCGCAGTTCGCCGCCGTGATGCGCCAGACGGCCGGTGTCGCGATCTTCGCCTTCGTCGGCTGGGTGGCGCTGGTCTTCCTGCATGCATTCTTCGACGCCTATACGCCGCGGCGACACGTCGTCGGACCCGGCGACGAGGACGTTCCGCATGAGGAGAGCGTGCCGAGCCGGCTGGCGACGGTGCTGCCGGTCTTGCGCGGCGTCGTTCTGGGCGCGGTGCTCGGCCTCACCATCCTCATCGTGCTGTCGCGGCTGGGCGTCGATATCGGCCCGCTGCTCGCCGGCTTTGGCATCCTCGGTCTCGCCCTCTCCTTCGGCTCCCAGGCGCTGGTGCGCGACATCGTCTCGGGCGTGTTCTTCATGCTCGAGGATGCGTTCCGGGTCGGAGAATATGTCGATACCGGCCGGCTCAAGGGCACGGTCGAGAAGATTTCGCTGCGCTCGATGCAGCTGCGCCACCAGAGCGGCCAGATCCACACCGTGCCCTTCGGCCAGGTCCAGTCACTGACCAATGCCAGCCGCGACTGGGCGACCATCAAGTTCAATGTCCGCCTCGACCATTCCGCCGATATCGAGCAGGCCCGCAAGGCGATCAAGAAGACCGGCATCGCGCTGATGGAGGACCCCGAGTACGGGCCGCATTTCATCGCCCCGCTGAAGATGCAGGGCGTCGCCGACATCACCGATAGCGCCATCGTCATCCGCCTGAAATTCACCGGCAAGCCGAACCAGTCATCGATGCTGCAGCGCGAGGCGCTGAAGCGAGTCTACCGCGCCCTGAACGATGCTCGCGTGCCTTTCGCCTCGAATGCGGTGACCGTGCGCGGCGGCGAGGGCGGCGCCCAGAGCCACGCGGCTGCGGCGATCTCGACCGTGCCGCCGCCGACCCCGCTGGTGCCGGCGGCGGGCTGAGCGGATTTGCCGAACCCGTGAAACGGAAAAGCCCGCTGCGCAACGCAGCGGGCTTCTTTCATGCGTTGGA
Source organism: Allobosea robiniae (assembly GCF_900102525.1). GTDB lineage: Bacteria > Pseudomonadota > Alphaproteobacteria > Rhizobiales > Beijerinckiaceae > Allobosea > Allobosea robiniae. The sequence goes on along the minus strand of NZ_FNBZ01000006.1, from coordinate 365,415 downwards.
ATTCGGCGGCGCGATCAGGAGCGGCCGGCGAGCCTGTTCCACCAGCCGCCACGCTTCGGCCGGTCCGGGTCCGGCTCGGTCAGCACGACCGCGACGGGCTCCTCGGCAGGTGCGCGAACGGGTGCGGGTTCCGGCGCCGGAGCGGGCTCGGCCGGGGCCGCCGCGGTCTCGGGAGCAGCGACCGGGGCCTCGGCCTTGGCCTCGACAGGAGCGGGAGCAGCTTCCGCAGCGGCTTCGCCCCCCTCGGTGATCGGCACGACCTTCTTGCGCGAGCGGCTGCGCTTGGGCTTCTCGGCCTCGATCGGAGCAACCTCGGCGGCGACCGTCTCGGTCTTGGCTTCGGTCTCCTCGGCGGCCTCGGCCTTCGGCTTGCGGGCGCGGCTGCGCTTCGGCTTGGCGGGCTCGGCCGCAGGCTCCTCGACGACCGGTTCCGGGGCGACTTCGGCGGCGGCTTCGGCAGCCGGCTCGGCCGTTGCCGTGGCCGGGATGGCGGCGTCGTCGCCGTCTTCCTCGCTCTCGTCGCCTTCGTCGTCACCCTGCGCGCCGTCGAGCTGCTGGCCCTGCTCGTCACGCTCGCCGCCACGCCGGCGGCGGCGGCGGCGACGGCGACGGCGTCCATTCTCGCCCTCGCCACGCTCGGACTGGTCCTGAGCCTCGGCGGCGGCGGTCTCGGTGCCGCCGGTCTCGGCGTCGAGAGCGGCCGCTTCCGCGGCGGCATCCAGCGCCTCGTCATCGACATCCGACGCGATCGCCTCGGCCTTGAAGCTGATCGGGACGACGCGCCCCTCATTGCCGACGAATTCGCCGCGCTCGACCTCGAAATAGCGCGTGCCCAGCAGGTTCGCGTCGGTCGAGATCGTGATCGCGATGGCGAAGCGGGTCTCGAGATCGGCGAGATGGGCACGCTTCTGGTTCAGCACATAGAGCGCCACCTCCGGACGGGTCCGGACGGTGAGATTGTGCGCGGCGCTCTTGATCAGCGTCTCCTCCAGCGCGCGCAGGATCTGCAGCGCGACGGAAGAGGTCGAGCGGATCATGCCGGCGCCGGCGCAGTGCGGGCAGGGCACCGAGGACGATTCGAGCACGCCGGTGCGGATGCGCTGGCGCGACATCTCGAGCAGTCCGAAGGCCGAGATGCGGCCGACCTGGATGCGGGCGCGGTCGTCCTTCAGGCACTCCTTCAGCTTCTTCTCGACGGCGCGGTTGTTGCGGTTCTCCTCCATGTCGATGAAATCGATCACGATGAGGCCGGCGAGATCGCGCAGGCGCAGCTGGCGGGAGATTTCCTCCGCCGCCTCGAGATTGGTCTTGAGGGCGGTGTCCTCGATATTGTGCTCGCGGGTCGAGCGGCCGGAGTTGATGTCGATCGCGACCAGCGCTTCGGTCTGGTTGATGACGATATAGCCGCCGGATTTCAGCGTGACCGTGTTCGAGAACATCGCGTCGAGCTGGCTCTCGACGCCGAAGGAGGCGAAGAGCGGGGTCTGCTCGCGATAGGCCTTCACGCTCTTGGCCTGGCTCGGCATGAGCATGCGCATGAAGTCCTTGGCCTCGCGATAGGCCTCCTCGCCGGCGACGTGAACCTCGTCGATATCCTTGTTGTAGAGATCGCGGATCGAGCGCTTGACGAGGTTGCCCTCCTCATAGACCAGCGCCGGAGCGACCGAAGCCAGCGTCAGCTCGCGCACGCTCTCCCACATCCGCATGAGATATTCGTAGTCGCGCCGGATCTCGACCTTGGTGCGCGAGGCGCCGGCCGTGCGCAGGATCAGGCCCATCCCCTCGGGAACCTCGAGCTCGGTCGCGATCTCCTTGAGGCGCTTGCGGTCCTCGGCATTGGTGATCTTGCGCGAGATGCCGCCGCCCTTGCCGGTGTTGGGCATCAACACCGAATAGCGGCCGGCCAGCGAGAGATAGGTGGTGAGCGCCGCGCCCTTGTTGCCGCGCTCTTCCTTGACGACCTGGACCAGGATGATCTGACGGCGCTTGATCACCTCCTGGATCTTGTACTGGCGGCGGTGGCTGCGCTGGCGCCGCTCCGGCATGTCGTCGAGGGCGTCACCGCCGCCGAGCTGCTCGGGAGCCTCTTCGGTCTCCTCGTTGCCGTTCTCGTCGTCGCCGTCGTCCTCGGACGGCTTGCGGGCCTCGGTGTCCGAGCCCTCCGGCGCTTCGACCGAAACCTCGGTCGCTTCGACGGAGACGGTCTCGAAGGTCAGCGGCGCAGCATTCGCAGCGGCGTCCTCAGTGGTCGATTCGGCGACATCCGGCGCGAAATACTCACCGAAGGCGGGCGCGCCCTCGTTGACCATGGCGGCTTCCTTGCCGTCGGTCTCGACCTGGACGTCCTCGCCGGTCGCTTCGACTTCCGCCGAAACGGTCTCGTCGGCAGCGGCCTTCTTGGCGCGGTTGTCGCGATCGCCGCGGCGGCCACGGTCGCGGCGACCGCGCTTCTCGCGCTTCTCCTCGTCGCGCTCTTCGTCACGCTCGGCACGGGCCTCGTCGTCGAGCAGCGCCTGCCGGTCGGCGACCGGGATCTGGTAGTAGTCGGGATGGATCTCGGAGAAGGCAAGGAAGCCGTGGCGGTTGCCGCCATACTCGACGAAGGCGGCCTGGAGCGAAGGCTCCACCCGCGTCACCTTGGCGAGATAGATATTGCCGCGCAGCGGCTTGCGGCTGGCGGATTCGAAATCAAATTCTTCGACGCGGGACCCGCGGACCACCACGACCCGGGTCTCCTCCGGGTGGGTGGCATCGATAAGCATCTTGTTGGCCATAAGTCGTTTCCATTGGCGCGGCCGCCAACCAGGGCCGCGCGGCTACGGATGCTAGTCCGCCGCCGCGGGCAGGGGCGCCGCGAAAAGACCGGGATGAGCCGGCATGTTGCAGGAGGGAGAAGGAAGCGGTCGAGACAGGAAGGCGGCTCGGAACAGCCACCCGGGCGCAAAGCCCGGCGCGGTTCCGCAGGTTCGGACGGTTCACCGATGGTGCTAGCGGCGTCTTATGCCCCGTCATCTGTCCTGACCTGCGATGCTCCGGCCGGGCGGCCAGGCGCATCGCGTTTGCACGCTCGCAAGACAGGGCAGGGCGCAGAAAACACGCAATCCCGATGCCAACCGTCTGCGGACGATCCGTTGCGGTCGTCTTGTTGCCGCCACTCCGGTCCGGAGCGGCAGCCCAGCCTGCTTCGGACGCCGACGGATCGCACGATCCGGATGTGTCCCTCGGGCAGGCTGACAAGCAACCTGTTCCATTACAGACAGGTGATAGTGATTTGCAAGTCACATGACGCGTGCATCTCACGCCGCCCTCGGCAGGGCGGTTCACGGTCTCGGGAAGAGATGGTAACGGGCTGTTAGGATTTCAGCCCCGTTATGGTTAAACCCTCGTAACAATAAGCGGGATCTTTCACCTGTTCTCGTGCATCCGCCGCGCCGATTCGAGCCGTTGCGATGCGCCGTGGCGATCCCGGGCGCTGCGGTGCGTGCTCGCCGTCGCTTGCCTGCTGGCGACCGGCTTTTCGCCGGCCTGGGCGGAGACGAAGGCCGAGCCGCGGCCGCAGAGCGAGTATCCGGTCGCGACCGACGCCCGTATCGAGCAGAACGGCGAGACCGTAAGCCTTTCGATGATGCTGTCCTCGGCCGTCGCGGTCGATGCCTGGGTGCAGGTCTCCCCGGACCGCGTCATCGTCGAACTGCCCTCGACCAATTTCCAGATCCGGCCTTCGGTGAAGCGCAGCGCCGGCTTCGTCAGCGGCTATCGCTACGGCCTGTTCACCGCCGACAAGGCCCGAATCATCATCGACCTGTCGCATCCCGCCGTCATCGCGAAGGCCGAGGTGAAGACGGTGCGGGGCGGCTTCGGCGAACTGACGATCGAATTGAAGAAGGTCGCGCGGGCGGAGTTCCTGGCCGAGGCCGACAAGGTGCGCAGGCCGGGACCGGTTGCTCCTGCCACGGCACCCGCAAAGGCTGCCGGCGAGACGCGCCGCACCATCGTGATCGATCCCGGCCATGGCGGTATCGATCCGGGTGCGACGGTTGCTGCCATCGCCGAGAAGGTGGTGGTTCTCGCCTTCGGCAAGGCACTCAAGGAGCAGCTCGAGGCCAGCGGCCGCTATCGCGTCGTCATGACCCGCGACGACGACCGTTTCGTCTCGCTCGGCGATCGCGTGCAGATCGGGCGCGGCGAGCAGGCCGACCTGTTCGTCTCGATCCATGCCGATTCGCTGACCCAGGCCCAGGAGGTCCGCGGCGCCACCGTCTATACCCGCTCGGAGCGTGCGACGGACGCCGAGGCCGCCCGGCTTGCGGCCAAGGAAAACGAGGCGGATGCCGCCGCAGGACTGGAAACCAGCGAGGAACTGCAGGATGTCGCCGGCATCCTGCAGGATCTCGCCCGGCGCGAGACGCGGACCTTCACCGGTGTCTTCGCGCGCAATCTTGTCGAAAAGCTCGGCGGTTCGATCAAGATGCACAAGGTCCCGCTACGCTCGGCACGGTTCTGGGTGCTGAGCGCGCCGGATGTGCCGTCGGTGCTGATCGAGCTCGGCTACATGTCGAGCCCGAAGGATGCCGAACTGCTCAATTCGCCGGAATGGCGAGGCAAGGCGGTGACCGCCGTTTCTTCCGCGATCGAGGATTATTTCGCCCGCGAGCGGGCTTCCGTCGGCAAGGCGGCCGAGAACCGGAACTAGCCGCTCCGGTTGCGCCCGGCCGGGATCGGCGGCAGGGATGGGGAAGCGGCCGAATCGTCGGCGGCGTGCCTGCGTAGCGTTCCGAGGACTGTCGGATGGTGCGGAATGTGGTCGCGAAGCCACGGTTCCGCCATCTCCGTCATGTTATAGCTTTGATTTGCGAAGCGCCCCGATCCGGCGCCCGCCGGTGAGAATTACGGGGTCCAGGGCCTGAGATGCGGTTCATTCTGCGAATCTTCGGATGGTTGTTCGCCGCCGGTGCGATCGCTTTCGTGATCGGCGCCGCCATCGCCGGCGGATTGATCTGGCATTACTCGCAGGATCTGCCGGACTATGCCCAGCTCAGGAACTACGAGCCGCCGGTGATGACGCGCGTCCATGCGGGCGACGGCAGCCTGATCGCCGAATATGCGCGCGAACGCCGCCTTTATCTGCCGATCCAGGCCGTGCCGAAGCTGCTCATCGACGCCTATCTCTCGGCCGAGGACAAGAATTTCTACAAGCATATCGGCGTCGATCCGGAAGGTCTGGTTCGTGCCGCCATCTCGAACTTCCGCAACCGAGGCGCGAATCGTCGGCCGCAGGGTGCCTCGACGATTACCCAGCAGGTCGCGAAGAACTTCTTCCTCAGCCCCGAGCAGTCGATCGAACGCAAGATTCGTGAGGCGCTCGTCGCGCTGAAGCTCGAATCGACCTATTCGAAGGACAAGATCCTCGAGCTCTACCTGAACGAGATCTATCTCGGCGCCCCGGCGCCGGGGCAGGGCAGCTATGGCATCGCCGCCGCGGCACTGAACTATTTCGGCAAGTCGGTGCATGAGCTGAACCTGCAGGAAGCGGCTTACCTTGCAGCGCTGCCGAAGGCGCCCTCCGACCTCCATCCCTTCCGCAACCGCGACCGCGCAATCGAGCGCCGCAACTACGTCATCGATCGCATGGTCGAGAACGGCTATGCCAAGCGCGAGGCGGGTGAAGAGGCGAAGAAGCAGCCGCTCGGCGTCAACCCGCGCACGGTTTCGCCCAACAACATCGCCGCCGGCTACTTCGCCGAGGAGATCCGGCGCGAATTGCAGGACCGCTATGGCGAGAAGAAGCTGCTCGAAGGCGGCCTCTCGGTCCGCGCCACCGTCGACCCGAAGACCCAGTTGATGGCCCGCAAGGCGCTGGTCGATGGGCTGGTGCGCTTCGACGAAGCGCGCGGCTGGCGCGGCGCCATCCAGAAGATCGACCTTGGCGGCCAAGACTGGGGTGCCGTGGTCGGCGAACTGCCGGTGCTCGGCGACGTGGCGCCATGGCGGCTCGCGGTGGTGCTCGACGTCAACGGCGACAGCGCCAAGCTCGGCCTGCATCCGCTGCGCGATACCGCCGGTCATCTCAACAAGGAGCGCCAGATCCTGACGCTCGCCGCCGACGGCATCAAATGGACCCGCCGCGGCCGCATCTCGCAGGTCGTTTCCGTCGGCGACGTCGTCTATGTCGAGCCGATGGAGAGCCGGCCGGGTTATGCGCGGCTGCGGCAATTGCCCGAGGTCAACGGCGCCATCGTCGCGATGGACCCGTTCTCGGGCCGCGTGCTCGCGATGGTCGGCGGCTTCAGTCACGATCAGTCGGAGTTCAACCGCGCGACGCAGGCGCTGCGCCAGCCCGGCTCCTCGTTCAAGCCCTTCGTCTACGCGACCGCTCTCGACAACGGCTACACCCCGTCCAGCATCATCCTGGACGCGCCGATCGAGATCGATCAGGGGGCGGGGCTCGGTATGTGGCGCCCGGAGAACTACGACGGCAAATCGACCGGACCGCGCACGCTGCGCTACGGCATCCAGTTCTCGAAGAACCTGATGACGGTGCGGCTCGCCAAGGATGTCGGCATGCCGCTGATCGCCGAATATGCACGCCGCTTCGGCGTCTATGACGATCTCCAGCCGGTGCTGTCGATGTCGCTCGGCGCCGGCGAGACCACCGTGATGCGGATGACCGCGGGCTATTCGATGCTGGTCAATGGCGGCAAGCGAATCCGGCCGACCCTGATCGACCGCATCCAGGACCGCTCGGGCTCGACGATCTTCCGGCATGACCAGCGGGTCTGCGAGGGCTGCAATGCCGAGAAATGGGCCAATCAGCCGGAGCCGCGCCTGGTCGACAACCGCGAGCAGGTCCTCGATCCGCTGACCGCCTACCAGATGGTCTCGATCCTCGAGGGCGTGGTCAACGCCGGTACGGCGACGGTGGTCAAGTCGGTCGGCAAGCCGCTCGCCGGCAAGACTGGCACGACCAACGATGCCAAGGACGTCTGGTTCGTCGGCTTCTCGCCCGACCTCGCCGTCGGCGTCTATATGGGCTTCGACAAGCCGAAGTCGCTCGGCACCTCGGCGACGGCCGGCCAGTATGCCGCGCCGATCTTCCGCGACTTCATGAGCGCGGCGCTGAAGGACAAGCCGGCGACGCCGTTCCGCGTGCCGGCCGGCATCAAGCTGATCCGCGTCGACCCCCGCACCGGCATGCGCGCCGGCGGCGAGGGCGGCATTCTCGAAGCCTTCAAGCCGGGCACGGCGCCGCCGGACAGCTATTCGGTGATCGGTGCTGCCGGCGACGGCAGCGCGCCGCTCAATGTCGGGCCGGGAGGCGGCGGCCGCGCCGTCGGTTCCGGCACTGGTGGGCTCTACTGAGCTGACAGCAGGTTTTTGACGCCCGGAGATGACTCCGGGCGTTTTTCCTTTCGGGCCGACGATCATAGTCGCCTCGACCCGGCGCGCTGATGATCGCTCGGGCGTTTACAGCGCCGGCTTTCGCCCCTATCTCAGCGCTCAAGTTCAGCTCACAAGGACGTCCAGACGGAATCATGCGCCCCGAAATCCAGACGCAACTCGATAACGCCAAGCAGTCGATCGGACTGCTGAGGAGGCATCTTTGACTGGGATGCCGCTCAACGCCGCCTAGCGGAACTCAACGCCCTCTCCGAGGGACCCGATTTCTGGAACGATGCTGAAACCGCGCAGAAGCTGATGCGCGAGCGCACCTCGCTGGAAACCCAGATCGAGGGCATCGGCAAGCTCGAGCGCGAGCTCGACGACGCGCTGACGCTGATCGAACTCGGCGAGATGGAGGGCGACGAGGCCACCGTCACCGAGGGCGAGCAGGCGATCAAGGCCGTGCAGGACGAAGCGGCGCGGCTGCAGGTCGAGACCTTGCTTTCGGGCGAGGCCGACATGCTCGACACCTATGTCGAGATTCATCCCGGCGCGGGCGGCACCGAGAGCCAGGACTGGGCCGAGATGCTGCTGCGCATGTATCGGCGCTGGGGCGAGCGGCGGAAGTTCAAGGTCGAGACGCTCGAGTACCAGGATGGCGATACGGCCGGCATCAAGTCGGCGACGCTGCAGTTCAAGGGTCATAACGCCTATGGCTGGCTGAAGACCGAATCGGGCGTGCACCGTCTCGTGCGCATCTCGCCCTTTGACTCGAATGCCAGGCGGCAGACCTCGTTTGCGTCGATCTGGGTCTATCCGGTCGTCGACGACCGCATCGTCATCGACGTCAACGAATCCGACTGCCGCATCGACACCTATCGCGCGCAGGGAGCCGGCGGCCAGCACATCAACACGACAGATTCGGCGGTGCGCATCACGCATATCCCGACCGGAATCGCGGTGTCCTGCCAGCAGGAGCGTTCACAGCACAAGAACCGGGCCAAGGCCTGGGACATGCTGCGCGCGCGCCTCTACGAGGTCGAGCTGAAGAAGCGCGAGGACAAGGCCAATGCCGAGCAGGCCTCCAAGACCGATATCGGCTGGGGCCACCAGATCCGCTCCTATGTGCTGCAGCCCTATCAGCTGGTGAAGGACCTGCGCACCGGCGTCAGCTCGACGGCGCCGTCGGAGGTGCTCGATGGCGATCTCGATGCCTTCATGGAGGCGTCGCTGGCACAGCGCGTCTACGGCACCGAGGTGGAAGTCGAGGATATCGATTAGTCTCGGCTGCCAAGGCGAACAAAAAAGGCCGCGCCCGAAGCGCGGCCTTTTTCATTTCGGGCTGGTCCTGTCAGAGCGCCTTCGCGAGCAGCTTGCCGCCGGCACGCAGGAAGCGGGTCGGGTCGACCGGCTCGTCGTTGATGCGGGTTTCGTAATGCAGGTGCGGTCCGGTCGAGCGACCGGTGGTGCCGACCCGGCCGACCACGGTCCCCGCCTTGACCATCTGCCCGGTCGAGACCGAGATCGCCGACATGTGGGCGTAGCGGGTGCTCAGGCCATTGGCATGCTCGACCTCGACCATGTTGCCGTAGCCGCCATTGTACTCGGCCACCACGACCTTGCCCGGTGCGGTCGCCAGGACCGACGAGCCGGTCTCGGCCCGGAAATCGACGCCGGTATGCATGGCGAGACCGCGGGTGAAGGGATCGGTGCGGTAGCCGAAATTCGAGGTGAAGTCGTGATCGCCGGCCATCGGCCGGGAGAGCGGCAACTGTTCGATCACGCCGCGCAGGCGCAGGACCGACGCCACGCGCGGCTGGAGGGCGCTGAGCGTGGCCGCGAAGGGGCTCTCCGACGGGTCGAGCTTCACCGGCACGAAGGGGCCGCCCATGCCGCCGGCCGAGGCCGCCGGTGCGGCGAGGCGATCGGCGTCAAGCCCGGTTTCGGCGAGCGCGCTGCGCAGGCGCTTCTGCGTCACGGCGAGGGTCTCGTCCATCTCCTTCAGCGTCGAGAGCTGCGCGTTGGACGTCCTGGCCATGGCGCCGTCAAGCTTCGTCAAGGCGGCATCGACACGCTTCGCCGGGGGCTCGGCCGGTGTTTCGCCGGACTGCCAGCCACTATCGGCGCCGCGCAGCGAAGGTGTCTCGGGCGCGGGCGTCGGCTTGCCCGGCAGGATCGGGGCGAAACTGGTCACGCCGGAGGCGCGGATCGGTTCGCCGGGCTTGATGACCTGCGAGCGCAGCGGCAGCTTCGCGGCCGGCATCAGGCCATTGGATTGCAAGGTGTCGGTGAGCGCCGCCACGAGCGACTGGCGCGATTCGATCTCGGCCTGCCGGCTGGCAAGTTCGTCGACGCGCGATTCGACACCGTCCTGATCGAGGAGGGCGCGGCTGGCGTAGCGGTCGATATCGGCCCGCAGCGCGGAGATCCGATCCTCATAGGCGTATTGGCGCGATGTCTCGCGGGCGATCAGCCTCGCGGCAAGATCATCCCTGCTGAGGATGTACCAGCCGGCGCCGCCGCTGCAGGCCGTGCTCAGGGCGAGCCAGGCGAGTCCTGCGAGCATGGTGGAACGGCGCACCGTATAGGTTTTGTGGGAGACCAGGCCGACGGTCGGGAGGGCGGGAGCTGTCTGGGACTGATGATGCATACGCGGAACCGATAATCACGCTGCCGATACCCTCATCAGACATTGTTAGGGTTAATCTTTCGCAAATCCCGGCACGCACAACGCTCCTGCGATGCTTCAAAGTTCCTGGGCGGCCGCGAGCACCTCTTCGGCGTGGCCGGCAACCTTCACCTTGCGCCAGATCCGGGCGAGGCGCCCTTCGGAATCGATCAGGAAGGTCGAGCGTTCGACCCCCATGTATTTCCGGCCGTACAGGCTCTTTTCGACCCAGATGCCGTAGGCGTTCGCCAGAGCCTGCGTCTCGTCGGCGAGGAGCGGGAAGTCGAGCTCGTATTTGCGTTTGAAATTGCCGTGCTTCTTCGCCGAATCGGGCGAAACGCCGATGATCTCGGTGCCGCAGGCCGTGAATTCCCGGCGCAGGCGATTGAAGGCGATGGCCTCCTCGGTGCAGGCGGGGGTGTTGTCCTTGGGGTAGGCGTAGAGCACGACCTTGCGGCCGCGCAGCGCGCTAAGGTCGATCTCGCCACCGCCGTCGCGGGGCAGCGTGAAATCCGGCGCTTTGTCGCCTTCCTGCAATGCCATGGCCGCCGCCTTCCTTTCGTCGCCTTCTCGCTGCATGGAGCGCGTGACCCGGCATGGCGGGACGGCTCGCGGCAAAAACCTGCGAATCGTCGGGTGATTCCGTTTCCGGATTGCCGAATCGCTTCGTCTGACCGCATCGACATGCATGCCGCCTTCAGGGATTGCGGCAAGGGGCGATCGGCCGCACCCTGACACGAGCCGGCGCAGGCGCCGAAGAGGACCACGCGGATTTTGGCAGACCAGGAAGCAAGGGCTGTGGCTGCGGGGCAAGGCGAAGCGCTGCCCGCGAGCGAAGCCTGCGATGTCGCGATCGTGAAGCGGCGCGCCAAGGCGGGTCTCGTCACCATCTGCGTCGCGGTCACGGTCGCCGTGCTGGTGCTGGCGGGGGCGGCAGCGACGCTCATGGTCACGGGCATCGTACCGCTGTCGGGGCTGGAAGGGCGCATCACGGCTGCCATCGAGGCGCGCCTGGGACCTGACTGGAAGGTCACGGCAGCCTCGGCCGAGCTCGGCCGCATCGACGGGCATTCGCAACTGCGCGTCCGGCAGGTTTCGTTCCAGCATGTCAGCGGCGCCGTGATCCGGGCGCCGGAAGCGGTTCTCGGCTATGCGCCGCTCGCGCTGCTCAGGGGCGAGATCAAGCTCGTCTCGGTCGACCTGCGCGGCGTCAATGTCCGCCTCGGCGTCACCAAGGACGGCGCCCTCGTGGTCAACGCCGATTCGGCGCCGGCCGAGACGCCGCCGCAGCCCAGCGTCCCGGATGCGGCGCAGTGGAACGCCTTCACCGGCATCATGGGAGCGATTTCGACGCTGGCGCGCGGCGACGGCATTCTCGGATCGCTCGAGGAAGCCGGCATGAACGGGGCGCGGCTCTCGCTGGTCGACCCGGAAGGGCGCCAGAAGGCCGGGCTGGAGGATGTCGAGATCAAGCTGACCCGCATCGCCCACCGCGGCACGCGGATGACGATGAAGGGGCGCACCGGCCAACGCTGGAAGGAGCTCGCCGTCGATCTGTCGACCGAGGCCGACGGTACGCAGCGCGCCGATATCGATATCCTGCGCTTCGAGCCGGCGGAAGCGGTCGCGCTCGCCTTTGGAAAGGGCGGCGTTCTGGTCGAGGGCCTGCCGCTGCAGGGGCGCGCCATCTTGCGGCAGTCCCCGGACGGCAAGAAGTCGATCACCGCCCGGATCGCGGTTCGGTCCGGCACGTTGCGCTTTCCCGAAAGCCCGGTCTCGTCCTTCGCCCTGGATTCGGCCGATATCGAGATGGCGAGCGGCGCCGACCTGTCCGAGCTCAACATCGTCCGCAGCGAGATCAAGGCCGGGGCGACGCAGCTTTCGGCGACGGGCTCGCTGCGCGAGGATAATGGCGGCTGGCGCATCGCACTGGATGCCAAGGGCCAGCTTGCCGGCGTCGACGCCGATCCGCCGGTCCAGATCGACAGCCTGAAGGCCGCGGTCAAGCTCGACCCTGCCAATAATGCCGTGACCATCGACTCCGTTTCGTTGCGCGGGCCGCTCGCCACCGTCGACATGTCGGCCATGGTTCAGCGGGTGAACGGCTCGCCATTGCAGCGCTTCGCGATCAAGGCGAGCGATTCCGATCCCCGCGCGCTGCTCGCGATCTGGCCTGCCTTCACCTCGCCGGATGTGCACGGCACGTTGCGGCGGCAGCTCGCGGCGGGGCGCATCAAGTCGCTGTCGGTCGATCTCGACCTGGCACCGGAGGATCACGCCCGCCTGCTCAGGGGCGAGGGCATGCCCGATGCTGCGCTCTCGGTGATGATCGATGCCGACCGCGTCCGCTATCTCCCCGATCCGGGTCTGCCGCCTCTGGTCGATGCGACCGTGTCCGGCCGGGTCGGTGGCAGCACCGTCCAGCTCGCCATCGGCAAGGCGACGGCCGAGCTCGGCGGTGGCCGCAAGCTCGAGTTGAGCGAGGGCAGCTTCGCCATGCCCGACTATCATGTGCACCGCGCACAGGCGCGGATCGGCTTCCGCTCGGTCGGCTCGATGGATGCGCTGGCGGCGCTCTTCGCCTTTCCGGCCCTGAAGGAGTTCAACCCCGGCAAGATCGACCCGGCGGCGATCAAGGGCACGAGCGACCTCAAGGTCGGCATCACCCTGCCGCTTGCCGATGACCTGAAGCCGGACGAGGTCGTCGTGACCGGCACCGGATCGCTCGCGAGCGTCGCTTCCGACACGCTTCTGGGAACCGAGAAGCTCGACGCCGGCAGCTTCGCCGTCAATCTCGATCGCAACGGGCTGTCGCTGCGTGGCGATGCGCGGGTCGGCGGCGACAAGGCGCAGGTCGAGCTCAAGCAGAACGGCAAGGGGCAGGGCGAAGCAGTTCTGCAGCTTGCGCTCGATGCCGCGGCCCGGCAGCGACGCGGCTTCGGCACTGACAGCGGGATTTCCGGGACATTACCGGTGAAAGTGGTCAAGTCGCTCGGCAAGGGCGCGGAGCAGCCGCCGCGCGTCGAGATCGATCTCGCCAAGGTCGCGCTCGACGGTGTCGTTCCCGGGCTGAGCAAGCCGTCGGGGCGGCCTGGCAAGGTCGGTTTCGCCTATGTCGCGGATGCGGATGGCCCCGACCTGGAGGATTTCTCGCTCGAGGCGGGCTCGGCCCTGATCAAGGGACGAATCGAGCTGAACAAGCAGAACGGGCTGGACAGTGCGAGCTTCTCCCAGTTCCGCCTGTCGCCGGGTGACAACCTGAAGGTCGATGCACGGCGGGATGGCAGCGTCGTCAAGCTGACGGTGCGGGGCGCGGTCGCCGACCTTCGCCCCTTCATCAAAGACCTGCAACGCCCGGGATCGTCGGGCAAGGGAGCTAAGTCCGGGGCCAAGGGCGGCGATTACGACGTCGATCTCGACGTGCCGATCCTGACCGGCTTCAACAGCGAGGCGATCACCAGCGGTACGCTGAAACTCGCGAAGCGCGGGGGGGATATCCGTTCCGCGAATTTCCAGGGCCGGATCGGCAAGGCCGATGTTTCCGCCCGGCAGGGCCGCCAGGGCGAGGGCGGGCAACTGGTCGTCCAGTCGGAGAACGGCGGCTCGCTGCTGCGCTTCCTCGATCTCTACAACAAGGCCCATGGCGGCGATCTCATGCTCACGCTGGGACCGGGAGAGAACCAGAGCGGCGACCTGCTGTTCCGCAACTTCATGGTCCGGGATGAGCCGGCGCTGCGCCGCGTGGTCGGCGCGCAGTCGTCGCGGGCCTTCGCGGGCGATGGCGCGGCCGAGCAGCACATCGACGTGAGCGAGGTCGCCTTCACCAAGCTCAAGGCCGAATTCACCCGCTCGGCCAGCCGGCTCGACGTTTCCGACATGGTGATCTGGGGCCAGCAGGTCGGATTCACCTTGCAGGGGCATGTCGATTATGGCCGCGACCGCGTCGATATCGGCGGGACCTTCGTGCCCGGCTATGCCTTCAACAACGCTTTCGCCCAGGTGCCCGTCGTCGGCGCGCTGCTCGGCGGCGGCAGCCAGTATGGCGGGCTCTTCGCGGTGAATTTCCGCATCTCCGGCGCCGCCAGCGCACCGACCATGTCGATCAATCCGCTCTCGGCCCTGGCGCCCGGCATCCTGCGCCGCTTCGTCGATCCGCTCGGCGGCGCGCCGGCGCAGAAGCCGAGGCAGACGCAGCCGCGCTGAGGCGCCTGACAAGTAAGGTGCGGCATTGCTATCCGCCGGTCATCCCGCACGCGCTGCGGCACGAAGTGCTGCTGCGCAGATGCGGGACCGTCACCAGAAAGAGGCGCCTTCTCGTAAAACGGTCCCGTGTCTGCGGCGCATCGCTTCGCGCTGCACCGCGCACGGGATGACAGGCGAAGAGCTTACTCCGGGCGCAGCAGGATGTGCTTCTTCTTGCCGAAGGAGAGCTTGATCACGCCTTCTGACGTCAGGTCGCCGAGGCCGAGCAGCGCGCGCTCATCGGTCACGACCGCGTCGTTGACGCGCAAGCCGCCGGCCTTGACCTGACGGCGGGCCTCGCCGGTCGAGGGCACCAGCCCCGCCTTCACGAATGCGGTGAGCACGCCGATGCCCGACTCGACCTCGGCCCGCGCGATCGCGACGCTCGGCAGGTCGGCGGCAAGCCCTCCTTCCTCAAAGGTCTTGCGCGCGGTTTCGGCGGCGGCTTCGGCCGCCTCGCGGCCATGGACGATCGCCGTGATCTCGGTCGCGAGGATCTTCTTCGCCTCGTTCAATTCGGCGCCGTCGAGTGCGGCGAGCCGGGCGATCTCGTCCAGCGGCAGGCGCGTGAACACCTTGAGGAAGCGACCGACATCGGCGTCCTCGGTGTTGCGGAAATACTGCCAGAAATCATAGGGGCTGAAGACGTCGGCATTGAGCCAGACGGCGCCATTGGCGGTCTTGCCCATCTTGGCGCCGGAGGAGGTGGTCAGCAGCGGCGTCGTCAGGCAGTAGAGCTGCGGGCCGCCCATCCGGTGCGAGAGGTCGACGCCATTGATGATGTTGCCCCACTGGTCGGAGCCGCCCATCTGCAGGCGGCAGCCATAGCGCCGGTTGAGCTCCGTGAAGTCGTAGCCTTGCATGATCATGTAGTTGAACTCGAGGAAGGACAGCGACTGCTCGCGGTCGAGCCTGAGCTTCACCGAATCGAAGGAGAGCATGCGGTTGACCGAGAAATGCCGGCCGACATCGCGCAGGAACTCGACATAGTTCAGCTTCAGCAGCCAGTCGGCGTTGTTGGCCATCATCGCGTCGGTCGGCCCGTCGCCATAGCGCAGGATGCGGCCGAAGACGCGCTTGATGCTCTCGATATTGGTGGCGATCTCCTCGACGGTCAGCAGCTTGCGCTGGTCGTCGCGGAAGGAGGGGTCACCGACCATGGAGGTGCCGCCGCCCATCAGCGTGATCGGGCGGTGGCCGGTCTCCTGGAACCAGTAGAGCATCGTCAGCGAGATCAGGTTGCCGATATGGATGCTCGTCGCGGTCGCGTCATAGCCGACATAGGCCGTCTGGGTTCCCTGCCGGCACAGAGCATCGAGGCCTGCCGGATCGGAGACCTGATGGATGAGGCCGCGCTCGTCGAGAACGCGCAGGAAATCGGACTTGTAGGTGGTCATGGCGGCTTGCGATCTGCTGGATGTCGTTCCGCCGTCGTCTAGAGCATCGGGCCGAAAAGTGGAAATCGCTTTTGCGGCAAAGGCGCTCTCAACCTCATCCGGGAATGCGGCCGAGCCAGATATCGGCGGTGTCGTGCGGGTGTGGCAGCTCCACGATGTCGCGCGGGAGGCCGAGGTCGCAGATCGCGCGGGTATCGAGCGTCGCGAGCCGGTGCTGCGTGCGTTCGGTTTTCCGATGGCGCTGCCAGAGCGTGAGCAGGCCGTGCAGAAGGGACGAGCCGCCGGATGTCTCCAGCGGCGCCGCATGGGAGGCGCAGGTCATGATGGTATCCTCTCGGAGGCGGGCGCTACCGCCCGCTGATGTGAGGTGAATCTGGGCCAGATGCGGCGCGGCGACAAAGCGGAAGATTGCCACCTGTCATAAAGAGAGCTTATGCTTCGGCATGCCTTCGCATCCGCCGCCGCCCAAGCTTCCGCCTCTTGCCGCGGTCCGCGTCTTCGAGGCTGCGGCACGCCACCAGAACTTCACCCGCGCCGCCGAGGAACTCGGCATGACGCAGGCGGCCGTGAGCTATCAGATCAGGCTGCTGGAGGACCGGGTCGGGGCGCCGCTCTTCCTGCGCCAGCCGCGCCAGGTCGTGCTGACCGCGATCGGTCAGCGGCTCGCCGGCCCGGTCGGCAAGGCGCTTTCCGATATCGGGACGGTGTTCCGCGACATCTGCGAGGAGAACCAGACGGTCCTGACGATCTCCTCGCTGCAGACGATGGCGATCACCTGGCTGTCACCGCGATTGGCACAGTTCCAGATGGAGAACCCGCAATTCGCGGTGCGCGTCAGGACCTCGCAGCATCTCGTCGACTTCACCACCGAGGCCGTCGACCTTGCCGTGCGTTATGGGCCGGGCTCATGGCCCGGCGTGACGGCGGAGAAGCTGTTCGATTGCCATTACGCGCCGCTCTGTTCGCCGGAGCTGCGCGAGCGGCTGCAATTGCGCGAGCCGGCCGATCTGCTGCGAGCGCCGCTGCTCAGCGCCGACGAGGGGGCCTGGAAGGACTGGTTCGCCGATCTCGGTCTCGACATGCCCCGGCCTGGCGGGCGGACGATGTCGCTGGAAATGCAGGCGATGAGCGTCCAGGCGGCGATGCGCGGCCATGGCGTCGCGATGGCCGTGCCGGAGCTCTTTGCCTATGACATCGCCGCCGGGCGGCTCGTCTATGCCGTCGAGCACGTCGTGCGCGACGCATGGGCCTATTGGATCGTCTATCCGACGGAACGCCAGCGCGAGCGCAAGATCAGGCTGTTCCGCGACTGGATACTGACGGAGGCGCGGGCAGCGCAGATGACGCTGCCCGTCATGGCGTCGAGCCGGGGGCTGACCCACCCGTCTCCTTGAGCAGGCAGGCTCAGGCCTGTTCCTGCTCGCTCTTGAGGATTTCGGGGCCGACCTTGCCGTCAAGATAGACGCCGACCTGCTCCATCAGCACATCGACCTTGCCGTCGAAGAAGTGGTTGGCGCCCTCGACGACCGTGTGCTCGATCTGGATGCCCTTCTGGGTCTTCACCTTCTCGATCACCGCCATCACCTCCTTCACCGGAGCGACACGGTCCTCCGAGCCATGGACGAACAGGCCCGAGGACGGGCAGGGCGCCAGGAACGAGAAGTCGTAGCGGTTGGCCATTGCCGCGATCGAGAGGAAGCCCTCGATCTCCGGGCGGCGCATCAGGAGCTGCATGCCGATCCAGGCGCCGAAGGAGACGCCGGAGATCCAGCAGCTCTTAGCCTCGGGGTTGAGCGCCTGCATCCAGTCGAGCGCGGCGGCGGCGTCCGAGAGCTCGCCCGCGCCATGGTCGAAATGGCCCTGGCTGCGGCCGACGCCGCGGAAGTTGAAGCGCAGTGCCGAGAAGCCGCGATTCACGAAGGTGTAGAACAGGTTGTAGACGATCTGGTTGTTCATCGTCCCGCCGAATTGCGGGTGCGGGTGCAGGATGATCGCGAGCGGTGCACCCCGCTTCTTGGCCGGCTGGTAGCGGCCCTCGATCCGGCCTGCCGGCCCGTTGAAGATAACCTCTGGCATCGTCTCACCGCTTCTTGCGGCAGTGCCGGCGCGGGCGGGCAGAAAGCGGGCGCATGCCTGCTCGAAACCCGGCCACCCTTGACGGCGCCACCATGCGCGCCCTAGATGAAGAGCGCTTAGAATAGTTCTAACAGCCGTGAACAAGTCGAGAACAAAACGGTGGACCGCTTCTGCGAGCCGCGTTTCGACCGTTCCGGCCGGTTCGGATGGGCGGCTATAGCACGGCGCACAGGTGCGATTTCAAGCATTTCGTATCAGTGGGCGCCGATGACGAGGATGGAGCAGGCAGGATCGTGACGGCGGGACGCGCCTATCTCGACCACAACGCCACGACCCCGGTGCGACCCGAGGTGGTGGAAGCGGTCGCGCATGCGCTGACGCTGCCGGGCAATCCGTCCTCCGTCCATGGCGAGGGGCGTGCCGCGCGGGCCGCCATGGAGCGTGCACGCGAGCAGGTCGCGAAGCTCGTCGGCGCCAAGGCCTCGAACATCGTCTTCACCAGCGGCGGCACGGAAGCGAATGTCGCGGTGCTCTCGCCGGGCCTGATGGATTGCGATGGCGGCCGCGACTGCGTGCGCACGCCCGCGGCGCTTCTGCTTCACAGCGCGACCGAACATGCCTGCGTGCGCGAGGGGCATCGGTTCCCGCGCGGCATGGCGGAAGAAATTCCGGTCGACGACAACGGGCTGGTCGATCTCGCCTGGCTCGACGCGCGATTGACCCGCTTCGTCACCGAGAACCCCGGCGCCCGCGCGCTCGTCTCGATCCATCTCGCCAATAACGAAACCGGTGTGATCCAGCCGGTCGCCGAGGCGGCCGCCATCGTGCATCGCCATGGCAGCCTCATGCATAGCGACGCCGTGCAGGCGGCGGGCAAGATCGCCATCGACATCATGTCACTCGGCGCCGATGTGCTGACGTTCTCGGCGCACAAGATTGGCGGCCCGAAGGGCATCGGCGCGATCGTCTTCCGCACCGGCGCGCTCGAGCTCGCGGACAAGCCGATGCGTGGTGGCGGGCAGGAGCGCGGCTGGCGTGCCGGAACCGAAAATCTGCCGGGAATCATCGGCTTCGGCGCAGCGGCTGAGATCGCTGGCAAGCTTCTGGCCGAGGAAGCCGCGCGGCTTGCCGGCCTGCGAGACCGTCTGGAGGCGGGGCTTGCAGCGCTGTCGCCGGAGACGGCGATCTTCGCTCAGGCCACGCTGCGTTTGCCGAATACCAGCGCCTTCGCGACGCCGGGCTTCAAGGCCGAGACCGTTCTGATCAGACTCGACCTCGTCGGCGCGGCATTGTCGTCCGGCTCGGCCTGCTCGTCCGGCAAGGTCAAGCGCTCGCATGTGCTCGATGCGATGAAAATCGACCCGGCCATGAGCGCGGGGGCCTTGCGGGCGTCGCTCGGATGGACCACCTGCGAGGCAGATATCGATCGCTTTCTCGCGGCCTACGAAAAGCTCGTGACCGCGCAACCCGATCGGAGCGCCAAGGCTGCCGCCTGAAGCGTTCCGCAACACGAAGACCAAACCGGCGGGCCTTGAACCCGCACTGGAGACTGAGAAATGGCAGCGGTCCAGGAGACCATCGATCAGGTCAAGTCGATCGACGTGACCGAGTACAAATACGGCTTCGTCACGGAGCTGGAGGTCGACAAGCCGGCCAAGGGCCTCACCGAGGACACGGTCCGCTACATCTCGGCGCGCAAGAACGAGCCGGAATGGATGCTGGAATGGCGGCTCGATGCCTTCCGTCGCTGGAAGACCATGACCGAGCCGACCTGGTCGCGCGTCAACTATCCGCCGATCGACTACCAGGACCTCTACTACTACGCCGCGCCGAAGAAGGGCGCCTCGCCGCAATCGCTCGACGAGGTCGATCCGGCCATTCTCGAGACCTACAAGAAGCTCGGCATCCCGCTGCGCGAGCAGGAAATCCTGGCCGGCGTCGCCCCTGAGAACCGCGTCGCGGTCGATGCGGTGTTCGACTCCGTCTCGGTGGTGACCACTTTCAAGAAGGAGCTGGCGCAGGCCGGCGTGATCTTCTGCTCGATCTCCGAGGCGATCCAGGAGCATCCTGAGCTGGTGAAGAAGTACCTCGCGACGGTCGTTCCGGTGACGGACAACTATTTCGCGACGCTGAACAGCGCGGTCTTCACCGACGGCTCCTTCGTCTACATTCCCAAGGGCGTCCGCTGCCCGATGGAGCTGTCGACCTATTTCCGCATCAACGAGCAGAATACCGGCCAGTTCGAGCGCACGCTGATCATCGCCGACGAGGGCGCCTATGTCAGCTATCTCGAAGGCTGCACGGCACCCAAGCGCGACGAGAACCAGCTCCACGCCGCGGTGGTCGAGCTGATCGCGCTCGACGATGCCGAGATCAAGTACTCGACCGTGCAGAACTGGTTCCCCGGCGATGCCGAGGGCAAGGGCGGCATCTACAACTTCGTGACCAAGCGCGGCGATTGTCGCGGCAAGAACTCGAAGATCTCGTGGACGCAGGTCGAGACCGGCTCGGCGATCACCTGGAAATATCCGTCCTGCATCCTGCGCGGCGACGGCTCGCGCGGCGAGTTCTACTCGATCGCGGTGTCGAACGGCATGCAGCAGGTCGATAGCGGCACCAAGATGCTGCATCTCGGCAAGAACACGACCTCGAAGATCATCGCCAAGGGCATCGCCGCCGGCAAGTCGGACTCGACCTATCGCGGCATCGTCTCGGCCCATCGCAAGGCGACGGGCGCGCGCAACTTCACCAACTGCGACTCGCTGCTGATCGGCGACCAGTGCGGCGCGCACACCATCCCCTATATCGAGGCCAAGACCGCCACCGCGATCTTCGAGCATGAGGCGACCACGTCGAAGATCGGCGAGGACCAGATGTTCTACTGCCAGCAGCGCGGCCTCTCCGAGGAGGAGGCGGTGGCGCTGATCGTCAACGGCTTCGTCAAGGAGGTGCTGCAGCAGCTCCCGATGGAATTCGCCGTCGAGGCGCAGAAGCTGATCACGATCTCGCTCGAAGGCTCGGTTGGATAAGGGCGGTCATCCCGCACGCGCTGCGGCACGAAAGTGCTGCCGCGCAGATGCGGGCCGTCATCAGGACCATCACTGGACAAAACGATCCCGCATCAGCGGCGCACAGCCTCGCGCAGCACCGCGCACGGGATGACACAGGAACGAAACGATGCTCGAAATTCGCAATCTGGTCGTCAAGATCGCCGACGAGGACAAGCAGATCCTCAACGGCCTGAACCTCACCGTGAACGACGGCGAGGTCGCCGCCATCATGGGGCCGAACGGCTCCGGCAAGTCGACCCTGTCCTACGTCATCGCCGGCAAGGAGGACTATGAGGTCCTCGATGGCGAGATCCTGCTCAACGGCGAGAACGTGCTGGAGATGGAGGCCGATGCCCGCGCTGCCGCCGGCATCTTCCTCGCCTTCCAGTACCCGCTGGAAATTCCCGGCGTCGCCACCATGACCTTCCTGAAGGCCGCGATGAACGCGCAGCGCAAGGCGCGCGGGCAGGACGAATTGCTGACGCCGGACTTCATCAAGCAGGTCAACGCCGCCGCCGACAAGCTCGGAATCGCCAAGGACATGCTGCGCCGCCCGCTCAATGTCGGCTTCTCCGGTGGTGAGAAGAAGCGCATGGAAATCCTTCAGATGGCTCTGCTTTCGCCGTCCATGTGCATCCTCGACGAGACCGATTCCGGCCTCGATATCGACGCGCTGCGGATCGTCGCCGAGGGCGTGAATGCGCTGCGCGACAAGAACCGCGGCTTCCTCGTCATCACCCACTACCAGCGCCTGCTGGACCATATCGTGCCGGACACCGTCCACGTCATGTCTAAGGGCAGGATCGTGAAGACCGGTGGCAAGGAGCTGGCGCTCGAGCTCGAGAAGTCGGGCTACGCGGCCTATGGGGAGGCTGCTTGATGGCCATCGTCACCCCGCTGAAGACGGCTGCCGAACAGCAGCTCGTTCAGCAATACGCTGACAGCAAGGCCGAGCTGCCGGGCGGCCCGGCCGTACGCAAGCTGCGCGAGGATGCCTTCGCTGGCTTCGAGGCCAAGGGCCTGCCGCATCGCCGGCTCGAATCCTGGCGCTATACCGATCTGCGCACGCTGCTGCGCGAGGCGCGCCCGCTTGCCGGCGGCGCCGCCGTCACGGCGGCGGTCAAGGCTCGCCTTGCGGCGCTGAAGCTCGACGGCCTGCGCCTTGTACTGGTCGATGGCATCTTTGCGCCGGAACTCTCCACGCTCGACGCGATCCCCGAAGGCGTCTCGGTGCAGTCGCTCGCCGAGGCGCTGGTTTCGCCGCGCGAGGACCTGACCCGCATCCTCGCCGGCCCCTCGGTCGGTAACGACGATACGGGCCTCGCGCTCAATACCGCGCTGATGCGCGACGGCGTGTTTATCGAGATCGCCGATGGCGTCGAGGTGGAGCAGCGGATCGTGATCGTCGCGCTCGCTTCGGGCGAGGAAGAGCGGGCGGTGTTCCATCGCTCGGTCGTGCTCGCTGGCAAGGGAGCCAAGGGCACGGTCGTCGAGGTCAGCGAAGCGGCGGGCAAGGCCGCGCAACAGATCAACGGCGCGATCGTCTTCGAGACCGGCGACGAGAGCGAGATCCAGCACGTCCGCATCGTCACCCGCCAGCAGGCGGCGACGGTTGAGGTGCAGAGCCTGCTCGCGACGGTGGGCGCTCACGCGAAGTTCGATTCCTTCGCGCTGATCTGCAATGCCGGCACGGTGCGCCAGCAGCATTTCGTCCGCTATGCCGGCGAGCACACCGAGATCGGCCTGCGCGGCGTCAACCTGCTGCGTGGCTCCGAGCATTCGGACGTGACGCTGATCGTCGACCACGAGGTGCCGCACGGCACCAGCCGCGAATTGTTCAAGACGATCGCGAGCGGCGAGGCGACCGGCGTCTTCCAGGGCAAGGTCATCGTGCGCCAGCATGCCCAGAAGACCGATGGCAGCATGAAGAGCAACGCGTTGCTGCTGAACGACGGCGCGTCGATGTACAACAAGCCCGAGCTGGAGATCTTCGCCGACGACGTGGTCTGCGGCCATGGCGCGACGGTCGCGCAGATCGACGGCGACCAGCTCTTCTACCTGATGGCGCGCGGTCTGCCGCGGCCGCAGGCCGAGGCGCTGGTGCTGCAGGCCTTCGCCGGCGAGGCGGTCGAGTTCATCGCCGACGAGGATGTGCGCGATCTCGTGATGACCGAGGTCGAAACGTGGCTCAAGGCCCGCGAGGCCGCTTCCGAGGTGAGTACCGTCTGATGCCCTATATCAACGTCCAGATCACCAAGGGCGCGACCCGCGCGCAGAAGGCCGAGATCGTCAAGACCTTCACCGAAACGTTGGTGCGCGTGCTCGGCAAGGATCCGCAGAACACCCATATCGTGATCCAGGAGATCGAGCGCGAGGATTGGGGCCATGGCGGCGTGCTGGTCGCCGACAAGGCCCCGGCCTCGCCCGGAAAGGCCTGAGCCATGAACGCGCTGGCGAAGCCCTACGACGTCCAGGCGATCCGCAAGGATTTCGCGATCCTCGGCCGGGAAGTCTATGGCAAGCCGCTGGTCTATCTCGACAACGCCGCCTCGGCCCAGAAGCCCGAGGCGGTGATCGAGGCGATGACGCGGCTGATGCGGGAGGACTATGCCAATGTCCATCGCGGCCTGCACTATCTCGCCAACGCGTCGACGGAAGCCTATGAGGCGGCTCGCGAAAGTGCGCGCCGCTTCCTGAACGCAGCGCATCTGGAGGAGATCGTGTTTACGCGCTCCTCCACCGGCGCGCTCAACACGGTGGCCTCGTCGCTCGGCCGATACCTGAAGATCCAGGAAGGCGACGAGATCATCCTCTCGATCCTCGAGCACCATTCCAACATCGTGCCCTGGCATTACTGGCGCGAGCGTCATGGCGCCGTGATCAAATGGGCGCCGATCGACGAGGATGGCAATTTCCTCATCGAGGAATTCGAGAAGCTGATCTCGCCGCGCACCAAGGTGGTGTCGCTGACCCAGATGTCGAACGCGATCGGTACGATCATCCCGATCGCCGAGGTTGCTGCGATCTGCCGCTCCTACGGCATTCCGCTGGTGGTCGACGGCAGCCAGGGCGCGGTGCATCTGCCGGTCGACGTGCAGGAACTGGGCTGCGATTTCTACGCCTTCACCGGCCACAAGACCTATGGGCCGACCGGCTCCGGCATTCTCTGGGGCAAGAAGGAATGGCTCGACAAGCTGCCGCCCTACGAGGGTGGCGGCGAGATGATCGTCACCGTCAGTGAAGACACAGTGACTTATAACGACCCGCCGCACCGCTTCGAATCCGGCACGCCGGCGATCGTCGAGGCGGTGGGGTTGGGCGCCGCGCTCGACTACATGATGGCGCTCGGCCGCGAGAATATCGCAGCGCATGAGGCCAAGCTCGGCGCCTACGCGATGGAGCGGCTCGGCGAGATGAACTCGATCCGCATCTTCGGCAAGGCCCGGGAGAAGGGCGCGATCGTCGCCTTCGAGATGAAGGGCGCCCATGCCCATGATGTCGCGACCGTGATCGACCGTGCCGGTGTCGCAGTCAGGGCCGGCACCCATTGCGCCATGCCACTTTTGGCACGATATGGAGTGACATCGACCTGCCGCGCCTCCTTCGGGCTCTACAATACGCTCGAAGAGGTGGACAAGCTGGTCGATGCCCTGCGGAAGGCCGAGAGCCTGTTCGCCTGACCGGGACTTTGAAGAGATGACCGACAGCGTCGCTGAAGAGATCAAGCCGAACGCCCCCGCCATGGGCAAGGGCACCGCGTTGCCGCCGGAAGAGATCGACCGGCTGACGGATGATATTATCGCCGCCCTGAAGACTGTCTACGATCCCGAGATTCCCTCGGACATCTACGAACTCGGCCTGATCTACCGCGTCGATATCGCCGACGACCGGCAGATCACGATCGACATGACGCTGACCGCGCCGGGTTGCCCGGTTGCCGGCGAGATGCCGGGCTGGGTCGAGAATGCCGTGAGCACCGTCAACGGCGTCGCTGGCGTGACGGTCAACATGACCTTCGATCCGCCCTGGGACCAGTCGCGCATGTCCGACGAGGCCCGGGTCGCGCTCGACATGTGGTGAGGCTGGACCCGTCCGCTGCTCTCGCGCATGATGCCCTATGCGCGAGACGAAGTGGGATTATCTGGTCTTTCCCTTCCTGGCCGCCCTGCTGATCGGCGTGTTCTACGCCTCGCTGCGGCTCGTCGGCTTCTTCGGCCTGGGCGTGCTCGGTCTCGTCATCGGCTTCATCACCGTGCGGATGGACCTCGAACGCGACGGGGCGAGCAGCGATCCCTCGGCATTGGCCGAACAGTTCAAGGCCCGCGAGCGGATGTCGCGCTCGGAACGCGCCGAATTTCAGGCCGCGCAGGCGTTCCGGCTGAAGCCGCTCTTCATCGCGCAGATCGTCGCGACCGGCTTCGTCATTATCGGCTTCAGCCTGCATTTCCTGCTGTGACGGCGGCGGTCGCGCGCGCGTGATCGATCGCATGATCGACCTTCATTATTCCCGGCCGGAGAAGGATGGCATCAAGACGGGGCGCAGGATTGTCGCCACCGGAGCCCGCCATGCCCAGCTTTCCCTACGAAACCGTCGACGTCTTCACCGATCGCGCCTTCGGCGGCAATCCGCTCGCCGTCTTCACCGATGCACGCGGGCTCTCCGATGCCCAGATGCAGGCGCTCGCGGCGGAAATGAACTATAGCGAGACGACCTTCGTCCTGCCGCCGGACGATCCTGCCAATGACGCGCGGGTGCGCATCTTCCATCGCACCGCCGAGATGCCCTTCGCCGGCCACCCCAATGTCGGCACCGCCTGCGTGCTGGCGCGTCATGGCCGCGACCGCAACGGCGTCCTGCGCTTCGAGCAGATGGCCGGGCTGGTCGAGATTGCCGTCGAGCGCGATGCGGCCGGGGCCGTATCGGGCGCCGTCATCGCCGCGCCGCAGGCTCTGTCACTCGGTGTCGAACTGCCGGCGGACCGGATCGCCGCCTGTGCGGGTCTCTCGCTCTCCGATATCGTCACCAGCGGTCATAAGCCGGTCCAGGCTTCGCTTGGCGTGAAATTCGTGCTGGCAGAGGTCGCGCCCGCCGCGCTCGCCGGTGCCGCACCTGATCTCGCCGCCTTCCGCACGCTTGAGGGCCAGCATGCCGAATTGCAGGGGCGGCTGTCGCTGTTCCTCTATGCCCGCGACGGCAACGCGGTCCGGGCGCGGATGTTCGCGCCGCTGGCCGGCACCTAGGAAGACCCCGCGACCGGCAGCGCCAGCGCCACGCTCGGTGCGTTGCTCCTGTCGCTCGATGGCGGGGAAGAGGCTGCCTACAGCATCACGCAGGGCGTCGAGATGGGGCGGCCGAGCCGCCTGAACGTCACGTCGCGTCGTGCTGCGGACGGCTTCCGCTCGCGGGTCGGCGGTGGCTGCGTGCCGATGTTCCGCGGGGAGGCGCTGCTATAGCCCCAGTTCGGCCCGCGCCCGCTTCGTCAGCCCGGCGGCGACGAGGCGGTGGCTCTCGGCGAGATAGTCCTGCAGGGCATCGTCCGGCATGCTCTCGCCGGTAAGCCACTGGATCCATTTCATGCCGCGCGAGGCGAGATAGGGCGCAGGCCTGAGGCCCGGCTGCTCGCCCAGGATGTCGAAGGCCATCGGCGAGCATTTGAAGGAGACGGCCATCTCGCCGTCCTCCTGCTGCCGGCCGAGGGCGAAGACCTTGCCGCCGACCTTCCAGACATCGGCGCCGCCCCATTGCACGACATGGCTCGTGGCGGGGAGGCTCGCGCAGAAGGCGTTGTAGGCCGCAGGCGACATTGCGTTGGTAACTCCTGGCTCAGTAGCTCTCGGCGTCGATGCCGTGCTTCGCGGCAGCGGCCACGATCTGCGACCAGGTCTCATCATCGAGCGGGATGCCGGCCGCCTGCCGTTCTATCCTGACCTTGCGCTCCTTGTCGCCGGGCGCCAGCACCGGGTTGGCCGGGTCCTGCGGCTTCGCCGCGCGGACGAAGGCGAGATAGCTCTCGGTGCGGCTGCGGCGCAGCTCCGCGTCCGGCTCCAGCCGGGCCGGATCGATGATGACGCCGAAGAGCGAATTGATCACCCAGGTCTTCTGCGGCTTCTGGTCGATGCGGGCTGCGCCCATCAAGCCGGCCGAGAGCAGTTCCGCGATCAGCGAGAGGCCGGCACCCTTGTGGTCGCCGAAGGGCAGGAGCGCGCCGAGCGGATGATCGGGACTGGCGAAGACATGGGCGGGGTCGGTGGTCGGGCGGCCCTCGCCGTCGATGATGTAGCCGGGTGGCACCTGCTCACCCTTGTTGAGGGCGACGCGGGCCTTGCCATGGGCCATGCGGCTGGTGGCGAAGTCGAGGATCAGGGGCTCGCCGCCGGGGACGGGGATGCCGATGGCATGGGGATTGGTGCCGAAGCGGGCTTCCTTTGCCGCATAGGGCGCGACGATCGGTGGGCGGCCCGCGACATTGACCCAGAAGAACGAGATCAGCCCTGCCTCCGCGGCGACTTCGGCATAATGGCCGATGCGGCCGATATGATGGGAATCGAGCAGGTTGACGATGGCGACGCCGCCGGTCCGCGCCATCGTGATGGCCCGGTCGACGGCGTTGCGCGCGTTGGGCTGGCCGAGCGCGATCTTGCCGTCGATGATCAGGAAGGGCGCGGTGTCGACGCGTGTCTGCGGCTGTGAAGCCGGGCTGAGATTGCCGTCGGCCAGCGACTGGAAATAGAGCGGCAGCATGCCGACGCCGTGGCTGTCATGGCCGCTGAGATTGGCGAGGACGAGATGATCGGCCGTCTCCTGCGCCTCCGCCTCGGTCCAGCCGGCCTTCACGACCATGTCGCGGACGAGGGCTTGCAGCGATTCGGGGCGGTGCAGACGGTGCGCCATGGGTTTCCTGCCGTTTGGAAGAGGTCTTGTCGGAAGAGGTCTTGGGGGCCTCGGGGGATCTTGAGCGCCAGAGTGCATGAGCGGGGCGGTTCCGCAATGCGTGGGGCGGGCAGGGGGCGGATACGAAGCGCATGGCGCGCTGGCGGCATCTCGACGAAAGCCCTGCCGATCCCTATGTTACTGGGAACAATCTTGCTTCACCGGGCCTTGAACCCGGTCGAGGAGGGACCACAATGTTTTCGATACCGGGCCTGAAGGTCATTTCGCTGACCGACGCCGCGGCCACCCGTATCCGCGAGATCATGGCGCAGTCTGCGGGCGGCGGGGCGCCGGCGCTCGGCCTCAGGGTCGGCGTCAAGAAGGGCGGCTGCGCCGGCATGGAGTACACCTTCGAGATCGCCCGTGCGACCAGCAAGGGCGACGAGATCGTGACCGAAAAGGACGCGACGGTCGTCGTCGATGCCAAGGCCGTGCTGTTCCTGCTCGGCACCGAACTCGATTTCAAGACCGACCGGTTCTCGTCGACCTTCGTCTTCAATAACCCCAACCAGGTTTCGGCCTGCGGCTGTGGCGAATCGGTCGAGATCAAGCCGCGCAGCGAGAGCGCGCTGGCGGCGTCCTGAGTTAAAGCCCGCTGGAATCCGGCTTGTTCAGGCCACGCGGCTGGCGGTCTCCAGGGCATCCTCGGTGACGGTGCGGTTGCGGCCGTCGCGCTTGGCCTGCATCAGCGACTGGTCGGCCCGGTCGACCAGCGAGCCGGCGGTATCGCCGCGGCGATAGCTGGAGACGCCGAGCGAGATGGTGATGCGGCCGAGATTCTCGTTGGTCGAGCGCTTGATCAGTTCGCGGGTCAGCAGCGCCTGACGCACGGTCTCGGCGCCGAACTTGCCGGCGATCAGGTCGGCCTCGGGCAGGATGATGGCGAATTCCTCGCCGCCGAAGCGGGTGATGATCGCCTTGTCCTTGAACTTGTCCTTCATCGTGCGCGCGACGAGGCGCAGCACCTGGTCGCCCGTGAGATGGCCATGGGCGTCGTTGAAGCGCTTGAAGAAGTCGATATCGGCCATGACCAGCGCGAAGGGCTCGCGGCGCAGCGTCGCCTGATCGATCGACTTCTGCAGCATCTCCTCGAAATGGCGGCGATTGGCGAGGCCGGTCAGCGGATCGGTCAGGGCCTCGGCGCGGGTCGATTCCAGCGCCTCGCGCAGGTTGCGGATCTCGTTCGAGCTGTTGCGCAATTCCGCTTCGAGCTGCGCCTTGCGCGAAACCTCCTCGCGCGTCGACATCACCAGCGCCTCGACCCATTCGCGCAGCTTGTGGCGATCCGTCGCTGGCGGCACATCCTCGGACATGGCACAGAGACGGCCGTGATAGAGCTCGCTGGAGCCGAGCGCCTTGTCGACCAGCCCCATCATCGCCTCGATCTCGCCGAGAACCTGCAGGCTGGTGCGCTCGGCCTGGCGCGAGAAGCGCTCGGTCGAGATGAAGCGTTCGTAGAGGCTGTCGATATCGGCCGCGGTGACCTGGCCGTCGCTGCCGGTGACGATGGCGCTCATCGCGATGCTGACGGCCGGCATCTCGCCGCTCAGATGGGCGTACCAGACCTCGAAGGCGCGGGGGTAGCTTGGCGAGCCGTGCTGACGCATCGCCGCGACGACGCGCTCGGCGAGATCATCAGTGCGGGCGGGAACCGAAACCAGGTCGTCCATGCCATCGCCATTCCGGTATGAAGCCGGGTCGTGGCCTTCGGCCACGTCAGCTTCGATCAAGACAATCGAAGCGGGACATCCTGTCCGCATCTACGGCGGCATGCGCCCGTCCGCTGCGAAAGTCAGCCCGTCGCAGCGAAGGGCAATCTAGGTCGACATCGTTAAAAACCGGTTGATGCCGTAACGTTATCCGACGCGCGCCGGGCGCAGCAGGAAGGCCGGGACATGATCCCCCAGACCCTTCACCTGCGGACCGTCATCGTCGTCGCGGCCATGCGAGCCGCGCCCGCGGCGGGGGGCATCCTGATTGCGCGCGGCGGGCGGGGGCGCGGCCGTCTCGGAATCCGGCCGGATCGGCACGCGGCGCGGCTTGCGCTGCGTATCGGCCACGGTCTCATCGGCATCCGGCCGCGCGGCGCTGGAATCGGCGCGTGCCCCGCGTTCGGGACGGCCACGGCCGCCGCGCGAGGAGGAGCGCTTGTCGTCCCGGCGGCCGCTGCGACGTTCGTCGCGCGGTTCGCCCGGGGGCAGGGCGTCGAGGCCGGGGCCTTCGAAGGCGATGGTCTGACCGGTTAGCTTCTCGATCGCCGCGACGAGCTTGTCGTCATGGCGGGTGACGATGGTGAAGGAAGCGCCTTCGCGGCCGGCACGACCGGTGCGGCCGATGCGGTGGACATAGTCCTCGGCATGGGTCGGGACGTCGAAGTTGAAGACATGGCTGACGGCGGGGATATCGAGGCCGCGCGCCGCGACGTCCGAGGCGACGAGGATCGGATTCTCGCCGGTGCGGAAGGATTCGAGCGCCGCCATGCGGGCGTACTGATCCATGTCGCCGTGGAGCGCGACCGCCGGGAAACCATGGCGCTGCAGCGACTTGTGCAGCGTTGCGACATCGCGCTTGCGGTTGCAGAAGACGATCGCGTTCTGCAGGTCGGTCGCGCCCTTGATGAGCTTGCGCAGCGTCTCGCGCTTCTCGAAATCCTGCGAATTGGAGGCGATCAGGCGCTGGGTGATCGTCGCGGCCGCCGTGGCGGGGCGGGAGACCTCGACGCGGACCGGGTTGTGCAGGAACTGCTCGGAGATGCGGGTGATCTCCGGCGGCATCGTTGCGGTAAAGAACAGCGTCTGCCGGGTGAAAGGCACGAGCTTGCAGACCCGCTCGATGTCCGGGATGAAGCCCATGTCGAGCATGCGGTCGGCTTCGTCGATGACGAGAAGCTCGACGCCGGTCAGCAGCAGCTTGCCGCGCTCGACATGGTCGAGCAGGCGGCCGGGCGTCGCGATCAGCACGTCGACGCCGCGGGTGATCTTGGCATCCTGGTCGCCGAAGGAAACGCCGCCGATCAAAAGCGCGACCGAGAGCTTCTGGTTGACGCCGTAGCGGGTGAAGTTCTCCTCGACCTGCGCCGCGAGCTCGCGCGTCGGCTCCAGGATCAGGGTGCGCGGCATCCGGGCCCGGGCGCGGCCGGTTTCCAGGATGGTCAGCATCGGCAAGGTGAAGGCCGCGGTCTTGCCGGTGCCGGTCTGGGCAATGCCCAGAACGTCCTTGCGGGCGAGAACATGCGGAATGGCCTGGGCCTGGATGGGGGTCGGCGTGCTATAGCCTGCGGCGGTGACGGCCGTCAGAACCTTTTCACTCAAGCCGAGTTCGGCAAATGACATCGCGTATGGTGCTTCTTCTGGGTCGGTGAAACACGGCGGGATGACCTGCTCAACCACCGCGTTGGCGCGACGACAGTTCCTGCGCGCCTTCGGACCCGTGTGGAATGCAAAGAAAACGCGGCAAAGTCAATCATCTAGCCTTGAAAGGACTGCTTTAACCTCATGAAGGAGCCGCTTGTTCTCGTTCCCGGCCTGAGTTGCAACGCCGCGCTCTATGCTCCGCAATGGCCTGCGCTTGCCGATGGACGCCCCATCCTGGTCGCCGATCACGCCCGCGATGACACGCTTTCCGCCATCGTCAAGCGCTTGCTCGCGGCCGCTCCGCCGCGTTTCGCGCTCTGCGGGCTGTCGATGGGCGGCTATGTCGCGTTCGAAGTGCTCAGGCAGGCGCCGGAGCGCGTGACGCGGCTGGCCTTGCTCGACACCAGCGCCAAGCCGGCGACGCCCGAGACCAACCTGCCGCGTGAGCAGATGATCGGGTTGGCGGAGAAGGGGGCTTTCGACAACGTCACGACACTGCTCTGGCAGAAACTGGTCGCGCCGGCGCGCCTGACCGATGAGCCGCTGCGGCTGCTGGTGCGTGGGATGGCCGACGATGTCGGAGCCGAAGGTTTCGTGCGCCAGCAAAAGGCGATCATGAAGCGGCCGGACTCGCGGCCGATGCTGGCAGGTCTATCGATTCCGGTGCTGGTGCTGGTGGGCCAGGAGGATGAGATCACGCCCGTTGCCGAAGCGCAGGAAATGGCCGGCCTCGTCGGTGCTCGCGGACGGCTGGCGATCGTGCCCGGCTGCGGTCACCTGTCGACGCTGGAAGTGCCCGAGGTTGTGACGGCGGAACTGTTGCGCTGGCTCGGCTGATACTTGTCATTGCGGGGCGCACCGCAGGCGCGAAGCCGGAATGACAAGGATGATCCTGATCAGCGGGGCAGGGCGCAGGGGTCGAGCTTCGTGTCGCCCGCCGCCCGGGCGATCGAGCCCGTGGTCATCGGGTCGCGCTTGGAGGCGGCGAGGCTGACCTGGGCCAGGCGGTCCTTGTCGAGCGAAGCGGTCTGGCTCGACAGGAAATTCGCGGCGATGACCGACAGGAAGGCGATGGCCGCGCCGGCCTTGGCGATATCGGCGGCGATGGTGCCGCGATTGTTCTTCCAGAACAGTTCGATCAGGCGCATGGCGCACTCTCCACGGCCCGTGACATCACGAGCTTTGCGGCAGCATGCGCCCTCAGCAGTAAAAGGATGGTTAGCCAAGTCTTGCCGGATTGCAGACGAATTTAGCGATCGCCTGCATTCTCGCCGGTTCTGCCGATCAGGCGGGCCTGCTGTTCCTTGAACAGCTTGCGCAGGGCGCTCAGCACCGCGGCGACGCCCGGCCTGCGGCGCGAGACCTCGTGCGAAACCAGGAAGATGTCGTCACCGGTCTGCTCGGGCGGCGGCTGGAGGCGGCGCAAGGTCGGATCGGCATCGCCCATGAAGCAGGGCGCCATCGACAGCGCCCCGGAGGAGCGGACGCTTTCGTAGCGCGCGGCCGAATCGCCGACGCGCGCCGCGATCGGGCGGCCGGCGGCATAAGCCATGATGTGGTCGTCGATCCGCGAGGAGGTTTCGCGATTGACCGAGATGATCGGCGCGGTCGCGGGATCGATGTCGCGGCGAACATAGAGCGCCTGCATCAGCCGCCCGACCTTCTGTGCGTAATGGCCGGGCTCGCCCGGAACCCGGGTCATGCGGAGCGCGATATCGGCTTCGCCGCGCGCCAGGTCGAGCCGGTTGCGTGTGCTGATGATGACGATCTCGACCCCGCCCGCGGCTTGCGAGATCGCCGTTGCGTTCATGGTCAGGAGCAGGCTGATCGAGGTGGTGGCGGTGATGCGGACGGGCGCGTCGGCTTGCGGGCGAGCCGTGTCCGCGCGGATCGCGAAGCGCCTGGCGGCGGCTTCCACGAGGGCCGCCTCGGTTGCGAGCTCAATGCCGATCGCGGTCGGTACGAGCCGGTTGGCCTCGCGGGTGAAGAGCTGCAATCCGAGCCCGGTCTCGAAGGCCTTCAGCCGGCGCGCGACCGTTGCCTCGCTCAGGCCTAGGCGCGCCGCTGCCACGGCCATCGACCCGCCGACGGCGATGGCGTTGAAGATCCGGATGTCGTCCCAGGATACCTGTCCGACCGGGGATGCCAGATCGCCGTCGCGTCGAGATGGAGGGGAAGCAGGCTCGCCCATGCCGTCAGTGGCCAGTCCCAGGAGGTATGGTGTCGGCGATCATGGCGGTCCGGGAGGTGAGGAGGGTTCGACATGCGCGAACCCTGCCGGGAAATGTCTGCTCGAGCAGCCCGCCGGGCGTGAGCCCCAGCCCTGCAAGGATGCAGGGCTCGTAACTCACAGGTCGATCAGTTCGCCGGCAAAGGCGGCGCGTTCCTGGATGAAGACGAAGCGCGCTTCCGGCTTGTTGCCCATCAGGCGCTCGACCGTGTCGGAGGTCTCCTCCTTGGCCTCGTGATCGACCATGACCTTGAGCAGGATGCGCTTGCTCGGGTCCATGGTGGTTTCCTTGAGCTGGGCCGGCATCATTTCGCCAAGCCCCTTGAAGCGCGAGATCTCCGGCTTCTTGCCCTTGAACACCGTCTCGATCAGCTCGTCCTTATGGGCGTCGTTGCGGGCATAGACGCTCTTGCCGCCGTGCTGGAGGCGGTAGAGCGGCGGCACGGCGAGATAGAGATGGCCCTTCTCGATCAGGCGCGGCATCTGGCGCCAGAAGAAGGTGACGAGCAGCGAAGCGATATGGGCGCCGTCGACATCGGCGTCGGTCATGACGATGACCTTCTCGTAGCGCAGGTCATCCTCGCGGAACTGGGTGCCGATGCCGCAGCCGAGCGCCAGGATCAGGTCGGCGAGCTGCTGGTTGGCATTGAGCTTCTCGCGCGTGGCATTGGCGACGTTGAGGATCTTGCCGCGCAGGGGCAGGATCGCCTGGTTCGAGCGATTGCGCGCCTGCTTGGCCGAGCCGCCGGCCGAGTCGCCCTCGACGATGAAGAGCTCGGAGCCGGCCGCGCCCGCATTCGAGCAATCGGCGAGCTTGCCGGGCAGGCGCAGCTTTCGCGTTGCGGTCTTGCGCGAGACTTCCTTTTCGAGGCGCCGGCGCAGGCGCTCCTCGGCCCGGTCGACCGACCAGTCGAGCAGGCGCAGCGCCTGCTGGGGCGCGGCGGCGAGCCAATGGTCGAAGGCGTCGCGGATCGCGTTCTCGACGATGCGGTGGGCTTCCTGCGTCGCGAGCTTGTCCTTGGTCTGGCCCTGGAATTCCGGCTCGCGGATGAAGACCGAGAGCATGGCGGCGCAGGTCGCCATCACGTCGTCGGAGGTGACCTGCGCCATGCGCTTGGACTGGCCGATGCGCTCGGCATGGTCGCGCAGGCCGCGCAGCAGGGCGATGCGCAGGCCCTGCTCATGCGTGCCGCCTTCGGGTGTCGGGATCGTGTTGCAATAGGAGGAGGAGA
Source organism: Allobosea robiniae (assembly GCF_900102525.1). GTDB lineage: Bacteria > Pseudomonadota > Alphaproteobacteria > Rhizobiales > Beijerinckiaceae > Allobosea > Allobosea robiniae. The sequence goes on along the minus strand of NZ_FNBZ01000006.1, from coordinate 330,856 downwards.
AGCCGTCCTCGCCGGTCGCGAGCCAGGCCACCGCCCATTCGAGCGAGCCGTGGCTGCCTTCCCGGGTGATCTTGCCGGAGAAGATCGGCTCAGCGACGAGGTCCTTGCCCTCGATCTCGCGGCCGAGATAGTCGCGCAAGCCCCCGGGGAAGCGGAACACCGCTTCGGCGGCGACGTCGCCCTCGGGCTTCAGCAGCGACGCTGCGCAGGTCCAGCGGATCTCGACGCCGCCGAAGAGATAGGCCTTGGAGCGTGCCATCCTGAACAGGCGGGCCGGCGAGAAGGCCGCGCCCTCGCCGAAGATCTGCGCGTCGGGGTGGAAGCGCACGCGGGTGCCGCGCCGGTTGGCGACAGCGCCGACGGTTTCCAGCGGCCCCTGCGCCAGGCCGCGCGAGAAGATCTGGCGATACAGCGTCTTGCCGCGCGCGACCTCGACCTCCAGCCGGTCCGACAGGGCGTTGACCACGGAAACGCCGACGCCATGCAGGCCGCCCGAGGTCTCATAGGCCTTGGAATCGAACTTTCCGCCGGCATGCAGCGTCGTCATGATGACTTCGAGCGCCGACTTGCCCGGAAATTTCGGATGGGGGTCGACCGGGATGCCGCGGCCATTGTCGGTGACGGCGATCGAGCCGTCCTCGAACAATTCGACATCGATGAAGGTGGCGTGGCCGGCCACCGCCTCGTCCATGGCGTTGTCGATCACCTCGGCGAAGAGATGATGCAGGGCGCGTTCGTCGGTGCCGCCGATATACATGCCCGGCCGGCGGCGCACCGGCTCCAGCCCTTCGAGGACCTCGATGGCGGAGGCGTCGTAGCCGGTCTCCGAAAGGGTGCCGTTGCGGGCAGGGGATGCGGGCGGCTGCGGCGCCTTGGGAGCAGCGGCGGGCGAGCGGGCTTCCGGCCTCGGGCTCGCCGCGTCGGGCCGCTCCGGCTCCGCACCGAAAAGATCGCCGTTATCCGCCATTGCCACCAAATGCTTCCTGATTCGCGCCTTCGAACTCTAGCGCATTGCGGTCCGTCATGCCCTGTCAGGGGCAGCTTATAGACGCCTCATCCCCGGATCGAAACCGCCTCGTCTCCGGCGATCGCATGCCTGTCACATCCCTGTCGCTGGCTTGGGCAAGAGCGGGGCGGAACCGAGCCGTTCAGGCCACGTTAACCATCCGTGCCGAGGATGGTCAGCACGTTCAGGCCTATGCGGATTTCCGCAATGCGCTATGATCGGTCTACAGGGGGGGAGAAGGCCGTGGCTTCGCGTCAGTCAGTGCCGGTTGCGGGTATCGCGGGTTTGCAGCGTGCTGCACGCCTCGCCGGCGAATCCTTCGGTCATGAAGATGTCATCGGCACGCCCCTGGCGGCGAGCGATCCGCATGCCTCGCGCTGGGTCTGGTGGCTTGCGGCGATCGCCGCTTCGGCCGGGCTTGCGGTTCTGCATTTCTCCTGAAAGCCGCCCTCGGGCCGCGCGGAAATATCAACCTTTATGCCCTAGGCCTGTGGCCGGAGGGCAATGGGATGTTTCGCGTCATCGTCACGGATAGCGGATTGGCCGATAGCGGCGCGTTGCTATCTGCCGCGCCTGTTCGTGCGGCCTGAGCGGAGCGTCGCGCCGGTGGGCCAGATCGCCGCTCTCGGAGCCTATATCTATCAGGCTGTGCTGGCGCTCGTGCTGCTGCTGCTGGTCTCGCGTATCCTGCCGGCGCGGGATTTCACGCATTATTCGCTCTTCGTCACGATCAGCCAGTTCGCCAGCATTGCCGTCTTCGAGTGGATCCGGTTCTCCTGCAGCCGGTTCTATCCCGGCCCCGACGAGACGGCGCAGCGCTCGGTCATCGCGTACGCTTTCGCCGTTTGCGCTGCTCTTTGCCTGCTCGCGGGAGCAGGCGTTCTCGCGTCGGGCGCGGTTGCTCCGGGGATTGCCGTCGGCGGAGCCTTTTTTGCGGTGTTCCAGGGCGGTTCGGAGCTGCATCTGACGATGCTGCGCTTCCGGCAGGATTTTCGGCTGTTCTCGATCCTGCAGGCTGCCCGGGCGTCACTCCTGGCGATCGGCACGGTCGGCGGAGCCATGCTTGCCCCGACGCTTTCAGGCGCGGTGGCCGGCATGCTGGCCGGAAGCCTCGCCTATGTCGTGCTGGCGCGGCTTGCCGGGGGCCCGCTGGCGCGAGGGCTCCATCGGCCGCAGCGTCATCTGCTGAAGAAGTACCTCGCCTATGGCGGCGTTTCGGCCGGAGCCTCCGTGGCCAGCCTTCTGGCGCCGCTCGGGCTCAAGGCGCTGATCACGGCGGTGATCGGCAGTCAGGGCGCGGCCGGCGCGCTGCTGGCGCTCGACCTGCTGCAGCGGCCCTTCATTCTGGTCGTCTCGGCGCTCCATGCGATCCGCTATCCCGAACTGGTCGCAAGCTATGACCGCGAGCCGGGTTCGCCGGCCTTCCGGGAGCGCCTCGGCGGCTACTACGCACAGCTTGCGAACTGCTCGCTGGTAACGGCGGCAGTGATCCTGTGCCTGCTGGCGCCGGCCGCGACCTGGCTGGTGAAGGCCGAACTGCGCGAGACCTTCCTCCTCGCCGCGCCGGCCGTGACGATCCTCGCGCTGCTGCGGGCCTGGGTCCAGAACCTGCTGCCGACGCCCGCGCATCTGACGCAGCGCCTGAGGCCGATCATCGGGCTGGCCGTGACCGACGCCATCCTGCTCAACCTGAGTTCGCTCGCCGGCTGGGCCTTGTCCGGCGGCTCGCTGACCGGATTGCTTTACAGCGGTGCCGCGGGGGCAGCCGTGGCCATGATCGTGGGGACACCGCTCTTCCTGTCGATGCCGTTCCGCTGGCCCGGGCTCACGCTGGGCAGCGCGCTCGCCGCATTCGCCATCGCCGGGTTCGCCAATGCCGGCACGCCGCAGACATCGCTGCCGGTGTCGCTGGCGGTCATACTGCTGTGCATTCCGCCGACGGCTGCGACCGTCGCCGCGCTGCTCCGGCGCCCGGGTGCTTCACCGGATATCTCGTGATGCGCGTGGTTAGCGCCGCGGCGCAGCCATGTCCGAAAGGGTCGACAACAGGGTCTCGGCGCTCTTGTCCCAGGAGAAGCGCGCGAGGTTGGCATGGCCCTTCTCGACCAGCCCGGAGGTATCGCCGCCGGCGTCCATGATCTGGCGCATCGCGTCTTCGAGGCTGGCGCGATCGCGCGGATCGAAATAGAGCGCCGCCTCGCCGCAGGCTTCGCGGACTGCCGGAATATCCGCAGCCAGGACCGGGCAGTCCTGCGTCATCGCTTCGAGCGGCGGGATGCCGAAACCCTCGTAAAGGCTTGGAAAGACGAAGCCGCGGGCCCGGCGTTCGAGCGCGACGATCTCGGCATCGGTCAGCCGCCCGGTGAAGATCAGGTTGTCGGCGCTCGCCGGCGCATCGGCCTTGAAGACGCCGCTCCGGTCGAGAGCGCCCGCGATGACGAGCTTCCAGCCGCGATCGCCGAGGGCATCGAAGGCGCGGATGGCGAAATCGATGTTCTTGTTGGGCTTCAGCGTACCGAGCATAAAGAAGAAGTTCGTGCCCTCGAGTCCGAGGCGCGGCAGGACGGTTTCATCCGGAACCAGCCCGGAGAAATGGTCGGTGGCGTTGTAGATCACCGGAATGTTGTCCGGGCGGACATGAAAGATCGTGCCGAGCTCGCCGCGCGAGAAGCGGGAGACCGTCGCGATGCGCGCCGTTCGCGTCAGCCCGAAGCCGAGGGCCTTGTGGGTGACGCGGTACGCCCTGCTGAAGGCTTCCGGGTGACGGAAGATGGTGACGTCGTGGATGACGACGAGCTGCCGGCGGTGGAGCAGGGGGCCGCTGCCGCCGAAGCCGACGAGGATGTCGCCCGCCGCCCGGCGCGCGAGCGCGGTCTGCTCCCAGAGGTGGCCTGAGAACGGCCCGAAGCGTTCGAGCGCGATATGCCGGAATTCATCGGTCTGGGGGACGTCTTCCGGCGCGAGGAGGCGCCAGCGCGCATCCTTGAGCTTTTCGGGAAGCGCGCCTGCGCCGATCCGCCGGTCGAGCGCCCTGGTCAGTTCGAGCGCAAAGCGCTGCACGCCGGTCAGCGGCTGGCCGAGAAAGCGCCCGTTGATCGAGATCGTCTGCAAGCCTGAGCACCGCCATCCAGCAATTCTCCGCCGAACCTGCCCGATCACGCGTGAAGGCGAGGTTACCCGGCTTCGCGACGCCCGCGCCCAACGAAAAGGCCGAGGCGTTGCCGCCCCGGCCTTCCATGTTCTGCGGTCTCGGCCGGTGCCTGCGCAGCCGGCCGAAAATCCCTCAGTACGAGTAGTACATCGCGAACTCGACCGGGTGCGGCGTCATCTCGAAACGCGCCACATCCTGCATCTTGAGCTCGATATAGCTCTCGATGAAGTCGTCGGTGAAGACGCCGCCGGCCTTGAGGAAGGCGTTGTCCTTCTTCAGCGATTCCAGCGCTTCGCGCAGCGAGCCGCAGACGGTCGGGATCTTCTTCAGCTCGCGGGGCGGCAGGTCGTAAAGGTCCTTGTCCATCGCCGGGCCGGGATCGATCTTGTTCACGATGCCGTCGAGGCCGGCCATCATCAGGGCCGAGAAGGCGAGATAGGGGTTCGCCATCGGATCGGGGAAGCGGACCTCGACGCGCTTGGCCTTCGGCGAGGTCGTCCACGGAATACGGCACGAGGCCGAGCGGTTGCGCGCCGAATAAGCGAGCAGCACCGGAGCCTCATAGCCCGGGACGAGGCGCTTGTAGGAGTTGGTCGAGGGGTTGGTGAAGGCGTTCAGCGCCTTGGCATGCTTGATGATGCCGCCGATGTACCAGAGGCACTCCTGCGACAGGTCGGCATACTTGTTGCCGGCGAAGAGCGGCTTGCCGTTCTTCCAGATCGACTGGTGGACATGCATGCCCGAGCCGTTGTCGCCATAGACCGGCTTCGGCATGAAGGTCGCGGTCTTGCCGTAGCTCTGGGCGACGTTGTGGATGCAGTACTTGTAGGTCTGCAGCTGGTCGGCGGTCTTCACCAGCGTGTCGAACTTCATGCCGAGCTCATGCTGGGCCGAGGCGACCTCGTGGTGGTGCTTCTCGACGGCGACGCCCATCGAGGCCATGGCCGCGAGCATCTCGCCGCGCATGTCCTGCGCCATGTCCTGCGGCGGGACCGGGAAGTAGCCGCCCTTGGTGGCGATGCGGTGGCCGAGATTGCCGCCTTCGTAATCGGTCATGCCGTTGGTCGGCAGCTCGGCGGCGTCGAGCTTGAAGCCCGTGTTGTACGGGTCGGCGGCGATCTTGACGTCGTCGAAGATGAAGAACTCGGCCTCGGGGCCGACATAGACGGTGTCGCCGATGCCGGTCGACTTGAGATAAGCCTCGGCCTTCTTGGCGATACCGCGCGGATCGCGGCTATAGGGTTCGCCGGTGGCGGGCTCGAGCACGTCGCAGTTGATGACCATGGTCGGAGCCGCGAAGAACGGATCCATCACGGCCGTGGTCGGATCCGGCATCAGCAGCATGTCGGACTCGTTGATCGCCTTCCAGCCGGCGATCGAGGAGCCGTCGAACATCGTGCCCTCGGCGAAGATGTCCTCGTCGATGATGCTGACGTCGAAGGTCCAGTGCTGCCACTTGCCGCGTGGATCGGTGAAGCGGAAGTCGACGTATTTGACGTCGTTGTCCTTGATCGCCTTGAGGACATCCTTGGCGCTTTTCATTTCAGCAATTCCTCTTGCCAGCCATGTTCACATTCACGCTGCCGCAACCGGCTCCATCCGGCCTGCGGCTCGTTATCCGATGATGGGGAGACGACCTCAGATCGCGTCTGCGCCGGTCTCGCCGGTGCGGATGCGGATCACCCCCTCGATGCTCGATACAAAAATCTTGCCATCTCCGATCCGGCCGGTCTGGGCGGCCTTCGTGATCGCCTCGATGGCGCGATCCAGCATCTCGTCGGCGAGAACGATCTCGATCTTCACCTTCGGCAGGAAGTCGACGACGTACTCGGCGCCACGATAGAGTTCGGTATGGCCCTTCTGGCGGCCGAAGCCCTTGGCTTCCAGGACCGTGATGCCCTGCAGCCCGACCTCCTGGAGCGCCTCCTTCACTTCGTCCAGCTTGAAGGGCTTGATGATCGCTTCGATCTTCTTCATGCGCCGACCGGCCTCCCTTGCGTCTCGAGATCCGGCCGAGCCGGACTGTAGCTGGCGGAGCCTTCCGGCGCGGGAACGAACCCCGCAGCCCTGGACGCCTGCAGCCTTGCCTCTGCTCATAGCATTGGCGCCGACGCCCCGCCATGCGGCAGCGCCCGCCAACGCGCCCGGCAAAAAGGCAATAAACAGCATAAAAAATGGGCAAGTGCATATCGGTTGATCATAAGCGGCATTCCGCCGCAGCTTGCGGCCTGCCGGACGGCGCCTGAAGATGCGGCATGGACGACAGACGCGCCGACATGAAGGACAGGGCGGAGCTCGCCTTGCTGACCACGCAGCAGATGGCAGCCGCCGATCGCGTGGCCATCGCGGCAGGCACGCCCGGCATCGCGCTCATGGAGCGGGCGGGTCGTGCGGTGGCGGAGGCCGCTCTCAGGCGGGCAGGGGCGGGAGGAGCCGTCACGCTGTTCTGCGGGCCGGGCAACAATGGCGGCGACGGCTTCGTCGCGGCGCGGCTTCTGCGCGAAGGCGGACTCAGGGTTCGCGTGGTGCTGCCGGGTTCCACGGATGGTTTCATCGGCGATGCCGTGATCGCGCTGGAGCGCTGGGCCGGACCGATCGAGTCGCTGAACGCGCTTGTCGATAGGCCGGGCGATGTCTTCGTCGATGCGCTGTTCGGGGCCGGGCTGACGCGCCCGCTGACCGGGGCATTTGCCGAAGCGGTGGCATGTCTCAACGGCGCGGGACGCCCCGTCATTGCCGTCGACATGCCGAGCGGCGTATCGGGGGATACCGGCCAGGTGGAAGGCATTGCCGTCAAGGCGAGCGAAACCATCACCTTCTTCCGGCTGAAGCCAGGCCATCTGCTGCAGCCGGGGCGGTCGCTTTGCGGCCCCGTGACGGTCGCCGATATCGGCATTCCGGCTCAGCCTGCGCTCGAAGCGGTCGGGGTCATGGCCTTCCGCAACGACCCCCTGCTTTGGCGCCATGCCTGGCCGGAACACCAGGCCGATACACACAAGTTCCGGCGTGGTGCGGTCGCTGTCCTGGCCGGCGGGATTGCCGGCGTCGGGGCGCCGAGGCTGAGCGCGCGTGCGGCGCTGCGGGTCGGTGCCGGGCTCGCGACCCTGCTCTGCGAGCCCGAGGCCTTGCCGGTTCATGCGGCGCGCGGGCCGGACGCCTTGATGCAGCGGGCCGTCGCCGATCGTGGAGCACTGGAGGCCTTCCTCCGGGATCGCCGGGTTTCCGCTGTCCTGGCTGGTCCGGCGCTGGGGCTCAACCCGCGCGCGGACGATCTGCTGCGGGCCGTGATCGCGGATGAGAGGCCGGCGGTGCTCGATGCCGATGCCCTGACCGCGCTTGCAGGACTCCCCGACGGTGGCGTGCGCCTTCTGGGCGGGCGCGGCGGCGGGACCGTGTTGACGCCGCATGAGGGCGAGTTCCAGCGCCTGTTCGGCGAAGAGCCCGCCATTACCGCCGAGCCCTCGAAGCTCGAACGGGCGCGGAAGGCCGCGGCGTTGTCCGGAGCTGTCATCGTCTACAAGGGAGCCGATACGGTCGTCGCCGCGCCGGATGGGCGCGGCGCGATCAATGTCACGGGATCGGTTGCGCTGGCGACAGCGGGGTCCGGCGACGTGCTGGCCGGGCTGGTCGCCGGCCTGCTGGCGCAGGGCATGCCCGCCTTCGAAGCCAGTTGCGCAGCCGTCTGGCTCCATGGACGTGCCGGGGAGAAGCTTGGAATGGGGCTGATTGCGGACGATCTGCCAGAGGCCATACCGCCGCTGCTGCGGGATACCGCCACGGCCTGATGCAGGCAGGACAAGGCCCGCCTCGCTTTCGCGAGGCGGGCCTTTCGAGCTAACCGGCCAGATTCAGGCCGTTGCTCCGTCAGGTGCCGGAATAGGTCACGCTCGGAGCTGCCTTGAGCTGGTCCTTGGTCATCGTGATCTTGCCGTGATCCGGATACATCGCCGGCGCCTTCGGGGCTGCCGCGGCCGGCGGAGAGGCCATGCCGCCGCCCGTGCTGCCGGCGCTGCCGGACGGAGCGGGAGCAGGGGCTGCCGCGGCCATCGGCTGGTCGCTCCAGGTCACCTGGTCGAAGGGGACCGCGACATCCTTCGAACCGATACCGAGGAAGCCGCCGACGCCGATCGTGACCATCTCGATCTTGCCGGTCTTGTCGACGATCACCTCGGTGACGTCACCCACCTTCTTGTCGTCAGGGCCGTACACGTCGACGCCGATCAGTTTGCTCGTGCGCCACTTGCCCTGGCCGGCCAGATTGGTCGGGGCCGGGGTGCTGGCGCTCGTCTGCGCGGCCGTCGGCGCGGCGGGCGCTGAAGACGGCGGCGTCGGCGCGCTGGTTTGGGCCATGGCGGCTGTAGCGAGCATCGCGACACCAACTGTCGACAGCATGAAATGATGATGCCTGATCATATCTTCCTCCAAAATGCTTCCGCCAGTAGAGCGGCTCATAATGAGAACAATCGAGCGGCGGTTTTGTTCGGATCGGCGGCGAAGGAATTTAAGACCTCGGCCGAATGAGCCCGCACAGAAAGTCACGCAGGTGCATCGACCTGTCGGTCCGGCGGCATTTGCTTGATTATGCCGGGCGATTGCTTGCCGGACGAAGCCGTGGTCCAATGCCGCATTGTTGGAAACGCCGCAGCCGCGACGCTGTTCCAACCTCGGCCGCGCGAGGTGTTCCGATGCCGACACTCCCTGTCACGCTTTCCGTCGACGAGCGCACGCTTGCGGCGCTCGATCGACATGTCGAGCTTCACCGGCAAGGCCGCTCGCGTGCCGATGTGATCGCGGAAATCCTTGTCGCCTGGGCGGCCAGCCCGGAGCGCTCGACGCCGCCGGACGAGGGGCTGCGCCCGGAGGAACTCAATGCGAGCAACGATTCCTGAACCTGGGGAATGTGTGCCCGTCAGTCGTCGGCGTCGTCACGGCGGAGTTCGAAGGCCAGCATGGCCTCCGCGAGGGCGTGCAGCTCCCGCTCCTTTTCCGCACCGTCAGGCATCGCGTTCAGCTCTTCCACCCGCTGCTGGGCACGGTCGTAGTCTTCTTCGGTGTGGATCACGATGGGCAGCTTCACGGGCGTGTTCTCCTGGGCAGCGAAGCGGGGGCGATGCCACGCTTCCATGACGATCGAACGTCTGCCGATGCCGATCCGAACGCGGGCCGGTCAAGCCGGTTCCGCTCGTTGCAGCCGCATGGCTGCTGCTCATCGGCAGCGGGTCATGTCCGGATGCCTTTTCCGCTTAAGCCTTCGGCAAGGCCGTAGCCGGCATCATGAGCGTTCCCGAGTTCGATGCAAGGCGCCGGAAGGGCAGGCGATGCGTAGGTTTCTGATTCCGGCCGCCCTGTCGGCGGCGATGCTCGCGGCGATCTGCGGGCCGGCATCCGCATTCTGGCAGCGCTCGCAGGTCTCGGCCTGCTCGGATGCCACGACCGATGCGGAGCGCGAGCACCTGCGCTGCTGGGAGCTCAACGCCTATGCCGATCCGGGTTGGCCGGCGCTCGGGGCGGGCGGCGGCGCCTATCTGCTGCCGGGGCCGGCGAGCCGGCCGGCGCGCCCATACAAGGGTGGCGGCGTAACCCGGCGGCTTGGCTGATAGATGTGAATCTGCGGGGGCGGCGCTGCACGGCAGCAGCAGCTATCCGGCTGTGGTGAGCGGGGTGGGGATCGAACCCACGACCACATGATTAAAAGTCACGTGCTCTACCACTGAGCTACCCGCCCTCACCGGCGCGGTGAATACGGAGCCGATTGGCGCCGGTCAACTCGTTCCGTGCAGATCGCACGATTTTGCGGTGGGGTTCGTCCACTTCCGGATGCCCGCGTTAACCCGGCGGAAACCAAGTCGGCCTAGCGTTCCTGCCATGGTTATTCGCCGCGGACTCCGGTCTATCTTCGTGACATTGGCCCTCTACCTGGTCTCGGGGGCGGCCGTGGCTTATTTCATGTTCCACGCCCAGCACGGCGCGCGCGGCCTCGAGGCGCGCGGCGCGATCCGGGAGTCGCTGCGCGACATGGAGGGGGAGCTTGCCACCCTTACGGCCGAGCGCAAATCCTGGGAGCAGAGACTCGCTCTGGTGCGCAACGAGGCCGTCGATCGCGATCTCCTGGAAGAGAACGCCCGCGAGATCCTCGGCCGGACCCATAAGAACGACGTCGTCATCATGGGCCGCTGAGGCAAAATACCTCCGCCGCTTAGTCGCAGACGTATCGATTAACTCAATTCCAGTTAAAACGTATCAACCCATTTTTTTCAATGGGTTAGATCATGTTGCATTGCGAGATAGCGTCCTCGCCAAGGTTTTTCCGATCCTCTACAACAATAGTCGGATGATCTTGGAGGACCGCCTATGGCTGTTGCTGCGCGTAAGTCGAAAGCTCCCGCTCAACCCAAAGCCGCTGCAAAGCCGGCAAAGGCCCGTGCGGGCAAGGAAAGCGCTGGCAAGGTCGGGGGAAGCCTCAGCAACACACCGACCTTCACCAAGGAAGAAGACCTCCACGCCTATCGCGAGATGCTGCTGATCCGGCGCTTCGAGGAGAAGGCCGGCCAGATGTACGGCATGGGCCTGATCGGCGGCTTCTGCCACCTCTATATCGGCCAGGAAGCCGTCGTCATCGGCATGCAGATGGCCTCCAAGGATGGCGACCAGGTCATCACCGGCTATCGCGACCACGGCCATATGCTGGCCTGCGGCATGGAATCGCGCGGCGTGATGGCGGAGCTGACCGGCCGGCGCGGCGGCTATTCGCGCGGCAAGGGCGGCTCGATGCACATGTTCAGCCGCGAGAAGAATTTCTATGGCGGCCATGGCATCGTCGGCGGGCAGGTATCGCTCGGGACAGGGCTTGCCTTTGCCGACTGGTATCGCGGCGACAACACGGTCTCGATGACCTATTTCGGCGACGGCGCGGCCAACCAGGGCCAGGTCTACGAGAGCTTCAACATGGCCGAGCTCTGGAAGCTGCCGGTCGTGTTCGTGATCGAGAACAACCGCTATGCCATGGGCACCTCGGTCAATCGTGCCTCGGCCCAGACCGATTTCTCCCGCCGCGGCCTCTCCTTCAACATTCCCGGCGAGCAGGTCGACGGCATGGACGTCCGTGCCGTCCGCGAGGCCGGTCAGCGCGCCATCGAGCACGCCCGCTCCGGCAAGGGGCCGTATATCCTGGAGATGCAGACCTATCGCTATCGCGGGCATTCGATGTCCGACCCGGCGAAGTACCGCTCCAAGGACGAGGTCCAGCGCATGCGCGAGGAGCACGATCCGATCGAGCAGGTCCGGGCGCGGCTGATCCGCGACTTCAAGATCGCCGAGGACGAACTCAAGGCGATCGACGCCAAGGTGCGCGAGATCGTCAACGATGCCGCCGAGTTCGCGACCCACGATCCCGAGCCGGATCCGTCGGAGCTCTACACCGACATCCTGCTGGAAGCCCCGCGGGGCTGATCGCCCCGCGCTACCGGCCTTCATCCTTTTCCCCGCGTCTTAGAATCCGGGTGCGTTCATGCCGATCGACATTCTCATGCCTGCCCTTTCCCCCACCATGGAGGAAGGAAAACTGGCCAAGTGGCTGAAGAAAGAGGGCGATCAGGTCAAGTCCGGCGACATCATCGCCGAGATCGAGACCGACAAGGCGACCATGGAGGTCGAAGCCGTCGACGAGGGCGTGCTCGCCAAGATCCTCGTCGCGGATGGCACCGAGAACGTCGCCGTGAACACGCCGATCGGCGTCATCGCAGCCGAGGGCGAGGATGTTGCGGCTGCGGCCAGCGGTGGTGGCAAGGCTGCTGCGCCTGAAGCCAAGGCCGAGCCGAAAGCCGAAGCCAAGCCGGCGGAGGCCAAGAGCGAGGACGTGCCCGCCGCCAGTAAGCCGGACACCGTCCCGGCTCAAGCGAAGGCCTATGATTCCTCCTCCGAATTCCCGGCCGGCGCCGAGATCGTCAACACCACGGTCCGCGAAGCCCTGCGCGACGCGATGGCCGAGGAGATGCGCCGCGACAAGGACGTCTTCGTCATGGGCGAGGAGGTCGCCGAGTACCAGGGCGCCTACAAGGTGACTCAGGGCCTGCTGCAGGAATTCGGTGCCAAGCGCGTCATTGACACGCCGATCACCGAGCACGGCTTCGCCGGTATCGGCGTCGGCGCGGCGCTCTCCGGCCTGAAGCCGATCGTCGAGTTCATGACCTTCAACTTCGCCATGCAGGCGATCGACCACCTGATCAACTCCGCCGCCAAGACGCTCTACATGTCCGGCGGCCAGATGGGCTGCCCGATCGTGTTTCGCGGCCCGAACGGCGCGGCTGCCCGCGTCGGCGCCCAGCACAGCCATGACTATGCGGCGTGGTACTCGAACGTGCCGGGTCTCAAGGTCGTGATGCCCTACAGCGCTTCTGACGCGAAGGGCCTGCTGAAGAGTGCGATCCGCGATCCGAACCCGGTGATCTTCCTCGAAAACGAGATCATGTACGGCAAGTCCTTCGACGTGCCGAAGGGGGACGATTTCCTGGTCCCGATCGGCAAGGCGAAGGTGGTGCGTCCGGGCACGGACGTGACGATCGTCTCCTTCGGCATCGGCATGACCTATGCGCTCGGCGCCGCCGAGGCGCTGGCCAAGGAGGGCATCGAGGCCGAGGTCATCGACCTGCGCACGATCCGCCCGATGGATATCGAGACCGTCATCGCCTCGGTGCAGAAGACCAATCGCTGCGTCGCGGTCGAGGAGGGCTTCCCGCAGTCCGGCGTCACCGCCGAGATCGGTATGAAGATCATGGAGGCGGCCTTCGATTATCTCGACGCTCCCGTCGCCCGCGTCACCGGCAAGGACGTGCCGATGCCGTATGCGGCCAATCTCGAGAAGCTCGCGCTTCCGAACATCGGCGAGGTCGTCGCGGCGGCCAAGGCCGTCTGCTATCGCTGAGAGGGGCTGACCGATGCCGACCAACATCCTGATGCCCGCGCTCTCTCCGACGATGGAGAAGGGCAATCTCGCCAAATGGCTGAAGAAGGAAGGCGACACGATCAAGTCCGGCGACATCATCGCCGAGATCGAGACCGATAAGGCCACGATGGAGGTCGAGGCGGTCGACGAGGGCGTGCTCGCCAAGATCGTGGTGCCGGAAGGCACGGCCGACGTCGCGGTCAACGAGGTGATCGGCGTGATTGCGGCTGAGGGCGAGGACGCCAAGAGCGTGTCGGCTCCCGCCAAGGGCGACGCGCCGAAGGCGGAAGCTCCCAAGGCCGAACCTGCGAAGGCTGAAGCAGCCCCGGCGGCTGCGCCCGCCAAGGCTGCCGAAGCTCCCGCCACATCCGCTCCGGCGAAGTCCGACGGCAGCCGTGCCTTCGCGTCGCCGCTCGCCCGTCGCATTGCCAAGGATGCCGGGCTCGACCTCAATGCGATCAAGGGCTCCGGCCCGCATGGCCGCATCGTCGAGAAGGATGTCGAGGCTGCCAAGGCCGGCGGGGGCGCCAAGGCTGCGCCGGCTGCGGCTCCCGCCGGGGCTCCGGCCGCCAAGCCTGCGGCTGCGCCGCTCGCGAGCGGCCCGTCCGACGAGCAGGTCAAGAAGCTGTTCGAGCCGGGCTCCTACGAGGAGGTTCCGCATGACGGCATGCGCAAGACGATTGCGCGCCGCCTGACCGAGGCCAAGCAGACGGTTCCGCATTTCTACGTCACCGTGGATTGTGAGCTCGATGCGCTGCTGAAGCTGCGCGGGGAGCTCAACGCCGCGGCGCCGGAGAAGGACGGCAAGCCGGCCTACAAGCTCTCGGTCAACGACATGGTGATCAAGGCGCTGGCGCTGGCGCTCAGGGCCGTGCCGGATGCCAACGTATCCTGGACCGACAACACCATGCTCAAGCACAAGCATGCCGATGTCGGCGTCGCCGTCTCGATTCCCGGCGGCCTGATCACGCCGATCATCCGCGATGCCTGCCACAAGAGCCTGTCGCAGATCTCCAACGAGATGAAGGACATGGCGGCACGTGCCAAGGCCCGCAAGCTGAAGCCCGAGGAGTACCAAGGCGGCACGACGGCGGTCTCCAATCTCGGCATGTTCGGGGTCAAGGACTTCGCGGCGATCGTCAATCCGCCGCATGCGACGATCCTGGCGGTCGGCGCCGGCGAGCAGCGCGTCATCGTCAAGGGCGGCCAGCCGGCCGTCGCGACGGTGATGTCGGTGACGCTCTCGACCGATCACCGCGCCGTCGACGGCGCGCTCGGCGCCGAGCTTCTCGCGGCGTTCAAGGGCTATATCGAAAAGCCCATGGCGATGCTGGTCTGAGGCGGCGGGAGAAAAACCATGGCTGACTACGACATCATCGTCATCGGCTCCGGCCCCGGCGGCTATATCGCCGCGATCCGGGCCGCTCAGCTCGGCTTCAAGACCGCGATCGTCGAGCGCGAGCATCTTGCCGGCATCTGCTCGAACTGGGGCTGCATCCCGACCAAGGCGCTGCTGCGCTCGGCCGAGATCCTGCATTACGGCCAGCACGCCAAGGATTACGGCCTGACGCTGGAAGGCTCGTTCAAGGCGGATCTGGAGGCGATCGTGAAGCGCTCGCGCGGCATCGCCACGCGGATGAACAACGGCGTCCAGTTCCTGATGAAGAAGAACAAGGTCGACGTGATCTGGGGCGAGGCCAAGTTGACCAAGTCCGGCACGATCGCCGTCGCGCCGACCAAGAAGCCGGCCATGCAGCCGCAGACGCCGCCGCCGAAGAACGCCAAGGGCGAGGGCACCTATACCGCCGACCATATCATCGTCGCGACCGGCGCCCGGCCGCGCGCGCTGCCTGGTCTCGAGCCGGACGGCAAGCTGATCTGGACCTATTTCGAGTCGATGGTTCCGGCGAAGATGCCGAAATCGCTGCTCGTGATGGGCTCCGGCGCCATCGGCATCGAATTCGCCTCGTTCTACCGGACGATGGGCGTCGAGGTGACCGTGGTCGAGGTGCTGCCGCAGGTTGTGCCGGTCGAGGATGCCGAGATCGGCGCTTTCGCCCGCAAGGCCTTCGAGAAGCAGGGCATGAAGATCCTGACCGGCGCCAAAGTGACGAAGGTCGAGAAGGGTGCCGACTCCGTCACCGCACATATCGAGGATGAGAAGGGCGGCAAGCAGACGATCACGGCGGACCGCATGATCTCGGCCGTCGGCGTCGTCGGCAATATCGAGAACCTGGGTCTCGAGACGCTCGGCGTGAAGACAGATCGCGGCTGCATCGTCATCGACGATCTCTGCCGGACGAATGTGAAGGGCGTCTATGCGATCGGCGACGTCGCCGGCCCGCCGATGCTGGCCCACAAGGCCGAGCACGAGGCGGTGATCTGCGTCGAGGCGATCAAGGGCCTGCATCCGCATCCGATGGACAAGCTGATGATCCCGGGCTGCACCTATTGTCACCCGCAGATCGCCAGCGTCGGCCTGACCGAGGCGAAGGCCAAGGCCGCCGGCCACGAGATCAAGGTCGGCCGCTTCAACTTCGTCGCCAATGGCAAGGCCGTGGCGCTCGGCGAGGATAGCGGCATGGCCAAGACGATCTTCGACGCCAAGACCGGCAAGCTGCTCGGCGCCCATCTCGTCGGCCCGGAAGTGACCGAGCTGATCCAGGGCTTCGTCGTCGCCATGAACCTGGAGACGACCGAGGAAGAGCTGATGCACACCATCTTCCCGCATCCGACCCTGTCGGAGGTGATGAAGGAGAGCGTGCTCGACGCTTACGGCAAGGTCCTGAACGCCTGATTGCCAGAGCGTGTCATGCTCGGGCTTGACCCGAGCATCTCGTGACGAGAGGGCGCCTGAGCCTCATCCTGCAAGAGCTTCTCGGGTCGCCGCTCTGTGGCGCCCGAGAATGAAAGCGAGCGCTTGGCGCCAGCCCTCCCGCGCTCCATATTGCGCCGATGCCGCCTCGCACCCGCAAATCCGCCAAGCCCGATCGCGTCGTCCGCGACGAGGAGGTCGAGATCCTGCCGCCGCGCCGGACGCTGCCGCTCGACTGGAGCGTCATCGTGCCGACCGTCGCCTTCGGCACCGTCACGGGCTTCGCCGCGAGCCTGATCGTCGGTGGCGGCGGCGTGATCCGCCATGCGGTCGTCGGCGTCCTCGGCATGCTGGTCGGGCAGGGCATCGTGCGCCTGACCGGCTGGCGCCTGAATACCGGCTATGGCTTCCTCGACGATGCCGGCATGGCGGTCATCGGCGCCATCCTGATTATCCTGCTGGCGCGTTTCATCGCCTGAGATACCATCACCCCGTGGAACCGGCGGCAGCCGACGCCGTTGGGTACGCGCGCATTCGCGCATGGCTAGGGGAATATCCGCGATGGAAAGCTTTGCCGCCACCATGGCCCAGCCGGGCTATGGCTTCTTCATGACGCTGCTGATCGGCCTGCTTGCCGGCTGGATCGCCGAGCGCCTGACCTCGTCCGATCACGGCCTCTTCACCAATATGCTTGTCGGCGTCGCCGGCTCCTTTGTCGGCGCCAAGGTCGCGGAGCTCCTGGAGATTCCGGTCTTCGGCTTCTGGCGGACGCTGGTCGCGGCGGTCGCCGGCGCGATCATCGTCATCGTGATCTGGAACGCGGCCCGCGGTCGCAGGTGAAGCTCTGTTGCCGGGGCCGGCAGTTGCGGCAGAGCGCTTTGGGGATTAGCTAGAGGGAGCCGGCTTTGGCCGGCTCCTGCTGTTGAAGCCCGGACCCTGTTATGGCGCTTGTTCTCGACCTGCTGAACCGCGATCCGCGGCCCAATGCCGGCAATCCGAAGGCGCAAGCCACGGAAATCCGCCACCCCGAGAAGCAGAAGCGGCCGGAGAACCCGGTGCTGCGCAAGCCGGACTGGATTCGCGTCAAGGCACCGGGCTCGCCGAAATGGGCCGAGACCAAGGCGATCGTGAAGGCCGAGAAGCTGGTCACGGTCTGCGAGGAGGCCGGCTGCCCGAATATCGGCGAGTGCTGGGAGAAGAAGCACGCCACCTTCATGATCATGGGCGACACCTGCACGCGGGCCTGCGCCTTCTGCAACGTGAAGACCGGCGTGCCCCTGCCACTCGATCTCGAAGAGCCGCGCAAGGTCGCTGATGCCGTCGCCAAGCTCGGGCTCGAGCATGTCGTCATCACCTCGGTCGACCGCGACGACCTCAAGGACGGCGGTGCCGAGCATTTCGCCCAGGTGATCAAGGCGATCCGGAAGGCTTCGCCCGGCACCACCATCGAGATCCTGACGCCGGACTTCCTGCGCAAGCCCGGCGCGCTCGAAGTGGTCGTGGCGGCCAAGCCCGACGTGTTCAACCACAATCTCGAAACCGTGCCGGGCAAATACCTGAAGGTGCGGCCGGGCGCCCGCTATTTCCATTCGCTGCGCCTGCTGCAGCGGGTGAAGGAGCTCGACCCGACCATCTTCACCAAGTCCGGCATCATGGTCGGCTTGGGCGAGGAGCGGAATGAGGTGCTCCAGTTGATGGACGACCTGCGTTCGGCCGAGGTCGATTTCATGACGATCGGCCAGTACCTCGCGCCTTCGCGCAAGCACCATGCCGTGATCCGCTTTGTCACCCCCGACGAGTTCAAGAGCTTCGAGACGATCGCCTATGCCAAGGGCTTCCTGATGGTGTCCTCGACGCCGCTGACCCGTTCCTCGCATCACGCGGGCGAGGATTTCGCCAAGCTGCGTGCAGCGCGCGATGCCCAGATCGGTATCGGCCATAACAGCCGCGGCTGAGAAGGCGCGCCCTCGATGCCGATGTTCAACAGCACCCGCCGGGTGAGGCACTCGCCCGAGCAGATGTTCGCGCTCGTCGCCGATGTCGAGAAATATCCGCAGTTCCTGCCGCTCTGCGAGGGGCTGACCGTGCGGCGGCGCACGCCGCGCGAGGGCGGCGGCGAAGTGCTGCTGGCCGATATGAGCGTCGGCTACAAGGCGATCCGCGAGACCTTCACCAGCCGCGTCACGCTCGATCCGGCCAATCTCAAGATCCTCGTCGAATATGTCGACGGGCCGTTCCGCTATCTCGAGAACCGCTGGACCTTCAAGCCGCATGAGGCGGGCTGCGAGGTCGGGTTCTTCATCTCCTACGAGTTCGCCAGCCGGATGCTCGGCCTGCTGATGGGCGCGATGTTCGACAAGGCCTTCCGCAAGTTTGCCGAAGCCTTCGAGAAGCGCGCCGATCTGGTCTATGGCCGCGGCGCGGCGCCCGTGCTGGGCGCCTGAGCGGTCACGGCCCGGTCAGCACCGTCTCGCGCAGCAGGTCGAGCGCTTCCAACACGCTGAGTCGACGGATTTCGTCGCGCGACTGCTCGCCGAAGTGCCGCTCGCGATGGCGCGTGCTGGAAGATCCGGCGCAGGCGAAATGGACCAGTCCGACCGGCTTCTCGGCGCTGCCGCCACCGGGGCCGGCGACGCCGGTGATCGAGACCGCGAACGTGGCGTCGAGGCGCGTGCGCCCGCCCTCCGCCATGGCGCGCGCCACGGGTTCGCTCACGGCGCCGTGCTGCTCGATCAGGAGGATCGGCACGCCCGCGAGCGCGGCCTTGGCCTCGTTGGCGTAGGTGATCAGGCCACCCTGGACCATCGAGGACGAGCCGGCGATGGCGGTCAGCGCACCGCAGACGAGACCGCCGGTGCAGGATTCGACCGTGGCGACGGTGAAGCCACGCTCCATGCTCATGTTCAGCAGTTCGGCCGCGAGCGAGCGGATATCGAGATCGAACATGGCTAGTCCTCCTCGGGCAGGCGGATCGTCGCAGTCGCCAGGGCGACGAGGCCTTCGCGTCGCCCGGTGAAGCCCATACGTTCCGAAGTCGTTGCCTTGATCGCGACCTTGCCGAGGGGGAGGCCGACGATCGCCGCGATCTCGGCGCGGATGGCTTCGCGATGCGGGCCGATCTTCGGGGCCTCGCAGACGACGGTCAGGTCGAGGAAGTCGATCCGCCCGCCGCGCTCGCGGACCCGCGTGGCTGCAAAGGCGAGGAACTGGGCCGATGCCGCGCCGCGCCATTGCGGATCGCTCGGCGGGAAATGCGTGCCGATATCGCCGTCGGCGAGCGCGCCGAGCAGGGCATCGGTCAAGGCGTGGAGCGCGACGTCGCCATCGGAATGGGCGATGACGCCCTGATCATGCCCGATCCGGACGCCGCCAAGCCAGACATGGTCGCCGGGACCGAAGGCATGGACATCGTAACCGGTGCCGACCCGCGTCACGAGGGTCCTGCCGGGGTGCGCCGCGGCCCGCAGGAAATCCGCGGCATGCGTCAGCTTCACATTGGCCGGGTCGCCCTGGAAGGTCGCGACCGGATGGCCGGCCCATTCCATCAGCGCGGCATCGTCGGTGAAGCCGTGCAGCAGCGCCGCCTCGGCTGCTTCATGGGCGTCGAGCAGCGGTTTGAAGCGGAAGGCCTGTGGCGTCTGGACGGTGACGAGCTGGTCGCGCGGCGGGGTTTCGGCGACATGGCCGTCGGCGCTGGTGCGCTTCACGGTGTCGGTAACGGGCAAGGCGGGGATCGCGGCGATGGCGCCGGCGCCGAGCCGGTGGATCGCGGCGCTGATCTGGGCGCGGGAGACGAAGGGCCGGGCCGCGTCATGGACGAGCACGATGCCGTCGAAGCCCTCGCGGGCAAGCGCAAGCAGGCCGCGCCGCACCGAAGCCTGGCGCGTCGCGCCGCCGAGCGTCGGGGCCGCAAGCCGGGAGCTGTCGATGCCGGCCATGGCATTGGTGTAGCGCGCCTCGTCGCCCTCGCCGATCACGACGGCGATGCGCGCGATCGAAGGCTCCGCCAGAAAGGGCGTCAGCGCATGGGCGAGAACGGGACGCCCCTCGACGAGGCGATATTGCTTCGGCTCGCCATCGCCGGCCCGCAGGCCGCGGCCAGCTGCGACGAGCAGGGCAGCGACGGGCTGGGGCGCATCGGAGTGACGGAGCACGGTGCTGGATTCTGGCTGCAAGCGGGTCATGGCCGCATGGCATAACCAATTCTGCTGCGATGGGGCAGGGGGTGCGACGCTGTTGCAATGCAGCATTTCTCTCTAAGCGCTTGCGCTCCCGCAGCATTGTCCAATAAATATGCATCCAGAGAAATGCCTTAAAAGCAGGCTGCCCCTTTGGACATCGCAGGTATCCCGATCGCGTCCCGCGCCTTCCTGGCGCCGATGTCCGGCGTGACCGATATCGTCATGCGCCGGCTCGCAGCCCGCAGCCATGCCGGAATCGTCGTATCCGAGATGGTGGCCTCCGACGAATTCGTGCGCGGCAGCGAGGAAGCGCGCATCCGCGCGGAGGGCGTGGGCGTGTCGCCGCATGTCGTCCAGCTCGCCGGCTGCGATCCTTACTGGATGGGGGAAGCGGCGCGGCTGGCCGAGGCCAATGGCGCCGATATCGTCGACATCAATATGGGCTGCCCGGCCAAGAAGGTGACGGGCGGCTGGGCCGGTTCTGCGCTGATGCGCGATCTCGATCATGCCGTTGCGCTGGTCGAGTCTGCGGTTGCCGCCACCAGCGTGCCGGTGACGGTCAAGATGCGGCTGGGCTGGGACGACGCCTCCCGCAACGCTCCGGAGCTTGCCCGTCGCGCGGTTGCGGCGGGTGCGCGGATGATCACGGTCCACGGCCGGACGCGCCAGCAATTCTACAAGGGCACGGCGGATTGGCAGGCCATCGCGGCGGTGCGCGCTGCCGGGGATTTCCCCCTGGTGGCCAATGGCGACATCCATGACGTCGCGGATGCGCGGGACTGCCTCGCGCAGTCGGGCGCCGATTTCGTCATGGTCGGGCGCGCTGCGCTTGGCCGGCCCTGGCTGGTCGGCGAGATCGGCGCGGCGCTCGGCGGGCGCGCGTTTCGGGCACCGACGCTGGCGGAGAAGCTGGCGCTGGCCTGCGAGCATTACGAAGGCCTGCTGGCCTTGATCGGCATCGCCCATGGTGTGCGCCACGCCCGCAAGCATCTCGCCGCCTATGCGGACGAGGCTGTGGCCGAGGGCTGCCGGCCCGATGCCGAGCTGCGCCGCAGCCTTCTGACCTCGGATCAGCCCAAGCAGGTCCTGGCGGCGCTGACGGGCCTGTTCTCGACCGACCGCGATCGTGAAGCCGCTTGAGCCGAGGGGATGAGGCGATGACGGCGATGTTTACCGACAACGGGCCTGGAGGCCGCAGCGCCTACCTGCTCGACCCGATCGAGATCCAGGCACTCAACGTGCTGCCGATGCCGGTTCTGGTGATCGGGGAGAGCCATGCCGTGCTGTATGCGAATACGGCGGCCGAGGATTTCTTCCAGTCGAGTGCCGCTCTGCTCAAGCGCCAGCGCATCGACGATTTCGTCGCTTTCGGCTCACCCGTGCTGGGGGTGATCGAGGAGGTGCAGCGTCGCGGTGCCAGCGTCAGCGAATACCGCCTCGATCTCGGCACGCCGCGCCTCGGAACCGATCACATCGTCGATGTCTTTGCCTCTCCCTTGCCCAGTCAGGGCGATGCGGTCGTGCTGATGCTGCAGGAACGGACAATTGCCGAAAAAATGGACAGGCAATTGACGCATCGCGGGGCAGCGCGCTCGATCACCGCGCTCGGCGCGATGCTGGCCCATGAGATCAAGAATCCGCTCTCGGGCATCCGGGGCGCCGCGCAACTGCTCGAAGGCTCGATCCCGGATTCCGACCGGATGCTGACGCAGCTCATCTGCGACGAGACCGACCGGATCGTGAAGCTGGTCGAGCGCGTCGAATTGTTCGGCGACGAGCGGCCGAGCGAGCGCGACGCGGTCAATGTCCACGACGTGCTCGACCATGTGAAGCGCCTCGCCCATTCCGGCTTTGCCCGGCATATCCGCTTCACGGAGACCTACGATCCCTCGCTGCCGCCGGTCGCCGGCAATCGCGACCAGCTCGTCCAGGTTCTGCTCAATCTGGTCAAGAACGCCGCCGAGGCGATCGGCGAAGATGCCATCGACGGCGAGATCACGCTGACGACGGCCTATCGCCCCGGCATCCGCCTGCAGGTTCCCGGCTCTTCGGAACGGATCGCGCTGCCGCTCGAAATCGGGGTGCGCGACAACGGGCCGGGCGTGCCGGCCGACCTGGTGCAGCACCTGTTCGATCCCTTCGTCACGACCAAGGCCCAGGGGAGTGGCCTTGGACTTGCACTTGTCGCCAAGGTGATCGGCGATCACGGTGGAATCGTCGAATGCGAGTCCGTTCCGCGCCGGACGCATTTCAGGATACTCCTGCCCCTGCACCAACTCCGGTCAGGGCAGGCAACGTAGAGGCCTCAAGCAACCCATGCCGACCGGTCATATCCTCGTCGCCGACGACGACGCCGCGATCCGCACCGTCCTCAACCAGGCGCTCGCCCGGGCGGGCTATGAAGTCAGGACCACCGGCCAGGCCGCGACCCTCTGGACCTGGGCCGCGCAGGGACTGGGCGACCTCATCATCACCGATGTCGTGATGCCGGACGGGAACGCCTTCGACCTGCTGCCACGAATCAAGCGGGTGCGGCCCGAACTGCCGATCATCGTGATGAGTGCGCAGAACACCTTCATGACGGCGATCAAGGCGTCGGAGCGCGGTGCCTACGAATATCTGCCGAAGCCCTTCGACCTGAAGGAACTCGTCGCCATCGTCGGGCGCGCCCTGTCGCGGCCGCGGGGCGAGGCGGTTCGCGGTCATGCGACCGAGCCCGAGGACATCCCGCTGATCGGCCGCTCGCCGGCGATGCAGGATGTCTATCGCGCGCTGGCACGCCTGATGCCGATCGACCTGACCGTGATGATCAACGGGGAATCCGGCACCGGCAAGGAGCTGGTGGCCCGCGCCCTGCACGATTACGGCAAGCGCAAGAACGGCCCCTTCGTGGCGATCAACATGGCGGCGATCCCGAAGGACCTGATCGAATCCGAGCTCTTCGGCCATGAGAAGGGCGCCTTCACCGGGGCGCTGACGCGCTCGTCCGGCCGCTTCGAGCAGGCGGAGGGCGGCACGCTCTTCCTCGACGAGATCGGCGACATGCCGATGGAGGCGCAGACCCGCCTGCTGCGGGTGCTCCAGCAGGGCGAATACACCACGGTCGGCGGGCGCACCCCGATCAGGACCAATGTCCGCATCGTTGCGGCGACCAACAAGGACCTGCGCATCTCGATCGCGCAGGGCCTGTTCCGGGAGGACCTGTTCTTCCGGCTTAACGTCGTGCCGATCCGCCTGCCGCCGCTGCGCGAGCGCATCGAGGACATCCCGGACCTCGTCCGCCATTTCTTCACGCTGGTCGAGAAGGAAGGTCTGCCGCGCAAGCAGGTCGATTCGGAAGCGATGGACGTGATGCGGCAGTATCGCTGGCCGGGGAATGTCCGCGAGCTGGAGAACCTGGTCCGGCGCCTGGCGGCGCTCTACCCGCAGGAGACGATCACCGCGCCGATCATCGAGGCGGAGTTGCAGCCTGCAGCGGTGGGGCCGGGATTTACCAATAGCCCGGCGCCGTCCGAGCGCACCGAGACGCTGTCCGGCTCGGTCGAACGCCATCTCGGCCAGTATTTCGGCGGGTTCGGCGACAATATTCCGCCGCCGGGGCTGTATCATCGCATCCTGCGCGAGATCGAGCCGCCCTTGATCGCCGCGGCGCTGGCCGCGACCCGCGGCAACCAGATCCGCGCCGCCGAACTCCTCGGCCTCAATCGCAACACGCTGCGCAAGAAGATTCGCGAACTCGACATGCAGGTGGTGCGCTCGCCACGCTGAAACGGGGCCATCCCGCCTTGTGAATGTCATATTTTGACAACACCGTTGCGGCGGCGCATCAGTGGCGCCCGCAGGCGTGATCGGTTTGCGATCCCTGCCCCTATCGGAGTTGTCGCGAAACGTGTCCGCTTCTGTCAACGAAGCCAGAATGATGCCGCGTGGCGAGGAGAAGTCCCGCCGCGTCTCGGGCTGGGTCGGCGGAATCGTCGTCGCGCTCGCGCTGATCTCGGCGCTGCTCACCTTCCTCGTGCTGTCCGGTGCGACGCCGATCGCACCTGTGCACGAGGTCGTGGTCGGCGTCTTCGTGCTCAACGCGCTGCTGATTCTGGTTCTGGTCGTCATCGTCGCTTTCGAGGCCGCGGTGCTGATCCGCGCCCGCAAGGCTGGCGCGGCGGCGGCGGGACTGCATGTCCGCATCGTCGGCCTGTTCAGCATCATCGCCGCCCTGCCGGCGGTTCTCGTCGCCATCATCGCCACCGTCACGATCGAGCGCGGGCTGGAGCCGTGGTTCTCCGACCGGATGCGCGATGCCGTCTTCAAATCGGTCGAGGTCGCCGACGCCTATGCCGCGAGCCAGTGCCGTTCGCTCGGGCGCGAGATCCGGGTGCTGGCCGACGACCTGAGCCGGGCGAAGCCCGCTTTCGACGTCGATCGCAAATGGTTCGAGAACTTCCTGACCTCCCGCGCGACGGCGCTCGGCCTTCCGGTCGCTGCGGTCATGCAGCCGCCGGACAAGGTGATCGTGCGGGCCAATATTAATGTGCTGCGCGATCCGCCGATGCCGGACCAGGCCGCCTTCGACGATGCGAAATCCGCGCCGGAGCCGATCTGCGTGATCCCGCGGACGGGCACCGTCTTCGGCGCCGTGATGAAGCTGCCGGCCTATGACAACAGCTTTCTGCATGTCGCGCGAGAGGTCGACCCGCTCGCGGTCGAGTTCCCCTCGGTCGCGCGCGGGGCCGCTGTCGAATACCTCTCGATCGATGCGCGCCGGAAGGGCGTCCAGATCGCCTTCGCCTCGATGTACGGGTTGATCGCGCTGATTCTGCTGCTCTCGGCGATCTGGCTGGGCCTGAGCTTTGCCAACGGGCTCGTCGCACCGATCCGGCGGATGATCGATGCGACCGACCAGGTGTCGAGTGGCAACTTCTACGTCCAGGTGCCGATCCGACGATCCGAGGGCGACCTTGCCCATCTGGGCGAGACCTTCAACAAGATGACGGCGGAGCTGCGCCGCCAGCGCGACAGCCTGGTCACGGCGAGCGAGGTGATCGACCGGCGCCGGCGCTTCACCGAGACGGTCCTCTCCGGCGTTTCCTCCGGCGTGCTCAGCCTCGATGGCGACGGCCATGTTACGACGATCAACCGCTCGGCCGAGATCCTGCTCGGGACCGGCGGGCGCCTGCTCGGCAAGCCGATCGCCGAGATCGCGCCGGAGGTGGCCGGCTTCGTCGCGGAAGCGCTGCAGAACCGCCAGCGCCAGAGCTCCGGCCAGGTGGCCTTCACGCGCGCCGGGCAGGACCGGATGGTCAATATCCGCGCCGTGCGGGAGGGCGAGGGGATGGGAGCCGGGCTCGTGGTGACGCTCGACGACATCACCGACCTCGTCTCCGCGCAGCGCACCGCCGCCTGGGCCGACGTCGCCCGCCGCATCGCGCATGAGATCAAGAATCCGCTGACGCCGATCCAGCTCTCGGCCGAGCGCATCAAGCGCCGGTTCGGGCGCGTCATCGTCGAGGGCAAGGACGTCTTCGACCAGTGCACCGACACGATCGTGCGGCAGGTCGAGGATATCCGGCGCATGGTCGACGAGTTCTCCTCCTTCGCCCGCATGCCGAAGCCGTCGCTTGCTCGCGAAGACATCGTCGAGACCGTCCGGCAGATCGTCTTCCTCTGGCGGGTCGGCAATCCCGAGACGACGATCGCCGAGACGCTGCCTCCGGACCCGGTGCCGGCGCGCTTCGACCGGCGCCTGATCTCGCAGGCGCTGACCAATGTCATCAAGAATGCGACCGAGGCGATCGAGGCCGTGCCGGCCGATGAGCGCGGGCAGGGGCGCATCGACGTCCAGATGGCCCGCCTTGACGACGGCCGGGTCGTCATCGACGTGATCGACAACGGCAAGGGCCTGCCGGCGGACCAGCGCCAGAAGCTGCTCGAGCCCTATATGACGACGCGGGAAGGCGGGACCGGCCTGGGCCTCGCCATCGTCGGCAAGATCCTGGAGGACCATGGCGGCGGCATCGAACTGCTCGACCGTCCGGATGCCGCCAGCGGTGCACGGGGCGCGCGCATCCGCCTCTGGTTCCCCGAAACAGGCCCGGCGCAGGACACAGAGGGCGGCGATGCGGCCGCCCAGCCGGAAAACGGCTCGCGCAACACGGATTCAAGGAATGGGATACGCCTATGAGCGCTGACATCCTGGTAGTGGACGACGAAGTCGATATCCGCGATCTGGTCGCCGGCCTTCTGGAAGACGAGGGCTACCGGACCCGCAAGGCCGGCTCCGCCGACGAAGCTCTGGCCGCGATCGCGTCGCGCCGGCCGAACCTCGTCTTCCTCGATATCTGGCTGCAGGGCAGCCGGCTCGACGGATTGCAGGTTCTGGAGCTGATCAAGGAGAGCAACCCCGATCTCGCGGTGGTGATGATCTCCGGCCACGGCAACATCGAGACGGCGGTCTCGGCGATCAAGAGCGGCGCCTACGACTTCATCGAGAAGCCGTTCAAGGCCGACCGGCTGGTGCTGGTCGCCGAGCGCGCGCTAGAGGCATCGCGCCTGCGCCGCGAAGTCCGCGAGCTCAAGACCCGCTCGGTCCAGGCGGACCGCATCGTCGGCCGCACCACGGTCGTGAACCAGCTCCGCCAGACGATCGATCGCGTCGCGCCGACCAATGCGCGGGTGTTGATCACCGGCGAGCCCGGCTGCGGCAAGGAACTGGCGGCGCGCACGCTGCACGAGGCCTCGACCCGTTCGAGCGGGCCCTTCGTCGTCATCAACGCGGCGACGATCACGCCCGAGACGATGGAGGAGGAGCTGTTCGGCGTCGAAGGCGGGGACGGGCGGTCGCGCCGGATCGGCGCGCTCGAGGAGGCCCATGGCGGCTCGCTCTATATCGACGAGATCGGCGACATGCCGCGCGAGACGCAAAACCGCATCCTGCGTGTGCTGGTCGACCAGAATTTCCAGCGCGTCGGCGGCGCGACGCGGGTCCATGTCGATGTCCGCGTCATCTCCTCGTCGAGCCGCGACCTGGCGCAGCTCATCGCCGACGGGCATTTCCGTGAGGATCTCTATCACCGCCTCGGCGTCGTGCCGATCAAGGTGCCGCCACTGTCGGAGCGGCGCGAGGACGTGCCGGAGCTGATCGAGTTCTTCATGGAACAGATCTCGATCGCGAGCGGATTGCCGAAGCGCCAGATCGGCAGCGACGCGATGGCCGTGCTGCAATCACATGAATGGCCGGGCAACGTCCGCGAGCTGCGCAACAATGTCGAACGCCTGATGATCCTGACCAAGGGCGATCCGACGGCCGAGGTGACGATCGAGATGCTGCCGGCCGAGGTTGGCGCGATGGTGCCGACGACGCCCTCGGGCTCGGGCGGCGAGCGCCTGATGAGCCTGCCGCTGCGCGATGCGCGCGAGATCTTCGAGCGCGAATACCTGATCGCGCAGATCGCGCGCTTCTCCGGCAATATCTCGCGCACGGCCGAGTTCATCGGCATGGAGCGCTCGGCGCTGCACCGGAAACTGAAGTCGCTCGGCGTCGGTTGAGACGCGTCAGGCGCGTCACGCATGCCCAGTTGCACGCCACGCAGGCGGCATGCATCTAAAGTCGGCATTGCTGCACTTGCGTTGTGGGCGAAGACGACGATCTAATGGAGCATCGGTGTTCCGACGCTGGTGGAATGCGCCCCCGGCCTGAAACGGAACGAATTGGATCGCTGGATTTAATCCGATCGGCGATCCCAACAACAGGGACTACCCATGGCCGCCGAGCGGGCACAGAACCTCCAGGACACTTTCCTCAACCATGTGCGCAAGCAGAAGATCCCGCTGACGATCTTCCTCGTCAACGGCGTCAAGCTGCAGGGTGTCGTCACCTGGTTCGACAATTTCTGCGTGCTGCTGCGCCGCGACGGTCATTCGCAGCTCGTCTACAAGCACGCGATCTCGACCATCATGCCCGGACATCCGGTGCAATTGTTCGAGCCCGAGGAAACGGACAAGAACTGATTTGGCGACAAGCCACAAGGACGACAAGGATCGGGCGGCCACGCGGGTCACAGGCGCGAAGCCGCTCGACGAAATCGAACGCGACATCGCGGCGAATACGCGCGCCTTTGTCGTTGGCCCCTATTCGCAGAAGCGCGGCGTCGCGGTCGATGCCAATCTGCGTTCCTTCGCGGCGCGGCTGGACGAGGCCGTCGGCCTTGCGGCCGCGATCGACCTGACGGTCGTCGAGCCGGTGCAGGTGCTGCTGACGGCGCTCCGGCCTGCGACCTATCTCGGCAAGGGCAAGGTTGAGGAACTGGCCGAGCGCATCAAGCTCGAGGAGATCAGCCTCGTCGTGATGGATTGCGCCCTGTCGCCGGTCCAGCAGCGCAATCTCGAAAAGGCTTTTGGCTGCAAGGTCATCGACCGGACCGGGCTGATCCTCGAAATCTTCGGCCGGCGCGCCCGCACCAAGGAAGGCGCGCTCCAGGTCGAGCTCGCGCATTTGAACTACCAGAAGAGTCGCCTGGTGCGGTCCTGGACCCACCTCGAACGCCAGCGCGGCGGCTTCGGCTTCCTCGGCGGCCCTGGCGAGACCCAGATCGAGGCCGACCGGCGCATCATCCAGGAACGGATGACCAAGATCGAGCGCGATCTCGACAGCGTGAAGCGCACGCGTTCGCTGCATCGTGCCAGCCGGAAACGCGTGCCTTATCCGATCGTTGCGCTGGTCGGCTACACCAATGCCGGAAAGTCGACGCTGTTCAACCGGCTGACCTCGGCCGAGGTGTTGGCGCAGGACATGCTGTTCGCCACGCTCGACCCGACGGCACGCGCGATCAAGCTGCCGCATGGCGCGCGGATCATGCTCTCCGACACGGTCGGCTTCATCTCGGACCTGCCGACGCAGCTCGTCGCCGCCTTCCGCGCCACGCTAGAGGACGCGATCGAGGCCGATGTGCTGCTGCATGTCCGCGACGTCGCCCATGAGGACACGCAGGCGCAAGCCGCCGACGTGCAGACGATCCTGCGCGATCTCGGGATCAATCCGGACGATGGCCAGCGCGTCATCGAAGTCTGGAACAAGGCCGACCTGCTCGACCCGGCCGAACGCGAGCGCCAGCTCGGCATCGCCACGCTCCGGCCGGACGGATCGCGCCCGGTGCTGGTCTCGGCGCTGACCGGGGAGGGCATCGAACGCCTGACACGCGCGATCGAAGCGCGGATCGCGTCGAGCCGCCCGGTCTACACGCTGGAACTCGCGCCCGGAGACGGCAAGTCGCTCGCCTGGCTGCATGCCAATGGCGAAATCCTCCAGCGCGAGGATGGCGAGGATGGCGGGCTGAAGCTCGTCGTGCGCCTGCCGCTCGAGCGGGAAGGGGCGTTCACGGCCCGTTTTCCCGAGGCTGAGCGGCAGGGATAACAAGCGCGGCAGGCGCTAACGGGCGCTCTTCTCCCGCTTCTTCACCGCCTGCCAAAGCGCCTCCATCTCGTCGAGGCTGGCATCTTTCGCCGTGCGCCCTTCGGCTTCCAGCGCCTCCTCGATGCCCTTGAAGCGGCGTTCGAACTTGGCGTTGGCGGCGGCGAGGCAGCCTTCCGGGTCGGCATCGACATGGCGGGCGAGATTGGCGACGACGAAGAGCAGGTCGCCGATCTCCTCATGGATCGCGGCCTTGTCGCCGCCGGCAAGCGCCTCGTCGATCTCGGCGGTTTCCTCGCGGATCTTGTCGAGCACGAGACGGGCATCGTTCCAGTCGAAGCCTACGGTCGAGGCGCGGGCCTGCAATTTCCAGGCGCGGGTGAGGGCGGGCAGCGTATGGGGCACTCCGGCGAGCACGCCGCGCTCCTCCGTCTGCGGCGGCAGGCCGGCGGCCTCGCGCGCCGCAGCCTTGGCTGCCTTCTCCTGCGCCTTGATCCGGTGCCAGAGCACCTTCACTTCGGCAGGCGAGAGATCGCGCGCATCGCCGAAGACATGCGGATGCCGGCGGATCAGCTTGCTGGTGATCGCCTCGACGACGTCGGGGAAGGCGAAGGAGCCTTCCTCCTCCGCCATGCGCGCATGGAACGCGACCTGAAGCAGCAGGTCGCCGAGCTCGTCCTTGAGATCGAGCCTGTCGCCGCGGGCGATCGCATCGGCGACCTCATAGGCCTCCTCGACGGTGTAGGGGGAGACAGAGGCGAAATCCTGCTCCAGATCCCAGGGGCAGCCGGTTCCCGGCGTGCGCAGCGCGGCCATGATCTCGATCAGGCCGGCAATGTCGCGAGAGGGCTTCAACGCTGCATGTCTCCGTGATTTCGGCTACGCTCCTCCCATGATTCAAGCCACCCCGTCCATCGCGATCGACGAGAGCGAGATCGAGGAAAGTTTCGTTCGCGCCTCGGGCCCAGGCGGCCAGCACGTCAACAAGGTGTCGAGCGCGGTGCAGATCCGCTTCGACGCCCGCGGCTCGCCGTCCCTGCCCAACGATGTCGCGATCCGCTTGATGAAGCTCGCCGGCAGCCGGCTGACGCAGGACGGCGTGATCGTCATCGTCGCCCAGGCGCATCGCAGCCAGAAGCGCAATCGCGAGGAGGCGCTGGAGCGGCTGCTGGAGCTGATCCGGGCGGCTGCCGTGCGCCCGCAGGTCCGGCGCGCGACGAAGCCGACCAAGGCCTCGAAGGAACGCCGGCTCGCCTCGAAGGAAAAGCGCTCCGGCGTCAAGGCCGGTCGGCAGAAGCCGGCAAACGATTAGTATGACGGATCAAGGGGATAGGCGAGGGCAGGGTGCCCGCTCCGCCCGAGCACCGCGGCGCATCACACCCGATTACCTCCAGCGCGCGGCGATGCACTATCTCGAACGCTATTCCGCGCCGGCTGCGCAACTGCGCCGGGTTCTGGCGCGCAAGGTCGCCCTGAGCTGCCGCCACCATGGCGAGGACCCGGCTGCGCATGCGGCCGCGCTCGATGATGTCGTCTCGCGTTGCATCACCTCCGGGTTGGTCGACGACCGGCGTTTCGCCGAGGCGAGGGCTGCGACGCTCAGGCGCCGTGGCCGTTCGGCGCGCGCCGTCGCCGCCACGCTCGCCGCGAAGGGCGTGGGCCGCGAACTCGCCGAACAGGCCAGCAGCGTCGGCGACGAGGAGGAATTGGCTGCGGCCCGGAAAGCCGCGCGGCGCAAGCGGCTCGGCCCGTGGTCGCGCGGTGACCGGGCAGCGAACCGCCAGAAGGATCTCGCGGCGATGGCGCGAGCCGGCTTCACGATCACGGTCGCCCGTGCCGTGATCGACGGCACGGGCGACGACGAGACGAACGACGGCGCGCTTATCTGATAGAACGATGCGCGCGTCGTCTCAGGTCGGGATGCAACGTTGCCTGGTCGCATCCCACACCCCGTCCTGGCAGGGCACGGTCGCGAAGTCTGTGAGGAGGCCCACGGCCAGCAGCGCGGCAAAAGCGGCCAACGCGATCGCCAAGCCGATGACGGCCAGCCTCATCATGCTCCGTCCCTCTCGCATCAGGCCCCTTGTGCGGGTCGATTCAACAAGGGAGGGGTGAGGGCAACCGCCTGGCTCACTCCAGCTTGACCTGCGCCTCCTTGACGACCTTGCCCCAGCGGTCGACCTCGGCCGTGACGAACTTGCCGAAATCGTCGCCGGAGAGGGTCGGCATCGGCGAGCCGCTCTTCTTCCAGGTGGCCTCGATGGCGGGAGTCTTGAGGGCTTTGCCCACCTCGTCGCGCATCCTGGTCACGATCTCCGCGGGCGTGCCCTTGGGCGCCCAGAGAGCGTACCAGGTCGAGACCTCGAAGCCTTCCAGGCCGGCCTCCTTCGCCGTAGGCACGTCGGGCACGGCTTCCGAGCGGGTGGGAGCCGCGACCGCGAGCGCCCGCAGTGTGCCGCTCTGGATCTGGGCAGCCGAGGAACCGAGACCGTCGAACAGCAGGTCGACCTGGCCGGCGATCGTGTCCTGCAGGGCGGGCCCGGCGCCGCGATAGGGCACATGGGTCAGCTTCGTCTTGGTCGAGATCTGGAAGAGTTCGCCGGCGAGATGATGCGTCGTGCCGTTGCCGGCTGAGGCGAAGTTCAGCTTCTCCGGGTTCTTCCTGGCGAAGTCGATCAGCTCCGCCAGCGTCTTGGCCTGGACCTTGCCGGGATGGACGACGATGACCTGGGGCGGCTGGGCGATGACCGCGATCGGGATGAAATCGGTCTGGATGCTGTAGTCGAGCTTCGGATAGAGCGCCGGCGCGATGGCGTGATGGGCGGCGCCGACAAAGAAGGTGTAGCCGTCGGGCTTGGCCTTCGCGGCGGCCGATGCGCCGACCGTGCCGCCGGCGCCACCGCGGTTTTCGATGATGATGCGCTGGCTGAGCTGCTGGTCGAGCTGGGCAGCGAGCGGCCGTGCGAAGGCATCGGTGCCGCCGCCGGCCGGAAAGGGCACGATGAAGGTGATCGGGCGGGCTGGCCAGGTCTCCGCCAGTGCCGGCGCGGCTGCCAGCAGCGCGAAGGCTGCGGTTGCAAGGATCAGGTCTCGTTTCGTCGTCATTGTCGATGCGTCTCCCTGGGTGCGGTGTTCGTCAGCCCCTGCCTTCGAGACGGGCGGGGTGCGGAAGAACAGGAAGGGATGTCGATCGAACCGCGATGCGGCTTCATGCCAGACGCGGCCGATACAGCCCGAATGAGCGAAAGCAGCCCCGGCCCGGTTCGGGCCGAGGCAAGGTTGGAACGGAAGGCCGGAGAAGCTCCGGCCTCCGGGCAGCGGGACGGGCTCAGCTGCGATACCAGGCGGCGAGGTTCCAGGTGGTCACCTCCCAGCCCGAAATATCCGCCGTCAGGTTATTGGCGGCGGCGCCGACGACGGTGCGCGAGATGATCGGCAGAAGCACGTTGGCCTCGCAGAAGATCTCGTTGACCTTGATCAGAAGGGCGGCGCGCTTGGCCGGGTCGAGCTCGGTCTGCGCCGCCTTGTAGGCCTTGTCGGCCTCGGGGTCGGTATAGCGCGAGACGTTGCGGCCCAGCCACTTGTTCTCCTTGCTGGCGATTTCCCAGGAGACGCACTGGTTGAGGAAGCGCTCCGGATCGGGCTGTGGCTGCGTCTGGGTATACATCTCCATGTCGACATAGAGCTTGGTGTAGGTGTCGGGATTGGCCACATCCGACGAGAAGAACACCGAGGCCGTGACCGACTTCAGCTCCAGATCGATGCCGGCACGCTGGCAGGCCTGCTTGATGATGGCCTGGGTCTTCTGGCGCGGGGCGTTGATCGAGGTCTGGAAGACATATTTGAGCTTCTTGCCATCCTTTTCGCGGATGCCGTCGGCGCCCTTCTTCCAGCCGGCCTCGTCGAGGATCTTGTTGGCCTTGTCGATGCTGAACTCGTATTTGAGCTTGGTCGACTTGAACTGCTTGGGTTCGTTGACGAAGCTCGCCGTGGCGATTCCGCCGCGGCCATAGATGAACTTCTCGATCGAATCGCGGTCGATCAGCAGGTTCAGCGCCGCGCGTACCTTGGGATCGCTCAGGGTCGGGTGCTTGGTCTTCGCGCTGGAACGCTCGCCGTCGACCTCGGTCCACGGATCGGTCGTGTTCAGCGTGATGAACTCCACGTCGCCCGCCGGAACCGCGACCACCTTGCCGCGCCCCCCGGTCTCCATGCGCTTGAGGACCTCGTCCTCGACCTGCAGGTTCCAGGCATAATCGTATTCGCCGGTCTGGAGGACGGCGCGCGCCGCCGAGACCGCATCGCCACCGCCCTTGGCCTCGATCGTGTCGAATTGGGGCTGGTTCTTGACGTGATAGTCGGTATTGCGTTCGCCGGTCAGGATATCGCCCGGCTTGAACTCGACAAACTTGTAGGGGCCGGTGCCGACGGGTTTCAGGTTGGCCGGGGCTTCGCGCGACTTGGCGCCCTTGTATTCGGCAAAGAGATGCTTCGGGACCATCATCCCGACCACGCCGACGAACGGGTCGGCCCAGAATGGCGTCGGCTCCTTGAAGATCACCTTGATGGTGTGGGCGTCGACCTTCTCGACCTTGATGTCTTTGTAGGAGCCGGTGGTGTAGGCGGCGGTCGCCGGATCGGCGGCATATTCCCAGTTGAAGACGACGTCGTCGGCCGTGAACGGCTTGCCGTCATGCCATTTCACGCCCTGCTTCAGCTTCCAGGTCACGGTCTTGCCGTCGGCAGACAGACCGCCATTGGCCTTGCTCGGGATCTCGGCGGCGAGCTGCGGGAAGAGGTTGCCTTCCTTGTCCCAGCCGGCGAGCGGCTCGTAGAACACGCGGCAGGCGATCTGGTCCTTGGTGCCCGCGGCGAAATGCGGATTGAGCAGCGTCGGGGCCTGCCAGAGCAGGATCTTGAGGGCGCCGCCGCCGCCGGCCTTGGTCGGCTTGTACTTGACCGTGGCGTCCGCCATCGCGACGTCGTTCCAGGCGAGGATCTGGCTGGCGATCGGCGCCATGATGCCTACCGCCGCCATTCTCTGCATGAAGGATCGTCGCGACAGCGAGCCGTCCTTCACACCCGCGACCAGGCCGCGAATTTCCTCTTCCTTCATGGGATTCCCTCCACCTTTTCAGCAAAATGGCGCCCGGCATTGAATGCCGTGTTTTCATTGGCGCGCCAGCAATGCATGGCCGGGCCCGGGCGTCCAGTCGTCGAATGGACCGAGCATGCCGGCAATGCCGGCAAAGCGTATCGCCGTTCGAGCTGGTGGGCGCGGAGGAGGCGCTGGAGCCGGGTGACAGCGGTTCGGCCCGCTGCCCGCGAGGACGTGGCTGCGGGCAGGCTAGGGTCCGGCAAGGACTGTCGCGAACGCCTCACCGGAACGGGGGCGAGTATTGCAGGCCGCCCTCGGTCCAGAGCGCATTGGGGCCGCGCTGGAGCTTCATGGGCGAGCTCATGCCGAGATTGCGCTCGAAGCTTTCGCCGTAATTGCCGATCGCGGCTACGATCCGCACCGCCCAGTCATTGCTCACGCCGAGGCCTTCGCCGTATTTTCCGTCCTTGCCGAGGAAGCGACGGATTTCAGGATTGGTCGCGGTTTCCGCCAGCTCCTTGACGTTGGCCTTGGTCACGCCGAGCTCCTCGGCATTGATCAGGACGTACAAGGTCCAGCGCACGAGGTTGAACCAGGTATCGTCGCCGCTGCGCACCCAGGGACCGAGCGGCTCCTTCGAGATGACTTCGGGCAACACGAGATGCTCGCTCGGATCGCGGAACTTGAGCAGATTGGCCGAAAGCGCCGATACGTCGGTCGTGTAGGCGTCGCAGCGCCCGGATTCATAGGCTTTCAGCGCATCCTCCGCCGTACCGAAGGCCGCGACCTCGTATTTCATCTTCGTCCGGCGGAAGTAGTCGGCGAGATTGAGTTCGCTCGTCGTGCCCTGCGCGACACAGATTGAGGCGCCGTCGAGCTTGCTTGCGCTGGTGACGCCGAGCTTCTTCGGCACCATGAAGCCCTGGCCGTCGTAATAGTTCACGCCGGTGAAAGTGACGCCCTGGCCGGTGTTGCGCGCCAATGTCCATGTCGTCGTGCGCGGCAGCACGTCGACCTCGCCGGCTTGCAGGGCGATCAGGCGGTCCTTCGAGGTCAGCGGCACGAAGGCAGCCTTCTCCGTGTCGTTGAAGATCGCGACCGCCAGCGCGCGGCAGATGTCGATATCGAAGCCCTGCCAGCGGCCATTGGCATCCTGGGTGGAGAAGCCGGCGACGCCGGTGCTGGTGCCGCAGATGATCTTGCCGCGGTCGCGGATGGCCTTGAGCGTGTCCGCGTCGGCAGGTGCCACGGCGAGACAGGCTGCCGCGAGGGCGCCCAGTCCGGTCAGAACCGTCTTCATGGTATGTCCCCTTCGTTTTTGTGGTTGAGAAGCTGTCTGCGGGCAAAATTCTCCCTTCACGGCGCGAGCCTCGCGCCGTGTCGTCATTGCGGCCTTACGTTTGCCGCCTGTCAGGCGGCCTTGTTCGCGGTCGCCCGCCCGAGCACCGACAGCAGGCGGCTCAGATCGGCCCAGAGCTCGTCCGGTTCCTCGAGCCCGATGCTGATGCGCAGCAATGGGCCTTTCGCGGTCCAGGCGGTCGCGCTCCGGTCCTGCGCGATCGCCTGCGGCGCGACGAGGCTGCGCGTGCCGCCCCAGGAGGCGCCAATGGCGAAGACGCGCAACGCGCTCAACGCCGCGCTCATGGCCTCGTCGTCGACGGGCTTCAGCACGAGGCTGAAGAGGCCGGAGGAGCGCCCCATGTCGCGCTTCCAGATGGCGTGGCCCGGGCAGGAGGGCAGGGCCGGATGCAGCACGCGCTCGACCATGGGATGATCGACGAGCCGGCGGGCGAAATCCTCGGAGACCCTGCCCATATGGGCGACGCGCAGGCCCATGGTCTCGATGCCGCGCAGCGCGAGCTGGCATTCGTCCGGCGAGACGCCGATGCCAAAGCCGCGCAGGATCTCCTTCATCTTCTGGCGCAGCGCGATGTCCTTGACGGTGATGGAGCCGAGCAGGAGGTCGGAATGGCCGCCGACATATTTGGTCAGCGCCTCGCAGGCGAAATCGGCGCCGTGCACCAGCGGCTTGAAGATCAGCGGCGTCGCCCAGGTGTTGTCGCAACCGACAAGGGCGCCTTTCGCCTTGGCGGCCGCCACGATGGCGGGCACGTCCTGCACCTCCATCGTATTGGAGCCGGGCGACTCGACCCAGACCAGCTTGACGGTTTCGTCGATGAGCTCGGCGATGCCCGCTCCGATCAGGGGATCGTAGAAGTCATGGGCGATGCCGCGCGGCGCCAGATACTCGGTGCAGAAGCTGCGGACCGGCGGATAGGCGTGATCGGGAATCAGCACCTTGTCGCCGGGCATCAGCACGGAGAGCATGACGGTGGTCACGGCCGCCTGCCCGGATGGCACGAGCACGGTGCGCACGCCGTCGTGCAGGGCCGTCAACTGCGCTTCCAGCGTACGGGTCGTCGGGGTGCCGTGCAGGCCATAGGTATAGCCGTCGAAGCCGCGATATTTGCGGGCCATGAAGCTCGCGCCGTCCGGGTAGACGATGGTCGAGGCGCGGTGCGTCGGCACGGCAAGCGAGGCGTAGCCCTCCTCGTCGACGGCCGGGTGATGAACGCAAAGTGTCTGGTCGTGCATGGTCGGATTCCCTTGTCGGGCTGATACTCAAAGCTTTGAAAACAGGCCGCAATCGGGCCCAGGGCATCGCATGATGCCGGGATGTTATGGGGTGGGAACGTCGTCCTGCAGGGCGCGCCGGGCGACCTCGTGCATCCAGTCAATCGCGGTGGGCAGGATGGCGTCGTTGAAGTCGTAGCGGGCGTTGTGAAGCTCGCCATCCGGTCCCGCCGGGCCGTTGCCGATCCAGACATAGGCGCCGAGCTTGTCCTTGATCAGGAAGGAGAAATCGTCGCCGGTGGTGCTGGGACGAAGGTCGGTGCGGACCTTCGCGCCGATCGCCTCGCCGGCCGCGACCGCGAGCTTCACCTCAGCCGGGGTGTTGATGATCGACCGGCCGGTGGAGAGGATCTCGACATCGGCGCGCATGCCGTAGGCTTCGCAGGTGCCGGCGATCAGGTTTTCCATGCGCTTGATGACGGCCTCGCGCACCTCCGGCCGATAGGTGCGCAACGTGCCGACGAGCGTGACGCTCTCCGGGATCTGGTTGCTGACGACGCCGCCCTGAATCTGGCCGATCGAGAGCACGACGGCATCGCAGGGATCGACATTGCGCGAGATGATGGTGTGAAGACCCATGATCAGATGCGCCGAGGCCAGGATCGGGTCGCGTGTCTGGTGCGGGATCGCGGCGTGGCCGGCGAGCCCGTGCAGCGTCACCTGCCAGCGCCCGCCCGCCGCCATTACCGGCCCGTCATGGACGGCGACGGTGCCGGCCTCGAGCCCCGGCCAGTTATGGAAGGCGAAGACACGCTCCATCGGGAAGCGCTCGAACAGCCCGTCGGCGATCATCGCCCTGGCGCCGGCGCCGTTCTCCTCCGCCGGCTGGAAGATGAACTGGATCGTGCCTTTCCAGTCGGGATCGGCTGCGAGCATCGCGGCTGCGCCCAGCAGGGCGACCGCGTGACCGTCATGGCCGCAGGCATGCATCGCGCCTGGATTCAGCGAGGCATAGGGCACGTCATTGCGCTCCGCGATCGGCAAGGCATCGATATCGCCACGCAGGCCGACCGACCGGTTGGAGCCCGGCCGTGACAGCGTCGCCACGATACCGGCGCCGCCGATGCCGGCCTCGAAGGGGATGCCCAATTCGCGCAGGCGGTCCTGGAGGAAGGCAGAGGTTTTCGTCTCTTGCTCCGAGAGTTCGGGATGAGCGTGGAGATGGCGGCGCCACTCGGTCAGCCGCGGAAGAAGTGTCGTATCCATGATCGGTCCGTCTGCAGGAATCAGCGTTTCGCGGAGAGCAGCAGGTGCTCCTCCAGCCGCCTGACGAGCCAGGCGAGCACGAGGGCGATGGCGAGGAAGATCGCGCCGACGACCACCATCGGCTCGGTGTAGCGGAAGGTGTCGGAGGCGATGTCGAGCGCCGCGCCGAAGGCTTCGTAGACGGCGATGGCGGCGAGGTAGGGCGTCGATTTGAAGATGCCGATGAAGTAGTTGCCCATCGGGGCCGCGATATTGCGCAGCATCTGCGGCGCGATCACCAGGATGACGGTCTGCAACCGCTTCAGGCCGAGCGCGCGCGCCGCCTCGAACTGGCCGGGTTTCACGCCGTCGATGCCGGCCTTGAAGACCTCGGCGAGATAGCCGCTGTAATAGATGCTGATCGCGATGACGCCGATGGCGAGCGCCGGCAGCTTGATGCCGTAGGACGGCAGCACGAAGTAGAAGAAGTAGAGCTGCACGAGCAGCGGCGTCGAGCGGATGAAGTCGATCAGGAAGCGCATCGCATAGCGCATCACGCGGTTGCTGCGCCGCGCGATCTCCAGACCGAAGCCGAGCAGCGACGCCCCGATGCAGCTCAGCAGCGCGACCAGGATCGAGGTCCAGAGCGCGCCGGCGATCTTCGGCACGAGCGAGAGGGCAAAGCCCGCGTCAAACAGCATGGTCGAGCTTCCGTCCGGCGCCGACCTTGCGCTCGACCCAGCGGCCGATGATCGTCGCGGGGTAACACAGGATGAAATAGGCCACGAGCAGCGCGAAATAGACCTTCGGCGGATCGTAGAAGAGCTGCGAGATCTCCTTGGCGCGGAAGGTCATGTCGGTCAGCGTCACCAGCGAGACCAGCGCCGTGCCCTTCACCAGCTGGATGAACTGGTTGATGAAGGTCGGGACCATCGCGAGCAGCGCCTGCGGCAGTTCGATCAGCATCAGGATCTGCCAGCCGCGCAGGCCGAGCGAGCGCCCGGCCTCGCTCTGGCCCTTGTCGACCGACTGCAGGGCGCCGCGCACGGCCTGGCTGCCATAGGCGCCGATATGCAGGCCGAGCACCATCGAGCCGACGGTGATCCCCGAGAGCCGCAGGCCGAAGGAGGGCAGCGTGTAATAGAAGCCGTAGAGCAGGATGACGACCGAGGTCGAACGCCAGAACTCGATCACCGTGGTAATCGCGCCATAGGCGAGGCCACGCCAGCTATGCTGGGCGATGCCGGCGGCGAAGGCGAAGGGCACGGCATAGAGCATGCCGAGCACCGTCACCGTCAGCGTGACGTTCAGCCCCTGGAAGATGCCCGAGAGGACTTCGAGAAAGCTCATGGCGCTGCCTGCGCCGCTCAGCCGTTGCCGGCGCAGATCTGCGCCGTGGTGACCTGGCCGGCATCCTCGTCGGCGGTGAAGTTGTATTTCTCCATGATCGGCTTGAGGCCGCCGCTGGCGCGCAGCTTGGCGAGCTCGGCATTGTAGGCGTCGCGAAGCTTGGCGCTGCCCTTCGGGAAGACCGTGCCGGTATAGAGCTTGGCCGGCTGGCCGTTCGGCTTGATCAGGCCCTTGAACGGCACGGCGCGCTCGATGCCCTCGACCTTCTGCTCGTCGATCACGCCGATCGCGCTGGGGACCGACAGGGTCGTGACGTCGGCACGATCGGCGAGGATGGCGCTGACCGCGGCTTCGTTGTTCGGGAACAGCGAGATCTGCGATTCCGGCACGCCGGCGGCGATGGCGTTCTTCGTATTCTCGGAGCCGCGGCCGCCGGCGAGACGCACCTTCGGGTTCTTGGCGATATCCTCGTAGGAATGCAGCTTGAGCGGGTTGCCCTTCTTGACCAGCAGGCTGTCGCCCACCGCGACATCCGGCTCGCTGAACAGCACCTGTTCGCAGCGCGGCGGGGTGATCGCGACGCCGGACGCGATGATGTCGAAGCGGCCGGCGAGCAGGCCCGGGATCATCGCCCCGAAATCGGAGACGACGAACTCGAAATCCTTGACGCCGAGCGGCGCGAAGACCGCGCGGATCACGTCTGGATGGATGCCGACGACCTTGCTGTCCTTGTCGCGATAGGCCCAGGGCGTGCGGTTATGGATGCCGACGACGAGTTTCTTGCCAGCCCATTCGGAGGATTGGGCCTGTGCCTGCGAGGTGCCCGATCCTGCGAAGCCGGAAAGCACCGTGAGCGCACCGGCGAGGAGGAGGGGAAGATGGCGGCGCGAGGTGGCGGTCATGGCGGTCTCCGGTCGGGAACGATGGGGCTGCGCAGTGGAGGATCTGGTTGAGGAAGAGCCTGGTGCGTTCATGCGGGGAGGCCGTGCCTCAGCGCGCGCATCGTCGCCTGCAGGCCCGGCAGCCCGCTTCATGGTCGAATTCATCGTTGTCCCTCGCAATCGCGTCTCAGGCGCGTTTCCGGGGAAGGATAGCCGGGGAGGGCCGCCTTACAATTTGTGCCGAGGCATGGCTCGATGCCGGGATGTTATGATCTCAGCGCGCTTCCATGAGGCAGCCGATGAAGTCGCGCACCAGCTCGGATTTCGGCCGGTCCGGCGGCAGGATCAGGAAGCTGCGGCTCTGCACGGGCGGTTCGAACGGCCGCAGCACGATCTGGCTCTGGTCATGGCCGGCGATGGCATAGGGGCTGACCAGCCCCACGCCTACCCCCTCCGCCACCAGCGCGCAGACGGTCGCGGCGTAGATCGTCTCGACCACGACGCGCGGCGGCGCGGCGCCGGCCTCGGACAGGATCATGTCGAAGCGCTGCCGGGCGCGATCCTCCGGGACATAGGCGACGAAATCGACGCCGGAGAGATCATGCGGGCCGATCGTCTCGCGCTCGGCGAGGGGATGGCCGAGCGGGATGGCACAGAGCGCGCGCGGCTGGACGAAGGTCTGGTGGACGACCCCGGTCACGTCGATCTCATCGGCGGCGAGGCCGATATCGAAAATGCCGGCCGCCACCCCGTCCCGAACGTCGCGCGACGGCAGCACCATCAGCGTGACGGTCGCGTCCGGCCGCAGCGCGCGGAAGCGCCGCACGGCGCCGGGGATGATCGAGGAACTCAGCGCCGACAGCGTAGCGACGCGCAATTGCCCCGCCCCGTAGTCGCGAATGCGGGCAGCGCTCGCGCGCAGCCGGTCCATGCCGCGGAAATTGGCCTCGACCTCTGCAAAGAAGGTTCGCCCTTCCGGCGTCGGCACGACGCGATTGCGCACCCGGTCGAACAAGGCGAAGCCCAGCGATCGTTCGAGATCGGCGACCAGGCGACTGACGCCGGGCTGGGTGACGCCGAGAATCTCCGCCGCTCGCGAGACGGTGCCCGCTTTCATGACCGCGGCGAAGACTTCGATCTGACGGCTGTTCAATGTCGTCCTGCCCGGTCGATCCAGAGAAAGGCGACGCTAGCGCATTTCGTCTCGCGGGGCGCAGTCCTATTCGCTCGCGTCGCGCCGCGTCCGCCTCAGGACAGGCGTTCCAATCCCCGATCGCTGCACCGGGCGTCCTCGACGATCGCTCGAAGATCATCTCTGTCCTTGCTCCAGCGCAAAGACGCTTCCGGCCGGGCCGCTACATCTCCCTCGACCAAAAGGGTGCACATCATGACTTTGTCCGAAGCAACGCGAAACAAAGCGATATTGGCCGTTCTGATTCTGGCCGGAGTGGCTGCGACGATTGCCGGCGCCGCATTCGGCTCCGGCATCTTCCAGGCCATCTTGTTTTCCGTCTTCGCCCTGTCGGCGGTGATCTTGTCGACGTTCCTGATCGTCGCCCTGAACTAGGCATTCGCATGAAATCGCGCCCGCCACGGCGGAGCGGGTGATCATGGTTTGGCAGCTTGCAGGGTTTCTCTCGCGCCGCGAGCGCCTGAAACTAAACCAACGGCTTAGCGGTGTGCTGGCGGAAGGGGTGGGATTCGAACCCACGGTGGGCTTGCACCCACGGCGGTTTTCAAGACCGCTGCCTTAAACCACTCGGCCACCCTTCCGTGCGGCCGTTCAATGCCGCCCGGTGAGAGGATTTGCAAGTGGAAGATGGGAATGAAGGATTCGAGGGATGATACCCCGGAAGGCCGGCGGATGCGGGCTGCCGGGCCCTCTGACCGCTCGGTTCCATGCGAGATCCGGACTGGCTCCAGAGCGTGTCCTGTCGGTCACGCTGCACAGAAAAATGGCGGCGGCGATCGCCTCGGGTTGACATGCGTCACTTTTCGAACGTTTCTGTGGCCGTCCGACGGCGCAGGGATGGCCTGTTCAGCGGTCCGCTTTCCAGCGGATTTTAGCGACTTAACGATCCCTTAATGGAATTGGCCGAAGATTCGGCTTCTCCGCCTATGGCGGCGAGCCGACAGAATGTTTTTGGCGCAGAAAGCGGAATTGGCGGAATGACTCGAGACGCTCGCTTTTCGGCCCGGGAGACCGCTTCCACGATGTCCGGACCGACGCCAGCGTTTTCTTCCATGCCGACCGTCGCCCGTGTGAGCTGTGTCATCCTCGCCGGCTTGTTCGCCGCAAACTGCGCCGGCAACCAGACGGCCGGGCGCCGCTCCAAGGAGATCGGCGCCTTTTCGCATGCGAAATACGGTACGGCCAGTCCGCGCGTGGTCGCCGAAGGCGAGGACGTGCCGAAGGGCGGCGGACGCCAGCTCGTCGGCAAGGCCTATTCGGTCGCCGGCAAGCGCTACACGCCCTTCCAGAAACCGGTGGGCTATTCGCAGATCGGTACCGCCTCCTGGTATGGCGAGGCATTCCATGGCCGTCGCACCGCCAATGGCGAAGTCTATGACCGTTTCAGCGTCTCGGCCGCGCATCCGACCATGCCGCTGCCGGCCTATGCCCGCGTCACCAATCTGATGAACAATCGTTCGATCATCGTGCGCGTCAACGATCGCGGCCCCTTTCATGGCGGCCGGATGATGGACGTCTCCCAGAAGACCGCCGACGCGCTCGCTTTCCGCC
The DNA here is from genome assembly GCF_900102525.1 of Allobosea robiniae. Lineage (GTDB taxonomy): Bacteria > Pseudomonadota > Alphaproteobacteria > Rhizobiales > Beijerinckiaceae > Allobosea > Allobosea robiniae. The sequence continues at coordinate 287,468 of NZ_FNBZ01000006.1, read as the reverse complement.
ATCTCGGCACGGCGCGGATCAAGATGGAATATCTGGGCCAGGCCTCGCTCGCCGGCTCCGACGACAAGCTTCTCCTGGCGACGCTGCGCACCGATGGCTCGCCCGCGCCGATCCCGGGCACCAGTGCGCGGACGATGGTCGCGAGCGCCGATCCTGTGCCCACCACGCGCACCCGCAGCGTCGATCTCGACGCGCAGCCGGCCGCCGAGCCGGAGCCGGCTCCTGCCGCGCTGCCGTCGGTCGTGCAGGCCTATGCTCCGCAGCAGCCGCGAACGATCACGCCCTCGACACCGGTCGTCGCGACCCTAGCCTCGGCCGTCTCCACGCCGGTCGACGAAGCGCCTCTGCGCGCCGCGCCGCTGCCGCCCAGCCGGCCGTTCGATCTCGACACCATTGCCAACGCGGCAAGGCCTGTCGTGGTTCCGGCAGCTCTGCGCACCACCTTGCCGCCGACGCGAGCCAGCGTGGCGAGCCTGTTCGCTGCGCCGGAGAAGGGCGCGGGCGAGCGCCTCGCCAAGACCCATCCGCTCAACAGGCTCGCGCCGCAGACCCTGCAGCCGCTCGCGCGGAACTGATCCCAGCTTGACCTGATGGCGGGCGCTCTGCTTCACATCGAGGCATGAGCGCCTTTTGCCGTCAGTCAGGGATTGCCGCATCGCTCCGGATGGCCAGCCGGTTCGCTGCCGGCCTTGTTCTGGCCCTGGGACTGCTCTCGTCAGGCCCTGCCGCCTTGGCCCAGAACTTCCAGTCGCAGGCGCCCTTCGCCGTCCTGCTCGATTCGGATACCGGCGCGGTGCTCTACGAGAAGGCGGCCGACGAACTGATGGTGCCGGCGAGCATGGCCAAGCTCGCGACGGTGCTCGTCGCCTTCCAGGAGCTCAGCGCCGGCCGGCTCTCGCTCGACAGCGAGATCGGCATTTCCGAGAACGCCTGGCGCAAGGGCGGCGCTCCGTCCGGCGGCTCGGCGATGTTCGCCATCATCAACAGCCGGATCAAGCTCTCCGACATCCTGCAGGGCATCATCGTCCAGTCCGGCAACGATGCCTCGATCGCGCTGGCGGAAGCCATTGCCGGCGACGAGGCGACCTTCGCCCGGATCATGACCGAGCGGGTGAGGGGGCTCGGCCTGACGAAATCTGTCTTCCGCAATGCTACCGGCATGCCCGATCCGCAGCAGCGGGTGACGGCGCGCGAGCTCGCTTTGCTCGCCGACCACATCATCAAGACCTATCCCGAGCTCTACAAGATCTTCGGCCAGCGCGAGTTCACCTGGAACAAGATCCGTCAGCAGAACCGCAATCCGCTGCTGGCGATGGATATCGGCGCGGACGGGCTGAAGACCGGCAATATCGATGAAGCCGGTTTCGGCCTCGTTGGCTCTGCCGTGCAGAACGGCCAGCGCTTGATCGTGGTGGTCAACGGCCTGAAGACGGGACGCGACCGGGCGACGGAGGCCCGCAAGCTGCTCGAATGGGGCTTTCGCGCTTTCGAGCGGCGCGAGATCTTCGCCGCCGGCGAGACGGTGGGCGAGGCCAGCGTCTATGGCGGCGCGAAGGGCCGGGTCGCGCTTCGGAGCAAGGGCGCGGTCAGCCTGCTGCTGCCGCGGGGTGGCACGGAGCGGCTCGCGGCCCGGATCGTCTATCGCGGCCCGCTTGCCGTGCCCGTCCAGGAAGGGGCGGAGGTGGCGCGGCTCGTGGTGACACGCGGCGACATCAAGACGCTGGACATTCCGCTCTACGCGGCCGAGAGCGTGCAGGCCGGCACCTTGCAGAGCCGGGCGCTGGATGCGTTGTTCGAGGCCACGACCGGCTGGGTTCGCAAGGCGCTGAGCCGGAGCTGAGCAGGCCGTCATGGGCAAGGGACATTTCATCACGCTCGAAGGCGGGGAGGGCGCCGGCAAGTCGACGCTGGCGCGCGCGCTGAGCGAACGGCTCGATGCGGCCGGCGTCACAGCCCGGACGACTCGCGAGCCCGGTGGCTCCCCGAAGGCCGAGGCGATCCGCGAGATGATCCTCGCGGGGCAGGCGCGGGATTACGGTTCCTTCGCCGAGGCGCTGCTCTTCTCGGCCGCCCGGATCGACCATATCGACAGCCTGATCCGGCCGGCGTTGGACCGCGGCGAATGGGTGATCTGCGACCGCTTCATCGATTCGACGCGAGTCTATCAGGGCGTGCTCGGCAAGCTCGACAAGACCGTGCTGGCCGAACTTGAGGCCGTGACGATCTCGGGCCTGATGCCTGAATTGACGCTGATCCTCGATCTCGATCCCGAGATCGGGCTCGCCCGCGCCGCCAAGCGCCGTCGGCCGGGCGAGGCGATCGACCGTTTCGAGGGCGAGACGCTGGCCTTCCACCGTAATCTGCGCCAAGCCTATCTGGATATCGCGAGCGCCGAACCACAGCGTTGCGCCGTGCTCGATGCGACGCTGCCGCCCGAAGCGCTTGCCGAAGCTGCGTGGCATATCCTGCGCGCGCGCCTGCCTATCGACCCGGACACCTGATGCTAGCGACCAGCGACGAACCCGACCGGCTGCCGAACGCGCCGCATCCGCGCGAGACGCTCGCGCTCGTCGGCCATACCGCGCGCGAACGAACCTTCCTCGACGCGCTGGCCTCGGGCCGCATGCATCATGCCTGGCTGCTCGGCGGCCCCGAGGGCATCGGCAAGGCGAGCTTCGCCTATCGCGCCGCGCGTTTCCTGCTCGCGTCTGGCGATCCGCAGGGGAGGGCAGCCAGCAGCGCCGATCTCTCGATGCCCGAGCACGATCCGGTGACGCGGCGGGTGATGGCGCAGTCCCATCCCGACCTGCATGTGCTGCGCCGCATTCCGAAGCCGGATGGCAAGAGCTACACCAGCAACATTCCGGTCGATTCGATCCGGCGCGTGATCGATCGCTTCGGATCGAGCGCGGCCGAGGGCGGCTGGCGCGTCTGCATCGTCGACTCGGCCGAGGATATGGAGCGTTCGGCCGCCAATGCCCTGCTCAAGCTTCTGGAGGAGCCGCCGCCGCGGGCGCTGTTCCTGATCGTTGCCCATGCGCCCGGACGCATGCTGCCGACGATCCGTTCGCGCTGCCGTCTGCTGACCTTCGACCCGCTTGCGGAAGCGGATGTTGCGGAAGCCGGCCGGCTGGCACTGGAACGCATGGAGATGCCCTTCGACAGTTCGGCGCTCCGCCGCGCCGCGAGCCTGTCCGAGGGCTCGGTGCGGCGCGCGCTGACCTATGTCGATCCCGAGACGCTGGCGCTGGTGGAAGCGGTGAGGGCGCGGCTCGATGCCCTGCCGCAGATCGACCTCGCCGCGCTGATGGCGCTGGCCGAGGATGTCGCCGGCAAGGCGGGCGAGCGCGACTTCGCGGTGATGATCGAGACCATACAGGGCTGGATCTCCGACCACCTCCACGCGCATGCTGCGGCGCAACCGGCGCGCCTTGCACCGCTGGCGGAGGTATGGGAAAAGCTTGGACAGCAGGCGCGCGAGGTCGAGACCTATAATCTCGACCGCCGCCCGCTCGTGATGACCCTGTTTCATGATCTGTCGTCTGCGGTGTCCCGCTCGCGCGCAGCGTGAAGCGAAGCTTTCGGACAGACGATGGCCACGGCCCCGAAATTCTACCTGACGACCGCGATCCATTACACCAACGGGCCGCCGCATATCGGCCACGCCTATGAGATGGTGGCGTCGGACGCGATCGCGCGCTTCAAGCGGCTCGACGGCTACGACGTCTTCGCCATGACCGGCACCGACGAGCACGGCCAGAAGGTGCAGCGCACGGCGGCCCAGAACGGCCTCTCGCCGAAGGAATTCGTCGACAAGATCGCGGCGCGCTTCGAGGAGATGGAGCAGCGTCTCGGCTGTTCCTTCGATCGCTTCATCCGCACCACCGATGCCGACCATCTGCCCTCGACCCAGGAACTCTGGCGGCGGATGGAGGCCAATGGCGACATCTATCTCGCCAAATATGCCGGCTGGTACTCGGTGCGCGACGAGGCCTTCTACGGCGAGGAGGAGACCACGCTCCAGCCCGACGGCACGCGCCTGGGCGGGCAGGGCACTCCGGTCGAATGGGTCGAGGAGGAGAGCTATTTCTTCCGCCTCAAGTCCTATCAGGATCGGCTCCTGAAGCTCTACGAGGACGTGCCGGACTTCATCTCGCCGGAGACGCGCAGGAACGAGGTCGTTTCCTTCGTGAAGGGCGGGCTCGAGGACCTCTCGATCAGCCGCACGACCTTCGACTGGGGCTTAGCCGTGCCGGGCGACCCGAAGCACGTCATGTATGTCTGGGTCGACGCGCTCAACAACTATGTCACCGGGACGGGCTTCCCCGATCCGGCGAGCCCGCGCGCGCATTACTGGCCGGCCGATGTCCATATCATCGGCAAGGACATCGTGCGCTTCCACGCGGTCTACTGGCCGGCTTTCCTGATGTCGGCGGGGCTGCCGCTGCCGAAGCGCGTCTTCGGCCATGGCTTCCTGCTGAACAAGGGCACGAAGATGTCGAAGTCGCTCGGCAACGTGGTCGATCCGTTCGCCCTCGCCGAGGCCTATGGCGTCGACCAGTTGCGCTATTTCTTCCTGCGCGAAGTCTCCTTCGGCCAGGACGGCAATTACAGCCACGATGCCATCGTCGGGCGCATCAATGCCGATCTCGCCAATGATCTCGGCAATCTGGCGCAGCGCTCGCTGTCGATGATCGCCAAGAACTGCGAGGGCAGGGTGCCGCCGCGCGGCGCGCTGAACGAGGCGGACGAGGCCATGCTCGCCATGGCCGATGCGGCGCTCGCCAAGGCGCGCGAGGCGATGAAGGATTTCGCCCTTCACACCGTGCTGGCCGATCTCTGGGCCGTCGTTGCCGAGGCGAACCGCTATTTCGCCAATAACGAGCCCTGGCGCCTGACCAAGACCGATCCGGCCCGTCGTGACACCATCCTTTATGTCACGATCGAGGTGCTGCGCGAGGTCGCGATCCTGGTGCAGCCGGTGATGCCGGAGGCAGCGGGCAAGCTGCTCGACCTGCTGGGCGTTGGGCCCGAAGCCCGCAGCTTCGCGGCGCTCGGTGCGGAGCATCGGCTCGTCAGCGGTGCGGCCCTGCCGGCGCCGAGCGCGATCTTCCCGCGCTATGTCGAGCCCGAGGACGGCCAGGCCGCGTGATGCTGATCGATACGCATTGCCATCTCGACTTCCCGGACTTTGCCGAGGAGCTGCCGGCCTATGTCGCGCGGGCTGAAGAAGCCGGCGTTGGCCGGATGGTGACGATCTCGACGCGGGTCGCGCGTTACGCGGACTATGCAGCGCTGGCGGAGCGTTTCCCGTCGGTGTGGTTCTCGGTCGGCACGCATCCGCATCAGGCGCATGAGGAACTCGACGTCACGGCCGAGCGCCTCGTCGAACTGTCGCGCCATCCGCGCTGCGTCGCCATCGGCGAGGCGGGGCTCGATTATCACTACGATTCGAGCCCGCGCGCGGCGCAGGCTCAAGGGTTGCGCACGCATATCGCCGCGGCGCGGATCACGCAGCTGCCGCTCGTCATCCATTCCCGCGAGGCTGATGACGATATGATCACGATCCTGCGGGAAGAAATGGGGAAGGGCGCCTTCCCCGCCATCCTGCATTGCTTCACCGCTGGCGAAGCGCTGGCGATGGCCGGCGTCGAGCTCGGATTGTACGTTTCGTTCTCCGGAATCCTGACCTTCAAGACCTCGGAGAACCTGCGCCGGATCGCCCGAATGGTCCCGCGCGAGCGCCTGCTGGTCGAGACCGATGCGCCCTATCTGGCGCCCGTGCCGTTCAGGGGCAAGCGCAACCAGCCGTCCTATGTCGTTGAAACGGCGAAGGTTCTTGGCGAAACGATCGGCGTTTCCTTCGACGAGATCGCTGCGATCACGACCGAGAATGCGCGGCGCTGCTACTGGAAGATGGACCACGCCGCGCCGGTCGCGCAGGTGGCTTGATCCGGCGCCATGACGCTCACCGTCACCATCCTCGGCTGCGGATCGTCAGGCGGCGTGCCACGGCCGGGTTCCGGCTGGGGCGCCTGCGATCCCGCCGAGCCGAAGAACCGGCGCCGGCGCTGCTCGATCCTGGTCGAGCGCTCCGGCCCGGACGGCATGACGCGCGTCCTGGTCGATACCTCGCCGGATCTGCGCGAGCAGCTGCTCTCGGCCGAGGTCCCGGCGCTGGACGGCGTGCTGATGACGCATGACCATGCCGACCATACCCACGGCATCGACGATCTGCGCGCGCTCGTCCTGCATATGCGTCAGCGCATCCGGGTCCATGCCGACAAGACGACGCAAGCCTCGCTGCATTCGCGCTTCGGCTATCTCTTCGAGACGCCGCCCGGCAGCTATTATCCGCCGATCCTCGACCTCGACGAGATTAGCGCCGGCCGGCCGCAGACCATCGACGGCGCCGGCGGGCCGATCACGGCGCTGCCGTTCCGGGTCGAGCACGGGCCGAACTACGAGGCGCTGGGCTTCCGCTTCGGCGATCTCGCTTACCTGCCGGATGTTAATCTGATCCCGGCGGCGGCCATGGATGCGATGGCCGATCTCGACGTGCTGATCCTCGACTGCCTGCGCGAGACGCCGCATCCCAGTCATTTCCATCTGGCGCAGTCGTTGGAGGCGATCGCACGCCTGAAGCCGCGGCGCGCGATCCTGACCAACCTTCATGTCGATCTGGATTATGCCAGTCTGACCAAGCGCTTGGCCGGTATTGCAGAGGTGGCGTTCGACGGGATGACGATCTCGACCCCAGCCTGAACCGCCAGCGTTCCGGGCCGCACTTACATCAACATTAGTTCCATAATATACCTTATGCGAATCAAGCCTGGACGGATTTCGGCCCTCTTCCTTCGCTCCTGGGACTGACATCAGGACCGGCAGCCACGACGCTGCAGCTGCCGTCTTGTTTCTACCTGGCGATACCTGACCTATCGACCGTAACGCCCTCTCAAGGCCTGTTTGGATCGAAGTGCTTGGTCAGCTTATGGCCGTAGCCGCCATAGTCGCGCTGGAGCGAATCCGAGCCGGCGGCGAAGGCCGTGACCTGCTGCGGGAACCGCGTCTCGAACATGAAGGCCAGCGTGCCCTCGAGCTTGTGCGGCTTGAGTTCGACATTGCTCGCCTTCTCGAAGGCGTCGACGTCCGGCCCATGCGGCAGCATCGAGTTGTGCAGCGAGATGCCGCCCGGCACGAAGCCGCCGCCGGTCTTGGCGTCATAGACGCCGTAGACCAGCCCCATGAACTCGCTCATCACGTTCATATGGTACCAGGGCGGCCGGAAGGTGTTCTCGGCCACCAGCCAGCGATCCGAGAAGATGACGAAGTCGATATTGGCCGTGCCGGGCGTCTCCGAGGGCGAGGTCAGCACCGTGAAGATCGACGGATCGGCATGGTCGTAGAGGACCGGTCCGACCGGCGAAAAGCGCCTGAGATCATACTTGTAGGGCGCGTAGTTGCCATGCCAGGCGACGACGTCGAGCGGCGAATGCTCGATATCGGCGGCCCAGAGATTGCCGCCCCATTTCACATACATCTTCGAGGGCGCGTCGCGGTCCTCGTAGGCCGCCGCCGGCGTCAGGAAGTCGCGCGGATTGGCGAGGCAGTTGGCGCCGATCGGCCCCCGCTCCGGCAAGGTGAAGGCGCCGCCATAGTTCTCGCAGATATAGCCACGCGCCGGCCCACCCCTGAGCTCGACGCGGATCTTCACGCCGCGCGGGATCACCGCGATCTCGCCGGGTTCGATGTCGATGATGCCGAATTCGGTCCAGAGCCGCAAAGCCCCCTGCTGCGGCACGAACAGCATCTCGCCATCGGCATTGTAGAAATACGCGTCCACCATCGAGCGCGTGATCAGGTAGACATGCGCGCCCATGCCGCCCTGGCTGCCGGCGTCGCCGGCGGTCGTCATGCTGCGGATGCCCTCGATGAAGGAGATCGGCTCCGACGGGATCAGGATCGGGCTCCAGCGCAAGGGCGCGATCGGCATGTCGACCTCGCGGGCCGGCGCCGTGCGCCAGAAGCCGGCATCGACCTTCCGGAATTCGTTCCAATGCGCCACCGTCGGCCGGATGCGATAGAGCCAGGAACGCTCGTTGGTGGTGCGCGGTGCGGTGAAGGGCGAGCCGGAGAGCTGTTCGGCATAGAGCCCATAGGCGCATTTCTGCGGCGAGTTGCGCCCGAGCGGCAGGGCGCCCGGCAGCGCCTCGGTCTCGAAGCCATTGCCGAAGCCGGACATGTAGCCCGCCTGGATCGCGCTCGGGGCCTTTGAGCCGCCGGCATGGGCCGGGTTCTGAACGGTCATGGGGGCGCCCTCTCCTCGCGACGGCCTTCGCTCAAGATGGTTGCTTTGGTAACTGTCGATTTTGTAACTAACAAGGCATGTCGAAACTCGCACTCGAGCACTTCCTGCCCTATCGCCTGAATCGCCTGAGTTCGGCGGTCTCGCAGCAGTTCCGGGCGGTCTACGGTCCGCATCACGACCTGACCGTGCCGGAATGGCGGGTGCTGGCCACTCTCGCCCAGTTCGGCACGATGACGGCGAAAGCCATCGGCAAGCACTCTTCCATGCACAAGACTAAGGTCAGCCGGGCCGTGCGGGCGCTGGAGGAGCGGCGCTGGCTGGTCCGACGCGAGAACGCGCAGGACAGGCGCGAGGAAAGCCTGTCGCTGACGGCGCCCGGGCTGCACGCCTATCGCGAGATCGTGCCGCGCGCGCTGGCTTTCGAGGCCTCCATCCTCACTGCGCTCGGCCCCCATGCCGAGCCCTTGCTGGAAGCGCTCGCGCTGATGGAGGCGCGTTTCCCTGTCGAGTGAGGCACCTCCCCACGCTCTGGCGACAGAGCACGGGCGAGAACTCTCAGCCGGCCGTTTCAGTCGACCAGGCCGCGCTCCAGCGCCATGTCGATACAGCCATGGATATGGCCGTGCAGCAGCCGCTGAGCCTCGGCTGCATCGCGGCGCAGGGCGCAATCGAGCAGGGCCTTGTGATCCTCGGTCGAGGTCGGTCCCCAGAAGACGAAGAAGACCATCTGATAGCGCAGGTAGCGGTCATAGATACCGGCATGGAGATCGAGCAGCGCCTTGGAGCCGCAAGCCGAGACCAGCGCCTGATGGAATTCGAAATCGTAGCGTTTCCAGGCTTGCGTGCCCGACTCGTCGCCGGCGAGCAGGCGCTGCTCCATCCGGGCAAGCTTGTGATGGGCGGCGACGATGCGCCCTTCCCACTCGACATCCCCGGCCTGGAAGGACTGCGCCAGGGCGTTGCTCTCGATCAGCAGGCGCAGATCCGCCAGTTCCTTGAGGTCCGTCACCGAGCAGGGCGAGACCTGGAAGCCGCGCTGGCCTTCCGCGACCACGAGGCCCTGCGGCGCCAACCGGTTCAGGATCTCGCGCAGCGTGCTGATGCCGACGCCATAGACCGATTTCAATCGATCGAGCGGCAGACGCTGTCCAGGCTGGAGCACGCCGAACACGATGTCGTGCCGGATGCGCTCATAGGCCTGCTCGCCGGTCGACAGCGCCGGGATGTCATCGCTGCCGAGATCGAATGCCGCGTCCGTCATGGTGCTCCGTACCGCCTCGCCGCCTTCCTGCCAGCCGCCGCTACGGCTTGCAAGCGCGGGGACAGCAATCTCATAAATCAACTGATGATCGATGAATTATCAGTTGATCTCTGTTTCGTCTTGTATCACGTTTCGCTCAGGAAACGCGAGCGAGGCCAAGAATCTCGCCCTGGGAGATCGTCATGTCGGAGAAGGAAGGGCCGGCCCGCGCCGCAGCGGGAAGCGCGGCCGCATCGCGCCGCCTCTACATCCTGAACGGCCCAAACCTGAACCTGCTCGGGCAGCGCGAGCCGCATATCTACGGCTCGACCACGCTGGCCGAGATCAGGGAGAGCTGCGAAGCGAAGGCAGGTTCGCTCGGCTTTTCGGTCGAGTTTCGACAGACCAATTTCGAGGGCGAACTGGTCGAGAGCGTGCATCAGGCGCGGCTCGAGGCCTGCGGGATCATCATCAACCCGGCCGGTTACACCTTCACCTCGGTTGCGCTGCTCGATGCGCTCAAGATGTTCGACGGCCCGAAGATCGAGCTGCACATCTCGAATGTGCATGCGCGCGAGAGCATCTATCACAACTCGCTGATCTCGCGGACCGCGACCGGCATCATCATCGGGATGGGCGCCGCCGGCTACGAACTTGCCATCCAGGCGATGGCCGGCCTGGTCGCGGCCAGGGCCTGATGGCGATGCCCCTGCCCTCCCGGCCCGGCAAGGCTTCAGGGATGCAGCATGCGCAGGAGCGTGTCGATCGCGGCCGCGCGGCGGCGGGCCAACGCTTCGGGCGCGCCCATGTCGTGCCCGAAGACCTGGCGGATGCTGGCGCGGTTAGAGACGTTATAGAAGGCGAGCGCGCTGATCGTCAGGTGGATATCGAGCGCCTCGATCCCCGGCCGGAACAGCCCCGCCGCCACGCCGCGCTCATAGGCCTCGCGGATCATGTCGATGGCCGAAAGGTTGAGCGAAGCGATCCGGTCCGAGCTTGCGAGATGGCGGCCATGGTGGATGTTCTCGACCATGACGAGACGGACGAAATCCGGGTTCTCGGCGTGATAGTCGAAGGTGAAGCCCGCCAGCAACGTCATCGCCTCGACCGGCGGCAGGCTGGCGAGGTCGAGGCTGCGCTCGAAGCCGCGGATGCGCTCGTACATCTCCTCGAGGACGGCGCGGTAGAGCCCCTCCTTGTCCCCGAAATAATAGTAGATCATCCGCTTGCTGGTCGCGGTCCGCGCCGCGATCTCGTCGACGCGCGCGCCGCTCAGGCCGTTCTCGACGAATTCCTCCTTCGCGACGGTCAGGATGTTGCGGCGGACGCCCTCCGGGTCCTGCGTCCAGGACGCCGGCTTGCGGCCCGTCACCTTCTGCGTCGAGGCTGCCTTGCTCATGCTTCCCTCATCGGAAACCGGCGCGAAAGCCGGGTCGCACGCATTGAAATGGACAAGATGGTACATTGCGCTTGACCAAATGAACTATCTGGTACATTTAACATGTCGCCGGCAGAGCGCAAGCCGGCGAGCCTGACGACCAAGGCACCCGAGGAGAGGTGTCGCGACTTCAGACGGGAACCGGATCGACCCCTTCGAGAAGGTCGACCGCGACTGCGTCGGACCGAAAAGTGGATTTCACTTTTCGGATGAATCCGATGCAACACCAAGGAGATAGATCACCGCGCCCGTGGAGCGCGCGATGATCTAGGGAGCGCCATGAACTACAAGCTCGATTTCACGCCGGTGATCGACGGGATGCCAGCCCTGCTGATGGGCTGCCTCGGCACCTTCCTGCTCGCGATCTGCGGCATGGCGCTGGCCATCGTCATCGGCGTCGGCGGCGTGATCCTGCGCGACTCGAAGATCGCCCCGGTGCGCTGGCTGGTGAAGGCCTTCGTCGAAATCATCCGCAACACACCCTTCCTGGTCCAGATCTTCTTCATCTATTTCGCGCTGCCACTGGCGGGCCTCAGGCTCGACCCGACGCCGACCGCGATCATCGCGCTCGGCATCAATGGCGGCGCCTATGCGATCGAGATCATTCGCGGCGGCGTCCAGTCGATCGGCAAGGGCCAGATCGAGGCAGGGCTCGCACTCGGCCTGCACAAGGCGCAGGTCTTCCGGCTGATCGTGCTCAAGCCGGCGCTGAGGGCGATCTTCCCCTCGCTGACCAGCCAGTTCGTGCTGCTGACGCTGACGACCAGCATCGCCTCGGCGATCTCGGCCTATGAGCTGACCTCGGTGGCGCAGCGGATCGAGTCCGACAGTTTCCGCTCGTTCGAGGTCTACGGCACGATCACGCTGTTCTACCTCGTGATCTCCTGGGTGATGATGCGCTTCTTCGACGCGATCTCGACCCGCTACTTCAGCTACCCGGTGAAGTGAGGGCACGATGGGAGCGAACGAATTCCTCTTCCTGCTCACCGGTCTCAAGTGGACCGTGCTGCTCTCGATCGTCGGCTTCATCGGCGGCGGCGTGTTCGGGCTCGCCATCGCGCTGCTGCGCGTGTCCGGCCGGCCGCTGATCGAGCGGATCACCTCCGGCTATATCGCGCTGTTCCAGGGCACGCCGCTGCTGATGCAGCTCTTCGTGGTCTATTACGGCCTCGCGCTGGTCGGGCTGAAGCTCGATGCCTGGATCGCGGTCGCGATCGGCTTCACGCTCCATGCCAGCGCCTATCTCGGCGAGATCTGGCGCGGATCGATCGAGGCCGTGCCGAAGGGCCAGACCGAGGCCGCCAAGGCGCTGAGCCTCCGCTATGTCTCGCGGATGCGCGACGTGATCCTGCCGCAGGCGATCCGCATCTCGCTGCCGGCGACGATCGGCTTCCTGGTCCAGCTGATCAAGGGCACTTCGCTCGCCGCGATCGTCGGCTTCACCGAGCTGACGCGGGCCGGCAACATCGTTTCCAACCAGATCTTCCAGCCGCTCCTCGTCTTCGGGATCGTCGGCATCCTCTACTTCCTGCTGTGCTGGCCGCTCTCGCTCTACGGCTCGCACCTGGAACGTCGCATGGCCATTGCCGCGCGCTGACAGACCCGTTCACCGCCTGACCACCAACCACCAAACACGAAGAGGGAGAGAAACATGACAAAGATGAAAACCACCCGCCGTAGCGTCCTGATCGCGGGCGCCGCTGCTTTGGCCTTGCCGGCCGTACTGAGCGCCCCTGCCCTCGCCGTCACCCCGGCCGAGATCAAGGCCAAGGGCAAGATCGTCGTCGGCATCCAGGGCGACAACCCGCCGTGGGGCTTCGTCACCAGCGCCGGCAAGCAGGACGGTCTCGATGCCGATATCGCGACGCTCTTCGCCAAGGAGCTCGGCGTGCAGGTCGAGTTCGTGCCGCTCGAGGTCAACAACCGCATCCCGGCCCTGACCACCGGCCGCGTCGACGTGCTGTTCGCGACCATGGCGATGCTGCCGGAGCGCGCCAAGGCCGTGCAGTTCTCGAAGCCCTATGTCGCCAACACCATCGTGTTCATCGGCCCGAAGAAGGACAAGATCACCACCAACGAGGATATGGGCCGCTACACGATCGGCGTCGCCAAGGGCGCGGCGCAGGACACGCAGGTGACCAAGAACGCGCCCGCCAACACCACGATCCGCCGTTATGACGGCGATGCGCCTTCGATCCAGGCGCTGGTCTCCGGCCAGGTCCAGGCGATCGGCGGCAACATCTTCTACATGCAGCGCATCGAGCAGGCCCGCCCCGGCGAGTTCGAGAACAAGCTCGAATTCCAGAACCTCTATAACGGCGCCTGCACCCGTCTCGGCGAGAAGGAGATCAACGCCGCGATCAACAGCTTCATCGACAAGATCAAGGCCAATGGCGAGCTGCAGAAGATCTACGACAAGTGGATGAAGGTGCCGGTTCACAAGTTCCCGGACAGCCTCGAAGGCATCACCTTCACCGCGAGCTGATCGCCAAGAAATCGGGGCCAGGGCCATGAACGCGCCAGCCGCACAGCCTTCCGGGGCGGATGCCATGATTGCCATGACGCATGTCGAGAAATGGTATGGCGAGTTCAAGGCCCTGACCGATATCAGTCTCACGGTCCGCAAGGGCGAGCGCATCGTGCTTTGCGGACCGTCGGGCTCCGGCAAATCGACGCTGATCCGCTGCATCAACCATCTGGAGACTTACCAGAAGGGCGAGATCCGGGTCGGCGGCACCAGGCTCGGAGACGATGCGAAGACCATCGATGCGGTACGCCGCGAGGTCGGCATGGTCTTCCAGCACTTCAACCTGTTCCCGCACATGACCGTGCTGCAGAACTGCATGCTGGCGCCGATGCGCTCGCTCGGCGCCAGCAAGGCGGAGGCCGAGGCCACCGCCCGCCAACTGCTCGGCCGCGTGAAGATCCTCGAACAGGCCGAGAAATACCCGGCGCAGCTCTCCGGCGGCCAGCAGCAGCGCGTCGCGATCGCGCGGGCGCTGTGCATGAAACCGAAGGTCATGCTGTTCGACGAGCCCACCTCGGCGCTCGATCCCGAGATGGTCAAGGAAGTCCTCGACACCATGATCGCGCTCGCCGAGGAGGGCATGACCATGATCTGCGTCACCCATGAGATGGGGTTTGCCCGCCAGGTGGCGAACCGCGTCATCTTCATGGCCGAGGGCGCCATCGTCGAGGAGGCGCCGCCCGAGGAGTTCTTCCAGAATCCGCGCCATGAGCGGACGCGGAAGTTCCTCGGCGAAATCCTGCACAAGCACTGAAACATCCGTCCGGCCAAGGTCCGGACGCTTCAACGGAATGCGATCGATGTCCCGCCTCGTCTATGTCCTGAACGGCCCGAACCTGAACCTGCTCGGCAAGCGCCAGCCGCATATCTACGGGCACGAGACCCTGGCCGATGTCGAGCGCGACTGCCGCAAGCTCGCCGAAGAGCTGAAGCTCGAGCTGCGCTTCCACCAGTCGAACCGCGAATACGAACTGATCGACTGGATCCATGAGGCGCGCGAGGATGGGGCCGGCATCGTCATCAACCCGGCCGCCTTCACGCATACCTCAGTCGCGCTGCTCGACGCGCTCAACACCTTCGAGGGGCCGGTGATCGAGTGCCATATCTCGCAGGTGCATAAGCGCGAGGCCTTCCGCCATCACTCCTATGTCTCCATGCGTTCAGACGGCGTCATCGCCGGCTTCGGAACGCAAGGGTATCAGCTTGGCTTGCGGCGCATCGCCAAGCTGATCGCCGACGCGGCCGCGTGAGGACCCCCCGATGGCTCCGGTGAAGATCGCGGTGATGGGAGCGGGCCTGATCGGCAAGCGCCACGCCGCCCATGTCCGGGCCGAGCCCGGCGCCGCCCTCTCGGCGATCATCGATCCCGCCCCGGCCGGCAAGGCCTTCGCCGAGGAGATCGGCGTCGCCTGGTATCCGGGTTTCGACACGCTCCCCGCCGGCGAGAAGCCGGATGGCGTCATCGTCGCGACGCCGAACCAGCTTCATGTCGCCAACGGGCTGGAGCTGGTCGCAGCCAACGTGCCGATGCTCGTCGAGAAGCCGCTGGCGGACAGCGTCGACAGCGCCCGCAAGCTCGTCCAGGCCGCCGAGGCGGCCGGCGTGCCGCTGCTCGTCGGCCATCACCGCCGCCACAATCCGATGATCCGGAAAGCGCGCGAGGCGATCGATGCCGGCCGGCTGGGCCGTATCCTGACCCTCAACGGCCAGTTCTGGCTGGTGAAGCCGGACGATTATTTCGATGTCGACTGGCGCCGGCAGGAAGGCGCCGGGCCGGTCCTGATCAACCTGATCCACGATATCGATCTGTTCCGCTATCTCTGCGGCGAGATCGTCAGCGTGCAGGCATTGAGCTCGAACGCCGTGCGCGGCAATCCGGCCGAGGAGACCGCGGTCGCCATCCTGCGCTTCGCCAATGGAGCGCTCGGGACGGTCAGCGCGTCCGACACCGTCGTCTCGCCCTGGAGCTGGGAGCTGACCACCGGCGAGAACCCGGCTTACCCACAGCAGGATCAGTCCTGCTACCAGATCGGCGGCACCCATGGCGCCCTGACGATCCCGGCGCTCGAACTCTGGAGCCATGCGGACAAGCGCGGCTGGTGGGAGCCGCTCAGGCGCGAGCGCATCCCCTTCGTTCCGGAAGACCCGCTTCAGGCCCAGGTCCGGCATTTCTGCGCGGTGATCCGTGGCGAGGAACAACCGCTCGTCTCCGGTCGCGAGGGCTTGGCGACGCTTGCCGTCATCGAGGCGGTGAAGCGGGCCGCACGCAGCGGCGCACCGGTCGAGATCGCCCCGGAGCCTGCTCCGGCGAGGGCCAAAGCATGATCAAGGGCACGACGCGATTGATCGGCCATCTCGGCTATCCGACCGAGAGCTTCAAGGCGCCGATGATCTACAACCCCTATTTCCAGCGCGAGGGGATCGATGCCGTCGTCGTGCCGATGGGTTGCCGCAGCGAAGACTATCCCGACTTCCTCAAGCTGTTCTTCCGCCTGTCCAACGCCCATGGCGCGCTGGTGACAATGCCGCACAAGGTCACCACGACCGGGCTCGTCGACACGCTCTCGCCGACCGCCGCCATTGCCGGCGCCTGCAATGCGGTGCGCCTCGAAGCGGACGGCCGGCTCACCGGCGACATGTTCGATGGCGAAGGTTTCGTACGCGGCGTCCTGCGCAAGGGGCACAAGCTCGCTGGCGCCCGCGCGCTGGTGATCGGTGCCGGCGGCGTCGGCTCGGCCATCGCCGCCTCGCTGGCGAAGGCCGGCGTCGCGGAGCTGGGTCTGTTCGACAAGTATGCGCCCGCAGCCGCGGAACTCGGACAGCGGCTGGTCGCGCACTACCCTGCCCTTCGCGTCACGATCGGCTCGAATGACCCCGATGGCTTCGACCTCGTCGTCAACGCGACTCCTCTTGGTATGAAGCCCGGCGATCCCCTGCCGGTCGATATCTCCCGCCTGCCCGCCTCCGCCTTCGTCGGCGAAGTCGTGATGGCGCAGGAGATCACGCCGTTCCTCGCGGCCGCCCGTGCGCGCGGCTGCGCCGTGCAGGTCGGTACCGACATGCTGTTCGAGCAGATTCCCGCCTATCTGGAATTCTTCGGCTTGCCTTCGACCACGGCCGAGGATTTGCGCGCCGTGGCGCGACTGGCTTGAGAGGAGGCATTCTATGACCCCATCGATCGCCACCGTCTGCGTTTCCGGCACGCTTCAGGAGAAGCTGGAGGCCATCGCCGCCGCTGGCTTCACGGCCGTCGAGATCTTCGAGAACGACCTGATCGCCTTCCCCGGCTCGCCGACCGAGGTCCGGCGCATCTGCGCCGATCTCGGCCTGACCATCGTGACCTGCCAGCCCTTCCGCGATTTCGAGGGCATGCCGGAGGGGCGCCGCCAGCGCGTCTTCGACCGGGCCGAGCGCAAGTTCGATCTGCTGCAGGAGCTGGGAACGGACCTGCTCTTCGTCTGCTCCAGCGTCTCGCCGGAAGCCCTGCCGGGTATCGACCGGCTCGCCGCCGATTTCGCCGAGCTCGGCGAGCGCGCGGGGCGGCGCGGCCTTCGCGTCGGTTACGAGGCGCTGGCCTGGGGGCGGCATGTCTTCGACTATCGCGATGCCTGGGAGATCGTGCGGCGCGCCAACCGGCCGGAAGTCGGCATCATCCTCGATTCCTTCCACATCCTGGCGCGCGGCCTCGATCTTGCGGCGATCGGCACGATCCCGCGCGACAAGATCGAGATGGTGCAGATGGCGGATGCGCCGCTGCTGCAGATGGACCCGCTCTCCTGGAGCCGGCACTGGCGCTGCCTGCCCGGCCAGGGCGATCTCGATCTCTCCGGCTTCATGCGCGCGCTGGCCGCGACCGGCTATGACGGCGTGCTCTCGCTGGAGATCTTCAACGATCGCTTCCGCGCCGGTTCCGCGCGTTCCGTCGCGCTCGACGGCCATCGCTCCCTGATCTGGCTGCTCGACGAGACCGCCCGGCAGGTCGGCAAACCCGTACCCGGCGCCGTATCGATGCCGCCACCCGCCCCTGTCGAAGCGGTCGAGTTCATCGAGTTCACGGTGTCGGAGGCCGAGCGGCCCGGTTTCGAGCGGCTGTTGCGCGCGCTCGGCTTCGCACGCACCGGCGCGCACCGCTCCAAGGATGTCGATCTCTGGCGCCAGGGCGATATCCGCATCGTCCTGAACAGCGAGGCTGACGGCTTCGCCCATAGCTACCAGATCACGCATGGCACCTCGGTCTGTGCGCTGGCCCTGCGCGTGCCGGATGCGCAGGCCGCGATCGCGCGCGCCAAGGCCCTGCTCGACGTGCCCCATGCCGGCGCGATCGGGCCGGACGAGCTCGACATCCCGGCCGTGCGCGGGCTCGGCGGCAGCCTGCTCTATTTCCTCGACAAGGCTTCGGCGCTGGGCCGCTGGGCGGAGGTCGATTTCGAAGCGACGGGCGAGGCCTCGGACAATGCCGGGCTCACCGGCGTCGACCATGTCTCGCAGAGCATGCAATACGAGGAGATGCTGACCTGGCTGCTGTTCTATTCCTCGCTGTTCGAGACGCGGAAGACGCCGAGCCAGGCCGTGCTCGATCCCGGCGGCGTGGTCCAGAGCCAAGTGATCGAGAGCGGGCTCGACGGCCGGAACGGTCATGGCCTCAGGCTCATCCTCAACGGCTCGCAGAGCCACCGCACGCTCTCGGCCCGCTTCATCACCGATTTCTTCGGCTCGGGCGTGCAGCATATCGCCTTCGCGACCGACGACATCGCCGCGACCGTCAAGCGGCTGGTTGCCAATGGCGTCGCCATGCTACCCATCCCCGAGAACTACTATGACGACCTCGAAGCCCGCTCCGACCTGACGGCGCAGGAGATCGACGCGATGAAGGCGCTGAACATCCTCCATGACAGCGATGCCGGTGGTGCCTTCCGCCAGGCCTATACGCAGACGCTGGATGGCGGGCTGTTCTTCGAGATCGTCCAGCGCGATGGCTATGCCGGCTATGGCGCCGCCAATGCCGGCATCCGGCTGACCGCGCAGTCCAGGCTTGCGCGTCCGATCAGCGTTCCCGCGCCGAGCCATGGCTGAGGAGAGATAAGCCGCATGAGCAGCCTGCCCCTTCCCTATGCGGGGCTCGATGCCGGACAGCCAGCCTCGCTCTCGCCGGATTACCGCTCGACCGTGGCACGCAGCCCGCGACAGGCCCTGATCGCCTAGCGCAAGCCGGACGGGACCTGGTGGCTCGACATCAACCTCGCCGGCGAAAACGAGACGGTGTTCTTCGATCTGTAGGTGAAAGGCGGCCGCTCAGGCCGCCTTTTTCCGTTCCGCGATCCGCGCGAGATCGGTCAGCAGCCGGCGTGTCGCCTTCAGGCGCTGCTCGACAGTGTCGAAATCGTCGATGAAGACGACGCGCATGTCGGGGCGGACCTTCGCCAGCGTGCCGATCTTCGCGACATACGAGACCAGCCCTTCCGGATTGGCGAACTCGTTGTTGCGGAAGGCGACGATGATGCCCTTCGGCCCGGCCTCGACCTTTTCGACATTGGCGCGCTTGCAGAGCGCCTTGATCGCGACGATCTCCAGGAGCTGGTTGACCTCCTCTGGCAGCGGGCCGAAGCGGTCGACCAATTCGGCGCCGAAGGATTGCAATTCGGCATCGTCGTCCATGGTCGAGAGGCGCTTGTAGAGCGTCAGCCTCAGCGTCAGGTCGGCAACATAGTGCTCGGGGATCATGACGGGCGCGCCGACCTGGATCGCCGGCGACCATTGCGTCTCCGTCTCGAACTCGATGCCGGCCTTGAGCGCCGCCACGGCCTCCTCCAGCATCTGCTGGTAGAGCTCGTAGCCGACCTCCTTGATATGGCCGGACTGCTCGTCGCCGAGCAGGTTGCCGGCGCCTCTGATGTCGAGATCGTGGCTGGCGAGCTGGAAGCCGGCGCCGAGCGTATCGAGCGATTGCAGAACCTTGAGCCGCTTGTCGGCCTGCTCGGTCAGCTTGCGGTTGGCCGGCACGGTGAAGAGCGCATAGGCGCGCGTCTTCGAGCGGCCGACGCGGCCGCGCAACTGATAGAGCTGCGCTAGTCCGAACATGTCGGCGCGGTGGACGATCAGCGTATTGGCGGTCGGGATATCGAGGCCCGATTCGACGATCGTGGTCGAGAGCAGGATGTCGTACTGGCCGTCATAGAAGGCGGTCATCACGTCTTCCAGCGTGCCCGCCGCCATCTGGCCATGGGCGATGCCGACCTTGCACTCCGGCACCTGCTTGTCGAGGAAGTCCTTGACGTCGGCGATGTCCTCGATGCGCGGCACGACATAGAAGCTGCGTCCGCCGCGATAGCGCTCGCGCAGCAGCGCCTCGCGCACGATCAGCGGGTCGAACGGCGTGACGAAGGTGCGCACGGCGAGACGATCGACCGGCGGCGTCGCGATGATCGAAAGTTCGCGCACGCCGGTCATGGCGAGCTGGAGCGTGCGCGGGATCGGCGTCGCCGACAGGGTCAGCATATGCACCTCGGCACGCAGTTCCTTCAGCTTCTCCTTATGGGCGACGCCGAAATGCTGCTCCTCGTCGACGATGACGAGGCCGAGATCCTTGAAGTCGACGCCCTTGCCGAGCAGCGCATGCGTGCCGACGACGATATCCATCGTGCCGTCGCGCGCACCCTGCTTCACCGCCTTGAGATCGGCCGAGCCGACGAAGCGCGAGGCCTGTCCGACATTGACCGGCAAGCCGGCAAAGCGGTCGGCGAAGTTGCGGTAATGCTGGCGCGCGAGCAGCGTCGTCGGCACGACGACCGCGACCTGTTTGCCGTTGAGCGCGGCGGCGAAGGCGGCGCGCAGCGCGACCTCGGTCTTGCCGAAGCCGACATCGCCGCAGACGAGCCGGTCCATCGGCCGCCCGGCGGCGAGATCGTCCAGCACCGCGTCGATGGTGTTCTGCTGGTCCTCGGTCTCCTCATAGGGGAAGCGGGCGCAGAACTCGTCATAGACGCCATCGGGCGGGATGAGCCGCGGCGCATCCTTGAGCGCGCGGGCCGCCGCGATCTGGATGAGCTTGCCGGCCATCTCGCGGATCCGCTGCTTGAGCTTGGCCTTGCGCGCCTGCCAGCCACCGCCACCCAGCCGGTCGAGCTGAACTTCCGTATCCTCGGAGCCGTAGCGGGACAGAAGCTCGATGTTCTCGACCGGGAGGAACAGCTTGGAATCGCCGGCATAATGGATTTCGAGGCAATCATGCGGCGCGCCGGCCGCCGTGATCGTCTGCAGGCCGATAAAGCGGCCGATGCCGTGATCGACATGGACGACGAGATCGCCCGGCGCGAGCGAGGACAGTTCGGCGATGAAGTCCTGCGGGCGCCTGGTCTTGCGGCGCGGCCGGACGAGGCGGTCGCCCAGGATGTCCTGCTCGCCGATGACCGCGAGGCGCCCGGCCTCGAAGCCGGTCTCGAAGCCCCAGACGGCGAGCGCGATCGTGCCGGGCTTGAGATCGAAGGCGGCGCGCAACGAGCCGGTCAATTGCGTGCTCTTCAGGCCATGGTCGGCCAGCACATGGGCCAGCCGCTCGCGCGAGCCCTCCGACCAGGCGGCGAGGATGACGCGCTTGCCCTCAGTCTCCAGCGCCTTCACATGCGCGACGGCGGCATCGAACACGCCGCCGGCATCGGCCGTGCGCTCGGCCGCGAAGCTGCGACCCTGCTTGCCGCCGAGATCGAGGATGAGCTTGCCCTCGCTCTCCGGTAGCTGGAACGGCGTCATGCTGGCGACGCCGGAAGCATCGATCACCGCGCGCCAGTCGGTCGGCGAGAGATAGAGCGCATCCGGCGGCAGTGGCTTGTAGGGAATGCCGCCGCCCCCGCCCTGCTCCAGTGCGGCTTTACGGGCGTCGTAATAATCCTTGATCAGGCTGATGCGCTCGCCGATCGCATCATCGGCCTGATGGTCGAGCACCAGCGGAACGTCCGGCAGATAGGTGAAGAGCGTGTCGAGCTTCTCCGCCAGCAATGGCAGCCAGTGCTCAAGACCGGCCGGGCGGCGGCCTTCGCTGACCGCTTCATAGAGCGTGTCGTCGCGGCCGGGCGTGCCGAAGGTCGAGATATAGGACTGGCGGAAGCGGCGGATGCTCTCGCTCGTCATCTGCGCCTCGGACATCGGCACGAGGTCGAGCCCACGGAGCTGCCCGGTGGTGCGCTGCGTCTCCGGATCGAAGGTGCGGATCGATTCCAGCGTGTCGCCGAAGAAGTCGAGCCGGATAGGCGCCGGCATGCCCGGCGGGAAGAGATCGACGATGCCGCCGCGCACGGCGAATTCGCCGGTCTCGCGCACGGTCGAGGTTCTGAGATAGCCGTTGATGTCGAGCCAGCGCGCGAGCTGCTCGATATCGACCATGTTGCCTGGCGCGGCCGAGAAGCTCTCCGACGCCACCTTGCCGAAGGCGGGCACGCGCTGGAGCGCGGCATTGACGGTGGTCAGCAGCAGGCGCGGCCGGTCGCCGGACCTGGTCTTGGCGAGGCGAGACAGCGTCGTCATCCGGTGCGCGACGATGGCCGGCGCCGGCGAGACACGGTCATAAGGCTGGCAGTCCCAGGCCGGGAAGCTCATCACCTCGAGGTCGGGTGCTACGAATTGCAGCGCGTTCTCAAGCACCTGCAGGCGCTGGCCGTCACGCGCGATGAAGACGAGCAGCGCCGGGCCTTCCGCCTTCTTGGCGCGTGCGCGGGTGAGATCCGCGAGGACGACGGCGTCGAATCCGTCGGGCACACCGGCAAGCGTCGGCTTGTCGCCGCGGTTCAGCGCATCGAGCAGGCGGTCGAGCTGCGGCTTTGCGATCTGGGACGGGGGAGGAATGCTCATCGGAAGCGCGTCATTCTCGGGCTTGACCCGAGAATCTCGGGATGAGTGGTCACTAATTCAGAGATGGTCGGGTCAAGCCCGACCATGACGGGTGTGGAAGCCCTCACACATGAATCGGCTTGTCGTGATGGTGGAAAGCCCGAAGCTTGCGGAACAGCTCCGTGTCGTAATTCGCCGGCACGGGCGCCTCTCCGGTCACCCAGCTCAGCAGGTCGCGGTCCAGCACCTCGATCAGGCGCTCGAACTCGTCGAGCTCGGCATCGCTGAAGCCGGCGATCGCGTCGTCGGCGAAACGGCCCATGATCAGGTCCATCTCGCGCATGCCGCGATGCCAGGCGCGGAACAGGATCTTGCGGCGGCGCGGGTCGAGATCGGCGCTGGAGCGGGTCGAGCCGGACATGGGAACCTCGAACAGGAAAAACTTCAGGCTGAAAACCTGGGGGAAGGCGCAATAACGAATGGGCCGGCCCCGTCGCGGAGCCTGCCTGAGCAGGCTATATAGCGATGCAACCCGGCGAAGTCAGCGGCGAAGCGGCTGCGATCTTCGCGCTCCTGACAATTGCCGAGACGTCTTGCGCCCTTCGATCCTCGATCCGCTCTTCGCTCCCGTCACGACGCTTTCCGGCGTCGGGCCCAAGCTCGGCAAGGTTCTGGACAAGTTTCTTGGCGACGAGACGCGGCCCGCCCGCGTCATTGACCTGATGTTCCAGTTACCGACCGGTGCGGTCGACCGGCGCCCAAGCCCTTCGATCGCGGATACGCCGATCGGCGATGTCGCGACCTTCACCGCCCGCGTCAGCGAGCATCGCGCCGCCCCCGCCGGCAAGAAGGCGCCTTATCGCATCATCGTCGAGGACGAGACCGGCGACGTGACGCTCGTCTTCTTCCATGCCGATTCGCGGCATCTGGCACAGACCCTGCCGATCGGCGCCTACCGGCTGATCTCGGGCAAGCTGGAGCTCTGGGAAGGCATGCGCCAGATGGTGCATCCCGAGCGCATCCTCGATCCCAAGCTCGCAGCGACGCTGCCGGCCTTCGAGCCGGTCTATCCGCTGACCGAGGGCATCGGCCAGCGCATGATGATGCGGACCGTGCAGGCAGCGGCCGAGCGCTGCCCGGAGATGCCGGAATGGCAGGACCCGGCCTTTCTCGCCAAGGGCGACTTTCCAACCTTCCATGCGGCGATCGAGGCCCTGCACCATCCGGTCGACCGCAGGGCCGCCGAGGGCGACACCGTCGCGCGCCGCCGCATCGGCTATGACGAATTGCTGGCGAGCCAGATCGCGCTCGCCCTCGTGCGCCGCCAGCAGAAGAAGATCGCCGGCCGCGCCACCACCGGCGATGGCGGCGTGCGCTTCCGCATCCAGTCTGCCCTGCCCTTCGAATTGACCGAGGGCCAGCGCAAGGCGATCGCCGATATTCATTCCGATATGGCCAAGCCCGAGAAGATGCTGCGCCTTCTGCAGGGCGATGTCGGCTCGGGCAAGACGGTCGTTGCATTGATGTCCATGGCCGCCGCCGCCGAGGCCGGCCGGCAATCTGTGCTGATGGCGCCGACAGAAATCCTCGCCCGCCAGCATGCCGAGCGCTTGGCGCCGTTGGCCGAGAAGGCCGGCCTGAAGCTCGCTCTGCTGACCGGGCGCGAGAAGGGCGCCGGCCGCAAGCAGGTGCTGGCGGGCTTAGCCGATGGCTCGATCGATATCGCGGTCGGGACCCATGCGCTGTTCCAGGAGGGTGTCGCCTTCCATGATCTCGCGCTCGCCGTCGTCGACGAGCAGCACCGTTTCGGCGTGCATCAGCGCCTGCTGCTCGGCTCCAAGGGCGAGGCGGTCGACGTGCTGGTGATGACCGCGACGCCGATCCCGCGCACGCTCTCGCTGACCTGGTTCGGCGACATGGATATCTCGATCCTCTCGGAGAAGCCGGCCGGCCGGAAGCCGATCGTCACCCGTGCGATCTCTTCCGAGCGCTATGACGAGGTCGTCGGCGCCATCGGCCGGGCGGTCGAGAGCGGCGCGCAGGCCTATTGGGTCTGCCCGCTCGTGCAGGAATCCGACACGCTCGATGTCGCCGCAGCGCAGGAGCGCTATGACGCCCTGCGCGAAATCTTCGGCGGCAAGGTTGGGCTGCTCCATGGCCAGATGCCCGGCCGCGAGAAGGACGCCGCCATGGCTGCCTTCGTCGCCGGCGAGACGCGCATCCTGGTCTCGACCACCGTGATCGAGGTCGGCGTCGACGTGCCCAATGCCAGCGTCATGGTGATCGAGCATGCCGAGCGCTTCGGCCTTGCGCAGTTGCATCAGCTGCGCGGGCGCATCGGGCGCGGTTCGGCCGCCTCGACCTGCCTGCTGCTCTACAAGGGGCCGCTCGGCCCGGTCGCCGAAGCGCGACTGACGATCATGCGCGAGACCGAAGACGGCTTCCGGATCGCGGAGGAGGATCTGCGCCTGCGTGGTGAGGGCGAGGTGCTCGGCACCAAGCAGTCGGGCTCGCCGGACTGGCGCATCGCCCGGCCGGAAATCGATGGCGACCTGCTGGCAGCCGCACGCGACGATGCGCGGCTCCTGATCGAGCGCGATCCGCATCTGGAGACACCGCGCGGCCAGGCGATCCGGGTGCTGCTCTATCTGTTCGAGCGCGACGTCGCGATCAGGTTGCTCAGGGCAGGGTGACCGGCGGCTTCCCCTCGAGCTTCGGCTTGCCATTTTCGCCGGGCTGGATCAGCCCGGCCGACATGATCAGCTTGGCGCCGTCCTCGACCGAGATCGAGAGCTCGACGACCTCGCGCCGCGGCAGGTAGAAGAAGAAGCCCGTGGTCGGGTTCGGCGTGCAGGGCAGGAAGACGCCGATCTGCTCGTCGCCCGGTTCCTGACCAATCGGCAGGCGTTCGGCGATCTCGGGTGCGGCCTCCTGTGCGATGAAGACGATCGACCACATGCCCGGCTGAGGGAACTGCACCATCCCGACCTTGCGGAATGAGGTGCCCGACTGCGAGAAGATGGTCTCGAAGACCTGCTTCACGCCCTTGTAGAGGCTGCGGACCACCGGCATGCGGTCGAGGATCGCCTCGCCGGCGCGGATCAGCGAGCGCCCGACGAGATTGGCTGTCAGGAAACCCAGCAGGGTCAGCCCGATCAGCGCGATGACCAGGCCGAAACCCGGGATCGGATAGGGCAAATAGGAATCAGGCAGGTAGGAATTCGGAATGAGCGGCTTCACCAGCCCGTCGACGAAATTGACGAACCACCAGGTCACCGAGGCCGTGATGGCGAGCGGTGCGGCGATGACGAGCCCGGTCAGGAAATAGCGGCGCAAGCGAGCGCCCCAGGTCGGGCGCAGGATTTCCGCGGGCAGGATGAGGCGGGGATCGGGCGGGCCGGCTGTCATCGTCTCTCCCAGAACACCGGCGCGACCTCCCGCCTGCTTGCGGCGGCTCGCATGGGCCGCGATATGACACGATAAGCGAGGCGGCGCCATCCGCCAGCCCCCAGAGCATTTTCGAGCGAAGTGGGTACCGGTTCGCGAGAAGAAAATGCGACAATACAAAGAGATAGCGCAAGCAAGGGTAAGGCCGTGAGCGAGGACGATCAGCCGCGACGCCGATGGTCACGGCCGCTGCTCTTCGCTGCGGGCTGGGTATTCACGGCGCTCGGCGTCGTCGGGCTCATCCTGCCGCTGATGCCCGGCACGATCTTCCTGATCGCGGCGGCCTGGTGCTTCTCGCAATCCTCGCCGCGATTCGAGGCTTGGCTGATCGGACATCCGAGGCTCGGGCCGCATGTCCTGCGCTGGCGGAAGACCGGCGCCATCGCCCGCAGAGCGAAAGTCCTGGCCTGCGGTTCGATGGCGCTGAGTTTCGCCTTATTGACGCAAACGAGTGCGCCGCCGATCGCTCTTGCGACGGCGGCGCTGTGTCTGATCGGCGCGGGCCTCTACGTTTCGACCCGGCCCGAAGCCTGAGCCGCCGTCACTCCACCGTGACGGATTTCGCCAGGTTGCGCGGCTGGTCGACGTCCTTGCCCATGAAAACCGCCGTCTGATAGGCGATCATCTGGATCGGCAGCGCGTAGACGATCGGCGCGAAGGTCGGGTCCATGTCCGGCATGACGATCGTCGCTTCCGGCTCGATGCCGCATTCGGCGGCACCCTTCGCATCGGTGACGAGGATGATCCGTCCGCCGCGTGCAGCGACCTCCTGCATGTTGGAGGCGGTCTTCTCGAACAGCGCGTCATGGGGCGCGACGACGATGACCGGCATGTCCTCGTCGATCAGCGCGATCGGCCCGTGCTTGAGTTCGCCTGCCGGATAACCTTCGGCATGGATGTAGCTGATTTCCTTCAGCTTCAGGGCACCTTCCAGCGCGAGCGGGAAGCTCGTGCCGCGACCGAGATAGAGCACGTCCTTGGCCTTGGAGAGCTCGCGCGCGAGCTTTTCGATCTCGGGCTCCAGCTCCAGCGCCCGAGCCATCAGCCCCGGCAGCGAGATCAGGTTCTGCACATGGCTGACCTCGTCCTGCGCCGAGAGCGTGCCGCGGGCACGGGCTGCGGCAAGCGCCAGCGACGCGAAGACGGCGAGCTGGCAGACGAAGGCCTTGGTCGAGGCGACGCCGATCTCGGGGCCGGCGAGCGTCTGCGCCACCGCATCGCTCTCGCGCGCGATCGTCGAGGTCGGCACGTTGACGACCGACAGGATGACCTGCCCGTTCTGACGGGCGTAGCGCAAGCCGGCCAGCGTGTCGGCGGTTTCGCCGGACTGCGAGACGAAGAGCGCTAGGCCCTGGTCCGGCAGCGGCGCCTCGCGGTAGCGGAACTCCGACGCGACATCGATCTCGACCGGCAGGCGCGCCAGTTTCTCGAACCAGTATTTCGCGATAAGGCCGGCATAATAGGAGGTGCCGCAGGCGCTGATCGTCAGGCGCGACAGGTTCTTCCAGTCGATCTGGTCGCCGAACGGCAGGCGCACCTTGCCGTTGGCCATGTCGAGATACTGCGTCAGCGTATGGCCGACGACCTCGGGTTGCTCGTAGATCTCCTTGGCCATGAAATGGCGGTGATTGCCCTTTTCGACCAGGAAGGCGCCGGCGGCGACGCGCTGGGCGCGGCGCTCCACCTGCTTGTTGGTCTTGTCGTAGAAGGTCGCGCCGCGGCGATGCAGCACGACCCAGTCGCCCTCTTCGAGATAGGCGATGAGATTGGTGAAGGGCGCGAGCGCCAGCGCGTCCGAGCCGAGATACATCTCGCCCTCGCCGACACCGACGGCCAACGGCGAGCCCTTGCGAGCGCCGATCAGCAGGTCTTCCTCGCCCTGGAACAGGAAGGCGAGCGCGAAGGCGCCGTGCAGGCGCGGCAGGCTCGCGGCAACCGCATCGACCGGGATCTTGCCGCGGTCGAGCTCACGGGTGACGAGATGGGCGACGATCTCGGTGTCGGTCTCCGTCTCGAAGACGTAGCCGTCGGCCTGGAGCTCGGCGCGCAGGTCCCGGAAATTCTCGATGATGCCGTTATGGACCACTGCGAGCTTCGGTGTCGCATGCGGATGGGCATTGGTCTCGTTGGGCTTGCCATGGGTCGCCCAGCGGGTGTGGCCGATGCCGACCAGGCCTTCGAGCGGCTCGTTCGAGAGGCGGGTCTCTAGATTCTTGAGCTTGCCCTCGGCGCGGCGGCGGGTGAGCCGGCCACCTTCCAGCGTCGCGACGCCAGCGGAATCGTAGCCACGATATTCAAGCCGCCGCAGCGCCTCGACGACCTGCGTCGCAACCGCTTCCTTGCCCAGAATCCCGACGATGCCGCACATGGGCGAACCCCTCCAGCGATTGATGTCGGCAAAGCGCATAGCCGCGATCGGCGCGCATGCCCAATCAATCTACATGACGAACTGTGAACGGCGGATGGCCCGATCCGCCGCGATTCCGCGCTATTCGGCTGCCTTCTTGGCGGCTTTCCGGGCCGCAGCGGCAGCACGGAAGGTCACCGCCCAGCCCTCCTTCGCGACCTGCCGGCCGCGGCCGATGGCGAGCGCATCGGGCGCGACGTCCTCGGTGATGACCGAGCCGGAGCCGATATAGGCGCCCTCGCCGATCGTCACCGGGGCGACCAGCGACGAATTCGAGCCGACGAAGGCATTGGCGCCGATCGTCGTCTTCGACTTGTTGAAACCGTCATAGTTGCAGGTGATCGTGCCGGCGCCGATATTGGCGGCCGCCCCCACCGAGGCATCGCCGATATAGGTGAGGTGATTGACCTTGGCGCCGGGGCCGATATCGGCCGCCTTCACCTCGACGAAATTGCCGACCTTGGCCTTCTCCGCGAGCTTCGCGCCCGGCCGCAGGCGGCCATAGGGGCCGACGCTGGCATCGACACCGACCGTGGCGCCCTCCAGATGCGAGAAGGCGTGGATCACCGCGCCGTCATCGACACGCACGCCCGGCCCGAAGACCACATTCGGCTCGATCACGACATCGCGGCCGATCTGCGTGTCATAGCTGAAGAAGACCGTCTCCGGGGCGATCAGTGTCGCGCCGCCGAGCATCACGGCGAGGCGCTTGCGCCGCTGGAACTCCGCTTCCACCGCAGCGAGCTGCGTGCGGTCGTTGATGCCCTGGACCTCGCTTTCGGGCGCCCGCAGCGCGACGGCGTCGAGCCCGCGCTTGCGCGCCACCTCGACCGCATCGGTGAGATAGAACTCGCCCTGGGCGTTGTGGCTGCCGATCGCTTCCAGGATCGAGAGGGCGTGCGCGCCGGAGAGCGCCATCAGCCCGGCATTGCAGAGCGTGATGGCGCGCTGCTCCGGGGTGGCGTCCTTGTGTTCGACGATCGCCTCGAGATGGCCGTCCTTCTCGACGAAGCGGCCATAGCCCGTCGGGTCCTTGGCCACGAAGCCGAGCGCAACGACGGCGGCGCCCTCTCTCAAACCGCGACGGAGGGCCGCAAAGGTCTCGGGACGCACGAGCGGCGTATCGCCAAAGGCGATGATGACGTCGTCATGGCCGGCCGCGATGGCGGCCTTCGCGGCGAGCGCGGCATGGGCGGTGCCCCGGCGCTCGTGCTGGATGGCGATCTGCGCATGCGGAAGCTGCTTGCGCGCCGCTTCGCCGACTTCGGGGCGTTCCGAGGAAATCACGACGGCGACGGCATCCGCGCCAGCCTTCGAAACCGCCGCCAGCGCATGGCCGAGCAGTGACCGGCCGGCCACGGCATGGAGCACCTTCGGCCCCCGCGATTTCATGCGGGTGCCCTCTCCGGCGGCCAGGACGATCGCGAGGCAGGATCGGGCCGACTGCATTTCGGTCATGTTTCTCGTTTCCCCTGCAGGCATGTCTGAACCACGGTCCGCCCATCACAATCGACTTCACGCATGCCGGCGTCGCAGGCGCCGTGGATAGCCGATCCGCTCGCCTTTTGCCAAAGTTCAATCGCGGCGAAAAGGCACCATCCGAGGACGGCCGCCGCCGCGGGCCGGCTCCGGCCTGAATTCGCAGGATCGCACCATCCAAAAGACGTGCATCTTCCCGATCGGAAAGGCTTTTCAGGCGAACTGGAAATGCTCTAGAAGCGCGAGGGGCGAGGGCGTCGCCGCGTAGTTTGGATCCCATGTCGACACCGTTGAATCGTAGGCAGTTTCTGGAAGGCGCCGCCGGCGGCGCCGCGCTGCTCTCGCTGGCCGGCCCGGCCGCAGCGCAAGCGCCGACCGGCGCAGCTTCCTTCAACATCCCCTCCCTCGTGGACGGGCAGCGTTTCGACCCCGCGCTGGTGGTCGACGCCGCCAGGGCTCTGGCCCAGCGCCCACTCATTCCGCTTGCCGCGAACGACCTGCCGGAGGGCTATGCCGCCCTGCCCGCCGATCAGTATGCGGGCATCCGGATGCAGCCGGGCGCCACGGTCTGGGCCGGCGAGAATCGCGGCTTCACCGTCGAGCCTCTGCATCGCGGCTATGTCTTCTCCAATCCGGTGAGCCTGTTCACGATCGAAGAGGGAACGGTGCGCCGCATCGGCTTCGATCGCAGCAAGTTCGATTACGGACGGGTCGCGCCGCCGACGGGCAATGCCGACCTGCAGTTCTCCGGCATGCGGATCGCCGCCGGGCTGGAACGCCCCTTCGAGGTCGCGGTCTTCCAGGGCGGCACGTTCTTCCGCGCCCTCGCCCGCGGCCAGAATTTCGGCGCGATGGCGCGCGCGCTGATCCTGCGCCCCGGCGAGACGCGCGGCGAGGAACTGCCGTTCTTCCGGGCGTTCTGGATCGAGCGGCCGAGCCCGGCGGTGGGCTCGCTGGTGATTCACGGCCTGCTCGATTCGGAGAGCGTCGCCGGCGCGGTGCGGATGACGTTGCGGCCGGGCGACGTCACCTTCGTCGATGTCGAGATGACGCTGTTCGCGCGCCAGGCACTCGACCATGTCGGCTTCGGCTGCACCAGCGCGACCTTCCTGTCCGGCCCGCAGAGCCGGCGCGTCTTCGACGATATCCGCCCCTCGATCGGCGAGGTCTCGGGCGTCCAGATGCAGTCGGGTGGCGGCGAGTGGATCTACCGCCCGGTCAACAACCCCGCGACCTTGCAGGTCTCCTCCTTCGTCGACGAGAATCCCAAGGGCTTCGGCCTGGTCCAGCGCGAGCGCGACCCCGCCGCCTTCCAGGACGACGACCAGCGCTTCGAGCTCCGGCCGAGCGTCTGGATGGAGCCGCTCGGCGACTGGGGCGCGGGTTCGGTGCAGCTCATCGAGATCCCCAGCGATTCCGAGCCGAACAAGAACATCATCATGTACTGGCGGCCGAAGCAGCCGCTTGCCGCCGGCAGCGAGACCTCGCTGAGCTATCGCCAGGCCTGGTGCTGGCAGCCGCCGGAGCGTCCGCCATTGGCGCTCGCCACCCGTTCGCGGCAAGGCAAGGGCTCGCAGGGGCGCCGGCGGCGCTTCATCGTCGAGTTCACCGGCGACAAGCTGGCCGATGCGGCGCTGATCGCCTCGACGCGGGCGACGATCACGGCCCAGCCCGGCGCCGTACACAACGTTCGCCTCTGGCCCTATCCGGAGCGCAAGCTGATGCGCGTCGGCTTCGAGGTCGATCCCGGCAACGACAATCTCTCCGAGCTCCGGCTCGTCCTGCAATCGGGCGGCCAGCCCGTCTCTGAGACCTGGTTGAATCGATGGACCTGGTAACGGCAACCCGCCGCGACGCCATGGAAACGGAACAGCGCGGCTACAGCGCGGCTCGCGAGCCGGCCACGCCTCCGGAAGAGCCGTTGGTCATGCCGGTGCAGTCGTTCCGGAGCTGGGCGGATTCGGATCGCCGTGCCCCGGCGGCACCGCGCGACTGGAAGACGCCGTGGCTGAAGCGCCTCTTCGTCTTCGGCGGCGGGCTCGTGCTCACCGGCTTCGGCGCCTGGGAAATGTACAATGTCGTGTCGGTCAGCCGCACGACCTCGCTGCAGTACGCCCTGCTCGTGCTGTTCACGATCAACTTCTCGTGGATCGCGCTCGCCTTCACCAGCGCGCTGCTCGGCTTCTTCGGCGTCATGTTCGGCGCGGGCCGGGCGGACCGGGCCGAAACGCTGAAGCACCGCACCGTCGTGGTGATGCCGATCTACAACGAGTCTTCGGCCCGCATCTTCGCGGCGGTGGCGGCGATCCGCGAATCGGTCGAGGCCACGGGCCTAGGCGATCATTTCGACTATTTCATCGTCTCCGACACGACCAACCCGGATGTCTGGGTGGCGGAGGAGCGCGCCTTCCTGGCGCTGCGCGAGCGCCTCGGCCCGAACAGCCGGGTCTATTACCGGCACCGGCCGAAGAACCATCACCGCAAGGCCGGCAACATTGCTGATTTCGTCACGCGCTGGGGCGGGCTCTACGAGCATATGGTCGTACTCGACGCCGACAGCCTGATGACCGGCACCTGCATCGTGCGCCTCACCGCCGCGATGGAGAACGACCCCGATGCCGGCATCATCCAGTCGCTGCCGCTGATCATCAACCGCAACACCTTCTTCGCCCGGCTGCAGCAATTCGCGGCGCGGGTCTATGGCCCGGTCATCGCGACCGGGCTCGCGATGTGGTCCGGCCGCGACGGCAATTACTGGGGCCACAACGCGATCATCCGGACCAAGGCCTTCGCCGACCATTGCGGCCTGCCGGACCTGAAGGGCAAGCCGCCCTTCGGCGGCCATGTGCTGAGCCACGATTTCGTCGAGGCGGCGCTGATCCGCCGCGCCGGCTGGTCGGTCTACATGCTCCCGGACCTGACGGGCTCCTACGAGGAAAGCCCACCCTCGCTGATCGATATCTCCGTGCGCGACCGGCGCTGGTGCCAGGGCAATCTCCAGCATTCGCGGATCATGGGCGGCAAGGGCTTCGTCATGCCGACGCGCCAGCATTTCGCCACCGGCATCATGGGCTATCTCGCCTCGCCGCTCTGGCTGATGCAGCTCGTGGTCGGCATCCTGATCGTGCTGCAGGTCAACTACGCGCGGCCTGAGTATTTCACGCAGGAATTCACGCTCTTCCCCGTCTGGCCGCGGTTCGATCCAGAGCGCGCCTTGCGCCTGTTCGCAATCACCATGGGAATCCTGCTGGCGCCGAAGCTGTTCGGCCTGCTGCTGACCCTGTTCAACAACAAGCTCAGGCAGGCCGGCGGCGGCGCGATCCGCCTGATCGTCTCGGCGCTGATCGAGGTTCTGTTCTCGGCCTTCTTCGCGCCGATCATGATGCTGATCCAGTCCGGCTCGGTCTTCCAGATCCTGCTCGGGCGCGACACCGGCTGGAACCCGCAGCGGCGCGACGACGGCTCGATCCCGCTGAAGGACATCATCCGCCGGCACCGGACCCATACCGTACTCGGCGTCGTCACCGGCCTCTCGGCCTTCATGATCGCGACCTCGCTCTTCGCCTGGATGTCCCCGACGATCGTCGGCCTTGTGCTGGCGATCCCGCTGTCATGGGCTTCGGGCCAGCTCGCGATCGGCCTCTGGCTCAAGCGCCATAAGCTCCTGATGACGCCGGAGGAAGGCGCCCCGCCCGCGATCGCGACGCGCGCCAACGAATTGCAGGCCGAGTTCGAGAAGGCTGGTTACGACGACGCCGACGGCATCAAGGCGCTCCACGCCGATGCGGAACTGCGCCACGCCCATGAACTGATGCTGCCCTATGGCCAATCGCGCCGGCGTGGCGAGATCGAGCCCGATCGCGCGGTGGCCCAGGCCAAGCTCGTCGATGCCGAGACGATCGACGACGCCGCGATCTGGCTGAAGCCGAAGGAGCGGATGGTGGTGCTGCACGACCGGGCGCTGATCGGATTGCTGGCCTCGCTGCCGCCGGTCGAGGCGAAGGGCTGAGAACTTCGTCACTCCGGGCAAGCCCGGAATGACTTCTTGCGGCTTGAGGGCGGCCTTCAGCCCTGCTCGAACGCAACCATGCAGCCGAAGGCTTCCTCGGCCGGGACGAAGAGCCGCTCGTCGCCGCGCTGGAACGACACCTCGTTCTCGGTCAGCCGCTCCGCCACGGCTTCCAGATCGGGCACCGAGACGCAGAAGCCGAGGAAGCGCGCCGGTGTCGTATCGGGCTCGACGAGATAGGCGCCCTGCGCGGCTTCGGGATCGAGCACGTCGATACGTCCACGCGGCAGGGCGAGCACGTAATCCTCGTTGCCCTCCAGTACTTCGGCGCCGCCGCTGAAGGCCGAGAGGAAGGCGCGGTGGAAGGCGGGCTCCTCGGCCAGCATCACGACGGCCGAGAGGGCGGTGGCACCGTTGGGGTGATGCTGGAATTCCGGATTCCAGAAATTCTGCGGCTCGAATTGCTGGCAGACGAAGAAGCCGCATTCTGGCGCACGCGAATCGGCGGCGAAGGCCAGTTCGAAGGCGACGCGGACATCGCTGCCATCCGGCCGCCTCGCCCGGCGTTCGAAGAAGAAGGGCTCGAAATCGCCGATGCCCTGTGCCTTGAAGGTGGCCGCATCGGCCTTGGCGTCGGTGCTCTCCAGCACCAGCATCGAGAGCCCCTCGCCCTGCCCCACCAGCGCCTCGCGGACGAAGGCGCCGAAGGAGAAGCGGCGCTCGCCATGGGGCGGGATGGCGGCGTCGTCGGCGATCGTCACCAGCTCCAGGAAGGAGCCGGGAAACTGCACGATCCGGTTCTCGGTGCCCCAGGGATGGCGGTTGCGGGCGCCGACGCGGAAGCCGAGCTTCTCGTAGAAATGCCAGGCGGCATCGAGATCGCGGACGCCGATGACGAGATGGTCGAGACCGCGGGGCGTTGAGGCTGTTGCAGGCATGGCAGGCTCCGTCGACAGGCGTATCGGAGCCCAAGGCTAGCACAGATCAGGGCGCGGTCATGTCGTGCGTTCAGGGCTCGATATAGTGCGGCAGGAAGCGCGAGGTGTTCTTGGTGATCGGCGAGGCATCCTCGCGCAGGCACAGGCCGCAGGCCTGCGAGGCGACGAGCCAGGAGCCGAGCACGGCATAATTGCCCTCGGACGAGAACAGGTTGGTCGCGGCATCCTGCAGGACATGGCCTTCGGCGCCATAGGGGCCGTCGTCGCTGTCCAGCACGCGGCCGCGCTCCAGCAGCGTGACATTGGCCCCCTCGCGCGAATAGAGCGGCTTGCGGACATGCCGGGCGGAAAGCGTCGCGCAGCGTGGATCGCCCTCGAAGAAGGCCGGCAGGAGGTTCGGATGGCCGGGCTCCATCTCCCAGAGGCAGGCGAGCAGGCCCTTGTTGGAGAGGACGGCCTTCCAGGGCGGCTCGATGAACTGGCAGCGTGAACCGGCGAGCGCGCTGCCGTAGCTCTCGCGGAACATCCATTCCCAGGGATAGAGCTTGAAAAGGGTCTCGATCGGCTGGTTGGCGCCGTCGCAGAAGCGCCCGTCCGTGAGCAGCCCGAGCTCCTCGATATAGGTGAAGCGCGCGTCGAGCCCGGCCTGCACCGCGCAATCGGCGAGATAGTCGACCGTGCCCTTGTCCTCGGGACTATCCTGCACGCAGGTCAGGTGCAGGCGATAGGGCGAGGGTTCGCGTAAGGCTCCGAAGGCCGCGATCAGGCGCTCGTGCAGCGAGTTGAACTGGTCGGAGCCCTTCGGGATCGCGCCGCGCGCCATCGCCTGCTCCAGCCAGTCCCACTGGACGACGCTCGATTCGAACAGAGCGGTCGGGGTATCGGCGTTGTATTCGAGGAGCTTGGCCGGCCCGTGCCCATCATAGGCGAGATCGAGCCGGCCATAGAGGTTGCGGTCGCCGCGCTGCCAGCTTTCGCGAACATAGTCCCAGTGCTCGGCGGGAATCGCGAGCCTGGTCAGCGTTTCCTCGCTGTCGAGCGCCTTCTCGATGAAGGCGAAGCAGAGCTGTTCGAGCGCTTCCGTCGGCCCTTCGATATCGCGCTCGATCTCCTCCAGCGTGAAGGCGAAGGCGGCGCTCTCGTCCCAGTAGGTCTCGCCGTCGATGGTGTGGAAGGCGAAGCCGAGCCGCTCGACCTGCTCGGTCCAGTCCGGGCGCGGGGAGAGCGCGACGCGACGCATCTCAGGACGAGGAATGCGAGGAGAAGGAGCGCGCGATCGAGCCGAAGCCGCCGCGCGAGGAGGTGCTGGTCGTCGAGGCGCTGCCGCCGCGGGAACCGGATGAGAAGGCCGCCGTGATGCTGCGGCCGGATGTGGTCGAATAGGCGCGCGAACGGCTGCTGCCGCCATAGTAGCCGCTGCCACCGGACGAGCCCGAGGACGAAGAGCGCGCCTGCTGGCATTCCGGCAGCGTCGAGCCCGGCGGGCAAGTGGCGGCGGTTGGCGGCATCAGGGGCTGCGCCTGCGCCTGCGCGCCGGAGAGGCCGCGCGCCAGCATGAAGCCGGCCAGCGCCGGGATGAAGTATTGGGCGCCACCGATGCTGGCTGAGCTGCAGCCGCTGGCGCCGTATTGCGTTTCGCAGGCGCTCTGGCTCTGGAACTTCGGTGCATCCTTGAGCCGCGCGGCGGTCGCCTCGGCAAAGGCGGTCTCGCATTGCTGGGCGGTGAGCTGCCCGGCAGCCCGGCAATCGCTCAGGCTGTTGTAGACGAGGTTCTCCTCCTTATCGTCTGATGTCATCGACCATACGGTAGCGACGAGGATGACGCCGACGGCAGCGAGACCGATCTGCGAGGAGCGCTTCATGGCCGCCTCACGCCGTCATGCTGGCCGCGGCCAGCGTGCCCGAAATCACCGCGATCACCGCCAGCATCGCGGCGGCCGGCAGACGGTCCTCCTCAATCTTGCGCGACAAATCGGGGATCGCGACCCGCGCAACGCCGTAGGCGGCGAACTGGATGATCATCGCCGCCACCGCCCAGAGCACGCAGTCGGGAATGCTGCTGGCCTGGGAGATCGCTTTCTCCAGCGGCACGGCGAAGCCGACGAGGTTGCCGCCGAAGGCGATCGCGGCCGAGAGGTTGCCGGCCCGGATCAGCGCGATTTCGTCATGCGCGGTCAGGCGGAGGTAGACCGCGGCGAAAGCGGCGATCAGCGCGACGCCGACGACGAAATAGAGGAGGAATGCGGGCAGGCCCGCCATCGAGATCGTCATGCGCCCTGCCCCCGTGCCGATGCGAAGACTCTCAGTCAACGATGCCACATAGTCAGGCTAACGTGAAAACCGCACAAGCCGTCATCTAAAAGGAGGATGCGCCGCATGACGACCCGGGAGGCCCGCTGCAGTTGCGGGCAATTGCGCATCGCCTGCACCGGCGAGCCCGTGAGCGTCTCGCTCTGCCATTGTCGCGACTGCCAGCGACGGACCGGCAGCGCCTATGGCGTCGCGGCCTTCTTCGCGCGCGGCGACATCACTGTGACCGGGCAGTTCAACGACTACGAGCGCCCGGCCGATAGCGGCTATCGCGTGCTGCACCATTTCTGCCCGGCCTGCGGCAGCACGGTGTTCTGGGAGCCGTCGCGCAAGCCGGAGATGGTCGCGGTCGCGATCGGCGCCTTCGCCGACCCGGATTTTCCCGGGCCGAGCAAGGCGGTGTTCGAGCAGCACCGCCTGCCCTGGGCGACGGTGCAGCTCGCAGAGTCCTGAATCAGACCAGGCGGCTCTGGGCCTTCGCCGCCTCGATGAAGCTGGCGAAGAGCGGATGCGGCTCGAAGGGACGCGATTTCAGCTCGGGATGGTACTGCACGCCGATGAACCAGGGATGGTCGGGATACTCGACCGTCTCGGGCAGCAGGCCGTCGGGCGAGAGGCCGGCGAAGCGCATGCCCTTCGCCTCGAGCTGCTCGCGATAGCCCATGTTGACTTCGTAGCGGTGGCGGTGGCGCTCGGAGATTTCGGTCGAGCCGTAGATCTCGGCGATCTTCGAGCCGGCTGCCAGCGTCGAGGCATAGGCGCCGAGCCGCATGGTGCCGCCGAGATTGCCATTGGCCGCCCGCTGCTCCAGCTCGTTGCCGCGCATCCACTCGGTCATCAGGCCGACGACGGGCTGCTCGGTCGGGCCGAACTCGGTCGAATTGGCATCCGTGATGCCGGCTAGCGAACGCGCCGCCTCGATCACCGCCATCTGCATGCCGAAGCAGATGCCGAAATAGGGCACCTTGCGGTTGCGCGCGAAGGTCGCCGCCTTGATCTTGCCCTCGGCGCCGCGATGGCCGAAGCCGCCGGGCACGAGGATGCCGTGGACATGTTCGAGGAAGGGCGCCGGGTCCTCCTTCTCGAAGACCTCCGACTCGATCCAGTCGAGATTGACCTTGACGTTGTTGGCGATGCCGCCATGGGTCAGCGCCTCGATGAGGGACTTATAGGCGTCCTTCATGCCGGTGTATTTGCCGACGACGGCGATGGTGACCTCGCCCTCAGGGTTCTTCACGCGCTCGGAAATGCGCTTCCAGTTGGTGACGTCTGGCTCGGGCTTGGCATCCATGCCGAAGGCGGCGAGGACTTCGTTATCGAGCCCCTCGGCATGGTAGGAGAGCGGCACGTCATAGATCGAGGCGACGTCGCGGGCCTCGATGACCGCGGTCTCCCTGACATTGCAGAACAGCGCGAGCTTGCGGCGCTCCTCGCGCGGGATCTCGCGGTCGGTGCGGCAGAGCAGGATGTCGGGCTGGATGCCGATCGAGCGCAATTCGGCGACCGAATGCTGGGTTGGCTTGGTCTTCAATTCGCCGGCGGTCGGGATATAGGGCAGCAGCGTCAGGTGCACGAAGATGCACTGGCCGCGCGGGAGCTGCTGATTGGTCTGGCGGATGGCTTCCAGGAACGGCAGGCTCTCGATGTCGCCGACGGTGCCGCCGATCTCGACCAGCGTGAAGTCGTAGCCCTCGTTGCCGGTCAGGATGAATTCCTTGATGGCGTTGGTGACGTGCGGCACGACCTGGATCGTGGCGCCGAGATAGTCGCCGCGGCGCTCCTTGGTCAGGATGTCCATGTAGATGCGGCCGGTGGTGATGTTGTCACCCCGGTTGCAGGGCCGGCCGGTGAAGCGCTCGTAATGGCCGAGGTCGAGATCGGTCTCGGCGCCGTCGTCGGTGACGAAGACCTCACCATGCTGATACGGGCTCATCGTGCCCGGATCGACATTGAGGTAGGGGTCGAGCTTGCGCAGGCGAACCGTGTGGCCGCGTGCCTGGAGAAGGGCTGCGAGAGCCGCCGCCGCCAGGCCTTTGCCAAGCGAGGACACCACGCCGCCGGTGATGAAAACATACCGCGTCATGGGAGGACACCTCTATCGCCACGGGTTCGATTCGCTAAGCGCCAGCAGAGCAGTCCCGCCTTGCTCTGCGCGCTTGTCCACAAAAAGAGAAGGCCGGTCACCCGGCCTTGAGCCTTCTGCATCACACAAAAGAGAAGGGCCGGTTTCCCGGCCCTGCCCTGGTTACTGCTGCGGCGCCGCTGGCGGCGTCGGCGGCTGTGCGCCGCCCTGATTCTGGTTCTGCATCTGGCGGAGTTGGTCGAGCACGCCGCCGGCATTCGGGGCGCTCGGGCCGGCCGGCGCGCCGGGCGTGGCCGGAGCGGAGGTCGCAGGCGCGCCGTCGATGATCGAGCGCTGGACGCGGCCGCGCGTGGCCATCACGGCCAGAACGACCGAGGTCAGGAAGAACAGGCCGGCGAGGATCGCGGTCGCGCGGGTCAGGGCATTGGCCTGGCCGCGGCCGGTCATGAAGCCGCCGACGCCGCCTCCCCCGCCCGAGCCCATGCCGAGGCCGCCGCCTTCGGAGCGCTGCAGCAGCACGACGCCGACGAGCGCGACGACGATGATCAGGTGGATGACGATGAGAACGTTCTGCATGGTCTCACGAAATGGGCATGGCGCGGGCCGCCGCCAAGGGCCACCCGCTCCTCCTCGAAAATCGAGGCGAATTCGGCGCGGCACATAACATGCGCCAGCCGGCAGCGCCACCCCTGCGCGCCGGCCGATTTACAGGAATGCTCAACCGGCACAGGCCCGGGCGATCGCTAGGAACTCCTCGGCCTTGAGACTGGCGCCGCCGACGAGGGCGCCATCGACATGCGGGACACCCATCAATTCGGTGGCATTCGAGGGCTTGACCGAGCCGCCATAGAGCAGGCGGACGCCCGCAGCCGCCTGCTTGCCGAGCAGCCGGCCGAGCTCGATGCGGATCGCTTCATGCATCTCGGCAACATCGGCCGCCGTCGGCGTGAGACCGGTGCCGATCGCCCAGACCGGCTCATAGGCGACGACGAGCGTCGCGGCAGTGGCGCCGTCCGGCACGGAGCCGCGCAATTGCTTCTTCACGATGGCGAGCGCCTTGCCGGCCTCGCGCTCGTCCTTGGTCTCGCCGACGCAGACGATCGGCACCAGCAGCGCCTTCTGCGCGGCTTCGGCCTTGGCCTTGACCGTCGCATTGGTCTCGCCATGCAGCGTGCGGCGCTCGGAATGGCCGGTGATGCAGAAGCTCGCGCCGGCGTCGGCCAGCATCGCCGCGGAGACTTCGCCGGTGAAAGCGCCGGAGCCTTGCGTGCTGCAATCCTGGCCGCCGGTCGCGATGCGCGAACCGATCAGGGCGGCGGTCGCGGCGAAGAGAAGGCTGGCCGGCGGGCAGATCGCGAGGTCGACGGCCGGCTTCAACGCCGCGTCGTAGCCCCTGGCCACCTCGGCCGCGATGGCGAGGTCGGCCTTCAGCCCGTTCATCTTCCAGTTGCCTGCCACCAACGGCTTGATGCTGCGCGTCACGTCCATCCTCCTGAAATCAGCTCTTTCGGCTCTAGCAACGCCCGGCCGGCGCCGCAATCGCGTGCAAAGCCGCAGGACGATTGCGGCTTTCGCCATCGGTTCCTATAAGCAGCGCCGAGAATTGCGCGCGCGGGCCCGCTCCCGCGCCACGGACAGGTTCAGGGAAAGACAGCTTCGATGATGATGCAGGGCATCCGCAAGGCGGGTCAGGGCTTATTTGGGAAGCTCGTCATCGCGATCATGTTCGGCTTCCTCATCATCTCCTTCGCGATCTGGGGCGTGGGCGACATCTTCCGCGGCTACGGCCGCAACGAGGTCGCCAGGGTCGGCAAGACCGAGATCGGCCTCGAGGAGATGCGCACGGCCTATCAGAACGAGATCCAGAACCTGATCCGCCAGCAGCGCCGGCAGATCTCGCCCGAGATGGCGCGTGCGGCTGGCCTCGATCGGCAGGTGCTGTCGCGCCTGCTCACCGAAGCGACGCTCGACCAGACGGCTCGGGGCATGCGGCTGGCGGTGTCCGACGACACCATCCGCAACCTGATCTTCGACGACCAGACCTTCCGCGACGCCGCCGGCCAGTTCTCCGCGGCGCGCTTCAACGAGTTGCTGCGCACGAACGGCTATACCGAGCAGAGCTATGTCGCGCTCCAGCGTTCGACGATCCTGCGCCAGCAGATCTCGGAGATGGTCGTGGGCGGCTTCTCCGCCCCGCTCGCGCTGCAGGAAGTCGGCAATCGCCTGCGCAACGAGAAGCGCGCCATCACCTTCGCCCGCATGCCGGCGAGCGCGGCCGGCGAGATCGCGGCACCGAGCGAGGACCAGCTCAAGAGCTTCTTCAACGATCGCAAGATCGCGTTCCGCGCGCCGGAATACCGCACGGCCGCCATTCTCTCGATCACCGCCGAGACGCTGGCCGATCCGTCCAAGGTCACCGACGAGGAGGCCAAGGCCCGCTACGAGGCGACGAAGGCCCAGCGCTTCACCTCGGTCGAGACGCGCACCGTCCAGCAGATCCCGTTCCCGAACATCGAGGAGGCGCAGGCTGCCAAGGCCAAGATCGACGGCGGCGAGACCTTCGACGAGATCGCGACCGAGCGGAACGTCGCCTTCAACGATCTGACGCTGGGCACCTTCACCCGCGAGCAGATGATCGACCCTGCCGTAGGCGAGGCCGCCTTCGCGCTCGATCAAGGCGGCGTGAGCGCTCCGGTCAAGGGCGCTTTCGGCACGGTGCTGCTGCGCGTCACCAAGGTCGATGCTGCGCATGTGCGCCCGTTCGAAGAGGTCGTGGCCGAGGTGAAGCAGGAGCTGGCGACGAGCCGCGCCGCTGCCCAAGTGACCGATCTGCATGACAAGATCGAGGACCAGCGCGCCTCCGCCAAGCCGCTTGCCGAGATCGCCACGGAGCTCAATCTCAAGCTGCGCACTGCTGGGCCGATGAATGCCGGCCTCGGCAAGCCCGACGGCTCGCGCGAAGAGGCGCTGCCGGGCGGCGATCCCACGCTGCAGGCGATCTTCCGCTCGGATGTCGGCGTCGACAACGAGGCGATTCGCCTGCCCCGCGACACCGGCTATGTCTGGTTCGACGTCACCAAGATCGATCCGGCGCGTGAGCGCAGCTTCGACGAGGTCAAGGCCGAGGTCGAGACGCAGTGGCGCGCCGACGAGACGGCGACGAAGCTCTCGGCCAAGGCGCGCGAACTCGTCGAGCGCCTCGACAAGGGCGAGAGCTTCGACGCGGTCGCGGCCTCGGCCGGGCTGACCATCGAGACGGCTGCTGATCTCGGCCGGCAGGACCAGCGCCCGGAACTGCCGGGCACGGTCGTCGCCCAGGTCTTCGGCACAACCGCCGGCAAGAGCAATTCCGCCGCTGGCACCGATGGCGGGCGCATCCTGTTCAAGGTCGATTCGGCGACCGTCGCGCCTTATGTCCGGACGACGCAGGAGGCCGGGAATTTCGAGCGGCTGCTGTCGTCCAGCGTCAGCGAGGACATCCTGCTGCAATATGTCGCGAAGCGGCAGGCCGAGCTCGGCGTCAGCATCAATGATGCGGCGTTCCGCAACGCGACCGGTGGGGCGCAGAATTGACGATGCAGCCTCTCCAGGAGTTCGAGCGCTTCGCGCAGACCTACGAGACCGGCGCGCCGCAGCTTCTGCGGCAGGTGCTGGTCGGCGATTGCGAGACGCCGGTCGCCGCCTTCCTGAAGCTGCGCCACGCCACGGCGGGCCCGGCCTTCCTGCTCGAATCGGTCGAGGGCGGCGCCGTGCGCGGCCGCTACTCGATGATCGGGCTCGAACCCGACCTGATCTGGCGCTGCCATCACGGGCAGGCCTCGCTCTGCCGCACGGCTCTGGGCGAGACCTTCCTGGACGATCCGCGCCCCGCCTTCGAGAGCCTGCGCGCGCTTCTGGAAGAGAGCGCCATCCCGGAGGCCGAGGGCCTGCCGCCGATGGCGTCGGGCGTGTTCGGCTATCTCGGCTACGACATGGTCCGATTGATGGAACGCCTGCCGGAGCCGAAGGAGACCGGCACCGGCGTGCCCGATGCGATCCTGACGCGGCCGACGCTGATGGTGGTGTTCGATGCGGTGCGCGACGAGATCCATGTCGTGACCCCGGTCCGGCACATGCCGGGCCTCAGTGCCCGCCACGCCTATGAGCGGGCGCAGGAGCGGCTGGAGGCCGTGGTGAAGGCGCTGGAAGGTGCCCTCCCCGCCGAGGCCGAGATCGACATCGCTAACCTGCCGGTCCCGGCGACCACCTCGAACACCAGCGAGGCCGAGTATCTGGAGATGGTCGACAAGGCGAAGGAGTACATCCGCGCCGGCGACATCTTCCAGGTCGTGCTGTCGCAGCGCTTCGAGGCGCCTTTCGCCCTGCCGCCCTTCGCGCTCTACCGGGCGCTCCGGCGGGTCAATCCGGCGCCGTTCCTCTGCTATCTCGATTTCTGCGACTTCCAGATCGTCTGCTCGAGCCCGGAGATCCTGGTGCGGCTGCGCGACGACACGGTCACGATCCGGCCGATCGCCGGCACGCGGCGGCGCGGTGCAACTCAGGCCGAGGACGATGCCCTGGCCGAGGAGCTGCTGGCCGACCCCAAGGAGCGCGCCGAGCACCTGATGCTGCTCGATCTCGGACGCAACGATGTCGGCCGCGTCGCGCAGATCGGCACGGTGAAGGTCACCGATTCGTTCTTCATCGAGCGCTACAGTCAGGTCATGCACATCGTCTCGAACGTCGAGGGCAAGATCGACCCGAAGCACGATTCGTTGGGCGCCCTGATCGCCGGCTTCCCGGCCGGTACGGTGTCGGGCGCGCCGAAGGTCCGGGCGATGGAGATCATCGA
Source organism: Allobosea robiniae (assembly GCF_900102525.1). Classification (GTDB taxonomy): domain Bacteria; phylum Pseudomonadota; class Alphaproteobacteria; order Rhizobiales; family Beijerinckiaceae; genus Allobosea; species Allobosea robiniae. Next base: position 243,631 of record NZ_FNBZ01000006.1, on the reverse strand, counting down.
CGAGCTGGAGCGCGATGCGCGCGGCGCCTATGCCGGCTGCATCGGCTATTTCGGCGCCAATGGCGAGATGGATACCTGCATCGTGCTGCGCACGGCGGTGGTCAAGGACGGGCGCATGCATGTCCAGGCCGGCGCCGGCATCGTCTACGATTCGAACCCGGCCTCCGAGCAGGAAGAATGCATCAACAAGGCCAAGGCCCTGTTCCGCGCCGCCGAGGAAGCGATCCGCTTCGCCGCCCGCACCGGGCGCGGCCAGTAAGCTTCGGCGCCATCATCCCAAATGCAAGACGCCCCGCCGGACCGGCGGGGCGTTTTACGTTTCAGGGCTGCTCGTTCAGTGACCCTTGCCAGGCGTCGACGTCATCCGGTCGACCCAGGCGATGCCGATGGCCGACAGGATGAAGACGACATGGATCAGCGTCTGCAGCAGGACGCCGGACTCGGTATAGTTCGCGGTCTTGCCGGCGATGCCGATATTGCCGGCCTCGATGAAGGTCCTGAGCAGGTGGATCGACGAGATGCCGATGATCGCCATGGCGAGCTTGATCTTGAGGATGCTCGCATTGACGTGGCTCAGCCATTCCGGCTGGTCGGGATGGCCCTCGAGCCGCAGCCGCGAGACGAAGGTCTCGTAGCCTCCGACGATCACCATGATCAGCAGGTTCGAGATCATCACCACGTCGATCAACCCGAGCACGACCAGCATGATCTGCTGCTCGCTGAAGTCGAAGGCATGGGTGACGAGATGCCAGAGCTCCTTGAGGAACAGGAAGACGTAGACGCATTGCGCCACGATGAGGCCGATATAGAGCGGCAATTGCAGCCAGCGTGAGCTGAAGATCAGCGCTGGCAGCGGCTTCATGGGGCCAAGCGCGGCAGACTGGGCGGATGGGTCGCGCGGTTGCGCCATTGTGGGTTCCGATCCTTCGGGCAGATGTCCGTGTGCAGTGCAACGCTAGATGGCGAGGAAATTCGGCCCGCGCAAGCAGCCCCGCGTTGCTTTTCGGGGCAAAAACGACGGGATCGGGACGGCCCATTTATGCCCGGATTGACTGCTAGCTTCCCTTGCGGTCACCGGACCGCTACATTCGAATCCAAACGGGGGAACATGCGGAGTTCCGCTCGCCTGGTATCGCAGAGGAGTTTCGTCATGATCAGGACGCTCGCCGTCGCTGCCGCCCTTGCCGGTGGCACCTTACTCGCCCTTCCTGCATCGGCCGCGCCTCTCGCTCCCGCTACGTCCGCCGTCGCCACGGCGCAGGCCGGCAGCGATCTCGTCCAGACCGTGCAATGGCGCCGCTACGGCTACGGCCCGCGCTATTACGGTGGCTATCGCCGCGGCCCGGCCGTGGGCGCCGGTATCGCGGCCGGCATCATCGGCGGCGCGCTCGCTGCCGGTGCGCTGGCAGCCCCGCCCCCGCCGGTCTATTACGAGCCGGAGCCGGTCTATGTCGCGCCGCCGGTGGTCTATGCCCCACCCGTACCGCGCGCCTATGGCTACAGCATCGAGGATACGGACGCGGTCGCCTACTGCTCGCGCCGCTTCAAGAGCTACAACCCGGAGACCGGGACCTATATCGCCGCGCGCGGCGTCGTTCGCGCCTGCCCCTGACAGCAGGCGACAGCGCGATCGCAGACAAGAACTCCCCGCAGCGATGCGGGGAGTTTTTTGTTTGCGGTCGAAACCGGCTTGCCATGACGGCGACCGTGCCGCTTATCCTGCGGCTCGTCTTGAATCGGAGCGTCTCGTGCGGATCGCCACCTGGAACGTCAATTCGGTCAGGCAGCGCCTCGGCCATCTCCTCGACTTCCTGAAGGAGGCCGAGCCCGATGCGCTCTGCCTGCAGGAGATCAAATGCGTGGACGCCGATTTCCCGCGCGCCGAGATCGAGGCTGCCGGCTGGCAGGTCGAGACCCACGGGCAGAAGACCTTCAATGGCGTCGCGATCCTCAGCCGCTCGCGGCTGGAGGATGTCCGGCGCGGCCTGCCGGGCGACGATGGCGACGAGCAGGCGCGCTATCTGGAGGGCGTTCTGCCGCTCGGCGATGGCGTGGTCCGCGTCGCCTCGATCTACCTGCCGAACGGCAACCCGCCCAACACCGAGAAATACCCCTACAAGCTCGGCTGGATGCAGAGGCTGACCGCCCATGCCCGCATGCTCATGGAGCATGAGGAGCCGCTGGTGCTGGCGGGCGACTACAACGTCATCCCCGAGCCGCGCGACGCCCGCGATCCCGCTGCCTGGGTGAGCGATGCGCTGTTCCTGCCGCCGACGCGTGCCGCCTTCCGCGGGCTCGTCAATCTCGGTCTGACCGAGGCCCTGCGCAGCACGACCGATGCGCCCGGGCTCTACACGTTCTGGGATTATCAGGCCGGCGCCTGGCAGCGGAACAACGGCATCCGCATCGACCATCTGCTGCTCTCGCCGCAAGCGGCGGACAGGCTGTCGGGCGTCAGGATCGCCAAGCATGTCCGCGGCTGGGACAAGCCCTCGGACCATGTCCCGGTGATGATCGAATTGCACTGAGGGCAGAAACCGGACGTCATGCCCGGGCTTGAGTCCTAAGCATCTCAGGACGGAGAGGCGCCTCATCGTGCAAGAGCTTCTCGGGTCTGCGCTTCGCTTCGCCCGAGAATGACAGTATTTCTGCTCAGTTCTGGACGGCGTTGCCGTTGCGCGAGTTGACCAGATGCTGGCGCTCGATCAGGGCCAGAGCTGCCGAGCGGTCACTCGCCGAGGCGGCCGCGAAAGCCACGTCGTGCCGCTCGATGATCCAGGCCTCGCGGGTCGGATCGGCGCCCTCGCGGGCCATGGCGAGCCACATCAGCCCGAGAACCGGCTGACGGGGCACGCCCTCGCCGCCGCGCAGAAGCATTTCGCCGAAGGCGGCGCGGGCGGGCGCGTGGCCCTTCTCGGCCGCGAGCTTCATCCAGCGGGCGGCCTGACGACGATCGCGGCTGGCGCCCTGCCCGGTCATGTAGAGGCGGGCGAGATTGTACTGGCCGTCCGGGTCGCCGAAATAGGAAGCGGCGTAATGGAACATGTCGAAGGCACGGTCGGGATTGGGCTTCACATAGCTGCCCTTGATGCCGTCCGAGAAGTAATTGCCGAGCGCGACGAAGGCGCTGCCGACGAGCCGGGCGTCGGCCGTACCGGGCATCGCATCGGCATTCTCGTCCGCAATCTTCGAGAAATACTCGAAAGCCTTGAGATCATTGGCCGGGACGCCCTCGCCGCCGGCATACATCCGGCCGAGCTTGTACTGCGCCGTGAGATGGCCCTGCGAGGCCGCGTATTCGAGCGCGCGGACGGCACCGACCTTGTTGCCGGCCGTGGAATCGCGCATCCAGGCCTTGAGTGCGTCGCGCGCGCTGGTGAAGGGCACGAGCGGCAGCGCGGTATGGGCGGTCGGCGTATTGGGGCCGGGAGCGATGGCCGCAGCGTCCGAGCCGCCGGGCACGGAATCGTCAGGCTCCGGCAGCGCCCCGCCCGGAATGGCGCGCGGCGGCAGCGGCTTGGCGCCTGAGAAATCCTGCGCCTGGGCGGCCTGATGGCCACCCAGCAACAGGAACAGGCATGCTATGGTTGAGCTAGATATCCGCATAGCAATGGGTTTCGGCCGCCCCTCCTGGGTGGGTGACGGCACCGCCTTTGGCGGAGCCGACGGTCTGCGCGTATTTCCACAGCGCGCCGGAATTGTAGTCGGTCTTTCGCGGCGCCCAGCTTTTACGACGCGACTCAAGTTCGGCATCAGAAAGGCGGACTGCGAGCTTTCCTGTGATGGCGTCGAGCTCGATGATGTCGCCGTCGCGGATCAGGCCGATCGGGCCGCCGACAGCGGCTTCAGGCCCGACATGGCCGACGCAGAAGCCGCGTGTGGCGCCGGAGAAGCGGCCATCGGTGATCAGCGCGACCTTGTCGCCCATGCCCTGGCCGTAGAGTGCCGCGGTGGTCGACAGCATCTCGCGCATGCCGGGGCCGCCCTTGGGGCCCTCGTAGCGGATGACGAGGACGTCGCCTTCCTTGTAGGTCCGGTTCCGGACGGCCTCGAAGGCGTCCTCCTCGCGGTCGAAGCAGCGGGCCGGGCCGGTGAAGACGAGCTGATCCTCGGACATGCCGGCGATCTTCACGATCGCGCCTTCCGGCGCCAGATTGCCCTGCAGGCCGACGACGCCGCCGGTGACCGTGATCGGCTTGTCGGCGCGATAGACCACGTCCTGCTGGTCGTTCCACTTCACCGAGGCCATGTTCTCGGCGATGGTGCGGCCGGTGACGGTCATGCAGTCGCCGTGCAGGTAGCCGGCATCGAGCAGGCTCTTCATCACCAGCGGAATGCCGCCGACCTCGAACATGTCCTTGGCGACGTATTTTCCGCCCGGCTTCAGGTCGGCGATATAGGGGGTCTTCTTGAATATCTCGGCGACCTCGAACAGGTCAAAATCGATGCCGCATTCATGCGCGATCGCCGGCAGGTGCAGCGCGCCGTTGGTCGAGCCGCCGGTCGCGGCGACGACCATCGCGGCGTTCTCCAGCGCCTTGCGGGTGACGATGTCGCGCGGGCGGATGTTCTTCGCGATCAGCTCCATCACCATCTCGCCGGCGGTGTAGCAGAAGGTGTCGCGGACATCGTAGGGCGCCGGCGCGCCGCAGCTATAGGGCAGCGCGAGCCCGATCGCCTCGGCGACCGTCGCCATGGTGTTGGCCGTGAACTGGGCGCCGCAGGAGCCGGCCGAGGGGCAGGCAGCCTCCTCGAGTTCCTTCAGGTCCTCATCGGACATCGCGCCGACCGAATGCTTGCCGACCGCCTCGAAGACGTCCTGCACGGTCACGGGGCGGCCCTTGAAGGTGCCGGGCAGGATCGAGCCGCCATAGATGAAGATCGAGGGCACGTTGAGGCGCACCATCGCCATCATCATGCCCGGCAGCGACTTGTCGCAGCCGGCGAGGCCGACGAGCGCATCGTAGCAATGGCCGCGCATGGTCAGTTCGACGGAGTCGGCGATGACCTCGCGCGAGGCCAGCGACGACTTCATGCCCTGGTGGCCCATGGCGATGCCGTCGGTGACGGTGATGGTGCAGAATTCGCGCGGCGTGCCGCTGGCGGAGGCGACGCCCTTCTTCACGGCCTGGGCCTGGCGCATCAGCGAGATGTTGCAGGGGGCCGCCTCGTTCCAGCAGGAGGCGACGCCGACGAAGGGCTGCGCGATCTGCTTCGCGGTCATGCCCATCGCGTAATAATAGGAGCGGTGCGGGGCCTTGGCCGGGCCGACGCTCACATGGCGGCTCGGCAGCCTCGACTTGTCGTACACACGCCCGTCCATCGCCACTCGCCCTGTCCCCCGATCAGCACGGCGCGAAGATGTGCCACGCCACGCCTACCGGGAGCAATCGCGCCCCCGAAAACCCGAAAACCGTCCGGAACCGTTCAAGGACCGGCGCGTTACTCCCGATTTCGATATATCTCAGGCACTTAACGCAGCGTTTTGCTGGGCTTCGTTTGTGGCGGCTTCGCGGCGATTGTGGAGGTCGCTGGGGTGCCGGGCACCGTTCCCGTCCGGGTGTTGCGCCGATGTCACAAAGTTCAGGGCGGCGGGGTGACGTAACGGCTACTTACAGCACCATCGGCAGCACGAAGAAGCCGCCGACGATGACCACGACAAGGGCCAGCGCCGTCATCGGCAGGTGCTTCTCGATGAAGATGCGGATGTCGTCGCCGTAGAAACGCAAGGCCACCGCGATCATCAGGAAGAAGGTCGCGCGCGAGACGACCATGCCGATGGTGAACTTCCACAGGTCGAAATGCAGGAAGCCGGACATGATCGTGACGATCTTGAACGGGATCGGCGTCAGGCCCTTGGTCACGAGCACCCAGAACCAGTAGTCCTGCGAGGTCGCGATCAGGGTAGCGGCCTTGTCCTGCAGCCCGTAGATGCCGATCAGCCAGGCGCCGACCGACTCGTAAAGCAGCGCCCCGATGGCATAGCCGAGATAGCCGCCGAGCACGGCACCTAGCGAGCAGATGCCGGCATAAAACCAGGCCCGGTCCGGCCGGGCGATGCACATCGGAATCAGCAGCGGAATCGGCGGCAGCGGGCTGAACGAGCTTTCAATGAAGGTGAGGCCGAAGAGCAGCCAGGGGGCCGCGGGATGGGAGGCGTAGGAAACGCACCAGTCATAGGCTCGCTTGAGCATGGGTTCTGAACAGCCGGTCCTTGTGCCGTCACACATTCTGCATGACGGGTTTGCGTCGGGCGCATCTAAGCGGGGTCCGCATGGGAATGCGAGTCCTCTCTTGGATCAGCGTCAATTTGACGACACGGGCGTGACCGGAATGCGATACCCCGGGTCAGGCCAGCCGCGTCAGCGCCTCCGCGACCTTGAGCTTGCGGGCCTCGGCCGCAGCCTTGCGCTCGCGATTCTCCTCGACGATCTCGTCCGGCGCGCGGGCCATGAAATCGGGGTTGCCGAGCTTCTTCTCGACGACTGCGATGTCCTGGTCGAGCTTGGCGAGTTCCTTGGTCAGGCGCATACGCTCGGCATCGAGGTCGATCAGCCCGGCCAGCGGCAGCGCCGCGACCTCGCCGCGCACGATGATCTGGGCCGACTGACCCGGCGCCGCCGCCTCGAAGGCGATGTCGGAGATGCGCGCCAGCCGCTCGATCATCGGCCGCCAGCTTTCGATCGCCGCGCGCGTCGCAGCCGAGGCATTGACGAGAACGAGCGGTGCCTGCGTGCCGGCCGGAACGTTCACTTCCGAACGCACCGAGCGAATGTCCGAGATCAGGTCGACGACGAAACCGATCTCGGCTTCTGCCGCGGCGTCCTTGAGGGCCGAGAGGTTCTGCCAGCGGGTCAGGCAGACCAGCGAGGCGTCGCCCTCCGTAAGCTTGCGCGGTGCGCCGGCCTCGGCCTTCTGCGCCCAGAGCTCCTCGGTGAGGAACGGCATGAACGGATGCAGGAGCTGGCAGATCAGGTCGATGACATAAGCCACCGTCGCCTGCGTCTCGGCCCGCGCCGCGGCATCGACGCCCTCGCCCTGCAGCACGGGCTTGGCAAGCTCAAGATACCAGTCGCAGAACTGGTTCCAGACGAAGCGATAGGCCGCGCCCGCCGCCTCGTTGAACCTGAAGCTCGGGATGCCGGCCGCGATCTCCTCGGCCGCCTGCGCGGCTTCGCTGAGGATCCAGCGGTTGAGCGGTTGCTTGACGGATGCCGGATCGAAGCCTTCCGCTCGCGCGCAGCCGTTCAGCTCGGCGAAGCGCGCGGCGTTCCAGATCTTGGTCGCGAAGTTGCGATAGCCCTCGACGCGCTGCGTGCTGAGCTTGATGTCGCGGCCCTGCGCCGCCATCGCCGCGAAGGTGAAGCGCAGCGCGTCCGCTCCATAGGTGTCGACGAGCGTCAGCGGGTCGATGACGTTGCCCTTCGACTTCGACATCTTCGCGCCCTTCTCATCGCGAACCATCGCGTGAAGGTAGACGTCGCGGAACGGCACCTCGTCCATGAAGTTGAGGCCCATCATCATCATCCGAGCGACCCAGAAGAAGATGATGTCGAAGCCCGTGACGAGCGTCGCCGTCGGATAGTAGCGCTTCAGCTCGGGGGTCTCTTCCGGCCAGCCCAGGGTCGAAAACGGCCAGAGCGCCGAAGAGAACCAGGTGTCGAGCACGTCCTCGTCACGCTTCAGCGCGACGGTGTCGCCGTAATGCGCCATCGCCAGCGTCTGTGCTTCTGCTTCCGACTCGGCGACGAAGACCTCGCCGTCCGGCCCGAACCAGGCCGGGATCTGGTGGCCCCACCAGAGTTGGCGCGAGACGCACCAGGGCTCGATATTCTCCAGCCAGTCGTAATAGATCTTCGTCCAGTTTTCCGGCGTGATCTTGGTGCGGCCGTCGCGGACCGCCTTGATCGAACGCTCGGCCAGCGGTTTGACGTCGACATACCACTGGTCGGTCAGCCAGGGCTCGATGACGACGTCGGAACGGTCGCCATGCGGCACGGTGTGGGCGTGCGGCTCGACCTTCGCGAGCAGGCCGCGGGCGGCCATCATCTCGACGACGCGGCGGCGCGCGGCGAAGCGATCGGCACCGTCGAGGGCCATCGTCTCGGCCTCGGGCGTCGCACCGGCCAGGAACTCCTCGTTCCCGGCGAGGAGGATACGCGCCTCGCCATCGAGGATGTTGATGACGTCGAGCTGGTGGCGCTTGCCGACCTCGAAATCGTTGAAATCATGCGCCGGCGTGATCTTGACCGCGCCGGTGCCCTTCTCGGGATCGGCATAGTCGTCGCCGAAGATCGGGATGACGCGGCCGACAAGCGGCAGCACGGCGTTGCGGCCGATCAGGCGACCGATCGTCTCGTTCTCGGGATGAACCGCGACGCCGGTATCGCCCAGCATCGTCTCGGGGCGCGTCGTCGCGACCGTGATGAAGGTCGAAGCGTCGTCCGCATCGTAGGCCACGCCTTCGAGCGGGTAGTTGAAATAATAGAGATGGCCGTTCGGGTCGCGGCTGAGCACCTTGTCGAGCTTGGCTGCGTCGAAAGCCTCCTCGCCGCCGCGCTGCCATTTGAACGAGCCGTTCTTCTCGAGCTGCAGCACCTCGATGTCGGAGATCGCCGTCTGGAATTTCGGATCCCAGTTCACCAGCCGCTTGGCGCGGTAGACCAGCCCCTGCTTGTGCAGGCCGACGAAGACCTTGAGGACGGCGGCCGAGAGCCCCTCGTCCATGGTGAAGCGCTCGCGCGACCAGTCGCATGAGGCGCCGAGCCGGCGGAGCTGATTGAAGATCGTGCCGCCCGACTCCGCCTTCCACTTCCAGACCTCGGCGAGGAAGGCCTCGCGGCCCATGCTGCGCCGGTCGGTGCGGTTCTCGGCGGCGAGCTTGCGCTCGACGACCATCTGCGTCGCGATGCCGGCATGGTCGGTGCCGGGCTGCCAGAGCACGTCCTTGCCGCGCATGCGCTCGAAGCGGCAGAGCACGTCCTGCAGCGTGTTGTTGAGCGCGTGGCCCATATGCAGCGAACCGGTGACGTTCGGCGGCGGGATCACGATGCAATAGGGCTCGGCACCGGGTGCCGCCCCCCTGCCCGCCTTGAAGGCCTGCGCCTCGTCCCAGGCCTTGCTGATCCGGGCCTCGACGGCGGCCGGTTCGAAAGTCTTGTCCATCATCGCATCGCTCGAACGCAGAAAGGCCGGGGAACCTGCCCCGGCCGGAAAATCATGGGCCAAAAAGGTCTCGCGCCTTAAGAACCCATGCACGGGCCGCGCGTCAACGTTTTCGATGATACGCGGCCATTCTGCACGCACCTCAGGCGAGGTTCGACTGCAGGAACCAGAGCGACTTGTCGAGCATGCGGGAATAGGCGGTCAGGATATCGGCGGTATCGGCATCGCCGGCCTCGTCGCAGGCGTCGATCGCCTCGCGGACCTTGTTGGCGGTAGCGGCATAGCGCTCGATCAGCGCCGCGAGATGGTCCGGAACGGCGACGATCTCGGTCGGATAGGGCTTGAGCGAGGTCGACTGGGCCGTGGTCTGCGTCGTGCCGAAAGCGATGCCGCCAAGCTGGGCGATGCGTTCGGCGACCGTGTCGACATGGGTGTCGAGCTCGGCGCGGAAACCATCGAGCATCAGGTGGATGCCGATGAAGCCCGGGCCCTTCAGGTTCCAGTGTGCCTGCTTTGTCAGCAGCGAGAGGTCGATGCCGTCAGCGAGGCGCTCGTTGAGCAGGCCGATGACCTTGGTCTTGGTGTTCGAGGCCAGGTCGATCCGGCTGGATTTGACCACCCTTCCCGTCGTCGCGCTCTTCGGTGCGCTACGTGGCGCGGCTTTGGCTGCGGTCTTGGCCATGGCAAACCCCATATCGAGAAGGACTATCGGAGCGACGTCGTGACGTCGGCGCGGGGCCGATGCCGGCACGCCTTTCCTCATACGCGCGAAACGCCGAGTGGTTCCGCTTCGCTCGAGGCCTTTGCGACGGAACCAGCCGCGCCGCGCCCCGTTGGACCAAGCAGCAGCCAACGACAGCCAGCAGGGAGAGCGACATGCCTCACCACAGCGACCAGATACGGGTCTGGGACCTGATCGATTCGATCAAGTTCGCGATGCTCGTGACCCATGACGGTCAGGGCGATGAATTGCGTGCCAGGCCGATGCACGCCCATGGCGAACGCGCGGATGATGCGATCTATTTCCTGACCGACCGCCGCCACCACAAGGACGACGAGATCCAGATCAACGACAATGTCTGCGTCGCCTTCGCCGATACCGATAGCCAGCGCTATCTCTCGGTGACGGGAACCGCGACCGTGCTCGACGACCGCCAGCGCGTGCATGACCTCTGGGATGCGAGCAACCGGGCGTTCTGGGACGACGAGAACGACCCGAACATCCGGGTGCTGCGCGTCCGGCCGAGCATGGCGGAATTCTGGGACAGCCCCGGCAAGATCGTCACCAGCGTCAAGATGGCTGCGGCCGCCCTGACCGGCGCCAAGCCTGACCTCGGCGAAAACCGCAAGGTTTCCCTCTGACCCCCGCAACGACGAGCAGGATGCGATGATGAAACTCTTGGTCCATGCCCTCGGGGCCTGGTTTGCCGTCGAAGCGGCCTCCGGCCGTTACCCCCGCCCGGTCGCCGTCGGCCTGACTATGCTGGTCTCGCGGCTGGGCGCGCCGGCGACAGCCTTCGCCATGCTCGGCTACGGATTGCTGCGGCTGCAGGAGGCTGGCGCTTTCGAGCGGAGACGCGCGCCGACACGGCGTCGACGGGCGGCCAGCGGGAACTGAGCAGGTTCGACCGAAGCGCGGCTCCCGCGTTTCGGTTCGGCTGGCTTAACTTCGGCCGCCTCGCGCGACGCGCTCGATCTCGGCGCGCACCAGGCGCTCGACCATGGTCGGCAGGTTGTCGTCGAGCCAGGTCTTCAGCATCGGCTTCAGCATGTCCTTGACCAGATCCTCCAACGTCCGCGCATTATTGCTGAGCACGGTGTTGGCGAGCTGGCCGAAGGCATTGGTCACGACGAAGCTGGCCTGATCCGACAGCAGGCTCGCCATGTCGGGGACTGGCGTGGAAGCGGGCTCTGGCCGTGCTTCGGGCTGAACTAGAGCCGGCTGCGGCTCGACGGCAGGGGCCGGCGGTTCCGGAGGCAGGGCCGCGGCGGGCTCCTCCTCGATGAAGGCGATATCGGCATCGTCGGGGAGTGCGGCCGGCGCGGGCTCCGGCGCTGCGACCAGGGCTGCCTCGGCTCCGAGATCGAGAACATCGTCGTCGATCGCCGCAACCGGCTCGGGCTCCGGCGCCACGTCTACCTGCGGCGCTGCAGCCTCATCGGCCGGCTTCGCCTCATCGTCCGAAATGATCCGGCGGATGGAGGCAAGGATCTCCTCCATCGACGGTTCGCTGGGCTTGGCTTGCGCGCTCATGAGTCTAACCGTTGGACACCGGGCGCGCCGACAGAATCAACGCTGCTCCACGAGCGCAGTATTCCACGGCGTCGCTGTCAGACAAGGCGGCAACCGGCTCCCCCACAGGAGAAATCCGCCCTGTTGCTCGAATACGCCGTGGTGTGAGGCTGCCCGCCGGGGCTCAGCGGCCGTCGGGCGTCTGCGTGCCCCAGAGCTTGCCCTGGACCTGCTCGTAATGCTGGCGGGCGTCGTAGACCTCGGCCTTGAGCTTGAGGGACTGGGCGGAGAGCTTGCCGACGGCAGACAGCACCGCATAGGACGCAACGACGCGGTCGCGCTGCGCGACGACGAGGCTCGAACGCGCGCTCACCAGCTCCTGCTGGGCGTTGAGGACGTCGAGCGTGGTGCGCTGGCCGACCTTCGCCTCCTCGCGGACACCGGACAAGGCGGTGGAGGCCGCCTCGACCTGCGCCTGGGCGGCGACGATCTGGGCCTTGGCGGCTTCATGCCCGCCCCAGGCGGAAACGACGGCGGCGCGCACGGTGTCGCGCTGGGTATCGACCTCGATCCGGCGCTGACCGGCCGTTTCCTTGGCCTGGCGCGTCCGGGCATAGACCTGGCCACCCTCGTAGATCGGGATCGTCAGCGTGCCGACGATGCTGGCCGAGAAGCGGTTGTCGCCGGAGAACTGGGTATCGTAGCGCTGCTGGACCACGCCGCGCACGCCGACCACCGGATAGAGATCCGCCTCGGTGACCTTGACCTGGAGCTCGGCGGCATCGACGCCGTGAAGCGAGGCGATGATGGCCGGATGGTTCGACAGGGCCTGGTTCAGCGCGGCCGGCAAGGATTTCGGCAAGAGCCTTTCGACCGGGCGCCCCGGAGCGAGCGAGCGCGGCTCGGTGCCGACATTCTGCCGAAAGCGGGCCACCGAGGTCTTCAGGTTCGATTCGGCGAGAATCGCCTGGGACCGGGCCGAAGATAGGCGGGCTTCCGCCTGCGCCACGTCGGTGCGCGTCACTTCGCCGACCTGAAAGCGGTCGCGCGTCTGGCGCAGCTGCTCTTCGAGAACCTCGACGTTATTGCGGTTGAGATTCAGGATCGCCGTGTCGCGCAGCACGTTCATATAGGACGTCGCCGCATCGAGCAGCACGTTCTGCTCAGTGTTGCGCAGCGTGGCGCGAGCGCCGAGAACCTGCGATTCGGACTGGCCGACGGCGCTGCGGGTCCTGCCGGAATCGAAGATGTTCTGGTCGATCTGCACGCCGGCGCCGCGCGGCCCGAGGCGGGATACGTTGTTGGTATGGACCGGCGAGGTGCTGGCGAAGGCCGGAATCCCCGATTCCGTGATGCTGGCACCGATATCGGCCGAGGCCGTGATTCGCGGGCGATAGCCCGCCTTCGCCTGCGGCACGTTCTCGTCGGTCGCGCGAACCGAGGCGCGCTGCGCATTGAGCGTGGGATTGGCGGAATAGGCCCGCGCGAGCGCGGCTTCCATCGTCTGAGCCGAAACCGGCCCCACCCAGCCGCCCGCCAACGCCAAGGCGAAGACGGCGGAGAGCCCGAACCGGGAAGTCTTTTCGTCGCTTTTATACACGTGGACGCCTCATGTGCGCACTGAAAGTCGCGCCCAGGCATCGCCCCAGCCTCGGCAGAGTTGCAATTCATAACCGTTTCGGCGCCTCCCGCCAACGCATTGGGCGGCTCCGGAATGGTTTCGTTCGTGCAGTGCCGCAAAAATGCGACACCAATCGCTTCAGAAAACGAAGGCCGCCGGACGGCGGAACTCCGACAGGACCGGCGCCGCCGCGTCGAAAACCGGCCTGCCGGAGACGGCGTCGCTGGACTTCAGATAGAGCATGACCCGCGCGGCGCGGCCCAGGCCCTCGACCACGATGAGCCGGCCTTCCGGCCGCAGCAGCGGGAAAAGCGCCTCGGGCACGATTTCGCAGGCCCCGCTGACGAGGATGGTGTCGAAGCTGGCATCGCCGGGCTGCGTGGCTGTGACCGTCACGCCGGCGGCCCCCGCGCGAACAAGCGCCGCTTCCGCCAAGGCGCGCGCCGGCGCGTCGGGCTCCCAGAGCGTGGCCCTGGCGCCCATATGGGCCATCAATGCCGCCCCGTAGCCGGAACCGCCGGCGTATTCGAGCGCGTCTTCGCCCGGCTGCGGATCGAGCAGCTGGATCATCCGCACGGCGACCATCGGGGTCATCAGCGCCCGGCCGGTGCCCGGCAGCGGAATCGCCTGATCGAGATAGGCGAGATGGGCGAGGTTCTCGGGAGCGAACGCTTCGCGCGGCACCGAATCCGCAGCCGCCAGCGCGGCCCGGTCGGTGATGTCATAGGTGCGCAGCTGGCAATCGACCATATTGCGGCGCAGCGAGGTAAAATCGTCCATGCCCGAACTCTCCGTCCACGACGCCGGTGCTGCAAGGGGCGACCGCTGCTGTGAAGCCGCATCGAACCGGTGCAGCGATCGCGCCGTTCTTCGGCAGCTTTCTGTTCGAGGCTCGCGCAAAAGGCAAGCGCCGGCTGACCGCAGGCTGCTTCTGCCGTTCAGCAAGGACGAACCGTCGATGTCAGGAGGAGGCTGGCTCCCGGAGCAGGATTCGAACCTGCGACCAATCGATTAACAGTCGATTGCTCTACCGCTGAGCTATCCGGGAACAACGTGGCGGCGTCTTAGCGGCGCGATCCGGATAGTGCAACCCCCTTGCGAGCCGACCTGGCAGATTTGTCGCCGCTGCTGTGGAAGTTGCGATGCCGGGTTGCGGCGGCGCACGGCTTGTGGTTAGTGCGCTCTCGCTGAAGCGGCCGTGGCCGTTTTGGCCGGAAGGCCTCGTGGCGGAGTGGTTACGCAGAGGACTGCAAATCCTTGCACCCCGGTTCGATTCCGGGCGAGGCCTCCAAAGATCTCAAGCGCTGATATGATTGCGCTTTTCTCCTTTTGATCGCTGCTGTGGCGTTCCGGTTTCCGGCGACGATGCGGATCTGCGCCTGCGGAGCCCATTTGCGCATCCGATGGTGTCCTCGCGGATTTTCGCATGGTGCCCGGCAGCGGCGGCTGGCAGGGCAAGGGTCCGGTAGCCCGATCGACGGGATCGGTGGCACCTCCCCCCTCTCAGCGCGCCGTGGAGGAAGGCTGGAACAAATCCGGTGCGACCCGCTCCGGAAATGTCAGCGACGACACCGCGACGATCACCGTCAGGCCGATGACGGCCAGCCAGAGCCAAAAATCCAAAGGCGGTTTTTTCGGATCAGTCATCATGAAAGGGACGCCCGAACAGGCTTCGGGTTCCCGATCTCAAGCAGCGAAGGCGCCGTCGCGGCTTTTGGGAAGCTCGTCAGTCCTTTCGGGCGGCATCGGCCGACGAAGCCGAAGCGGCATTCTGCCGGCCCTCGCCTGGCTTCGGGCCCGATCCATGCTTGATCGCCAGCGTGAGAATCGTCCGGCCGATCGCCTCCGGCAGGTTGGCGTCCAGCATCACCCGCAGGCGACCGGCCCCGGCCTCGGCGGCCGAGACCTCGAAGGCCGCAGGCTTGTGCCGCGGCGCCGGCCGCGGGCGGCGCGCGCTGAACAGGGTATCCAGCCTCCGGCCGATTTCTCCGAGCTCGAGATCGAGACCGGCTTCCTCCAATGCATCCATCGTCTCAACAGCCGTCCATCGGGAGCTATCGTTCAGGCTGTGATTCGCCTTAAGAACTTCATTTACAGATCGTTAAAATTTGAGTTAGTGGCGGCTGCCCGTTCGGGGCGGAGTAGCGTCATGTTCGAAGCCATTCTGATAGCGGTCCTCATGGCCGGAACCGCAGGCGTATCCTGGCTGGTCGCCGATATTCTGCATCTGCCGCTGGAAATCTGAGCGACGATAACAGATTCGGCAGAAGCCGGCCCGTTTTCGAAGCCCCGCGAGCCATCGCTTCCAAAAATCTTTCCTCTTGTCCGGTCCCGCTCCGCTTCGGCCGCGTTGATCGGGGATTGCGGCCTGCGTGGCCGTGCCGGGGATGAGGAATGATGACCGGACGCACCCTTCACTGGTTCCGAAACGATCTGAGGCTGGCGGACAACCCGGCACTTCTCGCTGCCGTAGCGGGCGGGCCGACCTTATGTCTGTACATTCTCGATACAGGCCCTGATCGCCGCCCGATCGGCGGCGCCTCGCGCTGGTGGCTGTCGCGCTCGCTC
Organism: Allobosea robiniae; assembly: GCF_900102525.1. GTDB lineage: Bacteria > Pseudomonadota > Alphaproteobacteria > Rhizobiales > Beijerinckiaceae > Allobosea > Allobosea robiniae. The sequence continues at coordinate 228,044 of NZ_FNBZ01000006.1, read as the reverse complement.
GATGCGCTTGGCGAAGCACTCGCACGGAGGCACGGGCGGCTCGTGCTGATGAAAGGCGATCCAGCCGAGCTGCTGCCGCGCGTTGCGGCAGAGGCAGGGATCAACCGAGTCACCTGGAACCGCCGCTACGAGGCGAAGGAGATCGCACTCGACAGCCGGCTCAAGGAGGCGTTGTCCGGAAACGGCATCGATGTCAGCAGCTTCAACGGCCATCTGCTCAACGAGCCTTGGCAGGTGACCACCACGACCGGGCAGCCGATGAAGGTGTTCACACCCTATTGGCGTGCTGCCCGCCAGAAGGGCGAGCCGGCTGCTCCGATCGCCGCTCCTGCGCGAATCCCTGCATTCTCGCTGCCCGATTCGATCGAGGCGCTGACGGTCTCGCTTGACGATCTCGGGCGCGCACCGCGGAAGCCGGACTGGGCCGGCGGTCTGCGGGCCGCCTGGACACCAGGAGAATCGGGCGCCGCGGAGCGTCTCGACGATTTTCTCGGCAGCGGGCTTTCAGGCTACGCCGAAGACCGCGACCGGCCGGACCGGGCCGCGACGTCGCGGCTGTCGCCGCATCTGCATTTCGGCGAAATCGGCCCGCGGCAGGTCTGGCATGCTCTGCACCACGCCCGCGCCACCGGCGAAGCCGCAGGATCGGAGCAGGACGCGGAAAAATTCCTCTCGGAGATCGGCTGGCGCGAGTTTTCCCACCACCTGCTTTTCCACAATCCGGAGCTGGCGACCCGCAACTACGATTCGCGATTCGACGCCTTCCCCTGGCTCCCAGACGAGGCGGCGCTGCATCGCTGGCAGCGCGGGCAGACCGGCATCCCGCTTGTCGATGCCGGCATGCGCGAGCTCTGGACAACTGGCTGGATGCATAACCGGGTGCGGATGGTCGTTGCCTCCTTCCTGATCAAGCACCTCTTGCAGGACTGGCGGGCCGGCGAAGCCTGGTTCTGGGACACGCTGGTCGATGCCGATGCGGCCAACAACGCCGCAAGCTGGCAATGGGTGGCGGGGTCCGGCGCCGATGCCTCGCCCTATTTCCGCATTTTCAACCCGGTGACCCAGGGCGAAACCCACGATCCGCACGGAGCTTACGTTCGCCAATGGGTGCCGGAGCTTGCCGGGCTTTCCGACAAGGATATCCACCAGCCCTGGAAGGCCTCGGAAAAGGCGCTGCGCGAGGCGGGCATTCGAATCGGCGAGACCTATCCTGCCCCGCTCGTCGACCTCGCCTTCGGGCGCCAGCGCGCGCTCGACGCTTTCGCCGCGATCCGCAACGGCTGACTGGCTCAGCCGCTACGCTCGGCAAAGCGGCTCATCAGCGCGAAATAGACCGGGTAAGGCAGAAGACGCGCGACCTTCAGGATCCAGGCAAGGCGGCGCGGCACCGTGACCTCGAAGCCGCCGCGCTCGAAACCATCGACGATTCGCCTGGCGCCATCCTCCACCGTCAGCAGGAACGGCATCGGGAAACGGCGGCCCTCCGTCATCGGCGTCTCGATGAAGCCGGGATTGACCAGTTGCAGCCGGATGCCGGCCGCCTCGCAATCGAAGCGCATCGATTCGCAGAAATAGATCGCCCCCGCCTTCGCGGCGCCATAGGCGGCCGCACCCGGCAGGCCGCGATAGCCGACCAGCGAGGCATTGACCGCGATCTGCCCCCTGCCCCGCGCGACCATGCGCGGCTGAACGGCGAAGAAGCTCTTGGCGACGCCGAGCAGGTTGACGCCCACCACCTTCTCGACCGTCTCGACATCGATCGCCCTGCCCTGGCCCGACGCGATGCCGGCATTCAGGAATGCCAGCGCGATCGGCCCATGGATGCTCTCAATCGCGTCACTGACATTCCGCATGCCCTGCGCGTCGGTCACGTCGCCGGCATGGGCGACGATGCGGCCCGGCAGATTCTCGGCGCTACGGGCGAGGCGCTCAAGCACCTCCAGACGCCGGGCGGTGACGGCAACCGTCCAGCCCCGTGCCGCCAGCTCGAGCGCGACCGCAGCGCCGATGCCGGAACTGGCACCGGTGATCCAAGCGATGCCGTCCTGCGGCTTCATGCGGGGCAAGGCCATGACAGCTCCGGGTTGGCGGGACAGTCATCTAGGCATCGAATCATCAGACCGAAAGCCATGCGGCCGAAATCATCCCCGCTATCCCGCCAACGCGGTGGCATGGCTGGCTCAATCGGTGCAGTCTGCGCCGGAAGGGCGCTCCGCGCCGCCAGCGAAATGACGAGATCATGCCGACCGAGCTTCTCTTTCGACAGGATGCCTATCTCAAGGAAACGCCTGCGACGGTCGAGGCCGTCAACGAACGCGGCGGCATCATCCTCAACCGGACCAATTTCTACGCAACCGGCGGCGGCCAGCCGGGCGATGCCGGGCATCTGCGCCGCACTGACGGCAGCCAGATCGCCATCGCCACCACGATCTACGATCCCGAGGACAAGAGCCGGGTCATCCATGTCCCGGCCGAAGGGCAGGCCTTGCCTGCGCCCGGCGAGGCGGTGACGGTCGTGCTCGACTGGGAGCGCCGCTTCAAGCGGATGCGCATCCATACTGCGTTGCATCTGCTCAGCGTCGTTCTGTCCTTTCCGGTCACCGGCGGCTCGATCGGGGATGGCGACGGCAGGCTCGACTTCGACATTCCCGAAGGCGGGCTCGACAAGGCCGAAATCAGCGAGAAGCTCAATGCGCTCGTCGCGCGCCATGCCGATGTGACCGAGCGTTGGATCACCGACGAGGAGCTCGACGCCAATCCGGGTCTCGTCAAAACGATGTCGGTGAAGCCGCCGCGCGGTTCGGGCCGGGTCCGGCTCGTCGCCATCGGCGATATCGACCTGCAGCCCTGCGGCGGCACCCATGTCCGCAACACCGCCGAGATCGGCGCGGTCGCGGTCACCGATATCGAGAAGAAGGGCAAGCAGAACCGGCGCGTCCGGATCGCGCTGGCCTGAGATCACCAAAGCTGATGCCCAGAGGATACGCCTATGGCCCGTGAAGACGTCTTCGTTTCGACCGAGTGGCTGGCCGAGCGCCTGAATGCGCCCGATATCGTCGTGGTCGATGCCTCCTGGTATCTGCCGGCGCAGAAGCGCGACGGCGCGGCCGAATACGCCCAGCGCCGCATTCCGGGCGCGGTCCATTTCGATATCGACAAGATCAAGGATACCCGCTCGTCCCTGCCCCATATGCTGCCCTCGGCGCCCGAATTCGCGGCGGCCGTCGGGGCGCTCGGCATCGGCGACGGCATGCGCATCGTCGTCTATGACGGACTCGGCTTCTTCTCGGCGCCGCGCGTGCGCTGGACCTTCAAGGTCTTCGGCGCGCGCGATGTGGTCATCCTGGACGGTGGTTTTCCGAAATGGCTCGCCGAAGGCCGGCCGGTCGAGGAAGATCGTCCGAAGGCGCGCCAGCCCCGCAGCTTCACCGCAAGGCTCGACAACGGCGCCGTCGCCGATGCCGATGACGTGGCCCGCGCCACCGCCTCGCAGGCGATCCAGGTCGTCGATGCCCGCGCCGCCGACCGTTTCCGCGGCGAGGCTGCGGAGCCGCGGCCGGGCCTGGCCTCCGGCCATATCCCCGGCTCGCTCAACCTGCCGTCTTCGCAGCTCACCAGCGATGGCCGGCTGAAGTCCCCGGAAGAGATCGTCGCGCTGTTCAAGGATGCCGGCGTCGATCTCGACAAGCCCTCGATCATGACCTGCGGTTCGGGCGTCTCGGCCGTGATCCTGTCGACGGCGCTCGAGACCGTCGGCAAGCCGGCCAAGGCGATCTATGATGGCTCGTGGTCCGAATGGGGCATGGGCGAGCGGCCGGTCGCGACCGGACCGGCGAAGCAGGGCTGAGCGGGAGGCATCGATGAGCCACGATCACGACCATCCGCACGATCATGGCCATGACGGCGAGCCGCGCTGGAAGCATGACGGCGTGCGCGTCATCTCCGGCGACAAGCTCGACCCGAACACGGCGCAGACACCCGGCATGTTCCGGCAGGCCGCGATCAACCATGCCCGCGTTGGCGCCCAGAAGATCTGGGCCGGCACCGTCGCGATCGAGCCCAATGCCAAGACCGGCGTGCATCATCACGGCGATCTTGAAAGCGTGATCTATGTCGTGAGCGGCAAGGCGCGGATGCGCTGGGGCGAGCGATTGGAATTCGTCGCCGAGGCCGGGCCGGGCGATTTCATCTATGTGCCGCCCTTCGTGCCGCACCAGGAGATCAACGCCGATCCTGACAACCCGTTGCAATGCGTGCTGGTGCGCTCGGACAACGAGGCGGTCGTCGTCAACATCACCGATGTCGATCCGGTCGAGAAGCCGGAAGAGGTCTACTGGGTCGACCCGATCCACAAGCACCCGCACGGGTGAACGGAGCGCGACAGGTTCGCTGAAACAACCCCTGACCAACCATGTATCAGCCGCGCACTCCGGGCTATCGCAAGAGCGATGCGCAGATGCGCTGGGCTCTACCAGATCGGGTTTTCTTCGCCTGCGGCGCCTGCCACATCCTGGCACATGCCTTCCTCGCGAGATGGGGGCGGAGCGGCATGCGTGCGCTCTGGATCAAGCCGGCGGCCGGCCATACCGGCAATCATATCTTCATCGACGGCGGCGGCTGGGCCTTCGACTATCACGGCTATGCGGAGAAGGATCGGTTCCTCGCTCACACCTGGCGCGGAGCCCGGAGGCGCTGGCCAGGCTGGCAGGCCTCCCTCATCGAACTCCCGGCTGATATCCTCGTCTCGGAAGTGAAATCGCGCGGCTATGACGGCCTCTGGCTTCGTGAGCCCGGCCAGTTCCTGCACGACGCCATGCCGCGAGCCGAGGCCTATCTCAGCCGGTTTCCCGCGCCTCGGCCATGACCGTCGAATTGCGTGAGATCACCGCGGCAACGGTCCGTACCATCTGCGGCCTCGAGGTCACGGAGGAGCAGCGCGAGAATGTCGCGCCGGTCGCGATCTCGATCGCACAGGCGCATTTCGAGCCGCGCGCTACCTTCCGGGCGATCTATGCCGGGGACGAGCCCGTCGGCTTCATGCTCTGGCGCGACGACGACAAGCCGGGCACCGCCTATCTCTGGCGGTTCATGGTCGATCGCCGGCATCAGGGCAAAGGCTACGGGCGCGCCGCGCTGGAGCAGGTCTTCGCGCTGCTGAAGGCGCGCGGTGTCGCCAGACTCAGCACGAGCGTCGTTCGAGGAGAGCACAGCCCGCTGGGATTCTACCTGTCGGCAGGGTTCATCGAGGCGAACGAAGTCACGAGCAGCGGCGAATGGCTGCTGAGGAAGAACCTCTAGACAAACGCCGACCGCCTCAGCCCGTCTCGAAATCGCCGGGCTGCGGCGGGGCGATCGGCGTGAACAGCGTCCGGTCCGGCTTGATGTCGAGGAGCGGCGTTTCGTCGAGGCAGTCGAGCCCGCGCACCAGCAGCACCCGGCCCTCCCGCGCCACCAGCGTCGCGATCGAGGTGCCGATCGGATTGGGCCGGACCGGCGTGCGCAGCGCGAAGGTGCCGTGCGTCTCGCCGTTATTGGCCGGGCTCTGGCGGACGAGATCGCGGCGCGACTGGTGCAGCCAGTAGAGCACCTCCAATCGTTCGAAGCGCTCGATCCCCTCAAGCGCCTCGTCCCAGGGCGGAAAGAGTTCGATGCGGCAGATCGGCCCGTCCGCCCTGCCCTGGCGCGGGCAGACGAGCCGCGAGGTCCAGGGCGTGCGGATGGTGCCGATGAAGACGAGGCCGGCATCGGTCGCCTGCGGCGGCGCCACAGTGACCTCCTTCTCGCGGATCTCGTTCTCGCGGACCATCGCAGCGCGCCTCGTCAATCGATCGCGATCATGACGTCGGAGGCCTTGACCACGGCGTAAGCCTCCTTGCCGACGGTGAGGCCGAGATCGTCCACCGCCGCATTGGTGATCGAGGAGGTGACGATCGCGCCGCCGATATCGATGCGGACATGGGCCGTCGTCGCGCCCTTGGTGATCTCGACGATCCTGCCCTTGAGCTGGTTGCGGGCGCTGATCTTCATGGCTCGTCCTCTCCTTGCGACAACAGGGCTGCGGCTGCGCCTTGACTCGGGTCCGGGCGCACGGCAACCATCGTTATACCCAACGATATACAACGAGAAATTCGAGCGAGGAACAACATGTTGAAGCGCCGCACCCTGCTGGGCATGGGCCTGGCCCTTGCCGTGAGCTTTGCTCCCGCCTTCGACGCCGCGCAGGCGCAGACGAAGGACCTCGTCATCTTCGCCGCCGCCAGCATGAAGAACGCGCTGGACGAGGCCGCCGCCAACTGGGTCAAGGAAAGCGGCAAGCCGGCGCCGAAAATCTCCTATGCCGCCAGCAACACGCTGGCGAAGCAGCTCGAGAACGGCGCCCCGGCCGATCTCTTCGTCTCCGCCGATCTCGACTGGATGGATTATGCGGCGAGCAAGAACCTGATCAAGCCGGATACCCGCGTCAGCCTGCTCGCCAACCGGATCGTGCTGGTCGCCGGCAAGGATTCGACCGCCAAGCTCGACCTCAAGCCCGGCGTCGATATCGCGGGCGCGGTCGGTGACGGCCGCCTCGCCATGGGCAATGTCGATTCCGTCCCGGCCGGCAAATACGGCAAGGCCGCGCTGGAGAAGCTGGGTAGCTGGGACAAGGTGAAGGACAAGATCGCGCAGGCCGACAATGTCCGCGCCGCGCTGCTGCTGGTCTCGCGCGGCGAGGCCCCGCTCGGCATCGTCTACGCGACCGACGCCGCCGCCGATCCGCAGGTCAAGGTGGTCGCGACCTTCCCCGAGGATTCGCACCCGCCGATCATCTATCCGGTCGCCGTCACCAAGGATTCGGCCAATCCCGACGCGCAGGCCTTCCTGACCTATCTGCGCAGCCCCGCCGCAAAGCCCGTCTTCGAGAAGCAGGGCTTCACGGTGCTCAACAAGGCCGCCAGCTCTTCGTGATCGCCGCTTCGTGACCGACTGGCTTACGCTTTCGCCTGAAGAATGGACGGCGGTGAGGCTCAGCCTCATCGTCGCCACGACCGCCATGCTCGCGAGCCTGCCGCTGGGGCTCGCGGTTGGCCTGTTGCTGGCGCGCGGGCGCTTCTGGGGCAAGTCCCTGCTCGACGCCATCGTCCATATGCCGCTGATCCTGCCGCCTGTCGTGACAGGTTATCTGCTGCTCGTCGGCTTCGGCCGGCGCGGGCCGATCGGCGAGTTCCTCTATGACTGGTTCGGGATCGTGCTCTCATTCCGCTGGACCGGCGCGGCGCTCGCTTGCGCCGTGATGGGTTTCCCGCTGATGGTGCGCGCCATCCGGCTCTCGATCGAGGCGGTCGACCGCAAACTCGAATCCGCCGCCGGGACGCTCGGCGCCAGCCCGCTCTGGGTATTCCTCGTCGTCACCCTGCCGCTCTGCCTGCCCGGCATCATCGCCGGCATGATCCTGTGCTTCGCCAAGGCGATGGGCGAGTTCGGCGCGACGATCACCTTCGTCTCCAACATTCCCGGCGAGACGCAGACCCTGCCCTCGGCGATCTATACCTTCACGCAGGTTCCGGGAGGCGATGCCGGCGCAATGCGCCTGACGCTGATCTCCATCGTGATCTCGGTCGCGGCGCTCTTTTTCTCCGAACTGATGGCCCGCATCGTGGGCCGCCGGATCGCCGTCGAATGACGGATGTCCTCGATATCGCCGTTCGCCACAGGCTCGGAGACTTCACGCTCGATTCGAGCTTCACCTCCGATGGGCGTCTCACCGCCCTGTTCGGCAGCTCGGGTTCCGGCAAGACCTCGCTGGTCAATGTCATCGGCGGGCTGATCCGCCCGGATTCCGGCCATGTCCGCGTCGATGGCGAGACGCTGGTCGACACCGAACGCGGTATCTACCTGCCGAAGCACCGGCGCCGCATCGGCTATGTCTTCCAGGAGGCGCGGCTCTTTCCGCATCTCACCGTGCGCCAGAACCTGCTGTTCGGGCATTGGTTCGTGCCGCGCGCCCAACGCAAGCCGGCCGAGCTCGACAAGGTGCTGGAATTGCTCGGCATTGGCCATCTGCTGCGCCGCCGCCCCGGCGCGCTCTCCGGCGGCGAGAAACAGCGGGTCGCGATCGGCCGTGCCCTGCTGGCGCAGCCGCGCCTGCTGCTGATGGACGAGCCCTTGGCGGCGCTCGACGAAGCCCGCAAGGCCGAGATCCTGCCGCATATCGAGCGCCTGCGCGACGAGGCCGGCATTCCCATCGTCTATGTCTCGCATGCGCTGGCGGAGGTCGCGCGCCTCGCCACCACCGTCGCCATGGTCGAGAACGGGCGTGTTGCGGCTTGCGGCCCGACGGCCGACATCCTGTCCCGGCCCGATCTGGCCGCACGGCCGGGCGCACCGGAAGCGAGCACGCTGCTATCCGCCGAAGTGGCCGGTTTCGAGGAGGCTTTCGGGCTGGCGCGGCTGACGACACCAGCCGGACCGCTGACGATCGCGCGTGGCACGCTGCGGCAGGGCCAGCGGATCAAGATCCGCATCCTCGCCAGCGACGTCATGCTCGGCCTTGGTCAGCCGGCCGAGATCAGCGCGCTCAACGTGCTGCCGGGCACGGTCTTCGAGATCGGCGAGCGCAGCGGCACCGGCGGCAGCACCGTGCACCTGCTCATCGCTTGCGGCGAGGCGAAGCTGGCGGCGCGCCTCACCGCGAAATCCCTCGCCCTGCTCGGGCTGGCGCCCGGCAAGCCCGTTCATGCGGTGATCAAGAGCGTCTCCGTCGAGATGCCCTGACGCGGGCGCCGCACCGCCCTCTCAAAAAGTCATGCAACCAGCCTTGACCTTCCCATGATGGGAAACCTTATATCGCCTGTCATCACCATGAAGGAGACGGCGATGACGGTCATCGACAGAAGCAGGAACGACCTCGAAACCCTCGATCTGGGCGTCGAGGGCATGACCTGCGCGAGCTGCGTCGCCCATGTCGAGCGCGCCATCGCGGCGGTGCCGGGCGTCGATGCGGTTTCGGTCAATCTCGCGACCGAGCGGGCGCATGTCAGCTTCGCGAAGGGCGGAACCGACCTGAAGCAGGTCGAGGCGGCGGTCCGCCAGAGCGGCTACACCCCGGTCGAGAACACGATCGAGTTGTCGGTCTCGGGCATGACCTGCGCCTCCTGCGTCGGCCATGTCGAGAAGGCCCTGCGCGCCGTGCCGGGCGTGATCGAGGCCACCGTGAACCTCGCGACCGAGCGCGCCAGCGTGAAGACGCTCGCCGGCAACGAGATCGTCCCGGCCCTGGTCAAGGCCGTCGCCGGCGCCGGCTATGAAGCGAGCCCGATCGCCGCGGCCGATGGCGATGCCGACACGCGCCGGCAGGCTGCCAAGGACGAGGAGCAGGGCAAGCTGCTGCGCTCCGTCATCCTCGCCGGCCTGCTGACGCTGCCGTTGCTCGTGGTCGAGATGGGCAGCCACATGTTTCCCTCCCTGCACCATTGGCTCGCCGGCACCTTCGGCGAGTGGAACGTGCGCGTCTTCTCCTTCGCGCTGGCGACCATCGTCCAGTTCGGGCCGGGCCTCGTCTTCCTGCGCAAGGGTTTCCCGGCGCTGCTGCGGCTGGCGCCCGACATGAACTCGCTGGTCATGCTCGGTACCGGCGCGGCCTATCTCTATTCGAGCGTCGCGACCTTCCTGCCGGACCTGCTGCCGATGGGCACGGAAGGCACCTATTTCGAATCCGGCGCGGTGATCGTGACGCTGATCCTGCTCGGGCGCTGGTTCGAGACCCGCGCCAAGGGCCGAACTGGCGCCGCCATCCGCAGCCTGATCGCGCTCCAGCCCAAGAGCGCCCGCGTTCTGCGCGACGGCGCCGAGAGCGATGTCGCCGTCGACAGCGTCCGCCCCGGCGATGTCGTGATCCTGCGGCCGGGCGAGCGCGTCCCGGTCGATGGCGAGGTCACGGACGGCAGTTCCTTCGTCGATGAATCGATGATCACCGGCGAGCCCGCCCCCGTCCGCAAGGAAGCCGGCAGCACTGTCACCGGCGGCACGGTCAACGGCTCCGGTGCGCTGCGCTTCACCGCGCGGAAGGTCGGCTCCGACACGCTGCTCGCCCAGATCGTGCGCACCGTTCAGGCCGCGCAGGGCGCCAAGCTGCCGATCCAGGCGCTGGTCGACCGCGTCACGCTCTGGTTCGTCCCGGTCGTGATCGTGCTGGCCTTGCTGACCTTCGCCGTCTGGCTGGTCTTCGGCCCGAGCCCGGCCTTGTCGCATGCGCTGGTCAATGCCGTCGCGCTGCTGATCATCGCCTGCCCCTGCGCCATGGGTTTGGCGACCCCGACCTCGATCATGGTCGGCACCGGCCGTGGCGCCGAGCTCGGCATCCTGTTCCGTCAGGGCGACGCCCTGCAGGCGCTGAAGGACGTCCAGATCGTGGCGCTCGACAAGACGGGCACGCTGACCAAGGGCAAGCCCGAGCTCACCGATATCGAGCCGGCGAATGGCTTCACGGCCGATGACGTGCTGCGTCTCGTCGGCTCGGCCGAGAATCGCTCGGAGCATCCGCTGGCGCTGGCGCTGGTCGCAGCCGCCAAGGCGCGTAACCTCGCGCTTGCCGAGCCGGCCGATTTCACCAGCGATCCCGGCCGCGGCGTCACCGCGACGGTCGAGGGCCGCAAGGTCGCGATCGGCGGCCACCGGTTGATGGAAGAGGACAAGCTCGACATCGCGCCCTTCGCCGCCCGCGCCAAGGCGCTGGCCGAAGCCGGCAAGACCCCGCTCTATGCCGCGATCGACGGCAAGATCGCTGCCGTCATTGCCGTCGCGGATGCCGTGAAGGAGACCACGCCCGCGGCCATCGCGACCCTGCACAAGCTCGGCCTCAAGGTTGCGATGGTGACCGGCGACGACCGGCGCACGGCGGAAGCGGTCGCGCGCGGTCTGGGCATAGACGAGGTCTGGGCCGAGGTGCTGCCGACCGACAAGGCCGAGGTGGTGAAGCGCCTGCAGGGCCGCGGCGCCAAGGTCGCCTTCGTCGGCGACGGCATCAACGATGCCCCTGCCCTCGCACAGGCCGATGTCGGCATCGCCATTGGCACCGGCACGGATATCGCGATCGAGAGCGCCGATGTGGTGCTGATGTCCGGCGACGTGATGGGCGTGCCCCGCGCGATCGCGCTGTCGCAGGCGGTGATTTCCAATATCCGCCAGAATCTCGCCTGGGCCTTCGGCTACAACGCCCTGCTGATCCCGGTCGCGGCGGGCGTGCTCTATCCGGCTTTCGGCATCCTGCTCTCGCCGGTCTTCGCCGGGCTCGCCATGGCGCTGTCGAGCGTCAGCGTCGTCAGCAATGCGCTCAGGTTGAAGCGCTTTCAGGTGGAGGCCTGAGATGAATATCGGCGAAGCCGCAACCCGCTCCGGCGTCAGCGCCAAGATGATCCGCTATTACGAGAGCATCGGCCTGATCACCCCGCCGGCCCGCACGGCCGCGCAATACCGGGTCTATGCCGCTGACGACGTGCATACGCTGCGCTTCGTGCGCCGCTCGCGCGATCTCGGCTTCTCGCTGGAGGAAACGCGCGAATTGCTCGCGCTCTGGCGCGACAAGAGCCGGGCCAGCGCCGATGTGAAGAACCTCGCCATGGCGCATGTGCGCGAGCTCGAGGAAAAGGCGGCCGAGCTCAAGGCCATGGCCGACACGCTGCGGCACTTGGCGACGCATTGCCATGGCGACCACCGCCCGGATTGCCCGATCCTGGCGGACTTCGCCGCCACACCATCGGCGCAGGCCAAAGCCTGAGACGCTGCTCCGCCATGCACTGAATGTCTGGACGGGGCGGTATGAGATTGCTCATATGCCGCTGCCCACCAGAGGCGGGTCCGGCCCGGCCGCATCGGCCCCGTCGGGGAATCCGCCTCTCAACGAAAGACGGGGAGCGCCAAGGCGTTCTCCAGGCGGAACGACAATGGACAATCGAAACGATCTCTGGCGGCATGTCGATGCGAACAAGGAGCGCCTGATCGCGCTCTCCGACCGGGTCTGGGGCATGCCGGAGGTGTGCTACACCGAGAAGCGCTCTGTCGCCGAGCACATCGCCGAATTGAAGCACCAGGGCTTCAAGATCACCGAGAATGTCGCTGATATCCCGACCGCCGTGATCGGCGAGGCCGGCGAAGGCGGCCCGGTCATCGCCTTCCTCGGCGAATACGACGCCCTGCCGGGCCTGTCGCAGGAAGCCGGCGCTTCCGAGCACAAGGAAATCGAGACCGGCGGCCACGGCCATGGCTGCGGCCATAACTTGCTCGGCTCCGCCGCGATGCTCGCCGCCGTCGCGATGAAGGAGTGGCTCGCCGAGAACAAGATCCCCGGTCGCGTGCGCTATTACGGCTGCCCGGCCGAGGAAGGCGGCGCCGCCAAGGCCTTCATGGTCCGCGCCGGCGCCTTCGACGACGCCGATGTCGCGATCTCGTGGCACCCGTCGAGCTTCTGGGAGGTCGCTCCGGCCCTCGCCCTCGCCAATACCCGCGCCGATTTCGTCTTCACCGGCCGTGCCTCGCATGCGGCGGCCGCGCCGCATCTCGGTCGCTCGGCGCTCGACGCCGTCGAATTGATGAATGTCGGCGTCAACTACATGCGCGAGCACATGCCCTCCGACGCGCGCGTCCACTACGCGCTGCTCGACACTGGCGGCATCGCCCCGAACGTCGTCCAGGCCCATGCCCGGGTGCGCTACTCGATCCGCGCCCGTGACCTGCGCGGCATGCTGGAGCTCGTCCAGCGCGTGAAGAAGATTGCCGAAGGCGCGGCGCTGATGACGGAAACCAAGATGGAGATGCGCATCGTCAGCGCCGTCTCCGATCTCGTCGCCAACACGCCGCTCGAAGAGGCCATGCACAAGGTGATGGGCGAACTCGGCGCGCCGCATTTCGACGATGCCGACAAGGCCTATGCCGAGAAGATCCGCGGCACGCTCTCGGCCCAGGAGATCGCCTCGATCTGGCGCACCATCGGCATGCCCGATACCGGCGCCCCGCTTGCCGACTTCCTCGTGCCGCGCGACGCCCGGCGCAACCCGGCGATCGGCTCGACCGATATCGGCGATGTGAGCTGGGCGGTGCCGACCGTGCAGGCCCATGCGCCGACGGTCGCGATGGGGACGCCCTTCCACACCTGGCAGGTGGTGGCGCAGGGCAAGTCCCCCGCCGCGCACAAGGCGATGGTCCATGTCGCCAAGGCGATGGCCGCGACCGGCGCCGCGGTGCTGAGCGACCCGGCCCTGATGGCTGCCGCCAAGGCCGATCATAAGGCCCGCCTCGGCAAGGAAGGCTACACCTCGCCGCTGCCGCCCGAAGTGAAGCCGCCGCTGACGATGTCGCTGGGCTAATCGCGACGGCTTGCCGTCACATTCTCGGGCGCCGCAGAGCGGTGACCCGAGAACCTCGTGCCGAGAAGGGCGCTCTTCCTTCCTGAGATGCTCGGGTCAAGCCCGAGCATGACGGCTGCGGCTGCGTTGCCTTGCCGATTGAATGAACACATATGATCCGGGAGAATGAGCCTCTGCCATCAGCCGGCAGAATCGCCAGCCCGGAGCCAGCATGGATCGCGCAGAGGAATCGGAAGACGGGCTCGGCCGGCATCACCGCTCGGCCAGCGGCCCGGCCGATTCCGCGATGCCTGAACCCGTCGACCTCGCCGGCTATGTGCTGGACGAGCAGTTCGGCTTCCTGCTGCGGCAGATGCAGCAGCGCTATGTCGCGATGTTCCTGGAGATGATGGGCGCAGACGGGCCGACGCCGCCGCAATTCGCGGTCCTCTGCCGGCTCGCCGTCGACGGACGGATTTCCCAGAACCAGCTCGGCCGCATGACGGCGATGGATCCGGCCACGATCCGGGGCGTGGTGACGCGCCTCGCCGAGCGCGGGCTGGTCGAGCGCCTGCACGATCCCGACGACAAGCGCCGCGTGCTGGTACAGCTCGGCCAGCGCGGCCGCGAGCTGTTGCCGGATTATGTCGTCCGCGCCAAGGCGATCACCATCGCGGCGCTGGACCCGATGGCGGAGCGCGAGGTCGAGCCGCTGCTCGACGTGATGCGGCGCCTGCTCTCAGGCTTCAGACCGCCAGATACTGGCTCCTCGCCGCCTCGTCAGCCTTGAGCGCCGCCATCGTATCGTCGAAGCGGATCAGCCCCTTCTCGATGATGACGGCGCGGTCGGCGATGCTGCCGGCGAAATGCAGGTTCTGCTCGGAGAGCAGCACGGACAGCCCCTCGCCCTTCAGCACGCGAATGGTCTCCGCCATCGCCTCGATGATGACGGGCGCCAGCCCTTCCGAGGGTTCGTCGAGCAGCAGCAGGCGCGGATTGCCCATCAGCGTGCGGGCGATGGTCAGCATCTGCTGCTCGCCGCCGGACATGGCGCCGCCCGGCCGGTCGCGCATCCGGCCGAGATTGGGGAAGAGATCGAACAGGCGCTCCGGCGTCCAGTGCGGTGCGCTATCGCGAGGCGGCTGACGGCCGACTTCGAGGTTGTCCATCACGGTCAGTTCGGAGAAGACGCGCCGGTCCTCCGGGACATAGCCGATGCCGAGCCGGGCGATCTGGAAAGGCTCGCGGCCGGCGATCTCCTTGCCCTCGAAGCGGATGGAGCCTTGCGGCTCAGGCACCAGCCCCATCACCGTCTTCATGGTCGTCGACTTGCCGGCGCCGTTGCGGCCCATCAGCGCGACGACCTCGCCATGTCCGACCGAGAAGCCGACGCCATGCAGGATCTTGGCGCGGCCATACCAGGCCTCGACGCCGGAGAGTTCGAGGAGCGCCGTCATCAATGCCCTCCCGAGGTCGCGCCGGAGCCGAGATAGACCGCGCGCACCTGCGGGTCGTTGCGGACTTCGGCACTGGTGCCGGCGGCGATCAGGCGACCCCGGTCGAGCACCAGAACACGGTCGGCATGGGCGAAGACGACATCCATGTCGTGCTCGGTGAAGAGCACGGCGATACCGCGCTTCCGTGCGATGCGGGCCGTCAGCGCCATCAGGGCGATGCGCTCCTGCGGCGCCATGCCGGCGGTCGGCTCGTCCATCAGCAGGAGCTTCGGCTCGTTGGCGAGCGCGATGGCGAGTTCGACGCGCTTGAGATCACCATAGGCGAGCACGCCGCAGGCGCGCTCCGCCTGCTGGGTCATGCCGACCTGATCGAGCAGTGCATTCGCTGGTTCCAGGCGGCGCTGGTCGGCGCGTCCGAACAGGCGCCAGCTCTCCCCGGCGTGAGAGATCAACGCCATCTGGACGTTCTCGCGCACGGTCATCGAGGCAAAGGTTGCAGTGATCTGGAAGGTGCGGCCGACGCCGAGGCGCCAGATCTTGCGCGGTTCGAGCCCGGTGATCGGTTTGCCTTCGAGCAGAACCTCGCCGCGATCGGGCTTGAGCTGCCCGTTCAGCATGTTGAAGCAGGTCGTCTTGCCGGCCCCATTGGGGCCGATCAGCGCGACCAGCTTGCCGGCCTCAACCGAGAAGGACACGCCATCGACCGCCTTCACGCCGCCGAAGGACTTGGCGAGATCGCGGGCTTCCAGCACGGGAGGCATGGACGCACTCATGCCACGGCCGTCGCCTGCGCGGCGCTCTCGCGCCGGGCGCGCCAGTACAGCCAGGTGCCGACGAGGCCGCGCGGGAACAGCACGACCAGGAGCACGATCGACAGCCCCAGCCCGAAGCGCCAATAGGCCGTCATCTTCGCGAGCTGTTCGTTCAAACCCATATAGGCGAAGGCGCCGACGACCGGTCCGGCGACCGTCTGGACGCCGCCGAGCAGCACCATCAGCAAGGCATCGACCGAGCGCGGGATCGCCATATAGGTCGGGAAGACCGAGCCCTTCGAGAAGGCGAAGAGCCCGCCGGCGATGCCGGCTGCGACCGCGGCGATGGTGAAGGCCGCCCATTGCAGGCGCCCGACATCGAGCCCGATCGCCTCGGCCCGCAACGGGCTGTCGCGGCCGGCGCGCAAGGCGTAGCCGAAGGGTGCGAAGATGATGACGCGGAGCGCCACGATGACCAGCACGGCGATGGCGAGCGCGAGGTAGTAGAACACCGTCTTGGGCACCGCCCAGGCCGAGGGCCAGACGCCGAGGATGCCGTTATCGCCGCCGGTGAGGTCGACCCACTGGAAGGCCGTGGCCCAGGCGATCTGCGCGAAGGCCAGCGTCAGCATGGCGAGATAGACGCCCGAGAGCCGCACGCAGAACCAGCCGAAGATCGCGCCAGCGATCCCGGCCATCAATGGCGCCAGCATCAGCGCCTCCTCCATCGGGCTGCCCAGCCATTTCACCGCCAGCGCCGCGCCATAGGCGCCGAGGCCGAAATAGGCGGCATGGCCGAAGGAGGTGATGCCGCCCGGCCCCATCAGCAGATGCAGCGAAGCGGCGAAGACGGCGAAGATCACGAGATCGGTCAGGGTCAGGATGACATGGTCCGGCACGACGAGCGGCGCGAGAGCCAGCAGGCCGAGCGCCACGGCTCCGAACAGCTTGGCCGCGCGATCGGCCGGGCGCAGCAGGAAGAGCTGGCCGGCATGACCGCGCGGTTCCACGCTCGCCTTGCCGAGCAGGCCATGCGGCCGGACGATCAGCACCGCCGCCATCACCAGGAAGACCAGCACCAGCGTGATCTTGGGCAGGATCAGGATGCCGAAGGCATGGAGCACGCCGATCAGCACGGCGGCGAGATAAGCACCCGTCACGCTGCCGAGCCCGCCCACCACCACGACGACGAAGGCCTCGGCGATCATCGACAGGTCCATGTGCAGGTTGATCGCCTCGCGCGGCAATTGGAGCGCGCCGCCGAGCCCGGCCAGCGCCGCGCCGAAGGCGAAGACCGAGGTGAAGAGCAGGCGCTGGTTGACGCCGAGCGCGCTGACCATCTCGCGGTCCTGCGTTGCCGCCCGGATCAATACGCCCCAGCGCGTCCGGTGGAACAAGAGCCAGATCAGGCCGAGCACCACCGGCCCGACCGCGATCAGGAAGAGCTCGTAGCTCGGGAAGCGGTTGTCGAACAGGATGACGAAGCTGCGGAAGCCCGGCGCGCGCGGGCCGAGCTTGTCCTCCGGCCCCCAGGTCGCCAGCGCAATGTCCTGCAGCATCAGCACGACGCCAAAGGTTGCGAGCAGCTGGAACAGCTCCGGCGCCTGATAAATCCTTCTCAGGATCAGGACTTCGATGAGCACGCCGGCAAGGCCGGTGAGCAGCACGGCCAGCACTACGCCGCCCCAGAAGCCGAGCGGATCGGCCGGGCCGAGCCAGGTCACTAGCGTGAAGGCCAGATAGCCGCCCAGCATGTAGAGCGAGCCATGGGCGAAGTTCACGATTCGCGTGACGCCGAAGATGATCGACAGCCCGCACGCCACCAGGAACAGCGACGACGCCGAGGCCAGGCCGTTCAGGGTCTGGGTGAGGACGAGATCAAGCATGTCGTCTCGGGGGAAGGCGTATGTCTCGGACGGTAGGGGCCGGCCGGCGGGTTATCCGCATCATGTCGGCGCCTCGCTCCGTCATTCTCGGGCGAAGCGAAGCGTAGACCCGAGAATCTCAGGCCGAAAGAGGCTCAGGAGCCTCACGCGGCAGGAGATGCTCGGGTCAAGCCCGAGCATGACGCGGAGAGCATCAAGCTCAGCCCACAACCGGCCGCAGCTTGCGGACCTCGTCGTCGCTGGGCAAGTACTTGGCGCCGTCGCGATAGCTCCAGTCGACCATCACGCCCTTGCCGTTCTTCTGCGCGCTCTTGCCGACATAGGCGCCGAGCGTCGACTGATGGTCGATCTTGCGGAACGCGATCGGGCCGAAGGCCGTGGTGAAGCTCAGCCCCTCGAACGCGTCTACGAGCTTCTCGTTATCGGTCGAGCCGGCCTTCGTGAGCGCCGCTGCGATGGCCTGCACCGTCTCGTAGCCGACGACCGAGCCCAGCCGCGGATAGTCGTTGTACTTCGCCTTGTAGGCGTCGCGGAACTTGACGTGTTCCGGCGTCTGCAGGTCGGCATGCGGATAGCCGGTAATGATCCAGCCCTCCGGCGTCTCGGCGCCGAGCGTGTCGAGGTATTCCGGCTCGCCGGTCAGCATCGAGACGACCTGGCGCCCCTCGAACAGGCCGCGCGTATTGCCGGCGCGGACGAAATTGGCGAGATCGACCGCGAAGGTGACGTTGAAGATCGCCTCGGGCTTGGCCGCTTCCAGCGCCTGGACGGTCGCGCCGGCATCGATGCGGCCGAGCGCCGGGAACTGCTCGGCGACGAAGGTCACGTCGGGACGCGCCTTCAGCAGCAGCTCCTTGAACCACTTCACCGCCGACTGACCGTATTCGTAGTTCGGCGCAACGATCGCCCATTTCTTGGCCGGGAGCTTCGCGGCTTCCTCGACCAGCATCGCCGCCTGCATGTAGGTCGAGGGCCGCAGGCGGAAGGTGTAGCGATTGCCCTTCGACCAGACGAGCGCATCGGCCAGCGGCTCGGAGGCGACATAGAGCCGCTTGTTCTGGTTGGCGTAGTCGGCAAGCGCCAGCCCGACATTGGAGAGGAAGCCGCCGGCGATGATGTCGACCTTCTCGGCCGTGGCGAGATCGGCGGCGTGCCGCACCGCATCCTCGGGCTTGCCGGCATCGTCGCGGAAGACGGTCTCGAGCTTGCGGCCGAGCACGCCGCCGGCGGCGTTGATCTGCTCCTGCGCCAGCTCCCAGGCCTGCCGATAGGGTTTCAGGAAGGCCGGCTGGGCGGTATAGGAGTTGATCTCGCCGATCCTGATCGGCCCCGCGCCCTGGGCGCGCACGAGCTGGGGAACGCCGAGGGCGAGCGTGCCCGCGACGAAACTGCGACGGTCGATCTGCATGAGGGTAAGTCCTTCGCCTCGCTGCGGCTGCAATCCGCGCCGATACCGCTCGCGCCGGGTCGGGCGAAGCGGAATTCATTTGTATGCATATGAATTAGCAAATCCGTGCGCTTGTCAATCTGCCATTCTTGCAATGCAGCAGATGAGCAGGCGACTGACGGCAGTTCGCGCAGCCTTACGCAAATCGCCAAAAAACCCCTGATTTCATTGAAGAAACGGGCCGCCTAAAAATAAGTCAGCGATGCTGCCCTTTTGCTCTTGCGAGCTGGCCGGAGCCTCCCTATCTAGAGTGCAGCGCAGCAGAGATGTTGCGTCGCCCTCCTTGGGCGTTTCCTCCCTAGACTTGGGCTGCGCTTCCGGCGTGGCCCTTTTTTCTTGTCGGGAGTGCGCCCTTACCAGCGCCGGCCGTAGCCCCAGGGCCCGCCGAAGGAGGCGTCGAAGCGGTCGAAGCGATAGCGCCGGTCGGCCGCCCGGTCGAGATCGAGCTGCAGCAGGCAGTTCGAGAAAGCCTCGCCCGGCGCGCGGAAACCATAGGAGCGGCAGCGCTCCTCGTCGATCGCGCGATACTGCGCCTCGGTGGTCACGCAGCCGCTCAATGCGAGGGCCAGCATCGCGCCGGCGGCAAGCCTGATGATCGTCATCGCGCTTCTCCTCTCGCTCATAACCATCCTACGCGCAGACGATAGCTCCGGTTCCCGGGCCAGCCTAGCGCGAGAACTTGATCGGCACGCTCAGCGAAATCGCGCCGCCGCCGAGCCCATCCGGCGGTGCCGGGACAGGGCTGGCACGGCGGATCATCGCGACCGCCTCCCCGTCCAGCGCCGCATCGCCCGAGCCCCGGACAAGACGGGCCGAGAGCACACGGCCGCCGCGGTCGATGCTGAAGGCGACCTGGACCGTGCCGGGGCTGGCGCCTCCAGGGAAGCGCTTGTAGCGGTTGAGATGCGCCATCAGCGACCCGCGCCAGCTCGCGGTCGCGGCCGGAGACGGCGAGGACGCACCGGAATTGGGAGCCGCCGCACGTGGAGCGGCCTGCGCCTGCGCCACCGGCGCGGAGGTCCGCTCGGCCTTCGGCTTGTCCGGGCGGATGGGCTTCTTCTTCTCGACGACCTTGGGTTTCGGCTTCGGCTTGGGCTTCTCCGGCGGAGGCGGCTTCGGCTGTTCCTTCGGCGGCGGCGTCAGGATCGCCGCAGCGTCCGGCAGTGGCGGCAATTCGGGAATCCTGATCTCGGGCTCAGGGATCGCGACGGGCTCCGGTTCAGGCGGAGGTGGCTCGATCTCCTTGGGCTGCTCGACCGGCTCGGGCGGCGGCGGTTCGGGCTCGGGCTGCGCCTCGGCCATCTCGGGGCCGGGCGCAACCTCCTGCGGCGGCGCTTCGGGCGCCACGGCGAGCGGCGCGAGCTCGATCATCACGGCGGCGGGGGGCGAACCCATCGCCGCCTCGGCACGCTGCCAGTTGGCAATGACCCAGCCGGCCGTGCCATGGGCGCTCGCGACCACGAGCGCGGCAAGACTCCAGCGCAGGGCCGCCGGCGCGAAACGCGACAATGACGGGCGCTCGAGGCTCATGGCTTCGGCCCCGCAGCAGCCCCCTGCCCGGTATCCTCCAGACCGACCAGCGCGATCTTGAGATAGCCGGCGTTGCGCAGCAGGTTCATGACGTTCATCAGTTCGCTATAGGCGACGCTGCCATCGGCCCGCAGGAAGACCCGCTGCTCGCGGTCGCTGTTCGTCTTCTGGTCGAGTGCCGTCTGCAGGGCCTCGCGCGGCACGGGGTCATTACCGAGCGCGAGCGAAAGGTCGCCCTTCACGGTCAGGAACATCGGCGTGTCCGGCCGCGGCTGCGGCTGCGCGTTCGAGACCGGCAGGTCGACCGCGACATCGACGGTCGAGAGCGGCGCCGCCACCATGAAGATGATCAGCAGGACGAGGATGACGTCGATGAACGGCGTCACGTTGATGTCGCTGACCTCGCCGAGGTCGCCGTCCTGCGGCTCTTTGAGGGAAACGCCCATGGCTCACTCCGCCGGAACGAGCGGCGCGGCCGCCACAGCCGCGGCTGAAGCCGAGGACGAAGAGGACGAACGCGGGGCCGGTGCGACGGCGCGCTGGCGGCGCTCCAGGTCGCGCGAGAGATGGCGCAGGATCTCGCCCGAGGCATCGGAAAGCGTGGCGCGGTAGCCGGTGATCGCGCGGGCGAAGACGTTGTAGATGATGACGGCGGGGATGGCGGCGACGAGGCCGATCGCGGTCGCCAGCAGCGCCTCGGCGATGCCGGGGGCGACGACGGCGAGATTGGTCGTCTTGGCCTGGCTGATGCCGATGAAGGAATTCATAATGCCCCAGACCGTGCCGAACAGGCCGACGAAGGGGGCGGTCGAGCCGATCGTGGCGAGCAGGCCGGTTCCGCGCGCCATCGAGCGGCCGGCGCGCGCCTCGATCCGCGAGAGCGCGATGGCGACGCGCTCCTTGATGCCGTCCTCGCCGAGGTCGGCCGAGCGGCGGGTCTCGGACAGGGCAGCGGACAGCAACAAGCCGACGGCGCCGCGCAGCTTGCCGTTCCTGCCCGCCGCAGCTCCGGCTGCCTCGCCCAGATTCTCGGCCGCCTCGATGCGGCGCAGCGCCCGGCCGGCCGAGCGCTTGGCAGCGGCCAGCTCCATCGCCTTGGCGAGCCAGATCGTCCAGGTCACCAGCGAGGCGAAGGCAAGCCCGAGCATCACGCCCTTCACGACGATGTCCGCCGCCATGAACATGCCCCAGGGCGACAGGTCATGCGGCAAGGTCGCCGTCGCGGCCGGGGCCGGGGCAATCACAGGTGTCGCGGCCTCGCTGGTGGTCAGCGGCGGGTGAGCGGCGCTCGGCGGATTGATGCCGAGCTGAGGCAGCGCAGGCGGCAGCGGATTGGTCGGCGTCGCGGGCTGGATCGCGGGCGCCGGCTGAACCGGCTGGGTCTGTGCCGCAGGCGGGGCCGTTTCGGTGGGTACCTGTGGAGCGGACTGCCCCGGCGCCTGGGCCTGGGCCGCGACCACGGACAGGCTCATCGCAACAAGAGCCAGACGAAACGCACGCATCATCACAAATCCAGCCTTCTCTGGAGGAGCGCCGCCCCGGCTCCAGCCGGTTCCAGCACCTGCTGCCGGGCACCAAGGGCCGGCAGCTTCCTCATTGGAATCATTACAAAAAAAGACTTGCAGCGGCGTTGCTGCATATGCGATACGCCTGTTCGAATCGGGCGGGCATGTCAAGGAAAAGCGGCTCGCCGGCTCTGCCCTCCGATGGGCCCCGGCCACGCGAAATCAGGCCAGTCCGCGCTTCCGGACGACCCTCACATATCCGCTATTCGATGAATGCAGGGCGCTGCCGGCGCGGTGTGCGCGACAGCGATTCAGCCACGCTCGGGCCGGTCGATCTCGGCCTGTAGCGCCGCGAGATGAGTCGCGGCAGCCTCGGTCGCAGCCTGCTCGACCGCGCGGAAGCGCAGGATGAGCGCTTCGCCGAGCGGAGTCAGTCGTGCCCCACCGCCATTGCGCCCGCCGACCTGGCGCTCGACCACCGGCTTGCCGAAGAGCACGTTCAGTTCCTCGACCAGCTCCCAGGCGCGCCGGTAGGACATCTCCATCGCCCGGCCGGCCGCCGAGATCGAGCCATGCGTCGCGATGTTCTCGAGCAGCGCGATCTTGCCGGGGCCGATCCTGCCTTCGGGGTCGAGCTGTATCCGCAGGCTGAGCGAGGGCACCGCCGCCTCAGGAGGCTCTGGCCAGGGCAGCCTTGACGCCCTCGCCGCAGGCCGCGAGCCAGATCGCCGCGATGCGCTCGATGCCGGCCTGGTCGTCGGCATCGAAGCGCGCCGGCGACGGGCTGTCGAGGTCGATCACGCCGATGACGCTGTCGCGTCCGATAAGCGGCACGACGAGTTCCGAGCGCGAGGCCGCATCGCAGGCGATATGGCCGGGAAAGGCATGGACGTCCTCGACCAGCATCGATTTCCGCTGCGCCACGGCTGCGCCGCAGACGCCCCTGCCGACGGGAATGCGGACGCAGGCCGGCTTGCCCTGGAACGGGCCGAGCACGAGCTCGCCTGATCGCATGATGTAGAAGCCGGCCCAGTTCAGATCCGGCATCATCTGGAACAGCAGCGCGGAGGTGTTGGCGGCGTTCGCAATGGGGTCGCTTTCGCCCATGAGCAGGGCTTCGAGTTGCCCGGCGAGTTCACGATAGAACTCCGGCTTGCTGCCGGCGGCGATGCTGCGTGCCTCGAACATGATCCTGACGCCTCGCTTGCGTTCGCTCTCGAAATCCAGCGCCGGTTCCTACCACCATCCTCCCGGCCGCGCCATCGAAGAGGCCCCTTCCCCGTTCCCTGCGGATCGTGCCAATCCTCCCCTGCACCAGCCTGAGAGGAGTCGGTCGTGAGCGAGGATACCCGGCAAATCCGCATCGCGGCCGCGCTGCTGACCGACGCGCGCCAGCGCCTCCTTCTGGTCCGCAAGCGCGGCACCGCCTGGTTCATGCAGCCGGGCGGCAAGATCGAGCCCGGCGAAGGGCCTTTCGACGCGCTCACCCGCGAACTCCGGGAGGAGCTGGGACTTTCTGCTTCGCTGGAGGCTGCACGCCATTGCGGACGCTTCGCGGCACCGGCCGCCAATGAGCCGGGCTTCACTGTCGAGGCCGAGCTTTACGCCCTGCCTCTCGATGTAAAACCAGAGCCCGCGGCCGAGATCGCCGAGATCGCCTGGCTCGAACCCGGAACGGCCTCCACGCTTCCACTCGCCCCGCTGACACGCGACCACGCCCTGCCGCTCTGGCTGTTCATGCTGACGGAGATATCCCGATGAACGACATGAGTTCGAGCCCACGCCGCGCCGATGGCAGCGCCGGCGATGCCGATTACGGCCGCATCGGACAGGGCTATGCCTCCTATCGCCAGCCCGAGCCCGCCATCGCCGCGTTGATCGAGGCCGCGCTCGGCCCGGCCCGGCGGGTGCTCAATGTCGGCGCTGGCGCCGGCTCCTACGAGCCGCGCGGCCGCGACATGATTGCGGTCGAACCCTCCGCCTCGATGCGGGCGCAGCGCCCGGCGGATATCGTCGCGGCGATCGACGCCACCGCGGAAGCCCTGCCCTTTCCCGACGGGTATTTCGACGCGAGCATGGCGACCTTCACCGTGCATCAATGGCAGCATCTCGATGCGGGCCTGCGCGAGATGCGCCGGGTGACGCGCGGGCCGGTCGTGATCCTGTCCTGCGATCCCGATCTGGTGCAGGCCTTCTGGCTCAACCACTACGCGCCGGAGGTGCTGGCGACCGAGGCGCGGCGCTATCCTTCGCTCGGCCATATCGGCACGGTTCTGGGTGGCGATGTCGAGATCGTCGCGGTGCCGATCCCGCTCGCCTGCCGCGACGGTTTCAACGAGGCTTATTACGGCCGGCCGGAACTCTTCCTCGATCCGGGCGCGCGCTCGGCATGCTCGGCCTGGAGCTTCGTCGGCGAGACCCAGAACGCCGCCTCGATCGAGAAGCTGCGCCAGGACCTGGACTGTGGCGCCTGGGACGATTGCTACGGCTTCCTGCGCAACCAGCCGAATTTCGACGGCTCGCTGCGCCTCGTCATCGCGCGGCCTTGAACCGAAAACGGAAGGGCCGGCTCCCTTGCGAGAACCGGCCCTTCTGAAAACATCGATACCACTCCGGCCTGAAGCCGGATCCAGGCCCTAGAACGGGATGTCGTCGTCGAGATGGCTGGAGGACGAACGCCCGCCGCCGCTACCACCGCCCGACATGGCCGGCTGGCGCGAGCCGCCGCCACCGCCGCTGCCCATCGCGCTGGAGCGGCCGAACGAGCCGCCGCCGCCCGAGCGGTCATCCGCGTAGCCGCCGCTGCTGCCACTGCCCTCGCCATATTCGTCGGAGCCGCCCTGGCGGCTGTCGAGGATGGTGAGCTCGCCGCGGAAGCGCTGCAGCACGATCTCGGTGGTGTATTTCTCGACGCCGGACTGGTCCTGCCATTTCCGGGTCTGGAGCTGGCCCTCGATATAGATCTTCGAGCCCTTCTTCAGATACTGCTCGGCGACCTTCGCCAGGTTTTCGTTGAAGATCACGACCGAGTGCCACTCGGTGCGCTCCTTGCGCTCGCCGCTCTGCTTGTCGCGCCAGGTCTCGGAGGTGGCGATACGCAGATTGACGACAGGCTCGCCGCTGCCGAGGCGGCGCACTTCGGGATCGCGCCCGAGATTGCCGACCAGAATGACCTTGTTGACGCTACCAGCCATGACAGGCTCCATTTCCTGCGCACTTCACACAAACCGGCCGCTCGACCGGAGCCGAACCCTATCGGCCGATGAAGGCATTATCAAGAATGTTCTTGTTTTGTTCAAGTGCCTGTTTCGAGGTTGTCCCCTGCTGATTCGGTGGTGTCTCACCGCGGCGTCTGCCTTGCCCCGAGGATGGCCTGCGCCATCCGGTCGAGCAGCACCGCGAGCAGCACGATGCCGAGCCCGCCGACGAAGCCGAGGCCGGGATCGGCCCGCTGCAGGCCGAGCAGCACGACCTCGCCCAGCCCCTTGGCGCCGATCATCGAGGCGACCACGACCATGGCCAGCGCCATCATGATCGCCTGGTTCAGCCCCTGCAGGATCACCGGCCGGGCAAGCGGCAGTTCGATCAGCCAGAAGGCCTGTCGCGGCCTGAGGCCCAGTGCCCGCGAGGCCTCGACCAGCCCGGCATCGACGCTGCGTAAGCCGAGCTCGGTCAAGCGTGCGAAGGGCGGCAGCGCATAAACCAGCGTCGCGACGAGGGCCGGCGCGCGCCCCAGCCCGAGCAGCATCGCCACCGGGATCAGGTAGACGAAGCTCGGGATGGTCTGCATGAGGTCGTAGAGCGGCGCCAGCGCCCGGCCGAGCCGCGGAATCCGGGCGGCGGCGACGCCGAGCGGCAAGCCCAGCAACCCGACGAACAGCACGGCGACAGTGACGAGGGCGAGCGACTGCATCGCCTCGCCCCAGATGCCGAGCCCGGCCAGCGCCAGCGGCAGGGCCGCCATCGCCAACGCAAAGCCGATCCGCCGCGTCGCCAGCCAGGCCCCGGCAGCGACGGCCAGCACGAAGGCGGGAACCGGGACATGCTGGAGCAGCGTCTCGACCAGGCGGACCGGGGCCGTCAGCACCGAACCGACACCATCCAGACCGCCGCCATAACCGATGACGAGCGCATCGACCGCCCGGTTGACGGCGCCCTGCAACGCCTTGCCGAAATCCGGCACCAAGGCAGTGGTCACAGGCTCGACGCGACCTTGCTGGCGACATCGGCCGGCAGCCACTTCTTCCAGATATCGCCTTGAGTCTTCAGGAAGACGAGCGCCTGCTGCTCGGGCGTGACGCCCTTCTCGCGCGCCTCGGCCAGCATTTTCGAGGTCACGTCGCTGGTCGTGCCATAGCTCTTGAAGAAGGTCGCGAGCTGCGGCGCCTTCTTGGCGAGATCGATATTCGCGCCGATCACGACCTTGCTCATCGGATAGGCGGTGGCGCGCTTGGGATTGTCGCTGGCCTTGAGATCGGCCCAGACCGCCGCATCGAAGGGCGCTTCCTCCAGCTTGACGAGGTCATAGGCGCCGAGCAGCCAGCTCGGGCCCCAATAGTAGAACACCACCGGGCGCTTGCGCTTGAGCGCGGCCTCGATCGCGGCGACCAGCGCCTCGCCCGAGCCGCCGCGCGTATTGGTGAAATCCTCAGCGAGCCCGTAGATCGCGAGCTTCTTGGTGTTGATGCCTTCGCAGACCCAGCCGGCGACGCAATTGTAGAAACGCCCCTTCCCCGGCTCTTCGGGATCGACGAACAGCGCCTTGTAGCGCTTGAGATCCTCCGGCTTCTTGAGGTCCGGCGCCTTGGCATCCGGCCCGGAAACGAGATAGCGCGGCACGAACCAGCCCTCACTCGCATCGGGGAATGTGGTGCCCAGCGGCTCGACCTTGCCGGCATCAGTCGCCTTCACCCAGGCATCGACCGGGTTGGCCATCCAGATCTCCATGACGATGTCGACATCGCCGCGCGCCAGGCCGTTGACCAGCGGGGCGATCACGCCCGGCACGCGCTCGACCTTGCAGCCGAAGCCGCGCTCGGCGATCGCGCTGGCGAGGGCGGTGTGGAAGGCGGCGGAATCATAGTCGAGCCCAGCCATCTTCAAGGGGCGGTCGAGCTCGCAGGCCATGGCCGGTGCACCGAACCCGAGGCCGAGCGCGAGGGTTGCTGCTCCAAGAAGGGCCTTCATCATCGTCGCTCCCCAAACCGATCATGGCAGAAGCCGCCGGGGCCGATCGCGCCGGCGGTTCGCGCTGTAACGCAGGGCCGGACGAATTGATCCGTTCTTCCGGGCTCCTTGTGAGGCAGCATCGCTCAATCGCGGCGGCGAGGCGAGGCCGATCCTGTCATCGCCGGTCAGCAGCCATGCAGGGCAATGCATCGGCGCTGATACCGGACCGGCGCGTGCCCGGACGATTCCGATCGCCCCGACGGAGGCCATGAGCTAGGCTGGCGGACGGCAGACGGCCCCCGGCATAATGGACGACTTCTCCGTGACAGACAGCAATCGCATCGTCCTCTCCAGCGATCACGCCGCCATCCCGCTGCGGCAGGCCATCGCCAGGCATGTCGCCGCGCAGGGCTGGGACGTGGTCGATATCGGCCCGACGACGCCGGAGAGCACGCCCTATCCCCGGCATGGCGAAGCGGCGGCGCGGCTGGTCGCTGCCGGCGATTGCCGGCTCGGCATCATCCTGTGCGGCACCGGCCAGGGCATCATGATGGCGGCGAACAAGGTCAAGGGCATTCGCTGCGGGGTCTGCGCCGACACATTCTCGGCCCGCATGATCCGTGAGCATAACGACGCCAACATGCTCTCGATCGGCGCGCGCGTGGTCGGCGAAGGGCTGGCGCTCGCGATCGCCGATGCGTTCCTGGCCGCCGAATTCGAAGGCGGCCGGCATGCGACGCGGGTGGAGATGATCGCGGCGCTGGAGGGGTAGCCCGGGTCTGGTAATCCAGGGTCCGGTTCCGACCCGTTGCCGAACTCCGATCCGGCTGTCAGGCTGCACCCCGGAGGTTCCCATGAGCGAAGACGGCAGTCGGGTTGAGCAGCGTATCCGAGCCAGCTTTGCGAAACAGGGCCTGATGACGACCCTCGGCGCAACCATCGCAACCGTGGAGCCCGGCGCTGTCGCCATCGAACTGGCGCCTGCTCCGACAATCTCTCAACAGCACGGTTTCGTTCATGCCGGCGCGGTAAGTGCCATTGCCGATAGCGCAGCAGGATATGCCGCCCTCTCTATGATGCCTATGGACCGCGGGGTGCTGACTACAGAGTTCAAGATCAACCTCTTGGCTCCAGCCGCTGGTGACCGGATCATCGCCCGAGGGAAGGTCGTGAAAGCGGGACGCACTCTGACTCTGGCCCAAACCGAGGTGTTCGCGGAGAAGGATGGCCGATCGCGATTGATCGCCCTGCTTACCGCAACGCTGATGGCCGTCGAGGGGCGGGACGGCATTGCCGACTGATGTCGGCTTCCGACCCTTGGTCGACGCTCCGGGAGAAAATCCTCCCCAAGCGCTGGGATGCCGGATCGCGAAAATCCGGCGCGCCGACCGGAGGTTCACCCAACGGTAACCATCCAAGCCGATGTATCTCCTCAGCCTTGTCCGAGAGATACCCGATGCTGACCCGCCGATCGTTTACGTTTCCCGCCCTCTCCTTCGCAGCCGCAGGCCTGGCCGGATGCGGATCGCGAAGCATCGTCGCGCTGCCCGAGATCGACGTCGGCCAAAGCCCGAGAGGCCTGGTGACGCGCACGCTCGCCCAGCCGAACTATGCCGCGGTCTATGCCGAGTATCCCGGCGAGAAATTTCCGATCGCCGCCATCGACTACCAGCGGATCGATACCCGCTATCTCCGCCAGACCGTCGCGTTTCCGCGCGACGATAAGCCCGGCTCGATCGTGGTCGATCCCGCCGGCTATCACCTCTACTTCGTCGAAACCCCGCGCGTCGCGACGCGTTACGGCGTCGGCGTCGGGCGCGAGGGCTTCGGCTGGTCCGGTGCGGCCCGCATCAACATGAAGCGGGACTGGGCCGACTGGGTCCCGCCTCCGGAAATGATCGAGCGTGACCCCTCGATCCGATCCCAGCTCGAGATGACACCGCGCGGACTCGGCGTGCGCGGTGGATCGAAAAGCCCGCTGGGCGCACGGACCCTGTATCTGTTCGGCGAGGGACGAGACCTCGGCTATCGAATCCATGGCACGTTCGAGCCCTATACGGTGGGTACGAACGTTTCGTCGGGCTGCATCCGGATGATCAACCAGGACATCGCCCATCTCTATGCGCGCGTGGCGCCCGGCACTCCCGTGACGGTGCTGCCTGCGTGACGTCGGCCACCTGAACGGCAGCCAACGGATCGGTTCATGTTCTGTTGAGGCGCCGCGTGATCTGATCAGCGTCGAAAGGAGTTTGCCATGCGCAAGCTGTTGATCTTCACTGCGATTGCACTCGGCAGCGGGCTGGCCGTGCCAGCCATGGCCTCCGAGGCCGTGCCGAGGGAGCTCGCCCAGCGTCTCGACAAGGCGACGGTCGCGTATTCATGGTCGGCTGCAGCCGAGCGGCGGCACATGATCATCGAAGAGACCATGCGCCAGCAACGCTACGGTCGCGGCTATGGTTATGGTCGGGGCTACGGCCCGCCGCGCGGCTACGGCCCGCCTCCGGGTTACGGTTACGGCTACGGTCGTGGACCGGGCTGGGGGCCGCCGCGTTATGCCCCGCCGCCTCCCGACTGGTGGTAATCTGTTTGGTGGTAACTCTGAGAGCGACGGGCAACCGTCGCTCTTTTCTGTTGCGTGGGCCTGCCTGACGCCACCGAATGTCGGCGACCGGTCCAGGCAGACGTGAAAACCCGACGGGATGACGTTTGGCATCTTGTCGAGCGACCGAAACCCTGCACGTCAACCTGATGCCGCGGATTGTCCCGGGGACGGTTTCCAGCTTCAATGTCATGCGAATAACGGAAGGCGAAAGCGGAGCTGTCCGAAGCTGCCTCTCGCACCGATTCCGGAATGCAGCGAGGAAGCCAGCCGTGTTGAAGCGATATGTCGCCTTGATCTTCATCCTTCTCGTGCCAACCGGCTGCGTCACACAAGATTCCGTTCCCAGAGCGCGAGCCGATGGGCCGGCCTATACGCAGCCAGGCATCGGTGCGCCTGCCCATCAGACGGATATGTTCGGGAGCGGCGTTCGCTGAGAATCGCCTCGGCCTCCTGACGCCGATCCGCGGCGTCGAGAGCTCCGCATCCCGGCGACCAATAAAAACCCGACAGGCCGAAGCCTGCCGGGTCGCTGCTGCGAGAGTGTCAGATCGCGTCAACCGCGCGGCGCAAAGGCCTTGAGCGCGGCGGCGGCCAGCGCCGATTTCAGGATGGCGCCGAGGATGAAGGGCGTCGCGCCGAGCGCAATCGCCTTGGACAGGCCGATCAGGGTGCCGAGCCAGGCGACGCCGATCACCAGGCAGAGCGCGTTGCCGGCGAGCATCGCGGCGAAGGCGAGGCCGAC
This sequence comes from Allobosea robiniae, assembly GCF_900102525.1. Taxonomy (GTDB): domain Bacteria; phylum Pseudomonadota; class Alphaproteobacteria; order Rhizobiales; family Beijerinckiaceae; genus Allobosea; species Allobosea robiniae. The sequence goes on along the minus strand of NZ_FNBZ01000006.1, from coordinate 197,635 downwards.
GCGGCTGCCGTTCCAGCCGCGCTGTGCCAGCCAGCCGGTCAGCGCCGCAGCGAAGGGGAAGGCCAGCAGGTAGCCGCCGGTCGGGCCGGCGAAATAGGCCGCGCCGCCGACCGCACCGGCGAAGACCGGCAGGCCCATCGCACCCTGCGCCAGCCAGGCGATGACGGTGACCGCGCCGAGGCGCCAGCCATAGAGCGCGCCGATCAGCGTCACCGCGAAGGTCTGCATCGTCATCGGCACCGGATACATCGGCACCTTGATCTGCGAGGACAGCGCCAGCAGCAGGCTGCCGACGATCACGGCGCCGGCCTGCCAGGCGAGCGAGCGGCTTTCCAGCCGCAGCGGGCTGAACGGGCGGCTGAGGGCAAGATCGGTCATGGTCACTCCTTGGTCGCGATCAAGATTATCTATAATTTTGATCTTTGATCTATGAGGAAGTCCATATCTCGCCGGAAAAGGCAAGCGCGCCTTTCGTGCGAAACCTCCCACGCCGGGGAAGGACTATGCTCAGCCGACGATGGCGAAGGCCTCTCGCGTCGCACCGGAGGCGGTGCGGACCGGGCGCTCGCCGATCCATTGGGCATGCCGCGCCAGCGTCGCGATCGCGGTTTCCAGATCGCCGTTGCGGAGCGCGCTCAGGATCGCGCGGTGGTCATGGTCGGTCCGGGATTCCCATTCCGAGCGCCAGGCCGAGAACAGGAAGCGCGCGCTCGCGGCATGGAGATCGTCGATCGTCGCAAGCAGCCGCTTCATGCCGCAGGGCGCGACCAGGATGCGATGAAAGCGGCGATTCGCCTCCTCCCAGGCCCGGACATCGGTGGCGGCGTCGCAATCGCGTCGCGCCTGTTCGGCCTTGTCGAGGATGGCGGCGGTGAGATGCGGCGCGGCATGGCGCAGTGCCAGCACCTCCAGCGCGGCCCGCATCGCCGCGACCTCCTTCACCTCCGACAGGTCGAAGGAAGCGACGCGGACGCCGCGGCGCGGCTCGCTGATCGCCAGCCCCTGCGCCTCCAGCCGGCGAAAAGCCTCGCGCACCGGGACATGGCTGGTCTCGAATTCCGCGGCGATATGATCCTGCCTGAGGCGCGAGCCGGGCTCGATCGTTCCGGCGATGATCCGCTCGGCCAAAACTTTGGCGATGCGGACGGCGATGGTGTCTTCGGCAGGCTTCGTCATGATTTATAGATAATTCGACTGCGCCCCGAAGTCGATTGCGATCGGTGCGATGATCCCCACATGAGAGCCTCGCCGATCCTGACGTTTCCTGTCAGGAAGACGGCAGCAGCCGGGACGGCTGCGTGCTATTCATGCCGGGCAGATCGCCGCGAGGCTGGAAAGGCCCGGCATTTGCCCTACATCTAGCGCTTCACCGCAACGGACGCCCCGATGGCCCGCAAGACCGAATCCGCCGCTGCCCAGGCTGCTGCGCTGGAAGACATGTTCGACCGCAACCGTGCGGCCGATCCGAACAGCCGCGCCATCACTGTGCGCGGCGCGCGCGAGCACAACCTCAAGAATGTCGATCTCGCCATTCCCAGAGACAAGCTCGTGGTGTTCACCGGCCTCTCCGGCTCGGGCAAGTCCTCGCTCGCCTTCGACACGATCTATGCGGAAGGCCAGCGCCGCTATGTCGAGTCGCTCTCGGCCTATGCCCGCCAGTTCCTCGAGATGATGCAGAAGCCCGATGTCGACCAGATCGACGGGCTCTCGCCGGCGATCTCGATCGAGCAGAAGACGACCTCGAAGAACCCGCGCTCGACCGTCGGCACGGTCACCGAGATCCACGACTACATGCGCCTGCTCTGGGCGCGCGTCGGCATCCCCTATTCGCCCGCGACCGGCCTGCCGATCGAGAGCCAGACCGTGCAGCAGATGGTCGACCGCATGGTCGAGCTGCCGGAGAAGACGCGCGGGTACCTGCTTGCGCCAGTGGTGCGCGGCCGCAAGGGCGAGTTCAGGAAGGAGATGGCCGACTGGCTGAAGCGCGGCTTCCAGCGCGTCAAGGTCAATGGCGAGTTCTACGAGATCCCGGACGCCCCGGCGCTGGACAAGAAGTTCAAGCACGACATCGACGTCGTGGTGGACCGCATCGTGATCCGGCCCGATCTCGGCGCGCGTCTCGCCGACTCGCTGGAGCAGGCGCTGGAGCTGACCGACGGCATCGCCGTCTTCGAATATGCCGACGAGAAGGAGGAGAACGGCGAGGCCAAGCGCGTCACCTTCTCCTCAAAATTCGCCTGCCCGGTCTCCGGCTTCACCATTCCCGAGATCGAGCCGCGGCTGTTCTCGTTCAACAACCCGTTCGGCGCCTGCCCGGTCTGCGACGGCCTCGGCCACGAGATGCGGATCGATCCGGACATGATCGTGCCGGACCATTCGCTGACGTTGAAGAAGGGCGCGATCGCGCCCTGGGCCAAGTCGACCTCGCCCTATTACGGCCAGACGCTGGAATCGCTTGCGAAGCATTTCGGCTTCTCGATGACAAAACCCTGGTCGGAGCTGCCGGAGAGCGCGCAGAAGGCGATCCTATTCGGCACGGGCACGGAAGCCGTGCGCATGGCCTATAACGACGGCCTGCGCAGCTACGAGGTGAAGAAGCCCTTTGAGGGCGTCATCACCAATATGGAGCGGCGCTGGAAGGAGACGGAGTCGGACTGGGCGCGCGAGGAGATCGGCCGCTTCATGTCCGAGACGCCCTGCGCCGCCTGCAACGGCTATCGCCTGAAGCCCGAGGCGCTGGCGGTGAAGATTGACATGCGCCATATCGGCGAGGTCTCGAAGCTCTCGGTCAAGGACGCGCTGGACTGGGTCACCGCCCTGCCCGCTAGGCTTTCGAAGAAGCAGAACGAGATCGCCCCGCGCATCCTCAAGGAAATCCGCGATCGCCTGACCTTCCTGCTCGATGTCGGCCTGGAATACCTCACCCTCGCCCGCGCCTCCGGTACGCTCTCCGGCGGCGAGAGCCAGCGCATCCGATTGGCCTCGCAGATCGGCTCAGGCCTGACCGGCGTGCTCTATGTGCTGGACGAGCCCTCGATCGGCCTGCACCAGCGCGACAACGAGCGCCTGCTCGGCACGCTGCGCCGCCTGCGCGACCTCGGCAACACCGTGATCGTGGTCGAGCATGACGAGGACGCGATCCTGACGGCCGACTATGTCGTCGATGTCGGCCCCGGCGCCGGCATCCATGGCGGCGAGATCGTCGCCAAGGGCACGCCGCAGGACATTCTCGACGATCCCAATTCGCTCACCGGCAAATACCTCACCGGCGAGATGTCGGTCGCGGTGCCGGCCAAGCGCCGCAAGGTCACGAGCGGCCGCAGCCTCAAGATCGTCGGCGCGCGCGGCAACAACCTGCGCAATGTCGATGTCGAGATCCCGCTGGGGATGTTCACCTGCATCACCGGCGTTTCCGGCGGCGGCAAGTCGACGCTGGTGATCGACACGCTCTACAAGGCGGTGGCGCGCAAGCTGAACGGCTCGATCGACCACCCGGCCCCGCATGACCGCATCGAGGGCATCGAGCATCTCGACAAGGTCATCGACATCGACCAGTCGCCGATCGGCCGTACGCCGCGCTCGAACCCGGCGACCTATACCGGCGCCTTCACGCCGATCCGCGAATGGTTCGCCGGCCTGCCGGAGGCGAAGGCGCGCGGCTATCAGGCCGGGCGCTTCTCGTTCAACGTCAAGGGCGGCCGCTGCGAGGCCTGCCAGGGCGACGGCCTCATCAAGATCGAGATGCACTTCCTGCCGGATGTCTACGTCACCTGCGACGTCTGCAAGGGCAAGCGCTACGACCGCGAGACGCTGGAAGTGAAATACCGCGACAAGTCGATCGCCGACGTGCTCGACATGTCGGTCGAGGAGGCGAAGGGCCTGTTCAAGGCGGTGCCCTCGATCCGCGACAAGATGGAGACGCTGGCGCGGGTCGGCCTCGACTATGTCAAGGTCGGCCAGCAGGCGACGACGCTCTCGGGCGGCGAGGCGCAGCGCGTCAAGCTCTCCAAGGAGCTGTCGAAGCGCGCCACCGGCCGCACGCTCTACATCCTCGACGAGCCGACGACCGGCCTGCATTTCCACGACGTCGCCAAGCTCATGGAGGTGCTGCACGAGCTGGTCGACCAGGGCAATTCGGTGGTGGTGATCGAGCACAATCTCGAGGTGGTGAAGACCGCCGACTGGGTGATCGACATGGGCCCGGAAGGCGGCGACGGCGGCGGCCAGGTGGTGGCCGAAGGCACGCCGGAGGACATCGTCCGCATCGGCAAAGGCCACACCGCGCGGTTTTTGAAGGAAGTGCTGGAGCGGCGGCCGATCAAGAAGGGCAAGACGGTAGCGAGGCAGGCGGCGGAGTGAGAGGCGATGGGCATCGCGGCCGCTAGTTCGGCTTCTGCACCACCGCAGTGACTGTGCAGCTCGAATTTATGACGTCATAATTCTTGCCGTTGATTCGAACCCGCTGACGGTGGATTGGATGTACGAGTATCGAGAAAGTAGACTGTGGCAAGCAGCATTTAATACCGATAATGCTCAAACTCCATACCAAAAAGCTGCTATAGAAAGATTAATTGAAGCATATCAAAGACTCGAATCTCGCGTAAAGCCATTAATTGAGAATATACCTCAAGATTGCCACGGCCTCACGATACACGATATCAGCCACTGCCACCAGCTTTGGTCAGTTGCGGATCAAATATGTGGCGACAATTACTCCATAAATCCTCTTGAAGGATTTGTGTTAGGTGCTGCGTTTTTAATTCATGACGCCGGCTTAACTGCCGCTGCGTATCCGGGCGGATTGACTGCAATACGAGAATGCTCGCTCTATAAAGATATTCTATCATACAAGCGAAGATCTCAAGATCGAGATAAGAATCGGCCAGATTCTACGGAATACTCTGACACGAATATAGAAAAGCAAACTCTCTTTGAGACGTTGCGTGAACTGCATGCATTAAGAGCCGAACGATTGCTTGAGCTTAAATTCAGGCACCCACTTGTAAATTTTGATTATAACCTTATAGATGATTTAGATTTGTATCTAGATTGCGGGGATATTATTGGCCTTATCGCGGCTAGTCATCACTGGACATTTAAAAAGTTATCAGATCGGTTTGGAGACCCACTTACACCACCCGCCGCCTTTTCATGGTGGACGATAGACGCCTTTAAGTTAGCCTGCATACTGCGTTGCAGCGATGCGTGCGCTATCGACGAACGGCGCGCGCGAATTATGCCATTTATTCTACTTCAGCCAAGCGGCGTCTCGCTGGATCATTGGGACTTTCAGGCTCGATTGAAGCCTGGCCTGCTGCGGAACGGGGCACTCCTGTTTGAGTCGAAAATAGCATTCAACCGAGACAACATGTCGTCATGGTGGACAGCGTTTGATTCAGTATCAGTCGCAGACCGGGAACTACGTGACTGCGACAAAGAAATCAGAGTCAGGATTCAGCGACAAAGTCATCACGATCTAAAACGTTTCGCTGCGATCAATGCTGAGGGCGCAAATGATCCGGAGAGGTTGAAGCAATTTATTAAAGTGACCGGCTGGTTGCCGGTTGATACCGCTGTTCGCATCGGCAACCCGGTCTCATTGATTGAAAAGCTTGGCGGATGGGCGCTTTACGGAAACGATCTTATTGCTCCCGCAAGAGAGTTAATCCAAAACGCCGCCGACGCGATTAGAGCGAGAGAACACCTGGGAACAAATACTGTTTACAAAGGTATTATTGAAATCGACATTCTCATAGATGAAAAATCTGATTTATTTAGTCCTTGCAAAATCGTCATTTCCGACAACGGCATTGGGATGCCCCCTGAAATAATGCACGGAACACTACTTAATTTTGGAGAGTCTTTATGGACTAGCCCCCGATTACCATTTACCTATCCGGGGCTATCAACCAACACTAATTTTAGGCCGACCGGTCAGTTTGGTATAGGATTTTATTCAGTGTTTATGATCGCAGACCAAGTGTCTGTCACGTCGCGCACGTGGGAAGATGGCGTCAAATGCGCCAAAACGCTCCACTTTCAGCAAGGCGTCAGAAGCAGAGCTGAATTGCGCGATTTTGACGAAAAGCTTGACACCAATTATGTCGGCGATCGCGTCACGTCGGTTGAGCTTAATATAAGCCGGCCGACTTGGATTCAATATGTTTCACAGCAATCCTCGTCAGTTTTTGACGAAGACGATCAAAGCAAAAGTGTTTTCTGGAGCAATTTTGAGTTAACATTTTCAAGGCTGGTTTTTGCACTAGGAGTAGAGTGTAGGCTAAAAATCGGATCTTCGGCTCCTAAAACTATAAATAATACAGATATATTTTTGAGCAGCAACACTGAGTTTGCTGACCGTTACAATAATATTATGATTGATAAAAGAGATCAGCGCCGGAAATTGTCGGATAGCGAAATACCGCTAATAAGAATAATCTCTAGTAACGACGGAAGCCTCCACTCACGAGGGATCATCGATGTTAAAGAGGATCGAGGGTGGATCCATGTTGGCGGCTTATCCGTATTCAACCGAGCCGATGGGCTGATCAAAGGAATTGTCGCGTGCCACCCAGGCACCGCTGCTAGGCAGGGCGGCTATCGTGTTGCTTCAAAAGCTGAGCTTCAAGAATGGGCTTCACAGCAACTTCGATTGGTTTTTGAACACGAACTGAGCAATGAAGAACGTCTAGCCGCTGTCGCCGCGGCTAGCACGATTGATGTTGACGTCTCTTCGGATGCTCTAATGCGCGTAAACGAAGATATTTTAAACATTCGACATTATATCAAATCAATTGATAGACGAATCAATCTGCTTTTGCCGATTGATCGAGACCCGCTGAGTCGAAAATTTTATGAAATATCCTCGAATTCAGCCCGGCATGGTATTAGTTTATCTGATATTGGTGATTTGAAATTCGATGGAATAATAACAGGCAATCACAGCCTTAACAATATTTACTGCAGGATATCAAAAGACTTATCTATCGAAAGCAATCCAAATACATTGTTTTCGATATTGATAGAGTCATTAAAAGAATATGGCTATGTATTTGATATATTAGGGCCTCGCGACTTCTTCTTAGGAAATTATACGGGCCCTGATGGTGGAAGGGGTAGATTACTGGATCGAAATTTGAAGACCGGTGATTCAATTTCATCTTGGGGAATATCAATCGAAATTTCCTTGACGGACTGATGTTCGTTTATCCCCGCCCCTCCTGACCCGCCCTATCCTGCCCTCGCCCATCACCCAAACGGGGCGGCCGTCCGGAGGTATGCTGGAGGTTGGGTGAGGGTCGGCGCCTGCGGGCGGGGGTTACGCCCTGCCCCCGGGAGGCTTCGGGAACCGCCCTGGGGACACTACGGTCCCTGTGCGAGGAGCTCGCTGGGAACGGCCGGCCGTTGACGATGGGTATGGCGACGACGCGACGCTCCCGTGAGGGACACTGGCGTCGAAACCCGCCCCTCCTGAACCGCTGAGGCCCGATAAGCGCGGCCCGGAGCCAAAAATCGCCGGAGGCGGAGCGCCACGGGGCGTGCGACGGGTGGCTCAATCCCGCCGCGCCGCAGCCTGGCTCAACGGTTGCGGATTTTCCTCGCGCCTCGCGGCGCTCCGCCAGCCCTGTCTAGCCACCCCTCCCGCCGCGCATCCGCGCGGGCGGACGATCCTGCGTGCCTGACCCCAGGGAGACCCGCCATGCCGAAACGCCAGAACACCCCCGCCGCCATCCCGCCGATCACCGATTTCGAGAGCTGCCAGAGGGCGCGGTCCGCCCTGTTTCGCCGGCTGACCGACCAGCTCGAAATCTTCCGCGTTTGCCCGAACAGGACCTGCAAGCGGATGCGCGCCTGCCAGGATGCGCGCGGCGCCTGCTTCCTCGCCGTCCTGCGGGCCATGCCGGACGAGACCCGCAGGTCATTCGCCTACGCCATGGAGAACCGCGCCAACGGGCTCGACCCCGACGCGGCGATCGCGCAGGCCGAGGCCCGCGTCGCCGAGGAGAGCGCCCGACACGGCGAATAAGGCGCGGCTGAGGGGCGCCTGAGCGGCGGCCCCCCTCAGAACCGGTCGATGATCGTCACGCCCATGCCCTCGAAGCGGTCCATCGCCATCAGGGCGGGGATCGATTCGGCGAGGTCGATGCGGCGGCCGACGAGCTGCTGCGGGGTGAGCTTGCCGGCGCTGATCATGTCGAGCATCGCGCCATAGCGATGCGCCTGCATGCCGTGGCTGCCGAGGATTTCGAGCTCGTGGGCGATGACCTGCGCCATCGGGATCGGCGGCGTCGCCTGCTCCGCCAGCAGCAGTCCGACCTGGATATGCTTGCCGCGCTTGCGCAGGTTCGCCACCGAGTTGAAGCAGGTCTGCGGGTGGCCGAGCGCATCGAGCGAGACATGGGCGCCGCCGCCGGTCGCGTCGCGCACGGCGGCGACGACATTGGGCTGGGTCTTGGCGTTGATCGTCACCGCGGCGCCGACCTCGCGGGCGAGCTTTAATTTGTCGTCGGAGATGTCGACCGCGACGACGTTCGCGCCCAGCGCATTGGCGATCATGATCGCCGAGAGGCCGACGCCGCCGCAGCCGTGAACGGCGACCCATTGCCCGCCCGAGACCTTGCCCTGGTCGACCACGGCGCGGAACGAGGTCACGAAGCGGCAGCCGAGGCTGGCGGCCGTGGCGAAATCGATCTCCTCGGGGAGGCGCACGAGGTTGAAATCGGCCCGGTCGATGCGGACGTACTCGGCGAACGAACCCCAATGGGTGAAGCCGGGTTGGAACTGGTCGTCGCAGACCTGCTGGTTGCCGGAATGGCATTGCGGGCAGGAGCCGCAGCCCGAGACGAAGGGCACGGTGACGCGGTCGCCCTCGCGGAAGCGCACGACGCTGCGGCCGACCGCGGCGATGACGCCGGCCAGCTCATGGCCCGGCACATGCGGCAGGCGGATATCGGGATCATGGCCGACCCAGCCATGCCAGTCGCTGCGGCAGAGACCCGTCGCCTCGACCTTGATGATGACGCTGTGCGGCTCCGGGATCGGGTCCGGCAGGATGCGCAGTTCGGGGGCCTGCCCGAAGGCTTCGTAGACGACGGCTTTCATGGGGCGGGCACTCCTTCAGTCGAGGTCCGTGTCATGCGGCAGCGCTGCGGGAAGCGTCAACCGTGACGCCCTGCGGCGGTGAGACGCCCTTAAGATTCCGTGCCTATGGTGCGTTCGCGCTCGGCCCGCCGCGTCGGCGGGCTTTCCGAAGACGGCCGCGAAACATCCATGAGCGACAGCGTCCAGGGCTCGACGATCAGCGACAGCCACCGTTCCGCGGCCGGGACCGGCGCGTTCAGCGGCATCCTCGCCGGCTGCGGGCTGTTCATCCTGATGCTGTCGCTGCAGCCCTTCGCCGGACCGCCGGAACCGACGGCGCCGGGCGAATCGACCGGCAATATCGTCAACCAGATCGGCTATTTCGGGCTCGGGCTGGTCTTTCTCGCGGCGATGCTCGGCCTGACGCAGCGGGACGTGCTGGCGCGGCTGGGCTTCAGCCGCTGGGCTGTCGTCTTCGGCATCGCGGCACTGTCGGCGCTGCAATCCTTCGATCCGACCGGCTCGCTGCGCGGCTTGCTGCTGACCGCGATCGTGATGATCGTCGTCGCCGGCATCCTCGTCCTGCCCGATGACGAGCACGGTTTCGCCGTGGCCGCGGTCAATGCCTGCCTCGTGCTGCTGCTGCTGGTCTACGCGATGCTGATGGTGGCGCCGCAGCTTGTCATCCACGGTTCGGAAGGCGCGGAGGGCGTGCATGCCGGCGACTGGCGCGGGCATCTCTCGCACAAGAACTTCGCCGCGCCAGTCTTCTCGATCGTCGCGATGATCGGGATCTATGGCTGGCGCTGTGGCCTGCGCTGGCGCGGAACCATTATCGTCGCGCTCGGCGTCCTGTTCGTACTCAACAGCGGCTCCAAGACGACGCTGGGCTTCCTGCCGCTCGCCATCGGCGTGGTGGCAATGGGGCGCGTGACCGGGCGGCCGGGGCTGGCGATATTCGCCCATCTCGTACTGGTCGGGCTGATCGCGGCGCTGACGGTCGGCTCGGTGATGTCGCCTGCGCTCAACGGCATCCTGAAGGCGCTGATTTCGGACCCGACCTTCACCGGGCGCGACGAGATCTGGAAATTCGCCCTGCAACGCATCGCCGAGCGACCCTGGTCCGGCTACGGCTATGCCAGTTTCTGGCAGACGCCGGCCGTCACCGGCCTCGAGGAGAATTACGAGGCGAGCTGGGACGTGCGCGGCATCGGCTCCGGCCATGACAGCTATCTCGACGCCGCGCTGACCTTCGGCGTGCCCGGCGCCATCGTGATGGTCTTCGTGCTGATGGGCCTGCCGCTCGTCGATTATCTGCGCGCCTGCCGCATCGCGCCAAACCGCCGGCTCGCCGATCTCTTCGTCATGATCGTGATCTTCATGACCTATATCGGGATGCTGGAATCGTTTCTGCTCAACCGGGCCGATCCGCTCTGGGTGCTGTTCGCGCTGGCGGTAACGGGTATCGGCCTGACTGCGCGAATGCGGGCAAAGCCACCGCAATCCTGAGCGGGCGCCAAACCGCTGGACAAGCGGGCCTTGTCCGGGGAAACAGCAGCCGGCCCGAAGATCCGGCGAGCGAGACGCATATGACTGCAAACCCCATTTCCCTTGGCCTGATCGGCGCCGGCATCATGGGCGAGCGCATGCTGCGCGCCGCGCTCGACCAGCCGGCGAGTGCGCTTCGCGTCTCCGGCATCTGGGACCCCTCGGCCGAGGCGATGGAGCGGATCGGGGCTGCATTGCCAGCGGTGGCGCAGCAGCCGGATGCGGCTGCCCTGATCGCTGCAAGCGACTGCGTCTATATCGCTTCGCCGCCCTCCTCCCATCTCGGTCATGCCCGTGCGGCGCTCGCCGCCGGCAAGGCAGTGTTCTGCGAGAAGCCGCTGGCGGTCGATGTCGAGGATGCTCGCACCTTCGTCGCCGAGGCCGGCGCGCGCGGCGCTGTGAACTTTCCCTTTGCCTCCTCCCCGGCCGTTGCCCGTTTGCGGGAATGGATCGACTCGGGCGCGGTCGGCACTCTCCAACGCGTCTCGATCGAGGTCGCCTTCGCGACCTGGCCGCGCTCCTGGCAGGTCGATGCGGCCGGCTGGCTCGACCGTACGGCGCAGGGCGGCTTCACCCGCGAGGTCGTCTCGCATTTCCTGTTCCTGACCCGCCGCATCGCCGGCCCCTTCACCAACCTTTCCGCCAAGGCCGCCTACCCCGAATCCGGCAAGAGCGAGCGCCGGATCGAGGCGACGCTGACCGCGGGCGCCCTGCCCGTCAGCCTCACCGGCGGCGTCGGCACGACCACCAAGGACGACCATAACGTCTGGACGCTGGAGGGGGATAAGGGCGCTGTCCGGCTCTGCGACTGGTCGCGCGCCGAGCGTCGTCTTGCCGACGGCAGTTGGGAGCCCGATCCGGAAGCGCTCTCCCAGAACGAGGCGCGCCCGCTGGCCCTGCGCCGGCAGCTCGAAGGCGTGGCGAAGCTGACCCGTGGCGAACCGCACCATCTCGCGACCCTCAGCGAAGCGTTCGATGTGCAGGACATCGTCGAGCCGATCCTGAAAAGCGCCTGACATACGGTCTGCATTCGGGCGGCCTCGCTGCGTGGCGCGCGAAGTTGCCCGAATGGCACAAATTTGCGGCAGATCCGCCGAAAAGCCGCTTCCTGGGATAATTCTACTCTGCCGTCAGGATAATTCGAAAAAACCGCCTACCTGATGTGAATTGAGCCATACCCTGCCGATAGCGTAAAACTCCTGTTCGAAAGACCGAACGGGGATGGGCGTTATCGTGGCAGTTCTGAACGTCATCGATCGACAGGGCCGGAGCCATGAACTGGAAGCCGTGGAAGGCTGGCGGGTCATGGAGATCCTGCGCGACTACAAGGTCGGCATCGAGGGCGTCTGCGGCGGCTCCTGCGATTGCGGCACCTGCCATGTCATCGTCGCCCAGGAATGGGCCGAGAAGCTGCCCGAGCCGCGCAACGAGGAAATCGATGCGCTCGACGAATTGCCGCTGATCGAGGCGACCTCCCGCCTCTCCTGCCAGATCATCTGGGCTGATGATCTCGACGGGTTGACGCTGACACTGGCGGAGGCTGCGTGATGGCTGCTGCTGCTAAACGCGTTCCCTTGCCGGCAATTCTCCTCGCCAACGACCTGCTCGACGGCGATGTCGTCTTCGCCTTCGTCGATGGTGCCGGCCCGCTGGCCTGGACGCGTGATCCTGCACTTGCCCTCGTCGCAGCCGATGATGCCGCGGCTGACCGGCTCGAAGCCTTCGCCGCCGCCGAGCTGCGCGGCAACAAGGTGGTCGACGCCTATCTCGTCGATGTCGCCATCGAGAGCGGCAGCCCGGTTCCCCGCCATTTCCGCGAGCGCTTCAAGACGCTCGGCCCCAGCAATCGTCCCGATCTCGGCAAGCAGGCCGGTGAAGGCATCGTCGCCGCGCCGAAGGGCTGACCATGTATCGTTACGACGAATTCGACGAGCGTTTTGTCCGGGAGCGGGTGGCGCAGTTCACCGACCAGGTGGCGCGCCGGCTAGACGGCTCTCTGACCGAGGACGAGTTCAAGCCGCTCCGGCTGAAGAACGGCGTCTATCTCCAACTCCACGCCTATATGCTGCGCATCGCCGTGCCCTATGGCACGCTGAATTCGCGGCAATTGCGCCAGCTCGCCCTCATCGGCGAGAAGTATGACCGCGGCTACGGCCATTTCACCACGCGGCAGAACCTGCAGTTCAACTGGCCGAAGCTGCGCGACGTGCCTGAAATCCTCGGGCTGCTCGCCGATGTCGAGATGCACTGCATCCAGACCTCCGGGAACTGCATCCGCAATGTCACGGCCGACCATTTCGCCGGCGTCGCGCAGGACGAGATCGAGGATCCGCGCCCGACCGCCGAGCTGATCCGGCAATGGTCTTCGGCCCATCCCGAATTCAGCTATCTGCCGCGCAAGTTCAAGATCGCGGTGACGGGCGCCGAGGCCGACCGGGCGGTGATCAAGGCCCATGACATCGGCCTGCGCCTGCGCCGCCATCCCGACACGCATGAGACCTGCTACGAGATCAGCGTCGGCGGCGGGCTCGGCCGCACGCCGATGATCGGCAAGGTGGTGCGCGACTATCTGCCGAAGAAGGACCTGCTCGCCTATCTCGAGGCGATCATGCGGGTCTATAATCTCGAGGGTCGGCGCGACAACAAGTACAAGGCGCGCGTCAAGATCCTCGTCCACGAGATCGGCGCCGAGGAATTCACACGCCGTGTCGAGGCCGAGTTCGCTCAGCTCGACGGCCCTTCGATCAATGCGGATCCGGAAGAGGTCGCGCGCATCGCCGCCTATTTCGCGCCGCCGCGCTACGAAGCGCTGCCGGCCGTCAGCAACACGCTGGAAGCGGCGAAGGCGAGCAATCCGGCCTTCGCCCGCTGGGTCGAGGTCAACACGGTCCCGCACAAGGTGCCCGGCTATACCGCGCTGACGATCTCGCTGAAGCCGATCGGCCAGGCGCCGGGCGATGCGACCAGCGAGCAGATGCGTCGCGTCGCCGATCTCGCCGAACGCTATTCCTTCGACGAATTGCGCGTCACCCACGCGCAGAACCTCGTGCTGCCGCATGTGCGCCAGCGCGACCTCTTCGCCATCTGGCAGCAACTGGGCGAAGCCGGACTGGCAAGCGCCAATATCGGACTTGTCACCGACATCATCTCCTGCCCCGGCCTCGATTATTGCGCGCTGGCGACGGCGCGCTCGATCCCGATCGCACAGGCGATCCAGAGCCGCTTCGCCGACGAGGCGCGCCAGCGCGAGATCGGGCCGCTCGGCATCAAGATCTCCGGCTGCATCAATGCCTGCGGCCATCACCATGTCGGCCATATCGGCATTCTCGGCCTGGAGAAGCGCGGCATCGAATCCTACCAGATCACGCTCGGCGGCGATGCCACCGAGAATGCGGCGATCGGCGAGATTCTCGGGCCTGGCCTCGCTGCCGAGGAGGTACCGGACGCGATCGAGCGGATCGTTTCCGTCTACCTCGCCGCGCGCAGCGAGGGCGAGAGCTTCATCGACAATGTCCGCCGCATCGGGCTCAGCCCCTTCAAGGCCGCTTTCCAGGAGACCACCCGTGCCGCTGCTTGACCGGAACGGAAGTGCCGAGGACCGCTGGACCCGCAGCGAAGGCGCGGCGATCGGCAATATCCCGGCGGCGATCGTGCCTTGGGAGGTTCTCGCCGCGGCGCTCGACGCGCAGGAGCCCGAGCAGGTGATCGGCGTGATCCTGCCCAATTCCGTACCCTTCTCCGCGCTCGAACCCTTCCTGCCGCGGCTGGCGCTCGTCGCCATCGCCTTTCCCGCCTATTCCGACGGGCGCGGCTTCAGCCTCGCTCGCCAGATCCGGCGCGCCGGCTTTGCGGGCGAGATTCGCGCCAGCGGCCCGCTGATCGCCGACCAGTTCGCCTATGCCCTCTCCTGCGGCTTCGACACCATCGAATTGCCCGAGGCGAGTGCCGCGCGCCAGCCTGTGCCGCAATGGCTGCGCGCCCGGGACACGTTCAGCGCCACCTACCAGCGCGGCTATAGCGAAAGCGGCCGCAACGTCCTCGACCAGCGCCGGGCGGCGAGAGCCGCAGCGCCCATCGCAGCGGAGTGAGGTATGACGATCTCGACCGCGACACAGGGTTCCATCGAGCGCTCCCGCACCGCTGCGAGCATCGACGAGAGTGATCCTGATGCCGTGTTCGAGACGCAGCTGCTGCTCCAGCCTGCAAGCGGAGCACGCAGGCGCTGGTTCGATCTTTGCTTTCGCCTTATCATCCTGACACTGGCCGCGCTGTGGCTGCTGACGCCACCGGCGGGCAACGAGCGCAGTGCGGCAGACGCAAAGGCCGTGGCGACCACCCGATGACCGACAGACAGCCCGAATCCACAGCGGCCCGCATCGAGCCGCTGGCGACGCTGCCGCTCTTCCATAAGCTGGATGGGCGCAAGGTCGTGCTCGCCGGCGGGACCGAGGGCGCGTTGTGGAAGGCGGAGCTGCTGGCGGCGACGGGAGCGGAACTTCACGTCTTCGCCGATGGCGAGGAGGCACTGTTCGCCGGCTTGGTGCGGAGCGAGGTTGGCGGACGCGTTCATGTGCATGGTCGGGCCTGGCAGGCCGACGATCTCACCGATGCAGCCATCGCCGTGGCCGATCTCGACGATGCCGATGCGGTCCGCGCCTTCGTCGCAGCGGCGCGGCAGGCCGGCGTGCCGGTCAATATCGTCGACAAGCCCGAGCATTGCGATTTCGCCTTCGGCGCGCTGGTCAACCGTTCGCCCCTGATCGTCGCGGTCTCGACCGATGGCGCGGCGCCGGTATTCGGGCAGGCAATCCGGACCAAGATCGAGGCCTTGCTGCCGCCCGGGCTGAAGAACTGGGCGCAGGCTGCCGCCGATTGGCGCCCGGCGGTGCAGGCGCGCGAACTACCCTTCGCGCTGCGACGCAGCTTCTGGGAGCTTTTCGCCGGCAAGGCCATGGCCGAACCGGAACGCACGCCGAACCTCGATGACGAGGCCGAGCTTTTCGCGAAGCTCTCCCTGATCGAGGCCAATCATGACGGCAAGGGCCGCGTCACGCTGGTCGGCGCTGGTCCGGGTGATCCGGAACTGCTGACGCTGAAGGCGATCCGCGCCCTGCAGAGCGCCGACATCATCCTCTATGACGATCTGGTCTCGCCCGGCGTGCTGGAGCTGGCACGGCGCGAGGCCAAGCGCATGCTGGTCGGCAAGACCGGCTATGGCCCCTCGGTGAAGCAAGGCGACATCAACGCGCTGATCGTCTCGCTGGCTACGCAGGGTAAGCATGTCGTGCGCCTCAAAGGCGGCGATCCCGGCATTTTCGGCCGTGCCGGCGAGGAGATCGAAGCCTGCCAGGCGGCTGGCGTGCCCGTAGCGATCGTGCCCGGCATCTCGGCCGCGCAGGGTGCGGCCGCCTCGCTCGGCCTGTCGCTGACCCATCGCGACCATGCGCGGCGCCTGCAATTCGTAACCGGCCATTCGCGCAAGGGCGAACTGCCGGATGATCTCGACTGGCGCGCCATGGCCGACCCCGCCGCCTCGACCGTGATCTACATGGCCCGCGCGACCCTGCCCGGCTTCCGCGAGCGTGCCATTGCCGCCGGGCTCGACCCGCAGACGCCGGCCGTCGCCGTGCTGGCCGCCACGCGGCCGGACGAGAAGCGCGTCGCCGCGACCATCGTCGACCTGCCGGAGCGGCTCGGCGAATTGCCGGCGAATGGGCCCGTTCTCGTCCTGCTCGGCCATGCCTTCGGGCCAGCCCTGTCCGCCGCGAATCCGGCGGAAGATCGCCGCCGCGCCTGACGGGGATCCGGTTTCGTTGCCGGGTGGAACGCGATCGCCGGAGATGCGTTTTCTCCTCCGGTGCCGCAATTTGGAAGGCGCTGTTTGCGCCAGGTCATTGAGGCATAGCCGATAACTCAGTACGTTTCGTTTGTTATTCAGAACGGATCGAGGCTTCTTCAAACCTCGCCGCGAACCAACGGAGCCCTGACATGACGCGACCTGCTTATAGCCGCCTCCTTCGGGCCGGACTGGTACTGGGAGCCTTCAGCCTGTGCTTCGGCGTCGTCGCCGGAGCGCGCGCCCAGACCGAGCTCCTCAACGTTTCCTACGACCCGACCCGCGAGCTCTATCGCGACATCAACGCGGCCTTCCTCGCCGAATGGAACGCGAAGCATCCCGACAAGAAGATCGCGACGATCCGCCAGTCGCATGGCGGCTCCGGCGCGCAGGCCCGCACCGTGATCGACGGGCTCAATGCCGATGTCGTGACGCTGGCGCTGGCCGGCGATATCGACGCCGTGGCCGAGCGCTCGAAGAAGCTGCCGCTCGACTGGCAGAAGCGCCTGCCGCACAATTCCTCGCCCTATACCTCGACAATCGTCTTCCTCGTCCGCAAGGGCAACCCGAAGGCGATCAAGGACTGGGGCGACCTCGTGAAACCGGGTGTCCAGATCATCACGCCGAACCCGAAGACCTCGGGCGGGGCGCGCTGGAACTACCTCGCCGCCTGGGCCTATGCCGAGAAGGCCTTCAACAAGGACGACGCGAAGATCCGCGACTATATCGGCAAGCTGCTCGCCAATGTCCCGGTGCTCGACACCGGCGCGCGCGGCGCGACCACAACCTTCACCCAGCGCGGCATCGGCGACGTCTTCCTGTCCTGGGAGAACGAGGCCTTCCTCGCCCTGAAGGAGTTCGGCACCGACAAGTTCGACATCGTCGTGCCCAGCCCGTCGATCCTGGCCGAGCCGCCGGTCGCGCTGGTCGATGGCAATGTCGATGCCAAGAAGACCCGCGAACAGGCGCAGGCCTATCTCGAATTCCTCTACACCCCGAAGGCGCAGGCGATCATCGCCCGGAACTTCTATCGCCCGCGCAACCCGGAAGCCGCCGACGCCAAGGACATCGCCAATTTCCCGAAAGTCGAGCTGGTGACGATCGACGACGTGTTCGGCGGGTGGAAGAAGGCGCAGCCGACCCATTTCGGCGATGGCGGCACCTTCGACCAGCTATACAAGCCGGCCCGCTGAGGACCTGTCCATGACGGCGGCGACGACGACCTTCCGCTGGCGCGAGCCGAGCATCCTGCCCGGCTTCGGTCTGGCGCTCGGCATTACCGTGACGGCGTTGTCGCTGATCGTGCTGATCCCGCTGGCGGCGCTGTTCCTCAAGGCCGCCAGCGCCGGCCCCGCCGATATCTGGGCGGTGGCGACCTCACCGCGGACGCTCGCCGCGCTCAAGCTCTCCTTCACCGCCGCCTTGTTCGCTGCGCTCGTCAACGCCGTGTTCGGGCTGATCCTGGCCTGGGTTCTGGTGCGCTACGAATTTCCCGGCCGGCGCCTGATCGATGCGGCGGTCGACCTGCCTTTCGCCCTGCCGACGGCCGTCGCCGGCATCTCGCTCGCCGCGATCTATGCCCCGAATGGCTGGGTCGGCTCGCTGCTGGCGCCGCTCGCCTTCAAACTGACCATCCCCTTCACCGATCTCTCCTTCGGCTTCGACGGCAAGGTCGCCTATACGCCTCTCGGCGTGATGGTGGCGCTGATCTTCATCGGCCTGCCCTTCGTGGTGCGGACCGTGCAGCCGGTGCTGGAGGAATTGCAGAGCGATGTCGAGGAGGCCGCCGCGCTGCTCGGCGCCAGCCGCTTCCGGACGATCTTCCGGGTGATCCTGCCGCAGGTCCTGCCGGCGCTGATGACCGGCTTCGTGCTCGCCTTCGCGCGGGCGGTCGGCGAATACGGCTCGGTGATCTTCATCGCCGGCAATGTGCCGATGCTCTCGGAGATCGCGCCGCTCCTGATCGTGATCCGGCTCGAGCAGTTCGACTATGCCGGCGCGGCCGTGGTCGCGACGATGATGTTGCTGATCTCCTTTGCGCTGATCCTCGCCGGCAACCTGATCCAGGCCCGCGCCCGCCGGAGGTTCGGTGATGTCTGACGCGACCCTGCCCTCCGCTGCGGCCACGCCGCCTCGCAGCGCCAGCCGGGCGCGCAGCGAGAGCCCCGTCGTGCAAGTCGCGCTGATCGCGATCTCGCTCGCCTTCCTGCTGCTCTTCCTGCTGCTGCCTCTGGTCACGGTCTTCGTCGAGGCTGCCGCCAAGGGCTGGGAGGCCTATCGCGCCGCGATCACCGAGCCGGATGCACTGGCGGCGATCCGGTTGACCTTGCTGGTCGCTGCGATCGCCGTGCCGTTCAACATCATCGTCGGAATCGCCGCCGCCTGGGCCATCGCCAAGTTCGAATTCCGTGGCAAGGACCTGCTGATCAGCCTGATCGACCTGCCCTTCTCGGTCTCGCCGGTGATCTCGGGCCTCGTCTTCGTGCTGCTCTTCGGCGCGCAGGGCTATTTTGGGCCGTGGCTCCAGGCCAACGACCTCAAGATCGTCTTCGCCCTGCCCGGCCTGATTCTGGCGACGGTCTTCGTCACCTTCCCCTTCGTGGCGCGCGAACTGATCCCGCATATGCAGTCGCTCGGCTCGGCCGACGAGGAGGCCGCGCTGACGCTCGGCGCCTCGCCCTGGCGGGTCTTCTTCGCGGTGACGCTGCCAAACGTGAAATGGAGCCTGTTCTACGGCGTCCTGCTCTGCAACGCCCGCGCGATGGGCGAATTCGGCGCGGTCGCGGTGGTCTCGGGCAAGATCCGCGGCCTGACCAACACCATGCCGCTGCATATCGAGATTCTCTACAACGAATACATGGGCGCGGCCGCCTTCGCGGTGGCCTCGCTGCTGGCGGGGCTGGCGCTGGTCACCCTCGTGCTCAAGACCCTGCTGGAATGGCGCTACGGCGATGCGATCGCCGCCAGCGGCCGTCACTGACCCACAGACGAAGGATTTCTCGCCATGTCGGTCGCCGTCACCATCGAAACCATCGAGAAGCGCTTCGAGAACTTCCCGGCTCTGCGCGGCGTCTCGCTCGATATCCAGCCGGGGGAGCTCGTCGCGCTGCTCGGTCCGTCCGGCTCGGGCAAGACCACGCTGCTGCGCCTGATCGCCGGGCTGGAGGAAGCCGATCGCGGCCGCGTGCTGTTCGGCGAGACCGATACGCGCGAGCTCTCGCTGCGCGACCGCCGCATCGGCTTCGTCTTCCAGCAATACGCCTTGTTCAAGACGATGAACGTCGCCGAGAATATCGGCTTCGGCTTGAAGTCCCGGCCGCGCCGCGAGCGCCCGAGCAACGAGGACATCCGCAAGCGTGTCGGCGATTTACTCGACCTCGTTCAGTTGCCGGGGCTGGAGAAGCGCTATCCCAGCCAGCTCTCCGGCGGCCAGCGCCAGCGCGTCGCGCTCGCCCGCGCGCTCGCCATCGAACCGCGTGTTCTGCTGCTGGACGAGCCCTTCGGCGCGCTCGATGCCAAGGTCCGCAAGGACCTGCGCGCCTGGTTGCGCGAGCTGCACGGGCGCACCGGCCACACCACCGTCTTCGTCACCCACGACCAGGAGGAGGCGCTGGAGCTGGCCGACCGCGTCGCGATCCTCAACGAGGGTCGCATCGAGCAGGTCGGCTCGGCCGACGACGTCTACGACCATCCGGCCACACCCTTCATCTGCGAATTTTTGGGCGAGGTGAACAAGCTGCCGGTCAAGGTCGTCGGCAGCCAGGCCTTCTTCGGCGACCGGCCGGTACTGGGCGGATTGTCGCAGAACCAGGGTGGCCCGGCTTCGCTCTATGTCCGTCCGCAGCATCTGCGCATCGTCGACGAGACGCCGCTGGCGCTACCCGGCACGGTCGAGCACCTGCGCCGCAACGGCCCGATCCGCCGGGCGGAGGTCGCGGTCGAGGGGCTGAAGAAGCGGCTCGAGGTCGATCTCGCCAGCCAGGTCGCCCCGGCGATCGGCGAGCGGATCAGGCTCCGCATCACCCATGGCAACCTGTTCGCTGCCGCCTGATCGGAAATCTCGCGCATCGGGCGGTCGCTAAAAGCGGATTCCCCTTTCCAGCGCGATGCCCTAGCCTCCCGGGCGAATCCGGCAGCCATTCTCGGCTGTCTCGATCCGGACAGGAGATCGCGATGAAAGCACGCGCGAAATGGGTTGATGGCATGGCCTTCATGGGCGAGTCCGGCAGCGGGCACGCCATGATCATGGACGGTGCGCCCGAATATGGCGGGCGCAATCTCGGCATCCGGCCGATGGAGATGCTGCTGATCGGGCTTGCGGGCTGCACGGCTTTCGATGTCGTCGGGATGATCAAGAAGGGCCGGGAGAACATCACCGGCTGCGAGGTCGACGTCGAAGCCGAGCGCGCCACGACCGATCCCAAGGTCTTCACCAAGATCCACCTCGCCTACCGCATCACCGGCAAGGGCCTGTCCCAGGCCAAGGCGGAGCGGGCCGTCACATTGTCGAAGGAAAAATACTGTTCGGCTTCGATCATGCTCGGGGCGACCGCCGAGATGAGCTACAGCCTCGAAGTGATCGATGAATTGCACAAGGAGGCCGCTGAATGAGCAGGGCTGAATTCACAGGACTGATCTCGCCGGACGCGCTGGCCGCCCGGCTCGGCGACGAGAACCTCGTCATCGTCGATATCCGCACCGCTGCCGACGGCGCAAAGGCCGCCTTCGAGGCCGCGCATATTCCCGGTGCCGTGCATTCCGACTATGCCGCCGATGGCTGGCGGGCGAAGATCGGCAATGCGCCGGGCATGTTGCCGCCGCTCACCCATCTCGCTGCACTGGCAGGCCGGCTCGGCATCAAGCCGCAGGATGATGTCGTGATCGTCCCGGCCGGCACCGCCGCGACCGATTTCGCCGCGGCGGCGCGGGTCTACTGGACGCTGAAATTCATCGGCCACGGCCAGCAGGCGATCCTCGATGGCGGCTTCAAGGGCTGGACGGCCGCTCCGCAGCGCCCGGTCGCGACCGGCGCCTCCGCGCCGAAGAGCGCTGGTGCCTATCCGGTCGTGGCGCAGCAGGGCCTGCGCAGCACGGCGGATTCCACGCTCGTCGCATCGCGCAGCAAGCAGGCGAGTCTCGTCGATGCGCGCGGACCGAGCTATTTCGAAGGCCGCGAGAAATCGGCCGAGGCTGCGCGCGCCGGCCACATCCCGGGCGCGATCCAGCGCGACTATGCCGGCGCCTTCGAGGGCGGCAAGCTCAAGGCGCCGGGCGAGCTGCAGCAGCTCTTCTCCGCGGTGCCTCAGGGGCCGGTGATCTCCTATTGCAACACCGGCCATTCGGCCGCGGCAAACTGGTTCGTGCTGTCGGAGGTGCTCGGCCGCGACGAGGTCGCGCTCTATGACGGCTCGATGACCGATTGGACGCAGGACCCTGACCGCCCCGTCGCGACCGGCAAGGCGGCCTGATCGCGCTTTCGATTGCAAAACAGGTTGAAAAGGTTCAAAGGAAGCGCCGATCGCGTGCCGTGACGCGCGGCGCTTCCTGACATTCTGAACCGAGCCATCAGCCGATGAACGCCGTCGCGCCGAAAATCTCCTTCGTTTCGCTGGGCTGCCCGAAGGCGCTCGTCGATTCCGAGCGGATCATCACCTCGCTGCGCTCCGAGGGCTACGAGCTCTCGAAGAGCCATTCCGGTGCCGATCTCGTCATCGTCAATACCTGCGGTTTCCTCGATTCCGCCAAGGCGGAATCGCTTGAGGCGATCGGCGCGGCCATGGCCGAGAACGGCAAGGTCATCGTCACCGGCTGCATGGGCGCCGAGCCCGAGCAGATCCGCGACGCCTTCCCGAACGTGCTCGCGATCACCGGCCCGCAGGCCTATGAGAGCGTCGTCTCGGCCGTGCATCAGGCGGTGCCGCCGAAGCATGATCCCTTCGTCGATCTCGTGCCCGATCAGGGCATCAAGCTGACGCCGCGGCACTACGCCTATCTCAAGATTTCAGAGGGTTGCAAT
Source organism: Allobosea robiniae (assembly GCF_900102525.1). Classification (GTDB taxonomy): domain Bacteria; phylum Pseudomonadota; class Alphaproteobacteria; order Rhizobiales; family Beijerinckiaceae; genus Allobosea; species Allobosea robiniae. The sequence goes on along the minus strand of NZ_FNBZ01000006.1, from coordinate 175,154 downwards.
AATCGCTGCACCTTCTGCATCATCCCCAAGCTGCGCGGCGACCTCGTCTCGCGGCCGATCGGCGACGTGCTGCGCGAGGCCGAGAAGCTGGCCAAGGCCGGCGTCAAGGAATTGCTGGTGATCTCGCAGGACACCAGCGCCTATGGCCTCGACATCAAGTATGCGCCCTCGATGTTCAAGGATCGTGAGATCCGCACCCGCTTCTTCGAGCTTGCCCGCGAGCTCGGGCAGATGGGGATGTGGGTGCGCCTGCACTACGTCTACCCCTACCCGCATGTCGACGAGGTCATCCCGCTGATGCAGGAGGGAATCGTCCTTCCCTATCTCGACATCCCCTTCCAGCACGCCTCGCCGAACGTCCTCAAGGCAATGAAGCGCCCGGCCCATCAGGACCGCACGCTCGACCGCATCCGCAAATGGCGCGAGATCTGCCCGGACCTTGCGATCCGCTCGACCTTCATCGTCGGCTTCCCCGGCGAGACCGAAGAGGACATGGACATCCTCGTCGACTGGCTGAAGGAAGCGAAGCTGGAGCGCGTCGGCGCCTTCAAATACGAGCCAGTGAAGGGCGCCCCCGCCAATGACCTCGGCCTCGACCTCATCCCCGAGGAGGTGAAGGAGGCGCGCTGGCACCGCTTCATGAAGGCGCAGGCCGAGATTTCCGCCCGCATCGTCAAGGGCCGCGTCGGTAAGCGCATTCAGGTCATCATCGACGAGGCCGGCCCGACCGTGGCCAAGGGCCGCTCGAAATGGGATGCCCCAGAGATCGACGGCAATGTCTATGTCGCGAGCCGCCGACCCCTGCGGGCCGGCGATATCGTCACCGTGAAGATCGAACGGGCCGACGCTTACGATCTTCACGGCATCGCGGTCTGAACCGGCTCGCGCGTCAGCTTCCGAACCCGCAAACCTGACGAACGGCCCGGCCCCGGCGATCCTGCGCGACCCTCAGGTCGCCGCCGCAGCCTTCCGAGGCCAGGGCCGGAGGAGGCTCGCGGCCAGGCCGCTCATTGCAGGCGACGGTGGTGCAATTGGTCCCGGCGGTCCGCGCCCGTCCTGCGCCCGGCACCCGGAGGCGTTCGTGATCCTGCAGGCGGATGGCGATGACGGAATTGTGGTCGCCGCCCTGGCCGCCCTGGCCGCCGCCGCCATTGCCGCCACCACCACCACCGCCGCCGCCGCCCTGCTGGGCCATGGCAGCGGTCGAAAGCGTCAGGGTCGCAAACAGAAGGCCGACGATCTTGATTTTGCTGGGCATGACATCACCTCGAATGATTGTCAGCACATCCTGCTGATGTCGTTTGGTCGCGGCACCTGATCGCCGGGTTCACACCGCGCATAAAAAATGCGCCCGGATGACCGGACGCATGTTCTTTCCGCCGGGATGCTCGGGCTTGACCCGAGCATGACGTCCCGGATCAGGGAATCAGCACCGTCGAGCCCGTGGTACCGCGCGATTCCAGCAGGCGGTGGGCGTCGGCTGCATCCTTCAGCGGGAAGGTCGCGTTGACCGGCACCTTGACCTTGCCGCTCGTCACCGCCCCGAACAGGTTCTTCGCCATCGCGATCATGGTCTCGCGCTTGGCCGTGTGGGTGTTGAGCGTCGGGCGCGTGACATAGAGCGAGCCCTTGGCGGCGAGGATGCCGAGATTGAACGCTTCGACCGAGCCCGAGGCGTTGCCGAAGCTCGCCAGCAGGCCGAAGGGCTTCAGAGTGTCGAGCGACTTCATGAAGGTGTCCTTGCCGACACCGTCATAGACCACGTCGCAGAGCGCCCCGCCGGTGATCTCCTTCACCCGCGCCGCGAAATCCTCCTCGCGGTAGTTGATGACATGGTCGGCGCCATGCGCCTTGGCGAGCTCCGCCTTCTCCTTCGAGCCGACAGTGCCGATCACGGTGGCGCCCAGCGCCTTGCCCCATTGGCAGAGGATGAGGCCGGTAGCGCCGGCCGCGGCATGGACCAGGATCGTGTCGCCCGGCTTCACCTTGTAGGTCCGGTGCAGCAGGTATTCGGCCGTCAGCCCCTTCAGCAGCATGCTGGCGGCGGCCTCGTAGGAGATGCCCTCCGGCAGCGCCACGACGGAGGCCGCCGGCACGATGCGCTCCTCGGCATAGGCGCCGAGCGCCGAGACGACCGCGACGCGGTCGCCGGGCTTGAACTCGGTGACGTTCGGGCCGACGGCGAGCACATCGCCCGCGCTCTCGTTGCCGAGCGTGAAAGGCAGTTGCGGCGCCGGATAGAGGCCCGAGCGGAAATAGGTGTCGATGAAATTCAGGCCGATCGCCCGGTTGCGGATCAGGATTTCGCCGGGACCCGGCTGCGGCAGGGTGACGTCCTCGAACTGCAGGACCTCGGGGCCGCCGGTCTTGTGGGCACGAATGGCTTTGACCATGAAAGGCATCTCCTACGGGATGGATGCCCCGACCATAGTTCATCGGGCCGGAAAGGCATCCGTGCCCAACGCAGAACGCACCTTGCGACTTTGCGGCCCGTGGCCAAGATGCCGCGCATCGGCTAGCCATGGGCGATGAGCAAACAGACTGCCGATCAGGTCGATATCGCGATCGTGGGCGCCGGCGCCGTCGGTCTTGCGGCCGCGCTGGCTCTCAGTCGCGAAGGGCGCAGCGTCGCCCTGCTCGGCCCGGTCGCGACACCGCGCGACGGGCGCACGGTCGCCCTGCTCGACGGCTCATGGCGGATGCTGGCCGAGCTCGGCGTGCAGGAGGCCTTGCTGGAGAAGGCGGCGCCGCTTGAAGTGATGCGCCTCGTCGACGACAGCGGCAGCCTGTTCCGCCAGCCACCGGTCGAGTTCCGGGCGTCCGAGATCGGGCTGGAGGCCTTCGGCTGGAATATCGAGAATGCCGACCTGACCGGGCTTCTCGCCGAGAAAGCCGGTGCGCTGTCCGGCCTGCGGATGATCCCCGGCTTCGTCCGGACCATCGAGTCGGAGGCAGACGGCGTGCGCCTCTCCGGCGAGGGCTTCGCACCGTTGAAGGCCCGGCTCATCGTCGGCGCGGATGGCCGCAATTCGCAGGTGCGTGCGGCGGCCGGCATCGAAAGCCGCGACTGGCGCTATCCGCAGATCGCCCTGACCGCGATCTTCGAGCACCGCCGCGACCATCAGGAAACCTCGACCGAGTTCCATACGCGCAAAGGGCCTTGCACGATCGTGCCCCTGCCCGGCCGGCGCTCCTCGCTGGTCTGGCTGGTCGATCCGGAAGAGGCTGCGGCCCTCACCGCTCTCGACGATCCGGCCTTCGCCCTGCGTGTCGAGCGACAGGTGCAGTCGCTGCTCGGGGCGATGACCGTCTCGGGGCCGCGCGGCAAGGTGCCGATGGGCGGGCTCTCGGTCGAGCGCTTCGGTGCCGGCCGCATGGCGCTGATCGGCGAGGCTGCACATGTCTTCCCGCCGATCGGAGCGCAAGGGCTCAATCTCGGCCTGCGGGATGTTGCAGCGTTGAGCGAAGCGCTCGCCGGCGTCACGGATGCCGGAGCGGAAAGCGTCATCGCCGATTATGACGGGGCCCGGCGAACGGATGTCCGTTTGCGGACCGGCGCGGTCGATGTGCTCAACCGCACGCTGCTGACCGATCTGATGCCGGCCGACCTGATGCGCGGTGCTGGCCTGCTGGCACTGTCACGGATCGGTCCGCTGCGGCGCCTCGTGATGCGTCAGGGGCTGGCTGGCGGAGCGGCGCGATAGGAAACTCCGTCATGCTCGGGCTTGCACCGAGCATCTCAGGCTGAAAGAGGCGCTCCATTCTGCAAGAGATTCTCGGGTCTGCGCTTCGCTCCGTCCGAGAATGACGGCTGGGTCAGATCAGCCTTCCCCCAAAATCCTACGCGTGTCGGCCCCGCTCGCCGCGACCTTTCGCAATCCGGCCGCCTGCTCGCGGAAGACCGGCGCCAGCGGCAACGGCGTCGAGACGAGGCGGCGGCCGCCGGGCTCCTCGACCTGCGCATCGAGCAGGCCGCGCGCCGACATCTGCGGATCGGAGACCGCCTCCTCCAGCGTCCGGACCACCGTACAGCAGCAATCGAGCGGCTCGATCAGCGCGCGCCAATAGGCGGCGCTCTCGCTGGCGATAATCGCGGTAATGCCCGCCCGCGTAGCCTCGGGGTCGCGGCGGTCGTCGCGCAACTTCTCGTCGAGCCCGATGCCCTCGCAGAAGCCCTGCCAGAACTTGGGCTCGATCGCGCCAACCGCGAGGAACCAGCCATCGGCGGTGGCATAGAGGCCGTAGCGTGGGCTCGCGCCGGTCAGGAGCCCCTCGCCGCCATCGGGGAAGGAGCCGGTCACCTGCCCCTGCGCCAGCCCGTACCAGGCGAAGGTCGGCATCGCATCGGCCATGGCGATGTCGAGATGGCAGCCCTGCCCGGTGCGGTCGCGCTGGCGCAAGGCCAGCAGGATGTTGAGCACGGCCGGCATGGTGCCGCCGGCGATGTCGGCGACGAGCGGCGGCGGCAGGGGCGGCGGCTCGCCGCGCTTCAAGGACTGGCCGAGCAGGCCGCCGAGCGCCTGGTAGTTGATGTCGTGCCCGGCTTCCTGGGCGCGCTGGCCGCGCTGGCCATAGCCGCTGATCGAGCAATAGATCAGACGCGGGTTGATCGCTTTCAGCGCCTCATGGCCGAAGCCGAGCCGTTCCATCACGCCCGGACGGAACTGCTCGATCAGGATATCGGCCTTCGCGATCAGGGGGGTGAGGCGCGCCACCGCATCGGGCGCCTTGAGGTCGAGTTCGACCGAATCCTTGCCGCGGTTGAGCACCGCGAAAGGCGCCGCCGTCTCGCCGAAGCGCGGTGGGAAGCCGCGCATGTCCTCGCCGCCCGGCCGCTCGATCTTGATGACGCGCGCGCCGGCCTCGGAGAGGAAGAGGCTCGCCAGCGGCCCGGGCAGGAGCGTCGAGAAATCGAGGACCAGCAGGTCGTCCAGCGGCAGCATCGGTGTCCCTGATTCTTTGCTTCATCGCATTTTCTTCACGCGAACCGGCGGCCACTTCGCTTGAAAATGCTTCAGTGAAACAAGTCAGCCGCTATCCTGCCCGTCTTCACCAGCCACAGGAAGCCCGACAGCGTGACCATCGACACGATGGTGCCGACGAGGATGCAGGCCGAGGCGCGCTCGATCCCGACCTTGTACTGCGTCGAGATGACGAAGATGTTCAGGGCCGGCGGCAGCGCCGCCATGATGATCGCGGCATAGATCCAGTTGGTCGGGATACCGCCGAGCGCCGAGAGCAGCACCCAGACCAGAAGCGGATGCAGCAGGAGCTTGATGAAGACCAGCGCAGGGACGCCGGCCGGCATCGTCTTCATCGGACGCAGCGCCACGGTGACGCCGAGCAGGAAGAGCGCGCAGGGGGCAGCAGCCTGCGACAGCCATAGCACCATCCGGTCGAGCGCCACCGGCAATTCGAACTTGAGATAGCTCGCCAGCACGCCGGCCAGCGTCGCGACATTGAACGGGTGGGTCAGCACCCGCCAGACCACCTCGCCGGCGGTCGCGAGCAGGCTCTTCTTCTCGACGCCCGCGACCGCCATGAGCAAGGGAACGAGCGAGAATAGCAGCACGCTGTCGAAGACGAAGATCAGCACGACCGGCGCGCTCGCCTCTGGCCCCAGCGCCGCCAGGATCAAGGGTGGGCCCATATAGCCGATATTGGAATAGGCCCCGGCGACGCCCTGCATCACCGCCTGCGGCAGGTCGCCTTTGGCGGCCTTCAACCCGATCGCCAGCGACAGGCTGAAGGCGCAGAAGGTGGCGAAGGTCGTGCCGGCGATGAACTTCCAGTTGGCGAGCTCGCTCAGCGGCTTGTCGGCGATCAGGCGGTAGAACAGCGGCGGCAGCGCGACATAGATCAGGAAGAACTGCAGCCAGGCCAGCCCCTCCTCCGGCAACTGCTTGTAGCGGCCGATGGCGAAGCCGAGCAGGATCAGCCCGAAGAACGGTGCGACCAGATTGAAGATGCTGAGAAGGTCGGCCATCGGGAAGCGAGCGATCCTGGCGTCAGGGTGGCCCATGAGGCCGGGTGATCCACGAACGACCAGATTTCCTGCACGAAACAATCCAACCGATCGACCAGAGCCTAAATCCCGACCGTGATCAGTTGGCAATCCCTTCCTTCCGCTTCGCGCCATTCCCTGACAGCAAGGCGAGAGCCCCGTTCACCAGCCCGGTCAACGCAGATTTCGTCCAGCTCTGCGCGGCACGCTCGAAGAAGCGCCAGATCAGCCAGGAGAAGGCGATCAGCCCCAGCGTGACGAGGATCACCAGAGGCAGGGGCTGGAGCATGGCGCCGGCCAGATTGAAGACGACGTAGCCGATATGCTGGTGGAGCAGGTAGAGCGGATAGGTCAGGCCGCCGATCGCCAGCATCATGCGCGAGGGCAGCGGCAGGCGCGGGAACCGGATGGAAGCGGCAACGGTCGCGAAGATCACGATACAGGACGCCGCCACCACGAGATCGCTGTAGGCGACCCGGTAATTCTCCCGGTTCCACTGCGCGAGTTGCAGCGACTGGAAGATCGCGACCGCCGTGCACAGGGCCAGCAAACCCAGTATCTTGCGATCATAGCCATCCCGGAAGGCGGCATAGAGGATGAGGCCGGCGCAGAAGAAGGCGCTCTGATCGGTGAGGAGCAGGTAGCGCATCACGCCGCTGGAGACCGTCGCCCGGTCGATGACCGAGATCAGCAGCCAGCCGACGACGATCGCAGGGTAGTTCGCGCGCTTGAACCGCCCTGCCGCCATGAAGGCGAAAACCCAAGCGTAGAAGACCACCTCGTAGAAGATCGACCAATAGGAGCCGTCGAGCGCCGGCTTCCCGAGCAGTTCCGACTTGATCAGGAGGTTTGCGGCCCATTGACCGGTCGTCGCGTGCAGGCGCGGAGCACCGAAGGCCACCACGACCAGGAAGGTGATGGTCATGCACAGGACGAAGGTCGGATAGATCCGCGCGAAACGGGCGATGCCGAACTGAAGCGGCGTGCGCCCTTCCGCGGAATAGGCGATCACGAAGCCGCTGATCACGAAGAACAACTGCACGCCGAGATAGCCGTATTTCAGGACGGGCTCATAGGCCGGCAGTGCGATATCGGTCACGCCGAGCGACAGACCCCGAAAGCCGAAATGGAACAGCAACACGGCCAGGGCCGCCAGCAGGCGCAGCGCGTCGAGGGTTTCGAGCCGCAGGCTGGAGGCGGCGGTTTCCGGCTTGGTCATGAAACTCGCATGTCGCTCGCTGCAAGGGCGGCGCCGGACCCTCCAGCGTCGGACACCGGGCACTATAGCGGATAACCGCCGTTCGACCGGGACAAAGCCCGGCGATGGTTACCCGTCCGCAATGGCACCGGAACGCCCGCCACGCTCGGCTTCATCAAGGCAAGATAAAATGCCTAGGAAATTATACTTACCTTAGTGCAAAGGAATAATAGCCTAGGCACATTATCCGCTCGCTCCCAAAAGCATCATGGACGGGGCCGTCGCGATCTGGTTCACAATGCTGCAACGCAAAACGGAGCCGCCGATGACGACCAGGACGCCGCGCCAGTTCTTCCGCCCGCTCGCGATCGGCGCGCCGGAACCCTTCCGCGAATTGCCGCAGCGGCTCGAGCGGATGATCCATTTCGTGCCGCCGCATCTGGAGAAGGTCCGCGCCAAGGTCGGCGAACTCGCCGGACAGGTCGATATCGTGCTCGGCAATCTTGAGGATGCGATTCCCGTCGAGGCCAAGCAGGCGGCGCGCGACGGCTTCATCGCCATGGGCAAGGCGGTCGATTTCGGCAAGACCGGCTTGTGGACCCGCGTCAATGCATTGAATTCGCCGTGGTTTCTCGACGACATCAGCGCGATCATGGCCGAGATCGGCGGCAAGCTCGACGTCGTGATGGTGCCGAAAGTCGAGGGCCCCTGGGACATCCACTATGTCGACCAGCTGCTGGCGCAGTTCGAGGCGCGGCACCAATTGCGCAAGCCGATCCTGATCCACGCCATCCTGGAGACGGCGGAGGGCGTGAAGAATGTCGAGGCGATCGCGACCGCCTCGCCGCGTATGCACGGCATGAGCCTCGGCCCCGCCGACCTCGCCGCCTCGCGCGCGATGAAGACGACACGCGTCGGCGGCGGGCACCCCGAATACAAGGTGATCGCCGACCCCTCCCCCGATGGCGGATCGCGGGCCGTCGCACAGCAGGACCTCTGGCACTATACGCTGGCCAAGATGGTCGATGCCTGCGCCGCGGCCGGGATCAAGCCGTTTTACGGCCCGTTCGGCGATTTCAGTGACGAGGCGGCCTGCGAGGCGCAGTTCCGCAACGCCTTCCTGCTCGGCTGCGCCGGCGCCTGGACGCTGCATCCCTCGCAGATCGCCATCGCCAAGCGCGTCTTCAGCCCGGACCCCACGGAAGTCGCCTTCGCCAGGCGCATCCTGGAGGCGATGCCGGACGGCTCAGGCGCCGTGATGATCGACGGCAAGATGCAGGACGACGCCACCTGGAAACAGGCGAAGGTGATCGTCGACCTTGCCCGGCAGGTCGCTGCGCGCGATCCCGATCTGGCTGAGCGCTACGGAATGTGATGGGACAAACGGTCCCGATCGATTGATTTCGACGCATTTACGACGCATTGCTTGCGCAAGGCGGCAAGACCTAGAGGTTGTTAGGGGTTATGGGACAGGTTTGATGAGGTCAAAACGCCGGAGATGGGAGGAGCATCGCGCAGCCGATACCGCTGGTATCGGCAAGCGGTGCGACGCTGCAGCTCCGTCGTTTTCACCTCACCCACAGGGCGCGGCGCTTTTGCGCGACTGCTGTGTCGTTCTTCGTAGCAAGCCGGAAGGCTTGCGTCCTCGAACTCCTGGCATTCGCGAAAAATCGCTCGCGTCAAACCTGTCCCATAACCCCTAACAACCTCCAGCCGGCGGCGCATCGGCCGGCTCACGATGGATCAGTCATGGAAGCGCGTTCGGCCAAATTCAGGATCGGGCAGGTGGTCAAGCACCGCATCTACCCGTTCCGCGGCGTGATCTTCGACGTCGACCCGGTCTTCTCGAATACCGAGGAGTGGTGGATGGCGATCCCGGAGGCCATGCGCCCGTCGAAGGACCAGCCCTTCTACCATCTCTTCGCCGAGAACCAGGAGGCGGAATACGTCGCCTATGTCTCCGAGCAGAATCTCGTCGACGACGATTCCGGCGAACCCGTGCGCCATCCCCGCGCCCGGGAGTTCTTCCGGCGTGATCGCAAGGGCCGCTACAAGCTGGACCGTGCCGATTTGAACTGAGGCCGGCTGCCTTTCGTAACCTACGGTTGTCATTCCGGGGCGCGCCGCAGGTGCGAACCCGGAACGACAAAGGGCTGACCAAAATCACCCCGCAACTATCCACAGACTCCAGCGCCCCAAGAAAAAGGCCGGCCCCGCGAGGGACCGGCCTTTTCTGTTTCAGGCGGTACGCCGTGGCTCAGGGCTTCGGCGGGGTCGCGGGCACGGCGGGCGCGGCGCCGGGGGCCGGGGCGGCACCCGGAGCGGCAGCGCCGCCGGCGCCGAGGCGCTGGCGCAGCTCTTCCTGGCGCTTGCCGAGTTCGTCCTGCAACTGCTTCTGCTGCTCCTCGAGCACCTTGGGGTCGATCGCCGCGCCATCGAAGCCCTTGGCGAAATCGGCGAGCGGGATGGTGAAGGTCAGCTCGCGAGCGCCCTGGTTCTGGACGCTGACGTTCAGGTTGGTGCCCTTCTTCATCGCGTTGATGAAGTCGTCCTTGACCTGCGCCTCGGCGAAGCAGCCGTTCGGGAAGCAGATGGCGTAGCGGCCGCCGGTCGGCTGGGCGCTGTCGACGCCGAATCGGATGCCGGGCTGCAGCAGCAGGCCGAGCGGCATCAGGAAGCGCACGATCTTGTTGGCGTCGCCCTTGACGTCATAGATCGCGACGGCCAGCACCGGCTGCCCCTGATCCGAGACGAAGTCGCGCGTGGTGTAGCAGATTTCCTTGTTGGCGCCCTGGTCCTTGCCGCAGACCTTGGTCCAGCTCGTCTGCGAGGGCTCGGGCTTGACCTGGACGACGGTCGGGCCGGTGGCCGCGGCGGCGCCGGGCTGGGCCGGAGCGGCAGGCTGCTGGGCCGGGGCAGCCGGACGGGACGGAGCCGGGCGCTGCGCCGGAGCCTGGGCGAAGGCCGCGACGGGCGCGAAGCCGATGGCCGCGCTGAGCACGAGGCCCAGAGCAGATGATGACAGGCGATACGAAGCGGACATTCCTTGTCTTTCCTTATCAAGCGAATTCGGGATCACGACTTCGCAAGCCGCGCGCGTCACCGCTGATGGCCCAATCGCATGGGGCGCCGGCCATCGCAAGCCGTGCACATCAAGGCCGATTGAGGCGTTTGAATGACACCCTGCCCTCGCCTTTAGCGAGTTCGCACCAAGGATTCCAGCCCGAATAGCTGCGTGACCATGCTGTGCCCATGCTATTCTTGCGCAGGGAATCAGGTCGCGTGATGGAATTTCTTCGATTGCCCCAGGCGATGAACCGCCGCGGGGTCAACCTTATGCTGGCTTTGGCCCCGTTCGCCGCCCTGGCGCGCGGGCGCAATGCGCTGGCCGATTCGGCCCCGCTGCAGCATGCCATCGCGATGCATGGTCAGCCGGCCCTGCCGCCCGGCTTCGCGCATCTGCCCTATGCCGACCCCAAGGCTCCGAAGGGCGGGCGCATCGTTCTCGGCATCCAGGGGACTTTCGACAGCCTCAATCCGCTCGTCGTCCTCGGCGTCGCGCCCGATGCCGTGCCGAAATACGTCCAGCAGAGCCTGCTCTACCGCTCGGCAGACGAGCCCTTCACGGCGTACGGCCTGCTTGCCTCGGGGGTGTCGCTCGACGCGGACCGTACCCGCCTCGCCTTCGAGATCGACGAGCGGGCCCGGTTTTCCGACGGCAAGCCGGTCACCGCCGAGGACGTGATCTTCACCTTCGAGATGCTGAAGACGAAGGGCAAGCCCTTCCATCGCTCCAGCCTCGGCCGCGTGACCAAGGTCTCGGCGCCCTCGCCCCGGCGCGTCGAATTCGAGCTCGGCGACGGCTCCAACCGCGAATTGCCGCTGGTCATCGGCGCGATGCCGATCTTCGCGAAGCATGCGACCAACGCCGAAACCTTCGGCGAAACCAGCTTCAGGCCGGCACTCGGCTCCGGCGCCTATAGCGTCGAGGAGGTCCGGCCCGGCGAATCGCTCACGCTGAGACGGCGCAAGGATTTCTGGGCCGAGGACCATCCGGTGACGCGCGGGCTCTATAATGCCGACGAGATCCGCTACGATTTCTACCGGGATTCGAATGCGCTGTTCGAGGCGTTCAAGGCCGGGCTCTATGATGTGCGCCTCGAGGGCGATCCGACGCGCTGGATGACCGGCTACGACGTGCCGGCCGTGCATGACGGGCGCATCCGGCAGGAAACCCTGCATTTCGACACGCCCAAGGGCATGACCGGCCTGGTCTTCAACACGCGCCGGCCGATCTTCGCCGATGTCTGGGTGCGCGAGGCGCTGGGGCTGCTGTTCGATTTCGAATGGGTTAACCGCAACCTGTTCCACGGCGTCTATCGCCGGGCCGGCAGCTTCTTCTCCGATTCGGATCTCTCGGCACTCGGCGTGCCCGCCGACGAACGGGAGAAGGTCCTGCTCGCCGGTTTTCCGGGTGCGGTGCGCGAGGACATTCTAGCCGGCAGCTGGAGGCCCGCCGAAACCGACGGCTCGGGCCGCGATCGCGAGCAGGCGCGCAAGGCGCTCGATCTGCTCAAGACCGCCGGCTACGTCCTGCGCGAGGGCGTGCTGCGCAACGGCAAGGACGAGCCCTTCGCCTTCGAGATCACCGTGACCAGCCGGCCGCAGGAGCGGCTCGCGCTCAATTACGCACAGTCGCTCGCCCGGCTCGGCATCGCGGTGTCCGTGCGATTGATCGACGATGTGCAGTACTGGCGGCGGCTGTCGACCTTCGATTTCGACATGATCCAGTGGACCTGGCCGGCCTCGGCCTCGCCCGGCAACGAGCAGATCGGGCGCTGGGGCTCAGCCAATGCCGCCCGCAACGGCGCGCTGAACTATGCCGGCGTGAAATCGCCCGCCGTCGACGCCGTGCTGCGGGCCCTGCTCGGGGCTCGCGAGCGCGAGGATTTCGTCGCGGCGGTGCGGGCGCTCGACCGGCTGCTGATCTCGGGCTTCTACGTCGTGCCGCTCTATTACCTGCCCGATAGCTGGATCGCGCTGGCGCGCGGCGTCGTGCTCGCGGGGCGCCAGCCGGCCTATTTCCTCTCCAACGAAACGCTGGCGCGCCTCCCGGCCGCACCGGCTCCGGCGAACTAGGGTTTGTCGATGCGGGCAGACCAGGACGAAGCCTCCGCCGTGCTCGACGGACTCGATCTCGACACCCTGCTCGCGGCCCTGACCCGGACCCGCGGCTATGATGCGGCCCTGCGCGATCCGCCGGGCCGGCGCGGCTGGAGCGACGTGAAGCCCGGCTCGATCAATTTCCTGGACCTCGACGAGCGCATCGACCGGCTGGCGCGCCTGCTCGCCATCAACAAGGGCACGCCGGGCGCGAGCGTCGCGATCCTGGCGCCGCTCGGGCCCGAGGCGATCATCTCGATCCTGGCGAGCCTGCGCGCGGGGCTTTCGCCCTTGATGCTGCCGCTGCACGGCAACGAGCTCGAATTGCTGGCGCTGATCGAGGCGTCCGGCGCGGTGATGGCGGTCGGCGTCAGCCGGGTCGGACCCTTGCGGCCGCTCCTGACGTTGCGCAACCTTGCGATGCGGGCCTTCGGCACACGCTTCGTCGGCGGTTTCGGGCCGGATGTTCCCGATGGCGTCGCCCCCCTCGATATGCTGATGGCCAGCCCGACCCTGCACCCTCTGCCGCAGATGATGGAGCGGCCGGCGCTGCAGATCGCCGACGGCCTGTCGCTGCAAGGGCCGATCGCGCTGCCGGAACGCGAACTGCTCGGCAAGGCGCTGGATATCTCGCGGGCGCTGAAGCCCACGGTCTCGTCGCGCATCGTGACGACGCTGGTCGGCGGCGACCTCGCTGCGCTGGCGAGCGGGCCGGGCATGGCGATGCTGAGCGGCCTGGAACTCCTGCCGCTCGGCCTGTTCAGCCTCGGCGACCTGGAGGCTTGTATCGAGGGCGGGCGCAGCGTCCATCTGGTCCTGCCGGGCGCCATGGAGCCTGCGCTGGCGCATTCGCGCCTCGCCGGGCATCCGGCGCTGGCCAGCCTGGTCTTCGTCCATCGGGCGACGGACGCGCGCAGCTTCCCGGCCATAGACCGGCCGGACGTCGCCATCGTCGACATCGAGGCGCGTTCGGCCCGCGATATCACGGTCAGCAAACGGCAGGGACCTTCGCCGGCCGAATAGCGCCTTCATCCGGAACTTCGGCGGCGGCTTCGCGTTGACCGACAGGGCGTCCTTTTTGGAGTGGCAGCCATGCTTGCCGCCGGTCTCGTCCTTCTGTCTCTCTCCAGCACATCTCCTGCGATCATTCAGGTGGCGGATTCGCCGCCGCGCTTCGACATCGCCGCGTCCTGCCGCGATGTCGGCAAATCGGGCATCGATATCGGCCGCCCCGCCAGAGCCTGCCAGGGCGATGAGGAACGCGCCCGCGCCGCGCTCACCGCACGTTGGAACCAGTTCCAGCCGGGCGCCCGGACGGCGTGTGTCGAAAGTGCCAGTTTCGGCGGGCCTCCGAGCTATGTCGAGGTCCTGACCTGCCTGGAGATGAAGGAGCCGTGACGGCAGGGCACGTGTCAGCCCCCACACTCCGGCATTCCCAGGTTGCCTTCGCCAACCCGCTCCGCAAAGCTCCCGACTCAATCGTCGGAGAGACCGCCCCATGCGCAGCTTTTGCCTTTCGCTTCTCGCGACCGCCCTGCTTGCCAGCGGGATGGCGGTGCCGGCGCTCGCCAACCCTCAGGCCTGCGCCGACCTGTGGACGGCGCGCAACGAAATCTACAAGGCGCAGGGCTATTGCTTCCGGACGAAACGCGCCATCGCGGCCTTCGGCAATGCCGGCTGCCAATATGACGATGTCGAGGACCTGCCGCTCTCGGCCAATGACCACCGGGTGATCGCCGACATCGTCCGGCAGGAACGCGCCCTGCGCTGCCCGCGCTGAAGCCGATTGCCTGTGGAAGGCAGGGCAGCCCTGCGTCCAGCGAAGGAAAGGCCGTGCTAGAAGCGCCGGCCGCATCTCCGCGCCCGATCCAACACGACGACTCACCGCCCGCATGACCACCGCAATCGAGATGGGAACGACAAGGACCGGCGAGCCCGGTCTGATCGATCTCGCCGAGTTGCTGGCGACGCGTCTGCTCGTGCAGGGCAATTCCGGCTCGGGCAAGTCGCATCTCCTGCGCCGCCTGCTGGAGCAGAGCGCGCCTTTGGTGCAGCAGGCGATCATCGATCCCGAGGGCGATTTCGTCTCGCTCGCCGACCAGTTCGGCCATGTCGTGGTCGATGCCGAATGCGGCGAGGCCGAATTGCAGCGCGTTGCCTTGCGCGTGCGCCAGCACCGCGTCTCGGTGGTGCTCAATCTCGAAAATCTCGAAGCCGACGAGCAGTTGCGCGCCACCGCCGCCTTCCTCGGCGGGCTCTTCGATGTCGACCGCTCGCTCTGGTTCCCGATGCTGATCGTGGTCGACGAAGCGCAGCTCTTCGCGCCGGTGATGGCGGGCGAGGCCTCCGACGAGGCGCGCCGGCTCTCATTGGGCGCCATGACCAACCTGATGTGCCGTGGCCGCAAGCGTGGCCTTGCCGGGGTGATCGCGACGCAGCGCCTCGCCAAGCTTGCCAAGAACGTCGCGGCGGAAGCCTCGAACTTCCTGATGGGGCGCACCTTCCTCGACATCGACATGGCCCGCGCCGCCGACCTGCTCGGCATGGACCGCCGTCAGGCCGAGATGTTCCGCGATCTCGAACGCGGCCAGTTCGTCGCGCTCGGCCCCGCCCTGTCGAAGCGCCCGCTGCCGATCCGGATCGGTGCGGTCTCCTCGGTCGATCGCGGTGGCGCGCCGGGCCTGATGCCGCTGCCGGAGCAGGCGCCGGAGGAGGCCGGCAAGCTGATCTTCACGCGCGGCGAGGACGAACCGCTGCCGATGGCCCGTCCGGTGCGCCCGGCCCCGCGTCCCAAGCCCGATCCGACCGAGGTGCTGCGCCGGATCGAGAACTATCGCCCTGCCCCGCAGGCGGAGCCGGAACCCGAGATCGAGCTGGAGCCGGCCGAGCGCGAGGCGATCATGGTCGAAATCCTGCGCGAATTGATGGCCGATCCCGAGGCGCGCTCGCGCCAGGTCGCGGTGCTCTACCAGGATTTCACCGTGCGCTGCCGGATGCGCCGGCTCGGCCGCACGCAACTCAGCCTCGAGGAGTTCCGCCGCAGGCTCGCCGTGGCGCGGGCCGGCGTCAGCGACAGCGTCGCGACGAGCGATGGCTGGCAGGCGGCTGTGGCCGCGTCCGGCACGTTGCCGGAAGACCTGCAGGGGCTCTTCCTCTACATCGCCCGCACCGCCATCGAAGGCCGGCCCTGCCCCAGCGATGCCGAGCTCGCGGAGATCTATGGCAGCGCCTCGCCGAGCCGCGCGCGCCGCGTGCTCAGCTATATCGAGGAGCGCGGGCTGATCGTCTGCCATGTCGATTTCAGAGGACAGCGGACGCTCGCCCTGCCGACGCTCGGCGTCGAGACCGCGCCGGGACTGGCGCAGCCGCGCACCGCAGGCATGCCGCGCAGCGCGCGGGGGTGAGGAGGAATCGCCCGGTCATTCGGCCGCGCGAAACTTGACCACCCCGCCCCCGAACGTGCATGACCTCAAGCCGTATTCACGGGTCCGGCCATGCGCGTTCTGTTGATCGACAACTACGACAGCTTCACCTGGAACCTGGTCCACCTCATCGGTGGGCTCGGCGCCGAGGTCGATGTCTGGCGTAACGATGCGCTCACCGTCAACGAGGCGCTTGCCGGCGACCACGACGCGATCGTGCTCTCGCCCGGCCCCTGCACGCCCAATGAAGCCGGAATCTGCCTGAACCTGATCCGCGAAGGCGCGGGCAAGAAGCCGATCTTCGGCGTCTGCCTCGGCCTGCAGGCGATGGGACAGGCCTTCGGCGGCGAGGTGGTGCGTGCGCCGCTACCGATGCACGGCAAGGTCTCGCCGATCCGCCACCGGGCGCGCGGGCTGTTCCGCGGCATCAACGGACCGCTGCAGGCGACGCGCTATCACTCGCTCGTGGTCGAGCGAGCCTCCTGCCCCGATGTCTTCGAGATCGAGGCGGAGAGCGATGACGGCCTGATCATGGCGCTTTCTCACCGGGAGCTGCCGGTCCACGGCGTCCAGTTCCATCCGGAGAGCATCGCTTCCGAGCATGGCGCGACGATTCTGCGGAATTTCCTCGACCTCGCGGAGCGGTGGCAGAGCGAACGCGAAGCCTCCGCCCTGACCCCTTCAGCCTGATTCCGCAGAGTTCCCATGGACGATTTCAAACCCTTCATCGCCAAGGTGGCGACCGGCGCGACGCTCTCGCGCGAGGAAGCGCGCGACGCCTTCGACACCATCCTCTCGGGCGGGGTCACCAACGCGCAATCGGCCGCCTTCCTGATGGCGCTGCGTGTCCGCGGCGAGACGATCGATGAGATCGCAGGCGCCGCCAGCGCGATGCGTGGCAAGATGCTTACCGTCAAGGCCCCGCCGGAGGCGATCGACATCGTCGGCACCGGCGGCGATTCGTCCGGCTCCTACAATGTCTCGACGCTGGCCTCGATCATCACCGCCGCCTGCGGCGTGCCGGTCGCCAAGCATGGCAACCGCGCGGCCTCCTCGCGCTCCGGGGCCGCCGACGTGCTGACCGCGCTCGGCGTCAAGGTCGGGCTTGATCCGGCCGCGACCGAGCATTGTATCCGCGAGGCCGGCGTCGGCTTCATGTTCGCGCCGACGCATCACGCTTCGATGCGCCATGTCGCGCCGGTGCGCACCGAGCTCGGCACGCGCACGATCTTCAACCTGCTCGGCCCGCTTTCCAACCCGGCCGGCGCCAAGCGTCAGCTCATCGGCGCCTTCTCCGAGACCTGGCTGGAGCCGATGGTCAAGGTGCTCGCCTCCTTCGGCTCGACCCGCGTCTGGGCCGTGCACGGCTCGGATGGGCTCGACGAGATCACCACGACAGGCCCGACCCGCGTCGTCTCGCTGGAGAACGGGAAGATCGAAAGCTTCTCGATCAGCCCCGCCGATGTCGGCCTTGAACCTGCAAAGCCCGAAGTCCTGCGCGGCGGCACGCCGGAGGAGAACGCGGCGGCGCTGAACGCCGTGCTCGCCGGCGAAAAGACCGGCTTCCGCGACATCGCCGCCTTCAATGCGGCTGCGGCGCTGCTCGTCGCCGGCAAGGCCCGGGATTTGAAGGACGGCTTCGCCCAGGCGACGGCCGCGCTCGATTCCGGCAAGGCCAAGGCGACGCTCGCCGCGCTCGTCAAAGCCTCGAACGCGTGAGGCCGGCATGACCGACATCCTCGCGAAGATCGAAGCCTATAAGCGCCAGGAGATCGCGGCAGCCAAGGCCGCGGTGCCGCAGGCCGAGATCGAGCGCCGGGCACGTGCGGCCAGCAAGCCGCGCGGCTTTGCTGACGCGCTCGCAAACAAGCTCGCTCAGGGCACGCCCGCTCTGATCGCCGAGATCAAGAAGGCGAGCCCCTCCAAGGGCCTGATCCGCGCCGATTTCGACCCGCCTTCGCTCGCCCGCGCCTATGCGGCCGGCGGTGCGGCCTGCCTGTCGGTGCTGACCGATGCGCCCTCATTCCAGGGCAGGCCGGAGTTCCTGACGCAGGCGCGCGAGGCCACAGGCCTGCCCGCCTTGCGCAAGGATTTTCTTTACGAGCCCTATCAGGTCTACGAGGCCCGCTCCTGGAGCGCCGACTGCATCCTGATCATCTTGGCCGGTGTCGACGACGCGACCGCCAAGGCGCTGAACGAGACCGCGCGGGAACTGGGCATGGATGTCCTCGTCGAGGTCCATGACGATGCCGAGCTCGACCGGGCGCTCAAGCTCGAAAGCCGCCTGCTCGGCATCAACAACCGCGACCTGCGCAGCTTCAATGTCGATCTTGCGGTCACCGAGCGATTGGCGCCGCGCGTGCCGGTTGACCGGATCGTCATCAGCGAGAGCGGCATCTTCACGCATGAGGACATCGCCCGGCTCAACCCGATCGGTGTCAACAGCTTCCTCGTCGGCGAGAGTCTGATGCGGCAGGCCGACGTCACCGCCGCGACGCAGGCGCTGCTGACCGGCAAGGCCGTCGCGGCGTGAGCCGGCTCAGCCATCTCGACGCGCAAGGCCAGGCGCATATGGTCGATGTCGGCGGCAAGGCCGAGACGACCCGCATGGCGATCGCCGAGGGCCAGGTGGTGATGGCGCCGGAAACGATCGCGATCGTCCGCGACGGCAACGCCAAGAAGGGCGATGTGCTCGGCACCGCGCGCCTCGCCGGCATCATGGCGGCGAAGCGCACGCATGAATTGATCCCGCTCTGTCACCCGTTGCTGCTCAGCAAGATCGCCGTCGATCTCGCGATCGACGAGGCCTTGCCGGGCGTGCACGTACGGGCCGAGGTGAAGATGAAGGGCCAGACCGGCGTCGAGATGGAGGCGCTCACCGCCGTCTCCGTCGCCTGTCTCACCGTCTACGACATGGTCAAGGCGGTCGACCGGGCGATGCGGATCGAGAACATCCGCCTGCTGCGCAAGTCCGGCGGCCAGTCCGGCGATTACGAGGCGAAAGCTAGCTGATGGCGCTCACCCCGGTCCCCGTCGCGCGCAAGGCGCTGCTCGACAGCATTCCGGGGCCGACCGCGGCGGAAACCCTGCCGCTGGCGCAATGCGCCTGGCGGGTGCTTGCTGGTGAGGTCAAAGCCCTCAGGACACAACCGCCCTTCGCCAATTCCGCCATGGATGGCTATGCCGTGCGCGGCGACGAGATGGCGGAAGGCGTTTCGCTCACTGTCATCGGCGAATCCGCTGCCGGCCGGGCCTTCGATGGACCGGTCGGGCCGGGACAGGCCGTCCGCATCTTCACCGGCGCACCGATGCCTGAGGGCGCCGACACCATCCTGATGCAGGAAGACGCCGACGGTGTCGGCAGTCCGGTGATCCGCGTCCGCGTGCCGCCAGCTAAAGGCAAGTTCCTGCGCGCCGCAGGGCTCGATTTTCATGAGGGCGACGTGCTGCTGCCGGCCGGGCGGGTGCTCGACAGCGCGGCGCTCGGGCTTGCGGCCGCGATGGGGCATCCGACCTTGCCCATCCGACGCAAGCCGCGTGTCGCGATCCTCGCCACCGGTGACGAACTGGTGGCGCCGGGCGAGCCGGTCGGCCGCGACCAGATCGTCGCCTCGAACTCGTTCTCGCTCGCCGCGCTGGTCGAGAAGGCCGGCGGCACCGTCATCGATCTCGGCATCGCCCGCGACGACCATGCCGACCTCGCCAGCAAGATCGCAAGGGCGAGCGACGCCGATGCCGATGTGCTGATCACGCTCGGCGGGGCCTCGGTCGGCGCGCATGATCTCGTGCAGGAAGCACTGACGCGGGCCGGCATGGCGCTCGGCTTCTGGAAGATCGCGATGCGGCCGGGCAAGCCGATGATGACCGGACGCCTCGGCCGGATGGTCGTGGTCGGGCTGCCGGGCAATCCGGTCTCCTCGATCGTCTGCGGCCATCTCTTCGCGCTGCCCTTGATCGAGGCGCTGCTCGGCATCGCGGACGCCGATCGCGACCGCAGCATCCCCGCCATTCTGGGACGCGACATGCCCGGCAATGACGAGCGCGAGGATTACCTGCGCTCGGAGCTCACGCTGACGCCGGAAGGCTGGGTGGCGACGCCCTTCGACCGGCAGGATTCCTCGATGCTCGGCACGCTGGCGCGCGCTCAGGCCCTGACGATCCGCCCGGCCCATGCCGCTCCCGCGAAGAAAGGCGAGGCCTGCCGCATCCTGCCCTTGCGGTAGCGGCTTGCGGAACACAAGCAGAACGCGTATGGTGTTCGTGCTTTGTTTCGAATCTGCGCATTGAGGGGCTGGCGGCGACCATGCTGACACGCAAGCAACATGAACTCCTGCGCTTCATCCAGGAACGCTTGCGCGAAAGTGGCGTGCCGCCCTCCTTCGACGAGATGAAGGATGCGCTCGACCTGCGCTCGAAATCCGGCATTCACCGCCTGATCATGGCCCTGGAGGAGCGCGGCTTCATCCGCCGCCTGCCGAACCGGGCGCGCGCGCTCGAAGTCATCAAGATGCCGGACGGGCTCGGCGCGCCTCAGGTGCGGCCCCGCTTCAGTCCGGCCATCGTCCAGGGCGGCCTGGGCTCACAGCCCAGCATGGCCAAGCCGCGCCCTGCCGAGGACGACAGCCGGCATTCCATCGCCATCCCGGTGATGGGCCGCATCGCGGCGGGCACGCCGATCTCGGCGATCCAGAGCCGCAGCCACACCGTCTCGCTGCCGCCGGACATGCTCGGCTCCGGCGAGCATTACGCGCTGGAAGTGCGCGGCGATTCGATGGTCGAGGCCGGCATTCTCGACGGCGACACCGTCGTCATCCGCAGGCAGGACACGGCCAATACCGGCGACATCGTCGTGGCGTTGATCGATGACGAGGAAGCGACGCTGAAGCGCCTGCGCAAGCGCGGCTCCTCGATCGCGCTCGAAGCGGCGAACCCGGCCTACGAGACCCGTGTGCTCGGCCCCGACCGGGTCAAGATCCAGGGCCGGCTGGTCAATCTGATGCGGCGCTACTGAAGGCGTTCGGTGTCGGCCTCGGCTTCGCTGTCGGCGGCCGGTGCGGGTTGTACGGTGACTGACTGATTGGTGGAACGCGTGCCTGGCTCCGTCAGGCGCCGCTCGCGCCGGCGGCTCCAGGGCCGCTCGCTGTCGGACTGCTCCGCGATATGGCTGCTCCATCCCGACGCTGTCCGGTAGAGCGAGGTCGCGCCGTCGCGCGATAGCGTCATGCGCTCGACCAGCCTGGCCTTGCAGGTGCCGCCCCAGGGGATTGCGGTGACGACGAGGTCGGCGCGCTGGCAATCCTCGATGATGGCGAGTCGCTCGCGCGTATAGGAGACCGTGCGCTTGTCGGCGGTCTGCGCAACGCATGCCAGCCGGTCGCAGGCGATGCCGGCGCGCAAGCTGGGATCGTCGGGCGAGCGGCTGTCACCATCGGCGGCGAGCCATTGCTGCAGGACGAAGCGGCTGGGTTTGCCCGCGATGGCGAGGCGCCCGTCGGAACCGCGCACCGCCATCCCGGAGCCATCGCGCTCGATCAGGATTTCCGGCCGCTCCGGCTTTCCGGCGATCGCGACGCCGAAGATCAGCGGCAGGGCCGCAAGCCAGCGCCAGGCCGTGGTCCAGAGTGTCAGCCAGAGCAGCGCCATCGCAAAGCAGGCGAGCACGCCTGAGCCGAAAGCCGCCACCGTCACGGTGGAATGGTCGATGGCCGCGACCCAATGCGCCACTTTGAGGACGACGTCGGAGGCGAGCCCCATCAAGGCCCAGGCCGGCCAGTCCAGCCCGAACGGATAGGCGAGCACGCCGAACACCGCCGCCGGCATGACGAAGAGCGAGACGAAGGGCAGCGCCATGGCGTTGCCGAGCAGGCCGAAGGGATTGAAGGTCTGGAAGTGATAGG
Organism: Allobosea robiniae; assembly: GCF_900102525.1. GTDB lineage: Bacteria > Pseudomonadota > Alphaproteobacteria > Rhizobiales > Beijerinckiaceae > Allobosea > Allobosea robiniae. The sequence continues at coordinate 153,470 of NZ_FNBZ01000006.1, read as the reverse complement.
CTCCGAAGGGCGCCGTCGCGGCGGTGGCCAGCATAGTGGTGACGAGGATGCCGAGCGCCGCCGTCCCAACGGCTCCGAGCGGCCAGGGCAACACGCGCGGCGGCTCGGTGCGGCTTCGCCCTTCCCAGCGTTCCGCGAAGGCGATCAGCGCCGCGACCGCACCGAAGGACATCTGGAAGCTCGGCCCGAGCAAGGCTTCCGGCTCGCGCAGCAGCACGATCATGGCGGCCAGCGCAAGATTGCGCATGCTGAGCGCGGCGCGGTCGACGAGGATCGCGCCAAGCATGACCAGCGTCATGATGAGCGAGCGCTCGGTCGCGACATCGCCCCCGGAAAAGATGCAATAGGCGGTCGCGCCAAGCATCGCCGCTGCCGCCGCGATCTTCTTGACCGGCCAGTGCAGCGCCACCGTCTGCGACAGGACCAGCAGCGCCCGGACCAGCCAGAAGATCGTGCCGGCGGCGAGCACCATGTGCAGGCCCGAGATCGAGACGATGTGATAGATGCCGGCGGCGCGCAGGTCGTTGTTCGTCGCTTCGGTGATCAGGCCGCGCTTGCCGGTGACGAGCGCCGCGGCGACCGCCCCGCCCTGCCCGCCTCCGACCTCGGCGATGCGCTTCGTCAGCGCGTTGCGGGCGCGGTCGATCATCACATCGATCGCAAGGCGCGTCGGCATCGGATGGGGCGCAGGCGCGAGCGCGATCTTGCCGGAGATGCTGCCGACGGCGCCGATCCCGCGGAAGAAGGCATCACGGCCGAAATCATAGCCGCCGGCCCGCGCCGGTCCCGGCGGCGGCAGCAGGCGCGCCGTGGCAACGATATGGTCGCCCGGTGCCACGGAGCCTTGCCGAATATTGACGCGGACGCGCTTCGGACGCTGATCAGCCGGCACATTGGCGATCTCCGTCACCAGCAGCACGAGCCGCGCGCCCTTGTCGCGGGCCTCGACGCTCTCGACGAAGCCGGAGAGCTTGCCGATGCGCGGCCGCTCCAGCATCGGCGCCGCAATATCGGCCGTACGCCAGACCCCGGCGGCGAATCCGGCGAAAGCTGCGGCCGAGGCGAGGCAGGCCATCGCGGCGAAGCGGCGCAGGCGCAGGGCGAAGGCCAGTGCAGCGCTCAGGGTCAGGCCGAGCAGCGGCGCCCAGAGTGCCGGCTCACGATCGGCTGCGAAATAGAGCAGGATGCCGACGCCCATCGCGATCGGCAGCCAGAGGAAGGGGCGCCGTCTTTCGGCCTCCAGCGCGAAGCCTTGCCGGAGCTGAAGCCAAAGCTGCCGAAGCAGGGCGCGGAGACCTGCTGCCAGCGAGGCCGGGACATGGAGGCGAGCCGGCAAGGCATCGGCGCGCGCGCCGCGCCGGCTTCCCGATTGCCCCTGCCCCGGCGGCGCCGGCTGCATCGCCCGCCTCCCCTGCCGGCGCTGCGATTTGACCGCTTAACGTTTCCGGCCAAGCCATGTTACAGGGCGCGCGCCGGTTGTCATGTCTCGACTTGTGTCATGTCGGGATCTGGCGCCTTTCCCCTGTCTTGCCCCGGACGGCCCTGCGCCGCCCGGCCGGAGTTTCCTCCCATGAGCAACGCCGTCGTCACGCGCTTTGCGCCCTCGCCCACCGGTTTCCTGCATATCGGCGGAGCCCGGACCGCGCTGTTCAACTGGCTCTATTCGCGCCGGCAAGGCGGCAAGATGCTGCTGCGCATCGAGGATACCGACCGGGAACGCTCGACTGACGCGGCGATCGCCGCGATCCTCGACGGGCTGGAATGGCTCGGCCTCGATTGGGACGGCCAGACCGTCTACCAGTTCCAGCGCGTGGCGCGGCATCGCGAGGTCGCCGAGCAGATGCTTGCCGCCGGCAAGGCCTATCACTGCTATGCGACCCAGGCCGAGCTCGAGGAGATGCGCGAGAAGGCACGCGCCGAGGGCAAGCCGCTGCGCTATGACGGGCGCTGGCGCGACCGCGACCCAGCGACGGCGCCGGAAGGCGCAAAGCCGGTGATCCGCCTCAAGGCGCCGCAGACCGGCGAGACCGTGGTCAATGACGAGGTCCAGGGCCGCGTCGTCTGGCAGAACGAGAATCTCGACGACCTCGTGCTGCTGCGCTCGGACGGCACGCCGACCTATATGCTCGCGGTGGTGGTCGACGACCACGACATGGGCGTGACCCATATCATCCGCGGCGACGACCACCTGACCAATGCCGCCCGCCAGACCCAGATCTACGAGGCGCTGGGCTGGGACGTGCCGAGCATGTCGCATATCCCGCTGATCCATGGCTCGGACGGTGCCAAGCTCTCCAAGCGCCATGGTGCGCTCGGCATCGATGCCTATCGCTCGATGGGCTACCTGCCGGCGGCTCTGCGCAACTATCTGGTGCGGCTGGGCTGGAGCCATGGCGACCAGGAGGTCTTCTCGACGCAGGAGATGATCGACGCCTTCAATCTCTCCTCGATCGGCCGTTCGCCGGCGCGCTTCGACTACGCCAAGCTGGAGAACCTCAACGGCCTCTACATGCGCCAGTCCGATGATGTGGAGCTGCTCGCTGCGCTCAAGGTCATCCTGCCGGAGATCGGACCGGCGCGCGGGCTGGGGCCGACGCTCTCGCCCGAACTGGAGGCCAAATTCCTCGCCGCCATGCCCGGCCTCAAGGAGCGCGCCAAGACGCTGATCGAACTGCTCGACAGCGCCTTCTATCTCTATGCCCAGCGCCCGCTGCAGCTCGACGACAAGGCCAAGGGCCTGCTCGACGAAGCCGCGCGCCAGCGCCTGCCGAAGATCGCGGAAAAGCTCGCTGCCGTCGGCGACTGGACGCCTGCGCCGCTCGAAGCGGCGGTGCGCGCCTATGTCGAGGAAAGCGGGCTCAAGCTCGGGCAGGCCGCGCAGCCGCTGCGCGCAGCGCTGACCGGCCGGGCGATGTCGCCGGGCCTCTTCGACGTCATGGCGGTTCTGGGTCGTGAAGAGACGCTGGCGCGGCTCGCCGACCAGACGGCTTGAACGGCTCCGATCCGGGTTTTGGCCTGCCCGAAAAGCCAGCCAACTCCCGATCCCCTGGACCAACCGCCGCCTTGCAAAAGGCGACGGCACTGATGCTCGCGCAGATATGAGCCCAGCGCGGTTCCAACCGCCTTTTGGCTCGGTTGAATGCGCTGCGCAAATGGTCTAGTGACGCGCATGTGCATTGCACCGCGGCAACGTGGCGAGGCACGAATATTGCTTGTAAATCAGTCACATGGACCGACTTCTCCCTTCTCCTTCCGACATGTGTTCGTCATATCGCGGCCTTCGGATGAGAGATGCCCGGCGCGCAAGCGCGGAGAGGCGGAACCGGGGCTGAACAGCAGCGAGCCTTGAAAGGATCGGTATCGATGAGCGGAAATACCAGCCAGCTCCAGGTCGGCGACAAGACCGTCGACATGGCGATCAAGGAGGGGTCGGTCGGCCCCGCCGTCATCGACATCGCCAAGCTCTACGCCCAGACGGGCATGTTCACCTATGATCCCGGCTTCACCTCGACGGCGAGCTGCGAGTCGCAGATCACCTATATCGACGGCGACAAGGGCGTGCTGCTCTATCGCGGCTACCCGATCGAGCAGCTCGCCGAGCACGGCGACTTCCTCGAGACCTGCTACCTGCTGCTCGAGGGCGAGCTGCCGACGGCCGCCCAGAAGGCCGATTTCGACTATCGCATCACGCGCCACACCATGGTGCACGAGCAGATGGCCCGCTTCTTCCAAGGCTTCCGCCGCGACGCGCATCCGATGGCGGTGATGGTCGCCTCGATCGGCGCGATGTCGGCCTTCTATCACGACTCGACCGACATCTCGGACCCGCATCAGCGCATGATCGCTTCGATGCGCATGATCGCGAAGGTGCCGACGCTCGCCGCGATGGCCTACAAGTACACGATCGGCCAGCCCTTCGTGTATCCGCTGAACTCGCTGGACTACACCTCGAACTTCCTGCGGATGTGCTTCGCGGTGCCGGCCGAGGAATACAAGGTCAACCCGGTGCTGTCGCGCGCGCTCGACCGCATCTTCATCCTGCACGCCGACCATGAGCAGAACGCCTCGACCTCGACGGTGAGGCTCGCCGGCTCCTCGGGCGCCAATCCCTTCGCCTGCATCGCGGCCGGCACGGCCTGCCTGTGGGGCCCCGCCCATGGCGGCGCCAACGAAGCCGCGCTCAAGATGCTCGAGGAGATCGGCTCGGTCGACAACATCCCGAAATACATCGCCAAGGCGAAGGACAAGAACGATCCGTTCCGCCTGATGGGCTTCGGCCACCGGGTCTACAAGAACTACGATCCACGCGCAAAGATCATGCAGAAGACCACGCATGAGGTGCTGAACGAGCTCGGCATCAAGGACGACCCGCTGCTCGACGTCGCGGTCGAGCTGGAGCGCATCGCGCTGTCGGACGAGTACTTCATCGAGAAGAAGCTCTACCCGAACATCGACTTCTATTCGGGCATCACCCTCAAGGCGATGGGCTTCCCGACCTCGATGTTCACGGTGCTCTTCGCGGTTGCCCGCACGGTCGGCTGGATCGCGCAGTGGAAGGAAATGATCGAGGACCCGTCCCAGAAGATCGGCCGCCCGCGCCAGCTCTATACCGGCTCGGCACAGCGCGACTACCCGCCGATCGGCCGCCGCTGATCGCAGGGATATCAGCTATCCGGAAAGGCGCGCGGCGAAAGCCTCGCGCCTTTTTTCGTGGTGAATTGGCCGTGATCGCCCCGGGGTCGCTGATTGTCCAGGGAGCCGCGCCATGATGCTCCTTGTGGCGGGCATCCACGTCTTGAACGCCGGATAGACTGGATGAAGGCGTGGATGGTCGGGACAAGCCCGACCATGACAGGAGGCGCTGTGTGCGCTTCTGTCAGCCCGCCTGCGCGGACGGCAAGATTGCCAGCGCCGCCGCGACCGCGTTCGCCGCAGGGCTCGGCCCGGCCGAGCGCATGATGGTCTCGACCTCGATGAAGCCGTCGAGCTGTTCCCGGCGCTTGTCGCCCTCGGCCATGACGGCGAGGAGATGGCTGCTCAGCGCCTCCGCCGTCGCCTCCTCCTGGATGAATTCCGGAACGATGCTGCGGCCGAGGATCAGGTTGGGCAGGATCACGCTCGGCAGCTTGACGAGGCGGCGCGCCAGAAACGCCTCCCAATTCGCCCCGCGATAGGCTGCGACCGTCGGGATCTGCGACAAGGCAAGCTCCAGCGTCACCGTTCCGGATGCCGCCAGCGCCGCGCGGGCCCCGCGGAATGCCGCCAGCTTGGCCGCGTCGCCGGTCACGATCTCGGGTCCGACCGGCCAGCGCGCTGCCGCATCGGCGATCATCGGCTGGAGCCGCGGCACGGCCGGCAAGACGAAGCGAGCACCGGGCACAACTGCCGCGACCTTCGCCACCGCCTCGCCGAAGACCGGCATCAGATGGTGGATCTCGGAACGCCGGCTGCCGGGAAGGACGAGCACCAGCGGCCGCCCCGCGTCGTCGCGACGACGCTGCTCATCCGCATCCGGGCGCATCTCGTCGAGCCGCTCCATCAGCGGGTGGCCGACATAGATCGTCTCGGGGCCGTGCAAGCGGGCGAGCGCAGCGGGCTCGAAGGGCAGCAGGGCAAGGATGCGATCGACATGCGGTGCCATCCGCCTTGCGCGGCCGGAACGCCAGGCCCAGACGCTGGGGCAGACCCAGTGCACGATCGGGATGGAAGGCGCCCGCGCCCTCACCTTCTTCGCGACGCGCAGGCAGAAATCCGGGCTGTCGATCGTCAGCAGCAGATCGGGCTCGAAAGCAGCGATGCCGCGTGCCGCATCCTCCATCCGCCGCAGCAGCAAGGGCAGGCGCGCGATCACCGGGCCGAAGCCCATCACGGCGATATCAGCCTGGGGAAAGAGCGGCCTGAGCCCGGCTTCGGGCAGGCCGTGATCGCCCACGCCGCAAAGCTCGATCGGGCGATCACCCAATCGCTCGCGCAGCGCGGCGAGGAAGCGCAGGGCCAGGGCATCGCCCGAGGCCTCGCCGGCGATGACGCCCAAGCGGAACGGCCGCATCAGGCAAAGCCCTCGACGAAGAGGCCGAGCTCGTCTGCCTGCCGGCCGAGCGCAGCACGGTCGCCGACCAGGACCTCGCCGGCCCGGACACCGATGCCGGAGAGCCCGGCCTCGGCAATGTTGCGCAGGGTATCCGGCCCGATGGCAGGCATATCGACGCGCAGGTCCTGCCCCGTCTTCGGAACCTTCACTAGGAAGCCGTCGCCCTTGCCGATCTTGAGGCGCCCGCGCGCGACGAGATCGGCGACCCGCCTGATCATCGCATCCGTGCCTTCGGCAGCCTCGATCGCGACGACACGATGATCGGCCAGGATGGCCGCCTGCCCGACATCGAAGGGGGACAGCGTGGCGAGCAAGGCGAAGCCGCGTTCAAGCTCGGCACGCTGCTCCGCAGAGGCCTGCCGGCGGCCAAGCGCCCCGCGTGGCGCGGTCATCTCGGGAGCGATCTCGGCCGGCCCGTGGACGCGAAAGCCCTGCATCTCGAAGAAGCGGACGACGCCGCGCAGCAGATGATCGTCGCCGCCCAGAAAGGCCTTGGCGAAATGCGGCATGTATTTGAGCGTCGAGACCTCGGGGCGCAACGAGCCGAAGCTCGGTCGCGGCAGGGCCCCGAGCATGACGATATCGACGATGCCGCGCCGGTGCAGCTCTTCGAGCAGGCTGCCGAGCTGGCCCAGGCGATATGTCCTGATATCCGCGCCGTCACCGAAAGCGGCGGGATCGGCCGCCCCATCCAGCGCCGCGATATAGGGGCGCTCGCCCTTGTCCGTTACGATGCGGGCGAGCTGGAGCGGATAGTCGCCGCTCCCCACGATCATCGCGAGCGGGCCGCGCGGGGCGGCTGCATCGGCAGGCTGATCGGTGGTCACCGCTCCGCGACGGTGGCGTCCCGCGGCGTGCAGAGCGCCTTGTCGCCGCCTTCCCTGATGAAATTCAGGATCTCATGGACCAGAGGGTCCTCGCTGAACTCGGCCGCGACATCCTCGACACGCTCGGTCAAGGTCCCCTCGGCCGCGAAGAGCAGCCGATAGGCACGGCGCAGCTCGTGGATCTGCTCGCGCGTGAAGCCGCGCCGCTTGAGGCCGATGAGATTGAGCCCGACCAGATGCGCGGGGTTGTCACGAATGGTCCCGAACGGAATGACATCGCTCAGCACGCCGGCTCCGCCGCCGATGAAGGCATGGTCGCCGATACGGATGAACTGCTGCAGGCCGGCTCCGCCGCCGACGATGACGAAATTCCCGATCGTGACATGGCCGGCGCACATCACATTGTTCGAGAAGATGATGTTGTTGCCGAGACGGCTGTCATGGCCGACATGCGAATTGGCCAAGAAAAAGCAGCGATCACCAACGCTGGTGATCATGCCGCCGCCTTCCGTGCCGGGGTTCATGGTGACCCCCTCGCGGATCTGGCAATCTTCCCCGATCGTCAGTGTCGAGGGCTCGCCACGATACTTCACGTCCTGCGGCGGATGGCCGATCGAAGCGAAGGGGAAGATGCGCGTGCGCGGGCCGATCGTGGTCCGGCCGGCCACGACCGCATGGCTGACGAGCTCGACGCCTTCGCCGAGCACGACATCGGGGCCGACCTGACAGAACGGCCCGATCTTCACGCCCGGGGCAAGCTGTGCCTTCGGGTCGACGAGCGACATGGGATGAATGGAGACGCTCATCGAAACGCTGCCCTGATCCTGAACCGCCGCGCCGCTCAAACGACCATCGCCGAAATCTCGGCTTCGGCCACGAGCACCCCGTCGACGCGGGCCTCGCCGCGATAGAAGAAGATGTTGCGCTTGCGGGCGAGCTTGGTGAGGTGGAAGCGGATCTGGTCGCCAGGCGTGACAGGCTTGCGGAACTTCGCCTTGTCGATCGTGGTGAAGAGGACGGACTTGACCTCCTGCGCACCGACCTCGCGGGCATTCACGACCAGGACACCGGCCGTCTGCGCCATCGCCTCGATCATCAGCACGCCCGGAAACACCGGTCGTTCCGGGAAGTGGCCGGTGAACTGGGGTTCGTTGACCGTGACGTTCTTGATCCCGACGCCGGACGTATCGCCATCGATCTCGACGACGCGATCGACCAGCAGAAACGGATAACGGTGGGGGATGCTGGCCATGATCTTCTGGATGTCGATCACACCCAGTGCCGTCGTCGCCTCGCTCATGGTCTGTCTTCTCCCGCGTGCCGTCGCCGGGCAGCGCCTTGTATTCACGTCGGTGGCCGGGAGCAGGCAACGTTCCTGCAACCCGCCACGATTTCAAAGCCTTCCGCCGCTTTGCCGGAAACGGAGCGGGTTCGGCAACAAAATTCTTGGCATCGGGAGCAGAAAGCCCCCAGCGGACGGCGGAAACGCCTGGCTCAACCCTGCGATGCGCCCGGCTTCTTGCCGCGATTGGCCACCAGCGTCTTGAGCAACGCGGTCTCGCGCGCCCAACCGAGCGCGGGCTGGGCGGGATATCCGCCATAGCGCGCGCCGCGTGGAACATCGCCGGCGACACCGCTCTGCGCCGCGATCTGTGCGCCGACGCCGATGGTGAGATGACCGGCGAGCCCGACCTGGCCGCCAAGCACCACGAAATCCTCGAGCGTGGAAGAACCCGCAAGGCCGGTCTGGGCGCAGATCACGCAATGACGGCCGATGACGCAGTTATGGCCGATCTGGACGAGGTTATCGATCTTGGTGCCTTCGCCGATTACCGTGTCGCGGCTGGCGCCACGGTCGACCGTGCTGTTGGCACCGATCTCGACATCATCCTGAATGATGACGCGGCCGATCTGCGGCACCTTCATGTGCCCCTTGGGGCTCATCGCGAAGCCGAAACCGTCCTGCCCGATCCGCGCGCCGGGGTGGATAATGACCCGGTTGCCGATCAGGGACGCCTGGATCGTGCTGCCCGCCCCGATCGAGCAGTTGCGCCCGATCCGGACCTGCGGGCCGATGACCGCATGCGAGGCGACGACAGTCCCTGCCCCGATCTCGGCCCCGGGGCCGATGACCGCGCCGGGATCGACGGTGACGCCCGCCTCGAGGACGGCCGTGGCATGGACGATGGCACCCGGCGCGACGCCCTGCGAGGCGAAGATCGATTCAGGCTTCAGTGCGCTCGGAAAGCAGCGCGCCATGATCTTCGCGAAGGCGTGATACGGCGCCGGCGACACCAGGGTCACCGTTCCCGCCGGAACACGATCGGCGAAACGCGGCGAGACGATGCACAGGCCCGCCTTGGTTGCCGCCAGGGCGTCCGTGTATTTCGGATTGTCCATATAGGCGAGATCGGCCGGACCAGCCGTTTCGAGGGCGGCAATGCCGTCGATCCTGCGGGTCGACTCCACGCCCTCCGGCAAGGTGCCGCCTGAAATGCTTGCGACCTCGCCGAAGTCCAGCGAGGTCGCGAACGGAAAGAAAACTGGCTCTGCCATGATCCGGTCCGGAGCGGGATCGCCGCGCATCCCACGGGACGCGAGAATGGCGATCCATGTCGTTGTTATCGCACCGATTTCTCCCCGGGAAGTGGTGTCACTTCCCGGTCGATGCTCAAGCCCGCCTACGTCAGAAGCGGGTGCCGCCCGAGAAGCGGAAGGCCTGGAGGCGGTCGCCGCCGTACTTGCCGACGAGGCCGGTCTGCGGGTTCAGCCCGATCTGGCCTTCGTCCTTGGTCAGGGCGTAGGCGTAATCGAACCGGATCGGTCCGAGCGGCGACTGCCAGAGCAGGCTCACGCCGACCGACGAACGCAGCATGTTCTTGTCGCGGATACAGCCGATGCTCGACTGGGCACCGCCGGTCACGACATTGTACTGACGCGCCTCCGAGCCGGCCGGGCAAGCGAAAGCCACCGACTTCGAGCCGCCGTCATAGTTGAACAGCGTGCCGGCATCGGCGAAGACCGCGCCGCGCAGGCCAAGGTCACGCGGCAGGCCGAAGATCGGGAACTGCACCTCGACCGTACCGCCGAAATAGGTGGTTCCACCGACCGCGTTCGCCGTCGGGTCGTTCAGCACGTCGCGCGGGCCGATGCCGGACGGCGCGAAACCACGCACCAGCGACGGGCCGAGGAAGTAGTGATCGACCATGCGCAGGTTGCCGCTGGTCGCCTGGACGTGACCGCCCTGGACGCGCAGGAAGCCGACGACGTCGTCGAAGATCTCGCGGTAGTAACGGGCATCGGCCGAGATACGCAGGAACTTCGAGTCGCCACCGAGGCCGGCGAATTCCGGCTTCAGCTCGGCCGAGAAGCCGTTGCGCGGGTTCTGCACGCTGTCGAGCGAGTTGTAGTTGAAGTTCAGGCCGACGAGAGAGGTCAGGGTCGAGCCCTGGGCCTCCTTGACCGCCACCGTCGCTTCGCCGTTGGTCACGCAGTTCAGGGGCGCGCTGGCGCCACCGGTCGGCGTGACGCCCGGGATCGGGAAGGTGCAGTCGTTATAAGGACGGCTGAACTCGTTCGGGATGGTAATCTCGGTCTGGTAGATCGAGTACCGCGGCGTGATCGAGAACTCTTCCGTGATCGGGAAGGTGAAGCGAACCTGCCCACCGGTCACACGGCTTTCGAAACGGCCGGTGTTGTAGTTGTCGTTGAACTTCGAGAACAGGTCGATACCGGCCGCCACGCGATAGCCGAGGAAATAAGGCTCGGTGAACGAGAAATCGACACCCTGCGTCCTCTCGCCGAGCGTGCCGGCGATGCGGACGAACTGGCCGCGGCCGAGGAAGTTCGATTCCGACAGCGAGACCTCGCCGATGACGCCGTCCGAGGTCGAGTAACCACCGGCGACGGAGAACGAACCGGTCGCCTTGTCCTCGACGTCGATGTTGACGACCACGCGATCCGGAGCCGAGCCGGGCTCGTTGGTGATGCGGACCTTGTTGAAGAAGCCGAGATTGTTCAGGCGACGCTCGGCGCGGTCGACCATGACCTTGTTGTAGGCATCGCCCTCGCCGAGATCGAGCTCGCGGCGAACCACATAGTCGCGGGTCCGGGTGTTGCCGCGCACGTTGATGCGCTCGACATAGACGCGCGGGCCCTCGTCGACGACATAGGTGATGCCGATCTGGCGGCCTGCAGCGTCACGGTCGCCGCGCGGACGAACCTGGGCGAAGGCATGGCCGCGGCGGGCCACTTCCGTGGTCAGCGCAACCAGCGACTTCTCGACCGCCTCGGCGTTGTAGGTATCGCCCGTGGAGGTCGCGACATAGCGCTGCAAGGCAGCCGCATCGACATCGCGCAGCGAGGAATCGACCGTAACGTTGCCGACCTGATATTGCTGGCCTTCCTCGACCTGGATGTCGATGACCCAGCCGCCGGCCGCCTCGTCGAAGCGGGCGCCGCTGTTGACGATCTGGAAGTCGGCGTAGCCGTTCTTCAGGTAGAAGCGGCGAATGAGATCCATGTCGGAATTGATCCGATCGGGATCATAGACGTCGGAGGTCTTGATCCAGCTCAGGAAATTCGATTCCGTCGACGTCATCAACCCGCGCAGGCGCCCGCCGGAATAGGCCTGGTTGCCGCTGAAGTTGATCGACTTGATGCCGGTCTTGCCGCTCTCGTTGATGGTGAAGACGATATCCTGGCGGCCGTTCGGCAGAGGAGCGACGCGCGCGCTGACCGAAGACAGCCCGTAGCCCGCCCGCTTGTAGGCTTCGCGCAGGCGCTCGATATCGGAATTCATCAGCGCCTGGCTGACCGGACCGCCGGCACGCGACTGCACGATCTGCGCGAGCTGCTCGCCCTTCAGCTTGCGGTTACCTTCGAAAGCGACCCGGTTGGCCGTACCGCCCTGCTCCTGAACCGCAACGACGATCTGCGAACCGCGGCGGTTGACCTGCACGCTGCTGAACAGGCCTGTCGCCAGCAGGCTCTCGCGGATTTCCTGCGGGTTTTCACGGCCGACCGCGTAGGAGCGGATCGTCTCCGCATCGACGCGGCGGTTGCCGTGGACGACCACAGCCTGCGCGAAAGCCACACCACCACTCACGGCCAGCATCAAAGCCGAAAGTCCGATCGATCGAGAGAGCCGCGTCTTGGTCGTCCGGCTCTGTTGGGTCGACGTCATCGGGTCGCCTATTCCATCTCTCTGGTCACCACCCCAAACGGGGACCGCCATCTAGCGACAGCAGCACGGGGACATTGCGGTTCAAACGCTTCTACAAAGTTTCCAGCAGGGTGCAAACCGCGATCATCGTTAATAAAGCGTTTTTAGAAATCTCGTTGCCGCCGGGCCACGCAGCGTGCCGTTTTTCCGCCGCAAAGCGCCTTCCGCAGGCCGATTTCAGAGCAGGCCGCGGACGTGAACGATGTCGTTCCAGGTCACGAACAGCATCAGCATCAGGACGAGCGCGAGGCCAACCCGAAAGCCGATTTCCTGTGCGCGCGGGCTCAAGGGCCGGCCGCGCAGCGCCTCATAGAGATAGAACAGCAGGTGCCCGCCATCGAGCATGGGAACCGGCACCAGATTCATCAGGCCGATCGAGACCGAGAGGATCGCAGCAAGATTGATCAGCCCGAGCAGCCCGCTGCTCGAAGCGACGATGCCGGAGACCTGCGCAATCCGAATCGGACCGGAGAGCTGGTCGGTGGATTCGCGGCCGGTCACCAGCTTGGCGACATAGTCATAGGTCCGCGTCACGACGAACCAGGTCTCGGTGAAGCCGGCCTTGGTGGAGTCGACCAATCCGAATCGCTGCGTCTTCCAATCCTCGGGACGCGGCGACGCCTTGACGCCGATCACGCCGATGCGCTGCGTGCCGAGCTTGGTCTTTATCTCGGTCAGCGCCGGCGTCACCGGCAGGGTGAGCGTGCCGCCGTCGCGCTCTACGGAAACCTCGAGACGCTCGTCGGGCCGGATCGAGACGATGCGCTGCATGTCGGAGAAGCTGCCGACCGACTGGCCGTCGATGGCGATCACGATGTCGCCCGCCTTCAGGCCGGCCCGCTCCGCCGCGCTGCCGGCGACGACGGCGTCGACGCGCGGGATCAGCACCTGCTTGCCGAAGAAGAAGGTCGAGCCGGCGAAGATCACGATCGCCAGCAGGAAATTCGCGATCGGGCCGGCGGCGACGATCGCCGCCCGCTCACCGAGCGACTGCGCGGGGAACGAGCGCGCACGCTCCTGCGCCGACATCCGGCTCACCGCCTCATCGTCGGGCGCGCTGGAGGCATCGGCGTCGCCCGAGAACTTGACGTAGCCGCCGAGCGGAATCAGCGCGAAGCGCCAGCGCGTGCCATGCCGGTCGTTGAACCCGAAGATCTCGCGGCCGAAGCCGATCGAGAACGTCTTGACGTCGACCCCGCACCAGCGGCCGACGAGGAAATGCCCGAGCTCATGGACAAAAACGACGGTGGTCAGGACGAACAGGAACGGCAGCAGATAGCCGAGCAGGAAATGCCCGGCATTCCAGAGAGACGCTGCGAATTCCATGAACCTATTCCCCCGGGGTCCTAGTTCATTGTGATCGCATTCGATCGGACGCGATCACGATGAACTAGCTCATTGGTGCTGCATCGGATTTGTCCGAAAAGTGGATTCCACTTTTCGGTCCGATGGAATAACGGCCTCTAGGTGACAGTGAACCGTGCTTGCGACAAGAGCGAGGCAGCCCGCCGTCTTGAATCTTGGTCAATGGCGAGCGCGGAAGCGACATCGCACGGCACCTCCGACCCGGCGGGAGAGGCTGCGCAGACCGCTTCCACCAGCGCGGCGATAGCGGGGAAGCCAAGCCGCCTCTCCAGGAAGGCCGCGACGGCGACCTCGTTGGCGGCATTGAGCACGGCCGGCATGGCGCCGCCCTCGCGCAAAGCGGCGATCGCGAGGCCGAGCGCCGGGAAACGGACGAGATCGGGCCGCTCGAAGCTCAGCGGCGCCGCCAGAGCGAGATCGAGGAAGCGCTGAGGCGGCGCGTCGAGGCGGCCGTCGATGCCGAGGCAATGCGCCGCTGCGACCCGCATGTCCGGCACCGCCATGCCGGCGCTGACCGAGCCGTCGCGGAAGGTCACGAGGCCGTGGACGATCTGCTGGGGATGGACGAGCACATCGAGCTGATCGGGTTTCAGATCGAACAGGAAGCGGGCCTCGATCAGCTCCAGCCCCTTGTTCATCAGGCTGGCGGAGTCGATCGTGATCTTGGCGCCCATCGCATAGTTCGGGTGCTTCAGCGCCTGGTCGGGGGTCGCCGCAGCGATGCGCTCCATGCTCCAGGTCCGGAACGGGCCGCCGGAGGCCGTCAGCGTCATGCTGCGGACCGAGGCTAGGGGTTCGGCGCCCAGAACCTGGAACAGGGCGTTGTGCTCGGAATCGAGCGGCAGCAGGCGGGCGCCGACCTCGGCCGCCTGCGCCATCACGGCTTCGCCGGCACAAACCAGGCTTTCCTTGTTGGCGAGCGCGATCGTGCGCCCGGGCTGGAGCGCAGCGAAGGTTGCCTCCAGTCCGGCAGCGCCGGAGATTGCGCTGACGACGATATCGGCCGGGCGGTCGACCGCCTCCAGCACGGCGGAACGCCCTGCCCCGCTGGCGATGCCCGTGCCGGAGAGCGCCTGCTTCAGTGCTTCGCCGCCGGCAGCATCGGCGAGCGCGGCAAAGGATGCGCCCACCTCGATCGCGGCCCGGGCCAGCGCATCGGCATCACGGCCGCCGACCACGACCGCAATGGAGAGCCGCTCGGGATTCTCGGCGACGACGTCGCGGACCGAACGTCCGACGGAGCCGGTCGCTCCCAGAAGCGTGACGCTGCGCAAGGGCATCGGTCTCAGACGTTGATGTGCAGGGCGAAGAGCGCGAAGCCGGCGAGCACCAGCACCGCCCAATAGCCATCGAGCCGATCGAGGAAGCCGCCATGGCCGGGGATGAGCCTGCTCGAATCCTTGGCGTCGAAGCGGCGTTTCAGGGCGGATTCGAACAGGTCTCCGGCCTGGCTGACGACCGAGCCGGCGAACGAGGCGGCAACCACGGGCCCGGCCGCCGTCATGCCTTGCAGCGCCGGCATCCATCGCCAGACGAGGTAGCCGCCGATCATTCCGGCCACGGCGCCGCCGATCGCGCCCGACCAGGTCTTCTTCGGGCTGACGGCCGGCATCAGCTTCGGGCCACCGAGCTTTCGGCCGGTGAAATAGGCGGCGATATCGGTCAGCCAGACGACGGCGAAGCTCCACAGGATCAGGGCGAGGCCTATTCCGGCGAGATCGCGCAGCGCCGGCGTGACCAGCGCGAAGGCCAGCGCATAAGCGACGCCACAGAGCTCCAGCGCCAGACGCGAGCGCACGAAGGGCGTCGCAAGCGCACCCAGGAGCGCTATGGCCGAGGCCGTGCCCGCAAGCGCCGCCGGACTTGCAGGGGAAAAGGACAGCGCCAAGCCGGCGGCGACCACCGCGATGCCCGCCGGGATCGCATTGCCGCGGCCGATGATCGCGAGCCATTCATAGGCGACGAGCCCGGCAACCAATATCCAGACCAGCCGGAACGGCCAGCCGCCCCAGATCGTGACGAGCAGGATCAGCGCGCCCAGGACCAGCGCCGAAGCGACCCTGAGCCTCAGCTCGGAGCCGGATCGCGGCGCAGAGGCGCCCGGCTCATTCACGCTACGCCTACGCTGCGGTCGGAGGGGGCGGCAAGACCGCCGAAACGCCGCTCGCGCTGACGATACTGCGCCAGAGCCTCCTCGAAGGCGGCCCGGTCGAAATCAGGCCACATCACCGGGGCGAAGATGAACTCGGCATAGGCTGCCTGCCAGAGCAGGAAGTTCGAGATGCGGGTCTCGCCCGAGGTCCGGATGACCAGCTCGGGATCCGGAAGGTCGTGGGTGTCGAGCTGGCCGGCGATCGCGGCCTCGTCGATCGCGGCCGGGTCGATCCGCCCTGCGGCGACCTCAGCCGCCAGCCGGCGTGTCGCACGCATGATCTCGTCGCGGGAGCCGTAATTGAAGGCGATCACCAGCACGAGACCGGTATTGTTGCGGGTGCTGGCCTCGGCGTGCTCGACAAGGCGGCGCAGGTCGGCTGCGAGATCGTCCCGGCTGCCGATGATGCGCACCCGCACATTGGCGGCGGAGAGTTCTGCGAGATCCTTCTCGACGAAATGCTTGAGCAACCCCATCAGGAAGGAGACTTCCGCATAGGGCCGGCGCCAGTTTTCGGTCGAGAAACTATAGAGCGTCAGGACCTGGATGCCGAGATCGCTGGCATTCCGGACCGTGCGGCGCAGCGCCTCCAGCCCACGGCGATGGCCCTCCTGCCGCGGCAGCCCGCGCATCTGCGCCCAGCGTCCGTTGCCGTCCATGATGATGGCGACATGAGCCGGGTTGGACACGCCTGCGTCGCGCTGACCGGATGACATGCGGATGAGCCTCGCTCGGCTGCGGCCGAAGGAGCGCGGGAGGTCCCCCGCGCGGGAGATCGAACGTCCAGACGATCAGACGTGCAGGATTTCCTTTTCCTTCGTCGCCAGAGCCTGGTCGATCTCGGCGATATGCTGGTCCGTCGCCTTCTGGACCAGATCGGAATTACGGGCGGCGTCGTCCTTGGTCATGTCGCCGTCCTTCTCGAGCTTCTTGACGACGTCGATGCCGTCGCGGCGGACATGGCGCACGGAGACCTTGGCTTCCTCGGCATATTTATGCGCGACCTTGACCATCTCCTTGCGGCGCTGCTCGTTCAGCTCGGGGATGCGGATGCGCAGGACCTGGCCTTCCGTCTGCGGGTTGAGGCCGAGATCGGATTCGCGCACCGCCTTGTCGACGGCCTGGACCATCGAGCGGTCCCAGACCTGGACGCTGAGCAGGCGCGGCTCCGGCACGCTGACCGTGGCGAGCTGGCTCAGCGGCGTGCGGGCGCCATAAGCCTCGACCTGGATCGGGTCGAGCATGTTGGCGGAGGCGCGGCCGGAGCGCAGCGAGGCGAGATCGCCCTTGAAGGACTGCACCGCACCGGCCATGCGGCGCTTGATGTCGGCGAGGTCGAACGTCGTCTGGGCCATTTCAATCGGGACCTTGCAGGTAATTCAAAATCGGCGAGACCATGGCGGCGGGGCCGCGCAGGGTCAAGATTTACATCCTCGAACAGCATTTTCCCCCGGATTGGGCAAGGGAAAAGCGTCGATCCGGGCGGATCATGACCGGGTAGCGGCACGACCCGCTGGTTCCCTGCTCATGGATGCCCATCTCATCCTAGAGACCGGCCGGCCCGTCGGCCAGCGCCGGCCGCAAGGAACCGTGGAGAAAACCGTGCCTCGCCTCAACCGCATCATCGAGACCGCGCTTTATGTCGACGACCTCGACCGCGCCCGCGCCTTCTACGAGGACAAGCTGGGCCTCGCACCCCTGCTCAAGACGAAGACCCTCTTCGCCTACGACGTCGGGGGAGCGAACGTGCTGCTGCTGTTCCTGCGTGGCGCCTCGCTGCAGACGCAGACCGCGGCCGGCGGCACCATCCCGCCGCATGACGGCAGCGGGCCGCTGCACATCGCCTTCGCGATCGACGCGGAAGAGCTTGCGACCTGGGAGGCGAAGCTCGGTCAGCTCGACATCGCCGTGGAAGGGCGGATGCAATGGGAGCGCGGCAGCACGAGCCTGTATTTCCGCGATCCCGACGGGCATCTCCTCGAACTGGCGACGCCCCGTCTCTGGCGGACCTACTGAGGCGATTGCCTCAAGGCGTGACGTAAGTCGCCCTGCCCTCGCCGCGCAGGACGGCGGCGAGCATGCCGGGCTCGGCAATCGAGAAGACGACGATGGTCAGGCTCGCGTCGCGGGCGAGCGCGAAGGCGGCGGTATCCATCACCTTGAGGTCGCGCTTGATCGCGTCCTCATGGGTCAGCGTGTCGTAGCGGGTCGCAGCCGGGTCCTTCTTCGGATCGGCGCTGTAGACGCCGTCGACCTGCGTCGCCTTGAGCAGATGGCTGCAGCCGAGCTCGGCTGCGCGAAGCGCCGCGCCGGTATCCGTGGTGAAATACGGATTGCCGGTGCCGCCGCCGAGGATGACGACCTTGCCGTTGCTGAGATGATCGAGCGCGCGCTTGCGGGCATAGCTCTCGCAGAGCGAGGGCATCGGCACCGCCGACATGGCTCGCGCCGGAGCGCCGGCGGCCTCGATCGAATGCTCCAGAGCGAGCGCGTTCATCACCGTGCCGAGCATGCCGATCGAATCGGCCGTGGTCCGGTCGAGCCCCTTGTTGAGGCCCTGGACGCCGCGGAAGAAGTTGCCGCCGCCAACGACGATGCCGATCTCGACGCCTTCACGGGAAGCATGGGCGATGTCGGCGGCGAGCGCCGTCAGCGTGACGCCGTCCAGGCCGTTTCCGACCGGACCGGCAAGGGCTTCGCCGGAGAGCTTCACGAGAACGCGTTGGGGTCTCATCGATGTCTCTCCGTCTCGTTGTGGCCGGCCGCGATTCGACGCGGCCCTATCTTCCTACAAAAAAGGCCGCGCGATGCGCGGCCTTTCTGTCATTCATCACAGGGCTTGTCAGCCCGTGGTGCCGCCGGCGGCAGCGACCTCGGCCGCGAAGTCCTGCTCTTCCTTCTCGATGCCCTCGCCGAGCGCGAAGCGGGCGAAGCCGGTGAGCTGCACGGGAGCGCCGACCTTGCCCTCGATCTCCTTGAGGACCTGCGCGACCGACTTCGAGCCGTCATGGATATAGGCCTGCTCGAGCAGGCAGTATTCCTTGGCGTAGCTCTTCAGGCCGCTCTCGGTGATCTTGGCGAGGACATGCTCGGGCTTGCCGGCGTTCTTCTCGGCCAGGATCGCCTTCTCGCGCTCCAGGACGTCCGGGGCGACCGAAGCGAGGTCGAGCGCAACCGGGTTGGTCGCCGCGACATGCATGGCGAGCTGGCGGCCGAGCGCAGCAAGCTCATCCGACTTGCCGGTCGACTCGAGCGCGACGATGACGCCGATCTTGCCGAGACCATCGGCGATCGCGCCGTGGACATAGGAACCGATCAGGCCCGAGGAGACCTTGAGCGCGGCGACGCGGCGCAGCGTCATGTTCTCGCCGATGGTGGCGATGGCGTTGGCGATCGCGTCCTGAACGGAACCGCCGCCCGGATAATGATGGCCGAGCAGAGCCTCGACGTCGCCGCCACGCTCCAGCGCGACATCGGCGATGGTCTTGGCGAGCGCCTGGAATTCCGGGTTGCGCGCGACGAAGTCGGTCTCGGAGTTGACCTCGACGACGACGCCTTCATTGCCCTGCACCGAGACGGCGACGAGGCCCTCGGCGGCGACGCGACCGGCCTTCTTGGCGGCCTTCGACAGGCCCTTGGCGCGCAGCCAGTCGACGGCGGCCTCCATGTTGCCGTCGTTCGCCGAAAGGGCGGTCTTGCAGTCCATCATGCCCGCGCCGGTCTTGTCGCGGAGTTCCTTCACCATCGCGGCGGTGATCGCTGCCATCTGTCTTGTCCTTGCTGTCGGTGCGGCACTGGCCCTGGGACCGGCCGCGGATCGGATTGATGCGGACGCCTGCATGGGGAAACGCCGACGCTCCGTTTCCGGCCGTCGGCGCGTCCTCTTAACGTCTCAAAGCCGGCGTCAATCGAGAGGCTCGATTGCGACGCGCCGATGACGCGCCGCAAGGGCAAACCGAATTACGCGTCGGCGAGTTCGCGAGCCTGGGCGACCCAGCCCTCGCGCTCGATCTTGCCGCCGAGCTTCAGATCATGGTCGATCTTGGTCACGTCGGCCGGGGTCATCGCCGCGATCTGCCAGAAGTGGTAGATGCCGCCGTCGTTCAGCTTCTGGACCGCATCGGGACCCATGCCCGAGAGCTTGGTCAGGTCGTCCGGAGCGCCGCGCGGGGTGGTCAGCGTCTCGAAGGCGCCGGAGGCGGTCTCGAGAGCTTCCTCGACGACCGGCGCCTCGGCGGCGCCGACATCGATGCCCTGGTCGCCCGAGGCGCGGCCGATGCCGTCGATCGCCGAACGGGCGATCAGGTCGCAATAGAACTGGATGGCGCGACCGGCGTCGTCATTGGCCGGGACCGGGAAGGTGATGCCATCCGGATCCGAGTTCGAGTCGACGATCGCGGCGACCGGGATGCCGAGGCGCTGGGCCTCCTTGATCGCGAGCGCTTCCTTGTTGGTGTCGATCACGAAGATCATGTCCGGCGTGCCGCCCATGTCCTTGATGCCGCCGAGAGCCTTCTCGAGCTTGTCGCGCTCACGCGACAGCATCAGGCGCTCCTTCTTGGTCAGGCCCGAGCCGCCGCCGTTGAGCAGCTCGTCGACCTTGCGCAGGCGCTGGATCGAAGCCGAAATGGTCTTCCAGTTGGTCAGCATGCCGCCGAGCCAGCGGGAGTTGACATAATACTGGGCCGAGCGCTTGGCGGCATCGGCGATGGCATCCTGCGCCTGGCGCTTGGTGCCGACGAAGAGGACGCGGCCGCCGCGGGCGACGGTGTCAGACACGGCCTGCAGGGCGCGGTGCAGCATCGGCACCGACTGCGACAGGTCGAGGATGTGGATGTTGTTGCGGACGCCGAAGATGTACGGGGACATCTTGGGGTTCCAGCGATGCGACTGGTGGCCGAAATGGGCGCCGGCCTCAAGGAGCTGGCGCATGGAGAAATCAGGCAGAGCCATGGTGTTCTAGTCCTTCCGGTTGAGCCTCTGGAGCGCGAATGAACAAGGCATGAGCTGCCACGTCACCGGAACGCCTCGGAAATCGAGGTGATGCACTCCATGTGGGATGGGCTGCGCCTTACAGGGGATAGCGCAGCATTGCAAGCCGGCGCGGCCCAGAAAACCGGAAGCGCGCCTTGATAAGGCCCATGCGGGTACCGCATGGGCCCATTCAGAAGCGGGCGCGGGGCCTGCCCCCGCCCTCGCCTCACTACGGCAGCTTGGCGCCCATCTGCTTCACGAGATCGCCGATCTGCTTGCAAAAGGTCGCAGGCGTGCCGTTCTGTGCCTTGGCGATGACCTCGATGTCCTGCTCCATACCCATGGCGGAGATCGTACCCTTGCGACCAGCGGCTTCGGCGGCATCGCCGCCGCTGACGTCAGCGGGCGCGGGAATCATCGCGACCAGCTTCTTCTGGACGTCGGCAGCGGCAGCGTCGGTGTACCCCTTGTCGGCACAATAGCCGAGGATGCCGAGCTGATTGCGGGCCGCCTGGTAGGCGACCTTGAGCTGGTCGGCCTGGGTCTGCGCGAAAGACGGCGCGACCGAGCCTAAAAACGCGATCGTGGAGGCGACTATCAACGACTTATAAAAGTTCATGGGGAATATCCTCAGCCTATCATGTTCTCAAGCATGCCACGATGCTCTCCCACCCGCCGCAGCCTGCCTAGCGCGTGCAGCCGGGCCGGACAACCCGGAACGCCGCGGCATCCCCGGCCTCCTGGACCGGACTTGCCGTCGCGGCCGGCTGTTTCGGCCGTCGGCGCAGGACGCGAAACGACCCGACGAAGCGATCGTGGGAGGTCGACATCGGCGTGATCCTCGACCTGAGAACGATCTTCGTCACGGGCGCGCTCACCTGCTTCATCATCGGCGCGATGCAGCTGATGACCTTCGCGACCGGCCGCTTCACCCGCAGCCCGGTCTGGTGGGGTGTCAGCAGCCTGTGCATCGGCACCGGCCTGCTGGGCGCAGCCTTCCGCGGCACGATTCCCGATATCGTCTCGATCGAGTTCGCGAACACGGCGCTGCTGGCCGGCTGCCTGCTGCTGCTCCTGGGGATTCGAAGCTTCGCAGGCCGGGAGCTCAACTGGTTCGGATTCGGGGTGGTGCTTCTCGGCAGCTGGGCGCTGCTCGCGCTGTCACCGGGCATCGAAGGTTATTCCACACGGGTCATGGTCGTTGCGACGGTGATGGCGCTCTGCGACGCCGCCATCGTGCGCGAGGCCGTCCGGCTCGGCCGGCAGGAGGGGCTGCGCTCGGCCTGGCTGCTGGCCATCCTGTTCGCCCCGACAGTCGTGATCTATGCCGGACGCATCGCACTGGCGGCGCTGGACCGGGTCGGCACGACGCTGTTCCCGGAGGAATCGGGAGCGACCGGCTGGCTCGCCGCCAGCGGCGTCGCCTTCATCATCCTCAGAGGCCAGGCCCTGCTGATGCTCGCGGCCGAGCGCAGCAACCGGATGCTGGCAACCCTTGCCCGGCGCGATTCATTGACGGGGGCGATGAACCGTTCCGGCCTGGAGCAATGGCTGGCACAGCAATCGCGCGGAGAGCGGCGGGCCGCGCTCCTGCTCGTCGACATCGATCACTTCAAGCGGCTCAACGACACGCTCGGCCATGCGGCCGGGGACCGGATCCTGCGCCTGTTCGCAGATTCCGTGCGGGAGCAACTGCGCAGCACCGACATCCTGGCCCGGCAGGGCGGCGACGAATTCGCGATCATCCTGCCCGATGTCGGCGTCAGGGAAGCGGTCCGGGTCGCGGAACGCATCCGCCACGCCTTCCGCGACAAGATCGCCGATCTCGCCGAGATCCGGCTGCAGCCGACTCTCAGCATCGGCGTGGCCGAGATCGAACTCGGCGGGCGCGAGCTCGACGACCTTCTGGTCGAGGCCGACGAGGCGCTCTACCGCGCCAAGCGGCTCGGGCGCGACCGCGTCCAGGCGCAGCTCAAGCCGGCGGCCTGAAATCAGGCTGAAGCTCAGATCGCGAGGCTTGCAGCGCTGACCCGCCTGATCCCGGCCGCCGTCATCTCGGCCCAGGCCCGGTCGAGCGAGCCGTCGAGATCGATCGCGCGGCAGGCATCCTCCACCACCACCGTCTCGAAACCGGCGCGGGCAGCATCCTGCGCCGTCCAGTTCACGCAGAAATCGGTGGCGAGACCGGCGATGACGACCTTCGCAATACCGCGCTCGCGCAGATAGCCTTCCAGCCCCGTCCGCGTCCGGCGATCGGCCTCGACGAAGCCGGAATAGCTGTCGATGCCCGGGCGGTATCCCTTGCGGATGACCGCCTCGGCATGGGGCAGGTCGAGGCCGGGATGGAAAGCCGCTCCGGTCGAACCCTGCACGCAATGGTCCGGCCAGAGCACCTGCGGGCCATAGGCCAGTTCGATCGTCCCGAACGGCTTGCGGCCGGGATGGCTGGAGGCGAAGGAGGCGTGCCCTGCGGGGTGCCAGTCCTGCGTCAGCACGACATGGCGGAAGCGGCGTCCGAGCGCATTGACGAGAGGCACGACCGCATCGCCATCCGGTACGGCAAGGTTGCCGCCCGGACAGAAATCGTTCTGGACGTCGACGACGAGCAGGGCAGTCCGGTCGTCGGCCATAGCGCGCTCCTATTGCAGCCTGACATCGACGACGCCGGGCGCGGCGCGCACGGCATTGGCGATCTGCTGGTTGACCGGGAACTTGCCGGGCAATTCGATCTCGACCTCCTGCGCCCCGTCGTCGATGATCATCACGATCGAGACCTTGCCCTCGGCGCGCGTCGCCTCGCGCGGGCGGATGCGCTCGGCGACCGAGGCCACTGCCTTGTCGTCACGCAGATAGACGACGAGATCCTGCTTCTGGCGCGCGGCGAGGCCGTCGAGTTCCTCGGCATCCTCGATGCGCGGGCGCACCTCTTCGCCGTCGAGCACGGCGGACAGGCGCAGCACCAGCGCCCTGCCCGGCTCCAGCAGATCGCGCAGCTTCATCAGCCCTTCCGAGAACAGCACGGCCTCGAACTGGCCGCTCGGATCGGACAGGTTGACGATGCCCATCTTGGAGCCGGACTTGGTGCGCCGCTCCGACTTGTCGATGACCGAAACCGCGACCTTGCCGACGCCGGTGCCGTTGGCGCGCACCGTCTGGGCGAAATCGGCATAGCGCTGCACGCGCAGGCGCTTCAGCACATGCTCGTAATCGTCGAGCGGGTGGCCGGAGAGGAAGAAGCCGACCGCCTCATGCTCGCGCTTCAGCTTCTCGGCAGGCGCCCAGGGCTCGACCTGCGGGATGCGGAAGGCCTCCTGGACGACGCCGCCGCTCAAGAGATCGAACTGGCCGGCCGCCGCCTCGTCGCGGGTGCGGTTGGACAGCGCCAGCATACCGTCGAGTGCCGCGACCGCTCGGGCGCGATCCGCCTCCAGCTCGTCGAGCGCGCCCGCCGCGATCAGGGCCTCAAGCGTCCGGCGGTTGACCAGCCTCGTATCGATGCGGCGGGCGAGATCGGCGAGGTCGCGGAACGGGCCGGCGGCTTGCCGCGCCGCCACCAGCGATTCCACCGCCGCAGTGCCGACGCCCTTGATGGCGCCGAGCGCGTAGAAGATCTTGCCGTCGGCAACGTCGAACTCGACGCCGGACTGGTTGATCGCCGGCCGCTCGACCTTGATGCCGAGGCGCTCGGCATCCCGGCGGAATTCCGAGAGCTTGTCGGTGTTGCCCATGTCGAGCGTCATCGACGCGGCCAGGAACTCGACCGGATAATTCGCCTTGAGATAGGCGGTCTGGAAGGCGACGATGGCATAGGCCGCCGCGTGGCTCTTGTTGAAGCCGTAATCCGCGAACTTGGCGAGCAGGTCGAAGATCTCGGAGGCGACGTCCTTCTTGATGCCGCCGTCGATCGCGCCCTTCACGAAGCGGTCGCGCTGGGCGTCCATCTCCGCCTTGATCTTCTTGCCCATGGCGCGGCGCAGCAGGTCCGCCTCGCCGAGCGAATAGCCCGAGAGCGCCTGCGCCACCTGCATCACCTGTTCCTGGTAGACGATGATGCCGTGGGTCTCGCGCAGATAGGGCTCCATGCCGGGATGAAGATAGGTCGGGTCTTCCAGCCCGAGCTTGCGGCGGCAATAGGTCGGGATGTTGTCCATCGGACCCGGCCGGTAAAGCGCCACCAGCGCGATCAGGTCCTCGATCCGGTCGGCCTTCATCTCGACCAGCGCCTTGCGCATGCCGACCGATTCCACCTGGAACACGCCGACCGTCTCGCCTCGCGCCAGCATGGCGTAGGTCGTCGGATCATCGAAGGGCAGTTGCGCCAGATCGATATGGATGTCGCGCTGGGCGATCAGCTTCACCGCAGTGGTCAGCGTGGTCAGCGTCTTCAGGCCGAGGAAGTCGAACTTCACCAAGCCGGCCTGTTCGACCCATTTCATGTTGAACTGGGTGACGCGCATGCCGGTGCGCGAATCGACCGAGAGCGCGACGAGCTGTTCGAGCGGCCGATCGCCGATCACCACACCTGCGGCGTGAGTCGAAGCATGGCGGTGAAGCCCCTCCAGCTTCTGGCCAATTTCGAGCAGGCGCGCGACGATCGGCTCCTCCTCGGCCGCCTGCTGCAGCTTGGGCTCGCCCTCGATCGCATCCTTCAGCGAGATCGGCTTGGCCGGGTTCTGCGGCACGAGCTTGGTCAGCTTGTCGACCTGGCCATAGGGCATTTCGAGCACGCGGCCGACGTCGCGCAGCACGCCGCGGGCGAGCAGCGTACCGAAGGTGATGATCTGGGCGACGCGCTCCTGCCCGTAATGATGCTTCACATACTCGATCACCTCTTCACGCCGGTTCTGGCAGAAGTCGATGTCGAAGTCGGGCATCGAGACGCGGTCGGGATTGAGGAAGCGCTCGAAGAGCAGGCCGAAGCGCAGCGGGTCGACGTCGGTGATGGTCAGCGCATAGGCGACGAGCGAACCCGCACCCGAGCCACGGCCCGGCCCGACCGGAATGTCCTGGTTCTTCGCCCATTTGATGAAATCCGAGACGATCAGGAAGTAGCCCGGGAACTTCATCCTCGTGATGATCGAGAGTTCGAAATCGAGCCGCTTCTCGTAATCCTCGACGCTGAAGCCCTCGGCCGGGCCGTGCTTGGCGAGCCGTGCCGTGAGGCCGGCACGCGCCTGCTCCTGCAGCTCCTCGGCCTCGTCGCGGCCCTCCTCGCCGAAGCGCGGCAGGATCGGCTTGCGGGTGGTGACGCGCCAATGGCAGCGCATCGCGATCTCGACCGTGCTCGCCAGCGCCTCCGGCAGGTCGGCGAAGCGCTTCTTCATCTCGGCACGCGAGGCGAAATAATGCTCCGGCGTGACGCGGCGGCGCGTGCCGTCGGAAACGAGGCGCCCTTCCGCCACCGCCAGCAGCGCGTCATGCGCGTCGAAATCGGCAGGCTTGGCGAAGAAGGGCTCGTTGGTCGCGACAATCGGCAGATCGGCGTCGTAGGCGAGGCGCAGGAGATGGGCCTCCCGCGCCGCCTCGCCATCGCCGCCATGGCGCTGGATCTCGACATAGAGCCGGTCGCCATAGATTCCGGCGAGCGTCGCGAGGCGCGAAGCCGCCTGCGGGAGCTGGCCGAGACGCAAGGCAACGTCGATCGGCCCGCCCTGCCCGCCGGTCAGTGCGATCAGTCCCGTATTATAGGCGGCAAGACGCTCGACCGTGGTGATCGGCTGGCCGGAGCCGCCGGTCGCCAGCGCCGCTTCGCTGACGAGCTTCATCAGGTTGCCGTAACCGGCCTCGTCCATGGCGAGCAGGACGATATGCGGCAGGCGCTGCGGCTGCATCGGCTTGCGGCTGCCCTCGCCCTCATCAGCGAAATCGACCGAAAGCTGGACGCCGACGATGGGCTGCAGCCCCGAGCCCGCGAGCTTCTCGGAGAATTCGAGGCCGCCGAAGAGATTGTCGGTATCGGTCAGCGCCAGCGCCGGCTGGCCGTCGGCCACCGCCATCTTGGCCAGCGTCGCGATCGTCATCGCGCCTTCGAGCAGCGAGTAGCTCGAATGGACATGCAGGTGGACGAAGCCGATCTCCTGGAGAACGCGCGCCTCGCCAGCTTCCCTGCTCATGTCCCACTCCTGCCGCCGCAACCGGGCGACTCGTCGACCCTGATCCTGATGCGCCTCTTATGCGTTCTGGGTGGGGCCTGCGTCGAGACCTTGCGGGCCCGTCTGTGGATGGCTCCTGCCGTGCTCAGACATGCGGACCGGAGAGGATCGCAGCCCAGAGCCAGATCATGCCGAGGAAGACGCCGAGCGAGGCGATCTCGGCAAGGCCGGCGGCGAGTTTACGCGCTGCAGTCATGAGAACCTCCTGTGTTCTTGGTAGGTTCAGTTTAGTTCATGATTTGTTCTCGTCAATGTCGATAGGGAAACTGGCGGGTCGATCTCGGCGTGGAGGTTAATGAAACCCTACCGAGGGACCGAATCCGACATGGGGTCGGCCTTCATCTTCACTGCCCTGCGAATGTCGCACCCGTCATGGCCGGGCTTGTCCCGACCGTCGATGTCTTCGCTGGTCGAGGTCGCGTTCAAGACGTGGATGCGCGCCACAAGGACGAGCATGACGACGGCTGGATCGTTCCTGCCAGGACAACCCTTGTCGTTCCGGGGCGCCGCAGGCGTGAACCCGGAACCGACGACTGGCTGAGCGTTTCCAGTCGCCTACAGCTTGACGACCAGCCCATCGCGGATCGTGACCTGCCGGTCCATCTGGCGGGCGAGGTCGAGATTGTGCGTCGCGATCAGCGCCGCCAGTCCCGAAGCCCGCGCCAGCGCCATCAGCGTGCCGAAGACATGCTGCGCGGTCTGCGGGTCGAGGTTACCCGTGGGCTCGTCCGCCAGCAGCAGGCGCGGCCCGTTGGCAACGGCGCGGCCGATCGCGACACGCTGCTGCTCGCCGCCCGACAACTCGCCCGGCAGATGGTCGAGGCGCTCGCCGAGACCCAGGAAGGTCAGCAATTCGGTCGCCCGCTCCTCGGCGAGGCCGCGCGCCAATCCGCGGATGCGCTGCGGCAGCACGACATTCTCCAGCGCCGTGAACTCGGGCAGCAGATGGTGGAACTGGTAGACGAAGCCGATCTCGGTGCGGCGCAGCCGCGTGCGGCCCTTGTCGTCGAGCTTGGTGGTGGCGAGCCCGCCGACGAAGACCTCGCCGGCATCGGGCTTCTCCAAGAGGCCGGCGACATGCAGCAGCGTCGACTTGCCGGTGCCGCTCGGTGCGACCAGCGCGACGACCTCGCCCGGCCAGAGCGCGAAATCGGCCTTGCGCAGCACTTCGAGCGGCGCATCGCTCTGCGGATAATAGCGCTCGACCTGAGAGAGGAAGAGCGCGGGCATTTCCTGTGCCATCGCTTTAGCCCATCCTCAGCGCTTCGACGGGGTCAAGCCGGGCAGCCTTCCAGGCCGGATAGAGCGTCGCCAGCAGCGACAGGGTCAGCGCCATCAGCACGACGCTCGTCACCTCGCTCCAGTCTATGACCGAGGGGATGTCGCTGAGGAAGCGCACCGTCGGGTCCCAGAGATTGGCCCCGGTGATCCAGTTCAGCCCAGCCATGATCGACTTGATGTTCTTGGCGAAGACGATGCCGAGGCCTAAGCCCGCCAGCGTACCGACCACGCCGATCGTCGCCCCAGTGATCAGGAAGACGCGCAGCACCGTGCCGCGCGTGCAGCCCATGGTGCGCATGATCGCGATATCGGCGGTCTTGTCCTTCACCAGCATGATCAGGCCGGAGACGATGTTCAGCGCCGCGACCAGCACGATCAGCGTAAGGATGATGAACATCACGTTCCGCTCGACTTCGAGCGCATTGAAGAAGCTGCGATTGCGCTGGCGCCAGTCGGAGAGCACGAGCGGGCGCGGCGCATCGGCCTCGATCGCGTCGCGCACGGCCTGGGTCCGGTCGGGGTTGTCGACGAAGATCTCGATGACGTTCACGTCGCCGTCGCGGTTGAAATAGGCCTGCGCCTCGTTGAGCGGCATGTAGACGAAGGTGCCGTCGAACTCGGTCATGCCGATCTCGAAGATCGCCTTGACCGGATAGGCCTTGATGCGCGGGGCCGTACCGAAGGGCGTCGAGGCGCCCTGCGGGGAAACCAGGGTCATCATGTCGCCGGCCTGGATGCCCAGCGCATTGGCGAGGCGCCGGCCGATGGCGACGCCGGGCGTGCCGCCGTCGAAGCCGTCGAGCGTGCCGGACTTGATATTGCCGCCGATGAAGGGAATCGCCTTGATGTCGCTCTCGCGTATGCCGCGCACCAGCACGCCGTTGTTACCCGTCTGCGAGGAGGCGAGCGCCTGGCCCTCGACCAGCGGAATCGCGAGCTTGATACCGGGGATCTTGGCGAGCCTGGCCGCGACGCTGTCGTAATCGTCGAGCGGGCGGTCGATCGGCGTCGCGAAGATATGGCCGTTCACGCCGACGATCTTGCTGAGCAGCTCGATCCGGAAGCCGTTCATCACCGACATCACGATGATCAGCGTGGCGACGCCGAGCAGGATGCCGAGGAAGGAGAAGCCGGCAATGACCGAGACGAAGCCCTCACGGCGGCGCGTGCGCAGATAGCGCCCGGCGAGCAGCCATTCGAATCCGGCGAAAGGCTTTGTCCCGGTCGGAACCTCGGCGCTGTCGGCGACGGCGCTCATGCGGCAGCTCCCATCAGGTGCGTCTTCATGACGGTGTTCGCCGTCACGCCGCCCTGCCCTTGAAGCGGTCGAGCGCGGCTTCCAGCGAGACGAGCTCACGCTCGCCGCCAGCGCGGCGCTTGATCTCGACCTTGCCCTCGGCCAGCCCCTTCGGGCCGACGATGATCTGCCAGGGCACGCCGATCAGGTCGGCTGTGGCGAATTTTCCGCCCGGGCGCGTGTCCGTATCGTCGTAGAGCGCGTCATAACCCTTGCCGAGCAGCGTCTTGTAGAGCTGCTCGCAGGCACCGTCCGTCGCGGCGTCGCCGACCTTGAGGTTGATGACCGCGATGTCGAAGGGCGCGATCTCCTCCGGCCAGACGATACCGGCATCGTCATGCCCGGCCTCGATCAGCGCGGCGACGAGGCGGCTCGGCCCGATGCCGTAGGAGCCGCCATGCAGCAGCACGGGCTGGCCATCCGGCCCGGCAACGGTCGCGCCCATCGGCTCGGAATATTTCGTGCCGAAATAGAAGATATGGCCGACTTCGATGCCGCGCGCCGAGACGCGCTTGTCTTCCGGAACCGCCTCGAAGGCGGCCTTGTCATGCATTTCCTCGGTCGCGGCGTAGAGGCTCGTCCACTTGTCGAAGACGCCCTGCAGGCCGGCGACATCGTCGAAATCGGTGTCGGCGGCCGGCGTCTCGAAGTTCAGGTAGTCGCTGTGGCAGAAGACCTCGCTCTCGCCGGTCGAGGCGAGCACGATGAATTCATGGCTGAGGTCGCCGCCGATCGGGCCGGTATCGGCCTTCATTGGAATCGCCTTGACGCCCAGCCGCGTGAAGGTGCGCAGATAGGCGGTGAACATGCGGTTATAGGCGTGGCGCGCCGCATCCTTGTCGAGATCGAAGGAATAGGCGTCCTTCATCAGGAACTCGCGGCCGCGCATCACGCCGAAGCGCGGGCGGACCTCGTCGCGGAACTTCCACTGGATGTGGTAGAGATTGAGCGGCAGGTCCTTGTAGGACTTGACGTAGGAGCGGACGATCTCGGTGACCATCTCCTCGTTGGTCGGCCCGTACAGCATGTCGCGATCATGCCGGTCCTTGATGCGCAGCATCTCCTTGCCATAGGCCTCGTAGCGCCCACTCTCGCGCCAGAGATCGGCCGACTGGATGGTCGGCATCAGGATCTCGATGGCGCCCGAGCGATTCTGCTCCTCGCGAACGACGTTGCTGATCTTGTTCAGCACGCGCAGGCCCAGCGGCAGCCAGGAATAGATGCCCGCCGACTGCTGGCGGATCATGCCGGCACGCAGCATCAGCCGGTGCGAGACGATCTCGGCCTCCTTGGGCGTATCGCGCAGGAGGGGCAGGAAATAGCGGGAAAGACGCATCGGGAAACCTGTCGGAGGGCGTCGTGCAGGGCACTGCACGACGAGTCGCTTCATCTGAGAGACACCATCGCTCTCGACAAATTGCAAACCAAAATCAGCAGGAAGCGGCGGAAGATGGCGAAGTTATGTGCCTTTCGCCGAAGATCGTGCCGTCAGCTCTTGGCGAAGCGCGCCTTCAGCGCGGCCAGCACGGGCCCCGGCACGAAGGGCGAGACATCGCCGCCCATCGCCGCGATCTGGCGCACCAGCGTCGCGGTAATGTAGCGCACGTCGGGCGAGGCCGGCAGGAACACGGTCTGCACGTCCGGCGCCATGGTGCCGTTCATCCCCGCCATCTGCATCTCGTAGTCGAGGTCGCTGCCGTCGCGGAGGCCGCGGATGATGATCGAGGCCCCGGCCCGACGCGCCGCGTCGACGGCGAGATCGTCGAAGGTCACCACTTCGAGCGAAGCGCCTTTGGCTGCCAGCAACGGCCCGGCGACGGCGCGCAACAATTCGGCGCGGATATCGACTGAGAGCAGCGGCGTCTTGCCGGGGTGGACCCCGATCGCCAGGACGAGCCTGTCGCAGAGGCCGGCAGCGGCCGCGATGACGTCGGCATGGCCGTTGGTCACGGGATCGAAGGAGCCGGTGTAGAAAGCGATGCGTGCCATACGGCCAGCGTTAGCGGCTGGACCGGAGGACGACAAGTCTTCTCAGGGGCTTGGGGAGCCTCAGCTCAGCGGCACCAACGCGGCGAGCGCGGCGGCGCTGCCGATGATGATCGAGACGATGACCATGAGCGAGGCCGTAGCGGAGGCACGGCGGGAGCTGGCGTAGGACAGGCGGGTATCCATGAAGATAGCCTCGGCGAATCGCGGTTGACCCGGTTTCCCTTGGGTGATGCCCGGTGCGGGCGGCCCCAAGGCGAGATTTTGACGAAACGGTGACAACGGCCGCTTGTTCCGGCTTTCGATTGCCTTTTCGAGCGCGGCAAGCCTAAACGGGCGCGCCATGCTCACGATCAACGATATCACCTACCGCCTCGGCGAACGCCTGCTGCTCGACCATACCGGTGCCGCGATCCCGGATGGCGCGCGCGTCGGCTTCGTCGGCCGCAACGGCACCGGCAAGACCACGCTGTTCAAGATCATCACCGGCGATCTCGGCACCGAGAGCGGCACGATCAGCCTGCCGCGGGGCCGGCGTATCGGTGGCGTCGCGCAGGAAGCGCCGGGCGGCCCGGAGACGCTGATCGAGGTCGTGCTCGCGGCCGATACCGAGCGCTCGGCCCTGATGACGGAAGCGGAGACCGCGACCGATCCGCACCGCATCGCCGAGATCGGCACGCGGCTCGCCGATATCGGCGCGCACTCGGCCCCGGCGCGCGCCGCGATGGTGCTGCACGGGCTCGGCTTCGACGAGGAGGCGCAGCAGCGCCCCTGCTCCGATTTCTCGGGCGGCTGGCGCATGCGCGTCGCGCTCGCGGCCGTGCTGTTCTCCGAGCCCGACCTGCTGCTGCTCGACGAGCCGACCAACTATCTCGACCTCGAAGGCACGCTCTGGCTCTACGACTACCTCGAGCGCTATCCGCACACCGTGATCGTCATCAGCCACGATCGCGAACTGCTCGACACCTCGGTCGACCACATCATGCATCTCGACCAGGGCAAGCTCACGCTCTATCGCGGCGGCTATTCCTCCTTCGAGAAGCAGCGCGCCGAGAAGCAGATGCAGCTCGCCCGCGCCAAGGAGAAGCAGGACGCCGAACGCAAGCATCTCCAGTCCTTCGTCGACCGCTTCAAGGCCAAGGCGACCAAGGCCCGGCAGGCGCAGTCGCGCGTCAAGCGGCTGGAGAAGATGCAGACCATCGCCGCGATCGTCGACCGCGACGTGCAGCCCTTCTCCTTCCCCGGTCCGGAAAAGCCGCTCTCGCCGCCGATGATCGTGCTGGAGGATGCCGCCGCCGGTTATGGCGAGCGCAAGGTCTTGTCGCGGCTCAACCTCTCGCTCGCGCCCGACGACCGCATCGCGCTGCTCGGCTCGAACGGCAACGGCAAGTCGACCTTCTGCAAGCTGATCGGCGGCAGGCTCGACGCCATGTCCGGCGAGATGAAGAAGTCGAGCAAGCTGGAGACCGCCTATTTCGCCCAGCACCAGCTTGACGAATTGCGGATCGAGGACACGCCCGTCGGCCATCTGCGCGACCTGATGCCGGATGCGCCGGAGGCCAAGGTGCGCTCAAAGGCGGCGCAGATCGGCTTCCCCGCGAACAAGGCCGATACGCCGGTGAAGCTGCTCTCCGGCGGCGAGAAGGCACGCCTGATGCTGGGGCTCGCGACCTTCCACGGGCCGCATCTGCTGATCCTCGACGAGCCGACCAACCATCTCGACATCGACAGCCGCACGGCGCTGGTCACCGCGATCAACGACTATCCCGGCGCCGTCATCCTCGTCAGCCACGACCGCTTCCTGATCGAGGCCTGCGCCGACCGGCTTTGGCTCGTCGGTGGCGGGACGGTGAAGAATTTCGACGGCGACATGGACGATTACCGGACCTATGTGCTGGGCGCTGCCAAGGCCGAGAAGCGCGGCAAGCCGGCGCCGGAGGCCAACGCCAAACCCAAGGCCGACGAGCGCAAGGAAGCGGCGACGAAGCGGGCCGCGCAGGGGCCGCTCAGGCAAAAGCTCAACCTCGCCGAGGCGCGCATCGCCAAGCTGACCGGACTGATCGAGAAGGTCGATGCGGCGCTCGCCAACGGCGCCTTTGCCCGCGACCCCGACAAGGCGATCCAGATCTCGCGCCAGCGCGCCGAACTGTCGGAGGCGCTGGCGGCGGCGGAGGAGGAATGGCTGCTGCTCGGCGAGGAGCTGGAGAGCGCCTGAGGCGTCAGGTCTCCGGAATGCGGCGCAGCCGCGACCGGTGACCTACGGGCGCGGGACGCAAGCGCCGAGCCTCAGCATGGTGCCGGGCGGGCAGGTATGCGGGCCGGTGGGCTGCGAGATCGGCCGGACGGATTCGCAGCAGGCGCCGCGCACGACATAACCGCTCGGGCAGCCGCCGGACCTTTCCATGCGGTCCTTGCCGTCTCGCGTCGGCCGGCACGAACCTGCCGCGAACGCGTCATCGGCAGCCCCAAAGGCGACCGCGACCAACGCCGCAACGGTGGCAAATCTGATCATGGGCGGTGATCTCCGATGGCGGCGGTCGCCGGCGAATGGCGTCCTCGGCGGGAGCTGGCAACGGCCATCCTAGCTGGCCGGATCATACATGAACTCGCGCAGTTCCTGCGCGCAGCGACAGGCCCGCGCGAGCTTCGCCGCCCATTTCACCGCTTCCTCGCGCGTCGGCAGCTCCAGCACCGCGAAGCCGCCATTGAGGCGGCTGCCCGGATAAATCCGATCGGACACCGATCCATCGGCGGAGACGAGCACGGGGGCGACCGGCTCGTTGATCCCGCCGCCGAAGACATAAACGCCGGCCGCCTTGGCCTCCTCGATCACCGCATGGGAGTCGACGGAGGCGGCGTTCAGCTCCTCGTCCGTGAGCACCATCGCCTCGCTCGGAAAGGAGATGAGATATTTCGTCATGCCGCGATGATGCGTTGCAGATTGGGCGAAAACAAGCGGATGGGTCGCCCGATCGCCTCGTGGCCGCCGCGACAGTAGACTATGCTGTCGACTCGGATGGCCGCTCCACCTGGCAATGAAAGACAATTCCGCCGATGAAATCGCGAGCAGCTCATGCGCTGATCGGTCTGGCTACGCTGGTCGTGCTCGCTGTGCTGTTCGGGCTCGGTTATTGGTTCAGCCGGGGGCAAGGGGACACCATCGACGTCAAGGTCGTCTTCAACGGCAAGGTCTCCGGCCTCGGCCGTGGCTCCAGCGTGCTGTTCAACGGCCTGCGGATCGGCGAGGTCAAGGAACTCGAGATCGAGCCGAGTGATCCGCGCCAGATCTACGCCATCCTGAAGATCAGCCAGTCCGCTCCGCTGCGCGTCGATACGATCGCCCGCCTCGAAGGCCAGGGCCTGGCCGGCATCGTCGCGGTGCAGCTTCGCGGAGGCAGCCCCGCCGCAGCTCCGTTGATCGCCGGGCCGGGGCAGGCTCTTCCGACGATCATCGCGGAATCCTCCGAAAGCATCTTCGAAAAGGTCGGATCCATCGCGAAGGGCATCGACGAATCCCTCGTCGGTATCGATGCGGCAATCCAGGCCAATGCAGGGCCGGTAAACGAAAAGATCAAATACCTGGAGAACCTGTCCGCCACGCTCGATGGCAGCTCTCCAAAAGTGGCGGAATTCATGACGAGCGTCAGCTCGGTTGCCGATTTCATCGCACCGCTTCCCGATAAACTGAAAACTTTCAGTGAGGGCTTCATCGAGAATCTGCGATCTGCCGACACAAATCGGATTGCTTCAGCCATCGACGATGCCGATCGCCTTGCCACGAAACTGAGCGCCGCCGCTCCCGACATCGGCAAGACGGCGCGGAGCGTCGCCTCGATGAGCGAAAAGCTCAACAGGGCCGCCGATCAGGTCGATGGCGTGCTGAAAGGCGCGCAAGCCTTCTTGACTGGTGCCGGGAGAGAAAACGGGGGAAGCGTCTTCGAAGACGTTGCCGAGGCGGCGAAATCCCTGCGCACGCTCGCCGACAATCTGGATCGGAGCTCGGCGGCGGTGGCGGCGAAGATCATCCAGTTCACGGGAAGCGGGCTGCAGAAGGTCGAAACATTCACCTCGGACGGCAGCCGCGCCCTCTCCGGCTTCGACCGTACGCTGCGCAATGTGAATCGAGACCCGCAAGGGCTGATTTTCGGGAGCAAGAACCGCATCCCGCAATATAACGGCTCGCGATAGAACAGGCGCCTGTCCGGAGAAGCCCGATGCCCGTCACGACGATCCTCTGGCAAATCCCATTGGCTCTGGCCGGATGTTTCGGTGGAGCGTATCTCGGCCAGGAGATTCTCGGCGGCGGCGCGATCGGCTGGTCGGTCACTAGCGCGATCGTCGCGCTCTGCTGCGCCCCGCTTTTCAGGTCGCTGATGGCCCACCGAGCCCGGCGCCAAAGCCGCTAGCGTGAAGACGCGACCGCCCCCGGATCCCCCTGCCCGGGCTTGACGATCCGGCTCAGGCGGTTGTCGGTGAACATGTAGATCTCGCGGCCGCCGGGCTCGGAATAGAGCACCTGGACCTCGCGCTGGCCCTTGCCGCTTTCGCCGACCAGCACGTCGGTCGGGCGCCCGCCCTTCAGCTTCACCAGTTCGCATTCGGTGATGCCGGGCGCGATCTCCTTCGGCAGCGGCCGGGTCGAAGGGTCGAGCGAGGCGCCGACGCTGCATTCGCCTTCCGGCGTCAGGACCGGCTCCTGCGTCGAGATGCCGGCGCTGCCGGAGGTCGTCGTCGTCGTGGTGACGCCGCCCTTCGTCTCCGACTGGAAGGCGAAACCGCCCATATCGACCGAGCAGCCGGCAAGGGCGGCGGTGCAGAGCAACAGAACAGGCAGTCTCACGCTTTCTTCTCCCAACGGCCGGCATCGTCCTGCTGCCAGTAGCTGGCGGCATGGCCCGAGGCCCTGGCCTTCTTCCAATCCTCGCGGGCGGCAGCAAGCGCCTCGGGATCGTCACCATCGAATATCAGGACGACGCGCTCGTAGTCCTGCATTGCGTCGGGAATGCGGACCCCGTCGGCGCAGACCCGGACCTGAGCGGCATTCGGGTTATGCGCCTGCGTCGTCAGCACGATCGGATTGCTCGCCGCATCGGCCTCCAGTGCCGTGACATGCGGCAGGAAGCTTTCATCAGCATAGGTCCAGAGGTGGTCGTCGAGCACGCTCAGCCGCTCCTGGCCGCCGACCTCGACGACAACCTTCTGGCCGCGCGACAAGGCGCGGTCGAGGATCGTCGGCAGGACCTGCTCCAGCGGGCGGGACTGCAGATGGAAGAACAGGATCTCGGCCATTGAAGCCTTATATCCTAAAGGGTTGCCGGCATTTCCGCAGAAAGCGAATCAGCCTTCGTAATGGTCGGCGACCAGCCGGTCGAGCAGGCGCACGCCCCAGCCTGGCCCCCACGACCGGTTGATCTCGGAATTCGCGGCGGCCATTCCGGTTCCCGCGATGTCGAGATGCGCCCAGGGCGTATCGTCGACATGGCGCTGCAGGAACTGCGCCGCGGTGATCGAGCCGCCATAACGACCGGCCGAGTTCTTCATGTCGGCGAATTTCGAATCGATCATCTTGTCGTAGGCCTTGCCGAGCGGCATGCGCCAGACCGTCTCGCCGGTGGCGATGCCGGCCGCCGTCAGGCGGGCGGAGAGTTCGTCGTCGTTGCTGAACAGGCCGGCATTCTCCTGCGCCAGTGCGACGAGAATAGCGCCGGTCAACGTCGCCAGATTGATCATGAAGCGCGGCTCGAAGCGCTCCTGCGTGTACCAGAGCACATCCGCCAGAACGAGGCGGCCTTCCGCATCGGTATTGATGATCTCGATGGTCTGGCCGGAGAGCGAAGTCACGATATCACCGGGGCGCTGGGCGTTGCCGTCAGGCATGTTCTCGACGAGGCCGATGACGCCGATCGCGTTGACCTTGGCCTTGCGGCCGGCCAGCGCCTGCATCAGGCCGACGACGCAGGCCGCGCCCGCCATGTCGCCCTTCATGTCCTCCATGCCGGCGCCCGGCTTCAGCGAGATGCCGCCGGTGTCGAAGGTCACGCCCTTGCCGACGAAGGCGACCGGCTGCGCATCCTTCTTCGCACCGTTCCAGCGCATGACGACGACGCGGCTTTCGCGGCGCGAGCCCTGGCCGACGCCGAGCAGAGCGCGCATGCCGATCTTCTTCAGCGCCTTCTCGTCGAGGATCTCGATCTCGACGCCCAGCTTCTCGAGCTTGGCGGCACGGTCGGCGAACTCTTCCGGATAAAGAACGTTCGGCGGCTCGTTGACGAGGTCACGCGCCTGGATCACGCCGGCAGCGATGGCGTCAGTCGTCTTCAGAGCCTTTTTCAATGGCGAGGGATCGGCGGCGCGCAGCGTGACCGTCAGCGGCTCGGCCTCATCCTTGTCCTTGCTCTTGGTCTTGTAGCGGTCGAAGGCATAGGCCCGCAGCCGCAGGCCGAGCGCGATATCGGCGGCCTGCTTCGCCCCGAGCGCGCCTTCAGGCAACGCGAGAATGATTTCGGCGCTGCGGCCGGCGCCGAGCCGGCCGGCGATGACGCCGCCCAGCTTGACGAAATCCAGCTTGGTGCGCTCGTCCTCAGGCCCGACGCCGACGACGATCAGGCGCTCATAGGAGGCACCTTCCGGCGAGGGCAGCGTCAGGCCGGCCAGGGCCTTGCCCTTGAAACGCTCGGCGGCGGCGGCCCGGGTCAGCAGCGCCTGCGCGCCCTCACCCGCCCATTCCTGCGCCGCGTCGGGGACGGCAAGCCGGTCCGAGACGAGGATGACCAGATCCTGCCCTTCGATGGCATCCAGGGCTTTGATCTCGAGCTTCAGGCGCTGCGACATGATCCGCTCACAATCTTGCGAAAATGACAGGGGAAGGACAATTGACGGCAGAGGGCAAACGATTCCCGTTTGCGCCATGGTCGCGCCTATACCATAGGGTGTGTCCGACGAACCACCTCGGGGAGCGCCTTGCTCTCCTTCTCCGGAAACGACGCGTGCTTCTCAACCGCCTCGATCGCTACATCCTGAAGATCGCGGCGGTGGCGGCGATCGTGCTCCTGCTCGGCCTGACCGGCGTGATCTGGGTCACGCAGGCCCTGCGCGAGGTCGATCTCATCACCGGCAAGGGCCAGACGGTCCTGATCTTCCTGACCGTGACGCTGCTTTCGCTGCCGGCCCTGCTCGCCGGCATCGCGCCGGTCGCGCTGTTCATGTCGACGCTCTACACGCTGAACCGGCTCAACGGCGATTCCGAGCTGATCGTGATGAACGCCGCGGGCGTCGCGCCACAGCGCATCACGCGGCCCTTCATCGTGCTGACGATCGCGACCTCGCTGATCGTCGCCTGGATGACGATCTCGGTGATGCCGGCGAGCTTCCGCATGCTGCGCGACCTGATCACGCTGATCCGCGCCGATTTCGTCGCCAACGTGGTCAAGGAAGGCCAGTTCGTCTCGCTCGATTCCGGTGTGACCTTCCATTATCGCGAGAAGGCCGGCGACTCCCTGGTCGGCATCTTCATGCAGGATCGCCGCGACCCGTCGCAGCCCTCGATCTATCTCGCCGAGCGCGGCCGAACGGTCGAGGCCGAGGGCCAGAGCTTCCTGATGCTGGAAAAGGGCACGATCCAGCGCGAGGCCAAGAACACCAGCACGACCTCGATCATCTCGTTCGAGCGCTATGCCCTGAACCTGTCGGCGCTCACAGGCGACGCCAGCGGCGGCCCCGGCGAGGGCGACGGCGACAAGGTGATCTACAAGCCGCGCGAGCGCTCGACCTGGGAGCTGCTCCGGCAGGACACCAACGAAGCCTATTACAAGATCCAGGAAGGCCGCTTCCGGGCCGAGCTGCACAACCGGCTCTCGTCGCCGCTCTATCCCCTCGCCTTCATGCTGATCGCCTTTGCCGCCATCGGCGAGGCGCGCACCACCCGCCAGGGCCGCGCGCTGGCGATCCAGTCGGCGATCATGATCGTCGGAGCGACCCGCATCGCGGCCTATGCGGCCTGGACCGCGAGCGTGCGCTCGCCCTTTGCTGCCGCGCTGCTCTACATCCTGCCGATCCTCGCCATCATCCTGGCGACAGGCTTCATCTTCTACGGCGCACGGATCCAGCCGATACTGGCCCGTCTCGTCGCTCCCCTCACCACGCCGCTGGTCAATCTCGCGGCCCGTTTCCGGCGCGCCTGATGCTGCTGTTCACGACCTTCGGCCGCTATCTGACCAGGCGCTTCGCGCGCGCCATCGTCGGCGTCTTCAGCACGTTCTTCTTCCTGATCGGGACGCTCGATTTCGTCGAGCTGATGCGACGCGCCGGCGATTCCCCGATCGCGACGACGCCGCGCATCGTCCAGCTCGCGCTGTTCCGGGCTCCGGCCGTCGCCGAGCAGATCTTCCCCTTCGCCGCGCTGTTCGGCGGCATGTTCGCGCTGCTGACGCTGAGCCGGAAGCTCGAGCTCGTCGTCGCCCGCTCGGTCGGCGTCTCGGCCTGGCAGTTCCTGCAGCCGGCCGCGGCGGTCGCAGGGGTCCTCGGGCTGATCTCGATCATGATCTACAATCCCGTCGCGGCCGAGCTGAAGCGCAAGGCCACGGCGCTCGAGACGCGCCTGTTCGTCCGCTCCGGAGGCAAATCCGCCCTCTCCAAGGAAATCTGGCTGCGGCAGCGCAGCGTCGACGGCCAGGCGATCATCCGCGCCGCGGGCGCCCTGCCCGACGAGGACGGATTGTCGCAGGTCGCGTTCTTCATCTTCAATCCGAACGGCAGCTTCAAGGAGCGAATCGACGCCCGGCAGGCCCTGCTGCGCCCGGGGCACTGGGAGCTCGCCGACGCACGCACGACCTCCGCCACGGAAGAGCCACAGAGCTATAAGAGCTACGTGCTCGCCACGACGCTGGAGCCGGAACAGATGCGCCAGAGCTTCACCCCACCCGACGCGGTGGGCTTCTGGTCGATGCCGGCCGTGATCGACCGGACGCAGCGCGCCGGTCTCGACACGACCCCCTATGAGCTGCGTTATCAGTCGCTTATGGCGCGTCCGCTGCTGCTGATCGCGATGGTGCTCGTGGCCGCTTCGGTTTCCTTAAGATTTTTCAGGTTTGGTGGTGTGACCAGACTGGTGATAGGTGGCGTCGCTGCGGGGTTCGTGCTCTATGTGGCGACACAACTGTCGGAGGAACTCGGATCGTCGGGAATCGTCAATCCGATCGTCGCGGCGTGGTTGCCTGCAGCATTGGGGGCAATGCTGGGAGCACTCGCCCTCCTCCATCAGGAAGATGGGTGAAACGTACTGTGCCTATGGTTAATTTCGAGTTTACGAGATGGGTCCAGGAGTGAACCGGCTAGCGCGCTTTGCTGCGGCGACGGCTCTCGCCTCCAGCCTGGCCTATCTGCTGGCCGGGCCGGCCTATGCCCAGAATCGGGCGGCCGGCACGCAGCCCAAGCCTGCGACCACGGCTGCGGCGAAGCCGCAGGACCGGATGGTCGTCGATGCGCGTGAACTCGTCTACGACAACGACAAGAAGACGGTCGCGGCCGTCGGCGACGTCCAGATCCTGTATCAGGGCCGGACGATCGAGGCCGATCGCGTCATCTACGACCAGGGCAACAAGCGCGTCACCGCCATCGGCAAGGCCCGGATCACCGAAGCCAACGGCACGGTCATCACCGGCGACAAGTTCAACCTGACGGACGATTTCCGCGACGGCTTCATCGACTCGCTGCGCGTCGTGAATCCGGACAAGACCCGCTTCTCGGCCCCCCGCGCCGAGCGGACGGATGGCGAGACCTTCGTCTTCGACAAGGGCATCTACACGGCCTGCGAGCCCTGCAAGGACAATCCCGAACGGCCGCCGCTCTGGCAGGTCCGCGCCGCGCGGATCATCCACAAGAAGTCCGAGCAGACGATCTATTACGAGGATGCCCGGGTCGAGTTCGCCGGCATCCCGATGGCCTATATCCCATACATGTCCGGCCCGGATTCGACGGTGAAGCGCAAGTCCGGCTTCCTGTCGCCGCGCTTCATCAACACCTCGGCGCTCGGCTACGGCGTCGGCCTGCCTTATTTCCTCAACCTGGCGCCGAATTACGACCTGACGTTCACGCCGACCTATTTCAGCCGCCAGGGCTTCCTCGGCCAGGTGGAATGGCGGCATCGGCTGGTCAACGGTTCCTACGCGATCCGGGCCTCCGGCATCTTCCAGCAGGACAAGGATGCTTACCTGGCGAGCCCGCTCGGCCCGCGCGACAAGGAATTCCGCGGTTCG
Source organism: Allobosea robiniae (assembly GCF_900102525.1). Classification (GTDB taxonomy): domain Bacteria; phylum Pseudomonadota; class Alphaproteobacteria; order Rhizobiales; family Beijerinckiaceae; genus Allobosea; species Allobosea robiniae. The sequence continues at coordinate 111,868 of NZ_FNBZ01000006.1, read as the reverse complement.
GTGGAGACGAACGGCAAGTTCTTCATCAACCCGCGCTGGAGCGTCGGCTGGAACGCCTCGATGTCGACGGATCGCTGGTTCTACAAGAACTACCGCATCCGCAACGAGAGCCTCAGCGCCACGACCTATCTGCAGGAATCGATCTCGACGGCCTATCTGAACGGCCAGAGCGAGAGCGCCTGGTTCGACCTGCGCGGCTATTATTTCCAGCCCCTGAACTATCAGGACTGGCAGAAGCAACAGCCCGTCGTGCTGCCGGTGCTGGACTACGACAAGCGCGTCCACAAGCCGTCCTTCCTCGGCGGCGAGCTCTCGTTCAACGTCAACATCACCAGCCTGACGCGCGACACGGCCGCCTTCTCGGAGCTGCCGCAGCAGAAGAGCTACCTGATCAGGACGCCGAGCTATTCGCTCTATGACGGCTGCGCCGTCTACGACAAGAACCACTGCCTCGTGCGCGGCCTTGCCGGCAATGTCTCGCGTGCGACCGCCCAGGTCGCCTGGCGGCGCAACTTCATCGACCCGCTGGGGCAGATGTGGACGCCTTATGCCTCGGTGCGCGCCGACGTCTTCTCGATCAACCCCGACACCAGCGGCCTCATCAATTCGCGCGTCTCGACGATCGCCGACACTTCCGACGAGGTCTTCGGCCGGGTGATGCCGGCGATCGGCCTGATGTACCGCTACCCGTTCGTCGCCAAGACCGGCTGGGGCACCCATATCATCGAGCCGGTGGCGCAGATCGTCGCGCGGCCGAACGAGACGAACAGCCTGCGCGTCGCCAACGAGGATGCGCAAAGTCTGGTCTTCGACGCCAACAACCTGTTCGAGTGGAGCGGCAAGTTCTCCGGCTTCGACCGCGTCGAGGGCGGGACCCGCGCGAATGTCGGCGCGCTCTATACCGGGCGCTTCGGCCAGGAAGCCTTCGCCAACCTGCTCATCGGCCAGTCCTACCAGCTCGGAGGGCGGAATTCCTTCGCCGGTGGCGACCTGATCAATACCGGCCTGAACTCCGGTCTGGAGACCCGCAATTCCGACTATGTCGCCCGCGCCCAGCTCTCGCCGTTCAAGGGCTTCTTCCTGACCGGCGCGACGCGCCTCAATTCGACGACCTTCGAAGCCCAGCGGATCGACGCCGCCGCGACCTATTCCAACAGCATCATCTCCGCTTCGGTCGGTTACGGCCGCTACGAGCCCCAGCCCGATCTCGGCATCTCGCGCCGCCGCGAGGGCCTGTCGCTCAACGGCTCGCTCAAGGTCGCCGAGAACTGGCGCCTGCGGGCCGGCGTGCTGTTCGATCTCGACAAGTACAAATACGATCGCGAGCGCTACCGGGACGCTTATGCGGCCTACGCGGCGGCTCCCGCGGCATCCGCTGTCCCGATCTATCCGAACAGCGGGCCGTTCCAGACCGCCTCGACCTCGTTCGGCATCAACTACACCGACGAGTGCACGGTCTTCGACATCAGCTATTCGCAGAGCTATGCCGACCGCCAGGCCGGGGCGACGAAGGATACGCGCACGGTCATGTTCCGCCTCGAACTGCGCACGCTGGGCGAGATCAGCTACTCGCAGAACCTTGGCGGGGCCTCCTCGTCGAGCGACGGCGTCACCTCGTCGAACTAGTCGTACCGGCCCGAAGCGACGGGCCGGATCCTTCTTCAAGGCGCGGAGTTCGTCTTGCCGGCCAAGCCGCTCGCATTGACACAGGGCGACCCGGCCGGCATCGGGCCGGAACTGACGCTTCGCGCCTGGCTGGAGCGCCGCGAACGCGCGGTGCCCGCATTCGCCTGTATTGGCGACCCCGATCACCTCGCCCGTATCGCCGAGCAGCTTGGATGGACCGTGCCGCTGCATATCTGCGACTGGCGCAGTGCCGGAGCTGCCTTTGCCGATGCGTTGCCGGTGATTCCGCTCGCTTCCGGGGCTGGCACCGTCGTTCCCGGCAAGCCTGATCCGGCGACAGCCGCAAGTACGATCGGCTCCATCGACCGGGCGGTCGCCGCGGCCTATGCTGGCGAAGCCGCAGGCATCGTGACCAATCCGATCGCGAAATCAGTGCTTTACAAGGCCGGCTTCAAGCATCCCGGCCATACGGAATATCTGGCGCATCTGGCTGCGCGAGGTGGTGTCGCGCCGCGCCCGGTGATGATGCTCTGGTGCGAGGAACTCGCTGTCGTGCCGGTGACGATCCACGAGCCACTGCGCCGCGTGCCCGAGCTTCTGACCACGGCGCTCATCGTCGAGACCGGCCGGATCGTCGCCGCCGAGCTGCGCAGCCGGTTCGGTATCGCCCGGCCACGACTTGCGATCAGCGGGCTCAATCCCCATGCCGGCGAAGACGGCACGATGGGCCATGAGGACGCCGCGATCGTCGCGCCCGCCATCGCCCAATTGCGGACCGAGGGCATCGATGCGCACGGCCCCTATCCGGCCGACACGATGTTCCATGCCCGCGCGCGGGCCGGCTACGACGCGGCGCTGGCGATGTATCACGACCAGGCCCTGATCCCGATCAAGACGATCGCCTTCGACGACGGCGTCAACGTCACGCTCGGCCTGCCTTTCATCCGGACCTCGCCGGACCATGGCACGGCCTTCGACATCGCAGGCCAGGGCATCGCGCGGCCGGACAGCCTCTGCGCCGCCCTGAAGCTCGCCGCCCGGATGGCCGAGCGCACTGTCACGGACACCGCTTCATGAGCCAGATCGACGACCTGCCGCCGCTGCGCGAGGTGGTGGAGCGCCATGGGCTGATGGCGCAGAAGGCGCTCGGCCAGAACTTCCTGTTCGATCTCAACCTGACGAGCCGGATCGCACGCGCAGCCGGGCCGCTGGACGGCCAGACGGTGGTCGAGATCGGCCCCGGCCCCGGCGGGCTGACGCGGGCGCTATTGGCCAACGGCGCCGGCCGCGTCATCGCGATCGAGCGCGACCGGCGCTGCCTGCCGGCGCTCGCCGAGATCGCGGCGCATTATCCGGGGCGCCTGGAGGTCATCGACGGCGACGCGCTCGCGGTCGACCTGTCGCCGCATCTCGGTGGCGGGCGGGCGCGGATCGTCGCCAACCTGCCCTATAATATCGGGACGCCATTGCTGGTCGGCTGGCTCAGCCTCGAACCCTGGCCGTCCTGGTGGGATTCGCTGACGCTGATGTTCCAGCGCGAGGTCGCCGAGCGCATCGTCGCGACGCCGGATGAGCGCGCCGATTACGGCCGGCTTGCCGTGCTCTCGAACTGGCGCTGCGAGACGAAGATTCTGTTCGACGTGCCGCGCAGCGCCTTCGTGCCGCCGCCGAAGATCACCTCGTCGATCGTGCAATTGATCCCGCGTGCGCAGCCTGAACCTTGCGACCGGCGCCTGCTGGAGCGGGTGACGCTGGCGGCCTTCGGCCAGCGCCGCAAGATGATCAGGCAGAGCCTGAAGGCCGTGCTGCCCGACCCCGCCCCGATCATCGCGGCCGCCGGCCTCGACGAGACGGCGCGCGCCGAGGAGATACCGGTCTCGGGCTTCGTCAGGCTGGCGAACGCGCTGGCCGCGCAGCGCTGATCAGGGCAGCTCTTCGGTCAGAAGCTGGTCGACGAAGTCGTTGAGGCCGACCGCGCGGCTGCGCTTCAGGCGCTCGGCCGTCAGGATTGCCTTGATCGACTCGTAGGCCGCCTGGAGATCGTTGTTGACGATGACGTAATCGTACTGGTTCCAGCGCGCGATCTCGTCACGGGCATTGGCGAGACGCTTGACGATGACCTCCTCGGCATCCTCGGCGCGGCGGATCAGGCGCGAGCGCAGCTCTGCCATCGAGGGCGGCAGGATGAAGATGGTGACGACATCGGCCCGCGCCTTCTTGACGATCTGCTGGGTGCCCTGCCAATCGATGTCGAACAGCACGTCGCGCCCGGCCGCCAGCGAGGCCTCGACCTCCTTGCGCGGGGTGCCGTAGCCATTGCCGTGGACCTCAGCCCATTCCAGCAGGTCATTGTGCTGGCGCATGGTGTCGAAGGCCGCACGATCGATGAAGCGGTAATGCACGCCCTCGATCTCGGACGGGCGCTTGGCGCGGGTCGTCACCGAGATCGACAGGTCGAGATTGTTCTCGCTCTTGAGATTGCGGGTGAGCGTCGTCTTGCCCGCGCCCGACGGCGAAGACAGGATCAGCATGAGGCCGCGGCGGGCCGGGTGAAGGGTCTCGGCAGCCATCCGGCTCACTCCACGTTCTGGACCTGCTCGCGCATCTGGTCGACGACCGTGCGGAGCTCGAGCCCGATGCGCGACAGGCCGGGATCATTGGCCTTGGCGCAGAGCGTCGAGGCCTCGCGGCCGAATTCCTGCGAGAGGAAGTCGAGCTTGCGGCCAATCGGCCCACCCTTGGTCAGCAATTCCCGCAAAGCCGCGACATGGGCCTGCAACCGGTCGATCTCTTCCCGGATATCGGCGCGCACGGCGATCAATGCCGCTTCCTGATGGAGGCGCTGCGGATCGAAGCCGTTATTCGCCCCGAGCAGGGCCTCGACCTGAGCCGCAATCCGGGCGCGGATCGCCTCAGTGCTGCGGGCGGGGTGCCCCTCCGCCTCGCCGGCGAGGCGGGCGATGGTTTCGAGATGACCGAGAACGATCGCTTCGAGCGCGCGCCCTTCGGCAGCCCGCGCTTCCTTCAAGGCATCGGTGGCGGCTTCAAGGCCGGCAAGGGCCGGAGCTTCGACCGCGCCGAGCGCGTCCTGCGCCTCGTCGGCATAGTCGACGACGCCGCGGATGCCGAGCAGCCCGTCATAGGATGGCGGATTGATGCCGGCGGCCGGCGGCAGCCTTTCGACCGCCTCGAGCAGCGCGGCCAGGACGGCCTCGTTGACGCGCGGGCGCGGCGGCCCGGCATCGCTGGTGACGGCAAGGTTGACGTGCAGCGTTCCGCGCGAGAAGGCAGCGCCCAGCTTCTTGCGAGCGGCCTCGGCGAGGACCTCGAAGCCGGGCGGGACACGGACACGCAAATCGAGCCCACGCCCGTTGACGCTGCGGATTTCCCAGGCCCAGCCATGGACTCCGGCCGTTCCCGCCGCGCGGGCAAAGCCCGTCATGCTTTCGATGGACATTGCCCCTGCCGCCTTCATTCAAGATCGGCGGGACCGTAGTGGCGCGCATCCATGACAGCAAGCGGGCTGCCGCCGGAAAATGGGGATTGCGAGCCTTCCGGGGCCTGCAACTCAGGGCTTGAGCTGCGGCACCTGCTTGGGCGAGTTCAGGTCGAAGCTCTTGTTGAGCAGCGGATCCCGCGCCGTGCCTTCCGAAGCGTCGAAGGCGCGGGCGCGTGTTCCCGCAATCGCTCCGGTCGGCTGGGCGACGGGGACGCCGGCGGAGCCGGTATTGTCGGCCGCGGGCTGGGTCATGGCGGGCGCCTCGGTGCGGTTGTCGGGACCGGCCGGCGGCTCGACCTTGTCGACGGCCTCGGCCGGCGGCTTGCCGCCCTGCTGCTGCGTCCGCGTCGTCTCGATCTGGCGCCAGCGTCCGACATTGCGGTTGTGCTGCTCCAGCGTCTCGGCGAAGGCGTGGCCGCCGCTGCCGTCGGCGACGAAGTAGAGGTCCTTGGTCCGCGAGTGGTTGACCACCGCCTCCATGGCGGCGCGGCCGGGATTGGCGATCGGCCCCGGCGGCAGGCCGTTGATGACATAGGTGTTGTAGGGCGTCGCCTGCGTGATCTCGCTGCGCTGGATCGGCCGGCCGAGCGTGCCCTTGCCGCCGACGAGGCCGTAGACGATCGTCGGGTCGGATTGCAGCCGCATCTTCTGGTTCAAACGGTTGATGAAGACGCCGGCGACGCGCGGGCGCTCATCGGCACGGCCGGTCTCCTTCTCGACGATGGAGGCGAGGATGACGAGTTCCTCGGGTGTCTTGATCGGGAGATCAGCGGGCTTGCGCAGCCAAATGCTCTTCAAGATCGCATTCTGGCTCCGCCCCATCTGATCGATGATGCCCTTCCGCGAAAAGCCGCGCGGGAAGCGATAGGTGTCAGGCAGGATCGAGCCTTCCTTCGGCACCTGTGCGATCTCGCCGGTCAGGAGGTCGTTGTTGCGCAGCCGCTCGACGACCTGCTCGCTCGTCAACCCCTCGGGAATGGTGATCGAATGCTCGACCACCTTGCCGCTCGAGATGATGTCGAGGATCTCCTGGGGGCTGATACGCGCCTTGAACAGGTACTCGCCGGCCTTGAGCTTGTGCCAGTCACCGCCGACGACGGCGGCGACGCGGAACGAAAGCGGGTGCTCGATCAGCCCCTCGCGCTGCAGCAGTTCGGCGATCTCGGTGAGCCCGCTCTCCCTGGGGATGATCACGGCCCGGTCGCTGGCCAGCGGCCCCGGCGCCTTGCTCTGGTTCGAGACGACGGCGATCCCGGCGCCGACCACGCCGGCGCCGACGAGCGCGACCGTGAACAGCCCGCTCAGCATCGACAGGAAAGGGCTGCGCCGGCGGCGGCGAACCTTCGGCGGCGGCGCCGGCGGCGCTACGGGCTTGAGGGCCTCGCTCGGACTCTTCGGGGCGACGCGGGGCGTATCATTCACGATCAGGACGCTCGCAGCACGGGGGTGATGGTCTCGGCACGGTGCAAACTGGACCGCGCCTGCCGGAGTGGGCATGCAGCCGCACTCAGTCGGGCGACGGCATTAGAGCCGGTTTCGGTGCGGCTGTGAACGCGGAATCACGCATTCAGCCGCAGTCGTCGCCAACTCTACCCAAGATTATGGCGAAACCGCGCTGTTTCGCAGCGGTTCAATGCTCGGGCCTGTAGCGCCGCATCACCAGCGAGGCATTGGTGCCGCCGAAACCGAAGGAGTTCGACAGGGCGTAATCGATCTCGCGCTTGCGGGCGACATGCGGCACCAGGTCGATCTCGGTCTCGACCGAAGGATTGTCGAGATTGATCGTCGGGGGCGCGGTCTGGTCGCGGATGGCGAGCACGGTGAAGATCGCCTCGATCGCACCGGCAGCGCCGAGCAGATGGCCGGTCGCCGACTTGGTCGACGACATCGACGGACGCCTCGAAGCATTGGCCAGCAACCGCTCGACGGCGCGCAATTCGATCTCGTCGCCGAGCGGCGTCGAGGTGCCGTGGGCATTGATATAGTCAAGGTCGGACGCCGTGATGCCGGCGCGGTCCAGCGCGGCCTGCATGCAACGGTAGGCGCCGTCACCATCCTCGGAAGGCGAGGTGATGTGATAGGCGTCGCCGGACATGCCGTAACCGACGATTTCGGCATAGATATGCGCGCCGCGGGCAAGCGCGTGCTCGAGTTCCTCGAGCACGACGACGCCGGCGCCCTCGCCCATCACGAAGCCGTCGCGGTCCTTGTCATAGGGACGCGAAGCCTTTTCGGGCGTGTCGTTGAAACCGGTCGAAAGCGCGCGGCAGGCGCAGAAGCCGGCAATGCCGATGCGGTTCACCGCGGATTCGGCGCCTCCTGCGACCATGACCTCGGCATCACCCAGCGCGATCATGCGGGAGGCGTCGCCGATCGCATGCGCACCGGTCGAACAGGCGGTCACGACGGCGTGATTCGGGCCTTTCAGCCCGTGCTCGATCGAGACATAACCCGCCGCCAGATTGCTCAGGCGGCCGGGAATGAAGAAAGGCGAGAGGCGGCGCGGGCCGCGCTCCTTGAGCAGGAGCGAAGCCTCGTAGATACCGCCCAACCCGCCGATACCGGAGCCGATGGCGACGCCGGTGCGGGTCTGATCCTCGTAGCTTTCCGGCTTCCAGCCGGCGTCCTGCAACGCCTGCGTGGCCGCCGCCATGGCGAAGACGATGAAATCATCGACCTTGCGCTGCTCCTTCGGCTCCATCCACTGATCGGGATTGAAGGTCCCGTCGCTGCCGTCACCCCGCGGGATGTTGCAGGCGATCCGCGCCGGCAGATCGCTGGCGTCGAAGGATGTGATGGGGCCGGCGCCGCTGGCACCGGCAAGAAGGCGCGACCAGGTCGGCTCGACGCCGCATGCAAGCGGCGTCACCATGCCGAGCCCGGTTACGACAACACGCCGCATCGGATAACTGCGAGAAGCCATGGCTCTTTCTGCGTAGACCAACCCTTAAGGTCGATCAGGCGCTCTTCGACGACAGGAACTTGACGGCGTCGCCGACGGTCACGATCGTCTCGGCGGCATCGTCCGGGATCTCGACCCCGAACTCTTCCTCGAAGGCCATCACGAGCTCGACGGTGTCGAGGCTGTCCGCGCCCAGGTCCTCGATGAAGTTGGCGCCGTCGACGACCTTGTCGGCCTCGACGCCGAGGTGCTCGACCACGATCTTCTTCACGCGCTCGGCAACATCGCTCATGGGTCTCTTCCTTAGACTTTGAAACTGAAAACGCATCGCAGGGGTGCGACGCGGTGGAGGAATCTCATTCCGAGCCGCCGCGCCACCTGGAGGGTGCCCGCGATCCGGAAAGCTTGAAGCCTGCACAAACGCAACAACCGAGGTTTCGTCAAGTCCCCTCGGAACGCCCGGCGGCAGCGAGACGGCGCTAGTTAACATACCCTTTACGGGCTGGCGAGAGCGCTTCCGGCTTATCAAAGCCGATTCGGAATGGGCGCTAACGCCCCTAGATCATTGCCATTCCGCCGTTGACGTGCAGCGTCTGCCCGGTCACGTAGCCGGCCTCCGTGCTGGCGAGAAAGGCGACGGCCGCGGCCACATCCGCGCCCTCACCCAGCCGCCCCATCGGCACGTCGGAGAGGATGCCCTCGCGCTGCTTGTCGTTGAGCGCCTGGGTCATCGGCGACTCGATGAAGCCCGGCGCGACCACGTTGACGGTGATGTTGCGGCTCGCGACCTCGGCTGCGAGCGCCTTGGACATGCCGATCAGGCCCGCCTTGGCGGCGGCGTAGTTGCCCTGGCCGGGATTGCCCATCGTGCCGACGACGGAGCCGATCGCGACGATTCGGCCGTAGCGGCGGCGCATCATCGACTTCACCGCGGCGCGCGACAGCCGGAAGGCCGCGGTGAGGTTGACCGCGAGCACGCTGTCCCAGTCCTCGTCCTTGAGCCGGATGAACAGGTTGTCGCGGGTGATGCCGGCATTGTTGACGAGAATGTCGAGCCCGCCAAGCTTCTCCTCGGCAGTCGGCACGAGCGCCTCGACCGAATCCTTGTCGGAGAGATTGCAGGGCGCGATCACGACGCGCTCGCCGAACTCGGCCGCCAGCGCTTCGAGCGCTTCCGCGCGCGTTCCGGAGATCGCGACGCTGGCACCCTGCGCATGCAGTGTCCGGGCGATGGCGCCGCCGAGGCCGCCTGTCGCGCCGGTCACCAGGGCCTTGCGGCCGGTCAGATCAAACATGTTCGCTCCCCTTGTTCGGCATCCTGCCGCTGCAGCCCGTCCCGGGTTTCTGCACTTATTCCTTGCGGGCCTTCCAGGCCGCAACGTCATCGGCCGTGCCGATCGAGACCGGCGCCGCGCCTGCGACGATACGCTTGACGAGCCCGGCCAGCACCTTGCCGCTGCCGGCCTCGACGAAATCGGTGACGCCAGCGGCCGCCATCGCCTGCACGCATTCGCGCCAGCGCACCGTACCGGTGACCTGCGCGACGAGCGAAGCCCGGATCGCATCGGGGTCGCTCAGCGGCGCGGCACCGACATTGGCGACAACCGGCACCACCGGCGCCTGCATCGCGACCTTGGCGAGGGCATCACGCATCGCATCGGCTGCCGGCTGCATCAGGGCGCAATGGAAGGGTGCGGAAACCGGCAGCAGCATGGCGCGCTTCACGCCGCGCTCGCCGGCGAGCGCGATGGCGCGCTCGATCGCAGCCTTCGCGCCGGAGAGCACGACCTGGCCGCCGCCATTGTCGTTGGCGGCTTCGCAGACTTCACCCTGCGCTGCGGCCGTGGCGATCTCGCGGGCGAGATCGAGCTCGGCACCGAGCAGCGCCGCCATCGCGCCCTGCCCCGCCGGCACGGCCTTCTGCATGGCGTCGCCACGAATGCGCAGCAGGCGGGCGGCATCGCCGATCGAGAAGGTCCCGGCCGCGGCCAGCGCCGAATACTCACCGAGCGAATGACCGGCGACGAAGGCTGAATCGCGCTTCAGGTCGAGCCCGGCTTCGCTTTCCAGAACCCGCACCACCGCGAGGCTCACCGCCATCAGCGCCGGCTGGGCATTGGCCGTCAGGGTCAGCTCCTCGGAAGGCCCTTCCCACATCACGGCCGAGAGCTTCTGCGACAGCGCCGCATCGACCTCGTCGAAGACCGCCTTCGCGACGGCGAAGTTCTCGGCCAGGCTCTTGCCCATGCCGACGGCCTGCGAACCCTGGCCCGGAAAGATGAAGGCTGTGGTCATGTGCGGAACGCCTCGTTCTTCACTACTTATGTATTATGACGGGGCTGTCACATCGGTTTAGCGGCCAAGTCAAGCACAACGCCCATCTTTTCCGCCCGACAGACGCTCGTCCACACGAGATTCCGGTTGCCACGGCGCACCGGACACTGTAACCACCGCCTCCTGCTTGTTCGGCCGGAGGCTGAACGGATGGCGCTTGCCCGCAAGGAAGAGCGCAGGTTCTTCGGAACCGTCATCCCGTGTCTCCGCCTTCGATGAAATCCTGTCGGGCCTTATCCAGGGCTCGGAGGGCTCCGCGCCGGGCGAAGCAGGGTGAAACAAGGAAGGCCACATATGGCATTGTACGAGCATGTGCTGCTCGCGCGGCAGGATGTCAGCGCGCAGCAGGTCGAAGCTCTTGTCGAGCAGTTCAAGGGCGTGATCGAAGCGAATGGCGGCGCCATCCGCAAGGTCGAGTACTGGGGCGTCAAGTCCCTCGGCTACCGCATCAAGAAGAACCGCAAGGCGCATTACACGCTGCTGAACATCGAGGCTCCCTCCGCCGCCGTGCTGGAGATGGAGCGCCAGATGCGCATCAACGAGGACATCCTGCGCTTCATGACCATCAAGGTCGAGGAGCTCGAGGAAGGTCAGTCGGCCATGCTGCAGAAGCGTGACCGCGACGACCGTCCGGAGCGTGGCGGCGACCGTTTCGACCGCGGCCCGCGCCGTGATCGTCCGCGCCGTGACGACGAAGCGACCGAAACCGCCGAAGCGGAGGCCTGAGAATGTCGACTGCATCCGCTGGCGCCCGCCGCCCCTTCTTCCGCCGCCGCAAGTCCTGCCCCTTCTCGGGCGAAGGCGCCCCGAAGATCGACTACAAGGACGTGCGTCTGCTCTCGCGCTACATCTCCGAGCGCGGCAAGATCGTTCCGTCCCGCATCACGGCGGTCTCCGCCAAGAAGCAGCGCGAGCTCGCCCAGGCGATCAAGCGCGCCCGCTTCCTCGGCCTGCTGCCCTACGTCATCCGCTGAGCCGTTCGTTCGGTTCCGGCACACGATAAATTCCGGAGGCGTACCCTTCGCCTCCGGTTCTCGCTTTCAAGATCAACCAGTCGCCCGTCGGTGAAACTCCCTCGGGTTCGTTGAGGCCAGAAGCCTCTCACCCTGCCGAGCCCACAAGGCTTGCGAGCAGCGGGACAGCAGGACGGACTTAAATGATTCCGATTGTCGGCATCGGCGCGGGCCTCGTTTCGGCCCTGCTCTTCTCAGTGGTGATCACCGGATCGCCGCTGGCTGCCCTGCTGTATTCGGCCGCTCCCCTCCCGATCTTCATCGCATCGCTGGGCTGGAACCACCGCTCGGGGCTGTTCGCCACGGTGGCCGGTGCGCTCGCCGTCGCGGTTGCGCTGGCTCCCACCGGCGGCATCGCCTTTGCCCTGATCATCGGCCTGCCGGCCTGGTGGATCGCCTATCTCGCCCTGCTCGCCCGCGGCGACATCGAGGGCCGGGTCGAGTGGTATCCGCTCGGCAACCTCTTGCTCTGGATCGCTGCCACAGCGGCGCTCGCGACCGTCGGCAGCGCGCTGGTGATGACCACCGATTACGAGACCTATCGCTCGGTGATCGCGCGCATGATCGAGAACCTGCTGGGCGAGATGGTGCGCGGCAAGCTGATCGCATTGCCCGCCGATATCCAGGTGAAGGAGCTGGCCGACAGCCTGGCTCCGGCCGTGCCGCTCGGCATCGGCGCCTCCTTCGTCACCACCATCACGGCCAATCTCTGGCTCGCGGCCCGCACGGTGAAGATGTCCGACCGTTTGCCGCGCCCCTGGCCCTTCATTCCCTCGACCACGCTGCCGCGGCAGGCCTTGCTGCTGCTGATCGCCGGCGCCTTCGTCGCAACCACGGGCGGCTTCATCGGCGTCGCCGCGATGGCCTTCGTCGGCGCGCTGCTCGCCGCCTTCATGTTCAGCGGGCTCGCCACGCTGCACGACATCTCGCGCGGCCGTGCCTGGCGGATGCCGATGCTGATCTCGGTCTATGTCGCGCTCGTCGTGATGCAGGCCCTGCTGACGCCGCTGCTCGCGATCGCCGGCGTCATTGACACGCTTCTCGGCCTGCGCAGGCAGGCCGCGCTGCCGCCTCCGCCTACCCGTTCCTGAAACCCTGACCACAGACAGATCAAGGAGAAGACAAAATGGAAGTGATCCTGCTCGAACGCGTCGCCAAGCTCGGCCAGATGGGCGACGTCGTGAAGGTCCGTGACGGCTTCGGCCGCAACTACCTGCTCGCCCGCGGCAAGGCGCTGCGCGCCACCGAAGACAACAAGAAGCGCTTCGAGAGCCAGAAGCTCGAGCTCGAGACCCGCAACCTCGAGCTGAAGTCGGAAGCCGATGCGGTCGCCGAGCGCCTCAACGGCCAGAGCGTCACCATCCTGCGCCAGTCCGGCGAGTCCGGCGTGCTCTACGGCTCGGTCTCGACCCGTGACATCGCCGAGGCCCTGACCAAGGACGGCTTCAACGTCTCGCGCGGCCAGGTGACCCTGAACACCCCGATCAAGACGCTCGGCCTGCACACCGTCCCGGTCGTGCTGCACCCGGAAGTCGCGGTCACCGTCACCGTCAACGTCGCCCGCTCGGCTGAAGAGGCCGACCGTCAGGCCGCAGGCGAGAACGTCACGGCCCAGGAGAGGTTCGATCTCGACGATCTCGGCCTCGAGGTCGGTGCGGCGCTGGCCGAAGCCGGTGGCGACGACGATCGCTGAGCCTTATCGCTCCCGAAACGAGTCAAGGGCGCCGTGGCAACACGGCGCCTTTTTCGTCTGTCCTGTGAACTGCGGGAATAGACCCTCAACATGCTGGCAGAAGCTGGCGGAGTGCTAAACTAGGTTCACTCCGACTCAGTTGCCGCCATGCGTTCCGCTACCCGCGGTCGAATGCCGGCTTGAACACGTAAGTAAGAGCTTACTTACCAAGGCAGCCATGGCCCCCGTCACCGCCCTCGTCGCCCGCCTCGACAACCGCGAGGCCGAATTCCGCGTCCAGCCTCACAATATCGAGGCGGAGCAGGCGCTGCTGGGCGCGATCCTGGTCAATAACGACGCGTTCTACCGCGTTTCCGACTTCCTGCTGCCGGACCATTTCTTCGAGCCGATCCACCAGCGCATCTACGAGCTGGCATCGAGCCTCATCCGGGCCGGCAAGGTCGCGACGCCGATCACGCTCAAGACCTTCGTCAACGACCTCGATCTCGGCGAGATCACGCCGAGCCAGTATCTCGCCCGCCTCGCCGCCGAGGCGACGACCGTCATCAACGCCGCCGATTACGGCCGGACGGTCTACGACCTCGCGATACGCCGCCAGCTCATCGGCGTCGGCGAGGACCTCGTCAACGTCGCCTATGACGCGCCGGTCGAGATGGCGCCGCGCGAGCAGATCGAGGATGCCGAGCGCCGGCTCTACGAGCTCGCCGAGAAGGGCCGCTACGAAGGCGGCTTCCAGAAATTCGACGGCGCCCTGCGCCTCGCCATCGACATGGCGGCGAGCGCCTACCAGCGCGCCGGTGGCCTGTCGGGCATCTCGACGGGCCTGCGCGACGTCGACCAGCGCATGGGCGGCCTGCAGCGCTCGGACCTGCTCGTGCTCGCCGGGCGCCCCGCCATGGGCAAGACCTCGCTCGCGACCAATATCGCCTTCAACATCGCCAAGGCCTGGCGCGGCGAGCGGCAGGAGGACGGCTCGATCAAGTCGGTCGATGGCGGCATCGTCGGCTTCTTCTCGCTCGAAATGTCGGCCGATCAGCTTGCGACCCGTATCGTCGCCGAGCAGTCGAGCATTTCCTCCTACAAGATCCGGCAGGGCCGCATCACCGAAGGCGATTTCGCCCGCCTGACCGATGTCGCCGCCCAGATCGAGAAGCTGCCGCTCTATATCGACCAGACCGGCGGCATCTCGATCGCGCAGTTGATGGCCCGCGCCCGGCGGCTGAAGCGCCAGAAGGGGCTCGACGTCCTGTTCATCGACTACCTGCAGCTCCTCTCCGGCTCGTCCAAGAACAGCCAGAACCGCGTGCAGGAGCTGACCGAGATCACCACCAGCCTGAAGGCGCTGGCCAAGGAGCTCAACGTTCCGATCATCGCGCTCTCGCAGCTCTCGCGCCAGGTCGAAAATCGCGACGACAAGCGCCCGCAGCTCTCGGACCTGCGTGAATCCGGCTCGATCGAGCAGGACGCCGACGTGGTGATGTTCGTCTACCGCGAGGAATACTACCTCAAGGGCAAGGAGCCGCGGCCGGGGACCGAAGAGCACAACAAGTGGCAGATCGAGATGGAGGCGATGCACGGCGTCGCCGAACTGATCATCGGCAAGCAGCGTCACGGCCCGACCGGCGCCGTAGCCTTGCAGTTCGACGCGGATGTGACACGCTTCTCCGATCGCGCCGATGAGATGCGCCTGCCGGACCGTGAATGATGCCTGCCGACCTGCCTGATTCCGCCGCCTTCGGTGCGACCCTCACCATCGATCTCGACGCGCTGATCTCGAACTGGCGCCTGCTCGGCAAGCGCGCCGGCACCGAAGCCAGCGCCGTGGTCAAGGCCGACGCCTATGGCATCGGCATCGAGCCCGCCGTGACGGCGCTGGCGAAAGCAGGCTGCAAGAGCTTCTTCGTCGCCCATGTCTCGGAGGCCATCCGCGCCCGCAAGGTCGCACCGGACGCCACGATCTACGTGCTGAACGGGCTTTTGCCCGGCGCCGCCGAGACCTTCGCCGCGCATGGCCTGTCGCCGGTTCTGGGCTCGCATGAGGAATTGCTGGAATGGGCCTCGTTCCGGCAGACCGGTGCGCAGGTCCGGCCGGCGGCGCTGCATGTCGACACCGCGATGAACCGGCTCGGCCTCTGGCCCGGCGAGGGTCTCAATCTCGCCCGCGAGCGCTCGGGCGTGATCGCGGCGGCCGGAATCGGGCTGGTCATGAGCCATTTCGCCTCGTCCGAAGTCGAGACCGACCCGGCCAATGCCCGCCAGATCGCCGCCTTCGCCGAGATCGCGGCGGCCCTGCCCGAGGTGCCGGCCTCGCTCAAGAATTCGTCGGGTCATTTCCTCAAGGACTGCCCGTCCTACCAGCTCACCCGGCCGGGCTATGCGCTCTATGGCGGCAATCCGACGCCCGGGCAGCCGAATCCGATGAAGCCGGTCGTCGGGCTGGAGGCGACGATCATCCAGACCCGCGAGGTCGAGGCCGGCACGCAGGTCGGCTATAACGGCCGCTGGACGGCCAAGGGCAAGCGCAAGCTCGCCACGATCTGCCTCGGCTATGCCGATGGCTATCCGCGCAACGGCAGCTGGACCGATACCTCGACCGGCGGCTCGGTGCTGATCGATGGCGTCTCCTGCCCGTTCGTCGGCTCGGTTTCGATGGACCTGATCATCATCGACGTCACCGATGCTCCCGCGGATGCCGCCAAGCGCGGTGCGAGCGTGACCCTGATCGGCGGCCCGCTCGATCTCGAAACGGTCGGCGGCGGCGCCAAGACGATCGGCTACGAAATCCTCACGAGCCTCGGCCGCCGCTACCAGCGGCGCTATATCGGCGGCTGATGGCCAAGCGCGGTCCCACCTATCACTGCCAGGCCTGCGGCGCGGTCTATCACCGCTGGCAGGGCAAGTGCGACGCCTGCGGGACATGGTCCTCGCTGGTCGAAGAAGCGCAAGCCGCGCCCGTTCCCGGCGGCGGGCGTCTTTCCTCCGGCGGGCGAGCCCGCGGGCGCGTCTTCGCGCTGGAAACGCTGAAGGGCGAGACGCAGGACGCGCCACGCATCGTCTCCGGCATCGGCGAACTGGACCGCGTCACCGGCGGCGGCTTCGTGCCGGGCTCGGTGCTGCTGATCGGCGGCGATCCCGGCATCGGCAAGTCGACGCTCTTGATGCAGGCCTGCGCGGCGCTCGCCAAGGCCGGCCGGCGCGTCGTCTATGTCTCGGGCGAGGAATCGACCGGGCAGGTGCGACTCCGGGCCGAGCGGATGGGGCTGGCCGAGGCGCCGGTCGATCTCGCGGCCGAGACCAATGTCGAGGACATCATCGCGACGCTGGGCCAGGGCGAGCGCCCTGCCCTGGTGGTAATCGATTCGATCCAGACGATGTGGTCCGGTGAGGTCGAGAGCGCGCCGGGCACGGTGACGCAGGTTCGCGGCTCGGCCCAGGCGCTGATCCGCTATGCCAAGACCAGCGGCGCCTGCCTGATCCTGGTCGGCCATGTCACCAAGGACGGGCAGATCGCCGGCCCGCGCGTGGTCGAGCACATGGTCGATGCCGTGCTCTCCTTCGAAGGCGAAGGCGCGCACTCGTTCCGCATCCTGCGCGGCCAGAAGAACCGCTTCGGCGCGACCGACGAGATCGGCGTCTTCGAGATGACCGGCAAGGGCCTGTCGGAGGTGACGAACCCCTCGGCGCTGTTCCTGGCGGGGCGTGACCAGCCGGCGCCGGGCGCCGCCGTCTTCGCCGGCATGGAGGGCACACGGCCCGTGCTGGTCGAAATCCAAGCGCTGGTCGCCCCGACCGCGCTCGGCACGCCGCGGCGCGCTGTCGTCGGCTGGGAGAACAGCCGGCTCGCCATGGTGCTGGCCGTGCTCGAAACGCATGGGGGCTTGAGGCTCGGCCAGCATGACGTCTATCTCAATGTCGCCGGGGGGTTGCGCGTCAACGAGCCGGCGGCCGATGTCGCGGTCGCCGCGGCGCTGGTGTCCTCGCTGAGCGGCGCGACCCTGCCGCAGGAAGCGGTCTATTTCGGCGAGATCGCGCTCTCGGGCGCGATTCGCCCGGTCGCGGTCGCGGCCGCGCGCCTCCGGGAGGCCGCCAAGCTCGGCTTCGAGGCGGCGCTGATGCCGAGCGGCGGCACCGATCATGGCGACGGCAACGGGCTCTCGCTCAGGCGTTTCGGCCATGTCACGGAACTCGTTGCCGATATCGCGGCGCGTGCACCTCGCAGAGATGTGAAATGACTCCGCCGAAAGGGTGACGCAGAGGGCGGGAACGCGTATAGCAAAGCCGAAACGGCCGCCCTGCTCCGGCTGGCCGGCACCTGACCACAGCAAAGCGGCCCTCCCAATGCCTGTCACCATTCTTGATCTCGTCGTCATCGGCGTGGTTCTGATCTCGGCTTTGCTCGCAGCCGTGCGCGGCTTCACGCGCGAGGTGCTTGCGATCGCCTCCTGGGTCGCCGCGGCAGTCGTCGCCTGGCTTTTCCACCCGCAGCTCGTGCCCTTCATCCAGCAATACATCCCGGCAAGCTCGGCGCAGGGCACGATCGCGCTGGTCGCCTCGATCGCGGCTTTGTTCCTGGGCACGCTGATCGTCGTCTCGCTGATCACGGCGCGGGTCTCGGACTTCGTACTGGATTCGCGCATCGGCGCGCTCGACCGCACGCTCGGCTTCGTCTTCGGTGCGGCGCGCGGCCTGCTGCTGGCGGTGATCGGCTATCTGTTCTTCGCAGCCTTGGTCGGCGCCGAGAAGATGCCGGTCTGGGCCAAGGATGCCAAGGCCAAGCCGATGCTCGAAGAGACCGGCCGTTCGCTGATCTCCATGCTGCCGCAGGACGTCAACGCCGACTTCATCAAGAACCTGCTGAAGAAGCAGACCACCGAGACCGCGCCCGAGGCTCCGGCGGAAGAGCCGCGCAGCCCCGCGACGCCGGCACCGGTGGCGCCAGCCCCGGTTGCGCCGGCGCCTGCCCGTCCCTAATTGAGGCTCAGCTAAACCGTCCCAGCGCGTGGAGCTCGACATGATCTCGCACACCGAGCGTGATACCGCCTTCGACCCCAATGCCGACCGGCTCCGGGAAGAATGCGGCGTCTTCGGCATCTACGGCCATGCCGACGCGGCAGCGCTGACGGCGCTCGGCCTGCACGCGCTTCAGCATCGCGGCCAGGAGGCGGCGGGCATCGTCTCCTTCGACGGCAAGCGCTTCCACTCGGAGCGCCGCCTCGGCCTCGTCGGCGACGCCTTCTCGGAAGCGAGCGTCATCGACAAGCTCAAGGGCAAGCAGGCCATCGGCCATGTCCGCTACTCGACCACCGGCGAGACGATCCTGCGCAACGTCCAGCCGCTCTTCGCCGAACTGCATGGCGGCGGCTTCGCCGTCGCGCATAACGGCAACCTGACCAACGGGCTGACGCTGCGCCGCAACCTTGTCCGCGACGGCGCGATCTACCAGTCGACCTCCGATACCGAGGTGCTGCTGCATCTCGTCGCGCGCAGCCGCAAGCAGCAATTCGTCGACCGCTTCATCGAGGCGATCCGCCAGATCGAGGGCGCCTATGCCTTCGTCGGCATGACCAACAAGAAGCTGATCGGCGCGCGCGATCCGCTCGGCATCCGCCCGCTCGTGCTCGGCGATCTCGATGGCTGCCCGATCCTGACCTCGGAGACCTGCGCGCTCGACATCATCGGCGCCAAGTTCGTCCGCGAGATCGAGAACGGCGAGGTCGTGATCATCTCCGAGAGCGGGATCGAGAGCCACAAGCCCTTCCCGCCGGTGGCCGAGCGGCCGTGCATCTTCGAATACATCTACTTCGCCCGCCCCGATTCGATCGTGAAGGGCCGCAGCATCTACGAGCGCCGCAAGGCGATGGGTGCCGTGCTGGCGCAGGAAGCGCCGACCGAGGCCGATGTCGTCGTGCCCGTGCCGGATTCCGGCGTGCCGGCGGCGCTGGGCTATGCCCAGGCCAGCGGCATCCCGTTCGAGCTCGGCATCATCCGCAACCACTATGTCGGCCGCACTTTCATCGAGCCGACGCAGAAGGTCCGCGAGCTCGGCGTCAAGCTGAAGCATTCGGCCAACCGCTCGGTGGTCGAGGGCAAGCGCATCATCCTGGTCGACGACTCGATCGTGCGCGGCACGACCTCGTTCAAGATCGTGAAGATGATGCGCGAGGCCGGCGCCAAGGAGGTGCATTTCCGCATCTCCTCGCCGCCGATCACCCATCCCGACTATTACGGCATCGATACGCCCGATCGGGAGAAGCTGCTCGCCGCGACCCATTCGCTGGAGGAGATGCGCCAGTTCGTCGGCGCCGATTCGCTGGCCTTCATCTCGGTGGACGGGCTCTACCGGGCGATGGGCCATGAGCGGCGCGATCCCGTCCGGCCGCAATTCACCGACCATTGCTTCACCGGCGACTATCCGACCTCGCTGACCGACCTGATCGGCGAGAGCGCCAAGCAGCGGATCTCGCTGCTGGCCGAAGCCGGCTGAGCTTTTCCACAAGGGCTGTCATCCCGGGCGAAGCGAAGCGCAGACCCGGGATCCATGCCTGAACGTTCATCGGAAGCGCTCCGGAATGGATCCCGGATCGGCGCCGCTATCGCGGCTTGTCCGGGATGACGGCGCGAGGGAAACGGGGCGACTTTCATCATGACCCAACCGCTCAAGGGGCGCGTCGCGCTCGTCACCGGCGCTTCGCGCGGCATCGGCCGCGCCGCGGCGCTGGCCTTCGCCGAGGCAGGCGCCCATGTCATCGCGCTCGCCCGCACGGCCGGCGCGCTCGAGGAGCTCGATGACGAGATCGTAGCGATCGGCGGCAGCGCCACCCTGGTGCCGCTCGACCTCGCTGACGCCGGCGGGCTGGAGAAGCTCGGCCACGCCGTGACGGAGCGCTGGGGCAAGCTCGACATCCTGCTCGCCAATGCCGGCGTGCTCGGCTCGCTGAGCCCGCTCGACCATGTCACCGAGAAGGACTGGGCCAAGGTCCTCGACATCAACGTCACTGCCAACTGGCGCCTGCTCAAGGCGCTCGATCCGGCGCTGCGCGCATCCGATGCCGGCCGCGTCCTGCTGATGACCTCGGGCGCCGCGCATAAATGCACGGCCTATTGGGGCCCCTATTCGGTCTCCAAGGCCGCCGTAGAGGCGCTGGGGCGTACCTACGCGGCCGAGACCGCGACGACCCCGGTCAAGCTCATGCTGGTCAATCCGGGGCCAGTGCGCACCAAGATGCGGGCCGAGGCCATGCCGGGCGAAGACCCGCAGACGCTGAAGACGCCGGAGGAGCTGGCGCCGCATCTGGTCCGGCTGGCTTCGCCCGATTGGGCCGAGAGCGGCAAGATCTTCGACTTCCCGCAGGGCAAGGTGCTGACGCCGCAGTTGCCGGCCTGAGACGCGGCCATACCAAGACGAAGGAGACAGCGTGGTTTTGCCTTCCGTCCGTTGGTCGAAAGCCCTCTGCCTCGCCGCCGTCCTGATCGGGGGACCGGCTCTTGCCGATTCCGTCGCGGACCTGCGCCAGATCTGCCGTTCAGGGCATAACGAGCCCTCATCCGATCCGGCTCAGATCATTGCGCGCCATGACAAGGCTCTCGCCGCCTGCAACGCGCTGGTCGAGCACCACGGGCTTACGGGTGAGGCGCTTGTCGCCACCCTTCTGGATCGCGCCGATCTCCTGGCACCCGGAACGGGCGCGGCCTATACGCAGGCGCTTGCCGATTATGGCCGTGTCATCGCGCTCGCACCAAAGACGGCCATCGCCTTCTGGAAGCGCGGCCAGGCCCGGCTGCTCTACATGCGTGACTTGCCGCGAGCCCTGAGCGACCTCAATACGGCCATCGGGCTCGATCCATCGCAGGCTGAGTTCTTCATCACGCGTGCGTCGATCCAGGCCTCGCTCGGCGAGCCCGCCAAGGCTCTCGCCGATCTCGATCGCGCCATCGCTCTGGCGCCGCGTCTCGAAAAAGCCTGGTCGTTCCGCGGCCTGACCCATTTCAGCAAGGGCGACACCAACCGCGCCATCGCCGACTTCAGCGAGGCGATCCGTCTCGCGCCGGATGCCGACGATAATTATCGCTTCCGCGCAGCCGCCAGACGCGCAGCCGGCCAGGAGGCCGAGGCGGCAGCTGACGAGGCGAAGGCCAAGGCCCTTTCGGCGCGCGATGCAGGCGCGCCTGCGCCGGTCACTCGGCCCTGAGCCAGCGCAGCAGGCCGGCCTGATCGCCGCTCTCGACCGCAGCCGCGACGCGCCGGCCGACCGCCGCGCCGAACTTGTAGCCATGGCCGGAGCAGGCCGAGACGGCCGTCACGCGGCCGATCTGCCGCGACAAGAACTTGCGATCCGCCGTGAAGGTGTAGGCGCAGGTGACGACGCGATCGACGCGATATTCGGCGATGCGTGCGAAGGGCGGCGCGAAATAATCGCGAATCTGCTCGCCTTCGCCGGCCCGCGGCTCGCGCTCCTCGTCGGGCTGGCGCGGGCGCTTGTGCACGCCGGCGCCGACCTTGAGGCCAGTGCCGTCGACCGGCGGCAGGACATAGCCGTCGACCGTGCCGCCGACATCAACGATCACCGGAGCGACCTGCCAGGCAGCCTTCAGGTCCTCGGGCGGGTCGAGATAGGCGACAGCGGTACGATAGGTCGTCAGCACATCGGCAAGCTCCGGCAGGAGCTTCAGCACCCAGGCGCCGGAGCTGACGACGATGCGGTCGAAGCTCGCCGCCTCGCCATCCGCCAATCCGATGCGGCCGGTCTCGGGATCGATCGAAGTGACCGTCGCGCCCTCGCGCAAGGTGACGCCACGCTCGCGCAGCAGGCGGACCATGTCTGCGGCGATACGGGCCGGGAACAGCGCGCCGCCCTCGGGGCTGAGATAGGCGTAGCGGATCGTCGCCGGATCGATGAAGGGATAGCGCCGGGCGGCCTCGCCTGCTTCGTAGAGCTCGTAGGGCGAGGCCATGCGGTCGAGGCCCTCGCGATACTCCTCGCCCTCGTCGCCCTCGGTCTGGGAGATGCCGAGCACGCCGCAAGGCGCGTAATGCTGCTTGCCGAGATCGGCCCAGAGTTCACTCCAGGCGTCGAAGGCCTCGGTGATGGTGCGGGCATAGCCGTCGGCGCCGCCATAGGCGCGGCGGATGATGCGGTGCTGGTCGCCCGAGGCCGCATAGGGGTTGGGGATCTGCGGCGCCTGCTCGAACAGCGTCACCTCATGCCCGCGCTTGCTCAGCGACCAGGCGGTGGAAAGCCCGGCGATACCGGCCCCGACGACAGCGACCCTCATCAGCTCTTGCGCCCCTTGTCATAGGGATTGTCGCCGCCGCGGCGATGCAGCCGAATCGGCGTGCCCGGCAATTCGAAGGCTTCCCGGAGATTGTTGACGAGATAGCGGGTGTAGGACACCGGCAGATGATCGAGCTGGTTGCCGAACAGCGCGAAGGTCGGCGGGCGGGCCTTGGCCTGCGTCATGTAGCGGATCTTGATGCGCCGTCCGGCCACGGCCGGGGGCGGATGCGCCGAGAGCACGCCTTCGAGCCAGCGATTGATCCGCGCGGTCGAAACGCGGCGGTTCCAGACGCCGTAGGCGGAGAACACACCCTGCATCAGCTTGTCGATGCCTTCGCCAGCGAGGCCGGAGAGCGGAATGATCGGCACGCCGCGGACCTGCGCCAGGAGATGGTTGGCCTTCTCCTTGAGCTCGGCCAGTAGGCCCTGCTTGTCGGCGACGAGGTCCCATTTGTTGAGGCCGATGACGACGGAGCGGCCCTCGCGCTCGGTCAGGTCGACCAGCGTCAGGTCCTGCTTCTCGAAGGGGATGGTGGCGTCGAGCAGCACGACGACGACCTCGGCGAAACGGATCGCGCGCAGCGAATCCGCGACCGAAAGCTTCTCCAGCTTCTCCTCGATGCGGGCGCGCTTGCGCATGCCGGCGGTGTCGAAGAGCTTGACCTTGCGGCCGCGCCATTCCCAGTCGACCGAGATGGTGTCACGGGTGATGCCGGCCTCGGGGCCGGTCAGCATCCGGTCCTCGCCGATCATGCGGTTGACCAGCGTCGACTTGCCGGCGTTCGGGCGGCCGATGATGGTGACGCGCAAGGGACGATCGGGATCGATATCCTCCTCGTCATCCGAATCGGCGGCGGGAACGTCCGCCCAGGCCGTCTCGTCCTCGTCGTCCTCGGGCTCATCGGGGATGTAAGGCGCGAGCGCCTCGAGCAGGTCCGAGGTGCCCTCGCCATGCTCGGCCGAGAACGGCACGGGATCGCCGAGGCCGAGCCCGTAGGACTCGATGATGCCGTCGGTGCCCTTCTTCCCCTCGGCCTTGTTGGCGAGCAGGATCACGGGCTTGCCGGAGCGGCGCACCAGATCGGCGAAGGGCTGGTCCATCGGCGTGATGCCGAGGCGGGCGTCGATCATGAAGAGCACGACATCGGCCTGCGCGATCGCGGTCTCGGTCTGGGCGCGCATGCGGCCGGCCAGCGATTCCTTGTCGGCCTCTTCGAGACCGGCGGTGTCGATCACCTTGAAGCGGAGATGGCCGAGGGTAGCGTCACCCTCGCGGCGGTCGCGCGTCACGCCCGGCCGGTCGTCGACCAGGGCGAGCTTCTTGCCGACCAGCCGGTTGAACAGCGTCGACTTGCCGACATTGGGGCGCCCGATCAGGGCGACGATGGCTGTCATCAGATTTCACACATTTTCGCCGTCGTCCCGGTTCGCCGAAGCGAAGGACCGGGGCGGCGGCGGCGTTGGAGCGAGGCTCCGGTTCAGTTCTTCACCGTGACGGGGCCGCCACGGACCAGAGCGAGATAGAGCTCGACACGCTGGCGCAGGCCGCGCGGCGCCTGCGGATCGGTGATCGCGGCATCGAACCAGCGCCCGGCATCCTCGAAGAGGTTGGCCTTGAGCGCGGCGATGCCGAGGAACTCGCGAGCCGTGTGGCGCCAGACGCCCTGGGCAGAGGCCAGCGGCTCCAGCGCCGCCTTGATCTCCGGATAGGGCGCGAGATCGACGCGCAGGATGCCGGCGCGCAGCTTCGCGAGGTCGCGATAGGTCTGGTCGAGCGAGGCGTCGCCGGCGAGGGCGTCGAAGGCGGCGGCGCCGGCGGCCGGGTCGCGCTTGGCCGTCTCGGCCGCGAGGCGGAAGCGGGCGATCAGGCGGTAGCCAGCCGGCGCCGTGGTCGAGAGCTCCTTCAGGATGGTCTCGGCCTGGGTAGCGTCGCCGTCACGCGAGGATTTCAGCGCCGCTTCGAGGCGCGCGCCGACGGCCTGCGAGGCCTGATTCTCGCGGTGCAGCCAGAACTGCCAGCCGGCGACGGCCAGCACCGCCAGCACGGCGAGGCCGGTGATGACCCAGCCATATTTCTTCCAGAGCTCCGCCGCCTTGTCGCGGCGGACTTCCTCTTCGATCTCGCGAAAAATATCGGCCATTTGACTGTCAAAATCCCTGTTGGGAGCCCGGTAGCATTTTCAGCCGGGGAATGCGAGCCGGTTCAGTGCATGGAGCATCGACCATGATGGACGAGCGGGCTCCGAACATGGCAAAATTGGCTCGGCCCCTGCTGCGCCCGCCCCGGACGGCCTTTCAGCTTTCGGCCGTGGAGAGTTCCATGAAGCAGACGACAACCAGACGGGCCGGCCTCGCCGCCCTCGCCTTCGCCGCCTTTGGTGCGCTCGCGGCCCCTGCTGCCGCGCAGACCCAACCGATCAAGGTCAAGGTGTTCATCGCCGCGATGTTCGAGATCGGCGAGAATACCGGCGACCGGGCCGGCGAGTTCCAGCACTGGTACGAGCGCTACTGGAAGGCGAGCCAGCCGCATGAGGTCAAGGGCGCGCTGAAGCCGGTCTTCTGCAACAGCGACGGCGTCTGCGGCAGCGTGCTCGGCATGGGCAAGGTCAATTCGTCCTCCTCGATGCAGGCGATCCTGCTCGACCCGGCCTATGATTTCTCGCAGGCCTATTTCGTGCTGAGCGGCGTCGCCGGCACGCCGCCTTCGCGCGGTACGATCGGCGATGTCTCCTGGGGGAGCTGGCTGGTCGATTACGATCTCGGTCATCGCTGGGCGCCGGAGGAAGGCAAGCCGGGCGAGCCCGTCTTCATGCCGCGCAAGGGCTATGAGAGCTACCGCGTCTTCCAGCTCAACCCGGTTCTGGTGAACTGGGCGGTGAAGCTCGGCTCCGGCGTGAACCTTCAGGATTCCGACTCCGCGAAGCAGTATCGCATGCGCTACCCCGACAAGAAGGCGCAGGCCGCGCCCTCCGTACAGGTCGGCACGCATATGACCGGCGACACCTTCTTCCACGGGCCGGGCCTGTCGAAGGAGGCGCAATATATGGCCAAGCTCTACGGCGCCGACGACTACGTCATTACCGAAATGGAGGCGGCCGCGATCACGCTGGTGATCAAGCGGCAATTCGGCACTGACCGGATCATGAGCCTGCGCGGCGCTGTCAATTTCGACCAGGGCAACCCGAACGAGACGACGCTGCAGCATCTCGACCCGGCGCCGGGCCAAACGGCGGGCGGCTTCGCCGAGACCGTCGCCAATGTCGCGGCGGTGGGCTCGAAGGTGGTCGATCACATCGTCGCGGACTGGCCGGTCTGGCAGAAGGGCGTGCCGCCGCTGCCGGCGAAGTAAGGCCTGCGGGCGCGGTCAGCCTGCCCGGAAGAGCAGGCTGCCATCGCCGTAGGAGTAGAAGCGGTAATTTGCCGCGATCGCATGGGCATAGGCCCGTTTCATCATGTCGAGTCCGCAGAAGGCGGAGACGAGCATGAAGAGTGTCGAGCGCGGCAGATGGAAATTCGTCATCAGCATGTCGACCGCACGGAAGCGGTAGCCCGGCGTGATGAAGATTGCGGTGTCGCCGGAGAACGGCCGGATCGTGCCGTCCTCGGCGGCCGCGCTCTCGATCAGGCGCAGCGAGGTCGTGCCGACGCAGACGATCCGCCCGCCCTTCACCTTGACGGCGTTCAGCGCGGCAGCCGTCTCGGCTGAGACCGTGCCCCACTCGGCATGCATGCGGTGGTCGTCGGTGTCCTCCGCCTTCACCGGCAGGAAGGTGCCGGCGCCGACATGGAGCGTGACGAAATGCCGGCTGACGCCGCGCGCCTCCAGCGCCGCCAATAGCTCCGGCGTGAAATGCAGGCCCGCGGTCGGGGCGGCGACGGCGCCGTCCTTCCGGGCGAAATTGGTCTGGTAATCGGCCGTGTCGGCGCTGTCGGTCGGGCGCTTGCCGGCGATATAGGGCGGCAGCGGCAATTCGCCGAGCCGCTCGATCGCCTCGTCGAGATAGGCGCCGGTCAGGCTGAACTGCAATTCGACCTCGCCGCCCTCGCCCTTGGCGATCACCTCGGCGTGCAGGCGGCCGAGTTCGCAGGCATTGCTGGCGGCGTCCGAATCGAAAACCACACGTTCGCCGATGGCGAGCTTCTTGGCCGGCCGGGCGAAGGCGAGCCAGCGATCCTCGCTCTCGCGCTTGTGCAACATGATCTCGACGCGGGCCGAATCCTCACCGCGATAGCGCCGTCCGCGCAAGCGGGACGGGATGACGCGCGTGTCGTTGAGGACGAGCGCGTCACCGGGCTCAAGCAACGCGACGAGGTCGCGGATGCCGCGATCCTCCAGCGGCTCGGGTGCGTCCGGGCGCACCACGAGCAGCCGCGCCGCATCGCGCGGGCTTGCGGGCCTCAGCGCGATACGGTCCTCGGGCAGGTCGAAATCGAAGAGCCCGACATCCACGATGATCAGGCCGCGTCGGCCATCACTTTCATCGAGACGATCGAATCGGGATCGCGCACCGGCTCGCCACGCTTGATCAGGTCGACATTGTCCATGCCTTCAACGACCTCGCCCCAGACGGTGTACTGCTTGTCGAGGAAACGGGCATCGTCGAACACGATGAAGAACTGGCTGTTGGCCGAGTTCGGGTTCTGGGCGCGGGCCATCGAGCAGATGCCGCGGACATGCGGCTCGGCGTTGAACTCCTGCTTCAGGTCCGGATAGCTCGAACCGCCGGTGCCGGTGCCGTGCGGGCAGCCGACCTGGGCCATGAAGCCGTCGATGACGCGATGGAAGACGATGCCGTCATAGAAGCCCTCGCGGGCGAGCAGCTTGATGCGCTCGACATGGCCCGGCGCGAGATCGGGACGCAGCTTGATGACCACCTTGCCCTTGGTGGTTTCCATGACGAGGGTGTTCTCGGGATCGAGGGACATCAGGTTTGCCTTTCATTGAGCCGCGTGCGGCCGTGGAAGCGGATGGTGAAGGGTCGCCCCGCGATACTCGCTCCGAGGCCCGCCGACAACCTCATCGGCGTGCAGGAACGGATCGCGGCGACGGCGGAATCGCTGAAGCGCTGCTGGAATGCGGCATCGCCGCGCTTGGTCTCCCAGGTGACGCGCGGCTGCCCGAAGAGGCTGCCGTCACGCCGCAGGCTGAAGCGCAGCGACACCATCGCGCCCGTCAGATCGCCGGGCAATGGCGGCGGGTTCCAGCAGCGCCGCACAGCCGGCGCGATCTCGTCGAGCCGGTCGACGGTTTCCGTGCCGTCCGGCGGCGCGTCAGGCGTGACCTGACCGATCAGCCCGATCTCGCCAGTGCCCTGCAGAACGCGCGGCGAACCGAGCCGGCGCTGGTCGAGGCCGGGAATGTCGTCGCCCCTGAAGGGACCGCCGACACCCGGATTGTAGCGCTGGCCGCTCTGCGGCGGCAAGATCGGGTTCTGCGAGCCCGAAGGCGGGGGCAGAACCGGATTCTGCGAGCCGGACGGCGGCGGCAGGCCGAGATCGCGCGTCTCCTGCGCGAGCGCTCCGCCCAGGCCGAGCACCAGGGCGATCCCGATCAGGGCCGTCCGAAGCATCGCCGCACCTCCCCGGCTCGTCCTGCCCGCTTTGAGCCGGCTTACTTGGCGTCGGCCTGCATGCGCATGCGGACGATCTTGTCGGGATTGCTCACCTGGCCGTTATTGGCGCTGGAGCCCTTCTTGATCTTGCGCACGGCATCCATGCCGGAAACGACCTCGCCGAAGAGCGTGTACTGGCCGGTCAGCGAGCCGCAGCCCTCGTAGCAGATGAAGAACTGCGAATTGGCTGAATCCGGCGAGGACGAACGGGCCATGCCGAGCGAGCCGACCTTGTAGGGCGTCGGGGTGAACTCGGCGGGCAGGTTCGGCAGGTCGGACTTGCCGGTGCCGGTGCCGGTCGGATCGCCGGTCTGGGCCATGAAGCCGTCGATGACGCGGTGGAAGACGATGCCGTCATAGAAGCCGCGCTTCACCAGTGCCTTGATCTGGGCGACATGTTTCGGCGCGAGATCCGGCCGCAGGCGGATCGTCACGGGGCCATCCTTGGTCTCGAGGATGACGGTGTTTTCCGGATCGGCCTTCGGGCTCTGTGCCTGGGCGAAACCGAGCGAGGCGACGACGGCAAGGGCGGCGAGCGAGCTGCGCAGCATGAAAATCTCCATGGCCGCCGGCGAGCCCGGCGGATGCCGGTCGATAGCCCTATCCTTTGACCGGAACAAGGCATCGGATCGACACGCGCCCGCCCTTGCTGCACTGCACAAGTGCAAGGAAGACTAATCTTGCAAAAATTCCAGGCTGATGCTGCCTAAACTGGTGACAGAGCCGTCACAATCGGCTAATCCTTCCGGCGCTGGGAGCGCTTTGCCAGTCGAAGCGCTGCGGACCAGGTCTTGGGAGGAACAAACGCCCGCCTTGCAAAATGAGTCGCACGCTTTTCGGAGACGTGCGCCGGTGCAGCGGTAAAAGCGGACTACCAAAGGCAAGGCATCGGCCTTGCCTTTTTTCTTGGGCGGTACCCTGAGCGGATGCGCCTGACCTCAGATGTCGTAGCTCACCCAGAGATACCAGACGCCGGCGAAGATCACGGCCGCGATCAGCGAGGTGATGACGGCCTTCTTCAGCAATCCGGGGAACACGGGCGCGCCAGGCTCGGTGCCGGCCACGACCTCGCCTGCCTCGTGCTGGCTGCGGATGCCGAAGGGCAGCACCGCGAAGAGCGTGATCCACCAGATCACGAAATAAAGCGCGAGGCCGCCGACGATATTCATGCTGAGGCCCCCGCGAGCGCGATGCAGGAAAAGGCGACCTTCGCCTCGGTCGGCACGCCGAAGCGCGCAGTATGACGGGCCGGCAGGCCACCGGGGAAATGCTTCACGTATTCGGCGTTGCAGGCGGCATAATCGGCCGGGTCGGTGATCAGCATCGTCATCTGCACGACGCGGTCGAGGGAACTTCCCGCCTCCGCCAGTATCTCGGCGACGCGGCCGAGCGCATTGCGGACCTCCTCGGCGGGTGTCGCGCCGCGATGGACGCCACGCGCCGGGTCATGCGGCGCCGAATGCCCGGAGACGAAGACGAGCCCGCCCGCGACGGTCGCGGCGCTGAAGGGGCGTGGCGAGCCGGCTTCCGGCTGGCCGAGAAAAGCAATGGCGGTCATTGTCGTCAGGCCTGTTCGAGTTCGACCAGCGTACCGAGGAAGTCCTTGGGGTGCAGGAAGAGCACCGGCTTGCCGTGGGCGCCGATGCGCGGCTCGCCGGAGCCGAGCACGCGGGCACCTTGGGCCTTCAGCCGGTCGCGCGCCGCGAGGATGTCGTCGACCTCGTAGCAGATGTGATGGATGCCGCCATCCGCATTGCGCTCGAGGAACTTCGCGATCGGCGAGTCGGCGCCGAGCGGCTCCAGCAATTCGATCTTGGTGTTCGGCAGCTCGACGAAGACGACCGTGACGCCGTGCTCCGGCTCAGGCTGTGGCTGCGAGACGCGCGCACCCAGCGTGTCGCGGTAGAGCGCCGTGGAGGCTTCGAGGTCCTTCACCGCAATGGCGACGTGGTTCAGGCGTCCGATCATCTTCATCCTCTCCGGCGTGGCCGTACGGCCTTTCTACACCTCGATCACGAGAGCATGCACCAGCGGCTTCTTGCCCCACTCGTCGTTGACGGCGCTGCGCACGCCGCGCTCCAGCGCGTTGCGCAGGGCCTCGGGGTCGCGGCGGCGGGCCTTCGGGATATTATCGAGCAGATCGCCCACGGTATCGGCGACGTATTCGTCGAAATCGATGCCGCCGAGGGTGCGCGGCGGCAGGCCGAGCACGGCGATCTCCGGCTCGCCGGCGATGCCACCCTTGTCGTCGATAGCCACCGCAATCGAGACGATGCCGGCGAAGGACAGGCGGCGACGCTCCTGAATGGTTTTCTCGAGAGCGTTCACCAGCAGCGAGCCGTCCTGGTAGAGCCGGCCATGCCGGACCTCGTCGACCTTGCGGGCGCCCTCGCCCGAGATCGCGACCACGTCGCCGTTGCCGGCGCGCAGCACATGCTTCACGCCGAGGCTTCTGGCGAAGGTTTCATGCTCAGCGAGATGCAGGTCCTCGCCATGGGCGGGGATCGCGATCTGCGGCTTCAGCCAGCCATAGAGCCGGGCCATCTCCTCGCGGCGCGGATGGCCGGAGACATGGACCAGATGCGTCCTGTCGGTGATGATCTCGATCTTGTCGCGGGCCAGCGCATTCAGGATGTTGCCGACCGACTTCTCGTTGCCGGGAATGGTGCGCGAGGAGAAGATCACGCGGTCGCCGGGCGAGAGCGCGATCTCGGGATGGTCATCCGAGGCGATGCGCGAGAGCGCGGCGCGCGGCTCGCCCTGGCTGCCGGTGACCAGCGCCACGACCTTGTCGCGCGGCAGGTAGCCATAGGCATCGACCGCGCGGAATCCGGGAATGCCGTCGAGATAGCCGCATTCGCGGGCGACATCGATGACGCGGTCCATCGCACGGCCGACGACCACGACCTCGCGGTCGTTGGCCATCGCGGCTTCCGCGACGGCGCGCAGGCGCGCGACATTGGAGGCGAAGGTGGTGACGGCGACGCGCCCCGGCGCCGAGGCGACCAGTTCCTTCATCTTGGCGGCGACATCGGCCTCGCTCGGGCTCGTGCCGTCACGCATGACATTGGTCGAATCGCAGATCAGCGCCAGAACGCCCTCGTCGCCGAGCTCGCGCAGGCGCTTCTCGTCGGTGGGCAGGCCGACGCGCGGGGTCGGATCAATCTTCCAGTCGCCGGTATGGACGACGAGGCCGGCGGGCGTGCGGATCGCCAGCGCGTTCGATTCCGGGATCGAGTGGGCCACCGGCACGAACTCGATATCGAACGGACCGAGCGTGATCGCCCCGCCCTGCGGCACGACGTTGATCTCGACGCTCGGCGCGCCAGGCTCCGAGAGGCGGCGCGTGGCGAGAAGGCCGGCGGCGAAGCGCGTGCAATAGACCGGCGCACGCAGGGAGGGCCACAGCGCCGCGAGCGCGCCGATATGGTCCTCATGGGCATGGGTGATGACGATGCCGAGCAGGTTCGCCCGTTCCTCGATGATGTAGCGCAGGTCGGGCAGGACGATATCGACGCCCGGCGCCTCCGGCCCGGCGAAGGACAGGCCGCAATCGACCAGAATCCACTTTCGCCGTCCCTCGGGCCCGAAGCCGTAGAGAGCGGCGTTCATGCCGATCTCGCCGAGGCCGCCGAGGGGAACGAAGACGAG
The DNA here is from genome assembly GCF_900102525.1 of Allobosea robiniae. Taxonomy (GTDB): domain Bacteria; phylum Pseudomonadota; class Alphaproteobacteria; order Rhizobiales; family Beijerinckiaceae; genus Allobosea; species Allobosea robiniae. The sequence continues at coordinate 80,263 of NZ_FNBZ01000006.1, read as the reverse complement.
CTGGTCGCTGGAACGGGTCACTGGCAATCCTGATTTTGGCAATGGCTTGATCTTATGCCGCGTGATGGCAACGAGCCCTAGCACGCCAGCAAGGTAGCCTCCAGATCGACGGAGGCTGGAGAGATGGCTGGATCAGCCCGGAGGGCCGAAGAAGAGGTCGCCGGCATCGATGACGCGGCGGCCGGCTTCGGTTTCGAGTTCGAGGCGCCCGGTCGGGTCGAGGCCGATGAAGATGCCGGTGAGCGGCCCTTCGGGCAGGCGGATGGTGATGGTCTCACCCAGGAAGGCGGCGCGTTCCAGCCAGGCGGCGCGGGTCGGGCCGAAGCCGCCGGCTTGCGACCAGACGGCGAAGCGCCGGGCGAAGGCGTCGCTCAGGCCCGTGAGCATGGCCTCGACATTGGCCTGCGGCGCCGTAGCCTTGAGAAAGGTAGCGGGATAGGGCGTATCGGGAGGGCAGGAGGCGATGTTGACGCCGCAGCCGACGATAATGTTGAGCCGCCCTGCCCGGCTCTCGCCCTCCAGCAGCAGGCCGGAGGTCTTGGCGCGGTCGAGCAGCAGGTCGTTCGGCCATTTCAGCTTCAGCCCGGATGCGGCCGGACCAAGCAGCTTCGCGGCGGCATCGTGCAAGGCGAGGCCCACCACGAAACCCAGTTGCGGCGCCAGCGCCGGTTCGCACGGATCGGTCAGCAGCAGGCTGGCGTAGAGATTGCCGGGCGGCGAGCCCCATTGCCGGCCATGACGACCCCTGCCGGAATTCTGGCTGCGGGCGACGATCCAGAGCTTGCCCGGTTCGCCCTGATCGAGCGCGCGACGCGCCTCCTCCATGGTGGAGCCGACCTCGTCGCGGACGATCAGCCGATAGCCCGCGGCGCGGGCGGCCTCACCGAGCATGGGAGTTGGTCGACGCCGTCATGCTCGCCCTTGTGGCGAGCATCCACGTCTTGAACACCACGCTCGCCGACCGAAGACGTGGATGGTCGGGACAAGCCCGACCATGGCGGGGAGACATCAAAACAGCGACTTGGCCGCAGCAGCCGCCGAGTCGAAGAGCGGTGCCGGCACCAGCGAGAGCACCAGCACGAAGACCGCCGAGACCAGCAGCACCGCGCGAACGCCGAGATCGGACGTCTCGAAGGCCGGCTTCGGCTCGTCGAAATACATCACCTTGACGAGGCGCAGGTAGTAATAGGCGCCGACCACGCTGGTCAGCACGCCGATGACGGCGAGCACATAGAGCTTCGCATTGATCGCGGCGAGGAAGACGTACCACTTCGCCCAGAAGCCCGCGAGCGGCGGGATGCCGGCAAGCGAGAACATCATCATCGACATCGCGAACGCCATCCAGCCATTGGTGCGGGACAGGCCGGCGAGTTCCGAGATGTCTTCGACCAGCTTGCCGTCGCGGCGCATCATCAGCACGCAGGCGAAGGCGGCAAGTGTCGTGGCGAGATAGATCGCCATATAGGTCATCACGCCCTGCACGCCCTCGGCCGTGCCGGCGGCGAGGCCGACCAGCGCGTAGCCCATGTTGGCGATCGAGGAATAGGCGAGCAGGCGCTTGATGTTGCGCTGGCCGATCGCGGCGAAGGCGCCGAGCGCCATCGAGGCGATCGAGATGAAGACGATGATCTGGCGCCAGTCATGGATCGCGCCCGGGAAGGCGCCGATGAAGACGCGGATCACCATCGCCATGGCGGCCATCTTGGGCGCCGAGGCGAAGAAGGCCGCGACCGGGGTGGGCGCGCCCTCGTAGACGTCCGGCGTCCACATGTGGAACGGCACGGCCGAGATCTTGAAGGCGACACCGGCGGCGATGAAGACGATGCCGAAGATCAGGCCGATGCCGGCATGGCCGCCCGCCGTCGCCGCGGCGATGCCCGGGAAGGTGACGGTGCCAGTGAAGCCGTAAACCAGCGAGCCGCCATAGAGCAGCATTCCGGAGGAGAGCGCGCCGAGCACGAAATACTTCAGGCCGGCTTCGGTCGATTTCGCGTTGTCGCGGTCGAATGCGGCGACGACATAGAGCGCCAGCGACTGCAGCTCGAGGCCGACATAGAGGCTGATGAGATCGTTCGCCGAGATCATCATCATCATGCCGATCGTCGCGAGCACGACCAGGATCGGGAATTCGAAACGCATCGTGCCCTGGCGCCGCAGCGTATCGGCCGAAAGCAGGATGGAGGCGCCGGCACCGAGCAGCGTCAGCACCTTCATGAAGCGGGCAAAGCCGTCGACGATGAAGCCATCGTTGAAGGTCAGCATCTTGCCGCTGCCTGAGACAACCATCACCAGCGCGACCGCGAGCAGCGCGAGCGCCAGCCCTTCGAGCAGGCGCGTGGCGCGCTCGCCCTGGATCGCACCGACCAGCACCATCGTGATGGCGCCGAGGGCGAGGATGATTTCCGGCAGGGCCGGGCCGAGAGCGGGCAGAGCCATGACGAGACCTTACTGCGCGGCCGCCAGCGCCGTCTTGGCGACGGCGAGGGCTGCCTGATAGTTCTTGATGAGCGCTTCGGTCGGCGCCGCGAAGGCGTCGAGGATCGTGTGCGGCTGGATGCCGTACCAGATTGTCAGCAGGACGAGCGGGACCAGGATCACGAATTCACGCGGGTTCAGGTCCTTGATGTCCTTCAGCTCCGGCTTGACCAGCTCGCCGAAGACGACGCGGCGGTAGAGCCAGAGCGCGTAGGCAGCCGAGAGGATGACGCCCGACGTCGCGATGAAAGCCACCCAGGGGTTGGCGCGGAAGGCGCCGAGCAGCGTCAGGAACTCGCCGACGAAGCCGGACGTGCCGGGCAGGCCGACATTGGCCATGGTGAAGATCATGAAGACCACGGCATAGGCCGGCATGCGGTTCACCAGCCCGCCATAGGCGGCGATCTCGCGGGTGTGCATGCGGTCGTAGATCACGCCGACGCAGAGGAAGAGCGCGCCGGAGACCAGCCCGTGGCTGACCATCTGGTACATCGCACCCTGGATGCCCTGCGGCGTCAGGGTGAAGAGACCCATCGTGACGAAGCCCATATGGGCGACCGAGGAATAGGCGATCAGCTTCTTCATGTCCTCCTGCATCAGCGCCACCAGCGAGGTGTAGACGATGGCGATGACGGAGAGGGCGAAGACCAGCGGCGCGAACAGGGCCGAGGCTTCCGGGAACATCGGAATCGAGAAGCGGATGAAGCCGTAGCCGCCCATCTTCAGCAGGATCGCCGCCAGCACGACGGAGCCGGCGGTCGGCGCCTCGACGTGGGCGTCGGGCAGCCAGGTATGGACCGGCCACATCGGCATCTTCACCGCGAAGGAGGCGAAGAAGGCCAGCCACAGCCAGGGCTGCATCTGCGACGGGAACTTGTGCGCCAGCAGTGTCGGGATGTCGGTGGTGCCGGCGTTCCAGTACATCGCCATCACCGCCAGCAGCATCAGCACCGAGCCGAGCAGCGTGTAGAGGAAGAACTTGTAGGAGGCGTAGACGCGCCGCTTGCCGCCCCAGATGCCGATGATCAGGAACATCGGGATCAGGCCGGCCTCGAAGAACAGATAGAACAGCACGAGATCGAGCGCAGCGAAGACGCCGATCATCAGCGCTTCCAGCACCAGGAACGCGATCATGTACTCGCGCACCCGCTTCTCGACCGAGGTCCAGGACGCGAGGATGCAGAACGGCATCAGGAACGCCGTCAACACGATGAAGGGGAAGGAGAAGCCGTCGACGCCGAGCTTGAACTTGATGGACTCCGAAACCCAGCCATGGGTCTCGACCAGCTGGAAGCCGGGATTGGCCGTGTCGAAGCGCCCCCAGGCGACGCAGGCCAGCACAAAGGTGAGCACCGTCGTGACGAGCGCCGCCCAGCGCGCATTGGAGTTGACCGAAGCCTCGTCGCCACGCTGCACCAGGATGAAGGCAGCGCCGACCAGCGGCAGGATCAGGAGACCGGTGAGGATACCGAAACCGAACATCATCTCACCCGCGCGCCACGAGATACCAGGTCACGAGCCCAGCGACACCGATGAGCATGGCGAAGGCATAGTGATAGAGATAGCCGGTCTGAAGCCGGACCACCCGATTGGTGACGTCGACCACGCGGGCCGAGACGCCGTCCGGGCCGAAGCCGTCGATGACGAGGCCATCGCCCTTCTTCCAGAGGAAGCGGCCGAGCCACTTCGCGGGCCTGACGAACAGGAAGTCGTAGAGCTCGTCGAAGTACCACTTGTTGAGCAGGAACTGGTAGAGCGCCGGGTTGGCGGCCGCCAGCTTGCCCGGGATCTCGGGCCGACGGACGTACATGTACCAGGCCAGCGCGAAGCCGATCACCATCGCCACGAAGGGCGACCAGACGACCCATTTCGGCACTTCGTGCATGGCGTGCAGGATGTGGTTGTCCTTGCCCATGAACAGCGCCGACTTCCAGAAATGCTCGAAGTCGTGGCCGATGAAGGCTTCCTTGAAGGCGTAGCCGGCCACGATCGCGCCGAGCGAGAGCACGGCGAGCGGAACCAGCATCGTCCAGGGGCTCTCATGCGGCGTGTGGTCATGGCCGTGGCCGTGATCGTCGTGCCCATCAGCGGCATGGGCGTGATCGTCATGGCCGTGACCATGCGCGTCGTGACCATGGCCCCAGCGCGGGGCGCCCTCGAAGGTCATGAAATAGAGCCGCCAGGAGTAGAACGAGGTCATGCCGGCTGCGACGACCAGCAGCACGAAGGCATAGGACGAGGCGAGGCCGCCATGCGCCACCGAGGCATAGGCGCTCTCGATGACGGCGTCCTTCGAGAAGTAGCCGGCGAAGCCCGGGAAGCCGGTCAGCGCCAGCGTGCCGATCGTCATGGCGGCGGCGGTCAGGGGGATGTGCTTCCGGAGGCCGCCCATGTGGCGCATGTCCTGCTCGTGATGCATCGCGTGGATGACCGAGCCGGCGCCCAGGAACAGCAGCGCCTTGAAGAAGGCATGGGTGAAGAGGTGGAAGATGCCGGCGCCGTAATTGCCGACGCCGAGCGCGACGAACATGTAGCCGAGCTGCGAACAGGTCGAATAGGCGATGACGCGCTTGATGTCGTTCTGCACGAGGCCGACCGTCGCCGCGAAGAAGGCCGTGGTCGCGCCGATGACGACGACAACGGTGAGCGCGACGGGCGCGTATTCGAACACCGGCGACAGCCGCGCCACCATGAACACGCCGGCCGTGACCATCGTCGCGGCATGGATGAGGGCCGAAACCGGGGTCGGGCCTTCCATCGCGTCCGGCAGCCAGGTGTGCAGCAGGAACTGCGCCGACTTGCCCATCGCGCCCATGAACAGCAGCAGGCAGGTCAGGGTCAGGGCGTTCCAGTCATAGCCAAGGAAGCGGAAGCTCTGGCTCACCATCTCGCCGGCGCGCGGGAAGATGGCGTCGAAGGTGACGGCACCGAAGAGCACGAAGATCAGGAAGATGCCGAGCAGGAAGCCGAAATCGCCGACGCGGTTGACGATGAAGGCCTTCATCGCAGCCGCATTGGCCGAGGGCTTCTGGTACCAGAAGCCGATCAGCAGATAGGAGGCCAGGCCGACGCCCTCCCAACCGAAGAACATCTGGACGAGGTTGTCCGCCGTCACCAGCATCAGCATCGCGAAGGTGAAGAGCGAGAGATAGGCGAAGAAGCGCGAGCGGTGCTCGTCCTCGTGCATGTAGCCGATCGAGTAGAGGTGCACGAGGCTGGAGACCGTGTTGACCACGACCAGCATCACCGCCGTCAGCGTGTCCACGCGGAAGGCCCAGTCGACCTGCAATTCGCCGGAGGAGATCCAGCTCGCGACCTGCACGCGGGTCGTGCCGGAGCCGAAGCCGACCTGGGTGAGCGCGACCCAGGACAGGGCGGCGGAGACCATCAGCAGCGAGGTCGTGACGATCTCGGAGCCGCGCGCGCCGATCAGCCGGCCGAAGAGGCCGGCGATCAGGAAGCCGATGAGAGGGAGGAAGACGATCGCGTGATACATGGCAGTGAGGTCCAGGCGCGTGGGTGCGCTCAGCCTTTCATCATGTTGATGTCTTCCACCGCGATCGTGCCGCGGTTGCGGAAGTAGACGACGAGAATGGCGAGACCGATCGCGGCCTCAGCCGCCGCCACCGTGAGCACGAGCAGCGCGAAGACCTGGCCGACGATGTCGTTCAGGAAGCTCGAGAAGGCGACGAAGTTGATGTTGACCGAGAGCAGGATGAGCTCGACCGACATCAGGATGACGATGACGTTCTTGCGGTTGATGAAGATGCCGAGCACGCCGAGCGTGAAGAGGATGGCGCTGACGGCGAGATAATGGCCCAGTCCGATCGTCATCACGCCATCTCCTCGGGGACACCGGCGCGCGAAGGCACCTGCTTGACCGCCATCGCCGCGTCCTTGGTGCGGGCGTTCTGCGTCGGGACGTGCTGGCGCTTGATGCCGGCGCGGTCGCGCAGCGTCAGCACGATCGCGCCGATCATGGCGACGAGCAGCACGAGGCCGGCCGCCTGGAAGTAATAGACATACTGGGTGTAGAGCACGCGGCCGAGCGCCTCGGTGTTCGAGATGCCCGCCGGGATCGCGGCGACCGGCGCCTTGACGATCTGCGGATCGATGACCCAGGCGCCGACGACCAGCAGCAGCTCGACGGCGAAGATGAAGCCGATCAGCGCGCCGATCGGCAGGTAATTCAGGAAGCCCTGGCGGAACTCGGCGAAATCGACGTCGAGCATCATCACCACGAAGAGGAAGAGCACCGCGACCGCGCCGACATAGACGACGACCAGCAGCATCGCGAGGAACTCGGCGCCGAGCAGCATGAAGAGCCCGGCCGCGTTGACGAAGGCCAGGATCAGGAACAGCACGGAATGCACGGGGTTGCGCGAGGTCACCACCATGAAGGCGGATGCCACGGTCACCCCTGCGAAGAGATAGAAGAAAGCCGCTGCGGCATTCATCTCGGCCAGCCCTTCCCGCCCCTTTTCGGCGCGGTCCTCGTTTGGTTCGTGCTCCGGGACTCAGAAGGCCCGCAGCAATTTGGAGCGTCTATAATCAGGCCCGCCGGGCGGGACAACCGCACGGCGGGTCTGTGAACTCAATCGCACCCTTCGGCATCATCGCGGGACGACGCCGGAGGTCGGTCGATCACCGATAGGGCGCATCCATCGCGATGTTGCGCGCGATCTCGCGTTCCCAGCGCGCGCCGTTCGCGAGCAGCTTGTCCTTGTCGTAGAACAGCTCCTCGCGGGTCTCGGTCGCGAACTCGAAATTCGGCCCCTCGACGATGGCATCGACCGGGCAGGCTTCCTGGCAGAAACCGCAGTAGATGCACTTGGTCATGTCGATGTCGTAACGGGTGGTGCGGCGCGTGCCGTCGTTGCGGCGCGGGCCGGCCTCGATGGTGATGGCCTGCGCCGGGCAGATCGCCTCGCAGAGCTTGCAGGCAATGCAGCGCTCCTCGCCGTTCGGATAGCGGCGCAGTGCGTGCTCGCCACGGAAGCGCGGCGAAAGCTGGCCCTTCTCGAACGGGTAGTTCAGCGTCGCCTTCGGCTTGAAGAAATAGCGCATCGACAGGCCGATAGCCCCGACGAACTCCTTCAGCAGCAGGCCCCTTGCGGCTTGCGCGAGTGACATCGCCTTCGTCCTTTACATCCTCAGCCGAACACAGTCCGGCCGATCACGAAACCCAGGACCGGCATCACGCCGATCGTCATCACAACCAGCACCGCCCGCAGGATGCGAATGCGGCGCTCGTAGTCAGCTCTCTCGGCTTCGGTCTCCGAGCGATCCGTGCGCCGGAGCGCCCCGATCACCACGGCCGACATCAGCCGGTATTCCAGCAGGCCGAGCCCGAAGCCGATCAGGGCGCCGAGCGGGCCGGCCCAACTCATCCCGCGACCGGGCCCCAGCCGGTCAACTGCAGCACCAGCGCCACGATCACGACGCTACCGATGGAGAGCGGCAGAAAGACCTTCCAGCCCAGGCGCATCAACTGGTCGTAGCGGTAGCGCGGCACGAAGGCCTTAACCAGCGCGAACATGAAGAACACGAAGCAGACCTTGAGCGCGAACCAGAACACGCCGGGCAGCCAGGTGAAGGGCGGCAGCGCGACCGGCGGCGCCCAGCCACCGAGGAACAGGATCGTGGTCAGCGAGCACATGGTCATGATCGCCACGTATTCGCCGAGCATGAACAGCAGGTACGGGGTCGAGGAATACTCGACCATGAAGCCCGCCACGAGCTCGGATTCCGCCTCGGCCAGATCGAAGGGCGGCCGGTTCGTCTCGGCCAGCGCCGAGATGAAGAAGACCACGAACATCGGGAAGAGCGGGATGAAGTACCAGTTCAGGATCGAGAGCCACGGCACGCCGAGCGCATGCGCCAAACCGCGGTTCTGCTGCGCCTCGACCACCGCCGAGAGGTTCAGCGAGCCGACGCAGAGCAGCACGGTGATGATCACGAAGCCGATCGAGACCTCGTAGGACACCATCTGCGCCGCCGAGCGCAGCGCGCTCATGAACGGGTATTTCGAGTTCGAGGCCCAGCCGGCCATGATGATGCCGTAGACGCCGAGCGAGGAGATCGCGAGGATATAGAGCACGCCGACATTGATGTCGGCGATCGCCCAGCCTTCCGCCACCGGGATCACCGCCCAGGCGCCGAGCGCCAGAAGGCAGGAGATGAAGGGCGCCAGCAGGAAGATGCCCTTGTTGGCACCGGACGGGATGATCGGCTCCTTGAGCGCGAACTTGATCAGGTCGGCGAAGCTCTGGAACAGGCCCCAGGGTCCGACCACGTTCGGGCCGCGGCGGAGCTGCACCGCCGCCCAGACCTTGCGGTCGGCCAGCAGGATATAGGCGATGAAGACCAGCAGGCAGACCAGCAGCAGCAGGCTCTTGCCGAGGATGATCGCGATATCGAGGACGAGGTCCCAGTTCATGGTCGCTTACTCCGCCGCCTGCTGATGCCGGCCGGAGGCCAGCGCCGAGCATTCCGCCATCACGGCGGAGGCACGCGCGATCGGGTTGGTCTGATAGAAATCGGCGACGACGGGCGCGAAGCCCGCCTTGTCGGTCTTTCCGCCGAGGCCGGCGAGCTTGCCGATCTCCGAGGCGTCGTTGGCCGGGAGGCCGTCAAGCGCCGCGAAATGCGGATGCGCCTCGTAGAGCGCCTTGCGCAGGCCGGGCAGCGAGTCGAAGGGCAGTGTCTTGCCGAGAGCCCCTGAGAGCGCGCGCAGGATCGCCCAGTCCTCGCGGGCATCGCCCGGCGGGAAGGTGGCGCGGTCGCCCATCTGCACACGGCCTTCCGTGTTCACATAGGTGCCGGACTTCTCGGTATAGGCCGCGCCCGGCAGGATGACGTCGGCGCGGTGAGCGCCCTTGTCGCCATGCGTGCCCTGGTAGACGACGAAGACGCCGTCCGGCACCTCGATCTCGTCGGCGCCGAGCAAGAAGAGCACGTCGAGCGCGCCCGGCTTCACCATCGCGGCGGCATCGAGACCGCCCTCGCCCGGCACGAAGCCGAGATCGAGCGCGCCGACGCGGGCGGCGGCGGTGTGGATCACGCCGAAGCCGTTCCAGCCCTCGGCGACGGCGCCGAGCGCCTGCGCCGCCTTGGCGGCGAGCGAGAGCACGGCCTCGCCGTCGGCGCGGGCGAGAGCGCCCTGCCCGACCAGCACCATCGGCTTGGCCCCAGTGGCCTTGGCCGACTTGACGATTTCGGCCAGCGTTTCCGGGCCGGCGCCGAGATAATCGTAAGCGTAGGTCAGGTCGGCCTTGTCGCCGATGACGCTGACCTTGAAGTCGCCACGCAGCCAGCGCTTGCGGATGCGTGCGTTCAGGATCGGCGCCTCGCGGCGCGGGTTCGAGCCGATGATCAGCAGCGAGGTCGCATCCTCGATGCCAGCGATGCCGGCGTTGAGGACGTAAGAAGCGCGGCCGAATTTCGGATGCAGCTTGGTGCCGTCCTGGCGGGCGTCGAGATTGGCGGAGCCGAGCGAGGCGATCAGACTCTTCAGCGCGAACATCTCCTCGACCGCCGCGAGATCGCCGGCGATGGCGCCGATCTTCTCAGGCGCCGTCGCCTTCACCTTGTTGGCGATGGCGGCGAAAGCCTCGTTCCAGCTCGCGGGGCGCAGGCGGCCGTTCTCGCGGATATAGGGCCGGTCGAGACGCTGCGTGCGCAGGCCGTCGGCGACATGGCGGGTCTTGTCGGAAATCCACTCCTCGTTCACCGCCTCGTTGAGGCGGGGCAGGATGCGCATCACTTCCTTGCCGCGCGAGTCGACGCGGATGGCCGAGCCGACGGCGTCCATCACGTCGATGCTCTCGGTCTTGGAGAGCTCCCAGGGCCGGGCCTTGTTCTGGTAGGGCTTGGACGTCAGCGCGCCGACCGGGCAGAGATCGACGACGTTGCCCTGCAGCTCCGACGACATCGCCTGCTCGAGATAGGTCGTGATCTCCATGTCCTCGCCACGGCCGATGGCGCCGAGGTCGGAGGCTCCGGCGACCTCGGTGGTGAAGCGGACGCAGCGCGTGCACTGGATGCAGCGCGTCATCGAGGTCTTGACCAGCGGGCCGATATACTTGTCCTCGACCGCGCGCTTGTTCTCGGCATAGCGGGAGGTGTCGACGCCATAGGCCATGGCCTGGTCCTGCAGGTCGCACTCGCCGCCCTGGTCGCAGATCGGGCAATCCAGCGGGTGGTTGATGAGCAGGAACTCCATCACCCCTTCGCGGGCCTTCTTGACCATCGGCGACTTGGTCAGGACGACCGGCGGCTCGCCGTTCGGGCCGGGGCGCAGATCGCGCACGCCGATGGCGCAGGAAGCCTGCGGCTTCGGCGGGCCACCCTTCACCTCGACGAGGCACATGCGGCAGTTGCCGGCGATCGAGAGGCGCTCGTGGAAGCAGAAGCGCGGCACCTCGGCGCCAGCCGCCTCGCAGGCCTGGAGAACCGTGTACTCGGCGGGTACGTCGACCTCGACGCCGTCGATGAGGAGTTTCGTCATGGTCTCACTCCGCCGCCATCAGGCGCACAGGCTCGCTGTGCGGATTGGCGGCATAGTCGTCGATGCGCTGCTCGATCTCGTGACGGAAATGCGCGATCAGGCCCTGGATCGGCCAGGCGGCTGCGTCACCGAGCGCGCAGATGGTGTGGCCCTCGATCTGCTTGGTGACGTCGAGCAGCATGTCGATCTCGCGCTTCTGGGCGCGGCCCTCGGCCATGCGCTCCATGACGCGCCACATCCAGCCCGTGCCTTCGCGGCAGGGCGTGCACTGGCCGCAGCTCTCGTGCTTGTAGAAATGGCTGATGCGGGCGATGGCGCGGACGATGTCGGTCGACTTGTCCATCACGATGACCGCCGCCGTGCCGAGGCCGGAGCGCAGCTTCGAGAGCGAATCGAAATCCATCGGCGTGTCGATGATCTGCTCGGCCGGGACCATGCGGACCGAAGAACCGCCGGGGATGACCGCCTTGAGGTTGTCCCAGCCGCCGCGGATGCCGCCGCAATGCTTCTCGATCAGCTCACGGAACGGGATGCCCATCGCCTCCTCGACGTTGCAGGGCTTGTTCACGTGGCCGGAAATGCAGAACACCTTGGTGCCGACATTGTTCGGCGTGCCGAGCGAGGAGAACCAGCTCGCGCCGCGGCGCAGGATGGTCGGCGCGACCGCGATCGACTCGACATTGTTCACCGTGGTCGGGCAGCCATAGAGGCCCATATTGGCGGGGAATGGGGGCTTCAGCCGCGGCATGCCCTTCTTGCCTTCGAGGCTCTCCAGCAGCGCCGTCTCCTCGCCGCAGATATAGGCGCCGGCGCCGTGATGCACATAGAGATCAAAGGGATAGCCGTGGACGTTGTCCTTGCCGATGAGCTTGGCGGCATAGGCCTCGTCGACGGCGCGCTGCAGCGCCTCGCGCTCGCGGATATATTCACCGCGGATATAGATATAGGCCGCATGCGCGCCCATGGCGAAGGAGGCGATCAGGCAGCCCTCGACCAGCGTATGCGGGTCGTTGCGCATGATCTCGCGGTCCTTGCAGGTGCCCGGCTCCGACTCGTCGGCGTTGACGACGAGATAATGCGGGCGCCCGTCGCTGACCTTGGGCATGAACGACCATTTCAGCCCGGTCGGGAAGCCGGCGCCGCCACGGCCGCGCAGACCGGACTTCTTCATCTCGTCGATGATCCAGTCCCGGCCCTGCTCCAGCAGGAATTTGGTGCCATCCCAGGCGCCGCGCTGGATCGCACCCTTCAGGGTACGGTCATGCAGGCCGTAGAGATTGGTGAAGATGCGATCGCGATCTGCGAGCATGTCCTAGTGCCTCACTCTGCCGGCTTGTCGCCAAGCTTCGACTCCGGGCGCCAGCCCGTCGCGAGCTTCTTCGACTGAGCAATCCAGTCGTCACGCAGCGCCCGGCCCTTGAAGCCGGTCAGCCGCGCATCGACCCAGGCGAGCTCCGCCGGTGTCCATTTGGCGATCTGGTCGTAATGCCAGACCCCCATCTCGTTGAGCATCTTAGCCAGCTTCGGCCCGACGCCCCAGATCAGTTCGAGATCGTCGCCCTTGCCGCCGCGCGCGGCGGTCAGCAGTTCGGGCTTGCTCTCGTCGGTTGCAGCCGGCGCAGGCGCGGGCTTCGCCACAGCAGCAGGCTTGGCCGTAGCAGCAGGCTTGGCAGCCTCGGCGACATCCTTCTTCTCGACCTTGCCCTTGGCGGCCGGCGTATCGTTCGCGGCGCTCGAAGGCTGGGCGGGAGCAGAGGGCTTCGGACGGCCGGCAGCGGCCGTCTCGGTCGCAGGCTTGGTAGCGACGGCGGCCGGGGTCGCCTCGGCCTTCTTCGCCTCGGCTTCGGCAGCTTTCTTGGCCTCAGCCTCGGCGGCGGCCTTGGCGGCGGCGGCCTCGGCGGCAGCCTTGCGCTGCTCGACGACGCGCTTCTGCCAGTCGCCGGCGCCGATCATCGAGCCGTCATAGAGCGCCTTGTCGGTCAGCGTCTGCGGGCCACCTTCCGGCTCGGAGCCGGTGCGGCCGTTCTGCGGGCCGGGCTTGGTGGCGCGGCCATTGCGCATGTCGTCGAGAAGCTGGCGGAAGGAAGCCGGCGTCAGGTCCTCGTAGTAATCGACATTGATCTGCGCCATCGGGGCGTTGCAGCAGGCGCCCAGGCACTCGACCTCGAGCCAGGACAGCTTGCCGTCGGCGGTCACGGTCGATTGCGGGCCGATGACGTCCTCACAGACCTTCTTCAGCGCCTCCGCACCGCGCAGGGCGCAGGGCGTCGTGCCGCAGAGCTGGACGAAGAACTCGCCAACCGGCTGCAGGTTGAACATCGTGTAGAAGGTCGCGACCTCCAGCACGCGCATCGGCGCCATCCCTAAGCGCTTCGCGACGGTCTCGATCACGGCGCGCGAGACCCAGCCCTCCTGCTCCTGCGCCTTCCACAGAAGCGGGATGACGGCGGAAGCCTGGCGGCCTTCGGGGTACTTGGCGATCTGCTGGTCGATCCAGTTCTCGTTCGCCGCGGTGAAGGCGAAGGAGGCAGGCTGGATGGGATCGGGCGCGAGACGACGGACGGACATTAGCGGTCCACCTCACCAAAGACGATATCGAGGGAGCCGAGGATCGCGGAGACGTCGGCGAGCATGTGCTTGCGGCACATGAAATCCATGGCCTGGAGATGGGCGAAGCCCGGGGCCTTGATCTTGCAGCGATAGGGCTTGTTGGTGCCGTCGGAGACCAGATAGACGCCGAACTCGCCCTTCGGCGCCTCGACGGCGGCATAGACCTCGCCGGCCGGCACCTTGTAGCCCTCGGTATAGAGCTTGAAGTGGTGGATCAGCGCTTCCATCGAGCGCTTCATCTCGCCGCGCTTGGGCGGAACCATCTTGCCGTCGAGCGAGGAGACCGGGCCGCCGCCATCAGGCGCCAAGAGCTTGTCGCAGCACTGCTTCATGATGCGCACCGACTGGCGCATCTCTTCCATGCGGATGTGATAGCGGTCGAAGCAATCGCCGTTCTTGCCCACGGGGATGTCGAATTCCATCTCCTCGTAGCACTCGTAGGGCTGCGACTTGCGCAGGTCCCAGGGCGCGCCGGAGCCGCGCACCATCACGCCCGAGAAGCCCCATTTCCAGCAGGTTTCGAGATCGACCACGCCGATATCGACGTTGCGCTGCTTGAAGATGCGGTTGTCGCTGAGCAGCCCTTCGAGGTCGTCGCAGACCTTGAGGAAGGGATCGCACCACTCGGCGATGTCATGAATCAGCGAGACCGGGATATCCTGGTGCACGCCGCCGGGCCGGACATAGGCCGCATGCATGCGCGCGCCGCAGGCCCGCTCGTAGAAGATCATCAGCTTCTCGCGCTCCTCGAAGCCCCAGAGCGGAGGCGTGAGGGCGCCGACGTCCATCGCCTGCGTGGTGACGTTGAGCAGATGCGAGAGGATGCGGCCGATCTCGGAATAGAGCACGCGGATGAGCTGGCCGCGGCGCGGCACGGTCACGCCGACGAGGCGCTCGACCGCGAGCGCAAAGGCATGCTCCTGGTTCATCGGCGCGACATAGTCGAGCCGGTCGAAATAGGGCACAGCCTGGAGATAGGTCTTGGCCTCGATCAGCTTCTCGGTGCCGCGATGCAGCAGGCCGATATGGGGATCGACGCGCTCGACGATCTCGCCGTCGAGCTCCAGCACGAGGCGCAGCACGCCGTGCGCGGCCGGGTGCTGCGGGCCGAAATTGATCGAGAAATTGCGGATATTGTGCTCGGTCATGACCGGCCTTCCTGCTGCGCCTGGAAGCGCGCCATCACTTCGGCACCCGTCAGCCGCGGGCGCTCGCCGGCGAAGGCATAAAGCGCCGGCTTTTCATCGATGAAGATCTCTTCGAGGAACTTGAACGATCCGGTGTCGTCGAAGCTCTGGAAGGCCACGGCGACATGGCCCTCGCCTTCGCGCAGGCGCCAGAACAGGCTCGAGCCGCAGTTCCGGCAGAACTGCCGCATCGCCCATTCGGACGAGACGTAGCTGCCGAGCTGGCTGTCGTCCTCGATCGTCACGTCGCCACAGGACACGGCCATGAAGACGCCGCCGCTCCATTTCCGGCACATGCCGCAATGGCAGACATCCATCTCATCGTTCTTGGGCGTCGCCGTGAAGCGGATGGAACCGCAGAGACAACCGCCGGAGAGTTTTTCCGCCGCAGCCGTCATCACGCCCCCTTCGCCTTCTCGTCGCCCGGCAGCACGTAGTCCGTGCCTTCCCACGGCGAGAGGAAATCGAAGTTGCGGAATTCCTGGTTGAGCTTCACCGGCTCGTAGACGACACGCTTCTGCTCGTCGTCGTAGCGGACCTCGACGAAGCCGGTCAGCGGGAAGTCCTTGCGCAGCGGATAACCCTCAAAACCGTAATCGGTGAGGATGCGGCGCAGGTCAGGATGGCCGGAGAACAGGATGCCGTAGAAGTCGTAAGCCTCGCGCTCGAACCAGTTCGCCGCCGGGAAGACCTCGATCACGGAGGGGACGGGCGTCGCCTCGTCGGTCTGGACCTTGACGCGAATGCGGCGGTTATGATGCGGCGCCAGCAGATGGTAGACGACGTCGAAGCGCTTCTCGCGGCCGGGATAGTCGGCGCCGGCGAGATCGGTGAAGTTCACGAAGCGGAAGCGCGGATCGCTGTAGAGCGCACGCAGGACCGCGACGATCGAAGCCGCCTCGGCATGGATCGTGAGCTCCTCGAAGGCGACGACCGCCTCCGTCACCGCGCCGGGCAGCGCGGCCTTGATCTCTTCGCCGAGTTGTACGAGCGCTTCGCTCATCGTCTCACCTTCATCGCCTGCAGCATCGACCGACGGAGCGCTCAGCGCTCGATCGTGCCGGTGCGGCGGATCTTCTTCTGCAGCAGCAGGACGCCGTAAAGCAGCGCCTCTGCCGTCGGCGGGCAGCCCGGGACATAGATGTCGATCGGGACGATGCGGTCGCAGCCGCGCACCACCGAGTAGCTGTAGTGGTAGTAGCCGCCGCCATTGGCGCAGGAGCCCATCGAGATGACGTAGCGCGGCTCCGGCATCTGGTCGTAGACCTTGCGCAGAGCGGGAGCCATCTTGTTGGTCAGCGTGCCCGCGACGATCATCACGTCGGACTGGCGCGGCGAGGCGCGCGGCGCGAAGCCGAAGCGCTCGACATCGTAGCGCGGCATCGAGAGCTGCATCATCTCGACGGCGCAGCAGGCCAGGCCGAAGGTCATCCACATCAGCGAGCCCGTGCGGGCCCAGTTGATCAGATCGTCGGTCGCGGTGACGAGGAAGCCCTTGTCGGCCAGCTCGTTGTTGATCTCGACGAAGAAGGGATCACGCGTCCCCAGCGGCTTGCCGTCGGGACCGAGCAAGCCCCTCGGCGCCTGCGCAACGAGCGGATCACCACGATCGATCGCTGTGATTGCCATAACCTAATCCTTGTGAACCTTTGCCTGCCGGATCGAAAGCGGAGCGCCGCCTCGCAACCCGACAGTCAGTCCCACTCCAGCGCGCCCTTGCGCCACTCGTAGATGAAACCCACGGTGAGCACGCCGAGAAAGATCATCATCGACCAGAAGCCATACCAGCCGAGCCCGCCGAAGGCGACGGCCCAGGGGAACAGGAACGCGACCTCCAGATCGAAGATGATGAAGAGAATCGCGACCAGGTAGAACCGGACGTCGAACTTCATGCGCGCATCGTCGAAGGCGTTGAAGCCGCATTCATAGGCCGAGAGCTTTTCCGCATCCGGCTTCGAATAGGCGATCGCGAAGGGCGCGATGAGCAGGGCCAGGCCGATGACCGCCGAGACGCCGATGAACAGCACCAGAGGCAGGTAGTCGCTCAGGATGGAAGGCACCGTGGCAGCTTGCATGGTCGAACTCACTTCAGACGGCCGTGGGGCGGCGCGCTGTCCCAGTCGCTTAGACCCTCGATTAGAATGAAGCAAGACTCCGCCGCGCCGCACAATCGCCGTATCCGGGTTGAACCCAGCGCAGAATGCGGCAAAATCCGGCCACGTCCCGCCATCGCCCTGCAGAGCAGTGGCGAAAATCCGACAAAACCGCCTGCTTTCGGCATGCGGGAACGGCAATCATCCGTTCACCCTGCCGAATCGTTGCCGGCTGTGCGAGCGCTCTCCCCGAAAGGCCTGCGATGTTTCGTGCCCCTCGCCCCTCCTCCTTGCCAGCTGAATCCGGACGCATGACGGCACGATGACCCGCGCCGGCCTTCCGCGGGTTCTGGCCATGCCGGCGCTCGCCCTGCTGCTCTCGACGACCGTTATCCGCGCTCAGGACGGCGAGCCGATGCGCGCGCCGCTACCGCCGCAGCGCCCGTTCGACCTCGATCTCGAAGGCACGCCGAAACTGCCGCCGATCGTGGTACCGCCGCCGACGCCGCGCGCCTCCGCCCCCGATACGCCCGCGCTGGCCTTCTCCGAAGAGACGCCTGCGGTGACAAAGGGATCGGAGACGCCGGCGTCTCCCGCGTCACCGCCCAGCCCCGGCGAGCCGGACGACGACGAGGGTGTCGAATGGCCGAAGCTGACGCCCGGCCAGAAGGCCGGCGCCGAGCCGGACTTCGACCCGAACGAGCGGGCGGAGCGACCGGGCATCTCGACCGATCCCGGCACCTCGACCGCCTGCCTGCCGCAGGAGCTGAAGCAGATTCTCGGCAAGATCGCCGACAAGTACGGGGCGGTTAAGGTGACCTCGACCTGGCGGCCGCCCTGGCGCGCCCGGCGCGGCTCCTATCACAAGGGCTGCCAGGCGATGGATTTCCGCGTCCCCGGCGCCAGGCCCCGCGCCGTGCTGGAATGGGTGCGCGCCATGCCCGAGGTCGGTGGCCATCATGTCTACTGGAACGGCCTGATCCATATCGACACCGGGCCGCGGCGGCCCTGGTAGGATCCTTTCCGCGAAGGCGCGGTTCCAGCTCACGTCATGCTCGCCCCTTGTGGCGAGCATCCACGTCTTGGACACCGCACGGCATCAATGAAGACGTGGATGGCCGGGACAAGCCCGACCATGACGACGATCCGCTGCGCTCCGCCCGGGATGCCCGCTCCTTTGAAAGTCACGACAGGTCCCGCATTCAGGATACTCTCTCGGCTTTCAAAAAACAGGCTTGACTGTTTGTAAGTTGAGTCACACCGTTTTCCAATCGTCAGGGGAGCGAGGTCGGCATGAGGGTTTCCGGCAAGCGACGATCGCAGAAGGAGCGCAGCGCGGAGACATCCGCGCGGCTGATGAACGCGACCATCGACCTGCTGCACGACCAGGGGCTGGCCCGCACCACCACCCCGGAGATCGCCCGCATGGCCGGGGTCTCCCGCGGGGCTTTGACCCATCATTTCGCCGGGCGCGAGGCGATCATCAGCGCCTCCGTCGCCGACATGCTGGGCAAGGCAGCCCGCGACCTGCACCGCTTCGCCGAGGATTTCATGGCGCGCGGCGGCTCCAGCGACGAGATCGTCGACTACGCCTGGCGGATGATGGACGACCGGCTGTTCTACGTGACGATGGAATATCTGCCGGAGGCCCGCCACAACCCGGCCTTCCGCGCCGATCTCATTCCGACGGTCAAGGAATTCCATGCCGGGCTCGATGCGGTCTGGACCGCGCTCGCCGCCCGCGCCGGCACCGACCCCGACCATACCCGCACCGTGATGAACGCGACGATGTGCCTGGTGCGCGGCATGATCAGCCAGACCGTGCTGCGGCCGAACGATCCGGCCTATTACGAGGGGCTGCTCGGCTTCTGGAAGCAGCAGGTTCGGCAGCATTTCCCGATGAAACCCGCGGCCGCCCTCACCGGCCGGCGCAAGACGGCGACGGCATGACGGCTGCACTGACCATCCATGGGCTGAAGCTCGGCTTCTACGGCGTGCAGGTATTGCGCGGCGTCGATTTCGCGGTGCCGCAGGGCTCATTCACCGGGCTGATCGGGCCGAACGGAGCCGGCAAGTCGACCCTCTTCAATGCGGTCTCCGGGCTCTACCGGCCGCAGGCCGGATCGGTCCGGCTCGGCACGACGGAAACGGCCGGGATGCCGCCGGAGAAGCTCGTCGCGGCGGGGCTGGTGCGCTCCTTCCAGCTCGCGCGCGGCTTTCCCAAGCTCAGCGTGTTCCAGCATCTGATGCTCTATGGCGCGGACCAGCCGGGCGAAGGCCTGCTGGCCGGGCTGATCGGCACGGGCGGGGCCAAGCGGCGCGAGGCCGAGCTGTCCGAGCGCGCCTTCGGCATTGCCCGCCGATTGAAGCTCGACCATGTGCTCGACAATCCCGTGACCGCGCTTTCCGGCGGCCAGAAGAAGCTGGTCGAGATCGGCCGTGCGCTGATGGCCGAGCCGAAGCTGCTGCTGCTCGACGAGCCGATGGCCGGCGTCAATCCGAGCCTGACCGAGCAGATCGCCGCGCATCTCGTCGCGCTCAACCGCGATGGGCTGACCATCTGCCTGATCGAGCACGACATGGGGCTGATCAAGAAGCTCTGCGCGCCCGTCATCGTCATGGCCGAGGGCAAGACGCTGACACAGGGCACGTTCGACGAGGTCGCCGCCGACACACGCGTGCAGGAAGCCTATCTCGGGAGGCGTCATTGAGCGCGGCACAGGGTGAGTTGCTCACCGTCGACGGTGTCGTCGCAGGCTATGGCGCGGCCGAGCAGATCCTGAAGGGCACTTCTCTCAAGGTGGCACCCGGCGAGATCGTCTCGATCATCGGCCCGAACGGCGCCGGCAAGTCGACATTGCTCAAGACGATCGCCGGTCTGGTCCAGGCGCGCGATGGCACCATCCGGCTCAAGGGCGGCGACGTCACCCGCGAGAACGCGCTCGGGCGGGCCAAGGCCGGCATCGGCTTCGTGCCGCAGGAGCGCAACGTGTTCGGCGCAATGACGGTCGCCGAGAATCTCGAGATCAGCGGCTTCCAGGAGCCGGGCAAGGTCGGCGCGCGCGCTGAGGAGCTCTATGCGCGCTATCCGATGCTGGCGGAGAAGCGCAAGGCGCTGGCGCGCACGCTCTCGGGCGGCCAGCGCCAGATCCTCGCCATGGCGATGGGGCTGATGAACGCCCCTGCCCTGCTCCTGCTCGACGAGCCGACGGCCGGGCTCTCGCCCAAGGCGGCGGATGAATTGTTCGACGCGATCGTCGCCCTCAACAAGGGCGGCCTGCCCATCCTGATGGTCGAGCAGCATGCGCTCGAAGCTCTGCAGATCTCGACGCGCGGCTATGTGCTGGTCTCCGGCCGCAACAGCCGCGAGGGCGCGGGCCCCGCGCTCGCCACCGATCCCGAAATCCGCCGGCTCTTCCTCGGCGGCTAGGACGACGCCGACACGACATCAAACCAACAAGACAACAGGGGAACATCATGACCGCTTTCACGACCGACCGCCGCACGCTTCTGGCTGGCGCCGCCGCACTTGCCGGCCTCTCCGCCCTGCCCGGCCGCGCGCTCGCGCAGGGCGCCCCGATCAAAATCGGCACGCTGACGCCGCTCACCGGCGCCGGCGGTCCCTATGGCCCGGTCATGGTCAAGGCGGTCAAGGCCGTCGTCGACGAGGTCAATGCCGCAGGCGGCGTGCTCGGCCGCAAGGTCGAGCTGATCTCGGAAGACGACCAGACCAGCCCGGAAGCCGGCGTGCGCGCCGCCCGCAAGCTGATCGATGTCGATAAGGTCTCGGCCATCCTCGGCACCTGGTCCTCCGCGGTCACCACCGCCGTGGCCCCGCTGTGCTGGGAATCGAAGACCTTCCTCGCGACTGTCTCCGGCGCCGATTCGATCACGCAGCTGCCGCATCAGGGCTACCTGATCCGCACCCAGCCGAACACGACGCTGCAGGGCCGCAAGTTCGGCGAGTTCTGCATCGCAGAGAAGGCCAAGCGCGTCTTCTTCCTCTCGCCGCAGACGCCCTTCGCCAAGAGCCAGTTCGACAACATCACCGAGGCCGTGAAGAAGGCCGGCGGCGAGACCGGCTCGCTGATCTATGACGACAAGAAGCCGGCCTATCGCAGCGAGGTCGACGAGGTGCTGCGCTTCAAGCCCGACGCGATCATCTTCGGCGGCTACACGCCCGATACCGCCGTCATGCTGAAGGACGCCTATCGCGCCGGCTATACGGGGCTGAAGGTCGCCTTCGGCTATGCGGTCAACCAGAAGCTGGTCGAGAGTGTGCCGGCCGAGGTGGTCGACAAGACCTTCACCATCGCGCCCTCGCCGGCCGAGGGATCCAAGGCCTATGCAAGGCTGGTCAAGATGATCGGCGTCGCCTCGCCCGATCCCTACACCACCCAGGTCTACGACCAGATCAACCTGATCCTGATGGCGATCGCCATCGCCGGCGACACGTCGGGCACCGCGATCAAGGATGCGGTCCGCAAGGTCAGCCAGGCGCAGGGCGGAGCCAAGGTCGACAACGCCATCGACGGGCTCAAGGCGATCGCCGCCAAGCAGCCGGTCGATTACGACGGCGCCAGCGGCCCCTGCGACTTCACCGAGACCGGCGACATCGCCGATTGCCAGTTCCGCTACGAGCAGGTTCAAGGCGGCAAGCTGGCGCTGGTGAAGATCGCGTGAGCCAGCTCCTGCAGGCGCTCATCAACGGGGTGATGACCGGGACGCTGATCGCCGTCCCGGCCATCGGCTTCTCCGCCATCTTCGCGGTGCTGCGCTATCCGAACTTCGCCATCGCGGCCTATGCCACCATCGGCGCCTTTGCCGCCTGGTGGGCGAATGTCGCGATGGGGCTGCCGATACCGGCCGCGCTCCTCGTCGCCTTCGCGGTGACCGGTTTCGTCGGGGTCGTCGCCGAGGAAACCTCGCTGAAGCGCCTGCGCGGCAACGGCGCGCTGATCGTGGCCATCGCCTCGATCGCGCTCAATCTCGTGCTGGAGAACATCGTCCGCTTCATCTTCGGCAACGAGATGCGCGGCTATGACCTGCCGATCGCGCGCGACATGCGCTTCGGCGACCTGCGCATCGGCCCGCAGCAGCTCCAGAGCCTGCTGCTCGCCGTCGCGATCATGGCGGCGATGTTCCTGTTCCTGCGCTATACCCGCTTCGGCAAGGCGATGCGCGCCGTCGCCGACAATCCCGACCTCGCCCGGCTCAAGGGCATCGACCCCGCGAAGATCGCGATCGTCACGCTCTTTCTCGGCGCTGGCCTGACCGGCGTCGGCGGCGTGCTGATCGGATTGGACACCTCGATCGACCCGCTCACCGGTTATCGCGTGCTGCTCTCGGTCTTCGCCGCCGCCGTGCTCGGCGGTCTGGGCTCGATCCCCGGCGCGGTCGCCGGCGCGCTGATGCTCGGCATCGCGGAGGAGCTTGCGCTGCTCGTCGTGCCCGCGACCTACCGCACCGGCGTCGGCTTCGTCGCGATCCTGCTGATGCTGACCTTCCGGCCGCGCGGCCTCCTCGGGGAAAGGGCCGCCTGATGCTGTCCTATCTGATCTTCACCCTGACGCTCTGCGCCATCTACGGCCTGCTCGCGCTCAGCCTGAACCTGATCTGGGGCAGCGCCGGCCTCGTCAATCTCGGCCTCGCTGGCTTCTTCGCCGTCGGCGCCTATGCCTCGGCTCTGGCGACCGGTGCCGGCGCGCCGGTGCTGATCGGCTGGGGCGCGGCGCTCGTGGTGGGCGCGGCGGTCGGCCTCGTCGTCACCTTCGCGACGCTACGCTTGCGTGACGACTATCTCGCCATCGTGACGCTCGGTTTCGCCGAGGTGATCCGCCTCGTCGCGCTCAACGAGCGCTGGCTGACCAATGGTTCGGACGGCATCTCCGGAATCAAGGCGCCGCTCAAGGCCGAGCTCGGCACGCAGAACTTCGCCTGGTTCTATCTCGGCCTCGCCACGCTGGTGCTGGTGATCGTCTGGGCGCTGCTGCGCCGCCTCGATGCCTCGCCCTATGGCCGCGCCTTGAAGGCGATCCGCGAGGACCAGCAGCTCGCGGCGTTCGCCGGCAAACCGGTCTTACGCTTCAAGCTCCAGGCCTTCGCGCTCTCGGCGGCGATCGCGGCGCTGGCGGGCGCGCTCTATGCGCATTTCCAGTCCTATGTCTCGCCGGACCATTTCCAGCCGCTGATCACGATCTACATCTTCCTCGCCGTCACCGCCGGCGGTGTGGGACGGCCGAGCGGCGCCGTGCTCGGCGCCTATCTGGTCGTGATCTTCCTGGAGGCGACGCGCTTCATCACCGAATGGGTGCCCGGCCTCCAGCCGGTCCAGCTCGCCGCCACGCGCGAGATGCTGATCGGCATCGCCCTCATCCTCGTCCTGCACCTCAAGCCGCAGGGCATCCTGCCCGAGCGCATCCCGAAGGCGCCGGTTCCCCCGACGACCGCCTGAAGCAAAGAAGGCCTGCCCATGTCCGACGATCTCGCCACCCTCTCCGCGCTCATCAAGGAGCCCGGCCAGCCCGATACGGTCTTCAAGGCCTTCGAGGACATCACCCGCCGCCTCGTCGGCCACGAGCTGTTCACGCTGCTCTATGTCGACGGGCAGGAGGTCGCGCGCATCTATTCCAACCGGCCGACCGAGTACCCGGTCTCCGGCCGCAAGACGATGGGCCCGACGCCCTGGGGCAAGCATGTGCTGGACGGCCGCCAGCCCTATCTCGGCAAGGACAAGGCCGGCATCCGCTGGGCCTTCTTCGATCATGAACTGATCGAAAGCATGGGGCTCGGCTCCGTCATCAACATCCCCGCGATCTATGACGGGAAGGTGGTCGGCACGATCAACCTGCTCGCCCCCGAGCACCATTACCGCGAAGAGCATGTCGCGCCGGTCGAGCGGCTGGCGCCGCTGCTGGTACCCGGCTTCCTCGCCGCGCGTGCCGCCAACAAGGCCGCCTGATCTCCTCCCTTTAGCCGTTTCGAAGGAACAAGCCCGTGGCTTCCACCCTCTTCACCAATGCCCGCATCGTCGACGGCTCGGCGCCGGAGGCCGGCGCGCCCGTCAGCGTCCTCGTCGAGGGCGGCACCATCCGCGAGGTCGGCAAGTCGGTGACCTCGGCCAAGGCCAAGGTCGTCGACCTCAAGGGCAAGACCTTGATGCCCGGCCTGATCGACGCCCATGTCCATGTCATCGCCTGCCTCGCCGATCTCGGCGCGAATTCCCGCCTGCCGGATTCGCTGGTCACCGCCCGCTCCTTCGGGATCATGCGGGCGATGCTGATGCGCGGCTTCACCACGGTGCGCGATGTCGGGGGTGCCGATTTCGGCCTGAAGCAGGCGACGGAGGAAGGCGATTTCCCGACGCCGCGCCTCGTCATCTCCGGCAAGGCGCTCAGCCAGACCGGCGGCCATGCCGATTTCCGCGGCCGCTATGACGACCGCCCGAGCGTGATCGAACGCCATCGCCTCGGCGCGCTCGGCCGCATCTGCGACGGTGTCGACAAAGTCCGCCGCGCGGCGCGCGAGGAATTGAAGGGTGGCGCCGACTTCATCAAGATCATGGCCAATGGCGGCTGCGCCTCGCCGACCGACCCGATCCATTTCCTCGGCTTCTCGGTGAGCGAGCTGGAGGCCGTGGTCGAGGAAGCCCGGATGGCCGGCACCTATGTCTCGGCCCATGTCTATACCGACGACGCCATCCGCCGCTGCGTCGAGGCCGGCGTGCATTCGCTGGAGCATTGCAACCTGATCAAGGCCGAGACGGCGAAGCTCGCTGCAGCCAAGGGCGCCGTCGCGGTGCCGACGCTGGTGACCTATGACAAGCTGGTCTCGGACGGGCCGAAGCTCGGCTTCCCGCCGGATTCGGTCGCCAAGGTCGATGTCGTGCGTTCGGCCGGCATGGAATCGCTCGCGATCATGAAGAAGGCCGGCCTGACCATGGCCTATGGCAGCGACCTGCTCGGCGAGATGCACAAGTACCAGTCGGAGGAGTTCGTGATCCGCGGCCGCGCCCTGCCGGCCCATGAGGTCATCGCCTCGGCGACCCATATCGCGGCCAAGCTCCTGAAGATGGAAGGCCTGATCGGCACGGTCGCGGCCGGCGCCCATGCCGACCTGATCGTCGTCGACGGCGACCCGCTGAAGGACCTCTCGCTGCTGACCCGCCAGGGCCGGCATATCCCGCTGATCATGAAGGCCGGCGCCTTCATGAAGCGCGCCAGCCTGAACTGATCGCATAGGCCGGCGGGGCATATCGCCCCGCCGTGCATTCTCCGGCTATGGCGCGGCCGGTTTCTTCGCCATAGTGCCCTTCGGCCGCCGACGGATTCGAAGGTTGTGAAGCGACTGCCTCTCCTGCTCGTTGCATTCTGCGCCGTCACCCTGAGCGGCGTGGCGCAGGCCGCCAGCGATGCGGGCGAGATCGTCAGGCTGGCCATCCGCCGCCACGATATCCAGGCGACGATGCCGGTGCCCGAGCCACGCCAGCCGGGCTGGCTCGACTGGCTGAAATTCGACCTCTCGCCCGATACACTGCGCATCCTGCTCTGGGGCGCCGTCATTCTCGGCGTGGCCGTGACGCTCTGGTCCCTGCGCGACAGCCTGCCCGCCTTCAGCCGCTCGCGCCGGATCAAAGCGGCCGAGACAATGTCCGGCTTCTCCGACCCCTCCGGCCGGATGGAGGAAGCACAGCTCGAGGCGGACGATCTCGCCAGACGAGGGCAATATGGCGAAGCCATGCATGTGCTGCTGCTGAAGAGCCTCGCCGAAATCCGGTTGCGGCTCGGCACCAGCTTCGCGGTGTCGCTGACCAGCCGCGAGATCCTGCGCCGGGTTGCCCTGCCACAGAGCGGGACCGGCGCGCTCGGCGCGATCGTGCAATCGGTCGAGCAGACTTATTTCGGCGGGCGGCCCGCCGGGCAGGAGGACTATCTCGGCTGCCGGCAGGAATTCGAGACACTGCGGCGCTCCCTTGCGACAGGGCCGGCCTGATGGGGGGAATAACCTTCCAGCCGCGTATCCTGGCCGCACTCGCTGCCGCGCTCTTCGCACTCTTCGCGGCATCTCTGCTGCTGACGGGGATGGGCGGGCGCGAGGCGGGCGGCCTCGCCTCCGGCGCCAACAGCTATTCCAGCTCCGCCGTCGGGCATCTCGCCTTCCACGATCTGCTCGATGGCCTCGGCCACAAGACGGTGCAAGCCGAGGACCGCCCGCTTGCCGCCGTCGGCGAGAACGGCGTGCTCATCCTCGCCGAGCCCTCCGGGAGCCTCGCGGGCGAGGAGAATCGCAACAAGCTCCGGATCGCCGGCCGCATCCTGCTCGTCCTGCCGAAATGGACCGTGAAACCGGGCGAGCGGCGCAAGGACTGGATCGGCGAGGCGGAACTGGCTCCGGTGCTACAAGTCCAATCCGTGCTCGGCGCTGCCGTGAGCGGCGGCGATATCGTCCGGGCCAAGCCGCCGGCCTCCTTCCAGAAGACGATTCCAGCGGCGGACCCGACCGTCCAGGGCGAGCTCCAGCTCATCAAGGGCTCCAACCTCACGCCGCTGATCTCGACGCCGGACGGCATCCTGCTCGGCGAATTGCGGCAGGGCAACCGCCGGACGCTCGTGCTGGCCGATCCCGACCCGATCGAGAACCACGGCATCGGCAAGGGCGGGAACGCCACCTTCGCACGCGACATCGTCGCAGCCCTGCTGGACGGCAGAAGCGGCACGCTGGTCTTCGACGAGACCATCCACGGCTTCAGAAGATCGCCGCCGAACCTGCTGAAGTTCCTCTATGAATTCCCGCTTAACCTCGTGCTCGTCCAAATCCTGGCTGCCGTGGCGCTATTGCTCTGGGCCGCGATGGGGCGCTTCGGCGCGCCGCTGCCGGCACCGCGTCGGCTCGATGCCGGCCGGCATGCTTTGATCGGCAATGCCGCGGCGCTGGTCGACTATGCCGGGCACCATGCCGCGATCCTGCAACGCTATATCGCCATGACGCTCCAGGACGCGGCGCGGGCCTTGCGCGCTCCCGCCGGGCTCCAAGGTGCCGCGCTTACCGCATGGCTGGCGCGGGCTTCAGAGGCACGCGGCATCGATCCGAAACCCCTCTCAGGGCTGGGCGACAGCCCTGCGGCCGGCCCCCGCAATCTCGCCTCGCTGCTTGCCGCCGCGCAGGCCCTCCATCACTGGCGCAAGGATCTGCCGCATGGAACTCCGCGACGTCTCGACGATCACTGAAGCGCTTCGCGGCGAGATCCGCAAAGCCGTCGTCGGCCAGGACGAGGTCGTCGAGCTGATGCTCGTCAGCCTGCTCTGCGGTGGGCATGTGCTGCTGGAGGGCGTGCCGGGCACGGCCAAGACCCTGCTGGCGCAATCCTTCGCCGCCGGGTTGTCGCTGCGCTTCGGGCGCATCCAGTTCACGCCGGACATGATGCCGGGTGACCTGCTCGGCACCAATCTCTTCGATTTCCGCACCAGCAGCTTCAACCTGACGCGCGGCCCGATCTTCACCGACATCCTGCTCGCCGACGAGATCAACCGGACACCGCCCAAGACGCAGGCCGCGTTGCTGCAGGCGATGAACGAGCGCAACGTCACCATCGACGGCACGACCCATCCGCTGGGCGAGGCCTTCATGGTGGTGGCGACGCAGAACCCGATCGAGCAGCAGGGCACCTATCCGCTGCCCGAGGCGCAGCTCGACCGCTTCCTGTTCAAGGTCAACCTCGCCTATCCGAGCCGCGAGGAGGAGTTCGCCATTGTCGCGCGGCACGGGCACCGCGCCGCCATGCCGAAGCTCGCGGAGTTCGGCCTTGCCTCTATCGTCTCTGAGCAGGACCTGCTGGCGGCGCGGGCGCTGGTCGGGGGGATCGCGCTCGGCGAGCCTCTGGTCGGCTATATCGTCGACCTGATCCGCGCGACCCGCAGCCATCCGGCGATCGAGACCGGCGCCTCGCCCCGCGCCGCGACGATGCTGGCCTCGGCCAGCCGGGCGCGGGCCGCGACGCAGGGGCGCGACTTCGTCATCCCCGACGACGTCAAGGGCATCGCCTTGCCCCTGCTGCGGCACCGGATCGTGCTCGCGCCGAATGCCGAGATCGACGGGCTGGTCAGCGACAAGGTCATCCTGGAACTGATCGATCAGGTTGCCGTGCCGCGATGATCAGGCCGACCCCGCGCGCCGTGCTGCTCTTCGGGGCGACCGTGCCGGTCGCCATCGGCCTCATGATCCATGACCAGACGCTCTGGCCGATCGCGCTCGATCTCGGCCTGTTCGTGCTGGCGCTGATCGGGCTCGATGCCCTGCTCTGTGCCCGGCCGTCGCGGCTTTCGCTGACAGTCGATGCGCCGCCGCGCTTGTATATCGGCAGCGAGGGGCAATTGAGCGTCAGCGCCGCGATCGAAGGTGCGTCGCGGGCGGTGTCGATCCAGGTCCTGCCGGAGCAGAGCGGCGACACCGCGCCGCCCGAGCCAGCTCGGCTCGATGTCCCGCCGGGAGCCGTGGGTTCGGTCACGCTGCGGGTGCGTCCGCTCCGGCGCGGGCGGATCACGATCGAGGCGTTGTGGCTGCGCTGGCGCGGGCCGCTCGGTCTCGCCGGCCGGAGCCAGCGTCGGCCGCAGGCGCTCACGATCGACGTCGTGCCCGATATCCGCGGCATCGCCTCGGCCGCCGTGCAGTTCTTCAGCCGCGATGCGATCGACGGCATCAAGGTCCAGCGCCAGAAGGGCGAAGGCACCGAGTTCGAGGCGCTGCGCGACCATGTCCAGGGGCTCGACAACCGCTTCATCGACTGGAAGCACTCGGCCAAGCATCTCAAGCTGCTGTCGAAGGAATTCCGGATCGAGCGCAACCACCAGATCGTGCTCGCCTTCGACACCGGCTACCTGATGGCCGAGCCGATCGACGGCCTGCCGCGGCTCGATCACGCCATCCATGCCGGCTTGCTGCTGGGCTGGGTCGCGCTGCGCAGCGGCGACCATGTCGGCTCGTTCGGCTTCGATTCACGCATCCGGCAATATCTCCAGCCTTCGCCCGGCCGAAACGCCTTCGCCAGGCTCCAGAATGCGTCCGGCCAGCTCGGCTACCGTGCCGAAGAGACCAATTTCACCCTCGGCCTCGCCGAGCTGAACAGCCGCCTGAAGCGCCGGGCGCTGGTGGTGCTGTTCACCGAGTTCATCGACACGACGACGGCCGGACTGCTGCTCGAAAGCCTGCAGCGCATGGCCAACCGCCATGCCGTGATCTTCGTCACCCTGCGCGACCCGCTGCTCGCCGATATCGTCGATGCCGAGCCCGCCGGCTTCCGGCCGGTGGCCGAGGCGGTCGTCGCCCGCGACCTGCAGCGCGAGCGCGCCGTCGTGCTGGAGCGGCTGGCACGGATGGGCGTGCATTGCCTGGAGATCCCGCCACGCGGCCTCGCCGTCGGTCTCGTCAACCGCTACCTGACCATCAAGCAGAGGGGGCTGCTATAGAACCGCTTCGCCCTTCCGCCGTTCCGCCGCCGGCCCCGGTCGCGACCGTGACGCTGCGCAGCGCCGAATTCCGCCGCAGCCGCGAGACGGCCTGGCGGATGCTCGACGGTCTCGTCTCGCGTGTCGAGAAGAAGGGCCTGTCGCGCCTCTCCGCCGAGGAGTTGCAGGAACTGCCCTTGCTCTATCGGACCGCGGCCTCTTCGCTTTCCGTCGCCCGCTCGATCGCGCTCGACCGCAACCTGATCCTCTATCTCGAAGGGCTGGTGCTCAGGGCCTTCTTCGTCGTCTACGGGCCACGCATCGGCATCCTCGAAGCGCTCGGCGGATTCCTGAAGCGCGGCTTCCCGGCTGCCGTCCGCGCGGCCGGCTGGCACATCCTGCTGGCGACGCTCGCCATCGCCGCCGGAATCGCCATCGGCTACCTGATGGTGCTGCCCAACGAAGCCTGGTTCGGCATGCTCGTGCCCGAGAGCATGGCCGGCGGGCGCGGGGCTGCGAGCACCGCCGACCAGCTGCGCCGG
The DNA here is from genome assembly GCF_900102525.1 of Allobosea robiniae. Lineage (GTDB taxonomy): Bacteria > Pseudomonadota > Alphaproteobacteria > Rhizobiales > Beijerinckiaceae > Allobosea > Allobosea robiniae. The sequence goes on along the minus strand of NZ_FNBZ01000006.1, from coordinate 50,407 downwards.
ACCGAGATCTTCGCGCCCTGGCCCGGATTCGTCGATTCCTTCGTCGTCTTCGCCAATTTCCTGTTCCGCCACAACGCGACGATCGGGATCATGACCTTCGGGCTCGGCGTGCTCGGCGGCGTGCCGACATTGCTGCTGCTCGGCTACCAGGGCCTCGTGCTCGGCGCCTTCCTGGCGCTGCATTACAATCGCGGCCTGCTCGTCGATTTCATCGGCTGGATTTCGATCCATGGCGTGACCGAGATCGGCGCATTGATCCTGTGCGGCGCCGGCGGGCTCGTCATCGCCGAGAAGATCCTGTTTCCGGGTCGCTACAGCCGCCTCGACAGCCTGGCCATGGCCGGCAAGGCGGCGGCCGGGCTCGCCGGCGGAGCGGTGCTGATGCTCTTCGTCGCGGGGATCATCGAGGGCGGCCTGCGCCAGCTCATCGCCTCGACGCCCTGGCGGCTGGCGATCGGCGCGGCGACCGGCGCCTTGTGGACCGCCTATTTCCTCCTGAGCGGCAGGCGCTGAACCCATGGCCCAGCGACTTGACCGCATCAACCGCCTGCTCGACGGCACCACCCGCAACCGGCGCGAGATCAGTACGCCGGAGGGCGTGACGCTGGAGGTCGACATCGCCAACCACGGCGAGCGGCTCGTCGCCTTCCTGATCGACTTCCTGTTCTGGATGCTGGCGACCGCCCTGCTCTTCCTCGTGCTGGGCCTGACCCTGCTCCACGGCGTCACCGGCTCGGTGACGGTCACGGTCGTGCTGTTCCTGTCCTTTCTGCTCCGGAACCTCTACTTCATCCATTTCGAGCTGCAGAGCCAGGGCGCGACGCCGGGCAAGCGAATCGTCAACCTGAAGGTGATCGACCGCAGCGGCGGCCCGTTGCTGCCCGGCGCGATCGTCGCCCGCAACCTGACGCGCGAGGTCGAGATCTTCCTGCCGCTCGGGCTGTTCTTCGCCGTGCCGAAGATCGGGGCCGGCGCGGAATTCTGGACGGCGGCGAGCTATTTCGGCTGGGCGGTCGCGCTCTCGGCCCTGCCCTTCTTCAACCGCGACCACCTGCGGGCCGGCGACCTGATCGGCGGGACCATGGTCATCTCGGTGCCACGGCGGGCCCTGCTGGCCGAGCTCGCGGAGGCGCAGAGCCGCTTCGTCTTCAGCCGCAAGCAGCTCGACGCCTATGGCGCCTTCGAATTGCAGGTTCTGGAGGAACTGCTGCGCCGCCCGTCCTCACCCGACACGCACAGCATGCAGCGCCAGGTCTGCGAGAAGATCCGCCGCAAGATCGGCTGGACGGAAGAGGTTCCGCCAGTCGAGACGCTCGATTTCCTCAGGGCCTTCTACACGGCCGAGCGGGCGCATCTCGAAGGCGAGCAGCAATTCGGCCGCTACCGCGCCGACAAGCACGAGCCGGCTGCGACCGGCCCGTGAGGGCCTGCCGCAGTTCGGCAAGCTTGCGTCAGTCGAAGACGCTCGCCAGCGTATCGAGGTCGATACCTTCCTTGGCCATGCGCAGGTCGTGATAGATCACGGCCGAGAGCACGGCACCGAAAGCGGTCGAGATGACCTGCCAGGCAAAGCCGAGAATATCCCCGATCAGGCCGCCGCCACCGATCCGCGCCAGCACGAGAGCGCCGACCAGGGCGATGACGATGACCAGCAGGAAGAGCCCGAAGATCTGCCAGCGATAGCCCTTGGTCAGCGCGACGCTGCGGCTCATGCTCGCCGTCACCCCGGTCTTCTCGATGACGCAGGCGGGGATCGCGACATAGAGCATGCAGCCGATGATGGCGCCCGGCACGACGAACAGCAGGAAGCCGAGACCGGTCGCGAGACCGACGAGGATGCCGACACCGATGACGGGAACGGCACGTGCGAGCCCGATCCGCAGGGAGTCGCCGATGGTGAAGGGCTGTTGGCGCATCTCCTGGAAGGCACCGTAAAGGCTCGTCGCCTGCGCCACGGTCTGGAGTACGAAGGTCAGGAGCCCGGTCAGCACCGCACCGAAGGCGATGCCCGACGGCGAGGGGGCACCTGACGACAGCGCGCCCAGCGTCAGCAGGAAGATCGGGATCATCGGCACAAGCGCCAGCAGGGCGAACTTGCCGAACTGTCGTCCGAGGATCGCGAAAGTCTTGTTCATGACCGAGCCGATGCGAAACTGCCCGGGCGCGGCGGTAAATCCGCCGGTCGATGTGCTGCTCATGAGGAACCCCGCCGCGAATGAGGCGGAATAGTGGCACGCCCCGTATAGCGGCACAATCCGCGGCAACGCGGGCTACGCGCTTCGCATCAAGGTCTCGCGCAAGCCGAGAAGCGTTTCGCACACGGCTTCCAGCTCGCGGATGTCGAACCCATCCCGCAGCTCCGGAATGTGACCCGCGACCCTGCCGCCGAGGATGCCGGTAAAGCTCGCCCTCCCCTGGGACGACACGACGAGGCCGTTGGCCGCCTCGAAGGACGCGTTCCAGGCGATGGCGTCCTCGCGCGTCAGCCCCGGCGGCAGATCGAGTTCGAGCCTGCCGCCCGCGAGCCGGACCGGATAGCCGCCGGGCAAGCCATCCGGGCCGGGCACATGCCCCTGCCAGGGCCGGCCCGCCGCCATGGCGAGCAGCATCGGCACGCCGCTCGCGCCGGAAATCTCGATCACCGGCTCGGGCGTGAGCTGGATATCGGCGAAGCGGGCATAGACGTCGGCGACCTCCTCGCCATCCAGCCAGACGCACGGGGCGCGTCCGTCGCGTTCCTCGGGACGGCGGCGCCAGGCTGAAAGGTTCTGGTAATGCGCAAGGACCTTGACCGCGGTGCCGGCAGGCACTGCGGCCGAGCCGGCGAAGACGTTGGACAGGATCGCGACATTGCCCATGCCGCAGGCGACATCGTGTCCCATCGCGCGGATCATCCCGTTGACCACGTCGGGGAAGCTGCAATTGACCAGGGTCACCGGCTTGCGGCTGCGCGTGATGGCGGCGGCGACGCGGGCGCTGATCAGCGCCTGAAAGACGGCCGTTGCGCTCAGGCCACCCTCGGCGACGAGGCGCGTCCAGGCATTGCCGCTCTGGGCGATCACCTGAGAGGTCTGGATCGAGGCGGCCTGCACGACGATGCGCGGGCCGGTCGCCGCGAGCAGCGTGTCTGAGGCGTCCGGAGCAAGCAGATCGATCGCATGAGTGGTGAAGCGCGCCTTCGCTCCAAAGAGCGCGGCGCGGGCATTGGCAGCCGTGCGCAGCCAGTTCAGCCGTTCGAGATTGCGGCCGGCGATGACCACATCGACCGGCTCGCGGGCCGTGGCGGCGATGTCGAAGGCGATCCGTGCGGCGAAACCGCCGGTGCCTGAAATGAGGATGTCGCAGCCGGCCATGTCAGCGCCCCGTCCCGGCCCGGTCCCAGCAATCGTCGAGCCGGGGCGAGAGCCTGTGCTTCATGATGCGCTGGCTCGCCGTGCGCTCGAACTCGTCGACGAGGGCGATGTAGCGCGGGTTCTGGTAGGGTGCGAGCCGCTGGCCGAGCCAGCCGGACAAGGCCTGCGGATCGATGATCGCGCCATGACGCGGCTTGACGAAGAGCTTGATGTCCTGCTCGCCGATATCGGCGGCAACGCCGATCATGGCGCAATCCTCGACCGCGTCGTGCTCGGCGGCAACGTGCTCGACCTCCCAGGCCGAAACGTTCTCGCCGCGGCAGCGCACGCTGTCGGTCATGCGGCCGTGAAAATAGAGATTGCCATCGGCGTCGAAGGAGCCGAGGTCGCCGGTATGGAGCGCGCCGTTGCGCAGGGCCTTCGCCGTCGCTTCGGGATTGTCGAGATAGCCGGGGAAGATCGCGCCGGGGATGCTGGTCTCGACGATGATCTCGCCGCGCTCGCCCGCCGCGACGGGCTTGCCCTCGCCATCGAGCAGCCTGACGGTGAACCAGGGCATCGGGCGCCCGACCGAACCGACCACGCCGCTGGTATTGCAGGTGGTCAGGCTGGAGGCTTCCGTCATGCCGTAGCATTCGCGGATCTCGGTGCCGAAACGATCGCGGAACTGCGGCCAGATATCGGCCGGGCAGCCGCCGCCCCAGGCGATGCGCACGCCATGCTCGCGATCGCCAGCGGAAGGCGGCTGCTTCAGCAGGATCTGCAGGATGCCGCCGAGATAGTGGATATGGGTCGCGCCCTCCTCCCGGACCTGCGCCCAGAAGCGGCTGGCGCTGAAGCGCTCGACCATGGCCAGCGTCACGTCGCGGATCATCGGCAACGGCAGAAGCTGGGCGCCGCCGATGTGATAGAGCGGCTCCCAGACGAAGAAGACATCGCCCGGCTTTGCATCGGACAGGCGGACGACGCTCTCGGCCGCCAGCCGCAGCATGCGGTGCGAGACGATCACGCCTTTCGGCCGCCCGGTCGTGCCGGAGGTGTACATGATCGCGAACACGGCATCGGCTGCCGGTGCCGGTTCGTCGAAACGCACGGGCGTGGCGAGCACGGCGTCGAGCGCGCCGTCCGGCGCATGGAGCAGCACCGGCAGGGTCGCATCCGGCCCCATCGCCTCGGCGATCTGCGGCGCGAGCTCGGCATCGGCGACGACGAGGCGCGGGCTGGAATGCGTCAGGAGATAGTTCAGCCCCTCGCCGCGCTGCTGGGCGTTGACCGGCACCCAGGCGACGCCGGCCCGTGCGAGACCGAAGACCACGGCGATGGTCGCGATGGAATTGCGCATCATCACCGCGACACGGTCGCCCGCGACGATGCCCTGCGCCCGCAGATGCGCCGCGAAGGCGGCCGAGCGCCGCTCGATCTCGCCATAGCTCACCGGCTCGCCGCCGAAGCGGGCATAGATGCGGTCCGGCTCGGCGGCTGCGCGCGCGGTCAGGAGGGCTACGAAGCCGTCTTGGTCTGGGGAGGTCATGGTTGCGCTTCGGTCGACAGGATCAGGAAGAAGAGGAGGAGCGGAAGCGTTCGGCCAGGAGCAGCATCACCGTCACGACCACGAAGACGACGACCGAAACCGCGGCAAGCGTCGGGTTGAGCTGCAGGATCATGTCGTCCCACATCTGCTTCGGCAGGGTCGTCTTGACGCCGCCCGAGATGAAGATCGCGATGGTCAGTTCGTCGAAGGAGGTGATGAAGGCGAAGAGGAAGGCCGCGACGAGGCCGCCTTTCACCAGCGGGATCGTCACGCCCGTGAGGGTGCGGACACGGTTGGCCCCGAGGGTCGCTGCCGCCTGGTCGAGCCGCTGGTCATAGGTCTTGAGCACGGCGGCGATGGTGACGAGCGTGAACGGGATCGCGAGCACCGTGTGGCCGATGATCAGGCCGAGATCGGTGGCGACGAGACCGATGCGGGCGAAGAGATAGAACAGCCCGACCGCGATGACGATGCGCGGCACGATCATCGGCGCGAGGAAGAAGGCGAAGATCAGCCCGCTCCAGCGCGTGCGGCTATGGGCCAGCGCCAGCGCCGCGAAGCCGCCGATCGCGGTCGCAGCCAGCGCCGTGGCGAAGGCGACCATGAAGGAACGGATCGTCGCCTGAATCCAGAGCGGCGATTCGAAATAGGTGCGGAACCAGCCGATTCCGTAGCCCGGCGGCGGGAATTCGAGGAATTGCGAGGAGGTGAAGGCGAGCGGGATCACCAAGAGCGTCGGCAGCACGAGGAAGCCGATGACGAGCCAGCAGAAGCCCGGCAGCAGCCAGCCGCAGATGCGTTTGCCGAGGAGCCGCTGCGTCACCGCTGCGGCACGCCCGGCGATGTCGCCCACGACCCCGAGAATGGCGAGGCCGAGATCGCGGATGCGCCCGGCCCCGGCCTGCGCTGAGCCGCCGGCAATCGTCGAGATGCCGAAGAGCCGGTCGTAGATCCAGCAGGAGACCAGCGCCGCCGCCAGCATCATCGCGGCCAGCGCCCCGGCGAAGGACCAGTTCAGCAGCTCCTGCACCTGGGTGATGATGAGCTGCGCCAGCATCGTCTCCTGCCGCCCGCCGAGGAAGGCCGGCACGATGAAGAAGCCGAGCGAGGAGATGAAGACGAGCAGGCCCGCCGCCGCGACGCCCGGCAGGGAGAGCTTGAAATAGACCAGCCAGAAGGCTCGCGCCGGCGCGGCGCCCAGCGTCTGCGCGGCCTGGACGAGGCGGCGGTCGATGCCGGTCATCACCGGCAGCATGGTCATCACGGCGAGCGGCACCATGGCATGGACCATGCCGACCATCACGCCGAACATGTTGTGCAATAGCGGCAGGGGCTGGTCGATGAGGCCGGAGCCCGTCGCTAGCGAATTGATGATGCCGCTGCGGCCGAGCACGATCATCCAGGCGAAGGTCTTGACGAGATAGCTCGTCCAGAACGGCACCATGACGAAGAGCAGCATGCGGCCGCGGAACATGTCGGGCAGGCGTGCCAGCCAATAGGCGAGCGGATAGCCGATCAGGAGCGACCAGAGCGCGGTCCAGCCGGCGATGCGGAAGGTGATGCCGAGCACGCGCAGATAGACGTCGGTCGCGGCGATGCGCCGATAGGACTCGGTCGACAAACCGCCATTCTCGGGGTCGACGACGCTGAGGCCGAGCAATTGCGCCACCGGCCAGGCGAAGAAGACCGCGAGGAAGAGGAGACCGGGAACCGCCAGCCACAATGGGCCGAACCGGAACCCGCTCCGGCGCGCCGGAGCCGCTCGTGCCGCGACCGCGCTCATGCGACCAGCACCGCCTTGTCGCGGGCCCAGCCGGCGACGATGGCCTGATCGATGGCGGGCACCGGATCGTCCGGCCCGAGCCGCAGCACGAGGGGGCTGCCATCGCCGAGCGCGGCGATGACGCGCGTCTCCGAGCCGGCATAGACGATCTCGCTGACCCGGCCGCTGACGGCGTTGCCGTCGCGCTCGCCGAGATGGAGGTTCTCGGGCCGGATGACCAGCGCCGCATCCTTGCTCTGGCAATGGGCGCCACGCGGCAGGGCGAAGCGGCCATGCGGGGTATCGAGCGCGCCGTTGCCGTCCCAGCTGCCGCGGAAGATGTTGGAGATGCCGATGAAATCGGCGGCGAAGGCGGTGCGCGGGCGCTCGTAGATCTCGCGCGGCGTGCCGAGCTGCTCGATCTTCGCGTGGTTCATCAGGCAGATGCGGTCGGACATCGCGAGCGCCTCCTCCTGATCGTGCGTGACGTAGACGATGGTGGCGCCGCTCTCGCGGTGCAATCGCTTGATCTCGATCTGCATGTGCTCGCGCAGCTTCTTGTCGAGAGCGCCAAGCGGCTCGTCCATCAGGATGATCGAAGGCTGGTAGACGAAGCAGCGCGCCAGCGCGACGCGCTGCTGCTGGCCCCCGGACAATTCGCGCGGGAAGCGCCCGGCGAGATGGCCGAGATGGACCATGTCGAGCGTGGACGCGACCCGGCCGGCGATCTCAGCCGAGGGACGCCCACGCATCTTGAGCGGAAAGGCAATGTTCTCCGCCACGGTCAGGTGCGGGAAGAGCGCGTAGTGCTGGAAGACGAGGCCGATATCGCGCTGGTGGACCGGCATGTTCGACTGGTCGCGCCCGTCGATCACCACTCGGCCCTCGCTGGCCTCGACGAGGCCGCAGATGAGCTGGAGCAGCGTCGTCTTGCCGGAGCCCGAAGGCCCCAGCAAGGTGAGGAACTCGCCCTCGGCAACGCTGAGCGAGCTGGGCTCGAGGGCCGTGGTCGCGCCGTAGCGCTTGCCAAGTCCTTCGATGACAAGCTTGCCTTCGATGACCAGCTTGCCCGTGTTCGGCTCGCGCACAGCCATCCCGGCCCCCGCCCCCGTCGCCATCAGGCCAGCAGCCAGGCGTTGAAGCGCTCGGTGACCTTGGAGCGGTTGGCACTCCACCAATCCTCGTTGGCGATCGCCATCTGCTTCAGGTTCTCCGGCGAGGTCGGCAGGACCTTGGCACGATCGGCTGCGATCGTCTGGTAGGCGTCGAGATTGGTCGGGCCGTAGGCGAGCGCCTCGGTGAAAGCGGCCTGCGCCTTCGGATCGGAGCAGAAGCGGATGAACTGGCGCGCGACATCCGCCTTCGGGCCGCCCTTCGGCAGGCCCCAGCCCTCGATCGAGTAGAGCCCCTGGTTCCAGACGATCTTTGCCGGCGTGCCGCCGTCGATCGCGGCCTGCAGGCGGGCGTTCCAGCCCGGCAGCATGTCGACCTCGCCGCTCTGCAGGAGCTGCGTCGACTGGGCGCCGCCCGTCCACCAGACCGCGACATGCGGCTTGATCTTGTCGAGCACCTTGAAGGCGCGCTCGATATCGAGCGGATAGAGCTTGTCGAGCGGCACGCCGTCGGCGAGCAGCGCCTGCTCGATCGTGTCGATCGGGTTCTTGCGCAGCGCGCGCCGGCCGGGGAACTTCTCGACATTGAAGAAGTCGGTCCAGCTCGCCGGTGCGTTCTTCACGCGGTCGGTGCGATAGGCGAAGACGGTCGAGTAGACGTCCGTGCCCATGAACTCGGCCGAGATCGCCTCCGGCATCAGCTTCGGCACGTCGGCATGCGAGAAGCCGATCGGGTCGAGCAGGCCCTGCTTCTTGAGGATGTCGCGGGCCGAGAGCGTCAGCGTGCAGACGTCCCAGGTATAGGACTTGGTCTCGACCATCGCCTTGAACTGGGCGGTGGGCTCGGCCTCGCGGGCGACGTTGACGACCTTGTTGCCGGTCGCCTTCTCGAAGGGATCGTAGAAGGCCTTGCGGAAGGCCGGGCCGAACGGGCCGCCGGGATCGGCGACCGTGATCTGCGTCGCGGCACGCGCCGTGCCCGACAGATAAGGCGCGGCGACCGCGCCGGCAGCAACGCCGCCGGCGAGTTGCAGCAGGGTGCGCCGGGTCGGCTTCGTGGTCAGGTTCGTCATCGTCTTCTCCCCTTACAAGCGGTTTTCCGCATTTCCCCGTGGGTGGTCAGATGGTCAGGCGGTCTTGCGCGCGGCGCGCTTGGCGAGGAATTCCTCCATCATCCGGGCCGGTTCGCCGGTGGCGTAGGCCGCGCGCTGATTGCGGATGCCGGCGGCGAGGCATTCGCGGAAGCTCTCCTCGGTGACCTCGCGGAAGCGGGCCTTGTTGAGGCGCATGGCGACCGGCGGCTTGCCGGCGAGCTCCTCGGCCAGCGCGAGCGAGGCCTGCATCACCTGTTCCTTCGGCACGATCCGGTTGATCAGGCCGATGCGGAAGCATTCGTCGGCATCCATCATCCGCCCGGTCAGGGTCAGGTCGATGGTGCGGGCGATCCCGATCATCTCCTTCATGATCCAGGGGCCGGTGACCGAGGCGATGCCGGAATTGATCTCGGGCTGGCCCATGGTGACCCCGTCATGGCCGATGCGCAGGTCGCAGAGCAGCGCCACCTGGAAGGCGGAACCAGCAGCGACGCCGTTCAGCGCCGCGATCAGCGGCTTGGAGAGCGAGCGCATGCGGTCATAGAGCCGCTCCCATTCCCCCATCCAGAGCTCTGCGCGATCAGGGTCGAAGGTCTTGGTCTCGTTCAGGTCCTGGCCGGCGCCGAAGGCGCGCTCGCCGGCACCCGTCAGGACGATGGCACGGACGGCCTCGTTCGCCTCCAGCTCGTCGAAGCAGGCGACCAGCCGCTCGCGCATCGGTGCGTTCCAGGCATTCAGGATCTCGGGGCGGTTGAGCGTGATGATGCCGACCGCGCCACGCAACTCGACCAGAACAGAGTCCTTCATAGCGCTCTCCGATGAGTTTTTATTGCAATGCGATAATTTCTATTGCTTATTCTGCGCGAACGACCCAGCTTGTCAAGATCGTTAGCCGCAGCCATTGATCGCGCCGAGGAGAGCAGGCCCGATGACGATGCCCGAAGAGAGAGAGACCGGCCGCAAGCGCGCGGCGCAGCCGCCCGATCAGGCCGGCCGCAAGGACGACGCGCTGATGGTCAATTCGGTCGAGAAGGCGTTCCGGGTGCTCTCCGCCTTCGGCCGCCAGCACCCGACGCTCAACCTGTCGCAGGTCGCCTCCGAGACCGGGATGGATGTCAGCGCGGCCCAGCGCTTCACCCATACGCTCACCAGGCTCGGCTATCTCCGCAAGGATGCGCAGACCAAGCGCTTCGAGCTGACCGCCAAGACACTCGATCTCGGCTATCATTTCGTGCGCAGCAGCCGCCTGCTCGACCGGGCGATGCCCTATCTCATGCATCTCAGCAAGGAGACGGAGGAGACGGTGAACCTCACCGTGCGGGAAGAGACCGAGATCATCTTCGTCTCGCGTTTCCTGAGCCGGCACGTCCTCAACACCGACGTCATCATCGGCACACGCATGCCCGCCTATGCCACGGCACCGGGCATCGCGATGCTGTCGCGCCTGCCCGAGAGCGAGGCGATGGCGATCATCGATGCGTCCGACCGCAGGGCGCATACGCCCTCGACGACCTGGGAGCGCGAGGCCCTGCGCGAGAAATTGCGCCAGTCGGCCGCCCAGGGCTACGCGACCGCCTTCGAGGAGGTCTATCTCGGCGATGCCTCGATCGCCGCGGTGGTGGTCGACCATCACGGCCGCCCGGAGGCCGCCGTCAACATCGCGACCTCGACCTCGCGCTACAGCCACGAGGAGGTCGTCTCGCGCTTCTCCTCGCTGGTCATCGCCGCCGCCCACGCCATCTCGCGCGTCTGAGGAAACCAGGCCGATGGCCTTGACAGGACATCCTTTGATTTATCAAAATCCACGAACTTCTATTGCATTGAGATAAACCTGAGGTCGCATGGACCGTTCGCAGGCCCAGTTCCGCCGCGTGGCATTTCGGAGCGGAGCGGCGGTGACCCTCAGCTTCGACGGCCTGCCGATCCGCGCGACCGCCGGCGACAGTGTGCTCGCCGCGCTTCTGGAGAACGGCGCCCTCATCCGCCATCTCGAATTCGGCGGCGAGCCGCGCGCCGGCTTCTGCCTGATGGGCGCCTGCCAGGATTGCTGGGTCTGGAGCAGCGAGGGCGGTCGGATCAGGGCCTGCACCACGCCCGTCAGCCAGGGCATGAAGCTCTTCGCCGAACCGCAGGGCATGGCCGACCCCCATGGCTGAGATCGTCATCGTCGGCGCCGGGCCGGCCGGGATCAGCGCGGCCGAAATCCTCGTCGCAAACGGGCTGAGGCCGATCCTGATCGACGAAGGCGCGCGCGCCGGCGGACAGGGCTATCGTCGGCCGGCCGACGGCCTCGCGCTCGACATGAACAAGCTGATGGGCTCGGAAGCCGGCCGATACGCCGCGCTGCACGCACGCTTCGCGGCGCTCCGTCCCCAGATCGATTACCGGCCCCAGACGCTGGTCTGGGCGATCGACGGCAAGCGCCTGCATCTGCTGCGCGATGGCCGGACCGAGACGCTCGATTGCGACAAGCTACTCATCGCCAGCGGCGCGATGGACCGGATAGCGCCGCTTCCGGGCTGGACAACGCCCGGCGTTTTCACACTGGGCGGGGCACAGGTCGCGCTCAAGGACCAGGGCTGCCTGATCGGCAGCCGCGTCGCCTTCCTCGGCTCCTCGCCCTTGCTGGCGCTGGCCGCGAAGCAATATCGCGCGATGGGCGCCGAGATCGCGGTGATCGCCGACACGACCCCATTCTCGGCCAAGCTCGCGGCGATGCCGGCCTTGCTCGGCGCGCCGCGCACGCTGCTGCGCGGCCTCTGGTATATGGCCACGGCCCTGCGCGCGGGCATCCCGATGCTGAACGGCGTGACGCCGGTCGCCGTCGAGGGAGACGGCCGTGTCGAGGCTCTCGTCCTGCGCGACGGCAGCGGGCGGGAACGGCGCTTCGCCTGCGATGCGGTTGCGCTCGGCTATGGCCTCAAACCCGAGACGCAGCTCGCCGATCTCGCCGGAGCGGAATTCACTTACGATCCGGACTTCAGATTGTTCCTGCCGAAGATCGACGGCTTCGGCCGGGCGCGGCCGGGGCTCTACCTCGCCGGCGATGGCGTGCGGATCGGCGGCGCCGATGCAGCCGAAGCCAGCGGGGCGCTCGCTGCCCATGCCATCCTCTCCGATCTCGGCCGGCCGCAGGATATTGCGGCGATCAGGCCGCTGGCCCGACGGGTCGCGCGGCTGCGCGGCTTTCAACGCGGGCTGGCGCAGGCCTTCGCCTGGCCGAAGCAGCAGATCGCCGCCCTGCCCGATTCCGTCACGCTCTGCCGCTGCGAGAACGTCACCATCGGCGAGGTCCGCGCCGCCATGGCGCAAAGCCTCGGCCCGGTCGAGGTCAACCGCGTCAAGGCGATGACCCGCTGCGGCATGGGGCGCTGCCAGGGCCGCGTCTGCGGACCGGCTCTGCAGGAGATCGTCGCAGCCGGAACAGGACAAGGCGGCGAGTCCGCGGGGCGCCTGCGTGGACAGGCGCCGGTCAAGCCGATCGCACTCGCCGCTGCGGAAGAACCGGCATGAGCGCGCGAACCACGGACGTCGCGATTATCGGCGGCGGGCTGATCGGCGCCTGGACCGCCTTCTTCCTCGCCCGGCGCGGCCAGCGCGTGACGCTGATCGAAAAGGGGGTCGTCGGCGCGCAATCGAGCGGCGTCAACTTCGGCAATCTTCGTCTTCAAGGCCGCTTTCCCGGCCAATATCCGCTGTCGCTGCGCTCGCAGGCGCTGTGGGAGGATTTCGATGCGCTGATCGGCGAAGGCTGCGAGTTCGAGCAGACCGGCCATCTCTACCTCGCCTATGACGAGGAGGAGCACGCGAAGCTCGAAGGCTATGCGAAGGTCTCGGAATCCTACGGGCTCGCGATCGAGCGCGTCGGCCCCGCCGATCTGCGCCGACGCTGGCCCTGGCTCGGCGAGCGCGCCATGGCCGCGACCTTCTCGGCGCGCGACGCCACCGCCAATCCAAGGCTCGCCACCCCGGCCGTGGCACGGGCAGCAGCGAGACATGGCGCCACCATTCTTGAGAACACGCGCGTCACAGCCGTGGACCGCGGAGGTGAGGGTTTTTCGCTGACGCTGGCCGATGGCACCAGGCTGAGCTGCGGTGCACTGGTCAACTGCGCCGGGGCCTGGGCGCTGGAGATAGCCGAGCGTTTCGGCGAGACCGCGCCGGTCTTTCCAGCCGGCCCACCGCAATTCGTGACCGAGCCTTTCCCCTATCGGATCGAGCCTTCGGTGCAGGCGATCGACGGCTCGGTGATCTTCCGCCAGATCCCGCGCGGCAACATCATCCTCGCCGGCTACCCGCGCACGGCGGCCGATCCGCAGGCGAACCGCGCACCGGTACCCCCAGCGAAGACGCTTGCCGCGATGCGCGCGCTCGCCCGCGTCGCGCCGATGCTGGCGCAATGCCATGTCATCCGCGTCTGGTCCGGTATCGAGGCCTATCTGCCCGACATGATCCCGGTGATCGGCCCGAGCGGGACGACGCCCGGCCTGTTCCACGCCTTCGGCTTCTGCGGCCACGGCTTCCAGATCGGCCCCGGCGTGGGCTTGTGCCTCAGCGAGATGATCGTCGACGGCGAAACACCGACGCCGCTGGAACCGTTCTCGATCGAACGCTTCCGCACCGCCACGGCCGTCAGCGAGAAGTTCAAGAAGGAATTCGACTGAGGCGCGGCAGCCTAGCCGGACCGTCGAGCCGGCTATATGACGGATTCATGGCCCGCTTCGCCGCAGAGATCAGGCTTGTCGTCATCGCCGTGCTGGCCTTCGGCTGGCCTGCCATCGGCATGGCCGAGGGACGGCGCGTCCAGATCATCACCTCGTTTCCGCCCTCGTTCTTCGAGCCCTTCCGCAACGCGTTCCGCAACAGGCATCCCGACATCGCCGTCGAGGTCGTGCAGCGCAAGACCACGGCGGCCGTCATCGATATCCGCACGCAGAAGCGACCGGATGCCGACCTGTTCTGGGCTTCCGCGCCCGACGCCTTCGAATTGCTGAAGCGCGAGAACCTGCTGGCGCCGTTGCAGCCGCGGGCGACCGGCGCGCCGGAGACCATCGCCGGCTATCCGGTCAACGACCCCGATCATCGCTATCTCGGCTTCGCCGTCTCGGGCTACGGGCTGGTCTACAACCCCGCCTACCTCGCGGCGCGCGGCCTGCCGGTGCCGCGCAACTGGGCCGATCTCGCCGCGCCGGTCTATGCCGGGCATATCGGCCTGACCTCGCCTGCCCGCTCCGGCACCACGCACCTCATGGTCGAGGCGCTGCTGCAATCGCTCGGCTGGGAGCGCGGCTGGGCCTTGTGGTCGGCGATCGGCGGCAATCTCGCGACGATCACGGCACGCAGCTTCGGCGTCACCGCCGGGGTCGCCCGCGGCCGCTTCGGCATCGGCATCTCCATCGATTTCCTGACGGAGGCCAGGACGACCGAGGGCGAGGGCAACCGCTTCGTACTGCCCGGCGAGACCTTGTTCGCGCCCGCCAGCATCGCAAGGCTTGCGACCTCACCCAACCCGAAGGATGCAGAGCTCTTCATCGATTTCGTGCTCTCGCCCGAAGGGCAGAAGATGCTGCGCGAGCCGCGGATCGGGCGCCTCGCCGTCTCGCCCTCGGCCTATGGGCCGGACGAGACGCCGCCGCATCTTTCGGAGACCGAAGGCATCTTCAACCGCACTGGCTTCGACGCTGGGCTTTCTGCCGGGCGCTACGAGCTGGTCAACCTGATCTTCGACGAGTGGATCACCTTCCGCCGCACCGAGCATGCCCGGCTCTGGCGCAGCCTGCAGGCGATGGAAGCGGCCCTGCTTACGCGCCCCGACGAGCAGGCCGCCAAACTCCTGACCCGGGCGCGAGCCGCCCTAACGCAGCCGCCGGTCTCCGCTGCCGAACTCGGAGAGCCCGGGCGTTTCCAGAATATCGTCCGCGTGCCGCGCGGCCTGCCCGTGCCCGAGGAGCAGGCGCGCATCGAAGCCGCACTCCGGAACGCGATCGTGACTCACGCAACCGAGGCCGGCGACAGCCTGCAGCAGGCGGCCGAGCGGCTGACCGCGCTGGGCTGGCGCGACGAGAGCTTGACCGGGAGCAGGCCATGACGCCTGCCTTGTCCAGGCGCCGCTTCGGCATCGGCGGGCGCCTGATCGCGGCCTTCCTCGGCGTCGGCCTCTTTGCGGTCGGCGCCGGCATCGTAGGCGTCATCTCCTATGAGCGATTGAGCAAGGAGCTGGCGGCGATCGCCCGCGAGCATCTGCCCGGCCTCGCTTCCGCTGCACGGCTGGCGGAAGCCAGTGCCCGCGTCATTGCCGGCATGCCGGAACTGGCCAACGCCGAGCGACGCGACGGCTATGAGCGCGGCCGGCGCGTGGTCGGCGAGCGCTTGAGCGAGCTCGACAAGGTGCTGTCCGAACGGACGGGCAGCGGTTTCGACGCGCCGCAGCTGACAGCGGTGGCTGCCGAGATCCGGCGCAATCTCGGCGCGATCGACGACGTCTCGGGGCGCCGCTTCACGCTGGCCGAGCGCATCCGTGGCGTCAGCGAAGAATTGCGCTGGCTCCAGGCGGACCTGATCGACGAGATCGAGCCGCTGACCGACGATGCCCGCTTCAACATCGATACCGCGCTCGGCCAGAGCGGCGGCGAAGCAGCATCGGCCAAGCCGAACACGATCCGCGAGGAGACCCGCAAGAGCGAAGCGCTGATGACGCTCAACGCCCAGGCCAACCTGATCGTCGGGCTGTTCGGGCGGCTCGGCACGGTCCAGACCCGCGAGGACATGGAGCAGACCAGCCATGTCATCGGCGAGGCTGTCGACCAGCTCGAGGTCGAGGCCAAGGCGCTCGCCGGCTGGCCCGACACGATCACGGTCCGGCAGATCACCCAGCGCCTGATCGGGCTCGCCGATACGACGACAGGCCTGCCTGGCCTCAAGCGCTCAGAGCTTGCTGCGCTGGCCGACGCGCAGCGCCTGATCTCGGAAAGCCGCCGCCTCGTCACGGAGCTCGGCAGGCTGGTCTCGCAGGAGGTGCGGCGAACCGAGGCCGTGGCGAAGGAGGCCGCCGACCGCTCGGCGCAGGCGATCCGGCTCGGCCGCAACCTGCTGCTCGCCATCGCGGCAGCCTCGCTATTGGGCGCGCTGCTGATCGGCTGGTTCTATGTCCGGCGCCATCTGGTGGCGCGCCTGCGGGTCCTGACCGAGGCCGCGACCAGCATCGCCAGCGGCCAGTCCTCGGCGCTGCTGCCGAAGGCGGGCAATGACGAGCTCGGCGACCTCACCCGCGCACTCGCCGTCTTCCAGCAGACCCGCGACGACCTGATCCAGGCGGCCAAGCTCGCGGCGCTGGGACAAATGGCGGCGGGCCTGAGCCATGAGCTGAACCAGCCGCTTGCCGCGATCCGCTCCCACGCCCATAACGGCGCGCTGCTGCTGGAGCGGGGCCGGCCCGAGGAGGCCCGAAAGGCGATCGGCCGGATCCAGGCGCTGACGACGCGAGCAGCCGACCTGATCGCGCATCTCAGGCGCTTCGCCCGCAAGCCCGGCGTTGTTCTGGCGCCGGTCCCGGTTGGCGATGTCGTCGAAACAGCACTTTCGTTGTTCGAGCCGCGCTTCGACGCCGAGCGCGTGACGCTCACGCGGGAGCTGCCCGCCGGGCGCCTGCATGTCCATGCCGAGGAAATCCGGCTGGAGCAGGTGCTGGTCAATCTCGTCGCGAATGCGCTCGACGCCGTCGCCGGCATGGAGGATGCGACGATCGCGATCGGTGCACGGCGAAATGGCCACAAGGTCGAGATCTGGGTCTCGGATAGCGGCCCCGGCATCGACCGGGCGCATCTGGAGCGCATCTTCGACCCGTTCTTCACCACCAAGCCGGTGGGCTCGGGGCTCGGCCTCGGGCTCTCGCTGTCCTACAACATCATCAAGGACCTCGGCGGCACGCTGGCCGTTGCCGAGACCGGCCCCGAAGGCACGCGCTTCCTGATCACGCTCGAAGGGACGACAGCCCACGTCATGGCCCCGCTGGAAATCGACGCATGAGCGCTCCGACAATCGTCCTCGTCGATGACGATGCCGAGGTGCTCGAAGCCTGGCGGCTGACGCTGGAGCTCGAAGGCTTCGCGGTCACCGCGAAGCGCTCGGGCGATGCCGCGCTCGCCGAGCTTGGCCGCGACGCCTCCGTCGTGCTGGTCAGCGATGTCCGCATGCCCGGCCGCGATGGGTTCGGGCTGCTTTCCGCGGTGACCGCCGTCGATGCGGAGATCCCGGTCGTACTGATCACCGGCCATGCCGATGTTCCCATGGCGGTGAAGGCGATCCGCGAAGGTGCCTGGGATTTCGTCGAGAAGCCGGCCGATCCCGTCCGCCTGATCGAGACGATCCGGCGTGCCAGCGAATATCGCCGGCTGATCATCGAGAATCGCTCGCTGAAGGCCGGCGCCCATCCCGAGGACCCTTGGGCGGCGCGCGTCGTCGGGCACTCGCCGGCGGTCGCGCGCCTGCGCAGCCGGCTCGCCTTGCTGGCCGATGCCGATACCGACGTGCTGCTCTTCGGCGAGACCGGAACCGGCAAGGAGGTCGCGGCACGGGCCCTGCACGATCTCGGCAATCGCCGCAACGGGCGCTTCGTCGCGGTGAATTGCGGGGCGATCCCCGAGACGATGATCGAGAGCGAGTTGTTCGGTCACGAGGCCGGCGCCTTCACCGGGGCGCGCGAGCGGCGGATCGGCAAGATCGAGCATGCCAGCGGCGGCACGCTCTTCCTCGACGAGATCGAGTCGATGCCGATCGCCGCGCAGGTGCGCCTGCTGCGGGCGCTTCAAGAGCGCCGGATCGAGCGCCTCGGCTCCAACAAGGAGATCGCGGTCGATATCCGCATCGTCGCGGCGACCAAGAGCGACCTCGCCGCGCTCGCCAAGACGGGCGGCTTCCGCGAAGACCTGGTCTACCGACTCAACGTCGTGACGCTGCGCCTGCCGCCCTTGCGCGACCGGCGCGAGGATATTCCGCTGCTGTTCCAGCACTTCCTCGCGCTCGCCGCCGCCCGCGTCGGCCGCTCGGCCCCGCCGCTCGGGCGCGACCTGCTACAGCGGCTGGCGCGGCAGGACTGGCCGGGCAATGTCCGCGAGCTACGCAATGCCGCCGAACGCAGCCTGCTCGGCATGGACGAGGATTTCGAGGATGCGGATGCCGGCGCCGGCACATCCGATGGCGCGGAACGCACGCTGGAGGAGCTGGTTGCGGTTGCGGAGGCAGAAGGAATCGGCGCCGCGCTGAAGCGCCATAACGGGCGCATCGGCGTCACGGCCGCGGCGCTCGGCATCACCCGCAAGACGCTCTACCTCAAGATGCGCCGCTATGGCTTGAGCGGCACGGCGGCGCTCGCGGACTGAGTGGCGATGTTACCGCAATGACCCATCGGCGGCTCCGGCAGGTTACCGCCATGCCCCCGAAATTGGGTATCTGAAGACCCTTCCTTCCGAATTCCGCAAGGAAATCAAAGCCGCCGACACTTGGCATCACCGTTGCTGAGAAGAAGCCATCGACCTCGACGTCGAACAGAAAAAACGCTTCGGAGGAAATCATGCTCAATCGCAGGCTCGCGCTCGCGGCCACCCTCGGCCTGTCGCTCAGCGCCTCGTTTACGGCCATCGCGCTGGCGCAGGCGCCCGCCGGCAAGGTCACCGTAGTGACCTCCTTCTCCAAGGACGTCACCGATCCGATCAAGAAGGCCTTCGAGAAGGCGGTTCCGGGCGTCACGCTCGAAGTGCAGAACCGCAACACCAATGCCGGCGTGAAATACGTCGAGGAGACCAAGGCCAATAACCAGGTCGACCTGTTCTGGGCCTCGGCGCCCGACGCCTTCGAGGTGCTGAAGGGCAAGAAGCTGCTCACCGCCTACAAGCCCAAGGCGACCGGCATCCCCGAGAAGATCGGCTCCTATCCGATCAACGATCCCGCCGGCTTCTATTTCGGCTTCGCGGCCTCCGGCTACGGCATCATGTGGAACGACCGTTACGCCAAGGCCAACAAGCTGCCCGAGCCCAAGGACTGGCAGGATCTCGCCAAGCCCGTGTTCTACGACCATGTGTCGATCGCTGCGCCCTCGCGCTCCGGCACGACACACCTGACGATCGAGACGATCCTGCAGGGCGAGGGCTGGGACAAGGGCTGGCGCACCATCAAGGAGATGGCCGGCAATTTCCGCTCGATCAACGAGCGCTCCTTCGGCGTGCCGGAGCAGGTCAATTCCGGCCAGGTCGGCGTCGGCATCGTCATCGACTTCTTCGCCTTCTCGGCCCAGGCCTCCGGTTTCCCGGTCAAATTCGTCTATCCGAGCGTGACGACGGTGGTTCCGGCCAATGTCGGCATCATCGCCAACCCGCCGAACAAGGCTGCGGCTGAAGCCTTCATCGAGTTCCTGCTCTCGCCGACCGGCCAGGAAGTGCTGCTCGAGCCCGGCATCCGCCGCCTGCCGGTCAACCCGGCCGTCTATGCCAAGGCCGGCGCCGACTATCCGAACCCCTTCACCGATCCGCGCTTCCAGAAGATGATCGGCTTCGACGTCGACAAATCGGAAGGCCGCACCGCGGTCGTCGATACGCTGTTCGACCAGATGATCTCCTTCCAGCTCGGCGGGCTGAAGGGTGTCACCAAGGTGCTGCACGAGGTCGATGCGGCGCTCGCCAAGAAGCCGAACGACAAGGCGAAAGCGCTGGCCGATGAGGCCCGCGTCCTGATCGCCGCCATGCCGGTGAGCGAGGCGCAGGCCGCGAGCCCCGAGCTGCGCGGCGCCTTCACCGGCGGCAAGGAGAAGGGCGCCCGCCAGGCCGAGGTCGAGGCGCAGTGGGCGAGCTTCGCCCGCGACAACTACGCCAAGGCCAAGGCCAGGGCAGAAGAGGCGCTCAAGGCGGCGAAGTAAGCGCGCGCGTCATCGTCGTCCCGCGGGTCTTCCCGTGCGCGCTGCAGCGTGAAACGCTGCGGCGCAGACACGGGACCGCGCGACCAGTAGGCGCCTTTTCCTGACAACGGTCCCGTGTCTGCGCAGCGGCATTTGCATGCCGCAGCGCGCACGGGATGACACCCGGCCGCACCCATGACAGCCATTCCGACCTCGGTTCCCCGCCCCCGTCGCATCGCCGGCACGCCCGGCCAGATCGCGCTGGCGCTGGCGATCGCCGCCTTCCTGCTGATGTTCCTGGTGCTGCCGGTGGCGACGGTGATCTATGTCGCCTTCACCGAGAAGGGCACATCGACCTTCACTCTGGTCAATTTCTACGACTTCGTCCGCACCGAGCTGTTCATGCGCTCGTTGTGGAACTCGTTCTATGTCTCTGCGATGTCAGTGGTCTGGGCCTCGGTCTTCGCCCTGCCGCTGGCCTATCTGACGACGCGCTTCGTCTTCCGCGGCGCGGCCATCGTCCAGACGCTCGGCTTCCTGCCATTGATCATGCCGCCCTTCGTCGGCGCGGTGGCGATGCAGCTCTTCTTCGGCCGCAACGGCTCGGTCAACCTGCTGCTCGACGACTGGTTCGGCTTCAAGATCGACTTCATGGAGGGGCTGAACGGCGTCATCTTCGTCCAGTCGGTCCATTATTTCCCGTTCATCCTGATCAACCTCTCGGCGGCGCTGCGCAATGTCGACCGCGCCATGGAAGAGGCCGCGCAGAATCTCGGCTCCTCGGGCTTCCGGCTGTTCCGGCGGATCGTCTTCCCGCTGGCGATGCCGGGCTATCTCGCCGGCGCCTCACTCGTCTTCGTCAAGGTCTTCGACGATCTCGCCACGCCGCTCCTGCTTAACGTCAAGGACATGCTGGCGCCGCAGGCCTATCTCAGGGTGACCTCGATCGGCATCGCCGACCCGATGGGCTATGTCATCTCGGTCGTGCTGATCATCGCCTCCGTGCTGGCGATGTGGCTCTCGGCGCGGGCGCTCAAGGGCCGCGACTATGCCACGACGCAGCGCGGCGGCGGCGGCCTCGCCAAGCGGGTGATGACGCCGATGGAGGCCGTGTTCGGCTACGGTATCGTCATCCTGATCCTGGCGCTGGTGCTGGCGCCGCATCTGGGCCTGCTGCTGCTCTCCTTCGCCACGATCTGGTCGTTCTCGCCGCTGCCCGATGCCTTCACCACGGCGCATTACGCCCGCGTCTTCGGCGAGAGCTCGATCTACATCAAGAACACGCTGATCTATGCCTCGATCGCCGGCGGCATCGACGTCGTGCTCGGCGTCGCCATCGCCTATCTGGTGCTGCGCACGAGGTTGATCGGCCGCGAATGGCTCGACTGGATGGCGTCGGCCGCGCTCGCCATCCCCGGCGTGGTGCTCGGCATCGGCTATCTCAGGACCTTCTACGGCATCACCCTGCCGGACGGGACGCCGCTCGCGGCGCTCTGGATCACCATCGTGATGGCGCTGGCGATCCGGCGCCTGCCCTATGCCCTGCGCGCCTGCTACGCGGCACTCCAGCAGATCTCGGTTTCGCTGGAGGAAGCGGCCGAGAACCTCGGAGCCACCAAGGCGCGCACGGTCCGGCGCATCGTCGTACCGCTGATGGCGGGCGGCATCCTCGCCGGCTTCGTCACCTCGTTCTCGACGGCCGCCGTCGAGCTTTCGGCGACATTGATGCTGGTGCAGTCCAACTCCGACGCGCCGCTGGCCTATGGGCTCTATGTCTTCATGCAGTCGGCGGCGGGGCGCGGACCCGGTGCCGCGCTCGGCGTCGTCGCGGTGATCCTCGTCGCGGCCTGCACCTTCCTCTCCCATCTCATCATCGAACGCAGCCAGAAGGCCAAGGGAATGGGCCACTGATCATGAACGCGACCGTCTCCCTGACCACGCCCGCCGTCGCCGTCGATATCGAAGGCGTCAACCTGTCCTACGGCACCAACCATGTGCTCAAGAACGTCAGCCTCGCGATCGAGCCGGGCGAGTTCTTCGCCTTCCTCGGCCCGTCCGGCTGCGGCAAGACCACGCTGCTGCGCCTGATCGCGGGCTTCAACCATGCCGATACCGGCGAGGTCCGGATCGGCGGCAAGCCGATCACCGACCTGCCGCCGTGGAAGCGCGATGTCGGAATGGTCTTCCAGTCCTATGCGCTTTGGCCCCACATGACGGTGCGCCGTAACGTCGCCTTCGGGCTGGAGGAACGCGGCGTGAAGCGTGCTGAGGTCGAGCGGCGGGTCGAGGCGGCGCTCGGACTCGTCGGCCTCGCCCATCTCGCCGAGCGGCGGCCCTCGCAGCTCTCGGGCGGTCAGCAGCAGCGCGTCGCGGTGGCGCGGACTGTAGCGGTCGAGCCCAAGGTGCTGCTGCTCGACGAGCCGCTCTCCAATCTCGACGCCAAGATGCGCGTGCAAGTGCGCCGCGAACTGCGCGACCTGCAGCAGCGGCTCGGCCTGACCACGATCTTCGTCACCCACGACCAGGAAGAGGCGAACACGATCTGCGACCGCATCGCCGTGATGAATGACGGCATCGTCCAGCAGGTCGGCACGCCGATGGAGCTTTACGAGCGGCCGGCGAACCTCTTCGTCGCCGGCTTCCTCGGAACGGCGAATATCCTTGGGGGGAAGCTTTCCGGCAACGGCGGGACCCGAGTCTTCGAGATCGAGGGCGGGACGCGGGTGCCGGTTCCGGCCGATGCGCAGGTGCCGGAGGGCGCCAAGCTCGTCTTCAGGCCGCAACATGCCAGTCTCGGTGATGCCGGCCCGGCCGGCGATGGGATGCTGGCCCTGCCCTGCACCGTCGCCAATCGCGAGTTCCTCGGCGCCAGCGTGCGCTACGGCGTCCGTATCGGCACGACGGAAGTGGCGGTCGACGTGCCGTTCCAGTCCGGCAGCGGCCTGTTCGAGGTCGGCAGCGGGGCGACGCTCAGGCTGTCGCCGCGCTCGTTGTTGTGGCTTGCCGCCTAAGCGGCGCAGAGCGAGGGCCGCAGCCCTCGCCAACCCATCTCACCCCCGCTGCTCGGCCTTGTCGCGTGCCCGCGCCTCGGCGCTGCGCTCGGATGCCGGGCCGTAGCCCCCCGCTCCGGGCGTGATGATCTCGACGATCTGGCCCTTCTCCAGCGCGCCGTCGCCCTTGAAGAAGGGGACGACGCCCTCGCTGAAGGAAAACGATCCGCCCTGCCCTTCGCCGCCGCCGGCGAGGCCCCAGGGCCGCGAGGTCAGCCGCGAGTTGTCGACGCTCAGGCGGCACGGCGCCTCGGCCCGGTAGACACGGCGCAGGCCCATGCCACCGCGCTGGCGGCCGTCCCCGCCCGAGCCATCGACCAGTTCGTAGCGCAGCAGGGTGAGCGGGTATTCGAGCTCCAGCGCCTCGACCGGCAGGTTCGAGGTATTGGTCATGTGGACGTGGACGCCGTGAAGGCCGTCCTTCTTGGCCCGAGCGCCGGAACCGCCGCCGATCGTCTCCAGATAGACCCAGAGCTCGCCGCTGCCGGGCTGCTCGCCGGCGAATGTCGCGGATGCCACTGCGCCCGAGCAGGCGGCGATGACGCGGTCCGGCACGGCCTGCGCGAGGGCGCCGTGGATCAGGTCGACCACGCGCTGGCAGGCGGCGATGCGGCCGTTGACGGCGGCCGGGTGGACGCAGTTCAGCACCGTGCCTTCGGTCGCGGTGACGGTGAGCGGTCGCGCCAGCCCCGCATTGGGCGGGATGGTCGGGTCGGCCACCGTCTTGACCGCGTAGTACACGGTCGAGAGCAGCGCGGTGTAGACCATGTTGAAGCCGGCGCGCATCTGCGGTGGCGAGTCGAAGGCGAGCGTCATTTCCTCGCCCGCGACGGTGATCGCGACCGAGAAGGTCAGCGGCTCGTCGATCTCGGGATTGTCGAAGGAATCGGAGAAGCGATAGGTCCCGTCCGGGATCGAGGCGATGCCGGCGCGCATCTTGCGCTCGGCATAGTCCTGCAAAGCCTTGCCGGCGGCGAGCACCGTATCGCGGCCGTATTTGTCGCAGAGCGCGCGCAGGCGCTCGACGCCGAGACGGTTCGCCGCCATCTGGGCGCGCAGGTCCGAGAGGCGCTCGCGCGGGACCTGGCAGTTGAGCAGGATCAGCTCCTGCACGTCCTTCATCAGCACACCGCCGTCATAGAGGCGGATCGGCGGGATGCGCAGGCCTTCCTGGTAGATATGGGCGTGGCCGCGATCGGCGAAATCGGAGTGGTGCGCCGTGTTCACCGCCCAGGCGATCATCACGCCCTCGTGGAAGACCGGCTCGGCCAGGACGATATCGGGCAGATGGGTGCCGCCGCCCTCATAGGCATCGTTGCCGATGAAGACGTCGCCCGGCTTCATGTCGGCGACGGAGTGGCGCTTCAGGATATGCGGGATGATGCCGATGAAGGAGCCGAGATGCATCGGGATATGCTCGGCCTGGCAGAGCGTCTGGCCCTCGACATCGAAGAGCGCGGTCGAGCAGTCGCGGCGCTCCTTGATGTTGGTCGAGTAGCTCGCCTTGACCAGCGCCTCGCCCATCTCCTCGGCGATCGAGGCGAAGGAGGAGCCGATGACCTCGACGGTGATCGGGTCGACGCTGACGGATGCGGTCGCGGTCATCACGGCATCTCCAGGATCAGGTTGAGATAGGGCTCGACGGTGGCGGTCATGCCCGGCAGCAGCACGGTGGTCGAATCCATCTGCTCGACGATGGCCGGCCCGGCGAAGCGATTGCCGGATTTGAGCTTGTCGCGGTCATAGATCGGACAGGCGACGAAGCCGCCGGCCTCGGGGAACCAGACCTCGCGGCTGCCGATGACAGCGTGGGACGCATCCGGCCCGGCATCGGGCTCCGGCCGGAAGGCGGCCTTGGGCACGAGGCCGACCGCCTCGACACGATAGGTCACGAGCTGGACCGCCTCGCCCTCGGCGACGAAGCCGTAGAGCCGCTTGTGCGTGGCGGCGAAGCCTTCCGCCAGCGCGGCCACGGTCGCCGGCGTGATCGGCCCGTCCGGCACGTCGATGCCGAGTTCGTAGTTCTGGCCGTGATAACGCAGGTCGGCGGTGCGTTTCAGCCGACGGTCGGCCGAGGCGACGCCCTCCTCTTCGAACCAGTGATCCGCTTGCTCCTGCAGGGCGACGAAGATCTCCGCCATGTCGGGGACCAGCGCGTCGGAGAGCGTCGCGAGTCGGGTCGTGGCGAAATTGGCGCGCAGGTCGGTGAGCAGCAGGCCGAGCGCGCAGCCGATGCCGGGATTGCGGGGCACGACGATGCGCTTCATGTCGAGTTCGCGCGCGAGCCTTGCCGCGTGCAACGGCCCGGCCCCGCCGAAGGCGACCAGCGCATAATCCCGCGGATCATGGCCGCGCTGGACGCTGATGACGCGGATCGCCTTGGCCATGTTGGCGGTGACGACCGAGATGATGCCCTGCGCCGTCGCCATCAGATCGAGGCCGAGCTCGTCGGCCAGCCGACCGATCGCCTGTTTCGACAGGCTCTGGTCGATCGGCATGCGGCCGCCGAGCAGATGCGTCGGATTCAAGGTCTGGAGCACGACATTGGCGTCGGTGACGGCGGGTTCGGTCGCGCCGCGCCCGTAGCAGACCGGGCCGGGATCGGCACCGGCCGAGCGCGGGCCGACCTTGAGCAAGCCGCCGGAATCGATCGCTGCGAGCGAGCCGCCGCCGGCGCCAACCGTGTGGATGTCGAGCATCGGCGCCTTGATCGGGTAGCCGTGGACATTGGCTTCGGAGGCGAGCTTGGCCTCGCCGTCATCGAGCAGGGCGACGTCCGAGGAGGTGCCGCCCATGTCGAAGGTGATCAGGTTCGGGATGCCGATCATCGCGCCGATCGCCTGCGCCGCGACGACGCCGGTCGAGGGCCCGGACAGAACCGTCCGCACCGGCAGGCGCGCCGCCATGTCGAAGCCGATGACGCCGCCATTGGACTGCGTCAGATGCGGCACCGCCTTGAGGCCGAGTTCTTTCAGCCGGTCGGCGAGGCGGCGGATATAGCTCTGCATGACCGGGCCGAGATAGGCGTTGACCACCGCGGTCGAGATGCGCTCGTACTCGCGGAACTCGGGCGCGACCTCATGCGAGGCGCAGATGAAGGCCTCCGGGAATTCCTCGGTGACGATGCGTTTCGCCGCCTCCTCGTGCTCCGGGCGGACGAAGCCGTAGAGGAAGCCGATGGCGACGGCCTTGACGCCCTCCGCCTTCAGCGCCCGCGCCGCCTGCCGCACGGCCTCTTCGTCCAGCGGCGTCTCGACCGTGCCATCATGGCGGACACGCTCGGCGACGCCGAAGCGCAGGTCGCGGGTGACCAGCGGCGGGGCCTTGTCGGCCTGGAGGTCATAGAGATCCGGCCGCTTCTGCCGGCCTATCTCGATCAGGTCGCGAAAACCCTCGGTCGTGATGAGCCCGGTCCTGACGCCGCGATGCTGGATCAGCGCATTGGTGCCGACCGTGGTGCCGTGGCCGAAATAGACGATGTCACCAGGGCTGGCGCCGACGCGCTCGACGCCTTCCTGCGTGCCGCGCGCGATGGCGCGGGAGGGATCGTCAGGCGTCGACGGCACCTTCCAGACCGCGACCATGCCGGTCGCATCCTCGAACAGGCAGACATCGGTGAATGTGCCCCCGGAATCGATCCCGATCCGCCACGCCATCTCTGCCTTCCTCCCGTTACAGCATCGCCGCCTCGGCAGGCTGCGACGCCGGCTCCCAGTATGGCAAGCGAAGCGGCGGCGATGAAAGCGCCGTCGACGCCGAACATCTCTTCGATCAGCGCAGGACTGGCTCGGCGCAAGATTCGTCGGGCCTACGAAGGGCGTTGAGCTTGGTCTATACCGGACACTCGTGCCGCCGACCGCCAGCCCCTTCCCGCCACCGCCGGAGCCTTCGTGATGGGCATCACCATCGAGACCATCGAGCCGGACGCATCCCTTCCCGCCGCCAGCGATGTCGTCGTCATCGGTGGCGGCATTATCGGCATCACCACGGCGCTCTTCCTGGCGCGCGAGGACATCTCGGTCACCGTCTGCGAGAAGGGCGAGGTCGGCCATGAGCAGTCCGGGCGCAACTGGGGCTGGGTGCGCGTCATGGGGCGCGATCCCGGCGAAATCCCGCTCGGGCTCGAAAGCATGCGGCTCTGGGAGGATATGGACCGGCTCGTCGGCGGCGATACCGGCTTCACCCGCTCCGGCATCGTCTATGTCGCCGACACGGCAGCGAAGTTCGCCGAGCAGGAAGCCTGGCTCGAGCACGCGAAGACCTATCAGCTCGACTCCCGGCTCCTGAGCAAGCGCGAGATCGACGCCGTCCTGCCCGGCGGCAAACGCGCCTATGCGGGGGCGATGTTCACCCCGAGCGACGCCCGGGCCGAGCCGCAGAAGGCCGTTCCGGCGATGGCGCGGGCGCTGCGCCGCCATGGCGGCACCGTGCTGACGCGCTGCGCCGTGCGCGGCATCGAGACGGCTAGGGGACGCGTCAGCGGCGTCGTCACCGAGCGCGGCCGCATCGCCTGCCAGCGTGTCGTATTGGCAGGCGGCGCCTGGTCGCGCCTGTTCCTCGGCAATCTCGGCATCGACCTGCCGGCGCTCAAGATTCTGGGTTCGGTGTTCCGGACCGAGCCGCTCGACGGCCCGCCGACCCATGCCGTCGGTGCTTCCGACTTCGCCTTCCGCAAACGGCAGGACGGCGGCTATACGATCGCCCATCGCGGCGCGAGCGTCGCCGAGATCGTGCCGGACAGCTTCCGGCTGCTCTTCGATTTCCTGCCGTCCCTGGCCAGGCAGCGCCATGAATTGCGGCTGCGGCTCGGCGAGCGCTTCCTGGAGGAGGCTCGCACGCCGAAAAGCTGGTCGCTCGATCAGGAAACGCCGTTCGAGCGCGACCGCATCCTCGATCCCAAGCCGTCCGAGGGCATCCTGCAGGAAGCGCGGCGGAACCTGATCACCGCCTTCCCCGCCTTTGCCGGCCTCAGAATCAGGGAAAGCTGGGGCGGCTTGATCGATGCGACGCCCGATGCCGTGCCGATCATCGGTGAGGTGCCACGCCTGCCCGGCTTTTTCCTTGCGACGGGCTTCTCGGGCCATGGTTTCGGCATCGGCCCCGGCGCCGGCCGCCTGATCGCCGACCTGGTCAGCGGCCGCACACCGCTGATCGATCCCAAGCCCTTCCGGCTGGAGCGGTTCGCGCGGCTGGAGCGGACGACGCGGGCGAGGTGAGGCGGCCACTCAGGCGAGCGCCGCCTCGTCCAGTGAATAGGCCGAGAAGAAGTTCGTGCCGCCCGGATAGCATTTGAAGCCGCTGAGGCCCGTCACCATGGCATAGCCCTGCGAGCGCCAGGCGAGGCCGACGAGCGGCGCCTGCTCCAGAGCGAGCTTCTCCAGCTCGGCATAGATCGCCTTGCGCTTGGCCGGATCGAACTCGGCGCGGCCCTTGGCGAAGAGCGCATGGATTTCGGGCGTGGGAATCTGCCAGCTTCGGGCCATATTGGGCGGCAGGTCGCCGTCGATCAGCGGGGCAAGGCCGTCGGGGTCGTTATTGTCCGCGGTCGTGCCCTGCACCATGAAATCGTAACGGCCCTTGCCGGCCAGATCGACGCGCGCCGCCCAGTCCGGCAGGTTCAACGTCACCTGGATGCCGATTTCGGCCAAATTGGCTTGCACGACCTCGGCGGTCGATTTGTGCATGCCGTATTGCGCCGTCGAGAGCAGCGTGCAGGTGAAGCCGTTCGGCACGCCGGCCTCGGCCATCAGCTTCTTCGCCTTGGCCGGATCGTAATTCCAGAACTCGGAGCGGCCCTTGTCGAAATAGGGGCTGCTCGATGCGATCGGGATGCCTTGCAGCTTGCTGCCGCGGCCGAAGAAGGCCGCCTGCACGATGTCCTCGCGGCGGATGGCGTGCGCCACCGCCTGGCGCAGACGGACATCCTTGAACGGCCCGGCGCCGCCATTGAAGTTCAGCCCCATGAAGGGCCCGTCGACCGCGACCAGCCGCAGGCGCGAATCCTTCTCGATCGTGCCCATTGATTGCCAGGGCACGTATTCGATCAGGTCGACATCGCCGGCCTGGAGGGCTGCGACACGCAGGTTCTCGTCGGCATAGGCGACGAGCCTGATGCCATCGAGCTTCGGCAGGCCCGGCTTGTAATATTTGTCGAATTTCGCGACCTCGATCGAGGCGCCGCGCTCCTGCGCCTTGATCATGAACGGACCGGCGCCGACGCCGAGCCCGGCACGCCCCTCGATCGAGTCCTTGGCGATGATCGGCATATGCGGGCTGGCGAGCCAGATCGGCAGCGTCACGGTCGGCTGCTTCATGACGATCCGGACGGTGCGGGCATCGGGCGTCTCGATGCGCTCGACGCCGCCGAACTCGGCCTTCATGAAGGCGGTCGAATTGGGTGCGGCGACCTGCTCCAGCGTCCATTTCACGTCTTCGGCGGTAACCGGCTTGCCGTTCTGGAAGGTCGCCTGGCGCAGTTTGAAGACCCAGGTCGTCTCGCCCTCGCGCGCCCAGGACTCGGCGAGCTCAGGCCTGACCTCGCCCTTCTCGTCGAAGCCGGTCAGCCCCCGGAAGATCAGGAGCTTGACCGTGAGCGCCGCAGTGCCGGTGTGAAGCCAGGGCTGGAGGCTCGGCGGAAAGCTCGACAGGCCGAAGCGGAGCACCTTGCCCGCGGCCTGGGCGTGGGCCCGCAGGCTCAGGAGAGGCAGGGTTGCACCGGCGGCGAGCACGGTACGGCGAGAGACCGGCACCATCGAATACCCCTCCCTGTTTTTGGCGGCTCGAACGGCCGAAGGGAAAGAATGATTTCGTGTGCGAGCTTGTCAATGCCTTCCGTGGCTCGCGAAACTCCGGCGCAGCCCGCTGAAGTTGCAGGCACGATGCTGCGGCGCGGCCCTGTGCCGCCTTGGCGCCGAGGCCCGCCGACCGGGTGCTTGACTTCCGGGCGAAAGACTCTCTAGCATCCTTAATTACAAGATATATTCTCTAATTATGGATTATTCTTGCAAAGAGGGGAAACGCCGATGAGCGAGACGGATGAAGGCAAGAGGCTTCTGCTGAAGGGTGGACTGGTCGGCGGCCTCGCGCTGGCTGCGGCTGCGAGCACGGCCCGCGAGGCCGCGGCGCAATCGGCGCCCAACAGCCTGCTGCGCACGGTGCTGGATCGCGGCAAGCTGATCGTCGGCACGGGCTCCACCAATGCGCCCTGGCATTTCGAGGACGAGAAGGGCCAGCTCGTCGGCATGGACATCACCATGGGCCGCATCCTGGCCAAGGGGCTGTTCGACGACGCCAGCAAGGTCGAGTTCGTCCGGCAGGACGCGGCCCAGCGCATCCCCAACATCAATACAGGCAAGGTCGACATCGTCATCCAGTTCATGACGATGTCGCCGGCCCGCGCCCAGTTGATCGCTTTCTCGCGCCCCTATTATGTCGAGGGCATCGCGCTCCTGACCCGGCCGGACAGCGACAAGAAGAGCTTCGACGCGCTGCTCAAAGCCGGCTCCTCGGCCCGCGTCTCGATCCTGCAGAACGTCGATGCCGAGGCTTCGGTGAAGAAGGTGCTGCCGCAATCGACGGTGATGCAGCTCGACAGCCAGGCCAACGTCATCCTGGCGCTCGACTCCAAGCGGGCGGACGCCGCGGCGGTCGATCTCTCCACCGTCTGGTGGCTCGCCAAGCGCCATCCCGAAAAATACGCCGATGCCGGCAAGTCCTGGAACACGATGCTCTACGGCGCGGGCATGAAACAGGGCGACCCGGACTGGGTGCGGTTCGTCAACACCACCTTCGACATCGCGATCTTCGGCCACCAGAACGAGCTCTACGACGCGGCGGTGAAGGATTATTTCGGCGCCGAGCCGCCGCAGCGCCAGCCCGGCCTGCCCCGGTTCTGACCGTTCCACGCTTCGCAAGCGGAAGGGCGCCCGGCGCCCTTCCGTCCCTGTCGCCCGGCTGATCGCGGGACCATGGCGAACTATCACTTCAACTTCGCGATCGTCTGGCGCTATGCCGGCAAGCTGTTCGAGGGGCTCTGGCTCAGCCTCGAACTCGCCGCCGCGAGCATCGCGATCGGCATGGCAATCGGCCTCGTGCTGGCGCTGATCAGCCTGGACGGCCCGAAATGGGCGCGCCCGCTGATCGCGGCCTATGTCGAATTCGTCCGCAACGTGCCGCTGCTACTACTGGTCTATCTCGTCTTCTACGGCATCCCCAGCGCCATCGACCTGCAATATGACGCGGTGACCTCCTTCGTCGCGACGCTGTCGATCTATTCCGGCGCCTATCTGGTCGAGGTGATGCGGGCCGGACTGGAAGCCGTGCCGCGCGGGCTGATCGAGGCCGGCAAGGCGATCGGGCTGACACCGATGAAGGTGCTCTGGCATGTGCGCCTGCCGACGGCGATGCGCATCGCCCTGCCCTCGCTCTCCAACACCTATGTCTCGCTGTTCAAGGACACCTCGATAGCCTCGGCCATCGCCGTGCCCGAGCTTGCCTATGGCATGCGCTGGATCGAGACCCAGACCTTCCGCACCGTCGAGGTCTATCTCGTGGCGACGCCGATCTACCTGATCACCAGCTATGCCATCCTGCTGCTGCTTCGGCTCGCCGAGCGGCGCTACGCGATCGCGCGGTGACGGCATGGCGACGCTGATCCAGACCCTGCCCTTCCTCGTCGACGGCCTGCTGACGACCCTCTTGGTCTCGGCCTGCGTGATCGTGCTGTCGCTGATCGTCGGCTTGCCGCTCGGCTGCGTGCTCGCCTTCGGGCCGCTCTGGGCGCGCGCACCGATCCGGCTCTATGCCGATTTCGTGCGCGGCGTGCCGATCCTCGTCCTGCTCTATTTCGTCTATTACGGCCTGCCGGCGATCAAGGTGAACCTGCCGAGCCTGCTCGCCGCGATCGTTGCGCTGACCGCATTCAAATCGGCGCAGATCATCGAGATCACGCGCGGCTCGTTCCAGTCGATCCCGGCCGGCCAGACCGAGGCCGCCAAGGCGATCGGCCTCACGATGTTCGACCGCTTCGCGCATGTGCTGGCGCCGCAAGCCGTGCGCCGTTTCCTGCCGCCCTTCGTCAACAGCGTCGTCGACACCGTGAAGGGCTCCTCGCTGGTCTCGCTGCTCGGGATCGTCGACCTGATGCTGTCGCTGCAGCAGGTGATCGGGCGCACCCATGTGGCGCTGCCGCTCTATCTGATCGGCGCGCTGATGTATTTCGCCATCAACTTCCCGCTCTCGGCGCTCAGCCGCCGGCTCGAGAAGCGCTTCGTCTGAAAGGAGGCATCCATGGCCGAGACGGATGCCCGTCCCTCCGCCGCGCAACCGGTCATCGCGATCGAGGGCCTGACCAAGTCCTTCGGCGCCAACCAGGTGCTGAAGGGGGTCGACCTCTCCGTCGGCAAGGGCGAGGTCGTCGCGATCATCGGCCCCTCCGGCAGCGGCAAGACCACGCTGCTGCGCTGCATCAACTTCCTCGAGGAGTATGACGGCGGCTCGATCCGGATCGACGGCACCGAGGTCGGCTATCGCGATGGCGCAGGTGGCCGCAAGCGCCGCAACGACCGGGAGCTTGCCGCGATCCGCGTCGATGCCGCCATGGTGTTCCAGCAGTTCAACCTGTTCCCGCATCTCACCGCGGCGCAGAACATCATGCTCGGGCTGATGAAGTCGCGCGGGCGCTCCAAGGCCGAGGCGCGCGCCATCGCCGAGAAATGGCTCGCCCGCGTCGGACTTGCCGCGAAGGTCGATGCCTTGCCGGCGCAGATGTCAGGTGGCCAGCAGCAACGCGTCGGCATCGCCCGCGCGGTGGCGATGGAGCCGAAGGTGCTGCTGCTGGACGAGATCACCTCCGCGCTCGATCCGGAACTCGTCGGCGAGGTGCTGGCCGTGGTGCAGGAGCTCGCCTCCGAGGGCCGCACCATGATCCTCGTCACGCATGAGATGGCCTTCGCGCAGGAGGTGGCGGACCGCGTCGTCTTCACCGACCAGGGCCGGATCGTGATCGACGCGCCGCCCGCGCAGGTTTTCGGCGAACAGCCGCATGAGCGGTTGCGGTCCTTCCTGTCGCGCTTCGCCGGCTTCCGCCCCAACCCGGCGTGAGGAAACCATGAGCGCCGCCCTGTCCACCCTGCCCGACACCGCGCCTTATCGGCGCCTGGCGGAGCTTGGCCTCATGCTTCCGGCGCTGCCGCTGCCGATCGGCAATTTCGCGACCCATATCCACGAAGGCGACCTGATCTATCTCTCGGGCCAGGGGCCGACGCATGAGGACGGCCGGCTCCATACCGGCAAGGTCGGCCGCGACGTCAGCGTCGCCCAGGCCTATGACCATGCCCGGCTGACCGGCCTCAACCTGCTCGCCGTGCTGCATGGCGCGCTCGGCGACCTCGGCCGCGTCCGGCGTATCGTCAAGCTGCTCGGCATGGTCAATGCCGAGCCGGATTTCGGCGATCACCCGGCCGTCATCAACGGCTGTTCCGACCTTTTCGTCGCCGTCTTCGGCGAAGCCGGCCGACACGCCCGCTCGGCTGTCGGCTTCGGCTCGCTGCCACGCCAGATCACCGTCGAGATCGAGGCGATCGTCGCCGTGTCCTAGAGCATCGGGCCGATGCTCTAACCGGGGCAGCAGCCCCGCCCGCCCTCCAGGAGAAACCGATGACTGCCCCCGATATCCGCCCCTCCCTCGGCCTGCGCCCCGTCATCAACGTCTCGGGTACGATGACCGCGCTCGGCGCCTCGATCGTCGTGCCGGAAGCGGTTGCGGCAATGACAGCGATCCTGCCGCAATTCGTCGAGATCGACGATCTCCAGCGCAAGGCCAGCGCGGTCATCGCGCGGCTCTGCGGCAGCGAGGCCGGCTTCGTCACCGCCTCCTGCTCGGCCGGGATCACGCTGGCGATCGCCGGTGCGATGACGGGCGACGACCTCTACGCCGTCGAGCAACTGCCGGATGCCAGCGGCCTCCAGGACGAGGTCGTGATCATGATGGGCCATATGGTCGGCTATGGCGCGCCGGTCGAACAGGCGATCCGGCTTGCGGGCGCGACGCCGATCGTCGTCGGGCAGCCCACCAGCGCCCGCGCCTACCAGCTCGCCGGCGCAATCTCGGAACACACGGCGGCCGCGCTCTACGTCGTCTCGCACCATACCGTGCAGTACGGGCTGCTGCCGCTCGACGAGTTCGCAGCGATCTGCCACGAGCGCGGCGTGCCGGTCATCGTCGACGCGGCCTCCGAATACGACCTGCGCGGCTTCCTCGAGGCCGGCGCCGACATCGTGCTCTACTCCTCGCACAAGTTCCTGGGCGGGCCGACCGGCGGCATCGTCGCCGGGCGCAAGGCGCTGGTCCGTGCCGCCTTCATCCAGAATGGCGGCATCGGCCGCGGCATGAAGGTCGGCAAGGAAAGCGTGCTCGGCACGATGGCCGCGCTCGAAGCCTGGGAGAAGCGCGACCATGCCGGCATCAGGGCGCGCGAGCAGCGCGCGCTCGACCTCTGGCTTTCCCGTTTCACCGAGCGGCCCGGCGTGACGGCCGTCATCGAGCCCGATCCGACCAACAATCCGCTCGACCGGATGAAGCTCTCCGTCGATCCCGAGCAGGCGCATATCACCGCCTGGGACCTCGCCGACGCGCTGGCGCGCGGCACGCCGCCGGTCATCGTCAGGGATCACGAGGTCGAGCACGGCCATTTCTTCCTCGATCCCTGCAACCTGCATCCGGATGAGGAAGAGATCGTCGCCGCGCGCATCGTCACCGAACTGGAGACCGCGCGGCGCAGCAACACGATCATCGCAAGCCCGCTGATCGAGCGCCGCAACCGGCGCGCCGCCTCGCTGGCGAAATGGCCGGACTAGAGTATCGGACTGAATATCGTATTCAGTCCGATACTCTAGCTCTTTGATCTTGCATCGGCTTTTCCCGAAAACCGGATGCCACTTTTCGGGCCGATGCTATAGCGACCGGCGTTGACGAAACGGGCGGCAAAGCGGAGAGGTTCGCGGCCCCGACGGAAACCACTGCGGGTCACCGCCGTTTGAGTCGATACGCGGCAGGGATGAAAGCCCGGACATGACCAAAGCCACGACGACGGAAGCCAGCGGAGACGAGCCGGAGCGCGCGCCGCAGCGACGCTCGCGCGTCAGCGGCATCGACCGCGCCGTGCAGATCCTCGACCACCTCCAGCAGGAGGGCCGGGCCCAGACGGCCTATGAGGTCGCACGCGCGATCGGCGCGCCGCTTTCGACCGTCTATGCCATCGTCGAGGATCTGCTCGACAAGAGCCTGCTGGCGCGCTCCGGCGATGGCGGCGTCTGGCTCGGTCCCCGGCTCTACCATTACGGCCTCGCCTATGCCCGTGACCTCCAGGTCATCAATGTCGCGACGCATGAGATGCATGTGCTGGCGCGCGAGGTCGGCGAGACCGTGCAGATCTGTGGCCGTGACGGCGGCATGATGGTGGTCGAGGCGATGGCCGAGGGCCCCGGCCATTTCGTCATCACCTCGCGCGTCGGCACGCGCGTCCCGCTGAACTGGACCGCCTCAGGCCGGCTGCTGGTCGCCGGGCTCGATGAGGCCGAGCGGGCTGCGCTCTTCCGCAGAAGCGCCAAGGCCTCGCCGACCGGGCGCGCCGTCACCGATCCCGCCACCCTGCTCGCGCAAGCGCGCGACGCGCTCGCGGCGGGCGTGTCGATTCAGGCCGGGGAATCCGACTATGCGGTCGCCTGCATCGCGGCGCCGGTCCTGGATGAGGCCGGCGCCTGCCCGATCACCGTCTCGATCGTCCTGCCCGAATTCCGCGTGAACGAGGAGCATGCGAATTTCGTCGAAGCCGTGAAGGCTGCGGCCCGGCGCATCGAGGACAAGCTCGGCTGGCGCGTCGGCCCCTTCGCCAACGGGCGCAGATACGGCTAGACCGCCACGCCTCCAGGCGAGCGCGAACCGACCGATTCCGCTCACACGCGGGCGAGCGCGGCCTCGGCACTTGCAGCCATCGCCAGCAGCGGGCGATCCGCGCCGCGCCGGCCGATCAGCATCATCCCGACCGGCAGCGCGCCGGCCGGGACCGGCAGGGGCAGCGAGAGCGAGGGGGTGTCGAGCAGGTTACCGATGCGGGGGTTGCGCAGCACGAGGCCGTTGGCATGGTGGAAGCCGGCATCGTCGGCGACCGAGGCAAGGAGCGGCGCCCGGATCGGGGTCGTCGGGATGAGATAGACGGTATCGTCGGTCATCGCCGCCGCGAAAGCCGCGACAGCCGCCGCCCGCCAGCGCTGCATACGGACATAATCGACGCCGAGGATGCCGGCGCCGGCCTCGATGCGCACGCGCGTCTTGGGGTCGACCTCGTCGAGGCCGTCGACGCCGAGATCGCGCAGGGTCGCGCCGAGCTCGATCGACGGGAAGCCGCCGATCCTGTCGAGCGCGGCCAGAGCATCGAGACTCGGATCGAGCGAGCCGTCCTCGACGCTCAGGCCGGCGCGCCGCAACCGGTCCAGACCCGCTTCGAACGCCTCGGTGACCTCGGCCTCCATCGCATCGAACAGGCGCCCACGCGCGACCACGAAGCGGGCCTGCGGCCGCGGCGCCAATGGCGATGGCGCCTGCCCTGCCAGAACGGCATCGGTCATGGCGCAATCGACGACGGATCGGGCGATCGGGCCGACCGTGTCGAGCGTGCTCGAAAGGGAGAAGGCGCCGGTCGTCGGAACGCGGCCGGAGGTCGGCTTGAAGCCGACCGCACCGGTCAGGGCTGCCGGAATGCGGATCGAGCCGCCGGTGTCGCTGCCGATCGCGATCTCGGCCATGCCGTCCACCACCGAGACGACGGCGCCCGAGGACGAGCCGCCAGGCGCCCGGCTGCGATCATGCGGATTGCCGGCAACCGGGTCATGGGCGTTGGTGCCGAGCGCCGAAAAGGCGAATTCGGTCATCTGCGTCTTGCCGACGATGACGGCGCCGGCAGCGCGCAGACGCTGGACGATCGGCGCGTCGGCCGCGGCCGGCGGCTGGCGGCGCAAGACGGCTGCGCCGGCGCGCGTCGTCTCGCCGGCGACATCGAACAGGTCCTTGATCGAGACGATCCGGCCATCCAGCGGCCCCAACGGCTTTCCGGCCGCGATCCGGGCATCGGACGCCTCGGCCTCGCGCCGTGCGGAGGCTTCGTAGAGCGTCGTGAAGACCTTCCCGCCTTCGAGCTTGGGATCGCGAATCCGGCCGAGCGCCTGGTCGAGGCGCTCGGTGGCGGACGGACGGAGGCTTTCGGTCATCGGAACACCTTTCTCGAGCAACGACCCGGCGCAGGTGGAAAGCGGCGGGAATCGTGGCGAGCCTATCCATTGCAGGCGCGGCGTAAATGGCCTCCGACGCTTGGGGTGCAGTGCACGGCCGCCGCAGCGGCATGGACCACCGCGCCCCTACCGCAGCGGGCTTCGAGCCGCTGCGTGTTCACATGGCGACGGCCGCACAGTAGAACGGATGCGTGACGCCATTCTCGTATCGCCTTGTCGCCATTGGGCGCCATGACGGCACGAGGCAGCGACTCCCCGGATTTCTGAAAGGCTGAATCATGTCCAAGTGGAGCGATTTCAAGCGCGACGCGATCTTCGTCGGCGGGCGCTGGCTGGACAAGGCGTCGGGTGGAACAATCGACGTGACCGATCCGGCGACGGGTAAGATGCTCGGCTCGGTGCCCTCGGCTGGTGTCGAGGAGACGCGCGCCGCGATCGAAGCCGCGCATGCCGCCTTCCCGGCCTGGGCTGCCAAGACCGCGCAGGAGCGCGCCGTGCTGCTGCGCAAGCTCGCCGACGAGATCCTGAAACATCAGGATGCGCTGGCCGAACTCCTGACCCGCGAGCAGGGCAAGCCTCTGGCCGAGGCCAGGGGCGAGGTCGGCATGAGCGCGGCCTATGTGCTGTGGTTCGCCGAGGAGGCGCGGCGCGTCTATGGCGACGTCATCCCCTCGCCCTGGGCCGACCGCCGCATCATCGTGACCAAGCAGCCGCTCGGCGTGGTCGGCGCGATCACGCCCTGGAACTTCCCCTCCTCGATGCTGGCCCGCAAGATCGGCCCGGCGCTGGCGGCGGGCTGTACCGTCGTCGCGAAGCCGGCCTCGCAGACGCCCTATTCGGCACTGGCCTGGGGCATCCTCGCCGAGAAGGCCGGCATCCCGACCGGCGTCGTCAATGTCGTGACGGGTGATGCCCGCACCGTCGGCGGCGAGCTCACCGGCAATCCGCTGGTGCGCAAGATCACCTTCACCGGCTCGACACCGGTCGGCAAGGTGCTGCTGAAGCAGGCAGCCGACACGGTGAAGAAGGTCTCGATGGAGCTCGGCGGCAACGCGCCCTTCATCGTCTTCGACGATGCCGATCTCGACCGGGCGGTCGAAGGCGCGATCGCCGCAAAATTCCGCAATTCCGGCCAGACCTGCGTCTGCACCAACCGCTTCTACGCGCAGGCCGGCATCTACGACGCCTTCGTCGAGAAGCTGACCGCGGCGGTCAAGAAGCTCAAGCTCGGCTCCGGGCTTGAGACCGGCGTGACGCAAGGACCGCTGATCGACGACAAGGCGATCGCCAAGGTCGAGGAGATGGTGGCTGACGCCAAGGCCAAGGGCGGCGCCGTGGCAACCGGCGGCAAGCGCTCGGAGCTGGGCCTCAGCTTCTACGAGCCGACCGTCATCGCAGGCGCGACCAGCGCCATGCAGTTCGCGCGCGAGGAGATCTTCGGGCCGGTCGCCCCGGTCTTCCGCTTCGAGACCGAGGAGGAGGCGCTGCGCCTCGCCAACGACACCGAATACGGGCTCGCCTGCTATTTCTACACCCGCGATCTCGGCCGCACCTTCCGGGTCTCGGAGGCGCTGCAATACGGCATCGTCGGGGTGAACGAGGGACTGGTGACCACCGAGGTCGCGCCCTTCGGCGGCGTCAAGGAATCCGGGCTCGGCTCGGAAGGCTCGAAATACGGCCTGCAGGACTATCTCGACGTGAAATACACCTGCATCGGCGGGATCGGGGCAACGGCCTAGCTGGCTCCGCATCCATGACACGCGACCTCGCAGCGCGACGGCACAACGCCATCCTGGCGAAGCTCGATGAGACGGGCTCCGTCACGGTGGAGGAACTGGCGCAGGCGCTCGACGTCTCGCGCGAGACGGTGAGGCGCGATCTCAAGGCCCTGTCGGCGGGCAGCCTGCTCGCGATCGTCCATGGCGGCGCGATCCGCAACGAGCGCTCGGAAGCCTCCTTCGCCAGCCGCCGCACCGTGAACCGCGCCGGTAAGGAGGCGATCGCCGATCTCGCGGTCTCGCTGATCGGCGACGGCATGACCATCCTGCTCGATTCCGGCACGACGACCGAGGCCTTGGCCCGCGCCTTGGCCCGGTCCGACCGCAAGCGCCTGATCGTGCATACGACCTCGCTGGAGAATGCCCGGCTCGTCAGCCGGCTGGCCGGCGCCCGCGTCTTCCTGATCGGCGGCGAGTTCGATCGCAACGAGGATGCGACCACCGGCCCGGAGACGCTGCGGGCGATCGCGCGGCTCTCCGCCGATTTCGCCTTCGTCAGCGTCGGCGGCGTCGATCCGAACGGGCACCTCACCGACTACACCCGCGCCGGTGCCGCGACCCGCACCGCCCTGCTGAACGCGGCCGAGCAGGGTTTCCTGATGGCGGATAGCGGCAAGTTCGGGCTCGTGCTGCCCAGCCGCATCGTTGGCGACAAGCCTTGCGCCGGGCTTCTGGTTGATCAGGTTCCATCCACCCCGCTCGCCGCGAAACTGGCAGAGCAAGGGGTTCGAATCCACGCCGCATGAATTGCCCGTTTTTGTGGTTTTTTGTTGTTTCCTGAATTCAAGCCGCTAAGCTGCCTTCCATCGCGGAGGCGCTCATGTCCATTCCCACCCAATCCCGTGTCGTCATCATCGGCGGCGGCATCATCGGCTGCTCGGTCGCCTATCACCTGACCAAGCTCGGCTGGCGCGACGTGCTGCTCCTGGAGCAGGGGCGCCTCTCCTCCGGCACGACCTGGCATGCGGCCGGCCTCGTCGGGCAGCTCCGCAGCCAGTCCAGCATGACGCGCCTGATCCGCTACTCGACCGAGCTCTACGCCTCGTTGGAGAACGAGACCGGGCTCGCTACCGGCTGGAAGCGCTGCGGCTCGGTCTCGGTCGCCCGCACGGAGGAGCGCATGACGCAATTGCGCCGGACGATCTCGGCAGCGCGCGCGCAAGGCGTCGAGATCGAGGAGCTCAGCCCGCAGGAGGCCGGCGATAAATGGCCGGTGATGCGCACCGACGATCTCGTCGGCGGCGTCTGGCTGCCCGGCGACGGCAAGGCCAACCCCTCCGACATCACGCAGGCGCTGGCCCGCGGCGCCCGCAGCGGCGGCGCGACCGTGCGCGAGGGCGTCCGCGTCACCGGCATCGAGACGGAGAAGGGCCGGGTCAAGGCGGTCCAGACCGATCAGGGCCGGGTGGAATGTGAGGTGCTGGTGATCTGCGCCGGGCAGTGGTCGCGCACGATCGGCCAGATGTGCGGCGTCTCGGTGCCGCTGCATTCGGCCGAGCACATGTACATCGTCACCGGCAAGATCGCCGGCGTGACGCCGGACCTGCCGGTGATGCGCGACCCCGACGGCTATATCTATTTCAAGGAGGAGGTCGGCGGGCTCGTCATGGGCGGGTTCGAGCCGGATGCGAAGCCCTGGGGCATGGATGGCATCCCCCATCCGTTCGAGTTCCAGCTCCTGCCCGACGACTGGGACCAGTTCGGCATCCTGATGGAGAACGCACTACAGCGCGTGCCGGCGCTGGAGACGGCCGAGATCAAGACCTTCCTCAACGGCCCCGAGAGCTTCACGCCGGACAACAACTTCCTGCTCGGCGAGGCGCCGGAGGTGGCGGGCGTCTATGTCGGCGCCGGCTTCAACTCGATGGGCATCGCGTCCGCCGGCGGCGCCGGAAGGGCGCTGGCCGAATGGATCGTCGAGGGCGAGGCGACGAGCGATCTCTGGCCGGTCGATATCCGCCGCTTCGCCGATTTCAACAACAACCCGGCCTGGCTGAAGGACCGGATCAAGGAAACGCTCGGGCTGCATTACGCCATGCCCTGGCCGAACCGCGAGCTCGACACCGCCCGCCCCTTCCGGCGCTCGCCGCTCTATGACCGGCTCGCCGCCAAGGGCGCCGTCTTCGGCTCGAAAATGGGCTGGGAGCGCGCCAATTATTTCGCCCGCACCGAGGCAGAGCGCTCGATCGGCTATTCCTTCGGTCAGCAGAACTGGTTCGAGACGGTCGCGGCCGAGCATCGCGCCTGTCGAGAAGCGGCCGGGCTCGTCGACATGTCGAGCTTCGCCAAGTTCCTGCTGCAGGGGCCGCAGGCCGAGACCGCCCTGCAACGCCTCGCCGCCAATGATGTCGCGGTTCCGGTCGGTACCTCCGTCTATACCGCGCTGCTCAATGCCCGAGGTACGTTCGAAAGCGACCTCACCGCCGCCCGGATCGCGCCCGACAGCTATCTCCTGCTCACCGGCACCGCCCAGGCGACGCGCGACGCCCACTGGATCAGGCGGCAGCTGCCCGAGGGCGTGACGCTGACGGACGTCACCTCGTCCTATGCCGTGCTCTCGCTCGCCGGGCCGAAGGTCCCCGAAATCCTCAGCCGTCTTTCGCCGACCTCCTTCGACCTCGCCGATTTCCCAGCCAACGCAATCCGCAAGATCACGATCGGCTATGCCACGACCTGGGCCTGCCGCCGCTCCTATCTCGGCGACGGCTTCGAGCTCTATGCGCCCGTCGAGTTCACTGCCGCGATCTATGACGCGCTGCACGAGGCCGGCGCCGATCTCGGGCTGGTCGATGCCGGCTACTACGCCGTCGACTCGCTGCGCATCGAGAAGGGTTTTCGCGCCTGGGGTCGCGAATTGACGCCGGACGTCAACCCCTACGAGACCGGCCTCGGCTTCGCGGTGAAGCTCGGCAAGGGCGATTTCCTCGGTCGGGAGGCGCTCGTCGCCGCCAAGGCGGCGTCGCGCACGAAACGGCTGATCGCTCTTGTCGGGCCACGCCCGAACGGGCAAATGGCCTGGGGCGGCGAAGCGATCCTGGCGGATGGCAAGCCGGTCGGCGAGATCACCTCGGCCGCTTTCGGCGCGAGCCTCGACGGCATCGTGGCTCTGGGCTGGGCCTCAAGCGACCAGCCGATCGACCAGGCCTGGCTCGATGCACGGAGCTGGGCGATCGACCTCGCCGGCACCACCGTTCCGGTCAGCGCGAGCCTCGCGGCGCCACTCGACCGCAAGAGGTGAGCAGCGCCCTGATGCTCGCCTGATCCGCTCAGACGAAAGCGACATTCCGCGTTTGTGCGCGCAGACGCGGATCGTAGGAGCGGATTTCGACCAGCCTGCCGTCGAGGATTTCGAAGCAGCGGGCCAGCGTGTCGTCCGAAAGCCGCCGCATCGCCTCGGCCGTGAAGAAGGTCAGGTGCGGGAACAGGATGACGTCGTCACGGCCGAACAAAGGGCTGAGCGGATGGCCCTGCCGGGCGAGCGGCTCCTGGCTGTAGACGTCGAGCCCGACACCGCCGAGCTTCCCCGCCAGCACCGCCTCGACCAGCGCCGCCTCGTCGATCAGCGCGCCGCGCGAGACATTGACGAGGATGGCTCCGGGCTTGAGGCAGGCGAGCTCGGCCCGGCCGATGATGTGACGGGTCGTATCGTTCAGGACGCTGTGGAGCGAGACCAGATCGCATTGCCGGAGCATCGCGTGGAGGTCGTCGACCTTCTCGATCCCGGCCGCCGCCATGGTCGCGGCATCGACATGCGGATCGTAGCCGAGGACGCGCGCTCGGAACCCCTGCCCCGCCATCCGCGCCATGCTGCGGCCGATCTTGCCGGTACCGACCAAGCCCAGCGTCGCCCCGGCGATGTCGCGGCCGAGCCAGCGCGCAGCCGGCCAAATCCAGCCCTCGCTTTGCACGGCTTGGCCGATCTCCGGCAGGCGCTTGGCCAGCGCGATCATCAGGGCGAAGGCGCCCTCCGCGACCGTCTCCTCGGCATATTCGGGCACGTTGACCACGGGGATTCCGCGCGCGATCGCGGCGGGGATGTCGATCGCATCGATGCCGACGCCGTATTTGACGATGCCCTTGAGCCTGGGCGCCGCCGCGATTACTCGCGCCGTGACGGGCGTGTAGCACATCAATAGCAGGTCGGCGTCGGCGACCTCCCGCATCAGCGCCTCCTCGGGAATCCCGTCGGGGAGCGTGACGAGGTCGACGCCCCGCGCACGCAAGCCGGCGTCGATCTCCGGGCATTCCAGTTCCCGGTCGGTGCGGACGGCCTTCATCATCGTTCCCTCAGCCGGCCAGGATCGCCTGCTCGACAATGCCGAGCGCGCGTTCGAGATCGGCCCGCGCGATCACCATCGGCGGCGACAGGGTCAGCACATTGCCCTGGCTGATCTTGAAGCTCAGCCCGGCTTCGAGGCAGCGGTAATAGACCCGCTCGGCGAGCGTATTGTCGGGCGTCCAGGCATCGCGATCCGCGACAAGCTCGACCCCGAAGAGTAGGCCGCGTCCGCGCATGTCGCCGACGGCCGGGCAGCTCGCGCCGAAATTTCGCAGCCGCTCCATCGCATAAGCGCCGAGCTCAGCGGCGCGTTCCGCCAGCCCCTCCTCGCGGATGATGTTGATCGTGGTCAGCGCCGCACGGGTGGTGACCGGGTTCTTCTCATGGGTGTAATGGCCGATCGCATAGCCGCCGGCGACATCGAGATCGCGCCGCGCGATCACCGCGGCGATCGGCAGGATACCGCCGCCCAGCGCCTTGCCGAGCACGACCATGTCCGGCTGCACATCGTCATGCTCATGGGCGAAGAAGCGCCCGGTCTTGCCGAGTCCGGTCGGGATCTCGTCGAAGATCAGCAACGTGCCATGCCGGTCGCAGGCCTCGCGCACGCTTTTCCAGAAGCCGGGCGCCGGTGGATAAGGCGTCGCCCGCATCGGCTCGGCGACGACGGCCGCGACGTCCCCTTCCCGCGCCAGCACATAGGAGATCATGCGGGCACAGGCGCGCGCCGAATCCTCCAGATTGTCATGGCCATAGGCGCAGTTGCGGGTGCCCCAGGGCGCGACATGCTCGGCGCCCGGCAGTAACGGCCCAGCGATGCCGGAGCGGAAAGTCGCCTCGCCGCCGACGCTGGAGGCGCCGAAGCCGGCACCATGGAAGGCATCCCAGAAGGACAAGGTCTTGAAGCGGCCGGTCGCGGCGCGGGCGAGCCTCAGCGCGACCTCGATCGCATCCGAGCCGCCGGTGGTGAACAGCACCTTGCCGAGGTCGCCCGGCGCCATCTGCGCGAGCGTCTCGGCCAGTTCGACCGCCGGCTCGCAGGTGAAGCGGCGCGGCGCGAAGCAGAGCTCGTCGAGCTGCGCCTTGATCGCCTCCTTCAGGCGCGGATGGCCATAGCCGATATGGTGGACGCTGTTGCCATGGAAATCCATGTAGCGGCGCCCCATCGTGTCCTCGATCCAGATGCCCTCCGCCTTGGCGATGGCGGTGAGGCAAGGACTCGACAGGCTCTGGTGCAGGAAGGCGGCGGAATCGCGCGCCAGCAATTCGCGGGTTCCAGCATCGCCGATCCCCGCAGACCAGTCGCTGCGTGCCGCGGAGGTGTTGGATTCGCCTTCGGTATGAACGATGGCAGCGGTTT
This sequence comes from Allobosea robiniae, assembly GCF_900102525.1. Lineage (GTDB taxonomy): Bacteria > Pseudomonadota > Alphaproteobacteria > Rhizobiales > Beijerinckiaceae > Allobosea > Allobosea robiniae. The sequence continues at coordinate 5,917 of NZ_FNBZ01000006.1, read as the reverse complement.
CGGCGCGCATGGCAAGGCCTCGGTTCGCGCCGGTGCAGCGCTGTCGAGGTCACAATGCCTGCGCCTTATCAATCTGAAAAATCGCTATTTCATATCCAGGTATAAATTTCAGCGATATCGTCGCGCATCGATTTTCGAGGCTTCGTCCGTCATGCGTCATGTCCAGCTCCGGGCCTTCCATCAGGTCGCGCTGTCCGGCGGCTTCTCGAAAGCGGCGCTGGCGCTCAACCTCACCCAGCCGGCGATCTCGGATCAGGTCCGCAAGCTGGAGGAGGAATACGACGTCGCGCTGTTCAGCCGCCGCCATCGCCAGGTCGTCCTGACACCGGCCGGTCAGAGGCTTCTCGCGGTCACGCATCGCCTGTTCGGGGCCGAGGGCGAGGCGCTGGAGCTTCTGCAGGAGGAGCGCTCGCTGCGTACCGGCGCACTCCGGATCGTCGCCGATTCCGTGCATCATGTGCTCGACGTGCTCACCGCCTTCCGCAAGCGCCATCCCGGCATCCAGGTCTCGATCGCGCAGGGCAATACCGGGAGCATCGTCGAGACGTTGATCGGCTACGATGCCGAGATCGGCGTGCTCGGCGAACTTGCCGACGAGCGGCCCTTCGAAGTGCTGCCGCTCAACGTCTCACCGATCATCGCCTTCGCGGCGAAGGGCCATCCCGCGGCAGCGCGTCCAGCGCTTTCATTGCAGGAGCTGGCGACATGGCCGCTGGTCATGCGCGAGCGTGGCTCACGCACGCGGCAATTGCTGGAGCAGCGGGCGGCGGAACAGGGTGTTGCGCTAAGTTACGCCGTCGAAGCGGAAGGCCGCGAGGCGGTGCGCGCCATCGTGGCGGCAGGCGGCGGCATCGGCTTCGTCTCGGCGGCCGAATTCGGCGAGGACGATCCGCGGCTCGTCCGCATCCCGCTCGGCGGGCCGCCGCTCCTGATGCACGAGAAGCTGATCTGCCTGCACGAGCGCCGCAACAGCAAGATCATCCAGGCCTTCTTCGCGCTGGCGCGATCCCTGCGTGGATGACAGCGCTAGGGCAGCGCCCTTCCCGTCCGCAGAGCGTGCGCCCAATCCGTTCGCCCGCTCTCCTCGGCACGCCGGGCCGAGCGCTCCCAGTCATAGGCGACGAGGTGATGCTCGATTGTGATCTCCGTCCCGAGCGTGACGACGGCGAAGCGAGCGTGCGGCATGCCGCTCTCGGACACATGGGGCGGCTTGGCGTCGCGATAGGCCGGATTGCCGGCGCTGCCGGGATTGAGGACCACCGCACCGGAGCTCAACCGCGCCGTGCGCGTTTGATGGCTGTGCCCGCAGAGCATGAGGGGCGCCGTCCGCCCGGCGAGGCGCTGTTCGATCGTCGGGATCGGAGACGGCACGAGATACCCGTTCTGGACCTCCTCCATCAGATAGGTCGAGTCGTTGCCGGGACAGGCGTGGAAGCAGAGCGCGCCTTCCACCGTGATCTCGACAGGCAGGCCGGCGAGCCAGGCACGGGACTCCGGATCGAGCGCCTGCCAGGCGTAGCTGTCCGAGGTGCCGAGTTCGTCGGGCGAGGCCGCGCCCATCGCCCGGTCGTGATTGCCCCGGACATGGCTCATCACGCGTGACCGCAGCAGCGCGACGGTCTCGACCGGCCAGAGCGGGCTTGAGGCGCAATCGCCGAGATTGACGATGCGATCCGGCGCGAGCGCATCGAGTTTGGCCAGTACCGCTTCGAGCGCGGGCAGGTTGCCATGGATGTCGGCGATCACTCCAAGACGCACAGTCGATATCCTAACGCTGGCGCCATTGCTGCAGGCGGCCGAAGACCAGATTGTCGAGACCGACATGAAGGAGCTTCACGGCGATCGCGGTGGCCATGATGACGCTCGCCATGCCCGCGGCCGAGGCCATGGCGCCCGCCTCGTCCATATGGACGATCGCGATCGAGGCGAGCTTGGTGTCGGCCCCATAGAGGAAGATCACGGCGGAGACCGTGGTCAGCGCGTTGACGAAGACATAGACCGCGATGTCGAGGATCGCCGGCAGGCAGATCGGCGCGGTCACGCGGCGGAAGGTCGACCAGAACGGCACCTTGAGCGAGGCGGAAACCGACTCGAACTCGCCGTCGAGCTGCTTCAGGCTGGTCAGCGCCGTGATGTGCCCGACCGTGTAGAAATGCGCGACGGTGTTGATCACCAGGATCGCCAGCGTCCCATAGAGGAAGCCGAGCGGGTTCCAGCCGGCATTGTAGAAGAAGACATAGCCGAGGCCGAGCACGAGGCCGGGCACCGCCATCGGCAGCATCGCCAGGAACTGGGCGAAGGCGCGCAGCCGCGGGAACAGCTTCACCTTCTCGATCAGGTAGGCGCCGGTGAAGATCAGCGACGTGCCGATCACCGCCGTCAGCGAAGCCAGCAGCAGCGAGTTGCGATACGGACCCCAGCCATCGGGCTCGACTGCCGAGAAGTCGTAATTGCCCAGCGTCAGCGACAGGTTGTACGGCCAGTATTTGACGAAGGAACCCCAGAAGGCGATCGCATAAGGGCCGACGATGGCGAGCGCGACCAGGCTGACGAAGCCGAGCAACCCGAGGTCGCGGCGCCGCTCCGGCTTGGGAACATAAGGCACGGCACGGGCCGAGAGCATGGCGCTCTGGCGCCGCTGCACGACACGGTCGACGAAGAAGGCGAGCACGGCCGGCACCAGCAGGATGATGCCGACGACCGCGCCCATCGGGAAATTCTGCTGGCCGACCACCTGCCGGTAGGCGTCGGTCGCCAGCACGCTGAACTGCCCGCCGATCACCTTGGGAATGCCGAAATCGGTGATGACCAGCGTGAAGACGACGAAGGTCGCGCTGATCACGCCGTAGCGCGCACCCGGCAGGGTGATTGTGTGGAAGATGCGCCAGCGCGAGGTGCCCATCGCGTCCGCCGCCTCGCGCAAACGGCCGTCGGAGAGTGCCAGCGCCGTGACGAGGATCAGCATCGCATGGGGGAAGCAGTAGAGCACCTCGGCCGCAATGATGCCGACGGGGCCGTAAAGCGAGGCGCCCATCATCCAGGATTTCAGAATGCCTTGGTTGCCGAAGAGGTAGATCAGCGCCAGGCCCGAGAGCAGCGAAGGCGCAAAGACCGGGACCATCGCGGCGGCGTAGAAGGCGCCCTTGGCCGGGATGCAGCTGCGGCGCAAAGCATAAGCGTAAAGGAAGGCGAGCGGCACCACGATCGCGGTCGTCACGCCGGCGACGAGCAGGCTGTTCAGCAGCGAATAGAACAGCGAGGGCGTCGTCGCATAGCTGACGAAATTGGCGAGGCCGACGAACTTGCCGTCCGTGTTCTCCAGGCTCTTGGAGAGCAGCGCCCAGAGCGGCAGGGCGATGATCAAGACCAGCACGGCGCAGAGGGCCAGGATGAGCGCGCCGGCGACGTGACGCTCGCTGACCCGCAGCGGTGCGACTTTCACGGGGGTATCGGTCATCGGCAGGGGCTGTACGAGATCGCTCATCGTCCCTCCCCGGCAAAGACGTGCAGGGCCTCGGGCGGAAAGGCGACTGTGCGCACCTGCCCCGGCACGATCCCGAGATCGCGCATCGCGTTGGACGAGAAATCGGCGGCGATCCGGGTCGCGCGCGAGCCGGTCGGTTCAAGATGCGCCCGGCAATAGGAGCCGAGGAAGGCGAGATCCCCGATCGTCGCCTCGAAGCGGTTCGGCGTCTCCGCGCCGATGCCGCGGGTGCGGACCTCCTCCGGCCGCATCGCCAGACGCACCGGCGTGCCCGCGGCGAAGGGCGCGGCATTGGCGACGACGAGGTCGAGCTCGTCGACGCGGACCTTGCCCGGCCCGGTCACGATCGCGTCCATGAAAGTCATGTGCCCGACGAAATCGGCGACGAAGGGCGTCGCCGGGCGACGGTAGATCTCCTCGGGCGAGCCGACCTGCTCGACCGCGCCATCCCGCATCACGACGATGCGGTCGGCCATGGCGAGCGCCTCCTCCTGGTCATGCGTCACCATGATCGTGGTCACACCCAGTCGCTGCTGCAGCGAGCGCATCTCGCCGCGCAGGCGCTCCCGGACCTTGGCGTCGAGCGCCGAAAGCGGCTCGTCGAGCAGGAGCAATTCCGGCGCGGTGGCAAGCGCACGCGCCAGCGCCACGCGCTGCTGCTGGCCGCCCGAAAGCTGGACCGGATATTTCCTGCCCTGCTCCGGCAAGCCGACGAGCGTCAGGAGTTCATTGACGCGCTTGGCGATCTCGTCGCGGGTGCGGCGCCGGTTGACCAGCCCGTAGCCGACATTGTCGGCGACGGTGAGATTGGGAAAGAGCGCATAGGACTGGAAGACGATGCCGAAATCGCGCTCGGACGGGCTGGCATGCGAGACGTCGCGCCCACCCATATGGATCGTGCCGCTATCCTGGAGATCAAGGCCGGCGACCGCCCGCAGCAAGGTGGTCTTGCCGCAGCCGGACGGGCCGAGGAAGCAGACGAATTCGCCGCGATGGATATCGAGATCGATATCGTGAAGCGCCCGGAACGCGCCGAAATTCTTGGCGAGATTGCGGACCGAGAGGAACGGGGTCGTGGTGGTGGACATCGGGCCGGCCTTCATCTGAACGGGCAGAGATCCGTCCCGCGGACAACGGCGGGACTTCTCTAGACGTCTTGCACAGACCATGCCGCCGGCCGCCCGAGCGGCCGGCGGCATGGCAAAGGCTCAGTTCTTCGGCGCCGCCTTGGACTCGTAGCGCTTCGACCATTCGGCGAGCACGCGGTCGCGGTTATCGGCCATCCAGCCGAGATCGTTCTTGATCATGCCGGCTTCGGCATTGGCGGGATAGTTGGCCGGCTTGGTGCCGACGCCTGGCGCGGCGACGATCGCGTAGGTCTTCGAATAGAGCTCGTTGGCGTCCTTGGTCGTCGACCAGTCGGCGATCTTCTTGGCGAGAGCGAGGTTCTTGGAGCCCTTGACGATGGCGCTGGCCTCCATCTCCCAGCCCACGCCCTCCTTCGGGATCACGACCTCGATCGGTGCGCCCTTGCTCTTCTCGGAAGCGCCGCGCATGTCGAGCGCGAGCCCGATCGTGCGCTCGCCGCGCGCCGCCTGGACGCAGGGCGCCGAGCCGGAATGCAGGTAGGCGCCGATATTCTCGTGCAGCCCGTCCATGAACTTCCAGCCCTCGGCCTCGCCCATGCTCTGCAGCCAGCCTGCGACCATCAGATAGCCGGTGCCCGACGAAGCCGGGTGCGGCATCACGATCTTGCCCTTGAAGGCCGGGTTGAGCAGGTCCTTCCAGGAACTCGGGACCGGCACGCCCTTGGCCTCGGCCGTATTGTAGCAGACGACGCCGAGATAGGCGTCCATGCCGGTCCAGGTGTAGGGCTCCTTGCCGTCGCGGAAGACCGGTTTCAGCGCATCGGCTCCGGCGGGCTTGTAGGTTTCGAGCAGGTTCGCCTTCTCGAACATCAGCAGGCTCGAGGCGGCCAGGCCCATCACCATGTCGGCGCGGGGATTGTCCTTCTCGGCCAGGAATCGGGCGGTGATGACGCCGGTGGAGTCACGGACCCAGACGACCTCCACCTCGGGCACGGCCTTCTCGATCGAGGCCTTGAACGGCGCGAGCTGATCGTTCTCAAGGGCCGTGTAGACGGTGACCTTGGTCTTCTGCGCCTGGGCAACGCCCGGAAGCGCGAGCGCGATGGCCCCGATGACGCAGGAAGCAAGCCAGTTCTTCATATTCTCATCCCCTGTTTTTCGATTGGTTTGAACGCTCTTGCGACGTTTTCTTCCCCTGACAGACGAAAACGCAGGCGGATCGCTCCGCCTGCGTTGGCTTTTCTTGTTTCACGCGGTCCAGGGCATCGACCACGTCTTGACGTTTGTGAAGGATTTCATGGCCTCGACGACGCCCTCCTTGTAACCGAGGCCGGAATCCTTGATA
>NZ_FNBZ01000015.1 GCF_900102525.1 Allobosea robiniae | reverse complement strand
ATCGCCAACTGGACCATCCCCGGCAAGATGGTGAAGGGCATGGGCGGCGCGATGGATCTGGTCGCCGGCGTCAAGAAGGTCATCGTCGTGATGGAGCACGCCAACAAGGCGGGCGAATCCAAGGTGCTGGAGCGCTGCACGCTGCCGCTGACCGGGGCTGGCGTGGTCGACCTCATCGTCACCGATCTCTGCGTGATGAGCTGCGCCAAGGAAAACGGCGGCGGCCTGACCCTGGTCGAGCTCGCGCCAGGCGTCACGCTCGACGAGGTCAAGGCCAAGACCGGCGCACCCTTCACCGTCGCCCCAAGCCTCGCAAAGGCCGCGTGAGCGGGTTCCTTCGCTCCAGGCCGGCGACGACCCCAGCCATGCTGGCCGCGTTCTCGGACGCGGCCACGTTGCGTTCTGCGCTCGCATTCGAGGCCGAACTCGCACGCGCCGAGGCAGCCGAGGGTCTGATCGACACCGAGACTGCCGAAACGATCGCGGTGCTCTGCGCCACGATCACGATCGACCCCGCCAAGCTGGCGGAAGAAGCGGCGCTCGCCGGCACGCTGGCGATTCCCTTGGTGGCGCGCCTGCGTGCCGCCCTGAGCGGCGAGGCGGCCAAGGTCCTCCACAAGGGCGCGACCAGCCAGGATGTCGCGGATACCGTTCTGGCCTGCCAGATTCGTGCTGCGAGCAGCCTGCTCGACCGCGACCTGACGCGCATCACGGCAGCGCTGGCCACCCACGCGCGACGCCATGCCGAAACCCCCGCCATCGGCCGAACGCTGTTGCAGGACGCATTGCCGATCGGCTTCGGCCTGCGCATCGCGCATTGGCAGGCCGGTGTGGCGGAAGCTGCGAGCCGCCTCCGCAGCGAAGTGGAAACAGGGGCGACCTTGCAATTCGGCGGTGCCGCCGGCTCGCGTGCCGGTCTCGCCGGCAAGAGCGCGGCTGTCTCCGCCCGCCTCGCCGCGGCGCTTAACCTGCCCGATGCACCGCCCTGGCACGCGCGCCGCGGGGGCATCGCCGGGATCGCGACGGCGCTCGCCATTGCGATCGGCGCGCTCGGCAAGATGGCGCGCGACGTCTCGCTTCTCGCGCAGAACGGTATCGGGGAGGCCCGCGAGCCGGCGATCCCCGGCCGCGGCGGCTCATCCGCCATGGCGCATAAGCGCAACCCGACCGGCTGCCAGATCGCGCTCTCCGCCAGCCTGCGCGCACCCGGCCTCGCTGCCGGCATCCTCGCAGGCCTCCCCGCCGAGCAGGAACGCGGCCTCGGCGGCTGGCAGGCGGAAGGCCCGGCGCTGGCCGAACTGTTCCTGCTCGCCGCCGGCGCGGCCGATGCCATGGCGGCGGTCGCGGAAGGGCTGGAGATCGACGAGGCCGCCATCGCCCGCAATCTCGCGGCAGCCGGCCTCGGCAGCGACATCGGCGAGAGTGCAGGCTTGGTCGCCACTCTGCTCGCGCAAGACGATCGAGGAACGGACGATGCCTTTCGCAGCGAGCAATGACGCCCGCATCTACTGGAAGCTCGAGGGCACGGACGACAAGCCCGCCCTCGTCCTGCTCAACTCGATCGGCACCGATCTCGGTTTGTGGGATGCGGCGATGCCCGCCCTGCTCACCGCCTTCCGGGTGCTGCGGCTCGACACGCGAGGCCATGGCGCCTCCGATGCGCCGGGGGGCGACTATTCCCTCGCCCTTCTGGCCGACGATGTCGCCGCGGTCATGGACACAGCCGGCATCCCGCAGGCCGCGATCGCCGGCGTCTCGCTCGGCGGCATGATCGCGATGGAGCTGGCGCTGTCCCGGCCCGAGCGCGTCTCGGCGCTGGCGCTGATCTGCACTTCCGCCACCATGGACAAGGCGGCCTGGCAGGACCGGATCACCAAGGTCCGCACCGGGGGCACTGCGGCGATCGCCGATCTCGCCATGCAGCGCTTCCTCTCGCCCGCCTTCTCCGCCGGCCAGCCGGCCATCACGGAGAGCGTCCGGCGCAACCTCGTCGCCATGAACAGCGAGGGCTATGCCGGAGCCGGCGCCGCGATTCGCGACATGGAGCTGATCGACCGTATCCCCAGCCTCACCTGTCCGACTCTCGTGATCGTCGGCGAGCGCGATGCTTCCACGCCCTTCGCCGGCCATGGCGAGAACCTTCTCGCCGCCATGCCTGGCGCGACGCTTGAGCGGCTCGATTGCGGCCATCTCGCGCCGCTCGAAGCCCCCGCCACGCTCGCCGGCGCCCTGCGCGCCTTCCTCTCGCCCGGTCCGGATACTCAGGACGCGGCAGAAGCCCTGTTCGAAGCCGGCCTCAAGAACCGCCGCCGCGTGCTCGGCGACGACTGGGTCGACCGATCGCTCGCCAACCGCACGCCGTTCAATGCCGATTTCCAGGCGATGATCACCCGCATCGCCTGGCAGGAGATCTGGAGCCGACCCGGCCTCGACGACCGTACGCGCCGCCTGCTCGTCCTGGCGATCACCGCAAGCCTCGGCCGCTGGGAGGAATTCCGCCTCCATGTCCGCGCCGGCCTGACGCGCGGCGGCTTTACCCGCGACGACCTCAAGGAGGTGCTGATGCAGACGGCGATCTATGCCGGCGTCCCCGCCGGCAACAGCGCCTTCGCCGAGGCCGCCGCGGTAATGAAGGAGATCGAGGCGGCCGGGTAAGTCGTCTCAGGCCTTCGCTCGGTAATCCGAAGGCGACACGCCCGCCCGCTTGGCGAAGAACCGCGAGAAATAGGCGGGATCGGTGAAGCCGAGCCGGAACGAGATCTGCGAGATCGACATCGCGGTATAGACGAGGTCGCGCCGCGCCTCGATCATCAACCGGTCCTGGATGACCCGCGCGGCGGAACGGCCGAGCAACTCCCGGCAAGAGCGCGACAGATGCGGCACGGAGACGCCGAGTTCGCGCGCGTGATCGTCGAGCGAGTCATGATGCTGGAACCGCATCTCGACGCGCTCGACGAAACGGCGCACGAGCCCGGCGCGCGGGTCCTTGGCCGGCTCGCCACTGGCCTTCGCGCCGCGCATCGCCCGCACGAACCAGGAAGCGATGAGATCGGCATAGGCCCCGAGCGAAAACTCGCGCGCCGGCAGGTTGGCGGCAAACTCGCGCATGGCAAGCTGCATCAGGGATTCGAGCATTGTCGCCTGCGCGCCTGACGCAGCCACCGACAGCACGGCCGGCGCCCCGAGCAGCGAACGCGCCTCCGGCTCGCTCTCGAACAGCCGCCTCAGCGAGGTCGCGGCCGCGCTGGCGACGAAACCGTCCGTATCTTCCAGAAACGCGAATTCATGGATGGTCGAGGGTGGCAGCAGGAGGGCCGCGCCCGGCGCAAGCCGATGGTCGCGCCCGTCCACGCGCGTCCGCCCCCCGCCCTGCGTGACCAGGAAGAACTGGAAGAGGTCGTGATGCAGATGCGGCTGGATCGTCCAGCCATGGAGCGAACTGCGCGCCACGATCGGCTCGATATGGAGCGCGTCAGGAAAGCGTTCCGCCAGACGCTCGCCATAGAGCCAATAAGCAGGGACGATGGTCGCGGGCATGCCGACCTCAGGATCGATTTGTCCAAGACACTGCGCGTTTCCTCCATTCCGTCAACTGCCCGTCAGGGCTTAGCCTCTTCACGCGGATCGAACGGTGCAAGCCGATCGCTTCGCGGGAGGCAAAGAAGAACAATGCGGACGCAGGTTGCAATCATCGGCGCGGGGCCCGCGGGATTGCTGCTCGGGCAGCTCCTGTCGCGCGCCGGCATCGACAACATCATCCTCGAACGGCGCAGCGCCGATTACGTGCTGTCGCGCATCCGTGCCGGCGTGCTCGAACAGGGCATGGTCGACCTCCTGCACGAGGCTGGCGTCGGCGAGCGGCTCGATCACGAGGGCCTCGTCCATGACGGCTTCTCGCTCGCCTTCGGCGGCACGCTCCATCGCCTCGATCTGAAAGACCTGAGCGGCGGCAGGACGGTCACCGTCTACGGCCAGACCGAGGTCACGCGCGACCTGATCGAAGCCCGACAGGCGCTCGGCCGCCCCACGGTCTACGAGGCCGAGAACGTCGCGCTCCATGATTTCGACGGCGCCGCGCCGCGCCTGACCTTCCAGGAGAACGGGGAGCAGCAGGAGCTGCATTGCGATTTCATCGCCGGCTGCGACGGCTATCACGGCGTCTCCCGCGCCTCCGTCCCGGCGGGCTCCCTGCAAACCTTCGAGCGCGTCTATCCCTTCGGCTGGCTCGGCCTGCTGGTCGACAGACCTCCGGCTGCTCATGAGCTGGTCTACGCCAATCACGAACGCGGCTTCGCGCTTTGCTCGATGCGCTCGGCCGAGCGCAGCCGCTACTATGTGCAGGTCCCGCTCGAAGAGAAGGCGAGCAACTGGTCCGACGACGCCTTCTTCGACGAACTGCGCCGCCGCCTGCCGGCCGAGGTCGCCGAAGCGGTGATAACCGGCCCCTCGTTGGAGAAGAGCATCGCGCCGTTGCGCTCTTTCGTCGCCGAGCCGATGCGTTTCGGCCGGCTCTTCCTGGCGGGCGACGCCGCCCATATCGTGCCGCCGACCGGCGCCAAGGGCCTCAATCTCGCCGCCAGCGACGTGCGCTATCTCTTCGACGCCTTTCGCGAGCATTATCGCGAGGGCTCGAATGCCGGGCTCGACGGCTATTCGGCCCGGGCGCTCGCGCGCGTCTGGAAAGCCGAGCGCTTCTCCTGGTGGATGACCAACCTGCTGCATCGCTTCCCGGAGCGGGACGGCTTCGATCAGCGCATTCAGCAGGCCGAGTTCGATTATCTCGTGCATTCGCGCGCGGCAGCGACGGCCGTCGCCGAGAACTATGTCGGCCTGCCCTACTGAAGGCCGTCTTGCCCTTGCGGCAGAAAATTGCGTTGGTGACGACAAGAGGCTTGGCGCCATGGCGGCGACCGGCCCGAAGAGCTAAAGCAGTGCCGAGTCAGGCAGGATCGGGAGGAGATGGAATGACCAAGGGTTTCCTGAACAGGTTGCTGCCGGCCGGAGCGCTGGCGCTGGCCGGAGCGCTCACGCTCAGTGCTTCCGCCTGGGCCGATACGATCAAGGTCGGCATCATCGGGCCGTTCTCCGGCCCCTTCGCCCTGCAGGGCAAGAATTTCCAGGCCGGCGCCGAGGCCTGGCTGGCCCAGAACGGCAAGACCGTCGCCGGCCACGATATCGAGCTGGTCTATCGCGACCTGCCGACCGCCAATCCGCAGCAGGCCCGCGCGCTGGCGCAGGAGTTGATCGTCCGCGACAAGGTGCAGTATCTCGGCGGCGTCTATTTCACGCCGGATGCGATGGCGATTACCCCGCTGCTGAAGCAGGGCAATGTCCCGCTGGTGATCTTCAACGCCGCGACCTCGGCGATCATGAATTCCTCGCCGCTGGTCGTGCGTACCTCCTTCACCCTGGGGCAGACCACGACGCCGCTCGGCAAGGCGGCGGTGGAGCGCGGCGTCAAGAAATTCGTCTCGATCGTCAGCGATTACGGCCCGGGCGTCGATGCCGAGGGCGCCTTCAAGAAGGCGATCGAGGCGGCCGGCGGCGAGGTCAAGGAAGCGATCCGCATCCCGCTCAACACCACCGAGTTCAGCCCGATCATGCAGCGCATTCGCGATGCCGGGGCCGAGGGCGTCTTCGCCTTCCTGCCGTCGGGCCCGCCGACGCTCGGCTTCGTCAAGGCCTTCAGCGACACCGGCCTGAAGAAGGCGGGCGTCAAGCTCTTCGCGCCGGGCGACCTGACCCAGGAATCGGACCTGCCGGCCCTGGGCGAGGCGGCGGCCGGCCTGATCACCTCGTTCCACTATGCGGTCTCGCATGAATCGGAGATCAACAAGCGCTTCGTCGCCGCAGCCGAGAAGGCGATCGGTGCGCCCGATCTGCTCTCCTTCCCCGCGGTCGGCGCCTATGACGGGATGTTCGTGATCTCCAAGATGATCGCGGCCACTGCCGGCAAGCAGGATGCCGAGAAGGCGGTCGAGGCGGTCAAGGGGCTCGGCTGGGAAAGTCCGCGCGGCCCGGTCAAGATCGATCCGGAGACCCGCCACATCACCCAGACGATCTATCTGCGCGAAGTCGCGAAGGATGCCCAGGGCCGCTGGATCAACAAGGAGATCGCCAGCGTGCCGGAGCAGAAGGACCCCGGCCTGGCGAAGTAATACCCTCAGCCTGAAACGCGGCGGGAGCATGCGAGCTCCCGCCCTCCGCTCCCGTTCGACGAGGCCCGCAGCATGCAGACCGCGCTGAGCATCGCCATGGACGCGCTGGCCTATGGCATGGCGCTGTTCATCATCTGCATCGGCCTGTCGCTGACCATGGGCCTGATGCGGGTGGTGAACCTCGCCCATGGCGCCTTCGCCATGATCGGTGGCTATATCGCCTCCTATGCGGCGCGCGATCTCGGCCTCGGCTATGCCTTCGCAATCGTGCTCGCCATGATCGGCACGGTCATTATCGCCGTGCCGCTGGAGCGGCTGCTCTATCGCCGCATCTATGATCGTAGCGAGCTCTCTCAGGTGCTGATGACGATCGGCATCACCTTCTGCGTCATCGGCATCACCAACTATTTCTTCGGCCCGACGCTGAAGACCATTCCCCTGCCGGCAGAGCTCGCCCGCTCGGTCGACCTCGGCTTCCGCAGCATCGCCGGCCACCGGCTCTTCGTCATCGCGAGCGGCCTCGTCGTCGCCGGGGGCCTGTGGTTCCTGATCGAGCGCACCGGCTTCGGCATCCATCTGCGCGCCGCCGTCGAGAACGCGCCGATGGCCCGGACGCTCGGCATCCGCACCGAGATCATCTATGCGGCGAGCTTCGCGCTGGCCATCGGGCTTGCCGCCTTCGGCGGCGTGGTCGGCGCCGAGTTCCTGCCGATCGAGCCCTATTACGCGCTGCGCTACATGGTGACCTTCCTCGTCGTCGTCTCGGTCGGCGGCGCGGGCTCGATTGCCGGCGCGCTGGCGGCCTGCCTGCTGCTCGGCGCCATCGATGTCACCGCGCGCTACCTCGTGCCGGATTTCGGCAATTTCTTCTTCTATCTCGCGGTGATCCTGGTGGTCTGCGCCTTCCCGCGCGGCCTGATGGGGCGGGCGCAGTAAATGGCGAGCGGGATGCCCGTGCCCGCATCCACAGGCCGCACGCTCGGCCGCGATCTCCTCGGCCTCGCCCTGATCGCGCTCGTCGGCCTCGCCGGCTACTGGCTCTTTCCCGATAACCTCGCCTTCCTGACCCGCGTCATCTCGGTCGCGCTGCTCGTGCTCTCGCTCGACCTCATCGTCGGCTATTGCGGCATCGCCTCGCTCGGCCAGGGCGCGCTCTATGGCGCAGGCGCCTATGCAGCCGGCATCGCCTGTGTCCATGGCGTCACGGACCCCGTTCTGCTCATCCTGATCGGAGCCGCGGCGGGCGCCGTCATGGGCCTCCTGATGGGCGCGATCATGCTGCGCGCCCACGGCCTGCCGCAGCTCGTGCTCTCGATCGCCATCGTCCAGCTCCTGCACGAGGCCGCCAACAAGGCCTCCTCGATCACCGGCGGCAGCGACGGCCTCTCCGGCATGAGCCCTGCCCCGCTCTTCGGCCTCTTCGAGTTCGATCTCTGGGGCCGCAGCGCCTATCTCTTCGGCCTCGGCCTGCTCCTGATCGTCTTCGCCGTGCTGCGCTTCGTCACGCGCTCGCCATTCGGCATGGTCTGTCGCGGCCTGAAGGAGGACCCGCTCAGGATCAGCGCGCTCGGCATCTACGCCTTCCCGGTTCTGCTCAAGATGTTCGTCATCTCCGGCACTGTGGCCGGCATGGGCGGCGCGCTCGCGGCCATCGCGACGCAGGTCGTGGGGCTCGACAGCGTGAGCTTCGAGGTTTCCGCCAATGCGCTGGTCATGCTGGTGCTCGGCGGCATCGGCCATCTCTATGGCGCGCTGATCGGCACGGTGATCTTCATGGCGCTCGAGCACATCGTCGCCGCGATCAACCCGTTCCACTGGATGACGCTGGTCGGCGCCGTGCTGATCGCCATCGTGCTCTTCGCCCCGCGCGGGCTCTCCGGCACGCTCGATGAACTCGCCCGACTGTTGACGCGCGACCGCTGGAGGGCCGGCCGATGAGCGCGGTCTTCGAAGTTTCTGGTCTCTCCAAGGCGTTCGGCGGGCTGAAGGTCAACAGCGACATCTCGCTGGCGATGAACGAGGGCGAGCGCCTCGCCCTGATCGGCCCGAACGGCGCCGGCAAGACTACCTTCGTCAATCTCGTCACCGGCCGCATCCCGCCGAGCGCGGGCAGCGTCCATCTCGCGGGTGAGGACATCACGAGCCTGGGCGCCGTGAAGCGCGTCAGGCGCGGCCTCGTCCGCACCTTCCAGGTCACGCGCCTCTTCCCGGACATGACGCCGGAAGAGCATGTCGTCATGACAATCCTGCAGCGGCTCGGCCGCGCGACGCGCATCCTCGCCCGCTTCCACGGCGATTCCGCAGCGACGGACGAAGCCGCCGAAATCCTCGCCACGCTCGGCCTGACCGAGGTCGCCCGCCGCAAGGTCGCGACGATCGCCTATGGCCAACAACGCCTGCTGGAGATCGCGATCGCGCTGGCGCAGCGCCCCAAGGTGCTGCTTCTCGACGAGCCCGCCGCCGGCGTGCCGTCCAGCGACACGCCGCGCATCGAGGAAGCGCTGGCAAGGTTGCCGGCCTCGCTCGCCGTGCTGATGATCGAGCACGACATGGACCTCGTCTTCCGCTTCGCCAGGCGCGTGGTCGTGCTGGCCGCAGGCGAGCTCATCTTCCAGGGCCTGCCGGCCGAGGTCGCCAGGGACCCCAAGGTCCGCGAAGCCTATCTCGGGAGCTATGCCCATGCCGGCAGCTGAGCTCGACATCCGCAACCTCAGCGCCGGCTACGGCCAGACCCATGTGCTGGAGGATGTCTCGTTTTCGGTGCCAGCGGGCGGGCGCCTCTCCATCCTGGGCCGCAACGGTATGGGCAAGACCACTCTGATGGCGAGCCTGATGGGGCTGACCCGGCGCTACGCCGGCAACATCAGCCTTGGCGGGCAGGATATCACCGCGCTCGGCACGGCGGCCCGCGCCCATGGCGGCATCGGCCTCGTCCCGCAGACCCGCGAAATCTTCAAGGGCCTGACGGTGGAGGAGAACCTCTTCGCTGGGCTCAAGGGCCGCCCACGCACGGCGATCGAGGAAGCCTATGCGCTCTTTCCCCGCCTCGGCGAGCGCCGACGCAATCTCGGCTCCCAGCTCTCCGGCGGTGAGCAGCAGATGCTGGCGACGGCGCGCACGATCCTCGGACAGCCCTCCGTGCTGCTGCTAGACGAGCCGCTGGAAGGTCTGGCTCCGGTCATCTGCGACATGCTGATGGAAGCTTTCGGCCGCCTTGCCGCGAGCGGCACGATGACCATCCTCTTCGTCGAGCAGCGGCTGGAAAGCGCGCTGGCCTTCGCCGAGGACGTCATCATCCTCGAACGCGGCCGGATCGTCTGGTCGGGCAGGCCGGATGCGCTGCGCGCCGATGCAGAGGTGCTCGAACGCTATATCGGCGTCGGCGGGCTGCACTGAGCTTCACCGCGCCCTAGCCTGACCGTCATGCTCGGGCTTGACCCGAGCATCTCGTGCCGGAGGAGGCTCCGGCACCCTTCCTGCCTGAGATTCTCGGGTCTGCGCTTCGCTTCGCCCGAGAATGACACGTAAGCCTTACACCACCAGATCGAGCGGCGGCACCGGCTCGCCGCGCGAGACGTGCTGCATGTTGGCGAACATACGCTTCACCACCGGCGCGAAATTGTCGGACGCCATGGCGGCGAGATGCGGGGTCGTCACAAGGTTGTCCAGCGTGAGCAACTGGCTGTCCGCCGGCAGCGGCTCGATCTCGTAGACATCCATCGCCGCCCCCGCGATCTCCTTCGCCCGCAGCGCCGTGACGAGATCGGTCTCGTTGACGACGCCGCCACGCGCGCAATTGATCAGCACCGCCGTCTTCTTCATCTTCCTGAGCGCCGCGAGGTCGATCAGGTCCTTGGTTTCCGGTGTCAGCGGGCAATGCAGCGAGACGACGTCGGCCTGCGTCAGGATCTCCTCCATCGAGGCATGCTTGACGCCCAGCGTCGCTTCCTCGGCGGCATCGAGCGGGGTGCGCTTGCTGTAGAGGATAGTACAGCCGAAGCCTTTCAGAAGCTTGGCGAAATTCTTGCCGATCGCGCCAAAACCGACGACGCCGACCGTTTTGCCCGAGAGCGTATAGGTGTCGGACGGCAATTGGCCCGTGCGCCAGTTGCCCTTCTTCAGCTCGGCATTGCCATAGGCGATCAGGCGGAGCGTCGAGATCGTCAGGCCGAGCGCAAATTCGGAGACGGCGACCGCATTGGAGCCGGTCGTGCGGGCGACCTTGATGCCGAGCTCCTTGGCCGTCTCGATATCGATATTGTCGTAGCCGACGCCCCATTTATGCAGGAGCTTCAGCTTCTTCGCCGCGCGCAGCACATCGCCGGAGACCCCGACCTGGCCGGAAATCGCGTAATCGGCCTCGGCAATGATCTCCTTCATGTGCTCGTCGCCGCGGGCGGTGCCATGGGTCAGCACGAAGCCATCCGGCAGGAATTCGCGCAGGCGGTCGGCCCGCTCGGGCGTGGTCATGTCGAGGAGGCAGATGGTCTCGGGCATGGGATGGTCCAGTCGAAAAGATCGGGTCAGATGGTGAAGCGGGCGCCGGCGCGGGCGAGCCCGCCGGAGATGGCGACGGGCGTGCCGTCGGCGCGCCAGCAGGCGGCGCCGGTCAAGGTGCCGTCCGGATTGAAGGAGATGGCATTCATGCCGCCGGCGACGCGCGGCGAGCGCACGACCTTATGGCCACGCGCGACCAGTGCCTGCGCCACGGCCTCGGGGATGGCTTCCTCGAGTTCGAGCACGCCGCCCTCGGTCCAGACGCGCGGACCCTCGACCGCCTCCTGCAGGCTCATGCGGTGGTCGATCAGGTTGACGATCGCCTGCAGCGCCGAGGGGAAGATGCGCAAGGCGCCGGGCAGGCCGAGCGCAAAGGCGATCCGGCCGTCCTTCAACGCCATCATCGGCGCCATCGAGGTGAAGACCCGCTTGCCCGGCGCGATCGAGAGCGCGCGGCCGGGATGCGGGTCGAAGTTGTACATGTAGTTGTTGGCGATCATGCCGGTGCCGGGGATCTGCACGCAGGCGCCGAATAGCCCGTTGATCGTCTGCGTCGCGCTGACGACATTGCCCATGGCATCCGCGACGGTGACATGGGTGGTGTCGGCGGATTCGCCGCCGGAGAGCCCGGCCGTCCAGCTCTTGGCCTGCCCCATCTCGATCAGGGCGCGGCGCTCGTCGGCATAGGCCTTGTCGATCAGTCTCGCGACCGGGACCTTGACGAAGGCCGGATCCGCGGTCGCCACGGCGCGGTCGGCAAAGGCGATCTTCAGGGCCTCGGCAAGCAGGTGCACGGCGTCCGTCGAGCCGAAGCCGAGCGCGCCGATATCGTAGCCTTCGAGAATGTTGAGCATCTGCGTGATGTGCACCCCCGAGGACGAGGGCGGCGGCGGGCCAATAATCTCGTAGCCGCGATAGGAGCCGCGGATCGGCTCGCGCAGTTCGATCTTATAGTTCGCGAGATCGGCCTGGTCGATCAGCCCGCCATGGGCCGCCATGTAATCGGTCAGTGCCCGCCCGAGCTTCCCGCCATAGAGCGCCTCAGGTCCCTCCGCCGCGATCAGCTTCAGGCTCGCGGCATAGTCGGACTGGACGAGGCGCATGCCCGGCTGAAGCGGCTTGCCGCCCGGCAGCAGCATCGCCGCGAGGCCGGGATCGCGGGCGAGGTCGGCGGCATTGTCGGTGATGCAGTTCGAGAGATAGGGCGTGACGACGAAGCCGCGCTCCGCCAGTCCGATCGCCGGCTGGAGAACATCGGCGAGCGTCAGCGTGCCGAAGCGGGCGAGCGCCTCGCACCAGCCCTTCAGCGCGCCGGGAACCGCGACCGCCTTGGCCCCGACCACATTCTCGCGGTCGCGCGTGTCGCGCTGCTTGCCGATCTCGTCGGACAGGCAATCATACATGTCGGCCGTCGCCTTGCCCGGCGCGGTCGAGAGATTGTCGATCACGACATGGCGCCCGTCGGCGAGCCGAATATGGCTCAGGCCCCCGCCGAGAATGCCGACCATCATCGGCTCGGCCACCGTCAGCGCGAAGAGCGAGGCGACGGCCGCATCGATGGCGTTGCCGCCGGCGAGCAGGATCTGCGCGCCCGCCGCCGAAGCGAGCGGATGATTGGTGACGACCATGCCGCGCGAGCCGCTCGCCGGCTTCTTCTCGCAGGTGAAATCGGCGACGCGCGGGACGGGGACGGGAGCGTTCATGATTGGCCTCTTCAGCCCTTTGCCGCCGCGATGGCGTCGAGCACCATCTTGGTCGCGCCGGAGATGTCGCCGAGTTTCTCGCCCAGCTTGACGCGGTTCTGCGTCTTCTCGCCGCGCTCCTGCCGGGCGATGGCGGCATCCGCAATCGCCTCGGCCTCGGCGCGGGGCAGCACCAGCACGCCGGATTCGTCGGCCAGGATGACGTCGCCTGCCTTGACCGGGACATTGCCGCAGGAGATCGGCAGGTTGAGCGTGCCGCCGAGATTGTAGAGCCGCGTGGTGATCGGAGACATGCCGCGGCACCACATCGGAAAATCGGAATCCTCGATCTCGGTGAGGTCGGTGCAGGGTCCATCGACGATACCGCCGACCGCGCCGGCCGCCTTGGCCGCAACCGTGACGCCGCCGCCCCAGCAGGCGTGCTTGTCGTCGCCGAGACGGTCGACGACAAGGATGTCGCCCGGACGCAACAGGCCGAGCGTATGGTGCAGCAGGGTCGAATCCTGGCCGGGGATCGCCAGTGTCACGGCCGCCGCGGCGATGCGCTTGCCACGCAGCAGCGGCTGGATGCGGCGATCCATGAAGCCCCAGTGCTGGGAATGGCCGATGGTCGCGGTCTCGACCTTCTGCAGCTTCTCGACCAGCGCGGCCGGCAGCTGCTCGGGCATGGCTTCGATGCGATAATCGGGCATGAGTGTCTCCTACTTTCCAACAGCACGGGCGACGCCGACGAGGCGTTCGACCACGAGAACGACGGCAAGCGTCGCGACGATGAGCACCACGGACAGGGCCGCGATGAGCGGATCGGTGCGGCCCTCGACATAGCGCACCATCTCGACCGGCAGGGTCGAGGCGCGCGGGCCGGCGATGAAGAGCGAGATCACCGTCTCGTCGAAGGAGAGCAGAAAGGACAGGCAGGCGCAGGCGATCAGGCCGGGCGTCGCCAAGGGCAGCGTCACCCGCCGCACCACACGCCAGGGCGTGGCGCCGAGCGTGGCCGCGGCAGCCTCGATATCATCCGGCAGGTTGGCCAGCGCCGTCGCCATCATCCGGATCACGAAGGGCACGGTCACCGTCATATGGCCGAGCACGAGGCCGGGCAGCGTCGCCGTCAGCTTCAATGGCGAGAAGAACAGCAGCAATGCGAGACCGGTAATGAGCGTCGGCAACAGCAGCGGCGCCAGGAAGAAGCCCGTCAGCGCCGCCTTGCCCGGGAACTGGCCTTTCGCCAGGGCAAGCGCCGCGGGCACGCCGACCACCAGCGACAGCAAGGTCACCACCGCCGCGATCCGCACGCTGAGCCAGAGCGCCGTCAGCAGCGGCCCGTTGCTGGCGAGCTGGTTGAACCAGCGCAGCGAATAGCCGGACGGCGGGAACAGGATGAAATTGTCAGCCGAGAAGGCCAGCATGACCACGACGACGATCGGCGCCAAGATCATCACATAGACCAGCGCCGCGAAGCTGGAGAGAACGCGCCCCGCCCCGGTCATCGCTGCAGCCTCCGCGCCACCAGATTGGAGACCACAAGCAGGGCGAGCAGCAGGACGAGGGTGTAGATCGCCAACACAGCCGCAACGGGCCAGTTCGTGTTGGTCGTCGCCTGCTCGAATATCTCGGTCGCCAGCACGAAGACGCGCCCGCCGCCCAAAAGCTTGGGCGTGATATAGGCCGACATCGACAGCACGAAGCCCAAACCCGCCGCGAGCGCGATCGCCGGCAGGCTGAGCGGCAAGGTGATGCGCCGGAAGGTGCGGAACGGCGAAGCGCCGAGCGAGCGCGCGGCTTCCTCCAGCGTGCGGTCGAGCCGGCCGAAGCCGGCGAGCAGCGCCAGGATCATATAGGGCATGATGCTCTCGGCGAGGCCGATGGTGACGCCGGTCCAGTTGAAGACGAGCTTCAAGGGCGTCGAGATCAGGCCGAGCGATTGTAGCGTCGTATTGACCAGTCCGCGATCGCCGAGAATGGCGAGCCAGCCGAAGACGCGCACCACACCGGAGACCAGCATCGGCATGATCGCGACGACGGCGAGCAGCCCACGGAAACGGGAATCGGTACGGAACAGAAAGAGCGAGACGGGATAGGCGAGGCAGAGCGCGATCAGCGTCGAGACCGACGAGAGCCAGAGCGAATTCAGCGTCAGTTCGAAGGTAAAGCTGTCATGGAAGGTCGCGCGCCAGGTCTCCAGCGACCAGGCCTCGATCATCCCGCCAGTCGGCCCGACCTCGTTGAAGGCGTTGCGGAACAGCCCCAGAGACGGCCAGACATAGATGACGAGCAGGAACAGCGTCGCCGGGATCAGCAGCAGCGGCAGGCGGCGCGAGGCGGTCATGACGCCTCGCGCACGAAGACACGGCTTTCCGCCCGCGGCCAGACGATCGCGACCTCGCTGCCCTCGGCCGGTGCGGCCGAGCCCGAAGGCATCTCGACCGTGAGCTGCCCGCCTGCACCCTCGACCAGCACCTCGACATGGTCGCCGACGAAGACGCTGCGCAGCACGCGGCCTGTCAGTCGCGCTGCATCGCCGCTGGCCGGCTCGGAAACCGGCACGATGCGCATGCGCTGCGGCCGGACGAAGAGATCGGCATTCTCGGCGGCCTCGACCGGCACGAGCTGTTCCCAAACGGTCGCGCGGCCCTGTGCGTCGCGCGCCAACGGCAGCACATTGGCGCGCCCGACGAACTCGGCCACGAAGCGCGTCGCCGGCCGGTCGTAGATATCCTCGGCGCTGCCGATCTGGGCGATGCGGCCGCGATGCATCACGGCGATCCGGTCGCACATCGTCAGCGCCTCGACCTGGTCATGCGTGACGAAAAGGGTGGTGATGCCGAGCGTGCGCTGGATCGAGCGGATCTCGTGGCGCATCGCATCGCGCAGCTTGGCGTCGAGATTGGACAGGGATTCGTCGAGCAGCAGCACGGAGGGCTGGATCACGAGCGCGCGGGCCAGCGCAACGCGCTGCTGCTGGCCGCCGGAGAGTTCCTTCGGGCGGCGCTGCTCCAGGCCGCCGAGTCGGACCAGCGCCAGCCCTTCCTGGACGCGCTTCTCGATTTCGGAGCGCGAGGCGCCGCGCTCTTCCAGGCCGAAGGCGATGTTGCGGCCGACGGAGAGATGCGGGAACAGCGCATAGGACTGGAAGACATAGCCCATATTGCGCTTATGAGCCGGCAGCCTGGTGATCTCGCTGCCGTCGAGCGTCATCGTGCCGCGGTTTGGTTCGATCAGCCCGGCGAGCATGCGCAGAGTCGTGGTCTTGCCGCAGCCTGAGGGGCCGAGCAGCGCGACGGATTCGCCCTGCTCCACCGAGAGCGAGACGTCGTCGACCGCGACCGCGTTGCCGTAGCGCTTCTGCAGCCCGGCGAGTTCGAGATAGCTCATCGCCTGCCGCTCAGCGTGCCGCCGCGATGACCTCGCGCCGCCAGCGGTTGTTCCACTGGTCGCGCACCTTCAGGACCTCGTTCCAATCGACCGGGATCATGCGGGCGCGGTTCTCCGGCGAGGCGGCGGTGCGCGCCAGCGCCTTGGCATCGATATCGGCCTTGGCATTGGTCGGCGCATAGAACATCCGCTCGGTGAAGGCCTTCTGCGGGCCCTGCGACAGCGCATGCGCGACGAAAGCCGCCGCTGCAGCGCGGTTCTTCGAGCCGGCCGTCAGGTTGATCGTGTTGACCTGGAAGACCGAGCCCTCGGGCGGCAGCAGCGCATTGATCTTGCCGCCGGTCTGGTCGGAATAGAGCTGGGCCCGCGCATTCCAGCCGGTCGCGACCTTCGCCACGCCGTTCAGGATCAGCGAATAACCGTCCGGGTTGGGGTCGAAGGTCTTCACGCCCGGCGCGAGCTCCTTCAGCTTCTTCATCGCGGCGTCGATCGACTTGCGGTAGTCGCCGCCCTCCATCTTCTCGGTCATTGCCGTCAGCGCCAGGCCCTGGATGTTCGGCGGCGCGGCGAGCGCGATATGGCCCTTGAGATCCGGGCGCCAGAGATCGGCGAGCTTGGCGATCTGGGGGCTGAGCGCCGCGTCCTGGACGATCACGAGATGGTCGAAGGTCACCGCCGGGCCGAATTCACCGCCGGCCGCGCGTGCCTCCGGCAGGAGCTCGTTCAGCACCGGGAAATCGGCGGGCGTCAGCTTCTCGAACAGGCCCTCGAGATTGCCGATGCTCGAGGTGGTGACGTCCATGATCACCACGTCGGTCTGCGGATCGGCCTTCTGCGCTCGCACGCTGCCGACCATCTGGGCCGAGGAGCCGCCGGGCACGAAGTTCACCTTCACGCCCGGATGCGCCTGCTGGAACGGCTCGATCACCGCCTTGGTGTAGTTGTCCTGGAAGATGCCCGCATAGGACATCAGCGTGATCTGCCCCGAGAGTGTCTGCGCCCGGAGAACGGCCGGCATCGCGATCGTGGCGAGGCCGGACTGGATGACGAGGCGGCGGGTGAGCATGGGATAACTCCTGCTGTGACGCCGCCTCGGGCGGCTGGTTAGCGAGCTGTCAGCTCAGGCCGGAATCTTGGCGGCGAAATGGGCCACGAAGCGCGCGACGACATCGCTCAGCTTCTCCGCCAGCTTCGCCCCCGTCTCGGCCGAGCAGAGCGTCGGATCGCCCTTGCCGACGCCGTCATGATAGACCTCGTCGTATTCGTGCGGCACCCCCACTTCGGCGCCGTCGAAGCTCGCGGTACCCAGGCCCGTGAAGGGCAGGTCGAGGATGGGATCGCGCTTCATCGGCTTGCCGGCCGGGATGAGGTCCTTGCGGATCAACTCGGGGAAGAGGTGCAGGCCGAGGCTGGTCAGCGGGTCGGCGCCATGGCCGGAGACCTTCGCCGACGTCTCGGCGCCGACGATGCCCGGCAGCATGCCGTAGGCGATGCGCCAGAGATAGAGGCTCGGCAGCACGATGCGCTCGCGCTGGTAGAGCTCGCGCGCGACCTCGGAGATCGGGCCGACATTGCCGCCATGGCCGTTGATCACGATGATCCGGGTCAGGCCGTTGCGATGCAGCGAGTCGACCATCTCGGCGATCACGGCCGTCAGCGTGCTC
This sequence comes from Allobosea robiniae, assembly GCF_900102525.1. Taxonomy (GTDB): domain Bacteria; phylum Pseudomonadota; class Alphaproteobacteria; order Rhizobiales; family Beijerinckiaceae; genus Allobosea; species Allobosea robiniae. Next base: position 15,398 of record NZ_FNBZ01000015.1, on the reverse strand, counting down.
TGCGAGATGGCGATGCCGCCGATCATCGGGCCGAACCAGTCCGCCCCGCCATAGGGCAGCACCGGCGCGACCAGCGTGCGCGTGCCGGCCTTGCTCGCCTGCAGGGCGGCAAGCTCGGCGATCTTTTCGGCCAGCAGGTAGTCGCCCATCGGCGCATGCGGACCCTGGTCCTCGTGGCTGCCCATCGGCAGCAGGATCACCGGATTGGACTGGAGCAGCTCGCGCGCCTCCCCGCCCGTGATGGTGCCCATATGGACGAGAGGATCTGTCTTGGTAGCCATGGCGTGGTCCTTCCTTGGGAAATACTTGGTTCGTCAGCGCTCGCTGGTGCGCGGGTCGAGGATGTCGCGCAGCGCGTCGCAGAGCAGGTTCATGGCGAGGATCGTCAGGGTCAGCACGGCACAGGGCCAGAGCAGCAGCAGCGGCGCCTGCTCCATGGTCGAGCGCGCCCCGCGGATCATCAGCCCCCAGGACGGTGCCGGCGGCACGACGCCCAGCCCCAGAAAGGACAGCCCGCTCTCGATCACCACGGCGGCGGCGACCGCCAGCGAGAACTGCACCAGCAGCGGCCCCGCGATATTGGGCAGCACGGTGCGGAACAACAGATGCGACTGCGTGGCGCCGAGCGCCCGCGTCGCCTCGACATAGTCCCGCCCCTTCACCGCGATCACCTCGGCATAGGTCACCCGCGCGAAGCCGGGCAAATAGAGCACCGAGAGCACGAGGATAAGCGTTCCGGCGCCGGGGCCGAGCAGCGTCACCACCAGCAGCGCCAGCAGCACCGGCGGGAAGCACATGATGATCTCGACGCTGCGCACCGTGAGAAAAGCGCCCCAGCTCCGCGCCCAGCCGCCGATCAGCCCGAGCGTGATGCCGACGAGCCCGGCAAACAGCGCCGAGACGAAGGCGACGGACAAGCTGGTGCGCGCGCCCCAGACCAGTCGCGAGAGCACGTCGCGGCCGAACTCGTCGCGCCCGAGCCAGGACCCCGCCATCGGCCCGGCCAGGCGCTGCGCCACATCCTGCTTGACGGGATCGGGCAGCGGCAGAAGCGGTGCCGTCAGAGCCATCAGCAGGATCACGGCGACCACGCCGCCGGGCACCAGAAGCCGTGTGAATCCGCGCCGCCTCATGCGTGCTGCACCCGTGGGTCGATCGCCGCGTGCAGCAATTCGACGAGGAGATTGATCAGCAGGAACAGCACCGAGATCGTCAGGATGATGCCGACCACCATCGGATAGTCGCGCCCCTCGACGGCACGCAGCAGCGGCGTCGACAGGCCCGGCCAGTTGAAGACATATTCGACCAGCACGGTCCCACCGAGCAAGGTTCCCATCTGGAGACCCAGCACGGTAACGACCGGGTTCAGTGCGTTGCGCAGCACATGCACGACGAGAACCCGTCGCGGCGAAAGCCCCTTGGCCTGCGCGGTCCGGACATAATCATGGGCGAGCGCGTCGAGCGTCGCGGCGCGCGTCATCCGGAACAGCACGGCCGCAAGCCCCTTGGCGATCGCCACCGCCGGCAGCGTCAGGAGTTTGAAGTGCTGGGCCGGGTCCTGCGTGAGCGGAACGAAGCCGCCCGCCGGCATCAATCGCAGCGTCTGCGCCAGCAGCAGCACCAGCAGGGTGCCGACGACGAAGACCGGCACCGCCAGCAACAGCGCGGTGATCCAGGAGGCGACGCGGTCGAAGGCGCCGCCCCGATGGACCGCGGCATAGACGCCCGATGGCACGCCGATCACGAGCGCGATCAGGGTTCCCGTCAGGATCAGCTCCAGCGTGCGCGGCAGCCGGAGCGCGATCTCTTGGATGACGGGATAGTCGTCGATCAGTGACGTGCCGAGATCCCCTCGCGCCAGCCCCGCCAGGAAATGGCCGTACTGGACCAGGAGCGGCTGATCGAGCCCGAGCTTCTCGCGCAGTTCCTGCACGGTCGCCGGATCAGGCATGGCGCCCGATGTCGACAGGAGCAGCTCGGCCGGGTCTCCGGGCACCATATGCAGCGCCAGGAACACGATCGTCGCCACGACCCAGGCCATCGCCAGGGTCAGAGCCAGCCGCCGTCCGAGCCAGGCCGCGCTCATCCGAAATAGGTCTCCTCGAGCTGATTGCCGGAGGATGTCGAGAGCGCGCCGGGCAGGTTGGTGAAGCCTTGGATGCCCTTGTCCATGCCATAGCCCTGCTGGCGCCAGGCGAGGCCGACGAGCGGCACCTCCTCGAGCGCGGCGCGCTGCATCTCCTTGTAGATCTCGACGCGCTTGTCCTGGTCGAACTCGGCCCGGCCCTTGGCGAGTGCGGCGATGGTGCGCGGCGCATCGACCTTGAAGGAGCGGCCATGCGTCGGCGAGAGCGAGGTGTCGAGCACCACGGTCAATCCGTCCGGATCGTTGTTGTCCGAGGACACCCCGTGGATCGCCATGTCGTACTGGCCGCGCGAGCCGCGGCTCACCCGCGTCGACCAGTCCGGCAATTGCAGCTCCGCCTGGATGCCGATCGCCGCGAGATATTGCTGGACGATCTCGGCGGTGTCCTTGTGCATGCCGAACTGGGCGGTGGCGAGCAGTGTCGTCTGGAAGCCGTTGGCATGGCCGGCTTCCGCCAGCAGCGCCTTGGCCCGGGTCGGATCATAGTTCCAGCCATGCGCCAGCTCCTTGTCGTACCAGGGCGTGCCCTCGACGATCGGCACGCCTTCGAGCGGCTTGCCGCGCCCGAAGAAGGCGACCTTGACGATGTCCTCGCGTTTCACCGCATGCGCAACGGCCCGGCGCACGCGCGGATCGTTGAACGGAGGTTTCGTGCCGTTGAAGAGCACGTCCATGAACGGCCCCTCCTGGTTGTCGAGCTTGAGGCGCGGATCGGCCTCGACCGTCGCCATCGACTGCCAGGGCACGTATTCGATCATGTCGACATCGCCTGAGATCAGCGCGGCGTTGCGCAGGTTCTCGTCGGCATAGACGATGAACTTGATGCCCTTCGCCTTCGGGATGCCCGGCTTGTAGAACTTGTCGAAGGCCGCAAGCTCCACCGAAGTGCCGCGCTCCTGCCCGACGAGGCGGAAGGGACCTGCGCCGATCGGCTCGTTCGGGCTCGATTTCCGCCAGATGACGAAGGTGTTGTAGTTGGCGAACCAGCTCGGCAGCGTCGCCTGCGGCCCCTTGGTGACCAAGCGGACCGTCTGCGGATCGGGAATCTCGACCTTCTCGATCAACTGGAACTGCGTGCGCATATAGGCGGTCGATTTTTCGCCGGCGATCTGCTCGATCGACCATTTCACGTCATCGGCGGTGACCGGCTCGCCATTGTGGAAGACGCAGCCCTTGCGCAGCTTGAAGACCCAGGCGCCCTCGGGATCGCGCGACCAGGACTCGGCGAGTTCGCCGCGCAGCTCACCCTTGGAATCGTAGGAGACGAGGCTGCGGTTGATCAGCATCTTGACGGTGCCGGCCGACGCCCCCGTCGAGACCCAGGGTTGGAGGTTCGGCGGAAAGGCCGACAGGCCGTAGCGGATGATGCCGGCGGCGCGCTGTGCGCTCGCGGGGCGGATCAGGAAAGGCGAGGCCAGCAGCGGGCCGGCAAGGCCGGCACCAAGGACGGAACGGCGAGAGATGGTCATGGGCTGATCCTCTGCTGCTGGGTCCGGCTGTCCGCGGGCTTAAGCCCTGTCGGTTCCCGTCGATGGCGGGAAGGGCGGAGCCGGGCTGATGCGAGCAATAACCGCGCCAGCGATCCGACAAAGCCGCCTGCGCCGGGCCGATCGGCCCGGTCTGCAGCTTCCTGTCGCGAAGGTGGCGTGCACGGTCATGCGGTTCCCCGGCACGGCTTCGCTATAGACGAATAGGCGAGCCGCGCTCTTGATGCGTCATGTATACGTGGCGGATTTTTTGCTGTCTACTCTCGACAGCCCTAGAAAAGACCGAAGGGGGCGCGTTGTCGATGGCCATGATCGAACAGGACGAGATGGCTGCCTTGCGGGGCAAGCCGACCCGGGAACGGGTCTATCTCTATGTGCGCGAGCAGATCCTGCGCGGCCGCTTCCTCGGCGGCTGCTTCATCGAGGAGGAGGAAATCTCATCGGCGCTCGGAGTGTCGCGAACGCCCGTCCGCGAGGCTTTCCATCGCCTGGAGGCGGAACGTTTCATCGATTTGCTGCCGCGCCGCGGCGCCCTCGTCCGGCAGGTCACGGCGCAGGAGCTGCTCGACCTCTACGAGGCCCGGCGCATGATCGAAAGCCATGCGATCCGCCGCATCTGCCGTGAGGAATTGCCGCTTCCTGCCGACATGCATGCGATCCTCGCAGAGCTGGAGCACCTGCCGCAGGGCGACTATTTCAATCGGGTCGAGCTGAACCGCGAGTTTCACTTCGTCATGATCGCCGCGGTCGGCAATGTCGTATTGTCGGACCTCTACCAGTCGCTGGGCGCCCGCCAGCAGCGCGTCGCGATGACGGCGATCAGCACCGACCCGACCCGCGTCGCGCGGATCAGCAGGGAACATCACGCCCTGATCGCCGCCCTTTCCGAATGGGATGAGGAAAAGGCGCTGGCGATCCTCGAGCAGCATCTGCGCCCGATCGTCGGCGTGATCTCGCGGCTGCCGGAGCAGGCAGCCGAAGCCTGACGCGCCAACCCAGGTCGGCAGGCCCCGGATCGCGCCGCAGCGGTCCCCGCCCGGCTATGGAGCCGGGCGTCCTTGCATCACAGTGATCGACAAGCCGCTTCAGAACATGTGGAAGGGCGGCTTGGCATCATCGGGCAGGAGCGGCTTGTAAGGCGTCCGGGTCAGGCGCTCCGCAAAATCGGCCTTGGCCTGTTCCAGCAAGCCCGGCTCGACGAGCACGTCCGTGGCGACGCCCGCCATGATCTTGGCGACGTGAACCATGCCCTTGTGGGCCAGCGGCGACTGCCCATGCGCGGTCAATTGCCAGGAATGGCCGGGCGTGCCGATCGTATAGGTCGCGCCCCGTGCCTGGACCGTCGGCACGGCCCATGAGACGTCGCCGACATCGGTCGAGCCCATCATCCGCGGTCCCGGTGCTTCCTTGGGCGCGATCGCGTTGCACAGCGGGAAATCCGTCGCCGGCAATCCCGAACGGCGGAAGGCGCTTTCGATATGCGCGGGCGTCACCGTCTTCTGCATGCGCCTGGCGAAGGCGACGTCCTCCGCATCGAAGGGCGGCGGGCCGAGCCGGTCGAAATTGCGCTGCATGGCGTCTTCCAGCGGCGTGTTCGCCAGCAGGCTGCTCATCGCGCTGACGACTTCGCTGGTGACGGTGGTCTCCGTCATCAACGCGGCGCCATCGGCGATCTTCCGGACGCGGGCGAGGAGCTCGTGGACCTGTGAGACCATCGTCGCGCGCACGACATAGCGCAGCCTGGCCTTGGCCTGCACGACGTTCGGCGCGATGCCGCCGGCGTCCAGATAGGCGTAATGGATACGCGCATCGCTCGGCATGTGCTCGCGCATGTAGTTGACGCCGACATTCATCAACTCGGCCGCATCGAGCGCCGACCGGCCGAGATGCGGAGCGGCGGCGGCATGCGAGGCGCGGCCGGTGAACTCGAAATCGATCGTCGTGTTGGCGAGCGAGATGGCCGCCGTCACCGCCGCGAAATCCGCCGGATGCCAGGAAATCGCGATGTCCACATCCTTGAAGGCGCCCTCCTTGACCATGAACGCCTTGCCGGCGCCGCCTTCCTCGGCCGGGCAGCCATAATAGCGGACGCGGCCCTTGAGCCCGCGTTCCGCGAGGAAATCCTTGACCGCGGCAGCCGCCAGCATGGCGCCGGCGCCGAGCAGGTTATGGCCGCAGCCATGGCCGGCCGGCTGGTTCGGAAGCGGCTGATGCTCGGACAGGCCCGGCGTCTGCGACAGCTCCGGCAGCGCATCGTATTCGCCGAGAATGGCGATCACCGGGCCCTCTTCCCCCGCCTCGCCCATGACCGCGGTCGGCAATCCGGCGATGCCCGTCTCCACGCGAAACCCCTCGCGCCGAAGCTGCTCGGCATGGGCCGCAGCCGACTTGACCTCGCGATAGTTGAGCTCGGGCATTTCGAAGACGCGATCGCTCAGTTCGATGTAATCAGCCTGCTTTGCATCGACGATCGTCCAAATCTTGTCGGTATTCTGCACTGCCTTCTCCCGCGATGCATGGCGCCCACATGGGCCACTGAAGGCCGCCATCATCGCAACGGTTCGGCGGTCAGCGGCCCCAACCAGGCGAGGCTACTACAGGGCCGGCGACAGAACGGCTGAATTTTACGCCAAAGAATCGGCGATTGTTGCGGGCAAGGGCGTGCCGTTCGCGAAGGAGGTGATGGGCTGGTGCGGTCTTCGAAGCAGCGGACGTACGAGATGCTGACTTTCTCTGCTTGAATTGCCGAACTCGGCCAAGCAGCCTCGCCTGCGCTGCTGCGGAATTGGAGGTGGCCAGCGATATAGGGGACGGAATCGATAAGCTTGCGGGCATAATCGCTCGTCGGATCAGTCAACACCGGCCGGCGCATCGATGCGCGCGCCTGCGACGATGCCCATTGGGCCGTATCGCCTGGTCGAACCCGATTTACCTTTAGACTTACTAGGCGATAGGGCGAGGCATCGCGGCGACCAGCTTGCGCGTATAAGCCTCGACCGGGTGCGTGACGAGCGCTCCGGCCTCGCCCTGCTCGACGACCTTGCCGCGATGCATCACTGCAATCCGGTCGGAGACCCAGCGCACGATCTCGATGTCGTGGCCGATGAACAGCATGGCGAAGCCGCGTTTCTGCTGTAGCGCCTTGAGTGTGCGCAACACCTGCATCTGCACGGTCGCGTCGAGCGCGGAAACGATCTCGTCGCAGATCAAAAGGCTCGGCTCGGAAAGAAGCGCGCGGGCGATGCAGACACGCTGGCGCTGCCCGCCCGAAAGCTGGTGCGGATAGCGTCCGAGATAGTCGGGCGTCAGGTTCACATCGGCGAGTGCGCTGCCGAGCTTGGCACGATCGTCAGGGCCGCTGAGGCCGAGCAGTTCGAGCGGCTCGCGCATCGCCTTCTCGATGGTGAGCCGCGGGTTGAGCGCACCGTACGGATTCTGGAAGATGATCTGGCAGCGCTTGCGCATGGCAGGTGTCAGGCGGAAGTTCCGCGCCGCCAGCGATTCACCGAACAAGGCGATGTCGCCGCCGCCGGGTCGGGCCAGCCCGATGATCAGCTTGGCCAGGGTTGACTTGCCTGAACCGGATTCTCCGAGAATGCCGAGCGTTTCGCCCGGCGCGATCGCGATCGAAATACCGTCCACCGCCCGGAACGGCTTCGAGAACAGGCGCTTGGCCGGATATTCGTATTGGAGGCCGCTGATCGCGAGCAGGGGTTCGGCGCTCGAACGCGGCGCGGTTGCAGGCAGTTCGGCGAGCATGGTGCGCGTGGAGACCAGCATCCGCGTATACGGGTCCTTCGGTGAGAGCAGCACCTCGGCCGTGGGACCCTGTTCGACGCAGCGCCCCTTGTGCATGACCACGATCTGGTCGGCGAGTTGGCTTGCCGCGGCGAGATCATGGGTGATGAACAGCATCGCGTTGCCGAGCCGGTCCTGCAGGCGCCTGAGCAGGGCCAGGATCTCCGCCTGCACGGTGGCGTCGAGTGCGCTGGTCGGCTCGTCGGCGATCAGCAATTTCGGTTCGGCAGCAAGCGCCATCGCCGTCATCACGCGCTGCTGCTGACCGCCGGACAATTCATGCGGATAGCGGCTGGCGATCGTGGCCGGATCCGACATCTCGACGAGCTGAAGCAATTCGAGGATCCGCGCGCGGCGCTTGGTGCCGTCGCCGTGCCCGAGCCGGCGCAGCGCCTCGTCGATTTGCGCGCCTGCCGTCATGAAGGGATTGAGGCAGCTCATCGGGTCCTGAAAGACGACCGAGATGTCGCGGCCGCGCAACGGCCGCATCGCGGTCTCGTCCGCCGGATCGAGCGGCTTGCCGTCGAAGACGATCGCGGAGCGCGCTGCCATCGTGATCCCGGGCGGCAGCAGACCCATGATCGCTGAGGCCGTCATCGATTTTCCGGAACCGGATTCGCCGATCAGCGCCACAGTCTCGCCCGGCGCCAGCGCAAAGGAGATCGAGTCCACCAGTTTTCGGCCGTGGATGATGACGTCGAGGTCGCGGATTTCGAGCAGTTTGCCGATCATGCAAGCCTCGGATCGATCAGGCGATGGAGGATGTCGATCACAGTGTTGATCAGCACCAGAGCCACTGCGATGACGGTTACGGCAGCGAGGATGATCGGATAGTCGCGGCCGTGAATGGCGTTCAGCGTCAGGCTGCCGATGCCGGGCAGCGCAAACAGCACCTCCATGGTCAGCGACCCCGCGACGAGCCCGCCAAGCGCGAGACCCGACAGCGCCAGCATGATCGGCGCGGCCGCCGGCAGGACATGGGCGATGGCGATGCGCCAGGGCGAGAGCCCCTTGGCGCGCGCCGTGCGGACATGGGGCAGCATGACCGCCTCCTTCAACTCCTCGCGCAGCGACTTGACGATCTGCCCGGCGTTGTCGAGCCCTATGATGATCACCGGCATCAGCAGGCCGCCGATCACCGGCAGCCAGCCGAGCCAGATCGAAAAGATCAGGATCGCGGCGAAACCGGCGCAGAAGGTCGGCACCGCGATCGACCAGATGTTGATCCCGTCGATCAGCCCGTCGAGCCAGCGCGAGCGGAAAGCCGTGGCAGCGATGGCCAGCAGCAGCGCCAGCCCGACCCCGAAGGCAAAGCTGAGGAAGGCGAATCTCAGCGTCACCGGCAGCGCGTTCGCCAGCATGTCCGAAACAGGCTGATCGAAGCGCAGCGACCGACCAAAATCGCCCTGCAGCGCGTGCGAGACCCAGGTCACGAACTGTGACAGCAGCGGCTGGTCGAGGCCGAGCGCGCGGCGCATCTCGACCTGCTGGTCGGCGGTCAGCCCGCCTTCGAGGCCGAGCACGTCGACGACGTCGCCGGGCATCACGCGGCAGAGGAAGAAGGTCAGTGCGACGATGCAGGCGGCCTGGACGAGCCCGCGCAGCACGGCGAAGAGGACGGAAGCGAGACGATCCATGCTTGTGCCTCCTCAGCGCGGCATTGCGAGTTGCGGGTCGATCTCGGCCGGCTCGGCCGCCTCCCCGGCGTTCTCGCGGACCGGGTCGAGCCAGCGTCGCAGATCGTTGCCAAGCACCGAGAGGCTGAGCGTCAGAACCACCAGCGCCAGGACCGGTATGACGATGGCGTGCGGCGCGCGCTCGATGAAGCGGCTGGAATCGGCGATCATCCGCCCCCAGGTCGGAGCATCGGGCGAGGAGCCGACTCCGAGAAAGCTCAAGACCGATTCCGTCACGATGCAGCGCGGCAGGATGATCGCGGCCTGGGTGACCAGCGCTCCGACGATGTTGGGCAGGATGTGCCGCACCAGGACGTGGATGCGCCCGCCGCTGAAACTGGTGGCGGCATGCACGTAGTCCCGCACCGCCTCGCGGTGGAACGCGGCGCGCGCGACATAGGCCACGAGCGGGGCGAACGAGATGCCGAGCGCCACGATCAGGGGGCCGGTGCCGCTGCCGAGGCCGACGATCAGCAGCAGCGCGAGCAACGTTCCCGGCAGCGCGCGGATCAGGTCGATGCCGGCGTAGAGGGTCGCTTCGCTCCAGCGTCCGAGCGCCAGCGCGAAGAGACCGAGACCGGCGCCGATCGCAAAGGCGATGGCCGTGCCGGCAATCGAGATACCGAAGGTGAAGCGCGCGCCATAGAGCAGGCGCGCCCAGATATCGCGGCCGAGATGGTCGGTCCCGAGCCAGTAATCCGCGCTCGGCCCCTTGTTGATCGCGAGCAGATCCTGGTCCAGCGGCGAATTGGCTGTCAGCCACGGCGCCACGAGGCCGGCCAGCGCGACGATGGCCACGGCAACAGTCGCAAGCAGCACGCCGACAGGCCAGCGCCGGCCAGCACTGCGCGGCGCGCTCACGGCGATGGGTGGAGCGGACATGGCGCGAATCCTTCCATCCGCGCTCAGCTGTCGATCGTCGTGTGGGCGACGCCGCCGCTCGCCCAGTGACACGCCCAGGTGAAGCCGGACTCGTAGCCTTTGACGCCCTTTTTAACCGCGATCAGGCTCGGCGAATGGCCGATGACATAGAAATAGGCCTTGTCGTCGATGTGCTTGGACGCGGTCAGATAGTTCGCCTTGCGCTTGGCCTGGTCCGGCTCCTGCACGCCGGCATTGATCATCCTGTCGAGCTCGGGATCCTGGATGCCACCCCACAGCGTCGGGTTGGGGCCGTCGCTCATCAGCCGGACATAGCGCAGGAAGATGTCGGCGCGCGGTCCCGACGACATCACATTCATGTCCCAGTCGTATTGGCCAAGCCGCTTCTGCGCGCCGACATCATCGAGCGCGACATGGTTGACCTTGAAGCCGAGCTTCCGGACCATCTGCACCACGACCTGTGCATATGATTCCTGCCAGGACACGAACTCGATCGTATGGTCGGCCGGCTTCACACCGGCATCGGCCAGCAGCTTTTTGGCCTTGTCGAGATCGGGCTTCCGAAACGGATCGGCATCGTGCCAGGCCTTGTCGAAATAGGCATTGCCCGGGGCCACGATCTGGTTGGTGACGATGCCCTGCTCGCCGCCCATGAAGTTCATGAAAGCCGGCTTGTCGACGGCGAGCGCCAACGCCTGGCGCACGCGGATGTCGTCGAACGGCTTACGCGGCTTACGGTTGTTGAAGGCGATCGAAAACCAGCTGGTGTCCTTGAGACCGAGAATGTCAGCGGCGCCCACCTTCTTCAGCGTTTCGGCCGGCTCGCGGTCGAGCTGGATGATGTGCAGGTCGCCGGCTCGCAGCGCGAGGCTCTTGTCGACACCGTCGCGCAGGTCGAACTCGACCCGCTCGACCTTCGGCAAGCCGCTCCTCCAGTAGCCGGGGAAGGCAGGCGCGACGAGCTTCACCTTGGGTTGCCAGGTGCCGAACGTGAAGGGGCCAGTGCCGATCGGCGTCTTGATCGTCTCGTCCCAGCCTTCCGATTTCGGCGACAGGATCCACAATTCGGAGAGCAGGTTGAGGAAAGGCGAATAGGGCGCGTCGAGCGTGACCACGAGCGTGTTGTCGTCGGGTGTCTCGAGCTTGCTGACGAGCTTGATCGCGGTGACGAGCCAGCCGCCCTTCACCTTGTTCTTCACCCGTTCGAGATTGGCCGCGACATCGGCGCTCTTCAGCGTATCGCCATTGTGGAACTTGACGTTCTGGCGGAGCTTGAAGGTGTAGGTCTTGCCATCCGGCGAGACCTGAAAACTCTCGGCCAGGAACGGCTCGACGGCGCCGTCCGACGCGATCGAGGTCAGCGTCTCGACATAGGCCTGCTGCACCGCGATCGAACCGGTGTGGCGGTGCGGATCGGCGGTGTCGAGGCCGAGCGTGGCGTATTTCAGCACGCCTTTGCGGGCGGCCTGGGCCTGCGGCAGGCCGGGAACGCCGAGGACGCCGGCCGTCATGGCGGCCGTACCCGCCAGCAGGGCGCGGCGGCTGATCGCGAGATCGGTTATGCGGTCTGTCATGCGAGCCTCCTTTGAGGGGTTCAGGCGAATTGCCGATTCTGCAGGGCCCGTCCGTCGAGCCCGTCTGCCGGCTGGTCGAGAAAGGTCAGAATGCTGGGCGCGATATCGATCGCCGAGGTCTCGGCCGAGATCTCGTGGCCCCTTGCGAAACCCGGGCCGTCGAGGATCAGAAAGGGCGATTGCTCGTAGCGGCCGAGACCGCCATGCTGGCCGCAGCCGAGCCGGTCGGCCTTGCCCCCGACGGGCTTGGCCGCAAGGCTGAGGCCGGGAACGCCGAACTCATTGACGCCTTCGTCATCGGCCTTCAGCGCCACAGCGAACGCCAGGCCACCGCCTTCGGGAATGCCGGCGGCGGCGAAGGCATCCGGTCCCATCACGCGTCCCGCCCAGCCTTGCTCGCCGAGGAAACGGCCAAGCGCGGGGATGCGGTCGGCATTGCGGCGGTCGACATAGATCAAGGCGGCGGTACCGTTGGGAGCGACGACGACGTCGCCGGACTGGGCTGAATCCTTCAGCCCGGCAGCGACAAGTTCGCCGGCTATATCGACGATCCCCGTGACAGTCTGGTGACCGTGGTCGGAGCCGATCAGCAGGAGGATGTCCTCGCCTGCAGCGCGCGCCGCATCGACCGCCTCAATCAAGAGCTTGGCATGGCCGTCGACGATCTTGAGGGCTTCCAGATGACGCGGCGAGCCGAGCGCGACCTCATGCTGGGTCGTGTCGGGGTGACCGAGCCAGGCCAGCGCGAAGGCAGGCTTCCGCGTGTTCACGACCTCGGCGATGAAGCGGTCGAGCACCGCCCTATCTCCGGCGATGTCACCGGCGACGCTCAGCGCGTCGCTCCCTTCGATCGGTTTGCGGCCGGGGCCATAAGAGCCGGCGCGATGATAGACATGGCCGTGGCCGCGCGGGTCGTGCATGTAGGCGGCACCCGGCGAGACATTGTTGAAAATCACAGCGCCGCCGGTCTCGGCGAGCCGCTCAGTCAGGGTCGGCTGACGCAGGACATGCCCTGTCAGGCGCTCCTTGTGGCCAAGGAATTCGGGCTTGCCGACATCATAGAGCTCGAGATCGTCGCCGTTCAGCAACGCAACAGTATTGCCGGCCAGGCCATGCCCCGATGGCCGGTATCCGGTGGCGAAGGACGAGGAGACGACGCGCGTCACCGACGGGAACACCGAACGGTGGCTGTCGCACCAGGTGGCCCGCGCCTTCAGGGCGACGAGGTTCGGCGTATGCTCCGGCGTCACGAAATCGCGCCGCAGACCGTCGAGGATCAGCGCGACCGCGCGACGGCCGCTGTTGATCTGCGAACCGGCGGCCATCACCGAGCCTCCTGCGTGCCGTTGAGGACATAGTCGAAGATATCGTAATTGTAGAGCTGGCCGCTCCGTGCCTTCTGCCGGTACTCGGCGTTCAGCGGACTGGAGACCGCAAAGGGCACGTCGCGCTCGGCGAGGCTGCCATGCGAGCGCAATCTGGCGCCGGCGAGCTCTTCGAGCTTGTGGGCGCCCTTGCTGGTCCCGAGCGCGACGCCCTTGCTGGCCACCACCGTGACATCGCCCTCCCGCTCCATCGGCAGCTCGAACATGCGGCAAGCGTCCTCGCGGATCAGGGCGTGCTGGATGCCCGGCAGCCCGGCGATGAAATCGCGAACCTCGGCATGGTCGGCTTCGCCGACGACATGGACGCGCACGAAGCCGCCAAGGGCCCCGTGATGGCGCACGAATGGATCGGTGATCGGACAGATCACTTTGAGGCAGCCCGGGCCGAAACGGGCATCGAGCACGTCGCCGAGATAGAGGATGTTCGGCGTTCCGTCGGCAAGCGACAGGTCGGTCATGCCATGGTCGGCCACGACGCCGACAACGGCGCCGAGATCGAGCAGGGCCCCGATGCGGTCGTCGACCGCCTTCATGAAGGCATCGGATTGCGGTGCGCCCGGCGCGTAAGCGTGCTGCACGAAATCCGACAGCGAGAGATAAAGCAGCTCGGCGCGCGCGGCCTTGAGCAGGCGCACGCCAGCGTCGAGCACAAACAGCGAAAGCTCCGGCGAGTATTGGCCGGGCACGGGCGCATCGCCTTGCGCCTCGGCGCTGTCGATACCGTGCTCCTCGATGGTGCAGCTCCTGGCCTTCTCGGCCGAGAAGGCGATGCCGCTCGCGCCGGGACCGGCCAAACCCACTGCCAGCGCCTTGCGCAATTTGTCCTTTGCGGTCACCGCCGCCACCTTGACGCCGGCCTGAGACAGGCTGGCCAGCACCGTCGGGGCGCTCAGCGGCCCTGCGTCGGTCATCATCACTTCGGTTTTCGTGGCGCGGTCGTACCAGTAATTGCCCGAGATTCCGTGAACCCTCGGCGGCGCGCCGCAAATGATCGAGACATTGTTGGGGTTGGTGAAACTCGGCATCGCCGACAAGGCATTGGCGTAGAACCCGTCCGCCAGCATCCGTTTCAAACGCGGCGAGACACCGCGGATGACCGCATCTGCCACATAGGCCGGATCACAACCGTCATAACAGATCACGACGCTCGGGCGCACAGGGCGAGCGTAAAAACGGCCATTCACTTCGATAGACATTGTGCACCGCACCATTTTACTTTTGGACAACTCGGGCAGTTCTTGAGACTTCTTCACTTTACGGATTTACGAAAGCGAATTATGGTCATGCCAATGTGAGGTTTTCTCAAATTCACATCGATATGCACCTCCCGTCCTTGCGCGCGTTGTCCGTTCTGGAAGCCGTCGTTCGCACCGGCAACGTCGTGGCGGCCGCCGATGACCTTCGTGTGACACCGGGTGCGGTGAGCAAGCAGCTCGTTCAGCTGCAGCATGAGATCGAGGCGCCGCTGTTCGAAAGCGGCCACCGGCTGAAGCCGACCCCCTTGGCAACCGAGCTGGCCCAGGCGGTCGGTACCGCATTGCGGCATATCGAGGAGGCGTGGATGTCGGCGACCCGGGTGTCGGACACGCGGGTCATCACCATCGCCGCGAACGCCACCTTGTCGATGCACTGGATCCTGCCCCGGCTCGTCGACGCGGAAGCGAAAATGGGCGGACGCCCGGTCCGGGTCAGCCAGATGCACACCACCGACGAATGGCGACGCCTGCCTTTCGACATCGCGATCGTGCGGCAGGCCGACGATACCGGCGGTTTGGAACGACGGCCGATCGGAATCGAGCGCCTGACGGTGCTGGCCACGCCGGAACGCGCGGAACGGCTGCGGCAAGAGGGCGTTGCGGCGATTGCCCAGGAGACTTTTTTGGTCGCCCGGACGCGGGCCGGCGAGCTTGAGGATTGGCTGGCTGTAGCCGGCATCGACGCGCCAGTCGCGACGCGCTCGACACCGCATTTCTATATTGCCGTCGAGGCTGCCGTCGCGGATCAGGGGTGCGTGATCGGGCCGCCTGGCGTGCTGGCCGACCTGATCCGGCAGAAGCGCCTGGAGCTGCCGTTCCCACATCTCAAATCAGACGGGTCTCTCCTCACGGCGGTGTTCGACCCCCAAGTTTGCCGGCGCAAAACTGCAGATCGCTTGCTGACTTTCCTGTTCGCCGATTTCGGCTAGAGCCGCGCGCAAGCACCATGCAGCCGTTGCGGAGCGGCGCTGAAGCCTGAGACGAGGGTGCTCCACGGGCCGTCCGCGTGAGCAACGCGTCCGGTCATGACCACGGCATCGGCGAATGATGGCATCCGCGTCGACGTTATCGCGCTGCGAGAAGATCGCGAGGACTGCTTACGCGGTCCAGGGCATCGACCACGTCTTGACGTTTGTGAAGGATTTCATGGCCTCGACGACGCCCTCCTTGTAACCGAGGCCGGAATCCTTGATA
>NZ_FNBZ01000021.1 GCF_900102525.1 Allobosea robiniae | reverse complement strand
TCCATCACGACGATGACCTTCTTGACGCCGGCGACCAGATCCATCGCGCCGCCCATGCCCTTCACCATCTTGCCGGGGATGGTCCAGTTGGCGATGTCGCCATTCGCCGCCACTTCCATGGCGCCGAGGATGGTCAGGTCGATATGGCCGCCGCGGATCATCGCGAACGAGTCGGCCGAGGAGAAGAAGCTCGAGCTCGGCAGGATCGTGATGGTCTGCTTGCCGGCATTGATCAGGTCGGGATCGGCCTCGCCCTCATAGGGGAAGGGGCCGATGCCGAGCAGGCCGTTCTCGGATTGCAAGGTGACGTTGACCCCGTCGGGAATGTAGTTCGCCACCAGCGTCGGGATGCCGATGCCGAGATTGACGTAGAAGCCGTCCTTCAATTCCTTGGCGGCGCGGGCTGCGATCTCTTCGCGGGTCCAGGACATCAGGCGGCCTCCCTCTTGCGCTCGGTCAGCTTTTCGATCTTCTTCTCGTTGATCGTGCTCTTGATGACGCGGTCGACATAGATGCCGGGCGTGTGGATCGCCTCGGGATCGAGCGAGCCGACCGGCACGATCTCCTCGACCTCGGCCACCGTCACCTTGCCGGCGGTCGCCATGTTCGGATTGAAGTTCCGCGCGGTCTTCCGATAGACGAGATTGCCGGCGGTATCGGCCTTCCAGGCCTTGACGATGGCGAGGTCGGCGCGCAGCCAGGTTTCGCGGACATAGAGCTGCCCTTCGAATTCCTCGACCGGCTTGCCCTCGGCGACGACGGTGCCGACGCCGGTCTTGGTGTAGAAGGCCGGGATGCCAGCACCGCCGGCGCGGATGCGCTCGGCCAGCGTGCCCTGCGGGTTCAGCTCCAGCTCCAGTTCGCCGGCGAGATATTGCTGCTCGAACAGCTTGTTCTCGCCGACATAGGACGCGATCATCTTCCTGATCTGGCGGGTCTGCAGCAGCATCCACAGGCCGAAGCCGTCGGCGCCGGCATTGTTCGAGATCACGGTGATGTTCTTCACGCCGGAATCACGGATCTGCGGGATCAGGCTCTCGGG
>NZ_FNBZ01000004.1 GCF_900102525.1 Allobosea robiniae | reverse complement strand
GCACGCGCCGCCTCGACCGCGGCGTTGAGCGCGAGCAAGTTGGTCTGGAAGGCGATGTCGTCGATCACCCGGATGATGTCGGAGATCTTCTGCGAAGCGCTCTCGATCCGGGCCATGGCATCGACCGCCTGGCCGGCAATAGTGCCACCGTTCTCGGCCGCCTGCATCGCCTCGTCGGCGATCCGGGCTGCATCTTTCGAGGCCTGGGCCGAGGCCTTGACCGAGGCCGCGAGCTCCTCTGTCGTGGCGGCGGTCTCTTCCAGCGATGAGGCCTGCTCCTCGGTGCGCTTCGACAGATCGTCGGCGCCCATGTTGATCTCGCGGGCGGCGAGACCCACGTCGGCCGAGGTCGTCTGGATCGTCGCCACTGTGTCCGAGAGGCGATCCACCGTCTCGTTGATCGCCCCCTTCAGGTCGGCGAAGCGGCCGCGATAGGCCGTCTCGACCCGGTTGGTCAGGTCCCCGCCCGCGATCGCCGACAGGGCCCCGGCGAACTCCGTCGTCGCCCCGTCGACCACCGCGTTGATCTCGTTGATGCCGGCCACCAGCCGCTGCATCTGCTCGTCGGCATCCTCGATCTGCAGGCGCGCCGAGAAATCGCCGGCCGCGGCCGCGGCGACGACCTCGCCGACATCCGAGACCACCGCTTCCATCGATTGCGCCCTGGCGAGGCGCGTGGCTGCCGCGGCCCGTTCCTGCTCCTGCAGCAGGGCGACCTGCTCGGTGCTCTGGCGGAGCACGGATACGGCGCGCGCCATCGTGCCGATCTCGTCCTCGCGCTGGGCATGAGGCACGTCGATGCGGGTATCGCCGGCGGTCAGCTTCTCCATGACCCGGCTGAGATCCAGGATTGGGCGGGTGATCGAGCGCTGGGCAAAAATGAGCGCGACACCGACCGAAACCAGCAGCGTCGTCAGCAGCACGATCGGCATCAGCCACTGGACCTGCCGGGTAAAGGCGGTCGCCTCGGCACTGACCGCGATGCTGGCCTTCTCGACGCGCTGGCTGAAATTGATCAACAGGTCGTTCAGGGCCTTGCGGTTGGAGCGGTTGGCTTCGTTGTTGCCCTGTTCATTGGCGGCTGCGGGTGAAACCTCGCGGCCGAGCCGGGCGGTCTCCGCCCGGAAGGTGATGAACTCTTCGACCGCCTTGGCAATCTGGTCGACGACAGCGCGTTCTTCTGCCGGCGCGACTTTCTGCAGATCGGCGGAGAACTTGCGCAGCGTCGGGAAGCGATCCTCGATGCCCTTGGCGAAAGGCTCGGCCTCCTTGCTCGTCTTCGACATGTAGACGCCGCGTGAATCCATCACCACGGCCGTGACCACGCCGTTGATGCGTTGGGTCAGCAAAGCGACATTGCCCTGGATTTCGGAGCGGGTGTTGAGGTCGTCGGCCTTGTACAGCCCGTACAGGCTGATGATCGCTGAGAGGATGGCCCCGCCGGCGACGATGGCCAGCATGGCAAGGATTTTCAGGCGGATAGATTTCATGAATGGCGCCCCGAGGCGGCTTCCCGACAATGGAAGCCGATCTAAACCCTGACCTTTGGGCGTTAATGATAAAAAACTGCTTAAAAGCTTAAGGGAGTGAAAATCCTCTGTTTTCCTGCCGGTGTTTAAACGCAGCGAAAGGACTCGCCCGCAGCAGGATCGAACTGATCCTTGACAGGGCTTTCCGGCCATATCGAAAGCTCTGGCTTGTCTTTGAGAGAGTATCTTGACTCAAGGGAAGGGTCTGCCTTCCGCCAAACGACCTATCGGGGTGGTCTAGCGGCCTGCCTCTTGATAGAGCCGCCCCGCCTGAACATGTTTGGCGTGACCCGCCGCCCCGTCTCGATCTCCGGTTAGCCATCTCATGTCCGAAAACAGCAATGTCCCCGTCATGCACGCCACCACCATCCTGATGGTGCGCAAGGGCGGGCGCGTCGTCATCGGCGGCGATGGCCAGGTCTCGCTCGGCCAGACCATCATGAAGGGCAATGCCCGCAAGGTCCGCCGCCTCGCCAAGGGCGAGGTGATCGCCGGCTTTGCCGGCGCCACCGCCGACGCCTTCACCCTGTTCGAGCGCCTGGAGAAGAAGCTCGAGCAATATCCCACCCAGTTGCTGCGCGCCTGCGTCGAACTCGCCAAGGACTGGCGCACCGATCGCTATCTGCGCCGGCTGGAGGCGATGCTGCTCGTCGCCGACAAGGAGGTGTCGCTGCTGATCTCGGGCACCGGCGACGTGCTCGAACCCGAGGCGAGCGAGCACGGCGCGGTGATGGCGATCGGTTCGGGCGGCAATTACGCCCTCTCGGCGGCCCGCGCCCTGATCGATGTCGAGCCCGATGCCGAGGCGATCGTGCGCAAGGCGATGAAGATCGCCGGCGACATCTGCGTCTACACCAACCATTCGCTCGTCATCGAGACGCTGGAGGCGGCGTGACGCAGGACGAGATCGGCTTCAGACCCGTCGAGCGGGACGATTATGCGTTGCTGGCCGATTGGCTGAGGCGCCCCCATTGGCAGGAATGGTGGGGCGAGCCGGAGACCGAACTCGGCTATATCCGCGACATGGTCGAAGGGCGCGACCTGACCTGCAGGCCGTTTCTGTTCGTCGTGGCGGGTCGCCCTGCAGGTTACATCCAGTTCTGGCACGTCGCGCCGCATCAGCGTCCCGAATGGGCGGACGACAATCCCTGGCTGATGCAGGTGCCGGCCACGGCGGTCGGCGTGGATTTGTCGTTGGCTGACGGCGACCGGCTTGGTCAGGGCATCGGCTCGGCCGTGCTGCGCCGCTTCTGCGAGCTTTTGTCCTCTCAGGGCTATCGTACCATCGTCATCGATCCCGATCCCGGCAACGGGCGCGCGGTCGCAGCCTACCGGAAGGCCGGCTTCCGGCCGATGCCGGAGGTCACTTGCAGCGCCGATACCACTCTCATCATGCAGTTTCATTCGGACAAGCCAGCATCATGACGTCATTTTCCCCTCGTGAGATCGTCTCGGAGCTCGACCGTTTCATCGTCGGCCAGAGGGACGCCAAGCGCGCCGTCGCCATCGCCCTGCGCAACCGCTGGCGCCGCCAGCAGCTCGAAGGGCCGCTGCGCGAGGAAGTCTCGCCGAAGAACATCCTGATGATCGGACCGACCGGCTGCGGCAAGACCGAGATCGCGCGGCGTCTGGCCAAGCTCGCCAATGCGCCCTTCCTCAAGGTCGAGGCGACCAAGTTCACCGAGGTCGGCTATGTCGGCCGCGACGTCGAATCGATCGTGCGCGACCTCGTGGAGGTCGCGATCGCGCTGGTGCGCGACAGCCGGCGCAAGGATGTCCAGGCCAAGGCCCATGTCGCGGCCGAGGAGCGCGTGCTCGATGCGCTGGTGGGCGCCAATGCCAGCCAGGCGACGCGCGATTCCTTCCGCCGCAAGCTGCGCGCCAACGAGCTCGACGACAAGGAGATCGAGGTCGAGGTCGCGGCCGGCGCCGGAGCCTCCGCACCGATGTTCGAGGTCCCCGGCATGCCTGGCGCCTCGATCGGCGCGATCAACCTCTCCGACATGCTTGGCAAGGCTTTTGGCCAGAAGGGCAAGCCCAAGCGCGTCCTGGTCAAGGACGCCTACCAGCCGCTGCTCGCCGAGGAGAGCGACAAGCTGATCGACCAGGATGCGATCATCCAGGCGGCGATCCGTGAGGTCGAGGAGAACGGCATTGTCTTCCTCGACGAGATCGACAAGATCTGCGCCCGCGAGGGCAAGGGCGGCGCCGACGTCTCCCGCGAGGGCGTGCAGCGCGACCTGCTGCCGCTGATCGAGGGCACCACCGTCGCGACCAAGCACGGTGCGGTGAAGAGCGACCACATCCTTTTCATCGCGTCCGGCGCCTTCCACGTCTCGCGCCCGTCCGACCTGCTGCCGGAACTGCAGGGGCGCCTGCCGATCCGCGTCGAGCTCAACCCGCTCGACATCGAGGATTTCAAGCGCATCCTGACCGACACGGAAGCAAGCCTGATCAAGCAATCCGTCGCGCTGATGGCGACCGAGGAGGTCTCCGTCACCTTCACGGCTGACGCGATTGACGCCATCGCCCGCATCGCCGTCGAGGTGAATTCCACGGTCGAGAACATTGGCGCCCGCCGGCTCCAGACCGTGATCGAGCGCATTCTGGACGAGATCTCGTTCACGGCGCCGGATCGTTCCGGCGAGGCGGTGACGATCGATGCGGCCTATGTCGAGGCGCGCATCGGCGACCTCGCCAAGAATGCCGACCTGAGCCGGTTCATTCTCTGATGGAGAAACCGGCGGCATCAGCGCCGGAATCCTCCCGTCTTGCGCGCGATTCTGCCGTCGTCGGCGCGGCCACGGTCGCATCGCGCCTGCTCGGCTTCGCGCGCGACGTGCTGATCGCCCGCCTGCTGGGCGGCGGGCCGGTCGCGGATGCTTTCCTCGCGGCTTTGCGCCTACCCAATCTCGTCCGGCGTGTGCTGGGCGAGGGCGGGCTCAATGCGCCCTTCGTGCCGCTCTACCTTGCGATCAAGGGCGAGCGCGGCGAGGCGGCGGCGCGCGACTTCGCCGGCGAGGCCGCTGCGCAGATCGGGTTCTTGTTGCTGGTGCTCGTCGGGTTGGGTGAGCTTTTCGCGCCCTGGCTCGTGCTGGGCCTGGCCGGCGGCTTCGCCGAGGCGCCCGAAACCCTGGCTCTGGCGGCGTCCTACACCCGGCTGATGCTGCCCTTCCTGTTCCTGACGACGCTGGCCGCCATGCTGGCAGCACTGCTCAATGCCGAGAAGCGCTTCACCGTCGCGGCCCTGGCGCCGGCGCTGATGAACGCGATCCTGCTCGTCGTCCTGTTGCTGCTGCACGCCAGCGAGACGCAGCCGGAAGCGGGGGCGCGATGGCTCGCGCTCTGCACCAGCCTGACCGGTCTCGCCCATCTCGTCATGATCCTCGTGGCGCTACGTGGCCCCGGCCTGCCGCGCCCGAGCCTGCGCTGGTCGCCGGACATGACGCGGCTCGTTCGCACCGGCGGCGCGACCTTGCTCGCGGCTTCCGCCGCCCAGCTTGTCCTGCTGGTCGCGACGCAGATCGCCTCGACCGGGCCGGGCGCCGTCGCCGCGCTCTACTATGCCGACCGCGTCTTCCAGCTGCCGCTCGGCTTCGTCGGGGTCGCGATGGGCACCGTCGTGCTCTCCGACATGGCGCTGGCAGCGAATCGCGAGGGTCCCGACGCCATGCTCGGGCAGGCTCTGGCGCTGGGCCTCGCGCTGGCCCTGCCCGCCGCGACGGCGCTCGTCGCCTTGGCCGAGCCGATCGTCTCGGCGCTGTTCGAGTATGGCCGCTTCGATGCCGGCGATCGCGCCCGGACGGCGGCGGCGCTGGCCATGTTCGGCTACGGCCTGCCCTTCGCCATCGCCGCCAAGGTCTTCGGCCAGGTCTATTTCGCGCGCCGGGCGCCGCGCCTGCCGCTGATCTCCGGCGGCGTCGCAGTGCTCGTCGCCGCCTTCGTCGGGTTCAGCCTGGCAGATCAGGGCAATGCGGCGGAAATGGCTGCGCTCGCGGCGACATGCGCCTTCGTGGCGCAGGCCTGCCTGCTCGGCGGAGCGTTGTTGCGGGACGGAATCTGGCGCCCGAGCATCGGCAGCTTGCGGCCGATCGCCGCCAGCCTCGGTGCCAGCGCTATCATGCTGGCCGTTCTGGAGCTGTTGCTCAGGCTGCTGGCGACGTTCCTGGCCTTCGATCAGCTGGCCCTGCAGCGGGTCGGGGGGCTTGGCCTGCTCTGCCTCGGGGGGGTGGCGTCCTATGGCGCGGCGGGCCTGATGCTCGGGGCTTTCGGTGCTCTCCCCTTGCGCAAGCGGCGGGGTTGAGCCAGAAGCGCCGCTTCCCTTCTCCATCGTGACGACGGAGTGCCCCATGTCGGGTTTTCATCAGCGCGTATTCTCAGGCATGCAGCCGACTTCGACGCTGCATCTCGGCAATTATCTGGGCGCGCTGACCAATTGGGTCGCGATGCAGAAGACGCATGATTGCGTGTTTTGCGTCGTCGACATGCATGCGATCACGATGTGGCAGGACCCGGCCGACCTGAAGCGCGCCATCCGCGAAGTCACGGCCGCCTATATCGCGGCCGGCATCGATCCCAAGCGCAGCATCATCTTCAACCAGAGCCAGGTGCCTGGCCATGCCGAGCTTGCCTGGATCTGTAATTGCATCGCCCGGCTCGGCTGGATGAACCGCATGACCCAGTTCAAGGAGAAGGCCGGCAAGGATCGCGAGAACGCTTCTCTCGGCCTCTACGCCTATCCGAGCCTGATGGCGGCTGACATCCTGCTCTACAAGGCGACGCATGTCCCGGTCGGTGAGGACCAGAAGCAGCATCTCGAGCTGACCCGCGACATCGCCCAGAAATTCAACAATGATTTCGGGCCGCAGATCGCGGAGCGTGGTCTTGGCACTGGCGAGCTCGGCTTTTTCCCGCTGCCCGAGCCGATGATCATGGGTCCCGCCCAGCGCGTCATGAGCCTGCGCGACGGCACCAAGAAGATGTCGAAATCGGACGCTTCGGATTATTCGCGCATCAACCTGACCGACGATGCCGAGGCGATCGCGCAGAAGATCCGCAAGGCCAAGACCGATCCCGAGGCGCTTCCCTCCGAGGAGAAGGGGATGGAAGGCCGGCCGGAGGCGGAAAACCTCGTCGGCATCTATGCCGGGCTCTCCGGCACGTCGAAGCAGGCGGTTCTCACGCAGTTCGGCGGCGGTCAGTTCTCCGGCTTCAAGGCGGCGCTGGTCGATCTCGCGGTCGAGAAGCTCGCGCCGATCGCCGGCGAGATGCGCCGCCTGCTGGCGGAGCCGAAGCATATCGACGATATCCTCGGCGCGGGCGCGGATCGGGCCGATGCGATCGCGGCGCCGATCATGCGCGAGGTCAAGGACATCGTCGGCTTCGTCCGGAGCCGGTGACGCTAGGTGGACTTGCGCCGGGGTGCCCGCGCAGGCCACCATGCCCGTCCCTGAAGCGGCGGCAGGACAGTTCATGGTCAAGAGACGGCGGTCCTACGAGACGGGCCATCGCCCGAAATTCCTCGCCGTGGTCGATGGCAGCGAGGAATGCGGCAAGGCGATTCGCTTCGCCGCGCGCCGCTGCGCCCGTGTCGGCGCGGCGATCGTCCTGCTCGGCGTCGCCACCCCGCCCGAGCACGAGACCTGGCTCGGCGTCGGTGAGGTCATGCAGGCCGAAGCCGAAGCCGAAGCCGAGAAGCGACTGGAGACGGCCGCCGCCGCCGTCCGGACCCTTGCGGGACTCGAACCCGAGAAGGTCGTGCGCATCGGCAACAAGGCCGACGAACTGGTCAAGCTGATCGAGGAGGACGAGGATATCTCGTTGCTCGTGCTCGCAGCCGGCACGAGCAGCAAGGGGCCGGGCCCGCTCGTCAGCGCGCTCGCCGGCAAATCCTCGGCGAGCTTCCCGATCCCCGTCGCCATCGTGCCGGGCCATCTCGAGGACGAGGAGATCGACGCCCTCGCCTGAAGGCGTGCGACTGTGATCCCATGCCGCTGGAATGATTCCAGCCGGCGGCCTATATCGGAGCCAGGAACGGCGACCTTGAATCGCCGGTACCGGAGGTATCCATGTTCATCCAGACTGAAGCCACGCCGAATCCGGCGACTCTGAAGTTTCTCCCCGGCCGCGCCGTCATGCCCGACGGCACGCTCGATCTGCGCGATCTCGCCGACGCCGAGCGTTCGCCGCTGGCGCAGCGCCTGTTTGGCGTCACCGGCGTTTCCGGCGTCTTCCTCGGCTCCGATTTCATCACCGTCACCAAGTCGGACGGCGAATGGCCGCATCTGAAGCCCGCGATCCTCGGCGCCATCATGGAGCATTTCATGTCGGGCGCCCCGGTCCTCGCAGCCGGCTCGGCAGCGGATGTGATCGAGGAGGGCGAGTTCTTCGACCCCGCGGATGCGCAGACCGTCGAGACGATCAAGGACCTGCTCGAAACCCGCATCCGCCCGGCGGTCGCCGGCGACGGCGGCGACATCACCTTCCGCGGCTATCGCGACGGCACGGTCTATCTCGCGATGAAGGGCTCCTGCTCGGGCTGCCCCTCTTCGACCGCGACGCTGAAGCACGGCATCCAGAACCTGCTGCGCCACTTCCTGCCGGATGTGCGCGAAGTCGAAGCCGTCTGAGCGGAACGGGATTGCTGGTGACGATGAGCGTGGCCTGTCGCGGAATGACATCCTGATGCGCATTCTCGCGATCGATACCGCGCTCGGCGCCTGCTCGGCCTGCGTGCTGGATACGGCCGACATGGTGAAGCCCCTGGCGATCGAGCAGATCGCGATGGAACGCGGCCATGCCGAAGCGCTGATGCCGCTGGTCGAGCGTGTCATGAAGGATGTCGAGGGCGGCTTCGGTTCGCTCTCGCGCGTCGCCGTGACCGTCGGTCCCGGCAGCTATACCGGCCTGCGCGTCGGTGTCAGCGCGGCGCGCGCCATCGCTTTTGCGGCCGGCATTCCCGCCGTCGGCGTCACCACCGTCGCGGCTTGCGCCGCGCCCCTGATCGGGCGCGAATCGGGCCGTGTCATTGCCGCCGCGCTCGATGCCAGGCACGGGCAGGTCTGGTTCCAGGCCTTGACGGCGGAGGGCAAGCCCCTGGTCTCGCTCCGGCAGGTCAGCTATCGCGACGCGGCCCGCGCCATCGGCGCCGGGCCGGTCAGCCTCGTCGGCTCCTCGGCGCTCGCCGTCGCCAACGAAGCCTGGGCGATCGGCCTCGATGCGCTGGTGATCGACGATGCCAGGGCGCCCGACATCGCCTGGGTCGCCCGGCTCGGCTTCATCGCCGATCCCGACAGCGCGCCGCCGCGGCCCCTCTACCTGAAGGCGCCGGAGACGACGCCGCAGGACAAAGCCCGCCTGCCGCGCCGGTGAGCGCATCCCCCAAATGGTGGTTGCCGCGGCGTCAGTCTGTGCGAACAGGCGGCATGGATTGGCTACGCAGATTGCTTCACCCTGATTCGGCTCCGCTGCGCACGATGCGGCTCGATGCCGGCCGCGCCCGTGATGTCGCGACCTTGCACCATCAGGGCGGTTTCGCCCGTGGCTGGGAGCCGGCCGAATGTGCGGCGCTGATTGCCGATTCGGCGGTGTCGACTGACGGCGTCTTCAGCGGCGGCAGCAGCCATCCCGAGGGTTTCGTCATCTCGCGCAAGGCCGCCGACGAGGCGGAGATTCTCAGCATCGTGGTTGCTCCTGCACGCCGCCGCGACGGTTTCGGCCGCGCGCTCCTGGCGTCGCATCTCGCCCGGCTGGCCGAAGAGGGCGTGGCCCATGTCTTCCTCGAGGTCGAGGATGGCAATCTTCCGGCCGAACGGCTCTATCGCCATTTCGGCTTTCGCGAGGTCGGGCGGCGCAAGGGCTACTACCCCAAGCCGGACGGCTCCCGCGCCACCGCGATCGCGATGCGGCTCGATCTTGCGTGACAAGCCGGCGCAATCGCGCCATTGACGGCATCTCGACCTCCCGATGGGATTGCCCGTTCCGCCGATGACCGGACCCGCCTGCGCATGAACGGCCTCCGCATCGGTGCGCTCGCCCGATTGGCGATGCTGTGTACCGGCACGCTCGGGCTCGTCCTCGCCCAGCTCGTCGTCATGCGTGTTGCGCCGTCGCGGCGAGGCGCTTTGCCGCTGCGCTTCCATCGCCTGACCTGCTGGTGCCTTGGCGTGCGGCGGCAGGTACGCGGTGCGCCGCCGCCGGCCGGAACCGGGGCGCTGATCGTGTCCAACCACGTCTCCTGGCTCGATATCGGCGTGATCGGTGCCGAACGGGAACTCGCCTTCGTCGCCAAGAGCGAGGTCGGCGAATGGCCGGTGGTCGGCTTCCTCGCCAATCTCCAGCGCACCCTCTACATCGACCGGCAGCGCCGTAGCGCGACCGCCGGCATGGCCGCCACGATGGGCGCACGCATCGCCGGCGGCGAGGAGGTCGTGCTCTTTGCCGAGGGTACGACCGGCGACGGCACGCGCATCCTGCCCTTCCGCTCCTCCCTGCTCGGCGCCGCGCATCAGGCGATGGGTGACGCCACGGCGGATGTGACGGTCTATCCGCTGACCCTCACCTATACCGGCTGGCAGAACCTGCCGGGCGGCCGCGTCGGCCGCGCCGCGCTCGCCTGGTACGGCGATACTGAGCTCTGGCCGCATCTGAAGCATGTGCTGGAATGCGGCGCGATCGATGTCGAACTGGTCTGGGGCGAGCCGATCGTGATGGGCCGTGCGACCTCCCGCAAGGAGGCGACGCGACTGGCCGAAGCCTCGGTCCGCAAGGCCCGTCGCCGGGCCGTCACCGGCCGCCCGGAAGCCTGAAGCTGCTGGTCCGCTGCTTGCTTCCCATCCGTTTGCATCCTGCGGCCGTTCCCAAGGCGCCCGATCCGCAGTAAAGGATGCGCTTTGGAGACCCGATCCGCGGCGATGAAGAAAGTCCATATCAAGTCCTTCGGCTGCCAGATGAACGTCTATGACGGGCAGCGCATGGCCGATATCCTGAGCCATCAGGGCTATGAGGAGACGGCGACGCCGGAGGGCGCGGACCTGATCCTGCTCAACACCTGCCATATCCGCGACCGGGCGGTGCAGAAGGTCTATACCGAGCTCGGCAAGCTGCGCGACATCAAGAAGGCACAAGGCGCCGAGGGCCAGGAGACGAAGATCGTCGTCGCCGGCTGCGTCGCCCAGGCCGAGGGCGGCGAGATCCAGCGCCGCCAGCCCGCCGTCGATCTCGTGGTCGGGCCGCAGGCCTATCACCGCCTGCCGGAGCTTCTGGCCGAGGCCGGTAAGCGCCGCGTCGTCGACACTGATCTGCCGATCGAGGACAAGTTCGGCTTCCTCCCGGCACCGAAGCGGCAGGCGATTCTGGCGCGCGGCGTCTCGGCCTTCGTCACCGTTCAGGAAGGCTGCGACAAGTTCTGCGCCTTCTGCGTCGTGCCCTATACGCGCGGCGCCGAGTTCTCGCGTCCCGTCGCGCAGATCATGGCCGAGGTCGAGCGCCTCGCCGAGGCCGGCGTGCGCGACGTCACCTTGATCGGCCAGAACGTCAACGCCTATCACGGCGAGGGGCCGGACGGCGCCGTCTGGAGCCTGGCGCGACTGATGCATCGCGTCGCCGCGGTGCCGGGCATCGCCCGCATCCGTTATACAACCAGCCACCCCAGAGATATGGACAGCGATCTCATCGCCGCGCATCGCGATCTGCCGCAGGTGATGCCCTTCCTGCATCTGCCGGTGCAGGCGGGCTCGGACCGCATCCTCGCCGCGATGAACCGCAAGCATACCGGCGACGAGTATCGCCGCCTGATCGAGCGCATCCGCGAGGCCCGGCCCGACATCGCCCTGTCCTCGGATTTCATCGTCGGCTTCCCCGGCGAGACCGATGCCGATTTCGAGGAGACGATCCGCCTCGTCGACGAGATCGGCTTCGCGTCGAGCTATTCCTTCAACTATTCGCCGCGCCCCGGCACGCCGGCGGCCGAGCTCACGGCGCAGGTTCCGCGCGAACTGATGAACGAGCGGCTCTACCGCCTGCAGGCGCGCATCGAGCATCACCGGCAGGCCTTCAACGCCGCCATGGTCGGACGGACTGTGGATGTGCTCCTGGAAAGAGCGGGGCGGTATCCCGGACAGCTTGCCGGCAAGTCGCCCTATCTGCAGGCTGTGCAGATCGAGAGCGAAACGAATCAGATCGGCGATATCGTGCGCGTGATGATCGAGAGGACGAGCACCAATTCCCTGTTCGGCCGGCTGGTGGAGCCTGGCGACGCCAGTGGGAAGGGTCTGGCCGCTTGAGCGCGCCCCGCCTCGTCACCATTTGCCAGGGATGGGCGGTGGCCTGTCATCAGGCTGAAATTGTTGCGTCCGGTTATGCTGCGAGACGACCCGGCCGGGCGCTCCTGCCCGTCTGGAATAGGTACCGGGGCCGGACCATCCTCCGCTACCCCGGCCTGAAGCGAGGCGACGCATTTGGCACAGGCTGATTCGACGACGCAAAGACCCGACCGGAACCCGCGGCGCGATCTCGCGCCAGCCCGCCCCGAGGGCGGTGTGCGCGAAAGCGCGGGCCGTGATGGGCTGGCGGCGACGGAGGTCGTGCTCTCCTTCGACGACAACGGCCTGGCCAGCCTGGTCTTCGGTCAATACGACCAGAACCTCGCCCATCTCGAGCGCCGCCTCGGTGTCGTGGTCAGTCCGAACGGCAACCACGTCACCGTCAAGGGCCCCCGCGAGACGGCCGAGCAGGCCGGGCGCGTGCTGAAGACGCTCTATGCCCGCGCCAAGGCCGGCGCGCCCGTCACCCTCGGCGAGGTCGACGGCGCGATCGAGGAAAGCAACGTCCAGCGCTCGCTCTTCCCGACGGCCGATGCCGGCAAGACCTCCTTCGACGCGGTCGTGACGCGCAAGCGCGGACCTGTCAGGGCGCGCAATGCCGCGCAGGACGCCTATCTGCGCCAGCTCAAGCGCCATGAGCTCGTCCTCGCCGAAGGCCCGGCCGGCACCGGCAAGACCTGGCTCGCCGTTGGCCATGCCGTCTCTCTGATCGAGCAGGGCGTGGTCGAGCGCATGATCCTGTCGCGCCCGGCGGTGGAGGCCGGCGAGCGGCTCGGCTTCCTGCCCGGCGACATGCGCGAGAAGGTCGATCCCTATCTGCGCCCGATCTACGACGCCCTCAACGACTTCATGGAGGCGCGCCATGTCGAGCGCGGCCTGCAGACCGGCATGATCGAGATCGCGCCGCTGGCCTTCATGCGCGGCCGCACCCTGACCAATGCGGTCGTGCTGCTCGACGAGGCGCAGAACACCACCTCGATGCAGATGAAGATGTTCCTCACCCGCCTGGGCGAGGGCTCGCGCATGATCATCACCGGCGATCCCTCGCAGATCGACCTGCCGCCGGGCCAGCGTTCCGGCCTGAACGAAGCGGTGAAGCTGCTCAAGGATGTCGAGGGCGTCGGCTATGCCCGCTTCGAGGAAGGCGATGTCGTCCGGCATGATCTGGTGCGACGCATCGTCATGGCCTATGAGAGCGCAGCGCGCCATGAGCGCGAGGAACGGGAGGAGCGCTTGCGCAATCCCGATGTGCCCCCGGATCTCAATCGGGAAGGCGACAGCGAAGGGCTGAAGCGGATGTTGGCGCGGGAGCGGCCGCGATGAACGATCGACCTCGCGGGCGGCGCCTGGCGCCGCCACCCGAGAAGACGTCTCCGGAAATCCATCTCGACCTCAGGGCGCAGTCGCGCCGCTGGCATGAGCTGGGCAAGCTGGCGAGCCTGCGCGCGCTGCTGAATGAGGCGCTGGAAGCCGGGATCGCGGTCGCGCCGCGCAAGCCCATGCCCGGCGCCGAACTCAGCCTGCTGCTCACCGACGACAGGCGCATTCGCACCGTCAACCGCGACTGGCGCGGCTTCGACAAGGCGACGAACGTGCTCTCCTTCCCGGCCGCCCCGCCGGAGCGCATCGCGCAGAGCCCGCTGCTCGGCGACATCGTCATCGCCTATGAGACCGTGCTGCGCGAGGCCGAGGCCGAATCCAAGAGCGTGAGCGACCATCTGCGCCACCTAGCCATCCACGGCCTGCTCCATCTCCTCGGCGAGGATCATGAGACCGAGGCCGAGGCGCGCCGCATGGAAGCGCTCGAAATCGCGGCGCTTGCCCGTCTCGGCGTGTCCGATCCCTATGCCGGTGCCGAACTCGTCACGGCGCTTAGCCCTTCTTCCCCGTAAGCCCCACGATCATGAGCGACGACAGTCGACAATCCCAGAACGAAACCACCGGCCGTGGCCTCGGCCACTGGCTCGGACAATTCCTCGACCGGCTCGGCCTGCGCGGCGGCGGCACCGCCCGCGAGGAAATCGTCGAGGCCCTGGCCGAGGAGAATGGCGAGCTCGCCGATCTCTCCGCCCAGGAACGCGCGATGCTCACCAATGTGCTGAGCCTGCGCGAGCGCCGCGTCGACGACGTGATGATCCCGCGCGCCGATATCGTCGCCGTCCCGGCGGATGCGACGCTGGACGAGCTGCTCGCGCATTTCCGCACCGCCGGCCATTCGCGCCTGCCGGTCTTCGACGACACGCTCGATGATCCCCGCGGCATGGTCCATATCCGCGACTTCCTCGAATACATCGCCGAGAAGGCACGGCCCGGGGAGAACCGGCCGCCGGAAGAGAACGGCAAGCTCGCCATTCCCCATACGCTCTCGGCTGTCGACCTCTCGACGCGCCTGTCCGAGACGAAGCTGCTGCGCCCCGTCCTCTATGTTCCGCCCTCGATGCCGGCTGTCGACCTTCTCGTCCGCATGCAGTCGACCCGCACCCATATCGCGCTGGTCATCGACGAGTATGGTGGCACCGACGGCCTCGTCTCGATCGAGGACCTGATCGAGATCGTCGTCGGCGATATCGAGGACGAGCATGATCTCGAGGAGACCCCGATCGTGCCCGCCGGCGAGAACCGCTTCACGGCGGATGCGCGCGCGACCCTCGCCGAGCTCAAGGAGGCGACCGGCGTGGACCTCTCCGGCAACGAAGTGGCGGATGACATCGATACGCTCGGCGGGTTGATCGTCACGCTGGCAGGCCGCGTGCCGACCCTTGGAGAGATGGTGAAGGGGCCGGATGGCCTCAGCTTCGAGATCCTCGATTCGGACCAGCGCCGCGTGAAGCGCCTGACCATCCACTGTCACGGCGAGCCCGCCACGGAGGAACCGGCGATGGAGCCGGGCTGATGGGGCTGTCGGGGGCAGCGGAGGCCGTCATCCTGGGCTGGGGCTGGCGGAAGCGCCTGGTCGCGCTCATCGCCGGGGCGAGCGGCGCGCTTGCCTTGCCGCCGCTCGACCTCTGGCCACTCGTCGTCGTGCCGATGACCATCGCGGTCTGGCTGATCGACGGCGCAGTGGGCACCAGCGCCTGGCGCCGCTTCCGGGCCGCCTTCGCGGTCGGCTGGTGGTGGGGCTTCGGCTTCTTTCTCGCCGGCCTGTGGTGGCTCGGCGCCGCCTTTCTCGTCGAGGCCGACAAGTTTGCCTGGGCGATGCCGCTCGGCGTCGTTGCCCTGCCCGCTTTCCTCGCGCTCTTCCCGGCCTGCGCCTTCGGCCTGGCGCGGCTGGCCTGGCCCAGGGGCGCCGGGCGCATCCTTGTGCTCGCGGCCATGCTCGGCATCAGCGAATGGCTGCGCGGCCATGTCCTGACCGGCTTTCCCTGGAACCTCTACGGCATGATGCTGGCAGGCGAGATCCATCTCGCGCAGGCCGCCTCGCTGGTGGGGCTCTACGGCCTGACCCTGTTCGCGGTGGCGATCGGCGCGGCCCCGGCCGTGCTCGGAACGGCCCGGACGCCGGCGGGGCGCAACCTGCCTCTGCTGCTGGCGGCGGTGGCCTTGGCCGGCCTCTTCGCCTTCGGATACTGGCGCCTGCCGTCCGCTCCTTCGCCGCTCGTCGCCGGCGTGAAGCTCCGGCTGATGCAGCCCAACCTGCCGCAGGATGCCAAGTTCAACGGCAATAACGGCGCGGCGATTCTCGAACGCTATCTGGAGCTGAGCGATCGGGCGACCAGCCCGACCACGTCGGGCCTCCAGAGCGTCACGCACCTGATCTGGCCGGAATCGGCCTTTCCCTTCCTGCTCGGCCGCACGCCCGGCGCCCTGTCGCGCATCGGCGCAGTCCTGCCGCCGGACGTGACGCTGATCACCGGCGCGGCGCGCGCCGGCGAGACGCTGCCCGGCGAAAGCCGGCCGCCGATCTACAACGCGATCCAGGTGGTCAATGACGAGGGCGTCATCGTCGCCAGCTACGACAAGGTCCATCTCGTCCCCTTCGGCGAATACCTGCCGCCGTTCCTGGAGACGCTGATCCGCCGGGTCGGTCTCTCCGAGTTCGTCTCGATTCCCGGCGGCTTCGCTTCGGGCAGCGCGCGGATGCCGCTCGCGATCAAGGGGTTGCCGACGGCGGCGCCGCTGATCTGCTACGAGGCGGTGTTTCCGGGCGACGTCGCCGCGCGCGGTCCGCGCGCCGGCTTTTTCCTGAACCTGACCAATGACGGCTGGTTCGGCCAGACCAGCGGCCCTTACCAGCATTTCGCGCAGGCGCGTCTGCGCAGCATCGAGGAAGGCCTGCCGCTGGTGCGCGTCGCCAATACCGGGATTTCCGCGGTGGTCGATCCCTACGGCCGCACCGTGGCGAGCCTGCCGCTGGGCGTCGAGGGCATGTTGGACTCGAGCCTGCCGCGCAGCGGCCCCGTCACGCTTTACGCCAGGGCGGGGGATATCGCCTTCGCGGGATTGCTGCTGCTTTTTCTCGCTTTTTCCCGGTTTCGGGCCCGGAATTAATCCCGATTGGAACTTTTTCGCGGCAAAGGGTGGATTAGCTGCGGCGCCTATAATAAAGGACGGCTACCGCGCCGACCAGGATGGCGGCTCCTGGTCATGACACTGATGCCTAAGCAGGGTGAATCATGATCAAGAAGGTCCCCAATCCGATCGACAAGCATGTCGGCAGCCGCGTCCGCATGCGTCGGATGCTCGCCGGCGTCAGCCAGGAGAAGCTGGGCGATGCACTCGGGCTGACCTTCCAGCAGGTGCAGAAATACGAGAAAGGCTCCAACCGCATCAGCGCGAGCCGCCTGCAGCAGATCGCCAAGATGCTGGATGTGCCGGTGGCCTTCTTCTTCGATGGCGCTCCGACCGGCGACCTGCCGGAGCCCGGCTTCGCCGATTCCGCCGCGACGACCTATATTTCCGAGTTTCTGGCGACCAGCGAGGGCGTGCAGCTCACCAAGGCCTTCACGCAGATCAAGAGCGGCCGGGTTCGCCGGCGCATCATCGATCTCGTCGAGGCGCTCGCGGAGGAAGACGCCGGAAAGGCGTGATATCGTCCTCGTTTCGTTCGATGTGACGAACGATCCTCCCGATAAGCGGACTTTTCCGCTTGACGACGAACGCGTCCGCTGCAATGACGGGTCCTCGTCGGGCTGGCGCCGCTGCGCCGGCCTTTTCCATGTGCCGATTCAGGGAAGCGCCGACCGTGTCACGCCAGAATTACCTGTTCACCAGCGAGTCCGTCTCGGAGGGGCATCCCGACAAGGTCTGCGACCGCATCTCCGATGAGATCGTCGATCTGTTCTTCAAGGAAGCGGCCAAGGCCGGCATGGATGCGAGCAAGGTCCGCGTCGCCTGCGAGACGCTGGCGACCACCAACCGCGTCGTCATCGCCGGCGAGGTCCGTACCTCGCTCGACGAGAAGGCGATGAAGAGCAAGGTCAAGTCGGCCGCGCGCAAGGCGATCAAGGCGATCGGCTACGAGCAGGACGGCTTCCACTGGAAGAAGTGCAAGATCGACGTGCTGCTGCATCCGCAATCCGCGGATATTGCCGTGGGCGTCGATGAGGCCGGCAACAAGGATGTCGGCGCCGGCGACCAGGGCATCATGTTCGGCTATGCCAGCCGCGAGACGCCCGAGCTGCTGCCCGCCCCGATCTATTACGCCCACAAGATCCTCGAGACGCTGACGCTCGCCCGCAAGAAGGGCGAGGGCGCGGCCGCCAAGCTCGGCCCCGACGCCAAGAGCCAGGTCACGGTCAAGTACGAGAACGGCAAGCCGGTCGGCGTCACCCAGATCGTGCTCTCGACCCAGCATCTCGACGAGTCGCTGACCTCCGCCGACGTCCGCAAGATCGTCGAGCCCTATATCCGCCAGGCGCTGCCGGATGGCTGGATCTCCAAGGACACGGTCTGGCACATCAATCCGACCGGGAAGTTCGTGATCGGCGGCCCTGACGGCGACGCCGGCCTGACCGGCCGCAAGATCATCGTCGACACCTATGGTGGTGCTGCTCCCCATGGCGGCGGCGCCTTCTCGGGCAAGGACCCGACCAAGGTCGATCGCTCGGCGGCCTATGCGGCGCGCTATCTCGCCAAGAACGTCGTCGCGGCCAAGCTCGCCGATCGCGCCACGATCCAGCTCTCCTACGCCATCGGCGTCGCCAAGCCGCTGTCGATCTATGTCGACCTGCACGGCACCGGCAAGGTCGACGAGGCCAAGCTCGAGGAGGTCCTCGGCAAGCTGGTCGATCTCTCGCCGAACGGCATCCGCAACCATCTCGGCCTCAACAAGCCGATCTATGCCAAGACCTCGGCCTATGGTCATTTCGGCCGCAAGGCCGGCCGCGACGGCTCCTTCTCCTGGGAGAAGACCGATCTCGTCGACGCGCTGAAGAAGGCCGTCGCCTGAGACTGACCGTCGGGTCATGAATGGAAAGGCCGGGGTTCACCCGGCCTTTTTTCTTTGACTTGATGGATCAGGTCGCTGAAACACCGCCGTCGCTCCGGATCTCCACTGCGCTGCGCCCGGAATGACGACGCTCTATCGGACAAAGCGATACGAAGACGATCATGACCCACGACCCCGATCATGACGACCGCGCCTTCTATGGCCGCCGCAAGGGCAAGGCCCTGCGCGACGGCCAGAGCCATCTGATCGAGCACACGCTGCCGCGCCTACGCCTGCCCGAAGGCGGGATCGCCGACCTCAAGGCGCTGTTCCCGCAAGCTGTCGAGGCGGTCCGGCTGGAGATCGGCTTCGGTGGCGGTGAGCATCTGCTGATGCGGATGCGCGAGAGCCCGCAGATCGGCTTCATCGGCGTCGAGCCCTTCATCAACGGCATGGCCAAGTTCCTGGCCGTCGCCGAGCGCGAGGGGCTGACCAATATCCGCGTCTGGGACGACGATGCCGCCCTTCTGCTGCCGCGCTTCCCGGCCGGCAGCCTCGATGCGATCGACCTGCTCTATCCCGATCCCTGGCCGAAGCGCCGCCAGCGCAAGCGCCGTTTCGTCTCGGAGCATACGCTCGGCCTGTTCGCCCGTGCGCTTCGCCCCGGCGGGCGCTTCCGCTTCGCCAGTGATATCGATGACTATATCGGCTGGACGCTGTCGCGCCTGATGGCCTCGCCCGATTTCGACTGGACCGACGAGCGGCCGGGCGACTGGCGCACGCCCTATCCCGGCTGGATTCGCACCCGCTACGAGGCGAAGGCGGTCCGCGAGGGGCGCATCTCCAGCTATCTCACGGCTTTGCGTCGCGCATCCTGAGGAAGCCGAGCACGCGCTGGGCGGTCCCCTGGGCGAGGTTGCGGAAGCTTTCGCGGGCGCGGTCGACGGAGGCCTGCGACTTGCCGAAATCCTTGCGCAGCGAGATCAGCGCCGCTGTCGTCTCCCACGACCAGCCGAGCGCGCGCGCCACCAGCAGCACCGCCTCGCGGTCGCTGCCGAGAATGATCTGCTCGCTCGCCGGCAGGCCGAGCTGCGCCAGCACGGCGACGCCGCAGATCGCATGTTCGGCCGCGCCGTCGCGGGCGTAGTCACGGACCTTGGCCTCGTCGAGCAGGCCGGCTTCGTTCAGTTCGCGGATTTCGACGAGGGCGGCGCTGATGGCACCGAGCTCGCCGGGCATCTGGCCTCCGGCGGCGATCGCGTCCGCTCCGCGTTCGACCGCGCCGTCGACCTCGCCCGCCAGGACGGGTTCGAGGCTCTCGCTGAGCCGACGCCGGGCGGAGTTCTTGGCGGCAGTCATGAGCTGGTCGACGAGTTCCGCCGGAATGTCGCGCCTCAAGCCCAGCGTGTGCTGGAGCGCATCGTCCTGCGCCGCCCGCATCACCAGCACGCCCATGCCGTGGCGGGAGAAGCGTGCGGTCTGGTTGGCCGCGACCGCATGGGTGACGACGCGCCCGCCGCGCAGGATCAGGAAATCGGTGACGGGCTCGCCGAGTTCGGGCCGTTCGGTGATCGCGAGCATATGGTCGCGCCCCTTGGCGGCGGAGATCGCCACGAGATCCTGGTCGTTCAGGCGCGGCGACTGCACCAGCACGGCCCGCGCCACGGCGATCTCGTCGAGGGCGAGCTGGCGCACGATGCCGCTCGGTGCATTCGGCACCGGCGCGAGCCGTTCCGACAGTTCAACGCGGGCGCGCAGTTCGATGGCGCGCGACAGCCGCCCGATCACGACGTCGAAGACGCCGACCTGCTCCTCGTCCATATGGACGGCCGTGGCCAGGAACAGATCCGTCAGCCGTGACAGGATGTCGGCGCGCTCTTCGTTCGAGCCGCGCAGCATCGTGGATTCGAGATCTCGCAGCAGCGAGCCGACCGCACTCATACCTGATCCTCAACCGCTATCCCGTCATGCACTCTGGCATGCGAAGGATGACCATCGGGTTAGCGCCGCCGTAACCGAGCTTGCATATCGGGGCGATGCGGACTAAATAGCGGGCAACAGCTCTGGTATCGGTTAACGCCGATGATCAAGAGCGGGCCCACCGGCCCGCTCTTTTTTATTGGCCGCGACCCGCCGGAGGCAGACGGAACGGTCCGGGCCATGAGTGAACCCACCCACGAGCCGACAACGGCACCCGATCAGGAACCCCGCCTCGTCGTCGAGGGTGGCGTCGCGGCGCGTGTCGCCGTGATCATCGAACCGGCGATCGTCGATCTCGGCTACCGGCTGGTGCGTGTGCGCGTCAGCGCCCAGAATGGCTGCACCGTGCAGATCATGGCCGAACGGCCGGACGGCACGATGAATGTCGAGGGCTGCGAGGCGATCAGCCAGGCGGTGTCGCCGGCGCTCGATGTCGACGACCCCATTCAGGCGGCCTATCATCTCGAGGTCTCGTCGCCGGGCATCGACCGGCCGCTGGTGCGCGCCAGCGATTTCGAGCGCTGGGCCGGCCATCTCGCCAAGATCGATACGAGCGAGCTGGTTGCCGGGCGCAAGCGCTTCCGTGGTATCCTGCGCGGTGTCGCGGGCCAGGACGCGCTGCTGACGCGCGACGACGCCAGGAGCGAGGAAGAGCGTGACGTCGCGATTCCGATGCGGGCGATCGCCGAGGCCCGCCTCGTCCTGACCGACGCGCTCGTCACCGAATCGCTGCGCCGCGGCAAGTCCGGTCTGCCGCCGGAGATGCCGGCCGCCGAAGAGATCGCCAGCCCGAAGAAGGGCCGAGGGAAATCGCTGGGACCGCGGCCGACGAAGGCCGGCGAGACGGTCCCTCAAGACAATAACGAAGAGGAGTGAGCGTCATGGTCGTCAGCGCCAACAGGCTCGAACTGCTGCAGATCGCCGACGCGGTCGCCCGCGAGAAGTCGATCGACCGCCAGATCGTCGTCGACGCCATGCAGGACGCCATCGCCAAGGCCGCCCGCTCGCGCTACGGCGCCGAGACCGACGTCCATGCCGAGATCAACACCAAGACCGGTGAACTGCGCCTCGCCCGCCATCTCCAGGTTGTCGACCTCGTCGAGAACCCGGCGATCGAGATCACGGTCGACGAGGCCAAGCGCCATAATCCGGCTGCCCAGGCCGGCGACGTCATCGCCGATCCGCTGCCGCCCTTCGATTTCGGCCGCATCGCCGCCCAGTCGGCCAAGCAGGTCATCGTCCAGAAGGTGCGCGAGGCCGAGCGCGATCGCCAGTACGACGAGTACAAGGATCGCATCGGCGAGATCGTCAACGGCGCGGTCAAGCGCGTCGAATACGGCAATGTCTTCGTCGATCTCGGCCGTGGCGAAGCGATCATCCGCCGCGACGAGATGATCCCGCGCGAGACCTTCAAGGTCGGCGACCGGGCCCGGGCCTATGTCTACGACGTGCGCCGCGAGCCGCGTGGCCCCCAGATCTTCCTGTCGCGCACCCATCCGCAGTTCATGGCCAAGCTGTTCGGCCAGGAAGTGCCCGAGATCTATGACGGGATTGTCGAAGTCAAAGCTGTCGCCCGCGACCCTGGCTCGCGCGCCAAGATCGCCGTCATCAGCCGCGATTCCTCGATCGACCCGGTCGGCGCCTGCGTCGGCATGCGCGGCTCGCGCGTGCAGGCCGTCGTCGGCGAATTGCAGGGCGAGAAGATCGACATCATCCCGTGGTCGCCGGATGTTGCGACCTTCGTCGTGAACGCCCTGCAGCCGGCGGAAGTCGCCAAGGTCGTGCTCGACGAGGAAGCCGACAAGATCGAGGTCGTGGTTCCCGACGAGCAGCTCTCGCTAGCCATCGGCCGCCGCGGCCAGAACGTCCGCCTCGCTTCGCAGCTCACCGGCTGGGACATCGACATCCTGACCGAAGCCGAGGAATCGGAGCGCCGCCAGAAGGAATTCGTGCAGCGCACCGACCTGTTCATGAACGCGCTGAACGTCGACGAGACGGTCGGCCAGCTCCTGGCCTCGGAAGGCTTCCGCAATGTCGAGGAGGTCGCCTATGTCGACCTCTCCGAGCTCGCCTCGATCGAGGGCTTCGACGAGGACACCGCCGGCGAGATCCAGAGCCGCGCACAGGAGCATCTCGCCGCGGTCGAGGCCGAGTTCGACGAGAAGCGCCGTGCGCTCGGCGTCGAGGACGCCTTGCGCGAGGTCGAGGGCGTCACCACATCCATGATGGTCGCGCTCGGCGAGAACGACGTGAAGAGCGTCGAGGATCTCGCGGGCTGCGCCACCGACGATCTCGTCGGCTGGACCGAGCGCAAGGATGGCGAGACCACCCGCCACGCCGGCTATCTCGATGGGTTCGACCTGTCGCGCCAGGAGGCGGAAGCGATCATCATGGCCGCGCGTATCCACGCCGGCTGGATCGAGGCGCCGGCCGAGGAGCCTGAGGCGGAAGCCGACGAGGCGGCCGAGGCCTGAGCGGAGCCCGCGTAGTGAAAGCGGCGGCGCAGAAGGAATCGGAACGGAGTTGCGTGGTCACCCGTGCGGTGAAGGCGCCTGACGATCTGATCCGCTTCGTCGCCGGGCCGGACGGCACTTTGGTGCCGGATTTGCGGCGGAAATTGCCCGGACGTGGAGTCTGGGCCAGCCTCAGCCGCAAGACGGTCACCGAGGCGATCAAGCGCAAGGCCTTCGAGCGCTCGCTCAAGGCGAAGGTCGCGGTTCCCGCCGACCTTGCGGAGATGATCGATGCGCTGATGCTGCGCGATGCGCTCCAGGCGCTGTCGATGGCCAACAAGGCGGGGCTCGTGATCGCGGGCTTCGCCAAGGTCGAGGCCCTGATCGGCTCGGGTCGTTGTATCGGCGTCATCGCGGCCAGCGATGGGGCCGATGACGGCAAGCGCAAGATCGGCCAGGCGATCAGGCGGATCGGGGTGGCCCGTGAAGCCGAAGGGCTCAAGGCCCGTGAACTGCCCGTCGTCGCTATTTTCACGGCGGCGGATTTGGAATTGGCGTTGGGGCGGGCACATGTGATACATGCCGCCCTTGCTCCGGGACCAGCGGCCGAGGGCGTCCTCTCCCGCTGGCGTCGGCTCGTCCGCTACCGGACGGACGATGCCGCCGCATCCGACCAGAACGATACCGAAGACACGACCGAACCGGCAGGACCGAACGCGGAATGACCGATACCAAGACCCCGGGCGACAAGACGCTGACCGTCAACCCGCCCAAGACCCTGTCGCTGAAGCGGCCTGTCGAGCAGAGCACTGTTCGCCAGAGCTTCTCGCATGGGCGTACGAAGCAGGTCGTCGTCGAGGTGAAGCGCCGCGCCGCCGGGCACGAGGTCAAGGAGCCGGTTGCGCCGCGTGCGCCCCAGGCCCCGGCTCCCCAGGCGGCCCCGCCCCGCCCGGCCGCTCCGCAGCCGCCCCAGCGCCCGGCCAGCAGCATGCTGCTGCGCACCCTCTCCGATGAGGAGAAGGACGCCCGTCAGCGCGCCCTTTCGGAGGCCCGCAGCAGCGAGGCCGAGGCCCGCCGCATCGCCGAGGACGAGGCGCGCCAGCGTGCCGCCGCCGCCGAACGCGAGCGCCAGGAGCGTGAAGCCGCCGCCGCGCGTCAGCGCCAGGAGGAAGAGCGTCGCCGTCAGGAAGACGACCAGAAGCGCCGGGTCGAAACCGCCGCGCGTCAGCGCGACGACCAGCCCGCCCGTCCGGCTCCGCCGCCGCCGGCCCGTGAGGATGCGCCTGCGTCCCAGGCGCCTGCGCCGCAGCCGACCCAGTATTTCGGCCGTCCGGCTCCCTCCGGTCCGCGCGAGTTCACCTCGCGTCCGCCGATGCGCGATACCGGTGCGCGCCCGCCGCGGCTCGACAGCCGCCCGCCGCGTTCCGATGCGCCGCGCACGCCCCGCATCGACACGACGGCCCCGTCCGAGCCCGCGATCGCCCGGCCGGTGCGCCAGGCGCCTTCGGCCAACACGACCCGCAACCGCTCGGATGATGTCGACGTCAAGGCTGCGTTCCGCCGCCCCGGCCTGAGCGCCGGCGCCGGCCGTGGCCCGGCTCCCGCCGCGCCCAAGACGCCGAAGACCACGAATGACAAGCCGCGCGGCCGTCTGACGCTCTCGACCGCAACCGGGAGCGAGGACGAGCGGACACGTTCGGTCGCCTCGTTCCGCCGGCGCGTGCAGCGCATGACCGGCCATCGGGCTTCCGATGTGCAGAAAGAGCGCGTGATGCGCGAGGTGATCATCCCCGAGACGATCACCATCCAGGAACTCGCGAACCGCATGACGGAACGCGGCGTCGATGTCATCCGCCTGCTGATGAAGCAGGGCGCGATGCACAAGATCACCGACGTGATCGATGCCGACACCGCCCAGCTCATCGCCGAGGAAATGGGCCACACCGTCAAGCGCGTCGCCGAATCCGACGTCGAGGAAGGCCTGTTCGACACGCCGGATACCGACGAGACCCTGGCCTCCCGCCCGGCGGTCGTGACGATCATGGGCCATGTCGACCACGGCAAGACCTCGCTGCTCGACGCGATCCGCAAGACCAAGGTCGTCACCGGCGAAGCCGGCGGCATCACCCAGCATATCGGCGCCTATCAGGTGACGACCCCGCTCGGCACCCAGGTGACCTTCATCGACACCCCCGGCCACGCCGCCTTCACGGCGATGCGCGCCCGTGGCGCCAAGGTGACGGACGTCGTCGTGCTGGTCGTGGCCGCCGATGACGGCGTCATGCCGCAGACGGCCGAGGCGATCCATCATGCCAAGGCGGCCGGTGTGCCGCTGATCGTCGCGATCAACAAGGTCGACAAGGCCGATTCCAACCCGGATCGCGTGCGCGCCGAACTGCTGCAATACGAGATCCAGGTCGAGACGCTCGGCGGCGAGACACTGGAAGTCGAGGTCTCCGCCAAGACCGGCCACAACCTCGACAAGCTGCTGGAAGCGATCTCGCTTCAGGCCGAGCTGCTCGATCTCAAGGCCAATCCCGATCGCGCGGCCGAAGGTACGGTTATCGAGGCCAAGCTCGATCGTGGCCGCGGCCCGGTCGCCACCGTGCTCGTCCAGCGCGGCACGCTGCGCACCGGCGACATCATCGTGGCCGGCGCCGAATGGGGCCGCGTCCGCGCTCTGATCGCCGATACCGGCGCGCAGGTGAAGGAGGCTCCGCCCTCCATGCCGGTCGAGGTTCTCGGCTTCAACGGCACGCCCGAGGCTGGTGACCGCGTCGCGGTCGTCGAGTCCGAGGCCCGTGCCCGCGAGATCACGGATTACCGCGAGCGTCAGCGTCGCGACCGCCTCGCCGCCCGCGGCGCGGCCTCGGGCGCCGGCCGCTCGCTCGCCGAGATGATGCGCGAGCTCAAGGAAGGCGCCGGCCGCAAGGAATTCCCGCTCGTCGTCAAGGGCGACGTGCAGGGTTCCGTCGAGGCCATTGTTGGCGCTCTTGAAAAGGTCGGCAACGAAGAGGTTCGCGCCCGCGTGCTCTCGTCGGGCGTCGGTGCCATCACCGAGTCGGATGTCACGCTCGCCCAGGCTTCGGGCGCGGTGGTCGTCGGCTTCAACGTGCGCGCCCACAAGGAAGCGCGCGAGGCGGCCGACCGGGCCGGCGTCGAGATCCGCTACTACAACATCATCTATAACCTCATGGATGACGTGAAGGACGCGATGTCGGGCCTGCTGGCGCCGACGCTGCGCGAGACCATGCTCGGCAACGCGACGATCCTCGAGATCTTCAACGTCTCGAAGGTCGGCAAGATCGCCGGCTGCCGCGTCACCGACGGCACGATCGAGCGCGGCGCCAATGTCCGCCTGATCCGCGACAACGTCGTGGTTCACGAGGGCAAGCTCGGCCAGCTCAAGCGCTTCAAGGACGATGCCAAGGAAGTCGTGGCCGGCCAGGAATGCGGCATGTCCTTCGAGAACTATCAGGACATGCGTGCCGGCGACGTGATCGAGTGCTATCGCGTCGAAGAGATCAAGCGCAGCCTCTGAAGGCCGCGCTTCCTGAAACAGCGCGTCATGGCCGGGTTGCAAGCCCGGCCATCTCGTGACGAGAAGAGCGTGTCCAGCGCCTTATCTTCCTGAGACGGCGGGCTTTGTCCCGCCGTGACGTTTGATCCGGTCCGATCCCGGAGAAACGAGAACCATGGCAAAACCTGCGAAACCCACCGGTCCTTCCCAGCGGCAGTTGCGCGTCGGCGAACTGATCCGCCACGCTCTCGCCGAGATGCTGGCGCGCGGCGACATCCATGACGATGTGCTGGCAAAGCACGTCATCACCGTGCCGGAGGTGCGCCTCTCGCCGGATCTCAAGCTCGCGACGGCCTACATCATGCCGCTTGGCGGGCAGGATATTAAGCCGGTGCTCAAGGCGCTCGAAGCCAACAAGCGCTATATGCGCGGTGAGATCGCGCATCGCGTGAACCTGAAATACGCGCCGGATATCCGCTTCCGTGCCGATGAGAGCTTCGCCGAGGCCGAGCGCATCGACGCGCTGCTCGATACCGACGAGGTGCGCCGCGATACGCAGGTCGAACGCCTCAGGATCGACCAGGACCACGAAGACCAGGCTCCCGAAGAAGACCGCCGTGACGATGACCACTGAGAATCCATCCGAAACCGTCCCGGACCAAGAAGCCACCCCGGCACCGCGCCCGAAGAAGCGCGACGTCCATGGCTGGGTCATCCTCGACAAGCCGATCGGCATGACCTCGACCCATGCGGTCAGCGTCGTGAAGCGCGCTTTCGGCGCCAAGAAGGCCGGTCATGCCGGCACGCTCGATCCGCTGGCCTCGGGCCTGCTGCCGATCGCATTGGGCGAGGCGACCAAGACCGTTCCCTTCGTCATGGACGGCCGCAAGGCCTACCAGTTCACCGTCGCCTGGGGCTCTCAGACCAATACCGACGATACCGAGGGCAGCGTCATCGCGACCTCGGACAAGCGCCCCGACGAAGCCGCGATCACAGCCCTGCTGCCCCGCTTCACCGGCACGATCCTGCAGACGCCGCCCAAGTTCTCGGCGATCAAGATCGCCGGCGAGCGCGCCTACGATCTCGCTCGCGATGGCGAGGAGGTCGAATTGCAGGCACGGCCTGTTGAGATCGACGCGCTCACCATCGTCAGCCATGACGGCGCCACCACGACCTTCGAGGCCGAATGCGGCAAGGGCACCTATGTCCGCGCCATCGCCCGCGATCTCGGCCTCGCGCTCGGCTGCCTCGGCCATGTCGCGCATCTGCGCCGCACCCGCGTTGGGCCGTTTACGGTCGCTGAGGCCGCCAGCGTCGAGACCCTGCGCGAGAGCCCTGAGAGCGCGCTCTCGGCCCTCCAGCCGGTCAAGGCGGCGCTGACGCTGATTCCCGAGATCGTGCTCCACCGCGACGCCGCCGCTCGCCTCAAGCGCGGCCAGAGCGCCCTGCTGCGGGGCGCTGGCGCCCCGATCGAGCTGGAGGCCGCCTACGCCACCTGCGCGGGCACGCTGGTGTCGACGGGCTCGGTCCAGAACGGCGAGTTCGTCCCCCACCGCGTCTTCAATCTCTGAGGGCGGATGGGCGAAAGCCGCAGGAAGCAGCGATTCGGGGGCCCGGCCCAGGATGGCCGGCTCCTGTTCTGGCGGATCGGCTGCGTTTTCGGCATTGTCGCCGTCATTCTCACGACGGTCTGCTATTTCATCTACAGCCACAACCAGAAGCTGCTGGCGCGTGCCGACCGCGCCGCCGGGACCGTGGTCGAACTGCGGCACGGCGGCGGGGATTCCACCTATCGGCCGGTCGTGAGCTTTCAAACGGCGCAGGGACGGTCCGTCACCTTCGTGACCTCATGGGGCACGAGCCCGCCGGCCTATAGCAGGGGCGACCGGGTGACCGTCCTCTATGACGCTGCGACCCCGGAAAAGGCCGAGATCGAGGGCTTCCTGTCCCTGTGGATGGGAACCCTGATCCTCGGTGGACTGGCGACGGTCTTCGCGCTGCTTTCGGCGGTCCTGATGATCGTGGCGAAGCGGGGCTGAAAAGCCTCAGGCCGCCCGCTTCAGCCCGTCGCGCGCCCAGATTGCACTGAGCGCCGCCACCAGCGTGTCGATATCGGCGTCGGAATGGAACGGCGAGGGCGTAATCCTGAGCCGCTCCGTGCCGCGCGGCACGGTCGGGTAG
Organism: Allobosea robiniae; assembly: GCF_900102525.1. Lineage (GTDB taxonomy): Bacteria > Pseudomonadota > Alphaproteobacteria > Rhizobiales > Beijerinckiaceae > Allobosea > Allobosea robiniae. The sequence continues at coordinate 539,722 of NZ_FNBZ01000004.1, read as the reverse complement.
TTGATCGGCTGGACATAGATGTCGAAACGATCGAGCAATTCGTCGCTGATCGCCTTGCAGGCCTTCGCCTCGCCGACCATCACCGGCACGATATGGCTGGGATTGGCGAGATGCGGGATGCCGGCCCGGTCGAGCTTGCGGCGCAGCGTCGCGACGCGGTCCTGCTGGCGCTCGCGCTCCGCGGAGCTTTCCTTGAGATGCCGGATCGCGGCGATGGCACCGGCCGCCACGGCCGGCGGCAGCGAGCTGGAGAAGATGAAACCGGAAGCGAAGCTGCGGATGAAATCGCAGAGCGCGGCCGAGCCGGTGATATAGCCGCCGATCACGCCATAGGATTTCGCCAGCGTGCCCTGGATCAGGGTGAGCCGGTCGGTCAGGCCCTCGCGCTCCGAAATGCCGCCGCCGCGCGCGCCGTAGAGGCCGACGGCATGGACCTCGTCGATATAGGTCATCGCGCCGAATTCCTCGGCGATGTCGCAGAATTCCCGCACCGGGGCGATGTCGCCATCCATCGAATAGACCGACTCGAAGGCGATCAGCTTCGGCCGGGCGGGATCGAGCGCCGCGAGCTTGCGGCGCAGGTCGGCCGGGTCGTTATGGGCGAAGATATGCTTCTCGGCGCGCGAATGACGGATACCCTCGATCATCGAGGCATGGTTCAGCCCGTCGGTCAGCACGATGCAGCCGGGGATGCGCGCGGCCAGCGTCGAGAGCGAGGCCCAGTTCGAGACATAGCCGGAATTGAAGATCAGCGCGGCTTCCTTGCCGTGCAGGTCGGCGAGCTCGCGCTCCAGCAGGACATGGTAATGGTTGGTGCCGCCGATATTGCGGGTGCCACCGGCGCCGGCGCCACTGCCGTCGAGCGCCTGATGCATCGCGGCGAGCACCTTGGGATGTTGGCCCATGCCGAGATAGTCGTTCGAGCACCAGACGGTGACCTCGCGCGGGCCGCTCTCGCCATGATAGGTCGCGATCGGGAAGCGGCCGGCCTGGCGTTCCAGGTCGGCGAAGACGCGGTAGCGGCCCTCGCCGCGCAATCCGTCGAGTTCACGGCGGAAGAAATTCTCGAAATCCATGGCCAGCCTCCTGCGGCGCGCTTTTCCTAGGCCTTTCGGACGGCCTTCGGAATGGTGCGCGGTGTCGCGGCTGGAATTGTTCTACTTCGCCTGTTCGGCCAGCTCCAGAATCGTTTCGATGAGGACACGGATGGCGATGCCGGCATCGGCCTCGGTCATGTTCTCCAGGGGCGAATGGCTGATGCCCTTTTCATTGCGCACGAAGAGCATGGCGACGGGCGCGACCGCCGCGATCGCCATCGCGTCATGCCCAGCGCCGGACGGCAGCCGCCGGCCGGCGAGGTTGCTGCCGCACCGGGCGATGCCGGCGGCGAGCGCATCCTGCAGCCTCGGCTCCATCGGCACGGCCGCAGCCCTGGCATAGGGGATGATCTCCAGCCCGACACCGCGCCGCTGTGCGATCTCGCCGAAACGTTTGCGGATCTCCGCATCCATCGCCGCAAGGGTCGCATCCTTCGGGGCGCGAAAATCGATGGTGAACTCTGCCGAGCCGGGAACGACATTGGTCGCGCCGGGGTCAGGCCTGAACACGCCGACGGTGCCGACAGCGAGCTCGTGCGCAGCCGCGATCTGCTCGAGTGCCAGCGCCATCTCGGCGGCGGCGGTCAGCGCATCCTTGCGCAGCGCCATCGGCACGGTGCCGGCATGGCCCGCCACGCCGGTGACGCGCACCTGTGCCCGGCTCTGGGCATTGATGGCGGTGACGATGCCGACCGGCTCGTTCTCCGCCTCCAGCACCGGCCCCTGCTCGATATGGACTTCGAGATAGGCCTGGATCGAGCCGGGCTTGCGCGCGAGCGCTGCGATCCCTGCCGGATTGCCGCCGAAGGCGACGAGCGCATCGCCAAGCTTGACCCCTTCGCTGTCGCGCGCTTCCAGCCAGGCCGGATTATAGGCACCCGCCAGCGCTTCCGAGGTCGAGAGATGCGTCGGAAACCTGACATTCTCCTCGTCGCCGAAGCCGACCACCTCGAGCGGGAAGGGCAGGCTGATCCCGGCGTCGCGCAAAGCCTGCGCAGCGAGGATGCCGGCGACGACGCCGAGATTGCCGTCGAAACGTCCGCCATCCTTGACCGTGTCGATATGCGAGCCGATCAGCACGGCAGGCGCGCCCGGCACGGTGCCTTCGCGCCGTCCCTGCACCGAGCCCGCGGCATCGATGAAGGCGCTGAGACCCGCCACCTCCATCGCGCCCTTGACCCACTCCGCCGCCTGCTTGTGCGCAGGCGAGAGGTAGAGCCGCGTCAACTTGCCGGGCTCGTCGCTGAAGCGGTTGAGACCGGCCAGCGCCGCGAAGGCGCGGGCGCCGAGGACGGCGGCGGAGGGGAGCGTCTGCGTCATGCCGCCAAGCTAGATCAGGGTTTCGAAAACCGCGACCGGCAATTTCGCCAAGCAGCTTCTCTCCGGCGGCATGATCCGCCCCCGCTCGTCCCGTCAGTACGTCGCGCGGCCGCCCGAAAGGTCGAACACGCCGGCCGTGGTGAAGCTGTTCTCGGCCGAGGCCAGGAAGGCGACCATGGAGGCCACCTCGTCCGGCAGCAGGAAGCGTCCGCGCGGAATCTTCGCCAGCATATAGCCGATATGCTCCTCGCTCATCTGGTCGAAGATGCGGGTGCGCGCTGCCGCCGGCGTGATGCAGTTCACGGCGATGTCCTTGTCGGCGAGCTCCTTGCCGAGCGACTTCGTCAGCGCGATCACCGCCGCCTTCGAGGCCGAATAGGCGGAGGCATTGGGATTGCCCTCCTTGCCCGCGATCGAGGCGACCAGGACGATGCGCCCGTAATTGCGCTTGACCATGCCGGGGATCACCGAGCGGCAGCAATGCAGCGTGCCGTCGACATTGAGCTTCATGACCTTGGCCCAGTCTTCCAGCGGATATTCCCAGGTCTTGTGGTTGGGTCCGGCGATGCCGGCGCTGGTGACGAGGATGTCGATGCTGCCATGCTGGGCCTCCAGCGCATCGCTCGCCTTCTGGACGGCAGCCGCATCGGTCACGTCCACGCCGACGCCGATGGCGCCATGGCCGATCTCGCTGGCGGCCTTGGCTGCGAGCGCGGCATCCACATCCCAGATCGCGACGGTCGCGCCGCTCTGGGCAAAACGTTCGGCGACGGCGCGGCCGATGCCCTGCGCCCCGCCGGTCACGATGGCGACGCGCTTCTTTAAATCGATTTGGTTCATGCCCAGCCCTCCCGAACGTCTTATGCGAATCACCCTAGCCGGCCGGATTGGCACCAGCCAGAGGGCATCGCCGCTTCGGTGAAATGCGCAGGGCCGCCATGCATTTCGTTAAGGATGATCGCAAAAAAGATTAGAGCCGAGGGTCTTCGCCGCGTGCCGGATCGGGGCAGCCGGGCCGGGCTCTGTTTCGGGGCGGCACGGCACCCGGAGGGGTGCGGCGGCGTGGCCTCGGTTATCGTTCCGGTTCGGTACAAGGCCTTGTTGCTGCAAGAGGATTGCCATTAACGCGCCTTCGCGGATCGCGGGAAGAAGCCGTTCACCTTTCAGCCGGCTTTGCCTTGACCCGAGGCCCGGAACGGCCAAGACATCGTGATGTTCGCAATGGGCGGCCGCGCCCCTGATCGAGAGCACCGTGTCCGCAACCGCCTCCATCACGATCGCTCGCGAAGCCGGAAGCCGGAAGCGGCCGGGCTATGCCAAGCGCGATATCGGCGGGATCGGCATCGCCGTGATGGAGCGTGAGGCGGCGATCGCCGAGGTCACCGACGCGGTGCTGACGGGCGGCCACATGAAGCTCGCCTTCTGCAACGCCAATCTGGTGAATGTCGCGGCCGACAATGCCGCTCTGCAGCGCAGCCTCTCGACCTTCCTCGTGCTGGCAGACGGTATCGGCGTCGATCTCGGCAGCTGGATGCTCTACGGCAAGGCCTTCCCGGCCAATCTCAACGGCACGGATTTCTTCCCCACGCTCTTCGCCCGCTCCGAGCGGCCGATGCGGGTCGCCCTGCTCGGCGGCCGGCCGGGCGTCGCCGACCGCGCGGTCGCCAATCTGGCGCAGCGCTATCCGGCACATCGCTTCAGCGTCGTCTCGCACGGCTATTTCACCGCCGACGAGGAAATCGTGCTTCTCGGCAAGCTGAAGGTCGAGCGTCCGGACCTGCTGCTGGTGGCCATGGGCAATCCGCTGCAGGAGCGCTTCATCGCTGACAAGCTCGGGCCGCAGCATGGCTCGGTCGCGGCCGCCGTCGGGGCGCTGTTCGACTTCTTCGCCGACGAGGTGCCACGTGCGCCCGAGCTGATGCGCCGGATCAGGCTCGAATGGATCTACCGGCTCTGGCTCGAGCCGCGCCGGCTCTGGCGCCGCTACGTTCTCGGAAATCCCGCTTTCCTCCTGCGCATGGCCCGGCAATATGCCGTGGGGGGCCGACGGAGCGGGTGAGTCCAACCAATTGAATGAAACTTTTGCCCTGGCGACGCCGAGCTACAGGGGCGATATCGAGCGTTGCCGGCTGCTCTGCGCCAGCATCGATCGCTTCGTCACCGGCCATGCGGTCCATTATCTTCTGATCGAGGACCGCGACGTCCCGCTGTTTCGGGATCTCGAAGGGCCGCGCCGTCGCATCCTGCCGGAATCGCAATTATTGCCGGGCTGGCTGCAATCGCGGCCCGATCCGCTGAGCTTCGGCACGCGCCGGCTCTGGACCGGGTTTCAGGCGCTGGCGCGCGGCATCCCGCCGCTGCGCGGCTGGCATGCCCAGCAGCTCAGGAAATTCGCGGTCGCAAAAACCTGCGCCGAGGACGTCATCCTCTTTGCCGATTCCGACATGCTGTTCGTGCGGCCCTTCGACCTGACCAGCTTGTCGGATGACGGCGCGATCCGGCTCTATCGCAAGCCGGATGCGATCACCGCCGACATGGCGCGCCACATCCCCTGGTGTAATCATGCCAGCGCTCTGCTCGGGCTCGATGCGCCCTCGTTCCCGAGCCCGGACTACATCAACAATCTGGTGAGCTGGCGCCGCGACCATGTGCTGGCCCTGCTCGACCATGTCGAGAGCGTCAGCGGGCGCGACTGGGTCTCCGCCATCGCTCGCGAGCGGCAGTTCTCGGAATATGTGATCTACGGCTATTTCGTCGAACGCGTGCTCGGGCTCGAGGCCGCCGGCCACTGGCCGGACGCGCGCGAGCTCTGCAAGGTCTACTGGTTCAGCGAGGATGTCGCCGGGATGGATCGGCTCGCCTCCTTCGAGGAGGTTCTGGAACCCTGGCAGGTCGCCATCGGCATCCAGTCCTTCATCGGCGAGCCGCTCGACCGTATCCGCGCCCTGTTCGAGCGGCAGGCCTCAGCGTAGCGGCCTGCGACCCTGCGCCAGCAGCGTGTAGGTGAAGCCAGCCGAGGCGAGATAGACCACGCCGAAGACGAGGTTCATCGAGGCGGCCCAGCTTCCGGCCTCCGGGAACCGCGTCATCACCACCGAGATCAGCCCGGCCTTGATCGCGGTGAGCAGGCACAGCAGCGCGATGCGCGAGCCGGTGCGCTCGCGGGCGTAGAGCAGCTCGGCGTGGTACTCGACGAGATTGCGGAAGGCGGGGACCAGCAGCATCGGCGCGAACAGATAGGCGGCTTCCGAGACGTTGCGGCCGAGCAAATGCGGGAAGGGCTTGAGTGCGATGATGACGGCAACGAGCCCGGCGACCGAGACGAGCGCGATTCCCGCTTCGTAAGCCGCAAGCCGCCTGAAGCCGCCGACGCCGCGCTCCTGCATGATCTTCTGCACCAGCATCTGGTTGAAGCTGCGCACCGGCATGGCGGTGAGGTCGATCACCCGGAGCGCAATGGCATAGAGCCCGGCGGTGCGCTCCCCGGCGAGGCCGAGCACCAGGAGCTTGTCGAGTTCTGACTGGACGTAGAACACGATATCGGCCGCGCCGGCGAAGACGGCGTCCGCCATGCGGCGCGGATAGAGGCTGCGCACGAAGCGCCAGCGTGCCTTCGGCAGGAAGGCGAGGAGCGCAACAGCCGCGCTCGCCATCGTCGCCCCGCAATAGGCGAAGGCCCAGATCTCGAGGCTGGCATGGCCGAAACCGGCGAAGAGCAGCGCCGCGATCGTGCGCAAGCCCGACCCGATGATCACGAGCAGGGCCGCCTGCCGGAAGCGCCTAAGCCCGTTATTGACGATGGCGACGACCTCGACGAGGCGCCAGCCCAATACCTCCGCGACGATGATCGCCGCGAAGGGCAGGAGTGCGAGGCGCTCCGCGAAGAGCAGCAGATAGGCGGCGCCGGCGACCAGCGTGATCAGCGGCAGCGAGAATGCGGACAGGCCCGCGAAGCCGGACAGATAGGCACCGAGCAGGCGCGGCTTGACGGTGGCGACCCGGTAGAGCGGCGAGATGAAGCCGAAGGCCAAGAGCCGCGACAGGATGAGCCCGGTCGAGGACGCCGTGGCGAACAGACCGAATTCGCCGAGGGTCAACGTATTCGCAACGATGAGGAAGTAGACAAGGGAGATCACGAGCCGGCCGGCGGAGCCGCTCAGGATGGTGAGGTAGGCGAAGATGGTGGCGCGATCCGGCAGCATGACCCGTTTCCGCGGCGGCTGGCCCGGCGCGTGCCTCAAGCGTTGCGATGTGACGAATCCCTCTTAGCCCAGAGGCGTTGAACGACCCTAAACGATACGGAAGCGTCCCGATTGACTGAGCAGCAACCCGAAACGGACCGGAATGAGGCGCCGCCGACGCGCCGCGACCTGCTGCGCGGAGCCGCGGCCGGCCTGATCGCGGGCAGCCTGGCAGGAACGGATTCCGCGCTTGCGGCGGCCAGGCCGATCCCGTTCGGTTCTGCGGCGGAGATCGACACCTTCCGCAAGGACGCGCGCTATCGCGAGGCGCTGAAGCGCTATTGCGACGTCATCGTGCCGATGAACGACCTGAAATGGGAGGCGCTGCGGCACGACCGGCCGCGCTTCGATTTCTCCGGTGCCGACGAACTCGTCGCCTTCGCCGAGGCGAACAGGAAGGTGCTGCGCGGCCACACCCTGCTCTGGGGCGAGGCGCTGCCCAACTGGGCCAGGGAGATGACGACGCGGGCCGAGGCCGAGCGCGAGCTCGTCAACCACATCGAGATCGTGGTCGATCGCTACAAGGGGCGGATCGCCACCTGGGACGTGGTCAACGAGGTCATCAAATACGATCCCACCGAGGGCGGCCCCTGGCGCGACACGATCTGGCAGCGCCTGCTCGGGCCGGAGCATGTCGACATCGCCTTCCGCACCGCGGCGCGGGTCGACCCGAAAGCCCGGCTCGTCCTCAACGATTTTCATTTCGAGGAGCCGGTTCCCGGCGCCGCCGCGCGCCGCAAGGTCGCGCTCGATATCTGCCGTCGCCTGAAGGACAAGGGCATCCCGGTGCATGGCGTCGGCATGCAGGCGCATCTCTATGCCGACAAGGGCATCGACGTGGACGGCCTGCAGCGCTTCATGCGCGATCTCGACGAACTCGGCCTCGATGTCGAGATCACCGAGCTCGACGTCATCGACTGGAAGCTGCCGGCCGACGCGGCGAAGCGCGACAAGACCGCCGCCGCCCTGGTCTCGACCTTCCTCGACGCTGTCGTCTCGGCCAAGCGGCCGAAGGCGATCGTCACCTGGGGGCTGACCGACCGCTATTCATGGGTTCACGAAACTTTCCCGCGCAAGGACAGCGCCCGCGCCCGGCCCCTGCCGCTTGATGCCGATTACCGGCAAAAGCCGATGATGGCCGTGCTCGAACGCTACCGGCGTGGCACAGTGTGATGCGGGACAGTGAAGCGTAGCGTCATGTTCACAACCGAGCCGGCAGCGAGCGAAGCACAGGACAGGCAGGATCGCCACGGGCAAGACCGCCGCGAGCGGCCGGCTCCTGCCATGCCTGCCCAGCTTGCCCGTCTCGCCGATCCCGTCTGGATTATCGGGACGCTCTGGGCGCGGCGCGGGCTGATCCTGCTGATGGCCGTGCTCGGTCTTGTCCTGGCGATCCTCGCCGGGCTGCTGATGACGCCGAAATACGTCTCGACCGCGCAGCTCTTCATCGATCCGCGCGATCTGCGCGTGCTCCAGAACGACGTCTCGCCCAACACCGTCGGCAGCGACCCGACCTCGATCACCGGCTATCTCGAAAGCCAGGCGCGGGTGATCGCCTCTGACAGCATCAAGTCGCGGGTTGTCGAGCGTCTCGGCCTCGACCGCGATCCCGATTTCGGCGGAGCCTCGGCCGGCTTCCTCTCCCGCCTGATGGGCGCCGACACCGGCCCGTCGCCGAAAGCGACGCTCTATGCGCTGGCGGCGCTGGACCGCACGGTCGGCGTCCGGCGCGGCGAGCGCACCTTCGTCATCGACATCTCCGCGACGGCACAGGACCCGGACAAGGCGGCGAAGATCGCGAATGCGCTGGCCGAGGCCTATCTGGACGATCAGGCCGCGGTCCGGTCCGAGGCGGCGCAGCGCGCGACCACGGCCCTGACCGGGCGGCTGGAGGAACTGCGCAACCGTCTGCGCATCGCCGAGGAAAAGGCGGAAAAATACAAGGAAGCCAACAACATCGTCGGCGTCGGCACCCGCTCGCTGAGTGAGGAGCAGTTGTCGCTCAACAACACGCAGCTCGTCGCGGCCCGGACCCGCGCGACCGAGGCCAAGGCCAAATACGACCAGATCACGGCGACGCGTGCCACCAACATCGAGGCCGGCGCGATTCCCGAAGCCGTCGCCTCCAACACGATGACCGCGCTGCGTGCCCAGCTCGGTGCGGCGCTGGCGCGCGAGGCGGATCTCGTCTCCTCGCTCGGCGCACGTCACCCGGCACTGGCCGCGTCGCAGTCGCAGGTGCGCGATGCCCGCCGCCAGATCGCCGACGAACTCTCCCGCATCGCGCGCGCCGCCAAGGCGGAATATGACCGCGCGGTCGAGGCCGAGCGCCAGCTCGCCCGCCGCGTCGACCAGCTCACGGCCGGGCAATACGCTGCCGGCCGCGCCTCCGTGCAGTTGCGCGAGCTCGAACGCGAGGTCGAATCCTCGCGCGCCATCTATGACGCCTTCCTCAAGCGTGCCCGCGAGACCGGTGAGCTCGGCGGCATCGATACCACCAATGCCCGCATCATCAGCCCGGCCATGCCGCCGCTCGAAAAGAGCGGCATGAGCCGGCGGACGCTCGCCATGCTCGGCGCCTTCGGCGGCGGCGGCGCAGGCGCCATGCTGGCGCTGGGCCTCGCCCTGTTCGCCGTGCCGCGACCTCCGGCCAGCCGAGAAACCCGCCCCCGCAAGCCGTTCTGGCGCCGTGCGCCGCGTCCCGTCGCGGCGGAGGCGGTTGCGGAGGAGCGGCCGATATCCGCGCCTCCCGCGCCCGCGGTTCCTCCCTCCGCTCCGCCGCCAAGCAAGCCGTTCTGGCGTCGCGCCCCGCGCGCCGTCGCCGCCGAAGCGGCCGAGGACGCGCGGCCAGCACCCAGGCCTGCCTCACCAGCCGCTGCCTCGCCCCAGCCCGCGGCAATGCGGCCGGAGCCACCGTCGCCGGCGGCTTCCACGGGGCTGGGGCCGGCGGGCTGGCGGCGTCTCATGGCGATTCAGGGCGGGCAGGCGGAGCACGCCGCGCGCCAACCCGCGCCGGCGGCCGAACCGGTTCCCGAGCCGATACGCCGCTCCGTTCCCGCGAGGGTGCTCGAGGCAGCTCCCGAACCTGCCTCCCAGCCCGCTGCCCTGCCGACGCTGGGCACCATCCCATCCGTGCGCAACCGCCGCTGGCGGCGTGGCGTGGCGGAGGCGCGCTCGGTCTTCCAGGGACAGGCGCATCTGGTCGATGTCATCGACAAGCCGCAAGGCAGCTTCGCCGAGGCCGTCTCGGCCATTCGCCTCGCGCTGGCCGGCGCAGCGGGGGGCGAGCAGCGCCGCCGCGTCCTTGTTCTCGGCGTCGAACCGCAGGCGGGGGCGACCACGCTCGCCCTTAATCTCGCGCTGGATGCGGCCGGGTCCGGTCTGCCGGCGCTGCTCGTCGATGCCGGCGACGGCGCTCATGGCCTGACCCCGATTTTTGCCGCCGATGCGCCGCTTGGGCTCGGCGACGTGCTGGCCGGGCGTGCGGCCCTGGCGCGCGCGATCCTCAAGGACGAAGGCACCGGCCTGACCTTCCTGCCGTTGGCCGGAAACCCGCCGCCGGCAGGGCAGGGCTCGCTGCGGACAGGGCCGTTCGCGGCGGCGCATCGTTTCGGGCCGATGATCGTCGATGGCGGCAGCCTGCCGATCGCGGGGCTGATCGGGCGCTTTGCCGAGGCGGTCGACGATATCGTGCTGGTCGCGCGCGACGCTGGCTCCGCCAAGGCAGTGGCAGAAGGCTGGCAGAAGGCGCTCGGGCCCCACGCGAACAAGCTGCGCGGCCTCGTGATCAACGCGGCCTGAACCGTCTGCTGCGGCGAAAGCCGGGTCAGTTCTTCTCGGGCTTGCGGTACTGTTCGTTGGCGACGCCGAATTCCGACATCAACCGGCCGATCGCGACCTGCGCATGGTAGAGCCCGATCAGCCCCGAACCGGTGCGGATTCCGAGCGCGAGCCCGCGCGGGACGGCCGCGGCGAGCAGGGCCAGCGATTTCGCCAGCACCCGCAGCCTGCCGGCGGTTCCAGGATTCTGCCGCCGCTCGATGGCCGCCGAGATCGCGCCATTGCGCAGGCCACGCGCATGGATCCAGCCGAATTCGCTGCGCCGTGCCGGCATGGTCTCGCGCTGCGCCGCCTCCTGCACCCACCAGAAGCGGAAGCCGGCGGCCTTGGCGCGGGTGAAGAAATCGGTGTCGCCGCCGCCGGTGAAATCGAAGCTTTCGTCGAGGAAGGGGAAGCCGAGCCTTTCGAGCACGCTGCGCCGGATCAGGTAATTGGCGCTGGAATAGAGCATCGGCACGGGGCCTGAACTGCCGTAATGCGACCGGAACACCGGATGCGCCGACAACCAGGCGCGCGAGGCGTCAGTGAAGACCGGCGTGACCGAGCCGCCGAACAGCTCTGCCGGTGCGGTCCGGGCCGCCGTGACGAAGGCATCGAGCCAGCCCGGCTCCGCCTCCTCGTCGTCATCGATGCCGAGGATCTGTTCCAGGGCCGGGAAGCGCGTCAGGGCGCAGCGCCAGGCGGCGTTATAGGCCTTGCAGTTACCCTGGCGCGGCTCGACGAGAACGAAGCCCTTGAACAGCCCCGCCGCGAGCAGGGCACTGGCGCGGGCCGCTCCGGCGCGCTCGATGCCCTCGTTCTCGACCACGATCACCGCGAAATCATGTCCGCCCTTTTGGCTGGCGAGCGAGCGCAATGTCGCTTCCAGCATGTCCGGACGCTTGAAGGTCGGGACGCAGACGACGCTCGTCACGCCCGCCAGCGCTTCTGGCGCCGAACCGGCCACAACCGCGAAGCTTTCGGGCGTGCCGAAGACCGGCCCGGCGGGGTGGTCCGGCCCGCCTCCCGGCGTGCTCTGGGCTGTCTGGCTGGCCATGGTCATCGGCCCGCAAGCTAGGCTGCGGCAGCTTAAGGTTCGGTGTCCGCCTTCGTCGAAAGAGCGGCCGATCCCGCCAACTCCTATTGATCATAGCCGACGGCGCAGCTTGACCTGCCCGGCCAATGAGACGAGTGGAGTTACCACCTGTCGACGAGCTTTCCGCCTTGCGTCTTGCTTTCCTGACCTCGCTCATTCCCGTCGCCCGGCCGGATACCGGCTTCGAGATCGCCAATGCGGCGATCCTCTCGGCGTTGCGCGCGGCCGGGCACGAGGTCACGGCGATCGGCTTCCTGCGCCCCGGCGAGGTTCCGGCCGAGCCGGAGCAGGCGGTCGTGGTCGCCGAGGCCGATATCGAGAACGCCGCGGTGCCCACCGCCCAGAAGCTGCGCTGGCTGACGGCCGCCGTACGGCTCGGCTTGCCGGTTGCCTGCGCGAAGCTCAGGCTCGCCGGAGAGGGCCGCCTCGTCGAGACCGTCCGGGCTCACGGGCCTTTCGACGCGCTGATCCTGAATTCCGTCATGTTGCCGGGTGCTTTTCCGGAGTTGCTGCGGCTCGCGCCCTGCATCCTCGTCGAGCACAATGTCGAGCATGTTTCGGCCGGCCAGAACGCAGATCATGCCGAAAGCCTGCTGTTGCGCCGGCTCTACCGGCGCGAGGCGCGCCTGCTGGAGCGGCTGGAGCGACGGCTCTGGGACGAGGCGCGCTTCATCTGGACGCTGGCCGAGGAGGACCGGCAGGCGCTCGGCCCCACCTATCGGGAGAAATCCTGCGCCCTGCCGCTGGTCTCCTCCCATGGGCCGGCCGCAGCTGCACCCGGCGATCTCGGCGAGGCCCCGGCCTTCGATGTCGGCCTGATCGGCACCTGGACCTGGGGCTCGAACCTGATCGGCCTGGAATGGTTCCTCCAGGAGGTCTGCCCGCTCCTGCCGGACGACATCCGCATCGCTGTCGCCGGCCGGGTGCCGCCCGAATTGCGGACGCCGTTGAACGTGACGCTCGTCGGGCGCGTGCCCTCGGCCGAGCATTTCCTGCGCTCCTGCCGGCTGATAGCCCTGTCGAGCCGAGCCGGGACCGGCGTGCAGCTCAAGACGATCGAGGCGATGCAGTTCGGCCTGCCGGCGGTCGCGACCGCTCTGTCCTGTCGCGGCTTCACGACGCTGCCGGCCAACTTCACCTCTGCCGATACGGCGGCGGATTTTGCCCGGGCGGTGACGGAGCGCGTCGCCGCGATCCGTGCCGGCGATCGGCAGCGCATCGATGGCGCCGCCTTCATGGAGGGGCAGCGTCTGGCGCTGGCGGACGGGCTCGCGCGCGGGCTTGCCGTCGCCGTGGCGTAGATCATCGCGCGTCCGATAGGACGCGGTAACGATGATCTATCCGATGCTAAGGGGCGGCTATTCCGCTGCGGCCTTGCGGTCCCGGCGGCCGATCAGGCCGAAGATCGGCCCGGCCGAGACCATCACCAGGAAGACGCGGATGATGTGATGGGCCGCAACGAAGGCGACTTCGGTATGGAGCGCCAGCGCGATCAGGCTCATCTCGGCGAGGCCACCGGGCGAATAGGCCAGGATCAGCGGGACATGGCCGTGCACGGACATCAGCGCGACGAGCCAGGCGAAGCCCAGCGTCAGCGCCAGCAGGATCATGGTCGAGCCGACCGAGAGCAGCAGCACGCGCAGGATGATGCGCGGTGCCGTGCCGACGAAGCGGCAGCCGATCGTCACGCCCAGAACGAGCTGCGCCGCATTGACGATCTCCGACGGCGGCATCGCGGCGCTCAGGCCGGTGACGTGCACAATCGCGCTGACCAGCATCGGGCCGAGCAGATATTTCGCCGGCATCCGGAGCCAGTGGCCGACGATGACGCCGGCGATGCCGCAGCCGATCAGCCAGAGTTCGGAACCGAGCGGCGTCTGCGTGATGGAAGGGCCGGCGACGCGCCCGCCGCTCAGCGTCACCCCGCCGATCCACTGCACGATGAAGGGCAGCGTCATCACCACGAGCAGGATGCGGGCCGAATGGATCAGCGCGATGATGCGGGCATCGCCGCCCTTTTCTTCGCCGACGGTGACCATCTCGATCAGGCCGCCGGGCATGCCCGAGAAGAAGGCGGTGACCGGGTCGAACCCGGCGACGCGGCGGAAATAACTGACGCAGCAGAGCCCGCAGGCGACCATGAACAGCACGAGCCCGGCGAGCGTCGGCAGCCAGTTCGGCATCTGCGAGACCACCTCCGGCTTGAACGAGGCGCCGAGCATCACCCCGATCACCGCCGTCATCGGCGGGCGGATCACCGCTGGCGCGGCGACCGGCAGGTTGACCAGCGCGGTGACGGTGCAGAACACCATCGAGCCCAGCATCCAGGGCAGGGGCAGCTTGGCCTGCACGAAAAGCCAGCCGCCGAGCCCGCCGAGCGCGAGCGCCAGCGCGAAACGGCGATAGGGGAAGCGGTTGGGGGCGAACGCCTTGAGGCCGTCCAGGAAATCGTCGAACACGGCCTTCATCGGCCGATGCCGCCGTGCCGGATCGGCCGGTCGGTTTCCAGGGCCGCCCGGAGGCGGGAAGAGAGGCGGTCTCGAAGCGTCAAGCGGCAGGTCCCTTTGAGGTTCCTCCTAGAGCCTGTTCGCCGCCTTGCACAGTCCGCGCCGGGTATGTCGCCCCTGCGCGTCGCGCGGCCGGAACAACGCGGCCATGTCGCATTGTCATTGGCCGAATTGCCGCGTTTCCTCAATGATTTGCGGCAAGGGATGAAATGCCGCGCCGGCCATCGGCCGCCGACCACTGGTTGAGGGTGATGAGCGAGGAACGGCAGTCCGGCCGGCAGGGTCGGCCGGGGTTCGAGGGCGATGCCCCCTGGCACGAGCCGGCCGCGTCCGCGCCTCCGGCGCCCGGGTCTTCCGCCTCCGTTCCGATCGTCGAGACCGAGCCATCGGGTGGCGCGAAGGCAGGCCGGTTCGGCTGGCTGGAAACCCGCAGGCAGCGCCTGCGCTACTGGTGGCGCGGCGCGAGCCCGAATCTGCGCGGTTCGGTCTTCATGCTCGCCGCCTTGCTTGTCTATGCGGTGATGGTCGCCGGCATCAAGCATGTCGGACAGGCCATCCCGCTCGCGCAGATCCTGCTGATCCGGCAGGTGATCATGACGGCGATCCTGCTGCTCTTCGCCGCCGGCAGTCTGCGGCGGGCGCTCCATACCGACCGGCTCGGCCTGCAGGTCTTCCGCAGCGTGGTCACGCTCCTGTCCATGCTGTGCGGCTTCACGGCGGTCGTCAAAATCCCGCTTGCCCAGGCGACCGCCATCGGTTTCAGCCAGGTGCTGTTCGTCACCATCGCGGCGGTCCTCGTCCTCAAGGAGGTCGTCGATATCAGGCGCTGGACGGCGACGGCGATCGGGTTCGTCGGCGTGCTGATCATGCTGCGGCCGAGCTCGGAGGGGCTGGACATCTATGCGATGCTCGCTGTCGCCGGTGCGATCTGCGGCGCCGCCATCACGGTCAGCGTCCGCAAGCTCGCCGCGAGCGAGCGCACCGATACGATCCTGCTCTATCAGGGCATCGTGCTGATCGTGCTGCTGGCGGTACCGACCTGGGCGTGGTGGCAGATGCCGACGCCCAATCAATGGTTCTGGCTGATCACGCTCAGCGTCTTCGGCACCGCCGGGCAATGGCTGATCACCCGCGCCTATCAGGTCGGCGAGGCGGCGGCGCTGGCGCCGCTCGATTTCAGCCGTCTGCTGCTGGCGAGCTTCACCGGCTTCGTCTTCTTTGCCGAGATTCCGGCGCTCACCACCTGGCTCGGCGCTGCTATCGTCATCGGCGCGACGCTCTATACGATCCGCAAGAACGCCCGCACGACGGCACCGCCGCCAGCCGCGGCCTGAGCGTCGGGATTGCGCCGCTCCCGCCCCAGGGGCTATGAATCGGCGCACGCCTCTCCGCGTGCGGCCGCCGGGCCCTGGCCCCGCGACAGCGAGATCCAGAGGCCCGATCATGCGCATCGAAAACGATCCGAAGCTCGATTTCCGCGACGTGCTGATCCGCCCGAAGCGCTCGACGCTGGGCAGCCGCGCCGAGGTCGATGTCGAGCGCTCGTTCCGCTTCGCCCATACCGGCAAGGAGTGGAAGGGTTTTCCGCTGATCGCCGCCAACATGGACGTCGTCGGCACCATGGCGATGGCCCGTGCGCTCCTGAAGCACGGCGCCATGGTCGCCCTGCACAAGCATTACAGCGCCGAGGAGCTGATCGCCTTCTTCCGCGAGCCGGGCTCGGCCAACGCCTTCTATTCGCTAGGCACGACCGATTCCGACCATGACAAGCTCAAGGCCGTCCACGCCCGCTCGCCGATCACCAAGATCTGCCTGGACGTCGCCAACGGCTACACCGAAAAATTCGTCGACACGGTCAAGGCGACGCGCGCAGACTTCCCGGATGCGGCGATCATGGCCGGCAATGTCGTCACCGGCGACATGACCGAGGCGCTGATCCTCGCCGGGGCCGATATCGTCAAGGTCGGCATCGGGCCGGGCTCGGTCTGCACCACCCGCAAGATGACCGGCGTCGGCTATCCCCAGCTCTCCGCCATCATCGAATGCGCGGACGCGGCCCATGGCCTGAAGGGCTTCGTCTGCGGCGATGGCGGGCTGACCGTGCCCGGCGATGTCGCCAAGGCCTATGGCGGCGGCTCCGATTTCGTGATGATGGGCGGCATGCTCGCCGGCCATGACGAATGCGAGGGCGAGATCCGCTACGAGGAGCGCGACGGCGAGACGGTGCCGGTCGCGATGACCTTCTACGGCATGTCCTCGGACACGGCGATGAACAAGTATTCCGGTGGCGTCGCCAAGTACCGGGCCTCCGAGGGCAAGACCGTCGAGGTGCCCTATCGCGGCCCGGTCGAGGGCACGATGCAGGAACTGATGGGCGGCGTGCGCTCGGCGATGACCTATATCGGCGCGGTGCGCCTGAAGGAGATGTCGAAGCGCACGACCTTCATCATGGTCGGCAGCCAGCTCAACACGATCTTCGGCAACTGACGCGGATTGGCATTTCCGCCGCTACCGCTTTCCTTGCTCCTGTTGCATAGTCGCTTTGCAACACAGAAGGCTGCTGACGGCCTCGGGGAGACGGATATGACGATCAGAATCTTGGGAGCGGCGTTTTTGCTGGCCGCGGGAACTTCGATGGCGCAGGCGCAGCAGCTCGCGCCGAGCCCGACGCTGGACGCCGTCAAGGCGCGCGGCAATCTCGAATGCGGCGTGCATCTCGGCCTGCCCGGCTTCTCCTTCGCCAATGACAAGGGCGAGTGGAGCGGGCTCGATGTCGATTACTGCAAGGCGCTGGCCGCGGCCGTGCTCGGCGATGCCAGCAAGGTGAAATACACCCCGACCTCGGTGCAGCAGCGCTGGCCGATCCTGCAATCGGGCCAGGTCGATGTGCTCGCGCGCAACTCGACCATCACCTTCTCGCGCAACGCGACGCTCGGCCTCAACTTCCAGGGCATCAATTTCTACGAGGGCCAGACCTTCATCGTCCGCAAATCGGCCAATGCCAAGACGGCCGCCGATCTCGACGGTGCCTCGGTCTGCGTCGCCGCCGGCTCGACCGAGGAGAAGAACGCCGCCGACTGGTTCCGCGAGCGCAACCTCAAGACCACCATCACCAATTTCCAGAAGAACGACGACGCCATCGCCGCCTATGACGCGGGCCGCTGCGACGCCTATACCGCCGGCGTCGGCGCGCTCGCCGGCCAGCGCGCCAAGCTCAAGAACCCCGAGGAGCACATCATCCTGACCCAGCCGATCTCGAACGATCCGCAGGGGCCGGTGACGCGCTGGGGCGACGAGCGCTGGCAGCTCATCGTGCGCTGGGTGCTGAACGGCACCATCGCGGCGGAGGCGCTCGGCGTCACCTCCAAGAACGTCGACGAGATGAAGGCGAACTCCAAGAATTCGGAAGTCCGCCGCCTGCTCGGCGCCGAAGGTGGCTTCGGTGCGATGATGGGGCTCTCGAACGACTGGATGTACAACGTCATCAAGCAGGTCGGTAATTACGGCGAGAGCTATGAGCGCACCGTCGGCATGGGCTCGAACCTGAAGATGGAGCGCGGCCAGAACCAGCTCTGGACCAAGGGCGGCCTGCTCTTCACCCCGCCCTTCCAGTGAGAATAGTGAAGGCTCGTCATGGCCGGGCTTGACCCGGCCATCTCGGAATTCAGCCCAAGCGTCACGAGATTCCCGGGTCAAGCCCGGGAATGACGTCCGCGAACCTCGATCGAGGTGGTCGTGAGCAGCTTCCTATCCTTCATCAACGACAAGCGCGTCCGGGACTGGTTCTACCAGATCGCCCTGATCCTGCTGCTCGTCGGCCTCGCCGTGTTCTTCGTGCGCAACGCCTCGGAGAACATGGTCAAGGCCGGCATCGCCTCGGGCTTCGACTTCCTCTGGCGCACCTCGGGCATCGAGGTGCCCTTCGTCCTGACCAACTATACGCAGGCCGACAACATCCTCGCCCTGTTCTGGGTCGGCGTCGCCAACACCATGCTGGTGACCGTGATCGCCATCGTGCTGGCGACGCTGCTCGGCTTCGCGCTCGGCATTGCCAGGCTGTCCTCGCACTGGCTGCTCTCGACCATCGCCGGCGCCTATGTCGAGTTCGTCCGCAATATCCCGCTGCTGTTCTTCGTGCTGTTCTGGTATTTCGGTGTCATCGCCGCCCTGCCGCAGCCGCGCCAGAGCATCGGCCTGTTCGGCGTCGCCTTCCTCAACAACCGCGGCATCACCATCCCGCTGCCGGATGCGCCCGGCAATTTCCGCTGGGCGGCGCTGGCGGTCCTGGTCTCCTGGCTCTGCTACTGGCTGGCCAGCGCCTGGGCGCGCCGCCGCAAGGAGCGCACCGGGCAGGACGCGCCGCTTCTCGCCATCGGCATCGGGCTGATCGTGGTGGTGCCAGCGCTCGCGATCGCCTGGGCCAGCCTCGCCACGCGCTGGGACATTCCGGTGCTGCGCGGCTTCAACTATCGCGGCGGCTTCGTCGTCATCCCTGAATTCGTCGCGCTGCTCGCGGCGCTCGTCACCTATACCGCCGGCTTCATCGCCGAGATCGTGCGCGGCGGCATCGAATCCGTGGCCAAGGGCCAGAGCGAGGCCGCTTCGGCGCTGGGCCTGCGTCCCGGCCGGATTCTGAGCCTCGTCGTCATCCCGCAGGCCTTGCGCGTGATGACCCCGCCCTTGACCAACCAGTATCTCAACGTGCTCAAGAACTCGTCCTTCGGCGCGGCGATCGCCTATCCCGACGTGGTCAGCCTGTTCATGGGCTCGGCGCTCAACAATACCGGCCAGGCGATCGAGATCATCGCCATGACGCTCGCGGTCTATCTCGTCATCGGGCTCGCGGTGTCGGCGCTGATGAACTGGTACAACGCCCGCATCGCCCTGGTGACGCGATGACCCGCACCTCCTCCCTCTCCCTTTGGCGCGAGCGCCTGTTCGGCACGCCCTTCACGGGCTTCACCAGCGTGGTGCTGGTCGTGCTGATCGCCTGGATCGCGATACCGCTGATCCGCTGGGCGGTGATCGATGCGACCTGGGTCGGCTCGACTAGGGCGGATTGTGCACCCGGCGGCGCCTGCTGGGTCTTCATCCGCGCCCGCTTCGGCCAGTTCATGTACGGGCTCTATCCGGTCGACCAGCGCTGGCGCGTCGATATCGCCGGGATCGCCTTCGTGCTGGGGATCGCGGCGGTGGTCCTGGCACCGCAGCGTCTCAGGCTGAAGCTCGGCCTGGTGATGCTGGTCGTCCTGCCGCCGCTCGGCATCTGGCTGCTCTCCGGCGGTTTCGGCTTGCGTGATATCGAGACGCGCGAATGGGGCGGTCTGATGCTGACCCTGTTCATCTCGATCTATGCGAGCCTGATCGCGATCCCGCTCGGCATCCTCTTCGCGCTCGGCCGGCAATCGGAGCTCAGGATCATCCGGCTGATCAGCGTCATCTTCATCGAGTTCTGGCGCGGCGTGCCGATCATCGCCGTGATCTTCCTCGCGTCGCTGCTGCTGCCGCTGATCCTGCCCGGCGGCATCGGCATCGACCGGCTGGCGCGCGCCGTGATCGGGCTGGGCTTCGTCATCGCCGCCTATATGGCGGAAGCGGTGCGCGGGGGCCTGCAGGCCCTGCCCAGGGGCCAGCGCGAGGCGGCGACCGCGCTCGGCCTCAACTACTGGAAGGCGACCGGCCTGATCGTGCTGCCGCAGGCTCTACGCATCTCGCTGCCGGCGATGACCAACGAGTTCATCGCGCTGATCAAGAACACGACGCTGGTGCTGGTCGTCTCGATCCTCGACCTGCTCGGCATCGCCCAGGCGTCGCTTGCCGATCCCAACTGGGTCGGCATGAACATGGAGGCTTATGTCTTCTCGGGGGCGATCTACTGGCTGATCTGCTTCGCGCTCTCGCGCTGGAGCCGCTCGCTGGAGAAGAAACGGAGATTGTGAGGAGCCAGGCCATGGGCCGTCATTCTCGGGCGAAGCGAAGCGCAGACCCGAGAATCTCTTCCGGGAAATAATACCGGAGCCTCTCGCGTCTTGAGATGCGAGGGGCGAGCCCGAGCATGACGCGCCCTTCCATCAGGCAATAAAAAACCGGCCTTTCGGCCGGTTTTCCTTATTCGAAGCCCCCAAACCCGATCAGGCCCGGGCCTTGCTCCGGTCGCGCCGACGGTCGGCGGCAGGCTGGTAGGCGATGCGGGCGTGGTGGCTGCAATAGGGCAGGCCGGTCTGCGAACGCGCGCCGCAGAAACGGAACTCCGGGGTCGTCGGGTCGCCCATCGGCCAGCGGCACATGTATTCGCGCAGGTCCATGATGGTGACGCGCTCGGAGAACGGGATCACCACGTCCTCGGAGGGCAGCGGCGACGCCTCGACCGCGCTCTCCACCTCGACGGCGAAGTCGGGCGCGAGTGCATGGGCGCCGCGCGTCGGCGCGGAGGCGGCCCCGGCCATCGGGTGGCTCGGCGAGCGCGCCGGGGCCTTGCGGGGTGCGTTGCTGCGCGGCGCGGCCGGCTGTGCCGCGCTCTTGGCCCGGCCCGAAAGGCCGAGGCGGTGGACCTTGCCGATCACCGCGTTGCGCGTGACGCTGCCCAGCTCGGCGGCGATCTGGCTGGCGCTCAGCCCATCGCTCCAGAGCTTCTTGAGCAGCTCGACGCGCTCTTCCGTCCATGCTCCGGCTTCGTTCATCCGCATCACCTGTCTTGTCCGGCCGATCCCTTGCGGGTTCGGCCTTTAAGGGCGCTTCGTGACGGAATCCGGGACCGGCGGCTCTGTCACGAGGACAAGGCCGTTGCTGCCGCAACAGACGGTACAGGAGGCGCCGCACGAAATGTCGTATCTGACGAAGTCGACCATACAAGCTGCGGTGACTCGCGAACAAGAGTCGGCGAATCGGAATTCGGCTTTTCCCCAGGCGATTCGCGAATGCGCGGTCAAGCGAATCCTTTCGGCAACACTGTCCCCACCGCATTGAATTGACAGCCGCGGCCTCCTTAAGCATATTTATCCACAAGGTGACGCCGCCCCGCTCGGGCGGCGCTTATGTTTGGCGGATCAAGGTTCCGACGATGCGGATGACGGCGCGACGAGAGATCGGGAGCTGGGCGCGACGATAACGTCGCCGCCGGGTCGTATCATGGCTGCATCCTGCAGCATCCACCCCGGATCGTCGTTTTCCGTCCAGCGCCAATCCGTTTCTCACCCCGTCCCCTTCGCGAGGATCTTCGTCCCATGGCTCCCGCCCCTGTTTCCGCCAGCCAGTCCGTGCTTGTCCCGACCTATGCCCGCGCCCCCGTCGCCTTCGAGCGCGGCGAGGGCCCCTGGGCGATCACGGCCGATGGCACCCGCTATCTCGATTTCGGCGCCGGCATCGCGGTCAACGCGCTTGGCCACGCCCATCCGCATCTCGTCAAGACGCTGACCGAGCAGGCCGGCAAGATCTGGCACACCTCGAACCTCTATGGCGCGCCGGATGGCGAGCGTCTGGCGCGGCGGCTTTGCGAGGCGACTTTCGCCGAGCGGGTGTTCTTCACCAATTCAGGCGCCGAAGCGAACGAGTGCGCCATCAAGATGGCGCGGAAATACCATGCCGCGAAGGGTCATCCCGAGCGCTATCGCATCATCACCTTCGAGGGTGCCTTCCACGGCCGGACGCTGGCGACCATCGCCGCCGGCGGCCAGCAGAAATATATCGACGGCTTCGGCCCCAAGGTCGATGGCTTCGACCAGGTGCCCTTCGATGACGAGAAGGCGCTGCGCGCTGCGATCACGCCCGAGACGGCCGCGCTGATGATCGAGCCGATCCAGGGCGAGGGCGGCCTGCGCTCGGTGCCGGCCCGCTTCCTCAAGCTGCTGCGCGATCTCTGCGACGAGCAGGGCCTGATGCTGATCTTCGACGAGATCCAGACCGGCGTCGGCCGCACCGGCAAGTTCTTCGCGCATGAGAAATACGGCGTCGCGCCGGACATCATGTCGATCGCCAAGGGCATCGGCGGCGGCTTCCCGATGGGCGCCTGTCTCGCGACCGAGGAAGCGGCCTCGGGCATGACGCTCGGCACGCATGGCACCACCTTCGGCGGCAATCCGCTCGCCATGGCGGTCGGCAATGCCGTGCTCGACGTGGTGCTGGCGCCCGGTTTCATCGAGAATGTCGGCCAGATCGCGCTCCGGCTGAAGCAGTCGCTGGCCGAGCTCAAGGACAAGCATCCGGATGTGATCCAGGAGATCCGTGGCGAGGGCCTGATGCTCGGCCTGAAGCTGCACACGCTCAACACCGACTTCGTCAACGAAGCCCGCGCCCATGGCCTGCTGGTCGTCGGTGCCGGCGACAATGTCGTGCGCCTGCTGCCGCCGCTGATCATCACCGAGGCTGATGTCGCGGAAGCCGTGTCGCGTCTCGACAAGACGGCGGGCGCGATCGAAGCCGCGCTGAAGCGCCCGGCCGCCGAATAAGTTCACCCCCAGACCCCCACCAGCGAAGCGAAGGAAGCGCCCGTGACGCGCCATTTCCTCGATCTCTCCGATTTCTCCGGCAACGAGCTGCGCGCCATCCTGCGCACGGGCGAGGAGATCAAGGCGCGACGCCGTACGCCCGCAGCCGCCGGCGACCGCCTGCTCGAGGGCAAGGTCATCGCGACCATCTTCGAGCAGCCGTCCTTACGGACCCGCGTCTCCTTCGATGTCGGCATCCGCGAGCTCGGGGGCTCGCCGATGATGGTCGCCGGCCATGAGATCGAGCTCGGCGAGCGCGAGACCATCGCGGACACCGCCCGCGTGCTCTCGCGCTATGTCGATGCGATCATGATCCGCATCCTCGATCACGATTCGCTGGTCGAGATGGCGAAATACGCCACCGTCCCGGTGATCAACGGCCTGACCAAGCGCCAGCATCCCTGCCAGGTCATGGCCGACGTCATGACCTTCGAGCAGCGCAAGGGCGCGATCGAGGGCAAGCGCATCGCCTGGACCGGCGACACCAACAACGTGCTGACCTCCTGGGTCCACGCTGCCGGCCGGCTCGATTTCGAATTGTCCGTCGCGACGCCGGAGGAGCTCAGCCCTCCGCCGGCCCTGATCGCCTGGGCGAAAAAGCAGGGCGCCCGCATCAAGCTGACCAATCGCCCCGAGGAAGCGGTCGAGGGCGCCGATTGCGTCATCACCGATTGCTGGGTCTCGATGGGCGATGACAATGAAGGCACCCGCCACAACCTGCTGCGACCCTATCAGGTCGATGACAGGCTGATGGAGCGCGCCGAGAAGGACGCGATCTTCATGCATTGCCTTCCCGCCTCGCGCGGCGAGGAGGTCACGGACGCGATCATGGACGGCCCGCAATCGGCCGTCTTCGACGAGGCCGAGAACCGCCTGCACGCGCAGAAGGGCATCCTCGCCTGGTGCTTCGGCGGAGCGGCGGCCTGATGGCCGTCGACGACAGCATGAGCGCTGCCGGGCTCGACGACCGGGTCATCCCCTTCGCCGTGCCCGATCTCGACGTGCGCGGCCGCGTCGTGCGGCTGGGCCCGGCGATCGATGCGATCCTCGATCGCCATGGCTATCCGGAGCCGGTCTCGCGCGTGCTCGGGGAGGCGGCGGCGCTCACCGTCCTGCTCGGCACGGCGCTCAAGTTCGAGGGCCGCTTCCAGCTTCAGACCAAGAGCGACGGCGCCATCCCGATGATGGTCGTCGACTTCAACGCGCCCGACAATTTCCGGGCCGTCGCCCATATCGACGAGGCCAAGCTCGTCGAGGCGATCGCGCTCGGCAAGGTCTCGAGCGGTGAACTTCTCGGCGAGGGCCATCTCGCCATGACCGTCGACCAGGGCTCGGCCACGACCCGCTATCAGGGCATCGTCGCGCTGAAGGGCCAAAGCCTGGAAGAGGCCGCACACCAGTATTTCCGCCAGTCCGAGCAGATCCCGACGCATGTCCGGCTTGGCGTCGGCACCGTCACCACGGGCGGGCGGCCGCAATGGCGCGCCGGCGGCATCCTCGTCCAGTTCATGCCGCACTCGGCGGATCGCCTGCGCGCTGCGGACATGCACCCGGGCGATGCACCCGAGGGACACGACATCCTCGCCAAGGCCGATCCGGACGGCATCGCCGACGATGCCTGGATGGAGGCGCGCTCGCTGGTCGAGACGGTCGAGGATCACGAACTGCTCGACCCGACGCTGGAGAGCGAGCGCCTGCTCTACCGCCTCTTCCACGAGCGCGGCGCCCGCGTCTTCGAGCCGGTCCTCGTGCGCGAGGACTGCCGCTGCTCGCGCGAGCGCGTGCTCGCGATGCTGCGCGGCTTTGCGCCCGAGGATCGCAAGGCGATGATCGCCGATGACGGCAAGCTCGGCGTCACCTGCGAATTCTGCTCGCGGCGCTATTCGTTCGATCCGGCCGAGGTCGAGGACGGGCTGTCGGCGGGCGAGTAAGCCGCCCGTCATTCTCGGGCGTCGCGAAGCGACGACCCGAGAATCTCATGCCGGAAAAGTGCGGGAGGCTTCTTGTCTCGAGATGCTCGGGTCAAGCCCGAGCATGACGCGCCTCAGCCCGCCTGGCACTCCGCCATCAGCTTGCGCATGAAGGCCTCGCCGGCGGCCAATTGCTCCAGCGTGATGTACTCGTCCGGCTGATGCGCCTGGTCGATCGAGCCGGGGCCGCAGACCACGGTCGGGAGCCCCGCCTGCTGGAAATGCCCGGCCTCGGTGGCATAGGCGACCGCGATCGTGTGGTTGCGGCCCGAAAGCCGCATGGCGAGCCGCTCGGCCTCGGAGCCCGGATCAGGCGCCAGCCCCGGCACGTCCGAGGTCATCTGCGTCTCGATCGCGGAACTTGGCGCGGTCGAGCGCATCCGCGACAGCACCTTCTCGGCCGTCTTGGCGAAGCGGGCCGGGCCGGCCTCGGGATCGGAGCTCGGAACCGTCCGGATCTCCCAGAGAAGCTCGCTGCGATCGGCCAGGATGTTGCGAGCGATGCCGCCATGGAACGTGCCGATATGGATGGTGTCATAAGGCGGGTCGAAGCGGCCGCTCGTGTCCGGCCGCTGCTTGGCATCCTCGGCCATATGGTCGAGCTCGGCGGCGAGCAGGGCGCCGGCATGGACGGCGCTGGCGCCGAGCTGCGGCTTGGAGGAATGCGCCGCGAAGCCCTTCACGACGGTCTGGAAGGTCCGCACGCCCTTATGCGCGTCGCAGATGTCGAGCATGGTCGGTTCGCCGACGATGACGGCGCGCGGCCGCGGCAGGGTCTTGCCCATGGCGGCGATGCCGTCGACCACGCCGAGGCAGGTCACCTCCTCGTCATAGGACAGGAAGAGATGGATCGGCGTCTTGAGATTGGCCGCCAGGAAATCCGGCACCAGCGCCAGCCCCAGCGCCAGGAAGGCCTTCATGTCGACGGCGCCGCGGCCATAGGCCTTGCCATCCTCGACATGCAGCGTGAACGGGTCGCGGCTCCAGGCCTGGCCGGCCACCGGTACCACGTCGGTATGGCCGGAGAGGACGACGCCGCCGCGATCCTGCGGGCCCACGGTCGCGAACAGCGCCGTCTTGTCGCCGGTCTCATTGGGGAAGCGCACGCTGGAGACGCCCCAGCCGGCGAGGTAATCCTCGACGAAATCGATCAGCGGCAGGTTGGACTTGTCGCTCACCGTGTCGAAGGCGACGAGGCGGGCGAGCATTTCGAGCGGCGTGTAGCGCTGCCCGGCTTGAGCGGAGGCGGTCAATGCAGAACCTTCTTCACATAAGGGGAATCGAGCGGGAAGAGCGGCACCTCGACATCGAAGATCGTGCCGTTCTCATCCTGCATGGCGTAGAAACCGTGCATCGAACCGTCAGGCGTCGTCAGCGGGCAGCCCGAGGTGTAGTTGAAGCTTTCGCCCGGCCGCAGCACCGGCTGCTTGCCGACCACGCCTTCGCCGCGTACCTCATGGACCTCGCCGCGCCCGTCGGTGATGAACCAGTGCCGGGTCATCAACTGCACGGTTAGTGTCGAGAGGTTCACGATCTCGATCGCATAGGCCCAGAAATACCGGCCCTGCGCATGCGAGGATTCTCCATCCATGAAGCTTGGCGCCGCGCTCACACGCACGCCATGCGTCTGTGCCTGATACATGGAAAGGCTCCGCCTCGGCCGATCGCGGCTCTATCGTGTTGATGTGTTATCGGCCTGCCGGCGCCAGCGTCAATGCGGTGACGCAGCGATTCTGGCGTGGGTAACCCGCTGCCTCGCATCTGCCGCGCATCCCCCATGCTTGGCCTTTGCGGGGCGCTTCGCTAGCTATGACCGATTATCCCCAGCGGAACGCGATGCCGCTCTCCCATCGAATTTAGCTGTAGAGGCTCGAGGTCATGAGCTGGTGCATCTGCAATCAGGCAAATCGCCTTCCCACCCTTCATGATCCGAGCCCTTATCGAATCCAAGACCGTCCCCGCCGCTGCAGCGGACATAGGAAAGACACTGTGGACGACGAGGACGGTGGCGACTTGAGCCTGCCGTTGTATGTAGATATCAGCCAGACTCTTTCGGTGTGAGAAACGATGAATTTTGGAATTTGGCCGTCGCAGTGGATCCGGCGAGCTATTGAAGCGGGCATCATCAGCTCCAGTGCGCCGATCA
This sequence comes from Allobosea robiniae, assembly GCF_900102525.1. GTDB lineage: Bacteria > Pseudomonadota > Alphaproteobacteria > Rhizobiales > Beijerinckiaceae > Allobosea > Allobosea robiniae. The sequence goes on along the minus strand of NZ_FNBZ01000004.1, from coordinate 513,043 downwards.
GCGAGGCCGCGATCCAGCCGGCAAGCCTAGATCTTCGCTTGGGGGATCGGGCTTATCGCGTTCCCACCAGCTTCCTACCGGGTAAAGGAAATTCAGTCGCTCAGCGCTTGAGCGATCTCGCAACGCATGAGGTGGACTTGACGAAGCCCCAGGTCCTCGAACGGAATTGCGTTCACATTATTCCGCTTCAGGAGAGTCTGCGCCTCGATGAACGCACCAGTGCCCGCGCTAACCCTAAAAGCTCGTCTGGCAGGCTGGATATCTTCGTTCGCCTCATCGCAGATTGCGGGACCGCTTTCGATGAAATTCCCGCTGGCTATTCTGGCTCGCTCTTCGCTGAGGTCGTGCCACGCTCCTTTCCCGTGATTGCGCGGGTCGGCGATTCACTTAACCAACTGCGGTTTCGTGAGGTCACTTCTGACCTTAAGCGCCCCAGTCGGACATTTCCTGTTTCGATCGATCTGGAAGGAGCGGCAGCTAGCGGCGTCGTCGCGTATCGGGCGCGCAAAACCACCGGCCTGATCGATCTTCAGCAAATTGGAAAGTATGACAGGAACGATTTCTGGGAGGCAATCCAATGCCGTCCGGGCAGACGGGAGCTCGTCCTTGTGCCGGACGAGTTCTACATCATGGCCTCGCTTGAGGATATCGAGATCGGCGAAGACGAGGCTGCCGAAATGATAGCGTATGACACCGCCGTCGGGGAGGTGCGCGTACATTATGCGGGTTTTCTGGACCCATTTTTTGGGAAATCCAAGTTTAATGCAAGTAACAGCAGTAAGGTAGTTCTCGAAATCAGGAGTCATGACGTTCCGTTCATGCTCGATCACGGCCAGAGAGTTGGAACTTTAATTTTTGAAGACATGATCGAAACACCGGACAAGCTGTATGGGCAGCAGATCAAATCCAACTACCAGGGCCAGGGCCTGAAGCTATCAAAACAGTTCATTTGAACCGGCGAGTTGGCGCGCCAGGGCGACGTCATCCTGATCGATAGCCTGCTCCGTCTTCGGTGAGGCCGGCCTGGAACAACTCATCGGCCATCGCGAGAGCGCCAGCCTCACCGCTTATCGGGATGCGCTCGGGGAAGGCGGTCCGCTCAAGCGAAGGCTCCAGGCTCTTGCGGATATCCGGAGCCGGGAGGGCTACATGGGGAGCGTAGTCGAGGAGGGGCATGGCCGCTTCCTGCTCATCGAAAATCATTGCCCGATCTGTGCCGCGGCCAGCGCCTGCCAGGGCCTGTGCCGCTCGGAGCTCGCGATCTTCCGTGCGGTGTTGGGGCCCGACGTTTCCGTTGAGCGGATCGAACATATCTCGACGGGCGCGCGGCGCTGCGCGTACAGAGTTCGCTCCGCTGCCTCGTAGAGCTGAGCCGATGCAGTTCGGCGGAAGCTCTCCGTGCGCCATAAGCGGAATCTAGCTCATCGCCCGAACGCGGACCTCCAGAGCGCCTTCAGTCTAACCTCTTCAGGTTCGTCTCTTGATCTTGGGCAGCTTAATTTTGCCGTCGCTCCAACTCAGCAAAACCTCGCCCAAAATCAACTCAGCTGCGCAGCATCCGCTGCTCGCAAGATGAATGGTGCCGTATCGGCTGCAAGCGAGGCCGGCGGTACCGCGCCGTCCAGCAGCTCGACCAGGAGCCGCAGTCGATCGGGTAACGAAGGTGCTGCGAGCAGAGCCTGTCTCTGCGCGATAGGTATCCAATGAGGGGGAGAGTCCTGCCCCAGATATGAAAGCGCGACCCACGGCAAGGATCGGATCCCTTCGATGCGATCGGCGGGGGCGCCGGCCAGAACAAGCTTGGTCGTCACCGCAGGCAGGCCAGCGCGGCGACGCAAAGCCTCGAATCGGAGCAGAGCGCGCTCATGGAGCGGACGAAGCTCGGCTTCTCGCGCAGGTGGATCGTCCCAAGGATCGACCGACACCCGGTAAAAGCCGCCCTGCTGCAATGTGAACATTCGCAAATGCACACGCCGCACGGCTTCGACGAAAATTCGCACGACGCCTTGGGACTGCGTGGATTCAACGACGACCGCGGTCACGCCCACGCCGAAAACCGACGATGCGCCAGACATCTCGCCTTCAGGATCGCGCAACGAGGCAAAGACCAGATGGCCGCTGGCTGCCGCGGCTCCTGCCGCAGCGATCGATGCGGTGCGCCCCAGGCCGAATGCCCGCGCCATCGGAGGGGCGAGCAGAACGCCACCGCCAAGCGGAAGCAGGGGATGCTCGATGGCCTGTGCTGTCATCTTATGCCCGCCCGCTCGCTTCCGGATTGCCCGCGGCAAATTCCGCCGGGCTCGCGTATTCGAAAGCCGCCCATGGATGAGATATTCATGACGTGTGTTATCGGCAGACGCGGTAGCGGACGTGGGTCGCCATCGGTCCATCGGTCGAGGAGACCTTCTCGAGCAAAATTGGCCCTTTGAAGTTATCGAACAGCCGAATTCCGCTGCCGATAAGGCTCGGTGCGAGATGAATCGCAATTTCGTCAACCACACCGGCGTCCAATGCCTGCTGGGAGGGTGATGCGCCGCTGATGACAACGTCCTTGTCTCCGGCCGTCGCCTGCGCCTGACGGACGGCGCTCTCGATGCCGTCGGTGACGAAGGTAAACTTGGAGTCGCCCTTCGGCACCGTTTCAGCTGCTGGCGGCTTGTGGGTGAGGATGAAGAGCGGAACGCCCTTCAGCGGATGCGAGCCGCCCCAGCCATTGGTGATATCGTAGGTTCGCCGGCCAAAAATGTAGGCGCCGGACTGGGCATACATGCGGTCAACCTCGGCCTTGTTCGCGCCGCCTTCCTCCTTAGCTCTCGAAAGCCAGCCGAAGACATGCTTGATGCCGTCCCGGCCCTTCGGAAACGCTTCTCCGTCATCTGGCCCGGCACAGAAACCGTCGAGCGACATGCTCATTTCGATGATGACTTTGGCCATGGCTCCTCTCCAGTTTTGCTTGTTTCGCCTCAGGGGGCGAACGACTATTCGTTTCGATCAGCGAGATACGGGTCGCCTGGACCTGCCGCGCGGTAGAAGATCGATACTCCCTCCAATTCCAGCCGCCGATGCGTTGGTCCATTCGTCACTCGAGCCTTCTTCTCCAACGCCGGCCAAATGCCTTTTCCGGCGGACACCGCATTCTTGCGAGTTAGGCGTCACCGTCGCCACGACGCCCAGGCGGCGAGCGAGCCGACGAGGAGCACGAGGAGCAGGACAACGTGGAATGCCGCGTCGCCGCGAGTCTGCGGTCCGACCCCGACCGCGATCGTGAACGCACCGACCAGCGTGCCGAGAAGCGCGAACCCCTGCGCGGCAAGCGCTATGATGGGGCCGCGCGCCGGCCAGATCAGAACCATCAGCAGGCCGAGGCCGAGCACCGCTCCGAAGACCCCTTCGGCAATCATGGCGTGCCGGTGCTCGAACCCGGATATCAGGACGCCCGCGTGCGCCAGAGAAGCCACGGCGAAGAGGAGCGTCTCCGCCAACAGAATGAGCGCGAGTTTCGTGTGGTCAGTCATGGCTCCAGCTTCCGATTGTTGTGGCGCCGCCGTTCGCTTTCCCCGTCCGCGGCGAACCCCGCCAGGCTCGCATAACCACGCACGATCCGCTGGCGTTCCTCGTAGGAGGCCACCGCCTCAACGTCGTCGAAGCGATCGGGCGCCCGGCTTTCCACGAGATCGATCACGCCTTCCGGCCCGCCTTTGCGGTTGGCATGGACGATTTCCGCCGTGGCAGGACGGCGCTCCCCGTCATAGGCGCTGAGCGCGGCCTCCACGGATCCATGAGTCTGCAGGTGCTCCGCCAGAGAGCGGGCATCGAGGATGGCCTGGCTCGCACCGTTCGAGCCGACGGGATACATGGGATGGGCGGCGTCGCCGAGCAGGGTGACGCGACCGAACGACCAGCGCAGCAGCGGTTCACGATCGCAGTTGGGATATTCGTGAAACGCGCCGGTGGCGCGGATGATCTTCGCCGGATCGACGTAGTCCAGGTGGAAGCGGTCGCGCACGAACGGCAAGACCTCGTCGAGGTTGCCGGGCCGGCTCCAGTCGCCAAGGGGGAGCTTCCGGTCCTCGGCCTCGTGGAGCCGGGCCATCACGGCCCAGTTGGTCAGGCGCATGCCCGGATCGTTGGGATCGCTCTCGATCGGATAAAAGATGAACTTGGCGTGGTTGCCGCCGGCAATCGCCATCGTGCGACCGTCCTGCCATGTCGGCCACCGCGTGGCGCCGCGCCAGAGCATGACGCCGTTCCAGATCGGCGGCCCTTCGCCCGGATAGAGCTTGGCGCGCACGGTGGAATGGATGCCGTCGGCGCCGATCAACAGATTCCCGCTGGCTCGCAGTGCCTTTCCGGTTTCGGACAGAAAAGCGGTGACCTTGCTCCCGTCCTGTTCGAAGCCCGTCAAGCTGCAGCCGGTACGGATGACTTCCCGCCCCAACCGGTCCATGACAGCCTGATGGATCAGGCCCAGCAACCTGCCGCGATGGATGCTGAATTGCGGGACCGCATGGCCGCCCTCTATACCGCGCAGCTCCCGCCAGACGATCTGGCCGAACCTGTTCGCATAGATCAGCTCACGCGTCCGGATTCCGGCAGCATCAAGCGCGTCCATCAGCCCGAGCTCGGCCAGCAGACCGACGGCATGCGGCAGCATGTTGATGCCGACGCCGAGCTCACGCACCGCATCAGCGCGTTCGAATATCTCGACCTCGATTCCCGCCCGGTGCAGGAAGAGTGCGGTCGTCAGTCCACCGATGCCGGCGCCCACGATCAGCGCCTTCATGATCCCGCTCCGGGTCGCGGATATTCGAGCTGCATGGCGACCATATGCGCCGTGGCCTGCCCATACCGGGCCCCGATATCCTGCAAGGCCTCGTCCAGGGCTTTTGCTGGCCGCATGTTGGCAGCAAACCGCAATCGCTCGCCGGAGCGGGCCGCGGTCACTCTATCTGGAAGGAGGCGCACGCCGCCGCGTGTCGTCACTGCCGCAGACGATGCCGCGAACAGCCCCACCCGGGAGCGATAGGTGCGCGACCACGCATCGGCGACGAGCGCAAGCGACACTTCATCCATCCCCGGTTCGAGCGCTATGACGAAACGATCCTGGCGCCAGACGGCGAGGCGATTGCCCAGCACGATTGCGGCGAAGGGACGGGTCAGTCTGAAGGCACCGCTGTCATGCCGGGCATCCCATCGCTCCAGCCCGAGATCGCGGGCAACCGTTTGCGCCTTGTCCCTTCCGGCGATCGCCTCGACCAAGGCCAGCATCATCGGCATCGAAGCGGTGATGCCGGTGGTGGTGGCGACACCCCGATCCACCACCATGCGCCGGTTGGCGACGTAGCGGATCGACGGGTGGTGCTTGAGCAAATCCCCGAGATAATACCAGTGGGTGGTCGCCCGCCGGTCGTCGAGAAGCCCGGCAGCGGCGGCAACCTTCGCGCCGGCACAAATTGCGATGATAACGGCCCCGTGTTCCGCCTGCTTGCGCAGCCAGGCCATGACGGCTGGATTATCGTCACGGCTCATGGCCGGAACGATCACATAGTCGGCTCCTTTCGGGTGTCGCGCATCGAAGGCTTCGATCGTCGCATCGGCTTCGACAGTCAGCGCCGGATAGAGTTTGACCGGGCCGGGCTCCGTCGACAGCATCACCACATCGGCGATATCCGCCCGGCGCAGAATTCCCGTTGGCATGAGATAGTCGGTCGTCTCCGTCGCATCGTTGAGGCCGACGACGGCGACCAGGGGCCGAGCCCGTTTCGGCGGCTTCAGCGCCGCCAGCATGGCGTCTACCTCCGTTTGCGGGACGGCTGACGACGCGACGGCGACGGGTGTGGCGGGCAAGGTGGCCAGCCACAGTCCGAGGCCCGCCAGCGGCAGGGCGATCAGGGCCAGTCCAGCCCAAATGAGGTAGCGTATGGACATCGAGCGCTCCGATCGAGCGTTGCTTCCATCGTCAGGGTATCGAGCGTGCGCTGGCGGAAATGAAGCAGTGTATTTTCTGCCAAAGCGAAGCGATGGTGACTACCGGGCCTCGCCCCCACGCTCGCGACGACCGCGCCGCTTCTGATCGACCTACATGGCGACACGCCACTAGGGTTGTCCTACTGCGCAATCGCAACTGACATCGACAGAAGGCCAAGCGTTGCGAAACACGCACGCAGTACGTGGGACCACTCCCAGACGTTGCGCATGTGTCGCCAATCAGAATCGGGTGACGAGAACAGGCCGAAAAAGAGTTGGCTCGTACCGCCAAGCTCCGAATCTTTCAGCCAGGCGCTGTTCACCGGGTGGGTCACGAGCCAGTAGGTCGCATGAACTGCGATCAGCAGTCCCAACGCACCTGTCGTCCACCAGAAGCGCTCCGTGCCGGTCGGAGTGAAGAACAGGAGGATGGCAAGCACGACCATGCCACCGACCTCCCCCACGAGCCCGCCGATGGTGAAGCCGGGAAAATAGATCGCCTGAACTGCGCGGTAGGTGGTCTCGTCAAGACGCAGCTTTCCGGGGAATTCCAGTGCATGCGCCAGCGAGAGCCCCATCGTCACCGCTACCAGCAGCAAACCAAGGATAGAGAGAGCCAGGAACATACCGATCCTCATCGTTTCCGCCGTTAGGATAGCGAAAGAGGGCTCTGGCGGGAATGACATAAACATGGCATTTTCTGCCAATGCATCGTGTCGCCTTCGTCGTTTATCCCGGCTTCGAGCTTCTCGACATGTCCGGGCCGGTCTCGGTCTTCACCAGTGCCAATCGAGCTTTGGGGTTGAGTGAGAAGCCTGCGTTCTACGCCATCGACCTCGTATCGGTGTCGGGCGGGCCGGTGACGAGCAGCAGTGGCATCGCCGTCCACACGCAAAGCCTGGAAGACCGCGCGCACGAGGCGGTCGATACACTCCTCGTCGCCGGCGCAGAGAGCGAGAACCTGCTGCCAATCCTTGCCGATCCCGCCTGGGCAGCATGGCTTCCGAAGCTGACGGGCAAGGCGCGTCGGTTCGGCTCGGTCTGTTCCGGCGCGATCATCCTTGCAAGGCTCGGGCTGCTCGATGGGCATCGTGTCGCCACCCATTGGGATGCCTGCACGCCGCTTGCTGCCGCCTTTCCGCCCGTCAGCGTCGATCCGGACTCGCTTTACGTGGTCGACGGCCGGCTCTGGACCTCGGCCGGGGTGACCACCGGCATCGACATGGCGCTCGCCATGGTCGCGCAGGATCTCTCCGCCGACATCGCCGGCGAGGTCGCCAAGCGGCTCGTGCTCTATGCGCGCCGGCCCGGCTACCAATCGCAGTTCAGCCCGCTGCTTCAGGCGCAGGTGAAGGCTGACAGTCCCTTCGCCGATCTGATCGCCTGGATCCTGGCAAACCTCGCCGCCCCCCTGGAAGTCCCGGCCCTTGCGGATCGCGCCGGTCTCAGCGAGCGGACGTTCCATCGCCGATTTGTCGCGGCCACCGGCGAAACGCCGGCCCGCTTCGTCGAGACGGCGCGCCTCGATGCCGCCCGCATGCTGCTATGCCGCGGGATTTCTCTGAAGTCGGTTGCGGCCGAGGTCGGCCTGTCCCCTGCAGCCCGGTTTTCCGAAGCCTTCGAGCGCCGCTTCGGCATCGCGCCGCGACTGTTTCGCGAGATGCATGCGGCGTTCTGACCGGAAGGATCAAGCCATGCCGATGACGATTTACAAGTTCGCCGTCTTGGAAGATCAGGAATGGATTTTTCCCGTCGACGGCGCGGATTTCGAAACCTTCTTTGCGATGGATGGGCGTGCCATCCAGGATTGGGCTTCCCCTGTGATGCGGATGGTCGAGGCGGAGCAAGGGGCTGAGGAACCGAGCTACTCCGATTTCCCCTGGCTGGGCGAGCATGCGCCGATCCTGAAAAAGCCCGCCGTGGATGCTCTGGCACCGGTCTTGGCTCAATATGGACAGCTTCTGCCGCTGAAGGGCGAAAACGTCTGGCTGTTCAACGTCACCACCGTCCTCGATGTCCTCGACAGGGAGAAATCCGGCATCGTCTATTTCGATGACGGAGACATCCTCGATATCGAGCGGCATGTCTTCAAAAGGGACGTCATCGGAACCGCCGAGATCTTCAAGCTGCCGCGGCGGGCCTCAGCCGTCTATGTCACCGGTCGTTTCGTTGAGCAGGTCCGCGGCTCCGGCCTTCGCGGTGTCTCGTTCGCTCCTGTGTGGACATCCGAAGAATGAGCGGTCGCCGCGATCGGGAGACGCCGCGAAACCAGGCATCAGCGACCCCCGCTGGTGCGGATCACGGCGTCTCTTTCAACGGCCAGACTTCGACGACGCCGTACGCAACTGCGCATGGCACGAGTGAAACCTTCTCGATGGCGCCGGCCAGGTCGGTGGCCTCGATGATGGCGAATCCCGCGATCGGCAACGCTGACGACATGAAGGGTCCATCACGAGTTTCTACGTTGCGCGCCTCGGGATTGCGGACCTGAACCGGCGTGCCGGCGATCCCCATCACGGCGCCTTCGGACCGCAGTTTTGCGTCCTGGACGTGCGCGGCGTCTCTGAGCGACTGGGGCGTGCGGTCGTAGCCGGCTCGGTCGCCATATCCGATCGTGACGAACTTGGGCATTGTCTTGCCTCCTTTCAGGGGCTGCGGCAGCGGCGATAACGGCGGCATGAGCGGCCTGCAGACGGTCCGATCCGGCCGGGGCAAACGGCCATCAAGTCATCACCGCGGACTCCGCGCCATTACGCATAATGCGGCGCGCCATCGGGCCGGTAGTCGAGCACAACAACCTCGCCATCAAGAATCCGGTGATCCTCGAGCTTGAACTTCTGGTCCAGCATCCCCTTGAAAAAGGGCTCGACGCCGGACTGCGGTAGGATCAGCGGGCAATAGATCAGGCGCAACCGGTCCAGCAGGTTCGCCGCAAGAAGCTGACGGACGATGGACAGGCTTCCCATCGTCCGGATTTCAGCATCTTGGCCGGCGCGCTCTGCGCGGATCGTATCGAGAAAGCCGGAACCCAGCACGATCAGCCCCGGCCAGCCCGCGCTGCCGAGCGTGGAGGAGACGACCCAACCGGGGTTTTTGGTCATCTTGCGATAATCGTCGTCCTGATAAGCCTCGGGGACGCCGCTCAAGGCATCAAGGGTCTTGCGGCCGATCAGGGTGCGATTCGGCTGCGCGCTCTTCTGCGCCAGCCATGCCATGAATTCCGGCCCCGTGTATCCGTAATAGGCCGGCGACTTCTCGCCCCGCGCCGCGCCATCGATCGACAGCATGATCTCGGAAACGATCTCGGTCATCGCCTTCTCCTCATCAACATGCCGGCGGCTATCGGCCTACCGAGCCGGCAATTCGGTCCAAAGATCCTTGGCGAAGCCCCTCTGGTCGAGTTGCCGCGTGGTGCCCGTCACCTCTGTCTTCCCGTTGCGACACCGATAGGCGTGGATGCTGTCATGGCCGATCGCATAGGCTGGAACGCTCCCTGCGTCGGGATTGTCCCGGCAGAACATGTCGGCGCCGGGATTGTCGCGCTGCGCGTTCATTTTGGTGCAGGGCAGGTTCGCGCCCACGAAGCAGACCATGACCTTGCCGTTCATGCAGCGGTACTGGGCCTGCGTTTGCCAGGAATCTCCATCCGGCCCACTTTTGGCGTTGGGAAACAGCTTCCTGAATGCCGAGGCCGTGCGCGCGCGAAGTGCGGGATCGTAGTCCCGAATGCTGTCGTCATTGCCTAGACGGGCGCAGAGGGCGGTAAGGTCGGCTTCGGGCGCTGCGCGGACCTGATCGTCGAAGTCCAGCAGCGGCAAAGCCACGGCAGCCAACCCAAGCGCCCAGATCATCCCGATTGCGAAGCGCGGCATCATCTCCTCCTCCGGTTGCTGAGAGCGGCTCCGGTCAGCATCGCTGAAAACGCTGCGGTTTCGCTGCGATCCAGGAGAAACCCTCCAGCGTGAGGTCAATCTCTTTGGCGGCATGCCGTCGCAGAACGACTTTGCCTGGCGTGACGGGGCTACCGCCCTTGTAGCACCGCGCGTCGAACCTCAGGCTCTTTCCCGAGCGGGTCGCCTTGCCCAGCTCGCAACCGACCTCGTAAAATCCGAGATCGGCCGCTGTGATCGTCAGCACTTCGACCTCGCCACTGACCGGCTCGCATCGTCCAGAATGGCTCGACCATTTGCCCTGCCATTCCGCGGGCACCTCAGCCAAGGCTGGGGCGTGGCAGCCTAGCAACCCGAGAAGGCTGAAGAAGACGAATTGTCGGAGTTGGTAGCGGTCCCGAGGTTGCATGTGCTCTTGCCTCTCCGCGTTGGTCAGGCGCCAAAGGCCCCGTGTAACGACGACGAATGAGCTCCGCCGGATTCGACATCGGCACGCAAAAAAGCCGCTCGCCAGCTCGAGGTCTCGTTCACTTAGCCTACTGACGAGAGCGGTCGGCAGGTATGACAAAGACATGGACATTTCCGCCATTGCGTCGCGTCACTGCGGGATCTCGGATCAACGGATCCCGCCCAAGAGGGCGGGATTGCACGCGCTACCGGTTGCCACGGCGGCAGATCGTGAAGCCGAGATCTCAGCCGATCAATCCGATCAGGTCGATGAGCGGAGACCAACTAGCCCAAGCTGCGGCGGCCGCATGATTCTCGTCGAGCGCTTCGCGCCAGGCACCGTCCTCGCCGTCTTCAGGATTGATACATCATGAAGACGGCGCCACGGCGATATCCAGATTGGCCAGCGCCGTCGTCGGCCAGAGAGCGGGCGATCCCGTTCGGCCCGATCGCGGAAATGGAGATTGTGACGGGCCCGGATACGTCCCATGAGCATCCGACCACCGGCTCCCTGGCATTTCGGTTGGCGCATCGCGCCTCCGATCCACGCCTTGCACGATTCCGCCGACCAGGCCGCGCGGCAAAATCTCCATAGCGCACAGCGTCGGGCCGCGGTTTCCACGGGATGCTTTCGGACGCCGCCCCTCAGCCCGGTCCGAACCTGCCGGCACGGGCCGGCGTCCGAAACCCTTCACATTTGCGGGCGTTGAGACGATGCCAGGAAGCGGACCTTGTCTGCGGGCCGAAAAGCCACGATCCGGTTTTCGTATTGCAGCATAACCCGGCTGAACAGGCCACCAGACCACCCTGTCGCCGGCCATCCGACTGCGGTATGGTCCGGCTATGAAGCTCAGCCAGAGCATACGGTTCTGCACCTCCGCCGACGGCACGCTGGATGGCAATAGCGGACCGGGAGTGCGGCTCTTTGGCGAGTGGAGGGCGGCGATTTGGCAGCCGTTCGACGAGGATTTCGCGGCAATCAATCTGGAGCGACGACGGCGGCGCTCCCGAGCACAAGCCTCCGTGCTGGGCGGATCCAAAGGTGCAGCCAATGGCCAGCCACGAGGTAGCCGGACGCTACTCGGTGAAGCGGACGACAGTGCCGGGCTTCACCATCCTGGCGAGGTCCTCCGCATCCCAGTTCGTCAGCCGCACGCAGCCATGCGACGAAGCTTTCCCAATCCGGGATGGCTCCGGCGTCCCATGGATGCCGAATGTCGGCTTGGAGAGCCCGATCCAGATGCTGCCAACAGGATTGTTCGGGCCGCGGGGAAGCACGAGCCTGCGGGTATTACGGCCCTGCTGGAAATTCTTGACCGGATCGTAGTGATAGGTGGGCTGCCGGACGATGCGAGCAACCTGGTACTCGCCTTCGGGCGATGGCGTATCGCTGCTCCCGATGGTGGCCGGGTAGCTCGCGATCATCTCGCCCTGCGATCCATAGGCGGCGACGATGCCCGTTCGCTTGTCGGCTTTGATCAATGTCGCTTCCGCGCCGGGCACGGCGCGCTCGGCTGCGATGACCTGAAGCGCCGTACCCGCAACGCGGTAATGCGCACGCGGATTGAGAGCGCGAAACAAGCCCTTTCCCATCCTGAAGCGCTCGGCGAACATTTCCGGGGCGCTGCTATAGGCAAGGCGCCGCATCCGGGCCTGTCGGGCATAATCGCGCGGGATGGGTTTCGAGAAGACGTAGCGCGCATCCGCCTTCGCCACCGAGTAGGAGATGACGATATCCTGGCTTCTGTCGCCGCCGAGGGCGCGCCATGTCGCTTCGTCGACGACATCGCCGGAGCCGAGATTCTCGCGGCGGCGGTATTGCGCGATGGCCTTGCGATAGTTCTCGCCGTCCATCCCATCGATCTCGCCGGGGGAAATGCCCTGACGCGCCAGCAGCGTCTGCATCTTGACGAGGGCGGCGGCTGGCTTTGCTTTCCTGGCATTGCTGGACGTCGGCATATCAGCTCGATTGATCTCGTCGGCCGTCAGGGCCCGAGCGTTGCCAGCCACCGCGAGGACGGCCACCACGGCAACAGCGGCCCGAACTATCCGGTATGTCGAGATCGGCCTCAGCATCTGTTTGCTCGTTGTCCCGGGAGGCGCAAAGGCAAGGCGCCCGCCACACTGAGGTGGCGGGCTTTGGCTTGCTACTCGATGATCTGGACAACCCGGCGCGTGCGCGGCTCGACCAGGACCGGTCGCTCATTCACGACCGTGTACCGATACTGCTTCCTCACGCCGTACTCCGCCGGTACGCGGTGATAGACCACGCCGCGTTGAGGAAGCACGGCTCCGACACGCAGGTCTTCGTCGTAGGAATAGGACGGGACGCGCTGTTCGACGACATATTCCCGGAAGCGGGGTGTATTGTCGCCGACGATACCGCCCGCCACCGCTCCGCCAACACCACCGACCACAGCCCCGACAGGGCCGCCAACAATAGCGCCGCCCACGGCGCCTGCTGCAGCTCCTCCAGCGGCTCCGCCGCGAGCGCCCTGTGGATTTTGCGCGAAGGCAAGTGCTGGGATCATGCTCAGTACGGCGATCAGAGCTAATCTCTTCATGGTTTCGTCCTCCTGGAATGACCCAGACACAACCAGCAAACCATTGCGGACTGGGCACAGTTCCAGAACGAGGTCACAATCGGCAGACGGTCACCAGATCTGGAAGGTGAAATCCTCGCTGCAATCCGCTTTTCGCCAGGCCCTGGAAACTGCCTCACGCGCCGGAATTGTCGCGGTCACGTAAGCCGAGGGGCCGGGCAGAAAGCGACCCAGGCTGATGATTCTTGGGGCGAGTGATGATGAAACCCGGGAACCAGAGGGAACGCACGCTGTTCCACAAGCAGCGACAATCGATGCGGCGCTCTCAGGTTTGAGCGCCGGCATCATCCAACCAACAGTCCAGGAGGCCCGCGATGCGAGTCAGCGATCTGATGACGCGGGAAGTCTGCGTAGCCAATCCGCAGGAAACCATTCAGCAGGCCGCCAGGCTGATGGCCGGGCTCGACGTCGGCATGTTGCCGGTCGGGGATGACGATCGTTTGATGGGCATGATCACCGATCGCGACATTGCCATTCGCGGCGTCGCCGAAGGGAAGGCCCCACTGACCAAGGTCAGCGAGATCATGAGCCATGCGGTCAGGTACTGCTTCGCTGATCAGGAGATCGACGAGGTCCTGCAGAATATGGCGGATATTCAGGTGCGCCGCCTACCGGTCATCGATCGCGACAAACGACTGGTCGGCATCCTGGCGCTCAGCGATGCGACCACCGCCGCCACCAATGGCGAAGCGGGCGAGGCGCTAGCCGGCATCTCGCGTCCGGGTGGTCAGCATAGCCAGACCGGTTAGAGGATGCTCATCGAGATCAGTGGATTCGCTGCGAACAAGGTCAGTTCATCGCGAGGGGCATCCAGGCAGGAAGCACTCACGCGAGACGGCCCAGGCTACAAGCTCACCCCTGCGGTTTCGGCGAAAAGGCATCTTGTGTAGTTAGTCTCGATTGGTCCGGCCTTACCGTAAAGCTGCCGGAAGGATTGCCAGAAACCGAACGTATCCAGAGTCGGGAAGGGGCCAAAAAGCACCATCCTCCTTCCGGGTGAGATGCGCCAGAACCAGACGTTGGCGCTCGGCCAGCAACCGGACGTTCGCCGAGCAGCCTGCCATTTGAGCGATCTAGCCGTATCATTGCGAGAGCGGCCTTCGGATCATGAACCAGCCTCTGGACATCCGCGGCCGCGGCTGACGTCGGCACGAGCTCGCTTGGTACCCTCTTCGCGCTGACGCGTCTCGACTCAAACCAATTCGCGGACGCACTGGCTGCAATGCCGCATGTCATTGACTCGTTTCTCTGGTCATCGTACTGGTCTTACCAGAACGAAGAAGAATGGTTTCAGGGATGGAAACTCAAGATGCCGACAGCGCGTCGGGGTTCGAGCGCGTCTTCGTCTATCTGCGGGAGCGGCTGCTCGACGGTACGTTGAAGCAAGGCGAGCGGCTCATGGCCGAACGAGAACTGGCGCTCCAGCTCGGCGTGAGCCGGCCGATCGTGCGCGAGGCACTACGCGCCCTGCACATGCTCGGCATCATCGAGATCCGCGAGCGCGTCGGCACCATCGTGAAGCGGCCCGACGCCTCGATGTTGAAGGACTTCTTCACGCTCGCCCTTGCCCAGCAGGCCGACCTCATCGACGATGTGATGGAGGCGCGCATCGCGATCGAGTGCCAGGCCGTGCGCCTGGCCTGCGAGCGCGCCACCATCGCCGATTTCGAGCGGCTGCAACGCGCGCTCGTCCGGATCGGCGAGACGATTGACGACGCCGACGCAGGCGGCTCCGCCGACTTCGACTTTCACCGTGCCATCGTGCTGGCATCGCGCTCGCCGACGCTGGCGGTGTTGCATGAATCCATGTCGACGCTGCTGGCGCGCTCGCATCGCAGCCGCCGCGAGCTCGTCCAGCAATTCAGCTCGATGAAGAGCTACCTGATCGACGACCACAAGCGCGTTTTCGACACCATCGTTTCGCGCGATGCCGATCGTGCCGAGGTGACGCTGCGGCGCCATTTCGCGATCGGCGACGAGTATCGGCGCCGGGCCGTCACCGGCGAGGGCGACAGGGTCGAGGCGCGCAGCGCGCAGGGAACCTGACGTCCCGGATTCCACACGCAAGGCCGAGAGAACAGGACATGGGACAGAACAAGACGGGCAGCGTCGGCTTCATCGGCCTCGGCACGATGGGGCGCGAGATGGTGCGCAATCTCCTGAAGGCGGGACACCACGTCGCCGTCTTCGACATCGTCGGGGACGCGGTGGCCGCGCTGGCGGCGGAGGGCGCAAGGCCGGCAAAGAGCCCGGCAGATGCGGCGGCGGGTGCCGATATCGCGATCACCATGCTGCCCGACACGCCCCAGGTCGAGGACGTGATCTATGGCGAGTCCGGTCTCCTGGCCTCGCCTCCGCGTGGTCGCCTGATCGTCGATATGAGCACAATCTCGCCGGTTGCCGTCCGCAGGATGCAGGCCGATCTCAAAGTGGCGGGCACCGACTTCATCGATGCACCGGTCTCGGGCGGTCCGATCGGTGCGAAGAATGCGACGCTGACGATCATGGCCGGCGGCGAGGCTGACGCCTTCGCCAGGGCCGAGCCCTTCTTCCGCGGCATGGGCACGACCATCACGCATGTCGGTGCGTCCGGCGCCGGCCAGGCGGTGAAGCTCTGCAACCAGCTGATCTGCGGGATCAATCTCCAGGGTGTCTGCGAGGCCATCGCGCTGGCACGCGCCTCCGGTGTCGATCTCGATCAGATGCGATCAGTGCTGATGGGAGGATCGGCGGCGTCCTGGATGCTCGACAAGCTCGGGCCCGCCATGATCGCCGGAGATGCATCAGCCGGCTTCCGCATCGACCTGATGCTGAAGGACCTGCGCCTCGTGCAGGAACAGGCGCAGGCGCTCTCCGTGCCCCTGCCCGGCACCGCGCTCGTCACCAGCCAGTACATCGAGGCCCGCGCCCATGGCGAGGGCGGAAACGGCAATCAGGCGCTGTTCAAGGTCTATGACCGCATGACGAACCGGGCCTGACGGCGGCGATGGGTCTCGATCTCGACTTCTCCGTGGTTCTGGAGCGCTGGCCGCTCTTCGCCGACGGCGCGGTGATGACGTTGCAGCTCGCCTTGATGGCGATCCTGATCGGCGGCGCGATCGGCACCTTCTGCGCCATCGGCCGCGGCAGCAGCAACCGCTTCATCGCCGGGCTCTGCGCCGGTTATGTCGAGACGATCCGCAACACGCCGCTGCTCGTCCAGATCTTCCTGGTCTATTTCGGCCTCGCCAGCATCGGCTTCAAATTCTCGGCCTTTTCGGTCGCGGCGGCGGCGCTCGCGATCAATGTCGGCGCCTATACCGCCGAGATCATGCGGGCCGGTTTCGAGGCGATCCCGCCCGGGCAGATCGAGGCGGCCGAAGGCCTCGCACTCTCGCGCGTCCAGATCTACTGGCACGTCATCCTGCTGCCGGCGATCGAGAAGGTCTATCCCTCGCTGACCAGCCAGTTCGTGCTGCTGATGCTGGCTTCCTCGGTCACGTCGCAGATCTCGGCGGAGGAGCTGACGGCGGTCGCCAATTACGTCCAGTCCGACACCTATCGCGCGTTCGAGACCTATATCCTCGTCGCGCTTGCCTACATCGCGCTCTCGCTCGTCCTGCGTGCCGCCTTCTGGGTGTTGGGGCAGGTCCTCTTCCCGCGCCAGCGGCGCCTCGGCACGCCGCTTTAAGGGGGTGATCATGGGCGGCACCCTCAACGCGAACCATCTCCTCTTCCTCGGCCAGGGCGCGCTCTGGACCATCGGGCTCTCCGCCATCGCGCTGATCGGCGGCGGGCTCGTCGGCTTCCTGATCGCGCTCGCCCGCGTCTCGCCGCGCAAGGCGGTGCGGCTGCTCAGCGGCGCCTATGTGCAGCTCGTGCAGGGCACGCCGCTGCTGGTGATCATGTTCCTCGGCTATTTCGGGCTTTCGGCGCTCGGCTTGCGGATCACGCCGCTCTGGGCGGCTGGGGCCTCGCTGACGATCTATGTCGGCGCCTATTTCGGCGAGATCTGGCGCGGGTGCATCCAGGCCGTGCCCCGTCCCCAATGGGAGGCGGCCGAGGGCCTGGGCCTGAGCCGTACGCAGCGGATGCTCAAGGTCATACTGCCCCAGGCGATGCGCATCGCCACGCCGCCGACCGTCGGCTTCATGGTGCAGATCATCAAGAACACGTCGCTGGCGTCGGTCGTGGGTTTCGTCGAGCTCGCCCGCTCCGGCCAGATCATCAACAACTCGCTGTTCGAGCCCTTCCTGATCTACGCGATCATCGCCCTCATCTACTTCGCGCTCTGCTTCCCGATCTCGCTCCTCAGCCGGCGTCTTGAGCGTCGAATGGGCGTCGGCCGGGCGAAGCTGATGCCGGCATGACGAGACCGAAAGCCATGAACCAGGAACGCATCGTCATCGAACGCCCCATCGTCGTCCTCGACAAGGTCCATAAGAGCTTCGGCTCCCTCAAGGTACTGGACGGCGTCAGCTTCACCGTCGAGCGCGGCGACGTTCTGGTGCTGATCGGCCGCTCCGGCTCCGGGAAGAGCACCGCGCTGCGCTGCATCGACCGCTTCGAGAAGATCGATTCCGGCGAGATCCGCGTCTGCGATCACCGCGTCGATGCCGCCGATGTCGATCTCAGGGCGCTCAGGCAGGACGTCGGCATCGTCTTCCAGAGCTACAACCTGTTTCCGCATCTCACGATCGAGCAGAACATCACGCTCGCGCCGGTCTCGGTGAAGGGCATGAAGAAGCCTGCGGCCCGCGAGCTTGCAAAGGCCATGCTCGCGAAAGTCGGCCTCTCCGAGAAGCTCGACGCCTATCCCGAGCAGCTCTCCGGCGGCCAGCAGCAGCGCGCGGCGATCGCGCGCTCACTCGCCATGCAGCCCAAGGTGATGCTGTTCGACGAGGTCACCTCCGCGCTCGATCCGGAGCTGACCGGCGAGGTGCTCAAGGTCATCGAGCGGCTCGCGGCGGATGGCATGACCATGGTCATGGTCACCCATGAGATGGGGTTTGCACGGGGCATCGCCGACCAGGTGGTGTTCATGCACGCCGGAAGGGTCCACGAGGCCGGAAGTGCCTCGATCCTTTCCGGACCGGCAACGCCGGAACTCGCCCAGTTCGTCGGAACGGGGCTCTAACAGCCAAAAACGGGAAGGAAACCAAGGATGAAACGCTCTCTCACGCTTGCCCTGCTCGGCATGACGGCGCTGGCCTGCGCCAGCCAGGCCGCCCGCGCCGATTTGCTCGACGACATCACCAAGGCCGGCAAGATCCGCATCGCCACCGACCTTGCGATCCCGCCCTCCGGCATGATCGACGGCGCGATGAAGCCGACCGGCTCGGATGTCGAGACCGCCGAGCTCCTCGCCAAGGACTGGGGGCTGCAGCTCGAATTCGTCCAGACCACCGGCGCGACCCGCATCCCCAATGTCCAGACCAACAAGGCCGACATCATCATCTCAACACTGTCGGTCACGCCCGAGCGTGCCAAGGTCATCGACTTCTCCAAGCCCTATGCCGCGCTGCAATCGGTGGTGGGCTGCCTGAAGTCGCTCGACGTGAAGAGCTGGGACGACCTGAAGGGCAAGACGATCGCGGTCTCGCGCGGAACCACGCAGGACACGACGCTGACCAACATGAAGGAGCGCAACCTCACGCTCTCGCGTTATGAGGACGACGCGACCATGGTCACGGCGGCCGTGTCCGGCCAGGCCGACTGCGTAGCGACTTCGGCGACGATCGTCTCGCAGATCGGCGTCAAGGCGCCGGCGCGCGCCTTCGAGCCCAAGGTTTCGATCACCAATTTCGACCTCGCCATCGGCGTCAAGAAGGGCGAGCCCAAGCTGCTGGAGAAGCTCGACGCCTGGGTCCAGCAGAACCTCAAGAACGGCAAGCTCAACGCGATTTACAAGAAATTCCACGGTACCGAACTGCCTGCAGACATGCGCGGCTGAACCGTTTCCCGCCGGCGCCCGACAGGGGCGCCGGCGCTTTGCTCCAACCAACAGGACATCCCATGCGCCTCGTCATCGGCTCCGACCACGCCGGCTGGTCCCTCAAGCAGCACGTCATCGACCACATCAAATCGCTGGGCCACGAGGTCGTCGATGTCGGCTCCCATGACGACAAGCCGGTCGACTTCCCCGACATCGCCCGCGAGGTCGCCCGCAAGGTCACGTCCGGCGAGGCGCAGCGAGGCATCATGGTCTGCGGCACCGGCGTCGGCGCCTCGATCGCCGCCAACAAGATGAAGGGCATCAGGGCGGCCGTCTGCCACGACATCCATTCCGCCCATCAGAGCGTCGAGCATGACGACGTCAACGTGATGTGCATCGGCGCCAAGATCGTCGGCCCCTGGCTCGCCAGCGACCTGATCTCGTCCTATCTCGCCGCCGAATTCTCGACCGACGAGGATTTCCGCCGTCGGGTCGAGAAGCTGCACCAGATGGACGCCGAAGGCTGAGACGGGACAGCCACGCGATGATCCTGGTTTTCGGCTCGGTGAATGTCGATCTGGTGGCGCGGGTCGCCGCCATTCCGGGGCCCGGCAGAACGATGCTTGCGTCATTCTATGACCGCCATTTCGGCGGCAAGGGAGCCAACCAGGCCGTGGCCGCCGCACGCCTCTCGGTCACCGGGCGGGTCGCCTTGGCAGCCTGCATCGGTGATGACAGCTTTGGCCGGGAGTCGACCGATGACCTCGTCACCAATGGCGTCGCGGTCGATCTGGTCCGCATCGGCACAGCCCCGACCGGCTGTGCGTTCATCACCGTCGACGCGCGCGGAGAACGCGATCACGGTCGCCAGCGGTGCCAATCTCCAACTCAACGCGGCTGATGTGCCGGATGCTATGCTGACGGCCAGCACGACGCTGGTGCTGCAAATGGAGGTGCCGTTCGCCCAATCGCTAGCGCTTGCCCAGCGTGTCCAACGATCCGGCGGCCGGGTGATCTGGAACTGCGCGCCGGTGCCGGACGGCTTCAGCGCCGCCGCCGCCTCCGCACTGCTCGCGGCCAGCGAGGTCCTTGTCGTCAACGAGCATGAGGCGGCCGATATTGCCGCTATCCTCGAGCAGCCTAGCACGGGACCAGGCGGCCTCAGTCGGAGCACTGCCACCAATTGTATCGTCACGGCCAGCGCGGAAGGTGCCTTCGCCTATACGCCCGCTGGCGAGACGATCCATGTGCCGGCGCCGCGTATCGAGCCGGTCGATACCACGGGAGCCGGCGATACGTTCGTCGGCGCCGTCGCGATGGCGCTGGACGAAGGTCTCGAACTCGCCCAGGCACTCGACCTCGGTTGCCGCGCAGCCGCCACGACCTGTCTCGCGCAAGGTGCGCAGGCTGGCATGCCGCTCCGAAGGTTTTGAACCGGCAGAAAGAGCAGCATGCGCCAGTTCCTGATGTTCAACAAGCGCCTCAAAGCGGACCTTCACCCTTGGCCGAGGACCAATAGTA
Source organism: Allobosea robiniae (assembly GCF_900102525.1). GTDB lineage: Bacteria > Pseudomonadota > Alphaproteobacteria > Rhizobiales > Beijerinckiaceae > Allobosea > Allobosea robiniae. The sequence goes on along the minus strand of NZ_FNBZ01000004.1, from coordinate 492,701 downwards.
ACCTGCACCGGCATAAGCTCCCGTCGAAAATGCTTGCTGGCTTCAGGCCGCCACTCGATTGGCGTTCCACTGTCCGGCCTGGCTCAGGATCATGTCCGGATCATCGAAGCGCTCTCGAAGAGTCTCACGGTACAGCGCCTCTTCTCGCAGGCGCGTGACCGCCCCTTCGCCTCCGATGAGGAGCCGCAGCGCCTGCTGCAGGGCTTCGACCGTCCCCGACCCCTCATCGAACTGCGCCTTCTTGCGCCAGACGAGATCCGCCGGAAGCAGATCGGCGCAGGCCTTCCGCAGCAGCCATTTCTCGGTGGTGGCCCCGGTCGTTTCCTGCGCGTTCGGGTCTGTACGGCGTAGCTTCAATTCCGCCGGTGCAGACTGTGCGAAGGCGATCAGGTCCCGATCGAGGAACGGCGTGCGCGCCTCCAACGACTCCGCCATGGTCATCCGGTCGACGCGCTGAAGATTGATGTTGTGCATCGCCCCCAGGCTACGCGTCAGCTCGTCAGCGAGGGCACGCGGATCGTCCACATAGGCATGGTGATAGGCATAGCCCGCGAAGAGCTCGTCCGCTCCCTCGCCGGTCAGGACCGCCTTGACATGGCGCCGTGCCAGCCGGGCCGCGAACAGCGTGGGCACGGCACTGCGCACGAGATCCGCATCGGCGCTTTCGAGGTGGTAGATGACATGCGGCAGGTTCTCGGCGATGTCCCGCGCCGAGAAGCTGTATTCGTGATGATCGGAGCCGATATGATCGGCGACGCGCCTGGCGGCGCGCAGATCGGATGAGCCGGCAGTGCCCACGGCGAAGGTCTTCAACGGGGCCTGCCCGGCCGCCAGCCTGACCTTCTGTGCGATCGCGGCGATGACCGAGCTGTCGAGCCCACCGGACAGGAAGGAGCCGACCTCGACATCGGCGACCATCCACTTCGCGACCGCCTCCTCCAGCGTGAGGCGCAACTCGCCGGCAATCGACCCGATGTCCAATCCCGGCTCGGCCACCGCCGCTCCGGACGGCACGCGGTACCAGTGCCTCAAGCCATTGGCGCTGTCGAACAGCGCGCCGGGCGGAAGCGCGGCGATGTCGTCGAAGCCGAGCCCGTCGAACGCCTTCAGCTCCGAAGCAAAAGCCAGCCCCTTCCCGCGCCGCGCCATGTAGAGCGGTTTGATACCCAGCGGGTCGCGCGCCGCGACGATCCGATCCGGCGTCGCGAGCACGAAGGCGAACATGCCGTCGAGGCGGTTGACCCAGCGCTGCGCCCCGCTGCGGAAGAGGTGAAGAATAGTCTCGCTATCGCTCGTCGTCTGAAAGATATCCGGGTCCAGAATCGCCCTGAGGTCGTCGTGATTGTAGATCTCCCCATTCGCGACAAGTATCTCTGAATCAACGGCAATAGGTTGAACGCCGTCTTCGGCGCCGATGATCGCCAGCCGGCAATGCCCCATCGCAAGCGGTAGCCCCACTGGCCGGGCGACCTGCGTCGCATCCGGGCCCCGATGGCCGAGGCGCGAGAGCATCGTTTCGATCAGGCTCCCGCCTACGTCATCGACCTTCCAAAGACACACAAAACCACACATGGACCGTCTCGTTCTTCTCTCACTGTTTGGCGAATTGCGCTGGGCGAAGGGCAGCGTCGAAAGGATAGATTCTTAAGATACTATAGAACAAATTCGTCTTTCGTCTTTCGATTTTCACAATAAATTTTGATATGAATTCCCCAAACGTCCAATCAAAGTCATGAAGACTTGAGTTCAAGTAATAGCTGTCTGTCAAAATAGACTACATAATTTCCTCATTTTTTGTGGGCAAGGGGTTGTCACGAGCCGATATCCTGCTCTAGGAATCGCCGCGAGGCAATGGACATTTTAAATTACATTATCGACAACTGGGGGCTGATAGCCACCCGGACAGGTGAACATGTTGCCATCGTCGGGGTTGCGGTCGCTTTGGCGATCGCCACCGGCGTGCCGATCGGCGTGGCCATCACCCAGAACCGCCGCGTCGCCGACGCGGTGCTCTATGCCGCGTCGATCATGATCACCATCCCCTCGATCGCCCTGTTCGGGATGATGATTCCGGTGCTCTCGCTGATCGGCCACGGCATCGGCTACCTGCCGGCGGTGATCGCGGTATTGCTGTACTCGCAGCTTCCGATCATCCGGAATACCTATGCGTCGATCAGCAATATTGACCCGGCGCTGCGTGAAGCTGCCCGAGGCATGGGGCTGACCCGGGGGCAGCGGCTGCGCGAGGTCGAGCTTCCGATCGCTTTGCCCGTGATCATGGCCGGCGTGCGCGTCGCGGTGGTGATGAATATCGGGGTCACGGCGATCGCGACCTATATCGGCGCCGGCGGCCTCGGCGCCTTCATCGCACGCGGCATCAGCCAGACCGACCCGCGCCAGCTGGTCACCGGCGCCCTCGCGGTCAGCATCCTTGCCGTCGTCGCCGATCTCGCCCTGCTCGGGCTGCAGAAGCGACTGACCTCCCCGGGACTCAGGAAACGATGATCCGACTGGACCAAGTCAGCAAGACCTTCCCCGGCACCACGATGCCGGCCGTCGACCGCGTCTCGCTCGAGGTGGCGGAAGGCGAAATCTGCGTGCTGCTCGGCCCGTCCGGCTGCGGCAAGACCACGACGATGAAGATGGTCAACCGCCTCATCCAGCCGAGCTCGGGCGACATCTTCATCGACGGCCGCAACACCTCCGACTACGACGTGACACAGCTGCGGCGCAGCATCGGCTATGTCATCCAGCAGATCGGCCTGTTTCCGAACAAGACGATCGAGGACAATATCTGCATCGTCCCCGACATCCTCGGCTGGGACCGGCGCAAATCGCGCCAGCGCGCGGCCGAGCTGCTCGAGATGGTCGCGCTCGACCCCGGCGTGTTCCTCAAGCGCTACCCGAAGGAGCTGTCCGGCGGCCAGCAGCAGCGCATCGGCGTTCTGCGCGCCATCGCGGCGGACCCGCCCGTCCTGCTGATGGACGAGCCCTTCGGCGCCATCGACCCGATCAACCGCGTCATCATCCAGGACGAGTTCCTGAAGATGCAGGCGCAGATCCGCAAGACGATCCTCTTCGTCAGCCACGACATCGACGAGGCGGTCAAGATGGCTGACAGGATCGCCATCTTCCGCAATGGCAGGCTCGTCCAGTACGACACACCCGACAACATGCTGGCCCATCCGGCGAGCGAGTTCGTCTCCGATTTCGTCGGCGGGGACCGCACGCTCAAGCGCCTGCAGTTGCTCACCGTCCGCGATGCGATGATCGCCGATCCGCCGCGGGTCCGGGCGGCCGATAGCCTGCAGCAGGCCGCGGCCGCGATGGAGGCGCACGGCCACCAGTCGATCGTCTTGGTCGGCCCGCGCGGCAGGGCGCGCGGCTACGTCAATCTGCAGACGGCGCGCGGCGGCAACGGAACGGTCGGGGAGAATTACGAAGCCCTGCCCACGACCATCCGGCCGCATGAAGACCTGCGCACCGCAGTCTCGACCATGTTCCGGTACGATACGCAGTGGCTCGCCTGCGTCGACGACGACGGAATGTTCGTCGGCTACGTCACGCTGCGCGGCATCACGCATCTGCTCTCAGAGACCTATCGGGATGGTTGACGCGCTGGTGCCCGGCATGGTCGCGCAGATGCGCCGGAACGCGGCCTATCTCTGCATCTTCCTGCTCGGAGCCTGGGCCTGGGGCAGCGGGCTCCTGCCCGGCCTGCTGGAGAGGTGGGAGGACATCGCCTATCTCGGCCAGCAGCATGTGGAGCTGGTCGCCCTCTCGGGCGGCGCGGCGATCCTGTTCGGCGTCCCGCTCGGCGTCCTGCTGACTAGGCCGCGCTTCCGCCAGGTCGGCGCTGCCGCGATGCAGATCCTCAATATCGGCGCCACCATCCCGACGCTGGCGGTGCTGGCGCTGGCGATGAGCCTGCTCGGCCTCGGCAACACGCCGGCCGTCTTCGCGCTGTTCATCGCCTCGCTTCTGCCGATCGTCAGCAACACGATGGCGGGCTTGCGCGACGTGCCGCCCGCGCTGCTCGAAGCCGCGCGCGGCATGGGCCTGTCGCCGCGCCACACGTTGCTGCAGGTCGAGCTGCCGAACAGTCTGTTCGTCATCTACACCGGCATCCGCACGGCGCTCGCGATCAATGTCGGCACCGTTCCCCTGGCCTTCCTGATCGGCGGCGGCGGCCTCGGCGAGCTGATCTTCACCGGCATCGCCCTGAACGAGTTCGGAACCATGCTCGCCGGCGCGATTCCGACCGCCCTTCTTGCCGTCCTGATCGATTTCATCGTGGCCCAGCTCCAGTTCTGGACCATCCCCCGCGGCGTCAATCCGTTGCGCTGACCGCCGCCGGGCCTTTCAGCAACGAATGCAAGGAGATTCCCATGAAGCTTCCATCCCGGATTCTTGCCGTGGCCGCGATCGCAGCCGCCTGGGCGATGCCGGTGCAGGCCAAGCCGATCGTCGTCGGAGGCAAGAACTTCACCGAACAGCTTCTGCTCACCGAAATCACGGCGCAGCTTCTTGCGAAGAAGGGCTTCGAGGTCGAGAAGCGCGACGGGCTGGGCTCGCAGGTCCTGCGCGACGCGCAGGTGAACGGCCAGGTCGATGTGTACTGGGAGTACACCGGCACCTCGCTCGTGACCTACAACAAGGTCAATGAGCGGCTGGACGCCAAGGACACCTATGAGCGGGTCAAGGCGCTCGACGCCAAGCTCGGCCTCACCTGGCTCAAGCCCTCGGCCGCGAACAACACCTATGCGCTCGCCGTCCGCCAGGAGAACCCGAAGACGGACGCGATCAAGACGCTGTCGGATCTCGCCGCCGTGTTCAACGCCGGCAAGGACAAGCCGGTGATCGCGGTCAATGCCGAGTTCCCGGGCCGCCCGGATGGGCTGCCGGGCCTGCAATCGACCTATGGCTTCAAGACGAGCCGCGCCAATCTGCGCTCGATGGATTCCGGACTGACCTATCAGGCCCTCAAGGATGGGCAGGTCGACGTCGCGCTGGTCTTCGCGACCGACGGGCGGATCCAGGGCTTCAAGTTTCGCATCCTGACCGACGACAAGGGCTTCTTCCCCAACTACGCCGCCGTTCCGGTCGTCCGAACCGAGGTGCTCAAGGCCAATCCGAAGCTCCAGGAGACGCTCGAAGCCCTCTCGGCCAAGCTCGACGACGAGGTCCTGCAAGGGCTCAACGCCAAGGTCGATGTCGACAAGGCCTCGATCCCGGACGTCTCGCGTGAGTTTCTGAATACCGCCGGCCTCATCTGAAGAGACAAAAGCGCTTCGCGGCATCAGTAGCGGTGTTCGTGGGGCGCTCCTGTCAGCCTTGCGGCTCGATCGCCGAAGGTTCATGCTGCCGGGGCGAAAATGAGGCCCAGAGCGCCGACCGCATCCAGCAACTAGCGCCAATACCGGACGTTGGATGACCGCCTGGAAGCGGACATTCCGAGAGGCATACCATCGCTAGTCGAGAGGCAGATGATAGCTCATTGTCAGGATGGAGCGCAGTTCGGGCCAATCGGCGTGTGAAATACGTGGAATCTCGCAGGCTGCACGGTGAGGCTCCTTCAGACCTGTCGATGTGGAGATATGAACGACGGGCCCCGCAGGCAGTAGCGCCTGTCGGGCCGCGATGCGCAATGCTGCCAGGCCCGCGGCTGAAGCGGGCTCGCTCCATAAGCCGTCGAGCCCAAGGGCTGCCTGTGCATCGGCAATGTCTTGATCGCTGACCGCGATCGCGAGTCCTCGCGACCGACGCAGCGCGGTGATGCCGCGGAAACTGCCGCAGGCAGATCCGATCCCGTGGGCAATGGTCTCCCCTGGTTCGAGTGTGCAGGGTGAACCGCCGCCATAAAGCCGCCCGATCGCTGCAGAGCCCTCCGGCTCGGCAGCGATCAACATGGGCTCATCCTTGGTGAGGCCCAATGCCTTGAGTTCGGCGAAACCTTTGCCGATCCCAAACAGCAGCTCGCCATAGCTGGTCGGAATCGACACTGCGGCGGGTACTCGCCCCGACTCCAGAAAGAGCTCATAAGCGATCGTCTTGTAGCCCTCCGGGCCGAACGGATGGCCGGTATGGGTCGGTGCCGTGTTGCCGATCAGATACCAACCGGGCTGGTGCGACAGGACGTCGAGGAGCGGCCACCGCGCAGCCCGCGGCATAGCGACCACTGCGGCGCCATAAGCGCGCATTTGCCTGGCATGCGCCCCCGAGACACCGTCGTCGCAGAGCACGATGCATTTCAAGCCGGCCCGGGCGGAGTAAGCTGCGGCGGAGGCACCGTGATTACCGGACGATGAGATGATCGTACCCATTGCGCCTGCCGCCGCAGCAGCGCTGACGGTGCACAGGCTCAGGCGATCCTTGTGGCTCCAGGTAGGGTTGGCGCTCTCGTCCTTGATGACAAGCTCCGGTACGCCGGCCCAGGCTGCGGCCTGCGGTGCCTTGACCAGCGGCGTCGCCCCCTCGCCACAGCTCAGCCCGGGCAGAAGAGGTGGCAGCAGCGGCGACCAGCGTTCGAGACCGGAGCCGAAGCGCGGCGCGAACAGATCGCCCGGAAGCCGCTCATAAGCGTAGCCGACCTCGTATGGATAGTGGAATGCCTCACCGGCGAGGCTACCGGCATGGGCGATGAACGGCACGGTTTGCGGATAAAGCGGCTGTCGTTCGCCGTCGAACATCGAAATCAGGCTGGTGGCCAGCGAGGGCGACGTGCCGACCCACGCAGGTAAGACCATCTGGCGTGCTGGGTCGGAACCCGTGACAGGCCGGTGGTCGGCAAAAGCGCTCATGCTCGCCTCAGCGCAGCGGCAAGGCGTAGATTTGGCCGCCGCGGGTCCAGAGGTCGTTCTGGCCGCGATCGAGACCGATGCGGGAGCCCTTGCCGAGATTGCGCTCGAAGATCTCGCCATAGTTGCCGACTGCAGCAATCATCCGCGCGACCCAGCGCTCATCGAGGCCCAGCGCCTTGCCGAGGCCGGGTTCGCTGCCGAGGAGACGCTTGAGTGCGGGCGGCCCGTTGATGGCAAGCTCGGCAGCGTTGGCAGAGGTGACGCCCATCTCCTCGGCCTCCATCAGAGCGAATACGACCCAGCGGACGACATCATAGAATTGCTCGTCGCCCTTGCGGATCGCGAGCGCGGTCGGCTCCTTGGAGAGACGTTCAGGCAGCAGGGCGTAGTCGTCGGGCCGCTCCGCCTTTAGCCGCATCCCGATCAACGGCGTCGAGTCGTTGCTGTAGGCGTCGCAGCGGCCTGAGAAGAAGGCATCTTCAACCGCATCGAGCGTTGCGACCGTCACCGGCGAAAAGGTCATGCCGTGGGTGCGAAAATATTCGGAGAGGTTGAGCTCGGAGGTGCTGCCCTGCTGGATGCAGACAGTTGCGCCGCTGAGCTGCTTGGCGCTGGTGACGCCGAGCTTGCGGGGGACGATGATCGCTTGCCCGTCGTAAAACCAGATCGGCGCGAAGCGCAGGCCAAGCTGGGCCTCGCGAGTCAATGTCACCGTCGCCGTCCGTGAGAGCACGTCGATCTCGCCGCTCTGCAAGGCGGTGAAGCGCGTGACTGTCGTCGTCGGAACGAAATCGACCTTGGTCGCATCGCCCAGGACGGCCGCCGCGATGGCCCGGCAAAGGTCGGCGTAGATGCCGGTCCAATTGCCCTCGCGATCCGGCATGGTGATGCCCGGCGTCCCCTCGGAGGTGCCGCATTTGAGGACGCCACGCTGCCTCAATGCGTCGAGATGCGGCCCAGCCGCCGCCGGTGGAAGCGATGACAGCAGCAAACTGGCCGCCAGTACCGTCGTTTTGAGGAAATCTTGGACCATTCGCCCCTCCATTCTTGTTCGATGAGGCTAGGCAAGCCCGTTCCATGCGTCCAATGTCCGAATGGCTCAATCCAATAGCGAAAGCTGATACTTATGCAGCATCGGCAGATCGAGGCCTTTGCCGCAGTGATGACCAGCGGCAGCGCCTCGCGCGCAGCGGAATTGCTGGGCGTCACTCAACCGGCGATCAGCCGCTGCATCGCCGAGCTGGAGCGCGAGCTGGGCTTTGCATTGTTCGACCGGATTCGCAGCCGGATGGTCCCAACGTTCGAGGGCCAGATGTTCTTCCGTGAGGTCGACAGCCACTTCCTGGCAATGGCGAAACTTGAGGCCGCGGCCACCCGCATTCGTGAATTCGGTGCCGGCGAGCTGAAAATCGCGAGCCTGCACTCGCTCGGCGGCAAGCTGGTACCGAAGGCCGTGGCATTGTTCCAGAAGGCTTTCCCACGGATCAATGTGACGCTTCAGGTTCAGTCATCGAGCCAGGTTCGGGATCTCGTTGCGTCCGGGCAGTTCGATCTCGGATTATGCTCGGAGGAGATCGACCTGAACGGCGTCGAGCATCAGCACTTCGCCGATTATCGGATGGTGGCGGTCGTCCCACGCGATCATCCTCTCGCGGAGCGGGCGGTGATCAGACCGGGAGACCTCCACGATCAGCCGTTATTGCGGCTTGATTTCGACGAGCGCCTGTCCCGCGATCTCCAGGCCGCATTCGCCGCCACCCAGGTGAAGCCCCGCGCCGTCGTGGACGTCGAATATTCTGCAACCGTATGCGCTTTGGCCTCGGAAGGGGCAGGGATCGGCTTGGTCAATCCCGCTGCTATTCCGGGGCTTGACCGCTCAGGTTTCAAAGTCTTGCGCTTCGAGCCAACCTTGCATTTCCGCAAGCATCTCGTCTTTCCGCCAGGGCGTCCGCGGCCTCAGCTCGTTCGCGATTTCCTGGGTGTATTGGCGGAGGTGAGGAATCGATTTGCCCTCCAAGTCGACAACAGCTGAGAAGCGCCACAAGCGGACTCTGCCTCCTTGCCCAAAACCGGACGCTGCCCATCTGACCGTGTGGATGCTCTCTCTTTTTACCCTTGGCAGACCAGGCAGCGGCTAACCGCAACGCCCGTCGCGTTAGATGCCCTTTCGGGATCCGCTGCCCTTCACGGGTCAGCTCGCGAGATTACCCTCTGCCGTCGTTCTCCTAAGCTGGTTCAACGGGCCGTTTCCGCCTTGGTGCGGTCACCGCCCTCGACGAGTCCCGGCAATCCCGCTCGCGCACCACCGCAGAGAAAAGTTAGTCCTGCCCGGCGGTTGTTCGAGCCATCTGCATCTGTCGCAACATGTTCCGTGCAGCAATGAGCAGCTCAACCAGGAATGCGGCAAGGGACCCGATGAGCAAGGCTATGGCGCCACCAAAGAACCAGAAGACATTCTGCTCGCGAAGACCGAACTGCAGTGCTCCGGCAAGCAGGTTTAAGATCGCACCGCCCGTGCAGAACCCTGCCCCTACGCCCATGACCAACGCTATCTCGAGCGCGAGCACTCGCCGCCGTAGATAGGCAAGTTGAACGAGCGACATCCTGTTCTGTTCGGTCCGGTCCGCGACATCGTTCAAGCGATCCGATACCCTGCCAAGACGCATCGCGAAAATATTTACAAAACCCGCCGTGCCCGCCAATAGGAACACGGGTGCGAGAGACGTTTGTATGATCGAGGCAAAATCTCTAACAACAGTCGGGGTGTCCATAAGTACCCTTTTTACCCCGAGCCTATGCCTAAGACAAAGGCGCGCAGTGCTTCCGTGCGAAATAACTTAGTCACCCTCCTTTTTGGCAACGAAGGCAACCGCCGTCGCCTTCGTCGAGCGGATCGCTCCGGCCCTGCGAAACCAGAGTTTATCTAGCGTAGCTTCGCGACGTTCTCTTGGTTTATGGCAATTCCTCAGCGCGACCTCTCTGCCTCGAGACATAACTTCACGTTGAACCAATTCGACGAGGGGCACGCGATGTATCGTCCCTCCAACGGTCCCGGAGCGCAGCGGTCGCCCCCCGAGCTGATATCCCCAACGCGCCGTCCGTTCGAGTGCGATCGCCCGGCGTGACCTGCAGGAGACGCTCTTGTGGTCTGCGGCGGCGCTGGCGACGTTCTGCCGTGGTGTCTGGCCATCAGTGGCCGCTGAAGACGAGTGTCCGGATCGGCAGCACCAGCGCCTGGATTCGAAGCAGAAACGCGTGGACGATCCCGACCGCGTCGACCGCATGCAAGGCGATCCGCCGCGAGGCGCCGGTCTCCTTCGCCTCGATCTCCTCATGGTTGCTGGAATAGGCGTTGGCGATACAGCTACTGCCTGGCGTGACGCCCTCGAGTCCACCGGCATACAGGGGTTCGAGGAAGGTCAGGATCGTTCCCGGCCGCGCAACCTGCCGGGGATCGATCAGGAGTTCACCACCCCGGAACTGCCCGGCCGCGATATAGTCCTGGACATTGCTCACCACCATCGGGATCACCGTCCAAGGCTTGGACATGCAGGTCACTTCGGCGACCATACCCACCTTCATGACCTGCGCCTCGATCTGCGAGAAGCCGGCCTGCAGGACCTTGCGCCCCGCCTCCTGTGGAATCAGTACTCCGGCGGGACGCATCACCGGGTTTACGAGATCTCCGACCCGCAAGGCGAACTGCTCGACGCGTCCGTCCACGCCGGCGCGGATCACCCTCTTGTCGAGATCGACTTGAGCCTGGGCGAGCGCAGCCTCTGCGCTGGCGCGCTCGGCCGGAAGCAAGGTCGAGATCTTGACCTGGACGGTGTTGCGGGCGGCGACGGTCGCGTCCATGGCCGCCTGGCGTCCGGCGACAAGGTTTTCGAGCTTTTCGATCTCGCGGGTGGCGACGATATCGCCATTGCGACGCCGCAATTCCTGCTTCGTGCGCAATTCGTCGAGCGCCTGCTGATGCGCGCTCCTGGCTTCGAGGATCCTGCTCTCGCTCTGCAGGATCTCGACCCGCGCGACGACGAGGGCTGCATCGACCTCGGCGATCCTGCGCCGGGCTGTCTCGACGGCAGCCTCCTGCTTCGTGCTGTCGAGCCTGAAGATCGGCGCGCCCTTCGCGACCATGCCGCTGGTGCCGACATGGACCTCGGCGACCCGCCCGATCGTCTCGGGCATGATCGGGATCGTCCGATAATACAGCGTCGCACTGGTCGTGGACGGATGGTAGTAGAAGATCACCGTGATGAGCGCGATTGTCAGCATCACGCAGGCGGTAATGCCCCAGCGCAGCTCGAACCAGACCGAGTAGAGCGTGATCTCCTTACCGATCCGCTTTCCCTGACGAAACCGGCGATAGAGATAATCGGGGCAAACGGTCAAAAGCGCACAGAAAAGGAGCTCAAGCACGCGTCAGCTCCTCCGGAGCGTCTGCGTGATCCGCCGCGGAGTGCGAAGTGAGGTTCGGTGCCGGCTGGGGCAGCGCGACGTCTTCGTTTCGTCCGGACCTGACGCCTGCCATCTTCTCGAGCGCACCGGCCATGCGGCCGAACAGCCCGGAGAAATCGGGAAGGTCGATCAGGGCGAGCAGCAGGCCCGCGACCCAGAGGACATGAATATGCGTGAACAGGGCCAATAGCCCTAGGACCGCGACGATCTCGAACTGGATCTTCTTCGATTTGTGCGCGATGCGCTCAGGCAAGGTGTGCAGATGTAGAAATAGCACCCCGACCAGGAGCACCGCCACCACCAGGAGCGCCGCCATCGCGACCATCGGATAGTCGGTCTCGCCCGGCGCAGTGATGAAGGCCGGTAGGTGGTGCGGAGCGGCGGGATGAAGAGACGCAGTCATGCATAGCTTTCCAACAACATGTGGGTATCGTGCCGGCGCTAACGCGGCGGACGCCGCAGCGGCTGGAGGCGCACTGGAGGACGATGGGATTCATCCGCAGGCTGCCGTCAGGGCCGCGTGATGCGCCCGTGGCGCACCGTCGTGCCGTAGGGGCTCCGGCGAATCACGCCGTAGCCGCACGCATTCGGTCCGCAAGTGGCGCCGCTGACCCGGCCGACCGGGGCTGGGTGCGGCCGGCCATAATAGCGATGCCAGGCGCCGTACCAGGGCTGGGCGGGATAGTGGGTCGCCCAATAGGCCCGGTTGAAGGCAACGATGGCGAGCCCGGCGCCCGCAATCACCGCTGGCGTCACCGCAACAGGGCGGCCGGCATGGAACAGCTGGATCATCGAGGCCGCCATCCAGCCCCGGTTCGGCCCCCAGGCGACATCACACCAGCTGTAATTCGCGATGCAGCCGAAGGTGGTGATCCGGGTCCCGGCCGGAACGGTGACAATGGCCGGATAATGTGTGCCCGGACCGGCGCGCAGATTGACCGTGTTGACCGCACGCGCCGGGCTCGCGGCCTGTGCCGTAGCCGGCAACAGCGCCGTCGCCGCCAGGACAACTAAGTTCGTAATGAACCGGTTCATCGGCTTCTCGCTTCCTTGCGATGGCATATGGCATAGGGATTGGGCGGGCGCGGGACCAAGGGGTGATGGATGGCCCGCGCCGGCCCCACTCACCGCGGCATGGCGCCGGCAGCGGTGGCTTTCGATTGCTGGGCTGCGCCCTCTGGCAACGCCTCGCGGCAGGACGAGGACAGGCGTTGGCGATCCAGCGCGCGCAGACAGGCCAGACTTCGCCCGCCGCCGGGTCGCACGCCGGAGCAGTGCCGGACATAATCCGGAGAACAGGCTTGTATGAAGGCTTTCGCTTCCGCCGGCATCGCCGGGTTCGCGCGCTGCTGGGCGCAGGCGGTTTCGGCGGAGCCGATCGTGAGGACAAGCGCTGCCCAGGCGAGGCGGAGGTCGGCGGGATGCCGGGTCGTGATCATTGGGAGTGCTCTTGCAGCACCGGCCGCGGGCATGAGGACATGGTCATGTCGCTCATCGCCTGTGATCGGCGAGGTTCCTTGTCAGCCGATGCGAGGAGGCCGATATGGTTGCGTCCGCACACCTCAGCGGCGCGCATCGGCGTGATCGATGGCCCGGGCAAGCCGCCGTGCGATGGCGACGCCGAAGAAGGTCAGTGTGGCGGCGCCGGCTGTGAGCATGAGGAAGTGAGTCATGTTCGTGTCCCCTGTGATCGACGAGGCGGGTCGTCGGCCGATGCGAGGAAACTGGCGTGGCTACGTCAGCAGCGTTTGAACGGCCCGCATCGTTTTGTCGGATCGCGTCAACCGTCTGTAACGAAATGTAAAAGCCGGCCGGCGGTGCTTGCCATCGCGCTGCGTATCCTGAAGAACGTCGCCATGATCACGAATGCTGCCACGATCCTGATCGTCGAGGATGATCCCGATATCCGCCAGCTCGTCGCGGAACTGATGCGCCAGGAAGGATACGTGGTGGATGAGGCCGAGGACGCTCCGGCCATGGACGCCGTCCTCGCCAGAAGTCGGCCCGATCTCATCATTCTCGACCTGATGCTGCCGGGCGAGGATGGCCTCTCGATCTGCCGACGCATCCGGGCCCGTGACGGGGTCCCGATCCTGATGCTGACGGCCAAGAGCGAGGAGATCGACCGCGTCGTCGGGCTCGAGATGGGAGCCGACGATTACCTGCCCAAGCCGTTCGGGCCGCGCGAGTTGCTGGCCCGGGTGCGTGCCGTATTGCGGCGCGGCTCTGCCGGCCCGGCTGCGCCGCCGACGCGCCGCTTCGGCTTCGAAGGCTTTGTCATCGATCTTGACGCGCGCCAGCTCACGGATGGCGGTGGCAGCATGCTAATATTGACCAGCGCGGAGTTCGATCTGCTCGCCTGCTTCGTACAGCGGGCGCGCCGGGTGCTGACCCGCGACCAGCTGCTGGACGGGATGCGCGGGCGGACGGCAGACCCGTTCGACCGGACCGTCGACATGCTGGTCTCGCGCCTGAGACGCAAGCTCGACGCCGCCAGCCCTGGCTTGAGTCTGATCAGCACGGTGCGCAATCGCGGCTACCTCTTCACCGCTCCGGTGCGGACCCTGCCATGACGCCGCGCTTCAGCATCGCGACCCGCATCACGCTGATCGTCTTCAGCGCCGTGCTGGCGGTGTGGATCGTGTCACTGGGCTTCTACTACCGCTCGCAGGATGGCGAGCGCGAGGGCATGCCGCCCGCACCGTCCCAGGTCGCGGCGATGGCGGACCTGCTCGAGCGCCTCTCTGGCCGGGAGCGCGAGCTCGCGCTCGCCGCCTTCGGCAGCGAGTACCTCGGTGTAAGGCTGGAGGCGGCCGATATCCCGTCCGCACCGAACGAGAATCCGCCGGCGCGCGCCGCGATGCGGGAGGCCTACGGCGCCGCGCTCGGCGGCCGACCGGTGACCATCGTCTCGCCGGTGGTCGAGCGGCCGCGCAGCCTCCTCTCCCTGTTGATGCCCGGTGTCACCGGCCCGCCGACGCTGCGGATTACCCTCTCCACCGGGGAAACCTTGGTGATCGCCAGCCGCAGCCCGGTGCTGGTGACGAGTTTCGGCTTGCCTGTCGGCTTCGCAGCAGGGCTCGTCGGCACGCTGATCGCGCTCGTCGCGCTGTTGGTCATGCATCGCGCAACGCGCCCGCTGATGCGTCTAGCTGTGGCCTTCGATGCCATGGACCTCTCGGGCGACCCGCTGCCTCTGCCCGCCTCGCGGACACACCCGCCCGAGATCCAGGCCCTGATCAATGCCTATAACCGGCTTCAGGCCCGGCTTTCGCAGCTCCTGCGGGCCCGGATGGCCCTGCTCGGCGGCATCTCGCATGATGTGCGCACATTCGCAACGCGGCTGCGGCTGCGCGCCGACCATATTCCCGAGGGGGTCCATCGCGAGCGTGCCATTGCCGATATCGCGGCCATGATTCTGCTGCTCGACGATGCGTTGCTGGCGAGTCGCACCGGGGCAGGCGAACTCGCGCAGGAGATGGTGGAACTCGCCGAACTTCTGCGCCTGGAGGTCGATGATCGTCGGGGCGCCGGCATGCCCGTCGATTTACGCCTGAGCGGGGCGGCACGCGGCGCGACAGTGCTCGGCGACCGGCTCGCGCTGCGCCGCATCGCCGCCAATCTGATCGACAACGCGATCGCCTATGGACATGCCGCTCACCTCGTCCTGCACGCCGACGAGCCGCTGTTGACGCTGACCGTCGACGACGAAGGCACGGGCGTGGCGCCTGAATTGCGCGACCTCCTGTTCGAGCCGTTCGTCCGGGCCGAGAACTCGCGTAGCCGACGCACCGGTGGCGCCGGCTTGGGGCTGGCCATTGCACGCAGCCTCGTCGAAGGCCATGGCGGGACGATTGCGGTGGACGATGCGCCTGATGGCGGCGCGCGCTTCACGGTGAAGTTGCCGCGATTTGCGGCGGTATGAGCCTGTGCGAGGCACGATGAAGGCTCCCGAACTCAGCCGCCTGGCTCTGATGTCGTCGATTATGACCATGGTCGGTATCTGGACGATGCCGACGCCCACCAGTGCGGCATGGCACAACGCGACGAGTCCCAAGCCGCAGCTGGTTGTATTTGAACTGAGGGAGCTCACGATCGAGTACGCGAGACCAAATGGAAGAGCAGGCCGTTCGGTCGCTCGCGAAACGCGACGCCATGGCCTGCGCGATGAGGTAGCGAGAGCCCTGGAGACGCGGCAATATGCGACCCACGGAAGGTTGCCATGGCTCAGCACCGCTTCATGAGGTGTTGCTCAACTGCTCGGCTGCCCGTTTGACGAAGGTGGAGCCGGGAGCGCCGAGCACCGCGTAGCCGAGCGCGCCTGTGAACCAGAAATAGGCAACGAGATCGCCGTCACGGCGCGAAGCCAGCGCCGCCTTGCGAGGGCTGGCGAGGGTCTTCACATAGAGCGCGACCTGCCCGCCGCTGGGCTCGTCATAAACGAACATGCCGCCCGGCCCCTCGTCGCTCGCGAGCAGGCGCCCACCGCGAAACGTCAGGTCGAGCTCCGAGAGATCGGGGATGGCGACGTCCTGCCGGAGATGATGGGATATCATCCGTTTCAACGCGACGGTCTGGGCCGCCGGGACCTCGACCGCGTCGCCGGCGCCCCCGGAGAAGGCACGGAAGGCGACGACCGCATCGGTCATCTGGGGCCGTGCCGTCGGTGTTTCCGCTTCCTGTCGGGGGAGGGCCATGCCGAGCACGGCGCCAAGGGCGAAGATACAGATGCCGGCCGCTATCCGCCGATGGAACGCCAAGCTTCCTGCCGCGCGTCGGCGCCTGACCTCGCTCAGCCGTAAGGAGGCCGGAATCGGCTCGGTAGAGCGACGCTGCGTTGCAGCCCGCAGCGCCTGGGCATCCGCCCGGAACTGCTCGACGCGGCTCCACAGGGCAGGCTCCGATGCGAGGAAGGTTTCGACCTCCCGCTGGCGGGCCGGCGCGAGCCTTCCGTCGATGAAGGCCTGGATATCGTCGTCGCCGATCGGGCGCGAGCCTTGCGTCATTTCAGCCTCCGTAGCGGAGTCACATTGCTGCCTTCGAGCTCGGAGCGCAGACGTTCGCGCGCACGGCTCAGGCGCGACATCACAGTTCCGATCGGCACTTCGGTCACCCTGGCTACTTCTTCGTAGGTCATGTCCTCCATCGCCACTAGTTCGAGCGCGATGCGCTGATCCTGCGGCAACCGTGCCAGCGCCGAGAGCGCATCGCCGAGATGCAAAGCCTGCGTCGGATCGCCGGTCGGGTCGGGATGGTCGGTACAGTCATCGTCGGTGAAGCGGGCGAGGTCGCGCTGGCGACCGCGCCCGCTGGTGCGGTGGAGATTGAACAGGATCTGGAACAGCCAGGCTCGGATGCTCTCCGGCCTCCGTAGCTGCCTCCAGCGCGAGAGCGCCTGCAGCAGCGTGTCCTGAACCAGCTCGTCGGCATCGTCGGGATTGCGCGCCAGCGAGCGCGCGAACCGCCGTAGCGCCGGGATCTGGGCCTCGATCTCGAGGTCGGACACGCAGCCGAACATGTCACGGTCCCCGGTTGCCACTCAGCGAGGGATAGTCGTCGTCGCCACGACGCAAGGCTTCGAGGCGGCCGCGCATACCTTGCATCTCGGTCTGCTGGCCGGCGAGGATGGCCTCGGCGATCTCGCGGACGATCGGGTCGCGTCCGTCGCGCAATACCAGCCTTGCCATCTCGACCGCTCCCCAGTGATGGGGGACCATCATGGCGAGGAAGTCGATGTCGGGGTCCCCGGACGGCGGGTCGGCGTGCATGTCCCGCATCATCTTCTCCATGCCGACATGCATGTCGCTGAGATAGGTATCATAGCCTTTCGGCGCGGCGGCGGCCGCAGCCGTGGTTTTGTCAGGCGAAGGCGGCATCGCCCCGCCATGATTGGAATGATCGTGCACCGGCACGGCTCCTCCGGCGACCCGGGCCAACATGGTGTCCAGAGAAAATCTCATCTTGCGCTCCCGTCACGCTGTCTCGCTGCGCGCGCCGGGACGCACATAGACTAGGTTGATCGACTTCTTGTTGCGCAGCTTGCCGGATGGCAGGTCGAGCGTGCCGAGCGGAATCTGCTTGATGAAGCGCGGCTGCAGCGGGTCGCTGATATCGAACGCGCTGCAGACGGTCTGCCCGGCATGGGGCGAGCCGGGCAGCTCGTCGAGCTCATGGGCGACATAGAGCTTCGTCTTGGAGGGATCGGTCCAGATCCCGTGCGACTCGCGACCGTGGCTGAAGAAATGGCCGACGACGCGCCGCTTTCCGGCTGGCGCCGAGCGGTCGATGATCGCGATCCGGCTCGATGTCCGGCCTCCCGGGCCGTCATCGTCGACCCGCGCGAAGGTGGCGTAGGCGACGCTGCCGCGCGCGTTCTTGACGAACTCGACATGGTTGGGCCGGGCCTTTTCGCCCAGCGGCACGTGGTCGAGCAGCCGATGCTCCCCGCGGGCTTCGTAAACCGAAAGGCAATCCGCCAGCTTCTGGGAAACCCAGAACTCGTGGCCGTCCGGCGTGATCTTGACGAAGGGCGCGAAGCCGAAACGGTCCTGTGCGGAGGTGTCGATCGTCATCTTGCGCTCGGTCGTCGAGAAGCCCTGCGCGTCGTATTTGACGTTGTAGACCTCGATGCGAGGCTGCTTCTGCGAGATCAGGAAGGCGGTCTCGCCGCCAGCCGAGAACCAGACCATCGCCGGGCCGGGCAGGACGGGCATGAACCGGCGGATCGCCGCGCCTCGAGGGAGCTCGCCAGCGGATTCGGCGACGGCACGCTGAACGTCGATCACCGCGATTTTGCTCTCGCCGCGCAGCGCGACCCAGACTTCCTTGCCGTTGCGGGTGAAGGTCGGCTCATGCGGCTCGCGCCCGACCAAGATGCCGGAGGTCAGGATGTCCGGCGATGTCGTCGCGCCGGCCTGCGGGTTCGGCTGATTGCCGATGACCTTGAGCTTGGTCGTGTCGACGAGATAGAGATTACTCGTGCCGCGGCCGGCCGTCGCGAACATGCTGGAATCGGGCGAAGGCACGCAGCCATGGATCGAGATCGCCCCGTGATAGAGCGGCTTCTGGACCATCTCGCCATGGGTGGGAGTGACGTTGCCCGTCACGAAGCGGAAAGGAGGGCGCGAATCCTCGTCGAAGCTGGTCAGGTTGACCGTCGGCAGGAGCTCGTCCGTCACCGGATCGATCACGCTTAACGTGTTGGAATCTTCGTTGGTCAGGAAGATCCGGTCGCCTGCGCGTGGCCCCGTCTCCGCGGCTTTGGTCTGCGCTTTGGCCACTACCGGGCTCATCGCGACCGCTGCGGCTCCCTGAAGCACTGTGCGACGGCTTGGCTTGATCGGGTGATTGCTGGACATGCCCTGCTCCTTGTTGAGCAGGTGAGATGCGCTGCGGCGTCAATTATTCCGCTAGCCAGACCGACCTCACGCTTCCGTGACCACGACAGTCTATTCCCCCTGTGAAGCGCTTCGCGTGCAGCTTTCCTTGCTGATCGTGGACCAACTCGGTGGCGCGACGTCTCCGCTTTGAAGTCCGCTTTCGGTCGGAGGGCCAATGCGCACCGTTGACGCGATCCGACGCTCAATCGGATCCACGGTGAGCGTCGGCTCTCCACCCAACCGAGGCTTTCGAGCCAACTAAGAGGCTCTTAGCTGCGTTGCGCCAAGAGCGGACCTTGGGGTAGCGCTCAGAAGCAGACATTCACGCCGCACAAACTGAAGAGCAAAGCCTGCGCAAGCTCGCCCGTTCAAACTAAGCGCGTCTGGCGCGCAAGGCGGCGACGAACTTGATCGCACTGGCCGAGAGGGGCCGGTCTTTCAACCACGTCATGCCGATGCTGCGCTCGATGGTCGGCGCGACCAGAGGGATCACGGTCAGTTCATCGGCATTGAACATGGCGAACGTCATCGTTGGGAGCGCGGTTATACCAAGCCCGGCGGCTGCGAGCGCAGCAGCGCAAGAAATCTGATCGACCTCGTAAGCCGGCGCGGTCTGCAGATTGGCGTGGATGAAACCGGCATCGGTCAGGCGCCGGACGGAGGAGGACGTGGACATGGCGATAAATTCGAAAGCCGCCAGTTCGCTCCAGCCGACTCTGTCTCGCCCGGACAAGGGATGATGGCGCGACACCACCAACTTGAGCTGATCGCTCGCGATCTCCTCGAAGACGAAGCCACCCTGCCACGCCGGTTGGCCGGCGATGACAAGATCGACGCTGCCGTCTTCGAGCATCGCCATTGCTCGATCCTGCAGGGCGTCGCGGACCGAAACCGCGATGCCCGGATAACATTTGCGAAAGCTGCGTAACGCGGGCGGCAGCAAGGTACAGACCGCTGATGGCAAAGCGGCGATAGACAAGCGGCCATGGACACCATCACCACGACGCGCAATCGCCTCGAAGGTGCCGGCCAGGCTTCGCATCGCTTCCCGAGCGCTGGCCACGACATGGTGACCTTCATAGGTCAAGGCCAGTTGCCGCGTCGTCCGGTCGACCAACTTGCAGCCCAGCTCGCCCTCGACGCGCCTCAAGGTTTCACTAACGGAAGGCTGGGAGACGCCGAGCTTCTCCGCGGCGGCGGTGAGGCTCAACGTATCGCCGATGGCGACGAGGATTTCGAGCTGGCGGAGGGTAAGATTCATCGTGGCGCCGAGGCGGGAGAAGTCCGCAATTCATAAACTAAGGCTATGTATAAATTAATAGCCATTATTTGACATTTTGCCATACGGACGTTTTCTGCCTCGATCGCGTGGGACAAGGCGCAGGCGGGACGCTAACGCAGTGGTGGCACAGCAGGTTTGGATCGGAGCGGCGGCCGGTTTCGCAGGCGATCGTCCCGACTCTTCGGGTCCATTGATCGAGGCGCTTGCGCGTCACGACGGACCGCGCTTTCTGATTTTCGAGACCCTGGCGGAGCGCACGCTCGCGCTCGCGCAGCTCGACCGCCTTGCCGATCCGGCGCGCGGCGAGGTTCCGGCTTTGAAGCGCCTGCTCTGGCCGGCTCTGGCGCCTTGCGCAGCGGCGGGTATCAAGATCATCGGCAATTTCGGCGGGGCCAATCCTTTCGGCGCGGCCGCAAAGATCCAGGCTTGGGCTACTGAACTCGGCTGTGCCGATCTGAAGATTGCGATCGTCTCGGGCGACGACATGCGTGACACCTTCGCACCGGCCGATTTCGCCCGCATGGAGATCGATGGCGCCCTGTTAAGCAGTGAGCCTGCGATCATTTCGGCGAATGCCTATCTGGGCGCGGATGCGATCGCCGAGGCGTTGGATCGGGGCGCTGATGTCGTCGTGACTGGGCGCGTCGCCGATCCCGCCCTCGTGCTCGGCCCGCTCAAATACAGCTTCGGCTGGGCGGATGACGATTGGGACAGGCTCGCGGCCGGTATCCTCGCGGGTCATCTCCTCGAATGCGGATCGCAGGTGACAGGCGGCTATTTCGCCGATCCCGGCGTCAAGGACGTGCCGGGGATGGATGTGCTGGGCTATCCGATCGCGGAGGTCGATCCGGACGGCGTGTTCACGATCACCAAGCCGGCCGGGACGGGCGGATTGGTCGACCGCCGGACTGTGACCGAGCAGATTCTCTACGAAATCCACGATCCCGCCGCCTATCTGACGCCGGATGCGATCCTCGATCTCACGCAGGTCGAGCTGACGGAGGTCGGGTCCGATCGCATCCGCGTGACAGGCGCAAGTGGCCGTGCCCGGCCCGAGACCTTGAAGGCGACGGTCTGTTTCGACGGTGGGTTGCTGGCCGAAGCCGAGATCTCCTATGCCGGCCCGAACGCGAAATCCCGCGCCGCGCTCGCCATCGAAACGGTGACGAAGCGTCTGGCCTTCCTTCATCCGTCCTTGCATGTCCGCGCGGATGTGATCGGGATCGTGAGCGTCTTCGGCGATACGTCCGGCTCGCTGCTGAGTGCCGGGATTCCGGGTGTCCGTGACGGGGATCTGCGCGTTCGGTTCGCGGCCGAGACCGCCGATCGCGCCGCGGCGGAATGCCTGCTCGACGAGGTCGAGGCCTTGTATTGCGCCGGCCCTGCCGGCGGCGGTGGCGTCCGCAAGCGCCTGACCCCGCGGCTGCGCAGCGCATCCTGCCTGGTCGATCGCAAGCGCGTCACCCCGCAGATCTCGCTTCTGGAGACGGCATGACCCGCGCGGTTTCCCTCTACGAGCTCGCCCATGCCCGCTCCGGTGACAAGGGCAATCGGCTCAATATCGCGGTGGTCTGCCGCGAGCCGCGGTTCTTCGAGCCGCTGCGCGAGCGGTTGACGGAGACGTTCGTCGCGCGCGTCTTCCGCGAGCGCCGACCCACTGCCGTCAAACGCTACGAGCTGCCCAAGCTCCATGCCTTCAATTTCGTGCTCGATGACGTGCTGGATGGCGGCGTCAACGGCAGCCTCGGGCTCGACGGCCACGGCAAGACACTCTCGTTCCTGCTGCTCTCGGCCGAGATCGAGATGCCGGCGGGGCTGCTGTCTCTGGCCGAAGAGCCTGCTCCCGAACTCATGAGCGGAGGCTCGCGATGAGCGCCGAATCCGTCGTCGACTACCTGCAGCGCCGCCATGACGACGTGATGGCGCGGCTCGACGCCTTCCTCAGGCTGCCGAGCGTCAGTACCGACCCCGCCTATGCGCAAGGCATGGCCGACACGCGCGCTTTCCTGCTGGATTGGCTGAAAGGCATCGGCCTGACCGACGTCCAGCTTCTCGATGGCGGCGGGCAGCCGGCCGTCTATGGCGCCTGGCTCGGCGCGCCGGGTGCGCCGACCATCATCGTCTACGGCCATTACGACGTGCAGCCGCCCGACCCGCTGGCGCTTTGGCAATCGCCGCCCTTCGAGCCGACGATCCGTGACGGGCGCCTTTATGCGCGCGGCGCCTCGGATGTGAAGGGCTCGACCACGATCGCGATCGAGACGGTGGCGGCCTTTCTCGCCGTCGAGGGGCGCTGTCCGGTCAATATCAAGCTCTTCATCGAAGGCGAGGAGGAGACCGGCAGCCCGAGCCTGCACGAGATCGTCCGCCGCTATGGCGACCTGCTCAAGGCCGATGCGATGATCTCGGCCGATGGCGGCCGGGCGAGCCCGACCGTGCCCACGATCAATGTCGGCGCGCGCGGGCTGACCAAGCTCGAGCTCGTCGTCCGGACTGCCGGCAAGGAGCTGCATTCCGGCCGCTATGGCGGCTCGGTCCGCAATGCCCTGCACGAGCTCGCGGCGATCGTCGCCTCCCTCCACGACGCGGAAGGCGCCATCGCCGTCCCCGCCTTGATGGACGCCGTCCGCCCACTTTCCGAGCGCGACCGGCGCGATACGGCCGCCTTGCCGTTCGACGAGGCCGCCTTCGTCGCGGATGTCGGTGGCATCGCCGCCGGCGAGCCCGGCTACAGCATCCGCGAGCGCTTGACGCTGCGCCCCGCGATCGACGTGAACGGAATGTGGGGCGGTTACACCGGCACCGGCTCCAAGACGGTCATCCCGGACGAGGCGCGCGCCAAGATCACCATCCGCCTGGCGCCGGGACAGGACCCCGACCAGGCCGGCGCGGCGCTGAAGGAGCACATCCTCGCGGCGGCAAGGCTGGGCGTTAAGGTCGGCTTCGAGGCGATCGGCGGCGGTTCGCCCGCGTCCACGCTGGCGGCGGAACATCCGCTGGTCCAGGCGGCGACGACCGTGTTGCGCCGGACCTCCGGGCAGGAGCCCGTCCATGTCCGGCTCGGCGCGACGGTGCCGATCACTGCGATCTTCAAGGAGACGATGGGCCTGGACACGCTGATGTTCGGCTTCAACCTGCCGGACGAGGACGTCCACGCGCCCAACGAGTTCTTCCATGTTCCTTCGGTCGCGCTCGGGCTCCGGGCCTGGCCGATGCTGCTGCAGGAACTGGCGCGATACGCCCCTGCCGCATTCCATCAGCAAGCCGGTTGAGGGGAGCGTTGCCGTGGCCGGAATGATCGTCGCCGCACAGCCTGAAGCCGTCGAGGCCGGAGCCCTGGTTCTTCGCCGGGGCGGCAATGCCATCGACGCCGCGATCGCCTGCGCCTTCGTCCAGAGCGTGGTCGATCCGCAGATGACCGGCATCGCCGGCTACGGCTCGATGCAGGTCTATATGCCGCGGCGCGGCGTGCATGAGGTGCTGGAATTCTATGCGCGCAGCCCGCGCGCCACGCGCGCCGACATGTGGGCCGACAAGGTGCTGGGCGAGGCGCCAGACGGCTTTTCCTTCATCGTCGAGGGGCAGGTCAACGAGATCGGCTATCAGTCGATCGGTTCGCCCGGCAATCTGAAGGGCTATACGACGGCCCTGTCCGACTACGGCACGATGGATCTCGCCGACATCATGGCGCCGGCCATCGCCTATGCGCGCGACGGCTTCATGATCCGCCCGTACATGCACTATTTCATGGCGCTCGATCCATCGGCCATGGGCCGGGTGCCGAACGAGAAATTGCTGCGCTTCAGCGCGACCGGGCGCGACGTCTATTTCCGAGCGGATGGCAGCATGAAGCGGCCGGGCGACATCGTCGCCAATCCAGACCTTGCCCGCACGCTCGAACGCATCGCCGTCGCCGGCCCCGACATCTTCTATCGCGGCGAGATCGCCGAGCAGATCGCCGCCGACATGCAAGCCCATGGCGGCCTGCTCTCCTATGACGATCTCGCGCAATACGAATTGCGGCGCTCCGCGCCTGTCTGGGGTCGCTACCGGGATCACCGGATCGCCAGCGTCCAGCCCCCCGGCGGCGGCGTCTCGCTGATCCAGCTCCTGCATGTGCTGGAAGGCTTCGACATCGGCGCCCTCGAGCATAACGGCACGGAACACCTGCGCATCCTCACCGAGGCGCTGAAGCGCGTCACCATCGACAAGGACACCCATATCGGCGACCCCGAATTCGTCGAGGTGCCGGTCGATCGGCTGTTGTCGAAGGACTATGCGGCGACGCTCGCCGACAGCATCCGGCGCGGGGAGAGAGCCTCGCTGGAGCGCATGAAGCTCAAGCAGGAGCCGAAGGACACCACGCAGGTCTGCGTCGTCGATCAGGACGGCAACGCCGTCACCCTTACGCACACGCTGAACATCCCGAGCGGCGTCATCACCGACGGGCTCGGCTTCATGTATAACGGCCTGATGAGCGCCTTCGACCCACGGCCCGGCCGGCCGGGATCGCTGGCGCCGAACAAGGGCCGCACCAGCTCGCAGATGCCGAGCATCGTCTTCCGGGACGATCAGCCCTTCATCGTCATTGGCGCCCCCGGCGGCACGGCGATCCTGCCGGCCATGGCGCAGGGCATCAGCAACGTCGTCGATTTCGGCATGCCGATCTTCGATGCCGTGGCCGCGCCGCGCATCAGCGTGACCAGCAACGCGATCGACGTCTCCAACCGCATCCCGCGCTATGTCACCGCCGAACTGGAGCGCGACGGCTACCGGGTCGCCCGGTCCTATCAGGGCTTCGCCTTCGCGGCCCTGCACGCGGTGCTGAACCGGGACGGGCGCCTGTCGGCGGGGGCCGATCCGCAGCGCGACGGCATGTGGCTGCGCGGCTGAAGCCGCAGCCGAGAGATTTCCAGAAAAGGATGGGAACGAACCGATGAAACAACTCATGCGAGGACTGCTCGTTGCCGGTGCCGTCATGGCCGGCGCAGGCACGGGCGGGGTTCAGGCCGAGCCGCTGCGGATCGCGATCGGTGGAGCCTTCACCTCGATGGACCCGCATTTCTACAACGCGACGCCCAACCACTCCGTCGCGATGCATATCTTCGACCGTCTTGTCGATCGCGCACCGGATGTCAGCCTGAAGCCGGGCCTTGCGCTGAGCTGGAAGACGATCTCCGACACGGTCTGGGAGTTCAAATTGCGGCCGGGCGTGACCTGGCATGACGGCAAGCCGTTCACCGCCGACGACGTCGCCTTCACCTATGAGCGTGCCCGCAACGTGCCGAACAGCCCCGGCGGCTTCGGCGGCTTCCTGCGGGCGGTAAAGAAGGTCGAGGTGGTCGATCCGCTGACCTTGCGCATCGACACCGGCGAACCGGCTCCGAACCTGCCGCGCGAACTCGCCTTCGTTCCGATCATCTCGCGCCATGTCGGCGAGAAGGCGACGACCGAGGACTACAACACCGGAAAGGCCGTGATCGGCACCGGCCCCTACAAGTTCGTCAGCTACACCCCCGGCGATCGCGTCGAGCTCACGCGCAACGATGCCTGGTGGGGGCCGAAGCAGGCCTGGGACAAGGTCACGCTGCGGATGATCACCAATGCCGGTGCACGCGTCGCCTCCGTCCTGTCGGGCGATGTCGACGTGATCGACACTCCGCCGGCCGGCGACCTGGAAAAACTGAAGACCGATCAGCGCGTCACCATCGCGACGACCGAGGGCCTGCGCGTCATCTATCTCGCCTTGAATTCCCAGGAGCCGGTCGCCGCCACGGTGACCGCCAATGACGGCAAGCCGCTGCCGAAGAACCCGCTGCTGGATCTCAAGGTCAAGCAGGCGCTCTCCATCGCCATTAACCGTGGGGGGCTGGCCGACCGCATCATGCAGAAGACGGCCCGCCCGACCGGCCAGTGGCTGCCGCCGGGCACCTACTCCTATGCCAAGAGCGTGGCGGTTCCGCCTTACGACCCGAACAAGGCCAAGGCGCTGCTGGCCGAGGCCGGTTTCCCCGAAGGCTTCAAGCTGACGCTGTTCTCGCCCAATGACCGCTATCCGAACGATGCCGCGACGGCGCAGGCGATCGCGCAGATGTGGACCCGCATCGGCGTGAAGACCGCGGTCGAGACGCTGCCCTGGAGCAGCTATGTCGGCCGTGGCGGCAAGCAGGAATTCGGTGTCGGTCTCTGGGGCTGGGGCAGCCCGACCGGCGAGGCCGGCTATCTGCTGTCGAACGTGGTCGCCACCAACACGCCGGCGCGCGGCCTCGGCGTCTTCAACTACGGCCGCTACAGCGACCCGGCGCTCGACAAGCAGATCGTCGAGGCTCTCGCGACGATCGACGACTCCAAGCGCGAGAAGCTCTTCGTCGCCGCGACCGAGACCTTCGCCCGCACCTTGCCGATCATCCCCCTCTACATCCTCGATAATGCCTGGGTGACCCGCAAGGGGATCAGCATCGACGCCCGCCGCGACGAGCGCACGCTCGCGATGGATGCGCGTCCCGCAAAGTGAGTATCGCCGGCGGGCTCTCCGGAGCCCGCCGCTGACAGGAAAGTCCCATGATCAGCTGGCTTGCCAAGCGCGTGATCCAGGCGGTGGCGGTCGTCCTTGCGATGACCGTCATCGTCTTCATCGGCGTGAACGTGATCGGAGATCCGGTCGCGGTGCTGCTGCCGCCCGACGCGACGCAGGATGAGCGGCTGCGCGTCATCGCCTCCTTCGGGCTCGACCGGCCCTTGTGGGAGCAATATCTCTCGTTCCTGGCCGGTGCGCTGCGTGGCGATCTCGGGCGCAGCTTCGTCTTCAGCGAGCCGGCGCTGTCGGTCATCCTGCAGCGGATGCCGGCGACGCTGGAGCTGGCGATCGCCGCCATGCTGCTGGCCGTGATCGTCGGCGTCCCGCTCGGTCTCTATGCCGGCGTCAGGCCGAACTCCGCTGGCGCCAAGGCCGTGATGGCCGGCTCGATCCTCGGCTTCTCGCTCCCGACCTTCTGGGTTGGTCTCGTCATGATCATGCTGTTCTCGGTCCAGCTCGGCTGGCTGCCCGCCGGCGGGCGCGGCGAGACGGCCGAGTTCCTCGGCGTGCGATGGTCGTTCCTGACCCTCGATGGCCTGCGCCATCTCGCGCTGCCTGCGCTCAATCTCGCGCTGTTCAAGATCTCGCTGGTGATGCGACTCGTACGGGCCGAGACCCGCGAGGTCGTGCCGCAGGACTATATCCGGACCGCGCGCGCCAAGGGCCTGTCCGAGGGCTCGGTGATCCGCACCCATGTCCTGAAGAACACGCTCATTCCGGTCGTCACGATCGTGGGGCTCGAATTCGGCTCGGTCATCGCCTTCTCGGTCGTGACCGAGACGATCTTCTCATGGCCGGGCATGGGCAAGCTGATCATAGACAGCATCCATCTGCTCGATCGGCCGATGATCGTGGCCTACCTGATGGTGATCGTCGTGCTCTTCGTGCTGATCAACCTGATCGTCGACCTGCTCTACACCGTGCTCGATCCGCGCGTACGGCTGGAAAACTGAGATGTCCGCAATCACTTCGGCCCCTGCGACCCGCACCCCGCTCCAGCGGACGCTCCGCGCCTTTGCCAGCTCGCCCCTCGCCATGCTCGGCCTTGCCGTGCTGGCCTGCATCGTCGCGCTGGCGGTGTTCGCGCCGTGGATCGCGCCGCAGAACCCGTACGACCTGATGCAGCTCGACATCATGGACGGCCAGTTGCCGCCGGGATCGCAGGCTGCGACCGGCATGACCTATTGGCTGGGCACCGATGAGCAGGGTCGCGACATGCTCTCCGCCATCCTCTACGGGCTTCGCATCTCCCTGCTGGTCGGATTCTGCTCTGCCATCGCCGCCGCGGCCATCGGCACGACGCTCGGCCTGATCGCGGCCTATGCCGGCGGGCGGACCGACAACGCGATCATGCGCTTTGTCGACCTGCAATTATCGTTTCCAGCCATTCTCGTCGCGCTGATGATCCTGGCATTTCTCGGTAAGGGCGTGGGCAATGTCATCCTCGCGCTGGTGATTGTCGAGTGGGCGGCCTATGCGCGCACCGCCCGCGCCAGTGCGCTGGTCCAGCGGAAGAAGGAATATGTCGAGGCGGCGCTATCCTACGGATCGTCCCCGCTGCGCGTGCTGTTCCGCTATCTGCTGCCGAACTGCCTGCCGCCGCTGATGGTGATTGTCACGGTTCAGGTCGCCCGCGCCATCGCGCTTGAAGCGACGCTTTCCTTCCTGGGGCTTGGTGTGCCTGTGACGGAGCCCAGCCTGGGCCTCCTGATCTCCAACGGCTACCAGCATATGCTTTCGGGGAAGTTCTGGATCAGCTTCTATCCGGGCATCGCGCTGCTGATCACGGTCGTCGCCATCAACTTGATCGGAGACCGACTCCGGGACGTACTCAACCCGCGCAATGCGGATTGATCCAGAGGCACGCCAAGGCCGGTGCATGGCCGATACAAAGTACCGCGGAGCGCCATGACCGGACACTGGGCCGCTGCCCGGAAGCGGACGTTCCCGACTCTGGCTCGAACGGCAGTTCTTGACCCAACTCGGACCTTGGGCAGGTCCGAGTTGGGCTACCCGGCTCCCGTCGCGAGCCGCGAGGCTGCCTCAACCCCAATCCCATTCTGACTGAGCCAAGCGAGCCCGCAAGGAACGTAGCCAAACGGCGAACCCATTGGTGACGAAAGCATCTCTGATCAGGTCGCGGTCGTCGGGCGTGGCATCGAAGTCAGCGAACCACTCAATAAAAGATTTATTGCCATCTATAATCGGAGTGACCCGCAACGTTGCGATATAGTTCTCCGCATTCACGGGCATTCCGCTCAAAAACTCATAGCTGTAGGAACGCTCACGATCCGAGTGAGCTATCAAAATCTGGCGCATAGTACGGTCAGCCATCTCGACACGTCGAACCGCGCCGATTTGGTCGCCGGCACGCCCATTCTCAATCACGGTGACACTCGGAACGCCGGCCCAATCGTAATCACCGAAGGAACGGATCGTATTCCATACATTTTCGGCAGGTGCCTCGAAAATGGTGCTGTAGTACGCCCTGGTCATGTATCTGATCCTTTTTAGGTTTGCATGACCACGAATTTAAAGAACTCGGAGGTTCGCGAACCACCCGATTTCAGCCTGCGACGGTTTCGGCCGGGGCAATTCCCCCGACCGGCGCGGCGCGGGCGACGGACATCGATTAGCCCGCTTCCGACCAGCAGCTGGCGTTGAGCTACCGCCAGGAAGCGGATTTTTGGCGGGACCTTGCTGGCTGCTCGCTTCCAACCCGAAAATGAGCCTTGCGTTGCATTTAATATGTCGATAATTCTCGACATATGGAAAACGAGCAAGTCATCCTCGCCCTGGCGGCGCTGGCGCAGAGCACTCGCCTCGACGTGTTCCGCCTGCTGGTGAGCGCGGAGCCGGAGGGATTGCCTGCCGGCGAGGTGGCCCGGCGCCTCGCCGTTCCCCACAACACCATGTCGTCCCATCTGAGCATCCTCAGCCGGGCAGGGCTTGTCCGTTCCGAGCGCTTCAGCCGCTCGATCGTCTACCGGGCTGATCTCGACGCGCTTCGATCGGCCATCGCCTTCCTCCTGAAGGATTGCTGCGGTGGCCGCGCTGAGATCTGCGCGCCGCTTCTGGCTGAGCTCACGCCCTGCTGCCCACCGAAGGTCACGACCGATGCCTGATCGCATCCACAACGTGCTGTTCCTCTGCACTCACAACTCCGCTCGGTCGATCATGGCCGAGGCCTTGCTCAACCATCTCGGGGAAGGGCGCTTTCGAGCCTTCTCCGCTGGCAGCGAAGGCGGTCCCGGGCCGAAGCCGATGGCGCTCAAGGTGCTGGATGCCGAAGGCATCCCGAGCGAGGGCCTCTCGTCGAAGACCTGGGATGTCTTCGCGCAGCCCGGCGCGCCCGTCATGGATCTCGTGATCACCGTCTGCGACCAGGCGGCGGGCGAGGCCTGCTCGCATTGGCCGGGGCAACCGATCACGGCGCATTGGGGCATCGAAGACCCGTCCAACGTCCAGGGTAGCGAGATCGAGCGCGAGCGAGCCTTCGTGACGGCGCTGCGCTATCTCAGGAACCGGATCAACGTCCTCTTGTCGCTGCCCGTCGCCAGCCTCGACGAGATGGCGTTGGCTCAGCAGGTTCGGCGGATCGGGGGCCTCGAAGGCGCGAGCGGTCGCCGCCCGGAGGTCGCCTGATGGACGTGATCATCTACCACAACCCTGTCTGCGGGACGTCCCGGAACACGCTCGCGCTGATCCGCAATGCGGGCGTCGAGCCGCATGTCATCGAATACTTGAAGACGCCGCCGAGCCGGACGCTGCTGAAGCAGCTTCTGGAGCGCGCCGGGCTGACCGTCCGGGACATCCTGCGCGAGAAGGGAACGCCCTTCGCCGAACTCAACCTCGGTGACCCGAGCCTTTCCGACGATGCCCTGCTCGATGCGATCGAGGCCCATCCCATCCTGATGAATCGCCCGCTGGTCGTTTCGCCCAAGGGCGTGAAGCTGTGCCGGCCGTCTGAGGTCGTGCTGCCGCTCCTGCCGCCGCAGCTTGGCGAATTCCGCAAGGAGGATGGCGAGCTCGTCGTGGATGCCTCCGGCCGCCCGACTGCTCTCGCCTGAGGTCCTCATGTCCATCTTCGAACGCTACCTCACGGTGTGGGTCGCGCTGTGCATCGTCGTCGGGATCGCGCTGGGCCATGTCATGCCGGGCGTGTTCCAGGCCATCGGCGCGGCCGAGGTCGCCAAGGTCAATCTGCCCGTCGCAGTCCTGATCTGGCTGATGGTCATCCCCATGCTGCTGAAGATCGACTTCTCGGCGCTCGGACAGGTCAGCAGGCACTGGCGCGGGATCGGCGTCACGCTCTTCATCAACTGGGCGGTGAAGCCCTTCTCGATGGCGGCGCTCGGCTGGTTCTTCATCGCCTGGCTGTTCCGGCCGTGGCTCCCGACCGACCAGATCAACAGCTACATCGCCGGTCTCATCATCCTGGCGGCCGCGCCCTGCACGGCGATGGTCTTCGTCTGGTCGAACCTGACGAGGGGCGAGCCGCACTTCACGCTCAGCCAGGTCGCGCTCAACGACGCCATCATGGTCGTCGCCTTCGCGCCGATCGTCGGCCTGCTGCTCGGCCTGTCGGCGATCACCGTGCCGTGGGGAACGCTCGCCCTCTCGGTCGTCCTCTACATCGTCATTCCCATAATCGTCGCGCAGCTCGTCCGCAGCAGCGTTCTGGCGAAGGGCGGACAGGCCGCGCTCGACAGGCTGCTCCGCCACCTCGGGCCAGTTTCTCTGGTCGCGCTGCTCGCCACGCTCGTCCTGCTCTTCGGCTTCCAGGGCGAGCAGATCCTCGCCCAGCCTATGGTGATCGCTCTGCTGGCGGTGCCGATCCTGATCCAGGTCTATCTGAATGCCGGGTTGGCCTATCTCCTGAACCGGATCGCCGGCGAACAGCATTGCGTCGCGGGGCCGTCCGCCTTGATCGGCGCCTCCAACTTCTTCGAACTCGCCGTCGCCGCCGCGATCAGCCTGTTCGGTTTCAACTCCGGAGCGGCACTCGCCACGGTCGTCGGCGTTCTGGTCGAGGTTCCGGTGATGCTCACCGTCGTCTGGATCGTGAACCGATCGAAGGGTTGGTACGAGCGCGGCGACAGCGTGCGAAAGGTTCAGGCAGCCAAGTAATTCGATGATCATCGAAATAGAGCTTGACGGAACGATCCCGTCCATGTCTACTTATTTCCATGAACGTCGAAGAAGCAGCGAAGCAGCTTGAGGCTCTCGGGAATCCAACCCGGTTGGAGCTCTACCGGACACTCGTCCGGGCGGGTCACGGTGGCCTGCCCGTCAATCAGGTGCAGGAGCGCCTTGGGATCCCGGCCTCGACCTTGTCACACCACCTTCAGCGGCTGATCCGTAACGGCCTCGTCTCGCAGGAGCGTCAAGCCACCACGCTGATCTGCCGTGCTGTCTACCCGGCCATGGATGCCCTCCTCGGCTTCCTCGGCGACGAATGCTGCATCGAAGAGGGTTGCTCTCAAGCGCCGGAAAAGGCCGCCTGAGAAGCCCTTTTTATTTGCCACATAATTCCATAATTCTAGAATCAGTGGATAACAGAATGACTGAGCTTCCCGTCGCGATCATTGGAGCAGGGCCCGTCGGGCTGGCCGCCGCCGCCAATCTCGTCGAGCGCGGCATCGCAGTGAAGGTGTATGAGGCCGGTCAGGAGGCAGGCGCCAACATCCGTGGATGGGGTCATGTCAGGCTGTTCTCGCCTTGGGAGTTCAACATCGCACCGGCCGCACGAGCGTTGCTGGCAAATGTCGGCTGGGAGGAACCTGATGGGCAGGCCTACCCTACCGGGGGCGAGCTCGTGGATCGCTATCTCGCCCCTCTGTCGGTGACTCCGGCGCTCGCTGCCGTGATCGAATATGGCGCGCGCATCACCGCTATCGGGCGCCACGGCATCGACAAGGTGGTCAGCCGAGATCGGGACCAGCGTCCTTTCGTGCTGACCGTCGTCGGGAGCGATGGGACAACACGGCGCGACCAGGCGCGAGCGATCATCGATGCATCGGGAACCTGGACATTCCCTAACCCAATCGGCGCTGGCGGACTTGCTGCCGATGGCGAGGAAGCGCTCAAGGATCGCATCGCCTACGGGATACCCGATGTATCGAGCCGCGATCGATCGACCTATGCCGGGCGGGCGACGCTCGTCATCGGTGCGGGCCACTCGGCGGCGAACGTCCTGCTCGATCTCGAAGAGCTTGCGGTCGCCGAGCCCGGCACCAAGGCAATCTGGGCTACGCGCGGACGTGATCTGTCCCGGGTGTTTGGCGGCGGAGCAAATGATCAGCTCGCCGCGCGTGGCGAGCTCGGGCAGCGCCTGCACCGCCTCGTCGAGGAGGGGCGCGCCACCCTGGTGTCGGGCTTCGGTGTCACCGGTGTTCGCGAAGACGGTGGGCGCCTATTCGTGGACGGAGAGGTCGACGGCGTTGGCCGGACGATTGGACCGGTCGATCGCATCGTAGGCTGCACCGGTCAGCGCCCGGATCTCTCGCTGACCCGAGAGCTCCGGGTCGAGTTCGATCCCTGGCTGGAAAGTGCCAAAGCGCTCGGCCCGCTGATCGATCCGAACCTGCACTCCTGCGGCTCGGTGCCGCCACATGGTCACCGCGAGCTGTCGCACCCGGAACCGGGGTTCTACACCGTCGGGATCAAGAGCTATGGGCGGGCGCCGACTTTCCTGATGCTGACCGGCTACGAGCAGGTCCGCTCGATTGCTGCGGCAATTGCCGGCGATCTCGCCGCGGCAGACGATGTGAATCTCGTCTTACCGGAAACCGGGGTTTGCAAGGCAGCTCCGGCGGGCGACTGCTGCGGCCGCCCGGCTCCTGTCGAAGCAAACGCCTGCTGCGCTGAGGATACCTTGGCAAAGGCTGGCGGCCAGGCCGGTTGTGGTTGTGGTCCGGTGAAGGAGCCTGAGCCGGCAACGTCCTCCTGCTGCGGCAGAGCCGCGTGACCGAGCGGAGCCGCCTGACGGTCATCTCGGCCCTGGGTGTGGTGCAGATCCTCGCCTGGGGCTCTTCCTACTATCTCTCCGCTGTCCTCGCCGCACCGATCGCCGACGACACCGGCTGGCCGCTGTCGTGGGTCATCGGCGCATTGTCGATCGGGCTTCTGACCGCTGGTGCCATCGCTCCCCTCATTGGTCGTGTCATCGGTGAACGCGGAGGGCGCCCGGTCCTCGCTGCGGCGGCCCTGCTCCTCGCCGCCGGTCAGGTCATCCTTGGCCTGTCCCCAAACCTCCCGATCTTCATCGCAGGCTGGGTGGTGATCGGAGCTGGGATGGCGGCAGGCCTTTACGATGCGGCGTTCTCGACGCTGGGGCGTCTCTATGGCGGGACCGCGCGTTCGGCGATCACGGTCCTGACGCTATGGGGCGGTTTCGCCAGTACCGTTTGCTGGCCACTCTCGGCCTATATGGTCGCCCAGTTCGGCTGGCGTGAGACCTGCTTTGCCTATGCGGCTATCCAGCTTCTCATCTCGCTTCCGCTAGTTCTGACGACGGTGCCGCCGGCCGCGATCGACATTTCCCAATCAGCGAGGACGACCTCCCAGGACATAAAGCTCGCGGGCAATGATCGTTCGATGTTCCTGCTGCTCGCCGGCCTCTTGGTCATCGGCGGCGCGATCGGCTCGATCGTCGGCGTGCAACTTCTGACCCTACTCCAGGCACAAGGCATCACGCTGGCGGCTGCGGTGGCGCTGGGAGTGCTCGTCGGGCCCGCACAGGTTGGCGGCCGGGTGATCGAGATGGCCGGCAAGGGCAAGCATCACCCTCTCTGGACCATGACCGCCGCACTGGTGCTAGTAGCTCTCGGGCTCGGATTACTCACCTTTGGATTGGGCCCGGTGTCGATGGCAATCCTGCTGTATGGTGCCGGAAACGGCGTGTTTTCGATTGCCAAGGGAATAGTGCCGTTGGCGCTGTTCGGCGCAGATCGCTATGCGCCAATTATCGGGCGTTTGGCACGGCCAAGTCTCGTAGCCCAAGCACTCGCTCCGGCGGCAAGCGCTTGGATCTTAGAACATGCCGGCGTCACCGGAGCCTACGGCACACTCTTGCTGCTGGCCGCAGCAAATGTGGTGCTATGCCTTGGTCTGTGGGCGAGTTTCCGAGCAAAACGGCCATAATCTCATCATCGCCCGTGCTCTTCCAGCTTGCGCCAATTGTCGACGTTGGCGCATAGCTCCGGAGCGGACGTTCGCATAGTTTGGAACGGTGCTTGAAGGCGCCCTTTTGAACGGGGTATTTCTTGGCTGGTGGCGTGAGACGAAACGCCTTCAGCCGAGCCGTGACTGCTCCCGAAATTGACGTGGCGTGACGCCCGTCATCCGGCGGAAGGCGCGGCTGAAATGCGCCGGATCGGTGTAGCCGGAGGAAAAGGCGACATCGATGATCCTGCAATCGGTGTCGCGCAGCAGCCTGCTCGCGTTCTCGTATCTGACGGTGTCGAGGATGTCCGAATAGGACAGGCCGAGTTGGGCGAGCCTGCGTTGAAGCGTCCGCGCGCTGAGGCCCGCGATCTCGGCGACGTCAGCAAGAGCGGTTGTTCCCTCGTCGAGATAGGCCGGAAGCATCAGCTTGAGAAGGTCGACGATGCTGTAGGCGGACGGGCCGTCCTCATTGTCGCGCGGCGGCGCAAACGAGGGGGGCGAACGGTTTGGGAGGCCGAGCAGCTTGGTCGGCACGCTGATCCAAGCGGCATGCTGGCCCGACAGAAACCGCACATTCGGCCAGCAGGATCGCGTCGCAGGGCTTGGCCCATAAGACGATTCAAAGCCGATCGCTGCCGGCATCCAGTCGGGCCCTGCGAATTGCCTGATGATGTAGACCGAGAAGATGTTCTGGATCCACTGCGCGTGTTTCAGCTGCAGGAGCCATGGCCCGGTGAGCCTGCTGCAGACTCGCACGTGATCCGTGTCATGTTCGATCCACATGCTCAGAATGGTGTCTTCCCCCGACGCCTCATGGCAGGCGTGCCGGAGCGCGACGAGCAGCGTCGGGGAATGCGCGATCAGGGCCCGCGTCTTTTCCCTCATATGCGAGAAATGCAGGCGCTGGGCGGCAAGGAAGCCGAAATCCTCGATACCCTGGCTTCTCTGTGCGGTCTCGACGAAGCGCAGGGCCGGCAGGAGCGGCAGGTAGAGCTCGCTCTTCTCGGCCAGGGATGTTGGCAACCGGGACCTCTCCAGGAGCGTCTCCGTCGGTGCGCCGATATCGTCGAGAATGCTGACGAACGGCAGCAGGAACTGACCGCGCGTCAAAGGGATATCAGCCATCGGATCGCATCGTTGTCACCGGATCAGCTCTTCCTCAGGCGGGCTTCCGGGTGAATCGCACCCATAGAGTGCAGACTAGCCGATTGCGATTGGCGCGAAATGGCAAGACGGGCAGGCTCCCCATGCACGAAATGCTCGCGACGACATGTGCTGGCCGTTTGGCCGCGATCACGGGCCGTAGCGAGCCGGAGCGTTCGTGCAGGCGCTGGCAGGGCAGGGGACAGGCAGCAATGTCAGGCGCAACGCCGCGCTATCTCGCTATCGGTTTGATGCCGGCTTGCCTGTGCGGGCCGGCCTGGGCGTCCGACCTCCGGCAGCCCGCCGCGCCACCGACGCCTGCCCTCGCGTCGACGCCGAGCTTCTCGGTCACGAGCTATGTCTGGGCGACGGCGATCGACGGCAAAAGCGCGACGCTGCCGCCGCTGCCGGCTGCGGATTTCAGCCTGCGTTTCCGCGACGTGCTCAAGGAGCTCAACGGCGCGCTGATGGCATCCGCCGAGATGCGCATCGACCGCTGGAGCGTCCTGGTCGACGGGCAGTTCTCGCAGGTGACGACCGGCGGCTCTCTGCCCGGCCCCTTCTTTTCCGCACTGAAGCTGCGCTCGCAGACCACGACCCTGCAGGGCTCCGCCTTCTACCGTATCCACGAGGACTCGGTTTTTGCGCTGGACGTGGGCGGCGGTATCCGGTTCTGGAATCTCGACACCAAGCTCGAAATTCTGCCAGGACTCGCCAATCTTCGTATCGATCACCGTCAATCGCAGATGTGGGCCGATCCGATCCTCGGCGCCCGCCTCGGAATAAAGCTCGACGGTCCCTGGAGCTTGACGGTGGCCGGCGACATCGGCGGCCTCAGTGTCGGCTCGCGCCTGACCTGGCAAGGCCTGGGCAGCGTCGACTACGCCTGGAACGAGAAGCTGACGTTGAAAGCCGGCTACCGGGCGCTCTATGTCGATTATCGCAATGGCGGCTTTTCGTATGACGTGACCCAGCACGGGCCCGCCGTCGCCGCAACATACCGGTTCTGACCGGAGCTTCACGCGTTCGCGCCATGTCGAGAGGAATGGGAATGTCGATGACCGGGACTGCGGTGCGAGCCGCACATGTTTCCCTGCTGGCACTGCTCGCGCTCTGCGGGCAGGCGCTGGCACAGGCGGGCGAGGCCCAGCCCAAGGTCACCGACCCGCATTTCAAGATCGCGCCGGGCTATCTGAAGCGGTCCGACCTGCCGGACAGCCTTGTCCTGCTCGGGGCGCCGCCCGCTGCGGACTCGGCTGCGCTCGCCCGGGACGAGGAAGCGCGCAAGACGACAATTCCCTTGCGCAACACCGCGCGCTGGAAGCTCGCTATTACCGATGCCGATCTCGCCTTTCCGCAGGCCGCGGATAACTTCTCCTGCGCGATGGGCGTCCGGATCGACGGCCAGCAGACCCCACGCCTCTACGCGATGATGCAGAAGATGCTGTCGGATTTCGGCCTCTCCACCTATGGCGTGAAGAACAAGTACAACCGGGTCCGCCCCTTCGTGGTCCATAACGAGGCGACCTGCCGGGCGGATCAGGAGGCCATTCTGCGGAACGACGGCTCGTATCCATCCGGCCACACGGCTGCCGGCTGGGGCTGGGCTCTCGTCTTCGCGCAGATCAACCCCGAGCGCGCGGATGCCCTCTTCAAGCGCGGCATCGAATTCGGGCAGAGTCGCGTGATCTGCGACGCGCATTGGCAGAGCGATGTCGATGCGGGGCGGATCATGGGTGCGGCGACCGTCGCGCGGCTGCAGACCGACCCGACCTTCCTCGCCGATCTCAAGGCCGCGAAAGTGGAGGTGAAGGCGGCGAAGGCGAAACGGCTGCCCTCGACCGCCGAATGTGCCGCGGAGGCTGCCGCGCTGTCCGCGCAGTAGCGGGCTCGGAACCGGACATTTCCAGCCGGGCGGAGCGTAGCCGACGATCAGCCGAGGCACGGGTGCGGAGCCATTCGGGCCTGTCCGATGAGCACATCAATCAAAGACACCAATGAGGTATCGTTCAATGCGCATGACGTTGGCCTGCAGCCTGAGTTTCCTGGTTCTGGCGCCCTGCGTGGCGTCCGCACAGCCGGTTCCGGTGACCGTCGACAACTTCAAGCGAGCCGAGTCCGATTTCTATATGGCCAAAACGGTCGATGCGGGTGCTCTCGGCAAGTTCGTCCATAACAGGACCCCGACGCCGATCGACAAGCAGCCCGTGGTCCGGATGAACCGGGATACGCTCTATTCCCAGGCGGTCTTCGATCTCAACGCCGACTCGGTGACCATCACCCTTCCAGAGGCCGGCAAGCGCTTCGTCTCGATGCAGGTCATCAGTGAAGACCACTACACCCCGATGGTGGTCTACAAGCCGGGCCCCACGACGCTCACCAAGGCCAAGGTCGGGACCCGCTACGTGTTCGTTGCGGTCCGTATCCTTGTCGATCCCAACGACGCCAAGGATCTTGCGCAGGTTCACGCCTTGCAGGATGCGCTGAAGGTGCAGCAGAAGTCGGCCGGCAAGTTCGAGGCCCCGAACTGGGATCTGGCTCAGCAGAAGAAGATCCGCGAGGCACTGGAAACGCTCTCCGCGGCGTCAGGCGACTTCAGCAACGCTTTCGGCCCGAAGGGGAAGGTCGATCCGGTCAAGCACCTGCTCGGCACCGCGTCCGGCTGGGGCGGAAACCCCGACAAGGACGCATCCTACCCTTCGGTGACCCCCGCCAAGAACGACGGCAAGACGGTCTACAAGCTCAGGCTCAAGGATGTCCCCGTCGATGCGTTCTGGTCGATCAGCGTCTACAACGACAAGGGCTTCTTCCAGAAGAACGACTACGACGCCTATTCGGTCAACAGCATCACCGGCAAGAAGAGCGCCGACGGCGCGATCGACATCCAGTTCGGCGGCTGCGACGGCAAGATCGCGAACTGCCTGCCGATCACGCAGGGGTGGAACTACACATTCCGGCTCTACCGGCCCCGCGCCGCGTATCTGAACGGCACGTGGAAGCTGCCGGTGGCGCAGCCTGCATCGTAGCCCGCCTGGCCTGTTCTTCCTCGTCGATGACACCTTCCGCCATGACGAGTGCATTGAGACCGCGGGGGCCAGGGGTACGGTCGAGAGAATCTCGCTGCGCTCGGTCTCCTCGAGGCATCCGCGCGGCCCGGTTGCGACAATCCCCTTCGGCCAGCTGCAGACATTGAAAGGTGACTTCAAACCGGACTTTGAAATCGTGGCTAGGCAAGAGCGGTTTTGTTCGGTGCGCCTGTCGCACAGGTCGGACCAAAGATGTCGATGAACTGGCCATGGAACTGCCTGGGCGCGACGACGAGGCTGCGGCACCGAAGCGGATCGCCCTTGCCGTCGATCTCGGTCGCGAGGCAGCCTGCTTCCCGCGCGATAATCACGCCTGCTGCGAGATCCCAGAGATCGAGCTTGGCACCGGAGGTCCAGAAGCCATCGAAACGGCCTTCCGCGACATAGGCGATCTCCAGCGCGGCCGAGCCCGGGCTGCGGATGCCTGAGACGCGCGGCATGATCGCCGCCATCTCGCGAGCCGCCTTCTCGGTGTCACCCTTGCCATTATAGGGGAAGCAGGTTCCGACGACGGCATGCGCGAGGGACTTGCGGCTGGAGCCGTTCAGTCGCTTCTCGCCGAGATACGCGCCCTTCCCGGCCACGGCCCAGAACATCTCACCGCTCAGCGGATTGAAGGTCACGCCGGCTGTCACCTCGTCGCCCTCCATCAGGGCGAGGGAGGCCGAGAATTGTGGGATGCCATGCAGGAAATTGTTGGTGCCATCCAGCGGGTCGATGATGATCCTGAGCCCGTTACCGGCATCGGGAGAGGCCGCCCCCTCCTCGCCCAGCACGGCGACTTCGGGCAGCTTCGCGTTGAGATGGGCGACGATCAGGCGCTCAGATTCGATATCAGCGGCGGAGACGAAGTCCGAGGGACCCTTTTCCAGGATGGGCAGCGCGGAGAGGCGCCCGAAATTCGCGGCGAGCGAGGCGCCGCCGATGCGCGCGGCCTCCTTCATGGCCTCGACGATCTCTTTGCGTGTCCGGGGCTTGATGGTCATGACGGCTAGCCTGGTTGAGTTGGTACACAGCTCGGACGGCTCACGCCGCCGACATCATTCCGGCGCGCGGAGCCGCGATCTGGGTGAGCGCCGCCCGGTGCAGATCGGAATTGGCCGCCGCGAGGCAGTGGCCACTCGAATGCAGGGTCAGCGGCGCGCCGTCCCAGTCGGAGATGACGCCGCCGGCATTAGCGATGACCGGGACATGGGCGAGCACGTCATGCGGGGTGGTGAAGCGGTCGATCGCGATATCGATCCCGCCTGAGGCGAGGCGCCCATAGGAGTAGCAGCTCCCGCCATAGACGCACCAATGCACCGACGTGCGCAGCGCCTGGAAAACCGGCAAGGTTTCGGGATCGTAGAGCTCTATATTGCTGGTCGAGAGGACGGACTCGGTAAGGAGCTTCCGGTCTGAGGTCGCGACGCGGGTGTCGTTCAACGTGGTCGGGTAGCCTTCGGCACCGATCCAGCGCTCGCGGGTCATCGGCTGGTCGATGACGCCCAGGATCGGGATGCCGCGGCGGGTGAGCGCGATCAGCGTGCCGAAAACCGGAATGCCGGCGACAAACGCCTTGGTGCCGTCGATCGGGTCGAGCACCCAGACATACTCGGCATCGGTCGCCTGCGCGCCGAATTCCTCGCCCTGAATGCCGTGATCCGGAAAGGCCGCGCCGATGCGGCGGCGCAGTTCCGTCTCGACGCCGCGGTCGATCTCCGTGACCGGGCTGTCGTCGCCCTTGGAAACGAAGGCGTTGTTCCGGCTGGCGGCCTCGCGGATGATCGCGCCGCTTGCGTCGGCCAGCCCCTGGGCGAAGGCAATGAAGTTCCTGATGTCGCTAGTCGGCATGACGGACCTGTCCGGGGATCGCAGCACTGCTCTTGAGGGGGCGCTGGTGCTTGCTCAGCGCATATTCGAGGTATTTGAAGCAGCGCGTGATCACGAGCGTGATCGTGAGGTAGATCAGCGCCGCCATGATGAAGACCTCGTAGGGCTGGAAGGTGCTGGCGACGATGGTGTTGGCGACGCCGGTCAATTCCATCAGCGTGATCGTGCTGGCGAGCGAGGTGCCCTTCAGCATGCCGATCGCCTGGTTGCTGTAGGCGGGCAGCATCAGCCTGAACGCGATCGGCAGCACGATGAAGCGCTGGACCTGGAAGGCCGACATGCCGCAGGCGCGCGCCGCCTCGACCTCGCCGGCCGGCACGGCCTGGATCGCGCCGCGCAGGATGTTCGTCGTATAGGCGGTGGAATGCAGCGCGCAGGCGAGCAGGGCGCAGACGAAGGGCTGGCGCAGCCAGGGCCAGAGGACGCTCTGGCGGACGAAATCGAACTGCGCGAGCCCGTAATAGACGATGAAGATCTGCACCAAGAGCGGCGTGCCGCGGAAGAAATAGACGAAGGCGTAGATCGGCGTGCGGGCGGCACGGCTGCCATTGGCATAGAGGATGCCGAGCGGCAGCGCGCAGATGAAGCCGATGAGCTCCGTCAGCAGCAGGAGCTTGAGGGTGAGGACCGCGCCTTCCAGCAGACGCGGCAGGCTCTCGATCATGAGCGAGAGGTCCATGATCAGACCCTCCGGACGCCGCGGTTCGCGCGGGTCTCCAGCCATTCGATGCCGAGGGAATTGGCGATCGTCAGCAGGAGATAGATGAGCGCCGCCAGCATGTAGAAATGGAACGGGCTGCGCGTCACCGAGGTCGCGATGTAGCTGACGCGCATCAGCTCCTCGAGGCCGACCACCGAGATCAGGGAGGTGTTCTTGATCAGCGAGATCCAGATATTGCCGAGCGCCGGCAGGGCGTAGCGCCACATCAGCGGCAGGCGGATATGGATGAACAGCGTCAGCGGCGACATGCCGAAGGCCTTGGCCGCCTCGATCTGGCCGGGCGGAATGGCGAGAAAGGCGCCGCGGAAGATCTCGGCCGCGTAGCCGCCGAAGACCAGGCTCAGCGCCAGCACGCCGGCGCCGAGCGCCGGCATCTCGAAAGAGGTGTTCGGCCCGCCGATCCAGCGCAGCGCGGCCGACAAGGCGACGGTGCTGCCGAAATAGACGAGCAGGATGATCAGCAGCTCCGGCGTGCCGCGAATGCAGGTGGTGTAGAGATCGCCGGCCGCTCGCAGAAACCGCGACGAAGAGAGTTTGGCGAGCGCGACGAGGAGCCCGATCACGAGCCCCGCCGCCAAGGCCAGGAACGCGACCTTGAGCGTGACCATCGTTCCCCAGAAGAGCTGGGTGCCCCAGCCCTGAAAGAGGTCTGCCGTCATATTGCGTTCCCGTCAGGGGAGGATAGCGCCGGGCATGGCCGGCACCTGCGGCATCGGACCATGCCCTTGCAGCCGGGGCGGCTCAGTCGGCCCAGACGCTCGGCATGACCGTGAACTTCCAGTATTTCTGGTTGATCGCCTTGAAGGTGCCGTCGGCGAACATGCCCTTCAGCGCTTCGTCGACCTTGGCCAGCAGCTCCGGCTCGTTCTTGCGCAGCCCGACGCCGACACCCGGCCCGAAATACTTGATGCTTTCCAGCTCGGGGCCGACAAAGGCGAAGTCCTTGCCCTGCTTGTCCTCGAAGAAGCCGGCCATCTTGATCGGTCCGGCCATGATCAGGTCGACCCGGCCCGAGATGAGGTCGAGCAGCAAGGTCTCGTAATTCTCGTAGCGCG
The DNA here is from genome assembly GCF_900102525.1 of Allobosea robiniae. Lineage (GTDB taxonomy): Bacteria > Pseudomonadota > Alphaproteobacteria > Rhizobiales > Beijerinckiaceae > Allobosea > Allobosea robiniae. Next base: position 450,156 of record NZ_FNBZ01000004.1, on the reverse strand, counting down.
AGATCTGCACGCCGGGGAACAGCTCGGTGAAATAGCGGTCATAGGTGCTGGCGCGGATCATGCCCACGACCTTGCCGTCGAGCGCCTTGGGATTTGGCTTCCCATCCGCGGTCACAGGCTGCAGCTTGGAACCCTTCGGGCCGACGAAGCGGCCGGTCGAGGCGCGATAGGGAATGCTGAAATCGATGCTCTTCTGGCGCGCTTCCGTGATCGAAAGGCTGGCGAGGATGAGATCGAACTTGCGGGCCGAGAGGGCCGGTATCAGTCCCTCGAATGCCTGGCAGACGAATTGCAACTCGAAGCCCGCCCGCTTGCCGATCTCGCGGGCGAGGTCGACGTCGAAGCCGGTCAGCTCTCCGCCCGCCGTACGATAGTTGAAGGGCGGGTTGGTGCATTCGGTGCCAACCTTGACCTCGCGGGCGAAGGCGGAGCCGGCCAGCAGCAGCGCTGCGCCGGTCAGTAGGGTGAGTGCCGTCTTCTTCATGGTTCTTCTCCTCACAGAACCCGCTGCAGGAAGCGCCTGCACCGCTCGGACGTCGGATTGCCGAAGATGTTCTCCGGCGTGTCGCGCTCTTCGATCTTCCCCTCGTGAAGGAAGAGCACCTCGTTCGAGACTTCGCGAGCGAAGGCCATTTCATGGGTCACGACGATCATGGTGCGTCCCTCTTCCGCGAGCTGCCGCATGACGCCCAGCACCTCGCCGACCAGTTCGGGATCGAGGGCCGAGGTCGGCTCATCGAAAAGCAGGAGCTTGGGCTCCATGGCCAGTGCACGGGCAATGGCGCAGCGCTGCTGCTGGCCGCCGGAGATATGGGCGGGGTAGTGGAAGCGCTTGTCGAACAGGCCGACCTTGGCGAGCAAGATCTCGGCTCGCTCCTTGGCCTCCGCCTTGGGCACGCCCAGAACCTTGATCGGCGCGATCATGACATTGTCGAGGACGGTGAGGTGGCTCCAGAGGTTGAAGCTCTGGAAGACCATGCCCATCCGGCTGCGGATGCGGTTGATCTGGCGGGCGTCCAGAGCCGCAGCGCCATTGCCACGGCGCCCGAGGTTCAGCTGCTCGCCTTCGAAGTGGATCGAGCCGGCTTCGGGCGTTTCAAGGAGGTTGATGCAGCGCAGGAAGGTGCTTTTCCCCGAGCCGCTCGCCCCGATCATGCAAATGACGTCGCGTTCGCGGGCTGCCAGGCTGACGCCCTTGAGAACCGGGAAGTCGCCATAGCTCTTGTGGATGCCGTCCGCCGTGAGGACGGTCTTCGCCTCGGGTCGAGACACGTTTTCCCCTCCGCTTGCGCTGGATGACCGGCTTTGTCCGATCGCGATTGGCAGGGACGGTACCGACGGCTAAAAACAGCCTCAAGTACCAATTCTTTCGAGTCGAGCATACCAATCCGGCGACATGCTTGACCGCTCGTGCGACGCGCCGCTCAATCGCCGAGAGCTACCGACCGGACCCGCCCCGACCGCGACAGGATATGAACGCGAGCTTCAACTACCCTTTCTGGAACACGATCGCGTTGGCGCCGGACGGGCCGGAGCCGCTCTATGACCAGATCGCCGGGCAAATTCGGGCGCTGGTCGTCGACGGCGCGATCCCCCGCGGCATGCATCTGCCGCCTTCGCGCAAGCTGGCCGACGAGCTCGGCGTCTCCCGATCGACCATCGTGCTCGCCTATAACCGCCTGAAGAACGAAGGCTACGCGCATGGGCGTACAGGCGCGGGCACCTATATCGAGAAGGATCTGCCCGAAGACATGCACCGCCGGATCGGCGAGCCGTCGCCCGCTCCGCAGCCGCCCCCGCAGCCGCGCGTGTTGGCGGCGCGCGGCTGCGCCCTGATGGGGCTGCCGCTGCCGAGCGAGCGCGAGCTCGGCTACGATCTCAGCCCCCTGCTGCCGGCGCTGGACGAGTTGCCGTTCGCGGATATCAGCCGCAGCACCGCCGAGTACTGGGGTTCGGAGCCCTGGCCCCAGTTCAATTTCAGCGAGCGCCTCGGCCTGCCCGCCTTGCGCCAGCAGATCGCGAAATATCTGGGGGAATACGAAGGCGTGCCTTGCCGGCCGGAGCAGATCGCCGTTGTCGCCAGCACGACGCAGGCCTTCATCCTGCTGGCGCAATTGCTGCTCGACCCTGGCGACGGCGTCGTCATCGAGGACCCCGGCTATCCGACGCGGACGGCAGCGATGGTGGCGAACGGCGCCCGCATCCTGCCGCAGCGCGTCGATCTGGAGGGGCTCTGCATCGATCGCTTCGGGCCGGAAACGCATGATGCCCGCATGGTGATCGCTTCGCCGACCAACCAGTTTCCCTATGGCTCGACCATGTCGATGGAGCGCCGGCTTTCCCTGCTCGCCTGGGCGCGGGCCCGCAACGCCTGGGTGATCGAGTATGATTACAGCAGCCCGATCGGCATCAACCGCCAGCCGCTCGCCTCGCTGCTCTCGCTCGATGCCGACCAGCGCGTGATCTTCATCGGCAATATCAACCGCATCTTCTCGCCCTCGCTGGGCCTGACCTATCTGGTGCTGCCGCCGGACCTGGTCGAGCTGTTCTACCGGGCGAAGCTCGTCTTCTCCTGCTACCTGCCGCCGCCCCTCCAGCAGATGGTGGCCGACATTATGGGCCGCGGCGTTCTCGCCAAGCATGTCCGGCGCATGCGGCTGATCTATCGCGAGCGGGCAACCATCCTGGTCGACGCGCTGCGTCAGGCTCTCAGTGACCGGCTCCTCATCCCAGATGTCACCGCGGGATTGCACCTGACGGCCCACGCGCTGGGGCCGCTGGATGATGCGGCCGTCACCAATGCTGCGCGCCAGCGCGGCATCGATGCGCCTGCCTTGTCGCGCTACCGCTTGCAGGACCGCACGGCGACGGGTTTCGTCTTCGGCTTCGGCAATACCGTGCCGGAACGCATAACTCCGGCGGTGCGGCGCTTTGCCGAGATCATGGCCGCCGCCTAGGGCTTTTTGGAATCGATCGCTACCCCGGGCATCAGCAGGACCGGGACAGGAGGACGGGATGATCGACACGGACGGATTGGCCAACAGGCTGATCGACGAGCATGACCGGAACGAGCAGTTCCGGCCCTTCGCCGCGGCGAACGGCATCGCCTCGCTCGAGGATTCCTACGCGGTGCAGGAGCGCTATGTCTCGCTGCTGAAGCCGCGCTGCGGCGCTGCCGTCGGCTACAAGATCGGCCTGACCTCGCAGCGCATGCAGACGATGTGCGGCATTCCCCATCCGATCGCGGGCGTCGTACTGGCCGACCGGCTGCATCATTCCGGCGCACGCCTCGCCATCGCCGATTACGGCCGCATGGGTCTCGAATTCGAGATCGCGGTGCGCATGGCCAGCGATCTCCCCATCGGAGGGCCGGCCTGGACGCAGGAGAGCATCGCGGCCCATGTCGCCGGCGTCTGCGCCGCGATCGAGATCGTCGACGACCGGGCCGCCGATTATGCCGAGCTCGACGTGCTTTCGCTGGTCGCCGACAACTCCTGGAATGGCGGCGTGATCCTGTCGAGATTCTGCAGCGATTGGCCGGCGCTGGACGCCGTCTCGGGCACGATCAGCCATAATGGCACGGAGATCGATCGCGGCTATGGTCGCGACGCGCTGGGCCATCCCTTCGCGCCGCTCGCCTGGCTCGCCAATGCGCTGGCGGCAAAGGGGCAGAGCCTGAAATCCGGCGAGATCGTGATGACCGGCAGCCTCGTCACCACCCGCTTCCCGACCGAGAGCGAAATCTATCGCTTCGAGCTCGAAGGCATCGGCGCCGTCGAACTCAATGTCATCACTTGAGTGCCGGAAAGTACGATCATGACGTCTCGCCTCGCTGCCCGGATGAGCCGGGTCAAACCATCGGCCATCCGCGAACTCCTGCGGCTCGGTGCCGATCCCAATGTGATCTCCTTCGGCGGCGGCTATCCCGACGCCTCGTTGTTCCCGATCGCGGGGCTCGACGAGGTCTTCCGCAAGACGCTGGCCGAGAACGGACAGGAGGCGCTGCAATACACCGTCTCGAACGGCATGCCGCTGCTGCGCCGTCAGATCGCCGAGCGCATGACGCGCGACGGCGTGCCCTGCACCACCGACGAGGTACTGATCCTCCAGGGCGGCCAGCAGGGGCTCGACCTCGTCGCCAAGATGCTGGTCGACAAGGACGACGTCATCGTCGTCGAGGACCCGACCTTCCTCGGCGCGCTGATCGCCTTCAACCCTTGCGAGCCGCGCTATGTCACCGTCGGCATGGACGAGGACGGCATGGATGTCGAGGCGCTCGACGCGGCTCTGAAGGCCAATCCGGGCGCGAAGTTCATCTACACGGTTCCGGATTTCCACAATCCGACCGGTGTCACCATGAGCCTGGCGCGTCGCAAGCGCCTGGTCGAGATCGCCAATGCCCATGACATCATCATCCTCGAGGATTCGCCCTATCGCGAGATCCGCTTCGAGGGCGAGCGCATCCCGCCGATCAAGAGCTTCGATACCGAAGGCCGCGTGATCTATCTCGGCAGTTTCTCGAAGATCCTGGCGCCTGGCCTCCGGCTTGGCTGGGCCGTGGCCTCGACCGACCTCATCGAGCAACTCGGCCTGCTCAAGCTCGCGGCCGATACGCAGACGAGCACGCTCAACATGGCGGTCGCCTCGCGCTTCCTGGCGGATTACGACATCGACGCGCATATCGGCACGATCCGCAGCGCCTATCGCCACAAGAAGAACCTGATGCTGGACACGATCCGGCAGAGCTTCCCGCAGGAGATCGCCTGCACGGATGCAAGCGGCGGACTCTTCACCTGGCTGACCTTCCCGGAAGGCTTCGACACGGCCGCCTTCATGCTCGACCATGCGCTGCCGGAGGCCCGCGTCGCCTATGTGCCCGGCGCGACCTTCTTCGCGCTGGACCAGCGGCCGAACCATGCCCGCCTGAGCTACTCGACCCAGACGGATGAGCGGCTCGTCGCCGGCATCACGGCGCTCGGCAACGTCCTGAAAAGCCACATGGGGTCGCGGATTCGCGGCTGACGCAAACCCTGCCGATCGGCGCCAATGCGCCGTGCCGCGACAGATGAGGACAAGATCATGCCCGTGACCATCCACCCCGTTCCGCAAAGCGACCTGACACAGGCCGAGATCGAGCGCTGGCGCGCGATCCCCGTCGCGGTCGCAGTCGATCTCGGTCGCAATCTCAACCAGATCGACCCTGCCATCCGCCCCCTGATGCCGCCTGGTCAGCAGCCGCGCCTGTTCGGACGCGCGGTGACCGCCTTCTGCGAGGCGCCGGATTTCGGCTCGGTCGTGCGCGCGATGGACGTCATCGGCCCCGGCGACGTCCTCGTCATCGCGGCGGCAGGGCACGCGGAGAGCGCGATGATCGGGGAGATCCTCGGCGGTCACATCCGCCGCAAGGGCGCCGTGGGCATCGTCTGCGACGGGGCGATCCGCGATGTCGGGATGCTCGCGAGCTGGACGGATTTTTCGGTCTTCGCGCGCTCGGTGACGCCACGCGGACCGTCCTCGGCCGAGCGCGGCGAGATCAACCGGCCGGTGACGATCGGCGGCGCGATCGTCTCGCCCGGCGACCTCCTGATCGGCGACGATGACGGGCTGGTTGCCCTGACGCCCGCGACGATCCGCGCCCGCATCGCCGATGCCGAAGCCCGGCTGGTGCTGGAGGCGAAATGGGAGGCGGCCCTGACGGCCGGAGAGACGGCGGAGGCCGTCTTCGGACTGAAAGCGCCGTAGGGCACCCTCGGCCTCGTATTCGAACGCCGTTCCGCGAAATCCGCTTGGAGAATCCGGCGCCCGCGTCCATTCGGAAGGAGTGTGTCAGCCTGACGAGGGCGAATGGCCAACCAGTTCAACTATCCCGTCTGGAACCTGATCAGGCTCGAGCGCGACAGTGAGATCCCGCTCTACGAGCAGATATTCGCCCGGTTCCAGACGGGCATCACCGAAGGTGTGATTCCGCGCGGGACGCGCCTGCCCCCCAGCCGCACGCTGGCCAAGGAATTGGCTCTCGCCCGCAACACGGTGGTTCAGGCCTATGACCGCCTGGAAGCTGAAGGCTATGTCCGGCGCGCCCATGGCTCCGGCACCTTCGTCGACAGGGTCCTGCCCGAGGATCACCAGACGCGAGCCAGGCCCGCTCCGCCCGCGCCACCTCCCGGCAAGACGGCCCTGTCGGAGCGCGCGACTCGTCTGCTCGCGTTCCACCTGCCGCCCGAGCGCTCCGAGACGCTGGGCCTCAGCCCAGGCGTGCCTGCCCTCGACGAATTTCCCTACGACATCTTCAGCCGGATCGCGGCCCGGCACTGGCGTTCCCGCGCGATCTCGCAGACGGGCTACGGCGTGGGCCATCCGCGCGCCGGCCTCACCCACCAGATCGCGGCCTATCTCGCGGAAGCACGCGGCCTGGCCTGCGCGCCGGAACAGGTCATCGTCATCGGCAGCACGCTCCAGGCGGCGGCGCTCGTCGCCCATGTCCTGCTCGATGCCGGAGACGTGGTCGCGGTCGAGGATCCCGGCCACCTGACCGAACTTGCCACGTTCGAGCTCAGCGGCGTGCGAATCCACCCTGTGCCGATCGACGAGATGGGCCTCGACGCGGCCGCCCTTCCGACGCAGGCGGACGGAGGAACGCTGCCGAAGCTGGTCGTCGTCTCACCGGTCGAGCAGTTCCCGTACGGATCGTCGATGCCGTCCGCGCGACGCCAGGCTTTGCTTGCCTGGGCGCAAGCTCATGGCGGCTGGGTGCTGGAGGATGATTTCAACAGCGAGATCCGCTGGTTGGGACAGGCGCAGCCGCCGCTCTTCGCCACAGACACGCAAGAGCGCGTCATCTACACCAGCTCCTTCAACCGCGCCTTGGCGCCCGGTTTGAGACTGGCCTATCTCGTCGTGCCGCCGGGCCTTGTCGAGGCCTTCACCCAGGCGCAACGCGTCTTCTCGCTCTATGCGCCGCAGCCGGACCAGGCGCTGGTCGCGGCCTTCATGGCGGAGGGGCATCTGGCGGCGCATCTGCGCCGGATGCGGGCGATCTATCGGGAACGCTCGCTCCTGCTGGCAGACGGGCTGCAGCAGCGCATCGGCGACCGCTTCGTCATACCCTATGTGACGGCGGGACTGCACATGACGGTTCGGCCACGCATCTCGTTCGACGATGTCGCGGCCGCGACGGCGCTTCTGCACCGCGGCTTCGACTGCCCGGCCTTGTCGCGCTATTGCCGCGGGCCTGCACGGCAGGGATTGATCCTCGGCTTCGGCAACACCCTGACCGAAAAGCTGCCGGCCTGTGTCGAGGCGGTGGCCGAGGCGATCGATGCCGCCTGCGACGGGGCCTAACGCCGCGTGACGATGCAATAGGCGCCCGCCACGGACCCAGCCTGCCGCCCTTTTGTGCGACGTCGGGAACTGGACCCTAGCGAAAGCTCCGAATTGGACCTTGGGGGGCCACGAACCGCCTCACATTCTGCCGTCAGCAGCGGAGCCCTCATGAACGTCGAACGCAGCACCGTCCTGGAGGTCAAGGGTATCCGGAAGAGCTTCGGGGACCTGGCCGTCCTCAAGGGACTGGACCTGACGGCCCGCAGCCATGACGTCGTGACGATGATCGGCGCCAGCGGCTCGGGCAAGAGCACCTTCCTGCGCTGCATCAACTTCCTCGAACTGCCCGATGCCGGCACCATCCGCTTCGAGGGCGAGACGGTCCGGCTGGCGCAGCAAGGCGGCGGCCGGGCCCAGCTCGACCGCAAGCAGATCAACCGGATGCGCAGCCGTATCGGCATGGTGTTCCAGAGCTTCAACCTCTGGACGCACCTGACCGTGCTGGAGAACATCGCGGTGGCACCGATCAAGGTGCTCGGCCTCAGCCGCAAGGAGGCGACGGAGCGCGCCGAGGCCTATCTCGAAAAGGTCGGGCTGATCGAGAAGCGCCACGCCTATCCCGCCCATATATCCGGCGGGCAGCAGCAGCGCGTCGGCATCGCCCGGGCGCTGGCGATGGAACCGGCGCTGCTGCTCTTCGACGAGCCGACATCGGCGCTCGATCCCGAACTGGTCGGCGAGGTGCTCGCGGTGATGCGCACGCTCGCCGCCGAGGGGCGCACCATGATCATCGTTACGCATGAGATGGGCTTCGCCCGCGAGATCTCCAGCGAGGTGCTGTTCCTGCACCAGGGCGTCGTCGAGGAGCGCGGCCCGCCCGAACAGGTCCTCGGCAACCCGCGTTCTGAGCGCTGCCGCGCCTTCCTGCAACGCGTCCTGTGAATCGAGCCGTCAATTCAAAGGGGAGAACGACATGCTGAAGCCCATACTCGTCGCCGCCGGATTGCTCAGTGCCTTGACGACGGGAGCCGCGGCAAGAGACATCAAGGTCGGCAGCGAATGCACCTATCCGCCCTTCAACTATCGCGACGCCAAGGGTGAATTGCAGGGCTTCGACATCGATGTCGCCCGCGAGATCGGCAAGCGCCTGAACGCCAATCTCGTCTTCGTCTGCCAGCAATGGGACGGCATGATCCCGGCGCTGCTCGCCGGTAAGTTCGACCTGATCGTGGCGAGCATGTCGATCACCGACGAGCGCAAGAAGTCGATCGATTTCAGCGTGCCCTACCGCTCCTCCACCGCCCGCTTCGTCGGCGCCAAGACGCTGAACCTCCAGCCGGTCTCAGCCGACGGCAAGCCGGACCCGAAGGCGCTGGCCGGCAAGACGGTCGGGCTGCAGCGCTCCTCGACTTACGAGCAGTTTATGACAAAGGAATTTCCGGGCGTGAAGCTCGCGCAATACGACACGGTCGACAATCTACTGCTCGACCTGCAATCGGGCCGGATCGACCTGGCCTTCGCCGGGCCGATCAAGCTCGATGGCGATTTCCTGCAGAAGCCGCGCGGCGAAAAATTCCATTTCGTCGGCCCGGAGATCAACAATATCGCCCTGTTCGGTCCCGGCGTCGGCGTGGCGCTCCGCAAGGAAGACAGCGCGCTGCGCGACCAGATCGACGCGGCGCTGAACGCCTCGTTCAAGGACGGCTCCTTCAAGGCCATCAACGATCGCTACTGGTCGTTCAGCGTCCTGCCCTGATCGCGCGACGAGGCAGCGGACCCGAGAGCGGCGGAGGTCGTGACGATGGATGTCCTGATGGGCTGGGGCGGCCAGCTCCTGCACGGCGCGCTGACGACCCTGGAAGTCGCCTTCGCCGCGCTGGCGCTCGGGCTCGTCTGGGGCGTTCTCGGCGCGCTCGCCCAGCTCTCCCGCTGGTGGCTGGTCCGGCAGCTCGGCTTCCTGTTCACGCTGATCATGCGCGGCACACCGGAACTGCTGATCATCCTGATCATCTATTTCGGCGGCTCGGTCACGCTGACCGGGCTCGCCAAGTCGATCGGGATGGCAGCGGGTTTCGTCGAGATTCCCGCCTTCGCCGCCGGCGTCTTCGCGCTCAGCCTCGTCTTCGGCGGCTATGCCGCGGAGGTGCTGCGCGGCGCCTTCCTCGCCATCCCGAAAGGCCAGATCGAGGCGGCGGAGGCCTTCGGCTTCTCCTGGTGGGACGCTTTCACGACGGTGCGCCTGCCGCAGATCTGGCGCTTCGCCCTGCCGGGACTCGGCAATAACTGGATCTCGTTGATCAAGGACACCTCGCTCATCTCGGTCGTCGGGCTGGAGGAGATCATGCGGGTCAGCGGCATGGCGACGGCTGTCACGGGCGAGCCCTTCCGCTTCTACCTGATCGCCGCGATCATCTTCTACGCGCTGACCACCAGCAACGGGCTCATCGTCGCGAAACTGGAACGCCGCGCCAGCCGTGGCGAACGGGAGCTGGCGCGATGAACCCGAGCCTCATGATCGAGAGCCTGCCGGCGCTGCTGGAAGGCACCTGGCTCAGCCTGCAACTCCTGACTGCCGCTCTCGTGCTCGGCATGGCGCTGGCCGTGCCGATGGCGATCGCCCGGCTGGAAGCGCCCGGCCCAGTCCGCGCGGCAATCGCCTTCTACATCTCGTTCTTCAGGGGCACGCCGCTCCTGGTCCAGATCTTCCTGGTCTATTACGGGCTGTCGCAGTTCGACTTCGTCCGCGAGAGCGCGCTCTGGCCCTTCATCCGGGAGCCGTGGTTCTGCGCCGTCCTGACCTTCTCGCTGCATACCGCCGCCTATACGGCGAATATCCTGCGCGGCGCGATCCAGGCGGTGCCGGCCGGCGAGATCGAGGCCGCTCATGCCTGCGGCATGTCCGGCCCGTTGGCCTATCGCGTCATCATCCTGCCGCGCGCCTTCCGGCTTGCTCTCCCGGCCTATGCCAACGAGATCGTCAGCATGCTCAAGGCGACGTCGCTGGCGAGCACCATCACGCTCATGGAGCTGACGGGCACCGCCAATACAATCGTGGCGCGCACCTTCGCGCCCTACGAGCTCTTCGTGACCGCGGCAGCGATCTACCTCGTCATCGCCGCCATCCTGACCGCAGCCCTGCGAGCCCTCGAATACCGGCTCGCCAGACACCAGCGCGCGCCCGCCAGCACCACGGCGGTGATCGCCGGAGAAGCTCATGTCCAAGCCTGACATCCACGCCTTCGCCGGTTTCGCCGAGCGGCTCGCCGATCGCAGTGGCGCGATCATCCGCGAAGCCATCGCCAAGGGCCGCAGCTTCGACACCAAGGCCGATCACAGCCCGGTCACCGAGATCGACCGCCGAGTCGAGGACAGCCTGCGTCGCGAGATCGCCATCGCCCATCCCGATCACGGCATCCTCGGCGAGGAATACGAATCCATCGGGCTCGACCGTGACTTCGTCTGGATCATCGACCCGATCGACGGCACCAAGGCCTTCATCACGGGCATCCCGACCTTCGGCACGCTGATCGCTCTGGCCTACAAGGGCACGCCGATCCTCGGCGTCATCGACAACCCCGTCACGGCGGAGCGCTGGATCGGTGGCGACGGCCTGCCGACGCGCCGCAATGGCGAGACGGTCCAGACCCGTAAGGGGGCATCGCTGGCCGATGCCATCCTCGGCAACGGCAATCCCGAGCCATTCGACGCCGGCGAGCGTGCCGCCTTCGAGCGCCTGCGCAGCGATACGAAGTGGTGCGTCTATGGCGGCGGCTGCCACGCCTATGGCCGGGTCTCGGACGGCGCGCTCGACATCAGCCTCGATGGCGGGCTCGATCCGTTCGACTACTGCGCGCTGACGCCGATCGTGCGCAATGCCGGCGGCGCGATCACCGATTGGGAAGGCCGCGAGCTCACGATCCATTCCGGCCATCGCTGTGTCGTGGCGAGCGGCAGCCCGACACTGCATGAAGCGGTTCTCGACCGGTTGCGCCGCCATTGATGAACTGGATCGTCCGGAACCGAACTCTCCGGATGTCAGCAAGGGGTCAGCTTCGGCCGCCTGACTGCCAACCTCGCCAGACTGCCCTGAAGCAGACGTTCCCGACGTCGGCTATGGGTCAAGAGCGGACAGGGAGGCCGGCCGCTCGCGCGCCGCCGGGTCTTTTTCGTTTCAGCTTCTTGCTGGCCTCCATCCCGCGCGTTCGGCGTCCTCGGCCGTGCAGAACCAGCGCTCGCCGTGTTGCGGGCTGATATTGGTCTCGAGATAACGGCGCTGGCCGGGGACGTGGTAGATGCGTTCCCCCGTATTGATGCTGATGTTTCCCTTGACCTGGCAGGAAGGGGAAAGCCTGGCCCAGACGGCGTCTGACGCAGTCAAGCCGCTCAGGCTGGCGAATCCCACTGCCGCCGCGATCCCGGCCATCGGAAGCATCTTCATCGGATAGCACCCCGGTTCCCACAGCATCGATCCGGACGCATGCGGTTGCGCGTATCATGCCGCCACCGCGTAATTATCCAGTTTTCGGGGTGCGCTGCATTTGAGCTTCCTTGGCCCGGTCAGTGCTTGATTTTGGCTTGGCTCGATCGCTGACGCGGTGATGGGCACTTCGCCGCCGCTGGGCCGATCAAGTGGCCACGCGGCCTCTCGCGCATCTACTTATGATGGCAGAGCTGTATCAGGCAGCCGCCGGCAGAACCCGCCCTGTGACCGCCAGATATCGATCACTGGAGTGCATCACCGCAACGACGATAGAAGTTCCGTCATCGCAAACGATATGCAGCCGATCCTGCAGCAATGCCGGGTCGAGTGCGGATGTATCGCAGAGAAGATGGCCTGCGCGGGTATCGTCGTAGTCACTGCCAAATTGGAAGGTGAGAGGGAGCCTGCGCCCATTGCGCAGGACCAAAGAGCCTTTTCCGGTATGCATGACAGGTCTCCGCCTAGGCGGCGTCAATGCGCGCCGCCAGCGGTCATTTCCAAAAGCGGATGGAGACAACTGCAGCGCCGATCCTGCTCCCTCCACATGGCTTGTCTATGTCTTTTGAGTGGCCGCCACTCATTATCGCCTCGGAACTCCGGCTAGCGGGCTTTTTCGCGAGTTGTGTCCGCAAAGGGTCGGAAGCGGACAGTGCGAGCTATGCCGCAATGAACCCATCTACGGTGGTGACGCACGCGCCGCCGACTTGAACTTGCCCCTGAGCATCGACCGTGACGCTGATCTTGCCGTCGCGACCGACGCGCCGACCCTGTTCAGCTTTGTAGTTTACGCCGCTCGCAGGAAGCAGCCCCCGGCTCGCGCGGAAAACGGCGACGCTGCCATTGCCGCTCCCGCACACGGGGTCTTCACTGACCCCGCATGACGGGGCAAAGGTACGGACTTCAATGTCCGGCGTGCTATCTGATCGCCCAGCGAACACGGTGATTCCGGTCGCGCCCTTTCGTTTTTCGAACTGAGCCGAGCGGATCAAATCGGGTTCTAGGCCCAGCACGGCGTCCACGCTGGCTAGTTGTGCGACGATCCAGACGGCCCCGACATTGATAATCGCAGGCGTAGCATCGCGCATAATCGGATGTCGCAGGATCGCTTCGACCTCGTCGATCTCTTCGCCGGTCAAAGAGGTAAGTGTCGCTGGTGGCAGCGAGAGGGTCAAAATCCGGTCAGGACCATCGCCATTCACCGCAACGTCCACCAATCCAACACCGCATTCCTGAATGAGCTTTCCATCCTTCGGCGTCGCAATGCCCGCTTCAAGCACAGCATGAGCACTCCCCAATGTCGGATGCCCGGCGAAAGGCATCTCCGCGCTCGGGTTGAAAATTCGCAGCAGATAGCTCGCATTCGGATTGGTCGGCGGCAGGACGAATGTGGTTTCGGAGAGGTTCGTCCAACTGGCGATGGCCTGCATCTCAGCGTCGGTCAGCCCCGAACCATCGAGCACAACAGCCACGGGGTTGCCCAAAAGCGGCTTTGCCGAAAACGCATCGACGACTTTGAAAGCGCGAGACATGTCTTTCTCCATTCCGATCCTGTCGGCTCAACTATGCGAAGCGTCGCTACGAGCAAAGCTCGTCCATCACAAGTGGGCATGCCTTCACGTCAGCTTTGGGTCGATTGCTGACGTTCGCCGAGACCCGCCGGCTCGATCTCAATGCCCAAATCCGGGCACTCCTGATCACTTATCCTACCGACCCAAACTTCAAAGCCGTCGTCGAAGGAGGACGCTTACTAGCCTGTCGTCCACTGGTCATAAACTCGCCCTTAACCTTAATCGGTCAGTTCGTTGGGCTAGTTAGTGGCTTCGCGCGGGCTGTACCTGCTGCGGCGCGAGGGTGGCAGACAATGCGGCTGATCGTCGGCACAATAATCGTCTTCGTCTGCGTCTTCGGAAGCTACGCGGCGATGGGCGGCCACCTTGAGGTGCTTTGGCAGCCGTTCGAGTTTGTCATCATCCTCGGTGCAGCGATTGGTGCCTTCGTCATCGGCAACCCTGCGCCGGTGCTCAAGGCTGTGCCCGCCATGCTCGGCACGCTCATGAAGGGTCCCCAGTACAAGCAGGAATGCTATGTCGAACTGCTCGGGATGCAGTATTCCTTGTACAAGTTTGTAAAGCAGAAGGGCATGCTCGCTGTCGAGGAGCACATCGAAAATCCGAGCGAGTCGAGTTTGTTCAATGCCTTCCCGACTTTTGCAGCGAACCATCATGCGGTTGAGTTCGTCTGCGACTACATGCGAATGCTGACGATGGGTGCCAACAACGTCCACGAGATCGACGCTCTCATGGACGAGGAACTGGAGACGCACCATCAGGAGCAGGAGCGTATGGTTGCGGCAATGCAGTCGCTTGCCGACGGTACACCGGCGCTCGGCATCGTCGCCGCCGTGCTCGGCGTGATCAAGACGATGGGGGCGATCACCGAGCCGCCGGAGGTGCTGGGACATCTGATCGGCGGCGCGCTCGTAGGCACTTTCTTCGGCGTCTTCGTCGCCTACGGCTTCTTCGGGCCCATGGCGCAATCGCTCAAGGGCACGTTCGAGGCGGAATCCAAATACTTTCTTTCACTCAAGGCGGGTCTCCTCGCCCATATCGGGGGCCAGCCGCCGGTAATGGCGGTAGAATTTGCCCGCAAGGCTCTGATGAGCGACGTCCGCCCAACGTTCAACGAAGTGGAAGCGGCAACCGCCGGCCTCCCCGCCTAGATCTGATCCAATCTCCGGCAGAGACTCGATGACTAAGCCCACCCAGCCGACCATTATCGTCAAGAAGGTCAAGAAGGCCGCTCATGCGCACCACGGCGGGGCTTGGAAGATCGCCTATGCGGACTTCGTAACCGCCATGATGGCGTTCTTTCTGCTGATGTGGCTCATCAGCATGACGACGCAAGAGCAGAAGATCGGCTTGGCGGAATACTTTGCGCCGGCATCTGTGAGTCCGACGACCAGCGGCTCTGGTGGCGTCCTGATGGGCAGTGCCCTGGACAAGTCAGGCAACAGGCCCTCAGTGCCCCGCGACGCGGCGAGGGGGACTTCCGGGCAGGACGACAAAGCGCGCCCGACCAGCTCGGGCCGCGCCAGCGACCGCGAGGCCAGCCGCCCGGCCGCCGACATGCAGGCCAACTACAGCGCCGTAGCCAGCCTGCGGCAGGCGCTCCAGAAAATGCCCGAAATTTCCGAGTTGTCGCGCAACATCGTGATCGAGCCGACCAGGGAGGGCTTGAACGTTTCCCTCGTGGACGAGTACGGCCGCTCCATGTTCCCCGAAGGCTCGGTCCGGCCCTACGAGCGCACCCGTCTCGTGCTGGAGGCGCTCGCGCCCACCCTGCGCCGGCTGCCCAACCAACTGTCTGTCGCCGGCCACACGTCCGCCGCGCGCCCGGGCTCGGTGCAGGCCACCGATTCCTGGGCCCTCACCGCCGGGCGCGCACTCGCCGTGCGCGAGATCCTGTCGGGAGCCGGGCTTCCCAGCACCCGCTTCGCTTCCGTGGTGGGACACGCCGACACCGAGCCGCTCTTCATCGACGATGCTTACAGCCCGTCTAACCGACGCGTTACGATCACGCTCCTCAATGCGGAGCCACCGCTACCCCCGGGAACCTTTCCCTGACGGCAAGGGGCGTCGATCGCCTCAGTGACCGTTTGAGATTGAGTTCAGTGGCTGGCCTGCAAACGGGGACCATCGCGACGCGGACCAAGGCCTCGGAAACGTCGATGTACTGCGCGAAGCTACGGGCAGGGCGCCGCTAGCAATCATCGACGCGACGCTCGAAAAGGGCTTCGAGGTCAGTGACGCGAGCCTGAAACAGGGGGCGCTTCATGAGGCTTGCAGGCTCGCATCCATCGTTCAACGTTCAGAGCGACTTAGCCATTTTCGTCGGAAAAAATGCAATCATTAGCCGTCGTCGCCAATCACGGAGAAGATTGGCATGTTGCGCTAGGAAGCCGACACACATTCCCGGAGATGGTCGGTACGAAGCTTCGCATGGCGCCGTGATCACTGGGTGTTGCGCTTGGTGACATCACGGATCGCCGTCAGGCCGGACAGGGCCTCGGGCGACTTGTTGGCCTTGTACAGCGCCTCGAAGATGTGCGCGGCGTCGTCGTAGCGGCCGAGATTGTAATAGGACCATCCGCGCATCAGCATCAGGTCGGTCGTCTCGGGCGCCAGGCGGCGGCGCTGCGACAGGGTGATGAGCGCGCCGTTGTAATCCTTGGCATCATACTGGGCATAGAATTGTTCGGCGAGGAGCAGCGTGGACAGCTCCTTGCGGCGCGCCGGCGGCAGGTTGGCGGCGCTGGCCGCTACGGTCGCTTCGGCCGTCAGCCCCTGCTGCATCTTGGCATAAGCCACGCCTGCGGCGGCATCGGAGGCAACCTGCGCATTGCCGCCGCGCCGTGCGGCTTCGAAAGCCTGCGCTGCTGCGACCGGCCGCTTGAGATTGAGGAGACACCAGCCGCGCTGCAAGGCGGCGGCGCCTGAGCTGCCACCTCCGCAATTGCCACCGGGCGCGCGGGGAGCGTCCGACCGTCTCGCCGGCTCCGGAGCCGCGTCGCGTGCGATCGGCTCGTCGGGGCCGGACCTGACGATGGGTGTTGGTCGGCGATGGGCCGATTCCGCCGCCGGCATCTGACGTGTTTGGCGCTCATGCTCGGCTGTCGGGGCCGAGCGCGGGCGCCGGGGATTGAGGATGTCCGCGATCCTCTGCGAGCGGCTGCCCCATTCGGCAACGAGGGTGCGCAAGCCAGCCTGGTCGCGCAGGCGTTCGCGGACAAGGGCCAGCCCGTAAGCTGCCGGTTCATTGCCACGATCCCAGGAGAGCGCCGTCTCGAACCAGGTTCCCGCCGGGCTGATCTGCCCGGCGTTGTAGGCATACCAGCCGAGCGCTCCGGCGCCGGCGGCGTATTTGTCCTGCCCCACGGTTTTCACGATGCGCTCGATCACGGCGCGGTCCAGGCGTGGCGGAGGCTCCTGGGTGAGCAGGGCGGTGATGGCATCGAGATAGGCCTTGCGATTGGCCGCGCCGGCTTCGAGCCACTGAGCGCCGAGCGTTTCGGCCTCCTGATACTTCTTGGTGTCGCCCAATGCGAGCACCGCTCCCTCGGCCGCCTTGGCCCCGCCATTGCGCGCGAGCGCCGTCTGGAACCAAGTCGCGGCCTTGGCCGGCTCGTCATGGTGGAGCGTGTAGAAGCCTAGCAGGATGGCGTCATCGGGCGTCGAGGCCGCATTGGCTAGGGCTTCGATGCGCTGTATTTCCGCGGGCGTCGCCTTCTGCGTCGGATCGTCGGCGGCCTTGCCGATATGGCGTCGTGCCATCTCGTCGCGGATGCTCGCGAACTCGTTCTGCTGTTCCTGCGACAGCAAGGCTTCGACGAGGTTTTCCGGTAGGGTGGCGAGCGCCTTCTGCATCGTGCCGGTGCGCTCGGCCGGATTGGTGCAATTGGTCAGGACATAGGCATAGGCGTCGCGCGCACGCTCGGGCTTACCGGTCTGGACGAAGGCCTCGGCGACGCGCCAGAGCGCATCGACACTGGCGCAGGTCAGCATGGCCGGGGTCTCGGTGCCCAGACGGATGACCTGTTCCCATTGCCGGGCGTTCGACGCGTTGACGAGGCGCTGACGTGCCTCGACGGTGTCGAGCTGGGCTGTCAGGTCGGCCGGAGCGCGCCAGTTCGGATCGGTGCTGCCCCGCTGGGCGATCGCGGCACGGACCTCGCCATATTTGCCTTCGGCGAAGAGCCGCCACATCCGTTCCAGCTCAGGATCGCCGGCCTGTCCCTTCCCTTGCGAGCTCAGGTCCGTCGGCGGCTTCCAATCCGGATAGAGCGCCCTGAGCCGCGCGAGCTCGGCCTCGTAGCGGCGGGTGTCGCCCTGCCCCGCGAAATAGCGCAGCGCGGTCTCGTCGACCTTCGGCGCAGCGGGTTGGGCGGCGGCGGGGCGGTCCGGGGCCTTGGCTTGCGCGACATCGTTCGGTGCCGGCACAGCCTCGGCCGGCGCCTGCGGAGGCTGTTGTTGCGCCAGTGCCGGCTGGATCATGGGCTGCACGGCTTCACGCGAGGCGATGTCATGGCCGTAGCGGCCCAGCGTGTAAAAGGCGAGACCCGAGACAGCGACGGCGATCAAAATGGATTTCACAGACATTGCGGATACCTCTCGCCAAGCATCGAGAGGGAGAGGAGATGCAGCGTCGACGGGTAATAGGCGGTAGGCTGGAAGGCCTTGAGCTCGGCGGGAATCGGCGTGCCGTCGAGTGCGCAGGCGAGCGACGCGGAGAGGATACGGTAGCCTGCGTCCGGCAAGGGCTCGACCGGCTTGCCACTGGCGACATCGACGACCGCCGTGCCGCCAGCCCAGGCCTGTCGGAACGGCGCGAGCCGCGCCTTGTCGCCCAGCCCTGCGCGCAGCAGGTAGAGCGGGATGCGGATGGCGTTGTAGCCGAACTGGGCCGGAAAGCCCTCCGCCGGCCGAGGCTCGGCCTTGACCGAGAGCCATTCCGGCGCCGGCATCTTCCGCTTGGCGAGATCGTCCAGCAGCTTCAGACCGCTGGTCTGGACCTGCATCCAGCGCGGGTCCCCGGTCAGCTTCGCCAAGGTCGGGAAGGCCTCGAAGATCCAGTAGGACGGATTGATCACCGGCCCGTCGGCGCGGTCCTTCTCCGAGAAGCCGACAGCGCCCGGCATGAGCCAGGTCTGTCCGGCGTGCTGGCGCAGCGCGACCTTTGCGAGGGATGTCGCGATCTGGCGTGCAGCGGCGCTGTGGGCCGGCATGTTCCAGCGCGTGCCTGCGCAAGCGAGGGCATCGGCGATCAACAGGTCGCCGTCGCTGGCATTGTTGATATCGGTGACGGGCGGGCTCGCCTTCGGGTCCCAGCGCCAGGCTGCGAGCCCGTCATCGCGGATCAGAAGCTCGGTCCGGGTGAAGGCGAAGATGCTGGCGAAGGTCGTGCGATCATCGGCCAGGCAGGCCAGCAGCAGGCCGTAGCCCTGGCTCTCGCTATGGCTGATGCCGCCGTTGAGATCGTCGACGACCCGCCCTTCCGCAGTGACGAATTTCTGTCGGTAGAGCGCCCAGGCATCCGCCGGCACGGCTGCGCGCACGCCCGGCGCCAGACCGAGGAAGGTCGCCATCATCGCTGCCAGCGTCCATCTCATGATCGCCGACCCAACCGCCCGAGCATCAGGGAGGTTCCAATGCCGAGCCCGATGCAGGCGATCAGCAGCGCCAGCGCGTAGATGCCGATATTGCTGGACATCCAGTTGGCGAAGACGAGCCGCATATTCGCGAGGCTGAAGGGCCGCGTCATGACGAAGGAGGTGCTGTCGGCGGAAATGACATGCGCGTCCTGGGCGCCGCGGAAAGCGGTGATCCGGCCGGCCATGCCCGCCCAGTTGCCCGGCGTGACGATTCGGTTGACGGCGCTCTGCAGGGTTTCATCGCGGCGGGCGATGAAAGCGGTCCAGACCTGCCGCGTCTCGGGATCGGCGGCCTGAGCCGCGATCAGCTCCGTCCCTTCCGCCGGCTCGTAGAGCGAGGCCGCGCGCGATGGCGCGCGCAATTGCGCGAAGGAGAGATCGAAGGTGTGCTGGAGCCATTGGTCGAAGCCGATGAAATAGCGCGCCAGCGGGCCGCCGAGCGAGCCGCGCCAGCGATCGCGGACCGCTTCGGTGGTCGGAGCCACGCCGCCGGAGGCCTCGGGCGTGGCCTCACGGCCCTGCAGGCGGTTGATGACGGCGTCGAAGACGGCCGCACCCTCGGCATCCGGCGTCACCACCACGGCATCGGCACGCTGTGGCCAGGTGGCGCGGACATTGTCGGCGACGCCGACCCGGGGCAATAGGCCGGCCGGCATCTGGCCGGCGGCGCCGACGATCAGCGCCGGCCTGTCGCCCACGGCCGCTGTCCCGGCGAGAAGATCGATGGCAAGCGGGCGGCTGGCATTGCGGGCGATGCGCGCAAGCAGCGTCGCTGCCGCGCTGAGATTGGCATTGTCCTGACGGCCCATGACCAGCGCGACGCGGGAGGCGACCGAATACGGGAAGCCGGTGCCGGCGATGGCCCCGAGATTGGGGCTGACGCCGATCTTCGCAAAGTTCGGGATCGACAGGACGGTGGTGTCGAACAGGGCGAAGCGGCTCTTGCCGGCCAGGGTCGCGCCGGGGCCGCAGGTGAGATCGGACTTGGCCAGCGTCACCGCCTCGAACCAGATCTCGTTGATCCCCGGCCGGAAATGGCGCAGCGGGATCGTGATCGGGAACTGCTGGAGCAACCCGCCCGTCGCCGCATTGAGCGGCACGGTTGCCGCGACGTTGCCGTTGACGAAGACCTCGATATGGCTCTCGCCCGGCAGGACCTCCTGTGAATAGGCGCCGTCGAGATAGAGCGTCGCCTCGCCATAGGCATTGGCGTAGAAATCGCCGGGCATCGCGACGATGGCGCGCACGCGCATGCGCCGGCCGGTCGATTCCTGGGTGGGAATGCCGAGCTCGGAGAAGCGGATCGCCTCCTTGTCGGAGATGAAGGGCGCGTCCGGTACGTGCCAGCTCGCGATATCCATGGTCTTGCGGTTGATATTGGCCGGCCGGGCGACAGGCGCGGTCAGGAACTTGGCGATGAGGGTTTCAAGATCGGGCCAGCCTTCGCCGGTGACGAGCAGGAGATCGGCCCCTTTCTGCGGATTCGGGACGAAGCCGACGAAGCTGCGGCCACCCGCATCGGCCGGTAATGCGCCGAGCAGCGCGCGCATCTCCTCGCTCGTGCCGAGCGCGACGGTCAGCGTGCCCGGCCGGATGCGGGCGGGCAGTTGCTCGGTTACGCTGATCGTGACCTGCCCGTAGCGGCCGCGCAATGCCAGCGCCTGGGCGACGGCAAGGATGCTGTTCGCGGCGCTCGCGCGCGCCGCGCCGGGCGCGACGATGGCGATCGTCGTCAGCCCGTTTTCATCGGCGCCGACAGCGGGCAGATCGTCGAGACTCCGCAGGGCGAAGGATCGGGTGTTCGCATTCCTGAAAGCCAGCCGCGTGCCGGCGCCATCGATACGCGTCCAGAGTTCATAGGTCGAGCCGACTGTGCAATCGATGCGATGGCGTTGCACGGCCTCGAAGCTGATCGTGTTCTGTCCGGTCCGGAGCAGGCCCTTGCGCAAGGCGATGGAGCTGCGCTTCAGGCGGTCGGAGGAGGCGATCGGCATTTCGCTGACGCGCTCACCATTGATGCGCACCGTCAATCGCGAGGCTTCCGGCATCACCACGAGGGCGTTCTGGAAGGCAATGTCGAGGTTCAGATCGGCTGTCGCCTCGTCCTGCGTCAGGTAGAACCCCCAACTGCGGACATCGCTCTCGCCTTCCAGCGTGACGCGCCCCGCCGGCAGCAGCGGCTTGAACAGCGGCGAGGCTGGCGTCGGGCTGGTCTCATGTACCGGAACCGGAGCCGGCTTCGCGGAAGGCGCAGGGCTCGTCGGAGCCGGGGACGGCGCGGGCGGCGCGATCATGAAGGGTGCCGGGCCGGGCTGGACGACCGGAGATTCCTGTGCCGGGAGCGGCGAGCCGACAAGGAGCGCGCAGGATGTGAGTGCGGCGAGATGGGCCTGGAACCGGAGGCGCTTCATTCCGCCGCTCCCGGCCGGGTGGTCGAGCGGGACAGGCGGTAGAGACCGAAGAGGTAGGACAATCCTCGGCTCGTCTGGAAAATGGCGAGCCGCAGGAAGCGCAGCGTCCCGTAGATGACGCCGGGATTGTGGCGCCGCGCCTTCTGAAACCGGCTCCAGTTCTCGGCATCGGAAAAGGCGAGGTCGGCGATGATGCGGTTATGCACCGGCTCCGCCGGCTCGTAGCTGCAGCCCAGCAGCAATCCCTTGTCGTCGGGCGCGAGGCGGCGGACGCGCACAGGCAGGGCGCTCCGGGGCATGTCGATCGTGGTTTCGACGGTAATCTCCCCGGTCGAACCGACCGGAAGCTTATCGAATTCCTTCGACATGACGCGGACGGCGATACCGTCGACGGAGACGTTTTCGGTGACGATCCGGGCCTTGCGTCCGTCGATGGTAATCTCACCCCGACGCTTCACGGCGAAGCGCCGCGCGCCGCGACCCTCCGGCCGCTCCGAGACCACGCCAAGCGCGCAGCCGGCCATCAACAGGTTCAGAATGTTCCACAGCCCGACGACCAACGTGATGTCTGCATTGTAGGGCTCGGTGAGCATGCGCCAGTAGGTGGCGACGACACCGAGCGAGAGCACCGCGAAGATGATGAAAAACGGCCGGCCAAGCTCCGACACTCGCCGGGTCTCCAGAGACTCGTTCTTGGCGGTGACCTTGAAGGTCGGCTTGGTCGGATTGATGAGCACCGAGACCACGGCCGGCAGCAGGTAGACCGACTGGATGAACTCGTAGAGCTCCGAAATCCACGGCCAGCGATAGCGACCATAGAGGTAGTTCTGCATCATCAGGTTCACCACCATGTAGCTCAGCACATAGGCGATGAACTCCGCGCCGGAGGCGGTGAAGATCTCCAGGCCGAAGAACAGGTAGAACAGGGGCGCGACCAGGAAGGTCAGCCGCGCGAAGGGGAAGAGCCAGAACAGCGCCGAAGAGGAGTAGCAGAGCCGCTGCGGCAGCGAGAGGCCGCGCTTGAACATCGGACGGTGGAACATGAGGATCTGCATCATGCCCTGCGCCCAGCGCGAACGCTGGCCGATGAAGCTGGTGAAGGTCGCCGGCTGAAGCCCGGCGATCAACGGCTTGTCGACATAGACGCTGTGCCAGCCGGTGGCGTGCAGCGTGATCGCCGTTTCCGCATCTTCGGTGATGCTGCGTCCGGAGAAGCCGTTGGTGGTTTCCAGTGCCGTGCGCCGGAGGACGGCGGCCGAGCCGCAGAAGAACGAGGCGTCCCATTTGTCGAGACCGCGCTGGATGATGCCGTAGAACATCTCGTTCTCGGACGGCATCGAGCGGAATGTCTGGAGATTGCGCTCCAGCGGGTCCGGATTGATGAAGAAATGCGGGGTCTGGACCAGGAAAAGCTTCGGATCCTGCCCGAAATAGCCGATCGTCTCGGTCAGGAAGCTGCGTGCAGGGGCATGGTCGGCGTCGAAGACGACAATCAGCTCGCCTTGCGAGTTGGCGATGCCGTTATTGAGATTGCCGGCCTTGGCGCTGAGATTGCGCTCGCGCGTGAGATAGGTGACGCCGAGCCCTTCGCAGAGCTTCGTCAGCGTCGCGCGGCGCTCGCGGGCGGCGCTGGCCGCGGCGAAATCGTCGGCGTTGCATTTCTCGTCGGTGCCGCCGTCGTCGAGCAGGAAGATGTTCAGGCGCCCCGCGGGATAATCCATCGCCAGCGCAGCCGCGAGCGTCGTCGCGAGCATCTCGGGCTCTTCGTTGTAGGTCGGCACGAAGACGTCGACCGTCGGTGCGTTGGCGAGGTCGATCGGCGGCGTCTTGCGCTTCGGCAGCGGCATCGCCACGACGAAGAGGCTGAGGCCCAGCATGCCGATGTTGTAGAGCTCGGCGAGGTAGACGATCAGCCCCGGGATGAAATCCTCGAGCTGGTTGACCGGCGGCAAGGTGCTGGTCGTGCGCCAGTAGACGTAGCGCAGCACGATCGCGGTGCCCAAGCCGAGCGCGATCAGGCGCCAGACGCCATAAGGCCGCAGGAACTTCAGGACCATCATCGCGCCGACCACGATCGCCCCGGCAATCAGATGCGCCTGCAGGCTGATCGGCAGGGTGATCAGCGCGATAACGACCATCGCGATGACGGCCCAGAAGATGACGTAGCTCGCTGTTCGCATCGGGCTTTCGGCAATCCGGGTGGGTTCAGGGCGCGGGCGGCGGCGGGACGGTGGGATATCCTTCGAGTGGTTTGGTCGAAATCGGTTCGGGAGCCTGAGGTTCCGCGCGAACCGCACTGCGCCGGCGCTCCGGCCGGGGGCGGACGGCTTGCGGGCGCGGCGGGGTCTCGCCGAAGGAGGACTGCGGCGCTTGCGGATAGATAGGCGCTCCAGCCTGACCGAGCTCAGGCGCCGGCTCGGGTGCATCGCCGATCGGATTCCAGCCCGGGCGCTTCAGCTTGGCGTTGAACGTGTAGCCATAGGCCAAGCGCAGAAGCGAGGCCTCGGTCGCGGTGGGGTCGCAGACGCGCAGGCGCACCGAGATCATGCCCGATTTCGGGTGGAAGAGACTGTCCTTGCCCGCCAGTCGCTGCCAGGCGTAGAGGCAGGCCTCGCCGCCGGTACCGCGACCGAAAGCATAGCCGAATGGACCGTAACTGTTCTGGACGAAAACGGCGGAAGGGGCCATCGCAACACCGGGAAGACGTTCCTCCATCTCTTTGCCGATGGCGAAGTCGTCGATGCCGGGCTCCTTCAGCAGGTTGCCCTCGACGCCGGTGGCCTCAGGAACATCTGCCGCCGTGAAAAAGGCGACATGGATTGCGTTCTCGCCCGGCGTCCGGCCACGGGTTGCCAGGGAGACGGTCTGCGAGACGGCGTTCTCATAGGTTCTCTGGGAGACTGCGGTCACAGGCAGGCTGCCGGGCGGAGGCAGCGCCAGGGCGCGGCCCACGTCGACGGTTATCGCGCGCGAGGCCGACACGAGTTCATCGCTCGACAACCGTTGCTCGCCGCAGCCTGCAAGGAGGAGAGGTAGTCCACATGCCGCGAGCATCCCTGCAAGGGGCCCAGACACATCACGGAGCTTGTCCGAAGACATCCGATCGATGAAGCTCCAGGCCCTCATAGGCACGCGTGCCGATGTCGGTACAGCATCGTCATGTCTTCACCATTGGTTAACGCCGGTTAACGAGCGGTTACTCTCGTCGAAGGGGCGCTGAGGCGCCCGCGCATGGCTGCGGCACCCAGTACAAGTGATTCGCGAGGTTATTCCAACCTGCGGTTGGATAAATGCTCCCGTCATCGGGAAACGAGCTATCTTCACCACAATCAAAGGCGAGCAAGGTCCTGCCGTCCCGAGCGGCCGGTGCGGCCCAGTCCCAGGAGGCATTCACCCGCGCCAGCGGCGAAGGGCAAGGTCCGGCTGCTCACCCGCCGCCTTCATCGCACTGCCCATAAGCAGCCCTTCGCAATGTCAGCAAAGGGCCAAAGTTACGCGTTGGACCATTTCCCGCGCGCCGCCGGCCGTTTGGTCTATGAGAGCATGGCGGCCCGGCCGGAGGCGCTCTACGGCGCCGATCTGAAGTCGAACTATCAGGGCCAGGCCCTGAAGCTCTCCAAGCATTTCAAGGGCTGAGGCACCGGCCGGCTGCGCTTCCGCGCAATTGGAGCTGCGTGCCGTGATTCCCGGATGACACTGGGGCTCGGACCCGCTATGAACGCGGGCCTGCCGCGCGCTGCTTTGCCAGCGTGAAGGGCATGCGGGCGTAGTTCAGTGGTAGAACGTCAGCTTCCCAAGCTGAATGTCGTCGGTTCGATCCCGATCGCCCGCTCCAAAATCCCGATGGGCCAGGCCCCTTCTCGAAAATTTTCAGATGACCGCAGTTCCGGGCTGCGAGGTTTTGCCGTTCAACAGGCGGCGAAAGTGGTCGGCCTGCTGATAGAAGCGTTCTGCGGCGACCTTGTCGCCCGCCGCTTCGAACCCTCGGGCGAGGGCCGCGGCGCGGTCATGGCGTGCCTGCAGGTCGGAACCTGCCGGCTTCTCCGTTCGATTGCGCCGGCGGGTTGCCGGCAGCCGGGGATGTTCGAGGTGCATGGCTTTCTCCTCAGCCCATGATCCGCGCGACGATCCTGCGCAACTCCTCGCGGGAGAGGCCGCAGGGTTCGGGTTTCCAGTTCGGGGCGGATTTCGGCAGCGAAGGTCCCGAGGCCGATGGGCCAGGGGGCTGCGTCTTGTTGTGGTCGTGTCGGATTTTGCTTTTCATGTCGTTCCAGTGGCGCGCGGCGTAGCCGCGCTGCCTGTAAAGCTGCCGGGCGGAATGCCGGCGGCAGCGTACCGCGAAGCGGCGTTCGATTGTCGAAGAGGTGGAAAGTCGGGCAACGCGCCTGTTGCGGCGGGCCAGTCGAATCACGTGATCGATCGGGCATTGTTAGCGCCCCATTGTGGCCTTTTGACGTTGCAGCCTTGACGCTCTGCCGTGACCTGGCGGCACGCAGGCCGGCGCTGCGCCACGGTTCTCCGTCCGCGATTCCGATCCGCTGCAATGTCGCTCCCATCGCGGGATCGAATCGTCGTTTCGCGGGTTGGTCTGCCAGATCATCGAACCGAATATCGTATTTGGTCCGATGCTTTGAGCCGCCGGTTCGGCGCAAGGAGCAGGATATGATGACGATAAGGCAGACAACCACCACCCTCGCCGCCGTTCTGATGCTGGCTTCGCCGGCCATGGCGCAGCGCTCGCTCGGGCCGGCGACGGGAACCGTGCGTCTCGAACAGGTTCAGGCGGGCTTCATCGCCTCTGGCGAAGCCGGCGGCGGGACGCTGCGTTTCCAGGGTCGCTCCTACCCGATCACGGTGGGCGGGCTCGGCATCGGCTCGATCGGCGCTTCGCGCTCGGTCGCCTCGGGCACGGTCTACGGGTTGCACCGCAGGTCCGACTTCGCGGGGGCCTATGTCCAGCTCAAGGAGGGCTGGGCCGTCGGCGCCGCCGGCCGTGGAACCACCTGGCTGCGCAACGACAAGGGCGTGACGCTCAAGCTCGCGACGCGGCGTCAGGGGCTGCAGCTCCAGCTTGGCGCCGACGGCGTTCTGATCGGCTTCAGGCAATAGGCCAGGTGCTGCTCCGGAGAGCGGTTTCAGAGAGCCGCTTCACGCGGATAGGGCGGCGCGCCCTCTAGGCTTTTGCGCTGCCTCGACTATGGTGCGGGCACCTTGGAAAGCGTGCTTCGCCCTCTGTTGATCTGTGCTGCCGCCGCCGTTCTGGCGGCGGTCTTGTGCGTGGCGCTGCGCCCGCTCCTGCTGCGCTATGCGCTGGCACGGCCGAATGCCAGGTCCAGCCACAAGATCCCGACCCCGCAGGGCGGCGGCATCGCCGTTCTCGCCGGGGCCTTCCTCGCACTGGGAGCGGCACTCTGGCTGGTGCCGGTCGAGAGTGAAGCGACCCGCTCGGTCTTAGTGCTGGCTGTCGCCGTGACCGGCCTCGGCATCGTCGGCGCCTGGGACGATATCCGCCCGCTGCCGGCGAGCGTCAGGCTCGTTCTGCAGGCGGTCTGCGTCGGTTTCGTGCTGCTTCGCGCAGCGCCGGAGCTGCGCCTGTTTCCCGAATTCCTGTCGCTGCCGGTCGAGCGCGCCGTGGCGCTCCTGGCAGGTGTCTGGTTCGTCAACCTCGTCAATTTCATGGACGGGCTCGACTGGATCACGGTGGCCGGCATGGTGCCGCTGGCGGCGGCGCTCGCGCTCGCCGGCATGGCCGGCACGATTGATCCGATGACCGGCTGGCTCGCCGCCGCGCTGTGCGGCGGGCTGCTTGGCTTCGCGCCGTTCAATCGGCCGGTAGCGCGGCTGTTCCTCGGCGATGTCGGCTCGCTGCCGATCGGCCTGCTCACCGCCTATCTACTCTATCGGCTGGCCGGCACCGGCGCTTTCGCCGCCGCGCTGATCCTGCCGCTTTACCACATCACTGACGCCACGATCACGCTGCTGCGGCGCCTCGCCCGCGGCGAGAAGGTCTGGGAGGCGCATCGCTCGCATTTCTACCAGCAGGCGACGACGAACGGTTTCAGCGTGCTGGGCGTGGTCGGCCGGGTCGGCCTGCTCAACCTCGCGCTTGCCGCCCTCGCGGGCGTTTCGTTGATCTGGCCCGCCCTCCCGGTCCAGTTCGCCTGCCTGGTCGTCGCCGCTGTGCTCACCGGCCTGCTGCTGCGTCGCTTCGCGACAGGCCCGCGGCATGGCTGACGAGCGCGTCCTCGTCACCGGCGCGAGCGGCTTCGTCGGGCCGCATGTCGTCGCGGCGCTGATTCGGGCCGGCTATCGCCCGCGTCTGGCCCAGCGCGGCCAGAAACCGGTTCCTGCGGGCGCGGAAGCGATCGTGACCGGCGATCTGATGTCTCCGGTCGACTGGCGCACGGCCCTGGAGGGCATCGACCATGTCGTGCACATGGCCGGCCTCGCCCATGCCGGGCCGGGGCTCGACGAGGCGCTCTACCGCCGCCTCAATACCGAGGCGACGCTGGAGCTCGCCCGCGCCGCCCAGGCCGCCGGGGTGCAGCGCTTCGTCTACCTCTCCTCGATCAAGGCGCTGACCGATGCCGTCGACGGCCCGCCCCTGCGCGAGGACAGGCAGCCCGCGCCCGGTGACGCCTACGGCCGCTCCAAGCTCGCGGCGGAACAGGGACTGGCCGCGCTCGATCTGGATTGGGTCGCCCTGCGTCCGGTCTTGATCTATGGGCCGGGCGTGAAGGCCAATATGGCGGCGCTGCTCAAGCTGGCGCGCTTGCCGGTGCCGCTGCCCTTCGGTGGCTTGAAGGCGCCGCGCTCTCTGCTCGCCGTCGAGAACCTGGCCAGCGCCATCCTGTTCGCGCTGATGCCGGCCTGCCCGGCACGGCAGAGCTATGCGCTGTCCGACCCGGACCCGATCAGCGTCTCCGACATGCTGGCCGCGATGCGCGCCGGGCTCGGGCGCGGCCCGGGTCTCCTGCCCGTGCCCGAAGCCTGGTTGCGCCGGCTGGCGCGTCTTGCCGGCCGCGAGGACACCTTCCTCAAGCTGGCGGGCAGCCTTGTCGCCCGGCCCGAGCGCCTGCTCAGTGCCGGCTGGCGGCCGCAGGTTGAGACGAAGGCGGCGCTGGCGCGTCTGGCCGCTTCGAGTCGCGCCGGCTGAAATCCGGGATCGCCTCGTCGAGCACGGCATGGGCCGCAGCCTGGTCATTGGCTTTCACGGCCGCCTGGAGCTGTGCCAGCCAGGCCTCGATCCTGGCGCGGCCGGCGAAGATCGGCTTGGCCGCCATCACGCCGTCGAGCCCGGTTTCCGCCATCGGCTCGTCGCGGGCGAACAGGATCTCGTTCAGCCGCTCGCCGGGCCTGACGCCGGAGACGATGATCTCGATATCCTCGCCCGGCTCGAAGCCGGCAAGGCGGATCATCCGCTCGGCCAGATCCATGATCCGCATCGGCTGGCCCATCTTGAGCACGTAGACGGCGGCGCGCTCCGCTTGCGTCTCTCCGGAGCGGGCATGGGAGGCGGCGGTCAGCACGAGGTCGCAGGCCTCGCGGATGGTCATGAAATAGCGGATCATCTCGGGGCTGGTGACGGTGACCGGTCCGCCCCGGGCGATCTGCGCCTTGAATTTCGGCACCACCGAGCCGGCCGAGCCCAGCACGTTGCCGAAGCGCACCGCGACCAGCCTGATTCCGGAATCCGCGGCGGTGAGCTCGGCATCGCGCGACTGCGCGTAGATCTCGGCGAAGCGCTTGGTCGCGCCGAGCATCGAGACGGGCTCGATCGCCTTGTCGGTCGAGATCAGCACGAAGGTCCGGGCGCCGGCGGCGACGGTCGCGTCGGTGACGTTCACCGAGCCGAAGATATTGGTCTTGATGCCCTCGCTCCAGTCGGCCTCCAGATAGGGCACGTGCTTGAGCGCGGCGGCATGGATGACGATATCGGGCCGGAAACCGGCGAAGAGCGGCATGATCCGCTCGCGGTCGCGGACATCGGCCAGCACGCCGGAGATGGCGGTGTCGGGCGCCTGCACTGAAAGCTGTTCGGTGATCTGGAACAGCGCAGGTTCCGAGCTTTCGACGACGAGCAGTTCGGCCGCGCCGAAGGCAGCGCAGCGCAGGCAGATCTCGGAACCGATCGAGCCGCCGCCGCCGGTGACGATGACGCGCTTGCCCTTCAGGAACGAGCCCAGCCTTTCACGGTCGATCGCGACGGTCGATCGGACCAGCAGGTCCTCGATCTCCAGCGGAGCGACCTCCGTGTCGCGCACGCCCTCGCCCAGGCTGTCGATGCGCGAGATCGGCAGGGCGAGCTTGCGGGTCCGCGCCAGCCATTTTTCAGGCTGTGCCTCAGGCAGCAGGGCGGAGGGGGTCGCGACGATCCGGCGGTAGGCTTCGCCGTGCTCGATCGCTTCGCTTGCGACCCGCTCGATATCGCCGAGCAGCCCGAGCACCGGCACGCCGCGGATCGACTGGCCGAGATCGTCGGGGCGGGGCGACAGGATGCCGGCCGGCCGGAGGCGCCGCATCGTGCCGGCTTCCATCGCGCGGATCACCATTTCGATCTCGACGCCGCGCCCGAGCAGCAGCGCCGGCAGGCTCGCCTCGCGCACGGCTGAGGTCCGCGACCGCGCATATTTGAAATAGCGATAGGCGAGGCGCGGGCCGCCGAGCAGCGCGACCTGCACCAGCCAGTACAGCGCGATCGAGATCTTGCCGAAATAGAAGGCGCCGTAGAAATTCGGCGCGACCAGCACATAATCGACCACCAGCAGCGTCACGGTCAGGACGGAAACCGCCTTGACGATGTTCGAGAGGTCCGGCAGCGAGGCGAAGCGCCATTTCGAGCGGTAGAGTGAGAACAGCCAGTAGACCAGCCCGGCATAGGCCGTGAAGAAGGGCAGGAAGCGCGGCAGGTAGCGCAGGTGCTCGATGAGCTGCGCCCCTTCGAAGCGGACGACGAAGACGAGCCAGATCGCCAGCGCCGTGACCGCGAGGTCATGCAGGATGACGGCGAGCTTCTTGAGATTCTGTTTGGGCAGGATGGCCATGTCCGGGCGGTATCCCGCTCCCTCGGCGGCTTGTCAACGCGTTGGGGCATCGGCCCGAAAAGTGGGGCGCGGTTTTCGGGAAAGCCGATGCGAAATCAAAAACTAGACGATCGCTCAGCGGCCTTGGGGTCTCGCTTCCAGCGCGCTGAGCACGAAGGCGATCATCTCATCCGCGTTCGGGCCGGGAATGCACTCGCATTGCGTGATCAGCAATGGGTGCATGAAGCGGATCATCGCGGTGCGGATGCAGCCCGTGGCATGGGCCGGCTCCATCGGCCGGAACTCGCCGCGAGCGATGCCGTCGGCGACGACACGGCGCAGCACCACGTCGAAGCGCTCGATATGGGCGATGATCGCATCCCAGCTCTCCTCCATCGCGGCGCAGACCATTTCCTGCATCCGGGCATGGCCGGCGAAGCGGGCCGCGTTCAGGCGATAGGAGGTCGCGAGGATGTCGCGCAGGCGCTCTGCGGCGGAGCGATCCTCGGCGGCGATCGTCGCGATGGCCTCTTCCTGTTCGCGCTTGTAGCGCTCGAGCACGGCCTCGTTGATCGACTTCTTGGAGTCGAAGAAGCGATAGACGTTGGCGGGGCTCATCCGCAGGGATTTGGCGATGTCCGCCACGGTCGTCTTCTGGTACCCGATATCGCGGAAGAAGCGTTCGGCGGTGTCGACGATGATCTGCCTGGTATCGCGTTCGGGGTTACTCACGGCGTCGCCGGCTGGGTTGTTTCAAACGAAGGCGGTGAAGAATTGATCGTTATGACGAATTTCATCATTCGTCAACATAATGGCGAATAAAGACTTTTGCCTTGATGTGCATCAATCCTCCCGTGAAGCTGCGCCGGGAGAACAGGCGAAGGCAGCCGAAGTTCCCGAAATCGCTTACCCAGCGGAAATACGCGTCCGGGCGAGCTTGAGCAGGGTTTCCGTGTCGAAATGCCTGTCCAGATGCGCTGCGAGCGCATCGAGCGTCGCTTCGACCGCATCTTCATAGAGCAGCGCCGACGCACCTCGCTCCTTGTCGACGGCTGCCAACCAGGCGCTGCGCACCGCGTCCGAAGCAAAGATGCCATGCAGGTAGCTGCCGACGACCCGCCCGTCCGGGCTCGCGGCACCCTCCGCGCGGCCCTCGACCCGGAAGGGCGCGCGGGCCGTGTCGAGGCCCTCGGTCCGGCCGAGATGGATTTCATAGGCACGGCCTTCGGCAGCGCTCGCGGCATCGACGAAATCGACTTCGCGGACGGTCTTGTCGGCGTCGAGCGTGGTCTCGACATCGAGCAGCCCGAGGCCGGGCGCCTCTCCGGGCGGCCCTTCCAGCCCGAGCGGATCGCGCACGACCCGGCCGAGCATCTGGTAACCGCCGCAGAGTCCGAGCACGCGCCCGCCGCGGCGGCGATGCGCGAGGATATCGATGTCCCAGCCTTCCCGGCGCAGCGCCGCGAGGTCGCGCAGCGTGGTCTTGGAGCCCGGCAGGATGACGAGATCGGCATCCCCCGGCAAAGGCTGGCCAGGCCCGGTCATGGCGAGGTCGACATCCGCCTCCAGCTTGAGCGGGTCGAGATCGTCGAAATTGGCGATGCCCGGCAAGACCGGCACGGCGATCCTGATCCGGGCTCCCGCTTTCCGGCCCGAGCGGATGTCGAGCCCATCCTCGGCCGGCAGCCGGGCGGCATCGGCGAACCAGGGCACGACGCCGAGGCTGGGCCAGCCCGTGGCCCGCTCGATCGTCGCGACGCCGGGCGCGAACAGTTCGACGGCGCCCCGGAAGCGGTTTATCGCAAAAGCGCGGATCATCGCCCTGTCTTCGGAATCGAGCACGGCATGGGTGCCGACAAGGCTCGCGATGACGCCGCCGCGGTCGATATCGCCGATCAGCACGGCCGGGACGTCGGCAGCGCGGGCGAAGCCGAGATTGGCGATATCGCGGGCGCGCAGGTTCGTCTCGGCCGGCGATCCCGCGCCTTCGACGATGACGAGATCGGCGCCGTCGCTCAAGCGCGCAAAACTGTCGAGCACTTGCGGCATGAAATCGCCGCGCCGGGCGAAATCGCGTGAGGAGAGGCGGCCGGCGACGCGGCCTTGCAGGATGATCTGGCTGCCCTGCTCGCCCTCGGGCTTGAGCAGAACCGGGTTCATGTCGGGATGCGGAGCGATCCGGGCAGCACGCGCCTGCAAGGCCTGCGCCCGGCCGATCTCGCCGGCGCCGGTCGCTGCGGCATTGTTCGACATGTTCTGCGGCTTGAACGGTCGCACCTTCAGCCCGCGATTGGCGAAGAGCCGGCACAAGCCGGCGACGATCAGCGACTTCCCGACATTGGAGCCGGTGCCGAGAATCATGATCGCGGGAGCGGGGGAGCGGGCCATGCGTCTGCTTAGCGCGGTTTGCACACGTGCGGAAAGCAGCGGCGGCGAGCGCCGCGGGAGGCGCTTGCACCCTCCTGACAAGGTTCGCCGGTCTTCTGCGGCATCCTGCTGCGCCAAAGGGGCGAAGTCGCAACAGGCGTCCGCCGAGGACCGGCTGAAATCCAATAGACACTGATCACTGACGAATGTCAACATTCATCATTCGCTATTTTTCGCCGGACCTTTGAAGCCGGCTGCCGACTGGATGCACGGCCCTTTACGGCGTGCTACAGCCAAGGCTCCTGCCCTTGCCGAGCCGATCCGACCGCGATGAATCCGATCCTCTCCGCCCTTCCCACCACCGTTTTCGAGGTGATGTCGCAGCTCGCCCGCGAGACCGGCGCGGTCAATCTCGGACAGGGCTTCCCGGACGATCCGGGCCCGCTCGATGTCCGCCGGAAGGCGGCTGAAGCAGTCGTCGACGGCTGGAACCAGTATCCGCCGATGATGGGCCTGCCCGAACTGCGCGAAGCGGCGGCCAAGCATTACAAGCATTGGCAGGGGCTCGATCTCGATCCGAACAGCGAGATCATGGTGACCTCGGGCGCGACCGAAGCCATCGCCGGCGCATTGATGGCTCTGATCACGCCGGGCGACGAGGTCGTGCTGTTCGAGCCGATGTACGACGCCTATCTGCCGCTGGTGCGGCGCGCTGGCGGCATCCCCAAATTCGTCACGCTGACCCCGCCGCATTTCGGCCTGACCGAGGAAGCGCTGGCCAGGGCCTTCTCGCCGAAGACGAAGGTCGTGCTGTTCAACAATCCGCTGAACCCGACGGCGACGATCTTCGGCAAGGCTGATCTCGACCTTCTCGCCGATTTCTGCGTCCGCCATGATGCGATCGCGATCTGCGACGAGGTCTGGGAGCATGTGGTGTTCGACGGGCACCGCCATGCCTCGGTGCTCGGGCGCCCCGACATGCGCGAGCGCACCGTCAAGATCTCCTCGGCCGGCAAGATCTTCTCGCTGACTGGCTGGAAGGTCGGGCTCGTCATGGCGGCGCCGGCGATCATGCGCGTGCTCTCCAAGGCGCATCAGTTTCTCACCTTCACGACGCCGCCGAACCTGCAGGCCGCGGTGGCCTTCGGTCTCGGCAAGGAGGACGGCTATTACGAGGGCATGCGCGCCGATTTCCAGCGCTCGCGCGATCGTTTCGCCGCCGGCCTGCGCGATCTCGGCTTCGCGGTGCTGCCGAGCGCCGGTACCTATTTCCTCAATGTCGACATCGCTCCGCTCGGCGAAAGCGACGACGTCGATTTCTGCCGCCGTCTGGTGACCGAGAATGGCGTCGCCGCGATTCCGGTCAGCGCCTTCTATGCCGAGGGCGCGGTCAAGAACGTCGTCCGCTTCTGCTTTGCCAAGCGCGACGCGACGCTCGATGCCGCGCTGGAGCGGCTGGCGGCGCGCCGCCCGCGCTGAGGCAGAGGATCGGCTGAATCAGCCGGCGATCAGTTTGGTCGCGAGCGCGCCGGCGGCCCCGAGCCGCTTCTGCAGATCGGCGGCGACCACGGTGCCGTTTGCGGCCTGTCGAGCGGCTTCGGTTGCCGCCATCAACTGGGCGAGCGCCTGCTGGGCCAGGGGCTTGTCCTTGTTGCGGCGCGCGAGCTGGAGCATGGCTTCGGCCTGGTTGGCCCGTGTCTGCGCCCAGAGCAGCGGCGCGCGCTCCTGGCGATATTCCTCCAGCGCGGCGGCGAAGGCGGCGATCGCCTCCTCGATCACGACGGGCTCGCTGTAGCGCTCGCCCATCGAGGCCAGCACGCCGCCCATCTGGTTCTGGAGCTCGGCCCAGCGCATGGGATCGCGGCTGCGATCGATCGCCTGGGAGACGCGGTTGAGCCCGTTGAAGGCGCGTTCGAGCAGGGCGAGGTCGCTGCGGCGTCCGCCGAGCGTGGCGCGCGCACGCGAAATCATGTGCTCCGCTTCGAGCCAGCGGGCCTCGTCGTCGCTGCGCTTCCAGACCGCGAGCGCGGTGGCGTAGGTGGCGACCGCCTCCTCCAGCAGGTTGTCGTCCTTCTGTGAAATGCCGAGATTCACGGCGAGCCGGCCGAAGCGCAGCTTGAGGGCGCGCCAGAGCGCCGGCGCCTCGTCATGGCGCAGATCCTCCAGCCCGGCCCGGCAATGGACGAGAGCCTCGTTGAGCAGCTTGCTGTCGCCGCTGAGTCCGGCGAGCCTGTCGAGCGCGGTGGCCAGCGCTTCCTGAGCTCCGGCGAAGGCGACGGTATCGCTCAGGCTGTCCAGCCCTTCGAGCAATCGGCGCAGGGTGGCTATGGCGGCGTCATAGCCCTCGCGTCCGCCGAAATCCTCGCTGATCCGGGCCATGGCTTTCGCCTGGTCCAGTGCGGCGTCGCGGCTGCGGTCGATAGCGGCGAGGCCGATCAGGGCGGAGGCCTCGCCATAGCGGGCGGCAGCTTCGCGATAGGCCTCGGCCGTCGTGCGCAGGAAGCTGAGCGCGGCCCGGTCGGCGCGGTTCTCGCCGATCAGCAGCCGGCGTTCGAGCGGCAGAGCCGACAGGTCGGTGGAGCCGCCGATGGCATGCAGTTCGGCTTCGGCGAGGCTCTTGTCGGCTTCGGCGAAGCGGCCCGTGGCGATGGCGCCTGCCGCCTCGCTCCGCAGCCGCCGAATCTCCGCGTCGCCCAGCGGCGTCGCAAGGCGCTTCACCAACGCAGCAAAGTCGGCTGCCTTGCGGTCGAGCAGGTTTTCGCTCGGCGGGCTGGAGCCGGGACGGCGCAGCCAATCCGCGATCATCGCTGCCAGAGCCATTGGCGCGATGCCGCTGCGCCCGGCGACGCGGGCGAGAAGCGGAGCGATCTGGTCGGTCTGGCTGATGGTTGCCTCCCCGCTCCGGTCCGGTGAAAGGGAACGCCGCGCGCCCGGGTGGGCGCGCGGCGTTCCGGGATGGCTTACTTGGCGGCGATGACCGCGATCTCGACCGTGAACTGCGGCGCGGCGAGCTTGGCCTCGACCGTGGCGCGGCCCGGCGTGGAGCCGGCGACGACCCACTTGTCCCAGACGGCGTTCATCTCGGCGAAGGTCGAGATGTCGGAGAGCCAGATGTTGACCATCAGCAGCTTCGTCTTGTCGGTGCCGGCCTCGGCCAGGAGGCCGTCGATGATGCCGAGGATTTCCTGGGTCTGCTCGCCGACGCTCTTGCCCGCTGCCTTGTCGCAGACCTGGCCGGCCAGATAGACGGTGTTGCCATGCACGACGGCCTTGGACATACGCGGGCCGACGCCGATACGCTGAATGCTCATAGTCAAATCTCCTTGAACGGACGTCTTCGCTGGTAGCCCGGCCCGGCTGGTTTCGCAAATGCCGGCTGTGCGCCTCCGGGATGGCGGAGCCACATGCCGGAGGCGTCGTCGAGGTGGCGCCCGGTTCAGGCGAGACTGGCCCAACCCGCCCAGAGTGCCGCGTAGCGCCCGGCCTTGCCGATCAGGACGAGGACGGTGAAACGCCAGAACGGATAGTTCAGGGTGCCCGCCGCGAAGGTCAGGGGGTCGCCGACCAGCGGCAGCCAGGCGAGCAGCAGGGACGGCCAGCCGAATCGGGCGAACAGGTCCTGCGCCTGGACGAAGCGCTTCGGATCGGGCCGCAGGCGCGCCGGCAACCTGTCGACGCCATGGCGCGCGATCAATCGGCCGAGCCACCAGTTCAGGATCGAACCGGCGGTGTTCGCGAGACTCGCGGTCAGGAACAACGCGAGCGGATCGACGCTTTTCGCCGCGAGCAGTCCGACGAAGACCGCTTCCGATTGCGCCGGCAGCAGGGTCGCGGCGACGAAGGCCGCGCCCGCCATGGCGGCGAGCGCGCCGAAGGCTTCCATCAAAGCCGTCGCAGCGCGACCTGCTGGATGCGATGGCTCGCGCCCTTGGTCAGGATCAGGCTGGCGCGCTGGCGGGTCGGCAGGATGTTGTCCTGGAGGTTCGGCAGGTTGATCCCGGTCCAGAGCTTCTCGGCGATGGCGAGCGCCTCCTCCTCGCCGATCTCTGCATATTTGCGGAAGAACGAGCGCGGGTCGCGGAAGGCCGTCTGGCGCAGCGTCATGAAGCGGTTGACATACCAGCGATGCAGGTCGTTCTCGTCGGCATCGAGATAGACCGAGAAGTCGAAATAATCGGAGACGAAGGGGATGACGGTGCCGTCCTTGGGCATCCGGCTCGGCTGCAGGACGTTCAGTCCTTCGAGGATCAGGATGTCCGGCCGCTCGACCGTCACCGTCTCGCCTGGCACGACGTCGTAGACGAGGTGCGAATAGACCGGCGCGCTCACCCGCGGCTTGCCGGCCTTGACGTCCGAGAGGAAGCGCAGGATCGCCGCGCCGTCATAGCTCTCCGGGAAGCCCTTGCGCTGCATCAGCCCGCGCCGCTCCAGCTCGGCATTGGGCAGGAGGAAACCGTCGGTGGTGACGAGTTCGACCTTGGGCGTGTTCGGCCAGCGCGAGAGCAGCGCCTTGAGCACGCGCGCCGTGGTCGACTTGCCGACCGCGACCGAGCCGGCGACGCCGATGACATAGGGTACCTTCGGCTCGGACTCGGCCATCAGGAAGCGCTGCGTCGCCTTGAACAGCCCTTGCGTCGCCGCGACATAGAGCGAGAGCAGCCGCGACAGCGGCAGGTAGATCGCGACGATCTCGTCGAGCGAGATCGGATCGTTGATCGATTGCAGCTTGGTCAGGTCGTCGACCGAGAGCGTCAGCGGCTGGTCGGCGCGCAGATGGGCCCACTCGTCGCGCGAGAACAGGCGATAGGGCGAGACCAGGTCGCGCTCCGGTGTCGGGATGAGGCGCTGGTCCATGACGCGGCCCGCAATCCAGGCTTCGAGGTTCAAGGGAGGGTCATCCTGCGAGGTCCGTCCTCACGCAACTTAAACCGGCTGATTACCGGGGTCTGGCCGCCTTTTCCGCCAGTCCGGAGCGGGCCGTGCGAGTTTCAAGCTGGCTCAAGACGTCCCGCAATGCAACATCGCGCGACTTGAGCACGACCAAAAGATGATAGAGCACGTCCGCGCTTTCGGCGATCAGCTCGGCGCGGTCGCCCTTCACGGCGGCGATGACGGCCTCGACCGCCTCTTCGCCGAATTTCTTGGCCGCGCGCTCGGGCCCGGCGGCGAGCAGCTTCGCCGTCCAGGATTCCTCGGGCGAGGCGGCGGCGCGCTCGGCGATGCGGGCTTCGAGATCGGAGAGGGTGAAGCCAGCCATCTCAGTCCTGCCTCATCCGGAGGCCGGCTTCCGCCATATGTGCCTTGGCCTGGCCGATCGTGTAGGTGCCGAAATGGAAGATCGAGGCGGCCAGCACCGCCGAGGCATGGCCTTGCGCGACGCCGGCGACGAGATCGTCGAGATCGCCGACGCCGCCCGACGCGATCACCGGGACCGGGACCGCATCCGCGATCGCCCGCGTCAGGCCGAGATCGTAGCCGACCTTGGTGCCGTCGCGGTCCATCGAGGTGACCAGCAATTCGCCGGCACCGAGCGAGACGACCTCGCGGGCGAAGGCGACGGCCTCGATGCCGGTGGCGTTGCGCCCGCCATGGGTGAAGATCTCCCAGCGGCCGGGCGTCACCTGCTTGGCGTCGATCGCGACCGTGATGCATTGCGCGCCGAATTTCTCGGCCGCTTCCTTGACGAACTGGCGGTTGGTCACGGCGGCGGTGTTGATCGAGACCTTGTCGGCGCCCGCGAGCAGCAGCGCCCGGATATCCTCGACCTTGCGCACGCCGCCGCCGACGGTGAGCGGCATGAAGCAGGCTTCGGCCGTGCGGGTGACCACGTCGAACAGGATGCCGCGATCCTCGTGGCTCGCGGTGATGTCGAGGAAGCAGAGCTCGTCGGCGCCGGCCGCGTCATAGGCTTTGGCGGCCTCGACGGGATCGCCGGCATCGACGAGATCGAGGAACTTGACGCCCTTGACGACGCGGCCGTCCTTGACGTCGAGGCAGGGGATGATGCGGGTCTTCAGGGTCATCGGCGGCAACGCGGTCCTGCGGGCGCAGGGTGGATTGATCGCGAACCGCAACCCTGCTCTGCTGGCGGCGACTGATAGCAGTCCAAAGAGGGGAGTTCCATGGCTATTGCATCGATGATTCGCCGGGCTGGCGTCGCGGCCGGGCTGGCTTTTGCCGTTACCGCTGTCGTCGCCTCGGGCGCGCGGGCGCAAACCGCGCCGAGCCTGCTCGACACCGTCCAGAGCCGCGGCGCGCTGCAGGTCTGCACCACCGGCGACTACAAGCCCTTCACCCTGGCGAAGGACGGCTCCTTCGAGGGCATCGACATCGAGCTGGCGAAATCGCTCGCCAAGGCGCTCGGCGTCGAGGCCAAGTTCGTCCAGACGAAATGGGCCGATCTCCTCACCGATATGGGCTCGGGCAAATGCGACGTCGCGATGGGCGGCATCTCGGTGACGCTCGACCGGCAGAAGAAGGTGTTCTTCTCCTCGCCCTATCTCGTCAACGGCAAGGCGCCGATCGTGCGCTGTGCGGACAAGGCGAAATTCCAGACGGTCGCCGATATCGACAAGCCGGAGACCCGCGTCATCGTCAATCCCGGCGGCACCAACGAGCGCTTCGTGCGCGCCAATTTCAAGCATGCCAAGATCGAGGTCTTCCCGGACAACGTCACGATCTTCAACGAGATCCTCGCGGGCAAGGCCGACCTGATGATCGCCGAGTCGATCGAGGTGAAGGTGCAGGAGAAGGCCAAGCCCGGCCTCTGCGCCGTCAATCCCGACGAGCCTCTGCAATATGGCGAGATGGGCTACATGCTTCCGCGCGGCGACGCGACCTTCAAGGGCTTCGTCGACCAGTGGCTGCACCTCGCCAAGGCCACCGGCGAATTCGCGAAGATCTACGACCAGTTCGTGCGCTGATCGACAACCACTCCGCAGTCATCCCGGGTCTGCGCTTCGCTTTCCTGGGATGACCTGCGTGGAATGAAAATTACGCCGCCAGCCGCTTCAGCGCCGCCGCCGGATCGATGCGCCCGTCATAGAGCGCCCGGCCCGTGATCGCACCTTCGAGGATCGCGGCATCATCGGCGCAGAGCCGCTCGATATCGGCCATCGAGGCCAGCCCTCCGGAGGCGATCACCGGAATTGAGACGGCCTGGGCGAGCGCGATCGTGCCCTCCCAGTTGATGCCTTGGAGCATGCCGTCGCGGGCGATGTCGGTGTAGACGATAGCGGCGACGCCGGCATCCTCGAAGCGCCGGCCGAGATCGGCAGCCGCCAGCGAGGAGGTCTCGGCCCAGCCTTCCACAGCCACGAAGCCGTCTCGCGCGTCGATTCCAACCGCGACCTGCCCTGGAAAGGCCTTTGCCGCCTCGCGCACGAAGCCGGGATCACGCACCGCCGCCGTGCCGATGATGACGCGGCGGATGCCCTTTTCGAGCCAGCCGGCGACCGTCTTCATGTCGCGGATGCCGCCGCCGAGCTGCACCGGAAATTCGACGCGCTGCAAGATCGCCTCAACGGCCGCCGCATTCATCGGCTTGCCGGCGAAGGCGCCGTCGAGATCGACGACATGCAGCCACTGGAAGCCTTGCGCCTCGAAATCGGCGGCCTGCGCGGCCGGGTCGTCGTTGAAGACCGTGGCCTGCGCCATGTCGCCCTGCTTCAGCCGGACGCAGCGGCCTTCCTTCAGGTCGATCGCGGGGAAGAGGATCATGGTGCCCAGCTCAGGAAATTCGTGATGAGCTTCAGCCCCAGCTTCTGGCTCTTCTCGGGGTGGAATTGCGTGCCGGCGACGTTGCCATGTGCGACCATCGCGGTCACCGGCCCGCCATGCTCGGTCAGAGCCAGCACGTCCTGCGGGCGTTCAGCCGCCAGCGCATAGGAATGGACGAAATAGGCGTGCAGCCCCTGCGGGCCGGTCTCGATGCCGTCCAGCAGCGGATGCTCGTCCTGCTTGTGCAGGGTGTTCCAGCCC
Source organism: Allobosea robiniae (assembly GCF_900102525.1). Lineage (GTDB taxonomy): Bacteria > Pseudomonadota > Alphaproteobacteria > Rhizobiales > Beijerinckiaceae > Allobosea > Allobosea robiniae. Next base: position 409,365 of record NZ_FNBZ01000004.1, on the reverse strand, counting down.
ATATGCGGGATCTTGAGGGCGTCGTCCGTCGGCTTGATCAGCGTGACGTCGCCCGGAATCCAGCCGAGGCCCTCCGTCACCGTGTATTCCAGCCCGCGCGAGGCGAGGAGCTGCATGCCGACGCAGATGCCGAGAAAGGGCCGGCCCTTGCCCCGCACCACCTCCTCCAGCGTCTCGACCATGCCGGGCACGGCATCGAGCCCGCGCCTGCAATCGGCGAAGGCGCCGACGCCCGGCAGCACGATCCGGTCGGCCGCGCGCACGATGTCGGTGTCGCTGGTGACATGGATGGTCGAGGGAATCCCGGCTTCCGCCGCAGCCCGCTCGAAGGCTTTCGCGGCCGAGTGCAGGTTGCCCGAGCCGTAATCGATGATTGCAACGCTCTGGCTCATCGGCCCCGGGCCTCCGGGAACAGGCCGATGATGGGCAGCGGCCCGCTTGGCCGCGCTGCAGCGGCGGGAGTGGCGGCCTCGACGCGCGGCAGCGTGGTTTCGCCGGCGAGCGCCCGCTCGAAATAGCGGCGCTCGGCCTCGGCCAGGTTGCGGGCCTCGACGACATCGGTGAGCCGCCAGCCCTGGCGGGTCAGCTTGCGAAGGACGAGGTTATGGCCCTCGATGCCGAGGAACAGCGCGATCGACCAGTAGATCAGCGAGAGCGCGCTGGCATGCAGGCCGAAGCGGCTGTTCAGCCAGATCAACAGGCCCCAGACCAGCACGAACAGCAGCGTCGCCAGCCAGAGCCGCTTGCCCAGCAGCCAGAGGCCGGTGAACAGGAAGGCGCCCCAGGCGAAACGCTCGGGGACGAGCCGTGCCCGTTCAATCTCCTCGCGCCGGTCGCTTCCGTCGGGCGGCGGCGTCATGACGGTGTAGAATGCCATCGAGACCTCCTACAGCGCGCCCTTGGTCGAGGGGACGCGGTCGCCCTCGCGCGGATCGACATCGAGCGCCTGCCGCAGCGCCCGCGCCAGCCCCTTGAAGCAGCTTTCGGCGATATGGTGGGCGTTGTCGCCGTAGAGCGTCTCGACATGCAGCGTGATGCCGGCATTGATCGCGAAGGCCTGGAAGAACTCGCGCACCAGCTCGGTGTCGAAGGTGCCGATCTTCTGCGCCTTGAATTCCGTGCGGAAGACCAGGAACGGCCGGCCGGAGACGTCGACGGCGACGCGGGTCAGCGTCTCGTCCATCGGCAGATGCACGTCGGCATAGCGGCGGATGCCCTTCTTGGTGCCGAGCGCCTGTTTCAGCGCCTCGCCCATGGCGATGCCGGCATCCTCGACCGAATGGTGGTCGTCGATATGCGTGTCGCCCTTCACCTTGACCGAGAGGTCGATCAGCGAATGGCGGGCGAAGAGGTCGAGCATATGGTCGAAGAAGCCGACGCCGGTGGCGATCTCGGCCTTGCCGGTGCCGTCGATCAGGAGCGAGACCGCGATATCGGTCTCGTTGGTGCGGCGCTTCACTTCGCCCGAACGCATGCTGGCCTCTCAAGCCTTGGCGGGAAAGGCCCCGCTTTAGCAGGGGCGGGCGGGGATGGCCACTGGTGAAGGCCCGAACCAGCCCCGCGGCCGGCTCAAACCTTCGCCAGCGCCTGTTCCAGGTCAGCGATCAGGTCGTCATGGTGCTCCAGCCCGATCGAGAGGCGGATCAGCCCGTCGCTGACGCCCATCGCGGCGCGCACTTCCGGCGTGAAGCGCTGATGCGTCGTCGTCGCCGGGTGGACGATCAGGCTCTTGGCGTCGCCGAGATTGTTCGAGATGCGGATCAGCTTGCAGGCGTCGAGCAGGCGATAGGCGCCGGCCTTGCCGCCGGGAACCTCGAAGGCGATCATGGTCGAGGGGCCGCTCATCTGGCGCTTGATGATCTCGGCCTGCGGATGGCTCTTGTGGCCGGGGAAGATCACCTTGGTCGGCTTGCTCTGCGCCGCCAGCCAGTCGGCGACCTTGGTCGCGTTCTCAGCCTGTTTGCCGACGCGCAAAGGCAGCGTCTCCAGCGCCTTCAGCATCACCCAGGCATTGAAGGGCGAGAGCACCGGGCCGGTCTGGCGCAGGAAATTCTGGATATCGGCCTCGATCAATTCCTTCGAGCCGAGGATCAGCCCGCCGAGGCAGCGGCCCTGGCCGTCGATATGCTTGGTCGCGGAATAGACCACGATGTCGGCGCCGAGCTCGAGCGGGCGCTGGAAGAGCGGCGTGGCGAAGACATTGTCGACGACCAGCCTGGCGCCGGCCTCCTTCGCCACCTCTGCGATGGCCGCGATGTCGAGCACTTCGAGCGTCGGATTGGCCGGCGATTCCAGGAAGAACAGCTTGGTGTTGGGTCGGACTGCCTTGCGCCAGGCCTCGATATCGGAGCCCTCGACCAGCGTGGTGTCGACGCCGTAGCGCGGCAGGTGATCCTCGATGATGTAGCGACAGGAGCCGAACAGCGCACTTGCCGCGACCACGTGGTCGCCGGCCCGCACCGGCGCCATCATCGCCGCTGTCACGGCCGCCATGCCGGTCGCGGTGGCGCGGCAGGCCTCGGCGCCCTCGAAGGAGGCCATGCGCTCCTCCAGCATCGCCGTCGTCGGATTGCCGAGCCGGCCGTACTGAAAACCGGGATCGGTGTTCAGGAAGCGGCCTTCGGCCTGCGCGGCGTTGTCGTAGACATGGCCCTGCGTCAGGAACAGCGCTTCCGACGTCTCGCCGAACTGCGATCGCAGGATGCCGTCATGGACGAGGCGGGTCTCGGGGTGCAGCTTGGCTGCGGCTTTGTCCGGTGCCGGCATGGAACTCTCGATCCGTTCTTTATAACGGACAGGAGCAGTATCAGCTCGCAGAGGGTTCGTAAAGAAGAACGAAATTTCCTTTGGAAGGAACCTGAGCCGGAGGAAATGCCTCTCGATCAGCCGTGCCCGTCGCCGAGGCGTCCGAGCGGCCTGAGGAAGCCGGTGAGATCGGCCGTGACATGGTGGACATGCCCGGCATCGATGGCGGCCTGCTCCCAGGCTTCCCGGAACGGATCGGGCGTCTTGGGGATGATCAGCACGGTCTTCATGCCCAATGCGCTCGGCACGATCAGGTTCTTCTCGATATCCTCGAACATCGCCGCGCGGCCGGGATCGACGGAGTGCTTGGCGAGAAAATTCTCATAGGTCGCGCGCTCGGGCTTCGGCAGGAATCCGGCATGGACGATGTCGAAGATATCCTCGAACTGGTCGAGGATGCCGAGCTTTCCGGCGACATTCTTTGCGTGGCCGACGGAACCGTTGGTCAGGATCAGCTTGCGGCCCGGCAGCGCCGCGAGCGCCGCTCCGAGAGCCGGGTCCGGCTCGAGCAGCGTCAGGTCGATATCATGGGCGAAATCGAGGAATCGGTCGGGGTCGATCTGATGCTCTTCCATCAGCCCTTTCAGGGTCGTGCCGTAGCGATGGTAATAATACTGCCGCAGCGCGTGCGAGGACAGGCCGTCGAGCCCGAAAAGGTCCTGCAGGAACAGCGTGATGCGCTCGTTGACTTGCGGCCAGACGCGGCTCTCATGCGAGTACAGCGTGTTGTCGAGATCGAAGATCCAGTGATCGACATGGGCGAAGCCTTCCGCCGTCAGGGGCGGGGTCGCGGCAGGGGTATCGGCAAGAATTGTCATTGGACTCCGTGATGTGGCGAGCCGGAGTCTGCGCCGCAAGTGCTTGGCGGGGGCTTAATCGCGGGGGCTCTTTAAACTCTCGACGCGGTCATCCCGGACAAGCGGCGAAGCCGCGCAGATCCGGGATCCATGCCTGACCGTTCCGGCATGGATCCCGGGTCTTCGCTTCGCTACGCCCGGGATGACCGCGTCAGGGTTTCCCTCAACGCCGGATGATCGTGCCGGCGCCGGTATCGGTGAAAAGCTCGATCAGCGCGGCGTGCGGCACCTTGCCGTCGAGGATGACGACCGCCTCGACGCCCTTTTCCAGCGCGTAGATGCAGGTCTCGATCTTCGGGATCATGCCGCCGGAGATGGTGCCGTCGGCGATCAGGTGGCGGCATTCCTCGACCGTGAGCTCCGGGATGAGCTGCTTGTCCTTGTTCAGCACGCCCGGCACGTCGGTGAGCAGCAGCAGACGCTTGGCGTTGAGCGCCCCCGCAATGGCGCCGGCAAAGGTGTCGGCATTGACGTTGTAGGTCTGGCCGTCGGCGGCGGCGCAGACCGGCGCCAGCACCGGGATCAATTCAGCCTTCAGCACCGCGTCGAGCACGGTGGTGTTGACCTTCTCGGGCTCGCCGACGAAGCCGAGGTCGAGGATTTCCTCGATCTTGGAATCGGGATCGACGACGGTGCGGGTCACCTTGCGGGCGGTGACCATATTGCCATCCTTGCCGCAGAGCCCTATGGCGCGCCCGCCCTCGCGGGTGATGTAGCCGACGATCTCCTTGTTGACCGAGCCGGCCAGCACCATCTCGACGACCTCGACGGTCGCCTCGTCGGTGACGCGCAGGCCCTGCTTGAACTCGGACTGGATGCCGAGCTTCTTCAGCATCGCCGCGATCTGCGGGCCGCCGCCATGGCAGACGACCGGCTTCAGGCCGGACTGCTCGAGCAGCACGATGTCTTCGGCGAAATCCTCGGCGGTCGCCGCGTCGCCCATGGCGTTGCCGCCATACTTGATGACGATGATCTCCTGGTCGTAGCGCTGCATATGCGGCAGGGCCTGCACCAGAAGCTCGGCGGATTGCGACGGCGTCAGATGGGGATGGTCGGTCATTCGGGCAGGCTCCGCGCGGCCGCAAGGACAGATGCGGGGCGCTTCTAGCTCAAGATCGACCGGGGCGGAAGAACGCTGACGCCGTTCAGCTGCGCTTCGCCGTCACGGCAGCGACCGCAAGCCCGAGCCAGCCAGCGAGCATGAACCAGCCGCCCGTCGGCGCCGCGCGCGGAAACAGCGCTTCGCCGCCAAAACCGCGCCGGGCGAGATCGGCCGCGAACAGGGCTGCGCCGACCATGATCGCCGAGAGTGCGATCCGCGCCAGCAGGTCATGGAGATGCCCGCCCTTGCGCGCCGCGGTCGCGCCGATGACGACCGAGGCATGAAACAGCAGCATCTGCCCGGCCGTCTGGACATGACCGGGATCGATGGCGACATGAGCCGCGGCCGCCAGCAAGGCGACGCCGGCGAAACCCATCAAGGCGGCAAGGGCGAGATGCAGGCGCGTCGCGGTCATCGCGATCAGCCACGCTCCGCCAGCACGCGGCCGATCGCGGCGCGGAATTCCGGCATGCCGGCGCCCGTCTCGCTGGAGGTCAGCAGCACCTCGGGGAAGGCGGCCGGGCGGCGCTTGATCTCGTCGAACGTGGCCTCGGTCATGAAGGTCTGGTCGGCCGGCTTCAGGGCGTCGCCCTTGGTCAGCACGACCTGGTAGGACACGGCTGCCTTGTCGAGCGTCTCCAGCACGGCACCGTCGACATCCTTGATGCCGTGGCGCGCGTCGATCAGCACATAGACGCGCATCAGGTTGGCGCGGCCGCGCAGGTAATCGTGGATCAGCCGGGTCCAGGCCGCGACCTTCTCCTTGCCGACAGCGGCATAACCGTAGCCGGGCATATCGACGATGGTCGGCGCATGGAGCGAATAAACCGGAACCGGCTTTTCGCGCGAGCGCTTGCTGCCTTGAGATCCCGCCCCGACGGGCTCCTCGTGCTCGACCTGCCGGAAGAAGTTGAGTTGCTGCGTCCGGCCGGGCGTATGCGAGGTCCGCGCCAGCGCGTTGCGCCGCGTCAGCGCGTTGATCAGGCTCGACTTGCCGACATTGGAGCGCCCGGCGAAGGCGATCTCCTGGCCGACCATCGGCGGCAGATCGTCGATCTTGGTCGAGGCCCAGACGAAATCCCAGGGCCCCTCGAAGAGCTTGCGGGCGGCCTCGATCTCCTCGGCGTCATAGGGTTTGGTCGTCGATGTCGTCATGTTTCCCTGCCTACACGGCCCGGCGCAGCGCGTCGATATCGGCGCCCTGGATCGCGTCGATATGGCGCGCGATCTTGTCGGCGTCCCAGTCCCACCAGCGAATCGCCAGCAGCTCGGCTGCGATCTCGGGCGGAAAGCGCATCTTCACGACGCGGCCGGGATTGCCGGCGACGACCGCATAGGGTGGCACGTCCTTGGTCACCTGCGCCCGCGTGCCGATGATCGCGCCGTCGCCGATCGTCACGCCCGGCATGATCACCGCCTCGCGCCCGATCCAGACATCGTTGCCGATCACCATGTCGCCGCGGTTGTTCGGGCCGGGGCGCTTCAGGCTCTCGGGGTCGCCGAGGCCGAACATCTGGAAGGGAAAGGTCGAGAAGCCACTGAGCGGATGGTTGGCGCCGTTCATGATGAACTGTGCCGCCTGCGCGATCGCGACGAATTTCCCGATGACCAGGCGGTCGCCGATGAAGTCGAAATGGTAGCGCACGCAACGGGCGACGAAATGCTCCGGCCCGCGCGAGTCGTCGTAGTAGCTGTAGTCGCCGACCGCGATCAGCGGATGGTCGACCACCGCCTTCAGGAAGGCCGTGCCCTTCCAGCCGGGGATCGGATGGCGCGTGTTCGGATCGGGCAATGGCATCGGGGCGATGGCCTTCAAAAGCGAAGGGCGGGAAACCCCGCCCTTCGATCTCTCACTTCTTGTTGGTATTGGCGGGGCTGGGCGCGCCGCCGGCAGTCGCCGGCTTCTTCTTGCCGAACATGCCCTTGAGGTTGTCGAACAGCTCGATCTTCACCCCGTTCTTTCGCATGATGAAGCCCTGCTGGGTCACCGAGAGCAGGTTGTTCCAGCTCCAGTAGATCACCAGGCCGGCCGGGAACGAGCCGAGCAGGAAGGTGAAGAACACCGGCATCCAGGTGAACATCATCTTCTGCACCGGGTCCGGCGGCTCCGGGTTCATCTTCATCTGGATGAACATCGTGATGCCCATGATGATCGGCCACAGGCCGAGATGCAGCATGGCTGGCGGGGTGAAGGGCAAGAGCCCGAACAGGTTGAACAGGTTCGTCGGGTCCGGCGCGGCGAGATCGTGGATCCAGCCGAAGAACGGCGCGTGCCGCATCTCGATGGTGATGAACAGGATCTTGTAGAGCGCGAAGAACACCGGGATCTGCAGCAGCACCGGCCAGCAGCCGGCGACCGGGTTGATCTTCTGCGTCTTGTACAGCTCCATCAGAGCCTGCTGCTGCTTCATCTTGTCGTCGGCATAGCGCTCGCGGATCGCCGTCATTTCCGGCTGGAGCGCCTTCATCTTCGCCATCGAGGCGTAGGATTTGTTGGCGAGCGGGAAGAACAGGCCCTTGAGCAGCACCGTGACGATCAGGATCGCGACGCCGAAATTGCCGACATGCTTGTAGATCCAGTCGAGCACGAAGAAGAGCGGCTTGGTGAAGAAATAGAACCAGCCCCAGTCGATCAGCAGGTCGAAGCGCTTGATCTGCTGGCTTTCCTCATAGCCGTTGATCGCCGCGACCTCCTTGGCGCCGGCGAACAGCCGGGCGTTGGACGAGGCGGTGGCACCCGGCGCGACCGCGACGCTCTCGCCGAGGAAATCGGCCTGGTAGGTATGGCCGGTGCTGGTCTGGACCGAGGAATAGCGGCCTTCGTACTTGCGCTGCTGGTCGGGGACGACCGCGGCGGCCCAGTATTTGTCGGTGATCCCGACGAAGCCGCCGACCGCATCCTTCCAGGTCTTGCCTGTCGTGCCCGGCGAGAGCAGCGGTTCCTTGTCGAGCTTGTCGTAGGTGTATTCCTGCAGGCCCTGCTCGCCGAGATAGCCGACCAGGCCCTCATGCAGGACGTAGTAGCCGAGCGTATGCGGCTTGCCGTGGCGGACGATCTGGCCGTACGGGAACAGGGTCACGGCGGCGCTGCCCTTGTTCTCGACCTCGTCGCGGATCGTGAACATGGCGTTGTCGTCGACGCTGATGATGCGCTTGAAGGTCAGGCCCTGGCCATTGTCCCAGCTCAGCGTCACCGGCTTGGCCGAGTTCAGCACCTGGTTGTCGGCGGTCCAGACCGTCGTGGCGTTCGGAAGCGCCACCGTCGCCCCGGGGGCCGCGACCCAGCCGAAATCGGAATAGTAGGCGTCCGGGCCGCCGAGCGGCGAGAGCAGCACGATGTTCGCGCTCTTCGGGTCGACGGTCTCGTGATAGGCCTTGAGCGAGACGTCGTCGATGCGTGCGCCGGTCAGCGAGAGCGAGCCGGCGATCTTGGGCGTATCGATCTTGACGCGCGGGCCTGCCGCCAGCGCCTGCTCGCGGGTGCCGATCTGCTGCGGGGCAGCGGTGCCGGGCGCGGCCGAGCCAGCGGGCTGGCCGGGCGTGGAAGGGGCCGGAGTGGAGCCGGTCGCTGGCGCCTGCTGGCTCTGGGCCTGCTGGGTCTGCTGCGCGATCTGCTTCTGCTTTTCCATCTGCGGCACGCCGTAGAAGAACTGCCAGCCGAGCAGCACGACCACGGACATGACGATCGCGAGAAGCAGATTGCGGTTGTCTTCTTTCATCATGGTCGGAAACAGATCTCGCTTGGTCCGGCAGGAGCGCGGCGGGGTCAGGCTTGCGAAGGCGCCCCGCGCTTGGGAAGCGGGCGGCGCCTGTCGGCAAAGGTTGCTTCACGCGGCTTGTGAGGCTTTGCCCGATCGATGGCAATCGAAAGATCGGCGACGAGCGTCTTAAATTGCGCGGTCAGCACGTCGGAGCGCGCGACGACCACGATGTCGCAGGGGCGTTCGGACTGGCTGGCGAGGGCCTGTTTGGCCGCTTCGCGCAGGCGCCGGCGGATGCGGTTGCGCTTCACGGCATTGCCGGTCTTGCGCGAGGCGGTCAGGCCGAGCCTCAAGGCCACGGGTCCGCCGTCCTTGCGGGGCTCATCGGGCGCGGCGTCGCGCACCTGAGCCATGAAGGCGGACGAACGAAAGCGGCGGCCGTGTTCGGCCGCCGCCAGAAATTCTTTGCGTTGTGTCAGGCGGGCGAGGCGCATGGCGATTGGCCCGTCTTCCCGAACCGGCGCGCTGTCGTCACGCGCCAGGGCTCGTCAGGCCGACAGGCGCTTGCGGCCGTGAGCGCGGCGAGCGGCGATGACCTTGCGGCCACCCTTGGTCGCCATGCGAGCGCGATAGCCGTGGCGGCGCTTGCGAACCAGCTTGCTGGGTTGATAGGTTCTTTTCACGGTCCGTCTCCGGGGCCTTTATGAGCACGACGGCCGCGGCTTTCCCAGGGAAAGCATGGCCAACCGAGCCTGTCATGCGATAAGGGTCGGCGCCGCCTTTCGGCTGCGCAGGTGGCGGGCTTATGACGGATGGACGACACCAAGTCAACGCCAAACTGGCAAGCTTGGCGCCGACTGCGACGAAGCTTCGCGCCGCTGCGATGCCGGCTTGCGATTCTCGAAGACATCCCCGATATAGCGGGCGGGAGGTTGGCGAGGGACGTCTCACTCGCCAACCGGGTCAGGTCCGGAAGGAAGCAGCCCTAACGAGACCGAACGGGTCTTCGTCCAGCCTCCCACCTTATGCGCGTATGAAAGCGCCGGACCGAAGCACGGGACCGGCGCTGCGCCATTGACCCTCGCCGCCCGATTGGCGAAACCAGTTTCCATGACCGACCAGATCGACGCCGCCTCTGCTGACGAACCGGGATTCGCCGGGTTCGATCCGGTGCCTGCGCCGCAAGCCTCCGCGAATGGGGCGCCCGCACCCTATCGCGTGCTGGCGCGAAAATACCGCCCGGCGCATTTCGGCGACCTGATCGGCCAGGAAGCGATGGTGCGCACGCTGACCAACGCCTTCGCGGCCGGCCGCATCCCGCAGGCCTGGATGCTGACCGGCGTGCGCGGCGTCGGCAAGACCACGACCGCCCGCATCCTGGCGCGGGCGCTCAACTTCCAGACGCCCGACGGGCAGGGCGCTCCGACCACCGATCTCCGCGATTTCGGCATCCACTGCCGCGAGATCATCGAGGGGCGCCATATCGACGTGATGGAGATCGACGCCGCCTCCAACAACAGCGTCGACAATATCCGCCAGATCAACGACGCCGTGCGCTATGCGCCGGTCTCGGCGCGCTACAAGGTCTATATCGTCGACGAGGTGCACATGCTCTCGACCGGCGCTTTCAACGCCTTCCTGAAGACGCTGGAAGAGCCGCCGCCGCATGCGAAGTTCATCTTCGCGACGACGGAGATCCGCAAGGTGCCGATCACGGTGCTGTCGCGCTGCCAGCGTTTCGACCTGCGCCGTGTCGAAGCCGATATGCTGGTCGATCATCTCGCGAATATCTGCCGGGCCGAGAGCGTCGATGCCGAGCAGGAGGCGCTCGCGGCGATCGCCCGCGCCGCCGAGGGCTCGGTGCGCGACTCGCTCTCGATCCTCGATCAGGCCATTGCCCATGCGGCGGGCCGGATCACGCTGGATGACATCCGCTCCATGCTCGGCCTCGCCGACCGGGCCCGCGTCATCGATCTCTTCGAGGCCGTGATGAAGGGCGATATCGCCGCGGCGCTCGGCGAGTTGCGGGCGCAATACGATGCCGGCGCCGATCCGGTGGTGGTGCTGAACGACCTCGCCGAATTCACCCATCTCGTGACGCGCCTCAAGCTCGTGCCCGAGGCGGTGAAGGATAACAGCCTCGCCCAGGCCGAGCGCGTGCGTGGCGGCGATTTCGCCCAGCGCCTCTCCGTCCGCATCCTCGCCCGGACCTGGCAGATGCTGCTCAAGGGTTTGGCCGAGGTGAAGCAGGCCGACCGGCCGGTGATGGCGGCCGAGATGGTCCTCGTCCGCCTCGCGCACGCCGCCGACCTGCCGACGCCGGACGAGGCGCTCAAGATGCTGCGCGACGGCATGGGCTCTGTCCCCGCCGGCAACGGTAATGGCGGCGGCATGTCCCGCCCGCCCTCCGGCGGCGGCAACACCGCGCTCGCCGCCCGTCCGATCCTCGCCAGCGCCAATCCCGCGCCTGCGCCGGTCGCGCGTGCTGTCGCCGCACCGATGGCGATCGTCGCCACGCTGGAGGATGTCGTTGCGCTCGCCTCGCAGCATCGCGACATCACCCTCAAGATCGCGCTGGAGCGCGATATCCGGCCCGTGCGCTTCGAGCCCGGCCGCATCGAATTCTCGCTGGCCGAGGGCGCCTCGCGCACCCTCGCGCAGGATCTGTCGCGCCGCCTCAAGGAATGGACCGGCCAGACCTGGATGGTCGCCGTCGTCAATGGCGAGGGTGGCGCCACCATGCGCGAGCAGGCGGCGGCCGCGAAGGACCAGCGCGAGAACGACGCCGCGGCCCACCCGTCGGTCAAGGCGGTGCTGGAGCGCTTCCCCGGCGCGCGCATCGTCGATGTCCGCGATCCCCGTGCCATCGCCGCCGCCGAAATGGCGGCCGCGACGCCGTCCGAGGACGAATACCTGCCCGATGCCGAGCCGCTGTTCGACGATTCCGAACCGGATTTCGACGGCATCGATTTCTGACGCTTTCGAGGAGGATTTCCGATGCGCGATATGATGGGCCTGATGAAGCAGGCACAGCAGATGCAGCAGAAGATGGCCGACATGCAGGCCGAGCTCGACTTGATCGAGGTTGAGGGCGCTGCCGGCGGCGGCATGGTCACGGTCACGATGACGGCCAAGGGCGCGCTCAAGGGCGTGAAGATCGATCCGAGCCTGATGGTGCCGGACGAGCGCGAAATCCTCGAGGACCTGATCGTCGCCGCGGCGAACGACGCCCGCACCCGCGGCGAACGCGTCATGCAGGAGCGGATGGCCGAGGTCACCAAGGGCCTGCCGATCCCGCCGGGCATGAAGCTGTTTTGAACCCCAATCCTCACGGGTCATCCCGGGCGTAGCGAAGCGAAGACCCGGGATCCATTCCGGAACGGTTCAGGCATGGATCCCGGGTCTCCCTTCGGTCGCCCGGGATGACGTTTCACTCAATTCAGAGACATCGATGTCCCGCGCCATTGCCGGTCCCGAGATCGAAAGGCTGATCCAGCTCCTGGCCAAGCTGCCGGGGCTCGGGCCGCGCTCGGCAAGGCGCGCGGCGCTGCATCTCGTCAAGAAACGCGAGCAGTTGCTCGGTCCGCTCTCCGAGGCGATGGCGGTGGCGCGCGAACGCATCGTCGTCTGCGCCCGCTGCGGCAATGTCGATACCAGCGACCCTTGCGGCCTCTGCACCGATCCGCGCCGCGACGATGGGCTGATCGTCGTCGTCGCCGATATCTCCGATCTCTGGGCGCTGGAGCGCTCGGGCGCGGTGTCCGGCCGCTATCATGTGCTGGGCGGCGTGCTCTCGGCGCTCGACGGCGTCCGGCCCGAGCATCTCTCGCTCGACGCGCTGGTGGAGCGCGCCTCCGATCCGGCGGTGAAGGAGCTCATCCTCGCGCTCAGCGCCACGGTCGACGGCCAGACCACGGCGCATTTCATCACCGATCTCCTGGCGCATCTGCCGGTGAAGGTGACCAGGCTCGCCCATGGCGTGCCCGTCGGCGGCGAGCTCGACTATCTCGACGACGGCACGCTCGCCGCCGCCATCCGTCAGCGCACGGGGTTCTGAGCAGGCCTCAGAACTTGTAGGCGACGCTGGCGCGGGCGCTGTGGCTCGACAGTTCCTGCGAGCCGCTCAGGCCCGGGAAGGCGCCGGAGCTGGCGAAGCGGTTCCGGCCGAAATCGGTGTAGCGGTATTCGGCGCCGAGGATCAGATGGTCGGTGAAGGCGAAATTGACGCCGGCGCCGACATTCCAGCCGGTGCGGGCGCTGGTCAGCCGCTCGCCGAAGCCTGCGCCGGGCGCGAAGATGCGCCGCTCGTATTCGGTGAAAGAGACACCGCCGGTGCCGTAGATCATCCAGCGGTCGAAGGCGAGACCGAGGCGGGCGCGGGCCGAGCCCTGCCAGTCCTGGCTGACGCGGGCGGAGAGGCCGATTCCGTCGAACCGGCTGCGGTTGTTCAGCGCTTCGACATCGCCCTCGACGCCGAGCACGATGCCGCCGAGCTGGTAGTTGAAGCCGGCATGGGCGCCGCCGAAGGCAGAATCCGCGCCGACGCGGAACCTGACGGGTGCGAAGGCCCCTCCGGGCGCACTCATCCGCACGCGGCTGTCGCCCCAGGCATAGCCACCCTGGAGACCCGCATAGAACCCGGTCCAGGAATAGAGCGCCGGCAGGTCCGGGGCCGGCGGCAGCGCGACCTTGCTCAGGTCAGCCGCTCCGGCCGCGCCCGACAGCAGGATCGCGAGGGCCGTCAGGCCGGTTCTGAAGAGCTTCGTCATCGGGCTTTCCGCTGGATGGAACAGCGTCGGCCGCTCGCGGCCGCGCCCCGTCATAACGAAGCATTAAGGTTAACAATCGGCTAAGCCGCCCCTTGGCCGGCCTGTTGCCGGAACGATTGCGGACGCGGCCGGTTGCCCTCAAGCTGCGATGGCAACACTGGCGGAGCGTGAATCCCGACATGGCTTTCCTCAAACGGATCACGGGTGCGGCCGGGATCGGGGTCGCGCTCGGCTATCTGTCGGGCGTGCTGGCCGACAAGCTCGGGCGCCGTCGGGAGGAAGCGGTGCGCGGCCGGCTGGCGAAGACGCCGCTGCAGATGACCTGGCTCGGCTGGAAGGACGTGCTCCTGCGCTTCATCGGCAATGTCGCCGAGAACCGCCTCTCGTCGCTTGCGGGCGCGGTCGCCTTCTTCACCCTGCTCTCGCTCGTGCCGGCCTTGTCGCTGCTGGTCACGATCTACCGCTATTTCACCGACCCCGCGACCATCGCCGAGCAGCTCGACACGGTCACGACGATGTTCCCGCAGGCCGCGCGCGAACTGATCCACGAGCAGGCGATGCGGCTTTCGACCCAGTCCGGCTTCGGTCTGTCGCTGACCTTCTATGTCAGCCTGGGCGTCGCGACCTGGTCGGCCAATGCCGCGGTGAAGGCGCTCTTCGATGCGCTGAACATCATCTATCGCGAGGCCGAGAAGCGCAGCTTCCTCAAGCTCAACGCGATCTCGCTCTTCACCACGGTCAGCGGCGTCGTCCTGCTCACGGCTGCCCTGATCGCCATCGCCAGCCTGCCGCTGGTGACCGCGCTCTTCCCGTTCCACTCCGAGCTCGAACGGCTGATCCGGCTCGTCCGCTGGCCGTCCTTCTTCGTCATGGCGACGCTCTCGATCGCGGTGCTCTACTGGATCGGCCCGAGCCGCGAGCGCATGCGCTTCATCTGGGTCATGCCCGGCGCCATCGCCGCGGCCCTGTTCTGGGGCGCAGCCTCCTACCTGTTCTCCTGGTATGTCTCGACGCTCGGCAATTACACGGCGGCCTATGGCTCGCTTGCGACCGTCGTGGTGTTCATGACCTGGCTCTGGCTCTCGGCGACGATCGTGCTGGCGGGGGCCGAGCTCAATGCCGAGCTCGAACACCAGACGGAGCATGACACCACCACGGGTCGGCCGAAGCCGCTCGGCCAGCGCGGCGCCACGATGGCCGACCGGGTCGGCCCGGCAAGGGCGGAGTGATGCTCGATCCCCAGACCACGCGCCAGGATGATCTGCGCACCGGCACGGGGCCCTGGCGCCCGCTTCTGCAACGCCCCGTGGGACGAGAGCTTGAAGCGGATACGCGCTGCGATGTCGCGATCATCGGCAGCGGCATCACGGGCGCGCTGGCCGCCGAGCACCTCACGGCGATGGGCTGCGATGTCGTCCTGATCGACCGCGAGCGCGAAGGTTTTGGCAGCACGGCGGCCTCAACCGCGATGCTGCAATGGGAGATCGACCTCAGATTGTCCGAACTCGCGGCGTTCTACGGCTTTGCCGCTGCCGCAGAGGTCTATCGCTTGAGTTTTCAGGCGGTCGACGGCTTGCGCAATCTGGTCGGCGAACTCGCGCTGCCCTGTGGCTTCGCGCCCCGCCAGACTGTGTACCTCGCAGCAGGCGAGAGTGGTCCGCGCGAATTGCTGGATGAAATGACGGCACGCGAGCGGGCCGGCCTTCCGGGCAGCTTCCTCGAGCACGCCGCTTTGCGCGCGGCCTTCGGCTTCGACCGGGCGGCGGCCATCGTCTCGCCGGGCTCGGCCGAGGCCGATCCGCTCAGCCTCTGCCACGGACTCCTCGCGACAGCTGTGCGGCGCGGGGCAAGGCTCATCCGCGACGAGGCGGAGGGCTTCGACGGCGCCGGTCGTTCGGCGGCGGTCTCCCTCGCCAGTGGGCGGGTCGTCGAGGCCGACCGGATCGTGCTCGCCACCGGCTATGTCATGCCCGATATCGTCAGCGACGACCTGCACCGTGTCGCGTCGAGCTGGGCGATCGCGACGATGCCGCAAGCGCCGCAGGCGCTCTGGCCCGGCCCGGCGCTCGTCTGGGAGGCGTCGGAGGATTATTGCTACTGCCGCACGACCACCGATGGCCGCATCGTCTTCGGCGGCGAGGATGAGGATTTTGACGATCCCGACCGGCGGGAAGCCCTCGGCCCGGAAAAAGCGAAGGCGCTCCAGGCGCGGCTGCACGCTCTCGTTCCGCAGGCCAGCCTCGATCTCGACCAGGCCTGGTCGGGAGCCTTCGGCCAGACCGAGGACGGATTGCCGTTGATCGGGCGCGTGCCGGGCCATCCGCGCCTGCTCGCCGCCTATGGCTATGGCGGGAACGGCATCACCTTCAGTTTCCTGGCCTCGCGCCTGATCGGCGCGCTGGTCGAGGGGCGCGAGGAAGGCTGGTTCCGCCATTTCGCCATCGACCGACCGCGCCCCGGCTGAGCGCGCATCATTGCAGCCTTGCAATCACGGCCTTGCCGGCCGGGTGGGCGACAAGGCGGGGGAGAAGCGCCATTTTAAGGATGCGGCCGGCATGGCCGCCGCGAAAGGATTTTCCCCATGGTCGCAACGATCGAGCGGACGGCCTCCGCCACCACCCTCGAAGCGCACAAGGCGCCGGTCTTCATCGGTGCGGTGACGCTGCGGGTGCACGATCTCCCGGCTCTCACAGCCTATTACCGCGACGCGATCGGCCTCGGCCTGATCCGACAGGATGCGACGAGCGCCGAACTCGGCACGGGCGGGCGCGTGCTCGTCCGTCTGGAAGCGGGCGCGACCCGGCCGACCTCGGCCGCCGGCTTGTTCCATCTCGCCATCCTGCTGCCGTCGCGGCGCGATCTCGCCAACTGGCTGAAGCATGCCGCGGTCACGCGCATCCCGCTCGAAGGCGCCTCCGACCACCTCGTCAGCGAGGCGCTCTACCTCTCCGATCCCGAGGGCAACGGCATCGAGATCTACCGCGACCGCAAGCGCGCGGAATGGCCGCGCAAGCCCGATGGCGGTATCGCCATGGCGACCGAGCGGCTCGATCTCGACAAGCTGCTGAGCGAGGCCGACGAGGCAGCCTATGCCGGCATGCCGGAGGGTACCGGGATGGGCCATATCCATCTGCGCGTCGGCGACACGGCTGCGGCGGAAGCCTTCTATCGCGACCTGCTCGGCTTCGACCTGATGGTGCACTATCCCGGCGCGAGCTTCCTCGCCAGCGGCGGCTATCACCATCATATCGCCGGCAATATCTGGGGCAGCCGCGGTGCCGGTCCGCGCCAGCCGGGCGAGGCAGGGCTCGATCGCTTCGAACTGATCGCGCGCGATGAGACCGATTTCGCGGCGATGCGGCAGCGTATCCTGGCGGCCGGGGGCAGCGAGGCCGACGGCGTGCCGACGGTCACCGACCCCTGGAACAGCCGGCTGGTTCTGGTGCGCGGGTAATACAGTCGTCATGCTCGGGCTTGACCCGAGCATCTCGGAAACGAGAGCCCTCTGGTCCTGAGATTCTCGGGTCTGCGCTGCGCTTCGCCCGAGAATGACGGACTGCTACTCAGCGCGTCAGCAGATGCGAGCGGCGTGTTCCGCTCGTATCCGGCTTGAAGCCGTTCGCCTCCCAGAAGGCGTTCGCGCGCGGATCGGCGGCGCGCAGCGAAAGCCGCGGCGCGAGGTCCAGTCCCTGCTGGATCAGAGCCCCGGCCAGCACGCGCCCGATGCCGGCGCCGCGATGCAGCGGCCGGACATAGACATGCCGGACACGCAGCAGATCGGGCGCGGGATCGTAAGGGTCGGGCGTCAGCGCGCCGATGCCGGCGAGTTCGCTTTCATGGAAGGCGGCGAAGGTGACGAAACGCTCGTCTCCGCCATCATAATGGCCGGCGAGCCATTCCTCGCGCAGCCCCTCGACGAAGCGGTAGCTTTCCGCGCTTGCTTCCTGACGCAGGGCCTCGAAATCGTCCGGCAGGCTCTCCGCCAGCCGGACGATCTGGATGGTTGTTGCCGTCACAGACCCTCGAACAGGGCGCTGGAGATGTAGCGCTCGGCGAAGGAGGGGATGATCACCACGATGGTCTTGCCGGCATTCTCCGGCTTCGCGCCGATTTCGAGCGCCGCAGCGACGGCTGCACCGGACGAGATGCCGGCCGGGATGCCCTCGCTCTTGGCGAGCGCGCGGGCCGTCTCGAAGGCGGTCTGGTTGCCGACGGTAACGACCTCGTCGATGATCCCCCGGTCGAGGATGCCCGGCACGAAGCCGGCGCCGAGGCCCTGGATCTTGTGCGGGCCGGCCTGGCCGCCCGACAGGACGGGCGAATCCTCCGGCTCGACCGCGACCATCCTGAGGCCGGGCTTGCGCGGCTTCAGCACCTGGCCGACGCCGGTGATGGTGCCGCCGGTGCCGACGCCGGAGACGATGATGTCGACGCCGCCATCGGTGTCGTTCCAGATCTCCTCGGCGGTGGTCTTGCGGTGGATTTCGGGGTTGTGCGGGTTCTCGAACTGCTGCGGGATGATCGCGCCCGGGATCTCGTTCCTGAGCTCCTCGGCCTTGGCGATGGCGCCGCGCATGCCGCCGGGACCGGGCGTCAGGACGAGCTCGGCGCCGAGCAGGAGCAGCATCTTGCGCCGCTCCAGCGACATCGTCTCCGGCATGACCAGGATCAGGCGATAGCCGCGCGCCGCGGCGACGAAGGCGAGCGCGATGCCGGTATTGCCGGAGGTCGGCTCGATCAGCGTGCCGCCCGCCTTGAGCGCGCCGGAGGCCTCCAGCGCATCGATCATGTTGACGCCGATGCGGTCCTTCACGCTCGAGATCGGGTTGAAGAACTCGAGCTTGGCCAGGATCGTCGCCTTGACGCCGCGCTCGGCCGGCAAGCGGTTGAGCCTGACCAGCGGCGTATCGCCGATCGTGTCGGTGATCGAGTTGTAGATGCGTCCGCGTCCGGGCGCCTTCGTCGATTTCTGTGCTTCGGCCATGACATGACTCCTCTGGACGAGAGAACGTTCGATCCGACGCTAGATCAATTCACAAAATCTGTCGATTAAAGAAATAAATAACATGATTAAATTGTGAAATCAGGTTTCTTGCCGGGCTCGCCGAAGACGGCCTTCGCCTGCGCGCGCTGGCACAGTTCCTCGACCGTGACCGTATCGAGCGCGGCCAGGAAGGCGGCCGAGGCCTGCTCGACCTCCGGCCCGATGACCTCGTCGACCAATCGCGATTGCGGCTCCGGCCCGAGCCCTTCCTCGATGGCTTCCTGCATCGCGGCCCGGGCGATGTCGCCGGCCGTGATCTTGCGCCGCTCGCGGGCGAGCTCGTAGCCGCCGCGCGGGCCGCGCACGCCCTTGAGGATGCCGACGCGCACCAGCGTCTGGAGCAGGGTTTCGAGATGGCGCGGCGGCAGCGCATGCCGGGCCGCGAGCAGCTTGGCCGCAACCGGCTGCGGCCTTGCATGCAAGGCGATATCGACCACGGCGGCGATGGCGAGCAGGCTGCGGCGCGAGAGCAGGATCACGGGCGGCCTCCCGCGTTCGCACCGCCGCTGACGCCCGTCGAGCCGTAGCCGCCGGCGCCGCGCGCGGTCTCATCGAGCATCTCGACTTCCGAAAGCCGGGCATGGCTGACCGGAGCGATGACGAGCTGGGCGATCCGATCGCCGCGCGTGACCGTGAAAGGCTCGCTGCCATGGTTGATCAGCACGACCGAGACCTCGCCGCGATAGTCGCTGTCGACTGTTCCGGGCGCGTTCAGGACAGTGACGCCGTGGCGCAGAGCCAGCCCCGAGCGCGGGCGCACCTGCCCTTCGAAACCCGCGGGCAGTTGCATCGCGAGCCCGGTCGGAACGAGTGTCCGCGCACCGGGTGCAAGCATGACGGGCTCGCCGATGGCGGCCCGCAGATCGAGCCCCGCCGCGCCTGCCGTCTCATAGGCGGGCAAGGGCAGGTCGGCGCCATGCGATAGCCGCTGCAGCAGGACAGTGACCATCGTCACTCCGCCTGCCGGGCCGGCGCGAGCCCGGCGATATGGTCGATCAGCCGCGTAGCGACCTCCCCCTTCGGCAGGGTCGGCCAGGTCTCGACGCCGCTCGTCGTGACGAGATGCACGGTATTGGCGTCGCCGCCCATCACGCCGGTGCCGCCGACATCATTGGCGACGATCAGGTCGCAGCCTTTCCTGGCGAGCTTGGCGCGGGCATAGTCGATCACGTTCTGCGTCTCGGCGGCAAAACCGACGACCAGCGGCGGGCGCCCGCTCTTGCGATGCGCGACGGTGGCGAGGATGTCGGGGTTCTCGACCAGCGACAGCGGCGGCAGCGCCTTGCCGTCCTTCTTCAGCTTGTCGGAGGCCGCATCGGCGACGCGCCAGTCGGCGACAGCCGCCGCGAATATCGCGATATCGGCCGGCAGCGCCGTCTCGACGGCGTTGAGCATCTCGCGGGCCGATTCGACATGGATGGTCTCGACCCCCGCCGGATCGGGCAGGCTGACCGGCCCGCTGATCAGCGTGACCCGCGCGCCGGCCGCGGCTGCCGCGGCAGCGATGGCATGGCCCTGCTTCCCGGAGGAACGGTTGGCGATGTAGCGCACGGGGTCGATCGGCTCATGCGTCGGCCCGGAGGTGATCAGCACATGTCGCCCGGCGAGCGCGCCGGTCGCATGCTCGCCGCCTGGCAGCCGGCCGAGGAAGCCGATGGCGCGCTGCGCATTGGGCTTCTCGCCGGCGAGCGCTAGCTCGATCGCAGCGAGGATTTCCGGCGGCTCGGCCATGCGGCCCGGCCCGCTCTCGCCGCGCTCGGCCATCGCCCCGACATTCGGGCCGACGACCAGAATGCCGTCCTTTTCGAGCTGCGCCATGTTCCGCCGCGTCGCCGGGTGCTGCCACATGCGCGGGTTCATCGCCGGCGCGATCAGCACGCGCTTGTCGGTGGCGAGCAGCGCCGTCGAGGCGAGGTCGTCGGCGAGCCCGTTCGCCATCTTGGCGATCAGGTCGGCGGTCGCGGGCGCGACCACGACGAGGTCGGACGAGCGCGAGAGCTGGATATGGCCGATATCGGCCTCGTCCGTCAGCGAGAACATGTCGGTGAAGCAGCGCTCGCCCGCCAGCGACGAGACGGTGAGCGGCGTCACGAACTGCTCGCCGGCCTTGGTCACGATGCAGCGCGAGGCGATGCCGCGATCCTTCAATCGGCGGATGACCTCCAGCATCTTGTAGGCGGCGATGCCGCCGCCGATGATCAGGAGAACGGAGCGGGAAGCGGACAAAACGGCTCCTCGGGCAGCGCGAATGGCGAACTGTCCGTTACGTAGCACCAGCCGCGCCGCGCTGTCATGCGCCGCGCGTTATCCGGTCTTCCTCAGGTGCGGGGCAGATCGGGCACCTTGTAGGCCGTCGTCGCCTTGATCCGCTCCATCGCGAAGCGCGAGGTCACGTTCTTGAGCGGGATCGTCTCGATCAGCTTCTTGTAGAAGCCGTCATAGGCGGCCATGTCGGCGACGACGACGCGCAGCATGTAATCGACATCGCCCGCCATCCGGTAGAACTCCATCACCTCCGGCATCGCCGCGACCATCTGGGCGAACTTGTCCAGCCACGGGCCGGAATGATCCGCCGTCTCGATCTGGACGAAGACGGTGAGCCCGAGCCCGATCTTCTCGGGTGCTACCAAGGCGACGCGCTTCAGGATCACCCCGGCCTGTTCGAGCTTCTGAATGCGCTTCCAGCACGGGGTCTGCGAGAGCCCGACGCGGTCGGCAAGCTCCGCGATCGAGATATTCGCGTCCGCCTGGAGCACGGTGAGGATCTTGCGGTCTATGGCGTCCATTCTCTCAAGCTCGCTATCTGGAGAAATTCGTTTCGCAGATTTCGCAAGAAAGAGATGAAATATCTTTTTCTAGCTGATCTATTGCATCCAGATAGAAAATCCTTTTCTCAATCTGTCAATGGGGGCTCGTTCGGGCCTGTTTTCGAGAAGGATTTGAACGATGGATCGCCGCCAGTTCCTCATCGCCGGGTCGAGCCTCGCGGCGGCCATGCCCTTCGCCGGCCCGGCCCGTGCCCAGAGCGTCGCGGCGCGTGTCGGCTACATCCCCGTCGTCGGTACGGCGCCGTTCTTCGTCGCCAATGGCGAGGGCTGGCTCAAGCAGGGCGGCATCGACGTCGCGGTCACCGTCTTCGAATCCGGCCCGAACATGATCCAGGCGCTCGCGTCGGGCACGATCGACGTCTATGTCGCCGGCGTCGCGCCGCTCGCCGTTGCACGCTCGCGCGGCGTCGATATCCGCGTCGTCGCCTCGACAGCGGTCGGCGAGAACGTCGTTGTCAGCGCGCCCTCGCTCACCAAGTTCTTCACGGCCGGCACGAACGCCGCCGCGGCCTTCAAGGCCTTCCGCACTGCCACCGGCAAGGCTGCGCGCCTCGCGACCCAGCCGGCGGGCTCGGTGCCGAACACAACGCTGCAATACTGGCTCTGGGAGGTCGCGAAGGTCGACAAGGCTGATGTCGAGATCGTGCCGATGGGCATCGACGCGACCCAGCAGGCGATCCTGGCCGCCGCGGTCGATGGCGGCTCGGTCCGCGAGCCGGCGCTGACGATCCTCCAGACCCGCAACCCGCAGATCAAGCTGATCGCCGGCGGCGAGGAGGTCTTCCCCGGCCAGCCCGGCACGGTCGTCGCCGTCTCCGGCGCCTTCGCCACCAAGAATCCGCAGGCCGTGCAGAACCTCGTCTCCGGCCTCGTCAAGGCGGCCGCGCTGATCAAGGCCGATCCGACGAAGGCTGCGTCCCATGTCGGCGCGGCGCTCGGCAAGGGCATCGTCGATCCCGAGCTGATCCAGAAGGCGCTGGTTTCGCCGGCGAGCCGCTTCGAGATCGACCCACGCAAGATCATCGAGCCCGCCCGCGCCATGCAGGCCTACCAGGTCAAGCTCGGCTCGCTGGAGAAGGAACTCCCCTTCGACGGGCTGTTCGAGACCCAGTACTACGATCGCGCGGTCAAGGCGGGCGGCTGAGATCGTGAGCAGCTTGCGGGCTCCGGCCCTCGCCCTTCTGGGCCTCGTCGCCTTCCTCCTGCTCTGGGAGGCGATGCCGTTCTTCGGATGGGTGAATCCGGCCTTCCTGCCGGGGCCGAGCGCCCTGCCGAAGGCCTTCATGCGGGAGCTCTCGTCCGGCGCCTGGCTCTCGGCCATACTGGGTTCGCTCTGGCACTACTTTGTTGGACTCTTCGTCGGCGCCGGTCTCGGCATCGCATTCGGCGTGCTCATCGGTATGTCCCGGATCGCCGAGGAGGCGACGGCCTGGGTCGTCCGGGTCCTACGCCCGATTCCCGGCCTCGCCTGGGTGCCCTTCGCCATCATCTGGTTCGGCGTCACGCCGGGCGCGGCGGTCTTCATCATCGCGATCGGCGTGTTCTGGATCGTCTTCTTCGCGGCGCAGGGCGCGATCCGCGGCGTCGACCGCGATCTCATCGAGGTCGCCGATGCCTTCGGCTTCCGCTCCCCCTGGCAGCGCCTGTTCAAGATCCTCTTGCCGGCTGCCTTGCCCGGCATCCTCGTCGGCATCAGGACGGCGCTCGGCCAGGCCTGGATGGCGGTAGTCGCGGCCGAGATCTTCGGCGTCGCCGGTGTCGGCCAACGCATGATGCAGGCCTCGAGCCTGCTCGCGACCGATATCGTCGTGGTCTACATGCTGACGATGGCGGCGCTCTACGGCCTGCTCGACACCGGTTTCGTCGCCTTCCAGAAATGGGTGCTGCGTTGGAAAGCGTGATCGAAATCAAAGGCCTGTCGCTGACCTTCAAGCGCGACGGCGAGGACACCGAAGTCCTGCGCAAGCTCGACCTTTCGGTCGGGCGCGGCGAATTCCTGGCGATCGTCGGCCCCTCCGGCGTCGGCAAGTCGACCTTGCTGCGCGTCATCGCCGGCCTCGCCAAGCCGAGCGGCGGCGAGGTCGTCATCAACGCGAAGGACAAAGCGCGCCGGCCTGTCGCGTTGGTCTTCCAGGATTCGCGGCTGCTGCCCTGGCGCAAGGTCGTCTCCAATGTCGGCTTCGGGCTCGAAGGCCGTGCGCCCCGTGCCGAGCGCCTCGCCAAGGCGGCGGCGATGCTCGACCTCGTCGGTCTCGCGCCACTCGCTCAGCGCTGGCCGCATCAGCTCTCGGGCGGCCAGCGCCAGCGCGTCTCGCTGGCCCGCGCGCTCGCCGTCGAGCCGGAAATCTTGCTGATGGACGAGCCCTTCTCGGCGCTGGATGCCCTGACGCGCGAAAACCTGCAGGACGAACTGATCCGCGTCTGGCAGCGCACCGGCAAGACCGTGCTCTTCGTCACCCATGATATCGACGAGGCCGCCTATCTCGCCGACCGCGTCGTGGTCCTCTCGGGCGCCCCCGGCCAGATCATCGCCGAGCACCGCATCGACGCGAGCCGTCCGCGCCGGCGTGGCGCCGCGGCGGAGGCCGAGATCGTGCGCGCGGTCCGCCAGGGCCTCGGCGCCGACATCGTCACGGACGGCGCCGCGATCTGAACGGCCTCGCCGCCCCGTCACCGGGGCGGCGACACCATGGCACGCTGCCTCCCGAAGGCGGATCGCCCAGAATGCCCGCGACCCCGCCTCACTGCCTTGTCATTGGCAGGTGAGGGCGGAATGAGGCATGGGGTCGGGATGTTCAGGGATGGCGACGGCATCATGCGGCGATATCTAGGCAAGCGTTTCCTGCACGGCGCAGCGCTGGCGCTGGGACTGCTGGTTCCCGGCCTGGCGGTTGCCGCCGAATCCGCTCCCGTCACCTCGCCGCGCGTCACTGCGACCTTGCTGTCGAGCCGGGACGCGGTCGCGCCCGGCGAGCGCTTCAAGCTCGCGCTCGTCCAGAAGCTCGCGCCGCACTGGCATACCTATTGGCTGAACCCCGGCGATTCCGGCGAGCCGACCCAGATCAAATGGGACCTGCCGGCCGGCGCGACCGCGGGCGAGATCCAGTGGCCGGCGCCGAAGGCGATCCGGGTCGAGCCCCTCGTCAATTTCGGCTTCGAGGGCACGGTCCTGCTGCCGCTCGAGATCACCGTGCCGGCGGATGCCAGGCCCGGTGAGACTTTCGCCCTGAAGGCCGAGGCGACCTGGCTGGTCTGCGAAAAGATCTGCATTCCCGAGGAAGGCTCCTTCTCGCTGGAGCTTCCGATCAGCACCGCAAGCGCAGTCGATCAGGCGGCAGAGGCGCGCATCGATGCCGCCATCGCGGCGCTGCCCAAGCCGGCCGCCTTCCGCGGCAAGCTCCGCGACGATGCCGGCAAGCTCGTTCTCGATCTGCCCGGTCTGCCGGCAGGCGCCGCCGATCTGCGCTTCTTCCCTGTTTCCGATACGCTGATCGAGCATGCGGCCGAGCAGCCTTTCGCGGCCGGCGACAAGCCTGCACTGACGCTGACCCGTTCGAGTGCCTTCAAGCTGGCGAAGCCGGAAATCTCCGGCATCCTCACCTTTACCGAGGAGGGGACGCCGCGGGCTGTGACGCTGCTCGCCGATGCCGATCCGGCTCTGATGGCGGCAGGTATGGCAGCGGCGCCTGAAGCGCGCCCGGCCGTGGTGCGGATTCCGATGCCGGCCGAGGGCGCCGACCTGACGCTCTGGGCGGCGCTGGCTTTCGCTTTTGCCGGCGGCCTGATCCTCAACCTGATGCCCTGCGTCCTGCCGGTGCTGTTCATCAAGGCGCTCGGCTTCGCGCAGCTCGCGCATCGCAGCCGTTCGGAGGTCCGGGAGCAGGGCCTGCTCTTCATGGGCGGCGTGCTCGTCACCTTCATGGTGCTGGCCGGCGCGGTGATCGCGCTGGGCAGCCTCGGCAGCAGCGTCGGCTGGGGTTTCCAGCTCCAGTCCCCGCCGCTCGTCATCGCGCTGGCGGTGGTGATGGTCCTGATCGGCCTCAACCTGCTCGGCGCCTTCGAGATCGGCACCTCCGTCACCGGGCTCGGTGACGGCCTCGCCAGCCGGGGCGGGCGGCTTGGTGCCTTCATGACCGGCGTGCTCGCGGTCGTGGTCGCGACGCCCTGCACGGCGCCCTTCATGGGTGCGGCGATGGGCTATGCGGTCACGCAGCCGCCGGCCGTCGCTCTCTCCGTCTTCCTCGCACTGGCGCTGGGCTTCGCGCTGCCGGTGGTCGCGCTCTCCTTCGCTCCGGGCCTGCTGCGCCTGCTGCCGAAGCCCGGCCGCTGGATGCTGGTGCTGAAACAGGCCTTCGCCTTCCCGATGTTCGCGACCGCGATCTGGCTGATCTGGGTTGCGTCGGTGCAGAGCGGCCCGCAGGGCGTGCTCGCGGCGCTCGTCGCGGTGCTGGCGGCGGGTTTCGCCGTCTGGCTTATCGGCGTGACACGCGGATCGTTCGCGCGACGTGCCTTCGGCTCGGTTCTGGCGGCGCTGGTCGTGCTCGGCGCCGGCTGGTTCACTGTGCAGAATGCCGTTCCCGGTGCGGCGACCGAGGCGCGGGCCGGCGATATCGAGGCCTGGTCGCCCGAGCGGGTCGCGGCCTTACAAGCGCAGGGCAAGCCGGTTTTCGTCAACTTCACCGCGGCCTGGTGCATCACCTGCATCGCCAACGAGCGCGTCGCGCTCTCCCGGCAGGAGGTGAAGGATGCCTTCGCCAGGCTCGGCGTCGTCTATCTCAAGGCCGACTGGACCAATCGCGACAGCCGCATCGCCAAGGCGCTGGCCGAGCAGGGCCGCGCCGGCGTGCCGCTCTATCTGTTCTACCCCGCCCGTAAGGAGGCACAGGCCGAGATCCTGCCGCAGCTACTGACTGTGGATGGGCTGATCGCCGCGGCCGAACGTGCAGCCGGCCGCAACGCGAAGACGGCAGCACTGCCATAGGTTTTCGACATCAACCAAGGGAGACAGACATGCAAAGCCTGACCAGACAGACTTTCATCGCCGGCCTCGCCCTCGCCGGCCTCGCCTTCCCGGCAGCGGCCTTCGCGCAAGGTGCGGCCAAGGTCGGTGCCCCCGCCCCCGCCTTCCAGGCGGTCGATGTCGAGGGCAAGACGCGCAACCTCTCGGAATTCGCCGGCAAGACGGTGATCCTCGAATGGACCAACCATGACTGCCCCTATGTCCGGAAGCACTACAACAGCGCGACCATGCAGAACCTGCAGAAGGACATGGCCAAGGAGGGCGTGGTCTGGCTCTCGGTGATCTCCTCGCCGCAGGGCGAGCAGGGCCATGTCGATGCCGCCAAGGCGAAGGAACTCACGGTCCAGCGCAATGCCGCGCCGGCCGGCATCCTGCTCGACCCGAACAGCAAGGTCGCGCGGGCCTATGGCGCCCAGACCACCCCGCATATGTACATCATCGATCCCAAGGGCACGCTCGCCTATATGGGCGCGATCGACGACAAGCCGACCTCGGCGGCATCGAGCCTCCAAGGCGCCAAGAGCTATGTCCGCCAGGCCGTCGCAGAGCTCAAGGCCGGCAAGCCGGTCTCGGAAGCCAGCACCAAGGCCTATGGCTGCGTGGTGAAATACGCGCCGCTGAGCTGAGGCCCGTCACCCATCGTGATGAGGAAGCGGCCGGGCCTTGCCCGGCCGTTTTCGTTGGGCGTCTTATTGCGAGCGCGGGCCGAGATCGCGCGGCGCGGCGTTGATCGTGACGATCTGGCCGTTGCGCAGTTCCAGCACGGCGAGCCCGCGCTCGACCTGCCCGTCCGGGCGGAAGCGGAAGACGCCGTCCGCCCCGGCGAAGCCGGAACCGTTGGTCAGCACGGCTTCCGAGAAGCGCTGCGAGCCTTGCGTGCGCGCCAGCGCCGCCGCCAGCGAGACCGCGTCATAGGCCAGCGTCGCGGTGCGGGTCGGCGCGCCGTTGAAGCGCTGCTGGTAGCGCCCGGCGAAGGCGTTGAAGCCGGCGGTGTCGGGCGAGGCGAACCAGCCGCCCTGGATAGCCGGCACGCGCGCGATGCCCGCATCGTTCCAGACGCCGGTGCCGAGCGGCTTGACCTTGGCGGGGTTGTAGCCGGCCTCCTGCAGGAGCTGGCCGAGCGTCGGCATGGCGTCGGCGGCGGCCGGCACGAACAGCGCATCGGCCTGGGCGAGCGAGGGCATCAGGCGCTGGATCGCGGCCTTCATCGCGGCCGGGTCGGCACTGAAGCGCTCGATCGCGGCGACGCGTGCGCCGCGATTGGCGACGGCCTGCTGGAAGGCGGCCTCGACCACCTTGCCATAGGCGGTGTCCGGCACCAGCGCCGCGAAGGACTTGCGGCCCTGCTGGGCGGCGTAGCCGATCACGCGGTTGACGTCGTTCTCGGGCGGGAAGGAGAGCAGGTAGACGCCGCGCGAGGCGACGTTGGAATCGCTGGAGAAGGCGATCACCGGCTTGTTGGCGCCGCGTGCCACCTGCCCGGCCGCCTGGACCGAGGGCGCGAAGAGCGGGCCGACGATCAGTTCGGCCCCTTCCGACAGGGCTTCCTGCGCGGCGGCGCGGGCGCCGTCCGGCGTGCCGCGATCGTCCTTGACCAGCAGGGTCAGGTCGGCATTCGGGAATTCGGCCAGCGCCATCTCGGCGGCGTTCTTGAGCGAATTGCCGACGACCGCGCCCTGGCCCTCGGCGGTCAGCGGCAGGATCAGGCCGACCTTGACCTTGCCGGTGCCGATGGTCTGCCCGGTCGGCGCGGCGCCGCCGGCTGCGGGCGTGCCCGAATCGAAGCCCGGCAGGCCCGAGGTGCCGCCGCCGCAGGCGGCGAGCGCAAGCGGCAGCAGGACCGCGAAGGCCCGTGTCTTGAACCGCAGGATCGGTGCGAGGTGCCGATGATACAACACGGGCGATCTCCAGTCGTGACCGGGCCGGCGAAACGCGGCCCGGCGATGGGTCCTGTGGAACCGATATGCCCCCGGACCTCTCGTGCCAGTCCGGAAGCCTATTTTCAAGTTGTTAACTATGGGTTGCACCGGTGCGGGCGTTCCCCGCCATGGCGCCGCTGCGGCGGCTGTGGCAGCGTGATCGGATGTCGAACACTGCCGCCACCCCCCGCGCTCCCAGCTACACCGCTTTCGGCCTGAGGGCCGAGGCCGAGCCGCTGGCGCCGGGCCTCCACATCGTCGCAACGCCGATCGGCAACCTCCGCGACATCTCGTTCAGGGCGCTGGCGACGCTCGCCGCCGCCGATGCGATCCTGGCCGAGGACACCCGGACGTCGAAGACGCTGCTGGCGCATTACGGGATCTCGACGCCGCTCCTGCCCTACCACGAGCACAATGCCGCGCAGATGCGTCCGAAGGTGCTGGCGAAGCTGCGCGAGGGCGGCAAGCTCGCCCTGATCTCGGATGCCGGCACACCGCTGGTTTCCGATCCCGGTTACAAACTCGTCGCCGAGCTGGTGGCGGAAGGTTTGCCCGTCACCGGCATTCCCGGCCCCTCCGCCGTGCTGGCGGCTTTGGTGCTGGCCGGCCTGCCGACCGACCGCTTCTTCTTCGAGGGGTTTTTGCCACCGAAATCGGGCGGGCGCCGCACGCGATTGACCGAGCTTTCTGCGATCCCCGGCACGCTGGTCTTCTTCGAATCGCCGCGCCGCCTCGCCGAGATGCTGGCTGACGCCGCCGCCGTGCTCGGCGCGAGGCCCGGCGCCGTCGCGCGTGAGCTCACCAAGTTCTACGAGACGGTCCGGCGCGGCACGCTTCCCGAACTCGCCGCCTATTACGATGGCGAAGAGGAGGCGCGCGGCGAGATCGTCGTGATCATCGGTCCGCCCGGCGCCGCCGATCTCGTTCCAACCGACGAGGCGATCGACGAGCGTTTGCGCGCGGCACTGGCGAAAGTCTCGCTGAAGGAAGCCGTGGCGCAGGTCGCCGCCGAGACCGGCCAGCCGCGCCGCAAGGTCTATGCCCGCGCGCTCGAACTGACCCGCGACGATCCGTGACCAGGGCCGGCACCGATCCGGGCGGGCGCAGCCATAAGGCAAAGCGCTCCGGCCTGACCGGACGCCGCGCCGAATGGCTCGCCATCCTCTGGCTGACGGCGAAGGGCTATCGCCTGCTGGAGCGCCGTTTCGGCGGCAAGGGCGGCGAGATCGACCTCGTCATGAAGCGCGGCCGCACCATCGCCTTCGTCGAGGTCAAGGCGCGTAGGCACCTCGATGACGCCATGATCGCGATCACCCCGGAAAAGCAGCGCCTGGTCGAGCGGCGCATAAGGCATTGGCTTTCGCGCAATCCCTGGGCTGGCAGCCATCACCTGCGGGCCGATGCGGTGTTCCTGGCGCCCTGGTGCCGGCCGCGCCATGTGCCGGCCGCCTTCGCGCTTGTCCTCTGACGCAAGGCCACCCACTTGCAGGAACCCGGTCCGCGGTCCGATAAGAACCGCCTGCCTGCAACAGGAAGCCTGTCATGAGCCTCAACGTCGCCATCCAGATGGACCCGATCGAGCGCATCCGGATCGCCGGGGATACCGGCTTCGCGCTGATGCTGGAAGCGCAGGCGCGCGGCCATACGCTCTATACCTACACCCCCGACAAGCTCTCGATGCGCGACGGCAAGGTCACCGCGCCGATGCGCCCGGTGAAGGTGCGCGACGTCGAAGGCGATTATTTCACCGCCGGCACGGAGGAAAAGGTCGATCTCTCCGGGCTCGACGTCGTGCTGCTCCGGCAGGACCCGCCCTTCGATATGGCCTATGTCACCACCACCCATATGTTGGAGCGCATCCACCCGAAGACGCTGGTGGTCAACGACCCGACTTCCGTGCGCAATGCGCCCGAAAAAATCCTCGTCACCCATTTCCCTGAATTGATGCCGCCGACCCTGATCACCCGCGACAGGGCGGAGATCGAGGCCTTCCGCGACGAGCATGGCGAGATCGTCATGAAGCCGCTCTACGGCCATGGCGGCGCGACCGTGTTCAAGACCAGCAAGACCGACCCGAATTTCGGCTCGCTCTTCGACCTGTTCAGCAACCTCTTCCGCGAGCCCTGGGTGGTGCAGGGCTTCATCAAGGAGGTCACCGAGGGCGACAAGCGCATCATCCTGATCGACGGCAAGGCAGCGGGCGCGGTCAACCGCGTCCCGGCGGTCGGCGACCTGCGCGCCAACATGGTGCGCGGCGGCGCGGCCCGCCCGACCGACCTGTCGAAGCAGGAGCTCGCGATCTGCGAGGCGATCGGTCCGACGCTCCGCGAGCGCGGCCTTCTGCTCGTCGGCATCGACGTGATCCATGGCAAGCTCACCGAGATCAACGTCACCGCGCCGACCGGCGTGCGCGCGATCAAGAAGCTCGGCGGACCGGACCTTGCGGCGCAGCTCTTCGACGTGATCGAGACGAAGCGCGGCCGCTAGCCCGCCTTCACATAGCCCTTCCAGCAGCGCCCGAGCGCGATCTCCCGCCGGCCCGTCAGGACCGGCGCGTAGATCTTGCGCAGGGCCTCGTTCGCGACCGTGACCGGGCAGAGCGGATAGAGCACGAGGTCGGCCTCGCGGGCGAGCGTGATCTCGGCATCGTCCGGCTTCGGCACGGCGCGGAACGGGTCGGCGCCGATGGCAATGCCGCGCGGCGCGCTGCGGCCCATCACGGCGGGGAACGGGTTGACGAAGTTGAGGCTCATGATCGTCTCGAAGCGGCGCCCGCTCGCCCGCTCATGCGCCAGGATCGCCGCGACCCCCTCGTCGACCGCCATGAGCCATGACGCCTGGAAATCGAGCTCCGAATAGAGCTGCGGTGACGGCAGCATCTCCCGTGCGGTGAATTCCCGGAAGGTCGCGGGATGAGCCGCGTAGATGTCGAGCATCGCGCTCGCGCGGTTCATGACGTCGGCATGCTGCGAGACCTGGCCGAGCCGGCCGAGATGCTGGTTCGGCAGGGCGGCATAGCCCGCCTGCGCCATCAGCGCCCGTGCGCCGCGCTGGAGCACGGTTTCGGCTGGCGGGATGGCGGTGGCGGCGACGAGGCCGCAGACAACGAGCGCGCCGCGCCGGCCGCTGCCGAGCCAGCGCGACAGGATCATCAGCAGCACCGGCCAGATGAAGATGAAAGCCTGCCCGCCGGTATTCTGGGTCTCGAAGAACAGCCCCGCGGCGAGGACGACCGCGAGCCAGGCAACGTCGCGGTCGAGCAGGCGGATGAAGCCGGCGGCGGACGGTTGACGGCGCAGCGCAAGCGCGGTGTCAGCGATGTCGCGTCGGTCCAGCCAGAACAAGGCAAGCACGAGCGCCGCCCCGGCGCCAACGATGTCGAGATGCAGCGAGGCGGCCTGGACGAAGCGCGGCAGGATGCCGCCGGCATTGATCGCGATCAGCGCGAGGATGCTGCCGAGATAGGCGCTGACGAGGCCTGTCGCGAGTTCGAAGCCGATCAACGCCAGCCCAGCGGCGGCTGCGACCGTCAGGGCCTGGCGCAGGCCGATACGCCCGGCGGCGAGCGCGAAAGCCGTGACCAGGCCGCCGGCGAGGAAGCCGGTGATCTTGATCATGAACAGCGCGATCAGCGTCCAGCCGATGATGGCGGCGAGCGCCGGGCCGCGGAGGAAGAGCAGGCCGCAGACCAGCACGTAGAGCACGATGCTGACATGCCGGTTGTAGATGCCGAATCCGTCCGTGCCCGGAAAGAAGGAGTAGTGCTCGACATTGATCGGCAGGATCTGGAAGGCGAGATAGGGCAGGAGCAGCGCCATCGCCCTGGCGCGTGATTGCCGGCCGACCGTGTGCAGGATGACCGCCATCGCCGGAGCCGTCACCGCGAACAGGCACCATTGCGCCAGCAGCAGCGGATGCGCCCGCGGAAACAGCGCGTCGAACCCGGCGAAGAGCCAGTAGCCGAGCGGCCCGACCGGTGCGATGAAATCGATCAGCGGCACCTGGCCGTCGCCGATCCGGTTGGCGGCGTCGAGGTAGAGGACGAGGTCCCAGTACATCGGTCCGAGCGGCAGCGTCAGGGGCTGCGTCAGCAGCAGGGCGCAGATCAGGACGGCAGCGCCAAGCAGGACGAGCGGCAGGCTCGGAAGCCACCGCGCCTCGGTCGCAACTCCCGCCTCGATCGTGCCGTCGGCCTGCATTGTGCCCTTCCCCGTGCTTTCGACGGGGATTGGCTAGCAGATACGGGTTAAGATCGGCCTTCGGCCAGGATTTGCCCGTTCAGCGGATTGGCCTCGTCCCAGCCATAGCGCAGCGTCTCGAAGCGCATCGTCAGGGAATCGACCAGCAGGAGCTTTCCGACGAGCGGCTCGCCGAAGCCGGTGATGGCGCGCACGACCTCGAGCGCCATCAGCGAGCCGATCACGCCCGGCAGGGCGCCGAGCACGCCGGCTTCCGCACAGGTCGGGATCGCGCCGGGCGGCGGCGCGTCCGGAAAGAGGCAGCGCCAGGTCGGGTTCGGCTTGCCGTCCGGCCCGGCCTCATGGGCGCGGATCGTGGTCAGCGACCCGTCGAAGCGCCCGAGCGCGCCCATCACCACCGGCTTGCGCTCGTGGAAGCAGGCATCGGACACGGCATAGCGTGTCGCGAAATTGTCGGAGCCTTCGGCGACGACGTCGTAGAAGGCGATCAGCGCGCGGGCATTATGCGGATCGAGCCGCGTGACATGCTCCTCGACCACGACATTCGGGTTGAGGTTGCGCACGAAGCGGGCGGCGACCACGGCCTTGTGCGCGCCGATATCCTCATTCGTGAAGATGGTCTGGCGCTGCAGGTTCGACAGCGAGACGATGTCGTCGTCGACGATGCCGATCTTCCCCACCCCCGCAGCCGCCAGGTACTGGAGCAGCGGCGCGCCGAGCCCGCCGGCCCCGACCACCAGCACGCGCGCGTTCTTCAGCCGCTGCTGGCCCGGCCCGCCGATCTCCGGCAGGACGATATGGCGCGCATAGCGCTCGATCTCGTCGTCGTTCAGCATCATGGGCGACAGCCTAAGGCCGGTGGCGGCTCCAGGGCAATCGCCCTGCGGCGCGGCCGCGCGGTCGTGATGAACATGACCTTTCGCCAGCTTGGCCGCGTCGCGCAGCCATGTCATCGTGCCGCGATCGAGGGCCGGACAACGGCGCCCGGCTGCAACAGGGGATCGCTTCCATGCGTTTGGGTTCTTTCGCGGCGGCGTTTGCCGGCGTCGTGCTTTCGACTGTCGCGGCACTGGCGCAGCCCCAGCCGATCAAGCCGGCGGTCGTCTACGACAAGGGCGGCAAGTTCGACAAATCCTTCAACGAGGGCGTCTTCATCGGCGCCGAGAAGTTCAAGACGGAAACCGGCGTCGAGTTCCGCGATTTCGAGCCGACCAACGACGCCCAGATCGAGCAGGCACTGCGCCGCTTCGCCCGCGACGGCCATTCGCCGATCATCGCGGTCGGCTTCTCGCAGGCGACCGCCCTGCAGAAGGTCGCGGCCGAGTTCCCGAACCTGAAATTCACGATCATCGACATGGTCGTCGACCTCCCGAACGTGCAGTCGATCGTCTTCAAGGAGCATGAGGGCTCCTATCTCGTCGGCCTGCTCGCGGCGATGGCCTCGAAATCCGGCAAGGTCGGCTTCGTCGGCGGCATGGACATCCCACTGATCCGCAAGTTCGCCTGCGGCTATGTCCAGGGCGTCAAGGCCGGCAAGGCCGATGCCGAGATCTTCCAGAACATGACCGGCTCGACCCCGGCTGCCTGGAACGACCCGGTCAAGGGTGGCGAGCTCGCCAAGTCGCAGATCGATCGCGGCGCGGACGTGGTCTACCACGCTGCCGGCGGCACCGGCATCGGCGTGCTCCGCGCCGTGGCGGATGCCGGCAAGCTCGGCATCGGCGTCGATTCCAACCAGAATGCCCTGCATCCCGGCAAGGTGCTGACCTCGATGCTCAAGCGCGTCGACATCGCCGCCTACAATTCGTTCAAGGCGGCGCAGGACGGTTCCTGGAAGCCGGGCATCTCCGTGCTCGGCCTCAAGGAAGGCGGCATCGACTGGGCGCTGGACGACAACAACCGGAGCCTGATCACGCCCGAGATGAAGGCCGCCGCCGACAAGGCCAAGGCCGATATCATCGCTGGCACCGTCAAGGTCCACGATTACATGTCCGACCAGAAATGCACGATGTGAGGCGCGGGCCGCTCCCTTGAGGCCCGCGCCCGCCATCGCGCTCACCGGCATCTCCAAGCGCTTCGGCCCGGTTGCGGCCAACAGGGACGTGTCCCTCTCGGTCGCGGCCGGCTCGATCCACGGCATCGTCGGCGAGAACGGTGCCGGCAAGTCGACGCTGATGTCGATCCTCTACGGCTTCTACGAGGCCGATGCCGGTGAGATCAGGATCGCCGGCGCGCCGCGCCGCATCCGCTCCCCGGCCGATGCGATCGCTGCCGGGATCGGCATGGTCCATCAGCACTTCATGCTGGTGGAGACCCTGAGCGTCGTCGAGAACGTCGTGCTCGGCGCCGAAGGCGGAGCTTTCCTGAAAGGCGGCATCGGCAAGGCGCGGACCGCGCTTGCCCGGCTCTCGCGGGACTACGGTCTCGCGATTGATCCCGATGCCATCGTCGGAGAACTCTCCGTCGGCCTGCAGCAGCGCGTCGAGATCCTCAAGGCGCTCTATCGCGGCGCCGAGATCCTGATCCTCGACGAGCCGACCGCGGTGCTGACCCCGGCCGAGGCCGACCAGCTCTTCGCCCTGCTTCGCGCCTTGAAGGCGCAGGGCAAGACGGTGATCCTGATCACCCACAAGCTGCGCGAGATCATGGAGGTGACCGACCGGGTCTCGGTGATGCGCCGTGGCGAGATGGTTTCCCATGTCGCGACCGCCGAAACCTCGCCGCCGGCCCTGGCCGAGGCGATGGTCGGAAGGCGCGTGCTGTTGCGCGTCGAGAAGGGGCCGCACGAGCGCGGCGCGCCGGTTCTCGAAGCGGTCGGTCTCTCCTGCCGTGACGGGCGCGGCACCGAGACCCTGAAGGACGTGAACCTCACGCTCCATGAAGGCGAGATCGTCGGCATTGCCGGGGTCGCCGGCAACGGCCAGAGCGAATTGCTGGAGGTGCTGGCGGGCCTGATCCAGCCGAGCCGCGGCGTGATCCGGCTGGGCGGCCAGATTCTCGCGGCGGCGGATCGCCATCCGGCGCGGCTGCGCGAACGCGGCCTGATGCATATTCCCGAGGATCGCCAGCGCAGCGGCCTCGTCACCGCCTTCTCCGCCGCCGAGAATGCCATTCTCGGCTACCAGCACGACCCAGCCTTCGGTTCCGGCCCCTTGCTCTCGCCGGCTCGCATCGAGGCCCATGCCCGCGAGGCCTTTGCCGCTTACGATGTACGTCCGCCCGATCCGGCGCTGAAGACGGCAAAATTCTCCGGCGGCAATCAGCAGAAGATCGTGCTCGCCCGCGAGATCGAGCGCGGCCCAAAAGTCCTGCTGGTCGGCCAGCCGACGCGCGGCGTCGATATCGGCGCGATCGAGTTCATCCATCGCCGGCTGGTGGCGCTGCGCGATCAGGGCGTCGCGATCCTGCTCGTCTCGGTCGAGCTCGAGGAGGTGATGGCGCTCTCCGACCGGATCATCGCGCTATGCGGCGGCCGGATCACCGGCGAGCGCGCCGCGGAGCAGGCCGATGAGCGCGATCTCGGCCTGCTGATGGCCGGCGTGGCGGACGAGGCGGCATGAGCGCCGTCCCCGTCGACCTCCCGCGCTGGGCCGATATCGCGCTGGTGCCGCTGGTCTCGGTCGCCGCGGCACTCCTCGTCGCCGGGCTCGTGGTCGTCGGCATCGGAGAAAATCCGCTGGAGGCGACGGCCCTGCTCCTGCGCGGCGCGCTAGGCAGCGCCGAGGGCATCGGCTTCACGCTCTATTACGCGACGAATTTCATCTTCACCGGGCTCGCTGTCGCCGTCGCCTTCCATGCCGGGTTGTTCAATATCGGCGGCGAGGGGCAGGCGACTGTTGCCGGCATCGCCATGGCGATCGCCTGCCTCGCCCTTCCGGCCTTGCCGGGTTTCCTCGCCGTGCCCATTGCGATCCTCGGGGCGGCGGCGGGCGGCGCGCTCTGGGCCTTCATTCCCGGCTGGCTCCAGGCCAAACGCGGCAGTCATGTCGTGATCACCACGATCATGCTGAATTTCGTCGCGGCGACGCTGATCGTCTATCTGCTGCGCGAGATCATCGGCAAGCCCGGCTCGATGCAGCCGGAAACACCGGATTTCCCGGCGGGCGCCATCCTGACGCCGATGCACCAATTGCTGGCGCCCTTCGGTTTCACTTTGCCCGCGACGCCGCTGAACAGCGCCTTCTTCCTGGCCCTGATGGCGCTCTTCGCCGTCTGGCTGCTGATCTGGCGGACGCGGCTGGGCTATGCGATCCGCACCGTCGGCGCCAATCCGCGCGCCGCCGCCTATGCCGGCATCTCGCCTGCTGCGGTGACCATGATCGCCATGGCGATCTCGGGCGCGCTCGCCGGTGGGCTCGCGGTCAACGAGGCGCTCGGCGTCCAGCATCGGCTCGTGCTCGATTTCACCGCCGGCTACGGCTTCGTCGGCATCGCGGTCGCGCTGATGGGCCGTGGCCACCCGGCCGGCGTCGGCCTCGCCGCCCTGCTCTTCGGCGTGCTCTATCAGGGCGGGGCCGAGCTCTCCTTCGACAAGCCGGCCATCACTCGCGACATGGTCGTGGTCATCGGCGGCGTGCTCGTGCTCTTCGCCGGCGCGCTGGACGGGCTGTTTCGCCGGGTCATTGCGACCGTGCTGCGCATCGGCCGGGGGGCGGCCTGATGGACCTGCTCCAGCTCCTCGCTGTCATCCTCGATTCGACGATCCGGCTCTCGATTCCGCTGATCTGCGCGGCGATGGCGGGCTTGTGGTCGGAGCGGGCCGGTGTCGTCGATATCGGCCTGGAGGGCAAGATGCTGGTCGCCGCCTTTGCCTCGGCGGTCGCGGCCTTCGCCACCGGCTCGGCCTGGATCGGGCTTAGCGCTGGCATTCTGGCATCGCTGGTGCTGGCGCTGGTCCATGGCTTCGCCGCGATCACCTGGCGCGGCAACCAGATCGTCTCCGGCGTCGCCATCAACATGCTGGCGGCGGGGCTGACGGTCGTGCTCGGCAATGCCTGGTACGGGCAGGGCGGGCGCACCCCCTCGCTCGAGGGTGCGGCCCGCTTCGGCGACCTCACCTTGCCCTTTGCCCGCTGGGCGCGCGAGCACGTCCCCGGGCTCGGCCTGATCTATGATGAGGTCGTCTCCGGCCATGCCGCCCCGGCCTATCTCGCCTTCCTTTGCGTGCTCGTCACGGCCTTCGTCCTGAAGCGCACCCGCTTTGGCCTGCGCATCCGTGCCGTTGGCGAGAATCCGGCGGCGGTCGATACCGCCGGCCTTTCGGTCGCGGGCCTGCGCTATGGCGCCGTTGCGATCTGCGGCCTGCTCTGCGGCATCGGCGGCACCTATCTCGCCGTGGCGCAATCCGCCGGCTTCCTGCCCCATATGACGGCTGGACGCGGCTTCATCGCGCTTGCGGCGGTGATTTTTGCAAACTGGCGGCCCTGGCCTGCGCTCGGCGCCTGCCTGCTCTTCGGCCTGCTGGACGCGGTTGCGATCAGGCTTCAGGGCGTGACAATGCCCGGTATCGGGCTCGTGCCGGTGGAAGCGATCCAGGCCTTGCCCTATCTGATGACCATCATCCTGCTCGCCGGCTTCATCGGCAGGGCGACACCGCCGAAAGCCTCTGGCCTGCCCTATGTCAAGGAACGCTGATTTGCCGGCCGATATCGATTTCGAGGCCCTGTTCGCCGCTGCCGCCGCCATCCAGCCGCGCGCCTACGCACCCTATTCGCGCTTCAAGGTCGGTGCCGCGCTGCTGGCCGATGACGGCGCCGTCCATGCCGGCTGCAATGTCGAGAACGCCGCCTATCCCGTCGGCTCCTGTGCCGAGGCCGGGGCGATCGCGGCGATGATCGCGGCCGGCGGGAAGGCGATCCGGGCGGTGCTCGTCTTCGGCGAGGGGGCCGAGCTGGTCACGCCCTGCGGCGCCTGCCGCCAGCGCATCCGCGAATTCGCATTGCCGGAGACCCCCGTCGCCATCGCCGGGCCGGAGGGCATCCGGGCGCGCTTCACGCTGGAGGAACTGTTGCCAGCCTCCTTCGGACCGGCCAATTTGCCGCGGTGATTTGGGCTGCTCCGGCGGCCGGAAGGGAGCATGCGATGGCGGCCGATCCGGCCTTCGACGAGGTGGCATCCATCCTGGCGGACCGGGGCATCGACGCGATCGATTGTGCGATCGTGCTCGGCACCGGCCTCGGCGCCGTCGCCGAGGATGTCCAGGACGCGATCCGCATTCCCTATGCCGAACTGCCCGGCTTTCCGCGCGGCGAGGTCTCCGGCCATGCCCGCCAGCTCTGCTATGGCACGCTGCATGGCCGCAAGGTCCTGATTTACCAGGGGCGCGCCCATTACTACGAGGGCGGCGATTCCACGGTGATGCGGGTTCCGCTCGGCGTACTCACCGCCTTCGGCTCGCCGCCGCTGGTCCTGACCAATGCGGCAGGCTCGCTCTCGGCGGAGATGCGTCCGGGCAGCCTTGCTCTCATCACCGACCATATCAACCTGAACGGCCCCAATCCGCTGATCGGCGACAGGGGCGACGGCCGCTTCGTGCCCATGGTCGATGCCTATGACCCGCATCTGCGCGGCCGCTTCAAGCGCGCGGCCGAAAAGGCGGCGCTGTCGCTCGGCGAAGGCGTCTACATGTGGTTCACCGGGCCGAGCTTCGAGACGCCGGCCGAGATCCGCATGGCGAAGGTGCTGGGCGCCGATCTCGTGGGCATGTCGACTGTGCCGGAGGTCATCCTGGCGCGGCGCTGCGGTTTGCGCGTCGCCGGCCTGTCCATCGTCACCAATATGGGCGCAGGCCTTCATGGTGGCACGCCGCACCATACCGAGACGCGCGATGTCGCATCCCTTGCGGCAGGGGCGCTCAGGCGCCTGCTGCGTGCCTTCCTGTCGGAGTTGTAAGCCATGTCCGATGCCGATCTCGCCCGGCGCGCGCTCGCCCTGCTCGATCTCACCGATCTTGCCGACGATGCCACGGAGGAAGGCACCCGCGACCTCTGCCGGCGCGCCGTGTCGGG
Organism: Allobosea robiniae; assembly: GCF_900102525.1. Taxonomy (GTDB): domain Bacteria; phylum Pseudomonadota; class Alphaproteobacteria; order Rhizobiales; family Beijerinckiaceae; genus Allobosea; species Allobosea robiniae. The sequence goes on along the minus strand of NZ_FNBZ01000004.1, from coordinate 370,114 downwards.
CCCGGTGCCGGTCGCTGCGATCTGCCTGTGGCCGCGCTTCGTCGCGACAGCACGCGCTGAACTGGGAGACGGCCCCGTTCGCATCGCGACGGTGGTGAATTTCCCCGATGGCGACACGCCGATCGCCCCGGCCATGCGCGAGACGGAGGAGGCGCTCGCGGCCGGCGCCGACGAGATCGACCTCGTCCTGCCCTGGCGGGCGGTTCTAGCAGGCCAGACCACGGCGGCGGCCGCCATGGTCCGCAACGTCAAGGGGCTCTGCGACGAGCGGCGGCTGAAGGTGATCCTTGAGACCGGCGAATATCCCAATCTCGACAAGGTCAGGACGACCTCGGAGCTAGCCATCGCGGCCGGCGCCGATTTCATCAAGACCTCGACCGGCAAGACCGCGAACTCTGCGAGTATCCCGGCTGCGCGCGTGATGCTCAGCGTCATCGCGGAAATGGGCCGCCCCGTCGGGCTGAAGCCGTCCGGCGGCATCAGGACGCTGGCCGACGCCACGCGCTATCTCGACCTCGCCGATGCGATCATGGGAGAGGATTGGGCGACGCCCACGACCTTCCGCTTCGGCGCCAGCGGCCTCTATACGGCGCTGGTGGACGCGATCGCCGGCGCCGCGCCCGATGCTACGCCGCGCGGGGGGTACTGATGCGCCTGACCCAGGAGATCATCGCCGCCAAGCGCGACGGTGCGGAACTGTCCGATGCCGATATTCGCCAGTTGATCGCCGGATTGCCTGATGGCTCTGTCAGCGAAGGGCAGGCAGCCGCCTTCGCCATGGCGGTCTATTTCAACGGCATGAATGAGCGCGAGCGCGTCGCGCTGACGCTCGCCATGCGGGATTCCGGCACGGTGCTGCACTGGGACGATCTGCCCGGCCCCGCTCTCGACAAGCACTCGACCGGCGGCGTCGGCGATACGGTGAGCCTGCCACTCGCGGCGGCGGTTGCGGCCTGCGGCGGCCATGTCCCGATGATCTCCGGCCGCGGCCTCGGCCATACCGGCGGTACGCTCGACAAGCTCGACGCCGTGCCGGGCTATGTCACCCAGCCTGGTATCAATCTCTTCCGCAAGGTGGTGCGGGAAGCCGGCTGCGCCATCATCGGCCAGACCGCCGATCTCGCGCCGGCCGACAAGCGCCTCTATGCCATCCGCGACGTCACTGCGACGGTCGAGACCATTCCCTTGCTGGTCTCCTCGATCCTGTCGAAGAAGCTCGCCGCCGGCCTGCACGGCCTCGCCATGGACGTGAAGTTCGGCTCCGGCGCCTTCCTGCCCGACTACGGTAAGGCGCAGGCTTTGGCGCAGGCGCTGGTCGGCGTCGCCAACGGCGCCGGCCTGCCGACCAACGCGCTCCTGACCGATATGAGCGAGCCGCTCGCTTCGGCCGCGGGCAATGCGCTCGAGGTCGCCTATGCGCTCGACCATTTGACCGGGCGCCGCCGCGAGCCGCGCTTCCACGAGGTCACGGTCGCGCTCGCCGCCGAGATGCTGTTGCTCGGCAAGCTCGCCCCGGATCTCGACAAGGCCCGTGCGAAGATCGAGCAGGCCTTCGCCTCCGGCGCCGCGGCGGAGCGCTTCGCCCGGATGATCGTCGCGCTGGGCGGCCCGGCCGATTTGCTGGAGGCGCCGCAGAAGCATCTCGCCGCCGCGCCGGTCGTGAAGCCGGTCTATCCCGAAACGCGGGGCGCCGTCGCTTCCGTCGATACGCGCGCAGTCGGACTCGCCGTCGTAGCGCTCGGCGGCGGGCGGGTGCGGCCGCAGGACCCGATCGACCATGCCGTCGGTATCGTCGCGCTGGCAGGCATCGGCGACGGCGTCGGGCTCGACCGGCCGCTCGGCATCGTCCATGCCCGCAACGAGGACGGCTACGCTGCGGCAAGCGAGCGCTTGCGCAAGGCCTACCGGATCGGAGAGGGTGCGGCGCGCGGCCCGCTGGTCGCGGAACGGATTACGGAGAGGGTGTCGGGATGAGTTTGCTTCTGGCCATGACCGGCTGGCATATCGAGGACTGGCGGGCGCGCTTCCAGGCGCTGCTGCCGGATATGCCCGTCGTCGTCCTCGGCGAGCCCTTCGACCGTCGCGCCGTGCATTACGTCGCGAGCTGGAAGCATCCGCCCGGCAGCCTGACCGGTCTGCCCAACCTCGCTGCGATCTTCTCGCTCGGCGCCGGCGTCGATTTCCTCTTCGCCGACGACAAGCTCCCGGCGGCGCCGATCGCACGCATCGTCGATCCCGATCTGACGACGCGGATGAGCGAGTATATCGTCCTGCATTGCCTGATCTACCTGCGCCAGCAGCGCCGCTACGACCGCCAGCAGCGCGAGGCGCTCTGGGACGATGATCGCAACCAGCCGGCCGCCCGCGCGGTCCGCGTCGGCGTCATGGGGCTGGGCGAGCTCGGTCAGGATGCAGCGCGCAAGCTCGCCATCATCGGCTTCGACGTCGCCGGCTGGAGCCGTTCGCCAAAGACCATCGAGGGTCTCCAGACCTTCTCCGGCGAGGACGGCATGAAGGCGTTCCTCGCCCGGACCGACATCCTCGTCAGCCTGCTGCCGCTGACGCCGGATACGCGCGGCATCATCAATGCCGAGCTGCTTTCGGGCCTCGCGCAGGACGGACGCCTCGGCGGGCCGTTCCTGATCAATGCCGGACGCGGCGGCTTGCAGGTCGCGGACGACATCCTCGCCGCGCTCGATGCCGGCACGCTCAAGGGCGCGACGCTCGATGTCTTCGAGACCGAGCCGCTGCCTGTGGACTCAGCCCTCTGGAGCCATCTGGGCGTGACGGTGACGCCGCATAATTCGGCGATGTCGGAACCCGAAGCGATCGCCACGGCGGTTGCCCAGCAGATCGGCCGGCTGGAGGCGGGCGAGCCCTTGCTCAACCTGGTTGACCCGGAGCGGGGCTACTGAGCTTCAAGCGATCCGCTTGTCCGCGGAATCGCAGAGGTCGTTCTGGATGCAGCGCAGGCATTCGGGCCGCAGCGCCTTGCAGGTATAGCGCCCGTGCAGGATGAGCCAGTGATGGGCGTGCCGGCCGAATTCCGGCGGCACGGCCTTCTCCAGCCCGAGTTCGACCTGCAGCACGTTCTTGCCCGGCGCGATGCGCAGGCGGTTGGCGATGCGGAAGACATGGGTGTCGACCGCATGGGTGATCTCGCCGAAGGCGATGTTGAGGACGACATTGGCGGTCTTGCGGCCGACGCCGGGCAGGCTCTCCAATGCCTCGCGCGTCGCCGGGACCTCGCCGCCGAATTCGGCGATCAATCGCTCACAGAGCGCGATCACGTTCTTCGCCTTGGTGCGGAAGAGCCCGATCGTCTTGATGTAGTCGCGCACGGTTTCCTCGCCGAGCGCGAGCATCTTCTCAGGGCTGTCGGCGATGGCGAAGAGCGGGCGCGTCGCCTTGTTCACGCCGGCATCGGTCGCCTGCGCCGACAACACGACCGCAACCAGCAGCGTGAAGGCGTTCACCGATTCCAGCTCGCCCTTGGGCTCGGGATTCGCGGCCTGGAAGCGGGTGAAGATCTCGCGGATCTCCGCCGGCTTGCGCGCGCGCGGCAACGTGATGCGCTTTGCCGGCGCTGCCGTGCGAGGGGGCCTGTTCCGCTGATCCATGACGGCGTTATAATCGCCGCATGACACCCGGCAATAGCCTCGGCAGTGATAGCTTTGGCAGCGAGATCGCGGATGCGTCGCAGCGGCCGGTCTTCGACGCGACGATCACGCCGCACCGCTCGCTCGGCCAGAACGGCTTCCGCATCGTGATGACGCTGGTCTGCCTCGCCAGCGTGATTTCCTCGCTTCCCTTCGTCCTGCTCGGTGCCTGGCCGGTCGCGGGCTTCTTCGGGCTCGACATCGTCGCGCTCTTCGTCGCCTTCCACGTCAATTTCCGGCATGCGCGCGCCTTCGAGCGCATCGTGGTGACGCCGCTGGAGGTTTTTCTGCGCAAGGTCTCGCATCACGGGCGCGAGGCGGTCTGGCGCTTCAATCCGGCCTGGACCCGGCTCGAACGCCAGACGGACGAGGATTACGGCCTGCTCGCTCTGACGCTGGTCTCGCGCGGGCAGAGCGTCGCGATCGCCTCCGCACTCTCGCCGCAGGAGCGTTCCGGCTTCGCCGATGCGCTGGGCTCGGCCCTGTCGAGCGCCCGCCGCGGGCCGGATTACGGCACGCCTTAAGCCGCTGCAGCGAGCCAGATCGTATGGCCGCCGCAGCTTGGGTCCTCGGCGATATGGTCGATGACGGCGAAACCGCTCTCCGCCAGCAGGGTCCGGTATTCCCCGGGATCGAGGCTGCCATGATAGAGCGCCTCGCCTTCGAAGCTGCCGATCGCCTCGCCATGGGCCGGGCCGCTGGTGAACAGCAGGGCCGCGCCCGGCGCGGCATGGCTCGCAAAGACCTTGAACATGCCGCGCTGGTCCTCTGGCGTCAGGTGGAAGAACGAATCCCAGGCGATCAGCCCGTCGAAGCGGCGGCCAAGGGCGAGGCGGCGCATGTCGGCGACCTGCCAGTCGCCCTCGGGAAAGCGGGTCCGGCACAGCGCGATCATCGCCGGGGCGGAATCGACGCCGGTGACGGCATGGCCCTGTTCGATGAAATGGCGGGCGATCGGCTGCCCGGTGCCGCAGCCGATATCGAGGATCGTGGCGCCGGGCGCGAGCAGGTCCCGGAAACGCGCGAGCCACGGGCCTTCCATCAGCGTCTTGCCGCGCAGGCCGTCATAGGTGGCGGCGTGGCGCTGGTAGAGATCGATGATGGCGTCGGCTGGAGAGGTCATGGTGCTGTTAGATGCCCGGCCGCGCCGCCGCGCAACCCCGCCCTTGCCAGCTTTCGGGTGGGAACGGCATGGTGGACACCCTAGATTCGCATCATGACTGATGATGCGAGGTTCCAATGAACGCTCATGCTCCGATGAAAACGGCGATGACCCCGACGCGCTTCTCCAATGCGGTGCTGGCGCGCGCCACCGATGCGACGCCGAGCGAGGCCGATTTCCCGGCCGTCGCCCCCGGCTCCGATTACGACACCGTCCGGCGCATCCTCTCCTTCATCACCCATAACTGGCGCGAGCAGCCGACGATCGAGGCGATCGCCGAGGCTGCGGGCGCGACCCCGACCGATGTCCATCACCTCTTCCGCCGCTGGTGCGGCCTGACGCCGAAGGCTTTCCTGCAGGCGATCACGCTCGACCATGCCAAGGGGCTGCTGTCCTCCTCGGCCAGCATTCTCGACACGGCGCTTGAGGTCGGCCTCTCCGGCCCCGGCCGCCTGCATGATCTCTTCGTGACGCATGAGGCGATGTCGCCCGGCGAATGGAAGACCGGCGGCGAAGGTCTCAAGCTCTCCTATGGCTTCCACGCATCGCCTTTCGGCGAGGCGCTGGTGGTGATCACGGAGCGCGGCCTCGCGGGCCTCGGTTGGGTCTCGAACAGCGCCGATGGCGGCAAGGTCGTCGGCGGGCGGGCCGAAGCGCTGGCCGACATGATGCGGCGCTGGCCCCATGCCGATTATCACTACGACCCGGTCCTGACGGCGCCCTATGCCGGCCGCATCTTCGAGCCCAAGGCCTGGTCGGCGGAGACGCCTTTGCGTGTCGTCCTGATCGGCACCGATTTCGAGGTGCGGGTCTGGGAGACGCTGCTCCGGATTCCCGTGGGCTGCGCCACGACCTATGGCGAGGTCGCCAACCATATCGGCAAGCCCAGCGCGGCGCGGGCCGTCGGCATGGCGGTCGGCAAGAACCCGATCTCCTTCGTGGTTCCCTGCCACCGCGTCATCGGCAAGTCCGGCGCGCTGACCGGCTATCACTGGGGCCTGACGCGCAAGCGCGCCATCCTCGGCTGGGAAGCCGGGCAGACCGCGGCCGGCTGATCCCGGTCACTTCCGCAAATACATGTCCCAGCAGGGCGCGAGCGCGATCCGCTCGCGCCCTTCGAGCGCTGCGGCGAAATGGCTGCGGATCATCTCGCGCGGCGTCGTCACCGGGCATTTCGGCATCAGCATCGCGTCGGTCTGCCTGAGCGCCTCGATGGTGCCCGGCTGCAGGTCCGGCGTGCTGCGGCCGGGATCGACTCCGACCGGCACGACGCGCGGCGGCATGCGCTGCAGCAGATAGTTCAGCGGATCGACGAAATCGAAGGTGAAGAAGCCGTTGAGCTCGCGCTTGTTGGCGGCTTCCCAGGCCTTGATCGCGGTCACCGCCTGCTGGATCTCGAGCATCCAGGTCGCCTGGTAGTCGATCTCCGAATAGAGGATGTAGGACGGCAGGATGTCGCGCCGGATCAGGTCGCGATAGCCTTCGGGCTGCGTCGCGTAGTGGTCGAGCATCGCGGCGGCGCGTGCGGCGATGTCCGGCTTCACGCTGATCCGGCCGAGCGGCCCGAGATCGGGCACGTCGAGTGCGACATAGGTCGCCCCGCCCATCACCGCGCGCATCCCGCGCTCCATGCAGATGACGGCGCTCGGCAGCGAGACAGCGAGCGTCAGTACGAGGACCACCGGCCGCATGCGGTCGTTGCGCCGCTCCCACCAGTCGAGGATGAGCGGCAGGAGGATCGGCCACAGGCCGATGAATTCGAGCGAGCCGGTATTTTGCGTCTCGAACAGGGCAAGCGCGAACAGGCCTGCTGCGAACCAGCCGATCGGCGCATCCGCGAGCGCCCGCCAGCCGGCCAGCGTCGCCGGCAAACCGTCGCGCCAGGAGGCGTAGGCGAGCACGGCGAGCAGGACCAGCGACGGGCCGATCACGTTGAACTTGACCGAGGCCACGGTCAGGAAGCGCGGCAGCAGCGTACCGGTGTTGAGGCCGAGAAGGGTCAGGATATCGATGATGTAGGCGGAGCTGAGCCCGGTCGCGAGTTCCAGCACGCCCAGTGCGAGGATGACGAGCCCGGCGGCGATGGTCGCATCGCGGAAGCGCATCCGGCCGCTCAGTGTGGCGTAGCCGACGAGGAGCGTGCCGGAGACGGCGCCCGTGACCTTCGTCAGGAAGAGCGTCAGCATCAGCACGGCCACGAGCGCGATCTGCAAGCTGCGCCGCGGCACGAACAATAGGGTCGCGATCAGCAAGTAGAGCTGCAAGGCGACATGGCGGTTGTAGAAGCCGTACCCGTCGAAGCCGGGCGAGGGGTAGAGCCCGTGCAGGTTGATCGGCAGCGCCGCGAACAGCAGGAAGGGCAGCACCAGCGCCAAAGCCTGCGGGCGGGAGCGCCGGGCGACCTCGCCGGCGAGCAGCGCCAGCACCGGCAGCATGATCGGCAGCAACGCCCAGTTGATCAGCAGCATCGGCTGCGCATCGGGGAAAACGGCGTCGAGCCCGGCGGCAAAATAGAAGCCGAGCGGACCGATCGGCGCGAAGAAATCGATGGTCGGGACCTGGCCGAGGCCGATGCGCTGGATCGCGTCGAGATAGACCACCGTATCCCAGGCATTGGGCCCGAGCGGCAGGCGCAGCGGCAGGATCAGCGCCGCGACGGCCAATGCGGCGAAAGCCACGATCCAGGCGAGGGGCGAGCCGGCCAAGCGCGTCGCTGCTCCCTTGCCGATGAAATCCTTGCCGTCGACTTGGGAGTTTTCTGTCCCGATTTCGCTCATCGCCACGCCGAACCCTCCTGGTCCAGCCCGCTCTGTGGCAGAAAAAACTTACCAGCTGCCTGACGGAAAGGCAGGTTCTCGCCGAATTTCGGTAAGAACCCGCGGTTTCGCTGCTGCCTTTCTGTCAGTTCGCCCGTTCCGGTGCCGGGTCAGAGCAGTCCGCGCCCAGCCAGGTAACGCATCAGATGCGAGGCGCCATAGGTCCAGGGTGCGCATTCATCGGTGCGCTTCATCCGGTTGACCAGGCTGCCGAGCTCGGGTGCGGCGATGGTGACGATGTCCCCGTATTTATGGGTGAAGCCGCCGCCGGGCGCATCGCGATCCTTAATCGGCGCGAACATGGTGCCGAGATAGAGCGCCGCCCCGTCCGGATATTGATGATGCGGGCCGATCATCTGGGCCGCGAGATCGGCGGGGTCGCGGCTGATCTTCGCGATCGAGGAGGAGCCCTCTAGCCGGAAGCCGTCCTGCCCCTCGACCGTCAGCGTCACCGTCGTCCGGCGGACATGGTCGAGCGTGAAACCGGCATCGAACAGGCGGATGAAGGGGCCGACCGCCGCGGCGGCGTTGTTGTCCTTGGCCTTGCCGAGCAGCAGGGCCGAGCGGCCCTCGACATCGCGCAGGTTGACGTCGTTGCCGAGCGTGGCGCCGACGATCCGCCCATCCGAGGCGACGATCAGCACGATCTCCGGCTCGGGGTTGTTCCAGCTCGAGGCCGGATGCAGGCCGGCGTCAGCGCCGGTGCCGACCGTCGACATCGGCGGCGCCTTGGTGAAGATCTCGGCATCCGGCCCGATGCCGACCTCGAGATATTGGCTCCAGGCGCCCTGCTTGATCAGGACGTCCTTGAGATGCATCGCCTCGGGCGAGCCGGGCTTGAGCTTCGAGAGATCGTCGCCGATGAGCTTGCCGATCTCCTCGCGGATCGTCGCTGCGGCGGCCGGGTTGCCGCGCGCCTTCTCCTCGATCACGCGCTCCAGCATCGAGACCGCGAAGGTGACGCCGGCCGCCTTCACCGCCTGCAGGTCGAGCGGCGAGAGCAGCCAGGGCCGCGTCGGGTCGCGGCCGTCCACAGGCGTGTTGGCGAGGATGTCGGTGAGCGAACCGATCGCCTCGCCTTGCGCCGCGCGCAACGCCGCCGCCGGATCGGCGTTCTCGCAGAGGTCGCGGCTGGTCGCGAAGCTCTGGGTGACATCGATCACCTGCCCGCCGCGCAGCGTCACCACGGCGGGCCCGCCGAGATCGGGACGCCAGACGCGGCCCGCGAGCGCGGCGGCCTCGGCATCCGCGGGCAGGGTCGTGGTCACGGCAAGGTCGAGGCTGGGCATGGTGGCATCCACAGGCGGATTCGGATCGGGGAGCGCAGATCAGCCGGTTCTGCCGGAATGTGCAAGCGAGAGGCCGTCACGGTCGATGCCGGACCTCCGACCCAGACCATAGGCTGATTGCGCTGGTCGTCATCGATTTGTCATTGAAATGTCGCCTGCGCTTCATGCTAGCTTGCGCACCAACGACAAGAACCGCGGCGGCGCCCGCCCGCGGAAGGGAGACATTCCATGAGCATCAAATCGCGCATCCTGATGTCGGTCGCGGCCTTTGCGCTGGCCGGCGCCTCGCCTGCCCTCGCGCAGACCGAGATCCAGTGGTGGCACGCGCTGACCGGCGCCAATAACGACGTCGTCGTCAAGCTCTCCGAGGATTTCAACGCCTCGCAGAAGGACTACAAGGTCGTTCCGGTCTACAAGGGCTCCTATCCCGACACGCTGAACGCCGGCATCGCCGCCTTCCGCGCCGGCCAGGCGCCGCACATCCTGCAGGTCTTCGAGGTCGGCACCGGCACGATGATGTCGGCCAAGGGCGCGATCAAGCCGGTCCACGAGATGATGAAGGAAGCCGGCGAGAAATTCGATCCGGCGGCCTATCTGCCGGCGATCAGCGGCTATTATTCGACGGCCAAGGGCGAGATGCTCTCGATGCCGTTCAACTCCTCGTCGATGGTGATGTGGTACAACAAGGACGCCTTCAAGAAGGCGGGCCTCGACCCCGAGAAGCCGCCGAAGACCTGGCCCGAGACCTTCGAGGCCGCCAAGAAGCTGAAGGCCGCCGGCTATGACAAATGCGGCGTCTCGAACGCCTGGGCGCCCTGGGCCAATATCGAGCAGTTCGGGGCCTGGCACAACATCGCGCTCTCGACCAAGGTCAACGGCATGGCCGGCGCCGACGCCGTGCTGAACTTCAACAAGAGCCCGGCCTTCCTGAAGCACTGGACCAACCTGGTCGAGCTGCAGAAGGACAAGACCTATGACTATTCCGGCCGCACCAATAATGGCGAAGGCCGCTTCACCTCGGGCGAATGCCCGATCTTCCTGACCTCCTCGGGTTTCTTCGGAAACGTCAAGGCGAACGCCAAGTTCGACTGGGCCAACGCCGCGATGCCGTACTATGCCGACGTGCAGGGCGCTCCGCAGAACTCGATCATCGGCGGCGCTTCGCTCTGGGTGATGGGCGGCAAGAAGGCGAACGAATACAAGGGCGTTGCCAAGTTCTTCACCTTCCTCTCGAATGTCGACCGCCAGGTGAAGCTGCATACCGAGTCGGGCTACCTGCCGATCACCAAGGCAGCCTATGAGAAGGTCAAGGCGTCCGGCTTCTACAAGGACAAGCCCTATCTCGAGACCCCGATCCTCGAGCTGACCAACAAGGCCCCGACCGACAACTCGAAGGGCCTGCGCTACGGCAGCCTCGTCCAGATCCGCGACATCTGGTCGGAGGAGTTGGAGGCGGCGCTGAACGGCCAGAAGTCGCCGCAGGCGGCGCTGGATGCGGCGGTCGATCGCGGCAACCAGATGCTGCGCCAGTTCGAGCGCACTGCGGCCCGCTGAGCGTTTCGCTCTTGCATAGCTGAGGCCATCCCGGGCAATTGCGCCCGGGATGGCCGTCTCGTTCCAAGGAAGCCGATGCAGAAGAACGCATATTTCAAGGGGCTGACGATCCCCTTCCTGCTGCTTCTGCCGCAGCTCGCGATCACCATCGTGTTCTTCTACTGGCCGGCGAGCCAGGCGGTCTGGCAGAGCTTCCTGCTCGAGGATGCCTTCGGCATCTCGACGCAGTTCGTCTGGTTCGAGAATTACCAGGCGCTCTTTGCCGATCCCGGCTATCTCAAGGCCTTCATCAACACCGCCATCTTTTCCACTTTCGTCTGCGTTCTCTCGCTCTCGATCGCGCTGCTCTTCGCCGTGATGGCGGACCGCCAGATCCGCGGTGCCGAGATCTACAAGACCCTGCTGATCTGGCCCTATGCGGTGGCCCCCGCCATCGCCGGCGTGCTCTGGCTGTTCATGTTCGATCCCTCGCTCGGCATGCTCGCGCGTGGCCTGCAATCGCTGGGTATCCCGTGGAATCCGCGTCTCAACGGCAACCACGCCATGCTGCTGGTCATCCTCGCCGCGACCTGGAAGCAGATCAGCTACAATTTCCTGTTCTTCCTCGCCGGTCTGCAATCGATCCCCAAGAGCGTGATCGAGGCGGCGGTGATCGACGGCGCCCGGCCGATGCGCCGGTTCTGGACCATCGTCTTCCCGCTGCTCTCGCCGACGACCTTCTTCCTGCTCGTCGTCAACATCGTCTACGTCTTCTTCGACACCTTCGGCATCATCGACACGGTGACCGGGGGCGGCCCCTCGGGCGCGACCGAGACGCTGGTCTACAAGGTCTTCTCCGACGGCAAGGGCGGCTCCAATCTCGGCGGTTCGGCGGCGCAATCGGTGCTGCTGCTGATCATGGTGATCGGACTGACCGCGGTGCAGTTCCGCTTCATCGAGCGCAAGGTGAGCTACTGATGGCCTCCGTACTCTGGCAGGACCTGACCGCCGAGGAGCTGCGGGTCAAGGCGGCGGCGGACGCGATCGTCGTCCTTCCCGTCGCCTCGATCGAGCAGCACGGCCCACATCTGCCCGTCGGCGTCGACACCATCCTGTGCGGCGGCGTCTGCAAGGCTGCGGCCGAGCGGGCCGACGATGTCGACGTCGTCGTGGCGCCGACGCTCTGGTGCGGCATGGCCGAGCACCACATGGCCTTCGGCGGCACCTTTACCTTCGACATCCCGACCTATCGCGCCGTGCTGCTGTCTTTCCTCAAGAGCATCGAGCGCCACGGCTTCCACCGTGTGCTGATCGTCAACGGCCATGGCGGCAACATCGCCGCGCTCACCGCCTTCCTGCCCGATTTCGCCCGCGAGACCCGGCTGCATGTCGAGGCGACCACCTATTTCATGCTGGCGGAGGCGGCGCTCGGCCCTCTCCTGGAGGATCAGAAGGGCGTCCAGCATGCCTGCGAGGTCGAGACCTCTATGATGATGGTGCTGGCGCCGGGCTCGGTGCGCGAGCCGCGCCTGTCCGAAGCCTTCGGCGCGCTGGACCGTGCGCCCCGCCGGCAGGTCGTTTCGCGCCACCGCTCCTTCCGGGAGATGACCGAGACCGGCGTCGTCGGCGATGCCCGCCGCGCCACGCCGCAGAAGGGCCAGGCCTGTCTCGATGCCTGCGCCGATGCGCTGGCCGATCTGCTGCGCGCGATGGAGAGGGCCACCTGATGGTCGAGGACCGCCGCCTGGGCGACCTGATCGCCTATATCATCCTGACGATCGGCGTGCTGATCGTCGCCTTCCCGGTCTGGCTGACCTTCGTCGCCTCGACCTGGGACGCCGCGACCGTGATCAACGGCCAGATGCCGCTCTATCCCGGCCCGTATTTCCTGGAGAACTACAACCGCATCCTGTTCGTGGGCACGTCGAGCACGACGCGCGAGCCGGTGATCCACATGATGCTGAACTCCTTCATCATGGCGATGGCGATCGCGCTCGGAAAGATCTTCATCTCCGTGCTCTCGGCCTATGCGGTGGTCTATTACCGCTTCCCGTTCCGCATGGCGGCGTTCTGGATCATCTTCATCACGCTGATGCTCCCGGTCGAGGTCCGCATCTTCCCGACCTTCAAGATCGTCTCCGATCTCAACATGCTCGACACCTATCAGGGCCTCGCCATCCCATTGATCGCCTCGGCGACCGGCACGCTGCTCTTTCGCCAGTTCTTCATGACGATCCCGGACGAATTGCTTGAGGCCTCGAAGATCGACGGCGCCGGCCCGTTCAGGTTCTTCAAGGATACGCTGCTCCCGCTCTCGATGACGACGATCGCGGCGCTCTTCGTGATCCAGTTCATCTATGGCTGGAACCAGTATCTCTGGCCGCTCTTGGTGACGACGAAGGACTCGATGCAGACCATCGTCATCGCCATCAAGAAGATGATCGTCACCGCCGACGCTCTGACGGAATGGCAGCTCGCCATGGCCACCGCCATGCTGGCGATGCTGCCGCCCGTCCTCGTCGTCATCGCCATGCAGAGGCTCTTCGTGAAGGGCCTGGTCGAAACCGAGAAGTAACCCGCGAATGGCTCAGGTCACCCTCACCAACGTCAAGAAGGTCTATGCCGGCGGCGTCGAGGCCGTGAAGGGCGTCTCGTTCGACATCCCCGACGGCGGCTTCTGCGTGCTCGTCGGCCCCTCCGGCTGCGGCAAGTCCACGCTGCTGCGCATGGTCGCCGGACTGGAGACGATCTCGTCGGGCGAGGTGTCGATCGGCAGCCGCGTCGTCAATGAGATCGAGCCGGCCGACCGCGACATCGCCATGGTGTTCCAGAACTATGCGCTCTACCCGCATATGAACATCTACGACAACATGGCCTATGGCCTGCGCAATCGCGGCACGCCGAAGGACGAGATCGACAAGCGCGTGCGGGAAGCCGCCCGCATCCTGGCGATCGAGCCCTTCCTCGAGCGCCGGCCGCGCCAGCTCTCCGGCGGCCAGCGCCAGCGCGTCGCCATGGGCCGCGCCATCGTGCGCAAGCCGCAGGTCTTCCTCTTCGACGAGCCGCTCTCGAACCTCGACGCCAAGCTGCGCGTGCAGATGCGCGTCGAGATCAAGAAGCTGCAGCGCGCGCTCGGCGTCACCGCGATCTACGTCACGCATGACCAGGTCGAGGCGATGACGCTCTCCGACAAGCTTGTGGTGATGAATGCCGGCCAGGTCGAGCAGATCGGCCTGCCCGCCGAGGTCTACCGCAAGCCGGCGAGCAAGTTCGTCGCGACCTTCATCGGCTCGCCGCCGATGAACATCCTGCCCGGCATGGTCGACGGCCCCGGCATCGTCGCGCTCGGCGACGCGATCATCGAGGTGCGCGATCTGCGCGAGGATTTGGCGGCGCAGGCCCCGGTCGAGGTGGGCTTACGCCCCGAGGATGTCGAGATCGCCTCCGAAGGCCAGGCCGGTTCGCTGCCCTTCGACGTCGAGTTCATCGAGGAACTCGGTGCGACCCAGCTCTTCCACGGCAAGCTCGCCGGCCAGCCCTTCGTGATGCAGGCGGCGACGGGCGAGGTCGCGGCGCAGGAAGGCCGGCTCTGGATCACCGTCGATCCCGACAAGATCCACATCTTCGATCCGAAGACCGGGGCGCGGTTGGGAAAGGGCTGAGCGATTTATTTCGCGCTCTTCGTCATGGTCGGGCTTGTCCCGACTATGCACGTCTTCACTCGTCGAAGATCGTGTTCAAGACGTGGATGCTCGCCACGAGGGCGAGCATGACGCTGTAAGCTCCGCGTAGTTCAAGCCGCCAGATCGGCCACCAGCGCATCGAGCAGCAGCGCGCCATCAGGCGTTGCCGCGAGCCGCCCGCCTGCGCGTTCCATCAGCAGCTTCTGCTCGATCAGGCTGGCGACGCGCCTGGCGTTGAGCGCGCGACCCGACAGCGCCTTGAACACCTGGGGATCGATGCCCTCGACGAGGCGCAAGCCCATCAGCAGATATTCGTCGCCCTGGGCCTCTTCGCTGAGCCGGTCGTTCTCGACCAGCGCATGGCCCTCGGCTTCGACGCGTTCCAGCCAGACTTCCGGCCGCTTCTCCGTGGAATGCGCCATGCGGCCCTCAGCCGTCACCAACCGGCCATGGGCGCCGGGGCCGATGCCGGCATATTCGCCATAGTGCCAGTAGACCAGGTTGTGCCGGCATTCGGCGCCGGGCCGCGCGTGGTTCGAGATCTCGTAGACCGGCAGGCCGTGCCTGGCGGTGATCTCCTGCGTCGTCTCGTAGAGCGCCGCACCCGCATCGTGATCGGGGATGGCGAGCTTGCCGGCGCGGAACAGCCGCTCGAAGGCGGTGCCGGGCTCGATGGTGAGCTGGTAGAGCGAGAGATGCTCGGCCGCATGGCTGATCGCCAGCTCCAGCTCGGCGCGCCACAAGGCCGGCGTCTGCAAGGGTGAGCGGGCATAGATCAGGTCGAAGGAATAGCGCTCGAAATATTGCCGCGCGATCGCGACGGCTGCCAGCGCTTCCTCGGCCGAATGCATCCGGCCCAGCGCCTTGAGATCGGTATCGTTAAGCGCCTGCACGCCGAGCGAGACGCGGTTGACGCCGGCCGCGCGGAAATCGCGGAAGCGCCCGGCCTCGACGCTGGTCGGGTTGGCCTCCAGCGAGACCTCGCAATTGGGATCGACGGCCCAGTGCTCGCCGATCGCATCGAGAATCGCGCCGACCGTGCGGCCTTCCATCAGCGAGGGCGTGCCGCCGCCGAAGAAGATCGAGGAGACCGTGCGGCCGGGCACCAGCGCGGCGCGATGTGCGATCTCGCGACGGAAGGCGGCGATGTAGCGCTGCTGGTCCGGCGGCTGCAGCCGCACATGCGAGTTGAAGTCGCAATAGGGGCATTTGGCCAGGCAGAACGGCCAATGCACATAGACGGCGAAGCCCGCATCCGCGGTCGGATGCGAGGTGGAAGGCCGCTCAGTGAGGGCGGCCGGGGCGCTCACGCCGGCTTCCTCAGACAAGCGGCAGCGAGGACATGGAAGGCTCGCGCGCGATGCGACAGCCCGGGCGAGCCATCGGCCGGAATGCCGTGCTTCTCCTGCGCCGTCATCTCGCCGAAGGTCTTGTCATGCCCGTCGGGCAGGAAGATGGGATCGTAGCCGAAGCCGCCCAGGCCGCGCGCCTGCTCGGTCACCGTGCCGAAGACGCGGCCTTCGAACAGCTCCTGATGTCCGTCCGGCCAGGCGATGACCAGCGCCGAGACGAAATGCGCCTTGCGCGTCTCGGGCGTGGTGGCGCCGCGCTTCGCCAACTCCATCTGCACCCGCCCGATCGCCGGGGCGAAATCCTTGCCCGGTCCGGCCCAGTTGGCCGAGAACAGGCCGGGCGCGCCGTCGAGCGCGTCGATGCAGATGCCGGAATCGTCGGAGAGCGCCGGCAAACCGCTGGCGTTCGCCGCAGCGACCGCCTTGATCGCCGCATTCTCCGAGAACATGTAGCCATCCTCGACCGGCTCGGGCAGGCCGAGCTCCCCGGCCGAGACGAGCTCGATGCCGTAGGGCGCCAGCAACTCGCGCATTTCGCGCAACTTGCCCTGGTTATGGGTCGCGATCACGACCTTGCCGGTGAGGAGGCGATGCGGGCTCATGCTCAGGCCACCGCCGCCTTCTGCAGCGTGACGAGCTTGGCGACACCGCCCTTGGCGAGCTTGAGCAGCGCGAGCAGCTCTTCTTCCGAGAAGGGCGCGCCTTCGGCCGTGCCCTGCACCTCGACAATGCCTCCGGAGCCCGTGATGACGAAATTCGCGTCGGTCTGCGCGCCGGAATCCTCGACATAGTCGAGATCGATCACGGGGTTGCCGGCGACGATGCCGCAGGAGATCGCGGCGACATGGTCCTTGAGCGGGTTGGTGCCCTTGAGCAGGCCGCGCCCTTCCATCCATTTCAGCGCGTCATGCAGCGCGACCCAGGCGCCGGTGATCGAAGCCGTGCGCGTGCCGCCATCAGCCTGGAGGACATCGCAATCGACGACGATCTGGCGCTCGCCGATCGCGGTGAGATCGACGACGGCGCGCAACGAGCGGCCGATCAGGCGCTGGATTTCCTGCGTGCGGCCCGAAGGCTTGCCCGAGGTGACCTCGCGGCGCGTCCGCTCATGGGTGGCGCGCGGCAGCATCGAATATTCGGCGGTGACCCAGCCCTTGCCGGTGCCGCGCAGCCACGGCGGCCCCTTTTCCTCGACGGTCGCGGCGCAGAGCACCTTGGTCTCGCCGAACGTCACCATGCAGGACCCCTCGGCATAGCGCACCACGCCGCGTTCGAGCGTGACCTTGCGCATCTCGTCGGCGGCGCGTTTGGAGGGTCGCATGAAACTGTCCTGTCTTGCGGGGAAGTGGCGGCTTGTAGGCGCTTGCGCCGCGCACGGCAAGGCGCGGGCGGGGCTTGCCCCTTGATCCGCGCCTCCGTCGTGACGACAATAGGACGAGACCGACATTTCGCCTGAAAAAGGTTCATGAGCGCGCATACGCCCCGCCCCGAGACGATCAGCGGCCTGGTCGAGACCGACCAGCGCTCGCGCGAGATCTTTCGCCAGATCGTCGACGGCTATCTGACGACGGGCGAGCCCGTCGGCTCGCGCAACATCGCCCGCCTGCTGCCGATGGCGCTCTCGCCGGCGACGGTGCGCAATGTCATGACCGATCTGGAGCTGGCCGGGCTGATCTATGCGCCGCATACCTCGGCCGGTCGCTTGCCCACCGAGCGGGGGCTGCGCTTCTTCGTCGATGCGATGATGGAGGTCGGCAATCTCACCGCGGACGAACGCTCGCGCATCGAGGCCCAGATCAGGGTCGCCGCCAGCAATCGCAATCTCGACCAGACCCTGACGGAAGCCTCTGCGCTGCTCTCCGGCCTGTCGCGCGGCGCCGGCGTCGTCGTCACCACCAAGGCCGATGTCCGGCTGAAGCATATCGAATTCGTCCGGCTCGATCCGCTGCGCGCCCTCGTCGTGCTCGTCTCGGAGGACGGCACGGTCGAGAACCGCCTGCTGGCGCTGCCCCCCGGCCTGCCGGCCTCGGCGCTGAGCGAGGCCGCGAATTTCCTGAACGCCCGCATCCTCGGCAAGACGCTAGCCGAACTGCGCGGCGAGATTGGCGGGCAGCGCGCCTTGATGGAGCGCGAGCTCGACGCGCTGACGGCCCGGCTCGTCGAAAGCGGCATCGCGACCCAGGCCGGCCCCGGCAGCGACCGCCATCTCATCGTGCGCGGCCAGGCCAACCTGCTCGACGATCTCCGGGCGCAGGAGGATCTCGAGCGCATCCGCATGCTGTTCGGCGATCTGGAGACGCAGACCGATGTCATCGACCTGCTGACGCGCGCCGAGGATGGCGACGGCGTGCGCATCTTCATCGGCTCGGAGAACAAGCTGTTCTCGATGTCGGGTTCGTCGATGGTCGCCGCGCCCTTCCGCGACGCCGAGCAGCGCATCGTCGGCGTGGTCGGCATCATCGGGCCGACGCGCCTGAACTACGCCCGCATCGTTCCGATGGTCGATTATACCGCCAAGGTCGTCGGGCGGCTGCTCGACGGCAGCCGCTAAGCCAGCCTCAAGTCCCTGAGTTGGCTTTGCGGGCGGAAGCGGTTATCGAGCGGGCAAAGCAACAGTTTCTGCAATTCAGGTGCGAGCCATGTCCGAGCAGCTTCCCGACCGTCTTTCCGTCAATCCGGACAGCCCCTTCTATAACGAAGAGGTGCTGGCGCGCGATATCGGCATCCGCTTCAAGGGCGTCGAGAAGACCAATGTCGAGGAATATTGCGTCTCCGAGGGCTGGGTGAAGGTCTCCGCCGGCAATGCCAAGGACCGCTTCGGCCGGCCGATGACGATCACGCTCAAGGGCCCGGTCGAGCCCTACATCCGCGGCAGCGCCGAGGGCTGAGCCTCAGACGAGGCTCTTGTAGAAAAACGTCGAGCCGCAATCGGCGCCATCCGGCATCAGCGCATAGCGCGGGATGGTGCCGGCCTCGGTCCAGCCCAGCCGGTTATAGAGCCGGCGCGCGGCGCTGTGCTCGTCGGTATCGAGCACCAGCAGGTCGCGACCCTTCTCCCGCGCGATCGCCTCGGCGCGCTGCATCAGCGCCTCGCCGATACCCTGCCGCCGCGCGCGCGAATGGACCAGCACCTTGGCGATCTCGGCCCGGTGCGGCTGGTTCGATTTGCCGATCAGGTGAAGCTGTGCCGTGCCGACGATGCCGTCCTCGTTTCGGGCAATCAGCAGGATGACTTGTCCGCCCGCGACGCCCGCCGCGACATCGCGCCAGAAGCGTTCGTAGTCGGCGGCGGTGTTCCAGCTCATGAAGCCGACCGAAGCACCGTTGGCGACGCTGTCGCGCAGGATTTCCGCGAGAGCCGGAATAGTGGTTTCGGCAGCCTTGGCGTCGAGTATCTCGATGGCAACGGTGAAAGCGCTCGCGTTCATGCGATATGTCCCGGAAAGGCGCCGCTTCCCGCGACGAGGATGACGGCGTAGCGGACGGGCGCGGTGCCCGGATTGCGGTAGATGATCGCGCCGCGCAGATGCATCTGCAGGCAGTCGCCCTCGGCGAGCTCGTGGCGGATGCCTTCAACGGTGAGGTCGAGCCGGCCGCGCAGCACCCAGATCTGCTGGTCGAGCGCCGCCGCACCGGTCGCGTTGTCGAGCCGCACTTCCGCTCCGCCGGGCAATTCGACCTCGACGATCTCGAAGCCCGACCCCGTCCCGCGTGGCGAGACGTTGCGGCGCAGATAGCCGCTCGCTGGATCGCGCCAGACCGGTTGCGCGTCGCGGCGCGCTAGCGGCCCGCTTCCTGCATCCTCTTCCAGCAGCGCCGAGAGCGAGAGGCCGAGTCCGGAGCCGAGCCGGACCAGCAGTGCCGCAGTCGGGCTCGATTCGCCGCGCTCGACGCGGGAGATCATGGCGCGGCTGACGCCGCTGCGCTCGGCCAGCGCATCGAGCGTCAGGCCATGGCGCTGGCGGGCCGCCTTGAGGCGCTGCCCGAGCAGCCGGTCGATCTCGGTATCGTGGTCGAGCTCCATGAACGGAGAATAATTCTTAGATATTGGAATTGCAAGTGCGGCCATAGAGGAGCCTTTTGCGGCCAGCCGCTTGGCGCCACGCAGCATCACTGCTATGGCGCGCGCATGAGCACCCGTTCCATCGACAATATCCGCAACTTCTCGATCGTTGCCCATATCGACCACGGCAAGTCGACGCTGGCCGACCGTCTGATCCAGCAGACCGGCACCGTCGCGGCCCGCGACATGAGCGACCAGATCCTCGACTCGATGGATATCGAGAAGGAGCGCGGCATCACCATCAAGGCGCAGACGGTGCGGCTGGATTACCGGGCCAAGGACGGCAAGGACTATGTCCTGAACTTGATGGACACCCCCGGCCATGTCGACTTCGCCTATGAGGTCTCGCGCTCGCTCGCGGCCTGCGAGGGTTCGCTCCTGGTGGTCGACGCCTCGCAGGGCGTCGAGGCGCAGACGCTCGCCAACGTCTATCAGGCGCTCGACGCCAACCACGAGATCGTCACCGTCCTCAACAAGATCGACCTGCCGGCCGCCGAACCCGAGCGCATCAAGCAGCAGATCGAGGACGTGATCGGGCTCGATGCGTCCGAGGCCGTGCCGATCTCGGCCAAGACCGGCCTCAACATCGAGGGCGTGCTGGAGGCGATCGTCGAGAAGCTGCCGGCGCCGAAGGGCGATCCCGACGCGCCGCTCAAGTGCCTGCTGGTCGACTCATGGTACGACGCCTATCTCGGCGTCGTCGTGCTCGTGCGCGTCATCGATGGCGTGCTCAAGAAGGGCATGACGATCCGGATGATGCGGGCCAACGCCTCCTATGGCGTCGATCGCGTCGGCGTGTTCAAGCCCAAGATGACCGAGGTCAAGCAGCTCGGCCCCGGCGAGGTCGGCTTCTTCACCGCCTCGATCAAGGAAGTCGCGGATACCGCCGTCGGCGACACCATCACCGACGAGAAGAAGCCGATCGCCGAACCGCTGCCGGGCTTCAAGCCGGTGCAGCCGGTGGTGTTCTGCGGCATCTTCCCGGTCGACGCCGCCGATTTCGAGGTGCTGCGCGCCGCGATGAGCCGGCTGCGGCTGAACGACGCCTCGTTCTCCTATGAAATGGAGACCTCGGCTGCGCTCGGCTTCGGCTTCCGCTGCGGCTTCCTCGGGCTTCTGCATCTGGAGATCATCCAGGAGCGACTGGAGCGCGAGTTCAACCTCAACCTGATCTCGACCGCGCCGTCGGTGGTCTACCATCTCAAGCTGCGCGACGGCTCGACGCTCGAACTGCACAACCCGGCCGACATGCCGGACGTGATGAAGATCGAATTCATCGAGGAGCCCTGGATCAAGGCGACGATCTTCACGCCGGACGAGTATCTCGGTTCCGTCCTGAAGCTCTGCCAGGATCGCCGCGGCATCCAGACCGACCTGTCCTATGTCGGTTCGCGCGCCAAGGTCGTCTACGACCTGCCGTTGAACGAGGTCGTGTTCGACTTCTACGACCGGCTGAAGTCGATCTCGAAGGGCTATGCCTCCTTCGACTATGCGATCACCGACTATCGGGAGGGCGACCTCGTGCGTATGTCGATCCTGGTCAATGCCGAGCCGGTCGACGCGCTCTCGATGCTGGTCCATCGCTCGCGCGCCGATGCCCGTGGCCGTGCCATGTGCGAGAAGCTCAAGGACCTGATCCCGCCGCATATGTTCCAGATCCCGGTCCAGGCCGCGATCGGAGGCAAGATCATCGCCCGCGAGACCATCCGGGCGCTGCGCAAGGACGTGACCGCCAAGTGCTATGGCGGCGACGCGACCCGAAAGCGCAAGCTTCTGGAGAAGCAGAAGGAAGGCAAGAAGAAGATGCGGCAGTTCGGCAAGGTCGAAATCCCGCAGGAAGCCTTCATCGCCGCCCTCAAGATGGACGATTGAGCGGCGCGCCAGCACCGCTTCATTTCGCTGCCTAGAGCGCCTCGGCGCCGAGCTTCGCCTGCCAATGGGCGAGGCGCTCCTTCAGCACGCGATCCAGCACATAGGCGATGTCCTCGTCTTCCAGCCTTTCGAGCGCCTCGAAGCGGAAAGCCTCGGGGCCATTTGCGTTCCAGGCGGCCTGCAAGGAGCGCTGGCGGTGACTGCCATGACGCAGCGTGAAGCGCAGCCGGTTCTCGATGGTTGAAAGATCGGGCGCGCGGCCGACCCAGGTCAGCCCGGCCGCCTCGCAATGGAAGGCGAAGATGCCCGCCACCGTCTTCCGTTCCTTGTAGGCGGCCGTGGCCGCCTTCCTGTCCGCGATCTGCATCGGTGCAACCCATCTTGTTCGATGGGGGTTCAATAATGCCCGGGTTTTAATAAGGCAAGATTTTTATCCGGGTATTTATGAGTTGCGGCCTTAACGCAGAAAGTTCGGCACCTTCTCGCCCTGCGGGCCATAGAGCTTCCGCCCGAGATCGCAGGCGGCCTGCTGATCGAGGGCTGCGATCTCGCGGGCGTACTCCGCGCCCTTGGCGACGATGATGTCGCTGTAGGGCGCGCGGTTCATGGCGATGCCGTGCTGGCGTGTCACCATGCCGATGATCAGGTTGTTGGGCTTGAGCGCCGGGCACTTGTTGTTGAGCGCCACGGCGCGTCCGATATGAGTCATGACGTTCTGCTGCTGCTGGGATTGGGCCGCGGCCGGAACGAGCCCGCCCGCGAGCGCCGCGGCCAGCGAAGTCACGATGAGGAAGCGCATGGATCATCTCCTTCGCTTCATCATCGATCGCGTCCGGATTGCCGCGCATCCGCCGTTCTGATGAGGCGGTCAGTGAACAATCCAGCCACTGGGGCGTTGTTTCCCTGAATCCACACTCGCATGAGGAGGTCCCGATGGACTGGAACCGCGTCGAAGGAAACTGGAAGCAGCTCAAGGGCAAGGTCAAGGAGCAGTGGGGCAAGCTGACCGATGACGATCTCGACGTCATCGCCGGCAAGCGCGACCAGCTCGAAGGTAAGATCCAGGAACGCTACGGCCTCGCCAAGGACAAGGCCCGCAGCGATGTCGACGAGTGGTACGGCCGCCAGACCTGGCAGTGACAGGGCGGCCGTCGATCGGCCGTCATGAATTGGCAGAAGCCCGGCGCGATGCGTCGGGCTTTTTGCATGGCGGGCGCCTTGATCGCGGCCGACAACCGGCCGACAGTTGCGGCTGTTCGAAGCGGGATGCCTGATGTTCGAGGATCTTTCGGGGAAGACGGCCCTGGTGACAGGTGCGTCCGGTGGGCTGGGGCTGCATTTCGCCAGGCTGCTCGCGCATCATGGTGTGGAGGTCACGCTGGCGGCCCGCAGACAATCCGCCCTGGATGAGGCGGGCGCGGAGATCGCCAGGGCGGGCGGCAGCGCGAAAGGCCTTGTGCTTGACGTGGCTGACGCGGTCTCGGTCGCGGAGGCGCTCGCCGGCCGGCATTTCGACATCCTGATCAACAATGCCGGCATCAGCGGCGCCGGCCCGGCGGCTGATCTGTCCGAAGCGGATTGGGATGCGGTGCTCGACACCAATCTGAAGGGCGTCTTCCTCGTCGCTCAGGCGGTGGCGCGCGGCATGCGCGAGAGCGGCACCGGCGGCACAATCGTCAACATCGCCTCGATCCTCGGCCATCGCGTCGCTGGCGGCGTCAGCGCCTATGCGGCCTCGAAGGCGGGCGTGATCCAGTTGACCAAAGCGCTTGCGCTCGAATGGGCGCGCGATCGTATCCGCGTCAACGCGCTCTGCCCCGGCTATATCGAGACCGACATCAACCGCGATTTCTTCGCGACCGAAGCCGGGCTGCAGCTGATCAAGCGCATCCCGCAGCGCAGGCTCGGACAGCCGGAAGAGCTCGACGGCGCCCTGCTGCTGCTTGCGTCGAGCGCCGGCAGCTACATCACCGGCTCCACCATCGAGGTCGATGGCGGCCACCTCGTTTCGTCCCTGTGAGCACCGCCATGGATTTCGAGATTTCTCCCCGCATCGAGGATTATCGCGCGCGCATCGCCGCCTTTGTCGAGCACGAGATCCTGCCGCTGGAAGCCGACCAGGCTTCCTACGACGCCCATGGCAACATCGCGTTGCCTTTGCTCGACACGATGCGGGCCAAAGCCCGTGCCGCGGGCCTCTGGTGCCTGCAGCTCAAGCCGGAGACCGGCGGTGCCGGCCTCGGCAAGATGGGCATGGCGGTCGCTTACGAGGAGATGAACCGCTCGATCTTCGGACCGGTCGTGTTCAACTCGGCTGCGCCCGATGACGGCAACATGATGGTGCTGGAGGCACTCGGCACGCCCGAGCAGAAGGAGCGCTGGCTGAAGCCGATCGTCGAGGGCAGGGTCCGCTCCGCCTTCGCCATGACCGAGCCGCATCCGGGCGGCGGCTCCGATCCCTCGATGATCCTGACGAAGGCCGAGCGGCGCGGCGACAAGTATGTGATCAGCGGGCGGAAATGGTTCATCACCGGCGCGGAGGAGGCGAAGCACTTCATCCTCGTCGCCCGCACCTCGGACGATCCGCGCAACGGCCTCACCGCCTTCCTCTTCCATGCCGATCAGCCGGGCTGGCGCATCCTGCGCCGCATCGAGATCATGGGGCCGGAGGAGCATGGCGGCCATTGCGAGATCGAATTCGACGGGCTGGAAATCCCCGTCGAGAACGTGCTCGCCGGCGAGGGCAAGGGCATGAAGGTGACGCAGGTTCGCCTCGGTCCGGCCCGCCTGACCCATTGCATGCGCTGGCTTGGCCTGTCGAAGCGCTGCATCGAGATCGCGCAGGCCTATGCCGCCGAGCGCTATGGCTTCGGCCAGCGCCTTGCCGATCGCGAGAGCATCCAGCTCAAGCTCGGTGACCTCGCCATGCGCATCGAGATCGGCCGCCTCTTGGTGATGAAGGCGGCGTGGGAGCTCGATCGCGGCGGCTTCGCCCGCAAGGAGGTCTCGATGGCCAAGGTTCAGGTCGCCAATGTCCTGCACGACGCCGCCGATGTCGCGATCCAGGTCAATGGCGCGCGCGGCTATTCCAAGGACACGGTGCTGGAGTGGATCTACCGCTATGCCCGTCAGGCTCGCTTGGTCGATGGCGCCGACGAGGTCCACAAGATGGTGTTGAACCGCTTCCTGACGCAGGAGGGCCGGGATTTCTGGCATTGGCCCGTGGCCGGACAGCCGCAGGGCTGAGGCGATGGCAGCGCCGGCGCTTTCCACTGTCGATTTCGATCCGGCCGCCCTGGAGAACCTCCTGCGGGAGCGCTTCGGGGCTGGCGAGCTTGCCCTCGAACGCATCGGCGGCGGCCAGTCCAACCCGACCTATTTCGTCGGTTGGGGGACGCGCCGCCTCGTTCTGCGCAAGCAGCCGGCCGGGCCGATCTTGCGCGGTGCCCATGCGATCGACCGCGAGTTCCGCGTGCTCGAGGCGTTGTCGAAGACGAACGTGCCGGTGCCGCGCGCCGTGCTCTTCCATGCCGATCCCGAGCCGCTCGGCACGCCCTTCTACCTGATGGAGCGGCTGGAGGGCCGGGTCTTCCATGATTGCGCTCTGCCGGGGCTGGAGCCGGCCGAGCGTCATGGTCTCTATCTCGGCATGGCCGAGGCGCTGGCGAAGCTGCATGCGGTCAGGCCCGACGCGGTCGGCCTCGGTGATTTCGGTCGGCCGGGCAACTATTTCGAGCGCCAGATCGCGCGCTGGACCAAGCAGCTCCGGGAATCGCCGGGCGAGCCGATCCCGGAATTGGAGGCGGTCGCCGATTGGCTGCCAGCGCATCTGCCCGATGATGACGGCCAGGTCTCGATCGCCCATGGCGATTTCAGGCTCGGCAACCTGCTTTTCCATCCCGAGAAGCCCGAAGTGATCGGCATCCTCGACTGGGAATTGTCGACGCTCGGCCACCCGCTCGCCGATCTCGGCTATTGCGCCATGCCCTGGCACACGGCGCCCGACGAATATGGCGGCATCCTCGGGCTCGACCGTGCCGCGCTCGGCATTCCCGCCGAGGCCGAATTCCTTGCGCACTACTACGAGCATGCCGTGCCGACGGCGCCGCTCCTGCGCTTCCATCTCGTCTTCGCGCTGTTCCGCTTCGCGGTGATCTTCGTCGGCATCGCCGACCGGGTCCGCGCCGGCACGGCCTCGGCCGCCAACGCGGCCGAGGTCGCGCCGCTCGCCCGGCGTTTCGCAGTGCGGGCGCGCGAGGCGATGGAGGGCCGGAACGCCTCGGTTGAGTAAGACGATGATAGGATTCGCAAGGGCGTCGTCTTCAAGGTCCGATGTCACTCTCAATGAATTCTAGAATAGATCTAATTTAGATCGATTCAAAACAAGCAGAATTACTTTGCCGTCCCAAGACGGGCTGTGTTAGCGCGAGGGCATCTTTCCCGGCAGGATGCTCTTCCGATGCCCGCTCCCCTTTGGCTTGCCCGTCTGTCTTCCGCCGTCCTGTTCGGCGCGTCCGTGTTGTTTGCGGGTGCCGCCGCTGCCGAAACGATCGAGGTCACCGATCTCGCCGGTCGCGTCGTGAACGTCACCCGCGACCCCCAGAAGATCGTGCTCAGCGAGGGCCGCCAGCTTTATACGCTGGCGATGCTGGACCGCGAGGACCCATTCAAGCGCGTCGTCGGGTGGGGCAACGACCTGATCGAGAACGATCCGGGCGCTTGGGCAAAGTACCTCGCCAAATTCCCGAAGGCGAAGGACATCGCCAACATGGGCAACCCCTATGCCGCCGATGTCAGCATGGAGAAGATCGCCTCGCTCGGCACCGAGGTCTACATTCTTGACCTCTCAAACTACTTCAAGGCGCAGGAGACGGGGCTGCTCGCCAAGCTCGAGAAGGCCGGGATCACCACCGTCTTCGTCGATTTCCGCCAGGACCCGACCCAGAACGTGCTGCCGAGCGTGCAGCTGCTGGGCCGCATCCTCGGCCGCGAGAAGGAGGCGAACGCCTTCGCTGATTACTATCTGCGCCAGACCCGCAGCATCTATGCCCGCGTCGGTTCGATCCCCGACAAGCAGAAGCCGATGGTCTTCGTCGAGCGCGCCGCCGGCCTGCTTCCGTGCTGCGCCACCTTCGGCCCGTTCAATTTCGGCCGCTACATCGAGGAGGCCGGCGGTCGCAACTGGGGCAGCCAGTTCTTCTCGGCCTTCCAGGCGCAGGCCGCGCAGGAAAAGGTGCTCGCCGACAATCCGGACGTCTATTTCCTCACCGGCGCCAACTGGTACGGCAGTAATCCCGGCAGCACCGCTGTAGCTCTCGGCTATGACGCGACGCCGGAGCAGGTGCAGAAGCAGCTGGTGGCGCTGATGAACCGCCCGGGCTTCCAGCAGCTCAAGGCGGTCCAGGGCAAGAAGGTGATGGCCTTCTACCATCAGTTCTACGACATGCCCTATTACTTCATCGCCGAGCTCGCCATGGCGAAGGAGTTCTATCCGGATCGGTTCAAGGACGTCGATCCGGAGGCGATCTTCAAGGAATTCCACGAAAAATTCCTGCCGATCTCCTATTCCGGCGTGTTCTGGGCCAGGCTCCAGTGACGGCGGCCTGAGCGACGATGGCCGCGACCCTGCCCATGACGGCAACCGCCACCGGGGACTATCGCCGGCGCAATGCGCGCCGGCTGAAGCTCGTCCTCATCGGCGTCGTCGCGCTCGCCGTCGCGCTGGCGCTCGATGTCTCGATCGGGCCGGGCAATCTCCCGCTCGGCGATGTCCTGCGCACGCTGGTGGATCCGCAATCGGCGGCGCCGCGGCTCTCCGTCATCGTCTGGGACCTGCGCCTGCCGATCGCGCTGATGGCGATGGCGGTCGGCGCCATGCTCGGTCTGAGCGGTGCCGGCATGCAGACCATCCTCGCCAATCCGCTGGCCGATCCGTTCACGCTCGGCGTCTCCGCCGCTGCGACGGTCGGCGCCTCCGTCGCGATCGTCTTCGGCTGGAGCGTCATCCCCGGCGCCGGCCCTTATATCGTGACGGTCAATGCCTTCATCTTCGCGCTGGCGGCCTCGCTCGTGCTGTTCTTCATGACCAAGCTGCGCGGCGTCAGCCCCGAGACGATGATCCTCGTCGGCATCGCCCTGCTCTTCACCTGCAACGCCATCACCGCTTTGCTGCAATACCGCTCCAACGAGGTGCAGCTCACCCAGATCGTGTTCTGGACGCTGGGCAGCCTCGCCCGCGCGAGCTGGGAGAAGGTCGGCGTCGCCGCTCTCCTGATCGCGCTCGCCTTGCCGTTCTTCCTGATGCGCGGCTGGGCGCTGACGGCGCTGCGCCTCGGCGACGAGCGCGCCGAGAGCCTCGGCGTTCGCGTCGACCGGCTGCGGCTGGAGATCCTGATCGCGACCTCGCTGCTGGCGGCGGTCTCGGTCTCCTTCGTCGGCGGCATCGGCTTCATCGGCCTCGTCGGCCCGCATATCGCGCGGCTGCTCGTCGGCGAGGACCAGCGCTTCTTCCTGCCGACGGCGACGATCGCCAGCGCCGTGCTGCTCTCGCTCGCCTCGACCGTCTCGAAGGTGATCACACCGGGCGTGATCTATCCGATCGGCATTATCACCGCGCTGATCGGCGTGCCCTTCTTCATCAGCCTGGTGATGTCGATCCGCGGCAGGGGAGTCTGAGCCATGGCTTTGCAGATTCGCGACCTCGATTTCCGCTATGGTGCGACACCGATCCTGCAGGGGCTGGGCACGCAGGCCTTGCCGCGCGGGGAGCTCGCTGCGCTGGTCGGCCCCAACGGCTCCGGCAAGTCGACCCTGTTCCGTTGTGCCGCCGGCCTCCTTCGCCCCGAGCGCGGTACGGTCGCGCTGGACGGCCATGATCTCTCGCAGCTCTCGCAGCGCGAACGGGCGCGCAAGGTCTTCTATCTCGCGCAGGATACCGGTGCGCGCGTCGCGCTCTCGGTCTTCGACATCATCCTGCTGGCGCGCAAAAGCCTGCATCGCGGCTATGCGCTTGCGGCCTCGCCCGAGGATACCCGCGCTGTCGAGGCGGTGATCGAGGAGCTGGGCTTGGCCCCCTTCGCTTCGCGCGATATCGCCACGCTCTCGGGCGGCCAGCGCCAGCTCGCCGCGATCGGCCAGGCGCTGGTGCGCGAGCCGGATGTTCTGCTGCTCGACGAACCGACCAGTGCCCTCGACGTCCGCCGCCAGCTCGACGTCATGGCGACGATCCGGGAGGCGACGCGCCGGCGCGACATCGTCACGGTCGTCGCGATCCACGATCTCTCGCTTGCGGCGCGCTTCGCCGACCGGGTGCTGGTGATGAATGCCGGGCGCATCGCGCAGGCCGGCGCGCCCGCCGAGGTGCTTGCGCATGAGGCGGTCTCGGAGACATATGCCGTCGGCGTGCATCTGGAGCATTCGGCCCGGGGCACGCTTCTGGTCGAGCCCTATATTCAGGTTCACTGAAGCATTTTCGAGCGAAGTGGGTACCGGTTCGCGTGAAGAAAATGCGAGAAAGCCTCTAAAGCCATGTCCGCTCCCTCAACGCACGACAATTTCACCCTGAAGGAAGAGATCCGCGCCTATTGGTCGGCGCGGGCCGAGAGCTTCGATCTCTCCTTCGGCCACGCGATCAAATCGGACCGCGAGCTGAAGGCCTTTCAGCGCCTGATCGGCGATTCCTTCGGGTCGCAGCCGCTCGACGTGCTCGACCTCGCCTGCGGAACCGGCGAGATTACGCGTGCCCTGCTCTCGCTGAAGCACCGCGTCACCGCGCTCGATTTCTCCGAGGCGATGCTGGAGCGCGCGCGCGCCAAGCATGGCAAGGCCGCCCGCTTCCGCCTCGGCGATGCCGAGCGCCTGCTCGATGAAGACGCGAGCTATGACGCGGCGATCACCCGCCACCTCGTCTGGACCCTGACCGATCCGGAGGCGGCGCTCAGCGAATGGTTCCGTGTCCTGCGCCCCGGCGGGCGCCTGCTGATCATCGACGGCGACTGGGTCAACCGCACGCGCTGGCAGGCGCTGGTCAATCGCTTCGGCACCTGGCTGCGCGCGAAGCGCGGCGCAGCCGTCCACCAGATCGACGCCGATACCCATGCCTCGATCACCAGCCGCTTCTACTTCAAGGACGGCTTGAGCCGTCCGCGCCTGGAGGCGATGCTGACGGCAGCCGGCTTCACCGACATCGTCTCGGCCGATTACCATCAGGTCGTGCGCGAGCAGCAGCGCGCGGCGCCCCTGCATGACGCGATCAGGCTGGCTTCTTCGACCCGTTTTGCCCTTCTGGCGCGCAAGCCTGCCGACGCCGCCGTTTCGCGCTAGAAGAAGCGGAGCGCGCCGCTTCTTCAGGCAGTGCGCCGCGACAGGAGCAAGCGATGAACGCCAAGCCGGATTGGGACGCCGCGCAATATCTGCGCTTCGAGGACGAGCGGACCCGCCCGCCGGCCGATCTTCTTGCCCGCGTGCCGCTGAGCGAGCCCAGGCGCTGCATCGATCTCGGCTGCGGCCCCGGCAACAGCACGGAGCTGGTCGCCGCACGCTTCCCCCGCGCCATCAATGAGGGCCTCGATTCCTCGCCCGACATGCTGGAGAAGGCGCGCAAGCGCCTGCCGAACCTCTCCTTCGTCCTCGGAGACGTGAACAGCTGGTCGAATGCGGCGGGCTATGACCTGATCTTCGCCAATGCCGTGCTGCAATGGCTGCCGGATCATGCCGCGTTGTTCCCGCGTCTGGCGCGCTCGCTGACATCAGGCGGCTGCCTGGCCGTGCAGATGCCGAACAACCTCAACGAGCCCTCCCATGTCGCGATGCGCGAGGTCGCGGCCGATGGCCCCTGGGCGGAGAAGCTCGCGAACGCCAAGGCCGAACGCGCCACGATCGGCTCCTTCGGCGACTATCGGCGTTGGCTCGGTCAAGCGGGCTGCCGCGTCGATATCTGGCAGACGACCTATGTCCATGCGCTGGCCAATCTCGAAGCCATCGCCGAATGGTTCAAGAGCACCGGCCTGAAGCCCTATCTCGACCGCCTGTCGGCCGAGGAGCAGCAGGGCTTCATCGCGCGTTATCTCGAGCGCATCGCGCCGCACTACCCCGTCGAGAGCGACGGCAAGGTGCTGCTGCGCTTCCCGCGCCTGTTCGTGGTCGCGGTGCGCGAGGGCTGATCAACCCTTCGCGGCTTCAGCCTTCTTCGCAGCGACATGCTCCTCGTCGGAGGCTCCGGCGCGCCAGTAGCTGACGACGAGATTCTGGTCGCGCTCCGGCCTGAGCTTGCCGCGCGACGCCGCCCGGATCGCTTTGAATGTGGCGTGCTCCGCCGCAGCCCAGAGATAGGTCGAGGGCCCGTCGGCCGGCCAGTCGATCGTCTCGAAGGCATCCTGCAGCAGCGGTAGGCTGCCCGGCGCCGCCGCGCCGCGATGCAGCCAGGTCAGCGACATGCCGGCCGGGTGGCGCAGGGGCTGTTCCTCGCCGGCATCGGCGACTTCGATGAAAACCTGCCCCTTGGCCTGCGCCGGCAGGTTCTCCAGCATGCGTGCGACGGCGGGCAAACCGGTCTCGTCGGCGAGGAAAACATAGCGCTCGGCCGGCTTGAGGCCGCGCCCGCCGGGGCCGGCCATGCCGATCCGGTCGCCGGCCCTGGCCCGGAACGCGAAGGCCGAGCCCGGCCCGGCATCCTCATGCAGCACGAAATCGAGCGCGAGCGTGCCGTTGGCGACGTCGATCTCGCGGATCGTGTACTTGCGCACCAGCGGGCGTGTCTCGGCCGGCGAGGGCAGCAGCAGACCGTCATCGCCGACCATCGGCCAGCTCGGCTCGGTCACGCCGACCGGGGGGATGAAAAGGCGCACATGCAGCGCGTCAATCTGGTCGTAGCGGGCGAGATTTTCGCCCGTGAAGCGGATCCGGGCCATATGCGGCGTGATCCGTTCGACGGCGGTGACCGTCAGGATGCGGAATTCTGGCGGCAGGGCGGGGCCGGTGCCGTCGCCGGTCCAGCGCATCTCCGGCGTGGTGTCCTTCGGGGCGAATTCGATGACGTGGCTGGCGATGGCGCGTTTCATGCCGAGCAGCGTGGAGAGGTCCGGCGCCTCGACATGGACATCGAGCGCGGCTGTCGTGAGTTCGATCCGCGCGTGGCTGCCGTCCAGCGCGATGAGCGTCGTGTCGCCCTGTTCCGTGATGACGGCCTCATGCTCGACGAGATGCTCGCAGAGCGGCTTCAGGACGCCCGCCGGGTTGGCGAGCGCGATCCGGGTCGAGGTGGCCAGCATGGTCGTCTCCGTCAGGGCTTGGGCGCCGCCGCGATCCACAGCGTCCCGTCGAGCGGGATCGCCGAGAAGCGGGCGCCCTCGGCAAGCGTCGCGGCCGGGTCGATATCGGCGAAGCGCTCCGGATGGAGCCATTTCGCGAGAACCTCGATCGCGACGACATGCAGCGGGGTGTCGTTGAACAGGTGCCAGAAGCCGAAGGCGCGGCGCTTCTCGATGGCGCTGAGCATCTTGAGCGACGGCGTGCCCAGCAGCTTGGCGAAGCTCGCGGCCGCGTCGGTCTCGCTGACGCCGAGGCCGAGCACGAGCCCGCCGAGCTTGGCCAGATGCGTGCCGCCGGTCGCGATATAGACATCCGGGTCAGCACCGATCAGCTGTTCGAGACCGATCTGCCCCGTCGCGCCCGGCAGCATCGCGGCGGCGATGTTGCGCCCGCCGGCGGCCTGGATGAATTCGTTGAACGTGCCCTGCCCGGCCGTCATGCAGCAATCGTAGCCGCCGGCATGGGCGTGGATGAAGACGGAGGGGCGCTTCGCGTCCGCGACCCGGCCCGCGATCCGCCTCATCCGCTCCTCGTAGAAGGCGATCAGCTTTTCCGCCTGCTCTTGCTGCCCGGTGAGGATGCCGAGCGCCCTGAGACTCGGCACGGTGTCGCGCAGCGGCTCCAGGAAGAAATCGACGACCGCGACGGGAATGCCGGCGGCTTCCAGCTTCTCGACGAGATCGCCGGGGCCACGGCGTGTTCCGGCGAGTGATTTGCTGACCACGACGAGATCAGGGCCGAGTGCGATTGCCTTTTCCAGCGAAAACCCGGCAGCCGTCCCGCCGTCGCCGACGAGCGAGAGCGCATTGATGGCCGGGAAGCGTGCCCGATAGCGGGCGAGCCCGTCCGGGTTCTGCCGTTCGAGATCGCTGCCCCAGCCGGCGAGGATGCTGACGGGATCGGGATGGATCAGGCCGAGCGCATTGAGCTGGCGGCCCTGCGCCAGCACGATGCGCTTCGCCGGCGCGGCGAGCTTGACGGTGCGGCCGAGGACATCGGTGGCGACGACCGGCGCGGCGGCCATGGCGGGCAGCACCGGCAGGCTCAAGCCGCCCAGGATCAGCGAGCGTCTGTCGAGCATCATGCTGCCGCCGCCTTGTCCTGGGCCGTGCCGGCGAGCGCGAAGGCCACAGCGCGCGAGAGCATCGACGGGATCACCGAGACATGGTTCTCGCCGGGGAATTCGGTGAAGCTGCAATTGACGCAGCCGGACGCGCTCAGGCGTTCCGCCATCTCGGCGGCATTGTCGCGCATCCGTGCGCGTGCGAGCCGCTCGGCCCGCTGCAGCGTGACGGCGAGGGCGGGGGCCTGCTCATGGCTGCCGACCGTGATCAGAAGCCGCCCGGCGGAAGCCGGGCCGCTACGCCGGAAGGCAACCTCGCTCGCGAGGATGGCGCGGTCCTGCCACCAGATCGAGGGACTGCCGGCGACATGGGCCTCGAACAGGCCGGGCCGGGTGAACAGCGCGTGCAGCACGAACAGCCCGCCATAGGAATGGCCGGCCAGCGCCCGCCGGGCCGGGTCGAGCGGCGCGATCCGCGCGACGGCAGGCAGGATTTCGTCGATGATCGCGTCGAGAAAGCGGTCGGCGCCGCCGGGGACGGGCAGGAGGTCGCGCTGGCGCCGCTCCGCATCGAAGGGCCGTTCATCGGGATAGCCGATGCCGATGACGACGGCGGGGCCGACGCCGGTCGCTTCCGGGCGCTGCGCCTGCAGGCGGGCGGCCGTGGCGGCCATCGGGAACAGTGCGTGGCCGTCGACCAGCACGAGGCTTGGAAAACCGCGTGCCGGTGCAGGGCCTTCCGGCACGGAGATCAGCAGCCGGTAGCGCGACCCGTCACGGGCCGCGAAGTCGCGCTGCCAGGCCTGCGGCAGCGTGACGGGAGCGAGGCCGATATCGGGAGGGCTGTCCGGCTGCATCGGCGACCTCACCAGCGGTAGGACAACGTCGCGAGGACCGTGCGGCGCAGGCCGAATGAGCACTGCGTCGTGCCGTAGCAGCCGGAGATATACTCCTTGTCGAACAGGTTCTGGGCGTTGACCTGCACCTTCCAGCCCTTGAGGGCCGGGCTGGCCGCCGCGAGATCGTAGCTGATCGCGGCATCGACCAGCGTGTAGGCCGATGTGGAGAAGGTGTTGGCGGGGTCGCCGGCGCCGCTGCCGACATACCGGACGCCCGCACCGAGACCGAGGCCCGAGAGCAGGCCCGTCCGGAAGGTGTAGTGCCCCCAGAGCGCTGCGGTATGGCGCGGCACGACGGTCGGGCGCTTGTGCAGGTCGACGCCGCTGCTCTTGGTCACCTCGGCATCGGTATAGGTATAGGCCGCGACGAGATCGAGATTGTCGAACACGGTCGCACGGGCCTCGACCTCGATGCCCCGCGCCCGGACCTCGCCGGTCTGGATCTGGAAGGTCGGATGGGCGAGGTCGGTCGTCGGGACGTTGGTCTGGGTCAATTGGTAGACCGAGGCCTGCAGGAAGGCGTTCATGCCCGGCGGCTCGTATTTGAAGCCGGCCTCGAACTGCTCGCCCTCGGTCGGCTTGAACGGCGTGCCCGCGAAGGTCGTGCCCGCCTGCGGATCGAACGAGGTCGAATAGCTGGCATAGGGCGCGAAGCCGTTGTCGAAATTGTACATCAGCGCGACGCGGCCGGTGCGCGCCGTATCGTCCTGCTTGGTCAGGACGCCGGTGCTCATCGCGCGGGTACGGGCCTCGGCCCGGTCGAAGCGACCCCCGACGACCAGCGAGAGTCGATCGAGCTTGATCTGGTCCTGCAGGTAGATGCCGTACTGGGCCGTGGTCTGCTTGGTGCCGGCCAGCGCGGGCAGGGCGAAGGGCAGGCGGCCATAGATCGGGTTGGTGTAGTCGAGCGTCTGCACGGTGCCGCCGGCGCCGGTGAAGGCGGTGCCGTCGGTCCAGTAGCCGTCGACGCCGAAGAGCACCTTGTGCGTCAGCGGTCCCGTGCGGAAATCGGCCTGGAGCTGGTTGTCGATGCCGGCGGTGCGTGCCTTCTCGTTCGACATCGTCACGCGGCGGGTCAGCGTCTTCTGGTCGGCCGCGATGCCGCCGACAGCCACCGTCCGGAAGCGCGATTCGAGGTCGGACAGCCGGACGTTCTGGCGGAAGGTGAAGATGTCGTTGAAGCGATGCTCGAAGGCCCAGCCGAGATTGGCCTGGTTGCGGCTATAGCCCTCGAAGCGCGGCTCGCCTGGGAAGAACTCGCTGCGGATGCGGCCGTTGCGGCTCGGCAGGACGGTGCCGACCGCGGGGATGAAGCCGTAGAAGCCGGTCTCGGGGTCGCGCTGGAACGACGCCATCAGCGTGAAGGTCGTCGCGCCGTTCGGCCGATAGGTGACGGAGGGCGCGATGAAGATGCGCTGGTCCTGCGTGTAGTCGACCTGGGTATCGGCCGTCCGGCCGAGGCCGACCACGCGATAGAGCCAGGTCTTCTGCGGATCGATCGGTCCGCCGACATCGAAGGCCATCTCGGCCCGCTGCCTTTCGCCGATGCGGAGCTGGATCTCGCCGTGCTTTTCGTCGCGTGGGCGCTTGCTGACCATGTTGACCAGGCCGCCGGGCTTGACCTGCCCGAACACCACCGAGGACGGGCCGCGCAGCACCTCGACCCGTTCCAGCCCCCAGGGCTCGAAGGAGGGCACGAGGAAGTTGACGCCGCGCAGGTAGCGCAGGCCGTCGAGATTGTTGACGAAGCCGGCGCCGGTTCCGGCGCCACCGAAGCCGCGGATGAAGACGCTGTCATAGCGGCCGCCCGAGGACAGGCGCGTCTCGCCGAGCACGCCGGCGCTGTAGCGCAGGGCCTGGCTGACCGTGGTCGCGCCCTGGTCGTCCATCTGGTCGCGGGTGACGACCGTGATCGATTGCGGCGTCTCCATGATCGGCGTGTCGGTCTTGGTCGCGGTGTCGCTGCGGCGGGCGACATAGCCGTTGACCGGGCCGCTGGCGCGCTCGCCCTGGACCTCGATGGTGTCGAGGCCGATCGGCGTGCCGGCCTGGGTCGCCCCGGCGCCCTGCGCCAGCGCCGTGCCCGCCCCGCCGACGAGGAGAGCGGCCAGCGCCACACCGGCCCGCCCCATCGCGCGATTGCTGCTGTTGATCCCGGTCATGCCTGTATTCCTGCCCCTGGCGCTTCTGGCGCCGCGTCTCCGGGGTTCTTTCAGGAAGGCTGCCAGGGCGGCAACGCGCTTGGCTTTCGATCGCGGCAGTATTTCTTTCGGTCGCGTTTCGAACGCGTCCAAGCAAGAACGGGACGGCGGATTCATGGCCCGGATCAGCGCAGGGCGCTGGGCGCGATGCCGAAACGCTTGCGGAACAGCCCGGAGAAATGGGCCGGGCTGTAGCCGACCTGGAAGGCGGCGACGGCGATGCTGGTCTCTCCGCTCGCGATCATCGCATAGGCCTGCTGCAGGCGCTGCTCTTGCAGGTACTCGAAGACGCTGGCGCCGAATTCCGCCCGGAAGGCCGAGGTCAACTTGGTCGGGTTGAGCCCGCTTTCGCGTGCCAGCTCCGCCAGGCCGGGCGGCTCGCGCAGGGCTTCGAGCAGGCGGTCGCGGGCGGCATGGACCTGCTCGCGCAGGCGCGGGTTGAGCCGGGCCGGGCGGGTGGGACGCTCGCCGAGCATCCGATCCAGCACGAGCGCGCCGAGCTCCAGCGCCTTGCCGGCGAGATAGAGGGGGCGCAGCGCCTCGCCGACCTGGCATTCCGCCATCTGCAGCGCCAGCGACCGGATCGGGGCATCGGCCGGACGCACCCAGAAACCCGCCCCGTCGGAGCAGGCAAGGCGCGCGGCCTTTGCGACGTCGGGGCCGAATTCACGCGCGACGAAGTCGAAGTCGAACTGTATCAGCGCGCAGCGCAGGGTGCCGTCTGCAAGGCCGGTGCGCTGCTGCATGTGCTCGCCGCCATTGGCGGCGATGAGGATGGCCGGCCCGTCGAGGACGACGGCCGGGCGATCGTCGAGTTCGAGCGCCTGACGGCCTTCGAGCATGACGGCGACCTTCAGCCCCGGCCGCATCGGGCCCACGATCCGCTCGCCCTCCTGGATCAGGAAGGTGCCGGCCGAGAGCGAGAGATTGCGCGAGAACAGCTCCAGGCTCGTGGCGGATGTCTGGACTGAGCTGGAACCGGCGTGCATCGCGACCTCTGTGAGGAGGCGATGATTATCGGATATCGGAATAAAAATCAAATAATATCAATAGTTTAAATGGATTCTAAGGTTGTGGGCGTCACGATGCGGCGAGCGCCCTTGGAGCGTGGCTATCGTCTGGAACTCCCCAGCCTCATCCTGAGGAGCCATTCCCTTGGGAATGGCGTCTCGAACGATGCTCTAGGAGGTTCCGGAGCCATCTGAAGCATCCTTCGAGACGCCGCTGACACGGCTCCTCAGGATGAGGGCTCGCATGCCGGGTCCAATCAAAGATAGGGCGGTGTGCAGGCGCTGACCACGATGCAGCGTTCCGTCCCGATATTGCGGTAGCGATGCGGAATGCGGCTGTCGAAGAGATAGGCATCGCCCGGCTTGAGCACCCTGATCTGGTCGCCGACCGTGACCTCCAGTTCGCCCGCCAGCACCACCCCCCCTTCATGGGAATCGTGCTTGAGCATGGCGATGCCGGTATCGGCGCCGGGATCGTAGGATTCGTGCAGGATCTGCAGGTTATGCGCCTGGGCATCCCCGACTTGGCGGAACGACATCTGTCCCCGGCTCTCGCCGCCATTGACCTGGTGCAGGCGCGAGGTCAGGTCAAGCAGGTCCGGCGCCTCGAAGAAGACCTTGTCGCGCGGCGCTCGCGCCTCGTCAAAAAAATTGACCATGGTCATTGGGATGCCGTCGAGGATCTTGCGCAGCGACGCGACCGACGGGCTGTTGCGATTCTGCTCGATCAGCGAGATCAGGCTATGGGTCACGCCGGAGCGCGCCGCGAGCTCGCGTTGGGAAAGTCCGGCCGCCAGCCTGATTTCCTTCAGCCTTCCGCCGACATCAAAGCTCATAGTCGCTCCGTTTCCCCATTCTGCGCGCCTTGTCTTTCCTGCGCGTCATGCAGGGCCCGCCTGTGCGCGGCCCTTGCCATGTTCAATATTCTGAGCAATGCTGCCGGAAAGCCATAAGAAAATAGTGTCATGGGGAACAGGCGGAGTGGCATAGTTTTAGCGTCAAAAGCACACCGTCCAGACTAAATCCCCCATTCGATACGATAGGGCCGCATAGGCGCGCATTGTCGCGTTCATGGCACGGGAGATGCTTGCCGAAGACTATCGCCTCGCCAATGCCTCGCGGCGAGAATTCAACAGGGAAAGCAGGGTAATCCGGGCGATGACGCAAGCCGAGACCGTTTTGTTGAATGGCCGCATCTTCTGCGGCTTGGCGGAAGGCTTCGCGGAAGCCCTGGCGATCGGCGGAGGCAAGGTGCTGGCTGCGGGTTCGGCCGCCGAGATCGCCGCACTCCAGGGACCGGATACCCAGGTCGTGGACCTTGCCGGCCGTGTCGCCATTCCCGGCCTCAACGACGCGCATATGCATCTGCTGCCGCTCGGTCTCGCCATGAGCGAGGTCAATCTGCGCCCCGAGGAAGGCGTCAACAGCATCGAAGAGGTCCTGCGTCGCATCGCTGTGGCGGTGAAGGGCAAGAAGCCCGGCGAATGGGTCACCGGTCGTGGCTACGACCATAACGAACTCACTGAGGCCCGCCACCCGACGGCCGAGGAACTCGACCGCGTTTCGCCCGACAATCCCGTCTACATCAAGCGCACCTGCGGCCATGTCGGCGTCGTCAACAGCCGCGCCATGGCGGCAGCCGGCATCGGTCACAACACGCCGAGCCCCGATGGCGGCCTGATCGAGCGTCGCGACAACAAATTGACCGGCCTGCTGGCCGAAAGCGCCATGCGCCTGATCGTCCAGGCGATGCCGCGCCCGAGCGCCGCCGAGCTCAAGGCCGCGATCGAGAAGGCCGGGCACTACATGCTCGCGCAGGGCTTCACCAGCGTGATGGATGCCGGCGTCGGCATGGGCGCTGGTATGGCCGAGATCGAGGCCTATGAGGAGGTTGCGCGCGCCGGCACGCTGCCGGTCCGCACCTGGGTCTGCATCTACGGTAATGCCGACGGCATCGGCGACGAGGCCCATGCGGCAGGCTACCGCTTCGGCCGCGAGACCGGCCTTTTGCGCTATGGCGCGATGAAGGTCTTCGGTGACGGTAGTGCCGGCGGCCTGACTGCCGCGATGAGCGAGCCCTACCTCGTCGGCGACCCCGATAATCGCGGCATCTTCATTTATTCTGACGCGGCGATGCACGGCTATCTCCGGCACTACCATGAGCTCGGCTACCAGCTCGCCATCCACGCGATCGGCGATGCCGCCATCGAGCAGGTGCTCTCCGGCATGGAGAAGGCCGACAGCCCCGAGCATCCGATCAAGGGGCGCCGCCACCGCATCGAGCATTGCGGCTTCCTCACCGACGGTCAGCTCGCCCGCATGGCCGCTGCCGGCATCGACCCGGTGCCGCAGCCGGCCTTCATCTACGAATTCGGCGATCTCTATGTGATCAATCTCGGTGAGGAACGCGCCGGCGCTTCCTATCCGATGCGCAAATGGCTCGATGGCGGCCTGCATGCGGCGGCGAGCTCGGATGCGCCGGTCTGCGCCACCGACCCGTTCAAGAACCTCTTCACCATGGTCACCCGCCAGACCAAGCGCCATACCGAGATCGGCGGTGCCGAGAGCCTGAGCATGGAGGAGGCTGTTCACGCCTATACGCTGCTCGGCGCCTATACCCAGTTCGCCGAGGACAGGGTCGGCCGGCTGGTGCCGGGCCAGCTCGCCGACATCGCCGTGCTCTCGCACGACATCTTCGCGATCCCTGTCGGTGAGGTCGAGAACGACGTGCGTTGCGACCTGACCCTGCTCGGCGGCGCGGTGGTCTTCGACCGCCACGGCCAGCTCGCAGCCGCCGCGCAATAGGGAGGCGCCCTTCATGCTGCGGCATACGCTGCAAAGGCTGCTTCTCGTCCTGCCGGTGCTGTTCGGCGTGCTGCTGATCGGCTTCCTGCTGATGCAGGTGGTACCGACCGACCCGGCCCAGGTCCGGGCCGGCCCGATGGCGACGCAGGATGTGGTCGAGGCCATTCGCCAGGAGTTGGGGCTCAACGAACCGCTCTGGAAGCAGTTCGCCATCTATATCGGGCGCCTGGCCCAGGGCGATCTCGGCGTCTCCATCATCAACAACGTCCCGGTGACGCAGGAACTCGGCAACACCATCGGCCCGACGCTCGAGCTGATGCTGGCCTCGCTGGTCTGGGCGATCCCGCTCGGCATGTTCCTCGGCACGGTCGGCGCCTATTATCGGGGCTCGCTGATCGACCGCGCGATCATGGCGGTCTCGGTCGCCGGTGTCTCGCTGCCGGTCTTCTTCCTCGGCCTCGGGCTGATCTGGCTCTTCGGCTTCTATTATCCGATCCTGCCCTTCACCGGCCGCATGGGCCCGCTCTGGACCTGGGAGGGCATCCAGGGGATCATTCTGCCGGCGATCACGCTCGGCGGCGTCTTCGTTGGCCCGGTCGCCCGCATGACCCGCACCTCGGTGCTCGACGAGCTCGGCGCCGACCACGTCCGCACCGCCCGGGCCAAGGGCCTCGGTGAGATCACGGTCGTGCTGCGCCACACCCTGCGCAATGCGCTGGTCCCGGTCGTCACGCTGATCGGCCTGCAGATCGGCTTCCTGCTCGGCGGCGCAGTCGTCACCGAAACCGTGTTCTCCTGGCCGGGCATCGGCCGGCTCGCGGTCGGCGCCATCCTGTCCAGCGACCTGCCGATGGCGCAGGGCACGATCATCATGCTCTCGCTCGGCTTCATCCTGGTCAATCTCGCGGTGGACGTCCTCTATGCCGTGCTCGACCCGCGCGTGAGGGGCACCTGATGGGCTCTCCCATGAAGCTCGAACGCGATGCGCTGCAGCCGGGCGCCAAGACGGTCGAGGCCGCCGTCAGCGTTGCCGCCGCCGCGCCCGTTCGCCGGAAGACCGTGTTCCGGATGCTCCTTTCCGATGCCGGCTCCTGCGTCGCGCTGGCGCTTGTCGTCCTCGCCGTCCTCTGTGCGGCCTTCGCGCCCTGGCTCGCGCCGACCGACCCCTTCGGCAACGACCTCGCCAACACGCTGAAGCCGCCGGGCGAGATGGGCCTGCTCGGCACCGACGGGCAGGGTCGCAACATGATCACGCGCCTGCTCTTCGGACTGCGCACGAGCCTGCTGATGGGCCTCGCCTCCGTCGTCTTCGGCTGCACGATCGGCGGCATCATCGGCTTCTCCGCCGCCTATTATCCGAAGGCATCGGGCGTGCTGATGCGGTTCATGGACATCCTCTTGTCCTTCCCCGCGATCCTGTTCGGCCTGGCCATCGCCGCGATCTTCGGGCCGGGTCTGCCGGCGGTGATCATCGCGCTCACGATCGCGACCGTGCCGCTGATGGCGCGCGTTGTCCGCGGCTCGGCGCTGGTCGTGCTGCAGCAGGGCTATATCGAGGCGGCGCGCTCGCTCGGTCTCAGCGACCTGCGCATCATCCTGCGCTATGTCCTGCCGAACTGCCTCTCGGCGATGTTCGTCTTCATCACCCTGCGCTTCGGCCAGGTCATTCTGCTCGGTGCAGCGCTGTCCTTCCTGGGCCTGGGCGCCCAGCCGCCGACGGCCGAGCTTGGAGCCATGGCGGCGGACGGGCGCAACTTCCTGTTCTTCGCGCCGCATGTCTCGGTTCTGCCGAGCCTGGTGATCTTCGCGGTGGTGCTCGCCTTCAACGTGCTCGGCGATTCCCTGCGCGACGCCCTCGATCCGAAGCTGCGCAAATAGCAGCGGATATCAACCAAGAAGCGAAAAAGGGGATTTGCTCGATGCTGAAACTGTCAACTCTGCTTCTCGCGGGCGCGGCCGCCGCGACCTTTGCCACGGCGCCCGCGGTGGCCCAGCAGAAGGCGCCGCTCACGATCCTGCGCATCATCGATGCCGATAATTACGACCCGATCCGCTCGACCGCGACGGCGGCGGCCGAGGTCATGTACATGCTCGCCGACACGCTGGTGACGGTCGATTTCGACATGAAGA
This sequence comes from Allobosea robiniae, assembly GCF_900102525.1. Lineage (GTDB taxonomy): Bacteria > Pseudomonadota > Alphaproteobacteria > Rhizobiales > Beijerinckiaceae > Allobosea > Allobosea robiniae. The sequence continues at coordinate 328,269 of NZ_FNBZ01000004.1, read as the reverse complement.
CGATCAAGCCCGGCCTCGCCGAGAGCTGGACGATCTCGCCTGACGGCAAGACCTACACCTTCAAGCTGCGCAAGGACGTGAAATTCTGCGACGGCCGGCCGATGACGGTCGACGACGTCGTCTATTCGCTGAAGCGCTGGATCGATCCGGCCAGCAAGTCGCCGGTCTCCTTCCGCGCCGGCCCGGTCAAGGACATCCGAGCCGATGGCGATTCCACGCTGATCTACGAGCTGAAGGAGCCCTATAGCGACCTGATGTTCCAGCTCGCGCTCTCCTTCGCCTCGGTGGTCGACAAGGCGACCGTCGAGAAGCTCGGTGCGAATTTCGGCGTGCAGGGCTTCAACGGCACCGGCCCCTATTGCTGGTCGAAATGGACCCCGCGCCAGGAGCTCGTGCTCAAGAAGAACCCGCACTACTCCTGGGGCCCGCCGATCTACAAAGACCCGAAGCCGCAGATCGACGAGATCGTCTGGAAGGTCATCCCCGAGTCGAACACGCTGATGGCCGCGATCCAGGCCAAGCAGGCCGACGTGACCTATTACATGCCGTATATCGCGCTCGACACGATGCAGCGCATCCCCGGCATGACGGTGCAGCGGCAGGACAACTACATCTACGACGTCTTCATGGGCTTCAAGGTCGACAAGCCCGTGGCGAAGGACAAGGCCATCCGCGAGGCCGCCAACATGGCGACCAACAAGGAGGCGATCGCCAAGGCGATCTTCTTCGGCAAGGGACAGACCCTGCCTTCGCTGCTGAACCCGGCCGTGCTCGATTACGACAAGTCCTCGGCCGACAAGATGCCGAAATATGACCCGGCCGGCGCCGCCAAGCTGCTCGACGCGGCCGGCTGGAAGCCGGGCGCCGACGGCATCCGCGAGAAGGACGGCCAGAAGGCGACCTTCACCGTCTACGGCATCCGCAACGATTCCAACCCGCGCATCTCCGAGGCTATGCAGGCGGATCTGCGCAAGGTCGGCATCGACATGAAGATCCAGCTCTGGGACGCGACCGTCGCCTGGGGCAAGCTGGCGACGCAGGAATTCGACGCGTTCCTGATGTCCTACCCCTATGTGACGGCGACGGAGGCGATGAGCCTCTATTTCCGCAGCCAGCAGGTTCCGACGCCGAACCGGATGAACTGGAAGGACCCCAAGACGGACGAGCTGCTCAAGTCTGCGGCGACGGCAACCGACGCCGACAAGCGCAAGCAGGCCCTGGCCGAGGTCCAGACCCAGCTCACCGAGGCGAATGTCTGGGTGCCGCTGGTTTCGCAACCGCTTTGGGTCGTCGCGACCGACCGGGTCGAGGGCGTGCGTGCCCACGGCCTGTATGGAGCCGGCCTCTACAAGGGGCTCGATCTCAAGCTGAAGCGCTGAGTTTCTTGGGCGCCGCGCGGTGTGAGCCGCGCGGCGCTTTTTCTATGCCTGTGGGAGGAAGGGAAACATCATGACGATCACGGTCATCAAGAATGCCGACATCGTTGTCGCTTGGGATGCCGAGGCCGGCCAGCACGTCTATCTGCACGGCGCCGATGTCGCCTTCGAGGACGGCACGCTGCGCTTCGTCGGACCCCGCTACGAGGGGCAAGCGGACGAGACCGTCGACGGCAGCGGGCGCATGGTCATGCCCGGCCTCGTCAATATCCATTCTCACCCCTCGAGCGAGGCGCTGAACAAGGGCTTCCTCGACGAGCTCGGCTCCCCCGCGCTCTATAACTCCTCGCTCTACGAATTCATGCCGATCCTGCGGCCCGATGCCGAGGCGGTGCCGGACTGCGTGCAGGTCGCCTATTCGGAACTGCTGCTCTCCGGCGTGACCACGCTCGCCGATCTCTCGGTCGCCCATCCCGGCTGGCTCGATCTCGCCGCCAATAGCGGCCTGCGCGTCTGCGTCTCGCCGATGTTCCGCTCGGCCCGCTGGTACACGAAGAACGGCCATGTCGTCGAATACGAGTGGGACGAGAAGGCTGGCGCCGCGGCCATGGCGACCGCCTTCGACGTCATCGAGCAGGCGCAGAAGCATCCGTCAGGCCGTCTCTTCGGCATGGTCTGCCCCGCGCAGATCGACACCTGCAGCGAAGGCCTCATCAAGGACAGCTTTGCCGAAGCCAAGCGCCGTGGCCTGCCCTGGCAGATCCATGCGGCCCAGTCGACGGTCGAGTTCCACGAGATCACCCGCCGTCATGGCGTGACGCCGATCCAGTGGCTGGAGAAGCTCGGCGTGCTCGGCGCGACCAGCATCGTCGGTCACGGCATCTTCCTCGACGATTACCCGCGCGTCGCCTGGCACAGCCGCCGCGATCTCGCGCTGCTGGCCGAGACCGACACGATCGTCGCCCATTGTCCGACGGTCTTCATGCGCCGGGGCATCGCGCTCGACGATTTCGGGCGCTATCGCCGCGCCGGCGTCCGGATCGGCATGGGCACCGACACCTATCCGCACAACATGCTCGAGGAGATGCGCCATGTCGGCTACGTCGCCCGGATGATGGCGGAGAACCCGCGCACGCTCACCACCACCGACATCTTCGAGGCCGCGACCACGGCCGGCGCCGCGGCGCTCGGCCGCGACGATATCGGGCGGCTGGAAGCGGGCTGCAAGGCCGACCTCGTCATGGTCGACCTCAAGCACCCGATGATGCAGCCGCGCCGCGACCCGGTCCGCAGCATGGTCTATGCCGCCGCCGAACGGGCCGTCGACCGCGTCTATGTCGACGGCAGGCTCGTGGTCCGTGACGGCACCGTCCTGACCATGGACTATCCGGCGGCCGCTCTGCGCCTCCACGAAGGCCAGAAGCGGACGGAAGCCGCAGCGCCTGGCAATGACTGGATCAAGCGCCCGGTTACGGATTATTCGCCGCTGACCTTCCCGGTGAAGTGAGCCTGGGGCACCGGCCAATTCCGTGATGTGCCCAACCCGGGGCGCATCGCTGCATCGTGAGACCCTGCGTCACGGCGCCCGCTTCCGGGCGGCGTGATCTGGCGATAGGTTGGCCTCATGTCGCAGGCAGACGAGACAACGCAGAAGGAGGCCGGCTCTTCGAGCCGTCTCGGCCTCATGCTGATCGGCGGAGGCTTCTTCGCCCTGTTCCTCACCGGCCTGCTGCTCTGGTGGCGCGAGGGAGACCGGCTCTTCACCGACGGTCTGATCGCCGCCATCGTCGCTTGCTTCTAGCGGCTGCGGCCGCCTGCCCGGGAAGTCTTTCGTGAACCGCCGACTCGTTCTCCCCCTCGTCGTCTTCCTCGTCGGCGCGCTCGCGCTGGCTGCGGCCGCGATCCTGACCTTCTCGCCTGGCCGCCAGGGCGGTGGCAGCGGCACGGCCAGCGTCGGCGGCCCGTTCACGCTGACGACGCAGGAGGGCAAGCCGCTCTCCGACACCGACCTGAAGGGCTCGCCCTTCCTGGTCTTCTTCGGTTTCACCCATTGCCCGGACATCTGCCCGACCAAGCTCTTCGAGATATCGGAAGCACTGCGCGCGGCCGGTGACGGCGCCAAGGCGAAGGGGCTCAAGGCCCTGTTCATCACGGTCGATCCGGAGCGCGACACGCCGGACGCGATGAAGAGCTATCTCGGCTCCTTCGATCCCCGCATCGTCGGCCTGAGCGGCGATCGTCCCGCCATCGATGCCGTGATCAAGGCCTATCGCGCCTATGCCAAGAAGGTGCCGCTCAAGGATGGCGACTACACGATGGACCATACCGCCCTGGTCTATCTGATGGGCAAGGACGGCAGTTTCGTCGGTGCCTTCAATATCGAGCAGCCTCCGGCGCAGGCGGCGGCGGAATGGCTGCGTCACTCCTGATTGGCTTCGATGGGCGCCGGTCGGTGCGCCAGCCCGTGCTCCGTCTTGTTCCAGGCGAAACGTTGGTTGAAATACTCGTAGAGCGCCATCCAGGCCGCCGCCGAGACCAGCGCGTAATAGAGCGGCAGCAGCGGCACGAGCAGCAATAGGCCCGGAGCGCCCCGGCGCAGGGCGCCGACGATCGGCGGCATGAACAGCGCGACGCTGCCCAGAATCCAGATGCCGAGCGCGATGGTCGAGGTCAGGGTGGCGACGGTGCCCACCGGCTCGAACAGGGAGCCGTCCCAATAGGCGATCAGCGCGGCGACGGCGAAGGCGGGATAGCCGAGCGCCGTGGCGACGGTGCCGAAGACCAGCGACAGGAAGGCGAAGGTCGCAGCCATCCCGGCTTCGCGCATCAGGCGCAAAGGGGCGCGGGAATGCGTCACCAGCGTCTGGATATAGCCCTTGATCCAGCGCGAGCGCTGCTTGAGCCAGGCCGGGATGGTGATGGGCGCCTCCTCGCGGGTGTTCGAGGGCAGGTCGCCGATGCGATAGCCGGCGCGCACCAGCCTGAAGCCGAGATCGGCATCCTCCGTCACGTTCCAGGCATCCCAGCCGCCGACCGCGCGCAGCGCCTCGGTGCGGAAATGGTTCGAGGTCCCGCCCAGCATGATCGGCAACCGGAATTGCAGCAGGCCGGGATTGAGCACATCGAACAACCCCGCATATTCCAGCGCGAACAGGGCGGGAAGCACGCCTTCCTCGGCATGGTCGATCACGAGTCTGGCCTGCAGGCAGCCGAGCTCCTGCGGGCCACCGAGAAAGCGCGCCGCCGCCATGCGCAGTTGCTGCGGATCGGGAATGTCCTCGGCGTCGAAGATCGTGAAGAACGTGCCGCGTGCCTCGAGCAGCGCCAGGTTGAGCGCACGCGGTTTGGTGCGCGGAAAGCCCGGCGGAACGACCGTCACGGAAAAATGCGGCGGCAGCGCCATCCGCGCCAGCGTGCTGCGCATCCCGATATCGTCGGCTTCGATCAGCAGGCGGATATCGAGCTTGGCCGGGGGATAGTCGAGGGCGCCGAGCGCATCCGTCAATTGCCGGAGCACAGGGAGCTCGCGGTAGAGCGGCACCGCGACGGTGTAGGCGGGCAGGCGGGATTCGTCGATCCGCCAGCGATGGCTGCGCCAGAGATCGGGCGCCGAGCGTTCGATCGCCGCCGCAAGACGCAGCAGGATGAGGCCGAGGAAGAACGGGCCGAGCAGGAGCGCAAGCGCGAAGAAGGTTTGGAGCGGGGCGAAGACGCCGCCGAGTGCGGCAGCGGCGACACCGCCGCCGGCTGCGATCACCTGGCCGCGGCTGGCGCCGGTGCGGGCGCTCTCGCGCGCGAGACCGGCAGGGTCGAGCCCGGCCGTATGCTCCGCCAGGGTCTCGGCATTGCTGTGGCGCAGGGCCCCGGCGAAGCGGCGCGGTGTCGTCACCGCGATATCGCCGCGATGGCGCGGCCCGGCTTCGAGCATCCGCCGCAGCGCCGGGCCCTCGGGCGCGAGGATGAAGCGAAAGCGCCTGTCGTCGACGGTCGGCGCGATGCCTTGCCGCAGGATCGCATCATGCCCGCCGCCGGGTCGCAGGGGCGGCGGCTGCGGCAGGAAGGCGAGACCCAGCTCGGCCGCGAGCGCGCGATAAAGCTCGGCTTCGCTGATCAGGCCGAGCGCGATCGCTTCGCGGGCGGGCTCGCTGCGGTTGCGGCGGGATGTTTCGGCTGCACGCGCGAGAAGCGAGGGCGCCAGGCCATGCCGCGTCAGGAAGGCGAGTTCGATCGGCAGGCCGGCTGAGGCAGGCCCGCGCCCGATCGGACGGTCGTCGTTACCGCTGCCCCCCATTGGCCCCGGTCCCGCTCCACGCGACGATGCCCGGCGCGGACGCGCCGGAAGCAACCCATGGTTGCTGCTATGGAGCAGAGAGTCGAGAGCCGCGTGCCTGGAACTTTAGGTGTCCATGCGAGCGTCAGCGCGCCGCCAGGATCTCCGCGACCTGCGGGATGTCCTTGTCGCCGCGGCCGGAGAGATTGACCACCATCAGATGGTCCTTCGGCTTCTGCGGGGCGAGTTCGGCGACGCGGGCGAGCGCATGCGCGCTTTCCAGCGCCGGGATAATGCCTTCCAACTTTGAGATGAGCTGGAACGCCTCCAGCGCCTCCTCGTCGGTGGCGGAGAGATAGGTCGCCCGGCCGATATCGTGCAGCCAGGAATGCTCCGGGCCGATGCCGGGATAGTCGAGCCCGGCCGAGATCGAATGGGCGTCCTTGATCTGCCCGTCATCGTCCATCAGCAGGAAGGTGCGGTTGCCGTGCAGCACGCCGGGGCGCCCGCCGGTCAGCGAGGCCGCATGCTGGCCGCTCGGGATGCCGTGGCCGGCCGCCTCCACGCCGTAGATCTCGACGGATGCGTCGTCGAGGAAGGGATGGAACAGCCCCATCGCGTTCGAGCCGCCGCCGATGCAGGCGACCAGCGAATCGGGAAGGCGGCCTTCGGCCTCCTGCATCTGCTCGCGGGTTTCCTTGCCGATGATCGACTGGAAGTCGCGCACCATCGCCGGATAGGGATGCGGGCCTGCGACCGTGCCGATGCAGTAGAAGGTCGTCGCGACATTGGTCACCCAGTCGCGCAGGGCCTCGTTCATCGCGTCCTTCAGCGTCTTGGTGCCGGATTCGACCGGGACGACGGTGGCGCCCAGCATCTGCATGCGGAAGACGTTGGGCGCCTGCCGGGCGACGTCGACCGCGCCCATATAGACGATGCATTCCAGGCCGTAGCGGGCGCAGAGCGTCGCGGTCGCGACGCCGTGCTGGCCGGCGCCGGTCTCGGCGATGATGCGCTTCTTGCCCATACGCCGTGCCAGCAGGATCTGGCCGAGCACGTTGTTCACCTTGTGGGAGCCGGTATGGTTCAGCTCCTCCCGCTTCAGGTAGACCTTGGCGCCGCCGAAATGGTCCGTCAGCCGCTCGGCGAGATAGAGCGGCGAGGGCCGGCCGACATAATGCTTCAGCCCGCTGGTCATCTCGGCATGATAGGCCGGGTCGGCCTTGGCGGCGTTATAGGCCGCTTCTAGCTCCAGGATCAGCGGCATCAGCGTTTCCGCGACGAAGCGGCCGCCGAACAGGCCGAAGCGGCCGTTCTCGTCCGGGCCGTTGCGATAGCTGTTCGGGGTCGAGGGGGCGTTCATGCCGTCAAACCTTCTTGCAGTGCCGCGGCGGCCTTGCGGGCCGATGCGATGAATTCCGCGATCCGGGCGGGGTCCTTGACCCCCGGCGCGCTTTCGACGCCCGAGGAGACATCGACGCCCGCCGGCCGGGTTATGCCGATCGCATGAGCGACATTGGCCGGATCGAGCCCGCCCGATAGCATGAAGCGCTGGGAAGGGTCGAGGCCGGCGAGCAGCGCCCAGTCGAAGGGCTTGCCATGCCCGCCGGGGAAGGCCGCATCCTTCGGCGGCTTGGCGTCGAGCAGGATGAGATCGGCGGCTTCGCGATAGGCGGCGACGGCCTTCAGGTCTTCCGCCGTGGCAATGCCGAGCGCCTTCATCACCGGTCGGCCGACGGCGCGGCGCAGGGCTGCGGTCTGCTCGGGTGTCTCGCGACCGTGGAACTGGAACCAGTCGGGCTTGAGAGCTGCTGCGAGCTCGGCCGCCTGCGGCTCGCTCCAGTCGACGACGAGCGCTACGATTTCCGTCTTGCCGCGCGCGATCGCCGCGAGTTCCCTGGCGCGCTCCAGCGTGACGTAGCGCGGACTTCTCGGATGGAAATTGAGTCCGATCATGTCGGCGCCGGCCGCGAGCGCAGCCTCCAGCGTCTCGGGCGTCGAGAGACCGCAGATCTTGGTCAGGAAGGGCGAACCATTGGACATGGCCCGGCGTTTACAACATCGGCCCGAAAAGTGGAATGCGGTTTTCGGGAAAGCCGATGGAAAATCAAAGCGCTACAGCATCGGGCCGGATGCTGTCCGGTCCGATGCTGTAGCGATCCGTTCGCCGGTGCATGCCGTACTTGCGACATGATGGCGAAGGAAGCCATGCTGGCATGGGCGAACAAGGGGGCTGTTGATTGATCCGGCTTGGCATGGGCAGGCGCGGGCTGGCGATGGTGGCGGGGCTGCTCGCCGTCTCCGGCCTCGTCGCGGCGGCGTTCTATTATGTCGGCCAGCCGCGGACCTTGCGCCTCGCCGTCGGGCCGCTCGGCTCCGAGGATGCGCGCATGGCCGCGGCCTTCGTGCAGGGCCTGAACCGCGACAAGGCCTCCGTGCGCCTGCGGCTCGTCCTGACCGAAGGTTCCGAGGACAGCGCCAAGCGGATCGATGCCGGGCAGGCCGATCTCGCCATGCTGCGGGCTGACATCGCCATGCCCTCGACCGCCGATACGGTGCTGATCACCCGCCGGACCTATCCCTTCTTCATCACCAGGGCCGAGACCGCGATCACCCGTATCGCTGATCTGCGCGGCCGCAGGGTCGGCGTCGCCCGCAATCCTGCCGGCAACGTCGCGCTGCTGAAACGGGTGCTGGCGCAATACGAGGTCCGGCCAGACGAGGTCGAGATTCTCGGCCTGACCCAGGAGGAGATCGTGCCGGTGGCGAGGGAGAAGCGCATCGACGTCTTCTTCTCGATCAGCGCCGTCGGCTCCCATACCAATAATGGCGGCCTGCGCCGTTTGCGCGAAGCCTGGGGCAACGATCCCGTCCTGATCCCGGTTCGCGAGGCCGATGCGCTCGCCTTGCATTACCGTGCGATCGAATCCGGCGAGATCGTGCGTGGCGCGCTCGGCGGCGACCCGCCGCGCCCGGCCGAGAGCCTGCCGACCATCGCGATCACCTCGCGCCTCGTCGCAGCGCAGAGCCTCGACGACAATCTCGTCGGTGAGCTGACCAAGGACATCCTCGGCCTGCGCCTGACGCTGGCGGCGGAACTGCCCGCCGTGCAGGCGCTGGAGACGCCTTCGACCGACAAGGACGCGCCGCTGCCGGTCCATTCGGGGGCCGCCGCCTATATCGATGGCGAACAGGAGACCTTCTTCGATCGCTATGGCGACTGGTTCTATATCGGGGCCATGGCGCTCTCGGCGGTGGGCACGGGCGGCGCCGCGCTGCTCGGGCGCGAGAGCGCCAACCGGCGCCGGCGCGCCATGTCGGGCCTCGACGAATTGCTGGAGCTTCTGGCCGTGATCCGCGCCTGCGAGGACGAGGCCGAACTGACCCGGCTCGGCCGCGAGGCCGACCAGATCCTGACGCGCGTATTGGCCGACTATGCCAAGGGTGACCTCGATACGGCGGCGCTCGCAGCCTATCGCCTCGTCATCGATCAGGTCGGCCGGGCTGTCGCCGAACGGCAGCGGGCGCTGGCGGAAGCTTGAAGGCATTTACTTTTCGGCAGCGTCTGCGGTTGCCGAAAAGCCCGCCAGCGTTTATGTGCAGCGCAACGAATTCCAGATTCACGTGAAACAGGCTGCGCCGGCGGGGCATCGCTCCAGACCGGCTCGTGGCCTTGAAAGCAAGGCCCAGACCCGCATGTCCATGCGCAACATCGCCATCATCGCGCACGTCGACCATGGCAAGACCACGCTCGTCGACAAGCTTTTGCAGCAGTCCGGCACCTACCGCGACAACCAGCGCGTCATCGAGCGCGTGATGGATTCCAACGACCTCGAGAAGGAGCGCGGCATCACCATCCTGGCCAAGGCGACCTCGGTCGTCTGGAAGGATACGCGCATCAACATCGTCGATACCCCAGGCCACGCCGATTTCGGCGGCGAGGTCGAGCGCATCCTGAACATGGTCGACTCGGCCATCGTGCTGGTCGATGCGGCCGAGGGCCCGATGCCGCAGACCAAGTTCGTGGTCTCCAAGGCGCTGAAGCTCGGCCTCAAGCCGATCGTCGCGATCAACAAGGTCGACAAGCCGGACGCCCGCACCACCGAGGTCATCAACGAGGTCTTCGACCTCTTCGCCGCGCTCGACGCCACCGACGAGCAGCTCGACTTCCCGATCCTCTACGGCTCGGGCAAGCAGGGCTGGATGGCCCATTCGCCGGAAGGTCCGCAGGATAACGGCCTCGCGCCGATGTACGATCTCATCCTCTCCCATGTGCCGGAGCCCAAGGTCGAGGAAGGCCCGTTCCGCATGATCGGCACGCTGCTGGAGGCCAATCCCTATCTCGGCCGCATCATCACCGGCCGCGTCACCTCGGGCACGGCCAAGCCGAACCAGACGATCAAGGTGCTCTCCGGCGACGGCTCGACCGTCGAGACCGGCCGCATCTCGAAGATCCTGGCCTTCCGCGGCCTCGAGCGTCAGCCGATCGAGGAAGCGGTCGCCGGCGACATCGTCTCGATCGCGGGCCTGGTGAAGGGCTCCGTCGCCGACACCTTCTGCGACCCGTCAGTCGACACCCCGATCAAGGCGCAGCCGATCGATCCGCCGACGGTGTCGATGACCTTCATGGTCAACGATTCCCCGCTCGCCGGCACCGAGGGCGACAAGGTCACCACCCGCGTCATCCGCGACCGCCTGTTCAAGGAGGCCGAGGGCAATGTCGCGCTGAAGATCGAGGAAGCCTCCGACAAGGACAGCTACATCGTCTCCGGCCGTGGCGAATTGCAGCTCGCGATCCTGATCGAGACGATGCGCCGCGAGGGCTTCGAGCTCGGCGTCTCCCGTCCCCGCGTCGTGCTGAAGCGCGGCGAGGACGGCCAGCTGCTGGAGCCGATCGAAGAGGTCGTGATCGACGTCGACGAGGAGCATTCCGGCGTCGTCGTGCAGAAGATGTCGGAGCGCAAGGCCGACATGCTGGAGATGCGTCCGTCCGGCGGCAATCGCCTGCGCCTGGTCTTCCACGCTCCGACCCGCGGCCTCATCGGCTATCAGGGCGAGTTGCTGACCGACACGCGCGGCACCGCGATCATGAACCGGCTGTTCCATGACTACCTGCCCTACAAGGGCGAGATCGGCGGGCGCCGCAACGGCGTGCTGATCGCGATGGAGACCGGCGAGGCCGTGGCCTATGCGCTGTGGAACCTCGAGGACCGCGGCCCGATGATGATCGAGCCCGGCTGGAAGGTCTATCAGGGCATGATCGTCGGCGAGCACACCCGCGAGAACGATCTCGAGGTGAACGTGCTCAAGGGCAAGAAGCTCACCAACATCCGCACCACCTCGAAGGACGAGGCGGTGCGCCTGACGCCGCCGATCCGGATGACGCTGGAGCGTTCGCTCGCCTGGATCGACGACGACGAGCTCGTCGAGGTCACCCCGAAGTCGATCCGCCTGCGCAAGGGCATCCTCGACCCGAACGAGCGCAAGCGCTCGCAGAAGCAGAAGGCCGAAGTGGCCTGAGTTCAGATGCCCGGGCGAGAGCCCGGGCATTTTCGTTTCGGGGTCTGCGCTGAGCGCAGCCCGCGGATGACGCACTGGGCGATTGCCCTCGACCGTTCGCTCTGATCCTCTGCCCGCCTCTCGATCATCGCGCGTCCGGCCGGACGCGGTCACGATGATCGATCAAAATGTTGTCGCATCGGATTTTTCCGAAAAGTGGGGCCACTTTTCGGTCCGATGCGAAAGGGGAAGGATCACCACCATGCAATTCCGCAATCTCGGCCGCTCGGGCCTGCGCGTCTCGCTCGTCGGGCTCGGCTGCAACAATTTCGGCGGGCGCATCGATCTCGACGCGACGCGCAAGGTCGTCGATGCCGCGATCGAGCATGGCATCACCCTGTTCGACACCGCCGACATCTATGGCGAGCGCGGCGGCTCCGAGACGGCTTTGGGCGAGGTGCTGGGCGCGCGCCGCAAGCAGATCGTGCTCGCCAGCAAGTTCGGCATGGACATGGATACTGAGGGCGTGAAGAAGGGCGGTTCGCGCCGCTACATCATGAACGCGGTCGAGGATTCGCTCCGGCGCCTCAAGACCGACTGGCTCGATCTCTATCAGCTCCATCGGCCCGATCCGCTGACCCCGATCGAGGAGACCCTGCGCGCCATGGACGACCTCGTCCGCCAGGGCAAGGTCCGCTATATCGGCTGCTCGAACGTCGTCGCCTGGCAGGTCGCCGATGCGCAGTGGACGGCGCGCGATCTCGGCATTCCCGGCTTCGCCTCGGCGCAGGACGAGTACAGCCTGCTGAAGCGCGGTGCCGAGGCGGACCTGATCCCGGCCATCGCCCATTACGGCATGGGCCTGCTGCCCTATTTCCCGCTCGCCAACGGGGCGCTGACCGGCAAGTACAAGCGCGGCGCGGCGATGCCGGAAGGCGCGCGCCTGAGCAAGCTGCCGCAGCGCGCCGACGAGATCTTCAGCGCGGATAACTGGCATCGGATCGAGGGGCTGACCGCCTTCGCCGAGCAGCGCGGCCATACGCTGGTGGAACTCGCCTTTTCCTGGCTGGCGGCTCAGCCCGTGGTCTCCAGCGTCATCGCCGGAGCGACGAAGCCGGAGCAGGTCGCCGCCAACGTCAAGGCCGCCGACTGGGCGCTGACGGCCGAGGATCTGGCGGAGATCGATACGATCACGAAGTAGTCGGAAGCGCTGCCATTGCCGTCATGGCCGGGCTTGTCCCGGCCATCCACGTCTTTGCGGGTCAAGTGCCGTGTTCAAGACGTGGATGCTCACCACAAGGGCGTGCATGACGCCGCGATTCCGGCGGGGCCTCTCATTCCTGACAGCTTTGAGCACCCGCCGCCGCGCAGCCCATGGACCGCTCGCGCCCGCCCGCTTATGGTCCGCGCCATGAGCGAGACAACCACGACCGCCCCCGCCCTGAAGCCCGGCGACCACCTCTTCCTGGTCGACGGCTCGAACTTCATCTTCCGGGCCTATTTCCAGTCGATCAACCAGGACCGGAAATACAATGCCCGCTCGGACGGGCTGCCCTCGGGTGCGGTTCGGCTCTTCGCGACGAAGCTCTTCCAGTTCGTGCGCGAGGGCGTGCTCGGCGTCCGGCCGACCCATCTCGCCATCGTCTTCGACAAGTCGGAGAACTCGTTCCGCAAGGCGATCTATCCGGCCTACAAGGGCAACCGCTCCGATCCGCCGCCCGATCTCATTCCCCAGTTCCCGCTGATGCGCGAGGCGGTGCGCGCCTTCGGCTTGATCCCGGTCGAGCAGGATGTCTACGAGGCCGACGACCTGATCGCGACCTATGCGAAACAGGCCCGCGAGGTCGGCGCCGATGTCCTCATCGTCTCCGCCGACAAGGACCTGATGCAGCTCGTGAAGCCGGGCGTCGCGATGTACGATCCCGCCTCCGGCGACCAAAAGAAGGGCGCCGGCTTCCGGGCCGAGCGCCGCATCGGCGAGCCCGAGGTCGTCGAGTATTTCGGCGTCATGCCCGAGAAGGTCACCGACGTGCAGGCGCTGGCCGGCGACGCCACCGACAACGTGCCGGGCGCGCCGGGCATCGGCATCAAGACGGCAGCCCAGCTCATCGGCGAATATGGCGATCTCGAAACCCTGCTGGCGCGCGCCGGCGAGATCAAGCAGCCGAAGCGCCGGGAGACGCTGACCAATCCCGAGGTGATCGAGAAGGTCCGCATCTCCCACAAGCTCGTCAGCCTCGTCGACGACGTGAAGGTCGAGACGCCGCTGGAGAACCTGACGCTGGAGCAGCCCGATCCGGCGAAGCTCATCGCCTTCCTCAAGGCGATGGAGTTCACCACCATCACCAAGCGCGTCGCCGAGGCCTATGAGGCAGATGTCGGCGCCGTCGATGCCGATCCGGAGCTGGCTCCGGGCGGCGCGCGCGCGGCGGAGCTGAAGGCGCTCTATGTCGGGGCGGATGCCGCCGAGGATGCGGCTCCCGGCCTGGCTCTTGCGACATCTCCCGCGCCTGCTGCCGCTGTTGCAGGCGCCCCTGCTGGCGAAGACGGCTGGCTGAAGCCGGGCGATCTGGCGAGCGCCCGCAAGAACGAGGCGCTCGCCGGCAAGATCGATCGCTCGAAATACGAATGCGTGCGCACGCTCGCCGATCTCGAGCGCTGGATCGGCTGGGCTTCCGAGGTCGGCCATGTCGCTCTCGACACCGAGACCAACTCGCTCGACGCGATGCAGGCCGATCTCGTCGGCATCTCGCTCGCGGTCGCGCCCGGCCGCGCCTGCTACATCCCGCTGCAGCATCGCGCCGGCGATGGCGGGCTCTTCGACGAGGGCCTGCTGGCCGACCAGATTCCGCTGACGCAGGCGGTCGCCGCCCTGAAGCCGCTGCTCGCCGATGCCGGCGTGCTCAAGATCGGCCAGAACCTGAAATACGACCTGCTGGTACTGGAGCGCCACGGGCTCAGCGTGTCCCCGGTCGAGGACACCATGCTGATCTCCTACGCGCTCGATGCCGGCAGCAACAGCCACGGCATGGACAAGCTCTCGGAACTGCATCTCGGCCACGAGACGATTCCCTATGCGCAGGTCGCCGGCACCGGCAAGAACCAGATCACCTTCGACAAGGTGCCGCTCGACCGCGCCACCGACTATGCCGCCGAGGATGCCGACGTCACGCTCCGGCTCTGGCTCACGCTGAAGCCACGCCTCGCCGCCGAGAAGAAGACCGCGGTCTACGAGGTGCTGGAACGGCCGATGGTCGAGGTTCTCGCCCGGATGGAGCGGCGCGGCATCGCGATCGACCGGCAGATCCTCTCCCGCCTCTCCGGCGATTTCGCGCAGGGGCTGGCCCGGCTGGAGGACGAGATCTACGAGCTCGCCGGCGAGAAATTCACCATCGGCAGCCCCAAGCAGCTCGGCGACATCCTGTTCGGCAAGATGGGGCTCGAAGGCGCCAAGAAGACAGCGACCGGCCAATGGGCGACCGGCGCCGGCGTGCTCGAGGACCTCGCCGAGCAGGGCCATCCGCTGCCCTCGAAGATCCTGGAATGGCGCCAGCTCGCCAAGCTGAAATCGACCTATACCGATTCACTGCCGGGCTACGTGAATCCGCAGACCAACCGGGTCCACACCTCCTATGCGCTGGCGGCGACGACGACGGGCCGGCTCTCCTCCTCCGAGCCCAACCTCCAGAACATCCCGATCCGCACCGAGGCCGGCCGCAAGATCCGCACCGCCTTCGTGCCGGAAAAGGGCTTCAAGCTGGTCTCGGCCGACTACAGCCAGATCGAATTGCGCCTGCTCGCCCATATCGCCGAGATCCCGCAGCTCCGGCAGGCCTTCGCCGATGGCATCGACATCCATGCGATGACGGCATCCGAGATGTTCGGGGTGCCGGTCCAGGGCATGCCGAGCGAGGTGCGCCGCCGCGCCAAGGCGATCAATTTCGGCATCATCTACGGCATTTCGGCCTTCGGCCTCGCCAACCAGCTCGGCATCGGCCGCGAGGAGGCCAGCGCCTATATCCGCAAGTATTTCGAGCGCTTTCCCGGCATCCGCGACTACATGGACCAGACCAAGACCCATGTGCGCGCCCATGCTCAGGTCACCACGATCTTCGGCCGCGTCTGCCATTTCCCCGCGGTCGCCTCGAAGAATCCGTCCGAGCGCGCCTTCGTCGAGCGCCAGGCGATCAACGCACCGATCCAGGGCTCGGCCGCCGACATCATCCGCCGGGCGATGACCCGCATGGATGCGGCGCTCGCCGCCAATCGGCTGGGCGCCCGCATGCTGCTGCAGGTCCATGACGAGCTCGTCTTCGAGGTGCCGGAGGCCGAGGTCGAGAAGACCCTGCCGATCATCGAGAAGGTCATGGTGGAGGCACCGCACCCGGCCGTGCAGCTCAGGGTGCCGCTCGCGGTCGAGGCCCGGGCCGCCGGCAACTGGGACGAGGCGCACTAGGACGGCTGACCAACCGGAACCCGGCCGATCCTTCCGGCGTTGCTATCTCTGACGCGCCAGGGGGGCGCGGATCGCGCGTTGGAACATCCCATGCTCAGCTCATCGGCCTGGCGGCCGTTTCCGCGCTACATGGCGGAACCGGAATCGGCGGAGGAAACCGAAGAGGTCACGCCGTATGAGCATGATCTCATCGTCCGCTATGCCATTGTCGGCATCTTCCTCATCCTGGCGACGGCCTCGCTGGCGCTGACCAAGGTCATCGCCATGCCGGTCACGGCCGGCGTGATCTTCGGGCTCGTGCTCGGGCCGCTCGTCGACGTGCTGGCGCGGCACCGGGTGCCGCAGCACGCCGCCGCGGCACTGGTGGTGCTGCTCTTCATCGGCCTGCTCTTCGGCGCGATCGCGATCCTCGCCGTGCCCGTTGCCGGCTGGAGCGATCAGGCTCCGGCGATGATGGCGGCCCTGCAGGGCAAGCTCGCCGGGGTCTTCGCCTTCATGGACGAATTCAAGCGCGGCATTGCCTCGATCACCGGCAAGGGCGCCGAGCTCAGCGTGTCCCAGGGCAATCCGCTCTTCGACATCGCGCTCACCTCGTCCGCGGCGGCGGGCGGGCTGCTGATCTTTGTCGCGACGATCTATTTCTGGCTGGCGACGCGCCGTCATCTCAAGGCGCGGGTGCTCCGGCTCTGCCTCGGCCGGGGCGCGCGCCGCTCGGCCGGCTCCTTCTTCGAGGAGATCGAGTCGCGGGTGGCACGCTATTTCGCGCTGGTGACGATGATCAATCTCGGCATGGGCATCCTCACCATGGCGATCGCCTGGGTCGCCGGCCTGCCATTCCCGGTGTTCTGGGGGGCGCTCGCCTTCCTGCTCAACTACCTCGCCTTCATCGGCCCGATCATCGTCGCGATCATGCTTCTGGCCGGCGCACTGCTCGATGCGCCCTCGATCCTCGCGGCGCTCTGGCCGGCGGCGGCCTATTACGTCCTGCACCTGATCGAGGGTAACGCGGTCACGCCGGTCTTCGTCGGCAACCGATTGACCATCTCGCCTTTCCTCGTCTTCATCGCCTTCATCTTCTGGCTTTGGCTCTGGGGCCCGGTCGGCGCGGTACTCTCGACGCCGATCGTGATCGTCGCCATGGTGGCGCAGGAGGAGTTCGCGCGCTATCGCCGCGAAAAGGCCAAGGAGGAGGCCGAAGAGGCCGGCGAAGCCGAGGCTGCCTGAGCGTCACGCTCGGAACAGAACCGGAGCGGCCGCGTTGCCCGATCATGTGGTGGCCCTTGCGGCTGCCGCGTCTCCTCGCCACCATCCGAATTTCCATCAGCGACAGGACGATACCGCCATGGCCACCACGACATCCGCGAAACGTCAGGCTGCCGCCGCCGCCAAGCGTGCGAAGGCCGAGGTCGAGGCCGGCGCCGAGGATGTCGCGGCGGAAGCGCGCCAGGCCGGAGCCCGCGCCAGGCGCCAGGCGAGCGCCTTGGAGGATACCCTGACGCGCAGCGCCGAGGATATCGCCGCCACCGTCAGCGAGCGCCTGCGCGCCGTCGGCGTCGACACCGACAGGATGGTCGACGTCGCTAAGGAGCAGGCCACCGAATTGCAGCAGCTGATCGAGGCGGAAATCCGCGAGCGGCCGCTGCGTGCGCTGGGGCTGGCGGCGGCGGTCGGCTTGTTCGTCGGCTTCCTGTCGGCGCGCTGACCATGTTCGGGGGGATCGGATCCTTCATCACCTCGGAGGTCTCCGGGGTGGTGAGGCGCAATGTCACCGTCTACGGCCTGTTCGGCCTCGCCGCGCTGCTGATGCTCTGCGCCGGCGGCTATGCGTTGAACGCGCTGCATACCGTCCTGGCGCTGCGCTATGGCGCGGTCGCCGCCAGCCTCTGGATTGCCGGTGGCCTTTTCCTCGCGGCCTTGCTGGCGCTGGGCATGGCGGTGATCGTCAAGAACCGCCGCCGGCCACCGCGTCCCGCCGCAACCGCGGCTCTGGCCGCCGCGCCGCTGGCCGCCAAGCTCATCGGATCGCGCCTGAGCTGGCGGATGGCGGCCGCCGGCGGCATCGTCGTTCTCGGCGCAATTCTGGGCCGCCAGATCGTTGCGGGCGGCGCGGATGACGATGGGGAAGCCTGATTCCGCGCTGATCGGCGACATGGACGAGGCATGTCTTTTTACATAGGGATGTCGGCATGCGTCCCGTAACAAGATCTGCATGTCTGCTCAGGTGAGGCCCCGCAGCCGCTTTCCGATACCGGTTTTTCCGGTCTTCGGCGCGCGCCTTCGCTCGGCGACGACCACGATCATCGCGATCGGGGTGGTCGCGGTTGCGGTCGTGCTGGCCGCCTGGATCAACCAGCAGGCGCGGCAGACGGCGGACCGTGTTTCCCACGCGATCGAGATCCGCGAGCGGGCCGAGCGCTTCCTCGGCCGGATGCGCGATGCCGAGACCGGGCAGCGCGGTTTCCTGCTGACCGGGGAGGCCGATTATCTCGACCCCTTCACCGAGGGCAGGGGCGCTGCCGGGCCTGAGCTCGACATCCTCGCGGCGCTCGCCGATGCCGATCCCGTTCAGAAGGAGCGGGTCGCCAAGCTGCGCGCGGACATGGGCGTGAAATTCTCGGAACTCGACCGGACGATCGCGCTGGAGCGGGCGGGCCGCAGGGCGGAGGCTCTGGCGCTGGTCAGGAGCGAGGATGGCATCGCCGCGATGGACCGGCTGCGTGAAACCGTGCAGGCGATCCAGCAGAGCGAGAATGTTCGGCTGAGATCGCTCTACAGCCGGGAAGAACGCCGCCGCCTCTGGGGCAGCACCGGCATCGTCGTCGCGCTGGCGGGTCTGGCTTTCGCCGCCTGGCAGCAATTGCGCCGCCGCCAGCGCCGCAGCAATGCGCTGGCGATCAGCAATGCCGAGCTCGAACAGATCGTGAGCGAGCGCACCCGCCAGCTCGAAAGCGAGCGCCTGCGCATCGAGGCGCTGCTGCGCGACGTCAATCACCGGGTCGGCAACAACCTCGCCATGGTCTCGGCGCTGCTCAACGTGCAGAGCCGGCAGGCGCGCGAGCCTGCGGTCAAGACGGCGCTGGCGCAGGCCCAGTCGCGCATCCAGGCGATCGCGGCCGGCCAGAGGCGCCTGCGGCTGGATATCGAGACCGACGAGATCGATGCGCGGCCCTATATGGAGGATCTGCTCGCCGAGATCGGCAAGACGGCCGAGGGCCGGCCGATCCGGATCGAACTCGATATGGAATCGATTCGCCTGCCGGGCCGCGATGCCGTGTCCTTCGTCGTGATCGTCAACGAACTCGTCACCAATGCCATCAAGCACGCCTTTCCCGACGGCATGGCGGGGCGGATCGTCATCCGCTTCGCTCCGACGGAGCACGAAGGGGAGCCCGCCCTTGCCATGTCGATCGAGGATGACGGCGTCGGCATGCCCGCGGAGACCGCAAGCAAGGGCCTCGGCCAGACCGTGATCGCCAGCCTGCTGCGCAGCATGCGGGCGACCCTGAACACCGAGCCGGCTCATCCTGAACAGGCCGGGCGTACGGGTACGCGGGTGACGATCGTCTTTCCGAAGCGGGAAGCTCTTCCAGCTCAGGCCTGACGCGCGGGCATCAGCCTGGCATGGCCTTGAGGTCGAGTGCGCCGACAGCGCTTTTCACGAAGGCTGCGACCTCGCGCGTCGAGAATGGCTTGCGCAGGAAGCGGACGTTGCGAAGCGCTGCGGGCACCTCCTGCGGCGCCGAACCCGAGACGAAGGCGAAGGGCGTGCCGATTTCCTGCAGGACGCTCGCGACATCGAAGGTCTTGCCGCCGACGACATCGATGTCGAGCAGGGCGCAGGCGAGCTGCTTTGCGGTCATCCGCCGGGCTTCCGCCACGGAGCCGACGACGATCAGCTCGACATCGTCGCCGAGCTGATCGGCCACGGCGCTTTCGATGTCCATCGCGATGAACGGGTCGTCCTCGACGATGAGTACGCGGATATCAGCCATCGACCGGCTCTCTCACTCACTGCAATCTCTGTTACGCGATCTCAACGTAACAGGACTGGCGATGTTCCTGCTCTGGCGCCCTATCATGGCCGAAAGCACAGGATTTGAGTCGATTTTGAGCCGTCAAGGTTAGCAAAAGGTAATCCTGTCTCTTCTTCGCGGCTTCAGCGCCGCCGTCCCGGAGCGACGAGCGTCAAGTCGAGAGCGGTGACACCGACAGCGACATTGATGCCGCGATTGCCCTGGAACGGCAGCGGCAGCAGCGTCGCCTCATTGTCCTTGCCGCCCGAGAGCGCATTGCTGGCCGTGGACGGAGCGGTCGTGCTGCCGCTCTTGTAGGACCCGCTCAGCGCGCCCAGCGGCGCGCGCGCATAGGGTCCGTAGACGCGCCAGACCATGGCCGCGCTCCTGACCGAACCGAGGCCGAGGCTGAAGCTGCGGACGATCCCCGTATAATGCTGCGTCGGTCCGCGGCGCGGCCTGAAGCGGCATTCGGTCGGGCGCTGCGACTTGACGATGGCGGCGAAATTGCTGCCCACGGTGCAGGACAGGCGGCCCGTCGGCGGGCCCGCAATCTGCGCCGCCGCGGGCTCATGCATTCCTATGAGGCCGGCGAAGGCGAGGGCGGCTAGGCAGGATCGGGAATGCCCTCGGCTCATCGCGAATACTCCTGGTGAACTGGCGGGACGAACGCCCCAAGAAACCCACAGTTCCACGCTAGGGAACAGTGACGAGTTTGTAGCGTTGGCGTTTCATCTTGGCATGGGAATGTCGATGTCAGTGAGTCGTCCACGGGGAGAAACCCCCACAATAATCGATCCGGATTTCCCGGCGGCGCTGCCGCCGTTCTGGGAACTCGAGGACCTTCTTGCCACGGGGCTCGATCGCGCGGCGGCACTTGCGGTGATGGCGGCGCGGCGCAGCGGTCCTCGACTTGTCGGCGTCGGCGCTGCGGTCCCTGAAGGGCAGAGCCTGCTGCTGCGTTTCGGGCCGGGCGATCTCTCTCACTGAATTCGGCTACTGGCAGAAGCGGGAGGCGCGCGAGCGGCGCTCCTGAATATCGACATGCAGGTGATTGGCATGGGCGGCGTCCGAGCCCGGCCCCAACGTGGTCATGAAGGCGCCGCAGGCCGCCTGCCGGACGGCGTCGAGAAAGCGGTTCTCGGCCAGGCCCTTCGGCTTCTCGACCACGACCTGCAACCCGTCTTTTGCAGACCCCAGCTTGAAAGCGAAGATATCCAGCGCCTGGCCGGTGGCGTGCTCGCTGACCGGCCCGGCCGTCGCCCGGTTTCGTCGCCGGCATTCATGGCCCCCGCCGACCCGCAGGCTCACCAGATCGCGCTCGAAATGCCCGCGCGCCAAGGGCTGGACACTGCGGTCGAGCCAATCGGCCAGCGTCCTGGCCATGGTGCAGCTCAGCAGGGGCGGCGGCTCGAAGGACACGGCTGTGGCTCCGTCCGGCCCCCTGATGGCGAGGGCCTCGACCCGGACGGGCTCGCTGACCCGGCAGGCCGGATCGCCATTCTGTGAGGCGGGGGCGGAGGGCGTGACCCGGTTGCCGGGAATGGCGGCCAGGGCCGAGAGGCACGAGCTCTGCCCAGCCGGTGAAGCCGCGCTGTCGGCCTTGGCAGGAGCGGGCACTGCGGCGGGGGCAGGTACTGCGCTCCGCGTTTCGGTCTTTCCAGCTCCGTCGGGCATGGACGGGCGCAGTTCAGGCGGTCGCGGCGGCGGTCGCTGCCCGGAGAACGGTGCCGTGACCGGGTCAGCCATGCCCAGGCCCGGCATGAGGCACAGGCCGATGGCAACCAGTGCGGTCGCAAGGCTCCGCCTTGCCCGGCGCGCCTCGTGGAGGGCCGGTGAGGGCGTCGGGCGGAAGCGGGGCGGAGAGCCGGCTAGCTGTCCAGGGCCGAAGCGCTGGCGATCGTGATGCCGGTCAGGCCGGCCAGCGCGAGCGACAGGATTTCCGCGCTCGGCGCTCCCGGTTGCACGATCCCGGTGAACAATGCAGCCCCGATCGATAACGCCGCGATAGCGGCCGAGAAGCAGGTCGTCGCCATGATCCACGCCCTCCCCAACTGCAAACGAAACTGTCATTCCACGCGGAACGCATCATCTCCGCACGGGTTCCCGGTTGGCAAGAAAAAAGGCCCGCAGAGGTAAGCCGCGGGCCTCGATCGTCTTCGAATGGGATCGAAGCGTCAGGCGGCCTTGCGGCCGGCGCGGCGGTCGAAGAACAGGGCCTGGCTGATCGCGGCTTTCACGGCTTCCGGCTGGAACGGCTTGGTGATCAGGAAGGCCGGCTCCGGGCGGTCGCCGGTGAGGAGGCGCTCGGGATAGGCGGTGATGAAGATCACCGGCACGTCGATCGTCGACAGGATCTCGTTGACGGCATCGAGGCCCGAACTGCCATCGGCGAGCTGGATGTCGGCGAGCACGAGGCCGGGCCGCTTCTTGGCGACGAGCGCGATCGCCTCGCGCTGGGTGCGGGCGACGCCGGTGACGGTGTGGCCGAGCTCCTCGACCATCGTCTCGATGTCGAGCGCGATGATCGGCTCGTCCTCGATGATCAGCACCTCGGTCGCGACCTGCTCGGCGATTTCCTGTCCAGCGGTCTGAATCAGCGTGGAGGCATCCGCCGCCGTGATGTCCATGATCCTGGCGACGTCGTCGAGCGGGAAGCCTTCCACCGTCCGCAGCAGGAAGGCCTGGCGCGGACGCGGGGTCAGCGCCTCGAGATTGCGCTCGGCCGGCGCGCGCGACAGCTCGACGACCGGGGCGGCTGCATCGACGCTGGCCGAGGACCACAGCTTGAGGAAGGTCTTGTACAGGCCGATGCGCGGATCGATGTCGCGCGGGAATCCCGAGGGGTCGGCGACCAGGGCTTCCAGCATGGCGACGACATAGGCGTCGCCGCTTGGCTGGCTGCCGCAGAGCGCCCGCGCAAAGCGGCGCAGATATGGAAGATGAGGCGCAATTTCTTTTGCAATCGACATGAACGCGTCCCTTTTAGCGTGCCGGAATAATGGCTTAGGACGCGCGGGAAACAAGGATTTTATTTTTGCCGGGACATGGAACCTTTGATCGGGGTACCTGTTGTTATGGCGTATTGGTGTCGCTATCGCGACGTGGCTTCGGCATCGTCGGCAAGCAATGGCAAGACCAGGGACGGCAGGATTTTGAGATGCGGGACCGGCTGGAAAAGCTGGCCCGATGGTGGCACGAGGGCTGACATGAGCAGGTTGGACGCAGCGATGACTGAACCGGACGATCCCGACGAAGGTTTCGAACTGGTTCTGGATCCGAAGGTGCAGGAATCCATAGGCCGCTCCCTCAAGGCCCATTACGACGACATCGTGAACGCGCCCGTGCCCGACAAGTTTCTCGTGCTGCTCGCGCAGCTTGAGGCGACCGAGCAGCGTGCAGCTGGAGTGTCGCGCGATGAGTCCCAGTGATATTGCGCCCGCGAACCAGACCGAGGCGCTGGCGCGGGAACGCAGGACCGAAGACTTCAAGGACGGGCTGATCCGCGAGATTCCCAATCTGCGCGCTTTCGCCGCCTCGCTCTCTGGTTCCATGCAACTGGCCGACGACCTCGTGCAGGACACGCTGCTGAAGGCCTGGGGCAATTCGGACAAGTTCGAACCCGGTACCAGCCTGCGTGCCTGGCTCTTCACCATCCTGCGCAACACCTATTACTCGTTGTATCGCAAGCGCGGTCGCGAGGTTCAGGACAGCGAAGGGACCTATGCCGAGCGCATGGCGACCCACGGCAACCAGGAGAGCCATCTCGATCTCGCCGACTTCCGCAAGGCGCTGGCGAAGCTCCCGGAAGAGCAGCGCGAGGTGCTGATCATGGTCGGCGCCACCGGGCTGTCCTATGAGGAAGCCGCCGAAATCTGCGGCGTGGCGATCGGCACGATCAAGAGCCGGGTCAATCGCGCTCGCACGAAGCTGGCGGAACTGTTGTCCATCGGCAGTGTCGATGATCTCGGGCCGGGCCGAACGAGTGCGGCTGCGATGCAGAGAGTTGGTTCCGAACCCGTTGGCTCCTGATGCGGTTGCGGCGTTTCAGTACGGTCAGGACCCGCCTGCTGGCTGTGCTGGTCGCGATCGCCGTTCCGATCGCCTGCGCCTCGACCTTCGCCGCCTACGCCACCTATCGGTCGGCGGTCGTCGCGATCGAAGCGGCGCAGGCGCGCGCCGTCGATGATTTTGCGGTGCGCACCCGCGTCTGGTATCGCGGCACGTCGCGTGCGCTGCTCGCCTTTGGCACCATGGCGAGCGAGCTTGGGCTCGATGCGGCCGGATGCCCGGATGCCGGCGCCAAGGCCATGGAGCGCGCCGGGGGCTTCCGCGCCTTTCTGCTGCGCCATGCGGATGGGCGGGTCTGCACCGGCTCGCTCGATGCCGCCCTCACCAGCGAAGCGCTGGAGGGCATAGTCCGGCAGCTGGCCGGCCGGCCTTCGACTGGGATGTGGAACGGCGCCGATCTCGGCCGGATGCGTTACGATCAGGTGACGGTCGGAGCCCAGCGCTATCTTGCCGTCCTGGCATCGGTCCCCCCGTCGGCGAACGGCGGATTGCAGCAGGCACTCGTCCTGACAGCCCCGGAGCTGCTCGAGAACGTCTTCGACCTCGGCGAAGATGGCCAGGCGCTGAACGTCGCGCTGATCGGGCGCGCTGCCGGCGTCATCGCCAGCCGGGGAGACAGCCGCGACCTGTCCTGGTTGCCGCGCACGGATCGCATGCCGGAGACGTTCGCGCGCTGGGTGGCGCCGAACCGGGCCGGAGAGGACAGCGCCTTTGTCGCGCGCATGGTCGCCGAGCCGGATTTCTATATCGTCGCGAGCTTCGACGAGCGGCCGGTCGAGGCGGCCCGGCTGCAATTCATCGTATTGCTGCTCGCTCCGCTCCTGACGCTCGCCCTGCTCTGCCTGGTCTGCATGCGGGCGATCGACAAGCACTGCCTGCGCTGGCTGCGCGGCATCGAGGCTGCTGCCCGGTCGAGAACTTCCAACAACCGTGTGCGGGCTTCGGTCGGGGAAGGCATGCCCAGCGATATCCGCAGCGTCGCGGAGGCTTTCAACGGAATGGTCGAAGAGCAGGAGATTCGTCAGCGCCGCCTCCAGACCGCACTCGACGACAACCGCTTCCTCGTCCGTGAGCTGCATCACAGGGTCAAGAACAGCCTGCAGGTCGTGCAGAGCTATATCGGCCTCAGCAAGCGCGATCACCGCGACGAGGCGAGGCTGGCTTTGGCCGATGCCGAATGCCGGGTGCATGTGCTCTCGGCCGCCTATCGCTTCACCCTCGCCGACGGCGAGATGCAGCCGGTCCGCGTCGACCTCTTCCTCGACGATGTCGTCACCATGATTTCCAACCTGATCCGCAGCCGCGACCAATGGGTGGCGAGCCGGATCGAGACGGCAGCGTCGCTGTCTGTCGACCGGATCATCCCGCTCGGCTTTCTCGTGGCGGATGTTGCATCCCGCGCCTTGCGGAGCACCCCTGGTCTCCGGATCGTCGTGGAGGTCGTGGATGTCGACGCTTCCGCGATCGAAGTCGGACTGGTGGCGGATCGGGACATCCAGCACAGCGCGCCGCCGCGACTTTTCGCCGGACTGCTCACCCAGATAGAGGCGGTTCAAACGCAGGAGCCTCAGGGCCGCAGCCTCGGCCGCTGGCGGATTGCCCATGGATCCTGAAGCCGGTGGCCTTATCGAGCGCCGCTGCGGTGGATCGCATGGCTGCCCGATGCTCGACCGTCACTGCAAGCGCAGCGAAACAATCCAGGGAGGCCGGGTGGGACGTTCAGCCCGGCCTCCCTGGATTGTTTCGCTGCGCGCGTAGTGACGGACTTTGCGGAATCAGCGGTGTTCAGCGAACGATATGCGTGACCGGTCCGCCGGCCATCGCCTGCTGCGACGGCGAGGCGATCGCGCGCTTGGCGGCGCTGCGCGAGCGGTCGGCGCGGTCGACGGCGGCAAGCTGCAGGCTGTCGGCATAGCCGCGCTCGCCCCTTGCGAGGGCAATGCTGGTCGAGCTCTGGTCATCAGGCATTTGAAGCCCGGCGCCCAGGGTCAGACCCGATACGGCCGTGCCCATGAGGCCGAAGAAGACGATGGCGCGCATGGCCGGCGCGAGGCTGGACTTCGGCATGGATGTCTCCAGGGCTGACCGGTCGATTGACCGGCTTTCGAGAGGGAAACGCCGGAAATGCCGCCTCGGTTCCCGCCTGACGCGAGTAGCCGGCTTTTACGGAACGAGGAGCGCCCTTGCTGCGTTGACTCGAAGCCGGCTCCCTGCCGGCGATCGGGGGATCAATTCGACCATGAACATCGTCAGCCGGCCCGGGCGCCTCGGCACGCCCTGTCTTGCCTGTCCCTTGCGGCTGAAGCCGGCTTTCCGGGACAAGACCGATGATGAGATCCGCTTCATCCAGACGATGAAGGTCGATCACCGGTTCATGCGCGCCGGGGGCGACATCATTCATCCCGGCCAGGAGGATGCCGAACTCTATACGCTCTATTCCGGCTGGGCCTTCCGCTACAAATCCCTGCCGGACGGGCGTCGCCAGATCCTCAACTTCCTCCTGCCGGGGGATCTCGTCGGTCTGCAGGCTTCGCTGCTGTCGGCTGCCGAGCACGGCATCGAGGCCCTGACGGATGTCGAGCTCTGCGTCTTCCCGCGCCGGCGCCTCTGGGATCTCTTCGAGCGGATGCCGACGCTGGCCTATGAGGTGGCCTGGCTCGGTTCGCGCGAGGAATGCATGATCGACGACAATCTCACCTCGGTCGGGCAGCGCAGCGCCGGCGAGCGCCTCGCCGCGCTGATCATCTCGCTCTATCACCGTGTCGACGCGCTCGGCCTGGTCGCCAATGACAGCTTCGCCTTTCCGCTCTCGCAGCAGCAGCTTGCCGATGCGCTCGGCCTCTCGCTCGTCCATACCAGCAAGACCTGGTCGCGCCTGCGCCGGGAAGGATTGTTCGCGCTGTCGGGAGGGAGGCTGACCCTGCTGAACCCGCGCCTGACGGCGCGGATGGCTGCGGCTTACGAACAGATCACGGCGCCAAGGCCGCTGATCTGACGGCTTTGCTTGCGACCGATGCGGAAAAGGCTTGGCGAGAGCCAGCTCTTGACCCCATATGCCGCGCAGGTAACGTGATTTGCGTCAGACGCGTCGTCTCTGCGGCGTTCAAGGGGTGTCATGTCTTCGACGATTCGTCATCGCCCACCGCGAGCCGCCTCGCTGGCGGCCCGTCTCGGGCAGTCCCGCGTCGCGACGCGGATCGAGGGCGAGGTGCGCGTCACCGCCGCCGATCTCGTCGATTGCGTGGCCGAGGCGAAGCTCAAGGTCGCCGCCGTTCGCTACAAGGTCGAGGGCGAGGTCCGCAACACTGCGGAGAAATTCAAGAGCCGCGTCAGTGACGCCAAGGCGAAGCTCGGCGACGAGGCGCGCTTCATCAAGTCCTGGATCGACGATCCCCGCCGCACCGGCTCGGTCACGCCGTCGAGCCCCGCTCTCGCCAGGCGCATGGCGTCCTTCGTCGACCCCGAGCAACCCGGCCCGGTGATCGAGATCGGCCCCGGCACCGGCCCGGTCACCGAAGCGCTGATCGAGCGCGGCATCGACGAAAGCCGGCTGATTCTGGTCGAGTACAGCCCCGAATTCTGCGAGTTGCTGCGCAAGCGCTTCCCGCGGGCGACGGTGGTGCAGGGCGACGCCTATGCTCTGTCAACAACGCTGGCAGGCCACCTTCCGGAAAAGGCGATCGCGCTGGTCTCCAGCCTGCCGTTGTTCAACCGCCCGCCGGCAACCCGTTCGGCGCTGGCGCGCGAGGCTTTCCCGCTGCTCGTCGAGGGCGCGCCCTTCATCCAGTTCACCTATTCGGTGATCTCGCCGATTCCGCGCAAGGGCTCCGGACTCAAGGCCTTCGTGTCCGACTGGGTGCTCCGCAACATTCCACCGGCGCGAGTCTGGGTTTATCGCCAGATTCGCTGATTTTTGGCATGATTGACGCTACGTCATCGTCTTGCGCCGTGGATTTCGGCCGTTTCCACACGAAATCGTAAGACCTCGCTGTTAGGCAGCGCTCGCGATCAGGTGCCTGCCGGCCTGCTTGCCAGCGAGGAGCCTAACAGCCGATGAGTGGCGCCGTCCTCCGTTACAGTTTGCCCCGCTGGCGCGTGACGCGCTGGCTGGCGGATGCCGGACCGGATGTCCCGCCCGAGATTCGGGTCGCGCTGATCGCCAGCCTCTACGGCACGCTGCCGATCTTCGCCGGCGGCGTCATCAATTCGCTCGCGGTCTCCTTCCTGATCGCCTGGCGTATCCCGACCCTGCCATTCGCCCTCTGGTGCGCCTTCGAGGTGCTCTGCTGCGGCATCCGCCTGGTCGTCCTGATCTACGCCCGCCGCCGGGCCGCGCGCGGTGCTTCGACGCCGACCGATCTCTATCTCCTGCTCGGGGTCGCCTGGGCGGCCGGCATCGGCGCTGGCACCTTCCTCAGCCTGACGAGTGGCGACTGGGTCGTGGCCACGCTGGCCTGCCTTTCCGCTGCCGCGATGGTCGGCGGCATCTGCTTCCGGAATTTCGCCGCACCGCGCATGGCCGGCCTGATGATCGGATTGACGCTGGGGCCTTGCGTGCTCGCCGCACCGTTCCTGTCCGAGCCGATCATGCTGATCACCTTCATGCAGATCCCCTTCTACCTCTTCAGCATGGCGGTCGCGGCCTACAAGCTGAACGCCATGCTGATCTCGACCATGCGGGCCGAGCGCGAGAACGCCTTTCACGCGCGCCATGACGTGCTCACCGGCCTCTCTAACCGGGCCGGCCTGGCCAAGGCCTTCGCGACGCGGTTCGAGAGCGAGACGGCGCCGCGCGGGCTCGCTCTGGTCTATCTCGACCTCGACGGCTTCAAGGCGGTCAACGACAATCATGGCCATATGGCGGGCGATGCGTTGCTCCAGCTCGTCGCCGAGCGCTTGCGCGGCCTCGTCCGCAGCTCCGATATCGCGGCGCGCATTGGCGGGGACGAATTCGTCGTGCTCTCCGAGCAGACCGAGCGGACGCAGCTCCAGCGCTTCGGCGAACGCATCGTGCGCGAGATTTCGGAGCCCTATGAGCTCGACAGCGGCCACCAGCTCGCCATTGGTGCGTCGGTCGGCATTGCGCTCGCGCCGGAGCACGGGCGCGACATGAACAGCCTGATGTCGGCGGCCGATGCCGCGCTCTATCAGGCGAAGTCGCGCGGCAAGTCGCTCTGCGTCATCGCCGGGCAGCGCTCCGTTCTGGATGCGCGCGTTTCGAGCGGGCGCCATCCGCGATTGCAGTAAGGCCTATTCGATCTCGCAGGCGTCGCTCGCGGGCGTCAGGCGCCAGAGCCCGTCATCGGGTTTCGCCGGGATTGTCACCGCGCCGTCGGCGATCTCCTCGGCATCGTAGGGATTCGGGTTGGCGACGATCCCGCCATTGCGGATATCGAGCGCACCCTGCGGCCCGCTCTCCAGGCGCCAGCTTCCGGCATCCCATTCCGGCACGCAGCGCAGGCCCTTGCCCTGCGGCTTGCAGAAGCCGCCGAGCTGGTAGTCGAAGCGGTTCGCGGTCGTGCGCTGGCGCAGGTTGAAATAGAGCGCGACATAGACCGCCGCATGCGGCTCGGCCTGCCAGTTGCCGGGCTTGTGGACCAGGCGGATCTTCACGACCTTCTGCTGCGGATGCGCCCTGAGATGGGCCGCGTCGTAAGAACGCTCCCAGCAGGCGTCCCACTTCGGAGGAAGCTCGCTTTCGAGCGGCCGGGCGGTGGCCGGCAGGGCTGCGATCAGCAGGGCGGAAACGACGGCGGCGCGGCGCATTCTGGGGGCCTCCGGCTTCGGAGTTTCAGATCATCGCAGTTTCGTCTCGGCTGCAATGGCTTTCCCCGGCGCTTGACCGCAAGCCCGGCCTGAGGCTTGGCTGTCGCGCCGAGACGGAGCAGCCGGAGCGGGAAGCGTGACGGATATCGGGCGGCTTGTCCGCGACATCGCCGATGAGATGCGCGGCGCCGAGGAGCGCGGCGAGGTCGCGACCTATATTCCGCCGCTGGCCCGGATCGATCCCCGCCAGTTTGGGCTCTGCGTCGTGATGGCGGATGGCGAGATCCATGCCGCCGGTGACAGCGAGGAGCTCTTCTCGATCCAGAGCGTCTCGAAGGTCTTCGCCCTGACGCAGGCGCTCGGCAAGGTCGGCGACACGCTCTGGCGCCGGGTCGGGCGCGAGCCTTCGGGCACGCCGTTCAATTCGATCGTCCAGCTCGAGCGCGAGGAGGGCGTGCCGCGCAATCCCTTCATCAATGCCGGCGCGCTCGTCGTCGCCGATATCAACCTCGCGGGCCACGAGCCGCGCGTCGCCATCGGCGAACTGCTGCGCTTCATGCGCTATCTCGCCGATGACGACACGATCATTATCGACGAGGCCGTGGCACGGGCCGAGCAGGCGACCGGCTTCCGCAACATCGCGCTCGCCAATTACATGAAGGCTTTCGGCAACATCACCCATCCGCCGGAACTGACGCTCGGCGTCTATTTCCACCAATGCGCCATCGCCATGAGCTGTCGCCAGCTCGCCATGGCCGGGCGCTTCCTGATGCATGGCGGCTTCTACGAGCCCGGTGGGCCGCGCGTCGTCTCAGGCCAGCGGGCGCGGCGCATCAACGCGCTGATGCTGACCTGCGGCCATTACGACGCTTCGGGTGATTTCGCCTTCCGCGTCGGCCTGCCCGGCAAGTCCGGCGTCGGTGGCGGCATCCTGGCGATCGCGCCGGGCAAGGCCGCGATCGCGGTCTGGTCGCCCGGTCTCAATGCCAACGGCAATTCCCTGCTCGGCACGCTGGCGCTGGAACGCCTGACCGAAGCGACGGGCTGGTCGGTCTTCGCCAGATAGCGCAGCGATTAGCTGCGCAACCCCGGCGCTTCCTGCCCGGTGCGGGCGACATACTCCGTATAGCCCCCGCCATAGGCATGGACGCCATCCGGCGTCAGCTCCAGCAGGCGGTTGGAGAGCGCGGCGAGGAAATGCCGGTCGTGGCTGACGAAGAGCATCGTGCCCTCGTAGTTCGAGAGCGCGGTGATCAGCATTTCCTTGGTGGCGATGTCGAGGTGGTTGGTCGGTTCGTCCAGCACCAGGAAATTCGGGGGGTCGTAGAGCATCATCGCCATGACGAGCCGCGCCTTCTCGCCGCCCGAGAGCACGCGGCAGCGCTTCTCGACATCGTCGCCCGAGAAACCGAAGCAGCCGGCCAGCGACCTGAGCGACCCCTGCCCGGCCTGTGGGAAGCGGTCCTCCAGCGCCTCGAACACGGTGCGCTCGCCGTCGAGCACCTCCATGGCGTGCTGGGCGAAATAGCCGAGCTTGACGCTGGCGCCGATATTGACAGTGCCGGTATCGGCCTCGGTCGTGCCTGTGACGAGCTTCAGCAGCGTCGACTTACCGGCGCCGTTCACGCCGAGCACGCACCAGCGCTCCTTGCGCTGGATCTGGAAGTTCAGCCCGTCATAGATGCTGCGGCTGCCATAGGCCTTGCCGACATTCTTGAGGCTGACCACGTCGTCGCCCGAGCGTGGCGCCGGCTGGAACTCGAAGGCAACGCTCTGGCGCCGCCGCGGCGGCTCGACGCGCTCGATCTTGTCGAGCTTCTTCACACGGCTCTGCACCTGCGCGGCATGCGAGGCGCGGGCCTTGAAGCGTTCGATGAAGGCGATCTCCTTGGCGAGCATCGCCTGCTGGCGCTCGAACTGCGCCTGCATCTGCTTCTCGGCCAGCGCCCGCTGCTGCTGGTAGAACTCGTAATCGCCGGAATAGCTGGTCAGCGCGCCGCCATCGATCTCGATGATCTTGCCGACGATGCGGTTCATGAACTCGCGATCATGCGAGGTCATCAGCACGGCGCCGTCATAGTTCTTGAGGAAGGATTCCAGCCAGATCAGGCTTTCGAGGTCGAGATGGTTCGAAGGCTCGTCGAGCAGCATCGCATCGGGGCGCATCAGCAGGATGCGGGCGAGCGCGACGCGCATCTTCCAGCCGCCGGAGAGGCCGCCGACATCGCCCTCCATCATCTCCTCGCTGAAGCCCAGGCCCGCGAGCACCTCGCGCGCCCGGCCGTCGAGCGCATAGCCGTCGAGCTCCTCGAAGCGGCCCTGCACCTCGCCATAGCGGGTGATGATCTCCTCCATCTCGTCGGCCCTGTCGGGATCGACCATGGCGGCTTCGAGCTCGGCGAGCTCGGCCGCGACAGTGCTGACGGGGCCTGCCCCGTCCATCACCTCGGCGACGGCGCTGCGCCCGGCCATCTCGCCGACATCCTGGCTGAAATAGCCGATGGTGATGCCGCGATCGGTCGAGACCACACCCTCGTCGGGCGCCTCCTCGCCGGTGATCATCCGGAACAGCGTGGTCTTGCCGGCACCGTTCGGCCCGACCAGCCCGACCTTCTCGCCCTTCAGAAGCCCTGCCGAGGCCTCGATGAAGACGATCTGTTTTCCGTTCTGCTTGCTGATGTTCTCGAGGCGGATCATGGAAATGGGGAACCTTGGAGGAATGCTCCCGCGGCACTAAGCCATCGGGACGTATCGGGAAAGCCTTGAAGAGCCTGCTATCAGGCCGAGATGACCGCGCTGCGGGCATTGGCCGCGCTGAGGAGATCGGCGGGCGCCAGCGCGATCTGCAGGCCGCGCTGGCCGCCGTTGACATAGACCAGCGCTTCCGAAGAAGCCGCCTCGTCCACGATTGTCGGCAATTTGCGCTTCTGGCCGAAGGGGCTGACGCCGCCGACCTTGTAGCCGGTCAGGCGCTCGGCATCGGGCACCGGCATCATCGCGGCAGCCTTCCCACCAAAGGCGGCCGCGACCTTTTTCATGCTGGCCTCGCGGTCGGAGGCGAGCACGATGCAGACCGGCTTGCCGTCGACCTGCGCGATCAATGTCTTGAGCACGCGCTGGGCCGGCTCGCCCAGCGCCTCCGCCGCCTGCAACCCGACGCGCTCGGCATTCGGATCATAGGTGTAGCTGTGCAGCTCGAAACGGATTCCGAGCTGCTTCAGCGCCAGCGTGGCGGGGGTCGTCTGGGCCATCGTCCCGTCGTGGTCCGTAAGTCAAAAACCGAGAATGAACATTGTTATTTTACAGTGGCTTAGAAATCTGATGTCCATCAAAAATGAGAGAATTTCCAGCAAATAATCTGAGTGGCGCGTCTGCATCGATCAAAAAATGAGGCTGCAGTCTCCCGAGGCCGAGAGAGTGGCGCCCGGACGAGCGGCTTAATCGATCGAACGCTAGCCTGGAACTCCATTCATAATTCACTGATTGCCTAAAGCCAGCCGGCATTCGCCATGGCCGCCGCGATGACGCGAATGGCGAGAAGCGCCATCAAGCCGCGCCAGCAACCTGCATTTGTGCTACGCGCCACAACCAGACATTGGCTGATTGCCGACAAGCGGACCTTGAACATCTGTCCTGAAACGGACATCGAAGGCCCGCTCGAAAAACTGCAAATGGATGTCAATCTCGGTTCGGACCAGGCCACGAAGCTTGTTCGCCTGCCAGTTTACCGTCCAATGGCTGCAACTGCGCAGGCGTCATCCACGTCTGCAGCGTCGCCGGAGACACCGAGCGCGCCCAGGATCTGTTTATCCTCGCGCACCAATACCCCGCCGGCAGCAGGGAGCAACCTGCCGGACAAGAGTGTCGCGGCTGCGGAGAAGAAGGCTGTATTCGCCTCCGCTCTTTCGACGAGGTCGCGCGTATCCAATCCGAGCGCGATGCAGCTCCAGGCCTTCGCCAGGGCGAATTCGTGCCGGGCGATCGTGGCGCCGTCCTCTCGGGCTGATGCGACGATATGGCCCCCGGCATCGACGACCACCACCGCCAGCGGTCGGGCGCCCAGTGCGCGGCCGGCTGCCAGAGCCGCGGCGATCAGGCTCTGCGCCCGTTCCAGAGTCATGGTGCCTCCCGTGCTCAGTATGTGCAGCGGCCACCCGAGAGATCGAAGACCGAGGCGGTGGTGAAGCTGTTCTCGCGGCTGACCAGCCAGGCGACCATGGCGGCGGCCTCGTCCACCTCAAGAAAGCGGGCGCGGGGAATGCGCGACAGCATGTATTGGATGAAATCCGGCTTAAGCGTGTCGAGGATGCGGGTTTTGGCCGTGGCTGGCGAGATCGCGTTCACGGCGATGTCGTAACCGGCGAGCTCCTTGCCCAGCGATTTCGTCAGGCCGATCACGCCCGCCTTTGCGGCCGAATACGCGGCGAGGTTCGGGTTGCCTTCCTTGCCTGCGACCGACGAGATATTGACGATCCGCCCATAATTCCGCGCCTTCATGCCGGGTACGACGACCTTGTTCACATAGAACGTGCCGTTCAGGTTGACCTCGACGACGCGGCGCCACTCGTCGGGGTCATAGGCGTCGAGCGGGGCGTTGCCGCCGGCGATGCCGGCCGAGTTGACGAGGATCGAGACCGGGCCGGTTTCGGCTTCGACTTCGCGATGGGCATGCGTCAGGCGGTCGAGATCGGTGATGTCGACCTGCTTGGCGGAAGCTCCGGAGCCCAGCAGCGCCAGCGCCTTCTTCAATTCGTCCGCGTCGCGATCCCAGAGGCTGACGCGCGCGCCGGACGCGATGAGCCGCTTGGCGATGGCGAGGCCCAGCCCCTGGGCGCCGCCGGTGACGACCGCGACCTGGTCGTCGAGGGAAATCCTGTTCATGGGCTCAGCCTGCAAGGTTCTGATGGTAGTGCAGCGAAGCGCCGCCATCGGTTTCGAAAAAGCGCGCCTTGTCCGGATCGGCCGGTGACAGGCCGATGGCGGCTCCGGTCGGAAGCTCGACGGATGGCGGCAGGAAGGCCGCGATCAGGCGCTCGCCCACTTCGACGCGGACAAGGCTGCGCGACCCCAGATACTCGACGGTGCGGACGGTGCCGCGGATCGCTGCGGCCTCGGAGGCGTCGTGCTTCAGATCCTCGGGCCTGAGCCCCACCGAAATTCGGCGCCCGCCCTTCTGCGCCGCGACAGGGAGCATGATGTCGAAGCCCGGTCCGCGCAGCCGTCCGTCGGTCGCCTCGCCGTCGAGGATGTTCATGCCGGGCTCACCGAGGAAGCGGGCGACGAAGAGATTGGCCGGATTGTTGTAGAGTTCGCGCGGGCTGCCGGCCTGCTCGACCCGTCCGTTCGACATGACCACGACCAGATCCGACAGGGTCATCGCCTCGCTCTGGTCATGGGTGACATAGAGCATGGTCGCGCCGAGCCGCTGGTGGATGTCTTTCAGCTCGGAACGCATCTGCACGCGCAGTTGCTGGTCGAGGTTCGAGAGCGGCTCGTCCAGCAGATAGACGGTCGGCGTCCGCACCATGGCCCGGCCGAGCGCGACGCGCTGGCGCTGGCCGCCTGAGATCTGGCGCGGGAAGCGGTCGAGCATCGCCTCGAGGCCGAGCATCTTCACGGCGGCGCGGACCTTGCGGTCGACCTCCGCCTCGGGCGTGCGGCGCCGGCGCGCCCTCAAGGGGAAGGCGATGTTCTCGTAGAGCGTCATATGCGGGTAGAGCGCGTAGGACTGGAACACCATGGCGATGTCGCGATCTGCCGGCTTCATGGTGGTGACGTCCCGGTCGCCGATCATGATCTGCCCTTCGGTCGGCGTCTCCAGCCCGGCGATCATGTTGAGCGTCGTGCTCTTGCCGCAGCCGGAGGGGCCGAGCAGGGTGACGAACTGCCCAGGCTCGACGGCGATGTTGACGCCCGACACCGCCCAGCCGGAGCCATAACTCTTCCCGACATTACGGAAGCGGACGGATTGGGCCGTATTCGGCCGTGCTTCGGTCATATCATTCAGCCTTTGACGGACCCATCGGCGAAGCCGCCGATCAGGAATTTTCTGAACAGGAGGAAGACCACCACGGGCGGGATCGTCGCGATGATCACGCCCGCCATCAGCGAGCCCCAATCGCGACCGTGGAAGCCCTGGAAGAAGATCAGCGCGACCTGGAGCGTGCGCAGTTCGGGCGAGTCCACCATGGTCGAGCCGGTGACGTAGTCGTTCCAGCAATGCAGGAAGCCGAAGGTCGCGGCCGCCAGCAGCGCGGGCTTTGCGCCGGGGAGCACGATCTTCCAGACGGCCTCGGCCCGCGAATAGCCATCCATCTCGGCCGCGTGCTCAAGTTCGCGCGGTACGGTGGCGAAATGCGAGCGGGTGACCCAGACCGCGAAGGGCAGGATGTGCCCGGCATAGAGGATCGGCAGGATCGCCCAGGTGTTGTGCAAGCCGATGCTGGTTGCCAGCATCTGCGTCGGCAGCAGAACGGCGAAGCCGGGTACCGCCATGGTGCCGAGGAAGACGAGCAGCACCGCGGGCTTGGCCGCAACGGGATAGCGCATCAGCGCATAGCCGGCGGTCGCGCCGAGGATCAGCGAGGCCAGAACAGCCACGACCGCATAGGCGGAGCTGTTCAGGAACGCCCAGTGGACGCCCTCTGCCACCAGCTTGGCGTAGTGCTCGATGGTCGGACTTTGCGGCAGGAGCTCAGGCGGAACCGCGAAGATGCGGTTGGTCGCCTTGAACGAGGTCGATGCGGCCCAGAGGATCGGGCCGAGGGCGACGAGGCCGGCCAGCAGGCAGACGAGGAGAAGCGAGGCGCGGGAGAGTATCTTCATGCGGCTGCTCCCGGCTGCTTGCCCAGAATGCGGATATAGACGGCGATCAGCCCCATATTGATCAGGAACATCACCGCCGCGATCGCATTGCCGCGTCCCTGATCCAGCTCGACGAAGCCGGTGTGGTAGAGCGCATAGGCCAATGTGCTGGTCTGCCGGATCGGGCCGCCGCCGGTCAGGCCGATGATGAGCTGCACCTCGTTGAAATAGCTGATGGTCAGCATCGAGATCACGATCAGCAGCGAGGGCGCGAGCAGCGGCAGCGTGATCTTGCGGAAGCTCTCCCAGGCGCCGAGTCCGTCGACCGCCGCCGCCTTGTAGAGATCGCGCGGGATCTGCCCGAGGCCGCCGATCAGGATGATCGTGGCGAAGGCGAAGTTGCGCCACACCGCCACGATGATCAGCGTCGGCATGGCCAGCAACGGGTCGGTCAGCAGGTCTTGCGGCGGCAGGCCGAACGCATTGAAGGCCGCGCCCACCAGCCCGCCCGGCGAAGGCACGAGAATCCATTTCCATAGGAGCGCCACGACGATGGGGCTCATCGCCCAGGGCACGAGCAGGACCGTCAGCAGGATGCTGCCCCAGCGGCCCAGCCGCCGGATGCCCATCGCCGCCAGCAGCGCCAGGGGAACGGCGACGGCAAGCGCGGCGAAGGTGAAGAGCAGCGACCGGCCGATCGCCTGCCAGGCGAAGGGGTCGCGGAACAGCTCGAGATAGTTGGCGAGCCCGACGAAGCCCTCGTTCCCGAAGAAGAAGACTTTGTGCAGGCTCAGATAGAACCCGTAGAGCGCCGGCAGGATGTTGATGGCGATGACCAACAGCAGGGCCGGCGCCACCAGCGACGAGCCGACCAGCCGGGCC
This sequence comes from Allobosea robiniae, assembly GCF_900102525.1. GTDB lineage: Bacteria > Pseudomonadota > Alphaproteobacteria > Rhizobiales > Beijerinckiaceae > Allobosea > Allobosea robiniae. Next base: position 291,132 of record NZ_FNBZ01000004.1, on the reverse strand, counting down.
TGGCGCGCGACGGCGTCGAGGCTCCGCGGCTTCGCAAGAGGCATGGCGTGCATGGCGCGCTACCAGCCCAGCGTGGATTTGGCCCGTCCGAGAATGGCGTCCACGCTTTCCTTGGTTCCGATCAGCTCCTGCAGGGCCGTGTTCATCACCGGGAAGATCTTGGTGATGTTGGGCATACGCTGCGGGAAGGTCATCACGCCCGGCGCCGAGAGCAGCGCGGTGAAGGCGTGGATGTCCGACGCGGCCGGCGTCGCGAAATAGGGGTTCCGCAGCACGGAGCGCCGGTCGGGCACGAGACCGGCGGTCTTGGCCCATTCCAGCGACGCCTCTTCGGTGAACAGGCTTTCGACGAAGGCGGTGGCTGCGGCCGGATTGGCCGATTTGGCGGAAATGCCCACCGTCCAATACGGGCCGAGCAGGACTGCGGGCGGATTCGTGCCGAAGGCGGGCCAGGCCGAGACCGCCAGATCCTTGCCGCTATAGCCGGCGGCAATCTGCTTGTACTGCTGGAAGCGCGGCGCGAAGGCCTGCACCATCGCGAAGCGGCCGGAGGCGAACTGATCCTGGATATCGTCGCCCATTGCATTCAGCAGCGTCGGGGACAGCGCCCCGTTCGCCACGAGCTGTCTGACAACATTCGCGGCCTCCTTGGCCTCGGGACCGGTGACATTGAACTGGCCGGTGGCGGCATCGAAGATCGACGGGCCGAACCCGGACATGATGTTGATGAAGGCCGAGACGCTGTTGTCGTTGGTCGGCAGGCCGAAGCCCAGCCGGTCGCCCTTGGTCAGCTTGCCTGCGACGGGGATGAACTTTTCCCAGGTGAGAGGCGGGGCGTCGAGGCCGAGCTCGGCCAGCGCATCCTTGCGATAGAAGATCGCCTGAGCCGGGCTCGGCCAGAGCGGCAGGGAGGTGCGCTTCGTGCTGAAGACCGATTTCTCGACGAAGACCGGATAGAGATCGGGAAGCGCCTTGGCCTTGAACTCCGCCGACAGAAGATCGTCGAGATTGGCGAGCGCACCGCGCTGCTGCACCAGGTCGAGGAAGGTGTCGCGCATCCAGATCACGTCGGGTGCGCGATTCTGGGCGGAGGCGGCGACGAACTTGACCTCGAGTTCCTGGAAGGGCTGGGCCTCGATCCTGACATCGACGCCGGGATGCGCCGCCTTGAAGCGCTTGATGATCTCGCGTAGCACGACTTCGCGCGGCGATTGTCCGTCTGCCCCGAGGAAGGTCCAGACCCGGACCGTGCCCGAAAGGCCCTGTGCGCCAGCCTGTTTCGGCAGGCTGGCCAGTGCCAGCCCGGCAGCGCCGGCGCGCAGCAAGGACCTTCTGTCAAAGAGCATTGATGTCATGAGATGAGCTCCTCCCCGATTGTTTCTTTGGCTTACGTCTGCAGGTCGCTGAGCACGCGCATGCGACCGGCCAGAAGGTGACGGCGCATCTCGGCGCGGGCGCGATCTCCGTCACGCGCTGCGACTGCGGCGACGATCGCGCCATGCTCGAGCGCGATCAGCTCGCGGCGCTCCGCCATTGTCAGCACGGAGCGCTGCGCCGAAAGATTGCCCCAGCTGAAGATGTGCGAGGTCAACCGCCCCAGCGCGTCCGAGAGCTTCGGATTATGGGCGCAGACCGCCAGCGCGGCGTGGAAGGCGACGTCCTCGCGCTCACCTCGGCCGGTCAGCAGGCTGGCAAGTAGCGCCTCCTGCGCTGCCTGAAGGCGCGCGAGGTCGTCCTCGGTTCGCCGATCTGCGGACAGAGCCGCGACCTCGCTTTCCAGAGCAAGACGAACCTCGTGCCATTGAGCCAGTTCGCGCAGCGAGGAAATCGCCGAAAGCCTGACCATTTCGGGCGCGCCGGTGCGTATCGCAAAGGTGCCCGAGCCCTTGCGCGAGCGGACGATGCCCTCGGCGCGCAGCCGCGCCAGCGCCTCGCGGATGCTGGCGCGCGACAGCCCGAACATTTCGGCGAAATCCGCCTCGGGCGGCAGCCGCGCGCCATCCGCGACATTGTCGATATAGCCGGCGATCTGCCGATAGGCGATCGCGGAGCGGCTTTCGTCCGAGTCCATCCTGGCGATCCTGTCCCGTTGACGGCGCTAAATCAGTCTGCTTACAATTATGTTGTCAGACAGCTTTGCCGGTTGCAAGCCGAAATTGTCAGGGATCGCCATGAACAGATTGATCGGCTCGCGGCCGGAAGCGCGGATCGCACGGATCGAGGTGCATGAGTTCGGCTACACGGTCGACGGTCTCGGGGTGGATGCGAGCGGCAACCGCAGCGTGATGAAGGGCGCGCAGTCCCGGTTGAGCGCCTTTGCCCTGCGGATCGAGACCGAAGGCGGACATCGCGGCGAGTATTGCAGCGTCCATAGCGGCAAGAACGGCGTCATGATCGGGCAGGTGAAGGCTGCGGCCGGCCTGATCCTGGGCGAGGACGCCGAGGAGCGCGAGGCGATCTACAACAAGCTGAAGCGCGCCCATCGCCACTACATGGCGATCGGCCATTCCGCGCTGGACATCGCGCTGTGGGATCTGGCCGGCAAGGCCGTCGATCGTCCGGTCTGGCGGCTCCTCGGCGGCTACCGGCAGCGGCTTCCGACCTATGCCAGCACGCTGAATGGCGGTCGCGACGGAATTCTGGACAGCATCGAGGCCTATGCCGATTTCGCCGAGGAGTGCCTCGCGCTCGGCTATCGCGGCTACAAGATCCATGGCTGGGGTGAAGGTGACCCGAAGGAGGAGGCCGCGAACCTGCTGCTCTGCGCCCGGCGCGTCGGCGGCCGGATGGAGCTGATGTACGACGCCGCAAGCGAGCTGCGCACGCTGGCCGACGCGATCTATGTCGGCAAGGCCTGCGATGAGGGTGGCTATCTCTGGTACGAAGACCCCTTCATGGATGCCGGCTGGTCCCCGCATGCCGCCCGGCAGCTCAAGGAGAACATCCGCACCCCGTTGATGCTGACCGAGCATGTGCGCGGCCTCGAGAGCAAGGCGGCCTGGCTCCGCGACCGGGCGACGGACTACATGCGCGTCGATCCCGATTACGACATGGGCATCACCGGCACGATGAAGGTTGCGCACCTGGCCGAGGCCTTCGGCCTCGACTGCGAGATCCACGCTGCCGGCCCGGCCCAGCGGCATTGCATGTCCGCGATGCGCAATTCGAGCTGGTATGAACTTTCGCTCGTCGCCCCCGGCGTCGCCAATCCCGTCCCGCCGGTCTTCGGCTCGGGCTACAGCGATGCGCTGGAGGATATCGGCGAGGACGGCTGCGTGCCCGTTCCCGACGGGGCCGGCCTCGGCGTCGAGTACGATTGGGACTACATCCTCGCCAATCGCACCGCCTATCAGGAATTCACCCTGAAGAAGGATGGCGGAACCGCGAAATGACCGCTTCCTACGACGACATCATCGTCGGCGGCGGGCCGGCGGGCTGTGTGCTGGCCAATCGGCTGTCGGCCTCGGGGCAGAACCGTGTCCTCCTGATTGAGGCCGGCCCCGATTTCGAGCCGGGACAGGAGCCGGAAGAGATCCGCGACGTCTATCCCTATCGCGCCGCCTTCAACCCTGCCTATCAGTGGCGCGACCTGAGTGCCCGGTTGATGCCGGTCTCGCACAACGATCCCTCCCGCTCCCCGGTCAAACCCTATATCCAGCCGCGCGTGATCGGCGGTGGGTCGAGCATGAACGGCGAGATCGGCAATCGCGGGTTGCCGGCCGACTACGAAGAATGGGCGGCGCTCGGTGCGGAGGGCTGGGACTGGGCAGGCGTGCTGCCCTATTTCCGCAAGCTTGAGACCGACATGGACTATGACGGGCCATTGCATGGCTCGTCCGGCCCGATCGCGATCAGCCGCGTGATGCCGGAGGAATGGCCCGGCTTTACCCGCGCGACGATGCAGGCGCTGACGGTGGCGGGCTATCGCAATATCGGCGACCAGAATGCGGTCTTCGAAGATGGCTGGTTCCCGATGTCGCTGACGACCGATCGGCGCTCGCGTCGCTCGGCTGCCATGGGCTATCTCGACACGACGACCCGGCGGCGGTCGAACCTCACCATCCGGTCGGATACAAAGGTCGACCGCCTGCTGATGGAAGGCCGGCGGGCCGTCGGTATCCAGATCGGAGAGGAGCGTATTGCCGCGCGCCGTGTGATCCTGTCCGCCGGCGCGCTGGAAAGTCCGGCGCTGCTGCTGCGTGCCGGCATCGGGGATGCAATCCGCCTGAACGAGGCCGGCGTCGCGGTCCTCCACCATTTGCCCGGCGTCGGCCGAAACCTGAACGAACACCCCTCCATGGCGATGTCGTCATGGATCCGGCGTGGGCATCGTCTCGGCAAGACGCCACGGCGGCATGTGCAGGCGGCCTGGCGCTATTCCTCGAAGGTCGAGGGCTGCGGGCATGGCGACATGTTCATGGTGGTCGTCTCGAAGTCGGCCTGGCACCCGATCGGCCGGCGAATCGGCTCGCTCTTCAGCTGGATCAACAAGCCCTATTCCACCGGCTGGGTGCGGCTGAATCCTGAAAATCCGGCCGGGCGACCCGAGATCGCCTTCCAGATGCTGTCCGATCCGCGCGACATGGCGCGGATGAAGCTGGCTGTGCGGCGGATGTGGTCGCTCTACGCCTCGAACGAGTTGCGACAAGTCTGCAGCACTCCTTTTGCCGCGACCCATGGTGCCATGGCCAAGCTCGTCGGAGGCGTCAGCCTGCGCAACTGGCTGGTCACGCTCGGTCCCGCGCTTCTGACCGAGGGGCCGGCGCCTCTGCGCAAGCTGCTTGTCGACCGCCTCTTCGCCAGCGGCGACGATATCCCGACCGCCCTGGAGGATGACGAGGCGATGGAGGAGATGATCCGCAAGCATACCATCGGCGGCTATCACCCTTCAGGAACCTGCCGGATGGGGCGTGCCGATGACGAGGCAGCCGTGGTCTCTCCACGAGATGGCGCCGTCCACGGCATCAGTGGCCTGCACGTAATCGACGCTTCCGTGATGCCCTGTGTGCCGCGAGCCAACACCAATCTGCCGACCACGATGCTGTCGGAAAAGCTCGCGGACGGCCTGGCTTGACGCAGCTCCCTGGGGCGGAACCATCGATCGGCGACGAATTCAATTCGCTGCCTCCAAGCTCATCCGGCGCGATGGACGAGTTGGCGATCGCCGCGCAGATCGACCCGATCGATCTGCGCCTGCGCAACGGCACCGATCACGGCGATAACAATGGCAAGGCCTCCGCGCCGTCTTTACCGCCGATGGACAACTCGAACTCTCCTGCGCCATCTCCGACATTGGATCGCGCCAGAAACCGACATGAGGCGATCACTCGGAACCGGACATTGCCAGGTCGAAAGCGGCCTGCTCCTTGGCGGGCGCTCAACTTTGCCTGAGCTCAAACGCGAGTGGCCCTGCCTTCCTTTGGTACCGGAAACTGTTCGGGCGCCGTGGTCTGAGAGCGGCGTCACAAGCGCTGCTTCCAGCAGGTCAGGTCAATCTGGAGATAAGCGCCTCGACGATCTCAGGCGGGCCGATCAGCATCGGCTGCCTGACCGGAAACCCGTAGTCCGGTTTCAGAAGATCCGCCAAGGCGAGCGGGGACCCATCGAGGTAGCGCTCGACGTGCCCGAGCGCGCGGGTGAACGGTAGCGCGGGCGCCAGGTCCCAGAGATAGCAGGGCCCGGTGATGATGGTGTCGCAGCGCCCCGCAGCCAGCATCATCAGGTGGTAAAGGTTCGAACCGAGATTGTGCAGGCGGTAGCCCTCGATCCGGCGAACATCGATGACATCGTGGATCGCGGTGATCATGATGTTGAGCGTGTCCGCCGCGAGGCTTTCCGGCCGGGCGGGCATGGGTGCGCCGTTGAGCAGCGCCAGGCCATCCTCGTAGATGAAGGTCTGGCGCGTCACCGGGAAGTGCAGATATCCGCTCACCGGTATCGCGCCGTCGATCAATCCCATGCCCAGTCCCCAGACCGGCAAGCCGCGGGCGAAGGACGCCGTGCCGTCGAGCGGGTCGATCGCCCATTGGCGTTGGGCGGCCGGCAGATAGGATTCCGCCTCTTCCTCGGAGATCACGCCGATATCCGGCGTGTGTGCGACGAGCCTCCGCAGCACATGGGCCGAGGCGGCCTGGTCGGCCTCGGTCACCGCCGATCCGTCGCGCTTGTCCTGCGCGCTCAGACGCCCGTGGAGCGGCAAGGTGATGTCTTCGTATTCGCGAAACAGCTGCTCCGCGAATGCGCGGTGACTGGTGCTGCCGGGTGGTTGATGAATGGTCACGACATGCCTTTGACGAGATATTTCTGGGCGACGAAACAGAGGATGACGACGGGCAGGACGGCGACCACGCCGAGCGCGGAAACCTCGCCCCACAGGATCCCGCGCTCGGTCTTGAAGAAGACGACCGCCGTCGAAACCATGTTGACCTTGGAGGAGCTCAAGAAGAGCGCGTAGGTGAACTCGTTCCAGGCGGCGAGGAAGCACATGATCCCCGTGGCGAACAATCCCGTCCGGACCTGCGGCAGCACGATCCTCATCAGCACCCCGAACCGGCTGCAACCGTCGAGCAACGCGGCCTCCTCGACCTCCGGCGCGAGCGCAGCGAGATAGCTGCGCATCATCAGCACGACGAAGGGCAGGTTGAAGACCATGAAGGTCAGGATCAGGATCGCGTAGGTATCCAGCATCTCGAAGGTCAGGCCGAGCACATAGAAGGGCAGGACCAGCGCGATCGAGGGAAAGATGCGCGAGGACAGGATGCCGAAGACCACGGCTTCCTTGCGCGGAAAGCTGAACTTGTGGATCGCGTAGGCCGCGACCGTCCCCAATGTCAGGCAGAGCACCACATTCGATAGCGACACGATCAGGCTGTCAGCGATGTACTTGTAGAGACCGTGGCTGACGATCGCAGCCCGGTAGTTGTCGAGGGTAGGGCTGAAGACGAAGCGCGCCGGCTCGTAGAGCAGCGCCCGCGTTTTGAGCGAGGTCACCACCATGTAGAAGACGGGGAAGGCGGCGAAGGCGCAGGCGAGGCTGAGCCAGAGATAGTCGCGCGGGCGAGCCTGCATCATGTCGGCTGCCCCTTGCGCCCCGTCGCGACCATCAGCCCGGACAGGGCGGTGATGATCAGGACCAGGATGACTGCGGCCGCTGCAGCAAGCCCGACCGAACCCAGCGTGAACGCCGTCTTGTAGACGTAGAGCGGCAGGATCGTCGTGGCGTTGCCTGGGCCGCCATCCGTCAGCGTGAAGATCGGCCCGAAAGCCTGGAAAGCCAGGATCGCCTGGAAGATGCTGCTGCTGAGGATCACGGGACGCAGTTGCGGGACGACGATCAGCCAGAACACCTGCCGGTCGCTGCAGCCATCGAGGCGTGCGGCTTCGAGCGGTTCGGGCGCGATGTTGCGGAAGCCGGCGAGGATCATCAGCGCCGAGAGCGGGAAATGCATCCAGACCAGGACGAGCAGAACCGAGAACAGGGCATAGCTCTGGCCGAGCCAGACGATCTTCACACCGAACGCGCCTTCGGCCGCGGCATTCACGATGCCGAAATCGTAGCTGAGCATCAGCTTCCACATCAGCCCGGCGATGGCTGGGTTGACCGCCATGGGCAGGATGATCAGCGTCGTCGCGACGTATGAGAAACGTAGTTTCTTGCTGAGCAGCGTCGCCACGCCCAGCCCCAGCAAGGTCTTGGCCACGACGCTGACCACGGTGACGATCAGGCTGAGCCTGACGGCGGGCCAGAACTCGACCTCCCGGCCGGACAGCAGGCGCCGGTAGTTGTCGAGCCCGACGAACTCCCGATCCGACCAGGTGTAGCCGATCTCAAAGGAGGTCAGGCTGATATAGCCGAGCAGCGCGATCGGCACGGCGCTCAGCAGCAGCAAGGGCAGAGCCGAAGGCCCCACCCATAGCCAGGGCGTCAGGCGCTTCATCATGTCGTGAGCCGATACATCGTCATCCTGCGACGATCAGATGCTTTTCTTGATGCGGGCGGAGATCTGCTCCAGTTCCGGCTTCGCAGCGGCCAGGGCCTCCTTCGGCGACATCTTCTTCAGCAGCGCCTGTCCCGCATAGAAGCCGGCGGTCTGCTGGATCTTGTTGGCCTCGGCTGTCTGTGGAACCCAGTTTCGCCCGATCGAGAGAAGGTTGCCGGCGGCGTCGAGGCTGTCCTTGATCGCCTTGGCAAGCACCGGGTCCTGCGCCGTGAATTCCGGGCTGGTCAGGGTCGAAAGACGCGAGGGGACGCCGCCCTTCGCAACGACCTCCTTCGCCTTTTGCTTCGACGTCATCCAGGCGATGAAGGCCCAGCCTGCCTCCTTGTTGCGGCTGTTCGCGGGAAGGCCCAGGCTCCAGCCGCCGACCGGTCCGAAGCGACCCTTCGGTCCGGAAGGCGGCGCGACATAGCCGACCTTGCCGACGATCTTCGATTTCGTCGTGTCGGTGAGCCAGGGCTGCAACGAGGTGGCATCAAACCACATGGCAGTCTTGCCGGAGGCGAAAGCGGAGACGGCTGCGTCCCAGCTATAGGTTTCGATATCCGGCGGTGCATTCGAGAGCAGGGCGAGAAGGTATTCCAGCGACTGCTGCGTCTCGGGACTGTCGACGGCGACGTCCCAGGTCTTCTGATCGATGACGTTCGCCCCGAAGGCCGGCGTGAACAGCTCCCAGCTCAACGCGAGGGTCCGCCCCGTCTCGGCGCGCATCGAGATGCCATAGAGCCCCGGCTCCTTGTTCTGGAAGAAGCGGGCCGTTTCCAGCAGCTCGTCCATCGTGTCGGGCGCCTTGCGGCCGTATTTCTCGAACAGGTCCTTGCGATAGGACAGGAAGAACGTCTCGCCGGCGACGGGAATGCCGAGCGTCTTGCCCTTCGCCGTACCGATGCCCTGCCGGTAGGCGACATGGATATCTTCGAAATCGTAGTCGTCCGGTGTCGCGTCCTTGTCCTTGAGCAGGTCGCCTAGATCCGCCAGCATCCGCTTGGCCTTGTATTCGGCGAGCGCCGTGCCGCGCACCATATAGACGTCATAGGAGGTGTCGCGCGCGGTCTGGGCCAGCAGCTGCTTGGACATGATCTCGCCGCTGCCGACGACCTCCCACGTTACCTTGATCCCGGTCGCAGCCTCGAATTCCGGCGTCAGCGCCTTCATGGCGTCCGAGGCGGGATGCGAGATCGCGAGGATGCGGATCTCGCGAGCAGGCTTGCCCTTCAGCCCGGCTTCCCAGGCCGCGAATTCGGCCGCTTGAGCGCTCCCGAACGCCACACCGGTCATGCCGAACACGACACCGGACAGAAGAATCTCGCGACGTGACAAAGCCATGTTTCTCTCCCGCGTTAAGGCTTGTTTGCCCATTTGAGCGCATGTATGCACATATGAGCAGGCCGGTCAATTTAGCTGGCTGAAGAGACGGTATCCGCAATCGCGTGGCTCCTGCCTCGCAACATGATCGTGTAACGAGGGTCGATGGACGTAGCTGGGAGCCACGCGATGCTGGAACGGGGACGGTCATGAGCGAGAAGCCGATCGGAGACGAGAGCGTCCCGCGGGCGCGGGGGGCTCGATCCGCGGCCCGCACTATCCAGCTTCTGGAAGTCGCCCGCAGCTTCTACATCGACGAGGAGCCGAAGGTGGCGATCGCCAAGCGCCTGGGGATCAGCCGCTTCGCCGTATCCCGCCTGTTGGAACAGGCGCGCAGCGCCGGGCTCGTCCGCATCGATATCCGCCCGCCGGCCGACGTGGACTTTACCCTGTCGTCGGCGCTGATGCACAAGGCGGGCTTGCGGCGCGCGATCGTGCTTCCCGCCACCGATCCGGCGTCCGAGCTTGCGATACTCGCCGCCGCCGCCGCTTCCTACCTCGTCGAGGCGGGAGCATCGGAGGACGTCGTGGGCCTTGTCGCGGGGCGGACGACCAGCCGCATCCTCGATCGGATCGGCGAACTGCCCGGCCGCTCGATCGTCCAGCTGTCGGGTGTCAGCCGTGCCACCTATTTCGAACATAACCCGGCCGAGATGATCCGTGCGATGGCCATGCGCTTCCGCGGCCAGACCTTTCCGATCTATGCCCCGCTGCTGCTCGCCGACGCGGCTCTGGTCGCATCCCTGCGCGAGCAGATCGGTATCGCCGACAGTATCGCGCAGTTCGAGAAGCTGACACGCGTGCTGTTCTCAGTCGGGGCCTGGAAACCGGACGGCTCGGGGGTCTTCGAGAGTCTCGACGAGACCGTGCGCGCCGAAGCGGCCGAAGCCGGCGCGACGGCCGAGATTCTGGGACACATCTTTGACGCGGACGGGCGACGCATCTGCCGCTCCCTGTCCGAGCGCTGTCTGACGATCTCCTACGAAGATTTCATCATCGTTCCAGACCGCGTGGCCGTCGGCGGATATGCGCGCGCCGACGCGGTCCTGGCCTGCGTTCGCGCCAAGGCCGCGACCACGCTCGTGACCGATGCGAAGACGGCCCAGTTCGTGCTGGATTCGCTGCCATGATCGACGCTGCCGCGAACGCCCGAGCGGAAGGCGCCGCTTCATGAGCATTCTGGTGTGCGGCGAAGCGATCATCGACCTGTTCGTGAGCATCGACGACGGAACCATGCGAGCGCAGCCGGTCCTCGGCGGCTCGCCCTACAATGTGGCCATCGGCCTTGCCAGGCTCGGCGTGACGACATCCTTCTTCGGCGGGTTGTCCTCCGACATATTCGGCGCCGCCATCCGTTCACGCCTCGTCGCTGAGGGGGTCGGCGTCGCGCACGCCGTCGAAAGCGCGCGCTTGACCACCATCAGCGTCGTCGGGAAGGACACGGACGGGCAACCCGCCTACGCGTTCCATGGTGAAGGCAAGGCGGATCGCAGCATCGACGTCGCCGACCTGCCGAAGGAGCTCGACAAGGATACGCGCGCCATCGTTATGGGCTCCTTCACGCTGGCGGTCGAGCCCGTCGCGAGCGCGCATCTTGCGCTCGCCCGGCGCGAGGCGGGCAAACGGCTGATCTCCATCGACCCCAACCTGCGACCGACGGTGATCCCTGACCTTGCGCGCTGGCGCCGACAGTTCGCCGAGTTCCTCCCCGATGCCGGCATCATCAAGGCAAGCGACGAGGATCTCGGCATCGCGTTTCCCGGCATGTCCCATCGCGAGGTGACGGCCAACTGGTTTGCCGCCGGCGCCGCGCTTTGCGTCATCACCCATGGTGCAAAAGGTGCGGTTGCCTGGCGCCCGGGGCGGGACCCCATCGTCGAAACCGGTCGGCCGGTCGAGGCCGTGGATACGGTGGGTGCGGGCGACAGCTTCCACGCTGCCCTGCTCGCGCGGCTGGATCAGTACGGCCTCCTGTCACGCGAAGGCGTGGCCGCGCTGGACGACGCGCATGTGTCAGAGGTCCTGGCCTTCGCCGTGACCGCCGCCGCGATAACCTGCTCTCGCCGCGGAGCCGACCCTCCGCGGCTGGCCGAAATGCTGCCAAATCCGGCCAACGCAGATGCCGTCCGCGCAGGCGTCGTCCGCTAGAGGCCACCCGTTCGCGAGAATGAGACTGCCATGCCCCCCATCGCGCTGAACCGTCGTAACCTGCCGGTCTTACCACCCTCCGTGGAACGTCCTCGATTCGACCCGGCGCAGGTCAAGGCAGGCATCGCTCATATCGGTCTGGGCGGCTTTCATCGCGCTCATATGGCGCGATACACGCAGGAATTGATGGAGGAGGATCCCCAAGCGCTCGACTGGGGAATCCTCGGCTGCCTGCTGGTGCCCAATGATCGGCGCATGGGAGAAAGCCTGGCTCCGCAGGACGCGCTCTACACCCTCGTCGAGCGGGAGGGGGCTCAGGAGCGCGCTCGGGTCATCGCTTCGCTTGTCGGCCTTGTCGATGCCACGCAGTCAAGTGAAGCACTGCTGGCGAAGCTCGACGACCCGGCGATCAGGATCATCAGCCTCACGGTCACGGAAAACGGCTATTGCCTGAATCCGGCGACGAAGCAGCTCGATCCCGATCACGCGCTGATTCGCGCCGACCTCCAAAGTCCCGGCAATCCCCGCAGCGCGATCGGCCTGATCGTCGAGACGCTTCGTCGGCGGAAGCATGCCGGAACGGCCCCTCCGACGCTGCTGACCTGCGACAACATCCAGCACAACGGGAAGGTTCTCCGCAGGGCCGTCCTGGCATTGGCCGGCTTGAGAGACGATGCACTTGCGGCGTGGATCGAACGCGAGGTCGCCTTTCCCTCGACGATGGTCGATCGCATCACGCCTGTCACGGCGCAGGCGGATATCGATGAGCTTGCCACCCGGCACGGTCTCGCGGATCGCTGGCCCGTCATATCCGAAACCTTCAGCCAGTGGGTGATCGAGGACCGCTTTCCAGCAGGTCGCCCAGCCTGGGAGCAGGTCGGAGCCCAGTTTGTGCCGGACGTCGCGCCGTACGAGTTCATGAAGCTGCGATTGCTCAACGCCAGCCACCTCGCTGTTTCCGGCCTGGGTCAGCTCGCTGGATACGTCACGATCGATGAATCCCTCGCCGATTCGCGAATCCGCGCGGTCATGATGGCCTTGATGGAGCGCGAAACAGGACCGACATTGCCGGACATTCCGGGCGTCGATCTGGCGGCCTACAAGGCGCGGCTCATCGAACGCTTCGCCAATCCGGCCATTCGGGACACCGTGCAGCGCGTCAATACCGACGCGCCCTTGAACTACCTCGTCGATCCGATCCGCGACAGACTACAGTCCGGCGGCGATGTGACGTTCCTCGCACTGGCTCTCGCGGCTTGGCTGCGTCGCGTTCGCGGAACGGATGAGCAGGGGAAGCCTATGCAGGTTTCGCATCCCATTGCTGAGATTCTGCGCGAGAGAGCGATCGAGGGGGGCTGCGATCCTCGGCCGCTTCTTTCTGAGCGGTCGTTGTTCGGCGAGTTGGGCGACAACCCTCTTCTCGTCGAGGCTACGCATCGCTGGTTGGCATCGTTTTACAATCTCGGGACCCATCATACCCTCGATGAGGCCGAGCGTTTGGCCACACGTCGACAAGGGTAGGGGCGCGCCACAAGCTGACATTCAAGCTTTGCCAGGAAGCGGACACTTATATACCGAGACTCGTTACCGTCCGATCTTCGCGATATCGGCAGCGAGGTTAACGAGGTAACTGCATTCATCGGCAGATTCGTTGTTCCACCACATCGCACATAGATTGTGCGATGGGATCGCCGGGCGCGCTTCCAGCACGCGTAATGCCAGTTTCTCTCCCGAGAGATGGATCATCTCGCGCGGGATCATCGCCGCGCCGGTGCCGGCGCTCGCGAGGCGAGCTATCACCGTCAGCGGATTGCACGTATTCAGCCGACGCGGCTTCAGCCCCTGCGCGCCGAACCACATTTGGATGGTCGTGAACAGGCCCGATGGCGAGCTGTTGGTAAAGATCGGCAAGTCGACCAGGTTCTCGGGCGTCGCGATATTGCCGCTGAAGGGAAGGCCCTCGCCGATTACCCAGACCAGATCGATCAGCCAGAGCGGGACGATGGTGACCCCCTCATGCGCGCGCGGCTGCGAGAGGAAGGCGATGTCGATCGAGCGGTCGAGCAGGAGCTGTTCAAGCTTGGTGCTGAAGTCGACGGTGACGTCGACCTGCAATTCGGCATGGCGGCGCGCCAACTGGGCAAGCAGATCGGGCAGGATCGCGGCTGCGAAGGAATCGGCGGCGCCGATCCGCAGGAGACTCCTGCCGTGCAGGCCGTCCTTGCTGTGACGCTGCACCTGCTCGGCATGGGCAAGCATGCGCTCGATATCGGCATAGATCGCATTGCCGAGCGTCGTCGGGGCCGGCCGGTAGAGCGAGCGGTCGAAGAGCTCTCCGCCGAGGATGCGCTCCAGCTCCTTGATGCGCAGGCTGACCGTCGGCTGCGACAGGTTGAGGTGCTGGGCCGCGGCGCGGAAACCGCCGAGCCGGGCCACCCAATAGAACGCTTCCGCTTGGCCGAAGGTATAGCGCATCGTTCAAGACGATAGCGAAAGACAATCAAGCAGCAAGCACTTCCTATTTTTAATCGTCGGCGCAGCGATCTAGTTTTCTCTCGTTCGGCGCGGCGCCGGCTTCCGGCGCCGCCAAGGCATTGCCAATAAAACAGGGGAAGTTCGATGCTGACCGTGCCGACAAATCGCCGTGCTTTTCTCGCAACTGCAGCAGGCGGAGCCTTGGGCAGCCTCTTGCCCGCGAGCCTGCTTCACGCCCAGCCCAATAACGGCAAGACGCTGACCATCGTCCTGCCGAGCAATCCAATCACCATCGATCCGATAAATCAGCTCAATCACGATGCCATGGTGCTCGGCCAGACCGTGTTCGAGAACCTAGTCGAATACGATGTCGACGGCGTGCTGAAGCCGCAGCTCGCCAAGGCCCTGCCGACCGTATCGGCCGACCAGAAGACGTATACTTTCGAGCTGCGCGACGACGTCACCTTCCACAACGGCAAGAAGATGACGGCGGAGGACGTGAAATACTCCTTCGACTATCTCCTCGATCCCGCCAACAAAGCGCTCCGCCGGCCGATCTTCGCCAAGATCGCGAAGGTGAGCGTGCTCGATCCGCTTAAGGTCCAGATCGAACTCGCCGAGCCCTACGGGCAGTGGGTCTATTTCCTCACCAAGTACATGGGCATCTTCCCCGCCGGCTCTCGCAAGGAGCATGGCGACGAGTACTTCAAGCAGAGGCCCGCCGGCATTGGGACCGGGTTCGGTGTCTTCGAGGAGTGGAAGCCGAACGACTATATCAGCTTCAGGAAGAATCCGAACTACTGGCGCAAGGGCCTGCCGGCCTGGGACCGGCTCGTCGTCAAGATGATCCCCGAGGATGCGACGCGCGTCGCCTATCTGCTGACCGGGCAGGTCGACATCATCAGCGCCCCGCCGCCGCGCGAGTTCAATCGCCTGAAGACCATGCCGAACGTGGCTGGCGCCTCGCGGCCGACGCTGGGCGGCTCGCTGCTGATGTTCACCAACAATCTCAAGGCGCCGTTCGACGATGTGAATTTCCGCAAGGCGCTGGCCTGCGCCACGGATCGCAAGACCATAGCCGACAAGGTCTATTACGGCCTGCTCGACCCGACCGGCGGGCTCGCGCCACCGCGGGGCTGGTGGTACAATCCCGAGGCCGACAAGGAAATCGCTTTCGACCTGGAGAGAGCGAAGCAGTTCCTGGCCAAGTCGAAATATCCCAACGGCGCCGAGATCGACATCAGCATCCAGGCAGAGCCCTATCTGCTCGACACCAAGGACGCGGCGATCTTCCTGCAGGCGCAGCTCGCCAAGATCGGCATCAAGCTCAACCTCAAGGTCTACGAGTTCTCGGTGCTGATCCAGCAGATCGCCCGGGGCGAGCATCAGATGGCGATGCAGGTCTACATGTCGCCGGGCGAGCCGACCTATACGATCGCCAATACCGTGATGCCCGGGCAGTTCCTGTCGAAAAGCACCGGCTACGACAATGCCGAGCTCAACGCATTGATGTCGGCTGCCTTCGCCGAAAGCGATCAGGCCAAGCTCAAGGACATTTACGGCAAGATGCAGATGATCCTGGCCCGCGATGCGCCGATCGGCGTGCTCGGCTTCGTGCATGCCTCCAATCTCTGGCGCCAGGGCGTGCAGAACTTCAAGGTGAACCAGGCGCTGACGATGAGCGTCGGCGAAGTGAAGCTCTGAGGGCCTGATCGCTCATGCTCCGCCTCGTCGCAGGCCGCATCGTCTCCTCGATCGGCACGCTGCTCTTCGTCGGCCTCGCGCTGTTCGCGCTGACGCGCTCCGGTCCGGGCTCCCCGGCCCGGATTGTGCTCGGGGCCGATGCGACCGCCGAGCAGATCGTGCAGTTCGAGCAGGCACACGGCCTCGACCGCCCCTTCCTGGCGCAGTATGTCGCCTGGCTCGGGGATGTCGCGCATGGGGATTTCGGCAAGTCCTTCGTCACCGGCCGCGATGTCGCGAACGAGATCGCCGATGCGCTGCCGGTGACGCTGGCGATCGTGCTCTTCGCCTTCCTGATCGCGCTCGTCTTCGGCATCGGCATCGGCGTGCTCGCCGCGCTCAAGCCGGGCGGAGCCTTCGACCGGGTGAGCCGCTTCGCCTCGGTGCTCGGCCTCTCGATCCCGGCCTTCTGGCTCGGCATCGTGCTGATCCGCTTCCTCGCGGTCGATCTGCGCCTGCTGCCGCCGGGCGGCTATGTCCCGCTTTCGGCCGGCCTGTCGCTGCATCTGCAGAGTATCCTGATGCCCTCGCTCTCGCTTGCGGTCTACTACATTGCCGTGCTGGCGCGGATGACGCAGGCGAGCCTGCAGGAGACCTTGCGCGGCGATTATGTCCGCACCGCCCGGGCCATGGGCCTCTCCTCCGGGCAGGTCGTGTTCTACGCGCTGGTCAACGCGCTGCCGCCGGTGGTCAACCTCGCGGCGCTGTCCTTCGGCTACATGTTCGGCTGGGCGCTGATCATCGAGCAGGTCTTCAACATCCCCGGCCTGTCGCGTGCGCTCTTGAACGCCATTTCGCAACGCGACTTTCTGCTGCTGCAGGGCATCGTCTTCCTGTTCACCGCGATCTTCGTCTTCGCCAATCTCGGTGCCGACCTGATCAACCGCGTGCTCGATCCGCGCCAGAGGGCGACGGCATGAGCAGCCTGCGCAAAGCCCTGCATGGCCTCGACTGGAGTGGTTGGCTCGGCGCCGGGATCGTCGGGCTGATCGTGCTCGCCGCGATTTTCGCGCCGCTGATCGCGCCTTACGACCCGCTCGCGCTCAATATCGAGGACAGGCTGGCCGCGCCCGACATGAGGCACTGGCTCGGCACCGACCAAGGCGGGCGCGATATCCTCAGCCGCATCCTGTTCGGCGCACGCGCCTCTCTCTTTGTCGGGATCGGTGCCGTGCTGATCGGCGGACTGATCGGCGTCTCCGCCGGGGTTTTCGCCGCCTACAAGGGCGGCCTCGGCGAGCAGATCGTGATGCGCATCGTCGACGGCGTCGCCTCAATCCCGCTGCTGGTCTGGGCGATCGCCATCGTCGGCATCCTCGGCGTCGGGCCGATGCCGCTCGGCCCGTTGCTCCTGCCGAACGAGGTCAAGATCGTCGCGCTCGTGGGCTGCCTGTTCTCTCCGGTCTTCGCGCGCGTCACCTACGCGGTGGCCAAGCGCATCGCCGGGGCCGACTATGTCCGCGCACGCTTCCTGCAGGGGGCGTCGCACTGGCAGATCGTCATTGGCGACGTGCTGCCGAACTGCCTCTCGCCGATCATCGTGCAAGGCACGCTGCTGGTCGCGATCGGCATCGTCATCGAGGCCTCGATCAGCTTCGTCGGCCTCGGCGTGCAGCCGCCACAGCCGAGCTGGGGCACCATGCTCTCGGATGCCCGCAGCGCGATCTACTCTGGCGAGTGGTGGCTGCCCGTGTTTCCGGGGCTTGCCATCTCGCTGACCGTGATCGGCTTCAACTTGCTGGGCGATGCGGTACGCGACCTGTTCGACCCGCGCAGCGAAGCCAGGACGCTGGTCGCATGAGCCCGGCCCTGCTCAGCGTCGAGGGCCTGCGCGTCGGCTTCCGCTCCGCGGATGGCGGTGTGGTCGAGGCCGTGCGCGGCGTCGACTTTTGCGTCGCGCCCGGTGAAGCCGTCGGCATCGTCGGCGAATCCGGCTCGGGCAAGAGCCTCAGCATGTTGGCGGTGATGCGCCTGCTCGGCGCGCCTGCGCGCGTCACCGGCGGGCGGGTGGTCTTCGATGGCGAGGACCTGCTCGCCGCTGACGAGAAGCGCATGCGGGCTCTGCGCGGGCGCGACATCGCCATGGTCTTTCAGGATCCGCAGAGCTCGCTCAACCCGGCGCTCACCATCGGCCGGCAGATCACCGACGTGGTGCGGGCGCATCGCGGCGTCTCGACAGGGGAGGCGCGGCGCATCGCGGCGGAGTCGCTCGAGCGTGTCGGCATCCGCGATGCGGGCAGGCGCCTCGCCTCCTATCCGCACGAGTTCTCCGGCGGCATGCGCCAGCGTGCGCTGATCGCCATGGCGATCGCCTGCCGGCCGCGGCTGCTGATCGCCGACGAGCCGACCACCGCGCTCGACGTCACCGTCCAGGCGCAGATCGTCGACCTGATCGCGGAGCTGCGCCGCGAGCTCGGCCTCGCCGTCGTCTTCATCTCGCACAACCTCCAGCTCGTCGCCGAGATCGTCGACCGCGTCGTGGTGATGTATGGCGGCAAGGTCGTGGAGGATGGGCCGGTCGAGGCGATCGAGCGCGCGCCGCGCCATCCCTATACCAGTCTGCTCAAGGCCTGTGTGCCGAGCCTGTCCGGCCCGGTCGGCCCGTTGACGGCGATCGAAGGCGCGCCGCCGCGGCTCGGACGCCTGCCGGCCGGCTGCCCGTTCTCGCCGCGCTGCCCCGATGCCATCGAGCCCTGCGCCAGCCAGATGCCGGCGCTGGTCACTGAGGCCGGGCACCGCACTGCCTGCTGGAGGCCGCGATGACCGGCCCGGTCCTCTCGTTGCGCGGCGTCTCGAAATCCTTCTCGCAGGGCGGGCTGCTCGATCGTCTGCGCAGGCGCGACAATCGGCTCGTCGCGCTCCACGATGTCAGCCTCGATGTCATGCGCGGCGATGTCGTCGGCATCGTCGGCGAAAGCGGCTCGGGCAAATCGACCTTGGCGGGCCTCGCAGTCGGGCTGGCGCAGCCGACTTCGGGCGAGGTCCTGCTCGACGGTCAGTCGATAACGGAGTTGATGCGCGACCATGCCGGGCCATGGCGCCGGCGTGTCCAGATGGTCTTCCAGGATTCGAGCAGCGCGCTGAACCCGCGCAAGAGCGTTGCCCGCTGCCTCGGCGAGACGCTGGCATTGCGCGGCGTGCCCAAGCCGCAACGAGAGAGCGAGATCGTCGACCTGCTGACGCTGGTCGGACTCGGCCGCGAGATCGGGCCGCGCCTGCCGCATGAACTCTCCGGCGGGCAGCGCCAGCGCATCGGCCTGGCGCGGGCGCTGGCGATGAAGCCGGAGGTTCTGATCGCCGACGAGCCGGTCTCGGCGCTCGACGTCTCCTTGCAGGCGCAGGTCATCAATCTTCTCTCTCGCCTGACCCGCGAACTCGGGCTGACGCTGCTCTTCATCAGCCATGATCTCGCGCTGGTGCGCACGCTGTGCAGCCGTATCGTCGTGATGCGAAAGGGCGCGATCGTCGAGCAGGGCCCTTGCCTCGACGTGCTCGACCGGCCGCAGCACCCCTACACCCAAGCCTTGATCGCCGCCGTGCCCAAAGGCCTCGCCGGCCGACGTACGCCGTTGCCCGTGCGTGCCGATGTGGCGACCCCAAAAACCCGGGAAGACATCCATGGCGCAGCATAGCTACCGGATCGGTATCGACATCGGCGGCACCTTCACCGATGTCGTCGTCGCGCGCGACGACGGGCTGATCGAGACCCGCAAGGTGCCCTCGACCCCGGATGATTACAGCCGCGGCATCGCTCAGGCGTTGAAGGCGCTGGTCGAGGATTACCAGACCACGCCAGACCGCATCACCAGCATCGTTCATGCCACCACGGTCGCGACCAACGCCATCCTCGAATACAAGGGCGCTCGCACCGGGCTCCTCACCACGGCCGGCTTCCGCGACGTGCTCGAGATGCGCCGCCTGCGCATCCCGGTGCTCTACGACCTGCAATACGACAAGCCGAAGCCGCTGGCGGCGCGACGCCTGCGTCTCGAGGTCAGCGAGCGTCTCGGTCCCGATGGCGCGGTGCGCGTGCCGCTCTCGCGGGAGGATGTCGTCGCAGCGGCGCAGCGCTTCCGCGAGGAAGGCGTCGAGGCCGTCGCGATCAGCTTCCTCCACGCCTATGCCAACCCGCAACACGAGATCGAGGCCGAGGGCATCCTGCGCGCCGAGCTCGGCGAGGGCGTCTATATCTGCCGCGGCTCGGAGATCCTGCCGGAGATCCGCGAATACGAGCGGACCTCGACCGTGGTGGTGAACGCCTATATCGGCCCGGTCGTGCGCAATTACGCCAGCGCGCTGACGGCGCGGCTCGCCTCCATCGGCGTCACCTGCCAGGTCGAGATGATGCATTCCGGCGGCGGCATCATGCGGCTGGGCTCGGCGGTGAAGCGCGCGGCCTCGCTGGTCGAATCCGGCCCGGCAGCCGGCGTCATCGCCTGTGCGCGGCTGGTTTCCGGGAGCGACGAGCCCAGCATCATCTCCTTCGACATGGGCGGCACCACCGCCAAGGCGGCGCTGATCGAGCATGGCGAGCCGGCCCGCACCACCGAATACGAGGTCGGCGCCGGCATCAACCTGTCGAGCAAGCTGGTCAAGGGCGGCGGCTACCCTATCAAGATGCCCTTCATCGACGTCTCCGAGATCGGCGCCGGTGGCGGCAGCATCGTCGCGATCGACCGGATGAACCAGGTCTCGGTCGGTCCGCAGAGCGCCGGCGCCTATCCGGGACCGGTCTGCTATGGGCTGGGCGGCCGACAGGCGACGCTGACCGACGCTTTCCTCACGCTGGGCTACATCAACGACGTCGCGCTTGCCGGTGGCAGCTTCCCGCTCCAGGCCGATGCGGGCCGTGCAGCGCTCGACGACCAGGTCGCGCGCCCGCTCGGCCTCGACCTCCAGCAGACGGCCCGTGGCGTGCTGACGCTGGCGGTCACCACCATGACCCGCGCGGTCAAGGCGGTCTCGACCTATCGGGGTCGTGATCCGCGCCAGGCGACTTTGGTCGCCTTCGGTGGCAATGGCCCGGTGGTCGCGGCCGAGGTCGCGCGCGCGCTCGGTATCCGCCGCGTCATCGTCCCGCGCGCCGCCGGTGTCTTCAGCGCGCTCGGCCTGCTGCGCTCCGATGTCGAGCAGGAGTTCGTGCGGCCCTCGCGACGGCGGGCGGGCGAACTGGACGATGCCGGGCTGGAGCAGCTCTTCGCCGCGCTCGGCGCCGATGCCCGCCGTATCTTGGCGCTCGAAGGCTATGATCTCGCGCAGGCAGAGTTCCGCTATGCCGCCGACCTGCGCTATGTCGGCCAGGCCTATGAACTGACCGTTCCGGCGAGACGCTTCGACATCGCCGAGCTCAGCGAGCTGTTCCACCGCGAGCACGAGCGCACCTACGGCCATCGCTCGCAGAAGGACGCGGTCCATCTCGTCAATGCCCGCCTGACGGTGCGTCTGCCGCTGGTCGCCCCGCCCCAGCAATTCGCCGGGGAAGCGCCGATGCGCCGGACCGACCGGCCGGTCTCCTTCGCTGCAGGCACGCCGGCTGCGGCCATCGCCGTGATCGGCCGGGCCGATCTCGACGGCACGGCGCGGCGCGGACCCTTCGTCATCGAGGAATACGACTGCACCTGCGTGGTCGGACCCGGCCAGAGCGCCAGGCTCGACGAGGCCGGCAATATCGACATCGCTCTGGAGGCTGCATGAGCATGCGCGAGATCGACCCGATCACCCTCGAAGTCATCCGCAACGCACTGGCCTCGACCGCCGACGAGATGGCGCTGATCGTGATGCGCTCTGCCTACTCGCCCGTCGTGCGCGACATCATGGATTATTCCACCGCGCTCTGCGATGCACAGGGCCGGGTGATCGCGCAGGGCCTGACCTTGCCGATCCAGCTCTGCTCCTTCCCGCGGATCATGGGCTTCGTCCGCGAGCGCTATGGCGACGGCCTGAAACCGGGCGACATCCTGATCGCCAACGATCCCTATGGTTCGGGTGGCCAGCATCTGCCGGATATCTACATCCTGAAGCCGATCTTCGTCGGCGGCCGGCTTTCGGGCTTTGCCGCGACGGTGGCGCATCACACCGATCTCGGCGGCATCGTGCCCGGCAGCGTCGCGATCTACGCAACGGAGATCCAGCAGGAAGGTTTGCGCATCCCGCTGCTCAGGCTCTACGACGCAGGCGAACCGGTCGAAGCGGTGTTCCGCATCCTCGAGGCGAACACGCGCTCGCCGGTCGAGGTGCTCGGCGACATCCGCGCCCAGATCGCCGCCTGCAATGTAGCCGAGGAAGGGTTGAAGACGCTCGTCGCCCGGTATGGGGCCGGGATTCTCGATACCTATATCGACGCGCTGCACGACCATGCCGAGGCGATGATGCGCGAGGTCATCCGCGCCCTGCCGAACGGCGTCTACCGCGCGACCGATTACATCGACGGCGTCGGCGAGCATCCTGAGCCGCTGCCGATCGTCGCGACCGTCACGGTTGCCGACGACACGATCGACATCGATTTCGCCGGAACGGCCGACCAGGTCGCGGCTTCGATCAACTGCCCGATCTCGCTGCCGGAATCAGCTTCCTTCTGCGCCATACGCTGCCTGTCGCAGCAGGACATCCCGAATTGCGAGGGCTATCTCAGGCCGATCACGGTCAGGGCGCCGGAGGGCTGCCTTGTCAATCCGCGCTATCCGGCTGCCTGCGGGGCGCGCGGCGTCGTCGGCTATCGCGTCTTCGATGCGATCATGCAGGCACTGGCGCAAATCGTGCCGGAGCGCGCCATCGGCGGCTCGGAGGGCGGGCCCTATCTGCTCGCCGCCGGCGGCACGCATGAGGGCCGGCCCTTCGTGCTCAACGAGATGGTGGTCGGCACCTGGGGCGCACGCGCCGGCAAGGACGGCATCGAGGGCATCTCCAACCCCGCCGCCAATCTCTCCAACCAGCCGGTCGAGATGATCGAGGCCGACATGCCGGTCGAGGTACTGCGCTATGG
Organism: Allobosea robiniae; assembly: GCF_900102525.1. Taxonomy (GTDB): domain Bacteria; phylum Pseudomonadota; class Alphaproteobacteria; order Rhizobiales; family Beijerinckiaceae; genus Allobosea; species Allobosea robiniae. Next base: position 268,422 of record NZ_FNBZ01000004.1, on the reverse strand, counting down.
TCTCGTGCCGGATACGGGTGGGCCCGGCGAGTTCCGCGGCGGGCTCTCCTTCATCCGCGAGTTCCGCTTCCTCGCACCGGTCCGCTTCGTGCTGCGTGGCGACCGGCGCGACCATCCGCCCTTCGGTTTCGAGGGGGGCCACCCTGGCGCGCCCTCGGCCCATGTCCTGATCCGCGCGGATGGCACGGAGCAGGGCCTGCCCACCATGCCGATGGAGAGCTTCACGGCGCGAGCCGGCGATGTCTTCCGCCTGATCGGCGCTGGTGGCGGCGGTTCTGGCGATGCGTTGCGCCGCGATCCCATCCGCGTTGAGGACGACCTGCGCGAGGGGAAGGTCACGTCCGAGGGCGCTGTGCGCGATTACGGCGTGGTCTTTGCCGCCGACGGCGTGAGCATCGATCACGACGCCACGGTTCACCGCCGCGCTGCGCTTGTGGAGACGAGGACATGAGCAGGACCTTGTTCGGCGCGGCTGCGCTCAACAAGAATTTCGTCGGCGAGGAGGGCAGCCGGGCGCGGCTGGAGACGCCGGCCGCCGTACTCGATCTCGATCTGTTCGAGCACAATATTGCGTTGATGGCCCAGACCTGCCGGAAGGCCGGATTGAGCCTGAGACCGCACGCGAAATCGCACAAATGCGCCGAGATCACGCGCAGACAGATGGCAGCAGGTGCGCTCGGCAATTGCTGCGCCAAGCCAGGCGAGTTGCTTGCGCTGTTCGAGGGCGGCGTGCGTGATCTCCTGCTCAGCGCCCCGATCGCCAGCCCTGCGAAGATCGAGGCGTTGGCGCGCGCAGCCGCCGCGGGCGGGCGTATCGGCGTCGTCGTCGACCGAGCCGATCTCGCCACCGCCTATGCGGAGGCAGCACAGCGGCACGGCACCGCCTTCGATGTGCTGGTCGATCTCGATGTCGGGCTGAAGCGCAGCGGCGTCGCGACGCCGGTTGAGGCTGTCGAACTGGCGAGGCTCGTTTCTGGGCTGCACGGGCTGCGCTATCGCGGTGTCCAGGCCTATCAAGGCCGTGTCCAGCATATCGACGACTTCATCGCGCGTCGCGCCGCCAATCAAGAGATGGGCAGGTTGCTGGCGTCGATGATCGAGGCGCTGCGCGAGGCTGGGATGGCACCGGAGATCGTCTCGGGCGGCGGCACCGGCAGCCATCTCCTCGACGGCGAGGATCATTTGCTGACCGAGATTCAGGCCGGCTCCTATGTCTTCATGGATGAAGCCTATGGCAGCGTCGACATGCATGGCCGAGGCGGCCCGGAGTTCAAGCCGGCGCTGCGGATCGCCGTGACGATAATTGGTCACAGTTCCCTCGGCTTCGCCATTACCGATGGCGGCAGCAAGAGCTTCGCGCTCGACGGGCCGCCGCCGCGCGTCTTCCTGAACGGAGAATTGGTCGGACGGATCGAATGGTGCGGCGACGAATTCGGCCGCGTCCTTGCGTCGGAAGGACAATCTGCGTTGCCGATCGGCACGGTTGTCGAGTGCACTGTTCCGCACTGCGACCCCACCATCAACCTGCATGACGTCCTTCACGTGGTCCAGAACGAGAAGCTGGTTGCGCTATGGATGGTCGAGGCTCGGGGACGCGCTGACTGAGGCTGGGCGGGTATTGTAAGAGGCGCAAGCGCCAGGGGCGGACATTGATCCATCACCAGAAACCGGACATTCAGTTCAAATCCGCAGCCATGCTGAAGACCAGATCCGGGGGTGACACGGGATTTGGGGCCGACCCGTGGACCGCGGCGCGAGGTGCTGTCCTGCATTGAGCAATGGGGCGGGCGGCGTCGAAACCTTGCCCCCACCCCAAAGATCGCTCAGCCGATCCTCAGGCCACGCTTGATCGTGGCGTAGAGATAGGCCGCTTCTTCCCGGGCTTCGGGCGACACCGTGACGGCACGCAGAAAGCTGTGCTCAAGGTTCTTGGCCACGCGGACCTCGGCCTTCGCGCCATCCGCGTTCATCCGCTCGCCGTAGAGCAGGCCTTCGTCGTAAAGCGGGTCGAGCTCGGCGACATGGATGAAGGCCGGCGGCAGATCGGCGTAGTTCGTGGCCTGCAGCGGCACGGCATAAGGATCCTTGGTGTCGAGCTTATCCGACAGATAGGCCTTCAGATAGAATTCGAGGTCGTTCTTGTTGAACTGCGGATCGTGGTTGATCCGGACATAGCTGTCGGTCTCGGTATTCGTGTTCATCGGACCGGGATACAGCAGAACCTGCATCGCCAGCTTCGGCCCCTGGCGATCACGCGACATCATCGAGATGGCCGCGGTCAGGCCGCCTCCGGCGCTGTCACCGGCGATCGCGAGGCGATCGAGGTCGATCTTGTAGCGATCGGCGTATTTTTCGAGCCATTGCAGCGTGAAGAAGCCGTCATCGACCGCAGCCGGATAGGGGTTCTCCGGAGCCCGGCGATAATGCACGGCGACGATCTGGGCGCCGGTGCCGGCCGCCAGGTTCGCAACCACCGTATCGTGGGTATAGAGGCTGCCGGACATATAACCGCCGCCATGGAAGTAAACGATCGTCGGCTGCTTCTCGTCGGTCTTCTGGCTGTAGATCCGGATCGGAATCTCGCGCCCCGGCGCGGCGATGAACCAGTTGGTGACGGTGATGCTCGCCGGATACGGCTCCTTGAAGATGTCGGCATAGGCCTCGAACTGTGCGCGACGCTCGTTGGGATCCCGCGGGCGGGCCTTCGACCCGCCGCGAACCTCGCTCACCCGCTTCTTGTATTCCGTCATCGCGTGTTCAATCATTTCGGCGTTCCTCTTCTTCGGTCATTCGTGGCGCGGCATCGGCCACTCGGAAGGCATCAGATCCACGGCTACTTGCCGGGCTGGACATGTCTGGGGTTTAGTCGGCAGCATCTCTCGGCGAGCTCAGGTCGCGCAGCCCGTCGCCCAGCAGGTTGATGCCGAGCACCAGGACCACGAGCGCGATACCGGGAATCGTGATCACCCAGGGCGTGAAGAAGACGTAGTTTCGCCCTTCCGCGATCATCAGTCCCCAGGACGGTAACGGCGGCTGAACACCGAGCCCCAGGAACGAGAGCGCGGCCTCGAGCAGAATCGCGTGGGCGATTTCGAGCGTGAACACGACCAGGATCGGCCCCAGGATGTTCGGCAGCACATGGCGCAGCATGATCCTGGCGTCGGAGCCGCCATAGGAGCGCGCTGCGATAATATATTCGCTGTCGCGCAACTGCATGACCGTGGCCCGCGTCACCACAGCGAAGCGATCCCATAGCAGCAGGCCGAGAACAGCGACCACGACGGTCAGAGAGCTTCCGATCAGCCCGACAACCGCGAGCGCGACCAGAACGATCGGCATGGCGAGCCGCACGGTGACGAAGAAGGAGATCATCAGATCCAGGCGGCCGCCATAGAAGCCGGCCAGCATGCCCAGCAGGATACCGACCGAGCCCGAGATCAGGACGGTGCCGAAGCCGATCAGCAGCGAAATCCGGCTGCCGTAGATCAGGCGGCTGAGATAATCGCGGCCGAGCTGGTCGGTCCCCAGCATATGGGCCCAACTGCCCTCCGCTGCCCAGACCGGCGGCTTCAGCCGCATCGGCAAGTCCTGGAGATAAGGGTCATACGGGGCCAGGAGCGGCGCCGCGACCGCGCAGAGAACGGCGAGGAGGACGATCGCGCCGCCGACGCTCGCGCCGGTGTTGCGCAGCCAACGCCTGGCGCGCGCGCCCAGCACCGAGGCCGACGACGGCCCGGAGAGAGACATATCGGTCATTGCAGGCGCACCCGGGGATCGATTGCGGCATTCAACAGGTCGGACGCCAGCGTGAGGACGACGAAGATCATCGAGAACATCAGCACGATCGACTGGACGACGGGGAAGTCGGCTCGCTGGATCGATTCCCAGCTGAGATAGCCGACGCCATGCAGCGCGAAGACCGTCTCGACGACCGTCGAGCCCCCGAGCAGGAAGCCGAACTGGACCGCAGCGAGCGCCACGACCGGCATCAGCGCGTTGCGCAGGGCGTGGGTTGTGACGATGGCCCTGAGGCTCAGCCCTTTGGCGCGCGCGGTCCGGATGTAGTCCGCATGCAGCACCTCGATCATCCCCGCCCGCGTCAGGCGCATGATCGCCGGCATCGCATAATAGGCGAGCACGATGATCGGCAGGATGAAGCCCTGCCACTCCTCGCTTCCCGACAAGGGCAACCACTGCCAGTGCAGGCCGAAGATGTAGATCAGCATCAGCGCGAGCCAGAAGCTCGGTACCGCCTGGCCGACCACCGCCGTCGTCAGGCAGAGCCGGTCGAGCCAGCTGTTTCGATTCAGTGCCGCGCAGATGCCGAGCGGGATCGCCAGCAGCAGGGCCAGCCCGATCGCCAGCGTCGCGACGGTGAAGGTGACGGGGACGCGTTCCAGGATCAGCGCCGAGACCGGCTGCTTGAAGTAGTATGACTCTCCGAGATCGCCGCGGATGATGTTCCCGAGCCAGTCGAGATATTGCAGCGCAAGCGGCCGATCCAGGCCATAGCTGATGCGGATCTGCTCGACCTGCTCGGAACTTGCGCCCTCGCCGGCCAGCGCCTGGGCGAGATCGGCCGAGAGGCGCAGCACGGTGAACGAGACGACCGAGACCGTGAAGGCGACGAGGACGGCAACAAGGATTCGTTTCAGCGCGAAACTTGCCAATGCGAACCTCCCTCAGGATTGGGGCCGATCGAAAGGTTCATGAAGATCACTTCCAGGAGGCGCGGTAGAATCGGTTGATCTCATCCGGCGACGGCGTGAAATCGAGCTCCTTCGAGAAAGCGTAGTTGTTGACGATTTCGACGAGAGGCAGCCAGTAGACCTGATCCAGGATGCGGTCCTGCGCGTCCTTGTAGAACTTCGTCCGCTCCTCGACAGATTGCGTGCCGTCAGCCTTGCGGATCGCCTCGGTCACGACCGGATCCCGCGAAAGGTCCTGCGGTGCCTCGCCGAAATAGGTCCCGAAGGCGATCGAGGCGTCGCTGATACCCCAGAAGCCGGTCGAGGCGTGGAAGAGCGGCATCTCGCGCTTGACCCACTTGTCGCGGAAGGCAGCCCAGACGTTGAAGTTCATGGCGGCGCGGATACCGACGCGCTGGAGATCGCCGATCACCGCCTCGGTGATGAAGCGGTCCGAGGTCGAGCCGATCGAGGTCTCGAAACCGTCCGGGAGTCCCGCCTTGGCGAGAAGCTCCTTGGCCTTGGCCGGATCATAGGCGTAATCGACCCCCGGTGCGGGACAGGCAAGCTGCTTGGTCGCGCAGACGGTTTTGAGCGTGGCCGCTCCACCACGGATGAGATTCTTGGCGATCGCGTCGCGATTGACCGCGTGGGCGACGGCGCGCCGAACCTCGGGGCGCGCGAGCGGCGATTGCGGGTCGAGCGCATTGAAGGTCAGGAAGGCGACCCGCAGGGTTGGCGAGCGCTCGACCCGGATGGTGGGGATGCTCTCCAGTTGATCGGCCTGGTCCGGCGTCAGCCGCCACAAGAATTCGGCGCGCTTGGTCATCAGCTCGCCCATCATCAGGTTGAGGTCTTTCTGGGTCCGGACGACGACCCGCTTGATGCGCGCCTTGGGCTTCGTCCCGCCTGAGAAATAGGCGTCGTTCCGCTCCAGCACGTATTCGCGCCCGGGGGAGAACGAGGTGACCTTATAGGGACCGGTGCCGACCGGATTCTTGCCCATTCCGGCGGTGCCGACCTTCTTGTAGTATTGATCCGGATAGATCGGCACGCCCAGCGTGAGATATTCCAGCGCGGCCGGGAACGGGCGCTTCAGCTTGATGCGCACGGTGTATTGATCGACCTTCTCGACGGCGTCGATCCAGCTGACCATCTGCACCAGGAGGATCTTGTTGTTGGGATCCTTGACGTAGTCGATCGTGTAGACGACGTCGTCGGCGTCGAAATCCTCGCCGTTATGGAATTTGACGCCCTTCCGCAGCTCGAAGAGGAGGCTGGTCGGGCTCTCCCACTTCCAGCTCGTGGCGAGATTGCCGACATACTCCCCGGTCTTGGGATCCCGATCGACGAGCCCGTCCCAGACGTTGTTCATCAGGGTGAGGCCGGAGTGATCCGTGAAGTAATAGACGTCGAGGGTGGTCTGCTCACGATCCCAGGACACGGTGAGCGTGTCGTTCGCCTTTCCGGCAAAGGCAGGAGTTGCGGCAGCAAGGCCGAGCAACAGAGCAGCAGCGCGTGAGACGGTCATCGCAATCCCCTTGATATCGTTGGAAATGATCGAGTTCTCCGGCCGCGCAGCGGCAGCCGTTTCGCCTGGCCATCTGGACGGGTCACAACTCCGAAGGCCAGCAAGCGCAGGAGCAACCCCGGCGCTGCGGCGGGCATGCCGATTTGACAGCGATGTCGGCGACAGCGACGCCTTTCCCGGAAGGCATCTGCGAAACTGCGGCATTCGAGCCTCCCAAGGCGACCTTCTCCGGGGCTTCGTGAACATTGCTTCACTATGTTGAATTCGATGTCAAGAGATTGAGGTGCCTCGTAAGGGCTGCCGCGCCGCGAGGCCTCTAATCACGCTGATATCATTTGATAATTTTGTCGGAGGTCAATATCGCATCAAGGCAATTGCGCCCTTCAATGAATTTCACTATGGTCTGTTTTCACTTTAATGGATTTCCCTGCATGCCGAAGCCTCTCCCTGTCGCGACCGATCCGGCGCCCTCCGATGATGACGCCGCCCAGATCGGGCAGCGGCTGCGCGCGCTCCGCACCGACAGGAAGCTCACGATCCTCGAGCTGGCGACAAAGGCGGGGCTGTCCGCCGGGATCATCAGCCAGATCGAGCGCGGCAATTCGAACCCCTCGATCAGCACACTGCAGAAGCTGAGGAGCGCACTCGGGGTGAATCTCTGGGCCTTCCTCGAGCGGGAGCCGGAGGCGAATGACGAGCCAACCTTCGTGCGCCGCCGGGAAAACCGCCCGCGCTTCGTCGTCGGGCCCGGCCTCCTGACCAAGGAGCTGCTGTCGCCGAAGGATAACAACCAGCTCCGCTTCATGATCCTGACCTTGCCGCCGGGAGCGACCAGCGACGACGTCCTGACCGGGCCGGGCGACAAGGCCGGCTACGTCCTTTCCGGCCGGGTGGAGCTGGCTGTCGGCAACGCCGTGGCGGAAATCCGCGAGGGCGACAGCTTCCAGTTCGAGAGCAGCATCCCGCATCACCTGGTCAATCGCAGCAGCGAAGAGGCCAAGCTGGTCTGGATCATCCGTATCAGAGAGGCGCACCTTTAAGCGGTACGTGGCGGCTGGTTCCGCCCCGCCGGTCTTCTTCCACTCGCGCAACGAACAGAGGCACAATGATCACCCGTCATGAAGTCACCGGCCGCCTGAGCAAGGTCCTGATTGCGAACGGCTTCGCTTTCCTCTCCGGGCTGACCGCCAAGGACCGCAGCGGCGGCGTGCGTGAGCAGACGGCCGATATTCTGGCCCAGATCGATTCCTATCTCGCGATGGCCGGCACCGACCGCACCCGTCTCGTCACAGCCAATATCTGGCTGAAGGATGTCGGCACGTTCAACGAAATGAACGCCGTCTGGGAAACCTGGGTTGACCCCGAGCAGCCGCCGGCGCGCGCGACGGTCGAGTCCCGGCTCGCGGCCGACGACATTCTGGTCGAGGTTCAGGTTCAGGCGCTCGTCTAGGGGCCCTGCAGGCGCCGCGTCTTTCCACGTCCTTCTTCAAGAAAATCGGTTGCGACATGTCACGAGATCCTGCTGTTCCCAGCATGCTCCCAGGTGATCCGTCCTGGTGGTTCACCGATGCTCTGAAGGCGGAGGGCGGGGTGGCGCCGTCACCCTCGCTCAGCGGTGAGATCACGGCCGATGTCGCCATCGTCGGCGGCGGCTTCACGGGGTTATGGACGGCTCTGGCTCTGCGCGAGCGCGCGCCTGGACTGAGCGTGGTGCTCATCGAGGCCTCGCTCTGCGGCTCGGGGGCGAGCGGCAAGAATGGCGGCAAGACCCATGGCTACTGGGGTTCGCTCGGCGGGATAGAAGCCTCGCTGGGCGCCGATGCCGCGCTCGCCGTCGCCCGTGCCGGCACCAAGGCGCAGGATGCCATCCGCCGCTTCGCGACCGCGCCGGGGCGCGACGTCTGGTGGCGTGAAAGCGGGAATGTCCGGATCTCCACCTGTCCTGCGCAGGACGCCAAGGTCGCAGCCGCCGTCGCGACGGCCGAACGGCTGGGAGTTTCCGACACCGCCAGGGCGCTCTCGCCGGCGGAAGTCGCGGCCTATTGCAAGTCGCCCGTCTTCCGCGGCGGCATCTACCTTCCCGAAGGTGCCAATGTGCACCCGGCCCGGCTCGTCCGGGCATTGCGCCGCGCCGCAATCGAGGCAGGCGTCACGATCTACGAAAACACGCCTCTGTCCGGTCTGGACAGCGGCTCGCCGAACCGGCTTCGGACGCCGGCGGGGCAGATTCTCGCACGCGACGTCGTTCTCGCTACCAATACCGGTCTCGCCAGCCGTCGCGAGATCAGACCCTATGTCAGCGTCTTTTCAAGCTATGCGTTGATGACCGAGCCCGTGCCTGAGAAGCTGGAGGAGATCGGCTGGACGGGCGAGCAAGGCCTCGCCGACATGCGCATGTTCGTGCATTATTTCCGCACGACCATCGACGGGCGTGTGTTGATGGGATCGGGCTCGGGCCCGATCAGCTACAATGGCAACGCGGTCGACCCCATCCTGACGCAGGATGCGGCATCGGCCGCCAGGGCTGAGCGTGGCCTGCGGCGGCTTCTGCCCGGCCTGGGCGATGTCGGAGTGGCGAAGATCTGGGGTGGTGGCCTCGACGTCTCCTCCGATCGCCTGCCATTTTTCCGGACCTTGCCCGGTACGCGCGTGCATTATGGCTGCGGCTACTCCGGCCATGGGGTCAACCCGACCTATATCGGCGGACAATCTCTCGCATCGCTCGTCCTCGGCGAGCAGGATGAATGGGCCAACCTTCCGTTTTGCCGCCGAGAGTTGTCCGCGCTGCCGCCGGAGCCTTTCCGGGTTGTCGGAGGCCGTTTCGTGCGCTGGGGCATTATCGGCTGCGAGGAGGCCGACGAGCGCCGCGAGACACCCTCGGTGGCGATGCGCGCGGCTGCCGCGATCCCGAAGGTATTCGGCCTGCGTATCGGCACCCGCTGATTGCCTTCCATACTGCGGCAAAGCAGTCATTTGCTGCCGCTCGCAAAAGCGGTCGATGAGCTGAAGTTCAGCTGTCCTGTCTTGTTAGCCCGCTGGGCCGATCTAGGCATCGACCAGAACGGGGCTGTCGATAATTTCGGTGCGCACGTCGACACTCAAGCCGGACTGGCGTTGCAGGCCTGGGGAACGGATTTCGCGCATCCGAGCGCTCGTCTGCGTGTCCCTTCCGACATGCTGCCTAAGCATGGCGAGCCACAACCAATCGAAGATGCCCATAGGAGTGCTTCTCGCTCGTCGGCTCGCTTATAATCTGACCGTATAACGACATAACGAGAAACCATCTTGAGATCGGATTGAATGCTTCTAACCTACCTTAGTCGGCATAAGAACGCCTTCGATTTGAGGCGACCTGACGACGCAGGGGAATTTAGAACAGGATGTCCGCAGAGTTTATCCTCAAGAGATTAGCTTACATCATTGTTACGCTATTTCTCATTTCGGCTGCGATATTTTTTGTTACCCAAATTCTCCCGGGCAACGCTGCCCAGATGATCTTGGGAGAGCATGCCGCGCCCGGGCAGATCGAAGAACTCGTCATCAAGCTTGGGCTGAACCGGCCGAGCATCGTCCAATATGGCGACTGGCTGGGCGGCATTCTTCGAGGCGATTGGGGCACCTCGCTGGCGATCGGACAGCCTGTCCTCAACCTGACGCTGACGGCGCTCGCGCGCTCTGCGGTCCTGGGGGCCGTCGCGCTCATTCTGGTGACGATCGTAGCGATCCCCCTCGGCGTCCTCGCCGCCGACCGGCAGGGGCGGCCGACGGACGTTGCGGTCAGCGTCGGGTCCTATATCGGCGTTTCGTTGCCCGAGTTCGTGACCGCCACGCTGCTGCTGGTGATCTTCACCCGCCCCGAGCTCGGCCTGTTTCCTGCCGGGGGATATGTCTCGGTCGCCGAAGGCGGCGTGGCCGCCTTCCTGAGCCATCTCGTCCTGCCTGCGGTGACGCTGACCATCGTCATGACCGCCCATATCTCACGCCAGACCCGGTCGGAAATGGTCGAAGTGCTCGAGAGCGACTATGTCCGAACGGCTCGGCTCAAGGGGCTCTCGCACCGCGCCGTGCTCTGGCGCCACGCGCTCCCCAACAGCCTGCTGCCGACAATCACGATCATCGCCCTCGATGTCGGCTACCTCATCGGCGGCATTCTCGTCGTGGAGGAGGTCTTCGCCTATCCCGGAATCGGGCGGCTGATGATCTTCGCGATCCAGAACCGGGACCTGCCGCTTCTGCAGTGCGTCGCGCTGATCATCTCGGCGATCTACGCGCTCGCCAACCTGATCGCGGATCTCTCCTATGCTCTCGTCGACAGGCGCATCAAGTATGACTGACCTCATGCCGCCCTGGCTCGGCCGCCTGTTGAGGAACCCCCTGGGCATTGCCGGGGTCGTCATCCTCTCGGTGCTGATGGTGGCCGTGGTCTTCGGGCCCGCGCTCGCGCCCTTGCTACGATCGCCATCAGGTTGTCGTAGAAGGCGAAGGCCTGTTTCTCGACGCGGGCTCAGCGACGATCGACCTGTCCGAGCCTTTGAAGCCGGTTCAGTATGGCGGCGAGTTGAAGATTGTCAGCCGATTGGAAAATGGACCGGTAAAAGTCCTCAATCTGATGATCAACCGATCCGAGGCCACCGGTGGAATGACGGCCATGGGCGCAGGGAGCAGTGCAGATTTTCGACCGGGCGCCCATGTTTTTTATGCCGTGAAGGAAGACGCCCACCTTTGTCTAGCCGGCACCGCGCATCACGTCTCAGCGGGAGACGCGATCGCCCTTGAAGCGGCAGAGCCGCTCGTGGCTACCGTCCAGACCGGGTCCCTCATCGTAACGTCGATCTATGCCAAATGAGCGGATGACCACCGCACGTTCTGGAACGTTGCGCCATGGGCGGACATTGGCTCCTGACGGCAATCGCATTGCCTTCCAGCAGCAGGGAAGCGCACCGCAGCGCGGAACATTGCGCGCCTCAGAACGGAGCGGCCAGCAAAGACGATCTTGCCGGCCACTCCGAAAGGCTAAACGCATTGGCTACGAGAACAACGCTCGCGCGACATCGAAAGAATCTGGATGCTCCCGATTTGGTGTCGATGAGCGGACCTTCAATCCGGCAATCGGCTCATCGGGCGGGTTATCATCCCGAGCCTCCGGCTCGGCAGATTAACCGAAAGACGTCCTGATCGTGCCCCAAAGGGCTTTCGCGCGCTCTGCGATCGCGCCCGAAAGTTCCCGTCCCAATCGCGAGCGGCTTTGCCAGGCGGGGAAAACGAAGCCGTAGCGCAGTTCGATGGCTGGGCGGAACGGCCGGAAGATCAAGCCTGGCGTTCCGCTCGAATGCGCGACGAAGGGGTCCGCGACGCAACAGCCGAGGCCGCGCGCCGCGAGTTGGCATGCGATCATGCCGCTCTGCGTCTCGAAGCGCGAATCAGGCGTAACTCCCGTCTCGTCCGCCTGGCGCTCGATCTCCTTCTGGATCAGCGAGCGGCGGTGGGTGGCAATGAAGCTGGTGCTGGCGAGGTCCGCGACCGTCACCGCCTCCAGCCGCGCTAGCGGATGGCTGTCCGCCATGGCTGCCACGGCCTCGATGCGCAAGAATTCCTCGGTCTCGAAACCGGCATGGCCGATCGGGAGAACGGTGATGCCGAGATCGAAATGCTCCTGGCCCAGCCAGTTGTCGATGTCGATGCGAACCCGCGAATCGACGCTGGCCGTGAAGCGTGGGTCGCTCCGGGACAGCGTGGCCACCGCATCGATGACGATCGCTTCGGCCACATGCGGCGCGGCGAGCACGCGGATGTGGTGGCGTCCGCCGCGGCGCAGTTGGGAGGCAAAGCGCTCGAGTCCGTCATGGCCCTGCAGCAGCCGCTCGACATGCTGGTAGAACTCGCGGCCTTCGGCGGTCAGCGTCAGGCGTTTGTTGTGCCGATCGAAGAGCTGGAAACCGAGCTCGGCCTCGAGCGCGCTGAGCAGCCGCCCGATCTGCGGCTGGGTACGTCCGAGCCGGACCGCAGCCTGCGATACCGTTCCGGCCTCGACGAAGGCGCGCAGCGCCTCCAAACCTCGCAACCCCAGCATTTGACGCCGCCCTTATGTGAAAAAGGCACTATTCATTCGTTATTACGCATTTGACGCATATGTCGAGTGTTGCGACGCTCGTGTTTCAAACTGGAATGGTATGAAACGGGCGATTGTGATGGGGACCGAGAATCCAGCCTGGCGGGTGACTCCCTGGACCTATCTGAAGGAGCGGAAGCGCCCCTACGGCGTCTCGAAGAAGCCTTTCTCGCACTATGTGGCGATGCCTGACGGCTGCAGGCTCGCCGTTGATGTCTACCTGCCGCAGACTGCGGAAGGCGCTGCGGCCAAGGGGCCGTTTCCGACGATCACCATCTTTACCCCCTATTACCGCCGCTTCGCGCTGTCGGACTCCACGAAGGGCGACGAGGTCACGCCCGGTTCCTTTCGCTATCGCGACAATTTCGTACCCGCCGGCTATGCGCTGGTGGTGATCGATGTGCGCGGCACGGGGGCGAGCTTCGGCACGCGCGACAGCTTCCGTTCGCCGCGCGAGCGCGAGGACTGCCGCGCCATCGCGGACTGGATCGTGGCGCAGCCCTGGTCGAACGGGGCGATCGGCGCCACCGGCGTGTCCTATCTCGGCGCGGCGTCCGACTTCCTCGCAAGCACCGGCCACAAGGCGGTCAAGGCGATCGCGCCGCTGTTTGCGGTGTGGGACACGTATTCCGACCATTACTATCCGGGCGGCATCCTGCTGAAGGAGCTGGCGCGGGTCTATGACGACCTGATGATCGCGATGGACCACGACCGGCGCGACCTGTTGAAGAACATCGCCTACTACGCCAACCCGAACTATGCCGGCCCGCAGCCGGTGGACGAGGATGCGGACGGGGCGCTCTGCCGGCAGGCGATCACCGAGCATATCGGCAATTTCCACATGCCGGACTTCATCACCGAGTTCAAATTCAAGGGCGACACGCTGCCCTACGACCCGGAATTCACCTCGGCGAAGTTCAGCCCCTACGGCTTCTATGATGGGATCGATCCAGAGGTGGCGGTTTATTCGGTTTCGGGCTGGATGGACGGCGCGGGCTACGCCAACGGCTCGATCAGCCGCTTCCTGACGCTGCCGAACCCGAAGCGCCATCTGCTGCTCGGCCCCTGGGACCATGGCGCGCGCATCGACTGCTCGCCCTGGCGGCCGAAGGTGGAGCCCGACTTCCCGATCGTCGGCGAGGTGCTGCGCTTCTTCGACGAGTACCTGATGGGGCTCGACACCGGGCTCCGCGAAGAGGCGCCGATTCACTACTACACCATGCATGAGGAAGCCTGGCAGGAGGCGGCCGCTTGGCCGCCGATCGAAGCCAGCGAAACGCTGCATTTCGACGACGGTGCGCGCCTCTCGCCGCAGGCCGGCGTCGCGGGCGCGGACGGGTATCAAGTCGATTTCAGGAAGGGCACCGGCGGCCAGACCCGCTACGAGCGCATCGCTGCGATCGACAGCCGCGACTACTATATCGACTGGCAGGGCCGCGACGAGGCGATGCTGCGCTACGATTCCGCGCCGCTGGAGCGAGACTGGCAGGTTTCGGGACATGTGATCGCCGATCTGCTTGTTTCGTCGAGCGAGCCCGACGCCGCGATTTTCGTGTATCTTTCGGAGGTCGAGGCCGACGCCACCGTGCGCTACGTCACCGAGGGGCTGCTTCGGGCGTTGCATCGCAAGGAGAGCGAGTGCCCGCCGGAGCATCGCACGACCTGGCCGTTCCGCACCTTCACCCGGGCCGACGCCGCGCCGATGCCGGTCGGCGAGCCGCAGCGCCTGCATTTCGCGCTGCTGCCGACGTCGTGGACCTTCAAGGCAGGCAGCCGCATCCGCATCGCGATCGCGGGCGCCGATGCCGATCATTGCGGGCAGGTGCCGCATGGCCGGCCGCCGAAGCTGACGCTGCATCGCGGCGGCACAACGAATTCGACGATCAGATTGCCGGTGAGGCCCGCAGTCTGAGAAGGTCGCAAAAGATCACGCCCGGTCATGAGGAGATGGGCGGGCGTGGAGACTGATCCTGAAACGGGACGGAGGGGAACGATGATGACGACTCGGAGCATGGCGGCGGCGTTGACCGTCGCGGCGGCACTCGGCCTGGGGGCCGGCGCAGCCCAGGCCGGCAAGGCGGACGACACGCTGGTCTTCGCCTCGGCCAGCGAGGTCGACACGGTCGATCTCTACTACCAGAACCTGCGCGAGGTCGTGATCATCGCGCAGCAGATGTGCGACACGCTGATGTATCGCGACCCGATCAAGGGCGAATACAAGCCGCTGCTCTCGACCGGCTATCGCTGGATCGACGACAAGACTCTCGAGTTCAAGCTCCGCAAGGGGCTGAAATTCTCGAACGGCAAGGAACTGACGGCGGCCGACGTCGCCTACACCTACAACCATGCCCGCCAGCCCGACAGCGGCGTCGTCACGCGCCTGCTGGTCGACTGGATCGAGAATGTCGAGGCGCCCAGCGCCGATACGGTGATCTTCAAGGCCAAGGCGCCGACGCCGGCCGCGATCGAATACTTCTCCGGCATCACGCCGATCTATCCCGAAGGGCATTACGACAAGGCGCCGACGGTCAACACCGGCGGCAAGGCGCGGCGCGACTGGGGCGCCGTCCAGCCGGTCTGCGTCGGCCCCTATAACCTCAAGGAGTTCAAATCCGGCTCCTCGGTGACGCTGGTCAAGAACGACGCCTATTTCGCCGACAGCCCGAAGGGCAAGCCGTCGATTGGCACGCTGATCTACAAGACTATCCCCGACACCGACACGCAGCTCGCCGAGCTGGTCACCGGCGGGCTCGACTGGATCTGGGGCGTGCCGTCCGAGAACGCCAAGCAGCTGGCCGCGATGCCGAGCGTCACGGTCAAGGCCGCGCCGACGACGCGCATGTCGTTCCTTTCGCTCGACGCGGCGGGGCGTTCCGGCGACAACCCAATGAAGGATGTGCGCGTCCGCCGGGCGATGTTCCACGCCATCGACCGGGCGGCGATCTCGCGCGAGCTCGTCGGCGAGGGCTCCGAGGTCCTGCGCTTCATGTGCGACGCCCGCCAGTTCGGCTGCGACACCAAGACCGAGGAATATGCCTACGATCCGGCCAAGGCCAAGGCGCTGCTGAAGGAGGCCGGACATCCCGACGGCTTCACCATCCCGATCTACGCCTATCGCGACCGACCTTACACCGAGGCGGTGATGAACTATCTGCGCGCCGTCGGCATCAAGACCGATCTGCGCTACCTGCAGTGGCGGGCGCTGCGCCCGATCCTGCAGGAGGGCAAGGCCGAGGTGGCGCATCTGAGCTGGGGCTCGCAGGGCGTGCTCGATGCCTCGGCCTCGGTGAGCAATTATTTCAAGTTCAGCATCGACGATTATGCCCGCGACGAGCAGGTGCGCGACTGGCTGCAGGCGGCGGACACCAGCGTCGACCCGGAGAAGCGCAAGGAGCTTTACGGCAAGGCGCTCGCCCGCATCAACGAGCAGGCCTATATGGTGCCGCTGTTCAGCTACGGCCGGACCTATGCCTTCAACGCGGAACTCGACCTGCCGGTGACGCCGGACGAGCTCGCCCACTTCTATCTGGCACGCTGGAAGCAGTGAGCATGGAGGCGGCCGCCGCAGTCTGATCGAACATCATGTTACGCTTTCTCGCGAGGCGACTGCTCGTCACCCTGCTGGTGATCGCCTGCACCTCGGTGCTCGCCTTCTCGCTCGTCCATCTCTCCGGCGACCCCGCCGCGGCGATGGCGGGCGAGGGAGCTTCGCCCGCGGATGTGGAATCGATCCGCCGGCTCTATGGCTTCGACCAGCCGATCCACACGCAGTACTTCGCCTGGCTCGGCAAGATCCTGTCGGGTGAGTTCGGCCGGTCCTTCTATCTGCGCCAGCCGGTGGTGAGCGTGCTGGCCGAGCATGCGCCGGTCACGGCAAAGCTCGGCCTGTCGGCGCTCGCCTTCGCGCTCCTGCTCTCGATCCCGCTCGGCATCCTCGCCGGGCTCTATCGCGACACGGTGATCGACCGCTTCGCGCTCGGGCTCGCGGTCGCCGGGCAGGCGCTGCCATCCTTCCTGTTCGCGCTCCTGCTGGTCTACATCTTCGGCGTGCAACTGCGCTGGCTGCCGATCTCCGGCTCGGCGACCTGGCTGCATTTCGTGCTGCCCTCGGTGACGCTTGGCTATTACGCGGCGCCTGCGCTGATGCGGCTGACGCGTTCGGGCATGATCGACGTGATGCAGTCCGATCATGTCCGCACCGCGCGGGCCTATGGTCTGCCAGCCTGGCGCGTCGTGCTTCTGCATGCGCTGCGCAGCGCCATCATCCCGGTCGTCTCGCTCGCGGCCGTGCAGCTCGGCTTCATGCTCGGCGGCTCGATCGTTGTCGAGACGGTGTTCTCGCTGAAGGGGCTGGGCCTGCTCGCCTGGCAGTCGATCCAGCGCTCCGACATCGAGGTGATCCAGTCCATCCTGCTGGTGATCGCGCTGATCTATGCGCTGCTGACGCTGCTGGCCGACCTCCTGAATGCCCTGATCGACCCGAGGATCCGCATCTCATGACGGCGGCGACACTCACTGCGATGAGCCCCCGCCGGCTCGCTTTGCACCGCATGCTGCGGCATGGCAGCTTCTGGTTCGGCGGCGGCGCGATCCTGCTGATCCTGTTGGTCGCGCTCGTCGGGCCGCTTTTCACGCTCGACCCCGTGGCGCAGAATCTCGGCGCCCGCCTCATCCCGCCGGTCTGGGACGTGCGCGGCAGCTGGACGCATCCGCTGGGCACCGACCAGCTCGGGCGCGATCTGTTGGCGCGGCTGGTGGACGGCGCCCGCGTCTCAATGTTCATCGGCGTCGCGACCGTACTGGTCTCGGGCCTGATCGGCACGGCGATGGGCATGGCGGCCGGCTATTTCGGCGGGCGCGTCGACCTCGTCATCAACTTCCTGATCACGATCCGGCTGACCCTTCCGGTGGTGCTGGTCGCGCTCGTGGTGGTCGCGGTCGTCGGTTCCTCGCTGACGGTGCTCGTCGTGGTGATCGGGCTTCTGCTCTGGGACCGGTTCGCGGTGGTCACCCGCAGCGCGACGCAACGATTGGCATATAGCGACTTCGTCATTGCGGCGCGCGCCATCGGCTCCTCGACGCCGCGCATACTGCTGGTCGAGATCCTGCCCAACATCGTCGGGCCGCTGATCGTGGTCGCGACCGTCGAGGTCGCCCATGCCGTACTGCTGGAGGCCGCGCTCTCCTTCCTCGGCCTCGGCGTCAAGCCGCCGCTCGCGTCCTGGGGGCTGATGGTGGCGGAATCGAAGAACCAGCTGCTGTTCCGGCCCTGGCTGATCGCGATCCCCGGTGTCGCGCTGGTGACGCTGGTGCTGGCGATCAACCTGCTCGGCGATGCGCTGCGCGATGTCGTCGCGCCGGAGGGCCGGGCATGAGCGCCTTGATCGAGCTCGAGGATCTGAAGATCACGATCCCGACCGCGCAGGGCCGCATCCTGCAGCCGGTGCGCGGCATCGCGCTCTCTGTCGCGCGCGGCGAGACGCTGGCGATCGTCGGCGAGTCCGGCTGCGGCAAAAGCCTCACCGCGCTCTCGCTGATGGGGCTCGTGCCGAAGCCCGGCCGCGTCGACGCCTCCAGGCTGAGCTTTTCGGGACAGTCGCTGATCGACCTGCGCGAGGCGGAGTGGCGCAAGCTGCGCGGCCCGCGCATCGCGATGATCTTCCAGGATCCGATGACCTCGCTCGATCCCTGCTACACCATCGGCAGCCAGATGACCGAGGTGATGCGCACGCATCTCGGCATCGGCCGGGCCGAGGCGCGCGAGCGGGCGGTGTCTCTGCTGGCACGGGTCGGCATTCCGTCGCCGGCGGCGCGGCTGGAGCAGTATCCGCACCAGCTTTCCGGTGGCCTGCGCCAGCGCGTGATGATCGCCATGGCCTTGTCCTGCGACCCGGACCTGATCATTGCCGACGAACCGACGACGGCGCTCGACGTCACCACCCAGGCGCAGATCCTTGGCCTGCTGGCGCAGCTGCAGCACGAGACCGGCGTCGGCATCATTCTGATCACGCACGATCTCGGCGTGGTGGCGACGATGGCCCACCGTGTCGCGGTGATGTATGCCGGGCAGGTGGTCGAAACCGGCGATACCGCAGCCGTCCTGACCGCGCCGGCGCATCCCTATACCGAAGGCCTGCTGCAGGCGATCCCGACGCCGGGGGGCACCGCGCGGGGCGCGCTGCTGGGCTCGATCCCCGGGATCGTGCCGCCGCCGACCGGCACAGTGGAAGCCTGCCTGTTCATGGAGCGCTGCCCCTATGCGCGGCCCGTCTGCGCCGCGCCGGTGCCGCTCGTGCCGCTCGACGGGGAGCGTGCGCTGCGCTGCGTCCGCCCCATTGCGGAGCGGGCGGGCGAACCGGGTTTCGAAGAGCAGGGCGAGGTGGTGTCGTGAGCGCGCAGGCCGCACTGAGCATCGTCGGCGCGACGCGCGACTACGCCGTCTCCTTCCATGGCCAGCGGCGGATCCTGCGGGCGCTGCGCGGCATCGATCTTGAGGTCGGGCAGGGCGAGGTTGTCGCGATCGTCGGCGAATCCGGCTGCGGCAAGACCACGCTGTCGCGGCTGATGCTCGGCATCGAGCCGCCGACCAGCGGCACCGTCGCGGTCGCCGGAAAGCCGATCGCGTCCTATCATCGCATCGAGCGTGCCGGGCTGATCCAGCCCGTCTTCCAGGACCCGTATTCCTCGCTCAATCCGCGCCAGACGCTCGGCAGCATCATCGCGGCGCCGCTCGCGGTGCGCGGCGACGGGAATGCCCGCAGCCGCCAGGCCGCGGTGGCCGAGATGATGCAGGCCGTCGGCCTGCCGCCGCATCTGCTCAACGCCTATCCGAGCCAGATCTCCGGCGGGCAGCGCCAGCGCGTTGCGATTGCTCGTGCGCTGATCGCGCAGCCGCGCATCCTGATCTGCGACGAGCCGACCTCGGCGCTCGACGTCTCCGTGCAGTCGCAGATCATCAACCTGATCGGCGCGCTGCAGAAGAAGCTCGGGCTGACCGTGCTCCTGATCAGCCACAACCTCGCCGTTGTCTACCACATGGCCGAGCGGGTGGCGGTGATGTATCTCGGCACCGTGGTCGAGACCGGGCCGACCGAGGAGCTGTTCGCGCGACCGCGCCATCCCTATACGCGCTCACTGCTCGACGCCGTGCTGCCGCCGACGCCGGGGCAGCGCCCATCCTGGTCAGAGGTTATCGCCGAGCCGCCCAACCCGGTCGAGCCACCGCCGGGCTGTCCGTTCAACCCACGCTGTTCAAGGGCGAGTGACATCTGCCGCACGCAGATGCCAGAGCAGACCGCCGTCGCTGGGGGGATGTTCCGCTGCCACCACCCGCTCGACGCGGCAGCGTGACGCCCGTCGATCTTTTCGCGCCGGTAGCGAAGTCGGCTCGACCAGCGCAGCGCACCGTCCGATCACCACAAAGGCTGGTCCGAGCTTACCCAAAAAACCCTGTCAGCCAACGGCCCGGCGACCTCGCCTCCCAGTACAGCAAATGGCTAAAGACTGAGCCCGTAACCGCGGTTTCACAGTCGTCGCGACGATCAGATGTCGACCGTCGCGTTCAGCGCGTTGCTCTGGATGAACTCTCGCCGCGGCTCGACGACATCGCCCATCAGCTTGACGAAGAGATCGTCGGCCTCGTCGTTCTGGTCGTTCTTGACGCGCAGCAGCGAGCGCACGTCGCGATCGAGCGTCGTCTCCCAGAGCTGGTCGGGGTTCATCTCGCCCAGGCCTTTATAGCGCTGCAGCGAGACGCCTTTCTTGCCGATGCTGGAGACCGCGTCGAACAGGTCGCTCGGGCCGTTGACGGTGAAGGTGTCGCCCTTGCGGCTGAGCACGCCGGGCTTTGCATAGGCCTCCTGCAAGGAGGTCGCCGCAGCGTCGAGCTTGCGGGCCTCCGTGCTGGCGAGCAGCCCGGCATCGATCGTCGCGGCCTGTTTCACGCCGCGGATCATCCGCGAGAAGACGAAGCCGCCTTCGCTGACCTTCCCTTCCCAGCCACGCTCCAGCTCGTCCGAGATCGCATCGAGCCGGCGTGCGACATAAGCCGCCGCCTCGTTGGCCTTGGCCTCGTCGTCCTCGCTGATCGGGTGCAGCACGCCGGCGATCGCCATCTGCTCGACGACGCGGCGGTCATAGCGCGAATGCAGTTGCGCCAGCGCGTTGCGCACGTTGCGGGCTTCCTCGATCAGGACGCGCAGGTCGGCACCGCCGCGCTCGACGCCCTCGCTGGTGCGGAAGGTCGCGCCGTCCAGCGTCGAGTCGACCAGGTATTCCTCCAGCGCCCGCTCGTCCTTGAGATAGACATGGCTCTTGCCGCGCGCCGCCTTGTAGAGCGGCGGCTGGGCGATGAAGAGATGGCCGGCATCGATCAATTCCGGCATCTGCCGGTAGAAGAAGGTCAGCAGCAGCGTGCGGATATGGGCGCCGTCGACGTCGGCGTCGGTCATGATGATGATCTTGTGGTAGCGCAGCTTCGCCAGGTTGAAGCCGCCCTGCTCGGCGTCCGCCCGGCCGATGCCGGCGCCCAGCGCCGTGATCAGCGTTCCGACCTGGTCCGACGAGAGCATCTTGTCGAAGCGCGCCCGCTCGACGTTGAGGATCTTGCCGCGCAGCGGCAGCACGGCCTGGTATTCGCGGGCGCGGCCCTGCTTGGCGGAGCCACCGGCCGAGTCGCCCTCGACGATGAAGAGTTCGGACTTGGCGGGGTCGCGCTCCTGGCAATCCGCGAGCTTGCCCGGCAGCGACGCGATATCGAGCGCGCCCTTGCGGCGGGTGAGGTCGCGGGCCTTGCGGGCGGCCTCACGGGCGGCGGCGGCTTCCGCCACCTTGCCGACAATGGTCTTGGCCTCGCCCGGATGCTCCTCGAGCCACTCCGACAGCGCCTGGTTGACGACGTTCTCGACGACCGGGCGAACCTCCGACGAGACCAGCTTGTCCTTGGTCTGCGACGAGAATTTCGGGTCGGGCACCTTGACCGAGACGATCGCGGTCAGGCCTTCGCGGCAATCGTCGCCGGTGAGCGAGACCTTCTCCTTCTTGGAGATGCCCGAGCTTTCGGCATAGCCGGTGATCTGGCGCGTCAGCGCGGCGCGGAAGCCGGCGAGATGGGTGCCGCCATCGCGCTGCGGGATGTTGTTGGTGAAGCAGAGCACGTTCTCGTGGTAGCTGTCGTTCCACCACAGCGCGACATCGACGGTGATGCCGTCCTTCTCCGAGGTGAGCATGATCGGCTTCTCGATCACAGAGGACTTGGCGCGGTCGAGATAGCGCACGAAGGCCTCGACGCCGCCATCGTACATCAGCTCCTCGCGCACCACCTCGGCATGGCGCGCATCGGTCAGGACGATGCGCACGCCCGAGTTCAGGAAGGCGAGCTCGCGCAGACGGTGCTCCAGCGTCTTGTAGTCGAACTCCACCATGGTGAAGGTCTCCTGCGAGGGCAGGAAGGTCACCTCGGTGCCGCGCTTGTCGCCCTGCGGGCCGACGACGGCGAGCGGCGCGACCGCATCGCCATGGCGGAATTCCATGTAGTGCTCGTGGCCGCCGCGCCAGATGCGCAGCTTCAGCGAGACCGAGAGCGCGTTGACGACGGAGACGCCGACGCCATGCAGACCGCCAGAGACCTTGTAGGAGTTCTGGTCGAACTTACCGCCGGCATGGAGCTGGGTCATGATGACCTCGGCCGCCGAGATGCCTTCCTCGCTGTGGATATCGGTGGGGATGCCGCGGCCATTGTCGGTCACGGTGACCGAACCCTCGGCGTTCAGCGTCACCGTGACGAGGTCGGCATGGCCGGCGAGCGCCTCGTCGATCGCGTTGTCGACGACTTCGTAGACCATGTGATGCAGGCCCGAGCCGTCATCGGTGTCGCCGATATACATGCCGGGCCGCTTGCGCACCGCGTCCAGGCCCTTGAGAACCTTGATGGAATCGGCGCCGTAGTCGTCGGGCTGGGCGCTGAGGGCGGCATCGGTCATGAAGTGGTTCCTGAGCGGGCGAGCGAGCGCCCGCGATGATCCTGATTCGAAACGACAATATAGGGGCAGACGATGGCTTTTTCACGCGCCTACGCGTGCGTGCGCGTGAAGGCGCATTTTTGATTGACGTCCGGGCCAGACCGTCATGCTCGGGCTTGACCCGAGCATCTCATGCCGATGTGGGCTCTACTGTCCTTCCCGGGAGGAGATTCTCGGGTCTGCGCTTCGCTCCGCCCGAGAATGACGGCTGCCACAGGCGGGGCCTAACCCCGGAACTCCGAGATCGCCTCGACGAAGGCCTCGCCGTATTGCGCAAGCTTGCGTTCGCCGACGCCCTCGATCGTCCGCATCTCGTCGAGCCCGAGCGGCCGTTCCCGCGCCATGGCGATCAGGGTCCGGTCGGTGAAGATGATATAGGCCGCGACGCCCTCCTCGCGGGCGATCTGGAGCCTGAGCTTGCGCAGATGCTCGAACAGGCCGGCCGTGCCCTCGTCGAGCCCGTCGGCGCGGGCCGCATCGCGCTCGGAGCGGCGGGAACGCTTCTCCGTGAAGGGATCGGCCCGCAGCGCGATGCTCTCGCGGCCGAACAGGATGTCCTCGCCTTTCGCTGTCAGGCAGAACCCGCCATGCTCCATGCTGGCTTCGGCCAGCGCGCCGGCCGCGAAGAGCTTGCGCGTCAGCCCCATCCAGGCGGATTTGGGCTTGTCGGCGCCGACGCCGAAGGTCTTGAGGCCGTCATGGTTCTGGCGACGGATGACCTCGGTCGTTGTGCCCGTCAGGATGTCGGCGAGATGGCCGGCGCCGAAGCGCTGGCCGGAACGGATCACGGCTGAAAGCAGTTTTCGCGCATCGAGCGTCACGTCGGCCAGCGCCGGCGCCTCCGCGCTGCAGAGATCGCAGCGGAACGGCGCGTTGCCATGCCGGCAGGGCGGCGTCTCCTCGCCGAAATAGGCGAGCAGCGCGCTGCGCCGGCACAAGGCGTTCTCGCAGAGATCGATCATCGCGTTGAGGCGCTTGTGCTCGATGCGCCGGCGCTCGTCGTCGATCTGTTTCTCGTCGATCTGGCGGCGCCTCAGCGACATGTCGTCGACGCCGTAGAGCGTCAGCGTATCCGCCGGCAGGCCGTCGCGCCCGGCGCGGCCGATTTCCTGGTAATAGCCCTCGATCGAGCCGGGCATGTCGGCATGCACGACGAAGCGGACGTCCGGCTTGTTGATGCCCATGCCGAAGGCGATGGTGGCGCAGACGACGACGCCGTCCTCCTGCAGGAAGACGTCCTGGTTGCGGTTGCGCGTCTCCTGTTCGAGCCCGGCATGATAGGGCAGGGCGTTCCAGCCTTTTTCGCTCAAGGCGGTTGCAAGGCGCTCGGTCTTGCTGCGCGAGGAACAGTAGACGATGCCGGAGCCGTTGCGGTGCCGGCGCAGGAAATCGTCGATCTGCCGGCGCGGCTGCTCCTTCGGCGCGAAGGCGAGCTTCAGGTTCGGCCGGTCGAAGGAATGCACCACCATATGCGGCGGCTGCGGGAAGAGTTGGCTCGCGATATCGGCCTGGGTCTGCCGGTCGGCGGTCGCGGTCAGCGCCGTCACCGGCACGCCGCCGAGCGCCTCGCGCGTCTTGGCGAGCAGGCGATACTCGGGCCGAAAATCATGGCCCCATTGCGAGACGCAATGGGCCTCGTCGATGGCGAGCCGGTTCACGCCAAGGCGCTTCAGTCGGGAAACCAGCCCCTCGCCGGCCAGCCGCTCGGGCGAGACGAAGAGCAGCCTGAGATCGCCGGAATTCAGCCTGTCCCAGGCTTGCGCCGCCTCCTCCTCCGTATTCATCGAGTTGAGCGAGGCGGCCGATACGCCGGCCCGGACGAGCTGGCCGACCTGGTCGCGCATCAGGGCGATGAGCGGCGAGACGACCAGCGTCAGCCCGCCCGCGACCAGCGCCGGGAGCTGGTAGCACATCGATTTGCCGGAGCCGGTCGGCATCACCGCGAAGACGTCCTCGCCATTGAGCGCGGCTGCGATCACCTCCCACTGGCCGGGGCGGAAATCGTCATAGCCCCAGACCGACTTGAGGATCGCGCGGGCGTCTGATTCGCGGGATGGCGACATGAAGAAGGGATGTGCCGCAGCCGAAGGCGCTTGGCCAGCCTTTCGCCGGATATCCTGTGCCTAGACCCGCACAGCGAGCAGATGGACCACGGCGGTAACCGCGAAAACCGCCGCGATCAGCTTCGACGGCCACGGCTTGAGGTCGAACCAGATGAATTGCAGAGCGAGCCGCAGCCCCCAGAACGCGGCGCCGACCAGCGGCAGCACGGGATGCACGCTTCCCTGCCCGGATAGCCAGATCAAGGCCGCGCCATACGCGAGGAAGACGAAGATCAGCATCGCGTTGAGCGTCTGCGTGATCGCTGTGTTCAGGCTGCCGGAGGGTGCGAGGCGCTCCGGCCAGCCGAACAGGCGCCGGAACGCGACATGGAACAGCGCAAAGCCGAGATCGATGAGCCCCGCCGCCAGAGCCAAGGCCGCTCAGCTCCGCGTCGCGATCGCGGCGGCCGCGCCCGCCATCACGCCACCGGTCGTCCGGTTGATCCAGCGCATCGCGCGCGGGCTGGCGACGAGGCGCCGTGCCCGGTCAGCGGCATAGGCATAGGCCATCAGCGTTCCCGTGATGATCGGGGCGATCAGCGCGGCGACCTCGACGAAGGCGAGCGTGCTCATCGCGTTGAGATCGATGACCAGCGGCAGGATCGACAGGAAGAAGACCATGACCTTGGGGTTGCCGAGCGTCAGCGCGATGCCGCCGAGGAACAGGCGGAGGCCCTCGCCGCGTGCGGCGGCGGACGGCTTCGGCGCCTCGGCCGGGGCCGTCCAGGCCTTCCAGGCGAGATAGAGCAGATAGGCGCAGCCGGCATATTTGATCGCGACGAAGACGCCGTGGAAGCTCTGCATGAGGACACTGAGGCCCAGTGCCGTGAGCGTGAACCAGACAAGATCGCCCATCACGATCCCGGCGAGGAAGGGCAAGGAGCGCCGGAAGCCCGAGGACAGCGAACGCGCGACCAGCGCCGCGATGGCCGGGCCGGGCGAGGCGACGGCGAGGAAATACACGCCAGCGAACAGGGCAAGGCTGGAAATGTCCATGGTCGAAGTCCCCGAGGATGCCGAAGACTAGCAGGAACGGGACGAAGCGTCCCATCGCAAGCCGTGGCCTGACCGATCAATCGAGCGGATCGATCCGTCCGGGCGTGACCGAAAAGCGCTGCGCGCCGGCCGGCAGGTCGCCGAACAGGGCGGCGTCAGCACCGGTCATCCAGACCTGGCAGCCCAAATCCGTCAACCCCTCGTAGAGCGCAGCCCGCCGGCGCGGGTCGAGATGGGCGGCGATCTCGTCGAGCAGAACGAGCGGCGCGATGCCGCTCATCGCCGCGACCAGCCTGGCATGGGCGAGCACGAGCCCGATCAATAGCGCCTTCTGCTCGCCGGTCGAGCCCTGGCCTGCGGGGATGTCCTTCGGTCCGTGCCGGACTTCGAGATCGGAGGCTTGCGGCCCTGTGAGTGTGCGCCCGGCCGCCTTGTCGCGATGGCGGCCTTGGCGCAGCAGATCGCGATAGGCGTCCTCGGCATCGACGGCCGGCAGGCGGGCGACCAGCGTATCGATCTCGCCGGAGAGCGCGATATCGGCGAAGGGGAAAGGCGAGGCCTCGTCGCGCGTCTCGGCGATGATGGCGGAGAGCCGGGCCACCGTCTCGGCCCGCGCGGCCGCGACGGCGACGCCGAGCTCCGCGACCTCGCGCTCGACCGCGTCGAGCCACTGGCCCTGGCCGGGACTTTCCTCGAGGATGCGATTGCGTGAGCGCAGCGCCCGCTCCAGCGCGTTCGAGCGGGTGGCGTGGCTCGGATCGATCGCCAGCACGAGCCGGTCGAGGAAGCGGCGCCTATCGCCGGCGGCACCTCGGAACAGCCCGTCGAGATCGGGCGTCAGCCAGACCACGCGGAGGTAGTCGCTGAAGGCGAGCGCCGAGCCGACATTGGCCCCGTCGATCCGGGCGAGACGCGGCCTACGCCCCTCCGCATCGAGTGCGCCGAGCCCGATGCCGAGCCGGCCCGCGTCGTCAGCCAGGGTGACGGAGGCGGCGAAGGAGCCGTCGCCGCCTTGCCGTGCCATCGCCGTGATCTCGGCGCGGCGCAGGCCCCGCCCCGGCGTGAACAGCGAGAGCGCTTCGAGGATATTGGTCTTGCCGGCTCCGTTCTCGCCTGCGAGCGCAACGATTTGGCCCTCGACCGGGAGATCGAGGGCCTCGTAGGAACGGAAATCCTGCAGGATCAGGCGCGCGACGGCGGCCATGAGCCAGCTGCTAGACGCGCATCGGCATCAGCACATAGAGCGCGGAGGCCCCTTCGCGGTCCTGGATCACCGTCGGCGAACCGGGATCGGCGAGCTTGAGCAGGGCGGTGTCGCCGTCAAGCTGGGCGGCGATGTCCATCAGGTAGCGGGCGTTGAAGCCGATATCGAGCGGGCTCGCTTCGTAATCGACCTCGATCTCCTCGGTCGCCGAGCCGGAATCCGGGTTGGTGACGGAAAGCGTCATGCGTCCCTCGGCCATCGAGAGCTTCACGGCGCGGCCGCGTTCGGACGAAATCGTCGAGACGCGGTCGACAGAAGCGGCGAAATCGCCCCTGTCGACGGTGAGGCGCTTGTCGTTGCCGCTGGGGATGACGCGCTGGTAGTCCGGGAAGGTGCCGTCGATCAGCTTGGAGGTCAGTACGACGTCGGCGGTGGCGACGCGGATCTTCGAGCCGGACAGCTCGACCGCGACCTCGCTCTCGCCGTCTTCCAGCAGCTTCTGGATCTCGGCCACGGCCTTGCGCGGCACGATCACGCCGGGCATGCCGACCGAACCCTGCGGGGCGGCGGTGTCGACGCGGGCGAGACGGTGACCGTCGGTCGCAACTGCGCGCAGGACGGGGCGGCCGTCGACATCGATGGTGTGGAGATAGATGCCGTTGAGGTAGTAGCGCGTCTCCTCGGTCGAGATCGCGAACTGGGTCTTGTCGATCAGGCGCTTCAGCTCGCCGGCCGGCAGCACGAAGCGATGCGCCATGTCGCCGGCGGTGATATCCGGGAAATCGCTTTCCGGCAGGGTCTGGAGCTGGAAGCGCGAGCGTCCCGAGCGCAGCACGAGGCCGCTATCGCCGGTGGTTTCCAGCGAGACCTGGGCGCCATCGGGCAGCTTGCGGACGATGTCGTAGAGGGTATGCGCCGGAACGGTGGTGGCGCCGGGCTCGGGCGCGTCCGCCGCGATCGTCTCCACCACCTCGATATCGAGATCGGTCGCCTTCAGCCGCAGGCCGCTCTCGGAGGCCGAGAGCAGCAGGTTCGACAGGATCGGGATCGTGTTGCGGCGCTCGACCACGCGATGGACGTGACTGAGCGACTTGAGCAGCGTGGAACGTTCGACCGTGACCTTCATGATTGTCTAGTCTTCTGGCGCTGGTCGCCCGCGCGCGAACGCGCGAGCCGAATGAATGGCCAGCGACATTGCAGGACACCGGGCGGGGGCGCAAGGCCTGCCCGCCCGGGCAACCACAACCATTTCACGGGCGTGGCGACCGCTTTCCAGGCTCACTCCTGCAGCATGCGCTTCAGCAGATCGACCTCGTCATGCAGCGAGCGATCCTCGCTGATCGCCTTCTCGATCTTGCGCACGGCGTGCAGCACCGTCGTGTGGTCGCGCCCGCCGAAGCGGCGGCCGATTTCGGGCAGGGAGCGGGGTGTCAGCGCCTTCGACAGATACATCGCGATCTGACGCGGCTTCACCACGGCCGCCGTGCGGCGCTCCGAGAGGATGTCGGCGCGGCTGACATTGTAGCGCGTCGCGACGAGCTTCTGGATGTCCTCGATCTTGACCCGGCGCGGCTCGCGGGTGCGGACGAGATCGCGGATCGCCGCTTCCGCCGTTTCCAGCGTCACGAGCTGGCCGGACAGCGTGGCATGGGCGAGCAGGCGGTTGGCGGCGCCGTCGAGGTCGCGGCCATTGGTCGCGACGACGCGCGAGACATAGGCGACGACGTCCGGGCTGACCCGGAAGTTCGGGTGGGTCGCCTGCAGCGCCTCCAGCCGGCTGGACAGGATCGTGGCGCGCAGGGTCTCGTCGAGTTCTCCGACTTCGACCACCAGGCCGCCGCCGAGCCGCGAGCGGATGCGCTCGTCGAGCGCTTCGAGCTCTCCGGCGAGGCGGTCGCCGGCGACGACGATCTGCTTGCCGGCATCGAGCAGGGCGTTGATCGTGTGGCCGAACTCCTGCTGGATCGACTTGCCCTGGATGAACTGCACGTCGTCGACGATGAGCAGGTCGATGCCGCGCAGCTTCTCCTTAAAGGCGAGCGCCGTCTGCGACTTCAGCGCCGCGACGAAGCCGTACATGAAGCGATCGGCGGTGAAATAGGCGACGCGCTTGCCCTGGCGGCGCGCATCCTGCGCGATCGCCTGCAGGAGATGCGTCTTGCCGAGGCCGACGCCGGCATGAAGGTAGAGCGGATTATAGGGGCTCTGGCCCGCGGGCGCAGCCGCAATGCGCTCGGCCGCGGCGAAGGCGAGCTGGTTCGACTTGCCGACGACGAAGCTCTGGAAGCTCATGCGCCGGTCGAGCCCGGTGCCGCAGGCATCGACGAGGTCGCTTTCGCCGGCCTGGGACAGGCTGACAGTGGCAGGGCGGCCGGCCTCGGCCGGCGTGGGGCTCGCTACCGTTGCCGGGCGGCTGCGCAGGGCTTCGATCTGCGGCTGGGCGGCCGGGTCGCGCGAGACGGTGCGGACCGAGAGCAGCACGCCGTTCGGGGCCGGCAGCTCGGCGATGCAGTTCACCCGCAGGCGCTCGGTATAATGCGCCTCGAGCCAGCTCTTCAGGAAGCGGGTGGGGACGGTGAGATAGGCCACGCCCTCGACGATCCCCGCGATCTCCAGCCGGCCAAACCAGCTCGAGAAGACATCCTCGCCGAGTTCCGCCCGCAGGCGCCGGCGCACACGCTCCCATGCGTCCTGAATCGATGCCTCCTCCACCCGGATGACGGCGGTCTCTTCCGCAGCGATCGTCACCACCACCGGCGTCGTCTCGACCATGTCCCCGAAATCCTGCCGCTCGAACATCAATGGCCCCGTTCTTTGAAAATGTGCGCAGCTGGGGTTCGGCGGTCGCTTCCTGGCCACCGTCCCGGCGCTGCTGTCTGGTCAAAATGGTTCCGGTCCCGGCGGGCGCATGACGCCGCGGCAGGCTCCGGTCCCGCTTGTGTTGATTACGCTTGGAAGGCTCGCCGAGAGACGACGCCACCCTTCATCTCGATCAAGAAAGACAAAGGGTCACATCCTCCAACCTCCATGGTCGCGAGCCAAAACGCTGATCATCTCTGGAAATCCCGTGGCGGTCATTGCTGTCCGCCCGGCGATGAGGGGACCTTACAAGGCGCCCTCGACGGGCTGCAACACCCCTTTCAGCCGGCTTCCGAGACTCGTCGTGCGGCGGCTGTTCGTGACCATGGGGCAGACCGCCGCAATTGGTTGGGGAACTTAAGATTTTCTTCACGGTCCCCCTTTCGGGGGCGGCCGAATCTTTTTTTGCGCGCCCCCGGAAAGCCTGCCACAGAGTCGCCGTGATTCCGTCTTCCAAAATCCTTTGCCTGCTAAGATGATGAAAAATCACATCTTTTTATGAGCGGCCTAGCCGGGCTCGGAGCCCGGCTTTGCGCCCTGAACGGCGCCCGAGAGTCAAGTCGGCAAAGCCGTGGAAAGCTTGGGAAAATAGCTTGAAGGCAGCTTTGTTTTGTTCCTCGGAAGGTTGTGGCGGGGCTGCCACAGAGACCTTGAAGCCAACGAAAAAGCCCGGCCTTGCGGCCGGGCTTTTTGATCGTCGAAACGCTAAAGACGTTTGGCTCAGGAAGCCAGGGCGCCGATGCGATGAGCGAGGCGCGAGACCTTGCGCGAGGCGGTGTTCTTGTGAACCACGCCCTTCTGCGCGGCGCGCATGATTTCCGGCTGGGCGGCCTTCAGGGCCTCGGCAGCGCTGGCCTTGTCGCCGGAGGCGATCGCCTCCTCGACCTTGCGCAGGAAGGTGCGCATCCGCGAGCGGCGCGCCTTGTTGACCTCGGTGCGGCGAGCGATCTTGCGCGTAGCCTTCTTGGCCGACGTCGTATTGGCCATCGAAACGTCCTCGTCTCTTCATCGCGACCGGTCGCCTGGCGTCATTGCCGGCGGGGCTGGCCGCATCCTTGCTGGAAAAACGTGCGCGGCGGCCGAGCTTGCGCGGGCCGCCGCGAGTGGTGGGGCTATAGTCGCTTGCCGGCGCTACGTCAACGCCGGAATCGTCGCAAGCCTGCCGATCTCAGGCGGACGGCGCGATGAAGGCCGCGAAACTCGCCAGATCGACATTGCCGCCGGAGAGGATGATGCCGACCCGCTTGCCGGCGACCGGCACGGCGCCGGTGAAGGCGGCCGCCGCCGCGAGGCAGCCGGTCGGCTCGACCACGAGCTTCATCCGCTCGGCGAAGAAGCGCATCGCGTCGACGAGCGCTGCGTCGCTGACGGTGACGATATCCTCGACCTCGCGCTGGATGATCGGGAAGGTCAGGTTGCCGAGGAAGGCGGTCTGTGCCCCGTCGGCGATGGTCTTGGGCACGCCGATCGCGACGATCTCGCCCTTGCGCAGCGATTGCTGGCCGTCATTGCCGGCTTCCGGCTCGACGCCGAAGACACGGCAGCCCGGGTTCAGCGCCTTCGCGGTCAGCGCCGCGCCTGCGAGCAGGCCGCCGCCGCCGAGCGGCACGAGCAGGATGTCGAGCGGGCCGGCATCCTCGATCAGCTCCTTGGTCGCGGTGCCCTGGCCGGCGATGACATGCGGATGGTCGTAAGGCGGGATGATCGTCAGCCCGCGCTCGGCGGAGAGCTTGTTGCCGATCTCGAGCCGGTTCTCCTTATAGCGGTCATAGCGCACGATCTGCCCGCCATAGCCCTCGGTCGCCGCGACCTTCGCGGCCGGCGCATCGTTCGGCATGATGATCGTGGTCGGCACGCCCAGAAGCTGGCCGGCATAGGCGATGGCCTGGGCATGGTTGCCGGAGGAATAGGTGACGACGCCGGCCTTCTTCTGTTCGGCCGAGAGCGAGGCGATCGCGTTGTAGCCGCCGCGGAACTTGAAGGCGCCCATGCGCTGCAGGTTCTCGGGCTTGAAGACGAGGCTGGCTTCAGTCCGCCGGTTGGCGGTGGCCGAGCTCATCGCCGGCGTGTGATGGGCGATGCCCTTGAGCCGCTCTGCCGCGGCCTCGACATCGGCATAGGTCGGGAGGGACGGTCCGGCTTGGGCGTTCATCGCGGGAATTCCTGCTGGCGAAAGACGGGAGCTATCTGCCAGCAGGAGCGTCGTTTCATCAAGGCGGCGCGACTCGACGCCGCCATGCGACAGGTGAGGACCGGCCGCTCAGGCGTTCTTGAAATCGGGCTTCCGCTTCTCGGCGAAGGCGGACATGCCCTCCTTCTGGTCGGCCGTCGCGAAAAGCGAGGAGAAGACGCGGCGCTCGAAGCGCAGGCCTTCCTGCAGTGTCACCTCGAAGGCGCGCTCGACCGATTCCTTCGCCATCAGCACGGAAGGCAGGGACTTGGCCGCAATCGCCTCGGCCGCCTTCAGCGTCTCGGTCATGAGGTCGGCCAGCGGCACGACGCGGGCGACGAGGCCGGAGCGCTCGGCCTCCTCGGCGCCCATCATGCGGCCTGTCAGGCACAGGTCCATCGCCTTGGCCTTGCCGACCGCCTTGGTCAGGCGCTGCGTGCCGCCGGCGCCGGGGATGACGCCGAGATTGATCTCGGGCTGGCCGAACTTGGCGTTGTCGGCGGCGATAATGAAGTCGCACATCATGGCGAGCTCGCAGCCGCCGCCGAGCGCGAAGCCCGCGACCGCGGCGACGATCGGCTTGCGGCGCCGGCCGATCCGGTCCCAGTCCTCGAACTTGTCGTCGAGATAGGTGCCGGGGAAGGTCCGGCTCTGCATTTCCTTGATGTCGGCGCCGGCGGCGAAGGCCTTCTCCGAGCCGGTGAGGACGACGCAGCCGATGCCGGCATCCTTCTCGAACCCGTCGAGCGCCTGGTTGATCTCGCCGATGAGCTGGCCGTTCAGCGCGTTCAGCGCCTGGGGGCGGTTGAGCGTGATCAGCCCGACCTTGCCCTTCGTCTCGACGAGAATGGTCTCATAAGCCATGGCGGCCTCCCGGATGCTCCTGTGCCGCCAGCTTTAGCGGGCGGCGGGAGAGCGGTCCATGCGCGTCGCACGCATCCGCGCATTCGCGCTGCCTCCCCGCCGCCTGTCGTCATGGTCGGGCTTGTCCAGGCCATCTCGTGATCGTTTGCCCTTTGTCAGGCATTCACATGGCGAAGCGCCGCGAGGCCCTTCATCCGTCCCGACTACGCCGAGAACCCTTCTCCCGCAGGGGGAGAAGGGTTCTCGGGATGAGGTGGAACGAGGATAAAGGTGGTATGAAGGGCGGGAATTAGTTTCCGGCCAATGTCGGCTGACGGCCCATTCCCGACATGTCCTAACGCGCTTACAATTCGCAGTTCGTATACGAACGCCTGATAGGCTGCCGCGTATTGCTTGCTAAGGGGTTGTTTTATGGCGACAGAAGCCAGTCTCGGGCACTCAAGCCCATCCTGGTTCACCGCTCCAGGCGAGACCGACATGTTGGCGTGGGTGGCTTTGGCACTCATCTGCCTCGCGCTGTACGGGATCGTGACACTCTATGCTGCGTTCGACCGTTGGGCCGAACACAGCTCGAAGGGCACCCCGCTTGCAAAGACCATCCCGACATTGTTGGCAATCGCCCTGCTCTACGAAGTCTTTCCGCTCGAACATTTCCACGTTTTCCTTCCGCTGAGCGCAATCCTTATCGCCCTGATGGCGGACTGGTCGCGCTTCCACGTTCCGCGAATTCACGAAGGTGAAGGCGCGGGCGAAGAGCACGCCGTCGTCTCGCCGGTGGCCGTCGGAGCGGGATCTCCGGAGGTTGCGGTCGTCGCCGCCCCTGCCCCGGCCGAAGGGGGACAGAAATGATTGAGCTCCTTCTGACCTCCTTTCCGGCGATTTTCCGCTACTACCAGTTGAAGCGTCGTGGCGAAGCCATGACCGTTTGGAACATGCGCACGGCGGTGTTCCTGTGGGCCTTCCTAGCATTCTTACTGTTCGTCACGATTTTCTATTTCCATCCGAAGTCCTATTCCGGCCTCCTGCCTTACCGCACCGTATCGATCGTCGCGCAGACGAGCGGCCCGGTCACGGAGGTCGCCGTCAGGAACATGCAGAGGGTCTCTGTCGGCGATCTGCTTTTCCGGATCGAGAACAACACCCAGAAGGCGGCGCTGAAGCAGGCGGAGGCCGAATTCGACAAGATCACGGCCGCCGCGGCCAAAGCCTCTGACACTCTGAAGGTCGCGGAGGCGAGCGTGGCCGTATCGAGCGCTTCGCTGGACAAGCTGAAAGGCGACCTCGAAAACGCGCAGGCTCTGGTCGCCAGGAACTCCGGCACAAGGGAAGCCGTGCGCCTGGCGGAGTCTTCCTTCGCGATCGGCGAGGCCAATCTGGCGTCGGCGCAGGCACAACAAAGCCTGGCCCAGGCCGAGATTTCCCAAACCATCCCGGCGCAGCGAAAAGCCGCCGAGGCCGCTCTGGAAAGCGCCAAGGTTGCGTTGGGGATGACCGAGGTGCGCTCGTTCACCGATGGTGTCGTGACCCAATTGGCCATGAGCACGGGAAGCCCCGCGTCCACGCTGATATTGAGCCCCGCGATGGTGATCATTCCCGACCGCCCGAACGATCTTCCGCTGAGAATCACGGCGGGCTTTCCCCAGGTCGCGCGTTCAGCCCTCTACGAAGGGATGCCAGCGGAAATTTCCTGCGACACCAATATCGGCCTGAGCTTCAGCAACACGGTCCTCCCTGCACGGGTCCGCCACATCCAGCCGGCGATAGCGACCGGCCAGATCGTGCCGGGAGGGCAACTGATCGATCTCAGCCAGCGAGTCACGCGCGGATCGCTTCTGGTCTATCTGGAGCTTGAGCATAAGGACCAAGAGAAGATCATGGTCGACGGTACCGGCTGTATCGTTCAGACCTACACCAACGATCTCGGCGGATTCACGGGGCACCTGATCGCGGCCACGGGCGTGGTCAAGGCTGTCGGCTTGCGCCTGAAGGTGTGGGGCGCACTGATCGCCGGAATCGGTCTTGCCGGAGGCGGCCATTAGCCAACGCCGCGTCGACGCCGGCGTTGGCTGGTGCATTGCCGGGCGGACGCCAATGGCGGCTGCCGACCCGTTGCAGGCATCGTAGCAGAGGCTACTCTGTGTGAGGCGACGTTTTGATCCGAGGCCGTTGTGGATTGGCAAACTTGGCACGGCAAATACGACACTCCCCACTCACGGATGGCCGAGCGACTGCGGACTGTTCAAGCGCAAATCGACCTTGCTCTCAACAGCTGCGATCCGGGTCCGATCCGCGTAATCAGCCTATGCGCAGGCCAAGGCCGGGATTTGCTCGAGGTCCTGCAGGGTCATCCGCGCCGGAATGACGTTCAGGCCCGCCTTGTCGAGCTGGACCGTCGAAATACGGAGTTTGCCGAGCGGCTCGCCTTCTCCAGCGGGCTTCATCAGATCGAGGTCATGACCGCTGACGCTTCGATCAGCGATCATTATCGCGGCATGACGCCAGCGCATCTCGTGCTGATCTGCGGCCTGTTCGGCAACATCCATGATGGTGATATCGAGCGCACGATCGACCGCTGTCCGCAACTGTGCGCAACCGGTGGACGCGTTATCTGGACCCGCCACCGCCGAAAGCCGGATCGGGTGCCCATGATCTGTCGACGGTTCGAAGGGCTAGACTTCGAACAACATTGGCTATCTGCCCCCGAGACAGAGTTGGCCGTCGGGGTCCACCAGTTTCGGGGAAAACCCTCCCCTCTCGTGCTGGGCGAACGCATGTTCACGTTTGTCGGTTACGACAAGTTGAAATCGTGAGCTCGGGGTGCCTCGGAGATGAGGTCCTCGGAGAAGGGGTAGGCGCTGCGATCGATTTCCGCTTCCGACCCTAAGCGGAGATCGGACCGCTAGCGAACGGCCCGCTTCTGGCAGCTCTCGCAATAAAACGTCGAGCGTCCCGACTGCACCAGCCGCTTCACCAGCTTCCCGCAGCCCGGCGTGACGCAAACCTCGCCCTCGCGATCATAGACCTTGAAGCGGTGCTGGAAATAGCCGAGCGAGCCGTCGGCATGGGCGAAGTCGCGCAGCGTCGAGCCGCCGGCCGCGACTGCCTCCTCCAGCACCTCGCGGATGATGCGGGCGAGCTCATGGGCCTTCTCGCGCGGTCGCCCCGTCGGAGTCGCGATCGTTCCCGCTTCCGCCTCCGGATGGAGGCCGGCCCGGAACAAGGCTTCGCAGACATAGATATTGCCTAAGCCCGCCACGAGCCGCTGGTCGAGCAGCGCGGCCTTCAGCGGCGCGAACTTGCCCGCGAAGAGTTTTGCCAGCGTCTCGCCGGATAGTTCGTTGCCGAGCGGCTCGATGCCCATCCCGGCGAAGTGTCTGCAGGTCTCGAGCTCGTTGCGCGGCAGAATGTCCATGAAGCCGAAGCGGCGTACGTCGTTATAAGTGACGCGCGCGCCCGTCCCCATCTCGAACACGACATGGTCATGGATCAGGTGCCGGCCGATCTCATTATAATAGGAGCCGGGCTCGGTCGGCGGCGTTCCGGGCGCCTCGACGATGAAGCGCCCGCTCATGCCCAGATGCATCACGAGCGCAGCGCCGTCGTCGAGATCGGCGATCAGATATTTCGCCCGCCGCGACAGGGCGTCGATCCGCCGCCCGGTCAGGCGCTCGGCGAAGCGCTCGGGCAGGGGGAAGCGCAGATCCGGCCGGCGCAACTCGACGCGTTGGAAGCGCTCGCCCAGCATGGCGGGCTCCAGCCCGCGCCGGACGGTTTCGACCTCGGGTAGCTCCGGCATATCAACGACCTTCGTAAAGCCTGCGTCGAGACGGGCCGCGACAAGCCCGCAACCTTTGGCTATTCATCGCTTCAGCCAAACACAAGAGCGGCCAGAAACGTGACAGCAGCCCAGAATACCGGACCCGGGGACACCACCCATTTCGGCTTCGAGACGGTGAAGCTCGCCGAGAAGCAGGCCAAGGTCGACGACGTCTTCCACAAGGTCGCCAACCGCTATGACCTGATGAACGATCTGATGTCGGGCGGGCTCCACCGGGCCTGGAAGAGCGCGCTGCTGACCGCGATCAATCCTGCGAAGGATCGCCCCTTCCATCATCTCGACGTGGCCGGCGGCACGGGCGATGTCGCCTTCTCGGTGCTGGAGGCCGGCGGCCCTGAGACCGATGTCACCGTGCTCGATATCAACGCCGACATGCTGCGCGTCGGGCGCGAGCGCGCCGACAAGCGCTTCCCGGACAATGATCGCATCCGCTTCGTCCAGGGCAATGCCGAAGAGCTCGGCCTGCCCGACAATCATTTCGACTGCTACACCATCGCCTTCGGCATCCGGAACGTGCCGCGCATCGACAAGGCGCTGGCCGAGGCCTATCGCGTGCTGAAGCGCGGCGGGCGCTTCCTCTGCCTCGAATTCAGCCATGTCGACGTGCCCCTGCTCGACAAGATCTACGAGACTTATTCCTTCAAGGTCATCCCGCCGATGGGCCGCATGGTCACCGGCGAGGCCGAGCCCTATCAGTATCTCGTCGAATCGATCCGCAAGTTCCCGAAGCCGCAGGCTTTCGCCAACATGATCGAGGATGCCGGCTTCCGCCGCGCGAAGTTCACGCCGATGACCGGCGGCGTCGTGGCGCTGCATTCCGGCTGGAAGCTGTGATGCTGGCTGCGGCGGCATGATCTCCTCCTTCTTCCACATGCTGCGCGGCGCGCGCGTCGGCTTCGTGCTGGCGCGCGAGGGTGCGCTGGCGCTGGTCGATCCCTCCGTACTGCCGCCGCTGGCGCGCGGGCTGATCCGCGTCGGCCGCCTGATCGAGCGTCGCGGCGCCGGCTCCTCCGCCACCCGCCTCGCGGCCGCGATGACCCGGCTCGGCCCGTCCTATGTGAAGTTCGGCCAGTTCCTGGCGACGCGGCCTGACGTCGTCGGCATGCGGATCGCGCAGGATCTCTCGGCCTTGCAGGACCGGATGCCGGCCTTCCCGATGGCGGAAGCCCGCGCCATCGTCGAAGCCGCGCATGGCGGAAAGCTCGAAGACCTCTTCGTCGAATTCAGCGAGCCGGTCGCCGCCGCCTCGATCGCTCAGGTTCATCGCGCCCGCCTGAAGGACGGCCGCGAGGTCGCGGTCAAGATTCTGCGTCCTGGTATCCGCGACCGCTTCAACCGTGATCTCGCCGCGATGCGTTTCGGCGCCGAAACGGCGGAAGCACGCTCGGCGGAGGCGCGGCGGCTGCGCTTCAGCGGCGTGGTCGAGACCCTGGCGCGCTCGGTCGCGATGGAGATGGACCTGCGGCTCGAAGCCGCCGCCCTCTCCGAATTCGCGGAGAATACCAAGGGCGACACCGATTTCCGCGTGCCGGAGCCGGACTGGCAGCTCACGGCGCGGGAGATGCTGGTCGACGAATGGATCGACGGCGTCCGCCTCTCCGATGTCGAGGGCTTGCGCGCCGCCGGCCACGATCTGCCGGAGCTCGCCCGCAACATCATCCAGTCCTTCCTGAAGCATGCGATCCGCGACGGCTTCTTCCATGCCGACATGCATCCCGGAAACCTCTTCGTCGATGCGGAGGGGCGCCTCGTCGCGGTCGATGGCGGCATCATGGGCCGGCTCGGCCTGAAGGAGCGGCGCTTCCTCGCGGAAATCCTGCTCGGCTTCATCACCCGCGACTACACACGCGTGGCGCAGGTGCATTTCGAGGCGGGCTATGTCCCGGCCCATCACGACGTCGCCGATTTCGCCCAGGCGATCCGCGCGGTCGGCGAGCCTATCCACGACAAGAGCGCCGACCAGATCTCGATGGCCAAGGTCCTGACCCTGCTCTTCGAGATCACCGGCATGTTCGACATGGCGACGCGCACCGAGCTCGTCATGCTGCAGAAGACCATGGTGGTGGTCGAGGGCGTGGCGCGCACGCTCGATCCCCATCTCGACATGTGGGGCACGGCCGATCCGGTGGTGCGGTCCTGGATCACCCATAATCTCGGTCCGCTCGGCCGTCTGGAAGAGGCCGGGCGCGGCGCCCGCTCCCTGCTCGGCTCGCTCGCGAGCCTGCCCGACACGGTCATCCGCGCCGAGCGCGTGCTTGGCCAGCTCGAGGATGCCTCGCGCCACGGCTTCTCGCTCGACGAGGGCAGCGTCGAGGCGATCGGCCGGGCCGAAGCCCGGCGCAACCGCTGGGGCAATCTCGCGCTCTGGGTGATTGCGGGGCTCTTGGCCTACGGTCTGTTCGGCTGAGCAGCGCTTACCGGAACGGCGGTTCGTCGAAGCTCCTGAGCTTGCGCGAATGGATCGTGGCGCCCGCTTCCTTGAGCTTCTCCAGCGCATCGAGCCCGATCCGCAGATGCTCGCCGACGGCGCGCTCGTAGAAGGCGTTGGCGGCGCCGGGCAGCTTGATCTCGCCGTGGAGCGGCTTGTCGGAGACGCAGAGCAAGGTGCCATAGGGCACGCGCAGCCGATACCCTTGGGCCGCGATCGTGCCGGATTCCATGTCGACCGCGATGGCGCGCGACAGGTTGATGCGCCGCCGCTCCTTGGTCCATTGCAATTCCCAGTTGCGGTCGTCCTGGGTCACGACGGTGCCGGTGCGCAGGCGCTGCTTCAGCCGGTCGCCCTTTTCGCCGGTGATGTCGGCCGCCGCCTGCTGGAGCGCGACCTGCACCTCCGCCAGCGCCGGGATCGGGATGTCCGGCGGCACGAGGTCGTCGAGGATGCGGTCCTGCCGGAGATAGGCATGGGCCAGCACATAATCGCCGATGATCTGGGTCTGGCGGAGCCCGCCGCAATGGCCGACCATCAGCCAGCAATTCGGCCTGAGTACCGCGAGATGGTCGGTGATGTTCTTCGCGTTGGAAGGGCCGACGCCGATATTGACCAGCGTTACGCCCTCGCCGCCCTTTCGGATCAGGTGATAGGCCGGCATCTGGAAGCGGTGCCAGGGCGCTGACATCACCCGCTCGGCGGCCGAGACGTCGATGCCGTCCCTGTCGATGCGGATGCCGCCCGGCGCGATCAGCGCCTCGGCCGTGCCGGCCTCGATCTCGGCGAGGCCGAGCCGGACGAACTGGTCGACATAGCGATGGTAGTTGGTCAGCAGCACCCAAGGCTGCACGGCCCGCCAGTCGGTGCCGGTGTAATGCACCAGCCGCCGCAGCGAATAGTCGACCCGGACCGCGTCGAACAGCGAGAGCGGGCGCGGCTCGCCCTCGATCAATTCATAGCTGCCGTCCGCAATCTCGTCCCCGACCAGCGCCAGCAGCGGCGTTGGGAAATGGCGTGCGAGCTCGGCTGCCGTGATCTTGCCGCGCCCCAGCTCGTCGCCGCCTTCGAGCGCGTAGGGGTAGGGGATTTCCTGCGTGCTGACGCCCGTCTCGATCGTCGCGCCATATTCGGCGACGAGCGGCTTCAACTGGTCGAGCAGATAGGTGCGGAACTCGGCCGGCTGCGTCACCGTGGTCGAATAGATGCCGGGCACCGCGAATTTGGCATAGCCGCGCCGCGTCGCCGCCGGCAGCTTCGAGGGCTCGTAGGTCACGCGCAGCATCGGATAACGATAGCGCTCCCGGTCATCGGGCGTCGGCGCCTCGCCGGTGTCGAAGAAACGTTGCAGGTCGCCGCGCAAGGCCGAGCGCGCCTCGTCATAGAGTCGTTCGAGCCGGTCCACGGCGGCTTCCGGTGTCGCTGCGGTCTCGAAGCTCATGAACCCTCCTCGTATTGCACTGGTTCTAGCCGTGGGGCGCCGCTCCTGACAACAACCGGCGGTGGCCCGCGCCAGCTTGCGGCCCGGCATGGTTGACAGGCAGGAGGAATGCGATTAGTAAACCGATCAGTTAATTAACTGATCGGTTTCATATGATGTCGACGGACCCGCTCAGCCTGACCTTCGCAGCCCTCGCCGATCCGACGCGCCGCGCCATCCTGGCCCGGCTGTCGCAAGGCGAGAGTTCTGTGAAGGAGCTGGCAGAGCCCTTCGCGATGAGCCTTCCCGCGGTTTCCAAGCACCTGAAGGTGCTGGAGCGTGCCGGGCTGATCACGCGGGGGAAGGAAGCCCAGTGGAGACCTTGCCGGCTCGATCCCGGCCCGCTGCAGGACGTCTCGCAATGGCTGGAGCATTACAGCCGTTTCTGGGACCAGAGCCTGGGGCGGCTGGACGAGATGCTCCGCGCGATCAAGGCGAGACCACCCGATAAATCAGGCGTTTGACGCCGAAGCCATTCCTTCAGCCCCATTTCAGGTGTTCGTCATGCTCAAGACCATTCTTCTCGGCCTGCTCGGCCTTCTCGCGACCGGCCTCGTCGTCGTGCTCATCCTGGCCGCCCGCAAGCCCGACACCTTCCAGGTCACCCGCTCCATCGCGATCAATGCCGCACCCGAGCGCATCTATCCGCTGATCGCCGATTTCCGGGCCTGGAGCGCCTGGTCGCCCTGGGAGAAGAAGGACCCGGCGATGAAGCGCACCTTCGGCGGCCCCGAGACCGGTGTCGGCGCGACCTATGCCTGGGCCGGCGACAAGAATGTCGGCGAGGGCAGCATGCGCATCACCGAGGCGCAGGCGCCGGGCAAGCTCGCGCTCAAGCTCGATTTCCTCAAGCCCTTCGAGGCGCATAACGATGTCGTCTTCGCGCTGACGCCACAGAGCCAGGGTACGAACGTGACCTGGATCATGACCGGCCCGACGCCGTTCATCGGCAAGATCATCCATGTCTTCATGGACATGGACCGCATGGTCGGCGGCGATTTCGAGGCCGGACTCAAGGCCATGAAGGCCGCGGCCGAGCGCCCCGCCTGATCCCGATCACCCAGAGAACGAAAAACCAGAGGAGAGAAACCATGATGGGCGAACCGCAGAAGGAACATGAGTGGCTCCACCAGCTGGTCGGTGACTGGACCGCCGAGATGAACTGCTCGATGGGGCCGGATCAGCCGCCATCCTCGTCGAAGGGCACCGAGAGCGTGCGCTCGCTCGGCGGGCTCTGGACGCTCGGCGAGGGGCAGGGTGAGGGGCCTGAGGGCAAGCCGGTCACCAGCCTGATGACGCTCGGCTTCGACCCGGCCAAGGGCCGCTTCGTCGGCAGCTTCGTCGCCTCGATGATGACGATGATGTGGACCTATGACGGCGCGCTCTCGGATGACGGCAAGTCGCTGGTCCTCGACACCGAGGGGCCGAGCATGGCCGGCGACGGCTCCATGGCGAAATATCAGGACGTCATCACCTTCCTGTCGCCTGACCACCGCACCCTGACCTCGCGTGCGCTTGGGCCCGACGGCCAGTGGGCCGAGTTCATGGCCGCCCAGTATTACCGCAAGCGCTGAACGCTTCCCGTAAGCACGCAGGAGGATACGCGATGAAACTCTCGACCTATCTGATGTTCGAAGGCAATTGCCGCGAGGCCTTCACCCATTACGAGAAGGTGCTGGGCGGCAAGATGCTCGCCATGATGGACCACAAGGGCACGCCGGCCGAGGAGCATGTCGCGCCCGATTGGCATGACAAGATCCTGCATGCCTGCCTGGAGATCGATGGCCAGATGCTGATGGCCTCCGACGCGCCGCCCAACAACAGCGACGGGCCGATGCGCTCGGTCATGGTCAGCGTCGGCGTCGCGACCCCGGATGAAGCCGATCGCATCTTCGCCGGCCTGTCCGAGGGCGGCGCCAAGATCACCATGCCGATGGCCGAGACCTTCTGGTCGCCGCGCTTCGGCATGCTGACCGACCGCTTCGGTACCAACTGGATGGTCGGTGCCGAGATGCCGGCCGATCAGGCGAATTGCGGGTGAGGCACGGGTGGCGTCATTCTCGGGCTTGACCCGAGAATCTGACCCAGAACAAGGCGCTGGAGCCTCCTTCGGGACGAGATGCTCGGGCCAAGCCCGAGCATGC
Organism: Allobosea robiniae; assembly: GCF_900102525.1. Taxonomy (GTDB): domain Bacteria; phylum Pseudomonadota; class Alphaproteobacteria; order Rhizobiales; family Beijerinckiaceae; genus Allobosea; species Allobosea robiniae. The sequence goes on along the minus strand of NZ_FNBZ01000004.1, from coordinate 225,990 downwards.
CGGCGCGCTCCAGCCGTCGCTACGACCGCCCGCCATCCACGGAGAGCACCTGCCCGGAAATCCAGCCGGCCTGCTCGCTCAGGAAGAACAGCGTGGCGTTGGCGATATCCTGGGGCGTGCCGAGCCGGCGGGTATGGATGCTCTCGACCAGCTTTTTCTGCCCCTCAGGCCCGTAGCTCTGCCATTGCCGCTCGGTCGCGGGGTTGGAACGCACGAAGCCCGGCGCCACCGAATTCACCGTGATGCCATGCGGCCCGAACTCCCAGGCGAGCTGCTTCGTCAGGCCGACCAGCGCATGCTTGGCGCTGGCATAGGCCTGGATGCCGGTGAGGCTCGGCCTCAGTCCCGCGCCCGACGAGATCGTCACGATCCGCCCATAGCCGGCCTGCTTCATCGCGGGCGCCGCCGCCTGCGCCAGGAAGAAGGCGGCATCGACATTGGCGGCGAAGATCACGCGCCAGTCTTCCTCGGAAACCGCCTCGATCGCCCGGCCGACCTGTCCGCGCACGCCGCCGGCGGCATGGACGAGAAGGTCGAGCCCGCCATCGGCCGCCACGATCGCGCGCACCAGTGCCTGCGCCGCCTCGGGCGAGCCGAGATCGGCGGCATGGCCGGTCGCGCCGATCTCTTTCGCTGTGGCCTGCACCCCCGCCGCATCGATATCGGCGAGGTGGACCCGCGCCCCGGCCTCGGCCAGCGCGACGGCGATTGCGCGCCCGATGCCCTGGGCTGCGCCGGTGACGAGGGCTACGCGGTTGTCGAAGCGGATCTGCATCGGTCGATCAATACCTTGAGCGTCTCGAAGGCCATCGGGCGGCGGCCGTCCTCGATGTCGTGAATCAGCGAGACCAGCGTCTCGATCGCGGGCGTCGCGATGCCGACCTCGCGGCCGAGCGTGGCGATGACGCCGATCTGCGGATCGACTTCGGTCTTCCGCTTGCGCACGGCGAGATCGCGCCAGATGCCGGAATGGGTCTTGGCGCTCTGCGCGGTGTAATGCGTCAGCCAGTTGATCGTTTCGATCTGCGGCCCTTCCGGTCGGCCGGGCGCGAACACCATCGGGTCGAAATCGCCGAAGCCGAGCGAGGTCACGCCACGTCTGGCCGCGACCGCTCCGACCTCGCGCCCGAGCGCGAGCCAGACCGGCAGCCGTTCCGGGTCCGAAAAGTTCGCCGACATGGAATCGTCGGTCAGGGCGGTGGCGAACAGCATCGCGCCATAGGCGAGCTTGCCCCAGAGATAGCCGAAGATGTTGTCGGTCAGGATCGCGTCCGGCTCGAACAGCCTCATCAGCCGGTGCATCTCGACGGCGCGTTCACTGATCGAGCCGTCGAGCTCGCCGACGACCGTCGCACCGCGATTGCCGTAGAGGATCTCGCCCGGCCCGAGCCAGTCGGCGCCGAAATTGACGAAGCAGCCCATGGTGCGTTGTTCGCCGACCGCCTTGGCGATGGCGAGTTCGTTCAGGCCGTTCTGGGCGGAGAGCACGAAGCCGTCGTCAGTCAGATGCGGCTTCAACGCAGCGAGCGCAGCTTCCGTCGCGCCAGCCTTCACGGCCAGTACGATGCGGCTGTAGCGGCCGGTCAGTTCACCCGGCGTCGCGGCCGGCAGAACTTGCGTAAATTCCTCGACCGGCCCGGAAATGGCGAGCCCGCGCGTGCGGCAGGCCTCGACATGCTCCGGCACGATGTCGACAAGCAGAACCGGCACGCCGGCGCGCGCCCAATAGGCACCGAGCGTACCGCCGATGGCGCCTGCGCCCCAGATCAGGATGGGTTCGCTCACGCCTGCCCCGCCAATTCGACATGGTCGTGGGTCGCGACATGGACGAGTCCGTCCGCCGTCACCCAGCCCCGATACATGCCCTCGGTGTTGTAAGGCGCGACGACCGTGCCGTCGGCACCGACCGCGACCAGTCCGGCGCCGATCCTGTGCTCGGACAGTTCGGCCAGGACCGCGTCCGTCGCCGCTTCCAGCGAGAGGCCCTTATAGGCGATCAGCGACGCGATCTCGTGGCCGACGCAGTAGCGGATGAAATACTCGCCCTTGCCGGTGCCGGAGACGGCGCAGCGCCCGTCGCGGGCATAGGTGCCGGCGCCGATGATCGGGGAATCGCCGACGCGGCCGACCGGCTTGTTGGTGTAGCCGCCGGTCGAGGTCGCGGCGGCGAGATGGCCCTGCGCGTCGCAGGCGACGGCGCCGACCGTGCCATGCTTCTCGGCCTCGCTCGCCTCGGCGGCGGTGCCGACGATCTCGCGCAGCTTCATCGAGGCGAGGTTCTTGCGCCGGCGCTCGGTCGAGAAATGCTCGTTCGCGACGGTGTCGACGCCGTCATGCTCGGCGAAGTCGTCGGCGGCGGGGCCGGCGAGCATCAGCGGGTCGCCGCGCAGCATCAGTGCCTTGGCGGCGCTGATCGGGTTGCGGATGCGCTTGGCCCCGCAGATCGCGCCGGCGGCGAGCGTCGCCCCGTCCATGATCGAGGCGTCGAGCTCGTGCTCGCCCTCGCTGTTGAAGGCTGCGCCATGGCCGGCGTTGAAATGCGGGGAATCCTCCATCACCCGCACGGCCGCCTCGACGGCGTCGACCGCCGCGCCGCCCTTGCTCAGGATCGCCCAGCCGGCGCGGAGCGCACCAGCGAGGTCGGACCGGGCCTGGGCCCATTCGCCCTCCGTCATCTCGGCCTTCGGCAGCGTGCCGCAGCCGCCGTGGATGGCAAGCGCGAGGGTCATATCGGTATCCTGTCGGGTCTTGAAGGCGTGATCCGCCACGGCCGGACAAACGGCCGTGGCGTGGAAGGCGGCCGCGTTACTTCTTAACGGGCTTGATGTCCATCGCGAGGGTGTCCTCGTCGACGCGCGGCGAGATCGTCACCTTGTCCTTCTGCATCGCCCAGGCCGAGCCGATCGAGGTGACAGCGATGCGCGGCCGGTCCTTGGCGACGATCGCCGCGACGTCGGACAGCATCTTGTTGCGCTTCGCCTCGTCCATCTCGACCGAGGCGTCCTCGATCAGCTTGTCGACCTCGGCGTTCTTGTAGCCGAGCAGGTTGAAGGCGCCGAGCTTCTTGGCGGGCTCATTGGAGTGGACCAGCGAGGAGAGGGTGTAGTTGGCCTCGCCGGTCAGCGTGCCCCAGCCCGACATCGCCATCGAGTATTCGGAACGGGCGCGCGCCGGGAAGAAGACGGCCGCCGGCTGGGCGTTCGCCACCACCTCGATGCCGATGCGGGCGAGCATCTGGGCGATCGAGGTGCCGACCTGCCGGTCGCCGGGCAGGCGGTCGCTGGTGAAGGAGAAGGTGACCTTGAACCCGTCGGGATATCCCGCATCCGTCATCAGCTTCTTCGCCTTGACGGTATCCGCCTTGATCGCGGGCAGCTCCTTGTTGAAGCCGGCGATCGTGGGGGTGACCAGCTGGTTCGCGGCGGCGCCGAGCCCTTCCATGGCGATTTCGGCAAGCGCCGGCCGGTTGATGGCGATATCGATCGCCTCGCGCACCCGGACGTCCTGCAGCGGGTTCTTCGGCAGGGCGGAGCCGTCCTTGGCGGTGATCTGCGGGGGCTTGTCGCGCAGGTCGAGCTCCATGTTGAAGAGGTAGACGGTCTCGACAGTCGCGACGGAAAGCTTCGGGTCGCGCTTCAGCGTCGGCACGTCCGAGGCCGGCGCGCGCACGATGATGTCGACCTGTCCCGCCTTGAGCTGCGCGACGCGGGCGGCATCGTTGGGCAGCTCCTTGCGGACAACCTTGGCCCAGGGCTCCTTCTCGCCCCAGAAGCCGTCGAACCGCTCGAGCAGGAGCTGGTCCTTCGGCGTCCAGGAGACGAATTTGTAGGGTCCGGTGCCGATCGCGGCCTTGCCGGAATTGAAGGCCTCGTTGGCATTGTCCTTGGTCAGGCCGGCCGCCGCCTTGTGCGAGACGATGAAGAGCCGGATGAAGTCGTTCGGCAGGTTCGGCGCCGGGCCGTCGGTAACGACCCTGACGGTCAGCGGATCGACGATCTTCACCTCCTTGACGCGGCGGACATAGATCGTCGTCGGGTTCGGGCCGGCGACGACCGGGATGCGCTCGATCGAGAACTTGACGTCCTCTGCAGTGAAGTCCGAGCCGTCATGGAACTTGACGCCGGGGCGCAGCTTGAACTCCCAGACATCGGGCGAGACCGCCTTCCAGCTGGTCGCCAGCCGCGGCTCGAGCTGCAGCTTGTCGCCGGACCAGATCAGCGTGTCGAAGACCTGCTTCAGCGCTTCGGCATGGGTGCCGGTCGCGGTGTAATGCGGGTCGATCGATTCCGGCCCGGCGCGGACGCCGATGGTCAGGGTCTGGGCGAGCGCGCCGGTCGAGACGGCGGCGCCGAGCAGGGCGGCGAGGGCGGCGAGGCGGAAGCTTTGCGCGAGTTTCATGAGAGATCCCCTGTTGTTTTGTGTGGTTCTGGCTGGAGTTCCTGAGGCCAGTTAGGCGAGGCGATGACGAGCTTGTCCATCAGCACGCAGAGCTGCCGCTGCTCGTCTCCGCTGAGGCCGGCGAGCATCGTCGCCTGGTGCTGGATCATCGGCCCCATGGTCTCGTCGAAGATGTTGCGGCCGGCCGGCGTGAGATGGAGCACGTAACTGCGCAGGTCGGCCGGATCGGTCTCGCGCTTGAGCAGGCGCCGTTGCAGCAGCTTCTGCACGGCGCGCGAGAGCGTGTTCTTCGGCAGACCGGAGGAGGCGACGATGTTCTTGGCGGCGACGCCCTCCTTGAGCCCGACCGCATAGAGCGCGACGAATTCGGGGCGCACGAGCCCGTAGCGGGTTTCGATCCAGCGATAGACCGGGTCGTTGAAGCGGAACGCAATGAAGTTCAGCCGGAACGAGAGCCAGCAGGGATTGTCCCAGAGCTTGGTTACGGTCAGCGGGTCGAGATCGGCCAGCGCGGCTTCGCGCTCCGGGTCGACGCGGGAAGGAGAGGTCGGCGCGCGCCGCATCAGGAAATCTCTCGGCGGATTTAGTTCCAAATGGAACTTGACGCTCCCGGACGCCGGAGTCAAGGATGGCTGTGGCGGGCAGCCCGTGCCGCCTGCCGGGATTGTCTACCGCTTGTCAGAGCGAAGCAAGGATCGCGCCGTGCGTGTCGCCGATTTGAACTGGATGCAGATCGAGGCCCAGGCCAAGCGGGACGACCGCTGCGTGCTGCCGCTCGGCAGCGTCGAGCAGCACGCCTATTTGAGCCTCGCGACCGATGTGATCCTGTCCGAGCGCGTGGCGCAGGAGGCGGCCGAACCGCTGGGCATTCCGGTCTTTCCGGTGCTCGCCTATGGCCTGACGCCGGGCTTCCTGAATTTCCCCGGCAGCATCTCGCTGCGCCTGAGCACCTATGCGGCGCTGCTGGGCGACATCTTCGACGGCTTCTACCGCTCCGGCTTCCGCCGCATCGTCCTCGTCAACGGTCATGGCGGCAATTCGCCGGCCCTGAACTTCGCGACCGAATGGCTGGACAAGCACCCCGATGCGAGCGTCCGCCTGCATAACTGGTGGGCGGCGCCGCAATTCCAGGCGGCGGTGAAGGCCGTCGACCCGGCCGCCTCGCACGCCTCCTGGATGGAGAATTTCCCCTGGACGCGGCTCGCCGGCGTTGCCATGCCCGAGACGTCGAAGCCGCCCTTCAATGCGGCCGAATATCAGGCGGCGAGCCCGGCGAAGCGTCGCGAGATCCTCGGCGACGGCAATTTCCACGGCCTCTACCAGCGGCCGGACGAGGAGATGCTTGGGCTTTGGAAGGTCGGCGTCGAGGAGACGCGGGCCGTGATGGTCGAGAACTGGCCGTGATGCCGCGCCGAAAGCTTCGCTGATGCTAGGCCACGTCGCCAGCCGGCTCGCGCAGGCGCTCGTCGTCATGCTCGTCATGTCGGTGCTGGTCTTCGTCGGCGTCTACGCCATCGGCAACCCGATCGACGTGCTGATCGGCCCCGATGTCAGCCAGGAATTGCGCCTCCAGACCATCGCCCATTACGGGCTCGACCGGCCGCTCTGGGAGCAGTACCTGACCTTCCTTGGCCGCGTGCTGCATGGCGATTTCGGCCGCTCCTTCGTCTTCGGCATGCCGGTGATGGACCTGATCCTGTCGCGGCTGCCGGCGACGCTGGAATTGACGCTGGCCGCGGTCTGCGGCGCGGCGCTGATCGGCATTCCCGCTGGAATCTATGCCGGCTACAGGCCGGACAGTTTCGCCTCCAAGCTGATCATGACGGTCTCGATCCTCGGCTTCTCCGTGCCCACCTTCTGGATCGGCCTCGTGCTGATCATGGCCTTCGCCGTCGAACTGCAATGGCTTCCGGCGGGCGGGCGCGGCGAGACGGTCTCGCTCTTCGGCGTCGAGTGGAGCTTCCTCACTCTGAACGGCTTGAGCCATCTGCTGCTGCCGGCGCTGAATCTGGCTTTCTTCAAGCTCGCTTTGATGACGCGGCTCGCGCGTGCCGGCACGCGCGAGACCATGCTCTCCGACACCGTGAAATTCGCCCGCGCCGCAGGCCTCTCCGAATGGACCGTGCTGCGTCGCCATGTGCTGCGCCTGATCGCGATCCCGCTCGTCACCGTCTTCGGCCTCGAATTCGGCTCGACGCTGGCCTTCGCCGTGGTTACCGAGACCATCTTTTCCTGGCCTGGCATCGGCAAGCTGATCATCGACTCCATCCAGTCGCTCGACCGGCCGGTGATGGTCGCCTACCTGATGCTCGTCGCCTTCGTCTTCATCACCATCAACTTCCTCGTCGATCTCGCCTATGTCGGGCTCGATCCGCGGTTGCGGAAGGGAGGCGCGCGATGAAGGACGCGTCCCCCGCCGCCCGCTTCTGGGCCGAGTTCCGCGAGAGCCGGACCGCTGTCATCGCGCTCGCCGTCGTCGTCCTGATGATCGGCATCGCCTTGCTGGCGCCGCTGGTCGCGCCGCAGGACCCTTACGACCTCGCCAATCTCTCGCTCTCCGATGCACGCCGCCCGCCCGGTTTCGTCGGCGAAGGCGGCTACACCCATTGGCTCGGCACCGATGCGCAGGGGCGCGACCTGCTCTCGGCCATCCTCTACGGCCTGCGCATCTCCCTGCAGATGGGGCTTGTCGCCGGCGCCTTCGCCTTCGTGCTCGGTGTCTCGCTCGGTATCGGCGCAGCCTATGCCGGTGGGCGCCGCGAGGCCTTCATCATGCGCGTCATCGACCTGCAGCTCGCCTTCCCGGCGATCCTGCTGGCGCTTGTGCTCTCAGCCTCGCTCGGTCAGGGCAAGATGCAGCTCATCGTCGCGCTCGCCGCTGCGCAATACGCCTATTTCGCCCGCACCGCTCATGGCGCGGCCTCGGCCGAGCGCGGCAAGGACTATGTCGAGGCGGTGCTCTCGACGCCGCTGCCGGGTTGGCGCGTGGTGCTGCGCCACATCTTCCCGAACTGCCTGCCGCCTTTGATCGTGGTCGCGACCGTGCAGGTGGCCAATGCCATTGCGCTCGAGGCGACGCTCTCCTTCCTCGGCGTCGGCCTACCGGTGACCGAGCCCTCGCTCGGCATGCTGATCGCGAACGGCTTCCAGTACATGCTCTCGGGCCGGTACTGGATCTCGATCTATCCCGGCATCGCGCTGATCGTGCTGATCGTCGCGATCAACCTCGTCGGCGACCGTATCCGCGACCAGGTCAATCCGAGGCTGAAGCGATGAGCGACGCGCCTCTCCTCGAAGTGACTGACCTCACAACCCATTTCCATACCCGCGCCGGTGTGGTGAAGGCGGTCGACGGCGTCTCCTTCGCCCTGAAGCGCGGCGAGGTGATGGGGCTCGTCGGCGAGTCCGGCTCGGGCAAGAGCATCACCGGCTTCTCGATCATCGGCCTGATCGACCAGCCGGGCCGCGTCGAGGCAGGCTCCTCGGTGAAGCTGGAGGGGCGCGAGCTCGTTGGGCTGGCGCCGTCGGATCTGCGAAAAATCCGCGGCAAGCAGATCTCGATGGTCTTCCAGGACCCGATGATGACGCTGAACACGATGCTGACCATCGGTACGCAGATCAGGCTCGCCCTGGAGGCGCATGAGACGGTGTCGGGCGCCGAGGCGCGCCGCCGCGCCGTTGCCGCGCTGGCGCAGGTCCGCATTCCCGACGCGGAAGCCAAGGTCGATTTCTACCCGCACCAGTTTTCCGGCGGCATGCGCCAGCGCGTCGCCATCGCGATCGCCCTGCTGCACCGGCCGAAGCTGATCATCTGCGACGAGCCGACCACGGCGCTCGACGTCTCCGTGCAGGCCGAGATTCTTGCCGAGATGAAGGAGCTGGTCGCCGAGCTCGGCACGGCGCTGATCTGGATCAGCCATGACCTCGCCGTCGTCGCTTCGCTCGCCGACCATGTCTGCGTCATGCGCCACGGCAGGATCGTCGAGGCCGGGCCGACGCTCGCGGTGCTGACCCATCCGCAGCATCCCTATACGCAGTCCCTGCTCGACGCCCTGCCCTCGCGTTCCGAGCCCGGCAAGCTCTTGGCCGGCGGCGTCGGCTCCGACATCGCGCCGCCGCCGCGCCTCGCCAGGCAGGTGCCGCCTGCCGTCGCCGACGCCGTGCACTATGTCCGCATCGAGCATGTCGCCAAGCGCTTCACCCAGACGCCCGGCCTGTTCCGCAAGCTGGCCCAGAAGGCCGGCCTGTCCAAGGCGCCGACCGTGGTGCAGGCGGTCGACGATGTCACGCTGGTGCTGAAGCGCGGCGAGGCGCTCGGCCTCGTCGGCGAATCCGGCTCCGGCAAATCGACGCTCGGGCGCGTCGCCGCCGGCATCTATGCGCCGGATCACGGCTCGGTCCGCATCGACGGCTCAGCCGTGATGAGCGCGGGCGACAACCCGCATAAGGTCACGACCCGCGTCCAGACCATCTTCCAGGACCCTTTCGCCTCGCTCAACCCGCGCATGACCGTGGGCGACAGCATCGCCGAGGGGCCGCTGGCGCACGGGCTCGTCGAGCGCGCACAGGCGAAGACCTATGTCCGGCAATGGCTGGCGGCGGTCGGGCTCGATCCCGATTTCGCGACCCGCTATCCGCATCAGTTCTCCGGCGGCCAGCGCCAGCGCGTCGCCATTGCCCGCGCCCTCGCGATGCAGCCCGATGTCGTGGTCTGCGACGAGCCGGTCGCCTCGCTCGACGTCTCGATCCAGGCGCAGATCATCAACCTGCTGATCCGCCTGCGGCAGGAACTCGACCTGACGCTGATCTTCATTTCGCATGACCTCTCGGTCGTCCGCCATCTCTGCGACCGCGTCGCGATCATGTATCGCGGCCGGATCGTCGAGAGCGGCCCGGCCGGCGCGGTCTACGACCATCCGCAGCACGACTACACCAAGCGCCTGCTTGCCGCGGTGCCGGTGCTGCCGGGCACTGCTACGACCTGAGGAGAGCTGCCATGACCGACGCCAACGAACTCCTGCCCTGGCAATGGCCGGAAGAGATCTGGCGCGGCAAGGTCGAGCAGGTCCGCGCCGGCCGCAACCTGAAGCCGGCCAGGTGGAAGAACGGCGCCCGCTGCGCCGTCGCCCTCTCCTTCGACGTCGATCACGAGACCAACGAACTGCGCGACGGCGGTAAGTCGGTCGGGCGGCTCTCCTGGGGCCAGTACGGCAACCGCGTCGGCGTGCCGCGCATCCTCGATTTGCTGAAGCGGCACGATATCCCGGCGAGCTTCTTCGTGCCGGCCGTCACCGCCCTGCTCTATCCCGAAGAGCAGCGCCGCATCGTCGGCGCCGGCCACGAGATCGGCCTCCACGGCTGGATTCACGAGGTCAACACGGCGGTGCCGGCCGCGAACGAGCGCGAACTGCATCTGCGCTCGGCCGATACGCTGGAGACGATCACCGGCATCCGCCCGGTCGGCATGCGCACCCCGTCCTGGGACTTTTCCGAGGTGACGCTCGCCATCGAGCGCGAGCTCGGCCTGCTCTACGACAGCTCGCTCTTCGCCGATGACGATCCCTACGAGATCGTCGAGAAGGGTGAGGCGACCGGCATCGTCGAACTGCCGGTCGAGTGGATCCGCGACGACGCACCCTATCTCAGCATGAACCGCTTCCAGGCGCTCCGGCCCTATACGTCGCCGGAAGCGGTCTTCGACATATTCCGCCGCGAGTTCGAGGGGGCCTATGCGGATGGCGGCCTCTTCCTGCTGACCATGCATCCGCATGTCATCACCTATCGCTCGCGCTTCTGGATCCTCGAGGAGCTGGTCCGGCTGGCCAAGGCGAAGGGCGATTGCTGGTTCGCGACCCATGCCGAGATCGCGGCCTATGTGAAGGCTGAGGCCGGCATCTAAATCGGCAGGGCGGCGGAACCGCTGCCCGATTCCTGCCGTTTTCGCTTCATCGGGGGTTCAGGCCGGAGGCGGCCTGATACCTGCACGTTGAAACGAACGACGGGAAAAGAAAATGCGCACGAAACGCTGGTTGCTGGTCGGGACCGTCCTGCCGGCCCTCGTCCTTTCGCAAGCCGGGCAGGCCTTCGCCGAGGCCGGATACCGGGTCGCACAGGCCCCCGGTCCCGGAGACAAGGATGATCCGCGCGGGCCGCGGCGCCCGCAGCAGCCAGGCGCACAGCCCGGTCAGCGTGGCCCGGAACGCCCTGCTGCCCCGAGCGCCCCCGCCCAGCCGCATGCGCCGCGCCCGCCGCAGATGCAGCCCGCTCCGGCGGCACCCCGGCCGCAGCCTCCCGCCATGCCCGCGCCGCGCGCCGAGCCCCCGGCCGCGCGTCCGCAGCCCGAGCGCCCGGCGATGCCGCGTGAGGTGCCTGCTGCGCCTCGCCCCGCGCCGAATGCCGCGCCATCTCCCCGGGAGGCCCCGGCCGCCCGCCCGACACCACCGCGTCCGCCGGCCGGGCCGACGGTGCCCTCGGCGCCGCGTACCGCGCCTCAGCCGCCCGCGCCGCCGGCCGGCGCATCGCCATCAACCGTTCCGCGTGGCGGCCCGGCTGTTCCGCCTTCGGCTGCGCCGACCCAGCCCCGCCCGCCGGGAACGCCGCCTGCGACGGCGCCGGCCGCTCCGTCCCAGCCCGGTGCCGGCGCACCGCCCTCTGCGGTTCCGCGTGGTGGCCCGGCTGTTCCGCCCTCGGCTGCGCCGACCCAGCCCCGCCCGCCGGGAACGCCGCCTGCGACGGCGCCGGCCGCTCCGTCCCAGCCCGGTGCCGGCGCGCCGCCCTCTGCGGTTCCGCGTGGCGGCCCGGCCGTTCCGCCTTCGGCTGCGCCGGACCGGCAGCGCCCGCCGGCCGCAGCGCCGCAGCCCGGTGCTCCCGTCCAGCCGGATGCGACCGTTCCGACGCCGCCTGCAGGGACGGCTCCGACGCGGCCGTCGCGCCCGGCTCCGGGAACGCCTCCGGCCGGGACGCCGGGCGCTCCGGCTCCTGCACAGCCGGGCGCCGCAGTCCCGACGCCGCCCGCCGGTGCCGCGCCGGTCCAGCCGGGACGCACGGCTCCCGGCATGCCTTCCGGTGGAGCGCCAGGTACGGCTGCTCCCGCGCAGCCGGGCGCCGCTCCGGGCCAGCCGCCAGCCGGACCTCCCGGCCAGCCGCCCCAGCGTGAGGGCCGCCGCGGCGGCATCTCGCCGGGCGTGGCCGGTGCGATCGGCCTCGGCGCCGGCGTCATCGGTGGCATCATGGCGACGCAGGGCGCCGAGCGCTTCGACGACATCCGCCGCGAGCGGCGGGAGCAGCGCGAGGGCGACCTCACCATCATCCGCGAGCCCGGCCGCACCATCATCCGCGACGATGACGGCCGCGCCATCATCCGCCGCGACGAGGACCAGCGCTTCCGCGATCTCGGCTGGCAGGGCCGCTCCGAACGCCGTGGCGACGAGAACCGCACGATCTTCGAGCGCCCCGACGGCACACGGATCGTCACCGTCACGGACGAGCAGGGCCGGCTGATCCGCCGCACCCGCATCGACCGGGACAACCGCGAGGTGATCATCATCGACAACACGCTGCGCGACCGTCCGGGGCGCTTTGCCGACGATGTCGTCGTGCTGCCGCCGCCGCCGCTGCCGATCCCGCGCGAGCGCTATATCGTCGATGCGGACCAGGCCGACGAGGACCTGATCTACGAGACGATCACCGCCCCGCCGATCGCCGCGATTCCGCGCCGATACACGCTGGACGAGGTCCGCTACTCGCCGGATCTGCGCGCCCGCATGCGCAGTGTCGATATCGATACGATCAATTTCGATACCGGCTCCTGGCAGGTGGGGCAGGATCAGGCGCGCCGCCTTTCGGTGATCGCGGATTCGGTGAAGCGCGCCCTGCAGCGCTCGCCCAACGAGGTCTTCCTCGTCGAGGGCCACACCGACGCGGTCGGCGCCGATGTCGACAATCTCTCGCTCTCCGATCGCCGGGCGGAGTCGGTCGCGGAGATCCTGACGCGCGACTTCCAGATCCCGCCGGAGAACCTGACGACCCAAGGCTATGGCGAGCAGTACCTGAAGGTGAACACGCAGGAGGCTTCCCGCGAGAACCGGCGCGTCACGCTCCGGCGCATCACGCCGCTGCTCAACGGCCAGAACCAGTGACACCCGGGCGGGGCGGCTTTCCAGGCAGCCCCGCTCTTCCGCAGGCGCAGGGAACACCCGTTCCCTGCGCCTGTTTCATTTGCGGAGGACAGAGCATTTTCGAGCGAGGTGGGCACCGGTTCGCGTGAAGAAAATGCGACAAGCAATGGTCCAGGCCGAAGGGAGATGCCGCCATGAGAAAGTTCGTTCCGGTTCTGGCTGGATTACTGGCCGCCAGCCTGCCTGGTGCAGTGCCGGTGCAGGCGCAGACGGTATCGCCTCCGGCCAGGCCGCAGGCTCCCGGCGTGCCGCCGGCGCCGCGATCGGGGGAGGCGGCTCGTCCGACGACGCCCAACACTGTGGCGCCCCGCGACGAAAAGCGCGGTACCGGCGAGGACAAGGCGCAGGTTCGGCCCGAGCGCGATCCGCCGATGCCCAAGCCGGTGCCCTCGATCATCGCACCTTGAGCGACCGGGTTGAGGATTTGGTAGGGTTGCCCGGCTAGGGTGCCCGCCATGAGCGACACCGTTTCCCTTGCCCAGAGCATCGTCACGATGCAGGCCGCCTCGACCCAGCAGGCGCTGTCCGTCGAGATGCTCAGGCAGAATGCGCAGGCCGATCAGGCTCTGGTCGCCATGCTCCAGCAGAGCGCCGAGCAGACGCAAGCCGCGCTGCCGGCCGGGCAGGGCACGCTGGTCGACCTGACTGTCTGAGCCCTCCGTCCTATCCGACCAGACCTTTGCACAGCCCGTTGCCAAGCGGCGGCGCTGCGCCTAACCTCGTCCGCGTTCCGAGGGGTGCCCGCAAGGGCTGAGACGGCTTTCGAAGCTGAACCCATCGAACCTGATCCGGGTCATACCGGCGGAGGGACTGGAACGCGGTGCAGCCTTGGCCTGCACCCGCATCACAGCGCTTGAACCGCTTCGACGCCGGATCTCCTGACCTGTACCAAGGAGGAGATCCCCTCATGAATGCCCACGCAAAACCTCAGAAGAACAGCGTCAAGACCGCTCCCCAGAGCGTGACGACCGGGCCGATCATCGGCTCGCGCAAGATCTATGTCGCGGCGCCCGAGCATCCCGAGATGCGCGTGCCCTTCCGCGAGGTCGTGTTGACGACCAATGCCGAGCCACCGGTACGGCTCTACGATCCGTCCGGGCCCTTCACCGAGACCGATGCGAAGATCGATCTCAATGCCGGCCTCAATCAGCCGCGCCGCGCCTGGCTCGATGCGCGTGGCTTCCAGACTGTGCCCGGACGCGCTGTGACGGCCGCCGATAACGGCCATATCAGCGAAGCGCAGCTCGTTCCCGCCTGTCCGGCTGAGCGTCCGATCCTCGAGGCGAAGCCCGGCCAGATGACGACGCAATACGAGTTCGCGAAGGCCGGCATCGTCACGCCCGAGATGATCTATGTCGCGCATCGCGAGAATCTCGGCCGGGCCGCCATGCTGGAGGGCGCGCGCGAACGCCATGCCGATGGCGAGAGCTTCGGCGCCAATGTGCCGGAATTCGTGACGCCGGAATTCGTCCGCGACGAGATCGCGCGCGGCCGAGCGATCATCCCCGCGAACATCAACCACCCCGAACTGGAGCCGATGGCGATCGGCCGCAATTTCCTGGTCAAGATCAACGCCAATATCGGCAACTCTGCCGTGACATCGGGTGCGGCCGAGGAGGTCGAGAAGCTGGTCTGGGCGATCCGCTGGGGTGCCGACACGGTGATGGACCTCTCCACCGGCCGCAACATCCACAATATCCGCTCCTGGATCCTCAGGAATTCGCCGGTGCCGATCGGGACGGTGCCGATCTACCAGGCGCTGGAGAAGGTCGGCGGCGATCCGATCAAGCTCGACTGGGAGGTGTTCAAGGACACGCTGATCGAGCAGGCCGAGCAGGGCGTCGACTACTTCACCATCCATGCCGGCGTTAGGCTTCCCTATGTTCCGCTCACTGCATCGCGGGTCACCGGCATCGTCTCGCGCGGCGGCTCGATCATGGCGCGCTGGTGCCTGGCGCATCACAAGGAAAGCTTCCTCTACGAGCGCTTCGACGAGATCTGCGAGATCATGCGCCGCTACGACGTCTCGTTCTCGCTCGGCGACGGCCTGCGGCCCGGCTCGATCGCCGATGCCAATGACCGCGCCCAGTTCGCCGAACTGGAGACGCTAGGGGAACTCACCAAGATCGCCTGGGACAAGGGCTGCCAGGTGATGATCGAGGGTCCCGGCCATGTGCCGATGCACAAGATCAAGGAGAACATGGACAAGCAATTGCGCGAATGCGGCGAGGCACCGTTCTACACGCTTGGACCGCTGACCACCGACATCGCGCCGGGCTACGACCACATCACCTCCGGCATCGGGGCTGCGATGATCGGCTGGTATGGTTGCGCCATGCTCTGCTACGTCACGCCGAAGGAGCATCTGGGTCTCCCGAACCGCGACGACGTCAAGACCGGCGTCATCACCTACCGGATCGCGGCCCATGCCGCCGATCTCGCCAAGGGCCATCCGGCGGCGAAGATCCGGGACGACGCGGTCAGCCGCGCCCGTTTCGACTTCCGCTGGGAGGACCAGTTCAACCTGGCGCTCGACCCCGACACGGCCCGCGAATTCCATGACGAGACCCTGCCGAAGGACGCCCACAAGGTCGCGCATTTCTGCTCGATGTGCGGCCCGAAATTCTGCTCGATGAAGATCACGCAGGATCTGCGCGCCGAGGTGCTGGCCATGGGTGAAAACGAGCGCAAGGCGCTGGAGGCGCTTGCAGACGAGGGCATGGCCGCCAAGTCGAAGGAATTCCTCGACAAGGGCGGCAGCATCTATCTACCTGCGGCAGAATGAGCGCTTTCAGCGAAAAGCTCGACGCCGCCGGCGTCGCATCGATCCTCGCGCGGGTGGCAGAACGCCGCCCGCGCGTCCATTGCCTGACCAATACGGTGGCGCAGAACGTCACCGCCAACATGCTGCTGGCTTTCGGGGCGATGCCCTCGATGGCCGGTCACCCCGACGAGGTCGCGGCCGTCGCGGCGGGCGCGGGCGCGATCCTGATCAATCTCGGCACGATCAGCCCGGAGGGCGAGCGGGCCATCCCGAAGCTCCTGGCCGTGGCTCAGGAGCACCGCATTCCACTGGTGCTCGACCCCGTCTTCGTCGAGCTCTCACCCCTGAGATTGCGGCTGGTCGGCGACGTCCTGGCATCGTTCGACGTGCTGGTGCGCGGCAATGCCACCGAAATGGCCGTGCTGGAGCCACTTTTCGTACCGAAGCGGGATATCGTGCGCGTCACCACCGGCGCGGTCGACCGGATCGAGACCGAAGGCCGGAGCCTGTCGGTGGCGCATGGCCATGCGTGGATGACGAAGGTCACCGGCCTCGGCTGCGCATCGAGCGCGCTGGTCGCGGCTTGCCGGGCGGTTGAGCCTGACCCGATGATCGCGGCGGCGGCAGCGCTCACGGCCTATGGTATCGCCGGCGAGATTGCGGCCGAACGGGCCACCGGGCCCGGCAGCTTCGCGATGCATCTGATCGATGCGCTCGCCGGGCTCGACGAGGCCGCTCTGGCGGCCCGGATGAGCTGAAGCCACCGCTGTCATCTCGCACGCGCAGACACGGGACGACAGCGCTCTATGACAGTGCTCTGCCCCGCTATTGCGTCGGCGTCAGCGAGAGCGGCGCAGGCTTCGGGCGTGGCCTCGGCTTGGTCGCGGCGGCCTTCGGCTCGGTGTTGAGGCCGAGCCGGGCGCGCAGCGAGGCGGCCCGCGCCTCGGTGACCCGCGCGCCGCAGAAGCCGAACTGGCCCTCGCGCTGGAAATCCCGGCAGATCATCTCGCGCTCGGCCGAGAAGCCGGCCTGCTCGCGCGCGAGCACGCGCTGCTCGATGGCGTCGGATTTGGCGGTCAGCGTCCGGTAGCCCTCGCGCACGGCGCGCTCGGCGACGCCGCGCGCGCGCTCGATCTCCTTGGCCTGCCCTGAAACCACACGCGCATCGGGGCCCCACAGCCCGCGCGGGTCGATCCGGCATTGCGCGGCCTGGACGACGCAGGGCTCCGTCGGCTCGACCACGAGGAAGGCGCCGTCGAGCACGTCGAAGACGATCGGGCAGATCGGCGCCTCCAGCCGATAGCGCGGCACGCCGGCCGGGCGCCCGAGCGCCGTGACGGGGAGAGGCGCGTCGCCGAAGGAGACGGCGCAGGGCTCGACGAGGTTCGTGCTCTGGAAGCCGTCGAGATTGAGCTTGAGGCCATAGCCCGTCGCCGTCTTCGAGAACACCGCCTCGCCGTGATGGCCGTGGCGGTGCAGGGTCTTGCCGATGATGGCATCCTCGCCGGCGACCTTGATGGCGGGCATGCTGGGCGGGCGTGGCGCTGCCGGGGCGCCGGGCCGGGAGGGCGCGGCCTGCTGGGTTCCGGGCGCGTTGAACGGCTGGGCGCCGGGCAGTTGCAGCGGCTGCGCATGCGCCACGGTTGCGGCCGTGGCGAGGGCTATCGAGGCCAGGATAAGGCGCATCGGTCGAGTCATGGCGGCCCAGTGAAGCCTGAACGGCCTTTCTGCATGCAGGCGCGAGCCGGGTTAGACAAGGACGGGAAGGCCACACCCCGCCGGAAAGCGCGTTTCGCGGGCAGCCCGGCCGGTGCTCCCCGTTGCTTAATCGGCTCGCCTGTCTTGCAAGGGGTGGAACACCCTCACTATATACGCCGCCAAGGGGCGGTTTAACCACCGTCAAACGTGGAATGCCGGTTTCGTTCGCCGCTGAAGCGGGGGCGATCCGGTCCATGGGCCGGCAGGCGACGGACAACCGTCGCAGGTCGGCGATCTGCTCAATCGAAAGGGATCCCATCCATGGGTAAAGTCATTGGTATCGACCTCGGCACGACCAACAGCTGCGTTGCAGTGATGGAAGGCTCGACGCCCAAGGTCATCGAGAATTCGGAAGGCGCGCGCACCACGCCCTCCATCGTCGCCATCACGGATGACGGCGAGCGCCTTGTCGGCCAGCCTGCGAAGCGCCAGGCCGTCACCAACCCGGAGCGCACCTTCTTCGCGATCAAGCGCCTCATCGGCCGGACCTTCGACGATCCGATGACGCAGAAGGACCTGAAGCTCGTTCCCTACAAGATCAAGAAGGCCTCCTCGGGCGACGCCTGGGTCGAAGCCGACGGCAAGGACTATTCGCCGTCGCAGATCTCGGCCTTCACGCTGACCAAGATGAAGGAGACGGCGGAGGCCTATCTCGGCCAGCCCGTCACCCAGGCCGTCATCACGGTTCCGGCTTATTTCAACGACGCTCAGCGCCAGGCGACGAAGGATGCCGGCCGCATCGCCGGTCTCGAGGTGCTGCGCATCATCAACGAGCCGACCGCGGCTGCGCTGGCCTATGGCCTCGACAAGAAGCAGGCCGGCACGATCGCCGTCTATGACCTCGGCGGCGGCACCTTCGACGTCTCGATCCTCGAGATCGGCGACGGCGTCTTCGAGGTGAAGTCGACCAATGGCGACACCTTCCTCGGCGGCGAGGACTTCGACATGCGCCTGGTCGAGTACCTGGCGGACGAGTTCAAGCGCGAGCAGGGCATCGACCTGAAGAAGGACAAGCTCGCTCTCCAGCGCCTGAAGGAAGCGGCGGAGAAGGCCAAGATCGAGCTCTCGACCACGGCCCAGACCGAGATCAACCTGCCCTATATCACGGCGGATGCCTCGGGCCCGAAGCACCTCGCCATCAAGCTCTCGCGCGCCAAGTTCGAGAGCCTGGTCGACGATCTCGTCCAGCGCACCATCGAGCCCTGCAAGAAGGCGCTCAAGGATGCCGGCCTGTCGGCGGGCCAGATCGACGAGGTCGTCCTCGTCGGCGGCATGACCCGCATGCCGAAGGTGCAGGAGGTCGTGAAGCAGTTCTTCGGCAAGGAGCCGCACAAGGGCGTCAATCCTGACGAGGTCGTCGCCATCGGCGCCGCGGTTCAGGCCGGCGTGCTGCAGGGCGACGTCAAGGACGTGCTGCTGCTCGACGTGACCCCGCTCTCGCTCGGCATCGAGACGCTGGGCGGCGTATTCACGCGTCTGATCGACCGCAACACCACGATCCCGACCAAGAAGAGCCAGGTCTTCTCCACCGCCGAGGACAACCAGAACGCGGTGACGATCCGGGTCTTCCAGGGCGAGCGCGAGATGGCGGCCGACAACAAGCTGCTCGGCCAGTTCGACCTGATGGGCATTCCGCCGTCCCCGCGCGGCATGCCGCAGATCGAGGTGACCTTCGACATCGACGCCAACGGCATCGTGTCCGTGACGGCGAAGGACAAGGCCACCAACAAGGAGCAGCAGATCAAGATCCAGGCTTCGGGCGGTCTCAGCGAGGCCGATATCCAGAAGATGGTGAAGGATGCCGAGGCCAACGCCGCCGAGGACAAGAAGCGCCGCGAGGTGGTCGAGGCCAAGAACCAGGGCGAGAGCCTGGTGCATTCGACCGAGAAGTCGCTGAACGACTATGGCGACAAGGTTTCCGAAGCCGACAAGGCGGCGATCGAGACCGCGGTCGAGGCGCTCAAGACCGCGCTGACCGGCGAGGACGCCGAGGCCATCACGGCCCGCACCAACGAGCTGATGCAGGCTTCGATGAAGCTCGGCGAGGCGATGTATGCGGCGAGCCAGGCCGAAGGCGCTGCCGCCGCCGAGGGCGAGCCGGCCGAGGAAACCAAGAAGGACGACGTCATCGACGCCGACTTCAAGGACGTCTCGGACGACAAGAAGAAGAGCGCGTGATCGCGCGCTCGTAACGCAAGCGACGTTTTGGCCGGGCTCGACCCGGTCATCGCGTCCAGGAATTGCATGCTGTACGGATGGCCGGGCTCGCTGCCCGGCCATGCCGCGTCAAAGCTGCGGGGACAGACATTTCGATGTCGAAACGCGATTACTACGAGATTCTCGGCGTCAGCCGGACCGTGACGGAGGTCGAGCTCAAGGGCTCCTTCCGCAAGCTCGCGATGCAGCATCATCCCGACAAGAATCCCGGCGACAAGGAAGCCGAGATCAAGTTCAAGGAAATCAACGAGGCCTATCAGGTCCTCTCGGACGGCCAGAAGCGCTCGGCCTATGACCGCTTCGGCCATCAGGCCTTCGAGAACGGCGGCGGCGGTGGCCCCGGCGGCAATGCCGATTTCTCCGACTTCATGTCGGATATCTTCGATTCCTTCTTCGGCGATGCCCGGCGCGGCGGCGCGCGCGGCGCCAATGGCCGCGAGCGCGGCGCCGACCTGCGCTACAATCTCGAGATCGGGCTGGAAGAGGCCTTCACCGGCAAGAACGAATCGATCCGGGTGCCGACCTCGATCTCCTGCGACTCCTGCTCCGGCACCGGCGCCAAGCCCGGCTCGAAATCGCGCCAGTGCCCGACCTGCGGCGGCCATGGCCGCGTCCGTGCCAATCAGGGCTTCTTCTCGGTCGAGCGGACATGCCCGACCTGCTCGGGCCGCGGCGAGGTCATCGACGATCCCTGCAAGAACTGCCAGGGCGCCGGGCGCGTCACGCGCGAGCGCACGCTCTCGGTCAACATCCCCGCCGGCGTCGAGGACGGCACGCGCATCCGCCTGGCCGGCGAGGGCGAAGCGGGCCTGCGCGGCGGGCCCGCGGGCGATCTCTACATCTTCCTCTCGATCAAGCCGCACGCGATCTTCCAGCGCGATGGCGCCGACCTGTTCTGCCGCGTGCCGATCGGGCTGGCTTCCGCCGCGCTCGGCGGCGAGATCGAAGTGCCGACGCTGTCGGGCGAGCAGGCGCGGGTCAAGATTCCCGAGGGCACCCAGACCGGAAAGCAGTTCCGCCTGAAGGCCAAGGGCATGAGCGTGCTGCGCTCGCGCGATGTCGGCGACCTCTACATCCAGGTCGTGGTCGAGACGCCGCAGAAATTGACGGCCCGCCAGCGCGAGTTGCTGGAGGAGTTCGAGCGCGAGAGCTCGCACAACAACCATCCGGAGACCGCCGGCTTCTTCGGCCGGGTCAAGGATTTCCTCGGCGGTTTCGGCGGCACGGCCTGAAGCATCGCTGCACCGATATGAAAAGGGCCGCCTTTCGGCGGCCCTTTTGCTTTGAAGCGGATGCCTCAGACCTTGTCGACGGCCTTCTTGACCGCGTCCTTGCCCTTGCCCAGCGCCTGCTGGGCCTCGCCCTTCAGCTCCTGGGCGGCGCCCTCGGCTTCGAGGTCCGGCTTGTTGAACGCCTTGCCGGCGGCCTGCTTGACGTTGCCGGCGGCCTCGTTGGCCAGGCCCTTGATCTTGTCGGTGGTGCTGCCCATCGCGCTTGACTCCTGAAAGGTCGGCCCCCAGCCGTTTTCCGCTGAAGAAACCGGCACGGCGCGGAAAGGTTCCGGGTTTCAGGCCGCACTTTCCGCCTGCGCGGCGAGGCCACGCAGCGCCTCTGCGGTCGCCGCATCAGCCGGAAAGAACGTCTCCAGCGCCAGCTCCGAAAGCGTGATGTCGACAGGCGTGCCGAACACGGTCGTCGTCGAGATCAGCGACAGCGTGGTCTCGCCGAGCTTCAATTGCATGGGGACTACGATCGCGGCTTCCACCTCGGCTTCGTGGCGCGATTGCGTCCCCCCGCCGGGGTCGGGGTAGCCCATGAGCTCCCCCAGTAATTCGCCGAGCTTGGGATCGGCGGTCGCCCGGACCTGCTGGCGCAGCCTGGCCAGCAGATGCGCGCGCCATTCCGCGAGATTGAGGATGAAGGGCGCGAGCCCGTCCGGATGCAGCGACAGGCGCAGCACATTGACCGGCGGCTTCAGCAATTCCGCGTCCGCAACGAGGCCGAGCAATCGCGTCACCGCGCTGTTGTAGGCCAGCAGCGTCCAGTACCGATCGACGGCGACAGCCGGGTAGGGCTCGTGCCCCCTGAGGATAAGGTCGATCGCGCTGCGGGCGGCGTTCAGCGAAGGGTCCTCTAGCGGGCGCTCCGGATAGATCGGGGCGTAGCCCGCCGCCAGCAGCAGCGCGTTGCGCTCGCGCAGGGGCACGCCGAGATGCTCGGCCAGCAGCAGGACCATCTCGCGGCTGGGGCGGGAACGCCCGCTTTCGATGAAGCTGAGATGCTTCTGCGATATCTCGGCTTCGAGCGCGAGATCGAGCTGGCTGAAGCGGCGGAGTTGGCGCCAGTCGCGCAGCAGCGCGCCGATCGGGGGAGGGTGGTGTGTCGTCATGGGGGAGAAGCTAGCGATCCCGACGGTCGGTTCCAATTACCTCCCGCTTAATCGACGGGCCGACGCGGTTCCGTCAGCATTCCCCTCATCGAAACGGGCTTGAGGCCCAGAACCGCCAAGGAGAATGCCATGTCGCTGATCCAGTCCTCGCCCCTGCTGCGCAACGCTCTCGCCCTCGATGCCGCCGCCTGCGGCGGCATGGGTCTGATCCTCGCCGCTGCGGCCGGTCCGCTCGCCGCCCCGCTTGGTCTGCCCGCGGAGTTCCTGCGCGGCGCCGGCCTCGTGCTGCTGCCTTGCGCGGCGCTGATCGCCTGGTTCGCCAGCCGCAGGGTTTTGCCGCGCCTCGCGGTCTACGCCGTGATCGGCATCAACCTGCTCTGGATCGCCGACAGCATCGCGATCCTGCTGATGGGCTGGTTCGCCCCGACCGGGCTCGGCATCGCCTTCGTCCTGGCCCAGGCTGCTGCGGTTGCGATCGTGACCGAGCTCGAAGTCATCGGCTTCAAGCGCTCGGGTGCGGCAGCCCTTTCCGGCGAGGCCGCGTCGCTTCGTTGAAAACCGTCATGTGACTGTCGCATGGGCTGATTAGCCGACGGGCCTCTGTCCCCGTCAGCGGTGAGATCCCATGCGCCAGCCCCTCGTCCTCGCGGCTCTTGCCGCCGTCCTGCTCAGCGGCACGGCCATGGCCGAGCCGCTCTTCAACCGGATCGCCACCTTCTCCGTGCCGCAGAACCTGCCGGCCGATCGCGATCCGAAGAAGAAGACCGTCTCCGAGATCATCGCGGCCAATGGCGACGGCACGCTGCTCGCCTATACCGACGCGGAGCAGAAGGCGCTGGGGATCATCGACATCGCCGATCCCGCCAACCCCAAGCCCGCCGGCTTCGTGCCGCTCGAAGGCGAATCCACCTCGGTCACCATCCTCGGCGACAAGGCCTTCGTCGCCGTCGTCACATCCGGCGACAATTTCAAGGAGCCGGCCGGCCATCTCGCCACCGTCGATCTCAAGACGAAGCAGGTCGTGGCGAAATGCGATCTCGGCGGCCAGCCGGACTCGGTCACGCTGACCAAGGACAAGGGCAAGATCGTCATCGCCATCGAGAACGAGCGTGACGAGAAGCTCAACAAGGGCGCCCTGCCGCAGCTTCCCGCCGGCAATCTCACCCTGATCGGCATCAAGGACGGCGCCATCGACTGCGCCACCCGCCAGGTCGTCGACATGACCGGTATCGCGGCGATCGAGCCCACCGATCCGGAGCCGGAATTCGTCGATGTGAACCAGGACGGGCTCGTCGTGGTGACGCTGCAGGAGAACAACCACCTCGCCATCGTCGATTCGAAGACCGGCAAGGTCGTGACGCATTTTTCCGCGGGCTCTGTCGATCTCAAGAACATCGACAAGACCCGCGACGGCAGGATCAGCCCGACCGAGGAGCTGAAGGGCGTTGCCCGCGAGCCCGACGCCGTGCGCTGGCTCGACAATGACCGCTTCGTAACCGCCAATGAGGGCGACTGGAAGGGCGGCTCGCGCGGCTTCACGATCTTCCGCAAGGACGGCACGGTCGAGTTCGATTCCGGCTCCGATGTCGACCACATCGCCATGCGCCTCGGCCATTATCCCGAGAAGCGCTCGGGCGCGAAGGGCAGCGAGCCCGAAGGCATCGAGGTTGCGACCTACGGCAACGACCGTCTGATCTTCGTCGGGCTGGAGCGCGCCTCGCTGGTGTTGGTCTATAAGGACGAGGGGGCCGGCAAGGCGCCGCGCTTCCTGCAGGCGCTGCCGACCGGCATCGGCCCGGAGGGCCTGCTCGCCATCCCGCAGCGCGATCTCTTCGTCTCCGCTTCCGAGACCGATGTCGGCGAGAAGGGCGGTGCCCGCTCGGCCGTGATGATCTATCGCCGCGCCGAGCAGACGGCCGCCTATCCGACGATCCAGTCCGCCGACGAGAACGGCCTGCCGATCGGCTGGGGCGCGCTCTCCGGCCTCGCCGCCGATCGCACGGCTCCGGGGAAACTCTTCGCGATCACCGACAGCGCCTATACGCCCTCGCGCCTCCTCGAGATCGACGCGACGCAGAAGCCCGCGAAGATCACGGGGGCCATCACCGTGACCAAGGACGGCAAGCCGGCTTCCTACGACCTCGAGGGCATCGCGACCCGCGAGGGCGGCGGCTTCTGGCTGGCTTCCGAGGGCAACCCCGAGAAGAAGGATGCGCCGCTCGCCGATATCCTGCTGCGTGTCTCGGCCAAGGGCGAGGTCGAGGAGGAGATTCGCCTGCCGGAAGAGCTGGCGAAGCACGCGGTCCGCTTCGGCTTCGAGGGCGTTGCTGTGACCGGTACGGGCGCGGACGAGACGGTCTGGCTCGCTGTGCAGCGCGAGTGGAAGGACGATCCCAAGGGCAAGGCCAAGCTCCTCTCCTACAAGCCGGCGACCAAGGAGTGGAGCGTGCTGCACTACCCGCTGTCGCAAGCTGCCGCTGGCTTCTGGATGGGGCTGTCGGAGCTGGTTTCCCTTGGCGACGACCGCTTCGCCGTGATCGAGCGCGACAACGGCTTCGGCGCCAAGGCGGTGAAGACGCTCCAGACCTTCTCGGTGAAGGGCCTAAAGCCGGCGGCGATCGGTGCGGCGGAGATCCCGACCGTGACCAAGACCCTGCTGCGCGATCTCACGCTCGACCTGATGAAGGCCGGCGGCTACGGCCTCGACAAGGTCGAGGGCATGACGGTCGACAAGGCCGGCAATCTCTTCGTCGTCACCGACAATGACGGCGTCGACGATTCCTCCGGCGAGACTCAGTTCTTCGCCTTCGGCCCGCTGCAGCGCTGAGAGCGGTAAAAGAAAAGCCCCGGATGCGGGTCGCATCCGGGGCAAGGCGCCTGGCTATTTTGACTGGAAAGCCAGGTGGGAGGAGCGGTTACCAGCCGGCGAGGACGGCGCCCTTGAAGCGCTCGGCGACGAAGGCCTTGATCTCGGGCGTGTGGTAGCTTTCGACCAGCGTCTTGACCCAGGGCTTGTCCTTGTCGGCGCTGCGCACGGCGATCAGGTTGACATAGGGGCCCTTGGCGTCCTCGCGCAGGATCGCCGAGGCCGGGTCGATCTTGGCATCGACGGCATAGTTGGTGTTGATCGCGGCAGCCGCGACATCGGCCAGCGAGCGCGGGGTCTGCGCGGCCTCGATCTCGATGATCTTCAGCTTCTTCGGGTTGCCGACGATATCGGCCGGGCTCGGCTTGAAGCCGACGCCGTCCTTCAGCTTGATCACGCCCTTGTCCTGCAGCAGCAGCAGCGAGCGGCCGCCATTGGTCGGGTCGTTCTGGATCGCGACGGTGGAGCCATCCGGCACCTGCGACCAGTCCTTGTACTTGGCCGAGTAGATGCCGAGCGGGAAGTTCACGGTCAGGCCGACGCTCTCGATCTTGAAGCCGCGATCCTTCACCTGATTGTCGAGATAAGGCTGGTTCTGGAAGGAGTTGGCCTCCAGCTCGCCGGCATCGAGCGCCTGGTTCGGCACGACATAATCGGAGAACTCGATGATCTTGAGGTCGATGCCCTTCTTGGCGAGCAAGGGCTTCACCTTCTCCAGAATCTCGGCATGCGGGCCGGGCGAGACGCCGATGCGGACCACCTGGTTCTGCTGGGCAAGCGCCGGGACGGCGGCGAGGGTGAGAGCGAAGCCGGCGAGCAGCGCGGCGCGGCGGTTGAGGAGGGTCGTCATGATGTCGTTTCCTTCAATCGGATGCGGATGAATGGGGCAGCGTCAGGCGTGGCGCAGGCGCTTGTTGAGATGGCGGGCGAGCCGGTCGCCGATGCTCTGGACGAGCTGGACGAGGACGATGAGCACGGCGACGACCGCCGCCATCACGTCGGGCATGAAGCGCTGGTAGCCGTAGCGGATGCCGAGATCGCCGAGCCCGCCGCCGCCGACCGCACCGACCATGGCCGAGAAGCCGATCAGGCTGACGAGCGCCAGCGTCAGGCCGAGCACGATCGCCGGCAGGGCTTCGGGCACCAGCACCTTCCGCACGATCTGCACGGGCGTGGCGCCCATGGCGCGCGCGGCCTCGACCAGCCCCTGGTCGACCTCGCGCACCGCGCCTTCGATCAGCCTTGCGATGAAGGGCGTGGAGGCGACGGTCAGCGGTACGATCGCCGCTGCCGTGCCGATCGAGGTGCCAGCGATCAGGCGGGTGAACGGGATGATCGCGACGACCAGAATGATGAAGGGCGTCGAGCGCGTGGCGTTGACCAGCGTGCCCAGCAGGAGATTGGCGGCCGGCGCCGCGAAGAGCTCGCCGCGCTTGCTGGTGGCGAGGAAGACGCCGAGCGGCAGGCCGAACAATGTGCCGATGCCTGCCGCGACCGCGACCATGGCCAGCGTATCCAGCGTCGATTGCGCGATCAGGCGGATGATTTCAGGAGACATGGCCGATTACCTCCGCCTTGAGTCCGAGGCTTCTGAGGGCGCCGAGCACGGCGTCGCTCTCAGGGGCACGTGAGGGCACCGAGACGAGCAGGCTGCCGAAGGGCTGGCCGGCGATGGCGTCGATCCGCCCGGCCAGGATGTTGACGTCGACGCCGACGATGGCGCTGAGCCGGCTGATCACCGGAGCGGTCGCGTTCTCGCCGAGGAAGGTG
This sequence comes from Allobosea robiniae, assembly GCF_900102525.1. Classification (GTDB taxonomy): domain Bacteria; phylum Pseudomonadota; class Alphaproteobacteria; order Rhizobiales; family Beijerinckiaceae; genus Allobosea; species Allobosea robiniae. The sequence goes on along the minus strand of NZ_FNBZ01000004.1, from coordinate 199,651 downwards.
ATGCGCAGCACGATATTGTCGCCGGGACGGGCCTCCTTGCGGACGCGATGGGCGAGATGCTCGGGCAATTCGACGCCCGTGACCGTCTCGACGAAGCTCGCCGTCGTCGGGTGCTGCGGGTTGGTGAAGACCGCGAAGGTCTCGCCCTGCTCGACGATCTGCCCGCCCTCGATCACGGCGACGCGGTCGCAGATCTCCTTGATGACGGGGATCTCATGGGTGATCAGCAGGATGGTGATGCCGAGCTCGCGATTGACCTGCTTCAGCAGGGCGAGGATCGAGCGCGTCGTCTCGGGGTCGAGCGCCGAAGTCGCCTCGTCGCAGAGTAGTACCTTCGGATCGGTGGCCAGCGCCCGGGCGATGCCGACGCGCTGCTTCTGCCCGCCCGAAAGCTCGGCCGGATAGCGCGCGCTCTTGTCGGAGAGGCCGACGAGGGCGAGCAGCCGCTCTACCTTCTCGGTGATCTCGGCCTTGCCGGCGCCGGCGATCTCCAGCGGCAGCGCGACATTGTCGAAGACCGTGCGCGACGAGAGCAGGTTGAAATGCTGGAAGATCATGCCGATCCGCCGGCGCTGCTGCCGCCAGCCGGATTCGGTGAGGCCGGTCACATCCGTGCCTTCGATCAGGATGCGCCCTTCGGTGGCGCGTTCCAGCCCGTTGACAAGACGGATCAGCGTCGACTTGCCGGCGCCGGAGCGGCCGATCACGCCGAGGATGGTGCCGGCGGGCACGTCGAGATCGATCCCGGCAAGCGCGCCGACCGGTTGCTGGCCGCGGCGGCCCGGATAGGTCTTGCCGACCCGCTCGAAGCGGATCGCCGGCTCGGGCAAGGATAGGGGCAAGGAAACAGAAGAGACGCCGGCACTGAGCGTGCCGGGTCTGACGGGGGCGTTCATCATGTCCTCAGAAATGCGTGTGGCAGGACCAGTGGGCGATACCGAGCTGCTCGATGGTCACGTCATGGACCGAGCGGCGCTGGTCGTCCGCGGCTGCGGCGTCGAGCGGGTCGAAGGTGGCAGGGACGGCTTGCGCGAACCAGTTCGCGATACTGTTCCAGAGCGCGGCAAGAAGCTGCATCGCCGCCTCACGAAGCCAGCAGCAGCGGCGCGCGTCGCTGCGAACGGAAGAGCCGGCGGGCGGCGGTCTCGGCAGCGCCAGGCGTCGCGAAACGCTGCCCGTCCAGAGCCCGGAAGGCGGCGGAGGCCGAGACGAAGGTGAAATCGCGCTCGTCGGCGCGGCGGCTCACCAGCCCGATCTGGGCCTCGCCGAGCTCGATGACATAGGCTTGCTGCGCCGGGCGCGCCCGGCTGGGAAGGGAATGAATCTGGGACATGGAACTGCCTTTCGCCGCTGGCGGCGTTCGTCGAAACGATCGGGTGGGAACGGCCTCTCGGCCTTGCGATCTCAGCGTCGACAGCGGCAGGACATTCGGCGGAAGCGGGATTGGCTTCGGCTCGTTTTCGCAACGGTCATGTCAGTCTCCTCGATCTGGAGCCCACGACCCAGTCGTGGCGCTTTAGCGTTTGGTGACGCGGCGCAAGCTGCTGCTCAAATCTCCGCGGCTCCCCGATTGCTCAAGGAACGATCTGCAATCTGATGGAGAGCGTCCTCTTTGTCAACCGGATCGTTCTTTTAAAGAAACTGGGGCGTGGAGAAGAATTTTCTCCGCAGACTCGCTGCTTCGATGACGGATGCGGCAATGCGCGGCTTGACGAAGCCGGGGAAGCGGCGCCATTTGCGGCCATGCAGGCTCGCGCCGCCCTTCTCGATCGTCTTCGCCGCTCCGGGCTCGGGGCCTGGCTGGCGATGGCCTATGCGCTCTGCGTCATGGCCCTGGCGCTCGCGCCGGCTCCTGCCATGGCGGCGTTCGGTGGTTCGGACGGCGTCGTGCTCTGCTCGGGCGCTCCGGTTCCCAATGAAGGCCAGCCGGTTCCTCTCGGCGATCTCGCCCATTGCAAGGGTTGCCCGCTCAATCCCGTTCTCGCTGGCCCGCCAGTCGAGGCTGCGCCCGTACCGGGACGCCTCGCCACGCGGCTCGTTGCGGTCGAGCTATGGGCCGAGGGTTTGCCGCATCGTTTCGCGGCCGGGCTCGCGCAATCGCGCGCGCCGCCGCTGGGCTGAAACCTCCGCCTGCCCATCCGCATCCAATTCCGGCCTGTCCGCTTCGTTTGGGAGCGAGGGCACGTCTTCATGAGGCTGCGTCAGCGGCCCGTTCATCCAGGATATCCATCATGAAGCTTTCCTATTCACTCGCCGCCGCGGCTCTCCTGCTCTCGGCCGGCTTCGCCACCGCCCATGAATTCAAGGCGGGTCCGCTCAAGATCGGCCATCCCTGGTCGCGCGCCACGCCGGCTGGCGCCAAGGTCGGCGGCGGCTATCTTTCGATCGAGAACACGGGCACGGTCGCGGACCGGCTGGTCTCGGTGTCCGTTCCCTTCGCGACGCGCGCGGAAGTCCATGAGATGGCGGTCAAGGACGGCATCATGACGATGCGGCCACTGGACAATGGCGTCGATGTTCCGGCCGGCGCCAAGGTCGAGTTCAAGCCCGGCGGCTACCACATCATGTTCATGGACCTGAAGCAGCAGCTCAAGCAGGGCGAGATGATGAAGGGCACGCTGACCTTCGAGAAGGCCGGGACCGTCGATGTCGAGTTCAAGGTCGACTCGATTGCGGCAAAGGGCGGCGAGGGCGAGCACAAGGGGCATTGAGCCCCAGGCTGCCACATGCCGTCATGGTCGGGCTTGTCCCGACCATCTACGTCTTCATGGATCGAAAGGCGTGTTCAAGCCGTGGATGCTCGCCACGGGGGCGAGCATGACGGTTGCGGTTCTTCAGATCTTCGCGCGCGGATCGTGTTTGGCGATGCGCGACAGCAGGTAGTCCACCTCGGCCTTGGCCGCGGCGCTGAGCGCCGCGCCCGGCTTGCGCTGGGCGTCATGGCTGAGAATGCCGCGCTTCATCATCGTATACTTGCGCACGGCGAGGCCGACGCCCTGCTGCTGCTCGTAGCGCATCAGCGGCAGATGCGCGTCGAAGATGTCATGGGCCTCGTCGCGCTTGCCGGCCTTCTGCAGGCGGACCACGTCGATCAGCAGCTCCGGGAAGGCATAGCCGGTATTGGCGCCGTCCGCGCCGCGCTCCATCTCGAAATCGAGGAAGAGTCCGCCATTGCCGGTCACGATCGAGATCGGGCGCAGCGAGCCTTCCTTCTGGAACTTGCGCAGCGTCGAGATCTTCTCCAGCCCCGGCCAGTCCTCGTGCTTCAGCATCACGCAGGACGGATTGTCCATGACGATCTTGCGGATCACGGCCGGCGTCATCACCACCGAGAGCGTCAGCGGGTAGTCCTGGATGACGAAGGGGATGTCGCTGCCGATTGCCTCGACGGCCTGCGCGTAATAGCCGGTGATCTGGTCGTCGGTGCGCAGTGAGGGTGGCGGGGCGATCATCACGCCGCCGGCGCCGAGATCCATCGCCTGCCGGGCGAGCGAGCGCATCGCCGCGAAGCCGGGCGCCGAGACGCCGACGATGATCGGCTTGCCGCCCATCCGGGCGACGCAGCGCTTGACCAGCTCGACCGATTCCTCGGGCTCGAGCTTGGGCGCCTCGCCCATGATGCCGAGCACGGTGACGCCGTCCGAGCCGATGTCGTGGTAGAACTGGAACAGCCGGTCGGCCGAGGCCCAGTCGATGCTGCCGTCAGGATTGAACGGGGTCGGCGCGATCGGGAAGACGCCGGAAGCGTCGGGAGTGAGGCGCATGATGCGGTCCTTCAAAATAGCTGAAGATTACTGTCCCACTCAGCCCTCATCCTGAGGAGCCGCGTCAGCGGCGTCTCGAAGGATGCTCCAGATGGTTCCGGAGCCTCCTGGACCATCCTTCGAGACGCAAGCCATCGGCTTGCTCCTCAGGATGAGGGCTGAGATAGACTCAGGCGATGCGGGTGCGGACGGTGCCGACGCCGACGATCTCGCCTTCGAGTACGTCGCCCTTGTTCACCGCGGCGACGCCTTCCGGCGTGCCCGTGAAGATCAGGTCGCCCGGCTTCAGTTCGACGAGGCCGGAGAGATAGGCGATCGTCTCCTCGACATTCCAGATCTGCTTGGCGAGGTCGGATGTCTGGCGCACGACGCCGTTGACGGTGAGCTCGATTTTGCCGGCGCTGGGATGGCCGGCATGGCTCGCCGGCACGATCTCGCCGATCGGGCCGGAGAGATCGAAGCCCTTGGCCATGTCCCAGGGCCGGCCGGCCTTCTTGGCGACGTTCTGCAGGTCGCGGCGGGTCATGTCGAGGCCGGCGGCATAGCCGTAGACATGGGCCAGCGCCTCGGATTCGGGGATGTCCTTGCCGCCGGTGCCGATGGCGACGACGAGCTCCATCTCGTGGTGGAGGTCCTTCGTCTTGCTCGGATAGGGCATGTCGGCGCCGTTGATCAGCAGCGCATCGGCCGGCTTGGTGAAGAAGAACGGGTCCTCGCGGTCGGGATCATGGCCCATCTCGCGGGCATGTTCGGCATAGTTGCGCCCGACGCAGAAGATGCGCCGTACCGGGAAGGAGCCGCCGCCCGCGACCGGGACGGCCGTCACGGCCGGCGGGTCGATCACAAAATTGCTCATCCTGCTGCTCCCTTGATCACAAGCTTGCGCCGTTCATGGGCGAGCGGCGCCCGGACCGCAAGCGGCTTGCGGCGGCGGCGGGCCTGCACGGGAGGCATTGCGGCACGCTTTTCGCAGGCGCGGCACGGGTTGTGCGGCGCGTCGTTGCAAGTGGGACGATTTGCTCCTTACATTACCCCGCCGGGGGAACCGGCGAGCCTATGGAAGGAACGGCATGTGAGTACGGGAACCGTGAAATGGTTCAACGAGACCAAGGGTTACGGCTTCATCACCCCGGATGGCGGCGGCAATGATGTCTTCGTCCATGTCAGCGCAGTGACGCGCGCTGGTCTGCGCGGTCTGAACGAAGGGCAGAAGGTCAGCTACGACCTCGAGCCCGATCGCAAGACCGGCAAGAACTCGGCCGTGAACCTGCAGACGACCTGAGCGCTTTTCTGCGTTCTGCGGGAAGGCGGTGGCGGCGTCTTTCCCGAGCCTAGGGCGGACCGCTTTCGGCCCATGTCGGACCGAAGCGGATTCCAGGCATTCCCGTCGCCGCAGGCGGCGGTGCGCAGGTGAAAGCATCGGGCCGCAAAGTGGATCCCACTTTTCGGAAAAACCCGATGCGATGACAAGGGCCTAAGGGCTTTCTCAGACCCGGCCCGGCGCCGGATGGAACAGCCGGCCTCGCTCCACGATCAGCACGACGACGAGCGCCGCGATGCCGCAGAGCGCGAAGCCCAGCGTCAGCGGCACGACCGTGCCGTTGAAATGCTGGCCGATATAGAAGCCGAGCAGCGCGCCGATCACCGTGGTGACGAAGCCCTGCACCGAGGAGGCCGTGCCGGCGACATGGCCGAGCGGCTCCATCGCCATCGCCCCGAAATTGGGGCCGATCAGCCCGAAGCAGAACATCGCCCCGCCCTGCAGGATCGCGAAGCTCCAGAGCGATTCATGGCCGGCCAGCGCCACCAGCGCATGGATGCCGGTCAGCGCGATATAGCCGAGCAGCGCGCCATGCGAGACGCGGCGCATCCCGAGCTTGCCGACGATGCGCGAATTCAGCAGCGAGGACGCCGCCATGAACATCGCGATCAGGGCGAAGATGGTGGTGAACAGCTCCGGCGCGTGGAAGACGTCGACGAAGACCTGCTGCGCCGAGTTGATGAAGCCAAAGAGGCCTCCGAGCACGAAGGCCATGGCCAGCATGTAGCCGACGCCGATGCGGCTGGTCAGCGTCGTCCGGAAGGAGGCGAGCACGCTCGCTGGCTCGATCGGCTTGCGGTCCTCGGGATGCTGGGTCTCCGGCAGTTTCAGCAGGACCCAGATCATCACGACAGCGCCGAAGCTGGTCAGCACGCCAAAAATCCAGCGCCAGGGCGCGACCCAGAGGATCGCCTGGCCGATCGAGGGCGCCAGGATCGGCACGGCCAGGAAGACGATCATGGCGAGCGACATGACGCGCGCCATCTCGCGGCCGGAATAGCAGTCGCGCACGATCGAGACGACGAGCACGCGGGTCGCGGCGGCGCCGATGCCCTGCACCACGCGCGCTGCCATCATCGCCTCGAACGAACCGGCGAAGGCAGCGGCGATGCTGGCGACGACGTAGATCGAAAGGCCCGTGAGCAGCACCGGGCGCCGGCCGAACCGATCCGAGATCGTGCCGTAGAAAATCTGCGAGACGCCGAAGCCGAGCAGATAGGCGGTGATGATCCATTGCCGCTGGTTGGCCTCGGCGATGCCGAGCGCCTCGGCCATCTGCGGCAAGGCCGGCAGCATCGAATCGATGGCGAGCGCATTCGTCGCCATCAAGGCGGCGGTCAGGCCGACGAAGGGGTAGAAGCCCATGCCGTGGCGCGGCCGGGCAAGGGCGGACATGTCGTTCATGGCGATCGCGAAGCTTGCTGCTAGACCCGGCGGCTGCGGTCATGCGGCAGCGGCGGGCGAAATTCTGCCCGCAGCATTAGCCCCGCCGGGTCCGCCGGGCAACCGGTCCAATCGGCCATGCGCCATGCGCCGGGCGCGTTCACCCTTGCTTCTGCATCTCGGCCATCAGCGCATCGTCGATCTCGGCGGCGCGCCGGGCCGCCGGCCGCGCGGAGATGCGGGCGCCATAGGCCTCGAAGGCCGGCCGCTTCTCGATCGTGCCGAATTGCAGCCCCCACAGGACCTGCGAGCCGACATAGACGTCGGCGGCGCTGAAACGGTCGCCGGTCAGGTACTCGCCGCGGGTCACCGCGTATTCGAGCGTGTCCATCGTATCGGCATAGGTGCCGTAGCCGATGGCCCGCGCCCGGTCGGGCGGCACTTCCAGGCCGAAGGCCTTGCTGGCGACGGCGGCCTCGACCGGGCCGGCGGCGAAGAACATCCAGCGATAATAGGGGCCGCGCGACCGGCTGTTCGGCGCGGGCGCGAGCCCGGCCTGCGGGAAGGCATCGGCCATATAGGCGCAGATCGCAGCGCATTCGGTCACGACCGTGTCCCCATGCTGCAGCGCCGGCACCTTGCCCATCGGGTTGATTGCCTTGTAAGCGGCGCCTTTCATGGGCTCGCCGAAGCCGACGATCTCGGCTCGGTAGGGCTGGCCGATCTCCTCCATCATCCAGCGGGCGATGCGTCCGCGTGACATCGGGTTGGTGTAAAGGACGAGTTCGTCGGCCATCGTCTTTTGCCTCCGTGATGGTTCGAGGATGCCCTTATCCTGCGGCATCGGCGTGACGCTGTCAGGAGCCCGTCGCCTGACGCGGGCAGCCTGAGCTGTTATCGTCGCGACGAAACAGGACGGAAACATGAACGAATCAGGCGTGGCGCGCAGCGTTTCCGTCAGCGACGGGCGGATGGCGATCGAGGGTCTGTCGACCCGCTATGTCCAGGATGCGGCGCGGCGCTTCCGGCTGTCGGCTTCGGGCCTGCGTTTCGTCGGCGGCTTCGAGAGCCGCGACGGCCGTCTGGAGGAAAGCCGGCGCTTCCTCGCCGAGGCGACGGTTGTCGATGGCGGCTTGCGCCGCGCCGGGCGCGAAGGCGAGGCCGGCACGATCGCCCTGACCTTGCGCCCGCTGTCGCAGGCTGGCGAGCAGCCACGCCTCCTCCTGATGCTCGGCTGTCGCGACGAGGGCGGCGCCTCGCAGCCCTTCGCCGAGGCCTTTCTGGCGCCCGCCGTGTTTGCAGCGCTCGAGGCGGATATGCAGGTCGGCCTGGCGCAGGACATCTCGCTGAGCGCTACGACGAGCCTCTGGATGCGCGAGGAGGATCGCGGGCGCGCACAGGGCGAGCCGCTCGACTGGTATCTCGGCCTCGACGCCGATGGGCGCTCGGCCCAGCCCGCGCGCGGCTTCATCGAGACGATCGAGTGGCGGCCTCGCGAGCGTCCGGTCGCCATCGAGACCGCGCCGACCTCCGATCCCGCGCCGGCTCCCGTCCATGAGACCGAGGATGACTGGCCGGAAACCGCTGCCGAGCAGCTGGGCAAAATCAACTGGAGCTTCCGCCTGCTCCTGCTGATGCTGGCCTTCCTGCTGATCATCGTCGCGATGAAGTAGGCGCAGACCCTACGGCTCGTGGCGACGGATGCGGCGGATCATCTCGTTCAGCGCCAGCAGGACCAGCGCCAGGATGAACGGCAGGATGTAGTAGACCACCCGGAAGATCAGCAGCGCGCCCAGCACATGCTCGTAGGGGAAGCGGTTGAGCGCGACGAGCATCGTCGCCTCGAACACGCCGAGCCCGCCCGGCGCATGGCTGGCGATGCCGATCAGGCAGGCGAAGATATAGGCGGCGAGGAAGGTCGGATATTCCAGGCCGTAGCCGCCGGGCAGCAGCACGAAGAGCACGGCGGCGGCCGCGCAGACCTCGCAGGCGCCGAGCGCCATCTGGCCGAGCGTGGTGCCGAGGCCGGGCAGGTGCAGGTTCCAGCCGCGCACCCGGATCGTCCGCTCGTCCGTGGCGATCCAGGCGAGATAGCCGAGGATGCCCAGGCCCACGAGCCCGCCGACGATCTGGACGACCAGCGGCGAGGTCCGCGCCAGCATCGCCACCGCATCGGCCGAATAGATCAGGCTGGCGCAAAGGATGGCGCCGAGCCCGAGCCAGAAGGTGATGCCGGCGATCACCGTCAGGCTCGCCACCTCGGAGGCGCGCACCCCCTTCGGCGAATAGATCCAGTAGCGCACCGTGCCGCCGGTCACGATCGGGAAGCCGAGCGTGAACGAGACGGAATAGCTGGTGAAGGAGGCGAGCGCGGTTGTGCGATAGGGAATCGAGAGGCCGAGCCGACGCAGCGCCAGCTTGTCGTAGCCGGTCAGCAGCAGATAGCTCAGCGCGGTGAAGGCGACGGCGAGGCCGAGCTGGCGCAGGCTGGCATTGGCGAAGGCGCCGGCAAGCTGGCCCGGCTCCATCCCGCTGATGATATGCCAGAGCACGACCAGCGAGGCGCCGAAGATGACGAAGCTCGCCAGCGGGCCGAGCCACCACCAGCGGCTGCGCTTGCGCAGGGGCATTCCTGGCTCATGCGGGCCGAACGACATGCGCTCTCGGGGTTGCGCGGCGCTGCGGGATCGCGGCGGCGCGGTGGCGGGCGGGGCTCGGGTTCAAGCTCCGCCCGACAGATAACGCCTCGGCGGCAATGCACAAGCCGCTGCGACGAATGACGCCGATGAAGGAGGCGACTGGCGCGATGCGCTCACCTCCCCGACCATGGCCAGGCGCGTGCGATCGCGGGGCGGGAACAGCGATGCGCAGCCTTGCGTTTCCAGTTCGAATTCACAGGGGAGTTTTGCCATGCCTCAGGGAGACAAGTCCGCCTACACCGACAAGCAGAAGCGCAAGGCTGAGCATATCGAGGAAAGCTACGAGGAACGTGGCGTTTCGCACGAAGAGGCCGAGCGCCGCGCCTGGGCGACCGTCAACAAGGACAGCGGCGGCGGCAACAAGTCCGGCTCAGGTCGGGGGCAGCCGGACACCGATGAAGCCGCAAAGCGGGGTGGCAAGCTGGGTGGCGAAGCTTCCGCCGCGCGGCCGAAAGCGGCGCGTTCCGCTTCAGCGAAAAAGGCAGCCGAGACGCGCAGGAAGAAGGCATCCTGAGCCGGACGATCCGTCCGGCTCAGGCGTTGTCGGGCAATCAGCCGCCGATATTGAAGGCGGCGAGGGCGGCCATGTTGACGATGTCGGAATCCTTGGCGCCGAGCGGCACGATCTGGATCGGCTTGTCGAGGCCGACGATCAGCGGGCCGATCACGGTCGCGCCGCCAAGCTCCTGCAGCAGCTTGGTCGAGATCGAGGCCGAGTGGAAGGCCGGCATCACCAGCACGTTCGCCGGCCCCGAGAGGCGGCAGAACGGGTACTGGCTCATCACCTCCCGGTTGAGCGCGACATCGGCCGCCATCTCGCCGTCATACTCGAAATCGACGCGCTGGCCGTCGAGCAGCGCCACGGCCTCGCGCACCTTCTCGGAACGCTCGCCGGCCGGATGCCCGAAGGTCGAGAAGGCGAGCATCGCGACCTTCGGCTCATAGCCCAGGCGTCGCGCGACGCCAGCCGCCTCGATCGCGATTTCCGAGAGCTGCCGCGCGGTCGGCATCTCGGTGATCGCGGTATCCGCCACGAGGACGGTGCGGTCCCGCGAGATCACGACCGAGATGCCGATCACCCGGTGGCCCGGCTTCTCGTCGATGACGCGGCGGACCTCTTCCAGCGCGATCGAGTAGTTGCGGGTGACGCCGGTCACCATCGCATCGGCATCGCCGAGGGCCACCATCGCCGCGGCGAAATGGTTGCGGTCCTGGTTGATCAGGCGCTGGCAGTCGCGGAACAGATAGCCCTGCCGCTGCAGCCGCTCGTAGAGATATTGCGCATAGGCGCTGTTGCGGTGGGAGAGCCGGGCATTCTGGATCGAGATGCCCTTGGCTTCGAGATCGACGCCGAGGAAGGTCGCAGCTTCGGTGATGCGGTCCTCGCGGCCGACCAGGATGGCATGGCCGAGCCCCTGCGCCACGAAGGAGGCGGCGGCGCGGATGACCTGCTCCTCCTCGCCCTCGGCGAAGACGACGCGCTTGGGATAGCGCCGGACGCGTTCGAAGATGCGGTTGAGCGTGCCGGCGATCGGGTCGCGCCGGGCCGAGAGCTGCGCCTTGTAGGCGGCGACGTCGACGATCGGCTTGCCGGCGACGCCTGAGTCCATCGCGGCCTTGGCGACGGCCATCGGCACGACATGGATCAGGCGCGGGTCGAAGGGCACCGGGATGATATAGTCCTTGCCGTAGCGCGGCCGGGAACCCTGATAGGCGGCGGCGACCTCGTCGGGTACGTCCTCACGGGCGAGCATCGCCAGCGACTCGGCCGCGGCGATCTTCATCTCCATGTTGATCGTGGTCGCGCGCACGTCGAGCGCGCCGCGGAAGATGAAGGGGAAGCCCAGCACGTTGTTGACCTGGTTCGGATAGTCCGAACGGCCGGTCGCCATGATCGCGTCGTCGCGGATGGCATGGACCTCCTCCGGCGTGATCTCCGGATCGGGATTGGCCATGGCGAAGATGATCGGGTTCGGCGCCATCGCGGCGACCATCTCCGGCGTCACCGCGCCCTTCTGCGATAGGCCGAAGAAGGCGTCGGCCCCGTCCAGCGCCTGCGCCAGCGTGCGCCGGTCGGTGACCGCGGCATGAGCCGATTTCCACTGGTTCATGCCCTCGGTGCGGCCCTGGTAGATCACGCCCTTGGTGTCGCAGAGAATGACGTTGTCGGGCTTGAAGCCCATCGCCTTGAGCAGTTCGATGCAGGCGATGGCGGCGGCACCCGCGCCGTTGATGACGAGCCTGGTCGTCTTGATGTCGCGCCCGGTGATATCCAGCGCGTTGATCAGGCCGGCGGCGGCGATGATCGCGGTGCCGTGCTGGTCGTCATGGAAGACGGGGATGTCCATCAATTCGCGCAGGCGCTGCTCGATGATGAAGCACTCGGGCGCCTTGATGTCCTCGAGATTGATGCCGCCGAAGGACGGGCCGAGATAGCGCACGGCGTCGATGAACTTGTCCGGGTCCTCGGTATCGACCTCGAGATCGATCGAGTCGACATCGGCGAAGCGCTTGAACAGGACCGACTTGCCCTCCATCACCGGCTTCGAGGCGAGCGCGCCGAGATTGCCGAGGCCGAGGATCGCGGTGCCGTTGGTGATCACGGCGACGAGGTTCGAGCGCGTCGTGTAGTCATAGGCGCGCGACGGATCCTCCGCGATCGCCAGCACCGGTACGGCAACGCCGGGCGAATAGGCCAGCGAGAGGTCGCGCTGCGTCGCCATCGGCTTGGTCGGCACGATTTCCAGCTTGCCGGGCCGTCCCTGCGAATGGAACAGCAGGGCTTCCTGATCGGTAAAGGTCGGGCGGGCTCTCTTGGTCGTCGGACGGTCGTTCATCGAAGCGTCTTTTCTTGTGCGTTTCCTCGAGGGGTACCGACCATAAGGCGGCGGCGCCCGAGATCACAAGCGGCGAGTGCTTCACAGAACTCTTGTCGTGGCGAAGGGTATCCCGGGCGGGTCAGGTCCGCGAGGCGGTGCGCACGCTGCGCACGAAATCCGCGACATAGCGGTCGAGCGCCTCGGCCTGCTCGTCGACCTTGCGGGCGGCCTCCGCGACATGGATCGCGGCATCGCCGGTGACGCGTGCTTCCGCGCCGACGGCCCCGACATTGGTGGTGACGGTGTCGGCGCTCAGCGCGACGGCCTGCGCATCGGTGGCGATCGTCGAGGCGATGCCGGCTTGGCGGCTGACGACGGCGGCGATCGCGCCCGAGGTCTGCTCGATCGTCGTCATCGTGCCTTCGATATGGGCGACGGCCTCGAAGGCGGTCGCGGCGGCGCCGCGGATATCGGCCAGCGTCGCGGCGATGTCGCGGGTCGCCTTCTGCGTCTGCTCGGCGAGCGTCTTGACCTCGCCGGCCACCACCGCGAAGCCGCGTCCGGCCGCCCCGGCGCGGGCCGCCTCGATCGTCGCGTTGAGGGCGAGCAGGTTGGTGCGGGCCGCGATCTCCTCGATGAAGTCGAGCACGGCGCGGACCTTGTCGGCAGCTTCCGTCAGCCCGGCGACGTCGCTGCGCGTGCTGCGGACGTAGGATGCAGCGGCGCGCACGGTGTCGTCGGCATGGCTGGTCTGCTGGGTGAGTTCGCGGATCGAGGCCTCGATCTCTTCGGCCGCGATCGCGACGCTGCCGATCCGGCGCGAGGCGCTGCCGGCCTCCTGCGTCACGCTTTCGGCGCGCTGAGTCGTCTTGTTGGCGTTCTCGACCATCTGGCCGGCGGCATCGTGCATGCCGCGCAGCGAGGCGCCGACATCGCGGAGCGCCTTGCCGACGGTTCGCTCCAGATCACCGGCCAGCGCGTCGAGGGTCGTCTTGCGCAGCGTCTCGATCTCGCCGCGGCGGGTTTCCAGCGTCTTTTCGGAGGTGATGTCGAGCAGGATGCCGTCCCAGACCAGCGTTCCGTCGCGCAGGCGTCGCTTGGTCGATTCACTGCGCAGCCAGACGATGCCGCCGTCGGGCGCGTGATAGCGTCCCTCGAAGCGCCAGAGCGTCTCGGTGTCCTGCTGGTCGCGCCGCTGCTGCTCGAAACGGGTGCGATCCTCCGGAAGGAGTTTTCCAAGCCAGATCTCCGGGTCCCGTTCGACCTCTTCCCTGGTGATGCCGAGCAGCCTGTCGATGGCGAAGGAGGCGAACTGATAGGTCAGCGTGTCGTCCGGTCGCACGATGCGCTGGTAGAGCGTGCCCGGCGCGCGATCGATCAGCGTGCGCAGCCGATAGGCCGTTTCCCGTCTTTCGCTGTCGTTGATGACGATGATGCCGGTCAGGAAGATGCCGATCGTTCCGACCAGGATCATCACCGGCACGGCTTCGCGCAGGAAGCGCTCGCCGGCCGCGCCAGGGATGAAGCCCACCGAGGCGATCAGGATGAGGGCGTCGATGGCGCTCAGCGCGGCGAGATCTCCGATGCCGAGCGGCCGCCGGCGGCGCGCCAGCCACAGGGCATAGGCGATGCCGATCAGGGCGCGGGCGAGGATGCCGGTGATGCCCGTCACCATGCCGACGCCGCCGCTGAGATAACGCATTACGACGAGCGGCGCAGCCGTCAGGACGGAGGCGATCGGTCCGCCGACCGGGCCGGCGAGGATCGCGAAGCTGTTGCGCGAATCGACGACGAGGCCGGGCATGATCTCGAAGGGGTTGCCCATGCTGACGAGGGCGCCGGCCGCGAACAGCACGCCAACAATGACCTGACGCAGCCAGGAGCGGTCGCTGAGCCGAGGCGTCGCGACGGTCAGCAGCAGTCCCGCCAGCAGCAGGAAGAACAGGCTCTCGGCGAGATTGATCAGCAGCAATGTGGAGGCCCTGGCCCGATTCGGCGCCCGAATATTGCTTTCAATTGTTGAAAGCCGTCCTAACGGATGGCCTTGCCCGGGCATTTTGCTAGCGTGCCGCGCAATGCGCCAGAATTCCTCTTCCGAACCCGCCCGTCCCGCGCCCCCGGCTGCGGCCGCCGACCGCGTCACGCCGATGATGGCGCAGTACGTCGAGATCAAGGCCGCCAACCCGGACTGCCTGCTGTTCTATCGGATGGGCGATTTCTACGAATTGTTCTTCACCGACGCGGAGATCGCCTCGCGCACCCTCGGCATCGTGCTGACCAAGCGCGGCAAGCACCAGGGCGACGACATCCCGATGTGCGGCGTGCCGGTCGAGCGTGCCGACGACTATCTCCAGCGCCTGATCGCCGCCGGCCATCGCGTCGCCGTCTGCGAGCAGACCGAAGATCCGGCCGAGGCCAGGAAGCGCGGCAACAAGTCGGTGGTGAAGCGCGACGTGGTGCGCCTCGTCACGCCGGGCACCATCACCGAGGAGCGCCTGCTCGAACCCGGCCGCGCCAGCCTGCTGGTCGCCGTCGCGCGCCGCAAGACCGGAGAATCGGCCTCCCTCTACGGGCTCGCGGCGATCGACATCTCGACCGGCCGCTTCACCGTGATGGAGACGCCGCAGGAGCGGCTCGCCATCGAGTTCTCCCGGCTGGAGCCGCGCGAGATCGTCTGCCCGGACGCGATCCATGACGATCCCGAGCTCAAGGAATTCTGGCGCGAGATCGCGGTCCCGGTGACGCCGCTCGCCCGTGACGGACTCGACGCGGCCTCGGCCGAGCGGCGCCTGAAGGAATTCTTCGGCGTCGCCACGCTCGATGCCTTCGGTGCCTTCACGCGGGCCGAGATCGCCGCGGCCGGTGCGGCGCTCGCCTATGTCGAGCGCACCCAGCTCGGCGCCCGCCCGCCGCTCTCGGCCCCGGTGCGCGATGCCGGCTCGGCGACGATGCTGATCGACGCGGCGACGCGCGCCAATCTCGAACTGACGCGCACCCTCAGTGGCGAGCGCCAGGGCAGCCTGCTCGCCACCATCGACCGCACGGTGACGCCGGGCGGAGCGCGCCTCTTGGCCGAACGCCTCGCCGGCCCGCTGACCGACTCCGCCGCCATCGCGGCGCGCCATGATGCGGTCGAGCTGCTCGTCGCGGATGCCGGCTTGCGCGAGGATCTGCGTTCCGCCCTGGAGAAGGTGCCGGATGTCGCCCGCGCGCTGGCGCGCCTCTCGCTCGACCGGGGCGGCCCGCGCGATCTCGCGGCGCTCGGCGCCGGGCTCGATGCAGCGCGTGCGATCGCCGCCTTGCTGGTCCGGCGCGGCGAGCTCCCCGTCGAGCTTTCCCGTGCCATGCGCGCTCTCGGCGAGAGCGATCCCGATCTGCCTGTCCGCCTCAACGCGACACTGGCCGACGAATTGCCGCTCAACCGCCGCGACGGCCGTTTCGTGCGTGAGGGGTTTGACGCGGCGCTCGACGAATTGCGCCTGCTCCAGATCGACTCGCGCAAGGTCATCGCCCAGTTGCAGGCACGCTACGCGACCGAGACCAACTGCCGGACTTTGCGCATCAAGCACAACGCCATGCTCGGCTATTTCGTCGAGGTGCCGCAGGCAGCCGGTGAGGAGTTCCTGCGCGATCCCTGGCGCGCGACCTTCGTGCATCGCCAGACCATGTCCGACGCGATGCGCTTCTCCTCGGTCGAGCTCGGCGAGCTCGAAGCCAAGATCGCCTCCGCCGCCGACCGGGCGCTGAAGCTCGAACTCGCGATTTTCGCCGCGCTCTGCGAGGCCGTGCTCGCCCAGGCCGAGCCGATCAAGGCGGCAGCGCTGGCGCTGGCCGAACTCGACGTTGCAGCCGCGCTGGCCGATCTCGCCATGCGCGAGGGCTGGAGCCGTCCGCAGGTCGATGACGGCGTCGCCTTCACCATCGAGCGCGGCCGCCACCCCGTGGTCGAGGCCGCGCTGAAGCGCGACGGAAAACCCTTCGTCGCCAACGACACCGAATTGTCGCCACCGGCCACTGAGGCCAAAGGCGGGCGCATCTGCCTGATCACCGGTCCGAACATGGCCGGTAAATCAACCTTCCTGCGCCAGAACGCCCTGATCGCGGTGCTCGCCCAGATGGGCTCCTTCGTCCCGGCGGCTTTGGCGCATATCGGCATCGTCGACCGGCTGTTCTCGCGTGTCGGCGCGGCCGACGATCTCGCGCGCGGGCGATCGACCTTCATGGTCGAGATGGTCGAGACTGCTGCGATCCTGAACCAGGCCGGCCCGCGCGCGCTGGTCATTCTCGACGAGATCGGACGCGGCACCGCGACCTTCGACGGTCTCTCGATCGCCTGGGCAGCGATCGAGCATCTCCACGAGATCAACCGCTGCCGCAGCCTGTTCGCGACCCACTATCACGAGCTGACGGCGCTCGGAGACCGGCTCGACCGCGTCGCCAACGCCACCGTCCGCGTCACCGAATGGAAGGGCGAGGTCGTCTTCCTGCACGAGGTCGTGCCGGGCGCGGCCGATCGCTCCTACGGCATCCAGGTCGCCAAGCTCGCTGGCCTCCCGCCGGCCGTGGTCGAGCGCGCCCGCGCCATCCTCGGCGAGCTCGAGAAGACCGAGCGCGAGAAGCCGGTCGCCTCGCTGGTCGACGATCTCCCGCTTTTCGCCGTGCCACAGCGTCGGCAGACGCCGGTGGTTCCCCAAGGCGAGCCGGACGGGTTGCGCGAGGCGCTTGCCGGGATCGACCCGGACGAGATGACCCCGCGCGAGGCGCTGGAAGCGCTCTATCGCCTGAAGGGTTTGGGCTGAACTAGCCCAGCCGCTTGATCGCCGTGATCTCGCCGAAGCTCTTGGCGCGGATGCGGTCGCGCGCTTCGTGCAGGGGCTCGCGATAGACGCTCATCACATGCCCGCTGGCGTGGAGCAGCGTGTCGGGGGCGGTCAGGATGCCGACATGGCCCTTCCAGAAGATCAGGTCTCCACGCTGGAGCCCCGATAGATCCTCGCGCAGTTCGACCGGGCGGCCGAGCGTCGCTTCCATCATGTCGGAATCGCGCGGCGCGGAAATCCCGGCCACCGCGAGGCTGAGTTGCGTCAGCCCCGAGCAGTCGAGCCCGAGGCTGGTCTTGCCGCCCCAGAGATAGGGTACGCCGACGAAGCGCTCGGCGACCCCTACGAAATCCGGCTCGGGCTGGTCGAGCGGCGCGAGATGGGCGGCGAAGACATGGCCGCCATCGGCCAGAACCGCGAAATCGCCCTTGCTCTCGACCACGGCGACATTGGCGCCGAGCGACAGCGCGGTGAGCGGCGGCAGTTTGATCGAGGGGCCGGGATAGACGAAGGTCCGCAAGCCCGCGACGCGATGCGTGGGCGCCGGCTGGTCCGGGCGCAAGGCATCGTCGGGGATGTAGCCGACATAGCCGTCGCGAGCGAGCTGCGCCCAGGCCCAGCCCTCCTCGCGCTCATAGACCTCAACCAGTTCGCCTGCGAGCGCCTCGGTATCGAGCGCGGCATCGGGGCGCGGTTCACGCCGTACTGGGGCGGAGGCCGCGACGATGCGCATCGGTTGCGGATCGGCGAAGCGGGCGGCCTCGACCTGGCCCGTCAGCGCGCGCGCTGCGAGATCGGGGCGGAAGGCATGGATACGGCGGTCGAGAATCGCGGTCATGGCGGCAATCTAGCGTGGCGGGAGACGGTTCGGGAGGGGCCTCAGCTTCCGCCGATCTCCCTGGCATGCTCTGTCACCAGATCGGCCAGGCGCTCGACGGCGAGCGCCCCGGCGACGGTGCGCTGGATCACGACATTGCGGCGGTCGGCCTCGTCGCGCTTGCGCGTCAGCAGGCCGAGCTTGCCGAGCGTATCGAGGGCGCGGGTGATCACCGGCTTGGTCACGCCGAGCTGCTGGGCGAGACCCCGCACCGTATGCGGCGGCAATTCGAGGTAGACGGTGAGCAGGATCGCGGTCTGGCGGGCCGAGAGATCGGCATCATGATCCCGCACCAGATCGAGATGCACCTGCCGCCACAGCTTGAGCGCCTGCGAAGGCCTGATCTCCAGGGGCATGAACGGGTCCAGATCGTTACGGACCCGTATCATTATCCCGGTGGAGCTGCCGCGCAATCGCCTTTGCCGATCAGCCTTAACCGCGCGGATAAAGCATCGGCCCGAAAAGCGGAGACCGGTTTTCGGACCAGCCGATGCGGGATCAAAAACGCTGTTTCACCAGCGCATGGATCAGCCGCGCGCCCTGGCATTCGCCGCCCTCTGGCCGCCCCGGCTTGGCCGAGGGATTCCAAGCATAGATGTCGAAATGGACATAGGATTGCGTCTTCTCGACGAAGCGGTTGAGGAACAGGGCCGCCGTGACCGAGCCGGCCATGCCGCCAGTGGAGATATGGTTGACGTCGGCGATCTTGGAATCGAGCAGGCCGTCATAGGGCGGCCAGAGCGGCAGCCGCCAGACCGGGTCGTTCACGGCCATGCCGAGCCGCGCGATCTCGGCGGCGAGGCTCTCGTCATGCGTGTAGAACGGCGGCAGGTCCGGGCCGAGCGCGGTCCGTGCGGCGCCGGTCAGCGTCGCGAAATCGACGAGCAGCTCGGGCGCCTCCTCGTCGGCCAGCGCCAGCGCATCGGCCAGGATCAGCCGGCCTTCGGCGTCGGTGTTGCCGATCTCGACCGAAAGGCCCTTGCGGCTCGCCAGCACGTCGCCGGGCCGGAAGGCATTGCCGGACACGGAATTCTCGACGGCCGGCACCAGCAGCCGCAGCCGCACGGGCAGCTTCGCCAGCATGATCATCCGCGCCGCCGCGATCGCCGCCGCCGCGCCGCCCATGTCCTTCTTCATCAGCAGCATCGAGGCGTCGGGCTTGAGGTTGAGCCCGCCCGTGTCGAAGGCGACCCCCTTGCCGACGAGCGTGACCTTGGGATGGGCAGGGTCGCCCCAGACCAGGTCGACGAGCCGCGGCGCGCGTGTCGAGGCGCGGCCGACGGCGTGGATCATCGGGAAATTGCGGGCGATCAGGTCGTCGCCGACGATGCTGGCGACCGTCGCGCCGCATTCGGCCGCGAGTCCGCGGATCGCCGCTTCGATTTCGCCCGGCCCGAGTTCGTTGGCCGGCGTGTTGACGAGGTCGCGCGCCAGCATCGCGGATTCGGCGATCACGCTGATTTCCTCGCCGTCGACGCCGTCGGGTACGACCAGCCGGGCGCGGGCCGGGTTCGGTTTGCGGTAGCGATCGAAGCGATAGCCCTGCAGCAGCCAGCCCAGCGTCGCCAGTGCCGGATCGTCGATAGCGCCGGACAGCGTGTAGTCGCTGGCCGGCAGCAATGCGGCGAGGCGGCCCGGCGCGAACGGATCGGGTCGGCGCCCGGTGGTGTCGACGCCGAGCAGGACGGTCGCGATGGCCCCTTGCGGATCCGGCAGCAGGCAGTGCTGGCCGGCACGGCCGGCGAAACCCTGGGCGAGGGCAAAGCTGCGGTTGGTCGGCGACAACTGGTCCAGAAGGGCGGGCCATGTGCCGGTCGAGACGGCGTGAACGGGAATGCCTGCGGCGGTCGAGGTCAGGAGGCTGTGCACGAGCGGTGTTCGATTTCGAGCGGGAGCATCGGGGCGGCGATTAAGAATGCATTAGGGTTAACGCTTTATCACCGGATCGACCAGACAAACCCATCCAGACGACCCGTGTTCGGGAGGCGATCCGGCCCATGTCTTCTTCAGCCCGGCCCCATTCCTCAGTCCGCCTTGCAGCCTCGATGCAGCCCCTGTCCGCTCCCGTGGCCCATCGCGGCTCGCGGGCCGGCCTCGGCCTCGCGGTCTGCCTTGCGGCGCTCGTCCTGGCGGGCTGCCAGGGGCGCGGTGGCCCGGGCGACATCACCGGCTCGATCGGCCGCAGCCAGGCGAGCCAGCCGCGTACGGCGGCGGGCTGGCAGGCCGACCGGGAGACCTGGGCGAAGCGCTACGACGCCAACCCCAAGGACCGGGACGCCGCCTTCTACTATGCGCGCGCGCTGCGCAGCCTCGACCAGAACGCACAGGCCCTGGCCGTGCTTCAGGGCGCCGTCCTGATCCACCAGAACGATCGCGAGCTTCTTGGCGCCTATGGCCGTTCGCTCGCCGATAACGGGCGCCTGCGGGAGGCGGACGACGTTCTCTCGCGGGCGCATTCGCCCGAGCGCCCCGACTGGCGCATCCTGTCGGCGCAGGGCACGGTCGCCGATCAGCTGGGCGACCACACCCGTGCCCAGCAGATCTACCAGTCCGCGCTGAAGCTTGCTCCCAACGAGCCGACGATCATGTCGAATTACGGGCTGTCGCTCGCCCTCTCGCGCAACCTGCCGGAGGCCGAGCGCATCCTGGCCGAGGCCGCAGCCTCCGAGCGCGCCGATGCCCGCGTCCGTCAGAACCTCGTCCTCGTCCTCGGCCTGCAGGGCCGCTTCGGGGAGGCGGAGACCTGGGCGCGGCGCGATCAGAGCCCGGCCGAAGCCGCCCAGACGATCGCCTATCTCAAGCGCAGCGTCAGCCAGCGCAACAGCTGGGAGATGCTCAAGGGTGGCAAGAATGGCCAGTCCCAGTCGGGCCAGGCCCAGTCGCCCGCCAGGCAGCCGCCGCCGGCGCGGGGAGCGGGTTCCCCGCCGGCCGCAACCCCGTCCGCCTGAACTGCCATTTCCAGGGATCGCCGGGCTCAAAAAAGCCCGGCGCTGGTATCCGGGCCGTCTCAAAGACGCCGTCGAGATATGCTGGAAGTAGCGGCCGGAGCTGGGTGTGGTATCGAGCAGCGCTGCGAACGGTTGTTGCCAGATGGCAGGCCTGTAAGGAAACAGGGCTGCACCGCACCATAAGCAGACGCAGTTCGTCCACACGCGTGCAGGACCCCCCGTACCAGCGGCGGCGACGACAATGCTGGAAGCCAGAGCATCGTTTTGGCGCACGGTGCGCATTCGCGTCACCAGCGCAGGAAACGCGGCAGGATGAGCGCGCCGAGCGCGGTCATGATCGCGGTCGCGATCGTGTACCAGGTCGCCAGGAAGGGCGCGGTATCGTCCGGGCAGTGCAGGCTGTAGGCGATCGTGGCGAGCCCAGCCGAGGCGAGGCCGGCGCAGGCCCCCGTCAAGGCGCTGTCGACCGGTGCGCCGCGGCGAGCCAGCAGCAAAAGCACGACGAGCGGAAGCAGCGCGTAGAGCGGTACCGCAATGAGGCAGGCTCGCCAGTAGCGGCCGAAGATCAAGGCATGCCATTGCTCGGCCGGCGCCTGCGCCAGCGTCAGGAGGGCCCAGCCAGCAGCAGCCAGCAGCGGGAGCGCAACGAGCGGCAGGCGCCGCGCCGGCTTCAGGCCCGGCCGCAGGCTGTTCTGGAACAGCACGAGCGCAATGGCCGCGACGCTGGCGCCGAATGCGGCCTTGGCGATGACCGGCAGCGTCGTCCAGGCGCTTGCGAGGTCGGGCCTGGTTCCGAGCGTCAGCAGGACAAGTCCGGCCGTTGCCGCGAGCGCCGCGAATGCCGAGAGCCACGTCGTGCGACGCAGCCAGCCGGTATCGACCGGCCGGCTGTCCATGCTCATCAGGGAGATCAAATCGTCGGTCTGCATGTCCGATTTTCGAAGGTGTCCGGTTCAAGGGGAGTTCGCGCGGAGCCGGCGAAAGGTTACGGCGTGTCGATGCCTGATGCACATCGTCATGGTTGCTTCCTCCGTTTCGAGAGGAATTGTGCCATGGCCTGAAGGCCGCGATGGATCGCGACCTTGGCTGCCGTTTCCGTCATCCCGGCAGCGGTGGCGGCGTCGGCGACGCTGGTGCCCTGGAGCTTGACCTGATCGATCAGGCGCCGTGTGCGCTCCGGCAAAGCTTCCATCGCGCGTGCCAGATCGAGCCTTGCGTCGACCGCGGCACTCTCCGGAGGGCCTGCGAGCTGATGGGCTTCGTCCTCAAGCGGCAGGGCTCCGACATGGCGGCCGGAGCGGCGCAGATGATCCACCAGCTTGTAGCGCGCGATCGCATGCGCCCAGGCCGTCACCGGGCTCGCGGCGTCGTAGGTGTGGCGCGACAGGTGCAGCGCCAGCAGGGTTTCCTGCAGCACGTCCTCGGCCTCGCTCGCCTCGGTCCGACCGGCACGGGCCAGCATCTGGCGGAGATAGCCGCGCAGCCGCAAGCTGATCGTGTCGAGGAACAGGCGATAGGCCGCGGCATCGCCGGCAAGGGCCGCGAGGAAGATCGGTCGGAGCTGGGTTTCGAGCTCTTGCAGCGACACGTCTTGCGCTTGTTCGCAGGGGGATTCGCAACGCAAGTCCGTTGCATGGCCAGGGCCGGCTCACAAGCCCGCGATGGCCGGGTGAAGCGCCGGCGCGCTCCGGCTACGCTCGCGCGCAAGGGCAGGCTTCAGCGAAGCAGCGGAGAGATCGCAAATGGCATCGAGGCTAGGGCTCGTCGGTGCGCTGGCCGGCTTCGTCCTGATGGCGTCGGCCGCGGCGCAGACGCTCGTCCCTGCCCAGTCCCGCGATGCCTGCCCTGCGGATGCAGGCTGCAGCGTGGCGAGCGGCCGTTACCGCATCGTGCTACCGCCGCAGGCGTCGGCAGGGCGGAAGGTCGGCGCGATCATGTACTTCCACGGCTATCAGGGTTCGGCCGAGGAGGTGATCGCCGATGCCGGCCTCGTCGCTGTTACCCGACGTCTTGGCGTCGCGCTGATCGCGCCCGACGGCGCCGGGCGCTCATGGTCCTATCCTGGCTCGCCTGCCCGTCATCGCGATGAGTTCGTCTTCGTCGGACAGGTGCTCGACGATGTCGCCGCGCGCTTTCCCATCGATCCCGGCCGCATCCTTGCGAGCGGTTTTTCGCAGGGCGGTTCGATGGTCTGGTATCTC
The DNA here is from genome assembly GCF_900102525.1 of Allobosea robiniae. Lineage (GTDB taxonomy): Bacteria > Pseudomonadota > Alphaproteobacteria > Rhizobiales > Beijerinckiaceae > Allobosea > Allobosea robiniae. The sequence goes on along the minus strand of NZ_FNBZ01000004.1, from coordinate 176,819 downwards.
GGCTGCCGGATGCCCGGGCGCTTTGCTGGCTTCGCGCCGATTGCGGGGGCTTTCTGGGAGCCGGTGCCGGAAAGCTGCGCAGGTCCGCGCCCGCCGCTGATCCATGTCCATGGCATGAGCGACACGACCGTGCCGCTCGCCGGCCGCACCCTGCGCCAGGGCTCCCGGCAGGGCGATGTCTTCAAGAGCCTCGCGGTCTTCGCGCCGGGCGGCTGTACCGCAGGCTGGGCGGAAGCTGCCCGCGCCGCTCTCAAGCCGGAAGGCTTGACCTGCCGCGTCGCGACCGGTTGTGGCGGCCCGGCGCGGCTGGAGCTCTGCCTGCATGGCGGTGGCCATGTCGCAGACGCTGCCTGGGTCGAACGCGCCTGGCGCCTGACGATGCGGCCGCCTGCCTCGGCTGCCGGTCTCACGTCTCCGTGATCGTGTAACCAAACCGGGCTCCCGCGCGATCTCTCCCGCAGAGCCGCTTTTGCGGCAAGGCGGAGAGAGACGATGCGTCACGAACGGATAGCGGCCGTGGAACCGACTGGAGCCGATCCGGAAGAATTCGTGACCGGCGCCGATCTCCTGGCGGCCCGGTTGGCGGCGGCCGGCACGACCCATGCCTTCGGCATCCCCGGCGGCGAAGTGCTGGCGCTGGTCGATGCGCTCGAACGCGCTGGAATCCGCTTCCAGCTCGCGCGGCACGAGAACGCGGCCGGCTTCATGGCGGAAGGGCTTTGGCATGCGACCGGCGCGCTGCCCGTGCTGGTCGCGACGCTGGGTCCCGGCGTCGCCAATGCGGTCAATGTCGTCGCCAATGCCCAGCAGGACCGCGTGCCCCTGATCGTCGTGACCGGCTGCGTCGACCAGGCTCTGGCCGAGAGCTACACGCATCAGGTCTTCGATCATCAGGCCGTGCTGCGCCCGCTGGTGAAGGCGAGCTTCCGTGTCGCGCCGGGCACCGAGGACCTTGTCGTGGCCAAGGCCGTCGCCATCGCCCGGCGCGGGCGGCCGGGACCGGTCCATATCGACCTGCCGATCTCGGTCGCGGAAGCCCGTACCACCAGGCGCACGGCGCCAGCCGTGCTCTCCGTGGCGCCTTCCGTCCCGGCCGATCTTCGGCCTGCGCAAGCGCTGATCGCCACCGCGCAGCGTCCTCTGGTGATCGCGGGGCTCGATCTTGTCGGCCAGGACGGCGCAGCGGTTGCGCTCGACGAGTTCCTGGCCCGCATCGGCGCGCCGCTGCTCACCACCTACAAGGCCAAGGGGCTGGTGCCGGAAGATGATCCGCGCGTGATCGGGGCCGTCGGCCTTTCGCCCAGGGCCGACGCAATCGTCCGGCCGCTGATCGAGGCCGCCGACCTGATCGTGCTCGCCGGCTACGATCCGATCGAGATGCGCCAGGGCTGGCGAAACCCCTGGCCGGCCGGCACGCCCGTTATCGATATCGTTGCGGAGCCGATCCAGCACGGCATGCATCATTCCAGCCTGTTGCTCGAAGGCGATGTCGGCATGACGCTGACGAGGCTCTCGGAAGAGCGGGTGGCGAAGGCAAGCTGGCCGGGCGGCGAGCCTGCCGCGATCCGTACGGCCTTCCGCGCCGCCTTCGCCGCTCCCGACGGATGGGGGCCGCATGCGGTCTTCGAGACGCTACGCCGGGCCGCGCCGGCCGGCATCATCGCGACCGCCGATTCCGGGGCGCACCGCATCCTGCTCAGCCAGATGTGGGGCTGCGACGGCCCGCGCCGCCTGCTGCAATCGAGCGGATTCTGCACCATGGGCTGCGCCCTGCCGCTGGCGATAGGCGCGGCGCGGGGCTCTGGCCGGCCGACATTGTGCTTCGTCGGGGATGCCGGGCTCGAAATGGTGCTGGGCGAGCTGGCGACGCTGCGCGATCTCGGCCTGCCGGTGATCGTCGTCGCGCTCGTCGATCGGGCGCTCGGGCTGATCGCTCTGAAGCAGCGCCAGCTCGGCCTGGTCCGCGCCGGCGTCGATATCGGCGAGACAGATTTCGCCGCCATCGCCCGCGCAATGGGCGGGCGCGGCGCCACGATCGACGACCGCGAAACGCTGGCGCGCGAGGCGGAGGCGGCCCTCCGCCGCGACCGCTTCACTGTGCTCGCCTGCCGCATCGACGCTTCCAGCTACGAGGGAGCGTTCTGATGGCCGCAGCCTCCACCGCTCCCGCGAAGCGGCCTCGCGACGAGCGACTCGACCTCTTTCGCGGCTTGACCATGCTGATCATCTTCGTCGCGCATCTGCCGGAGAACAGCTGGAACGGCTGGATTCCCGCGCGCTTCGGCTTTTCCTCCGGCGCGGAGCTCTTCGTCTTTTGCTCCGGCATCGCCAGCGCGCTCGCCTTCGGCAGCGTCTTCACGCGTCGCGGGTGGCGGCTGGGTACGGCGCGCATCGCCTACAGGATCTGGCAGGTCTACTGGGCGCAGATCGGCCTCGTGCTGGCGCTGATCGCGCTCGCCGCCGCGCTGGACCGGTTCCTCGGCCTCGCCGTGGTCGCGCAGCAGTTCCAGCCGCTGCTCGCCGATCCCGAGAACGCTCTGCTCGGCCTTGCCACGCTCTCCTGGCAGCCGGACTATCTCGACATCCTGCCGATGTATCTCGTCATCCTGGCGCTCGTGCCCGTGATGATGCTGGGGCGTCGGCTCCATGCCGCCCTGCCGTTCCTGATCGCGGCAACCCTCTATGCCGCGGTTTGGGCGACCGGCCTCAATCTCTCCGGCAACCCGTGGAACGGCGCCGGCTGGTTCCTCAATCCGTTCGCCTGGCAGTTCATCTTCTTCATCGGCTTCTTCATCGCCATGAAATGGCTGCCGATGCCTCCGCTTGGTGACCGGCGATTGATGCTGGCGGCCGCGCTCTTCCTCCTGCTCTCGGTGCCGCTGTCCTTCTGGGGCATCCTGGAACACTGGCCGTTGGCGCAAGCGGCTCGCGATCTCGTCATCCCGGCCAGCGAGAAGACCGACCTGCATATCCTGCGCGTGCTGCATTTCCTGGCGCTGGCTTATCTCGTGCTGAGTCTGATCGAGCCCTGGCGGGACCGGCTCGATCGCGGCGCAGGCCATCTGCTCATCCTGATCGGGCGGCAGTCGCTCGCGTGTTTCCTGGCAAGTGTCGTACTGGCGCGGCTGCTGGGCACGATCGCTGATATGGCCGGGCGCAGCGAGCCTGTCGTGGCGGCGCTCAATCTCACTGGCTTCGCGCTGATCCTCGTCACCGCGCTCGTGGTCGGCTGGTTCAAGAGCGCGCCATGGGCTGGCCCGGGGCGCAGGCCACTCGCCGGGCCGCGGAGCGAACCGGCCGCGCAGGCCCCGCTGACAACACGGGTCCGTGAAGCGAGTTGAACGCCGTTTGATCGCGCCGTTGCGAACTCCCTGACGAGCGCCCTTCACCGGCGCGGCAATGGAGCAGCCCATGTCTTATGCCGTTCATCACGACCTCTCCGGCGATCGCATCACCGTCTTCAACGACGCCGCGCGCCTCGCCTGGAACGACATGCTCGAAGCGCTGATGGCCCACGCCGCCGCGACGCCCGAGCATCTCGCCCGGGCGCTCGCCGCCGACCCGGATTTCGCGCTGGCCCATGCCGCCAAGGGGCTGATGCTGCTCTCGCTGGCCCGTGCCGAGCTCGTCGCCCCGGCCCGCGAGTGCCTGGCCAGTGCGCGCGCGGCGGCGCTGTTGCGGCCGGTGACGCGGCGCGAAACGATGATCGTCGAGGCCCTGGCATTCTGGCTCGACGATCAGCCGCGCCGGGCGGCCGAACGGCTGGAGGCGATCCTTCTCGTCCATCCCTTCGACGTTCTGGCGCTCAAGCTCTCGCATGGGCTGCGCTTCATGCTCGGCGACCAGGGCGAGATGCTCGCGACGCTCAACCGTTTCGCGCCAGGCTTCGGCGAGAGCCATCCGCTCGCCGGCTTCGTCCATGGCTGCCATGCCTTCGCGCTGGAGGAGCGCGGCTTCTATGCGCAGGCCGAGCGTATCGGTCGCCGTGCCGTGGCCTTGAGCCCGCGCGACGCCTGGGGCCGCCACGCCGTCGCCCATGTGCTGGAGATGACGGGGCGCGCCGATGAGGGCATCATCTGGCTCGGCGACGGGCGCGAGGTTGCCCACGCCAACAACCTGCGCTTCCACATCTTCTGGCATCTCGCGCTGTTCCGTCTGGAACGCGGCGAGACCGCCGAGGTGCTGCGGCTCTATGACGAGGAGATCCGGGCCGAGCCGACCGACGATTACCGCGACATCGCCAACGGCGCCTCGCTGCTCGCCCGGCTCGACTATGCCGGCGTCGATATCGGCGATCGCTGGGAAGAATTGGCCGCCAAGGCCGAGGGGCGCATCCATGACGGCCGCCTCGTCTTTGCCGATCTGCACTATGCGCTGTCCCTGCTCGGCGCCGGCCAGGCCAACGGGGCCGAGAGCATCGCCCGCAGCCTGATCGAGGATGCGGAAGCGCATCCCAGCAGCGAGCGGCGCGATGCTGCCCGTCACGGCGGGCTGGCTGCCTTCGGGCTGATCGCCTTCCATGAGGGCGATTATGACGAGGCCGCCCGTCTGCTCGGCTCAGCCCGCAACGGCTTGATCGCGATCGGCGGCAGCCATGCCCAGCGTGACCTGTTCGAGCAGGCCTATGCCGAGAGCCTGATCCGCGCCGACGAGCACGAGCGTGCCGCCGAAATCCTCACTGAGCGCCTCAGGCGCCGCGGCGGCTCCAATCTCTTCGCCGCCCGCCGCTTGGCGCAGTTGCACGGCAGCAGAGCCGGGCGGCTCGCAGGTCTCGCCATCGCTTCCACCCCGCTTGCCATCGCCCACTGACACCGGAAAGGACCCCTGCCATGACCACCGCGACCATGACCCGCAGCTTCGCGCTGCCCTCGACCCGCACTGTCATCAACCTGGCTCTCGGCGGCTTTGCCGGCCTCGGCTTCTGGGAACTGTTCTCGGCCGTACCGACCGCCTGGTTCGCCGAATTTCCGCTGGAACCGCCGGAGCTGGTGAAGTCGCTCTTCTATCATCAGCTCGGCCTGACGATCTCGACGCCGACCGCCAAGCTGCTGCATTTCACGACCGGCTTTCTGTTCTATCCGCTCGGCTACTGGCTCCTGACGCGCCGGGTGAAGAGCTTCGGCATGCCGGTCGATGGCTGGATCTGGGGTGTGATCACCTATTTCATCGCGCTCGCCTTCTTCGCGCCGTTGGCCGGGCAGCATTTCCTGCTGAACGACGTGCCGCGCCTCTCCTTCATGAGCCTCATCGGCCACGCGCTCTACGGCTATCTCGCGGCCTATGTCTTCGAGGCTCTGGAAGCGCGCGAGAGGTGACGCCATGCTCGACAGACGCGCCTTCATCGGTCTCGCCGCGGCGGCGCTCGCTGCCGGCGGCGAGGTCCGCGCCGAGGCTCGACGCCCGGTCAACACGCTCGGCTCGCCGGATGGCGTCGCGATCCGCGGCTACGATCCCGTCGCCTATTTTCGCGACGGAGGTCCGCGGCTCGGCAAGCCGGAATTCGCGGCCCATTATGGCGGTGCGACCTGGCGTTTCGTCAGCGCCGAGCACAAGGCACTGTTCGAGGCCGATCCACAGCGCTACCTGCCGGCCTATGGCGGCTTCTGCGCCTATGGGACTTCGCGGGGGTATCTCGTGAAGATCGAGCCGGAAGCCTGGTCGATCGTCGATGGACGGCTCTACCTCAACTACGACCTGAGCGTACGGAAGACCTGGCTCGGGCGGACCAGGACCTATATCGCCCGCGCTGACGGCAGCTGGTCGCGCTTGACGACGAAGGATATCCGTTAGGTTGCATGAGAGCTGCGCGCCAGAAATCTCATTCAAGGCCTGATGCGTTTGAAATCAGGTCAGCAACTGTAATTGCGGGGGGTTTTTGGCGTGCACTAGCCGCATATCGGTCTCACCCGCGTGAGATTCGTGCATGCTCCAGTCTCACCGTGAGCGAGGCAGTCTCATCTTGAATGAGATCCGACAGGCATGGCGGTCGATCGACCTCACTTCCACTTGAAGACCTGAATCAGCGCGGGCGTCATGATGATGACGAACAGCACCGGCAGGAAGAACAGGATCATCGGCACCGTGAGTTTCGGCGGCAGCGCGGCCGCCTTCTTCTCGGCCGCGTTCATGCGCTGGTCACGGCTTTCCTGTGCGAGCGTGCGCAGTGCGGTTCCCAGCGGCGTGCCGTAGCGCTCGGCCTGGATCAGGGCCGTCGAGACCGACCGGACGCTTTCGAGGCCGGTGCGGAGCGCGAGGTTCTCGTAGGCGATGCGGCGGTCGGAGAGATAGGAGAGCTCGGCGGTGCACAGCGCGAATTCCTCCGCCAGCGGAACCGACTGATTGCCGATCTCGCCGGAGACCTTCCGGAAGGCATGCTCGATCGACATGCCGGCTTCCACGCAGATCAGCAGCAGGTCGAGCGCATCCGGAAAGGCCTGGCGCATCGACGCCTGCCGCTTGCCGGCCTGGTTCGTCAGGAAGACCTCCGGCGCCTTGATGCCGATATAGGCGCCGGCGATGGCCATGGCGATCTTGACCGCGAAGGGCTGGCCGAAACCGTTGATGGCGAAGACGTAGAACAGTGTTAGCAGGAACAGCCCGACCGGCACGGCGAGACGGAAGAAAAGGAAGGTGATCTCGGCCTGGGGGCCGCGATAGCCGGCCATGGCGAGCTGCTTCTTGGCGTTTTCGGTGCCGAGCCAGTCGCCCAGCTTGAACCGCTCCACGATGCGCCGCATGTAGGCTTTCGGCTCCTGCCGCAGCGAGACCTTCTCGTTCTGCCGGTTGAGCCGTTCACGTTCGCGGGCGCGGATCTTCTCGCGTTCCGTCGCGACGTTCTTCATCCGCTTCTGGAGGCTGTTGCCCTCGGTCAGCGGAATCGCGATCGTCAGCACGGTCGCGGCTGCCGCGATGGCCGCCAGCAGGCCCATCATGAACTGCGGATTGGTGACGGCGCTGGCGATCTGGGAAATCATCGTCCGCCTCAGATCTCGAAGTTGATCATCTTGCGCATGACCAGGATGCCGATCAGCATCCACAGGCCGCTCGCGACCAGCGCGACCTTGCCGGAATTGGTGATCCAGAGAAGCTCGATATATTTCGGGGTGGTGAGCCAGACGAGGAATGCCACGATCGGGGGCAGCGATCCGATGATCGCCGCCGAGGCCTTCGCCTCCGTCGACACGGCCTGGATCTTGTCGCGCATCTTGCGGCGTTCGCGCAGCACGCGCGAGAGGTTCCCGAGGGTTTCGGACAGGTTGCCACCGGTCTTCTGCTGGATGGCGATGACGATTCCGAAGAAATTGGCCTCGGCACAGGGCATCCGCTCGAACAGCTTGACCGTGGCCTCCGACAGCGGCAGGCCCAGCGCCTGTCCCTCGATGATCATTCTGAACTCGCTCTTCACCGGCTCCACCGCCTCGTTGGCGATGATGCGCAGGCAGTCGTTGACGGGCAGGCCCGCCTTGATGCCACGCACGATGACGTCGAGCGCGTTGGGGAATTCGGCCCCGAACTTCTTCAGTCGCTTGATCTTGCAGCGTTTCAGGAACCAGGCGGGGATGCCGAAGCCGCCGATGAAGAGACCGGCGAGACCGAGGACCCAGGTTCCGCTCGCGAGCCACAGCGTGAGCCCGAGCACGGCCGCGACGCCCGCGCTGATCGCGTAATATTTCCTGGCGGTCCAGGTCAGTCCGGCCTGGGCGATGCGCTGCTCGAGCGGGACCTTGTTGCGCGCGTTCTCGCGGTCCTCGAGTTCCTTGAGGCTTTGCGCGACCTGGCCGCGCTTCTGGCGCGCCTGTGCCTCCCGGTCGATGCCGCGAACCGTGCTCGGCCCGGCGAATTCCTTGCGTCGCTTCTCGGCGCGCTTTTGGCCGCTCAGCGTCGGATACAACAGCGCATAGACCACGCCGCCGACGGCGAACATGGCGAGCAGGGCGACGGCGAGCGTGCTCGTATTCATGCCCCGCCTCCCGGTAAGGCCTTCCGCTCAGACGGCATTGCTGACGCCCGCGTCTTCGAGCTGGTCGAGAGCGGCGGCGAGGCGCTGGTCCTCGTTGAAATAGCGCGCGCGCTCCCAGAAGCGCGGCCGTCCGACGCCGGTGGCGCGGTGCCGGCCGATGAGCTTGCCGGCGGCATCCTCGCCGACGATATCGTAGAGCATCAGGTCCTGCGTCGTGATCACTTCGCCCTCCATGCCCATCACTTCGGTGATGTGGGTGATGCGGCGCGATCCGTCGCGCAGGCGCTGGGCCTGGATGATGACGTCGACCGAGGAGCAGATCATCTCGCGCAGAGTCTTCGAGGGCAGCGAGAAGCCGCCCATGGTGATCATCGATTCGATACGGCTCAGGCACTCGCGCGGCGAGTTGGCGTGCAGCGTGCCCATCGAGCCGTCATGGCCCGTGTTCATCGCCTGGAGCAGGTCGAAGGCCTCGGGTCCGCGCACCTCGCCGACGATGATACGCTCGGGGCGCATGCGCAGGCAGTTCTTGACGAGATCGCGCATCGTCACCGCGCCGGTGCCTTCGAGATTGGGCGGGCGGGTTTCGAGCCGCACCACATGCGGCTGCTGGAGCTGGAGCTCGGCCGCGTCCTCGCAGGTGATCACGCGCTCGTCATGGTCGATATAGTTGGTCAGGCAGTTGAGCAGCGTCGTCTTGCCCGAGCCCGTGCCGCCGGAGATGACGATGTTGCAGCGGACGCGCCCGATGATCTTGAGGAGCTCGGCGCCCGGCGGCGAGATCGCGCCGAACTTGACGAGCTGGTCGAGCGTCAGCTTGTCCTTCCTGAACTTGCGGATAGTGAGGGCCGGGCCGTCGATCGCCAGCGGCGGCGCGATGACGTTGACGCGCGAGCCGTCGGCGAGGCGCGCATCGCAGATCGGCGAGCTTTCGTCGACGCGGCGGCCGACCTGGCTGACGATGCGCTGGCAGATATTCATCAGCTGGGCGTTGTCGCGGAAGCGGATGTTGGTGAGCTGGATCTTGCCGGCGGTTTCGATGAAGGTCCGGCCGGCGCCGTTGACCATGATGTCGGCGATGTCGTCGCGTGCCAGCAGGGGCTCGAGCGGTCCGTAGCCGAGCACGTCGTTGCAGATGTCGTCGAGCAGTTCCTCCTGCTCCGCGATCGACAGCACGACATTCTTCAGCGAGATGATCTCGTTGATGATGTCGCGGATTTCCTCGCGGGCGGATTCGGCGTCGAGCTTCGCGAGCTGCGACAGATCGATGGCCTCGATCAGCGCCCCGAAGATCGTGCTCTTCATCTGGTAGTAGTCTTCGGATCGCGGGGTCGTCTCGGCGACCGGCGTGATCCTGCGCTCTTCCGCGGCGGCCTGAACCGGCTCGGGCTTGCTGCGCGGCGCAGCCGGCATGGCTGCGGGCGACCTTGCGCTCAGATTGGGCGCGTGACCTGCGCCTGCGGATCGCTTGCCGAACATCTCGTCACTCTCCCGCCCGGTCCGGGCCGGTCTCTTGCCTGGTGAGCGGGCATCGTCCCGTCATCGTCGGTTCCTGCCCGTCACGAGGCCTTGCGGCGCTTCAGCTTCGCGACGAACGGTTCGAGCAGGCTGCGCCGGCCCCGCTTGGCTTCGCCGCGTCCGGTCAGGGCGCTGGCGATCTGGGTGAAGGCCTCGGTCGCCTTGCTCCCGGCCTGCACCTCGGCGATCATCTGGCCGTTGTTGGCAGCGGTACCGAACAGGTGGGCGTCGAACGGAATCGTGCTGAGCACGTCGATACCGAGCGCCTTCGAGAACTCTCCGGCATTGATCTCCGGCCGTTTCGGGACGCCGACCCGGTTGAGGACGAGCCGGGCGACGGCATCGTTCGGCCGCGTCGCCCGCGACAGGTCGATCAGGTTCTTGGCGTTGCGCAGGGAGGCGAGCTCCGGCTCGGCGACGATGACGATCTCGTCGGCGCTGAGCACCGTGCGCTTGACCCAGGCGCCCCACTGGTGCGGCACGTCGAGGATGATGCAGGGCACGCTGGCGCGCAGCAGATCGAGGAGCTGTTCGAGTGCCTCCTCGTCGAGATCGATCGTCCGGTCCAGCACGGCCGGGGCGGCGAGCAGCGCGAGGTTGTCGCTGCAGCGCGAGAGCAGCCGGTCAAGCAGGTTGGAATCGAGGCGCTCGGGTGCGAACACGGCTTCGGCGATGCCTTGCGGCGGGTCCTGGTTGAAGTTCAGGCCGGCCGTGCCGAAGGCGATGTCGAGATCGACGATGACGGTCGAGGCGTCGAGATTGCGGGCGATCGCCCAGGAGACGTTGTGCGCGACCGTCGAAGCGCCGACGCCGCCCTTGGCGCCCATCACCGCGATGACGCGGCCGAGATTGCGGGCCTCCGGGGCGACATAGAGCTCCGACAGGGTGCGCAGGACGTCGAGGGGCTCCAGCGGCGCGATCAGGTACTCGCTGACGCCGCGCCGGATCAGGTCGCGATAGAGCTGGACGTCGTTGACATGGCCGATCACGACGACCTTGGTGCCGGCGTCGCAGCTTTCAGACAGCGATTCGAGATGCGAGACCAGCGTCGCCGGGTCTGCCACGGCTTCGAGCACGATGATGTTGGGCGTCGGGGCCGAGCGGAAGGCCTCGACGGCGGCAGCCGGGCCGCCCATCTGGACGCGGGCATGCGCCTTGTCCATGCGCCGGTCGGCGACCGCGGCCTGCATGGTCGCGGCAATGGCCGGCGTTTCGCAGAAGGCCTGCAGCGTGATGCGCGGCAACGGTGCGATGGTCTCGTCGCTGGGCAGCTCGATCGCCGAATTCTCGCGGGTTTCGGAATGCATCAGTTGCCGCCTCCGACCGTGGAGTTGATCTGCGGCGTCGCCTGCCGGTACTGGGTCGAGGGGTCCTTGCCTTCGCGGATCTTCGTGATGGCGCCCATGCGCTTGACGATGTCGGGGCGGCCTTCGTCGCGCGACCGGACGAGATCGATCGGATCGGCCACCTGTGCGGCCAGCGTCGCCTGCGAGGAGCAGCCGAGATTCCAGTAGGGTGCGTTCGAGGACGAGAACCTGAACTCGGAGCTGCCCAGGTCTGTCGGCCATTGTCCGCAGCGATGCGGCACGCTCGCCTGGAGCGAGGCGAAGGTCAGGCGGATCGGCGAGGCCAGGCCCGGATCCTGAACCGGGTAGCTGCGGACGCTGAGGATGCCGGGCGAAACGCCGCCGCGCGACAAGGCCGCCCGGATGCCGTTCAGCGTATCCTGGGTCGCATGGTCGCGGTGGGCTCCGGTCGGGACCTCGGCCACCAGGCCACCCTTGCCGGAGCGGCGGAATTCGCGGGCGAAGCTGGCGACATCCTCGGCCTGCCTGATATCGAGTCTGCCGCCGGAACGCCCGACGAAGACGTCGAGCGAACGGGGGGCGTCGCGCAGGACGATCGGGTGCCGCTCGCGCACGTCGTCCGGCCCGAAGGCGAGCGTGTCGCTCTCCGCCGTTCGCTTGGCGCAGCCGCCTAGGATGGCGCCGAGCGCCAGCACGGCGACGATCAGGCGCGGTCCTGTCGAGTCGTTCCGGTGGGAAACCGTCATGGTCGGGCCATCCATCATCGTTGTCGCCGGGCGCTCAGTCGGCGATGAAGCCGACGCGGCCCTTGTAGGCCTGGGGAATCGGGCCGCCGCCGCTGCCGTAGATCTTGTTCAGGCGGCCGAGCAGGATCGCCTGGGAGTCGTGCGTTTCGACGAAGCCGTCATCGGGCCGCTGGACCTCGGTCGGCTGCATCGGCTTGGCGATGTAGGGCGTGACCGTGATCATCAGCTCGGTCTCCTCGCGCTGGTAGTCGCGCGAGCGGAACAGCACGCCGATGATCGGCAGGTTCATCAGGCCGGGCAGGCCGTTGATCGAGCTCTTGGAGACGCGCTGGATCAGGCCGGCGGTGGCCAGCGTGCCGCCGGATGGCAGCTCGACCGTGGTGTCGGACTTGCGCACGCGGAAGGCGGGGACGGTGACGGTCGGCTGGCCGGAGCCGCCCTGGAGCACGATCTGGTTCTCGAAGTCGAGTTCGGTGACCTCGGTCGCGATGCGCATGCTGATCTTGTTGGCCGAGAGCACGATCGGCGTGAAGTTCAGGGCGACGCCGATGGGCTTGTAGGAGACGCCGAGCGAGCAGACGGCCTTGGACGGGTCGCAGGTGTAGCCGGTCGGGATCGGGACCTCGCCGCCGGCCGTGAATTTCGCGCTCTCGCCCGAGATCGCGGTCACCGTCGGTTCGGCGAGGACGCGCGCCATGCCGGCCCGTTCAAGGGCGCGCAGCGTGAAGTTCTGGGAGTTGCCGATGCCGGCGCCGATCGCCGAGGCGGACAAGGCCTGCGGCGAGAGCGAGAACGGGTTGTCGATCGAGGGCGTGATGGAGAAGTTGCCGAGCTTCCATTCGCCGCTGGAATTGATGCCGAGCTGCTTGATCGCCTTGCGCGAGACCTCGGACACCGTGACCTTCACCATCACCTGGTCGCGGTCGCGGATGGTCAGCGAGTTGATGACCGTCCCGCTCTTTCCTGTCGCGTCGCTGCCGACGAAGGCCTTGGCGATGTCGACGGCCTGGGTCGCATCCGAGGCATCGGGCACCGTCCCGACGAGCAGGATCGAATCGCCCGCCGGCTTGATCTCGATCTGCGCGTTCGGCAGCGCCGTGCGCAGTGTCTGCCTGAGAACGTTGAGGTCGCGCCCGACATTGATGTCGAGCGCGGTGATCTGCTGGCCGTCGCCATCCATCACGAACATCGAGGTCGCGCCGTCGGCGATGCCGATCACGAAAAGCTTGCGCGCCGTCCGGACGACCGCGTTGGCGACCTTCGGGTTGGCGACGAAGACCTCCTTGGCGTCGCGCGGCAGCTCGACGATGAGCGAGCGGCCGATCGAGAGGTCGAGCTTGCGGGAGATCGCGTTCTCGCTCGAGCCGACATTGATGACGGGAGCGGGGCCGCTCCTGCTCGACTGGGCGGCGACGCTGCCGGCGGCGAGGGCGAGCGCGAGAGCCGTCGCGATGCGGAGAGAAGATCTGATCATGGCTTCACGCTCTTCGAGGTCACACCGTAGCGCACGAGCGTCATGGAGTTGTCTGCCTGGGTCGGTGGCGCGGTTTCGTTGGCATCCTTGAGGCTGCGCAGGGCGAGCGAGAGCGTGCCCGTCTTCTGGGCCTGGACCAGGCTCTCGACCTGCCCGGGCTCGACTTGCAGCGTGGCGGTTTCGCCAACCACGACCTTCTCGCCGTTGCGTTCCTGCACGTTCTGGCCGATGGCCAGCACGCGGATGTTCCGCAGGATGACTTCGCTGGCGTAGGATTCCTGGCCGCCCGCTGCTTCGCCGCGCTCGGTGGAGATCACGTCGACGCGGTCGTTGGGGAGGATGAAGCCGCCGGCGGTGTTGGCACCGCGGCTGTCGGTCGAGATCGCGACGGCGCGCATGCCCGCGGGCAGGACGGCCGAGAGAAAGCCGGTTCCGTCCGTTTTGATCAACTTCTCGCGGCGGATCGGCTCGGCGCCGAGGGTGGCGTAGCGCGACACCTGCCCGATGATCTCCTTTTCGGCTTCGGGCGCTTCGTCCTTGCGGATGACGCCGGCCGGTACGCTGGCCAGCGGCCAGTCGAGCCAGCGCAGGTCGTTGGCCGTCACCGTATTGCCGACGGGAATCTCGGCCGCCGCGACCAGGACCGGTACTGTCGGCGCCGGCTGGATCTTTGCGACGGGTGCGGGGGCCTTGGGGCCCTGGACGAGCAGCGCTGCACCCAGCCCTGCCAGGAGTGCGACCACGAGAATGATGATGCGTGCGGGACTCATTTGACGGTCGACCCTCAGCCAAGCGTGATTGGCTCTCGTCCCGGATCGTCGTCTGGAAACGTCAACTTATGGTTAACTGGACGTATATTTTTGAAATTCGCTTCCGTTACGTCCGCGGCGCTTTTCAGACGCCGATCGCGGCGTGCCAGATCGTCGTATCCGGCAGCACCAAGAGCGCGGCGAAGGCCAGCGCGATGCCGTAGGGGACGCCCTCGTTGGCGGCGTGCAACCGGCGCATCCAGCTCCAGTTCTCGGCGAAGGCCGGCAGGGGGCGCGATCGCAGCCGCAGGACGAGGATGGTCAGCAGGCCGCCGAGGAAGGCTGCCATGAGCAGATAGGGCATCAATTGATCGAAGCCGAACCAGAGCGCGGTCGCGGCAGCGAGCTTGGCGTCGCCGCCACCGATCCATCCGGCCGCGAACAGGCCGAAGGCGATCACAAGGACAAGCCCACCCGCTGCGAGATGCCAGCCGATTGCGGCCGGGCTCAGGCCGAACAGGACGCAGCAGACCGCGAAACCCGCGACAAGGAACAGGCAGAGCCGGTTCGAGATCGTCATCGAGACCAGGTCGCTGGCGGCGGCATAGGCCATGGCGAAGGGAAACACGCCGAGCATGACGATGTGGGGCAGGGTCATGACACTTCCTCCGCTACGGAACGATGATGCCGCAAATGCCTCACCAAACCCTTACGGCGACCGCATAAAACGCAGCATGAAAAGAAAAACGCCCCGGGATGACCGGGGCGTTTGCCGACATATCGGTCAGGTACCGACGATCAGGAGACCGTGGTGTTCTGCAGCTTGTCCGCGATACGCTGGAAGATGCTGCTGAGCTCGGTGCCGAGATTGGTGGCGGCGATGATGATGCCGACGGCGATCAGAGCGGCGATCAGGCCGTACTCGATGGCGGTGGCGCCGGACTCGTCCTTGACGAAGCGAGCGAAAAGATTGGTCATGCTGGATCTCCTTTACACCACGGTTTGACGGCTGCCTGTGCTCTGAGGTGGCTTCGGTCAGCGACAGGAACGACATTAGCCCGCTCGCCTTGCTGATCGGTTAAGCGGATCGAAGAATTGGCTTGTTTCGCGCTCGGTTTTTTCTGTGGTTAACACTCGATTTAGCAGGCTTAAGACCGTGGTGAGCTTATGAATAAAGCCAGGCGTGGGGGTTTTTATCGGTAAACAGGGTGTTTAATTGGTCCTGACTCGTTGATTTATTTTTGAGGCGCTCGGCAATCGACGCTGGCGCCGGTCGCTGTTCCGTTGCGACAAGTTGTGCCTCGCGGCGTGAAATCGCTATTCGTCGCGCGCTTAGGGTTTGATTCATCATTTTCCGCTTTATTGGCATGGTCGCAGAGCTTGAGGCGCCGCCATGTTGATCATCCGTGCTCCTGAAGGGTGCCGCCGGCTTACGCGCCGGGTGGCCGCGACAAGCCTCGCGATCATCCTGTGCGGCGCTGGTGCTGCTCATGCCGCGCCACGCGCGCCATCCGAGAGCGTGGTCGTCATGGTCGACCACGCCAAGGTCGTGCGGCTCCCGGAGAAGGCTCAAACGGTCGTCGTCGGCAATCCGGCCATCGCCGATGTCTCCATGCAGCGCAACGGCGTCATGATCGTCACCGGCAAGAGTTTCGGCGTGACCAACCTGATCGCGCTGGACGCCAGCGGGACGCTGCTGGCTGAATCACTGGTTCGGGTCGGTTCCGCCTCCGACGCGGTCCTGACGGTCCAGCGGGGCATGGATCGCGAAAGCTATGCCTGCAGCCCGGATTGCCAGCCCTCGGTCCAGATGGGCGATGCGAAGGATTACTTTGCCGGCGTCGCCGGGCAGGCCGCCGCGCGCAACATGCTCGCGACCGGGGGCCCGAAGAAATAGGGCCCCGGCTCGAACCCGGCGCGCGGTTCCCGGGAAAAGTCAAGGTTCTGGGGCGGAAGCTTAGCAGGTACGCGCGCGAGACCTCCGTTACGCGCCGAACCCATGGTTAGCGAAAGCTTCACGCCGATTTCGGCTGACCGGCGACGTCCCTAACCGATCTGAAATTCTTTTGCCGTAGAGATTTCCGGCCTGGGCCGAAGCTCGATGGGGCAAACGGATGTTCGACCGACCGAAAAAGACGCCCTTGCCGAAGAACGGGTTGCCGCGCCGCGGCGTCTGTCGCCCGCTGCTCCGACGCTTTCGCCGCTCGCAGGACGGGGCGACTGCCGTAGAGTTCGCGTTCGTCGTCGTACCGTTCCTGATGATCCTCTTCGCCATCTTCGAGACGGCCTTGATGTTCTGGACCAGCCAGGTCCTGGAAGAGTCGCTGTCGCAGGTCTCCCGTTCGCTGGTCACGGGGCAGTCGCGGACCCTCTATACCGGATCGACCGGCGCGGTGAACGCGAAGAAATTCCGCGACAATATCTGCGAACTCGCGCCGTTGGGATTGATCGACTGCTCGAAACTTTACGTCGACGTGCGGGTCTACGACAGTTTTGCCTCTACGGCATCCGCAGGCGATCCGCTTGCGGGCGGGAGCCTCGACACCTCCGGCTTCACCTACGTCCAGCCGCAGGGCAACGACATCGTCGTCGTGCGCGCAGTGCTCGACTACAAGCTCTTCCTGACGAGCTGGGCTTCCTCCGCGCTGGCCAATATCAAGCCCGCCGGATCGGGCCGGCGGGGCATCGTCGTGAGCATGGCTTTCCGGGCCGAGCCCTTCGTCTCGTCGGGCGCGACCCCTCCTCCGGCAGGTTCTTGATCGGGAATGACGGACATGCCGAAAAAGACAGGTCTCCGTTTCTGGCGCCGCTTCTGCCGCAATCGGGACGGCGTGGCTGCGGTCGAGTTCGCCCTGCTGCTGCCGGTGATGCTCATCACCTATACGGGGATGGTGGATGTGGTGCAGCTCGTGATGGTCAACCGCAAGGTCACTCAATTGACCTCGGCTCTCAGCGATCTCACGGCGCGCGTCCAGTCGGTTTCGTCCACGGATGTCCAGAACATCTTCAATGCTGCGCGGTCGATCCTGATGCCGTATGACAGCGACAAGGTCACGATGGTGATCGCCAGTGTCGTCATCGATCCGGCGGGCGTTGCGAAGGTGTGCTGGAGCGAGCCGCGCGATGGCACTGCACCGGCCCGTGGGACCTCGATCACCATTCCCGACACCTACCGGGTTCCGGGCACCTCCGTCATCATGGCGCGCGCGAGCTACGAATACACGCCCATCGTCGGTTATGTCCTGACCAAATCCTTCACGCTCGGCGACAGCCCGATCTATGCACGCCCGCGTAATGGCGTGGCTGGCGGCACCAACAATATCGAACAGGTGGTGCGGACCGGCACCAATCCCTGCCCGCTCTACAATTGACGATCGGGCGATCATGCCGGCAGGGGGCTTCGCGCCCGGGCCGGCGCTCCCCGATGTTGCCGGTCTTTGCCTTATCGCCTATTCGCTGACGCGGACCTTCGGTTCTTCACGCCAACCGGTGTCCAGTTCGCTCAGAAATGCTCTAGCCGCGCAGCACCATGCGCCCGGTCTGGACCTCGTAGCCCTGGAGCTTGCTGAGGAAGGAATTCCCGAGCAGGCTCATCGAGAGCGCGCGTTCGGGCAGGACGACGGCATCGACATTCCGCACGACGATATCGCCGAGCCGGATCTCCCGCAGGACGGTCCGGAAGCCCGTGACGGCGCCGTTGGCGGTGCTGAGCACGATCTTGCGTGACGAGGCATCGTTCTTGACACCGAGCGCGCGGGCATCGGCAGCCGTCAATGCCACGATGCTGGCGCCGGTATCGACCATCATCTTGATGCGGTAGTTGTCGACCGAGGGGTGCACGATATAGTGCCCGCGATAATCGGCGGCGACGGCGAGCGTCGAGGGCATGCGGGGTCCCGGCGGTTTCTGTTCCGTCGCGGCCATGGCCGCGGAAGGCGCCTCGTCCGCCATGCGCGGGGCGAGAAACTGCGTATAGGACAGCGCTCCGGCGATCGCGACACCGGCGACGCTCAAGGCCCAGATCAGCGGTGGTGTCGTCACGGCGCTCCCCAACCCTTCCACAGCCCGTCCACGATGCGGAAGCGAGCCCTGACGAAGCGTGAAGAGCTTGCACGCATTTGCGTGCAAGCGGGGCGGGGAAGGCTGCCCGATTGCGGACAGGCTTAATCGAGGCTTACCGGCGCGGTCCGTTTGCAAGCGTGGCGGCCAATGCCGCGATCTCGGCTGCGCGGGGGATGCTCGGCTGGGCGCCCGGCCGCGTGCAGGCAAGCGAGCCGGCGGCCAGCCCGTCGTACAGCGCCGCCGCCATGCTCTTCCCGGCCGCGAGGGCTGCGGCGAAGGCGCCGGTGAAGCTGTCACCGGCCGCGACCGTGTCGACGACCGCAACCTGAGGCGCTGCGAGGCGATGGCGGATGCCGTCGATCCAGGCGACGACCCCGGCTGCCCCCAGCGTCGCGATCGTGGCGATCTGCCGCTCACTGTCGAGCCGGCGCGCGATGGCGTCGGGATCGCGGTCCGCCCATCCGAGCGCCTGTGCCAGCACGATCGCTTCGTGCTCGTTGACGATCAGCATGTCGAGCTGCTCCAGCAGCGCGGGCGACGGCGCCTCGGCCGGAGCGAGATTGAGGATCACCCGCCCGCCGGCCTGCTTCATCCTTCGGGCGGCCTGCAGGCAGGCTTCTTCAGGCACTTCGCGTTGCAGGAGCAGGATATCCTCCGCCGCGAGCTCGAGCTGCCGCAAGGCATCCGGGCGGACAGCAGCATTGGCGCCGGCTGCGACGATGATCTGGTTGGCGCCCTCGCGATCCGTCGCGATGAAGGCGGCGCCGGTCGGTTCGTCGACCTGTGCGACGTGATCGAGATCGACGCCGTCGGTGGAGAGCAGCGCCAGCGCGGCATCGCTGAATCGGTCCCGCCCGGTCGCGCCGACGAGCACGACATCCGCGCCGGCGCGGCGGGCCGCGAGTGCCTGGTTCGCGCCCTTGCCGCCCGGATGCAGGGCATAGCCCGGTCCGAGCACGGTCTCGCCCGGTCCCGGCAGGCGCTCGACCGGTGTGACGAGGTCGATATTGATGGAGCCGAAGACAACGATCATGCAGGAAGGTCCGCCGCGAGCCGCCTCACGCCGGCGACGAAGGCCGCCTCGGGCGTGACGAGTTGAATGGCATGTCCCCGCGCCTGCAAGCCGGCGCCGTAGCTCTCGGCCAGGGCCCCGTCCGCGACGAGATGGATCGTCTGGCCCTTGCCGAACAAGGCTTCGGCCCCCGCGATTTCCTGCCCGACCAGCAGCGCCGAGAGATAAGGCCCGACCGCACCACCCGCCATCCGGCCTGCGAGGACTTCGGTACGTGCGGCGAAGGCCGTGTTGAGCAGCCCTCCCGGCCGGCCGGCAGCCAGGCGACCGCGCGCGGCGCCATCAGCCGTGTCAGCGTCCGAAGGCGCTTCGGCGAGCCGGGCGAGGATCGAGTCGTTGCGCAGCAGCCCGTAGATTTCGCCGGTCATGAAGCTGGCGAAGCGGGTGATGCGACCTCCCTTGATCTCGGCCCATTTCGAATGGGTGCCGGGCAGGCAGGCGATGCCGTCGCTCAGGCCGAGGCCGACGATCAGGGTCTCCTCGCCGCGCATCACGTCGAAGGCGCCATCGTCGCAGCTCAGGCCGGGCAGGATGGTCGCCGTCGTTCCGGCATCGAGCGCGACCTGGATCGCGGCGGCCGCGATCTCGGCAGGGGAGGCCGGACAGGCGACGTAGCGCGCCTCGATCCAGCCGTTGCGGCTGCCGACCATGCCGGCGAGCACGATCGCGGCATCGGGCGCAGTCTCGCGGAAGTCGCCGGCGAGCTCGGCAAAGGCTTCAGGATAGCCGCCCGCCGGAACCGACTGGATGCCGCGATCGGCGATGCGCCGCTCCAGCACCTCCCCGGTCTCCGAGATCAGGAAGGCGCGCGCGCGGGTCGTGCCCCAGTCGAGCGCGATCAGAGGTTTGGGCATGGCAGGCTCCGGCAGCAGCATCGGACCGAAAAGTGGGAGCCACTTTTCGGTCCGATGCGACAGCAAATATATGGATCACTGCACGTCCGATAGGACGCGCGGTGATCCAAGGCTGGCGACTGTCTCCGCCGCATTCCATCGGGTCAAGGGCCGGCGCCGAGGCCTTGTATATGGCTGGCCTTCGCGGCAACCCTGCTGGCCTTGGGTGCGAGAACGAATCGGACAAGCCGGATGCTCGAACTGCAAGCGGGGGGCCTCGACGCCGCCATCTCTCCCGAGGCGGGCGGGATCGTCTCCTCTCTGAGCTGGCGCGGGCCGGACGGGCGCAGCCATGACGTGCTCTATCCGCCGGCCGGGCGGCAGCCCGGCACGGCCTCGCCGAACTTCTTCGGGACCTGGGCACTCCTGCCTTTCGCCAACCGCGCCTTCGGCTGCGTCGTCGACGATGGCGAGCAGCGCTTCCTCGTTCCGCAGAACGATCCAGGCGGCGCCATTCACGGCTTCGGCTGGCAGGCGGCCTGGGATGTCCTGCGGTATGACCGCAGCCATACCGTCCTCGAACATCGCCGCATGGAGGGGACAGACCCTTATCGCTACCGGGCGCGGCAGGAGATCTCCCTCGACGATGCCGGTATGACCATCCGGATGGCGATCACCAACGAGGCGCAGGCGGCACTACCGTTCGGCATCGGCCACCATCCCTGGTTTCCCTGTGCTGCCGATACGAGCCTCGTGATGCGCAGCAAGGGCGCGCTGGTCTTCGGCGAAGCCTTCCGCGCCACCGGCCAGCAGGCTTTCGTCGATGGCGGCCCCTATGCCGAAGCGCAGCCTTTCCGCGCGGAGAGCGTGACCGCCTGGAGCTTCCTCGGCTGGGACGGCACAGCCCGGATCGAGACGCCTTCGACCGGTCTCGCCGTCACCCTGACCGCGAGCGACAATCTCGACTGCCCGGTGGTCTGGGCGCCGGCAGGCTCGGATTTCCTCTGCGTCGAGCCGCAGAGCCATGCGATCGGCGCACCGAGCGAGCCGGCAGCGCGGACCGCCGCGCCGCTCAAGCGCCTGGCGCCGGGCGAGACGCTGGAAGGCTGGCTCAGGATCGTGCCGGAAGCTCTCTAAAGCTCAGCGCCAGCCGTAGCCGCTCGGGTAATAGGGCTGGTAGCCATAGGCGTTGGCCGGCAGGGCGGGGCGCAGCAGGATCTGGCCGCGCGCCGCTTCCCAATCACCGCCGCGGCGCTGCTGCGCGACGCTCATGGTGTTGCTGCGATGCTTCGCCTTGGCGATCTTGTGCTTGGACGAGCCGGCCTTCGCGACCTTGTGCTTGGAAGAGGTCGTCTTCGCGAGCTTGGCCTTCGACGGCGAGGAGGCCTTGGCGAAGCGCGAGAGATTGTCTGGTGCGGCACCGTGCAGCGCGATCCGGGTCTGGCTGGAGCCATGCTTCTTCACCAGCGCGAAGAGCTTTGCGGCGTTGGCGGGGTGCAGCCGGATGCAGCCATGCGAGGCCGGGCGGCCGAGCGCGCCGACGGCCCCAGTGCCATGGATTGCGTAGCCGCCGCGGAAGAACACGGCATGGGGCATCGCGCCGCCATATTTGCGCGAGTACCAGTTCTTCTCCAGCCGGGTCGGCCGATAGACGCCGTTGGGCGAACGGAAACCCTTGCGGCCGGACGAGATCTTCCAGTCGTAGACCTCGCCATCGGTCGTGGTCACCGTCATGCGCTGAGCGACGATGTCGACATTGACGCTGACGCCGGCATGGGCGGAGCCGGCGAAGGCCGACAGGACGAGGGCGGCCAGGAGGCCGAGAACGCGACGCATCACACTCACTCCGAAAGACGCAAGCTGCTGAATGAGGCGTTGTCGAGCTCTGGTGGCCGCCGCCCTTGACTCTAGGAAAGCGCCGACGGCCCCGGCTTGTAAAGCCGGAAGGCGGAACGTGGTTTCCGGCCGCTCAGATCATCGGCAGCGAGGCGGGCTTGCGGCCGCGCGGAAAGGCCGCGTCGATCCGGGCGATCTCGGCATCGGAAAGCGCGAGGTTCAAAGCCCCGGCATTGTCCTCGACATGGGTGACCCGGCCGGCCTTCGGGATCGCGAAGACGCTTTCACGCCGCGTCAGAAAGGCGAGCGCGACCTGCCGGGGCGTCGCGCCATGGCTCGCGGCGATCTCGGCCAGGACCTTGCCCGGCGCGCTGCCGGCAGCCGGGAAATCGTCATGGCCGAAGGGACTGTAGGCGACGACGGCAACGCTGTTCCGTTCGCACCACGGGATCACCGCATGCTCGATGGCGCGCTCGCGCAGATGATAGAGCACCTGATTGCAGGCAATCTTGCCGGGGCCTGCGGCTGCGAGCGCCTCGTCGAGATCGTCCTCGTCGAAATTGCTGACGCCCCAGGACAGAATCTTGCCCTCCTGCTTCAGCGCCTCGAAGGCGGAGAAGGTTTCCGCTAGAGGATGCGGACCGCGCCAGTGCAGCAGGTAGCAGTCGAGCCGGTCAGTCCTGAGGTGCTTCAGCGAGCGCTCGCAGGCGGCCTGCACGCCGCGTCGCGAGGCGTAATGCGGCAGGACTTTCGACACGAGGAAAACCTCGTCGCGCCGGCCTTCGATGGCCTCGCCGATCAGTGCTTCGGAGCGGCCGTCGCCATACATCTCGGCGGTGTCGATATGGAAGAGCCCGAGATCGAGCCCGCGCCGGAAGGCGGCGATCGCCTCGCGCCGGTCACCCTGTTCGCTATACCAGCTGCCCTGGCCGATCGGCGGGACGGATGGCCCTGACGCTCCGAAGCTTCGCTGCATAACGTTTTCTCCAGCTAGTCGACGGTGATCTCAAAACGCTCGTAGCGGATCTCGCCGTCATTGTAGCGGATGCGCGCGAGGAAGCTGTCGGCGCCGCGATAGCCGCGCTTCGAGGTATACTCGAACGCGAGAGATGGCCCGACCCTGCCGTTGCAATGCCGGAATGGCCCCGGCCCGTATTCGGCCGCGGCCTTGCGGGTCGCCAGCCTGACCTTGCCATGCCGGGGCGGCTCGGTCAGCACGCCCTTAGGGCGCGGGATCGGCCGGCAGCGCTCGTCCATCGTCATGAAGGTCTTCTGCAGGAAGGTGCGCTTGCCCGATGCGACCCGCTCCGTGCCTTCGCTCTGCCCCTGTGCTGTTCCTTCGGTCGTGACGCAGCCGCCGAGCAGGCTGCAGAGCAGGGCGGCGGCGAGGACGGTCAGTCCTGGAACGGGCATGGCTTTCCTCGATGGCAAGACAGGTCGAGACGCGGAAAGACCTAGGTCGGCGGCGTGCCGTTGGCCGAGAGCACTTCGCCGGCGAGATAGAGCGAGCCGCAGATCAGGATGCGCGGCGGCGCCGGCCAGTCCCGTGCCGCGATCGTTCGCAACGCCTGTTCCACCGAGCTGGAGGTTTCGGCGGCGAGCCCGGCGCTGCGGGCGGCCTCGGCGACCTCCTCGGCCGGGCGCGCGGCCAGCGAATTCTGGATCGGCACGGCGTAGAGCGCCTGCGCCAGCCCCTTGAAATGCCCGAGCGTCGCAGCGGCGTCCTTGGTCGAGAGCAGGCCGGCGATCATCACCAGCGGTGCCGGATTGCGGTCGGCGAGGTCTGCCATCGCCTGGGCGAGGACGCGCCCGCCATCGGGATTATGGCCACCATCGAGCCAGAGCTCGGCGCGATCAGGCACGATCTCGGCCAGCGCGCCGCGCGACAGGCGCTGCAACCGCGCCGGCCAGTCGGCGTTGCGCATGCCGTCCTCGAAGGCGCGCGCCGGCAGGGCGCCATAGCCGGCGGCCCGCAAGGCCGCGATGGCCGTGCCGGCATTGATGTGCTGGTGCCGGCCGGAAAGGCGCGGCAGCGGCAGGTCGAGCAACCCGTCCTGATCCTCGTAGACCAGCCGCCCGCCGGCCTCATGGACATTGAAATCCTGCGCGCCGATCAGGATCTTCGAGGCGCCGGCGCGCTCGGCGGCAGCTTCCAGAACCGCGGTCGGCTCCGGTTCCTGCGGCGCAATCACGGCGGGCGCGCCGCGCTTGAAGATGCCGGCCTTCTCGCCGGCGATCTTGGTGACGGTGTCGCCGAGATATTCGGAATGATCGAGCGAGACCGGCGTCACCACCGTGCAGGCCGGATGGGCGATGACATTGGTCGCGTCGAAACGCCCGCCGAGCCCGACTTCCAGCAGCAGGACATCGGCCGGATGCTCGGCGAAGAGCAGGAGGCCTGCCGTCGTCGTCATCTCGAAGAAGGTGATGGGATCGCCGGCATTGACGGCCTCGCAGCGCTCCAGCGCCTCGACCAGCTTGTCCTCTGGGACGAAGCGCCCGCCGCCGGGCGCCCCCAGCCGGATGCGCTCATGGAAGCGCACCAGATGGGGCGAGGTGTAGACATGGACCGACAGTCCGGCTGCCTCGAGGATCGCCCGCATGAAGGCGATGGTCGAGCCCTTGCCGTTGGTGCCGGCGACATGGATCACCGGCGGCAGCTTCTTCTGGGGATCGCCGAGCCGTTCGAGCAGGGTCAGGATGCGGCCGAGCGAGAGATCGATCAGCTTGGGATGCAGCGCCATGAAGCGCGCGAGCAAGGCGTCGGAAGACCCCATGACGTGACGGCCCCCAGCCGTGAACTAACTCGGACCGCCTCAGACCGCCTCGGCCACCGGGCGCGCGGGCGCAGCCTCTTCCTTCGCGGCCGGCTGCTTCGTCAGCAGGCGGCCGAGCCGGGCGAGCGTCTCCGGCAGGTCGCGGCGATGCACCACCATGTCGACCATGCCGTGATCCTTGAGGTACTCGGAGCGCTGGAAGCCCTCCGGCAGCTTCTCGCGGATGGTCTGCTCGATCACGCGCGGGCCGGCGAAGCCGATCAGCGCGCCGGGCTCGGCGATGTGGATGTCGCCGAGCATGGCGTAGGAGGCGGTGACGCCGCCGGTCGTCGGGTTGGTCAGCACCACGAAATAGGGCAGGCCCGCCGCCCGCAGGCGCCTGACCGCGACGGTCGTGCGCGGGAGCTGCATCAGCGAGAGGATGCCTTCCTGCATGCGTGCGCCGCCCGACGCCGCGAAGACGACATAGGGTGTCTTCTTGTCGAGCGCGGTCTCGGCGCCCTTCACGAAGGCCTCGCCCGCGGCCATGCCGAGCGAGCCGCCCATGAAGTGGAAATCCTGCACGGCCAGCGTCATCGGCAGGCCCTTGACCCGGCCATAGCCGATCTTGAAGGCGTCCTGCGCGCCGGTCTTGGCGCGGGCATCCTTCAGCCGGTCGACATAGCGCTTCTCGTCGCGGAACTTCAGCGGGTCGACCGCGACCTCCGGCAGCGCGACGTCGAGCCACTTGCCGTCGTCGAAGGTCAGGCGCAAACGCTCCGGCGCGGTGACGCGCATATGGTGCTCGGAGCCGGGGATGACATAGCCATTGGCCTCGACATCCCTATGGAACACCATCTGCCCGGAATCGGGGCACTTGATCCAGAGGTTCTCGGGGCTCTCGCGCTTGAACAGCGTCTTGATGCGCGGCCGGACGACTTCGGAAATCCAGTTCATCGGATGAATCCCTGATGGGCTTTCAGCGCTTGCGCGCCGTCAGGCCTGAAATAGGTCGCGCCGGCCGATGGGCAAGCGGCGCGACCGTCGCATGAAACCGGGCTCAGGCCGCCTTGGCGACGGAGCGGATGCCCTGGGCGAGTTCGCTGACCAGCGAGGTGACAGCCGAAACCGTCTTTTCCGTGGCCTTGCCCTGGTCATCGAGCGAAAGGCGGATGCGTTCGACGAGCGCCGAGCCGACGACGACGCCGTCCGCCCGCTTGGCGATGGTGGCCGCATCCTCGGCGGTCTTGACGCCGAAGCCGACCGCCACCGGCAGGTCGGTATGGCGCTTGATCCGGGTAACGGCATCGCCGACAGCGCCGTAATCGGCGATGGCGCCGCCGGTCACGCCGGTCACCGAGACGTAATAGACGAAGCCGGAGGTGTTCTGCAGCACCTTGGGCAGGCGCTTGTCGTCCGTTGTCGGCGTCGCCAGCCGGATGAAGGAGACGCCGGCTTGCAGCGCTGGCAGGCAGAGCTCCTCGTCCTCTTCCGGCGGTAGGTCGACGACGATGAGCCCGTCGATGCCGACGCGGCGGGCATCGGTCAGGAAGGCTTCGACGCCATAGGCGTAGATCGGATTGTAATAGCCCATCAGCACGATCGGCGTGTCATGGCCGGCCTTGCGGAAGCTCTCGACCATGGCGAGCGTCTTGCGCAGCGTCTGGCCGGCCTTGAGCGCGCGCTGGCCGGCGAGCTGGACGGGAACGCCGTCCGCCATCGGATCGGTGAAGGGCACGCCGAGCTCGATCACGTCGGCGCCGGCTCCGGGCAGGGCCGCGAGGATCGCGCTGGAGGTCTCGAAATCCGGGTCGCCGGCGGTGACGAAGGTCACGAGCGCCGCCCGGCCCTCGCGGGCGCAGGCCTGGAAACGATTCTGGATGCGGGTCTGGCCGGTCTCAGTCATGCCGCAGCGGTTAGCATGATGAGCGCCGGCTGGCGAGTGGCTTGCGTGCGGCACGCGCCTGCGCCACATCGGCCTGGCATGCGCGCCTTCGACACGCCCCTCCCGATCGATGCCGTCCTCGGCGATCTCGCCGCTTCCTTGCACGCGAGGCCGAATGCCGTGCTGGTCGCCCCGCCCGGCGCCGGCAAGACCACGCGCGTGCCGCTCGCCCTGCTCGACGAGCCCTGGACGAAAGGCGGCAAGCTGATCGTGCTCGAACCGCGCCGGTTGGCGGCACGCGGCGCGGCTAACCGGATGGCGCAGACGCTGGGCGAGCGGGTCGGTGACACCGTGGGCTTACGCGTCCGCCTCGGCTCGAAGATCGGGCCGAAGACGCGCAT
This sequence comes from Allobosea robiniae, assembly GCF_900102525.1. GTDB lineage: Bacteria > Pseudomonadota > Alphaproteobacteria > Rhizobiales > Beijerinckiaceae > Allobosea > Allobosea robiniae. Next base: position 150,220 of record NZ_FNBZ01000004.1, on the reverse strand, counting down.
CGAGGTCGTCACCGAGGGCGTCTTCGCCAGGATGATCCTCGACGATCCCGCGCTGGACGGCGTCGCCGCCGTGCTGTTCGACGAATTCCACGAGCGTTCGCTCGATGCCGATTTCGGCCTCGCGCTGGCGCTCGATGCCCAGGGCGGCCTGCGCGAGGACCTGCGCATCCTCGTCATGTCCGCGACCCTTGATGGGGCTCGTGTCGCGAACCTGCTAGGCGATGCCCCGGTGATCGAAAGCGAGGGCCGCGCCTATCCCATCGAGACGCGCTATCGCAGCCGCGACCCGCTGAAGCGCATCGAGGATCAGGTCACCGAGACGGTTCTGCTGGCGCTCAACGAGCAGCCGGGCTCGCAGCTCGTCTTCCTGCCCGGTCAGGGCGAGATCCGCCGCGTCGAGGAGCGCCTGCGCGAGAGATTGCGCGATCCGGCTGTCGAGATCGCTCCGCTCTATGGCGCGCTCGACCAGCGTGAGCAGGATCGCGCCGTGCTGCCGGCACCAACGGGCAAGCGCAAGATCGTGCTCGCGACCGCGATAGCCGAGACCTCGCTGACCATCGAGGGCGTGCGCGTCGTGATCGATTCCGGCCTCGCCCGCGTCCCGGTCTACGAGCCCGATATCGGCGTGACCCGATTGGAGACCCGCCGCGTCAGCCGGGCAGCCGCCGATCAGCGCCGGGGCCGCGCCGGCCGTACCGAGCCCGGCGTGTGCTACCGGCTCTGGGAGGAGGCCGCGACCGGCGCGCTCGAAGCCTTCGCCCGGCCCGAAATCCTTTCGGCCGATCTCAGTCCGTTATTGCTCGACTGCGCGGCATGGGGCGTCGGCGATCCGACGACGCTTTCCTTCCTGGAACCGCCGCCCGCGCCTGCGCTCAAGGAAGCCCGCGCGCTGCTGAGCAATATCGGAGCACTTGATTCCGATGGCCGCATCACGCCAGATGGACGCGCCTTGCAGGCCCTGCCGCTGCCGCCGCGCCTGGCTCGCATGGTCGTGGCGGCTGCCCGCTTCGGACAGGCGGACGCTGCCGCCGATCTCGCCGCCGTGCTGGTCGAACGCGGCCTCGGCGGCGATGTGATCGATCTGGCCGAACGGCTGGAACGCTACGGCCGCGAGCGCGGCGGCCGGGCCGGCGACATGCGCCGCCTCGCCGAAGGCTGGGCACGAACCGCCGGGCGCAGCGTCGGCAAGGATCAGGCTTCAGCCGACGATATCCTGTCGCCCGGGCTCCTGCTCGCCTTCGCCTATCCCGACCGCGTCGCCAAGGCCCGCGCGCCGGGCTCCGGTCAGTACCTTCTGGCGAATGGCCGCGGCGGCGCGCTGGAGCCGTCGCAGCGCCTGGCGCGCGAGCCTTACATCGTCGTCGCGGAGATGACCGGCGCGGCCCAGCAGGCCCGCATCATGGCCGCCGCCGCGATCAGCGAAGCCGAGATCGCGGCGCTCGTCTCGCATGGCCTCGCTCCCTTCGCCATCGCGGAGCGCGAGGAGGCGAGCTTCGATCGTACGGCGCGCGCCCTGCGGGTCCGGGCCGTGCGCCGATATGGCGCGCTTTCGCTCTCGGAACGGCCCCTTTCCGTCGCCGACAGCCCAGAGAATGCCGAGGCGCTGGCCAAGGGCATCGCGGCGCTCGGCATCAATCTCCTGCCCTGGACCAAGGGGCAAAACCAGTTGCGCGAGCGCGCCACCTTCCTGCGCAAGGCCGAGCCTGAGGCCGGTTGGCCCGATCTTTCCGATGAAGGCTTGTCGCAAGAGCCGGAATTCTGGCTGGCGCCGCATCTCCTCGGCCGCGCGTCGCTCGCTTCGATCCAGCCTGCCGACCTCGATTCGGCGCTGGCGGGCCTCCTGCCCTGGGAGTTGAAGCGCCGGCTCGATCAGGAGGCGCCGACGCATTTCACTGCGCCGACCGGCTCCTCGTTCGCGGTCGACTATGCCGCCGAGGCCGGCCCGACAATCTCGGTGCGTGTGCAGGAACTCTACGGCCTCGCGATCCATCCGGCCCTGGCCGGCGGGCGCGTGCCGCTGGTGCTGGAACTGCTCTCACCGGCACACCGCCCGATCCAGGTCACCCGCGATTTACCCGGCTTCTGGCGCGGCTCTTGGACTGCCGTGAAATCCGAGATGAAGGGCCGCTATCCCCGCCATCTCTGGCCGGACGACCCCGCCGCCGCGCTACCGACGACGCGGGCGAAGCCGAGGGGGACGTAAATCTAGTTCCCCATCCGGTCGCGCCATTGCCGCTCGCCGGCGAGGCAGGTCGCGATATTGCCAGATTGCGCCTTGTGGAAGGTTGCGTCGGCCGGCGCCTCGGCGATCTCGCGCAGCAACTTCGTCTTGGTCGCCTCGACGAACTGGCTCTTCTCGCGGATCGGGATGACGAAGGCGCCGATGCCGGTGATGACGCAGTCGGTGTAGTAGGTGTCGAGATTGTCGATATCGAAATAGCCTGCCTGTTTCAGCATCACCGGCAGGCCGTTGATGGCGATGCCCTTGGCGCCGGCCTCGTCGCGCGCCGTCGTGACCGGGCGCCCGTCATTATTGGCGCCGTCGCCGGAGATGTCGATCACGCGCCGCATCGCCGTCACGTTCGACTGTTCCAGCAATTGCACGCCGAGATCGATCGCGCCCGAGATCGAGGTGCGCCGGCCGCGCCGGGTCGGCGCCTCGCCCAGCTCCTCGGCGAAGGCCATCGCTGCGGCCGGGCCGTCGATCACCTTCCACGGCCGGACGATGTACTGGAAGCTGCCGCCGGCCCATTCGAAATAGGTCACGGCGATCTTGCCGATCGCGCCCTTGTCGATCGCGTCGTGAAGCTGCTTGGAGCGGAAGGCCTCGATATAGCCGTTGCGCTGCAAAGCGAGCTCGTCGAGATCCATCGAATAGGAAACGTCGACCGCCAGCACGAGCGCGACGTCGACCTCCTCGGGCGGTGGCGCCGCCGTCTGCGCTCGTGGCAGGGCGGGCTGCCAGAGCGCCGCCGCTGCCAGACATGAGAGACCGTACAGCCAGCGCCGCATCGCCACCTCCGTCGCGTTGTCGCGATGGGAGAGTGTGCGCTTGGGCGAGACACCCGCCAAGCCGGAAAATCCGGCTGAAGGCGCCTGTTTCGATAGCAAATTCGCGAGCGGCGCTCTCAGGCGGCGCGGCGGCCTTCGACGATGCCGATCGCGGCGGAGGCCGCTTCCTCGACGGTCAGCGCCGAGGTATCGAGCACGATCGCATCCTCGGCCGCCTTGAGCGGGGCATCGCTGCGGCCGGAATCGCGCGCGTCGCGGCGGCGGATATCGGCGAGGATGCCGTCGAGGGTGACCGCCTCGCCGCGCCCGATCAGCTCCTTGTGCCGGCGCGCCGCGCGGACTTCCGGTGTCGCGGTGACGAAGAGCTTGGCCGGCGCCTCCGGGCAGATCACCGTGCCGATGTCGCGCCCGTCGAGCACGGCCCCGCCGGGTTGCGCCGCGAAGCGCCGCTGCCGGGTGAGCAGGCCGGCGCGTACGGCCGGCATGGCCGCGACCACGGACGCCGCCTCGCCGATCTCGCGGCCGCGCAGGCGTTCTTCCGGGAAGGCGGTCTCGTCGAAGCTATTGACGACCTGCTCGGCTGCGACGGCGTCGTGGATGTCGTGGCCGGCATCGAGCATGGCGCGCGCGACCATCCGGTAGAGCAGGCCGGTATCGAGATAGGGCAGCCCGTAATGCGCTGCCAGCCGGCGGGCGAGCGTGCCCTTGCCGGACGCGGCCGGGCCGTCGACGGCAATGACGAGGCGGCCGGGCCGCGCCGCCGCGCTCATCCGATCTGGCCTCCGAGCCCGTTCATCAGCGGGATGAAGCTCGGGAAGCTCGTGGCGATCATGGCGCCGTCATCGACCACGACCGGCTGCTCTGTCGCCAGCCCGAGGATGAGGAAGCTCATCGCGATGCGGTGGTCGAGATGGGTCGCGATCGGCCCGCCACCACGCACCGGTCCGCCACCCGAGCCTTCGACGATGAGGTCGTCGCCCTCGATCCGGCAGTTTACCCCGGCGGCCTTCAGCCCGGCCTCGACCGCGGCGAGGCGGTCGGATTCCTTGACGCGCAATTCCTGCAGGCCGCGCATCCGCGTCGTGCCCGTGGCGAAGGAGGCGGCCACCGCCAGCACCGGGTACTCGTCGATCATCGCCGGCGCGCGCTCGGGGGGCACCGTCACGCCCTTGAGGCCGGAGGCGCGCACCCGCAGGTCGCAGACCGTCTCGCCGCCCTCGTTGGCCTCGCGCTCGATCGTGATGTCGGCGCCCATCTCGCGCAGCGTGGTCAGCAGGCCGGAGCGCAGCGGATTGGTCATCACGCTCTCGATCAGGATGTCCGAGCCCGGCACGATCAGCCCCGCCACCAGCGGGAAGGCGGCCGAGGACGGGTCCGCCGGCACCACGATCGGCGCCGCTTTCAGCTCCGGCTGGCCCTTCAGCACGATGCGCCGGCCATGTTCGCCTTCTTGTGTCACCGTGATCTCGGCGCCGAAATGCGCCAACATCTTCTCAGTGTGGTCGCGGGTCGCTTCCGCCTCGATCACCGTGGTTTCGCCGGGCGCGGCGAGCGCGGCCAGCAGCACGGCCGACTTGATCTGCGCCGAGGCGACCGGCGGGCGATAGGTGATCGGGATCGCCTCCTTCGGCCCGCGCAGCGTCAATGGCACGCGCCCGCCCTCCTGCTGCGAGACGACGACCGTGCCCATCTGCTCGAGCGGGTCGAGGATGCGCCGCATCGGCCGCTTGCGTAGCGAGGCGTCGCCGTCGAAGGTCGTGGTGATCGGGTGCGAGCCGCAGACGCCCATCATCAGGCGCGATCCGGTGCCGGCATTGCCGAAATCGAGCATGCCGGCCGGTTCGCGCAGGCCGCCGACGCCGACGCCCTGCACGCGCCAGGCGCCCGGACCGTCATGATGGACGATGGCGCCGAGTGCGCGGGCCGCGGCGGCGGTGCGCATCACGTCCTCGCCTTCGAGCAGGCCGGTGACCTTGGTCTCGCCGATCGCCAGCAGGCCGAAGATCATCGCCCGGTGCGAGATCGACTTGTCGCCGGGCACACGGACGCGGCCCTTGAGGGGGCCGCCTGCGCGGGCGGTGACGGGGACGGGTTCATGGTCGTGGGACACGGGGCGCGGTCTCTGCAAGCGGGCCGAAAAGGAATGCGCGCAAGGCCGTAGCATGGTCGCGCGCGGCGCGCCAAGACGCGCGCGGCGCGGTGCGCGAAACCGTCGCTTCGAGCTCCGGGTTTGACGCTCCCTGCAAATCAGTATTTGACAGCATCGCTCGCCCCGACTAACGGACGCGCCTGCTTTTCAGAACATGATAGTTGAAGGTCCGACGCAGTGGCGAAACCGGAACTCGGAACGAAGCGCGTTTGCCCGGTCACGGGGCGCAAATTCTACGACCTGAACAAGGACCCGATCGTCTCGCCCTATACGGGCCAGGCTTATCCGCGGGCGATCTTCGAGCCGCAGGCCAAGGCCGCGCCGGCGCCGAAGCCGGAGCCCGACGAGGAGGACGAGACCGAGTCCGCCGACAGCGCCGTCGAGATCGTTTCGCTCGACGAGGCCGATGCCGAGGCGTCGGAGAAGGAAGCCGTCGTCACCAGCGAGGATGATATCGAGGTCGAGGACGTCGGCGACGACGAGGACGACAACACCTTCCTCGAGGAAGATGAGGAAGGCGACGACGACGTCGCCGACCTGATCGATGGCGACATCGAGGGCGACGAGGACAACTGATCCTCAGCCTCTGAAAAAGATGACGACAAAGCGACATTAGGCGCTTGTGTCTTCCGCCCGAGCCGCCTATAGAGCGCTTCGTCGCCGCCGGGCGGCCCGGACGGAACCGCCGAGGCGGTACCAAAATCCGGTTGGTGATCGGTCCCCAAGCCGATCATCGCGAGTGGGGCCATAGCTCAGTTGGGAGAGCGCTTGAATGGCATTCAAGAGGTCGGCGGTTCGATTCCGCCTGGCTCCACCAAATCTCTTTCCTCCGCGAACGGCTGCCTTGGTTCGTTGCGGATCGACGCTTCGGCGCTCCCCAAATTGCGAACGGTCCGGGGCCGGCTGAAAGCGTGATGGAAGATCATCGCCGCGCCTGGCCTGATTCGTCCAAGCTCTGCCGCATATCGCGGATCGGCCGAGCCCGAGCGGCGGAATCGGCCAAGCGTTCCCTCCCTCTCGCCTCATCGACACGCTGGCGCGTCCCTTTGCTCCGCTGGAAGCCGCGATCATCCCGGCGGCTTGCCGTGCGAGCGTCAGCGTGAGAGTTGCACGCTCCGGACAAGGAAGCAGGAATGGCCAAGCGCACGAAATCCAAAGCCCTCGATACCGAGTTCACCATGTTCGATGTCGTCTACGAGGACGGCTCGAGGACCTCGAACCGGCGCGTTCCGACGGCCTTGCTCGGCGGCCTGGACGGCGATGAGCCGGCCCGCACGGCCATCATGGAGCAGGATCAGGTCATTTCGGAAAAGTCGGGCAAGCCGCCCCTGGCGATCAAGACGCTCGCGCGGGCGTCCAAGTCGGCGGCGGAGCCGGATCCGCGCAAGGACGATCGCAAGAAGCGGTCGGCGTGACGTCGGGTTTGCAGAGCATTCTGCGCGAGCCGCGCTACGACCTGGTCAAGGCGCCGACGCCCTTGCAGCGGCTCTCCGGTTTTGAGCGAAAGCTCGGTCGTCCGGGCCTCTACATGAAACGCGATGACCTGATGGAGATCGGGCTCGGCGGCAACAAGCTGCGCAGCCTCGAATTCTGGCTCGGCGCCGCGCTGCGCGAGCACGCCGACATCGTGCTCGTCGCGGGCGGGGCGACCTCGAATCTCTGCCGCCTCACCGCTGCCGCCGCCTCGATGGCGGGGCTGGATTGCGTGATCATCCACAATGCCGAGGACAGCCCTGCGAATCGCGAGCGCTCCTTCCTGAACCGGCTGTTCGGCGCTGAAACCCGCTTCATCGGCCCGGTCGGCGAGGAAGAGCGTGCGGCAGCGATGAAGGCCGCGGCCGCGGAACTGATGGGGCAGGGACGGACGCCTTACATCGTCGGCGATGCCGTTCTGGGCGCGCTCGGCTATATCCTCGCCGCTTTCGAACTGCATGAGCAGTCGCAGCGCGAATCGGCACCGCTCCGCCATGTCTTCCTGGCGGGCTCGATGGGGCCGACCGAGGCCGGCTTCATCTTCGGCAATGCCATGCTCGGCCACCCCTTTCAGGTCCATCTCGTCAGCGTCGAATACGGGCAGGCGGAACTGGAGGAGCGCATCCGCCGGATCTACGAGGGCATCGGTAAGCGGACTGGCCTGGCGGTCGGTGGTCTCGGCGAGGCTCCGCTGCACTATCACATGGCTCATCTCGGCGGCGGCTGGGGCGTGCCGACCCTCGAATCGGAAGCGGCGATCGTCGCCTTCGCCCGCACCGAGGGCATCCTGATCGAGCATGTCTACACGGCGAAGACCTGTGCCGGTTTCCTCGACCTCGTCGCCAATGGCACGATTCCGCAGGGCGAGCCGGCCTGTATCATCCATACCGGCGGGACGGCCTCGCTGTTCTCGCAGCGCGAGCAGTTCAGGACTGTGAGCTGAGAGGCCCAGCCCTATCCGCCGCTCTCAGAAGCGCGAGCGTGGCCGATAGGGCTGGGCCAGGTCGCGGGCATTGTTGAGGGCGAGCGCGAGCTCGGTGATGTGCAGCGCGAGCGCGCCCGAGAAACGCGGTGGTTCGCCGCGCCGAATCGCCTCGGCCTGATCCGCCACGCCGCGCATGAAATCGATCTGAGAGGGGTAGCCAGGCAGGGCCTTGCTCATCGGCTGGGCCGGATAGGTCAGCTTGCGCCCCGGCGTCGGCTTCCACGGCAGCGCGCGCCCGAGCTTCGCTTCGGCCCGCGTCAGAATGCGCCCGAGCAGCGGTCGTGGCGCACCGCTCTCCTCGACATGGACGACGGAGCGATTGTCCCAGAGGTCGCGCACCGTCAGCGAGCCCTTCTCGGCGAAGATTTGCAGCGAGCGGTCGCGGGGCGCCGTAAGCCCGTTGGTCAGCCTCGCCACCACGCCCGAGCGGAAGGTCAGGCAGCCCACGGAGAAATCCGGTGCCATCGAGATCTGTTCGGTGCCCGGTCCCTTGTCGGGGAAGGTCACGGCGGAGAAGGCGGTCAGGCTCTCGACCGGGCCGAACAGCGTCACCAGCCAGGACAGCGCGTAGCCGGCATGTTCCAGTGTGCAGCCGATCTCGAACTCGTGCAGCCCCGGCCAGGGCGCGCCGGAGCGCGAGCGCCAGCTTGCCCATTTGTCGCGGAAGACCGGGCCGTCCTCCAGCGCGGCGTAGACCAAGCGAGGCGTCCCGATCCGGCCGGAGCGCAAGGCGTCCTCGACGAGGCGATGGGCATCGCTGAGCCCGTTGGCGGGAGCTGTGGCGAGCGTCAGCCCGGAGCCTTGCGCCTGCGCGACCAGCGCCTCGGCCTGCGCCAGCTCCATCGCCAGCGGCTTTTCGCAATAGACATGCTTGCCGGCCGCGAGTGCTCGACTCGTGATCTCGTAATGGCTCTCCGGCGTCGTCAGGTTGACGACGATCTGCACTGCGGCGTCAGCCAGCAGGGCATCGAGATCCGGATAGGCCGGAACATTGTGGAAGGCGCGGAAGGCTTCCAGCCGCGCGGCGTCGCGATCCCAGACGCCGGCGAGCGTGAGCGTCGGGTGGTTCGCCAGCGTGGTCATGTAGTAGTCGGCGACGAACCCCGTCCCGACGAGCGCGATCTTCATGCCCGATTCCGTTCCATCGGCTGGAAGCCGATGGAACCGCCTCTATCAGGCAAGGATGAAGATCGGCTTTCGCGAAAACGCGGCTTACGCGGCGCCGATCGCGTTCGACGGGGTCTGCCGGTCGGTGATCTGCTGGCCGAACAGACTGCCGGCGAGCTCCACCGCGAGGCGGGCCGTCTGGCCGCGATCGTCGAGGAAGGGGTTGAGCTCGACGATATCCATCGAGCGGACCAGCCCGGAATCGTGCAAGAGCTCCATCACCAGATGCGCTTCGCGATAGGTCGCGCCGCCCGGCACGGTGGTGCCGACGCCGGGCGCCAGCGGCGGATCGAGGAAATCGACGTCGAACGAGACGTGCAGAACGCCGTTGGCCGCGCGCACCTTCTCGATCACCTTGCGGATCAGCACGCCGACGCCATGCTCGTCGATGGCGCGCATGTCGGCGATGTCGACACCGCGCGCCTTCACGGCGGCCTTCTCCAGCGGGTCGATCGAGCGGATGCCGAACAGGCTGAGCTGCTCATGCGAAATCGAGGCGCGCGGCTCGGAGCCCAGCAGGTCGTCGAGCCCGGCCTCGCCGCAGAGGAAGGCCGAGGACATGCCGTGCATGTTCCCGGAAGGAGAGATCGCCGGCATGTTGAAATCGGCATGGGCGTCGAGCCAGAGCACGAAGAGCTTGCGGCCCTGCTCCTGCCAGTGGCGGGCGACGCCGTTGACCGAGCCCATCGACAGGCTGTGGTCGCCGCCGAGGAAGATCGGCGTGTCGCCGGAGCGGGCGAGCTCGTAGGCGCGGGCGCTGAGCGCGCGCATCCAGGCGGCGATCTCGTTGTAGAAGCGGGCATTGGCCGGGGCCGGACCGTCGACCGTGGTCAGGTCGCGCGGCAGGATGTCGCCATGGTCGCTGACCGTGTAGCCGAGGCTTTCCAGCACGCTGACGAGGCCGGCGGTGCGCAAGCCGGCCGGGCCCATCAGGGCGCCGCGGCGCGAGGCGCCGACCTCGATGGGCGCACCGAGTAGGGCGATGCGGCCCTGGGAAGCGGGAGCGTTCGTGGTGGAAGCGGTCATGCTGGCGGTCCGTTGACAGGATTGCGAGGGGCGTCACGCGCCGATGCGCCGTCCATGGCGCATCGGCTCCCCCCTGTCGAGTGGCGCGCTTGCGTAACCGGTTGATGTCAGCCGAGGCCGAGCACGCCGCGCAGCTTCGAGAGATCCTCCGCCAGCGTCGTGATCATTGCGGCGAGCGCCTTGCGGTCGGCCTCGCTCAGCTTGTCATAGGTCTCGAAGCCGCCGTCCTTGAGCTTGTACTTGGCCAGCGTCTTGTCGACCGTCGCGAAATTGGCGTCGATCTTCCCGGCCAGCGCCTTGTCTTCCTTGACGACGAGCGGCCGCAGCAGGTCGACGATCTTCTTGGCGCCGTCGACATTGGCCTGGAAGTCCCAGAGATCGGTATGGCTGTAGCGGTCTTCCTCGCCGGAGATCTTGGTCGCCGCGACCTCCTCGATCAGCGCCGCCGCGCCACCGACCATCTTGTCCGGCGGAACCGTCAGGCCCTTGATGCGGCTCTGCAACTCGGTGACGTCGGCGATGAGCTTGTCGGCGAAGGAAGCAAGCCCTTCCGTGCTGTTCTTGGCGAAGAGCCCGTATTCGAGGCGATGGAAGCCGGTGAATTCCGGGTCCTCTTCCTTTTTCTCATGGTCGTCGGCTCGCGCGTCGATCTTGCCGTCGAGATCGCTGAACAGCTCGGCGACCGGCTCTATCATCTCGTAGGAGACACGCGTCGGCGCATAGAGCGTCTTGGCCTTGGCGAGGTCGCCGGCCTTGACCGCATCGGTGAAGGTCTTGGTGTCCTTCACCAGCTGGTCGACTCCCTTGGAGACATAGAGCTTGTATTCGGCGACCGGCGCCACGAGGTCGAGCGGCGAGGCGGCCTGCGCCGATCCGACGGTCACAGCGGCGATCAGGCTGGCTCCGGCCAGCCCTGCGAGACGCAAGCTCATATCAATCTCCTGTCTTGCGGGGGGAAGGGGTCGTCGAGGCCGGTGCGATGCCGCGCGCCGCCCGGATCAGGCCGGCGCCGAGATAGCTCCCGCCATCCGGCACGCCGGGCAGGGCGAAGAAATAGCCGCCGCCGACGGGCTTGATGTATTCCTCCAGCGGCTCGCCATCGAGCCGCTTCTGCACGGCGATGAAGCTGCGCTCGAGGTCCTGCTGGAAGCAGATGAAGAGCAGCCCCATGTCGAGCTGGCCGGCGCGCGTGACGCCGTTGGAATAGTTGAAAGGCCGGCGCAACATGCGGCTGCCTTCGGTCTCCGGCCGGCGCGGATTGGCGAGCCGGATATGGGCATCCAGCCTGGTGCGCTTGCCCTCGGGATCGTTGGCATAGATCGGTTCGTCATATTCGTGGCTGCCCCCGAAGGGCGCGCCGCTCGCCTTCTCGCGGCCCATGATCGCTTCCTGCTCGCCCAGCGGCGTGCGGTCCCAGCGCTCGACGAAATTCCGGATGATCCGGACGACCTGATAGCTGCCATTTGCGGCCCAGTCCGGCTCACTGGGGCCGGATTGCACCCAGACGAGATGGTCCATCAGCGCGGTGTCGGCGGCGTCGGGATTGGCGGTGCCGTCGCGGAAGCCGAGCAGGTTGCGTGCGCTCTCGGCCGGTTCGCCCTGCTTCGGCTTGAGCACCGGCACCGTGCCCTCCTGCTTCCAGCGCAGCAGGAGCAGGTCCGGCGCGTTCTTCAGGATGTCGCGCAGCGCATGGATGCTGGTATCGGCGGTGTTGGCGCAGAATTGCAGCAAGAGGTCGCCATGGCAGAGCGCGCCGTCGAGCGCGTCGTTGCGGAAGCGCTTCATCCGCTGCAGATGCTTCGGCTTCAGCGGGCCGAGTCCGAAACGCTCGTCGAAGAGCGAAGCGCCGAGCGCGATGGTGACGGTGAGATTGTCGGGCGCGATGACCGGCCCGAGGATGCCGCTGTCCGGCGGCGGAAAGCCCGGATCGGCGGTCGGGGCCTCTCCGCCCTGCATCAGGAAGGCGATGCGCTCGTTGAGCAGCCGGAACAGCCGTTCGAGCTCGTCGAGCGAGGTCGCGGTGACGTCGAAGGCGGCGACGAGCCCGGTCGCCGGGCGCGGCGTGACGATGCCGGATTGATGGATGCCATGGAAGGGCTGGCGCTGTGCGGTCGTGCCGCTTTCCGGCGCAGCTGCCGGATTCTGGACCGGTTCGGTCGCTGCCTGCGCCAATGAGGCGTTACCGAGGGCGACTGCGCCGCCGGTCAGGAGCGCGCGTCGCGAGGGGGTGAAGGGATTGGTCGGCTTGGTCATGACTTGCGCTCCGCTTCGGGCAAAGCGAGCGCCTTGCGCATGGCCGCGAGATCCTCGGCCAGCGCCCGCAGCGCCCCGCCCGGCTTGGCGTCGTTGGGCAAGGCCACGAGGTCGGCCCGGACGCGCCCTGCCAGCTCGGGGTCGACGCGTGCCGTCAGCGGCAGCAGCAGCTTTGCGATAGCGCGCGCGGCGGCGACATCCTCGGGCGAGCCGGTCTCGCTGTCCGGGGGCGACAGGAGGCCGATCGCGCCGGCCAGCATCGTATCCGGCAGGACGGTGCGCTGGGCGAGCGCGGCGCGGAAGGCATCGGCATCCGCCGCGGTTGCATCGCCCGCCAGGGCCGCTTGCAGCCTGCCGAAGAGGGTTTCGAGCTCGGCATCGCCCGCCGCCGCGGGCCGGAGGGCGGGCAGTAGTGCGGTAGCCTCACGACGGGCCTTGCCCGCGGCTTGCGTATCGCCTGCGTCCCGTGCCCTTTCGAGGGCGTCGAGCGCGGTGCCGAGCGCGACCGAACGTTCGCTCAGGAAGGCGCGATATTCGGCGGCCGGCCCGACCACGTCCATCAGGGTCAGGGCCGGATGCGGCTGCGTCGTCGAGGCCTGCACGACCAGGCGGCCGCGCGGTGCGCTCAGTAATCCGCAGGTGATGGCGTATTCGCCCGGATCGAGCCGTGTCGTCAGTCGCCGCGACTGGCCGGGCGCGATATTCTCGCGTTCCTCCACGACCATGACGCCCTCGAGGATCTCCCATTCCAGCACGCGCTCGCTGCGATTGCTCACGACGAAGCTGGCCTTGCCGGCGGGGATCGTCAGCAATGCCGGCTGGCAGGTCCGGTCGGTGATCGCGATGGCGATATCGGCCGTGCCGGCCTGGGCCGCTCGCCGTGCGCCGGTGCCGGCCGCATAGATGAAGGCGCCGGCACCGCCGCAGACCAGCAGCAGCGTGCCGATGCCCGCCAGTTTCAGGCGGGGCGAGCGCCGCGTTTCGAGGCGGGGCGTTGCGGCTGCCTGTTCCGGCCGGCCGCCGGCCAGGAACAGGGCGAGCATCGGGATCAGGAAGGCGAGATAGGCGATGACTTCGCCGAGCACCGCCCGCTCCTGATAGCCGAAGAAGCCGGAAAGGACTGTGCCGAGCGCACTGTCGGCCGGCAGCATCGTACCGAGATCGTAGACGCTCTGCTGGAGATGGTTCCAGAGCCCGGCTTCATGCAGGGAACGCACCGCATTCGCGACGAGTCCGGCCGCAACGAACAGGATCAGGATGCCGGTCCAGCGGAAGAAGCTGCGCAGGTTGAGCTTCACCCCGAGCGCATAGATGGCGTAGCCGATGACGGCGGCCAATCCGATGCCAAGCCCTGCTCCGAGGGCCGGAGCCCAGCCGCTGTTCTGCTGGAAGGTGGCGAGCAGGAAGAAGACGGATTCGAGCCCCTCGCGCACGACGGCGAGGAAGGCGAGCCCGACCAGCGCGAGCCCCTGATGCGGGCCTGCCAGCGCCATATCGACGCCGGCCTGCAATTCGCCCTTGATCGAGCGCGCCGCCTTGCGCATCCAGAACACCATCGAGGTCAGCATCGCCGCGGCGATCAGGCCGATCACGGCCTCGAACAATTCCTGTCCGCGCTGGGGCAATTCACCGACGATGATGTCGAGCGCCGCGCCGGCTGCGAGACTCACCGCGCAGGCGAGGCCGACGCCGATCCAGAGCGCCGGCAGCCACTCGCGCCGCCCGCTCCTGACCAGATAGCTCGCGACGATGCCGACGATCAGCGCGGCCTCGATGCCTTCGCGGAGCATGATAAGAAACGGTACGATCACGGCGAACCCGACCCGGTTGCACGTCGCGATCAGGCTATTCGCGGCGCAGATTCTCCGTGCCTAGGCACGCGCAGCGCAGGGGTCAACCAAATCCTGATAGTTTAGAATGATCGTAAACTATTGAGAATGCTCCGGATACTTGCGAGAGCATGGCCGAGCTGCACGCGTCTCGGCGTTGTCGTCTTGCAGCTACCGTCATGCTCGCCCCGGTGGCGAGCATCGACGTCTTGAACACCGCATCGGACAAGGGAAGACGTGGATGGCCGGGACAAGCCCGGCCATGACGGAGAGGCCGCGTCTCCTCAACGCCGCTTCAGCAGGATCATCTTCTCCTGCGTCATGTCATGCATCGTGTAGGGGATGCCGCCAGTGCCGTAGCCCGAGACGCGCCGGCCGGCGAAGGGCATCCAGTCGACGCGGAAGCTGGTCGGGTCGTTGACCATCACGGCGGAGGCGTCGAGCCGGTTTGCCGCCCGCATCGCGACATCGATATCCTGCGCGAAGATGCTGGCCTGGAAGGCGACAGGCAGGGAATTCGCCCGCGCGATAGCGTCGTCGAGCTTGCTGTAGCGATAGATCGCGACGACCGGCCCGAAGACCTCCTCGCTGGAGATGCGCGCGGCCGGATCAGGGTCGATCAGCACCGTCGGCTCCAGCGTCGTCTCAGACAGGCGCTTGCCGCCGGTGGCGAGCCGGGCTCCGCCCTTCACCGCCTCGTCGATCCAGGAAGCGACGCGGTCGGCCTCCTTCGGGATGATCAGCGGCCCGACCTCGGTGTCCTTCAGCGTGGGGTCGCCGGTGCGCAGCTTCTTGACCCGCGCCACGAGCCGCTCGGTGAAGTCGTTGATGATCGCGTCATGGACATAGATGCGCTGCGTCGACACGCAGACCTGGCCCGCATGGTAGTAGCCGCCCTTCACGATCGGCTCGATGATTGCGTCGAGATCGGCGCTCCTGTCGACGATCGCCGGGGCGACGCCGCCATGCTCCAGCGCCGAGCGGGCGCCATGGGCGAGCTTGGAATGCAGATGCCAGCCGACCTTGGCCGAGCCGATGAAGCTCAGGAAGGCGATGCGCGGATCGGTCGCGAACTTCTCTGCCAGCGCGGTCTCTGCGGGCACGAATGTCTGGCACCAGGCTTCCGGAAGCCCGGCCTCGTGCACCAGCTTGACGAAATCGATGCAGGAGAGCGGGGTCGTGCCGGCCGGCTTGACGATGACCGGGCAGCCCACCGCAATCGCCGGCGCGACCTGATGCACGATCAGGTTGAGCGGGTGGTTGAAGGCCGAGATCGCCGCGACGATGCCGATCGGCTCCTTGGTGGTGAAGGCCCAGCGATCGGCGGCCGCCGCCGAGAGCCCCATCGGGATCTCGCGCCCGGCGAAGTTCCGGAGTTCGTCGGCGGCATTATGGATGCCGTCGACCGCCCGGTTCGCCTCGACGATCGCGTCCGGCAGCGGCTTGCCGCCTTCGCGCGCGATCTGCATGGCGAAATGGTCGCGCCTGGCTTCGAGGAGGCCGGCGAGCTTGCGCAGGATCGCAATGCGCTGATGCGGCTTCAGCCAGTTGTCGCGATCCTTGAAGACGGCCTCAGCCGCCTGGAGTTTGCGTTCGAGCGCGGCCTCGTCATCGGTCTCGATCTCGGTGATCGGAGCGCGGTCATAGGCTTGCACAACCTGGAGCATGGTCGTCTCCTTGAATTCGCGGGGAGTGCCGAGGATCAGGCGAGATCGACGTCCGGCACCTTGTTTCTGAGTTCCTCGACGAGAACGCGGGTGTTCTCGGAATAATCGATCGGACAATCGACGAGATGGACGCCGCCGCCCTTGAAGGCGGCCTCCAGAGTGGGCACCAGTGCTTCGGCCGAGGCCACGCGCGAGCCCTTGGCGCCATAGGCCTTGGCATAGGCGACGAAATCCGGATTGCCGAAGGTCATGCCGTAATCCGGAAACTGGTCGACGGCCTGTTTCCAGCGGATCATGCCATAGGCTCCGTCATTGAGGACGAGCACGACGAGGTTGAGCCCGAGCCGGACCGCCGTCTCCATCTCCTGCGAGTTCATCATGAACCCGCCATCGCCGCAGACGGCCATGACGCGTCGTTCCGGATGCAGCATCGCCGCCATCATCGCCGAGGGCAGGCCTGCGCCCATCGTCGCCAGCGCATTGTCGAGCAGGAGCGTATTGGCGACATGGGTGCGGTAGTTCCGCGCAAACCAGATCTTGTACATGCCGTTGTCGAGGCAGACGATGCCGTCCTCCGGCATCACCGCGCGCACGTCATGGACGAGCCGCTGCGGTGTCACCGGGAAACGGTCCTCTTCCGAGCGGGCATTGATCTTCGCCAGGATCTTCTGGCGCAATTCCAGCGTCTGCTTCTGTTCGGGCAGCTTGCCTTCCAGCCGCTCGGCGAGCCCGGTCATCGTGACGCCGATATCGCCGATCACCTCGGCGTCGGGGTGATAGACCTGCTCGACATTGGCCGACTGGAAACCGAGATGGACCACCTTCGGCCCGCCGGCATTGCGCATCAGGAAGGGCGGCTTCTCGATCGTGTCGTGGCCGACCGCGATGATCAGGTCGGCTGCGGCCACGGCCTCATGGACATAGTCGCCTTCGGAGAGTGCGGCGGTTCCGAGATAGAGATTCGAGCCGCCGGTGACGGCGCCCTTGCCCATCTGCGTGTTGAAGAAGGGCAGGCCGATGCGGCGGACCGCAGCCGAGAGCGGCTCGACCAGGCGCGGCCGGTTGCCGGCGGCGCCGATCATCACCAGCGGCCGCTTGGCGGCAAGGATCATCTGTGCAGCCCGATCGATCGCTCCGGCCGGCGCGATCGGCCGATCCAGCGGATGGACCGGGATCGCCGGAATGTCCTCAACCTCCTCGGCCGCCACGTCCTCGGGCAGTTCGAGATGGACGGGGCCCGGCCGCTCCTCCATCGCGACGCGGAAGGCGTCGCGCACCACCGAGGGAATGCTGGCGGGGCTGACGATCTGGCGGGTCATCTTGGTCAGCGGGCGCATCGAGGCGACGACATCGACGATCTGGAAGCGCGCCTGCTTCGCGGTCATGATCGCCTTCTGCCCGGTGATGAGGATCATCGGCATCGCGCCGAGATGGGCATAGGCCGCGCCGGTCGAGAAATTGAGCGCGCCCGGTCCGAGCGTCGCGATGCAGACGCCGGGTCGGCCGGTGAGGCGCCCATGCGTCGCCGCCATGAAGGCGGCGGCCTGCTCGTGCCGCGTCAGCACCAGTTCGATCTTCGATTTGCGCAGGGATTCGACGACGTCGAGATTTTCCTCGCCGGGAACGCCGAAGACGCGATCGACGCCCTCGTTCTCAAGCGCCTCGACCAGAAGATCGGAACCCTTCTTCATCGCCCGTGCCTTTCGCGGAGAGAGCCTCGCCGGACAGCAAGGCTAGGCTCTCGACGTAGGAACGCAACCGGGGGCGTGTCAGGGCGAGCGGCGCATGGCCGTTCTGCCCGCCAGCGGCTTGCGATGATGGGCTGATACCGGCTCAGGCCGCCTGTTTCAGCGCAATCTCGAAGGGCGAGAACGTCACCGCGCCGCCCCGCACCGTGACCAGCGTGTTGCAGGGCAGGGCCTGCCAGCATTCGCGCGCGGCATCGACGGGCTCGGAAGCGACGACGACGCTGTCGGGCCGTTCGCAGACATAGAGGCTAGGCGGCTTGGTGTCCGAGGACCAGCGGACCGCATGGATGCTGTCGCCATCGGCGAGCGCCGCCGCGCAGCGCAGCGGCTCGCGGATGCCGGCCTGTTCCATCAGCGCGAGCGCATCGACAATCGCTGCGGCCAGCGCCTGGCCCGGCGCCATGCCCTCGGCCAGATGGGAAAGGGTCAGCAGGAACAGCGCTTCGGAATCGGTCGAGCCGGCGCGGGCGTCGTAGAGCGAATCCGGGATCAGGGCCTCCAGCCGCCGGCGGATCGTGCCATAGCCGCCGATCTGGCCGTTATGCATGAAGAGGTAGCGGCCATGGACGAAGGGGTGGCAGTTCGCCCGCGTCGTCGCTGTGCCGGTCGCGGCGCGGACATGGGCGAAGAACAGATGCGAGCGCACCTGCCGTGCGATCGAGAGCAGGTTCTCGTCGGACCAGGCGGGCCTGACCTCGCGGTACTGGCCGGGCTCGGGCCGCTCGCCATACCAGCCGACGCCGAAGCCGTCGCCATTGGTGCCGGTCTTGGCTTCCTCGGCATGGAGCGACTGGTGGATCAGCGAATGGCAGGGCGAGGCGACGAAGTCCTCGAGGAAGACGGGAACGCCGGAATAAGCGAGGAAGCGGCACATCTGCGCCTCGAATCGATGGGGTGGAAGCAGCCGGGAGAATAATGTTCTCCGAAGATGAATGCGAACATAACGATTATTCGCTTCGCCGCCGACGGCACTCTCCCGCCATCTGCTGACGCGACAACAGGCAGCCGCGACCCCGCCTTTCGTCCAATGGATAAGACCCGTACCGTCTTGCGTGGCGCGCATCCCTCCTATACCGATCCTGCCGACAAAGGGGCGGAAACGGCGCAGAATTGCGCCCTCACGGGAGCGGGAATGTGAAGGGTCTCCTTGCCATCAGCCGGGTCATCGACGCGGTCAACAGCCAGATCGGCAAAAAGATCGCCTGGCTGATCCTCGTCGCGGTCCTCGTGGCGGCGATCAACGCCATCATCCGCAAGGTCTTCAACGTCTCGTCGAATGCCTGGCTCGAACTGCAATGGATGCTGTTCGGCGCCGTCTTCCTGATGTGCGCGTCCTGGACGATGCAGGTGAAGGAGCACATCCGCATCGACATCGTGAACAGCATGCTGCCGCAGCGCGTGCGGCAATGGATCGAGCTCATCGGCCATGTGCTCTTCCTGATGCCGTTCTGCCTGCTGATCGTCTATCATTCCTGGCCGTTCTTCATGCGCTCCTACGCGATCAACGAGCAGTCGCTTTCGGCTGGCGGCCTGCCGCAATGGCCGGCCAAGGGGCTCGTCGTCATCGGCTTCGTGATGCTGACCTTCCAGGGTGTTTCCGAGATCATCAAGCAGATCGCGATCATGCGTGGCGACCTGGAGGATCACGAGGCGGCGCTCGGCCATGCGGCCGCCGCCGAGGCGGAAGCCCAGCGCCTGCTCGACCAAGCCAAGGAACAGGGCCTCGCCTCGTGAGCGGCCCGCAAGAAGTCCGGAACCGTCCCATGCACGCTCATCGCCTTCCGCGCGCCGCTGGCCTGCTGCTCGCGCTCACGCTCCTCGCCTTCTTCGGCCTCCATACCGGCGACGCCCTTGCAGCGGGCGGCGGTGTCGGCGATTTCCTGCGCGTCAACATGGCGCCGGTGATGTTCGCGGCGCTCGTGGTCTTCCTGCTGCTCGGCTATCCCGTCGCCTTCGCGCTGGCCGCCAACGGCCTGCTCTTCGCATTGATCGGCATCGAGCTCGGCCTGTTCCAGGAGAACTTCCTGCAGGCGCTGCCGGAGCGCATCTACGGCACGATGAACAACGACGTGCTGCTGGCGGTGCCGTTCTTCACCTTCATGGGGCTGATCCTCGAACGCTCCGGCATGGCGGAGGACCTGCTCGACACCATCGGCCAGCTCTTCGGGCCGATCCGCGGCGGCCTGGCCTATGCGGTGATCTTCGTCGGCGCGCTGCTCGCTGCCACCACCGGCGTCGTCGCGGCCTCGGTGATCTCGATGGGCCTGATCTCGCTGCCGATCATGCTGCGCTACGGCTATGACCGGCGCCTTGCGTCGGGTGTCATCGCGGCCTCCGGCACGCTCGCCCAGATCATCCCGCCCTCGCTCGTCCTGATCGTGCTCGCCGACCAGCTCGGCCGCTCGGTCGGCGACATGTACGAGGGCGCCTTCATTCCCGGCCTCGTGCTGGCCTCGATGTATGCGGGCTATGTCTTCCTGATAACGATCGTCTATCCCAATCGCGCGCCCGGCCTGCCGCCGGAGGCGCAGACCCTGCGGGATGCCGATGGTAAGACCCGCCGTCTGTCGCTGCTTGTCGTCGCGGTCATCTCGCTCGTCCTCGCCTATGCCTACATGAAGCTCTTCACCAAGCTGCAGGCGGGCGCCGATTTCGTCGTGCTGACGATGTCGCTGATGGTGGCGATCTCCTTCGTCATCGCGCTGGTCAACAAGTTCCTCGGCCTCGGGCTGCTCTCGCGCATGGCCGAGCAGGTCGTCTTCGTGATGGTGCCGCCTCTGGCGCTGATCTTCCTGGTGCTCGGCACCATCTTCATCGGTGTCGCCACACCGACGGAGGGCGGCGCGATGGGTGCTGCCGGTGCGATCCTGCTCGCCTACGGCAAGAAGCGCATGACCTTCGATCTGCTGAAACAGGCGACGGAATCGACCGCCAAGCTCTCGGCCTTCGTGCTCTTCATCCTGGTCGGCGCGCGCGTGTTCTCGCTGACCTTCTACGGCGTCAACGGCCATCTCTGGGTCGAGCATCTGCTGGTCGGCCTGCCGGGCGGCGCGACGGGCTTCCTGATCGTCGTCAACGTGATGGTCTTCCTGCTCGCCTTCTTCCTCGACTTCTTCGAGCTGGCCTTCATCATCGTGCCGCTGCTCGGACCCGCGGCGGAAAAGCTCGGCATCGACCTGATCTGGTTCGGTGTCATCCTCGGCGTGAACATGCAGACCTCCTTCATGCATCCGCCCTTCGGCTTCGCCCTGTTCTTCCTGCGCTCGGTCGCGCCGAAGAACGCCTACAAGGATCGCGTCACCGGCCGGATGATGGAGCCCGTCACCACCGGCCAGATCTACTGGGGTGCGGTGCCCTTCGTGGTGATCCAGTGCATCATGGTCGCGCTCGTCGTGTTCTTCCCGAGCATGGTGATGCACTACAAGGCCTCCGCGATTCAGCTCGACCAGAAGGCGATCGACAAGCAGTTCGACTCGATCCAGATCCCCGGCCTCGGTGCTTCGGGTCTGCCTGGTGGGTTCGACCTCAATGCGCCGCCGGTCATCGGCGCGCCGCCGAAGCCCTGAGGCGAGGTCGGGCGATGAAGAGGCGCGTCGGCAGGCTGATCGCGATGGCGTCGCTCGTGCTGGCCGTAACGCCGGGCACGGCCTGGGCCGCGGGCGATATCGGCGGCGCCGGCATGAGTGTCGGCTGGGCCCTGCCCTTCGCCGGCATGCTGCTCTCGATCGCGCTCGGCCCGGTGCTGTTCCCGCATCTCTGGGAGCATCACTACGGCAAGTTCGCCGCGTTCTGGGCCTTGCTGACGCTGGTGCCGCTGTTTCTGCTGCGCGGCGCCGATCCGGCTTTGGGGGCTCTGCTCCACACCGCGCTGCTCGACTACATCCCCTTCATCATCCTGCTCTTCGCGCTCTTCACCATCGCGGGCGGCATTCTGATCTCGGGCAACCTGCACGGCACGCCGGCGACCAATACGGTGCTGCTGGCGATCGGCACGGTGCTCGCAAGCTTCGTCGGCACGACCGGCGCCTCGATCATCATGATCCGGCCGGTGCTGCGGGCGAACGATGACCGGCGTTTCAACGTCCATGTCGTCGTGTTCTTCATCTTCCTGGTCTCGAATATCGGGGGATCGCTGACCCCGCTCGGCGACCCGCCGCTGTTCCTCGGCTTCCTGCGCGGCGTCGACTTCTTCTGGACCACGAAACATCTGCTGCCCGAGACGGCCTTCGCCGTCGTCGTGCTGCTTGCCCTGTTCTACGCGCTCGACAGTTTTCTCTTCCGCAAGGAAGAGGGCTTTCCGAAGCTCAAGGACCCGACGCCCGACCGCGCCATCAAGCTCTGGGGCAAGGTCAACATCCTGTTGCTGGCCGGCGTCATCGTCGCGATCCTGATGTCGGCGAACTGGAAGCCGGGCGTCGCCTTCACCGTGCATGGCGTCCCCGTCGAGGGCCAGAACCTGCTGCGCGACGTCGTTCTGCTCGTGCTTGCCGGCCTCTCTCTCAAGCTCACGCCCGGCCCTATCCGCGCCGGCAACGAGTTCTCCTGGGGTCCGATCAAGGAGGTCGCCAAGCTCTTCGCCGGCATCTTCATCTGCATCATCCCGGTTCTGGCGATGCTGCAGGCGGGGAAGGCGGGCGCCTTCGCGCCGCTGGTCGGGCTCGTCACCAATGCCGACGGCAGCGCCAACACGGTGGCCTATTTCTGGCTGACCGGCGCGCTCTCCTCCTTCCTCGACAACGCCCCGACCTATCTCGTCTTCTTCGAGCTGGCCGGCGGCGATCCGAAGGCGCTGATGACGACGGGGGCGCTGACGCTGGCGGCGATCTCGGCCGGCGCGGTCTTCATGGGCGCCAACAGCTATATCGGCAACGCCCCGAACTTCATGGTCTACGCCATCGCCAAGGACCGGAAGGTGAAGATGCCCTCCTTCTTCGGCTACATGCTCTGGTCGGGGGCGATCCTGATCCCGCTCTTCGTGGTGCAGACCTTCTTGTTCTTCCGGTAAAGCAGGGTGTCATCCCGTGCGCGCCGCGGCACTTCGCGCCGCGGCGCGCACGGGATGACAGCCGTGGTTACGGCCGCCCGGCCGGAACGCCCTCGCGGATCTTCGCCGAGAACTGCGGATCGTCGAGCGAGAGCGTGCGGGCATGGTCGCCGATGCGGGCGCGCCGGACCAGCTCCTCCAGCGGGATATCCTGCCGGATCGCGCCGATCTGCTGGAGATAGCCGGGCAGGTAGCCGGAGAGCAGCACGCGCGGATCGAGCGGCAGCGAGAATGTCCAGCCCGGCGCGACGCTGCCGACGAGATGGTAGACCACCGTCGTGCAATTGGTCGTCAGCGTGTTGTACCAGCGCGGCTTGGCGGCGAGGTCGTTGATATCCGCGATATAGGCGACGAGCAGGTCGCGGGCCTGCGTTCCCGAGGCGCTGAGCCGGAAGAGCCTTGCATCCTCGCGCCGCGCATGGGTGCGCAAGCCCACGATGTCGCGCTCGTCGGCCGCGACATAGGCCATCTCATAGCTGCGGAAGAAGCCGGCCAGCGCCGACCAGTCCTCGCCCTTCTCGCGCCGGACCTCGATCGAGATGGTGAGCGGCACCGAATCAGAAAACGTGAAGCTGATCATCAGATGCGCGATCGTCTCGCCCGACCAGTAGGTCAGGAAGGCATCGGCGCCGGTGACGGCTGCGAGGTTATAGCGCCGCGTCTCCCAGCGCTGGTCGTAATCCTCCTCCGTGCGCCAGCGGAAATCGCGCAGGTTGGAGACGGTGATGGCCTCCCCCTCGCGCGTGACGGAGGGCAGCCGCGCGAGCTCTGGAATCCAGTTGCGGTCATGCGAGGGCTGGAGGCTGCTCCACCAGCCGAGCAGGCCGACGAAGACCATGGCGAAGCCGAGCGACAGGCGTGCGTCGCTGGTCCAGATGCCGACGAGCCCGGCCAAGGCCGCGATGCCGAAGCCGATCGCGGCGATTGTCGCGGTCGTGCCCGAGAGGCGAAACAGCAGGAGCCCTGCGCCCCAGGTCGCGGCGCCGAGAATGACGAGGGTGAGGAGAAGCTTCAGCACAATGAAAAAGAGGCGGCCCATGGCCGCCTCTCGTAGCACAGCCCGGAGGGCTTGGCGTCAGGCCGCGAGGTAATTCGTCGGCGCCGCCGCCTTCACGGCGTCGTCGACATGGTCCTCGAACTTGGCGAAGTTCTTAGCGAACATGCCGACGAGGTTCTTCGCGGTCTCGGCGAAGGCGGCCTTATCGGCCCAGGTCTTCACGGGGTAGAGGATATGCGGCTCGACGCCGGGCACCGAGCTCGGCACCGCGAAGCCGAAATAGGGATCGCGGCGGAAATCGGCGCGGTTGAGCGAGCCGTCGAGCGCCGAGGAGAGCAGGCGGCGTGTGACGCGGATCGGCATGCGCCGGCCGGTGCCGTACTGGCCGCCGGTCCAGCCGGTGTTGACCAGCCAGCAATCGACATGGTGCTTGTCGATGAAGTCGCGCAGCAGGTTGGCGTATTCCGACGGGTGCCGCGGCAGGAAGGGCGAGCCGAAGCAGGTCGAGAATTCCGGCTCGACGCCGGTCAGCCCACGCTCCGTGCCGGCGACCTTGGCGGTGTAGCCGGAGAGGAAGTGATACATCGCCTCGGCCGGGGTCAGCTTGGCGATCGGCGGCATCACGCCGAAGGCGTCGGCCGTCAGCATCACGATGTTCTTCGGGATGCCGGCGCGGCCGGTGCGCGAGGCGTTGGGGATGAAGTCGAGCGGATAGGCCGAGCGGGTGTTCTCGGTCTTCGACTGGTCGTCGAAATCGACCTCGCGCGTCAGCGGGTCCATGACGGTGTTCTCGAGAACCGTGCCGAAGCGCAGCGAGGCCGCATGGATCATCGGCTCGGCCTCGGCCGAGAGGCGGATCGTCTTGGCGTAGCAGCCGCCCTCGAAATTGAAGATGCCCTCCTTCGACCAGCCATGCTCGTCATCGCCGATCAGCGTGCGCTCCGGATCGGCCGAGAGCGTGGTCTTGCCGGTACCGGATAGGCCGAAGAAGATCGCGGAATCCTCCTTCGGGCCGACATTGGCCGAGCAGTGCATCGGCACCACGCCCTTGGTCGGCAGGACGTAGTTCAGATAGGTGAAGACCGATTTCTTCATCTCGCCGGCATAGGCCGAGCCGCCGATCAGCACGATCTTGCGGGTGAAGTCGATCGCGACGACGGTCTCGCTGCGGCAGCCATGGCGCTTCGGGTCGGCCTTGAAGCTCGGCAGGTCGACGATCGTCATCTCCGGCACATAGGCGTTGATCTCGTCGCGCGGCGGCCGGATCAGCAGGTTGCGGATGAACAGCGAATGCCAGGCCATCTCGGTGAAGACGCGGGCCTTGACGCGATGGACGGGGTCGGCGCCGCCATAGAGATCCTGCGCGAACAGCTCCTTGCCCTCGGCATGGGCGAGGAAGTCGCCGAGCAGCGTCTCGAAATGCTCTGGGCTCATCGCCTGGTTGTTGTCCCACCAGACCGTGTTCTCGGTCAGCGCGTCGCGCACCGTGAACTTGTCCTTGGGCGAGCGGCCGGTATGGCTGCCGGTATCGGCGCAGAGCGCGCCGCCGCGGGCGAGCTGGGATTCGCCCCGGTGCAGCGATTCCTCGTAGAGCTGCGGCGCTTCCAGGTTCCAGTGCACGGCCTTGAGCTTGCGGAAGCCGAAGCCTTCGGCACCATGGGCGGCATTGAACTGACCGATAATGTCCACTGAATTCCTCCGGAGGCCGGCCATGCTGAGGGCGGCCCGTTGTCTTCACGAATGCGCTGGGGCCGGTGGCGGGGCCCAGGCGTCGAAGGCGAGGCCTTGCGGCCACGATGCTCTTTAAGGCGATGCGTCGCCTCGCTCAAGTCATTGAAAATGCCCGACGTCGCCGCGAGGTTTTCTAAATCGATTGAATTTCAACCTGTGGTAAATGGCCGCGTGTCTTCGCCAGGGCCGAGCATGCCGGCGGCTTGCGGGATGTCACGTCGCCTGGGAACGCGCCTTGCCTGCCAGTTCGGCGAGGATGCGCCGCAGGCTGCCGGGCCCGTCCACAGAGGTCGGGAAAGGCAGGCGCAGTGCCGCGCTGCCGAGCGCCATGTCGAGCCCGTCCGGATCGAGCCCGATAGCCCGCCAATCGCCGGCCTTCACCCCGAGCAATCGCGTGGCATAGAGGCCGATCGCCTCGGCATGGTCCTCGTTCATATGGGCGACGGCGCCGGCTTCGACTTCAGCGAGCGCCGCGGCATGGATCGGATCGCTCATGAGATCGGCCGGTGACGGCGCGAAGGCGCGGGCGAAGCCGCCGTTCAGGCTCGCGCCCTCGATCTCCAGTGCAAAGAAGCTGAAATCCGGGAAATCGGCATAGAGCGCCGATTTCGGCTGGCGCGCGAGATAGCGGCGGCGGATGCGCGCACCTTCCTCGCTCTCGCGGTCGATCTTGCGGGCGCGGACCTTCAGCGTGATCCGCGCATGGGCGAGCGGGTCGCCCTTGCCGCCGGGCGAGATCAGCAGCGAGGCGCGCGGATCATTGGCGAGATTGCTTGTATGCGCGGCGAGCCCGGAGATCAGGATGATCGGCGTGCCCTGGATGTCGGTGGCGAGCCCGACCAGGCTCGCGGAGGGATGGCCATCGGGACCGAGTGTGGCGAGCGCGGCGGAGCGGGCCTCGCGCAGCAGGCCCCTGGCCTCCTGGCGGACGGCTTCGTCCATCGGCTGAATCACGTCCTTGACATCCCTGGCCATGGAACCTCCCTGCGATTTCCGGCTTGTGATACGGGGACATAGGCAAATCGCCCCGCTCCGGCTAGATTGCCGCCATGCTTTGGCCTCTCTCCCGCGAGAGGGGAGCCCGTATATTGCAACGAGAAAAAGAGACGAAGGCCTTATGCCAACGATTGCGCTGGTCGACGACGACCGCAACATCCTGACGTCGGTTTCGATCGCCCTCGAGGCCGAGGGCTATCGCATCCTGACCTATACCGACGGTGCCTCGGCCCTCGACGGGCTGAAGCAGAACCCGCCGGATCTCGCGATCTTCGACATCAAGATGCCGCGCATGGACGGCATGGAGCTGCTGCGCCGCCTGCGCCAGAAATCGGACTTGCCCGTGATCTTCCTTACCTCCAAGGACGAGGAGATCGACGAGCTCTTCGGCCTGAAGATGGGCGCCGACGATTTCATCCGGAAGCCGTTCTCGCAGCGCCTGCTGGTCGAGCGCGTCAAGGCGATCCTGCGCCGCGCCGGCGCCAAGGATGCGACCGCCGCCCCGCGCACCGAGGATGCCAAGGCTCTGGAGCGCGGCCTGCTGCGCATGGACCCCGAGCGCCATACCTGCACCTGGAAGGGCGAGCCGGTGACCCTCACCGTCACCGAGTTCCTGATCCTGCAATCGCTGGCTCAGCGCCCCGGCGTGGTGAAGAGCCGCAATGCCCTGATGGACGCGGCCTATGACGATGAGGTCTATGTCGACGACCGCACCATCGACAGCCACATCAAGCGCCTGCGCAAGAAGTTCAATCAGGTCGATGCCGATTTCGACATGATCGAGACGCTCTACGGCGTGGGCTATCGCTTCAAGGAAACCTGAGGCAAGGAAGGCCGACGCGCGGCGGATTCGCCGCAGCCACCCTCCCGAGCGGAAGCAAGCCGCAGCCATGGCAACCGTCGACAACGAGGCTAGAGCGTCAGCACCGCCTGCCGGCTGGCGTGCCGTGCTGCGTCGCCGCACCGGCATCGCGTGGCGGCGCCTGACGCGCGCCATTTCGCTGCGCGCCGCCTCCAGCCTGACGCGGCGCATCCTCGTCCTCAATCTCGGCGGGCTCGTCGCGCTGCTGATCGGCTTCCTCTATCTCAACCAGTTCCGCGAGGGCTTGATCGAGGCACGCGTCCAGAGCCTGCTGACCCAGGGCGAGATCATCGCCGGCGCGATCGCGGCCTCCGCCACGGTCGAGATCGACACGATCACCATCGATCCCGACAAGCTGCTGCAGCTCCAGGCCGGCGAGAGCGCCGGCATTGCCGAGGACCCGCTCGATTTCTCGATCAATCCCGAGAAGGTCGCGCCGCTGCTACGCCGGCTGGTGACGCCGACCAAGACCCGGGCGCGGGTCTACGACAAGGACGGCATGCTCACCATCGACTCGCGCAGCCTGTATTCGCGCGGCGACGTGCTGCGCCTCGATCTACCGCGCGTCGGCGAGCCCGACGAGCCGCCGCTGCTGGAGCGCACCTGGAACATGCTGCGCAACCGGCTCGGCAAGGCCGATGTCCCGACCTATGACGATTTCGAGAACGCCAACGGCAAGTCCTATCCGGAGGTCGCCCGCGCCCTGAACGGCGCGCCGGCGAGCGTCGTGCGCGTCAATACCCGCGGCCAGACCATCGTTTCGGTGGCGGTGCCGGTGCAGCGCTTCCGCACCGTGAAGGGGGCGCTGCTGCTCTCCACGCAAGGCGGCGACATCGATGCGGTGATCGCTGCCGAGCGTTTCGCGATCTTCCAGGTCTTCGCGGTCGCCGCCGGCGTGATGATCGTGCTCTCGATCCTGCTGGCGGGCACCATTGCCGAGCCGATCCGCAAGCTCGCGGATGCCGCCCAGCGCGTGCGGCGCGGCGTCAAGTCGCGCGAGCAGATCCCGGATTTCAGCAGCCGTCACGACGAGATCGGCCATTTGTCCGGCACGCTGCGCGACATGACCAAGGCGCTCTACAGCCGCATCGAGGCGATCGAGAGTTTCGCGGCTGACGTCGCTCATGAGTTGAAAAACCCGCTGACCTCGCTGCGCAGCGCCGTCGAGACCCTGCCCCGCGCTCGCAACGAGGATGCGCGCGGGCGCCTGATGGCCGTGATCCAGCACGATGTCCGCCGGCTCGACCGTCTGATCTCGGATATCTCCGATGCCTCGCGGCTCGATGCCGAACTCGCTCGCAACGATTCCGCCCCGGTCGATGTCAGCCAGGTTCTGGAGGCCGTGGTGACGATCCAGAACGAGACCCGCCGCGAAGGCCGGGCCCTGATCGAGCTGGGCAGCGATCGCCGCAACCAGCGCCTGGGCGACGATGCCTTCCTCGTGCTCGGCCATGATTCCCGCATCGGCCAGGTCCTGGTCAACCTGATCGACAATGCCCGCTCCTTCTCGCCGCCCGACAAGCCGGTGAAGGTCATGCTCTCGCGCGTCGCCAACGACGTGCTCATCACCGTCGAGGACGAGGGGCCGGGTATCGAGCCCCATGCGCTGGAGCGCATCTTCGAGCGCTTCTATACCGATCGCCCGAACGAGGGGTTCGGCCAGAATTCCGGCCTCGGCCTGTCGATCTCGCGCCAGATCATCGAAGCGCATCGCGGCTCGATCCGGGCCGAGAACCGGCTGGGGCCGGTCGGCCCGGATGGCGAGGCGCAGCGCCTCGGGGCCCGCTTCATCGTCTGCCTGCCGGCGGCTTATGCCCATGCAGCCTGACGGCGGGATGGCTGCCGGGGCGCGTCAGCGAACGCGTATCCATGCGACCGTCGTGGCCGTCGGCGAGGCCGGCATCCTCATCCGCGGCGCTTCCGGCAGCGGCAAGTCGACGCTCGCGCTGGCCCTGATCGCGCTCGCCGGACAGACCGGGCGCTTCGCCCGGCTGGTCGCCGATGACCGGACGGAACTCGTCGCGACCGGCGATCGGCTGGTGGCGCGACCGGTTGCGCCGCTGGAGGGCATCGTCGAGCGGCGCGGCCTCGGCCTGACGCCTGAACCCCACACCGGAGCGGTCGTGATCAGGCTCGTCGTCGATCTGGCGGCCGAGGAGCCGGCGCGGATGCCCGAACCCGAGGATCTCGTCGACAACCTCGCAGGCATCGATCTCCCTCGCCTGCGCATGACGGGTCGCGCCGGCGACGAGAGGCTTGCGTTGAACGCGCTCGACTTATTCACAGACGCCGGCCGCTAACCACGATTTCGACAAGTTTGACGGCCGATGGCTTGCGCATATCTCGCGTCTGCCGCATAACCCGCGACCTTGTCCGGGCGCCCGACGGCGCTCGCCGGTGCTGGATTGAATGATCGGACTGGTCCTCGTGACGCATGGGCATTTGGCGACGGAGTTCCGCGCTGCGCTCGAACACGTCGTCGGCCCCCAAAAGAACCTCGCGACCATCGCCATCGCCCCCGATGACGACATGGAAAGCCGACGCCGCGACATCATCGCCGCCGTCGAGCAGGTCGAGACCGACCGTGGCGTCATCATCCTGACCGACATGTTCGGCGGCACGCCCTCGAACCTGGCGATCTCGGTGATGGAGCCCGGCCGCATTGACGTCGTCGCGGGCGTCAACCTGCCGATGCTGATCAAGCTCGCCAGCGTGCGCGAGGAGAAGACCCTCGACGAAGCCGTCACCAGCGCGCAGGATGCGGGCCGGAAATACATCACCGTCGCCAGCCGCGTGTTGGCCGGCAAGTAACGGCGCCGAGAGGGGCGGATGGACGAAGACTGCGATTGCCCCGAAGTCGAAATTCCCGCCGGGGCCCTCTACGGTGAATTCCAGATCGTCAACAAGAAGGGGCTGCACGCCCGCGCCACGGCGAAATTCGTGCAATGCGCCGCCCGCTACGAGGCTGACATCACGGTCAGCCGCTGCGGCGAGACGGTCGGCGCGACCTCGATCATGGGCGTTCTGACGCTGGGCGCCGGCATCGGCTCGACGATCACCATCGTCGCCAAGGGGGCGGAAGCGAAACCGGCGCTGGACGCCCTCGCGGCCCTGATCGCCGACAGGTTCGGCGAGGGCGAGTAGGGGCGTAGCTCGCGCGTCATTCCCGAACGTAGCGCAGATCCGGGAATCTCGTTCCGGATAGGCTGCGGGTCAATGGCCTCATCGTCATGAGATGCTCGGGGCAAGCCCGAGCATGACGGCGGCTGTGCAGGCTTCGGCAATCATATAAAGACATCTTTATATCTTTGATTGCCATTCGCTCCGCGCGCTGCTAGAGAGCGCGCCATCATTCAGGCTGAGCGATTGGAGCCACCCGTGTCGGATTACATCGTCAAGGACATCTCGCTTGCGGATTACGGCCGCAAGGAAATCAACATGGCTCAGGACGAGATGCCGGGCCTGATGGCGATCCGCGCCGAGCACAAGGGCAAGTTCCCGCTCAAGGGCGCCCGCATCGCCGGCTGCCTGCACATGACCATCCAGACCGCCGTGCTGATCGAGACGCTGAAGGATCTCGGCGCCGACGTGCGCTGGTCGTCCTGCAACATCTTCTCGACCCAGGACCATGCCGCCGCCGCGATCGCCGCGACCGGAACCCCCGTCTTCGCGATCAAGGGCGAGACGCTGGAAGAGTACTGGGAGTACGTGCTGAAGACCGCGACCTGGGGTGACGGCGGCACGCCGAACATGATCCTCGACGATGGCGGCGACCTGACCATGCTGATCATCCTCGGCGCCGAGGCCGAGGCCGGCAAGGCCGAGTTCTTGGACAAGCCGGGCAATGAGGAAGAGACGATCTTCTTCAAGCTGATCAAGCGCGAGCTCAAGGCCAATCCGGGCTGGTTCACCAAGACCCGCGCCGCGATCAAGGGCGTCTCGGAAGAGACCACCACCGGCGTGCACCGCCTGTACGAGCTGGCCAAGGCCGGCCGCATGCCCTTCCCGGCGATCAACGTCAACGACAGCGTCACCAAGTCGAAGTTCGACAACCTCTACGGCTGCCGCGAGTCGCTGGTCGACGCCATCCGCCGCGGCACCGACGTCATGATGTCGGGCAAGGTTGCGGCCGTCGCCGGCTATGGCGACGTCGGCAAGGGCTCGGCCGCCTCGCTGCGCCAGGCCGGCTGCCGCGTGCTGGTCACCGAGATCGACCCGATCTGCGCCCTGCAGGCGGCGATGGAGGGCTATGAGGTCGTCACCATGGAGGACGCCGCTCCGCGCGCCGACATCTTCGTGACCGCCACCGGCAACCTGGACGTGATCACCGTCGAGCATATGCGCGCGATGAAGCACCGCGCCATCGTCTGCAATATCGGCCATTTCGACTCGGAGATTCAGGTCGCCGGCCTGAAGAACTTCAAGTGGGACAACGTCAAGCCGCAGGTCGACGAGATCGAGTTCCCCGACGGCAAGCGCATCATCCTGCTCTCGGAAGGCCGCCTCGTGAACCTCGGCAACGCGACCGGCCATCCGTCCTTCGTGATGTCCTGCTCGTTCTCGAACCAGACGCTGGCCCAGGTCGAACTCTGGAACCATCACGCCAAGTACGAGAACAAGGTCTACACGCTGCCGAAGCATCTCGACGAGAAGGTCGCGGCGCTGCATCTGGCCAAGGTCGGCGCCAAGCTGACCGTGCTCAACGATGCGCAGGCGAAGTATCTCGGCCTGCCGGTGACCGGACCGTTCAAGCCGGAGCTCTACCGCTACTGACAAGGCGCCACGGCGCTCTCGATCGCGAGGCCCGGCGTCAGCCGGGCCTTTTTTCATGTCTGTGCCTTCCGGGAATCAGGCTTCGGGACACTACAAATTGTGTCTCGTCGGCTAACGGTATCTACTGCTTGACGATCTCCGGCAATGTGCCGGCTCGGCCGGCAAATCGAACGATTTACCTGCCATTAAGCACTTCCTGACGGACTCCAGCGATGATTAGAGTGGGACTGATTCGGTCGCCGCGATGCGCGGGCCGGATGGAAAGCTCTGATGTGATTGGCGTGGTGGCGAGCGTGGATCGGCCCCTCCGGAGATGGCAGCCCTGCCAGCTCCCCCGGCCGATTCCGACGGGCCCGATGGACAGGGCGGCTCAAGGCCGCCGGAGAGACGACGGACGCAGGGATGACAGGGGCGAGGCGACAGGAGCGAGATGGCGGCTGGCGACCGCGCGCATTGCTGCCCGCGCTGGCGGCGGCGTCGGTCACCGTTCCGACCATGGCGCGCAGCGAGTGGCTGGCACCGGTACCCTTCGATACCATGGGCTCGGGCGGGCTTTCGCTGGTCCTGGCGGGCCTGACCGTCTTCGCCACGACGACATCGCTGATCTATGTGCGCGAGCGGACGCGCTGGCAGAAGCGCGAGGCCAAGCTCGCGGCCGATCTCGAAGCGGCGCGCAGCCACCAGGAGCGGCTCTCGATCCTGCTCGCAGCCGATCCACAGGTGGTGGTGAGCTGGAAGGGCCGTGATGCCGAGCCCATCTTCGAGGGCGACAGCGGCTTCCTCGGGGCTCCCGGTGCGACGCTCGCTTTGGCTTATGGCAGCTGGGCGCCGCCGGTCGACGCCAAGCGCCTGGAACTCGCGACCGATGCGCTGAAGCAGCGCGGCGAGGCCTTCAATTTCACGCTGCGCAGCAAGGCGGGGCCTTTCATCGACGTCGAGGGCCGGCCCGTCGCCGGGCGCGCGGTGATCCGTTTCCGCGAGGTCACGGGCGAGCGGGCCGAGGTCATGACCCTGCGCGGCGAGCTGGAACGCGTGACCGTGGGCCATGCGGCGCTTTCGAGCCTGCTCGCCGGGCTGCCGCATCCCGCCTGGATGCGCAATGCCGATGGCCGCCTCACCTGGGTCAACGCCGCCTATGCCCGTGCGGTCGAAGCTGCCGATCCGGCCGTGGTCGCGAAGAACGGCCTCGAACTGCTCGACCGCACCGAGCGCGATGCCGCTTCGCGGGCGCGCCGGGAAGGCGCGACCTTCGCCCTGCGGGCGCCGGCCGTCGTCTCCGGACAGCGGCGCACGCTCGACATCATGGAACTGCCGACCGCGACCGGATATGCCGGCTTCGCCACCGACATGAGCGAGCTCGAGGCGGTCCGGGCCGATCTCCAGCGCCAGATGGACGCCCATGTCCGCACGCTCGATCGGCTCAAGACGGCGGTCGCCGTCTTCGACGGCACCCAGCGCCTCGTCTACCGCAATTCCGGCTTCGATGCGCTCTGGTCGCTGGAAGCGGGCTTCCTCGACGGCCAGCCGACCGATGGCGAGATTCTCGACAAGCTGCGCGCCGAGCGGCGCCTGCCGGAGCTCGGCGATTACCGCAGCTGGAAGGCGGCGGCGCAGGCTGCCTATACCGCGACGCGCGCCAGCGAGGACTGGTGGTATCTGCCGGACGGGCGCACCGTCCATGTCGTCGCCAGCCCCAATCCGCAGGGCGGCGTTACCTATCTCTATGACGACGTCACCGAGCGCTTCACGCTGGAATCGCGCTTCAACGCCTTGTCCCGCACCCAGCGCGAGACGCTCGACTCGCTGCGCGAAGGCGTCGCGGTGTTCGGCTCGGACGGGCGGCTCAAGCTCTCCAACCCGGCCTTCGCCCAGTCCTGGCGCATCCAGGGTGGCGACCTCGCGGCCAGCGCGCCGCATATCGATGAGGTCATCCGGCTCTGCCGGCCGCTCTTCCCGCAGGACGAGGTCTGGAGCGAATTGCACAGCGTCGTCACCGGCGTCCGTGATGCGCGCGAGGATTACAGTAGCCGCATCGAGCGGCGCGACGGCACGGTGCTCGACATGGCCGCAGCGCCCCTGCCGGATGGCGCGACACTGATCTCCTTCGCCGACGTCACGGCCAGCGTGAATGTCGAGAGGGCGCTGACCGAGAAGAACGAGGCGCTGGAGACGATCTCGCGGCTGCGCGAGGATTTTGTCCACCACGTCTCCTACGAACTGCGCTCGCCGTTGACCAACATCATCGGCTTCGCGCAGTTGCTCGGCACCGAGACGGTCGGCGCGCTCAACGACAAGCAGCGCGACTACACCTCCCACATCGTCCGCTCCTCCGGCGCGCTGCTCGCCATCATCAACGACATCCTCGATCTCGCCACCATCGACAACGGCGCGCTGACGCTCGAAATCCAGGATGTCGACGTCGCCGACACCATCGCCCAGGCAGCGGCCGGGCTGCACGACCGGCTGACCGACACCAAGCTCGACCTCAAGGTCGAGATCGATCCTCGCACCGGCCCGCTGCGGGCCGACGGCAAGCGCCTGCGCCAGGTGCTGTTCAACCTGCTCTCCAACGCCATCGGCTTCTCCTCCGCCGGCCAGACCGTGACGGTGAACGCGACGCGCACTGGCGGGGACATCCGCATCACGGTTGTCGATCAGGGCCGTGGCATCCCGGCCGAGGTGGTGGAAAAGGTGTTCGAGCGCTTCGAGAGTCATTCGCTCGGCTCCAGCCATCGCGGCGTCGGGCTGGGATTGTCCATCGTCCGCTCGATCGTCGAATTGCATGGCGGCCATGTCGAGCTCGATTCCGTGCCCGGCCGCGGCACGCGGGTGACGGCCGTCTTCCCGGCACAGGGCGTGCCGCTCTCGGATGCCGCCGAATGACCGAAGAAGCCCGCAAGGCGGGGACGCACCGGCTCTCGCTGGCGGACGAGGCGGCGACGCTGCGCCTCGCTGCCGATATCGCCGCCATCCTCAAGCCTGGCGACATCGTCGCGCTCTCCGGCCATCTCGGTTCCGGCAAATCGTTCCTGGCGCGCGCCATCCTGCGCGAGCTCGCCGACGATCCGGCGCTGGAGGCGCCGAGCCCGACCTTCACCCTGGTCCAGAGCTACGAGACGGGCCATGGCACGGTGCTGCATGCCGATCTCTACCGCGTGCGTTCGCCCGACGAGCTCGACGATATCGGGCTGGTCGAGGATATCGATCGCCTGATCATGCTGGTCGAGTGGCCTGACCGGGCGGGTACGCGCCTGCCGGCGGCCCGCCGCATCGACATCGTGCTCGATGTCGACCCCGACAATCCGGAAACCGGCCGCATCGCCGATCTCTCGGGCGGTGTCCTCTGGAAGCAGCGCGTGGCCATTGCGGTGGCATCGCGCCGCCTCCTCGACGATGCCGGCTGGGGCGAGGCCCGCCGCGACTTCATGCTCGGCGACGCCTCGACGCGCGCCTATGAGCGCCTGACCCGGCCGAGCGGCGAGACCGCGGTGCTGATGATCTCGCCGCCGCGGCCCGACGGTCCCCCCGTCCGACTCGGCAAGCCCTATAGCGCGCTCGCTCATCTCGCCGAGACGATCGAGGCCTTCGTCGCGATGGATCGCGGCCTGCGTTCGCTCGGCTATTCGGCGCCGGAGATCCTGGCACAGGATCTGACGACCGGCCTGCTGGTGATCGAGGATCTGGGGGCTGAGGGCGTGATCGATGCCGAGCGCCGCCCGATCGCCGAGCGCTACGAGGCTACGGCGCAGCTCCTCGCCGATCTGCATCGCCACACCCTGCCGACGATCCTGCCGGTGGCGGAGGGGCGCGACCACACGCTGCCGCCATACGACCGCCAGGCACTCGCCATCGAGACCGAGCTGATCCTCGAATGGTATGCGCCGCATATCGCCGGCGTGACGCTTCCGGCCGTCACCCAGGCCGAGTTCGCGCGCATCTGGAGCAAGCTCTTCGACGAGATCCTCGCGGCGCCCCAGACCTGGACGATGCGCGATGTGCACTCGCCCAACCTGATCTGGTTGGAGCAGCGCCAGGGTCACGCCCGGCTCGGCCTGATCGACTTCCAGGACGCGGTGCTCGGCCATCCCGCCTATGATCTGGTCTCGCTCGGCCAGGATGCCCGCATCGACGTTCCCGCCTCGCTGGAACTGCGCTTGCTCGCGGCCTATGGCGCTGCGCGGCGCGGCGATGCCCCCGATTTCGATCTCGCCGGTTTCGCCCGCGCCTATGCGATCCTCGGCGCCCAGCGCAACACCAAGATCGCCGGCATCTTCGCTCGGCTCGACAAGCGCGACGGCAAGCCCGACTATCTGAAGCATCTGCCGCGCGTCGAAGGCTATCTGCGCCGCAATCTCGAACATCCTGCCCTGGAAGAGCTCAAGGGCTGGTATCAGGCGCATATGCCGAAGCTGTTCGAGACCGAAGCGGCAGATGAAAGCAATCTGTGACCTGACTGACCGTCATTGCGAGGAGCGCAAGATCCGCAGCAATCCAGGGGGACGTAGCGCTCTGCCGCGCCTGGATTGCTTCGCTACGCTCGCAATGACGACGAGACAGACGCGAGCGCCGTTGGTATCCGATCGCAATCCGCTCTAGTCTCAAGCCGATCACTACGGAGATTCGCGTGACCACAACCGCTTCGCCGCCGATCCGCCGGGCGATGGTGCTGGCGGCCGGGCTCGGGCAGCGCATGCGCCCGATCACCGACACGCTGCCGAAGCCGCTGGTCAGGATCGGCGGCAAGGCGATGCTCGACCATATGCTCGACCGGCTGGCCGAGGCCGGCGTCGAGGAAGCGGTCGTCAACGTCCACCATCTCGCCGGGCAGGTCGAAACGCATCTCGTCGATCGCACCCGCCCCCGCATCACCATCTCGGATGAACGCGCGGAGCTGCTGGAGACCGGCGGCGGCGTCCGGAAGGCGCTGCCCTTGC
Source organism: Allobosea robiniae (assembly GCF_900102525.1). GTDB lineage: Bacteria > Pseudomonadota > Alphaproteobacteria > Rhizobiales > Beijerinckiaceae > Allobosea > Allobosea robiniae. The sequence continues at coordinate 113,574 of NZ_FNBZ01000004.1, read as the reverse complement.
TGGGTGCCGCGCCCTTCTTCCACGTCAATTCCGATGCGCTCTGGCGCGAGACCGGCCGGCCCGCGATGAAGGCGATGGCGGCCGCCTGGGACCCCGCGCGGATGGACATGCTGCTCCTGCTCGCCGATCGCGAAACCAGCCTCGGCTTCGACGGTGCCGGCGATTTTGTCCTGGCCGATGACGCCCGCCTGTCCCGCCGGGGCAGCGCCGCGAGCGCACCTCACGTCTATGCCGGCGTCGCGATCCTGAAGCCGGAGCTCTTTGCCGATACGCCGGAAGGGCCGTTCTCGCTCAACCTGCTCTTCGACCGTGCCATCGCGCGCGGCCGCCTGTTCGGCGAGCGGCTGGAAGGCCGCTGGCTGCATGTCGGCACGCCCGAGGCGATCGCGCCGGCCGAGGCCGTGTTCGCCGCCGCCCAGCCGGTCGATGCCTGAGCTCAACCTGTTCAGCATCCCGGCCGGCGCCCCCTTCTTGGAGGTGCTGGCGCAGGCGATGCTCGACGGGCGGCTGGGCCCGGTCCACGACCCCGCCGATCCCGCGGCGATGGCGCGCGCGACACTCTACCTGCCGACGCGCCGCGCCGCCCGCGCCTTCGCCGCGATCCTCGCCGGAAAGCTTGGCGGCAGGCCCTTGCTGCTGCCGCGCATCGTCCCGCTCGGCGATGTCGACGAAGCCGAAACGGCGCTGATCGGCGCCGGTGCCTGGGCAGAAGAACGCGTCTCGCCGATCGCCCCGCTCGAACGCCGCATGCTGCTGACGCGGCTGGTCGATGCCTGGGGCCGCACGGCCAATCGCAGCCATCTCAAGCTCGATCCGGCCGAGCCCGCGCTGGTGCCGGCGACGCTGGCCGAGGCCTATGGGCTCGCCGGCGATCTCGCGGCCCTGCTAGACCAGATGCAGACCGAAGGCGTTTCGGTCGAACGGCTCGCCTCGCTCGATGCCGCCCGTTTCGATCGCGTCTGGCAGCTCAATGCCGGCTTCCTCGCCATTCTCGGCGAAGCCTGGCCCGAAATCCTCGTCGAGCGCGGCGCCTGCGATCCGGCCGCCTTCCGCAACCGCATGCTCGCGGCCGAGCGCGACAGGCTGGTTGGCGGCGGGGCGAGCGGGCCGATCATCGCCGCCGGCTCGACCGGTACGGTTCCGGCCACGGCCCGGCTGCTCGCGGCCATCGCGAGACTGCCGAACGGAGCGGTGGTCCTGCCCGGCATCGATCTCGGACTGGAGGCTCGCGCCTGGGATGCGATCGCGAAGGAGCCGGCCCATTCGCATCCGCAGGCCGCCCTGCATCACCTGATGGAGACCCTCGCCGCGGATCGTGACGATGTCCGTGAGCTGGCGCAGCCCGCCGCCGCACGCGAAGCCCGCGCCGCGCTGCTGCGCGAGGCGATGTTGCCGGCCTCGGTCACCGAACTCTGGTCCGATCTCGGGGCGCGTGTTCCGGAAAGGATGGCGGCGGAGGGCTTCCAGGATCTGCGCGTCGTCGAGGCTGCGGATGAACGCGAGGAGGCGCTCATCGTCGCCATCGCCCTGCGCGAGACGCTGGAGCGGCCCGGCGCCCATGCAGCGTTGGTGACGCCGGATCGCGGGCTGGCCGAGCGCGTCGCGGTCGAGCTCAGGCGCTGGGGCGTCGAGGTCGACGATTCCGCCGGCCTGCCGCTCGGGCGTTGGCCGGCCGGTTCGCTGCTGCGCCTGATCCTCGAAGCGGTACTGGCCGAGATGGCGCCGGTCGCGCTTGTGCCATTGCTCGCCCACCCGCTCTGCCGGCTCGGCCTCGGGAAGGCGGCGCTGACACACGGCGCTGCCGCGCTCGATATTGGGACATGGCGCGGGCAGGCGGTGGGCCGGGGGATGCCCGGGCTGGAAGTCGCGCTCGCAAACTGGGAGGCGATCCGCAAAAGCGGGCACGTTCCGCGTCCGCGCGCCCGGCTGGCGGCGGAGGACCAGGCGACCGCCGCTGCCGTATTGCGTGGACTCGGGGCAGCAAGCGCATCCTTGCGCGAGGCATTCGCCGCCGCGACGCCGTCATTGGCCACCGTCGTCGCCGCAGCGCGCGAAGCTGTCACCGCCTTCAGCCAGAGCGAGGCGGGCACGCCGCTCGCCTTCGTCGGGCCGGATGGCGAGGCCCTGTCAGGGCTCTTCGACGAACTCGCCGCCGCCGAGGCCGTCATGCCGCCGGATGGCACGGCGCGGGATTTCGTCGCCATCCTCGACGGGCTGCTGGCCGAGACCGTGGTCAAGCGTGCAACGCCCGGCTATCCGCGCGTCGCGATCTGGGGGCTGCTCGAAGCGCGCCTGCTGGAGGCTGACCATGTCGTGCTCGGCGGGCTCAACGAGACCGTCTGGCCGCCGCAGACCACGACCGATTCCTTCATCAACCGGCCGATGCGGGCCGAGCTCGGCCTGTCGCCGCCGGAGCGGCGCGTCGGCCAGACTGCGCATGACTTCGTCATGGCCGCTCTGGCGCCGCAGGTGACGCTGACGCGCCCCCGCAAGGCCGGCGAGGCCGAGACCATCGCCTCGCGCTTCTGGCAGCGCCTGCAGGCGGTGACGCCGCAGCCGGTCTGGGCGAAGGCCGTGGACGAGGGGGCGAAGCTGCGGGCTTTGGCCGGTATCCTGAGCGCTCCCGCCGATGTCAGGCCGACCGCCCGTCCGGCGCCGCGCCCGCCGCGCGATCTCCAGCCGCTCTCGCTCAGCGTTACCGAGGTCGAGACGCTCTATCGCGACCCCTACCAGATCCATGCCCGCAAGATCCTGAAGCTCGACGCGCTCGATGATCTCGTGGCGGACCCGACCGCGCAGGATCGCGGCAAGCTCTTGCACGGCATCGTCGAGGAATTCACCACGACCTATCCCGAAGGGCTGCCGGCGGATGCGCTCGGCCAATTGGTCGAGATCGGCGCCCGGCTCTTCCGCGCCTATGACGACGTGCCGGAGGTCAAGGCCTTCTGGTGGCCGCGCTTCCTGCTGACGGCTGGCCATTTCATCCGCTGGGAGGAGCGCCGACGCGGCGATATCGGCCGCATCGGCGTCGAGCTCTTCACGGTCGCGAGCTTCCCGCTCGCCGATGGCAGCGAATTCCGCTTGAGCGGCAAGGCCGACCGGATCGAGCTGACGCGAACACCTTCGCTGCGCATCGTCGATTTCAAGACGGGAGCGCCGCCCTCCAAGAAGCAGGTCGAGAAGGGCTTTGCACCGCAATTGACACTGGAAGCCGATCTGGCGGCGCGCGCCGGCTTCAAGGGGCTGGCCGGGCCGCTGCCGGTCGACGACGTGCTCTATATCAAGCTCCACCACGATCCCAAGAGCTGGGGAACGAGCACGCCGTTCAAGTTCGGCGACGAGTCTTTGGCCGATGTCGCCGCGCTTCATCTCGAACGCCTGCTCGAATATCTCGGCGCCCTGCGCTCGGGCCGCGAGCCCTTCGTCTCGCGCCGCGCGCCCGACTATATCCGCTATGCCAGCCCCTATGACCACCTCGCCCGCGTCAAGGAATGGTCGGCGGCGCCCGGTGGTGACGAGGGGGGCGAGGTATGAGGCCCGGCTGGATCGTCCCGTCGCTGACCAACCAGCGCCAGGCGCAGGCCGCCGATCCCGGCCTTTCCGCCTGGGTCTCGGCCAATGCCGGCTCGGGCAAGACCCATGTGCTGGTCAACCGCGTGCTCAGGCTGCTGCTCGACGATGTCGCGCCCGGCCGGATGCTCTGCATCACCTATACCAAGGCGGCGGCCGCCAATATGGCCAACCGCATCTTCAGGGCCTTGAGTGCCTGGGCGACGCTCTCCGACGAGGCGCTCGCCAAGGAGCTGGCGAACCTCACCGGCCGGGCACCGAATGCGGCCGAGCGGGCCAAGGCCCGCCGCCTTTTCGCGCAGGCGCTGGAGACGCCGGGCGGCCTGCGCATCGAGACGATCCACGCCTTCTGCACGCGGGTGCTGCAGGCAGCCCCGTTCGAGGCGAATGTGCCGCCCCGCTTCGAGGTCGCCGACGATCTGGCGCAGGCCGAGATGCTGCGCGCCGCGCGCCGCGAGTTGCTCGCCCTCGTCGCTGCCGAGCCGAATGGGCCGGAAGCGCGCGCACTCGACCTGCTCGCAAGGCTCGCGGCGCAGGACTCGTTCGAGACCATGTTCCAGGAGGCGCTGCGCCAGCGCGCCCTGTTCAGCGACGAGAATGGCCGGGCTCGCGATCCAGAGGCGGTGAAGGCCGGCATCGCCGCCTTCCTCGGTATCCCGCCGGATCTGTCGGCCGACGCGGTCAGGGCGTGCTTCCGCGCCGATCTGGCCGTACTGCCGGGCCTTCACGCGCTGGTCGAGGCGCTCCAGGCGGGCAGTGCCACGCGCCAGACCTTCGCGGCGACGCTGCGGACGCTGCTCGCCGGGCAGGATGACGGCGATCCCGTCGCCTTCTGTCGGCGCGGCTTCATCACCGAGGCCGGCACGGTCAACGCCAATATCCGCGGCAAGGGCAAATCCGAGTTCGACGGTGCCGTGCTCGCAACGCTGGAGGCGCTCGCCGCCTGTCTGCTCGCCGCCGCCGAACAGGTGAACGCCGTCGCCATCCGCGACCGCAGCGCGGCGCTTGGCCTTTTGGTGACGCGCATGCTCGCCTCCTACCAGCGCCAGAAGAGCCTGCGCTCGCTGCTCGACTATGACGACCTGATCGCACGCACGCGCTCGCTGCTGGAGCGGATCGAGGCGGCCTGGGTGCTGTACAAGCTCGATGCCGGCATCGACCACATCCTGCTCGACGAGGCGCAGGACACCGGCGAGGCGCAATGGGCGATCCTGCGCAAGCTTGCCGAGGAGTTCACCAGCGGCGGCGATCTCCGGGCGAAGCCGCGCACCATCTTCGTCGTCGGCGACGAGAAGCAGTCGATCTACGGTTTCCAGGGCGCCGCGCCCGCCGCGTTCGGCGAGGAGCGCCGGGCGCTCGAGACGCGGGTTACGGCCGCGAAACAGGATTTCGAGGCGATCAGCCTCAACACCTCCTTCCGCTCGGCGCCGGACATCATGCAGGCGGTGGATGCTGTCTTCGCGCTGCCCGAGCACGCGCGCGGCCTCGTCTTCGACGGTGCGGCGCGGCCGGAAATCCACGATACGGTCCGTCGCAACGCACCCGGAACCGTCGATATCTGGCCGCTCGCCGCGAACGATACCGGCGAGCCGCCCGATGCCTGGACGACGCCGGTCGACGCACCCGAGCGGCGCAGCGGCACGGTGAAGCTCGCCGAGCGCATCGCGCGCACCTTGCGGCGCTGGCACGACGCCGGCCGCGACGATCTCGGCCATCCCTTCGCGGCGGGCGACGTTATGATCCTGCTGCGCCAGCGCGGTGCGCTGTTCGAGGCGATCGTCAAGGCGTTGAAGGATGCCGGCGTCCCCGTCGCCGGCCGCGATCGTTTGACGCTGGCCGAGCATCCGGCGGTGGAGGATCTCGTCGTGCTCGGCCGCGCCCTGCTGCTGCCCGACGATGACCTGACGCTCGCCACCGCGCTCAAGACGCCCTTGATCGATCTCGACGACGACGATCTTCTGCGCCTTGCGCCGAACCGCAAGGGCTCGCTGCGTGCCGCTCTGCAGGAGGCGGCGGCCGGCGAACCGCGCTATGCCGCTGCCGAGGCGAAGCTCACCCATTGGACGCGGGAGGCCGGGCGTTGCGGGCCGTTCCGCTTCTTCGCCGACCTGCTCGGCCCCGGTGGCGGGCGCAACCTCGCCCTGGCCCGGCTGGGCGCCGAGTCCGGCGACGCGCTCGATGCCTTCCTCAACGCCGCGCTCGATCACGAGCGCCGCTACGGCCCCTCGCTCGCCGGTTTCCTCCAGCATGTCGCCGGCAGCGCCGCCGATGTGAAGCGCGATCTCTCGGCCAGCGCCGGTGAGGTCCGCGTCATGACCGTGCATGGTTCGAAGGGGCTGGAGGCGAAGATCGTCATCCTCGCCGATCTCGGGCCTGAGCCCGGTGCGAGGCGCCTGCCGAAGATCCTGGCCGTGCCGTCGCCCCATGGTGAGCTCGTGCCGCTCTGGCCACCCGCCGCCGCGGAGGACGTATCGGCGACCGCTGCGGCCAAGGCCGTGGTGGTCGCGCAGATGGTCGAGGAGCATCATCGCCTGCTCTATGTCGCGATGACCCGCGCCGAGGACCGGCTGATCGTCTGTGGCGTGCAAGCCAAGGGCGAGGCGCCGCCCGGAAGCTGGTATGCGATGATCGAGCAGGGGCTGATGCGGTCGGAAGCCGGCCTGAAGCCGATCGGCGACGAGGCGATGCTGCGCTTCATGGTCTCCGCGCCGTCATCGGCAGAAGAGGAGACCGGCCGGATACAAGGAGAGGCCGTGCCTTCCGCCGTGCCGTCCTGGCTGTCCGAGCGGGTCGCGCGCGAAGCCGAACCCTTGCCGCCGCTGAAGCCGTCGAGCGCGCTTGCCGCGGCTGATGGCGAGGAGCGGCCGGGCGACGGTCCTTTCCTCGCCGAAGCGGCGGCGGCCGGCCGGCTGGCGCATTTGCTCCTGCAGGTCCTGCCGGGCGTTCCCGAGGCGCGTCGCCCGGCGACGGCGGCGGCCCTGGCGCAGGCGCGTGGCGGAGCCCTGCCGCCCGAAAGGCGGGCAATCATCGTCACGGACGCCCTGCACCTGCTGGCCGCCCCGGCGCTGGCCAGGCTCTTCGCCCCGGATGCCCTGGCGGAAGTCCCTGTCGCGGGTTCGATCCGCCTGGCGGATGGCGCGGCGCGGGCCGTATCCGGGCGGATCGACCGGTTGGCGGTGACCGCCGAGAGCGTCGTCGTCGCCGATTTCAAGACCACGGCCCGGCCCCCGCGCGAGGCCGATGCGATCCCGGTCACGACGATCGCCCAGCTTGCCGCCTATGCCGCGCTGATGCGGGAGATCTATCCGGGGCGGGAGGTTCGGGCTCTGGTGATCTATACGGCGAGCCTCGCCTGTTTCGAACTGGAGGCCGGCCGCCTCGACACCGCGCTCGCGGCCCTGGCCGCCGGTGAGGAAGCCGCTTCCGCCGAGGGATCGTTCCCGCCATGAAATTCGTGCCGCATTCCCTCGCCCTGCGCCCGCGTCTGCTGATCGCTCTGGCCGCGGGAGCCTTGCTCGCGATGCTGTTGCCGGGCGACTGGCGCTGGGCGACGCGCCTGCTGGTCGCCTGGGATGCCGGCGCCGTCCTCTATCTCGGCCTGCTGGCAGCGACGATGTTCACGGAGACGGTCGATCAGATTCGGGCGCGGGCGGAGCAGCAGGACGAGGGCGCCGTCGCCATCCTCGTCATATCCTGCCTCGCGGCGACGGCGAGCCTTGCGGCCATCGCGGTCCAGCTCACCGGCATCGGGGCGGTGCCGGCGGCTGAGCGCGGCGCCCATCTCGCGCTCGGCGGCGTCACGATCCTGTGTTCCTGGACGTTGCTGCACGCCTTCTTCACCCTGCACTATGCCGGCATCTATTATCGCGGCGGCAAGACCGAGCCCTGTCTCGATTTTCCCGGCAGCGGCACGCCGAACTATGTCGATTTCCTGTATTTCTCCTGCACGATCGGCTGCACCTCGCAGACCTCGGATGTCGGCGTGACCACGCGCCGCGCGCGCGGCGTCGTGCTTGTGCATTCGATCCTGGCCTTCGTCTTCAACACCTCGATCCTGGCGATGGCGATCAATGTCGGGGCGAGCCTGGTCTCGGGCGGGTCGTGACGCGCCGGCCTCACCTCCGCCCTGCGGTGCACGCGCCTTGACCGGAGGGGCCGGCGTTCATAGCTTCGCTGGCGAAGGGCGACGATGCCGCCCATGGATTCGAAAGGCAGCCAGTCATGGCAACGAGCAAGGTAACCGACGCGAGCTTCGAGGCCGATGTCCTGAAGTCGTCCGAGCCGGTCGTGGTGGATTTTTGGGCGGAATGGTGCGGTCCCTGCCGCATGATCGGCCCGGCGCTCGAGGAAATCGCGACCGAGCTCGGCGGCAAGGTCAAGATCGTCAAGATGAATGTCGACGAGAACCAGCAGATTCCGGCTCAGTTCGGCATCCGCTCGATCCCGACGCTGATGCTGTTCAAGGACGGCAAGCTCGCCTCCCAGAAGGTCGGCGCCGCCCCCAAGAGCGATCTCTCGCGCTGGATCTCCGCGGCGGTCTGATCCGCCTGCTTCAGACATGAAAAAAGGCCCGCTTCCGATAAGGAGGCGGGCCTTTCGTCGTCATGCGCCGTCGAATGTCAGTTCTTGCGGGAATCGAGCGCGAAGGCGCCGGGGCCGGCGGTCGCGATGTAGAGGAAGATGAAGCAGAACAGCATTGCCGCCTCGCCGCCGTTCAGCAGCGGATAGAAGCCCTTCGAGCCATGGGCCATCCAGTAGGCGACGGCCATCAGGCCGGAGAGAACGAAGGCGGCCGGCCGGGTGAAGAACCCGACGAGGACGAGCGCGCCGCCGACGATCTCGATCACGCCGGCGGTCCAGGGCAGGCTCATGGCGGAGGGCAGGCCCCAGGACGGAGCAGCCGGGAAGCCGAACAGCTTCTGCGTGCCGTGCGAGATGAAGCTCAGCGCGGCGAAGATGCGAAGCAGGCCGAGTGCATAGGGCTGGAAGCGCGACAGAAACTGCATGCGGTGGTCCTTGGTTGGGGAGAACTGCGGATGGCTCAGGTGTTCAAGTTTCGGGTTCTAGGCGAGCCTCCTGAATTTGCGCAATATCCGATTTGATGACGATTTCGTTTGCGTGTTTGCAAGTTCGATCACGTTTGCGCGACGGCTGTGTCCCTGCCGCCGCAGTGCACGCTTTACGAACCCTTAAAAGCGCCATGTTTGAATCCTGTGTGACCTGACCGCATTGCGATGCGGCATGGCGGCCGAAAACGGGGCAGGATGAACGACCGGATTGCACGAGGCGAGCGGCGCGAGCCCTCCTTTGGATATGAGCGTGGCGAAGGCCATGTGGACGGTGACATGCGCCTTTCTCCAGACGATCGCCCTTCGCGTTTCCGGAACGCTCCGGCACAGCCCGAGCCGAGCCGGCAGCTCCGCAACCCGCCCAAGCGCGGCAACAAGCGTAGCGGTGGCGGCGGTGGGGGCAAGCGTCGTGGCGGGCATCGCCGCCGCTCGTTCCTGGGCGGGCTGTTCTACTGGACGATGGTGCTCGGCCTCTGGTGCGTCATCGGCCTTGGCGGGCTCATCGCCTATCACGCGTCGCAATTGCCGCCGATCGACCAGCTCACCGTGCCGAAGCGGCCGCCGAACATCGCGATCCTCGCCGCCGACGGCTCGCTCCTCGCCAATCGCGGCGAGACCGGCGGGCGCACCGTCACCATCGGCGAGATTCCGCCCTATCTGCCGCGGGCCTTCGTCGCGATCGAGGACCGGCGCTTCTACGAGCATTTCGGCATCGATCCGATCGGCATCACTCGCGCGCTCGTCACCAACCTGCGCGGGCGCGGCGTGGCGCAGGGCGGCTCGACCCTGACCCAGCAGCTCGCCAAGAACCTGTTCCTGACGCAGGAGCGTACCGCCGCCCGCAAGATCCAGGAGGCGATCCTGGCGCTCTGGCTGGAGCGCACCTACACCAAGGACCAGATCCTCGAGCTCTACCTGAATCGCGTCTATTTCGGCTCCGGCGCCTATGGCGTCGAGGCTGCCGCCCAGCGCTATTTCAACAAGTCGGCGCGCTCGGTGACGATCGCGGAGGCGGCGATGCTGGCCGGCCTCGTCCAGGCGCCGTCGCGCCTGGCGCCCAACCGCAATCCCGAGGCGGCCGAGAAGCGCGCCCAGCTCGTCATCGCCGCGATGGCCGACCAGGGCTTCATCACGCAGGCCGCGGCCAAGACCGCGCTGACGGCGCCGGCCGAGGTGCCGGAGCGCGTCGGGGCGGGCTCGGTCAACTATGCCGCTGACTACGTCATGGACGTGCTCGACGATTTCATTGGCGCGGTCGACGGCGATGTCACCGTCCTCACCACGATCGATTCGAAATTGCAGGCGTCGGCCGAGACGATCCTGGTCGATGCGCTGTCCGCGCAGGGCGCCAAGCTGAACGCGTCTCAGGGCGCGGTCGTCTCGCTCGCGCCTGACGGGGCGATCCGCGCCCTGATCGGCGGCCGCGACTATACCAAGAGCCAGTTCAACCGCGCCACGGCGGCGCGCCGCCAGCCGGGCTCGTCCTTCAAGCCCCTCGTCTATCTCACGGCGATGGAGAAGGGCCTGACCCCCGACACCATCCGCGACGACGCCCCGGTCTCGATCAAGGGCTGGGAGCCGGAGAATTATTCGCGCAACTATCGCGGCCCGGTGACGCTGGCGACGGCGATGCAGCATTCGCTCAACACGGTCGCCGCGCGGCTGATCCAGGAGGTGACGCCCAAGGAGGTCGTCCGCACCGCCCAGCGCCTCGGCATCTCCTCGGCCCTGCAGCCGAACCTGTCGCTGGCGCTCGGCACCTCGGAGGTGACGCCGCTGGAGATGACCGCGGCCTACGCGACCTTCGCCAATGGCGGCCAGTCGGTGCTGCCCTATGTCATCCGCGAGGTGCGCCAGACCACCGGCAAGGTCGTGTATGCCCGCAAGGCAACGAGCCTCGGCCAGGTCATCCAGCCGCAATATCTCGCGATGATGGACACGATGTTCACCGGCGTGATGAACGGCGGCACCGGCAGCAAGTTCAACATCCCGGGCTGGCAGGTCGGCGGCAAGTCCGGCACGACGCAGGATTACGGCGACGCCTGGTTTGTCGGCTTCACCGCCAAGCTCGTCACGGCCGTCTGGGTCGGCAACGACGACAATTCGAAGATGAAGCGCGTCACCGGCAGCGGCCTGCCCGGCGAGATCTGGGGCAAGTACATGAAGGCCGCCCATGCCGGAGCGCAGCCGATTCCGTTGCCCGGCGGCTTCTGGCAGGGCGCGCCGCGGCCGCTCGATCTGGGCGCGCCGGTCGCCGAGGCCCGCCAGCCGGAGGCGCCCCCGCCCACCAGCGACCGGGCCTGGGTGCCGCCGGCGCCGCAGGAGAAGAACTTCTTCGAGCGTCTTTTCGGCGGCTGACGAACCCTGTCGTCATTCTCGGGCTTGATCCCGAGAATCTCTTGCCGGGTGAGAAGCGGGTCCTTTAGCTCTTCGCCGCGCGGATGCCCCGCGTCGCGCGGAACAGGACGAGGGCGGCCACGCCCAGCGCCGACATCACCAGTGGCAGCGGCAGCGCCGCGTTCTTCAGGAGATGCCCGACGAGCAGCCCGACGCAGGCCGAGAGCAGCATCTGGCAAAGCCCGTTGAAGGAGGAGGCTGCACCCGCCCGATCCGGGAAGGGCATCATCGCCGAGGCCTGGGCTTGCGGCATGGTCAGCCCGACGCCGCAGGCATAGAGCGCCATCGGCACGACGACGCCGGCAGGTCCGCCGAATCCGGTGAGCACCCCGACCAGCATGGCGAGCCCGCCGCCGGCGAGGCAGGCGACGCCGATGGCGATGACCCCGTCCATGCCGCGCCGTCCGACCAGCCGCTGGGCGATGATCGTGCCGGTGATGTAGCCGAGCACGCCGAAGCCGAAGGAGAAGCCGTATTCGACCGGCGTCAGCCCGTAGACGCCGATCAGCACGAAGGACGAGCCTGAGATGAAGGCGAAGAGCCCGGCATAGGCCAGCGCCGTCAGCGCGACATAGACGCGGAAGGCGCGGTTGTGCAGCAGCGTGCCGAACCCCTTGAAGATGCTGACAAGCGAGAGCGGCTGCGGCGAGCGCGCCCGCAGCGTCTCCGGCATCACGGTGATGATGACCACGGCGAGCACCAGCCCGAAGGCGAGCGAGGCGAGGAAGGTCGAGCGCCAGCCGAAGGCGACCTGCAGCACCCCGCCGATCACCGGTGCGACCGCCGGCACCAGCCCCATGATCATCCCCATCCGGGCGAGCTCGCGCCCGGCGCGCGGCCCGTCATAGAGATCGCGCACCATGGCGCGGCCGAGCACGATCGGCCCGGACGCGCCGAGCGCCTGGAAGGCTCGCGCCAGCGTCAGCGCGCCGATCGAGGGTGCGAAGGCACAAGCCAGCGTCGCGAGCCCGAACAGGGCAAGGCCCGCGAGCAGCACCGGCCGGCGCCCTAGCCGGTCCGAGAGCGGCCCCCAGAAGATCTGCCCGGCGGCGAAGCCGAACAGGAACGAGGAGAGCGTCGCCTGCGCACCCGCCACATCCGTCTCCATCACCCGCGCGATCTCGGGCAGGGAGGGCAGGTAGAAATCGGTCGAGAGGGGCCCTAGCGCCGTCAGCATGGCGAGGACGGCGGTCATCGCCAGCGTATCGGGACGAAGCTTCATGCACGGCCTCCGGCGCAGCCGGAAGGGCCGCGCTGCCCTGCTACGACGTCAGCCGGTCATCCGGCAATGGCCCGGGCCGCCGGCCGATCCTGCGTCTCGCCGTGATAGGCGGTCGCCTGCATCGAGGGGCGCGCCGAGAACGCCTCATACCAGCGCGTCAGCCTCGGCCGTCCGACCCGGAAATCCGGGAGGTCGCGGAATTCCAGCCAGGCGAGCGCCGTGGCCAGGCCGATATGACCGATATGGACGGGCTCGTCGAAGCTTTCGCTGCGCTCCAGCAGGTCGTAGGATTCGACGAGCTTCGCGGTCTGTCCCTCGCTCAAGGGCGGATAGCGCAGGTGCTCCGGCCGCCGCAACGTCTCCCAGCGCAAAGCGATGCCGGCATCGCAGAGCCCCTGGGCGATCGCATGCAGGCGCAAAGCCTGCCAACGGGCCTTGCCCTCGGCCGGGACCAATCGACGGCCGTCATGAAGCCCGTCGAGATAGTCGCAGATCACCAGCGAGTCGAAGATCGCGCCGGCTTCCGGCGTGATCAGCACCGGCACCTTGCCGAGCGGATTGATCGCGAACACGTCCGGGTTGCGGTTGGTCGGGCTGGTCTCCTGGTCGATGATCGCGAGCCGCTCGGCGATGCCCGCCTCATGCGCGAAGACGATGGTCTTGCGCGCATAGGGCGAATGGCTCTGCGAATGCAGCGTCAGCCGCTCGGTGGGCAGCAAGCTCACGCGACGTCCTCCGGCTTGAGGCCGACGAGCTCGGCATAACGCACGGGGTCGGTCGCTCCTTCGGTATTGACGAGGAAGACGCGGGACTTGCTGTCGAGCTTCAGCGCTGCGCGGGCCTGCGGGTCGCGCAGCGCTGCCAGCAAACCGGCAAGGCCGGCCGAACCGCTTTCGCCGGCGACGATGGCGGGATCACCTGCGACGGGGCGCGCAAGCCGGTTCATCGCCTCGACGGCATCGGAATCCTCGGCCGTCATGAAGGCGTCGGCGGCGCGATAGAGCACCCGCAGCGCCAATGGCGAGGGATCGTAGCATTCGAGCATCGCCATCACGGTCGGTGCGCCATGCGGGATCTTGCCGGGCTTGCCCTGCTTCGCCGCCTCGAAGATGCAAGCCGCGCGCGACGGCTCGACCACCGTGAAGAACGGCCGCTTGTCGCCGAAGCTGGTCTGCATCTGGGCGGCGAGCGCGGCGGCGATGCCGCCGACGCCGGCCTGCACGAAGATGTGGCTCGGCCGCTCGGGTATCTGCGCCAGCCCCTCCCGGGCGATGGCGGTGTAGCCCTGCATGACGAGGCCGGGGATGCGCTCATAGCCGTCCCAGGAGGTGTCGGAGACGATCGTCCAGCCGCGCTCAGTCGCGACATGCGCCGCCTCGACCACGGAATCGTCATAGGTACCATCGACCCGCACCATCTCGGCGCCGAAGCGGGCGATCGCCGCGACGCGCTCGTCGCTGACGCCGCCATGCACGAAGATCACGGCCTTCGCGCCGAGCAGTTGCGCGCCCTGCGCCACCGAGCGTCCATGGTTGCCGTCGGTCGCGCAGGCGAAGGTCATGCCGGCCGCCGCCTCGCGGACGGCGGGGTCGTTCATGTCGGCATCGGCGAGCTGCCTGCCGAGCTTTTCGGAAGCCGCTTCCAGCGCAAGCCGGATCACAGCATAGGCGCCGCCGAGCGCCTTGAAGCTGCCAAGTCCAAGGCGCTGGCCCTCGTCCTTGATGGAAAGCGCGCCGATGCCGAGCGCGGCGGCGAGGCCCGGCAGACTGTGCAGCGGCGTCGGCACATGGTTCGGCCGCACCGCCAGATGCGCCGCGATTGCATCGGCACCGGCCGGCCCCAGCGTCGCGACATCCTCCGCATGCAGGGCCGAGCGGTAATCCGGATGATGGTTGAGCAGTAACATGGCGGCCTCGTCTGGCTGGGTTGCCTGAATGGATATTGCATCCCAGGTGAAAAAGGCGCTGGATTTGTCCCATGTCCTTGCAAGTTTCTTTCTCGGGATGAGGCATGGCCGAACCGACCGCTCATCAACTCGACGCTTTCGACCGTGCGATCCTCGCGATCCTCCAGCTGGACAACACCACGCCCCAGCGGGTGATCGGCGAGCGCGTCAATCTGTCGGCGCCGGCGGTGCAGCGCCGCATCCGCCGGATGGAGGCGACGGGTGTCATCCAGGCCAATGTCGCAGTCGTCGATCCCGCCGCGCTCGGCCATCCGATCACGCTCTTCGTCGAGATCGAGCTGGTCAGCGAGACGGCCCCCGATATCGATGCGGCCAAGAGCGCTTTCCTCGCTGCGCCGGAGGTGCAGCAATGCTATTACGTCACCGGCGAGGTCGATTTCATGCTGGTCGTGCTGGTGCCGAGCATGGCGGCCTATGAGGCCCTGACGCGGCGCCTCTTCTTCGCCGATCCCAATATCCGCAAGTTCCGCTCCTTTGTCGCCATGGACCGGGTCAAGACCGGTCTCGCGGTGCCAATTTCGTAGCCGCCCTGCGGCACAGGCGGGGCCGCTATCGCCGAGCCGTCTTGTTCCGGCCGCTGCGATATGCGACCGCGGACGGACGTGACGAACGAGCCTGACGGGCCTTGCCGTGATCACCGTGAAAGCCACCGAAACGCCGGCCGGGACAGGCGATGCGCCGCAGGGCTGGCGCGCGCTCGTCCGCTCCAGCGAGATCGGCATCGTGGTACTGGCCTGTGTGGTCGGCGTCCTCGCGGGGCTCGTCGTGCTGGCGATGTCCTTCACGACGCAGCTCCTGCATGAGATGATCTTCGGGTTACCGCATACGCAGCGGCTCTCGATCACGACCACGATCCCGCCCTGGCGCGCGCTTGCCGGACCAGTCCTCGGCGGCCTCGTCATCGGCTGCGCCTCCTGGCTGTTCTTCCGCCGCCGCAAGCAGCCGATCGATCCGATCGAGGCCAATGCCCTGCATGGCGGGCGCATGTCCTTCCGCGACAGCGTCTTCGTCGCGCTGCAGACGATGGGCTCGAGCGGCGCGGGCGCCTCGGTTGGACTCGAAGCCGGCTACACGCAGGCGGCGAGCGGGCTCGCTTCGCATATCGGCCGACGCCTGCGCCTGCGCCGGGCGGATATGCGCCTGATGGTCGGCTGTGCCGCCGGCGGCGCGATTGGTGCCGCCTTCGATGCACCCCTGACCGGCGCATTCTATGCCTTCGAACTGATCCTCGGCAGCTATTCGATCGCGGCCTTCGTGCCGGTGATGGCCGCGACTTTCATGGCGACCGTGACCCATAGCGTGCTCGCGCCGGCACTGCTCGCCGTCGAGGTGCCGCCGATCGGGGCGATCACCATGGCCAACCTGCCTCTGGTCGTCATGCTCGGCGCTACCTGCGGGCTCGTCGGCATCGTCGTGATGCGCGCTGCCGCCTTCGTCGAGGCGGGGTTCAGGCGCTCGCGGATCCCGACCTGGCTCCGGCCTGCCTTCGGCGGCCTCGTCGTCGGCGCGCTGGCGATCTGGAACCCTTCCGTCTTCTCGGCCGGCCACGGCGCGATCAATCTCTATCTCGGCATCGATGCCAGCCTCATGCTGTTCGCGCTGGTGCTCGTCGCCAAGGCGCTGGCCTCCTCGGTCTCGATCGGCTCGGGCTTTCGCGGCGGCCTGTTCTTCGCCTCGCTCCTGCTCGGCGTGCTGACGGGCCGCCTCTTCATCGGCGTGCTGACGCTCGCCTTCCCCAACCTCGCCGGGCACGAGACGCTGTTTGCACTGGTCGGGATGAGCTCGCTTGCGGTCTCGATCGTCGGCGGCCCGATGACGATGACGCTGCTCGCGCTCGAGATGACCGGCGATCTCAAGCTGACGCTCGCCGTGGTCGGCGCGGCCGGCGCGGCCTCGCTGGTGACGCGCCGCCTCTTCGGCTTCTCCTTCGCGACCTGGCGCTTCCACCTGCGCGGCGAAAGCATCCGCGGCGCCCATGATGTCGGCTGGATGCGCGATCTCACGGCCGGCAGCATGATGCGCATCGAGGTGCCGAAGATCGCGGCCGATGCCACCATTGCCGAAGCGCGGCTGAAATACCCGCCCGGCTCGACCAGCTATCTCGTCGCCGTCGGCCCGGGCGATGCCTATGCCGGCATGGTGCCGCCCGGTGCGCTCTACGAGCCCGATCCGGCACTGGACGAGGAGGCGGCAGCCGAGCCCGCCCCCCGCACCGTTCGCCATCTCCTGCGCAACACGGATCGGATGCTGCTCGCCGACATGTCGGTGCGCGACACGCTGAAGCTGTTCAATGAGGCGGAAAGCGAGGCCTTACCGGTCGTCGCCGATCGCGACAGCCGCCGCCTTGTCGGCATCCTCAGCGAGGCGCATGCGATCAAGCGCTACAGCGACGAGGTCAGCCGTCGCAATCGCGAATTGACCGGGGAATAGCCGGAAGGCTCAGGCTGAACGCAGTGCGACGCTCGCCACGACCTGCCAGTTGGCGATCGGCACATCCTGTCCGGAGGTCACGATGCCCACGCGGTCGAAGCGGATGGCGCGCCCGTCGAGGCGGGCGTTGATCTCGGCGATGGCTGCAGCCTTCGCACCCGCCTCGACCTCCCCATAGAGCAGCGAGACATGCGGCATGAAGCTCGCGAAGCCGTCGGGATCGAGCGACTGCTTCAGCTTCGCCAGGGCGGGCGAGACGGCGAAGCGGGCATAGAACGAGCGGAAATAGGCGTCGCTGCCTTCAACGGCGGAGACCGGCTCTGCGAAGGCCTCGACCGCCCCGGTTGCCGCGGTGATCGCCTGCCTCAGCAGCTCGGGCGTCGTCTCGGTGTCGCCCTGCAATGTCAGATGCGGGGCGAAGAGCGGCGTGCCGAAACGGCCCGACAGCTCGCCGATGATGCCGGCCAGCATCGCTTCGTCCGCAGGCGCCGGCATCAGCCAGAGAGAATGAATCCGCACTGTCATCCGAGTTTCACAAAGCTCTTGCATAGACTGCGCCCCGTGCGTAACGTTTATTTCAACTGGGCCGACGATGGAAGAAATATTCCATTGTCAGGCGATAAGAGCAGAACCGGGGGAGTAGGCGCCTTGCAGCCGGAAACGCAAGCCAGAGCGGGTAGCGGCGCAGCCATCGGCGTGCGCGGGCTCAAGGTCGCCTATGGCGGCACTCGGGTGCTGCACGGCATCGATCTGGACTTCACGCCCGGCAGCTTCACCGCGCTCCTCGGCTCCTCCGGCTGCGGCAAGACCACGCTGCTGCGCTCGCTCTCCGGTTTCGTTCCGGTCGAGGAAGGCTCGATCGTCGTCGGCGGCAAGGATGTCGCCGGGCTGCCGCCGGAAAAGCGCGGCATGGCGATGGTCTTCCAGTCCTATGCGCTCTGGCCGCATATGACCGTGCTCCAGAATATCGGCTACGGCCTCAAGCTGCGCGGCAAGTCGAAGGCCGAGATCGCTGCCAAGGTTGGCCAGATGCTGGGTTTTCTCGGGCTTGCCGGGTATGAGGACCGCAAGGTCACGGCCCTCTCCGGCGGCCAGCGCCAGCGCGTCGCGCTCGGCCGGGCGCTTGCGATCGATCCCGGCATCCTCCTGCTCGACGAGCCGCTCTCCAATCTCGACGCCAAGATCCGCATGACCATGCGCCACGAGATCCGCGCCATCCAGCAGCGGCTCGGCCTGACCGCCGTCCATGTCACCCATGACCGCGAGGAGGCCATGACCATGGCCGACCGGCTCGTCATCATGCAGGTCGGCCGGGTCGCTCAGGTCGGCACGCCCGAGGAGGTCTATGATCGCCCGGCCAGCGCCTTTGTCGCCAATTTCATGGGCGCGGAGAACGTCCTGCCGCTCAGCATCAACCGCGAGGAGGGCCGGGCTTCCGTCGCGGCCGGCGAGGCCCGCGCGACGCTTGCAGGCGCTGCGGCAGCGGAGCTGCCGAACGGCGATGCGCTCGCCTATTTCCGCGACGACGTCGCGAGCCTCGGCGCCCTTGATGCGGCGGCGGCCGGCGGCGATCTCGTCGTCCCCGGCACGATCGCCGCGCGCGCCTATCCCGGTGGCATCTACCGCTACAAGGTCGAAGCCGCCGGCCGCCAGATCACGGTCGACGATACCGGCCGTCACGAACTCGGAACGAAGGTCGGGCTGCGCATTCCGCTGCAGCGCCTTCACATCTTCCCGGCGACCGAGGCCGGGATTGCCGCCTGACAGGGAGTCAGACCCATGCGCATCATCACGCTTGCCTGCTCGCTTGCTGCGCTGATCGTGGCATCGCCGCTATCCGCGCAGACCCTCAATGTCGCCTCCGCCGGCGACCAGAACATGGTCGACTACGTCAAGGACTATCTCGGGCCGATGTTCGAGAAGGCCCATCCCGGCGTGAAGGTCGTCTCGGTCGGCACCGGCCCGGGGGATTCCGGCTCGCAGAAGATCTACGAGAAGCTCGACGCCCAGAAGGGTGCGGCCTCGACCGATTTCGACGTGCTCGTCATCCACCAGAAAGCGGCCGGCCAGATGGTCAAGGAAGGCCTGCTGAACAAGTATACGGCCAATGTCGAGACGGCGAAGCTCGCCACAGGCGACTCCGCGAAGAACTCGCTCGGCACCGATGTCAGCGGCTTCGTCATCCCGATGTTCCAGTCGCAGACGGCGCTCGCCTACAATGCCGACATGGTCAAGACGCCGCCGGCAACCTTCGCCGAGCTCGCCGATTGGGCCAAGAAGAACCCCAAGCAGTTCGGCTATAACGGCATCAAGGGCGGCATGTCCGGCGTCTCCTTCGTCGCCGGCTGGGTCTATGCCTTCGGCGGCGACGCCGAGAAGCTGATGAAGGGCCCCTATGACGCGGCCACCAAGACGAGCTGGGACAAGGCCTTCGCCGATCTCAAGGCCTTCAATGCCAATGTCGTCATCACCCCCGGCAATGCCGGCACGCTCGACATGCTGAACCGCGGCGAGATCGCGATCGGCCCGGTCTGGGTCGACATGTTCTATTCCTGGCAGGCCGACGGCAAGCTGCCGCCGAACATGAAGCTGAAGCTCATCTCGCCCGGCATGCCCGGCCAGCCGATGTATTATGCCGTGCCGGAGAAGTCGGCCCAGAAGAAGCTGGCCGAGGCCTTCATTGCGCTCGCGACCAGCCCCCAAGTCCAGGCCGACGGCATCGTCAAGAAGTTCAACTGGTATCCGGGCATCGACGCCAAGAACCTCGAGGGCAAGCTCGACAAGGCCGCCTGGGACAAGCTCTTCACCGACGTCACCCCGGCCGAACTCGCCAAGAACGGCAAGCCTTTCCCGATCGCGCCCTACTTCAACGACATCCTCGAGGGCTACGAGAAGAAGGTCGCGAACTGAGGTTCGTCCCGAGAGACCGTCATCCTCGGGCTTGACCCGAGGATCTCGCGACCAGCTCGCGCTGGTTGAAGAGATGGCCGGGTCAAGCCCGGCCATGACGACCCTTCCAGCCCAACGCGATTGGTTAGCCGGAACCGAGAATGTCCCTTTCCCAACGCAACCTCGCCCTGCTGCTGATCGCACCCGGCCTCGCGCTCGTCGCGGCGCTGTTCCTCTATCCGCTCTGCTTCTCGCTGATTTCGGCCTTTACCGGGCCTGAGGGAGGCTTTTCGCTGCAGGCCTTCGGCAAGGCCTGGGAGCTTTATTCCGGCGATGTCGTCTTCACCGTCATCATCGTCCTGTCGTCCTGCCTGCTGACCGGGCTCGCCGCCATCGTCATCGCCGGCACGCTGACGCTCGGCGAGAACCGCTGGATCGTCGGCACGCTGAAGGCGCTCTATCGCTGGCCGCTCTTCATTCCCTTCATCGTCGCGGCGCAGTGCATGCGCACCTTCCTCGCCAAGAACGGGCTGATGAACAACACCTTCGTCTCGCTCGGGCTGATGGAGCCGCTGCAGGCAATGAGCTTCCTCGACTGGCGCGGCATCATCGCGACCTTCGTCTGGAAGCAGACGCCCTTCGTCGCGCTGCTGCTCGCCGGTGCGCTCGCCGCGCTCGACCGGGCCACGCTGGAGGCCGGCCGCAATCTCGGCGCCTCGCGGATGCGCGTGCTGGTCGAACTCGCCTTGCCGCAGGTGATGCCGCAGCTCCTCGTCGCGCTCGTCCTCTCCTTCGTGACGATGCTGTCGGTGCTCTCGGTGCCGATGATGGTGGCGGGCTCGCAGCCGACCATGCTGACCGTCGATATGGCCTTCCGCATCAACGCCTATGGCGACTACGCCACGGCCAATGCGCTTGGCGTCATCACCTATCTGATCTCGGCCGGCGCGGCGATCATCTACCTCAAGCGCGGCATGGCGAAGGAGAACGCGCCATGATCCGCGCCGTCTCCGGCCTGCGCATGGTGCTCGCCGCTTTCGCGCTAGCGGCCTTCGCCTTCTTCCTGATCGGGCCGCTGGTCAATCTGGCGCTCTGGTCCGTCGCCGAGCGCTGGTACACGCCCTACAAGCTGCCGGTCGTCTACGGCACGCGCTACTGGGAGCAGGTCTTCCGGCCGACCGGCGACGCCATGGCATCGCTCGGCACCTCGGTCTGGATCGCGGTGCTGACGGTTCTCGTCGCGCTCGCGCTGTCCATCCCCGCCGGCTACGCGCTGGCGCGGCTGAAGCTGCCGGCGCGCGCCTTCTTCATGGTGCTGTTCCTGCTGCCGCAGGCCTTCCCCTCGGTTGCGATCTACATCAACGTCGCCCGCGTCTTCTATTCGCTCGGGATCAACGGAACGGTTTTCGCCGTGGTGTTGGTCCATGCCGCGCATGGCCTGGTCTATTCCGTCTGGATCGCGGCCGCGGCCTTCGCCGCCGTCGACAAGGATCTCGAGCTCGCCGCCCGCAATATCGGCGCGTCGCCGCTCAAGGCTTTCTTCTCGGTGACGCTGCCTCTGGCGGCGCCCGGCATCATCGCCAGCGGCATCTTCGTCTTTCTTGAGTCGCTCGACGAGTTCACCGGCACCTTCTTCGTCGGCGTGCCGCAGGTCACGACCCTGCCGCTCCTGCTCTACAGCGCGGCGATGGGCGGCAACTATCAGGTCGCCTCGATCACGGCTTTGATCCTGCTCGTGCCTTCGGTGCTGTTCATGCTGTTCATCGAGCGCTTCCTGCGCGCCGATGTACTCGCGAAGGTCGGCGCCTGACTTCAACCTTCTGAAATCACCTGACATTCCCCCCGACTTCCGATCAGGGCCGCTGCGACCGCAGCGGCCCTGATGCGTTTGCGGGCCTTCTTCGAAAATCGGCTTGATCGCAACTAATATACTAGTATATGAATCGTGAAACAAAGCCTCGGGAGGGCGCGCATTGACGGCTGGCGGCATCATGGCTGCAGGTTCGGGTTCATCGGGTCGGCGCACCGCCGCTGCGGTGATCCGCGATGCGTTGCGCGCCGAGATCGTCTCGCTTGCCATTCCGCCGGGAACCCCGATCGTCGAGAAGGATATCGCCGAGGCCCATGCGGTCAGCCGCACGCCGGTGCGCGAGGCCCTGCTGAAGCTCGCCGACGAGGGGCTGGTCTCGATCTTCCCGCAATCGGGCACTTTCGCCGCGCTGATCCCGTTCCGGGCCTTGCCCGAGGCGCTGGTGATCCGCCGTTCGCTGGAGGAGACCTGCGCGAGGCTCGCAGCCCAACATGGCGCCGGCCGGGCCGACGGGCTCGCCCGCATCATGGATGAACTGGCGGCGCGGGCCGATCGCGGCGAGCGCGAGCTCTTCCACCAGTCCGACGACGCCTTTCATGCCGGCATCGCCGAGCTTGCCGGCTATCCCGGCATCTGGCGCTTCACCCAGCAGGTGAAGCTGCAGATGGACCGTTTCCGCCGGCTCACCCTGCCGCAGCAGGGCCGCATGGAGCGCGTGCTGCGCGAGCACGGCGCCGTGGTCGAGGCGATCCGCCGCGGCGATGCGGACGCCGCGGCCCACGCCATGGGCGAGCATCTCGGCAAGCTCTTCGACGACCTCGACGCGGTCGCCGCCCTCAACAGCCCCTATTTCGACATGGGCGACGGTTCGGAGCGGCCACGGCGCGCCGCTCCGCCGGTCGCCCGACTGGAGACGACATGACCATCGACATCCGCCAGGTTTCGCATCCCGAGGCTGTGAAGGGCTTCGACACTGCCGCGCTGCGCCGCCATTTCCTGATCGAGACGCTGTTCGTTTCCGGCGAGGTCAAGCTGACCTATAGCCATCTCGACCGCGTCATCGTCGGCGGCGCCATGCCGGGGGGCAAGCCGGTCGTGCTGCCGACGCCGAAGGCGGTCGGGACCGATGCCTTCCTGAAGCGCCGCGAGCTCGGCATCGTCAATGTCGGCGGTCCCGGCAAGGTCTCCGTCGGCGGCAAGGATTACGCTCTGGCCAAACGCGATGCGCTCTATGTCGGCAAGGAAGCTGGCGAGGTTTCCTTCGCCAGCGACGATGATGCGAATCCGGCTAAGTTCTACCTGCTCTCCACCCCGGCCCATGCCGTGCACCCGACCAGGGTGATCCGCGAAGCGGATGCCAAGACGCTGCATCTCGGCGAGCAGGCCACCGCCAACAAGCGCACGATCCGCCAGTACATCATCCCCGGTGTCTGCGAGACCTGCCAGCTCGTCATGGGCGTGACCACGCTGGACGAGGGCAGCATCTGGAACACCATGCCCTCGCACACCCATGACAGGCGCTGCGAGATCTACCTCTACTTCGACGTGCCGGCCGATGCCCGCGTCTTCCACCTGATGGGCGAGCCGCAGGAGACCCGCCATCTCGTCGTCGCCAACGAGCAGGCGATCCTGTCGCCCGGCTGGTCGATCCATTCCGGTGTGGCGACGCGGGCCTATTCCTTCATCTGGGGCATGGGCGGCGACAATGTCGACTACACCGACATGGACATGGTCGCCACCGGGGACCTGCGCTGATGGCCTCGCCCTTCGACCTGACCGGCCGCACGGCGATCGTCACCGGCGCCAATACCGGGCTTGGCCAGGCGATTGCGGTCGCCATGGCTCAGGCGGGGGCCGGCATCGTCGCGGTCGGTCGTTCCAGCATGGCGCAGACGAAGGCGCTGGTGGCGGAAACAGGCAATCCTTTCCATGAGATCACGGCCGATCTCGCGACGCTGGAACCGATCGTGGATATCGTCGAGCAGGCTGACGCCGCCGCGAAGGCCGATGGCTCGCGGCTCGACATCCTCGTCAACAATGCCGGCATCATCCGCCGCGCCGACGCGATCGACTTCACCGAGGCCGACTGGGACGCGGTGATGGACGTCAACCTGAAGTCGACCTTCTTCCTGACGCAAGGGGTCGCGAAGCGCATGCTCGCCGATGGCAAGGGTGGCAAGGTGATCAACATCGCCTCGCTGCTTTCCTTCCAGGGCGGCATCCGCATCCCCTCCTACACCGCCTCGAAGAGCGGGCTCGCCGGATTGACGCGTCTGCTCGCCTGCGAATGGGCGGGGAAGGGCATCAACGTCAACGCGATCGCGCCGGGCTATTTCGTCACCAACAACACGGAAGCCCTGCGGGCCGACCCCGCCCGCAACGAGGCGATCCTCGCGCGCATCCCGGCCGGGCATTGGGGCAAGCCGCAGGAAATCGGCGGTGCCGCCGTGTTCCTCGCCTCCGATGCTGCTGCCTATGTCCACGGCGTCGTTCTGCCGGTCGACGGCGGCTGGCTCGCGCGCTGACGGGGAGGGGCCGGACGATGCGCTACAAATTCGATTTCGGCGCCCTCGTCGAGCATTGGCCGGAATTCCTGAGCGGCGCATTGACGACGCTGCAGATGACCGCCTTCGCCGTCGTCTTCGGGCTGGCGATCGGCATTCTCTGCGCCATCGGCCGGCGTAGCGCCTCGCCCGCCCTGCAATGGCTCTGCGGCTTCTATGTCGAGACGATCCGCAACACGCCCTACCTGATCCAGATCTTTTTCATCTTCTTCGGGCTCTCGAGCATCGGCATCAAATTGCCGATCCTGGTCGCCGCGGTGCTGACGCTGGTCATCAATGTCGGCGCCTATACCGCCGAGATCGTCCGGGCCGGCATGGACACGATCCATCCAGGCCAGATCGAGGCGGCGCAGGCTCTCGGCCTCTCGCAGCCGCAGATCTACTGGGACGTGATCCTGCGCCCGGCGCTGGAGCGGGTCTATCCGGCGCTGACCAGCCAGTTCGTGCTGATGATGCTGGCCTCCTCGATCACCTCGCAGATCTCGGCCGAGGAGCTGACGGCGGTCGCCAACAACATCCAGTCCTTCACCTTCCGCGCTTTCGAGACCTACATCGTCGTCGCGGTGCTCTATCTCCTGCTCGCCGTCCTCCTGAAGCTCGCCTTCTACGGCTTCGGTCAGATCATCTTCCCGCGCCGCCGGCGCCTCGGCACGGCTCTGTGAGGGCGTGATGGGCGGCTTCACCCTCGTTCACTTCGTGTATCTGCTGCAGGCGACGCTCTGGACGGTCGTGCTGACCGTGCTCGCCTTCGGGCTCGGCAGCCTCGCCGGTTTCGTCGTGATGCTGGCACGCACCGCGCGGACCCGCTGGATCCGGGCGGTGTCGATGATCTATGTCGACATCATCCAGGGCACGCCGCTGCTGATCGTGCTGTTCCTGATCTATTTCGGCCTCGCCGTGGTCGGGATCGAGCTGCCGGCGCTGCTCGCCGCCGCGATCTCGCTGATGATCTATTGCAGCGCCTTCCTCGGCGAGATTTGGCGTGGCTGCGTCCAGTCCGTGCCGCGCACCCAGAGCGAGGCGGCCGAATGCCTCGGCCTGACGCGCTGGCAGACGCTGGTCGACGTCATCCTGCCGCAGGCGATGCGGATCGCGACGCCACCGACGGTCGGCTTCCTCGTCCAGGTGCTCAAGAACACCTCGCTCGCCTCGGTCGCCGGCTTCGTCGAGCTGACCCGCGCCAGCCAGGTCATCAACAACTCGCTGTTCCAGCCCTTCCTCGTCTTCGGCATCGCGGGCGCCCTCTATTTCGCGCTCTGCTACCCGCTGTCGCGGCTCAGCCGGGCGCTCGAAAGGAAACTCAATGTCGGCCGCCGTCAGCCTGCGTGACGTCCACAAGCGCTTCGGCGAGGTGGAGGTCCTGAAGGGCGTCTCCTTCGACGTGGCGCCGGGCGAGGTCGTGGCCGTCATCGGCCGCTCCGGCTCGGGCAAGTCGACCGCTCTGCGCTGCGTCAACCGGCTGGAGACGATCCAGTCCGGCGAGATCGAGGTCCACGGCCGGCGCGTCGACGATCCCCAGCTCGACCTGCGCGCTTTGCGCCGCGATGTCGGCATGGTCTTTCAGAGCTACAACCTCTTCCCGCATCTGACGGTGGCCGAGAACATCACGCTGGCCCCCCGGCGCGTGCGCAAGACGCCGCAGGCGGAAGCCCGCCATATCGCCGTGGAGGCGCTCGCCCGCGTCGGCCTCTCCGACAAGATCGACGCCTATCCAGAGCAGCTCTCCGGTGGCCAGCAGCAGCGGGTCGCCATCGCCCGCTCGCTGGCGATGGAGCCCAAGGTCATGCTGTTCGACGAAGTCACCTCCGCGCTCGATCCGCATCTCACCGGCGAGGTGCTCAAGGTCATGGAAGCGCTGGCGAAGGGCGGCATGACCATGCTCGTCGTCACCCACGAGATGGCCTTCGCCCGGCGCGTCGCCGACCGCGTCATCTTCATGCACACCGGCAAGGTCTGGGAGACCGGCGCCGGCGAGATGCTCGCAAATCCTCAGACCCCCGAGCTCAGGGAATTCCTCGCCAACGGGCTCTGACGATCCCGCGGCCGTCCGGCCGCCCGACGACCATAACGACAACGAAAAGGGAAACGACCATGACCACGATCACCCGCCGCACCGCTCTCGGTCTCGCGGCGACCGCCGGCGCCTTCCTTGCCCTGGGCAGCGCAGCCCATGCCGATCAGCTCGCCGACATCAAGAAGGCCGGCAAGATCCGCGTCGCGGTGGCGATGGGCGTGCCGCTCTTCGCCTTCGTCGACGGCCAGCTCAAGCCGACCGGCTCCGATGTCGAGACGGCCAAGCTCATCGCCAAGGATCTCGGCGTCCAGCTCGAGCTGATCGAGATCACCAACGCCGCGCGCGTGCCGACGATCCAGACCCGCAAGGCCGACATCCTCGTCGCCAATCTCGGCATCACCGCCGAGCGCAAGAAGGCGGTCGATTTCTCCGTGCCCTACGCCACGCTGAACATCATCGTCGCCGGCCCCGACAACGTCGAGATCAAGGATTACAAGGACCTGACCGGCAAGCGCATCGCGGTCACCCGCGCCACCGTCAACGACCAGATGGTGACGCAGAATTCCAAGGGCGCCGAGATCGTCCGCTTCGAGGACGACGCGAC
Source organism: Allobosea robiniae (assembly GCF_900102525.1). Lineage (GTDB taxonomy): Bacteria > Pseudomonadota > Alphaproteobacteria > Rhizobiales > Beijerinckiaceae > Allobosea > Allobosea robiniae. The sequence goes on along the minus strand of NZ_FNBZ01000004.1, from coordinate 87,039 downwards.
GCTGATCACCGCCGTCGTCTCCGGCCAGGTCGACATCGTCTCGACCCAGACCGCGGTGCTCTCCGCGATGAACGAGAAGCGCAGCGGCGCCAAGCTCGCGACCAAGTTCGTGCAGCAGGAGCTTAATCTCGGCATCGCCCTGCCGCAGGGCGAGACCGAACTGAAGTCGTGGCTCGACGGCTGGATCAAGAAGAAGGTGGCCGATGGCGAGCTCAACACCGTCTTCAAGAAGTTCCACAACCGCGACCTGCCGGCCGACCTGACCCAGCGCGGCTGATCCATCATCGCGATCGGCGGCGGGCTTGCGCGCCTGCCGCCGATCCGCAACTCTGCCGGCCCCTCGTCTGAAACGGGTCTTCCATGGCGAACGCGGCCGCTCCGTCCTCCCCCGTTCCGCCGGGCCGCCCCTTCGCGGGCCTCATCCCCAGCCTGATCGGCTTTGGCGGCGCGCCGCTCGGCGATCTCTACGTGCATCTCGACGAGGTGACGGCGCAGGACACGGTCCGCGCCGCGCTCGCGGCCGGCATTAATCTCGTCGATACCTCGCCGCTCTATGGTCACGGCCTCTCCGAGCACCGTATCGGCGCCGCCTTGCGCAGCGTGCCGCGCGACAGCGTCATCATCTCCACCAAGGTCGGGCGCTGGATGGCGGCCGGCCAGCCGACAGGCGACGGCTCGGGCTATGCCGGCGGCCTGCCGCATCCGGCGGTGATCGACTATTCCTATGACGGCGCGATGCGCTCCTTTGAGCAGTCCCTGCTCCGCCTCGGCACCGACCATATCGACATCCTGCTGATCCATGACGTTGATATCTGGACCCATGGCGACAGGATGGAGCAGCGCTTCTCCGAGGCGATGGACGGCGCCTATCGCGCGCTGGAGAGGCTGCGCGCGTCCGGCGCGGTCAAGGCCATCGGCGTCGGCGTCAACGAGGCCGAGATGTGCGTCCGCTTCGCCCGATCAGGCGATTTCGACGTGATGATGCTGGCTGGCCGCTATTCGCTGCTGGAGCAGGGCGCCCTGCCGGAATTCCTGCCGCTGGCGCTGGAGAAGAAGATCGCGGTGATGCTGGCTGGCGTCTTCAACTCCGGCATTCTCGCGACCGGGGCCAGACCCGGCGCCTTCTACAATTACAAGCCGGCGCCGCCGGAGGTGCTGGCGCGCGTCGCCCGGATCGAGGCGGTCTGCGCCAGCCATGGCGTCGCCTTGCCGCAAGCGGCGCTCGCCTTCTGCGCCGCTCATCCGGCGGTGGCGACGATCGTGCTCGGCGCGGTGACGCCGCAGGAGGTCGCCCGCAATCTCGACCTCGTCGCGCGGCCGGTACCGGCCGCGCTCTGGCGCGATCTAAAGGCCGAGGGCCTGCTCGCCGAAGAGGCGCCGGTCCCCGAGGCCTGAGCCTTACTTGGCCGCGGGCCCCGTCGAGCTGAGATAATCGACCGCGCAGGCGACGTGCAGCTTCATCACCGCGATCGCCTCGTCGATGGTAACATGCTCCTCGTCGGTGCCCATGCTGATCGGGGAGGGGCCGCAGATCAGGGCGGGAACGCCGCGCCAGCGCCAGTAACGCGTATCGGTGCCGCCCAGGCTTGAGACTGGCGGCGCGTCATGGCCGAGCAGTTCGCGGATATTGCCGCGCAGGATATTGGCCATCTCGCTGAACGGATCGGTCAGGCTCGCCGGATAGCTGTGGTCCTCGTTGACCACCATCTCGCAATCGGCCTCGCGGGCGAGGGTTTCGAGATCGGCGCGGATCGCGTCGCGGTCGGAGCCGATCGGGATGCGCATGTCCAGATGGGCGATGCAATGCGTCGGGATCTGCGTCGCCTTCTGCCCGCCCTGCAGGATGCCGACATTGACGGTGATGCGCCGGGCGACATCGCCCGCGCCCTTGCCGAGGTTGAGATCGGCGGCGGCGATCGTCTCCGGAGAAGTCAGCACCGCCTCGATCTCCGGCGGCAGCGTCGCCAGCTTGAGATGATAGCGGTCATAGATCGCGGTCACGAGCCGGCTCACATCCGCGATCGGGTTGCGCGCCCGGTGGGCATAGCCGCCATGGCCGCCGATGCTTTTCGCCGAAAGCGAGAAGCGCAGCGTGCCCTTCTCGGTGAAGCGTAGATTGGCGAGGCCGCTCGGCTCGCCGTTGAGGCAGCAATCAGCTTCCATCTCGTCGCCGAATTCATCGAACAGGAACTTGGTGCCGTAGCGCCCGCCCGATTGTTCGTCCGAGACCACCGTCAGCGACAGCGCGCCGTTGAGCTTCTCGCGATGCGGATAGAGCTGGCAGAACGCGAGGATCGAGGCGAGCGTCCCGGTCTTCATGTCGGAGGCGCCGCGGCCCATGATCTTGCCGTCGATGATCTCGGCTTCCCAGAGCTTCTCGTTGGTGACCGGGAAGATGTCCATATGGCCGTTGAGCATGAGATGACGGCCGGGCTGGCCCGCCTCCCAGCGGCTGATGATGTTCGGCATCTCCGGCACGAAGGCCTCGGTACGATGCGCCACGCCGGCGGCATCAAGCAACTCGCGCACGAAGGCCGCGGCCTCGCGCGTATCGCCCGGCGGGTTGACGCTCCTGATGCGCAGGAAGCGTTGCAGTAGCGCGACGATCTCGTCGCGGCGTTGATCGATCGCCTGAAGCAGTTCGGCCTTCAGGGCGGCGGTAGTCTCGGACATGGTCGTGGTCTTCTTGGACGGCGTTTCGAAAAGGATGGAGTGCTTAGCTACGGGCGCGGAACGACATCGCCCGCGTGAGCTCGGTCTTCTCCAGCCGCGCGGCGACGCAATAGGCGGGGTTGAAGACATTGGCGATATCGTAGCGCACCGCCTGCCCGAGCAGGTGGCTCGCCTCGATCGGGTCGACACCCAGGTCCTCGCCGACCCAGCGCAGCAGTTCCGTCGTGGCGAATTGCAGGGGCTGGTCGAGCGGGCGCCCGCTCGCGATCACCAGCAGGTCTGTTTCGGTCTCGCAGCGCGGCCAGCGCAGGCCCTGCTTCTTGACGAGCTTCACCGAGAATTCGACCTCGAACGAGGTCTCGACGCCGGTGCCGGCGATCTCGCCATCGCCCTGGCAGGCATGGCCGTCGCCGAGGAAGAACAGCGCGCCATCGACGAAGACCGGGAAGGCGATCGTCGCGCCCGGTCCGAACAGCCGGTAGTCCATGTTGCCGCCATTGGCGCCGCTGGTCGCGGTCGAGATCGCCTGGCCACGTTCCGGCGCGACGCCGAAGCAGCCGAGCATCGGCGCGAGCGGAAAGCTCCAGTCTTTGATGCGGGCGGTGGGCTCGAGCAGTTTCACCGTGCCGGCCTGCGCGTCGATCGCCCATTCATAGCGCTCGCGCTTTGGCAGTTCGTGCAGCATGCCGGGGTCGAGCACGCCGGGCGCCAAGGGCGAATAGGTCCAGCCGGTCTTCCGGTTCGGCGTCATCCGCTCGATCGTGACGAGCAATGCATCGCCCGGCTCGGCGCCGGCAACGAAGAACGGGCCGGTCATCGGGTTGCCGCGCGGGGCATGCTGCGCGCCGTCGCCTCCGAAGCCCGCCGCATCGAGCGTGGTCGTGACGACACTGTCGCCGCTGGCGATCTCCAGCACCGGCGGCAAGGTGGCGAGCACGTTCGAATATTGCGTGGGAGCAAAGTGATGGCGCGCCATGGAAACCTTCCTGAGCGGGATTTGCGTCTGTGTCCTGCGGTGACCGTAGGAGCAAGCCGCCGGCTTGAGAAGCACGCGCGGGCGAAGGGGCGCCCTGCATGCTGGTCAGCAGGCGCCGGCGCTGGACAAGACATGTCGATGTCAGGACATGGCGGACAGGGTGTCCGTCGCACTATCGCCCGCCGCGATCATCGTGGTTCGGAAAGCGCTGTATTTGTAGCCGCTTGCCGCAGGTTTCGTTCAAATCGAGCGGCCTTGGCCCGGATCGATCCGCGCCCGATGTCTGGTCGTATCCGGGTGAGGCGAGGCGTGCGCGATGGCGCGATCAACCGGCAGGCTCTCCGCGCCGCGCCGAAACCGGTTGGACGCGAAGAGCCCTGGATTTGTCAGGCTGCGGCACCTGTCCTGCGCGGCAACACCCAGTCCGGGCGGATGAAATGGCAGGTATAACCGTGCGGAATGCGTTCGAGGTAGTCCTGATGCTCAGGCTCCGCCTCCCAGAAATCACCGACCGGCTCGACTTGGGTGACGACCTTGCCCGGCCACAGTCCCGACGCCTCGACATCCGCGATCGTATCGAGCGCAACAGCCTTCTGCTCATCGCCGCTGAAATAGATCGCCGAGCGGTAGCTGGTGCCGCGGTCGTTGCCCTGGCGGTTGAGCGTGGTCGGATCGTGGATCTGGAAGAAGAATTCGAGCAATCGGCGATAGCTGGTCTGCGAGGGATCGAAGGTGATCTCGATCGCCTCGGCATGGGTGCCGTGATGGCGATAGGTCGCATTCGGCACGTCACCGCCGGAGTAACCGACCCGGGTCGAAACCACGCCGGGCAGCTTGCGGATGAGATCCTGCATGCCCCAGAAGCAGCCCCCGGCGAGAACAGCGCGTTCGGTCGTCATCAGATATCCTCCACCTGGTCGAGATAGTCTCTGTAACCCTGCTCGATCATCTCGTCGCGTGGCACGAAGCGCAGCGAGGCCGAGTTGATGCAGTAACGCAGGCCACCGCGATCGCGGGGGCCGTCCGGGAAAACATGGCCGAGATGGCTGTCGCCATGGGTCGAACGCACTTCCGTACGGACCATGCCGTGGCTGTCGTCGCCCAGCTCATTCACGTTCGCCGGTTCGATCGGCTTGGTGAAGCTCGGCCATCCGCAGCCCGACTCGTATTTGTCCGATGATGCAAACAGCGGCTCACCCGAGACGATGTCGACATAGATGCCGGGTTCCTTGTTGTCGAGAAGTGCCCCGGTTCCAGGACGCTCGGTCCCATTCTGCTGGGTGACTCGATATTCCTCGGGCGACAGCCTGGCGATCGCAGCTTCTGTCTTCCTGTAGGCTGACATGGATCTCTCCTTCGAACTCAGGCCCAAGAAATGGGTATTCGTTCCGAAGCTGTCCAATGCCCCGCGCCTATAATTTCCATGCTGTCACCGGCGCACCCGCGAAGTTCATGGCCACGCATAACGCCCGATCAGCAATCGAAGCTGCCCTGCGGCGGCTCGACGGGGGATGGCCTTCAGCCTTTTGCTTCGTCATCCGGATGCGGCATTTCGCAGAACTTGCCGCCGAGATAGCGTCCCGCGGGCGATAGCGGGTCGAGTGCCGGGGAGCTGGCTTCGACCTTGGCTCGGAACGGCTCCGAACTGTCCTGCGGGTGATAGCCGAGATGGCCGGCACCGCTATTGTCCACCGCCTTCACGCTGTTGTCGGAGGTGCCGAAGGCGATCGTGTGCCCGACGAAGGGCGCGCTCAGCGCCGCCGTGACGAGGCGCACGCAATCGGCGAAGGACAGATAGGACCAGAGCATCCGGCGATCGGCCGGCTCCGGGAAGGACGAGAAGATGCGCAGGCACGCTGTCTCGATGCCGTGCTTGTCCCAGTAGAGCCGGCTGAGGCTCTCCACGAAGGTCTTGCCGACGCCATAGAGGCAGTCGGGCCGCACCGGCGTATCGACTGGGATATGCGCGCCGATCTCGTGGAAGCCGATCGCGTGGACGGACGAGGCGTAGACGATGCGCTTGACCCCGTGTTTCCGCGCGCCCTCGTAGATGTGATAGGAGCCGCGGATACTGGAATCGAGGATCACCTGCCACTCGCGTTCGGTCGGCGCGCCGCCGAAATGGACGATGGCATCGCATCCTTCTGTCGTGGCGATCGTCGCTTCCATATCGGCGAGGTCGAAGATCGCCTCCTCCTCATGGGCGGCAAGCGGGCCGAGCGGCTCGCGATCGGCAAGGCGGATCACCCCGGCGAGCGGAGCAAGGCCGGCGCGAAGCTGCGAGCCGAGACGCCCGGCCGCGCCGGTGATCAGGATGCGGTTGTAATGCGGCATGCTATCCTCGCGTCTGACGGCCCCGTCGTGCCAGTGCGGCCACGTTCGGGCCATCCGGGTCGAAGGCCGCAGTGAGGCATCGACAGGCGATCGCTGACAAGCCGCAGCACTGCGCAGGCCGCCATGCCGCTGCCTCTGCCGCTAACGGGGCAGCTCACCGCGCCGGGACGCGGCCAGCACATCGGCCACCCGCTCCTCGGACAGGCCATAATCGGCGCGGGCCGCCTCGGCCGAGACATAGCCCAGGGCGAGGTCGCGCTCCACGCTGCTTGCGGGCCGCTCGGCGGATGCGCCATAGCCCGCGCCCCCCGGGAAGGCCATGACGACCTTGCGGCCATGCGGCACGAACTGCTTGCCCTTGCCCTTCATCGCCGTGCCGTCGTCGAGCGCGATGGTGGTCGGCGCGCCGCCGCCGCCGCCGCGCCGGCCGCGGGCGGGATGGTGGACGCGGTCGAACATCGCCTGGATGTCGAACTCGTAGCCCTCCCAGGCGCCGACCTCCATATGCTGCCCGAGGCCGCCGCGATGCTGGCCCTTGCCGCCGGAATCGGGCCGGAGCTCCTTGCGCCAGACGATCACCGGGCCGACCTGCTCGGTCGCCTCGACCGGCATCGTCATCACGCCGGAAGGGAAGGCGGTCGCGTTCATGCCGTCGAGCGCGGGCCGGGCACCGGAGCCGCCCGAATTGAAGGTCAGGACCTCGGCGCGCACGGGATCGGCCGGCCAGGGGCCGTCGCTGCGCGGCCGGAGCGAGACCTGGAAGTTGCACAGGCTCCCGGCGCCCTCGGCCGGGACGAGGCCGGGCAGGAGCTTGTCGAGCGCGTCGTAGATCGTGTCCGGCACCATATGGCCGATGATGTGGCGCAGCGCGACCGGCGCCGGCCAGACGGCGTTGACGATGGTGTGCTCCGGCGCCGTAATGCGGAACGGCTCCAGCGACGCCGCATTGTTCGGGATTTCCGGCGCGATGGCGCATTTCAGCGCGTAGCAGGTATAGGCCTTCGTATAGACCAGCGGCACGTTGATGCCGTTCTTGTCGACGCCGGAGGTGCCGGCCCAGTCGCAGAGCACGCCGTCCGGCTCGATCGAGATCTTCACCTTGAGGTCGATCGGCCGGCTGTAGCCGTCGATCCGCATATGGCCCTCGGCCTGCCCACGCGGCAGCGCGGCGATCTTGTCGAGCGTCGCCTGGCGCGAATTGGTGAGGATGAAATCGGAGATGCCGGCGAGGTCGGCGAGCCTGAACTCGACCATCATGTCGACCAGCCGGCGATGGCCGATCTCGTTGCAGGTCGCCAGCGCATAGATGTCGCCGACGAGTTGGTCGGGCTCGCGGACATTGCCGCGGATGATCGTGACCAGCGTCTCGTTGACCGTGCCGCGGTCGACGAACTTCATGATCGGGATATGCAGGCCTTCCTCGTAGACCGAGTTGGCATCGGCACCGAAGCCGCGCCCGCCGATATCGACGATATGGGCGGTGCAGGCGAAGAAGCCGACATGGCGGCCCTGGTGGAAGGACGGGCTGACGACGGTGATGTCGTGCAGGTGGCCGGTGCCCTCCCAGGGGTTGTTGGTGATGTAGACATCACCCTCGGCGATGTTCTCGCGCCCGATCCGGCGGATGAAATGGGCGACGGCATCGGCCATGGCGTTGACGTGGCCGGGCGTGCCGGTCACCGCCTGCGCCAGCATCTCGCCTTTCTCGTTGTAGACGCCCGCGGAAAGGTCTCCTGCCTCGCGCACCGAGGTCGAGAAGGAGGTGCGGATCAGCGCCTGGGCCTGTTCCTCGACGACCGAGATCAGGCGGTTCCACATGACCTGATAGGCGACCTTGGAGATCTCAGACATGGGCGGGCTCCTTCCGCGCGGCGACGGCAGCGGCGGGTGCGGCTTCGGCAAGGCGGATGTCGATGCAGCCGTCGTTCAGCGTGACGGCGAAGCGGCTCGACGGCAGGATGATGGTGGTCTCGTCCTCGGTGACGATGCCGGGGCCGCTGATCCGGCTGCCGGCGGGCAGGGCGGTGCGGCTATGGGCTTCAGCCTCGACGCGGCGGCCGAGCCCGGCATCGAAGACGGAGCGGCTGCCCTCCGCCGAGGCTTCGCGCAGCTGCGAGACCGGAGCGACCGGAGCAACCGCCTCCTGTGGCGTATGCGCGTTGACCGACCAGACGGTGATCTCGGCCGCGAGGCCCTTCACCGTGCGTCCGAAAAGATTGGCGTATTCGTGCTCGAAGCGCTGGAGGATGACGGCCGGATCGGCGGCGCGAGCCTCTTCCGGCGTCAGGATCACCGGGATTTCCCAGCCCTGGCCGGCATAGCGCATGTAGATCTTGTACTCGGCCTGGATCGCGCCGGCCCAGCCGCAGGAGCGCACCACCCGCGTCGCTTCCTCTTCCATCTCGTCGAAGAGTTTGGTGACGCGCGCCGTGTCGAACTGAGCGAGCCGCATGAACAGCGTGCGGTTGGCCTCGAAGCTGAACGGTGCTCGCAGGAAGCCGATCGCCGAGCCGACGCCGGCGCCGGGCGGCACGAGGCAGCGCGCGATGCCGAGCTTTTCGCAAAGCCGGCCGGCATGCAGCGGCGCTGCGCCGCCGAAGGCGATCATCGTGTATTCCGAGAGGTCCTCGCCGTTCTCAACGGCATGGACGCGGGCGGCGTTGGCCATGTTCTCGTCGACGACCTCGGCGACACCCCAGGCGCTTTCCTGGGCGTCCATGCCCAGCCTGCCGCCGATCTCCGACGTCAGCGCCGCAGCCGACTGGTCGGCGAAGAGGGGGATCGTGCCGGCTGCAAAGTTGTCCGGATCGATCTTGCCGAGGATGACGTCGGCATCGGTCACGGCCGGGCGTTTGCCGCCGCGGCCGTAGCAGGCCGGGCCGGGCTCGGAGCCCGCGCTTTCCGGCCCGACGCGGATCTGGTTCATCGAGTCGACATGGGCGAGGCTGCCGCCGCCGGCCCCGATCTCGACCATATCGATCACCGGGATCGAGATCGGCATGCCCGAGCCCTTCTTGAACCGGTAGGTCCGGGCGACCTCGAAGACGCGGGCGGTCTTCGGCGTATAGTTCTTGATCAGGCAGATCTTGGCGGTGGTGCCGCCCATGTCGAAGGAGAGCACCTTTTTCAGCCCGTGCCGCGCCGCGATGTCGGCGGCGAAGACGGCGCCGCCAGCCGGGCCGGATTCGACGAGGCGAACCGGGAATTCCGAGGCGCTCTCCAGGGAGATGATGCCGCCGCCCGAATGCATCAGGAAGATCGGGCAGGAAGCGCCCTCGGCTGCCAGCCGCCCCTTGAGCCGGACGAGATAGCTCTTCATCAGCGGCTTGATGAAAGCGTTGGCGATCGTCGTGTTGAAGCGCTCGTATTCCCGCATCTGCGGCGAGACTTCCGAGGAGAGCGAAACCATCGCGGCCGGCAGGCGCGCAGTCAGCACCTCCTGGATCAGGCGCTCATGCGCGTCGTTGACATAGGAATGCAGCAAGCCGACCGCGACGCTCTCGTAGCCGGCTTCGCGCAATTCATCGACGAGGGTCTCGACCGCGGTGCGATCGAGCGGGATCAGGACGTTGCCGCGCGCATCCATGCGCTCCTTGACCGTGTAGCGGCGGTTGCGCGGCAGCAGCGGCTCCGGCAGCGTCAGATTGAGGTCGTATTGCTCGAAGCGGCTTTCGGTGCGCATCTCGATGACGTCGCGAAAGCCTTCGGTGGTGATGAGAGCGGTCTTGGCGCCGCGCCGCTCGATCAGCGCATTGGTCGCCAGCGTCGTGCCATGGATGATCTGCCCGATCGCCGAGGCCGCGATGCCGGCCTTCTCGCAGACACGGTGCATGCCTTCGATGATCGCATCCTCAGGGGCAGTATACGTGGTCAGGACCTTGGTCGAGAACCGCTGTCCGTCCTGCTCGAGCACGACATCCGTAAAGGTTCCCCCGATATCGACGCCCAGTCGGGCCCCGAGAATGGACATGGCTTACGCGCCTCCGTTGTCTGATGAGGCGAGGATGGAATGCGGCATCGATGTCGTCGAATTATTATTATCTATGATATTTGATAAAGAGACTTTATCAGTTGGATCCACGTTCGGCGTGTTCTGCGGGCCGCCGGGCGTCACCCTGATGATGCCGCGCTGCCCGTTCGCTGGCGAGTTCAGCCGCCCGCTTGAGCAGAAAACTGGCAGGCGTATGGGCGTATGAGGCCGTGAAGATCAAAGCGCTCGGCTTCCATTCATAGGGGAACTCCACAAGCTCTCCGGTGTCGAGAAGCTTCTCCACCAGCGTCCGCGACATCGGCGCGATCCCGAGGCCGTCGATGGTCATCTGCAGGCTGGCTGCGAGGCTGCTCGACGGCACGATCCGGACCGGCCTCTCCCAGTTGTCGCGGAAATGCGCCGAGAGCTCGACGAAATGGCGCGTGTTGCGCGCATGGGTCAGGATCGTGTGCGAGGCCATCGTCGCCAGTTCGGAGCCGGTGAGCCCAAGCTGCGGCGAGGCCACCCAGAGATAGGGCACGGAGCCGAGATCGACATTGGTGATGTTGAAGTTCGAGATCGGGCCGTTCAGCAGGCACAGGTCAAGCGACCGCGACACCAGCTCCTCGCGCAGGTTGATCGTCAGGTCGACCCTGAGCTCGACATCGACATTCGGAAAGACCTGCCTGAGGTCGAGCAGATAGTCGCGGAGCCAGGTCTGGGCGATGAGCTCGGCGACGCCGAGCCTGAGGATGCCGATCTGCTGGTCGGAGCGGATCGATTGCTGCGAGAACTCCTCCGAGGCCTGCAGCACCCGCTCGGCCTGGCCGAGCAGCGAATGGCCGATCGGCGTCAGCGCGACCGAGCCGGAATCGCGGTGGAACAGCCTGACGCCCAGGACGGATTCGAGCTGCGAGATGCGCACGGAAATGTTCGGCTGGGTCGTGTTCAGACGCTCGGCCGTCGCCCGGAAACTGCCGAGCTTGGCCACCCAGACGAAACTTTCGAGTTGCTTCAGCGTCCAGTTCGGCATCGCTTATTTCCGGCATAGCCGCGCGAGCAGATAATGGCGGCATATCCTCGATAAAGAAAATGCATCGCGAAAACAGCAAAATTCAATTGGCTGCTATCGGCGGAACGCGGTGGACTATCGTTAGCCGTCGATCGGGCTTCGGCACGGCTCCGGCTCCAAACGCGCATGGATGTCTCCACAGCGCGACAAGAACGAGGGGAACCATGAACCGCAGAGCTTTGATCGCGTCCGCCGCCCTTTCCCTGAGCATCGGGCTCGCCGTTCCCGCCAGCGCCCAGACGAGCTGGACCATGGCCTCGGGGTATCCGGAGAGCAGCTTCTTCACCCAGAACATCCGGGAGATGATCAAGGAGATCGAGGAGAAGAGCGGCGGCAAGCTCAGGATCGACCTGCGCTCGAACGACAGCCTGATCAAGCTCGACGCGGTCAAGCGCGCCGTCCAGTCCGGCCAGATCCAGATCGGCGAGATCCGCCTCGGCGTCTACGGCAACGAGGCGGCGATGTACAATCTCGACAACATCCCCGGCGTCGCCACGACCTATGACCAGGCGACCAAGCTGACGCAGGCGCAGGCGCCGTTCTTCGAGGCGATGTTCAAGAAGAGCGGCCTGCGCGCCATCACCTATGTCGCCTGGCCGGGGCAGGGCTTCTATACCAAGGCCGAGCTCAAGGGGCTGGCGGACCTGAAGGGCCAGAAGCTGCGCATCTATTCGAAGCAGACGCAGATCATGGGCGAAAAGCTCGGCATGGAAGCGCTGATCCTGCCCTTCGCCGAAGTGCCCCAGGCCTTCTCGACCGGCATGATCCAGTCGCTCTGGACCAGCGCCCAGACCGGCACCGACGTCCAGATCTGGGACTACGTCAAGCACTTCACCTATACCGGCACGATGCACAACAAGAACGCGATCCTGGTCAACGAGCGCGCCTTCCGCCAGCTCGACCCGGCGACGCAGAAGGTGGTGCTGGAGGCCGGCGAGGCTGCGACGAAGCGCGGCTGGGAACTCTCCAAGAAGGCCGGCGAGGAACGCGAAGGCGTGCTGAAGAGCCATGGCGTGACGATCGCCCAGTCTCCGAAGGACATCCTCGACGCCATCGAGGCGGCCGGAAAGGGCATGGTCGCCGACTGGCTGGGCACCGCCACGGCCGAGGAGAAGGCCGTCTATGAAAACTACCAGAAGAGCCTGAAGTAACCGGCTTCCGCGCGCCACTCTTTCAATCAAATCATGGCCAGTGGGGTGACCGGTGATACGCGGAGTTCTCGACAGGTTCTATGAAGCGTGCGGCTACATCGCCGCCGCCTTCATGGTCGGCATCGGGCTGGCCATCGTCACCCAGATCGTGGGGCGCATGCGCGGCGTCACCGTGGACGCGACCGAAGCGGCGGGCCTGTGCCTGGCGGCATCGACCTTCTTCGGCCTCGCTCATACCTTCCGGCGTGGTGGGCATGTGCGGATCAACCTGATCGTCGACCGCCTGCCGCAACGCTGGCGGCACGGCGTCGAGATCTTCAACTGCCTGCTCGGCACGGTGGTGGTCTCGTTCCTCGCCTGGCATGTCGCATCGCTGGCGCTGCAATCGCGCGAGTTCAACGATGTCAGCCCCGGCCTGCTGGCGATGCCGTTCTGGATTCCGCAGACCGGCGTCGCCATCGGCATCGCCGCTCTGGCGATCGCCTTCATCGACGAGCTGATCTGGCTCCTCGCCGGCGGCAAGCCGCGCTACGAGGCGCCCGACGAAGTCGAGCTCGACAGGCCGGTGGCATAGGGGCCGATCATGGACACGACCGTTCTCGCCTCGCTGGTCCTCGCCAGCTCGCTCCTCCTGCTGCTCGCCAGCGGCGTCTGGGTCGCACTCTCGCTCCTCACCGTCGGCATGGTGATGATGGGGCTCTTCACCACCGCGCCGATGGGTTCGCTGATCGCCTCCACGCTCTGGGATTCGAGCTGGGGCTGGGCGCTGACCTCGCTGCCGCTCTTCATCTGGATGGGCGAGATCCTGTTCCGCTCGAAGCTCTCGGCCGACATGTTCCAGGGGCTCGCGCCCTGGGTCTCGCGGCTGCCGGGCCGGCTGCTCCATGTCAACGTGCTCGGCTGCGGCATCATGGCGGCGGTCGCCGGCTCATCGGCTGTGACCTGCGCCACGATCGGCCGGATCAGCGTGCCCGAGCTGGAGAAGCGCGGCTATCCGCTCAACATGACGATCGGCACGCTCGCGGGCTCCGGCACGCTCGGCCTGCTGATCCCGCCCTCGATCATCATGATCGTCTACGGCGTCACGGCAGAGGTCTCGATCGCGCGGCTGTTCATCGCCGGCGTCCTGCCCGGCATCCTACTGATGGCACTGTTCATGGGCTACACGGCAATCTGGAGCCTGCTCAACCCGGACAAGATGCCGCCGGCCGAGCCGCCGGTGCCGTTCCTGGAGAAGATCTACCGCTCGCGCCGCCTGATCCCGGTGGCGTTGCTGATCGCCTCTGTCGTCGGCTCGATCTATGGCGGCATCGCCACCCCCACGGAGGCCGCGACCATCGGTGTGATCGGGGCGCTGATCCTGGCGGCGGTCGGCGGCGGACTGACGCGTGCGAGCTTCATGGACGGCTTGATGGCAGCGATGCGGACCTCCTGCATGATCTCCTTCATCATCGCCTGCGCCGCCTGCCTGACGATCGCCGTCGCCTTCGTCGACATTCCCCGCTCGCTCGCGGGCTGGGTCGACGCGATGCATCTCTCGCCCTATGCACTTCTGGCGGTGCTGGCCGTGTTCATGCTGATCCTCGGCTGCTTCCTCGAGGGGATCTCGATCATCGTGCTGACCTCCTCGGTGATGCTGCCGATGGTGCAGGCGGCCGGCATCGACCTGCTCTGGTTCGGCATCTTCGTGGTGATCCTGATCGAGGCGGCGCAGATCACCCCGCCCGTCGGCTTCAACCTGTTCGTGCTGCAGAGCATCACCGGCAAGGACATCCTTGCCGTGACGAAGGCGGCGATCCCTTATTTCTTCGTGCTGATGCTGCTGCTGGTCCTGATCACGGCGTTCCCGCAGATCGTCACCATCCTGCCGAAGATGATGACGGGATAAATCCGGGGCAAACGCGATGATCCGCTCCTGGCCGCCCACGGCGGCCAGCTTTTGGGAATAACGCAAGCTGACGGCTGACATCCGAATGGCGGCGAGAGCGGACGTCGCGCGCCGGAACCGTTGGCGTCAGCTTGTGGCGAAGCCCCAGGCTCGGCTTCTGGTGCAAACCCGAATGGCATTGCCTAGAGGCTGATTCCGACCTGGAACACTGTCGAACGCAAGTGACTGTCGGGTCATCGCTGGGGGCGGCACGACACTGAGCTATCGATGCCGTCATCGAAACATATGCTGAGTGTCGAAATGCATGGCGGACAGGGCGGGATTCGAACCCGCGATACGGTTTCCCGTATACACACTTTCCAGGCGTGCGCCTTCAACCACTCGGCCACCTGTCCGGCGCGCTGCTTATGACTGCCGGCCCGTGATCTTTCAAGGGCCGAGATGCAGGGTTTTGCACAATCCCGGTAAATCGCGGGTCATCGGTTGCGATCTGCGGCCAGCATGGTCACATCTGGGCACCGAAGCGGTGCGCCGGTTGGGCGTTTTGCGGCGTGGATTGCGGTAGGGAGCGGATGGTGAGGTTTCTTCTCCGGTTGATCGGCTATGTGTTCGTCGCGGCCGGCTTCGTCGCGCTGGTGATCGACGGTGCCCGCTCGATCGCGAATGCCGGATTGCGCTTCATGCCGGTCAGCGAGGCCCTGATCGCTCTCGTTCAGGAGCGCTACCAGCTGATCCAGCCGGCGATCGAGCGCAACATTCACCCCTGGCTCTGGGACCCGCTGCTGCTGACGGTGTTGCGGGCGCCGGCGGCTGTCGTCGCCCTCTTGCTCGGCTTCGCGCTGCTCTGGCTCGGACGGCGCCCGGAGGCGGCCATCGGCATCGTCACGCGTCGGTGATGGCGCCCCTTGCGCCCAGGCCCCGTGATAGCGAGAGACGCAGGCTTTAAGCGTCGAGCTCGAACGAAACGGAGCGAATGACGTTCTCCCTGCGCTATCGGGCGAAGAACCCGGCCGGCTATTGCGGCCTGGGCGGCGCCGGCGTGACCTGCCAGATCGGCCTCGGCGTCGAACCCTGACGACAAGGGGAGGCCACGCCTCCCTTCTTTTCGATCTATTGGGTTCCCGATATGTTCTTGCGTTGCCGCCAAAGCTTCGCTAGCCTTCCCAAGCGGTAAGGGAGCGGGGCGCAAGATGGTGGCGCGAGTCGCGACGGTGGCGTTCGAGGGCATCGAGGCGCGCGCCGTCGACGTTCAGGTCCAGGTCGCGCCGGGCGGCGTCGCCTTCGTGCTGGTCGGGCTGCCCGACAAGGCCGTTGCCGAAAGCCGCGAGCGGGTCCGCGCCGCGCTCCTCGCCTCGGGACTTGCGCTGCCGGCCAAGCGCGTCACCGTCAATCTCGCCCCGGCCGACCTGCCCAAGGAAGGCAGCCACTACGATCTGCCGATCGCGCTCGCCGTCATGGCGGCGATCGGAGCGATCCCCGCCGATGCCCTCTCCGGCTATGTGGTCCTCGGCGAGCTCGCACTCGACGGCTCGACTACCCCTGTTGCGGGCGTCCTGCCGGCCGCGATCGCAGCTTATGCCAAGGGGCAGGGGCTGATCTGCCCGGCGGGGTCCGGCCCGGAGGCGGCCTGGGCGGCTGCCGATATCGACATCCTGGCGCCGCGCTCGCTGATCCAGCTCGCCAATCATTTCAAGGGCACGCAGGTCATGGCCCGGCCCGAACCGGCGGTCGCGCGCCAGGCTGGCCCTCTGCCTGACCTCGCCGACGTCAAGGGCCAGGAAAGTGCAAGGCGCGTGCTCGAGATCGCGGCGGCGGGCGGGCATAATCTCCTGAGATTTGGACACATTCCCGACCGCGTCGTAAGCGCCAGATATCATTAATCTATTCGGGCCGTCAAAAGGATTGAGTACGTAATCCTTGTTCTCCGATTTTAGCCCGGCCTCGATAGGGGTTCGGGGCTGCCGCTGGGAGCTTGACGTCCATCATCACCGTTATAATCCGTATTACAAATTGGGGTGAGGTGGATGAGCAAAGCGGAGCTTTCCGACCCGATCGCGTTGAGGGTTCCGGTCGATGTGCTGGCCGATATCGAGAAGATCGCTGCAGCCTCTGAGCGTACGCGCTCGTGGGTGATCGTCCGAGCGCTGGGGCTTTATCTGGCCGGTGAGGGAGCCGACTGCCTGGCGATCCTCCGAGGGCGCGAGGAAGCCGCAGCGGGTGGCGGTCACGACGCTGACGACGTGGTCGTGGAACTAGAGAGCATTATGCGCGGCAAGGTCGATTGATGAAGGTCTGGTTGTCGATCCCCGTTCAAGCCTGGCAAGGGCTACATACAGGGTCGGATAGCGTGTCGGGTGTAGCGCTCGAAAACCAAAAATACGGTAACGGTTTCTTAACACCTACCATAGAGAATGTGGGTCATGAATTCCTCAGCGCTTTGTGAGGATCTCGTCCGAGAACCACTCGATGGCGGCGGAGATAATCAGCTCCCTCGACCATCCGGCATGTACGGCGCGATCTACCATCGAGCGTAGCGACGAGTTTAGCGCACGCTTGGCGCCTTGCTTGCTAGCGTAGTCGCGCGGAGTTTCCGGGTCTGGCGAGGGAATAGATGCCCTCAGCATGTCCGTGAGAATGTGCGCGAGAAAATCTGGGGGTCCTATGCGCACCCAGTTTTCGACCGTCCGGATGTGGATTCGATAAGCCCGCGAGAAGCTGGCCTGGGTGTACCCCAGTTCACCCAGCATCGCTTTGAAGGCTGCCCCGTCCATCCACCAACCCGTTGCGTTGCGCAAACAGCGAGCTTCGTCCGGCACTGGTAGTGTCCGACACGTTCCGCAGTTCTCGGGCAGACTGCAAGCGCTACAGTTAATCAGTCCTTGCTGATCAACAGCTCGATCGTTCAGTTGCATTAAGGATTGGAGTGCCAATCCCACATTCAATGTGGGATCGCATCCGGCCTGCGGGCGAAGCGAGCGCACTCTCCCCCTCCACATTCACCTCACGACCGCGCGGCTAGCTGGCGCCGGTCGTATCTCGCCTCGAGGACCCCATGGCGTTTACCGATACAACGATGCGCGGCCAGGCACTGGAGAGGATTGAGCTCCTCCGAACGCTGAGCTGGGATCTGGCCGCCATTTTCGATGGCGGGATGCCCACGCTCGATCAGCTTCGGGATGCACCCGTGCTGCGGGACTACGCACTCTCGTCACACCAGGTGAGCTGCATGGAGGGCTTCGTAAGTGGCCACCCGCTTCTCGGAGAAGGCCGGAGGATCAAGACTTCTCAGCTCTTTTGCGTCGACCACGATTTGAAATGGATCAGGACGCTGTCCCGGTTCTATCGGCTGGAAGGTGCATGAGCCATGAAGTTACGGTCCTCAAAGGCAGCCGGATCCTTCTCCTGCGCCAAGCCCGGCAGTTTCGAACTGCTCATCAATATCGAAGCTGATCCGCGCACCTACAGCTTCTGCGAGTTCGACTTTCACGCCGAGCTGCCTGGAAGCGAAGCCGATCAGTTCGATCATGTGGCGGCCTACTTCCTGAGACACCAAGCGGGGCGGTTCGTCATCTGCGCCAAGCCTCAGCTGTCTCATCAAACGTCTCTGTATCGCGAAAGCTGGAGCAAGCTCGACCTCGCGCTGGCGCAGAAGGAGACCTGGCTTTTCGCCGTGGACCCCGAAAAGCTCCGCCGGGAGCCTGGTTGGACAAACGCGATTGAACTTGCACGCTGCGCCCAAGCTGAGATCGATATCGAGGACGAAGAGCGCGTCCGGCAGCATATGCGCAGTGTCAGGCGGTGCACCATCCGCGAGGTCATGAAGCTGTGCCGTGGTAGCGCCGACTCTTTCGACGCAATCCTCAAGCTGATCGCCTCCGGCGTACTGGTTTGCGAGGACGAGTACGAGCTCTCGCCGTGCAGCCGCATAGGCACGATGACCTCACGGTCACCGACGTTATCACCCGGCTGGCTGTAGCGCGCCGCCACACTCTCCCAAGTTCAGTTGCGTGGCATCGGTCGCCGTGCGCGGCCGGCAGTTTGGAGTGCCAAAGGTGAATTCCCAGAATCATGACGCCAGGAGGCCGAAATCCATTCACGTCTCGCTTGAGAGCCCAGACGCGCTCGGCCCCTCGATCCGTCGACTCGCCAGCAGCGATGCGATCGTCATGACCTTTCCGCGCGATGCGCTTCCAAGGATCAAGGCGCACTCCGAAGTCAGTCGGCGCGGAGTTTATATGCTCATCGCTCCTACCGCCGGCGATCACGCATTCAGGGTTTATGTCGGTCAGGCCCAGAACGTTCTGCAGCGCCTGATCAAGCACGAGCGCAGCCGGGAGTTTCCAAGGTACCTGCAGGTCGCTGTGATTGTCAGCACCGATGATCAGATGCGAGGCGATGTCGCCCTCTATCTTGAACAGCGGATGATCCAGGCTCTGGTGAAGAGCGACATGGTCATGGTCGAGAACCGAGCGCTCCGGTTCCCCGCGCTGCACCAGGACGATCAGATCGTCGCAGAGCAATTTTTCCGTGACGCATTGCTGCTGCTCGGGCCGGTCGAACCTATGGCTGCGATGGTTGCCTCGACCATTGCCAGCCAGGAACGCAGGAACGAACTGGTCAATCTGGATGCATCCCGGGGCCGCCCCTTTTTGCAAAGCAACGTCATCTATGAGTTCCGTCGGGATGGCTGTCAGGCCTACGCGGTTCACGCGAATGGGCGCAGCATGCGAGTCCTGGCTGGCGCCACGATCGTCGACGAGGAGCACTTTTCGCTGCCGCGCCGCTGCCAGGAGTTGCGCCAGCGGCTCCGTGCCGCCGGCTCTGTCGTACGCTGCGCGCAGGATGGTTTGCTGACCCTGCTCATCGATGTCGACCTCTTCAGCCAGACCGGTGCTGCTGATTTCGTCGCCGGTCGCCGGACGTTGGGCACGCGGCTCTGGAAGCTCGCCAACTTCACCCTCGAGGACGAGCGCGATGTCTGAGTCCGAACTGCCTGAGCTTTATCTCGACGACGATGATGAGCCCATGGAGGAGACAGCCGTGGTGCCTCGCCCCCAAGGGCTCCGAGAACGCTACCTGATCGGCTCTCTGCCGCCCGCAGCTCGCTTGCCGCGCCTCATGATTTGGGGAGCATGTAGCCCCAAGCTCCGGCGGGAAATCGACATTCGCAAGACGATGATCGCCGTCATCGAAACGCCATCGCCAAGTTGGTCAGACTGCCTTCTTGAGGCCGCCAAGGTTCTTTTCCGCGGTGCGGTGCTCGTGTCGGCAGACAAAGCGCTCAAGGATAAGGAGTACACGGTTTCGGATCTCGATCTGCGTCTCGCGATGCAGTCCGGCCAATCTCTAGTGATCCTGAGCTCGAAGGGGGTGGCTCAAATCTCCCCTGCGGTGCGCGCATCTGTCGATCACCACGTCCAGATCCCGCCGCCTACCCCGGCGCAGATCACAGCTACAATCCGCGCGACCTTCGGAAACAAATCGGTCTCGGGTGTGCCGGCGCGGGTCGGTCACCATGCACCCGCGGCGGCTATTCTGGCTGCCATCCGGCCCGGGGAGAATGCGGCCCGTGCGGTAGCGCGCCTGGTGGAGCTAAATAGATGGTTCGGGCAGGTGACTGCTTCGGGCATTCCAGCCGGACCGGCTCTCGAAGAGCTACAGGGATACGGAGACGCAAAGATCTGGGGCCTGGAGTTGGCTGCTGACATTGCGGCCTATCGGGCGGGCGAACTCAAATGGTCGGCGATCAGCAGCGCTGCAGTCCTTTACGGGCCACCTGGCTCCGGAAAAACCTACTTCGCTTCTGCGCTCGCCCGGAGCTGCGACATGCACCTGGTGGCCACCAATCTCGGCGCGATGTTCAACGCGACGGAAGGCTACCTCCATAACATCGTTCGGCAGATTTCGGATGCCTTCGCAGAATCTCGGCGCAAGGCGCCGTCCCTGCTTTTCATCGATGAGCTGGATTCGATTCCGGACCGGACCTCGCTCGATCGTCGACACCGCGACTACTGGACCACGATCGTCAACCACCTGCTCAAACTGATCGACAACGAGCGCGAGGGCGTTGTTGTGCTCGGTGCCACGAATCTGATCGACCGTATCGACAGTGCAATCCTGCGAGCCGGCCGCCTTGAGCGTCATTTCGAGATTGGGCGCCCCGGCGAAGCCGACCTCATCGGCATGTTTCGGCTTCATCTGGGTGATGATCTCCCCGACGCTGATTTGCAGGCTCTGGCCCGGTTCGCGTTCGGTTCGACGGCTGCGGAGGTTGAGCTGGCAGTGAGAACCGCCCGGGGAACGGCGCGGCGTGAAGACAGAGAGCTGGCGTTGGCAGATCTCCTCGCCCAGTTCGATCGAGGCGACGTTTCGCCTGGTCTGCTGTGGAGGGTCTGCGTTCATGAGGCCGGGCACGCTTTGGCGGCCTCCGCGTTTGGGCGTCGCGTTGAACTCGTGTCGGCGCTGAAGACTGGCCCAGCTGGCGCCCGAGCTGTGTACGCCGGCTTGGAGGATGGCGCGACGCGCGAAGACCTTGAGAACGATGTTGCCATCAGTCTGGCCGGTCTCGTGGCGGAAAAGCTTATCCTGGGATCAGCATCGACCGGCTCGCACGCTGACCTCGCGGTGGCGACAAGAATGATGGCCGCGCTGCATGGATCTTTTGGGTTGGGGGCGAGCTTGGCTCGCCGGATCGAGCCCGGTCATGCCGAGCAGCTGCTCGGTGAGCGCCCGTTTCGCGAGTTGATAGAGGCCGAACTGCAGACGATCGAAGGTCGTTGCACCGAGCTCCTCTCAGCTAGGGTTTCCCAATTGCGGGCGGTCGCGGAAGCCCTTCGCAGCAAGCGGGTGCTCGGCGCAACGGAGTTCGCGGAGCTAGTAGCCTCGTGACGCGAGAGGAGGAGAGCGCTCTCGTTCGCGCTACCTTTCGAATCTTCCAAAACTGGAAGATCGATGCCGCTCAGGCGTGCCGGATCCTCGGGGTCGAAGATCCTGACGGGCTCGCGCGTTTGCAGGCAGGTGCATCCGAAGGACACCCCGCTGACATGGTCGATCGCATGGCCTTGATCCTCACCATCCATACCAGCCTGAGAATATGGTTTCGCGACCCGGAACGCAGCTATGGCTGGATGCGTCGTCCCAACCTGACGTTCGACAATCTGCCTCCAATCCAGCTGATTGAGACAGAAGCAGGCGCGCGCCGGCTCAAGGCCTATTTGGATGCGAGTATCGAAGCTGGCTAAAGGCGCGTTCGCGGGCTGTCAGGCAAACACAGCGTGTAGCTACCCTGCGATGACCGGCACCGGACCGAACTGCTCTTCAGCGCCTTGCAACCCTTGGACCTCATGACGGAGTTTGGCGTGAGAGTTAGGTCGAATGGGTCGGCTATTTCGTTGGATGAGGCCCGGCTCCTCTCAGCATGGCGCATAATGGGGCCGAAAGCGCTGCTCGAAACCATCGAGAGCTGCGTGAATGTAGCGAGGCGTATCCTCTCGGCCCCTGTTGGCTCTGCTCATTCATCACTGTCCACCAACCGCATTCTGGCCACGTTGGCTATGCGGCACTTCTCTACGCCGTATCAGCTCGACGCGCTCTGGACACTTGTCGCGAAAAACGCGCTCAGCGGAGATGCCAGATGCAAATCCTTGATGGCCATCGAGCTCGCGTGCGCCCCTTTGGGAGCCGAATTGGCGGCCCTATGGTTGAGTTCCGTGTCGCCCCGACCTCTTAATATCAAAATCGATCTTACCGGGCGCGAGCAGCTCCGTAAGCGCCCGCGGATACGAAAGTCCCGTTTGCCGTGCGGCCAGTAATCACTGGTCCTCTATCAGGCCGTGGCATCCGAAATTCGCGCCGATTGCAGACCGCTGTCCACGGATAACTGAGTCTACGCACCGGTTCGGCTGCGGGTACTTAAAATGCAAGATATTCCGTCAATACATTTTTTCAGAGGCGATCGTGAGCCTCGAGGCAGTCTTAATATCGATTTGCTTGAAGAGAAGAACTTGCGTCGGCGACTTGCATCCATCGATCAGTTTGCGTTCGAGTTTGAAGCCGGCCGGCTTGTGACGGTCGGGTCGGAAAAATACGTTGCGTCGATTGTACAAGGCGACAAGTCGGAATTTTCGACGACCTCAGTCCCGCCAGATTCAAGTGCGTCACCTGCATGCCTGCCTTGCGATGCACCAGACTGCAATTCTCCGGCAATCGGCAACAAGCCACGCGTCTCGTACGGACCGAATGCGGTCCAAAACACCTTGGCCATGCTCCACGAACTCGAAGCACGCCTGATTGCGGATGGGCGCCGTCTCGGGCGGCGGCAGCGAACAGTCGAAGACAAGGTTTCGATGGCGGCTCTCGCCGAGGAACTCGGTGTGTCAAAAAATAGGTTGCTATTGCCCGGCATCCCGGAGGCGATTGCCGCGATGGCGAAACGGGTCGGGATCGAACCCGTTGAAGAACGCGCTTATGTGCAGGACATCCTGGAACGCGTCGAGAGTCTGGCGGTACGCTTGCGCAAAACAGGCGGCAAGATGCCGCTCAATGTGATGACTCCTTCCGAGCCGAGCTACAAGGCTGTTCGAAGGTTGCTCGAACTGCCTCAGGGCAATCGATTGCCGGAGCCTGTCGAACGTCGAATTGTCGAGCTTTATAGTGAGATAGGCGTCGAAGACGCGCCGGATCCAATTGCCAAACGAAGGTTGCTAGCTTGGGGCGAGCGAGCCAGAGCTGAAGGGCTTCATGTTTTGGCATGTTCGTCAAAGCCCGACGAGCCCTTCATTCCCGCTTGCGCCGAGTTGATGGGGGTCGACCCGCATGAACTCTATCACCCACCAAATAGGGCTATTCTCACTGATCTGGGGCGCGAGCTCGGTTTCGAGATTGTTTCGACAGCCCGAGAGCTGCGGCCGATCCCGAGCGTCGTTCTGGTCGAGGAGTGGGCGAAGCGAGAAGGACAGAAGGTCCCTCAGCACCCGTCCTACCCTGGCCGTCCATATTTTGCCGTTGCCTGCAAGCAGGTCGGCATCAGCTTATCAAGCGCCCTACGGCCTGACGTCCGAGATGCGATCATAAATGCCGGCACAACTTTAGGATACGTCACCGTCATCGCGTCGGTTGAGCCGGAGGCTGTGCTTCTCCAGGAGCTGAGGGAGAAGGCGATCATTATGCGTCGCAAAGAGGTAATCGGCACAAAATCCGAGAACGCTCAGATCGGCAATCTGACGTGGCGACTGAAGCAGCTGGCCGAGCTTCATCCTGACGGCGAGCTGGCCAGTGCGAAGCTGCTGTTGGCTGAAGCGGCGACGATAAAGCCTAAGGATTCCAAATTTCACGGGGAGATGTGCGTACTGCAGCGGTGCCTGGATCAGATCGAACGGTCTCGGAGTCTGCCAGACGATTTTTGCCAGGCGCTCAGCGAGCTCTGCAAAAGGGCGAAGATGTCCTACAAGGCCACGTCCCGAGAAGCAGGGCTTCCCCCCAACACTGTCGCGATATGGGTAAAGGGTTGCCCGGACCCCAGCCGTCGCCGCGAGGTTGAGCTTGTCGAGCGGGCACTGAAGGCGGAGCCGAATACTCTAGTCAGCCGTATGGCTGGGATTTCGCGGCGGCCGAAGTACGTCCGGCTTTGTCGTTTTCCAGAACACATTCGCTCGAACAAATCGCTCCGCACCCGCATCAAGAGGCGGCTTGATCCTACCGACTTCGCTCTTCCGGACGAGGGTTTTTTCGCCCGCTGCCTGGAAGTCCACCGAGAGATTATTGCCGAAGCTACGAAGCCGATGGCTGCCTTTGTGAAGGCACCTGAACACGCGTTGCCCGTCTTGCCCGAACAGGTTGATCGTCAGTTCGCTATCGTTTGTGCCATCGCTGATGCCGATGGTCCGAGGCGCCGCGATGCCATGAAACGATACGAGATTTACGACGATGGGATCCGTTGGACTTACTCAACGGTGGAGGGGCATCACAGGACGCTCAAAGCCTTTTTCGGATATCTGTCCCGGAGCGTTGAAGCCCGACCAGCGATCGCCGAATCTGACATGTCGCTGGCGTTGGCGCTCGTTCCAGAGCTCTCTGTCGATTACGCCATGTGGCTCCCCTCCCAAAGAACAGCAATTATCCCAGGCCGGACGGTGAGCTTGACCGATATTGCGGCGATGCGGCTGTTTGGAACGCTGCTGCGTGAAGGCGGTATTTTGCGGAAGATGCCGCAACTCGCCAAAACGCTAAGCCCGATTCCGGGGTATCTCGAACGCGCTAGGATCCAGTGGATCGAGACGAACTGGGAAGCAGCATGCCAAGCTGCGTTCGAACGATACCGGGGCATGTGCAATAGCTACTCTGATGACGAGTTCGACCGGTCGATTGAGATCGCGAGCTTGATGCCGATCCTCAATCTTGCCAATCCCAGCCAAGCTGTAACGCATACCATGCTGCGCCGCCTGGGCGAGCAGCGTCAGCTTCTGGCAAAGGGAACCATCACGTGGGCGCTCGCCGTCCGCAACGAGATGTATCTGCATACCCAGGATCAGATGGCATTGCGGGGCGGTACATTACGTCAGGTTGGAACCCGCCATTTTCGCACCGTAGGCAACGGGATCGACCTCCATCTTCCACGGGAGTTCTTCAAAAATCGCCTGTCTGAGAAAGTTTGGAAGAGTGGTCGAGCGTGGACCGATTTTCATCGCACCTTTGACGATGAGCTGGGAGGCCACGCTGTCTTCGATCTTTACGTGAATGATGCACGCCCCATTCTCGCCGGTGTGGCCGACAGCGATTGCGGCGCCTTCTTTTTGAACTACGACGGTACGGCCAAGCAGGGATTTTCCCAGCTCGCGACAGATCTGAGCAAAGCCCTTTTGATCGATTGGCCCGACGCTGACTTGTTCTGGAGGCAGCAGCGCGCTCTCCGCAACCATGATTTTCGGCATATTGCGGCGACGAGTATTCTGCGTCGTACGGACGACATGAGGTGGGCTGCGAGAGCGCTGATGGACACGATCGAGACGACAGAAAATACCTACGCATTCGTTCGAGCCGAAGACGAGAATTCAAGGTTTCATGAGATCATGCGGGGGCGCGGCGAGCCGATGGTCTGAGTCTGGCTCGCCTGCAGATAGTTCTCCTTCCGAGAAGGCCGCCTGTAAGGGCGGCCTTCGTCGTTTCCGCCGGCCTTGAACGCTGAGTTGGTGATAGCGTCGGGTGGCCAGAGCACAACGCGAGTGCCTCACCGCGACGCATCTTGGGAGCACAGCTTTTTGCCGCCGAACGATTTGAGTTGAATTCGTCACAATCTCACTGACGGATGAACACGGAACGTTTGGCCAGGTTTTGTTCGCATTCGCAGAGCGGTTCCAGCTTCTCTGGAACAAATGAAAGTTGCGGACGAACGGCACGGCTTGGCTACCGCATGCTACCCAAGAGCGGTGCTAAATCGAATGCCAAATCGAGCAATCACAAGCACCTAATCGGTTACCGCGTTAATTAACAGTCCCAGGTCTTTCCTCCTGCTGTTATGATCAAAACGAAGGAAAATTCGGAAGCCGCGGCAGACCGTAGCCACTGTATGCTTTGCTAGGCCTGCCCTTTGCAGAGCCTGTCGCGAGGCATTCTGGAGCCGACAACAGGTACCTCGTCCAGACGCGTCGTGTAGCGAGGCGAGCGCTGGCCGAATTTGGTGACCCACGCCTTGCGCTGACGTGCAACGCCAGCAGCGGCGGGGTAAACAGCGCCTCGACCGTGCTGCGCATTACAGGCGTCCAGCGCTGCCATGAGGCGCCCCGATTTCTCGCGATCGAGGCTGCCTATCAACGCGCGCTGTGAGGCTTCCAACGGAACCAGGTCCACAGTCATCAGCCCCGCTTTGGCATAGCGATAACCCGGCTTCCAGATCCGCCGCGCTCCCCATTTCGCCGCTCGGACCAGGACCAGCGTGTCGTTGGTGGCTTCTGGAAAATCAACGGTGGTCGATACCGATCGCGCCGGGCCACCGTCGAAAGGCGAGGTGTGGTAGAAGACCGAGACGTGGTCCGTGGCGAGCCCATGATGGCGCAGCTTCTCGCCGAGACGGGTCGCGTGCGACGCGATCGCCTCCTGCATCATCTCTAAGTTATCGACGCGCCCGGCGAAGGACCGCGTCACGGCGCAGCCTTTTCGGGTTGGCGCGACCGCCTCGAGGTCGATGCAAGGGTGGCCCCGAAGCTCCTGGATGATCCTTTCGCCGACAACCGTTAGCGTCTGGCGCGCGAGCTTCGGATCGAGCGCAGCTACGTCAGCGGCGGTCTTACAACCGAACGCCTTGAGCTTGACTTGGCTGGCGGCACCAATTCCCCAGACGTCGTCGAGCGGCATGATCCGAAGCCACTCCCGGCGGGCCTCTGCGCTGGTCAAGTCGCAGACGCCTCCGAGCTGTGGGGTACATTTGGCGATCTTGTTGGCGATCTTGGCCAGCGTTTTCGTCGGCCCTATGCCGACGCAGGTCGGAACGCCGGTCCAGGTGGAAACGGTTGACCGGAGATCCTTTCCCCAATCGACGCGCCGCTCCGGCGCGATCGGCGTCGCGTCCAGGAAGCTCTCGTCGATCGAGTAGACCTCGATGTCCGATGCGAACCGCTGGTAGACGGTGTTCATCCGGCGGCTCATGTCGCCATACAGGGTGTAGTTCGAGGAGAAGACGACAACGCCCTCGCGCTTCACGAGATCGCGGATCGTGAACATCGGCGCGCCCATGCGGATGCCCAGCGCCTTCGCCTCGCTGGTGCGAGCGACCGCGCAGCCATCGTTGTTCGACAGCACGATCACGGGCCGGCCCTTGAGCTTGGGATCGAACACGCGCTCGCAGGAGCAGTAGAAGCTGTTGCCGTCGATCAGGGCGAAGCTCGCGGTCATCGCCGGAAGCGCCGCACGCTGTTGGTGATGACGCCGAAAATCTCGATGTCAGCATTTGGGCCAGGATCGTAGTCAGGATAGCGACGGTTGCCGAACGCGAGACATGATCGGCCCCCGACAAGGCGGAAGATTTTGACGGAGCGCTCGCCGTTCACGTCGACTACGACCGGGTCGCCATCGCGCGGCCGCAGGCTGCGATCGACCGTGATCAGGCTGCCATCGAAGATTCCGGCGTCGATCGCGCTGTCGCCGGCGACGGTCATGATGAAGGTGGCCGGCGCGTTCTTGATAAGGGCGCGCGACAAATCGATTGGGGCATCCAAGTAGTCATCGGCCGGGGAGGGGAACCCGGCACGGACCGGCTTCCGGTAGACGGGGAGAAACGCAGGAGGCCCAATGACGGCCGGGTGAGTGAGCATGGCGATGATCTCAAAAAAGAGAACATAAGAAGAACACTGGCTGCCCGATTCCTGTCAACGAAGAATCTGACATGTGCCGATAGCGCACCGGAGCGTCGAGGTAACCGCGGTGGTGCTGAGACACACGCTTTGGCCGCCCAATTTGCAGCTCGCATTCCGGGAGAGTACTCCAAGATGGATAGCGCAAACTGATTTGGGGACAACCAGCGGGATGAACCGGCTCTTGATAACCGCTGCGCTCGCGCTTGGGGTTGCTTGCACGGCCGCCTTGGCGGCCCCGAAAAGCAGGCCTGTCATGATTGGTGGCCATGCGGATCTGGATGCTTGCATGACTTATGGCAAGGTGGCGCGCCTCGGGCCGAGGCGGGCGGAAGACCATAAAAGCGGCTTCCTGTCCGTCAGATCGGGGCCGGGCGGCTCGGCCTATTTCGAGATCGATCAATTGCACAACGGGGATGAGATCATCATCTGCGAGTCCGTTGGGCCGTGGCAAGGCGTGATCTATCCGAACCGGGGCCAGGCGTTCGATGCTTGTGGAGCGGAGTTATCGAGTCCGCTAGCGCGGCGTACGCCGTATGCCGGCGCATGTCGGAGTGGATGGATCCACCAGCGGTACGTCGAAGTCACTGCGGGCTGAACCGAGTTTCATGCTCTGCTACTGCTGGTAACGGGCATTACCTGCCTGCTCATGATCCTCGTCTCATCGATGGGGTTACGCCGACGATGGCCGCGGTGACGTTCAAAGAATAAGCCCGCCGTTGGGGGAACGGCGGGCCTCTGACTTCTGTCAGGACTTGGCGGATCCGGCCATCGCCGGGAAACTGGCTTTGCCCTCCTGTCGGTTGCGGCCGGTACATCCGCGGCAACGCATCCAACCGGAGAGCAGGCAGGCGCCATGATGGCACCGCGCGGATAACGAGATGGTGACGCCTTTGGTTCCTTCAAGGTGTCAGGAAGCATCGCTCCCTCTCCTGCGAGAAATCTTCTCGCTCGTTGGATTGGATATCGCCGCGTGCGATACGAATGTGCGATAGCACCGGCATGTCCTACCCGCCTGCCAATCCGCCTATGAAGTACTCTCTGCTCGCCGGGAAGGAGGTCTCGACCTGGTCCGATCTCTGGAAGCACGAGTGCGAGGTAATGATGCTCGCCGGGCAGCCGCTGGCGAAGCGCAATGAGATTTTCGACGAGCCTGGCAAGGGCATGAAGTTCAAGCGCGGCGATGCTGCAGTCGCGCATCTGCGATTGGAGGTGGAGAGATATGCCGCGCTGAAAAGGGCTGCAGGCGGCTAGATCGCCGATCGGCTAGTCTCCGCAGTGGACGAGGATATCGTCCCCTAGCTTGACCGAACCGCTCTCGATGATACGGGCAGTGATACCGCCGAGCCCGCGAACGGCGTTGTACCCGCCGATGCCGAGGATTTCCTCCATTCGCGAACACGGATGGCAGTCGCCGGTGGTCTGTAGGACCGCGTTGCCGATCCTGAACCGCTTGTCCTTCAGCGCGAGCAGGTTGATGCCTTGAGTAACGACGTTGCGCCGCAGGTCGCCAGGCAGAATTTGGGCGCGGCCGAGATGGCTGGCGATCGTGCCGAGATGCTCGGACTGAATCAAAGTGACCTGACGTGCTCCCTGAACCCGCGTGTAACGATCGCCGAGCACTCCGTTTGTCACGTCGAAATCCGCTGTCTGAAGCTCAATCAGCTCCTCCCGGCGGCCTGGCCGAATGCCCAGCCAAACCACCTGTCCAGGACGGATAGGGGCGTTCAGCAGCTGCGCGAGCGAGGATGATGGATTTAGAGGCATGGGTCCGGCAAGAGCGGCCTAGCGCGCCGAGAGCCGCTGGAAGATATCTCGGGCAAGGCCCACTGCTCGCTTACGCAACTCAGGACGCGTCGCCAACATCCATCCAGCCGCGCCTGCTAAGATTACCTGATCATTGTGAGTGCCTCCGGGTGCAATTCCAGCATCGCGCTGGAGAGTTCCAAACGCGCTACCGGAGGATAGGTTCTTAGAGGCTGGTGTGCCTCTAAGCCGCCGCTGGCCCGCTCCGATTTCGGAACCAGTCAGATCTCAGGCGGTTCGGTGACTAAGCGCTGGGGGCAGTTTGGCTGGAGGCGCGGATGCGCCATGGCCTATTGTCAGGGATCTTTGCGATGTACGCTACACAGCCTATGATTCATGAAGACGGTCTGCCAGGCCATGAATCCGCGCTCACGCCAAAGCCAGAATGGCAGCCGCGCTATCCGGGGAGCGGCCGCCTCAAGGGTAAGGTTGCGCTGATCACTGGAGCGGACAGCGGAATCGGCCGCGCTGTTGCCGCGCTGTATGCGCGAGAAGGGGCAGACATTGTCATCGTTTATCTGAGCGAGCACGACGATGCCAAAACGACGGTGAGCATCGTCGAGCGTGAGGGGCGCCGGGCGATCGCTATCTCTGGAGATGTCGGCAACAAGGCATTCTGTGACGACGCCGTTGCCCGGACCGTCAAAGAGTTCGGGAAGATTGATATCCTCGTCAACAACGCAGGCGAACAGCACCCCGACAAGGACATCACGGACATCACCGAGGAACAGCTTCGCCGGACGTTTCAGACGAACATTTTCGGCATGTTTTTCATGGCGCAAGCCGCGCGGCCGCACCTCCAAAGCGGCGCCGTGATAGTCAATTGCACATCTGTGACGAGCTACCAGGGTTCCAGCGAGCTGCTGGATTACAGCTCGACGAAAGGGGCCATCACAGCTTTCACGAGAGCGCTTTCTGAAAACCTGATCGGTGAGGGAATACGCGTAAATGCTGTGGCACCGGGGCCAATCTGGACGCCCCTCAACCCGATGGGTGGAGCAAGCCCGGAAAAGCTGAAGCACTTTGGTGAAAGCACCCCGATGAAGCGGCCGGGGCAGCCGAATGAGGTCGCGCCGAGCTTTCTGTTCCTGGCGTGCGAGGATTCCAGCTACATGTCTGGGCAGGTGCTCCACCCTAACGGCGGCACGGTTGTGAACGGGTAGAAGAGTCACGGACCATCTGAAGCCGACTTTCCATTCCCTTTCGAACCGGGCGTAACAAAGTGGCTCAGACGTTGACTGTATATCAGGATGGCAAAGATTGGGTCGTGAAGGACGTGACCGGCTCCTCTCATGGACGGTCTTCCAACCTCTTCGAAACAATCGAGACAGCGGAGCGACTGGCAAGACCTATGGGTGCATCCGTCTCCCTAAGCCGCGAGGCTCAAAACCATCTTTTGACGCTGGGTTCAAAGAAGCCGCCGAGGGAGTAGTCGGCCTGTAATAGGATGTTGACGCCACCCGAGTTTTTCATTTTTGATCGTAGCCGTTGCCGATTTTGGCGTGGAAAGGGCCACTAGCGGACGGGCTGGACGAGATGAAACCTAGCGTCGAAACCTACACTGTCGCATTGCCTTGGTACGAGCGAGAGGACTTCGAGCAGCTCTGGCAGCTGGCACATGATCAAGCCGAGATGCCACGAGATTATGAGGTGTGGCACGAGGCGGCCCTCAGGGTCATAAATGAGTGGCTGGCTCGCGGAAAAGCCCTTCAGATCATTTCGATCCGCCCTGACGAATTCTTGGCCTGGCTTAGCCAGCGCGGCTTGCAAAATACCGCTGCCACTCGCCGTCAGTATGTCGAGGAGCGTGCTCGTGACGGGGCAGTGTTGCCGTACCGCCCAATCCCTCTTGCTCAGTTTGATGCGCTTGCGGTTGACCTCAGACCGAGGGCGATACCAACTCGATCATGACAGGCGCGTGGTCGCTAGTGTGGTCCCAGCCTCGCGGCGCCCGTCGAACCTCTGCGGATTTTAGGCTGGACGCGAGGGTTGGACTGAGCAGGAGGTGGTCGAGGCGAAGGCCGGCGTCGCGTTCGAACGAGTTCCGCCAGTACTTCCAGAACGTGTAAATGCGCTCTCTCGGGTGAAGGTGCCTGACGGCATCCGTCCAACCCTGATTGACCAGCTCGGCATAGGCCTTTCTGACCTCCGGACGAAAAAGCGCATCGTCTCGCCATCGCTCGGGTGCGTAGACATCGAGCTCCGTCGGCATGACGTTAAAATCGCCTGCGAGCGCGATCGGGACGTCGTGGGAGAGAAGCTCATCTGCATAGCTCAGCAAGCGGTCGAACCAGTGCAGCTTGTATTTGAACTTCGGGCCTGGGGCAGGATTCCCGTTTGGGAGATAGAGACATCCGATCAGGATGCCGTTGACCGCCGCCTCGATGTACCGGCTATGGCTATCGTCAGGATCTCCCGGCAATCCTTGACGCGTCAGGACGGGTGTTTTCCCCTTTGCGAGGATCGCGACGCCATTCCAACTCTTCTGGCCGTGCCAAACCGCGGCATAGCCGGCCTTCTGCAATTCGCTGTCGGGAAAGCGGGCGTCCGAGCACTTCAACTCTTGCAGGCACACAACGTCGGGGCGGTCCTGTTTGAGCCACCGGAGCAAAACGGGCAAACGGCCATTGATGCCGTTCACGTTGTAGGTCGCTATCTTCAACTAAGGCTCCTCATATACCATCGTCAGAGGTGCGCGCGGAGGAATGCCTGTGTCCTGGCGATTGCATCGGGCCAGCTCGCCAGTGAGAGACCATGTCCTTCGCCTGGGTAGATGTGGCTTTGGACGGTGCCGCTATTACTCTTGATCAACCTCTCGATGGCGCCAGCGTTGGACACGGGCACCACTCGATCCGCATCCCCATGCAGAATGAGTGTCGGTGGCAGCAACGCTCGTTCCAAGCCGGGCGGCAGAAATCCGAAGAAGTCCACGACAGCACGCACTCGGCGATCGCGAGCGGCCAAAGCCAAGGCCAATGCGCCACCCAGGGAGAACCCGACCAGGGCAAAGCGGCCCTGCTGAGCGCCGGTAACCGTTTCGATTGCTTCTTGCCAAGCCCGGAACTTGTTCTTGATCTCGCTGTAGCGGGCCCGGCGGTCGCCGGTGGCCTCGAAGTACCGCGGCAGCAGGACGGTATATCCAGCTCCGGCGATCATGTTTGCGGCGAACTCATATCGGCCGCTGTTGGTCAGGCCATCTGAGCCATAGAGTAGAATGACGCTGCCTTGAGAGGCACTCGTGCCAAAGCGATCGACTGCTACGCTCGCCTTAGCTGGTCCAGCCACGACGGCCGCGCCGGCTCCAGCAACAAAATGGCGTCGGTCGATTACTCGGTCGCCTGCAACCATCACTCCCTCGCTTCAGCTGCCGAGACGATCATGGAAAAACGGCCCCGGTTACCCGAGGCCGTCGCAACGTAGAGTAGGTCAGATCACGGCAGGCGGCACTCGGCCCGACGCGGTGGCATCCCGAACGTAAGGATCGGCTTTTTCGTCGAAGCGGGACCAGCCGCCGGCTCGGTAGTCAGCCTCGCGGGTCGCGCGGTCGATCGGAGTAGCGCCGTCGAGGATAGCGTGGACGGCGGCCTCGTGCTCGGGTTCGGTGCGGACGGAAACGACCGATCCGCCCCGGCGAACTGTCTCAGCGTAGTAGTTTGCCTCGTCCTCGTCATGGCCTTCCTTCACGAACGAGCCAACCAGACCACCGGCAGCGGCACCGGCAACGGCACCAGCGGCGGTCGCGGCAAGCCAGCCTGCGGCAACAACCGGGCCGACGCCGGGTATCGCCATGATGCCAAGGCCGGTCAGCAAGCCGGCGGCCCCGCCGACGCCAGCACCGATTCCGGCACCTTCGGCGGCGTTGGTCTCGTCAGTCTTTCCGTCGCTGCCGATGATGCTGATGGCGCTGCTGGAAACGCCGGCTGCTTCGAGCTGGTCCACGACTGAGCGGGCGGTGGCGTGGCTATCGTAGGAACGGGTCAGGGTACGGGTCATGTCGTTCTCCAGTTTTCGCGGTGCGAGCACGGATCAGTTGCGGGTGATGTTGCCGCGATAGTCGACGGAGACGTTGACCTGCGCGCCCGAGTGGCTGGCGGTGCCCTTCCAGACGCCGTTGTCGTCCTTCTTCAGCGCGCCGACGTTTGAATATCCGTTGGCTTCGAGCCGGCTCTTGGCCTGGCCCTCGGTAAAGCTGTTGGCACCCGGCAGCGGAGCGTTCTTGTCGGCATCGGCCTTCGGCGCTGCCATCGGCGACGTGGTCGACGTCTGAGCGATCGCGCCAAAGGATGTCGCGGAGGCGATCAAGGTGGCAATGAGCAGCTTCTTCATGATGGTCTCCCGTGGGCGTGCGGCCGATGCCGCGATGCACAATCCAACGGCAGATTGCCCCCGAAAGTTCCAGGGGAGCGGAATGGAACACGGGCTCTCAGGGTTCGTTCTGCAGCCATCGACCACCCACATCGCTGGAGGAAGACATGGCGACCGAACCGAAGCCGCTCGACGACCTGTTCCACGACATGCTCAAGGACGTCTATTACGCCGAGAAGCAGATTCTGAAGGCGCTGCCGAAGATGGCGAAGGCGGCCAAGTCGCCCGAGCTCAAAAAGGCTTTCGAGACCCATCGCGAAGAGACCGAAGGTCACGTCGAGCGCCTCGGCGAGGTGTTCGAGCTTATCGGCAAGGCCCCGCGCGGCAAAACCTGCGACGCCATCCTGGGCATCATCGAGGAAGGCAAGGCGGTCATTGAGGACTATGGCGACAGCCCGGCGATCGACGCCGGCCTGGTGGCCTCGGCACAGGCCGTGGAGCACTATGAGATGGCCCGCTACGGTACCCTCAAGGCGTGGGCTCAGCAGCTCGGCCACAAGGATGCGGTCAAGCTGCTCGACGCGACGCTCGCCGAGGAGACCAGGACCGACAAGACGTTGACGCAGCTCGGCGGCGCCGCCAACACCGCCGCGACGAAGAAGGCAGCCTGATCATGGGAATCTTCGACAGCATCAAGAAGGCCATCTTCGGCGAAGCCAAGGCCGATACGATCGCTACTACAACGTCTGCTACCCCTCCAGGTGGGGTTGTCCCACCGTCTGGCACTTCCACCGCACCGGCCTCGCCGCCGGCAGGGACGCCCACCGGTCAGACCACGGGAAACATCGGTACTGCGCCTGGATCGACGGGCTCGCAGCAGGTCGACGTCGCGCCGATCCTCGACAAGGCGGTCAAGGACAGCGGCCAGCAGCTCAACTGGAAGACGTCCATTGTCGACCTGCTCAAGGCGCTCAAGATCGACAGCAGCCTCACCGCCCGCAAGGAACTGGCGCAGGAACTCGGTTATACGGGTGATACCAACGACTCGGCGACGATGAACGTCTGGCTGCACAAGGCAGTCATCAAAAAGCTCTCGGAGAACGGCGGCAAGGTTCCAGCTGACCTGCTCGACTGAGTGCAACGATCCCCGGCGGTGAGCAGTCGGGGATCGTGACCTGTTGCCGTTTTTTGCGCGCTCGATCACGCGCGTGTCCGCGCCTCTTTCTGAAACCGCTGAATCGCCTTGTTCGCCATCTCGCGTGTGTCATCAGTGCCCAACGCGACAAAGGCGATGACAAATTTCATACGCTGGCTTTGGCGCTTGCGGTCAGCCGGGGGAACGCCTTGTTCAACGTAGTTCCGCGCTATTTCCCAAGCTGACGTGGCCCGCGCGATCGCGTCTTCATCCTCCAGGATGGCAAAAGGGTTCGGGTCAGTCGATCGGAGCATGAGCTTACAAGTCCCAATCCTGAGAGGCGTACCAAGCCAATATCGCAACCGCCATCATACCAGCCGCAACGAAAACCGGCTCGTCCATGGCCCGCCTCCAAAACACGCGGGCGTATGCGCGCTACGCTGGGAAAGGTTCCGAACGTGGTGGACGCTGAACGGAAGGTCGCGTCGGAACACAACGCGCCCCTGTCGATTGAACCCCAAGACGGGAGATTCAAATGGCAGACGACAGGACAGATCGAGGCCCTCAGGACCGGTCGCGTATCAATTTGAACGAGGATTACGAAGTTCGCTATTGGACCGACAAGTTCGGGGTATCGAAGGCTCAGCTCGAAGAGGCCGTAAAAGAGGTTGGTCCGTCTGCGGAGGCTGTCGAAGCCGAGCTCCGTCGGTCGACGCTTGCCGGTGGGCCGAAGAAATGAGCGAGACAATCGAGATTCGCCGCGATGGCGACGAGTGGATCATCGATGACGGCTCGGCTCTCATTCGTATGACCAAGCCAGGCGCCGGCATCGTCGAGCGCTTCGTCGATCAATGGGAGCACGAAGACCGCTCACGTCCGGACGCTAACCGATCCGTTTCGCCCGAACGGCCGGGCGCCCGGAGGGAGTGTCATGACCGCGCGGGCGCATAGCTACGAGGTGCTCGAAATCGCCAATCTCGTTGTCAGTCCGGACGGGGCCTACGGCGCCGTCATCGCCATGCATTGCCCCGGTGGCCAGCGTGTGCAGCTTGTACTGCCGCCACAACAACTCGCACAGCTCGAAGGTCTGCTTGACCGCGCCAATCTGGAGCAGATGGAGCGTTAGCAAATTCATTGAGGTCGTTGGCAAACGACGGGAGCAGCGTCTGCCAGTCCCTTCTGGATGATTTCGGGCGCTACGCTACAGGCCCCACGCACATAACGGATCGGTGCCGGCCACGCGCGCCTTTCCAATTCCAGTTACTGGGATCGACGCGATAGCGCGTGGAAACTGCGCCGCTGCTTCCTTCCGTCCGCCAGCGGCGGATGCATGATTTCGGGCGGAGGCACATGCCCAGCCCCGATCCGTTCGATCTCAATGAGGTTCAACTTGCTAACCGGGAGAATGATATGGGCGAGCTTACTCTCAGCGATATCGCGGAGAAAATGAAGGACATCGATTTCTGCATGCTCACTACGGTGACCAGCGGTGGGACGCTTTCGAGCCGCCCCATGAGCACCCAACCGGGACGTCGATTATGCCGGAGATTCCTGGTTCTTCGCCTTCGATGACGCCCGGTTCATTCAAGATGTTCAAGCCAACGATCAGGTGGGGCTGACTGACGTTCGCCGGCGATCGGAGCTTGCTTGGCAAACCAGGCATCTTCATCGCCATCGAGGGCAAGGCGACGCTGACCAAAGACCGTCTCGCTCTTGAAGAGCATTGGGTCGACGACATGGAGCGTTGGTTCCCTCAAGGCATCGAGACTCCCGGTATCGTCTTGCTACAAGTGCATGCTTCCAGGGTGCACTACTGGGACGGCGACCAAGAGGGAGAGGCCAAGGTTTGACGACTTCGTAGGCCAACCTTGTCGCAGGCGCTGGGGTTGGCGGTTGGTCTCCAAGAGGAGACGTGTCGATCCCAGTGGCATGCATGGCCCGTCTCGTGATCCGCAATGAAGTTGAACTGAACGCCGCCTTTGACCGGGCGATTTACCTGGCGGGATGCGCCAGGGGTGGCGAGGAGGAACGTGAGCTCGGCATGACCAACGCTGCTGTGGAACTCTACGAGCAGTCCCTAGCTGTCGCGACTGCTGCCGGCCGGAGCAGGCCGGGATCAAACGATGATGTCCCCAGCGGAACCGGGTCAGAGTAAGCTCATGTCTTTCAAACATCCGATACGATCCGCCGGCACGTTGCAGCCGCGGCAATCGGATGCGCTCGACCACCTTACAGAGCGCTAGTATCGGCCCATAGCCTGAGCATTGGGCCGCCTTCGCCAACGACCGGATCCCGGGGCGGGAAACTCAAGATGGCAATCCTCTGGCTCATCGCCGACGTCGGTTTTTCGCGCACGATATCGCCCGTCTGGCCGGGCGGGTACGCGCCGATAACGAGGAAATCGTCAGATTGGCTGAGGCGGCGGTGACCTGTGCCGGCTGGAAGCACCAGGACGTTCCCAGCTGTCACATCGACCTCTCGGCCGGTATCGCCGCCCAGCATGAGCTTTGCGTGCCCCGCAGCAATGCCGAGCACCTCATGCCCCTGTGAGTGATAGTGATCGAAATCGTAGATCCCATCGCGCCACTGCGGCGGCCAACCATTTTCGGAGAACCGCCTTTCCATCTGCGTTACCAGGTCGGCAGCATCGGGAGCGAACGCCCCCTCGTAGATCAGCGTGGGCAGCCTGGGATTGCTAGGGACGAACCACCAGGGCTCGAAACGCAGGGCGGTCACTGTGGTCTGCATAAACGGAGATCTCCCCAAGGACGACCTTTGAACGCCGTCGCCTCTTGGCCGTTCCCCGTTGGAATCTGGCTTGATGCCGAGAGCCCGTCTCCGGCCTCATGGTTAGGGACGTTCCCTGGAAACCTGCGTGATCGGTGCCCGCCACCGCGGCGTCGCCGGAAAGTGGTCGACTAGCGGATAGCGAGCTTTTCGAATCCAGTCCCTGCTATGATCGGCTGCCAGCTACCTAATGTGAGGACGTAATGAGCAACGATCGAACGCGCCGCCCAACAAGCGCTCGGGACAAGGCGGAAGCCCTCTTCACCGCGCCGAAGGTGGCGCGCCACCTGCGCCAATCCAGAAGCGTACCGTTTTTGCCCGGCGCCAAAGAGATGGTCACTCTCCGGATCGACAGCGAGGTGTTGGCGCACTTTCAGGATGGCGGCCCCGGCTGGCAGGACCGGATCAACGACACACTCAGAAAGGCGATGCCGGTGGCCCTCGATGAACTGCTGAGGCCGGAAGAGCTCAACTCTTCGAACGACGGCTGATAAGCGAGCCCCGAGTTGGTGACCGTGCGGTACCGGCTGACTCTGGCAGACTCACGAGGCGCGATATGGGCGCGGCGAGCTGCCGCGATCTTGCTAAACATCTGGCAGATGTTCAGCAATGCAGCCATGAGGAAGTTTCTCTACCTGATAGGGAGGCGCGTTCTCATCGGCGTCATTTGGACGAGCTACTGAATGGGCGAAACTTGAGCCTGCGCCTCATTGGCCTTGGACATCATGGCCTCAAGCTTCCCAAACGCCTCCGGGGAAAACACCAAGTTCATCACCTGACCGCCAGCCATCTCGAAACTGATAATGGTCTCGCCTTGGGGATCGGTCGTGAGCGCGATCCGCTTTACGTCGGACACGTCGAGATCGATTTCCTTCAGCTCCTTCTGCTTCGCCATCAATCTCGATCCTCAGCAGGGCGCCACACCTCCTCAGGTTTGGATCGTGCGATAGCCGTGTCGTCGATGATGTGCTGCTCTTGGAGCTTGGCTTCGATCAGCGCGGTATTAAGAAAATAGGCCAGCGTGCCGAACCCGCGGTTGGTCGCTTCGTTTTTTAGAGCTTCGATCCGCTCAACCAGATCGTCAGCTTTGCGTATCGGAATGCGTGGCACTCCCGAGCCGATCGTGACCATATCCGACATGGCGCTGGCCCTCCCTAGTCAGGGTATTCGCCAGCAAGCCGGTCAAACAAGTCGCCTTCGGCGGCGTCGGCTGCGAGAGCGGTTTCAAACTCGTCGGTCGGAGCGATGACGCCGCCGAAATGAGCGTGGAAGGCACTCGCAAAGCGCGCCTCTTCAAAAGCCACGCGGATAACGCCATCGGTCATCGTGCCGAGAACGTGGAAGGCGATCTGCCAATCAGTGCACCATGCATCGATCCGGCGAAGCCATTCTGCTGCGGACATCTTGTCCAGCTTGAGTTCGACCTGGTGAGGCCAACGATCGGTCATCGCCACATACCACGCATCTTGGCCCGAACATCGACTTTCGGTCCGCTGAATGGCGCCCGAGAGGCTTCCGCTGCCACGATGGGCCAAGCCACCCGCTCAAACTGGCTGAGTAGCGCGTTGGGGATGAAGCGCGTCCGGTTGGCGTAGACATGCCGGTCGCCGGTCGCCGATTGCCCGTGTGTGAAGAACCGCTGCGGGACGACCAGATGCAGATCGTCCTTGGCGCGGGTCATTGCGACATAGAGCAGGCGCCGCTCTTCTTCGATCTCGTCCCGCGCGCCGGCCCCGAGATCGATCGGAATGCAGCCGTCGACGGTGTTCATGACAAAGACCGACTTCCATTCCTGGCCCTTGGCCGAATGGATCGTCGACAGGATGAGATAGTCCTCATCGAGATGCGGCACGCCGGCTTGGTCGCTGGTCGCGTCTGGCGGATCGAGAGTTAGTTCGGTCAGGAAGCGCTCGCGCGTCGGATAACCACTTGCGATCTGTTCGAGCTGTACGAGATCGGCTTGCCTGGTACTGGCATCCTCATGAATGCGCTCCAGGTGCGGCTCATACCAGCGGCGGGCGCGCTCGATCTCGCCCGGCCAACCGGCTGTGCCGGAGCGCAGCTCGCTGATCGCGGAGACGAATGACGCCCAATCTTCGCCAGCACGCGGCGGGGCCGGAGCGTTCTCCAGAGCCTCGAGGGGAAGCGAAGCCTGAGCAACATGCTCAAGGACACGCTGTGCGGAGGTCGGTCCAACGCCCGGCAGGAGCTGTAGGACACGGAAGCCGGATACCTTGTCTCGCGGGTTCTCGACGAAGCGCAGCAGCGCAAGCAGGTCCTTGATATGCGCGCTGTCGAGGAACTTGAGGCCGCCGAATTTGACGAATGGGATGTTTCGGCGCGTGAGCTCAATTTCGAGCGGACCGCTATGATGAGAGGCGCGAAAAAGCACCGCCTGCTGCTTCAGCGTCGAACCGCCCTCCCGGTTCTCCAGTACCTTCTCCGCTATAAAACGAGCCTGATCCGCCTCGTCCCGAACATGGACCAGTTGCGGCGGCGACCCGGTAGCGCGATCGGTCCAGAGGTTCTTGGTGAAGCGCTCGGCTGCAAGGTCGATCACGGCGTTCGCCGCGGAGAGAATGGCGCTGGTCGAGCGGTAGTTCTGATCGAGTGTGATAATTTCGGCCGGCGGCACGAACGCGGCCGGGAATTCGAGGATGTTGCGGACCGTCGCCGCTCGGAAGGAATAGATCGACTGGGAGTCATCGCCCACCACAGTCAGACCGAAACCGTCGGGTTTGAGTGCGAGCAGGATAGACGACTGGAGACGGTTCGTATCCTGGTACTCGTCGACCATGACGTGATCGAAGCGACCACCTATGTCTGCTGCGATATCGGGATCGGTCACGGCCTGCGCCCAGTAGAGCAACAGATCGTCGTAATCGAGCACGTTCTGGCTCTGCTTCGCCTCGACATAGGCAGCGAAGAGCTCTTTCAGCTCGGCTGCCCAGGTGGCGCACCAGGGATATGACAGGCGTAAAACGTCCTCGATCGGCAGCTCGGCGTTCACGCATCGCGAATAGATCGACAGGCAGGTACCCTTCGTCGGAAAGCGCGACTCTGTCTTCGAGAAGCCGAGCTCGTGCCGGACCAGGTTCATCTGGTCGGCCGAGTCCTCTCGATCATGGATCGTGAAAGCGGGATCGAGACCAAGCTGCTCAGCATAATCGCGCAACAGCCGCGCGCCGATGCCGTGAAAGGTCCCAGCCCAGGTCAAGGCATCGGCGAGTACACCGGCACCATCTCCGAGCACCTTGCGCGCGATGCGCTCGACACGCTTCGCCATCTCGGACGCGGCCCGGCGCGAGAACGTCATCAGCAGGATCCGCCGCGGATCGGCGCCGCTGACCATGAGGTGGGCGACACGATGGGCCAGCGTGTTGGTCTTTCCAGAGCCAGCGCCCGCTATGACAAGCAAGGGCGATCCGGCCGTCGCGCCAACACCGTGGATGACCGCGCGCCGCTGTGCAGGATTGAGCGCATCTAGATAGCTGCTCGGGGCGACGGCATTCATATCTCCGACTCCCGTGTTCCCTTTGAGAACCGACGGCGCAAGAGGCTCAGCGAGGCGACCCGGTCCGCATCCTTCAGAAGCTCATCGCGATTGTGAAGTAAGGCGCCAATGGCAGCCCGCGCATTGCCATCGAACGCCGCCAAAAATGAATCGATCTGGCGCTCCATAAGGGTCGGAGCAGGCGCGTGTCGGGGCACGACTGGCGGCATGGGATGCGTCCTCACGAATGAGAACATTATGAGAACGATCGTGTTCGCGGAGTCAAGCTTGCAAGCGCCTCCAGCGGCGCCGGCTTCAGAACAGGAGTGCTACAGGCGATATCGCTC
Organism: Allobosea robiniae; assembly: GCF_900102525.1. Classification (GTDB taxonomy): domain Bacteria; phylum Pseudomonadota; class Alphaproteobacteria; order Rhizobiales; family Beijerinckiaceae; genus Allobosea; species Allobosea robiniae. The sequence goes on along the minus strand of NZ_FNBZ01000004.1, from coordinate 45,759 downwards.
AAACGCGGTCAGATGCACCGTCAGCGGCTCTGCGTCTTCCCAGCCGTAGATGTCGGTACGAAGATATCGCAGCTCCTCGTCCCAGAGCTCTTCATCAATCTCTATCCACCATGCTCGGGGCCTACCGTCACTGCCATCTGACCAGCGATAGCCTCGGCCTTTAAGGTGGTCCTTCATGTCGAAGGGGGCGTTCTCTGCATAAATCCGGATCCGACTTTGTTGGCTGGACCGTAAAAGCGCAGCGAAGGGCGGAGTTCCATTCTGTCCCACCGGACGCGCCAAAACCTCTAACAGCGCGTGGCAATCGTCGGTCGCTCGATGCCCCTCATGAAACAGACCTGACTGTCCGACGAGGTAGCCGAGCTTGTTTCCCTCGAAGCCAAGGTCGGCCCATGGCACCTCCTTGACTGAACATGCCCAAGCCTTCGCAGCAAAGGTGGAGGAGAGGTTCTCGCAAAACGGTCGATCGAACGCGGCGTTGTGCGCGATGATCAGATCCGCCTCGTTCACCAGAGCATCAAGGGCGGCGAAGTCGATTTCCAGGCCAGCGACCATCTGGTCAGTGATGCCCGTCAGCCGCGTGATTTCGGCTGGGATCGGTTCCGATGGCTGACGCAACCCGTTATATACGCCGACGATATCCCCGATGACGCCTTCATCATCATATGTGAATGCGACCGCGCCGATTTCGATGACCTCATCCTTGGCGTGGTTCAGACCCGTCGTCTCCGTATCCACCAGGACCGCAAGGTTCGGATAGGCGCTTTCAACCCGCGGGATGACGGTGCGCGGCACAAGCTTCCGCAGAATCCTGAAGTGGCCAGTCTGCTCCAGTCGTTGAGCGGCTTCTTCGTCGTCCCAGCCGGCATGCTGGGGCGCTACCGCCTGACGCTTTCTCGGCGCCGGTCGTGGCGCCTCGCGGTAGCCGGGCGCGTCATCAAACAGGTCGATCTGAGCAGAGCTCGTCTTCATGCGGCTGATATCTATCCAGGGGCTATTGGTGCGCCAATCCGCTCACATTAAGGGCCGATCGGCCTGCCCGCCATGGCGCTTCTGCGGAATCAGTCGTATTTTACCCACCGGACTGCCGTTCATCCTGACCAGGGTTTCCCAGCCATCGTCGCATGCAAATTTGAGGAATACGGTAGGCTGCTGTAATCGGCAGATCCTGGCCCGTTGCCGACGCTCAGAGGGTCCGCTTTAGGGCTGTCTAACTGGTAGGTCCGCTGGAGAGTTGAGGTTTGGCCCAATCCTCACGTCCGTGAGGTCTGCTCTAGGTTAGCAACCTTCTCAGTCGAACGGTTTCGATCTCGGTAAAGGCCTTTCGGTTGCCCCCGCATTGATAAAAGAGGTGACAAGGTGAGGCGACAGTCAGCCGACGCCTTAGCTAGTATCGGGCGCTCGCCAGGGTGCCAGTTTGGTCGCCTGATGTCGGTGAAGGGCGCATTATCACGCGAGGAAATCGACAAAGGCTCGTACCGATGAAAAGGAGCCCTCGGCGCGCCGGGAGGATACCAGCCTGAGGTCTCCAACGAGGAAGGCCTGTACGAGCTGGCGAATCCTGACGTCGTCCCAAACAAGAGGGTGCACAACTGCATGGCTCCGGCACCGGCAATGACCTTGATCAAAGGCGGCAAGACGGACATGCTGCCGGCCGAGTTGACAGCGCTTGAGCGTCGCCGACGGATCGGCGAGTGGCGAACCGGTTCGAGCGGGTACGAACGTTCGACGGGAAGGAACCTGCGGCAGTTCGATTATTTGAGGTACAACATGCGCAGAAGTATTTTGATCGCTCTCGGGTGCCTGATTTCTGTTGCGGCCTTCGCACAAGAAAAAGGGAAAGGCGACGCCGCTCTTGCAAAATGGCGGAGTTGTGCTGATGCAACGGCGAAAAGATACGCAAAGAGCGCAGAAAGCGCTCCTGTGGTTGCTCGCTATGCAATTATGTCTTGTCATGACGAGAAGAAGGCCGCTGCTCAAGCGTTAACAGAGGAGCAGGGATCTCGCTTCGCTGACGAGTTCATCGAGACTCTCGAACGGCGCTATACTGATTTGCTCGCGATAGACGTTATTGAATTGCGTTTGAAACCTTGATCAGGTGAATAAGTCGTTGAATGGATTGACGCCCTGTCGGAGGGCTCAACTGATGCTTCACTAGGACTCTCTCTCGGATGGGACCCATCGTGCTACTGGCTCCACCGCCTTCTTGCGCGAGAAACTTCAACTTGACCGCACGAATTTCCAGAATAGGCTCGAAGCATTAGAGCGCCGAGGGGACCGATGCAGATGCGTTTAGGGATTAAATTCACCTGCGCAGCGCTTTTTTGCACGATGGCGAGCACCGCGAGTGGCACCGAGGGTGGCGCCGGCCTGTATGTGCCGGGTCTGAAGGGGCCTGGGGCCGGCATCGTTCCCCCGCCGGGCTTCTATTTCGAGAACGACTTCTACAGCTATTCCGGCCGCATCTCGGCCGCGAGACCGATCCAGATCGGCGGCGCCGTTGTCGCCAACGTCAAGGCCGAGGCGCGCGTCGACTTCATGACACCGACCTGGGTGACGCCGTTCGAGATTCTGGGCGGCAACCTGGCGTTCGCGGTCACGGTGCCATTCGGGACGCCGCGAATTAGCGCGGGTGCGGTGATCACAGGACCGCGCGGACGCACATTCGGCTTCAGCCAGCGCGACGCCACCTTCAACATCGGCGACCCCGTCGTCTCCAGTTTCATCGGCTGGCACGCCGGGAACTTCCACTGGCAGGTCGGCACGTCCGTCAGCATCCCGTCCGGTTCCTATCAGGAGGGCGAGCTTTCCAACGTCTCGTTCAACCGCTGGATTGGCGACTTCTACGCCGCGGGCACCTGGCTCGATCCCAAGATCGGCCTGGACATCTCCGCAGCGGTCGGGTTCGAGGTCAACGGCAAGAATGACGCGACCGACTACCGGAGCGGCAACGCCATCCACGCCGACCTGGCGATCAGTCAGTACCTGAGCAAGCAGTTCTCGGTCGGCGTGCTGGCGTCGCATTACCAGCAGGTAAGCGGCGACGGCGGCGCGGGCGCGTCCCTGGGCTCCTACAAGGGGCGCGTCACGGCGGTCGGCGCCCAGGTCGCCTACACATTCGAGGTGGCCGGAACGCCGGTCTCGGCGCGGCTGAAGGTGCTGCGCGAGGTCGACGTCGAGAACCGGCCGCGCGGGACGCTCGGCCTGTTCACGATCGCCCTCCCGATCGGGCACGTTCCCAAGTCGGCTTCGCCGCCGGTTGAGCCCGCTGTCGTGAAGCGGTAGCGGGAGCGCGCGGGATGACGGACGCCACGACGCTCACCCGCCCCCCGGTTGCCCAGACGACCGCTCGCGCCTCTCGCGCCGGCATGATCAAGATCGCGGGCGGCACCTTCCGGATGGGCTCGGACAGGCACTATCCCGAGGAGGCGCCGGCCCACACCGTGAAGGTCGACGGCTTCTGGATCGACGAGACCCCGGTCACCAACCGGCAGTTCCGAGCCTTCGTCGAGGCGACCGGCCATGTCACTTTCGCGGAGATCGCGCCCGATCCGAAGGATTATCCCGGCGCGCTGCCGCACATGCTGCGGGCGGGCTCGTTGATGTTCGCCCCGCCGACACATCCGGTCGATCTGCGCGACTGGTCGCAATGGTGGACGTTCAGGTTTGGCGCGACCTGGCGCAAGCCCTATGGCGCCGGCTCCTCGCTGAAGGGCCTCGACGGCCATCCCGTCGTGCATGTCGCCTACCGCGACGCCGAGGCCTATGCCGCCTGGGCCGGCAAGTCGCTGCCGACCGAGGCCGAGTGGGAGTTCGCCGCCTGGGGCGGGCGCGAGGGCGCCGAGTTCGCCTGGGGCGACGAGCTCACGCCGGACGGCCACCATATGGCCAACATCTGGCAGGGCAATTTCCCGAACGAGAACACCAAGGAGGACGGCTTCGCCCGGACCTCGCCGGTGAAGGCGTTCCCGGCCAACGGCTATGGCCTCCACGACATGATCGGCAACGTCTGGGAATGGACCTCCGACTTCTGGTCGACCCGCCATCCCGACGACGCGCCCAAGGCGTGCTGCGTCCCGCAGAACCCACGCGGCGGTCCCGAGGGCGACAGCTACGACCCGCGCCAGCCCGCGATCCGCATCCCGCGCAAGGTCCTGAAGGGCGGCTCGCATCTCTGCGCCCCAAACTACTGCCGCCGCTACCGCCCGGCCGCGCGCCATGCCGAGCCTATCGACACCTCAACGAGCCATGTCGGCTTCCGCTGCGTCGTCAGGGAGGGGTCGGTCCCATGAGCGCGACCGCGCCCACCGCCGTCCAGCGCGCTCTGAAATGGGTGGTCGTGGCACTGTTCATCCTGCTGCTCGCCTGGGGCGGGCTTCGATACGGTTGGTCGCCGGCGGTTCACGAACGCTTCTGGCTGGACATCTCGGATCGCGTTCATGGCCCGATGAATTTCCGGTTCCTGCTGCAGCCCATGATGGCGCTGCTGGCGGCGCTGCCCGATGGAATCCGCGACGCCAGGTATGGCCACCGGGCCTTCTTCTGGTCGGCGCTGTGGGACGATCGCGTCCCCAAGGGCCGGCTGCGCGAGGGCCTGACCTCGATCGCGCGCGTGGCGCTGCTCGGGATGAGCATGGACGTCATCTACCAGCTCAACGTCCTCGACCGCTTCTATCCGGTGGAGGCGCTGATGATGGCCCTGCTGCTGGCTGTGATCCCTTACTTCGTCCTGCGCTGGCTGACCGAGATCCTCGCCCGGCGCTGGCTCCCGGCCTCGGACGAACGAGACAAGGAGCGACGCTCATGAGCCTGCCGCCCGTCACCTCGGCATCCTCGCCCGACCGCATTTCCGTCGAGCTGTCGGAGCGCCGCACCGGCATGTCGTTCCAGCGCACGCGGATGAGCGCCGAGCGCACGCTGATGTCGGTGATCCGCACCGCGCTGTCGCTGATCTCGTTCGGGTTCACGATCTACCAGGTCTTCGAGAAGGCCCGCGAGCACGGCGTCATCACCCACGCCGGATCGTCTCGCAACTTCGGCGTCACGCTGGTCCTGCTCGGCATCCTCATGCTGGTCGGCGGCATCATATACCACCTCCAGTTCATGGTCGGGCTGCGCCAACAGCGGCAGGCCATGGCCGCGGACGGCCTGGTTCATGCGGAGAGCAGCTTCCCGGTCTCGATGACGCTGATCACCGCCGTCCTGCTGCTTGGGCTGGGCGTGGTCGCGATCGTGAGCATGATTCTTCGCAGCGGGCCCTTCAGCTGAGGGTCCGACACCTTCAACCATTACAGGACAGGGAGCACCCAGATGGCCAAGACCGGGAAGCCCAACATCGTCATGATCATGGCCGACGACGTCGGCATCTGGAACATCAGCGCCTACCACCGCGGCATGATGGGGGGCAGGACGCCCAACCTCGACCGGATCGCCAGCGAGGGCGCGCTGTTCACTGATTACTACGGCCAGCAGTCCTGCACGGCTGGACGCGCTGCCTTCATCACCGGGCAGACGCCGTTTCGCACGGGGCTGCTGAAGGTCGGGCTGCCGGCGGCCAAGCAGGGCCTGCAGGACAAGGACCCGACGATCGCGGAGTTCCTCAAGCCACTTGGCTATGCGACGGCCCAGATCGGGAAGAACCATCTCGGGGACCGCAACGAGTACCTGCCCACGGTCCATGGCTTCGACGAGTTCCACGGCATCCTCTACCACCTCAACGCCATGGAGGAGCCGTACTACCCGGACTATCCGAAGGACGAGAAGTTCCTCAAGAAGTTCGGCCCGCGCAACATCATCAGCACCGTCGCGACCGACGTCGACGATCCGACCGAGGACCCGCGCTGGGGCCGCGTCGGCAAGCAGAAGATCACCGACGCCGGCCCGCTGCCGCCGCATCCGGGCATGGACCCCGCCGCCAAGGTCAGCATGGAGGACATCGACGCCGATCTGGTGAGACGCTCCTGCGACTTCATGGACCGCTCGGTGAAGGCGGGGAAGCCCTTCTTCCTCTGGCACAACTCGACCCGGTGCCACTCCTGGACGCATCTGTCGAAGAAGTGGGACGGCAAGACCGGCTTTGGCCTGTTCGCCGACGCGATGGCCGAACTCGACTGGGTCGTGGGCGGACTGCTCGCCAAGCTGGAGGAACTCGGGGTCGCCGACGACACCATCGTGCTGTTCACCAGCGACAACGGCGCCGAGATCTTCAGCTGGCCGGACGGCGGCAACCATCCGTTCCGCGGCGAGAAGGGCACCGTCTACGAAGGCGGCTTCCGCGTACCCATGCTGGCGAAGTGGCCCGGCGTCATCAAGCCGGGCACCATCGTCAACGAAGTGATGTCGGCCGAGGACTGGCTGCCGACCCTCGTAGCAGCCGCCGGCGGCGATCCCGATTTGAAGGAGAAGCTGCTCACCGGGGTCGAGGTGGGCTCGAAGACCTTCAAGAACCACCTGGACGGCTACAACTTCAAGCCGTTCCTGGAAGGCACGGTCACGGAGAGCCCGCGCCGGGAGTTCTTCTACTTCAGCGACAATGCCGACCTGATGGCGGTGCGCTATAACGAGTGGAAGATCACCTTCAAGACCATCGTCGGCAACCTCTTCAGCGGCAAGGAGGATACAACCAACGTCCCGCTGGTGACGAACCTGCGCGTCGATCCCTGGGAGCGATACCAGACCGAGTCGACGTCCTATGGCGAATGGTGGGGGAAGTCGCTGTGGGTGATGATGCCGGCGATGGGGGTCATGGGTCAGTACCTGGCGACCTTCAAGGACTACCCGCCAAGCCAGGCCTCAGGATCCCTTAGCGTCGAGAAGGCGCTTCAGGCCCTGCAGGACGGCGGCAGGAAGAACTGACCGGGGACGCGCCTAACTGGCCGAGATGCACTTGAAAGCGTGGCTTGTCCTTGTCTCGGAACACGCGGTCGTCCTGATCGAGGGCATGGCGCTGCTCGTCGTGCTCTATGCGGCGATCGAGGCCTTCGTCCAGGCCGTGCGGTTTCTGCTCCTGCGATCCGATGGGCTGGACGGGCGCGCCGTCTGGCTGCGCTTCTCCCGCCTGCTGGTCGGCGGCCTGACCTTCCAGCTCGCCGCCGACATCATTGAGACTGCGATCTCGACGACATGGGAAACGCTCGCCCGCATCGCGGTCGTCGCGGTGATACGGACGTTCCTGAACTACTTCCTGGAGAGGGACCTCGCCCGGACCGAGGCTGGCCAAGCAGACGGAGAGGCGCAATGACCTTGAATGATCTATCGACGGCCGTGCTTGCGGCGACGTTGAGCCTGGGGGCGAGTTTCGCGCAAGCGCAGGCCGACCCTCTGCCGTCCTGGAATGAGGGAGCGACGAAGAAATCCATCACCGACTTTGTCGCGCGGGTGACCACGGAGGGCACGCCGGACTTCGTGCCGCCGTCCGAGCGGATCGCGACCTTCGACAACGACGGCACGCTGTGGTGCGAGCACCCGATTTACTTCCAGGCCGCGTTCGCGATCGACCGCGCCAAGCAGATGGCGCCGCAGCATCCGGAATGGAAGACCACCCAGCCCTTCCAGTCCCTCCTCGACGGCGACATGAAGACCTTCTTCGCGGGCGGCGTGAAGGGCCTGCTCGCGGTCGTGGCGGCCAGCCACACCGGCATGACCACCGAGGAGTTCTCCAGGAGCGTGAACGACTGGCTCCCCGCCGCCCGACATCCGCGCTTCGACAGGCCCTACACCGAGCTCGTCTACCAGCCGATGCTGGAGCTGCTGGCCTATCTGCGTAGCAACGGCTTCAAGACCTACATCGTCTCGGCCGGCGGGATCGAGTTCATGCGACCTTGGGTGGAAAAGGTCTACGGCATCCCGCCCGAGCAGATCGTCGGCTCGTCTGGCGTGGTGGAGTTCCAGCTCGGCGCAGACGGCAAGCCGGTGCTCATGAAGATGCCCAAGATCGAGTTCGTCGACGAGGGCCCGGGCAAGCCCGTCGCAATCAACCACTTCATCGGGCGCCGCCCGATCTTCGCCTTCGGCAACTCGGACGGCGACCTGCAGATGCTCCAGTGGACGATGGCGGAGACGGGCGCGCGCTTCGCCGGCATCGTCCACCACACCGATGCCGAGCGCGAATACGCCTACGACCGAGAATCCCACATCGGGAAGCTCGACAAGGCCCTCGACGAGGGCAAGGCAAAGGCCTGGACGATTGTCGACATGAAGGTTGACTGGAAGACGGTCTTTCCCTGAGCCGCCCCGAGGGAGACCGCCATGACCGGCCTCGACATCTTCGCCTGGATCGTCCTGACCGTCTTGGTCCTGAGCACGGTCGTCGTGATCGCCTTCATAGGCTCGTTGCCCGGGGTGATCGCCCGCAAGCGTAACCACCCATGGGCCGAGGCGGTCACGGTCGGGGGCTGGGTCACCCTGCTCCTCGGCTTCGTGCTATGGCCAATCGTGCTGATCTGGGCCTATGTCGACGTGCCCGTCAGGACGGTTGTTCGGCCCGATCGGCAGGTGGCGCAATGATCGCGGTACTGCTCAACGTCTACCTCGCGCTGCTCTTTGTCCTGGTGAAGCTGAAGGTCGTGCCCTTCAACCTGTTCTGGAAGATCTCGCCGGCGATCGTTCTCCTGGCCCTTATGCTGGGGCTCTTCATCCCGATGAACTGGGGCGCCCCGCAGGGTCCAGCCATCGTGGTTCGCAACTCCGTTGCCATCGTTCCGGACATCTCCGGCGAGGTCGTCGAGGTGGCGGCCAAGGCGAACGTCCCGCTCAAGGCCGGCGAGGTGCTCTTCCGGATAGACCCGGTGCCGTTCGAGTCCCAGGTCAAGGCGATCGAGGCGCAGCTGAAGTTGGCCGAGACGCGCCTCGCCGAGATGTCCCAGCTCCAGAACCGGGGTACCGGACGCGCCTTCGACGTCGAGGAGCGGCAGGCCAATGCCGACCAGCTCAAGGCGCAGCTCGAAGGCGCGAAGTGGAACCTGGAGAAGACGACCGTCCGGGCGCCAGCGGACGGCTACGTGACCAACCTCGCTCTGAGGAAGGGCGCCCGGGTCGCGAACCTGCCGCTCGCGCCGGCCATGGCGTTCATCGACACCTCCGAGACGGTTGTCGGAGTCGAGATCAACCAGATCGACGCCCGCTACATCGCGCCTGGCCAGCCCGTGGAGCTCACCTTCAAGATGACGCCCGGCACCGTTCAGACCGGTAGGGTCGAGAGCGTGCTTCATGCCATTTCCACTGGGCAGGTCCAGCCCTCCGGCCTCGCCGTCACGCCGAGGGCGATCCAGGCCGCTCCCTTGATCGTCCGGGTGAAGCTTGATGATGACGCCTTCGCGCGCTCCCTACCGGCCGGGAGCGCCGGCGATGCCGCTATCTTCACCGATCGGGTTGCAGCCGCGCATGTGATCCGAAAGGTGCTGCTGCGCCAGATCGCCATCACGAACTACGTCAATCCATTCTAACGCGCCTGATCTCCAATTCAGCGAAGGGAAGCTCCTATGACATTCTTGAGAGCAATCATGGTTTCCCTCGTGACGCTGCTATTGGGCGGGCCCGCATCCGCTCAGCAGCGCAACCTCGGCCCGCCGACGGGTAAGGTCTCCATTCGCCAGCTGCAGGTAGCCTTCATCGGGTCCGGCGCCATCGGCGGCGGCGCCCTGACCTATCGGGGGAAGTCCTACGGCATCACCGTGGGAGGGCTGGGCGTCGGTGGAATCGGCGCTTCGCGTCTGCAAGCGACCGGCACCGTCTACGGCCTGACCCAACGCGAGGATTTCACCGGTGCCTACGTGCAGCTGCGCGAGGGATGGGCGGTCGGCGACCAGGGACGTGGCCGGCTATGGCTCCGCAACTCCAACGGCGTCACCCTCAGGCTGGTGACGAGAAGACAGGGACTACAACTGTCGCTCGGCGCGGACGGTGTGCTGATCGGCTGGAAGTGATCGGAAGCCGCGACGGCGACCTGGGCAGTTACACGATGCGTGATTGCTTCGTTGCGACCGTGATCGAGCGCCAAAGTCGAACTGGTCACCGGGGGATTTAACGTCTGGTTTCTGGCAGGGTGCCAATGTCAGGAAGTGGCGCCTTGCCGACGTCTGGAACGTCCGCTTCATGGCAATCCACTTCGCGCGCCGGTGCGGCCGCCGAAAGTGGCCTTTGCCAACCTACGGCGTGCTTCTCAGGGCCGTCCGCTTTGCGCCCCATATCCGGTTATTCAGTCGCCGTGCAAACGATCCGTAATGCACTCGGAAGCTTGCACGAAGTCAGATACTGTCGCCTTCGAATACGAAAGTTTGCACAAGCGAAGCGGAGAGCATCTAGGAAATTCAGGACGGCTCAGGCGCGCTTTCTCCGTCACCTTCCTCCTGAATTAGCTCAGGATGGATGGTGTGAATAATCTCGACAGTCTGACGCGCAATTCCCGCGAGCCGGATCCTGACGCCGACGTCCCCTTCGGGCAGGTCGGGATCGCTTGAGGCGGAGGCCCAGTTGAGGCTGGTAATAATGAGGTCGTCATCATCCGCCGCCACAAACTTGCCGTGGAGGGGTATGGTCTTTGTCTTTACAAGGCGGACGCCGTTCGTTGCAGCCTCCGCTGCAAGCTTGCGGGCATGCCGGTTTTTTAGCGGGCCGGACGCAATTGAGTACAGGAGTGTGACCTCGACCTGAGCGCGCTGGGCTGCGGCTTCGCCTTGCATAACGACGCCCGGACGGGCGGTCGATCCCAGTCGGTTGCTGCCGACGACAAGGCGGCTCCTCGCTTGACCACTCACCTCGCGCATGACGGAGTCGTGGCCATTGCCGACCAGTAGCGTTATCTCGGCGGGGCCAGACCGGGCTGGCATCCTCCGCAGATCGCGCGATAGGATACCCATCTCGTTGGCTATGTCGTCGGCAAGGCCGCGGCGGCCAACGAGGCGCTGAAGGATTACGGCAACGTCCGCGACGGTGGCGGGATCACGCAATACGACCGTGACCTCGGTCGACCGGAATGGTGACGAGAGCCAGTTGCACGACCCTACAGCGGCGAGCCAGTCACCTTCCGCCGTGTCAACGAGTAAGAGCTTGGCGTGGGAGCGGGTGCTGGTCATGTGCAGCCGGAACTTTCCGGCAAGGTCTCGGTCGCCGCGGATAGTCTTGGCGATCTCCACAGCAGCGGCCGTGTTCCGCGTCTCGACCTCGTCGATCGTCTCGGCTCCCCACATCAGGTCGAAAACTACGCCGCGGGCACACGCCATCCTGATCTCGGGGAGCAGGTCTTTGAACCGGTTATGGTCAAGGAACGTCGAATGGATAACTGCTCGGCTATGCGCGCGCGCCATCATACCCCTGAGGCAGTCGAGCTGGTTTGATCCGCCAATGACGAGATCGGAGGGCTCGAAGTGGCACCGGTGCGCGGCAAACTCTGGTGTCGCCTCTCCTGCGGGACCGGCGTAGCCGATCGCGATTTGCGTATTTGGCATGGTTCGGGATGCGACATCGTCGATGATCGCACGCAAGGCGTCGGAGGCGCCCTCGGGCACGTTGCGGGGGACTCCATCCACCACTCGGATAACCATGAACTCCTGTCGGAGCGAGGCGGTGCGGCCGTCGACTAGCGCGACCTGCTCCTCCCAGCCCCGCGCCGCGATCTGCGATAGCTTTGCGAGCATGGCCTCGTTGGAGACTGGCGGCCCGCCCTCTACAACGAGGATCCGAACGTCCGGGTCCGTCTCCTGCTCAAGCGCGAACTCAGATCTCACTCGCACCTGACCAGACGGGAAGAAGCTGCCGGTCGCACGCTCTATGACGAAGCTAACGCGACGCAACTCGCGCTTGGGAAAGAACGGTAGGGGGCGGCCGCTTTCGACGATCTCGCGGCCATAGGCGCTCGTCTGGAACTTGGCGCTGTTGTCCTTAACTGTCAGCTCGACCAACCGAAACCTCATCATGCGCGCGATGGACGCGACAACGATTTGCGGCGGGAGATTGGAGACGGCCGAGAGCTGCGCGATCGAGCGTGGCTTCGCCGCTGTGGCCCAAAGTACCATTTCTTCAACGATACTCCAGGCACGTCCGCGATCGATCCCGACCTTGCAGGAAAGGCGGTAGACGGGGATCGCAATCAGCACGGCGTAGCCCCCGAGAGCTTCGCTGGCTCAATCGAGTCCGCGCAAGGCGTCCCGTCCGGCCGTCGCTCAGATTTGAGCTGCTGGATCGTGTCAACGATTGCATCGATAAAGGAAAGGTCGTGGTCGTCGGCGTCTGGGTTAACGCCCCGCACGGCCTCAACCAGGAAGGACGGACTTCCCACGATCACAAGTTTTGACTTCGCGCGACTGAGCGCGACGTTCATCCGTCTGCGGTCGCGTAGGAAGCCAAGCGCTCGCGCGCCGCTGCCGGCGTTGTTCCGGACGAGTGACAGGATCACGAGGTCAGCTTCATTGCCCTGGAAGCCGTCGACGGTCCCAACCCATCCGCCGTCCTGCATAGCGGGATCGAAGCCCGCCAAATGCGAGAGAGTGCGGGCCCTTGTCTCGAACTCAATGCGCTGTGCCAGCTTCTCCACCTGTGCCGAGTAGAAGGTAAGGACCGCGAGGCTTGGGCGGGTCCCACCCTCGCGGGGGCGCACGTGCCGCAACACATCGATTACCGCCTGCACCTCACCCGGATTGTGCCACCTCGGGTTCCCTCGTTCAGCGTGGGCGCGGTCGCCGGTGGCGCTGACGTGCTTGAACTCGACCGAGACGACGGGGGAGGCCGGCAGCGGCGCGAGCACGTCAAAAGGCGGGGGTTGCATTACCGCCTCCTCTGTACGCTCTGGAGTAGTGGTGAGCCTATCGTGGTAGAAGGCCCTCGATACGATCCGCGCTATGGTCGGGTCCATGCGACGTTGGGACGTGAGCGTCGAGGAGATCAACCGGTGTCCCGGATTAAGCCGCGCTCGGCGCTCGTCCTCTTTGACGAAAGTGCGGAAGGGCTCGAACAGCCGCAGTGCGGTGTCCGCGACGTCACGCAGTGCATCAGGATCGCCCGCCAGCGCCTCCAGCTCGGCGATCTCCCCATCTCGCACCAAGGGGCCGACGTACTGGTCCGCCATCTCGATCGCCTGGACCACAGCGCTATGGTCGCGGAGGAGTGCCACGAGCCGATCCGCCTCGAAGGGCGGTAGTTGGTGGTGGTCGCCGATCATCAGACGTCGACCGGAAAGCATTAGCGCGCCCACCAGCTCGGGGCCAGTCGCCTTGGCAGCCTCTTCAACGATCACCCAGTCGAACTGCTCGCTCGCCTCCACAAGCCGTTCGACGTCTGCCGAGTTGGCTGTCGAGATGACTATGTTGGCCGCATCCAGGATAAGGCTCGACAGGGCATTGAGGGCGACCCGGTCGTCCTTCTCAACGGCGTCCTTCGAGCGGGCGAGCCGTCCGGACGCCGCGGCCAGGGCGTTCACCCGATCTCGGAGGGCTGGAGGTGCATCGCGTGAAAGTTCGCTCTCGGAGAGCAGGGCAAGATAGTCCCTGCTCGTTTTGTGCAAATCCTCGTCGCTCGTCGACCGGCGATCTGCGGTCGTCGAGCGGACGACGATAACGTCGTCTTGACCGCCGGTCGCGAGGGTCTTTCTGATGGCGCTCTGTAGATGGTCGAGCGCGTCGTGGCCCTGCGCGGTGACGAGGAGCCGCGAAGACCGGTCATCCTCGAAGCGTCGCCGCACCACCTCAGTCGCCAGACGGGTCTTGCCGACGCCCGGTGGCCCCACGACATTATAAGACGGCGACGTCGACCAGGCTCCGAGAAGCGCCTGCTGCTTCGGTGGGTCGAGGTCCAGAAAGTGCTTATCCGTCTGGCCCGCCTCGTCGATGGTCTCCCGGCTAGATCGTCGGACCCGCCATGGATCGTCCAGCATTTCTGACAAGTCGACGCGGGTCGAGAGCGCCTTGATGTTCTTCAGCCTCCTGGTAATGGCGCTTTCCGTGCCTGCGTCACGCTCGGGCCGTAAGAAGAGGGGAGATCCCCGTGGCGGCTCATCGTCGACCTCGAACCGCAGCGCGTGCCGGCCTTTGTGCTGGACGACGTCGAGGAACGTGGCGAGCACGTCGTTCTGGCGGTTCGAGCCAAGGCCGGCAGCGAGCGACAGCCGCCATTTCGCGTCGGCGTCGCGCTGATCGTCCTCGAACAGTCGCCGGAGCGCTCGCTCGGTCTCGGGCAGGCGCAGTTTGGCGGCGGCGCGGTCTCGTTCGTTTTTAGGTTCAGCGCGCAGAACGACGAATCTGCGTCCCTGCTCCTGTTCGACGTGGAGGACCTCGACCGGGTAGACTTCCAACGCCTTGACGACGGACTCGACGATCTGCACCAGGAGGAGCGCCTGACGCACCCGTTCGACCCGGCCCGACGGAGCCGGAGACGAGCTTGACTCGGCGAAGCCGGTCCAGACGAGTACGTCGGGCCCAAGCCGTGCTCTGACTTCGGTCGCGTGCTTAACGGATGTCGCGATCTCGACCGGTTGTTTTAGTTCGTGTTCGTCCTGGTCGCCGATGCGGATAGTCTCGCCGCGCGGCGCGATGTGCGAACAGACTGCCACGTCCCAAGCGGCGACGCCGTCACTCCACATTGGAGCGAGATCGTACACCATCGTCGACGACACAAGCTGCAGCTTCCCGCTCGTAAGGTCGAAAGCACGGGGCACGAGCAGTGTGGTGCCGCGGTCGAGGTCTGCGCGCACCCAGTCCAGTTGCCTCCTGTACTCGTCGTTCGGTATGTCGCCGCCGGTGATGTCGTAGACGACGTCTCCGAGCCCCGACCTCTGCGAGAACATGAGGACGAACGTTCCGGCTCTCGACGCGCCCGCGCGTCCAGCTTCGATGATGATATCGTCGATCGCCCTTGCAATCGAGCCTGCCTCGAGATTGTCGAGGCGCGTCGGCGCTATCAACCTTTTCAGGAGAGCCCGCTCTGAGTTCGACATCGAGACCAGTTGGCTCCCCGGCGTTGCCGGTGCGATCTCGCCTGAGCTCCTGACGGCGACTTCGAGGCACTGCGCCGCTAGCCGTCCGAACGAACGCCAGTCCTCAGCGAAGGAGTATCGGTCCGATCGAACGGCTTCCGCATTGGCGTTGAGGCGGGCGTGGGCCCGGTCGGCTTTGTCCGCGGATAGCCATAGGCTCCATTCAAATCCGGTCAGCTGGAAGTCCGGGGCCTCCGCGCCCTCCGTCATCACAGCGTCGGCGTCGATGCGGCCGTGGACGAGTCCCTGAGCATGGACGATCCCAAGCGCGATGGCGATCCGGCGCATATTCTGCCAGAAGATGACCCTTGCGCGCGGTGCGCTGATGTTCTTGAGCCAGTGCTGCCGAGGCACGTGACGTAGCTTGGCTGACAGCGGCTGTCCGGCATGTTCAAGGAGAACGCCGAACTCATTCTCGTCCTCGACGAACTCCAGGATGTCCACTATGACCTCGCGCGCTCCCGCGTAGGACATTACCCTTTGGACCTGCCGCATCTCGTGCAACCAGAGCTGTCTGAGGTCCTCATCCGCCGACGTGCCGGTCTTTCTCCAGAGCTTGAGGTTGCGATCCTGACCGGTACTAGCGTCCGAGACCTCAAACTGGGCGGAACGAAGCGCCTTGCGGTCGCCCGGAGAGACGGCGTCTCCGAGAAAGGCGAATCGCTCGGCAATTGGCGGAAGGCGCCTTCCCCTCAGTTTCGGCGTCTTGCGCTTCGTCACGCTTTATTTGGGTCCAGCCAGTTTCATATTACGATGATCACGGCCCGCTCGTGCTCCGTCAAGCTACTGCGGGGTGGGCTTCGCTGCTGTCTACGCACTCAACGAAAGCGGTCGCCTCGCAGCGGCACGATGGGCAGAGCTTGCGTCGACTTCGGGTGGTGCCTGACCAGCGCGGCGTAGACACGAAGCTGGAGTGGATATGGAGCACCAATATGGGCTTGCGGGTGAGGTGTCCAAGTCTGCTGTTAGCGCTGCTTTCCGACTATCTAATTGTTTTCCATCGCTTCACCGCAACGGCGGGCGTGAAGCGGTCGTTTCTCACCCTGTGTCTATTGAATGCGGGATTGAGGCGATCGCCCGAAACCCTCTTGCAAAAAAAACGCCGCGACTTTCGAGCTATTGCAAGGCGCGCTGCCACACGCAAAGGTAGTTTTCCTCTCACCATCAGCCGGCCGCTCGCCATGTGCCATATCTCGATCCCGGCGTCGTTCCACAGTTATCTGGACTCAGCGATCGTGCGGTTCGAGAGCCGACATGCCGGCATTCGTGTCGTTTCAGGGGAAGCGGGCGTCGACCTGGAAGGCGAGCAAGCTGCAGATCCTGAACTGCGGGCTGATTTTCTGCATACCCTATATCGCGAGAAGATCTATGCCGAGACTCTCTCGATGCGCCAAGCGCTTATGCGCGTCGTGCTGCGATGAAGATTTGGCCGCTAAGATTTCGAGGAGGGGCTTCGGACGGCTATCTCTTCAGCGACGATGCCGGAGGGTTTTTCCGCGCTGACGCCTCCTTTCTCGATCGGTACGTTTCGGGCGGGTTGACGGCACGGGACAAGGCTTTCCTTCACCTCGGCGGCCACGGTTTTGAAGAGGCCGGTGATTTAGCTCATACGAGCTTCGCGTACCGCTGGAGCCAACGGCAAGCCATCCGAACCGAACTTGGGTATGTGATCCTGGTGCCGACGCTCAGGTGCAACCTGAGCTGCACGTACTGTCAGGTCTCTCGCGCGGCCGAAAACGCTCGCGGTTACGATTGGAGCGAGGAAACGACCGGGGCCGTGCTGCGCTATCTCGATAGATTGATGACGAGTGACGTCAAGATCGAGTTCCAGGGCGGTGAACCGCTGCTGCGCCTGGATTTGCTCGAAAAGGTACGTACGTTCTGTCGTCGGCGGTTCACGTCGTCCAAGTTCGTGGTCTGCACCAACATGCAAAGGATGGGAGCCGAGGCATGGTCCTTCCTCGACGCCCCGGACACTTTCGTGAGCACTTCCCTCGATGGCGATTCCGCCACCCATACCCGGCAGCGAACGCAGTCGGCTTCGGCCACCGAAGGGTTCCTGAGCAACCTGGATCAGGCACTTGAGCGGCTAGGAGCCGACAAGGTTTCGGCACTCCCCACGATCGACATCGACGATCCCCCCGACTTCGACGAGCTGATCGAAGCCTACAGCTCTCGCGGCATGCGCTCGATCTATCTGCGGCCGATCAATCACCAGGGCTTCGCGCGGCGCGCTCGGTCCGTGGACGCCGATATCGAGCGATGGAACACGCTCCACCGCCAATTCGTGGAGCACCTGATCGACCTCAACTACCGAACGGGCGCCGGGCTGGAGGAGTACTATTTCTCCCAATGCCTGCGACGCGCGCTCCGGCCGGGCGCCGACGAGCACGTCGACCTGAGGAATCCCAATTTCTTCGGCTCCGATTACGTGGTCATCGACCACGACGGGAAACTTTACCCGACGGACGAGGCAAGGATGCTGTCCCGGATCGGGCGTATCGACCTGTCCATCGGGGACGTCCTCACCGGGATGGCGGCCGAGAAACGGGACATCCTGAATGCTGCGTCGCTTAACAGCTTCGAGCCGGACTGCATTCACTGTGCCTTCCAGCCCTATTGCGGATCGGATCTGATCGACGACCTCTCAAGGTACGGTCGCAGCGATCATGCGCGAAGCAGCACATGGTTCTGCAAACGGCACACCAGCGTGTTCGACCACGTCTTCGAGCTGATGTACCGAGGAGACGCTGCGGCCGGTCATTCGCTGGCTCAGTGGTCAGGCATCGCGAACTGGGGCGCGCATCTTGTGCCCAAGCTATCATGATCCCGCTTCAGATTGCCGCGAGCACCCCAAGCGCCGATCCGTTTATCGCACGCCTCAATTCGGAAGGTCGCGCTTTCGAACTGGAGCGGACGAACGGAAGAACCCCGTTCGATGTCGATCTTGAGCTCGTCGGATCGGGGAAGCTGGTTTATCGCTCCGCTTCGATAGAGCTTGAGCTCAAAAGCGTCGATGTCAACGATGTCGACGGAGACGTGGTCTTCGTGAACCCGGCGCGGGGTATCGCTCATCGCCTGGTTCGCGCAGGGTCGGCCCACAACACGTTCCTCATCACGGAGCGCTGCGACCAGCTCTGTGTGATGTGCTCGCAGCCACCGAAACGGGGTCATGTCGACATGTTCCCGTATTTCGAGGCCGCCGCTCTGCTCGCGCCAAAGGGTGCAGTCCTAGGCGTCTCTGGTGGCGAGCCGACGCTCTTCAAAGGTCAGCTGCTCCCTTTTCTTGAACGAGTGCTGGGACAGCGGCCGGACCTCAGCTTCCATGTCCTGACGAACGCGCAGCATTTCGATGTCGACGATGTTCGCGCCTTGTCGCGGCTGCCCCGCGATCGCGTCACCTGGGGTGTCCCGCTCTATTCGAGCGACAGCGAGGTCCACGATGGAATCGTGGGAAAGGTCGGTGCCTTCCACAAACTCGCTGAAGGGCTGGCAATCCTGGCGAGATCGGGAGCTACGCTTGAGCTCCGGACCGTGCTGATGACCCGGAATGTCGAGGCGTTGCCCGCGCTGGCGCGCTTCGTCGCTTCGCACGTTCCGTTCGCTACGAGCTGGGCGATCATGCAGCTCGAAAACATTGGGTACGGTCGGCTCAATTGGGCCGAGCTGTTCCACGACCACTCCCAGCGGTTCGAGCCCGTCGGTGAGGCGATCGACCTCGCGCGAAGCCGCGGCCTGGACGTCTGGCTCTATAATTTCCCCCGCTGCACGGTTCCGAGTGACTACCGGCAGCTCGCGCCTCCAACGATCTCGGATTGGAAGCGTCGCTATCCCGCGGGTTGCGATGGCTGCGCGGAGAAGGCGGAATGTAGCGGACTCTTCGAGTGGCACACCGATGATCGCGGCTTCACGAGGTTTGGATTGCTATGAAGCGTAGGCTGTTCGCCATCCCATCGCTGCTAGCGGCCGGGCTCATGCCGCTGAAGTCCGACGCGGCGTCGTTACCCGATGGGGTCTCCGGCGCCGCAAGGCCGGATTCTGACAAGTCGTTGTTCGACGTATTCAGGCTTCCGCACAAATACATCCTGGCGCGGCACCGGAGCCATAGCTCCCATCGCAGTCATAGCTCGCATCGATCGTCGTCGGGCGGGAGCTATTACAGGTCGCCGAGCTACTCGTCCCCGTCTCCCTCCTACTCGGCGCCGCTGTATACGCCCCCGGCTTCGTCGGCCGTCCCGTCCCCATCCGTTCGATCGCCGGATGCCGGTTCCGCGCCGTCCGTCGGCGGTGGCGCCGGCAGGCCCGCGACTGGCTCGCCGGCCCCTGGCAACCCCGTGATCTTGCCGGGGAACACCGACAGGTTCGCAGCCATCGTCAAGCAGGTTCAGATGGCGATGCTGGCGTTCGGATATTACAGCGGGCCGATCAACGGCACCGTGAGCCAGGACACGCGTGATGCGCTGACCCGGCTGCAGACCGATTATGGCCTGAAGCCGACGGGCACCATTACCCCGCAAACCCTGGATGCGTTGAGGATCAGGGCTGATTAAAGCAGCGGTTACGCGGCGTGGATAGTTTGGTCGGGGCTGTGCGGGTGAATAATTCGATGCGTTTCGCGATGGTTCTGGCGGTTGTGTTCGGAGTCGGTGGTCCGTGCCTGGCACAGCAATCGAGTTTCTCCCAGAAGGGCGATTATCGATGGATTGCCTTGGCCAGTCGTCAGGCGGAGGACGAGGCCATCGGCGTCGCCAGGGCCTACCGCTACCTGCTGCCCACCGTGCGCGTCGTGCAGGCGACGAATGGTTGGTTCGCCGTCGTCGCCGGGCCCGAGAGGGTGGCGAATGCAAAGGCCCGTAAGGAACAACTGGTTCGGGAGGGCAACGCCCCGAGCGATATGCTATTCAGCCGCGGCGATGGCTATGTGCGTGAGGTGTGGGCCCCGACGTCAACCAAGTTCGATTTCCAGCTGGAGTATGACGGCAAGCGCCCCCTGTCAGCCCAACTCGGAGAGGCTCGGTTCGTTGTCGCCAGTCGGAAGGTCGACGGAAACAATATCGCTGGCCTGACCGTCTCGCAGCCCGACCGTCTGTCGCTCAAGTTCGAGCTGGACGAGGCGACCGCTTCCTTTCCGAATGCCAAGCTGGTGGCGCTCCGCCTCGACCCCGCATCGGACGACCACCAGCTGATGTTCTCGTCCTTCTGGGGCGGAGCGCATTGTTGCACCGTCACGAAGTTCATCGTCCCGCAAAACGGCTCCTGGCAGGCTGTCTCTGGCAAGACTGCAGATGGGGACGTCGGCTACTCGTTCGAGGATGTCGACGGCGACGGGGTCGCCGAGCTCATCCACTCCGACAACACATTTCTTTATCGGTACACCTACTATGCAGCCTCGATCGCGCCGACGAGGGTATCGCGGCTGAGCGGTACGAGAGTGGTCGACATTACGCTTGCGCCCTCGTCGCAACGGTATATGCGACAAAGCCTGTACAGATTGGAGCACTGGGCCACGAAGAGCCCGGATATGTGGCGGTCGAACGGCTTCCTGTCGGCATGGGTCGCGACCAAAGCCGTCATCGGCGAGTTCGACGACGCATGGAGCCGGATGCTGCCGCTCTACGATCGCAGCGCCGATTGGCCGCTGACCGAATGTACCGTCGAGAAGGTCAAGGACGCGTGCCCACCCGGGCGGGAGATCACGGTGGATTTCCCGACAGCTTTGAGGAAGCATCTGGAAGACGAGCGCTACATCCCGCGGGGATCCGGCAGCGCGTCTGCCTCGACGCAGGTAGCAGTCCTTCCGAGTCCCTCGGCCCCGCTCGCTCCATCATCCCCTCAGCCGCCGCCAGTGGCGCGGACCTCGTCTGGAACCGGCTTCTTCGTCGGTAGCTCGGGGCAGCTCGTCACAAATGCGCATGTTGTCGAAGGCTGCCTCGACGCAAAGGTCCGCGGGCGGTCTCTTCCGGAGGCGAAGGCGAGGATCGTCGCCCGCGACCCGATTAACGACTTGGCCCTGCTGGTCTCCGAACATCGGAGCGAGAAGACGTCCTCGATCCGGATGACCGCGCGTCTGGGCGAGACCGTCGCCGCCTTTGGCTTCCCGCTCACGCAGGTTCTGGCTACCAGCGGCAACTTCACTCTGGGCAACATCACTGCCTTGGCGGGGATCGGTGACGATACTCGCTACATCCAGATCTCAGCGCCCGTCCAACCGGGCAATAGCGGCGGGCCATTGCTCGACGAGCAAGGTAATGTGGTCGGCGTCGTCACCTCGAAGCTGAATGCGCTCAAAACGCTCGTAGCGTCTGGCGATGTGCCTCAAAACGTGAATTTCGCCATCCGCGCTACGGGGTTGATTGCCTTCCTCCAAAGTAACGGCGTTAGTGTCGATCCCATACCGAAAGGCGCAAAACTATCGCCTCCGGATCTGGCTGACGAGGCCGGGAGCATAAGCGTCCAGATAAGCTGCAACGCTCGCTGAAGCCGATGCCTTGATCGCGGCACGGCGATTTCAGAAGGTCTGCTTTCAGGCAAAGGCCCAATGTCCGGAAGTATGAAGATCCCATGGAGGAGAGGTCGACCGCTCGTGCAGAGTGAGTTGCTCAACCCTGATGGAGGCCAGCATGCAATTTGCCGCCGACTCTGCCGTATCTTTCGCTGCCATTCGGACCGACCTTGCCGCGATTTTTGTCTCGTTGGAGCTGTCACGCTCGAAATGGCTGGTTACGTCCCTGTCACCGGGCGCTGGCGAGAAGATGTCCAAGTTCGTCGTGGGCGGCGGGGACATGCCGGCGCTGTTGGCGCGGCTTGCAGATCTGCGGCGTAAGGCTGAGGCCCGCACCGGGCAGAGCTTCCGGATCATTTCGATCCAGGAGGCAGGCTTGGATGGCTTCTGGATACACAGGGTTCTTGAGCGTGAAGGCGTCGAAAGCCATATCGTCGATCCTGCATCGATCGCCACGTCACGCCGACTGCGGCGCGCCAAAACGGATCGGATCGATGGCGAGGCATTGGTGCGCGCTCTGCTCGCCCATAAGCGAGGGGAACCTCGTGTATGCGCCATGCTGCGAATACCGACGCCGGACGAGGAGGATCGCCGTCGCGTTGTGCGTGAGCGCAAGGCGCTGATCAACGAAAGAGTGAGGCACGTCAATCGGATCAAGGGGCTGCTCTTCAGCCAGGGGATATCGGAGTATGAGCCGCTGAACCGGGATCGCCGCCAGCAGCTCGACACCCTCCAGACGGGCGACGGTCGACCATTGCCGCCGGCTCTGAAGGCGCAGGTCAGCCGCGAAATCGACCGTCTCGAACTCTTGCTCGAACAGATCGGAGGCGTCGAGGAAGCACGCGACACCATGCTTGCTGTGGCGAAGCAATCGGCTCGGGCACCAGCCCTGCTCCTCAACCTGAAAGGCGTCGGCCCCGAGTTCGCCGCCGTCCTTTGGACGGAGGGGTTATCGCGTCACTTCGACAATCGAAGACAGGTTGCCGCGTACGCAGGCCTCGCGCCGACGCCTTGGCAGAGCGGCCAGATCAGCCACGATCAAGGCGTCTCCAAGGCTGGGAATCCCCGGCTCCGGACAACGCTCATTCAGGTTGCCTGGTTATGGGTACGCCACCAGCCGACCTCCGCGCTCACGGCCTGGTTCAAGGCGCGCGTGATACAAAATGGCGGGCGTCAGAAGAAAAGCGCAATCGTGGCCCTTGCCCGCAAGCTCCTCGTCGCGCTCTGGAAATACATCAACGCCGGCGTGATCATCGAAGGAGCCGTCTCACGGGCTTGAAGCAAAAGATCTCGAAGATTTAGCATTCTGCCAGGGGCGATCGAACCTGGTAGATCCTCGGGAAGACGGACCGACGAAACTCAGGGCTTAAAACGCCGCTGTTGAAGAATGGCTTCGTCTTCGCGAGTCCAACTCCGCCGCAAGCGGGATCATGGTTCGAGTTCAAAACGGCTCGACCGAATATAAGGTGGACAGGGTTCGTTCGCGAGCCGCGTCAAGCATGGACTCGACCGCTGGATCGGTAACGGCTTCAAGGATAACGACCATGACAATGCGTTCTCTCATCGCCCCTTGACCACACCCACCATATAAGGGTTTCGGATGGCGGCCCGTGCGAGCGGGTTCGGGCCGGGCTGAGGGCCGGCGTCCGAAACCCTCCAGGGGAGGAAGCCGCGGACCGGGGCTGTAGGCTATGGGGATTTCGCCGCGCCGCCTGGTGAGCGGGATCGTGTGAGGCGCGCGACGGCGGCGCGATGCTCCGACCGGGATGCCCGGAAGCCCCGGTTTTGCTGCACCTCGGTGGGATCCGGGATCGCCGCAGGGTCCATTTCCGCGTTCGGGGCGAATGGGATCGCCCGCTCTCTGGCCGAGATCGGCAGTGCTTCCTCAGGGTGTCGCCGCGGCGCCATCGTCATGAGGTGTCGATCCTGACGGCGAGGATGGTGCGCGGTGCCGTGCCTGGGGCGAAGCGCTCGACCAGGATCATGCGACCGCCGCAGCAGGGGCAAGGAGGCCTCCGCTCATCGACGCGATCGGATTGTTTGGCCGAGATCTCTGCTTCACGATTTGCCGTCGTCGTGGCCGGCATCGGCGCCGCGATGGTCTGCCTGATGCGGGTGATGGTGCCGGCGCGGCGGCTGGAGGCGAGCAGGCCGTAGTGGAGGATACGGTGGAAGCCGTCGGGCAGGACGTGGAGCAGGAAGCGGCGAATGAACTCGTGGGCTGTCAGCGTTATGGTCTTGCGCCAGGTCTTGCCTGCCGAGCGGGCCCGATAGTCCTTCCAACTGAAGGTGACCCCGTGCCGATCCATGCCGACGAGGCGGCTGTTGGCGATGGCGACACGGTGGGTGTAGCGGGCGAGATAGGCCAGCACGCGTCGGGGCCACCGAAGGGTCGCTTGGCGTAGACGACCCAGTCGGCGCGCCGCAGCGGCGCTAGCAGGGTGGCAAAGGCATGGGCCTCTGCCAGATGGGCGAGATCGCCGTGGAAGATAAGCCGCCCGGCCCCGTGCAGGGCTGCGAGCCCTTCCAGGAAGAGCCTGCGGAACAGCCGGGAGAGCACGCGCACGGGCAGGAAGAAGCCGGGCCGGCATGAGATCCAGCGCGCGCCGTCCGGCGACAGGCCGCCGCCGGGCGCGATGATGTGGAGATGGGGATGATGGGTCATCGCCGATCCCCATGTGTGCAGCACCGAGGTGAAGCCGATCCGGGCGCCGAGGTACCGAGGATCGATCGCGATGGTCGCGAGCGTCTCGGCCGCGGCTCTGAACAGCAGGCCGTAGACCTCGGCCTTGTTCTGGAAGGCGACCGCTGCGATCGGCGCCGGCAGGGTGAAGACGAGATGGTAATAAGGCACGGGCAGCAGGTCGGCCTGCCGGTTTGCGAGCCAGTCCTTTGCCGCGGCGCCCTGGCAGCGTGGGCAGTGCCAACATCCCGCCGGCCGAAGCCGAGGAACTCTACTATGCCATGCTGGACAAGCCAACCATGGCGGCGTGACTCAAACGAAATGGCCTCCGGGAATCCCGGAGCAGTTCATAGCGCTGTTTACGTGACGTAATAGGGTATGGTCGCACTACTCCCGGTACCACCTTAGGCCGCATCATACTCATCATCGTCTGGCCGCTCCGGGCGGCCTTCCAAAGATCGTTGGAACGCTAGGTCTGTATCGTCGCCGATGTCGATAGCGCCCTTGCGAGCGATAATGATTGGAGGCGGTGAGGACGCTCCGCCATCGAGCCGACGCACGGGCTTGAAAAACGCTTCGACCCTCGAACCGCTAAAAACCAGCTTTGCGATGCTCCTGCGAATGGCCTGAGCCATCTTAGTGCGGATATCGGCAATCTCATCGTCACCCGCGGCTTCCAGCCGACTTTGAAGGGTGGCCAGCATTCGCCGGTTCTCTTCTCCTGTTGGGAGGGCAGCCTGCTTTGCCTCTGTCTCCGCAAATTCGCGGAGCTTCTTCTGCAGCGCAAGGATAGCGCGGGTGTACTCCTTGGAGCGTTCTTCCAGCGTATCATCGCCGTTCAACGCGAGACGGTTGGCCAAGTCTCGCTTTCTGCGATACTCGGCGAGCTCATGCCGCCATCCCTCGGCGGTTTCACCAGTCACGGCTGGTGGAATAGCGGACGACCAATTGACCCAGCGGCCGCTATCCAGGACCGATGCCTCGATGGCGTCTACACGCCACCGTACTTGGTTGCTGCAGCCAGCTCGGCGGTCGAAATTCGAACATACAAAGTAGCGAGCGCCCTTGGGGCGCTTGCCCTTGTTGATGATCTGCATTCGGCTCCCGCATTCACGGCAGACTCCGAGCCCGGTGAGCATGTTCACGTAAGTCGACGGTACACGCCCGCCGGCTTTGCGGCGGGAGCCCACCGCCTGCGCCGCCCTGTAAAACACTTCGCGTGGAATGATCGCAGGGAAATAGGTTGGAACCGGATCGCCGCTGGGCTCCCGAGCGTGATGGCGCGGCTTAGTGTGTGGCTGGACTTCACCCAGCACGGCACGGTTTGTGAGGATTTTGTTGATCGCAGATGTATGCCATTCCACGGCTCTTCCAAAAGGCGGGATTGGGGGCTTCGCGTCGTTGAAAGTGCGCACAATCTGACGCCGTCCATATCCCTCGATCGTCATGTCGAAGATGCGTTGGACGATCTCCACTCTCTTATCGTTGACGACGATTTTTCGGTCCTTTTTCCGCCCGACCACCTCCAACCAGCCAGGAACAAGCTCGGTCATGACCGTCTGGTCATCGCGGGCCTTTGCTCGCTTATCCTCCCAGGCCTCCTTCACCCGAATGGACTTGAGAGCCGATTCCTCATGCGACCGGCATAACGACGACATCCATAGGAAGAGCTTGCCGTTGTCCTGAAGAGACTCGTAGGAATATTGCTGACCGTCGATCAACGAGACGATGATGATGCCCTTCTTGATCAGGCTCATCGTCAGCGGCATCGCGTCCAAAACGTTGGACCGGGTAATGCGATCAAGAGACTCAACGAGCAGGTAGGTCCCTGAAGGAATTTGACCCGCTTCCACCATCTTGAGGATGGTCTGGAACCCCGCCGCGATATTGTTGTAGGCCGACTTGCCCGCATCCGTGATCGTCTCGTTGATTGGTATCCTTGTTCGAACGGACCAGTCGAGGGCCTGCTGTCGTTGCCTGCGGACGGTGTCGCCTTTCTTCTGCTCAAGCGTCGAGAAACGCATGTATGAAATGGCATACGGCACGCCGCTT
Organism: Allobosea robiniae; assembly: GCF_900102525.1. GTDB lineage: Bacteria > Pseudomonadota > Alphaproteobacteria > Rhizobiales > Beijerinckiaceae > Allobosea > Allobosea robiniae. The sequence continues at coordinate 19,560 of NZ_FNBZ01000004.1, read as the reverse complement.
TGAGTGGCCGATTGGGATCTCGCGTTCGCCTTGGAAGCCATCATTCAATCCTTCCAATCCTCAAGGACTGCGGTGGCATTTCTGCCGCCAAATCCTGAATCAATGCCGAAGATCAACGCGATCGGGAATGTGTCCAAATCTCCTGATGAACGGGCCCCCCGGCGCCGGCAAGTCGATGCTGGCGAGCCGCCTGCCCTCGATCCTGCCGCCGCTCTCGCCGCGCGAGCTGCTCGAGGTCTCGATGGTCCTGTCCGTTGCCGGCAAGCTCGCCGACGGTGCCCTGACCGACCGGCGGCCCTTCCGGGCTCCGCACCATTCGGCCTCGATGGCCGCGCTCGTCGGCGGTGGCTTGCAGGCCCGGCCGGGGGAAGTCTCGCTCGCCCATCACGGCGTGCTCTTCCTCGATGAACTGCCGGAATTCCAGCCGCAGGCGCTCGATGCCCTGCGCCAGCCGATGGAGACCGGCGACGTCCTGATCTCCCGCGCCAATCACCGCGTCGTCTACCCCGCGCGCTTCCAGCTCGTCGCCGCGATGAACCCGTGCCGCTGCGGCCGGGCGACCGAGCCCGGCTTCGCCTGCCGGCGCCAGCCGAACGACCGCTGCATGGCCCAATATCAGTCGCGGGTCTCCGGCCCGCTGCTCGACCGGATCGATATCGCGATCGATGTGCCCGCGGTGACGGCGGCGGACCTCATTCGCCCTGCCGCAGGCGAGAGCTCGGCGACGGTCGCGGCGCGCGTCGGAGCGGCCCGCCGGCTTCAGGCGACGCGCTTCGAGAGCCTCGGTTTCGGTCACGTCATGACCAATGCCGCCTGTCCCGTGCCGGTGATCGAGGAGGTCGCGCGGCCGGACAATGCCGGGCTCGCGCTGCTGCGGGATGCGGCGGAGGCGCTGCGATTGACCGCGCGCGCCTATCACCGCGTGCTGAAGGTCGCCCGCACCCTCGCCGATCTCGATGAGGAGGCGAAGGTCGGCCGGCGTCACCTGGCCGAAGCCTTGTCCTACCGGGCGCGCGGGGAGGACCTCGTTCAGGCCGCCTGAGGTGGCAGGGTTAACCGATCCTCTCACTCGACCGATCGAATTCGCACTATTCGCAGGCGGCTTTTTCAAGGCGTGCTGCGTAGATCGAAGGGCATGGCTTCTTCGATCTGGTCATGGTTCGCCCTTGCCTTCGCGGCTTTGCTTCTCCCGGCTGCGGGGGCCGTGCTGTGGCTGCTGCGCCAGCGCGGTGACCTCCGCCGGCAGGTGGCCTCGCTCGCCCATGATGCCGAAGCTCTCAACGACCGGCTCTGGACTCTCGCCGATAGCGAGGAACGCTATCGCAGCCTGATCGAAGCCCAGGGCGACCTGATCGTCCGACGCGACGGCGCGCGGATCGTCTATGCCAACCGGGCCTACGCCGCCTTGTTCGGGGCCGGGGAGCAGGATCTCGTCGGCAGCCGGATGCTGCTGCCGCAGCTCGCCAGTCGCCCGCTCGTGCTGCTGGAAGGCGGCGCCCGCAGCTTCGACGAATGCCTCGCGACCTATGAAGGCGAGCGCTGGATCTCCTGGATCGAGACCGTCGTTCCCGGGCCCGACGGGCGTACGCTGATCCAGCGCGTCGGCCGCGACATCTCGGCGCGCATCGCCGGCGAGGATGCGCTGGTCGAGGCTCGGGCCCGCGCCGAGGCGGCGAACGAGGCGAAATCGCGTTTCCTGGCGACCGTCAGCCACGAATTCCGCACGCCGCTCAACGGCATTCTCGGCATGGCCGATCTCCTCACCGATACCGGCCCCGATGCGGAGCAGGCGACCTATGTGGCCGCGCTGCGCACCTCCGGCGAGGCCTTGCTCGCGCTGGTCGACGACATCCTCGATTTCGCCAAGGTCGAGGCCGGCAAGCTCGAACTGGTCGAGGAACCCTTCGATCCGGCCCAGCTCGTCGAGACCGTCGCGGAATTGATGGCGCCGCGCGCGCAGGCCAAGGGCATCGAGCTCGCAGCCCATATCGCGCCCGACTTCCCGGCAAGGCTTGTCGGCGATCGCGACCGATTGCGCCAGGTCCTGCTGAATCTCGTCGGCAATGCCGTGAAGTTCACGGAAGCCGGCGGCGTGGGCTTGAGCATGGCCTGCACCGATGATCGCCTGGAGATCGCCGTCGCCGATACCGGGCCGGGCATTCCGGCCGACCGGCTCGATACCATCTTCGGTGAGTTCGAGCAGCTCGACCCTGGCATCGACGCCCGGCAGACGGGCACCGGCCTCGGCCTCGCGATCGTTCGCCGCCTTGCGCGCCTGATGGGTGGCGAGGTGCGGGCCGAAAGTCGATTGGGTGAGGGCGCGACCTTCCGCGTCACCCTGCCGCTGGTAGCGGCAATCGATGCGCCGGAGGCGCGGATTCCACACTGGCCGGGGCAGCATGTCCTGCTGGTCTCGCCGGCTCCCTTCGCCGCGCGCTTCCTGGCCGAGACGATACGGACGACCGGAGCGTCGATCTCCATCGCCGGCACGGCCGAGGCTGCGCGGGTGAAGCTCGCCGGGGATATCCCGGTCACGGCGGTGCTGGTCGACCATGCACTCGGCGATGAGCCGGCCAAGCAGCTCGCGGCGGCGGTTGCGGCGGCCGGCATTCGGGATTGCCTGATCCTGCTCTCGCCCCATGCGCGCCGGCAGTTCGGGTCGCCGCAGGCGGCGGGCTTCTCCGGCTTCCTGATCAAGCCGGTGCGGACGCGCTCCCTCTATGAGCGCCTGGGCAACGGGCTTCCGCCCGGGGCGGCCGCGATCGGCGAGGCTCCGGCGCCGGCGTCGATGCCCACGCGCCAGCCGGGCACGGGGCTGACGGTGCTGGTCGCCGAAGACAACGAGATCAATGCCCTGCTCGCGACGCGCACCTTGGAGCGTTTCGGTTGCACAGCCATCTGGGCGCGTGACGGGGGCGAGGCTTTGAAGCGGGTCGAGGCCAGCTTTGCCGGCACGGCGCCGCCATTGGCGCTTGCCTTGCTCGATGTCCGGATGCCGGTGATGACCGGGCTCGATTGCGCCCGTGCCATCCGCGCCCTGGAAAGACGGCTCGGCCGTGCCGCGACGCTGCCGCTGGTAGCGGTCACGGCCAATGTCTCGGCGGCCGACCGGGCCGCGGCCTTTGCCGCCGGGATGGATGATTGCCTGGCGAAACCACTGGAGCGCGAGGCCCTGCTGCGCTGGCTGGAGCGCCTGTCGCAGAACGCGGCCGGCAGCCTGACGGCTTGACGACCGTCATCGCTCCGACGCAGTTTCGTCGCGAAGTTGTAAGATCATCGGAGCAAGCCTACCTCATGCCGGTAGCGGCAGGAGATGAGAAAAGCGATGGCACTGCACGTTTCTGGAAGCAAGAACGCGCTGCCTGGCCGGTCGTCAGCCGGCAATCCATTCTCGCGATTCGCGCCGTTGATGCTGATGAGGGGCGGATCCATGCGCCGCGCCGGTGACGGGATCGGCGAGACGCCGCTGCTGTCGGGCACGCTCGGCCGGCTCGGCTCGCTCGAGGTTCGGCTGGCGCGCGGCCCGCGCGAGATCTGGCGGGCGCAGCGCCTGCGCTACCGGGTCTTCTATCAGGAGATGTCGGCCAAGCCCGATGTCGTCTCCCGCATGTTCCGCCGCGATGCCGATCGTTTCGACAAGGCCTGCGACCATCTTCTCGTCATCGATCATGCGGCGCGCGGCCGCTTCGGCGGCATCAAGCCCAAGGTGGTCGGCACCTACCGTTTGATGCGCCAGAGCGCGGCCGAGCGGCTTGGCGGATTCTATACGCAGGGCGAATTCGATCTCGGCCCGATGCTGGCGCGCCATCCCGGCCAGCGCTTCCTCGAGCTCGGCCGCTCCTGCGTCCTGAAGCCCTATCGCACCAAGCGGACGGTGGAGCTGCTCTGGGCCGGTATCTGGGCCTATCTCCAGCATCACCGCATCGACGCGATGTTCGGCTGCGCCTCCTTCGACGGCACCGATCCCGATGCGCTGGCGCTGCCGCTGAGCTTCCTGCACCATCAGGCCCGCTCGGAAGGCGACTGGGCCGCGATCGCGCATGCCGAGCATTTCGTCGGCATGGATCGCCTGCCGCCGGAGATGGTCGACGCCAAGCTCGCCCTCAAGCAGCTGCCGCCCCTGATCAAGGGCTATCTGCGCATCGGCGCGCGCTTCGGCACCGGCGCCGTGATCGACCACCAGTTCGGCACGACCGACGTGCTCGTCGTGTTGCCGGTCTCGGCGATCGACAAGCGTTATGCCGACTATTACGGCGGCGAGACGCCGCGCCGCGCCGCCTGACTATTCGCCGGCTTCGGCGAGGGCGCGCAGCGCTTCGCGATAGGTCGGGTAGCGGAAGGCATAGCCCAGTTCCCGCTTCACCAGCGCATTCGAGACGCGCTTGCTCTCGCCATAGAAGCTCGCTGCCATCGGCGAGAGTTTTGCCTGCTCGAACGGGATTTCGGGCGGTGGCTCAAGGCCTGTCAGCTCGGCCGCGAAGGTGATGACGTCCTGCGGCGGGCCGGGCTCGTCGTCGGTGACGTTGTAGATCGCGCCCTGGCGCGGCTGGGCCAGCGAGGCCATCAGCACCCCGGCGATGTCATCGACATGGATGCGGTTGAACACCTGCCCCGGCTTGATCAAGCGTGTCGCCTTGCCCTCGCGCAGCTTGACGATGGCGTTGCGGCCCGGCCCGTAGATTCCCGACAGGCGGAAGATCTGCACCGGCTTGCCGCTGTCGCGTCCAAGCTGCAGCCAGGCCTCCTCGATCGCGACGCGCTGGCGCGTGCGGGCATTGGTCGGCGCCGGCGGCGTGGCTTCGTCGATCCATTCGCCGCCCTGGTCGCCATAGACGCCGATCGTCGAGAGATAGCCGATCCAGCGCAGGTTCGGCGCCGCCATGAGCGCCGCGCGCAAGGGGCCGAGCGCCGGGTCGCCATCCTCCGCCGGCTGCACCGAGACCAGCACCGCATCGGCCTCCGCCACCGCCTTGGCGAGGGCGGACGAGACCGCGAAGCCGCCGAAGACCAGCGTCCGGATGCCCTCGCGGCTGAGCTCGGCCGCCCTTTCGGCTGAGCGGACGGTGCCCGTCACCTCCCAGCCCCGCGCCAGCGCGGCGCGCGCGAAGAACCCGGCGGAATAGCCGAGGCCGAGGATCAGGATATTCATGCGGCGTCTTCCGTCTGAGGCATGAGTGCGTACCATTCGGCGCGCACCTGCGGATCGGTCTCGTCTCGGAGCCCAGCCACGGCGAGCGTTCTCGCACGCTTGGTGTCCAGCCGTCCCAGCGCCCAGACAGCCATGGCGCGGGCCAGCGGTGAGGGATCGGCGAGATGGGGCAGGGCGCTCTCGATCAGCTCAGGCCGGCCACTGTTGCCGATCGCGATCAGTACATTGCGCAGGAAGCGGTCACGCCCGGTGCGCTTCACCGGCGTGCCCGCGAAGAGCGTGCGGAAGGCGGGATCGTCGAGGCGGGCGAGCGCGGCGAGGTCGAGCCCGTCGAGCTCGTCCTTGAGGGCGAGCCGCGTTTCCTGCGCGGCGGCGGCGAACTTGTTCCAGGGGCAGACGGCGAGGCAATCGTCGCAACCGAAGACGCGATTGCCGATGCCGGGCCGCAAGGCGGCGTCGATATGGCCTGCGTGCTCGATCGTGAGATAGGCGATGCAGCGGCGCGCATCGAGCTGGTAGGGCGCCGGGAAGGCATCGGTCGGGCAGATATCGAGGCAGCGCCGGCAGGAGCCGCAATGGTCGCGCTTGGCCGCGTCGGCCGGCATTTCGGCGGTGGTGTAGATCGCGCCTAGCAGGAGCCAGGAGCCATGCTCGCGCGAGACCAGCACGGTGTGCTTGCCTTGCCAGCCGAGTCCGGCCGCCTGCGCCAGCGGCTTTTCCATGACCGGGGCGGTATCGACGAAGACCTTGACGTCGGCGCCGCCGCGCGCGGCGAGCAGCCCCGCGACGCTCTTCAGCTTGCCCTTGATGACGTCGTGATAGTCGCGCCGTCTCGCATAGAGCGAGATCGCCGCCTTGTCGGGCTGCGCGAGGATGGCGAGCGGATCGCCCTCGCCGGCATAGTTCATGCCGAGCATGACGACGGAGCGGACTTCACCCCAGAGCTGGCGCGGATCGGCGCGCTGCGCCTGGCGCTCCGCCATCCAACCCATCTCGCCCTGGTAGCCATTGGCGAGCCAGGCTTCGAGGCGTTCCGGCGCCTGCGGAATCGCATCGGCGCCGGCGACGCGCATCACCGCGAAGCCTTCGGAAAGGGCTCGCTCAGCGACGGCGCGTTTCAGCTTCTCTGCGTTCAAAAATCCAGATTGTCGTAATGGGCGCTCGGAGCCATGCCGGGTATGCGGTCGCTCAGCAGCGGCCGGAAGCTCGGTCTCGACTTGATCCTCGCATACCATGCGCGAGCCGCCTCATCCTCTTCCCAGGGCACGTCGCCGAGATAGTCGACGCAGGACAGATGCGCCGCTGCCGCGAGATCGGCATAGCTCATCTGGGCGCCCGCGAGCCAGTTCCTCTTGGCCAGCAGCCAGGAGATATAGCGCAGATGATAGCGCACATTGGCGCGCGCCGCGCGGATCGTGCTCATATCGGGCGAGCCGCCGCCATCGTCGCGGCTCATGAAGCGCTTCATCACCTTTTCCAGCACGAGCGGGCCGGTGATTTCCTCGTGGAACTTGAGGTTGAACCAGTCGAGCAGGCGGCGCACCTCGACGCGCTCGCCCGGCCCTTCAGGCAGCAGGCGGCGGTCGCCCAGCGCCAGGCCCCGCGTCTCGTCGAGATATTCCGCGATCGGCCCGGCGCCGGGAACGGTGAGGCCATTCTGCTCCTGGAAGACGGGCGTCGTGCCCGCGGTATTGAGCTCGATGAACTCCCGTCGGCGCTCCCAGACGCGTTCCTCGACCAGCTCGGCCTCCATGCCGAACTCGCTGAGCGCGAGGCGGATGAAACGCGAATGCGGGCATAGCGGGTAATGATACAGGGTCGCCATGGCACTCATGAGCACTGTGAAGCAGGTGAAATGCGACGGAAGCAGGGCCGCCGGGCTTGCAGCGACCCGATAGGCGACGGCGGCTTGCTATAATCACGCCGGAAAACCGCCACAACCCGCGGCGATGCCGAAGCCCGCAATTTGCCGGTGCTGCTTCGCGAAGTGGTAACCAATTTGCAAAGAGCTGGGCGTAAGCCGGCGGAAGGCCGGTGCAGACGAACGTCCGTGCCGCCTGATTCGCGCGAGGAAAGCCTTCCATGCACAACCTGATCGAAGCCTTCGTTCTCGGCATCGTCGAGGGCCTGACCGAGTTCCTGCCGGTCTCTTCGACCGGGCATCTGCTCCTGATCGGCCATTTCCTCGGCTTCGAATCCAACGGCAAGACCTTCGAGGTTCTGGTCCAGCTCGGTGCGATCCTGGCGATCACGCTGGTCTATTTCCGCCGCCTGCTCGATATCGCCTTGCGCATTCCCAGCGACCCCTCGGCCCGCCGCTTCGTCATCGGCGTGCTCATCGCCTTCCTGCCGGCGGCGGTGATCGGTGCATTGCTGCACGGCTTCATCAAGGGAGTGCTGTTCAACCCCTTCATCGTCTGCTGCACGCTGATCGCCGGCGGCCTGATCCTGCTCGTCGTCGACGAGCTGGAATTGCAGGAGAAGCACACCGACGCCACCACCTTCCCGCTGCCGATGTATTTCAAGATCGGCCTGATCCAGTGCCTGGCGATGGTGCCCGGCGTCTCGCGCTCGGGCTCGACCATCGTCGGTGCGATGCTGCTCGGCGCCAGCAAGCGCGCGGCGGCCGAGTTTTCCTTCTTCCTGGCGATGCCGACCATGGCCGGCGCCTTCGCCTATGACCTGCTCAAGAGCTACAAGTTCCTGACCTTCGACGACGGCGTCATGATCGGCGTCGGCTTCGTCGCCGCCTTCATCTCGGCGCTGGTCGTGGTGCGCAGCTTCCTCGATTTCGTCTCGAAGCGCGGCTTTGCGCCCTTCGCCTGGTGGCGGATCATCGTCGGCATGGTCGGCCTCGCCGGCCTCTGGATCGTCGGCTGAGACCTGTCGTTTAAGCCGGCCGCGCCGGGTCGTTGAGCGAATCCGCCAGCGTCGGCGTCCGGCTCGCCGCAAATTGCGGCAGCGAGGCCGTCTGCCGCTCGATCATGCGGTGGACCACCGGCGGGTTCGGGCCGCTATGCAGCGCGCGGACCTGCTCGCCGATCTCGGCATCGGCCTGGGTGACGCGCTGGTTCTGCCGGACATATTCGACCCAGGTCGGGCTGTCATAGCGCTCGATCCACAGCGTCGGGTCGGTCAGGTCGCGCAGCAGGGTCCAGTGCCTTGCGCCGTCACGGCGCCGGATGCGCCGGCGCTCCGCCATCGTGGTCAGGAAGGCGACGACGTCCTCGGGCTTGATGATGTATTCGATGGTGACGATGACCGGGCCGGAGCGCGGCTCGATATCGACTGCGACCTTGGGCTCGCGCCAGCGGCTGAGCGGGTCGAGATTGAGCTCCTCGAGCGGCGGCAGCCGGTAGCGCAGGCCGAGCGCCGCTCCGATCAAGAGGGTGGCCGCCGACATCAGCAGGGCCTTCTCGACGCCAAAATGCAATGCCGAGCGGCCCCAGGCCCAGCTGCCCATCGCCATGCCGCCGAAGGTCGCCATCTGGTACATCGCTAGCGCCCGGCCGACGACCCAGCGCGGCGCCGAGAGCTGCACCGTGGCGTTGAAGGTGGAAAGCGCCAGAACCCAGCACGCGCCGCAGACGCACAGGCCCGCCATCGCCAACCAGATCGTCTTGCTGAAGGCGATCAGCGTGACGCCGCAGGCATAGGCGACGAAGGTCGAGCGGACGAGCGCTTCCGTGCTCATCGACCGTCGCAGGCGTGCGCTCATGAAGGCGCCGGCCACCGCGCCGGCACCGAAGGCGCCGAGCAGCACGCCATAGGTCAGCGGGCCGCCGCGCACGAGATCGCGCGCGATCAATGGCAGCAGCGCCAGACCGACGATGGCGCCGAAGCCGTAGACGAAGGCGCGCAGCGTGACGGTCCGGATATTCGGGGACATCGCGACATAGCGGATGCCGGCGCTCATCGCGATGAACAATGTCTCGCGCGGCAGCAGGCGCTCGACCTTCGGCGGTGACCAGCGCGCCAGCACGATCAAGAGCGGGATATAGCTGAAGGCGTTGATGATGAAGGCGGCCACCGCGCCGGCCGCCGCAACAATCGCGCCGCCGATCGCGGGACCTACGCTGCGGGCGATGTTGAAGGCGACGCTGTTGAGCGTCACCGCGGCCGGCACGTCGCGGCGCGGGACCATGTCGCCGACCGAGGATTGCCAGGCCGGGTTGTTCAGCGCCGTCCCGCAGCCGATCAGGAAGGTGAAGGTCAGCAGCAGCCAGGGCGTGATCAGGCCGAACCAGGCGCAGACCGCGAGCCCGATCGAGACCGTCAGCATGAAGACCTGCGCGGTCAGCAGGATCTTGCGTCGGTCGTAATTGTCGGCGATGGCCCCGGCCGCCAGCGAGAACAGCATCACCGGCAAGGTCGTCGAGGCCTGGACCAGCGCCACGAGCTCGGCCGAGGGCGAGATCGAGGCCATCATCCACGACGCCCCGACCGCCTGGACCAAGCCGCCGAAATTCGAGACCAGGCTGGCGAACCAGACGGCGCGGAAGATCGGCTGCTGCAGCGGGACGAAGGGCGAGACCCGCGCCTGGGTAGGCTTGATGCCCTCCGAGGCGAGCTCGGCTTCTACGACATCGGCCGTGGGCTGGGCGTGCGGGTCGTCAGGCATGTCACAGGGTTAGAGCATGAGTGCTGGAGGGGGAAACCCTTTCCATCTGGAAGATGTCGAAACTTGGAAAGTTTTTCTCTCACGCCGCCGGAGCGGGCGCGCTCTGACGAGCCTGCCGCGGCGGGCGGGCTTTTCGAGCACGCAAGCCATGGCCGAGGGCTACCGCGAGGCCCGCGAGCACGACCCAATGCGCCGGCCGGATCGAGGCATAGTCCTGATAGGTCAGGATGTCGGCATTGGCCTGGAAGACCAGCCAGGCCGAGACCCCGGAGGTCGCCGCATACCAGCCCGCTTCCAGCCCGGCCGTGAGAAGCCCCGCCAGCAGCGACACGCCTGCGAGTACCGGCACTGAGACCGGCAGCTTCCAGCGATATAGGCAGCGATAGAGCATCAGCAGCAGGAACAGCCCGCTCATCAGCACGGGTTCGGTGACGTCGATCTTCGATTGCAGCGCGAAATGCAGCAGCGCCAGCATTGCGATGGGGTAGACGAGGTTGTGCAGGCGCTGCCAGTTCTTGCCGAGCCGGCGGATCATGCCGTCGGTCGAGGTCACGCCCTGCGCGACGAGGCCGATGAGCGCGACGAAGCCGATGGTCAGGTAGAAGCGCTTGACGATCTCGGAGACGATCAGTCCCCAGTCGAAGGCCATGTCGATGCAGTAGAGCGCGAGATGGCCGAGCGCATAGGCCATCACGCCGAGGCCGAGCATACGACGGATGCCGATCAGCTTGCCCCAGTCGAACAGGCGCCGGAACGGCGAGACCGCCAGCGTGGCGATGAGGATCCTGACCGTCCAGGTCCCGATCTGGTGGATCGCCTGCGTCCAGGGCTTGGAGCCGAGCTGGTGCATCCAGGCGGCGTAGAGCAGCATGAGTGCCGGCACGAGGAGCAGCGCGAAGGCCGCAGCCCTTAAGGCCGAGAACCGGCCCTGCCTGTCGGTCCAGGGCAGCCAGGTTCGCAAGGCGGTATTCGTGGTGCGGGTGCTCATGACCCCGGCATAAACGATGGGGTCGGCTGCTGTCCTGCACGTCTGGACACAAGCGCGTGAATGGTTTGTCCTGCCGGCCCTTTCAACCGGGTTTGGCCATGGCTTCCAGCACTCCCACCGTCGTCTTCGATGTCGGCAATGTCCTGCTGCGCTGGGATGCGCGGCTGATCTATCGCGCGCTCATCCCCGAGACCGAGCGGCTCGACTGGTTCATGCAGAACATCTGCACCGGCGACTGGAATCTGGAGCAGGACCGTGGCCGCTCCTGGGAGGAGGGCGTCGCGCTGCTGGTGAAACAGCATCCCGAATGGGAGCGCGAGATTCGCGCCTTCGACGAGAGCTGGCACGACAGCGTGCCCCATGCCATCGCCGACAGCGTCGCGGTGCTGGAGGAGCTCAAAGGGCAGGGCGAGAAGGTCTACGCCATCACCAATTTCTCGCGCGAGAAATGGGCGGAATGCCTGATCCGCTTCCCGTTCCTGCAGAGTTTTGACGGCGTCGTCGTCTCCGCTCATGAGCGGATGCTGAAGCCGGAGCGGGCGATCTACGAGGTGCTGCTCGATCGCTATGGCCTGAAGGCCGCGGACTGCATCTTCGTCGACGACAGCGAGAAGAACGTGGTGGGGGCCCGCGATATCGGCATGCGGGCCATCCATTTCGTCGAGCCCATCGACCTGCGCGCCGAACTGCGCGGTCTGGGCGTCAGGCTCTGACGGGCAGAGCCTGACTTGTGAGCGAGCAGCCGCTCAGGCCGCGCTCTTGATCGCGACGGTCGGCACCAGGCCGGCCGCGTCGACACCGCGCGCTTCGCCGACCAGCCGGGCGCCGGCCCTGGTCGCGAGGAAATCGGCGAGGACAGCGTCCTCCTGGCGCACGAAGCCCTTGGCGGGCAGCTTGCCGGCGAGGAAGAGCTCGACCATCGCGACGCAGCCGGCGGCGGTGGTCAGCTGGATCGCACCGAGCTCGTCATTGCCGTCATAGCGCAGCACGACGCTCTCCTCCTCCAGGCGGCCGTTCCGCTCGCCCACGCCGGTCACGAAAATCACGACCACGTCCTTGCGGGTGAAGGGTGCGGAGTGCGTGAGGATGCGGCGGAGCGTCTCGCGGTCATCGGCGAGATCGAGGTCGCGCAGCAGGAGCTTCATGATCTCGGCATGGCCGGGATAGCGCAGCGTCTTGTAGCTCATGTTGCGGACCTTGCCAGCGAGCGTCTCGGTCAGCGTGCCGAGGCCACCCGAGGTGTTGAAGGCCTCGTAGGCGACGCCGTCGATCATCACGCTCTCGATGCCTTCGAGCGCCGGCACCAGGGTCGGCTGGCCGTCGAAGACGATCTCGCAAGGGTTGCAGTATTCGTTGATCAGGCCGTCGACCGACCAGGTCACGTTGTAGCGCAGTGCATTGGTCGGATAGAGCGGCAGCGCGCCGACGCGCATCTTGATCGCGCGGACATTCTCGAAGCGCGCGGCCATGTCGGCGCCGAGGATGCAGATGAAGCCGGGAGCCAGGCCGCATTGCGGCACCAGCGCGACATCCGAGGTCTCACCGAGTTCCTTGATGTAGGAAGTGGTGGCGACGTCCTCGGTCAGGTCGAAATAATGGGTCTTGGTCTCGGCCGCGACCTTGGCGATGCCCTTGTTCAGGAAGTACGGGCAGGCGCTGACGACGATGTCGCGGTCTTTCAGGAAGACGCGCAGCGCGTCGAGATTGGAAGCATCGACGGTCTCGGTGGCGAAGCGGCCGCCAGCGGCGTGCTTGAGCTGCGCGGCGGAGGCGTCGGCCAGCGTCACCTGATGGCCCTGCTCGGCCAGCATGCCGGCGATGATGACGCCGATCTGGCCGGCGCCGAGCACGGCAATGCGCTTCTGGATGGTCATGTCGCGATCTCCTGGTTGAGTGTCGGGTCGGCCAGGAGCCTTCCCCTCGATACGGAGCATCGCCGCGAGCCGTGCCGGCTTTAACGGGCGGATCGTCGGAGGAGCGCGTTATGGTGTTTCAGTTCGATGGGTAATGAACCAAGACGATGGGAAACGCCGCAAGCCGCCGGCCGCCTCGCCCTCAGCGTTCGAACTTGCGGGCTAGAATCACCGAGGATGTCGTCCGGCGCACGCCTTCCATCTCGGCGATCCAGTCGATGATCGTGTCGAGGTCGCTGGAGGTCTCGCATTCGATCTTGACGCTGAGGTCGAAATGACCGCTCAACGTGTGACATTGCACGATTTCCGGCCGTTTTTTCAGCGCAGCGACCACGCCGCCCTGCTGTTTCATCTCCAGCTCGATCAGGATCAGGGCCGCGATCGTCGTCGCAGGCCGGCTCGCCTTGCCGAGGATCGTGGTGTAGCCGGCGATCACTCCGTCGCGTTCGAGCCGGCTCAGCCGCCCCTGCGCTGTCGCCCGGGAGACGCCAAGCTGCTTGGCGATCTCGGACAGCGGCAAGCGCGCATTCTCGGTGAGGATGCGGATGAGCTCGCGGTCCTTCGCGGCGTCTGACGGCCGTGCCATGTCGTCTCCAGGGGTTTGGCGGGCCGTCATATAGCAGGGAAATAGTGATGCCCTGCAAGGGGCCGGCGTGTTTCGCCATCCGCGAGCGTCTCAGGGACTACTGAGCGGGAATTCGCCCGAAAAGGAACATCTTGTGGTCCGAAGCATTGTTCGCGCGCCGGAGGGGACTTGCTTCGGGGCGCAAATCGGAGTGGCATGCCGACCGGCGGCAGCACGCTTTGCCATGGAGAACGCCATGTTCAGGACTCTCATTCTCGCATCCGCATCGGCCTTCGCGCTCGTTTCCTTCTCCGTGGCGCCCGCCTCGGCGCTGACCATGAAGGAATGCAGCGTCAAGTATCAGGACGCCAAGAAGGCCAATACGCTGAAGGGCCAGAAGTGGAACGACTTCCGCAAGGCCCAGTGCGGCGACGACGACGCCGCTGACGACGAGGCAGCCGCTGCCATGCCGGCCGAGCCGGCGAAGCCAGCCGCTTCCGCGATGCCGGCCGGGTCGGCTGCCAAGCCCGCGGCGATGCCGGCGGGCAAGGCCAAGGCCGCGATCTTCCCGAAGGCGGTTTCGCAGAAATATTCGAGCGAGACCGCCGGCAAGGCGCGTCTCAAGACCTGCGTCGATCAGTACAATGCCAACAAGGCTGCCAATGCCAATGGCGATCTCAAGTGGATCGAGAAGGGCGGCGGCTACTGGAGCCAGTGCAACACCAAGCTGAAGGGCTGATCCTCGGCAGGGTATCTGTTTCGGGAACGCCGCGCCGGAAGGCGCGGCGTTTCGCGTTTCTAAAGCGACTGGGAGGGGCGCGATCCCGGCTCGGCCGGCCGGCTCGGCGCCGGATTGCCGGGCCTCTGCCCCTTGCCGATCATCTCGCCGCGGGTGCGGATGACATGGGCGGTCACCACCTCCTGGACCCGCTTTTCCGCGGCCTCGCGCACGGCATTGCGATTGGTCGGCCGGCCGTCCTCGGTTTCGATGATCTCGATTGTGGCATGGGTCAGGGCGTCGACATCGCCCTTGCAGAACAGCATGGCGGCCTTGGCGACGACCTCTGCCTTCTCGTCGGTGAGCAGCATCGGCGCGCCCTCGCGGCCGATGCAGGCCAGCATCTTGCTGCGGATCAGGTCGCGTGTCTTCTCCAGCAAGGCCTTCTTCTCGGCCCGCGCCGCGCGCTCCTTCTCCGTGGCTTCCGGTGTCTGGGCCCGGACGGGCGCGCCGGGTGAGACCGGGCCGCGCACATTGGCGCTCTGCTTTACGCATTCGACCAACGCCGGCAGCATCTCGCCGGTCGAGGTCAGCGCGAAGGTATAGCGCGCGTCATTGGCCACCAGCTCGAGATAGCGCCCCTGCCGGAAGGCATTGATCAGGGTGGACTGCGCCGGCATGGCGATCGTGACGAGCGTCGGCGACTTGATGTTGGCGGTCACCTCGATGGTCGAGCTGCGGTCGAAGACGAGCCGTAGCTTCAGCGTCTCGCCGGTTCTCAGCTTCCATTCGGGCTTCGAGAAGCCGAGCAGCCAGGAGAATTGCGCGGTCACCGAGGTCAGCATCGTCACCCCGCTCTTGTAGCGGGCGCTGACGGCGCAATGCGAGAAGGCACCGCTCTGGTCGTTGGTGAAGGTGCCGCCCGACCAGTTGCCGACGGCGATCTTGCCGAAAGGACCTGCGGCTGCCGCCGGCAGCGACAGAAGGCAGCTCAGGGCGACGATCGCAGCCCGCATCAGGATTCCTCCGTTGATATCCCGCCACAAGGCTAGAGCAGGATGGCAGCCGGGGGAAACCCGCTTTTTTCAGGCCGCTTCACGTCGGAGCGGTCGCAGCAGCATCGCCAGAAGATCGCTCTGGCTGACGAGCCCGACCAGACGCTCGCCGTCATCGACGACGATGACGGCGTGATGGCTGCCATCGGTGAGGGCGGCGATGAGATCGACGGCGGGCTCGTCGGGGCGCGCGATCACGGCAGGGGACATCACGTCGCGAACGCGCAGGCCGGGATGGGTGAGTTCGCGCAGGCCGACCGTGCCGAGCAGCCGGTTCTCGCGATCGACAACGGGCAGGGTGCGGATGGCATGCTCCAGCAGCAAACGGCGGGCGGTCTCGATATCGTCGTGCTGGTCGACGCGGACGAGATCGCGGGACATGATGTCGGCGCAGCGCGGCAGCTCGCGCTTGCGCGCCAGCGCGTGGAGTTCGACGCGCCGGAGCAGCCGGTCGAGATCCTCGCGGTCGATGTCAAAGGCCTCTCCGACATCGCTCAGCGCGGCGTCGATATCGTCCTCGTTGAAGCCGACGCGCTGGCCGGGGGGCGGGTCCTTCGTGCCGTGGGTGTTCGCCGGTGCTGGTGCGCGATGCGGATAGCTGTGGCTGGAGAAGCGGTGGAACGCCACGCCGAGCAGGGTCAGCACGAGCGCGTTGAGCCCGACCGGGACGAAGGCGAAGCCGAGCCCGTAGGTCGCGACGGCGGGGCCGCCGAGCGCAGCGGTCAGCGCCGCCGCTCCACCCGGCGGATGCAGGCAGCGCAAAAGCGACATTGCTGCGATCGCGAGCGCCACCGCACAGCCGGCAGCCACCGCCGGCTCCGGCACATAACGGCTGACGAGGAGGCCGATCAGGGCTGAGACGGTGTTGCCGCCGACGATCGGCCAGGGCTGCGCCAGCGGACTCGACGGGATCGCGAAAAGCAGCAGAGCTGACGCACCCATCGGTGCCACGAGAAGCGGCAGATGCGGGTCATTGCCGAGCAGCAGGCCGCAGATCAGCCCGGTCGCGCCGACGCAGACGAGCGCGCCGACGCAGGAGACCAGCCGGTCGCGCCAGGTTGCACCGGCCAGGATCGGCACGAAGAACCGGAAATGCGAGCGCCGGCTCGCGGGCGAAGGAGGGGAAGCGGAACTCATGACGGCCGATTGGGCTGCTTAAATATAGTGCAGGCTCAATAGGCGGATCGCGATTGTCTGGGCAATGTCAATCTGCCGTCAGATTGGCTGTTTTCATGCAAAAGGCAGAAACGTCTTTTCAAGCCGCGCGATTGGGGAATTTCGATCTAGCGAGGACCGCCCGGCCGCGTTGGCCGGGCGGTCGGTCATCATCAATCGACGACGCGCACCGCGCCCTTGGCCGCGCTCGTCGTCGTCGCGGCATAGGCCCTCAGCGCAGTGGTGACCTTGCGCTTGCGCGGCGCGGCCGGCTTCCAGGCATCCTTGCCCTTGGCCTCCATCGCCGCACGACGACGCGCCAGTTCCTCGTCGGAAACTTGGAGCGAGATGCTGCGATTGGGGATGTCGATCGCGATGATGTCGCCGCTCTCGACCAGGCCGATCGCGCCGCCCTCGGCCGCTTCCGGCGAGACATGGCCGATCGAGAGGCCCGACGAGCCGCCCGAGAAGCGCCCGTCGGTGATCAGCGCGCAGGCTTTGCCCAGCCCCTTCGACTTCAGATAGCTCGTCGGATAGAGCATTTCCTGCATGCCCGGCCCGCCGCGCGGCCCCTCGTAGCGGATCAGCACGATATCGCCTTCCTTGACCTTGCGGTTGAGGATGCCTTCGACCGCCGCGTCCTGGCTCTCGAAGATCACGGCCGGCCCGGAGAACTTGAGGATCGAGGCATCGACGCCGGCCGTCTTCACGATGCAGCCGTCGAGCGCGATGTTGCCGAACAGAACGGCGAGGCCGCCATCCTTCGAATAGGCATGCTCCGCGCTGCGGATCACGCCCTTCTCGCGGTCGGCGTCGAGCTCGGCGAAGCGGCGGTCCTGGCTGAAGGCGGTCTGCGTCGGCACGCCGCCGGGCGCTGCGCTATAGAAGGAGCGCACCGCCTCGCTCTCGGTCTGCGTGATGTCCCAGCGCGCCAGCGCGTCCGCCATCGTCGTGCTGTGTACGGTCGGCAGCGAGGTGTCGATCAGCCCGGCGCGGTCCAGTTCGCCGAGGATCGCCATGATCCCGCCGGCGCGATGCACGTCTTCCATATGCACGTCGGCAACGGCGGGCGCGACCTTGCAGAGCACGGGCACGCGGCGCGAGAGCCGGTCGATATCGGCCATGGTGAAGTCGATCTCGGCCTCGTGCGCTGCGGCCAGCAGATGCAGCACCGTGTTGGTCGAGCCGCCCATGGCGATGTCGAGCGTCATCGCGTTCTCGAAGGCCTTGAACGAGCCGACCTTGCGCGGCAGCACGCTCTCGTCGTCCTGCTCGTAATAGCGGCGGGCGAGATCGACGATCAGGTGGCCAGCCTGGACGAAGAGGCGCTTGCGATCGGCATGGGTGGCGAGCGTCGAGCCGTTGCCCGGCAGGGCGAGACCGAGCGCCTCCGTCAGGCAGTTCATCGAATTGGCGGTGAACATGCCCGAGCAGGAGCCGCAGGTCGGGCAGGCCGAGCGCTCGATCACATCGACCTCGGCGTCGGTATACTTGTCGTCGGCCGCCGCGATCATCGCATCGACGAGATCGACCTTCTTCAGCACGCCCTCGGCGATGAACTTGCCGGCCTCCATCGGCCCGCCCGAGACGAACACGGTCGGGATATTCAGGCGCATCGAGGCCATCAGCATGCCGGGCGTGATCTTGTCGCAGTTGGAGATGCAGACCATCGCATCGGCGCAATGCGCGTTGACCATGTATTCGACGCTGTCGGCGATCAGCTCGCGCGAGGGCAGGCTGTAGAGCATGCCGTCATGGCCCATCGCGATGCCGTCATCGACCGCGATCGTGTTGAACTCCTTGGCGACGCCGCCGGCCTTCTCGATCTCGCGCGCCACCAATTGGCCGAGGTCCTGGAGATGGACATGGCCCGGCACGAACTGGGTGAAGGAATTGACCACCGCGACGATCGGCTTGCCGAAATCGCTGTCCTTCATGCCGGTTGCGCGCCACAGGCCGCGGGCGCCGGCCATGTTGCGGCCATGGGTGGAGGTGGCGGATCTCAAGCGAGGCATTGCTAAGCGTCTCCGGTCTCGGGCTCGGCGGTTTGGGCTCTGATTGTCCCGTTGCGCGACAGGCTATCGCCCCCGCGCCCTGCGACAAAATTGAATTCTTCGATTTCCATGATCGGCGCCGTGCATGGCGGCCCCTCGGCCTTGCCTACGGGACAGATGGTTTCCGAATTGCGATAACGGCTCCCGCTTGATGGTTATGAGGTGAGGGCGTTGCACCATGCTGCGCAATATCGACGTCGACCTGTTGCGCAGCTTCGTCACGGTTGCGGAACTCAGGAGCTTCACGCGCGCCGCGACTGCATTGTTCCGCAGCCAGTCGACCGTCAGCACCCAGATCCGCCGCCTCGAGGAGCTGGTCGGCCAGACGCTGTTGCAGCGCTCGCCGCACGAAGTTCTTCTCACGCGCGCGGGCGAACAGTTCCTTGGCTATGCCCGCCGCATCGTCGCGCTGCATGACGAGGCGCTCGACGTCATCAATGCGCAGAGCGTCAGCGGCCGGGTCCGGCTCGCGGTGATGGACGATTACGCCACCATCGTCCTGCCGGAGACGCTGGCGCGCTTCGCGCGCTCGCATCCGGACGTCGAGCTCGAGGTCACGACGGGTTTCACGCGCGATCTCCTGAACAGCCTTGGCGAAGAGTTCGATCTCGTTCTCGCGACCCAGAAGGCCGGCAATGGGCGCGGCGAGGTCCTGCGCAAGGAGCAGACGGCCTGGGCCTGCTCGGATCGCATCGCCTTCTCGTTGGAGGAACCCTTGCAGCTCGCCTTGCTCAAGGCGCCCAACATGTTCCGCGAATGGGCGCTCGAAGCGTTGAACGAGGCGGGCCTGCGCTGGCGCATCCTGTTCTCCTCGTCGAGCATTGGCGCCGTCGAGGCGATGGTCGCTTCCGGCGTGGCGCTCACCGTGGTCAAGGCGGGTACAGCCCGTCCCGGCCTGCAGTTGCTGGGTGCCGAACATGGCTTGCCTGTCCTGCCGGCCTCCGAGATCGCGCTCCACCTGGCGCCGGGGCGCGCCTCGGCCGCCGTCGCAGCGCTCAGCACCTTCCTGGCGGAAGCCTTGAGCGAAGCTGCTTCTCTTCCCTGAAGATCCGCCTGCCTCCGACTTTTGTGGGCCGTCCGGAACGTCTCGGATGACGTGGACAGAGGACTGGCAGCAGAAGAGGGCCTGGGGGGCCCTTATCGAGGGGTCGAAAACTGCGACTTTCGTCTAAGTCATTGGAATAATGACGAAACCCATTTTTGTCGAAAAACTTTCAAAAAGCGCGTTGACAGGAGAAAGGGGTCCCGCCTATAAACCGGCCATCGAGACGGCGCCGCCGCTGAGCGGCGCCTCTTCTGCGCTTCCTAAGGACGCTGAGGCTGATGCCGGTTCGCCGGACGG
>NZ_FNBZ01000014.1 GCF_900102525.1 Allobosea robiniae | reverse complement strand
CAGGCCAACGGCATCGACGAGATGAGCCAGGCGGTGGCGCATCTCGACGAGATGACCCAGCAGAACGCGGCTTTGTCCGAGCAGAGCGCGGCCTCGGCCAACGCGCTCTCGGGCCGGATCGAGCAGCTCAACGGACTGGTCGCGACCTTCCGCACCGGGCGCGAGCCCACCAGCCAGGCGGCTTATGCGCAACCGGCCACGCCGGCCCGCGCGAAGGCGCCGATGCGGACCGCCAGGCCGGCTCCCGCCACCTCCGGCGAGCCGGAGCGGCTGCGCCAGCTGGCGGAGGCCGCCTTCGTCCAGTCACGTGCCCCCGCCCCGCGCAAGGTCGCCAATGGCGGCAGGGCCAACGATTCCGGATGGGAGGAGTTCTGAGGCCACCAAGCCTTCGAACATCTTCGAACACGACACGCGCGGCGCCCGAATGGGCGCCGTTGGCGTTTCGAGGAGAAATTTTTGCTCGCCGCCTCTTGTCGAGGCGCTTGATCGGCCTATCTTCGTGACAGGCGCCGGAGCTTTGCTCCATCACGACGCCGCCCTCGCACATTCAATCCGTGACGTTCCTCGGCCGACTCGCTGGAGTCGATCGATGCCGCACCGCTTGCTGACAGGTCCCGACGGGGATGTCTGCGACAAGCGGTTTCAGCCGTCACCACAACAGGGAGACGAAAACCATGCAGATCAGCCAGGTTCTTCAGGCTCTCGGCCAGTTCGCTTCCGGCCTCGCGCCGGTCAGCCGTTCCGTCCGCCCGCTCGAGATCGATTTCGACACTGCCGACGCCCTCGGCCCCTTCGAACAGGCCGCCATCGGCCAGTGGAAAACCGAGGACGGGTCGATCCTGATCGACCTCCGGCCCGATGGCCAGTTTCACAAGGCCAAGCCCGCCGCCGGCGCCAAGCATGTCGGCCGCTATGCGGTCGATCGCTCGAAGCTCTATTTCGAGGGCGAGACCGGCTGGGTCGCGCTCGGGAAGCTGAAGCGCGGTACGCTCAGCATCGGCGAGAAGCGCTTCCGCAAGGCCTGACGCGCCATTGCGAGCCACTCAAATAAAGCAGGGCCGCGCTTCCGGGGGGAGGCGCGGCCCTTTTCGTAACGGCGCGAGCCTCGTCAGTAGCCGACCGTGAAGCGACGGCGGCTATGAGCCGGCTTTTCCAGCTCATCGACCAGGGCGATCGCATAATCCTCCGCCGAGATCGAACTGTTGCCCTTGTTGTCGACCAGGAGCTGATCGGTCCCGAGGCGGAATTGTCCGGTGCGCTCGCCCGGCTGGATCAGGGCCGAAGGGGAGAGGAAGGTCCAGTCGAGGTCCTGGTCCTGCTTCAGCAAATCGAGGAAGACGCCGCCCTTCCGGGCTTCGTCGAGATAGATGGCGGGAAATTCCGGGGTGTCGAAGAGCTTCACGCCCGGCGCGACCTCGAGGCTGCCGGCACCGCCGACCACGAGATAGCGCTTCACGCCCGACTGCCGGACCGACGCGAGCAGGATTTGCGGGTCGCTGGCGGAGAAATGCACGGCGCTGATGACCGCATCGTGGCCGGCGAGGAGCTTGGCCAGCCCATCCTTGTCGAAGACATCACCCTTGACGATGGTGACGCCGGGCAGGCTTGCGACCTTTTCGGGATTGCGGACGACGGCGGTGACGGCGTGGCCGCGGGCGGAGAGTTCGGCCAGCAGGCGCGAACCAATGAATCCGCTGGCGCCGATCAATGCGACCTTCTTGACGACTTTCATGACAGGGGCTCCTTGTTATGGTATCCAATGGATACCTGCACTCCAATGGAACCTATCTGATCCTGCCGCGCCGCCCCGTAAAGAAGGCACTTTCACGCGACATGGTCACCTCCAGGAAACCGCCATGTTGAAACGCCCCGATCCTTTCCAGGCGCTCTGCCCGACCCGGCGCGTGCTCGACC
Source organism: Allobosea robiniae (assembly GCF_900102525.1). Lineage (GTDB taxonomy): Bacteria > Pseudomonadota > Alphaproteobacteria > Rhizobiales > Beijerinckiaceae > Allobosea > Allobosea robiniae. Next base: position 34,530 of record NZ_FNBZ01000014.1, on the reverse strand, counting down.
GCATCGGCGATACCTGGGCCGTGCTGATCCTGATCGCGCTCGACGACGGCACCTTGCGTTTCAACGAACTCAGGCGCCGGATCGAGAACATCTCGCAGAAAATGCTGTCGCAGACGCTGAAGAGCCTGGAGCGCGACGGGCTGGTGCGGCGCGAGGTGTTCGCGACGGTGCCGGTGACCGTCGAGTACTCGCTGACCGAACTCGGGCGGACGCTGGCGCAGACGGTGAACCAGCTCACCCTCTGGGCGGAGGCGCATATCGGCGAGGTCGAGGCGGCCCAGCAGCGCTACGATCGCGGCGGAGCCTCGGTCTAGCCCGGATTCGGGAACGCTGGCGTTTCCACCGATTTCGTGTATATGCCCGGGCAACCGGCTTAACCAGTCGGCGGCGCGACCCCTCCGCGATGAGGCGGCTCGCGGGCTTCGGACCTTGCTGGACGACATCCCGGCCTGGCCCGCCAGATCAACCCGAACACGAGGATATCCCGATGTCGATCACGGCCGAGCGCAAGACCGCGCTCATCAAGGAACACGCCACCAAGCCGAACGATACCGGCTCGCCGGAAGTGCAGATCGCGATCCTGACGGAGCGCATCACTAACCTCACCGGTCACTTCAAGTCCCACAACAAGGACAACCACTCGCGCCGCGGCCTGCTCAAGCTGGTCTCGCAGCGCCGGTCCCTGCTGGACTACCTGAAGGGCAAGGAAGAGGCCCGCTACAAGACGCTGATCGAGAAGCTCGGCATCCGCCGCTGATCGAAAGCCGACGGTTTCCGCCCGGTGCGACCTGCTCCGGGCGGCTCCTTCTCAGGTGAGGCCGCCATGGGGCGAGCCGCCTGACTGCCGCGGCGGCCGCATGGGGCGGCCCTCCCGCGTGACCCGCCGGGCGCCCAAGACGTCCATGGCAGGATCGCCGAGCGCCCGGACGCGCAATCTCGCATGATCCGGGTGTTCCGCCGTCTTGCCCATGGGCCTGAAGGCACCGGACGGGTCAAAACCCGACCGAAAGATATAAATCCATGTTCGACATCCAAACCGAAGAACTGATCTGGGGCGGCCGCAAGCTCGTCCTCGAGACCGGCAAGGTCGCCCGCCAGGCCGATGGCGCCGTGCTCGCCACCTATGGCGAGACCGTCCTGCTCGCGACCGTCGTCTCGGCCAAGGAGCCGAAGCCGGGCTTCGACTTCTTCCCGCTGACCGTGAACTACCAGGAAAAGACCTTCGCGGCCGGCCGCATCCCCGGCGGCTATTTCAAGCGCGAGGGCCGTCCGAGCGAGAAGGAGACGCTGGTCTCCCGCCTGATCGACCGCCCGATCCGCCCGCTCTTCGTCGAAGGCTACAAGAACGACACCCAGGTCGTCGTCACCGTGCTCCAGCATGACCTGGAGAACGATCCCGACATCCTCGCGATGGTCGCGACCTCGGCTGCGCTCACCCTCTCCGGCGTGCCCTTCATGGGCCCGATCGGCGGCGCCCGCGTCGGCTATATCGACGGCGCCTACAAGCTCAACCCGACGATCGAGGAGATGAAGGACTCGGTTCTCGATCTCGTCGTCGCCGGCACGCAGGACGCCGTGCTGATGGTCGAGTCGGAGGCCAAGGAGCTTCCCGAGGACGTGATGCTCGGCGCCGTGATGTTCGGCCACAAGCATTTCCAGCCGGTGATCGACGCGATCATCCGCCTGGCCGAGAAGGCCGCCAAGGAGCCGCGCGACTATACCCCGGCCGACAACTCCGTCGTCCTGGACGCCGTCCTGAAGCTGGTCGACGCCGATCTGCGCGCCGCCTACAAGATCACCACCAAGGCTGAGCGCTACAAGGCGCTGGACGCCGCCAAGGCCAAGGTCGCCTCGCTGATCTCGGCCGAGCCGGACGGCAAGACCACCTTCACCAAGGAGCAGGTCGGCGGCCAGTTCAAGGAGGCCCAGGCCAAGGTCGTGCGCTGGACCATCCTCGACGACGGCACCCGCATCGACGGCCGTGACCTCAAGACGGTCCGCAAGATCGTCGCAGAGGCCGGCATGCTGCCGCGCACCCACGGCTCCGCCCTGTTCACTCGCGGCGAGACGCAGGCGCTGGTCGTGACCACGCTCGGCACCGGCGACGACGAGCAGTTCATCGACTCGCTGGAAGGCACCTACAAGGAAACCTTCCTGCTGCACTACAACTTCCCTCCCTACTCCGTCGGCGAGACCGGCCGCATGGGTTCGCCCGGCCGCCGCGAAATCGGCCATGGCAAGCTCGCCTGGCGCGCCATCCGTCCGATGCTGCCGGCGAAGTCGGAGTTCCCCTACACGATCCGCGTCGTCTCGGAGATCACCGAGTCGAACGGCTCCTCCTCGATGGCCACCGTCTGCGGCACCTCGCTGGCGCTGATGGATGCGGGCGTGCCGCTGAAGGCGCCGGTCGCGGGCATCGCGATGGGCCTCATCCTCGAGGGTGAGCGCTTTGCCGTGCTCTCCGACATCCTCGGCGACGAGGACCATCTCGGCGACATGGACTTCAAGGTCGCCGGCACCGCCGCGGGCATCACCTCGCTGCAGATGGACATCAAGATCGCCGGCATCACCGAGGAGATCATGAAGGTCGCCCTCGACCAGGCCAAGGGCGGTCGCGATCACATCCTCGGCGAGATGAACAAGGCGCTCTCCGCCTCGCGCAGCCAGCTCGGCGAGTTCGCGCCGCGCATCGAGACGATGAAGATCCCGGTCGACAAGATCCGTGAAGTCATCGGCTCCGGCGGCAAGGTCATCCGCGAGATCGTCGAGAAGACCGGCGCCAAGGTCAACATCGAGGACGACGGCACCATCAAGATCGCCTCGGCCGACGGCAAGTCGATCGAAGCCGCGATCAAGTGGATCAAGTCGATCGTCTCCGAGGCCGAAGTCGGCGTGATCTATGACGGCACCGTCGTCAAGATCATGGAGTTCGGCGCCTTCGTGAACTTCTTCGGCGCCAAGGACGGTCTCGTCCACATCTCCGAGCTCGCTGCCCAGCGCGTCCAGAAGGTCTCGGACGTCGTCAAGGAAGGCGACAAGGTCAAGGTCAAGTTCCTCGGCCAGGACGAGCGCGGCAAGATCCGCCTCTCGATGAAGGTCGTCGACCAGGCCACCGGCGAGGACCTCACCGAGAAGCTCAAGGCCCAGCGCGAGGCCGACAAGGCCCGCGAGAAGCAGGGCGCGGCCGAGTAATCGCTGCCCGCCAGCTTGTGTAAAACAGGACGCCCCGCATCGGATGATGCGGGGCGTTTTTCGTTCGCGCGGCATGTCCCGCCATGTTCGGGCAACGTCCTTGCTAGTCTTCCGTGAAAGCCGGAGTGCCTGCCGATGAAATCCTTCGCCGTTCCCGCCATTGGCGCTTCGTTGCGCTACCACGACATCGCCGGCGACGGCCCGGCCCTGCTCATGATCCATGGGCTTGGCTGCGCCTCCTCCTGCGATTATCCGACCGTCGCAGCCGATCCGGCCTTGCGGGGCCGTCGCATGCTGCTGATCGACCTGCTGGGCTCCGGCTTCAGCGATCGGCCGGAAGCGTTCGGCTATACGATCGTGGATCACGCCCGCTGCATCGTCGCGCTGGTCGATGCGCTGGAACTCCCCCGGGTCGATCTCTTCGGACACAGCATGGGCGGCGCCGTCGCCATTGCCGCAGCCGCGATACTGGGGCCGCGCCTTGGCAGACTCGTCGTCGGCGAACCCAATCTCGATCCGGGCGGCGGCCAGTTCAGCCGGGGCATCGCGGCGATCCCGGAAGCGGAGTATTGCGCCGGCGGCCAGGACGCGATCGTGCACGCAGCTCGAGCCGAGGGCAACGATATCTGGACAGCCTCGCTCGCCCGCAGCGCCGCCTATGCGGTGCAGCGGACAGCGCGTTCGCTGGTCGAGGGCAGCGACCCGACATGGCGGAGCACGCTCGTGTCACTGCCCGTGCCGCGCACGCTGATCATCGGCGAGCTGTCACTGCCCTATGACGATGCGGCGGGACTGCCCGAGGCAGGGGTCGAGATCGCTATCGTGCCGGGGGCCGGGCATTCCATCCCGTGGGACAACCCGGCCGGTCTCGCTGCCGCCATCGCGGCTGGCTTGTCTCTGGCGCAACATGCCGGGAGATGATGACGCGTCACTTACAATAGTCTAGACATATGCCGTTCCATGGAGACCGGCATGTCCGACCACCGCATCGCCTCGCTCGACGACCTCGCCCATGCCTACCCCAACCCGATGGCCCCAGCGTCGCTCTTCAAAGAGATCGATCATGTCGACGCGAACTACGCAGCGCTGATCGCCGCCTCGCCGTTTTTCGTGCTCGCGACGGTCGGTCCGGAGGGGCTGGATTGTTCGCCGCGCGGGGATCTGCCGGGCTTTGTCACGGTCCGGGACGCGAAAACGCTCCTGATTCCCGACCGAAAAGGCAATAACCGTCTGGATTCCTTGAAGAATATCCTGTTCGACGATCGAATCGGAATGCTCTTCCTAATCCCCGGCTGCGGCGAGACGCTGCGCGTGAACGGACGTGCGGAGATTTCCTGCGACCCTGAGTTGTTATCGCAGTTCGAGATGGCCGGGAAGCTGCCGGCGAGCGTGATGGTCGTCCATGTCGAGGCCGTCTACTTTCAGTGCTCCCGCGCGGTGGTGCGGGCAGAGCTCTGGAACCCGGAGCGGCAGGTCGACCGGCGCAACCTGCCCTCGCCCGGCACGATCCTGCGCGACATTACCGCGCGCAACGTCGCGGTCGAGACCTTCGACGGCCGGGCCTATGACGAGGCGCTGCCGGGCCGGGTCAAGGCGACGCTGTATTGAGAGGGTGTTGTCCCTCTCCCCTCATCTCGGGCTTGCCCGAGATGAGCAGCTCAGGGTGTCAAAGTCGGCAACAGCCGACTTTGATGAAGGAAGAACTCACAGCAACCCTTCGTTCCCGGCCAGCGTCTTCAGGCTGATATCCGGCCGGGCGCCGACATGCGAGATGATCTCGGCCGCTGCCAGCGCGCCGAGGCGAAGCGAATCGCGGGTCTCGCGGTTCGAGGTCAGGCCGTAGAGGAAGCCCGCAGCGAAGAGATCGCCGGCGCCGGTCGCGTCGACCACGCGCTCGATCGGGAAGACCGGCTCCTCGACGATGCCGTCCGGCGTCACCGCCAGTGCGCCCTTCTCGGAGCGGGTGACGACGGCAAGAATGTTCTCGGCACGCAGCGCTGCCAGCGCGGTGTCGAAATCCGCGGTCTCGTAGAGGCTCTTGAGCTCATGCTCGTTGGCGAAGACGAGATCGACCATGCGGTTGCGGATCAGCCCGACGAACTCGTCGCGATAGCGGTCGACGCAGAAGGAATCGGACAGGGTGATGGCGACGCGGCCACCGGCCTTGTGGGCGATCTCCGAGGCCTTGCGGAAGGCTTCCTTGGCCGCCGGCGGGTCCCAGAGATAGCCCTCGAGATAGACGATATCGGCGTTCTCGACGGCCCTGGCGTCGACATCGGCGACGGAGAGGCCCTGGCAGGCGCCGAGATAGGTGTTCATCGTGCGCTCGCCATCGGGTGTGACGATGATGAAGGAGCGTGCCGTGGCCGGGCCTTCCGTCGCATCGGCCGTGCCGAAGGCGACGCCAAGCGAGGTCAGGTCATGGCGATAGAGCTTGCCGAGCTCGTCGCCGCGGACCTTGCCGATGAAGGCGCCCTTGCCGCCGAAGGAGGCGAGGCCGGCGATGGTGTTCGCGGCCGAGCCACCCGAGATGATCCGGGCCGGGCCCATCGCAGCATAGAGCGACTCGGCACGCGGCTCGTCGATCAGCATCATCGCGCCCTTGGTCAGCTTCTGCGCGGCGAGGAAATCCTCCTCGGCCGAAGCGAGGACGTCGACGATGGCGTTGCCGAGGGCGAGGACGTCCGTGCGGGTCTGGGTCATGGCTCTAGCTCTGTCCGGAGGGCGCGGCCCGTCGGCCGATTGGGAAGATGCTGGCCCTGTCGCATCCGCATGCCGTGCGGTCAAGCCGGGCGCTCAGGCCGGATCGCGCCGGGCGGCGGCCTCGTCGAGCATGCCGGCGAGGCGGCGCAGATCGTCGCCCTCCAGCAGGCCGATCTCGCGCGCCAGCCGGTTGGCGAAGAGCGTCGCTTCGGGATCGAGGCCGGCTGTGTCGATGGTCACGCGCGGATGCGAGAGATCGGCGAGGCGGACGAGCTCGTCGGCCTCGTCCCAGATCACGCCGAGGAGATGGATCGCGCCCTGGATCAGCGTGAAGGTCGGGCGGCCGCGCTTGCCGTGTTCCAGCGCCGAGAGATAGGCCGGCGAGACGCCGAGACCCTCCGCCATCTGAGCGAGGGTCATGCCGCGCGCTTCCCGCAATTCGCGCACGCGCTGGCCGAAGGGCGTCACGGCCCGTGTTCCCGCAGGCGGCGCAGGCGGACATAGAGCGCGCCAGAGCCGCCATGGCGCTGCTCGGCCTCCTCGAAGCCCAGGACCAGCGTGCGCAATTCGGGCAGGCGCAGCCAATGCGGCACCATCCGGCGCAATACGCCCCGTTCGTCACCGAACAGGGCCGGCGCCAGGGCGCCCTTGCCGGTCACCACCAGGGCAATGCGGCAGCCGCGGCGCTGCTCGCGGCGCAGGAAGGCATGGAGCGCCAGATGCGCCTCGTCCTGCCGCATGCCGTGCAGGTCGATGGAGGCGTCGACGCTTTGCTGGCCACGGCGCAGTTGCGTGCGCAAACGCCGCTCGATCGGCGCCAAAGGCGGGGCGGCCGGAGACGCAGCTTTCACCGGCAACGCCGTCGCAACGGCGCGCATGGCGGCGTCTGTCGCTAAGGGAACTGCCTGTTCGGGAGCCGGCTCGGGCTCGACCGGCGCGCGGCCGGGCAAGGGCTTGACCGAGCGCGCGACCTGGCGCCAGAGCGCGATATCGGCCTCCGTCAGGGTCTTTCCGCGGCGCGCGCGCATCTCAGCGCGGCCAGAGCACGGTGAAGGCGACGGGATGGCGAATCAGGCCGGCGCGATGGCCCGCCGCTGCCCCCGAGCCGACGAAGAGATCCATGCGGGCCGGGCCGAGGATAGCAGAGCCGGTATCCTGCGCGATCATCAGGCGCGCGAGATGCTCGTCGCCGCCGACCCCGTCCGGGATCGTGGCGTCGATCCAGACCGGCACGCCATAGGGCCAGGCCGTACGATCGACCGCTATGCTGCGCATCGGCGTGAGCGGCAGGCCGGCGCCGCCGATCGGCCCGCTTTCGGCGGGAAGATCGCCGCGGCGGGCGAAGAAGACGAAGGATTTGTTCAGGCGGATCAGGTCGCGGGCAAAGCCGGCATCGGCTTTCAGCCGGGCGATCAGCCGGTCCATGGTCATCTGCTCGGGCGGGATCGATTCGCGCTGGCTGAGCACGCGCCCGAGCGAGGTGTAGGGATGGCCGTTGCGACCGGAATAGCTCAGCCGCGTGACGGACCCGTCCGGCAGGCGGACGCGACCGGAACCCTGCACCTGCAGGACGAAGCGATCGACGGGATCGCGCAGCCACATGATTTCGAGTCCCTGGCCGTCGAGCGCGCCGGTCTCGATCTCCGTGCGGTCCGGGAAGGGCTCGAAACCCTTTTTCGTGCGGCGCGCGGCCGAAAGCGCCTTGTCGAGGCCTGGCCAGTCATTCTCGGAGAAACGCGTCACCAGATCCTTCGGCCGGTCATAGAGCGGCGTCGGGAAGGCGTCGGAGCGGGTCAGAGAGCCTTCGAATTCCGGCTCGAAATAGCCGGTCGTAAAGCCGGTTTCGCCGCCTTCCGGCCGGATACGCCAGAACGAAAAGTTCTGCTCGAAGAAAGTCCTGGCCTGCTCGCGATCGACATTCCCGGCGGCAACCAGCGCCTTCGCCTTGTCGCAGACGGCGGTGAGCCGCTCGGGAAGCGGCACGCCCTGGCGCAACGGCGGATCGGCCATGCATCCCTCCGCGAAGATGGCGAAGGCCCTGGCATGATCGTCCTGCGTCCAGCCGGCGAGATCTGCTGGCGAAAGCGCCTCGGCGCGGGCTCCTTCGGGCAGCGGGGGCGACGAGGCCATGGCGGTCACGGGTGCAAGGGCCAGGATCGCGGAGAACGCCAGTGCGACACCGGCGCCGCCACGCTTCACGCCGCGGATTCGGTGGCCACGAGCAGCCAGTTGGGATCGCGGCTGCCGAGCTGGCGCGAGAAGGTCCAGATGTCGTTGACCTCCGAGACCTGCTCGGCGCTGCCATCGACGACCGCACCCTGCGCGTCGCGGGTGACGCTGATCAGTTGCGAGACAAAGGCGATCGTGACCTGGGCGGTCTTGCCCTTGACGTCCACGGCAGCGAGATCGGCCTTGTCGATCGAGACGAAATTCGATTCCGCCTTCTCGCCGCGCTTCTCGCGCTCGGAGATGGCCTGCTCGAAGCCGTCATAGACCTCCTTGGCGAGGAGACCCTTCAGCATCTTGCGGTCGCCGCGGGCGAAGGCGGTGACGATCGCCTCATAGGCCGCCTTGGCACCGCCGACGAATTCATGCGGATCGAAACCGGGCTCCTGGCGGATCACCGCCTCGATGCCGGCGCTGACGGGCGAATCCGGCGCGGCCAGGTCCTTCCAGCGCTCGGCCGCCGGCAGCTCCGGTGCGACCGGGTCGTTGGCGGCGCCCGGCAGGCGGATCACATTGTCGCGCTTGTCCGGTGCTTGCGCCTGATCGGGCCGCATCGGCGGCGTCTCGCGGCGGGCGAAAGGATCCTTGGGCTGCTCGTTGCCGGTCTTCTGGCCGAGCACGGAGCGCAGCTTCCAGGCCACGAAGACGGCGAGGACCAGGAAGACCAGAGTCTGCATGTCGAAGGAATTTTGCATCGAAAGCTGACCCGCGGCTCCCCGTTGTTACCCGGCCCATCCGCGTCCGCGCCGGGCCTTCACCTTCATATGGTGAGACTGGCTCGTAACATCCACCCCTCCGCTTGTGAAGGCGACTTCTTGTGCCGGCACGGCGTCCATGATAGCCGACGCGCGCGCCGCTCCATAGCATGGAGCGCAGTCCCGAGTGCCGGCAGAGGCGCGGGATTTCCCGAGACAGCCTGCCAGAACAAGATGGGACCGATGGCCAACGAACTCCCCAACGGCAATGGCGCCGGCGCCGAAGCGGCTCCGAGCCTGAACGCCCTGATCCAGTACACCAAGGACTTTTCCTTCGAGAACCCGAAGGCGCCGCGCTCGCTCGCCCAGCAGGAAGCCCAGCAGGGCCCCCAGATGTCGCTGCAGGTCAATGTCGGCTCGACCGCTCTCGCCGACGACGATTACGAGACCGTGCTGCGCCTCGAAGGCAAGGCCGAGCTCAAGGGCGAGACGCTGTTCGCCTTCGACCTGAGCTATGCCGGCGTGTTCCGCCTGCAGAACATCCCGCAGGAGCACATCCACCCCGTTCTGGTGATCGACTGCGCCCGCCTGCTCTTCCCCTTCGCCCGGCAGATCATCGCCGAGGCCGTGCAGAACGGCGGCTTCCCGCCCTTCTACGTGCCGCCGATCGACTTCGCGCAGCTCTTCCAGCAGCGCCTGCAGGAGCTCGAGGGCCAGCAGGGCACCGCGACCAACTGATCGGTCACGGTACCGAAAGACCTGACGGAAGGGCCCTCACGGGCCCTTTCTTCGTTTATTGCCGATGATTGTTGTCCTTGCAGGACAACGCCCCTCTCTCCATGTGCGTGGGATCGACGGCGGACGCCCCAACCGGGACGCCCGCCTTTTCCGTATCCGATGGAGACTTGATGGACGCCCTTCTGACGCTTGCCGCCGACCCCGCCGTATGGGCCGCGCTCGGGGCACTGATCGCCATGGAGGTCGTGCTCGGCATCGACAACCTGATCTTCATCTCGATCCTGACCAACAAGCTGCCGGAGCATCAGCGTTCGAAGGGCCGCAGGATCGGCATCGGCCTGGCGCTGATCATGCGCCTCGGCCTGCTTGGCACCGTCGCCTTCATCGTCAAACTCACCGCGCCGATCTTCACGGTCTTCGGCCAGGCCTTCTCCTGGCGCGATCTCATCCTGATCGCCGGCGGTCTCTTCCTGGTCTGGAAGGCGACGAAGGAAATCCATCACAAGGTCGATCCCGATCCGGAATCCGTCCTCGCGGAAGGCGGCACGCGCGCCGCGACGCTGGGCTTCGGCGCGGCGATCTTCCAGATCCTGATCCTCGACCTGGTGTTCTCGATCGACTCGATCATCACCGCCGTCGGCATGACCGAACATGTTCCGGTCATGGTCATCGCCGTCATCGTTGCGGTTTTGACGATGCTGCTCGCCGCCGATCCGCTGGCACGCTTCATCGACAGGAACCCGACGATCGTGATGCTGGCGCTGGGCTTCCTGCTGATGATCGGCGGCACGCTGATCGCCGAGGGCTTCGGCGTGCATGTGCCGAAGGGCTATATCTACGCCGCGATGGCCTTCTCGGCCTTGATCGAGGCGCTCAACATGCTGTCGCGCCGCAGGGCACGATAAGCCGCCCTGCACGAAAGGCGACGCGGCTTACTGGGCCGCGTCGTCCGTGATGCCGAGATAGCCCTTCCAGAGCGGCGCCTTCAGCGAGCCGAGGATGAAGGCCTCATGCGCCTTGAGCGCCTCTTCGCTGAGGCGCGGGGCCAGCGGGCGCTGCCGCTGCGGCTTCTCGACCGCCGCCATGGCGAGGCCCGGGCGGCCGGCCGAGGCCTCGACGCCGAGACCAAGCGAGGCCTGCTTGCCGCCGATCAGCTCGATATAGACCTCGGCCAGGATCTCGGAATCGAGCAGGGCGCCGTGCTTGGTGCGGCGGCCGTTGTCGATGCCATAACGCGAGCAGAGCGCGTCGAGGCTGTTCGAGGCGCCCGGATGCTTGCGACGCGCCATCGACAGGGTGTCGACCACGAAGCCCTGCTCGATCGGCGGCAGGCCGAGCCGTTTGAACTCCATGTTGATGAAGCCGACGTCGAAGGCCGCGTTATGGATCACCAGCTTGGCGCCAGCGATGAAGTCGGCGAATTCATCGGCCACCGCCGCAAAGACCGGCTTGTCCGAGAGGAATTCTTCTGAGAGGCCGTGGACGTTGAAGGCCTCGATCGGCATCGAGCGTTCGGGATTGATGTAGACGTGGAAGGTCCTGCCGCTCGGGCAGTGATTGAGCAGTTCGACGCAGCCGATCTCGACGATGCGGTCGCCGTTATTGGCTTCCACGCCGGTGGTTTCGGTATCGAGAACGATCTCGCGCATCGTTTCAGAACCTCGCTTGCGCACCGCGCCCGGGACGGCCGGCGAGCGCCATCAGGATAGAACCGACCTGCCGCTCGGCGGCCATCAGACCGTGCGACGTGTCCACAAGGAAATGGGCACGGCGACGTTTCTCCGCATCCGGCATCTGGCGCGACAGGATCGCGTCGAGCTTTTCCGCGGTCATGCCGGGGCGGGCCAGGACGCGCTGACGCTGGACTTCGGCGGGCGCCGTCACGACGAGGACGGCGTCGCAGCGCGCCTCGCCTCCGGTTTCCAGCAGGAGCGGCACGTCGATGATGGCGAGTTCCGCACCCTCCCGGCGGCAGCGGGTAAGGAAGGCCTCCTCCTCCTCACGCACCAGCGGATGGATGATCGCTTCGAGCCGGCGCAAGGCATCGGGCTTGCCGAGCACGGCCGCGCCCAGCTTTGCGCGATCGACCGCTCCATCGATCACCGTACCCGGGAATGCGGCTTCGATCGGCGCTGCGGCCCGGCCACGATGCAGTCGATGCACGGCCGCGTCGGCATCGTGCAGGGGTACGCCGCGCTGCACGAAGAGCTGCGCGGTCGTCGATTTTCCCATCCCGATCGAGCCTGTCAGGCCCAGCACGAAGGTCATGGCTGCTCCGGCGAATCAGGCCTTCAGGATATCGGCTTCGATGAGCGCACGAAGCGCCGGCGTCACCTGCGGCGTCACGCCGAACCAGCGGGCGAAGCCGGGCGCCGCCTGATGCAGCAGCATGCCAAGCCCATCAACGGGAACGCCGCCACGCCGTTCCGCCTCGGCCAGCAACGCGGTCTTCAAGGGGACATAGACGATATCGTCGACGATGGTTCCCGGCCGTAAAGCGGCGAGATCGATTTCCAGCGATGGTTTGCCCTGCATGCCGAGGGCCGTCGTGTTGACGATGAGATCGGCCTCGCCGACGAGGCGGTCGCGCTTCGCCCAATCGCCCGCCTCCAGAGGATCACCAAGAGCGGCGACCAGTTCGGCCGCGCGTTCGGGGCTGCGGTTGACGACAAGAATGCGCGCGACCCCGCGTGCCTTCAGGCCGTAGCAGATACCGCGTGCCGCGCCGCCGGCGCCAAGGACGAGCGCCGTGCCGACCCGCCCCTGCCAGCCGGGCACCGTCGCATCGAGATGGGCGAGGAAGCCGCCGACATCGCTGTTGTCGGCGATGATCCGGCCGCCTTCGCGCCAGAGCGTGTTGACCGCGCCGACGGCCCGACCGGCATCGCTGATCTCATCGACCAGCGCCATCACCGCTTCCTTGTGGGGCACGGTGACATTGCCGCCAGCGAATTCGCCCTCGCGCAGGCGGGAGATGAAGGCCGGAAGATCGACCGGCGCGACATCGATCCGCTCATAGGAACCGGTAAGCCGATGCTCGCGCAGCCATTCGCCATGGATCAGGGGCGAGCGCGAATGGGCGATGGGATGTCCGATGACGAAGCAGCGAGGCGGCATGAAAGAAGTCCGTTAACCGGCGAGGCAATCGAGATCGCGCAGCGACGCGAGCACCGCAAGCAGCGGCAGGCCGAGAATGGTGAAATGGTCGCCCTCGACCTTGTCGAAGAGCTGGGCGCCGGGCCCTTCGAGCTGATAGCCGCCGACGCTGGACAGGGCGGCCGAACCGGCAACGGCCAGATAGCGCGCGATGAAATCAGGCTGGAGCGTGCGCATGGTCAGGCGTGCGGCCTCGAGGCCTTCGGCCAGCGGCGCGCCGTCTCGCGCGATGACGAAGGCTGAATGGAGCTCATGGCTCCGGCCGGAGAGCGCTGCAATCTGGCGTGCCGCCCCGGCGAGATCCGCAGGCTTGTGAAAGGCGATGCCACCGCAGGTCAGGGTCTGGTCGGCGGCCAGCACGAGGCGGCCGGGGCGGTCGCGGGAGACAGCCAGCGCCTTGGCGCAGGCGAGAGCGGCCGCAACCTGATCCGCCGGCACGCCGCGATCGACCAGGGGCTTCTCGACGGCGCGCTCGTCGATCTCCGGCTTCACCACCTCGACCGGGATGCCGACGGCCAGCAGCATGTCGCGCCGGGTCGCGCTGCCGGAGGCGAGAATCAGCGGCTCGGGATCGAGCCAAAGGGTGGTCGATGCGCTCATGTCGCGATGAACTTCATGCGGTGGTCGCGAAGCAGGTCGAGAATCGAGGCCGCGGTTTCCTCGATCGAACGACGGGTCACGTCGATCACCGGCCAGCCCTTGCGGGCGCAGAGACGGCGCGATTGCGTGACCTCATCGGCGACGGCTGTGGGATCGACATAGGAGGTATCGTCATCGGCGCGCAGCGAGAGCAGGCGGTTCTGGCGGATCTGGACGATGCGATCGGCGCTGGCGATGAGGCCGACGATCAGAGGCTTGCGCGCGCTTTCCAGTTCCGGCGGCAGCGGGATATTCGGCACCAGCGGGATGTTGGCGGTCTTGATGCCGCGATTGGCGAGATAGATGCTCGTCGGCGTCTTAGAGGTCCGGCTGATGCCGACCAGGATGACGTCGGCATTGTCGAGATCGCCGCCCATCTGCCCGTCATCATGCAGCAGCGTGTAGTTCATCGCGTCGATGCGTCGGAAATATTCGGTGTTGAGCACATGCTGCGCGCCCGGCTTCGGCGCCGATGCCTGGCCGAGATAGGACTGGAACAGCGAGAGCACGGGCTGCAGCACCGACAGGCAGGGACAGCCGAGCTCGCGGCAGAAATTCTCCAGTTTCTCCTGCCATTCCGGCTCGACCAGCGTGTAGAGCACGACGCCGGGCGAGGCCTCGATCTCGGCGAGGACGCGGGCAAGCTGCGCCTCGGAGCGAACCAGCGGGTAGACATGCTCGATCGCCGAGACGGTTTCATATTGCGCGGCAGCGGCCCGGCTGACGGCGATCAGCGTCTCGCCGGTCGCATCCGACACCAGATGCAGATGGAAATAATTGCGGACCACGGCATCCCCCGGCCTGAAGCGTGATTATCCTCTAGCGCGCTTTGAGCGCGACCGGAATCACCGCGACGAGAATTGACGCAGCTGGCGTTTCCCTCCCGCGGTTTCGGAACGACCGGGTTATCCCGGGCCGTGGGGAGCAGTGTGGACAACCGAACAGGAAACGCAGGCCGAGTGGCGGCTCTGTATAACCCGCCCTAACCATCAACAGCCGCCCGGCTGTGAATGGTAAACAAAGTGTTTCACGTGAATCATTTTGGAAGACGGCGAGCTGCCCGCCGAATTCAATTCGTTAATAAAGCCTTAACCGGTGACCGAGGCCCCGCGCGGCCCGCGACTCGCTGTCCCAGTGGCTGTGGATCGGTTGTGGACAGAATTGCGGCGGGCTATCTCCCTGCCTCCAAGAGTCAAAACAAAAGATTCTCTCTAGGAATCTTATTTAAGAAATAGCGGGATGGATGGCCCGTCAGGCATGACGACACGCGAGACCCCTGCCCTGATCCGTGTGCTCGGCGGTGAAAGCCTGCCGACCCCTCCGGTCTGGCTGATGCGCCAGGCCGGGCGTTATCTGCCGGAATACCGCGAGCTCAGGGCCAAGGCCGGCAGCTTTCTCTCGCTTTGCTACGATCCCGAGCTGGCCGCCGAGGTGACGCTCCAGCCGATCCGGCGCTTCGGCTTCGATGCCGCGATCCTGTTCGCGGATATCCTTCTCGTGCCGCAGGCGCTCGGCCAGAAGCTCTGGTTTGCCGAGGGCGAAGGACCGCGGCTTGAACCCGTGGCCGACGCGACCCGCCTGGCGGAGATCGATCGCGTCGTGGATCAGGCCAAGCTGGATTCGATCCCGGAGACCGTTCGCCGGGTCCGGGCTGCCCTGCCCCGCGAGACCGGCTTCATCGGCTTCTGCGGCGCGCCCTGGACCGTGGCGACCTATATGGTCGCCGGTCGAGGAACACCGGATCAAGCGCCGGCGAAGGAGCTTTTCGAACGCGACCCAGCCCTGTTTCAGGCGATCATCGACCGGATCGTGACCTCGTCCATCGCTTATCTGAACGCGCAAATCGCGGCGGGCGTCGATGCCGTCCAGATCTTCGACAGCTGGGCGGGTGCGCTCGGGCCGGAGGATTTCAGGCGCTGGTGCATCGCGCCGACGCGACGGATCGTCGATGGCGTGCGCGCCATGCATCCGCAGGCGCGGATCATCGGCTTTCCGCGCGGGGCCGGGCACCTGATCCCGGACTATATCGCAGGCACGGGCGTCGACGCCGTCGGCCTCGAAACCGATATCGACCGGACCTTTGCCCGGAATGAGATCCAGTCCAGGGTTCCGGTGCAGGGCCATCTCGATCCGCTGGTGCTACGCGCCGGGGGTGACGCGCTGGAGCGGGAGGTGGATGCCATCCTGACAGCCTTCGGCGATCGGCCCTTCATCTTCAATCTCGGCCACGGCATTCTGCCGGACACGCCGATCGCGCATGTCGAGCGCTTGCTGAAACGGGTACGGGGCTGAGGGCTCAGGCAATGTACGAGTGGATCAAGGCTTTTCATGTCATGGCCGTCATCTCCTGGATGGCCGGCATGCTCTATCTGCCAAGGCTGATGGTCTATCACGCGGAGGCGCAGACCGGCTCGATCCAGTCCGAGACCTTCAAGATCATGGAGCGCCGGCTGCTCAAGGGCATCATCAACCCGGCGATGATCGCCACCTGGGTGCTGGGCCTCTACCTGGCTTGGTCCGCCTTCGGCTTCAAGGGCGGCTGGCTGCACGGCAAGCTGCTGCTCGTCTTCATCCTCTCCGGCATCCATGGCATGCTGGTGAAGCACGTGCGTAACTTCGCGAACGACAGCAATGTGAAGTCGCCGCGCTATTTCCGCATTCTCAACGAGATCCCGGCGCTGCTGATGGTCGGCATCGTCATTCTCGTCATCGTGAAGCCGTTCTGAGGCCTTCTGCGCTTTCCTGCTTGAGCCCCGGGCCGATTCCCGCTATCAGGACGCTGCGCTTCTCCAGCGTCCTCCCTTGTTGTCGACTGTTCATGAGCCGCCTGCCTTAGCAGCAGCTCATGTCGCGCAACCCAAGCGCAGGTCCGGCCAGGACCGATAAGTCGATCAATCCAGTACCATCCCAACCCCTGCCGGTTCGCAGGGCGTTCATGATCCGGGTGCCCCATGCGGGAAATCAAGCTTCAAGAGCTCAAGAGCAAGTCGCCGACCGAACTCCTGGCCTTCGCCGAGGAAGTCGAGGTCGAGAACGCCAGCACCATGCGCAAGCAGGAGCTGATGTTCGCCATCCTGAAGCAGCTTGCGGCGCGCGAGACCGAGATCCTGGGCGAGGGCGTCGTCGAGGTCCTACAGGACGGCTTCGGCTTCCTGCGCTCCTCCGATTCGAACTACCTGCCTGGACCGGACGACATCTATGTCTCGCCGTCGCAGCTCCGGAAATTCGGCCTGCGCACCGGCGATACCGTCGAAGGGCCGATCCGTGGGCCGAAGGATGGCGAGCGCTATTTCGCCCTGCTCAAGGTCAACTCGGTCAATTTCGAGGACCCGGAGAAGATCAAGCACAAGATCCATTTCGACAACCTGACGCCGCTCTATCCGGACGAGCGCCTGAAGCTCGAAGTGCAGGACCCGACCAAGAAGGATTTCTCGCCGCGGGTCATCGATATCGTCGCGCCGATCGGCAAGGGCCAGCGTGCGCTGATCGTCGCGCCGCCGCGCACCGGCAAGACGGTTCTGCTTCAGAACATCGCGCAGTCGATCACCACCAATCATCCCGAGTGCTATCTGATCGTGCTGCTGATCGACGAGCGGCCGGAAGAAGTCACGGACATGCAGCGCTCGGTGAAGGGCGAGGTCGTCTCCTCTACCTTCGACGAGCCGGCCTCCCGTCACGTCCAGGTCGCGGAGATGGTGATCGAGAAGGCCAAGCGCCTGGTCGAGCACGGTCGTGACGTCGTGATCCTGCTGGACTCGATCACCCGCCTCGGCCGCGCCTACAACACCGTGGTGCCGTCTTCCGGCAAGGTCCTGACCGGTGGTGTCGATGCCAACGCCCTGCAGCGTCCCAAGCGCTTCTTCGGTGCGGCCCGCAATATCGAGGAAGGCGGCTCGCTGACGATCGTGGCCACCGCGCTGATCGATACGGGTTCGCGCATGGACGAAGTGATCTTCGAGGAGTTCAAGGGCACCGGCAATTCCGAGATCATTCTCGACCGCAAGGTGGCCGACAAGCGGATCTTCCCGGCGATCGACATCATCAAGTCCGGCACCCGCAAGGAAGAGCTCATCACGCCGCGCTCGGATCTGCAGAAGACCTATGTGCTGCGCCGCATCCTCAACCCGATGGGCCCGCAGGACGCGATCGAGTTCCTCTTGGACAAGCTGCGCCAGACCAAGCAAAACTCGGAATTCTTCGATTCGATGAATACCTGACCGTCGGCACGACCGGTTTCGGCGTTCGATTCGCCGCCGTACCGACCCGACCAGGGTCGTGCGGCGGCGAAATTGTTTCAGCCTACCCGGAAGCCCAGCGCCCAGATGTCCGGCCGCATCGCGAAGCCGTCCGAGCTTTGGCCTAAGACCCCGCCGCCCGGCTGCCTCGTCTCGACCGGCTGCATCGAGCCTCGTGCAGGACACAGCCCGACCCCATCATCGATTCGGCAGCGAAATGGTGGCCTGCCATGTCTTGCGCAGCAAGCAGCGCACGTCCGGCTGACCGGGCTCTCCGGCCACTCGCGCGGTGGGACGCTATCGGTGCGAAGCAGTACTACCTGCAGCGACCGTCCCGCTGATTGCCGACCCCTGATCTTGTTCAGCCCATTGAAGATATTCAATTTTCTCGACGGGAAGCACTTGCTGCTGCGGTAGTGCCAGATGGCCGGTAGTGCCGGTAGTGCCGCGATCTCGGACATATGGATCGGGGCGGACGCAGCTTCGAGAGCGCCGCGTGTTGGCGGGTTCAGGTTCTGGCGAGACCGATTGCGGGAGCGGGAGGCGAGGTCCTGTGCTTCGCGGCCGACTTGATGTTGGCGAAGGCCTCGTCCATGACGGCTGCGGCCGCAGGCGCGCGGAGGAACTCGACAAACAATGACGGGCTCGGACATCCATCCCACCATCGTGGCCCTGTCATCGGCGCCGGGCAAAGCCGGAGTGGCGGTGATCCGCGTTTCCGGTAGCCGGACTCGATTCGTTCTCGAAACGATTGCAGGAATCGTACCCGAGCCCCGTGTCGCGACCCTGCGAAGGCTGGTCGATGCCGGAGGTGAGACGATCGATAGCGCGCTCGTCCTGTTCTTCGCCGCTCCTGCCAGCTTTACCGGCGAGGACGTCGCCGAGTTTCACGTCCATGGCTCGCGTGCCGTCCTGGCGCGCCTCCTTGCCATTCTGACCGCCTTGCCCGAGGTGAGGCTGGCCGAAGCCGGAGAGTTCACGCGGCGCGCTTTCGAAGCGGGAAAGCTCGATCTGGCCGCGGTCGAGGGCCTGGCGGACCTGATCGATTCGGAAACGGAATGGCAGCGCCAGCAGGCGCTGCGCCAGATGGATGGGGCCTTGAGCGGCTTCGCCACGAGCTGGCGCCATTCGCTGATCGATGCCATGAGCCGTCTCGCGGCCGAACTGGATTTTTCCGACGAAGGCGACGTCTCCGGCCCACTGCAACAGCAGGCGCTGGCGCTGGCGGGAGAGGTGCTGGCCTCGCTGCGGGTGGCGCTGGGTAGCTTTGCCATGGGCGAGCGTGTCCGCGAAGGCTTCGTCGTGGTGCTGGCCGGACCGCCCAATGCCGGCAAGTCCAGCCTGCTCAATGCGCTCGCGCGACGCGACGTCGCGATTGTCTCGCCGATTGCGGGGACGACGCGCGACATCCTGGAGGTGCGGCTGGATCTGGCCGGGCTCCCGGTCATCCTGATCGATACTGCGGGCCTGCGCGACAGCGCCGATCCGATCGAGGTTGAAGGCGTCCGCCGCGCCCGGGCGCTCGTCGCGCGAGCCGATCTCGTTGTCGCGCTGCGTGGAGTCGATTCGGAGCCGTATCGAGTCGAGAGCGCGGCCGAATTGCTCCAGGTCGCCACGAAAGCCGACCTTCCGGGGCCCGTCCTGCCCGGGGAACGGGCGGTTTCCGTCAAGACCGGTGCGGGTTTGACCGATCTGCTTGCCGAGATCGTCACACGTCTTCAGCGGCTTGGATCGGGCGAGCCAGCCCTCCTGACCCGCGAACGCCATCGCATTGCCGTCACCGACGCGGTTGCGGCGCTTGAGCAGGCGGTGACGGCGGGCCACGGACAGGGAGAATTGCTGGCGGAGGATATTCGTGTGGCCGTCGTCGCGCTCGAGCGGCTTGTCGGCCGGATCGACGTGGAGGACGTGCTCGACAGGCTTTTCGCGGGATTCTGCATCGGAAAGTGAGGCGGCGGCAGGGATCGGCGTGCGCTTTCCGCGATTGTCGTTGACCCGCCCGCCGGGCTTCGCTAGCGAAATCGCATGTCAACTCATCGGCAGCATTACGACGTGATCGTCGTCGGCGGCGGTCATGCCGGAGCCGAAGCCGCCGCCTCTGCGGCGCGCTACGGTGCGCGCACGGCCCTGGTGACGCACAAGCCGGAAACCATCGGAGTCATGTCCTGCAACCCCGCCATCGGCGGGCTCGGCAAGGGACATCTCGTTCGCGAGATCGACGCGCTCGACGGCATCATGGCGCGGGCGGCCGATCTGGGCGGTATCCAGTTCCGCATGCTCAATCGCCGGAAGGGCCCGGCTGTTCGGGGTCCCCGCGCCCAGGCGGATCGCAAGCTCTATCGGCAGGCGGTGCAGGACCTGCTGGCGGCGCAATCCAATCTCGACATCGTCGCCGGCGAGGTTTTTGACCTGGAGGTGGAAGCTGGCCGCGTTGTCGGCGTGGTCCTGGCGGATGGTCGTCGATTCGTAACCGGAACGGTCGTGCTGACGACCGGCACCTTCCTCCGCGGCCTTATCCATATCGGCGAGACGCGAATTCCGGCCGGGCGCGTTGACGAGGCGCCTTCGCTCGGCCTTTCCGCGACGCTGGAGCGCCATGGCTTTCCGCTTGGGCGCCTGAAGACCGGCACCCCGCCCCGCCTTGACGGGCGCAGCATCGATTGGGCCGCGCTCGAGATGCAGCCCGGCGATGAGCCGCCCGAGCCGTTTTCGGCGCTGACGACCGCGATAACTAATCCGCAGATTTCATGCGGGATCACGCGCACGACGCTGGCGAGCCACGATCTCATCCGGGCCAATCTGCATCGCGCACCGATGTTCTCCGGCCAGATCGAGGGGCGGGGGCCGCGCTATTGTCCGTCGATCGAGGACAAGGTCGGGCGCTTCGGGGACCGCGATGGCCATCAGATCTTCCTCGAACCCGAGGGGCTCGACGACGACACGGTCTATCCGAACGGCATTTCGACTTCGCTTCCCGAAGACGTCCAGCTCGACCTGCTGAAGACGATACCCGGCCTCGAACGGGCCGCGATGCTGCGGCCGGGATACGCGATCGAGTATGATTTCGTCGATCCGCGCGCCTTGAAGAACACGCTGGAGACGCGAGCGATCGCGGGGCTGTTCCTCGCCGGCCAGATCAACGGCACGACAGGCTATGAGGAGGCTGGCGCGCAGGGCTTGCTGGCCGGCCTCAATGCCGCGCGCATGGCTGGCGGGGCGGAGCCAGCTGTGTTCGATCGGACGCAATCCTATATCGGCGTGCTCGTCGACGATCTCGTGACGCATGGCGTTACGGAGCCGTATCGAATGTTTACCTCGCGGGCGGAATTCCGCCTATCTTTGCGCGTCGACAATGCCGATGAACGATTGACGCCGCTAGGCTTGCAGCTTGGCATCGTCGGGTCAGCCCGGCAGTCGGCTTTAGAAGCGCGCAATCGGGACATCTCGGCGCTGCGCGAGACGCTGAAAGGCCTCTCGCTGACGCCGCAGCAGGCGCAAGCTGTCGGGCTGCAGCTTAATCACGATGGTTCACGGCGCAGCGCTTATCAGATCTTGTCCTATCCGGATGTCACGTTCGAGCAGCTGTCTTCGGTCTGGCCGGAGCTGACCGACTATCCCGCTCCGGTCGTGGCGCGGGTAACGGCGGATGCGGTCTATTCCGTCTATCTCGACCGGCAGGCGGCCGAGATCCAGGCCTATCGCCGCGACCAGTCCCTGAAGGTTCCGGCCGATCTCGATCTCGATGCGATTTCGGGTCTGTCGAACGAACTGAAGCTCAAGCTGGCGGCCCAGCGCCCCGCCGACCTGGCCCAGGCGGGCCGGATCGAGGGGATGACGCCGGCCGCCCTGACCCTGCTGGCGGTCCATGCCCGGAAGGGCCGTGCCGCTGCGTTTTCCACAGGCTCGACGTGACTGTTGATAAGGACGACAGGCAACGCGCTTTGCGCTTGACGCCTGTTTCACGTGAAACAGAGGAGCGCCTGGCGCTTCTGGTGGCGGAGCTCGGACGCTGGCAGGCCGCGAAAAACCTCGTCTCCTCGGCGACGCTCGCCGAGGTCTGGACGCGGCATATCGCGGATTCGCTGCAGATCTTCGGATTGGCCGAGGGGCGCGAGCGCTGGCTGGATCTCGGCTCCGGCGGCGGTTTTCCAGGGCTGGTGATCGGCATCTGCCTGGCCGAGCAGGGCAAGGGCCAGATCGACCTGGTCGAGAGCAATGCCCGGAAATGTGCGTTTCTGCGCCATGCCGCCCGCATCACCGGCGCTCCGGTCAAAGTCCATGCGGCCCGTATCGAAGATGTGATCGGGGATTTCACCGGCAAGGTCGATGTGGTGACGGCCCGCGCGCTGGCTCCCCTGCCCCAATTGCTCGGCTGGTGCGAAGAGCTGTTGAGAACCGGCACGCTCGGTCTCTTTCCCAAGGGACAACATCTAGATGCGGAATTGACCGACTCAGCCAGATATTGGAAGATTCAGGCGACAACGGTTTCCTCCGTGACTGATGATGCCGCGCGAATCCTGGTGGTGCGCTCGGCCGAGAGACGAGCCGATCGATGACTGAGCTCACATCCGTGACGACACCGCGCCGCCCGCGCGTGATCGCGCTCGCGAATCAGAAGGGCGGGGTCGGCAAGACGACGACGGCGATCAATCTCGGCACGGCCCTGGCGGCCATCGGCGAGAAGGTGCTGATCGTCGATCTCGATCCGCAGGGAAACGCTTCAACGGGGCTTGGCGTCGACCGCCGTAACCGCAAATCCTCGACCTATGACGTGCTCTGCGGCGATGTCGGGCTCGGGCAGGCTTTGCAGCCGACGGCGGTTCCCGGCCTGTCACTGGCGCCCTCGACGCTCGATCTGCTTGGCGTCGAACTCGAGATCGCCTCCTCCAAGGACCGCGCGCATCGCCTCAAGAATGCGATCGACGAACTGGTCTACGACCAGCGCTGCCAGGACCTGACCTATATCCTGATCGATTGCCCGCCCTCGCTCAGCTTGATCACCATCAACGCGATGACGGCTTCGGATGCGGTGCTGGTGCCGCTGCAATGCGAATTCTTCGCGCTGGAAGGCCTGAGCCAGCTGCTCAAGACGGTTGAGCAGGTCAAGGCCGGCCTCAATCCGCGCCTGATCATCCAGGGCGTCGTGCTGACGATGTTCGATCCCCGCAACAACCTGTCGGGTCAGGTTATGGCGGATGTGAAGAGCTTCCTGGGCGACAAGGTCTATGAGACCGTGATCCCTCGCAATGTGCGGATCTCCGAGGCGCCGTCCTATGGCAAGCCGGCGCTGCTCTACGATCTGCGCTGCTCGGGATCGCAGGCCTATCTGCGACTGGCTTCGGAAGTGATCAAGCGCGAGCGCGCTTTGCGGGCCGCGGCCTGAGTTTACAAGTTAGAGATTGATGAGGATGGCGATGGCCGAAGAACAGGGGCGTTCCCGCCTTGGCCGCGGTCTGGCGGCGCTGATCGGCGATGTCGGCGACGAGATCGGGGCGATCGAGCGGGCGCGCGGGCAGCGCCGCGTTCCCGTCGAATTCCTGCGGCCGAGCGCCCGCAATCCGCGCCGCAATTTCGTGGAAGTGGATCTTGATGATCTGACGGCCTCGATCCGCGAGCGCGGCATCCTGCAGCCTATCATCGTTCGTTCCATTCCCGGAATGATGGACGCTTACGAGATCATTGCCGGCGAGCGCCGCTGGCGTGCGGCGCAGCGGGCTGAATTGCACGACGTTCCGGTTATTCTGGTCGAGGCCGATGATCGCGAGGCGCTGGAGATCGCCATCGTCGAGAATGTGCAGCGCACCGATCTCAACGCGATCGAGGAAGCGGCCGGCTATGAGAGGCTGATCGCCGAATTCAACTATACGCAGAACGACCTGGCGCGCGTGATCGGCAAGAGCCGCAGCCATGTCGCCAACACCCTGCGCCTGTCGAAGCTGCCCGAGCCGGTGCGCAAGCTGGTTAGCGAGGGCGCGGTGTCGGCCGGCCATGCCCGTGCGCTCCTGTCCGTTTCGGACCCGGAATTCATGGCGCAGAAGATCATCGAGGACGGTCTGAGCGTTCGCGATATCGAGCGTATCGTGCAGGAAGAGGCGCGCGGCGAGACCAAGAGTGCCGTGCCGAGCAAGCCGAAGGCTGTGAAGGACCCGGATACGCGGGCCCTGGAGAAGGCGCTGGAGGAGGCGCTCGGCCTATCCGTCTCGATCGGGCATCGGGCGAACGGCGCGGGCGAGATCAAGATCGGCTACAAGACGCTCGAACAGCTCGACGCGCTCTGCCATCGCTTGAAGTCCTGAGCTACTCCGCTCTAGCGGCACGCCCGAGCCGGGCCAGTGTCCAGAGGGCGCGGGTCGCGACGGCCCGACCCATCTCGGCATTCTGTCGTGTTGCCAGCACCGCATTGCCCAGCAGACCGACGGCCTCGCTCAGTTTGGCGCTCGTCCAGGCGTTCAGCGCGGCTTCCGTGGTTGCGATACGCGGATAGGGCAGGCGCATCGTCGCGACGACATCCCGGACGCCGCGCCCGGCATCGATGCTCTGGCGGGCCTTCAGCAGCGTGATGGCCTGCCGCAGGACGGCGCCGAGCATCACGCCCGGGTCCAGCCCCTCGCTGCTGAGCTTGGCCTGGGCGAGGTCGAGCACCGGCAGCTTTCCCGCGAAAACCGCATCGACCAGCATCGCCTGCTCCCGCTGCGCGGTGTCGCCGACGATGGCATCGACATGCTCGACCTGAACGGCCGGGTCCGTGCCGACATAGAGCAGCAACTTCTCGATCTCGCGGCGCGAGGTCTGGCGGTCGCCGCCGAGCAGTCCCGTCAGGTGGTCGCGCGTCGTCCGGTCGATCGACTTGCCGGCCCCGCGGACCATGTCGTCGATGATCGAGCCGAGGTCGCGCGCTGCATCGCCATAACAGGGCACGGCGAGTGCCGTCTTGGCCTTTTCGCAAGCGGTGCGGACGGGGTTGTTGCGCTGCAGATCGCCGGCTTCGACGATGACCAGCGCATCCTGCGAGGGCGTGGCCAGCAGCGGCGCCAGGGCGGGCAGCAATGGCTTCGAGGTTGGCGAGACGCGGATGGCACGACGGCCGCCGAAAAGGCCGATCGTGTTGGCCTCGTCGGCGAGCTTCAGCGGATCGGAAGCGACGGCGTCGCCGTCCATCCTGACGAGCTGGAAAGCGTCCTGAGGGTCATCGACGCTGGCCCGGGCGAGGCCTGCCGCACGTTCCGAGACGAGGCCGGCATCGGGGCCGTAGATCAGGATCAGCCGCCAGGCGGGATCGAGTCGTGCGAGGCTGCGCTCGGCCTCGTGCGCCTTGATCGCAACCATGGCGCGTCAGGAGGTGAGGTCGGCGGCGATCTGGCCCCGGACGATGGTGGCGAGGTTCTTCGCCGCGCGAACCTGTGCATCGCGCGCCGCGCGCACGGTGGCGAAGCGCTGCGAGGACCGCTCATAGGGAACGCGGACGGAGTTCGTGCCGGAGGCGAGGACCTCGGCGGTGCCGTTCCGGGTGAGCTTCCAGGTCGCGGTCGCCACCAGCACGGCCGAATCGGCGCGGCCATTGGCGTAGTCGACTGTGACGACCTGGACCGATTCGGATATCGCTGCCTCGAGCTTCGCGGTCTTCTGTGCGTCCGGCTCGCCGCTGCCGTCGAGCTCGAAGACCAGTTCGTTGCGGAAATAATGGCCGATCAGGCCCTTGATCTCGGGGATTTCGATGCCGCGCAGCGCCGTCTTGACGCTGCCGCCCATCGTACTGGTGGTGTAGTCGGAATAGAGCGGCTGGAAACAGCCGCCGGCAAGGCCCGCGACCGTCAGCACGGCCGCGAGCAGGAAGCGGCGGGAGAGAGCGGCTTCAGACGACGACATTCACGATTCTCCCGGGAACCACGATGATCTTGCGGGTCGCACGTCCCTCGAGGGCCCGCTGAACGGCCTCGCTGGCGTGCACGGCCGCTTCCACGGCCACTGTATCGGCATCGGCGGCCACGGTCACTTCCGCACGCTTCTTGCCGTTGATCTGGACCGGCAGGGTAAGCTGATTGTCCTTCAACAGCGCCGGATCGACCTCCGGCCAGGAAGCCTCGCCGGCAAGGCCCTGCAGGCCCAGCACATGCCAGCATTCCTCGGCCAGATGCGGCATCATCGGCGCCACAAGCTGGGTGATGATCGTGGCAGCCTCAAGGAGCGCGAAGGCGATATCGGCATCGAGCTCGGGCTTCTCGGCCGCACCGTCCAGCGCCTTACCGATGGCGTTGGTCAGCGTGTAGATATGCGCGACGCAACGATTGAAGCCGAGCCGCTCGATATCGGCGCCGACCGCGTCGAGCGCGCGGTGGCTTGCCTTGCGCAGCGCCAGCGCGCCGTCGCCGATCGCGGCGGGCTTGCCGGCCTTGCCGCCGGTGCGCTCCGCGATCTCCGCAACCATGCGCCAGAGACGCTGGACGAAGCGGGCGGCGCCCTGCACGCCCTCGTCCGTCCAGATCACATCGCGATCCGGCGGCGAATCCGAGAGCATGAACCAGCGGGCGGTATCGGCGCCGTAGGAGGCGATGATGTCGTCGGGGTCCACGACGTTCTTCTTGGACTTCGACATCTTCTCGATCGAGCCGATTTCGATCGGCGCGCCGGTGTCGACGTCGAAGCCGCGCCGGTCGGTGCCGGAAACCTCGATGCGGACATTGCCCGGCTCGACCCAATCGCCATTGGCGGCACGATAGGTCTCGTGCACGACCATGCCTTGCGTGAACAGGCCGGCGAAGGGCTCGTCCAGCCCGGCATGGCCGGTCTTCTTCATCGCGCGGGTGAAGAAGCGCGAATAGAGCAGGTGCAGGATCGCGTGCTCGACGCCGCCGATATACTGGTCGACCGGCAGGAAGCGATCCACCGCCTTGCGGTCGGTCGGGCTCTCAGTGCGCCACGGATCGGTGAAGCGGGCAAAATACCAGGACGAATCGACGAAGGTGTCCATCGTGTCCGTCTCGCGGCGGGCATCCTTGCCGCATTGCGGACAGGCGACATGCTTCCAGCTCGGATGATGGTCGAGCGGGTTGCCGGGCTTCTCGAAGGAAACATCGTCCGGCAGCGTGACCGGCAGCTCGGCATCCGGAACCGGCACCGTTCCGCAGGCGGAACAGTGGATGACCGGGATCGGGCAGCCCCAGTAGCGCTGGCGCGAGATGCCCCAGTCGCGCAGGCGGAAATTGACCTTGCGCTGGCCGACCGGCCGGTTGCCGCGGGTTTCGCCTTCAAGCCGGCGGGCGATCTCTTCCTTGGCTTCCGCGATGGTCAGGCCGTCGAGGAAGCGGGAATTGATCATCCGGCCGTCGCCGTCATAGGCGGTGTCGGTGATGACGAAGCTCGCTGGATCGGTGCCATCGGGCGCGACAACCGGAATATTGCCGAGACCGTACTTGTTGACGAAGTCGAGGTCGCGCTGGTCATGCGCCGGGCAGCCGAAGATGGCGCCCGTGCCGTATTCCATCAGGACGAAGTTCGCGACATAGACCGGCAGCGTCCAGTTCGGATCGAGCGGATGGACAGCGCGCAGGCCGGTGTCGAAGCCGAGCTTCTCGGCCTTGTCGATCGCTTCCTGCGCCGTGCCGGTGCGCTTGCACTCGTCGATGAAGGCCTGCAGCGACGGGCTCTTCGCCGCGATCGACCTGGCGATCGGGTGATCGGGCGCGATGGCGACGAATTTGGCGCCGAACAGCGTGTCCGGGCGGGTCGTGTAGACTTCGACCTCGTCCTGCCCGGCCCCGTTCGATTCGAGAGCGAAACGAACCAGCAGACCTTCCGAGCGGCCGATCCAGTTCTTCTGCATCAGCCGGACCTTTTCTGGCCAGCGGCTCAGGCCGTCGAGCGCGTCGTTCAGTTCCTGGCCGTATTCAGTGATCTTGAAGAACCACTGGGTCAGTTCGCGGATCTCGACCAATGCGCCCGAGCGCCAGCCGCGGCCGTCGATGACCTGCTCGTTCGCCAGCACGGTCTCGTCGACCGGGTCCCAGTTGACCTTGGCCGTCTTGCGGTCGACCAGCCCGGCCTTCAGGAAGTCCAGGAACATCTTCTGCTGGTGGCGATAATAGCTGGGGTCGCAGGTCGCGAGCTCGCGGCTCCAGTCGAGCGACAGGCCCATCGACTTGAGCTGCTTGCGCATCGTCGCGATGTTCTCATAGGTCCACTCGCGCGGATGGACCTTCTTCTGTTTGGCGGCGTTCTCGGCCGGCAGGCCGAAAGCGTCCCAGCCCATCGGATGCAGCACCGAAAAACCCTTGGCGCGCTTGTAGCGCGCGACCACGTCGCCCATCGCATAGTTGCGGACATGGCCCATATGGATGCGGCCCGACGGATAGGGAAACATCTCAAGGACGTAATAGCTCGGCCGGGTGTCGTCGTTCTTCGTCTCGAAAAGCTTGCGCTCCTCCCAGACGGTGCGCCATTTCGGCTCGGACTCTTTCGGATTGTAGCGTTCGACGGCCATGTCAGCGGGCAATTCTTGCGGGTTTGCCGGCTCCCGGAGGCAGGCCGGCGCAGGGGCTGAATGCAAAAACCGGATGTCGGAATCTTGCAACCTGCTCTAGGACACCATTGCGCGCACGCGGTCAACGGCGCCCACGGCATGAGAGGCTGGCAGATGAGCGATACGGTTACGCGTTTGGCAGAAATTCGGGCGGCGATCGGCCGCGCCGAGCGCGATTTCGGGCGCGAAGCTGGCTCGGCCGCGCTGGTCGCGGTCTCCAAGACCAAGCCGGCCGAGCAGATCATCGAGGTGCTCGAAGCAGGCCAGCGCGTCTTCGGCGAAAACTATGTCCAGGAAGCCAAGGCGAAGTGGCCGGCGCTGAAGGAGCGCTTCCCGGACGCCGAATTGCACATGATCGGCCCGCTGCAGTCGAACAAGGCACGCGAGGCGGTCGAGCTCTTCGACGTCATCCAGTCGCTCGACCGCGAGAGCCTGGCGAAGGAGATCGCACGCGAGATCGCCCGGGTGGGCAAGACCCCGCGGCTCTTCGTCCAGGTCAACACAGGTGAGGAAGCGCAGAAGGGCGGCGTGCTACCGGCCGATACCGATGCCTTCATCGCCCGCTGCCGCGAGGTTCACGGCCTCGCGATCGAGGGATTGATGTGCATTCCACCGGCGGACGAGCCGCCCTCGCCGCATTTTGGGCTGCTCGCCAAGATCGCCGCCCGCAACGGGCTCAAGGGCCTGTCGATGGGCATGAGCGCCGATTACGAGGCGGCGATCCAGCTCGGCGCGACCTATGTGCGCGTCGGCAGCGCGATTTTCGGGGCGCGGGGCTAGGTCTTCATCGGCTCGCCGACATCGATGCGGTTGCCGTCCGGGTCTTCGAAGACGAAGGCCCGCAGGCCGTAATCCTTGTCGCGCAGGCCCTTGACGATGCGTAGGCCGCGCGCGCGGATCACGGCATGCACCGCGTCGATATCCTCGACCATCATATGCGCGATGTTGAAGGGCGCGGCCTTGTGGCCGGGCTGGAGCGTCAGGTGCAGTTCGGCGGCGTCGCGCTTCAGGATCATGAAGCCGACGGGATCGCCGTTCTCGAAGGTTTTCCGGAAGCCCAGGGCGCCGATGTAGAAGTCGCAGGCGCGGGCCATGTCGGTGACGGGCAGCATGGCGGCGATCCGCCCGAAGCGGAACGAGGAAACCGAATCAGTCATCGCTAATCTCTGGCTGGGATGGCGCCGCGTCGCGGGACGGTGCCCGGGAGCGCAGCTGCCTGATCCGAAGATATGATCGAGACGGTGCCCGCGTCTCTCCTAGCTCACCTCACCAGGATCCGGCAATGGCGCGCCAGCCGCGGCAGCAGCTTGGCGAAGACATGGCCCTCGACGGCGACGCAGCCGGCGGTCGGGGTGAAGCCGGCGCGGGCGAGATGCCAGAAGATCGCGCTGCCGCGTCCGCGCTGCACGGGCCGGTCGTTCCAGCCGAGCTCGACGATTACATCATAGAGATGATCCTCGCGCTGCAGGCGCTCCTCGGCCTCGCCGGGCGGGCGGTCGATCAGGCGGTTGTAACGGCGATCTTTCTGGTCGTCGCACCAGGCGTCGCGCGGCCCGATCCGCTTCAGGAGGAGCAGGGTGCGGGGCCGGGCGAGGCGATCGGCCCGGTAGAAGACGCGGCGCAAAGGCAGATTCGTGCGCGGTGTATGGCCGTCGCCCTCGCGCTTCGTGGTCGCGATGCCGGAGCGGCCGAGCGCGCAGGGGAACACCGCGCTGCCGGCGACGAGGAAGCCCTTGCGACGATCATGAACCGAGGCGAAGACGCGCAGCGAGGTCAGGTTGCGCGGTCCGCCATGCGGCGCGGCTGTATGGTTCGAGCGGTTTCTCACGGGAATTCCAGGCGGCCTCACTTGCGATGACGACTCAGCAGGCTCATGTTGCCGCAACCCTTCCGTCCGAGCGATCCGTCCATGTCCGCCGTCCATCATATCCTGCTCGTTGATGACGACCAGACCCTGCGCGACACTTTGTCCGAGCAGCTGGCCCTCTACGAGGAGTTCCGGCTGTCGACCGCCGAGAACGCGACGGCGGCCATCAAGGCCGTGCAGGGCGAGCGCGTCGACCTTGCCGTGATGGATGTCGGCCTGCCCGACATGGATGGGCGCGAAGCCGTCAAGGTGATGCGCAAGAACGGCTTCAAGAGCCCCGTCGTGATGCTGACGGCACAGGGGTCCGATGCCGACACCGTGCTCGGGCTCGAGGCCGGCGCCAACGACTATGTGGTCAAGCCGTTCAAGTTCGCGGTGCTGCTGGCGCGCATCCGCGCGCATCTGCGCCAGCATGAGGCGAGCGAGGACGCCATTTTTCAGGTAGGCCCCTACACGTTTCACCCGGGATCGAAGCTGCTCGTCAGCGAGAAGGGCTCCAAGACCAAGCTGACCGAGAAGGAAACGGCGATCCTGCGCTTCCTCTACCGCGCCGGCCGCAAGCCGATCGCGCGAGAGGTTCTTCTGCAGGAAGTCTGGGGTTATAACAGCCAGGTGACGACCCATACGCTCGAAACCCATATCTACCGGTTGCGCCAGAAGATCGAACCGGATCCCGGCAATGCCCGGCTGCTGGTCACCGATGCCGGCGGTTACCGGCTGAATCCCTGACGCATGGCGCTCGACGAGGACATGGCCCTGCTGGCCCGGCAGCCGCTGCTGAGCCTGATGGACCGCGATGCGCTGAGACTGCTCGCCTTCGCGGCCGAAAGCCGCATCCTGCGTGCCGGCGACGTTTTGTTCCGCGCCGGCGAACCATCGGATGGCGCCGTGCTGGTGGTGTCCGGTGCCGTCGCGCTGACGATGCAGGACGATGGGAAGCCGGCGAGCGAGATCGTCGGGCCCGGAGCGTTGATCGGCGAGCTTGCGCTTTTCACCTCCGTCCCACGACAGGTCACGGCGATCGCGCGCGAGCCGACGCAGGTGATGCGGCTGCCGCGCAGCGTGATGCGCCGCGTGCTCGGCGAATCGCCGGATTCGGCCGAGGCGATCGCTGCTGCGATCGGGGATCGGCTGCGGGGCTTCGTCGGTGAGCTCTCCGCCGTCCAGGAAGCGCTGAGCGCGATCGATCGGAAGTAAGCTGTCCGCTCAGGACGATGGCGGATGCCGGGCAGCACGGATCGCGGCGAAGCGCGGCCAGAGGATGTTGATGCACAGCCCGGACATGACGAGCGCGGCTGCGGCGAACTTCCAGCCGGGCAGAGGCTCCCCGAGCCAGATCGCCGCGGCGCCCATGCCGAAGACTGGCACAAGCAAGGCCGTCGGCGCGACGGTTGCGGCAGCATAGCGCGAGAGCAGCCAGCCCCAGACCGCATAGCCGAACATGACGTTGCCGACCGCCTGCCAGATCGCCGCGGCCCAGGCGACGGCGGGAGCATGGGTGAGACCGTCGCGGATCGCCGGCCAGCCCTCGATCATCAAGGACAGCGCGACCAGCGGTGGGATCGCGAACAGGCTGGTCCAGACGACATAGGCGAGCATGTCGACCTTGGGCGTGCTGCGCGCGACGATGTTGCCGGCAGCCCAGCAAACGGCGGCGCCGAGTACCAGGATGATGCCGAGCGGCGTGGTCGAGCCGTCGGTGTGCCAGAGGATGACGCCGATTCCGACACCGGCGAGGAGGAGGCCGGCGATCTGGAAGGGCTGCACGCGCTCATGCGTGATCGCGGCTGCCAGCAGGATCGTGAAGAAGGGTTGCGATTGCACCACCAGCGAAGCCAGGCCCGGCGCGATAGAACCCTTGATCGCGAAGAAGAGCAGGCCGAACTGGCCGGCGCCGATCAGCACGCCATAGGCGGCGAGCTTGCTCCAGGGCGCGTCCGGCCGCTTGAGGAAGAACACCGCTGGCAGCAGCGCAAAGGTGAAGCGCAAGGCGGCGAAGAGCAGCGGCGGGAAATGCTCGACGCCGATATGGATGACGACGAAATTCGTGCCCCAGACGACCATCACCGCCAGCGTGAGCAGCGCGTCGCGGAATGAGAGTGTCGTGGGGAGAGCTGGCTGCACGGGACTGGCTTCGCCTGACGTTTCGCGAAGGCCAGTAACATGCGGAACGACCCCGTCGTTAGGGCGGGTCGGCATGGCTGAGGGGCCCGCGCGACATGGAAAGCCGCGGTAAGAGTCCCTCAGAGTTCCAGCGTCACCGTGACCGGGACATGATCGGAGGGGCGTTCCCAGCCGCGGGCCTCGCGCAGGAAGGTCAGGTCACGCAGCGTCGGCTTCAGCGCGTCCGAGAGCCAGATATGGTCGAGCCGGCGGCCCTTGTTGGAGGCTGCCCAGTCCTGCGCGCGGTAGCTCCACCAGGAATAGAGCTTTTCGGGCTCGGGGCGCAGCGTACGCGCCGCGTCGGTCCAGCCGAGCTCGCTGCGCAACTTCTCCAGCGTTGTCGTTTCGATCGGAGTGTGGCTGACCACGTCGAGCAGCTGCTTGTGGCTCCAGACATCGTGCTCATAGGGCGCGATGTTGAGGTCGCCGACGAGGATCGCGGGCCGGTCGGTCGGCTTCTTCGTCACGCCCCAGGTGCCGATCTCGTCGAGGAAGGCGAGCTTGTGGGCGAATTTGTCGTTCTTCGCGGGGTCGGGGATGTCGCCGCCGGCGGGGATGTAGAAATTATGGATGGCGATGCCGGCGGCGGGGCCGGCCGCCTTGTCGAGCGTCACCGTCATGTGCCGGGCGTCGTTGCGGCCGCACATCGACATCGCCTCCTTTTCGCTGAAGGGCAATTTCGAGACGATGGCGACGCCGTTATAGCCCTTCTGGCCGATGAAGGCCTGGTGGACATAGCCGAACTGGTGGAAGGCCTTGGCCGGGAACTGCTCGTCCGGCGTCTTGGTCTCTTGCAGGCAGAGCACGTCGGGGGCGTAGGTGGCGAGGTACTCGCCGACCATGCCGATGCGCAGGCGGACGGAATTGATGTTCCAGCTGGTGACGGTGAGTTGCACGCGAGGATTCCGGCGGTGAGGAGGCCGGAAACTGGGTCGCCCGAGCCCAAAAGGCAAGCCGTTTTCAGCTTGCCTAGCGCCGTCAGAGCTTGCGCTGGTAGTCGATCACGAAATTCTGCGGATCGGGCCGGCGGCGGGTGTCGAGATTGTAGAGCGAGATCGACGTCTCGTAGCCTTGCGGGTCGACGACGACCCATTGCCTGAGCTCGTTGGCGACGAGGTCGAATTTCAGCGTGATCTTGGAGGTGCCGCCCAGCGTCGAACGGTCCTCCAGCCGGACCGTGAGCAGGTCGCCATCGACGCTGGCGCCCTTGAGCGTACCTTCGCGCGCCAGGTCCATCTTCTCGCGCACGAGGAACTTCAACGGCGTCTGGCCGATCGAGTAGATGTCCTGCGTCGCGAGGCGCTTGTCGCGGATTGCGACGGAGGTGCCGTCCGCGATCACCTCGGTGGTCGTCGGCGGCTCGTATTCGAAGCGCATCTTGCCGGGCCGCTGGATATAGATGCGCCCCTCCAGGCGCCGGCCGTTGGAGGCGTGCTGGATGAAGTTGCCCTGCAAGGTGGTGAAGCTGTTGAGATAGGCGTTCAGCCGCTCGACTGCCTCTTCCTGCGTCGCGGGAGCGGCTTGCCTGCCCTTGGCGGGCGCGGCTGCCGGCTTGGCCGCCTCGGCTGCGGGGGCCGCGGTTGCAGGCGCGTTCGATGCCACGGCCTGAACCGCAGGGGCTTCCGTCGCGGCGCCACGCGCCTGGCCGAGCCCCGGCGGCCGGGGTGGCGGTAGAACGAGGCGCGGTGCGGCTGGTTTCGTGGCCGCGGGCTTCGGCGGCTGAAGCTGAAGCGGCTGGGCCGCCAGCGGGGCAGCCGCCAGCGCGCAGCCGACGATCGTCGTCAGCAGGACCGAAGCTCGAACGGTCGGGGTCAATCTGTCGAGCAAGGCTGCTCCATTCCTTGTGCCGCGGCCATCCCTGCCGAAAGCCTGAACGATCGCTGGTGCGGGAGTCGAGGCCGTTCCCGACCTCATCTGCCTATTCCAACGTCTGGTCTACTGCGGAGGTTGCAGCATCGTCATGGCAATTTGAGGACTGGCGCCGGTGCCTGCAAGGGCGGGCGGCCCTCGCAAGCCTCATTCGTCGTGCTGATTCTGGCCCTCGACGAGGATTTCGCGCTTTCCGGCGTGGTTAGCGGGTCCGACGATGCCCTCGTTCTCCATGCGCTCCATGATCGAGGCGGCGCGGTTGTAGCCGATCTGGAGGCGGCGCTGGATGTAGGAGGTCGAGGCCTTCTTGTCGCGCAGCACGACCGCCACAGCCTGCTCGTAGGGGTCGTCGCTCTCGACCGAGCCCATGCCGGTCTTGTCGAAGACGGCACCATCCTCGTCCTCTGCGCCCTCGTCCTCCTCGGAGGTGACGGCGTCGAGATATTGCGGCCGGCCTTGGGTCTTGAGATGGGCCACGACCTTCTCGACCTCGCTGTCCGAGACGAAGGGGCCGTGGACGCGGGTGATGCG
>NZ_FNBZ01000017.1 GCF_900102525.1 Allobosea robiniae | reverse complement strand
GCGTAGCAGGCCTGCGTTGCCGCGGTCGCGACGAGCGGGCGCCCGGTATGACCCAGGCTGGCCCGCGACATCACCGCGAGCGTCACGGTGCCGAAGGCGCCGGCCGTCCAGGCATGCAAACCGGCGCCGGGGCCGACCAGCGCGAAGCTCGCCGCTGCCGAGAGCGCGAAACCCAGTGGTACGAAGGCGTAGCCGACATGCAGGATCACAAGCAGCGGATTGCGCCAGGTACGATCGCCCGCCCAGCGCGCGAGCCGGAAGAGGTGGAGCCCTGCGGCAAGCATCAGCACTACACCGGTCGCGATGGTATCCGGTACAGCGGTCCAGCACGCGAGCGCTAGGGCGCTGCCGGCGAGGACCGCCTTGTCGTAGGCGCCGAAGGGAACCGGCATGCGTCCCTCGCTTCGTTGCGCCAGCCAATTGCGCGTGAAGCTCGGCACGATCCGCCCGGCGATCAGCATAACCAGCATTAGGACGACGGCAATCGCAAAACGGCGGGTAAAATCAGCGCTTCCGGTCAGTCCCGCTTCGAGATGGAAGGCAAGATTCGCCGCCAGCAGAAGCCCGATCAGCACCACGACCTTGAGATTGCTCCAGTTCCGGCCGGCGATGATCTCGCGTGCGGCCGCACCGGCGAGCAGCGTGAGGAACAGCGCATCGATCGCCATGGCCAGATGCCAGCCGATCAAGGCCGAAGCCGAGACGGCGAAACGTCCAACAAGCCATGCGAGGACAAGGACCAGAAGCGGCTTGCCCTGGACGGGCAGGCGACCGGTCCAGTTCGGGATAGCGGTCAGTAGGAAGCCGCCGATCGCGGCGGCCTGATAGCCGAAGAGCATTTCGTGAACGTGCCAGTCCACAGGCATGAACGACGTCGGAACGGCGAGACGACCGGCGACGAAAGGCAACCAGGCCAAGATCGCCAGGCCAGCGTGCAGGGCCGCTAGGAGGAAGAATGGCCGAAAGCCGTAGGACAGAAGCGCGGGCCCGTCATAGGCCCGCAGTCGCGGTATGGGTGCCATGGATCCTGTCCTTCCTGCGGCCGGACAATATCCGGCCGCGCCCGGTTGCCGGGCTTTTAACTACTGCGCCTTGGCGAGTTGGTTGGCCTTGCTGACCAACTCGGCAAACACCTGCTTGGCCTTGCCCGGATGCTTGGCGGCTGCGGCCGCTTCGAGGTTAGTCGGCTCGCCGACCACAACCAGAGCAACCATGCCCATGCCGTAGTGCGGCTTGCACTTGACGCCGTAGACACCGTTCTCGGTGAAGGTGACTTCGACCTGCTCGTTCATTTTGCCCAAGAAGGGCGCCGCCCCGGCCGGCATCATCTCGGGAATGCTCTCCGCGTTATGGCTCTTGTCGGTGGGAACGAATTTCACCGTATCACCTGGTGCGATCTTCACGATCGCGGGCTCGAACACCATGGCGCCGGCAGTGCCCTTGTTGAGCATCTTCACTTCAACTTCGGCGGCATTCGCGCCGGCAATCGCCAGCGTCATCAGCGCGCCGGTAAGAATGGTCCTGAACATTTGACTTCTCCATCGCTGCAGCGAACTCATCGGTTTCTCGCTGCACCGCAACATTAGAGGGAGCGAACCGCCTACATGTTGCGCTAGCGCAAAGAGCACGGAGAGATTGGACGGGTCTACAGGCCGCGCAATGCCGAGACCGCGGCCTCCCCACTGCGCTCGATTTCGACGAAAAGGAGCGCGAACTCCTCGAAAACGGTTCGATCGTTTTCGGCTTCGCTCAGCGCATCCAGCTCCGACAGGAAATGCAGGATCGAGGCTATGCGCTCCTTGTGCTCGCGCGCGGCGGCAAGTCGCCGACGCGTCTCACGCCGGCGTTCCTGCTCGTCGAAGCGGGCGAGCGCTCCACTCAGCGTTTCGCGACAAGCACAATCCAGATCCTCAGGGCGCAATACGCGTCGCAATCGACCGATCAACTGGCTCGCAGAACTCGTCGCTACGTCAGGCTGGAACTCATGGTCGCCGTCTCCGTCTAACACGGTCTTCATGACAGCATCCTTCCGCGCACAGGCGGGCCTCGGTGCATCGCGCCCAGACTGCCGCCGCCCACTTCCATCCGAACATGACCGGGCGCCCCGTACAGGAATCCGTTCGAGAACGGCACATCGGGATAGATCTCGCCCAATCGCCTTTCGGCCTCTCCTGGATCGATGCGCTCGTCGACCACATCGCGGAACAACCGCGCGACCGCGACCATGTCGCAGCACTGCGGCGACAGACGCAGAGAAGCCACGCCGGCATGACGCAACGTGGGAACGTCACGCAGCAGGCTGGCACAGCCAGCCGACAGGGTCTGTACACCGTTCACGGAGAGAAATTCGGCACCGTCGAGCGTCTTGACGGGCATGCCGTCGGGATCCTGCTCACAGACGAAGCGACAATTATCCTTAGTCAATTTGTGGGCTCGCGCATGATAGCACCGCGCCGAGATCGCCAGAGGCACTTTGCCGAAAGCGAAGACCTCGGTCGCGACTTTCGGCTGCGCGGCAGCAATGACTGCAATCGCAGGCAGCGGCAATTCCGGTGGCAGGCAGATGCGCGTCGCGCCCCGCGCGGCCAGGAAGCCAGCGGCCGCCTCGTTGTAGACGTTGACGAAGGGGCCGACCGCGAAAGGCTTCCGCGTCAGTCCGGTCAGGCAGGTCAGGTCGTTGATTTCGACCTCGGCCTCGTCGGCCTGCACCAACTCGCGGGTCTGGCGGCGCTCGCGCGGCAGCGAGACCAGGATCAGCGAGGCATGCAGCACGCGCTTGCCCGCAGCCTCCAGCCGCTCGATCACTGCGGGGATGTGATCCTGCTTGAAGGGCGTCCGCTTGGAGCAGACGGCCTCGCCGATCACGACCGTGTCCACCGGCGCTTCGTCGGCAATCCGGAAATAGAATTCGCGCCAGCGCTCCGGCGTCCAATGATAGAGGACGGGGCCGAGGGTGAGCTGCATCGTCTGTTCCTTCTCTTGGACTTGCTAGCGCCAGCCCTTGCGATAGGCACCAACCGTGCTCGTCTGCCCTTCCGCCATGGCAGCGAGATCGGCCGCAGGAGGGCTGCGCCCTTCGTCAATCGCCGCCAGAATCTTACGGAAGGAGCGCACAACTCCCGCGATGTAGGCACGACCGCGCTGGCGGCCCTCGATCTTGAATGCCGTTACTCCGGCATCGCGCAGCGCCGGCAGCATCACGGCGGCATCCAGGCTGACCGGTTCCTCGAAGATGTAGCCAGAGCCCTTCGGCGTAGCGAAGCGGCCCTTGCACAGGGTGGGGTAGCCCGCCGGCTCGCCCTTGCCGAAACTGTTGATGGTGAAGCCGCCGAGCGTCGAGACGACCTGCCCGTCGCGCTCGGCATAGGCGACATCGCTCGCTGGCGAGCAAACGCCGTTCATGTTCGGCGACTGCCCGGTGGCATAGGAGGAGAGCGAGCAGCGACCCTCCTCCATCACGCAGAGGCCGCCGAAGACGAAGACCTCGGTCTCGACAGCGCTCTCGCGGACGATCGCGGCGATCTCCATGACGTTGAGCACGCGCGGTAGCACCACGCGGCGGGCGCCGAAGCTCTCGGCATAGAAGCGGATCGCATCGGGATTGGCGGCCCCGGCCTGGACCGAGACATGCAGCCGCTGCGCCGGGTGGCGTCGCGCGGCATAGTCGAGCGTCGCGAGATCGGCGAGGATCAAGGCATCGGCCCCGGCCGCGACGGCATCGTCGATCGCCGCCTGCCAGAGCCCGAAGGAACCGGCGCGCGCGAAGGTATTGATCGCCACCAGCACCTTGACGCCGTGGCGATGGGCGAAGGCGATGCTTTTTTTCAGCTCATCGCGCGAGAAATTCAGTCCGGGGAAGTTGCGGGCATTGGTCTCGTCGCGGAAGCCGCAATAGATCGCATCCGCTCCCGCTTCCACGGCGGCTTCCAGGCTTGCCGGCGTTCCGGCCGGGCAGATCAGCTCCACGATGTGCCTCCCGCGGCCGGCAAGGTTCGTATCCGCTGACGCACGGCATCGGCGAAGCGGACGCCCAGCGGCCCGAAGCCGCCGAGAAGGAGCTTGCCGAAATCGATGCGGGCATCGTCGATGGCGTTGCGCAGGGCGAGCGCGGCGGCGACGTCGCCCTCCACCCAGAGCACGCGCGAGAAGAACAGGGCGTCGCCGTCGAGTGTGCCCTCGGCCATGCCGATTAGCCCGGCGAGTGGGCCACGGATGCTGGCATCGAGCCCGCCCGGCAAGGAGCGGACGGCGCGTGCCAGCGGCCGGCTCGGCCGCGGCTCCAGCACGAAGGCGAAGGGCAGATCGGTCGGGCCGATGCCGAAGCGCTTTTCGGCGTGGTTGCCGAGGCGGTCGTAGAGATCGGGATGGGCGCGGCTGATGCGGGCGAGCATCAGCGCCAGCGCCGGCTGCAGGGGTGCAAGCGGCAGGGGCGCGACCGCTCGCGACAGCCATGACGGCAATCGCGGGGGCATCACCCGCAGTCCTGTCGTCTCCGATTCCGGCATCGCTTACCTCCGACCTGGAAACTAGGCCGGCAGCCGCCGCGCTCGTTGCGCCCGCGCAAAGACGGCCGCGATTGAAGCGGGCGATGGTCCGGCAACCGGAGTTCCTGCCCTTGCCGATCCGTGACCTGCCTCGCTTCCGCGACCTCAATGCCTTCCTCACCCATCTCGACGCCAACGGACAGCTCCGGCGGATCGCCGAGCCGGTCAGCGTCGTGCACGAGGTCACCGAGATCCATCGCCGTGTCATCGCGGGGAACGGGCCGGCGCTGCTGTTCGAGCGTCCCTTGCTGCCAGACGGGGCGGTCTCGCCGATTCCGCTCCTGACCAACCTGTTCGGCACGGTCGAACGCGTCGCCTGGGGGCTGGGCGTCACGGCTGGAAACCTGCCGGCTCTCGGCAGCAAGCTCGCCGAACTGCGCGAGCCGCGGCCGCCACGCGGGTTGAGCGAAGCCTGGCAGGCCCTGCCGCTGGCCCGCGCCGCCCTTTCGATGCGCCCGCGCGAATGCCGCCGGGCACCGGTGCAGGACCGCGTCTTCCGGGGCGATGCGATCGATCTGACGGCATTGCCGGTGCAGCTCTGCTGGCCGGACGAACCTGCGCCATTGATCACCTGGCCGCTGATCCTGACCGTGTCGCCGGAGCCTGCGCCCGAGGATGAGAGCAATCTTGGCGTCTACCGGATGCAGGTGCTTGGACGCGATCGCGCGATCCTGCGTTGGCTCGCCCATCGCGGTGGCGCGCGCCATCATGCACAATGGCGCCGGCTTAGCCGCGAGATGCCGGTCGCGGTGGTGATCGGTGCCGATCCGGCGACGATCCTTTCAGCGGTGCTGCCCTTGCCGGAGACGGTGCCGGAACTGCGCTTCTCCGGTCTGCTGCGCGGCGAGCGGCCGGTGCTTACGCCTTGCGTCAGCGTTCCGCTTTCGGTGCCGGCCGAGGCCGAGATCGTGATCGAGGGCTTCGTCTCACCCGACGGGACCGCGCCGGAAGGTCCCTATGGCGACCACACCGGCTACTATAATTCCGTCGAGCCCTTCCCGGTGATGCGAGTCACTGCGGTCACCATGCGGCGGGCGCCGCTCTATCTCTCGACCTTCACCGGCCGGGCGCCGGACGAGCCATCGCGCATCGGCGAGGCGCTCAACGTGCTGTTCCTGCCATTGCTGCAACGGCAGTTCCCGGAGGTCGTCGATGTCTGGCTGCCGCCGGAGGCCTGCTCCTACCGGATCGCCGTCGTCGCCATCGCCAAGCGCTATCCCGGTCAGGCGCGGCGCCTGATGCTCGGCCTGTGGTCGCTGCTGCCGCAGTTCAGTTATACCAAGCTCGTCATCGTCGTGGACGGTGATATTGACCCACGCGACTGGGCGCAGGTGATGTGGGCGGTGGCGACCCGGGCCGATGCCAGCCGCGATCTCGTCACGCTCACCGACACGCCGATCGACTATCTCGACTTCGCCTCGCCGAAGCCGGGGCTCGGCGGCAAGCTCGGCATCGACGCCACCAACAAGCTGCCGCCCGAGACCGAGCGGGAATGGGGACGGCCGATGGCGATGGATCCGCAGGTCATAGCCCGCATCGATGCGCTCTGGCCCTCACTCGGCCTGCGCCCGACCGGCCCGGCACGATGAGCCGAACGCCCCGTGTTGTCGTCGGGATCAGCGGCGCTTCCGGCGCGGCGATCGGCCTGCGCGTGCTCGAGCGGCTGGTAGAAGCCGGCGGGATTGAGACTCATCTCATTATCTCGGCGGCAGCCGAACGGACGCTGTCTGCGGAGATCGGCCCAGATGCTCCGACACGAGCGCGACAGTTGGCATCCTGCTGTCACGATCATCGCGACATCGGCGCCACCATCGCCAGCGGCTCCTTTCGTACGGCGGGCATGATCGTCGCGCCCTGCTCGATTCGCAGCCTTTCCGCCATCGCCTACGGCCAACTCGACACTCTTCTGGTGCGGGCTGCCGATGTCCACCTCAAGGAACGACGGCGGCTAGTCCTGCTCGTGCGCGAAAGCCCGCTACATCTCGGCCATCTGCGCGCCATGGCCCAGGTGACCGAATGCGGCGCCGTCGTCGCGCCGCCGGTACCGCCCTTCTACCTGAAGCCCGGCACGATCGCGGATCTAATCGATCTGATCGCACTGCGCGCCATCGGGCTGCTCGACCTCGGTCTCGGAGCCGAAGTCTTGCCGATCAACGAATGGCGCGGGGGCGAAGCGGACCGGTGACCGCTCAGCCTGTCCTGACGCGCCGCTTAGACGGCGCGGCTGTATTGCCGTTGCGCGTGAGCGAGGTGGGCGTCGAAGGTCGAGGCGACCTTGCGGACGAGCAGGCGCCCGTTCTCAGGTAGCAGGACGCGGCTGCCGTCGAAGTCCACCAGGCCCTCGCCTGCGAGCTGCACCAGCGCGCTGCGTGACGTCGCGAGCACGCCGGCATCAACAGAATGCCGAGCGCAAACGGCGTCGATATCAACAGAAAGGTCGCACATCACACGCTCGATCAGCTCCGCACGCAACCTGTCCTCGGGCGTCAGGCGATAGCCCCTGGCGGTCGGCAACTCGCTGCCTGCTATCCGCTCAGCATAGTGGCCGATCACCACCTCGTTTTGCACATACCCTTGCGGCAGGCGCCCGATCGCCGACGCTCCGAAACCGATCAGCGCCTCGCAGGGATCGGTGGTGTAGCCCTGGAAATTGCGGTGCAACCGGCCCTGCGAAAGCGCCCTGGCCATCGGGTCCTCCGGCCGGGCGAAATGATCCAGCCCGATGCGAATATAGCCAGCTGAAGCGAGACTGCGCGCCATCGTCTCTGCTTGCTCGTGCCGTGCCTGGCCATCAGGAAGGTCCGCTGTCGCGATCCGACGCTGGTGCTTTTTGAACTCAGGCACGTGAGCATAGCCGAAGATCGAAAATCGATCGGGCCGCATCGCGAGACATTGCTCGACAGTGTCTATGCAGGATTGCAGAGTCTGCTTCGGCAGGCCGTAGATCAGGTCGAAGCTGACG
Source organism: Allobosea robiniae (assembly GCF_900102525.1). GTDB lineage: Bacteria > Pseudomonadota > Alphaproteobacteria > Rhizobiales > Beijerinckiaceae > Allobosea > Allobosea robiniae. Next base: position 6,849 of record NZ_FNBZ01000017.1, on the reverse strand, counting down.
GAACTAATGCCCGCGCAGCGCAGTCCCGCAACCACGGCGGCTGTCTGCTCGACGCTCTGGATACGGTTGATAGCTTTCTGCACATCCGGATCAAAGCTCTGCACCCCGAGGCTCGCCCGATTGACGCCGGCCGCCGCCAGCGCTGCCGTCATGGCGGGCGCGAGGCGGCGGGGGTCGATCTCGACAGCGATCTCGGCTTCGGGGTGAATTGCGAAATGCTGGCGAAGCGCCGCGACGAGCGCAACGAAATCCGCCGGTTCGAGAATTGTTGGCGTACCGCCGCCGAAATGGACATGCCGAACGTCCACAGGCGCCGACAAATGCTCGGCCACTAAAGCGATCTCTCCGCGCAGCGTGGCGAGATAGTCGATGATCGGACCATTTCGTAGCGCCACCGTGGTGTGACAGCCACAATACCAGCACATCGAACGGCAGAACGGCACATGTAGGTAGAGCGACGTCGAGGTCCCCGCCGCCAGCGCCTTCAGCCAGCTTGCATATGACAGACTGTCTACGCTGGGGTGAAAGTGAGGAGCTGTTGGGTAGCTCGTGTAGCGCGGAAGCCGCTCGTCTCGATATGGCGTAGCCTGCATGGTGCAGCTCCGATCAACCGTTCAAAGAAGCCTTGCTTAACCCGCTGCCCAATCATGTTCTTTGATATGCTGCAAAGACGCGCAGCTGACCAACGCGAAAAGACCGAGACGGCCGCTCGCTCACCCCTCACTCCAGCAAGCCGATCGAGAAATCGGCCGATCAAGCCTTGCGTAGCCCGCTGGCCCCGCCGCCGGCTTCGCCTCCGGCGATCCGAGCGCTACCTAAGGCATGTCACAAAAAACAGGTCGAATCCGCTCATTGATTGATCAGACCTCAACGATGCAAAGAGGGTCGAAGCATGGGTTCTCTCGATCGCCGTGCAGGTTTGGGTAACCGGCCTGGTTGGCCAAAACGCGCGTTCGCCCCACCCTGTAATCGTGCGATCCGTGATCATGGCCATGGATCCAGAGGTCTGGCTGGTAGTCCTCGATCAGGGCACTCAGATCCGAGACGAAGGCCGGCGACAGCGCGCTGCCCTGGTGTCTTGGCTGGACCGATTGCGAGTGTGGCGCGTGGTGCGTGACCACAACGGTCGGCCCCTCGTGCGCCTTCACAAGCGCGCTGCGAATGAAAGCAAGATCGAGCCGGTGTTCGGCCGCTGCACGCCAGGGCATGAAGCGGCTGTAGTGACCGCTGTCCTCGCGATAGCGAATGAGTCCTCGCGATAGCGAATGAGTCTGTGATCGTTCAGCTCCTGCCCGGCAAATACCATCGACAGCTGAGGCGTCCCGAGGAGGCGATAGTCGGTCCATGATATGCAGCCGATAAAGCGGACACCGTTGATGACGACAGTGCGGCGGGCGATCAGCTCGATCCCCGCTGCCTCGGCCGCTTCTCTACCAGCGGCTAGGCTCGACTTCATCTCGCTGCCGTAGAATTCGTGATTCCCAGGCACGTAAACGACTGGGCGACCGGAGAGCGGCCCCCGCTGCTGTTGTTGCAGCATCCCACCCACTGCCGCCGCAGTTGGCTTGCCGATATCGCCGGCGAATACTGCGACGTCGAATGCGGGCATATTCGACGCTCTCCGCAACAGCCACGCGAGCGCCACCTGCATCGCGGTTGCGTCAAGCCGCGTCGCGACCTCGGCGAGGACCGCCGACTGCAGCGGAGCAAAGCCCCCCAAAGGGAAAAACGGCACATAAGCGATGCCGGCTTCAGCAAAGTCATCGATCAGAATGTCGTCACCACGATGAGCTAGATTGTAGTGGTTCTGCACGCAGACGATTTCCGCGATGCCTCGGGCCTCCTGCACCTGGGCTGGGGTCACATTGCTGAGGCCGATATTCCGGACCACCCCCCGCCGCTTCAGCGCGGCGAGTACCTCCAGCGGCGCCGCGATAGACCCCTCGACCGGGCCATGGCTGTCGAACATGATCCGCAGATTGACAACGTCGAGCGCGTCGACCCCGAGATTACGGAGATTGTCCTCAATGGCCCGAACGAGCTCTTCCGAGCCCATAGCTGGCAGCCATGAACCGTCCTCTCCCCGTCGCGCCCCGACCTTGGTCACGATCACCAGATTGTCCGGATATGGCGACAACGCCTCGCGGATAAGTTAGTTGGTGAGATGCGGGCCGTAGAAGTCACTGGTGTCGATGTGATCGACACCAGTGGCAACCGCTTCGCGCAGAACCGCAAGCGCCCCATCCTTGTCGCGCGGGGGCCCGAATACCCCGGGGCCGGCGAGTTGCATGGCACCGTATGGACGCTATGGCTACCGCCAGTGCGCCAGTGCCGGATCGCGACATGCGGGCTGGCGACGCCGACGACGTAGAGGAGCAGCGACGTGGCGAGGATCGACCCGCCCCCGCCGACCAGCCCGAGGCTGAAGCCCACGAGGCCGCCGGAAGCGAGCGCGGGAACGAGGGTCGATGTCATCGCGGCAACGTCCGCGCGATCACCCGGTCATGCAGCATCATCCCTGCCGCCATCGCCGCGACGAACAGGAGGACCGGGACGAGCCCCATCGACAGGGCCGAGACCGCAGGCCCGGGGCAGAAGCCGGCGAGCCCCCATCCGGCCCCGAACAGTGCGGAGCCCGCCACCAGCCGCCCATCGATCTCCGTCTTCTCCGGCAGATGGAAGCTGTCGTCGAGCAGGGGGCGCCGCAGACGGCGTTGCAGCATGACGCCGGGTACCGCCACCAGCACCGCGCCGCCGAGCACGAAGGCCAAGCTCGGGTCCCAATGCCCGCTGGCGAGATTGAGGAAGCCGAGCACGCGCGCCGGATCCAGCATTCCGGAGAGCGACAGGCCGAAGCCAAAGAGCGCGCCGGCGAGGAGCGCGACGACGATACGTAGCGGCGCGAGACGCTTCACCGCATGAACTCCATCAGCGTCGCCATGGCGCCCCCCGCGAGGAGGAAGGTCGCGGTCGCGGCAAACGAACGTTTCGAAAAGCGGGCGAGCCCCAGAATGCCGTGGCCCGAGGTGCAGCCCGAGCCCATGCGCGTGCCGATGCCGACCGCGAGCCCGGCCACGAGGACCAGGGGCCAGGAAGCAGCGATGGTCACGGACGGGAAGCTCCCGAAGGCCAACATGTAGAGCGGCGGGCCGCTTATGAGTCCAATGACGAAAGCCGCATTCAGCGGGACCTGCCCGCCGCCGAGCAAGCGGCCGACGATGCCGCTGATGCCAGCAATCCGCCCGTCGAGCAGCAGCAGCGCGACGGCGGAGAGGCCGAGCAACATGCCGCCGAACAGGGAAGGCCAATAGGCACTCATGGGTGCTGCTCCGGTTCGCAATAGATGGCGTAGAGGGCTTCGATCAGGCGCGCGGCCTTCTCTTCGCTCAGGCGGTAAAAGATCTGCTTGGCCTCGCGGCGCGTGGTGACGACCCCGGCTTCACGCAGCGCACCGAGCTGCTGCGACAGGGTCGGCTGACGGATGCCCAACCGCTCCTCCAGCTCACCGACGGCGTATTCGCCCTCGGCGAGGGTGCAGGCGAGTCTCAGACGCGCCGGATGCGACAATGTCTTGAGCAAGGCGGCAACCTCGCCGGCACGCGCCTCCATCTCCGCCGGCGGCATCGGGCGGGTCATTGCGGAAGCCATCACCATGCGGCCCCCGCAAGCGCATCGAGCGGGAACTTGAGATAGCGCCGGCCATTGGCCTCGGGCTCCGGCAGCCGGCCACCGCGGATGTTGACCTGAAGCGCATGCAAGATCAGCTTCGGCATCGGCAGGGTGCGGTCGCGCGCCTCCCGCAATGCGACGAAGCGCTCCTCCGTCATGCCGGCCAGATGCGGGTTCGCGCGCTTCTGCTCGCCGACCGTGCTCTCCCATCTGGCGGCGCGTCCACCAGGCTCGTAATCGTGCCCGGTGAACAGGCGCGTCTCATCGGGCAAGGCCAGGATCGCCTGGATCGACGCCCACAGGGCCTTGGCGCTGCCGCCCGGGAAATCGGCCCGCGCCGTGCCGGAATCCGGCATGAAGATCGTGTCGTGCACGAATGCCGCATCGCCGATCACATAGGTCACGGAGGCAAGGGTGTGGCCGGGTGAAAACATCACGCGCCCCGTGAGCTCGCCCACCTTGAAGCTGTCGCCCTCAGCGAAGAGCCGGTCCCATTGCGAGCCGTCGGTCGCAAGTTCCGGCCAGTTGTAGAGGCCCTGCCAGAGCTTCTGGACGTCTGTGACGCGGGCGCCGATGGCTGTCGGGGCACCTGTCTTCCGCTTGAGATAGTGGGCAGCCGAGAAGTGATCGGCATGGGGATGGGTATCGAGGATCCACTCGACGGTCAGACCCTCGCGCGCCACATAGGCGAGAATCGCGTCCGCCTGATGCGTCGCGGTCGCCCCGGACTTCTCATCGAACTCATAGACCGGGTCGATGATCGCGCAACGCCTCGTCTTCGGATCGGTGACGACATACTGGATGCTGCCGGAGCGCGGCTCGTAGCAGCCCTTCACTCGCGGCGCCCGGGCCGCATTGCGGGCAAGCCATTGCACTGCGCCGGAGAGATCAAAGCCGTGCGCGCGACCGAAGGCCTCAACCTCGCCGGGCTTCATCCGCCCAGCCAGCACCTCGCCCAGCACGTGCAGCGTCAATGATCGCGTGCCGCTGCGGCAATGGGCGTAGACACGCCCCTTGGCCCCCGACACCGCCTCCTGGAAGGAGCGGATATCGGCTTCGGTGATCGTCGCCGCCGTCACGGGGATGAAGCGATAGGCAAGGTTGGCCCGCTCAAGGGCAGCCTTTTCGGTAGCGCTACTGGGCTGCCCTGGCTCCTCGCCGTCGGGCCGGTTGTTGATGATGGTGGCGAAGCCGGCAGCCGCCAGTGTGGCGAGCGCCTCCTGCCTTGGCTGGCTGGCAACCGTCAGCCAGTTGTCGATCTTCACGGCGGGCATCACGAGCATCCTTTCGATCATGATTCATTATACAATTAAGTATAATGTATATCAACAAGATGCAAGTCCGCCTTCGGCCGATTCCGCGGACAGGGTTCCAACCGCTTCGTCCGATGCGACGGATTGATTTTGGTGAGGCCATCCTGCGCAGACGTTGAGATCGGCTTCATCACGAAGAGAGTCCCGCATCAGGCACGTTCGGCTCGCATCCAAGAGCATTTTTCGCTGTGATAGTTTGATCCAACGCAAGGAACGCGGCCCGCACGAGCAGATGATGGTGTTGATAGCTAGGGAGGCGATCATGATCGATGGCGTGAAAAATGTGCTGGTGACGATTCCGCAGGAGGGCCGCGACGAAGACGCCTCGGCATTTGGCTACGGGCTGTCGCTGGCGCGTCACGCAGACGCCCATCTCACGGTCCAGGCGCCTGCTGGCCGGTTCCACGTTCCCTACTCCGTACTCAATGCTTTCGCTCAGAAGATCGTTTCAGCGGAAAACCGGCGTATCGCCACCCTGGCGGAACACTTCGCTGATGTGGCAAAGGCGGAAGCGGATTTCGCCGGAGTTGTCTGTACGGTCGAAAGCCCGCAGCTCTACTATCAGGACCTGCTCAATCGCTTTATCGCACAGGCGCGCGTCCACGATATCGCCGTTCTTAATGCCGAACCAGCAGCAACGCAGATGTATTGGGATCTGATCGAGGCTTGCCTCTTCGGCAGCGGGCGCCCTGTCCTTGTCGTGCCTCCAGGTCGGAATGATTTCGCCTGTGAACGGATCATCATTGCTTGGGACGGAAGCGCTAACGCTTCAAGGGCCGTTGCTGATGCAATGCCTTTCTTAAAAGCAGCAAAGACTGTCGCGGTCGTCTCGGTCATGGGTGAGAAGGATCTCTCAACGTCCGTCCCGGGAACCGACCTCGCACCGCATCTCGCACGTCACGGAATAGACGTGACGGTGTCCGATACGACCGTCGGGCTGAAGGAGACAGTAGCGGACGCCATTCAACGCGAGGCTGCGGGGTTCAGGGCATCTATGATCGTCAGTGGAGCCTTCCGCCATTCGCGACTGCGCGAATGGATCCTCGGAGGAGTTACCCGATCGCTGCTTGAATCATGCTCGCTACCGCTAGTGATGTCGCACTGAGGAGGGCTCGTCGAAAATACGCTGCCGTCACCCTATGGGAGGGCGCCAGGACTGGCTGGCCCTGGCAATTTCCGGGAACGATGCAGGCTCTTCGCATGCCCTCGAAGCCTGGTTCTGATGACAGGACGCTCTATCTCGTGCGTGCACGCAGCCCCTCCTCAGCATGCGGTTCGACTCTAGCGAAAAGGGAGTTCGGGCCATCCGGGACAGGACCGCCAAGCCGGGCGACAAATGAGTCCCGCCGTGACGCCCCTCCCAACCGCCACGCATGGCGATCAAGATGAGGGTCGTTTGAGGCATATCAAGGAAAGCGCCAGCGCAAGGCCGATTGTCATCGAACGTTTCCGAGGAGGATGCGCCATGGCCAATCACGCTTTAACCAGTACGACTGGGCAGCAACGGTCTGTCCGCATTAACGCCGTCGGGATTTCGGTCGCCCTTTTGTTCGGTGGAGTGCATGTGGTGTGGGCACTGCTTGTCGCGAGCGGCTTGGCCCAGGCCGTTTTGAATTTCGTGTTCTGGCTGCATTTCATCCGACCAGGCTGGGTCGTCGAAAGCTTCGAGTTCGGCAGAGCCGCCGGCTTAGTCGCGATGACAAGCGCTATTGGTTATGCAGTTGGTGCGATCTTCGCAGTCATCTGGGCCAGCCTGCATCGCGCATCTCATTTGATCCGCCCCCGCCGAGAGGTCCAGGTTGAATGTTAGTGTGCGGTTGGCCTCGGCGCCAACGCGGTCGGCTCAGCCGGTCTGGATAGCGCAGCC
>NZ_FNBZ01000002.1 GCF_900102525.1 Allobosea robiniae | reverse complement strand
GCGTAGCAGGCCTGCGTTGCCGCGGTCGCGACGAGCGGGCGCCCGGTATGACCCAGGCTGGCCCGCGACATCACCGCGAGCGTCACGGTGCCGAAAGCGCCGGCCGTCCAGGCATGCAAACCGGCGCCGGGGCCGACCAGCGCGAAGCTCGCCGCTGCCGAGAGCGCGAAACCCAGCGGCACGAAGGCGTAGCCGACATGCAGGATGACGAGCAGCGGATTGCGCCAGGTGCGATCGCCCGCCCAGCGCGCGAGCCTGACGGCGTGGAGCACGGCCGAGAGCGCCAGCGCGATGCCGCTCGCAAGCGTATCCGGCAGGGCAACCCAGAGGCCGAGCGCGAACGCGCTCGCCGCCAGCACGATCTTGTCATAGCCGCCGAACGGGATCGGCAGGCGCCCTGCCCCGCGCGGCGCCAGCCAGTTGCGCGTGAAGCTCGGCACGATACGCCCGGCGATCAGCCCGACCAGCATCAGCACGGTGGCGATGGCGAAGCGGCGGGCATAATCCGCCCCGCCCGTCAGCGCCGCTTCGAGGTGGAAGGCGAGATTGGCCGCGAGCAGCAGGCCGATCAGCACGACGACCTTGAGATTGCGCCAGTTGCGGCCGGCGACGACCTCGCGTGCAGCCGCACCAGCCAGCAGGATGAGGAACAGCGCATCGATCGCCATCGCGAAATGCCATCCGGTCAACGCCGAAGTCGCGACCGCGACACGGCCGGCGATCCAGGCGAGAACCAGCACGAGCAGCGGCGCGCCCTGCACCGGCAATCGCCCGGTCCAGTTGGGAATGGCCGTCAGCAGGAAGCCGCCGACCGCGGCCGCCTGATAGCCGAAGAGCATTTCATGGATATGCCAATCGACCGGCGCGAAAGCCGTGGGGATGACGAGATGGCCGGTGACGAAGCCGAGCCAGACCAGGATCGTCAGCCCGGCCTGCAGCGCAGCCAGCAGGAAGAGCGGCCGGAAGCCGTAGGACAGCAGCGCAGGTCCATCATAGGCCTTCAGCCTCGGAATGGGCGCCATGCTGGCTTCTCCTGGCGTGACCGGGCGCGGCGGATCGTTGCGCCCCCGCCCCCTTTGGCGTCGCAACTTTAGCCGCTGGGCGGATCGCCTATTTGCGAAAACGCAAACTCAGGGTTGATCGCTAAAAGCGCTGCCGGTCCTTCCGGCGCATGAGATCCCTTATGTTCCTTGCCCGGCGTGATTCGGAGCCGCATCGACCGGCTTACCGCTCCTCGATGGCGAGCACGGCGAAGGTCGCGAGCCAGTGCTCGCCCATATAGTCGCCCGCGATATGCGGCAGCCCGGCTTCGAGATGCAGCCTTGCGGCGTTCGCTATGACCGGGCGCCGCACGTCCCATTCCGGCAGGGCTGCGGCCAGCGCGCTCCAACACCAGGCCCGGCTGAGATTGAGCCCGTCGAGATGCGCGATCTTGCCATCGGTCCGGTCGGTCACGGTCGCCGGCGTGAACAGGATCGCCGGCTCGCTCTGCGCGATGCGCGGCAGGAAGCGCTCGAACCAGGGCAGGAACTGTTCCGCCGGCAGCAGGCGGCGCATGCATTCCGCCTCGATCAGCGCCGAGGACTGGAAATCGTCGCCGCTCGGCTCGCCCCAGGCCGGGCAGTCCGCGTCGGCGCCGTACCAGCGCAAGGCCGTCTCGCGCAGCAGGGTGAGGAAGGCGCCGTCCCCGGTCGCATCCGCGTAATCCGCCGCCATCCGCAGGCCGAAGGCGGTGTTGAAATGCGTGCCGACCCGCACGGGATAGGTCGCAATCGGCAGGAAGTCGCGGAAGCGCTGGGCGAAAGCCTCGGCGAGCGGCGCCAGCGCCCGGCCCCAGCGCCCGTCATCCAGCCCCCGCAACTCAGACGCGAGCTTCAGCAGCCAGCCCCAGCCATAGGGCCGCTTGAAGCCGCGTGCCGTCGGCTGGGCGAGATAGGTGCATTCGACCGCGATCTTCTCCGGAACGAGCTGTTCGTCGAACAATGCGACGATATCGGCAGCCGCTTCCATCTTCGGATGACGGCGCAGCAAGCGGGCCAGCATCCAGTAGCTGTGCACGCAGGAATGCCAGTCATAGCTGCCATAGAATACCGGATGCAGCTCGCTCGGCGTCCGCGCGTCCTGCGGCCCGGCCAGGGTATGGTCCGGCTTGTTGGGATATTCGCGGCGGACATGACCCAGCGCGATACGGGCGAAGCGCTGGGCGATCTCTTCGGTGAGCGAGGGAGTGGTCATGGCGTGGCTTGTCTCCGATGCCGCGCAACCTACCAGCGATTCGGCCATCGCAAAGCGCCATGCGTCATCAAGGTGCAACCCCGCCATCTCCTCGCGTCGGGTTCCTTCATCGCTTCGGTCTGGTCTAACAAGGGTGGCGCGCTCCACGCCGGTTTCGATCGGCTCGGCAGCGTCGCCAACCATTCGCCCGAGGGGGAAAAGCCGTGGATCTGCCTGCCAACGCCTTCAAGGCCGCGCTGAAGCGCGGCGAGCTTCAGATCGGATTGTGGAGCAGCCTGTGCAGCCCGATCGTGTCCGAGATCATCAGCCAGAGCGGCTTCGACTGGATTCTGGTCGATACCGAGCATTCCCCCAACGAGCCGCCCGACGTTCTCGCCCAGTTGCAGGCCCTGAAGGGTGGCACGGCGACCCCGATCGTCCGCCCGGCCTGGAACGATGCCGTGCTGCTCAAGCGCCTGCTCGATATCGGCGTGCAGGCCGTGCTCGTGCCCTTCGTCCAGAACGCCGAGGAGGCAGCCAGGGCCATTGCAGCCTGCCGCTATCCGCCTGCCGGCATCCGCGGCATCACGGTCAGCGGCCGCGGCAGCCATTACGGGCGCGTGCCGAACTATCTCAAGCGCGCCGATGGTGAGATCTGCGTGCTGGTGCAGGTCGAGACCGGCGAGGCGCTCAGCCAGATCGAGGCGATCGCCTCGGTCGATGGCGTCGATGGCGTCTTCATCGGCCCGGCCGATCTCTCGGCCTCGCTCGGCCATATCGGCAACCCCGGCCACCCGGAAGTCCAGGCCGCGATCCAGGATGCGGTGAAGCGCCTGACCGCGCTCGGCAAGCCGGCCGGCATCCTGACGCCGTCCGAGGCCGATGCGCGCCGCTATATCGAATGGGGCTATCGCTTCGTCGCGGTCGGCTCCGATCTCGGCCTGATGACCAAGCATGCCGACGCGCTGGCCAAGGCTTTCGCCCCGCAGCGTTGATGCAATTTTCCAGCCGAAACTTCGCCGTCATGGTCGGGCTTGTCCCGACCATCCACGTCTTTACGCGCCGAGGCCAATGGTCAGACGTGGATGCTCGCCACAAGGGCGAGCATGACGGGCTGTGGCTCACTCGATCTTGACGTTCGCCTTCTGCGCGACCTCGGCCCAGCGCCTGGTCTCGGAGGCGATATGGGCGGTGAACTGCTCCTGGCTCGATCCGACCGGATCGACGCCGAGCTTCTTGAGCTGTTCGATCACCGCCGGTTCCTTCATGATCGCCTGCGTCTCCGCCGAGAGCTTGGCGACGATCTCTTTCGGCACCGCCGACGGCGCGAAGAAGCCGTGCCATGAGCTGGCATCGTAGCCCGGAATGAACTCCGACAGCGCCGGCAGGTCCGGGGCAACCGCGAGCCGCTTTGGCGTCGCGGTCGCGAGCGCGCGGATCTTGCCCGCCTGCACATGCGGCCAGGCGATGGTGATGTTGTCGAAGGTGATCTGGATCTGGCCGGAGAGCAGGTCCTGCGTCACCTGCCCGCTCGACCGATAGGGCACATGCACCATGTCGGTCCCGGTCGAGACCTTGAACAGCTCGGCCGCCATATGGGTCGAGGTGCCCGCTCCGGACGAACCGAAGGAGTACTTGCCGGGGTTCTTCTTCAGGAGCTCGATCAGCTCCGGCACGGTCTTGGCCGGCAGGTCGATATTGACCATCAGGATGTTCGGCACGCTCGCCACCTGCGAGATCGGCGCGAAATCCTTGATGTGGTCGAAGGGCAGCCGGGCATAGACGGCCGGGTTGATCGCATGGCTCGACACCGTGCCCATGGTCAGCGTGTAACCATCGGCCGGAGCGCGCGCCACGGCGGCGACGCCGGTATTGCCGCCGGCGCCGGGCCGGTTCTCGACGATGAACTTGCCGCCGAGCCGCTGGCCCAGCCGATCGGCCAGAATGCGCCCGAGCAGGTCGGTGGTGCCGCCGGCCGCGAAGGGCACGACGATGGTGACGACCTTGCTGCCGGGATACTCGCCCTGCGCGAAGGCGGGGCCTGCCGCGGCGAGACAGGCGGCGGCGATGACGGTCCTGCGTGTAATGCTCATCGGTTCGTTCCTCCCGTTGCGGCCAATCCGCTCGCACCTCGTGGCGGGCGCTTACCCCAAGCGATAGCACAGGATTGCGAGTTTGAAATCTGAAATTTCAGATTGCCGCACACGGCGCTTTGTGCTGTCTTGATGGCTCATGGCGCAGGGCCGACCACCGCGACGAGGCGGTTTCGGCCGCGCGCCGCGGAAGAATCATGTTGCAGCCTGCCGTCGAACCTGTCGCTCCCGATCTGCTGCGCTCGCTGCGCGAGCATGTCCACGAGCGCCTGCGCCGCGCCATCGTCGCCGGGCGCTTCCGCAATGGCGAGCGGCTGAACGAACGCCATCTCGCCGAGATGCTCGGCGTCAGCACCACCCCGGTGAAGGACGCGATCCGCAAGCTCGAAAGCGAGGGGCTGGTCAGGACCGAGGCGCGGCGCGGCGTCTTCGTCGAATTCTCCCCCCGTCAGGCGCTGGAGATGGCGCTCGGCCGTGCCGCGCTCGAAAGCGTCATGGCCCATATCGCGGCGAACCATCTGACCAAGGTCGGCGCAGCCGAGCTCGGCCAGCTCATCGCCCAGATGGAGCAGGCGACCGAACATGGCGACCTCGAAGATCTCGTCGCGCTGAACGAGGCCTATCACCGCGCGATCCATCGCATCTCCGGCTGCACCTATCTGGAACGCCGGCTCGACGGCCAGCGCATGTACGACCATGCCCAGCGCATCGCCCTGCACTCTGAGCTGGATGAGCGCCGCCGCGGCTTCGAGGAACATCGGGACATCTACGAGGCGCTCCTGGCGCGCGATCCCGCGCTCGCCGAGCTCAGGATGCGCCGTCACATCGTCCGCTCGGCGAAGGCCCATGTACGATTGGTCTTCGGCGCGGATGCGGAGGGACTGGACTATGACGAATGACAAGGTGCGCCGCGCGCTGCGCGGCATTTCCGGCGTCCACGTCACCGCCTGGAAGGCGGATGGCGAAGCCGACTGGGCGCTGACCGGCAGGATCGTCCGGCGCATCGCGGAAGCCGGCATTCACAACATCGTCTCGGCCGGCAATACCGGCGAATTCTATCCGATGACGACGGCCGAGGTGGAGCGCTCGCATGCGACCGCTGCCGAAGCCGCCGCCGGCAAGGCGCTGGTCACCGCCGGCATCGGCCGCTCGCTGCGCGAAGCCGTGGCGACCGGCAAGCTGGCGGCCCAAGCCGGCTGCGATGCCGCGATGGTGCATCACCCGCTCGACCCCTTCGCCGCCCCGCAATCCCAGGCCGACTACATCCTCGCCATCGCCGAAGCGCTGACGATCCCGCTCGTCGCCTATATCCGCTCGGACGCGATCGGCGTGAAGGACCTGATCCGCGTCGCGACCCACGCCAACGTCGCCGGCGTGAAATTCGCCTCGAACAACATGATGCTGCTCGCCGATTGCGTGCGCGAGACGGAAGGCTCTTCCGCCAACTGGATCTGCGGCCTCGCCGAAGGCTGGGCCGCGCCCTTCCATGCGCTCGGCGCCCGTGGCTTCACCTCGGGCCTGATCAATGTCGCGCCGGAACGCTCGCTCGCCGTCTGGCGCGCTCTGGAAGCCGGCGATTACGACACCGCCCGTCGCGAGGTCGACGCCATCGCCGGCTTTGAGAAGCTGCGCACCAAATATGGCAACGGCGCCAATGTCACGGTGGTGAAGGAGGCGCTCGGCCTGCTCGGCACGAATGTTGGCCCGGTCCGCCTCCCCGGCCTGCCCGAACTGAACGAGGCCGAGCGGGCAGAGCTGCGCGGCATCGTGTCGAGCTGGGGTACCGTGAAGGCTGCCGCTGAGTGACGAGCCGTCATTCTCGGGCGGAGCATAGCGCAGCCCCGAGAATCTCATGACAAGATGACACTGGTTTCCGAGATGATCGGGTCAAGCCCGATCACGCCTCCGGCGCCGGTTAGAACGACAAGAATTCGAGGAAAAGCCCATGTCCGCCCGCCCCCGCAAGACGCCCGAGACCCTGCGTAGCTGGCGCTGGTTCGGGGCGAGCGACCTGCGCTCCTTCGGGCACCGCTCGCGGGCCTTGCAGATGGGGTTCGGCCATGAAGAGTTCATGGGCAAGCCGGTCATCGGCATCATCAATACCTGGTCCGAGATCAACCCGTGCCACACCCATCTGCGCGACCGCGCCGAGGCGGTGAAGCGCGCGGTCTGGGCGGCCGGCGGCTTCCCGATCGAGATCCCGGTGATGTCGGTTTCCGAACAATATCAGAAGCCTACGACCATGCTCTATCGCAACTTCCTGGCGATGGAGACCGAGGAATCGATCCGCTCCCACCCGCTCGACGGGGCCGTCCTGCTCGGCGGCTGCGACAAGTCCACGCCGGCCCTGATCATGGGCGCCTGCAGCGCGGGCCTGCCCTTCATTTTCGTCCCGGCCGGGCCGATGCTGCGCGGCAACTGGGCCGGCAAGGTGCTGGGTTCGGGCGCGGACGTCTGGAAATACTGGGCCGAGAAGGAAGCCGGCAATATCACCGACAGCGACTGGAAGGACATGGAAAGCGGCATCGCCCGCTCCTATGGCACCTGCATGGTGATGGGCACCGCCGCGACGATGATGAGTCATGCCGAGGTTTTGGGCCTCACCCTGCCCGGCGCCTCCGCCATCCCCGCTGCCGACGCCGCCCATCCCCGCATGGCCGCAGCTGCCGGAAAGCGCATCGTCGAGATGGTCTGGGAGGACCTGACGCCGGATCAGATTCTCACCCGCAAGAGCTTCGAGAACGCGCTGACGGTGCATATGGCCGTCGCCGGCTCGACCAATGCGATCATCCATCTCGTCGCCATGGCCGGCCGCGCCGGCGTGCCGCTGACGCCGGATGATTTCGACGCCTTCTCGCGCAATGTCCCCGTCGTCGCGAACCTGCGCCCCTCCGGCGATTTCCTGATGGAGGATTTCTTTTACGCCGGCGGCCTGCCCGCGCTGCTGAAGCAGCTCGAAAGCAAGCTCCACACCGATGCGATGACCGTGACCGGCAAGCCGATCGCCGAGACCATCGCACTCGCCAAGGTCTACGACGACAACGTCATCCGCCCACTCGACAAACCCGTATCGACCGCGAACGGCCTCGCCGTGCTCAAGGGCAACCTCGCGCCCGATGGCTGCGTCATCAAGCCCTCCGCCGCCGAGCCGCGGCTGCTCAAGCATTCCGGCCCGGCCCTCGTCTTTGAGCATTACGATGCGATGATGAAAGCCGTGAACGACGAGAATCTCGACGTCACCGCAGACCACATCATGGTGCTGAAGAATTGCGGCCCGGTCGGCGGCCCCGGCATGCCGGAATGGGGCATGCTGCCGATCCCGAAGAAGCTCTTGAAGCAGGGCGTGCGCGACATGCTCCGCATCTCGGATGCCCGCATGTCCGGCACCAGCTACGGCGCCTGCATCCTCCATGTCGCGCCGGAGGCCTATATCAAGGGTCCGCTCGCCGCGGTGCAGACCGGCGACATCATCAGCGTCGATGTCGAGGCGCGCAGCATCTCGGTCAATCTCACCGAGGCCGAGATCGCCGCCCGCCTCGCCGTCTGGACGCCGCCGGACCGCGATTATCCGCGCGGCTGGGGCAAGATGTCGGCGGCGCATATCCGCCAGGCCGACAAGGGCTGCGATTTCGATTATCTGGAGGGAACGACGAAGGTGCCGGAGCCCGAGATCCACTGATGCAGGATATCCGCGACATCGAGCGCATCGCCGTCATCGGCGCCGGGCTGATCGGCAGTTCCTGGGCCGCGCTCGCCATGGGCCATGGCCTGAACGTTTCAGCCTACGATCCCGCGCCCGGCGCGGAGGAGAAGTTCCGCCACACGGTCGAGCGGGCGCGCGAGCAGCTCGCCGCGCTCGGGCTGGCCAATACCGGCCAGTATCAGTTCACGAATGATCTCGATGAAGCTCTGCAAGGGGTTGATTTCGTTCAGGAGAACGGCCCCGAAAACGAATCCGCCAAACGCGCGCTGCTCTCCCGTCTCGATGCGGAGCTGCCGCCTGAGATCATCATCGCCAGCAGCACCTCGGCCCTGCTGCGCAGCACGATTGTGGCCGATTGCCGGAACAAGCGCCGGGTGATCGTCGCCCATCCCTTCAACCCGCCGCATCTCGTGCCGCTGGTCGAGATCGTCGGCGAGGATGAGGCGATCGTCGATCGCGCCGCCGCCTTCTATCGCAGCCTCGACCGGCGCCCGGTCGTCCTCCAGCGCGAGATGCCCGGCCATGTCGCCAACCGGCTGGCTTCCGCGCTCTATCGGGAGGCGGTTTACCTGGTCGAGCAGGGCGTCGCCAGCGTCGCCGAGATCGATGCCGCGCTCTGCAACGGCCCCGGCCTGCGCTGGGCCCTGATGGGGCCGCACATGACCTACCATCTCGGCGGCGGCGAAGGCGGCATCGCCGGCTATCTCGCCCATCTCGGGCCGAGCCAGGTCCGGCGCTGGCAATCCCTCGGGACGCCTTCCCTCGACGAAGACGTCCAGCAACGGATCATCGAGGGCGTGGCGGAGGAAGCCGCGGGGCGCACGATCGCGCAGCTCGAAGAGCGCCGCGACGAAGGGCTGCTGGCGCTGCTGCGCGCCCGCAAGCTCGTCAGCGAGTGACGCTCAGCCGAAGCGGCGCGGTCGCAGGCCGGCGTGGAACCAGCTGATCAGCGAATAGATGTCGTAGACCGGCAGCCCGGTCGCCGCCTGCACATCGGCCGCATAGGGCGGCATGTTCGTGCATTCCAGCACGATGGCGCCGATGTCGGGGTGGCCGGCGACGAGATCGAGCGCCGCCTGCACCACGTCCTGCCGGGCGAGCGCGACATCCATGTCGTCCTTCTCGGCCTTGATCAGGACGCGGAAGAATTCGCGCCCGTTCTCCGTACCGGTGACGGGCGTGTCGAGCGGCACCCCGGCCGCCTCGAGATGCGCCGGCGTCAGCGTCGCCGCCGAGACCGTGACGACGCCGACGCGCTTGCCGGGTGGCAGCGTCGCCTGCACCCAGGGCACCTGCATCAGGGACGAGGTCGCGACCGGCACGCCGACAGCCGTCGCGAGCTCGCGCTGGAAGAGCGAGAGGAAGCCGCAATTGGTGGTGATCGCCTCGGCGCCGAGCCGGACGAGATCGCGCGCCGCCTCGATGAAATCGGGCAGCAGGCCGGCAGCGCCCCTGAGCACGACCTTCTCGGGGCTGGCACCGCCAACGACGCGGTACAGCACCGGGAAAGGCCAGGTCGTGCCGTTGCCCATGTCGCCGGGAATCCGCGGGAAGCGCGCCTCCAGCATCAGGATGCCCAACGGAACGCCATAGATCGCCTTGCCGCCCCGCGCGATCCGCTCCGCCGCGGACGCTGTCGAAATCCCGGTCATCAAGCCTCCCATCTGCCGATGTGTCAGCAAGCTAGAGCATTTTCGGGCGAAGTGGGCACCGGTTCGCGTGTGGAAAATGCGACTGTATGAAAATTGGGAGCAATCCCGCGATTCTCAGGAAAAGCCGATGCGGGATCAAAGGCCTGGATGCCGGAAAAGCCCATGACGAAGAGAAAATTCATAAGGCCCGGCCAAAACTCTCGCCGCCGCCATTGCTTCGTCGTTTTTGCATTGTCATAAAACCGGCTTTCGCGCGCTTCTGCCGGCGCTGGTCCCGGTCTCGCCTGCCCGTCTCGCTGTTCGTCCGGAGCCCGGCCTTGATTCCTTCGCTTGAAAAGCTTCGCCGCCTTGCCGCGTTCGCGGGCTGGGCCGCGCTGCTGGCGATCCTGTTCTCGACGCTGTCGCCGCTGGGAGTGCGCCCGCATATTCCGCTGCTGGGTGCGGATCTTGAGCGCTTCCTCGCCTTTTTTGCAGCCGGCGCGACCTTCGCCTTCGCCTATCCGCGGCAGCGCTGGCTCGTATTGGCGGGCATCGTCGCCCTCGCCATCGGCCTCGAATGGCTCCAGACGCTGGAAAAGACCCGCCACGGCCTGCCGCATGATGCGATCGTGAAGGTCGCCGGCGCAACGCTCGGCAGCATCCTCTCCGCCACCTTCGACACGATGGCGCAGCGCTTCCGCAAGCCTGCCTGATTCATCCTGGCACAACCTGTGCCGGCACGCTGTCGGCACAGGCTTCCTTGTCCCCAAAAAAAGCCCTCACCTGCGCCAAACTGGCCCGCATCGCCGCGGCATGCGCCTTGCCACTCTGCTCCCACCATGCTCCAGACCGGCACATCGTGCCGCTACGGAACATGCGCAAGCCGGGCGGGAGAGAGATGAGCGTCAATGATCTGAGCGATATGCCGCAGGCTCTGCCCGACAATTATGCGGGTCTCGGGCGGCTTTGGCTCGGCCCCCTGACGGCGGCCTGCGATGCGGCAGTTGTCGCCTCCCTCGTCTATGCGGTGTCCTTCGCCTATCACCTCGGCGCGACCGGCCTGCCGGGCGTTGACCGCTCCACGCGGGAGCTGGCGGCGATGCTCGCGACGCTGTTCGTCTTCGTCAATCTGATGCGTGGACGCTATCAGATCGCGAATTACCTCTCGGCACGGGGACAGATGGGTTCGGCCTTCGCCGTCTGGAACATCACCCTCGTCGCCTTCCTGGCCCTGCTGTTCCTCGCCAAGATCGCGGACCATTATTCACGCATCGTGATGGTCGCGACCTATCTCTGCGGCATCCCCGTCATTGCGCTGTCCCGCTCGGCCGTCGTCCGGCTGGTCGCCGCCGGCAGCCGGAGCGGACGGATCACCGCCGAGCGCGCTTTTCTCATCGGGCGGGAAGCGAACATCATGTCCTTCGTTTCACGGCACAAGCCCTGGCATATGGGCTTCGCAGTCACCGACGTCGCCTTTCTGAAATCGGGCGGCGAAGCCGCGCTTGCCGCCGATCTCACAGCCGCCGTCGCGAACTGCCGGATGACGCGACCGGACGCGGTCTTCATCGCCGTCCCCTGGTCCGAGCAGGAAGCCATCACGGCCTGCGTCGACGCCTTCATGAACCTGCCGGTCGCGATCCACCTCGCGCCCGAGCCGATCATGGAACGCTTCGGCAATGCGCATGTCGTGCATACGGGCACGCTGTCGAGCCTGCGCTTGACGCGCCAGCCGCTCTCGACGGTGGAAGTCGCGGCCAAGCGCGCCTTCGACATCGTCGCCGCCTCCTGCGGCATCATCCTGACCTTGCCGCTCCTCCTCCTGATCGCGGTCCTGATCCGGCTCGATTCGCCCGGTCCCGTGCTCTTCCGCCAGCGGCGCTACGGCTTCAATCAGCAGGCCTTCCGGATCTTCAAGTTCCGCACGATGACCACCACCGATGACGGCAAGGTCGTCGTTCAGGCCAAACGCAACGATCCCCGTATCACGCGCCTCGGCCATCTGCTGCGACGCTACAACCTGGACGAGCTGCCGCAGTTCCTGAACGTCCTCGCCGGCGACATGTCGCTCGTCGGCCCGCGCCCCCACGCGCTGGCACATGATGTCGAATTCGAACGCAAGATCGCCAACTATGCCCGCCGCCACAATGTCAGGCCGGGAATCACCGGCTGGGCACAGGTGAACGGCTTCCGCGGCGAGACCGATACCGACGCCAAGATGGCCGGGCGCGTCGCCTATGACCATTGGTATATCGACAACTGGTCGTTCTGGCTCGACATCCGGATCCTGTTCCGGACCGTTCTGAGCCGGAAGGCCTTCGCCAACGCCCGCTGAAGCATCGGCCTGAAACGTGGCATGCGGTTTTCGGAAGAAGCCGGTGCAGGATCAACGGCCGGGATCATCGGGCCGCGCGGCGAGGCGCGTGGCAAGCGCATGGCAGCCCGCCCCTGATCGGCGAACCGGCAGGCCGCATCGGCACCCGGTCAGGCGAAATGGCGCCATACGGCACGGCCGAGCCAGAAGCCCCAGCCGGCGAGAAACGCGATGACCAGCAGCGCCGCCCCGACGAGCAGGGAGCGGCCGATCACGATGCTCGCGATGCTTTCGGAATTCGCCGGTTCATTATCGTTCGCCGCTTGCGGCCGTCGGCCGAAGCCGGGGGCGTGAACAGGTGCGGGAAACCGTTGCACGCGTTCGGGTCGCATGACTCTCTCGTAAGGTTACGCAGGCGTTAAACCACGCATATATCAATGATCCAATTCGCAACAAAATAAAAGCACAAGATACGAGCGCTCCCCAGCAGGCGCGCCAGTGACCGCGACTGTCGCTACCCGCCATATTGGGTGTCGGAGACCTGCTCCATCCAGTCGACGGCCTTGCCGTCCTGAACTTCCTGGATCGCGATATGCGTCATCGCCGTGGCCGGAGAGGCACCGTGCCAGTGCTTCTCCCCGGGCGGGAACCAGACCACGTCGCCGGGCCGGATTTCCATGATCGGCCCGCCCCAGCATTGCGCACGGCCGAGGCCGGCCGTGACGATCACCGTCTGGCCGAGGGGATGCGTATGCCAGGCCGTGCGGGCGCCCGGCTCGAAGGTGACGCTGGCGCCCTGGACGCGCTCGGCCGCATGCGCATTGCAGAGCGGATCGATCCGGACCGCTCCGGTGAACCAGTCCGAGGGCCCCTTCCCGGAAGGCCGGGAGCCTGCGCGCGTGATATCCAATGAACTGCTCCTCGCTCCGATCCGGATTTTCGAGGAGCATGCCGCCGTCGCGACCGGGAATCCAGTGCGATGACGCCTCTGTCGCCGCCGCCCGCGTATCAGGCAACCTTGCGAATAGCCCGTGGCGGCCCTGGGAAGCACGCCAAAAACCACCTCGGGATGGCACGCCTCGCTCCGCCCTTCCCGCATTCACGCACGGCATCGTTCAAATGAAGGAAGCCAGCGGGAGGTCCGGCCTGCATCCATCGGAGGATGGCAAGAGATCGCCCTTCATGGATCGCCTGGGTCGCCGGCACGCTCCTGTCGGCCTTCGCTGCGATCGGCCTGCCCGCGGCCGCTCTGGCGAAACAGCTCGCCTTCGTCGTCGGCAACGACGCCTATCAGGAAATCTCGCCGCTGAGCGCCGGCGTCAACGACGCGCGGGCGATGAGCGCCGCCCTGAAGCGCGCCGGTTTCGAGATCGAGCTGGTCGAGAACGGCACGCAGCGCCAGATCAGCCGCGCGCTGGCCGCCATCGAGGGGCGCATCGCCCCCGGCGACACCGTGCTCTTCCATTATTCCGGCCACGGCTTCGAGATCGACGGCCAGAACTGGCTGCTGCCGGTCGACGTGCCCGCTGCCCGCGAAGGTGAATCCGGGCTCGTCAAGGACGCCGCCTTCAACGCCGCCGAGATCATCGACCGCCTGCAGGCACGCGGCGCCGGCACCGTGGTCGCCATTCTCGATGCCTGCCGCAACAATCCCTTCGCCCGCCCCGGCACGCGCGCGCTCGTCGGCTCGCAGGGGCTCGCCCGCATGGATGCCTCGAACGGCGTCTTCATCATGTTCTCGGCCGGCTCCAAGCAGCAGGCGCTGGACAAGCTCTCGCCGAACGATCCGGCGGCGACCTCGATCTTCGTCCGCAGCTTCCTGCCCCTGGTCGAGCGCACCGACCTCACCTTGATCGACATCGCCAAGGAGACGCAGGCCAAGGTCCGCGATCTCGCCCGCAGCATCGGCCACGAGCAGATCCCGGCCTATTACGACGGCATCGTCGGCCGCGTGAACCTGACCGGCGCGCTGCCGGCCGCAAAGCCGGAGCTCCTCGCCCAATCCGATGCGCCCGCGCCTCGACAGCCCCGGCCCGGCGCCGCCGAGGACGTCTTCTGGCAATCGATCGAGGGCAGCATGCAGCCGGCCATGTTCGAGGCCTATCTCGCGCAGGTCCGTGGCAACACCTTCAGCGGCACCTACCGCAAACTCGCCGAACTGCGTCTCATCGCGCTGCGCGGCGGCGCGCCCTCCCCGCCGGCCCGCACCGAGATGGCGCCACCGAAGCCGCCTCCGGCCGCCTCGTCCCCGGCGCCATCCAGCGATCCCGATATCGCCGCCTGCGACCGCACTGCCGCCGACAGCCGCGACACCGAGAAACCGGCCGACATCCCAGGCGGGGAATTGAGCGCCGCCAACACCATCCAAGCCATCTCCGCCTGCGCGCGGGCAGCCGATGCGCAGGCGGCGCCCCGGCGCGTCTTCTACCAGCTCGCTCGCGCCTATGAGGCGAACGGCAACCGCGTCGACGCCACTCGCTTCCTGCAGAAGGCAGCCGATCTCGGCCACCCGCTCGCCCTTTACACCTTGGCCGACAAGCTTCTCGCCGGTCAGGACAGGCCCCGCGACGCAGCCCGCGCGCTCGCCCTGTTCTACCGTGCCGCCGATGCCGGCATCAGCGGCGCGGTCGTCCGCATCGGCCTGATCTATGCGAATGGGCAAGGCACCGGGCGCGACCATGCCAAGGCCGTCGCCTTCTACAATCTCGCGCTCAAGCTTCAGGAGCCGACGGTCTATCCGGAGCTGGCCGCCGCCTATCTCAACGGCCGGGGCGTCCTCAGGGATATCGGCAAGGCCTGTGAGTTGTTCAGGCAAGGTGCAGCGGCCGGAAACGCCGCCTCCATCGCCGGGGAGAAAGCCAATTGCGCCGGGCGATAGCGCCGCCGATCGCCCGCAGACGAGACGCCGGCACGGAGCCGGCAAGCCGATGACGAAGGAAGCAGCCATGTCGTCCGCACGTTCCCTCGCCCTGATCCTGACGGCCCTGGCAGGCGGCACGCTTCCCCTGGCCGCCGCCCCGGCGCCCTTGCGCATCGCGCAGGCGCAGCTCTCGGCCGAGGACATCTTCTGGCAGAGTATCCAGTCCAGCAGCGATCCCGCCATGTACCAGGCCTATCTCGACCAGGTCGGTGCTGGCCGCTTCACCGGCATCTACAAGGCCTTGGCCGAGATCAGGATCGCGAGCCTGAAGGGCGCTGTCCCCATCCCGAAATCCGTCGACCAGGGGTCCGGTCGCGCCGTCGTCATCGGCAATGCCGATCCGACCGCCGGCTCCTCCGCCGAATTGGAGGCCTGCGACCGTGCCGCGGCCGCTGCGGCCGATCCCGAGAAGCCGGCAAGCGTCCCCGGCGTCACCTTCGCGGCGATCGATGCCGGGGCCGCCATCCGCGCCTGCCGCAAGGCGGTGGATACGGCTGGCGCGCCGCGACGTGCCTATTTCCAGCTCGGCCGCGCGATCCAGAAAAGCGGCAACACCGCCGATGCGGTCACCTATCTGCGCAAGGCGGTCGAACTCGGCCATGCCGGGGCGATGCACGATCTCGCCAGCATCCTGCGCCGCGGCGCCGCCGGGGTGAAGCGCGATTCCGGCCTCGCCATGGCGCTCTACGAGCGTGCCGCCGGAACCGGGCTCAACGAATCCCTGGTCCAGCTGGGTGCGATGTATGCGGAGGGCAGCGGCGTCCGGCGCGACTATGCCAAGGCGCGCGACTACTACCAGCGCGCCATCGCCGCGAAGACGCCGGGCGCCTACACCAACATGGGCGTGCTCTACGCCAACGGCCAGGGCGTGCCGCGCGACCGCACCAAGGCTTGCGAATACTGGCGCGAAGGCTCGACGCTGGGAGACGAAGTCGCCGCCAGGAACCTGAGGCGTTCTTGCCGCATGCGCTAGTAATAAAATTCAACGATCTCATCCACTTGGATGACTTATTTCGAACGGAGGAGGCGCAGCATCTCACCCTTCACAGGAGAGATTCTGCCATGCAACGCCGTGATTTTCTGATCGCCCTCGCCGGGCTTGTCGCCAGTGGCGCCACCGCAGCGCTGACAGCGCCTGCCGAAGCCGCGCCGTCGCGCCTGTCCCTCGACCAAGCCCTCGCGGCAGCCCCTGAAACCGACGCCGAATTCTCGCTGCTGGTGGGGCGCCTCACCCACCGTCGACGCGCCGGCGGATGGTGGCGCCATCGCGTCGCCGCCGCGCGCCGCTGGGGGCGCCGCGGACGGCCCGGCAGGCGCTGAGGCCCGTCGCG
Organism: Allobosea robiniae; assembly: GCF_900102525.1. GTDB lineage: Bacteria > Pseudomonadota > Alphaproteobacteria > Rhizobiales > Beijerinckiaceae > Allobosea > Allobosea robiniae. The sequence goes on along the minus strand of NZ_FNBZ01000002.1, from coordinate 643,063 downwards.
CCATGGTCGCGAAAGCCGTCGAAGCGTTGGAGCGCGTCCTCAAGGCACATGGCCCGGGCGTGCTCCAGTCGCTCGCCTTCGACCATTACGACAAGGAAACCCGCAAGGAGGTTCGCAAGGGCCGCCTGCAGAAAGCCGGCCGCGGCGCAGCCGACGACGCTCATAATACGGGGCGCGCCCTCGACATCATCATCTACGCCTGGGAGCCGCCCAACTTCGAGAAATGGTCGAGCGAACGCGAGATCGGCTATCGGCTGGTCGATGCCTTCCTGCGCTGCCAGAAGGACATGGCCTGGAACCTCATGGTCTATGACCAAGGTGAATGGGATGCCGAGGGCATCTACAAGACCCGGTTTGCCAAGCCGACCGCCAAGCCCATGGACCGGATCGCCTTCGAGCACCTGACCCATATCCACATCCAGTGGCCGGCGAAGGGCGAGGCCAAGAACAATACGGACTGGGAAGCCATCCTCATCGCCGAATTGCACAACATCTGAAGCGCTGTCTCCCCGATGAGGGCGGCGTTGTTCCGGGCGATGCCCGCAACGACGCCGCCCTTTCGCAGAACGTTATCGCTTCACCAACTCGACCCGGCGGTTCTGCGCCCGGCCGGCCTCGTCGGCGTTGGAGGCGATCGGCTGGTCCATGCCCTTGCCGACGGGGTTGAGGCGCGTCCGGTCGATGCCGTGGCGCATCGCGAGATCGGCGACCACCGCAAAGGCGCGCGCATCGGAGAGCTTGAGGTTGTAGGCCGCCCCGCCCTGCCCGTCGGTATGCCCAACGACATCGAGCCTGAGCGTCGGATTACGCTTCAAAAGCGCCGCGATCTGCTGGAGCTGCGGCTGCGATTCCGGCTTGATCTCGGCCTTGTCGAAATCGAACAGGATTCCGTAGAGATTGATCCGGCCCTGGGCATCGAGGTTCCGGCTCATCTCGTCGGCCTCGACGACCTTGATCATGCCGGTATCCATCGTCGTGCTCTCGATGACGCGGGCGATCACCGCCCGCCCCCGGCTCTCGTCATCGGAGAAGGCCAGGCTGACATGCACCGTCCCGGCTGGCCGGTTCAGCCTGGCGTAGAGATAGCGGCCATTGCCCTTGCCGAAGTAATTGCGGACGAGATCGCCGAGCTGGAGCTTGGGCATGTCGACCCGACCATCGAGCGCGAGCCCGAGGAAAAGGCCGGGAAACGGCCCCTCGTTGAAGCAGCTTCCGCCTTCCGTCGAGCAGGTGAAGGCGATCTCGAAGCCCTTGGATTTCAGCGCGGCCTCATAGTTGCGCTGGGCTTCCAGGCTCGTCCGGCCTGCAGGCAGGATGTAGTAGAGCGTCGTGATCTTGCCTTCGATCAGGGCCCAGCCCGGCCCGTCCTGCGCCGTCGAGCCGCGCTCGTTGATCTTGCCGGTGATGATGCGGGCTTCGTCATAGGCGTCGACCTTGTAGCCGACCTGCTTGGAATCGTTGTAGCGGCCGAGCAGCGGATGATCCTGCGCCGCCGCTGCAAGCGGCGCGAGCAGCAGCGTCAGCAGGAGCGTGAAGAGCTTTAGCGAACGGGGCATCGTCACACCTCTTTGGCTGTCACAGATGGTCGGCTGCGGAAACCGGAGCGCGGCTTGCGGCCTCCGCCTCGTAGAACGGCGGCAGGGTGCCGACGCCGGCCGCCCCGGCGAGCAGGCCGCCAGGAAAGATCTGCACCGCGTTGCGGAGATTGCCGACGGCACTGTTGTAGAAGCGCCGGGCCGCAGCGATGTTGGCCTCGACCTCGGCATAGCTGCGCTGGGCCTCCATCATCGGCCCGGACGAGGTCAGCTCGGGATAGCTCTCCGCCACCGCGAACAGTCGGGTCATGTCGGCGCCGAGTGAGGCTTCCGCCTTGAACTTCTCGGCGATCCGCCCGAAATCGCGCTCGCCGATCTGCGGCAGCGCCTGCGTCCTGAGCGCCGTGATCTGGTCGAGCAGCGTCTTCTCGTGTTCGAGGAAGCGGCGGGCGATGGCGAGCACGTTCGGGATCAGGTCATGGCGCTGCTGGAGCTGCGCGTCGATGCCGCCCAGCGTCTCCGCGACCTTGTTCCGGCGCGTCACGATCGCCGCATACCAGACATAGAGGACGATGCCGGCGGCGAGCGCGAGCAGGATCAGGAACAGGGTCATGGCGGGCTCCCGGCAGGGTGTGTGGGCGAAGGAGGAAGCGCCTCGTGCGGCGCGCGCACGGCGACATGCATGTCGATCATCGCGTCCACGAGCGCGAAGACGCGGGCGAAATCGGCTTCGAGGCTGGCGAGTTGCTGTGCCGCGACATGGGTCTCGAGGCCGGGGGGCTCGAACAGTGCGCCGGGAATGATGGTCGGAAGCGCAAACACCATCCTGTCGCCGCTGACCAGGAAGAGCGGCGGCAGGAAGGATTGGCCGTCCGCCATCACGAGCAGCCGCTCCATCACCGCCGGCGTCAGGACGGCACGGCCTTCGACCTGATCGCTCGACCATGTCGCGTAGACCTCCTCGAAGACCGGGTCTTCGAGGCGCAGCCTCTGCAAGCCGTTGCCGGGCTGCTGGCCGTCCCGGTCGCGCAGGATCGTCGTGCCGCGAAACGGCGTGGAGACGCCGAGCTCGACATAGAGCCCCTGGAACAATGTCTGGTTGCTCTTGCCCGCCTTGCGGGTAACCGCGATCTCGCTGATCGTGATCGGGCGGCCGCGATAGCGCCCGGTAAAGCCGTCATCGGCATCGAGATCGTCATAGGCGGGCAGAAGGCCGAGCGCGACGGCACGGCTGAGATCGGGCTTCGCCCCGAGGTTGTGGACCAGCTCGCCATGGGCCGCGAGCAGGCGCGGGATCAGGCTTTCCTTGAAGGCCTTCCGGTAGCGGCCTCCCGGAACCCCGACCGCCCAGATCCACGCTCCGCCGCCGCCGATCACCAGGAAGATGACGAGGGCGACGAAAGGCGAGCCCTTCGAGGAGCCACTGCTTCCGATCATCAGCCAATACAGCAGCAGGGCCGCCGCAAGGCCGAGTGGGACGAAGAGCAGCGTCCGCCGCCGGGCTTCGATTGCGAGCTTGCCGCGCAAGGCCTCCAGCAGGGCGACTTCTGTCACGAGCGGCGAAGCAGCATCGGAGGAAACCAGTGCCGCGGCAGGTGCCGCCGGAGGCTTCTTGTAATAGCTGCGGAAGAGCGCCCAGGCTCCGAGGACGAACAGCGCCGGAACCAGCAGCGGCAGCGCCAGCGAGACCAGCGCCGCGAGCGCGATCAGCGGAAGTCCGAGGAGCGCCCAGCCGGAATCCGATCCGAGCCAGAAGATCAGGAAGGCGAGCAGTGCCAGGCAGACCGGCCCCGCGATCACGAAGAGCGCGATGCGTTCCATAATGCGCTTCGCCCTGCGCTGCTGGCGTTGCAACGCGACCGCCGAAGACGGCCAGCCCTCTTCGGGCTGCGTTGTGACAGGGCGATCGGGACGTTCCATCCAGCGCGTATCCGTGCGGTTCACCTCGCACGATCACGCCGGAAACCGTCAGGCTCCGCGTCCCTCGTTTGATGGACCAGGCGTCCCCTTCTGCCGGGGATGACGGTTGCCGGCCTCGACGACGCGCCGCCCGACGCCGGCAAGCACGTTGACCTTATCGATGTCGCAGGTGGCGTCGCCTCCGGTCGCTTCGCGGAGGCCGTTCAGCAGAAATCGAAATCGCAGCCCTCGTCGGCCTGCAGGACGGTGGTCAGATAGAGATGGCGGTAGCCGCGCGACGCTTCGGAAAGATGCGCCGGCGGGTGCCATTCTGCCTTGCGGCGCGCGAGTTCGACCTCGTCGACCAGCAACGCAATCGTCCGCGCGGGCACATCGAGCCTGATCAGGTCGCCATCGCGAACGAGCCCGAGCGGGCCACCCACGGCGGATTCCGGGGTGATATGCAGCACGATGGTGCCGAAGGCCGTGCCGCTCATGCGGGCATCCGAAATCCGGACCATGTCCTTGACGCCGGCCTGGGCCAGCTTCTTCGGGATCGGGATGTAGCCTGCCTCGGGCATGCCGGGCGCGCCTCTGGGGCCGGCATTGGTCAGCACGAGGACGTCGTCGGCCTTCACGTCGAGGCCCGGGTCATCCATGCGGCGGACCATGTCCTCGACCGAGGTGAAGACGACAGCCCGGCCCGTATGCGTCAGCAGTGCGGACGAAGCGGCGGAGTGCTTGATGACCGCCCCGCCGGGCGCGAGATTGCCGCGCAGCACCGCCATGCCGCCGGTCGGCTTCACCGGACTCTGCGCCGTTCGAATGATGCTCTGGTTCGGCACCTCCTCGGCAGCGTCCGCTATCTCGCCGATGGTGCGGCCGTCGATGGTGGCGGCCGAGCGGTCGAGATGCTCGCCCAGCTCCTTCATCAGCTTCGGCACGCCACCGGCCCAGTGGAAATGCTCCATGTAATGGTCGCCGGAGGGCTTGAGATCGATCAGCACCGGCACCTTGCGGCCGATCGCGTCGAACTCCTCCAGGTCGATGCTCAGGCCGGCCCGGCGCGCAATCGCGGCGAGATGGACAAGCCCGTTGGTGGAACCGCCGATCGCCTGCAGCACGGTCAGCGCATTGCGGAAGGCGGCCTCGGTCAAAAGTTCGCTCGGCTTCGGCCCACCCTTGGCGAGGCGCACCGCTTCGCGCCCGCTGGCCTCGGCCGCGCGGATCCGGTCGGCATGGGTGGCGGGGATGGTGCCTGTGCCGGGCAGCGCGATGCCGAGCGCCTCGACAAGGCAGCCCATCGTGCTGGCCGTGCCCATGACCATGCAGGTGCCCTGGGTCGGGGCAAGGCGCCCGCTCAGCACCTCGATCTCGGCTTCGTCGATCTGGCCGGCGCGGTGCTGCCCCCAGAGACGGCGGCAATCGGTGCAAGCGCCGAGCACCTCGCCCTTGTGATGGCCGACCAGCATGGGCCCGGTGATGAGCTGGATCGCCGGCACGTCGGCGCTGACGGCGCCCATGAGCTGCGCCGGAACGGTCTTGTCGCAGCCACCGATGAGCACGACGGAATCCACCGGCTGCGCGCGGATCATCTCCTCGGTGTCGATCGCCATCAGGTTGCGCAGGAACATCGAGGTCGGGTTGGCGAAGGATTCGTGGATCGAGATCGTCGGGAACTCCATCGGCAGCCCGCCGGCCAGCATGACGCCGCGTTTCACCGCTTCGATCAGGCGCGGCACGTTGCCATGGCAGGGGTTGAAATCGCTGAAGGTGTTGGTGATGCCGATGATCGGCCGGTCGAGCGCGTCATCGGAGAATCCGGCCGCCTTGATGAAGGCCTTGCGCAGGAACAGCGAGAAGCCCGGGTCGCCATAGGTCGCGAGATTGCGACGCATGCCACGCGCAGCAGGGCCGGGAGGCGGCGTATCATCGTCGTGCTGGGTCATGCATCATCGGATGCATATCGTTGCCAAGATTGTCAACAATACTGTTGAAGAGATATAAGGGGACATGTCCGCGAGATTGCTCAAGCTCCAGACGACCGACCGCGTCCGCAGCATCACTGCGACGCTCGAAGAGGAGATCGTGCTCGGCTGGCTGATGCCCCGTGAGCGATTGGTGGAGGAAGACCTGGCCGAACGGCTGGAGGTGAAGCGCCATGTCGTGCGCGAGGCGCTGGCCGAGCTCGAAAGGGTCGGGCTGGTGGAGCGCGTTCCCAACCGCGGCGCTGTCGTGAGGCTGCTGGACCCCGGGGACGTCCGCCAGATCTATTCGGTCAGGGTGGCTCTCGAAACGCTGGCCGCCGAGCAGATTCCCCTCCCCGCGCCTGCCGGCCTCGTCTCGCGGCTCGAGGACATCCAGGACACCCACAGCGCTGCGGTGGCCAACAGCGACGCCCGCGCTGCGTTTCGGGCGAACATGACGTTCCACGAGACGCTGTTCGGGGCGTGCGGCAACGGGCATCTCGTCGAACTGATCCAGGCCATGGCCCAGAAAGTCCATGGGGTGCGCTCGATCACCGCTGGGAGCGACCAGCATCTCGCTCTCGCGCGCGACGAGCACCGAGCCATAATCGCGGCAATCGCCGCTGGCGACAGAGCACGGCTCGTCAGCCTGTGCCGCGACCATCTGAGCCCTTCACGCGACGCCTATATCGCCGCCGTGGAGAGGCGATCCGGCGGGCGCCCTTCCCGCGCTTGAATGCTCCCAAGTAAGCGTGATTCCGCATCACATTCGCCGACAGCATTGTCGTCGAGCCGGAAAAATCAGGATCATCCGCAGAAGAGGCAGCTTCGCCAGCAACTTGCGAAGCCAGGCTGCTGGCCGGTTCGCAGTCTGATCGGAAATGGTGGGGGAAGCAGGACTCGAACCTGCGAAGGCATAGCCAGCGGATTTACAGTCCGCCCCCTTTGCCGCTCGGGACATTCCCCCGCCTGCGCCCTTGATCGGCTCTGTGAGCCCAGGGCCACCGATATGTCACTTTCGCGACGACCGGTAGGCGCGGCCGGACTTATGGTGACCGGGCCGCGCCCTGTCAACGGCAAAAAGGCGGATGGCGCGAATTCGTTGTGATGGGGCGCCGTGCCGAAGCGGGGCCGAGCCCGAAGGGCTCGCAAGGGCAACTGCCCGATCGGGGCGGTGAGCGAAACGAACGCGCGCGAGATACGAAAAATCAGTCCACAACCGGTCAATTCCCGGCATGCCCGTGACCGACGATGAAGGCGACCCGCTCGGCAACACTCGCACGGGGCAGTTCGATCAGTTCATAGCCATAGCGGGGATAGGTCTCGGCCATGATCGCGTGGGTCCGCTCCGCCTCGGTGAAATCCTGCTTCCGCTCGGCGTCCTGCGTGAAGATGTCCCGCCAGGGCGGGGCGATGAACACGGTGCGGCGATAGCGCAGCTGCCACGCCGCCCGCTCGACATGGTCGGGAATCGGCAGGCCGCAGAGTGCCAGATACCCGGCGATATCGGGAACGCCACGGTCGAAGAACACGCTTTCCCGCCCCGCGAGCGCCTCGGCATGGCTGCGCAGGTCGGCTGCCAGCATCAGCTCGGCGAACAGGGCAGGATCGGCCCAGGGCAGTCCCCGGCCGCCGATTATTTGCTGGTCGCGGATGATCGCGCGCCCGGCCTCGGGCCGCACCGCGTGACCGCGCCCCGCCAGTGCTTCGATCAGGCTGGTCTTGCCCGAACCCGGCCCTCCGGTGATCGCGATCAGCCTGTCCGTCTCGCCTGGCATCATGGTTCCTGTCCTCGCGGATCTGTTGGCAAAAGGGTGGTTCGCGCTGGCCAAGCGCGCCGCGTCGTGGCACGGCAATCCGGCAATCACTGGAGAGAGCGATGGCTCCGCCGTTCCGCCCGAAACATGCCAGGCCCGCCGGAGGCAGACCTGGCGCCCGCCGCCCCGACGGCCCGCCGCCGCACCGGCCGGGCGAGATCGACGAGGCCGTGCTCTACGGCGTGCATCCCGTCATCGAGGCGCTGAAGAATCCGCAGCGGCGCCACAGGCGTCTGCTCGCCACGGAGAATGGGCTGCGCCGCCTGCAGGAGCAAGTCGAGGTCCTGCCGCTCGAAGCCGAGATCGTGCGCCCCTCCGAGATCGACCGGCTGCTCACCCCCGACTCGGTGCACCAGGGCCTCTATCTCGTCTGCGATCCCCTGCCCTCGCCCGATCTCGACAGCCTGCCGGACGATTGCGTCGTGCTGGCGCTCGACCAGATCACCGATCCGCACAATGTCGGCGCCATCCTGCGCTCTGCCGCAGCCTTCGCTGCCGCGGCCGTGATCGTCACGATCCGGCATTCCCCGGCCGCGACCGGCGTACTGGCGAAATCGGCCTCCGGCGCGCTGGAGCATGTGCCGCTGATCGCCGTGCGCAATCTCGGCGATGCGCTCGATACGCTCGGCAAGCGCGGCTTCCTGCGCATCGGCTTCGATTCGGACGGCGATGTCGCGCTCGACGACGTCTCCCTGCGCCGCCCGCTGGTGATGGTGATGGGCGCCGAGGGCAAGGGCCTGCGCCAGCGCTCGCGAGAGCTTTGCGACCATGTTGCGCGGCTCGAAGTGCCCGGCACGATCACCAGCCTCAACGTCTCGAACGCGACGGCGATCGCGCTTTACGCGGCCAGCCGCCGCAAGTGATCGACCTGCACGGCGCGCCAGGCTGAAAAGGGCGCTAACCCGTCCTTTTCCGGCCTGCATCGGCTCCTCACCGATAGTCTTATAGACGAACGGTGCACGACCAAGTGCCTGATTGCCCCTGCGACAATCCGCGCGCAATCCTCTGAATCGAGCTGGAATGACGGGACTCACCGGCCTTCCGGCAGCGCGGCCATCGTCATTTTAGAACGCGAACCGCGCGAGATGGGGTTGCCGGCATGCCGGCTTCAGGGCTTCACCAGGGGAGACAAGCGCCATGAGCATGGCATCGCAAGCATCGGACTCGCGGGCAGCGCCCCGGCCGATGACCAAGGAGGAACGGAAGGTTATCATTGCCTCGTCGGCCGGCACGGTCTTCGAGTGGTATGACTTCTATCTGGCGGGTTCGCTCGCCGCCAACATCGCACAGACCTTCGTGCCCGGCGACAACGACACGGCGAAGTTCATCTTCGTGCTGTTCGGCTTCGCCGCGGGCTTCGCGGTCCGCCCCTTCGGCGCCCTGTTCTTCGGCCGCCTCGGCGACATGATCGGCCGCAAATACACCTTCCTGGTCACGATGACCGTGATGGGCATCTCCACCTTCATCGTCGGCCTCCTGCCGAGCTTCCAGACGATCGGCTATCTCGCGCCCGCCGCCTTCATCGTCTGCCGCCTGCTGCAGGGCCTCGCGCTCGGCGGCGAATATGGCGGCGCCGCGACCTATGTCGCCGAGCACGCCCCGATGGGTCGGCGCGGCTTCTACACCTCGTGGATCCAGACGACCGCGACGGTCGGCCTCTTCCTGTCCCTGATCGTGATTCTCGCCCTGCGCCTCAGCATGTCGCCGGAAGCCTTCGCGGCCTGGGGCTGGCGCATTCCGTTCCTGCTGTCGATCATCCTGCTCGGCTTCTCGATCTGGATCCGTCTCCAGCTCTCCGAATCGCCGGCCTTCGTGAAGATGAAGGAAGAAGGCACCCATTCGAAGGCCCCGCTCTCGGAAGCCTTCGGCAACTGGCAGAATGCCAAGATCGGCCTCATCGCGCTGTTCGGTGGCACCGCCGGCCAGGCGGTCGTCTGGTACACCGGCCAGTTCTACGCGCTGTTCTTCCTGACACAGACGATGAAGATCGACGGCACCACCGCCAACCTGCTGATCGCGCTCTCGCTGCTCGCCGGCACGCCGTTCTTCATCCTGTTCGGTTGGCTCTCCGACAAGATCGGCCGCAAGCCGATCCTGCTGGCCGGCTGCCTGATCGCCGCCCTGACCTATTTCCCGCTCTTCACGATGCTCGCGAAGACCGCGAATCCGAAGCTCATCACCGCGACGGAGACCGTCAAGCTGGTGCTCACCTCCGACCCAGCCCAGTGCGGCACGCTCTTCGACCCTGTCGGCGTGCGCACCTTCACCAAGCCCTGCGACGTCGTCCGCCGCACCCTGGCGACCAACTCGATCCACTACGATCTGGTCGCCGGCCCGGCAGGCTCGCCGCTCAAGGCCTCGATCAACGGTGCCGACGCCCCGGCGACGGCCGCCGAGCTCGTCACCGCCGCCCAGGCCGCCGGCTATCCTAAGGCCGGTGACCCGACCATCCTGAAGACGCCGACCATCGGTCAGGTCCTGACCGACAGCCGCGCTCTGCAGGCCGCGGGCATCCTGTTCATCCTCGTGGTGTTCGTGACCATGGTCTACGGCCCGATTGCCGCGCTGCTGGTCGAGCTCTTCCCGACCCGCATCCGCTACTCCGGCATGTCGCTGCCCTATCACATCGGCAACGGCTGGTTCGGCGGCTTCCTGCCTCCGACCGCCTTCGCCATCGTGGCGGCTAGCGGCAACATCTTCTCGGGCCTCTGGTATCCGATCATTGTGGCGCTCGGCACCTTCGTGATCGGCCTGCTCTTCCTGCCGGAGACCAAGGATCGCGACATCCTGAAGTGATCATCGCCTGACGGCGATCCGGGCCCCGCCTCCCAAGGCGGGGTCTTTTTCATGGGCACGGATACACAGGCTTGCCCTCGCGCCGCGCGGCTGGTAACCGCTGCTTCGGTCGACTTCGGGGCACATTTTTCCGAGGCGGCAGCTTCCGGCCACAGGGCCGAATGCGACGGCGCCGGCGTAGCACAGCGGTAGTGCAGCGGTTTTGTAAACCGAAGGTCGGGAGTTCGATCCTCTCCGCCGGCACCATGTCCAGACGATCATCCGCGCGGACACCCTCTTCGCCGATATGCCCGTGACGAACGCTCCGATGCGGCACCGCTTGCCGGATCGCGTTCGATTCCGAGCTTACGGCGCGGGCTTCGCCGAGGGCATCGAGATGACCTTGCCGTCCGGCATGATGATGTCGCCGGGCTTCTGGCCGGCCGCGCATTCGCCGAGGCGTTTGGCCTCGACGACCAGCTTGCGCTCCACGGGAGCGGATTGACCAGGCATTCCGCTCAGCTTCGTCGTCCCTTCGGTCCGGACCGACGTCTCGAAATCACCGGTGATGACGCTGCTGCCGGAGGCCTTGATCTGGCCGACCGCGCATTCCGTCTCGACGGCGTAGCCCGTTGCCGTCTTCGTCACCAGCATCTTCGAGCAGGCCCCGGCGGCAAGCCCGCCGACGATCGACTGGTCGGTTCCCGGCCCAACGCATTGCTTCGCGATCGTTTCGCCCTCGTTGCCGGTCGATTTCGTCTCCCACAGCCCGGGCTTGCGTTGCGGAATCTGCTGCTGTGCGACGGCGGGCAGCGCAACGAGAAGACCGAGTGCGGCAATCAACACAGGTTTCATGGGACGCTTTCCGATCTGAAATGGGCGATGTCCAGACAAGACGGGCGCCAAGGCCAGAATGAGGCAGCGCCTCGCAGGGCCGGCGAGACGACCGAGAAAGCGGCCTTGACAGATCGGCTGCTCCGGGAACGTTTGGCAGGCCGGGCGGTTACCCATCCGGTCAAGCTCCGGGAGGCTTCAATGAAGGCCATTGTCCTCATGCTCGCCCTTCTCCTGAATGCCGGAATGGCGGCGGCGCAAACGCGCCCCTCGACGGTCTCGCGCCCCTGTGCGGCGAGCCAGCGTGATGTCCAGGTCAACGGCGCCATCGTGCTGGGGACTGGCGGCTACACCTATGATCGCTTCGTGCGCGATCGCAGCTTCTGCGAGTTCGACGAGGGCCTGGACCCTGCCTTCGTGCCGAGCCGGGACAGCCAGACCTGCTTCGTCGGCTATCGCTGCAAGAGCCAGTCGCGCTGGTTCAACGACTGACGCGCGCTTCCCGCCCGGAACCTCCCGCCTCCCGTGACGTTCCCTTGGGTGGGGCGAAACCCCGGTCTTGCAGGGAGGTTCGCATGCGTCGTCTTCTTCTCGTCACCGCGTCCATCGCGCCATTGCTCCTGGCCACCGGCCTGGCCGCGTCGGCCCAGCCGCATTTCGGCGGCGCCGGCTTCCGGCATGGCGGCGGAGGCTTTCATTCACGCGGCATCGGCATGAGGCCGCACGGTATGCGGCCGGCCATCCCCGCCTATCGACAGAATGCCCGCTCCGGCTGGCATGGCGGCGGATGGGGCTGGCGCCGCGCCGGCCATTATCCCTATCGTGGATATCGCCGCGGCTACCCCTATTGGGGCGCCGCCTCGGGCCTGGCGGCGGCAGCCACGCTCGGCGCGATCGCAACTTATCCGTACGAGCCGGCCTATCCGGTCTATCCGGCTTACGAGGCGATACCGGCGGCGGAGGGCGGCCAATGCAGCACGCCGGTCAAGATCTGCACGCTCTATGAGCCGGCCCCGATCGGGATCGGATGCTCCTGCCGCGTGCCGGGCGGCCGTGCCCGCGGAACGGTCGTCGGTCCCTGAGGTCGGCCGGCCGGCATCGTCATTCCATGGCTGGCCGACAGGCGCGATGATGGGCTAGAAGTCACAGCTTGCGGCGCCGCCCTGCAGCGCGCCGATCTCATCGATCTTTGTACGGACCGGAATGGACGACCGGACTCAACTTCTCTCGCTCGCGGCCCGGTGCGAGGCTTCCAGCAAGCCCGATCGCGAGCTCGATGCCGATATCTACGAGGCGCTGGGCTTCGTCGTGCGGCGCAAGCCGGCACGGCTGGTCAACCGTCGCACGCCGGCCGGCGGCATCTACCAGCATGGCTCCTTCTGGAAGACGCTTGGGACGGTCAGCGCCGATATCGACATCGCCGTGTCGCTGCTGCGGCAGAAGGCGCCGGGCTGGAACTGGAGCCTGCAATGCCTCGCAAGCGACGACAGCCTGGCCTTCCAGGCGCTCGTCGCCGATTGCTCGGGCCAGGGTGTCATGGGCTCGCTCGCGCTCTGTGCCGCCATGCTGCGCGCGCTCGCACGGCGCGGACCGCCCGCGCCCGCCGCCTCCTCGGACCCGCGCCTCACGGAAACTTGACCTACCGACAAGCCCTTGCGGTTGAACGCAAGGCGGCCGCCGCTAGTCTGCCACTCACCCGAGGGGAGAGAACAGACCATGCAGGACACAGATTTCACGCGCCGTGCCGCTCTGGTCGGCACCGGTGCGTTCATTGCCGCTGCAACACTCGATCTGCCCGGGCCCGGCCCGGCCCAGGCACAAGGAATTCCCGTGAACCAGGCCCCCGGATTCTACCGCTACAAGATCGGCGACATCACCCTCACCGCGATCAATGACGGCTTCGGCAAGCGCCCGCTCGAAGGCTTCGTCCGCAATGCCGAGCTCGCTGATGTGAAAAAGGCGATGGAGCAGGCCTTCCTGCCGCAGGACGCACTCAACATCACCTTCACCACGCTGGCGATCCAGCAGGGCGGCAAGCTCACTCTGATCGACACCGGCAACGGCGATTCGGGCGCGCCGACCTCCGGCACCTGGATGGCGAATTTCAAGGCGGCGGGCCTCGACCCGAAGGACGTCTCCAGCGTCGTGTTCAGCCATTTCCACGGCGACCACATCAACGGCTTCCGGCTGAAGGACGGTACGGCCGTATTCCCCAACGCGGAGGTGATGGTGCCGGCGGCCGAATGGGCTTTCTGGATGGACGATGCGAAGATGAATGCCGCGCCCGAGGGCATGAAAGGCGCCTTCGCCGGCGTGCGCCGCGTCTTCGGCCCGATCGCCAAGGACGTGAAGCAGTTCGAGCCCGGCAAGGAGCTCCTGCCGGGTCTGACGCCGATCGCGGCGCCCGGTCATACGCCAGGTCACACCGTCTTCGCGCTGACCTCCGGCAACGGCAAGCTGATGATCATGTCGGACACGACCAATCATCCCGCCCTGTTCGTGCGCAACCCCGACTGGTCGGCCGTGTTCGACATGGACGGCCCGCAGGCGGCGGCGACGCGGCGCAAGCTCCTCGACATGGTCTCGACTGACCGGATGCAGGTCGCGTTCTACCACGCGCCCTTCCCCGCGACCGGGCATATCGCCAAGCACGGCAACGGCTTCGAGATGGTGCCAGTGCAGTGGAGCACGGCGCTCTGAAGCCCCTGACACTTGCCGCAGATACGAGGCCGGGCATCTCGCCCGGCCTTTTTCTTGGGCGGCCGGCCTCGCGGCCGGCTGCCGGGTCATGGTAAGCCTGCCGGGATACTGCCGAGGCTGCCGTTTCAGGATATGTGATGACCGAGCGATTCGGGGCGATCTCCTTCGTCGCCAGCGATACTCCCGAAGCGGAAGCGGCGCTGGCCCGGCTGGTCGAGCGCTATGGCAATGCCGACCCGGCCGATGCCGAGGTGATCGTCGCGCTGGGCGGCGACGGCCTGATGCTGCAGACGCTTCATCGCTTCCTCGGCACCGGCAAGCCGATCTACGGGATGAACCGGGGTTCGGTCGGCTTCCTGATGAACGAGTTCAAGGAACGCGGCCTGCGCAAGCGACTCGAGGCCGCGCAGCGCAGCGTCGTGCATCCGCTCTCGATGCAGGCGGTGGATCAGCACGGCAAGACCGTGCAGGCCCGCGCGATCAACGAGGTCTCGCTGCTGCGGCGTTCCTACCAGGCGGCGAAGCTGCGGATCTCGGTCGATGGTCAGGTGCGCCTGACGGAACTGATCGCCGACGGCGTGCTGCTGGCGACACCGGCCGGCTCGACCGCCTACAACCTCTCAGCCAATGGCCCGATCCTGCCGCTGGATGCGCCGCTGCTCGCGCTGACGCCGATCTCGGCCTTCCGCCCCCGGCGCTGGCGCGGGGCGTTGCTGCCCGACCATGCCCGCGTCTCGATCGAAGTGCTGGAGGCCGAGAAGCGCCCGGTCAGCGCCGTCGCGGATCACACCCAGATCGACGAGGTCCGCTCGGTCGAAATCGAGATCGATCGCAATGTCGATCTCGTGATGATGCACGACCCCGGCCACAGCCTGGACGAGCGCATCCTGCGCGAGCAGTTCGGCTACTGAAGCGGTCCGGGCTCAGGCCGCGTCACGCAGATCGCCTTCGGCGAGTTCGATCAGGAAGGACGGATCGGCCTCGACGAGCAGCGCGAGCGCGGCGTCGTCCGCGAGCGAATCCGCCAGGCCGCGCGCCTCCTCGCGGGCGGCCTCCGCATCCATGCGACGCAGCAGGCCCATCAATCCGTCGACCTCCGGCCCTTCCAGTCTTTCGCAGGCGATCAGGACCGCGCGCAAAAGGCTGCGGTCAATGCCGTTGCCGGCCGCACCGCGATCGAATCCGCGCGCGTTGAGGGCGAGGATGGCGGCCGCAAAGGCCGGCTCCAGCGAAGCCGGAAGCCCGGCCTTGCGGCAAAGCGCCTTCAGCCCGGCGCCGCGCTTGTCGCGCAACAGCGCCGCCACACGCTCTTCGGGCAAGCCGGACAGGGCGACGAAAGCAGCCTCGGCCAGGGCCGGCTCGCCGCTGAGCAGGGAGCGCAGCATCAGCCCGGACGTCAGCCGGCCGGTAACCCTGAGCACCTCGACGATCGCCGGCGCATCGCTGGCTTCGCCACCGGCAGCGAGCGCGACCGCGACCCGCTCGGTCGATTCGCGCGCCAGCCGGGCGCTGCGCTCGGGCGTCAGCCAGCCGCAACCGGTCACAAAATTCGCCAGTGTGTCGGAGACCTTGGCGGCGATGGCCTGGCGCAAGCCGCCCGGCAGATCGGCGCGTTCGAGCAGCGCCTCGCGCAGGGCGCCATTATCGCCATGCCGCTCGATCATGCGCTCGAGCGAGAAATCGGGGATCTCGGCCGTGCGGTTGCCGGCGAGCGTGACGAGCGCCTCTGCACAGCCGACTTCGGCGAGCGCGGCACAGACGCCAAGCGGCAGGCAGCGGCGCATGGCGATGGCCTTCTGGGCGAGCGTATCGCCGATCGCGGCGGCATCGACGAGGTCGGCCTCGGTCAGCACCGGCGAATGCGCCAGGACCAAGGCCGCGACGTCGCTCTGCTCGGCGATCAGGCTGAGCGCGAGATTGCGCGGCGTGCGCATCGAGGGCGCCATCTCCTCGGCGATCGCCCGCCGCACCAGCGGCGAGGGATCGTCGATCAGCGCCATCAGTGCCGTCTCGGCCTCGTGCCTGTCCTCGTCGGACATGCCGGAGCGCAGATAGGCCGCCGCGAGACTGGCGGCACCGCTCGCGCGTGCCTCCGCCGGTGCGGTACGAGCCCAAAGCAGGAAGCGCCGAACGATCATGCTCCGCTCCGCTGAATCATGAAGGAAGACAGGTCGAGCGGCCCGCTTCGTCGTGTCGCTGCCGGCTGCGAGGCCGCCACGGCGGGCTGGGTCAGGTCGGTCGGCCGCGAGGGCGGCAGCGGCGCGTTGACCGCCTTGGCCGTGGCGCCGACAGACGCTGCACCAGCAACGGGATTGGCATCCGACATCGTGGTTTCGCTCTGGCCCGATCGCGGGAAATAGCGCTCGCCACCTTCCAGCGAGGCCATGCGCGTGCCACCACGCGGCGGTGTCGTCCAGAGATTGGCGACGGCCTTCGAGACCGGATCGCGCGAGCCGCCGGTCGAGAACAACCCGACGAGGCCCCTGGCGCGGCCTTCACGCAGCCCGGCAGCCACCTCGGCAACCGGGATATCGCCCTGCCCCGCCTGCACGCTCGGCGTCACGTTGGCCGCGACCTGCGTGCTGGCATGGCTGGCGGCCAGCACCCCGTAGACTTCCTGCACGCTGCGCGCACGGCCGGCCTTGTCGTAGAAGATGCCGCGATTGGCGGCGGCGGCGTCCGGGAAATCGCGCGCAGCCACGCGGCCGGGGTCGCTGGCCACGGTGCGGATCAGGTCGGAGGCGCCGCGTGCGCCGAGCACATGCGCCATGTAGAGCTCGCCGGCCTGCGGCTGTCGGCCGAGGCTCGAGGCAAGCTGGTCGCGATTCTTCTGGGTCAGCGCGCCGGCCATCACGGCCGCGACCTGCGGATCGTTGCGCAATTGCAGAATCTTCTCGCGCGCCACCGGGTCGGAGACGCTGAGGCGCCCGCCGCTCTCGCTGATCGCGTCCGCATATTGCGAGAGGCCCTGCTTGGGGCCCTCCTGCTTGACCATGGCGAGCCATGTCTGCTCGATGAACTGGAACAGCCCCGTCGCGCTCGATGTGCTCGCCTTGGCCGTCGGCTCCAGCGAGGATTCGCGCTGCGCCGTCTTGAGCAGATAGTCGAACCCCGCCCCCGTCCGCTCCGCGCCCTGGCGGATCGCGCTGACGACCGGGCTCGCTGGCTGCGTTTCGCGGCTCTGGCTTGACGGGGTGGTGAAGAGGAACATCGAGACCTTCGGCGGCGGCCTTGCGCGCATTGCGAAGGCACGCCTCGAAATTGCCTCCATTATGGTAAGCGAACCGTTAAGATGGACCTCATGCCGCTGGGGCAGCAGCGCTTTCCGCTTCCCTCCCCGCAGAGGTCCCTCTACGACTTCTCGTTCCGGCTCAGCAGCCGGGATGATGTGGACGGAGGCGTCGATGGCGGATGTGGTGCGTCACAAGCGTGGCGGGATCTATTTCGAGGATTTCCAGGTTGGTGCGGTCATCGAGCACGGCCTGACCCGAACCGTCACGCAGATGGACAACATGCTGTTCTCCAACATGACGCTGAACCCGCAACCCCTTCATATCGACGCGCATTTCTGCGCCACCGAGACCGAATGGGGCAAGCCGCTGATAAACTCGCTGTTCACGCTCGGCCTGATGATCGGCATCTCCGTCAACGACACCACGGTCGGCACCACGATCGGCAATCTCGGCATGACCGACGTCGTCTTCCCCGCCCCGCTCTTCGAGGGCGACACGATCAACTGCACCACCGAGATCGCGGCCAAGCGCGAGTCGCGCTCGCGTCCCGATGCCGGCATCGTCGAGTTCGTGCACAAGGCCTACAAGCAGGACGGCACGCTGGTCGCCCAGTGCCGCCGACAGGCCTTCATGCGCAAGCGCCCCGCGCCTGCCACGGTCGCGGTCTGACCCGCATGCGCTCGCTCCTGTTCGTGCCGGGCGACAGCCCGAAGAAGCAGCAGAAGGGCCTGGAATGCGGCACTGATGCGCTGATCCTCGACCTCGAGGATTCCGTCGCGCTCGACGCCAAGCCGCAGGCGCGCGAGATCACCCGTGCCTTCCTCGAATCGACCCGTGCCCTCCCGAAACGCCCCCTGCTGATCGTCCGTATCAATGGCCTGGCGACCGGGATGAGCGATGCCGATCTCGACGCGATCATGCCGGGTGCACCCGACGCGATCATGCTGCCCAAATCGGAGGGCGGCACCGATGTCGGCCACCTCGCCGCGAAGATCGCTGTGCGCGAGGCCGAGGCCGATCTGCCGGACGGCATGACGCGCATCCTCCCGATCGGCACCGAGACCGGCAAGGGCATCTTCGGGCTCGGCAGCTATGCCCGCTCCTCGCACCGCCTGATGGCCCTGACCTGGGGCGCGGAAGACCTCTCCGCCGATCTCGGCGCCGAGACCAACCGGCTGGAGGACGGCTCCTACGCCGATCCCTACCGCCTCGCCCGCGCGCTGACCCTGTTCGCGGCCACGGCAGCCCAGGTCGAGGCGATCGACACCGTCTTCACCAATTTCCGCGACGACGCCGCCTTCCGGGCCGAATGCCTGGCTGCGCGCCGCGACGGCTTCACCGGCAAGATGGCGATCCACCCGGCGCAGGTCGCACCGATCAACGAGATCTTCGCGCCCTCGCCGGCGGCGCTCGCCAAGGCCCGGCAGATCATCGCCCTGTTCGAGGCCAATCCCGGCGCCGGCGTCATCGGCCTCGATGGCGAAATGCTGGATCGTCCCCATCTGATCAGGGCAGAGCGGCTCGTCGCACGAGCTCGCAAACTGGCTGAATGAACCGCCGGAGACGATTCGAATGACTCAGGTTTTCGAGATTTCAGGGATGCATTGCGGCGGCTGCGCGTCTCGCGTCCAGCGAGCCGCGACCGCTCTCGGCGCGACGGTCACGCTCGATCCGCCGCGCCTCAGCCTGCCGGAAGGTGTCAGCCTCGATGCCGAGGCGATCAACAAGGCGCTGGCGGAGTTGGGGGATTACAGCGCCAAGCCGCTGACGGGTTGAAACGCCTCTACCCGCCGGCCGGACGCGTGATCGAGAACAGGCTCGTCACCTCGGCATAATCGGCATAGCCGCAGCGCGCGATCGGGTTGGCGCCCGCCGTGTCGAAGCGCCCGTCCTTGACGAAGGCATCGTCGATGAAGATGCCCACGACCTGCCCCAGCACCATCCAGCGCGGTACCGCCTGACCGTCGAGGTCGTGCAGTTGCTGGACCGAAAGCAGCTTGCATTCGAGCGCAGCCGGCGTGCCGGCGACGCGCGGTGGCTTGACGAAGCGCGACGGCGCCATCTCCAGCCCGGCATGAGCATATTCGCTCTCGCCCCGTGGCAAGGGGGCCGAAGTCAGGTTCATCGGATGCGCCAGCGCCTTGGTCACCAGCGAGCAGGTGAACTCCCCGGTCTCCTCGACGAAGGCGACGGCATCCTTCTTGTTCTCCGAGGAGAACATCACGATGTTCGGCCGCGACGAGATCGCGTTGAAGAAGCTGTAGGGCGACAGATTGACCTCGCCCTTGGCGTTCAGCGCCGTGATCCAGCCGATCGGCCGCGGCGCCACGATCGCCTTGAACGGATCGTGGGGCAGGCCGAGATCGTCCTTCGTCGCCGAATAGATCATCGCGTCAGGTCCCGTAATAGCTGACGATATCGGCCATCACCGGCCGGTCGCGATCGGTGATCGGCGCCGTCGGCGTGCCCAGATGGACGAAACCGGCCATCCGCTCGTCCTCGGCCAACCCGAAGGCGCTGAGCACCTGCCGGTCGAACGAGAACCAGTTGGTCAGCCACGACCCTGCATAGCCCATGGCATAGGCGGCGACGAGCATGTTCATGCAGACCGCGCCGGCCGAAAGCTCCTGCTCCCAGAGCGGGATCTTGGCATGCTCCCGCGCCCGCGAGACCACGCCGACGATGACGGGCGCATGGAGCAGGCGCTTGCGCTCGAACTCGACCTGATCCTCGCTCGCCTGCGGGTTCTTCTCCCGGAAGATGCGCGCGACGATTCCCGCCGCCTCCTCGCGGGCCGCGCCCTTGAAGACGATGAAGCGCCAGGGCGAGAGCTTGCCATGGTCGGGCACGCGTGCGGCGATGGCGAGCAACTCGTCGAGCTGGGAGCCGTCGGGGCCGGGCGCGGTGAGGAACTGCGGCGGCACGGAGCGACGCAGCTTGAGCAGAGAGAGCGTATCGGTCATGAAACATCCGGACAGTGGCTTTGGAATTGACCTATTCCTTCGCCATGATGAGGACAAGCGGAGCTGCTCATACATCGCCGCAGAGCCGCCGAGGACGAAAAGCATGCTTGAATTGGAGCATTTTCAAGCGAAGTGGGCACCGGTTCGCGTGAAGAGAATGCGACACGACAAAAATCCAAATGGTTTTGAAGCTGGCCGCCGCCTTGCGGGCGCCGTCTTCGCCGTGGCCGTCCTGCTTGCGCCCAATCTCGCCGGCGCCCAGGCTCCCGATCCCGGCCCCGGTGCAGACACCCCTGCCCCCGCCCCCATGCAAGGGCAGCCGGTCGCGCCGAACGGACTGGCGCGCCTCTCCGTCTCCGCCCAGTTCGCGGCCGACCGCAAGCCGATCCGCTCCGGACTGAACTGGCGCGTCGTGAGCGAAAGCGTCGATGGTGCGTCGCCCCGGATCGTCGCGCGCTCCTCCGAGCCGGAGCCCGCCTTTTCGCTGCCGCCCGGCAACTACACCGTTCATGCCGGTTACGGCTTCGCCAGCGGCACGAAGCGTGTCAGCCTCGGCCAGCAGGGACTGCGCGATCAGGTCCAGATCAGCGCCGGCGCGCTCTCGCTCGCGGGTTCGATCGGCGATGCCCCGATCCCGGGGACGCTGCTGTCCTTCTCGGTTTTCGTGCCCTTGCAGGGCAACTCGGAAGGCCGGCTGATCACGAACGGCGCCAAGGCCGGCGAGATCATCCGCCTGCCGGAGGGCACCTATCACGTCGTCTCGACCTACGGAGATTCCAACGCGATCCAGCGCGCCGATGTGAAGGTCGAGAACGGCAAGGTGACGGATGCGACGCTGCATCACCGCGCCGCCAAGGTCACGCTGAAGCTCGTCGCCAGTGCCGGCGGCGAAGCCTTCGCCGGCACTGCCTTCAGTGTGCTGACCCCCGGCGGCGACGTCATCCGCGAGGCGATCGGCGCCTTCCCACAGGTCATCCTGGCGGAGGGCGACTATGTGCTGATCGCCCGACAGGAGGGGCAGGTCTATTCCCGCGACTTCAAGGTCGAGTCGGGCAGCGACCGCGATATCGAGGTTCTGGCGAAGTAGCCTGAGGCGCCCGCCTCAGTTCGTCGGCTTTCCCTTGCCGGCCGTCTCGATCCTCACCGGCCCGATTCCGGCGACGATCCCGTCGGCCAGCCGCAGCGCCAAACAGCGGTAACCGGCATCGACCAGATGCAGCCCGTCCATGCCGACGAGTTCCTCCGGCGTGAACTGGCGCGAATTCGACCAGCCCTTCATCATCGCATAGCGGGGGAAGAGCGAGACCCCCTGATCCTGCGCCGTCTTCACCAGCACGGCGCGGTAATCGTCGTAATGTGGGTAGCGCCCCTCGCGCGGCAGCCAGGGCAGATCCATCAGGATCATCTCGATCCCGGCGGCGCGGGCCTTGCCCACGCCCTTGCGCAGGATCTTGGCGAGCTTCTCCTCGCCGATATCGCGGATCGCATCGTTGATGACGGTCTGCCAGATCACGATCGCCGGCTTCTCCTCGACGACGTCGGCCTGCATGCGCAGGAGCATGTCATAGGCCGACTGGCCGCCGACACCCTTGTTGACGACCCTGACCTCCGCCCCGGGCAGGCGCCGGCGCAATTCCGCCTGGAGCACGGCCGGGTAGCTCTTGTCGTCGGCGCTGGCACCGGAGCCCGCGGTCGCCGAGGAGCCCAGCGCCACGACGGTCAGGCGGCCGGTTTCTTGGAGGGCCTTGCGCGCCCCCGGCAGGCGCGGCTGGAACAGTGTCTTGGCCGCTTCCGCACGGCAGCGGATATCGGGCGGCGGCGGCATCGGCGCCGCGCCCGCCGCGGAATTCAGTGCGAGGAGAAGGAAGGCCGCGCTGGCGGTGCGCCACGGGCCGGGGCCGTCTCGGCGCTTGCGCCGCGTTTCGTGATCGAACGGTACCACGACAGGAAAATCCCTAACCCTGTCAGAATTGTAACGCCAGCCGTGCATATCAGCAACTGAACGCCCAGATCGAAGGATGTTTCCGCAAGAAGAATCTGTCCGATGATCGAGAGGACGATTCCCGCGCAGAAGACATGAAGCGAGTTCTGCCCGGCACTGGCCAGCATGCGGCCCGGCAGAGCCTTCGCCAGAGCAGGTCCCGCCGGCAGCCAGCGGATCGCCAGCCAGGCCAGCGCGCCGATATGCAGGAGCCGTGTCCAGGCGAGATTGGTCTTGTCCGAACCGAGCTGCACAGAATCGAACCAGTCGTTCAACGCAGCGATACCCGTCGGATTGCCGCTCGAGATCTTCACCACCCAGGCGAAGGCGATGAAGGCGACCGCCGCGAGATCGAGCCACACCAGGCGCGGGACGCGAATGCCGAGTTGCGCCCCACGGCCGATGACGACGCCGAGCGTGAACACGACCTGCCACGCGAACGGATTGAAGAACCAGACCCCGGCATTGCCATTGGGCAGGCTGAGCTCGAAGGCGAGCGCCGCCTGCCAGATCGCCAGCGAGCAGGCCAGCGTCAGCAGCGGGCTCAGGCGCACCGCGTAATAGATCACCGGAAACAGCGCCAGCAGCACGATATAGAGCGGCAGGATGTCGAGATAGGACGGCTGGTAGGTCAGCGTCAGCGCGCCGATCAGTGCCTCGACGGTGTCGCGGAAGAACGGCTGGATGTTGATCGCCTCGATATAGAGCGGGTTCTGCGTCCGCGTCACCGCCGTGGCGACGACGCCGCAGACGATGATGAAGACCGCGATATGGGCGATGTAAAGCGTCCAGAGCCGCGCACCGAGCTTCAGGCCTGCGACCGCGAAGCCGCGCTGCTCGATCAGCCCGCCATAGGCCAGCGTCGCCGAGACGCCGGCCAGCAGCACGAAGATATCGGCCGCGTCCGAGAAGCCGAAATTATGCGGCATATAGGCCGAGACGACGTTCCCCGGCATGTGGTTGATGAAGATGATCAGTAGGGAAAGCCCACGGATCACGTCGATCCGTGCATCCCGCCCCGGCGCGGCCAGCGCCGCATCCACGGCCGGACGGCCGAGAAGCAGGAAGCGCCTGAAGGAAGAATCGGAGGACACGGGACGGCAGTCCTTCAGCAGGCCGGAATATCGGATCGAAACGCTGTGGGCCAGGGAGGGTTCCCGGCTACCCATTCTCAAGATGAACGCTGGTTGTCGAATTCGTTCATCTGGCGTTCATATAACTCGCGAGGATTCACGTCACGCGGCGCGTTGTCACAACCGCGTGTGGCGGATCATGCGGGGCTTTGCGGCAGGTTTGAGACGAAGCGCGGCCGGCACGGCAATGTGATGCCGCGCCGGTCGGATCAGGGCTGTTCAGCGAGCCGAAGTCAGTACGGTGGTTCGGCGTAGAGCGGCTTGCCGTCGATCAGCAGGCGCTTGATCGCGGCCTCCCCGGAAGACGAGACGGCAGCGACGACCTCGATGCGGGCCTTGTCGGTGGTCTCGATCGCCTTGCCCTCGCCCTGCGGCACGAAATAGCTCTCGAGCCCATAGGCGATGCGCAGGCGGTTGCGCCGGCCGCTGCAATCGAAGTCGCCGTCGGCATTGGTGGCACAGGCCGAGGTCGAGGTGACCCGTCCGGCGATCACCACGGTGCCGTCCACGGCCTTCGGCCAGTCGCGCGTGACGCCGGTCGCCTTGGCAAAACCCTGCTCGTCCTGGCCGAGGCTGACATAGACCCGCTCGCCGCGCTCGAACGCCGGCTGGCCGGCAGCATCGGCTTCCACCGTACTGATCGGATAGGCGAGGATGACATAGTCGCCACGGAAGAGATCGCGCGGATCGACCGGCACGCTCCGCAGCCGGATCTCCGCCCCACCCCGCAGGATGCGCGCCCGCTGCTCGACAAGCGCGAGCAGGACAAGCCCCAGCAGCAACGCGGTTGCCAGCGCACGCCAGACCAGCGGCACCTTGGCGACGAGGTTATCGGCCGAAAGCGCGCGCATCAGGCGGCTTCCTTCTCAGGCGGGTTGAGGCGGGCGAAGAGGCGGCGCGCACCGGAGGCGACCGCCAGCAAGGCCGCGCCTGCGACGAGGAAAAACAGCGACTGGTCGAGCAGCGTGCCGATCGTCTGCCAGAGCAGGATCAGGATCGCGACGCCGAACAGGACCGAACCTGCCAGCACCAATCGCCTGATGCCGCCGACCGCCCCTGCCGCGACAAGCGCAGTCGCGGTCAGCAGCACGAGGCTTGCAACGATGATCTTGCCGGCCATGGCGGTGACGATGCCGGTCCAGAACACGGCCGGCACCAGCAAGGCGAAGGCAAGCCCCGCTGCCAGCGGCCAGGCAAAGCGCCGCTCCCGCGCGAGCCCCGCCATGCAGGCGACGACTGGCAAAGCGATGGCATAGGCCAGGAAGACGAAGCGGAAGGCGTGTCCGGCCCGCGCCTCGTCGCTGTCGAGGATGCGGATCAATTCGACATTCAGAACCAGCACCAGCCCGAGCAGCCCCCAGGGCAGGCAGGCGGTCAGGACCGATGGCAGGCCCCGGTCGAGCGCCAGCGCGCCCAGCGCCACATAGAACACGGCGAGCGCCAGCCCATAGGCCAGGAGTCCGTAATCGAAACGATCGAACAAGCCATAGCCCGGCGCCATGGCGAGCCAGGCGGCCGCCGCCAGCACGACGAGGTGATGGACCAGCCGGTTGTCGCGCGACAGCGAGAGCCACAAAGCCGGCAGATAGAGGATGAAGAAACCGAGATGCGCGCCGCTGCGCGCCTCCTCCCAGCGCCCGCCGCTCCAGGCGCAGATCGCGATCAGCGCGATCGCGAGCGCGCCGTTCGAGCGCATCAGGAATGCGGCGATCAAGCCGCCGAGCGAGACCAGCAAGGCCCCGCCCGGCCAATCGGCCGGCAGATGGTACATCTGGCCGACGAGCGCGAGCCCGGCGCCGAAGATCAGCACGCCGCAGGTCACGGCGGCATCGGCGCCACGCGGCGAGCCCTGACGCTCCAATCGGAAGGCATAGGCGATACAGGCAGCGATGGCGGCGAGGATCATGCCGAGCTTGACGAGGCGCGGGATATCCTCCCAGCCCGCGGCGACGAAGGCCGCGACGCTGGCCGCGATCAGCAGGCCACCGAGCAGGCCGATTACCGCCGGCAGGCGGATGCCGCCCTGCTCGCGCGCGACCGAGCGCCGGATCGCGGCGGCACTTTCGGCACTCAGCCACCCCTCGGTGACCCAGCGGGGAAGATCGGCTTCGAGCCGCTTGCGATAGGAGCCTGTCAGCATCGCCGGCAATCTGGCATGGCGAGGCCTGGATTCGCTAGGGGCGTACATTCCACGCCGTCGTTCTCGGGCGAAGCGGAGCTTCGACCCGAGAATCTCAGCCAGAACAGGCTGGTTTCCGAGATGGCCGGGCCGAGCCCGGCCATGACGGCCAGTCGTCAGGCCGCCTTGACGGCCTTCTTGCGCGCCAGATCCGGCGCCAGCGCCTCCTGGCCCAGCGCCTCAAGCGCGGCGTCCAGCGTCATCACCGTCTGCGCCTGGCTGCCGAGGCGGCGGACCGTCACGGTCTTCTCCTCGGC
The DNA here is from genome assembly GCF_900102525.1 of Allobosea robiniae. Taxonomy (GTDB): domain Bacteria; phylum Pseudomonadota; class Alphaproteobacteria; order Rhizobiales; family Beijerinckiaceae; genus Allobosea; species Allobosea robiniae. The sequence continues at coordinate 617,790 of NZ_FNBZ01000002.1, read as the reverse complement.
CTCGCGCTTGCCGACGGCGAGGATGACCGGGACCTTGGCCAGCGAGTGCTCGCGCACCTTGTACGAGATCTTCTCGTTGCGCAGGTCGGCGCGAGCGCGCAGGCCCGCGCCCATCAGCACCATCGTCACCTCCTCGGCATAGGCATCCGCCTCCGAGGTGATCGGACAGACCACGATCTGCTCGGGTGCCAGCCAGAGCGGGAAATGCCCGGCATGGTGCTCGATCAGGATGCCGGTGAAGCGCTCCAGCGAACCGCAGATGGCGCGGTGGACCATGACCGGCTGCTTCTTTTCGCCGTCGGCGCCGATATAGAAGGCGCCGAAGCGCTCCGGCAGGTTGAAATCGACCTGCGTCGTACCGCATTGCCAGTCGCGCCCGATGGCATCGCGCAGGACATACTCGAATTTCGGCCCATAGAAGGCGCCCTCGCCCGGATTGATCTCGGTCTTGATCCGGTTGCCAGACTGCTTCGCGATCCGCTCCAGCACGCCAGTCATCACCTGCTCGGCATGGTCCCAGACCGCATCGGAGCCGACACGCTTCTCAGGCCTTGTCGAGAGCTTGATGACGAGCTCCTCGGTGAAGCCGAAATCCTCGTAGACCGAGAGGATCAGGTCGTTGATCTTCAGGCATTCGGCCGCAAGCTGCTCTTCAGTGCAGAAGATATGCGCGTCGTCCTGCGTGAAGCCGCGCACGCGCATCAGCCCATGCAGCGCGCCCGAGGGCTCGTAGCGATGAACATTGCCGAATTCGGCAAGCCGGATCGGCAGATCGCGATAGCTCTTCAGACCGTGCTTGAAGATCTGGACATGGCCGGGGCAGTTCATCGGCTTCAGCGCGAAGACGCGATGGTCGCGCTCGGCATCGGCCGGGTTCTCGAAGGCCGAGGCCGATTTCACCGCGAACATGTTGTCCTGGTACCAGCCCCAGTGGCCCGAGGTCTCCCAGAGCGACTTGTCGAGGATCTGCGGCGCGTTCACCTCCTCGTAGTCGGCGGCGAGGCGCCGGCGCATATAGGCGATGATCTCCTGGAACAGGCGCCAGCCCTTGGAGTGCCAGAACACGACGCCCGGCCCCTCCTCCTGGAAGTGGAACAGGTCCATTTCCCGGCCGAGCTTGCGGTGGTCGCGCTTCTCCGCCTCCTCAAGCTGCTTGAGATAGGCGTCGAGCTCTTCCTGCTTCGCGAAGGCCGTGCCGTAGATGCGGGTCAGCATCGCGTTGTCGGAGTTGCCGCGCCAATAGGCGCCGGCCGTCTTCATCAGCTTGAAGGCGTTGCCGACCTTGCCGACCGAAGTCATGTGCGGGCCGCGGCAGAGATCGATCCAGTCGCCCTGCGCATACATCTTCAGCGTCTGGTCGGCGGGGATCGCATCGACCAGCTCGACCTTGTAGGCCTCGCCCTTGGCGGCAAAGAAATCCTTGGCCTTGTCGCGGCTCCAGACCTCCTTGGTGAAGGGTTTGTCGCGCGCGATGATCTCGCGCATCTTCTTCTCGATCGCCGGGAAGTCTTCAGGCGTGAAGGGCTCGTTGCGGGCGAAATCGTAGAAGAAGCCGTTCTCGATCACCGGGCCGATCGTCACCTGCGTACCGGGAAACAGCTCCTGCACGGCCTCGGCGAGGACGTGGGCGGTGTCGTGCCGGATCAGTTCGAGCGAACGCGGATCTTCCCGGTTCAGGAGCTCGATCCTGGCGTCAGTGGTGATCGGGTCGGAGAGATCGACGACGGTGCCGTCGAGCGCCATCGCGACGGTGCGCTTCAGCAGGGAGGGAGAAATGCCCTTGGCGATCTCGACTCCGGTGATGCCGGAGGGGAATTCGCGCTTGGCGCCATCGGGAAATGTCAGGGAGATCGTCATCGATCGTGCTCCTGCTCACTCGGGGATACGGACCCCGTAAGTCAGACCGGCTGCGAATGTGAGGGTTACGTTCCGCCGCCCGCAGTCGGTTCGGCGTCGGAATCGAAAGCCGCCGGCACGTTTGTCCCGCGCCAGCGGCCATAGGACCATGGCCTATACCACCTCGCATCGGGCGGCAATGCCTCGCAGACGATGTCGACGCCGCTGGTGCCCCATGGGTTGCAACGGCAGATCCGCGCGAAACCGACCCAGCCGCCGCGCCAGAGGCCGAAGCGAAGGATCGCCTCGTCGGTATAAGCCGAGCAGCTCGGCCAGTGCCGGCAATGCCGCCCGACCAGCATCGAAAGGCTGAGCTGATAGCCACGAATCGCGATATGAGCGGCTTTCCGAGGCAAAAGCGCAGCCTTTCGCAAGCGCGAACATCTTTGCTTAACAAAAAGACGCTGAAATAGATCGTCTGCTTCGTTCCGTTCAGCCGTCACCAAAACCGCTTCCCTTGCTCGACACCGGACACATGATGCGCGCCGTTCGCTTTCGCCAAGCCCCCATTCGCAAAGCCTTGTTCGGTGCCGGACTGGCGCTCGGCCTCGGCCTCGCCATGCCGGCTTCCGCCCAGCAGCGGCCTTACCTGCTCTGGCTCGACGGCGCCAAGCTCGACATCGCCCATATCATCGGCCTGCCGCCGGCGCAGAACAGCCCCGAGGGCAAGGCAGAGTTCGAGCAGGTGCAGCAGATCGTGCTGAACCGCACGCCCGAACGCGAGAAGGCCGCGATCGCGGACCAGCGTCAGGCTCTGGTGAACTTTCTGAACGGCATGGACACTGGCTATGTCGACAACACCCATCGCGAGGTGCGGTTGCTGTTCCGCGAGGCGCAGGTCGAGCTCGGTATCCTCCTGAAGAGCGTCAACCGCCTGACCAGCCGCCAGCGCCCCTTCCAGCTCTGGGCCAAGGTCCGGGTCAAGCCCTGCCCCGGTGCGCGGCCGGTCGGCACCTCCTTCCCGTCCGGCCATGCCGCGACCGCAGCCCTCTATGCCGAACTTCTCAAGGCGGCGATCCCCGAGCTGTCGGACAAGCTGGAAGAACGGGTAAAGAGCTATGACGAGAGCCGCCTGATCTGCGGCTTCCACTATCCCAGCGATATCGTTGCCGGCGACAAGGTCGGCCGCGCCGTCGCCAAGGCCCTGCTGGCGGACCACGCCTTCAAGGTCCGCTTCGACGAGACCCTGCCGGAAATCCGTGTCGCCTTCGGCGTGAAGTGAAAAACGGCTAGGCCGCGGCCTCGCGCCGCTTCGCCTCGATCTGGTCGATCGCATCGACCACTGCGTCGAAGGTCAGCATCGTCGAGGCATGGCGCGCCTTGAAGTCGCGCACCGGCACGAGCACGGCGAGATCGGCCCACTTGCCCTCGGGCGGCTCGGCATTGTCCTTCAGGATGGCGCGCGCCTGCTCGCGCACCTCCCGTAACTCCGCCGCCGTCGCCCCGACGACGTGGCGCGCCATGATCGAGGACGAGGCCTGCCCCAGCGCGCAGGCCTTCACCTCATGGCCGAAACCGGTGACGACATCGCCCTCCATGGTGACATCGACTGTCACGGTCGAGCCGCATAGCTTCGAATGGGCGCGCGCCGTCGCGTCGGGCGATGGCAGGCGCTGCAGCAGGGGGATATTGGCGGCAAGCGAGAGGATGCGCTTGTTGTAGACGTCGTCCAGCATGGTTCGATCCTAGAGCACGCGCCGATCGGATTGCAGCGCAATCCGATCGGACAACGCGTTCTCTATCGTATAGTCGGAGGCGGATTCACCGATCAGGTTGAATAACCTGATCGGACCCGGCTCCGGCCGGTCTGGAATGACCGGCACCAGAACCCAATATAAGGTTGATCGCCGCAAAACGGGAGGGCATGGGAACCTCTTCCGCCGTGAGGCATCAAACTTGTCGCACCAGCCGAGCAGCCGCAGCCTTCAAGGGGCGGTTCGCAAGGCTCCATCGTCCCAACGGGAGGCACCACATGATCCCTGTGGTTAAGTCCTTGTCCGTCGAGGGGGCCATCAGCCCCTCCGCCGACAAGTTTCTGGTCCGCAAGCCGACACAGGAAGAGGCCGAGGCCGCTGTCCGCACGCTGTTGCTCTGGGCGGGCGACGATCCGTCGCGCGAGGGCCTGGCTGACACGCCGCGACGCGTCGCCAAGGCCTACAAGGAATTCTACAAGGGCTATGCCGAGGACCCGCGCCATATCCTCGACCGTGTCTTCGAGGAGGTCGAGGGCTATCGCGACATGATCCTCGTCCGCGACATCCCGTTCTATTCGCATTGCGAGCACCACATGGTGCCCTTCGTCGGCAAGGCGCATATCGGCTATTACCCGTCGAAGGGCGTGGTCGGCCTCTCGAAGCTCGCCCGCATCGTCGATGTCTATGCCCGCCGCCTGCAGACACAGGAGACGATGACCGCCCAGATCGCCGACGTGATCGAGGAGGTGCTGGAGCCGCGCGGTGTCGCCGTCCTCGTCGAGGCCGAGCATATGTGCATGTCGATGCGCGGCGTGCAGAAGCAGGGCTCCTCGACCATGACATCGCAGTATCGCGGCGTTTTCCGGGACGATCCGGCCGAGCAGGTCCGTTTTTTCACGATGGTCAAGTCGCCGGGGCTGTGATGGCGCCGGTTGGCCGTGCCTTGTCGTTCCCATACAAGGCGCGTGACTGCCTTTGCCCGGAGCCGAGATGAGCCTTTTCCCCACCGCGCCCGACAAGCACGCCCTTGAGGAGGGCACGGTGCTCAGCCCCCGCTTCGACGCGAACGGCCTGGTGACGGTCGTCGCGACGGAGGCCGATAGCGGCGCGGTGCTGATGGTCGCCCATATGAATGCCGAGGCGCTGCAACGCTCGATCGAGACCGGCGAGGCCTGGTACTGGTCGCGCTCCCGCCAGGAACTCTGGCACAAGGGTGCGACCTCCGGCCAGATCCAAACCATCGTCGAGATGCGGGTCGATTGCGACCAGGACGCGCTCTGGATCAAGGTGAAGGTCGCCGGCGACGGCGGCTGTTGCCATACCGGGCGCTGCTCCTGCTTCTACCGGGTCCAGCCGCTGCGAAACGAAGCGGACAAGCCGCTGATCGTTTGCGACTGACCGGATTGAAGCCGGCGCACATCGTCGATGCCGCCGGCACGCCTTCACGGATCCGTCAAAGAGAGGCGATAATGGCCGGAGGCTGGCCGTTCATCTTTCGCTCATCGGCTTCTGAGACCCTCTCATTCCACGGAGGGACAAGCCCATGCGGTGGGATGGTGTCGCGCGGCGAGCCTTTGGTCTCGGCGGAGGTGGTGCCGCAATGAATGACATGCGCCCGGTCGAGGGCCAGCCGGCTCTGGTCCGGCCGAAGATCGGCCTTGCGCTCGGCGGTGGTGCGGCGCGCGGCTGGGCCCATATCGGCGCTCTCGAAGTGCTGATCGAGGCCGGCTTCGGCCCCGACGTCATCGCGGGGACGTCGATTGGCGCCGTGGTCGGAGGCTGCCTCGCCGCGGGCAAGCTGCCCGAGCTCAGCGAATTCGCCACCAGCATGACCAAGCGCCGCATCGTCGGCCTGATGGATTTCCATATCGGCGGCGCCGGGCTGATCGCGGGGGGGCGCCTGAAGCGCCTGCTCGAACAGCATCTCGACGGTATCCGGATCGAGGAGCTGGATCGCCGTTTCGTCGCCGTCGCGACCGAGCTCGGCTTCGGCCACGAAATCTGGCTGACCCATGGCCCGCTCGTCGAGGCGCTGACGGCGTCCTACGCGCTGCCCGGCATCTTCGACCCGGTGAAGCTCGGCGGACGCTGGCTGATGGACGGCGCGCTGGTCAACCCCGTCCCGGTCACGGCGGCGCGCGCGCTCGGCGCCGATGTCGTGATCTGCGTCAACCTCAACAGCGATCTCGCGGGCCGCGGCACGACCATCCAGGATCAGAGCTCCGACCCCGATCCGCTCGTGCCGGAGCTGCGGGTCGAGCCGGAGCCGCGCTGGTATGACGGGATCAGCGGTGCCGCCAAGCGCGTCCGCAACATCGTCGGCCGCCCGACCGAGAACCGTCCCGGCCTCGCCGGCGTGATGATCGACGCCTTCAACATCACGCAGGACCGGATTTCGCGCTCGCGCCTGGCGGGCGACCCGCCGGACGTGATGATCGGCCCGAAGCTCGGCCGCATCGGCCTGTTCGATTTCCACCGCGCCGGAGAGACCATCGAGCTCGGCCGGCAGGCGGCACGGCGGGCCCTGGACGACATCGCGACCCTCGTTGCCGCGAACCATATCGCGCCGGAGAGCTGAAGCCCTCCGGCCGCGCAGATGGCATCAGGCCATGGCGATGTAGTCGCGCATCGCCTGGCTCTCGGCCTCGATCGCGGCGACCCGGTGCTTCACCACGTCGCCGATCGAGACGATGCCGGTGACGCGCCCGTTCTCGACCACCGGGACGTGGCGGAAGCGGCCCGTCGTCATGATCTCCATCAGCTCGTCGACGCTGGTCTGCGGCCGGCAGGTCACGACCTTCGAGGTCATCGAACGCGAGACCGCGCTCTCCAGCGCCGCGCCGCCCAACTCGCCGAGCGCCCGGATGATGTCGCGCTCGGACAGGATCCCCACCAGCGCGCCATCCGCCCCCATGACGATCACGGCACCGATGCGCTTCTCGCTCAGCGTGCGGATCGCCTCGGACAGCGTCCGATGCGGCTGCATCGAGATGACATCATGCCCCTTGCCGCTCAGCAACTGCTCGACATTCATGGCTCATCCCTCCTCGCAGGCGCGCCGTTCCCGGCGCGCGGTTTCGCTGGAACTCCGCAAGCGCCGGCAAGACTCTCCATGCCGGCTGGCTCGGGAAGTGCTTCGCAATGAAGCGAGTGTGGGCGAAGACCATGACGCAGGCAAGATCGCGGGAAGCGGACCGGAGCCGCTCTTGTCAGCGCCGCTGCTGGCCCCGGTCGAGCAGCGGAAACAGCAGCAGCCCGACGACGAAGCCGCCGATATGGGCCTCCCAGGCGATGCTGGTCTCCTCGCCGAAAATCGGCACGAGCCCGGCGCCGAACAGGATATTCGTCACGAACCAGATCGCGATGAACAGCAGCGCGCGCGAGTTGCGCCAGAGCTGCCCGAGCGGTTCGGCCGGGATCGCCTTCACGACCGCGTCGTCGCCAAGCTCGCCGAAGCGCAAGCCCGGCGCGAAGACAAAGCGGACCGCTGCCGCCGTCGCCCCCGAAATGCCGGCGGAGGCACCGACCAGCGGCAGCACGTCGAGATCGCGTGACCACCAGTGCAGCAGCGCCCCGCCGATGGTCGCCAGCGCCACCAGGTTGAGGAAGCGGCCAGGTCCGAGCCGTCGCGCGACCGGGCTGCCGAAAGCCGCGAGCCAGACCGCATTGGAGACGAGATGCAGCCAGGAGCCGTGCAGGAAGCCATAGGTCAGGACCGTCCAGAGGCGGACCCCGCCATCGGCGAGCAGAAGCCTGACGAGTTGCAGCCGCTCGACCACGTCCTGTCCGGCCGTGGACTGCGCCATCGCGCCGACGACGTCGTCGATCCGGCCCGGCGAAAGCCAGAGCGTCAATCGCGCCGGAACGAAGGCCAGCCAGGACATCAGCACGTAATCGTCATAGTCCGACAAAAGCGAGCGGCCGGCCTGGATCAGGACCAGGACCGCCAGCAGCCAGACCACGACCGAAGGCAGGTTGAAGACGGGCTCGCGCCGCGGCGGGGAAGGATCGTGGGAAGCCATGCGGCCGTCACACTTGCCGAAGCACCGGCGCGGCGCAAGCGGCCGACCACCTCGACTCAACGAAAAAGGGGAGCAGCTCGCGCCGTCCCCTTTTTCGCCGGCTGTGAGGCCGCCCGGTCGTGCCGGGCGGCTGGCTCACGCCCCCCTCCACCTCGTGCCGCGCATGCTGTCCGCACCCGCGAATTCCGGGGCAATTGATGCGCATTTTAACGATCATCCACAATCGCAACACTTGATTAACCCTAACGACCCTGCCGCCTCCCCCGACTCAGGCGGTGGTGGCAAGACGGCACGGCGAATGCGTCAGCGATCTTCCGAGGGACTGATTCGTCCTCCTTTCGAACGGATCCGCGTCATCTTCGGACGCGAGGCCGCTCCGGGGAGAGACAGACGGCAATATGGGCACAGGATGAAGAACGCGAGCACACGTCTGGTTTTCGAATATTGGGACGGGTTGCGCGGCGACCGGGCCGCGCCGGAGCGCGGCGAGATCGAGCCCGGGGCCTTGCGGCACGCCCTTGCCGACACCTTCGTGCTGGAGAACGAGCCGATCGGCCCGGTCTTCCGGCTCGCAGGGACGCGACTCTGCGCCCTGATCGGCCGGGAATTGCGTGGCCGGGCCTTCACCGCGCTCTGGGCCGATGTGGAGGCCCAGGGCGACATGCGCCGCCTCGTCCAGACCGTGATGGACGAGAGCGCAGGGGCGGTTGCCGGCCTCTCTGGCAAATCGGCCACCGGCACGCCGATCTACCTCGAACTGCTGCTGCTGCCGTTGCGTTATCGGGGCCGCACCCATGCCCGCGTGCTGGGCGCGCTCTCGCCTGCCCTGTCGCCGGACTGGCTCGGCCTCGATACCATCGAATCGATGCGGATGATCTCGCTCAGGATGCTCTGGCCCGCGGCGGCCGCACGCCCACCCGCCACGCAGCGCCGTGCCGAACCGCCCCGTCTCGTGGTATTACCGGGCGGGCGGGCCTGATCTGAACGTTACGTTAACCCAACCCGCCTAGGATCACCCGGGAATCCAGGTCGGGAATTGATGTTGAGCGCCCTCAAAACGCCCCGTGCGGCTGCTTTCCCTGCTGAGCGCAGGCGGCATTTCCGTATGAAGGTCGTGCTGCTGGGGCGCTACATGCTGCCGAACCGCATGGAATATCCCTGCCAGTCGATCGACATTTCGCCTGGCGGCGTCCATCTCGCGGCGCCGGCCAAGGCCCGGCCCGGCGAACGCGTCATCGTCTATCTCGAGCATCTCGGCCGTATCGAGGGCACCTGCGTCCGCACCACGGCCGAAGGTTTCGCGATGACCATCACCGCGACCAGCCGCAAGCGCGAGAAATTCACGGCGCAATTGACCTGGCTCGCCAATCGCGAAGAGCTCGGCCTGCCCGAGGATCGCCGCCACGAGCGCATCGTGCCGCGCAATCCGCGTTCGGTCCTGATGATGGATGACGGCACCGAGCATATCGTCCGCATCATCGACATCTCGCTCTCGGGCGCCGCCTTCTCCAGCGATCTCGACCTGCCGATCAACACGCCGGTTCGCCTCGGCACGACACCGGCCCGCGTCGTGCGCCGCTTCGACGGCGGCTATGCCGCCGAGTTCCGCTTCCCGCTCTCGGCCGACCTGCTCGACGAGAACCTGGAGCTCTGAAGCCCCGCTTTGCGGGCCTCCTGCCCTTTCCGCATCACATTCAGGCACGCCGCTTCGCGTCGGCAGCCTTGAACAAGGCGGTCTGATCGGCCTTGGCCTTGCGGAAGGCCAGGCGATCGGTGATGCGGGCGACATAGGCCTCCGTTGCCGGCCGGTCGCCGAAGGCGCGGAGCTTCTCGACCCGCAGCACATCCGCCATCAGCAGATCCGCGACGGTGAAGCGGCCGGCCGCGAGCCACTCGCGTTCGCCCAGAAGCGTTTCGAGCTGGCCGAGGCGCATGCCGAGCCATCCCGTCAGTTGATTTTCGGCGGCACCAGAGACCGTCAGGAACCACCAGGGCACGGCGACCATCTCGATCGAATTGAGCGCGGCCAGCGTCCATTGCAGCGTTTCCGCTTCCCCGATCGGATCGACCGGCATCAGCGTCTCGCTTTTCCGGGCCAGGTGCAGCAGGCCTGCTCCGCTCTCGAACAGCTTCACATTGCCATCGTCCAGGAACGGAATCTGGCCGAAGGGCTGACGCGCGAGATGGTTGGTCTCGCGACCGTCGAACGGGATGGTGCGAACGCCGTAGGCGAGACCGGCCTCCTCGCACGCCCATCTCAGCCTGAGGTCGCGGACGAAACCCCACACGCCCTCGGGCACCCAATCATAGGTCCAGATCGTCAGTGCAGTCATAGCGAGCCTTTCGAACCTGAGTCGGTCGGGAACAATTCCTCATCGCAGGCTGGCGTTCCACTCGATCTCGCGGCCCTCTCCCCGCCTACGCCCTGGATTCGGCGGACCAACCAACGCCCTCCGTGCCGCCTCGGCGCGGTAACGATTGAGTAGGTTAATCGACCCTTTCAGCACAACGAACAATTAATGGTTAACGCTTGGTTGTCCCATCGCATCGAAACATTACTTCCGATTTCGAACAAGGTTGATCCTGATTTTTACTTGGCTGCTGTGACGGCCGAATACATAAATTTGTATGTTTCCATTTCAGTTCGAATCCATCTGCCGCCGCGCATCGTCTCCCCGGGACAGAAAGGGGACGACATGCTCTCACTCCATCGCAATCTGATTGGTACCGCACTGGCCGCCATGGTCGTCATGACCGGCGCAACCTCGGCTCAGGCTCAGGGCTCGGCCGGCATCCCGGTGGCGAGCCTTCCGGCCGATGCTTCCGGCGACGCCCGTGCGCCCTATGCCTGGACGGATTTCTGCAAGCGTATGCCGTCGGAATGCCGCGTCGACACCCGCGAGGCCGAGCGGATCGAAGTGAACTCCAAGCTCTGGAAGACGATCGTCGCCGTCAACAACACGATCAATCGCGAGATCGAGGCGATCACCGACGAGGATCATTGGGGCCTCGTCGACCGCTGGGACATCCCGACGGATGGCAAGGGCGATTGCGAGGACTACGTTCTGCTGAAGCGCAAGCGCCTGGCCGAAGCCGGCCTGCCGCGCCGCGCCATGCTGGTCACCGTGGTGATCGATGAGGAGAATGCCGGCCACGCCGTGCTGATGATCCGTACCGATCGCGGCGATTTCATCCTCGACAACAAGCGCAACGCGATCCTGCCCTGGAGCCAGACCGGCTACGTCTACGTCAAGCGCGAGTCCCAGTACCGCACGGGCTGGACCTCGCTCGGCGGCGCGCAGACCCCGACGGTCGCCTCGGTGCAGCGTTGAGGAAGACTGCCGCGGCCACAAGCCGGCTGCGGCGATAAGGACGGCGAGGCTCGGTCACGTCCCCACCCACCCGTCCCCAAGGGATCGGGTTTCGCCAAGGGCCGGCTTTCCACATCGGGAAGCCGGCCCGCTGCGTTTTTGGCTTCAATCCAGCCGTTGCAGGCCGACCGCGAATTGCCGCCAGCGTTGCACATAGGCGCGCGCCGAGGCCGTGATCCCGTCCGCGGCCTTCTCGTCGAGCGTCCGGATCGCGCGGGCCGGCGAGCCGACGATCAGCGCGTTGTCGGGAAATTCCTTGCCCTCCGTCACCAGCGCATTGGCGCCGACGAGGCTGTTGCGGCCGATCCTGGCGCCGTTGAGCACCGTCGCTCCCATGCCGACCAGGCTGTTCTCGCCGATCGCGCAGCCATGCAGGATGGCGCGATGGCCGATCGTGCAGTTGGCGCCGACCGTCAGCGGAAAGCCCATATCGGTATGGAGCACGCAGCCTTCCTGGATATTGCTGCCCTCGCCGATGCTGATCCATTCATTATCGCCACGCAGCACCGCGCCGAACCAGATCCCGACCCCTGCCGCCAGCCTGACCCGGCCGATGACATGCGCATCGGGTGCGAGCCACCAGTCTCCGGCCTCGGCGGTTTCGGGGCTGGTTCCATCGAGCGCATAAAGGGGCATCGGCTTGTCCTGACGGTTCGAGCCCTCAGGATTGCAGGCCCGCAACGCCCGTCGTCAAGCGCCGAGGAAATGCAGCAGGTCGAGCACGACCCGCCCCGAGGCCAGGCTCCAGATCGCGGCGGTCATGCTCGCGAGCATCACGAAGGCGAACGGCCTCCCGTCTGACGGCCGGCTGTGCACGGTGTTGCGCAGGATCAGGAAGGGCGCGCAGAAGACCACCACGGGCACGCTGGCGACGGCAGCGAGCCCACCCGCCTGCAGCAGCTTGAAATCCGCGCGCCGTGCCGTGAACAGCTCGAACGCGCTCGCCAGCAATCCGGCGAAGGCGAAGCCGAGGAACAGGGACTGGAGCGCCTCGACGGCGGAAGGCTGGATGGTCACGGACGCAAACTCTCGACCAGAGCGACGCCCGAGCCTGCCGTATGACCTGTGGCCTGTGAAGGACAGATTTAACCGATGGTTAACCGTACCGGCGCGGTCATGGTTTACGGCGCGTTAAGCCGTCGGTGATTCAGTGGTCGCGACGAAAGCATTTTCGAGCGAAGTGGACACCGGTTCGCGTGAACCGAAGGTACGCGACAACGAAAATGCGATAACGAGCCTAGCGCGCAAGGCACCGGGATGACCGCATCGCTGCCCTACCACCGGCCCGGCCACCAGGCCGCCCACCTGACCTCGATGGTGCGCATGCGCCTGCAGCGGCAGACTGCCCCGCTTCCGCGCGCGGATGGTGCCCTGCTGAAGGCGGTGCTGCTGATCCTGACGGCGGGCGTGCTGGCGACGGCGCTGGCCGTCTACCTGACCCATCGCCGCGACGAACCGGGAGCCGTGCCGCAGCCGGCCCGCGTCGGCGATGTCGCCCTGATGATCCCGAAGGACCTCTCCGGGATCGATGATGATGGCGATACGAGCCGGCTCGTCGGCATGGTCCGGCTGCGCCTGGACTGGCCGAGCCTCGGCCCGGCCCAGCCGGAGAACCGCAAGCGGCTCCTTGTCACGTTGAGCCCGCCCGACCGGGTCAACGAGCCGGCGCGGCAGCTCGCCACCTATGCCCGCTTCCTGACGCCGACCGTCTGGTCCAATCCCGGCGGCCTCGTGGTGCGCGGCTTCCGCAAGGGCTCGCCCTTCGAGAACGACGAGTTCTACGTCTCCGTCCCCGATGGCAAGGGCTTTGCCGCGCGCTGCCCGATCGACACCGGCTCCGGCCTCGACGAGCCCTGCCGCATCACCTTCCAGCATCGCGGCATGGACGTGAACATCCGCTTCCCTCGCGCCATCATCGCCGACTGGGCCGTGATGCTGGGCGGCGTCCGGCGGACGCTCGACGGGCTGATCCGGTAAGATTGCACGTCATTCTCGGGCGAAGCAGGGCGCAGGCCCGAGAATCTCAGGTAGCAAGAGGCGCCGGAACCTCATGGTCACGAGATGCTCGGGTCGAGCCCGAGCCTGACGGCCGTCGTCTCAGTCCTCGAGATCGACGTCGAGGATCGCCATGGTGAAGTTGAAGGAGCGGTCGCCATCCTCGTCGTCGACATGGATGATGCCGATGAACTCCTCGCCCAGATAAACCTCGGCCGAGTCGTTCTTCTTCATCCGGGCGCGTACGCTGATCGCATGGTTGTTGAAGGTGCGGCGCAGATAGCCTTCGAGCTTGGCGAGTTCGGTCTTGTCCACGGTCCTGGGTCCTTTCGAAATTGGCCGGGAGCGATGCCACGACAGGCCGGGAAGGGCAAGCGAAAGCAGCCGCCGTAAACATGGCCGGCCAGCCTTTCCGGTGGTTGTCCGGCATCGGCGGAATCGTGCGATGCTCACACTCTTCCGGAACCGTGACGGACCTGAGATCATGAAGCCGTGGCTTGCTCCCGCCCTCGACTATGTCGCGACCTGGCTCGATTTCCAGCGCCGCCACCATGACCAGCCAGGCTGCGCGGTTGCGATCGCTGATGGCAGCGAAGTCGTTCTGGAGGCCGCCTTCGGCACCGCGAACCTCGCGACCGGCGAAGCTCTGACGCCGCGCCACGGCTTCCGCATCGCCTCGCATTCGAAGAGTTTCACCTCGGCCGGCATCCTGCGCCTCGTCGACGAAGGCCGCCTGCGGCTCGACGACGAGGTCGGCAGCCTGATAGACGGTCTGCACCCGGAAATCGCCAAGGTCACGATCGGGCAGGTCCTCTCCAACAGCGCCGGCCTCACCCGCGACGGCCCCGATGCCGGTCAGTTCCTCGACCGCAAGCCCTTTTGCAGCAAGGCAGAGCTGCTCGCCGACCTCGCGAAGCCGCCGGTTCTTCCGAGCTCGCAGCGCTTCAAATACTCGAACCACGGCTTCGCCCTGCTCGGCCTCGTCATCGAGGCCGTGACCGGCCAGAGCTACAACGAATGGATCACCGACGAAGTCGTCGCCAAGGTCGGTCTCACTGAAACCAAACCCGATATCGGGCTCTGGGGTCCGCGGCCGATGGCGAAGGGGCATAGCGGCAGGCACTTGCTCGGCCGGCGCGCGGTCATCCCGGCCGATAATCACTGCCATGCCATGGCGTCCGCCACCGGTTTCGTCGGCACCGTCGCCGACGTCGCGCGCTATTTCGCGCAGCTCTCGCCAAATGCCGAGCGCAGCATCCTCTCGGCCAAGAGCCGCCGCGAGATGACCCGCCGGCTCTGGCCGGACGACGAATCCAGCCTCGGCCGCCATTACGGCCTCGGCACGATTTCCGGCGGCGAGGGTGACTGGCGCTGGGTCGGCCATTCCGGCGGCTTCCAGGGCTTCATCACCCGCACCGCCATCCTCCCGAAGCAGGATCTGACGATCTCGGTCCTGACCAACGCCACCGACGGCCTCGCCCATCCCTGGCTCGACGGCGTCGCCCATATCCTCAAAACCTTCGCCGAGCGCGGCGCCCCCTCGGCAAAGACGCAGGACTGGACCGGCCGCTGGTGGACGCTCTGGGGCGCGACCGATCTCGTGCCCGTCGCCGACCGCGTGCTCTGCGCCGCTCCGGCTTTGCTGACGCCCTTCCTCGACGCCGCCGAGATCGCGGTCGAAACTCCCGATCAAGGTCGCATCGTCCACGCGTCGGGCTTCCACAGTCCTGGTGAGACCGTCACCCTGGAGCGGGACGGAGCAAACGTTCGCTCGGTCAGGATGGCGGGATCACGCCTGCTCGGCGCGGACGCCATGCGCGCCGAAATGGAAGAGCGCTACGGCGGCGGAACGGGCGCATAATCCGTCCGCCACGCATTCGCCGCCTTCCGGTCGCAGCCTCCATCGCGAGGGCTGGCCGATGCGTGTTCTTGCCTCGATGATCGCTGCTGTCCTGGTTTCGGGAGCGACGGTCGCGCTCGCCCATCAGGCGCCGAGCGGCTGGGATTATCCGTTCTATTGCTGCCTCGATTCCGACTGCTCCCCGATCGAGGCGGAAGCTGTGCAGGAAGTCACCGGCGGCTTCGTCGTCACGATCGCGCCCGGCAAGCATCCGATGTGGTCGAGCGAGCGCAAGCAGCCGCTGCGGCTCGAAATCCCGCAGGACAAGGCCAAGCCATCGCCGGACGGCCGCTGGCATCTCTGCATCGATGATTCCGGCGAATTGCTCTGCTTCTTTGCGCCGGGCAACGATTCCTAGCGCATGAAATGCAGATTGCGGAACCGCCCGCGGAAGGCCGTGACGTCCTTCGCCACGGCTTCGGCCGGGCGCGAGCCGTTCAGCCCTTCCGCGATATAACCCGCAAGTTCCGGCATATCCGCCGCATTCATGCCGAAGCGGACGATCTCCGGCGTGCCGAGCCTAAGCCCGTTCACATCGCCCTCGACCGCGGGCAACGGCAGGCCGATGCCGCAGGAGAGGATGTTGACCATGCGCAGCTTCTTCGCCGCCGCCTGCCCGCCACCGTAAGCAGCAGCCTCGATCGCGAACTGATGCGAGGTCGTCATGCCCCGGTCGCGGGCGAAGACCGGCACCTGCCGCTCTGACAGCGCCTCGGCCAAAGCCTTGGCCGTCTTTGCCATCTCCTGCGCATAGGCGCGGCCATGCGCCTTCCAGTCGAGCAGCGAAACGGCGAGCGAAGCCGATTTTGCCGCGTCGAAATTGGCGGTGAGGCCGGGATAGGCAATGGCGTCGAGTTTTTTGGCGATCTCGGCATCGTTGGTCACGATCAGGCCGGAGGGCGGGCCGCCGAGGCTCTTATAGGTGCTCATCGTCATGAGATGGGCGCCCTCCTCCAAGGGCTGCTGCCAGCCATGGCCAGCGATCATGCCGGACATATGCGCCGCGTCGAACAGCACGATCGCGCCGATCTCGTCGGCGATGGCCCGAATCTCGCGGATCGGATGCCGGAACAGGTTGAGGCTGCCGCCGATCGAGATCAGCTTCGGACGCAGGCGCAATGCGTCGGCGCGGAGCTTCTCGACATCGACGGTGTAACGGACCGGATCGATCGGCGCGGGATGCGTGACGATGCCGTAGAGCCCGGCCGCGCCGGCGCCGTGATGGGTGACATGCCCGCCGATCTCGCCGGGCGGCGCGATGATGCAGTCGCCGGCCTTGGCCGCGATCATGAAGGCGTAGAGATTGGCGATGGCGCCGGAGGGCACGCGGATTTCGGCATATTTCGCGCCGAACACCTCGGCGG
This sequence comes from Allobosea robiniae, assembly GCF_900102525.1. Lineage (GTDB taxonomy): Bacteria > Pseudomonadota > Alphaproteobacteria > Rhizobiales > Beijerinckiaceae > Allobosea > Allobosea robiniae. Next base: position 601,548 of record NZ_FNBZ01000002.1, on the reverse strand, counting down.
CGAGCTCGGCGGCGATGATCTCGATCTGCTCGATCGCCTCAAGCCCCATCTCGTATTTGTCGCCGGGATAGCCGAGCGAGGGCCGCGCCCCGATCCCCGCCGAGAGCAGCGCCTCGGCCTTCGGATTCATGACATTCGTCGCCGGGTTGAGGTTGACGCAGTCGCGCTCATGGATCGTCCGGTTCTCGGTCGCCAGCGCATCGATCCGCGCCGCGATCGCATCGAGCGGCTGGCTTGCCGTCTCGCCCGCAATCTTGAGCACGTAATCCTCGCTCGCTTGCGGAACCCAATCGCGCCTGCCCAGTGCCGTCATCTCGCCTGTCTCCCGAACCGCCCAATCCCGCAGTGCCGCCATAACAGCGGTTTGCCGGCCCGTGCGCAAACGAGTATTCATCGCTCGCAGGCTGAGGAATTCTCAGCCTCGACCTGGAGTTTCGCCTTGCCGGTCAAGCCGCCGCGCCCGCGCCTGCCTTCACTCAATGCGCTGCGTGCCTTCGAGGCTGCGGCGCGGCTGGAAAGCTTCGCCAAGGCCGCCGACGAGATCGGCGTCACGGCCGGCGCCGTCACCCAGCAGATCCGGCAGCTCGAAGCGGCATTGGGCTTCGCCGTCTTCCGCCGCCTGCCGCAGGGCGTCGCCCTGACCGAGGCGGCACGCGAGGCCCTGCCCCGCCTGACGCGCGGCTTCGACATGCTGGGACAGGCGGTGCAGGCGCTGCGCGATGCCCAGCCGCACCGGCCGCTCGCCATCGCCGCCCTGCCCTGCCTCGCGCAGCTCTGGCTCTCGCCGCGCCTGCCGGCGATGCGGGCCGCATTTCCAGATTTGCAGATATCGATCTCGGCGATGGAGGAACCGCCCGATCCGCAGCGCGATCCCTACGATCTCTCGCTGTTCTATCGGGAGGCCGCACCGCAAAATGGCGGACTCCAGTTCGATGCCGACGCGATCCTGCCGGTCTGCATACCTGCGCTCGCCACGAAGCTCACGACACCCGCCGATCTCGCCGCGCAGACGCTGCTGCATGATGCGGTCTGGCGCAGCGACTGGGCACGCTGGCTCGCCTTCGCCGCGCCCGGCACCAAGGTCGACCCAAGCCGCGGCCCGGCCTTCTCGCTCTACAGCCTGGCGCTCGATGCCTGCCTGTCGGGCTCAGGCGTGCTGATGGGGCGGATGAGCCTCGTCGGGGGCCATCTCGCCGCGGGCAGGCTCGTCGCGCCGTTCCCGCAGGCCATGCCGACGGTCGATCGATTGACACTCGCGGCGGCCACGGCTGCCGGCGCACATCCGCGCCGGGCCGAGATCATGGGCTGGCTCGCCGGCTCTGCCGGCCGAGCGCGTCAGATATAGGCGCCGCAATCGCCGGCGAGCGTCTGGTCCATCGAGCGCGAGGGCTCGGCACAGCCGGCCTCCCCGACGACCTTCGCCGGCACGCCCGCAACAGTCTTGTTGCGTGGCACCGGCTGGAGCACGACCGAGCCGGCCGCGACGCGGCTGCATTGGCCGACCTCGATATTGCCGAGGATCTTGGCGCCGGCGCCGATCAGCACACCCTTGCGGATCTTCGGGTGGCGATCGCCGCCCTGCTTGCCGGTGCCGCCCAGCGTGACGCCGTGCAGCATCGAGACGTCGTCCTCGATAACCGCGGTCTCGCCGACGACAAGCCCCGTCGCATGGTCGAGGAAGATGCCCTTGCCGATCCGCGCCGCCGGGTTGATGTCGGTCTGGAACACCTCGGAGGAACGCGCCTGCAGATAGAGCGCGAAATCGCGCCGATCCTGCTTCCAGAGCCAATGCGCCAGGCGGTGGCATTGCAGCGCATGGAAGCCCTTGAAGAACAGCACCGGTTCGAGCACTCGGTAGCAGGCCGGATCGCGGTCGAGCACGGCCATCACGTCGGCACGCATGCCGGCGCCGATCGTCTCGTCGCTGGCCATCGCCTCGGCGAAACCCTGCTCGATCAGGTCTGCGGTCACGGCGGGGTGGCCGAGCCGTGCCGCGACGCGATGGGCGACGGCGGCCTCGAAGCTCGGCTGGTTGAGGACAGACGCGACGATCAGCGTGCCGAGCGCCGGCTCGCCGGCGACGGCCGTTTCCGCTTCAGTGCACAAGCGGGTCCAGACGGGATCGACCCGGTCGAGTCCGGTGGCGAAGTCACGTGCTTCCACGGCGGAGCGCCCTGACGGCATAGTCATTCTCCGGAAATGCTGGTCGGCGGAAGGACAGCCTACCCAAAGCAGGCATCCGCATCAAAAGCTCAGGCCGGACCGGTGTTGAATCGAAAAGCGAGACAGCGGAATCAGAATTTCAGGGAAGATCGACAACACATTGGCGTCGCCCGCTTTTCCGGTTTGCCTCTATTCATTCGCGAGATTCTCACAAACGCGCGAGGAAGTCGAGGACAGCCTGCTTGTGGCTCTTGTCGCCGACCGCGAGGTTATGGTCGCGCCCGATGATGTCGAAGGCCTCGGCGCCGGGAATGAGCTTCGCCAGTTCCGGGCCGGAGCCGGACACATCGTCCTTTGTTCCCACGCTGATCAGCGTCGGCATCGAAATCTGGCCAACCTGTTCGGCAGTCAGCGTCTGGCGCGAGCCGCGGATGCAGGCGGCCAGCGCCTTGAGATCGCTCCTGGTCTGCTCGGCGAAGGCGCGGAACATCCGCTGCATCGGGTCGGTCAGCCCATCGAGCGAGGGCGCCTCCATCGCATCGGCGATGCCGAGCGGCAGGCCGACGCCTTCGACCAGATGGATGCCGAGCCCGCCGAGCAGCAATGCCTCCAGCCGTCGCGGATGCGCCAGCGCCAGATGCGCCGAGATCCGCGCGCCCATCGAATAGCCCATCACCGCCGCCCGCGGGATGTCGAGATGGTCCATCAATCGGCGCACATCCTCGGCCATGATCTGCGAGAAATAGGCGGCGGGATCGTAGAGCTTCTCGCTCTGGCCATGGCCGCGATCGTCGAGCGCGACGACGCGATAGCCGGCATGGGTCAGCGCCTTCGTCCACTGGGTATTGACCCAGTTGATGATGTGCGAGGAGGCGAAACCATGGACGAGCACGACGGTGCGGTGCTTCGGCTCGTCGCTGGTCGGCGCCATGTCGATGAAGGCGATCTTCACGCCGTCGGAAGAAAAGCTCTGCATGCGGGTCTTGGGTCCAGCTCGGACGATTGGAACGGTGCTCTTTCCCTGCCACGGTCGAGCCGGTTTGTGTACCCGCCATGGTGCGGCTTGCTTATGAGCGCCCGCCATGATGAACGATGAACATGACCCAGCCCGCCATTCGCGAATCGTCACGTCTTGCCATCGTCGACATCGCCCGCGGCGTCGCGCTACTGGCCATGTTCGTCTACCATTTCGCCTATGATCTCTCGAGTTTTCGGCTGATCGAGACCGATATCGTCGCCGAGCCGGGTTGGCGGCTGTTCGCGCGCGGTATCGCCGGCACCTTCCTCGCCATCGTCGGTTTCAGCCTCGTCCTCGCGACGCGCAAGGGCTTCGACAGCACGGCTTATCTCAAGCGCCTCGCCATGGTCGCGGGCGCGGCCGCGCTGGTCACGCTCGGCACCTGGCGGTTCATGCCGGGAGAGTTCATCTTCTTCGGCATCCTACACCATGTCGCGGTCGCGAGCCTGCTCGCCCTGCCCTTCCTGCGCCTGCCGACCATCGTCGTCGCGCTCGCTGCGGCAGTCGCCTTTGCGTTGCCTTCCTTCGTCGCCCATCCGCTGCTCGACCAGCCTTGGGCGGCCTGGATCGGCTTCTCCCGCGCGGAAATCCACACGGCCGATTTCGTGCCGGTGTTCCCCTGGTTCGGCTGCGTGTTGAGCGGGATCGTGCTGGCCCGCCTCATCCTGCCGCGCCTCGCCGGCACGGCGCTCGCTGGCTGGCGCCCCGGCAGCAAGGCGACCCGAATCGTCGCGTGGGGCGGGCGCCACAGCCTGCTGGTCTATCTCGTCCACCAGCCGCTCTTCATCGGCGCACTGATGCTGGCAACACAGGTCATCGCCCCGCCCTCGCCGGAAGAGCGTGCCTTCCGGACCGATTGCCAGCGCAGCTGCGCCGGCCCAAATGCCCCCGAGCAGGTCTGCCGGATGGTCTGCGCCTGCACCGTCGAAGGGCTCAAGCGCGAGAAGCTCTGGCAGAAGGCGCTCGACAACCTGCTCTCGCCGCAGGAAAGCACCCGGATGACCGAACTCGCCCAGGGTTGCCTTCGCGACGGGCGCTGATGCGAAACAGCGCACTGGCGCCCGGCGGACTCACGCGATAGGTTGCGCCGCAATTCCAGCCTTTCGAAGAGCGACGACCATGGCCGCGACCGGCATCCCGCATTTCCACAACGACCCCGGCGTCCCCGTCATCCAGGTCGGCGCGCACGAGTTCATGTGCATCGGCGCCAAGCCGCCCTTCGACCATCCGCATGTCTTCCTCGACATGGGCGCGGACCACGAGATCGTCTGCCCCTACTGCTCGACGCTGTTCAAATACGAGCCGTCGCTGAAGGGCGCCGCCTGCATCCCGCCGGAATGCGCCTATACGGATTCGGCCAAGGCGGCCTGAGCCAAACACTCCACTGGTGGTTCGGGTTCTGAGGGGCACTCGCACCGCGTCTTCCAGCACCACCATCGAAGGCGTCCGATCCCGTGTCCGCTCCTCATTTCGTCATCGCCGGCGCCGGCATCGGCGGCCTGACCATGGCCCTGTCGCTGGCACGGCGCGGCATCGCAGCGACCGTCGTCGAGAAGCGCACCGGCTTCGGCGAGACCGGGGCCGGCCTGCAGGTCACCTCCAATTCCGGCCGCGTGCTCGATGCGCTCGACCTCGCCCTGCCGCTGAAGCGCATCAGCGTAACCTCGCACGGGCTGATGATCCGGCGCTGGGCCGATGGCTCGCAGGTGCTGGAGATGCCCTCCAGCCCCGAGCGCATGCCGACGCCGTTCCGCATGATGAAGCGCAACGACCTCCATACCGTGCTGCTCGACGCCGCCCGCGCCATGCCGAATATCCGCCTGATGGTCGGCCGCAGCGTGGACGAGGTCAGCCAGGATGGGGACGGCGTCACGATCGGGCTCGCCGCGCGCGACGCCGTCGGTGGGACGCTCTCCGCCCTTGGGCTGATCGGCGCCGACGGCCTGTGGTCACGCGTGCGCGATCTCACCGGCGACGCCTCGCCGCCGGTCTTCACCGGTTACGAAGCCTGGCGCGCCGTCGTGCCGGCTCGTGCTGGCGACAAGCCGCGCGTGACACTGCATATGGGCTCCGGCCGCCACGCAGTGCATTACCCCGTTGCCGCGGGCCGGGAGATCAACCTCGTCGTCGTCCGACAGGCGAAGGAAGCCCGCGAGGGCTGGTCCCGCGAAGGCGACCACACCATCGTAACCGATCATCTCGCCGGCGCTTCCCAGGCCTTACGCGATCTCACCGGTGCCGCGGAAGGCTGGCAGGTCTGGTCGCTGTTCGATCGCAAGCCGGCCGCCATGGCCAAGGGCCGGATCGCGCTGATCGGCGATGCCGCCCACCCGATCCTGCCCTTCCTTGCGCAGGGAGCGTCGCTCGCCATCGAGGATGCCGCCGTGCTCGCCCGCCTGCTCGCCGAGACGCTCAGTCGCGATGGCGCCCCCGGCGTGCCCGCAGCCTTCGCTGCCTATGCCAAGACCCGCGCCCAGCGTGTCGCTCGTGTGCAGGAGGAAAGCCGGGGCAATGGCCGCAACTACCATATGGGCTGGCCGCTCAGCATTGCCCGCGATTTCGCGCTGAAACGGCTCGGGCCGAACGGCCTGCGCAACCGCTATGGTTGGCTCTACGACTGGCAAGACACGGCCTGACCTCGTCAAAGCCGCAATCGCTTCCTATCTCTGTGCCGAGGGAAGGAACAGACATCCTATGATCCGCGTCAATCTCTACGAGCAGCTCAACGGCCGCGCCCGCGCCATGCCGCGCTGGCAGGCCTGGCTCGCCATGGCGGCAAGCCTGATCGTCGGCGTCGCGCTTTTCGTGCTGGCCGCGAGCCTCGCGCTCATCCTGATTCCGGTCGTGCTGGTCGTCGGCGCGATCGCGGTCTGGCGCCTCAAGGCCAAGCTGAAGGCGGCCGGCATCGACCCCGCCAATCCGTTCGCCAACCAGCCGCGCCAGCCGGACCGGGTCGAGGTCATCGACGCCGAATACCGCATCATCGAGCCGGACGAGCCGCGCCGCTGAGCCTCAGAAACCGCCCTTCAGGACGATGCCGGCGACGGCGCAGATCGCCAGGACCGGCATCATCCCGAGCTTGAAGCGCAGCAATGCGATGGCAGCGCCGGCCGCCAGCAAGGCCGCACGCCAGTCCAGCGAGGTCAGGACCGGCACCTCCGGGCTCATGCCGAGGAAGGACAGGCTGCCGACCTCGCGGAAGAGGACATGCAGCCCGAACCAGAGCGCTAGGTTGGCGATGACGCCGACCACGGCCGCGGTGATCGCGCCGAGCGCGGCCGAGATCGCCCGGTTGCCACGCAGAGCCTCGACATAGGGCGCGCCCAGGAAGATCCAGAGAAAGCAGGGCGCGAAGGTCACCCAGACCGTCAGCAGCGCCCCAAGCCCGCCGGCGACGAGCGGCGGCAGGCTGCCCGGCGCCCGGAACGCGGCGAGGAAGCCGACGAATTCGAGCACGAGGATGAGCGGCCCCGGCGTCGTCTCGGCGAGGCCGAGCCCGTCCAGCATTTCGCCGGGCGCGAGCCAGCCGAAACCGTCGACCGCCGCCTGCGCGACATAGGCCAGCGCCGCATAGGCGCCGCCGAAGGTCACCACCGCCATCGCGCTGAAGAAGCTGCCAACCTGCGTCCAGACGCTGGCGGAGCCGGCGACCAGCCAGAACAGCGCCACCGGCCCGAGCCAGAGCGGCAGCCAGACGGCGAGCACGCGGGCAGCCCGCCCGGCTGAGGGCCTGATATGGTCGAGCTCTCCGCGCGCAAGCAGAGCGTCGAGCAAGCCCTCGCCCGCGGCATCCGCCGCGCCGCCGGCACCGCCCTTGCCGAACCAGCCGGGCCGAATGCGATTGCCCAGCCAGCCCGCGAGCCCCGCGAGCAGGACGATGAGCGGGAACGGCAATTTGAACAGGAAAATGCCGGCGAAAGCTGCAACGGCGATGCCGACCATCGCGCCGGTCTTCAGCGCCCGGCGGCTGATTCTCAGTCCCGCCTCGATGACGATGGCAAGCACCGCCGCCTTCACGCCGAAGAAGACCCCGTCGACCAGCGGGACATGCCTCCAGGTGACATAGAGGATGCTGAGGCCCAGCATCACCAGCGCGCCGGGCAGGATGAACAACAGGCCGGCGATCAGGCCGCCGATCGTCCGATGCATCAGCCAGCCGATATAGACGGCGAGCTGCTGCGCCTCGGGTCCGGGTAGAAGCATGCAGTAGTTCAGCGCATGCAGGAAGCGCTCTTCGCCGATCCAGCGTCGCTCCTCCACCAGCTCCCTGTGCATCAGCGCGATCTGGCCGGCCGGCCCGCCGAAGGACAGCAGGCCGATCTTCGCCCAGATGCGGGTCGCCTCGCCAAGCGTTGGCAAACGCTCCGCATTTTGCATTGCCATCTCAGCATCCGTTTCCGCGACGCTCATCGCTGCGCCTCCCCGGCCGGCTTCGGCACTGGCCAGTTATGGGTTTCCTCACCCGCATCGCGGCACCAGCGATAGAAGGCATCGTAGAGCAGCATGCCGGCCTCGAGCTGTTCGAGATCGTGCTTGTACATGCGCGACAGCCCAAGCGAGGCCGCAAGCAGGCCGGCCGCCTGCGGCTCGGCCTCCAGCGTCGCCGTATCGGCCGCCCGCACGATCCGCGCCAATCGGTCGAGCGCGGGCGACGCCAGCCGAAATTCCGCGATCATCGTATCGAAGGTGCAAAGCGGCCCGCGATGGCTCCAGAACACGCCGTCGATATCGAAAGGCGTGGCGCCGAAGCGATCGGCCACCGCCTCGACCTCGGAGGCCGCAACGAAGAGGAACACGGCGCGCCGGTCTATGAAGCGGCGGATCAGCCAGGGACAGGCAATGCGGTCGACTTTCGGCCGCGCCCGCGTCACCCAGACGCTGCCGCCGGATACCCCTGGCGAAGGCAAACGTTCCGGCGAAAAGGTCAACCCACCAGCCTGTCGCCAGGCCTGATGACCGCCTTCAAGAGTTTCCGCGGTGATGCCGAGATGCCGCAGCCAGGCGGCGGCACCTTCGCTGAGCTTGAGGCCGCGATGGCAGACGACCACCACGCGCCGCTGCCCGGCGAATTCAGCGCCCCATTCGGAAACGGCGCGATAGTCGCGGCGAACCGAACCCGGCAGGAAGACGGGATCGGCGGCGACATCCTCATCGATGCGGACATCGATGATGGCTGGCGCATCGGGAAGGCCGACCAGCCGTGACAGCTGGGCGACCGTGATCTGTTCGTTGGAAGACATGGCTTGCGTCCATCCTGAGCGAGGAAGTTGGACGCGAACATTGGGCCGAAGCCTCACGGGGTCGTCGCGATGCACCCCTTGGCGACGACTAGACCACGTGGGCTCCGCCGGCGTCAACGCCGGCGGCCATCTCACTCGATCCGCGTGACCAGGATCTTGTCGATGCGGCGGCCGTCGAGGTCGACGACCTCGAAGCGCCAATGCCCCTTGTCGAAGCTCTCGCCGACATTCGGCAGATGGTTCATCTCGGCCAGGATGAAGCCCGCAACCGTCTGGAAATCGGCATCGCGCGGGATCGGGATGCCGAGTTCATGCGAGAACTCGTCGACCTGCATCCAGCCGGCGACGAGATAGGAACCGTCGGCGCGCGTCACGATCGACGGCTCGTCCTCTTCCTCTTCCTGGAAGGCGCCGATGATCGCCTCAAGCACGTCGCCGGGGGTGATGATGCCCTCGAAATGGCCGTACTCGTCGAAGACCAGCGCCATATGCACGCGACTTGCGCGAATCTCGCGCAGCACATGCAGCGAGTCCGCCGTGTCCATCACGATCGGAGCTTCCTGGACCAGCGCGCGCAGATCGCCCCTGTCGCCGGCCTGAAGGAATTCGATCAGGTCCTTGACCACAACCACGCCGACGATCGAATCCGCCTCGCCATCCTGCACGGGCAGGCGCGAGCGGCGCGTCGCGCGCAATTGCTCGCGGATTTCCTCGGCGCTGTCTTCGAGGTCGATGACCTCGACCTCGCGGCGCGGCGTCATCAAGGCACGAGCCGAACGGTCGGCGAGGCGCATCACGCCTGCAATCATTTCGCGCTCGTCGCGCTCGAGCACGCCGGCGGTCTCCGCCTCGGCAATGATGGTGCGAACCTCCTCCTCGGTGACCCTCTCTTCCGACTCGCCCTTCTGGCCGAGCAGGCGCAGGACGGCCTTGCCGGAGATGTCGAGCAGGAACACCAGCGGCGCACCGACCTTGGAGAGCAGCGACATCGCCGGTGCGACCCGCGCCGCGACCCGCTCGGGATCGCGCAGCGCGATCTGCTTCGGCACGAGCTCGCCGAGGATCAGCGAGAGATAGGTGATGGCGACGACGACGAGGCCGACGCCGAGCGTGTCGGAAACCGATGGCGAGAAGCCATGCGTGCCCAGCCATTCCGACAGGCGCGCGCCAAGCGTGGCGCCGGAGAACGCGCCCGAGAGCACGCCGACGAGCGTGATGCCGATCTGGACTGTGGAGAGAAAGCGGCCGGGGTCTTCTGCCAGGCGCATCGCAGTGGCGGCGCCCTTGTTGCCCTGATCGCTGAGAACCTTGAGGCGCGCCGTGCGTGACGAAACCACAGCGAGTTCCGACATGGCGAGGAGACCATTGACGATCGTCAGCGCCACGACGATCAGGATTTCGGTTAACAAAACCAGCCTGCTTGCTGCGAAGCCACGACATCTGGCGGCTCGCTTCCTGCCCCCTTATAGCGGATCATCGCCCCAACGCGATGGGCCGGATGAAAGATTCGTGAGCGGATGATGAGCAAGCCGAGTTTCTGGCAGCCGACCGCCGATACACAGCTCGGCGCCGATCCCCGCCTGCGGGCGCCTTCCGCCCAGCGCAATCGCGATGCGATCCTCGCCGTCCTGCACAACGTGCTGCCGCAATCCGGGCGTGTGCTGGAAATCGCCTCCGGCTCCGGCGAGCATGCCGTGCATTTCGCCCGCGCCCTGCCCGACCTGACCTTCCAGCCGAGCGATCCTTCTCCGGATGCGGTGGCGAGCATCGCGGCCTGGACCCGGGAATCCGGCCTCGGCAACATCCTCCCGCCGGTCGTCGTCGATGCTACAGCGCTGCATTGGCCCGTCGAATCCGCTGATGCGATCCTCTGCATCAACATGATCCACATCGCGCCCTGGGCCGCGGCGGAGGGGCTGTTCCGGCAGGCGGGGCGCCTCTTGAAGCAGGGCCAGCCGCTCTATCTCTACGGCCCCTATCGCCGGCCGGGCCGGCCGCTCGAACCGGGCAACGCCGCCTTCGACGAAAGCCTGCGCAGCCGCGATCCGGCCTGGGGTCTGCGCGATAGCGATGCGGTCGCGGCGCTTGGCGCGGCAAACGGCTTCGGCACACCCGAGATCGTCGAGATGCCCGCGAACAATCTGAGCGTGATCTTCAGGAAGAGCTGACTGCCGATGGCGCGATCGCGCAAACCGGAATCACGGCGGGGCGGATGGTGCGGACGGCGGGACTCGAACCCGCAAGCCTTTGAAGGCGCAAGATTTTAAGTCTCGTGCGTCTACCAGTTTCGCCACGTCCGCAGCGGGCACAGCGATAACGGGCAGCGTCAGCCGGCGCAAGCCTTGGCGATCGCGCTCCGGCCGCGCAGCGCTCAATGCGGGCGGGCGGGCTTGTACCACTCGACCCCGTCGGGATCGACATAGAGCCCCGGCTTGACGTCAGACCCGATGGTCTTCTCTTCCATCGGGACGCGCACCGTGTCGTCACGGTCGCCGCGCTTGACGTAGGGAGCGGCACCCTGGCCGGAATGGCCATGCGCACCGCGCCCGACGCTGCTGGCCTGGCCGATGATGCCGCGCCGGCCCGCGACCTTGTCCTGCAATTCCGTCACCGAGCGCCCGGCAAAGGCGACCTTGGCCGTGCCCTCGACCACCGGCAGGGCGCGGCGCGCGGCGCCCTCGCCCGTCACGCGAACGCCGATGAAGCGCGGCACATAGCTCGCCCCGCCCTTGCCGAAGGATTCCCAGCCGCCGGCCGAGACCATCTGGGCGCCGCAGCGCTTGTGGTTGCGCTCGCAGGCTGCCCGCGAGCCATAACGCGGCGCCGCCTGCTCGAATTCGGCGCGGGCATTGCGATAGGCGAACTCGCACTGCTCCGCCGTCAGCTTGCCGGCCTCGATGCACTCATCGCGGCGCATATAGAGCGCGGCCTGCGCCTGGGCCGCGAGATCGGACGGCCCCGCGAGCGACAGGGCGGGAGCAAGAGTGGCGACGCGCAGCAGCGCCAGGGCGGAACCTGGAATCATCATCCAGCGTAATAGAATTACAATTGTGGCCATAAGGTAGCGAGGCCGCCTCACAGCAGGGCCCGCCGTGACGCTGCGAGTTCCCGCGTCGAGCCGTAGTCGATCTTGCCGTTGCCGAGCACGGGAATCGCCTGCGTCACCAGGATCGCGCGTGGTACCCACAGTTCCGGAAAACCTTGCTGCTTCGCAGCTTCCTGCAGAGCCGCCCGGTCGGCGTTCGGCGTCTCGGTGACGAGCACGAGCTGCTCGCCCTTGCGTGCATCCGGCAGCGCGACGACGACATGGTTCTGGTCCGGCCAGATCTTGGCGATCATGGTCTCGACCGCCGCGAGCGAGACCATCTCGCCGCCGAGCTTGGCGAAGCGCTTGGCCCGGCCGCGGATCGCGACGAAACCGTCCTCGATCACGACGATGTCGCCGGTATCGTGCCAGCCGCCCTCCGGCGGGATGATGCGGCCGGGCTGCTCGGGATCGAGATAGCCGGCCATGACGTTCGGCCCGCGCACGGTCAGACGCCCGCCCTCATGGATACCTTCGACCGGCTCCAGCTTCGCCTCGATGCCGGGCAGGAGCTTGCCGACCGTGCCCTCCCGCATTGCCGCCGGCGTATTGACGGCCAGCACCGGCGAACATTCGGTGCAGCCATAGCCCTCGAGGATGGTGGTGCCGTAGGGCTCCCACATCCGCTTGGTCTCGGCCTTCACGCGCTCGGCGCCGGCCACGACATAGCGCACGCTGCCGAGATCGCCCTTTTCCGCAGCGCGGGCGTATCCTTGCAGGAAGGTGTCGGTGGCGAGCAGGAAGGTGGCCTTCATGTCGCCGATCAGCTTCGGAATCTGCTTGTAGTGCAGCGGGCTCGGATAGAGCACGACCTTCATCCCGTGCAGCAGCGGCACCATCAGCCCGGCCGTCAAACCGAAGGAATGGAAGGCCGGCAGCGGATTCATGAACACGTCCCGCTCGGAGATCGCGCCTGCGGCGTGGGCAAAGACCTGCCTTGCGTTCGAGACGATATTGGCATGGCTCAATGCCACGCCCTTCGGCTTGCCCTCGGTGCCGGAGGTGAACAGGACAACCGCGATATCATCGGGCTGCGCTTCATGGGCGCGATGGACGAGCCCCGGCGCCACGCTCTGCAAGGCACCGAGCGCCTTGTCGAAACTGGTGATCTCCTTGCGGATATCTTCGAGATAGACGACCCGGCGCCCCTCGCCCAAAGCCGCGATCTCGTCGTCGAGCTTGCCCTGGTCGACGAAGCGGCGCGAGGTGACGATCGTCTTGAGCTCAGCCAGTTCGGCAGCCGCGCGCAGGTTGCGGACGCCGGCCGTGAAGTTCAGCAGCGCCGGCACCCGGCCATAGGCGAAGAGCGAGAACAGCGTCACTGCCATGCCCTGCATGTTCGGCAAAAGCACACCGACATGCTCCTTCGGCGCCGTCAGGGCCGCAAGCTTGCGCCCCAGCACCAGCGCGCCGAGCACGAGCCGGCCATAGGTGATCGGCTGGCGCTCGGGGTCCTCCAGCGCGATGCGGCCCTTGCCATGGCGGGCGATGGTCTGAAGCAGGGCGCGGAAGATCGTGATCCGCGCGCCCGCGGCGTCGAAGCTGGTGGCGGCCATGCCTGGCGCGTCTCCCCGTCGGCGTTTCGTCTGTCGGTCAAACTAGTGGGATCGACCCAGGTTTCAAAGCCGGTCCAATTCGACATGACGTCATGCCGAGGCGACGCAGTGGATCACACGATATTTTACCCGGATCATATTGCCAGGAGTAATTCACCCGGATAATAAGCTCGCAATCAAGGAGCCTCAGGGTTGGAATCCATGCCCCACACTGCCTTCCATAACGCCACCCGCATCGCCGGTGGCCCGCTGGCCGCCATCGCGCTCGCGGTGAAAGCCGCCTTCGCCGCCGATCCGGCCGCCGCAATCCTCGTCTTCGACGATGCGACCGGAAAGGTGGTCGATCTCGACCTGCGCGGCAGCGATGCCGAGATCGCGGCGCGCTATGCTCCTCGCAGCGATGACACGACACCAGCAGTCGATGAGACACCCCGCGGCCGGGGGCGGCCGAAGCTTGGCGTCGTCGCCCGCGAGGTGACCTTGCTGCCGCGTCATTGGGACTGGCTCGCTTTGCAATCGGGCGGTGCCTCGCAAACTCTCCGGCGGCTCGTCGACGATGCCCGGAAGAGCGATGGCGGACGCAGCCAGACACGAGCGGCACAAGAACGCGCCTACGCTTTCATCGCGACGATGGCGGGCGACCGCGAAGGTTTCGAGGAAGCCTCGCGCGCCCTCTTCGCCGGGGACGGCGAGCGCTTCGCCGAGCACAGCCGAAGCTGGCCCGCCGATATCCGGGCCTATGCACGGGAGTTGCTTGCTGGCTTTGCCCTTCCGGAGCCGAAGCTGTGACCGCCTACCTCGCTCCGAGCTGGGAAGCCGGCCGCGATCTCTTCCGCCGCAACATCGTCGGCGAGGTCGTGATGCTCAATCTCCTGCGCTTTCGCGCTATCGCCGACTATGCGGCCACGCCCGAGCTGGCACCGGCGGAAGCGATCAGCGGAGCAGAAGCCTTCCACCGCTACATCAGCCATACCCTGCCCTATCTCGAAGCAAGCGGCGGTTCGTTGCTCTTCATCGGCGAAGGCGGGCCCTTCTTCATCGGCCCGGAAGCGGAGCGCTGGGACCGCGCGATGCTGATAAGGCAGTCCTCCGTGGAGAACTTCATCGCCTTCGCCAGTCATGAGGGCTATCTCGCCGGCTATGGACACCGCCTGGCCGCCATCGCGGATTCCCGCTTGCTGCCGCTGGTCGGGATGGCGCGGCCTGCGGCAACCGGTGCTGCTGCATAGACGCAACGCCGGGGCGGGCTGCGCCCGGCGCATTGCTGCAACCTGCGCCGACAGGCATAGCCGCAGCAACGCACCCGCCGCATCGCATGTTTCCGCAAGGCCCTTCCATTCATGACCTCCCGCGCACAATGGCTCGGCATTCTCTGCGGCCTGCTGACCGCATTGATCTGGGGCGTCCAGTCCGTCGTCTCGCGGCATGCCATGCTGATCGACCTGACCCCGGCCGATGTCACGATCCTGCGCTTCGTCTCGGCCGCCGCCGTGCTGCTGCCCTGGTCGCTCCGGCATATGCGGCCGTTCCCGGTCGGCTCGCTCGGCTGGCCGCGGGCCTGGGTGATGGCGCTGCTGATCGGCCCGCTCTACAGCCTGATCCTCGTCGGCGGAGCCTCCTTCGCCCCGGCGCTGCACTCGTCGATCATCTCGCCCGGGCTGATCCCGGTCTTCACCGCGCTGCTGATCTTCCTCGTCACCGGCGAGCGGGCCGGGCGGATGCGGCTCATCGGCCTCGGCATCATCGTGCTGGGCATCGGCATCTTCTCGCGCGATGCGCTCGCGATGGCGCCGTCGCGGCCCGATGCCTGGATCGGCGACCTGCTTTTCGTGCTGATCGCCTTCCTCTGGTCGATCTTCGGCCTGCTCGCCCGCCGCTGGGGCGCTAGCTCGCTGGAGATCACCGCCGCCTCATGCATCCTCTCGGTGCCGCTGCTGGTGATCGTGGCGCTGGCGCTGCCGATCCATATGGCACGCGTGCCCTTCTCCGAGCTCGTGCTGCAGGCGCTCTACCAGGGGGTTCTGGTCGGCGTCGTCGCGCTCTATCTCTATGCCCGCTCCGTCGCGACGCTGGGCGCGGCCAAGGCGACGCTGTTCCTGCCGCTGGTGCCGGTGGCGACGGCAGCCGCCAGCGCCCTGCTTCTGGCCGAGACGCCCTCGCCCACCGAATTGGTCGGCATGGCGATCGTCGTCTCCGGCATGCTGATCGCGTTCCGCTCGCCCTCGACGGGCTGAGGCGAATACGCGGCGTTTCAGCCCTTGTGCCCTTTGGCGATCGGCTCGACATAGGTCAGAGCCATGTCCCAGGGGAAATAGATCCAGGTGTCCTGGCTGACCTCGGTGACGAAGGTGTCGACCGTCGGCACGCCGGCCGGCTTGGCATAGACTGTGGCGAAATGCGCATTCGGCAGCATCTCGCGCACCACGCGGGCGGTCTTGCCGGTATCAGTGAGGTCGTCGACCACCAGCACGCCCTTGCCCGTGCCGTCGCCGATCGCCTTGATGTTCGGGGCGATGTCCTTGAGCACCTTGAGCTCGGACTGGTTCTTGTAGTCGTGATAGCTCGCGACGCAGACGGTCTCGATCACCCGCAGGCCGAGCTCGCGGCAGATGATCGCCGCCGGCACCAGGCCGCCGCGGGTGATGCAGACCATCGCCTCGAAGGGGCCCTTCTCGGCAAGGCGCCACGCGAGAGCGCGGGCATCGCGATGGAACTGATCCCAGGAAACCGGGAAAGCCTTGTTCGAGGACGGTTCGGCCATGGACAGCGCTCCGGACTTGGCCCGACGCGAAAGGCGCGGGTTTCCGACCGAAAAGCCTATCGGCGCGCGCCTGACAAGAGGCACGCGCCGAACATCCCCAACCGAACGTCATTCGGCCTTGTCAGAATTCGGCCCAGCCATCCGCCCCGCCGCCGGATGCGACGCGCCGGCCGCGTGGAGCTGCCGGCACCACGCGCGGTGCCGGTGGGGCCGAATGAACGAGCTGCGGCGCAGCCCTGTGCCGGTCGCCGCCGAGCTGGAAGGCCGAGACCATCGTACTCAGCGCCGCGGTTTCCTGCTGGAGATCGCGGGCGACCTTGGCGCTCTGCTCGGCAAGGAGCGAGTTCTGCTGCGTGATCTCGTCCATATGCGCGACGGTGCGGGCCATCTCGTCGATGCCGTTGGCCTGCTCGGTCGTCGCCTGCGAGATCTCGCTGACCGTGGAAGCCACCTTGGAAGCCGCGCCGACGATCTCGCCCAGCGTCGTTCCGGCATCCTTGACCAGGCCGACACCAGCTTGAATCTGCTGCGTAGAGTTCGCGATCAACGCCTTGACACCATTGGCGGATTCGCTGCAGCGGGCAGCGAGCGCCCGCACCTCGGTTGCGACCACGGCGAAACCGCGCCCGGCATCGCCGGCCCGCGCCGCCTCGACCGCGGCGTTCAGCGCCAGCAGGTTGGTCTGGAAGGCGATCTCGTCGATCATCGAGATGATCTCGGAAATGCCGGACGAAGCCTGCTCGATCCGCCCCATCGCTGCGACTGCCTCGGTGACGATGGCGCCGCCGCGCGCCGCGACCGCGCTCGCCTCGTTGCCGAGCTGGACCGCCATCCGCGAATTGCCGGCACTGTGCTTCACCGACGCGGCAAGCTCCTCCGTCGTCGCCGCGGTTTCCTGCAGACTCGATGCGTTGGCCTCGGTCCGCTCCGCCAGTTGCTGGCTGTCGGAGGTGATCTTGAGCGAAGCGCTGTCGATCCGTGCCGAGATGTCGCTGACCGTGCCGACCACCTCAGCCAGCGTATCGAGCAGGTCGTTGACGCCGGCGCAGAGGGTGGCGACCTCCCCGGTCTTGCCGTCGAGCGGCACGCGCCCGGTCAGGTCCTTGCCCTTGGCCCGGTCGATCACCGCGCTCGTCTCCTTCACCGCCGCTTCGAGCTGCTTGCCCTTGAAGGTCGCGGTGATGTCGGAGGCGAATTTGACGACCTTATAGGGACGCCCCTGCGCATCCAGGATGGGGTTGTAGCTCGCCTGGATCCAGATCTCCTTGCCGCCCTTGCCGATGCGCCGGTACTGGCCGGCATCGTATTCGCCCTTGCCGAGACGCTCCCAGAAGGCGCGATAGGCCGGCGTCTCGCGCTCGGCCGGGTCAACGAACAGGCGGTGATGCTGGCCGACGATCTCGGCCAGCGAATAGCCGAGGACGCTGAGGAAATTCTCGTTTGCCGTCAAAATCTTGCCGGCGAGATCGAATTCGATCACGGCTTGCGCCTTGTCGATGGCGGCGCGCTGCCCTTCGAGATCGGCGAGGCGGTTCTTCTGCTCGGTCACGTCGAAGGCGTATTTGATCACACCGACCGGCTTGCCGCCCGCCCCCAGGATCGGGGTGTAGCTCGCCTGGATCCAGATCTCCTTGCCGCCCTTGCCGAGCCGCAAGTACTGCCCGCGTGAGAACTCGCCGCGGCCGAGATCGGCCCAGAACTGCTTGTAAGCCGGGCTGCCCTTCTCCTCGGGCGTCACGAAGATACTGTGATGCTGCCCCTTCACCTCCGCCAGCGTGTAACCGACCGCCGACAGGAAGTTGTCGTTGGCATCCAGGATCTTGCCGTCGAGATCGAACTCGATCCGCGCCTGCGAGCGGTTGATGGCGTCCAGCTGTCCCGCAGCATGCCGGTTCGCGAAAAGGCCGGAAAAGAGCGGCATCCATATCCCCCTTCGGCGCGGCCCGCGGATCAGGCGTCCTTGTGGCCAGCGTCGCCGTGAAAGCCCCGATCGGATACCTACGGCGCCCGGGCGCGGCAGGGGGCCGAATTCTTTCCGGCCACCTACCAAGCATCACTCAAACTAGTTTATGAATGATTGATGATTAGAATATATCTCAACTTGAAGTAGAAAATTCATCTACGAAAAGCGCTTCATACCTATAGCAGATATAATAGAGTCATGGGAAGATTAGGTTGCGATTTATAAAAACACAAACGCTCCATAAAGTTGTATAAAAAACGCAAAAGTTGTGGAATAAACTTTATTCAGAGTGATCTCTGCTTTTCGCCGGCGACCATCGTTTTCACCGCAGCCATTGCTGCAAGCAGTTTCTCTGCGTCGCGCGATCTCACGACGATATTCGTGTCCGGTCCGGTTTCAGACCAGAACGGATAGGAGCCGATCGAAACCTCCGGATGGGCCCTGGCGACCTCGGCAAGCGGCCCGCCGATATCCCCCTCGCGCAGCCCGGCCCGGACCGTGTCGGACAGCATTTTCGCCCCCGTCTGCAAGGTCGACCCGATGACGTCGAGCATCGCCTGCATGATCGCGGGCACGCCGGCCATGACGTAGACGTTGCCGATGTTGAAGCCAGGTGCCTTGGAGATCGCATTCGCAACCAGTTCGGCCCCGGCGGGGATACGCGCCATCCGCAGGCGGGCTTCGTTCAGCTCCTCCGGCGAGAAGCGTTCGGAGAGCATCGCAACGGCGCGAGGGTCATGGTCGATCGCGACGCCGAAGGCGGCCGCGACCGCATCCGCCGTGATATCGTCATGGGTCGGCCCGATCCCGCCGGTGGTGAAGACGTAAGTGTAGCGGCCGCGTAGCGCATTGACCGCCGCGACGATCTCTTCGGACACATCGGGCACGACGCGGACTTCGCGCAGGTCGACGCCGATATTGGTGAGATACTCGGCAATGTAGCCGATATTCTTGTCCTTCGTCCGTCCGGACAGAATCTCGTCGCCGATCACCAGGATCGCGGCCGTGACGATGATGGCGGAACTGGATTCATTCACGGACATGGCGTCGGCGCTCCTGGCTTGCGCACAAGAGCTAGGCTTTCCCCGCGAAGTGCTCAAGCTCCGCCGCGGGCGCGCCCGTCATGCTTTAGCCGCGCGCTCAGGCCGGCTTGCGCTCGAACACCAGGTTGAGCCGTGTCTGGGCGACGAGCCTATAGCCGCTGCGCCCGAGCAGGCCGGCAAGATCGGTCTGCCAGCGCTGGCGCGAATCCTCGATGATGATGAAGCCCGGCCAGAGCGCTTGCGGCGCGTCGCGCAGGAAAGGTTCGAGAATCAGGTCTTCGGCGCCTTCGACATCGAGCTTGACCGCGTCGATGCGCTCATAGCCCTCGCCCTCGACCAGCGAGAGCAGCGTCATCGCCGGCACCTTGACCGAAGTCCCGGCACTCGAATTGAGGATGCGGACGCTCGATTCCCCGCGATTGGTCGGATCGATGAACAGGGTCAGTTCGCCCGGCTTGTCGGCGAGTGCACAGGCCACCGCCTTGACGGTCCCGAACGGGTTCTGCGCGATGTTGAAGGCAAGGCGGGCGAAGATCTCGGGCTGCGGCTCGACCGCCAGGATGCGCGCGCCCCGCCCGGCCCGCGCCGCGACGAAGAGCGAATAGGCGCCGATATTCGCGCCGATATCGATGAAGGTGAAGCCGTCGCGCAGCCGCGAGACCAGCAGCTCCCGCTCGATCGCATCGAAATATTGCGGCGTGAACAGCACCCGCTTCTCGCAGACATTCCCGTCCGGATAGAGACGCATCTTCGCCCCCAGCGACTCGATGTCGACAGGCGCGCCGTCGAGCGAGCGCAGGCCGAGGCGCCGCAGCGCATAGGCCACCTTACGCCCGAGGAAGCTGTCGGAGGCTGCCCGCGTCCGGGCGATGATGCGGGCGAGATAGGCTTTCGGCGCGAAGGTGCCGAAAGGCCGCTCTTCCGCCGGGTTCTGTTCGATGATGGCCATTGCGCCCGCCTGATACACCTCGCCGCGCCCGCGCGCCAGTCACCCGCCTCTCGCGCTCGACCGGCTTGCGTGCGCCATTAAACGCAATAGATATGGGGCAAGGAGTTTTCCGCGCGCAATGACCTTCGAAGACACCATCGGCCGCTCGCGTTCGCGCGAGCCCGCCATCAAGATACATGGCCCCGAGGCCTTCGCGGCCATGCACAAGGCCGGCCGGCTGACCGCCGCGGGGCTCGACATGCTCGGCGCTCACGTCAAGCCCGGCGTCACCACGCAGCGCCTCGACGAGCTCGCCTTCCAGTTCGCCATGGACAACGGCGCCTACCCGGCGACGCTGTTCTATCGCGGCTACACCAAGTCGATCTGCACCTCGATCAACCACGTCGTCTGCCACGGCATTCCCGACGACAAGCCGCTGCGCGAAGGCGATATCCTCAATATCGACTACACGCTGATCGTCGACGGCTGGCACGGCGATTCGAGCCGCATGTACGGCGTCGGCGAGATCTCGCGGAAGGCCGAGCGCCTGGTCGAGATCACCTATGAGAGCCTGCAGCGCGGCATCAAGGCCGTGCGCGCCGGCGCCACCACCGGCGATATTGGCTTCGCCATCCAGCGTTATGCGGAAGGCGAGCGCTGCTCGGTGGTGCGCGATTTCTGCGGCCACGGCATCGGCCAGCTCTTCCACGACGCGCCGAACATCCTGCACTATGGCAGTCCCGGCGAGGGCGTGCTGCTCAAGCCCGGCATGGTCTTCACCATCGAGCCCATGATCAATCTCGGCAAGCCGGGGGTGAAGGTGCTCTCCGACGGCTGGACCGCCGTGACCCGCGACCGTTCGCTCTCGGCCCAGTTCGAGCATCAGATCGGCGTCACCGAGCAGGGCTGCGAGATCTTCACGCTCTCGCCCGGCGGCCTCGACAACCCGCTCGCTGCAAAATGAGCGTCGGCATCGGCAAGGGTACAGGTAAGGGACCGCGCAAGGCGCCCTCTCCGGCCAGCCCTTCCGACGCCGGCACGCCGCACTATCGCGGCCATCGCGAACGCCTGCGCACGCGTTTCGAGGAAGCCGGCGCGGAAACCCTGCCGGATTACGAATTGCTGGAGCTGCTGCTCTTCCGCTCGATCCCGCAGCGTGATGTCAAGCCGCTCGCCAAGGAGCTGATCCAGCGCTTCGGCTCCTTCGCGGAGGTCCTCGGCGCCCCGGCCGCGCGCCTCACCGAGGTTAAGGGCGTCGGCGAAGGCGTCGCGCTCGACCTCAAGATCGTCGAAGCCGCCCTGAAGCGCATGGCCAAGGGCGCCGTCGGCAAGCGGCCGGTGCTTTCCTCCTGGTCCTCGGTGCTGGACTATTGCCGGATGGCGATGGCCTTCGCCGAGCGCGAGCAGTTCCGCATCCTCTTCCTCGACAAGAAGAACACCCTGATCGCCGACGAAGTCCAGCAGACCGGCACGGTCGACCATACGCCGGTCTATCCGCGCGAGGTGATGCGCCGCGCGCTGGAGCTGTCGGCCTCCGCGATCATCCTGGTGCACAACCATCCGTCAGGCGATCCCACTCCATCCGGCGCCGACATGCGGATGACGCGCGAGCTGGTCGATATCGCCAAGCCCCTGGGCGTCGCCATCCACGACCACATCATCGTCGGCCGTGATGGCCATGCCAGCTTCCGCAGTCTCGGGCTGATCTGATGACGAAACTGACAGTCAAGCGCGTCTACGATCCCCCGGCACCCGGCGACGGCCGGCGTATCCTGGTCGACCGACTCTGGCCACGCGGCGTCTCGAAGGACCGGATCGATCTCTGGCTCAAGGATCTCGCGCCCAGCGACGCGCTGCGCCACGAATTCCACGGCCATCCCGACCACTGGGACGAGTTCTGTATCGCCTATGCGACCGAGCTCGGCAGCCCGCCGGCCCAGGCCGCTCTCGCGACCCTGGCAGCCGAACGGAAGCAGGGCCCGGTCGTCCTGCTCTATGCGGCGAAGGACGAGAACCGGAACAATGCGGTTGCCCTGCGCCTCTGGCTGGACGGCCGCCCGAATTCGGTCCAAGAATAACGCAGGCATGGCCGCCTAGCGCGGCGCGACGAAGGTACAGCCGCTTCATGCGGGCTGGATCAGCTTTGCCAAGATCAACTAAAGCAAACTGTACCTGATCAATACTGCCCATGAAAAAGGCAGATCAGATGAATTACGTGGCTATTCTCCCTCTTCCCGAACGGCCGCGAATGCGCATAGGCTGGCCTTAACGGGGAAGAGGGCTGCATGGTCGCATTCGATGAAATGAGCGGTTCGGGAGCCGAGCTGAGGCCCGCCTACGAGGCCCTGGATCGCTGGCTGAAGGAAGCGCCGCCCGAGATGCTGGCGCTCAGGCGCAGCCAGGCCGAGCTGTTCTTCCGCCGCATCGGCATCACCTTCGCGGTCTATGGCGACGAGGAATCGACCGAGCGCCTGATCCCCTTCGACATCATCCCGCGCGTGCTGACCAAGCCGGAATGGACCAAGCTGGAGGCCGGCCTGCGCCAGCGCGTCACCGCCCTCAACATGTTCCTGGCCGATGTCTACGGCCCCAAGGAATGCCTGAAGGCCGGCATCATCCCGCCCGATCTGGTCTATCGCAACGCCTGCTATCAGCTCGAAATGGTCGATTTCAAGGTGCCGCACGGCATCTACTGCCACATCGCCGGCATCGACGTGGTGCGCGTCGACGCGGATACTTTCTACGTCCTCGAGGACAACGCCCGCACGCCTTCCGGCGTCTCCTACATGATGGAGAACCGCGAGGTGATGCTCAGGCTCTTCCCGGAGCTGTTCTCGACCCACCGCGTCGCGCCGGTCGACAACTATCCGGACCAGCTGCTGGCGACCCTGCGCTCGGTCGCGCCGCGCAGCGCCTCGTCGGACCCGACGATCTGCCTGCTCACGCCCGGCCAGTACAATTCGGCCTTCTACGAACACTCCTTCCTCGCCGACAAGCTCGGCGTCGAGCTGGTCGAGGGCTCGGACCTGCTGGTCAAGGACGACGTCGTCTACATGCGCACGACGCAGGGGCCGAAGCGTGTCGACGTGATCTACCGGCGCATCGATGACGACTTCATCGACCCGCTCGCCTTCCGCAGCGATTCCGTGCTGGGCGTGCCCGGCATCATCGGCGCCTACAAGGCCGGCAATGTCACGCTGGCGAACGCGGTCGGCACCGGCGTCGCCGACGACAAGGCGGTCTACAGCTACATGCCGGAGATCGTGAAGTTCTTCACCGGCGAGGAGCCGATCCTGAAGAACGTCCCGACCTTCCGCTGCCGCGAGCCCGAAGCCAATGCCTATGTGCTCGACAATCTCGACAAGCTCGTCGTCAAGGAGGTCAACGGCTCGGGCGGCTACGGCATGCTCGTGGGCCCGCACGCCAACAAGGCCCAGATCGAGACCTTCCGGCGCAAGCTCAAGGCCCAGCCCGAGGGCTTCATCGCCCAGCCGACGCTGGCGCTCTCGACCTGCCCGACCTTCGTCGCCTCCGGCGTCGCGCCGCGCCATGTCGACCTGCGCCCCTATGTGCTCTCCGGTGCGAACGGCATCTCCTGCGTGCCGGGCGGCCTGACCCGCGTCGCGCTCAAGGAAGGCTCGCTCGTCGTCAATTCCAGCCAGGGCGGCGGCACCAAGGACACCTGGGTGCTCGACGCATGAGCATCCCCGCCGCGCCCTCGCCAGCCCTTCTCCCGCAACAGCCTGCCATCCCGCGGAAAGGCACACGCTGACCATGCTTTCGCGTACCGCAGACAGCCTCTACTGGGTTTCCCGCTATGTCGAACGGGCCGAATATCTCGCCCGCATCCTCGACGCCACGACGCGCCTGACCAACCTGCCGACGACCTATGGCGGTGCCGGCACGGAATGGCAGAGCGCGGTCCTCACCGCCGGCTGCGAGGATGACTTCGCCAAGGCCTATGGCGAAGCGAATGAACGCAATGTCTGCGATTTCCTGACCTTCAACCCCGACAATCCGTCCTCGATCCGCAATTGCCTCGCCCAGGCCCGCTCGAACGCACGGGGCGTACGCACGGCGCTGACCTCGGAGATGTGGGATGCGCTGAACGGCGCCTGGCTGGAATTGCAGCGCTTCGAGAAGAAGCGCATGGATCGCGAGGAGTTCGCCCGCTTTCTCGACTGGGTGAAGAACGTCTCACTGGTCTTCGACGGCTCGGCCTATCGGACCATGCTGCGCGACGACGGCTACTGGTTCTCGCGCCTCGGTGTCTATCTCGAACGCGCCGACAACACCGCCCGCATCCTCGACGTGAAATACCATGTGCTGCTACCGGCCGACGAGCAGGTCGGCGGCTCGCTCGATTACTTCCAATGGACGACCGTGCTGCGCGAGGTCTCGGCGCTGACCGCCTATCACTGGGTCTATCGCGAGGCGGTGAAGCCGATCCTCGTCGCCGATCTCCTGGTGCTGAACCGCCGCATGCCGCGCTCGCTCGCAGCCTGCTACGAGAACATCTCGCGCTTCCTCGATGCGCTCGGCGATGCCTATGGCCGCCAGGGGCCGGCGCAACGCCAGGCGCGCAAGACGCTGGGCAGCCTCAGCAACACAAAGATCGACGACGTCTTCGAGCACGGTCTGCACGAGTTCATCGAGGAGTTCATCACCGAGAACAACCGCCTCGGCAACACCATCTTCGAGCAGTATCTGCAATGAAGTGCTCGCCTGCGCTCTCGGCGCGACTGCCATAAACCCTGCCCCGGACTGAAGCATGCGGATCAGGATTTCCCATACGATCGGCTACGAATATGCCGAGCCGGCGCGCCACATCACGCAGATCCTGCGGCTGACGCCGCGCGACCATGACGGCCAGCATGTCATGTCCTGGCGCATCGAGCCGAATGTCGACGGCCGGCTGCGTGCCTCGCAGGATGCCCATGGCAATATCGTGCACTCATTCTACGCCGACGGGCCGATCTCCTCGCTTGCCATCCGCATCGACGGACTGATCGAGACGATCGACCTCGCCGGCGTGGTCCGTGGCGGGCTGGAACGCGTGCCTTGCGAGGTCTATTGCCGCGACACGCTCCTCACCGGGCAGGACGAGGCGCTGCGCAGCTTCGCCGACGCGGTCACCGCCGGCGCCGGCACGCCGCTTTCCCAGATGCATGCCTTGATGAATGCCGTCGGCGACCGCATGGGTTGCCTCGAGGCCAGCGGCCGCAGCGGAGTCGGCGCGGCCGCAGCCTTTGCAGCGCGCGAAGCGATCGCACAGGACATCGCCCATGTCTTCATGGCCTGCGCCCGGCATCTCGGCCTGCCCGCCCGCTATGTCTCGGGCTATGTCGCGCAGTCCGACAGCCTGCCGCATGGCAACGGCGCCCATGCCTGGGCCGAGGTTCATCTCGAGGACTATGGCTGGATCGGCTTCGACTGTGCCAATGGGCTCTGCCCGATCGACACGCATGTGCGTGTTGCGATAGGGCTCGACTACGCGGATGCCGCACCGGTTCGAGGCTCGCGCCAGGGCGGCGAAGGCGAGAACCTCAGCGTCCTCGTCAGCGCCCGCGAAACTGAGGGCCGCTTCGCCAACCAGTAGCGCCCCTTCCAGCGCACTCCGCCAGGAAGACTGGGCCAAAAAGCAGGGATCGAACCCGTGACCTATTGCGCCGGAATCCTCGTGCAGGATGGCCTCGTCATGATCGCCGACACCCGCACCAATGCCGGGCTCGACGACATCTCGACCTTCCGCAAGCTCCATGTCTTCAACTGGCCGGGCGACCGCAATTTCGGCCTGATGACGGCCGGCAATCTCTCGATCACGCAATCGGTGGTGAGCTTCCTGCACGAGGGGCTGCTCAATCCCGAGAGCGGCGAACTCGACACATTGCAGAACGCCAGCTCGATGTTCAGGGCCGCCCAGCTCGTCGGCCGCTGCATCCGCCATGTCCGCGACATCGACGGGCCCGCGCTGGAGGATGCTGGCGTCAAATTCGAGATCGGCATGCTGTTCGGCGGCCAGATCAAGGGGCAGCCGATGCGCCTCTTCATGGTCTACAGCGCCGGCAACTTCATCGAGTGCGGCATCGATTCCCCATTCCTGCAGATCGGCGAGCATAAATACGGCAAGCCGATCCTCGACCGTGCCGTCACCTACAAGACCCATCTCTACGACGCCTTGAAAGTCGGTCTGATCTCGATGGATTCGACCATGCGCTCGAATCTCGGCGTCGGCCTGCCGATCGATCTCGTCGTCATCAGACGCGACGCCGATGATTTCGAGCTCAACCGGCGGATCGAGGCGGGAGAGCCGTATTTCCACGATCTGCGCGAACGCTGGTCTGCGGCACTGCGGGCCGCGCATATGGCGATACCGCGGCCACCTTACGCACCACCCGGAGCTTGAGCGCTTGAAAACCCGTGTGCAGGCAACGGGATGTCAATAATTCAAGCCTTAAGTCACAGCACCAAGACCCTTTTCCGGACGCGTAATGCCCGCATTCACTGCCGCGAAGATGACGAATGCGGGCTCCTCCGCTCGCATGTTCGCGAGCACCGTGGTGACGCTGGGCTGCGCCTTCCTGCTGCTGATGGCTGCCGGGATCGGCGTCGTCGTCGCGATCACCCGCGAGGCCAATCGCCTCGAGGCCCAGCGCCAGGGCGAGCGCATCGAGGCCGCCGTCAACGCCCAGATCAAGCTGAACGAACTGAGGCTGGAGCGGCTCGTCGCTGCCGGCGACCTGCCTGAAGCCCTGCAGCAGCCCGGCTCCCCGGCCATGCTCAAGGCCGCGCTCAAGCGTCTGGGCAATCAGCTGATGGATTTCGACGGCGCCTATATCGGCGGAACCGGCGGAACCGTGCTGGCCTGGGTCGAGAACCCGACCACGATGGATCATGCGGATCACGAGCGCCCGCATCATATCGATGCGTTGCAGCGCGGCGCGAAGAGTTCCTTCGTCGCTACCGTCATCGGCGACGAGGTCACGCCCCAGTTCGGCGCGGCCCGTTCGACCATCACCACGGATGGCGACGAGACACTGCTCCTGACGGTGATCGACCTGTCGCGCATCGCCTCCTTCAGCTCCGAAGGCGGCTCGATCCCGCTGTCCTTCGTCGCCTACCGGCACCTGTCCAGCGCCCTGCTCTCGGACCTGGCCGAGCGCAATCGGGTGACCGACATCCAGCTCGTGACCACGCCGCCTGCCGATCCGCTGTCGAATCTGAGCCTGCGCACCGCCGACGGCAAGATCGGTGCCTGGCTGACCTGGTCTCCGGCCCGTCCCGGCGATGTCATGCTGCGCCGCTTCCTCTGGGCGCTGATTGCGGTTGCCCTGCTGTTTTCCGCGATCTTCATCTTCGTCGTCCAGCGCCTGCGTGCCTCGGCCGAGCAGATCGAGCTGCGCGAGCGCCAGATCCAGCGCCTCGCCGGCCAGGATGAGCTGTCCCTTCTTCCGAACCGCCGCAGCTTCGACCTGACGCTCGATCAGACCCTGGCTCATATCCAGCACGATGACGGCCCAAGCCTCGCAATGCTGCTGATCGACCTCGACCGCTTCAAGGCCGTCAACGACACCTATGGCCATACCGCCGGCGACGAACTCATCCGTCAGGTCGCGGTTCGCCTGTCCGGCGCGGTCCAGGTCGGCGACACCGTCGCACGCCTGGGCGGCGACGAATTCGGCATCATCCAGACCCATTCCGCGACGCCGGCCGGCTGCGCCGCGCTCGGCGAGCGCATCCTCGCCAGCCTCAGCGAGCCGTTCACCATCACCGGCGCCGAAGTCACCATCGGCTCCTCGATCGGCATCGCCATGGCCCCGCGCGACGGCACCAGCCGCGAAGCCCTGCTCAAGCTCGCCGATACCGCGCTCTACGAAGCCAAGAACAGCGGCCGCAACCGCTATGCCTTCTTCGAATCGCAGATGAACCGCTCGATGCAATTGAAGCGCATGGTCGAGGACGACCTGCGCCATGCCATCGACAACGACCAGCTCACGCTGCACTACCAGCCGCAGGTCTCCGTCGACGGATCGACCATCGTCGGCGTCGAGGCGCTGGTGCGCTGGCAGCACCCGGCCCATGGCATGATCCCGCCTTCGGATTTCATCGCGATCGCCGAGGAACGCGGCCTGATCGTGCCGCTCAGCGAATGGGTGCTGCGCCGCGCCTGCACCGAGGCCAGGCGCTGGAAGGGCATCCGCCTTGCGGTCAACGTCTCGCCGATCCAGTTCCGCCACAAGGACTTCGTCGCCAACGTTATCCGCACCATCGCGGAGACGGATTTCGACCCGGCCCAGCTCGAACTCGAACTGACCGAAGGCGTGCTGATCGAGGATGCCGACGCCGCCGAAGCCGCGATGATGGACATCCGCGCGCATGGCGTCGGCCTCGCGCTCGACGATTTCGGCACCGGCTATTCGAGCCTGATCTATCTGCGGCGCTTCGCCTTCGACAAGATCAAGATCGACCGCACCTTCCTGGAATACATGGAATCGACCGGCGAATCGGCGATCCTCGTCCATTCGATGGCTCATCTCGGGCGGGCGCTCGGCCTGCGAGTCTGCGCCGAGGGCGTCGAGACCGCCGAGCAGCATCGCTTCCTGCAGGCGATCGGCTGCCACGAACTGCAGGGCTTCCTCTTCTCCAAGGCCGTGCCCGCAACCGAGATCGACCGCCTGCTCGGCCTGGACAATCCCTTCGCCGAAATCCTCGCCGCCGCCTGACACCACGAGCCGGGCGCGCGGCGGACCTTCAGAAGAACAGCTCGTGGATGCCGCTGAAGATCGCGTAGGCGAAGCCTGCGCTGAGCAGCAGGCCGACAGCACCGACCACCGCACCGATGATGATCAGCACCCCGTCCCGCTCGACGAGACCGAGCCCGACGAGACACACGGCAAGCCCGAGCGGGATCTGCCCGATGAAGGGCGCGGCCACGATCAGGCCGAGCGCCAGGATCAGGATCACGAGGCCCAGCACCGGAATGGCATAAGCCCCTCCCAGCATCGTCAGGCGCGGCCGCGAGAAACGTTCAAGCCAAGTCAGGGCAGGCAGCGCCCGCGCCACCGCCCGGGTGAGTTCAGGCTTGCCAATGCTGCGCTTGAGCAGCGCTTGCGGGAGCCACGGCATCCGCCGCCCCGTCAGCATCTGCACGGCAACGAAAGCGAGCACCAGGCCGCAGACCAGTGGGATCGGCGGCGGCATCGGCAGGCAGTTCGGCAGGCCGAGCAGCACGACGAGCAGGGCATAGGCCCGGTCCTGCAACGCAGCGACGATCGTGCCGACGGCGATGCGCTCCCCGGGCAGACCCGCCAGCGCCGTCAGAAGTCCGGATGTACGCAAGGGAGATGACAAGGGAGCAGGCCGTACCGAAGCGGAAGCGCCCGCCTAGCACGGCCGGACACCCGCCAACAAGCGAGCCGGACGCAGGTTTTCAATGCCCCTGGCACGGGGCCGGGAGGCCGGCGAAGCGCTTAGTGCAGGGTGAACACACCGTTTACGTTGCGGATTTCCGCCGGCTTGATCAGACGCGAATGCGCCACGGTTACGGAATGGAGCGGCCCTTCCAGTTCTCGCTTCCAGAACGTCAGGAAGTCCTGCAGGACGGGGAAGCGCGGTGCCAGGTCGTACTGCTGCCAGATATAGGTTTGCAGGACGCTGAGATGATCCGGCATCCGGTAGAGGATGGTTGCCGTGGTCAGCCCATAGCCTTCGAGTTGCCGCATGAAATCGGTCGAAACCATCGCCACCTCCCTCCATTACGGACTGAAAGCTTTGCCGGGTAGATCGAGCCTGCTCCCGCCTGGTTAACAAAGGCTTGCCAGCCTACTGCCAAACTGGTGCAATCCTGAGGCAGGCTGCCGAGCATGGCAGCGTGCGCGACAGCGGGCGTGGGGGCTTGCGTGGCGTACCGAGTGGGCAGGGCCGGGCTGGCCGGGCTGGCGATGGTCTTCGCCGCCACCCCTGCCTCTGCGGCCAGCATCGATGAAGAGGAGCCCGAGCGGGCGCCGCTCTCGATGGTCATCTTCGGTTCGATGGAAGCCGGGCCGACCAAAACCTTTCTTTCGGTCGGGATGAAGCGTGCCATCGCCGGTGGCCTCTCTGAGAGCGGCTTCCGTCTCTTCGTCAAGGCCGGCGGCGCGCAGGAACAGACCCACCGCCACCGGCCGCACGGCGTGACCTACAAGAGCGAAACACAGGCCCTGCTTGGCTATGAATGGCGTGTCGGTGACAGCTTTCTCGCGCTCTATGCCGGCTCGGATATCGAAAGCGAACAGCGGATCGAAGCCTTCGGCCCGTCCTTCACCGGCACCCGCTACGGTGCCCGGCTGCAGGCTGATCTCTGGATCGTTCCCGCGCCCGGAATGGTCGTGCAGGCCAACGCCTACGCATCATCCCTGAACGGGCGCCTCTGGGCGCGTCTCGCGACGGGCTGGCAGGTCCCGGCCGGATTCTATCTCGGCCCGGAATTCGAAGCCTATCGCGAACGCGATTATCGCAAGCTCCGGCTGGGCCTGCATCTCACCGGGCTGCGCTTCCTCGGGCTGGAATGGCGCCTCTCGGGCGGCCTGCAGAAGACCAGCGACCGGCCCTCCGCCTATTACGGCACGCTCGGACTGCACTGGCAGCGTTGAGAGGCGGTCAGCTCCGCAGCGCCCGCAAGGCCTCCGGCGTATCGACATCGATGGCGATGGCGGGGTCCTCGAAGGCCACGTCGATGACGCGCTCCCCGGCTTCGTCGAGCAGCCGCCGTGCGCCACGATCACCGCTCAGCAGCGAGACCGCGGGAAAGATCGCGCGTGCGAGCAGCACCGGATTGCCACGCTGGCCGAACAGGGTCGGCACGGCCGCAAGCGCCTCGGGCTGCGCGCGATGCCCCTCGACCAGGCGCTCGATCACCGCAGGCGTGACATTCGGCATGTCGCCAAGCGAGATCACCGCTGCCGGGACCTCTGGCGGCAATGCCGCAACACCGGCCTTGAGCGAGCTGGCGAGGCCGGAGACGTAGTCGGAATTATGCACGAGCTGCACCGGCAGGTCCGACAGAGCCGCCTCGACCTCGGCGCGCTGGTGACCGGTCACGACGATCACCGGGCTTAAGCCTGCCTCGATCTGCGCTTCGACGGCATGGCGCAGGATCGGCTTGCCGCGCAGGGGTTGCAGCAGCTTGTTCTCCGCGCCCATCCGCGTCGATTGCCCCGCCGCCAGCACGATCCCCGCCAGCGGACCGCGCTCGGGAGAACCCGGAGCGCGCGGCTGCGGCCGCGAGACGATCTCCATCAGCAGGCCACCGACACCCATCTTCTGGACATCGCGACGCCCGACGGGGACACCGGCCAGATAGCGCTGCAGCACCCAGTCGAAGCTGTTCTCCTTGGGCGAGCGGGCGCAGCCCGGCGCGCCGATCACCGGCTTGCCGGCGATGCGGCCGAGCATCAGCAGGTTGCCGGGATCGACCGGCATGCCGAGATGCTCGACTTCGCCGCCGGCCTCCACCAGCGCCTGCGGGATCACGTCGCGCCGGTCGGTGATGGCCGACGCGCCGAAGACGACGATGATGTCCGCCGCTCCCGCCGCCTGCTCGGCGATGGCCGCGGCCAGGGGCTCGGCCTCATGGGGCACGCGCTGGTCGGCGGCCAGCATCGCCTCGGCCGGTTCCAGCCGATCGCGCATGATGCGCAGGGTCTTGTCGACGACGCTCGGCTTCAGCCCCGGCAGCAGGGTCGAGATCACCGCGACGCTGGACGGACGGTAGGCAGCGACCGAGACTGGCGGCGTGTTGCCGAGTGCGTCGAGCGCCTGCTCAACCAGAGTCTGCGGAACCGCATAGGGAATGATCTTCACGGTGGCGACGAGCTCGCCCGCCACGACCGCCTTCAGTGCCGGCAGGGTCGCGACCGTGATCGCCTCGTCCACCGCATTGAAGGCGTCGATCGCCGCAATGTCGACACGCAACACCCCCGCCTGCGTAGCGAACATGTTGACCCGCCCGGTGAAGGGCGACTCGGCCACGATCGCATCTCCGACCATCCGTTCGGCCAGCCGTTCCGCCGCAGCATTCTCGTCGATATCGCCGGGCTCCAGACGGACGGCAACGATCTCGGTGATGCCGGCCGCCGCGAGCTTCGCGGCCAGTTCCGCCGTGACGGTCGCGCCCTTCTTCACGATGGTCCCGTCCGCGCGGATCGTATGCGCCGCGATGCAGCCGACGGCGTCCGCGATGGCGACCGGTCCGAATTTCATCGCGTGATCCTCAGGCCGGCTTGCGGCGCGGGCCGCGCAAAGTCGCGACGATCTCGGCCAGGATCGCGAGCGCAATCTCCGCTGGCGAGACCGCGCCGATATCGAGCCCGATCGGCGCATGGATACGGTCCGTCGCGGCGGTATCGAAGCCCGCTTCCGTCAATCGCTCGAGTCGCCTGCCATGCGTCTTCCGGCTGCCGAGCGCGCCGACATAGAAGCAGTCGGAGCGCAAAGCCGCGAAAAGTCCGGGATCATCGATCTTCGGATCATGCGTCAGCGCGACGAAAGCGGTGTAGGCGTCCAGCCCGATCCGCGGAAGCGCCTCCTCCGGCCATTCGGCGAGCAGCGTCACGTCCGGAAAGCGCTCGGGCGTGGCGAAGGCGCTGCGCGGATCGATGACCACGAGATCGAGATCGAGCGCTTTCGCCATAGGCGCCATCGCCTGCGAGATATGGACGGCACCCGTCACGACCACGCGCGGATGCGGCGCCTGCACGGTCAGGAAATAGGACGTCCCCTCGGCCTCGACCATGCCGCTCTTGCCGGAGCGCAGTTGCCGCTCCAGCAGCTCCGCCAGCGGGTCGCCAGCGATCGCGGCTTGCTTCACCAGCCGCTGCGTGCCGCCGGCGAGATCGCTGACCAGCACGGCCGCGCGGCGCGCCTGGCGCTCTTCATTGAGCGCGGCGAGGGTCGAAAGCTCCACGGCTCAGCCCCTGTCCGTCGCGAGCTTCAGGCCGAGCGCGATCATCAGCGAACCACCGATCCAGCGCCCGAAGCCGAAGCTCGCCTTGGTCTTCTTCATCGCGCCGACCACGAGCGAGGCGCCGAAGACGGTGACGAGATCGGCCGAGGAGAAGGCGAAGTTCACGACCATCCCGAGGATCAGGAACTGCGCCCAGACCGGCAGCGACGCCGAAGGGTCGACGAACTGCGGCAGCAGAGCGATGAAGAACAGCGCAACCTTCGGATTCAGGATCTCGACGATGAAGGAATCGAGCAGCGCACGCTTCACCGTCTTGGGCGGCGCGACCGGCTGATCGGGGGAGCCCATGCGCGAGCGGATCATGCCGATGCCGATCCAGATCAGGTAGAGCGCGCCGGCGATCTTCACGGCCATGTAGAGCTCCGGCACATGCTTGAACACGGCCGAAAGCCCGAAAGCCGCTGCGAAGACATGCAGGTAACAGCCGAGATGGATACCGAGCATCGCCATCAGGCCGGCCTTGCGGCCATGGCTGATCGTCTGGGCGGCCGTGTAGAGCAGCGCCGGCCCCGGAAAATAGGCGACGAGGATCGTCACCGTCGCGAAGGCGACGAGGGTTTCCCAGGAGGCCATCTCAGTTCACCTTCTCGACATAGACCTTGATGCGCCCCCCGCAGGACAAGCCCACCTGCCAGGCCGTCTCGTCGGCGACGCCGAATTCCAGCATGCGCGCCTTGCCGTCGGCGATCACATCGGCGGCCTCGGCCACCACGGCGCCCTCGACGCAGCCGCCCGAGACCGAGCCGAGGAAATTCCCCTCCCCGTCGATGACGAGATGCGAGCCGACCGGGCGCGGCGCCGAGCCCCAGGTCTCGACCACGGTCGCGATGGCGACGCCACGTCCGCCGCGCGCCCAATCCTCGGCAGCGCGCAGGATATCGGTTTCGGTGCTGATCATGATGTCACCTTACGCCTGAATCTGGCCCTTGAGATCATGCCTCAACCGGCTTTCTTCAACCACAGGCGTGGATCGCTCTCCCGCCCTGCATCCAGCGAAAGCGCGGCGCAGAGATCGGCCATCGCCGCGAGATTGTGGATTGGCCGGAACGAGTCGACATGGGGCAGCATAGCCCGGATGCCGCTTGCCCGTGCCGCGAAGGCGTCATAGCGCAGGAGCGGGTTGAGCCAGACGAGCTGCCGGCAGGAGCGGTGCAACCGGTCCATCTCGAAACCCAGGCTGTCATCGAGATGCCGCTCCAGCCCGTCGGTGAAGAGCAGCACGATCGCCCCGCCCGCCAGCACCCGCCGCGACCAGATGCGGTTGAACTCATGCAGGGCGGTCGCGATGCGCGTGCCGCCTTCCCAATCCGGGGCGGCCTTACCGGCGAGCGCCAGCGCGTCGTCAGGGTCGCGCGCCCTGAGCATCCGCGTGACATTGGTCAATCGCGTGCCGAAGACGAAGGAATGCACGCGGCGGCGCTTCTCCGTCAGAGCATGCAGGAAATGCAGGAAGATGCGCGAATACTCGGCCATCGAGCCGGAGATATCGACCAGTGCCACGATCGGCGGGTGCACCTCGCGCCGTTCGCGGAAGGCGAGATCGATCGACGCTCCGCCACCGCGTAGCGACTGGCGAAACGTCCGGCGCGGGTCGATGCGCGCTCCGCGATGCGCCGGCCGGAAGCGCCGCGTCACGATGCTGTCATCGGGCAGCCTGAGCTCCGCGATGAGCTGCTTCGCGCGCGCGATCTCGGCGGCGCTCATCTGGGCGAAATCGCGCGATTTCAGCATCTCGCGATCGGAGACGGTGAGCCGCGCCGTCAGTTCGGTCAGTTCCTTGGGTGGCTCGTCCTCGCGTGGCGGTGGCGCGAAGGCCTCCGCCACGCGGAGCGCCCCCGCCTCCGCCTTCTCCGGCTGGCTGTCGGCGCGGGGCGAAACCGGCGACATCTGCGCCATGATCTTCTCGATCAGGTTGCGGCGCCGCCAGAACAGCCGGAAGGCCTGATCGTAGACCGGTGAGTCCTCGTGCTTCTTCACGAAGATCGCGTGCAGCGCCCAGTAGACGTCGTCACGTCCGCCAAGCGCACCGCCTTCCAGCGCCGCGATCGCCTCGACCACCGCGCCCGGCCCGACCGGCAGCCCTGCCGCGCGCAAGGCACGGGCGAAATAGGCGACGTTCTCGGCAAGCTTGCCGCTCACGTCCCCTGCGTCTCCGTCATGAACACTTTCTGGACGATCTGCCAACGGCTCTCGATCTTCAGCAGCGAGAGCAAGTCGGTGAAATAGCGCGGCGGCATCTGGCACTTCACCTTGACCAGCGCCAGCGTCGGCCCAACGAGGTCGATGGTCAGGATATGATCGTCGCGCTGCATGCCCGCCGCCTGCGGTGCCGGCCGGTTGCGCACGGCGTCGAGCCAGGCGTCGCGCTGGACGATCTGGATCGCGCCGTCGTCGCGCGCCGTGGTCAGAGCGCTGGTCGGATGGAAGACATGGGCGAGCTTCTCGGCATCGCCCTCATAGAGCCCGTCGAGATAGGTCCGGACCGTCGCCTCGACGGCCTTGATATCGGCGTTCATGGCAGCACCCTCTCGCTTCGCGGCGCGGGAAACCTAGCGCCCCGCCTCCGCCTTGGCCCGATCCAGGAGCTCCTTCACCTGCGAGCCCTGCATCGCCTGGATATCGTCCTGATACTTCAGCAATGCGCCCAGCGTATCCGAAACGATGGCCGGATCGAGCGCGACGGCATCGAGCTCGACCAGCGCCGTCGCCCAGTCCAGCGTCTCGGCGACGCCCGGCGCCTTGAACAATTCCTCCTTGCGGATCGCCTGCACGAAGGCGACGAGCTGCTTCGAGAGCTTGGCCGGAGCATCCGGCACCTTCGCCTTGAGGATCGCCAGCTCGCGCACGGCATCGGGGTAGCCGACCCAGTGATAGAGGCAGCGCCGCTTCAGCGCATCGTGGATCTCGCGGGTGCGGTTCGAGGTCAGGATCACGATCGGCGGTTCGGCGGCGCGGATCGTGCCGAGTTCGGGGATCGTCACCTGCGCATCGGCCAAGACCTCGAGCAGGAAGGCCTCGAAGGCCTCATCCGTGCGGTCGAGCTCGTCGATCAGCAGGATCGGCGCCCCGCCCTCCTGCGGCTCCAGCGCCTGTAGCAGCGGCCGTTTGACCAAGTATTTCTCGGAGAAGATGTCGCCTTCCAGCCGCTCGCGATCACCGGCCGCGCCGCCGGCCTCCGCCAACCGGATCGCCATCATCTGCCCGGCATAGTTCCATTCGTAGACGGCCGACGCCAGGTCGAGTCCCTCATAGCATTGCAACCGGATCAGGCGCCGGCCGAGCCCTGCGGCCAGAACCTTGGCGATCTCGGTCTTGCCGGTTCCGGCCTCGCCCTCCAACAGCAGCGGTCGCTTCATCCGAAGCGCCAGAAACAGCACCGTCGCGAGCGCCCGGTCGGCGACATAGCCCTGCCCCTGAAGCAGCGCGAGCGTGGCGTCGATGGAAGAAGGCAGAGGAGAAGACATGGCAACTCGCATCATGCCCGGGCATGTCCCGGGCATCTCTTGATCGAAAGCAAGTAAGGTCCCGAACGAGATGGCCGGGTCAAGCCCGGCCACGACGTGCGCAAGTTGGCAGCCCCTCGCCTACTTCCCCGTCGCCTGCGCCACGGCCTGCTTGGCCATCACGCCGATCAGATGGGCGCGGTACTCGGCATCGGCATGGATGTCGCCGTTGATGCCCTTGGCGGTATGCTTCAGCCCGTCCAGCGATTTCGGCGCGAAGCGCGCCTTCAGCGCAGCCTCCGCTTCCGGCCAGCGGAAGACACCGCCCTCGCCCGCACCGGTCACCGTGACGCGAATATCGCTGCCGCGCTTGGCGACGAAGACGCCGACCATGGCATAGCGCGAGGCCGGGTTGCGGAACTTGGCATAGCCCGCCTTCGAGACCAGCGGGAACGAGACCTTGGTGATGATCTCGCCCTCGTCCAGCGCCGTCTCGTAGAGTCCGGTGAAGAACTCCTCGGCCGTCAGCTTGCGCTTGTTGGTGACGACGGTGGCGCCAAGCGCCAGCAGGGCCGCCGGATAATCCGCCGCCGGATCGTTATTGGCGACCGAGCCGCCGATCGTGCCGCGATGGCGCACATGCGGGTCGCCGATGCTGCCGGCGAGGAAGGCGAGCGCGGGCAGCGCCTCCTGAACCTCGGCCGAGGAAGCCACTTCGGCATGGGTCGTCATCGCGCCGATGACAATGTTGCGGCCCTTGCGATTGATGCCCTTGAGATCTGGACAGGCGCCGAGATCGACGAGCGCGGTCGGCGAGGCCAGCCGCTGCTTCATCGTCGGCAACAGGGTGTGGCCGCCGGCGAGGAGCTTGGCGTCCTCCTTCTTGGCGAGCAGCGTCGCCGCCTGCCGGGCACTGGTGGGCTTGTGATAGGTGAAAGCGTACATCGACTTGTCCTTTCAGCTCACTCGGCCGCCTGGCGGCTGATCGACTTCTGCGCCGCGCGCCACACCGCCTGCGGCGTGGCCGGCATCGCGATGTCCTCATGGCCGAGCGCGTCGGTGATGGCGTTGATCACGGCGGGCGGCGAAGCGATGGCCCCGGCCTCGCCGCAGCCCTTGATCCCCAGCGGATTCGACGGACACGGCGTCACGGTCATGCCAACATCGAAGGATGGCAGATCGTCGGCGCGCGGCATGGTGTAGTCCATGAAGCTCGCGGTCACGAGCTGGCCGTCGGCATTGTAGCGCGCGCCTTCCAGCAGCGCCTGGCCGACGCCCTGGGCGATACCGCCATGGACCTGCCCCTCGACGATCATCGGGTTGATGACGTTCCCGAAATCGTCGACGGCGGCCCAGCGCTCGATCCTGGTCACGCCGGTCTCGGGATCGATCTCGACCTCGCAGATATGGACGCCGGCCGGGAAGGTGAAGTTGGTCGGGTCGTAGAACGCCCCTTCCTTCAATCCCGGCTCCAGCTCCTGCCCATTGAACTTGTGCGCGACATAGGCCTGCAGCGCGCAGGAGCCGAAATCGAGCTTGCGGTCTGTGCCCTTCACCGCGAAATGCCCGTCCGCGAAATCGATATCGGCCTCGTCGGCCTCCAGCACATGGGCGGCGACCTTCTTGCCCTTGGCGATCACCTTGTCGAGCGCCTTGAAGATCGCGGACATGCCGACCGCGCCGGAGCGCGAGCCATAGGTGCCCATGCCCATCTGCACCTTGTCGGTATCGCCATGGATGATCGAGACATTGTCGATGGGGATGCCGAGCCGGTCGCTGACGAGCTGCGCGAAGGTCGTCTCATGGCCCTGGCCATGGCTGTGCGAGCCGGTCAGCACCTCGACCGTGCCGACCGGATTGACCCGGACCTCGGCCGATTCCCACAACCCTACGCCGGCGCCGAGCGAGCCGACCGCCGCCGAGGGCGCGATGCCACAGGCCTCGATATAGGAGGAGAAGCCGATGCCGCGCAGCTTGCCGGCACGAGCGGAATCGCGCTTGCGCTTGCCCAGCCCCTTGTAGTCGATCATTTCCAGCGCCTTCTTCAGCGAGGCGCTGTAATTACCGGTGTCGTACATCATGATGACCGGCGTCTGGTGCGGGAACTTCTTGATGTAGTTCTGCATCCGGAACTTGGCCGGGTCCTTGCCGAGTTGGCGGGCCGTGACCTCGATCAGCCGCTCGACCACGAAGGTCGCTTCCGGCCGCCCGGCGCCGCGATAGGCATCGACGGGGGCAGTGTTGGTATAGACCGCATCGACCTCGCAATAGATCGCCGGGATGTCGTACTGGCCCGACAAGAGCGGCGCGTAGAGATAGGTCGGCACCGAGGAGGAGAAGGTCGAGAGGTAGGCGCCGAGATTGGCCGTGGTCTTGACCTTCATGCCGAGGATCTTGCCCTCCGCATCGGTCGCCAGCTCCGCATGGGTGACGTGGTCGCGGCCATGCGCGTCGGAGAGGAAGGCCTCCGTCCGGTCCGCCGTCCATTTCACCGGCCGTCCGACCTTCTTCGCCGCCCAGACGCAGACCGTCTCCTCGGCATAGATGAAGATCTTCGAGCCGAAGCCGCCGCCGACATCCGGCGCAATCACCCTGAGCTTGTTCTCCGGCGCGATGCCGATGAAGGCGGAGAGCACGAGCCGCGCGACATGCGGGTTCTGGCTGGTGGTGTAGAGCGTGAAGATGCCGTCGCCGGCATCGTAGTCGCCGACAGCCGCGCGCGGCTCCATCGCGTTCGGCACGAGCCGGTTGTTGACGAGATCGATCTTCGTGACGTGCCTGGCGGCCTTGAAGGCCTTCTCGGTCGCGTCCTTGTCGCCAAGATGCCAGTTGAACACGCTGTTGTCGGGCGCCTCGTCATGGACCACGGTCTTGGCGCCGATCGCCTTGGCGGTGTCGACCACCGCCGGCAGCTCCTGATAATCGACCGCGATCGCCTCGGCCGCGTCGCGCGCCTGCGCCAGCGTCTCGGCTACCACGACGGCGACATGGTCGCCGACATAGCGCACCTTGCCCTGGGCCAGCGCCGGATGCGGGCCGGCGCGCATCGGCGAACCGTCCTTGTTGTGGATCATCCAGCCGCAGATCAAACCGCCGATCTTGTCGGTGGCGAGGTCGTCCCCGGTGAAGATGCCGAGCACGCCGGGCATGCCGGCGGCGGCCTTGGTGTCGATCGACTTGATCTTGGCGTGCGCATGCGGCGAGCGCAGGAAATAGGCGTGGGCCTGGCCCGGCCGGTTGACGTCGTCGGTGTAGCGGCCCTGGCCGGTGATGAAACGGTGATCTTCCTTGCGGCGGACTGCGGCGCCGATTCCGGTGGCGGACATGGTGTTCCCTCCTCGCACGGCGCCTCTCGCGGGCGCCTCACTGCATGGAACGCATGAAGGATGAAGAGCCCGCACCGAGCGGCGCGGGCAGCGGCCTCATTCGGCGGCCTGGCGGGCCGGCGCAGCGCCCTTGCCCATGGCCTCGGCCCCGGCGGCGATTGCCTTGACGATGTTGTGGTAGCCGGTGCAGCGGCAGATATTGCCGTCGAGATCCTCGCGGATCGTCTTCTCGTCGAGCTGATGGCCACGGCGGTTCACCATGTCGACGGCGGACATGATCATGCCCGGCGTGCAGAAGCCGCATTGCAGGCCGTGATGCTCGCGGAACGCCTCCTGCATCGGATGCAGCGTGTCGCCGGAAGCGAGCCCCTCGATCGTCGTCACGGAGGCGCCGTCCACGGAGACGGCAAGCGTGGTGCAGGATTTCACCGCCTTGCCGTCGAGATGCACGAGGCAGGCGCCGCACTGGCTGGTATCGCAGCCGACATGGGTTCCGGTGAGCCGCAGATTCTCTCGCAGGAACTGCACCAGAAGGGTGCGCGGGTCGATGTTGGCGGTGACGGCTTTGCCGTTCACCGTCAGCGAAACAGTGGCCATGAGCATATCTCCTGTGACCCGTCTCCGACGCCGGTCCATCCCCTCCCCGGGACTGGACCGTGCTGAAGCCTAAGGAGCAACCGGCCTCATCAGGCAGGCCTTCCTTGGAACAGCTCAAAAATGAATGTGGACCCGCGTTTTTCCGGGGTCAAGCCGGAGGCACCAAGACAAGCCAGGCTAATTTGCACCGTTTTGCGGGCGTTTCGTCGCGTTTGGCTGGAACGTGGCCAAAAATTTGCAAAACCGCGCGGCCGGCCTCGCATTGCCGAAATTTTAACCGAGCCCGTTCACGGTGACGTGGCGGCGGAGCGCTGTTTGCCGGCTGCACGGGAGCCGTTCTTGACGTCGATTTCCGAACAGGTCGAGCGACGCCTGCGCTCGACGGGCTACGGTGAGCAGAAGCGCGCCGCCTTGCGCGGCTATCGCAAGCATGTCGATCTCGTCATCGAACAGATCGTCGCCAATGCCTTCGCTTACGGCCGCCAGATCCATCCCGATCTGAAAGACAACATCAGCCCGTTGACCGAGAGCGTCTACGAAGTCACCGAGCAGCACTTCCGACTGATCTTTGAAGGTGATTTCGACGACCGCTACTACAAGTCGATGGAGCGCGTGTGCACGCTGGAGCGCGCGATCAAGGTCGGCACCCGATCGCGCGTATCGATTGCTGGCGCTCTTTTTCGGACGATCGCGACGAAGCCGCGCCTGACCACACTGCTGTCGCCCAGCCGTTTCGCAAGCGACATGGAGATCATCGAGAACCTCTTGGTGATGGATATCAATACGGCGATCACGATCAACCAGCAGATCGAGGAAGGTGATGCCCGCCGGCGCACCTCCACCCTCGATGAGGCGGCGGTCAAGCTCAGGACCCGGATCGGCCATCTCGACGACACCATCAGCGACGCCGTCGAGCAATTCGTGGCGACCGCCGACCAGACCGGGCAGACCACGAGCTTCATCAAGGACACCGTCGGAAAAGTGGCCAGCGCCTCGGTGGTCGTGCGCGAGAAATCACTGCAGACGGCCGCCGCGACCGAGGAGATGTCGGCCAATATCGCCGATATCGGCCAGCGCGCCCGGCAAAGCCTGTCGATCACCCATCAGGCCGTGCTCGACGCCGGCCAGATGAACGAGGCCGTCGTTCGGCTGCGGGAGGCCACCGGCAATATCGGCAAGGTCGTCGGGATGATCGCCGACATCGCCGCGCAGACCAATCTGCTGGCGCTCAACGCCACGATCGAGGCCGCCCGCGCCGGCGAGGCCGGTCGCGGCTTCGCCGTCGTCGCCGCCGAGGTGAAGTCGCTGGCGACCCAGACCGCGAGCGCGACGCAGGA
The DNA here is from genome assembly GCF_900102525.1 of Allobosea robiniae. Lineage (GTDB taxonomy): Bacteria > Pseudomonadota > Alphaproteobacteria > Rhizobiales > Beijerinckiaceae > Allobosea > Allobosea robiniae. The sequence continues at coordinate 560,085 of NZ_FNBZ01000002.1, read as the reverse complement.
CATCGCCGGCCAGATCGCCGAACTCGCGGCGAGCGCCGAGGCCTGCGGGACGCACGCTGCCGCCATCGCCGCCACGGTCGATGCCATCCGTCTCGATTCCGAGGCGATCTCGGAAGCCGTCACCCAGCAGAGCAAGGTCACCGCCACGATCGCGCATGACGCCGCGCTGGTTGCCGACAGCTCGGACGAGGCGATCGAAAGCGCCAATGCCGTCAATGGCAGCCTCGACATGACGCAGAAGGCGTTGGAGCAGGCCAACGCTGCCGCGGCCAATATCGCGCTTCAGGTCGGGGCGGCCGAGGCCGCCGTCACCCAGGCACTCGCCACGTTGCGCGAAGCGTCCTGAGGGCGCTCAGCCCTCGCTGACCGCCTTGGCGAAATTGGCGAAGAACTCGTCGGCGAGCTTCTTCGAGACCGAATCGATCAGGCGGGAGCCGAGCTGCATCAGCTTGCCGCCGACCTGGGCCTCGACCTCGTAGCGCAGCAGGGTCTGGCCGCCTTCCGCATCGCTCAGATGGACCCGCGCCCCGCCCTTGGCGAAGCCGGCAATGCCGCCCTCGCCTTCTCCGGAGATGCGATAGCCGTTCGGCGGATCGAGCTCGCTGAGCTCGACCTTGCCCTTGAAGGTCGCCTTCACCGGCCCGAGCTTCACCTTCACGATGGCCGAGAGATGGGTGGCGTCGTCCATGGTCAATTGCTCGCAGCCGGGAATGCAGGCCTTGAGCACCTCGGGATCGTTCAGCTTGGCCCAGACCACGTCCTTGGCGGCCGGCAGCGTCGCCTCGCCGTTCATCGTCATCGCCATGGCACATCTCCCGAGCAGCACGACCGCAGCGCGGACGATTGCGGCCGGCGCGGTTCGAAGGTTATCCAGTTCCCTATCCATGGTCGCAAAGCCCCCGCCTGCACAAGAGGCGCCCGGCCTGGAAAGCGGCAGGCCGCGGGAGAACCGATGCTGGAACTCACCACCGACGAACGCATGATCGCCAGCGGCTCTGCCGGTGCAGGGGCGGCCATGGCGATGCGGATCGTGGCCGAAGCCGCCCGCCTGATGGGCGCGCCGCGCCTGATCCCGATCGCCTCCGCCCATATCGACGGGGCGCTCTACCATGGCGATTCCGGCACGCTTTTCGCGGAGAAGCTGGTCTCAGGCGGCGCTCGCGTCGGCGTGCGCGCCAGCCTCAATGTCGGCTCGCTCGCCCCGGCCGGCTGCGCCGCAATCCGTCTGCCGCCGCATGAGCGGGACATGGCCCGGCGGATGATGCGGGCCTATGAGGCGATGGGCTGCGAGCCGAGCTGGACCTGCGCGCCCTACCAGGCCGGCCACCGCCCGGCGCAGGGCAGCGACGTCGCCTGGGGCGAATCCAATGCCGTGGTGTTCTGCAATTCGGTGCTCGGCGCTCGAACCAACCGCTATGGCGACTTCCTCGACATCGCCTGCGCGATCAGCGGCCGTGCCCCGGATTACGGCCTGCATCGCCCGGAGAACCGGGTCGCGACTCTGCTGATCGATGTCGGCGGCCTTTCCCGCGAATTACGTTCGTCGGACGTGTTCTATCCCGTGCTCGGCACGATCCTCGGCCGCCGCGCCGGCAGCGACGTCGCCGTGATCGACGGCCTGCAGGGCTGCACGACAGAGGACCGCCTCAAGGCGCTCGGTGCCGCCGCCGCCTCGGCGGGCGGCGTCGGATTGTTCCATGTCGCGGGTGTCACGCCCGAGGCTCCGGATGCCGCGACCGCGTTGGGCGGCATCGCTCCGCGCGAGACGAGCGCTCTGACGCCTGCCGACATCGCGACCGCCCTCGCCCGCCTCTCGACAGCCGGGCCGACGGAGCGCATCGATGCCGTCGCGATCGGCTCGCCGCATCTCTCGCTGGTCGAGATCGATGCGCTCGAACGCCTCATGGCCGGGCGCCAGCTGACAGTGCCGCTCTATGCCAATACCGGCCGACACGTCGTCGGCCCGCTCGAAGAGCAGGGCCGGCGCGCAACGCTGGAAGCGGCGGGCGTGATCTTCGTCGTCGATACCTGCGTCGTCGTCACCCCGATCCTGCCGGAGCTGGAGGGCGCCGTTCTGATGACCAATTCCGGGAAATTCGCCCATTACGCGCCGGGCAATACCGGCTACGCCGTGACCTATGGCTCGCTCTCCGAATGCGTCGAGAGCGCGGTGGCCGGCCGGCTCGTCAGGGAAGCCCGCGCATGGCGCTGAAAGCGGAGATCCTCCTGCCCGGCGACGCCGTCACTGGCGGCTGCCTTGCCCTGACCGCCCCGATCAGCTTCTGGGGCGGCGTCGATCCTGCGAGCGGCGCGATCATCGATGCCCGCCATCCCGAGCGTGGCCGGAATATCGCCGGCCGCATCCTCGCCCTGCCCGGCACGATCGGCTCGTCCTCGGCCTCCGCCGTGCTGCTGGAACTGGTCCATGCCGGCAAGGCGCCGGCCGCCCTGCTGATGGATGCGCCGGACGCCATCCTCCTGCTCGGCCTCGTCGTCGCCCGCGAGATGGGCTGGCCGACGCCGCCGGCCTTCCGCCTGCCGGCCGCCGATCAAGGACCGCTCGCCGACCGCATGATCACGATCTCGGCAGAGGGTCTGATCACCATCGCTTGACGCTGGAGTTTGCCCTCTACACCGCGCTGAAACGGCGGTGCCGATAGATCAGCCCCGCCCCGCGCCCGGCCCCGCCGAGGCCGGCGACCTCACCGATCACGATGCGATGGCTGGCGGCGTCATGCGTCGTGACCAGCCGGCAGTCGAAGGCAGAGATCGCGTCGAGCAGGACAGGCGCCCCGGTGACAAGCCGGCCCCAGCGGGCCGTATCGAAGCGTGCCTCGCCCTCGATGCCGCGCCGGCTGGCGAAGATTTCCGCGAGATCGACGAGGCTTTCCGGCAAGGTGTTGACGCAGAACACCCCGCTCGCCTCGATCGCCGCCAGCGTGCGGCTGCCGCGGGCGATGCAGACCAGCACCGTCGGCGGCGAATCGGAGACGGAGGCAACGGCCGTCGCCGTCAGCCCGATGCGCCCGCCCGGCCCGTCGGTGGTCACGACATGCACGGCGCTCGCGACTCGCGCCATGGCATCGCGGAACGCATGGGCGTCCGGATGGTCCAGAGGCGGCAGGGGGTGAACGGTCTTCGTCATCGGCTCGATCGGTTCGATGTCCCGGATCCGGCGGAACAGCAGTCCATGTAGAGACTGGAGGCCGCCGGCGCCAGCCAGGGCGAAGCCGGCGGCTCACTCCAATACGCCACCGGATATAGCACCCTTCCGTTAACGGGCCGGGCGCCACAAGCGGCCGCACCGCTGCAACTTGATATCGTGATGGCGATCCATCAGGCTGGGGCGATGTCGGCTGCCAGCGGCCGGGCCGGAGCCTGATCGGGACTGTGGCCGTCGGCGTTCCGCCCATGGAGATCCCGATGGCCTTCACCTGCACGATTCCCGCCACGCCGACTGTCCAGCAGGACGAAGAGACGATCAGGATCACCCGCTGGGATTTCGAGCCCGGCGCCGTGACCGGCTGGCACGAGCATGGCTGGCCCTATTTCGTCATCATGCTGACCGCCGGAACGCTGCGTATCCATAACGGAACGGATGTCTCCGACGTGCCGCTGGCGCAGGGCCAAGCCTATATGCGCCCGGCCGGCATCCGTCACGACGTCATGAACGGCTCTGACCACCCAATCGCCTTCGTCGAGATCGAGGTGAAGCAGCCCGGCGCCCTCAAGGAACTCTCGCTGCCGTGACGGCAGCCGCCCGATGACCGGCCTCGGAAGCACTGCCGAGCCCACGGCTTCGCAGCGCCCTCCCATGCATTTTTCCGATCCGACAATCGACTTTTCGTATTCGTCTTTTGGATAACCTGCACTCAGGCGCATGGCAGACCATCACCGTCGCGATGGCAGGAAATGCGATCGGAGCGAGTTTTCATAGCCTGCAACGCAATCATCATGCGTATAACACCCGCTGCTCCGCAGAGAATTCTGCACATTTTCAGGGCACGTCGTTCGTAATTGCTTTTGACAGAAATTTGGCGCGGAGCGATTGTCCCCGGCACGAGCCGTTGGTAGCTCTGCACGGCAATCGCATCCCGCATGCGCCGGCGTCATGCCGGTGACGAGAACGGGAGCTGGTTCGAGGGGTCGGCGTTTTTCAATGGAAGTCTTCCTGCAGCAGCTCATCAACGGGCTGACACTGGGATCGATCTACGGTCTCATCGCCATCGGCTATACGATGGTCTTCGGCATCATCGGCATGGTGAACTTCGCCCACGGCGATATTTTCATGCTCTCCGCCTTCATCGCGCTGATCTTCTTCATGCTGATCACGGCGGTGGTCGGCACCGGCGCCGGCATGGTCATGCTGGCGCTGGTCGTGGTGCTCGGCCTGGCGATGTTCGTCACCTCGCTGTGGAACTGGACAATCGAGCGCGTGGCCTACCGGCCCTTGCGCGGCTCCTTCCGCCTGGCGCCGCTGATCTCGGCGATCGGCATGTCGATCTTCCTGATGAACTTCGTGCAGGTCGTGCAGGGCCCGCGCAACAAATCGATCCCGCCGCTGCTCAACAAGTCGATCACGCTGATCGAGAGCACGACCTATTCGGTCCAGATCTCCTACAAGCAGATCGTCATCATCCTGACGACGGCGGTGCTGCTCGCGGCCTTCTGGTACATCGTGCAGAAGACGCCGCTCGGCCGCGCCCAGCGCGCCTGCGAGCAGGATCGCAAGATGGCGGCGCTGCTCGGCATCGACGTCGACCGCACGATCTCGATCACCTTCGTCATGGGCGCGGCGCTCGCAGCGGTGGCCGGTGTGATGTATCTCGTGCTCTACGGCGTCGTGAACTTCGCCGACGGCTTCGTGCCCGGCGTGAAGGCCTTCACGGCGGCGGTGCTCGGCGGCATCGGTTCCCTGCCCGGCGCGGTGATCGGCGGATTGCTGATCGGCCTGATCGAGGTGATGTGGTCGGCCTATTTCACCATCGACTACAAGGACGTCGCCGCCTTCGCCATCCTGGCGATCGTGCTGGTCTTCATGCCCTCCGGCCTGCTCGGGCGCCCGGAAGTCGAGAAGGTCTGAGACCATGGCGAACAATCCGACCGCAAACCCGGCCGCTCCCGGCCGCGACCTGAAGGCGGCCTTCAAGGAGGCCGGCTTCGCCGCCTTCGTGACGCTCGGCCTCTGCATCCCGATCATCGCCTGGGGCACGCGCCAGAACATGGACAACGTCCTGGTCCTGGATCCGCGCTGGGACGCCGTCGCCTGGGCGGTGGGCATCGTCTTCGTCGGCCGCTTCCTGGTCGCGCTGCGCAAGCAGGGCCGGCAGGAAGGCAAGGCCGCGTTGCGCATCCTGCCGCACGGCACCATCGCCTTCTTCCAGCGCCACTCCCGCGTCTTCTCGCTGTTCGGGCTCGGCTTCCTCGCCACCTTCCCGGCGATCGCGATCGGGCTCGCCGGCTGGGGCGGCGCGCTGAAATGGATCGACAATTTCGGCGTCCAGATCCTGATCTACGTCATGCTCGGCTGGGGCCTGAACATCGTCGTCGGCCTCGCCGGCCTGCTCGATCTCGGCTATGTCGCCTTCTATGCCGTCGGCGCCTATTCCTACGCGCTGCTGGCCAAGAATTTCGGCCTGTCCTTCTGGCTCCTGCTGCCGCTTGCCGGCATCCTCGCCGCCTTCTGGGGCATGCTGCTCGGCTTCCCCGTCCTGCGCCTGCGCGGCGACTATCTCGCCATCGTGACGCTGGCCTTCGGCGAGATCATCCGCCTCGTCCTGATCAACTGGACCGAGTTCTCGAACGGCTATGCCGGCATTTCCGGCATTCCACGCCCCACCTTCTTCGGCATCCCCTTCACGGCGGCGGACGATGGTTTCGCCGCCGTTTTCGGTCTGGAGTTCACGCCGCTCTACCGAACGATCTTCCTCTATTACCTCATCCTGTGCCTGGCGCTGCTGACCGCCTTCGTCACGTTGCGCCTGCGGCGGCTGCCGGTCGGGCGCGCCTGGGAGGCCCTGCGCGAGGACGAGATCGCCTGCCGTTCGCTCGGCATCAACACCACCAACACCAAGCTCACCGCCTTTTCGATCGGCGCCATGTTCGGCGGCTTCGCCGGCGCCTTCTTCTCGGCGCGGCAGGGCTTCATCTCGCCTGAATCCTTCGTCTTCATGGAATCGGCGGTCATCCTCGCCATCGTCGTGCTCGGCGGCATGGGCTCGCTCTGGGGCTGCGCCATCGCGGCGATCGCGATGATCGGCGGCACCGAGCTCCTGCGCGAGCTCGAATGGATGAAGCAGATCTTCGGCAACGACTTCGACCCGACGAAGTACCGCATGCTGATCTTCGGCTTCGCCATGGTGGTGATCATGATCTGGAAGCCGCGCGGCCTGATCTCGACCCGCGAGCCCACCGCCTTCCTCAAGGAGAAGAAGGCGATCTCCGCCGATATGGTGCAGGAGGGACACGGCTGATGGCCATGATCGCTCCCCAGACGACGCCGCAGGGCCGCGCCCTGCTCGAGATCGAGCAGGTCACCATGCGCTTCGGCGGCCTCACCGCCGTCAACGCCCTCTCCTTCCAGGCCCACAAGGGCGAGATCACCGCGCTGATCGGCCCTAATGGTGCCGGCAAGACCACCTGCTTCAACTGCATCACCGGCTTCTACAAGCCGACGCAGGGCATGGTCTCGCTCAACCATGACGACGGTACGAGCTACCTGCTCGAGCGCATGCCGGACTTCCGCATCTCCTGGAAGGCCAAGGTCGCCCGTACCTTCCAGAACATCCGCCTGTTCGGCGGCATGACGGTGCTGGAGAACCTGCTCGTCGCCCAGCACAACCCGCTGATGCTGGCCTCAGGCTTCACCTTCCTCGGCGTGCTCGGCATCGGCGGCTACAAGGCCAGCGAGAAGCGGGCGATCGAAAAGGCCAAGTTCTGGCTCGACAAGATCAACCTGACCCACCGCGCCGACGACCCCGCCGCCGACCTGCCTTATGGCGACCAGCGCCGGCTGGAGATCGCGCGGGCCATGTGCACGGACCCGGTCCTGCTCTGCCTCGACGAGCCGGCCGCGGGCCTCAACCCGCGCGAAAGCCTCGACCTCAACAATCTCCTGCTCTCGATCCGCAAGGACCTGGGCACGGCGCTGCTGCTGATCGAGCACGACATGTCGGTCGTCATGGAAATCTCGGACCACGTCGTGGTTCTCGACTACGGCACCAAGATCGCCGACGGCACGCCGGCCGAAGTACAGGCCGATCCCAAAGTCATCGCCGCCTATCTCGGCGTCGACGACGAGGAGGTCGAAGAGGTCGAAGCGGAGGTCGGCATCTCGTGACTGCAGCCCAGCCTGAAACTCAGCCTCCCGCCCAGCCCCTTCTGGCCGTCCGTGGCGTCAAGACCTATTACGGCAAGATCATCGCGCTGAAGGGCGTCGACATCGACGTCAACCCCGGCGAGATCGTCACCATGATCGGCGCCAACGGCGCCGGCAAATCGACGCTGATGATGACGATCTTCGGCAATCCGCAGGCCCGCGAAGGCTCGGTCACCTATGAGGGCCGCGACATCACGCGGATGCCGAGCCACCAGATCGCGAGGCTGGGGATCGCTCAGTCCCCGGAAGGGCGCCGCATCTTTCCGCGCATGACGGTGTACGAGAACCTGCAGATGGGCGCTGCCGTCCGCAATTTCGAGAACTTCGACGAGGACCTGGAAAAGATCTGCGTGCTCTTCCCGCGCATCAAGGAGCGCCTGCAGCAGCGCGGCGGCACGCTCTCGGGCGGCGAGCAGCAGATGGTCGCGATCGCGCGCGCCCTGATGGCGCGCCCCAAGCTCCTGCTGCTGGACGAGCCCTCGCTCGGTCTTGCGCCGCTGATCGTGAAGCAGATCTTCGAGGCGATCCGCGAACTCAACCGGACGCAAGGCCTCACCGTCTTCCTGGTCGAGCAGAACGCCTTCCACGCGCTGAAGCTCGCCCATCGCGGCTATGTGATGGTCAACGGCGTCGTCACGATGAGCGGCACCGGCAAGGAACTGCTCGCCAATCCGCAGGTGCGCGCCGCCTACCTCGAAGGCGGCCGGCACTGAGATGAGACGGCGGAGGAGCACCTCTCCTCCGCTGCAACTTTTTGATGAGAGACGGCTGCACGCCACCCATGTCATCGCTGTGGTGATGTCAGCCGCTTCCAAAGCCGCCTGAAGCCGGGAGCACGAGATGCAGGGCATCCTCTACGAAGAACCGACGATCTGGCTCTTCCTGCTGGTGACCGTCGTCATGGGCGGCTGGCTCGCCTGGATGGCCGGCCGCGCCATCGCGCTGACCTGGCGGCCGAACTGGCAGCTCGTCGTCTACATGCTGGTCCTCGGCCTGTTCGTGCGCTTCATCCATTTTGCGCTGTTCGAGGCGACGTTGCTGACCGTCCACTACTACGTCGTCGACACGATCGTGCTTGTCGCCTTCGGCTATGCCGGCTGGCGCTACACCCGCGCCAAGCAGATGACGCGGCAATATCACTGGCTGTTCGAGCCCGCCGGCCCCTTCGGCTGGAAGCCCCGCGCAGGCGCCGTGATCCGGCCCGAACTGCTCTAGAAACTTTGCGAGCTTGTCGCGTGACAGACCATCGGAAAAGCGCAAGACTGCGGCTCACGATGGCCAGAACGCGCCGAGACGGGCGGCCCGTCCAGCCCGTTGATCAATCAATACAGGGGAGTTGCATCACATGAAGAAACTGCTGTTGGGCGGCATTGCACTCGGCGCGGTCCTCGCCTTCTCCGGCATGGCCAACGCGCAGATCAAGCTCGGCGTCGGCGGTCCGATCACCGGCCCGAATGCTGCATTCGGCGCGCAGCTCAAGAACGGCGCCGAGCAGGCCGCCGAGGACATCAACGCCGCCGGCGGCGTCCTCGGCCAGAAGATCGCGGTCAGCGTCGGCGACGACGTCTCCGATCCGAAGCAGGGCGTCTCGGTCGCCAACAAGTTCGTCGGCGACGGCGTGAAATGGGTGGTCGGCCACTTCAACTCCGGCGTCACCATGCCGGCGTCCGAAGTCTATGCCGAGAACGGCATCCTGATGATCTCGCCTTCGGCCACCAACCCGAAGATCACCGAGCGCGGCCTGTGGAACACCTTCCGTGTCTGCGGTCGTGACGACCAGCAGGGCGGCGTTGCCTCGGCCTATCTGCTGAAGAACTTCAAGGACAAGAAGATCGCCGTCGTCCACGACAAGACGACCTATGGCCAGGGCCTCGCCGACGAGACCAAGAAGGGCCTCAACGCCGGCGGCGTCAAGGAAGTGCTCTACGAAGGCATCAATGCCGGCGAGAAGGATTTCTCGGCCCTCGTCTCGAAGATCAAGGCCTCCGGTGCCGACTACCTCTACTGGGGTGGCCTGCACACCGAAGGCGGCCTGATCGTGCGCCAGATGCGCGACCAGGGCCTCAAGACGATCCTCGTCTCCGGCGACGGCATTACCACCGACGAGTTCGCCACGATCGGCGGCCCCGGCGTCGAAGGCACGCTGATGACCTTCCCGCCGGACCCGCAGAAGCGCCCGGAGGCGGCCGCCGTCATCAAGAAGTTCGCGTCCAAGAACTTCAAGCCGGAAGCCTACACGCTCTACAGCTACGCTGCGGTCCAGATCATGGCGGAAGGCGCCAAGCGCGCGAACTCGGTCGATCCGAAGAAGATCGCCGCCGCGCTGCATGGCGGCCAGCCGGTCAAGACGGTGATCGGCGATATCGGCTTCGACAAGAAGGGCGACATCACCCGTCCGGACTACACCGTCTACACCTGGAAGAAGCAGGCCGACGGCAAGATCACCTATGTCGAGAATTGATCTCGGCGGCTGATCCGGCCTCCTGAACGAAAGAGCCCGCCCCGGATCGTCCGGGGCGGGCTTTTCGTTGGCGACCCGCTATGGCCGGAACCGGTCCGCCGGCTGTTGTCCCGGCAGGTAGCCGCGATGACGGCGAAATCGCAGGTCGGCTACTGATTCACTTTCTGCGAAACCACGCTCAAGCTCTTGAGAAACCCTGCGAAACGCAGAAGTCCGTCCGGCCAGGGGCCGTGCCCGGATTCGCTATTGAGATGGCCGCTATCGCCGGCCTCGACGAATTCCGAGCCCCAGGCTTCGGCCAGCGCCCGCGCCTCGTCCGGCGTGCAATAGGGATCGGTTGCGCTGGCGATCAGCACCGAGGGGAACGGCAGCTTCTCGCGGCGATGCGCGATGAAATCCGGTCCCATGCCGGGCACCGCACCCTTTGCCCGCTCGGAAGCCGGCGCGACCAGGAAGGCGCCAGCGACCTCACCGGGATGGAGATGCTCGGCGGCGAATGCGATCGCGCTGCAACCGGCCGAGTGCCCGACCAGCACCACGGGCCGCGTCGCGCTGCGCACGGCTTTCACGATCTCATCGGCCCAGACATGGCGGGAGGGCTTGTACCAGTCCGCCTGCTCGACGCGGCGCGCGGTCTTCAAGCGGGTTTCCCAGCGGCTCTGCCAATGGTCGGGCCCGGAGCCCGACCAGCCGGGCACGATGAGGATATCGACGTCGGAGGATTTCATCAGGCCTAGATAGACCTGCCGACGCCGAAGTCCAGAGCGTCACGCCTCGCCGAATACCCGGCGGAAGATCGTGTCGACATGCTTGAAGTGATAGCCCTCGTCGAACATCGCCTTGAGCTCGGAGGCCGAGAGCTTTTCCGCGACGTCCTTGTCGGCCATCAGGTTGGTGAGGAAGTCCTCGCCGTGCTCCCAGGTCCGCATCGCGTTGCGCTGGACCAGGGAATAGCTCTCCTCGCGGCTGGCGCCGGCTTGCGTCAGGGCCAGCAGCACGCGCTGCGAATTGTGCAGCCCGCCGAGCCTGTCGAGGTTCTTGCGCATGTTCTGCGGGTAGACCAGCAGCTTGTCGACGACGCCGGTGAGCCGCGCCAGCGCGAAATCGAGCGTCACGGTCGCATCCGGGCCGATCATGCGCTCGACGCTAGAATGCGAGATGTCGCGCTCGTGCCAGAGCGCCACGTTCTCGAGCGCCGGCGTGACCATGCCGCGCACGAGGCGGGCAAGCCCGGTCAGGTTCTCGGTGAGCACCGGATTGCGCTTGTGCGGCATCGCCGAGGAGCCCTTCTGGCCCGGCGAGAAAAACTCTTCGGCTTCGTAGACCTCGGTGCGCTGCAGATGCCGGATCTCGATCGCCAGGCGCTCCACGCTGGAGGCGACGACGCCCAGCGTCGCGAAATACATCGCGTGCCGGTCGCGCGGGATCACCTGGGTCGAGACCGGCTCGACGGCGAGCCCCATCTTCTCGGCGACATAGGCTTCGACCTGCGGGTCGATATTGGCGAAGGTGCCGACGGCGCCCGAAATCGCGCAGGTCGCGATTTCGGCGCGGGCCGCAATGAGGCGGGCGCGGCAGCGATCGAACTCGGCATAGGCCTGCGCCAGCTTCAGTCCGAAGGTCACCGGCTCGGCATGGATGCCGTGCGAGCGGCCGATGGTCGGGGTCAGCTTGTGCTCGAAGGCGCGGCGGCGGATCGCGGCGAGCAGCGCGTCGACATCGGCGATCAGAATGTCGGTGGCGCGCGCGAGCTGGACCGAGAGCGTGGTGTCGAGAATGTCCGACGAGGTCATGCCCTGGTGAACGAAGCGCGCCTCCGGCCCGACGATCTCGGCCAGATGCGTCAGGAAGGCGATGACGTCATGCTTGGTGACGCGCTCGATCTCGTCGATGCGTGCAACGTCGAAGACGGCGTCCTTGGCCTTGGCCCAGATCGTCGCGGCGGCCTCCTTCGGCACGACGCCGAGCTCGGCGAGCTTGTCGGTCGCATGCGCCTCGATCTCGAACCAGATGCGGAAGCGGGTCTGCGGCTCCCAGATGGCGACCATCTCGGGGCGGGAATAGCGCGGGATCATCTCTGGCCTTCCACTGATGATGTCAGCGTTTCAGATCTTCAAACCCACGACCCGCGTGCAGCCTCGGCCGCCTTGCGGATCGCTTCGATATTGCCGGCATAGGCCGAAGGCCCGCCCTTGAACACGGCCGAGCCCGCGACCAGCGCATCGGCGCCGGCCTTGACGACGAGCGGCGCGGTCTCAGGGGTAACCCCACCATCGATCTCAAGGGCGATCGGCCGGTCGCCGATCAGCGCCTTCACCTGCGAGACCTTCTCGACCACGGAACGAATGAAGCTCTGCCCGCCGAAGCCCGGATTGACCGTCATCAGCAGGATGAGGTCGACATCCCCGATCAGCGCTTCGGCCGCGCTCGCCGGCGTACCGGGATTCAGCACGATGCCGGCCTGTTTCCCTTGCGCCTTGATCGCCTGGATCGTGCGGTGCGGATGCGGACCGGCCTCGACATGGAAGGAGATCAGGTCGGCGCCGGCCTTGGCGAAGGCTTCGACATAGGGATCGACGGGCGCGATCATCAGATGCACGTCGAAGAACTTCTTGCTGTGCGGGCGGATCGCCTTCAGCACATCGGGGCCGAAGGTGATGTTCGGCACGAAATGCCCGTCCATCACGTCGCAATGGATCCAGTCGGCACCGGCAGCGTCAACCGCGCGCACCTCCTCGCCGAGCTTGGCGAAATCGGCCGAGAGGATCGAGGGGGCGATGCGGATGGGGCTGGTCATGGCCGGGGGTTTAACGCCCCAAGCCGCCTGCCGCAATCAGGCGGAGCGCAGTTTCACCGGAAAGGACAGCCTGCGATCCGCTTCCGCCATCTCGGCGACAACTTGCGCGAAAGCCGGACGCAGCTTCAAGCGCGCATACCACTCGGCCAGCCCGGGATAGCCATCGAGCGACGGCCCGCCGAGGCGGCGGATGAAGAGCACGCTCATGAACAGGGCGATATCGGCCACGGAAAGCCGGCCACCGAAGAACGGACGCCCCGCCAGCTTCTGCTCCAGCACGTCGTAATGGCGCAGCAGCCCCTCCTCGGCGATCAGCGCGTCGGCCTCCTGCGCGATCCGACGATCGCGATCCGGCGCGGGCGGCTCGGTGCGATGCATCAAGGGCTTCAGGGCCTGGAACAGGATCTCGTCGCCATAGAGCTCGTCGAGCCGGCAGCGCGCCCGCTCGACGGGTGAATCCGGCATCAGCTTCGGCTCGGGATAGGCCTCGTCGAGATATTCGTTGATCACCGTGGAATCGTAGAGCACGAGCCCGCAATCGGTCAGCACCGGCACCTGCCGCTTCGGGTTGAGCGCCAAGACCTCGGGATGCCGGGGATCGTAGCCGGTCGTCTGGTTGAACGGCACCACGATGCGCTGGAAGGCGAGGCCCTTCTCGGTCAGCGCGATCTCGACCTTGCGTGAGAACAGGCTCAGCGGCCCGGAATAGAGGGTGATCATGGCGCGGCTCTCCTGCGACGGAGAAAGCCTCGCAAGCCCCTGCGTCAGCGCCCGTCAGCAGCCTCCCGGCGCCGGATACGAGCCGCGATGCCGCCGAGCAGCCAGGGCAGCAGGTAGATCGGGAACTGTGCCAGAGCGAAATAGAGGAAGGTCTTCGGCGAGACGCCCGCCCCCAGCGCTGCGACGAGAAGGCCCATGTTCCGCTGCCCGGCGCCGTAACCGATCATGAAGCGCTCGGAGGCTGGCAGCCGCCGCAGAATAATCCAGCTCGAGATCAGGCCCGCGGCCGAAACCGCGAAGACGCAACCAAGCACGAACAGCACGAGCCTGGGATCGTCGAGCGCAGCGTTGGTCACGCCGTCCATCGCGGCGATGGCGAAGATGAAATACATCAGCACGCCGAAGCCATCGAGATTGGCCTTCATCGCCTTGACGCGCGCCAGCCCAAGCCACATCCGGATCGCGGTAGCCACCGCCATGCCGCCGCCGATGAAGATCAGCAGGCGCAGCGTCAGCGCCCAGCGATCGAGAGGGACCGCCCCCCCGGCGAGCAGTTCGACCATGATCGGCGCGACGATCGGGCTCACGATCGTGGTCAGGATGACGCTGGCGATGATCAGCGACGGCTCGAAGCCGTAGAGGATTGCGACCGCCGGCGAGGACATGATCGGCGGCGCCGCGCCCATGATCGCGAGCCCGAGCACGATGCCGGGATCGAGATTTTCGCGCCCGACCAGCAGGAGCGCTCCACCGATCAGCAGCACCGGCCCGGCGATCAGCCAGAGGCAGCTCGCAGCGAGCTTGGCCGGGCGCCGGAGCAGCCCGAGCGTCACGCTCATGTCGAGCCGCATGAACACGACCGTGGTGAAGCAGAAGATCGTGATCGGCAGCGCCGGCCGCGCCATCGCCGAGAATTGCGGCAGTGCCAGACCCAGGAAGATCGAGAGCGCGAAGCCTTGCGTGCCGTGACGGCCAAGCCACGCGAGCGCGGCAGCGAGGAAGGCGGCAGGATGCATCGGTTGGGCTCTGGAATCACGCGCGAGACAGACGCACACTGGCTGAAGGTGCGCCCAGCGTCACCTGCGGGGAAGGCAGCCCGGTCCTGCGCCGGCACAAAATTGCGCACTGGACAGCCAGAAATAAGACATCACGGACCGATCGCAAAAACAGACGCAGAAATTGCGAAAGATTGCGCTGTTTCGCGCAAAATCCGGTCGTGACGCTGACAAGCCCGTGCAAACCGCTATCCTTGCGGGAAAAGGGGCTGGCAGGAGCAGGTCATGAAGGTGGATACGATCGTTCTCGGCGCCGGTGTCGTCGGCATTTCGGTCGCGCTTCATCTCCAGAAGGCCGGGCGCGCCACCTTGCTGGTCGACCGCCGCGCTCCGGGCGAGGAAACCAGCTACGGCAACGCCGGCCTGATCCAGCGCGAGGGCGTCTATCCCTACGGCTTCCCGCATGATTTCGGCGCGCTCATCCGCTACGCGATGAACAACACCATCGACGCGCATTACCATTGGAGCGCGATCCCGAAGCTCGCCCCGTTCCTGTTCTCCTACTGGATGCATTCGCGCGCCTCGCAGCACGAGGCGATCGCCCATAAATACGCGACGCTGATCGAGCACTGCGTCACCGAGCATGACGCCCTCGCACAGGAAGCCGGCGCCACCAACCTGCTGCGCCGCGACGGCTGGATGAAGGTATTCCGCACCGAAAAGGAACGCGACACCCGCCTCGCCGAGGCCGCCCGCTGGAACCGCGAATTCGGCCTGAACTATCGCGCGCTCGACATGGCGACCCTGAAGGCCGAGGAACCGCATCTCGACCATGGCAGCCTGATCGGCGGCCTGCACTGGACCGACCCGACGACCGTCGTCGATCCGCTCGGCCTGTCGAAGGCCTATGTCGCGCTGTTCGAGAAGCTCGGCGGTAGGCTCGCCATCGGCGATGCCGGCACGCTCCAGCAGAACGGCGCCGGCTGGACCGTCACCCTCGCCGACGGCACCACAGCCGAGGCCAAGGATGTCGTCGTCGCGCTCGGCCCCTGGGCCGATGTCCTCAGCAACAAGCTCGGCTACCGCCTGCCGCTCGCGGTCAAGCGCGGCTACCACATGCATTACAAGCCGCAGGGCAATGCCGTGCTCAACCACCCGGTGCTCGATACCGAGCGCGGCTATTTCCTCGCCCCGATGCTGCAGGGTGTGCGCCTGACCACCGGCGCCGAGTTCGCCGATCGCGATGCGCCGAAGACGCCGGTGCAGCTCGCCCGCGCCGAACCGATCGCCAAGGCCCTGTTCCCGCTCGGTGAGCGTCTCGATGCCGAGCCCTGGCTCGGCCGCCGCCCCTGCACCCCGGACATGATGCCGATCATCGGCCCGGCACCGAAGCACAAGGGCCTGTGGTTCTCCTTCGGCCACGCCCATCACGGCCTGACGCTGGCTGCCGTCACCGGCCGCATGATCGCGGAAATGGTGACGGGCCAGAAGGTTTTCGTGGACCCAGCTCCGTTTGCGCCGGCGCGGTTCGCCTGAGGCGCACACCCGCTGAAGAGCACTGTCATCCCGTGCGCGCCGCAGCGTGCAACGCTGCTGCGCAGACACGGGACCGCCACCCGGAAAAGGCGCCCTCTCGTCGCACGATCCCGCATCTGCGCAGCAGCACTGCGTGCCGCAGCGCGTGCGGGATGACACCATGGCAGCGCATGCGGGATAACAGACCTGCGTCCTGCCCCCTCGCCGTCCGCCGCACTCCCTGCCACGATCCGGCTCCCGATTCCCGACCGAGACCTTGCCATGGCCCTCGCCAAACCGCCCGTCCAGGACAATGCCTACGCCGCCGCGCTCGCCCTGCTCGACCGCGTCCCGCTGATCGACGGCCATAACGACCTGCCCTACGTCATCCGCAAGGATGGCAAGGCGAAGGGCGACGTCGCCACCTACGGCCTCGACAAGGTCCATGCCGAGGGCGACACCGACATCCCGCGCATGCAGGCCGGCAAGATGGCGGCGCAGTTCTTCGCGGCCTATGTCCCGCCGAAGCAGCCCAATCCCGCCGGCTTCGCGCTCGCCCAGATCGCATTGATGCGCGGCATCCTCAAGCGCCACGCCGACGCCTTCCGTCCAGGCCTTTCCGCCGCGGATGTCGAGGCCGCCAAGGCCGAGGGTCGCATCGCCCTGTTCATGACCATCGAGAACGGCTCGGCGGTCGATGGCGAGCTCGACGCGCTCGACGCCTATTACGATCTCGGCGTGCGCCTGATGACGCTCTGCCACAACGACACCACCGACTGGTGCGATTCCGCCACCGACGCCCCGCGCCATAACGGCCTCACCGATTTCGGCAAGGACGTTCTGCGCCGGATGAACAAGCTCGGCATGCTGATCGACCTCGCCCATGTCGCGCCGAAGGTGATGCATGACGCGCTCGACGTTTCCAGCGCCCCGCTGGTCTGGTCGCATTCGAACGCCTTCACGCTCTGCGACCACCCGCGCAACGTCCCCGACGACGTGCTCGACCGCGTCGCCGGCAATGGCGGCGTCGTGATGGCGACCTTCGTGCCGGATTTCATCAGCCAGGCTTCCCGCGACTGGCACCGCCCGGCCAAGGACCAGTACGGCAAGAGCCCCGAAGGCGTGGACCATGACAAGGTCGAGGCCGAGATCGCCGCCAAGTCCGGCCCGCGCCCGAAGGCGACGCTGTCGGAGTATTGCGACCATGTCGAATACCTCGCCAAGCGCATCGGCCATGACCATGTCGGCATCGGCTCGGACTTCTTCGGCTGGATCAATCCGGACGGGCTCGAAGACACCACGACCTTCCCGTCGGTGATCGCGGAGCTGATCCGTCGCGGCTGGTCGGAGGAGAATCTCACCAAGCTCGCCAGCGGCAACATGCTGCGCGTGCTGCGCGCGGTCGAGAAGGCTACGGGCTGACCGCTCCACATCTCGTCATGGTCGGGCTTGTCCCGACCATCCACGTCTTGGCTTGTCGGGCGTGGGTTCAAGACGTGGATGCTCGCCACAAGGGCGAGCATGACGTATGAGCTTGTCCATCACCCCGGCCGTCCGGGACGTGATGCAAGCCTCATCGCAAAGACAAGACCTGATTTCCATGACCGGTTCCGGCACCGACCGCACCCGCCCGGCCGTCCAGGCCCCCGCCCCCGTCGTCATCCTGGTCGAGCCGCAGCTCGCCGAGAATATCGGCATGTGCGCCCGCGCCATGGCGAATTTCGGCCTCTCCGAGATGCGCCTCGTCGCCCCGCGCGACGGCTGGCCGAGCGGCGGCGGCCTCAAGAAGGGCGCAACCGCAGCCGCCTCCGGAGCCACCCATATCCTGGAGAATGCCCGGCTCTTCGACAGCGCCGCCGAGGCCATCGCCGATCTCAACCATGTGTTGGCGACGACCGCCCGCGAGCGCGGCCAGATGAAGCGCGTGCTGACCCCGGCGGAAGCGATGCCCGAGGTCGCCGGGCGCATCGGCTCCGGCGAGCGCGTCGGCATCCTGTTCGGACGCGAGCGCATCGGCCTGACCAACGAGGAGATCAGCCTCGCCGACGCCATCCTGACCTTCCCGGTCAATCCCGCCTTCGCCTCGCTGAACCTCGCCCAGGCCGTGCTGCTCAACGGCTATGAATGGTTCAAGACGACCCATGGCGAGCCGCCCTTCCGCGAGAACAACCCCTCGCCGCCGGCCAAGCGCGAGATGATCCTGTCGATGTTCGATTATCTCGAAGCCGAGCTCGATCTCTGCGGCTTCTTCCCGCCCGGCAAGAAACCGGTGATGACCGCCAACCTGCGCGATGTCCTGCACCGGCTCGACATGACCGAGCAGGAGGCCCGGACGCTGCGTGGCGTCTTCAAGTCGCTGGTCGAGGGGCCGAAGAAGGCACGTCTCCTGGCAAGGCAGGCCGGAGAGGCCGAAGAATAAAAAAAGCCGGCCCCGAAGGGCCGGCTGGTCTGGTCGGGGGGTCTCGAAACGCCCGGTCAGAATTGGTACTTCAGCGTCGCCTTCACGGTACGGCCCGGCTCGCTGTAATAGTCGCGTGCCTGGGCCAGAACGCCCGTCGGCACCGTCACGGCATCCCAATATTTCCTGTCGAAGATATTGTAGACGCCGACCTGCAATTCAAGGTCTGCGATCTGCGGCATCGGCCGCCACCAGGCCATGGCGTTGAAGATCGCATAGCCCGGCGCCTGGAAGCCCTGCGTCGAGCCCGTCGTGGCGACGCTCTTGCGGGCACCGGCCAGCTTGGTCGACAGCTCGCCGCCCCAGCTCTCGTTGCCATAGGCGATGGCGAGGATGCCCTGCACCGGCGGGATCGAGTTGAGACCGATGCCGGTGACCTTGTTCTTGCCATCGGTATAGGCGAAGGAGCCGCGCACCAGCCAGTTCGGCGCGAAAGCGTATTGCATGTTCGCCTCGACGCCGGAAATCCCGACCCGCGCCACGTTCTGCGGGCCCTGGATGCCACCCTGCGGATAGAGCCCGCCCGGAGGCGCGATCTGCACCGTCTCGATGAAGTTGCGGTAGTTCGTGTGGAAGAAGGTCACCGAACCGCCGAACGCCTTGTCGCCGAAGCGGAACCCGACATCGATGCCGTTGCTGGTTTCCGGGCGCAGGTCAGGGTTGCCCCTGCGCAGATAGGTGCCGACCGCGCCGAAATTCGCATAGAGCTCGCTTGCGGTCGGAGCCCGGAAGCCCTTCGACCACTGTGCGAACAGGGTGACGTCCTTCAGATAGGGCGCGTTCTTGATGATGTCGTATTCCAGCCGGACGCGCGGCGACCAGGCGTCGTCGCTGGATGCGGCCGGCATTCCCGCATAGGACGAGCTCCCGAGATAGGACGCCGTCGCCTTCGGCTTTTCCTCATACCGGTCGAAGCGGACGCCCGGCGTCAGGCGCAGCGTGTCGTTGAGGAAGCCGAACTCATGATGCGCGTAGAACGCCACCATATTGCCCTCGACGCGCGGCGTGTCGGACTGGTTGGTATGCAGGTTGTTGCAGGCAGAGAAAGGCGCATAGGGCGGGCGGCAACCGTCCAGCCCGGCTGAATACTGGTCGAGCGTCGATGCGCGCAGTTCGGTGCCGAGCGTCAGCTTGTGCGAGACCGGGCCGGTGATGAAGCTCTTGATCAGGTGGCCGTTGAAGCCGAAGGACTTTTCCTCGACCTCGTTGTTGCGGGCAAAGGGACCGACGACGCTGGTGTAGCGATAGGCGTTGAGGATCGAGTTCCGCTTCACGCCCTGCCAGTAGAGATTGGCGTGCGCCTCGTCGATGAAGCCGCCGGGCTGCTTGTAGTCATAGGTCAGCGAAACGCGCTTGCGCTCCACGTCCTCCTGGGTCTGGTGCGCGCCGGGACGATAGTTTCCGGTGAGCGAGACCGCGTTGGTCCGCGTCTGGATCTTCTCGTCGCGCTTGAAGATCTCGCCGGTCAGCCCGAAGCGATGCACCTCGTTCACATACTGATGCAGCTTGGCGAGGAAGCTGTACTGATTGAAATCGGCCGGGTTCGGCTCGGTGCGTGCAGCGCCGATCGTCGGATTCGAGCCGCGGTTGTCAACCTCGTGCCCTCTTCGGAAGCCCCCCTGCAACAGCGCCCAGGTATTGTGGAACCGGCCGGCCACCGCGCCGCTGCCGAACCAGGCCTTGTCGGTCGTGTCGAACCCGGTCTTCGCGAGACCGCCGACCGTCTTGCCCGGGCGGATCAGGTCTTCCGGATCAAGCGTTCGCACCGCCAGCGCGCCGCCGAGCGAGCCCGAGCCGAGCGTGCTGCTGCCGCTGCCGCCGCGCAGGAGGTCGAGCGTCGACAGCGAGTCGAAATCGAAGGCCGTGCCGATGCTGCGGTCGATGCGGGTGTCCTGGATGAAGGGCTGACGGATGCCGTCGACCGTGGTCAGCACGCGCGCGCCGTCCAGGCCACGGATGTTCACCGAGCCGTTCACCCGGTTGAAGGAGATGCCGGCCTCGAGCCGCTGCGACAGATCCGCGATGCTCTGGATCTGCTGGCGGTCAAGCTCCTCGCGCGTCGTGCGCGTCGTCGTCGGGCCGCCCAGCAGCACACCACCCGGCTGCCCCTCGCCCTGGACGTTGATCTGGTCGAGCACGACGGGCGTGTCCGCATTCTGCGCCACGGGGGCGGTGCGGGCCCGGCTCTGCTGCTGCGCGATGGCGGGCGATGCCAGCAGAACCACCATCAAGCTGCCGAGCGCGACCCCTTCGCGCAATGTACCGGAATGCATCCCCATGGCCTTGACCCGTCCTTCTGAACGCTGCGGGTCAAAGCCGCCGCGCCTCAATAGTTTTAAATTAATACAAACAAGGTCTTATCTGCCCCGATAAGACAATATTCGGATATTGAGCGACTCGATGACTGTCAATTGCCTGCCACACGAAGGACATCTTCCGATGCAGGAAGAACACAATAGTAGAATTCATCTAAACAATAATAATTGATCGCATCATTCTAAGCTGAAGCCCGCAGCCGAGGCCCACCGGCTCCCGATCTCGTGATCGCATCCTGCCCCTCGCCCGCCAGCTTCCCGTTGCAATGCAGCGGCAGGGCTCCAACATGCGGAGCATCAAGGGACGCTACAGATGCTCGACCGCCGGACGATGTTGACGGGAACAGGCGCCTTGGCCACGAGCTTCGCCATGGCCGGCCGGGCGGCAGCCGCGTCTGATACCGACGTCGTCGTGATCGGCGCCGGCGCGGCCGGCATCGCCGCGGCGCAGGCCCTGCGCGGCGCCGGGCGCCAGGCCGTCGTACTCGAAGCGCGGGACCGCGTCGGAGGGCGCGCCTTCACCGATGCCTCGCTCGGTCCGGCCTACGATGCGGGCGCGATGTTCATCCACTGGGCCGAGCGCAACCCCTGGGTCCAGATCGCCCGCGATCTCGGCATCGCCACCCCTGCCGAATCCTGGGGCAGCGGCTTCAAGGTCTTCGCCGACGGCCAACCGATGGCCGATTCCGACCGCAATCGCCGCCGGAGCGCATTCGGCCAGATCGACCGCCGGCTGGAAACGATCGATCTCACGCAACGCGACATGTCGATCGCCGAACTCTTGGGAGATCTCGGCCCGGAGCTGGCGCCCGTCGCGGCATCCGGCCTGCTGCTTTCCATCGGCGAGGAATCGAGCCGCATCTCCGCGCGCGACTATCAGCGCCTCTGGTCCGGAGACGATCTCGTCGTCCCCTCCGGCTACGGCAATCTCGTCGCACGCTCGGCCACCGGGCTGGACATCCGCCTGAACGAGCAGGTCGAGACGGTCCGCTGGGACGGACCGGGCGTCACCGTCACCACGCGTTCGGGCACGCTGCGGGCCAATGCCTGCATCGTCACGGTCCCGGTCGGCGTGCTGAAGGCCGGGACGATCCGCTTCATCCCGGAGCTGCCGGCCGCGACGCGCGACGCCCTTGCCGGCCTGCATATGGGCGCGCTGACCAAGATCGCGCTGAAGGTCGAGGGTGACCGTTTCGGCATCGCGCCGGGCGCGAGCTTCCTCGAAGCGGCCGCGCCCGAACGCCTGATGAACCTCGACATGTTCCCCGGCGGGCAGGACATCGTCATCGGCTATTGCGGCGGCGATTATGCCCGCAAGCTCTCCGAGGCCGGCACCCACGAGGCGCGCGCCCATCTCGTCGACCTGCTGGCGAAGATGGTCGGTTCGGACTTCCGGAAGGCGGTGAAGGCGGTCTCCTTCCCGGCCTGGTGGACCGATCCCTTCGCCCGCGGCTCCTATTCGATCTGCGATCCCGGCCACGAGGCGGCGCGCGACGCCCTCGCCCAGCCGATCGGCAACCGCCTCTTCATCGCCGGCGAGGCGACGGCCGGAGGCGGCGCCATGACGGTCGGCGGCGCAACGCTCGCCGGCCGCGCTGCGGCAGCGGCGCTGACGCGCCTGAAGGCTTGACGGGTATCAGGCCGCGCTCGGCCGAAGCGCCAGTTCCCAGTTCTGACCGACGAGATCCTGCCCGAAGGAGTGGTGCTTCTCCTCCGCCACCAGCCTGAAGCCTTCGCCGACATAGATGCCGCGCGCCGCGTGCAGGATGTCGTTGGTCCAGAGCACCATGCGCCCGTAGCCGGCAGCGCGCGCGAAACCGATGGCCTCGCGGACCAGTCGCTTGCCGAGCCCGAGCCCATGTGCCCGCTTCTCGACGATCACGAGCCTGAGCTTGGCCGTCGCCTCGTCCTCCTGCACGACGAAGGCGGAACCGACGGGCTGGCCATCGAGCTCGGCGATGAAGCAGCGCTCGTGGTCGGGCTTGAACTCGCGCAGGAACTTCGCGGCGATTTCCGCTACGAGCGCCTCGAAACTCAGATCCCAGCCGTAGTCCTCGGCATAGAGCCGGCCATGCGCGCCGACGACCCACCCCATGTCGCCGGCCCGATGCTCACGGGTAACCGGCGCGGAACGATCACGAACATCGCCGGTGAGAAGCCGCTCGGTATCGGCGAGCGCATCGACAAGCCTCGCCTGCTCGAGCGGTGCCAGCCGCCCCAGGATCGCCCCCGCCTGCGCGCTCGAAGCCTCGTCGAGCGGCTGGAAGGCCGCCCTGCCCTTCGCCGTCAGGCGCAGGCGCCAGGCCCGGCCATCGGCTACCGAGCGGCTGCGTTCGAGCCAGCCCTGCCCGGCAAAGCGCTTGAGGATGCGTGAGAGATAGGCCGGATCGAGATCGAGCGACTTGGCCATCTCGGCCGCCTGCCAGTCGTCGCGCTGCGCCAGCTCGTAAAGCACGCGCGCCTCGGCGAGCGCGAGGCCCGAGCCGTGCAGGCTCCCGCCGAGCGCCCCGACCCAGCGGGTATGGAAGCGGTTGAAGCGGCGGATCGCGGCGACGGCGGTCTCGGTGGTTTCCATGGCGCACCTCCAGCTAGAGCATTTCCGGCGAGCACCCGTTCGCCTCCAAAGCTCTATCTTTTTGTTTCGACGCAGTTCCGGGCGCAAAACCGCTGCGCACTTTTGCTGAACTCCTCCAGATGCCAATCGATTTAGTGGACATAGTCAACTAAATTCGAGACAGCCGCTGAACCCGTCGTTGACCGTCCCTTAACCGGTCTCTGGCGGAGTCGCGCTTTGGCGTTTGCGGCACTCTCAATGCAAGTCGATCTCCTCGCCGGCGCGGGCCACCGCCCCTTCGCGATCCCCCGGCCCCGGCCCACCATCCTCGTCTTCGATTCCGGCCTCGGCGGCCTCACCGTGCTCGCGCGCACCACCCAGGCCTGCCCCGGCGCCCATATCGTCTACGCCGCCGACGATGCCGGCTTTCCCTATGGCCGCCTGGGCGAGGGCGAACTCGTCACCCGCGTGCTCGCCGTGATGGAGCGCCTCATTGCGCGCTTCCATCCCGATCTCGTGGTCATCGCCTGCAACACGGCCTCGACGCTGGTGCTCCCGGCGCTCAGGGCACGCTTCGCCATCCCCTTCGTCGGAACCGTCCCCGCGATCAAGCCGGCCGCAGCCGCGACCCGCAGCGGCATGATCTCGGTACTGGCCACGCCCGGCACCGTGGCGCGCGACTACACCCGCGAGCTGATCGAGACCTATGCGGCCAGTCACCGCGTCACGCTCGTCGGCGCGACGCGGCTCGCCGGTCTTGCCGAGCAGGCGCTGAAGGGCGAGGCCGTCGACGACGCGATCCTTGCTGCCGAGATCGCCCCCTGCTTCATCGAGGAGGATGGCCGCCGCACCGATGTCGTCACCCTGTCCTGCACGCATTATCCCCTGCTGCTGGAGCGGATGAAGCGGCTCGCGCCCTGGTCGGTCGAGTGGATCGACCCGGCGCCGGCGATCGCGCGCCGTGTCGCCGATCTCCTGTCCGGCGCCCGTCAGCCCGCCCTTGCCTGCCACGACGCCACCGCGGTTTTCACAAACGGCTCCGGCCTGACCGGCCCGTTGCGGATCGCGCTGGCCGGTTACGGCCTAGCCCAGGTCGTCGTCGAACCCATGCCCCTGGCGAACTGAGGGAACCAGCCCGACCCCGAAGCGTTTAGGGTTCCGGCGACCATCGCAGAAGGAGCCAGCCTCATGAGAAAGCTGCTATTGCTGTCGGCGCTTGCCGCCAGCCTCGCCTTCGCCGGCGTCGGCACAAGCACGGAAGCGCAGGCGAAGCCCCATGGCTGGCGCGGAGGCCATGGGCATCACGGCTTCTACGGCCACGGGCCACGCCGCCACCATGGCTGGAATCGCGGCCATCACTATGGCTGGTACAAGCACCGTCCGCGGCGCCACCATTATTATTATCGACCCTATGGCTACTGGCGCTGATTGCGGCTTTCCGCCTGTCCGGAATTGACTCGAAGCCGGCTTTCCGTCATACGCCCTCTCGTCGCGCGGCTCCTCACGGGGCCGCGTGGCTTTTTCCGCACCCGTGATCCGCTCTTCTTCGGAAGCTGGATCTGTCGCCCCGCAAGGGGACAGGAGGGCGCGGTCCTCAACTCGCGAACCTGAGAGGACACGCGACATGTCGAAGCGCCATGAGGCGAAGTACAAGATTGACCGCCGCCTCGGTCAGAACATCTGGGGCCGCCCGAAGTCCCCGGTCAACCGTCGTGAATACGGCCCCGGCCAGCACGGCCAGCGCCGCAAGGGCAAGCCGTCCGACTTCGGCACGCAGCTGCGCGCCAAGCAGAAGCTGAAGGGTTATTACGGCTCGATCTCCGAGAAGCAGTTCCGCCGCTACTACGCCGAGGCGATCCGCCTGAAGGGCGACTCGGGCGAGAACCTCGTCGGCCTGCTCGAGCGTCGTCTCGACGCGGTGATCTACCGCGCCAAGTTCGTCCCGACCGTCTTCGCGGCCCGCCAGTTCGTCAACCACGGCCACATCACCGTGAACGGCAAGCGCGTCAACATCGCCTCCTATCAGGTGAAGCCGGGCGACGTGATCGCGGTCAAGGATTCGTCGAAGCAGCTCGCCATCGTCATCGAGTCGGCCGCGCTGGCCGAGCGTGACGTGCCCGATTACATCGACGCCGACCACACCAAGTTCTCGGCCACCTACACCCGCACCCCGACCCTGTCGGACGTGCCCTACGCGGTGCAGATGGAGCCGAACCTGGTCATCGAGTTCTACTCGCGCTGATCGGCGACAACGCCCTTGGCCTTTCGGGGCGCAGACGACATTCAGGGGACGGCCTTCGGGCCGTCCCCTTTTTCGTTCTGGCGATACGCCGGTTTGGCGGCATGATGCGCCCACCGATCGCGACCGGGAGAATGGCATGAGGGTTTTGAAGGCGACGTTCGGCGCTTTGGCGACCGCCGCGTACCTGCTCTCGATGGCGGTGGGATGGAACGTAGCGCTATCATCAGGCGCGTCGGCGGAAGTCCGCTTCGGACGCAATGTCCGCGTCGGCGGGCACGACTTTTCCAATCAAAGCTTCAATCGTAAGCGGCGCGCGGAGATCTATCTCTATGATCGCGCCCCGGCCCGTTCAGGCTGCGTCTGGCGCTCGGATGGCCGTGGCGGCAAGGTGAAGACCTGTCACCTGCGCCGGATCAGGTAGAATGCGCCGCGCGCGGCTGGGCGACGAAAAGCGGTTTCGGCCGGGAATGGAACCAGGCGTGCAACGGCTCAGAGATGCGAGCCGACTTCGTTGCGGAAGAAATAGCAGCCCACTCCCAGGCAGCCGATCAGGATCGACAGCGCATAGGGCCCGAACAGGCAGACGATGAAGACCGAGCCGATGAAGGCCCGCATCGCCCAACATGACCATGTCTGCTTCATGGCTCACCTCTCGCATCGCAATCACTGACAAAGCGTAAACGGCGAGGCGTGAATCCAACCTGAATGGATATGGTAAATGCCTGAATTCCTTTTGAATTCCGTGTGTTAGGGATTTTGACGAAAGCAGGGCGGAAAGCGCTCTTGTCCATATCTCCCAGCCGTACGGTAGCGTAGCGTCATCTCCCCGGAGAGGAGATTCGCATGAAAAGACTTCTGCTGACCGCGTTCGCTGTGTGCTGCATGGCCGGCGCCGCCCAGGCGCAAAGCTGCAACCTGCAGGCCACGGACAAGAAGCTGGCCGGGGCGGCGAAGGCGAGCTTCCTGACCAAATGCGAGAAGGATGCGGGCGCCGCCTGCGACAAGCAGGCCGCCGACAGGAAGCTGGCCGGCGCCGCCAAGAACAGCTTCACCAAGAAATGCGTCTCGGACGCGGTCGGCGGCTGAGACCGGGCGCCCGCGAGCCAGACGCGAAGAGCCGCGCCCAGACAGGGTGCGGCTCTTTTCAGTCATGGACCTGTTGGGAATGGGCCGACGTCAGCGCTCAGTCGTCGTTCCGGTCGTCGCGATCCCGCCAGTGCCTGCGTCCGTCGCGGTCACCACGATCGCCGCGCTCCCAGCGGTCGCCACGGTCGTTGTCATGCCAGCCACCACGCCAGCCGCGCATCTCGCGGAAGCGCTCGCGCCCTTCCGCCATGGCCTCGCGCACCGAGCGGCGCAGCACCGTCTTCTGCTCGTCGCTGAGCGTCGTCCAGAGCGGGCGCACGGCATCGGCCAGTTCCTTGGAGCGGGCTGCACGCTCGCCCTGCCGGTTGGTGGTGGCGTCGAGGCGCTCCATCAGATCGGCATGGCGCAGCGCCTCGCGCCGCTCGCGCATCGCTTGCCAGCGCTCGCCGCGCTCGGAGCTGCGCTGCTTGATCAGCCCCTCGACCTTGTCGAAGAGAGCCGTCTGCTCCGGGCTGAGCTTGAGATCGGCGCGCACCTTGGACAAGCGCTCTTCCATCCGCTCCTTGGCGCGCTCGGCCCGGCGCTCGCGCCATTCGTCGCGGCGCTGTTCGCGGCTTTCGCTGCGTTCCTGCTTCTGGTCGCTGCCGCCCGCGGGCGGGACCGGCTGCGGCTGCGCCAGCGCGAAGCTGCCGGCAAGCATCGCGATCGACGATGCGGCGATGAGGGCAATGGGTTTCACGGGCAATCTCCTTGGAACAGTCCAGTCGAAGCGTCGCGCAGCGGGTCTCGAAGCCGATTGGCGATAGCGTGAACCTGATCCTGCCGGCCTGACCCGGCAATGGCCAGCGGATGAAAAGATCGTAATGTAGCGACAACGCCTTCGGCACGATTCGGTTCGCCATCGGGTTTTCAATGCAAAATCTCATCACCGATGTCCGCGGCCTGCTCGTCGGCCATGCGCATGACGTTGCAGCAGGGACGGGCGTCACCGCCGCGATCTTCGAGCGCCCGACCATCGCCTCCGCCGCCGTGCTCGGCGGCGCGCCCGGCACCCGCGATACCGCGCTGCTCGATCCGGAAATGACCGTCGAGCATGTCGACGCCATCGTTCTCTCCGGCGGCTCGGCCTGGGGGCTCGGGGCCGCCGATGGCGTGATGCGCTGGCTGGCGAAGGAGGGGCGCGGCTTTCCGGTCGGCGCCTTCCGCGTGCCGATCGTCCCGCAGGCCATCCTGTTCGACCTGATGAACGGCGGCGACAAGCCCTGGGCCCGCGGCGAAGGCGAAACGCCCTATGCCCGGCTCGGGGCCGAGGCTGCTGCCGCGGCGTCCGCCAGATTCACGCTCGGAACCGCCGGTGCCGGCTACGGCGCGACCACCGCCAATCTCAAGGGCGGTCTCGGCTCGGCGAGCGCGCGGGCCGCGACAGGGCAGATCGTCGGCGCACTGGTTGCGGTCAACGCCGTCGGCACGGCCACGATCGGCGACGGCCCCCATTTCTGGGCGGCGCCCTATGAGCGCGATGGTGAGTTCGGCGGCATCGGTTGGCCTGCCGCGATCACGTCTGACGACACCGCTTTGCGCTTCAAGGGCGGCACCGGCCAGAACACCACGATCGCGCTGGTCGCGACCGACGCCGTCCTGACCAAGCCGCAGGCCCGGCGCCTCGCGCTCGCCGCGCATGATGGCCTCGCCCGTGCCTTGCGCCCTGCCCATGCCCCGTTGGACGGCGACATCGTCTTCGCCGCCGCAACGGGTTACAGCGGCGCACCCTCGGACGCTTTCGCGATGACGGAGCTCTGCGCCACGGCCGCCGATGTGCTGGCTCGCGCCGCGGCGCGCGGCGTCCACGCGGCAACGGCCCTGCCCTTCGCCGGCGCCAGGCCTGCCTGGCGGGATCGTTTCGGGCATTGAGCCGATCCTGAAAACATGCCGCAACGTAATGGAGTAATTTACCAAGCATAAAGCCGACCTCCGTAATCTGCCCGCCTAGGTTTCCGTTTTATGATCGGACAACCGGGGGGTCCCTATGCGCGAGATCGGCTTCGGCCTGGTCTGCGGTGTCGCTATGGCGATCGCCGCGCTCCTGATTGCGGCCTGGCCGGTGCCGGGACGACCGATCGCCGCCTTTTTCCCCGCTGGAACCGCATCGGCCGATATCGCGCAAGCCGTCACCGAGGCCAGCGGCAGCCTCCTGCAGATCGATACCGCCGCCGCCGTCGCCTTCACGATGGGCGAGCGCGACGGCTTCGTCTCATCCCTTTACGGAGCCGGAGCCTGGCTCGTCATCGACGCCGCCTTTGCCCGGCTTTGCACCGGAAGCGCCGCAGGGAGCAGCCGATGAACGCCGTCACGCGCTTTCGCGAGCGCTTCTCCCGTTTCCTGATCGCGATCCTCTGGGCGAATGCCGCCGTGCTGGCGGTCGGAACGCCCGCCTCCTCGCCGCTGCACGGCCCTGCGATCACGCTGGCAGGCATCGCGCTGGCCGCTCTCGGAACGATGATCTGGCGCATAGACCGCACCGGCTGGATGACCCGCGAGGTTTCCAGCATCGTGACCATGGGCCAGGTCATGCTGCTGGTCTATGCCTTCGCCGGGCATCCCTATCAGTCCGACATGCATATGTATTTCTTCGCCATGCTGGCTGTGCTCGCCGGCTGGCTCGACTGGCGCATCTTCATCCCGGCGACTCTCGCCATCGTCCTGCATCATCTCGCTTTCAGCCTGCTGCAACCCAGCGGCGTCTTCCTCGGCGGCAACCAGATCGACCGCGTCCTGCTGCATGGCGCGATCGTCGCCGTGCAGTCGGTCGCGCTGAGCTGGGTGGTCTGGTCGCTGCGCCAGTCGCTCGAAGTCTCGGAGCGCGAACGCCTCGAGGCCGATGTCGCCCGCGCCGCGGCGGACGAGGCCAGGCGCAATCTCGCCGAAACCACGGAACGGAGCGCACTGGTTCGCCGCCAGGTCCTGCACGCCGTGGCCGACGATTTCGAACGCGAGATCGCCGGCATCGCCCGCGACGTCATCGCCTCCGTGCAATCCCTGCGCATCGCGTCGCAGCAGATGAAGGCCGGCGCCCTCGAAGTCTCCGAACGCTCCAGCGCCGCCTCGCAGTCCTCGCGCCAGACCTCATCCAATGTCGTCGCCGTCACGCAGGGCACGGCGGAACTGGCGCATTCATTCGCCGAGGTCGACCGCCAGGTCGCGGAAACCACCCGCGTCGTCGGCGAGACGACACGGCAGGCCCGCGCCGTGCTCGACACGGTCGGTGAATTGTCGCGCAAGGCCGGCCAGGTCGGCGATATCACCGACGCGATCTCGACCATTGCCAAGCACACCAACCTGCTGGCGCTCAACGCCTCGATCGAGGCTGCCCGTCTCGGCCGCTCCGGCGGCGGCTTCACCGTCGTCGCCCAGGAGATCAAGTCGCTCGCCAACCAGACCTGGCGTGCAACGGAGGAGATCCAGAGCCAGATCGGCGCGATCCGCGATTCCAGCACCGAGGCGATCGACGCGATCGACGCCATGAACGCGACGGTCGGCTCGCTCAACCAGATCTCCGGCAATGTCGCGACCGTGGTCGAGCAGCAGAATGCCGCGGCTGCGGGCATCGCCCAGATCATCCGGCGCGCCGCCGACGAAACCGTCTTCGCCGCCGGCCATATCGACATCGTCAGCCGCATCGCCGCCGAAACCGACGAGGCCGCGGGCCATGTCGCCGAATCCGCCGACAAGCTTTCGCTCCAGTCCGTGCATCTCGACAGCGAGGTCGCCCAGTTCCTCGGCCGCATCCGTGCCGCCTGAGCTACCGTTTCCTGCCGAGCGCGAATGCGCTATGGCGGGGCCATGTCCACCGACGATTTCCTCGCCCGTTTCGGCTCCCCCGGCGCCAGCCAGCCGGACCCCGTCGCCGCGGCCCAGCAGGCCATGCGCAATCCCCTGCCCGCCCGCTTCTACAAGGAGGCCGGCGTTCTGGAGCGCGACGGCCTCTTCCATGTCGCCCTCGACGGCAAGACGGCGCGGACCCCGGCCCGCAAACCGCTTGCCGTCGGCTCGCGCCCGGTCGCCGAAGCGCTTGCCGCCGAATGGCAGGCCCAAAGCGAACGGATCGATCCCGCCCGGATGCCGCTGACCCGGCTCGTCAACTCGGCACTCGACGGCGTCGAGGACCAGCAGGAGGCCGTGCGCGCCGAAATCGTCCGCTATGCCGGCTCCGACGCGCTCTGCTACCGCGCCGGAGAGCCCGAGGCGCTCGTCGAACGGCAGAACCAGGTCTGGCAGCCGATCCTCGGCGATATCGAGGCGCTGATCGGCGCCCGCTTCCTCTTGGCGGAAGGCATCGTCTTCGCGCAGCAGCCGGAAGACACGCTCGCTGCCGTGACCCATCAGGTCGGGAAAATCCCCGCCCCGCTCGCGCTCGCCGGCGCGCATACCGTCATGACCCTGACCGGCTCGGCCATCCTGATGCTCGCACTGGCAAACGGGCTGATCGATCCGGACGCGGTCTGGGATGCCGCCCATCTCGACGAAGACTACCAGATCGGGATCTGGGGACAGGACGAGGAAGCGGCCGAGCGCCGCGTCATCCGCCGCCGTGAATTCGACGCTGCGGTGCTCCTGCTGCTGAAGGGGTAGGCGGCGACGACGGCAGATCGCACCAGCCTCGCTCCGATAGCCCAGCCTCCATCGTTCCGCATGATTGCGGTTCCGGCTTGCGCAAACGTCGTCATGGACTCATCCGCTTTCGCCGCTTAAGCCGGCTTTGAGACGCGTTTTGCCCGCCGGGAGCCTGCCGCCATGAAGGATATTCTCGAACAGCTCGAATCCCGGCGCGAGGGCGCCCGCAAGGGTGGCGGTGAGCGCCGTATCGAGGCGCAGCACAAGCGCGGCAAGCTGACGGCGCGCGAGCGCGTCGAGCTCCTGCTCGACAAGGACTCCTTCGAGGAGTTCGACATGTTCGTGCAGCACCGCGCCGTCGATTTCGGCATGGACAAGGCCGAGAAGATCCCCGGCGACGGCGTCGTCACCGGCTGGGGTACGGTCAATGGCCGCACCGTCTTCGTCTTCTCCAAGGATTTCACCGTCTTCGGCGGCTCGCTCTCCGAGACCCACGCCCAGAAGATCATCAAGATCCAGGACATGGCGCTGAAGATGCGCGCGCCCATCGTCGGCCTGTTCGATGCCGGTGGCGCCCGCATCCAGGAGGGCGTCGCGGCACTCGGCGGCTATGGCGAGGTCTTCAAGCGGAACGTCCAGGCTTCGGGCGTGATCCCGCAGATCTCCGTGATCATGGGCCCCTGCGCCGGCGGCGACGTCTACTCGCCCGCGATGACCGACTTCATCTTCATGGTCCGCGACACCTCATACATGTTTGTCACCGGCCCTGAGGTGGTGAAGACCGTCACCAACGAGACCGTGACCTCGGAGGAGCTCGGCGGTGCCAAGGTCCATACCTCCAAGTCCTCGGTCGCCGACGGCTCCTTCGAGAACGATGTCGAGGCGCTGCTGCAGGTGCGCCGCCTGCTCGACTTCCTCCCCGCCAACAACACGGCCGGCGTGCCGGAATGGCCGTCATTCGACGTGCCCGACCGTGTCGACATGAGCCTCGACACGCTGGTCCCCGACAACCCGAACAAGCCCTACGACATCAAGGAGCTGATCCTGAAGACGGTCGACGAGGGCGACTTCTTCGAGATCCAGGCCGCCTATGCCGGCAACATCGTCACCGGCTTCGGCCGCATCGAGGGCCGCACCGTCGGCATCGTCGCCAACCAGCCGATGGTGCTGGCCGGCGTGCTCGATTCCGACGCCTCGCGCAAGGCGGCGCGCTTCGTGCGCTATTGCGACGCCTTCGAGATCCCGATCGTCTCGCTCGTCGACGTTCCCGGCTTCCTGCCCGGCACGGCGCAGGAATATGGCGGCCTGATCAAGCACGGCGCCAAGCTGCTCTTCGCCTATAGCGAATGCACCGTGCCGCTGGTCACGATCATCACGCGCAAGGCCTTCGGCGGCGCCTATGACGTGATGGCGTCGAAGCATATCGGTGCCGACGTGAACTATGCCTGGCCGACCGCGCAGATCGCGGTGATGGGCGCCAAGGGCGCGGTCGAGATCATCTTCCGCGGCGGCGATGCCGAGACCATCGCGCGCCAGACCAAGGAATACGAGGACCGCTTCATGTCGCCCTTCGTCGCGGCCGAGCGCGGCTATATCGACGAAGTCATCATGCCGCATTCGACGCGACGCCGCATCGCGCGGGCCCTCGCGATGCTCAGGACCAAGAACGTCGAGCGGCCCTGGCGGAAGCACGACAACATTCCGCTGTAAATTCCACTAAAACTTGTCATTCCGGGGCTTCGCGCAGCGAAGAACCCGGAACCCACGACTGGGTGAGCTGCTTACAAGGCGGCATAAAAAATGTCTCACCCAGTCGTGGGTTCCGGGTTCGCGCCTTCGGCACGCCCCGGAATGACAAGGGCACATTGCGATCGACAAACGACAGTCCCCTAATCCAGCGTGCTCCGGAATCGCATCAGCGCGAGCCCCGCATAGACCGGCACGAACAGGCTGAGATAGAACACCTCGTCGCCGATATCGCTCAAGCCTGCGCCCTTCAGCATGATCGCGCGGATGATCCGCAGGAAATGCGTCAGCGGGAAGAGCTCGCCCAGCGCCTGCGCCCAGCCCGGCATGCCGGCGAAGGGGAACATGAAGCCCGACAGCATCAGCGAGGGCAGGAAGAAGAAGAAGGTCAGCTGCATCGCCTGGAGCTGCGTGCGCGCCACCGTCGAGATCGTGTAGCCGAGCAGCACCAGTGCCAGCACGAAGACCAGCACGCAGGTGAGCAGCAGCCCAAGCCCGCCGAGGAAGGGCACGGCGAAGAGCAGCTTGGCCGCCCCGAGAACGATCACCACCTGCACCGCACCGATGGCGAGATAGGGCAGCACCTTGCCGAGCATGATCTCGCCGGCCGTCGCCGGCATGGCGAGCAGGTTCTCCATGGTGCCGCGCTCGATCTCGCGGGTCAGCGCCATCGCCGTCATCATCACCATGGTCATCTGCAGGATGACGCCGAGCAGGCCCGGCACGATGTTGTACTGGGTGATGTTCTCCGGGTTGTAGCGCCGGTGCACGACGAAGGAGAGGCTGTCACCGCTGGCCCCTGCGGGATCGGTCACCGGCTCGCGCCCCTGCGCCCGCAGCAGGGCCCGGCTCGCGATCGTGCCGAGCGCCGAGACAGCCCCGCTCGCCGCTGCCGGGTCGGTCGCATCGGCCTCGACCAGGATGCGCGGCTCGTCCGCCCGCTCGACGCGGGTGCCGAAATCGCTGGGAATGGTGACGAGGAAGGAGATTTCGCCCTTCGCCATCAGGCTCTCGGCCTCGGCCGCGCTCTGCGGCCGCTCGCCGAAGCGATAATAGTTCGAAACCTCCAGCGCCGAGACCACGGCGCGGGTATAACGATCCTGCCCGAGCGCCAGGACCGCCGCCGGCAGGCCCCGCGGGTCGTTGTTGATCGCATAGCCGAAGAGCAGGAGCTGGACGATCGGCACCGCCAGCATCATCGCGAAGGTGATGCGGTCGCGCCGCATCTGCACGAACTCCTTCGCCAGGATCGCGCCGAGCCGGCGTGGGGAAAACAGCGCAATCATGCCGCCCGCTCCTGCGCGCCGGTCATGAACTTGATGAAGACGTCCTCGAGGCTGGTCTCGCCGGGCTCGACCTTGATACCGGCCTCGCGCTTCAGGGGCTCGAGCGCCGCTTCCAGCTTCCCTCGATCGGTGCCGACGACATGCAGCGTCGCGCCGAAGGGGGCGACCTGCTCGACGCCGTCAGTCGCCTCGAGCGACCTGATCTGGGCGGGCTTCAGTGCGCCATGGACGACGAAGGTGACGAGGCCCGAACCGCGAACGACCTCCTCGACGGTCCCCGTGGCCAGCATCCGGCCGTAGGCGATGTAGCCTATGCGGTGGCAGCGCTCGGCCTCGTCCATGTAATGGGTGGAGACCAGCACGGTCAGACCGTCGCCGGCCAGCCGATGGATCTCGTCCCAGAACTCGCGCCGCGCCTTCGGATCGACGCCGGCGGTCGGCTCATCGAGCAGTAAGAGCTTCGGCTGATGCATGATGCAGGCCGCCAGCGCCAGCCGCTGCTTCCAGCCGCCCGAGAGAGTGCCGGCAAGCTGGTCCTTGCGCGAGGTCAGGCCCAGCCCGTCCAGCGTCTTCGCCACTGCCTCGTCTACGGGATCGAGCTCGTAGAGCCGCGCGACGAAGGTCAGGTTCTCGGCGATGGTCAGGTCTTCGTAGAAGGAAAAGCGCTGCGTCATGTAGCCGACCTGGCGCTTGATCTCCGCGCTCTGGGTGCGGACATCGAGCCCGAGCACGGTGCCCTCCCCGGCATCGGGCCTGAGCAAGCCGCAGATCATCCGGATCGTCGTGGTCTTGCCCGAGCCGTTGGGGCCGAGGAAGCCGACGATCTCGCCCGTCGCGACCGCGAGATCGACATCGTCGACCACCGTGCGCTTGCCGAAGCGCTTGGTCATGCCGCGGACATCGATGGCGAGCGCGGCACTCACCGCTGCGCCCTGAGCGTGACGTCGACGATCTGGCCGGGTTGAAGCGCCGATTGCGGCCCGCCATCCGGCCGTGCCTCGACCAGATAGACCAGCTTCTGGCGCGTCTGCGCCGAATAGATCACCGGCGGCGTGAATTCGGGCTCCGGTGAGACATAAGTCACGGTGGCGGTCAGGCCGGGCGCACAGCCATCGCAGCGGACATCGAGCTTCATGCCGGTCGTCACGCCTGAGATTCTGATCTCCGGCACATAGAGCATCAGCTTGGCGGCGCCGTCCGGCAGCATCAGGAGCGCCGGCGCGCTCGGCCCGGCGAGTTCGCCGACCCGGCGCAGGACGTCGCTGATCCGCCCGGCCGCGGGCGCGACGAGCTGGCGCTGCGACAGCTTCCACTGCGCCTGTGCCAGTGCGGATTTCGCCTGCTCGACCTGATTCTCGCTGGCCTTGATCTCGTCAGGCCTTGCCGCCAGCCGCGCCACGCCAAGATTGGCACCGATCTCGCGGACCCGCGCGCCGGCGACGTCGCGCGCCGTCACCGCCTGGTCGAGATCGGCCTGGGTGGAGACGCCCCGACGGAACAGGTCCTGCCGCCGGTCGAGCGCCCGGTCGGCTTCGCGTTCCTGCGCCTTGGCGGAGGCGAGGCTCGCCTCGATCACCGCGATCTCTTCCGGCCGCTTGCCGCTCTTCAGATTGTCGAGCTGCGCCCGCGCCTGCACCAGCCGCGCCTCGGCCTCGGCAACGGCATTCTCGGCATCGGTCCGTTCGAGCCCCGCCACGGCCTGGCCGGCCTCGACGCGGTCGCCCCGGCGGACATCGATGCGCTCGATCCGGGCCGTATCGATCGGCCCGAGCCGGACATATTCGCCCTCGACATAGCCGGCGATGCGGACCGTATCGCCGCCGCAGGCGGAAAAGCTCGCCGCGATCAGCCCGAAGGAACAGAGGAAGCCGAGGATCATGACCTGTTCTCCCGCATGCTGGCGATACTGGCGCGGAGATTGGCGCGGATGACGCCGGCGATCGCCTCGCTCTCAGCCGTGTTGATCGCGCTCCAGCCCATGCGCCGCATCACGGCCGGCCGCGCCAGCCGGAAGTAAAGCACCTGCCCGATCGTCGCGAAGACCGCGAGCTTGGTTGCCTCCCCCTCCGGCTCCATCCCGGTCGCAGCCGCCCAGAGCCGGCAGAGATGGCCATGGACCGGCCCGACCAGCCCCTCGTAGAGCGTCTCGAAGGCCGGGGTCGGCTCCATCATCTCACGCAGGACGAAGCGGGCGATCGTCTCGCTTTCCTGCGCCTGCGTCGCGAAGGCCGTGACACGCCCGACGATGCCGAACAGCAGCTCGGCTGCCGCCTCCGGCGCGAGCCTGTCGAGGGGCGGCATCGCCGCGGCGGCGCCGAAGACCCGCTGCTTCATCGTCGCGACGATCGCCTCGGCACAGGCCTGGCGCAAGCCGTCCTTGCCACCGAAATGATAGGCGATGCCGGCGCTGTTGACCCCGGCCGCCTGGGCGATCTGGCGGATCGAGCTCGCCTCGAATCCATGCCGCCCGAACAGGTCGAGCCCGGCCCGGATCAGCGCCTCGCGTGTCCCGGCATCGCTCTCGGAAATAGCTTTCATACCGCATCCATATCATCGCTCGCTATTTCAATCAATCGATTGATTGAAATAGCGAGGACAGGCGCCCGCCGCCTATGCCTTCTTCCGCCCTCCTGCGCCGCACCAGCGCCGACATGACTCGTCGTCCATAATGGTCTAAGGCGGCACCCATCCTGTGATCCGCTCCCCGCCCGATGCTTTTCAACTCCTTCGTCTTCCTGCTTGCCTTCCTGCCGCTGGCGCTCGCCCTCCACTGGGCGGCGGAACGCTTTGCGCCGCGCTGGCGCCTGCCGGTGCTGGTGGCGCTGTCCTTCGCCTTCTACGGCTATTGGGACTGGCGCTTCCTGCCGCTGCTCGTGCTCTCGATCGGGCTGAACTGGCTGATCGCCGAGGCCTTCCAGAAGACGAAGTCCGGCGCGCTGATCACGCTTGCGATCGTCCTGAACCTCGCGGTCCTCGCGGTGTTCAAGTACTTCAACTTCTTCGCCGATCTCGCTGGAATGATTCCCGGATTGCCGGCGCCGAAATTCGATATCGCGCTGCCGCTCGGCATTTCCTTCTTCACCTTCCACCACATCATGTACCTGACGGATCTGCGGCGCGGGCAGGCGCCGCGCTACGATCTCGTCCGCTACGCGCTCTACATCGCCTTCTTCCCACAGGTGCTCGCCGGCCCCCTGGTGCGCTGGCGCGAGATCATGCACCAGCTCGACGAGCGGCCCTATCAGCGCCCGGACGCAGCCGAGCGGATCGCGCGCGGCCTGCTCCTGCTCACCGCCGGCCTCGCCAAGAAGGTGCTGATCGGCGACCCCCTCGCCGAATACGCCAACCCGGTCTTCGCGGCCGCGGCGGCCGGCAAGGTCATCAGCCTGATGGAAGCCTGGCAGGCGACGCTCGCCTTTACCTTCCAGATCTATTTCGACTTCTCCGGCTACACCGACATGGCGCTGGGCCTCGCCCTGCTCTTCGGCATCGTGCTCCCGCAGAACTTCGAGGCGCCCTATCGCTCGCTCTCGATCCAGGATTTCTGGCGCCGCTGGCACATGACTCTGTCGCGCTTCCTGCGCGATTACCTCTACATCCCGCTCGGCGGCTCGCGCAGCGGCCTGCCGACGCAGATCTGGGCGCTGTTCGCGACCATGGCGCTGGGTGGGCTCTGGCACGGCGCCGGCCTGACCTTCGTCGCCTGGGGCGTGGCGCATGGACTGGCGCTGATCGTCGCCCTGTTCTGGCGCCGCGCCGGCCTGCCGATGCCGGCTGCTCTCGGCTGGGTCCTGACCTTCCTGTTCGTGATGCTCTGCTGGGTGCTGTTCCGGGCGACGAATTTCGAGGCCGCGCTCGCGATCTACAAGGGCCTGTTCGGGCTCGGCCCGATCGGCACCGGCTTCAAATGGCGGGCTTTGCTGCCGGCAGCCGCCTTCGCCATCATCGGCCCCACCGCCTGGAACCTCGTCCATAAATTGCCGCCGGCCCGCTGGCTCGCGATCCTCGCCGGGCTCCTGTTCGTCATCATCCTGCTGAAGATCGGCGAAGACGCCAATTATGAGTTCATCTACTTCCAGTTCTGAGCAAGCCGCTCGGGCGGTGAAGTGGACGGGCTTCACCGGCGCCTTCCTCAGCGCAGCGGTGCTGATCGCGGTCGCCTTCCTGACGGCCGCCTTCCTGATCGATCCCTATGATTCCGGCCGCTCGCCGCTGAAGCTCGGGGAAGGCGTGCGCCCGCAGGGCCCGCGCACGGCGCTGGCGAGCCGCGGGCGCGACCCGCGCTTCACCGGCGCCATCTTCGGCAACTCGCATATCCAGCTGATCTCGCCGGAGGAGCTGCATGCGAAGACCGGTATCCCCTTTGTCTCGCTGATCGCCCCGGCGACCCAGCCCAGGGAGACCTTCGCGACGATCGACTGGTTCCTGCGCCACCACCGCACGGCGCCACCGCAGGCAATCGTGGTCGGCATCGACAATTACTGGTGCACCGCGAACCCGGCCCTGCCCAACGAGAAGCCCTTCCCGTTCTGGCTGTTGAGCCGCAGCCTGCCCGACTATCTCGGCGGGCTGATGCGCTTCGACCTGCTGGAGGAACTGCCCCGCCGAATCGGCTACCTGACGTCGGGCAAGGCGGAGCGTGCACGCCCGGACGGCTACTGGGACTACGAATCGGGCTACGGCGTGCAGGGTTACGGAACCAATCCGGAGATCATCGCCCGGTTGCAGAAGCCGATCGAGGCCGGCGGCGGCAATGTCGACGGCCCCTTCCCGGCCGCGACGGGTCTGGAAGAGCTGATGAAGGCGGCCCCGGCCGAGACCGCGCTGATTCTCCTGCGCCCGCCGGTCTATGTCACCGCCCTGTCGAAGCCCGGCACGCGCGATGCCGCAGCCGATGCGGCCTGCCGCAAGGCCTTCGCCGACCTGGCGGCCCGCCGCCCGCGCACGGCGCTGGTCGATTGGCGGGTCGACAGGCCTGAATTACGCGATCCGAAGCTGTTCTTCGACCATAGTCATTACCGGCAACCGATCGCCCGACTGGTCGAAGCCGACATCGCCGAGGCGATCCGCAAGCTGAATTGACGCGAATTCCGCCGTTTTCGTCAAAAATGGGCGCCGGATCGCGCGTTTTCACGAAGCCGTTGAAGTCCTGTCGGAAGCGATTGTTCCAGTTGAAACGGATCGCTATAAGGGCGCCAAATCGGCTCCCCTTCCGCGGCACAGCCGATGGGTGCGTGAGCCGACAACTGAGAGAGCGCCCATGTCGAAGCAGATCATCCTCGAGGCGGATTACAAGCCGAGCGATGACGAGCCGTTCATGAACGACCGTCAACGCGAGTATTTCCGCGGCAAGCTCCTCGCCTGGAAGGACGAGATCCTGCGGGAAGCCAGGGAAACCCTGCTGACCTTGCAGAAAGAGAGCGAGAATCACCCGGACATCGCCGACCGGGCCTCCTCCGAAACAGACCGTGCCATCGAGCTGCGCGCCCGCGACCGGCAGCGCAAGCTGATCGCCAAGATCGACGCGGCCATCGCCCGAATCGATGACGCGACCTACGGCTATTGCGAGGAGACCGGCGAGCCGATCTCGCTGAAGCGTCTGGAAGCCCGCCCGATCGCGACGCTTTCGCTGGAGGCGCAGGAGCGCCACGAGCGCAACGAGCGCGTCTTCCGCGACGATTGAGCCGCGACAGGCTTGCCCGACTTGTCCAAGAGGCCCCGCGTCGACAGGCGCGGGGCCTTTTGCATGAAGCCCCCTATGTCGACGGCCCGTTTCCGTCGGGAAGCGGCCTGCCCTAACCTCGCGGCGACAACCGCCAATCGAGGAGGACGCGCAGCATGGACCGTTTCACAGGCGGATGCCGGTGCGGCAATCTGCGGATCGTGGCGTCGGGGCGCCCTTACCGGGTCGGCATTTGCCACTGCCTCGACTGCCGCAAGCATCACGGCGCCCTTTTTCACGCCTCCGCGATATTCCCGCAGGAGGCGGTAGCGATCGAGGGCGAAGCGCGCGACTATGACGGACGGTTCTTCTGCCCGCGCTGCGGCTCACCGGTCTTCGGGCGCTCCCGCGACGAGACCGAGGTAAACCTCGGATCGCTCGACGCTCCGGACCAGCTGATGCCGACCTACGAGCTCTGGACCATCCGCCGCGAAGCCTGGCTGCCGCCCTTCCCGCTGAAGAAGCGTTACGAGCGCGATCGTGGCGCCGCAAACCGCTCCGAGATCTAACGGAGAACCGTCGATCATGTCGCGAAATCTGGCCGCCTGCCTGCTTCTGATGCTCACGGTGTCGGCTTGCACCCGCGACGATGCGCGCTGCCACACGCACAAGACCTCGAATGGCGACCTCACCGAATGCAGTCGGGAACAGGCCGGACCATCGTTCCCAGGCGCCGGCTCGAAGAAGCCCGCATAGCCCTCGCGCGCCCGGCGTCGTTGCTCCGCCGCATGAATTTGCCAGGCCTCGCGGCATGAGGGCGATGCGGCGCTCGCGGCCGGCCACTGACGGTGCGCGTGAACCGGGGGGCGCTACCTCTGACTGACATGGGAAAGCCCCGCGTCGGGAGGACGCGGGGCTTCTGGCCGCCGACCTTTGTAAAGCTTGGGGAGCGTGGCAGGCAGCCGGGAGGGTGGCGGCTCGGGAGAGACCGCCGGCCGGCCGGCGCGGAGACAAGGGGGAGCGTTCCGCGCCGTCCGGGATTTCGGTGATAAGGGTCGAAAGATCAGAAGGGCAGCAGGATATCCATCACCTGCTGGCCGTAGCGCGGCTGCTGGACATCAGTGATCTGGCCGCGGCCGCCATAGGCGATACGGGCCTGGGCGATCTTGGTCGAATCGATGGTGTTGTCGGACTCGATGTCCTCCGGCCGGATCACGCCGGCGACGATCAGTTCGCGCACCTCGAAATTGACGCGGATCTCCTGCTTGCCCTCGATCACCAGGTTGCCATTGGGCAGGTTCTGGGTGACGACCGCCGCGACATTGGTCGCCAGCGTCTCGGAGCGGTTGACCGAGCCCGCGCCCTCGCTGGAACCGTCGGATTCCAGCTTGAGCAGGGAGGAGGCCTTGGCGCCGTTGGGCAGGAAGGCATCGAGCTTGTTCTCGAAGCCGAAGGCGTTCTCGGCGCCGAGATCCTCGCCGTTCTTGCGGCTGCGCTTGGTCGTGTTGTTGAGCTGGGCCTTGTCGGTGACCTTGACCTTGACGGTGACGAGGTCGCCAACCCTGCGGGCGCGCTGGTCCTTGAAGAAGGCGCGCGAGCCGGTGCGCCAGAGCGAGTTCGGCGCATAGGAGGCGTGCGACACCTCCGGCATCGGCATCTGAACCGGCTTGTAGCCCTTGGCGGCGGTCGGGTCCTCGACCGGCGACAGCGTCGGCGCCTGGCCGACATTGGCGAGGCGGTCGCCGATGCCGCAGGCGCCGAGCGAGGCGGTCAGCAGCAGGAGCCCGGTGAACTTGGCGAAGCGGTTGGCGGACATGGCTCTTTCCACGGAACTTTACTGAGCGCTGGCGACGCGGCCGGCGGCGGAAGGCTGGACGGAAACCCGCCCGGGACCGCTCACCTTGCCCTGCAGCACGCGCTTGGACTGGGGATTGGTGATGGAGATGACATCGCCCATCGCGCCGGCCTCGTTGGCCCGGCCGCGCAGCGTGAGCAGCAGGCCCGGCGTCTCGTAGACGATGGTGACGAGATCGCCCTTGCCGACGATCTCCTCGCGCTGGACGTCGCTTGCGCGCAGCGGCACGCCGGCGAGCAGGGCACGGCGCGCGACCTTGTCGATGGCAGCGCGGATATCGCCGATGACCTCTCCGCCCTGCCCCTCGCGCTGGCGGCGTTCGATGACCACATCGTCCTTGCCGAGCGTCTCGCCACGGGCGATCAGGCGCCTGGGCACCACGACTTCCATGGTTTCGACGAGCTGGCCGGAGATGCGCAGCGGCTTCAGCCGCATCGCCGCGCTGCCGGGCACCGCGAGCCGGGCCTGCAGGCGCCGCGAGCGGGCATCGAAGGAGAGTTCGACCACGGCGACGTCGCCCGTCAGCTCGGGCTCGACGGCGATGCTCGGTGCCCCGCCATCGATCGCCAGAGCGAAGATGCGGGCATCGACGCCGAAGCGCTCCTGCAGTCCGGTCTTCACGGCGGCTTCGAGGTCCATGGCGGTGATGCGACGGGCGGAGCGCGTCACCACCACCTGTGCGAAACCCTGGCTCCGGAACTCGCTGGCATCGTGGACGATGCCGGCCGCGCGGGCGGCCTCGACGATGCGGGCGACCTGGATCGTGCCGGTCTCGCCCAGCGCCGGCGCCCGGAAGGCCGCCGTCGCGGCAGCCTCGCCGGAAAGGCCGGGAATGAGATCGCCGAAGGTGACGAGATCGCGCCCGAGATTGACCTCGGAGCGCAATTGCAGCCTGGACGGCAGCGCTGCGGCCGCAGGAGCCGCAACGGCGGAGGCGACCGCGACCGGGGCGGGCTGAGCCTGCTGCGGCGCGGCCAGAGCGGCGGTGCCGGAGAGAGCCAGGGCGATCAGGGAGAGGCGGATCATGATGCGCGCCCCCCTTAGCCGCGGAACATCTGCGTCGTCGCCGACATCATCTGGTCGGCGGCGGTGATGACCTTGGAATTCATCTCGTAGGCGCGCTGCGCGGCGATCAGCGAGGACAGCTCGGTGACCGCCTGGACGTTGCCTTCCTCGAGGTAGTTCTGCTGCAGCGTGCCGAAGCCCTCGCCGCCGCCGAAGCCGTCGATCGGCTGGCCCGACGCCGCGGTCTCGATATAGAGGTTGTCGCCGATCGACTCGAGGCCGACCTTGTTGACGAAGCGCACGAGCTGGATCTGGCCAAGCTGCTGCGGGGCGGTCTGCCCCGGCACCATCGCCTCGACGATGCCCTGCGCGTTGATGCTGACGCTGGAGGCATTGTTCGGCACGGTGATGCCGGGCTCGACCTGGTAGCCGTCGCGGGTGACGAGCTGGCCCTGCGCGTCGAGGTCGAAGGAACCGTCGCGGCTATAGGTGGTGCGGCCATCGGGCATGCGGATGCGGAAGAAGCCCTCGCCGCGGATGGCGACGTCGTAGGGCTTCTCCGTCGGGCTGATATTGCCCTGCGTCATGACGCGGCCGGTCGAGACCGTCTTGACGCCGGAACCGATGAAAGTGCCGGCCGGAGCCTGGGTGTTCTGGTCCGAGGTGGCCGAGCCGGCGCGCCGGAAATTCTCGTAGAGCAGGTCCTGAAAATGAACCTGCTGGCGCTTGTAACCGGTGGTCCGGACGTTGGCGATATTGTTGGAGATGACCTGGACGTTCATCTCCTGGGCCATCATGCCGGTCGCGGCTGTCTGCATGGCGCGCATGGTGCTCGCTCCCTATCAGGCCTGCTGGTCCGCCAGGCGCGAGATCGCCCGGCTGCGCAGCTCATCGGATTTGCTCATCATGTTGGCGACGCTCTGGTAGTTGCGCTGCACCTCCATCAGGCGGGTCAATTCGACCACGGCCTTGACGTTGGAGCGCTCGATCGCGCCCGGCTCCAGCCGCGCCTCGATGCCCGCCGCCTGGGGCGGCGTGGCCGAGGAGAACAGGTTGGTGCCTTCGCTCGCCAGCGCCGCCGGATCGGCGAAGCGCACCTGCCGCAGCTTGCCGCGCGTGCCCTGGTCGCTGCTGACGGTGCCGTCGGCGGCGATGCGCATGGAATGTTCGCTGGAGCCGAAGACGATCGGCCCGGCCTCGCCCATCACCGGCAGGCCGGTCTGGGTGACGAGCCGGCCCTGCCGGTCGAGGCTCAGGGAGCCGGCGCGGGTATAGCGTTCGCCGTTCGGCGTCTGCACGACGAGATAGTTGTCGCCCTTCAGAGCGACGTCGAGCGGATTGCCGGTGAGCTCCACCATGCCCTGCGACAGGTCGAGCGGCGTGCCCTTGTCGATGACATAGGACAGCGGCCGGTCGGCCGGCTTGAAGGCGTCGGCCTTCGCGACAGGCATGAGGAATTCGGTGAAGCGCGCGCTGCGCGCCTTGAATCCATTGGTGCCGACATTCGCCACGTTGTTGGCGATGACGTCCAGCTCGCGCGCCAGAGCCACCTGACGCGACAGGCCGATGAGAAGCGCGTTCTCCACGGCTTATCTCCCGATCATGTCCCGCGGCAACCTCGACGCTCCCCAGCGCAGTCGCCACGGCCCAGTACCGGCAAGCGGCGTGCCAACATGGTTAATCCAGGCAAGATATTGATATCATTGAATACAGAGCGGATGCCCCCTCCCGTCACGGCCCGGCACATGCTGCTGAAGCGGCAAGAACAGCCCGGCAAATTCTGCCGCCCTTAACGACGCGTTAACCGTAACGGACGAAGGTGACCGAACGGGCGGCAGAACGCGGCCCGGCTGCCGGGGCGCGTGACGAGATGGCGAAGAAAGCCAAGACGGAAGAGGAAGGCGCCTCCGGTGATGAGGCGCCGAAGAGCAGGAAGAAGCTCTTCATGATCATCGGCGTCGTGCTGCTGGCGGCGGCCGGCGGTGGTGGCTGGTTCTTCCTGAAGAAGCCCTCGCCCGAACAGATCGCAGCCGCCGAAGCCGCGGCGAAGGCCAAGAATCCCATCGCCTTCCTGGACATGAAGGACATGATGATCGGTATGTCCAATGGCGGCCAGCAGGACCGCCAGCCGATCA
Source organism: Allobosea robiniae (assembly GCF_900102525.1). Lineage (GTDB taxonomy): Bacteria > Pseudomonadota > Alphaproteobacteria > Rhizobiales > Beijerinckiaceae > Allobosea > Allobosea robiniae. The sequence continues at coordinate 515,264 of NZ_FNBZ01000002.1, read as the reverse complement.
TGAAGATCAAGGTCGTGCTGGAGATCGCCGATGCGAAGGCGGCCGACCAGGTCAAGCCGCTGCTGCCGCGCGTCGAGGACGCCTTCCAGGTCTTCATGCGCGAATTGCGTCCGTCCGATCTCGAAGGCTCGGCCGGCATGTACCGCCTCAAGGAAGAGCTTCTGCGTCGCGTCAACCTGACCGTCTATCCGGCCAAGGTCGACGCCGTGCTGTTCAAGGAACTGCTGGTCCAGTGAGCCGCAACCGGCTGACCGCACCGAGATGACGGCGGAACGATGAGCACCGAACGCGACACCTCCGTACCGAGCGACGAGCCGCTGACCCCGGAAGGGATGGCGGCCGGCTGGACCGCCATGCCCGACATGGTGGAGGACGACGGCGAACAGGAAGGCGGTACCGATCGCCTGATGTCGCAGGACGAAATCGACACGATGCTCGGTTTCTCCAGCGGCGACGAGAAGGACGGCCGCAACGGCATCCAGGCGATCGTCGATTCCGGCTCGGTCGCCTATGAGCGCCTGCCGATGCTCGAGATCATCTTCGAGCGTCTGGTGCGCCTGCTCTCGACCAGCCTGCGCAACTTCTTCACGGACAATGTCGAGGTCACGCTGGAGAGCATCCGCTCGGTGCGCTTCGGCGACTATGTCAACTCGATCTCGCAGCCGGCGCTGCTCTCGGTGTTCAAGGCCGAGGAATGGGACAATTTCGGCCTGATCACCATCGAATCGTCGCTGATCTACTCGGTCCTCGACGCGATGTTCGGCGGCAAGCGCGGCCAGCCGGCACCGCGCATCGACGGCCGCCCCTTCACCTCCATCGAAATCCGCATGATCCGCCGCGTCATCGAACTGGTGCTGGGCGATGCCGAGGCCGCCTTCAAGCCGCTCTCGCCGGTGCGCTTCAACGTCGACCGCGTCGAATCCAATCCGCGCTTCGTCTCGATCTCCCGCCCGGCCAATGCCGCGATCCGCGTCGAGCTCAAGTTCGACATGGAAGGCCGCGGCGGCGCGCTGCACATCGTCCTGCCCTACGCCACGATCGAGCCGATCCGCGAATTGCTGCTCGAAAGCTTCATGGGCGAGAAGCTGGGCCGCGATCCGACCTGGGAGAACCATCTCGCGACCGAGGTCTGGCAGGCCGATGTCGACGTCACCTGCGTGCTGCACGAGACCCGGATGCCGCTCAAGCGCGTCATGAAGCTCGAAATCGGCGATACCCTGATGTTCGACGCCCGCCCGGATGCCACCGTCTCGCTGCGCTGCGGCGATTTCATCGTCACCGAAGGCCGCATCGGCCGGGTCGACGGCAAGATCGCCGTCCAGGTCGTCAGCCCCTTGCGCCGCTCCAAGACCACCATCGCCGCTTTCGACAGCCTCGCCAGCCATCTCGGCGCCACGACCTGAAGAGGACACATGACGATCAATCTCATTGCCGACGTGCTTGTCGCCAGCCTCCTCGTCGCCACCATCGTCACCTGCTTCATCCTGACCAGGCGCATCGAGCGCCTGAAGGCGGACGAGGCCGGCATGCGCCAGACCGTCGGCGCACTGATCACCGCGACGGACAATGCCGAGCGCGCCATCGCCGGCCTCAAGTCGACGCTGGGCGATTGCGACCGGACGCTGGAAGAGCGCCTGCGCACGGCCGAGCGCTACGCCGCCGATCTCGCCGCCCAGGTCGAAGCCGGCCAGGCGGTGATGGAGCGCATCGGCCAGATCGTCAGCGCCGCGACCCTCGTCGGCGCCAAGGAGGTCCCGGTCGAGGCGCCCGCCGCTCCCGCACCGGTCTCCCGCCTTGAGAGCGCGGCCCAGTCCGCCGCCGCCATCCGCGCCCGCGCCGCCCGCCGCCTCGAGGAACAGGCTGCGTGATCGAACGGCCCCGCCTCCTGCCGGCAGTGATTCTCGGCGCCATGGGTCTCCTGGCGCTGAAGCTGCTTGCCTGGACGGCGGAGCCCGCCCCCGGCCACATTCCGGCCGATCTGCCGCTCATGGCACAAGCCCCCACGGTCAAGGACGGGGCCATGAACGATCCCAAGATCTGGGGTCTCGCCAAGATCATCGCGCGGGCCCATGCGCCCGACGTCTTCGATCCCGAGACGACCGGCTCCGTGCCTGCTCCCGATTCGAAGAAGGAGCAGGAGAAGAAGGAAACCGAGGCCAAGGCCGAAGCCGCACGCGCCGCCAACCCCAACAACAAGGCCGGCATCATGAACGGCTCGGTCCAGCCGGTATCGCCGGCCGAGAAGGCTCTCCTGGAGCGCCTCGGCGAACGGCGCGAGGAGCTGGAAGGCCGGATGCGCGAGCTCGAGATGCGTGAGCGCCTGCTGAACTCCGCCGAGAAGAAGCTCGACGGACGCGTCGGCGACCTCAAGACCCTCGAAGAGAAGGTCAGCCCGGCGGCAAAGGCCTCTGCCGACGAAACCAAGGCGATCAAGAACCTCGTCATCATGTACGAAGCGATGAAGCCGAAGGACGCCGCCCGTGTCTTCGACCGTCTCGGCCTCGACGTGCTCGTGCCGGTGGTCCAGCAGATGAACCCGCGCAAGATGTCCGAGGTGATGGCGGCGATGTCGCCCGACCGCGCCGAGAAGCTGACCGTCGCGCTCGCGACGGGCGGGCGCGGCGCCGGCATCGAGCGCGTGGCGAACGAAGCCCCCCTGCCCGGCAACGAGCTCCCGGCGATCGCCCCCGCGCCGCAGCGCTGAAAACGGTCTGTCCGCGCCCATTCCGTTAAGACGCCATTATGGTTGACGCGCTAGCGTGCCGGAGGGCCGCCACGTCTCAGGGCGTGGCAAGGCCCAGTGTCGCGTTGGGTCGAGTATCACGGTTTGCGTCTGTCGCGCTCCCTCGCCTTCGGTATCGGGCTGGCCGCTCTCGCGCTCGCCGCCGGCCTGGATACGCGTGCCCTTGCGGCCGGCGCGAAACTGCGCGGCGAGGCCATGCCGGCCGGTTTCGGCCGCCTGTCCCTCACCTTCGACGAGCCGATCCAGACCCGCATCCGCGTCTCCAGCGGCGTGCTGATCGTCGCCTTCGGCGGCCAGGTCCAGGTCGATGCCGCACGCATCGCCCGCGAATTGCCCAATTACATCTCCATTGCCCGCGTCGACCCCGACGGGCGCGGCATGCGCTTCGCGCTGACGCAAGCCTACAAGGCCAATCTGATCGAGGCCGGCGACAAGGCCTTCATCGATCTGCTGCCGCAGACCTGGACCGGCGTTATGCCCGGCCCGCCGCCGGAAGCCATCGCCGAGCTCACCGAGCGCCTGCGCCTCGCCGAGGCCCGCGCCAGGGAAGCCGCACGCCAGCCGGTCGCGCCTCCGGCGGTGCTGACGATGCGCGTGGCGAGCCTCCCGACGCTGGAGCGCCTGATCTTCAAGGCCCCGGCCGAGACGAAGCTCACCAGCGACCTATCGGATGGAACGCTGAAGCTGGTCTTCGACCGGCCGATGAATGTCGAGGCCGGTGCCATCCGCAGCGCCCTGCCGGCCGATATCGGCTTCGCCGGACTGGATGCCGGCAAGGAGGCGCTGAGCCTGGCCCTGACCCTGCCCAAGGACTGGCAGGCCCGCAGCTTCAGCGACGAGACCGGGCTGGTGGTCGACCTGCTCCGGCCGGTAAAGCAGGAAGCGCTGTCGCTCGCCGATCTGAGCAAGCCGTCCCCCCCACCGGCCCCCGCCCCAGGCACAACGCCGGCAGCAGCGGAGCCCCCCGCCAAGCCCGCGGCAACCGCGCCCCTGGTCAAGCCGGCAGAGCCTGTCACCCAAGCCGCTGTCGCAACTCCTGCCGCTCCCGAGGTGCCGCCGGGCCCGGTCGCGATTACGGTCGAGGGCAAGCGCCTCGACTTCCGCTTCACCCGGCCGACCGGCGCCGCGGCCTTCCTCGATGCCGGCGTGATGACGCTGGTCTTCGACACCCGCGACACCATCGACCCCGCCAAGCTCGCCGGGCTGATGCCCAAGCTGATCGAGGACAGCACGGTGACCCGCGAGGGCAAGGTCACGCTGGTCAGGCTCAAGCTTGCCGGCCAGCCGCTGACGCGGATCTTCGACAACGGCCTGGCCTGGTCGCTCGACCTCGGCGAGGATGCCGGCCGGCCCGCCGCTCCGGTCGAGCCGCAGCGCAGCATGGACGATCGCGGCCAGACCATCGTCGCCGTGCCGCTCGCCGGCCTGACCGGCATTCACTGGCTCGAATCGGGCCCGGCCGGCCTGCCTGTCGCCGTCGCCACCGCGACAGGCCCGACAAGGCTGACGCCCAAACCCTATCAGTTCGTCGAATTCGGCCTGCTTCAGACCGCGCAGGGATTGGCAATCCAGCCGCATGCCGACGATGTCGCCGTCCGCGCCGGCACCGAGCAGGTCCGGGTCGGCCGCAATGGCGGGCTCAACGTCTCTCTCGATATCGGTGAGCCCAGCGGGAAGGCCGAGGAGACGGCCGGGAAACAGGACGCCGCGCCGCTGCTCGACGGCGATGCCTGGGCCAAGCTGCGCATCGGCAACCCGCGCGACCGCGCCCGTGCGCTGCTGCTCGACGTCACCGATGCCTCGCGCAGCCGCAAATCCGAAGCCCGGCTGGCGCTCGCCCGCTTCTATGCCGCCAACGGCCTGATGCCCGAGGCTGCCGGCCCGCTGAATGCCCTCCTGGCCGACGATGCCTCCATGCGCGGCAACCGCGAGGCGCTCTTCCTCAAGGGCGTCATCGCCGCCGGGATGCACCGGGACCAGCAGGCATTGACCGCCTTCGATGCCGGCCCGATCAAGGACGATGCCGAGACGGGACTTTGGCGGGCGCTGATCGAGCAGCGCCTGAACCGCAACGCCCAGGCCCTGGTCGGCTTCCGCCGCGCCGAAGCCGTGCTCGACCACTACCCGGCCGACCTCCAGGGCGAGTTCCGCGAGGCGATGGCCCGCGCTGCTCTGACCCAGCAGGATATCGGCGTCGCCGAGCGTCAGATCCAGGCGCTGGCCGACATGCCGCGCGGCAGCTTCGACCAGGAGCATCTCGCCCTGCTGCAGGCGCGGCTCGACGATGTCGGCGGCCGCCCGGAAGCGGCGATGAACGGCTACAAGCCGCTCTTCGACGCGAGGAGCCGCCCGATCGCGGCGGAAGCGCAATTGCGCGCGGTCAAGCTCGCGGACACCGAGAAGCGCACCGACATCAAGCCCGAGGAAGCCATCGCCCGGCTGGAGACGGTCTCCGTCATCTGGCGCGGCGGCCGGCTGGAGATCGAGGCCTTGGCCGAGCTCGGCCGGCTCTATGCCGATCAGCAGCGCTGGCGCGACGCCTTCATGGTCGCGCGCCGCGCCAACGAGAACTTCACCGATGATCCGCTGACGCGGCGCATGCATGATGAGACCGCCCAGCGCTTCGCCGAATTGTTCAGCGGCAGCGGGCTCGGCAAGCTGCCGCGCATCGAGGCGCTCGCCCTGTTCTACGATTTCAAGGAATTCCTGCCGATCGGCCGGCGCGGCGACGAGATCACCCGCCTGCTCGCCGATCGCCTCGTCGAGCTCGACCTGCTCGACCAGGCCTCGGAGATCCTGAAGTACCAGATGGACCGGCGTCTCACCGGCGCGGCGCGTTCCACGGTCGCGGCCCGGCTTGCCATGATCGACCTGATGAACGGCAAGCCGGCCGATGCGATCCGCGCGCTCAACACCACCCGGCTCGTCGAACTGCCCGCCGACGTCAAGCGCGCGCGCCTGCTGCTTGAGGCCAAGGCGCTCTCCGATCTCTCGCGCACCGACCAGGCGCTCGAGATGCTGGAAGCCGAGCGCGGCCCCGAGATCGACAGGCTGCGCGCCGACATCTACTGGACCGGGCGCCGCTGGCGCGAGGCGGGCGAGGCTTATGAGCGCCTGCTCGGCGAAAGCTGGCGCGGCGACGACGCGCTCGGCGACGGCGAGCGCGCCGACGTGATGCGGGCCGGCGTCTCCTATGTGATGGCGAGCGAGAGCCTGTCGCTCGACCGGCTTCGCAGCAAGTTCGCCCCGAAGATGGCGCGGGGCGCCGATGCAAGGACCTTCGCCTTCGTCACCGGGGCCGACCGGACGCGCGCCTCCGACATCCGCGAGATGGCGCGCGCCACCGCCAATGCCGACACGCTTTCGGAATTCCTGAAGGCCTATCGCGAGCGCTACCCGGCCTACTCCGCCGCGATGCGCAAGCCGCAGCCGCCCGCAGCCGACAAGCTGCCCTCGCCCGCCGACGGTGCGGCGGCCGAGCCGGCGGCACCGTCGCGGAGCTGAGGCGGCCGCCTAACCCGGCCCGGAATTCGTATCCTCGCCGCGCGCCCGGGCGCGCAGGACGAATTGCAGGTTGCGGATATAGACGAAGACGCCGAAGCCCTGGCCGAGGATGAAGACGGGGTCGCGCCGATAGAGCGCATACATCAGCAGCAGCAGGCCACCGCCGATCGAGAACCACCAGAAGGTCATCGGCACGACCGAGCGCTGGGCCTTCTCGCTCGCCCACCACTGCACCACGAAGCGCATGGTGAAGAGCCCCTGCGCGACCACGCCGAGCAGGACCCACCAATCGACATTATTGACGAACACATCGTGGAAATAGCGGCCGATGGTCTGCTGCAGATCGATCAGCATCACATCGTCTCCGAGACGATCTGCGGCACGCGCTTGCGCCGGCGGATCAGCCACCACACGCCGGCCAGGTCGAGGATGCCGACCCAGAGCCGGTCGAAGAAACCGTAGTTCGAGACGCCGGTCAGCCGCGGCCGGTCCCGCACGTCGACATGCAGGACCTTGTGCCCCTCGCGTGCCATCAGCGCCGGCATGAAGCGGTGCAGCGCATCGAAATACGGCAAGGCGAGATAGGCCTCGCGCCGGAAGCATTTCAGCCCGCAGCCGGTGTCGCGCGTATCATCCTTCAGCACCCGCACGCGCACGCCGTTGGCGACCTTCGACTGCCAGCGCTTGAAGCCGGTATCCTTGCGCCCGACGCGCTGCCCCTGCACCATCCCGGCCTGGAGCCCGCCCTTCTGCAAGGCCTCGACCATTTCCGGCAGGAAGGCGGGATCGTTCTGGCCGTCGCCGTCGAGCGTCGCGACGATGGCCGAACGGGCATGGCGCACGCCGCTGCGCACCGCCGCGCTCTGGCCGCAGGACTGGGCGTGGGTGACGACGCGCAGCCAGGGTCGCGTCGCGGCGAGCTCGGCCAGCGCCGCAGCCGTGCCGTCGGTCGAGCCGTCATTGACATAGACGACCTCGAAGGCGCCGATCGCCGCGCAGGCCTTCTCGATATCGGCGACGAGCGGCGCGATGTTGCCGACTTCGTTGCGCACCGGCACGACGACGCTGAGCAGCGGATGGGAAGAGGTTTCGGTCAAAGGGGCATCATCCGGAAAAACGGCCCGCAAACTGCGTCAGCGCGGCGAATAGGGCAAGAGCTTCGAGAGCAAGGGTGCCTCAACCGGGCGAACGGGCGAACACGGCGATCTCAAGCTTGCGCCCCCCATTGAGGTTGAACCCGTTGATCGTGGTCACCAGCCGCGGCTTCGCCGGCTGGCTCGCCAGGGCCGCCTTGAAATCGTCGGCGAAGCGGCTTTCGACGAAGGCGACGCGGCAGCCGGGCTGATTCAGGAAGGCCGCCGCGTCCGCGCCGCTTGCAGCCATCGCGAGCTTCGTCCCGGTCAGGAAGACGAGGCTGGGCTCGCGATAGCCCAGCGTTACCACGGCCGGATCGGCGCAGCCGGCAGCCTTGAGCGTCTCCGCCAGACGTGGCGACAGCTTCAGCGAGCGCAGGCTCTCGATGGCGAAGGGATAGACCGCGATCGTCAGCAGCAGGCTCGCGAGCACGCAGCGCCAGAGCGCGCCTTCGAAATCGAGCCGCCGGAAGGCCGCGACGACGCTGCCGGCGCAGAGCAGGACGAGCGCGAAGAACGGCAATGCCAGCCACGGCACCGCCCGGTCGAGCGTCCAGTTGCCGAACAGGATCGTCGCCATCAGCGCCAGCGGCACGATCACAACGAGGCAGGCGGTCAGCACGGCGCCGCGTCGATGGCGGTCGATTCCCCCGTTCAGCACGGCCAGCAGCAGCAGCGCGGTGATCGCCGGATAGAGCGGCAGCACGTAATGCGGCAGCTTCGTCGGCACCGCCTCGAAGACCAGCCAGGACGGCACGATCCAGGCGAGCAGGAACAGGATCTGCGGCTCCTTGCGCCGGACCCAGGCGAAGGGCACCGCCATCGCTGCGAAAGCCGCCGCCGGCCAATAGGTCGCAAAGAAGAACAGCAGGTAGAGCCCAGGCGGCCCCCAATGCTTCTCCTGCCCCTCGGCGACCTTGCCAAGCATGTCCTGCCCCACGCTCTCGGCGAAGAAACTGCCGCCAGTCTTGACCATGATGGCGACGAACCAGGGCAAGGCGACGACGAGACAAAGCAGCAGGCCAGGGCCGAAGCGCAGCGGCTTCAGCCAGCGGAAGGATCGCTGGCTCGCGCTGAGAACGAGAATGGCGAGGCCCCAGACCATCGGCACGATCGGCCCCTTGATCAGCAGGCCGAGCGCGGTCGCGCCCCAGAACACCAGCCAGTTGCGCCGATCCGGCACGAAGGCGAGCGAGCGCGTCCAGTCGAGCCAGGTCCGCGCCAGCGCGCCCATCGTCGCGACGGCGCAGGCCGCCAGCAGCGCATCCGTCTTGGCGATCCGCGCCTCGACGCCGAGCAGTACCGCAGCCGCCATCAAGGCGCCGCCGAGCAGGGCGAGTGGCGGCGAAAGGAAGGCCAGCAGCGCCCAATAGGTCAGCAGCACCGTTGCGGTCGCGCCGATCAGCGAGGGAATGCGATAGAGCCAGATCTGCGTGCGCGCCTCGGGGATGCCGACCGCCTCGCCCGCCCGCACCGCCGCGCTCTGCAGCCAGTAGATCCCGACCGGCTTCTTGTGGCGCGCCTCATCCTGGAAGCGGATATCGACGAAATCGCCGGTTTCGAGCATCTGCTTGCTCGCCTGCGCGAAGCGCGGTTCGTCACGATCGAGCGGCTGGAGCGTGCTGAAGCCCGGCAGGAAGGCGGCGAGCGACAGGAGCAGGAGGAAGATGCAGGCGCGCAGATGGCTGCCGGAGGCCGCATCCCTGACCCGGTCGATCGCTGGCGTGAGCGAAAACATCATCCATCCCCGCGGCTGCCCGGCCGCACCTGTCCTGAAAGTCGATTCCCGCCCGATGGCGGGCCTTTCGGGCGCGATCAAGGCGAGGCCGCGCGGGTTTACGCTGCCGGGGAAGGGTCGGCAAGCATGGCGAGGCAGCAATGCCGACGCAGGCCGTCAATCGTCGGACGAGTCTTCGCCGATTCGAATTGCCTGAATCATCCGCGGCGACAAGGTCATGGCCTGACTCGTTGCCGGCGCGACCGGGGCTGTAAGGGCCGACAGATCGACGGGCAGTTCGCACGCCGCCTTCGGAGCGACCCCATACGAGGAGCCGAGCGGGGCCAGGCTCACCGTCTTGACGAAACCGGGCTCCGCGAGGGCCGGGGACGAAAGAGCCGCCGCGAGGGCGGTGATGGCGACGAACCGCAACATGGCTGTACTCCGCATCGGCCCCCGCTCCTATAACCGGGGTGAAGGTCGCCTGTTCCGTCGGATGGACGCGAAGGGAATGGACGACGCAGGAGAACAATTCCGTTCAGCCTGCGTTATGCTTCCGCGTGCTTCTGTCGTTGAAGCAAAAGGAGAATGCCATGCATCGCGGTGTAACCTCTGCCCTCCTGGGGATCGGCCTAGCTGCAATCGTGGCCTCGGCTCAAGCAGGCGAAGCCTTACCCTCTGGTGTCGCGCAGCGCCTCGACAACGCACCCGTCGAATTCTCGATGACGGCTGCGAAACGCGAACGTCTGATGATCATTCAGCAGAACACGGCCCGGCAGCGGCATTACCGCGGTGGCGGCTATGGCCGCGGCGGTGGAGGCTATGGCTATGGCTATGGTCGCGGCGGGTACAACCGAGGCTATGGCAACGGCCCGCGCTATGGCGGTGGAGTGCGGCTTCAGCCGCCGGCGTCGTCCTTTGGCTGCGGCGGCGTCCCCTGCCGCCGGTGGTAGCCACACAGGTTGATCACGACCCCGGGATAGTTGCCCGGGCCATGCTCGCCAGCGACCGGAATTGTCGCGGCGAGCAGCTGGCACGCGAGCGCCGAACGGCGCTCCTCGTCGCAGCGCATGAAATGGTTCACCAGCGGCTTCCAGTCCGGACCGGTGCAGAGCTGCGACACGTTTCAGGTCAAGCGGCTCGGAGCGGACTGCCGCGGCAAGGCCACGATCAGGGTGGGATCGTCAGCACCTGCCCCGGCTTGATGAGGTTCGGATTGTTGCCGATGACCGCCCTGTTTGCGGCGTAGATCACCGACCATTTCGACTGCGTCCCATAATATTTCTGGGATATCATGCTGAGGTTTTCGCCTCGCTGTACCGTGTGCGTCCTCGATACCGGACCTGGCAAAGGCGGCGGGCTGGGCGGCGGCCGCGGGCCTGGTGGCGGCGTGGGCGCAGGGCCGGGAGGCGGCGCCGGCTTGGGGAAGTCCGGCGGCGGCTTGAAGCTGTAGTTCCGGTCCACGAAGAACCCGCGGATCTGATAGTCGGTTGCGTTCAATGCGCTGATCGTGAAGCGCTTCGTTGTCGGATGCGCGTAGATGAAGGTCGTGGTGTTCTCGTTATTGGGGTCGTAGAGCTTGAGGATCGGCCCGCCCGGCGATGGCGAGCTTTGGCAGGCGCTGACCAGGACATGGTGGCCTGTGAATGCGCCGAGCTTGATCAGGAAAAGAGGAACCGGCCGGTTGGCGGCGATCGAGCGGCGGATCAAATCGTATTCGCTGGCGACGCTGTCGACATACAACTGATGGAACATGAAAAAGATCGTGCTGCGCATCAGGCGGGGCACCGTGTACGCATGGGCGCTTACCTGGCGCGAATAGATGTGTGCGTTGAGCGGCGTACGAACCGGCGGAGGATCGGAATCCTTCGGGATGGGTTTCCGGGCGTAATGATGATCGAGCGCGCTGTAGACCATCCCGCCGCACAGATTCTCTCCGTGCGGCCCGCCGGGATGCAGCTCCCATTTTATGTCGCTGTTGCTGAAATGATAACCTTGGATCGCCGGCATGAAGGTCGTTTGAAGCATCGCTTTTCGCCTTCCCCGAACCGCACATCCTCTTCTGCGAAACCCGGATGTCGACATGCACGGGTGGCAGTGGTTCTGTGTCGTCTCGCCAAGCAGGATAGGAACCGCTAACGGCGTCGGGCATCCTTCAAACTGACGACACGGCGAGACTCTGCCGGCGGCGGAGACGCGCTCGCTGTCAGCCGGCGCGGTCTTCGAATGGGAGGATCAGCAGTCCGAAGAAGCCAGCAGATGAGCGCTACCCGGCGCTACCCCGACCTGGCATGTCGGTAGCAATCCCAGATGCCAGAACGCGCAAGCATCTGGGATTTCTGAATAAAATGGCGAGCCCGGCTGGATTCGAACCAGCGACCAGCAGCTTAGAAGGCTGCTGCTCTATCCATCTGAGCTACGGGCCCGAAAGCGAGGATGTCCCCTCGCCTGTCGGCTTCAATGCGTCCACTGACCGACGCGCGAGAATTTGAAATTATCGGAATAGGACAGTGAACGGCGCTTGGCCTCGTTCGGCTGCTCGACGCGATAGGCGATGCCGTTGCGCGTGGCATAGGCGACGGCCTCGGCTTCGCTGTCGAACCAGAGCTTGAGCTGGCTCTTCATGTCCGACGACGAGGTCCAGCCCATCAGAGGCTCGATCTGGCGCGGCGCCTCCGGCTCGTATTCGAGCAGCCAGCGCTCGGTCTTGGCCGTGCCGGACTGCATGGCCGTGCGGGCCGGGCGATAGATGCGTGCGGTCATGAAAGCGCTCTGCCGTCACCAAAATCCCTGCAGCCCGACATCGGGCTGCCGCATGACGTTTCCAGTGGTCGGGGCACCAGGATTCGAACCTGGGACCCTCTGCTCCCAAAGCAGATGCGCTACCGGGCTGCGCTATACCCCGACGGCACTCGAAACGTTGCGGTTCGCTATCATGCCACAGGCGCAACCCGCAAGCGAAAGCCAATCATGCGGCATCAGCTTGTGCAGCGACGCAGCCGCCGGCACCCTCAACGCTTGAACAGCACGTGCTCGACCTTGTCGCCGGCCTTGATGCCGAGCTGCTTGCTGACGCCGCCATTGATCTCCAACACGGAGAGCACCGGCTCGCCCGAGGGAATCGTCCGCGTCGAGAGCGGCTCGGTGCGCTCGGCGATGCGCGCGATCGTGCCGTCGGCCCGGATGAACAGCATGTCGAGCGAGATGTAGGTGTTCTGCATCCACATCGCCACCGGCTCGCTCACTGCGAAATCGAACAGCATGCCGCGGTCAGTCGGCATGTAATTGCGGAACATCAGGCCCTTGGCCCGCTGGTCCGGCGTGCGCATGACCTCGACCTGGAAGGCATGGCGCGTGCCGCCGCTGACGATGACGAGCGATTCGAGGCCCGCTCCCCCGGCAGCAGCCGGCTGGCCCTGCGCTTGCAGTCCGGCCGGTGCCAATGCGACCAGCGCCAGCGCGAAGGCGGCGAGAGCGTTTCTGAGGGCATGCATCGCTTTGGGCTCCGTGGCGGCCATGACCCCTTGCGCTCTAGAAGGGGCCGATGGCAAATCTTCGGCAGATGGCCGCCTTCGCCGCCTTTCGGTCAAGCCTTTCGTCATCATATGAATGCGGGATGCCACGCGGCGTCCCCTGACGGCTTTCTTTCGTCATCCGCTTGCGGCAGTTTCGCCGGGCTATTGAAGCAGGAGATATCCATGATCGTTGCGCGCCCTCGTCGGACGACGCACCTTGCCGGCACGGCCCTGGTGGCTGTCCTGATGTCCTTCGCCTCCTCCGCCTGGGCCGCCGATTTCCAGCTCGACAATGTCAGGATCGACCTCGGCAAGCTCGTGATCAACGCGCCGAAGATCGCGATCAAGGGCTCGACGCTGGAAAAGGACGCCTTCCTGGCGCTGTTCACCGGCGCCTCCGCCAGCGAATCCGCTTCGGCCAGGGCTGCACGCCTGAACGCCGCCGAAATCAGCGCGCCCGAACTGTCGCTGGAACAGACGGTCGGCGACCAGAAGCAGACCACGGTCTATCGCGACATCCGCCTGACCGATATCCGCGAGGGCAAGATCGGCCATGGCGAATCGGCGAGCGCCAGCATCACCGCCGACGGCGCTGCCACGGGCCCGATGAAGGGCGAATTGAAGCGCACCGCCTTCGACGCCTTTGACCTGCGCCAGATCACGCGCGTGCTGACCGAGAAGGCCGCGCCCGGCGCCAGCGAGGCGATGCTTCCGGTCATCGGGAATTTCGAGCAGGACGGCTACAACCTGGACATGGGCAAGGCCGGCAAGATGTCGCTCGGCAAGACGACGGCGCGCGGCTTTGCCGCCAGGGTCGGCCCCGAGCCGCTCCTCGACGTGGTCTCGCGACTGGCCAAGGCGAGCGAGGAAGTCGAGCGCAAGCAGGACGACAAGGAGACCGACGCCGACAAGCCGCCGGCCAAGACCGAGGCCGAACGGCAGCTCGGCCTTTCGATGCTCGCGCTCTTCGACATGTTCGAATACGGCAGCGGCGAGGCCCGCGATCTCGTCATGACCGTGAGCCCGCCGCCGAAGGCCAGCGCCAAGGTCGACGCGGTCGACATGCGGATCGCCCGCATGGCCTTCGGCGAGAACACCCCGGCGAAATCCGGCTTCGCCATGGAAGGCTTCCAGTTCCGCTCGGGCGAAGCCAAGGGCGGCATCGATTCGATCGCCTATTCCGGCTTCGCCTTCGGCTCCGTCATCCGCGAGTTGCGGGCGGCGCTGGCCGAACCGGACAAGCCGATGGACGAGATCGATTTCCGCCGCTTCATCCCGACGCTCGGCACGGTGCGCCTCGCCGGCATCTCGATCGACGCACCGGCGATCATCACCGGCAAGGAGCCGGTCAAGATCTCGCTCGGCACCTTCGAGATCAAGGCGGGCGAGCAGCTCAACGGCATCCCGACCAGCCTCGCGCTGACGATCGACAAACTCGTCACTCCGGTCTCCGAGGCGACCGGCAACCCGGCGGCCAAGGACATGATCGCGATGGGTATCCGCTCGCTCGACCTGTCGGCCAAGCTTGATCTCGCCTGGGAAGCCGCGAAGAACGAGATCGCCATCCGCACGCTCTCCTTCGGCAGCGCCGGCCTTGCCCAGATCGAGGCCTCCGGCACGCTCGGCAACGTCACCAAGGACCTGTTCGCCAGCGACCTCGCCCTCGCCCAGGTGGCCGCGCTCGGCGCCACCGCCCGCAACCTGCAGGTCAAGCTGCAGAATTTCGGGCTGGTCGAGAAACTCATCGAGAACGAGGCGCGCAAGTCCAAGCGCAAGGTCGAGGACGTCCGCCAGCAATTCACGATGGTCGCGAGCCTCGGGCTGGCCGCCATTCTCGGCCCCTCCGACGGAGCCAAGGCCGTGGCAGGCGCCGCCTCCCGCTTCGTCGCCAAGCCCGGCACCCTGACGGTCTCCGCCAACGCCAAGTCGGCGACGGGGCTGGGCCTTGCGGACGTCATCACCATGACGGAGCCGACGGAGATCTTCGAGAAGATCGATCTCAAGGCCGATGCGCAGTGAAGAACAGGGTGTGATCGCGCCCGAGGACAGCGACTGGCGTCCGTCAGGCCTTCAGGCCTGGTGGGCAGGCCTGCCGCAGGTTCCCCGCGGCTGGCTGCGCAAGCGGCTGAACCCCGACAACCAGACCCGGCTGCACCTCGCGAAGCTCGTCGCGCGGCGGCCGGGGCAATTCACCATCTGCCCCTATACCTATGGTCGTCCGAAGGTGCGCTTCCCTGAAAGCGGCGCCCGGCTCGTGATCGGGCGCTACGGCTCGATCGCGGATGGCGTCGAGATCCTGCTCGGCGGCAATCACCGGCTCGACTGGGCGACGACCTACCCCTTCCCTGCTTTGCCTCGCCTCTGGCCTCCCGCTGCCGGGATAACTGGCCATGACACGACCCGCGGCGATGTCGTCATCGGCCACGATGTCTGGCTCGGCTCGCAATGCATGGTGATGTCCGGCGTCACCATCGGTCATGGCGCCGTGGTGGCGGCGCGCGCCGTGGTCACACGCGACGTGCCGCCCTATGCGATCGTCGCCGGAAACCCGGCACGGGTCGTCAGGTTGCGCTTCGACGAGGCCCGGATCACGGCTTTGCTCGAAACCGCATGGTGGAACCGCCCCCGCGCCGAGATCGAACGCCTGATCCCGCTTCTGCTCTCCGAGCGGATCGACCAGCTGCTGGAAGCGCTCAGGAAGCGCCCATCAACCGGCGCTTGAGCCCGAGCGCCGGCTTCTCGATCAGGTACCAGGACAGCGCCGCGACGACGACCGTCACCGCGAGCGACGGCCAGAGCAGCGCCACCGCGCCGAGCGACGGGTAGAGCGCGTGCAGGGCCTGCTGCACCGGCCAGCCATAAAGATAGACGCCATAGGAGAGATCGGCCGGCGGCTCGATCGAGCGCCGCGTCAGGGCCGGCGCCAGCGCCAGCACGAGGACGCCCCAGGCCGTGACGAGATAGAGCGCCGCCTTGTAGAGCGGCGTGAAGGACAGGGGTACCAACGCCAAGAGAGCCACAGCCAGCAGCGGCAGCGAAAGCGGCACCTTCTCGCGATAAAGATAGACGACGCCACCGGCGAGGAAGATCAGGGGCAGGCGCAAAGCCGTCTCGGTGCCTTTGGACCCATGCGGCGCCATAACCTCGCGCAGGACGACGGCGAGGGTCAGCGCCAGCATTGCGGCCAGCGCGAGACGCGGGCGGGCTAGAAGCCCGGCGAGACCGGCAGCCAGC
Organism: Allobosea robiniae; assembly: GCF_900102525.1. Taxonomy (GTDB): domain Bacteria; phylum Pseudomonadota; class Alphaproteobacteria; order Rhizobiales; family Beijerinckiaceae; genus Allobosea; species Allobosea robiniae. The sequence continues at coordinate 499,418 of NZ_FNBZ01000002.1, read as the reverse complement.
ACGCCGAGATAGCACAAGGTCTCGTATTTCAGCGTCCAGACCGTTCCCAGCGGGAAAGGCAGCGGGTTGCTCTCGAAGACGCCCGGCAAGGCTGCCGCGCTTTTGAAGGTGGTCAGCGTGCCCGTGATGAAGCGCCACAAACGCGGGTCGCTGAAATAGGCGGATCGGTCGAGCGTCGTCATCAGCCCGCCCAGCACGAGCGCCACGACCAGGGTCGCCGCGATCAGCCCCGGCGCGATTCGCAGGAAGCGCGCGACGACATAGTCGCGCCAGCCGCGCCGCACGAAGCTCATCGTCACCAGGAAGCCGGAGATCGCGAAGAAGCCGTTGACGGCGTGCTCGCCCAGCGTGAACCCGGTGGTCTGGAACCAGGGCTCCTGCTCCACCCGCCCATCGGTCACGCTGAAGGCATGCGACACGACAACGGCAAGCGCCATCACCAGCCGGAGCAGCCCGAAATTGTTATGCGGGTTGGCGAGCGCCTCTGCGACCGTGGGCCGGCTCATGGCATTTCCCTCAGCCCTTCATGCGCCAATGCCGTCTCGCCGCGCCGCCAGGCGCGGGCGCCGGCAGCCGAGCCCGCATGCGCGAACATCTTCTCGCGCCTGAGCAGCAGCCCGTAGCCCGCAGCCTTGCCGATATTCTCCAGCAGGCGGATCGGCCGCGGCCCGGCCAGCCCGTATTTCCGGGCGATGTAATGCTCGGACCAGGCGAGATGCCAGCGCGCCTTGAAGCGCCGTTGCGGCGACGGCGTCGTCGAACGGCCCCGCCCATGCCGCGCCTCCGCTTCATGAACATGGACGAGGGCATGGCCGGCATCGCGCATGCGCCGGCACAGGTCGTCATCCTCATAGAACAGGAAGATCGCCGGATCGAAGCCGCCGAGCTTGATGAAGAGATCGCGCCGGATCAGCAGGCAGGCGCCCGAGAGGAAAGGCAGGCAGGCATCGCCCTCCGGGATCGCCATCGTGCCCGAGCGATTGAGATGCGGTGGCGAGAGCAGCGAGCGCGGCTGCAGGAAGATGCGCCCCGAAGGCTCGACGATACGCGGCGCCAGCATCCCGGCATCGGGATAGCGCTCCGCCCCCGCCAGCAACGCCGTAGCGGCGCCGCGCCCGAGTTCGAGATCTGGATTGACGATCAGCACATAGGGCGTCTCGGCTGCCGCGACGCCGATATTGTTGGCCCGGCCATAGCCCTCGTTGCGGGCATTCGCGATCACCCGCGCGCCCTTCGCCGCGGCGATCGCGCGGCTATCGTCCCCGCTGGCATTGTCGACGACGATAGCCCCCACGCCCTCCCCGGCCAGCGCATCAAGGCAGGCGGGCAGGACCTCGGCGCTGTCATAGCTGACGACGATGGCGGTGATGGCGGCGGCGGGCATTGCGGCCTTGTGGCCATGTCGCGGTGCTCGAAGCAAGCGATTTCAGCGGCGGGCGAGCGTACCGATCTCGCTCTTGATCCGCTCGCGCTCGGCACTCTCGCAGCGATGCGGCGCCTTGTAGGACTTCACGGCGTAGCCGGCATTGGCCGCGATGAAGCGTTGCCGATCCCGTCCGTCGAGCCGCGCGATGATGCGGTGGCGATCGACACGCAGGCCGCAATCATAGGCGCGCGAGACTGTCGCGGCGGCATACTCCACCGTGCCCGGCATCGGCCCGGCAACCGTACAGGCGCCGAGCGCCGCAAGCAGAACCGCCGCCGCGGCGGGTTTCAGGATCGAAGGCATCGGCATTGCGGGGCTCAGAGCGTGTTGAAATCCCCGGCCCGGATGCGGCCCATCCGTGCCTTGAGTTCTGCCCGCTCTTCGGCCGTGCAGGCCTGCGGTCGCACACCCTGATTGACCATCTCGGCCTCGGAGACGCCGATATAGGCCGCACGCGCCGCCGCGATCTGCTGATCGTCGGCGCCGCGCGCTTTTTCAGCCGCGAGGAAGCGGTCGAGCGTCGTGCGCTGCGGCGAGCCCGCCTTGCAGGTGATGGCGCGCGACACCGTCGTCGCCAGCGCCGAAGCGCGCCCGCTGCTGCTCTCGCCATGGGCGACGCAGGCGCCGAGCAGCGGCGTCAGGAGGCAGGCGAGCGAGAGGGCTCGCCCGGCAGGCAGGGAAGGCATGGGGTCAGCCGTTCTTCTCGGGCGGATTGACGCGCAGATGCGCCTCGCGCAGCTGCTTGGGCGAGGCTTCCGCCGGGGCGCCCATCAAGAGATCGACGGCCTGCTGGTTCATCGGGAACAGAGCGACCTCGCGCAAGTTCGTGGCGCCAGCCAGCAGCATGATGATCCGGTCGACGCCGGCCGCCATGCCGCCATGCGGCGGCGCGCCGTACTGGAAGGCGCGATACATGCCGCCGAAGCGCTCGATCACCGTCTCCTCGCCATAGCCGGCGATCTCGAACGCCTTCACCATCGCCTCGGGGCGATGGTTGCGGATGCCGCCGGAGGCGAGTTCGAAGCCGTTGCAGGCGATGTCGTACTGGAAGGCCTTGAGCGAGAGCGGATCTTCCTCGTTGAGCGCCTTCAGGCCGCCCTGCGGCATCGAGAAGGGGTTGTGCGAGAAATCGACCTTCTTCTCGTCCTCGTTGTACTCGAACATCGGGAAGTCGACGATCCAGGCGAAGGCATAGGCGTTCTCGTCGATCAGCCCGAGATCCTGGCCGACCTTGTTACGGGCGCTGCCGGCGAACTTGTAGAACTTGTCAGGGTCGCCCGCGACGAAGAAGCAGGCATCGCCGCCCTTCAGCCCCATCTGCTTGATGATCGCGGCGACGCGCTCCGGGCCGATATTGTTGGCGATCGGCCCCTGGCCCTCGCCGTCTTCCTTGACCATCAGGTAGCCGAGGCCCGGCTGTCCCTCGCCCTGCGCCCAGGAGTTCATCCGGTCGCAGAAGGCGCGCGAGCCACCCTTGGGCCCAGGGATAGCCCAGACGCGGTTCTTCTCGCCTTCGAGAATGCGCGCGAAGACCTTGAAGCCAGAGCCGCGGAAAGGCTCGGAGACGTCCTGCATGATCAGCGGGTTGCGCAGGTCCGGCTTGTCGGAGCCGTATTTGGCGATCGCCTCGGCATAGGGAATGCGCGGCCAGTTGCGGGCGACCGTCTTGCCTTCGGCGAACTCCTCGAAGACGCCGGTGATGACCGGCTCCATCGTCGCGAACACGTCCTCCTGCTCGACGAAGCTCATCTCGACGTCGAGCTGGTAGAACTCGCCCGGCAGACGGTCGGCGCGCGGGTCCTCGTCGCGGAAGCAGGGCGCGATCTGGAAGTAGCGGTCGAAACCCGCCATCATCAGGAGCTGCTTGTACTGCTGCGGCGCCTGCGGCAGCGCGTAGAACTTGCCGGCATGCAGGCGGCTCGGCACCAGGAAGTCGCGCGCGCCTTCCGGCGAGGAGGCCGTCAGGATCGGCGTCTGGAACTCGGAGAAGCCCGAATCCTTCATGCGGCGGCGCATCGAGTCGATGACCTTCGTACGCAGCATGATGTTGTTGTGCAGCTTCTCGCGACGCAGGTCGAGGAAGCGGTACTTGAGGCGCGTGTCCTCGGGATATTCGAGATCGCCGAAAACCGGCAGCGGCAGTTCGGCCGACGGGCCGAGCACCTCGATCGCCGTCGCGAAGACCTCGACCGCGCCGGTCGGCAGGTTGGCGTTCTCGGTGCCTTCGAGGCGGGCCTTGACCTTGCCGTCGATGCGCACGACCCATTCCGAGCGCAGCGTCTCGGCATCCGCGAAGGCCGGCGAATCAGGATCGATCACCACCTGTGTCATGCCGTAATGGTCGCGCAGATCGATGAAGAGCACGCCGCCATGGTCGCGGATGCGATGGCACCAGCCGGACAGGCGCACATTCTGGCCGATATCGCTGTCACGGAGTGCGCCACAGGTATGGGAACGATAGCGATGCAGGGTCACGGGATCGGTCTTTCGGAAATACGTCAAAGGCCGGTCCGTAGGACCAGCCGCAGCTTGCGGCTAAGCACACGCGCGCGCCCGAAATGTCAAGAACGGCCGCGACATCCGGTAGGCGCACTGCTAGCCTCGCATGGAGGTATCCGGACAGCGCGTGGAAGGGTCGACATGGTCCGATTAGCGATAATGAAGCCGCTGGCGCCGCTTTCTCTCGCCGCCATGCTGCTCGCCGGTGCGGATGCCTCCGCGCAGGCACAAGATCGCGGCAGTGCCTACAGCGCGGGCCTGAACATCGCACGCAAGCGCGGCTACGCCCACCCGGGCTGCTTCGCCGGCGTTTTCGCAAGGCACGCGAGGCCACATCCGGATGGTCGCCGGAACCATTGGGTCGCGAGCGCCGGACGCGCCTATCAGGGTGAACTGTGGAGCCAATGCGGCATCAGTCGCTGACAGCTTCGAGACTCGACGAAAGCCTGCTTCCTCCGCTAAGCCGAAGCCATGCATCTCATTTCCGATACCGCCGCGCTCTCCGCCGCCTGCGACCGCCTCGCGACCCACCCCTTCGTCACGGTCGACACCGAGTTCCTGCGCGAGACCACCTATTACCCGAAGCTGTGCCTGATCCAGCTGGCCTCGCCGGACGAGGCGGTGCTGGTCGACCCGCTCTCGCCCGATCTCGACCTCGCCCCCTTCTTCGGGCTGATGGTCAACGACGCCGTCGTGAAGGTCTTCCACGCCGCCCGGCAGGACCTCGAAATCGTCTGGCTGCTCGGGCGTGTCTTGCCGACGCCGCTCTTCGACACGCAGGTCGCGGCCATGGTCTGCGGCTATGGCGACTCGGTCGGCTACGAACAGCTCGCCAACGACCTCGCCAAGGCGCGCATCGACAAGTCCTCGCGCTTCACCGACTGGTCGCGCCGTCCCCTCAACGAGGCGCAACTCGTCTATGCCGAGGCCGACGTCACCCATCTGCGCGACATCTACCTCGCCCTGAAGGCCGATCTCGACGCCAGCGGCCGCGAGAGCTGGGTCGCCGAGGAAATGTCCGTGCTGACCTCGCCGGGGACCTATGAGGTCAAGCCGGAGAATGCCTGGCTGCGCCTCAAGGGCCGCATCCGCAAGCCGCGCGAACTGCCGAACCTGATGGAGATCGCCGCCTGGCGCGAGCGCGAGGCGCAGACCCGCGACGTGCCGCGCCAGCGCGTGCTCAAGGACGACGCGCTGATGGATATCGTCCAGCGCGGTCCGCGTTCGGTCGAGGCGCTGGCGGAACTGCGCTCCGTTCCCAACGGCTTCGAACGCTCGCGCAACGGCGCCGAGGTCCTCGCGGCGATCGAGCGCGCCGCCGCCATCGATCCGAAGACCCTGCCACGGCTGGAGCGCGAGCGTGGCCGGCCGACCAGCGCCGCCGTGCTCGACCTGCTCAAGGTGCTGCTCAAGGCGGTCGCCGATGCCGAGCGCGTCGCGCCCAAGATCATCGCCTCCACCGACGATCTCGAGGCGATCGCCTCCGATGATCTTGCCGAGGTGCCGGCCCTGCAGGGCTGGCGTCGCAGCGTCTTCGGCGAGAAGGCATTGGCGCTGAAGGACGGCTCGCTCAGCCTGCGAATCCAGCGCGGGCGCGTCGTCGTCGCCTGACGCCTGTTTCGCGGCCGGCAGAAATAATTCGATCCGACGGGCTCCCGCGAACGTATTCAGATTACCGAAACCTGACCAGCCATAACGGCTGGCCTGGATAATTCGGTTTTTGCGATAGATTTTCTGCCGCAAATTCTGGAGATCACCCCATGAAACGCACAGTGAATGTGGCGCTTGGCGCCGCAATGAGCCTGCTTGTGTTCGGCGCGAGCGCTTCTCTCGATCCAACCTTCGCGCAAGAGCCTGTAACGGTCGGCGGTGCGCCGATGTTTGCCAACAAGAACATCGTCGAGAATGCCGTCAATTCCAAGGACCACACCACGCTCGTCGCCGCGGTGAAGGCTGCCGGTCTCGTCGACACCCTGATGGGGCCGGGGCCGTTCACTGTCTTCGCGCCCACCAATGCCGCCTTCGGCAAGCTGCCGGCGGGAACGGTGGACATGCTGTTGAAGCCCGACCAGAAGGCCAAGCTGACCGCGGTGCTGACCTATCACGTCGTTCCCGGCAATCTCACCGGTGCCCAGCTGATGGCCGACGCCAAGGCCGGCGGCAGCAAGGCAATGCTGAAGACCGTTCAGGGCGAGACGCTCAAGGTCGCGATGGCCGGCGGCAAGCTGGAGATCATCGACGCCAAGGGCGGCAAGTCGATGGTCACGATCCCGGATGTGAAGCAAAGCAACGGCGTCATCCATGTCGTCGACACAGTGCTGATGCCGAAATAGTCAGCCAGACGGCCTTTCGCCTGCCGGAAGCGCCGTCTCGTGCCGCCGCCCGTGTCACAATCCGGCTTTCGACTCCGGACGCGTGGCGCCGGGCGGCCTCGCAGAACCTGAATCGGGCCGCGAGGGAATCCCGCCAAGCCCCTGACCCGATTCAGGCTTCAGCGCCTGGCTCACCCGCTGCCATAACTCTTCACCAGCGAGCCGGCGACCAGCCCCCAGCCGTCGACCAGCACGAAGAAGATCAGCTTGAACGGCAGCGCCACCGTCACCGGCGGCAGCATCATCATGCCCACCGACATCAGGATCGAGGCGACGACGAGGTCGATGATCAGGAAGGGCACGAAGAGCAGGAAGCCGATCTCGAAGGCCCGGCGCAGTTCCGAGATCATGAAGGCCGGTATCAGGACCTCGACGCCGACATCCTGCGGCTGCTGCGGGCGCGGCGCCTGCGACATGTCGAGGAACAGCTCCAGGTCCTTCTCCCGGACATGCTTGAGCATGAAGGTCTTGAACGGGACGACGCCGCGGTTATAGGCCTCCTGCGGCTGGATCTGGCCCGCGACCAGCGGCTGGACCGCCGTCGTGTAGGCCTCGCGCAGTGTCGGCGCCATGACGAAGCCGGTCAGGAACAGCGACAGCCCGAGGATCACCGCGTTCGGCGGCGCGGTCTGTGTGCCCAGCGCCGAGCGCAGCAGCGACAGCACCACGACGATCCGCGTGAACGACGTCACCATGATCAGGATCGACGGCGCCAGCGACAGGACCGTGATGACGGCGATGAGCTGCAGCGCCCGTTCCGCTACGCCACCGCCCTGCCCGAGATCGAGCGACAGCGTCTGCGGCAGCGCCGGCACCGTCTGAAGCGCGAGCAGCAGCGCGGCCGCCGCCAGGGTGCGCCCGCTTCGAAACCGTCTCGTTCGTCCGCCGATGAAATTCACGCGCGCCGCCACTGCCCGACTCAAGCGACCGGGCGCACCGAGGCTACCGATGCGAAAACGCCGCGCAACCGATGCGCGGCGTCGATGAGCCGGGATGGCCGAGTATCCTGTTGATGGTCGGCCGCCTTCGGGCTGCCGGCCTTCAGCCTGCTGCTTGCCGCCTCAGGATTTGGCCTTGGGATCGCGGCCGAGCAGCCGGGCGAATTCGGCTTCGATCGCGTCGACCGAGAAGGGATCGATCTCCTTCGCAGCCGGCTCGGCCGGCTTTTCCGGCTCGGGCTGTGCCTTCGGGCTCTCGGCCGGGGCCGGCTCGTCCACGCTGGCGGCACGGGCCGGCTCCGCGGGAGCGGGCTCCTCCTCGCCGATCGGTTCGGATTCGGGCGCCGGTTCCGGCTCCGGATGATGCATCTCGGCCGGCTTGGCCTCGAACGGCCGGGGCTCGGGCGCTTTCGAAAGGGGACGATCCAGCGTCAGCCCGAGTGCCGCGGCAAGCTCGGCCTCGACATCGCTCGGAATCGGCTTCTGGCGCGCCGCAGCGGCCGGCTCGGGCTCCGGCACGATCTCGGGCTCGGGGGCCGGCGGCTCGACCACGGGCGCTGCCGCTTCCGTCGGCGGCGCTTCCTCCTCGACGACAGGCGCCGGGAAAAGCTTCTCTGCCGGAACAGGGGGTTCCACGGCCGGCGCAGCATTCTCGGCCGGTGTTTCGGCCGCGAGATTGGCCGGGCGCACGGCGGAGAAGGGCCGCTTCAAGGCCTCCTCGAGCTGGCGGGTCATGTCGTCGAGCTCGCCGGGGCTGACGGCGGGCTGCGGCGCATGTTCGCGTGCGAAGCTGGGCGCGGGTCCGGTGGTGACGGGCGGCGCCGGCATCGCGGGTATCACCGGCTTGGCAGCGGCCGAAACCGCCTCCGCGGCTGCAACGCCCAAAGCGGCGGCAACACCTGCCGAGGCAGCGGTCGCAGCCGCAGGGGTCGGCGCAGTCGGTTCGGCCGGGACCGAAGCCGGACGGGTCGGCAAAGGCGGCAGCAGCTCCGGCCCTTCGGGAGCGTAACCGGCGCGGCGCGCCTCATCCCCGGCCCGCATTGCAGGCTCGCTCGGAGGCACCAGCGTCTCGAACGGCGGCAGCGGCCGATCCGCCGTGGCGGTGTCGACATAGGCGGGCGCCGCAGCGCGACCGCCGCTGCGCAGGATATTGGTCTCGACCACGACGTCGGACGCGCCGCCGATCATCACCAGGTGCTCGATATTGTCCCGCCGGATCAGGACGAGCTGGCGCTGGCGATCGAGGTCGTAGGTATCGACCACGCCGAGACGGGGCTGGCGCTGCCGCCCCCCGGCCTGGCCGCGCAGCCGAAGCCGCCCGCCCTGGATCTGCCGCACGAACAGGCCCAGCAGGGCGAGCAGCACAAGAATGACGACAGAGGCGACGATCACCTTCTGCGCGGTGGAGAGTTCCAATCCGAACAAGCTCTGCAAGGTCTGCCTCTTACGCGACGGCCGCCCGGACGGCCGTTAAGTCCCGCCCATGGTTGAACACCTTGGCTATAGCATAACGCTTTCGCTATCGGGAAACATGGTGAACGTGTGGTTAACCACACCTGCGAAACACCGCTCCTTAACCGGATATTAACCATGCACCCGGCAGGATTTGCCGAGTGGACCGGCCTCGCCGGTGGCGAAAACGGGGAGCAGGAGCCATGGCGAATGACGGCTTGAACGTCAGCGGCGGCCTGATGCAGTCGCTGAAACTGCGCATGCACTACCAGCAGTCGCGCCAGAAGATCCTCGCCGAGAACGTCGCCAATGCCGACAGCCCCGGTTTCCGCCCGGTCGACCTCAAGCCGCCGAGCGTCGATCCGGCGCGCGCCGGCGTGGCGCTCGCCCAGACCAATGCCGGCCATATGAGCCTGACCAGCACCAATGGCGGCTTCGACGGCACCGGTGCCCCGCGCTTCGAGACCACGCCCAACGGCAACGCGGTGAACCTCGAGGACGAGATGCTCAAGGTCGCGCAGAACCAGTCGGACTACCAGCTCGCCGCCTCGCTTTACAGCAAGGGCCTCGGCCTGATGAAGATCGCCATCGGCAAGGGGCGCTGATCATGGACCTGATCAAGAGCATCGCCGTCGCCGCTTCAGGCCTGCGCAGCCAGTCGGGGCGCATGCGCGTCATCTCCGAGAACATCGCCAACGCCGATTCCGGCCCGGAGCGCGCCGGCGCCGAGCCCTATCGGCGCAAGGTCCCGACCTTCCAGCGCCATTTCGACCGCACCCTCGACGCCCAGCTCGTCGCGCTCGGCAAGGTCCAGCGCGACCAGAGCGCCTTCAGGGTCAAGCACGATCCGGGCAACCCCGCAGCCGACGCCAAAGGCGACGTGCAGATGCCGAACGTCAATTCGCTGGTCGAGATGGTCGACATGCGCGAGGCCCAGCGCAGCTACGAGGCCAATCTCAACCTGATCTCTTCGACGCGCCGGATGATCCAGCGCACCATCGACATCCTGCGCGCCTGAACCGCCCGGCGACCGAAACAAGCACTCCAGAAGGGGACTAGACCGCCATGGCCACTCCGGGTTTCGCCGCAGGCGCCTATGCCTCCATCCAGGGGATGGGTGCCGGCAATCTGATGCGCAAGCCGCTCGCCACGGGCGCAGCGGAAGCGGGCGGGCCGGATTTCTCCGCCCTGCTCGGCAAGGCGCTCGACGCCACCGCCACTGCCGGACGTGAGGCCGATGCCCAGACCGCGAGCGTCGCCGGCGGGCGGGCCGACATCGTCAATGTCGTGACCGCGGTGGCCGAGAGCGAGGCCGCGATCGAGACCCTGGTCGCCGTGCGCGATCGGGTCATCGCGGCCTATGAGGAAATCATGCGGATGCCGGTCTGACGGCGACAGGATCGGACGAGCATTATGACTTCCGGAGCCATTCTCGACATCGCCCGCGACGGCATCGTCGTCTTCCTCAAGGTCGGCGGCCCGCTGATGCTGATCGCGCTCGCGGTCGGCCTCATCGTCTCGCTGGTGCAGGCGCTGACGCAGATCCAGGAACAGACGCTGGTCTTCGTGCCGAAGATCATCGCCGTCTTTGCCGGATTGCTGCTGTTTCTTCCGTTCATGGGAAGCGCGCTGGCGGGTTATATGGGGCGAGTCGCCGCCCGAATCGCCACGGGCGGATGAGCCCGTCGCGCCTGCTGCCGGCCCTGGCCGGCGCGGGGCCGCGGCGCCCGTCCTGGCGTGCAAGTCCTTGGCGTGAAGGTCCCCGCGGCACGATGCAGATCGCGATCCTGCCAGAGATCAGCGCCCTTTTCGTGCTCGTCTTCGCGCGGGTCGGCACGCTCGTCATGCTGATGCCCGGCATCGGCGAGCGCTTCATCTTCTCGCGGGCGCGGCTGTCGCTCGCCTTCTTCATCGCCCTGATGATCGTGCCCGTCGCCCGCCCTTCCCTGCGCGTGCCCGGCGACGTCTCCGGCGTCGTCACCCTGCTCGTCGGCGAATTGCTGATCGGCCTCGTTATCGGGCTCTGCGCCCGGCTGGTGATGGCCTGCCTGCAGACCGCCGGCACGCTCGTCGCGCAGACCATGGGGTTGGGCTTCGCCATGACCGTCGATCCGACCGGCGGCATGCAGAATCCCTCGATCGGCAACTTCCTGACGATGCTCGGCATCACGCTGATCCTGACCACGGACCTGCACCACATCGCCATCGCCGCGATCCATGAGAGCTATCGCCTGCTGCCGCCGGGCGGCGCCGTCGACATGACCGACGTGATGGCGCTGGCGATCCGCTCGACGGCGCGCGGCTTCGCCCTGGCGATTCAGATCTCGGCGCCCTTTCTCGTCTTCGGCCTGTTGTTCAATCTCGGCCTCGGCGTGCTCGCGCGGATGATGCCGCAATTGCAGGTCTTCTTCCTCGCCGTGCCGGCCTCGATCATGGGCGGCATGCTCGTCATGCTCGTCGTGCTCGGCGTGATGATGAGCGTCTTCATCGACGACCTCGGCGCCTTCCTCCGTCAGTTCACCGGCTGAGGGGGCGCAATGTCCGAGGAAGCCGAAAACGAAGACAGAACAGAAGACCCGACCCAGCGAAAGCTGGACGAGGCCACCGAGAAAGGCGACGTCCCCAAATCGCAGGAGATAGGGACCTTCTTCGTGCTCTGCGGCTTCACGCTCGCCTTGATGGTGGCTGCCGGCTGGTCTGCCCGCGAGGCGATGCTGTCCTTGCGCTCCTTCCTGATGAACGCGCATCAGGTCCCATCCGACGGGGCCTCGTTCATGCAGGTCACGCAGCGCGGCGTGCTCACCGGCTTCATGGCGCTGGGCCTGCCTTTCGCCTTCATCCTCTGCGCGGGCCTCGCCGGCGCCATGCTCCAGCACAAGCCGCTCTGGACCTTCGAGCCGCTGATGCCGAAGTTCAACCGGATCTCGCCAATGGCCGGCGCCAAGCGGCTCTTCGGCAAGGAGGCCTGGGTCAACTTCGCCAAGGGCCTGGCCAAGACGACGCTGATCGGCGTCGTCGTCTGGTACACGCTCTGGGGCCAGCACGACCGGCTCGAAGGCTTCGCGCAGATGAGCGTCGAGGCGCTGATGCCGGCGACACTGTCGCTCGCCATCCAGCTGATGGGCGCGGTGCTTGCTCTTTTCGCCATCATTGCCATCGGCGATTTCGGCTGGCAGCGCTTCTCCTGGTACCAGCGCCAGAAGATGACGAAGCAGGAGATGAAGGACGAGTTCAAGAACTCGGAGGGCAATCCCGAGGTCAAGGCGAAGCTGCGCCAGATCCGCGCCAGCCGCGTCCGCAAGCGCATGATGGCGGCGGTGCCCAAGGCGACGGTGATCATCACCAACCCGACCCACTTCGCCGTCGCCCTGCAATACGAGCCCGGCATGGCGGCACCGCTCTGCCTCGCCAAGGGCGTCGACACCATGGCCCTGAAGATCCGCGAGGTCGCCGGCGAGCACCGCGTGCCGATCATCGAGAACCCGCCTTTGGCGCGTGCGCTTTACGCCACGGTCGACATCGACGAAGAAATTCCTGTCGAACACTATCAGGCCGTCGCCGAAGTCATCGGATACGTCTTGCGCCTGAAGGGTCGGCGCGCCTAACTCGGCAGGGATGCGAAGGAAGGATGGCCGCGGAGTTTCCGCAGCGGCCCCAAGCGAACGGACTCCACCGCAATGAGCGGCACCACGGCGACCAATACGATCGATCGCTCCGACAAGCCCGGCCATATCGGGATCATCCTGTTCGTGGCCGCCCTGCTTGTGGGCGCAGCGATCGCGCTCGGCTTCCTCGCCAATGAATGGGCGCAGCCGCTGATCCTCGGCCTGCTGGCCCTGCTCTCGGTCGTCGGCGTCTTCGGGCTCTTCGCCTTCGCCATCGGACTCGTGCAGTTTTCCGGCCGCGCCGCCCGCAACGACCTGACCAAGGCTGTCGTCGATGGCGCCGATGACGGCATCGTGGTGACCGAGAGCGAAAACGAGATCGTCTATGCCAACGAGGCCTATCTGGCGCTGGCGGGCGCGACAGGCGCCAACGACCTCAAGCCCGTCGGCCGCCTGCTGACCGGCCGCGCCGACGTCTCCGAAGCGATCTACCGGCTCGCCACCGCAGCCCGCGAGCATCGCCGCCTGGTCGAGGAGGTCCGCCTTGAGCCCGCCCTGAACGGACGCAGCGAGGTCGGCTGGTACCGCGTCCGGGTCTCGCCCGTCCGCCGCGAGACCTCGACCGCGACGCTCTGGTCGGTCGCCGACATCACGCCCGACCGCGAGCGCCAGGAAAACGCCTTCCAGGAACTCCAGCACGCGATAGACTATCTCGACCACGCGCCGGCCGGGTTCATCTCGATCGATGCCGATGGCGAGATCTCCTATCTCAACGCGACGCTCTCCGGCTGGCTCGATTTCGATCTCGCCCGCTTCGGCTCCGGCGGCCTGCATCTCGACGATGTCTGCACGCCCTCCGCCGCCGCCCTGCTCCAGGCGATCCGCGGCCAGCCCGGCGATGTCCGCGTCGAAGTTCTCGATGTCGACCTGAAGCGCCGCAACGGCGCGCCCCTGCCCGTGCGCCTGCACCATCAGGTCGCCTTCGGGCAGGATGGCCGCGCCGGCCCGTCGCGCACCCTCGTCCTCAACCGCACGGCCGGCGAGGCCGGCTCCGACGGCGGCAGCGACGCCGAGGTCCGCTTCGCCCGCTTTTTCCATTCAACGCCGATGGCGATTGCCACCATCGACGAGACCGGCGCCATCCTGCATTCCAACGCCGCCTTCGCCCGCCTGATCCCGGCGGGCCTGCGGCCGCAGACCATCCACGACCTCGTCGCCTCCGGTGCCGGCCTCGATGCGGCGCTGGCCGAGGTGGTGGCCGGGCGCTCGGGTGGCGCCCCGCTGGATCTGGCGCTCGCCGGCGAGGATGGCCGCTCGGCCAAGCTCTATCTCACCCCGGTCGCCGGCACCGAAGGCGGCGACGGCGAGCGCGCCATCGTCTACGCGCTGGAGACCACGGCCGAGCGCAAGCTGCGCGACAACATGGACCAGGCCGGCAAGATGCAGGCGGTCGGCCAGCTCGCCGGCGGCATCGCGCACGACTTCAACAACGTGCTGCAGGTCATCATCAACGCCTCCGAGTTCCTGCTGGCGAGCCACCGGCCGACCGACCCGTCCTTCCCGGACATCATGCAGATCAAGCAGAATGCCTACCGCGCCGCGGCGCTGGTGCGGCAGCTGCTCGCCTTCTCGCGCCGCCAGACGCTGCGCCCGCAGGTGCTGGAGCTCGGCGAGGTGCTCTCCGATCTCTCGCTGATGCTGAAGCGCGTCGTCGCCGACAAGGTCACGCTCGACGTCCGCCAGGGCCGCGACCTCTGGCCGGTCAAGGCCGATCTCGGCCAGCTCGAACAGGTCATCGTCAACCTCGCGGTCAACGCCCGCGACGCGATGCCGGACGGCGGCAAGCTCGCGGTCCGCACCCGCAACGTCACCCGCGAGGACTGCGCCTCCTTCGGCCAGGACGCCCTGCCTGCCGACGACTACGTCCTGCTGGAGGTCGAGGACAGCGGCACCGGCATCCCGCAGGAATATCTCGACAAGATCTTCGAGCCCTTCTTCACCACCAAGGAGGTCGGCAAGGGCACCGGCCTCGGCCTCTCGATGGTCTACGGCATCGTCAAGCAGACCGGCGGCTATGTTTTCGTCGACTCGACCATCGGCAAGGGCACGAACTTCCGCATCTTCCTGCCGCGCCATGTCCCGAGCCAGGAGGATATCGCCGCCGAGGCCGCGGCCAAGGAAGCGCCGAAGAAGCTCGCCGCCGATCATACCGGCGCCGGCGTCATCCTGCTGGTCGAGGACGAGGATGCGGTGCGCGCGCTCAACGCCCGCATGCTGGTCTCGCGCGGCTATACCGTCCACGAGGCGGCCTCGGGCGTCGAGGCGCTCGACCTCTTCCTGCAGAACGACGGCAAGATCGACCTCGTCGTCTCCGACGTGGTGATGCCGGAGATGGACGGCCCGACGCTGCTCGGCGAACTCCGCAAGCGCAACCCGGACACCAAGGTCGTCTTCGTCTCCGGCTATGCCGAGGAGGCCTTCCGCAAGAACCTGCCCGAGGGCGAGGAATTCCACTTCCTGCCCAAGCCCTTCACGATGAAGCAGCTCGTCGAGACGGTGAAGGCGGCGATGGGCTGAGGCCGACGGCGCCCGAGCATCCGGGCGCCATATTCCGCTGCGGCGGCCCTGCCTGTGACAGCTCCTGACACCCCTCCTGACAGAAACTGACACCGAGAACAAAAAAAGAACTTGCGAACAAGAACAAAGCGTGACCATCCTCATGTCAAGACGCATTGAGATGTCCCCGTCGCCCTGCCATAAGGAGCCCGAACCGTGAATCAGGCGAATCTCAAACTCGTGGAAGGCTCCTCGATGGACAAGGCCAAGGCGCTCGATGCAGCGCTCTCCCAGATCGAACGCGCCTTCGGCAAGGGTTCGATCATGCGGCTCGGCAAGAACTCGCCGTCGATCGAGATCGAGACCATCTCCACGGGTTCGCTCGGGCTCGACATCGCGCTCGGCGTCGGCGGCCTGCCCAAGGGCCGCATCGTCGAGATCTACGGACCGGAATCCTCCGGCAAGACCACGCTGGCGCTGCACACCATCGCCGAGGCCCAGAAGAAGGGTGGCGTCTGCGCTTTCGTCGATGCCGAGCACGCGCTCGATCCGGTCTATGCCCGCAAGCTCGGCGTCAATCTCGACGACCTCCTGATCTCGCAGCCCGATACCGGCGAGCAGGCGCTCGAGATCACCGATACCCTCGTCCGCTCCGGCGCCATTGACGTGCTGGTCATCGACTCCGTCGCCGCGCTCACGCCCCGCGCCGAGATCGAGGGCGAGATGGGCGATGTCCAGCCCGGCCTGCAGGCCCGCCTGATGAGCCAGGCCCTGCGCAAGCTCACCGCCTCGATCTCGCGCTCGAACTGCATGGTCATCTTCATCAACCAGATCCGCATGAAGATCGGCGTGATGTACGGTTCCCCGGAGACCACCACCGGCGGCAACGCACTGAAGTTCTACGCCTCCGTGCGCCTCGACATCCGCCGCGTCTCGACGCTGAAGGAGCGCGACGAGGCGACCGGCAACCAGGTCCGCGTCAAGGTCGTCAAGAACAAGGTCGCGCCGCCCTTCAAGCAGGTCGAGTTCGACATCATGTTCGGCGAGGGTATCTCGAAGGTCGGCGAATTGATCGATCTCGGCGTCAAGGCCGGCATGGTCGAGAAGGCTGGCGCCTGGTTCTCCTTCGACAGCCAGCGTCTCGGCCAGGGCCGCGAGAACGCCAAGACCTTCCTCAAGAACAACCCTGACCTGGCCGCCAAGATCGAGGCCACGATCCGGCAGAATTCCGGCCTCGTCGCGGACCGCATCCTCGATCAGGCGGACCCGACCGCGGACGATCTCGACGAAGGCGAGGCCTGATCGCGGCCTGCACTGTCCCGGACGAAGACGCGGGCGGCCTTCGGGCCGCCCTTTTCGTTTGCGGATAAGGCCTTGCCCGGTGTGCGCTGCGTCAAGCTTTCTGGACAGCGGCAAGCCGCCTGACTAGAACCGGTCCTTCCTGCCGGGCGCGCCCGGCCTCCTGCCCCAGATCAGAGCGCAAAAGAGCGATGAGCGGCGTCAACGATATCCGGTCGACCTTCCTCGACTACTTCAAGTCCCAGGGCCACGAGATCGTGCCGTCGAGCCCGCTCGTGCCGCGCAACGACCCGACGCTGATGTTCGCCAATTCGGGCATGGTGCAGTTCAAGAACGTCTTCACCGGCCAGGAGAAGCGCCCGTATTCGCGTGCCACCACCGCCCAGAAATGCGTGCGCGCCGGCGGCAAGCACAACGACCTCGACAATGTCGGCTACACCGCGCGCCACCACACCTTCTTCGAGATGCTGGGGAATTTCTCCTTCGGCGATTATTTCAAGGAGCAGGCGATCCATCACGCCTGGACGCTGGTCACCCGCGAGTTCGGCCTGCCCAAGGACAAGCTGACGGTCACCGTCTATTCCGAGGACGACGAGGCGCACGCTCTCTGGAAGAAGATCGCCGGCCTGACCGACGACAAGATCATCCGCATCGCGACCTCGGATAATTTCTGGCGGATGGGCGATACCGGTCCCTGCGGCCCCTGCTCCGAGATCTTCTACGACCATGGCGACCATATCTGGGGCGGCCCGCCCGGCTCGGCCGAGGAGGATGGCGATCGCTTCATCGAGATCTGGAATCTCGTGTTCATGCAGTACGAGGAGGCCGCGGGCGGCATCCGCACCAACCTGCCTCGCCCCTCGATCGACACCGGCATGGGGCTGGAGCGCATCGCGGCCGTGCTCCAGGGCACGCATGACAACTACAATATCGACCTGTTCCGCGCCCTGATCACGGCCATCGCCGACCTGACCTCGGTCGATCCGGACGGGCCGATGAAGGCGAGCCACCGCGTCATCGCCGACCATCTGCGCTGCTCGGCCTTCCTGATCGCCGACGGCGTGCTGCCGTCGAACGAGGGCCGCGGCTATGTGCTGCGCCGGATCATGCGTCGGGGCATGCGCCATGCGCAGCTCCTCGGTGCCAAGGAGCCGCTGCTCCACAAGCTCGTCCCGGCGCTGACCCGCGAGATGGGCCGCGCCTATCCCGAATTGCTGCGTGCCGAAGCGCTGATCACCGAGACGCTGAAGCTGGAGGAGACCCGCTTCCGCACCACGCTGGCACGCGGCCTCACCCTGCTCGACGACGCCTCGAAGGACCTGACCGCCGGCCAGAGCCTCAAGGGCGACGTCGCCTTCACGCTCTACGACACCTACGGCTTCCCGCTCGACCTGACGCAGGACGCGCTGCGCGCCCGCGAGATCACGGTCGATACCGAGGGCTTCGACGCCGCCATGCAGCAGCAGAAGGCCAAGGCGCGCGCCGCCTGGGCCGGCACCGGCGAGGCCGCGACCGAGGCGCTCTGGTTCCCGCTGCGCGACAAGGTCGGCGCCACCGAGTTCCTCGGCTACGACACCGAGATTGCCGAGGGCGTGGTCACCGCGCTGATCCGCGACAATGCCGAGGTTCCCGCGCTGAAGGCCGGCGAGAGCGGCTTCATGCTGGTCAACCAGACGCCGTTCTACGGCGAATCCGGAGGCCAGGTCGGCGATGCCGGCGTGGCGAAGGCGCCGGGCGCGCTGGTCGAGGTTTCCGACGTCCAGAAGAAGCTCGGCGACGTCTTCGCCCACAGCATCACGGTCAAGGAAGGCGAGTTGAAGCTCGGCGCCGCCGTTGAGCTCGTCGTCGACCATGAGCGCCGCTCCGCGATCCGCGCCAACCATTCGGCGACGCATCTGCTGCACGAGGCGCTGCGCCTCGTCCTCGGCGACCATGTCGCGCAGAAGGGCTCGCTGGTCTCGGCCGATCGCCTGCGCTTCGACTTCTCGCATCCAAAGCCGATCAGCGCCGAGGAACTGCGCGAGGTCGAGGAGATCGCCAACGCGATCGTCCTCCAGAATGAGCCGGTCACGACCCGCCTGATGAGCGTCGACGAGGCCATCGCCTCGGGGGCACGCGCTCTCTTCGGCGAGAAATACGGCGACGAGGTCCGCGTCGTCGCGATGGGCACCAACCCGGCCGGCCGCGCCTATTCGGTCGAGCTCTGCGGCGGCACCCATGCCGCGCGCACCGGCGATATCGGTCTCGTCAGCATCGTCGGCGAAGGTGCCGTCGCGGCCGGCGTGCGCCGCCTCGAAGCCATGACGGGTAATGGAGCCCGCCTGCGCCTCAACGAGGAATCGCGCCTGCTCGACGGACTGGCGAGCCTGCTCAAGGTCCCCGCCGCCGAGGCCGGCAACCGCCTGGCCGCGCTGATCGAGGAACGCCGCAAGCTCGACCGCGAACTGACCGAGGCTCGCAAGAAGCTCGCCATGGGTGGCGGCGGTGCGGCCGAGGAGCCCATCCAGGAGATCGCGGGCGCCAAGCTGCTGGCCCGCGCCGTCACCGGTGTCGAGATGAAGGACCTGAAGAGCCTCGCCGACGAGGCCAAGGCTCGCGTCGGCTCCGGCGTCGTCGCCATCGTCGGTGTGGCCGATGACGGCAAGGCCGGCGTCGTCGTCGGCGTCACGCCCGACCTGACCGAGCGTTTCGACGCGGTCGCACTGGTCCGTGCTGCCTCCGAGCAGCTCGGCGGCAAGGGCGGCGGCGGACGCCGCGACATGGCCCAGGCCGGTGGGCCGGACGGCAGCAAGGCGCAAGCCGCGCTCGATGCCGTCGCGGCTGCGATGGGCTGACAGGGATATGGCCGCCGCCACGCCTGAACAGGGCTGGCGGCGGCAGGTTCACCTGTGGTTCGATCACGGTGCCGGCGATGATCTCGTCGCCACTGTAATCCACCGGGCGCTGGTCGCGCTGATCTCAGCCAACGTGCTGGCGATCGTGCTGGAATCCGTTCCCACGCTCGCCGCCCGCTTCGGCCCCGGTTTCGACCTGCTGGAGCGCGCCTCGCTCGCGGTCTTCACCCTCGAATATGCCATCCGCATCTGGATCGCGCCCGAGCATGCCCGCTATCGCGGCCTGAGCGCGACACGGGCGCGGCTCGACTATCTCCGCTCCGTCCCAGCCATCATCGATCTGCTCGCGATCCTGCCGCTCGCCGCCAGTCTCATCGGCTTCGGCGAGATCAGGATCCTGCTGCTGCTGCGGCTGCTGCGCTTCTTCAAGCTCGGCCGCTATTCGCCCGGCATGGCCTCGCTCGCCGCAGCGCTGGCCTCCGAGCGCAAGGCGCTGGTCGCCTGCTTCGTCATCCTGATGGGCGTGATGCTGGTGGCGGCGAGCGCGATGCATCTGGTCGAGCACGAGGCCCAGCCCGACAAGTTCGGCACCATCCCCGATGCGATGTGGTGGGCGATCATTACCCTGACCACGGTCGGTTACGGCGATGTCTTCCCGGTCACCGCAGCCGGCAAGGCGGTCGCGGCCGTCACCGCGGTGCTCGGCCTCGTCATGCTCGCCCTGCCGGTCGGCATCGTCGCCACCGCCTTCGCACAGGAGATCCACCGGCGCGAATTCGTGGTCACCTGGAGCATGATCGCGCGCGTGCCGCTGTTCGGCGCGCTGGATGCGAACGAAATCGCCGCCGTAATGCAATTCCTGCGCGCCCAGACGGTGCGCAGCGGCGCCGTCATCATGCATCAGGGCGAGCCCGGCCGGGCGCTGTATTTCATCGCCAGCGGCGAGGTCGAGGTCGCGCTCGCCAACAGTCGGGACCGGCTCGACGAAGGCCATTTTTTCGGCGAACTCCAGCTTGATGATATCGCCATCGCGAGCCACTCGCCCTGCCCGCAAGCGGCGGTGGCGACGGCTCCTTCCAAGCTTCTGGTGCTCGACCCCATCGATTTCCGGGCACTCACCACACGCCATCCCCGGCTTGCCGAGCGCATCCGGACGCTGGCGAGAGGATGAACGTGAAACGCCGTTTCCTGATCGGGCTTGCCGCCCTGCTCCTGCCGGCGCTCGCCGCCGCGCAGACGAAGCCCGCCCAACGCCGTAACGATGCCCCCGCCCTCTCCGCGGCGCGGACCATCGTCGCCGGCGCGCCGCTCAGCGTCTTCCTCACGCGCATGCCGCAAGGCGCGCGCCTCGCCATCGCGCGCCCGGATGATCCGGCAGACAAGGCGATCGTCGTCGTCGAGCCTAGGACCACGGTGCCGACCCTCCCCACCCCTGGCGCCGTCGGGATTTACGAACTGCGCCTGACGGTGGAAAAGGCCGGCGCGCCCACGATCCTGCTGCGCCAGCCGCTCGCGACGACAGAGCCGAGTGCGACGCTCGCTGCGCCCGAGCGTGTCGGCCGCGGCCAGGGCGTGCCGGTGCGCGGCATCGGCCCCAATGGCGAGCAGGACCGCGTGATGCTGGTGAAGCCGGACGCGCCGGCCGACACGGACGGCCCGCGCTTCTTCCCCGCGGAGAATGTCGAGGCAACGCTGGAAGCGCCGGACCAGCCGGGTGTCTATGAGTTGCGCTACATCCTGCATGCGCCGCTGGCGGAGCATCGCATCCTGGCGCGGCGGCTGGTCAGGGTGGAATGACCGGACACATCGCGATGCGGCTTGAGCGAAACCGCCCTGCCGCCTGAACTGCCCCCTTCAGTCACTTCCTTGCGACTATGCCGAGGCCGCCCCCAACAGGCCGAAAGCCATGTTAGGCTGCCCCTGCACCGGCTGCGGGCGTCGCTGAACGAACGTAGCCAAGAGCGAAGAAGACCAGGGAGACCGAACGATGAGCGCAAAATACGTCACGCTTGCTGCGACCTTCGGATTGCTGGCGCTAACCGGCAGCACCGCCCAGGCTCAGACCTCGGATATGACCTTTTTCATCACGAGCGCTGGCTCCGGCAAGGGCGCGGATCTCGGCGGGCTGGCGGGTGCCGATGCGATTTGCCAGCGCCTCGCCCAGGCGGCCGGCGCCGGCAGCAAGACCTGGCACGCCTATCTGTCGACGCAGGCAGCCGGCAGCACCGCCGCGGTCAATGCGCGCGATCGGATCGGCGCCGGCCCCTGGCGCAATGCCAAGGGTGCGGTGATCGCGAACAGCGTCGCGGACCTGCATGGCGGCGCGGCGAACCTCACCAAGCAGACGGCGCTCACCGAGAAGGGCGAAGCCGTCAACGGCCGCGGCGACACGCCCAACGAGCACGACATCCTGACCGGCTCGCAGCCCGACGGCACGGCCTTCGCCCCGGGCGAGGATCGCACCTGCGGGAACTATACGAAAAGCGGCGCGGAGGGCGCGGTGATGATGGGCCACCATGACCGGACCGGGCTCGACGAGTCGCCGCCCGCGAAATCCTGGAACAGCTCACATGCCTCGCGCGGCGGCTGCAGCCAGGACGCCCTGAAAGGCACGGGCGGCGCCGGGCGGCTTTACTGCTTCGCCGTCAATTGACCTGATCGCGCAGCGACGGGCAGGTTCAAGTCACGACGTCCTGCCGTCACCGTTGATGAAAAAAGCCCGGCCTTTCGGCCGGGCTTCTCATTCCACGCAATGATGCGCCCTAAATCAGGCGGCCATCGCCTTGCGCATGTTGTCGCTGACCTTCTCGAGGAAGCCGGTGGTCGAGAGCCACTTCTGCTCGGCGCCGACCAGCAGGGCGAGGTCCTTGGTCATGTCGCCGGCCTCGACGGTGTCGACCGTGACCTTCTCCAGCAGCGCTGCGAACTTGGCGAGCTCGGCATTGTTGTCGAGCTTGGCGCGGTGCGCGAGGCCACGGGTCCAGGCGAAGATCGAGGCGATCGAGTTCGTCGAGGTCTCCTTGCCCTTCTGGTGCTCGCGGTAGTGGCGGGTCACCGTGCCGTGCGCGGCCTCGGCCTCGACGGTCTTGCCGTCGGGCGTCATCAGCACCGAGGTCATCAGGCCGAGCGAGCCGAAGCCCTGCGCCACGGTGTCGGACTGCACGTCGCCGTCGTAGTTCTTGCAGGCCCAGACATAGCCACCCGACCACTTCATCGCGGAAGCGACCATGTCGTCGATCAGGCGGTGCTCGTAGGTGATGCCGAGCTTGTCGAATTCCGCCTTGAATTCGGCCTGGTAGATCTCCTCGAAGATATCCTTGAAGCGCCCGTCATAGGTCTTGAGGATGGTGTTCTTGGTCGAGAGATAGACTGGGTATTTGCGGATCAGGCCGTAGTTCAGCGAAGCGCGGGCGAAGTCGCGGATCGACTCGTCGAGATTGTACATCGCCATGGCGACGCCGGCCTCGGGGGCCTTGAAGACCTCCTTCTCGATGACGTTGCCGTCCTCGCCGACGAACTTGATCGACAGCGTGCCCTTGCTCGGGAACTTGAAATCGGTGGCGCGGTACTGGTCGCCATAGGCATGGCGACCGATGACGATCGGCTGGGTCCAGCCGGGAACCAGGCGCGGCACGTTCTTGCAGATGATCGGCTCGCGGAAGATCACGCCGCCGAGGATGTTGCGGATCGTACCGTTCGGCGACTTCCACATCGACTTCAGGTTGAACTCCTTCACGCGGCCCTCGTCCGGCGTGATGGTGGCGCATTTCACCGCGACGCCATGCTTCTTGGTGGCGTTGGCGGCGTCGATCGTGACCTGGTCGTCGGTCGCGTCGCGGTTCTCGACCGAGAGGTCGTAATAATCGAGCTCGAGATCCAGATACGGGAAGATCAGGGTATCCTTGATCTTCTGCCAGATGATCCGGGTCATCTCGTCGCCGTCCATGTCGACGACCGGGTTGGCGACCTTGATCTTGCTCATGCGATGACCCCTGTTCTCTCCAGATAGAACGATCCGAAATCGCGGCTTTCGGCCACGATCCACGGCTGGGTCGCTTCCTAGCTCGTTAGAGCCGGCGGGGGAAGCGCAGCTTTCGCCCAATCTGCTGCGCACCGAATTATGCTGCATTGCCGCAAAATCGGCATCTTCCCGGCCTAGTCTGTTCTGCCGCTCGTCATAGCGACAGGACGAACGACGTGTTCCGTTTCATTCATGACCTCCGCGCCGGTCTTCAGCCGGCCGCGATCCTTCTGGCGGCGTCGTTCGGCCCCGCCCTCGCCTCCGCGCCGATCACGGCCGAGGAAGCACCGGCCACCCCGCTGCCGGTCCCGCGTGGCGCGCTGATCGATCCCGATGCCGACGTGATGGCGGCTCCGGCACTCGCCGCCGATGACCCCGATGCCCTCGTCTTCGATCCGGGGCTGGCCGCGCTCGGCCGGGCGGCAGCGGCGTCCGGCGCCCATCTGCGGGCGCGGGCGCCGATTCCCGTCGACATCATTCGCAAGGGCTTCGCCGCGCGCCAGACCATGACGAGCGCGGCGCAGGATCGCTCCGTCGGCTTCAAGCTCGGGCAGGACATCTTCTCGCTCTCGACCACGCTCTCCGATCCGGCGAGCGTCGGTGCGACGCGCGACGCGGAGCTGCGTTGGCGGCTGGGCAAGCCGGCGGTTGCCCGGAAGGGCTTCATCTGGAGCCTCGCGACCGGCGGCGGTGGCTCGCTCTACGGCAATCCCGAACAGACCGGCGAGGCCGTGATCGGCTACCGGCAGGAATTGTTCCCGCATCTCACCCTGACCTCCCAGCTCGCCATGGCCGGCAATTACGTCTTCGCGCCGGGCGACGGCTTCCACACGGCATTCACGCCGGAGATGAAGCTCTCGGTCGATCTCGCCAGGCTCGCCGACCTGCCCTGGCAGACTTCCTTCGACCTGACGCTGGCGCGCAAGGTGCCGCTCGTCGCCAGCGATTTCGAGACGCAGGGCCGGGCTATGCTCTCCTTCAAATACAAGTGGGACTGACCGGCACGGCCGCCATCGCATGGCGGCCTGCATCATGTTGCCTTCCCCGGAGGCGCAGAGCGCTCTAGCCTCGCCCCATGACAAATCCGGCTTCGACCAAATTCGCTCTCGTTACCGGCGGCACCCGCGGCATCGGCGCCGGCGCCGCGCTTGCCCTGGCACAGGCCGGCTACGACGTTCTCGCCACCGGCCTGACCGAGGAGGAGGCGGCAGCGGCCCCGGCCCATCCTGCGATCCGGCATGCCCGGCTCGATGTGACCCGCGACGCCGAGGTCGCCGCCATCGTCGCCACCTGCCCGCGTCTCGATGCCCTGGTGAACTGCGCAGGCATGATCCAGCGCGGCGGCAAGGAATTCGAGATCGACGCCTTCCGCCTGACCATCGAGGTCAATCTCAACGGCACGATGCGGATGTGCGTCGCCGCCAGGGACAAGCTCGCCGCCAGGGGCGCGGACAAGACCGGCGGCGCCATCGTCAACATCGCCTCGATGCTGACCTTCCACGGCTCCGCCTTCGCGCCGGGTTATGCCGCCTCGAAGGGCGGCATCGGCCAGCTCACCAAGTCGCTCGCCGCCGCCTGGGCCCCGGACGGCATCCGCGTCAACGCGGTCGCGCCCGGCTGGATCGAGACCGAGCTGACCCGGCCGCTGGTCGAGGATGCCGAGCGCTCGGCCCCCATCATCGCCCGCACACCGATGGGCCGCTGGGGCAAGCCCGGCGATGTTGGTGGCGCCATCGCCTTCCTGCTTTCGGATGCCGCGCAATTCGTCACCGGCGCGATCCTGCCGGTCGATGGCGGCTACCTCGCGGTCTAGGAAAGTGTTTCCGGCTCAACAGCTTGAGCCGGAAACCTGAATCGAATTGCAAGCGCATTGAATCAGAACATCAGCCCGGGAGAGACGCCATGAACACGACGAGCCCGATCCCCGTCGCGGCCACCCAGGAGGAGCGCTGGACGCCCTATCGCCATCCCCAGCCGAAGGAATCGCCGCCGGAGCTGATCGTCCCGAACGTGATCCCGACCGATGAGCGCGTCTGGGTGCCGGTCGATGACAATGTCTGGTTCCGCCCGCTGCTCTTCTGCGTCTCGCGCGGCTACTGGATGAACCTGCTGAAGGTTCGCCGCGCCGGCGTGCTCTCGCGCCATCGCCACCCGCTGCCGGTCCACGGCTACGTACTGAAGGGCCAATGGCGCTATCTGGAACATGACTGGGTCGCGAC
Source organism: Allobosea robiniae (assembly GCF_900102525.1). GTDB lineage: Bacteria > Pseudomonadota > Alphaproteobacteria > Rhizobiales > Beijerinckiaceae > Allobosea > Allobosea robiniae. The sequence continues at coordinate 474,197 of NZ_FNBZ01000002.1, read as the reverse complement.
CGAGGGCTCCTATGTCTATGAGGCGCCCGGCGAGACCCACACGCTGGTGGTCGATCCCGATGTCGAGGAGATGATCACCATGTTCCAGGTCAACGGCGCGATGATCTATGTCGACCCGGACGGCAAATGCCTCGGCTATGACGACACCTTCACCCGCATCGACAAGTGCCGGGCGCATTACGCGCAGAACGGCCTCGGCGCGGAGTATGTCGATCAGTTCATTCGGTAGTGCTTCGTCATGGTCGGGCTTGTCCCGACCATCCACGCCTTCGCTGGTCGCATGCGGTGTTCAAGCCGTGGATGCTCGCCACAAGGGCGAGCATGACGGTTCCAACGCCTCAGCGCTTCAGCTTCGCCAGCTCGACCGCCGCGCGCAGTTCGATATGCGCCAGAACCTCGTCGAGGCGTGGATCGTCGGTGGTCTCGCGCCTGAGCGCCAGCGTCGTGCGCAGCCGCTCCAGTTCCGACGGCAGAACCCGGCCAGCGAGCAGCGCCGCCTTCAGCCGGTCGAGCCCGTCGAGCAGGTCGTGTCCGCGCCGTGCCTGCCGGCGCTTGCGGTCCTGCGTGTCCTCCTGCGCCTGGACGGCGAGCAGCGTATCGAGCGGGCCGGCCGCGCTGACGCCGCTGCTGCGGGTCGCGGTGGCGGAATCCTGCATCGGAAGCGTGAAGGCCGCGCCGCTCGAGCGCCTCGCGGAACTGGCCGGGCCGGCATTCGAAACGGGCGCGCGCTGGTCGATCCTGATCATCGGCGGCCTCGTGAAGGGTTAATGAAACCTTGTCGGAAGACGGTTAACAGCCGGTAAACGACCCGGCAGAAACTGCCGCCCCGGCAGGAAGCGCAGGCTCCGCAAGAGCCTCCCAACCATGAAGCCGAACTACAAAGGACTGACAAACAAGGCTTTTCAAATTCGAGCGGTTTGGCACGCCCCTCGCAAGGGTCGGATGAGTTCAACTACCCCTGGTGCCAGACGCATGTTCCGCAACCCCGCCCTGAAGACGCTGCTGAAGCCGCTGGCCGCTCTGCTGGCCGTGGTCGTCGGCCTGTCGTCGCAGCCGGTGTTCGCGCTCTCGCGCATCAAGGATCTCGCCTCGGTCGAGGGCGTGCGCACCAACCAGCTGCTCGGCTACGGCATCGTCGTCGGCCTCAACGGCACCGGCGATACCCTCAACAACACGCCCTTCACCAAGCAGTCGCTGCAGGCGATGCTGGAGCGTCTCGGCGTCAACACCCGCGGCGCCAACATGCGCACCGCCAACGTCGCCGCCGTGATGGTGACCGCAAACCTGCCGCCCTTCGCCACGCAGGGCACCCGCGTCGACGTCACCGTCTCGGCCATGGGCGATTCCAAATCACTGCAGGGCGGCACGCTCCTGGTCACCCCGCTGCTCGGTGCCGATGGCGAGGTCTATGCGGTGTCGCAGGGCCCGGTCGCGATCTCCGGCTTCTCGGCCGAGGGCGAGGCCAGCAAGATCACCCGCGGCGTGCCGACTGTCGGCCGCATTGCCAATGGCGGTGTCGTCGAGCGCGAGATCGACTTCGCGCTGAACAAGCTCCAGACGCTGCGCCTGTCGCTGCGCAATCCCGACCTGACCACCGCTCGCCGCATGGCGGCCGCGATCAACGAATTCGTCGGCGGCGACTCGGCCGAGCCGACCGATCCTTCGACCGTGGCCTTGCAGATTCCGGCCCGCTTCAAGGGCAACATGATCAAGCTGCTCACCGATATCGAGCAGCTGCGCGTCGAGCCCGACCAGCTCGCCCGCATCGTCATCGACGAGCGCTCCGGCATCATCGTCATGGGCAAGGATGTCCGCGTCTCCACCGTCGCCGTGGCGCAGGGCAACCTCACCGTCACGATCAGCGAGCAGCCGCAGGTCTCGCAGCCGGAGCCCTTCGGGCGCGGCCAGACCGTCGTGACGCCCCGGACCAACGTCAAGGTCGATACCGGCGGCGGCAACAAGCTCGCCCTGGTCAAGGAAAGCGTGACGCTGGCCGAGTTGGTCGACGGGCTCAATGCGCTGGGCATCGGCCCGCGCGACCTGATCTCCATTCTCCAGGCCATCAAGTCGGCAGGCGCGCTGCAGGCCGAAATCGAGGTGATGTGATGACTGCTGCCCTCGCGCTTCCCGCCGCGAATCTCGCCCTCGGCGTCGCCGGCAAGGTCGCCAGCGGCATTGCCGATGCGCTCGACCCGGCCAAGGCCAAGGCGAAGAAGCAGGCCGACGATTTCGAGACCATGTTCCTCGAGCAGATGACCGAGAAGCTCTTCGCCAGCGAGGGCACCGAAGGCCCACTCGGCGAGAACGGCACCGGCGGCGGCATCTGGCGCTCGCAGCTCACCCAGCAATACGCCAAGCAGATCCAGCAGGCCGGCGGCATCGGCCTCTCCAACCAGATCATGCGCGACCTGATCAATCTCCAGGAACAGGCTGCGGGCGGAGTCCAGAATGCCGGTCGCTAAGCCTGTCCTCGACGAACGCCCGCGCATCGCCGACGCGCTTGGTGCCCGAGCCCTGATCGAAGCCGTCCTGGAGGCGCTTGGCGCCCTCTCGCATCTCGTCGGCGAGGAGACCGAGCTGGTTCGTGCCGGCCGCCTGCCGGAAGCGATGACCCGCGAGCCGCGCAAGACCGAGCTCGCCGGCATCTACATGCGAGGCGTCGAACAGGTGAAGCTGAATGCCGTGGCGCTTGCCCGCTTCGTACCGGACCAGGTCAAGCGGCTGAAGGAGGCGCACAACGCCTTCCAGGGCCTGATCGAAACCAACCAGATCGTTCTGGCGACGGCGCGCGCCGTCTCGGAATCCGTCATTCGCGATCTTGCGGCCGACGCCAACCGGCCGATGCGGGCCAATGGCTACGGCCCGACCGCGACCGTCGGCGCCGGTGTCTTCGCCCGTCCCAATTCCGGGCCGTTGGTCGTCTCGCGCCGGCTTTGATCGGCGCCCTGCTCTGGCGGGCTCGCCGTCGGCAGCCGCCAGGCCCTTGGTATATAAAGGGTTTACGCGCCGGCTGCGCCGGAAACCCTAAAGATTTACCTAATTTCTTGACGCCGGATTCAATCTTTTCTGCCAATCCTCGCAGCGTCGGGTAGCACGTCCTGCTCCCGGCACCGGACGAGAACGGCGCAACGGCGCCGTGAACGACTCCAGAAGGAGTGGTCATGGATTTTGGCAACGCCCCCAGGCTCGCGGCCGTGACTGCCGCGCCGCCCGTCACCCGCTCGGACGTTACGGCGCAGGCCGGCGGCGTCGCCGTGGACCTTCCCCCCGAAAAGACCGTGCAATCCGCCTCTGCCGGCGCGGCCGTCAATGTCGAGGTCCGCGCCGAGGCACGCGACGCCCAGAGCCGCGCCGATGGCGAGCGCCGGGCATTCGCCAACGACCGGAACGATCGCGCCGCCACGCGCACCGCCGACGAGACGGTCGAGCGCAAGCTGATCATCGATCCGAAGACGCGCGCGATCGTGCTGCAGAAGAAGGACCCGCACACCGGCGAGACGATCTCGCAACTGCCGGACGAAGTCCTCCTGAAACTCCGCGCCTATTCGCGCGAGCTCAGCGAACGAGCGCGCGAGGCCAGCGAGGCCCATCAGGTCGAACGGACCGCCTGAAGCCGGCCTGCTCCACGACGTCCCGGCTTGCCTCCCGCAAGGCCCGCGCAAGCGGGCCTTCGTCGTTTCAAGGCTCCCTCGCCGCCCTTAATCCGCCGTTCACCATGCCGGCAAGCTGCCCCGTCAGCGGCGCATTCTAACGTCGAAATTTACGTCTCGTTACGAAGCGCCGCGGCAGGGTCCTTTCGTCGCGGCCAGAACGGCCACGACGCCAGAAGGCATCATCCCAGAAGGGTTTCTCATTATGGCCTCGACGATCTCTCTCTCCGCTGGCGTGCGCAACGCGCTCTCCTCGCTCTCCTCGACCACCGCCGCCTCGCAGCAGGGTCAGTTCCGTCTCGCCACCGGCAAGAAGGTCAACTCCGCCGTCGACAACGCGGTCAACTTCTTCACCGCCGCCGGCCTGAACGATCGCGCTGGCCAGTTCACCAACCTGCTCGACGGCATCTCGAACGGCGTCCAGACCATCACGGCCGCCTCGAAGGGTATCGACGCGATCACCAAGCTGGTCCAGTCGGCCCAGTCGACGATCAAGCAGGCCCAGGCCGACGCCGCCCAGAACCGCCCGAGCACCGTCAGCGCCGCGATCGATACGACCAAGGCTGCGGCCTTGGCCAAGACCGTCGCCGCAGCCGGCGACATCACGATCACCGCCGGCGCGACGGAATACACCGTCACTGCAACCGCGACCGACACGATCCGCGACGTCGTCAACAACATCAACAAGTCGGGTATTGCGACCGCTTCGGTCAGCAACGATGGCAAGCTGACGATCAAGGGCACGGGTTCGGACGCTCTGACGATCGCCGGTGCCGACGCTGTTACCGGCGTGGTCGGAAACGACCAGGCCGCCGTGACGGCCACTGCCAACTCCGACGTTCGCGCCAGCCTCGTCGATCAGTTCAACGACCTGCGCACGCAGATCGATGAACTCGCCAAGGACGCCGGCTTCAACGGCATCAATCTTCTCGCCGGCGACGCACTCTCCGTCGTCTTCAACGAGAAGACCGGTGCCGCCAAGAACGAGCTCAAGGTTCAGGGTGAGGAAATCAGCGCCACGAACCTCGGCATCGGCCAAGCTGGTACCGACATCGACTTCCAGAATGATACGCAGCTCGCCACCGCTGCCGACTCCCTGACCAACGCCCTCACCTCGCTGCGCTCGACGGCCTCGTCGCTGGGCTCCAGCCTGGGCGTCGTCCAGACCCGCCAGGACTTCACCAAGGACCTGATCAACACCCTGACCCAGGGTGCCGACAACCTGGTGCTGGCCGACACCAACGAGGAAGGCGCCAAGCTGCTCGCTCTGCAGACCCGCCAGCAGCTCTCCCAGACCGCCCTGTCGCTTTCGAGCCAGGCCGATCAGGCCGTCCTGCGCCTGTTCTGATCCTTCGTCCGCAGAAGCGGGCTTGCCCACAGAATTTGGGCCGAAGACAAAAGAAAGCGGCGGAGCGCAAGCTCCGCCGCTTTCTTCGTTACAAGCAAGGATTCTCCGTCGCGATTAACCGTTTATTAGCCTTAACAAACAATGATCGGTCCAAAGCAATCCGGGCGGGCGTAGCGCCGCGCGTTCAGAGGACCCAGACATGGCCAATACGATTCTCACCAGCGGCGTGCGCAACAACCTGCTGACGCTCCAGCAGACCACCGCCGAGCAGGGCGCGATCCAGAATCGCCTGGCGACCGGACGGCGCGTCAATTCGGCCATCGACAACCCGATCAACTTCTTCACCGCAGCCGGCCTGAACGACCGGTCCAACCAGCTCGGCGGCTTGCTGGATGGAATCTCCAACGGCATTCAGACGATTCAGACGGCATCGAAAGGTATCGACGCGATCGTCAAGCTGGTGCAGTCGGCCCAGTCGACCATCAAGCAGGCCCAGGCCGACGCCGCCCAGAACCGTCCGAGCACCACGGGTGCCGCCATCGCCGCGACCAAGGCTGCGGCTCTCGCGAAAACCGTCGCTGCCGCGGGCAACATCGTGATCACGGCCGGGAACACTGAATATACCGTGGCGATCGGCGCGACCGAGACGATCCGCGACGTCGTCAACAAGATCAATGATTCCGGCATCGCCACCGCGACGGTCAACAACTCCGGCGAACTGACGATCAAGGGTACGGGTTCGGACGCACTCACGATCGCCGGCGCGGACGCCGTGACCGGCGCGGCCGGCAGCGACGCCGCCGCTGTCGTCGCCGCCGGCAATTCGGATATCCGCGCCAATCTCGTCGACCAGTTCAACGAGCTGCGCAGCCAGATCAACGAGCTCGCCAAGGACGCCGGCTTCAACGGCATCAACCTGCTGGCCGGCGACGCTCTCTCGGTCGTCTTCAACGAGAAGACCGGTGCAGCCCAGAACAAGCTGGACATCCAGGGCGAGGAGATCAGCGCGACCAATCTCGGCATCGCCCAGGCGGGATCCGCCGTCGGCGACATCGATTTCCAGAACGACAACGCCCTGGCCAATGCCTCCGACGCCTTGACCAACGCGCTGACCTCGCTGCGCAGCTCGGCCTCGTCGCTTGGCTCGCAGCTCTCGGTGATCCAGACCCGTCAGGACTTCACCAAGAACATGATCAACACCTTGACCATCGGCGCCGACAACCTCGTTCTCGCCGATTCCAACGAGGAAGGCGCCAAGCTGCTCGCGCTCAACACCCGCCAGCAGCTCTCGCAGACGGCGCTGTCGCTGGCCTCGCAGGCCGACCAGGGCGTGCTCCGGCTCTTCGGCTGACGCCGAAGACGGCACAGCCCTCCCCTCCGCCAGAAGGCAAGGACAAGACATGGCTCTCAAGGTCGAGCTCAAGCCCAAGGAGCGCATCATCATCGGCCAGGTGGTGATCCGCAACGACGAGCAGCGCACGCGCTTCTTCATCGAGGGCGATGCGCCCATCCTGCGCGAGAAGGACATTCTCACCGCAGCCAGCGCCGACACCCCGGCCAAGAAGATCTACCTCGCCATCCAGCTGATGTACCTGGCGCAGGACCCGACGCATGAGCACGAGACCTATTTCCAACTCGTGCGCGAATTCATCAATGCAGCGCCCAGCGCTCTGCCGCATGTTCATGAGATCAATAACCGCATCTTAAGCGACGACCTGTACAAGGCTCTGAAGGCGGCCAGAAAGCTGATCGCCTATGAAGCGGAATTGATCGAGAATGCAAAACGGGTTTAACGCCTACGCCGCCGCGGCCAAGACTGCCCAATCCGTCGTTTCGCCCCGCGAACTTGAAGCCTCCCTGCTGATCAAGGCCGCGACCCGGCTTCAGGCCGTCGCCGACGACTGGGAGGCGCGCGGGCGAGATGTCGACGAAGCCCTCACCTACAACCGGCGCCTCTGGACCCTGCTGGTCTCCGCCATGATCGCCGAGGACAACCCTCTGCCGGTCGGCATCAAGACCAACATCCTCGGCCTGGCCAATTTCATCTTCAATCAGACGTTCAAGATCTCGGCCGATCCGCAGCCGCAGGGCCTCGGTGCGCTGATCAGCATCAACCGGGAAATCGCCGCGGGTTTGCGCGGCCGCTGATACCTTTCCGCGGAAGACCTGAAAACAGAAACGCCGCCCGATGGGCGGCGTTTCTGTTTGCGGGTTTTTCTGCGTTCAGAGGTAATTGGTCAGGGACAGCTTCGACAGCATCGAGGTGACCTGATAGCTCGCCTGCAACTGCGTCTGCAGCGACAGGATCTGCGTCGCGACCTCCTCCGTCGTCACATTCTCGACGCCGGAGAGTGTCGAGATCAGGTAGTTCTTGGTGCTCTGGTGGCGTTCCTTGGCGCTGGCGAGCGCGGTCTGGGCCGAGCCGAGCTCGGTGATGATCTCAGCCGGCTTCTGGACGGAGTCGCCGAAACCGAGCTTGTCGCCGACCCGCGACGCCATCGCTTCGTAACCTGCCTGCGCATTCGCATCGCTGGCCGGGAAGGTCTCGGTCGCCATGATCGCGAACTGGGCGAGGCCGACGCGGAAGGCCTGCTCGTTGGCCCGCGCACCCGTCCCCACGACCTGCCCCTGGTCGATCTGGACCGTCGCCGTATTGCGGGCAGGGTCGCTGCCGTCATCGCCGCGATACCAGGTCACCGTCGTCGCAGCCGTGCCGGCATTGCTCGGCGGGGCGGTCGCCGTCGCGAAGTTCGGGCCCGGCACCCGCTTCGGCGGATTGCTTGGGCTGCCGGCGAAGAAATCCTCGGCCGCCACCTGCGCGGAGGCGGCAGGGAGCGTCGTCTTCGCTTCCCTGCCAAGGGCAGCGTCGATCGAGGCCTTCAGCGCCGTCGCGGTATCGGCCGGCGTCGCGCCGATCTGGAAGCTGTCGGCGGCCGAGCCATCGGTTCCGGCGGCCCGGGCGGTGAGGGTCACCTCTTCCTGCGTTCCATCGGGCAAGGTCAGCTTGAGGGTCACCTTGTCGCCCGGCTGGGGCTGCGCCGTCACGTCGACGGCGAGATTCGCCGGAGTACCCGCATTATAGGTCACGGCAAGGGCCGAGGAGCTCGACGTGGCTCCGGCCAGTTTGAAGCCGTAAACATGGTTCTCGTCGGCCACCGTGACGCTCGTCGTGCCGGAGATGCCGGTCGTCAGCCGTCCGAGACCGGAGCCGAGATCGGCCTGCTTGCGCTCGTCGATCAACTGCTTCAGTCCGGCCTTGCCGGCGCCGTCTCCGTTCATGATCTCGTCGAAGCCCGCAGTCGGCTCGGTATCCGAAGTCTTGCCCGAGAAGAGATAGCGCCCGTTGACATCGGTGTTCAGCAGGTCGAGCGCCTGCTTGAACTTCTCCTCGGCCAGCAATTGCGGCGCGGAGCGGCCACTGGCGCTCGGCACGTAGCTGTTGGAACGGGTATCGGTACGCGTCTCGTTGACGAGCTTGGCGAAGTTCTCGACGCTCTGCGACGAGAGCTTGAGATTCACATTGGTCAGCTCGATGCCGCTGAGCCAGGAATCGAGCTGCGAAACCTTGGCGTTGAGATCGAGGCTGACGCGCCGGTCGATGCCGAGGTCGCCATAGCTCGTGCTGCGCTGCTTGGTGTCGAGCTGGCGCTGGAGATCGTCGAACTGGGCTCGGGTCGAAACGAACTCGTTGGGCTTGGCCGCGCGGTAGGCGCCGGTTCCGTAAGCGGTGATGGTCATCGCGGCCTCACACTCTCATCAGCACGTCCATCATCTCCTTCATCGTGGAGATGATGCGGGCATTGGCGGCATAGGCGGTCTGGAGTTCGATCAGCATCGACATCTCCTGGTCGACATTGACCTGGGACGTCTCCTGGAAGCGGCTCTGGATCGATGCGAGCGCGACCTGCTGGCCCTCGTCGAGGCGCTTGGCAGCCTCGACCGCCTGCCCCTGCGAGGAGACCACGCGCTGGACGAAATTGGTGATCGTACCGGAAAAGGATGCCGTCGCCCCGTCCGGCGAGGAGCTGTTGTCGAAGCTGCGGACGCTGCTCGTTAGGCTCTCGAGCAGCGCCTTGGGCCGCGTCGCATCGCCGGCCGCGGTGCCGGCCGGGCCGACCAGCAGCGCGCTGTTCCGGATGACGTCGGCATTGACCGCGATCCGGCCCGCCAGCCCGACCTTGCGCGTGGCGTCGTCATAGGAGCCGATGAAGGGCTTGTTGTCCGCATCGACGAAGAGGGGCATCCCGGAGGTCGCGGAATCGGCGGCGAGCACACCGGTCTTGGCGCCGAGCCCGGCGACGCGGCCGCCCGGCTCGGTGATCCGCAGCAGCGAGCCACTGGGATTGCCCACCGTGAAGCCCGTCGCACCGTTCGTGTCGAGCGCGTTCTGGATCTGGGCGGCGACCGAAGCGGGGCCGGCCGAGAAATCGATCGCGATCGTCTTGTTGGACGGATCGCTGCCGATCGGCAGGACTGTTCCGGCAGGCGCGTTGACGAAGGTGAAGCGCTGCGTCGGGCCGGGAGGTGTCGGCGTGTAGTCGAAGGTCAGCGTGTTCAGGCGCTGCTTTGTGGCATCGAAGCCGAGATCGAGATCGAGGCCGGTCTGCGCCGCCGGCGACGGCGGATAGGCCGCGCTCGGGAGGGAATTCTCCGAGAGCGCCTTCGACATCTGCGCGGCGATCTCGTCGAGCTGCGCCTGCGCCTGGACCAGCGTCTTGTCGCGCAATTCGATATTGGCCGCGATCTCGCCGGAGCGGAAGATCCGGTTGGCGATGGCGTCCGAGGCGTTGCCGGAGGCATCGATGATCTTGATCGTGCCGACGCTGCGCTTGGCCGGGTCGATGTCCCACTGGTCGTCCGGCCCCAGACCGGCATGCTCGTCGAACTTGAAGGTGACGGCCGCCTGCCCATCGAAGAGCTGCGTCCCGGAACCCGTCACGACGCTGACCGAGCCCCGTGCATCCTCCGTCGTCTTGATGTCGACATACTGCGACAGCTCGGAGAGGATCAGGTCGCGCTGGTCCTTCAGCCCCGCCGTCGCGCTGTCGTTCGGGCTGCCGACGATGCGCGTATTGACCTTGGAGAGCGCGCTGAGCAGGTCGTTGACCTTGGTGACCGCGGAGGCGATGCCGCTCTCGGCCTGGCTGCGCAGGGCCTGCACGCCGTTGGAGAGCGTGTTGAGCTGGCGCGCCAGCTGCGTCGCATTGTCGAGCACCTGCGCGCGCAGGCTGTAGGACGACGGGTCGTTCTGGAGCGATTGCAGCGCGCCGGTGAACTTGTTGAAGATCGTATCCAGAGCCGTGGCGCTGCCCGGCGCGCCATAGAGCTTGTCGAGATTGGACAGCGAGTTCGCGCGGGTCGACGTATAGGCCGCCCCCGAAGCCTCCTGCCAGAGCTGATGCTGGACGATCTTGTCGAGGAGACGCTGGACCTGCGTGCTCTGCACGCCGACCGTCAGCCCGCTCAGGCTGTCGGCGGTCGAGACGGTCCGGCGGACATAGCCCGTCGTTCCCGCATTGGCGACGTTCTGCGAAACGATGCCGATGCCGACCTGCGCGGCGTTGAGGCCGCCGATCGCGGTGTTCAGGGAAGTACTCAGGCCCATCGTCAACTCCTGTTGCGAGATGCGGCCCTCCTGGGCCGCAGCTTAGGCAGATGCGCCGCTCAGCGGATGATGTTGAACACCGCGGTCAGCATCTCCTGGGCCGTGGTGATGACCTTGGTATTGGCCGAGTAGGCCTGCTGGGTGACGATCATCTTGGAGAATTCGTCGGCGATATCGGTGTTCGACTGCTCGACGCTGCCGCCGACCATCTGCGAGGTGCCCAAGCCGATGATCGGCGGGCCGGATTCGATCGTCTCCTCGAAGGCACCGCCGTCGAGCCGCTTCAGCGAGTTGTCGGCATTGAAGCGGGCGACCGAGACCTGGGCCAGCGCCACGACCTGGCCATTGCTGAAGGTACCGATCACCGCGCCTTCGGCCGAGACCGAGACGCGATCGAGCGTGCCGGCGGTGTAGCCGTCCTGGCGGATGCTGCGTGCGTCGATCTGGCCGCTGACATCGCCGTTCTGGGTCACGCCATTGCCGCCGGTCGTCAGGTTGATGCCGGTGATGGTGGTTCCGTTGATCGTCATCGTCGGCAGCGTGATGTCGCCGCTCGCCGGGGAAACCATCTGCCCGGTTGAGCCGAAGCTGACGGTCTGGCCGGCCTGGACATAGGCGACGTCGCCCGCCGCGGTCGCACTGGTGTCCTGGGCGACGAACAGGCCCCAGGTGCCGGATGTGGCCGGGTTCGCAGCCGGGTTGCCGTTGTCGATCTTGGCCCAGCGCATCTCGACGCTGGTGGCCTTGCCGAGCTCGTCATAGACGGTCACGGAGCCGCCCGGGATCGAGGTCGCCAGGAAGCTGCTGATATTGTTGCCCATCACCGCAGCATTGGCGGCATAGGGGTTCGGCGCCGCGCCCGCCGCCGTGACCGAGGCAGGGTTCAGGAATTCGGTACCGCCCTGGCTTTTCTGCGTCGTTGCCGGCACGGCCGGAATATTGGCGCGGTACTCGATCGAGCTCGTCGCCTTGGCCGGGAACTGCTCCTTGGTGATGCGCAGCACGTCCGGCTGCGTGCCGACGAGCTGGCCGGTCACCTGATCGATCTTCAGGCCCTTGAGATAGTAGCCGGCGCCGTTGACGAGGTAGCCATTCGCATCGAAGTCGAAATCGCCGCGCCTCGTATAGAGGTTGCTGTTGGAGAACTGGGTGTTGGCGCCGACGCCGCTCTGGCGCTGGTCGACCACGAAGAAGCCGTCGCCGTTGATCGCGATGTTGGTGTCGATGCGGGTCGGGTTGAGATCGCCCTGGATCGAGTTCGTCGCCTGGCTGAAGGCCGCGACTGAGCCGGCGACCTGGCGGTTCAGCGCCGCGTCGGGCACGAGATCGGCGAAGGCGGTATCGACCCGCTTGTAGCCCGCCGTCCGCGAGTTGGCGATGTTTCCGGAAATGTTCTCGAGCGCATAGGACTGCGCCGTCATCCCCGAAACCGCCGTGGTCAGCGCACTGAAAACACCCATGGAACCCTCACCTCGACCGGCAGCCCCCCAAGGGCGGCCCACAACTTCGAGGCGGTATCTGCACGGGGCGTGCCATGCGCAGCACCGTTCTATTTCAAGGGGTTGGATCGTTTACGAAAGGTAAAACGGCAGTCGGAGCCGGGCAGAAACCGCTGGGCCGGCAGAATCTGCCGGGCTCAGGCTTCCCCATCCTTGTCGCCGCGCCATCCGCCGAGATCGCCCGCGACATCGGACAGGGTCGGTGCCGCCGCTTCGACGAAAGGCAGCGGCCGGCAGACCGCGAGCGCCGCGAGCCCGATCCGGGCCGTCAGCATACCGTTGATCACGCCCTCGCCGAGCTTGGCCGAAAGCCTCGCCGCGAGCCCCTGCCCCACCACCTGCTGGATCACGGCATCGCCGGCCGCCATGCCGCCGGTCAGAACGAGATGGTTCATCACCTGCCGCGCCAGCCGGAGCAGGCCGAGCGTGCCGGGCCGCCCGGCATAGATGCCGGCGATCGAGCGCAGCAGCCGCGCGCAGGCGACCAGCACGAAGACGACATCGACCAGCGCCCGCGGGCTCACCGCAGTGACCAGCGAGACGCGCCGCGCGGCCATCGCGATCTGGGCGGTGGCCAGCGCATCGAGCGGTGCGAGCAGGCTGCGTTCCGCCACCGTCAGCATGTCGCGCGCGGCGAAGAGCTGCGGCAGCGCCTCCTGCAGGGCGGCGCGGCCCTGAGCCGTCTGCGCCCGCCCCTTGTAGAGCGAGACGAGTTCATCGGCGATCGCCCGGCCCTCGTCGGGCGTGCCGCCGGCAAGCGCCGCGACGGCGCGCTCGCGCAACGCCTCGACCTTGCGCTCGCGCAGGATGTCGCGCAGCACCCGGCCCAGCATGACCAGCAGCGCCAGCGTCGCAATCGCCGCACAGACCAGCGCGGCATAGCCGAGTGCCGGATTCTGGCTCATCAGCGAGCGGATCGTGTTCTCGACCCAGACGCCGGCCGCCAGCGCCAGAAAGCCGGACAGCCCCGCCACGAAGAGCGAACCCCAGGAGAAGCGACGCCTGGGTTTGGCGGGCACCGCAGGAACGGCGGCATCGATCGGCTCGCTCTCGGGCAGGATCGCGAGGTCGCCGCGCCGAAGCGGGGCCTCCCCGGCGGGCTCGCCCGCCTGCGGGCCATCGAGGCGGATCGCGCGCGGTGCCTTGCTCATCGCGAAACCCCGTTCATGCCGACACCCTCATGCCAGCCTGTCGCCGATCAGGAATTCCAGCGCACGGTCGAGGCGGATCTGCGGCGGCGGCCTGAGGCGCCCGCCCGCATCCGGTGCGACCATTGGCGGCCGGAAGCGCGGCGCCCGGACCTGCCAATGCGCCTTGGGATCGAAGATGGCTTCCGGCCGCTCAGGCAGTTCGCCGGGAAACACGGCCGCTTCCGCGATGCCGTCAAAGACCTGCCCGTCGATCGTCTCGCCAGCCTCCGGCACACCGGCGATGGCCGGCAATTCCTCGCGGCCTTCCTTGATCCGGACCTCATGCGTCGCCCGCACGGCCGCCAGCGCCATCGCCTCGACCCGCGCGCCGGCGCCTTGCGCCCGCGACAGCGCCCGCCCGACCAGATGCGACATCACCGCCGCCAGCCGGTCATGGCTCGAATGGTGGATGTGGTCAGCCTTGGTCGCGGCGAAGAGCACGCGCTCGATGCGCGGCGCGAACAGGCTCGACAGCCAGGAATTGCGGCCTACGGAAAAAGCGGCGAGCGCCTGCCCCAGCGCGGTTTCAAGATCGGCCAGGGCTGGTGCCCCGGCATCGAGCGCGGCGAGCACGTCGACCAGCACGATCTGCCGGTCGAGCCTCGCGAAATGGTCGCGGAAGAACGGCGTCACCACGACCCGCTTATAGGCCTCGAAACGCTCCGCCATCAGCGCCGCGAGCGTGCCCGGCCGCACGTCCCGGTCATGGCCGAAATCGAGTGGCGCGAAGGTCAGCGCCGGCGAGCCTTCGAGATCGCCCGGCATCAGGAAGCGCCCGGGCGGCGTCACCGCGACCGCTTCAGGATCGGCGCGCAGCCGGGCGAGATAGCCCTTGAACAGGTCGCTCGCGGCTTCCGCCGCAAGCTCGTCCGGCGCCCCGTCCGGGTCCCGCCCCGGCAGATCCGCCAGCCACTCCGCAGCGGCTTCACGCCGATGCGCCTTGCGTGCATCCGCGACGGCCTGCGCTGACCAGGCCTTGTAGTCCTGCCCGATCAGCGCGAGATCGAGCAGCCACTCACCGGGATAATCGACGATGTCGAGCGTCAACGTCGCCGGCCCCTTGAACCAGCCGGCGGCCCGCTCGTAGTCGATCTCGATCCTGAGCTCGGAGATGCGCCGCGTCGATTCCGGCCAGCGACGGTCTGGCCCGTTCATCGCCGCGCGATGCGCCTCGTAGGGAAAGCGCGGCACCTCTGGGTCGGGCTGCGGGACCAGCCTGACGCGGGCGATGCGGCCCTCGGAGGCCGCCTTCAGCACCGGCAGCTTGGCGCCTTCGATCAGGTTCTGGATCAGGGCAGTGGTGAAGACCGTCTTGCCCGAGCGCGACAACCCGGTGACGCCGATCCGCAGGCGCGGGCGTGCGAATCCGAGCACGCTGTCGCCGAAGGCAAGAGCCGCATTGCGGGCGCTGTCGAGATAGGAGGTGTCGCTCACGGCGCCGCGGCGCTCACTCGTCCGGGCCTTCGCCGAGCGAACCCGGCGTGACGAAACGGTCGAGGCGACCTTCGCGCGCGGCAACCGCGTACCAGTGCTCGGTGGCGAAATCGATCACGGCCAGTCCGCAGGTCGGGTATTTCTGGCTCATCCGCGCCGAGGCATAGCGATCGCCGTGGCCGGTCAGCAGATGTGCCAGCTCCTCGAAGCCGGGATTATGGCCGATGAGCAGGAGCGTGCGGACATCGCCCTCGACCTCCTGCACGACATCGAGCAGGCGCTCGGTCTTGGCCTCGTAGATTTGCGGCTCGAACTGGACCGGCGGTCTTTCCGGCAGCATCGGCGCGACCATCTCCCAGGTCTCGACCGTGCGCTTCGCCGGCGAGACCAGGACGAGATCGGGCAGCAGCAATTCATCGGCGAGATAGCGCCCCATCACCGGGGCGGCCTCGCGACCGCGCGCCGCGAGGGGTCGGTCGCGGTCGGCCACACCCGTGGGCCAGTGGGACTTGGCGTGGCGCAGAAGCATGAGGCGTCGCATGGAGAGAACCTAGCGATGCTGGAGCCGATTTGCGAGGGGCGCTCAGCGACTCTCCCGCCGCGTCATGAAGGCGAGCTTCTCGAACAGCGAGACGTCCTGCTCGTTCTTGAGCAGCGCGCCGTGCAGCGGCGGGATCAGCTTGCGCGGGTCGCGCTCGCGCAGCACCTCCGGCCCGATATCCTCGGCGACGAGCAGCTTCAGCCAGTCGAGCAGCTCCGAAGTCGAGGGCTTCTTCTTCAGGCCGGGCACCTCGCGCACCTCGAAGAACAGGCGCAGCGCTTCCTCCATCAATCGCTTCCTGATGCCGGGGAAATGCACCTCGACGATCTGTTGCATCGTCTCGGCATCGGGAAAGCGGATGTAGTGGAAGAAGCAGCGGCGCAGGAACGCATCCGGCAATTCCTTCTCGTTGTTGGAGGTGATGATCATGACCGGCCGCTGCGCCGCCTTGATGGTCTCCCCGGTCTCGTAGACATGGAACTCCATGCGGTCGAGCTCGAGCAGCAGATCGTTCGGGAACTCGATATCGGCCTTGTCGATCTCGTCGATCAGCAGCACCGGCCGGACGGGCGCGACGAAGGCCTCCCAGAGCTTGCCGCGCTTGATGTAGTTGCCGATCTCGGAGACGCGGGGGTCGCCGAGCTGGCTGTCGCGCAGGCGGCTCACCGCATCATATTCGTAAAGGCCCTGCTGCGCCTTGGTCGTCGACTTGATGTGCCAGGTGATCAGCGGAGCGCCGAGCGCAGCCGCGATCTCCTCGGCCAGCACCGTCTTGCCGGTGCCTGGCTCGCCCTTCACCAGCAGCGGGCGCTCCAGCCGGATCGCGGCATTGACGGCGACGGTGAGATCCTCGGTCGCGACGTAGTTTTCGGTGCCGGCAAAACGCATGGACGGTCCTTCTGAGCCAATGCCGGGACGCTAGCCCATCCTTTGCGGGCGCGGAAACCGCTTTTTTCGCCCGCGGCACCTGAGCACCCCTGCCTAAAGGCTCGCGCCGCAAGGCGAATTTCTTTCCGCCGCAGCGATTCCAAGGTTGTGCTGCGCCGCCGCAAACCGCAAGAATTGCCGACGCATCCCGCAAGCCCCGAATCGCAAGGTCAGTCCTTTGGCCGGAACAGTCGACCCTTCCGTCTACAAGGATGCCGTCGTCGTGCTCGCGACGGCCGGCGTGGTCGTGCCGCTGGCCAAGAGCCTCAGGGTCAACTCGATCATCGCCTTCGTCGCCTGCGGCGCCCTGCTCGGCCCGTTCGGCCTTGGCGGCCTGGTCTCCAAGCTTCCGCTGCTGAGCACGATCACCGTCTCGAATGCCGAGGCGTTGGCCGGCCCGGCCGAGCTCGGCGTCGCCTTCCTGCTTTTCGTCATCGGGCTGGAACTCTCCTTCGAGCGCCTGATGACGATGAAGCGCCTGGTCTTCGGTCTCGGCCTTGGCCAGGTCGGGCTCTGCGCCGCCGCGATCGGGCTTGCCGCCTATGCACTCGGCCAGCCGGCCGCGGCAGCCCTCATCATCGGCTTCGGCCTCGCCCTGTCCTCGACGGCGATGGTCGTCGAATTGCTGGCGGCGAAGAAGCGGATGACGACTTCGGCCGGCCGCTCCAGCTTCGCGATCCTGCTCTGCCAGGACCTCGCGGTCATCCCGCTGCTCTTCCTGATCAGCGTGCTCGATGCCCAGAACGGCTCGGGCTCGCTGCTCGCCGGTCTCGCACAGGCCTTCATCCAGGCCTTCGCGGCCATCGCGACCATCGTCGTCATTGGCCGGCTGGCGCTGCGTCCGCTATTTCGTCTGGTCGCCTCGACCGATTCGACCGAGAGCTTCATGGCGGCGACGCTGCTGGTCGCTCTCGGAACCGGCCTCATTGCCGCGGCCGCCGGCCTGTCGATGGGGCTGGGCGCCTTCATCGCCGGGCTGCTGCTGGCCGAGACCGAGTTCCGCCGCGCGATCGAGGTCACGATCGACCCGTTCAAGTCGCTGCTGATCGGCGTCTTCTTCCTCACCGTCGGCATGGGCGTGAACCCGGCCGATATCGCGGCTCATCCCTTCGCGATCCTCGGCGGGGCGCTCGGCCTCGTCCTGGTCAAGGGAGCCATCATCTTCGTGCTGGCACGCCGCTTCCGGCTGGCGACGGCGACCGCGCTCGAAACCGCGATCCTGGTCGCGCCCGGCGGCGAATTCGCCTTCGTGCTGCTCAATGCCGCGACCGGCGCTCAATTGATCGATCCCGCCGCCACCAGCATCGTGCTCGCCGCCGTCTCGCTCACCATGGTCGCGCTGCCGCTGCTGGCCCGGATCGCCCGCAATCTCGGCCAGAAGCTCGCGGCCCCGGTCACGCTTCCCGATGAGGCGGCCGTGCTGCCGCCGGACGACCGGGCGCCGCGCGCCATCGTCGTCGGCGGCGGGCGCGTCGGCCGCCTTGTCGGCTCGATGCTGGACGAGCACGGCAAGTCCCACATCGTCATCGACTCCGATGCCTCGCTGATCACCGCGCAACGCCGCGCTGGGCGCCCCACCTATTACGGCGACGCGACCAAGCCGGAATTTCTGCGCCTCTGCGGCCTGGAGGAAGCGACCGCGCTGATCGTGACGATCGACAATTCCCGCGCCGTCGATGCCATCGTCCTCGCCGCCCGCTCGCTACGCCCCGACATCGTCATCGTCGCCCGCGCCCGCGACGCCGCCCATGCCCGCCATCTCTATGAGCTCGGCGTGAACGATGCGGTCCCCGAAACCATCGAGGCCAGCCTGCAATTATCGGAAGCGGCGCTGGTTGGGCTCGGCGTGCCGATGGGCCTCGTCATCGCCTCGGTCCATGAGCGGCGCGACGGCTTCCGCGCCCAGCTCAAGCCGTCAGGCGCCGCGGCAGCCCGCGCCCTTCCCCGCCACGCCCGCTCGCGAAGGCTGTAACCGCGGCGGTCGAGCCTTCGGCCTCGCGCGGCAGGTAGCCGGCCTCGCGCGCCACGCGCCGGATATGGCCGTAGAACTGCGCGGCACTCGCTGCCCAGCTATGGCGGGCTGCCAGCTCCAGACAGGCCGCGCGCGGCACCCTGAGCGCCTGCATGGCAGCACGGCGCAGGTCCTCGTCGAGCACGGCCGCACCGCTGCCGGCGAAGACATCGCGCGGCCCCTGGACCGGAAAGGCGGCGACCGGCAGCCCGCTCGCCGCCGCTTCCAGCAGGACGATGCCGAAGGTATCGGTCAGGCTCGGGAAGACGAAGACATCGGAGGACGCGTAGATTCCGGCCAGTTCCTCGCCCTCCTTCAGGCCGAGGAAGCGGGCCTCGGGAAAGGCGCGCGCGAGATCGGCCCGCGCCGGCCCGTCGCCGACCACGACCTTGCTGCCCGGCAGCGTGAGCGACAGGAAGGCCTCGACATTCTTCTCGACCGCGACGCGCCCGACATACAGAAAGATCGGCCGCGGCAGGTCGAGCAGACTCTGCGAGCGCGGATGGAACAGGCTGAGATCAACGCCGCGCCCCCAGCGCACCAGATTCTCGAAGCCGTGCTGGCGCAGCTCCTCTTCCACCGTCCCGGTCGAAACCATCACCGCAGCGGCCGGGCCATGGAAGCGGCGCAGCAGCCGGTAGCTCCAGCTCTCGGGGATCGGCCAGCGCGCCGCGACGTATTGCGGAAAGCGCGTGTGGTAGCTCGTCGTGAACGGCCGCTTCTCGGCAAGGCAGGCCGCCCGTGTCAACCAGCCGATCGGCCCTTCGGTCGCGATATGGACATGGTCGGGCGCGAAATCGGCGATGCGCGCGGCGAGCGCCCGGCGCGTCGCCAGCGCCAGACGAATATCGGGGTAGCTGGGCAGGCCGACCTGATGGAACCCTTCCGGCGTCAGCGTTCGCGCCGTGATGCCGAGCCCGGGCGCCGCCGCGATCATCTGCTCCAGCGAGCGCACGACGCCGTTCACCTGGGGCCGCCAGGCATCGGTCGCGACCAGGACGCGCATCACGCGGCCTCGATCAGGTCCCGGACCGGAGCCGGGCGCGCCGGCATCGAAACCGGCTCGGCAGGCGTCGTCTTCATCCGCCCCTGCGGCCAGCGGATCAATTCGAAGCGGCCATCTTCGTGCTCGACGAAGGCGGTGCAGCTTTCGACCCAGTCGCCGGTATTGATATAGGTGAGGCCGTCGATCTCGCGCTGGGCGGCATGGTGGATATGGCCGCAGATCACGCCGTCGGCCTTGTGGCGGCGCGCCTCGACGGCAAGGCAGCCCTCGAACTCGCCGATATAGTTCACGGCGTTCTTGACCTTGGCCTTCGCCCAGGCCGAGAGCGACCAGTGCGGCAGCCTGAGCACGCGGCGCACCCGGTTGATCGCCATGTTGAGCGCCAACGCGACGGTGTAGGCCCAGTCGCCCAGCAGCGCGAGCCATTTGGCATTGCGCACCACGAGGTCGAACAGGTCGCCATGGATGACGAGCAGGCGCTTGCCGTCGGCCGTCTCGTGGACGATCTCGTCGACCAGCGTGATGCCGCCGAACTGCAGGCCGGTGAAGTCGCGCAGGAAATCGTCGTGGTTGCCGGTGACGTAGATCAGCTTCGAGCCCTTGCGGACCTTGCGCAGCAGCTTCTGGATCACGTCGTTATGGGTCTGCGGGAAGTACCAGCCGCTCTTCAGGCGCCAGCCGTCGATGATATCGCCGACGAGATAGATCTGCGGCGCATCATAGGCGCGCAGGAACTCCAGCACGAGATCGGCCTGGGCTCCGCGGGTGCCCAGGTGCAGATCCGAGATGAAGATGCTGCGGACCCGCTTGCTGTTATCCTCGTCGCTCATGCCGGAAAGCCCCTGCTGCTGCGATGCGAGGGCCGTGTGTCTGATTTGCGTTGCGCTTTGATGACGGCGCGACCGATCCGTGCTCAGGGTAAGCCACGAACACCTCGCCTCTGATCGGAGACCATCATGGATCTGGGAATTGCCGGCCGCACGGCCATCGTCTGCGCCTCCAGCAAGGGGCTGGGCCGCGGCTGCGCCGAAGCGCTGGCCCAGGCCGGCTGCACCGTCGTGATCAACGGCCGCGACGCCAAGACGCTCGAAGCCACCGCCACCGCGATTCGCGCCGCGACCGGCGCGACCGTCATCGCCGTCGTCGCCGACGTCTCGACCAGGGCCGGCCAGGACGCGCTGCTGGCAGCGGCGCCCAACCCCGACATCCTCGTCAACAACAATGGCGGCCCGCCGCCCAAGCCCTTCCGCCAGGTGACGCGCGAGGGGCTGCTCGAAGGCGTCGTCCAGAACATGGCAACCCCGCTGGAGCTGGTGCAGCGCGTCATCGACGGCATGGTCGAACGCGGCTTCGGCCGGATCATCAACATCACCTCGGCGAGCGTGGTGACCCCGCTGACCGGGCTCGACGTCTCCTCGGCTGCGCGCGCCGGCCTCACCGCCTTTCTCTCGGGCGTTGCCCGCGAGGTCGCGCATGCCAATGTCACCATCAACAACATCCTGCCGGGTGTGTTCGACACCGACCGGATCAAGACCGCGACCAACAAGGTCGCCGAGATGCAGGGCATCAGCATCGAGCAGGCCACCAAGAACCGGCTCGCCGCGGTACCTGCCGGCCGCCTCGGAACGCCCGACGAGTTCGGCAAGCTCTGCGCCTTCGTCGCCAGCGTCCATGCCGGCTACATCACCGGCCAGAACTTCCTGATTGACGGCGGTTCTTTCCGCGGCACGTTCTGAGGGCGGTCCCACGCCAATGACCTAGCCGGGTTGCGACGTTCACGCTTCGCTTCCCGGCTTCGACATGATCTAAGAAGCGAACGGTTTCGCTCGAAACCATCCCAAGCTCCTCGGCCGCGCGCTTTGTCCCCTCTTCTCGGCATCACCCTCAAGCTGGTCTCGGCGCTGGCCTTCACGCTGATGTCGGCCGGGATCAAGTCGATCTCGACGCGCTATCCGACCGGCGAGATCGTCTTCATCCGCTCCTTCTTCGCGATGATCCCGCTGCTCATCTGGCTGGCTTGGCGCTCCGAGCTGCCGGCTGCCCTGAAGACCGACAACCTGCGCGGCCATCTCAAGCGCGGCATCATGGGCTCGACCGGCATGTTCTGCGGCTTCGCGGCGCTGCAGTTCCTGCCGCTCTCGGAGGCCGTCGCGATCGGCTATGCCGCTCCGCTGGCCGTCGTCGTGCTGGCCGCGCTCGTCCTCAAGGAGCGCGTGCGGATCTATCGCTGGAGCGCGGTGACGATCGGTTTCGTCGGCGTGCTCATCATGCTCTCGCCGCATCTCGGCGCCGGCGCTCATCCGGTCGGCAGCAATGCCGCGCTTGGAGCCATGCTGGGCCTGGCCGGCGCCTTCTGCTCGGCCTTCGCCTCGATCGAGGTGCGCCTCCTGACCTCGACCGAGCGCACCGGCGCCATCGTCTTCTACTTCATGCTGCTGACCAGCCTGCTCGGCCTCTCGACCATCCTGCTCGGCTGGAACATGCCGGACCTCCAGGATGCGGCGATGATGGTCCTGATCGGTATCCTCGGCGGTCTCGGCCAGATCCTGATCGTCCAGGCCTATCGCTACGGCGACGCCTCGCTGATCGCGCCCTTCGAATATTCGACGATGCTCTGGGCGGTTGCGATCGGCTGGTTCTGGTTCGGCGAATGGCCGGCCCTGGCGATCCTGATCGGCGCGACCATCGTCATCGCCTCGGGCATCTACGTAATCCTGCGCGAACGCCAGCTCGGCCTTGCCCGCCGCGAGCAGCGCGAAGTCGGCCCCAGCCGCATGACCTGACGGCATCGGTCGGCTCCGGCACAGTTCGCTTGTTCAAACGATCGTCCGCCGTTACAAACGATTTCACAGTCGAACAGGGGCCGGACGGATGGGAATCGAGACCAAGGAGCGCGGCGGGCGGGAGCTTGAATCCGGGGCTCAGGTCATCTCCGGCCAGCTCGGCAAGACCATCCAGCGCCTGCGCAAGGCCTACAACTTCTCGCTCTCCGACCTCGCCGAGCAGTCCGGTGTCGCCAAGTCGATCATCAGCCAGATCGAGCGCAACGAGACCAACCCGACGCTGGCGACGATCTGGCGGCTGTCACAGGCGCTCGACATCTCGATCGAGCGCGTCCTCTCCAGCGGCGAGGAAGAGCCTTTCATCGACAAGACCACCCGCGCCGACACGCCGATCCTCGTCTCCGAGGACGGCAAGCTGCGCCTTGCCATCGTCGGCTGGATCAAGACGGTCGAATGGCTGCAATGGTACGAGGTCTCGTCCGAACCCGGCGGCGAGCTCGATTCCGAGGGCCATCAGCGTGGCTCGATCGAATCGCTCTCGGTGACGTCAGGCGAGTTCGAGGTGGAGGTCGGTGACATCATCCAGCGCGCCAAGGCCGGCGAGACGCTGCGCTATCGCTGCGACCGCCGCCATGTCGTCCGCTGTGTCGGCAGCGAGCCCGGAACCGCCCTGATGGTCTGCATCCTCAAGGCCGCGGTGATGGAGTAGGCGGCGGGCGCTCCGCCGCTTCGGCCATCAGCGCAGCCAGTGGCCGGGTACCATCCCACAGGGCCGCACTCCAGCCTTCCGCGCGCGCTGCGTCGACATTCGCCTGCTTGTCGTCGATGAAGAAGATCTCATCCGGCGCAAAGCCGGATCGCGCCGCCGCGGCCTGGAAGAACTGCGCTGCGGGCTTGGCCCAGCCGAGTTCGGCCGCATAGTGCATCCCGTCGAAATGCTGCTTCAGCCCGAGCGCGTCCCAGATGTAGCGGGCGCGCTCATGCTCCTGCACGGTGGCGAGATGCAGCGTCACGCCACCGGCCCGGATCGGCGCGAGCTGCACCAGCAGCCCTTGATCGAGATGGGCATCGTTCTCGAACCAGTAGCGGATCAGCCTGTCGACGCCGAGCCCTGGCGCGATCTCGGCCAGCACCGGCCCGAGACGCTCCCGCAAGCCGGCTCGCCCGAGAATGACGTCCTGCCAATGCGGTTCGAAGAATGCCGACTGGAGCAGTGTCTTCGACAGGCCGAGATCGCGCTCGAGATGCGCCGACCAGCCCCGCGGATCGGGGTGCACGATCACGACGCCATCGACATCGACCATGACGGCCTTGAAGCGCATGCTGCCTCGCTGCGGCGCTTCAGGGCGCCTTGGCCTGCGGCCGCGCCGGCCCTTCCACCGCCGGCAGCGACTTCAGGTATTCCGCCATCGCCATCCGATCGCCCTCGGGCAACTGCGCGATATTGCGCACGACCGACGCCATCGAGCCGCCGACGCTGTCGAAATCCGGCGTGAAGCCGGTCTTCAAGAGTTCGGCAATCTCCTCCTTCGACCACTTGGCGAGACCGTTCTCCGATTGCGTGATGTTCGGCACCCAGCCCTTGCCTTCGGGATCGGGGCCGCCGGCGAAGCGGGTTGCCGGGACGATGGCGCCAAGCGCGTTGCGGTTGGAATGGCACTCGGCGCAATGGCCGGGGCCATTGACCAGATAGGCGCCGCGGTTCCAGGCTTCGCTCTGGCTCGGATCGGGCCGGAACGGCGTGCGCTCGAAGAACAGCAACTTCCAGCCGCCGACGACCCGGCGGATGTTGAAGGGGAAGCGCAGGTCATGCGCAGCCGCCTTGCCCTCGACCGGCGGCAGCGTGCGGATATAGGCGAAGAGGTCGGCCAGCGCCTTCGGCGGCATCAGCCGGTAGGAGGTATAGGGGAAGGACGGGTAGAGATGCTGCCCGGAGGGCGAGACGCCCGCCGCCATCGCATCGACGAAATCCTGCACGCCCCAGTTGCCGATGCCGTCACGCGTGTGCGGCGAGATATTGGGAGCATGGAAGGTGCCGAAAGCCGATTCCAGCGCAAGCCCGCCACCGAGCTTGAGCTTGTCGTCTTGCCCGGGCGTCGCATGGCAGGAGGTGCAGCCGCCGGCCGAAAACAGCAGCTTGCCGTTCTCGACATCCGCTGCCGGCAACGCCCCGATCTCCGGCGAGGGCGAAACCACGCGCGGGTCGGTCAGCACGTAGAAGCCCGCGAAAGCGACGGCCGCCAGAAGGACGAGGGTCACGAAAAGGCGGCGCAGCAACAGCATCGAGGTCTCCCGTCAGGACGTCCGGCAGATTGGACGGGCCGGCACTTCATCGGCAACCCTGAAATCGCAGCAATTCCAGACTGGCCCGTTTTCAACGCCCGTGAGCGGTCAAAAGCTCCCTCAGCCACGAAAAAGCGGGCGGCCGTCGCCGGCGCCCGCTTCCGGAACCGGCCGCGAAGCCGGTCACTTCTTGATGCGGTAGGCCTCGTGGCAGGTGCCGCAGTTCTTCGTGGCCGCGCCGAAGGCGGTGCGGAAACCATCGAGATTGGCGACGCTCGCGCCAGCGGCCGCATCGGTCTCGAACTTGGCGAAGGCCGCCTTGAAGCCTGCCTGATCCTCCCAGATCTTCGGAGCGGCCGTGGTCTCGCCGCCGGTCCTGGAGGAATCCGGGAACAGGGTGGGCATCTTCTTGGCCGCATCGGCATAGGTCTTGAAGATCGCCTGCGCCTTGGCGGCATCGAAGGCGGCTTCGCCCTTGGCCATCGCCGCCCCTTCGCGCGTGGCCCCGCCGACGCCCTTCATCGTCTGCTGGCGCTCCGTGATCGGGTTCGACTGCGCCATCACGGCGGTAAGGCCGAGCCCGAGGCCGGCAAGAACGAGAGCGGTGCGGATCATTCAGTTCCCCTCAAAGACAAGTCCGCGCCATCCGGCGCTGTTTTGAACTCGTCCAGATCAAACGATGATCGCAACCTAAGCCAGTCGCTTTTGCGTGAGCGGGCTTGCAGCGCCGCAAGCCCGCCCTTGCATCAAAGCCGATATCCGGCCTCCTTCAGCGCCGTGAACACCTTGAGCGGCGTCGCCGGCATGTCCATCGCCTTGATGCCGGCCGCACGGTCGAGCGCATCGACCATCGCGTTCATCACCGCCGGGCAGGCGCCGATCGCTCCGGCCTCGCCCGCGCCCTTCACGCCGATGGCGTTGGTCAGGCAGCGGACATTGCGCGTCTCGAAATGGAAGTTCGGGATGTCAACGGCGCGCGGCAGGGCATAGTCCATGAACGTCGCGGTCAGCATCTGCCCGTCCGGATCGAAGCGAATCTCCTCCATCAGCGCCTGGCCGATGCCCTGGGCCGCGCCGCCATGGACCTGGCCCTGCAGCATCAGCGGGTTCAGCGTCACGCCGAAATCATCGACGACGACATAGTTGAGGATCTCCGTGCCGCCGGTGCCGGGATCGATCTCCAGCTCGCAGACATGGGTGCCGTTCGGATAGGTCGCCTCCGGCGGCTGCCAGCTCTGGTGCACCTTGAGCATGGCCGGCGTCGCGCCCGGCAGCGCCGCGATCGCGGCGAGGTCGAGCGACTTGTCGGTGCCGACGATGCGCACCGCGCCCTCGGTGATCTCGAGATCGCCGACCGCCGCCTCGAGCTTCTCCGAGGCGAGCTGCTTCAGGTTGTCGGTGAGGATGCCCGTCGCCTTGTCGAGCGCCGCCCCTCCCACCGGAATCGAGCGCGAACCGCCGGTGCCCGAGCCGGTCTCGACCCGGTCGGTATCGCCCTGCACGACGCGGATGCGGTCCATCGGGATATCGAGATGCTGCGAGACGAGCTGCGAATAGGCCGTCTCATGCCCCTGCCCGTTCGACTGCGTGCCGATCAGCACCGTGACGGTGCCGTCCTTTTCCAGGATCACGGTCGAACTCTCCGGCCCGCCGCCGCCGCAGGCCTCGATATAGCAGGCCAGGCCGATGCCGCGGATCTTGCCGGCCTTGGCCGATGCCTTCTGGCGGGCCTTGAAGCCCTTCCAGTCGGCGACATCCATCGCCTGGCGCATATGGCCTTCGAACTCGCCGGAATCGTAGACCGGTCCGGTCTGCGTCGAATGGGGCATCTCCGTCGGCTTGACGAAATTCTGCGCCCTGACCGCTTCCGGCGCCTTGCCGGTCTCGCGTGCGATGGCGTCGACCAGCCGCTCGATCAGATAGGCCGCCTCGGGACGGCCGGCGCCGCGATAGGCATCGACGGGGGTGGTGTGGGTCAGCACGCCACGGAAGACGACATGCACGGCCGGAATGCTGTAGCAGCCGGGCGTCATCGTCGTGCCGACCCACGGGATGAAGGGCCCGTATTGCGAGAGCCAGGCGCCCATCTCGGCCGAGAGATCGACCTTCAGGCCGATGAACCGGCCCTTGGCATCCAGCGCCATCGTCGCCGTCGCGAGATTGGCGCGGCCATGCGTATCGGCGAGGAAATGCTCGTTGCGATCGGCGACCCAGCGCACCGGGCGCTTCAGCTTCTCGGCCGCGATCATCGCCAGCGGATATTCGCGATAGAGGAAGATCTTGGTGCCGAAGCCGCCGCCGACATCCGGCGTCACCACGCG
The DNA here is from genome assembly GCF_900102525.1 of Allobosea robiniae. GTDB lineage: Bacteria > Pseudomonadota > Alphaproteobacteria > Rhizobiales > Beijerinckiaceae > Allobosea > Allobosea robiniae. The sequence goes on along the minus strand of NZ_FNBZ01000002.1, from coordinate 447,599 downwards.
GATGCGCTTGGGATCGACCTTGAGCACATAGGTCGCGATCAGGTCGCGCATGCCGTGGCTGCCCTGGCTGCCCAGGGTCAGGGTCCAGCGCTTGTCGGCCTTGTCGTATTCGGCGATGCAGGCCCGCGTCTCCATGTAGTTGGAGGCGAGCCGGTTGTTGACGACCGTCAGCGAGACGGTGCGCGCCGCCTTGGCGAAGGCCTTCTCGGTCTTCGCGCGGTCACCCTGCTCGGCTTCGAAGGCGACATTGCCCTTGCGGTCGGGCCAGACCTGCGGCGCGCCCTTTTCCAACGCCTCTGCAATGCCGGTCACGGCCGGCAGCGGGTCCCAGTCGATCGCAATGGCCTCGGCCGCGTCGCGCGCCTGCGCCAGCGTCTCCGCGACGATGAAGGCGACGGCCTCGCCGACATGGCGCACCGTGTCGGTCGGCAGCACCGGAACGGGCAAGGATTCCGACATCTCGCCAGAGGTGGTCTTCACATGCCCCTTGCACGGCAGATCGCCATACCCCGAGACATCCGCACCGGTCAGGATGAGCTTGACGCCCTTCATCTTGCCGGCCGTCTCGACATCGGCGACGGCGAAGCGCGCATGGGCGTAAGGCGAGCGCAGGACGAAGGCGTGCAGGGCACCCTCGGCTGCGATGTCATCCGTATACCGGCCGGCGCCAGTCGTCAGGCGCTGATCCTCGACCCGCCGCACCGGCTGGCCGAAACCGAATTTCATGGGACGCATGAGGCATATCCTCAGTTAGGTCTAATGAAAGACTGGAGCATAAACCGCGCCACGTCAGCCCCGGCGCACCACGCGCCGGGGCTGCGCCGCACGCATCGAACTCAACGCGACATGCGCACCGCCGTCTCCGACAGCGAAACCATGGTGTTGTAGCTGCTCACCAGCCAGTTGGCGTCGTTCGCCGCGCCGCGCCGGACATCGCCCTTGCTCTTGGCGAGCTTGTCGCTGAAATCGCGCAGCTTGCCGAGCCAGGAGCTCGCCTGGCTCTCGATGAAGGGCACGCCCTTGGGCTCCTTGTCCTTGAACGCATCCATCTCGCGGACGGCGGCGGCATAGTCGGCAATCGCGGCGTTGAAGGACTTGAGGTCGACGATCGGGCTCTCGTTGCTCGGCATCAGGTCCATCACGGCACGCGCGTTGATCATGATATTGCGCACCTGCCAGCGGGCCGACTTGCCCTCGCGCTGCTCGACCGAGGCAAGCTCGCGCTGGTCGAGCCCGCGCTTGTAGACGCGCATCAGCGCATCGACCTTGGCCCGCTCCTCGAGGAAGGTCTTCGCCGCCGGCACCATCAGCGCGTGCAGCTTCTGGCCCTCCGCGAGATTGTCGTCGCGATAGTCCTTGCGGTCGTAGTAGCGCTCGGCCCTGGTGATCAGCGGCGCCAGCTCCTGATAGGCCTTGATATAGCGGCCCATGGTCTCGTCGATCGCCGGCAGCTTCGGCTCCCGTGCCATCGCCTCCTCGGCCTTCTTGATCTCGCTGTTGACGTCGTAAAGGCTGTAGAGCCCGTAGGTGATGTAGCGCTCCTTGCCGGTCGGACCCTTCTTCATATCGACCCAGCTGTCATAGCGCTCCCAGGACTGGATCGCCCGCAGCGTGCGGTTCATCAGTCCGGTATAGGCGTTCGACTTGGTGATCGCGGCCTGGAGATCGTCATCGGCGGCCTTGCTGGCGCTGCCGGCGGGAACGGTCGCGGCGCTCTGCGCCCAGCCGGCTCCCGGAGCGGCCAGGAGCAGCGCGGTGGCGCAGGCCGCACCGTAGAAGAAAGTTCGGGTCAGCATGGTTTTATCCTTGGTCTACGGGCGGCGTGGGCGTGGATGAGGCCTCAGGGCCTCAATCCTGCTCCACCGGCTCGCCGTGCATCAGCCAGTCCTTGAAGCCGCCGGCATAGTGGCTGTCGATGTCGAGCCCCGCCGACTGGGCGAATTCCAGTGCCCGCCGCGAGCGCACGCCCGCCGCGCAGGACAACACGATGCGCTTGCCGGGCTCGTTCGGCAGGTCCGCGGGGTCGAATTGAGACAAAGGCCGCGAGACCGAACCGGGAATATGCCCGGCGGCGAATTCATGCGGCTCGCGCACGTCGACCAGAAGGATGGAGCCATCGTCCAACCCCACCTTGATGGCGTCGATATCGAGGTCGTTCACGATCATGGGCAGGCCACTCCAGCCCGGTCGGGCGAGCCGTTGAGATAGGGCGGCAATCCGGGAAACGCCACCGCTCGGCCTCGCTTCCGGGTGCCGAAAATAAAAAGCAGCCGCGGGCACGAGGCGCGCGGCTGCCTTGTCGGCGAGGCGCCTCAGCCCTTCGGCGGAATGCGCAGGACCCAGCCCGGCTGGATCAGGTCGGGATTCTTGACCGGCGGCGTGTTGGCCTTGACGATCTCGGTGTACTTGGCGCCCTGGCCCTTGCCGTAATGCTCCTCGGCGATCTTCCAGAGCGTGTCGCCCTTCTTGACCGTGTAGAACACCGCCGCCGCGGCCTCCTTGGTCACGGCGAGGTCCGATTCGACCTGGGCCACGCCCGTGGTGTTGCCGAGCGCGAGAATGATCTTCTCGGCCTCTTCCGTCGAAACGGCCTTGCCGGAGACCTTCACCTTGTCGCCGTCGATCTGGATGTTGACGTCAGCAGGCAGGCCGTGCCCGGCGAGTTCCTTCTGCAGATCGTCGGCGGTCGCCGCCTTGGCTGAGCCGCCGAATATCTTGGCGCCGGCATCCTTGATGAAACTGAACAGACCCATGAGCAAATCTCCTCGTGTCGGTATGCTATCAAGCCCTGTCGCGCCGCCCTATGCAAGCGGCTACGGAAAAGGTGTTTTGCTTGCCGGCTAGCACCAATCGCGCAAAGCGGACCCCACCGGCCTTTCCCGCACCTCTCGCGGCTGGCAAGAACGTCGCTGACGAAACCGGAGTTCTCGCCATGCTGACCCTCGCCCAGGCCCAGACCATTCTCCAGACCGCGCTGGCCCACGCCGAAGCCGCCGGCTTCAAGCCGCTCGCCATTGCCGTTCTCGACGCGCGCGGCGCGCAGAAGGCCTTCGCCGCTCAGGACGGCACCAGCCTGAAGCGTGGCGAGATTGCGCTCGGCAAGGCGCATGGCGTGGTCGCGCTCGGCCTGGGTTCGCGCGCCCTCCACAAGATGGCGCTGGATCGGCCCTATTTCGTGGAAGCGGCGACCCATGCCGTCGGCGGTTCGCTGGTGCCGGTGCCCGGCGGCGTGCTGATCCGCTCGCCCGAGGGCACAGTCCTCGGCGCGGTCGGCATCTCCGGCGACACCTCCGACAATGACGAGGCCGCTGCCTGCGCCGGCATCGCCGCAGCCGGGCTCAAGGCCGATACGGGAGCCTGATTCCGCTACCGCGGCCGGGGGAAAGAGAAGGCTTTTCCCCTCCCCCCGGTCGCTCCGCTGTTTCAGCACTTTGCACTTGCAAACCGGCCTTCGAAGCCTCATGTCCTGCGCGCGAGTTCGTTAAATCGGACAGTTTGGACCGGCTCGAAGGTAGAATCATGAGCGACGCGGCTGCCGCCAACGAAAACGAAGTCATCACCACCGACGTCGTCATCGTCGGCGCCGGCCCCTGCGGCCTTTTTGCCGTCTTCGAGCTCGGCCTGCTCGATATCCGCGCGCATCTCGTCGACATCCTGCCGAAGGTCGGCGGGCAATGCGCGGAGCTCTATCCGGAGAAGCCGATCTACGACATCCCCGGCTTCCCGATGGTCACCGGCCAGGCGCTGGTCGACAACCTGCTCGAGCAGATCAAGCCGTTCGGGCCGACTTTCCATCTCAACCAGATGATCGAGGCGGTCGAGCCGACCGGCACGCAGGAGGCGCCGCGCTTCCGCGTCACCACCGATGCCGGCACCGTGTTCGACACCAAGAGCGTGATCATCGCCGCCGGCGGCGGCTCCTTCCAGCCGAAGAAGCCGCCGATTCCCGGCATCGAAGGCTATGAGAACGGCTCGGTCTTCTACGCCGTGCGCAAGATGGAGGCCTTCCGCGGCCGCAACATCCTGATCGTCGGCGGCGGCGATTCCGCCCTCGACTGGACGCTGAACCTCCAGCCGATCGCCAATCGCGTCACGCTGATGCACCGCCGCGACGATTTCCGCGCCGCGCCGCATTCGGTCGAGCAGATGCGCAGCCTCGTCGCCGACGGCAAGATGGACATGAAACTCGGCCAGGTCACCGGGCTCAAGGGCGAGAACGGCAAGCTTGAGGCGGTGGTCTGTCGCGGCACCGACAACGAGCCCTTCGACATCGCCTGCGATACGCTGCTGCCCTTCTTCGGCCTGACGATGAAGCTCGGCCCGATCGCCGACTGGGGCCTGAACCTCAACGAGAACCTCGTCCCGGTCGACACCGAGAAATTCGAGACCAGCGTGCCCGGCATCTTCGCCGTCGGCGACATCAACACCTATCCGGGCAAGCTCAAGCTCATCCTATCGGGCTTCCACGAAGCCGCGCTCTGCGCCCAGAAGGTCCACCGCTACGTCTATCCGGAGAAGCGGCTGACCTTCCAGTACACGACCTCTTCCAGCAGCTTGCAGAAGAAGCTCGGCGTCGCCTGAGCGGGGCGTTTCGGACGATTGCCTGTCATCCCGTGCGCGCCGCAGCGTGAAACGCTGCTGCGCAGACACGGGACCGCGTGACGCTTGGGGCTCCCGTCCTTACGGCCTCCGCATGGGCGCCTTTTCCGGGAAACGGTCCCGTGTCTGCGCAGCGGCATTCACATGCCTCAGCGCGCACGGGATGACACCGCTTGCTTGAAAGCAGAGCTCGCAAGATCAGAGGACGATGAAAGCCGCGGCCCCCGCCGCGGCTTTTTCAATGCGCGATGGCGTCGCCGGGGATATGCGCGGCGGCCGTGCCGTTGCGCGCCGGCGGAACCTGGGCGGTGCCCAGACCCAACGAATTGCGGACGCTTTCGGACGGCCCCGCCAGCTTCGGCATCTCGCCCGGCGCGGTGACGATCTGCGGCTCGTCATGCCTTGGCGCCGGCGGCAGCATGTCATCCGGCTCCTGCGGTTCGATCCGCGCCCTGAGCTCTGCCAGCGCGCCCCAGAGCGGCTGGAAGCTGAAGCGCACCTTGTGCGTGCCGGCCGGTACCTGCACCGCACGGAACAGCACGTTGGCCCGCAGGATCTCGCTCTCGACGCCGTCGACCTCGGCCTTCCACCAGGGATGCCAGATGTCGTTGAGCACGACGAAGCCGGCGACAGGCGTCGTGACCTCGATCTCGACCTGGGCATTGCGATAGCGCGTCAGCTTGACCTCGGCCTGGGTCGCGACCGGCCCCTCCGGCGTCGCGACGGGTGGCTCGACATCGAGCAGGACGGCCTGCGTCGGGTCGGTCTCCGGCCAGCGGCCCGACAGCTTCATGCTCTCGAAATCGGCGAACTGCCAGCCGCCGACGAACTGCACGCGCGGCAGGGCTCGCGGGTTTTCGTAGACATAGCCCTGCTTCGTCCGGGCGATCAGGGTGAGATCGTTCTCGCCAAGGTTGTGGTCGACCTGCTCGATCGGAATCGGCGAGGCGATGTAGCGCAAGCCCAGCAGGTTCGCGAGGCGGCAGCGATAGGACGGGAAGAGCGGGGTGAACTTGCGGTCGGCCGGCCTGGCGATGCCGTCGCCCGTGCCGACAGCCTCGGAGAAATCCTCCAGCCGCAGCGGATTGTAACCGAGCGTGTGGTCGAAGCCGTGAACCATGCCGGCATTCGGCCATTCGAAGCCCATGCCGAGCAATTCGACCCGGTCGCGGCGCGGCGAGCCCTCGGGCTGGGAGGTCAGGTGCTTCAGGAGCGCGATGGTGTCGTTCTTCGTGCCCGGCTCCAGCACGTCGTAGAGCTGCGGCGCGAGCGCGGTCGATTCGTTGGGGCCGTTGTTGACTCCGAGATCGGCGGCGACGACGCCGGTGACCAGGACCGCCGCGGCGGCAGTGCCGAGCGCCCCGCGCCAGCGCTGCAGGATGAAGAACGCTCCGCCCGCGACCGCAAACCAGCCGAGCGCCATTGCGACCGGCTTCCAGGCATCGGCCAGGTGCCCCCAGCCGCGCGAGACCGCGAGCGCGAGCACGAGCGTGCCGAGCACCAGACCTGCCCCGATCAGCATGTCGCGGCGGAACGAGGTTCCCGCCTCCGCCGTCAGGATGCGATGCAGCACATAGCCCGAAAGGATCGCTGCGATGCCACCGATCAGGAAGGTCGCGTCGGCCGGCCGGCGGAACTGCTTCACGCCAGGAAGGTATTCATAGGCGAGATGGAACAGCGGCGTGTAGCGACCGAGCGCGAACAGCACCATGAAGGCCAGCATCAGCGTCAGCGGGCGGACGGACTTGTCCCAGAGCCAGCCGCGCGTCAGGCCGGGCGCCAGCAGCAGCAGCAGCGGCAGCGCGCCGAAATAGACCTGCGCCATGTTCTGGGAGAGATAGAGCACCTGCGGATTGCCGTACGGGCCCCAGAATTCGACGGCCGGGTCCTTGGCGCCGAACAGGTCGCCGACGAAGGCGGACAGCAGCGACACCGGATGCAGCGAGCCACGGCCCGCGAACGCGAAATCGATCTCGGGCCGCGTCGTCGCCTCGGCGAAGAGCCAGGTCCAGATCAGCGGCATGGCGATGACGGCGAGGCCGACCACGCTTGCCGCGGTGATCGGCAGCAGGCTCGCCTTGAAGGCCGCCCAGCCGCCGGAGATCCAATGCGCCACCACCATGGCGATCAGCACATAGCAGGCGAGCAGCGCGACCTGGTCTGGCTCCAGCACCATCATGCCGGCGGCAAGGCCGGCGAAGACACCGGACAGGACGGATGAACGTTGCAGCATCCGCGCCGTCAGCCAGAAGGCGATGGCGAAGAAGGCATAGCTCGCGATCTGCCCGACATGCTGGACGCGCCAGGCCGCCGACGCACCGAAGGCGAAGACCAGCGCCGCCATCAGCCCGCCGGCCGCATGCCAACCGCGATCGCGGAAGAACAGGATGAGCGCGAGCCCGCCGGCCAGCAGATGCGCCAGCACATAGGCATCGACCTCGCGGAAGCTCGGTTCCGGCGAGATCAGCGCGAGCAGGATCGCGGGCGAGAAGATCAGCGATTGCGGATCCGCGATCTGCGGCGAACCGGCAAAGACGTTGTGATTCCAGAAGGGCGACTGGCCGGTATGGATCGCGTTGGCGAGGAACTGCACCTGCGCCTGGAAATGCGCCTTGGCGTCGAACGGAATCGTCACCGCCCCCGAAAGCCAGGGCCAGCACAGGATGCCCCATGCCACGACGAAACCGATGGCCGCCAGCAGGTAACCGGCGCCCCTTGCATCCACGCGTCTCAACTGGACCCCCACGGTCCTCGGCACGAACGGTCCCGTTCTGGGATCCTGTCTCCAGCCCTGGCAGTGGCCGGACCATGACGCCGCGTACCTGAACCGAATCTGAACGCGATCACGCGTCCGTGAGCGGAGCGCCTGACAGGCTGAAGAAAACGGAAATGGGATGTGTGAAGGACGGGGTCACGGCGCCCCGAAGCACGCATCCGTCATGGTCGGGCTTGTCCCGCCCATCCACGTCTTCGTTGTTCAAGGGATGTGTTCAAGGCTTGGATGCTCGCCACAAGGGCGAGCATGACGGCGCAACGCCTCAGCGCGCGGCAGCGAGCCAGCCCGCCAGTGCCTTCCGCTCGGCCGGGGTCATCCCGGAGAGGTTGTTCGGCGGCATCGCATGGGTCATCACGGCTTGCGTCCGAATGGCGCGGGCATGGATCGCGATCTGCTCGGGCTCATGCAGCAGCACACCCTTCGGCGCGACCTGGATGCCCGGCCAGGACGGCTCCGGCGCATGGCACATGGCGCAGCGCCCGGTCACGATGTTCGAGACTTCGGTCGGCGGCAGTGTCATGCCCGCCAGCAGGACGGGTTTCGTCGCCTCGCCAGCCTTCAGGCCGAGCTGCTCGCGCCCGCCCGGCGAGGACGACATCGCCACCCAGAACGCGAGCCAAAGCGCCAGGATCGCCACCGCCCAGCACCACCAGGGCGATTTCGCGTGGTCCGCATGCCGGATATTGAAGAAATGCCGGATCAGCGCTCCGGCGACGATCACCAGCGCCACCAGCAGCGGGATCACGCTCGAATTGGCGTAGGTCACCGGATAATGGTTCGACAGCATCAGGAACAGCACCGGCAGGGTGATGTAGTTGTTATGCGTCGAGCGCTGCTTGGCCGCCTTGCCGTATTTCGGATCGGGCTTCTCGCCCGCGACCAGCGCCGCGATCACCGTCCGCTGGCCGGGCATGATGTTGAAGAAGACATTGGCGGTCATGATCGTCGCCATCAGCGCGCCGGTGTGGATAAGCGCTCCGCGCCCGGAAAACACGTTGGCGAAGGCCCAGCTCGCCGCGACGACATAGCCGAAGCCGACGAGGCCCAGCCACACGTCATGCTTGCCGAGCGGCGACTTGCAGAGCAGGTCGTAGACCAGCCAGCCGACCGCTAGCGCCGCGATGCCGATCGCGCCCGCCGCCAGGGGCGACAGCTGCATCACCGCCGGATCGATCAGGTAAAGCTCCGACTGCGCGTAATAGACCCAGACCAGCAGGAAGAAGCCCGAGATCCAGGTCCAGTAGCTCTGCCACTTGTGCCAGGTCAGCTCGGCCGGCATCACGGCCGGCGCGACCATGTATTTGCGCATCTCGTAGAAGCCGCCGCCATGGACCTGCCAGGCACGCCCGCCGGTGCCCGGCGGAATGTCGTCGGCCGCCTTCAGCGAAGCGTCGAGATGGATGAAGAAGAAGGAAGCGCCGATCCAGGCGATCGCCGTGATGACATGGAGCCAGCGCAGCATCATGCCGCCCCATTCCATCAGATAAGCTGCAAGCATGGCGCTGCGCTCCGCGAGGGCTGATGATCGTCCCGAATCCGGAAGATACGGCTTCGAAGGCGGAAACTAGCCTGCTTTCGCCGTCTCTGAAATCGCCCCCGCGCCGACCTTCCGGAAAAACGATCCTGGCGAACATGCTGCTATCGATTTTCGCGCCGGTCGCTTTACAGTCGCGAAGGTCCGTGGCCACGCCGGAATCGGCGCCCGCCGGATATCGACGCCTTCAGGAGAAGCCGGCGCATGGGACATCTTTCGACGCATGTGCTGGACACGGTCAACGGTCGCCCGGGCGCCGGCATCGCGGTGTCGCTGGATCGGCTCAGGGCCGACGGCACGCGCGAGCGGCTGGCCGAGGCCGTGACCAATGCCGATGGCCGCACCGATTCAGCTTTGCTCTCGGGAACGCTGGTGCCCGGCACTTATGAACTGACCTTCGCGATCGGCGCCTATTTCCGCGGCCTCGGCACCGCCTTGCCGCAGCCCGCCTTCCTCGACCTCGTCCCCGTCCGCTTCGGCATTGCCGAGCCGGAGGGGCGCTACCACGTCCCGCTCTTGGCCTCGCCCTGGAGCTACTCCACCTATCGCGGCAGCTAGACGATCATGAGCCAGCCCCCCTATCCGCGCGACATGAAGGGCTATGGCCGCGCCGCGCCGCATCCGCATTGGCCGGGCGAGGCCCGCATCGCCGTCCAGTTCGTGATCAATTACGAGGAAGGCGGCGAGAACTGCATCCTCCATGGCGATGCGGCGTCCGAGGCCTTCCTTTCCGAGATCGTCGGCGCCGCGCCCTGGCCGGGCCAGCGCCACATGAACATGGAGTCGATCTACGAATACGGCTCCCGCGCCGGCTATTGGCGGCTGTGGCGGATGTTCACGCAGCGGAACATGCCGGTCACCGTCTTCGCCGTCGCCAGCGCGCTCGCCCGCTATCCCGAGATCGTCGGCTCGATGCAGGAAGCCGGCTGGGAGATCGCGACCCACGGCCTGAAATGGATCGACTATCGCGATACGCCGAAGGAGCGCGAGCGCGCCGATATCCTGGAAGCGATCCGCATCCAGACCGAGCTCGCGGGGACACGCCCGCTCGGCTGCTATCAGGGCCGCACCTCCGAGAACACCATTCCCCTGACGATGGAGGAAGGCGGCTTCCTCTACACGGCCGACGTCTATGCCGACGAACTGCCCTATTGGCTGAACGGGCCGAAGGGTCCACAGCTCGCCGTGCCCTACACGCTCGACGCCAATGACATGCGCTTCGCCACGCCGCAGGGCTTCAACACCGGCGAGCAGTTCTTCACCTATCTCAAGGACTCGTTCGACACGCTCTATGCCGAGGGCGAGACCGCGCCGAAGATGATGTCGATCGGCCTGCATTGCCGCCTCGTCGGCCGTCCCGGCCGCGCCGCCGCGCTCGCCCGCTTCCTCGACTATGTCCAGAGCCATGACCGGGTCTGGGTCGCGACAAGGCTCGACATCGCCCGTCATTGGGTCAGGACGCAGCCGCCGGCTGGCGGTTATGTACCCTCGAAGCTGCCCAAGGCGCTGTTCACCGAGGTCTTCGGCCGCGTCTGGGAGCACTCGCCCTGGATCGCCGGCGCCACCCATGACGCCGGCATCGGCGCGGGCCACGACACGGCGGAAAGCCTGCATGCGGCGATGGTCTCAAGCATGCGCAAGGGGTCAGCCGAACAGCAGAAGTCCCTGCTCACCGCCCATCCCGACCTTGCCGGCAAGCTCGCGGCGGCCGGCGAACTCACACCTGAATCGACGCAGGAGCAGGCCGGCGCCGGGCTCGACCGCCTCAGCAGCGACGAGCGCGTCCGCTTCACCGCGCTGAACGAGGCCTACAAGGCCCGCTTCGGCATCCCCTTCATCATGGCGGTGAAGGGCGCGACCAAGGCCCAGATCCTCGCCGCCTTCGACGCGCGCCTCAAGAACACGCCCGAGCAGGAATTCGCTACGGCGCTGGCCGAGGTCGAGAAGATCGCGCTGTTCCGGCTGAAGGAATTGCTGCCGCCGGGCTAAGCCCGCCCAGACTGGAACCGTCCTTCGATCGCGGCGTTGATGGTGCGCTATCGAGGAGGGTTTCCGTTCGTGTTCCGACTGCTTCTGGTCATCATCGTGCTCGTCGTCGGCTATGACGCGGTCGTCCATCAGGGCGCCTATACGCGCGACGCCTGGAACAGCATCGTGCGGTTGACCAGCTCGTCGGTCGAGGGCGCCAAGGAACTCGGTGAGCGCGCCCGCAACTGAGCTTTACGCGGCCGCCCGCCCCTCGACGATCCCGGCGATCGCCTCCAGCATCCGTGTATCGTCGCCCGCCAGCCCCTCCATCGCCGCCATGCGCTGGATTACCGTGCCGGCGATCGCCTCCTCCACCGTGTCCTCGGCATAGGCATAGAAGATCGTCGCGTGCTGGCCGTCGCGATGGCAGCGGCCCTCGATCTGCTGGAGCTGGATCGCGCTGTGGCGCATATCGTGGATGACGAGCGCCCGCTCGCGCTCACCGCCCGGCATCTCGCCGCGATGCAATGAGATCGACTCGGTGACGGTGAAGATCACCGCATCGAGCAGCCCGGTCTGGAAGGCGATCCGCGTCTCCTCGTTCTGCGCGCCCGAGCGTTCGCCGTTGATCTCGGCCGTGCGCCAGCCGCGCCCGCGCAGCGTCTCAGCGAGCATCGCACTGGTTTCGAGGAAGGCGACGGAAATCGCCACCTGCTCGTCATTACCCAGCAGGTCCTCGCAGAAATCCGCCGTACCGGGGATGCGCAGCAGGCTCGCCTTCTGGCGGAAGCGCAGATCGGCGGCCCAGCCCTGCGGCTTGCGCGTCGAGCCGCCGGCCAGCCCCAATTCCTTCCGGAACTCGCGCCAGGTCGCGTCATAGAGCTTGCGTGCCGCCGTATCGAGCGCGACCGGCGCCAGCTCCCGCTGCACCTCAGGCCAGCCCGCGATCTCCTCCGGCCGGCGGCGCAAGCCGATGGCGTTCGCGCCGCGATAGAGCAGATCAGCCATCACCTTCCTATCGGCCTCGTTCGGCTCCCAGCTCCAGTTCTTCCAGCGCCCCTTGGCCCTGCCGATCTTCAATCGCTTCATCAGCACGCGAAAGCCGTCGAGATCGGCCGTGGGCATGCCCGCCGCCTTGGCCAGCAACCCCGCGAGATAGGACAGTTCATGCGGCGACTGGCCGGCCGTCGCGCTCATATAGATCGTGAAATCGGCGGCCTCCGCCATCTGGCGGCAAACCAGCCCCTGCTGCGAGTTCGGATTGCGGATGCGGTGCGCCTCGTCGATCACCACGAGCGGCCAGGCACGCTTGGGCCGGCCATGCTTGGCGATCTCGTTGTTCTTCGCCCGCGTCGAGCGCTTCTTGCTGTCGGCAACGGGGGCGAGCAGCGATTTCGTCTTCTCGAAATTCATCAGCGTCACGCGCTTCGCCGGCAGGCCCGACAGCGCCATCGTCCGCCGCCATTGCGGGATCGCGCCCTTCGGGCAGATCACGAGCACCTCCGCCTCCGGCATGGCAGAGAGCGCGAGCCAGGCCGAGAGCGTCTTGCCGAGGCCGGTGAGGTCTCCCAGCAGGAAGCCGGCCGCGCCCTTCGCCCGCGCCGCCAGGATGGCGTCACGCGCGACGAGCTGGTGCGGATGCGGAATCATCGTCATGCGGCGGGAAGAGCCCTGTCGATCGGTATGGCGCCCGCCCTGCCTCGTGGGCATAACGCGCCCGGCTCTCTTGGCACTGGCGCTGGCCTCCGTCCACCGGCACTGTGCCGGCCACTTATTGGGAGACGACAAGACCATGACCCGCGCGCAGGCGATCGCGAAAGCTCAGGACTATTTCGATTCAGGCCGGATGAAGACCGATCTCGGCCGGCTCATCGCGACCCCCACCGAAAGCCAGAATCCAGACCGTGCTCCCGTGCTGGGCGAATATCTCGACAAGGAGATGCAGCCCCTGCTCGAATCGCTCGGCTTCACCTGCCGCATCCTGACCCATGCCAAGGCACGCGGCCCCTTCCTCTATGCCGAGCGCATCGAGGACCCCGCCCTGCCGACTATCCTCGGCTACGGCCATGGCGACGTCATCCGCGGCCTCGACGCGCAGTGGAGCGAGGGCCTCTCGCCGTGGAAGCTGGTCGAGCGTGACGGCCGCTGGTACGGCCGCGGCGTCGTCGACAACAAGGGCCAGCACCTCATCAACATCAACGGCCTGCGCGCCGTGCTGGAGACGCGCGGCAAGCTCGGCTTCAACGCCAAGTACCTGATCGAGATGGGCGAGGAATCCGGCTCGCCGGGCCTACGCGAGCTCTGCGAGGATGAGGCCGAACTGCTCAAGGCCGATATCCTGATCGCCTCGGACGGGCCGCGCCTCAATGCCGAGCGCCCCACCGTCTTCCTCGGCGCCCGCGGCGTCATCACCTTCGACCTGCAGATCAAGGCGCGCGACGGCGGCCACCATTCCGGCAACTGGGGCGGCATCCTCTCCGATCCGGCGATCCAGCTCGCCCATGCCATCGCCTCGATCACCTCGCCCACCGGCCAGATCCGCATCCATGAATGGGTGCCGAAGGAACTGCCCGATGGCGTGCGCCGCGCGCTCGCCGATTGCCAGATCGATGGCGGCCCGGGCGGCCCGACCATCGATCCGAACTGGGGCGAGCCCGGCCTCTCCCCCGCCGAACAGGTCTTCGGCTGGTGCTCCTTCGACGTGCTGGCGATGAAATCCGGCGTCCCGGAAACCCCGGTCAACGCCGTGCCGCCGAGTGCTTGGGCCCGCGTCGCCTTGCGCTTCGTCGTCGGCATCGATCCGCGCGACGTCGCCCCGGCGCTCCGCCGCCATCTCGATCGCCATGGCTTCGACATGGTCGAGATCGTCATGCCCGGTACCGAGCGCTTCGGCGCGACGCGGCTCGACCCCGACGATGCCTGGGTCCGCTTCACCATCGATTCGATTGCCGAGAGCACCGGCAAGAAGCCGGCCCTGCTGCCCAATCTCGGCGGCTCGCTCCCGAACGACATCTTCGCCGAGATCCTGAAGCTGCGCACGATCTGGGTGCCGCACTCCTATCCTGGCTGCTCGCAGCACGCCCCGGACGAGCACCTGCCGGCCGCCATCGCCCGCGAGGGCCTCGTCGCCATGGCCGGGCTCTACTGGGATATCGGTTCGGGCAACGCCCCGAAGGTCTAAGCGGACTATTCCTGCGGCTGGCGCGGATCGCGCCCCGGCGGCAGATCGATCGGCGTCGCCGGGGGAGCCTCCGGCGGCGCATTCGGCGGCAGTTCCGGCGGTGGCTCAGTCGGGATGCCCTGTGGCTCCTCGTCCGGTGGCGATTCGACCGGCGGAGCCGGCGGCACCTCGCCCGGCGTCAGGGGCGGCGCCTCGGGTGGCGGATCGGGGATGGCGGGCGTATTGCCAGGCGCGGCCGTGAGGCCTTGATCGAATTGCATCATGCGAAAACTGTCCTTTCGGACAGGAACGCCCGAGCCGCCGAAAGGCTCCCCCAACCCCGGAAAACGCCACTCCGTCAGAGCAACGCCAAGCGCGGTCAAGCAACGATCGAAATTGAAAAACTCATTACAGCTTACAGGAACATTACAGAGAATTAATCCAACTATTCATCTCCCGTTTAATGACGATGCTTCACGATAACTCCATCGAGAACAGGAGATATCGTTATGAAAAAAATTATCGCCTCTGCAATCGCGGGCGCTTTTCTACTCGGAGCAACCGCCCCCAGCTTCGCTCAGTCTTACCGGGCACAGCATCACGGCCCCGCTCGTCACGGCCCGGTCCATGTCGAGAAGCATGTGACGAAGAAGGTCATCGTCCGCAAGGATCGTTGGGCGCGCGGGCATGCCCTGCCCCGGCAGTACCGGCAGAGCTATGTGCGGGATTATCACCGCTACCACCTGCGTGCGCCGGGCCGCGGCCAGCGCTGGGTCAGGGTCGATAATCAGTTCATTCTGATCAACAGCATCACGGGCATGATCGCGGCCCTCGCCGCGGCCCGCTGAGCCCGGCACGATGCGGAACGGGCGGCGGCAGCACATGCCAGCCGCTCGCTTCAGCGAGGTGTCCGTTCAACGATGTTTGGAATGGTCGTGGTGGGTGATGTAGGGCTCGAACCTACGACCCGCTGATTAAGAGTCAGCTGCTCTACCAACTGAGCTAATCACCCATACGCCACGAAGCGCCGCCGGTCAGCGGCGTTAGCCGCGTCAGGCAGGGGGCGTGTAGCAAAGGCCCCGCCCCCTGTCCACCCATCCGTGACAGATTTTTCATACGCGGCCGGAATAGCCCGGCCGCGCTGTGGATTGTCAGGCCGTGCGGCGGTTCAGCAGGTGATAGAGCACGATCGCGCCGAAGGTCGCGGTGCCGATTCCACCGAGCTCATAGCCGAAGATCGGCAGCTTCAGGTCGCCGGCGCCGAGGATCAGCGCGGTCGCCACCGTGATCAGGTTCTTCGGCTCCGAAAAGTCGACCTTGTTCTCGACCCAGATCCGGCCGGCGGTCGCCGCGATCAGGCCGAAGACCACGACGGCGAGGCCGCCGAGCACCGCGACGGGGATGGTGCCGATCACCGCGCCGAACTTCGGCGAGAAGCCAAGCAGCAACGCGATGATGCCGGCCGCGACGAAGACCAGCGTCGAATAGACCCGGGTCACCGCCATCACGCCCATGTTCTCGGCATAGGTGGTGACGCCCGTGCCGCCGCCCGAGCCGGCGATCATGGTGCCGAGACCGTCGGCGAAGAAGCCGCGCCCGATCAGGCGATCGAAATTGCGGCCCGTCATCACCGAGATGCCCTTGATATGGCCGAGATTCTCCGCGACCAGGATGATCGCGACCGGCACGATCAGCGTGATCGCCTTCATCTCGAAGACAGGCGCCACGAATTGCGGCAGGCCGAACCAGGCGGCCGCGCCGATCTTGCCGAAATCGATCGTCGGCGCACCGAAGCTCGATGCCGTCAGCGCATAGAGGATGTAGGCGGCAAGCCCACCGATCAGGATCGGCAGGCGCTGCGGCAACCCGCGCGCATAGACTGCAACCAATGCGACCGCGACGACCGTGAACAGCGCGATCCATTTCGTGTAGGGGCTGGCCGAGATCATGCTGATCGCGACCGAGGTCAGGTTGAGGCCGATCGCGGCCACCACCGCACCGGTCACGACCGGCGGCAGCAGCTTCTCGATCCAGGCGGTGCCGACGCCCTGCACGATCAGGCCGATCACGGCATAGACCGCGCCGCAGGCTATGATGCCGCCGAGCGCGACGCCGATATTCGGATTGGGGCCGGAGCCGGCATAGCCGGTCGCGGCGATGACGACCCCGATGAAGGCGAAGGAGGAGCCGAGATAGCTCGGCAGCTGCCCGCGCGTGATGACGAAGAAGAGCAGCGTCGCCAGCCCTGAGAAGAAGATCGCGACATTCGGGTCGAAGCCCATCAGCACCGGCGCCAGCACCGTCGAGCCGAACATGGCGACGACATGCTGCAGGCCGGCGACGACCGTCTGGCCGGTCGGCAGCCGCTCGTCCGGCATCACGGCGCCGGAGGTTTTCAGTGTCCAGTTCGGAAAATAGCCCATCGGCATCGCGCTCCCCAGGGTCGCCGGGGGAGCGACCGCACCGGACGTGCAGATGAGAGCAAAACGCGGGCCGGCGCCAGATCGCAGCGGCGTCATCCACCGGAATCGCAGGGGATCAGCTTGCAGCAGCGCTGTCATCCCGTGTCTGCGCAGCAGCGTTTCACGCTGCAACGCCACGGGATGACACCCTTTCCCGGAGGCGCCCCTCGCTTACTCCGCAGCCTGCGCGTGCAGGCGGCCGCCCCGCGCGATCAGCTTGTTGAGCGCGGCGAGATAGGCCTTCGCCGAAGCGACCAGCGTATCGGGATCGGCGCCGCGGCCGGTCACCGACGAGCCGTCGCGCGACAGCCTGACGGAAACCTCCGCCTGCGCATCGGTGCCCTCGGTCACCGCATGGACGTCGTAGAGCTCCATCGTCACCTCATGCGGCACGATCGCCTTGATCGCGTTGAAGATCGCGTCGATCGGGCCGTTGCCCTCGACCTCCTCGGTGACATGCTTGCCCTCGACATCGAGCTTCATGGTCGCGCGCTGCGGGCCGCGCGTGCCGGCGATCACGGTCAGCGATTCCAGCTTGATGCGGTCATGGGCGGTGGCGATGTTCTCGTCGACCAGCGCCTCGATATCCTCGTCGTAGACATGCTTCTTGCGGTCGGCCAGCGCCTTGAACCGGGTGAAGGCGTCCTCGAGCTGGTTGTCGCCCAGATCGTAGCCCATCTCCTTCAGCTTCGAACGGAAGGCGGCGCGGCCCGAATGCTTGCCCATCACCAGCGAGGTCTTGGTCACGCCGACCGATTCCGGCGTCATGATCTCGTAGGTGGTGTTGTTCTTCAGCATGCCGTCCTGGTGGATGCCGCTCTCATGGGCGAAAGCGTTCCGGCCGACGATCGCCTTGTTGTACTGGACCGGGAAGGAGCAGGCGGTCGAGACGGCCTTGGAGACGCGCATCAACTGCGTCGCGTCGATGCCGGTGTCGTAGGGCAAGACGTCGGCGCGCACGCGCAGCGCCATCACGATCTCTTCCAGCGCGGCATTGCCGGCGCGCTCGCCGATGCCGTTGACCGTGCATTCGACCTGCCGGACACCACCCTCGATCCCCGCCAGCGAATTCGCGACGGCCAGGCCCAGATCATTATGGCAGTGCGCCGAGAAGATCGCCTTGTCGGCGTTCGGCACGCGCTCGCGGACGGCCTTGAACATGGCGCGATACTCGTCCGGCGTGGCATAGCCGACCGTGTCGGGCAGGTTGATCGTAGTCGCGCCGGCTCTGATCGCAGCCTCGACCGTGCGGCAGAGATAGTCGATCGGCGTGCGGGTGGCATCCATCGCCGACCATTCGACATCCTCGACCAGATTGCGCGCCTGGGTCACCGTCCCGGTGATGATCTCCAGCACCTGCTCCTGCGTCTTGCGCATCTGGTGTTCCAGATGGATCGGCGAGGTGGAGACGAAGGTGTGGATGCGCGGCTTCACCGCATGGCGCACCGCCTCGCCGGCCCGGGCGATGTCGGCGCTGATGGCACGGGCGAGTCCGGCGACGGTCGCGCGCTTCAGGCGGCGGGCGATCTCGGACACCGCCTCGAAATCGCCGTCGGACGCGATCGGGAAGCCGGCCTCGATGATGTCGACGCCCATGGCGTCCAGCATCTCGGCGATCTCCAGCTTCTCCTCGAAGGTCATGGTGGCGCCGGGGCACTGCTCGCCGTCGCGCAAGGTGGTGTCGAAGATCAGGACGCGGTCCTTGTCCGAGGGCTTCTGGACGGAGCCGGACTGGGTCGGGTTGGTCATGGTTCTGCTTCCGGGTGTCGGCGCGCCGCGGAATTTTGGAAAAGGCGGGCGCTGGGTTTTCTGTCGGCGGTTCTCGTCACTCCCCTGAGCGCCCAGGCAACATGCCCGGCCGGCCCTCAGGGGCAGCTAAGGAGAAGAAGGCCAAGAAGCGAGAACGGAGCGCGAGCGCGCATGCCGACGACCTGCGCAGCGGCGCAGTCCTTCGTCAGGTCATGGCGGGCGGTCGAAACCACGGGCGTTCCTCACATCGACAGGACAGGATGTAACCGAAGCACGGGGTCCAGCGCAAGCATATGTCGCATGCCGATTTGAATTAAGAACAGACCGCTCCTGTGAATTAGGATGGCGCAGCGCGATTCGGCCGGCGGTCGCGCGACATTGGGGGGCTGGCCAGAATGTCGGAGCGCCGCGCATGATGCGCTATGACCGGCCTGTCATCGGCCTTGCCTTCTGCCTGTCCGGCCTGGCGGGCTTCGTCGATGCGCTCGGCTTCCTCAGCCTCGGCGGCTTCTTCGTCTCCTTCATGAGCGGCAACACCACCCGCTTCGCCATCGAGCTCGCCGGGCGCCACGCCGGCGGCATCCTGCTCGCCGTGACGATCCTAGGGCTCTTCGTCCTCGGCGTGGTCGGCGGCTCGCTCGCGGGGCATTTCGCCGGGCGCCAGCGCAAGGCGGCAGTTCTCGCCTTCGTCACGCTCGCCCTGCTGATCTCGGCCGGCCTCGACTCGATCGGGCTGGGCATCGCCGGCGCCGGCGTCCTCGCCATCGCAATGGGCGCGGAGAACAGCGTCTTCCAGCGCGACGGCGAGGTCACGATCGGCCTGACCTACATGACAGGAACGCTGGTGAAGATGGGGCAGCGCATCGCCGGCGCCCTGCTCGGCGGGCCGAAGCTCGCCTTCCTGCGCCATTTCGTGCTCTGGCTCGGTCTGCTCAGCGGCGCCATCGCCGGCGCTGTCGCCCATGGCCGCATCGGGCTCGATGCGGTCTGGCTGGCCGCAGGCGCCGCCGCCCTCTTCACGGTCGTGGCGCTCTTCATGCCCGAGCCCGACTGACAGCAGCTTTGCCGGCCCCGCGGAATCGGGCATGCTCCCAGCTTGATCAGCCGGAGCCTCCCCGATGCGCGTCTCTACCGTCCTTATCCCGGCTTTCGCCGCGCTCCTGCTCTCCGCCTGCCAGACGCCATCGGGCGGCCCGCCCCCGGCGCCGCCGCCGTCGCAGGCCGCGCCCGGCGTGACGCCGAACACCTTCCGCATGCCCTCGGGCACCGGCTGCTCCGGTGAGGTCGAGCGCTTCCAGGCGGTGATCGATAACGACTTCGCGACCGGCCACACAACCAAGGGCGTGCATGACCGGGTCAGCAGCGAGATCGCACGCGCCCGCACGACCTGCTCAGGCGGCAACGATGCCGGCGCGATCGGCCAGGTCAGGGCGACCAAGGCGAAGTTCGGTTATCCCGGCTGAGCCAAAAAGCCAGTAGCATCATGCTCGCCCTTCTGGGCGAGCACCTACGTCTTGAACATTGCTCAAGAGAAGACGTGGATGGTCGGGACGAGCCCGGCCATGACGGAATGCGGCGGCTTAAGCCGCCAGTCCCCGCTTCTCCAGGAGCGCATCCGGCGTCGGCAGCCGCCCGCGGAACAGCGTATAGGCCTCGGCCGCATCGCGGGTATCGCCGGCCGAGTAGATGTAGCGCTTCAGCTTCTCCGCGACCGCGGGCGAGAAGACGTCGCCGGTCTCGGTGAAGGCGTTGAAGGCGTCGGCATCCATCACCTCCGACCAGAGATAGCTGTAATAGCCTGCCGAATAGCCGTCGCCCGAGAAGACATGAGTGAAATGCGGCGTGCGGTGGCGCATCGTGATCTCGGCGGGCATGCCGATGCGAGCGAGCTCCGCCGCCTCGAAGGCGAGCGGGTCGACCTCGGCCGGTGCCTCCAGCGAATGGAAGGCGAGATCGACCAGCGCCGATGATGTGTACTCAACCGTGGCGAAGCCCTGGTTGAAGGTCTGCGCCTTTTCGATCTTCTCGATCAGCGCCTCCGGGATCGGCTCGCCCGTCTCGGCATGGTGGCAATATTCGCGCATCACCTCGCGCGTCATGAACCAGTGCTCGTAGAGCTGCGAGGGCAATTCGACGAAATCGCGCGCAACCGACGTGCCCGCGAGCGAGCCATAGGTCACGTCCGAGAGCAGGCCGTGCAGCGCGTGGCCGAACTCGTGGAAGAGCGTGCGCGCATCGTCGAGCGAGAGCAGCGCCGGCTTGCCCTCGGCAGGCTTCGCGAAATTGCAGACATTGACGATGATCGGCCGGGTCTCGCCGTCGAGCTTGCGCTGGCCCCGGAAGGCGCTCATCCAGGCGCCGGAGCGCTTCGACGCGCGGGCGAAGTAGTCGCCGACGAACAGGCCGATATGGCGCCCGCTCGCGGTCTCCTTGACCTCGAAGATGCGCACGTCCGGGTGATAGCCCTTGAGTTCCGGCCGCTCCGCGAAGGAGAGCCCGAACAGCTTGCCGGCGACGTCGAAGGCCGCCTGCCTCACGCGGTCGAGCTGGAGATACTGCTTCAGCACGGCCTCATCGAGCGCATAGGTCTTCTGCCGGACCTTCTCGGCGTAGTGGCGCCAGTCCCAGGGGCGGATCGGGCCGTTCTCGCCCTCGCTCTGCGCCAGCGCCGCGAGATCGGCCGCCTCACGCGCCGCGCGCGCCTTGGCCGGCTTCCAGACCAGCTCCAGCAGCCCGCGCACGTGCTCCGGCGTCTTCGCCATGGCATCGTCGAGCTTGAAATGCGCGAAGGTCGGATAACCCAGCAGCTTCGCCTTCTCGGCCCTGAGCTTCACCATCTCGGCAACGATGGCGCGGTTGTCGCTCTCACCGCCATTCTCGCCGCGCTTGCTCCAGGCGATGAAGGCCTCCTCGCGCAGGTCGCGGCGGGTCGAGAAGGTCAGGAACGGCTCGATGATCGAGCGCGACAGCGTCACCGCATGCTGGCCCGGCTTGCCGCGATCGGCGGCGGCGCGTGCCATCGCCGCCTTCACGAAGTCAGGCAGGCCGGCGAGCCCAGCCTCGTCCGCGATGAAGAGCGCATAGGAGGATTCGTCCTTCAGCACGTTCTGGCTGAACTGCGTGCCGAGCCCCGCCAGCCGCTCGTTGATCGCGGCAAGGTGCTTCTTCTCGCCTGCTCCCAGCTTCGCGCCCGAGCGGATGAAGCCCTTGTAGCTGCGCTCCAGCAGGCGCGCCTGCTCCGGGTTCAGGCCGAGCGCATCGCGCCCGGCATTGACCGCATCGACGCGGGCGAACAGCCCCTCGTCCATCATGATCGCCGACCAGTGCCGCGAGGTGATCGGCGACATCTCGCGCTCGATCGCCTGCAAGGCCTCGTTCGTATCGGCACCGGTCAGGTTGTAGAAAACGCCGCCGACGCGGGAGAGCGCCCGCCCTGCCCGTTCCAGCGCCTCGATCGTATTGGCGAAGTCCGGCTCGGCTTTGTCCGCGACGATCGCCGCGATCTCGACCTTGTGCTTGGCCAGCGCCGCCTCGAAAGCCGGGCGGATATGCTCCGGCTTGATCGCAGCGAAGGGCGGCAGGCGGAACGGCGTCTCCCAGCGCGTGGCGAAGGGGTTCTCCGCCGGCAGCGCAAGAGCCTCGGGATAAGCAGTTTCAACAGAAGTCATCGGATCACTTTCGTGAGGTAGGCAGGATCACTTGCCGTCGAAGATATGTGCGAGATAGCGGCGCATGAAGGGCGGCATGTCGTGGTTTTCGGTATCGGTGAGATCGCGCACGATGACGATGTCGGACAGCTCCTCCTCCTCGAGGTGCTTCATCCGCTCCAGCATCAGCGCCCGTGCCTCGTCCGCCGGCAGATCGATCTTGACCTCGCGCATGAAGGCGATGCGGCCCTGCTCGATCAATGCCGTCCAGCCCTCGCCGACCTGCAGCTCCTCGACGCGCAGGCCCGTCTCCTCGCCGAGCTCGCGCGTGACGCTGCCGGCAAGGTCGAGCGTGCCGTCCGGGCGGGCGTCGTCGCGATCCGGCGTGCCGGCGGCGAAATAGACCTTGCCGGCATTGGCCGTGTGGTCGCCCATCCTGCCACAGAGAAAGGCGCCGTCATTGGCCCGGAGCGCCGCCATGGCGAAGCCGTTGCGGATGACGGGGCCGGGATGGCCCGCGTCGCGCCACGTCATGAAGGCCGCATAATCGGTCTCGAAATAGCCGGCCTCGAACACGCCGTCGCGGATCGCGGCGCGATGCTGGAGCATGATGCGGCCGTTGAACATCGCCGGCTTGCCGGCGCTGATCTCAGCCCAATGTGTCGCGATCAGCTCTGGATTCTCGCGCGCGAAGGCCCAGTCATAGGGCTCGACCAGGGCATCGACCCGCGACAGCGAGACGATCGTGCCGTTCTCGACACCATCGCTCACAGCAGCACGCCCTCGCTCACTACGATTGCCGAGCCACCGATCCGCGCGGAGGCGAGCATGCCGCCGCGCACGCTCAGCTCCAGCGTGATCTGCGACGGCCGGCCCATCTCGTAGCCCTGCTCGATGACGAGGCGATGGTCGCCATCCTCGGGCTTGTCATAGGCCATGATCGCGCCGGCAAAGGCTGCAGCCGCACTGCCCGTCGCCGGATCCTCGACGACCCCGGCGCCTGGCCAGAACATGCGGGCATGGTAGTGATGCCCGACCTCGGCAGTCTCGCGGCTGTAGACGAAGACGTTGCCGTTCGGCGTCGCCGCCATCACCCGCTCGAACGCACCGGAAACCCTCGCCTTGGCGATCGCCTCGCGGCCGGCGACGGGCACGGTCGTATAGGCGACGCCAGCCGAAAAGACGCTCGGTCGATGCGCATCAAAGCCGAGATCGGCCGGATCGAGCCCGAGCGCCTCCGCCAGTTGTGCCTCCGTGACGGATTGCGGGAGCAGCTCCGGCAGGCGCGGCAGGGTAAAGGTGGCATGGCCGGCATGACTGCCCTTGATCGCGACGGCGCAGGAGACCGGCCCGACCTTCTCCTCCAGCACCAGCATGTCGGCGGGCTTACCCTCAGCCTCGTCGGTCAGCGCGAACCAGACCGCCGTCCCGACCGTCGGATGGCCGGCAAAGGGCAGTTCGCCTCCCGGCGTGAAGATGCGGACGGCGGCGCGATGCTCCGGCTTCTCCGGCGGCGCGACGAAGACCGTCTCGGACAGGTTGAACTCCCGGGCGATGGCCTGCATCGCCTCGGTGTCGAGCCCTTCGGACTGGAGCACCACGGCGAGCGGATTGCCGGCATGGCGGCGCGTGGTGAAGACGTCGAGCGTGACGAAGCGGCGTTTCATCAGGTCACCCTTCCGGGATGTCGAGATCGATGGTGAGCGGGCAATGGTCGGAGGCCTTGGGCCGGTCCCAGCCAACGCGTGGATAGCGGTTCGCACAGGTCGCCAGCTTCGCCATCGAGCGGTCCGGCTCGCGCGGATCGAGCGGCACGCGGTAAGGCAGTCCGCGCCGGATCATCTGCATGGCAGGCTTGGGATTGGCGGCCGCCAGCGCAGGCGAGAGCAGGATGCGGTCGAGCGGCATATGGCTGCCGACCAGCCTGTCCTGACTTTCCGACCAGTAGCGCCGGAAATGCGTCCAGCGCTCATGCGGCGGAAGGGTCTGCATCGGATCGACGGCG
This sequence comes from Allobosea robiniae, assembly GCF_900102525.1. GTDB lineage: Bacteria > Pseudomonadota > Alphaproteobacteria > Rhizobiales > Beijerinckiaceae > Allobosea > Allobosea robiniae. The sequence continues at coordinate 423,699 of NZ_FNBZ01000002.1, read as the reverse complement.
AAATCGTCGAGCAAAGGCTCGATGCCGCTATCGCCCTCATCGACCAGTTCGGCGCGTGGGCCGAGACCATGGCGATAACCGTTGAGATCGCCCAGCACGATCCAGTTGGCTTCGCGCCAGCCGCCGCCGAAGCGCTGCTGGACCAGCCAGCGCACGGCCCGTGCCTCGGCGCGGCGCACCGGCAGCGTGGCGATCCGTCCGTCCTCGCGGCCATTGTTCATCGACTTGAGATGGCAGCCGAACAGACTGAGCCGTCGTCCCGCGACCGTCAGCTCCACCTCCAGGCAATCCCGCGCGAAAACCTTGGCCTGCGGCCCGATGCCGAACAGGGCGAGCTCGCGGTCATGCACGCCGGCCTGCGCGAAGGTCAGGTCCTTGTGCGAGCGCACCGTGACCTGCCCCTGGCCGAACAGGTCGCGCCGGGCCGCGAAGCCGATATCGATGCTGCGACGGTCATTGCCGTCGATCAGCGTGAAATGGCCGTAGCGATGGTCGGCGATGCGGTGGACATAGTTGGCGAAGAAGGCCTGCAGGCTCGCCAGCGAATCGACCTCCTGCAGCATCCAGAGATCGGCCTGCGCCTCGGCAATGGCGAGCGCCGTCATCTGGCGCTTGTCGTCCTCCAGCGCGACCGCGAGCGAGCGCTCCACCGCGTCGCGCTCGTCGGCGCGCGGGAAGTGGAACAGCGACATCGCAGCCGCCGTCTCGGTGCGCCCGCCCGGCTCGAAGCGGTGCCGCGTCAGCAGGTTCTCGACATTGAAGGTGCCGACGCGCAGCTTCATCGCAATGCGCTCAGATCGCTTCCGGCGCGAAGACCTGCGAGGGGGTCACGAACTCGTCCTGCGCCGCGACCGTCAGGATCTCGCGCGAGCCCGCCTCCTTGGTGCGCCTCAGCAGCCCATAGATCGAGGACGCCGCCTTCGACAGCGCAGCCGCCGCCGATTCCTCGCGCAGGTAATGCGTGAAGAACAGCGCCGCGATCGCATCGCCCGCGCCATTGACGCTGACATCGAGCTTGGGCGTGCGCACCCGCCAGCTGCCCTTCGCATCGGCCGCCATCAGGTCGATCGAGTCGGCGGGTGTCTCCTCGGTCTCGAGCGAGGTCACCATGACGACCTTCGGGCCGGCATCGCGCAGCGCTTCCACGGCGCGATGCGCATCGGCCAGCGTCTTGATCTCGACATCGGTCAGCAATTCCAGCTCGAACTGGTTGGGCGTCACGATATCGGCGGCCGGCACCGCCTGCTCGCGCATGAACTCGGGAATGCCGGGCCGCACGAAGACACCGCGCCCGACATCGCCGATCACCGGGTCGCAGCAGTAGAGGGCCTTGGGATTGGCCGCCCGCACCCGCTCCACCGCCGAGAGGATCGCATGGCCGATATCGGCCGAGCCCATATAGCCGGAGATCACGCCGTCGCAATTGGCGAGCACGCCGCGCTCGGCGATACCCTCCATCACCTCGTCGATCATGCCGCCGTCGAAGACGCGGCCCTTCCAGTTGCCGTAGCCGGTATGGTTCGAGAACTGCACCGTGTGGATCGGCCAGACATCGACGCCGAGCCGCTGCATTGGAAAGGTTGCGGAGGCGTTGCCCACATGGCCATAGGCGACATGGGACTGGATCGAGAGAATATTCATGGTCCGAAGCGATACCCCGTTCGCGGTGGGAGCGCGAACCTAACGGCTCCGGCGCGAGGCGCAAATCGAAAGCGGTGAAGCGTTCCATCGCTCACGCAGAGCGGTTACTCCCGCGGCGCGATATTGGCCATCGTCGTGGTCAGGACGTAGCGCAGGCCTTCCGGCCGATAGTCCAGCTCGACCTCGCCCTGGAATTTCTGCGCCATGACGCGCTCCACCAGTCGCGAGCCGAAGCCTTGGCGCCGCGGCTTGGTTACGACAGGCCCGCCGCGCTCGATCCATTCGAAGCGGAAAGCATCCTCGGTCTGCGGCCGCCCGACGGACCAGCGGACCGAGACCTCGCCGGTCTCGACCGAGAGCGCGCCGTATTTGACCGCATTGGTCGCAAGTTCGTTGGCGGCAAGCGCGAGCGTCATCGCCTGGTCGGCCGTCAATTGCAGCGGCGGCCCCTCGACGCGGATCGTGCCGATATCGGAGCGATGCGGCGCCAAAGCCCCGTCGATCACGGCGCGGATCGGCGCGCTGCTCCAGCTCGACCGGGTCAGGATGCTGTGCGCCTCGCCCAAGGTCGCGATGCGATCGCTGAGGATCGACTGCGCCTCTTCCAGCGTCTCGGCCGAGCGGAATGTCTGGCTGGCGATCGCAGCAATCATCGCCAGCGTGTTCTTCATGCGATGGGCGAGTTCGGCATTGAGCAGGCGCCCGTTGCGCTCTGCCTCCATCTTGCCCGTCGTCTCCATCACCGTGTCGATGATGCCGAGAACGCGGCCTGTCTCGTCGCGGATCGGGCTGTAGCAGAAGGTGAACCAGACCTCCTCGGCGTGGCCATAGCGATCGATCGTGAGCGGAAAATCCTCGATGAAGGTGGCCTCGCCCGCGAAGGCCTTGTCGACCAGCGGCCCGATCTCGTCCCAGACCTCTAGCCAGATATCCCGGAAGGAACGCCCGAGCGCGCAGGGCTTGTCGCCGAGAATCGGAAGGAAGGCATCGTTATGGATCGTGATCAGATCGGCGCCCCAGACAATGCATTTGGGAAAGCGCGAATTGACCATCATGCCGACGGCAATCTTGAGCGCCGCAGGCCAGTGGGCGATCGGCCCGAGCGGCGTGGAACTCCAGTCATGCACTTGAATGGCAGCGGCCATCTCGCCGCCGCCATCCAGAAAGGCCGTTTCGCCGTTCACGTGTTTCCCCCAGCGCGAATCGGCGCAGCATGCACGGAAGGCGGAGCGGGCGCGACGTCAAAAGACAGGCGCCGCGCCCGCATCCACGATCACGAGCCGGAGGCCGCCTTCTTGGCGAAGCTGTCGATGAAGGTCTTCGTCAGGTCGACATTCGAGTTGGTCAGTTCGGGGTCGAGCAGCTTGAGCGAGTCGTACATGCTCTTCATCGCGTCAGGCGTCGCGATACCGGTGCGCGAATAGCTTTCCTGCGAGTTCTTGACCGCGCGGATATAGAGCGCCTTGTCGCCGAGCAGGTACTCCTCCGGCACCAGCGCCGCGACATCCTCGGGCTTCGCCGTCTCCAGCCATTTCAGCGACTTCATCAGCGCATTGACCAGCTTCTGGGTCGTGACCGGGTTCTTCTCGGCGAAATCGTTCTTGAGATAGAGCACCGCCGCCGGGTTCGAGCCGCCGAACAGCGCCTTGGTGCCGGCCTCGGTGCGGGTGTCGATCAGCGAGACGATGTCGCCATCGGCCTCGAGCTTCGAGGTGACGGGATCGAGATGCGAGATCAGGTCGACCTGCTTCTGCTTGATCGCCGCGACCGCGCTGGCGCCGGCACCGACGCCGATGATCGCGGCATCCGTCGCCTTCAGGCCCGCCTTGACCATGGCGTATTGCGCGGTCAGCGCCGTCGAGGAGCCCGGCGCCGTCACGCCGATCTTGAGGCCCTTGAAATCGGCAGCCGACTTGACCTTGTCGGCGAGGTCCTTGCGCACGGCGATGGTGATCGCCGGGAAGCGCCCGAGCTCGATCACGGCGCGGATATCCTGGCCCTTCGCCTGCATGCGGATGGTGTGCTCATAGGCACCCGTCACGACATCGACCGAACCGCCGACCAGCGCCTGCAGCGATTTCGCACCGCCGCCGAAATCGTTGATCTCGACATCGAGGCCCTGGTCCTTGAAATAGCCCTTCCTCTCCGCGACCGTCAGCGGAAGATAATAGAGGAGCTGCTTGCCGCCGACGCCGAGCGTGAGCTTCGGCTTCTCCGCGTTCTGGGCGAGCGCGGCATGCGGCGCAGCGCCGAGAGCGGTGGAAAGAGCGAGCACGGCCAATGCGCCGCGGCGGGTAAACTTCATGGCGAAACCTCCGGTCGAATGAAGAAGGCGCTTCTCGATGGCGCACTCGCCGTAACGATAGGCGAGATCATTTGTTCACGGCAAGCGAGCGAAATCTAACGGGGATTGCACAATTGGCGGAAGCGCGAGACATGGCGCTCAATCTGCGCGAGGTCGAAGGAGGCGGTGAACTTGCGTTTGACCGCGAACGCCATCGACTTGCCGGCGAGCAACTGCCGGAAGAGCCCGATCGCCTTGCTCCCGCCCAGCGTCAGGTAGTCGTCGCGGCTGTCCATGTGCTGGACGATGTCCTCGCCCCCGTCGCGCGAGATTGTAACGTCCTCGCCCTCGACCGCCCAGACGGCGCCCGCTCCGAAATCGAGCGCGACGCCATAAGTCGACATGTCGTCGACGCGGCAGGAGATTACAACCATCACGTCGCGGCCGCCGCTCGCCTTGCTGGTCAGCACGAGGCGGTTGCGCTTGGCGTTGGCGCGCCCGTCGGAATTGACTTGGAGCATCGCCTCCGTCCGCGCCTGCGCCGGAAGCGCCGCGCAGCACAGGCCGGCCACCACCGCGGAGGACAGGAGCAGCGCCGGGATCCGCATCGCCCCCTCCTTCATGTCGTCGTGGTCGCACTCTGGCCGGGGCGCCAGACCAGAAGCCGCTTCTCGACCAGCGTCACCAGCGCATCGATCGCGATGACGAAGATCGTCAGGATCAGCATGCCCGAGAACACGCCGGTGACGTCGAACACGCTCTCGGCCTCGTGAATCTTGTAGCCGAGCCCCGCCGACGAACCGAGATATTCGCCGACCACTGCACCAACCAGCGCGAAACCGACGGAGGTGTGCAGCGACGAGAACATCCAGGTCAGCGCGGACGGCCAGTAGACATGCTTGAAGAGCTGGCGCTCGTTCATGCCGAGCATACGGGCATTGGCCAGGATCGTCGGCGAGACCTCGCGCACGCCCTGATAGACGTTGAAGAACACGATGAAGAAGACGAGCGTGAAGCCGAGCGCCACCTTCGACCAGATGCCTAAGCCGAACCAGAGCGCGAAGATCGGCGCCAGCACGACGCGCGGCAGGGCGTTCGCCGCTTTGATATAGGGGTCGAACACCGCCGAGAGCAGCTCGCGCCGGGCGAAGGCGAAGCCGAACAGGATGCCGGCGAGCGAGCCGATGACGAAAGCCAGCACCGTCTCGGTCAGCGTGATGCCGAGATGCCAGTAGATGTCTGCGCTGGTGAGCTGCTTGAAGGTGCGCGTCAGCACCGCGACCGGCGTCGAGAAGAAGAACTGGATCGTCTTCACGTCGCCGAACAGGCTCGTCGTCGTCGCGACATGCCAGATCGCCAGGAAGGCAACCATCACCAGAATCTGGAGGAAGAGAAGCTTCACCCGCTTCATGATGCGTCTCCCCCGACGAGTTCCCGGCCCTCGCCCATCGCATAGGCCTTCTGCACCTCGACTCGCAGCGAGGACCAGATGTCGCGATGGATTTCGTGGAAAGCCTTCTCCAGCCGGATATCGGCAATGTCGCGCGGGCGCGGCAGGTCGACCTTGTAGTCGGCGACGATCCCCGCCGCAGGCCCCGCCGACATCACCACGACCCGGTCGGAGAGCGCGATCGCCTCCTCGAGATCATGGGTCACGAACATCAGCGCCTTGCGGTCGCGCGACCACAGGTCGAGCAGGAGATTGCCCATGATCTGCCGGGTCTGCGCGTCGAGCGGCCCGAAGGGCTCGTCCATCAGCAGGATCTCGGGATTGCGGATCAGCATCTGCGCGAGGCTGACGCGCTTGCGCTGCCCGCCCGAGAGCATATGCGGATAGCGGTCGACGAAGGTCCTCAAACCCACGCGGCCGAGCCATTCGCGGGCGCGCTGGTCAGCCTCCTGATTCGACACGCCCATCGGCTCCAGCGCGACCTTGACGTTGTCGAGCGCTGTCTTCCACGGCATCAGCGCATCCTGCTGGAAGAGATAGCCGGCGCGCCGGTTCAGCCCGGACAATGGCTTGCCGAAGATCCCGACCGAGCCGGCCGAGGGCGAGAGCAGCCCCGCCGCCGCATTCAGCAGCGTGGACTTGCCGCAGCCGGTCGGCCCAACGATCGAGACGAACTCGCCGGGATGAACCTTGAGATCGATGCCCTTCACTGCCTGGTAGCGACCGCCATCGGCGAGATGGAAGGTGATGTCGACGCCGCCGAGCTTGACCGCCGGATCGCCCGACGGACCCGGCCCTGCTCCCGCACCCTGGTGCGGGCGATCCTGCAACTCCATGAAATCCGTTTCCCCGTCAGGCGCCGTCTTGTGCCGGGCCGCCAGCTTTTCCGCGTTGCCGGAATTAATAGGCGATCGTCCGGGGAAGGCAACGATGCCCCTGCGGCGGCCCGTCGCTTGCATCGTACCAGTGACCCAGCCATATGGCGTGACCGACCCGACCCCGCAGGAGCCGAGCCGAGCGCCATGGCCGAACTTGAGCAAGCCATGAAGGCGCTCGTCGACTTCATGCAGGCCCATCAGCAATGGGCCGTCCCGATCGTCTTCGCCGTCGCCTTCGCCGAATGCGTCGCGATTCTCTCCTGGCTGGTGCCGGCCACGGTGTTCTTTACCACCTTTGGTGCCGTCGCAGGCGCCTCCGGTCTCAATCTCGTGCCGTTGGCGCTGGCAGCCTCGCTCGGCGCGGGCAGCGGTTTCTGGGTGTCCTACTGGGCCGGGCTCCTGCTCGGACCGCGCGTCCATGACTACTGGCCGTTCAGGAAGAACCCGCAACTGCTCGATCGTGGCCATGCCTTCTTCGAGAAATGGGGCATCGCCAGCATCCTGATCGGTCATTTCTTCGGGCCGTTGCGCGCCGTGATCGCCATCGTCGCCGGCATCGTCGCGATGCCGTCCTGGCAGTTCCAGCTCGCCAACTGGCTGGCTTCCTTCGCCTGGGGTTTCGGCCTGCTCTACGCTGTCGGCCGCTTCAGCGAATTCCTCGCGCGCTGAGGGAACCGGAAACCTGACCGCCCGGTGAACGCGCCATTCGGAGAGCGTTCAAACCGGAAGGCGCTTCTTCACGTCGTCGCATCGCGGCACGCCACCGTGGCGAGCCCGGCGCGACACGCTGAACGGCCTCGTGCCGCCAGCGTCGTCCGGCGGAGGGACCCGGCCCCCGGCGGATGCGATGATCCGGGCCGACCCGCGAGGTCCCAGTCATGACGATGTCCCGCTTCCTGATCCCCCTCGTCGCGCTTGCCGCCATGGGCGGCCAGGCCTTCGCCCAGACCGCGACGCCAGCGACCCCCGCCAAGCCCGCCGCGCCTGTCACCGCGCCGGCCGCGCCTGCGATGAAGCCCGCTGCCCCGGCGGCTGCCCAGCCCGCCGCCGCCCAGGCCAAGAAGATCAACATCAACACTGCGACCACTGCCGAGCTCGACACGCTCAAGGGCATCGGCGAGGCCCGTTCCAAGAAGATCATCGAGGAGCGCGGCAAGGCGAAGTTCAAGGATTTCGCCGATCTGGTGAAGCGCGGCACTCTGCCCGCCAATGTCGAGGCCGAGATCAAGGACAAGATCACCTTCTGATCGGCCCCCAGATGCAAAAAGCCTCCGGCGCCAGGCGCCGGAGGCTTCATCATTTCGGGTCTCTCGAAGCGGTGGGTCAGGCCAGGCCAAGGATCACCGCGAGCATCATCGCCAGCGACAGCGCCATCACGATGCGGATCGCCACGGGCGTTTCAAGAATGCGTAAGAGTTCCATCACTGCCTCCCCTGCATCGGGCAAACACGAACGGTTTCGCAAAACTCAGTAGACCAGCTTCTCCACGGCGAACCACGCGATCGTCACGAGCACGAGCCCACCAACCAGCACCATCAGGACCGGGCGGCCGAGAAAGCCCTGCCGCGCCTCGATCGGTGTCTCCACAGCCGGGTCCGCATCGCTGTGATCGTCGGCGCGCATCGGCGGAATCGGATCGCCGCCGCGGGCCTTGTCCAGATCCTCGACCGGCACTCTGGGTCGGGTATCGACCGTCATGACCGTCTCCTTGAGGTCTCGCAGGCCCGATGGGCCATGCACCGCAAGGAAAACGCTCCAGCACCGGTACGGTTCCTGCCAGCGCTTCAAAGAAAGCGGGCGGCGGCCTCCCGGCCACCGCCCGCAAACAGAAAGTCGTTTGATATCAGTCGACTGCAAGGCGGTCCGGAATCAGATTCGGAGCCTCTTGAATCAATATTGGAAGCCCGCACCGACGATCGCCGGCGCGGGCGGCCACCAGCTCAGTTCTTGGTCTTGTCGACCAGGGCCTTGGCCTTGATCCAGGGCATCATGTCGCGGAGCTTGGCGCCGACTTCCTCGATCGGATGGGCGGCGTAGCGGGCGCGGGTCGCCTTGAACGAGGTCTGGTTGACCTTGTTCTCGAGCATCCAGTCGCGGGTGAACTTGCCCGACTGGATGTCGGTCAGGACGCGCTTCATCTCGGCCTTGGTCTCGGCCGTGATGATCCGCGGACCGGTGACGTACTCGCCGTACTCGGCGGTGTTCGAGATCGAGTAGTTCATGTTGGCGATGCCGCCCTCATAGATGAGGTCGACGATCAGCTTCACCTCGTGGAGGCACTCGAAATAGGCCATCTCGGGGGCGTAGCCGGCCTCGGTCAGCGTCTCGTAGCCGGCCTTGATCAGCTCGACCAGGCCGCCGCAGAGCACGACCTGCTCGCCGAAGAGGTCGGTCTCGCACTCTTCCTTGAAGGTGGTCTCGATGATGCCGGCGCGACCGCCGCCATTCGCCGAGGCATAGGACAGGCCGAGATCATGGGCGTTGCCGGTCGCGTCCTGATGGATCGCGATCAGGGTCGGCACGCCGCCGCCGCGCTGATACTCGGAACGGACGGTGTGGCCGGGGCCCTTCGGGGCGACCATCAGCACGTCGAGGTCCTTGCGGGGCTCGATCAGGTTGAAATGGACGTTGAGGCCATGCGCGAACAGGAGGGCGGCGCCTTCCTTCATGTTGGCATGCAGCTCGTCGCGATAGATGTCGCCCTGCAGCTCGTCCGGGGTCAGCATCATCATGATGTCCGAGACCTTGGCGGCCTCCGACGGGGTCATGACCTTGAAGCCGGCCTCTTCGGCCTTCTTGCGCGTGGCCGAGCCGGCCTTGAGCGCGATGATGATCTCCTTGACGCCGGAATCGCGCAGGTTGAGCGCGTGCGCATGGCCCTGCGAGCCGTAGCCCACGATGCAGACCTTCTTGCCCTTGATCAGGTTGATGTCGGCGTCACGATCGTAATAAACGCGCATGGGTGTCTCCTTTGTCACGCGTTGGACTTGTCCCGGCCCGAGGCATGCCGCCCCGCGCCGTAGAGGGTGAGAAACTGCTCGGTCGCCCGCTCGGCATCAGCGGCGATCTCGGCCCGGCTCAGCGTCAGCGTATCGCCGAGCAGGAGGCGGATCTGGACGTCGCGGCCGGCAAGGCCGAAGAAGGTGCGGAAAGCCGTCTCTGTATCGTCGAAGGCGAGCAGCCCCGCCTCGCGCCCCGCATCGAGCACCGGCTTCAGGCGCTCGCCGATGGCGAAGCGGCCATTGGCCAGCACGATCGAACCGAGATTGCCGTCGCGCGAAGCCGCCTGGCTGATGCCGATGCGATTGAGCGCGATCGAGGTCGGCGAGGTGATCACCTCAAGCCAGTTCGCGGCGAAACCCTTCAGGCTCTCGCGCAGCGCGCCGGCATCGAATGTCTGGCGCTCGTAATTGCCCGCCCGGACCTTCGAGGCCTGCCATTGCACGGTGGCGGTCAGGAGGCCGTCGCGGTCGCCGAACCACTTGTAGAGGGTTTCCTTGGAGCAGCTCGCCCGGCGCGCCACAGCCGTCATGGTGAGGCCGCTGCCCTTCTCGACCATCAGGCTCAGCACGGCATCGAGCACGGCTTGCTGGCGCGCTGTCAGCGCCTCGCCTTGCGTCTCTGCGGCAGTTCGCGTCATGGGGTGGGAAAGATCCAGTACCGTACGTTACGGTTCAGGCATCTATCGCAGGGACGGGCAGCCCGCAAGCGTTATTCACGACTGGCGCATGGCCGAAGAGGAATTATCTCTCGATCATCTGAGTTCGAGGAACGGAGCCACTCATGACCCTGCCCAGCGCCAATACCGTCGTCAGCTTCTGGCGCGAGGCCGGCCCCGAGAAATGGTTCCTCAAGGACGACGGCTTCGACGCCGAGATCACCAGGCGCTTCCTGCCCGCCCATGAAGCCGCCGCCGCAGGCAAGCTCGCCGATTGGGAGGAAACGGCTGAAGGCGTCTATGCCCTACTGATCCTGCTCGACCAGTTCCCGCGCAACATGTTCCGCGGCAGCCCGCGCGCCTTCGCGACCGATGCGCAAGCGGTTGAAGTCGCCGAGCGCGCGATCGCCCGCGGGTTCGACGAGGCCTACCAGCCGCCGGAGAAGCGGTTCTTCTACATGCCCTTCATGCATTCCGAAGGGCTCGCCGATCAGGAGCGCTGCATCGAACTCTGCGCCGCCGCGGATGATGCCGACGGGGTGAAATATGCCGAGATCCATCGCGACATCATCCGCGATTTCGGCCGTTTTCCGCATCGCAACCCGGTGCTCGGCCGCGAGACCACGGCGCAGGAGCGCGTGTTCCTCGACGAAGGCGGTTTCAGCGGCTGAGGCTCAGCCGCCCTCCTGGCTGGCGATCCGCTGCAGGAAGATCGCCGCGATGGTCAGCAGGAAGCCGGTCCACCAGAGCGGCGAGCGCAGGCTCTTGCCGCTGCCGAGCGGCTCGGCTTGCCCCTTGCCGGAGAGGCGCATCATGATCGGCCAGGCGAAGCAGCCGAAGCCGGCGATGCCGAGGAGAAGCGCGATCTGTTCGAGGCTCGGTGTCGTCATGCCCTTACGCTCGCGAGAGTAGGATTGTCCGGGAAGGCCGGCCCCAGCTTCAGGGTCCGCAGGGGATCGCCATACAGCCCCGCGACGAGCAGGGCCAGTTGCCTGTCGATGCCCGGCAGGCGCGCCAGCGGCGGCACGAGCCGGTCGCGGAGCAGCGGCAGCAGGACGCTGTCCGACTGGTAGAACGGCGTGAACAGGCGGCTCGCAGCCTGATAGAGCCGGACATGGAAACGCCGCAGCCGCGCATAACGCTCGAGCGCCCCGGCGATATCCGCAGCCTCGTTCACGGCGTTCGCAAGCGCATAGGCATCGAGCAAACCCATATTGGCGCCCTGTCCAAGCTGCGGGCTGGTCGAATGGGCGGAATCGCCGATGAAGGCGAGGCCATGCCCGGCCGCGACCGGCAAGGTATGATGCCGGTAGGACGCCAGCAGCAATTGCTCGGATGACGTGATGCTCTCCAGTATCGGTGCCGTCTGGGGCCAGTGCCGGAGCACATCGGCCTTCCAGGCATCGAGACCGCGCGCCTGCCATTGCGCGTGATCGGCAGGCTTCAGGCTCCAGAAGAAGGAGGCGAGTAACGTCTCGTCGTCGGGCCGCCGGCCGATCGGCAGCACACCGACCATCACGCTGGCGCGGCGATAGCGCTGCTCCAGCGCATGCGGGTCGAAGCCAGCGGCCAGCGGCGCATTGGCCCAGACCGCGCCATAGGCCAGCGGCCGCTGCCGCACCGGCCGCAAGGCCCGGCCGAGCAACGGCGAGCGCGCACCCAGCGCATCGATGGCAAGATCGAACGGCCCCAGCTTTCGGCCATTCTCCAGAATGAGCGAGGCCCGCCCGCCGCTGCCATTCTCGACGTCGACAATCTCGCAGCCAGTCTCGACCGCGATGCCGCGTGCCGTCACCGCATCGAACAAGGCCTCGAACAGGCTGCCGCGATGGATGCCGAGGCCGAAAGCATCGGCTCCGAGTGCCGCATAGCGCACGTCGAGCACGACAGAGCCTGTAACCGCGCCCAATCCATAGAGCCGGTCGAGCCTGCTGCCGCGTGCGATCAGCGCCTCGGCAAGGCCGAGCTCGCGCAGGACGGCGAGCCCTGTCGGCTGCAGGATCAGACCGGAGCCGAGCGGCTGCGGCGTCGCGAAGCGCTCCACAAGCGTCACCCGATGCCCGGCGCGCTCCAGCAGGAGCGCAGCCGCAAGCCCTGCCGGCCCGCAGCCGGCCACTGCGATTTCGTAGCGGCGCGTCACCGGCAAGAGCCGGTGGTCACATCGAGTCCGGGCCGCGGCTCATCGCGGCGATGCCGGTGCGCGAGACCTCGGTCAACCCCACCGCGGTCATCGTCTTGATGAAGCGTTCGATCTCCTCGGTCGCGCCGGTCAGCTCGAAGACGAAGGAGGTCAGCGAGGCATCGAGCACGCGCGCGCCGAAGGCCGAAGCGAGGCGCATCGCCTCGACGCGGTGATCGCCCTTGCCGACGACCTTGATCAGCGCCAGCTCGCGCTCGATCGCTTCGCCCTGCTCGGTCAGGTCGACGACGCGATGCACCGGCACCAGCCGGTCGAGATGCGCCTTGATCTGGTCGATGACATTGGCCGTGCCCGAGGTCACCACCGTGATGCGCGAGAGATGTTTCTCATGCTCGGTCTCGGAGACGGTGAGGCTCTCGATATTGTAGCCACGGCCCGAGAACAGCCCGGCGATGCGGGCAAGAACACCCGGTTCGTTGTCGACGATGACCGCCAGGGTGTGGCGCGCGGTCGGCTGTGCCTTGGGAGCATTCGGGTAGTGGGTGGCGGGCTTCGACATGACGGACCTGTGAGGCAGTTGGAGCGAATGAAATCGAAGAAAGATCGGGCTCAGCGGAGATTGACGAGGGCGGGTTCGTCGACCTCGTCCTGCGCTACGATCCAGGGCTCGGCCAGCGCAGCGGCAAGCCATTCGCGATAGGCAGGCAGCGCGAGCACGGCCTTCATGTAATCCCGCGAGACCGGATCGACGGCGATGCCATAGGTATCGAGCCTTGTGACGACCGGCGCATACATCGCATCAGCCGCCGAGAAGGTGCCATAGAGGAACGGACCGCCGGCGCCGAAGCGCTCGCGCGCCTGCCGCCACAGACCGGTCAGCCTTTCGACATCGCGGGCGACGCCGGGGCCGCGGCCGTGCGCGGCGAAACGCTTGCCAAGATTCATCGGGCAGGCGCCGCGCAAAGCCGTGAAGCCCGCATGCATCTCGCTGGAGATCGCGCGCGCATGGGCACGAGCTGCCTTGTCGCGCGGCCAGATGCCGGCCTGCGGCTGCGTGTCATGCAGATATTCGCAGATCGCCAACGTCTCCCAGACCGCGATCTCGCCATCGATCAGAGTCGGCACGGTGCCGCCGCTGCCGGGCGCGGCCGCGAAGATCGCGTCCTTGAAGCCGGGCTCGTCGAGCAGCACGAGCTGCTCGGTGAAGGCGATCCCGGTTGCGCGCATCAGAAGCCAGGCCCTGAGCGACCAGGACGAATAGCACTTGTTGCCGATCAGGAGCTTCATGCCGCGGCAACCTCCCATTCGTCGACGAAATCGAGCGCCGCCGCAACGTGCAAAGCCGTGGTGTCGAACACCGGCACGGAGACATCACCCTGCGAGAGCAGGAGGCCGATCTCGGTGCAGCCGAGAATCACGCCGTCGGCGCCCTCCTCCCTGGCCGCGCGCGCGACGATAGCGCGGTAGCGCTCGCGCGAGGCCGGATCGATCCGCCCTCGGCAAAGCTCCTCGTAGATGATCCGATGAACCTCATCCCGCTCCTGGGGCTGCGGCACCAGCGCCTCGACGCCGAAGGCCTTCAGCCGGTCGCGATAGAAGCCCTGCTCCATGGTGAAGCGGGTCGCCAGCAAGAGCGGTCGGCGCGCGGGCGAAGCCAGCACAGCCCGCGCCGTGACATCGGCGAGGTGCAGGAAGGGCAGCTTGGTCGCGGCGATGATCTGGTCCGCGACCTTGTGCATCGTGTTGGTGCAGAGGACGAGGCAGGAGGCCCCGCCCTGTTCCAGGCGGCGCGCGCTCGCAGCCAGCGCCGCGCCAGCTGCCGCCCAGTCGCCCTTCGCCTGCATCTCTGCGATGGGGGCGAAATCGACCGAATGCAGGAGCACGTCGGCCGAATGCAGCCCGCCCGAACGAGCGCGCACGCCCTCGTTGAGGAGCCGGTAATAGACCGCGGTCGACTCCCAGCTCATCCCGCCGATCAGACCGATGCTGGCCATGGTGTTTTCCTTCTCGGAGCGCTGCCGTCATTCTCGGGCGAAGCTGAGGCTTCGACCCGAGAAATTCCCGACGGAAGGGCGCAGATTGGCCCTCACTCCGCCCGGGATGCTCGGGGCAAGCCCGAGCAGGACGATGCTTCGTCAGACGAGCTGTTTGCCCTTGGCATCGATGATCTCGCCGGTATCACCCTCGAAATCGGGCAGGATCATCTCGTTATGGGCCTTGCCCGACGGGATCATCGGGAAGCAGTTCTCTTCCTTGGCGACGAGGCAGTCGAAGATCACCGGGCCGGGCGTCTCGATCATCTCCATGATCGCGTCGTCGAGCTTGGCCGGGTCGGAGCAGCGGATGCCGTGGCCGCCATAGGCCTCGGCCAGCTTCACGAAGTCGGGCAGCGACTGCGAATAGCTCTCCGAATAGCGCCCGCCATGCAGCAATTCCTGCCACTGGCGCACCATGCCCATGTACTCGTTGTTGAGGATGAAGATCTTAACCGGCAGCCGGTACTGCACCGCCGTCGACATCTCCTGCATGTTCATCAGGATCGAGGCCTCGCCGGCGACGTCGATGACCAGCGCCTTGGGGTGCTTCATCTGCACGCCGATGGCTGCCGGCAGGCCGTAGCCCATCGTGCCGAGGCCGCCCGAAGTCATCCAGCGGTTCGGCTCCTGGAAGTGCAGGTACTGCGCCGCCCACATCTGGTGCTGACCGACCTCGGTCGTGATGTAGGTGTCGCGATCCTTGGTCAGCTCGTAGAGGCGCTCCAGCGCATATTGCGGCTTGATGATCGTGTCCGAGCGCTTGTAGGCGAGGCTCTTGCGGCCGCGCCAGCCCTCGATCTGCGTCCACCAGGCGGCGAGCGCGGTCTTGTCGGCCTGCGCGCCGGTCTCGCGCCAGATCCGGACCATATCCTCGAGCACATGGGCGCAATCGCCGACGATGCCGATATCGACCTTGACCGTCTTGTTGATCGAGGATGGGTCGATGTCGATATGGATCTTCTTCGAGCGCGGCGAGAAGCCGTCGATGCGCCCGGTGATACGGTCGTCGAAGCGCGCGCCGATATTGATCATGACGTCGCAGTCATGCATCGCGAGGTTCGCTTCGTAGGTGCCGTGCATGCCGAGCATGCCGAGCCACTGCTTGTCGGCGGCGGGATAAGCGCCCAGCCCCATCAGCGTCGAGGTGACCGGGAAACCGGTCAGCCGCGCGAGCTCCCGCAGCAGCGCCGAGGCGTGGGGGCCGGCATTGATCACGCCGCCACCGGTATAGAAGACCGGCCGCTTGGCGCCGGCGATCAGCTCGACCGCGGCCTTGATCTTGTTCAGGTCACCCTTGACCACCGGGCGGTAGGTCTTGTGCTGGTTGTCGCGCGGGCGGCTATAGGTGCCGGACGCGAACTGGATGTCCTTGGGGATGTCGATCACGACCGGGCCCGGGCGGCCGTTGGCGGCGACGTAGAACGCCTCGTGCAGGATGCGCGGCAGGTCGTGGATGCTCTTCACCAGGTAGTTGTGCTTGGTGCAGGAGCGGGTGATGCCGACCGTGTCGCATTCCTGGAAGGCGTCGGAGCCGATCAGATGCGTCGGGACCTGGCCGGTGATGACGACGAGCGGGATCGAGTCGAGCAGCGCGTCGGTCAGGCCGGTGACGGCGTTGGTCGCGCCGGGGCCGGAGGTGACGAGCACGCAACCGACCTTGCCCGGGCCGGAGCGGGCATAGCCCTCGGCGGCGTGGACCGCACCCTGCTCGTGGCGGACGAGCACGTGCTTGACCTTGTCCTGCTGGAAGATGGCGTCGTAGATCGGAAGTACGGCGCCGCCCGGATAACCGAACAGGTGCTCGACACCTTGATCCTGAAGCGCGCGGACGACCATCTCGGCGCCGGTCATCATCTCGCTCATTACGCTCTCCTGCGGCTGGTCTTCTGGTCTGTCTGGAATGC
This sequence comes from Allobosea robiniae, assembly GCF_900102525.1. Classification (GTDB taxonomy): domain Bacteria; phylum Pseudomonadota; class Alphaproteobacteria; order Rhizobiales; family Beijerinckiaceae; genus Allobosea; species Allobosea robiniae. Next base: position 407,708 of record NZ_FNBZ01000002.1, on the reverse strand, counting down.
GGGCAATAAAAAAGGCCCTCGGAGGGGCCTGGGCGTGCGCTGGCGTTGGGGACGCCCGGTTCGAAAACCGGCCCCTACCAGCGCACCTCTACGAGAATAAGCTTGCGCATCGCGCTCGTGATCCTTGACGAAAGTTGCCGAACGCTAGCGGAGCACGCGCGGCCGGTCAAGCATCAACAACATGGTTACCGACCGGTCTGCGCCACACCGGAAAATCCGCTGCCGTGGCAGAACGATTTTTCAATGCGTTCCCCCTTAGCGTCTGCGCGCTCGAACCGGGACGGATATGTATTACGAAGTCCACACCGAGAATATCGCGGCGCGCGGACACGCGCCGGAGATCGCGCAGATCCTGCGCCGCTTCGCGCTTCATCGCCGCGACGGCTCGGCCGTGGTCTATGAAGAACTCGCACCCGCATTGCTCCCGGATTTCGGTGAGGACCTGATGATCCTCGAGCCGACCGACGACGGCGACTATCGCTGGCTGCATTTCGGGCGCGAGATCATCCGCTATTCCGGCGCCAGCCGTCTCGGGCAGCGCCTCTCGGGGATGCGCGAGCAGGTCGCCCGCTTCTCGGCCGACAGCTTCGACCAGGCCCTGGCCGAGGACCGGCCGCTCTACACCGTGCATCGCTCGACCGAGACGGTGCGCGTCGCCCTGTGGGAGCGCCTCGTCCTGCCGACGATCACGCATGACGGGCGCCGCTTCGTCGTCGCCTTCAGCCGGCCGTTGCAGTTTCGCGAGGATCTGCTCAATGCCGTGCTGGAGAGCTCGCCCAGCGGCATCGTCGCCCTGCGCGCCATCCGCGACGCGGCCGGCCAGATCGAGCAAGCCGTCGTCGTCACGGCCAACCGGCGTGCCGCCGAATTGAGCGGACGCCCCGAAACCGACCTGCTCGATACCGACGGCCGCGAGAGCCTGACCTTCCTGTCCGACCTTTCGGTCTGGCGCCGCTGTCTCTGCGCCATCGACCTGCAGCGCGCCGACACCCTGGAAACCTCCTTCACGCATGACGGCACGACGACCTGGCTCAGGGTCGCGATCGCTCCCCTGGGCGACGGGTTGCTGCTGACGCTGACCGATATCACCGACCTCACCGTCGCCAACCAGACCTTGCAGATGCGCGCCGCCACGCTGGCGCTCGAGATCGGCCGCGAACGGGCCACCCGCCGCGCCCTTTCCGAGGAGATCTGCCTGCGCGAGGAGCGTGAGGAAGAGCTGCGCCGCCTCGCCGAGACCGATCCGCTGACCGCCCTGCTCAACCGCCGCTCCTTCACCGACAAGGCGAATGCCGCCATCGCGGCGAGCGAGGCGGATGGCACCGCTCTGGCGATGATCATCGTCGATCTCGATCATTTCAAGCAGGTCAACGATACCTATGGCCACCCGGCCGGCGATGCCGTGATCCGCGCCTGCGCCGACCTCCTGCTCGGCCAGTACCGCAGCGAGCACAATCTGGTCGGCCGTTTCGGTGGCGAGGAGTTCGGCATCCTCCTGCAGGACTGCGACCTGGCTTCCGCCGCAGCGAGTGCCCGTCAGATCCAGGACGCCCTGCTCAGCCGCGCGATGCCGGTCTCCGAAACCCTGGCGCTCAAGGTGACGGCGAGCCTTGGCATCGCGGCCCGCCACCCCGGCGAAGCGCTGGCATCGCTGACGGCCCGTGCCGACCAGGCGCTCTATCGCGCCAAGAACGAGGGCCGCAACCGCCTCGGCCTCGCCGACCCGCTCCCTGTCGCCGAAGCGGCCTGAACTTCAGCAGCCGAGGCGCCGGACGGCCGCCTCCAGCGCAGCCGCTGGCGCAACCGCTTCCCAGCCTTCCATCTGGTGGCGGAACCACGTCACCTGCCTTTTGGCATAAGCACGCGTGTCGGCCTGGCCGCGCCGGATCGCCTCGTCCAGGGTGATCGCGCCGTCAAGATGGGCGATCAGGCCGGGCACGCCATGGGCACGCATGATCGGCAGCAGCGGGTCGAGCCCACGCTGCTTCAAGCGCGCGACCTCGTCGAGTGCACCCTCGCCCATCATCGCCTCAAAACGCCGGTCGATCCGCTCCTTCACTGCCTCGCGGTCGGGATGCACAAAGAGCCGGAGCGTCGGCACGCCGCCCAGCGGCCCCGGTTCGCGCTCGCCCTGGAAGCTCGCCAGCGAACGCCCCGTCGCCCGGAAAACCTCCAGCGCCCGCATGATTCGCATCCGGTCGCTCGGGCGCAACCGCTCCGCCATGGCGAGGTCGCAGGCCGCAAGCTCGGCATGGAGCGCGGCCGTCTCGCGCCCTTCGGCATCGGCACGGAAGGCAGCCCGGACATCCTCAGGCACGGGCGGCATCGCCGAGAAGCCTTCTGTCACGGCCTTGAAGTAGAGCCCGGTACCGCCGACCAGGATCGGCAACGAGCCGCTCGCGCGCAGCTCTTCAAGCAGCGTCGCGACATCGGCGGCATAACGCATTGCCGAATAGTTCACCGCGCCATCGACATGGCCGTAGAGGCGATGCGGCACCATCGCCTCCTCCGCCGCGCTCGGCCGGGCCGAGAGAACGCGCAGATCGGCATAGACCTGCATGGAATCGGCGTTGACGACGGTGCCGCCGGTGCGGCGCGCGATCTCGATCGCCAGCGCCGACTTGCCGCTCGCGGTCGGACCTGCGATGAGCACCGCGTCGAACTGCCCTTCCGCCTTCACCCGGTTCCTCACATGCTCGTCGCCACACTCGTATCCGCCCACGGCCAGGCGCTGGTCGGCGAAGCCCTTCTCACCCGCCTCACCCGTTCCGTCCCCGGCATCAGCCGCACGGTCGTGCTCGATGGCGCGGTCGCTGCCGACCTCTTCGCGGAAGCCGCCGACGCGCGCAAGCTCGAAGCCGATATCCGCACGGCGCTGGAGGGCGCCGCGATCGACGTCATCGTCCAGCCGGCAGCGACGCGCCGCAAGGCGCTGTTCCTCGCCGACATGGATTCGACCATGATCGGCCAGGAATGCATCGACGAGCTCGCTGCTTTCGTGGGCCTCAAGGAGCATGTCTCAGCGATCACCGAACGCGCCATGCGCGGCGAGATCGATTTCGAGCCGGCTTTGCGCGAACGTGTCGCCCTGCTCAAGGGCGTGCCGCTTTCCGTCGTCGGCGAGATCATCCGCGACCGCATCACGTTGACGCCGGGCGGGCGGGCTCTCGTCCAGACGATGCGGGCGAATGGCGGCTACACCGCGCTGGTCTCGGGCGGTTTCACCGTCTTCACCGGGCCGATCGGCCAGGCCGTCGGCTTCGACGAGCACCGCTCCAACACGCTGCTCGCCGATGACGGCATCCTCAACGGCACGGTCGCCGACCCGATCCTCGGCAAGCAGGCCAAGCTCGATGCCCTCATCGAATTGCGCGCTCGCTTCAAGCTCGCACCCGAGCAGACAATGGCCGTCGGCGACGGCGCCAACGACCTCGCCATGCTCGGCGAAGCGGGACTGGGCGCCGCCTTCCGTGCCAAGCCGGCGGTGGCCGCCGCAGCCGATGCCCGGCTCGACCATGCCGATCTCACTGCGCTGCTCTATGCCCAGGGCTATACGGGCGCCGAGATCGTCCGGGGCTGATCAGTCGACGATGAAGAGCTTCGCGCCGGTCTTGGTCGCGGAGCGATGCGCCTCGGCATTGTCGGCGACCTGATAGCTCATGCCGGCGCGGAGCGGCAGCACGCGTCCGTCGGCCAGCGTGGTTTCCATCTCGCCTTCGAGGCACAGGATGATGTGGCCCTTCGAGCACCAGTGGTCAGCGACATAGCCCGGCGAATACTCGACCATCCGCACCCGGATGCGGTTGTCCTCGGGACCGAAATACTGGACGCGCCAGGTCGCCTCGCCGCTGTCGCCGGCATGATGCTCCACGGGGACCGCCGACCAGTCGGTGGTGACGAAGGGGATGTCGCTGATCTTCATCTCGGTCTCTCCAGGCGCCGTCGCCAAGCTCTACCCGCGTTCGGCCAGTCTGCGCCAGCGCACACGCCTCGCCGCCGGTCTGCGGACAGGGCATGAAAAAGGGCGGCCCGGATGGACCGCCCCTTCACATTCTGCAAGCAGCGTCGGCTCAGTTCATCGACACCGCGACGAAACGGACTTCGCCCTGGCCGTTAGAGACCAGCAGGAGGGCAGATTTCTTGCCCTCCTTCTTCAGCGCATCGAGCCGCTTGGTCACGTCCTGCGGCGCATTAACCGGCTCCTGGCCGACCTCGACGATCAATTCGCCGACGAGGATGCGCTTGTCGGCAGCATTCGAGTTGGCGTCGACCTTGGTGATGACCACGCCCTTGACGCCGTCCTTGATCGTGTAACGCTTCCTGAGCTCGTCGGTCTGCGGCGAGAATTCGAGGCCGAGTGCGGTCGTCACGGACGGCTTGGCCGGCTCCGCCGCCGGCTTGTTAGCCGAGGCCGACTGGACCTTCTCGCCATCCTCGAGACGACCGAGCTTGACGGTCTTGGTCTCTTCCTTGCCTTTGCGGATGATCGCGATCGGCACGTCCTTGCCGACCGGCGTCGCCGCGACGATGCGCGGCAGATCGCGCGAATCCTTCACGTCCTTGCCGTCGAACTTGACGATCACGTCGCCAGTTTCGAGGCCGGCCGGCTTGGCCGGGCCCTTCTCGTCGACGCCGGCGACGAGCGCTCCGCGCGCCGTGCCGAGGCCCAGCGCCTCGGCAGTGGCGTCATCGACCGTCTGGATACGCACGCCGAGCCAGCCGCGGCGGGTCTCACCGAACTCCTTGAGCTGGTCGACGACATTGGTCGCCAGCGTCGAAGGCACGGCGAAGCCGATGCCGACCGAGCCGCCCGTCGGCGACAGGATCGCGGTGTTGATGCCGATGACCTCGCCGGCCATGTTGAACAGCGGGCCGCCCGAGTTGCCCTTGTTGATGGCCGCGTCGGTCTGGATATAGGTGTCGTACGGACCCTGGCTGATGTCGCGGTTGCGGGCCGATACGATGCCGGAGGAGACCGAGCCGCCCAGGCCGAACGGATTGCCGATCGCCATCACGGGATCGCCGATCCGCATCTTGTCGGAATCGCCGAACTTCACTGCCGGCAGCGGCTTGTCGTGCTTCACGCGCAGCACCGCGAGGTCGACCTTGGTGTCCTTGCCGATGACCTCGGCCTTGAGCCTGAGGCCGTCGTTGAAGATCACCGTGATCTCGTTGGCGTCGCCGATGACGTGGTTGTTGGTGACCACGATGCCCGACGGATCGATGACGAAGCCCGAGCCGGCCGATTGCGAACGGCGCTGCTGCGGTGCCTGACGCTCGCCCTGCTGGTTGCGGCGGTTGAAGAATTCCTCGAACAGGTCGCCGAAGGGCGTATCGGGGCCGAGCTGCGGCAGTTGCGGCAGGTTGCGGCCTTTCTGGTCGTTGGTGGTGACGGCAGCGATGTTGACCACCGCCGGCATCACCTTGTCGACGAGATCGGCAAGCGAGGTCTGCCCCTGCAGGAGCGGCGTGTTGGCCTGCGCATGCCCCGGCGCCAGCACCGGCGAGGCCAGCAACGCGAGGCCGGCGACGCCGGCAGCGAGAGCGATGCGGACAGGCCGGGCTGCGGAAAGGGTGTTCGATGCCATAGGGGTCCTCATGTCGGAAAGATACGGGCCGATCGATGCAGGCAGGCGCGCCCGGACCATGCGAGACAGACGGGCGCGCCCGTTGATTGAACTCCGAAATGCGGCGGAAGGGCGACGCACGATCATGTCATTGAACACGATCCTGTGCCTGCCCCCCATTCTACCAGATACCGCGCGCGACCCAGACTAGGATCACGCCCAGCACCGCCGAGCCGATGCCGATGAGCCGCATCCGGTCCGGCGGGGTTTCCGCCGCGCTGCGCAGGGCATCCTTCGCCAGATGCGGGATCGCGGCGAAGAGAATGCCCTCGATAGCGAAGACCAGGCCGAGCGCCGCGACGAAATCAAGCATCCGCGTCGCTCGCCATGATCAGGGCCGGGCAGGCGCAGGCTGGGCAGGCGCCGCCGGAGCGGTAGCCTGGCCGTCCTGACGCTGCGCGTTCGGGCCGTTGAAGAAACGGAAGAACGGCGAATCCGGCGTCAGCACCATCCGCGTATCCCCCGGCTTGATGCTGGCTTCATAGGCCTGCATCGAGCGGTAGAAGGCGAAGAACTCCGGGTCCTTGCCGAAGGCTTCGGCGAAGACCTTGTTGCGCTCCGCCTCGCCCGCGCCGCGGATCTCGTCGGAGTGCTGCTGTGCCTCCGCCACGATCACGGTCGAGTCCCTGTCGGCCCGGGCCTTGATCTCCTGCGACTGCTGGCCGCCAAGCGCGCGTGCTTCCGCCGCCTCGCGCTGACGCTCCGTCTGCATGCGCTGGAACACCGCCGCCGAGTTGGCCGCCGGCAGGTCGACGCGCCGCAGCCGGACATCCACCACGGTCATGCCGAAGCGCGCCGCCTCGCGGTTCACGTCGTCGCGGATGCGGTTCATCAGTCGCGTCCGGTCCGTGCGGACCATCGCCGTGAAGGTGGCCTCCGCCAGCACCGAGCGAACGTTGCCGTTCACGATCGAGGCGAGCTGCGAGTTCGCCCGCGGGATGTTGTTGACCGCCTGGTAGAAGCGCAGCGGGTCGGAGATCCGGTAGCGGGTGAAGGCATCGACGACGAGACGCTTCTGGTCCGAGGCGATGATTTCCTGGGCCGGGAGGTCGAGATCGAGGATGCGGTTATCAAGCAGGGTGACCTGCTCGAACGGAGCCGGCAGCTTGAAATACAGCCCCGGCGCCGTGACGACGCTGCGGATCGCGCCGAGGCGCAGGACGAGGGCCGACTGCGTCTGCGAGACCACGAAGGTCGACGCGTAGAGCACGATGGCGACGACGACGACGGCGAAGAAGAGCACGCCGCGCAACACGGGGGAGTTCATCGCAGAGCCCCTCCCTGCTGCTGGCCCGAAACCGGGCGCCGTTGCTGGAGCTGGTCGAGCGGCAGATAGGGCACGACGCCCTGCCCGTTGCCCGCCGAGTCGAGGATGATCTTGTCGGTCCCGCCCATCACGCGTTCCATCGTCTCCAGGAAGAGACGCTCGCGCGTCACGGCCGGAGCGTTCTTGTATTGCTCGTAGACCGCGTTGAAGCGGCTCGCCTGACCGCGCGCCTCGGCGACGGTCTGCTCCTTGAAGGCTTCAGCCGCCTGCGTCAGCTGCGCGGCACGGCCGCGTGCCTCGGGCACGACGCGGTTGGCATAGGTCTGCGCCTCGTTGCGCAGGCGTTCCTGGTCGGCGCGCGCCGCCTGGACGTCGCGGAAGGCGTCGATGACCTGCTGCGGCGGGTCGACCTTCTGGAGCTGGACGAGGCTGATCCGCACGCCGGCATTATAGCCGTTGAGCGTGTCCTGCATCAGCTGGCGCACCTCGGTCTCGATCGCGCCGCGATCGGTCGTCAGCACCGGCTGGATGTTGCGCCGGCCGATGATCTCGCGCATCGCGCTCTCGGCCACGGCCTTCACCGTGCCGGACGGATCCTGGATGTTGAAGACGTAGTTCTCGGGCGCGGCCGGGTCGATCTGCCACTGCACGATGAAATCGATGTCGACGATGTTCTCGTCGCCGGTGAGCATCAGGCTTTCTTCGGTGACGTCGGTCTGACGCGAGGTCCGGATCGATTCGACCGTCCGGAAGCCGACCTCGGTGGTGATGACGTTCGTCACCTGCGGCTTGATCACGCTGCCGATCGGATAGGGCCAGTTCCAGTTCGGGCCTTCGCCGGTCTTGCCGGCGAAGCGGCCGAACACGACGTTGAGGCCGACCTCGTTGGGCCGCACGAAATAGATGCCGGAGCCGAGCCAGATCAGGATCAGCGCCAGGATGCCGAGAAGCAGGCCGCGCCCGCCGATATTGCCGCCGGGGACCAAGTTCTTCAGCCGATCCTGGCTGCGCCGCAGGATTTCCTCGAGATCTGGCGGGTTGCCGTTGCCCCCGCCGCTGCCTGAACCGCCGCCCCAGGGACCGCCGCCGCCACTACCTCCGCGCTGACCCCAGGGACCTCCCCCGCCGCTGCCACCGCCGCTCTGATTGCTCCAAGGCATTCTCGAGCCGTTCCCTTTCGTTCTGTCGAGGCCAAGCCATAAGCAAATGACGGCCGCTTGTCAGCGCCTTCGGCCGAAGGCGCTGGGCTGACTTGGTCATGGGCCATGGATTCGTCAACGGCGCAAGCCATTCATCGTGAATGGAAAGCGGCGATCAGCCGCGTCGGCGCCAGGTGACAAAGGTATAGGGGTGCTCGTTCTCGGCGTCGGCCGGGTGGTGGTCGTTGGCACCGGCCTCGAAGGCGTCGTGCTCCCAGTCGGGGAAGAGTGCGTCGCCTGATGGCTTCGCATGCACGAGAGTCAGCTCCAGCCGATCGGCCAGCGGCAGGGCCTGGCGATAGACCTCGGCGCCACCGGCGATCACGACGGAATCCGCGCCGCTGGCCGCAGCGAGCCGCTGCCCGATCTCCAGCCCTTCATCGAGCGAACGCGCGACGCTCACCCCCTCCGCAGAAAAGCCGGCATCCCGGCTCAGCACGACGATTTCGCGCCCCGGCAAGGGCTTGCCGATCGACAGGAAGGTCTTGCGCCCCATCAGCACCGGCCGTCCCAGCGTCAGGCTGCGAAAGTGCTTGAGGTCGGTCTTCAACCGCCAGATCAACCGGTTGTCGTCACCGATCACATTGTTGTCGGCGACGGCCGCGATCAGAACGATCGGACGTTTCTCCATGGTTCAAACCTCCGCGCCCAATCGCGCGAGCGCCTCGCCCTCCAGCCGCTTCACGGTCCACTCGTCTTGCGCCGTGGCGCCGAGCGCCCGATAGAAAACGCGCGAGGGTTCGTTCCAGTTCAGCACCCACCAGGCCAGCCGCGGCAGTTTCTCCGCGACACAGCGCCGCGCAAGCCCGGCGATCAGTGCCTTGCCGATGCCGCGCCCGCGCTGGTCCGGCCGCACGAAGAGGTCTTCCAGCCAGATCCCGTGCCGGCCGCTGAAGGTCGAATAGGTGTAGAACCAGACGGCGAAGCCAACCGCCTGGCCATCCCATTCGGCGATGTCGCAGAACGCCTTGGGGTCCGGCCCGAACAGCGCAGTCTCGATCTCGGCCTCGGTCGCGACGACCTCGTGCAGCAGCTTCTCGTATTCGGCGAGCTCGCGGATGAAGCCGAGCACGAGCCCGGCCTCGCCGGGACGGGCGGAGCGGATGGTGAGGGTCATACTGCGATCGGAGCCTTGATGCCGGGATGCGGGTCGTAATCGGTGATCGTGACGTCCGCGAACTGGAAATCCTCCAGCCGCGTCACCGCCGGGTTGAGCGTGAGCTTCGGCAACGCGCGGGGCTCGCGCGAAAGCTGCAACCGGGTCTGGTCGAGATGGTTCACATAGAGATGGGTGTCGCCGAAGGAATGCACGAAATCACCGACGCCCAGGCCCGTCACCTGCGCCACCATATGGGTCAGCAGCGCATAGCTCGCGATATTGAAGGGCACCCCGAGGAAGACGTCGGCCGAGCGCTGGTAGAGCTGGCAGGAGAGCTTGCCGTTGGCGACGAAGAACTGGAACAGGCAATGGCACGGCGCCAGCGCCATCTTCGGGATGTCGGCCGGGTTCCAGGCCGAGACGATCAGCCGGCGCGAATCGGGATTGCGGCGGATCTCGCTCACCAGCCAGGCGATCTGGTCGATCACTTGCCCGTCGGGCGCCGCCCAGCTCCGCCACTGCCGGCCATAGACCGGGCCGAGATCGCCGTTCGCATCGGCCCATTCGTCCCAGATCGTGACGCCGTTCTCCTGCAGGTAGCGCACATTGGTGTCGCCGCGCAGGAACCAGATCAGCTCGTGGATGATCGATTTCAGGTGCAGCTTCTTGGTCGTGACCAGCGGAAACCCCTCCGACAGGTCGAAGCGCATCTGGTGGCCGAAGACGGCCAGCGTGCCGGTGCCGGTGCGGTCGTCCTTGCGGACGCCCTCGGTCAGGACGCGTTGGAGCAGGTCGTGATACTGGCGCATGGCGACTCTCTGGAAGGCGCGCGACTATAGCGGCTGACGCATCGCTTGGCCCTGTCCGGCAGGCAGGCATCCCCAGCCTTTGCCGCACATCCTGTCAGCGTATGGCGGGAACCTGTCTCCTCACGCAAACGCGACGGCCCGTGAGGCTCTTCCGTCCGCAAACCCGCCCCAATCGGCGCCGCTCATCGCGCGCTTGATTCGTAGGGATAGTCGACATGCCGACCCTGAACCCGCCGCGCCGTCTGCTGGCGGCGCTCGCTCTCAACGCCCTGATCGCGCTGTCCGCCCATGCCGAGGAGACCTATGCCGGCGCGACAATCTCGGAGCGGCAAGCCCGCGACATCGCCTGGAGCGCCGGGCTTGTCCATGTCGAGGAGATCGTCCGTTCCGGTGATCGCTGGGAGGTTGCCGGCCGCACCGCCGAGGACGACGAGATGAGCCTCGACATCGACATCAGAAATGGTCGCATTCTCGATTGAGGCGGTGAAGCCTCACTCTTTGTCGAAAACGCATGAGAACCCTTTCCCAACGCCACGGGCTTCCCTATATTCGCAGGTGCCGCTCGCAAGAACGGCTATGGCGATAAACGGATCTCGAAATAAGCCTTTCGGACCCGGGGGCAGTACCCGGCGCCTCCACCCCAGCCCTGCGGCGCGAGCAGCAGGAACTTGCAACCGAGCGGTTGCAGGGCTGCGGCGGGGGCGAAACAGGATCGACGAGGGTGTAAAGGTTATCCTTTTGCTCGGCATGGTTCCGCCGTTATCGGGCCAAAGCATAGTTGCCAACGACAACAATGCTCGGGTCGCCGTCGCCGCGTAAGCGGTGCTGGTTCCCAAACCAAAGCCCTTGCGTTTAGCCGCGTAAGGCGGGGCTCGGAGGCGCCTGGCAACAGAAGCCTCCACTTCTTTTTCTGACGGCCTGCCGGCTGTTCCCGCCGGAACGCAACAAGCGGAAATCGCGCCTCGATGTCCAAGGATGTTCTTCGTTACGATCTCATGGTGCAGGATGCGCTGAAGGGCGTGGTCCGCAAGATCCTGACGGAGGCCGCGCGCGACGGGCTGCCGGGCGAGCACCATTTCTATGTGACGTTCCGCACACAGGCGCCGGGCGTGCGCCTGTCGCAGCGCCTGCGCGAGAAGCATCCCGACGAGATGACGATCGTCCTGCAGCATCAGTTCTGGGATTTGAGCGTCGGCGACCATTCCTTCGAGGTCGGCCTGTCCTTCTCCGGCGTGCCGGAACGGCTGCTCGTTCCCTTCGACGCGATCTCGACCTTCTTCGACCCTTCGGTCCAGTTCGGCCTGAAGTTCGAGGCCCAGGGCGAGCCCGAGGATGCCGCCGCCATGCAGGAAGCCGAGCCGGCCGAAGCGCCGCCCGCGCCGGCCCGGATCGTGCCGGCCGCCCTTCCGGCCACCAAGGGCAAGGCGCCCGCGGCTGAGGCAGCCGCAGCGCCGGCGAAGGCCGAGCCTGCCGTGGAAGGTGACGATGAACGCGGCGGCGCCGAAGTGGTCAGCCTCGATTCCTTCCGCAAGAAGCCCTGACGCAAGAAACCTCGACGACGGACGCCATGACCGAAACGCGCACCGAAACCGATTCCTTCGGCCCGATCGCGGTGCCCGCGGATCGATACTGGGGCGCGCAGACGCAGCGCTCCCTCGAGAATTTCCGTATCGGCGGCGAGAGCGAGCGCATGCCGCTGCCGCTGGTCCATGCGCTGGTGCTGGTCAAGAAGGCTGCCGCACATGTCAACGCCAAGCTCGGCCTGCTCGACCAGCGCGTCGCCGGCGCGATCGCCCATGCCGCGGACGAGGCGCTCGCCGGCAAGTTCGACGGGCATTTCCCGCTGGTGATCTGGCAGACCGGGTCGGGCACCCAGTCCAACATGAATGCCAACGAGGTCCTGGCGAACCGCGCCAACGAGTTGCTTGGTGCGGGCCTCGGCGCCAAGAGCCCGGTCCACCCCAACGACCATGTCAATCGCGGCCAGTCCTCGAACGATTCCTTCCCGACCGCGATGCATATCGCGGCGGTGCTGGAGATCACGCGCCGCCTGCTGCCCGCCTTGCGCAGCCTTGAAAAGGCGCTGAACGCCAAGGTCGAAGCCTTCAAGCATCTGGTCAAGATCGGCCGCACCCATCTTCAGGACGCGACCCCCGTCACGCTCGGCCAGGAATTCTCCGGCTATGCGATGCAGCTTCATCTCGGCATCGGCCGGATCGAGGCGGCGCTCGGCGGGCTCTACGCGCTGGCGCAGGGCGGCACGGCCGTCGGCACCGGACTCAACACCCATCCGGACTTCGCCGCCTTCTTCGCCAAGGAAACCGCGACGCTGACCGGCCTGCCCTTCCGCAGCGCCGACAACAAGTTCGAGGCGCTGGCGAGCCATGGTGCGCTCGCCGCTGCCCATGGTGCGCTGGCGGCGCTTGCTTCCGACCTGTTCAAGATCGCCAACGACATCCGCCTGATGGGGTCCGGCCCGCGCTCGGGCCTCGGCGAGATCAGCCTGCCGGAGAACGAGCCCGGCTCCTCGATCATGCCGGGCAAGGTCAATCCGACCCAGGCCGAAGCGCTGACCATGGTCGCGACCCAGGTCCACGGCAACCAGGCGACGATCGGCTTCGCCGCCTCCCAGGGCCATTTCGAGCTCAACGTCTTCAAGCCGGTGATCGCAGCCGCCTTCCTGCAATCGGTCCGGCTGCTCGCCGACGCGGCCGAGAGCTTCCGCGTCAACTGCGTCGAGGGCATCGAGGCCAACGAGGCGCAGCTCAAGGAGCTGCTCTCGCGCTCGCTGATGCTGGTGACGGCGCTGGCGCCGGCGATCGGCTACGACAAGGCCGCCAGCATCGCCAAGGCCGCCCATCACAACGGCACGACGCTGCGCGAGGAAGCGCTGAAGGCCGGCGTCGATGCCGAGCTCTTCGACAGCACGGTCAAGCCCGAGCTGATGCTCGGCCCGGCCTGAGGAGCATCCCTCATGGCCGAGATCGTCAATCTCCGTCGCGCCCGCAAGCAGAAGGCACGTGCGGAGGCTGAGAAGACGGCCGAGCAGAACCGCATCTCCTTCGGCCGTACCAAGGCCGAGCGCAAGCTGACCGAGGCCGAACGCGACAAGGCCGCCCGCCACATCGACGGGCACAGGCTCGACCGCGGCGACGACGAGCCGGAGCCGGCATGAAGCCGGAGCGCAAGCGCTCGCTCAGCATCGCCGGCCATCGCACCAGCATCTCGCTGGAATCCCCCTTCTGGGAGGCGCTGAAGGAGATCGCGGCGAGCGAAGATCGCCCGATCGCGGCGCTTGTCGCCGAGGTCGATTCCGGGCGAGGCGAGCTGAACCTCTCCTCCGCTCTGCGGCTGCATGCTCTGGCGCATTATCGGCGGTTGGCGGGCAGCGCCTGAGACGGCGCGGTCGATTGCCGGCCATCGACAAGCCGGCATCGCCAATCAGAATACCGTGCTTGGTCAGGCGCTTATCGAAAGATCCGGAATCAAATCGCGAAGCCGTTGAATCGAGCTCTCAACGCGCCGGCGCGCTGCGCGGCTGCGGCACAGGCTGAATCTGCATCGGCGGCGGCAATGGCGCGACGCCACCGGTCGGCGGCTGGACCGCTCCTTCCGGCGAGCTGCTGCGCGGCGCGCCCGGTAGCACGAGCGGGCCGGGCTGCGGTTGTGGCTGAGCTTGCGGCGCCGCCGATTGCGCAGCTGCCCGCTCGGCTGCGGCCCGGGCGCGCTCTTCGGCTTCCGCCCGGCGGCGCACTTCCAGCTCGGCGCGGGCCTGCTCGGCGCGCCTGATCTCCTCGGCGCGCTTCTCTTCGGCCAGACGCCGTTCCTCCTCGATGCGCCGCGCCTCTTCCTGGCGTTTCTCCTCGGCGAGGCGAGCCTCCTCCTGCGCCTTCAAGAACTCGCCCAGCTTGCGCTCGTTCTCACGCATCTCGCGCTCGGCCCGGAGCCGGCGCGCATGCAGCGAACGCTCGCGCGCATCGGCCTCGAAAGCCTCGACCCGCTCGATCTCGCGGGCCAGCGCCCGCGCCGCAACGGTGTTCGACAAGGCGCTGACATCGCTCTCGCGTCGGAGGTTCGACAGCGGTCCTCGCCAGGCGATGCCGATCTGCGGCGCATCGCCCGGCCAGCCCTTGGGCAGGGCACCCAGCGGCTTCAGGCCGAGCCTGAGATCGGCGGTCAGCGCGCGCAGGTCGAGAACGCCGCTCGCCTCGGCACGCAACCCGCTGCGCTCGAAGGCGAAGGGCTGGAGCCGGATCAACCCGCCGGCCAAGGTGAACGGCAATGTAATGTCGCCGAGCGCCCAGGCATCCTTGTCGAGCGCCTCGCTGAGACGGTCCCGCAAGCGCGACGCGTCGCTCTCGGACGCATCCTCGCCGGTCCCTGCGATGATCCTCGCATAGGCGTTGGGGTCGAAGCGGGCGAGGCGCGTGCCGTTGAGCGCCAGGCTGCCGGCACCGCTCAGGCCCGCGACCAGCCGCGCCGGCGTCTCGCCCGAACCGCCGAACTCGATCTGCCCCGAGGTCTTGCCGCCGACGGCGCCCCTGGTCAATTCGCCGAGATCGATCGCCATCGCGCTGAGCCGGCCATTGATTTGGGCGAGCCCGCCATCGCGCCGCAGGCCGAGTCGCCCGGCGACCTGCCCGCCGCCATAGCTGCCGCGCATATCGTCGATCCTGAGGCCGTCCTGGTCCGTCCGCAGGGTGAAAGCGGCATTGCGGATGGTGCCGTCCTCGAAGGCGAGCAGCGCGCCGGTCTCGACTGCGATGTCGAAATCGGGGAACCCAGCAATGCGTCCGAAGCGCCCGGTCGACCAGATCGCACCGGGAGCAACGGCGACTTGCCCGAGCGCCGCATTCATCAGCGGACGCAGATCGACGGTCGGGACCGCGATACGACCTGACGAGCGCCCCTCACGCGGCAGCAGCAGCGAGCCGCTTACCGCCATCCCGCCGAGATGGGCGGTGATCTCGTCGAGCCGGATCGCCTCCTCGGCAATGGTGAGCCGCGCATGCGCATCGATGACGCCGTCCGGCAGCAATCGCGCTGGCCCCTCGGCAAGGATCTGTCCCGGCCCATCCGCCTGCATGCTCAGTTGAGGCCCCTGTCCGCTATCCTCGACGACAACCGACAGCCCCTGCCCCGCCAGCGAGCCGGTTGCCTTGCCCCGGTCCAGTTCGAGGTTGAACTGCCCCGCACCGCCCTGCTGCGGCAGCGGCAGGCCGAGAGCCGCAAAGGCCTGCCGCCGGTCGTTGAGCTCGAAGCCCAAAGCCGCCCGGCTCCAGTTGCCTGCCCGGTCGATCCGTCCGTCGAGCTTGAGCTTGCCGGCTGCGGCCGTGCCTTCGGCGGACAGGCTGGTCTCGCCCGAAGCCGCGCGCGTCAGGCGGAAACCGGTATCGAGCCGCGCCAATCCCTCGCCGACGCGCTGGAGCGCCTGCACCGCGGTTTCCGGCAGCAGCGGCCCGGCCAGCGCCGTCAATGTCTCGAAGCGCGGCGCCCGTACCCGACCGGAAATCTCGCCGCCCTCTGCCAGCAGCGCGCCGGCGCCGGTGACCGCCACACCGCCGAAGCCTTCGACCGAAAGCCGGCTCAGCCGCCAGATATCCCCCTCGCGACGGAGATCGAGATTGGCCGAGCCCGGCGGCGCGTTGCGGAAGCGCAGATTGGTGAGCACGAGCTCCAGCGCCACATCGCGCTGCCGCAACAGGCCGGAGAGACTGGTGCCGGGCGGCAGGGTATCGAGCGAAAGCCCATTCACGGAGGCCTTCGCCGCGATCCGGTTCGGTGCGATCTCGCCGGAAGCCTCGAGCCGCAAACCCGACGAGCCCGCGACCAGCAGGCGCTGGAACCGGCCGCCCTGGCCCGTCCAGGCGCCGACGGCATCGGCATCGATCCGACCGAGGCGCGCCATGAAATCGGCCAGTGCAGGATCGAGGCCCGCCCGCGCCAGCACCAGCCCGACGCGCCGCGCATCGTCGGCCTTGAGGTTGAACCGACCCGAGGCCCCTTCCGAACTCAGGCTGCCGCTCGCGCCCAGCAACGCGCCGGCCACGCGCACCGAAGCGGATGCATCGCTCAGGCCGCCGTCATGCAGGCGCCCGCGCAAGGCAAGCGTCGAGAAATCCTCGCCGCGCCAGATCAACTGGTCGAGATCGAGGCTGACATCGAAAGCGCCGGGCAGGCCCTGCAAGGCGCGTTCGAAGCCCTGCCGCTCGGCAAGCGCCGTCATCAGCGCATCGGCATCAAGCCGCCGCGCGCGCAGGGCCAGCGAGCCCTTGCCCGTTCCGGGCAGATACTGCCCCTCGCCTTCCAGACGCGCCGCCCCGCCCGCGACATCGAGCGTGAGCCCGGCGAGATCGAGCTGCCTACTGCCGCCCTTGACGCGCCCGGTCAGCGCGACTGCCCCGCCCGGCGAGAGATTGAAGGCGCCGTCCAGTTCCGTCCCGAAGCCTTCCGCCCCTTTCGGGAAGAGCAGCGCGCCGTCGAAGCCGAGCTGCAGGTCCTCGCCGGTGAGATAGGCCTTGGTCCGCAGCCGCCCGTCGGCCTCCATCTCTCCGGTCGTGACACGCAGCGACGCCCCCGCGACCTCGCCCTCGAAGCGCCACGGGCCGGCAAGGCTCACCGCCGACATTTCGGCCGCGATCGGCGAGAGCGTGACGGCTGGTTTCCTGGCCTCGCGCCAGATCAGGGTCGAACGGCTGATCGTCAGACGGTCGAGGCTCGCCCCTGCCGGAATGCCCTTGCCGCTTCGCTTGGGCAGGCGAATGAAGCCCGCCTCGTCCAGCAAGAGAGAAACCGCCGCACCGTCGAGCCGCGCTTCGGAGAAACGAAAATCGCCGCGGGCGAGCGCCGCCAGCGCCAATTCCACGGTCACATGTTCGGCCGTCGCTGAACTTGCCGAGCCGTCGCCCGGCCCGATCCGCACATCCTCGAGCGCAATGCGTGGCGATGGCAGCAGCCGCAGGCCGATCCCGCCACCGATCTGCGTCTCGACGCCGAGCGCCTCGCTCAGCCGCGCCTCGATCTGCGGCCGATAGGCCTGCCAGTCGACGAAACCGGGGCCGATCAGGGCCACCAGCAGCGTCAGCACCAGCAGGCCGGCCAGAACTGTGAGACTCTCACGCAAATTCCGCTGTCTACCCCTGTCGCTCGTGGAGCGGCGCCGTTTTTCAGCCTGCCCCGACCTTGCGACCGAACCACGCCGCCATTCCGCAGTTGCCCCGGAATGGCGGGTCCGTTTCGTCGCAAGGACGGTCTGCGCCGGAATATCCCATCCTGCCCGCAAGTCGCGGCGAGATCACGACATTTCGGCGAAGGAAACCAAGGGCGCAAGCCGTAACGACATCACAGGGCGACGATTTTTCCGGGATTGAGGATATTGCGCGGGTCGAGCGACCGCTTCAGCACCCGCATCACCGCGAGCGCCTCGACCCCGTGCTCCAGCTCGAGATACTTCATCTTCTTCTGACCGACGCCATGCTCGCCGGTGCAGGTGCCGCCCATCGCGAGCGCCCGCTTCACCAGCCGGTCGATGAAGCCCTGCGCCCGCTCGACCTCGGCGGCATCAGCGAGATCGACCAGCGGCTGCGTGTGGAAATTGCCGTCGCCGACATGCCCGGCGATCGGCGCGATCAGGCCCGTGGATTCGATGTCGCGCTTGGTCTCCTCGACGCATTCGGCCAGGCGGGAGATCGGCACGCAGACATCGGTCGCGACCGAATCGAAGCCGGGGCGCAGGGCCTTCGCCGCCCAATAGGCGTCATGGCGCGCCTGCCAGAGCTTGGAGCGGTCTTCCGCCTTGGTCGCCCATTCGAACGGGCCGCCACCGAATTCCGCCGCGATCTCGCCGAAGCGCTCGGACTGCTCCTTCACGCCCGCTTCGGTCCCGTGGAACTCCACGAACAGCATCGTCGTCTCGGCCAGGCCAAGCTTGGCGTGCAGATTGACGCCGCGGATCATCACGTCGTCGAGCAGTTCGATGCGCGCCACCGGCAGGCCGGTCTGGATCGTCAGGATCGTCGCGTCGCAGGCCGCCTTCACCGAAGGGAACGGACAGACGCCGGCAGAGACCGCCTCCGGGATGCCGTGCAGCTTCAGCGTCACCTCGGTGATGATGCCGAGCGTGCCTTCCGAGCCGACCAGCAGGCGGGTGAGGTCGTAGCCGGCCGAGGTCTTGCGGGCCCGCGTCGAGGTCTTGACGACCGAGCCATCGGCCATCACCGCGGTCAGCGCCAGGACATTGTCTTTCATCGTGCCGTAGCGGACCGCATTGGTGCCGGAGGCGCGCGTCGCCGCCATGCCGCCGATCGAGGCGTCGGCGCCGGGATCGATCGGGAACATCAGGCCCTGGTCGCGCAGATGCTCGTTGAGCTCCTTGCGGGTGACGCCGGCCTCGACGACGACGTCGAGATCCTCGGCATGAACCGCGATGATCCGCTTCATCTGCGACATGTCGATGCAGACGCCGCCAAAGACGGCGTTGACATGGCCCTCCAGCGAAGTGCCGGTGCCGAAGGCGATGACGGGCACGCCATGGGCGGCACAGAGCTTCACGATCTCGGAGACTTCGTCCGTGCTCTGCGGGAACACCACCGCATCCGGTGGCTGGTTCGGGATCCAGGTCAGCGTATGGCCGTGCTGCTGGCGCACCGCCAGGCTGGTGACCAGCCGGTTGCCGAAGCTCGCGGCCAGCGCCTGCGTCACCGCTGCGATCGCCTCCGGCGAGGGCGGCAGCACTGCGGCGGAGGCAGGGCTGGCATGAGGGGCGGCGCTGGGCAGGCTCATTGTCAACATCCAGGTTGGGCGCTTAGACTTGGAACAGATCGGTTTCGCAATTGGTTACGCTTCGACATGGTCCTGCCATACTGGCCGGTCCAAGATGCTGACGCCGCTTGCGAGCGATGCATACTAGATCATGCGACGATGAAATGGGCAGCGGCAATAATGCCGCCGGCCCTTGAACGAGGCGCCTGTCAGGGAGGCGATCATGAAACACGATACGCGCGCCCCGGCGCTGTTCTTCGCTCCCTTCGTCTCCTCGGCGATGCGGGTCGAGCCGCAATGGATCGACTATAACGGCCATCTCAACATGGCCTATTACCATGTGCTGTTCGACCGCGCGGTCGACGAGGTCTTCTCGCTGGTGGGCCTCACCCGCGACTATGTCGAGACGCGCCACGCCTCCACCTTCGCGGCGGAGTGCCACATCCTCTACAAGCGCGAGTTGACCGAGGGCGATCTCGTCCGCATCACCGCGCAGCTCATCGCCTTCGACGACAAGCGCCTGCATTACTATCTCGAGATGCGGCATGCCAACGAGGGCTGGCTTGCGGCGACCAGCGAGAACCTGTCGCTGCATGTCGACATGATCAGCCGCAAGGTCACGCCCTTCCCGGCCGATATCCTCGCCAACATCGCCCTGATGAAGGCCGCGCACAGCATGATGCCGCTGCCGGTCACGATCGGCCGCATCATCGGCATGCCCCGGAAATCAGCGATCCGGGTCGAGGACACGGCTGAAGAGCGCGAGACCGAGACCGAAACCCGGCATTGAACGATCGCCGCGTCAGGGGTCGTCGTCGGGAATCTTGAGCTTGTGCCCGCAGGCCTTGCAATACACCGCGTCGGGCTCGTGGCGCTGGAGCGCGCATTCCGGGCAGGGAAACAGCACCTTGTTCGGGCGGAACAGCGCCTGCGCCAGGCGCACGAACAGCGTGATCCCGACGATCATCACCAGGATCGAGGTCAGCTTGCCGGCGATGCCCGGCAGGACCACGTCACCGAACCCTGTCGTGGTCACCGTCGCGACCGTGAAGTAGAGCGCCTGGACGTAGCTCTCCAGCCCGCCCTCCTGCCGGAAGAAGAAGGTGTAGACGAAGCCGGTCACCACGAAGAGGAAGGTCGCGATATTGCCGAGCGCGCGGACCACATTCTCCCATTCGCGGAAACGGGTTTCGCGGAACTGGGCCCAGACGATGCCCTTATGCGACAGCGACCACAGCCTGAGGATGCGCAGGAAGCCGAAATTCTCCAGCCATTGCGGCATGAGCAGCGTCAGGAGGATGAAGAGGTCGAGCAGCATCGTCGGCTGGCGCAGCAGCCTGAGCATGTTGGTCGAGGCCAGCAGGCGCGCCGCGATCTCGGCGACCATGATCACCGCGACGGAATAGTCGATCCAGAGGAAGGCCGCGTTCTCCCTGAGCAATGGCGTCAGGATGAAGAAGGCGATGATCAGGAGATCGACGACCGTCGTCACCGCCTGGAAGCGCAACGCGGCGGGCGAGCGGCCGTGATAGAGCTGGCGCAGCCGGTCGCGGAGAACCTCGAAGCGGCTTTCGTCGGAGGGGTCGGCTGAATCCATCGCCGGCAGCATAGGCATTCACGCGGCGTGCCGCTACGCCGCCCAGCAGTGCGTGACGACGGCATGCACCGCATAACCGCGATAGGGCGCGTCAAGCCGGCAATCGGCCCCGGCCGCTTCGGCAATGGCCCGCACGGCCTGCGGCAGGTTCTCCCGCGGCGTGACATGGAACAGCGCGAGCCAGCGCAGCAGCACGGCCTTGAACGGCCCCGGCAATCCGGCCTGATCGCCGAAATCGACGATATGCAGCGAGCCGCCGGCATCGAGCCGGCGCAGCGCCTCGGCGACGACCCCCTGCCAGGGCGGGATCATCGACAGCGCATAGGAGATGACGATCCGATCGAAGCCGGCAAGGCCGAACAGCACTTGAGGATCCAAAGCGGTGGCATCGGCCTGGGCAAGCCGGATCCGGTCATCGAGACCCGCCTTTGCGACCGATATCTTCGCCGTCGCCAGCATCGCGCTGGAAACGTCGAGCCCGTAGCAGGCGCAATCCGGATAGTGCCGGGCGATCCGGATCAGGTTGCGTCCGGTGCCGCAGCCGATCTCCAGCACGGTCGCGCCGGCCGGGGGCTGCAACCCGTCGATGAGCTGGTCGCGGCCGAGCAGATAGAATTTCCGGCTGGCATCGTAGATATGGCGCTGGTGCCGGTAGATCCGATCCATCAGCCCGGCGGCCGGGCCGGCCGGTGTCTCCGTCGCGCTCACCGGCCCTGGCCCTTCAGGACATAGAGGTGGAAGCCGCCATAGATCGCCGAGCGGTCCTGCCGGCAGAGCTCGCGGCTCGTCTCCTCCTCGTAATGCCACTGGTCGAGGATCGCCGCGGGCACGCGGCCGGGCAGCAATCTCTCGTCGGCCGCCGTGCGGAAGATCACCCGCGCGCCCGGCCGGGCCGTGCGCGTGATCTGCGACCACAACGCTGTCAGATCGGCGTCGTTCATCCAGTCCTGCGCATCGAGCAGCACATAGGCGTCGCAGCTCTCGGCCGGCTCGCCCTCCAGGAAGCCCGTGACCGCGCTCTGGCGATAGGACACGTCCGAGGCACGCGCCTTCACCGCCGCGAAATGTTCCGACTGGAGATAAGGCGGGAAGGCTGCATCCGGCCCCTCGCCATAGCGCCGGCCAAAAGCCTGCTGGGCGAAATAGTTGTCCTTGAGGTCGAAATCACAGGCCAGCCGTTCCAGCCGGAGCTTCAGCGCACCGAGAATGCCGTCCTCGCCATCGGCGGACAGCGCCTTGTACTGCGCCGGCGGGATGCCCAGCCCGTAGAGCGAGGCCGGCTGGCGCACCAGCCAGCGGATCAACCTGCGCTCGAAGACCGGCGCGAGATGCCTGTCGTAGAGCGCCCGCTGCTCGGCCCGGTCGCGCGCCGCCAGCATCGCCTTGGGATTACCACCGAGCAGCCGCGCCAGCATATGGCCCGTGCCGATGAAGCGGCCGAGCAGCCCGTAGCGGTGGAAACCCCGAGCGAAGAGATTGATCCGGCGCCGCCCGTTCAGCCCCCGCCCCTCCCAGTAACCGCGCGAGACGGCATCGAGATGACCGGCGATCTCGCGGTCGTAGAGCGCGACATTGGCACTATCCTTCGCCCGGCCGAAGAAGCGCAGGAAATCCTCCTGCCGCTCCATCCGCGCCAGCGCCGCGAGCTTGAGGCGGCCCAGCGCGATATGGGTGGCGTTGAGATCGACCGCGCTGACCCGGATAGGCGCCGCCGTCAGATAGGAGAGGATGTTGCAGGAGCCGGACGCGATCGCCACGACATGGTCGTCGGCCTTGAGCCCGAGTGCCGCCATGTCGACGACGGGGTCCTCCCAGATCTGCGGATAGACCAGGCCGGAAAAGGCGCGGGCGAACAGCCATTCCAGTAGGCCGGCCTTGGACAGCGTCTTGCTGCGCCGGACGGCCTGCCCCAGACCGGAGCTGGTCATGCGGCGGGCTGCGCGGGCCGTTTGGGTCGCCTGTTGCGTCACCGGTTTTCCTCCCTTTGCGGGTGGCCGGGCTGCTAGAGGAGTCGCGTGACGGTCAGGTGACGGCTTGCGCTCCACTGCCACGGCATCGTGAGGCTGCCTGGATTCGACAGGGCTGAAATCTCGGATGCGAAGCGCCATATTGGGGCACGAAAGCCGATGAGGCGCCGCCCCGCTGACAAGGAGATCGCAATGGGTCTGATGAGCATGTTCGGCGAACAGAAGAAGCAGGACGAGAGTTTCCCCTTCCGGCTAACGGACGCCGAGTGGCGCGAGCGGCTGACGCCGGAGCAGTATCAGGTCCTGCGCGGCCATGGCACGGAGCGGGCCGGCTCCTGCGCGCTCAATTACGAGAAGCGCGCCGGCACCTTCTCCTGCGCCGGCTGCGGCCAGAAGCTGTTCAGATCGGGCAAGAAATTCGAGAGCGGCACCGGCTGGCCAAGCTTCGACCAGCCGCTGGAAGGCGCGGTCGAGACCAGCGAGGACCGCAAGTTCGGCATGGTCCGCGTCGAGGTGCATTGCGCCAATTGCGGCGGCCATCTCGGCCACGTCTTCCCGGACGGCCCGCCACCCACCGGCCTGCGCTACTGCATCAACGGCGTGGCGATGGATTTCGAACCGGAAGCGGCCTGACAACACCGTCATGCCCGGGCTCGACCCGGGCATCTCATAACAGAAAAGCGATGAAGAGATGCCCGGGTCAAGCCCGGGCATGACGTTTCAGGCAGTCGGCACGGCTCGTCGCGCCAGCGCCGCGGCGTCCACACCCGGTGGCAGATCGCCGAACTGGCCCAACCAGCCGCCGCCCAATCGCGTCGCGATGAAAGCATCCGCCACGGCGGCCGGCGCGAAGCGCAGCAGCAACGAGCCCTGCAGCATCAGCGCAAGCCGCTCCGTCAACCGCCGCGCCTGCCCTTCGTTGCGCATCATCTCCGGCAATTCGCTCTCCAAACGCTTCAGCGCCAAGTCATAGCGCCGGTCTGCGCCCGCAGCCGCCATCAATTCCGCCCGCAGCACATCGACCGCCCCCTCCTCACGCGCCAGCGAGCGCAGCACGTCGAGGCAGATGACATTGCCGGAGCCTTCCCAGATCGCGTTGAGCGGCGCTTCGCGATAGAGCCGCGCCATCGGGTTTTCCTCGATGAAGCCGTTGCCGCCATGGCATTCCAGCGCCTCGGTGACGACGGCGGGCGCGCGCCGCGTGATCCAGTATTTCGCGATCGGCGCGCCAACCCGCGCCAGCAGCTTCTCGCTTGCGGATATCTCCTGCCGGTCGAGCGCCGCGAACAGCCGGAAGGCGAGCCAGGCCGCGGCTTCCGCCTCGATGGCGATATCGGCCAATACGTTCTGCATGATCGGCTGGTCGATCAGCGCCTTCTGGAAGGCGCGGCGATGCTGGGCGTGATGCGCCGCGAGCGACACCGCCATCCGCATCAGCCCGGACGAGGCCGCCGCGATGTCGAGCCGCGAATTGTGGTTCATCGAAAGACCGGTGCGGATGCCCCGCCCCTTCTCGCCGATGAGATGGCCGATCGTGCCCCTGAACTCAACTTCCGAAGAGGCATTGGAGCGATTGCCGACCTTGTCCTTGAGCCGCTGGATCGCGACGCCGTTGCGCGTCCCATCCGGCAGCCACCCTGGCACGACGAAGCAGGAGATGCCCTCGCCCGTCCGCGCCAGCGTCAGGAAGACGTCGGAATGCGGCACCGAGAAGAACCACTTCCGGCCATGCAGCGACCACGTCCCATCGCGATTATCCTCGGCCACGGTCTGGGTCTGGCGCAGATCCGAGCCGCCTTGCGTCTCCGTCATCGCCGTGCCGACGGTCGCGCCCGTCTTCAGATGCGCCGGCCCCTGCCGCGGGTCGTAACGATTCGAGATGACGAGCGAGCCCCACTGCTCCCACAAAGCCGCGTCCTGCTTCAGCACCGGCACGGCAGCATAGGTCATGCTGATCGGGCAGCAGATGCCGCTTTCCGCGCCGTACCAGAGATATTGCATGGCCGCCCGTGCCACCTGCGCGCCCAGCTCGGGACGGTTCCAAGCGAGCGCATGCGTCTCCTGCCCGATGGCGAGCCCCATCAACTCGTGCCAGGCCGGATGAAAGCCGATCTCGTCGATGCGGTTGCCGAAGCGGTCGAAGGCTTTCAGTTCAGGCGTGTAGCGATTGGCAAGCCAGGCCAGTTCCTGCACCCGTGCCGAGCCGACCGTGCGCCCCGCCTCATGCAATCGCTCACGCGCCCAATCGGCACCGAAGGCAGAAACGATCCCCGGCAGCACCGGATCGGCGCCGAAGGCGTCGTAATCAGCCAGCACCGGCACCTGATTGGTCACCTGATCGGCGTGCGGCATCTGCGCCATGGCCTTCCCTCCGATCCGCGTCGTTAACCACCAGACTATGCCGGCATCCGCCGATTGCGAATCCGCCCGATTGCTGCCCGAGTTCCTCCCTCACCTCGCCCCGCGCGCTGCGACCGGTGCGTGACGACGGAGATCTCACGTGCAGCGACGCCTTTCGAATACCCTGCTGATTGCCCTCATCGCCGGCCTCAGTGCCTCCGTCGCTCCGGCGCACGCCCAGGCCCAATCGGTTCTGAAGGTTCAGGCAGGTGACGGCCGCCCCTACGAAATTGCTGACAGCGAGGTCTGGGACGTGCCCGATCCGG
This sequence comes from Allobosea robiniae, assembly GCF_900102525.1. Taxonomy (GTDB): domain Bacteria; phylum Pseudomonadota; class Alphaproteobacteria; order Rhizobiales; family Beijerinckiaceae; genus Allobosea; species Allobosea robiniae. Next base: position 382,717 of record NZ_FNBZ01000002.1, on the reverse strand, counting down.
TCTCGCGCCGCGGCTATCAGGTTTTCGTCGCCTTGCCGCCCTCCTATGCGAAGGAGCCGCAGCGGCGTTATCCGGTGCTCTACGTCACCGACGCCGACTATGCCTTCCCGATCCTCCGCCAGATCAGCCGCCGCCTGAACCTCGAAGGACCCAAGGTGGAGGAATTCATCCTGGTCGGGCTGTCCTATGCCAAGGGCGAGGATGGCGCTGTCAGCCGCCGGCGCGACTACACGCCGACACCGAACGGGCCGCGCACAGCACCGGCCGGCGCGGTTCACGGCCAGGGGCCAGCCTATCAGACCTATCTCCGCGATCAGGTGAAGCCGTTCATCGCCGCCCGCTATCGAGCCGATCCCGCCAGGGCGCTCTTTCTCGGCCATTCCTACGGCTCCCTGCTGGGCGCGCAGATCCTGTTCACCGAGCCCGGCCTGTTCAGCGGCTATATCCTCGGCAGCCCCTCGCTCTGGTACGACAAGCGCCACGCTTTGGAGCTGGAAGCGCGCTACGCCGCCCGGAGCAAGGACCTGCCGGCCAAGGTCTATCTCTATGTCGGCGCCTATGAGGCGCAACGCAAAGGCGACCGGCGCTACAACCAGACGGTCGATATGGTCGCCGACAACCGGGCTCTCGAAGCCGCATTGCGCGGCCGGAAATATCCGAGCTTGAATCTGAAGTCCGTCGTCCTCGACGATGAGGATCACCTCAGCGTCGCGCCGCGCGGCTTCACGCAGGGCCTGAAATACCTGCTGCCGGCGCGCTGAGCCGATAGGCGGGGGGATGCTGCCACCTCCCTGTGGAGCGGAGTATAAAATGATCGCTCCGGCAGGGCGCAATCCTGACATCGACGCCCTATATTCGCCGGAGAACGAATCACGCACGAGCACCGCGCACCCTTGTCCGAGACCGATCCTTTTTCCGCTCCCCCGCCTCGCCCCGGCGGCCTCGCCGCGCGCGCTGCCGCGCAGCCTGCGGCCGGCTATCTGGCGGGGCTGAACCCGGAGCAGCGCCAGGCGGTCGAGGCGACGGACGGTCCCGTACTGGTGCTCGCCGGTGCCGGCACCGGCAAGACCCGCGTGCTGACCACCCGCATCGGCCACCTGATCTCGACCAGCCGCGCCTATCCCTCGCAGATCCTCGCCGTGACCTTTACCAACAAGGCGGCGCGCGAGATGAAGGAGCGCGTCGCCCATCTCGTCGGCCCGGTCGCCGAGGGCATGCCATGGCTCGGCACCTTCCACTCGATCTCGGCCAAGCTCCTGCGCCGCCATGCCGAACTGCTCGACCTGCGCAGCGACTTCACCATCCTCGACACCGACGACCAGATCCGCCTGATGAAGCAGGTGATCCAGGCCGAGAACATCGACGAGAAGCGCTGGCCCGGCCGCATGCTGGCGGGCTTCATCGATAGCTGGAAGAACCGCGGCCTCGCGCCCAAGGACGTGCCGGCGGGCGAGGCCGCGGTCTTCGCCCATGGCAAGGGCGGCAAGCTCTACGCCGCCTATCAGGAGCGGCTGAAGGCGCTGAACGCCGTCGATTTCGGCGATCTGCTGCTGCATTGCCTGACGCTGTTCCGCGACTATCCGGACGTGCTCCAGACCTATCACGACCGCTTCCGCTACATCCTCGTCGACGAGTACCAGGACACCAACACGGCGCAGTATCTCTGGCTGCGCCTGCTGGCTCAGGGCCGCCGCAACATCTGCTGCGTCGGCGACGACGACCAGTCGATCTATGGCTGGCGCGGCGCCGAGGTCGACAACATCCTGCGCTTCGAGCACGATTTTCCGGGCGCGACCGTGATCCGGCTGGAGCGCAACTACCGCTCGACCGGCCATATCCTCGCCACGGCCTCGAAGCTGATCGCCCGCAACGAGGGCCGTCTCGGCAAGACGCTGCGCACCGAGGACGCGCTCGGCGAGAAGGTCACCATCACCGGCGCCTGGGACAGCCAGGAGGAAGCCCGCCTGATCTCCGACGAGATCGAGGCGATGCAGGCGAAGGGCCAGGATCTCGGCCAGGTCGCGGTGCTCGTGCGCATCTCCGCGCAGATGCGCGAAATCGAGGAGCGCTTCGTCCAGGCCGGCGTGCCCTATCGCGTCATCGGCGGCCCGCGCTTCTACGAGCGCGCCGAAATCCGCGATGCGCTCGCCTATCTGCGATGCGTCGTCTCAGCCACCGACGACCTCGCCTTCGAGCGCATCGTCAATGTACCCAAGCGCGGCCTCGGCGACGCGACGGTCCAGCTCCTGCACAACCATGCCCGCGCCACCGGCTTCTCGCTGATGCAGTCGGCCCGCGCCGCCGTCGAGAGCGACGAGTTGAAGCCCAAGGCCCGTACCGCGCTGCGCGAGCTGGTCGATGCCTTCGGCCGCTGGTCGACCCGCGCCGAGCATATGCCGCAGGGCGAGCTCGCCGAGCTGGTTCTGGAAGAGAGCGGCTATACCGAGATGTGGAAGAAGGACCGCTCGGCCGATGCGGCCGGGCGCCTGGAAAACCTCAAGGAACTCGTCCGCTCGCTCGACGAGTTTCCCGACCTGCCGTCCTTCCTCGAACACGTCTCGCTGGTGATGGATGTCGCCGATGGCGAGGCCGAGGCCCGCGCCTCGATCATGACGCTGCACGCCGCCAAGGGGCTGGAATTCGACACGGTCTTCCTGCCCGGCTGGGAGGAAGGCCTGTTCCCGAACCAGCGCGCGCTCGACGAGAGCGGCCGCGCCGGCCTGGAGGAGGAGCGCCGCCTCGCCCATGTCGGCCTCACCCGCGCCCGCAAGAAGCTGAAGCTCTATTTCGCCTCGAACCGGCGCATCCACGGCCTCTGGCAGACCAGCCTGCCCTCCCGCTTCATCGACGAACTGCCGGAGGAGCATGTCGAGGTCGAGCAGGCAGCGAGCAGCTATTCGCAGGGCGGCTACGGCGCCTCGCGCTTCGACCGAATGGAGAGCTTCGGCTCCAGCTACAACACGCCGGGCTGGCAGCGTGCGCAGGAGAACCGGGCGAAGAACAGCGGCGGCGGCAGCGGCTTCTCGGAAAGCGGCCGCGGCTTCGGCCAGGGCGGTTTCGGTAACTCCTCACGCCAGCGCGGCCCGCTCATGATCGAGGGCGAGCTGACGGCGAAATCATCAGGCGAATCCGCTTACGGCACCGGCGCCCGCGTCTTCCACGTCAAGTTCGGCCCCGGCTCGGTCGCCAGCGTCGACGGCAACAAGCTGACCGTCGATTTCGACAAGGCCGGGCGGAAGATGGTGCTGGACTCGTTCGTGCAGAAGGCGGGCTGAGCCATCTGCACAAAGCCGTGACCTGGCTTGATTGCCTACTTACTAGTAGGTAGATATGGATCATGACCGGCTCGACATCCGACGAAATCCTGCGCTGCGCCCGCTCCCTCCTGATCCAGGGTGGGTATAACGGCTTCAGCTATGCCGACATCGCGAAGGTGGTCGGCATTCGCAATGCGAGCATCCACCACCATTTCCCCAGCAAGTCCGATCTCGTCCGCACGCTCGTCGCCCGATACCGGGAGGAGGCCGAGGCCGGCATCGCCGCTCTGGAGCAGCAGGTTCCCGATCCGGCTCGGCAACTGCAGGCCTATATCGGCTATTGGGAGGCCTGCATCGCCGATTCGAGCGCTCCGTTCTGCCTTTGCGCGCTTCTCGCCAGCCAGATCCCGGTCCTTCCGCAGGACGTCACCCTGGAAGTCCGCACCCATTTCCGAGCCCTCTCCGCCTGGCTGGCCTCGGTCCTCGAACGTGGCGCGGCACAGCGCGACCTGCGTTTCACCGGGACGGCCAGGTCCGAAGCGGAGGCTTTCATGGCGGGGGTCCACGGCGCGATGCTTTCAGCTCGCGCTTATGGCGACCCGGCGATCTTTGGTGTCATCACCCGCCCGCTGCTGGAGCGCCTGATGGCACGACACTGAACCTCACCGCCCCGAAGAATGAAGCGCGCCACAAAAACCTACCTATTAGTAGATAGACATTCCTGCATCCCAGACGCCCTCGCGCGCGGCGACAGGCGCAACCTTCGACAAAAGGACATTCTCATGTTTGGCATCACCCCGCTCGGCTGGGTCCATACGCTGGGCAGCCTGCCGGCCATCCCCGCAGCAGCCTATATGTTCGCGGTCCATGGCCGGATCGTGCCGCGCTCGACGGCGGGCATCGTCTACCTCATCTCGATGCTGATCGGCGCCGTCACGGTCTTCTTCGTCACGCATATGCCTGCCGGTCACGTCATCGGCGCGCTGACGCTCCTGCTGCTCGGCATCGGCTACACTATCGGCCGGACCCCGCTCCCCGCGCGCGCCGTCGCCTATGTCGAGACAATCGTCCTGAGCGTGACGGCCTTCCTGCTCATGCTGCCGACGGCCACCGAGATCCTGCGCCGCGTCCCGGATGGCCATCCCTTCGTCACCGACCTGAAATCCCCGCTCCTGCTCGGGGTGCAGGCGGGCATTCTGGCCGCACTCGTCATCGGGATCGGCGCCCAGATCGTCTACCTGCGCAGGACAGGCGGGGCGGCCTCAGCCTGACCTACGAAACCATGCAGGAGCGACGCCGGCCACGCCGGCGCTTAAGCCTCCTCCCGCTCGCGGAAGGCTTTTCGCGCTGCCGAAACCTCGGCATAGTAGGTCTCGGCCCAGGTCCAGACCCCGCAGAAAGCAGCGCTGAGCTCGCGCCCGAGTTCCGTCAGCGTGTAATCGACATGCGGCGGGATCACCGGGTGGACGGTGCGCACGACCAGCCCGTCGCGCTCCATCTCGCGCAATGTCTTGGTCAGCATCTTCTGGCTGATGCCACCGACGATCCGGCCGACCTCGGTGAAGCGCAGCGTGCCATGCTCCTCAAGCGCCTCCAGCACCAGCATCGTCCATTTGTCAGCGACCTGCGCGATGACCTGCCGCACCAGCGATTCCACCGCCGGGCTGACCGGAGGGATCGCCTCGCTGCGCTGATGCATCGCCGCCATCGCGGTCCGGATCGCCTGCATCTTACACTCTCCTTTTGGTGCGTATGGCACTTTCGAGCGCCTTCTTTCCAATGAAGAGTATCGGCGCCATCTCGTTTCACGCAACCACGAGAAGGCTTTGCCATGAAGATTTCCGGAAACACCATCCTCATCACCGGCGGCGGCTCGGGCATCGGCCGCGCGCTCGCCGAGGCGCTGCACGCCAAGGGCAACAAGGTCGTCATTGCCGGACGCCGCGAAGCCGTGCTCGATGCGGTCACCGCTGCCAATCCCGGCATGGAATCGATGCTGCTCGATATCCAGGACGAGGCCGATATCGCAGCCTTCGCCCGGCAGGCGGTCGAGCGCTTCCCGAGTCTGAACGCCGTCATCAACAATGCCGGCATCATGAAGCCGGAGAACGTCCCGGCCGCCGACAATCTCGCCATCGCCGAGGAGACGATCGCGACCAACCTGCTCGGGCCGATCCGCCTGACGACGGCGCTGCTGCCGCATTTCCTGAAGCAGCCGCGCGCCACGGTCCTGACCGTCTCGTCGGGCCTCGCCTTCGTGCCGCTGGCGGCGACCCCGACCTACAGCGCGACCAAGGCCGCGATCCATTCCTGGTCGATCGGCCTGCGCGAGCAGCTCAAGGACACATCGGTCGAGGTGATCGAGATCGCCCCGCCCTATGTGCAGACCGAGCTGCTCGGCCCGCATCAGGCGGTCGATCCGGCCGCGATGCCGCTCGCCGATTTCACCAGCGAGGTGATGACGATCCTCGAAACGCAGCCGGAGGCCGGCGAGGTCATCGTCGAGCGCTGCAAGCCGCTGCGCTTCGCCGAGGCGACCGGCAGCTTCAGCCAGGTCTTTGCGGCGCTGAACGCGCAACACGCCTGACGCAGGCGCTCCTCAGGCCACCGCAGCCATGTTCAAGGCACAGGCGGCCCGATTCCGGCCCTGCATCTTTGCGCGGTAGAGCTGCGCATCGGCCTCGGCGATCAAATGCTCGATTGTCGTGCCGCCGGCCCAGCCGGCGGCACCGATGCTCACGGTCAGGCTGACCGGCTCGCCGCCCGGTGCCTCGATCCGGAGGCGCCGAACCGCATCGAGAACCTGCTTCGCGACGGCCTCCGCCTCCGTCAGGACGGTGCGCGGGAGATAGACCGCGAATTCCTCGCCGCCGAGCCGCCCTGAGAAGCCGCTCGCGCCCACCGCGCCCGCAATCGCCTGCGCCAGCCTGCGCAAGGCGTCGTCGCCAACCGGATGGCCGAAGCGGTCATTGACCTGCTTGAAGTGATCGGCGTCGATGAAAAGCAGGGTTCCCCTGCCGCCCGGCGTCATCGCCTGCTTCAGGTCGGCAAGAAAGCTTTCGCGGTTCAGGAGCCCGGTCAGGCCGTCGCGGCGCGCCCTTTCCAGCAAGGTCTCATGCGCCGCAGACAACGCGCCGTGCAGTCGCGCGATCTCGCCATGGGCGTCCTTCAGGCGCTGTGCCTGCCGGAATTGCCAGGCGCTGGCCGGCCAGGCGATCAATAGCGGACAGAGGATACACATCAGCCAGGCGGTGCCGTCCACGACCCCGCCAAGCATCGGCACGACGGTCAACGCCAGGCCGAGCGAAGCCACGATCGACAGCGCTGTCGCGAGGCTTGCCTTCAGGATGATCACGCGCGTCGAGGCCGTCATGGCCTGCCGGTAGCAGGGAATGCTGAACGCAGGGTTTAGCTACGCCGTCCCCGGCCATTTCCGATGACAGCGGCGGATGCGCCTGCTAAGCCCGCGCCATGCGCGAAGGCCTCCTGCCAGCGACGGTCGCGACCGTCCTCGAACTCTCCACCTCGGGCGAACAGGCCCGGGCCCTCACCGAATTGCTCGGCGAGATCTTCGACCCCACCGAGACGGCGATCTCGGCCTTCGAGGTCGAGGACGGCATCACCACGCTCTCGATGAACATCCCGTGGAAGGTGGAGATCTATTTCGCCAACCCGCCCGATGAGGATGCAGTGCGCGATCTGCTGCGCCCGATCGTCGGCGCGCTCGTCGATACAACACCCTTCACGACGGTGAACACCAAGGATTGGGTCGCCAACAGCCTCGACGGCTTGAAGCCTGTCCGCGCCGGCCGCGTCCTCGTCCATGGCGCGCATGACCGGCACGTCGTCCGGACCAACGATATCGCGATCGAGATCGAGGCCGCGCTGGCCTTCGGCACCGGCCATCACGGCACCACCGCCGGCTGCCTGCTCGCGCTCGACGCCGAACTGAAGAAGCGCCGCCCGCGCCACGCCATCGATGTCGGCACCGGCACCGGCATTCTCGGGCTGGCGCTCGCCAAGCAGATCAAGCGCAAGGTCGTCGCCGGCGATATCGACGCGGTCGCGGTCGAAGTCTCCGCTCATAACGCCCGGCTCAACCATGCACCGAACGCGCTGGATCTTTATGTCGCGCCGGGCCTGCGCCATGCCAAGGCCTGGCGCCCCGGCCATTTCGACTTCGTCTTCGCCAATATTCTGGCCGGCCCGCTGAAGCGCCTCGCCCCGTCGATCGCCCGCGTGCTCTCATCGAACGGCACGCTGATCCTGTCCGGCCTGCTGGCGATGGACGTGGCTGGCGTGGTCTCGGCCTACCGGCACCAGGGCGTCCACCTCGCCAGCCATTCGCTGCGCGAAGGCTGGGCGACGCTGGTCATGAAAAAAGGCGGCGCAGCCCCGAGGCCGCGCCGCCTTGCCTGACCTCCGGCGCTTCCGGGGAAGCGCGAGATCGTTACTCGCTCGGCTCAGAAGCCGATATAGCCGTACTTCTTCTCGGCCTCGGCCTGCAGGCTGCGGGCATCGTGCCAGACGGCGGCAGTGAACTTCGCGGCGTCGGCAATCTGTTCGACGATATGCTTGATGATGGCGATCATGATGAAGGTCCTTGAAGGGTGTCAGCTGCGCGGCTCGAAGGCCGCGGCAGTGTGAATTCAGCGGTTGAAAGGCAGCGAGACGTCGCTCGACAGCGTCGCGGACGGGAAGCCGCCCAGCACGATCTCAGCCTCGTTGACGAGGAGGTTGCGGGCACGCAACTGGCGGTCTGCGGAACGCTCGCGGCTCGCGACGAGCGCGGCATAGAAGCGCTGCATCAGGCCCGGCTTGCTGGCGCGGGTCTCGGTCCTGGTCCGAACCGGTACGGGCAGCACGTCGGCATTGTTCAACACGTAGGTCATGGGTCTATCTCCGAAAAACGAAGGACAGTCCCGGTCGCTTCCTCGTTCTCTTATGCGATCAAGATGGGGTCATTTCGCACTTGCGAGAAGATGTGTTCGCATATGCAAGATATGCAGAAAACGCATGCGATCCGTCCATATCCATTAATGTTTGCGTCGATTGCATAACCAATCGGCACAATGCGGAACGCGGAGGCAGCGCGGCCCTACCAAACAGGCATCTCCAAACCGACGGATTTGCGCTGGCGCTTTTGCTGGTGCGAGGCGACCATGGCGCAATTCTGTGCCGGACCCCGCCATGACCGATTCGACCCTGCCGACCTGCCGCTTCCAGTCCTTTTCCGAACCGAGCGACCCCAGGCTGGTTGCCGGCCGTGTCGCCGCCCTGCGCAAGACGCTGGCCGCGCAGGGGCTCGACGGCTTCATCATCCCGCGCGCGGACGAGCACCAGGGCGAATATGTCCCGGCCCATATGGCCCGTTTGGCATGGCTGACCGGCTTCACCGGCTCGGCCGGCAACGCCGTGGTACTGGCCGACAAGGCCGCGCTGATCGTCGACGGCCGCTACACCATCCAGTCGGCCGAGCAGACCGACACCAAGATCGTCACGCCGGTTCGCATGGAGGAGACGCCGCTGGAGCGCTGGGTCGAGCAGAACCTGCCGACTGGCGGCAAGCTCGGCTACGATCCCTGGCTGCATACGGTGGACGGCCTCGCCCGCCTCGAAAAGGCAGCGGCAGCAGCCGGCGGCAGCCTCGTCGCGGTCAAGGCCAACCCGATCGACGCGCTCTGGAGCGATCGCCCGGCCCCGCCGACGGCGCCGGTCAAGGCCCATCCGGCCGCTTTCGCCGGCGAGGACAGCGTCTCGAAGCTCGCCCGCATCCAGAAGGCGCTGACCGACGCCAAGGTCGACGCGCTCGTCGTCTCCGATCCGCATGCGCTGGCCTGGATCTTCAACATCCGCGGTGGCGATGTCGAGCACACGCCGCTGCCGCTCGGCTATTCCATCGTCCCGCGCGAGGGCCGGCCGACCGTCTTCCTCGCGCCGGAGAAGATCACCAACGAGGCCGGCGATGCGATCGGCGCGGTCGGCGAGATCGCCCCTCCGGCTGATCTCGATAAACAGATCGCGAAACTCGGTGCCAGCAAGGCCAAGGTCCGGCTCGATGCGACGACCGCAGCTTCGGCGCTCGCGACCCTGATCCGCGAGGCCGGCGGCACGCCCGATGCCGGCACCGACCCGATCGCCCTGATGAAGGCGCGCAAGAACGCAGCCGAGCTCGACGGCGCCCGCAATGCCCATCTGCGCGACGGCGCCGTCATGGTGCGCTATCTCTCCTGGCTGGCGCGCGAAGCGCCGAAGGGCGGCCTGACCGAGATCGATGCGGTCGCCGCGCTCGAAGCCGAGCGACTGAAGACCGGCCTGCTCAAGGACGTCTCCTTCACCACCATCGCTGGCGCCGGCCCCAATGCTGCGCTGCCGCATTACCGCGTCAGCGAAGCGACCAACCGCAAGCTGGAGCCCGGCATCTTCCTGGTCGATTCAGGCGGCCAGTACGAGGACGGCACCACCGACATCACCCGCACCATGGTGATCGGCACACCGACGCCGGAGATGCGCGACCGCTATACCCGCGTGCTCAAGGGCCATCTCGCGATCTCGCGGCTGGTCTTCGTCAAGGGAACCTCGGGCGCGCAGCTCGACGCCTTCGCCCGGCTGCCGCTCTGGCAAGGTGGCTTCGATTTCGACCATGGTACCGGCCATGGCGTCGGCAGCTATCTCTCGGTGCATGAGGGGCCGCAGCGTCTCTCCAAGCTCGGCACCACGCCATTGGAGCCGGGCATGATCCTCTCCAACGAGCCCGGCTACTACAAGCAGGGCGAATACGGCATCCGCATCGAGAACCTGATCGTCGTCGAGGAGCGCCAGATTCCGGGGGCCGAGCGCGTGATCTACGGCTTCGAGACCATCACCTGGTGCCCCTATGAGCGCGCCCTGATCGAGAAAGACACGCTCGATGCTGGCGAGATCGCCTGGATCGACGCCTACCACGCCAAGGTCTGGGAGAAGCTCTCGCCGCAGGTCGAGGGCGAGGCGAAGGCCTGGCTGGAAGCGGCCTGCCGGCCGTTGTGATTGGTTGCCTTCTCCCCTCAGGGCGAGAAGGCAAGAACGTCACATCACCATCCTGAAACCGACCACCGCGACAACCCCGACCGCCACCACGCCCAGCAAGGGCAACCGCGTCGCGGCAAGCGCGGTGATCGCCGCCGCCGCCGTCTCGGCCCAGCCGGTCGCGAGCGCGCTCGGCGCGATCACCGCGATCAGAACAGCCGGCGGGATGGCGTCGAAAGCGGCCTGCGCGCGTGGCGAGAGGCTGAGCCGCCCGGCCAGCGCCAGCCCGGCGACGCGCGTGAAATAGGTCACGATCGCCATGCCGAGGAAGGCGAGGAGGTTGATCGGATCGACGCTCACGCCTTGGCCTCCTCGGTGACCGGCTGTTCTTCACTTCCGGCCGCAAGCCATGCCGCCAGCAACCCGCAGAGTGCGCCCGCAGCGACATGCCAGGGCGGCCCGGCCAGCCGATAGGTCACGGCCGAGGCGATGCCGGCGGCCGCGACCGTCCAGAACGTCACGCGGCCCTTCCAGAAGGCGGCGACGAGCGCGATGAACAGCGCCGTGAAGGCGAAATCGGCCCCGAGCCGCTTGGGATCGCCAAGCACGGCGCCGATCATCGCGCCGAGCGTCGAGTTGATCAGCCAGCCCGCAACGAAGGGGATGACCATCGCGAACCAGTAGGCCGGCGTCAGGCGGTGGGTGCGGGCGCGCTTCTCGGCCAGCGCCCAATTCTCGTCGGCCATGTAGTAGAGGCCGAGGAATTTCTGCCAGCGGCTGAAGCCCTGGAGCTTGGGCGCCAGAGACGCGCCCATCAGCACATGGCGCGCATTGATGAGCAGCGTCGAGAACACCAGCGCGGCGACCGGCGCCGGGCTCGCCCAGAGCTCGATCGCGGCGAACTGCGCCCCGCCGGCGAAGACCATGATGCTCATCAGGAAGACTTCGAGCGGCGAGAGCCCCTTGCTGGCGGCGACCGCACCGAAGAGCAGGCCGATCGGCGCTGCGGCGACCGCGGCCGGCCAGATATCGTTCAGGCCGCGCCTGATGTCGTCACGCATCGTGGACATGGAAATGTTCTCTCGAAAACCGATTCAGGCGGCATGCGCCGCGCGGAAGGCACCGGGCGTGACGCCGAAGCGGGCCTTAAACGCGCGGGTCAGATGCGGCTGGTCACAGAAACCGGTCGCCGCCGCGACGTCGCCGGGCATCTCGCCGCGCCGCAATCGCTCGCGCGCCCGCCGTACGCGAACATCGACCAGATAGGCATGCGGCGTCAGACCGGTCTCGCGCCGGAAGGCCCGGATCAGGTGGTGGCGCGGCAGCCCGGTGAGCCGCGCCAGATCGGCCAGCGACAGGTCTTCTTCATAGCGGGCCTCGAAGACCTCGCGGGCACGGGCGACGGACCCACTCTCCACGCCCACCGGCCGCACGGCGAGATCGGCATGATGCATCAGGCAGCGAGCGTAGAAGCGCAGCAGCATTTCTTCGCCGGCCAGCAGGTCCCCGCCATCCTCGATGGCGCGATGAGCCGCCGCGAAGAGCGCAGCCCCCTCGGCATCATCGACCAGAGGCTGTGGGAAGAACGGTGTCCCGATCCCGTCCCGGCCGCTGAGCGAAGCCGCGACCTCGCGGATCAGCCCGACCTCTGGATAGGTCATCCGGTAGCTGTAGCCCGGGCCATAAGGCTCGCCATCATGCGTCTCGAGCGGATTGACGAAGGTGATCTGACCCGGCCGCGCATAGTGGCGCGCGCCGCGAACCCGGAAGGTTTCGCAGCCGGCCTCGATGACGCCCATCACATAGCTGTCGTGCTGGTGCGGCGCATAGGCGTGCTGGCGGAAGGTCGCGGCGAGGCAATCCAGCCCGTCGAAGCGCTCGGCCGGAAAAAGCTTGGCTCGCTCGCCGGCGACGAGCGGTTCGAGGCCTAATGTCTCACCTTGGGTGACTGCTTCCATGGTGCAAGCATAAACCTTCTCGCCCCATTGCTGTCTTGAAGAAAAGTGATCGGGCGCATCACGCGCCCGATCGGTTTTGCCATTCCTGGAGAGAACCTCAGAGCGCGTGCGCGGCCGCGCTGGCGCCGACGCGTTCGGGGCTCTTCGACCCCAGCAGCAGCACGCCCGCTCCGCCAACCAGCGTCGCGACGGTCGCATAGGCGATGACTCCGAGCGTGCCGAAGCCATCGACCAAGAGCCCGCCGAAGATGGCGCCGCTTGCGATCGCGATCTGGAAGGCCGCGACGATCAGCCCGCCGGCCGATTCCGCCTCGTCCTCCGGCGCGACGCGCACCAGCCAGGTCTGGAAGCCGACCGGCAGCGCTCCGAAGGCGAAACCCCAGAGCCCGACCGCGATGGCCGAAGCGAGCGGCGACGCGCCGACGAAGAGCAGGCTCACGCCCACCAGCGCGATCAGGAAGGCGCCGAAGATCACCGAAGCCTTGGCGCTGCGCGCCGTGATCGCCCCGCCCGCGAAATTGCCGAAGAAGCCGCCGATTCCATAGGCCAGCAGGACGAGCGAGATCGCTTCGACCGAGAGCTTCGGGATCTGCTCCAGGAACGGGCGGACATAGGTGAAACCGGCGAAATGCCCGGAGATCACCACGACGATGCCGGCAAGCACGAGCGCGATGCTGGGCTGGCCGAGCAGCCGGAACAACGTGCGGATATCGGGCGAGCCCCGCGCCGGCAGCCGCGGCAGAACCGCCATCTGGATGACGAGTGCGGCAACCCCGACCAGCGCCGAGAGCCAGAACACGAAGCGCCAGCCCATCACGTTGCCGAGATAGGCGCCGATCGGCGCGGCGCTGACGGTGGCGAGGGAGACGCCGGCGAAGATCAGCGACATCGCCTTGGGGAGCGCGCTGGGCGGCACGAGCCGCATCGCGGTCGCCGCGACCATCGACCAGAAGGCGCCGAGCCCGATGCCGAGCAGGACGCGGGCGAAGAGCAGCGTCGTCAGGTTGGTGGCGACGGCAGCGATGATGCTGGAAACGATCAGCAGGCCGGTTAGCGACCAGATCACGAGACGCCGGTCGATGCCGCGCGTCACGATTGCCGCGGCAAGTCCCGCGATGGCGCCGACGACGGCAGTCGCGGTCACCGCCTGCCCGGCGGCGCCGACGGAGACGCCGACATCGGCCGCCATCGGGGTGAGCAGGCTGGCCGGCAGGAACTCGGCCGTGACAAGGCCAAAGACGCCGAAGGTCAGGGATGTGACGGCAGCCCAGGCCGGCTTGTCGCGGGCCTCCTCGGCTGTATCGTCGAATTCAAGGGTCGTGGCAGACAGGGAATCTGACATGGGGGTCTCCATCAGGTCGCCGGAAGATGGGCGTGGCCCCATGGAGTTTCCATGCTATATCATCCGCATCTCATGACCGTTCGTCCAGGAATGCCATGACCGCTTCCGCCGACCACCTGACCGAGATGCTCCGGGGCTTGCGGCTCGACGGCGTCGATTACAGCCGCTGCCAATTGGCCGCGCCCTGGGGCGTCGTCTATCCGCCGACCCATCAGGCCTATTTCCATTTCATCTCGCGCGGCCACTGCTGGCTGAAGACGCCGGCCGGCGAATGGCTGGAGCTCGCCGACGGTGACGCCGTGCTGCTGCCGCGCGGCGGTGGCCATGTCCTGGCGAGCTCGCCGGATGTCGTCGCCTCCCCACCCTGCGACTGCCGGGTTCTGGAAGCCTATGGCAACATCTTCGATGTCGAGGGCGGCGGCGCCGGCGCGCATATGCTCGTCTTCACCGGCCGCATGACCTTCAATGTCGATCTCGATCACCCATTGCTGCGGTTGATGCCGGACCTGATGCGGATGAGCGATTTCATCGCGTATGAGCCCAGCATCCCGCATCTGCTCGACGCGATGGGCCGCGAGGTCGCGATGGACCGGGTCGGCGCCGGCGGCATGCTGGCACGCCTCGCCGACGTGCTGGCCGCCGCGATCATCCGTGCCTGGGTCGAGGGCGGCTGCGGCGCCGCCAAGGGCTGGGTCGCCGCAGCGCGCTGCCCGACGGTCGGCAAGGTGCTGGCGGCGATCCACGCCCATCCCGAAACCGACTGGACGGTCGAAAGCCTCGCCGAGCTGATGGGCGCCTCGCGCTCCGGCTTCGCCGAGCGCTTCGCCGAGGTCGTCGGCGAGACGCCGGCCCGCTATGTCGCGCAGGTCCGGATGCATCAGGCGAGGCAGTGGCTCGCTCGCGACAAGTTGCGCATCGCGGTTGTTGCCCAGCGTCTCGGCTACGAGTCGGAAGCCTCGTTCAGCCGCGCCTTCAAGCGCATCACCGGCCTCGCCCCGAGCCAGGTGCGGGCAGCGGGCGAGGCCTCTCCCGTGGCGATGTTCACACCGCCGGCGGAAGCGGCGGAGTAGACCTCAGCCACCCACCAGATCGAACCAGCCGGCCTCGTCGATCACCTCGACGCTATGCTTGGCGGCATCCTTCAGCTTCGAGCCCGCTCCCGGCCCGGCGACGAGCAGGTCGGTCTTCGACGAGACCGAGCCTGCCACCTTGGCGCCAAGCCGCTCGGCCATCGCCTTGGCCTCGTCGCGGGTCATCCGCTCCAGCGCGCCGGTGAAGACCACGATCTTCCCGGCAACCGGACTGGTCGAGGCCACCGCCTCCAGCGGCTGGGGCGAGACCTGCGCCAGCAAGCGGTCGAGCAATTCCTCGTTATGCGGCTCGCCGAAGAATTCGATCAGCGCCTCGACCACGGTCGGCCCGACGCCGTCGATGGCGTCGAGCTCCTGCCGCTCGGGCGAGGCCTCGTCGGCTGCCGCGATGCCGGCCGCTCGCAGCGCCTCGAACGAGCCGTAATGCCGCGCCAGCAGACGCGCCGTCGTTTCGCCGATATGGCGGATGCCGAGCCCGAAGATGAAGCGGTTGAGCGGCGGGGTACGCCGGTCCTCGATCGCATCGAAAAGCTTGGCGACGCTCTGCGCGCCGAAGCCTTCCTTGGCCTTGAGCTTTTTCAAGGGATTGGCTGCATCGCGCGCGGCGAGCGTAAAGATATCGGCTGGCTCCCTGACGGGCAGCTCGGGATCGCCGTGGAAGAACTCGATCTGCTTGTCGCCAAGCCCGTCGATGTCCATTGCGTCGCGCGAGACGAAATGCTTGAGGCGCTCGACTGCCTGCGCCGGGCAGATCAGGCCGCCGGTGCAGCGGCGGATGGCATCTTCCTTGCCGGTGCGCGGGTTGAGCTCCCGCGTCGCATGGCTGCCGCAGGCCGGGCAGAGCGTCGGGAACTCGTAGGGCTTCGAATCCGCCGGGCGCTTCGAAAGATCGACCGCCTCGACGCGCGGGATCACGTCGCCCGCCCGCTTCACCGTCACAGTGTCGCCGATACGGATATCGGTGCCGTCGCGGATCGGCAGCCCCTTGGAATCGAAACCGCGGATATAATCCTCGTTATGCAACGTCGCATTGGTGACGACGACGCCGCCGACCGTCACCGGCTTCAGACGCGCGACCGGCGAAAGCGCGCCGGTGCGCCCGACCTGGATGTCGATCGCCTCCAGCACGGTCGTCGCCAGCTCGGCCGGGAATTTATGCGCGATCGCCCAGCGCGGCGCCCGCGAAACGAAGCCGAGCCGCGCCTGCAGCGCGAGATCGTCGACCTTGTAGACGACGCCGTCGATATCATAGCCGAGCGTGGCGCGCTGGCTCTCGATCAGCCGATATTGCGCGATCAGCTCGGCAACGCTCTCGCAGCGCTTCATCAGCGGGTTGGTGCGGAAGCCCCAGCGCCTGAAAGCCTCGACCACGCCCGATTGCGTCGGCGCCGGCAGGGCCGGCATCTCGCCCCAGGCATAGGCGAAGAAGCGCAAGGGCCGCGCGGCGGTGACGCTGACATCGAGCTGACGCAGTGAGCCCGCCGCCGCATTGCGCGGATTGGCGAATTCGGGCAGCCCCTTCTCGCGCTGGCGCTCGTTGATCCCGGCGAAATCGGCATGGCCTAGATAGACCTCGCCGCGCACCTCGGCGACGTCAGGCACGTCCGGCCCGGCGAGCGTCTTGGGAATTTCGGAGATGGTGCGGGCATTGAGCGTGACATCCTCGCCCTCCTCGCCGTCGCCGCGCGTCGCGGCCGCGACCAGCTCGCCCTTCTCGTAGCGCAGCGACAGCGACAGCCCGTCGATCTTGGGCTCGGCGGTGAAGGCGATGCCGTCCTCCTCCTTGCGGCCGAGGAAGCGATAAACGCGGCCAGCGAACTCGGCCACGGCCTCGTCCGAGAAAGCATTGTCGAGCGAGAGCATCGGTACGCGATGCCGGATCTTGGCGAACTTGCCGGAAGGCTTGGCGCCGACCTTGGCGCTGACGTCGCTCTCCTGCTTCAGCACCGGAAAGGCTTCTTCCAGCGCGACCAGCCGACGACGCTTCGCGTCATAGGCCGCATCGTCCATGATCGGCTGGTCGTCCTGGAAATAGGCGTCGTTCGCTGCCTGCACCGCGGCGGCCAGCAGCTTGTGTTCGGCCTTCGCCTTGCGCGGCGTCAGCTCCGCGATCGGCGTTTCGGAGGGGGCGGAATCGTCGGCGTCGCTCATGGCACAGCATTAGGCGAGATGATCGTGACGAGGAAGGGCAGCAGCCTTTTTGCGGCCCATGCAAGGCTGTGCCGCCCCGAAAGCTTGCGACAAACCGCGCTTTGGCGCGTATAGTTTGCGGGCTGGGAATTGGAAGCTCGACGCCGCAGGCCGTTGACACCAAGGTTCACGTCGACAGCCATATGGCGAACCGGGCCGGAACCGGGAGACACGCCATGGCCAATCTCGACGGCACAGTTCATGACATTGCCGCGCTCTCGCAACCACGCATCAGGATCATCACCACGCGGGATCTGCACGAGGCGCTGCTGCGCGGCTGGGACGATTTCAAGGCTCAGCCGAGCCACCTCGTCTTCATCGCTCTGATCTATCCCGTCGCCGGCATCCTGCTGGCGCAGCTCACGGTCAGCTACAATATCTTCCCCCTGCTCTTCCCGCTGCTCTCGGGCTTCGCATTGCTCGGCCCCTTCGCCGCGATCGGGCTCTACGAGATCAGCCGCCGGCGCGAGAAGGGCATGGACACGTCCTGGGTCCATGCTTTCGCGGTGCTCCGCTCGCGGTCGATCGGACAGATCGCCCTGCTCGGCGCGATGCTGACCGGGCTCTTCCTCGCCTGGCTGTTCAGCGCCTGGTTCCTCTATCGTGGCCTGCTCGGCCTGCCCGCCGATGTCTCGACCACCGATTTCCTGCGGGCGGTGTTCACCACCGCGGATGGCTGGATCATGATGGTGATCGGCAATGCGATCGGGCTCTTGCTGGCGATCCTCGCCTTCTCGATCTCGGTGGTATCTTTCCCGCTGATCATCGACCGGCACGTCGACGCCCCCACAGCCATCCGCACCTCGATCGCCGCCGTCGAGGCCAATCCGCGCGTGATGATGTATTGGGGCCTGATGGTGACGGGCTTGCTCGTGCTCGGCTGCCTGCCGATGCTGGTCGGCCTGATCGTGGTCATGCCGGTGCTCGGCCATGCCACCTGGCATCTCTACCGCAAGCTCGTGGACTGAGAGCGGCCAGCCTCGTCATTCCCGGGACGAGAAGGCGCCGGTTTCCGTCATCTCCGCAGGCTCTCGAAAGCTCCGGCGGGAACCATTGCACCCCGGATCGGGTTCAACCCCTGTCAGATCGAGCCGCAAGGCTCCATTCAGCCAGGGGGCTTTTCATGAACAACATCATTTATATCGTCGGTCTTATCGTCGTCGTTCTCGCGATCCTCTCCTTCCTCGGCCTGCGCTGAGGAAGGCGAACGGGAGCGCGCGCTGCAGCGCTCGAAGCCTGCTGTCCTTCAAAGAATTCGCGCTGTCACTCCCGGCTTGACCCGGAATGACAGCGCGTTTTTTTTGCGGAGGCTGAAACTCAGCTGCGATTGTCGCCGCGCGGCTTGCCCTTGCCGAAGGGCTTGCCACCGGCCGGGCGCCCGCCGGCAGGCTTGCCAGCGAAGGGCTTGCCCTTGCCCTCATAGGGCTTCTTGAAACCGCCACCCGGCTTGCCGTCGTCACGGCGCGGCGGGCGCGCGTCGTCGCGCGGAGGCCTGCTGTCGGCGCGATACGGCTTGCGCTCATCGCTCCGCGGCGCGCGTTGATTCGCGTCCCTCGGCTCGAATCGCGGCCGCTGCGGCCTGTCTCCGGCAGCCTGCTCATCCCCCCAGCTCTTTCGCGGCGCAGCCGGACGCTCGGCCTTGTCCCCGAAAGCCTTGGCCGGACGGCGCTCGGCTTCGGTCGTCGGCTCGATCACGATCTTGTCGCGGTCCGGGATGCGCACCGAGTCATAGAAGCGATCGGCCACATCGGCATCGATCTCGACCTTGGTCTCGCGGTCGAAGATGCGGATCGCACCGACCTCGTCGCGGGTGATCCGGCCGCGGCGGCACAGCATCGGCAGGAGCTGGCGCGGATCGGCGCCCTGCTTGCGGCCGATATCGAGACGGAACCAGACGGTATCGCCGCGTGGGCCGGCAGGCTTGCGCGGGCGCTCGCCATCCTCGCCCTCGTCGCGTCCCGCGCCGAACGGGCGGCGCTTGGCAGCATAATCCTCGTTGGTGCGGACCGGACGGCGCTCGTCGCGGCCGAAGCCGGGATCGCCAACCTCTTCCGCCGCCGGCAGGCGGGCGCGGTAGAGCCGAACAAGCGCAGCGGCGATATCGCGGGCCTCGCGGCCCGCCATCAGCGCCTCGATCATGCCGGCATCGTCCTCGGAGCCATCGCCGTTGAGCAGCGGATCGGAGAGCAGGCGCTCCTGATCGAGGACGCGGATTTCCTCTTCAGTCGGAGGACCGATCCACTCAGCCTCGACCTTGCCTTCCATCAGCAGACGCTCGGCCTTGCGGCGGCGCGACTGCGGCACCAGCAGGACGCTCGTGCCCTTGTTGCCGGCGCGGCCGGTGCGGCCCGAGCGATGCTGCATCACCTCGGAATCGTTCGGCAGCTCCGCATGGATGACGAGGTCGAGTCCGGGCAGGTCGATGCCGCGCGCCGCGACGTCGGTCGCGACGCAGACCCGCGCCCGGCCGTCGCGCAGCGCCTGCAGCGCCGCGTTGCGCTCGTTCTGGCCGAGTTCGCCCGAGAGCGCGACCGAAGTGAAGCCGCGCTCGAGCAGGATCGCCTCGAGATGGCGCACGGCGTTGCGGGTGTTGCAGAAGACCAGCGCCACCGGTGCATTGTGGAAGCGCAGCAGGTTGACGACTGCGAGCTCGGCTTCCTTCGGGAAGACGCGCACGGCCTTGTAGGCGATGTCGGCATGGCCGCGCCGCGTCGCTTCCACCTCGATGCGCAGCGCGTCGCGCTGGTAGCTCTGCGCGAGCTGGACGATCGCCTTCGGGAAGGTCGCCGAGAACAGCAGGCTGCGCCGCTCCGCCGGGGTGGTCTTCAGGATGTATTCGAGGTCGTCGCGGAAGCCGAGATCGAGCATCTCGTCAGCCTCGTCGAGCACGACCGCCTTGAGCGCGGACACGTCGAGGCGACGGCGCTCGATATGATCGCGCAGGCGGCCGGGCGTGCCGACGACGATATGGGCGCCCTCGTCGAGCAGCATCGCCTCGCGGCGCGGATCCATGCCGCCGACGCAGGAGATCACCCGCGCGCCGGTCTGGGCATAGAGCCAGGCAAGTTCGCGCTGCACCTGCAAGGCAAGCTCACGCGTCGGCGCGATGATGAGAGCCAGCGGCTCGGCAGCGGGGCCGAGCTTCTCGGCCGTGCCCAGCAGGGTCTCGCCGATGGCGAGCCCGTAGGCGATGGTCTTGCCGGAACCGGTCTGCGAGGAGACCAGTAGGTCGCGCCCGCGGGCGGCGTCTTCGAGGACGGCGCTCTGCACCGGCGTCGGGTCGGAGTAATTGCGATCGGCGAGCGCGCGCGCGAGCGGCGGGCTCGTGAGAGAAAAGGACATGCGATATGGGCCTAAAGGTTGCGGCGTAAGATGAAGGAACGGCGCGAAGCGTGGGCGATGGGTTCAGGCGGCACTAGAGCATCGGACCGAAAAGCGGGGTTCACTTTCCGGAAAATCCGATGCCAAAACAAATAGTTAAATCGCCCCCCAGAGCGTCCGAAAGGACTCATGGCGATCTAACGGGCAGCTGCACCATCGGATGACAGCGGCTCATAAAGCAAAGTGATACAAAAGGAAATGCGGCATTCCCGCGCCCGGCGCAGGGCTGAGCCGGGCCGGACGCGCCTTGCCGGCGAGGTCAGGCGCCCACTAGCTTCCGGACCTCACCGACCCCGTGCGACGCCGAAGCGGAGAACAGCCATGGTCCAGCAGTCCCGCCGCATCGGCGCCTTCGATGTCTCGATCCTGCATGACGGCGTCTTCGAGGCGCCGCTCGACGTCCTGATCCATGCGGATGGGGAGGTGGCCCGCAATGAGGCCGTCGCGCGCTGGGGCAAACCGAAGGTCAGCATTATCGTGAACTGCTTCGCGCTGAAGGGAGCAGACGCGATCACCCTCGTCGATGCCGGCACCGGCCCCTCCTGGGGCAAAGCGATGGGCCATGCCCCGGCTGCAATGGAGGCTGCAGGCATCGCGCCCGAAGACGTCGCCCGTGTTCTGATCACGCATCTCCATGGCGACCACGCACTCGGCCTGTTCGACGGCGACAAGCCCTTCTTCCCGAATGCCGAGATCATCGTGCCCGAGGCCGATTTCGGCTTCTATGGTGACGAGGCCAATCGCGCACGCACCCCGGAGAAGAAACAGGGCGCCTTCGCCATCGCCGCGACTTTGAAGAAGCATTATGCTGGCCGCATCCGTTCGGTTCCGGCGGGCGAGGCGCAGGCCGGCATCACGCTGATCCCCCTGCCCGGCCACAGCTTCGGCCATAGCGGCTACCTGATCGAGGGCGACGGTGAGAGCCTGCTGCTCTGGGGCGACGCGCTGCATCTCTCCGACCTCCAGGCTTCGGACCCGGCTGTCGGCTTCGTCTATGATTTCGACGCCGCGACCGCGGTGGCTTCGCGCCGCGGTATCCTGGAACGCGCCGCGCACGAGAACTGGCTCGTCTCGGGCGGCCATGTCGAGGGGTTCAGGAGGGTGGTCAGGAAGGGCGCGGGCTACGAATTGCAGCCGGCCTGACAGCCTCAGCCGCGCAGGCCAGCCGCCTGCAGCAGGCGCCCGGCCGCCGCGCGCGCTTCCTCGGTGATCGAGGCGCCGGCCAGCATCCGTGCGATCTCCTCGCGCCGCGCCTGGTCTTCCAGCGCCGTGACCCGCGTCACCGTGCGTGAGGCCTCGCCCTCCTCCGCCGATTTGGCGATCAGGAAATGCTGCCCGGCCTTGGCCGCGACCTGCGGCGCATGCGTGACCGAGATCACTTGCACCTGACCGGCCAACCGCGCCAGCCGCTCGCCGATCGCATCGGCCACCGCGCCGCCGACACCGGTGTCGATTTCGTCGAAGACGAGCGTCGGGGCGGAACCGCGCTCGGCCAGCACCACCTTGAGGGCCAGCATGAAGCGCGAGAGCTCGCCCCCGGAGGCAACCTTCATCATTGGCCCCGGCCGCGTGCCGGGATTGGTCTCGACCCAGAATTCGACCTTGTCGAAACCCTCCGGCCCGCGCGCGTTCGCGTCGCTTTCGATCCGGGTGATGAAACGCGCCCGCTCCAGCTTGAGCGGCGGCAACTCGGCTTTCACGGCCGCATCCAGTTTTGCCGCAGCTGCCTGCCGCGCCTCGGACAGGGCCTGCGCCTGCCCGATGAAGGCCGCTTCGGCCTCCGTCAGCTCCGCCTCGAGCCGGGAGAGCGAGGTCTCGCTTTCATCGAGCGCGGCAAGGTCGCTCGCCATGGTCGCCGCCAGTATGGACAGGCCATCGACCGGCACGTCGTATTTGCGGCCGGCGGCCCTGAGCGCGAACAACCGCTCCTCGGTGCGTTCCTGCTCGCGCGGATCGTATTCGGCCTCACGCGTCGCGGCGGCGAGCGCCTCGCCGGCCTCTTCCAAAGCAACGATCGCGGTGTTGAGCGCCGCGATCGAGGGGTCGACCAGCTCCGGTGCCTGGCTCGCACGGCGCTCCAGCCGGCGCAGCACGGCGGCGAGCGTCGGCACGGCAGAGGATTGTCCGCCGACCGCCTCGTAGGCCTCGTTGAGATCGCGCGCGACCTTCTCCGCCTGCATCATCGCCTGACGGGAGGCGGCGAGCGCCTCCTCCTCGCCCGCTTGCGGTGCGAGCTTGCCGAGCTCCTCGACGGCATGGCGCAGGAAATCCGCTTCCTTGCGTGCCGCCTCGACGCGCAGGCGCTGCGACTGCAGGGCCTGCCGCGCCCGTTTCAGCGCCTCGCTCGCCCCGGCGACCGCTTCGGCCTGCGCCTCCAGCGCGCCGAAACCGTCGAGAATCGTGCGGTGCTGGGCCGGGTCGGTCAGGGCGCGGTCGTCGTGCTGGCCATGGATCTCGACGATGGCGGTGCCCACCATCCGCAGGATCTGCACCGAGACCGGCTGGTCGTTGATGAAGGCGCGGGTGCGCCCGTCGGCATATTGCACGCGGCGCAGGATGAGATCGCCGTCGGTGTCGATCTCCTGCGCCTGGGCGAGCTTGCGGGCCGGGTGCGACATCGGCAGGTCGAAGACGGCGCTGACCTGCCCTTGAGCCTCGCCATGGCGCACGAGCGAGCCGTCGCCGCGCCCGCCGAGTGCCAGCGCGAAACCGTCGAGCAGGATCGACTTGCCGGCGCCGGTCTCGCCGGTCAGGACGCTCAGCCCCTCATGGAAGCCAAGGTCGAGCCTGTCGATCAGGACGATGTCGCGAATCGAGAGCTGCGCCAGCATCGACGCTCAACCCATCCTTCGGAGCCGGCAGGATCGCCCGTGGCTCGTCATGCAAGGGGCGCCCTCGCTCGTCAGAGGCGGTTCAGTCCAACCAGGCCGCCGACCGTGCGCGAGAAGCCCTGGAAGGCGCGGCTGATATAGGAACCACGATCCTCACGCGGCTCCAGGCCGCCGCTCTGCAGCAGGGCGTAGGAGTCCTTGTACCACTGGCTGTCGGGGAAGTTGTGCCCGAGGACGGCCGCCGCCGTCTGCGCCTCGTTGGTGATGCCCATCGCCATATAGACCTCGGTCAGACGCATCAGCGCCTCCTCGACATGGCGCGTGGTCTGGTACTTGATGATGACTTCGCGGAAACGGTTCACCGCGCCGGTATAGTTGCGCTTCTCCAGGTAGTAGCGCCCGACATTCATCTCCTTGCCGGCGAGCTGGTCCCGCGCCACCAGGAGCTTTTCCCTAGCGTCGAGGACGTATTCCGACTTCGGATAGTTGGCGATGAGCTGCTCCAGCGCCTGGATCGCCTGGGCCGTCCGCTCCTGATCGCGGGTCGCGTCCGGGATCTGGTTGTAATAGGACATCGCCAGGATGTACTGCGCGTAGGCGGCGTCGGGGCTCGCCGGGTTCTGGGCGATGAAGCGCTTCGAGGCGGTGATCGCCTCCTCCCACTTCGAGGCCTGGAAATTGGTATAAGCCGTCATCAGCAGGCCCTTGCGGGCATAGGGCGAGAACGGCGCGGTCTTGTCGATGTCCTCGAACTTCTTCGAGGCACCCTCGCTATCGCCGTTCTGCAGGCGGGCCAGGCCTTCGTTGTAGAGCTTGTCGGCCGGCGTCGGCGGCGTCAGGTCCGGCTTGTAGACCTCGGGCTTGTCGAAGGGATTGAGCGAGGACAGGGTATCGCAGCCGCCGAGCAGCATGGCGGCACCCAGCGCAAGGGCGATGCCCCTGCGTGGCGAAAGACCGCGATGGATTGCCGGAAGGCTTTGCCGCGTCACGCTCACGTCGTCCGTCCTCTTTCGATCGTCCCTCGAGCATCGGACCGAAAAGTGGAAACCACTTTTCGGGACAATCCGATGCTGAAACCAAGAACCGGATCGCCGCATCGCGTCTGGTAGGACGCGTGGCGATCCAACTTCCGGGAAGCATGCCTTACCTCAGACGCTTCCCCCGCGCCACTGCCGAAAACCGGTTATGACGTGATTCCGCGTCGCTGCGGCATCTGGGACAGAAAACAGGCGAATGGAAGGCGAAGCCGCGTTTCGCCGTGCTTCAGTGCAAATCCGGCGCGAAGGCGGCCGGAGCAGCCGCAGCCATCTGCACGGCGCGCGGCGTCGCGAAGACCGGCTGGGATTCGACGATCGCGAAATTCGCGCGGTCGGCGAAAAGCGCCTCGAGGATACGGACATTCATCCGGTGGCCACCGCAATAGGAGCGGAACTCGCCGATGATCGGATAGCCGGCCAGCGCGAGGTCGCCGATCGCGTCGAGCACCTTGTGGCGCACGAACTCGTCGCCGTAGCGCAGCCCCTCGGGGTTGATAACCTTGTCGTCGCCGACCGCGACGGTGTTCTCGAGCGAAGCGCCCTGAGCGAAGCCCGCCTTCCAGAGCTGCTCGACATCACGCATGAAACCGAAGGTACGGGCCTTCGAAATCTCGCTGGCATAGGCCTGCGCATCGAGATCGAAGATCTTGCGCTGGCGGCCGATCACGACGCTGTCGAAATCGATCTCGACATCGAGGCGGAAGCCGTGCTCGGCCGGGGCCAGTTCGGCGAAGGCGCGGCCCTGCTCGATGCGGACCGGCTGGAGGACCTTGAGGTAGCGGCGCGGCGCGGTGAGCGTCGTCATGCCGGTCGCCTCGATGGCAACCACGAATTCGCGGGCGCTGCCGTCCATGATCGGCATTTCCGGCCCGTCGATCTCGACGAGCACGTTGTCGAGGCCGAGGCCGGCGCAGGCCGACATCAGGTGCTCGATCGTCGAGACCGAGGCCGGGCCGCGGTCGCCGATCACGGTGCAGAGCTCCGTGGCACTGACCTTGGTGTGCTTGGCGTGAATGAGCTGGGGCGGCATGCCCTCGATGCCCGTCCGCAGGAAGACGACGCCGGTATTGGCGCTGGACGGCTTCAGGCAGATGCTGGCGGGGGCTCCGGAATGAACGCCGATCCCGGTCAGGGTCACGGCTGCCCGCAAGGTCGTCTGCCGATCGAAGGTCATACCGTTATCCAATCCTGATCGCGAAGGCCGCGGTCACCTGCCGATGCAGGGATCGTCCAGCCGGCGATGTCTTCAAGGCCAGGCCGGAATGGTCCCGACGAGGCCGTTGTCCCGATGCGGCCGCAACATAAGCTTTTGAGGCCGCCTCTCAAAATCACGCTTTCTTTCGCTGTGTTACAGCGGGGAAGCGATCGAGGACGGACTATAACAAGCTGAAAGATAACGATTTTTTAACACGCCGAAACCCGCCGCGGAATACCGCGGCGGGTTGTGTTGCAAAGCCGTGAGAGGGCGCTGGCGGGCGCCTTCCGACTCAGTTCGCCTGGCGGCGGAGGAAGGCCGGGATCTCGAGATGATCTTCCTCGCTGGAGCGAGTCGGGGCAGCGCGGCCATGCGGATCGAGCTGACCCTGCGCCGGGCGCGAGGCCGGCTGCTGCTGCACCGGGCGGCGCATGTACTCGGCATGGGCAGCGCTCGGCGCCGGGGCCTGCGGCATCGGCGGGGCGACCGGAGCCTGGGCCTGGCGCACCGGCGCCTGCTGCGGCTCGGTCATCTCATCGTCCTTGCGGCCACCGAAGCCGACCGAGGCGAGGCGCTGCATCAGCGACATCCGCTTCTGCTCGACGGCGCTGGGCGGCTGCGGCGCGGGCTGGACGCCACGATGCGCATTGAGCTGGGCCTGGCCGGGGGCCGGCAGGTCCTCGACGCGGGGCATGCGGGTCGGGCGGACGACGGCCCGCTCCGGCATCGGCGGGATGAAGCTCTCGTCGAAATTCAGGCTCGGCTCGGCATGCTGGACGGGTTCCGGCGCCGGAGCCGCCAACACCGGACGCGGCTGCACCGGCTCGATGCGGATGTCCTGCGCGACATGGGCGACCGGAGCAGGCTCCGGCAGCGGGGCGACGCGGGCCGTCTCGATCGCCGGCACGGAGGGCGCGACCGGGCGGGCAGCGGCGACCGCGGCATTGCTGCGCAGGCGGGCTTCGGCCTTCAGGCGCTCCGCCACCTGGGCGATGCGCGCCTCGGTGTCGTCGTTCTCGGCCTGGGACGAGATCGGCTTGTCGATGCCGGTGGCGACGACGGAGACGCGCACGGTGCCTTCGAGCGATTCGTCGAAGGTGGCGCCGACGATGATGTTGGCCTCGGAGTCGACCTCCTCGCGGATGCGGGTGGCGGCCTCGTCGACCTCATAGAGCTTCATGTCGCGCCCGCCGGTGATCGAGATCAGCAGGCCGCGCGCACCCTTCATCGAGACATCGTCGAGCAGCGGGTTGTTGATCGCGGCCTGGGCCGCGGTCAGCGCGCGCTTCTCGCCCTGCGCCTCGCCGGTACCCATCATCGCCTTGCCCATGCCGCGCATCACGGCGCGCACGTCGGCGAAGTCGAGATTGATCAGGCCCGGGCGGACCATCAGGTCGGTGATGCAGGCGACGCCCGAATAGAGCACCTGGTCGGCCATGCCGAAGGCGTCGGCGAAGCCGGTGGTCTCGTTGGCGACGCGGAACAGGTTCTGGTTCGGGATGACGATCAGGGTATCGACCGCCTCGTTCAGCTCGCCGATGCCAGCCTCCGCCATGCGCATGCGGCGCTGGCCTTCGAACTGGAACGGCTTGGTGACGACGCCGACGGTCAGGATGCCCATGTCGCGGGCGACGCGGGCGATCGCGGGAGCCGCGCCGGTGCCGGTGCCGCCGCCCATGCCGGCGGTGATGAACACCATATGGGCGCCCGCCAGATGGTCACGGATCTCGTCGATGACCTCTTCGGCCGCCGCACGGCCGACTTCCGGCTGCGAGCCGGCGCCGAGACCTTCGGTGACCTGCAGGCCCATCTGGACGATGCGGGAGGCGCGCGACAAGGCGAGAGCCTGCGCATCGGTGTTGGCGACGACGAAGTCGACGCCGTCGAGGCCGGCCTCGATCATGTTGTTGACCGCATTGCCGCCGGCACCGCCGACGCCGAACACCGTGATCCGGGGCTTCAGTTCCCGGATGTCCGGGGCTTGCAGATTCATCGCCATGGTTGCCTCTTTTGATCCCTTGTCCGGCGCCTGGCGGGAGCCGTCCCGATTGCTACGTTTGACGCCGCGGCCCGCCCTCTGGACGAGCCGTACTCACTCAATTCTCGATCATGGCTGGTGCGGAAAACCGGTACCCACTTTTCCGCGCCATGATCAGAAACTGTCTTTCAGCCACCGCCCGACACGCGAGAAGTAGCCGTCCGTCCCGGTTGCGAAGTAACGCGCACCAGCGGCACGCGGCTCGAAATGCTCGACATGGGCGACCTGCGGATAGACCAGCAGGCCGACCGCCGCCGCGAAGGCCGGGCCCTTGCCCGCTTCCGGCAAACCCTTGATCCCGAGCGGACGGCCGGTACGGACCTGACCGCCGAGGATGCGCCGCGCTACTTCCGGCAGGCCGGTCAACTGGCAGGCGCCGCCGGTGAGGACGACACGTCGCCCGGCCTGGGCCGAGAAGCCGGCATTGTTCAGACGGTCGCGCACCAGTTCGAGGATCTCCTCGACGCGCGGCTTGATGATCCGGACCAGATGCGACTTGGCGAGATGGTTCGGCATGTCGCGCTCGTCGTCATCGACCTGCGGGACCGAGATCATGTCGCGCTCGTCGGAAGCGCTGGCGATGCAGGAGCCGTGCAGCGTCTTCAGCCGCTCGGCCGCCGAGACGCGGGTCGAGAGGCCGCGCGCCACGTCCATGGTGATGTGGTTGCCGCCGACCGCGATGGCGTCGGCATGGACGAGATGCCCGCCCGAGAACACGCCGAGCGAGGTCGAGCCGCCGCCGAGATCGACGAGGACGACGCCCATCTCCGATTCGTCGTCGACGAGGACCGAGAGGCCGGACGCATAGGGGGTCGCGACCACCGCCTCGACTTCGAGATGGCAGCGCTCGACCGCGAGCATGACGTTGCGCGCCGCCGCCGCCTCACTGGCGACGACATGCATGTCGACCGAGAGCTTGCCGCCGATCAGCCCGCGCGGATCGAGCACGCCCGGCACGCCGTCCAGCGCATAGCCGGTCGGCAGGGCATGGAGCACGGCCTTGCCGGGGCGCAGGGCATGGGTCGCGGCAGTCGCCAGCACGCGTTTCACATCGGCGTCGCCGACGGAGCCGGAGCGCAGGTCGACGCTGGCGGCGTAATGCTGCGAACCGATGCGCCCGCCGGTCAGGTTGACGATGACCGACTGGACCTCGACCTTGGCCATGCGCTCGGCTGCGTCCACGGCAGCGCGGATCGCGCGCTCGGCGCTTTCGAGATCGACGATCGCGCCGCCCTTCAGGCCGAGCGAGCGCTGATGGCCGATGCCGATGATGCGGGCGACATGGGTGCGCCCACGCAGCCGCTCGTTGGTCTCGGCCGGGCTGAGCTCGGCGATCAGGCAGACGACCTTGCTGGTGCCGATATCGAGGATCGACAAGGTCGCGCTCTTGCGCGACGAGAGCGGACGCATGCGCGGGGTCAGACCCTGGGAGGTGACGTGGTTCACGCCTCGCCTCTCTTCTTCCTGGACTTGCTCTTGAGCTGGTCGGCGCGGGCCGCGGCCGCCTCTTCCGAAAGCCGCATCGTCACCCGATCGGGCTGGCGCAGGTCGATGGCGAGCACGTCCTTCTCGAGGATGCGATAATCGCTCTCCAGGGAGACGAGGCGCTGCACCGCGGCTTCCGGCTTGGTCTCGGGCAAGCGCACATCCATGCCGTTGTCGAGTTTCAGGTTCCAGCGACGCCCGGAGACCAGGGTCGCGGCGCGGATATGCTGGGCGAAGGCGCCGGCCTGACTGCGGATCGCCAGATATTCGGCGGCGCGGTTATTGGCGTCCTTGCCGACGACCAGCGGCAGATAGGCGAAGCGGCCGTCATCCATCTTGTCGATCACCGTGCCGTCGGCTGCGATCACGAAGAGCTCGCCCTTCACCTGCCAGAGCGCATAGGGCTCGCGCTCGGTGAGCTGGATCGAGACCTCGCCCGGATAAAGCTTGCGAACGGCGGCCTCGCGAATCAGCGGCGTGGCTTCCAGCTGCTTGCGGGCCTCGTCGGCGTCGAAGAACACCAGCGAGGTCTTCGAATCGATGCCGGCCGCGACCAGGACCTCCTGCTCGGACAATCCCGAGAGGCCGGAGATGGTGACGCGGTCGATGCCGAAGCCGAGCGCCCGCGCGATCATGTGGCGCGGCTCGCCGTAATTGTCCTGCATGGTCTGCCAGTGGCCGCCGAGCACGAAGCCCGTGCCGAGGCTGAGCGTCAGGAAGCCGAGCGCCAGCCAGGTGCCGAGGCTCGCCGGCAGGCGCTGGGCGAGCGGCACCGCGATGGCGCTGCGGCGCGAGCGGCGCATCCAGCGGCCCTGGCGCTGCTCACCCACCAGAAGCTGGGGGGCGGCGTGCGCGACCGGGAGCCGGGAGAGCGGCCGGGCAGGCGCGAATCGGGGCATGGCAACGGTCTTCGCCGACATCGCTTTCACCGATCGAGGGAGGCGTCCTCCACCATCCATTTGACGAGCTCACCGAAATCCAGGCCCGCATGGGCAGCCAACTCGGGCACCAGGCTGGTCTCGGTCATCCCGGGCTGCGTATTGACCTCCAGCCAGACGAGCGTGTCGCTCTCGTCGTGGTAGCGGAAGTCAGATCGGCTGACGCCCCGGCATCCGATTGCTTGATGCGCCGTTAACGCACACTCTTCGATCTGCTGGTAAATTTTCGGTAAAATTTGAGCCGGACAGATGTGGATCGAGCCGCCTTTCGCGTACTTCGCGTCGTAGTCGTAAAACTCACCGGTTGCGGCTTGTATTTCGGTCACACCAAGGCTGCGGTCGCCCATCACGGCGCAGGTCAGTTCGCGCCCGGCGATGAAGGTTTCGGCCAGCAGCATCTCGCCGCAAGGCCAGTCCGGCCGGGCGATTTCCTGGGGTGGGTGCTCCCTGCCCTTCTTCACGATCACGACGCCGACGGAGGAGCCCTCGTCGATCGGCTTGAGCACGTAGGGCGGCGGCAGCACATGCGTCCTGGCAGCGGCGAATCGCGAGACGTTGACGCCGTGGGCGACCGGCACGCCGGCCGCCTTCACCACCGTCTTCGCCCGGTCCTTGCGGATCGCCAGCGCCGAGGCCAGCACGCCGGAATGGCTATAGGGAATGCGCAGGATTTCGAGCACGCCCTGGATCGTGCCGTCCTCGCCGAATCGGCCATGCAGGGCGTTGAAGGCGACGTCGGGCTTGAGCTTCGCCAGCACCTCGGCAATGTC
The DNA here is from genome assembly GCF_900102525.1 of Allobosea robiniae. GTDB lineage: Bacteria > Pseudomonadota > Alphaproteobacteria > Rhizobiales > Beijerinckiaceae > Allobosea > Allobosea robiniae. The sequence goes on along the minus strand of NZ_FNBZ01000002.1, from coordinate 352,199 downwards.
GCGCTGGACGTCGACACGGGTGACACGGTAGCCGACGCTCTCCAGCGCCCGCGCGCAAGCCGCGCCGCTGTTGAGGCTGACCTCCCGCTCGACGGACCAACCGCCCATCAGCACTGCAACATGTTTGGTCATCGACGCTTCGCTCCTGCGATGCGTCCAACCTCGTTAAACTTGGTTAACGGGGAGTTAACCGGCTTGCAGTGCCCCTGCCCTTTTCAAAGCCCGGCAGCTACGCCGCAACGCCGAGCCGCTTGATCTCCCACTGGAGCTCGAAGCCCGAATTGTCCTTGACCCGGCGGCGAACCTCCTCCCCGAGCCCTTCGACATCGGCTGCTGTTGCGCCGCCGGTGTTGATCAGGAAGTTGCAGTGCATCTCCGAGACCTGCGCGCCGCCGACCCGCAGGCCGCGGCAGCCAGCCGCGTCGATCAGCTGCCAGGCCTTGCCGCCCTCGGGGTTCTTGAAGGTCGAGCCACCGGTGCGCTCCTTGATCGGCTGGGCCGCCTCGCGCGCCTGCGTCACCCGGTCCATCTCGGCCTGGATCAGAGCCTGGTCGCCCGGCCGGCCCTGGAACAGGGCGGAGGTGAAGATGATGTCGCGGGTCGAGGCCGCACTGTTGCGATAGGCGAAGCCCATCTCGGCATGGGAGAGCGTCACGATCTCGCCGTTGCGGGTGACGCCGCGCGCGGAGACCAGCACGTCAGTAGTCTCGCCGCCATGGGCACCGGCATTCATCCGCAGCGCCCCGCCGATCGAGCCGGGAATGCCGCGATAGAAGGCAAGCCCGTCGAGCGAGGCATCGCCCGCAGCGCGCGCGACCTTGACGTCCGGCACGGCCGTGCCGGCGCGCAGACGGTCGCCGCTTTCCAGCGCGATCTCACCGAAGGCCTTGCCGCCGAGCCTGACCACGACGCCGGGAATGCCGCCATCACGCACGATCAGGTTGGAGCCGAGCCCGATCACCGTGACCGGAACGTCCTCCGGCAGCTTCGAGAGCAGATAGGCGAGGTCCTCGTCATCGGCCGGCGTGAACAGGATCTGCGCCGGGCCGCCGACGCGAAACCAGGTCAGGCCCGAAAGCTCCTGATTGGCGAGAAGCCGGCCCCTGAGATCGGGAGCCGAGGCGCGGATATCGGAAGAGAGGTCTGCGAAGGGCATGGCGTCGCTTTAGAACATGATGATCGCGGAGGGAAACGCTCGTCATGCTCGGGCTTGACCCGAGCATCTCTTGCCGAAGGAGGCTCCCTTGCCTCTCCTGGCCGAGATTCTCGGGTCTGCGCTTCGCTTCGCCCGAGAATGACGGCGGGGTGGACTGCTGCGCGCCGCCTATCCCTTGAGCGCAGCCAGCTCCCCCGGCAGCGCATAGGCCCATTGGGTGATGTTGCCGGCGCCCAAGCAGACGACATAGTCGCCCGGCCCGGCCAGCTCCGCCACCATGCCGGCGAGCTTGTCGGACGCTTCCAGCGGCAGCGCATGGCGATGGCCGCGGGCCTTGATGCCGGCGACGAGCGAATCACGGTCGGCACCCGCGATCGGCGCTTCGCCGGCCGCGTAGGTGTCGGCCACGATCACCGTGTCGGCATCGTTGAAGCAGGCGGCGAAATCGTCGAACAGGCTCGACAGGCGGGTGTAGCGATGCGGCTGGACGATCGCGATCACCTTGCTCCTGGTCGAGGCCCGCGCCGCCTTGAGCACCGCGGCGATCTCGACCGGATGGTGGCCGTAATCGTCGAAGATCAGCGCGCCATTCCATTCGCCGGTCTTGGTGAAACGGCGCTTGACGCCGCCGAAGCCGGCGAGCGCCTCGCGGATGCGGGGCACGGGAATGCCGAGATCATAGGCGACCGCGATCGCGGCCGTCGCGTTCAGCGCGTTGTGATGGCCCGGCATCGGCATGACGAGATCGCGGATCACCTCGTCACGGCCGGTCTTGCGGTCACGGATCAGCAGCGTGAATTGGGCCTGCCCACCCGAGAGGTCGATGTCGATCAGGCGGAAGTCGGCCTGCGGGTTCTCGCCATAGGTGACGACGCGGCGGTCAGTGATCTGGCCGACGAGCCCCTGCACCGTCGGGTGGTCGATGCACATCACCGCAAAGCCGTAAAAGGGCAGGTTCTCGACGAAGGAGCGGAAGGCCGCCTTGATCGCGTCGAAAGAGCCGAAATGGTCGAGATGCTCGGGATCGATATTGGTGACGATCGCGACGTCGGCCGGCAGCTTCAGGAAGGTGCCGTCCGATTCGTCGGCCTCGACCACCATCCAGTCGCTCTCGCCCATGCGGGCATTGGTGCCGTAGGCGTTGATGATGCCGCCATTGATCACGGTCGGGTCGAGCCCGCCCTTCTCCAGGAGCGTCGCGACGAGCGAGGTCGTGGTCGTCTTGCCATGGGTGCCGGCGATGGCGACGCAGCTCTTCAGGCGCATCAGCTCGGCCAGCATCTCGGCCCGGCGCACCACGGGCAGGCGCTGCTCGCGCGCGGCGAGCAATTCGGGATTGTCCCGCCTGATCGCGGTCGAGACCACGACGACCTCGGCCTCGCCGATGTTCTCCGCTTTGTGTCCGACGAAGGTGGTGATGCCCTTGTCGGCGAGGCGCTTGACGTTGGCACCGTCGGAAGCGTCCGAGCCCTGCACCTTGTAGCCGAGATTGTGCAGGACCTCGGCGATGCCGGACATGCCGATGCCGCCGATGCCGACGAAATGGATGGAGCCGAGCTTCGGCGGCAGCTTCATGGGTCGTGAATCCTGTCAGTGCGGGAGGTTGGCCGTGGCGATCACGAGATCGGCCAGGCGGTCGGCGGCATCGGGGATGCCGGCGCTCTTCGCGTTTGCGGCCATCGTCGTCAAGTGGGCGGGCTGCGCGATAAGCTTCGACAATTCGGCGGCAAGATGGCGCGGCGTGAAGTCCGGCTGGAGGATGCGGACAGCTCCGCCCACACCTTCGAGGAAGGCCGCGTTGGCCGCCTGGTCCTGATCGAGCGAGCCCGGCAGCGGCACCAGCAGGGCCGGGCGGCCGATCACGGTGAGTTCCGCCACGGTCGAGGCGCCGGAGCGGGCGATGACGAGCTGCGACGCCGCCATCTGCACCGGCAGGTCCTTGAAGAAGGGCGCGATCGTCGCCTTTACGCCGAGCTTCTCGTAGATGCCGCGCACGCGCTCGTCGTCCTCAGGCCGCGCCTGCTGGACGATGGTCAGGCGCGCCCGCTCGGCCTCGGTAAGGAGCTGGATCGCCGGCGGCACGATATCGGCCATGATGCGCGCGCCCTGGCTGCCACCGAAGACCAGGAGCCTGATCCTGCCTTCGCCCGGCTGGTCATAATCGTGGCCGGCCGCCGCGGTCACCGCGGGGCGCACGGGGTTGCCGACATGGCGGCACTTGGCCTGCTGCGCCTCCGAGAGCCCGCCGACCTCCGCGAAGCCGGTCGCGATCACGTCGGCACGGCCGGCGAGGAAGCGATTGGCCCGGCCGATCACGGCGTTCTGCTCGTGGATCAGGGTGCGCACCCCGGCCAGCGAGGCGCCCAGCACCGGCGGCACCGTCGGATAGCCGCCGAAGCCGACGACGACGGCCGGCCTGACTTGCTTGATGATCCCGCGCGCCGCGAAAGTGCCCTTGGCGATGTTGAACAGCGCCGCCGCCTTCTGCAATGGCGAGCGGCCGGACGGCGTCGCCGCCGGCACGGCATGCACGGCCTCGGCCGGAAAGTTCCCGGCGTATTCGGCGGCGCGCGTATCGGTCATCAGCACCACGCGCATGCCCTTGGCATGCAACGCGTGGCTCAATGCCTCGGCCGGGAAGAGATGGCCGCCGGTTCCCCCGGCCGCCAGCATGACGAGCGTGTCCGTCGCCATCGGATCAGCGCCCGAATTCGACCGAGCGCGGCCGCCGCCGGGTCAATGCCAGCAGGAAGCCCGTCCCGACCGCGAGCGAGAGCAGCGAGGAGCCGCCATAGGAGATGAAGGGCAGCGTCATGCCCTTGGCCGGCATCATGTGCAGGTTGACCATCATGTTGATCGCCGCCTGGATGCCGAAGAGCAGGGCAAGGCCGGTGACGGCGAGGCGGATGAACGGGTCCTCCGCCTTCTGCGCCACGAACAGCGCGCGGATCACGATCACCGCGAAGAGCGCCACCAGCAGCATGCAGACGACGATGCCGAATTCCTCGGCCGTGACCGCGAAGATGAAATCGGTATGGGCGTCGGGCAGGATGCGCTTCACCGTACCCTCGCCCGGTCCCTTCCCGAGCCAGCCGCCCTGCGCGAAGCTCTCCAGCGCCGTGTCGACCTGGAACGAGTCGCCCGAGCCCTTGTCCATGAAGCGCTCGATGCGGGCGCGGACATGCGGCACCAGCTCATAGGCGACGAAGATGCCGGCGGCGCCGACGCCGCCGAGGCCGATCACCCAGAACCAGTGCAGGCCCGCGACGAAGAACAACCCGCACCAGACCAGGCTAACCAGCATGGTCTGGCCGAAATCCGGCTGCAGGACGAGCGGCACGATGGTGAAGGGCAGCAGGAGCAGCGCCAGGATCGTGCCCGGCAGGTCGGGCCGGCGCGTGCCCTCGGCGAAGGCCCAGGCCGCCATCACGACGAAGGCGGGCTTGAGGAACTCGGATGGCTGGACCGAGCCCAGCGGCCCGAGCGTCAGCCAGCGTTTCGCGCCCTTCACCTCGACGCCGAAATAAAGCGTCGCCACCACCATGACGAGCGAGCCGAGATAGATCAGCAGCGCAGCGCGGCGCACCTGGCGCGGCGTCATCAGCGACACCCCGAGAAAGATGGCCATCGCGACGACGAGATAGGCTGCCTGCCGGTTGACGAAATGGAAGGTCGAGAGCCCGAGCCGCTCGGCCACCGGCGGCCCGCCTGCCATCAGCAGCACGACGCCCGAGACCATCAGGGCGACGAGTGCGGTCAGGATGAGGCGGTCGATCGACCACCACCAGCGGCCGCTGAGAGAAGGTTCCGCGCGCGAGACCATGACGGGCATCCCATCGACAAATTCGGCGCGGCTGAGGCCGCGCTTGCGTGACGAATCACTCTGTCAATGAATGGTTAACCGATTGATTCCGATGCGTGGGATCGGCGAGCTCAGCGCATCACGATCCACAACGGCGCGCCGCGTTTTACAGCCTCTTCGACGCAGGCTCACCCACTTCGATCAGCCGCGCGCCTCAAATCGGTCTCATGCGGCCGGTCAGATGCAAAGGCCGCTCCTGACACGCATTGTCGTCCCATGGGAGGAGTTGCACCCTGCACCAGTTTCGACAGCGAAAGGACTGATCATGGCCATCGCCAAGAACACGATCTGCCTGTGGTACGACAAGGACGCCGAGGCCGCCGCCCGCTTTTATGCCGAGACCTTCCCGGACAGCGCCGTGAAGGAAGTCTTCCGCGCCCCCACCGACTTCCCCTCCGGCAAGGCCGGCGACGCTCTGACCGTCACCTTCACGGTCCTCGGCATTCCCTGCCTCGGCATCAATGGCGGGCCGACGTTCAAGCACAGCGAGGCCTTCTCCTTCCAGATCGCCACCGAAGACCAGGCGGAGACCGATCGCTACTGGAACGCCATCGTCGGCAATGGCGGCCAGGAGAGCGAATGCGGCTGGTGCAAGGACAAATGGGGCCTGTCCTGGCAGATCACCCCGCGCGTCCTGAGCGAAGCGCTCGCCGTCGGCGGCGAGGAGGCCAAGCGCGCCTTCGCCGCGATGATGACGATGCAGAAGATCGACGTCGCAAAGATCGAGGCCGCCCGGCGCGGCTGAAACGATCTCCTGGAGCGGCTTTCGAGCCCACGAACGCGGCCTCGCCCCGGCGAGAAGCGAGGTCATGAAACCATAACGGTCAGCCGGGTCGGAAACGGCCCCCGGCGGACCAGAATGGAGGCGTGATGACGAAACCGGACATCTATCTGCTTGGGCGGGCCGAGGCCGAAGTCGATCGGCTCAAGCGTCAGATCCTGAATCTCGCACCCGACTCGCGGGCACAGCTCGATCGGATCGGCATAAAGCGCGGGGAGCACGTCGTCGATCTCGGTTGCGGCCCCGGAGGTGTCCTGCATCTGCTGGCAGAGCATGTCGGCCCGACGGGTTCGGTCCTCGGCATCGACCGCGGCAGCCATTTCGTCGAGTTGGCGCGCCATTTCATCGCCGATCGCGGATTGCCCCAGGTCGAGCTGCGCGAGGGCGATGCCTACGAGACCGGCCTGCCGCGAGCGTCCTTCGACGGCGCCCATATGCGGCTGCTGCTGGTCAATGTGCCGGAGCCCGAGCGGATCGTACGCGAATTGGTCTCCCTCGTGCGGCCCGGCGGCTGGGTCGCGAACTTCGAGGCCGATTATCTTCCGCACTGCCTCGATCCGCCCCTGCCGGCCTGGAGCCACCTGATCGAGGCTTACGCGGCCTATGCGCGGGCACAGGGGATCGATCTGTCGGTCGGCCGGAAGATCCATCGGCTGTTCCGGGATGCAGGCGTTATCGATATCGAGGTCGACGCCATTCTCCACGTCTTTCCCGCCGGCCATGAACGCCGCTGGTTCCCGCGCGGTCTCATCGACAACATCCGTGACAAGCTCGTCGATGGAGGCTTCATCGCGCGGGCCGATCTCGACAAGGAGATGGCGGCGCTGGAGAGCCACCTGTCCGATCCTGCCGTGCAGGTGACGTCCAACCTGTTCTTCCGGCTCACGGGCCGCGTGCCGGAATGACGGGAGCGCCGCGACCTATCGCGGCTTCGTCTTGCCGAACGGCTCGAAGCCCGGCAGGTCTGTAACCAGCTTGCGGAAGGCATCGCCCCGGACCTCGAAATTCGGGAACTGGTCGAAGGAGGCGCAGGCCGGCGAGAGCAGCACCGCGATCTCGCCCTCGCCTGTCGCTGCCAGCGCGTCGCGCGCGGCATCGGCCACGGCCCTGTCGAGCGTGACGCTGCGCTCGTAGCCGACGCGCCCATCATCGTCGAAGGTCGCGGCGAAGAGCTCGCTCGCCGCCCCGATCAGGTAGGCGCGGGCGATGTTCGGGAAATAGCGGCGGAGCGACTCGATGCCACCGTCCTTGGCCTTGCCCCCGAGTATCCAGAAGATGCCGTGGAAGGAGGTCAGCGCCTTTTCGGTCGAGTCCGCATTGGTCGCCTTGGAATCGTTGATGAAGACGACACGACCGATCCGGCCGAGCTCCTCCATGCGATGCGCCAGCCCCGGATAGGTCCTGAAGCCCTCGGCGATCTCTTCCGCACTCAGGCCCAATGCCGAGCAGGCGGCGAAGGCCGCCGCCGCATTTTGCGCGTTATGCGAACCGCGCAACGAACCGATGCCCGCGAGATTGGCGACGACGCGCGGCTTGCCGTCCTTCACCTCGACGATGCGCGTGTCCAGCCGCCCCTGATTGGCGGTGACCCCGGCGAAGACGCCCTCGTCCAGCGGCTGCTCGCCGCTGATCTTGACCAGCGGGCGGCCGCCGGCAGCGCGGCGGCGCGCCATCTGTTTGGAAGCCTCGTCATCGACGCCGACCACCGCGATATTGGCCGCCGCAACCAGGCGCTCCTTGATGGCGGCATAGTTCTCCAGCGAGCCGTGCCGGTCGAGATGGTCCGGCGTCAGGTTCATCTGGATGCCAACGGTGGGCGCAAGCGAGGGCGCGAGGTCGATCTGGTAGCTCGAGCACTCGATGACATGGATGCGGTTCGCGGCCGGCGGCTCCAGCGCCAGCACGGCGGTGCCGATATTACCGCCCATCTGCACGTCGCGGCCGGCCGCCCCGAGCACATGCGCGATCAGCGCCGTCGTGGTCGACTTGCCGTTGGTGCCGGTGATGCAGACGACCGGCGAGCCCGGCGCCACCGTCGCCCGCTCAAGGAAGAACAATTCGACATCGCCGATGATCGGCACACCGGCAGCCTTGGCCTTGCCGACGGTCCAGTGCGGCTCGGGATGGGTCAGCGGCACGCCGGGCGAGAGCAAGAAAGCCGCGAAGCCCGACCAGTCGGCATTCGCCAGATCGACGACGGCGATGCCCTCGGCAGCCGCCTTCTCCCGACTCTTCTCGTTGTCGTCCCAGGCCGCGACCTCGGCACCGCCCGCCTTGAGCGCGCGTGCCGTGGCGAGCCCGGAGCCGCCGAGCCCGAACAGGGCGACCTTGCGCCCCGAAAAGACGGAAACCGGAGTCATCTCAGCGCAGCTTCAGCGTGGCGAGGCCGACCAGCGCCAGCACGACCGAGATGATCCAGAAACGGATCACCACCTGCGGTTCGGTCCAGCCCAGCTTCTCGAAATGGTGGTGGATCGGCGCCATCAGGAAGACGCGCTTGCCGGTGCGCTTGAACACGAAGACCTGGATGATCACCGAGAGCGCCTCGACGACGAAGAGACCGCCGACGATCGCCAGCACGATCTCGTGCTTGGTCGCGACCGCGATGGTGCCGAGCAGGCCGCCGAGACCGAGCGAGCCGGTATCGCCCATGAAGATCTGGGCCGGCGGCGCATTGAACCAGAGGAAGCCGAGGCCGGCGCCGATCACCGCGCCGCAGATCACGGCGAGCTCGCCCGCGCCGGGGATATGGTGGATCTGCAGGTAGTTGGCGAAGATCGCGTTGCCGACGAGATAGGAAATGAAGCCGAAGGTACCGGCCGCGATCATGACGGGCACGATGGCGAGCCCGTCGAGCCCGTCGGTCAGGTTCACCGAGTTGCCGGCGCCGACCACGACGAAGGACGCGACCAGCGGGAACAGGATGCCGAGCGGGATGATCGCTTCCTTGAGGAAGGGCATCGCGAAGCCCGAGCCGATCGCCGGTGGCTGCGTCTGCATGACGAAGTAGCAGGCGACGAGCGCGACCACGACCTCGATCGAGATGCGGGCCTTGCCCGAGAAGCCCTTGTGCGACTGCTTGGTGACCTTGAGGAAATCGTCATAGAAGCCGATCGCGCCGTAGGCTGCGGTGACGCCGAGCACGATCCAGACATAGGGGTTGCGCAGGTTGCCCCAGAGCAGCACCGCGACGAACACCCCCGTCAGGATCATCAGCCCGCCCATGGTCGGCGTGCCGCGCTTGGCAAGATGCGATTCCGGGCCGTCCGTGCGGATCGGCTGGCCCTTGCCCTGCTTGATCCGGAGCCAGGATATGGCCGAGGGGCCGAAAAAGAACAGGAAGAGCAGCGCCGTCGCCGTCGCCCCGCCTGCGCGGAAGGTGATGTAGCGGAAGACGTTCAGCACCGGGAAGGTGCCGGACAGTTCGGCGAGCAGGGCGAACATGCTTCTGGGCTCTCTTGCAGGTCAGTCTTCGGCAGGCACGGCAGGAAAGCGCGCGAGGATCGCCTTGACGATCGGACCCATGCGCGTGCCCAGCGATCCCTTGACCGTGACAGTGTCGCCGCCGCGGATCGCATCGAGCACGAGCGGCTCCAGGTCGCTCGCCGTGGCGGCATAAGCCCCCCGCATGGCGGAAGGCAAGCTCTCGTGGAGCCCTTTCATCAGCGGGCCGCAGGTGAAGACCTTGTCGATCCCGTTCGAGACCAGCGGTTCGGCGAGCCCCCGATGCAGCTCCGGGCCGGTCGGCCCGAGTTCCAGCATGTCGCCGAGCACGGCGATGCGCCGGCCGCGCCCCTCGACCGGCAGGCGGCCGAGATTCTCGATTGCGGCCCGCATCGAGGCGGGGTTGCCGTTATAGCTCTCGTCGAGCAGCGTGACCCTGCCGCCCGGCGCCTGCAGCACCTGGCGTGCGCCGCGTCCAGCCGGCGGCTTGAGGTCGCCGAGGGCCAACGCGGCCAGCGCGAGATCGGCGCCGAGCGCATGGACGGCCGCGAGCACGGCGAGCGAATTCAGCACGATATGCTTGCCCGGACTGCCGAGCCGATAGGTCACGGGCTCGCCGAGGACGCGGGCCTCGACCACCGACATGTCCGGCTTCAGCGCACAGGAGACGAGCTTTACATCGGCATCCGGGCTTTCCCCGAAGGTGACGATCCGCCCGGCCGGACCGGATCTGGCGATATCGCGCAGCAGCTCGGATTGCGGGATGTCGGCATTGACGATCGCCGTGCCGCCTTCTTCGAGTTCCCAGTAGACCCCGGCCTTCTCCTCGGCGATCCCTTCGAGCGAGGCGAAGGCGGCGAGATGCACCGGCTGGATCGTGGTGACGATGGCGACCTGCGGGCGCACCATCCGCGCAAGCGGCAGAATCTCGCCGGGGCTGTTCATCCCGATCTCGTAGACGCCATAGGCGATATCGGCGGGCGTGCGGACGAGCGTCAGCGGCACGCCCCAGTGGTTGTTGTAGGACGCGACCGGCGCATGGGTCTTGCCCTGGCGCGAGAGCACGAGGCGCAGCGCCTCCTTGGTCCCGGTCTTGCCGACCGAGCCGGTGACGGCGACGATGCCGGCCTTGAGTTCGGCACGCCTCGCGGTGCCGGCATGCTCCATCCCCTTCAACACGTCCGGCACGATGGCGAGCGCGCCTGCCCCCTCGAACTGGGCCGCATGCGCCTCGTCGACGACGGCGAGCGCCGCGCCCTTGTCGAGCGCGCCTCTGACGAAATCATGCCCGTCACGGGCCTCGCCGGTGATCGCGAAGAAGACGTCACCGGGCTCCAGCGTGCGGGTATCGATCGACGCCCCGGTCACGACCGGCGGCACGGCGCCCTCGGGCCGCGCGCGCAGCGCAGCGATCAGCTTTTCTCCGGTCCAGAGCGGGGCGCTCATCCTTGAAACTCCGATAGCGCTTTCCGGACCACGTCGTGATCGGAGAAGGGCAGCGTGCGGTCGCCTATGATCTGGCCGGATTCATGGCCTTTTCCCGCCACGACCAGCAAATCCCCGGCTTTAAGCATCTTCACCGCGGCACGGATGGCTTCCTCGCGGTCGCCGATCTCCTGGAGCCTCGGCGATGCCGTCATGATCTCGGCCCGGATCGTCGCCGGGTCCTCGCTACGCGGATTGTCGTCGGTGACGATGGCGATATCGGCCTTCTCGGCCGCGATCGCGCCCATCAGCGGGCGCTTGCCCTTGTCGCGATCGCCGCCGCAGCCGAAGACGCAGATCAGGCGGCCGGTCGCATAGGGCCTGAGCGTGGTCAGCACCGCGGCGAGCGCATCGGGCTTATGGGCGTAATCGACGACAACGAGCCCGCCATTGGCCTCACCGATGCGTTCAAGCCGCCCGGCAACACCGATGAGCCCGGATATAGCCCGCAACGACGCAGCCTTGTCCTCACCGGTCGCGATGGCCAGCCCGGCGGCGACCAGCGCATTGCCGGCCATGAAATCGCCGACCAACGGCAAGGCGACGGAGAGCTCCTGCCCGTCAAAACCGACCGTCAGGCGCTGCGAGAAGCCGTCGCGCTCGTTGCGCAGCAGCGTCAACGTCTCGCCCTTGCGGCCAATGCCGATGATCGGGTGGCCGGCCATGGCCGCAGCCTCGGCTGCCGCGTCCGCATAAGGCTCGTCGCGGTTGATCACCACCGGCGCGCCGTCCGGCAGCAGCTCCCAGAGCCTCAGCTTCGCGGCGAGGTACTCCTCGACGCTCGGATGGTAGTCGAGATGGTCGCGCCCGAGATTGAGGAAGGCGCCGGCGCTCAATCGCACACCGTCGAGGCGGCGCTGGTCGAGCCCGTGCGAGGACGCTTCCATGGCAAGATGCGTGATGCCCTCGCCCGCGAGCCTGTCGAATGAAGCGTGCAGCGAGAGCGGGTCCGGCGTCGTCAGCGAGCCGTAATCGGCGCCCTTGCTCGTGACCACGCCGATGGTACCGACGCTCGCCGCCTCATGGCCGAGCGCCTGGAAAATCTGGCGGGTGAAATCCGCCACCGAGGATTTGCCGCTGGTGCCGGTCACCGCGACGATCGTCCGGGGCTGGCGCGGGTGGATATTCGCCGCAGCGAGCGCCAGCGCGAGGCGCGGGTCCTCCACCTGTGCGAAGGCGACCCCGGCCGGCAGGTCGGCCGGCCGCGGCCCACCCGAGACCACCGCGACGGCGCCGTGCCCGACAGCATCCATGATGAAGCGGGCGCCATCCGCCTTGGCGCCAGCGAGTGCGACGAAGACGTCGTCCCCCGTCACCTTGCGGCTGTCGAAGGCAACGCCATGCACCTGCTGGCTGGCGGCCTCAGTCTCGAACATCTCGGGGAAAAGGTCTCCGAGGCGGTATCCGGTCATCGTCATGGCCACCGTTATAGGTCGAGATCAGCGCGAACCCCAGGCACCGAGCCTCGCCATCAGCGGGAACGGCGACGGCGGCGGATCGAAGCGGGGGTTCAGCCCCAGGATCGGCGCGGCGCGCTCGATCACCCGGCCGGTCGTGACGCCGGCATTCCACGCCGCGGTCGAATAGCCGCCGCTCTCGGCATAGCCTTTCGGCTCGTCATAGATCGCGAGGAACAGGTATTTCGGCTTGTCGGACGGGGCGATCGCCGTGAAGGTCGTGAAGTTCTTGTTCTTGGCGTAGCGACCGTTGATGACCTTCTCGGCCGTGCCGGTCTTGCCGCCGACGAAATAGCCTTCGATATTCGCCTTGCGGGCCGAGCCCTTCTCGCCGTTGAGCCGCATGATGAAGCGCATCGCCTCGGAGGTCTCCGGCTTGATGACGCGCGTCGCGACCTTGCGGGCCTCCTCCTCGGACCGCACCAGGAAGGTCGGCTTCATCAGGTAGCCGCCATTCACCAGCGCCGCCACCGCCGCCAGCGCCTGCAGCGGCGCGACGGCGAGGCCGTGGCCGAAGGCGATGGTCGCGGTGTTGATCTCGCCCCAGCGCTGCGGGACGATCGGCGCCGCGCTTTCCGGCAGCTCCGTCGTCATCCGGTCGAGCTGCATCATCTTCTTGAGGAAGGCCTTGTGGCCCTCGACGCCGACGGCCAGCGCCATCTTGATCGAGCCCATGTTCGACGAATGCAGGAACACCTCCGGCACCGTCAGCGTGCGGCCCGTGCCATGGTATTCCTTGATGACCTGGCGGCCGAAGCGCATCATGCCGCCGGCGGTCGAGAAGCTCGAATTGATGTTGACCTTGCCGGAATCGAGCGCCATCGCGATGGTCAGCGCCTTGAAGGTCGAGCCCATCTCGTAGACGCCGACATTCATCCGGTTGATCCGGTCCTTCTCCAGCGCGTCGACGGGGTTGCCGGGGTCGAAATCCGGCAGCGAGACCAGCGCGATCACCTCCCCGGTGTTCACGTCCATGATCGCGCCCGCCGCGGCGATCGCCTTGAAGCGCTCGAGGCCCTTGGACAGTTCGTCGCGCAGCAGGTGCTGGACGCGCAGGTCGATCGACAGCTTGACCGGCTTCAGGTCGGACGCCTCGGTCGCGAGGCCCGCGCCGTTCAGGTCCTGCAGTCCCTGCGAGTCGATGTATTTCTCGATGCCGGCGATGCCGACATTGTCGATATTGGCGAAGCCGAGCACATGCGCCGCCGCGTTGCCGTTCGGGTAGACGCGCTTGTTCTCGGGCACGAAACCGACGCCAGGGATGCCGAGCCGGTGCACCTCGGCCTGCTGGCGCGGCGTGATCTCGCGCTTGACCCAGACGAAGCCCTTCTTGGTGCCGAGCTTGTCGCGCAAATCCTTGGCGTCGAGGTCGGGCAGAACGGCCGTCAGCAGCTCGGTCGCCTCGTCCTTGTCGAGGATGCGGCGTGGCTCGGCGAAGACCGAGACCGTGCGGATATCGGTCGCCATGACATCGCCATTGCGGTCGACGATGTCGGGCCGGGCGGCGGAGATGGCGTTGGAGGTGGCGCGGCGCAGGCCGACCTGCTCGTTCGGAGCGACGCCGAGATAGACCAGCCGGCCGATGATCGCCAGGAACAGGGCGGAGAAACCGAGGATGACGAGGCCGACGCGCGGCTCGCTCTTCTCTCCGCTCATGCGGAAGACGTCGCGCAGCCAGGCCAGACGCCCGCGCTTCACGACGGGTTCCGTCGCCTCGGCCTGCTGCTCCGTCGCTTCGTGATGCATCGACTGGCTCATGGCATGGCTCCCGGCGTCGTCGCGCTCGCCTTGCGATCCCTGGGGGTCTCGGTCGGCAGGCCGAGGCCGAGATCCTCGAGCTTGCGGCCGATGGCATCGACCTTCGGGCCGCGGTTCGGGATGTCCGAGGGTTTGACCACCTGCGTCACCACGAAGGGCTGGAGGTCGAGATGGCGCTCCGCCAGCATCTGGACGCGGTCGGGCCGGTTGAGGAACTGCCACTCGGCCTTGAGCACCTGGATCGCGTCGCGCTCGCGCTGGGTCTTGCCCTTGAGCTTCTGGAGATGCTCGGTCGCCAGCGTCGTCTCGTATTTGATCGAATAGGCATAGACCGCCGAGGAAACCAGCGCGCCGATGGCGATGATGTGCAGGAGCTTGATCACGCTCAGGGCCTCCGGCGCGGCTGCGGGGCAGGAACGGTGGAGAGCGCGACGAGCCCGGCATCGGCCCGGCGCGACGGCGCATCGTTGCGTTCGGCGGCGCGCAGCTTGGCCGAGCGCGCCCGCGGATTGGCGCGCATCTCGGCTTCGGACGGTGCGACGGCACCCTTCTCGACCAGCCTGAAGGTCGGCTGCGCAACGGCCACCGCCGGCGCATGGCGCGAGCCCGCCGATACCCGGCCAGAGCGCTCGGCGAAGAACTGCTTGACGATGCGGTCTTCGAGGGAATGGAAGGTGACCACGACGAGCCGCCCGCCGGGCTTCAACACCGTCTCGGCTGCGTGCAGCGCCCGGACCAGCTCGCCGAGCTCGTCATTGACCGCGATGCGCAGCGCCTGGAAGACCCGCGTCGCCGGATGGGCGCCACCAGGCTCGCCGCGCACGATCCCGGCGACGAGATCGGCAAGCTGCTTGGTCGTCGTGATCGGCGCCTTGCGGCGGGCCTCGACCACGGCGCGGGCGACGGCGCGCGAGCGGCGCTCCTCGCCATAATGATAGAAGATATTGGCGAGCAGCCCTTCCTCGGCCTCGTTGACGAGGTCGGCGGCGCTCTGCCCGCTCCCGCTCATGCGCATGTCGAGCGGACCGTCGAAACGGAACGAAAAGCCGCGCTCGGCCTGGTCGATCTGCATCGAGGAGACGCCGATATCGAGCACGACGCCGTCGAGCGGCGTCATCCTGAAGCGCTCGGCCTCCTCGGCCAGCTCGCCGAAATTGGCCTGGGACAGTGTCAATCGCCCCGCCATGGCGGCCACGAGATCGGCCCCGCCAGCGATCGCAGAGGGATCGCGGTCGAGCCCGAGCAGGGTGACCTCAGGCGCGGCATCGAGGATCGCGCGCGAATAGCCCCCTGCCCCGAAGGTGCCGTCGAGATAGCGCCCGCCGGCTTGCGGCGCGAGCGCCTCCAGCACCTCGGCGAGCAATACGGGCACATGACGAACCGATCCGCCAATGGCTCCGCCGGAACGGTCGCCATGGTCGCTCATGTGCCCGAGCCTCCCGTTGGAATGGTCAAACTGCCGAGCGTGCGCTTCACGTCGCGCAGACGCGTCCGCGCTGCGTCGAGATGGGCGCGGAACCGCTCCGGCTCCCAGATCTGAAACTTGTGCCCATGGCCGACGAAGGTCACGGCATCGCCGATGCCGGCATGCGCCTTCAGTGCCTCGCTCAGCACCATGCGCCCCTCCGTGTCGACCTTCAGCACCTCCGAGGTGCCGTTCAGCGCCGTCGAGAGCAGCTCCCACTCGTCCGAGAACGGCGAGAAGCGCGCGAGAATATCGTCGATCGTGGCCCGGAGCGCATTGCCGCCGGCATCCAGTGCCGGCAGGTCGAGGCCCTGATGGACATAGAGGCCCTCGTAGCCGTCCTTCGCCAGCACCGACCGGAAGCTCGACGGAATGGAAACGCGCCCCTTGGCGTCGAGCCGGTTCGTGAAATTCGAGACGAAGCGGTCCGTCAACGCCGCCTCCCGGCCTGCTCTTCAAGGCGCCACCGCTGAGATGGGCAAGCGGCGAAAAGTCCCCCCGTCGAAGCGGGCAAGGCACGCCCGCAAGCCAAATTCCGCGCGGCACACGGAGCCTGACCCTTGGATTGCCTGCCGGCTTCGACGGGATGATTTGGGATAGCATGGGCCTTTATGGGCGTCAATGGAATCGCAGGCGCAGCGACGCACCTGCCGGGACTCTCCGGCATCACAGCTTGTTAAGGTTAAGTATCCGTAAGCACGCGCAATTCGGCACCCGCCTGACCTCCTGGGCCAGCGGAAGACGCGTCAGCGCTGCGAAAAATTTTTACGAAAGCGCGCCGTTATTTTTGGCGAGCCGACAAGCGGGACAGATCTGGAAGCTTCGAAGGACACCGCACAATTGTCATTCCGGCGCGCGCTTCAGGCGCGAACCCGGAATGACAGTGGCGGCGGCTACGGCAAAAGGCGCCATCAGCCGTCGCGTGACGACGCCAGCAGCGCATCGCGGACGAGACCGAGCTGGTCGCGCAAGCGCCCCGCATCGCCCGCCGTCCCGCCGAGCGCCTCGCCGACAGCCTCCTGGACGCAGCGCCCCTGCTCGCGCAGCCCCTCGCCCTTCTCGGCGAGGTGGATGCGCACCTGCCGCTCATCGCGGGCGTCGCGCTCGCGCCGGATCAGGGCGGACCCCTCCAACCGCTTCAGCAGCGGCGTCAGCGTGCCGGAATCGAGCATCAATCGCTCGCCGAGCTCCTTCACCGTGAGCCCGTCCTGCTCCCAGAGCACCAGCATGACCAGATATTGCGGATAGGTCAGCCCGAGCGCGGCCAGGATCGGACGATAGGCCCGGTTGAAGGCGTGGCCGACCTGATAAATCGCGAAGCAGAGCTGCTGCTCCAGACGCGGCATCCCGTCCCTGGCCCTGTCCCGCTTCGCCATCACGCCCTCGCCGATCATCCTGTTTCACGCAAAACCGAAAGCGGCCCCATAATCAACCGCCCTCTATCACGCTCAAATCAGTTGTTGACAATCTAATTGCACACAATCTAAATAACAACCATCAGCTCACCCGAGGAAGGAAACCGATCATGAAGACGCTCTACACCGCCCATGGTTCCGCCACCGGCGGCCGCGAAGGCCAGGCCGCGACCGATACCGGCAACGTCAAGCTCGTGCTGAATACACCCAAGGAGCTCGGCGGCGGCGGTGGCGACGGCACCAATCCCGAGCAGCTCTTCGCCATCGGCTATTCGGCCTGCTTCCTCGGCGCGCTCAAGTTCGTCGCCGGCAAGGAGAAGGTGAAGATCCCGGATGATGCGAAGGTCTCGGCCGATATCGGCATCGGCCCGCGCGACGACGGCCAGGGCTTCGGCATCACTGCGAAGCTGACCGTCTCAGTGCCCGGCCTCGACAAGGCCGCCGTCCAGGACCTCGTCAAGAAGGCCCATGTGGTCTGCCCCTATTCGCACGCGACGAAGGGCAACATCCCGGTCGAGACGACGGTGGCCTGAGCCTGCACGGTCCGGCTCAATGAGCCGCTCCCCGAGACCGATCGGGAATTCGCTCCAGCGCGGTAGCTGGAGCGGTCGCCGAGAACCGGAGCGGAGCGGACATCGGTGTGAGTACCGGAAGCGCAGGCAATCGCTTCAGATGCCCACTGGAGTAGAATTTGCGGGCATCAAGCGCCAGTCGGCCTGTAAGCCGGGTTTTGGATGGCCGGAGGATCGCTCCCCCGACGTGACGGCCATTCCTCTGGGACGCGCATTGCTGCGCGCCTCGAGCAACCAACCCGGACGACCAGGCACAGAAACCTGCCCCTGCCCGCTTGCGCGGGCAGCATCGTCCCTATTCGGTTTTGCTCCCGGTGGGGCTTGCCATGCCGTCCCCGTTGCCGGGTCCGCGGTGCGCTCTTACCGCACCTTTTCACCCTTACCCTGCCGGAAAAGCCGAAGCTCTCCAGCGCAGGGCGGTTCGATCTCTGTGGCGCTTTCCCTGGGGTCGCCCCCGCCGGACGTTATCCGGCACCGTGTTTCCGTGGAGCCCGGACTTTCCTCCCTCGCGAACGAGAGCGGCCGTCCGGCCGACTGGCGAGGGGGGAGATGCGCGCTGGCGCGGCCCGCGTCAAGCACAACCGCGCGGCTGGAGCATCGGACCGAAAAGTGGAATGCACTTTTCGGAGAAATCCGATGCTAAAATGAAAAGCCAGATCGCCACTTTGCATCCGACAGGACGCGAGGCGGTCCAGGATCAGTTGCGGGCGGTAATGGTGCGCACCTTGGCGCAATAGGCGCGGTTGGCACCGCTCATCCGGTTCGTCATGTGGCCGCTCTGGTACTTCATCACGGTGCGGCAGGTGTCGCCGCCGGCCATCTTGTAGGCCATGGCGAGATATTTCATGCCGTAGCGCGCATTGGTCTCGGCATCGAGCAGGCCGCTGGCGCTGCCGGAATAACCCAGGCCGCGCGCCGTCTGGTGGCGGATCTGCATCAGGCCGTAATTGCCGGCATGCGAGGCGCGGGGATTGTAGCGGCTTTCGACGCGCACGACGGCATCGGCCAGCGAGAACGGCACGCCATTGGCAGCCGCGTGACGCGCGACGATCGCCTTGATGCCTTCGGTTCCGGCCGGAGCCGCCAGCGCGCGGCTGGCGCGGGTCTCGGTCTTGTCGCCTTCAGCCTTGGCGGTGCGGGCGCCGGCCTTCGGAGCGCGCGCCTCAACCGGAGCCTTCTCGCCCTTGTCCTCGGCGGCCTTGGCGCGGGCGATCTCGGCGTCGCGAAGAACGATAGCTCTGGGGTCCGTTTCCGCATTGACGAAATCCTCGGCCAGGGCAACCCCGGAGAGGCTAATCAGGCACGCAGCCGCGAGACCACCACAGATATATCGCATGTCGAATTGAACCCCATTGAGCCATGACTGGCCGATGGGGCCGCTCAACTGATGGTCGAATGTGTCGATAATCTGGCGCATACCATAGAAAAACGCATAACTATCAGCGTAAACAGGAATATATTCTATATTTAACTATTCAGTATTCATATGTATTCGGTCGCTCGAAAAACTTCGCCGGCTCCCCGCCCGCCGGAACGAATCAAGCAGGCGAATCGGCCGCCGCATTCCGGCCGCATTCCCGGCCGGAACCGGATTTTTGGCGCGGCAGGCCGTCGCACCGGGCGCTCTTGCGCGAACAAGCCCCCTTCTCCCATCATCGGCGCATTCGGATTCACCGGGATCGATTATGTGATGGCTTCCTCTTTCTGGGGCGCTCTGGGCGGCGGCGGGCTCGGCCTCGTGATCGGCGGGCCGCTGGGCGCACTCGTCGGCGCGCTGGCCGGCCATGTCCTGGTCGATCGCGAAGGCGCGCCGTTCGGCCCGGCACCGCGCGAGCTCGTCTTCACCACCGGCCTCGTCGCGCTCGCCGCCAAGATGGCGCGCTCGGACGGCGTCGTGACCTGCGACGAGATCACCGCCTTCCGCCGCATCGTCGAGGTCCCGCCCGATCAGCAGCAGCGCATCGAGGCCCTGTTCGATCTCGCCAAGCAGACCAGCGCCGGCTTCGAGGCCTATGCCTCGCAGATCGCAGGCGCCTTCAAGGATGAGCCCGCCCTGCTGGAGGATGTGCTCGACGGCCTCTTCCTGATCGCCGCTGCCGATGGCGCGATCCACGAGGCCGAGCACGCCTATCTCCAGTCGGTCGCCGGCATCTTCGGCATCGCCGAGCCCGATTTCGCCCGGATCGAGGCCCGCCATGCCCGCCGCCCGGACGACCCCTATCTCGTGCTCGGCGCCAGCCGCGAGATGGACGACGCCGAGCTGAAGCGCCATTACCGCCACCTCGTCGCCGAAACCCATCCCGACCGCGAGATCGCCCGCGGCCTGCCCGAGGAGGCGATCGCCATCGCGACGCGCCGCATCGCCGCGATCAACGCGGCCTGGGACGCGATCCAGAAAGAACGCGGCATGAGCCGCAGCCTCGCGCCCCAACCCGCCTGAGCCGCCTCCTATGACCGAAATCGCCCCGCTGGACGTCGCCAGACCCGACAGCCGCTTTGCCGCAAAGATCTTCCCATCGCCCAACCATGGCGAGCGCAAGAACCCGGACGGCACGCCCGGCCGCCGGCCCGACATGCTGATCCTGCACTACACCGGCATGCCGGTGGCCGGCGAAGCGCTGCAATGGCTCTGCAACCCGGTCGCGCAGGTCTCCTCGCATTATTTCGTCTTCGAGAACGGCCACACGCTCCAGCTTGTGCCGGAGGGCCGGCGCGCCTGGCATGCCGGCGCCTCGCACTGGGCCGGCGAGACCGACATCAACTCCTGCTCGATTGGCATCGAGATCGCCAATCCCGGCCATCCCGGCGGCCTGCCCGATTATCCGGAGGACCAGATCGTGGCGACGCTGAATCTGTGCCGCGACATCTGCGAGCGCTGGTCGATCCCGCCAGAGCGCGTGCTCGCCCATTCCGACATCGCACCCGGCCGCAAGATCGATCCCGGAGAGAAATTTCCGTGGCGTCGCTTCGCCGAAGCCGGCGTCGGCCTCTGGACGGAACCGGCCCCGATCCGTGGCGGACGCTTCTTCGCCCGCGGCGAGAGCGGCCAACCGGTCGAGGCGCTTCAGGCGATGTTCGCGATGCTCGGCTACGGCGTCACGGTCGACGGCGTCTTCGACGACAGGCTCGAAGCGATCGTCGCCGCCTTCCAACGCCATTGGCGCCCGGAAAAGGTCGACGGCATCGCCGATTCCTCGACGATCACGACGCTGCGCGACCTGCTCGCGGACGCGCAGGGCCCGCGGACGGCCTGAACCGGTGCGCGCCGAAAGAGCGGGGCAGCGGCGCACCAATGAAACGGTGGAATATCCGCGTGACGCAAGGTTCGCTTAACGCTCGCGGGCCTAGGCTGCCTTCCACCGGTCGACCGGCAGGAGGGCGCCGTGGATAGCCAGCAGCTCATCGCAGCCACCAAGCCCCTTTACGAGCGCTCGCTCGCGCCCGCCGCGCTCGGCGCCTGGGAATGCAACCTCGCCAACGAGACCCTGAGCTGGACCGACGGGGTCTACGACCTGTTCGGCCTGCAGCGCGGCAGCGAAATCTACCGCAAGGCGACCCTCGATCTCTACGAGGAGGGGTCCCGGCGCGAAATGGAGCAGCATCGCAGCAGCGCCATCCGCACCGGGCAGGGCTTCGCGCTCGATTGCCGGATCAGGGCGGTGAATGGCGACAAGCGCTGGATGCGCCTCATCGTCGGCGTCGGCTATCAGCATGGCCGGCCGATCCGCATCTTCGGCTCGAAGCAGGATGTCACCGCCGAGAAGGGGTTGTGGAGCGGCGTCTCCAGCCTCACGCGAGCGGAGCCCCCAGCGAGCCCCGCAGCACGCCGCAGCTTCACCGACGTCCTCAGACAGTTCCGGCAGGATCGGGGCCGGGCACCGGAATGCCTCACTCTCGCGATCTTCGAGATCGATCGCTTTCCGACAATCGTCGAAAACCATGGCCGGGCCGCCGGCGACGACGTCATCCGCTGCTTCGGCGAGCGCCTGCGCCGGCTCTTTCCCGATGCCCTGGCAATCGACCAGACGGGCCCGGCCGCTTTCGCCCTTTTGCTGCGAATGCCAGGCGACAAGGCTTACCTGGCCGCGATGCTCACCGGCACGCGCAAGCTGTTGTGCCGGCCGATCCCGCGCGGCTACCTCGTCATCGATTTCACGGCCTCGATCGGCGCGGCCCTGCTGAAGACCGAGGGCTACTGCGAGCAGAACGAGATCTTCGCGGAAGCCGAGGCGGCACTCCATGTCGCGGGCCTCGCCGGCGGAGACTGCATCCGCGTCTTCGACGGCCCGGTCACGGCCGTCAGCCGGGCAGCGCTCGCGGGTTAGGCGAGGCCCTCTTCCGCTAGGTCATCTCGTCATTCCGGGATTGTCCGGAATCACGGCCCAAAACTCATAGCTGCCGCGTGAAGACGATCTGTCCGTCGAGGCCGCGTCCCCGGTCGTGCCAGCCATGGCGGCGATAGAAGCGCTCCGCCCGCGTGCCGGCGCCGGTTTCGAGCCAGGCCTGGGCATGGCCCGCAGCCTTCAACCCGGCCAGCGCCGCATCGAGCAACGCCCGGCCATGGCCGCGCCCCTCTTGCGCCGGATCGATGAACAGGGCCCAGATCAGACCGGTCTGATGGTTGGCGCAAGCGAAGCCCGCGATCTCGCCCGCGCTTTCGGCAACGAGGAAGATCGCATTATCGCGATACCAGGCGACCTCCTCGGCCGTCACCTTCGAGGGATCGCTCAGGATGTTCTCGCGCACGGCCATACGGATGGCGTGGATGCGCGGCTGATCCGCCGCCACCGCCTTGCGGATCAGCCTTGTCGCGTCAGTCGTCACGAATTCTCTCCGGCGCTGCCGCAGGCGTGATGCCCGCCGTAGCGCTGGAAGGCAACTACTCCGCCGCCTGCAGGCGATAGGCCGCGGTGTCGTAGTTGAGGATCGGCGCCAGCCAGCGCTCGACCTCCTCGATCGTCATGCCCTTGCGCGCGGCATAATCCTCGACCTGGTCGCGCTCGACCTTGGCGACGCCGAAATAATAGGCCTCCGGATGCGAGAAATAGAGCCCCGAGACCGAGGAGCCCGGCCACATCGCATAGCTCTCGGTCAGCTTCACGCCGACGCGACGCTCGGCCTCCAGCAGCCGGAACAGGGTCGCCTTCTCGGTGTGGTCGGGCTGGGCCGGATAACCCGGCGCCGGGCGGATGCCGCGATATTCCTCGCGGATCAGATCCTCGTTCGAGAAGGCCTCGTCCGGTGCGTAGCCCCAGAACTCCTTGCGCACGAGCTGGTGCATGCGCTCGGCGAAAGCCTCGGCGAAGCGATCCGCCAGCGCCTTGACCATGATCGAGCGATAGTCGTCGTTGTCGCGCGCGAATTTCTCGGAGATGCGCTCCTCTTCCGCCCCGGCCGTGACGGCGAAGGCGCCGATATAGTCGGGCGCGACGCCTTCCGGCGCGACGAAGTCCGACAGGCAGAGATTGGGCTTGCCGTCTCGCCGCAGGAGCTGCTGGCGCAGGCCGTGGAAGGTCGCGAGCTCATCGGCCCGGCTCTCGCCGGTATAGAGGCGGATGTCGTCGCCGACCGCATTCGCCGGCCAGAAGCCGATCACCGCCTTCGGATTGAACCAGCGCTCCTCGACGATACGCTTCAGCATCGACTGCGCATCGTCCCAGAGCGCGCGCGCGGCCTCGCCCTGCTTCTCGTCCTGCAGGATCGCCGGGAAGCGGCCCTTCAGTTCCCAGGTCTGGAAGAACGGCGTCCAGTCGAGCACCGGCACGAGATCGGCGATGTCGTAGGTGCGGAAGGTGCGCGTACCCAGGAAGCTCGGCTTCGGCGGCTGGTAGGCTGTCCAATCCGTCTTGAAGGGATTGGCGCGGGCCTTGGCCAGCGGTAGGCGCTGCTTGTCGGCTTCCGAGCGGCGATGCGCCTCGGCGACCTTGGCGTATTCCGCCTGCACGCCGGCGACATAACCCGGCTTCTGCTCCTGCGAGAGCAGGCTCGAAACCACGCCGACCGCGCGCGAAGCGTCATTCACATGCACCGCCTGGCCGGCGTTATAGGCTGGATGGATCTTCACAGCAGTATGGACGCGACTGGTCGTCGCCCCGCCGATCAGCAGCGGGATGTCGAAGCCCTCGCGCTCCATCTCGGAGGCGACCGTCACCATCTCGTCGAGCGAGGGCGTGATCAGCCCGGAGAGGCCGATGATGTCGACCTTCTCCTTGCGCGCCGTCTCCAGGATCTTCTGGGTCGGCACCATCACGCCGAGGTCGATCACCTCGTAGTTGTTGCACTGGAGCACGACGCCGACGATGTTCTTGCCGATGTCGTGGACATCGCCCTTGACCGTCGCCATCAGCACCTTGCCGGCGGCCGAGCGCTCGGAGCCGCCGTTGAGGCGCTTCTCCTCCTCCATATAGGGCATGAGATAGGCGACAGCCTGCTTCATCACGCGGGCGGATTTCACCACCTGCGGCAGGAACATCTTGCCCGCGCCGAAGAGGTCGCCGACCACGTTCATGCCGGCCATCAGCGGGCCCTCGATAACGTGCAGCGGCTTCTCGGCGCGCTGGCGGGCCTCTTCCGTATCGGCCTCGATGAACTCGGTGATCCCGGCGACCAGCGCATGCTCCAGCCGCTTCTCGACCGGCAGTTCGCGCCAGGCGAGGTCCTTGCCTGAAGCCGCGACGGAGCCGTCCCCCTTGAAACGCGGAGCCGCCTCCAGGAGCCGCTCGGTCGAATCCTTGCGGCGGTTGAGGACGACGTCCTCGCAGAGCTCGCGCAGTTCGGGGTCGAGATCGTCATAGCTGCCGAGCTGGCCGGCATTGACGATGCCCATGTCCATGCCGGCCTTGATGCAATGGTACAGGAAGACCGAATGCATCGCCTCGCGGACCTTCTCGTTGCCACGGAACGAGAAGGACAGGTTCGAGACGCCGCCCGAGATATGGGCATGCGGCAGGCTCTCGCGGATGGCGCGCGTCGCGTTGATGAAATCGTTGCCGTAGTTGTCGTGCTCTTCGATGCCCGTCGCCACCGCGAAGATGTTCGGGTCGAAGATGATGTCCTCGGGCGGGAAGCCGATCGTCTCAGTCAGCAGCTTGTAGGCCCGGGTGCAGATCTCGATCTTGCGCTGGAAGGTGTCGGCCTGCCCGACCTCGTCGAAGGCCATCACGACCACCGCCGCGCCGTATTGCCGGCAGATGCGCGCCTGCTCGAGGAAGGCGTCCTCGCCCTCCTTCATCGAGATCGAGTTGACGATCGGCTTGCCCTGGATCGTCTTGAGACCGGCCTCGATCACCGGGAATTTCGACGAGTCGACCATGATCGGCACGCGCGAGATATCCGGCTCGGAGGCGATCAGGTTGCAGAACTCGGTCATCGCCTTCTCGGAATCGAGCAGGCCCTCGTCCATGTTGATGTCGATGACCTGGGCGCCGTTGGCGACCTGATCGCGCGCCACATCGAGCGCCGCAGCATAGTCGCCGGCCGTGATCAGCTTGCGGAACTTGGCCGAGCCGGTGACGTTGGTGCGCTCGCCGACGTTCACGAAGGGAATGGTCTCGTCGAGCGTGAACGGCTCCAGCCCGGCGAGCCTCAGCCAGGGCTTCGGCTCGGGAATCTGGCGCGGCGCCTTGCCGGCGACGGCCTGGGCGATGGCGCGGATATGGTCCGGCGTGGTGCCGCAACAGCCGCCGACCATGTTGACGAAGCCGGAATCGGTGAACTCCGCCAGCATCTGGGCGGTCGCTTCCGGCCGTTCGTCATAAAGGCCGAATTCGTTGGGCAGGCCGGCATTCGGATAGGCGCAGACCAGCGTGCCGGCGATGCGCGACATGTCCTTGATATGCGCCCGCATCTCGCGCGCGCCGAGCGCGCAGTTGAGGCCGATGGTCAGCGGCGCGGCGTGGCGCACGGCGTTCCAGAAGGCCTCGACCGTCTGGCCCGACAGCGTGCGGCCCGAAAGATCGGTGATCGTGCCGGAGATCATCACCGGCAGGCGGATGCCCTTGGCGCGGAACACCTCCTCGATCGCGACGATCGCGGCCTTGGCGTTGAGCGTATCGAAGATCGTCTCGATCAGCAGCAGCTCCGAGCCGCCGTCGATCAGGCCCCTCACCTGCTCGGCATAGGAATCGCGGACCTGATCGAAGGTCACGGCGCGGAAGCCGGGATTGTTGACGTCGGGCGAGATCGAGAGCGTGCGGTTGGTCGGGCCGATCGCGCCGGCCACGTAACGGCGGCGCCCGTCTTCCTTCTCGGCGATCATGGCCGCCTCGCGGGCGAGCCGCGAGCAGGCGACGTTCAATTCGTAGACATAGGCCTCCATGCCGTAATCGGCCTGGGCGATCGAGGTGCCCGAGAAGGTATTGGTCTCGACGATATCCGCACCCGCCCGGAAATAGGCGAGATGGATGTCGCGCAGCGCCTCGGGCTGGGTCAACGCGATGATGTCGTTATTGCCCTTGAGGTCGTGATTGAAGCCCTTGAAGCGCTCGCCGCGGAAATCGGCTTCCGAGAGCTTCAGGTTCTGGATCTGCGTGCCCATCGCGCCGTCGAGCACGAGGATGCGTTCGCGCGCGGCCTTGCGCAAAGAGCGCTCGATCTCGGCGCCGTCGACGGGAGCGGGAATGAAGTCGGACATAGGCTTACTCCGCCGCCACGGCCTGCGCCGCCGGCTTCTCGGGCTTCAACCCCACGAGATGGCAGATGGCATAGACGAGGTCGGCCTTGTTCATCGTGTAGAAATGCAGGTCGGTGGCGCCGCGATCGATCAGGTCCAGCACCTGCTCGGCGCAGACGGCAGCCGCGACGAGGCGGCGCGTCGCGACGTCGTCTTCCAGCCCCTCGAAGCGGTCGGCCAGCCATTGCGGCACGCTGGCGCCGGTCTTGCGGGCGAAATTCGCAGTCTGCTTGAAGTTCTGGACCGGCACGATGCCGGGCAGGATCGGGATCTCGATGCCGCGCGCCCGGACCTTGTCGAGATAGCGGAAATAGACGTCGTTATCGAAGAAGAACTGGGTGATCGCCCGCGTCGCGCCGGCATCGACCTTCTTCTGGAGCGCATCGATATCGGCATCGAGCGAGGCGGCCTCCGGGTGCTTCTCCGGATAGGCCGAGACCGTCACCTCGAAATCGCCGATGCGCTTCAGGCCTGCGACGAGGTCCGAGGTCTGATGATAGCCCTGCGGGTGCGGCTCATAGATCGTGCCGAGCCCGCCGGCCGGGTCGCCGCGCAACGCCACGACATGGCGCACGCCGGCGTCCCAATAGGATCGGATAACCTCGTCAACCTCCGCCTTCGAGGCCGAGACACAAGTGAGATGCGCCGCCGGCTTCAGCCCGGTCTCGTCGACCATGCGCTTGACGGTGGCGTGGGTGCGCTCGCGGGTGGAGCCGCCGGCGCCATAGGTCACCGAGACGAAGCTGGGACCGAGCGGCTCGAGCCGGCGCACGCTGTCCCACAGCGCGACCTCCATCTCCTCCGTCTTGGGCGGAAAGAACTCGAAGGACACGCGCGGACGGCGCGAGCCGTGGCGGCTGGGGCGGAAAGCATTCATCACGCAACCTCGAGATTGATCGTGCGGACCGGCGGATCGGCCTGGACGCGCCGGTCGCGGCCACGCCAGAGCATGACCGGGAGCTGGCCCGAGCCGCCATCGGCAAGGGTGACTTCGCGGGAAAGATCGCAGGACAGGCCCGCCTCGGCGAACCAGGCCGCGATCTGCTGGCGGGAGAAGCCGAGCCGGCGATGCGCATGCTCGGTCCGCAGGAATTCCATCTCGTGCGGGGCGAAATCGACGACGATCAGGCGCCCGCCGGGCGCCAGCATCGCGGCCGCCTCACGCACAGCCCGGCCGGGATCGTCAAGGAAATGCAGCACCTGATGGATCACGACGAGATCGAAGGAGCCGCGCGGGAAGGGCAATGCATAGATGTCGCCCTGCCGGAGCTCGACGCGCGACAGCCCCGCCTGCTCGAGATTGGCCCGGGCCACCGCCAGCATCGCATGATTGGCATCGACGCCGACGGCGCGGCCGAATTTCGGCGCGATCCGCTCCAGCATCCGCCCCGTGCCGGTGCCGAGATCGAGCATCGCGCCGGGCGAGCCTTCGCCGACCGCCTCTTCGACCGCCGCCTCGACAGCATGGTCGGGCACATGCAGGCCGCGCAGCCGGTCCCAGTCGCGCGCGACGCTGGCGAAGTAGTTTTGCGCGGCCTCGGCCCGCGTTGTCCGGACGGCGGTGAGGCGCTCGCGATCGGCTGCGAGCACCGGGTCGCTCAGGTCGAGCCAGGCGGCGAGCGACGCGGCAAAGGCGCCGCCAGGCCCGGTCTCGTCGAGGCGGAAGAAAGCCCAGGCCCCCTCGCGTGAACGCCGGACCAGCCCGGCCTCGGCGAGCAGCTTGAGGTGGCGCGAGATGCGCGGCTGCGACTGGCCGAGGATGTCGGTGAGATCGGACACCGAGAGCTCGCCTTCGGAGAGCAAAGCGAGAATGCGCAGCCGCGTCTCCTCGCCGGCGGCCCTGAGGCCCGCGAGAAGCACATCGGAAGACAATGTCGTCGGCTGCCGCACGCGCTGGCGTCCTCTGTCGACAAGGAAAAAGATATAAAGATATCTTTATATCGAACGCACCGTTCGTGCAAGCGGATTGTCGTGCGGAAGATAGGACGGACTCTTCCTTCTCCCGCCGGGATAAGGTGGCTCGGCGAAGCTGAGGCGGATGGGCGCGCGATCTTCCCGCGTCAGCCGCGCGGCGCTTCTGCGTGAGCGAAAGAACCAGAGGGCCGCCTGGTGCGTCCGGCTCCGCGCATCCCACGGATTCTCAAGCAAGAAAACCCCGCAGGCCAGACCTGGACGGGGCTTTCGGCGCATCATGTCGTATCAAAGGAACAGCGCCGGACATACGGCGACAACGCCGATCCGGTCGTCATCTTTCAGGCACGCGCTCGCCAGCATCCCGCCGCGCGCGGCAGGCGAACCTCACGGCGACAGAGCAGTCTCAGAGTACTTTCAGATCGCCCGCGGCCGTCTTGCCGCGCTCGGTCTTCAACTCGAACGAAACCTGCTGCCCTTCCGTCAGCGTCATCATGCCGGCCTCTTTCACGGCCGTGATGTGAACGAACACATCCTTGCCGCCTTCCGCCGGTTGAATGAAGCCGAACCCCTTCTCAGTGTTGAACCATTTCACGGTTCCGGTCGCCATCGCCACATCCCTCGAAGCCAAAGCGTCTCTCACCGGCACTGAACGCATGGCCCCTATGCCGGCAAGGTAGGATTGACCGAAAACCGATCCTTGTCGAGATGAAAGCTCAGGCAAGCCCTGCCGCCTTTCGTCAAGGTTTCGTCAGCGTGATCCGTGTCTTGGCACAGGGCGGTCTCCTGACGCAGGCCCGTTTGCGCGGCAAACGGTTGCGCCCTGCCGGCCAGCATGCGAGCAAGCCGGAAGGACAAGACGGGACGCCAACGGCGAGACGAGACATGGCCCAGCCCCTGACCATCGAAGACCTGCGCCTTCTGGCCAAGCGCCGCGTGCCGCGCATGTTCTACGACTACGCCGATTCCGGCGCCTGGACCGAGGGCACTTACCGCGCCAACGAGACCGATTTCGCCAAGGTCAAGCTGCGCCAGCGCGTCGCCGTCGACATGACCAACCGCTCGCTCGCCTCGGAGATGATCGGCCAGCCGGTCGCGATGCCGGTCGCGCTCGCCCCCACCGGCCTCACCGGCATGCAGCACGCCGATGGCGAGATCCTCGCGGCCAAGGCCGCGGCCAAGGCCGGCGTGCCCTTCACCCTCTCGACCATGAGCATCTGCTCGATCGAGGATGTCGCGAACCACACTCAGGCGCCGTTCTGGTTCCAGCTCTATGTGATGAAGGATCGCGACTTCATCTCGCGCCTGATCCAGCGCGCCAAGGCGGCCGGCTGCTCGGCTCTCGTGCTGACGCTCGACCTGCAGATCCTCGGCCAGCGCCACAAGGATATCCGCAACGGCCTCTCCGCCCCGCCGAAACCGACCCTTGCCAACCTGATCAACCTCGCCTTCAAGCCGCGCTGGTGCCTGAAGATGCTGGACACGCCGCGCCGACAGTTCGGCAACATCGTCGGCCATGTCACCGGCGTCGCCGACATGTCCTCGCTCTCCTCCTGGACCGCCAGCCAGTTCGACCCGCAGCTGAACTGGGACGACGTCCAGTGGATCAAGGAGCAATGGGGCGGCAAGCTGATCCTCAAGGGCATCCTTGATCCGGAAGACGCCGAGATGGCAGCCAAGAGCGGTGCCGACGCGCTGATCGTCTCGAACCATGGCGGCCGCCAGCTCGACGGCGCGCTCTCCTCGATCGAGGCCCTGCCCGGCATCGTCGAGCAGGTCGGTAACCGCGTCGAGGTCCTGTTCGATGGCGGCATCCGCTCGGGCCAGGACGTGCTCAAGGCGATCGCGCTCGGCGCGCACGGCACCTTCATCGGCCGCGCCTTCCTCTATGGGCTCGGCGCCATGGGCGAGCAAGGCGTCACCGCCGCGCTCGACATCATCCGCAAGGAGCTCGACACCACCATGGCGCTCTGCGGCCTGCGCGACATCAAGGATGTCGACGAGCGCATCCTCGTCGGCGGCCGCGCCGGAGCGATCAAGCGGCTGGCGAGCTGACACAGCTCCTCCGGCCAAACAGCCAACAACCATCGAAAAGGCCCGGCGGAGCAGCTCCGCCGGGCCTTCTTCATTGCATCACCCTTGCAGAGATCGCTCTCCGCAAGGGACCGATTTCCAGATCAGGCGCGATACCAGGACGAGAGGTTCCAGGTGTCGACGTCCCAGCCCGAATGGTCATGCGAGAGGGTGTTCGACGCGGCGACGACCTTCTTGCGCGACAGGATCGGCAGGATGACGTTGGCCTCGCAGAAGATCTCGTTGACCTTGATCAGCAGCGCTGCGCGCTTGGCCGGGTCGAGCTCCTTCTGCGCGGCCTTGTAGGCCTCGTCCGCAGCCGGGTCGGTGTAGCGCGAGACGTTGCGGCCCAGCCACTTGTTCTCCTTGCTGGCGACTTCCCAGGAGGTGAACTGGTTGAGGAAACGCTCCGGATCGGGCTGCGGCTGCGTGGTCGTGTACATCTCGATGTCGGTATAGAGCTTGGTGTAGGTGTCGGGGTTGGCGACGTCCGACGAGAAGAACACCGAGGCCGTCACCGACTTCAGCTCGATATCGATGCCGGCGCGCTGGCAGGCCTGCTTGATGATGGCCTGCACCTTCTGGCGCGGAGCGTTGATCGAGGTCTGGAAGACGTATTTGAGCTTCTTGCCATCCTTCTCGCGGATGCCGTCCGAGCCCTTCTTCCAGCCGGCATCGTCGAGGATCTTGTTGGCCTTCTCGATGCTGAACTCGTACTTGAGCTTCTCGGACTTGAACTGCTTGGGCTCGTTCACGAAGCTCGCCGTGGCAGCGCCGGCGCGGCCATAGATGAACTTCTGGATCGAGTCGCGGTCGATCAGCAGGTTGATCGCCTGGCGCACGGCCGGGTCCGACAGGGTCGGGTGCTTGGTCTTGGCGCTCGAGCGCTCGCCATCGACCTCGGTCCACGGGTCGGTCGTGTTCAGCGTGACGAACTCGATGTCACCGGCCGGGGCCGCACTGATCTTGCCGCGACCGCCCATCTCCATGCGCTTGAGGACTTCGTCCTCGACCAGCGTATCCCAGGCGTAGTCATATTCGCCGGTCTGCAGGACGGCGCGGGCCGCCGAGACCGCATCACCACCGCCCTTGATCTCGAACGTGTCGAAATGCGGACGATTGGCGACGTGATAGCTCTCGTTGCGGGTGCCCGACAGGATGTCGCCCGGCTTGAACTCGGCGAACTTGTAGGGGCCGGTGCCGACGGGCTTCAGGTTGGCCGGAGCCTCGCGCGACTTGGCGCCCTTGTACTCGCCGAAATGATGCTTCGGGATGATCATGCCGGCGACGCCGACGAAGGGGTCGGCCCAGAACGGCGTCGGCTTGGCGAAGATCACCTTGACGGTGAAGTCGTCGACCTTCTCGACCTTGATGTCCTTGTAGGCGCCGGTGGTGTAGGCGGCGGTCGCCGGATCGGCGGCATATTCCCAGGTGAAGACGACGTCCTCGGCGGTGAACGGCTTGCCGTCATGCCACTTCACGTCCTTCTTCAGCTTCCAGGTGACGGTCGTGCCATCCTCGGACAGGCCGCCATTGGCCTTGCTGGGAACCTCGGCCGCGAGCTGCGGGATCAGGTTGCCTTCCTTGTCCCAGCCGGCGAGCGGCTCGTAGAACACGCGCGAGGCGATCTGGTCCTTGGTGCCCGAGGCGAAATGCGGGTTGAGCAGGGTCGGGGCCTGCCACAGCAGCATCTTGAGCGGGCCGCCGCCGCCGGCCTTGGTCGGCTTGTATTCGAGCGTGGCATTGGCCATCGCGACATCGTTCCAGGAGAGGATCTGGGTCGCGATCGGCGCGGTGATGCCGAGCGCCGCCATCTTCTGGATGAAGGAGCGCCGCGACAGGCCGCCCTTCTTCACGTCCTGCACCATACCCTGGATATACTGGCTAGTCATAATCAACCTTCACGTCATGGCAGCAAGAACACGATCAACAACTTGACCAGTTCCAGATCGGATTTATCAGATCCAAGGCGTAGAATAGCCTTGGGCGCGACTCTGCTCCTAGGAGCCGCTGGCTTAATCATAACTTAAGTCGCCAGAAGAGAGCCGCATACCGGGCCTGCTTGCCACTCGTAGCCCCCGCCGAAATACGCTGATTCCCAAGGGAAAAGCGCTGCCCGCCGGACTAATCGGGAGCCATGTCACAGCGTCGCAGTCGACGCCGGGGCGTTCCCCAGCGCCGCAAGCGGCGGTTGCAGACCGCCTGCCCGCCTCCCTACCATGGCCGCGCCGGGGCACGCCCGGCAGGAGCGACAGCATGAGCGAAGACGACAGGCCGCGCCTTCTATCGGGCGGCAACCCGCAGATCCCGAAGGGCGCCGGCGATGCTCCGGTGCAGGCCTATATCGCCGCCATGCCCGGCTGGAAGAGCGCGATCGGCCAGCGTATCGATGCGCTGATCGTCAAGGCCATACCGGATGTGCAGAAGGCCGTGAAATGGAACTCGCCATTCTACGGCATGGGCAACAGTGAATGGTTTCTCGGCCTCCACTGCTTCACGCGCTATGTGAAAGTGTCTTTCTTCAAGGGCGCCTCGCTGGATCCGATCCCGCCCGGCCCGTCCAAGCAGAAGGAGGTGCGCTATCTCGACATCCACGAGAATGACGCCTTCGACGAAGCCCAGTTCTCGGACTGGATCAGGCAGGCGAGCCGGATACCCGGCGAACGGATGTAGCCCGCCATCGTCGGCCGGACGCGACGGTCAGGACAATTCCTTCAGCCCGCCGGGCGTGCCGATCTGTGCGCGATAGCGCAACTCTGGCCCATGGCTGACGACGGGTCCCCGCTCCGTCCCAAGCTCCAGCAACAGCGCCTTGATTGCCTCGGCCTCCGGATGCTCCAGCGAGAACCCGCGCAATCGGGCGCCGAGATCGGCGATCGACGCCATCGAACGCGCCTTGCCGCGCCGGTCTATGAGCGAAGGCACCGCCCCGCCCGAGGGCAACGAGCCGTCATCGGGAATGGCGAAATCGAAGGCCGGAGCGTCCATCGGCAGCGCAACCTTTCGCCCGAAGATCGCCTCCCGGCCCGCAAGGACAGCGTCGATCCCGTCGGTTCGGGCGACCCAGCCGCGCAAACGGCGGCCGGCAT
Organism: Allobosea robiniae; assembly: GCF_900102525.1. Taxonomy (GTDB): domain Bacteria; phylum Pseudomonadota; class Alphaproteobacteria; order Rhizobiales; family Beijerinckiaceae; genus Allobosea; species Allobosea robiniae. The sequence continues at coordinate 319,060 of NZ_FNBZ01000002.1, read as the reverse complement.
CCCAGTCCCGCTTGACCTGCTTCTCGTCGTCGAGCCCGAACCAGCGGGCCCGCCCGAGAGGCGCCCCATCGGGATCGCGCGCGACGATCTCCAGATAGATCATGTCGCCGAGCTGAAGCAGATGGTTCCAGGTCCCCATGTAGCCGTGCCGCTGGCCGAAGGGGACGTCGAGATCGAGGCAGTCACGAACATGCGCGACGCCCTCCGCGAGCGTCGGAGCGATCACGGTGAGATGGTCGAGGGTCAGCATGCCGTCAGTTGAAGCCGGGGCGCGGCGGCAGTCCAGCCCGGGCGTAGCCCTGCCTTGCCTCATCTTGAAGCAAGACATGAAAAAGCCCCGCGGACCTTGCGGCACCGCGGGGCTTTTTTTATTCAGATATCAAGCACTCAGCGCGAGAACTTCTTGTACTGGATGCGCTTCGGAATGGTCGAGTCGATGCCGAGGCGGCGCTTCTTGTCTTCCTCGTAATCGGCGAAGTTGCCCTCGAACCACTCGACATGGCTGTCGCCCTCGAAGGCGAGGATATGGGTCGCGATGCGGTCGAGGAACCAGCGATCGTGGCTGATGATCACGGCGCAGCCGGCATAGTCCTCAAGCGCCTCTTCGAGCGCGCGCAGGGTATCGACGTCGAGGTCGTTGGTCGGCTCGTCGAGCAGCAGCAGGTTGGCGCCGGACTTCAGCATCTTGGCGAGATGGACGCGGTTGCGCTCACCGCCGGAGAGCGAGCCGACCTTCTTCTGCTGGTCGCCGCCCTTGAAGTTGAAGGCCGAGCAATAGGCGCGGGAATTGATCTCGCGCTTGCCGAGATAGAGGATGTCGTTGCCGCCTGAGATCTCCTCCCAGACGTTCTTCTTGTCGTCGAGCGAGTCGCGGCTCTGGTCGACATAGCCGAGCTGGACGCTCTCGCCGACCTTGATCGTGCCGGCATCGGGCTTCTCGACCCCGGTGATCATCTTGAACAACGTCGTCTTGCCGGCGCCGTTGGGGCCGATCACGCCGACGATGCCGCCGGGCGGCAGCTTGAACGAGAGCCCGTCGATCAGGAGCTTGTCCTGGAAGCCCTTCGACAGGTCCTCGAAATCGACGACGTTGTTGCCGAGCCGCTCGGCGATCGGGATAATGATCTGGGCGGTGTCCGGCCCCTTGTTGTTGGCCTTCTGGACGAGCTCGTCATAGCGCTGGATGCGGGCCTTGCTCTTGGCCTGGCGGGCCTTGGGCGAAGCGGCCATCCATTCGGCTTCGCGCTCCAGCGTCTTCTGGCGAGAGACGTCCTCGCGGCCTTCCTGGGCCAGGCGCTTCTGCTTCTGCACCGACCAAGCCGAGTAGTTGCCTTCGTAGGGGATGCCCTGGCCGCGATCGAGCTCGAGAATCCAGCTCGTGACGTTGTCGAGGAAATAGCGATCGTGGGTGACGATCAGGATCGCGCCCGGATAGGTCCGCAGATGGCCTTCGAGCCAGGCGGTGGTCTCGGCGTCGAGATGGTTGGTCGGCTCGTCGAGCAGCAGCAGTTCAGGCTGCTCCAGCAGGAGCTTGCACATCGCGACGCGGCGGCGCTCGCCGCCCGAGAGCTTGTCGACCTGCCAGTCATCCGGCGGGCAGCGCAGCGCGTCCATCGCCTGGTCGACCTTGGAATCGAGATCCCACAGCCCCTTGGCCTCGATCTCGTCCTGGAGATTGGTCATCTCGTCGGCGGTCTCGTCCGAATAGTTCATGGCGAGCTCGTTGTAGCGGTCGAGGATCGCCTTTTGGGGAGCGACGCCGAGCATGACGTTCTCGCGGACGGTCAGCGTCTCGTCGAGTTTCGGCTCCTGCGGCAGGTAGCCGACGCGCGCGCCTTCGGCGACCCAGGCCTCGCCGGTCCACTCCTTGTCGAACCCGGCCATGATCTTGAGCAGGGTCGACTTGCCGGCGCCGTTGACGCCGAGCACGCCGATCTTGGCATCCGGGTAGAAGGACAGGTGGATGTCCTTCAGCACCTGCTTGCCGCCCGGATAGGTCTTGGACAGGCCGCGCATATGATAGATGAACTGGCGGGACATGAGGCGAGCGGGCTCCGCTTTCGGGGGCTGCGACACGGGATGTCGGGAAATCTGGCCGCTATGTAGCGACCGGGCGCGCCGCCCGCAACCGCCTGCCGGTGGAGCAGGTGCCTTTCACAAAACCGGCAGAGCGATCCGGGCACCCTTCCCCCGGCCCGGCTTTTGCCGGAAGCTCTGATGGCCTGAACGCTGCCGGAGCCCGCCGATGAGCCTGCCCGCCGTCCTGTTGCGTATTCTAGTGAGTCTGACCCTGGCGCTGCTGGCCACGCTGCCCGCCCGCGCCCAGTCGAACGAACCCGGCTGCCGGCCGGAAATGGCGAGCCTGCGCCTGCCGATCCAGCGGGTGCAACTGGCGAAGGACGAGGCGAGGCTCACCTTCGTCGGCCACGCCACCTTCCTGATCGAGACGCCGGGCGGCGTGAAGATCGCAACCGATTACAACGACTATGTCCGCCCGCCGGTGACGCCCGACATCGCCACGATGAACAAGGCGCATTCGACGCATAACTCGCGCAGCCCCGATCCCGCGATCAAGCATGTCCTGCCCGGCTGGGGCCTATCCGGCCAAGGCGCGGCGCGGCACGACCTCACGCTCGGCGATGTCCGGGTCCGCAACGTGCCGACCAATATCCGAACCTATGAGGGTGGCACCGATTACGACGGCAACTCGATCTTCGTCTTCGAGATCGGCGAGCTTTGCATCGCCCATCTCGGCCATCTGCATCACCCGCTGGAGCCCGGCCATCTGCGGGCGCTCGGCCGGGTCGACATCGTGCTCTTCCCAGTCGACGGCAGCTACACGCTCGACCAGTCCGGCATGCTGGATGTCCTGAAATCGATCCAGGCGCGGGTGATGATCCCCATGCATTTCTTCGGCGGCGGCACGCTCTCACGCTTCCTCGCCCGCACCCAGGATATCTGGCCGGTCGAGCGCCGCGACCAGGCGACGATCACGCTGAGCAAGGCGACGCTGCCGGCCAGGCCCACCATGATCGTCCTGCCCGGGCATTAGGCCAGCGGCGTCAGGTGTTCACGCCGCCGTCGATGGCGAAGCCGGCGCCTGTGATGAAGCGCGCTTCCTCGCTGGCGAGATAGGCGACGAGCCCGGCGATGTCCTCCGGCTGGCCATAGCGCGGGATCGCCATGCGCGCCCGCTGGGCGTCGGCACCGGGGCCGCCGGCCGGATTCATGTCGGTATCGGTCGAGCCGGGATGGACGATGTTGACGGTGATGCCGCGTGGCCCGAGATCGCGCGCCAGCCCCTTGGTGAAGCCGATCAGCGCCGCCTTGCTCATCGCGTAGAGCGTGACATCCGGCTCGACGACCCGGTCGGCGAGGCAGGAGCCGGTCGAGATGATCCGCCCGCCCTCGCCGAGATGCGCCGCTGCGGCCTGCGAGGCGAGCACCACGGCGCGGACATTGACGGCAAGCGTCGCGTCGATATCGGCGAGGCTCCAGTCCGCGACCGGGCCGCCGCGATAGATCCCGGCATTGTTGACGAGGATGTCGAGCCCGCCGAGCACCTTCGCGGCCTGGTCGACCGCGCCCGTCACCGCCGCAGGATCGGCGCTGTCGGCAGCGATGGCGAAGCCCTTGCGACCGAGCGCCTCGATCTCCTTCACGACCGCAGCTGCCTTGTCGGCGGAGCGTTCATAGGTCAGCGCGACATCGGCGCCCTCGGCAGCGAGCCTGCGGGCGATGGCGGCGCCGATTCCGCGGCTGCCGCCGGTGACGAGAGCGCGCTTTCCGGCAAGGCGTGACATGGCAAACTCCATTTATGTGATGATCGATACATAATAACTGGCGCGCTTGCCTGCGGGCGTCAAGTCAAATATATAGTGATCGTAACAGAATATTTGTGAGAGAGGCGAGCCATGGCCGAACGCGGCCGTCCACGCAGTTTCGACCGGCTGGCGGCGCTGGAGCGCGCCATGGAGGTGTTCTGGGAGCGCGGCTACCAGGCCGCCTCGATGAGCGACCTCACCGAAGCAATGGGCATCAATTCGCCCAGCCTCTACGCCGCCTTCGGCAGCAAAGAGGAACTTTACCGCGAGGCCATCCACCATTTCGCCGCGACCGAGAGCGACGACATCCTCGCGCCGCTACAGAACGAACCGACGGCACGCGCGGCGCTTGAAGGCTATCTGATGGCCAGCGCCCGGACCTTCACCCGGCCCGGCCGGCCGCCGGGCTGCATGGTCGTGCTCTCGGCGGTGAATGCCATCGGCGTCGGCGACGAAACCAGCCGCATCCTGCGCGAGATGCGCGCCGGTAGCGTCGGCATGATCGAGGAACGGCTGCGGCGGGCGAGCGCCGAGGGCGAATTGCCGGCCGCGTTCGATCCGCATCCGGTTGCGAGCTACTACGTCACCGTCCAGCAGGGCATGTCGATCCAGGCGCGCGACGGTGCTTCGCGAACAATGCTGGAGACGATCGCCCAGGGCGCGATGGCGGCCTGGGACAGCCTCACACGGCCACGCGCAGCCGCCTGAGCGCCGGCGTTAACGCCTCGCTGAGGCTGATTTCAGGCTTTCCTTGCCGTTGCGGCAGATCGCGGCATCCTCTCGGCAACCGGGAGACCGTTCTCATGCGCCGCATCGCCGCCCTTGCCTGCCTGCTCGCGACCGCCACCTTGCTGCCCGTTCAGGCCGAGGCCGCCAAGTTCCGCGTCGGCGGGCGCAGTTCGGCCGCGCCAGCCAAGACCAGTCGCAGCGTCGTCGTCGTGCCCGGCATCGCCGCCGGCGCTAGCCGCTCACAGGCCGCGACTGGCCAGCCCCAGCGCGTCCCCTTCCCGCCGGCAACCGCCCAGCGCGAGGAACCCGTGCCACTGCGCCTCACCGCGAACAGCGAGGCCAAGAAGCCGTGGTGCCAGACGGATGTCGTGGTCAACGGCTTCTGCATGATGAACTGAGGGATCGATCTCAGGCGCGGCTGACGCGCCCTTCCAGCGGATAGGCCGGGTCGCTGTAGCCCGGCGTCGAGGGGTGACCAGCCGGCACCAACCGGTCGACCAGCGCCTCGTCCTCCGCGTCGAAGCCGGCATCGAGCGCCGCGAGATAGGCTTCCCACTGCTCGAAGGTTCGCGGCCCTGCGATCGCCGCCGTGACGAAGGCGTTGTTCAGTACCCAGCGCACCGCGAACTGGATCGGCGTCAGCCCCTTGCGCGCCGCATGGTCCTTGATCGTCTGGGCGATGACCAGGCTCTCCTCGCGCCATTCCGCCTGCATCATCCGGCGGTCGCCGCGCCCGGCGCGCGTGCCCTCCGCCGGCGCCTGCCCCGGCGCGTATTTCGCGGTCAGAACGCCGCGCGCCAGCGGCGAGTAGGAGGCGACGCCCAGCCCGAAATAGCCGCAGGCCGGCAGGTGCTCGACCTCCGGCATGCGGTTCATCGCGTTGTAGTAGGGCTGGCTGACGACGGGGCGGTCGATGCCGAGATCGTCGCAAAGCCGGCAGATCTCGGCCAATCGCCAGGCGCGATAGTTCGAGACGCCGAAATGCCGGATCTTACCCTGGCGCACGAGATCGGCGATCGCATGCACCGTCTCCTCCAGCGGCGTCGTGTGATCCTCCTTGTGGAGGTAGTAGATATCGATGGTCCCGGTGCCGAGCCGGCGCAGGCTGTCCTCGCAGGCGCGCATGATCCAGCGCCGCGACAGCCCGCCATTCATCGGCCCCTTGCCCATGGGGTTCGCGACCTTCGTCGCCAGCACCCAGTCATGACGATGGTTGGCAATGGCGCGGCCGGAGACCTCTTCGGACTGGCCCTCGTTATAGACATCGGCCGTATCAATGAAATTGATACCGGCTTCGTGCGCGCTGTCGATGATCCGGCGCGAGGTCGCCTCGTCGGCCGGGCCGCCGAACATCATGGTGCCCAGGCAGAGCGGCGAAACCTTGAGGCCGGAACGGCCGAGACGGCGGTAATCCATGGCTGAAATCCTCGAACGCGATGGCCAACCCTGCCGCAGCGGCGCGCCCGAGGCCAGCGCCCGGCGCGCAGGCACGCCCTGCATGACGCGGCCGGTCGGCAAGGAAACGCTTAATCTTTCATGACAGGGTACTGCGTCCTCACGTGGTCGCCCGATGAATCTCGCCCAGCTCTTCAAGAGCCAGACCCTCGCCACTCTGCTGCAGGCGCTCGACGCAGGCGGAGAGCTGACGGCTGGCCGGACGGTGCAGGCCAGGCTCGCCTCGCTGGAGCCGGATGGCACCGCGACCGCCATGATCGGCGAAACCAGGGTCGCGCTCATCCTCGCCGGTCCGCAGGCGAGGCAGGCGGCTCTGCAGCCAGGCGCCACCCTGCTGTTGCGCCTCGATCCGCCCGAACAGCAAGGCGGCGATCTGCGCGCTACCTTGGTCGAAGTGCGCCCGCCCAATGCGCCAGCGCCCGGGCAAGCCCAGGCGCAACCAGCCCCAGCGCCCACGCCTGCGCAGCCGGATGCAGCCCCGGCATCACCGGCTTCGGTCCGCCCGCCGATGGCGTCTGTGCCTTCTCCTGTTCCACAGGCTGCCACGCCGGCTGCGCCGGCTGCCGCACAGGCCGCGCACCCGCCTTCCCCGGTGGCGATGCAGCAGGCCTTCCTGCAGCAGGCCCTGCAGACGCTCGGCCCTCCTGCGGCCCAAGTGCCCGTACCAGCACCGGCCGCGGTGGCGCACGCACCTGCGGCGCTCACCGGTCCGGCTCCTGCCAGCACGTCCCCGGCAACCTCGGCAGCGACCGCAGCCGCTTTCCCCGCCATACCGACAGCGGTGATCGCCCGCGCGATCGCCGGACCGCTGCTCGGCCCCGTCCTGCAGCGGCAGGCTGGGCTCGCCCCGCTCTTCGCCAATCTGCGTGCGCTGGCACAGGGAACGATTTCGCTGGCCCTGCCGAAAACGCTGCCGCCCGCGATCCAGCAGGTGCTCGCTCAGGCCGTTCCGGCCGAGCGGCAGGCGCCGACGGCGGCAGGCCTCAAGCAGGCCTTCCAGGCCTCCGGGCTCTTCCTCGACACGCGGCAGGCCGCGGGCCTGCCGCAGCCCCGGCAGGGCGACCTCAAGGCCGGGCTGCAGGCGCTGCGCGAGACCTTGCTGCCGATCATCGACGCCCTGTCGCTGGACCCGAAGGCGGGCCGACATGAGCACGACAATGGTCAGGCGGTGGATCGGCCGGCGGAGCTCGCTTCCACCGACCAGCCCGCCCGCCTCGCCCCGCCGCGCCGGGACGGCCCGCTCGCGCTGCAACCCGCCGTCGAGCCAACGCTCCACCCGGCCGAGAAGCCGCTCGTCATCGCCGAGACGCTGCTCGACCAGACCGAAGCCGCGCTCGACCGGATCAAGCTTGCGCAATACGCCTCGCTGCCGCTCGAGCCCACCCGGCAGGACGGCACGCAAGCAGCGCAGCGCTGGCTCGCCGAGATCCCGATCGCCTTCCATCAGGGCACCGCGATCCTGCCGCTCCAGGTCGAGCGGGACGCCCCGCGCCGCGACGCGCAAGGGGTGAGCCCGCCGCTCTGGCGCATCCGCTTCGCGCTCGATGTCGAGCCGATGGGGCCGCTGCAAGGCGTCGTCACTTTGCAGGGCCGCGATGTCGGCGTCTCGATCTGGGCCGAGCGCGAGGAGACCAGCCAGCTCCTGCGCGGCGCCGCGCCCGGCCTCGAAGGCGCGCTGCTCGATGCCGATTTCGCCAGCGGTGTCATCGACATCCACACCGGCCAGCCCCGCGTGATGCAGCCGACCGCCGGCCAGTTCCTGGACCGTCTGTCATGAGCACGCCGCGACCGCCCCGCATCGCCGTCGCGCTGGAATATGACGGACATGGTGCGCCGCGCGTCACCGCCAAGGGCCGTGGCGAACTGGCCGAGCGCATCGTCGAGACAGCCAGGGAGCACGATGTCGAGGTCGAGCAGAACGCGCTCCTCGCCCAGGCGCTCTCGGCGGTCGAACTCGACGACCAGATTCCCGAGGAACTCTACCGCGCCACGGCGCAGGTGATCGCCTTCGTCCTCGCCCTGCGCGGCGAATGGCGCCTGCCGAACCGGAACGGCCATCGGTCTTGAGCACGGGAATCGTCGTCAGGCGCCTCGGCCCCGCCGCTTACGCGGAGCTGGGGCCGGTTTTCGCGGAACTCGCCCGCCACGCGCTCGAGCCCAATCCGCATATGGCACCGGCTGCGGTCTCGGCCGCGACGACGCTGGTGCCGGAGGACGAGATCGTCGTGCTCTGCGCCTGGCTCAGCGAAGCGCTCGACTTCGAACAGCTCGTCGGAATCTGGGCCTTCCGGCGCGTGAAGGGCTGGCGCAGCGGCTTCGCCCCGGCTCTCGCCGCGCCACTCGTGCCGCTCTACGAAGTGTCTTCGCTGCCGGTGCTCGACCGCGACCACGCGGCGGAAGCGGCCCGCGCCCTGATGCGCTATCTGCGCGCCTCGCGCGACCTGCCGCACCGTTTGCTGCTGCCGCTGCTGCCGCTCGACGGCCCCTGTCATGCCGCCCTCGCCGAAGCCTGCCGCCAGACCGGCAGCGCGATCTCGACCTATGAGCGCTGGGTCCGCCCGGTGATGATCCCGCGCCCGGAGGACAGCTTCGAGAGCTATCTGCGCCGCGCACTCGGCTCCGCCTACAAGAAGCGGATGCAGCAGTTCCGGGCCGTGGCGAAGCAGGGCGCCCTCACCTTCCGGCGTAACCGGGGTCGCGGCGCGCTGGAGGCGCTCGACGCCTTCCTCACGCTCGAAGCGTCCGGGTGGAAAGGCGAAGCCGGCACCGCCATCGCCTGCCTGCCGGCCGACGCCGCCTATATCCGCCGCCTGGCCGAGCTTTGCGCCAACGACGACACGCTGCTGATCGACACCCTGCTGCATGACGGCCGCGCCATCGCCATGGGCCTGCTGGTCGAGAGCGGCAACCGCCGGCATTTCCTCAAGATCGCCTATGACGAGACGCAAAGCCGCCATTCGCCCGGCCGGACCCTGACGATCGCCATGCTGCAGGCCGATTTCAACGGGACACCGCCGGCCTTCTTCGACAGCGGCGCCGGCGAAGGTGTCGATGCCGGCACCTATGTCTGGGGCGAGCGCCGCGAGATGGCCAATGCCATCATCCGCGTCGGCCCCGGCCGCTCCGGCGCAGCGCAGGCCGCGGCCCTCAGCCGGATGTGGCTCAGGCGCCTGCGGGAAGCCGTCCGAGCCCGATCCGCCCGAGCAGCCAGCGGCCGACCTCCGGCTTGAAATGCAGGGTGTCGAGCCAGTAGCGCGACGACGCCTTGGCGGGATCGAAATCCTCGAACGGATGGCCTGAGACAAGATCATGGAACGGCAGGCCGCGCGCCGCCGCCAACGCGGCGACGTCCCGCCGCCAGGCCGCCAGTTCGGCGCCGCGCCCGCCATCCATGACGAGCTGCCGCTGGGCCGCGCTCATCGGCGACAGCACGATCGTGACCTTCCGCGTCCGAAGCAGATCGAGCGCGCGTTCGAGATGGGTCAGATCGCCCGGCCGGTAGACCATCGCCGCGATGTTCTGCTCGCGGGTGATCCTGCCCACCAGCTCCGCATCGAAATCCGGCGTCGCCTTGTAGCCGTCGCCATGCCAGAGGCCGGGCTCCGTCCTTCGGGACTGCCGCCCGCGCAGGTTGTCGATCGCCTTCGGATTCAGCACGATCGAAACGAGGGCTTCCCGACGCCCCGATGCCGTCGCGAGCTGCCGGTCGATCGGCGGTGGCGGCGGCCAGGCGGTGAACATGAAATAGTCGAGCTCGATCACGACCTGCCTGACGCTGCCGACATCGACGGCCAAAGCCGCGAGCGTCGGCAATTCGCGCGCCATCAGGGCGGAGACGCCGGCATTGTAGACTTGGCCCCCGACGCCGGAGGCATCGCGCGGATCGAGGCCGCGATAGACCACCGACGAGCCGATCAGCAGCGTCTGCGGCTTCAGCCTCGCAATCTGGAGCGGCTTGATCAGGCGCATCTCGACATCGAGCAGGCGGCTCGCGCCGGCGCCGTCACGGGTCCAGGGCGGGCTGTCGCGGAACACCCAATAGGGGTCGCGCCAAAGGGTCAGCACTGTCAGAAGCCCAACGACAAGCATCACCGTCGCCGCGAAGCTGGCGGCGAAGCCGTTGCCGGTGGGAGATGGGGCCGAGGCGGCAGAGCGCATGGCGCTGCGCTACCAGATCGCTCCGGAGCTGGCGAGAGGCCCGCTTGACCATTCATCCACGCCACCGATAGAGCAGGCCCGCCCGCAGGAGAGAGCCGATGACCGCGACCGCCCGGATTGGAATCGTCACGGTCTCCGACCGCGCCTCGGCCGGCATCTACGCCGATGAGGGCGGGCCGACGATCCAGGCCTATTTCGCGAAGGTCCTGACCTCGCCTTGGGAAGCGGTGGCACGCGTCATCCCCGACGACCGCGCGGTGATTGCCGAAACGCTGCGTGATCTCGCCGACCGCGAAGGCTGCTGCCTGATCGTCACCACCGGCGGCACCGGCCCCGCCCCGCGCGACGTCACCCCCGAGGCGACGGAAGATGTCGTCGAGAAGCCGATGCCCGGTTTCGGCGAACTGATGCGCCAGGTCAGCCTCGCCAAGGTCCCGACCGCGATCCTCTCGCGCCAGACGGCCGGCATCCGGGGCAAGTCCCTGATCGTCAACCTGCCCGGCCGCCCCCGCGCCATCGCCGAATGCCTGGACGCGGTGATGCCGGCGATCCCCTATTGCATCGACCTGATCGAAGGGCCCTGGCTGGAGACCGATCCGGCTGTCATTGCGGCGTTCCGGCCGGGCGCAAAGCCAAAAGCCTGAACGACTACCCCGCCGCCAGTTCCCGCCCGATCGCCTGCACGAGCTGCGGCGAGAGTGGATCGGTCGCGGCCGGGAAACCGCCGAGCAGCGCGCCGTCACGGCCGACCAGGTATTTGTGGAAGTTCCAGCGCGGCGTGTCGGCCGGCTTCTCCGACGCGGCCCAGCGATAGAACGGATGCGCCTCCGGTCCGCGCACCACGCTCTTCTCGACGAAGGTGTAGGTCGCGCCATGGCTCTGCCGGGCGGCCTCGGCGATGGCCGTGCCGTCGAGCGGTTCCTGCCCGCCGAAATCATTGCTCGGCACCGCGACGAGCATCAGCCCGCGCGTCTGGTAGCGCTGCCAGAGCTGCTCCAGCGTCGCCATCTGCCCGGCATAGCCACAGCGCGTCGCCGTGTTGACGATGAGGATCGGCCGACCGCGATAATCGGCCAGCGGCAGGCGCCCGCCCCCCGGTTTGTCGAAGCCGAAAGCATGGGCGCCGGTGAGAGCCTGCGCCACAGCCTCGCGAGAGATGAGGCCAGCAGAAGCCGCTCCGGCGATCCCGGCGACGATCTGGCGGCGTGACGGCAGCATGGCTTCTCTCCGATCCGACAACCGAACCGGCGCATCATGCCCGAAAGCAGAAAGCCCCGCAGCCAACGGCTACGGGGCTTCGCTTCACGATGGCGAGACCGGAGAAAGCCTCAGCAGGCGAGGACCTTCTTCACCCGCACTTCGAGATCGCGCAATTCATAGGGCTTCACGACGTAATGGTCGGCGCCGTTGCTGGTCGCCTCGTCCATCTTGTCGACCGAGCGTTCCGAGGTCGCCATGATGATCTTGATCTGGTTCAGCTCCGGCACCGAGCGGATCGCGCGCAACAGGTCGATGCCGCTCATGCCGTCCATGTTCCAGTCGAGCAGCAGCAGGTCGTAGCGCTTGGTCTGCATCTTCATCAGGGCTTCGCGGGCGTTCTCCGCCTCGTCGATGTCCTGGAACTCGATCTGCTTGAGGAAATAGGTCGCCAGGCCACGCATGCTCTTCTGGTCGTCGACCACCAGGATGCGGTATTCGCTTCTGGCCTTTGACATCACAATCTCCTTACGCGGTGCGCAGGTTCGGCCTCTCGCCGATCAACTGGCTGACCGCGGTACCAATCTGGGTAAGCGGAACGACCCGCTCGGTCGCTCCCAGTTCATAGGCCGCTTTCGGCATCCCGTTTACCACGCAGGTCTCACCGCTTTGGATTAACGTCTCGGCGCCGGCTTTGCGCATGGCTAACAAACCGTCTGCGCCGTCGCGCCCCATCCCGGTGAGCAGGATCCCGACCGCGTGGCTGCCGGCGCTGCGCGCCACCGAATGGAACATCACGTCGACCGACGGCGAGTGGCCGCTGACCAGCGGCCCTTCGCGTAGCGCGCAGACGAATTCGCCGCGCCGCTCCTCGATCTCGAGATGGCGCGAGCCACCGGGCGCCACCACCGCCATCCCTGGCTTCAGCCTGTCGCCGTCGACGGCCTCATGGACATCGAGACCGGTCGCGGTCGCGAGCCGGGCCGCGAATTTCGCCGTATAGCCCGGCGGCATGTGCTGCACCACGACGATCGGCAACCTGAGCGGCGCGAGGTCCCGCATCACCGTCTGCACGGCGGGAACGCCGCCGGTCGAGGCGCCGATCGCGATCAGCGAGGTCTTGCCGGCGCGGGCTGGCTCGCGCGGCGGGGGCGCGGCAGGGCGGGTGGGAACGGCGGCCTGGGCCACCTGCCGTGCGGCGGCGAGCATCTTGCGGCTGGCCGCGGCGCGCTGCAGCGCTGCGACGAGATGCTTCATGAAGCCGTCGAGCGTATGGGTCGTGCCATCGGGCTTCTCGATGAAGTCGATGGCACCGAGCTCCAGCGCCTGAATGGTGTTGTCGGCGCCCGGCCCGCCGAAGGCCGAGACGATCAGCACCGGCAGCGGATCCTGCTTGAGGACGCGCGCCAGGAGCTTGAGGCCGTGCCGGCCCGGCAGTTCGAGATCAAGCGTCACGACGTCGGGCCGCAACTCCTGGATCGCGTCCCAGCCCTCTTCGGCACTGCCCGCGACGCCGATCACCTTGAAGCCCGGCGCGGAGTCGATGATCTGCGTCATCAGCTTCTGCATCAGGATGGAATCGTCGACGACGAGGACCTTGACCGGAGTGGCGGAGGATAGCGGCATGTTCATCACCAGACCTCCACTTCACCGGCCACCGGCTGCGTCTTGAGCCGGTTGAGATAGGCGATTTCCTGCTCGTGGCCGCTGTCGCGCGCCGTGGGCTGGACGTGCTGCACCCAGGCCCGGCCCGTGGAGGGCTGGTAATGGATGCGCCGCGAGCGCGTGCCGCCGACATCGCGCGAGACCACCGGGATGCCCTCGACCTTCAGGAACTCGTTGACGAAGGCGATGTTGCCGTCGCCGATCGCCAGCATCGTCGCGCCCGAGAGCACGCGCGCCCCGCCGAACACCTTCGCCTCGAAATTGTTGCGCTTGGCGCCGCGCTTGAGCAGGTCGTTGATCAGCACTTCCATGGCCGTGTCGCCATAGCGCTCGCCAGCGCTGGGATCGGCATTGCCGTTGTTCTTCGGCAGCAGGAAGTGGTTGAGGCCGCCGACACCGGCGATGGGATCGCGCATGCAGACCGAGACGCAGGAACCGAGCACCGTCGCCACGATCTCGTCCTTGGCGGAGGTGATCTCGTGCTCGCCGGGCGCGACCGTGATGATCGTCGCCTGGAAACGCGGATCGAAATAACGGCGGGAAGACCGTGAAACGCTCATGCGGTCCTCTCGTAGATGGTACGGCCGATCAGGCGCAGCTTCGGATGCGGTTGCGGCAGCGATTCCGAATGCCCGAGATAGAGGAAGCCGCCGGGCGCCAGCAGCGCCACGAAACGGTCGAGGATCGAGGCCTTGGTCTGCGTGTCGAAATAGATGAAGACGTTGCGGCAGAAGATCACGTCGAACGGGCCGCTCATCGGCCATTTCTCGATCAGGTTCAGCCGCTTGAAGGCGATCATGCGACGCAGCTCCTCGACGATGCGGGCCTCGCCCCGCCCTGCCCCGCCTTCGAGCTTGAGCAAGGGTTTCACATCGCCCGGCAGGCGCTCGAACAGCTCCGCCGGATAGAGGCCGGCCTCGGCCCGCACCAGGATATCGGTATCGATATCGGTCGCCAGGATCTTGAAATCGACATCACTGCGCGGACCCATCACGTCGCGGCAGGACGCGGCGATCGAATAGGGCTCCTCGCCGGACGAGCAGGCCGCCGACCAGATGCGTATTCGGCCGCGCCGCCCACCCCGCTCCTGCAGCAGTCGCGGCATCACATCCTTGCGCAGATGGTCGAAATGGTGGCGCTCGCGGAAGAAGGCGGTGTGGTTGGTCGTCACCGCATTGATCAGCTCCGGCAGTTCGCCCGCCGCCTGCGGCGTCTTGAGAAAGGCGCAGTACTCGGCAACCGAACCCATGCCGAGCGCCTTGACGCGCCGCGCCAGGCGCCCGCGCGTCATTGCCTCCTTGTGCTCGCGGATGACGATGCCGGCCTGCTCATAGACCAGCGTCGCAATGAACTTCATGTCGTCGCGCGTCAGCGTGACATCGGCCATGCCGGGCTGGATCATGGCAAAGGGATTCGACGAGGCAGGTCTGGTCATCTCAAATCCCCGTGCGGCCGCCGGCGGCGACGCGGCGATGCTGTGGCTGCGGCATCGTCCGCGGCGGCTGCGCAGCGGCCGGGGCGCGGCGCGGCGGCAGCGCGCCGCCGACCGCGGCATGGCCGCCGCTGAATGCTTCGATCGTGGCATGCAGCGCCGCTGCCCGGTCGGCGAGCTCGACAGCCGCCGCGGCGCTGCGCTCGGCCAGGGCGGCATTCTGCCTGACACCCTTGTCCATCTTCGCCACACTGCGGCCCATCTCGCCGGCGCCCTGTGCCTGTTCGGCCGCAGCCGTGGAAATCTCTGAAACCGTTGTCGCGACCTTGCCCGCGGCAGTGACGATGCGTTCCAGCGCCGTGCCGGTCTCGCGGACGAAGCCGACGCCCTCCGCGACCTGCCCGTTCGACGAGGCGATCAGCCCCTTGATGTCCTTGGCGGCCCCCGCCGAGCGCTGCGCCAGCGACCGCACCTCGGAGGCGACCACCGCGAAACCCCTGCCGGCATCGCCGGCGCGCGCCGCCTCGACGGCGGCGTTCAACGCCAGCAGATTGGTCTGGAAGGCGATCTCGTCGATCACTCCGACAATCTCGGAAATCTTCAGCGACGAGCTTTCGATCCGCTCGATCGCCGCGACAGCGCGGGTGACGACGCCCTGCCCCTGCTGCGCGACGCTCATCGTCTCGCCGGCGAGCTCGCCGGCCTCGCGCGTGCGGATGCTGCTGCGCCCGACGCAGGCCGCGACCTGTTCGGCTGCCGCAGAGGCTTCACCGAGCTCTGCAGCCGCCCGCCCGGCTCCCGCTGCAAGCTCCGTCGTCGCGGCATCGACCTCGGCTGCGACATGCGAAACCCGGCCCGCGCTATCGCGAATGGTCGCAAGCGTCGCGCCGACATGTCCGAAGGCCTCGTTGAGGCTGTCCTGAAGGAAGCCGAGGCTGCCCTGGCTGGTCACCGGAACGTGCCGATTGAAATCGCCTTGAGCCACCCCGGCGACAGCATGGGCCATCTCGTCGAGCGTGCCTTCGAGCGCCGCGTTGATCCGATTCAGGCCTTTGACCGCATGGCCAAGCGGCAGCGGCTGCCCTTCCGACGACAGGCGGCGGGAAAAGTCGCCGGCCTCGGCCGCCTCGACCAGTTCCACGATCTCGGCCGCGAGCTTGAGATCCCCGGTCATCTCGCGCCATTCCACGGCGGTGCCGAGGCTGCGGCCATCGCTACGCACCATGGCCGTCAAGGTCAGGCAGATCGTGCGGCGGCCGAGCATCAGGCGCACTGGCTGGCCGCCGACCGGCTGGTGCTCGCCCTGCACGCGCTCCATGACGCGGCCCAGCATGTCCTTGGCCGAGCAACCCGGAAAGGCCGCGCGAAAATCCTCCTGCGCCTCGCCGAAGAAGCGCAGCAGCGCCTTGCTGACATAGACCACCCGGCTATCGGGATCGCAGAGCATGACGCTGGCGCGACCCTGATCGAGCGCGGCGCGCAGCCTTTCGGCTTCCTGGCCCTGCTCGCGAATGGCTGCAAGCGCGCGCGACAGCTCCGCGCCCTCACCCGATCCGGATGCGTCGGGAAGCGTAACCTCGCCGCCTTCGGCCAGGCGCGCCGCAGCCGCCGCGCTGCGCGCGAGCGGACGGGCCGCGCCCCAGGCGGCAAAGCCGCCGAGCAATGCGACGCCCGCAACAGCGGCGGCACCCAGCGCGGGAGCGCCGACCAGTGCCGCATAGGACGCCACGCTGCCGGCGAGCGCCGCCGAACCGGCGGCGAGCAGCGGTTGGCTGACCGAGAGACGTGAGAAGGGGCCGAGCGCGCTGCCCATAGGGGTCGATCGTTTCTTGTTCTCGCCCGCTTCTTGAACGCTACGCTCGGGCTGGTCTCGAAAAGGTCAGGCGGCCCGGCTGGTCTTGATCTGGGCCTCGGCGCCGCCGTCGCGGATCACCGCCGCAAGGTCGAGCAGTGCGACGATGTCGGTGTCGAGCAGGACGAGGCCTTCGATCAGGCCGTGCTCGTCACGTTCCAGCTCCGGAGCCGGGCGCACCGCGCTGACCGGCACATCGACGATGTCCGAGACTGAGTCGACCAGCAGGCCGGCGGTCTTGTCCTCGACATCGACGACCACGATGACATGGGTCGCGGTGGCGTCGGTGGCACCGAGCCCGATCGCGGTCCGCAGATCGTAGACCGCGAGGATGACGCCGCGCAGGTTGAGCACGCCGCGCACATGCGGGGCCGCATGCGGCAGCGGCGTCGTCGCCTGCCAGCCCTTGATCTCGCGAACCATGCCGACATCGATGCCGAAGGTACGGTCGCCGACCTTGAAGGTCACGATGCGGCGCGCCGCCGATTCCGGCTGCGCCGACGAGAAGTGCTTTTCGCCGAGTTGGAGGCTCATGGTCATCCAGCCATCTTGAGGTCAGATTGGGGGGAGCGGCTGGCGGAAGCGGCCAGCCGCAGCATCGAGTCGATATCCAGGATCAGGGCGACGAGGCCGTCGCCGAGGATCGTCGCCGCCGAGGCGCCGTTGACCGCGCCGTAATTGGCCTCGAGACTCTTCACGACGACCTGCTGCTGGCCGACGATCTCGTCGACGGCGATGCCGACATTGTTGCCGCGCTCGGTCTCGGCGATGATGACGATGTTCTCGTTGGTGGTGCCCATCGAACCCATCACGTCGCCGAGCCGGTAGAGCGGCGTGACCTCGCCGCGCCAGCGCAGCACCTCCTGGCCGAAGGGCAGACGCTCGATCGGCGTCGAGGCGAGATGCTGCGTCTCGATGACCGAGGCGATCGGGATGACGTAGCGGTCGTCGCCGCAGCGGATCACCATGCCTTCGAGCACAGCGAGCGTCAGCGGCAGGGCGAGCGTGAACTTGCAGCCCCGGCCCGGCTCGGAATCGACGCTGATGCGCCCGCCGAGCGACTCGACGTTGCGGCGCACCACGTCCATGCCGACGCCGCGGCCCGACACGTCGCTGATGACCTCGGCCGTCGACAGGCCGGCGGCGAAGATGAGCTGGTCGATCTCCTCCGGCTGCAGCCGCTCGTCGGCGCCGACGAGGCCGCGCGAGCGTGCCTTGGCGAGCAGCCGGTCGCGGCCGATGCCACGCCCGTCATCGGTGACGGAGATGACGATGCGGCCGGCGCGATGCTCGGCGATGAGCCTGATCGTGCCCTCGCGCGGCTTGCCCGCCGCGATGCGCTCGTCAGGCGTCTCCAATCCGTGATCCATCGAATTGCGGATCATATGGGTCAGCGGATCGGCGAGTTCCTCTATGATCGTCTTGTCGACCTCGGTGTTCTCGCCTTCGAGCACGAGACGCACTTCCTTGCCCAGCGTCTGCGCGAGCTCGCGCACCAGCCGCGGCATGCGCTGGAACACGGCCTTCACCGGCTGCGCCCGCACGGCCATGACATGGTCCTGCAGCTCCCGCGTCTGGCGCGACAGGGTCAGCATGCCCTCGGCGGTCTTGGCATGAACGTCGTAGGGCAGCGAGCGCACGCATTCGACCAGCATCGACTGGGTGATGACGATCTCGCCGACGAGGTTCATCAGCTTGTCGATGCGGTCGAGATCGACGCGGACGCTGACCGCCTGGCGCTGCCGTGCGGAGGCATCGGGAGCCGCCGGAGCACGCGGCGCAGCGCGGGCGACCGCCGGCTCGGCGACGACGACCGGAGCAGCGACGGCAACCGGGG
Organism: Allobosea robiniae; assembly: GCF_900102525.1. Taxonomy (GTDB): domain Bacteria; phylum Pseudomonadota; class Alphaproteobacteria; order Rhizobiales; family Beijerinckiaceae; genus Allobosea; species Allobosea robiniae. The sequence continues at coordinate 300,911 of NZ_FNBZ01000002.1, read as the reverse complement.
CCGGCTCGGGCTTGATATCGGGCTCGTTCGCCGCTTCCGGTGCCGGGCCGAGCATGGCCAGGATCGCCGAGAGGTCGGCGGCAACCGCGCTGGAGACTTCGGGCTCAGCCGCCTCCGGCCCGCTCGCCGGAAGGGCCTCGGTCACGGCCTCCTCGGCGAAGGTGATCTCGAATTCCTCGTTCGCCAGGCTGAAGTCGAAGCGGCCATGCAGGTCCTCGATCGACAATTCGGTGCGCAAGGCCACGTCGAAGCGCAGCCAGCAATCGCTGACATCGAGGCTTTCCAGCGGCGGCACCTGGCTCATGTCGCAACGGATCGAGACAATGTCGGCGGCCGGCAGCGAGCCGAGCACGACACGCGGCTCGATCACCCGGCGGAACAGGTCCGTTTCCGGCGCGATGCGCAACTGCACGTCGCGGCCTGGCTTGCCCGCGACAGGGGCAGAGGCTGCAGCGGGCTCGTCGTCCCAGCCATCGTCGGCGGCAGCGGCCGGCGCCGCCGTCTTCGCCTCGACCATGGCGAGCAGGTTCCCGAGCGCGGCGATGCCGATGGGTGCGTCGTTGTCGGCGGCAGGAGCTACCGGATCAGAAGCGGGAGGGGGCGCCGCGGCGATGGGCGGCTGCGGCTCCTTGCCGACCTGCTCAAGCGCGGCCAGCAGATCCGGCCGCTCGGTCGCGGGCTCGTCGTTGCGGGCGGCCGAGACGAGATCGGCAACGGCATCGGCGCAGCGCAGGAACAGCGTAAAGGGCGCATCCTCGACGGCGACGCGGCCGGATCTCAGATGGTCGAGCGAGGCCTCGAAGACATGCGCGAAGCCGACCAGCTCCGTGCAGCCGAAGGCACCCGCGCCACCCTTGATCGAATGAATGGCGCGGAAGGCGGCATTGACGTCCTCGGGATCGACGGAGCCCTCGTCGAGGGCCTGGAGCTTCTGCTCCAGCGCGCCGAGGAGTTCTTCGCATTCCTGGAAGAAGGTCTGCTTGAGTTCTGCCAACGGATCCATCGGCCGACCTTCAGTTCTGGTAGCGCGCGACGAGGCCGAGCAGCGTGTTGGGTTCGAAAGGTTTGACCATCCAGGCGCTGGCGCCGGCGCGGCGGCCTTCCGCCTTGATCTCGGCGCCGTTCTCCGTGGTCAGCACGATGATCGGCGTGTTCTGCCCGGCCGGGCGCGAGCGGCAGGCACGGGTGAACTCGATGCCGTCCATGATCGGCATGTTCAGGTCGGTGATCACGAGATCGGGCTTGAACTGCTCGAACTTGTTGAGGCCGTCCTCGCCGTTCTCGGCCTCGGCCACCTCATGGCCGGCATTGCGCAGCGTCAGGCTGAGCAGACTGAGCAAAGTCTTGGTATCGTCGATCGCCAGGATTTTCATGCCTGTCACTCCAGAACGAGAGCGCTGTGAGCGGCATCGAAGCCGATCGCCCGCAAGGATTCGCGGCATTCCTCGGAAGCCGCCTTGAGCGTGACCGAAAGCCCCCGCTCGGCGGCGCTGGTGGCTGCGGAATGAAGAAGCTGGATCCAGAGGCTGGGCAAGGCGCCCGCCTCGGCGCATTCGACGGCGATGCTTTCCCGCTGTTCCAGTGCCACCAGAAGCTGGTTGCGGAACGTCGCAGCCTCGGAGCGGCCGAGGAAAGGGGGAAGCGAGACGGTGATGAGCATGGAGGGCGACCCAGGATTGCGCCTGGAGCATCGCGGCAAACTGGTAAAAACTTCGCTAAATAGGGACGCGCCTATCAATACTCTTGGCGCTTTCGTGGCAATTGCGGTGCCCAGCCACGAGCGTCAGAACATGTTGTTGCTGATCGCGCGCGGCACCAGCGTGATCTTGCCCGTCGCCTCCCGGTACTTTCGCGGCACGTTGATGACGCCCGACAGGTGAAGCCAGAGATTGTTGGGCGAGATCGGCTTGGTGATGATCTCATGCGCACCGAGCTTTGCGGCCTGGACGACCGAGCGCCTGTCCGGCCGTTCCATCATCACCAGCACCGGCGCCTTGGCGAAGGGCGAGGTCTTGAACGAGCGGATCGCCGCCAGGCACTTGATGCTGTTGCCCTCGGGCATGTCCCAGTCGAGGATGACGATGTTCGGCTGCTTCTGGATGAAGGTCGAAGCCGCCGATGAGAGATCGGCCGCCTCGAAGATGCGGTTGAGCTGCGCCTGATACAGCATCGTGCGCACGATGCGGCGGTAATGCGGGCTCGGATCGATGAGCAGAACCGACAGGTTGGGGAAGGATGGCGCGATATGCATGGCGCTGACTCGGGAACTCGCTCACTCAACTCGACAGGGCAGGCACGGACGAAGCGTTAAACCTTGAGGCCGAAGCGGAAGGCACCCCAGTGCCGGCCCTTGACCATGATCGGCGCCGACAGATCCTCCATCACCAGGAACTGCCCGCCGCCCATGTCGCGCCGGTAGCTCTGCAGCAGGAAGGGCTTGCGGTTGCGGGCGGCGGCGAGGCCGGTCCGGTCGTCGAAGATCCGCCGGTTGCGGCAATTGGCGTTGTTCCAGACCGGATCGGAGCCCTGGGCCTGCGCATATTTGCGGTTATGCGTCGGCAGAAAGCCGTTGCGGTCCACCGCCGCGCAGAACACGATCCGCCCGTTCGAGGTCAGGAGCTCCTCCTGCAGCGGCGGCAGCAACCGATCGGTCAAGGCGACGAAACGGGTCATGTGCTGGACCGGGTCCGAGCCCGGAATTGGCCGGTAGGTCTCGTCGAACAGCTCGGCGAGCCCGATCTCTCCGCGCGCCAGCGCCCCCTCGAACAACCCGCTGATCCGGCTGGCCGTCTCCATGACGGTCGCGATCAGTTCCGACTGCGCCGTCCGCACGCCCGAGGCCGCGATCGAGCCGAGGATGCCCTCGCTGATCGCGACCAGCGCCTCGGTGCGCTGCCCCGCCTGCTCGAGATTGTCGGTGGATGCATCGACCCCGGCCACGAGGCCGGCGAGGTCCTGCCCGGCCTTGGCGCAGGCCTCGGCATTCTCCCGGGTCGGGCGTGATACGGCCTCGATCTCGCCGATCAGTTCGACGACGGAGCGGCCGAAGCTGTCAAACTCGCCGATCTGCAGCGAGATAGTCTGGCTGCCCGCCTGCGCGCGCTGTGCCGTCTGCGCGTTCTCCTGGCTGCGCCGGGCGACGGCATCGACCGCCTTGACCAGCAGGTCGAGTTGCGCGGCGCTCGCCGCCGTCGCCGCGCGGGTCTGCTCGGCAAGCGCCTTCACGGCGGCGGCGATGACCGCGAAGCCCTTGCCGGCCTCGCCGCTGCGCGCCGCCTCGACGCCGGCATTGATCGACAGGAGCTGGATCTCGCGGGTGATCGACTGGATCGCATCGCTCGACGCCCGCGCCTTGTGTGCATCGCCGACGGCCTGCGCCAGCACCTGCGACATCGACTGGGCTTCCTGCGACAGAGTCTCGATATCAGCCTGCGCTGCATTGAGCCCGAGCCGCACCGACTTGGTCACGCGCTCGAGGCCGTTGCGGACACCGGACGCGGCAGCCTGCGCACCCTCGGCCGCCTGCCGGATCGCATTGTTCGCCTGCGACACCTGCTCGACCGCGCCGACCACCCGACGCAGCCCCGCCGTCTGCTGGTCGAACTGTTGCGTCACGTCGCCGACGCGCCCGGCGATATCGGTGATCTCGGCACTGAGCTTGCCGAAACGGGCGGCAATTTCGCGCACCGCGCGCTCCGCACCGACCCCTGTCGGCTCGCCGGCAAGGTCCTGCCCTGCCTCGTCAACGGGCAGGTCGAGCTTGCGAGCCAGTGCATGCATGGCGGGGCGCCCCTTCAACCCGGGAGGATTTCTTGCCAGAACCGTAGAGAAACGCGGTAAATCGCCGGTTAAGAGCGCGATCGGACGGTTTACCACTTTCGATACAGGCGCCGGGATTGTGATGTTGCCCTTGGGTCAACCGCTGCGCCGGGCCGTGCTATAGTCGGAGCGATCGACGACGGACCCGCAACGGGACACGCGCGTTGAGCAGGAAGCCGACACGCCCCAACGCTTTCCGGAGGAATTTCATGACCGCAATGTCCGCCGTCTCCCGCCGCAACCTGATCGGCCTGGGTGCCGCAGCGCTCGCCGTCGCTGCCGCCCCGAAGGTCTGGGCGCAGGCCGCCGCGCCGGCAGCACCGGCCGGTCCGTTTTCGCTGCCGAAGCGCGCCTATGAGGCCAATGCGCTGGAGCCCCATATCGACGCAGCCACCATGGACATCCACTACAACCGCCACCACGCCGCCTATGTCGCAGCGCTGAACAATGCGGCCAAGGACAATGGCGTCATCGCCAAGGCCTCGGTCGGAGAGTTGATCGCCGATCTCGGCCAGCTCCCGGACAGCATCCGCACCCTCGTCCGCAACAATGGTGGCGGCCATGCCAACCACAGCATGTTCTGGGAGATCATGGCGCCGGCTGCCGGCGGTGCGCCGACCGGCGAGGTCGCCGAGGCGATCACGCGCGATCTCGGCGGCTTAGACAAGTTCAAGACGGATTTCGAGGCGGCGGGTCTGCGCGTCTTCGGCTCCGGCTGGGTCTTCGTCACGGTCGACAAGGCCGGGAAGCTCGCCCTGCTCGGCAAGCCGAACCAGGACAGCCCGATCATGGACAAGCAGATGGTCCTGCTCGGCAACGACGTCTGGGAGCACGCCTATTACCTGAAGTACCAGAACCGCCGCGCCGATTACCTCAAGGGCTGGTGGAACGTGGTCGACTGGAAGAAGGTCAACGAGCGCTATGCCGCCGCCAAGGCCGGCAAGCTGGCGCTCTGAGGGGCATTGCCCTTAGCGTCATGCTCGGGTCGAACCCGAGCATGACGACACGAGCCGCCTAATGCCCGACCCTGGCGCCTCGCGTGCCCTCGCTGAGGCGCGGCAGGAACCAGGCGAGCAGGCCCATCAGCGGAATGAACGAGCAGATCTTGTAGACCATCTCGATGCCGAGAATGTCGGCGAACTCGCCGAGCAGCGCTGCGGCGAGCCCGCCGAGCCCGAAGGACAACCCATAGAAGAAGCCGCCGACCAGTCCGACGCGGCCGGGCAGCAATTCCAGCGCATAGATCAGGATCGCGGCGAAGGCGCTCGACATGATCAGGTTGATCAGGATCGTCAGCACGCCGGTCCAGAACAGGTCGGCATAGGGCAGGATCAGCGTGAATGGCAGTGCGCCCAGGATCGAGAACCAGATGATCTTGTTGCGGCCGATCCGGTCGCCCAGCATGCCGCCGGCCAATGCGCCCACCGCCGAGGAGCCGAGGAACAGGAACAGCATCACCTGCGAATTCTGCACGGAGATGCCGAACTTGCCGATCAGGTAGAAGGTGTAGAACGAGGTGAAGCTCGCCGAATAGGCGTTCTTCGAGAACAGCAGGATGATCAGGATGGTGATCGCGAAGGCGACGGAGCGCTTGCCCGGACGGGCCGGTGCCGCAGCCGCTGCGGCCTTCGGGGGCCTCGCCTTGTCGAGCCGCGCGTAGCTCGCGGCAGTCCAGACCATCAGCATCATCGCGACCAGCGCGGCGACCGAGAACCAGGCGAGGCTGCCCTGCCCGCGCGGCACGATGACGAAGGCCGCCAGCAGCGGCCCGAGCGCCCCGCCGGTCTGTCCGCCGACCTGGAAGATGCCCTGCGCCAGCCCGTGCTGCCCGCCGGAGGCGTTACGCGCCATCCGCGTCGCCTCGGGATGGAAGATCGAGGAGCCGATGCCGACGCAGGCCGCAGAGAGCAGCAGGAAGCCGTAGCTGCCGGCATAGGCGAGGCCGATCAGGCCGGACAGCGTGAAGCCCATGCCGACCACCATCGAATAGGGCATCGGATGCTTGTCGGTGTAGAGCCCGACCGCCGGCTGCAGCAGCGAGGCCGAGACCTGGAAGGTCAGCGTGATCAGGCCGATCTGGCCGAAATCGAGCCGGTAGGATTCCTTGATGATCGGATAGATCGCCGGGATCAGCGACTGGATCATGTCGTTGAGCAGATGCGTGAAGCTCAGCGCGATCAGCACCGGCATCATGGCGCGTTGCGGCAGGGAGGCAGTCGGCGCGCTGACGGTCATCTGGGCTTAGTCCCGCGGCGTCTCCGGCAGGCCGATTCCTGCCTCGTGACGCGGTTGAAGGCTCTAGATGATCGCCGGCCCGCGCACAATTTCATAAGCCGGCGTCACGGCATTGCACTCACCGCATGGGCCGGCGGCCTGCCGCCCTCCTCTCAGAGGCGCGGCGTCAGGCTGGCACGGCCACCATGGCGCATCGACCAGGCAACGGGATCGGCGAGGAAGCGCTCGATCTCGGCGCGATCCTCGCGCGCCAGCCGATTCTCGTCGTCCGCCGCGAGCACATCGGCCCAGGTCGCCAGCGCATGCAGGCTCAGTCCCGCCTCGGTCAGGCGCTCGCCGGCTCCGGGGAAGGCGTCATGATAGAAGATCGTCAGCACGTCGCCGACATCGGCCCCCGCCGCGCGCAGGCCGCGCACGAAATTGAGCTTGCTCGCGCCATCGGTGGTCAGATCGTCCATCAGGAGGACGCGCAAGCCATCGACCGGCCCGCCCTCGACCTGGGCATTGCGGCCGACGCCGAGCGGGCGCTTGCGGACATAGCGAAGCTTCAGGTCCAGCGCGTCGGCAAGCCAGGCGGCGAAGGGAATGCCGGCCGTCTCCGCACCGACGACCGCATCGAAGCCGCCATCCGGAAAGCCTGCGCGGAGATGCCTAGCCGCCAGTTCGGTGACCGCGCGGCGCAGGTCCGGTTCGCCGAGCAACAGGCGGACATCGACATAGACCGGGCTCGCCCAGCCGGCCGCCAGCACGAAGGGCTGCTGCCGGCTGACATGGACGGCGCCGGCGCGCAGCAGCAGCCGCGCGACCGCGTGGCTGATCTCCCGCTCGGGGCGGATCGCCTGAGTCACCGTCATCGCACCGCCTCCCGGATCGCCGCCCGCATCACCGCGATGCCGGCCAGGAGATCATCGATCTCCATCGCCTCGTGCGGGTTGTGCGAGCCGTGCTCGTTTCGCACGAAGAGCATGGCGCTGGGAATGCCGGCATTGGCGAAAACCGCCGAGTCATGCCCTGCCCCGCTCGGGATCTCCTCGTCCGGCAGGCCAAGATCGCGCGCCGCGCTCTTGAGCCTGGCGATCCAGCCCGCATCCATCACGGCGGGCTCGGCCTCCAGCCGGCGGTCGAGCTTGAAGTCCACGCCGCGCTCCTCGCCGATCATCCCGCATTCCGAGAGGAACAGGTCGTAGAAGGCCTCCAGCGTCTCGCGGCTCTGACTGCGCACCTCGAAGGAGAAGTTCACCCTGCCGGGGATGCGCGCAATGGCATGCTCCTGCGGATCGGTGCCGAAGACGCCGGAGGTCACGACGACGTCGCGCCCGCGCTCCAGCAACGTGCGCCAGTGCCGGTCGAGATGGGTGATGAGCTCGGCCGTGGCGAAGACCGCATCGCGCCTGAGCCAGCGCGGCACGGCGCCGGAATGGCCGGCCTCGCCAACGCATTCCACCGTGCGATGCCTGATATTGCCCCTGATGCCGGTGACGATGCCGACAGGCAAATCCCGCGCGACCAGCACCGGCCCCTGCTCGATATGCAGTTCGATCCAGGCGAAGACCGCAGTGGGGTCGAGCAATGGCTCACCCTTGCTGACGCGGCCCATATCGACGCCGACATCGGCCATGCATTGCGCCAGCGTGCGCCCGGCCCTTGCATCCTTCGCCGCGAGATCGGCGGCCGAGAGTTTCCCGAACAGCGCGCTCGAACCCATATAGGCCCGGCCGAAGCGCGAACTTTCCTCGCCGCGCAGACCATAGACCTTGATCGTCCGGCGCGGCACGAAACCCTCGGCCCGGAAGCCGGCGATGACGGCAAGTCCGGCGATGACGCCGGCCGCACCGTCGAAATTCCCGCCCTGCGGCACCGAATCGAGATGCGAGCCGCAGGCGAGGAAGGGCAGGTCCGGCTCGCTGCCTTCGAGCGTCACCACCAGATTGGCCCCGGCATCGCGCTCGGTCGCGAGGCCCAATTCGCGCGCCCGCGCCTCGACGATGTCGAGCGCCTCGCTCTCCTTGGGGCCATAGGCCTCGCGGGTGATGCCGATGCCGTCCCCGGTCGCCTGTTTCAGCGCATCGAACAATGCCTCGGCCAGCGCCCGGTCCTCGACATTCCCGACGAAGCCGTTCGGGCGTTCGATCGCGGCGACGCTCATGACACCGGGTCCAGCCAGGAGAGCTCGGGTTCGTCCGCCTCCTCGATCACGACACCGCGGATCAGGTCGGCGGCGCGCGGGATCTCGCGGTGCAGGCAGAACGTCTCCAGCCCGTCGATGATCGTCGTCATCGCTGCCGGCTGCAGGAAGGTCGCGGTGCCCACCTGCACGGCGGTGGCGCCGGCGAGCATGTATTCGATCGCGTCCTCGGCGGTCGAGATGCCGCCGCAGCCGATCACCGGGATCGACACCGCCTTGGCGCATTGGAAGACCTGGCGCAGCACGATCGGCTTGATCGCCGGACCGGACAACCCGCCCATGATGTTGCCGAGGCAGGGTTTGAAGGTCTTGAGGTCGATCGCCATCGACAGGATGGTGTTGGCGACGACCACAGCATCGGCGCCGGCTGCTTCCGCCGCGCGCGCCACCTCCGGCACGTCGCCGGTATTGGGCGTGAGCTTGACCCAGAGCGGCAGATCGGTCGCCCGGCGCAGTTCGCGCGTCACCTTCTCCGTCGATTCCGCCCGCATGGCGAAGGCCTTGCCGTCCTCCTCGATATTCGGACAGGAGATATTGGCCTCGATCGCGGCGATGCCGGGGATCGAGAGTTCGGCTGCGAGGCTGGCGAAACCTTCCGCCGTCGGCGCAGAGATCGAGACGACGAGCGGCGTGTCGTAGACCGCGTAATGCGGCATCGTCTTCTCGATGAAATAGGGCACGCCCTTGGAGGGGATGCCGATCGCGTTGATCAGGCTGCCGGGCCGCTCGACCACGCGCGGCAGCGGATTGCCGGCGCGCAGTTCGCGGGTGATCGTCTTGGTGACGAAGGCGCCCAGCCGGTTGAAGTCCATCACCTTCTCCAGCCCCTCGGCGAAGGTGCCCGAGGCCGGCATGACGGGATTGCGCAGGGTGAGCCCGCCGACCTTCACCGAGAGATCGATCGCAGGCCTCACGGCGGCGGCGTTCATGGCAGCGCCTCCATCAGGTCGAAGACCGGCCCGTCCCAGCAGACGCGGCGGTTGACGATCTCGCCATCGACGTTGAAGTCGCGCACGCAGCAATAGCAAAGGCCGATGCCGCAGGCCATCTGCTGCTCCATCGCAACCTGTCCGGACAGGCCGAATTCGCGGGCGAGACGCTGCTGCACGCGCATCAGGCGGCTCGACCCGCAGGTGAAGAAGGCATCGCAGCGCCCCTCGGCGATCTCGCGGCGCAGGATGCGCTCGACATTGGCCGGCCCGCTCGTCTGCTCGGAATCGGTGACCGCGATGACCTCCGCGCCTTTGCTCCGGAACAGATCGACCGAGACCAGCAATTCCGGCCGCCTTGCGCTGAGGATGGCGGTGACCTTGATCCCCTTCGCCTTCGCCGCGGCGGCAAGCGGTGCGAGCGTCGCAAGCCCCGCCCCGCGCCCGACGGCGATGATATGGCTCATGCTCTCGTCCAGCGTGAAGCCGGTGCCGAGCGGGCCCATGATGTCGAGGCTGTCGCCCGGCTCGAGCGTATCGAGGCCGCGCGTACCCGCCCCGGTGACCTTGTAGAGGAACTCGACCTGGCGCTTGTCCGGATCGGCGCCATAGAGGCTCATCGGCCGTCTCAGGAAGGGCTGCTCGCCCACCGGATGCGGGCAGAGCAACTGGAAGAACTGGCCGGGCTGCGCCGCAGCCGCCTCCTCGCTGCAATCGAGCACGAGATGGCGGTATTCGGCATTGACCGCCGCGTGGCGCACGACCCGCGCCAGCTCGGCGACGATGCTCGGCTTCCAGCCGGCGGAACACCCGCCGGCCGCGATGATGGGCTGCTGGCTCATGCCTGCCTCACGTCAATTCCGCGCCGCGCTTCTCGGGGATGAGGAGCCACATGGCGAGGAGGTCGAGGATGTAGAGTGCGGCGAGCAGCGCGATGGCGGTCTGGAAGCCGTAAGCCGCCGCGATGGCGCCGACGACGACCGGGCCGAAGCCGCCGACGCCGCGGCCGATGTTGAACAGCACGTTCTGGGCGGTGGCGCGGGCCGCCGTCGGGAAGAGCTCGCTGATCAGCGCGCCATAGCCGCCGAGCATGCCGTTGACGAAGAAGCCCATCACCGCGCCGGCGACGAGCAATTGCATCGGATCGGTCAACCGCGAATAGACCACGACCATGACGGCGGCGCCGATCATGTAGCCGAAGAAGGCGGGGCGCCGCCCGATCCGGTCGGCGATATGGCCGAAGGCGAAGATGCCGAGCGCCATGCCGCCGATGGTTACCGCGGTCCACACCGCCGATTGGGTCAGCGCGAAGCCGAACCGCGTGGCGAGATAGTTCGGCAGCCAGATCATCACGCCGTAATAGCCGAAGTTCTGGACCGAGCAGAGGATGACCATGCCGAGGCTGAGCTTGGCGGTCTCGCGGTCCTTGACCAAGAGGCGCAGCGCCGATTCCTTCGGCCGGTCCTTCGAACGGGCGACGAAGACCTCGGGCTCGTGCAGGGAGTGGCGGATGAAATAGGCCGCGACCGCCGGCAGGATGCCGATGGCGAACATGCCGCGCCAGCCGATCGTGGGCAGCAGGATCGGGGTGGCTATTGCCGCGGCGAGCACGCCGACCTGCCAGCCGAGGCCGACATAGGAGGAGGCGCGCGCCCGCTTTGAGGCCGGCCAGGCCTCGGCGACCAGCGCCATGCCGATGCCGAACTCGCCGCCGAGCCCGAGGCCGGCGATGGTGCGGTAGATCAGCAGGTCCCAGTAGCCCTGCGCCAAGGCGCACATGCCGGTGAAGACGGCGAAGAGGACGATCGTCCAGGTCAGCACGCGGACGCGGCCGATCCGGTCCGACAGCATGCCGAAGCCGATGCCGCCGAGCACGGCGCCGACCAGCGTCGCGGTGACCAGCGAGGCGGCCTGGGCCTGGCTGAGCTGGAGGTCGGCCGAGATCGCCCGCAGCATGAAGCCGAGGATCAGAAGGTCGAACCCGTCCATCGCATAGCCGATCGCCGCCCCCCACAAGGCCTTGCGAGCCTTGCCGTCGACCTCGGTCGGGCCGGAGCCCTCGATCGAGCCCGCGCTCGATGCCTGGATATCGCTCATGATGACGTCCCCTTTTTGTTGTCTCGAACCGTCGCCGGGCACCGGAAAACAGTGAGCCGGCGGACGCGCGCGCGTCCGCCCCTGCGCAGATCATGCTCATGAGTTCGGGCCTCGGGCCCTCATTCTCGGGGCGCTTTGCGCGCCGCTTGGTGGTCCTGGGCTCCGGCCCCGCCACGAGAATTCTGAAAGCCGCCGGACCATAGCCGCGCCCGGCGCCATGCGAATCCGTCGCACAGCTAAATCTCAATTACAAGATCAAATCTCAATTTTGCGACAGATAGAAAATGCGGCGTCGACCGGAAGCCTCCGGTTCTCTTCCACGCGGGTCATCCCGGACGCAGCGAAGCGAATATCCGCGATGACCGCGTGTTTCGGTGCAAACCGGAAAATCAGCCCAGCGCGATGCCCGATCGCTCGACCACCGCCCGCAACGCGGCGCCGGCCTCGCCGCCCTTGCGAGCGCGGCTCCAGAGGTCTTCGCTCAACTGCTCGTAGAGGCGCACCGGCTGCTCGTCGGCGGTCAGCATGGCGATGCCGGAGCGGACATTCGGCAGTTCCCCGCCCAGCCGATACGGGCTCAGGCCGAGCAGCGTCCGTTCCTCGCTGCGGAAGAGCTGGAAGGTGATATTGGGCAGCGTTTCCTCGATCAGGCCGATCTGCACACCCATAGGCTCGGCCTCGATCAGCGCGATCAGGTGCTCGACCTCGTGGCGGGCGGCACGGCGCCGGCGCGCCTGCTCCTCCGGCGGCAGGCTGAAACGGCCGACGATGCCGAGCTTCAGCCAGCGCTCGATCTCCAGCACATTGACGAAGTTGACGACGCTGAGCCGCCGGCGCTTTCGGGTCGCCTTGCGCTCGTCGAGGATTGCGATGATCGCGTCGATCTCGGCCACAGCCCCGTCGCGGTCGGCGAGATGGGCCGGCAGGGCCTCGATCAGGGTCGCCCGGAGGAAGTCCGAATAGGCCGCCGAGGTCAGCAGGTAGGAAAGCGGCGGGAAATGCGCGACGACCTGGTCGGACTGCTCCTCGATCTGCCGCATGCGCTCGAAATAGCTGACCGGGCTCGAATAATACTCGACGCCGGCCCCGAGCAGCGACGCGACCGTCGTCTCCAGCACGGCAGCCAGCCGCTCCAGCGTCTCGATCTTGACGACGCCGCCGCTCTCGATCCGGTAGACGGCCGCCCGCGAAATTCCCAGGCTCTCCGCGACGTCCTCCGCCGGAAGCCCACGCCCCAGCCGATAGGCCTTGAGGCGCTTGCCAATCTCATCGAAGCGGATGGACATCGGGCCTCTCGCAGGGCAATCGAATCTCAAAATTTAGATAGGGTACCGCACTCCCGCGCCGATGCGAACAGGGCCGGCGCGTCGCCGCGCCGGCCCTGTCAATTTCACTGGTCTGCTCGCGGCCTCACGCCACCTTGTCGAGCGGGTAGAGCGGCCGGCGCACCCGGCGATAGGGCAGCTTGCTGAGATCCGGGGTGCAGAGCGCCCCGCTGTCGCAGACGATGACCTTGCCAGCGATCGGCTCGAAGGCGGCGCGGAAATGCTGCATCGACTTCAGCCCGACAACACGCTTCGCGGCTGGGTCGATGCCGAAGGCGCGGAACTGCTGCAGGTCGTTCATCTGAGCGCGGATGGTGGTGACGAGGATCTCGACATCGCCGACGCGCAGCACGGCACAGGGCCCCCAGCTCGCCTGCAACCCGCCCATCATCGGGCCGTCGCCGACCCAATCGCCGTCGCTGACGCTGACGAGCGTGCCGGTCAGCTCAAGCGGCCCGCCGCCGATCTCGGGATCGACCTTGCCGCCAAGCTTGACCGAGACCGTCGAGCCCGGCTTGCCCTTGCGCAGTTCAGCGGCGACCTCCGGATCGACCATCGGGCCGAAACAGGCATCCTTGAGATCGGCTGCGATCATGCCCTTGAGCAGGCCCGTCGCATCGCCATAGCCGCCACCGCCGGGATTGTCGGCGTAGTCGGCGATGATCAGCGGGCCGGAGGCCGCGACGTAGGACTTCGCTTCAGCCACGGCGTCCTCGACCGAGAGGAATTCCGTGACCTTCTCGAAGCGGCGCTGCCACATGTCCTCGACCATCGCCTCGGCGAAGGCCTGATGCTTCTCGCGCTCGCCGTCGCAGGTGACGAGCACGGTCGGGCCGACCTCGTGGATATCGGCATTGCCGAAGCCGCCATTGACGCTGACGGCGAAGACATTCGCCTCCTTCTCATAGGCCCTGGCCTTGGCGATGCGCTCGACCATCGGGCCGATATCGGTACGCCCGCCATTGACCTCCTCCAGCATCGGCCGCTCGGCCCGCAGCGTCACCGGCCTGATCTCGCCCTTCATGGTCCGCTGCATGATGCCGGCCGCAAGCTTGCCGGTCTCGCGCACATCGACATGCGGGTAGGTCTTGTAGGAGACGACGATATTGGCGAGATCGGTCATCTTGCGGGTGACGTTGGCATGGGGATCGAGCGTGATGCCGATCGGAACGTCAGGCCCGAGCACGGCGCGGACCCGCTCCAGCAACTCGCCCTCGCCGTCCTCGCAGAACTCCGTGACCATGGCGCCGTGGAGGCCGAACAGCACGCCGTCGATCTTGCCGGCATGCGCCTTCGCGGTCTCGACGATCACGCCGGCGATGCGGTCGAAGGCATCGCGCGTCACCGGCCCGGAAGGCTGGGCGGCGGCGCTGATCGCGTGGATGACCTTCCACCCTGCCGGGCGGCCGATATCGAGAAAGCCGGCGATCGGCGTGTTGGCCTCGGCTCGCGCAGCGATCGCGTCATCGCCAAGCTGGATGCCGCGATCGGTGAAGGCGGCGTAATCGGCCGGGCAGCGGCTGAAGGTGTTGCTCTCATGCGAGAACTCGGCGGTCAGAACGGTGAAGCTCATGGCGTTCCTCGCGGTTTTCTCTCTTTGTCCGATGGTGGTCGTCAGCCGTCCCGCAGCGGGCGGCGAATATCGAGCGCCTCGATCAGCACATCGCCGAACAGGTTGATGGCGATGACGGTGGTGGCGATGACGAGGCCGGGGAAGATGATGATCCAGGGCGCGATGAAGATCTGCGCGGTGCCGGAGCTCATCATCGCCCCCCAGCTCGGGACCGGCGGCTGCGCGCCCAGCCCGAAAAAGCCGAGCGTCGCTTCGAGCACGATGGCATCGCCCGTCGCCAGCATGCCGGCGACGATGACCGGCGTCATCGCATTGGGCAGGAGATGCAGGAAGAGCACGCGCGCCGGCCGTGCTCCGGCCGTCACTGCCGCATCGACAAAGAGCTCGCCCTTCAGCGCCATCACCTGCGCCCGCGTCAGCCGCGTGAACTGCGCGAGATAGGCAATCGCGATGGCGATCGCGGTCGAATGCAGTCCGGGTCCAAGGATCGCGATCAGGATCAGCGCCAGCAGGATGTCCGGAAAGGACCAGGTCAGGTCGACGAAGACGGTGACGATCCTGTCGAAGATGCCGCCGAAATAGCCTGCAGCGGCGCCCAGCGTCGCGCCCATCAGCACCGACAAGGCGATCGAGAGCACGCTGACGCTGAGCGAGGTGCGCGCGCCCTGGATGATGCGCGAGAGCAGGTCGCGCCCGAACTCGTCGGTGCCGAGCCAATGCGCAGCCGAGGGCGGCGTGTTGGCCACGGAGAGCTTCTGCGCGGCGTAATCGTAAGGCGCGATCCAGGGCGCGAAGATCGCACAGAGCACGAGCGCGAGCAGGAACAGCGCGCAGATGGCGCCGCGTGGCGAGCGGAGGATGCGGCCAGCAAGGGATTTGCGGCTCATCGCGCACCCATCGCTTCACGCAGGCGCGGATCGAGCGCCGCCTGGGCGAGGTCGCCGATCAGCGTGCCGAGCATCACCGCAATCGCGAGCATCAAGAGGCAGCCCTGCACCAGCGGATAGTCGCGCTGGCCCAGGCCCGTGATCAGCAGCGAGCCGAGCCCCGGCCGGGCAAAGACATATTCGACCGTGACCGCGCCACCGAGAATCCAGCCGATGCGCAGGCCCAAAATGGTCATCACCGGCAGCATCGCCTGCTGCAGCACGTGCCGGAGCTGGATGCGCCAGAACGGCACGCCCTTGGCCTGTAGGACGCGCACGAAATCCCGCTGCGAGATCTCGACCATCGCGGCGCGGGTGACGCGGGCGATCAACGCCGTGCCGCCGATGCCGATGGTCAGCGCCGGCAGCACCAGCGCGTCCCAAGTGCGCGCGCCCGAGACCGGGAACCATTCGAACTGCACGGCGAACATCAGGATCATCAGGAGCGCCAGCCAGAAGCTCGGCAGCGTCGACCCCAGCAGGATGAAGCCCATCACCGCCCGGTCGAACAGGCTGTCGCGGAAGGAGGCGGCGAGCACGCCGGTGACGATCCCGACCACCGTCGAGAAGAGCAGCGCCGTGCCGCCGAGCGCGAGGCTATGCGGCATATTCTCGGCGATGAGATGCGAGACCGGCTGACGCATCACGATGGCGTCGCCGAAATCGCCGGTGACGACCTTGGCGAGCCAGCGCCCGTACTGGACCAGCAGCGGCTGGTCCAGCCCGTAGCGCGCGATCATCTGCGCCCGCTGCTCGGGCGACGAGCCGACCTGGATCAGATGCTCCAGCGGGTCGCCCGGCACGAGATGGATGATCATGAAGATCACCAGCGAGACGGCGAGGAAGACCGGCACCAGCATGGCGAGGCGCCGGATCGCGAAGCGCAGCAAGGATCGATCTCCCGCGTGATACGTCGTCCCGGCTCAGTTCGCCGGCGCGATGTCGAGCATGGTCGGCCCGTAGAAGCCGGTGCCGCGGATCGTCTCCGGCACGGTGATGCGCTTGCCATAGGCCACGCTCTGCACCGGCTGGTAGATCGGCGCGAACGGATACTGCGACAGCACGTACTCGTGGTACTTGGTGAAGTTCGCCACGCGCTCGTCCCAGGTCTTGGACTTGTTCATGGCGATGTCGTTGAACTTCTCCGCCTCGGGATCGTTGAACATCGAGACATTGGGGTAGCCCGCGCGCTTGGCGGCGAAGAACCAGTCGACGATATCGGCATTGGTCCACTGATAGGCACGCACCGCGAGCTGGTGCTCGGTCTTCTTGCGGTACTGCGCATTGATCGAGCCGGCATCGATGATGCTGATCTCGGCCTGCATGCCGACGGCCTTGAGCTGCGCCTGGACGATCTCGGCGAGGCGCTTGAACTCGGTGCCGTTCTGGGCCCAGAGCTTCACCTCGAGGCGCTTGCCGTCCTTGATGCGGATGCCGTCGGGTCCCGGCTTCCAGCCGGCTGCTTCGAACACCTTCTTCGAGCGCTCCGGATCGTAGGAGATCTTGTACTTCGGATCGACCTGCGCCTCCTTCAGCGAGGAGATCAGGAAGGTGTCGGCGACGGCGCCGTTGCCGCCGTAGAGGCTGGTCAGGATTTCCTTCTGGTTCACGGCAAAGGCGGTCGCCTCGCGCACCTTGATGTCGGTGAACGGCTCGACGCTGGTGTTGATCGGCATGTAGACCAGCTCGTTGCCGGGGATGGTCACGAGCTTCACCGCCTTGTCGGCCTGGATGCGCGGCAGGAAGTCGGTGGGGACATTGACGAGCAGATCCGCTCCGCCGGTCTTGAGTTCGAGATAGGCGGTCGATTCCTCGCCGATCTCGCGGAAGGTCAATTTCTTGAACTTGGCCGGCCCCTGGTTCTTCGAGAGGTCGGAGGCCCATTTGTAGTCGTCATTGCGGACGAGCACGGTCTGCTGGCCGACCGTGAACTGCTGCATCTTGTAGGGGCCGGTGCCGATTGCCTCGGTCACGCCGAACTTGTCGCCCAGCGCCTCGTAGGATTTCGGCTCCGGCACGCACATGAACGAGCTGGCGAGGTTGAACAGCAGGTTCGGGTCGGGGTGCTTCATCTGGAAGCGCACGGTCAGGTCGTCGACCACCTCGACCTTGTCGACGGCCTCGACGGTGAAGGCGTTCTCGGTGCCCTTGAACTGCGGCACCCACCATTCGATCGTCTTGGCGTTGAACGGCTCGCCATTGTGGAACTTGACGCCGGGCTTCAGCTTGAAGGTCCAGAGCATGCCGTCCGGGCTCGTTTCCCAGGAGGTCGCGAGCTGGCCGTGGAAGCTCTGGTCGGCATCCTGCACCACCAGCCGGTCGAAGATCAGCGTCGTCGCCGTGTTGAGCTTCGTCGCCTTGATCGGGTTGTAGGTCGGCGCGCCGACAAGGCGCGCGGTCATCACGAACGTGGCTTCCTGCGCCAGCGCCGTCGTGGCGGCGAGCGCCGACAGGCCCAGCGCCAGCAGGCTCCCCTTGATCATCGTCTTCATCCCGCTTCCCCTTTGTTTTCGAGATGTTGCGAACGGCTTAGGTCCCGGCCGTCAGTCGAGCGGGCCGGAACTGTCCCCGGCATGGCCGGTGAAATGGCCGTAGAGCGCGGCCATCCGGTTCAGGCGCGTCTCGACCTGCGGGCCGAGCTCGACGAAGACCGCGTTGATCAGCAGGTTGCTGAGGCTCGCCATCTGCGCGGTCGAGTCCCAGAACAGGTTGAACTCGGTCGAGACGACCAGCATCTCGTCGACGAGCCCCTGCCCCCAGTCGCAGAAGGAATCGGTGATCAGCGTGGTCCTGATGCCCGCTGCCTTGGCCTGCCCGGCCAGCACCTTGGCCATGCGCGAATAGCGCCGCGCCTCGAAGATCACGAGGCAGCGCCCCTCCTCCCCGGACAGCAGCAACTCCGAGAAATTGCCTGCCGCGAGATCGGCCAGATGCACGCCGTCGCGCAGATACTGGAGCTGGTTGGCGAGGTATTGCGCGAGGCCGCGCTCGGTCTGGAATCCCGTGACATGGACGGAAGGCGCCGTCGCCAGACGGCGGGCCACTCGCTTCCACTCCTCGCTCTGGGCGAGCTCATAGATGCGCACGAGACCGGCGATCTCGAGCTGGAGGCTGCGCGCCAGTTGATCGTCGCCGGCAAGGCTGCGCTGCTGGAAATCGCGCAGGCGGTCGCTGATCAGCCAGGGCCTGTCGCCGATCTCCTCGGCGAGGCTGGCCTTGAGGTCCTTCAGGCTCCTGTAGCCGAGCGTCCGGCAGAAGCGCCCGACCGTCGGCTCGCTGAGCGAGACCTTCTCGGCCAGGCTCGCCGCCGTCTCGAAGGGCAGGCTCGGCATCTGCGCCAGCATATAGCTCGCCAGCGCCTTGTCGGCTTTCGAGCCGCTGGCGAGGCAAGCCTGCAATCTCTGGCGAAGCGTCTGCGACATCGGCACTCCCGCGCTTCAGGAGATCAAGAAATTTTTCTTTCAAGCTGTCAAACAGTTTTTATTTTCTTGCAAAACCTGTTCAAGTGAGGCTCGCTTCCGCTATGCCCGGCTTGGGGCAGATGCGACGGATTCCAGCGACGATGACGACCGCGACAGGACAGGCCGATGTGATCGTGCTCGGCGCTGGCATCGTCGGCGTCAGCGTGGCGCTGCATCTGCAGGAGCGTGGGCGGCGCGTGCTGCTCGTCGATCGCGGCGAGCCGGGTGCCGAGACCAGCCATGGCAATGCCGGGCTGATCGAGCGCTCCTCCGTCGTGCCCTATGCCTTCCCGCGCGATCTCGCGACATTGGCGAGCCTCGCCTCGAACCGCTCGATCGCCGTGCGCTACCGCCCGGCGGCCTTGCTGCGGATGGCGCCCTGGCTCGCGCGCTACTGGTGGAACTCGGCCCCTGACCGGCTCGACAGGCTCGGCCGCGCCATCCTGCCCTTGATCGAGCGCTGCATCGATGAGCACCGGCGCTGGACGCAAGCGGCCGGCACCGAGGCCCTGATGCGCGGCGAAGGCTGGATCGAGCTCTACCGCACGCAGAAAGGCCTCGATCTGGCGACCCGTGGGGCGGCCGAACTGGCTGCCTACGGCCTCAGCTATGATCTGCTCGATGACGCCGCGCTGCGCCGCCTGGAGCCCGGCCTGCTCGCCGGCAGCGTTGCCGGCGCGGTGCATTGGCGTGACCCGGTCACGGTCAGCGACCCCGGCGCGGTGACGCGCGCCTATGCAGCACTCTTCGTCGCGCGCGGCGGCCTGCTGAAACCGGCCGACGCGACCGGCCTGCATCAGGAGGACGGGCAGTGGCGCCTGTCAGTGGACGGCGCGGAATGGCGCGCGCCGGAGACCGTCGTCGCGCTGGGACCATGGTCCAGCGACCTCATCGAGCGCTTCGGCTATCGCTTCCCGATCGGCTTCAAGCGCGGCTACCACATGCATTACGACAGCGCCCACGGCGCCGCGCCGCGGCATCCGCTCTGCGATGCCCAGGCCGGTTTCGTGCTGACGTCGATGCAGCGTGGCATCCGTCTGACCACCGGGATAGAGCTCGCCGGCCGCGACGAGCCCTCGGATTCCTGGCAGCTCGACCGGGCCGAGCGCATCGCACGACAGATCGTGCCTCTGGGCCGCCGCCTCGATGCCGAGCCCTGGCGCGGCGCCCGTCCCTGCCTGCCCGACATGCTGCCGATCATCGGAGCGGCGCCACGCCATCGCGGCCTCTGGTTCGCTTTCGGCCACGCCCATCACGGCTTCACTTTAGGACCCGCGACCGGCCGCCTGCTCGCGGAAATGATGACCGGCGCGCCGCCCCTGTGTGACCCTGCGCCCTTCGCGGCCGAACGTTTCCTGCCGCAGGCCCGCAGCGCCTGACGGCACGGCCGCGACGCTGCACAGCTATCATTGCGAAGCGTTTCCGCAACGGAGACGCAATAACTCCTCGCTAACAATGATCTGCGAACGATTTGGCTCATGCAGCAGCCCGAAGCGACCGGCGCGCCGCAACGATGGATTGAGCGATGAAGAGCCTGACGATACGCCGCCGCATCCTGATCAGCTTCGCTGCGATCCTCGCAGTGATGACCGCCATGGCCGGCGCCAGCTATCTCTGGTTCCTCCAGGCCCAGCGGCAGGCCATCGAGGTCGAGGCCAAGACCATTCCCGGCCTCGATATCAGCGCGCAGCTCTTGGCGAGCTGGACGGAGACGCGCGGATTGATCCGCGAGTTCGTGCTGGCCGACACCCCGGAGGAGAAGCGACAGGTCGCGGAAGCCGTCGCCGCCAATCGCGAAGCCATGCGCGGGCTTCTCAGAAGCTACGACGCAGCCGTCACCACCGCTGAAGACCGGAAGAATCACACGCTTTTCAAAGACCTCTTCGACCAGTTCACCGCGGCTGCGGACCCGATCATCGCAGCGGGCAGGCTCTCAGGCGCCAATGAACCGGCACTCAACCAGAGCGCAACAGCGAAGCGAGACCTGGACCCGATCGCAGCCCGGATTCAGTCCGTGGCCAAGGCCATGATCGCGTTCAACAAGGCCGAAGCCGATGCTTCGACCCGCAAGATCGTCGCCATCGTCGAGGCGGCCGAGCTCGGATTGATCGTCTGTTTCGTGATCGCATTCATCCTCGCGATTCTCTGCGGCTATCTGCTGTTCCGGGCCGTCACGGTGCCGCTCGGCAAGCTGCTCGGCATCGTCGACACGATGCGGCGCGGCGATTTCAGCGAGCGCCTGACGCTCGCCCGGCGCGACGAATTCAGCACGGTCGCCGACGGCGTCAACGCCATGGCCGACGATCTCGCCGGGTTGATCGGCCAGATCCAGAAGTCGAGCATCCAGGTCAACACCTCGATCACCGAGGTTGCCGCGACCTCGAAGGAACAGCAGGCGACCGCCAACGAGATCGCCGCCACCACGACCGAGATCGGCGCTACTGCCAAGGAGATCTCCGCCACCTCCAACGAACTCGCCCACACGATGGACGAGGTCTCCGCCGTCGCCGAGCAGACCGCGACGCTCGCCAATGGCGGGCAGGCCGGGCTCGCGCGCATGGAAAGCACGATGCGGCAGGTGATGGAGGCCGCAGGCGCGATCAACGCCAAGCTCGCGATCCTCAGCGAGAAGGCCGGCAACATCAACCAGGTCGTCACCACCATCACCAAGGTCGCCGACCAGACCAACCTGCTCTCGCTCAATGCCGCGATCGAGGCCGAGAAGGCCGGGCAATATGGCCGCGGCTTCGCGGTGGTCGCGACCGAGATCCGCCGCCTCGCCGATCAGACCGCCGTCTCGACCTACGACATCGAGCAGATGGTCAAGGACATCCAGTCGGCCGTCGCCGCCGGCGTGATGGGCATGGACAAGTTTTCCGAGGAGGTGCGGCGCGGCATGCAGGAGGTCCAGCAGGTCGGCGGCCAGCTCTCGGAGATCATCGAGCAGGTCCAGGGGCTGGTGCCGCGCTTCGAGGGTGCCAATGAAGGCATGCAGGCGCAGGCGACCGGGGCCGGCCAGATCAGCGAGGCGCTCTCCCAGCTCAGCGAGGCCGCGCAGCAGACGGTCGAATCCCTGCAGCAGTCGACGCTCGCCATCGACGAGCTCAACCAGGTCTCGAACGGGCTGCGCAGCTCGATCTCGCGCTTCAAGCTGCGCGCCTGACAGGAAGGGCGGAACGGAACCGCACGATGCTGTTTCTGATGTTCCAGCTGGGGCGGGATCGCTACGTGCTCGAGACCGGGCAGGTCGAGGCCGTGCTGCCGCTGCTCGCGACCAAGCAATTGCCCGGCGCGCCCGCAGGGGTGGCCGGCGCGATCAGCTATCGCGGCCGGCCGGTGCCGGTCATCGATCTCGCAGTGCTGGCGCTTGGGCGCCCGGCCGAGCCGCGCCTGAGCACCCGCATCATCCTCCTGCGCTACCCCTCCGGTCCCGGCCGCGACGACCTTCTCGGTTTGCTGGTCGAGCAGGCGGTCGAGACCATCGCGCGCGATGCGGCGGATTTCACCACCTCCGGCGTCGAGGCCGGCATGCCGCCCTATCTCGGCCCGGTCGCCAGCGATGAGCGCGGCCTGATCCAATGGGTCCGGGGCGAGGCCCTGCTCACGCCCGAAATCCGCGACATCCTGTTCCGTCAGCAAGCGGCAGAGCCGTGATGGACGAGACCGCTCCGATCCGGGATTTCGAGAAGCTGCTCAGGGAAACCATCGGCCTGAGCATGGAGACGGTCGGCGCCTCCGTGATCCGCCATGCCCTCAAGCGGCGGATGACCGCCTGCGCCATCCCCGACCTTCACGCTTACTGGGCCTTCGTGACCGAGAGCCCGGCCGAGCGGCAGGAACTGGTCGACGCGGTCATCGTCCCCGAGACCTGGTTCTTTCGCGATCGTGAGGCCTTCGGTGCGATGGTCAGGCATCTGCGCGAGCACCGGACCGGCAATCGCCCGCTGAGGCTGCTCAGCTTGCCCTGCTCGACCGGCGAGGAGCCCTATTCCATCGCGATGGCCCTTCTCGATGCCGGCTTTCCGGATGGCAGCTTCCAGATCGATGCGATCGACATCAGCACCCGCAACCTCGTCCATGCCGAGCGCGCCATCTACGGCAAGAATTCCTTCCGCGGCACCGATATCGCCTTTCGCGATCGCTATTTCGAGGCCTGTGACGGTGGTTTCAGACCACATGACATCGTCCGCCGGCACGTCCGCTTCCGCCTCGGCAATGTGCTGGCCACGGCAACGAATGCCGGCCAGGAGGCCTATGACGTCGCCTTCTGCCGAAACCTGCTGATCTATTTCGACCGCGAGACACAAGGTGCGGCGCTGATCCGGCTCCGGCAGATGCTGGCCGATGACGGTCTGCTGCTGGTCGGCCCGGCCGAATCCGGCCTGCCGCCCCTGCTCGGCTTCGCATCGGTACGCTTTCCGCGAGCATTCGCGTTCGTGAAGGCACAGGCCGCTCGCGTGAAACCCGCCGAACCGCCGGCTGCGCGAAAGCCGCCGCCGGCTCCGGCGAAGGCTGCCCCCTTGCTCCAGGCCAAACCGGCCGCACCGCCGCCGACGCCACGTCCCTTCGCCCAGAAGGCGCCGCTCGCCGCGCCGTCCGCGCCCGCGTCGGATCGGGCAGCAGCCAGCCTGGCCGGGATCGAGCGCGCCGCCGATGCCGGGCGCCTCGCCGAGGTGAGCGCAGCCGCCGAGCGCCATATCGCCGAATTCGGCCCCTCGCCGGATGCGTTCTACTGGCTGGGGCTTGCCCATGACGCGGCCGATGCGATGGAGGACGCCATGCGGAACTACCGCAAGGCGCTCTATCTCGCCCCGGACCACCAGCGGGCTCTGGCCCAGCTCAGACTGCTCCAGCAGCGACGAGGCGATCATAGCGGCGCCAAGGCCCTGGCCGACCGGCTCGACCGGCTGACGAAGCGGAGCGGCACCTGATGTCCGCCGATACCGATCCGATGACGACCGACGACATCGCCGAATGCTGGCGCGAGATCGGCGTCAGCGGCGACCGCTCCTGCCCGGAGCTGGACGAGCATCTCCATTGTCGTAACTGCCCGACCCATGCGCAGATCGCCCGCAAGCTGCTCGATCGTCCCTTACCGCCGGGCTATCGTGACGAATGGACACGACATTTCGCCAGGCCCGACGAGAAGGGGCCCGAAGGCGAAGAGGTCGACAGCGTTCTGATCTTCCGCATCGGCGAGGAATGGCTCGGCCTCCCGACGGGGATCTGCCGCGAGATCGCCGAGCCGCGCCCGGTCCATTCCTTGCCTCATCGCCGCAGCGAGGCTGTCCGCGGCATCGTCAATGTCCGGGGTGAACTCCTCATCTGCGTTTCGTTGCCCGCTCTGCTCGGCATCGGAGCCGCGGCCGCAACGCGCGGCGCCGAGCGGATCGCGATCTTCCCGCGCCTCGTCGTCACCGGCGAGGAGACCAGGCACGTCGCCTTCGAGGTCGACGAAGTCCATGGCCTGCACGCCTATCGCGCCCATGAGCGCGGCGCGGTGCCGGCGACGGTCGGCCGCGCGGCGGCCAGCGTCGTCGAGACGATGATCCCGTGGAACGGACGCGCGGTCGGCTGCCTCGATGCCAAGCGCCTGCTCGACCTGATCGACCGGAGCATCGCATGAGCGGCGAGGATCTCAGCGACCTCTCGATGCTCGAACTGTTCCGGGCGGAGCTTGCGGCGCAGTCGCAGGCCTTCACGACCGGCCTGCTTGCTTTGGAACGTGATCCGGCCGCCGCCGTCCATCTCGAAGCCTGCATGCGCGCCGCCCATTCGCTGAAGGGCGCCGCCCGCATCATCGATCTCGCGCCGGCCGTGCAGGTCGCGCACGAGATGGAGGAATGCCTCGTCGCCGCCCAGCACGGCAAGATCCGGCTGAACCGCAGGCATATCGACGCGCTGCTCGCCGGCATCGACCTGCTCGGCGAAATCGCTTCCGGATCAGGGGAGCCGGACACTCAGACCGGAGGACGGATCGAGGCCTTCGCACAGACCTTGCGCGGCGCTTCCCAGACGAGCGACGCACCCTCGCCGGGCGCATCCGATCCAGACGCCAACCCGGCCGGCATGGCACCCGGCGCAGAGCCGCCTCCCCAGCCTGCTGCCCTCCCCGAAACGCCTGCGCCGATCGGAGATTCCGCGACCGGCGAGCGCATGGTCAGGGTCACCGCCGACAGCCTGAACCGCCTGCTCGGCCTTGCCGGTGAATCGCTGATGTCGGCGCGCCGGCTGCGCCCGTTCAATGACGGTTTGCTGCGGCTGCGGCGCGTCCAGGCCGAGCTCGCCAAGAGCTTCGAGGACCTGCAGGCCGCAATGCCCGCCGATGGCGCCGGCAGGGCGGCACAGGCACTGGCGACCGCACAGCTCAAGCTCGCTGAGGGCCAGGCGCTCCTCGCCCAGCGTCTCGACGAGATGGACACGGTCGACCGGCGTGCGACCGATCTCGCCAACCGGCTCTACGACGAGACGCTGGCAAGCCGGATGCGCCCCTTCGAGGACGGAGTCCGGCATTTCGAGCGCAATGTCCGAGATATCGGTCGCGCACTGGGCAAGACGGTGCGCCTCGACATCGTCGGCGGCGCCACCAGCATCGACCGGGATATCCTCGACCAGCTCGACGCGCCCCTCGGCCATCTCCTTCGTAACGCGGTCGATCACGGCATCGAGGCGCCCGAGCAGCGCCGCACCGCCGGCAAGTCAGCGGAGGGCCTGGTCCGGCTCGAAGCCCGGCATAATGCCGGCCTGCTCCAGATCATCGTCTCGGACGATGGCGGCGGCATCGATATCGAGGCGCTCCGCCAGGCGACGCTCGCCCGCGGTCTGACCATGGCCGAAACCGTCTGGGACCTCAGCGAGGAGGAGCTGCTCGAATTCCTCTTCCTGCCCGGCTTCTCGATGAAGGCGACGGTCAGCGACATTTCCGGCCGCGGTGTCGGCCTCGACGCCGTGCAGGCGATGGTCCGGCAGGTCCGCGGCCAGGTCACCGTCGCCTCCGAGCCCGGCATCGGAACGCGTTTCCAGCTTCAGCTCCCGCTGACCCTCTCGGTGATCCGCGCCCTGCTCGTCGAGATCGACGGCGAGCCCTATGCCTTGCCGCTCGCCACGATCGCCCGCGCCCTGCGGCTGCCGCGCGACAAGATCGAATTGCTCGAAGGCCGCCCGCATTTCCGCCATGGCGAGCAGCAGGTCGGTCTCGTCACTGCCCATGAGGTTCTCGGCCGGGGCGAAGCCGCAATCGGCGAAGCGGAGTTGCCGACGGTCGTCGTCGGCGAGGGCGACAATCTCTATGCGCTGGTGGTCGACCGCTTTCTCGGCGAGCGCGAGCTCGTGGTCCGGCCGCTCGATCCGCGCCTCGCCAAGGTCAAGGATGTCAGCGCCGCCGCCCTGATGGACGACGGCTCGCCGGTCCTGATCCTCGATGTCGAGGACCTGATCCGCTCGATGGACAAGCTGGTCTCGGGCGGGCGCCTCAGGACGCTGGAACGCAGCGTGTCGCGCGCCGGCCAGAAACGGCGCAAGCGCGTCCTCGTCGTCGACGATTCGCTGACGGTGCGCGAACTGGAGCGCAAGCTGCTCGACCATCACGGCTTCGAGGTCGAGGTCGCCGTGGACGGCATGGACGGCTGGAACGCGGTGCGCTCCGATCCGTTCGACCTCGTCGTCACCGATGTCGACATGCCCCGCATGGACGGCATCGAGCTCGTCACCCTGATCAAGCGCGACCCCAACCTGCGGAACCTGCCGGTGATGATCGTTTCCTACAAGGACCGCGAGGAGGATCGCCGCCGCGGCCTCGATGCCGGAGCGGATTACTATTTGACCAAGGGGAGCTTCCACGACGAAACTTTGATCCATGCGGTCGTCGACCTGATTGGCGAGCCATGAATCCGGGCATCCGCTGTGGGGGCGTTTCATGAGAATCGGTCTGGTCAACGACCTGCCGATGGCGGTCGAGCTGTTGCGACGCGTCATCGCTTCCACGGCAGAGCACGAGGTCGCCTGGATCGCCATGAACGGCCGCGAGGCGGTCGAGGCCTGCCGGCGCGATCGGCCCGACCTGATCCTGATGGACCTGAACATGCCGGAGATGGACGGCATCGAAGCGACGCGCCGGATCATGGCCGAGACGCCCTGCCCGATCCTGCTGGTCACCGCCAGCGTCGATGCCAATGTCTCCGGTGTCTACGACGCGATGGGCCATGGCGCGCTTGATGCGGTCGACATCCCCAGCGTCGGTCTCGGCGGTCATACCTCGGCGCAGACGGCCGCCCTGCTGACGCGCATCGCGACGATCGGTCGCCTATCGCGCAACCTGCCGCCGGTGAACCCGAGCCCCCGCCGGCCGCCAGCTGCGGCCTCTCCCTCCCAGCGTCTCGTCGCCATCGGCGCCTCCGCCGGCGGTCCGGCCGCCGTGGCGACCCTGCTCGGTGGGCTCGCGCCCGAATTCCCGGCTGCGATCATTCTCGTCCAGCACCTCGACGAGCAGTTCGTGCCGGGCTTCGCAAGCTGGCTCGGCGAGCATTGCCGCCTGCCCGTCCGGCCGGCCCGCGAAGGCGACAGGCCGGAGCGCGGCACCGTGCTGATCGCGGCAAGCCCCGATCATCTCGTTTTCAAGTCGGGCGGCGAGCTCGGCTATCGGGCCGAGCCGCGCGACTATCCCTATCGTCCGTCGGTCGACGTGTTCTTCGAGAGCGTCGCGGAAAGCTGGCAGGGAGACCCGATCGGCGTCCTGCTGACGGGCATGGGCCGCGACGGCGCCCGTGGCCTGAAACTGTTGCGCGACAGGCAGTGTTTGACGATCGCGCAGGACAAAGCCACAAGCGCGGTCTACGGGATGCCCAAGGCTGCAGCCGCCATCGGCGCGGCCGTCGAAATTCTACCACTGGGCGCGATCGCCCCTCGCCTGACCGAGGTGTACGCTCCGTCGCCCTGATGAAGGTTTTCCCATGACAGGCGAAACGAAATCCTCCCTGCCCGACGTCCCGCTTCCGGCCGACAGCTACCTGTCCATGGTCCTGCTGGTCGACGACCAGGTCATGGTCTGCGAAGCCGTCCGTCGCGCGCTGGCCCATCATGGTGATCTCGACTTCCACTATTGCACCGACCCGCTGGAGGCGATCGCGGTCGCCCAGCGCGTCAAGCCGACGGTCATCCTGCAGGACCTCGTCATGCCCGGCGTCGACGGGCTCGACCTCGTCCGGCAATATCGCAAGCATCCGGCCCTACATGCCGTGCCCGTCATCGTGCTCTCCACCAAGGAGGACCCGTCGACGAAGAGCGAGGCGTTCCAGGCCGGCGCCAACGATTATCTCGTCAAGCTGCCCGACAAGCTCGAACTGATCGCCCGGGTGCGCTACCACACCCGCGCCTATCTCGATCATCTCCAGCGCGACGAGGCCTATCGCGCGCTGCGCGAAAGCCAGCGCGAGTTGATGCGCGCCAATCTCGAACTGGAACGCCTGACCCGGATCGACGGGCTCACCGGTCTCGGCAACCGCCGCTATTTCGACGAATATCTCGCCGCCGAATGGAAGCGCTGCCAGCGCACCGAAAGCCCGCTCTCGGTGCTGATGATCGATGTCGACCATTTCAAGCGCTACAACGACGCCTATGGACATCTTGCCGGCGACGACGTGCTGAAGCAGGTCGCGCATGTGATCCAGGACGGCTCGACCCGCTCGACCGACCTCGCCGCGCGCTTCGGCGGCGAGGAATTCGTGGTGATCCTGACCGGCGTGCCGCAGGAAGGCGCGAGCCATGTCGCCGAACGGCTGGTGCAGGGCGTGCGCGACCTGAATATAGCCCATGGCACTGACCGGGTGACGATCAGCGTCGGCGTCGCGACCGCCTGGCCGGATGCCGAGGGCGATCCTGCCCGGCTGGTCAATGCCGCCGACCTTGCTCTCTTCCGCGCCAAGAACGAGGGCCGCAACCGCCTGGTCCATGCGGAGCTGTCGCCCGATCGCTGAATGGCGCAGCCCCGGATTCTGCGAATGCGGTCGCCCGGGCTTAACCAGAAATGGCTTAACCCCGGGCATCGGCCTTTCATCCCGTCGGCCGAAGCCTTAATCACCAGCGTGCCAATGATGTGGCCCCCGCATCGATGATTGAGATGCCGATGTTTGCGCAAATGGCCGATTTTATCGGCAAGATCCTCGACAAGATCTCGGCGACGAGCCTGGTGGCAACCGGGATGCTCCTGCTGACGGCGCTGGTGAGCGCGCTCGTCGCCTATCTCAGGACGACGAAGGAGCGCAGCTTCCGCGAGTTCTTCGATTTCGTGTTTCCCCACGAGATCATCACCCACCCCTCGGCGAAGGCCGACCTGCTGTTCTGGGTCACGCGCAAGGCGCTCATGCCCTTCCTGATGCTGCCGGCGGGCATCACCTTCGTCGTCGCGGTCGGCTATGCGACCAACCGGCTGCTGGCGGCGCTCTTCCAGATCGACGCACCGCTGATCCCCGGCCCGGCCGGACCGGTGACCACGGTGATCTTCACCGTGACGATGCTGCTGGCCTACGACATCTCCTATTATTTCTACCATGTCGCGCAGCACCGCTTCCCGATCCTGTGGGAGCTGCACAAGGTCCATCACTCCGCCGAGGTGATGGTCGGCATCACCAAGGACCGGGTGCACCCGCTGGACGAACTGATGAACCGGGCCTGGGACGGCGTCATCCCCGGCATCTGCTTCGGCATCTGGTCGCTGGTCTCGCTCAATCTGGTCGAACTCACCGTCTTCGGCATCAATGTCTATGTGATGCGCAACATCCTGATGATGGACTTCGTCAGGCACACCCATTTCAAGATCTCGTTCGGATCGCTCAACAACGTCGTCCTGTGCCCGCATTGGCACCAGCTGCATCACAGCGTCGACCCGCGCCATTACGACAAGAATTTCGGCCTGCTCTTCTCGTTCTGGGACCGCTTCTTCGGGACGCTCTGCGTGCCGAAGCCCGACGAGGACTTCAAGTTCGGGCTGATGGAGCGCAATGTCCGCGACTACCAGTCCCTCTCCGGTCTCTATCTGATGCCGCTGAAGCGGATGTGGCGGCAGATCAGGTTGCGCCTGCGCCCCCGCGCCAGCCAGCAGCAGGCCACGCCGGATATCGAGGAAACCCAGTCGTGAGCGGGCAGAAGCGGCTCGCTGCGGCAGGCGGCCGGCACATCGAGACGATCACCTCCTATCAGGAGTTCGCCGCACTCGCGCCGGTCTGGAACGCCCTGTGGCAGCGTGCCGACGGCCTCGTCTTCCAGAGCCATGCCTGGATCGATGCCTGGTGGTGCACCGCGACACGCCGAGACGACCGCGACCTCGTGATCGGCCTGGTCTGGAACGGCGCCGAGCTCGAAGCCGTGCTGCCCTTCGCCACGATCCGGCGCCGGGGCGTCACCGTCCTGGAATGGGCGGCCAAGGAGCACAGCGACTACGGCGATGCCCTCCTGGCGCCGGACCGTAATCGCGATGCCGTCGCCGCGCTGTGGTGGGAGATCGCCGCGACCGGCCGCTTCGACATGCTCTATCTCAACCGGCTGCTGCCGGATGCCGCAATGCGGAGCATCATCGCCTCGGACATCACGGCGGGCACCTTGCGCCCGAACCATCGCAGCGAGATCAGCTATCGCGTCGCCGGCCCCTGGCAGCGCGGCACGGAGTGGTTCGAGGCGCAGTCGAAGAAGACGCGGCAGAACTACCGGCGTGGCCGGAAATTCATGGAGGAAGGCGGCGAGCTCTGCTTCCGCCTGATGGCGCCGGACGAGCCGCTGGAGCCGGTGCTCGCGCGCGTCGCCGCGCTCAAGCGCAAATGGCTGGAGCGGCATGGCCGCGCTTCCGACCTGTTCGATGAGGGCGCGCCCGCGCTTGCCGCGCTGGTCGGCGTGATGGCCCGGCTCGGCATCCTGCATGTCTTCGTGCTGGAACTGGCCGGCACCGTCGTCGCGGTCTCGATCAACGTCGTTCAGCGCCGGCGGATGATGGCCTTCATCACCACCTACGACCCGGAATTCGAGCGCGCCTCGCCCGGCATGGTCCTGATGATGGATTATATCCAGTGGTCGATCGACCAGGGTTTGGAGATGGTCGACTTCATGTGCGGCGGCGAGGATTTCAAGCGGCGCTTCGCCACGCAATCCGAGACGCTGGATTCGGTGACCGGCGCGCGCACGCTGGTCGGACGGCTCGCCATGATGGCCGACGGCGCCGGCCATGCCCTCAGGAACTGGCGCTCGCGTCCGCCGGCTTCCGCCGAGCCAGCGGATTCCGCCGAACCATCGCCGAGCCATCGATGAATTCGAAGCCGCCGGCGCTGTTCAGGCTGTGCAGGCGACGGCCGGGCCAGAGCGGACCGGCCTCCAGGATGGTCTCGATGTCCTGCGCAAAACCGGCATCGTCGAGTTGGGTGACGCGGGCGATGCCGAGCGCCTTGCCGTAGCCCTGGCGGCAATCCTGCACCGGGCGCAGCAATTGGCCGTCACGCAGGACCATGCGGCCGGCGGGGCGCGCCGAGGCGATGTCGATCAGCACGGGATTGCGCGGATGCGGGGTCCAGGGGCCCCGGAAATCCGGCGCCGACCACAGATGCAGCGCGTCGGAGAACGACCCGCCGCCATCGCGCACCGTCGCGAACAGCCACCATAGCCCATCCCGCTCGATGATTGTGGCGTCGCTCGCGGTGACGCCCTCGATCAGGGTCGCCTCCTTCACCCAGCCGCCCGGGAAGGCGGTGGCGCGGAACAGGTCGACCCGCCCCGCGCTGCAGCTTTCCGGAATCATCCAGATTTCCCCGTCCCGCGCGAAGACGAAGGGATAGGACAGGTGCCCCGGCTGCTCGAAGACGGGCTCGGGCCTGCCCAACGGACCGTCCGATCCGAACTCGACCGCCGAGATGATGCCCTTGCCGGTCGCGTGGACGAAATCCTCGACGAAGAGCGTGAGCCGGCCTTCGCGCAGGATCGGAAACGGATCGGCATAGAAGCGGGTGCCGTCATCCGGCAGATCGGTCCAGCCGCTGTCGGGATGCTGTTTCAACGCGAACAGATCGGGGCCGTCGAACCTGCGCCAGCCGACCCGCCAATGCGGCGCGTGGAAACAGGCCCGGTAGACCAGTGCGAGCGCTTTCGAGACCCCGGCCTTGACGATGGTCTTCGCGATGCCGGCTTGCGGCGCGGGCGTCGCCGGCTGCTCGGCCTCCATCACCGGCAGGACCGGAACACGCAGTCGCCCGCCGGACACGGCGGCAACGATCAGCGTCACCAGCCGGCTGAGGACATCGTCCAGCGTCGCCAGGAGGACGCGGCCATATTCGGTTCCCGGGCGGCCGGCGGCGATCAGTTCGCTGCCTTCCTTCAGTTCGACCAGCGGCATCCGCCCGGCGAGCAAGGCAGCAACGAGAGCGCCCTCTCCCGCCTCTCCGTCGGCATGCAGGGTCCAGCGACGCCCCGACGCGACTGTCGCTCCGTTACCGAGATCCAGAACCAGATCGGCAGCTCCCGCCGACCGGCCGGTCGGAACCGTCACAGCGCTGCGGGGCGCCGTGGCGAACAGACTATCGGGCCGCAGGCCGTGGAGAAGGCCTTCGACGCGAAACAGAAGGCCGAGCCCGCTCCGGTCGGCCGGATCGGCCTCCGGCAGCGAAATCGATAGATCGAGGCCCGGAATGCCGCTCAGGCGATCGATCAGCAGGAGATGCCATCGCCGCAACGGCGAAGCACCGATCGTCAACGTCAGTCGCATGCCCCATCCCACGCGGCGGCGCACGCCGAGCGGCTCGCCAGCAGCAGACAACCTGCCATACCGGGATTTCGATTTCGTTAGCCCTGACGCCGCAGCGGAGCCACGGCCGAACGGGGCTTGTTAAGGAGTCGATGGCATGGTCCCGGAGGTGCCGCGGCCTGGAAAGGCCGCTGTGCCGGCATTGTTGCGTTGAGTAGAGTAGAGGAATGGCCAGCCTGGCTGCGAGCGATCATCGGCAGGAGGAAGCGGTGCAGCCGGCTCCTCGGGAAGGCTATCGCCGGCGCCCGGATGGCGCTGTCGAGATTTCCGAGCTCTGGCGCATTCTCTGGTATCGCCGTTTCATGATCCTGGGCATCGCCGGCCTGCTGGCGGGCCTGGCGCTGGCCTATGGCGTCGTGAGCTCGCCGCTCTATACCGCCTCGGCCCAGCTCCTGATCGACCCGCGCGATCGCAACGTCGTCAGCAACGACGTCAACCCCAGCACCGTCTCTCCGGATGGCGGTCTGGCGCAGGTCGAGAGTCAGACCAGCGTCATCCAGTCCACCAGCGTGCTGATGCGCGCCATCCGCGCCACGCATCTCGCGGAGGATAGCGAGTTCAATGGTCGAGGCCTGCTCTCGCGCCTTTTCGGCCTGGGCGCCGCCGATCCGCCGAATGCCGATGGCAGCCTGACGCCGGCGGAAACGCGCACGCTGACCAATCTGCGCCGCCTGTTCTCTGTGCGCCGCGCCGACAAGGTCTTCGTCGTCGACGTCGTCGTGACGACGAAGGATGCGGAGAAATCCGCGAAACTCGCCAACGCCATCGCCGAAGCCTATCTCGCAGACCAGGCCGATGCCCGCAGCAAGGCAGCGATCGAAGCTGCCGATTCCCTGACCGCCCGGCTCGACGAACAGCGCAAGCGTGTCGAGAAAGCCGAGAATGCCGTCGAGCGCTACCGCCAGGAGAACAATCTCGTCGCCTCCTCCGGTCGGTTGATCAGCGACCAGCAGCTCGGCGAGATCAGCAACCAGCTCTCCGCGGCCCAGGCACGGACGGCCGCGCTCAAATCCCAGGTCGAGCAGATCGCCCAGCAGCGCCGCAGCGGCGGCAGCCTCGCCGGCAGTTCGACCGAGGCGATCCAGTCACCGGTCGTCGCCAAGCTGCGCGAGCAGGAGGCGACGCTGGTCCAGCGCGCGGCCGATCTGCAGAGCCAGCTCGGCCCGCGCCATCCCTCGATCGGCGCGGCTCAGAGCCAGCTCGTCCATATCCGCCAGATGATCGCGACCGAAATCGCCCGCGTCGAGCAATCCGTGCGCACCGATTACGAGCGCGCGCTCGGCAACGAGAAGCTCTTGTCCGGCAAGCTGGAAGCCCTGACCCGGCAGACGCAGGGAGCAGACCAGGCCTCGGTCCGGCTGCGCGATCTCCAGCGCGATCTCGAGGCTGCCCGCACCGTCTATGCTAATTTTCTGCTGCGCGCCCAGGAAACCCGCGAACAGGCCAGTCTCGACACCACCAATGCCCGCATCATCAGCCGGGCGCAGCCGCCGCAACAGAAGAGCTGGCCGCCGACCCTGCCACTCATCGCCGCTGCCGGAATGCTGGGCCTCGGCCTTGGCGCGGGCGTCGCGCTGATCGGGGAATACGCCGCGCCTCATCTCATGTCCCGTTCCCAGACGGAGGCGCTGGTGGGCGCGCCGGTCATCGCCATCATGCGTCCGCGCAAGCCGGCCACGAAACGACGCTGGCGCCTATGGAAGGCGTCGCCCGCGCCAGCGGAAGCCGATGGCGAGGCCGGGCTCGCGCTGCTGCGCCTGTTCAACGCGCCGGAAACGGGTGCGACGGCGGCCCGCAGCCTCCTCCTGACTTCGGTCGAGGCCGACGCGGCCGATCGCGAGCGCGTGACGGATCTCCTTGCGGAAGCAGCCGTGCAACAGGGCGAGCGCGTGCTGCTGGTCGATGCCGATCTCGAAAAGGCGCCGGAGGAAACCGGCCCCGGCCTGATGGACCTGCTCCGTGGCGAAAGCAGCCTGGAGGCGGCGATCCATTTCGGCGCCAGCAAGGACGTCGCGATGATGTCGGGCGGGCGCCGCAAGGCCCCGCCGCAGAAGGGCGTCGGCCGCACCTTCGCGACGCGGATGCTGGCCGATGCGAGCCGCCATTTCGATCTCGTCGTGATGGATGGCGGCGCACTCGGCCGCAATGTCAGGATCGCCCCGCTCGTCGGCATGGCCGAAGAGATCGTGCTGGTCGCCCGGCTCTATGCCACGCGCCAGCAGGATATCGTCCAGGCCATGGAGGCCGCGCGCATCATGGGTCGCTCGATCACGGCGACGATCCTCGTCGACAACGGCGGAAGCGGCTGATGCGCACCGCCGGCCCCGGCGCCGCCGCAGGGCTTCGGGCAGCACCGGTCTGGGCGCGCCTCGGCGGCCTGAGCCGCATCGGCACGCTCGCCGCGGTGCTGGTGCTGTTCTGCGTCTCCGGCGGCATGCTCTGGCTTGTCGGCTATAATTACGACGGCCTCGCCGGCTCCGCCGCCACCAAGATCCACCCCTCGACCTACATGATCGTGCTGGTTTTCTGCTGGAGCCTGATCGCCAGCGGCGACCCGGTCAGCCGCGGCATCCATCTCGCCAGCGCCCGGCCGGCGACGTTGCTGATGCTGGTCGTCACCATCGCCGTCATCGTGGTGACCCTCCTGCGCGGCGGCGCCGGCATCGGCGGTCTGGTCGACACCTATGTCGCCGCCTGCCTCCTCGTCTTCCTGCTGGCCGATGCCGATGACGAGACCATGGCGACGCTGACCACGCTGCTGCATGTCGTGATGACGCTGAACGCCCTGCTCGCGCTCGCTGAATTCGTCACCCAGATCAGGCTGTTCCCCTATCGCTTCGACGGCATCGCCTTCGAGACCGATACGCGATCGGCGGCGCTGCATGGCCATCCCCTCGCCAATGCGATGATCACGGCCTGCTACCTGATGGCGCTGATCAGCGGCGCCCGCCCCCTGTCGCCGTCCGTGCGCGGCACGCTGATCGCCTTGCAGAGCGCCGCCCTCGTCGTTTTCGGCGGGCGCACCGCGCTTCTGGCCTCGCTGGCACTGGGCCTCTGCTACGGCATCGTCATGCTGTTCGCCTCGCTGCGCCGCGGCAGGGTCTCGCTGGTCGGCGCCGCGATCGGCTGCCTGATGGCTGCGCTGCTGCCGGTCGCGATCGGCGGGCTGGCAGTTCTCGGCTTCTTCGACGATCTGGCCGCGCGCTTCATTTCCGACGGCGGCAGCGCCAATGCCCGCAAGGAAATGCTCGACCTGCTCGGCATGTTCTCGCTAGGCGACCTCGTCTTCGGCCCGGACAACGAGCTCGTCGACACGCTCCGGCGCGTCAACGGCCTGGAATGGGGCATCGAGAACCCCTTCATCCGCATGATCCTCTACCAAGGCGCGATCGTCACCGCGCTGGTCACCGTGGCCTTCGGCCTGTTCATGTACGAGCTCGCGCGGCTGGGGCGGGCCGGCGGCGTCTGGCTGCCGATGGTGGTCTGGATCATCCTTCTGAACGGCTCGGAGAGCATCGCGACCAAGACCACGCTGCCTGCCAAGTTCGCGATCGTCGTGCTCTGCCTCTACCGGCCGGAGCGTCAAGGCCGGACGAACACACTCAGCCCGGCATCGTCAGCCCGAGCGCCTCGATCATGGCCGGGTCGGGCCGCCGGCTGACATCGTCGACCAGCAGACCGAGGCTGTCAAACAGGTTCCAGAAGGCCCATGGAAAGCCGAGCGCCTCGGCGCTCATCCGGACGTCGCGGACATAGCGCGCCCGGTCGGCGGGCGCGGAGGCGGCGATGCCGGCCCCTGTGCGGACGGCACCGAATTCGCCCATCAGGATGCGGCCGGGCGCGACGCCCTCGCGCTCCGACCAGGCTCGAACGTTCCGCAGGAAGCCTTCGATGGAGGGGCGGTCCGGCCGGGCGTCGAAATACTCCTTCAGCACCCGCTCGGTCTCCCGGTAGGTGGCTGCGCCGCGTCCCGTTGCCGGCTGGCCGAGCTCCGCCATGCGAACGCGGACAGCAGCGAGCGTCGCCTCCAGCGTTCCGCGCGAGGCCGGCCACG
This sequence comes from Allobosea robiniae, assembly GCF_900102525.1. GTDB lineage: Bacteria > Pseudomonadota > Alphaproteobacteria > Rhizobiales > Beijerinckiaceae > Allobosea > Allobosea robiniae. Next base: position 264,533 of record NZ_FNBZ01000002.1, on the reverse strand, counting down.
GCACCGCGTTGAGCGCCGGATAGAACGGCTCGCTCATCCATTTCGCGCCTTGATGGGAGAACAGATAGGGCTCGTAGAAATGGAAGGTGAAGAGCAGCGGCTCGAAAGCCGCCAGTGCCCTCGCCTTCAGCGGCTCCAGCCCGGCGATCATGCTGCCGCAGGCTCCGGTCGCGACCAGGGTCAGGCCGGGCGCGGCGCTGCGGGCGGCGCCGAGCATTCGCTTCTGGAGCCGCTCCCATTCGGCCGCGCCGCAGGCCTGGAACGGCTCGTTGACCGGTTCGAGCGCGACGCGGTCCGGATCCAGCCGGGCGAGTCGCCGCGCCAGTTCGGCGATCAACGCGAGATAGGCGGGAAAGCCGGGAGCGGTCTCGCTGCCGAAGAAATGCGCCGGCGTCCAGTGATGCGTCGCGGCATTCGCGTGGAGATTGAGCACGACCGTGAAATCCTGGCCGAGCGCCAGCGCGACCGCAGCAATGACCTGATCCAGCAGAATCCCACCCTCGCGCGGCGCCGCGGCGACGATCGGGCCGGGGTCGACGGGGATGCGCACGAAATCGAAGCCCGCCCGCCGCAACTGCCCGAGATCGCGCGCGGTCGGAACCGGTCGGTCGAGCTGGAAAGGCGGCCAGTCATAGTCGATGCGTGGCGCCGGAAATTCCCGCGTCAGCGAGAACCAGGGCCAGAGGTTGATCCCGCGCCGAAGGACGATCGGTCCTGCCGCCCGCGCCCGATCCCGGCCGAGGAGGGCCGCTCCTGCAGCGCCCGCCAGAACGGCCCGGCGGCTGAAGCTCATCCGCAGCCCTTGTCCGCCAGTTTGACGGCGGTCAGTTCCGGCTCGGCGCCCCGGTTCATCAGAGCCAGCGCCTCCCGCTCGTAATGTTCGAGCACGGCTTCCCACTCGAAGCTCTCCCGCGCCCGCGCCAGCGCTGCCGCCTTCAGGCGCCCGGCGAGGTCGTCATCGGCGATCAGCCTCTCGATCGCCTCGGAGCAGCTTGCCTCGTCGGAGAAGAACAAGCCGGCATCGCCAGCCGTCCAGCGGTTATAGGGATTGTCGTGCGCGATGACCGGATTGCCCGCCCAGAGCGCCTCGACCAGCGACGGATTGGTGCCGCCGACGGTATGGCCGTGCATATAGGCGCGGGCATGGAAGCGCAGGGCCTGGACGATATTCGCATCGTAGATCGCACCCGGCGTCAGCACCTCCGGCCCGGCCGCGGCCATGATCCGGCGATGGTAGTCGATCTCGTCGGAAAGCGTCCCGAGGACCACGAGCTTCATGCCACGCGGCTTGCGTGAGAACGCCTCGACCAGCGTGAGGATCGAATTGTCCGGCTCGATTCGGGCGATCGAGACGAGGTAGCGGCCACTTTCAAGGCCGAGCTTGGCAAGCGGGGCTGTCGGTGCTGAGGAGATCGGCACGCCGCCATAGGGAATCATCGCCGTCGCCGCGCGCGGTCGGCGGGTCGCCAGATGATCGGCGATGATCGGGTGGTCGGCCACGAGCCGGTTTGACGTCCAGGCCGCGATCCATTCATTGACCCAGAACCAGGCACGGACCGGAAAGGGCCATTTCGGCCGACGCCATTCGATGCCGTCCATATTGGTCAGGATCTTCCGGCCGGACAGGCGCAGCCAGGGCAGGAAGACGGCCCCGTTATAGCCGAGCACGAGGCTCACCGCCTCGCGCCGCGCCGCATCGCGTACGCAGTGCCAGTCGAATTCGAGCGTCGCACGCGGCCCTTCCGACGCGACCTGCGTGCGGATCAACTCGATGCCCCGCCACATCTCGCTGCGAAAGCGCTGCGTGACGGTGGTCACCTCATCCTGGCAGTAGACGCCGACGCGCCAGCCACGCTCGACCAGAAAGAGCGCCAGTTTCTCCGCAAAGGTCTCGAAACCGCCATGCGCTGCCGGAATCCCGCGTGTTCCAAGGATCAGCAGGGTGGGAGGGGTAGCCATTTTAAAACTGTCCAAACCGGCTCGCGAAGAATCGCGAGCAAAACGTCGCATCTCGCATTATGCCTTGAAGAACCGTGATTTATCCTCCTTTCATTTGGAATGGTTAGGGTCTGCTTTCCCGAATTCCGGACGTGCCCGGAACGGGCCGCCGCGGCCTCGAACGGAAATGGATCGTGACCCTCCGCATTGCCTGCATTCACCAGGGTTACGAGCTCTATGGCTCGGATCGCAGCTTCGCCGAAAGCGTCGCGGCCCTGCGCCAAGCCTATCCTTCCGCCGAGATCGAGGTCGTCCTGCCACGCGAGGGGCCGATCCGGGGGCTGCTCGAAGGCAGCGCCAGCCGGATCGTGATCGAGCCGCTCTGGGTGCTCAGGCGCAGGGACCTGCCCCGGCTGATCGCAACCGCGCCGGTCGTCCTCCCCCGCGCCGTTCTCCGGGCCGCACGACGCTTCCGGCGTTGCGATCTCGTCTACATCAACACCTCGGTCATCGTCGATCACGTCCTCGCCGCCCGGTTTTTCCCGGGCAAGGCGCTCCAGCACATCCACGAGATTCCCGAAGGCGCGACCCGCACGCTGCTGCGCCGGCTCGTCCTCTGGGGTCGCGCCCGATTGATCTTCAACTCGCGGGCGACGCGCGAGGCCTTCGAGCCCCCGCCCGGCCTTCCCTCGGACGTGATCTATAACGGCGTCGCCGGCCCCGCCGACTGGGCGCCGACAGACTATGACGGCAAGCGCCGTCTGCGCGTGCTGATGCTCGGCCGGATCAATCGCATCAAGGGACAGGAAATCCTGCTCGCGGCGCTCGCCGCCCTTCCCGCGGAGATCCGCGGCCGCATCGAGACCCGCATCGTCGGCAGCGCCTTCGAGGATCCCGGCCTCGAAATCGCCCTGCGCGAATCCGTGACAAGCGCCGGCCTCGATTCCCATGTCAGCGTCGAGCCCTTCCTCGACGATCCGACGCCGCTCTATCGCTGGGCGGATGTCGTCGCCGTGCCGTCGCGCCGGCCCGAATCGCTTGGCCGCGTCGCGATCGAGGCGATGGCCTTCGGTCGCCCGCCGCTCGCCTCCGCCATCGGCGGCCTGCGCGAGGTGGTGGAAGACGGCATCACCGGCCGCCTGCTGCCGCCGGGCGACGCAGGCGCACTCGCACAGGCTTTTGCAGAGATCGTCGACAAGCCGGACATCCTCGCGCCGATGGCCCGGGCCGGGCGCGAGCGCTTCACCGCCCTGTTCAGCGAGCAAGCGGTGGCACGAGCCATCGCCGCCGTCGCCGACGACATGCTGCGCCAGAGCCCGGCCGGCCTGCGATGAATCTCCAGGCCATCCGCCGCATCGTCCTGCGGCTCGTCGTCATGGTCGGCGGCGAGGCGATGCAGAGCGCCTTCCATCTCGGCCTCAACATCGCGCTGCTGCATGCGGTATCCGCCCGCGATTACGGCATCTTCGCGCTGGTGATGGTCGTCGGCGGCCTCGGCCTGACCTATATCCGCGCGCTCACGGCCCTGCCCGCCAGCATCGCGATCGCCCAGAGCCGCCGCACCGGTGCGGCCGGCGCCTATGAGGTCAGCTTCGGTTCGGCCGCGATGCTGCTGTCGCTGCTGCTGGGCATCGTCGTCACCGGCGTGCTCAACGTCTGGCTCGACGAGGGGGCCCTGTTCGGCGGCGCCTTCGTCGGCCTGTGGGCGATGCGGGCGCATATCCGCATGGTCTTCTTCGCCCGCGGCCGGCAGATGCTGGTCAGCACCAGCGACCTCGCCTTCACGCTGAGCGGAACGGCGGGAACGGCCTGGGTGATCTGGGACGACACCCATATCCTCCAGCATACCTTCATGGTGATGACGGCGGCCAATGCACTCGGCATCGCGGTGCTGCTGGTCCTGGGACGGCGCACGCTTCGGCTCAGCTTCGGCCGGCATGTCTGGCGGCGCTATCGTCGGCTCTGGCGCGACCTGAAATGGTCGGTGCTGAGCGTGACGATCACCAATCTGCAGGGCCAGGGCATGGCACTGATGGTCGCGGCGATGGCCGGCCCGGCGGCTTACGCCCCGATCGCGGCGGCATTGGTCAATTTCGTGCCGCTGCGCATCGTCTCCGCCGGCTTCGCCAACATGATGCACCCCGAGCTCTCGAAGCTCATGGCGCATCGCGACTTCGCCAAGGTCGGGCAAAGGCTGCGGCGCTGGCCCCTGCCGCTCGCCTGCCTGGGCATCCTCTACGGCATCGTCGTCCTGATCGCCCTGCCCTTCATCGAGCCCGGTAGCCTCGAGGGCGCGCGGTTCTTCGAGATATCCGTGCTCGCCTGGGTGATGAGCAGCCTGCCGATGCTCTATGTCATGCCGCGCATCTGGCTGGAGATCGTGCAGGATTATCGCTCCATCGCCATCCTCTCGGCGATCGCTGCCGCCGCCGGATTGCTGCTCGTCTTCGTCCTGCTGCTGACGGTCTCGCCGTCCTGGGCGCTGCTCGGCGGCGCGCTCTCCGAGATCATCGTGCTCGTCGGCTCCTGGGCGATCGTCCGGCCCCGGCAACGAGCAGCCGAAGCGGCTGGCCAATTGCGCTGACGCGGGCGCGCCGATGACTAGCATAGGCAATATCTATTTGCCTGCGCCGCCCCCGGCCTGAAATCCTGCGGCGGATGGTTCGCTCGCTCTGGCAGAGCAGACCTGTTCGCCCCGCAGCAGCTCCCGCCCAATCCGGCGGAGAGGAGAACGTCATGCCCAGCCTCGACACGGCCCGTATCGACATCGAGCGGTTCTGGAGCACGATCGAGCGCTCGGCCGAGATCGGTCCGGGCCGGCCGGGCGGCCTCTCGCGCCTCGCCCTCTCCGATGCCGACAAGGACATCCGCGACACCTTCGTCGGCTGGTGCCGCGAGGCGGGTCTCACCGTGCGCGTCGACGGCATCGGCAACATCTTCGCCCGCCGCGCCGGCACCGATGACAGCCTGCCGCCGGTGGTGATGGGCAGCCATCTCGATACCCAGATCAATGGCGGCCGCTTCGACGGCATCGCCGGCGTGCTCGGCGGTCTCGAAGTCTGCCGCACGCTCGACGCGCTCGGCCATCGCACGCGCCGGCCGATCGAGATCGTCAACTGGACCAATGAGGAAGGCGCACGCTTCTCGCCGCCGATGGTCGGCTCCGGCTGCTTCGTCGGCGCCTATACGCTCGACTTCGCGCAGGGGCGCACCGACGAGGAAGGCCGCACGATCGGCCAGGAGCTGGAGCGGATCGGCTATCGCGGCGAGATGGAAGCGGCACCGCACGCCTTCGACGCCTATATCGAGTTCCATATCGAGCAGGGCTACTATCTCGACCGCGACGGCATGCAGGTCGGCGTCGTCACCGGCGGCTTCCCGAGCACCGGCATGCTCGTCGAGTTCAAGGGCGAGACCGCCCATACCGGCCCCTGGCCGATGGAGCGCCGCCGCAACGCTCTTCTGGCCGGCGCCCGTCTGCTGGTCGAGACCGACGAGATCGGCTGGGCCTATGCCGCCGGCGGCGGCAAGGCGACGGCCGCACGCCTGGCCGCCTGGCCGAACAAGCCCGGCATCCTCTCCGACTGGGCGCAGGCCGTCTGCGACGTCCGCCATCCCGATCCCGAAACCTCCGAGGTGATGGCCGAGCGCGTCCGCCGCGCCGTCGGCGAATCCGCCGCCCGCGCCGGCTGCACCGCCGAGATCCTCGATATCTGGAAATGGGGCGGCAGTATCTTCGCGCAGGAGCTGATCGACAGCGTCCGCCAGACCTCGCTGGCGCTGGGCTATCGCACCCAGGACATCCTCAGCCAGGCCGGGCACGACGCCTATTTCGTCGCGCGCCATGCGCCGACGACGATGATCTTCGCACCCTGCAAGGGCGGCATCACCCATAACAACGCCGAGCTCTGCACGAAGGGAGACCTCGAACCCGGTCTCAACGTGCTGCTTCACACCGTCATGGCACGAGCGGATCGCTGAGAAGCACCTCGGCGGGCTCAGTCGCCGGTTCCTCCTCGGTCGCGACGCGCTGCTGCTCGAACAGCCGCAGGAAGGCCTCTTCCGCGGCATTGAGCTGCATCGCCGGATTGGAGACGAAATAGAGATCGGCGCCGAGCAGATCCTCGGGCCGTGCGAGGTTCCACAGGGAACGACTTTCCAGCGCCTCCGCCACCGAGGCCAGCGGCAGGATACCGATGCCGAGCCCGGCCGCGATCATCCGGGTGACCTCTTCGAGATTCGGGCTGGAGCCGACGACCCGGCTGCCGAGCCCAGCCCCTTCCCTGACGGAGACCATCGGCTCCAGCGCGCCGTCTTGCCCGCAGGCGAGCGCGACGAAGGGCTCGTCGCGCAATTCCGCCAGCGGCACATCCGAGAGCCCGAAGAGCGGGTGGCCGCGCCCGCACAGGATGCCGAATTCCTCGCGCAGCAGCGGCCGGCAGTCGAGCCCGGCCAAAGGCTTGGCGAGCAGGCAGAAGCCGAAGGGGCTGAGCTTCTGCGAGATGGCGCGGACGATGTCCTGGCTGTTGGCGACGTCGATGCGCACGCTGACGCCGGGATGCTTGCGGTTGAGCTGCGTCAGCGTCCGGTCGAGCGGCGGCAGCACGACATGGGTCACGACGAGCAGCCGCACGAGCCCGGTCAGATCGTCATGATCCTCCGACAGACGGTCGCCGATGCGCGCCACGCTGCGGTAGATGTCGACGCATTCCTTGTAGAGCAGCTCGCCGCGCTTGGTCAGGACGAAGCGCCGGCTGTCGCGCTGGATGAGCTGGCCGCCCAGCGTCTCCTCGAGCCTTTGCAGCGCCGCGCTGACCGTGGGCTGGCGCACGAGCAGACGGTCGGCCGCCCGCGTGATGCTGCGCTCCTCGACGATGACGAGGAAGGTGTGCAGCAGGTTCCAGTTGAGATGGTGCAGCTTCGGCTTCGTTCCGTTCAAGCGCGTATCTCTCTTCCCTTGGTGGCCCCTGCCCCTTATGCAAACCGGCTGCCGTGGCAAGCCTATGCTTAGCATAGGAACTGTCTATTGGACCCGGTTTCGGTGCTTCCGTAGGTTCGGCAGAACGCGACATCCTCCAGCGCAAGGGCGACCATGACAGCGACCGGATCATCGGCCGAAGCCTCGATCGCACAGCGCGCCGCGCTCTTCCGCGAGATCGAGACCGCGACGCTCGGCCATATCCTGACCGAGGGCTTCATGGCGCCGGCGCTCCAGTGCGTCATCGAGGGCCCGCGCGTCTGCGGGCCGGCCCTCACCGTCAGCGTTCCGCCCGATGACGGCGCGGTTCTCTCCTGCGCCCTGACCCAGGCCAAGCCCGGCGACATCCTCGTCATCGACCGCCTGGGCGACGACCGCCATGCCTGCTGGGGCGCGGTGATGACCGCCGCCGCCCAGGCCGCCGGCATCGTCGGCGTGGTCATCGACGGCTTCGTCACCGATGTCGCGGCGATCCGGGCCTCCGGCCTTCCGGTCTGGTGCCGCGGCCGCTCGCCCCTGACGACGAAGCTCCTCGGTAAGGGCGGCACGATCAGCGAGACTGTGAACTGCGGCGGCGCGACGGTGCGTCCCGGCGACCTCGTCCTCGCCGACGAGAACGGCGTCTGCGTCATCGATCCCGCCGAGGCCGAAGCGCTGGCGCGGACCTGCGCAGGAATGCAGGCGGCCGAGCCCGGCATCATCGAGCGGGTCAGCAAGGGCGAACGCATCGACGAGATCAACGGCGCGCGGAAACTCTTCGAAACATCGCGAGCCTCGTAGGCCCCGGCCGCAGAATCGCCCATAGAGGCGCGCTTCGGCCGGACGGATCATCCAGAAGACACAGGGGAACAGACCGATGAAGATTTTGGGAACGACCGCGCTGGCCGGCGCGCTGCTGGCTGCGTCCTTTGCGCTGGCACCGGCTCCGGCCATGGCCGGGAAGGCCGACGATACGCTCAACGCCGCCTTCGCGCTGGAGCCGGAAGCGCTCGACACCTACAAGATCGCCGGCCGCGAGGGCCTGATCCTCGCCCGGCACATCTATGACGGCCTGCTCTACAAGGATCTCGACACCGGCGAGATCAAGCCCGCGCTCGCCAAGGCCTGGCGCTTCGTCGATCCCACGACGATGGAGTTCGACCTGCGCGAGGGCGTGACCTTCCATAACGGCGCGAAGTTCACCGCCGACGACGTGGTCTACACCCTGACCACCGTGCTCGACCCCGCCTATGGCACGCGCTTCCGCATCGCCGTGGACTGGATCGACAAGGTCGAGAAGGTCTCGGACTTCCAGGTCCGCATCAAGATGGCGAAGCCCTTCGCCGGCGCTGTCGAGATGCTCGCCGATGCGCTGCCGATCTACCCGGCCGCCTATTTCAAGGAGGTCGGCTCGGCCGGCATGGCGGCCAAGCCCGTCGGCACCGGCCCCTACAAGCTCACCGAGATGACGCCCGGCATCCGCTACGCCTTCGAGCGCTTTGACGGCCATTATGCCGGCAGCCCCAAGGGCAAGCCCGCGATCGGCAAGATCGTCGTGCGCACCATCCCCGAGCTCAACACCCAGTTCGCCGAGCTGATGGCCGGCAAGCTCGACTGGACCTGGCGCATCCCGCCGGACCAGGCCGCGCGCCTCGCCAGCCGCGTGCAGATCGTCAACGGCCCGATCATGCGCATCTCCTATGTCGGCATGACCGTGACCGGCAAGGGCAAGGACTACCCGACCAAGAACCTGAAGGTCCGGCAGGCGATCAACCACGCCGTCAACCGCGAGGCCATCGTCAAGGCCTTCGCCGGGGGCGCCTCGCAGGTCCTCAACGCCGCCTGCAACCCCAAGCAGTTCGGCTGCGCCCAGGACGTGACGAAATACGCCTATGACCCGACCAAGGCGAAGGCGCTGCTGGCGGAAGCCGGCTTCGCCAATGGCGTCGACATCGAGATGGTCTTCGCCGCCATGCCGCGCCCGGTCGCCGAGGCGATCGCCAATGATCTCGGCAAGGCCGGCATCCGCACCACGCTGAACGAGCAGCAATATGCCGCCGGCGTGCAGAAATGGCGCGCAGGCGAACTGCCGGCCTTCTTCACCAACTGGGGCAGCTACGGCACCGGCGACGTCGCCTTCATCATCTCCAACTTCTTCGGCGGCGGCGCCGACGACCTCGTCCAGGACAAGGAAGTCATGGAACTGGTCAACGCGGCCGACACCTCGCAGGACCGCGCGCTACGCGAGGCGAACTACGCCGAGGCGCTGAAGAAGATCGCCGATCAGGCCTATTGGCTGCCGATGTACGACTTCAACATCAATTACGGCCTGTCGCAGCAGCTCACCTTCAAGCCCCATCCGGACGAGTTCGCCCGCTGGTGGCTGTCGAGCTGGAAGTAACAGCTTCATCCGTATCGCCGCGCCGCTACGGGCTTTCGCCCGGTAGCGGCGCCATCCCTGCCAGGCAGGCCGACCCGCTATTCCCGGAGCCGTCATGCTGCCCTTTCTCGCGCGCCGCCTGATCGTCGCCGCCCTCGTGGCGCTCGCCGTCTCGGCCGTCGCCTTCGGATTGATGTTCGTCTCCGGCGATCCCGCCGTCGTCCTCGCCGGACAGGCCGGCCGGGCGCAGGATGTCGAATTGATCCGGCAGGCCTATGGCCTCGACCGGCCGATCCCGCTGCAATTCCTGAGCTGGATCGGCAATGCCTTCACCGGCAATTTTGGCACGAGCCTCTATTTCAACCTGCCGGTGGCGCCGATCATCACCGAGCGGCTCTCAGTCACGCTCGTCCTCGGCTCTCTCGCCTTCCTGCTAGCGCTCGTCGTCGCCGTCCCGCTCGGCATCCTCGCCTCGCTCAAGCCCGGCGGCACGATCGACCGCATCGCCCTGATGCTCGCCGTGCTCGGCCAGGCGATCCCGAGCTTCTGGCTCGGCCTGATCCTGATCGTCGTCTTCGGCGTCTGGTACGGGCTCGTGCCGATCTCCGGTACGGAAAGCTGGCAGGGCTATATCCTGCCCGTCGTGGTGCTCAGCTACTACGCGATGCCCGCTTTGATGCGCCTCACCCGCGCCGGCATGATCGACGTGCTCACCGCCGACTATATCCGCACCGCCCGCGCCAAGGGCGCCTCGCAGCCGCGCGTCCTGCTGGTCCACGCGCTGCGCAACGCCGTGCTGCCGCTGGTCTCGCTCGCCGCCGTGCAGTTCGGCCTGATGCTCTCGGGCTCGATCGTGATCGAGAGCGTCTTCGCCATCAACGGTCTCGGCCGCCTCGCCTGGGAATCGCTGCTGCGCAGCGACCTGCCCGTCGTGCAGGCAATCATCCTGATCCTCTCGCTGATCTACGTCACGCTGACGACCGTGGCCGACCTGATCAATGCCTGGCTCGATCCCCGCCTAAGGAGCGCCTGATGTCGATCGCCGACAGCCCTGCCATCCGCCGGCGCAAGCTCTTCAAGGGTCTGAGCGCCAGCAGCGCCATCCGCATCGGCGGCGGCCTGCTCGCCGTCATCGTCTTCGTCGCGATCTTCGCGCCCTGGCTCTCAAGCCATGATCCGATCGCCCAGGATCTCGGCAAGCGCATGGTGCCGCCGTTCTGGTATCCGGGCTCGGACCCGGCGCACCTCCTCGGCACTGACCATCTCGGCCGCGACTATCTCGCCCGCCTGCTCTATGGCGCACGCGTCTCGCTGCTGATCGGGCTTGGCGTCACACTCTGCGCCGGGTTCATCGGCACGATGCTCGGGCTCGCCGCCGGCTATTTCGGTGGGCGTGTCGACATGGCGATCAGCTTCATCGTGACGACGCGCCTCTCGCTGCCGATCGTGCTGGTCGCGCTCGCAGCGGTGGCGCTGGGCGGCGCCTCGTTGAAGACGCTCGCCATCGTCTTGAGCCTGCTGCTCTGGGACCGTTTCGCCGTGGTCGTGCGCGCCGCGGCTCAGAGCCTGCGCAGCCGGGAGTTCGTGCAGGCGACCCAATCCTTCGGCGCCTCGCATCTCTACATCATGCTGCACGGCATCCTGCCGAACCTGCGCAACACGCTGATCGTGGTCGCGACGCTGGAGATCGCCAACGTCATCCTGCTCGAAGCCGCGCTCTCCTTCCTCGGCCTCGGCGCCCAGCCGCCGACCCCGTCCTGGGGCCTGATGATCGCCGAAGGGCGCGAACACATCCTGTTCGACCCCTGGCTGATCGCCTTGCCGGGCGCCGGGCTCTGCCTGCTGATCCTGGCGGTGAACCTGCTCGGCGACGGCGTCCGCGACGCGCTCGACGAGCGGCGCTGAGGGACTTCAGCCCAACGCCTTCACCATGTTGCGAGCGATGACGATCTGCTGGATCTGCGAGGTGCCCTCGTAGATCCGGAACAGGCGCGCATCCCGGTAGAAGCGCTCGATGCCGTGATCGGCGATATAGCCGGCCCCGCCATGGATCTGCACCGCGCGGTCGACGACGCGGCCGACCATCTCGCTGGCGAAGAGTTTGCAGCAGGCGGCATCCGTCGCGACGTCTTCGCCGCGATCCTTGGCCCGCGCCGTCTCCAGCACCATGCAACGCGCCGCATAGGCCTCGGTCCGGCTGTCGGCGAGCATGGCCTGCACGAGCTGGAATTCGGCGATCGGCTGGCCGAACTGCTTGCGCTCGACGGCGTAGCGCAGGCTGTCATCGATCACGCGCTCGGCCATCGCGACACAGACCGCCGAGATGTGCAGGCGTCCCCGGTCGAGTACCTTCATCGCCGTGCGGAAGCCTTGCCCCTCGCGCCCGCCGAGCAGCGCATCGGCCGGCACGCGGCAATCCTCGAAGATCACATCCGAGGTATGCGAACCGCTCTGGCCCATCTTCTTGTCGATCGGCCCGAGCGAGAGCCCCGGAGTACCAGCCTCGACGAGGAAGGCCGAGACGCCCTTGGCGCCGGGCTGCGACGGATCGGTCCGCGCGAACACCGTGAACAGCCCGGCATGCGGGGCATTGGTAATGAAGCGCTTGGTGCCGTTGAGGATATAGCCGCCCTCGACCTTTCGCGCCGAGGTCTTCAGCGAAGCCGCATCCGAACCCGCCTCCGGCTCGGTCAGCGCGAACGAGCTGATCAATTCGCCCGAAGCCAGTCGCGGCAGGTAGCGCCGCTTCTGCTCTTCCGTGCCGTCCATGATCAGCCCTTGCGAGCCGATGCCGTTATTGGTCCCGATCAGCGAGCGGAAAGCCGGCGAGGTCTTGCCGAGTTCGAAGGCGACACGGACCTCCTCCTCCATCGTCAGGCCGAGACCGCCGTACTCTTCCGGGATCGACAGGCCGAACAGGCCCATTTCCGCGATCTCCCGGCGGATCTCCGCGGGAATGCGATCCTCCTGCGCGACCTGATGCTCCAGGGGCCGCAGGCGCTCGCGCACGAAACGCGCCACGCTCTCCAGCAGCCCCTGCATCGTCTCGCTGTCCAAGGCCATCGCCGTCTCCCTCGCTTGCCCTCGCCCGGCGCCTCCGGCTTCCTTGACAAGGCCTGGCAGTTAAATACCTTCCAGCCGGTAAGTAAATATCGAGAGCACGAGGCGGGCGGTGATGGGCGCGGTACTGGACGGCATCAAGGTTCTCGATCTCTCCCGCGTCCTCGCCGGCCCCTGGGCGACCATGACGCTGGGCGATCTCGGCGCGGAGATCTGGAAGATCGAACAGCCCGGCGCCGGCGACGACACGCGCGGCTGGATGCCGCCCTCGGTCGAGGGCATCTCGACCTATTATCTCGGCGCCAACCGCAACAAGAAGAGCCTCGCCGTCGATATCGGCAGGCCCGAGGGTCGCGAGATCATCATCGAGCTCGCCCGCAAGGCCGATATCCTCGTCGAGAATTTCCGGCCGGCCTCGCTGCGCAAGTTCAAGCTGACTTATGAGGACCTGAAGGCGATCAATCCGCGCCTGATCGTCTGCTCGATCTCCGGTTACGGGCGCGGGCACGAACTTGAAGAGCGCCCCGGCTACGATTTCATCATCCAGGCTGAATCCGGCTTCATGGCGATCACCGGCGAGCGCGATGGCGAACCGATGCGGCTCGGCGTCGCCTTCATCGATCTCGTCACCGGCATGAACGCGGTCCAGGCGGTGCTCGCAGCGCTCTACATGCGCGAGCGCACCGGTGAGGGGCAATGGCTCGATATCGGCCTCAACGACAGCGCGCTGTTCCTCCTCGCGAATGTCGCCTCGGGCTATCTCAATACCGGCAAGGAGCACGGCCGCTACGGCAATGCCCATCCCAGCATCGCGCCCTACCAGATCTTCGCCTGCAGCGACGGGCGCATCGCCATCGCCGTCGGGACTGAAGAGCAGTTCCGCCGCTTCTGCCGGGTCATCGGCCTGGCCCATCTTTCCGACGACCCGCGCTACGCGACTAATCGCAAGCGCACCGAGCATCGGGACACGCTGCTCCCCCTGCTCGAACAGCATTTCGCAAGCCTGAGTCTGCCTGCGCTGCTCGCCGAGCTGCGTGCCGCCAGCGTGCCGGCCGGCGAAGTCCGCAGCGTTGGCCAGGCCCTGACCAGCGACATCGCGGCGCTGCGCCAGAGCGTCGTCTCCGTGCCCGCTCCGACCATCGGCAGCTTCCGCTCGGTCCGCAGTCCGCTGCGCATGTCCGCAAGCCCCAGCCGGGAGCCGACGCCGCCGCCCGCGATCGGGCAGCATACCGACGCGGTTCTGGCCGAGCATCTCGGCCTTGGACCTGAGCAGATCGAGCGGCTGCGGTCCTCCGGCGCGATCGGCTGACGCAGACCATGTCGGCGCCCGGCAACACCGAAATCAAATCGAAGCGCCAGGGACGCCCGCCGATCATTCCGGATGCGCGCAACCGCATCCTCGACGATGCCGCCCGTCTCTTCGCCCAGGACGGCTATGACGGGACGTCGCTGGGAGAACTCGCCGCCTCCGTCGGGGTCACCAAGGCCGCGATCTATCACTATTTCCCGAACAAGAAGGAGATCTACGAGGCGATCATCGTGCGCACGCTGGAGGGCTTACGCCAGCATGTCTCACAAGCCACGATGCAAACCTCCGGCCCCGAAGAGGCGCTGGCCGGCTTCATGACCGCCCATGCCGATTTCTTCGAAGAGCATTACGATGGCTTCCTCACCATGCTCGTCGGCTATGGCGGCATGGAGAACGTGGTGATGATCGCGGAGGCGCAGAAGCTGCGCGACGATCACGAGCAGGCGCTGCGGCAGATCATCGCCGACGGCGTCGCCCAGGGCGCCTTCCGCCCGATCGATATCGACACCACCAGCCGCGCCATCCTCTCGATGCTCAACTGGATGGTGCGCTGGTTCAAGCCGGGCAAGGGCCGTCGCGCTGCGGCCTTCGCCCAGGATTACTGCGACCTGATGCTCGGCGGCCTGCGGAGCTGATCTCAGCCGGCCGCCGCGAACACCTCGGCCAGCCCGGCGATACCGCGGCGGATGACGTCGACATCATGCGCCGCATAGCCGATCACGAACCCGGCCTCGGCCGGGCGCTCCAAGGGAGAGGCGTAGAGCGGCCCGATCGGATAGAGGCCGATCCCGGCCGCGCGTGCGGCTTCGACGATGCTCGCCTCCCGCTCCGCCGGGACACCGTTCAGCCAGGCGACGACATGCAGGCCGGTATCCGCACCGGCCACCGTCAGGCGCGAACCGCACTCCGTCGCCAGAGCCTGCAACAGCGCGGCCCGGCGCTCCGCATTGCGCCGGCGGATGCTGCGGATATGGCGCTCATAGCCACCGCTGGCGAGAAATTCCGCCAGCGCCTCCTGTTCCAGCAGCGGTGTGTGCCGGTCGGTGAGGCGCTTGGCCTCCGCGAAGACGCCGCAGAGATCGGGCGGCACGACGAGATAGCCGAGCCGCAGGGTCGGCGAGAGCGTCTTCGAGACCGTGCCGAGATAGATGACCGTATCAGGCGCCGACGTCTGGAGAGGCGGGATCGGCGCGACGCCGTGCCGGTATTCGCCGTCATAGTCGTCCTCGACGATCACGGCCCCGGCTTCGACGGCCCAGTCCAGCAAGGCCCGTCGCCTCGCCGCCGAAAGCACGCTGCCCAGCGGATACTGATGGGACGGCGTGACATAGGCTAATCGCGCTGCCGGCAGCCCATCCGTCCGGATGCCTTCGCGATCGACGGCGACAGGGACCGCCACGCCGCCCGCGGCAGCGAACGCATGCCGCGCCAGCACGTAGCCTGGGTCCTCCATGACGAACCGATCGCTGGGATTGAGCAGCAACCGGGCGCAGAGATCGAGGCCTTGCTGCGAGCCGTTGACGACGACGATCTGTTCCGGCGCGCAGCTGATCCCGCGAGCGCGCCACAGATAGCTCTGCAAAGCAGCCCTGAGCGGAGCCGAGCCCTGCGGGTCGCTGTAACGCAGACGCTCAGTGCGGCGCAGGCTCGCGCGGTTCAGCGCGCGGCGCCAGGGCAGCATCGGAAAATCCGCCCCGTTCAAGTCGCCATAGCGGAGATCGGCGACGCGATAGGTCTGGAACCGGGCCGGCGCGGGCAAGGCCAGCAGGCGTTCGGCGAAGTCGGACAAAGTCCGCTCGCTTGCAGGCGCAGCAACCTTGGGTATCGGCGCCGCGGCAAGCCCGCGCGCCACGACGGCACGCGCGCCGGGGCGATTGAGCAGATAGCCTTCCCCGATCAGCTGCGCATAAGCGGCCGTCACCGTGGTGCGCGACACGCCCCATTCGAGGGCGAGCGCCCGGCTCGACGGCAGGCGATCGCCGGGGTGGTACTCTCCGCCATGAATCCGCTGCTTGATCGCGGCGATGATCCGGCGGGCGATGCCCTGCCCTTCCAACTGGACCACAGAAAACCTTCAGAACTGGATATTCCGATCGGTCCAGATTGCAGGCATGACAGCGCCGACACAAGGAGTTCCCGCATGTACACCCCACCGGCCTTTCGCGACGAGGACAGGGGCAGCCTTCTGGCCACGATCCGGGCCGCCCGGCTCGCCACCTTCATCACCGCTACGACGGAGGGTCCGCTCGCGACGCCGCTGCCGCTCTTCATCGATGAGACCGAGGGCGAGCATGGCGTGCTCTACGGACATCTCGCTAGGGCGAACCCGCAATGGCGCGCGCCCGTGGTCGGCAATGGCCTCGCCATCTTCTCCGGCCCCGACGCCTATGTCACGCCAAGCTGGTATGCGCTGAAGCAGGAGACCGGCAAGGTCGTGCCGACCTGGAATTACGTCACGGTCCACGCCTCCGGCCCGGTCGAGTTCTTCGACGACCCCGCCCGGTTGCTCGATGTCGTGACGCGCCTCACCAATCTGCACGAGGGCGAACGCGCTGCGCCCTGGGCCGTCTCCGATGCGCCGGCGGAATTCGTCCAGGCCCAGTTGCGCGGCATCGTCGGCCTGCGCATGCCGATCGCGACGCTCGAAGGCAAACGCAAGCTCAGCCAGAACCGCAGCCCGGCCGACCGCGCGGGCGTGACCGCAGGCCTTGCCGAAAGCGATCGCCCGATGGATCGCCATGTCGCGACGCTGATCCCGGTCTGAGCCCCAACCTTCAATCCGGAAACGTGCCCCTATGCCTGATCCCACCCAGTTCGCCCTCTTCTTCGTCGCAGCGCTTCTGCTCGCCATCACACCCGGCCCCGGCATATTCTACGTCGCCGCCCGCACGCTGGCCGGCGGACGCACGGAGGGCATGGCGTCGAGCTTCGGCACCGGGCTCGGCGGCATGGTTCATGTCTTCGCCGGAGCGCTCGGCGTCTCCGCGATCGTGCTGGCCAGCGCCGAGCTCTTCACCGCGCTGAAGCTCATCGGTGCCGTCTATCTGGTCTGGCTGGGCATCCGCACCATCCAGATCGCCCGTCGCGATGCGGCCGCTGCCCTGATCCAGAGTGAGGACATCGCACCGGTCGGGTCGCGGCGCGCTTTCCGGGAAGGCGCTATCGTTGAAGCACTCAACCCGAAAACGGCAGCGTTCTTCCTCGCCTTCATCCCGCAATTCGTGGACTCGTCCGCCGGAAATGTCGCGCTGCAATTCCTGTTGCTCGGCTTCGTTTCTGTCATCCTCAACACGTTGGCCGATATCGGCGTGGCGTTCGCAGCCAGCCGCATCCGGCAGGGTGCTGCGGCGCGGCCGAACCTCGTCCGCCGGCTGCGCGAAGGCTCGGGCGCCGCGATGGTCGCACTCGGGATCGGGCTCGCCTTTGCGAAGCGCCCGGCCTAAGCAGAGGTGACGGTGGTTCATGCCCGCATAGGCCATCGACGACAGCCTCGACGAGCCGCCCCATGAAGATCGCGATCATCTCCGACATCCACGGCAATCTCGATGCGCTCCGGGCGTTCTCCGAGACCTATGACGAGCTCTGGGTACTGGGCGATCAGGTCAATTTCGGCCCGCAGCCGCGCGAAGTCGTCGAGATCATCCGCGACCGGGCCGATATCGCGATCCAGGGCAACCACGACCACGCCGTCGGCTTCGACGACGACAGCCGCTGGACGCCGAAATTCCGCGCCATCGCCGAGGCGACGCGCCGCCATACTTCGGCAAAGCTGAGCGAAGAGCAGAAGCTTTATCTGCGCGAGCTGCCGCTCGCCGTCCAGGCCGTGCGCGAGGGCACCCGGTTCCAGCTCGTCCACGCCACGCCGTCGGACCCGCATTACGGCTACCTGCTGGAGGATGCGGATGGCTGGGCAGCCGAACTGGAAAGCGTCGATGCCGACGTGCTGCTGGTCGGGCACACGCATATGCCCTTCATCCGGAGGATCGGGAACAAGACCGTCGTCAATCCCGGCAGCATCGGCCAGCCGCGCGGCGGCAAGCCCCGACCAAGCTATGCGGTCTGGCAGGATGGCGCCTTCGAACTCCGCAGCTTCGACTATCCCATCGAATCGACGGTCGCGAAGCTCGAAGCCCTCGGCCATCCCCCGGAGGTCGAGGCGGAACTCGTCCGCATCCTCCGGGAGGGGTGACCGATCCCGCTTACGCCGCCCGTTTCGCGACGATGGTCAGTTCACCCTCGCTGTCGAGCGCGGCCATCACCACGTCCCGGGACGTGAAGCCCTTCACGGCAAGGGCCGATTTCAGTTTC
The DNA here is from genome assembly GCF_900102525.1 of Allobosea robiniae. Classification (GTDB taxonomy): domain Bacteria; phylum Pseudomonadota; class Alphaproteobacteria; order Rhizobiales; family Beijerinckiaceae; genus Allobosea; species Allobosea robiniae. The sequence goes on along the minus strand of NZ_FNBZ01000002.1, from coordinate 246,581 downwards.
GGCTCGTTTTCGATCGTGGCCTGGATCTGCTGAAGCTGTCCGGCCGGCTGCGCCGCCGATTGCTGCTTGACCTGCTCCTGGGCGGCAGCCGGCAATGCGTCCATGTCGACGACGCTGATCGACTTGATCGTCGTTTCCTTTTGAGTGGAGGGAGCCGATTGTGCCGGTGCTGTCGGCGACGCCGGAGCTTGCGCCATCGCGCTGCCCGAGACGATCAAAGCAGTGCCGATGGCAATCATGGCGGTTCGCATGGAGTATCCTCCTGTGTTTTGCCGATGGAAGCCGTATCAGGCCGTGCAAATGCGGTCACAGACTGAAGCCGGTTTGGTCATTTCTGGGCGATGTTATGGCCAAGACCCGGACAACGTCGGATTTGCACGTCAATCAGAGATGGTCAGGCCGCAGGGCCAGCTGTTCGCGTTTATCGAACAACCCGTTCTTGAATCATCCCCTACCGAGCCAAGCCGGCGCCTCGATATCAGGCAGGAGAAACCAGAAAGGGACGATCATGGCTCTTCAACTCAGCGGCATCCATCATCTGACGGCGATCACCGCCGACGCACCGGGCAACAAGCGCTTCTATACCGACACGCTCGGCCTGCGCCTCGTCAAGAAGACGGTGAACCAGGACGATACCTCGGCCTATCACCTGTTCTACGCCGACGGGCAGGCGAGCCCCGGCACCGACATCACCTTCTTCGACTGGCCGGCAGCGCCCGAACGGCGCGGTACGCATTCGATCTCGCGCACAGGATTGCGCGTCGCCGGCGAGACCGCGCTGAATTTCTGGCACGAGCGCCTTTCGGCCGGCGGCTACGCCAAAACCGACGTGGCGCTGCTGGATGGCAGGGCGTCCTTCGACGCCGAAGACCCGGAAGGGCAGCGTCTGCGCTTCATCGATGACAGCGGCACGGGCGAGGCTCATGCCTGGTCGGGCAGCCCCGTCCCGGCAGAACACCAGATCCGGGGGCTCGGCCCGATCACGATCAGCGTGCCCGAGCTCGGTCCGACCGAAGCCGTGCTGACGCAGGTCATGAACATGCGCCGCGAACGCAGCTACGCCTCGCCCGACGGCGCAGGCGAGGTGCATGTCTTCACGATGGGCGAAGGTGGCCCGGCCGCGGAGTTGCACGTTGCGGTCCAGCCTGGCTTGCCCATCGCTCGGCAGGGTGCGGGTGGCGTCCATCACGTCGCCTTCCGGACTCCGGATCTCGAAGGCATGAACGCGTGGTCCCGTCGCCTGGCTGAAAACCGGGTTCCCTCCAGCGGCGAAGTCGAGCGCTACTATTTCCGGTCGCTCTATTTCCGCGAGCCGGGTGGCAACCTGTTCGAGATCGCCACCGATGGACCAGGCTTCGCGGTCGATGAGCCGCTGGAAACGCTCGGCGAGCGACTGGCGCTGCCGCCCTTCCTCGAGGCGCAGCGGGCGCGGATCGAGGCCAACCTCAAGCCGCTCGCCTGATCCCGCGCGTCCCGAGCGGACGCGCGCCACACCCGGCCCAGGAGCGTATGAGCCCTCAAGCCATCACGCTCCTGGGTCTCGATCGTTCATCACGGTGCCCAATCCGGCAGCACCTCGATCAGCCGTCCGCCCCTGGGGCCGTCGATCGACCTGGCCGCGGACTGGCTTTCGCGCCGCGCTTCCTGACAGCGGCTCAGCGCCCGGCGGCGAAGGCGGCGAAACCCGCGATGAACTGCGCGAGACGCTGACGCGTGGTCTCGTCGGTCAGGTTGCCTTCGGCGTCGAAGACGCTCTGCGCCCGCGACACCATCAGCCGGCCCTCGAACCAGGGCCGGGTCCCGAGGGTGCGCAGCACCGGCAGCCAGGCATCCTGTGCCAGGATCGTCCCGAAGCCGCCCGGAGAGGCGCCGAGCACGGCGACCGGCTTGCCGCCGAACAGCGGCCCGATATCGGAGGCCGGCCGCGTCAGCCAGTCGATCGCGTTCTTGAACACGCCCGGCAATGAGTTGTTGTATTCCGGCGTGAACAGCAGCAGGCCATCGGCCGCCGCCAATTGCTGCTTCAGCGCCTGCACCGCGGGCGGTATCCCCTGCTCCCGCTCGTCGTCGCCGTTATAGAGCGGAATGCCCTCTATGCTGCCGGCCAGCAGGGTCGCGCCGTCGAGCGTGAGTTCCGTTGCGGCCCGCAGCAGGCCGGTATTGAAAGACGCCTGTCTCAGGCTGCCGGAAATTCCCAGAAGGCGTGTCATCGTTGCTCCCTCGCGCCCAACGGCCCGACCGACGGCCGGCGCGGCCAAACCCGATGCTGACGCATCTTCCCGATTGTGGCTACCATGGGCAGGATCGGTTTGCCCGGAAGGCCGCACCCAGGCGGCAGGCGGCTTTCGTCGAAGAAAGGGGACCACAGGGATGTCCGAGGCCGCGATTGCCAACCGCCTCGACCGCTCGGTCGATGATAGGATCGATCACATCCTCGGCCCCGGCCTCGCCCAGATCACGCTCGTTGAATATGGCAGCTATGCCTGCCCCTATTGCCGCGCCGCCAATGAGCGCATTGCCGAGGTCCGCGACCAGCTCGGCGAGCGCCTGCGCTACGTCTTCCGCCATCGGCCCCTGACCGGCAGCGACATCGCACTACGCGCCGCCGCCCTCGTCGAACGCGCAGCGACCGCCGAGCAGTTCTGGGACGCGCATGTCAAGCTGATGACCCGCTCCCAGGTTCTGACCGAAGAGGATCTCGAGGCGGTCGCGCGCGATCTCGGCCTTGCGGATATCGACCCCGAGCACGACGCCACCGACGCGCAACGGGCCGCGGCACGCGTCGAAGCCGACATCGCCAGCTCCCATGCCAGCGGCGTGCGCTTCACGCCGAGCTTCTTCATCAACGAGCGGCGTTATGATGGCCCCTGGGATGAAAGCTCCTTCCTCGATGCGATGCTGGGGACGCTCGGCCACCGCTTCCGGGCCGCAGCACTCGATTTCGCCAGCTGGGGGCCCTCGGCCGGCATCCTGCTCCTGCTCGCGACGATCCTCGCGATCGCGCTGACCAATTCGCCGCTGGGGCCGGGCTTCGAGGCGTTCTGGCATCGCGAGCTGGCGCTGTCCTTCGGCGAGGCCCGCTTCGGGATGTCGCTCCAGCACTGGGTCAATGACGGCCTGCTGACGATCTTCTTCCTGGTCGTCGGGCTGGAGATCAAGCGCGAGTTCACCGTCGGGCATCTCGCCGGCCGGCGCTCCGCAGCGCTGCCGATCGCCGGCGCGGTCGGCGGCATGGTGGTGCCGGCGGCGCTCTACATGCTCGTCCTGCCCGGCGGCCCCTGGTCGCATGGCTGGGGCGTGCCGATGGCGACAGACACGGCCTTCGCGATCGCGATCATTGTCATGATGGGCTCGCGGGTGCCGATCGAGCTGCGCATCTTCCTCACCGCCGCGGCCATCGTCGACGATATCGGCGCGATCATCGTGGTGGCGCTGTTCTATTCGGGCAAGCTCCAGCTCGGCTACCTGCTGGCCGCGCTGGTCCTGACGGGCGGGCTTGCAGCGCTCAACCGCTCGCATATCTATCGCGTCGCGCCCTATGCGCTGATCGGCATCGCGCTCTGGCTCTGCGTCTATGCCGGAGGCTTGCATGCGACGCTGGCCGGCGTCGTGCTGGCGCTGTTCATTCCGACGCGCCCGCCAGCCGATCTCACCGCGCTCACCGCCCAGGCCAATTCGATCATGCTGGCGGAAGCGGCCCATGGTGCCGAGGTCCTGCGGCACGGCCCCTCGACCCCGGCCCTGCGCGCGCTCGACGCGATCCATGATCGCCTGGAATCGCCGGCCGACCGCCTGCTCCGGCACGCCGGCGCCCGCTCGAGCTATCTGGTGCTGCCGCTCTTCGCTCTCGCCAATGCCGGCGTCGTCATCGCGCCCGATGTCCTCGAAGGCCGCGGGATGCTGCTGCTCGCGATCGTGGCAGGGCTCGTGCTCGGCAAGCCGCTCGGCATGCTCGGCGCCACCGCACTGGCCGTCCGCCTCGGCGTCGCGGTGAAGCCGGCGGAGTATTCCTGGCTGCAGCTTGCCGGCGCGAGCGCACTTGCCGGCATCGGCTTCACCATGTCGCTGTTCATCGCCGGCCAGGCCTTCGCCGATCCCGGCGATTTCGCCGCCGCCAAGATTGCGGTCTTCGCCGCCTCGATCGGCGCCGCCCTGCTGGGAGCCGCCATGCTCTGGAGAGCGGCACCGCGGCTCGACGTCAATCGCTGACCACCGTCATGGCCGTTTCCCGCACCAAAGCCGAACGCTTGTTCCCGCACCGACGGGCAAGGAAGCGAAATCAAATGGTTGGGAAAAAGATGGTGGGCCGGGCCGGACTCGAACCGGCACCGGCGCTGTTATGAGCAGCGAGCTCTAACCATTGAGCTACCGGCCCGCTCTTCGCCTAGCATCGCCGCCGCCCGGCAAGCAAGGCACATGCAGCCGGAATCGAAAGGGCCTCCCGGTCGACCGGGAGGCCCTGTTGCGTTCATGGGAGCGGGATCGCTCCAATCGCGCACATTATGCCGCGGCGGGGACCTCGCGTTCGTCATGCTCGGCCGCTTGGCTCTGCCGGAAGGTGAAGCGGCCGATATGCTCGGTCAGCGCCCGCGTCTGCTCGTCCGTCAGGGCGAGCGCAGCGTTCGTCTCCTCGACCAGAGCGGCGTTCTGGTGCGCCATCGTGCCGATGCCGTCGATCTCGGTGTTGATCGCCGAGACGTCGCTCGCCTGGCTGCGGGCGGTCTGCGAGATGCCGTTCATCAGCCCGGTCAGCTCGTTCACCGAGGAGACGATCGCGCCGAACATCGCGGAGGTCTCCTCGACCAGGCCGACGCCGACCTTGACGTCGCCATGCGCCGCCTCGACCAGCTTCTTGACGTCGTTCGAGGCATCGGCCGAGCGCTTGGCGAGGCTGCGCACCTCGGTCGCGACCACAGCGAAGCCCTTGCCGGCATCGCCGGCACGCGCCGCCTCGACCGCTGCGTTGAGCGCCAGCAGGTTGGTCTGGAAAGCGATCTCGTCGATCATCGCGATGACCTCGGAAATCTTGCTCGAGGACTGGCGGATGCGCTGCATCGCTTCCAGCGCCGAGGCCACGACCTTCTCGCCCTGCTGCGCACGCTCTTCCGCGCCCTGCGCCATGCCGGTCGCCTGGGCCGCCTCGCTCGCGGTCTTCTTCACGGTGCCGGCGAAGGCGCCGAGCTGGTTGGTCGCCATCGAGACGGCATTGCTCTCCTCGCTGGTGCGCTCGGCGAGATCGGTGACGCCGTCGAGGATCTCGCTGGTCGCGCTGCGGACGGCGGTAACCGTCTCGGCCAGGCGGGCGAGCGTGCTCTCGAACTCTTCGGCCAGCGCATTGGTGCCGTCCTTGAGCTCGGCGAAGGCGCCCTGATACATCCCCTCGATCCGGGTCGAGAGATGGCCGGCCGAGAGTTCTGCCAGCACGTCGCAGGTCTCGAGCAGGCCGGTCTGGACCGTCTCCAGCAGCGTGTTGACCGAACCGGCGAGCGCATTGAGCTCGGGGTCGGCGAACTGCGCGGCGACGCGCTGAGTGAAGTCGCCGGCCGCGGCGGCCGCGACGACGACGCCGAAGGCCTCGCCCAGCTCGCGCATCATCTCGCGGCGCTGCTCCTGCGCCCGCGCCTCGTCCTCGACCTTGGCGAGCTCGGCGGCACGCAGCGCCACCGCATTGTCGCGGAACAGCAGGACGCTCTTCGAGATGTCGGAGATCTCGTCATTGCCCTTGGTATCGACCACCGTCTCCAGCGCGCCATCGGCGATCGCACGGGTCGCAGCCCAGAGCCGGTTGAGGCGCCCGATGATCATCGGGCGGACGAAGAAGAAGGACAGCGCGAGCGCGATCAGCAGCGCGCCGATGCCGATGGCGGCGAGCGTGAGCTCGCTCCGCTCGATCAGGGCTTTGGTCGAGTCGCGCCCGGCGATGGCGCCACCACGGGCAGCCGTCACCAGCTCGCCGACTTCGCGGCGAACCTTCTGCGCCGCCTGGTCGAGATTCTTCAGCCCGGCGACGATAGCGGCTTGCGTCGCAAGATCGCGCTCGCGGATGGCAACCAGGCCGCTGGCGCCCTCGCCGAGATCGGTCACGGCGCTGACCGCCTGCCCGCGCGCCGGGTTGGCCTGCAGCATGTCCGCTGCCGTCAGGAGGCCGCGAACCTGGCCGAGCTGGGCCTTCAGGCGCGACTTGGCGAACTCGAGCTTCTCGGTGCTGTCGACCTGGGAGATCTCGCGCAGCAGGCCGACGGTCTCGCTGATCTGGAGCTGGAGCGCCTGGGCGGTCTGGAGCGAGGACAGATCCTTGTCCAGCACCTTGGACAGGGCGGCATCGAATTCGGCGCCGCTGAGCTGCGCCGCGCTGGTGATGTTCATCTTGACGTTGAACTGGGCGTCAGCCGTCTCGAAATCGGCCATGGCGCTGAAACCTTCGCGAGCCTTGGACAGGGCGGCCAGCGCAGTGGCGGTGTCGGCGGCGTTGCGCAGCCGCTCTCCCGTCAGGTCGTTGATGTCGTTGATCTGCCGCGCCAGGTCGTCGATCGCCGATTGCGGCTTGGACTTGTCGACCTTGCCCTGCTCGGCGATGCGCCGCAGCAGCTCCAGCTGGCGCGCCTCGACGCTGTCGAGCTCGCCGGTCAGGGCCGCGCGCTGCTGGAGGGTCGATACTTCGCTGAAGCGCGCCGCCAGTGCAGTCGACTGCGTCGCCGCCTGCGAGAGCTCAAGCGCGAGTTCCACGACGGGCATCTTCTGACCGACCAGGTCGTCGACCGTATGGTCGACGCTGTTATAGGAGAACCAGGCGACCGAGGATGAGACGATGGTCAGCGCCGTCATCACGCCGAGAGCGGCGTAGATGCGTGGCGCGATACCGATCCGCAGCGGCTTGCCCTCACGCGCGGGCTTGGCTTTCGTCATGAAGTCGTACTCCGGAATTCACGCAACGCTGGAGAGGAGCTCGGAAAACGGGAAGAATTCCCCGCTCAGGTTCACCCTGAACCGGCCTCGATCATCAGACTGATGCGCGAATCCCCTCCCTCCCCCGGCATATGAGCCAGGCGGTTGGGTCCGCATGCAGCGTCGAAAGGCCATGGAAGTCCCCCGGCCGAGGCGTACCCCCGGTCTGGAGCGCAGCATCCTCCAATTGCGCTTAAAGAACGCTTAAAAGTGGATTCTTTTGAATCACTCCGACAGTCGCGGGATTCATCTGACGTTAGGGGAGGTTAAATCCCGTCAACCTTCTGAGGGGAGCATCGGCCCGAAAGTGGAGCGCGGTTTTTTCGAAAAGCCGATGCACGATCAAACAGCCGGGAGGATCGGGCCGAATATTCAGGCCGATCCTCTCGGCACCGGCCGGGGCCGCCCTTCCTCGTCGATCGCCACGAAGGTGAAGGTGGCGTCGGTGACCTTCTCGTGCAGCGTCGTGCGGAAGCGCTTGGCCCAGGCCTCGACATGGATCTTCATCGAGGTCCGCCCGATGGATTCGATCTCGGTATAGACGCTCAGCACGTCGCCGACCTTGACCGGCCGGATGAAGGTCATGGCCTCGACCGCGATGGTGACGACGCGCCCCTGCGCCTGGTCGACGCCTGCGATGCCGCCCGCCTGGTCCATCCGCGACATCACCCAGCCGCCGAAGATATCGCCATTGGCGTTAGTATCGCCCGGCATGGCGATGGTGCGCACGGTCAGCGTCCCGCGCGGCGCTTCCTCGGGTCCGTCAGTGGCAGGGCTCATGGGCGTCCTTCAGGCAGGCGGGGAATCCGCTCAGCCGATGATGCTGGCGCCATGGTGGACACGCAAGCGGGCGCTTTGCACTGCCCGGCCATCTCGCCGACAATCGCGGCAAGCCTCGCGAACAGGGATTCATGCCATGCCCAGCGCCAATGCGTCCAAACCCGAGCCCATGATCATCATCTCGCTGCGCTATGCCGATGCACCGCGCATGTATGACTGGCTGATCGAGGCCTTCGGTTTCGAGAAGCACGCTGCCTATTATTCGGAGGACGGCAGGACGCTCCTCCATGGCGAACTCAGGATGGGGGCGAGCTTCGTCATGCTCGGTTCGTCCGAGGGCAACGAATTCGGCAAGCTTGTCTCGCGCCCGGCCGAGCTCGGCGGCACCACCGCCTCGCCCTATATCGCCACCGACGATATCGACGCACGCTGTGAACGCGCTCGCAAGGCCGGCGCCCAGATCTGCATGGAGCCGACCGACCAGCCCTATGGCAGCCGCGACTTCATTTGCAAGGACCCCGAGGGCCACGTCTGGTGCTTTGGCACCTATCGCCCTTCTCAGCCCGCGACCTGAAGTGGCGGCATCGATCGGCGCGCCCGCAGCATCAGCCAGCAGACGATGCTGAGATTGACGAGGTTCCAGGCGAGCCCGTTGAGGAACGCCATCCGGTACGAGCTGAAATAGTCGAAGATCACGCCCGAGAGATAGCCGCCGAAGGCCATGCCGAGCACGGTCACCGACATCACCAGCCCGATCCGGATGCCGGCCTGCTTGGCCGGGAGGTATTCGCGGATGACGACGGCGTACATCGGCACGATGCCGCCCTGGAACAGACCGAAGATGCCGCTGACGACATAGAGCGACTGCAGGCCGTCGAACCAGAGATAGAGGAACAGCGCCACGCCCTGCATCAGCGAGCCCAGCGCCAGCGTCGCCGCGCCGCCGATCCGGTCCGCGACGAAGCCCGAGCCGATGCGGCTGACGATGCCGAGCAGCATCATCAGCGAGAGCATCTCGGCGCCGCGCGCCACGCCGTAACCGAGATCACCGCAATAGGCGACGATATGGACCTGCGGCATCGCCATGGCGACACAGCAGGCGAAGCCCGCGACGCAGAGCAGGAGCTGGAGCTGGCCGGCGCTGAGGCCGAGATCGCCGCGCGCCCCGGCGCTGCTCGCCTCTGCCGCGGCCATGGTCGCAGCGGTCGGTTGGCGCCGGAAGAACGGCGCGAGCGGCAGCAGCACCACCAGCGTGACGACAGCAATGCCGAAATGGGTCGCGCGCCAGCCATGGTTGGCCACGCCCCAGGTGATGATCTGCGGCCAGAACACGCCGGCGAGATAGCTGCCGGACGCGCCGCAGACGACGGCGAGGCCACGATGCTTGCGGAACCAGTGCGACAGATCCGAGATCAGCGGCGAGAAGCCGGCGGCGCTGCCCATGCCGATCAGCAACCCATGCGCGAGTGCGAACTGCCAGAGCGAATGCGACATCGCCGCTGCGGCATAGCCAGCCGCAAGCAGGAAGGCACCCATCACGATCGGCACCATGATGCCGTAGCGGTCCGCGACCCGGCCCATGATGATGTTGCCGGCGCCGAAGCCGAGCATGGCGAAGGTATAGGGCAGCGAGGCCCCAGCCCGCAGCGTATCGAACTCGCCCTGCATCGCCGGCAGCACGACGACGACCGACCAGGAACCGACGCAGGCGATCGTGCCGACCAGCAATGCGACGGCAAGCCTCAGCCAGGCATAGGACGAATCGGGTTGGTAGCGGTCGGCGTCCTGGGACATGCTTCCTCGGCGGCCATATCTTGGGAGATGGCTCTTCTCCGGGCAGCTTTAGCGACTGGAATCCGCCGGGCAAGCGCCTGCGGGGCAGCCCTGCCGCGCGCCAGCGGCAGGCACCCGGCATCAGCCGCTCAGCGGAAGATGCGGTCGCCTTCCATGTCGACGATCTGCTGGCCCTTCACCAAGGTGAAGTCGGCGGCCTCGGCCTGTCCGGGAAAGCGGTCGGCCCGGATGAAACGATGGCTCTTCGTCTCGCCGTCGACGACCTTCTCGATGACGCCGCAGAGCTGGTACTGGCCCGCCTCTTGGTAGGGCGTGGCATGGATCGTGAAACCATTGTGCTCGATCGTCTTGACCGGGCCGGCGGGCTTCTCCTCGGCCGGCTTGCGGCCCCCGAACAGCGACTTGAAGAAAGACATGGTGCCTCCGCATTGCTTGCGGCCCGGTATAGGACAGGAGCAGCGCCAAGGGGAGCGCTGTTTCGCCTGATCGAGTAAACCCCACGTCGGTCTACCGCTTGAACGGCGTTTCGCCGCTTCCCACATTGATAATGTTCAGGGCAGCCGCAAGGCTTCCCGATATCCTGCCGCTCCAGCGGCTGCCTCCGGACAGGGAGGTGGTCATGACACTCGGCAAATTCCTGATGATCGCGGGCTTGACCGGCGCGACGCTGGCGACGTCCGTACTCGCCCAGAACCCCTCGCCGCGCGGCCCGCCCTGCGCCGATCGCGACCATGTCGCCGGCCAGCTTCGCGAAACCTTCGGCGAACGCATGATCGGCAGTGGGTTGGCCGAGAGCGGCGTCCTCTTTGAGCTCTATGTCGGGGCCAATGGCAGTTGGACCCTGCTCGCCACCGTCCCCACCGGGAGGAGTTGCCTGATCGGCTCCGGCGAGGCCTGGGAGCCCCTGCCGACTCCAGAACACTTCGCGGCGCAATAGAAGCCCTTGGCAGCAGTGAGGTCGTTCGGTATGGAGGCCCCCATCGGGCTCTGGTCCCGTTCGTAAGCGTCTCACGTCAGGCAACGCATCCATTCGGCATAGGCCGTCTCGGATGCGTCCGACCAGCCTGCCCCTTGCGAAAGCCTGATTTATCTATGTCCAGCTCTGCCTACCCTCGCCTCCCCGCCCGCTACGCCGGCGTGGTGATGCCGTTCTTCCTGTCCGTGCTGATGACCTTCGTCGTCTCCGGCATCTCGACCCTGAAGGCGCTCGGCCCAACCACCGCATTCCTCCAGACCTGGCCTGCCTCCTGGGCCCTGTCCTGGATCGTCGCCTTCCCGACGCTGATGCTGGTCCTGCCGATCGTCCGGCGCCTCGTCGCCCTCGTGGTGGCGCCGCCGGCCTGATCTCACACAGAGAGATGGAGGGCGACCTCGCGCCGATGCGGCCGCTGGCGATGCTCGAACAGATAGATGCCCTGCCAGGTGCCGAGCGCGAGGCGCCCGCCCATCACCGGAATCGAGAGCGAGACCGGCGTCAGCGCCGCCTTGATATGGGCCGGCATGTCGTCCGGCCCCTCGTCGCGATGGACGAGATAGGCCATCGCCGGATCATCCGCGGACGGTACCAACCTGCGGAAGAACGCGTCGAGATCAACACGCACATCCGGGTCGGCATTCTCCTGGATCAGGAGCGAGCAGGAGGTATGGCGCACGAACAGCGTCAGCAACCCGCTCGCCTCTCCACTCGCCTTCACGAAGGCGACCGCGCGGTCGGTGAACTCGTAGAGCCCCGGCCCGCGCGTCTCGACGCTCAGGATCGTCTGCCGCGCCATCAGCGCTCGGTCAGCGCGAGCTTGGCGCCGAGCGCGACGAAGGCTGCGGCGAAGCTGCGCCTGAGCCAGGCCATCACCACTGGGCGGCCGATGACCTTGTCGCGCATCGCCGCGGCGAACAGCCCGTAGAGCGCGAAGACGATGAAGGTCATCGCCATGAACACGCCGGAGAGCTCCAGCATGCGCGCCATCGGGCTTGCCTCGTTCGCCGCGATGAACTGCGGCAGGAAGGCGACGAAGAAGATCGAGAGCTTGGGGTTGAGCAGGTTGAGCGCCAGCCCGTCGCGCAGCACCAGCCAGGCCGAGCGCGCATCCGCGGTGGTTTCGACCTTGAGCGCGCCATGCTCCCGGAGCGTCTGCCAGGCCATGTAGAGCAGATAGGCGACGCCGGCATATTTTACGATGGCGAAGGCGAGCGCGCTGGCATGCAGCAGTGCCGCGATCCCCATCATCGCCGCGATCAGATGCGGCACGATCCCCAGCGTGCAGGCGAAGGCCGCGAGCACGCTCGCCCGCGAACCGCGCGTCAGCCCGGCGGCGATCGTGTAGATCGCGCCCGTTCCCGGCGAAGCGACGATGATGAGCGAGGTCAGCAGGAATTCAGGGGACATGGTGCCTCCAAAAACGTGATGCGCAGGAAGCCCTCTCCCGCAGCGAAGATCAAGGCCGTGTCAGCAGCTCTCAAAACTTAGGCGTTGACCTAAGTATTATCGGCACGCTATCGAGGAGCATGGTCGCAACCCAGCCCGCCCTCGACGACACCTTCCGCGCGCTGTCCGATCCGACGCGCCGGGCGGTCGTCCAGGCGCTCGGCCGTGGGCCGGCCTCCGTCAGCGAACTGGCGAAGCCCTTCGAGATGGCGCTGCCGAGCTTCCTGCAGCATCTCAAGGTGCTCGAGGATTGCGGCCTCGTCGCCACGCGCAAGGCCGGCCGGGTGCGCACCTGCACCCTGCGGGCGGAACCGCTCGCCGCGGCCGAGCATTGGCTGGAGGCGCAGCGCTCACTCTGGACCAGACGCCTCGACCAGCTCGACCGGCTGGTGCTGCAACTGAAAAATCAGGAGGACAACGGATGACCGATACGCATGCGACCGCCTTCGACCCGGCGCTCGACCTCGAATTGCGGCGCGAGACGGACGTTCCACCCCGCCTGGTCTGGCGTGCCTGGACCGAGCCGAAGCTGCTGATGCAGTGGTTCACCCCGGCGCCCTGGAAGACGACCGCCTGCGAGCTCGACCTGCGTCCCGGCGGCAAGTTCCACACCGTGATGGAAGGACCGAACGGCGAGAAGCACGACAATAACGGCTGCGTGCTGGCGGTGGTGCCGGAAACCTTCCTGCTCTTCACCGACGCGCTCGGCCCGGGTTTCCGTCCGATCGAGGGCGGCTTCATGACCGCTTCGGTCACGATCGAGCCGACGGCGACCGGCACGCTCTACATCGCCCGCGCCTATCACAAGGATGCCGCCGGCAAGCAGCAGCACGAGGAGATGGGCTTCCACGACGGCTGGGGCGCGGCCTGGGAGCAACTGGTCACGCTGGCGCGAACGCTCTGAGCTGACCAAAGTCGAGCGGGAAACGAAGAAGGGCGCCGATGGCGCCCTTCTTTTTTATCTCAGTTGTCGAGGAAGCTTCGCAGCTTCCGGGAGCGGCTGGGGTGCTTCAGCTTGCGCAGCGCCTTCGCCTCGATCTGGCGGATGCGCTCGCGGGTGACGCTAAACTGCTGGCCGACCTCTTCGAGCGTGTGGTCGGTGTTCATGCCGATACCGAAGCGCATGCGCAGCACGCGCTCCTCGCGCGGCGTGAGCGAGGCCAGCACGCGGGTCGTCGTCTCCCGCAGGTTCGACTGAATCGCGGCGTCGATCGGCAGGATCGCGTTCTTGTCCTCGATGAAGTCGCCAAGATGCGAATCCTCCTCGTCGCCGATCGGCGTCTCGAGCGAGATCGGCTCCTTGGCGATCTTCAGGACCTTGCGCACCTTCTCCAGCGGCATCGCCAGCTTCTCGGCCAGCTCCTCCGGGGTCGGCTCGCGGCCGATCTCGTGCAGCATCTGGCGCGAGGTCCGCACGATCTTGTTGATCGTCTCGATCATGTGCACGGGGATGCGGATCGTGCGGGCCTGGTCGGCGATCGAGCGGGTGATCGCCTGCCGGATCCACCAGGTCGCGTAGGTCGAGAACTTGTAGCCCCGGCGGTACTCGAACTTGTCGACCGCCTTCATCAGGCCGATATTGCCTTCCTGGATCAGGTCGAGGAACTGCAGGCCGCGGTTCGTGTACTTCTTGGCGATCGAGATCACGAGACGCAGGTTCGCCTCGATCATCTCCTTCTTCGCCTGACGGGCCTCGCGCTCGCCCTTCTGGACCATCAGCACGATCTTGCGGAATTCCTGGATCTCCAGGCCGGTCTCGGAGGCGAGTGTATGCACCTCCTCGCGCAGCTGCTTGATCCGCTCCAACTCCGCCGCGACGAATTCCTTCCAGCCGCGCGAGCCGAGCTTGGAGACGCGCAGGACCCATTTCGGGTCGAGCTCGCCGCCGACATGCTGCTTGAGGAAGTCCTCGCGGCCGACGCCATAGCTCTCGGCGAGGCGCAGCAGGCGCGTCTCATGGCCGATCAGGCGCTTGTTGATGTCGTAGAGCTGCTCGACCAGCGCCTCGATGCGGTTGTTGTTGAGCGAGAGCGACTTCACCGCGGTGATGATGTCGTCCTTGAGCTTCTTGTACTTGCGGTCCTGCGACGGCGAGAGCTTGGTGTTCTCCAGCCGGTTGGCGATGTCCTGGTCCTGCAGGCGGCGCAGCTTCTTGTAGTCGTCGGCGATGGCGTTGAAGGTTTCGAGCACGCGCGGCTTGAGCTCGGCCTCCATGGCCGAGAGCGACACGTTGTTCTCCATGTCGTCGTCGTCCATGTCCGGCGGGGTCTCGCCCTCCGGAGTCTCGGTCTGCTCGCTCTCCTCGGCCTCTTCCTCGCCGGCGACGGCGGGGTTCTTGCCGTCGGGGCCGGCATAGGTGGCTTCGAGATCGATGATGTCGCGCAGCAGCACCTTGCCGTCGACGAGCTCGTCGCGCCAGATGATGATGGCCTGAAACGTCAGCGGGCTCTCGCAGAGGCCCGCGATCATCGCCTCGCGGCCGGCCTCGATGCGCTTGGCGATCGCGATCTCGCCCTCGCGCGAGAGCAGCTCGACCGAGCCCATCTCGCGCAGATACATGCGGACGGGATCGTCGGTGCGCTCGGTCGGCTCGAGATTGCGCTTGGTCTCGACCGGCAGGGTCTGGCGCGAGGCGTCGACCATGTCGCCGCCCTCGGGCTCTTCCTCGTCGGCGCCGCCATCCTTGCGGGCAGCGCGCTCCTCGCCGGCAGCTTCCGGATCCTCGTTGTCGACGACGTTGATGCCCTGCTCGCTGAGCTGGCCGAGCACGTCCTCGATCTGCTCGGAGGAGAATTCCTCCGAAGGCAGCACTTCGTTCAGTTCGTCATAGGTGACATAGCCGCGCTTCTTGGCGAGCTTGATCATCCGCCTTACGGCCTGATCAGTCAGGTCGAGCAACGGGCCATCGGTCGTCGGGGGGGCATCCGGCACGACCTGATCGGTCTTTTCCCGTTCGCTCGCTTTAGTCGCCATCAATCAGCGCTCCGCACTCGCGCCGGCCATGACCGAGAAAGCCATATACCGACGCATAAAAGGGCGGCGCGACCGCAGGTCCGGCGCGCTCACCCACCCAAATCATTGCTCGCAGATGGCACCAGACGTCGTTGACGAATCGTGAACCACCCGACAGCTTGCGCGCATGGACCCGCGTCCACCAATCGCTGGGTGATCAATCCTCGGACATGGCCTCGGTACCCTCGATCGTCTCGAGGCGGGCCTTGACGTCCTTGATCCAGGCGAAATTGGCTTCGGTCGCGTCGTCAGCCAAGGCGCGCTCGGCTGCTCTCAACTCGCTATTTAGCGTTCGCGCGCGATGATGCAAGACGAGAGCCTGATGAATCGAGTCGAAAACCGATTCAGGATCAGCGTCTTGCGCGAGTTTTAATCGCTCGGCCGGCCCTGTGACCGCCATCAGGTGGCCCTGCGCTTCCCGAACCCGCGGCTGCGCCAGGCGATTCGCCAGCACCTCGCGATCGAGCGTACCCTCGACGGAATCGAGCAGCGCCTGCCGGAAACGCTCGGCCGCGGTCCCGTCCAGCGAAAGCTCTGCGATCTCGTCGGCGCAGCGCAGGATGAGATCGGGATGGCTCGCCAGCGCCAGCAGGATGAAGGCCTCGCGCTGGTCCTCGCCGCGCAGCTTCGCCAGCATGCGTGACTGTGTCACCGCGCTCGAAGCCTTGAGCGGCCCGGCAAGCCAGGGGGGCACCTGCCGACCGAACCCGCCGCGCTGAGGCGATCCGCCCCGGTTGCGCTGAAAATTTCCACCTCCGCCGCCACGCTCCTGTCGCGCCGGCGCGGTGCTGGCGAAGAGCTGCCCCAGCCGCTCGTCCATCTCGCGACGATAATGCTTGCGCGTGGTCTCGTCGCGAATCTGCCCGAGCGGTTCCTTCAGCCGCCGCTCGAAAGCGGCGCGGCGCTCCGGCGTGTCGAGCGGACCGGCCTCGACCTCGCGCTGCCAGAGCATGTCGACCAGCGGGCGCGCCGCCGCGACCACCTCCGCGATCGCCTGCCGCCCGCCCGAGCGAGCGAGGTCGTCCGGGTCCTGCCCGTCCGGCAGCAGGGCGAAGGAAAGCGACTTGCCCGGCTCCAGCATCGGCAAGGCCAGGTCGATCGCCCGGCTCGCGGCCTTGCGGCCGGCCTTGTCGCCGTCGAGGCAGATCACCGGTTCGTCGGCCATGCGCCAGAGCAGGCCGAGCTGGTCCTCGGTCAGCGCCGTGCCGAGCGGCGCCACCGTCTGCGGAAAACCCGAGAGCGACATCGCGATGACGTCGACATAGCCCTCGACCACGACGACCTGCCCGGTGTCGTGCGACGCCTTGCGGGCATTATGATGGTTGAACAGCAGCGAGCCCTTGTGGAAGAGCGGCGTCTCCGGCGAGTTCAGGTATTTCGCCGCCACCTCCGAGCTCATGGCCCGCCCGCCGAAGGCGATGACCCGCCCGCGGGAATCATGGATCGGAAACATCACCCTGTCGCGGAAACGGTCATAGGGCACGGCGATCTCCTCGCCATGCACGAGCAACCCCGCCTCCATCATCAGTTCGGCCGGAACGCCCTTCCCCGCCAGATGGTCGCGTAGCGCGAAGCGATCGACCGGACCGTAGCCGAGCCGGAAGCGCGTGCGCGCCTCACCGTCGAGCCCGCGCGTCGCGAGATAACGCCGGGCGCCGCCGCCGCGATCGCCCATCAGTTCAGCCTCGAAGAACTGCGCCGCGAGCTCCACGACCTCGTGCAGCCCCTTGCGTTTCTCCTCCTGGACCTGCGCCTCCGCCGTGATCTTCGGCAGGATGACGCCGGCCTCAGCCGCGAGCTTCTCGACGGCCTCCGGGAAGGAGAGCCCTTCGGTCTCCATCACGAACTTGAAGATGTCGCCGTTCTTGCCGGATGAGAAATCGAAGAACGAAGCTTTCTGGTCGTTGACGAAGAAGGAGGCCGTCTTCTCGGCATTGAAGGGCGAAAGCCCCTTCCATTCGCGACCGGCCTTCTGCAGGCGCACGCGCTTGCCCACGACCGCCGAGACAGGCAGCCGCGCCTTGATCTCATCAAGGACGGAGGGCGGGAATTTCATCGACCTTATGTGGACCTGCAGAAGCCGAAAGCCAACCGCCGATCGCGCCGGCGGCTGGCTTTCAACCGTGATTCACAGTGATGGCGGGCAACCTCGAAAGGCGGTCGCCGCGAGACGCTCAGCCGCCGAGCGCGGCCTTCACCATCGGGCTGACCTTGCCGAAATCCATCTGGCCGGCATAGGCGGCGCGCAGGACGCCGATGACCTTGCCCATGTCCTTGACGGCGGTCGCGCCGGTCTCGGCCACCGCCTTATCGATCGCGGCCTTCACTTCGTCGTCGGACATCTGCTTCGGCAGGTAGGACGAGATCACCGCGACCTCGACGCGCTCGCCATCGGCCAGCTCCGGGCGGTTGTTGGCGTCGTAGATCGCGATCGATTCCTGGCGCTGCTTGATCATCTTCTGGAGCACGCCGAGGATCTCGTCGGCGGTCGCCTCGCCCTTGCCGGCGCCGCGCGCCTCGATATCCTTTTCCTTCAGCGCGGCGCTGATCAGGCGGATCGCCGCGACCTTGGCTTTTTCGCCGGCCTTCATCGCTTCCTTCATGTCGGCCGTGAAGCGCTCGCGCAGGCTCGTCATCTCGTTGTTCCTTTTTCTTTTGTGCGGCCTGCGCCGGCTTTGATTGACGGGCCGGGCCCGGCTCTTTAAGGCTCGCGTTCCAGACCGGCGGAGTGGATTGCTGCAGCCCCGCCCCCGCATTTTGCCGCTGGCGCGGCCTGGATCGAGACATAGACATGACCGCCACCGAAGGAAACCCCGCCGCAGGCGGCTGGACAGAACCGCACGCGACCGCACTCCTCGTGCTGGCCGACGGCACGGTGCTGGAAGGCTTCGGCCTCGGCGCCATCGGTGAGGCGCCGGGCGAGGTCTGCTTCAACACGGCGATGACCGGCTACCAGGAAATCCTGACCGACCCGTCCTATGCCGGGCAGATCATCACCTTCACCTTCCCGCATGTCGGCAATGTCGGCGTGAACGAGGAGGACACCGAGACGGTGAACGCCGCGGCCTCCTCCGGCGTGCGCGGCTGCGTACTCCATGCCGCCATCACAGAGCCCTCAAGCTGGCGCGCCAACCGGCATTTCGACGCCTGGCTCAAGGCGCGCAACATCGTCGGCATCTGCGGCGTCGACACCCGTGCGCTGACCGCGCTGATCCGCGACAACGGCATGCCGAATGCCATCCTCGCCCATAGCCCGGACGGCGTCTTCGACATCGAGCGCCTCAAGAAGCAGGCGGCCGCGCTGCCCTCGATGGCAGGCCTCGACCTCGTTCCGCTGGTCACCGCCGCGCAGCGCTATGACTGGGACGAGACGCCCTGGATCTGGCCGGCCGGCTACGGCAAGCGCGACAGCAGCCAGTTCAAGGTCGTCGCCATCGATTACGGCGTGAAGCGCAACATCCTGCGCCTGCTCGCCAAGGCCGGCTGCGACGTCACCGTGGTGCCCTCGACGGCGACCGCCGAGGATATCCTCGCGCTCAATCCCGACGGCATCTTCCTCTCCAACGGCCCCGGCGACCCGGCCGCGACCGGCGAATATGCCGTGCCGGTGATCAAGCAGTTGCTCGACCGGAAGGTCCCGACCTTCGGCATCTGCCTGGGTCACCAGATGATGGCGCTCGCCATCGGCGGCCAGACCATGAAGATGAAGCAGGGCCATCACGGCGCCAACCACCCGGTTCAGGACAAGACCACCGGCAAGGTCGAGATCGTCTCGATGAACCACGGCTTCGCGGTCGATCCGGCGAGCCTGCCCGCGCATGCGGTCGAGACCCATGTCTCTCTCTTCGACGGCTCGAACAGCGGCATCGCGCTCACCGACCGCCCGGCCTTCAGCGTCCAGCACCACCCGGAAGCCTCGCCCGGCCCGCAGGACAGCCACTACCTCTTCATCCGCTTCACCGAGCTGATGGCGACCGAGAAGGCGAAGAAGGCGGCCTGAGGGCCGTCCTGATGCCGAAGGAGACAGGCATGATCCACCAGTTGCGCATCTACGAGATCTTCGAGCGCAACAAGGCGGCCTTCCATGCCCGTTTCCGCGACCATGCCGCCCGCATCATGGCGCGCCACGGCTTCAGGATCATGGCGATGTGGGAGACGGCCAGCGCCGCCCGCACCGAGTTCGCCTATATCCTCGCCTGGCCCGATGCCGAGACGAAGGCGGCGGCCTGGGCGAGCTTCATGGCCGATCCCGAATGGATCGAGATCAAGCGCGTGACCAAGATCGAGCAGGGCGACATGGTCGGCGCGATCGAGGACCGCCTGATGACCCTGACCGCCTATTCGCCCTCGCTCGATTGACAGCGCGGGTTGGGCGCGGTTTAAGCGGTCTATGACCAGCCTGATGGCCCAGCGCAGCTATTACGCCCCGTCCTCATAGAGGCGGTGGCATTCCCATGTTCAACCGCCGCGCTGGCGGTTGAATTCAGGCAGATCACCCGGCATCGCGGCTCACCACCGAGCGAAAACGATGTCCTCCAAGATCAGAACCATCTCCACCATCGGCATCATGGGTTTCGGCGCCTTCGGCCGACTGATGGCCCGCCATCTCCAGCCGCATTTCGCGCTGCGCATCTGTGATCCCGTAAACGCGCCCGCGCCCGATGCGAGCGGCAAGGGCTTGCAGCCTGCCACCGCTGCTGAAGTCGCCGCCTGCGATCTCGTCATCCTCGCCGTGCCCGTCCCGGCCATCCCCGAGGCGATCACGACCTTGCGTCCGCATCTCAAGGCCGGCGCCATCGTGCTCGATGTCGGCTCGGTCAAGATCGGCCCGGCCCGCGCGATGCAGGCGGCGCTGCCCGACGATGTCGAGATTATCGGCACTCACCCGCTCTTCGGCCCGCAGAGCGCCCGCGACGGGCTCGCCGGCCTAAAGATCGCGCTGTGCCCCATCAGAGGGAAAAGCACACCGCGCATCGCCGCCTTCCTGCGCCATGTCCTCAAGCTGAAGGTCATCGTCACCACGGCGGACGCCCATGACCGCGAGGTTGCGATGGTGCAGGGCCTGACCCATCTCATCGCCAAGATCCTGGTCCGGATGGAACCCCTGCCCCGGACGATGACCACGGCGAGCTTCGACCTCCTGATGCAGGCGACCGAGATGGTGCGCTACGACGCACCGAACGTTTTCATGGCGATCGAGCGCGCCAATCCGCATGCCAAGGCGGTGCGCGACCGCTTCTTCGCGCTGGCCGAGGAGATGCGGCTGTTCCTGGAACATGGCCATGCCGAAACCGCACAGTCCGCCGCCCTGCCTCACAAGGTCGCAGAGGTTGCGCAGGTCTAGCCTTCGCGATCCTGACCGACGAGAATACCGGAAACACGAATGCTCCTGCGATGACCGACAATCCCCTGCTCTACCCGGGCGCCGCCCACCCCGACCTGCGCGAGCCGATGATCGCGGAGCTCGTCCGCACCTTCTATGCGCGGGCTCGGGAGGACAAGCTGATCGGCCCGGTCTTCGAGGCGGCGGTCGAGGACTGGGACCACCATATCGGCAAGATCACCGATTTCTGGAGCGGCGTGATGCTGCGCACCGGCCGCTACGATGGCCGCCCGATGCGCCCGCATCTGATCCTGCCGCTGGAAGGCAAGCATTTCGACCGCTGGCTCGACCTGTTCGAGATCACGGCGCATGAGGTCTGCCCGCCCGATATCGCGCAGGCCTTCATCGTCCGGGCGCGCCGCATCGCCGACAGTTTCGAGATGGCCCGCGCCAGCCAGCGCGGCGAGTTCGCCGCGCCAAGGCACAGCTTGCGCGAGACCTAGGCGTTAGGCCGCTCTGGCTTCCCGGCTGAGAAACGTCGCGATCTCCCCGCGATCGGCTCCTGCCTCCAGGGCGATCCGCTCGGCCAAGGCCGCAGCCGAGGGCCGCAGCGCCCCCAGCGGCCGGTCGAGCCAGTAGGAGACCGGGTTCAGGGCCTCGCGTTCATCGACCCTGACGATCCGTCCCACAGCCAGTTGCTCGCGCGCCAGGGGCGGGCGCGCCAGTGCAATGCCAAGCCCATGCGCGGCGGCATCCAGCACGAGATTGTAGTCCTCGAAGCGCCGATCCTGCGGGCGCGGGCGATAGTCCAGCCCCTGCGCCGCGAACCACGCTTTCCAGCCGGCGGCATCCGAGTCGTGGATCAACGGCTGAGCCAGCAGGCGCTCCGGCGCGCCCTCCCCGATCACTTCGGCAAGCTGCGGCGAGGCGATGGGGAAGCACCACTCCTCGAACAGCTTGAGCGAGAGCCGGTCCGGCGCACCGCCGCGCCCGCAACGTATCCCGAGATCCACACCTTCCTCTTCGAAATCCACCTTGCGATGCTCGACCTGCAGCACGATCCGCAGCGCGGGCGTCCCCGCCTCCAGCACGGCCAATCGCGGCATCAGCCAGAGCGCGCAGACCGAAGGCGGCGCGCTGACCCGCACGACCGAGGCACCCCGCGCCTCGCGCCAGCGCTCGGAATTATCGGCGATCAACGCAAAAGCCTCCTGTGTGCGCTGGAGCAGGCGCTGCCCTTCCGGCGTCAGCGAGACGCCGCGCGCCTGCCGCAGGAAGACGCGCAGGCCCAGCCAATGCTCGAGCTTGGCGATCTGCCGGCTCACCGCGCCATGGGTCAGGTTCAGCGCCTCGGCGGCGGCGGAGAAGCTGCCGGTACGCGCGGCCGCCTCGAAGGCGCGCAAGGTATCGAGTGGCGGCAAGTTCGAGCTGTGATCCATCCTCACAGCTCATGCGCGAATTGTTCGTTTGTCAATCAGCTGGCATGGGCGCTTATCGGAGCAACTTCTCGTCATCGATGGATCGACGCCATGTCCTCCTCAAGTTGCGCCTCCCCCGCGCTGACCGCCTCAGGCTCCCAGCGCCTCGACCCGACGCTGGTCTTCACCGTGACCTTCACGGTCATGGCCTGGGCCTCCTCCTTCCCGGCGATCCGCGCCGGCCTCGCCGGCTTCGGCCCGGCCGAGATGGCGGCGCTGCGCTTCGCGCTCGCCGGAGGCCCGGCCGCGCTCTTTCTCATCGCGACGCGGGCGAAGCTGCCCGAGCTCGGCGACATCTGGCGCTTCCTCGTCGGCGGCGTGATCTTCATCGCGGGCTATGCGCTGCTCTTGAATTTCGGCCAGCGCGTCGTGCCGGCCGGTCCCGCCGCCTTCATCATCAACACCAACCCGATCATGACGGCCGTGCTCGCCATGATGATTTTGGGCGAGCGCTTCAGCCTCACCGCCTGGCTCGGCACGGCCATCTCCTTCGCGGGCATCGGCGTGATCGCGCTCGGCAAGGGGCTCGACGTCGAGATCGGCGTCAGCGTGCTGCTGATCCTCGGCGCCGCCTTCTGCAACGCCATCACCACGGTCGTGCAGAAGCCGCTCTTCGCCCGCTACAAGCCGCTCCATGTCGCCGCGTGGAACATGGCGATCGGCGGCTTCGTGCTGCTGCCCTTCCTGCCCTCGGCAATCGAGCAGGCGCAGGTTGCCCCCGCCATCTCCTTCTGGTCGGTGGTCTATCTCGCGGTGGTGCCAAGCCTGATCGCCTATGGCACCTGGGCGATCACGCTCTCGCGCCTGCCGGCCGCCCGCGCCTCGAATTTCCAGTATGCCGTGCCGCCGATGGCGATGCTGATCGGCTTCCTCTGGCTCGGGGAAATCCCCACGATCTTCGGGCTGATCGGCGGCGCCATGGCGCTCGCCGGGGTCGTCGTCGTCAACCTCAAGCGCTGATCAGAACCCTCTCGCCTCCAGCGCCTTCTTGTCATCCGCGATATAGTCGCGGATGACGGGCACGGCGCTCTTGTGCGGGCCGAGCAGGAGCTGGAACACCATGTCGCCGCCGATATCGAAGGAGATCGAGCAGGCGCAGAGATAGAATTCCCACATCCGGGCGAAACGCTCGCCCATCATGCCGACGACCTCCTCGCGCTTGGCCATGAAGCGCTCGCGCCAGGCTTCCAGCGTCCAGTGGTAGTGCCGGCGCCAGAACTCGCAGTCGGAGGCCCACAAGCCGGTCTGCTCCTGCGCCGCGAAGACCTCCGACAAAGCCGGAGCATAGCCGCCCGGGAAGATGTATTTATCGAAGAACGGCCCGGTGAAGCCGGGCGGCCCGACGCGACCGATACAGTGGACGAGCGCGATCCCGTCCGGCGTCAGCAGGTCGCGTATCCTGCCGAAGTACTCGCCGTAATGCGCAACGCCGACATGCTCCATCATGCCGACGGAGACGGCGCGGTCGAACGTACCGCCGAGTTCGCGATAGTCCTTGTTGATGAAGGTGACGGCATCGGCAACGCCGGCCGCCTCGGCCCGCTTCTGCGCGGCCGCCATCTGGTCCGGCGAGACGTTGAGCCCGGTCACCTTCGCGCCGCAGGCCTTGGCGAGGTAGATCGCAAGCTCGCCCCAGCCCGAGCCGATATCGAGCACGCTCATGCCGGGCTCGATCCTGAGTTTGGCGGCGAGATGGCGGAGCTTCGCCTTCTGCGCGTTCTCCAGCCCAACATCGGGGCTGTGCCAATAGGCGCAGGAATAGGTCATCGTCTCGTCGAGCCAGAGCCGATAGAAATCGGTCGGGATGTCGTAGTGATGCTTGACCTTCTTGCCGGCGACGCCGAGCGGATTGTGCATCCGCCAGCGCCGGATCTTGAAGCGCACCTTGCGGATCGCCTGTTGCAACGGGTCCTTGCGCATCTCGCGGCGCTGCAGCCAGAACAGCGTCAGCAGATCGTGGATCGTGCCTTCCTCGAAATCGATCCGCCCGTCCATGTAGCCTTCGGCCAGGGCGAGCTCGGGATTGAGGAAGAGCTCGCGCTCGACGCGGTTGTCGTGGAAACGCACGGTCACGGAAGGCGCGGTCTTGGTGACGCCGGCGAAGAGCAGTTCCGCCGGCCCCGAGCCGAAGACATGCTTCTTGCCGTCGGGCGTAATGACCGTCAGGCGACCGTGGCGGACGAACCGCTTGAGCAATCGCGGCAGCAGCAGCATGGCGCTCCTCGTCTCGATTCGACATCCGGACGAAGCGACAACTAAAGCCGAAACGCCGCGGCCTCGAAAGCCCGGCTGTTGCAGAGCCACCCGGCTTATGCGTAGTCATCGCGAACATCGCTGCAACCCGAGGGTCGACCGAACACATGTCCTGGCGCGATTTCTG
Source organism: Allobosea robiniae (assembly GCF_900102525.1). GTDB lineage: Bacteria > Pseudomonadota > Alphaproteobacteria > Rhizobiales > Beijerinckiaceae > Allobosea > Allobosea robiniae. Next base: position 222,447 of record NZ_FNBZ01000002.1, on the reverse strand, counting down.
GAATGGCGAGCATTCGATCTACGTCTCGCCACGCCACAAGGCCCTGCATTACCGCGCCATCGCGACCGATCTCATCGCCCATATCCCGGCCGGCGACGCCGTCGTCCTCGACCATGGCTGCGGCGAGGCGCTGGATGCCGGCCGCGTCGCCGCATCCTGTGGGCGGCTCTATCTCTGCGAGGCGGCGCCGACCGTTCGCGACAAGCTGCGCGCGCAGTTCGGCCGCAAGGACAATATCGTCGTGGTCTCGCCGGAAGAGGTCGAGGCCCTGCCCCCGACCTCGCTCGACCTCGTGGTCGCCAACTCGCTGCTCCAGTATCTCTCGCGCGACGAGCTGAAGGCGCTGCTCGAAATCTGGCGGGACCGGCTGAAGCCGGGCGGCGCACTGATCGTCGCCGACATCATCCCGCCCGATGTCAGCCCCCTGACCGACGCCTCGCAATTGCTCGCCTTCGCCTGGCGCGGCGGCTTCCTGCTGGCGGCCCTCGGCGGCCTCATCCGGACCGTCTTCTCGGACTATCGCAAGCTCAGGGCGCAATACGGCCTTTCGACCTATACCGCGGACGCGATCACGGCCCTGATCCGTGAAGCGGGCTTCGCCGATGTGCAGCAACCGAAGAACTTCGGGCACAATCCGCACCGGATGACGTTCAAGGCAACCAAGGCCAAGATATAGACGAAAGTAGAATTCGAGCCGGAAATTCGGCGCCCTGCATCAATATTACCTTACGGAATGTCGCCAAACGCCTTGATCTGGCGGATCAGATATGGCTTTGAGCGCGGCTTGCCCCTTCAGGCGCGAGATTTCCGTGCAGGACCAGTTCGTCTGCCCCTACTGCGATGCCGCGCTCAATCGGGGCGTGCTGTCGTGCCGCTGCTGCGGCCGGGACCTTACCCCCGTGCTGCCGCTGCTGCATCGCCTCGACGCGCTGGAACAGCGCCTCGCCGCCTTCGAGAAAAGCGCCGAGGAAGATCGCGCTGCAATGGCCCGCACTTGGGTGGCCGAACCTCAAAGAGCTGCCGCCGTCGAGCCTGCCGGGCCTTGGCGGGAAGCCGAGCCGCGCGTCCTGCCGGTCGCGCGCCGGCGCTTCTGGGTGCTGCCCTTCGGCCTGGTCTTGCTGCTGCTCGCCTATTGCGCGGTGATCCTCTGGCTCGACCTGCCGCTCTGGACCCTGCGCCTGTCCTCGATCGCGATCCCCTTCCTGACGGGCCTGATCTATTTCGGCCTCCGCCCGCGCCTGATCGCCTTCGATATCGGCGTTGCCATCGCTTTCGCGATTTTTTCTGTCGGGACCATGAACGCGTTGCTGAGTTGGCACGACAACATACCGCTCCTTCCGCAAGGGCCGGCAGCCTGGCGCGAGACTTCGTTCTACGCGCTGAGCATCGGCGCTTCCATGTTCTCGGGGATGTTGCTGCGCGTGACGCAGGCTGCGCTGACCGCGCGTGGCCTCGTCTCGCTGCCGGAACTGCGAAAGGGGCTGCAGGCCGTCCACGGCAAGGTGCCGATGGAAACGCTGAAGACGATCGAAACCACCATCCTGATGGCCGGCACCGCCATTTCGGCAATCGCCGGTCTCATTGCCGCAATCCTGGGAGTGAAATAGGACGATGATGAAGTCTGTGCTCGCTCGGCACATGCTGCCTGCCGTTCTCGCCACCGCCGCCATGCTGACGGCGGTACAAGCCGCCGACCCGGTCCACCTCATCACCCGCGAGGAAGCCGGGCTGCCGGCCGCGGCCAAGACCCCGGCCAGCACGCGCAACCTGACGCGCGGCCCCGGCATCGACACCCTGCCGACCCCGGACAAGGGCGTCGACGGCAAGCCTTTCCGCCTCGCCGTGCGCTTCATGCCGAGCAACGGCGTGCCAATCGACCCGGCGACCGTGCGCGTCTTCTACCGGCGCCAGCCGCCGATCGACATCACCCAGCGGATCAAGCCGTTCATCACGCCCGCCGGGATCGACGCTCCTTCGGTCGTCGTCCCGAGCGGCAGCCATGTCATCGAGATCGAGGCCACCGACAAGGAAGGCCGCGTGGGCCGCAGGCAGCTCACGCTGACCGTCGCCCCGACGCAATAAAGCCGGACAGGGCGGTGCGAGCCTGTCGCCTCACGCCGTCCTGTCCGCGAAGCTGAAGAACTTGTGGCCGAGGAAGGAAAACACCATCACCACGCCCGTGGTGACCAGTTGCATCGGCAGATAGGGCAACCCCGCCCGCGCCACGAACAGATGCATCAGGATGCCGGTGAGCACGAAGCCGCCGGCCGCGATCAGGGCGAAACGCCAGCCGGCCTGGGCATGGCTGCGGGTCGCATCGAAGGTCATCCAGCGATTGAGCGCATAGGACACCAGCGCGCCGACGATGAAGCCGGCGAGCGTCGCCGGCACGGGATCGATGCGGCCGAGCTCGACCAGCCCGATCAGCACGCCGTAATGCGCGACCGCGGTCAGCCCGCCGGCCAAGACATAGGCGGCGAGCTGGCGAAACTGGCGCGGATACTGGCGAAGCGGCATCCGCGCTTCCTAGAGGATGCCGTGGGTTCGCGGAAGCCCGTCAGCCGGCGTCGCTGCCAGCCAGATTGGCCGGCATGCCACCGACGGGCATGTCGAGCCCCTGCTTCAGCGTATCCAGATGGAATTCGCGAATGCGCCCATTGGCGGGATCGCTGACGAAGGCGTTGCCGCCGATCACGGCGAGGCTCGGCACCGGCGTCTTCGCGCCATAGGCACAGTCGAAGGCGGCAACGGCATCGAAGGCCGCAAGCTCCTTCCAGGACGGCGCGATCTCGTAAATCCGGAGCTTGCCGTCCGGCGTCAGATTGGCGAGGCGGCTGCCATTACCGCTCAGTTCGAACTGGCAGGCAGCCTGCCCGCCCGGCACCGCCAGCACATCGTCCGCCTTGAGCGCCTTTGCATCCGGATCGATCCGCAGCAGCGCGTCATACGGCGCCTTCAGCCCGTAATTGCCGACAAGATAGCGCCCGCCGGCTCGCGACTTCAGGGCGCTGACACGGCGCTCGTCCGGATAGCCGAGCTTGCGCCCGCTCCATGCCGCAGCGGTTCCCTGCCCGGCTTTTGCCAGCACGAGCAGGCCACCGCCCTCGCCCTCGGCGCAGCCGAAAACATGGCGCCCCCGCGCTTCGGCCGAGCCGTGGAAGAGCTTGCAGGAGGCATCGGGCTTTCCGGCATCGTCGAACAGCGCGATCCGCTTCCAGTCCTTGCCCTGCTCGAGAATCTCGAAGCCGTTGGGTCGCGAGGAGGCACTGCGGTCATCGCCCCTGGCATAGGCAGGGTTGGGGATCGACATCAGCCATTGCCGGTTGCCGAGCGGCACCGCAATGCCATGCTGCGGCGCCGGGCTCGGCCAGACCGTGACGGCAGGCTTGTCCTTGGCGAGGCTGTCGATCGCGACCAGCACCGCCTTCGGCTCGCTCTTGCCCTCCCAGGGCCGCAGCCCGTCGAAGAACAGCGCGAGCTGGCCATGGCCGGAGAGCACATGCGCCGGCCGGTCGCCCTTCACGGCGAAATCGAGCAGCTTCGGCGGCGCCTTGTCGAGATCGACATGGTCGCCATGCGATTCCGCGATCAGCCCGGTATCGAGGATACCAAGCGTGCCGGTCTCGTCCCCGGTCTTCACCACGACATAGCGCCCGCCGGAGACGCCGGCGAAACCGGGATTGGCCTTCGGCACGTCGAAGCTGTGCGTGACCTCGCCGCTGTCGAGATCGAGGATGCGGACCACCGGCTTCTCGTGATCGGCGAAGATCAAGCGCCCGCGCAGTGGCGCATGGTCATGGGCGAAAGCCGCGGAGGCGAGCAGGCAGCCGGCGAGGCCAGCGGCAGCGAAACGGAAGGAAGGCACGGGAAGCTCCAAGGCAATAATGCAATGATATAACATTACATCAACATCTCGAGAACTCAACCCACTGCCGCGCTCCCACAGTGGACAATGCCGATATGGCCGGCGCGCTCCGGCGCCGGCGCGCCCGCTGTCAATCAGGCAGCCTCAGGCCCTGACCTCGAACACCATGTTGAACGGCGTCTCGGTTGCGCGGCGGAAATGCTGGAAGCCCGCATCCATCGCGACCTTGCGCAGCCGCATCTCGCCGGCTTGCGCGCCTAGCCCCAGCCCGACCTCCTGCGAGAGCGAGGCCGGCGTGCAGATCATCGTCGATGCCCCGTAGAAGATCCGCCCGACCGGGTTGAGGTTGTCCTTGAGATGATCATGCGCGAAGGGCTCGACGATCATCCAGCTCCCGTCCTTGGCCAGCGACTCCCGCACATGCTTTCCTGCCCCGACCGGGTCGCCCATGTCGTGCAGGCAGTCGAACATCGTCACGAGGTCGTATTTCCGCTCCGGAAAGTCCTTGGCCGAGGCGCGCTCGAAAGTGATGCGGTCGCCAACACCGGCCTTTTCCGCCGCCTCGCGCGCCCGCTCGATCGACGGCCCGTGATAGTCGAAGCCGTGGAAGCGCGATTGCGGATAAGCCTGTGCCATCAGGATGGTGGAGGAACCGTGCCCGCAGCCGACATCGGCGACGGTCGCCCCGCGTTCGAGCTTGGCCTTGACGCCATCCAGCGCCGGAATCCACTCCGCCGTCAGATGCGCATTGTAGCCCGGACGGAAGAAGCGCTCGGTTCCGCGGAACAGGCACTTGCTGTGTTCGTGCCAGCCAAGCCCCGAGCCGTTACGGAAAGCCTCCTCGACCTTCGGCTCGTCGAGCCACATCGACTGGATGATTTCGAAGGCCCCGGCGAAGAAGGCCGGGCTGTCCTCCTCCGCGAAGGCCATGGCTTGCTCCGGCGAGAGACTGAAGCTGTCGCTGCCTTCGTCATAATCGACATAGCCGGCCGAGGCCTGGCCGGCGAGCCATTCGCGCAGATAGCGCTCCTTGAGGCCCGTCTTCTGCGCCAGTTGTTGGGAGGTGACGGGCTCGCCATCGCCCATGGCCTTGTAGAGACCGAGCTGGTCGCCCAGCACGATCAGGGCGCCGGTGACGGAAGCTCCGACATCACCAACGAGACGCTCCACCAAAGTATCGAGTTTCTGAGGGTCGGCAGCACGCATGGCCATCCTCCTCGGGTTCGAGCGTGGCCGGTACCGTATCGCGAACCGGCTCGACGCCATCGCGGAAACGATGACGTTAAACCTGTCCGGATACCTGTCAACGAGGCGACGCCTGTCCCTACGCCTCGTCGCTGCCGGAAAGCCATTCCGGCCCGAGACGCGGCAGATTCGGGTCCCGCCGGGCGGTCTCGATCACGCTGGCGATGAGCCCCGGGAAGCGCTGGTTCAACTCGTCGCGCCGGATGCTGAGATAGCGCGAGGTCCCCTCCACCCGCATGCGGGTGATCCCGGCCTCGCGCAGCTTGGCGAAATGGTACGAGAGCAGCGAGGGCGAGGCGAGCGCAGTGAAATGGCTGCAGCGCGCCTTGTCGACCTCGCTGACCTCGGCCAGCGCGATGAGGATGCCGAGCCGGATCGGGTCGGCCAGCGCCGCGAACACGTCGGCGGGCGCGACATCCTCGATATCGGGGTGGAAAACCGGCTTCATGGCCTCCGAGATAGGCGATGCGACCGCTCCTGACAATATTCAACATTCATTGAAATTACCCTTGTGGTAATTGCGAGGCCGGTTTATTTCAACGATCATTGAATTTCGAACCGCGCTTTCGAAACAGCGATCATCCGCAAGGATCATTCCCATGGATACGCGCCTTCTCTCGCTCGCCGGCGGCGCCTTCGCCATCGGCACGGGCAGCCTGATCGTCACCGGCATCCTGCCCCATCTCGCCTCCGGCCTCGCCGTCTCCGTCGACACAGCCGGCCTGCTCATCTCGATCTTCGCGCTGGCCTACGCCATCGGCTCGCCGATCCTCTCCACCGTCCTCGGCGATGCCGACCGCAAGACCGTACTGGTCGGCGCGATGACCGTCTTCGGCCTCGCCAATCTCGGCGCCGCCTTCGCCGGGGACTTCTGGGTGGTGATGGCCGCCCGGATCGTGATGGCACTCGCCGCCGGCGTCTTCATGCCCGCCGCCAATGCGGTCGCCGTCGCGGTCTCCGCCCCCGAGCGGCGCGGACGCGCCATCGCGCTCGTCACCGGCGGCATGACGGTATCGCTGATTCTCGGCATACCCATCGGCACGGCCGTCGTCGGCTTCGGCGGCTGGCACCTCGCCTTCCTGATCGTGGCGGGCTTGAGCGCGCTCTCGCTGGCGGGCCTTCTGGTCAAGCTGCCCAAGGGCCTGCCGCACAGCACCAACACCTTGCGCGAGCGGCTTCAGGTCGCGGGCCGCGGCGACGTGCTGCTGGCGCTCGCAACGACCATGCTGTGGACCACCGGCGCCTTCGTTCTCTACACCTATATCGCGCCCTTCCTGACCAATCATGCCGGCATCACCGGCCCCTGGCTCGCCGCGACGCTGGTCGTCTCCGGCCTCGGCTCGGCCATCGGCAACCAGCTCGGCGGCATCGCCAGCGACCGCTTCGGCTCCGAGCGGTCGCTGAGTGTCGTACTGTCGATCCTGGCCGCCGCGCTCTTCACCGCCTCGCTGATCGCGGTCAGCCTGCCGCCGGCTTTGGCGATCTGGCCGATTCCCTTCGCGCTCTTCGTCTGGAGCGCGGCGGGCTGGGCCGGCCACCCCTCGCAGATGTCGCGGCTGGCCGCGATGGCGCCGGATGCCACCGTGGTCGCGCTCTCGCTCAATGCCTCCGCGCTCTATTTCGGCATCGCGGCCGGCGCAGCGCTCGGCCAGCAGGTGATGCGCCATGCCGGCACCTGGCCGCTCGGCTTCGTCGGCGCGGCCTGCGAGGTCGCAGCGCTCGCGGTGCTCTTCATCGCGATGCGGCGCAAGCGCCGGCAGCCCCGTCCGCTGGAGATCGATCTCGTCATCCCCGCACCAAGGCCTGTGCGTTGAGCAAGGGGGGAAGCGCTTTTAGCTTTCCCCTTCCGCCTTCGCCGTCTATAGCGAGCGCCTAGCATTCATTCAGACGCTCGCACGGCTCCGCTCGCCCGACCGGAGCGGCCTTGCGCGCGCCTGCCCAAGACCGGTCGAGATCATGCCCAAGCGCACAGACATCAAGTCCATCCTGATCATCGGCGCCGGCCCCATCATCATCGGACAGGCCTGCGAGTTCGACTATTCCGGCACCCAGGCCTGCAAGACGCTGAAGGCCGAGGGCTACCGGATCATCCTGGTCAACTCGAACCCGGCGACGATCATGACCGATCCGGACCTGGCCGACGCAACCTATGTCGAGCCGATCACGCCCGAGATCGTCGCCAAGATCATCGAGAAGGAGCGCCCCGACGCGCTGCTGCCGACCATGGGCGGCCAGACCGCGCTGAACTGCGCACTCTCGCTCAAGAAGATGGGCGTGCTCGAGAAGTTCAACGTCGAGATGATCGGCGCCACCGCCGAGGCGATCGACAAGGCCGAGGACCGCGAACTCTTCCGCGAGGCGATGACCAAGATCGGCCTCGACACGCCGCGCTCGCACCACATCAAGACGCTTGGCCAGGCGCTCGATGCGCTGGAGGATATCGGCCTGCCCGCGATCATCCGCCCCTCCTTCACCATGGGCGGCACCGGCGGCGGCATCGCCTACAACAAGGGCGAGTTCATCGACATCGTCGAGCGCGGCATCGACGCCTCCCCCACCAGCGAGGTCCTCATCGAGGAGAGCGTGCTCGGCTGGAAGGAATACGAGATGGAGGTCGTCCGCGATAAGAAGGACAACTGCATCATCGTCTGCTCGATCGAGAATTTCGATCCGATGGGCGTCCATACCGGCGATTCGATCACCGTCGCCCCGGCGCTGACGTTGACCGACAAGGAATACCAGATCATGCGCGACGCCTCGCTGGCGGTGCTGCGCGAGATCGGCGTCGAGACCGGCGGCTCAAACGTCCAGTTCGCGATCGATCCCGCCACGGGGCGCATGATCGTCATCGAGATGAACCCGCGCGTCTCGCGCTCCTCGGCGCTGGCTTCCAAAGCGACGGGCTTTCCGATCGCCAAGGTCGCGGCGCGCCTTGCCGTCGGCTACACGCTGGACGAGATCGAGAACGACATCACCGGCGGCGCGACCCCGGCCTCCTTCGAGCCGACGATCGACTATGTCGTCACCAAGATCCCGCGCTTCGCCTTCGAGAAGTTCCCAGGCTCCGAGCCGACGCTGACCACCGCGATGAAGTCGGTCGGCGAGGCCATGGCGATCGGCCGTACCTTCCAGGAATCGCTGCAGAAGGCGCTGCGCTCGCTGGAGACCGGGCTCGACGGCCTCGACGAGATCGAGATCGAGGGTTACGGCAAGGGCGACGACCGCAACGCCATCAAGGCGGCGATCTCGACGCCGACGCCGGACCGCATCCTCCAGGTCGCCCAGGCCATGCGCGCCGGCTTCAGCGACGAAGAGATTCACGAGAGCTGCAAGATCGACCCGTGGTTCCTCGCCCAGATGCGCGAGATCGTCGAGACCGAGGAGAAGATCCGCAAGATCGGCCTGCCGACCACGCCCGGCGCGTTCCGCCAGATCAAGGCGATGGGCTTCTCCGACAAGCGCCTCGCCGCCGTCTCCGGCCAGACCGAAGCCGAAGTCCGGACCCTGCGCCGCTCGCTTGAGGTCCGCCCGGTCTACAAGCGCATCGACACCTGCGCGGCCGAGTTCGCCTCGCCCACCGCCTATATGTATTCGAGCTACGCCATGCCCTTCGCCGGCAAGGCCGCCGACGAGGCCAATCCCTCCGACCGCAAGAAGATCGTCATTCTCGGCGGCGGACCGAACCGCATCGGCCAGGGCATCGAGTTCGACTATTGCTGCTGCCACGCCTGCTATGCGCTGCGCGATGCCGGCTACGAGACCATCATGGTCAACTGCAACCCCGAGACGGTCTCGACCGACTACGACACCTCCGACCGGCTCTATTTCGAGCCGCTGACGGCGGAAGACGTGCTCGAGATCCTCGAGACCGAGAAGCAGAACGGCACGCTGATGGGCGTCATCGTCCAGTTCGGCGGCCAGACCCCGCTGAAGCTCGCCAACGCTCTGGAAGAGGCCGGCATCCCGATCCTCGGCACCTCGCCTGATATGATCGACCTCGCCGAGGACCGCGATCGCTTCAAGCGCCTGCTCGACAAGCTGCACCTCAAGCAGCCGAAGAACGGCATCGCCTACTCGGTGGAGCAGGCTCGCATCATCGTCTCCGAGCTCGGCCTGCCTTTCGTCGTGCGCCCGTCCTATGTGCTCGGCGGCCGCGCCATGGCGATCATCCGCGACGAGGTCCAGTTCGAGGACTACCTGCTCGGCACCCTGCCCTCGCTGATCCCCTCCGAGGTCAAGGCCAAGTACCCGAACGACAAGACCGGCCAGATCAACACGGTGCTCGGCAAGAACCCGCTGCTGTTCGACCGCTATCTGTCGGATGCGATCGAGGTCGATGTCGACTGCCTCTGCGACGGCAAGGACGTCTTCGTCGCCGGCATCATGGAGCATATCGAGGAAGCCGGCATCCATTCCGGCGATTCGGCCTGCTCGCTGCCGCCGCGCTCGCTCTCGGCCGAGGCCATCGCCGAGCTGGAACGCCAGACCAAGGCGATGGCGCTCGCGCTCGACGTCGGCGGCCTGATGAACGTCCAGTACGCCATCAAGGACGGCGATATCTACGTGCTCGAAGTGAACCCGCGCGCCTCGCGCACGGTGCCCTTCGTCGCCAAGGTGATCGGCGTGCCCGTGGCCAAGATCGCGGCGCGCGTCATGGCCGGTGAAAGCCTCGCGAGCTTCAACCTGAAACCGCCGAAGCTCGCCCATGTCGGCGTCAAGGAGGCTGTCTTCCCCTTCGCGCGCTTCCCCGGCGTCGACGTCCTGCTCGGGCCGGAGATGCGCTCGACGGGCGAGGTCATCGGCCTCGACCGCTCCTTCGACACGGCCTTCGCCAAGAGCCAGCTCGGCGCCGGTTCGAAGGTGCCGGTCAAGGGCACGGTCTTCGTCTCCGTGCGCGACGAAGACAAGCCGCGCATCCTGCCGGCGGTCCGCATCCTCGCCGATCTCGGCTTCCGCATCCTCGCCACCGGCGGGACGCTGCGCCACCTGCAGGAGCAGGGCATCGCGGCCTCCAAGATCAACAAGGTCCTGGAGGGGCGTCCGCACGTCGTCGACGCGCTCAAGAACGGCGAGATCCAGCTCGTCTTCAACACCACCGAGGGGCCACAGGCTCTTGCGGACTCCCGCCCGCTGAGGCGCACCGCCCTCTTGCACAAGGTGCCCTATTATACCACCTTGGCAGGCGCGATCGCGGCGGCGGAGGGCATCAAGGCCTATTGCAGCGGCGATCTCGAAGTACGATCCTTGCAGTCGTATTTCGAACGCGCGGCCTGACAGGCCGTTCGTCGCGAATTCGGATATTGAGCGGAAGCGCGGGAACCGGCGGTCGATATGCCGCCGGTGGGCCGCGCTTTCGGAGCTTATGGGACGGAAAGAATGGAAAAGGTTCCGATGACCGCGGGCGGCTTCGCTGCCCTGGAGGCCGAGCTGAAAGACCGTCAGCAGGTCCAGCGCCAGCGCATCATCACCGCGATTGCCGAAGCGCGCGCGCTGGGCGATCTCTCCGAGAACGCGGAATATCACGCGGCCAAGGAAGCCCAGTCGCTCAACGAGGGCCGGATCATGGAACTCGAATCGCTGATCGGCCGCGCCGACATCATCGACGTCTCGAAGCTCGGCGGCGAGACCATCAAGTTCGGCGCCACGGTCAAGCTGATCGATGACGATACCGAGGAAGAGAAGAGCTACCAGATCGTCGGCGAACCGGAATCGGACGTGAAGTCCGGCAAGGTCTCGATCGGCTCGCCGATCGCGCGCGCGCTGATCGGCAAGAAGGTCGGCGATTCCGTCCAGGTCAACACGCCCGGCGGCGGCAAGTCCTACGAAGTCGTCAGCGTCGTCTTCCGCTGAAATGAACCTCATTCTCGGGCGAAGCGCAGCGCAGACCCGAGAATCTCATGAAAGGGAGGCATAGGAGCCTCCTCCGGCCAGAGATGCTCGGGTCTTCGCCCGAGCATGACGGCGCTTCTACCCCGCCAGCACGACCCGCATCGCCTTGATGATGCCGTCCACGGCGACGCTCGCCAGGATCAGCCCCATCACGCGGCTGATGACGCTGGCGCCGGCATTGCCGATCACCGCGATGATCCGCGAGGCGCAAAACAGCAGCACGAGCATGAGCGCGAAGATGATCGCGATCTGGCCGATGGTCTCGGCCTGCTCTGCGAGGCTGAACTTCGAATTGTCGGTCACGGTCATGACGGTCAGCATCGCGCCCGGACTGGCGATGCTGGGGATGGCCAGCGGGTAGACCGCCTTTTCGAGATCCGAGGAACGCAGCAGCTTCTGGTCCTCCTCCAGCTTCGATTCGCCGAAGATCATCGTCAGCGCGAACAGGAACAGCACGATGTTCCCGGCGATCTGGAAGGAGCTCAATTCGATATCCATCGCCGACAGCAGCACCTGGCCGAGCAGGATGAAGAACAGCAGCACGAGGAAGGCGACGAGTGAGCCGTGCAGTGCGATGCGCCGCGCAGCAGAGGCGCTCAAGCCCGCCGTGACCGCCAGGAAGACCGGCAAGGTGCCGATCGGATCGATCACGACCCAGAGCTTCACGAACTCCGTCAACCAGCGATCCACGATAGCGCCCTCTTGTCTGCCGCGCGCGACGGACCGCGCGTCTCCCCCGCCTCGATAGGCCGCATTTCGACACGACTTGGCAACCACCCCCGGGGCATGATCGGCGCGAAGGCCGCGGCCATGGACTATCGCCGCTCCGCACCTACATTGAAGCGACAGGCTTTTTCGGAGATCCGACCATGATCACGCGTCGACATGTTCTGGCGTCCGCGCTCGGCGCCACCGCGCTGGCCCTGGCGCCGGCCATTTCACCCGCTGCGGCTCAGGGGGCTGCGGTCGGCACCATCCGGGTCGAGGCCCTGCCCTCGGTCGTCGAGGCGTGGGGGCCGAACGTGCCGATGGTGAAGGCCGAACTGGCGAAAACCCTGACCGAGATTCTGGGGCCGACACTGCAGCGCGGCGCCGGCACCCGGCTCGTCGTCACCATCGGCCGCCTCTGGCTCGCCAGCGATATCCGGGGCGGTCGCTTCTCAGGCGCCAGCGACGATTATCTCGAAAGCACGGCCACGCTCTACGACCGCAGCGGCCGGCCGCTCGCCAGCTACCCGATCCGCTCCACCGAATCGTCGAGCGGCGCCGGCAATCCGCAAGTGGCGGATGTCGACCCGCTTCGCCTCAGGGCGCTTGCCCGCAACAATGCCTGGTGGATCCGGCACTATCTCGCGGGCTGAGGACGCGGCTGTCAGCCGAAGGGAACGATCGGCTCGTCCTTGACCCGGTCGAGGGCGAGCGCGGTCCGGACATTGCGGACATTCGGCATCGCCGTGAGTTCGGCGACGAAATCCTGGAAAGCCTTCAGGTCCGCCGCGACGCATTTCAGGGCGAAGTCGATATCGCCCGAGAGCGTCCAGCACTCTCGCACCGTCGGCCAATTCCGAATCCGATCCTGGAAGGCGATGAGGTCCGCCTCGGCCTGGCTCGCCAGATGCACGAACGCGAAGCAGACCACCTCGAAGCCGAGTTTCCGCTCGTCGAGATCGGCATGATAGCCGCGGATCAGCCCGGCCTCCTCCAGCGCGCGGACGCGCCGCAGGCAGGGCGGCGGCGAGATGCCAACGCGGCTTGCCAGCTCGACATTGGTCATGCGCCCATCGGCCTGGAGCTCGCGCAGGATGCGCAGGTCGATATCGTCGAGTTTGGGGCGCAACGAACATTCCCGCGTGAAGGTCGCGCTGGTGTAGACGGCGCGGCCAAGCGATACAAGGCGCATGCCACGAGCCCAGACCGCCATGCACGACAATCCGGAGCCGACCGTTTGGGTCCTCACCGACGGCAAGGCCGGCGACGAACTCCAGTGCCTGGGCGTCGCCGAACGATTGGGCGTCGTACCCGAAATCCGCCGGGTGAAACCCCGCCGGCCCTGGGCCTGGCTGATGCCGCGCGGGCCGATCGACCCGCGCGAGGCGCCGGACCGCCCGGCAAGCCCGCTCAAGCCCCCCTTCCCCGACATCGCCATCGCGTCGGGCCGGCGCGCCGTCGCCTATCTGCGCGCCCTGAAGCAGGCCTCGAACGGCGCGACCTACACCGTCTTCCTCAAGGATCCGCGCACCGGCCCCGGCACGGCCGATCTGATCTGGGTCTCCGGCCATGACCGGCTGCGCGGCGACAACGTCCTGGTTACCGCGACCTCGCCGCATCGCCTGACGCCCGGGAGGCTCGTCGCCGCCCGCGCCGCGCCGCCTGCGGCCATCGCGAGCTTGCGCAAGCCGCGTGTCGCGGTGCTCGTCGGCGGCGACAGCCGGCATCACCGCTTCACCCGGGCCGATAGCGAGCGCCTGACAGGGCAGCTCGACGCGCTCGCCAGCTCAGGCGCGAGCCTGATGGGCTCGCCCTCGCGGCGCACTTCGCCGGCGCTGGGAGCTGCCGTCGCCGCGGTCTTCGCCAAGCATGGCGGCTGGTGGTGGGACGGTACGGGCGAGAATCCCTATCTCGCCCTGCTCGCCAATGCCGATGCCGTGGTCGTGACGGCCGACTCCACCAACATGATCGGCGAGGCGGCGGCAGCGGGCGTGCCCGTGCTGGTCTTCGAACCTACGGGCGGCCATCCCAAGATCGCGGCGCTGGTCTCGGCGCTCGAACGCGAGGGCGTTGTGCATCGCTTCTGTGGACGCCTTGAAGGCGAGGCTTACGAACCGATAGACTCAACGCCGATCATAGCCGATGCGATACGGCAAGGCTGGCTGCGCCACCGGGCGGCATTGGGGTTCACGGGCTCCTGAACCGGGCCGCTCTTGTTTCGGTGCTACGCCTGCGTATCTGACGGATCGAGACTGCGGCTCCAAGCCCGCAGGAGAGGAACTGAGACGATGGCCCACACCCACGCCCGCGTCATGATCGTCGGCTCCGGCCCGGCCGGCTACACCGCCGCGATCTACGCTGCCCGCGCCATGATGGAACCGGTGCTGATCTCCGGCCTGCAGGCTGGCGGCCAGTTGATGATCACCACCGATGTCGAGAACTATCCGGGCTTCGCCGACGTCATCCAGGGCCCATGGCTGATGGAACAGATGCGCGCGCAGGCCGAGCACATGGGCACCCGCATGGTCTCCGACCATATCGCCCGCGTCGACCTCTCGCAGCGCCCGTTCCGGCTCTGGGGCGACGGCGGCGAAACCTATTCCTGTGACGCGCTCATCATCGCGACCGGCGCTCAGGCCAAGTGGCTGGGCTTGCCCTCCGAACAGGCCTTCCAGGGTTTCGGCGTCTCGGCCTGCGCCACCTGCGACGGCTTCTTCTTCCGCAACAAGGAGGTCGCCGTCGTCGGTGGCGGCAACACCGCCGTGGAAGAAGCGCTCTATCTCGCCAATCTCGCCAGCAAGGTGACGCTCATTCACCGCCGCGACAGCCTCCGGGCCGAGCGCGTGATGCAGGAGCGCCTGTTCAAGCACCCGAAGATCGAGGTGGTCTGGGACAGCGAGATCGCCGAGATCTGCGGCGGCACCACCCCGCCCAACGTCACGCATCTGCGCCTGAAGAACCTCAAGACCGGCTCCGAGAGCGAGCTTAAGACCGACGGCGTCTTCATCGCCATCGGCCACAAGCCGGCGACGGAGCTCTTCGTCGGCCAGCTCGCCATGAACGAATCCGGCTATCTCGATGTCGAGGCCGGCACGACCCGGACCAATGTCGAGGGCGTCTTCGCCGCCGGCGACGTCACCGACGAGCATTATCGTCAGGCGGTGACCGCAGCCGGCCTGGGCTGCATGGCCGCGCTCGATGCCGAACGCTGGCTCGCCGCCAACGCGCTGGATCGCCGCGAAGCAGCGGAATGAAGCCTTTGGCGCAACCCATCACTGACTCTGATGGGTTGCGTCACCAGATTCACGGCGAATAACGCAGACTTCTGCCACACAGACATTGACGCACCACGCCTTTATCCCCCATCATGCAAAAAACGCATAGCGGGGGAAGCGCGGTGGATTGGGACCGCATTAGAATCTTTTATACGGTCGCGGAGTCAGGCAGCTTCACAAAAGCTGGCGATGTTCTCGGCTTGAGTCAATCGGCCGTCAGCCGGCAGATCGGGGCGCTCGAGCGAGAGCTGCGCGCGCCCTTGTTCCACCGGCATACGCGCGGCCTGATCCTGACCGAGCAGGGCGAGTTGCTCTGGCGAGCGGCGCGCGAGATGACGCAGCGGCTGGAGCGGACACGCTCGCAGCTCTCCGAGACGCGCGAGCATCCTTCGGGCGAGCTCAAGGTCACGGCGACGCGCGGCCTTGGCGGCCACTGGCTGACGCCTCGCCTTGCCGAGTTCCTGGACCTCTATCCCGACATCAGGGTCGAGCTCATCCTCACCGACGAGGAACTCGACCTGTCGATGCGCGAGGCCGATATCGCGATCCGCCTGCGCCAGCCGCAGCAGCCGGACCTGATCCAGCGCAAGCTCTTCACGGTGCATTTCCACGTCTACGCCTCGCCGGCCTATGTGAAGCGCTTCGGCGAGCCCAAGAGCTACGACGATCTCGACAACCACCGCATCCTCTCCTTCGGCGGCACCTCGCCGTCCTATCTGACGGCGGTCCACTGGCTCGGCACCATGGGGCGCGACCAGCGCAATCCGCGGCCGATCCATCTGACGGTCAACAATATCACCGCGATGAAGCGCGCGGTGGATTCGGGCGCCGGCATCGCCGTGCTGCCGGATTACCTGATCGAGACCGGCTCGCCCCTCGTGCAGTTGATGCGCGAGACCGAGATGCCGCAGCTCGAAAGCTATCTGGTCTATCCCGAGGAGATGAAGTCGGTCGCCCGCGTCCAGGTCTTCCGCGACTTCCTCATCCAGAAGGCCCAGCGCTGGACCTACTGATTTCGCCTGTCTCCGCGAAGAATCGGGCGCCGCAAGGCGCCCGATTTGATTCTGGCGGTTTTGTGACCATTTCCGCGTTTCGCATGCGCCATATTCGGACAGTTCGCCTGAAAACTGTTCAGGAGCGGACGAAATGCCGGTTTTCGCGGGACCTGCAACTTTCCCGCGCAGGCCTCATCCTGCAATGAACGCATATTTCTCAATCATTTAGGCTCAAATTCACGCCATCTGCCCTTGGTTCATGCAGTCACTGCATGGCGGACCCAAGATATGTTGCATTGCAAAACGGCAGGTCATGCCCGATATTGAACTCACGGTTGTTCGAAACGGGCTCCGCAATCTCCTCCCGGCGTTGAGTTCGTTTCAGCCGTTCCCCTCTGAGATGTTTGGCGGTTTCGCCAGATGTTTCAAACTTTTAAAGCCGGCTCCCCTCGGGGACGCCGGCTCTTTTTTTGCGTGAAGGCTGGGATCTCCGTCAGCCTGCCTGCCTCCCCACATCCCCGGAAATGAGAAAGGCGCCGCCCAGAAGGGCGACGCCTTGGCGGCAGCGCGACGTTGGCGTCAATCAGGCGGCGAGCTTGCCGGCGATCTGGGCGAAATTGTCGATGAAGCCCTGCAGGAAGCCGCGTGTGGCCTCGTTGGTGACATTGTGCTGGGCGTCGACCAGATCGTCCTTGAAGGTGACGAAGACCTGGCCACCCACGACGACTCCGGCGAGGTTGGTCAGGATCATCCGCAATTCGTTCTGGGAGACGGCCGTGCCGACGGCGCCCCCGCTGGTGCCGGTGACCGCGACGGTCTTGCCCGCCCAGGAATTCTTGCCATAGGGGCGCGAGGCCCAGTCGATGGCGTTCTTGAGCACCGCGGGAATCGAGCGGTTATGCTCGGGCGTGACGATCAGGATCGCGTCGGCGGCCTCGATCTCGCGCTTCAGGCGCAGGGTCGATTCCGGCCGGTTCGGCTCCAGGTCCTGGTTGAACATCGGCAGGTCGTCGATCTGGATGATGGTCGCGTCGAAGGCGCCGGCGCTCAGCTTCACCAGCGCCTCGGCCAGCTTGCGGTTGATCGATTCGCGGCGGTTGCTGCCCACGATGACGGCGAGCTTCAGTTTGGCCATGATAGTCCCCAGTGGAGGGTGGAAAGGCCGGAACAGTAGAGGCCGCGCGCCCGAGCGCGCAAGCAGCGGGGCTGCAAGGAGGACATTGCGCGATTTCAAGCTGCGAGGCCGGAGGCCTCCCACTCATCAGTGTCGCCCGGGCCGGGCCGCCAGCGGCAGGGCATCGAACAGGCTGGGCTCGGCGCTGGTGCGCGCCTTCTCGATGGTCAGGATCCTGAGCTTGATCTCGACGCCGCCCTCGGCCGAAAAGCCACCGGTCTTGCCCCCTGCCGCCAGAATGCGATGGCAGGGCACGATGATCGGCCAGGGATTCTGGCCGAGTGCGACGCCGACGGCCCGCGCCGCGCCGGGGTCGCCGATACGCTGTGCCACCTCGCCATAGGTCAACGTCTCGCCATGCGGGATGGCGAGCGCGACCTCGTAGACCTTGCGATTGAACTCGGAGACGCTGTCCAGCGCCACCGGCAGATGGGACAGGTCGCGCTTCTCGCCGTCGAACAGCGCGCGGATGCCGGCTACGGCCTCCGCGACGAAGCCTTCGGCGGGGACCTCGTCAGCCTCGGGGAAGCGCCGTTCCAGGCGCTTGCGGGCCGCCGCCTCGTCGCGCTCGGGCAGTTGCGCGCCGATGAAGCGCTCCCCTTCCCAGACAACGGCGCAGGGGCCGATCGTGGTCTCGAACAGATGGAAATGCTGGTTGGCCATGCTCGACTCGTGTCGTTCCGGCTTGGAATGGCATGAGGTCTAGCACGGCAGCGGCAGGAGACGGCACCCGAAACCTGCCGAATGCCCTTCCCCTCACATGAAGAGCTTCTCGCCCTCCAGCCCCTTGTAGAGGCCCGCGACCTGCTCGCCATAGCCGTTATAGATCTGCGTCGGGCGCCGCTCGCGCGAACCCAGGATCTGCTCGCTCGCCTGGCTCCAGCGCGGATGCGGCACGGCCGGGTTCACATTGGCCCAGAAGCCGTATTCCGAGGCCTGCAAGCCTTCCCAGAAGGTCTTCGGACGCTCGGCGACGAAGCTGATCTTGCGGATCGATTTCACCGATTTGAAGCCGTATTTCCAAGGGGTGATCAGGCGGATCGGCGCACCGTGCTGCGTCGGCAGCGGCTTGCCGTAGATGCCGGTGACGAGCAGCGGCAATTCGTTCGTCGCCTCCGCGATCGTCAGCCCCTCCGTATAGGGCCAGGGATACCAGCGCTGGTTCTGCCCCGGCGCGACGCGCGGGTTCATGAAGGTTTCGAAGCGGATGTATTTCGCCCCCGCAAGCGGCTTCGCCAGCGCGACGAAGGACTTGAGAGGGATACCGGTCCACGGCACCGCCATCGCCCAGGCTTCGACACAGCGGAAGCGATAGAGCCGCTCCTCGATCGGCAGCTTGCGGATGAGATCGTCGAAACCGATCTCGAAAGGCTTCTCGACGAGGCCGTCGACCTGAATATTCCAGGGACGTGTGGCGAGGCGCTTTGAGGCGTCGACGATGTCCTTCGACATGCCGAATTCGTAGAAATTGTTGTAGTTCGCGGCGTCCTCTTCCGCCGTCTGCGGCACGCCGAGCACATAGGCGGCGTTGCGCTTGGCCGGGTAGAGATCAACAGTCGGATCGGCTGACTGCGCCGCGGCGGCACCCGGCAATGCCGCTCCTGCGATCAATCCAGCGCCTGCGGCCATCAGCTGGCGGCGATTGAGGAACACGCTCTCGGGCGTGGCCTGGTTTTCCGGCATGTCCCAGCCGGCACGGCGTTTGATCAGCATGACGGACATACTCCGTTTTCGTTGGCGGTTGTTAGGCCACGAAAGCGGGGTAACGGCAATTCACGAGGGAGAGAGAATTTCTCTCCCTCGTCACATCCGGTAGATCAGCCGCGCGCTTCCAGCGCCTTGATGATCGCCTGCCCCATCTCGCTGGTCGAGACGGCGTTGGCGCCCGGCGCCGCGATGTCCTTGGTGCGGGTGCCGGAGCCCAGCACATCGGCAATCGCGCCTTCGAGCCGGTCGGCCGCCTCGCCCGCGCCGAACGAGTAGCGCAGCGCCATGGCAAAGGAGCCGATCATCGCGATCGGGTTGGCGAGGCCCTTGCCGGCGATATCCGGCGCCGAGCCATGGACGGGCTCGTAGAGCGCCTTGCGCTTGCCCGTGGCCGGGTCCTCGGCGCCGAGCGAAGCGGAAGGCAGCATGCCGAGCGAGCCGGTCAGCATCGCGGCCACGTCCGACAGGATGTCGCCGAACAGGTTGTCGCAGACGATGACGTCGTACTGCTTCGGCCAGCGCACGAGCTGCATGGCGCAGTTGTCGGCCAGCACATGCTCGAGCTCGACATCCTTGTATTCGGCCGCATGCAGCGCGGTGACCGTCTGCTTCCAGAGCACGCCGGTCTTCATGACGTTATGCTTCTCGGCCGAGGAGACCTTGTTGCGGCGGGTGCGGGCGAGCTCGAAGGCGACGCGGCAGATCCGGTCGATCTCGGGCGTGGTGTAAACCTGAGTGTCGATGCCGCGCTTCGAGCCGTCCTCCAGCGTGACGATCTCCTTGGGCTCGCCGAAATAGACGCCGCCGGTGAGCTCGCGCACGATCAGGATATCGAGGCCCTCGACGACCTCGGGCTTGAGCGAGGAGGCCGAGGCCAGCGCCGGATAGCAGATCGCGGGCCTGAGGTTCGCGAACAGGCCGAGGTCCTTGCGCAGGCGCAAAAGGCCGGCTTCCGGACGGTGCTGATAGGGGACGTCGGCCCATTTCGGTCCGCCGACCGCGCCGAACAGCACGGCGTCGGCATCCTGCGCGAGCTTCATGTCGCCTTCGGAGATCGCCTGCTTGTGCGCGTCATAGGCCGCGCCGCCGACAAGGCCCTTCTCGATTTCGAAGGAGCCGAGGCCCTGCTTCCCGAACCAGGAGACGATCTGCTCGACCTGGCCCATCACCTCGGGGCCGATGCCGTCGCCGGGGAGCAGCAGGAGCTTGTGGGTCGCCATGGATCGCCTCGCCTCGTCGCGTGTTTGCGTTGGCGGGTGATTACGGGGGCTGCAGCGCGCGCGCAAGCGCCGCGATGCAGCCCTGCCCTGTTCGGAGCGTGGCGCCCTCAGGCCTTCGGCAGGCGCGCCGTGACCTCGATCTCGATTTTCATTTCCGGCTTGAGCAGCCCGGCCACGACGTAGATGCCGGCAGCGGGCCTGATCTCGCGGAAGAACTCGCCGCAGACGGCGAGCACCGGCTCGCAATAGCTGCGATCGGTGACGAAATACTGCGCCCTGACGGCATGGGCGAGCGAGGAACCCGCCTCCTCCAGCACGGTTCCGATCGTGCGGAAGATGTTGCGCGCCTGCTCTGCCGCATCGTCCGGCAGGGTCATCGTGGCATAGTCATAGCCCGTCGTGCCGGAGACGAAGACAAGATCGCCGTCGATCACGGCACGCGAATAGCCGAAACTGCGCTCGAAGGGCGAGCCGGTGGAAATCAGGCGGCGGGTCATGGCGTCTCCGGAGGCTTCAGATGCGGCGGGAAGGCTTTTCTCAAGCCCTCCCGCGACGCCACCCGTTTTCTGCAAGGTCAGACCCGCCCGCCCTTGAGCGCGCGCAGCACCTTCTCGCCCGGCCGTCCGGTCTGGGGCATGCCGATCTTCGCCTCGATCTCCTTGATCGCAGCGCGCGTCAGCGAACCGACCGCGCCATCCGGCTCACCGACATTGTAGCCGCGCGCGATCAGCAGGCGCTGGAGCTCGCGGCGCTGCTCGCGCGACAGCGGCAGGTCGTCGGTCGGCCAGTTGCCCTGCACGCCCGGCCGGCCGCGCAGGCGGTCGGACAGGAGCGAGATGGCGAGCGCGTAGGAATCCGCGCCGTTATAGCTGTAGGCGGCGTCATAGTTCTTGAAGACGAGGAAGGCCGGCCCGTTGCGCCCCGCCGGCATCAGGAGCCCGGCATTGCCATGGCCGTCGAGCCGCGAGCCGTCGTATTTCACGATGCCCTGCGCCGCCCAATGCGACAGCGGACGCTTCGGATTGCGGCCGGCCGCGCCGCGATAGCCGTCCGGCACGCGCACCTCGTAGCCCCAGGCCGCGCCGGTGACCCAGCCGGCCTTGTCCATGAAATTCGCGGTCGAATGCAGCGCGTCGGGGATCGAATCGACGAGGTCGCGCCGGCCGTCGCCATCGCCGTCGACACCGAGCCTGAGATAGGTCGAGGGGATGAACTGGGTATGCCCGAAAGCGCCGGCCCAGGAGCCGAACAGCCGCTCGGGCCTGACGTCGCCACGCTGGATGATCTGCAGCGTCGCGATCAGCTCGCCCTTGAAGAAGGCGTTGCGGCGCGGCGCCAGGCAGGCGCCCGTCGCGAGCGACTGCACCAGCGGCCATTTGCCACGCGCCTTGCCGAAATCGCTCTCGACGCCCCAGACGGCGGCGATGGTGTGGCGGTCGACGCCGAAGCGCCGCTCTGCGGCGGCAAAGACGGAGGCGTATTGGCGCAGCATCGAGCGGCCCTCCGCGACCTTCTCCTCATCGACCAGCGTGCCGAGATAATCCCAGATCGGCGTCTTGAACTCCGGCTGGTTGTTCATGGCTTCGATGATCTTCATGTCCGGCTCGACGCCGGCCATGGCCCGGTCGAAGGTCGCGCCCGAGACGCCCTTGGCGGCGGCGGCCGACCGCAAGCCATTGAGGCAGGACTGGAAGCCACTCTGCGCCGAGGCGGCGGAGGCAAGGAGGATGAGGGGCAAGGCCAATGTGATTGCGCGCATGGGTCTCCACCGAATCGCTTGAAAGACGCGAAACTAGGCCGCTGTGGTTAAGGGAGGTTAACCATCGAGAATGGCGGCACGAAGAAGCGAATCCGGCTATGGGGGAGCCAGCATCCCTTCCGCGATTCGCCCGCCATGTCGCCAGCCGCTGTCGAACTCCTCGGCTTCGCCGCCGCCACGCTGACCAGCCTGTGCTGGCTGCCGCAGGCCTGGCGGACCATCCGCACCCGCGACACCCGCGCGATCTCGCTGTGGACGCAAGGGCTCTTCGCCACCGGCACCGCGCTTTGGCTGAGCTATGGCATCCAGATCCTGTCCTGGCCGGTCATCGCGGCCAATGCGCTGACCCTGCTGCTCGTTCTCGCCATCATCACCATGAAGCTGCGCTTCGGCTGAACGCCGGAACGCATCCAACCTGTTCCCACCGCCGCGCAGAAGGCCTCCGGCATGCCCTCGCTCTCAATGGCCCATCTCCTGCCGATCGCCATGCTGTTCGGCTCCAACATCTTCATGACCTTCGCCTGGTACGGGCATCTCAGCTACAAGAGCACGGCGATCTGGCTCGCCATCCTCGCGAGCTGGATGATCGCCCTGCCGGAATACATGCTGGCCGTGCCGGCAAACCGCATCGGTTCCGCCGTCTACTCCGCCGCCGAGCTCAAGACCATGCAGGAGGTCATCACGCTGACCGTCTTCGCCGGCTTCTCGGTGTTCTGGCTGAAGGAATCGCTGACCTGGAGCCATGCGGTCGGCTTTGCCCTGATCGCCGCCGGCGCCTTCTTCATCTTCCACGCCAAGGCCTGAGCGCCACGCCTCACTTCTCTTCGATAGGACCGACTGCCTTGCAAAAGACGGCACTGATTTTCTGCGGCCTCGTGCTCGCCCCCGCTACAGCCCTCGCCGGCCCGACCTGCAGCCCGAGCGACGAGAACGCCCGCATCCTCTCCGCGGCTTCGCCGAGCGCCGTCCATCGCAACTGGCAGGGCGGCAAGCAGGTCGGCTACGGCTGGTCGCTCCAGGTCGAGCGCAGCGCCCATGACGCCGCCGGCACCGAATACTATGTCGGCGATCTCTACGATCCGAACGGCAGCCTCGCGACCCGCAAGGTCTTCGTCATCGAGCGCGAATGGGATTGCGGGCCGTGACCGGCGCCTAGCTAGCCGGCCGCACCCGCAGCACCTTTCCGTCGGCATCGTCGCTGAGCAGGTAGATAAAGCCGTCCGGTCCCTGGACGACGTCGCGGATGCGCGCGCCGATATCGGTGAGCAGGCGCTCCTCGCCCGTCACCTTCTCGCCCTCGGTGGAGAGCCGGACCAGCATCTGCCCGGCGAGTGCTCCGACGAAGAGCGAGTTCCTCCAGGCCGGCCAGACCGGCCCGGTATAGAAGGCGGCGCCGGACGGCGCGATCGACGGATCCCAGTAGAACAGCGGCTGCTCCATGCCGGGCTTCGCCGTGCCCTCGCCGATCTTCGCGCCGGAATAGTCGACGCCATAGGTGATGACCGGCCAGCCATAGTTCAGCCCGGCCTTGGGCGTGTTGACCTCGTCGCCGCCGCGCGCCGCATGCTCCGCGGTCCAGAGCTGCCCGGTCTCGGGATGCAGCGCCGCGCCCTGGACGTTGCGATGGCCGATCGACCAGTTCTCCGGCGCCCACCCCTCCTTCTTCGGGTTGTCGGCAGGCGTCCCGCCCTCCGGCCGGATACGGATGATCTTGCCGAGATGATTGGCCGGGTTCTGTGCCTGGTCGCGCTGGCTGTAGCGATCGCCCACCGTGACGAAGAGCGCGCCCGTGCGGTCGAAGACGAGGCGCGAGCCGAAATGCATGTTGGAGCTGATCGTCGGCATCTGCCGGAAGATCACCTCGACGGCCGTCAGCGCCGTGCCCTGTTCGTTGAGGCGTCCGCGCGCGACACTGGTGCCGTTGCCGCCCGAGCGCGGCTCGGAAAAGGAGAGATAGACGAGGCGGTTATGCGCGAAACCGGGATCAAGCGCGATGCCGAGCAGACCGCCCTGCCCGCGCGCCATCACGCTCGGCAGGCCGGTGATCGGCCGCGAGAGCTGGCCATTGGTCTCGACGAGCCGCAACCGGCCCGGCCGCTCGGTGACCAGCATGCGTCCATCCGGCAGGAAGGCGAGGCCCCAGGGGTTTTCGAGCCCGCTTGCGACGGTCTCGACCGAAAGCTCCCCGGCACTCGAGGGGTAGCGCTTCTGGGCAGCCGCAGGCAACGTCAGGCCCGCGACCAACAGGGCCGTCCCGAGCACCCCAACCAGTCGCAACCGCCGCATGGTCCGCTCCTCGCTTCATCCGATCGACAGATCGGAGATAGAGGGGAACGCTGCCGATCGCCAAGCCGTTGCGGCCAACTCACGACGAAGTGAGGCGATCGGCGCGGCCATCCCGGCCGGAGCGATGCGCCAGCCGGGATGTTCGAGACGGTGCCCGCTTACTCCGGCTTCACGCCGGCATCCGCGATGATCTGCTTCCAGGTCGCGATTTCCTGGACGTGATAGGGCTTGAACGCCTCGGGATCGCGCACTTTGAGCGTGAAGCCGAGCTTCAGGATCGCCTCCCGCGTCTGGGGCTTGTTCAGCGAGGCGATCACCGCCTTGGACAGCGTGTCGAGCACGGCGTCCGGCGTCTTCGCCGGAGCAAAGAAGGCAGCCCAGGAATCGGCATCGGCATTGCTCACACCCTGCTCGCGCAGCGTGGGAATGTCCTTGGCACGCGGATTGCGCTCCGGGCTCGCCAGGGCCAGCGCCCTGAGCGCGCCGCCGTTGATCTGCTCCAGCACGCTCGGCAAGGTGGAGTTGGCGACGTCGATGCGGTCGGCGATGATTTCCTGCACCAGCGGCGCGGCGCCGCGGAACGGCACATGCGTCATCTTGATGCCGGTGCGCTGCATGAACAGCTCCATCGCCAGATGCGAGCCGGAGCCGACGCCGGTCGAGCCATAGTTGAGCTTGCCCGGATCGGCCTTGGCCAGCGCGATCAGCTCCTGGATGTTCTTGGCCGGCAGGCCGTTGCGCACGACGAAGGCATGCTCGAAGGCGCCGACGCCGGCAAGCGGCGCGAAATCCTTCACCGCGTCGTAGCCCGGCTCCTTCAGCAGGAACATGTTGTTGCCATGCGTCTGGTTGTTGCCGAAGACGATGGTGTAGCCATCCGCCGGGCCATGGGCGACGGCGCGCGTGCCGACGGCGCCCGAGGCGCCGGCGCGGTTGTCGACCACGACATTGTGCCCGAAGGCAATCGTCAGATCCTGCGCCACGAAGCGTGCGATGGCATCGGTCGGCCCACCCGCCGGATAGGGCACGACCAGGGTGATGACCTTGCTGGGAAAGCTCTCGGCCCGGACGATCGACGGAGCGAATACGGCGCCGGCCATCAGGCCGAGCGTGGAACGGCGGGTCAACGACATGGACTTCCTCCCGGACACCCACCTGGATGGCGGGGCTGCTTTCCGGCGAGATTTACGGGCAAAGGCGCCATGCGTCCAGCGCCAGATATGGGCTCGAAAACACAGCTTAATCTGCATGGGAAACAAGGAGAGGGACGGAGAATGGCGGTACGAATCGAGAGGCAGGGCAAGGTCGCGACGGTCGTCCACAGCAGGCCGGAAGCGCGCAATGCGATGGACCCCGACAGCGCCGATGCGCTGACTCGCGCCTTCCTCGAACTCGACAGCGACGAGGACACGGCGGCGATCGTCTTCTGGGGTGAAGGCGGCGCCTTCTGCGCCGGCTGGGACCTGAAATATGCCCAGGCCTTCACCGATGCCGGGCGCTTCGAAAGCGAGATCGTCGAGAGGCTTGCCTTTCCCGCCGCCGATGGCACGACGCCCCGCGGGCCGATGGGCCCCTCGCGGCTGGAGATGAGCAAGCCGCTGATCGCCGCGATCGAGGGCCCGGCCGTCGCGGGCGGCATGGAACTCGCGCTCTGGTGCGACATCCGCGTGATGGCGGAGGATGCCTATTTCGGCGTCTATTGCCGGCGCTGGGGCATCCCGCTGATCGACGGCGGCACGGTGCGCCTGCCGCGCCTCGTCGGCCAGGGCCGCGCGCTGGAAATCATCATGACCGGCCGCAAGGTCGCGGCGGACGAAGCACTCCGCATCGGCCTGTGCGAGACGGTCTCGCCGAAGGGTGGGGCTCGCGCAGCAGCCGAGGCGATGGCCCGGGAGATCGCGCGCTTCCCGCAGGGCGCGGTCCGTGCCGACCGCGCCAGCGCCATCGCCGGCCATGGGCTGAGCATACAGGAAGCACTTCGGCGGGAGTGGCAGCGGGGCGTCCACACCATCGCGACGGAAGGCGCAGCAGGCGCCGGCCGCTTCGCTGCCGGCAAGGGGCGCGGCGGCGACTTCTCGGAGATCTGAGGGTCAGGCGCTGAAGCCGGCCCGCTTCAGCCGCTGGATCGCGAGGTCGAGCGCCTGCAGGAAGGCCGAGCGGTCCTTTGGCGAGAACGGCTTCGGGCCACCGCTGGCCGCGCCCATCGCGCGCAGGTCTTCCATCATGTCGCGGGTCGCCAGCGCCATGCCGATCGAGGCCTCGCTGAAGGGCTTGCCGGTCGGCCCGATCACGTCGGCTCCGGCCTTGATGCAGCGATCGGCCAACGGGATGTCGGCGGTGATCACGATCGAGCCGCGCGAAACCCGTTCCGCGATCCAGTCATCGGCCGCGTCGAAATTGCCCGGCACCGTCACCCGCTCGATCCAGGGCTCGCGCGGCACGTTGAGGAAGCTGTTGGCGACGACGAAGACATGCAGGCCGTGGCGGCCGGCGACGCGATAGACCTCGTCCTTCACCGGGCAGGCGTCGGCATCGACATAAACAGCAATGGGTCCCGCAGAGCTCGTCATGGACGGGCCTTCGCATGCTCGCGGCGCAAGAGCAAACCGTTCCAAATTCATGACGCTTCTGCAAAACATCAAGCAGTTGCGCTTGCGATCATCTCCGCTGAGTCATAAACCACGCGCGCGCCTTTTCCGCGCTCACCCGTCCGCCTCCCCGGAGATCAGTCCCATGGCCTTTCTTGCCGATGCCCTGAAGCGCGTGAAGCCGTCCGCGACCATCACGATCACGCAGAAGGCCCGCGACCTGAAAGCCCAGGGCAAGGACGTGATCTCGCTCTCCGTCGGCGAGCCCGATTTCGACACGCCGGACAATATCAAGGAAGCCGCGATCTCCGCGATCAAGCGCGGCGAGACCAAGTACACCCCGGTCTCCGGCATCCCGCAGCTGCGCGAGGCCGTCGCCCGCAAGTTCAAGCGCGAGAACGGCCTCGACTACAAGGCGAGCCAGACCATCGTCTCGACCGGCGGCAAGCACGTCATCTACAACGCCCTGCTCGCCACGCTGAACCCCGGCGACGAAGTCATCTGCGTCTCGCCCTACTGGGTTTCCTACCCCGAGATGGTCGCGCTCTGCGGGGGAACGGCGACCTATGCCGAGACCTATCTCAAGAACGACTTCAAGCTGCAGCCGGAAGATCTCGAGAAGGCCATCACCCCGAAGACCAAATGGGTGATCCTGAACTCGCCCTCGAACCCGTCGGGCGCGGCCTACAGCCATGCCGAGATGAAGAAGCTCACGGATGTGCTGATGCGCCATCCCCATGTCTGGATCCTCACCGACGACATGTACGAGCACCTCGTCTATGGCGATTTCACCTTCGTCACCCCGGCCCAGGTCGAGCCCGCCCTCTACGAGCGCACGCTGACCATGAACGGCGTCTCGAAGTCCTATGCCATGACCGGCTGGCGCATCGGCTACGCCGCTGGCCCTCAAACGCTCATCAACGCCATGGACCTCGTCCAGGGTCAGCAGACCTCCGGCACCTCGGCGATCTCGCAATGGGCCGCGGTCGAGGCGCTCGACGGCACGCAGGATCATATCCCGGTCTTCAGGAAGGCCTTCGAGCGCCGCCGCGACCTCGTCGTCTCCATGCTGAACCAGACCCGCGGCCTGAAGTGCCCGGTGCCGGAAGGCGCCTTCTACGTCTATCCCGATTGCTCGGCCCTGATCGGCAAGACCCTGCCGAACGGCAAGAAGATCGAGACGGACGAGGATCTGGTGATGGGCCTGCTCGAGACGGAAGCGGTCGCGGCCGTCCACGGCTCGTCCTTCGGTCTCGGCCCGAACTTCCGCATCTCCTACGCCACTTCGGACGAGAAGCTGGAAGAGGCCTGCCGCCGCATCCAGCGCTTCTGCGCCGAGCTGCGCTGAGCACGATGGCCAAGGGCGCCGCAACGCGCCGGATCGTTCTGGCCGGGGGCTTCATGCTCCCGGCCTCTTTCGTTTTCGGGCAATCGGCGACGACGCTTTCGCCCCGCGAGGCTCATGACGCGGCACAGGCGAAGCGCATCCTCCTGATCGATATCCGCAATGCGCAGGAATGGGCCGATACCGGCCTGCCGCAGGGCGCTCTTGCACTGGATGTCGACGCTCCGGCCTTCGAGGTCAGGATCGCCGGGCTTCGCCTCGACAACCCCAGCAAGCGCATCGTCCTGATCGACCGCACGGGTGCGCAGGCGGTTGCCGTGGCGCAGAAGCTCGCCGGACGGGGCTGGCGCGATCTCGCAGGCGTGCGGGGCGGTATGCTCGGGCCGGGCGGTTGGCTGGCCGAGAAACTGCCGGTGACAGCCTATCCCTGATCCCGCTTGGCGAGCAGGTCCGGCCGCCGTTTGCGCGTGATCGTCTCAGCCTGCTCGCGCCGCCATTTCGCGATGCGGGCATGGTCGCCGGAGAGCAGCACCTCGGGCAGGCCCCGGCCCTCCCATTCGCGCGGACGGGTGTAATGCGGGTATTCCAGCAGACCGTTCTCGAAGCTCTCGTCCTCGCCGGAGGCAACCTTGCCCATCACGCCGGGGATCAGTCGCACGCAGGCGTCGAGCAATGTCAGCGCCGCCATCTCGCCGCCGGAGAGGATGTAGTCGCCGATCGAAACCTCGATCAGGTTGCGCCCCTCGATCACGCGCTCGTCGACGCCCTCGAACCGCCCGCAGACGATGACGAGGCCAGGACCTTCAGCCCAATCGCGGACCTGTCGTTGCTGAAGCGGGCGTCCGCGCGGCGACATCAGCAGGCGCGGGCGCGCATCATCCGCCGGCACGGCCGCGTCGATCGCCGCCGCCAGCACGTCGCAGCGCAGCACCATGCCGGCGCCGCCGCCGGCCGGGTTGTCGTCGACATTGCGATGGCGGCCGATGCCGTGCTCGCGAATCTGATGGGTATCGAGCGACCACAATTCCTTGCGCAGCCCCTCGCCCGCCAGCGAGATGCCGAGCGGCCCGGGAAACATCTCCGGATAGAGCGTCAGGATCGAGGCGTGGAAGGACATGCCTTCAAGCAAAGCGCAGCGCAGGCAACCCGTCCAGCGCGGTGAAATCGCCAGCCGAGGCGATCAGGTTGTCATAACCCGCAAAGCCCTCGGGACCGAGCATGGTCAGCAGCGCCACGGCCCGCATGCCGGCACGGCGCGCCGCCTCGACGCCGAGCGGCGCATCCTCGAAGACGATGCAATCGGCGGGGTCGACCTTCATCCGCTCCGCCGCGGCCAGGAACATGTCGGGATGCGGCTTGCCACGGAAGCCCTGGCTCGGCGAGACGATCGTCGCGAAGCGCTGGCGCAGGCCGAGCGTATCCAGCACGACCTCGATATTGGCCGGCGGCGCCGCTGTCCCGACGGCCATCGGCACGCCTGCCGCCTCGGCCCGCGCGATCAGTTCGAGGAAGCCGGCAGTTGGCGTCACATGCGGCAGATAGGCCTCCCGATAGAGCGCCTCCTTGGCGTCGCTCATCGCATCGAGCTCGGCCACAACCGCCTGCGGGAAATAGGAGGAGATGATCTCGTTGCCGGCCATTCCGGCGGTGCGCGCCGCGAAGGTTTTGCGGTCGAAGGGCAACTTGTTGCTGACGTGCCAGCTCTCCCAGGCATCGTCATGGAAGCGCATATTGTCGACGATGGTGCCGTCCATGTCGAAGATCAGGGCGCGGGCCGGCCTATCGTTTGTCATCGTCGGGCTCGAACAGTCCAAGCGGCGGCTCGGCCTCGATCCGGCGCGCGGCGATGTCGATGCGCGGCGCGAAGGCCTTGGTGAAGGGCATCAGGACGGAGCGTCCGTCCGGCGTCTCGATGTCGAGCAGGTCGCCTGCCCCGTAGTTCTCGACCACGGTGACGCTGCCGAGCACAGTGCCGTCCGGCCCGACCACGCTGCAACCGATCAGATCGGCATGCAGGAATTCGTCCTCGTCCTCGCCGGCCGAGAGCTTGTCGCGGGCAACGAACAGTTCGGTGCCGTTCAGCGCCTCGGCTGCCTCGCGCGTGGTCACGCCCTTGAGCCGGGCGACGACCACCTCCTTGGCAGGGCGGATATCGGTGATCTCGAAGCTGCGGCCCTTGTCGTCCGACAACGGGCCGTAACCGGCGATACCCAACGGGTCGCCGGTAAAGGTCTTGATCCTGACCTCGCCGCGCACGCCATGCGGCGCGCCGACGATCCCGAGCAGGATGAGGTCGCTCATGTCAGCACGCCATGCCCGGCCTTGAGCCGGGCATCTCCCAAAGAAGGTTCCCGGGTCGAAGCTGCGCTTCGCCCGAGAAAGACGTGCGGACAGTCAAGCTCACGCCTCGGCGGCTTCTTCGGCAGCCGGAGCAGCGGCCTTCTCGGCCTTCTTCTCGGCGCGCTCCTTGGCCTTCTCGCCGGGAACGGCCTTGTTCGGGTTGTTGCGGGCCGGGCGCTTGGCGAGGCCGGCGGCATCGAGGAAGCGCAGCACGCGGTCGGTCGGCTGGGCGCCCTTGGCGAGCCAGGCCTGGACCTTCTCGGTGTCGAGCACGACGCGCTCGGCCGAATCCTTCGGCTTCATCGGATCATAGGAGCCGATCTTCTCGATGAAGCGGCCATCGCGCGGCGAGCGGGCGTCGGCGACGACGATGCGGTAGTAGGGGCGCTTCTTGGCGCCGCCGCGGGTCAGGCGGATCTTGAGGGACATGGGTCTTCTTCCTTTTGGTTTGACGTCTGAAGTCGGGTTGAATGGTGAAGGCTATTTCTTCTTGCCGAACGGGTTGCTGCCCAGGCCGGGCAGGCCATTGCCGCCGAGGCCCGGCAGCTTCGGCATCATCCCCGCCGGCGGGGTGACACCCTTGGGCAGGCCGGGGAAGCCGCCCGGCGGCATCGAGGGCAGACCGCCGCCCGCGCCGAGCTGCTTCTGCAGTTCCGCAAGCTGCGCCGGATCCATCTTCGAGGGGTCCGGCATGCCGGCAGGCAGGCCGCCGCCGAGCCCGAACATCGAGCCGAGCTTGCCGAGCATGCCGCCCTTCTGCTTGCTCATCATCTTCATGGCGTCGGCCATGCCGCGATGCATCTTGAGCAGCTTGTTGATCTGCTCGGCAGAGGTGCCGGAGCCGGCCGCGATGCGCTTCTTGCGGCTGTTCTTGAGCAAATCGGGATTCTTGCGCTCGGCCGGCGTCATCGAGTCGATCGCGGCGATCATGCGCTTGAACATCGTGTCGCCGACACCCGCATTGGCGAGCTGGGACTGGGCCTGCTTCATGCCCGGCAGCATGCCCATCACGCCGCCGATGCCACCCATCTTCTCCATCTGCTGGAGCTGCGCGCGCATGTCGGAGAGGTCGAACTGGCCCTTGGCCATGCGCTGCGCGGTCGCCTGCGCCTGCGTCGCATCGATGGTCTGCGCCGCCTTCTCGACGAGCGAGACGATATCGCCCATGCCGAGGATGCGGTTGGCGACGCGCGAGGGATGGAATTCGTCGAGCTCGTCGACCTTCTCGCCGATACCGACGAGCTTGATCGGCTTGCCGGTGACGGCCCGCATCGAGAGCGCCGCACCACCGCGCGAATCGCCGTCCATGCGGGTCAGCACGATGCCGGTCAGGCCGACGCGGGCATCGAAGGCACGGGCCGTGTTGACCGCGTCCTGGCCGGTCAGCGCGTCGGCGACGAGCAGCACCTCATGGGGGTTGGTCGCGGCCTTCACCTCGGCGACCTCGGCCATCAGCGTGTCGTCGAGCGTCACGCGGCCGGCGGTGTCGAGCATCACGACGTCGTAGCCGCCGAGACGGGCGGCCTCGACCGCGCGCCTGGCGATCTGCACCGCCGACTGGCCGGCGACGATCGGCAGCGTCTGCACGCCGACCTGCTGGCCGAGAATGGCGAGCTGTTCCATGGCGGCCGGGCGTCGCGTATCGAGCGACGCCATCAGCACCTTCTTCTTGTGGCGCTCGGTCAGGCGCTTGGCGATCTTCGCGGTCGAAGTCGTCTTGCCGGAGCCCTGAAGGCCGACCATCAGCACCGGCACCGGCGGCACGGCATCGAAATTGATGCTCTCGCCCTCGCCGCCCAGCGTCTCGATCAGGACGTCGTTGACGATCTTGATGACCTGCTGGCCGGGCGTGATCGACTTCAGCACCTCGGCGCCGACGGCACGCTCTCTGACCTTGTCGGTAAAGCTGCGGACGACCTCGAGCGCGACGTCCGCTTCGAGCAGCGCGCGGCGAACCTCGCGAAGAGCCGCGTTGACGTCCTCCTCGGTCAGCGAACCCCTGCGGGTCAGCCCCGAGAGGATGCCGGAGAGCCTGTCGCTCAGCGTACCGAACATGCGGACCTGCCTGCTTGCCTCAGGGAGCCTTCAGCACCTCACCTCATCGCCAAGCGGTTTCGCGCCCGAGGGCGCAATCGCGCTGTCGGGCGTTGACCTCCGGGCTCATGAAAGCGGCTTGCGCGGCCCGGTCGGCGGATGTGGTTTCGGCGATGTCGGCGAAACGGATGCGGCCTTAAAGCGGAAGACTGTTGCGAAAGTCAAGTTTGGCGATGGTTTCCCTTGCGAACGGAGCCTTCTCATGGCCGTCATTCTCGGGCTTGGCCCGAGCATCTCCTGCCGAAGCGGGCTCCTACGCCTCACTCTCCAGAGATTCTCGGGTCAAGCCCGAGAATGACGCTCCGTCTTGTTACGGAGCAGCCCCTTCCCTCACACGCGCTTCGACTTCTACACGAAATTGTGAGGCTTGGCCGCAGAATGGCCCTGATCTGACAGCATCGCTGCGCGCCCGATTCGCAAAACAAGCCGGCCCATGAAACTGAAACCCGCCTCGACCTTGCTGGCTCTCGCTCTTCTGCTCGCCGCCTGCGCCGGCGATCCGCGTCGCGAAGGCCCGCTCGATCCGCGCATGGTCGAGAAGGTCGCCGCCGTCTCGCTCGATCCGGCCCAGGCCGGGCGCATCCTCAACGCCTACCGCGCGAGCAACGGCCTCGGCCCCGTCCGGCCGGACCCGCGCCTGATGGCGATGGCCCAGCGCCAGGCCGATGCCATGGTCAAGGCCAACGCCCTCTCGCATGAGGCCGGCGGCAACTTCACCGCCCGCATCCATGCCGCCGGCGTCGACAGCGCCCGCGCCGCGGAGAATCTCGGCGGCGGCTATTTCTCGGTCGAGGAGGCCTTCGACGGCTGGCGCAAGTCGCCCGGCCACGACACCAATCTGCGGATGAAGGAAGCAACCCGCTACGGCATCGCGCTCTCCAAGGATCCGCGCACCAGCTATCGCGTCTGGTGGGCGCTGGTCGTTGCTGCCGAACCCGAAACCCGCGTGACGCTCGACGCCGGCCCGATTGCCCCCGTCCAAAGGCGTTGATGAACGGAAATTCCGAGATGACAGGAACTGGTTCTTGCAGCTAGCAATCGTGTCCTTTCATTGAGGATACAGACTACGATGGCCAAATTTTCAGGAATAGCACTCGCTTTCGCCGCTCCATTGCTGATCGCGGGCGTGACGCAGGGGCAGGCTCAACCTTGCATGACCAATTTCAGCTCCGCCGGTGTGCCGATGGTCTCGCAGATTACCTACAAAACCTGGGAGCTGACCAAGAAATCCCAAGCCGCCGTGCTGCCTATCATCACCCGGGCGATCCAGGCCGACCGCGACTTCATGGATATCCGAACCGACAAGGCGCGCGGCACGATCTCCGCCGTGCAGGAAGTCACCGGCTCGGGGCGTCCGCAGCTCCTGAAGGTGACCACCCGCAAGCAGCCCACGGGCACGCGCATCGACATCGCCTTCACCGTGCAGCCCGGCCAGATGGCTCCCGAAGCGGCCGTTCGCACGGCCCTCTGCGACTTCCTCCGCAGCGCGCTCTGAGCCGCCCTCACGCGGTTCGATTTCGCCCTTTACAAACACCCGCTTCTGGTGATGGCTCTGGTCTTTAGCGGAGCCATCACCATGACCTTCGAAGCCTGGATCGCCTTCACCGCCGCCACCGCCGTCCTCCTGGTCATCCCCGGACCGACCATCCTCCTCGTCATCTCCTATGCGCTCGGCCAGGGCTGGCGCACCGCGTTTCCGATCGCCGTCAGCGTCGCGCTCGGCGATTTCACCGCGATGACGCTCTCCATGCTCGGCGTCGGGGCCCTGCTCGCCACCTCCGCGCTGGTCTTCACCACGCTGAAATGGATCGGCGCGGCCTATCTGGTCTGGCTCGGCATCAAGCTCTTCCGCGCCGGCGGCACGCTCGACGCCAAGCCGCGCGAGGATGCCGCACCCGGCAGGAAGATGCTCGGCCATGCCTGGCTGGTGACGGCCCTCAACCCGAAGAGCATCACCTTCTTCGTCGCCTTCCTGCCCCAGTTCCTCGACACCAAAGGCGATTTCTGGACGCAGATGCTGATCTTCGAGGCGACCTTCATCACGCTCGCCTTCGCCAATGCCATGGGCTACGCGCTGATCGCCTCGCGAGCGCGGGCCGTGATCGGCAATCCCCGCGCGATCGGGCTGTTCAACAAGGCCGGTGGCACGCTGCTGATCGGCGCCGGCGTCGCCACCGTCGCGATCCGCTCTGGCAGCAACTGATCGGCCAATCGGGAGGGCGGCCTTGACGCTGCGTCGCGGCCGCCTACCTGTTCTACACCATGACCCGCCGCAAGCTTCTCTCCTTCGTTGGCCTCGGTGCATTGCTGGCTTCGACCGGCGCTGCCTGGGCCGCGATCTCCCGCTCGCGCAATCCCTATTACCAGGGCCCCGTCAGCGACCATTTCAACGGGCTCGTCTTCAGCGACGGCCGCACCGTGAGCAAGGGCCTCGCCGACGTGCTGCGCTGGCAGACCGGCAAGCGCGAGCGCGAGGCCTTCCCCCTCGCCTATCAGGCGCCGCCTCAGGACAAGCCTCCGGCCCGCGTCGAGGGCGTCAGGATCGTCCATCTCGGCCACGCCTCCTTCCTGTACCAGGCAGCCGGCCTCAACCTGCTGATCGACCCGGTCTATTCGCTGCGCGCCAGCCCCTTCTCCTTCATCGGCCCCAGGCGCGTGAACGCACCGGGAGTCGCCTTCGCCGATCTGCCGAAGATCGACGCCGTGCTGATCACGCATAACCATTACGACCATCTCGACATCGAGACGCTGGCCCTGCTGCATGCCCGCGACCGGCCGCGGATGATCATGCCGCTCGGCAATGACTCGATCGTCCGCGCCCGCATCCCCGACGCCCGCGCCGAGGCGCATGACTGGAATGACCGGCTCACCCTCTCGGACGCCGTCGCGGTCACGCTGGTGCCGAGCTATCACTGGTCGGCGCGCGGCGCCTTCGACCGGCGCATGGCGCTGTGGTGCTCCTACATGCTCGAAACGCCGGCCGCGAAGATCTTCCATATCGGCGATACCGGCTACCATGACGGCTCGCTCTACGAGGACCTTGGCAGCAGGCACGGGCCGTTCGATCTCGCCGTGCTACCGATCGGCGCCTACGAGCCGCGCTGGTTCATGTCGGACAACCACATGAACCCTGACGAGGCGGTCAAGGTCATGCTGGCGCTGCGGGCGCAGCAGGCGATCGGCCATCACTGGGGCACCTTCCAGCTCACCGACGAGGGCGTCGAGCGCCCGCCGGAGGCGCTGAAGGCCGCGCTCGCCGAAGCCGGCCTGCCGGAAGAGCGCTTCAGACCGATGCGGCCGGGTTTGAGCTGGAACGTGTGACCGGCTGGACCTCCGCGTCATTCTCGGGCGAAGCACAGCTTCGACCCGAGAATCTCAGGACGGGAGGCCGCTGGTTTCCGAGATGCCCGGGTCAAGCCCGAGCATGACGCTGATCACTTGGGCTGGACGTAGACGTTGATCTCGAGGTTCGGATCGCCAGGGTCCTTGAGGTCGCTGACATATTCCTCAAGGAAAGCATCCTTCACCGTGATGCTCTTGGCTTCGAGATAGGCCGTGATCGTCTCGTAGGTGGAATCGATGTCGTCATAAGGCGCGACATGGAGGAAGCGCAGGGCCTTGCCCATCGGTGAGGCGCTCAATTTCACGCCGCCGCCGAATGCGGGAGCCTGCCCTCCGGCGGGCGCGGCAACCGGCAGCATCGCATCGAAGCGAAAGCCGTCATCCGTCGTCTCGACGAACAGCGCCAGCGGACGGCCCGCGACGGGCAGGCCCGCCTTCTGCGCTTCGGCGCGCAAGGCGTTGAAACTCTCCGACAGTTTCTGGAACCCCTGGTCCCAGCTTGCCTGCCCCGAAAGGAGCAGGACGGGCTTCGCAGCCAGCGTGATCTCGTCGATATCGCTGGCATCGCCGCGTTTGCCGGCAAGCGTCGCGTTGGGATCAGGCACGCCCGTCTGCTGCTGCACGGGCGGCGCCGGCAGAGACTGGCCCGGAGGCGGCAGGGTCGGCGGCGGCTGCACCGGCTGCGGTTCGGCCGGCCCCGGTAGCGTCGGCGCGGGCTGCACCGGCTGCGGCGTTACCGGATTCGGCGGCGGCGGGGCCGGCTGGACCGGCTGCGGCCCCGGCTGGGCCTCAGGCACGGGAGAAGGCGGCGTCTGCGCCGGAGCTGACGGCATCTGGGCGGGGCTGGCGCCGGGCGGTGGTGCCAGAGGCGCGGTTTCGACGGCGGTCGGTGGCGCCACGCGCGCCTGGGCAAAGACCATTCCGCTCGACAAACTCGCCAGGCCGGCAAGCGTCAGAACACAAATCCGGGAATACCGCATCATGACGGCCCTGAGTTTCACGCGATTCGCGCCCTTGCGGCGCAACATAGAATGTCCACCTTCTCCTAGGGAACGGGGACGAGGGTGGCTTTTTCACGTCGTCTCCGCCATAGACCCACTATTCACGGGACGTGTGACCAAATGAACGCTCTGGCCAATCGCCGGTTCCTGAAGATGAACGGGCTCGGTAACCAGATCACGGTGCTGGACCTGCGCGGCACCAAGCATGTCATCAGCGAAGCGGAAGCCCGCGCCATCGCCTCCGAGCCGCGCGCCCGCTTCGACCAGCTCATGGTCCTTCACGATGCCGCGACGCCCGGCACCGACGCTTTCGTGCGCATCTACAACACCGACGGCTCGGAGGCCGGCGCCTGTGGCAACGGCACGCGCTGCGTCGCCTGGGCGATGATCGCCGATCCTCAGATGGGCGATGCCGACAAGATCCGGCTCACCCTCCAGACCAGGGCCGGGCTGCTGCCGGCGGTCCGCGAGGGCGAGGTTCTTTTCACCGTCGACATGGGCGCGCCGCGTCTTGACTGGGATGAGATCCCGCTGGCCGAGCCCTTTGAGGATACCGCCCGCTTCGAATTGCAGATCGGCCCGATCGACGATCCGATCCTGC
This sequence comes from Allobosea robiniae, assembly GCF_900102525.1. GTDB lineage: Bacteria > Pseudomonadota > Alphaproteobacteria > Rhizobiales > Beijerinckiaceae > Allobosea > Allobosea robiniae. The sequence goes on along the minus strand of NZ_FNBZ01000002.1, from coordinate 185,013 downwards.
ACACGCCCTGCGCCGTCAACATGGGCAATCCCCACGCGGTCTTCTTCGTCACAGACCCCGACGCCTACAATCTCGAACAGATCGGCCCGCTGCTCGAGAACCACCCGATCTTCCCCAACCGCGCCAATATCGAACTCGCCGCCGTGAAGGCGCCGGATCATATCGTGCTGCGCGTCTGGGAGCGCGGCGCCGGCATCACGCAGGCCTGCGGCTCGGGCGCCTGTGCGGCACTGGTTGCGGGCGTCCGCCGCGAGCTGACCGCCCGCAAGGCCACCGTCAGCCTGCCCGGCGGCGATCTCGCCATCGAATGGCGCGAGCGCGACGGCCATGTCCTGATGACCGGCCCGGTCGAATTCGAATGGGAAGGCACGCTCGATCCGGCGTTGTTTTCGAGCGCCGCGTAATGACCCTGGAGGTCGTCACCTTCGGCTGCCGCCTCAACATCGTCGAGAGCGAGGCACTGCGGCTTCAGGCCGAAGCGGCCGGGTTGAAGGACGCTGCGATCGTCAATTCCTGCGCCGTCACCGCCGAGGCGACCCGGCAGGCACGGCAAGCCGTACGCCGCCTCAAGCGCGAGCAGCCGGACAGGCCCGTCATCGTCACCGGCTGTGCTGCGCAGATCGAACCGGCCCGCTTCGCGGATATGCCGGAGGTCGATCGCGTCCTCGGCAACGACGAGAAGCTGCGACCCGAGAGCTGGTCTGCCCTCGCCCGTTCCAACAGCCTCGGCCAGCCCGATATCTCTGCGGCGGACAAGCTCGATGTCGGCGACATCATGGCTCGCACGGCCTTGCGCGCTCCGGTCACCGGCCGCTTCACGAGCCATACGCGCGGCTTCGTCCAGGTCCAGAACGGCTGCGACCATCGCTGCACCTTCTGCGTCATTCCCTTCGGCCGCGGCAATTCGCGCTCGCTCGCCATCGCCGATGTCGTCGCGCAATGCCGCACCCTGCTGGAGGCCGGCGCCCGTGAGATCGTGCTGACCGGCGTCGACCTCACCAGCTACGGCCGCGACCTGCCGGACCAGCCAACACTCGGCGCGCTGGCGGGAGCGATCCTGCGCGCCCTGCCCGACCTGCCGCGCCTGCGCCTCTCCTCGATCGACGCGGTCGAGGTCGACGATGCCCTGCGCGACCTGCTCGCGACCGAGGCACGCCTGATGCCGCATCTGCACCTCTCGCTGCAGGCCGGCGACGACCTCATCCTGAAGCGGATGAAGCGCCGCCACGGCCGCGACGACGCCATCCGCTTCTGCGCCGAGATCCGGCGCTTACGCCCCGATATCGTCTTCGGCGCCGATCTCATCGCCGGCTTCCCGACCGAGGACGAGGCGATGTTCGCCCGCTCGCTCGACCTCGTCGAAGCCTGCGGCCTGAGCTTCGTCCATGTCTTCCCCTATTCGGCCCGCCCCAACACGCCGGCCGCGCGGATGCCGCAGCTTTCGGGAGAGATCGTCTCGGAGCGCGCCGCAAGGCTGCGTGCTGCGGCTGGGGCGGCACAGGCACGCCATCTCGCCGAGCGCATCGGCCGTCCGCTCAGCGTCCTCACCGAACGCGGCAATACCGGCCGCGCCGAGGATTTCACGTTGGTTCGCTTTGCCCGTGACGTCGCGCCGGGCGAGATCGTGCCGGTGATCGGCCATGCCGCCGACAACAAGGCCCTTCTCGCGGCCTGAGCGCATTTGCGAGGGAATAGCCGCCTCGGTCGCCGATGGGAGGAGGAGTGACCGAGGCGGCAGAGCCATGCCCGGAATGGCAGACCCAATCTTTAGACGCGGCAACCCGCCAAAAGGTTCAAAGCCTCACACGACAACGGAACCGCGCACGCGCTGGACCTGATTGTTGCAGTATCCCCGCGGATTCCAGACCGGTTCCAGCGGCTGGACACCGCCCTCGGCATCGCGCGCCCGCGCCATGACGACGAACGACCCGGGCTGTCCGGCAACAATCTCCGTATCGAAGCGTTGCCAGGCGAAGCGCCCCTCGCCGGCCTGCAATGCGACATCCTGCCAACTCTCGCCGCCATCGCTGGAGATCGCGACCGATTCCAGCGGAACCGCTCCGCTCCAGGCGAAGCCCGCGACCTTCAATCGCTCGCCTTGCTTCGCAACGAAACCGTCGAGCGGCGCTGTGATGAGCGATTTCACCGGCATGTCGGTGATGACAGCGAAATTCGCCGGATCGAGGGGCTCGCCGGGGCGCACCGGCAGGATTGGCAGGCGGTAATCCGTCCCGCGCATCTTCTCGCCGTCATGCTCGACATCGCGGAGCGTGATCCGGTCCAGCCATTTCTGCCAGGCCGAGCCGGGATAGCCCGGCGCGACGATCCGCAAAGGCCCGCCATGCAACCGCGGCAGCGGCTCGCCGTTCATGGCGAAGGCGATCAGGGTTTCCGGCGCCACCGCCTTGGCCATCGGCAGGCCGCGGGACAAAGCCGCCTTCTCCGGCTTGCCGATCTGGCGGTCCGGTGCGTGATGGGCGGTATAGACCGCGCCCGGCCTGGGGCCGGCATGTTCCAGAATGTCCGCCAGCCTGACCCCGGTCCAACGCGCGCAGCCGACGGCGCCGAGCCGCCATTGCAGCCCGTCCGTCGCCGGCGAAAAGCGAGAGCGACCATTGCCGGCGCATTCTAGGACAGCGGTGAGCGTCACGGTTTCGAAACGCTGGCGCAGGCCTTCGACGGTCCACACGGCCGGGCGCTCGACCTCGCCATCGATGGTCAGCGTCCAGCCGCTCTCGTCGATCTCCGGCAGATGGCCGTTGTTGCGGATGAAGAAGGCATCGACCGGCGTGATCGGCTCGCCGAGCAGGGCGAGCGCCGGCTCGGCGTTCAACGCCTCTTCCTCATAGACATGGAGGCCGGGCTTCAGACGGCGTAGCAGCGGCAATTCGGTAAGGCGGTGGGGCAAGCGGCGAGGATCTCCGGGGGCGCGAGACGGTCACCCGTCCCGGCGAAAGCCGACAAGAGATGGCACGTTGCCCGACCGGCTGTCGACCGTCGCCCAGCGTCAGCGCCTGGCGACGACCTCCTCGCGCAGCGCCCGGCGCAGAACCTTGCCGACATTGGTCTTGGGCAGGCTCTCGCGGAAGAAGATCTGCCTGGGCACCTTGTAGCCGGTGAGGTTCTCCTTGCAGTAGGCCCGCAGCGCATCCGTCGTCAGGGTCGGGTCCTTGCGTACGACGAAGGCGGTCACCGCCTCGCCCGAATGCTCGTCGGGCAGGCCGATGACAGCCGATTCCAGCACGCCGGGATGCGAGGCCAGCACGTCCTCGACCTCGTTCGGATAGACGTTGAAGCCGGAGACCAGGACCATGTCCTTCATCCGGTCGACCACCTTGGTCTGTCCGTCCGGCAGCATGATACCGACGTCGCCGCTGCGGAAATAGCCGTCGGCGGTCATCGCCTTGGCGGTCTCGTCCGGGCGGTTCCAGTAGCCCGCCATCACCTGCGGCCCGCGGATGCAGATCTCGCCGGCCTCGCCGAGCGGCATGTCGTTGCCCTCGGCGTCGCGGATCGCGATCTCGGTCGAGGGAATCGGAAAGCCGATCGTACCGCTGAACTCGGTGATATCCGGCCGGTTGATGGTGGCGACCGGCGAGGTCTCCGACAGGCCGTAGCCCTCGATGATCGGGCGCCCGGTCACCGCCTTCCACTGCTTGGCGACCGCGGCCTGCGTCGCCATGCCGCCGGCGACCGCGAAGCGCATCTCGGAGAAGTCGACTTCCTTGATCTCGGGATGGTTGGCCAGCGCGTTGTAGAGCGTGTTGACCCCCGAGAAGAGCGTGAAGCGGCTCGCCTTCAGCGTCTTGATGAAGCCGGGTATGTCGCGCGGATTGGCGATCAGCAGGCTCTTGGCGCCGATGCGCAGCAGGAACATGCAGCAGCAGGTCAGCGCGAAGATGTGGTAGAGCGGCAGTGCCGTCACCATGACGTGCTGGTAGTCGCTGCGGCCGAGCGGCGGCTCCAGCATCCATTCGAGCCAGAGGCCGGCCTGCTGGACGTTGGCGGCGACATTGCGATGCGTCAGCGTCGCGCCCTTGGCGACGCCGGTTGTGCCGCCGGTATATTGCAGGAAGGCGACATCCTCAGGCGCGACCGTCACCGGCGTCATCCGGGCACCGCCGTGCAGGATCTGCTGGAAACCGATGGAGCCGGGAAGACCGTAAGGCTTCACCACCTTCTTGACCCGGCGCGCGACGAAATTGACGATCTTGCCCTTGAAGCCCATCAGGTCGCCGGCCGTGGCGATGACGATGGCGTCGAGCTTCAGGTTCGGCTTCGCCTCCTCGACGACATGGGCGAAGTTCTCGATCACCACGAGCACCCGCGCCCCGGCATCGTTGATCTGATGCGTCAGCTCGCGCGCCGTGTAGAGCGGATTGACGTTGACGACGGTAAAGCCGCCGAGCAGCACGCCGAAGATCGCCGCCGGATAGGCCAGGATGTTCGGCATCATCAGGGCGACGCGATCGCCTTTCTTCAGGCCCTGCGCCTGCAGCCAGCCGGCGAAGGACTCAGCGGCGCGACGCGTCTCGGCGAAGGTGATCGTCTTGCCGAAGCTCTCGAACGCCGGCCGATCGGCATGGGTCGAACAAGCGGAGCCGATCAGGTCAGCCAGCGTCCCGATCCTGGCATCGTCGAGCTCCGGCGGCACGGCCGGCGGATAATGCGCAAGCCACGGGCGCGAGGCATTCCTGGCCTGCGTGGCGCCAGTCGCAGTCATCGTTCCCTCCAGTTGCCCGGTTGACCGCCTCACGGCGGGTTCCGATGCATTTTCATGATCATACAGTGCGGAACAGCAGCCGACAGCGCAAGCGCCGACCGTCACCGACCGTCGAATGTTTACATCTAAACAGTTCGCACCGCACGAAATCAAGCCCAAACCGGGAGCCGAATGACGGCTCCCGGAGGGCAGGATGGGCCTGAGGCAGGATCAGCGCGCTTGCGCGAGGGTCAGCGCCTGCGCGGAAACCACGGCCTCGGCCGGCTTGCCGGCAAGCTCCGCCAGGTGATCGAAGCGCGCGCTGAACGAGCCGACGCCCGAGGTGGCCGAGCGCAGCTCGACGATCAGGCCGGTCATTTCGGCTTCCGGCACCAGCGCCTTGATCTGGTCCCAGCCACGCCAGCCGGCGCGCGTGTCGTAGCCGAGGATCTGCCCGCGTCGGCCCGAGATCAGGGCCGAAGCCCGCGACATCGCCTCGGAAGGGATGACCACATCGACCGACAAGATCGGCTCGAGCAGCACCGGCTTGGCCTGCGGCATCGCCTCGCTCATCGCCAGCCGCGCCGCCTGCCGGAACGCCATGTCCGAGGAATCGACAGTGTGATACGAGCCGTCCGTCAAGGCGACCGCGACATCGACGATCGGGAAGCCCAGCGGCCCCTTCTCGCAGAAATCGCGCATGCCGGCCTCGACCGAGCCGATATACTGGCGCGGCACGACACCGCCGGTGATCTTGTCGACGAACTGGATGCCCTCCCCGCGCGGCAGCGGCGCCACCTCGATCACCACGTCGCCATACTGGCCATGGCCGCCGCTCTGCTTGCGATGCCGGCCCCGCGCCCCGGCCTGGCCGCGAATCGTCTCGCGATAGCCGACCTGCGGCGTCTTGCTCGTCACCGTCACGCCATAGCGACCGGCGAGCTTTTCGAGCGCCACGCGCAGATGCATCTCGCCCTGGCCCGACAACCGGGTTTCGCCGAGTTCCGGCACCTGCGTCACCGCAAGCGCCGTGTCCTCCTCGGTCAGGCGCTGAAGCGCCGCCGCCAGCCTGACATCGTCCTTGCGGTCCTTCACGGCGATGGCGAAGGCGTGGACGGCCTCGGGCGGCGGGACCGCGCTGACCACGCCCGCCCGCGTCTTGCCGAGCATGAAGGCCTCGCCCGTCGCGATGCCGTCGAGCTTGGCGAAGCCAGCGACCTCGCCCTCCATCGCCGCCGGCTTGCGGCTCTGCTCCGCCCCCTTCAGGGCGAGGACACCGGCGATGCGGGCTTCCGCCCCGCCGGACGAGGTCACGACATCGCCCTCCGTCAGCCGTCCGCGCATCACCCGCGCCAGCGAGACCTTGCCACCCTGGCTCGAATGCCAGGTCTTCATCACCTGGGCGAGCGGCGGCCCCTCGGCGAGGATGCCGGCGCGCCCGCGTGTCTCGGCGAGACCGGGCGCCTCGTGCCTGAGCGCCTTGAGCAGGCGCGTCACGCCATTGCCGCGCTCGGCCGCGCCGATCAGCACCGGCACGACATGGCGATGCTGCAACTCGCGGGCGAGATCGTCGAAGACACGGTCGCGCGGCGGCTCCATGTCGCCCAGCAACTCCTCCATCAGGTCGTCGTCGTAATCGGCAAGCCGCTCCAGCATCGAGAACCGCGCTTCCTTCTCGCGGCCGGCCTCGTCGACGGCCAGCGGCACGATCTCGCTCGGCGCATGCTCGCGGTAGATGAAAGCCCGCTCCAGGGCGAGGTCGATGAAGCCGACCGCGATGCCCTTCTGCCAGATCGGGATCTGGCGCAGCAGCAGCGGCGTCCGCGAGGCCCGTTGCAGGATGCCGAGCGTCTCGCGCACCCGGCGCGAAGCCGTGTCGATCTTGTTCAGAAACAGGAAGCGCGGGATGTCGGCCTCCTCCAGTTCGCGCAGCACGAGCTCGAGCGCCGGCGCCTTCCTGTCATCCGCCTCGCAGACGACGACGGCCGCATCCACCGCCGGCAGCACATGGCGCATCTCGTGCAGGAATTCGACCGAGCCCGGGCAGTCGATGAAATGGAAGGTATCGCCGAGGAAATCGACGGCCGCGACCGTGGGCTCCGTGCTCATCTGGTGCGCGCGGGCTTCCGGCGCCGCATCGCCGACCGTGTTGCCGCCCTTGACCGTGCCGGTGCGGGTCAGTGCGCCGCATCGCATCAGGATGCTTTCGAGCAGCGTGGTCTTGCCGCTCTGGAAGGGGCCGACGATCGCGATGCATCGCGGCCCCGCGCGTCGGGTGCCGTCTGCGGAACCGCCATTCTGAGCCGATGCAGGCATGACTTCCTCCTTCGGGGCTGGCCGCGATGGAGGAGAGGTTCGAGCGGCCCCGGCTCCGGCGCGGTGGAAACCGGCGGGAACCGCGAATGCGCTCACGCCGGATGGGCGGCGGTCGCTCGGGCCCGACAGGGTCGGGCGGCCGTCGGAGAGGCAGTTGAGGAGAGGTTCGCGCCGATCGGGAACGGACGCAAGCGCTTTGTCGGCGCGGTCGCGGCGAACGGGCGAGGCTCGGACCGTCACCGATATCGGAACGACTATCGCTCCGCCGAGACCCATGATTTCATCGGGAGATCCGCCGGGTTGCACGCACGAGAAGCGAGCCGGCACCTGCACGCTCCCTGCGTCTCCGAAGCGGGGAACCTGAAGGATCGCCGGACATTCTATGGGCGGACCGCCGCAGCGGCCGTAGGGATGCATGGAGACAGCCGATGCCCGAGAATGCTTCGCAAATGGACCTGGACGAGCGCATCGCCCTCCTCCGGCGCAATATCTCCGAACTGATGGAACAGGCGACGGGAGCCTCCGGCGCCGCCGTGGAGGAAGCACTCGCCAACCGGCTCGGCGAGCAGCAGGACATGCTCAACGAACTGCTGAAGAAGCGTGAGGCGATGGGGTAAAGGCGTCGAGGCACCCGCCGTCAGAGATTGCGCCGCTCGCCGCGAAGCGTCGCGAGGCCGATGCCGGCGGCGTCGAAGCCGCCATCGACGGCCAGGACCTGCCCGGTGATATAGCTCGACCGGTCGGAGCAGAGGAAGAAGATCGCCTCGGCCAATTCCTCCTCCAGCCCGTAGCGGCCGAGCGGGACGGCATCGCGATAATCCGCCCGGATCTCGGGGCTGTGCACCGCCTTGGCCATCGCCGTCTCGACCGGCCCCGGCGCGACTGCGTTGACGCGGATGCCCAGGCCCGCGAGTTCGACCGCCTGCTGCTTGGTGAGATGGGCCAGCGCCGCCTTCGAGGTGCCGTAGGCGACGCGCAGGGTCGAGGCGCGCAGGCCCGAGATCGAGGTGATATTGACGACGGCACCGCCGCCATTGTCCGCCATCGTCCGCGCCGCGAGCTGCGTCGCCAGGAACGGCCCGGTGAGATTGACCGCCAGCACCCGCTGCCATTCGTCATGGCTGGTTTCGAGCATCGGCTTGAACACCGCCGTGCCGGCATTGTTGACGAGGGCATCGAGCCGTCCGAAGCGCTTGGCCATGCCGGCGAAGGCCGATTCGAGCTGGGCGGGCATGGCCACGTCGCAGGTCAGCACCAGCGTCCGCTCCGGCGTGGCGATCTCGGCCGCAGCCCGTTCAAGCCCGGCGCCATCGATGTCGAGCAGGCCGACCTGCCAGCCTTCGGAGAGGAAGCGCTTGGCCGTGGCGAGGCCGATGCCGCGCGCGGCGCCGGTCACGAGCGCGGTCTTCGGGGTGGCATCGGTCATGGCGTGTCGTCCGGTGGCGTGTCGGGTCCGCAAAGGCTATGCACGCCGGCAGCGCCGCCAACAAGCCGGCATTGCCGCTCGACAAACGCCACCAGCTCCTGTAAGGCCCCGCACTCAACTGAAAACAGCGCGCCGTAACGCCCGCGTGAACACACGCGACAACGGCCATGGAGAGACCCATGAACATCATCGAACAGCTCGATGCCGAGCAGATTGCCAAGCTGAGCGAAGGCAAGGCCATTCCCGCCTTCCAGCCCGGCGACACCGTGCAGGTCAACGTCAAGGTCAAGGAAGGCGAGCGCAGCCGCGTCCAGGCCTATGAAGGCGTCGTGATCGCCCGCAACGGTGGCGGCCTCAACCAGAGCTTCACCGTTCGCAAGATTTCCTATGGCGAGGGCGTCGAGCGCGTCTTCCCGCTGTTCTCGCCGAACCTCGATTCGATCAAGGTCATCCGCAAGGGCAAGGTGCGCCGCGCCAAGCTGTATTACCTGCGCGATCGTCGCGGCAAGTCGGCCCGCATCGCCGAGCGCGTCGATGCCAAGCCCGCCAAGGGCCAGAAGGCCGCCGGCAAGTAAGCCGAAGCCTCAGCGCAAAAAGATTGGAACGCGGTCCTTCGGGGCCGCGTTTTTTATTGCCGTGGATCGAAACAGTCATTCTTAAATCGCATATCAAATGGCTTTATTGTCACTTGATATGCGCTATGCGCGCATATAAGTATGACAATCATTAGCATGCTATTTATGTTGCCCCTATGGACCTCATCCAGCTTCAGGCCGCGTTCACCGGCGAGCTTGCCGCCGTCAACCGCAAGCTGAGAGCGCTTGTCGACGAGCGTGCCCGCGGCATGGGCCTGACCCTGTCGCGGGCACGCCTGCTAATGGAGCTCGCGCGGGAAGACGGCCCGATCCAGTCCGACCTCGCCGGCCTGCTCGACATCGAGCAGCCGACGCTGGTCCGGCTCCTCGACGGGCTGGAACGCAACGGCATGATCGAGCGCCGCGCCGTCGAGGGCGACAGGCGCGCACGCCGCGTCTTCCTGACCGAAAGCGCCCGGGCACAGGCACAGGACATCCTGAATTTCCTCACCGAACTGCGCGCCGGCATCCTGCAGGGCATCGCGCCGGAAGAGCTGGAAGCCGCGCTCGACGTCCTGCGCCGCACCTCGCGCAACATCGCCGCCGGGCGGAGCGCCGCCCCATGAGCACGCCCGAAACCACCGCTGCGCCTGCTGCCGCGCCCCCACCGGCGGGGCTCACCATGCCGCCGGCCCGCGCGCTCGCCTATATGCTGGCTTCGGTGACACTGGCCATGACCCAGCAGATCGGCGCGAACCTGGTCAACACCAATGTCTACCAGATCCAGGGCGAGCTCGGCGCCACCCTCGCCGAGACCAACTGGCTGATCGCCGCCTATATGGCTCCGAACGTCTCGCTCTCGATCGCGCTGATCAAGATCCGGATGCAGTACGGCCTGCGCAACTTTGCCGAGATCAGCCTCGCCGGCTTCGTCCTCGCCGCCTTCCTGAACCTCGTCTTCGTCCATGACCTGCCATCGGCCGTGGTCGTGCGGTTCATGAGCGGCATGGCGGCGGCGCCGATGTCCTCGCTCGCCTTCTTCTACATGATCGAACCGCTGCCGCCGCAGAAGAAGCTCACCGTCGGCCTGTCGCTGGCGCTGACCAACACCACGCTCGGCATCCCGGTGACGCGCCTGATCTCGCCCTGGCTGCTGGAGCTCGGCGGCTTCCACGGGTTGACGCTTTTCGAGATGGGCCTCGCCATGGTCGCCTTCGGCTTCGTCTACGCGTTGCCGCTGACCACGCCGCCGCGCGTCAAATGGATCGGCCCGCTCGATATCGTCAGCTACCTGCTGATCGCGATCGGCTTCGGCGCGATCGCGGTCGCGCTGAGCCTCGGCCGGATCTACTGGTGGTTCGAGGCCCCCTGGCTCGGCTGGCTCTTTGCCTGCGCCGTGATCTGCCTGACACTGGCGGTGATCGTCGAGCTGCATCGCGACAGCCCGCTCATCGACATCCGCTGGCTGACCAGTCCGGCGACGCTGCATTTCGCCGGTGCCATCCTCTTGATGCGCATCGTGCTGGCCGAACAGACGGTCGGCGCCTCGAATTTCTTTCAGGCGCTCGGCATCCAGAACGAACAGACCATGCCGCTCTACACGATCATCCTCTGTGCGATCCTGGCCGGCGGCGTCACCTGCGCGCTCCTGCTGAGGCCCGGTCGCGAGAACTGGTTCTACGCCACCGCGCTTGCCTGCGTCGCTCTCGGCGCCTGGCTCGACAGCGGCGCCACCAGCCAGACGAGGCCGCACGATATCCGGCTGAGCCAGGCGCTGGTCGCCTATGGCTCCGGCCTCTTCCTGCCCGCGGCGATGGCGCAGGGCATGGGCGGCGCGATCGCGCGCGGCCCGATCTACATCCTGAGCTTCATCACCGTCTTCCTGTTCACGCAGAGCATCGGCGGGCTTCTCGGCTCCGCCCTCTTCGGATCCTTCATCACGCTGCGCACCAGTTTCCATTTCAACATGCTGGCGGAGCATTTTGTCCTGTCCGACCCGCTCCTGACCCAACGCCTCAATCAACTCGGCGCCGCCTATAGCCATGTCCTGAGCGACGCGACGCTGATGCGGGCGGAAGGCGTGACCCTGCTCGCCCAGCGGGCGACGCAAGAGGCGATCGTGCTCGCCTATAACGATGCCTTCATGCTGATCTCTGCCATTGCCAGCCTCGCCCTTCTCGGACTCCTCTCTCACCTCACCTATCTGCAATTGCGCAAGCGCGCCGCCGCGCCCGCTCCTCAACCCGTCTCCTGACCGTCCAGCCCGTCATGCCCCGCACCCTCCGCTCCGTCTCGACCTATATCGCGCTCGCCATCGGCCTCGCCGGCCTCGCCGTGATCCTCTACGCTTGGCGGCTGCCGCCCTTCTCCAGCGCGATAGAAACCACCGAGAACGCCTATGTCCGTGGCCAGGTCACCGTCATCGCGCCGCAGCTCGCCGGCTATGTCGCCGAAGTGCCCGTGCAGGATTTCGCCGCGGTGAAGCGGGGCGACCTGCTGCTGCGCATCGACGATCGCATCTACGCCCAGAAGCTGGAGCAGGCCCGCGCCGGCCTCGCCGCCGAGCGCGCTGGGCTCGCCAATTCCGACCAGTCGCGCGCCGCCGCCGAAGCCCGCCTGCGCGCCGCCGTCGCCAATGTCGCCAGCGCCGAGGCGGCCTTACGCACTGCGGAGGCGAACTGGGGCCGCATCGAGCCGCTGCGCGAACGCGGCGTCGTCAGCCAGACCTCGACCGACCAGAGCCAGCAGGCGCTCGACCAGGCCCGCGCCGCGATCACCGCGACCAATGCCGCCGTCGACGTCGCCCGGCAGGATATCCAGACCGCGATCGTCAACCGCCAGTCGCTGGTCGCAGCGGTCGAGGGCGCCGAGGCTGCCGTCCATCTCGCCGAAATCGACCTCGGCAATACCCGCATCATCGCCCCGCAGGACGGGCGGCTCGGGGAAGTCTCGGCCCGACTCGGACAATATGTCTCGGCCGGCACGCAGTTGATGGCGCTGGTGCCGAACCAGGTCTGGGTCGTCGCCAACTTCAAGGAGACGCAGCTCGCCGGCATGCGCGCCGGCCAGCCGGTGAGCTTCACCGTCGATGCCCTGCGTCACGCCCGCCTGACCGGCAAGATCGAGCGCTTCTCGCCGGCAGCCGGCTCCGAGTTCAGCGTCATCCGCCCCGACAACGCCACCGGCAACTTCATCAAGATCGCGCAGCGCGTGCCGGTGCGCATCGCCGTTGACCCCGACCAGCCTCTCGCCGAACGACTGGCGCCCGGCATGTCCGTGGTGGTCAGCGTCGACACCTCTGCGTCACGCTGATGGCGCGGCTGCAACGGCGCCGATTGTCCGGCTTGATTGGAACTGCTAAACAGTAGCCATGTCGCCGTGTGAGCATCATTTGCAGCGCTTCAGCGTCGTGCAGGGAGAGGGCCATCTGCCGCCCCTGCCGACGACGCAGGATTTTGCCGCGCTGCACGACCATGCCCGGCTGCCATGGCGCTTTTTCGGCCGCTTTACCGCCTCGATTGCCGCAGGCCTTACCGGCGCCTGAGACCGGCCGCTTCCGCGCGGCCGGCGACAGGCGAACCGTTTTTGCGTGCCGGCCAAAGCGAGCCGGCGCATCAATCTTCACGCAGATTTCCGAAGACCGAGGCCTCAAGCCATGACTGCGACCACCGGACCCCGCACCCTCTACGACAAGATCTTCGACGACCACGTCGTCGACCGGCAGGATGACGGCACCTGCCTGCTCTATATCGACCGCCACCTCGTCCATGAAGTGACGAGCCCGCAGGCTTTCGAGGGCCTGCGCATGACCGGCCGCAAGGTCCGGGCGCCTGAGAAGACGCTCGCCGTCGTCGACCACAACATCCCGACGACCGACCGCAGCAAGGGCATCGCGGAAGAGGAAAGCCGTATCCAGGTCGAGGCGCTCGCCAAGAACGCCAAGGACTTCGGCGTCGAGTACTTCAACGAGCTCGACAAGCGCCAGGGCATCGTCCACATCGTCGGCCCCGAGCAGGGCTTCACCCTGCCCGGCACGACGATCGTCTGTGGCGACAGCCACACCTCGACGCACGGCGCCTTCGGCGCCCTCGCCCACGGCATCGGCACCTCGGAGGTCGAGCACGTGCTCGCCACCCAGACGCTGATCCAGAAGAAGGCGATGAACATGCTCGTCCAGGTGGACGGCACGCCTGCGCCCGGCGTCGGCGCCAAGGACATCACGCTCGCCATCATCGGCGAGATAGGCACCGCCGGCGGCACCGGCTCGGTGATCGAATATGCCGGCGAGGCCATCCGCGGCCTGACCATGGAAGGCCGCATGACCCTCTGCAACATGTCGATCGAGGGCGGTGCCCGCGCCGGCATGGTCGCGCCGGACGAGAAGTCCTTCGCCTATCTGAAGGGCCGCCCGAAGGCGCCGCAGGGTGCCGCCTGGGACGCTGCCGTCCGCTACTGGGAAACGCTGCGCACCGACGAGGGCGCGCATTTCGACCGCGTCGTCCGTCTCGATGCCGCCAACCTGCCGCCGATCGTCTCCTGGGGCACGAGCCCCGAGGACGTGATCTCGGTGCTGGGTGCGGTTCCGGACCCGGAGCTGATCACTGATGAGGTCAAGCGCGCCTCGAAGAAGCGCGCGCTCGAATATATGGGCCTGACCGCCGGCACGAAGATCACCGAGATCCCGCTCGACGTGATCTGGATCGGCTCCTGCACCAATGGCCGCATCGAGGACCTGCGCACCGTCGCGAAGATCGTCGAGGGCAAGAAGCTCCATGAGAGCCTCGACTACGGCATGATCGTTCCCGGCTCCGGCCTGGTGAAGGAGCAGGCCGAGGCCGAGGGGCTCGACAAGATCTTCATCGCCGCCGGCTTCGAATGGCGCGAGCCCGGCTGCTCGATGTGCCTCGGCATGAACCCCGACCAGCTCAAGCCCGGCCAGCGCGCCGCCTCGACCTCGAACCGCAATTTCGAGGGCCGTCAGGGCTATCGCGGCAGGACACATCTCGTCTCGCCGGCGATGGCGGCGGCGGCGGCCCTCACCGGCCGCTTCGTCGACGTCCGTACGCTGGGCTGAGGCGGACAGGCGGGGAGCTCATCATGCCGAACGATCCCCGCGAAACCGGCCGCGCCGCCGAATCCAAGGCGGCGCTGGACCGGGTCAAGCGCGACAGCGAAAGCCTGCTCGGCTCCTCGATGGGCCGGGCGGCCGACCATTTCTCGGGCGCCGATGCGCCCGAAGGCGACAAGGTCGAGCTCTGGGGCCGGCGCATCGGCCGCGCCCTCTCGCTCGTCGGCGTCATCGTGCTGGCCTGGTGGCTCGGCTACCAATTGAAGATCTGGTGATGGGCAGGGCCGTGGACGCCAGGGTCGTAAAAACCGCGGAGATCGATTGGGACGGGGCCAAGGCGCCGTCGCAGGAGGCGTTCGAGGTTTTGGCCCAGGCCGCCTTCGACCGCCTGCCCGAGGAATTCCGCGCGCTCTGCTCGGATGTGATCTTCAACGTCACCGAGTTCCCCGAGGACGACGTGCTGAAGGAGCTGGAGGCGGAGAGCCCGTTCGACCTGCTCGGCCTGTTCAGCGGCGTCGGCCTGCCGCAGCAGGGCTATTCCCCCCAGACCGGCCAGATGCCCAACACCATCCATCTCTATCGCCGGCCGATCCTCGACTACTGGGCCGAGCATGACGAGAGCCTGGGGGCCATCGTCAGCCATGTCATGATCCACGAGATCGGCCACCATTTCGGCTTCTCCGACGAGGACATGGAAGCCATCGAAGCCGCGGCGGAGCGCTAGGCGATGCTCGACGAACTGATCCGCAACCTGCCCGGCCTGATGCTGGTCTACTCGGCCTTCATCCTCGCGGTCGCGAGCCCCGGCCCGAGCAATCTCCAGGTCATGGCGACCTCGATGGAGCGCGGCCGCGCCGCCGGCTCCACCCTGGCGCTCGGCGTCACAGCAGGCTCCCTGACATGGGGCATCCTCGCCGCCGTCGGCGTCACCGGCATCGTCGTGGCTCATCCCGGCGCGCTCTATGCCATCAAGATCGTCGGCGGGCTCTACCTGCTCTTCCTCGCCTGGCGCTCGGCCCGCTCGGCGATGCGCGCCGAGATGCCCCCGGTGAAGGCTGCCGCTTCGGGTCGCCGCACCTTCCTGCGCGGCTACCTCATGCACATCACCAACCCGAAGGCGATCCTGAGCTGGACGGCGATCATCGCGCTGGCCCTGCGGCCCGATACGCCGCCGGTCGTGCTCTACGCCATCATCGGCGGCTGCATGCTGATCTCGCTCGCGATCAACCAGTTCTATGCCGTGCTGTTCTCCACGGCATCGATGATCGCGGGCTACCGCCGCATCCGCCGCCGGGCCGAGGCCTGCCTCGCCGCCTTCTTCACCTTCGCCAGCTTCAAGCTGCTGACCACGCAGCTCTGATTTCCGTCACCGCAAGAACATCGCCAAAAAGGCCCATCGGAGTTTCCGCCATGCAGCCCTTCACCACCCTGACCTCGACCCCCGCGCCCATGAAGGTGGTCAATGTCGACACCGACATGATCATCCCCAAGCAGTACCTGAAGACGATCAAGCGCACGGGTCTCGGCACCGCTTTGTTCTCGGAGATGCGCTACAAGGAGGACGGCTCGGAGAACCCCGATTTCGTGCTGAATCAGCCGGCTTACCGCAAGGCGGAGATTCTCGTCGCTGGCGACAATTTCGGCTGCGGCTCGTCGCGCGAGCACGCCCCCTGGGCCCTGCTCGATTTCGGCATCCGCTGCGTGATCTCCACCAGCTTCGCCGACATCTTCTACAATAACTGCTTCAAGAACGGCATCCTGCCGATCAAGGTCACGCCCGAGCAGCTCGACATGCTGTTCGACGATGCCGAGCGTGGCTCCAACGCGACGCTGACGATCGATCTGGCGAACCAGACGATCAAGGGCCCGGACGGCGGCGAGATCAAGTTCGAGATCGACCCGTTCCGCAAGCACTGCCTGCTCAACGGCCTCGACGATATCGGCCTGACCATGGAGAAGGGCACGAAGATCGACGCCTATGAGGAAAAGCTGAAGCAGCGCGCCTGGGCTTGAGCTCAAACGTCATTCTCGGGCCGCGCCTGGCGTCGCCCGCGAATGACAGTGCTCTTTAGACCACCAGTCCCTGCACGGGCTTGAGATCGCCGGTCTCCGGAAAGACCTTCTCGGCCAGAACCGGGCCGGACAATCCGAAGAGCTCCGAGACCACGCCCTTGGCGATCGCTCGGATATCCGTCGTCGGCTTGAGATCGCGGTTCTGATAGAGCTGCTCGGGCTTCAGGCCCGGCCAGTCGGCGACGACTCGGCCACCCTTGACGCCGCCGCCGACAAGGAAGGCGACGGTGCCGGTGCCATGGTCGGTGCCGGTCGTGCCGTTCACCGCAGCGGTGCGGCCGAATTCGGTCGCGACCATCACCACCGTATCCTTCCAGACCGGCCCGAGCCCTTGCTCGAAGGCGGCGAAGGCGCCGTCGAGCCCGCCGAGCAGATTGGCGAGACGTCCCTTGGCTCCGCCCTCGTTCGCATGGGTGTCCCAGCCCTCGAAAGCGAGCGCCGCAATGCGCGGCCCGTCATCGGCGCCGACCAGCGCGGCCGCGCCCTCCGCGATGCGCCGCATGCCCTCGGCCGTGTCCGGCCCGCCGCCGCCCTTCTGCTCGCCGGCCATGCCGCGCCGCTGCGCCAATCCTTCGGTCTCGATCGCCTGCGCCAGCGCGCGCGCCAGTCCTGGGTCGCGCTGGCCGTAGAGATCGGCGAGCCGCATCGTCAGGTCGCCGCCGGCGCGCGCCATCCGTGGCGGCGCCCAGCCCAGCACCGGCGCATCGCCACGCACCACCAGCGGCGGCACGACGCCGACGCCGAGCACGCCCTTGCGCGAAATGCCCTCGCCGGCCGGCAGGTTCGCGATCAGGCGGTTGAGCCAGCCGCTCTCCGTGCGCCCCGCACCCGGCTGGCCGCTTTCCAGAACGTCCTGCCCGTCGAAATGCGAGCGCTCGCGATAACCTGTGGCGGCCGCGTGGACGATCGTCGCCTGGCCCTGCCTGTAGAGCCGCGCCAGATTCGGCATCGCCGGATGCAGGTAGAAGAAGCCGTCGAGCGGCAGCGCCGCCTCCGACCCGTCCTTGGCGAGCGCAATGCCCTCCCGCAGTCCGGCATAATCGGGATCTCCGATCGGCGGCACGGCCGAGAGCCCGTCGAGCGCACCGCGCAGGATCACCAACAGGAAGCGTGGATCGCGAGCTCCTGCGGCCGCATAGGCGAATTTCGGCACGAAGGACCAGGCGAAGAGCGCACCGGCCGCGCCGAGCACGGCACGTCGCGATGGTGTCATCCGTTCGCAATCATCGTCGTCGTGATCGACCATCGGCGTCACCTCCGCTGGAATTCGGGCGACATCAGCAGGAGCGCAATCGCCTGCGGCTTGCTCTCGGCCCGCGCCACCGCCTGCTTCGTTTCGGGCGAGAGCAGCGGCCCCAGCACGTCCTCGGTGAGCACGCGCGGGTCGGCGACGGAGCCGGCGGCCTGCCGCCCCCAGCCCGCGGCGACATCGACGCGCGTCTTCAGGCCCTCGGCCGAGGCCCAGGCTGCATTGTCGTCGGCGTAGCCATTGGGGCCGGACGGTTGCCAGAAGGGCTGGCCCATGACGCCGACCGGCCCGATGATCTGGCCGAAATCCGGCTTGCGACCGAGCGCACGATAGGAGGCCACCAGAAATTCCTGCGGCGACCTGATCTTGCTGGCCGGCGCCCGCCAGGCAGCGTCATCCTCGACCAGGGCGCGATAGACGCTCGACAGATCACCGCCGCCCTGCCGGAACGCCAGCGCCAACTTCTCGACCAGAGCGCGCGGCGGCGTATCGGCGACGAAATGGCGGGCAAGCTTCGTCGCGATGAACCTGGCCGTCGCCGGGTGATGCGCCAGATCGGTCAAAGCGGCGATGCCCTGTGCCTTGCCCGGCTGGTCGTAGCGGCGCCCCAGCAGGGGCGTCACGCCGGGCTCGTGCAGGCCGGCATTGAAGGCGAAGGAACCGGGCAGGCCGAGCCCGCCCTCGCGCCCGACCACAGTCCAGCCCGTGATGATCCGGGCGAGATTGGTCACGTCGGCCTGAGCATAGCCGCCGGAGACGCCGAGCGTGTGCAACTCCATGATCTCGCGGGCGAGGTTCTCGTTGAGGCCGCGTCCGCGACGCTTTCCCGCTAGGGAGTTCGGACCGACAGACTGGCGATTGTCGAGGAAATCCAGCATCGCCGGATGGCTCTCCGCCGCGATCAGCATGTCCTCGAAGCGGCCGAAGACATGCGGCCGGATCGCCTCGCGCTCATAGGCGCCGGCCATGATCCGGCTCATGTTGCTCTTGGTCGCACCGATGCAGAAATGGTTCGACCAGAACATCACCAGCCGCTCGCCGAACCCGGTCTCGGCCGTAAGCGCGAGATCGACACGGGCCTTCACCTCATCACGATAGGTCCGGTACGGCAGCGCTGGCTCGTTTGCGGGCTTCGGCGCGGGAGCCATCTGGTTCTGTGACCCGGCCGGCAGACCCTGCGGCACGGCGCTGGCCATTTGCGTGTCTGATGCCGGCGCAGCCACAGCAACGCGACGCGCCTCGCGCTCCCGCTTCTCCTGATCCTCGAAATCATAGAGTGCCTTGCCGATCTCGGCCGCGCCAGAAAAGGTCACGCCCTCGGGCTGCGCGACTCTGCCGGCCGCGATCTCGGCCAGAAGCCTGTCGTGAACCTGCGCCCGCGCGGCTTCGCCCTGCCCGGGCTTCGGACCCAGGCCGAACCGCTGCAGTGCAATCGCCCCTGCCTTCAGTCCGCCCGCCTCCGCCATCCGCACAGCCTCCGCTGATCGTGATGCGAGGATCGGTGTCGACTATGGCGAAAAGCCGACGACTTCCATGACAATTCGGCAATGTTGGTCGGGGGAGGCCGCCGAAATCCTCGCCAAATGAGCGGATTTTGCCTGAACTCTGGCTTAGCGCGTTTTCTTGCCGGATAGGTTGAGCGCGACAGCCTCGCCGATCAGAGCCTTGAAGGCGTCGCGATCTACTACTTCGCCCTCGCGGATATCGATCGCGCGGCGGGCATTGCCCTCCAGGCTCGCATTGAACAGGCCGGCGGGATCGGCCAGCGAGGCGCCCTTCAGGAAGGTCAGCTTGACCACGCTCTTGTAGGTTTCGCCGGTGCAGATGATCCCGCCATGGGACCAGACCGGCACGCGGCGCCACTTCACCTCCTCGACCACGTCGGGATCGGCCTCCCGGATCAGCGCGCGCATCCGCGCCAGCGTCGCGCCACGCCAGTCGACGAGCGATTCGATCTTCTCGTCGATCAGCCGGGCAGCGGCCGGATCCTGAATTTCGTCCTTCGCCATGACCGCTCCCTTCGCGCCAGAGCCTAGACCACGACCGTGATCGCCTCGGCCGCGCGCGTCAGGCCGGTATAGAGCCAGCGCGCCCGATGCTCGCGAAAGGCGAAGCTCTCGTCGAAGAGCACGACATCATCCCATTGCGAGCCCTGCGACTTATGCACGGTCAGCGCATAGCCGAAGGTGAACTCGTCGGTGTGCTTGCGCAGCTCCCACGGTATCTCCTCTTCGGTGCCGTCGAAGAAATTCGGCATCACCGAGACCTTGACCGCCTTGGCGCCGGCATCGTCCTCGGGCGTCACCCGCATGGTGACGAGCCCCTTCTTCGAGGTCTTGATCTCCTGCACGATCCAGGAGCCGCCATTGAGCAGGCCCTTGCTCTTGTCGTTGCGCAGGCAGACCAGCTTCTCGCCCGCAACCGGGCTGTTGTCGGTACGACCCATCAGCTGGCGGATACGGGCATTGTAGTTACGCCGCGTCTTGTTCATGCCGACCAGCACCTGATCGGCCCCCATGACGATCTCGGGATTGATCTCGCCGCGCCGGATCACCCGGCTCGGGCCGTAATCGCCGAGTTCGAGCTGCCCGCCCTCGCGCACGATCATCGACATCCGCACGATCGGATTGTCCGCCGCCTGCCGGTGGACCTCGGTCAGCATCACGTCCGGTTCCTGCTCGGTGAAGAAGCCACCGCCCTTGACCGGGGGCAACTGCGCCGGGTCGCCCAGCACCAGAACCGGCGTGCCGAAGGAGAGCAGGTCCCGGCCCAGCTCCTCGTCGACCATCGAGCATTCGTCGATGATGATGAGCTTCGCCTTGGCCGCGGCGCTGTCACGGTTGAGCGCGAAGATCGGGCTCTCCTCGTCGACGCCGCGCGAGCGATAGATCAGCGAATGGATGGTCTGCGCGCCATGGCAGCCCTTGTTGCGCAGCACGAGCGCGGCCTTGCCCGTATAGGCGGCGAAGACGACGTCGCCATCGACCGCCTCGGCGATATGGCGCGCGAGCGTGGTCTTGCCGGTTCCGGCATAGCCGAACATGCGGAAGAGCTGCGGCTCGCCGGTTTGCAGCCAGCGCGCCACGGCGGTCAAAGCCATATCCTGCTGGGGCGACCAGCTCATCGCGGAATCATCGTCGAAAAAGGCATGACGCAGATGGGGCCGAGTCGGGCTGGGAGGCAAGCCCGGCGCACCTGAAACCGCTCAGGCGGCGCGCAAACGCTGGACAAAAGCCGCGGCCTCCGCCTGCAAGGCATTGATCCGACGGTCGAGTTCCCTTGCGCTCGTCGCACCGGTATCGGCCTGGCCGACGGTCTGGAGATTGGCCGCCGCGATCTCGCCCATCGCCAGCGCCGCCGTGCCCGTGACGTCCGAGATGCGCGCCACGGTCTCGCCGAGCGAGCCCAGCAATTCGACATGCGAGCCGACCATCGTCGCGATCTCGGTTCCGGTCTGCTCGACCGCTGCGACGCTGGTGCCGATGGCGGAAACCGCTTCGGCGGCATGGGACAAAGCCTCGTCGGCCTGCACGATCCGGCTGACGATCCGCCCGGCGGCGTCCGAGGCCTGGTTGGCGAGCGTCTTCACCTCGGCGGCGACCACTGCGAAGCCGCGGCCATGGGCGCCCGCACGCGCAGCCTCGATCGTCGCGTTGAGGGCGAGCAGATTGGTCTGGCGCGCCACTGCGTCGATGATGCCCACGACATCGCGGATCTGGGCGGCGTTTTCGCTCAGGCGCGTCACCAGCGCATGGGTCCCGGCCGCCTCGCGGGTCGCCTCGGTCGCCATTTCCGAAACCCGTCTCACCTCGCGATTGATCTGGCCGACGACGAAATCCAGCCGCAGCGCCGCCTCGCTGGAGCGTCGTGCATCGATCCCCGCGCCATCGACGGACGCGGCTGCCGTCTCGGTGCTCCGCGATATCTGGTGGACGCGGACAGCGGCGTCCTGAAGCGCCATGCGGAGCGTCTCGCTCGCCCTGCCGATCTCGCCGAGCAGAACGCCGAGCCGTGCCTCGAACTCGTCGGCGATCCCGGCAAGCTCCGCATTGCGGAGCTGTTCGAGGCGCCGCGCATCGTCGGCCTCGCTTTCACGGGTCACCAAGGTCGCCCGGACCTCGCTGAGCTGGCGCACGACGCGGGCAAGCTGGCCGATCTCGTCGGCCCGGTCGCGATGCGGCACGTCGATGATCCCGTCGGACGCCACCGCCTGCTGGATCGCCTCCATCAGGTTGCGCAGGGGCCGCGTCAACTGGCTGCGCAGCATCAGCAGGGCCAGAAGCCCGCCACCCAGTGGCAGGAGGACCGCCAAAAGGATCGTCCGCAGACGAACGGCCTCTGCTCGCGCGCTGGCGCGGATGGAGGTCTCGCCTGCCCGCTTGGCGAGCTCGTCGCGCAAGGCAGCGGTGGTCGCGACGATCTCGTCGACATTGATGCGGGCCTCGGCCGCACCCGCCTCCAGCAAGGCGGCCTTGCCCGAGATCCGCTGGCCGATATCGACGATGCCGTGCTGGAAGGCGATGAAGGTCTTGATCCGCGCATCGAGCGTCGGATTGGCCTCGCGCAGGCTTGCCGGCAGGGCCGAGATCAGATGCGCACGTGCCGCGTC
Source organism: Allobosea robiniae (assembly GCF_900102525.1). Lineage (GTDB taxonomy): Bacteria > Pseudomonadota > Alphaproteobacteria > Rhizobiales > Beijerinckiaceae > Allobosea > Allobosea robiniae. The sequence goes on along the minus strand of NZ_FNBZ01000002.1, from coordinate 162,995 downwards.
GACCAGCTCGATGGCGGCATCGAGCTTGCCGATCATCGCCTCGATCTCCTGCGGGGAGCTGTCCGTGTCGACCCGGCTGAGCAGCGCGGCGGCTGCGATCCGGCTGGACAAAAGCGAGGCGCTGCCGGCGAGGCGGATATCCGAGAAGGCGGCGGCATCGATGCGCCTTGCCTCATCGAAACCACGCAAGGCGCTGGCGAGGCCCAGCGCCCCGGCGAGAGCCAGCAGGGCGAAGAAAATCATGATCTTCGCCGTCAGTCCCAGTCGCCGCATCGCCGCCTCAGTCTCGTAGCTGCCGTCCATCTGGCAGAGGCAAACGAACACGAGGTTAACGCGAAGCGTGATGACGCAATAATATCAATACTTTAGCCGGTTATACAATAATCCACCCCCTTGCCCCGCCGATCGGAATTCGACCCGATTGCCCGGGATCGCGGGCCGGCCTAGCTTCGCACCATGAGACGACGTGCCAAACGGATTCTGCTGCTCTGCCTCGGCCTTGCCTTCATCGGCTATGCCGCTTTCGCTCTGTCGCCCTGGCCCACGACGCTGCTGACGCGCCTCGCCTTCGGCTATGGCGCCTCGAAGACCACGGCCGCGCTCGCTGGCCACGTCCCCTTCGGCATCCGCGAGCAGCGCGACATCCGCTATGGCAGCGCGGAAGACGAACGGCTGGACGTCTATCTCCCATCCGGCGGGCGGATCGAACCGGGGCGCCCGACCGTCGTCTGGATTCATGGCGGCGCCTTCGTCGCGGGGGATCGCGGAGATGTCGCGCCCTATCTCAAGATCCTCGCCGGGCGCGGCTTCGCGGTCGTCGCGGTCGGCTATACCCGCGCGCCGACCGGCCGCTACCCCACGCCGGTCCTGCAGGCGAACGCCGCGCTCGGCTTCCTGCAGCGCGAAGGGCAGCGCCTCGGCCTCGACCCGACGCGCATCGTTCTCGCAGGCGATTCGGCCGGCGCTCATATCGCCTCCCAGCTCGCTGCCGGCCTGACCGGCAAGGACTATGGCGAACTGCTCGGGTTGAAGCCGGCCATCGCGCCCACGAGCCTGCGGGGCACGGTGCTGTTCTGCGGCGCCTTCGACCTTACCGCCATCGACCTGACCGGGCCGTTCGGCAGCTTCGTCCGCACGGTCCTCTCCGCCTATTTCGGCGTGGCCAACCCACTGGACAGCGAGCGCCTGACCCAGGCCTCCGTCCCGCGCTATGTCACGGAAGCCTTCCCGCCGAGCTTCATCTCGGTTGGAAACGGCGATCCGCTGGCGCCGCAATCGGCGGCGATGGCGCAGGCCCTGCGCGACCGCGGCGTCAGGGTCGACACCCTGTTCTTCCCGCCCGAAACCGAGCCGAAGCTGCCGCATGAATACCAGTTCGATCTCGACCGCCCGGAAGGGAAGCAGGCACTCGACCGGCTGACGGCCTTCCTGAACGAGCTTTCGCGCTGACCGGAGCGCGTGGCGCCTACAGTACCAGCCTGAGCAACGGCGGCCCCGGCTTCTGCCGGGCAACCTCGATGAAACCGGCGCGCAGGAACACGCTTTCCGGCCCGACATAGAGCCCCTCCGCGCTGCGCTTGTCCCGATTGTCCATCGCCGCTGCCTCGATCAATCGCGCCCCGCTCTCCCGCGCGAAGGCGACGGCCCCATCGAGCAGCGCGCCGGTGACGCCCTTGCCGCGAAAGCCCCTGCGCACGAAGAAACAGGAGGCCGCCCAGTTGCCGATATCCTCGGCCGGCGCATCTGGCAGCGGCGTCGAGGCGCGGCGCGGATTGTTCCATTCGGGGATGTCGGCGCGCGGGCCGACCTGCAGCCAGCCGACTGGCTTATCCTCGGCATAAGCCAGCACGCCGGGCGGCGGCCCGTTCTTGACCCGATCCTCGAACAATTGCCGCGCGCCTTCGCCGAGCAAGGGTTTGCGCAAGCGCTGCGGCATGCGGAAATGATTGCACCAGCAGCCGTAACAGGGTCCCTGCGGGCCGAAGAGGTCCTCCAGATCGCCCCAGCGCTCGGGCGTCAGCGGCTTCACGTCAAAACCCGTCAGCACCATCGCGACCTCCCATCTGCAGCAAGGCGAAGCATCTGGACAGGCGGCCAAGTTCGGCAGATCACTGTGCGGCATTGCCGGAGGCCAGCGCCATGTCGCTTGAAGTCTATGCCGCCTATCTCATCGCCTGCATCGTCATCATCATCGTTCCCGGCCCGACGGTCACGCTGATCGTCGCCAACAGCCTGAAGCACGGTACCCGCGCCGGTCTCCTCAACGTGGCAGGAACACAGGCCGGGCTCGGCATCATGGTCCTCGTCGCCGGCATCGGATTGCGCTCGGTCATCGCCGCGCTCGGCCACTGGTTCGAATGGGTAAGGCTGGCTGGCGCGGCCTACCTGATCTGGCTGGGCTGGAAGATGTTCCGCTCGGCCGGCGCCGATCTCGACGGCTCAGCGCCGGCGAAGCCTCCGCGCGGCGGCTTCTTCCTGCAAGGTGCCTTGGTCGCCCTCAGCAATCCGAAGACGCTGCTGTTCTTCGGCGCCTTCTTCCCGCAGTTCCTCGACCCTGCCCGCGACCACGCCACCCAGATCGCAATCATGGGTGCGACGGCGCTCGCCTTCGCCGCTCTCAGCGATGGCGCTTATGCCCTGCTCTCGGGCAAGGCGGGCCATCTGCTGTCGCGCAGCCGCGTGCGGCTGCTGTCGAAGCTCAGCGGCGGCTTCCTGGTCGGCGGCGGACTCTGGCTCGCCTCGACGCGAGCGAACTGAGACCCTCTGCCCTCACCAGGTGATGGCCTCACCGGTATAGTCGCGGAAGCTATTGGTCTCAGCCATGCCCGAGGCGTCGATGGTACGGATCAGCCCATTGGCACTCTCGGCCGGCGTGATGTCGGCACCGCTGCCGCCCATATCGGTCTGGACCCAGCCGGGATGGAACAGCATCACGCTGACATCGCGCGCCCGCACGCTGTTGCCGAACACGACCATCGCCATGTTCACCGCCGATTTCGACGAGCGATAGATCAGCGCATTGCCGGGATTGGCCGCGAGCGAGCCCATCCGGCTGGAGATCGTCGCGATCTTGCGGCCCTGCCCCGCCTCGACATTCGGCAGGAAGGCCTGCGCCACCCGGATCGGCGCATAGACATTGACCTCGAAGACCTCGCGCCAGGCGTCGAAATCGACGTCGAGCCCGCTCTGCCGGTCGCGCGGACCATAAAGCCCGGCATTGTTCAGGAGCACGTCGATCGCCTGCCCTGCCAGGGCTTCCTTAGCCGCGGCGATGCTGGCGTCGGAGGTCACGTCGAGCTCGACCGGAATCAGCGCCGCCGGATGCTCGGCCGCGAGCTCGGCCAGCGCCCCGCCCCAGGGATTGCGCGCCGCCGCGATCACGCGATCGCCCCGGCGCAGCAACTCGATGGTGATGGCAAGTCCGATGCCGCGATTGGCGCCGGTGATCATCCAGGTCTGGGGCATGTCCGTCTCCTTGCAGGAGACTATCAGCTAGGCCTCTTCGCGAGGGCTTGCCAGAGCAACGAGCGCAGTTTCGTCATGCTCGCCTCCGCGGCGAGCATCCACGTCTTGCACACGATGGCGGCCGAGACGTGGATGGTCGGGACAAGCCCGACCATAACGACGAACGCGCCTCAGCCCTTCGCTTTGCCATAGCCGCCGGCCGTCGGCGTGATCACCGTCACCGCCTCGCCGGCCTGAAGCAGCGTCTGGTCGGAGGGCTTCAATTCCTCGACCGCGCCGGAGAGCCTCCGTACCAGCGTCCTGCCGAGTTCGCCCGCCTCGCCGCCATCGACGCCGAAGGGGCGCACCCGGCGATGCGACGCCAGGATCGCGCAATCCATCGTCTTGAGGAAGCGGATGGTGCGCGAGGTGCCGTCGCCGGCCGTCCACTCGCCCTTGCCGCCCGAGCCCTTGCGGATGTGGAAATCCTCCAGCACCACCGGGAAGCGCGTTTCCAGGATCTCCGGATCGGTCAGGCGCGAATTGGTCATGTGGACATGCACGCCCGAGGTACCGTTGAAGCCCGGCCCCGCCGGCGAGCCCGAGCAGATCGTCTCGTAATACTGGTACTGGTCGTTGCCGAAGGTCAGGTTGTTCATCGTGCCCTGCGAGCAGGACATCGCTTTGAGCGCGCCGAACAGCGTGTTCGTCACCGCTTGGCTGACCTCGACATTGCCCGCGACCACGGCCGCGGGGTAACGCGGCGCCAGCATCGAACCCTCCGGCACCACGATCCGGATCGGCCTGAGGCAGCCGGCATTCATCGGGATCGCGTCGTCGACCATCACGCGGAAGACATAGAGCACGGCGGCCCGCGTCACCGGCGCCGGGGCGTTGAAATTATCCGGGCGCTGCTCCGAGGTGCCGGTGAAGTCGACCGTCGCCTCGCGCTTCTCGCGGTCGATGGTGATCTTCACCTTGATCGCGCAGCCCTGGTCCATCGGATAGGTGAATTCGGAATCGTGCAGCTTGGTCAGAAGCCGCGCCACGCTCTCGGCCGCATTGTCCTGGACATGGCCCATATAGGCCTGCACCACGTCGAGCCCGAAGGAGCCGATCATCTTGCGCAGCTCCGCCACGCCCTTCTCGTTGGCGGCGATTTGCGCCTTGAGGTCGTTGACATTCTGCACGACGTTGCGGACGGGATAGCGCGCGCCGGTCAGGAGCTTGACCAACTCCTCCTCGCAGAAGCGGCCCTGATCGACGATCTTGAAATTGTCGATATAGACACCCTCTTCCTCGATATTGGTCGCCAAGGGCGACATCGAGCCCGGCGCCGTGCCGCCGACATCCGCATGGTGGCCGCGGCTTGCCGCCCAGAACAGGATCTCCTTCTCCTCGGCATCGAAGACCGGCGTGCAGACGGTGATATCGGGCAGATGCGTGCCGCCATTATAGGGCGCGTTCAGGCAGTAGACGTCGCCCGGCTTGATCACCGGGTTGTTGGCGATCACCGTCTCGACCGAGCGATCCATCGAGCCAAGATGCACCGGCATATGCGGCGCGTTGGCGACGAGGGCGCCGGTCTGGTCGAACACCGCGCAGGAGAAGTCGAGCCGTTCCTTGATGTTTACGGAATAGGCGGTGTTCTGCAGCGTCACGCCCATCTGCTCGGCGATCGACATGAACAGGTTGTTGAAGATCTCGAGCATGACCGGGTCGGCCTTGGTGCCGATCGCGGCCTGCTGCACCAGCGCCTTGACGCGGACGAGGACGAGATGGTCGCGTGCGGTGAGCTTGGCGCTCCAGCCCTCCTCGACGACGACGGTCTGGTTCGGCTCGATGATGATGGCGGGGCCGGCAACGCTCTGGCCGGGCTTCATCGCCTCGCGCCGGACGATCGCCGCATCGTGCCATTGTCCCTTGGCGAAGAAGCGCGTGCGCTCGGCGGCAACCGGCTCGCCCGCCTGCTCGGAAGCGGCCGCCTCCTCGAATTTCGCGCCGCCGCCGACAGCCTCGACCTCGACCGCCTCGACGACCAGCGCCTTGGTCTCGTCCATGAAGCCGAAGCGCGCCTTATGCGCGGTCTGGAAGGCCTCCTGCATCGCGGCGCGTGTGCCGGCCGGAACCGCGATCGCGGTATCGGTGCCGGAATAGCGGATATGGGCGCGGGTATGGATCGCGATATCGCCCTCGGTCACGCCCTGGCCCGCAACCTCCGCCTTGGTATCGGCGGCAAGCTTCGCGGCGACCGTCTCGATCGCTGTCTTGGCCTCGCCGTCGAGCGCAACATCCAGCGCCGCAGTGCGGGTCGAGCGGATTTCGGCGAGCCCCATGCCATAGGCCGAAAGCAGGCCGGAGAACGGATGCAGCAGCACCGTCTTGATGCCGAGCGCATCCGCCACGAGGCAGGCGTGCTGGCCGCCGGCGCCACCGAAGGAATTCAGCGCGTAGCGGGTGATGTCATAGCCGCGCTGGACCGAGATCTTCTTGATCGCCTCGGCCATGTTGGCGACGGCGATCTGGATGAAGCCGTCGGCGACCTCCTCCGGCGAGCGTCCGTCGCCGACCTCGGCGGCCAGCACCGCGAACTTGTTGCGGACGATCGCAACATCGAGCGGCTCGTCCTGCTTCGGCCCGAAGATCGTCGGGAAATAGGACGGGATCAGCTTGCCGACCATGACATTCGCGTCGGTCACCGCGAGCGGCCCGCCGCGACGATAGGCAGCCGGTCCCGGATTGGCGCCGGCCGAATCCGGCCCGACGCGGAAACGCGCGCCGTCATAATGCAGGATCGAGCCGCCGCCAGCCGCGACGGTATGGATCAGCATCATCGGCGCGCGCATACGCACCCCGGCGACCTCGGTCTCGAAAGCGCGCTCGTACTCGCCGTCGAAATGCGCGACGTCGGTCGAGGTGCCGCCCATGTCGAAGCCGATCACCTTGTCGAACCCGGCCGAGCGACCGGTCTCGGCCAAGCCGACCACGCCGCCCGCAGGGCCGGACAGGATTGCGTCCTTGCCCTGGAACAGCTCGGCGGCAGTGAGCCCGCCCGAGGACATCATGAACATCAGGCGCGCGCCGGTGCGGGCGACGTCGAGCTCCTCGGAAACCTGCTGCACATAGCGGCCGAGGATGGGCGACAGATAGGCATCGACCACGGCGGTGTCGCCGCGCCCGACCAGCTTCACCAGCGGCGAGACTTCATGGCTGACGGAGACCTGCGGGAAGCCGATGGCACGGGCGATCCGGGCCGCGACCTGCTCATGCGCCGTGTAGCGATAGCCGTGCATGAAGACGATCGCGAGCGCGCGGAAGCCGGCGTCGTATTGTGCCTGCAAGGCGTTGCGGATTGCCTCTTCGTCGGGCGCGCGCTCGACCGTCCCGTCGGCCAGCACGCGCTCCTCGACCTCGACGACATCCTCGTAGAGCTGCTCGGGCTTGACGATCTCCTTGGCGAAGATGTCGGGGCGGGCCTGGTAGCCGATGCGCAGCGCGTCGCGGAAGCCCTTGGTGGTGACGAGCAGCGTCCGGTCGCCCTTGCGTTCCAGCAGCGCATTGGTGGCGACGGTCGTGCCCATGCGCACCTCGCCGATGGCACGCGCCGGGATCGGCTCGCCCGCCTTGAGGCCGAGAAGGTCACGGATGCCCTGCACGGCGGCGTCGCGATAGGCGCCGGGATTTTCGGAGAGCAGCTTCCTGGCATGGAGATTGCCAGCCGGATCGCGTCCGATCACGTCGGTGAAGGTGCCGCCGCGATCGATCCAGAAGTCCCAATGCGCCGCCGACATAAGACGTTCTCCCCTCCGCCAAGCCAGCCATGATTTACGCTGACGTTTTATCGATAAATCGTCGATGAGTTATTGACAAGGCGATTCTGCCGGCTACGATCCCGATTGTGGCTGGAACATGGCTGAGGGGCCAGGCCGGCGCGAAAGCGGAGGATGCGACGATGCGAGCAACCCTGGCAACCGGGCGCGGATGCGCTCCTGTCCGGCGGGAGCGGCGCGCGCCATGATCCGTCGCACGCTCGATACGCTTTATCTCTGGGCCGGCTACGCGGCCGGCATCTTCCTGATCCTGATCTTCCTGCTGATGATGGGCATGTCGATCGGCCGCGAGATCGGCCTCAACATCCCGGCCGGCGATGATTTCGCCTCATGGTGCATGGCGGCTATGGCCTTCCTCGGCCTCGCCCACACCTTCAAGTCGGGTGACATGATCCGCGTCGGCCTGCTGATCGACCATTTCCAGGGCCGCAAGCGCTGGGTCTTCGAGGTGTTCTCGCTGGTCCTCGGCCTCGGTTTCTCCGGCTTCTTCGCCTGGCACGCCGCGATCATGACCTGGCAGTCCTATGCCTTCAACGACGTCGCCGGCGGCGTCGTGCCGATGCCGCTCTGGATACCGCAGCTCGGCTATTCCGGCGGTCTGATCATCCTGTTCATCGCGATGCTGGACGAGTTCGTCCATGTCGTCATCCGCGGCCGCGAGCCGCGCTACGAGAAGCCCCCTGCGCAGTCGGACGAAGAGATCGTCGAGCGCGCCATGGCGAGCGGAGTCTGACGCCATGTCGATGATCGAAATCTCCGGGCTGCTTCTGCTGCTGCTGGCCATCTTCCTCGCCGGCGGCGTCTGGATCGCCATCTCGCTGATGGCCTGCGGTTGGGTGGCGATGCAATTCGTCGGCGGCGGCATTCCCGCCGGCTCCGTGCTGGCGACCACCATCTGGGGCAACAGCGCCTCCTGGACGCTGGCCGCGCTGCCGCTCTTCATCTGGATGGGCGAGATTCTCTACCGAACGAAGCTCTCCGAAGAGATGTTCCGTGGCCTCGCCCCCTGGCTCAACTGGCTGCCCGGCCGATTGATGCACGTCAACGTGCTCGCCTGCGGCATCTTCGGCTCGGTCTCCGGCTCCTCCGCCGCGACCTGCGCCACCGTCGCCAAGATCGCCCTGCCCGAGCTCAAGAGGCGCGGCTATAACGAGAAGCTCGCGCTCGGCTCATTGGCCGGCGCCGGCACGCTTGGTATCCTGATCCCGCCCTCGATCACCATGGTGGTCTATGCGGTGGCGGCCAATGTCTCGATCATCCAGATCTTCCTCGCGGGCTTCCTGCCCGGCCTGCTCGTGATGGCGCTCTATTCCGGCTACATCGCCGTCTGGCACCTGCTGCATCCCGACCAGTCGCCGCCGCGCGAGCCGAAGATGCCGCTGCGGGAGAAGCTCAGGGAATCGGCTCAGCTCATCCCCTGCATGCTGTTGATCGCGCTGGTCTTCCTGTCGCTGCTGCTGGGCTGGGCGACGGCGACCGAGTGCGCCGCCTGGGGCGTGCTCGGCTCCTTCGGCATCGCCTGGTGGTCGGGCTCCCTCACGAAGGAAGCGTTCTGGCAGAGCGTGATGGGCACCACCCGGATCACCTGCATGATCATGCTGATCCTGGCCGGCGCCTCCTTCATGTCGACCTCGATGGCCTATACCGGCATCCCGGCGGCGCTGGCCGAGTGGGTCGACTCGCTGCACCTCTCGCCCTACGCGCTGATCGCCGCGCTCACCGTGATGTACATCATCCTCGGCACCGCGCTCGACGGCATCTCGATGATCGTGCTGACCACCGCCATCGTCATCCCGATGATCAAGACGGCGGGGTTTGACCTCGTCTGGTTCGGCATCTTCCTCGTGCTGATCGTCGAGATGGCGGAGGTCTCGCCGCCGGTCGGCTTCAACCTCTTCGTGCTGCAGACGATGTCCGGCAAGGACTCGAACACGGTCGCGCTGGCGGCGCTGCCGTTCTTCTTCCTGCTGGTCGCCGCTGTCGCGATCATCACGATCTTCCCGTGGATCGTGATGGTCTTGCCTCAGATGGCCTTTCCGCCTCAATGATAACGCATCAAAACCAAGGGAACGGAGCCAACACCATGTATCGCAAGGACTTCATCAAGGGCCTCCTCGTCGCCGGCGTCGCCGCTACCGCCCTGACGCTTGGCGCCGCATCGGCCTCGGCCCAGACCAAATGGAACCTGCCCGCCGCCTATCCCAACGATAATCCGCATACGGAGAATCTCGTCCTCTTCGCCAAGGACGTCGAGGCGGCCACCGGCGGCAAGCTCTCGATCACGATCCACGGCAACGCCTCGCTGTTCAAGGCGCCCGAGATCAAGCGCGCGGTCCAGACCGGCCAGGCCCAGATGGGCGAGGTCCTGATCTCGAACCACGAGAACGAGGATCCGATCTTCGGCATCGACGTCGTGCCCTTCCTGGCGACCTCCTTCGCGGACTCGATGAAGCTCTACAAGGCGTCCAAGGCCGCGATCGAGAAGAAGCTCGACGCCCAGGGCATCAAGCTCCTCTTCATGGTCCCCTGGGCGCCGCAGGGCGTCTACACCAAGAAGGACATCAACACGATCGAGGACATGAAGGGGCTGAAATGGCGCGCCTATAATGTCGGCACTGCCCGCCTCGGCGAGTTGTTGGGCATGCAGGCGGTCACGATCCAGGCGGCGGAGCTGCCGCAGGCGCTGGCGACCGGCGTGGTCAATTCCTTCATGTCGTCGGGCGGCACCGGCTACGATTCCAAGGTCTGGGAATCGCTGACCCATTTCTACGACACGCAGGCCTGGATTCCCAAGGATGCCACCTTCGTCAACAAGGCGGCCTTCAACGCCCTCGACAAGGCGACGCAGGACGCAATCCTCAAGGCCTCCGCAACGGCCGAGGAGCGCGGCTGGAAGATGTGGCAGGACAAGGCCGGCTGGTACATCGAGCAGCTCAAGGCCAAGGGCATGAAGGTGCAGGCGCCTTCGCCCGCGCTCGCCGCCGGCTTCAAGAAGGCCGGTGAGCAGCTCACCGCCGACTGGCTGAAGAAGGCCGGCGCCGAGGGCCAGGCCATCGTCGACGCCTACAAGAAGATGTGAGGCGGGCAACCTCGCCGCACGTCGAAACACGACAGCAGTCATCCCGGGCGACCGGAGGGAGACCCGGGACCCATGCCGGAACGGTTCAGGCATGGATCCCGGATCGGCGCCGCTCGCGCGGCGTGTCCGGGATGGCGAAGCTCTTTTCTTCAGGATGATCGAGCGCGATGACCTCCCCGGCCCCCGACGACCTCGGCCCGATCGTCTCTTCCGGGCATCTCGCCTCGGGAGCGCTGCCGGCTCTGTCGGAGTTCGAATTCGCGCTGAGCATGAGCGTGCACGCCTTCCAGCGCTGGATGATCCGCTGCATGGCGGCAGCCGGTATCGCCGATCTCTCGCCGCTCGACGTGCTCGTGCTCCACAACGTCAATCACCGCGGCAAGGCCAAGCGGCTTGCCGATATCTGCCTCGTCCTCAATATCGAGGACACGCATCTGGTGAACTACTCGCTGAAGAAGCTCGAGCGCCTGAAGCTGCTGAAGGGCGGCCGCAAGGGCAAGGAGAAGACCGTCGAGGTCACGCCGGCCGGCGAGGAGGCCTGCCGGCGCTATGCCCAGATCCGCGAGCAGCTCCTGGTCAAGTCGATCCGCGCCACCAGTGCCGACCCGGCCCGCCTGTCCGAGATCGCCGCCGCGATGCGCTCGCTTTCCGGCCAGTACGATCAGGCGGCGCGGGCGGCGGCCAGCCTCTGATCAGCCCTTGCCGGGTTCGCTCAGGTCGGCATAGCGCGCAGCATATTCTGCATCGAGCACCTTGAGGCGCGACCAGAACCCGCGCCGCGGACTGCCGGTGAGCAGGTCCTCCAGCAAGCCCAGATGGAGGTGCCAGCCGCCGGAGACGCTGGTCATCTCGGCCTTGTTCGCGAGCTTGCGGTGCGTCAGCACCAGCAGGACCTTCTCGCCCTTCGGCACGAGCTCGAACTCGACCTCGGATTCCGGCTCCCCGCCACCACCCCAGGTGAAGGCGATGACCCGCGGCGGCTCGCAGCGCGTGACCGTCCCGGTCGAGCGCACGCCGTTCTCATGCACCTCGCGATAGGCGTCCGGCGGCGTCTCGTCGGTGATCTCAGAATGCTTGAACAGCATCTCCGCCTGGCCGCCGACCCGCAAGTCGAAGGCGCCGGAGGCCAGCCATTGCCCGCGCTTCTCCGACTGGGTGAGATAGGACCAGACCCGCTCGACCGACCCCGGCAGCAGGCGCTCGAACCGCACCGCGCCGCTTTCCAGCACAACACCGTATTCGTTCATGGGTTTTCTCCCTCGCCCTGTTCGGGCTTTGCGAGTTCCTGTTCCAGGATATCGAGATGGCGCCCCCAGAAGCGCCGGACCTTGCCGAGCCAGGCATCGAACGCCGCGAGCCCCGCCGGGTCGAGCCGGTAGATCCGCTGCTGTCCTCGGACCTCGACGCTCACCAGCCCGGCCTCGCGCAGCACCTTGAGATGCTGCGAGATCGCCGGTGCGCTGGCGCTGAAGCCTGCGCCGATCTCTCCCGCCGAGCGCGCCCGTTCGCCCAGCATCTCGATGATGCTGCGGCGCGTCGGGTCGGCAAGGGCGGCAAAGCGATCCATGGCCAATAATTCTACATCCACTTAATTAAGTCAATATTTAATATCAAGAACTCATGCAGGCATGCGGCGACGCGGATTGCCACGCGCTCCCAACTCGGCCAGTGGTGGCTCGCCCTTGGAAACCCTCGCCTGACATGACCGCCCGCAACGCCTCGCTCACCGGCATCGCCATGATGCTCATCGGCATCCTGCTGTTTTCGCTGAACGACGTGATGGGCAAATGGCTGGTCGCGACCTACACGGTCGGGCAGCTCCTGGTGGTGCGCAGCCTGGCAGCGCTCGTCGTCATCCTGCCCTTCGTGTTCAAGCAGGGCGTGCAGCGGACATTGCGGCCGGAGCGTCCCGGCCTGCAGGCCCTGCGCGTGCTGTTCAGCTCGGGCGAGGTTGCACTGTTCTATCTTGCCGTGAGCTATCTGCCGCTCGCGGACGCGATGACGATCTGGCTCGCGGCGCCGGTCTGGGTAGTGATCCTCGCGGCATTGCTGCTCGGCGAGCGCATCGACGGCTGGCGGTGGCTCGCTATCGCGCTCGGCTTTACCGGCGTCGCGGTCTCGCTCAATCCGAGCGGCGCCAGCCTGTCCATGCCGGCGCTGATTGCCGTACTCGGCAGCTTCTTCTTCGCCGCGATGATGATCGCCGGGCGTCAATTGCGCGGCACCCCGGATGTCACGCTGGTCGCCTGGCAGACGCTCGGAGCCCTCCTGATGGGGCTCGCGCTCCTGCCCTTCGGCTGGGTGACACCTACCCTGAAGGACGCCGCCCTCCTCGCCTTGCTCGGCATCGTCGCGATGGGTGCGCATATCTGCGTCACCCGCTCGCTCAAGCTGGCCGAGGCCTCCGTCGTCGTGCCCTATCAGTACACGCTGATCGTCTGGGCGCTGGTCTTCGGCTGGTTCATCTTCGGCGACTGGCCGACGCCCGCCATGCTTTGCGGCGCGGCCTTGATCGTGGCTGCCGGCCTCGTCCTGCTCGTCCTGGAGCGGCGCGCCACCGTTGCGACCTACAAACCCGTCGTCAAAGCAGCTACGATCCGCCAGCAAGGCTGAGACGCGAAAGGGCACGCCGACGGATCGGAAGCCATCAGACGCCTGGATCGTCACCGTCGGCCTCGGTGCGGCCGGCTTCGGCCTCTTCATGGCCCTTGCCGGCTGGCTTGCCTGGCCCCTGCCCCGAGACAGATTGACGGTTGCCGAGCATGTCGGCCCGATCTCGATCGAGACGCCCATCGTCAGCGGCGGGATCGGCCGCCATCGCGGCGGCTATCGCACCCAGCTCCTTCCCCTCGTCGCATCCGGCCGGATGCTCCAGACCTATGCGCCGCCGCGCAATCTCTGGGTCGACGGCCTAGACGATATCCGCTGGGGCCAGCCACTGCGCTTCCTCGTCGACCCCGATGCCGGGCTGGTCTACGAGGCGACGAGCGCAGGAAAAATCCTGCTCTCCTATGACAGGAGCTTCGCAAATCTCTCGGAATCGGCCCGCAACCGCAGCCTGATCGGCCTTGGCTTCCTTGCCTTCGCCGCCTGGCAACTCGGCACGCTCCTGTACCGCCGCCGGCAGGATCGCTCAGCCAGCGGCATGCCCGAGCGCTGAGCAGGCACCCTCAATACAGGCGCAGGCGGTAGGCTTCCTCGAGATTGCGATCGGCCTCGTCGCCGTCGACCGCCTTGGTCTGGTCGGCAATGATGCGGCCGAGCGTCGGGAAGGAGTTGCGCGGCACCTGCGAGGCCGGGTCCCACAGCTTCGAGCGGATCAGCGCCTTGCCGCAATGGAAATAGGCTTCCTCGACCGTGACGACGAGCCCTGTCACCGGCACGCGTTCCTGCATGACGGAAGGCGCCAGCAGAGCGGGATCGCGCGTCGCATGCGCCTTGCCGTTGACGCGCAGGGTCTCCGGAATCCCCGGCACCATGAAGACGAGCCCGACCCCCGGGGCGGAGAGGATGTTGCCGAAGGAATCGACCCGGTTGTTGCCGCGCCGGTCGGGGATCAGCAGGGTATTGTCGTCGAGCACGCGCACGAAGCCCGGCCCGTCGCCGCGCGGACTTGCATCGGCATTGCCCTCGGCATCGCAGCTCGCAAGAACCAGGAAGGGCGAGAGCGCGATGAAATCCCGGCAGAACTGGTCGAGCCGGCGCAGCACCTTGCCGGTCGCCAGCGGCGAAACCGGGCCGATATGGCCGCGCAAGGCATCCGCGTCCTCGATGCGCGCCGCCGGATCGTCGAAGCAGTCCGTCATGTCGTTTCCCCGTGTTTATCCGATCAATCTGTCCGATTGCCGCGGATCGCGCCAGCGCGGGGGGATTCGTACCGGCCCGACTTCTCCGCATGGCGCTCTCTGCCGCCTTGACCGGCGCCCGGTGCACCGCCATCGTGCATGCCAACTTCGCCCTCCCATACGAGGCCTGATTCGATGCGCCGCGCCCTGCTGCGAACCGCCCTTGTTTCCATCGCCTGCATCGCGGGCTTCGCGGCCAGCGCAGCGAACGGCCGCTTCGTCCATCCTGCGGACCGCGCGGAGAACCGCACCTTCGCGATGTACGGCAACCTCCCCGGCTGTGACGACCCCGCCGTGCTCGGTGAAGTCACCAGCCGCTTCAATTCCCGCGAGGACACCTATTGGGGCCCGCTCCAGGCGCTGTCCTACGATCGCGTTTCGCAGATCGGCTATCGCAGCTGGGGCGCCGACTTCATCCCGCGGCGCTTCTGCAGTGGCCGCGTCCTGTTGAACGACGGCAAGTTCCGTCGCGTCGATTATTCCGTGCGCGAGTCTCTCGGCCTCTTCGGCATGACCTGGAACGTCAACTGGTGCGTCAACGGCCTCGACCGGCAGCGTTCCTATGCACCCAATTGCAAGATGGCGCGCCCGTAACCCAGGCGGTCCGATGATGAAGCGGCTGTTGGTCGCGGCGGGCCTGGCACTGTTCGGCTTCACCGCCGCGGGCCATGCGCAAGGCTTCGGCCAACGCAGCGCCGCGCCCGGCGATTTCGATTTCTACGTCCTGGCGTTGTCCTGGTCGCCGGGCTTCTGCGAACTCGACGGCGACCGCACGCGCAATCGCGAGCAATGCGGCGAGGGCTCCGGCCTGCGCTTCGTCGTGCACGGCCTCTGGCCACAGAACGAGCGCGGCTATCCCAGCGATTGCGGCCCGGCCGGACGATCGCCTTCCCGGATCGCGATGGAACAGGCGGAAGGCCTGTTCCCGACCGAGGGGCTCGCCCGCTACCAGTGGCGCAAGCACGGCACCTGCACGGGCTCGAGCCCGAGCGACTATTTTCGCGATGTCCGCCGCGCCCGCGAGAAGGTCGTGATCCCGCCGGCCCTGGCCAAGGCGGACCACGACCAGAGCTGGACCGCGATCGATCTCGAACGCGCCTTCGCCGCCGCCAATCCAGGTCTCCGCCCGGATATGATGTCGGTGGCCTGCAAGCGCGGCGTTCTCCAGGAGGTCAAGATCTGCTTCACCAGGGATCTCCGCGACTTCCGCACCTGCCAGCAGGTTGACCGCTCCGGCTGCCGCGCCCGGGAATTCACGGTCGTCGGCCCGCGCTGAAAGCGGGATACGGCAAGACTTTGCCGCTTTCGGTCCAGCGCGGCTTCCTCTACCAACGGCGGCATGAACTATCGCCATGGCTTCCACGCTGGAAACTTCGCCGATGTGCTGAAGCATGTCGTGCTGACCCGCATCCTGCTGCATCTCAACGCCAAGCCGACGCCCTACCGCATCATCGACACCCATGCCGGGAGCGGCCGCTACGATCTCGATTCGGAAGAGGCGCTCAGGACGCATGAATGGAAGGACGGCGTCGCGCGGATTAATCGCTCGCCTCTGTCTCCCGCGGTCGAAGCCCTGCTCGTCCCCTATCGCGCCGCGCTGGAAGGCGCCCGCGCCCTCTATGGCTCCGGCGCCTATCCCGGCTCGCCCTGGCTCTGCCGCCATGCGATGCGGCCGGATGACCGGCTGGTCGCGGCCGAGCTTCATCCCTCGACCTATCGCAAGCTGACCGAAGCCATCGGGTACGACCAGCGCTGCAGGCCGCTTGCCATCGACGGCTGGACGGCACTGCGAGCCAATATTCCGCCGAAGGAACGCCGCGGCCTCGTCCTGATCGATCCGCCTTTCGAGGAGAAGGACGAATTCGCCACGCTCGCCGCACAATTCATCGCGGCGCACCGCAAATGGCCGACCGGGATCTATGCGCTCTGGTATCCGATCAAGGGCGGCAACGGCGTCGAATCCCTCATGGATGCCATCCATGATGCCGGCATCGGACGGCTCCTGCGCCTGGAGATCGATGTCGACCGCCCGGAAGCGGCAGGCGGCCTCAGTGCCACCGGCCTGCTGGTCGTCAACCCGCCCTGGCGGCTAGCCGAGGAGGCGGAAACGCTGCTGCCGGCACTGACCGAACGGCTCGCCCAGGGCGCGCGGCCGCGCTATCACTGCGAGACGATCCGCCCCGACGGCTGATCGCTCTTCCCGCTCCGCATCAAGGATTTCGCCGATGCTCGTCCTGCGCTCCTCCCCCGCCTCCCCGTTCGGCCGCAAGGTCAAGATGGCGGCTCTCGAACTCGGGCTGATGGACCGCATCGAGATCGTCCCGGCCGACACCACCGACCCGGCCGAGGCGCTGCGCCGACAGAACCCTCTCGGCAAGATCCCGACGCTGGTGCTGGAGGATGGCACGACGCTGTTCGATTCCCGCGTCATCGTCGATTATCTCGACCATCTCAGCGGCGGCAGGCTCATCCCGGGCGGCGAGGCGCGCTTCGCCCAGTTGCGGCTGCAGGCTCTGGCCGACGGCATCTGCGATGCCGCGCTGCTCAAGGTCTATGAAGGCCGCTTCCGGCCGGAGGAAGCCCGCAACGCCAACTGGGTCGCGCATCAGGACGGCAAGGTCGCGCGCGGGCTGGAAGCGCTCGAAGCCGCGCCGCCCGTCTTCGCCGATCGCCCGCACATCGGCGAGATCGCGCTCGCCTGCGCGCTGGGCTATCTCGACCTGCGCTTCGAGGGCAAATGGCGGGCCGATCATCCGAAGCTCGTCGCCTGGCTCGACGATTTCGCCGCCCGCGTCCCCGCTTTCGAGACAACCCGCTTCAAGGGTTGATCGAAACGGCGGCGCGCAGCGTCAACCCCCAAACTGTAAAGCCGGCGACTCTGGTCGCCGGCTTTTTCGTGTCCTGCCACATGGAGGCCCTGACATCCAGGCAACAAAAAACCCGGTGGCCGAGGCCACCGGGTCCGTTCTGTCTCCGGAAGGAGAGGATCAGAACTTGTAGCTGAGGCGGGCGCGGACGACCGAGAAGTCGGTGCCGACCTTGGTGCCGCCACCGAGGAGGTTCTTCTCGCCCAGGTCGACGTAGAGGTACTCGACGCCGGCGATGATGTTGTTGGTGACGGCATACTCGAGACCGCCGCCGACGGCGAAGCCGCCGGTGTGGCTGCGATCCGTCGAGAAGCCGATCGCCGGGATCGAGGTCTTCACGTTGCCGTAGGCCCAACCACCGGTGATGTAGGGCATGAACCGGTCGAAGGCGACGCCGACGCGAGCACGGACGGTGCCGAAGTAATCGGTCTTGACGCCGACGAGGCCGAGGTTGTTGCCGCTGCTGAGGTCAGCAGCCTGCAGGTCGGCTTCGAGACCGACGACGAACTGGCCCATCTGGTAGTTGTAGCCGATCTGGCCACCGCCGACGAAGCCGTCGAGATCGCCAACGTTGGCGAAGCCGCCAGCGTTCACGTTACCCCAGCCGTAGCCGGCGTTGGCACCGACGTAGAAACCGGTCCAGGTGAAAGCCGGCGGCATGTAGACCGGAGCGGCGATCGGGCCCTTGCGGGACGGCAGGTCGGCGGCCGAAGCGGCGCCAGCGGCGACGAGGCCGAGCGCGGCAACGCTCGCAAGCAGATACTTCTTCATGACAAACTCCTTAGTCGTCGCTGACGCCGGAAAACCCGGCGGTTGATTTCGATGAACCCGTTATAAGACCGGGAGCGCGCTTTGTCTGTTGCATCGGAAGCACATCTGCCTTGCAGACCGCGGCAGAAATGCGGCACGAATACGATAACTGAACGCAAATAGGTAAATCCGAGTTAACCAGCCAGTGACTAGCCACTATGGTAAATCGAATACTAATAACAATCCGATCGCTCGCTGGCTCAGGCACATGGCCCGGCCTACAAACGCCGTGGTTTTCCCAAGGTTCCACTGCCTATTGCGCATTTTTCAGCCTGTCTTGCCGCTCAGGCCCGAGCATGCTTAAGCCTTGAGACGACAGGAACCGAAGAAGACCGTGCCGCCTCTCTCGATTTTCATCATCGCCCAGAACGAAGCGGACCGGATCGGCCGGACGATCGAAGCGGCGCAGACGTTGAGCGACGACATCGTGGTCGTCGATTCCGGCTCGACCGACGGCACGCAGGCGCTCGCTGAAGCGCGCGGAGCCCGCGTCATCTTCAATGCCTGGCCGGGCTATGGCCAGCAAAAGCGTTTCGCCGAAGAGCAATGCCGTCATGACTGGTTGCTCAACCTCGATGCCGATGAGGTCGTGCCACCCGATCTGGCAGCCGAGATCGCCGCGCTCTTCGCGAACGGATCGCCGCCGAAGGACGCCTACAAGCTGAGAATCGCCGAGATCTTTCCGGGAGAAGGCGCGCCGCACCGATTCGCCTATGCGCTTGCGCCCGTGCGTCTCTACCGCAGGAGCAAGGGCCGCTATTCGGCCTCGCCCGTGCATGATCGGGTCGATCTTGCGCCGGATGCGCAGGTCGGGCGCCTGCGCGGAACCGTGCATCATTTCTCCGTTCGCTCGCTGGGCGAGCAGATGGACAAGCTCAATGCCTATAGCGATGCGCAGGCCGACGATCTCGACGCGCGCGGCGGCACCCTGTCCGTCTTCCGGCTGGTCGCCGAATTCCCCGCCAATTTCCTCAAGGCCTATATCGGGCGCCGTCATGCATTGCGCGGCATCTACGGTTTCATGACGGCGATGAACTACGCCTTCTATCGCTATCTGCGCGTCGCCAAGCATTGGGAACGCCGCCTGCAACGACGTGCCTCTGCCCAGGCGGCTCCGCCCCCCGCGAATCGCGACGGCCGCGATGGTTGAGGTCGCGCTGGTCACCGGCGGCGCCCGGCGAATCGGCCGCGCCATTGTCGAGAAGCTGGCCGAAGCCGGCTATGCGGTCGCGATCCATCACGGCGACAGCCGGCAGGACGCCGAAGCCTTGCTGGGAAAGCTCGAGGCCGGCGGCGCCAAGGCCTGCCTTCTGACGGCCGATCTCGTCGATCCTACCGCCGTCGCGACCCTGATTCCCGCGGCGGAAAAGGCGCTCGGCCCGGTCACGCTCCTGGTCAACAACGCCGCGAGCTTCGTTGCCGACGATGTCCGTTCGCTCGATATCGCGACGTGGAACCGTCAGTTCTCCATCAACCTGCGCGCGCCCTCTCAATTGGTCGGCATCATGGCGGAGCGCCTGCCC
Organism: Allobosea robiniae; assembly: GCF_900102525.1. Taxonomy (GTDB): domain Bacteria; phylum Pseudomonadota; class Alphaproteobacteria; order Rhizobiales; family Beijerinckiaceae; genus Allobosea; species Allobosea robiniae. Next base: position 143,597 of record NZ_FNBZ01000002.1, on the reverse strand, counting down.
GCCGATCTGAAGGGCGCGGTCGTCAATATCGTCGACCAGCGCGTCTGGAAACTGACGCCACAATATTACTCCTACACCTTGTCCAAGGCCGCCCTGCTCACCGCGACCCGGACGCTGGCACAGGCGCTGGCTCCGCGCATTCGCGTCAACGCCGTCGGCCCCGGCCCGACCTTCCCCAATCATTATGACGGTGCGGACCTGCTCGATCAGGAAGCCGCAGGAACCCTGCTCGGGCATCGCGTCATGCCCGACGAGATCGCCGAAGCCGTGCTCTACCTCGCCCGCGCCGATTCCGTGACCGGCCAGATGATCGCCGTCGATGCCGGCCAGCACCTCGGCTGGCGCACGCCCGACATCGTCGGCTGATTCTCAGACGGCGCCATCCGAGCGATAGGGTGTCCGGCCGCTCGCGAGCGCCGCATCGAGCAACTCGAGCCGGTCCTGGCCCCAGAACACCTCGCCATCGAGCACATAGCTCGGCGCGCCGAATACGCCGGCTTCGACAGCCTGGCCCAGCGCCTCCTCATAGCGTTGCCTGATCGCGGGAGAATCCGCAGCCGCGAGCAACGCCAGCCCATCGAGACCGGCGCGCGACGCACAGGCGAGCAGCGCCTCGGGCTGGCTCATATCCTCGTCGCGCGCCCAGAGGCCGGCCATCACGTCGCCGATGAAGGCCAGCGGGTCGCCACCGGACGCGACGATCGCGATCGCCATGCGGTCGGCCTGCGACGGGTCGAAGGGAAAATGCTTCGGTTGCAGCACGAGCGGCAAACCCCGCGCCTCGCGCCAGCGCTGGAGATCGAGCAGCCGGTAGCGCTGCCGCACGGGGTGCCGCTTCGGCAAGGGCAACCCACCCGTCTCGTCGAACACCGAGCGCAACGGCATCGGGCGGTAGTCGATCGCGCAGCCATGCCGGCGGGCGATCTCGTGAAAGGTCGCGTTGCCGAGATAGGTCCACGGCGAATGCAGCGAGAAGTAATAGGTGATGGACCGGGACAAGACTGCCTCGCAGGCTGCTGCTGGAGGCGCAAGCATCGCCGCCATCCGAGCCATCGCGCAAGGTCCCGGCCGCGCGTCATGCGCAGCCCGGCTCCGCAAGGAGCCGGGTCTTTATGCAGAAGCTCAGGCGGCCTTGTTCTTCAGCGCGCCGATGATCGCGGTCAGGACCGCCCCGCCGGCGCCGCCCGCGATCAGGTTGGTCAGGATGCCGCCAATGCTGAGATTGCCGCCTTGCGCCGCAGCGCTGATCGCCGGCAGCACGATCGGGATCAGTTGTCCGAGCACGCCGCCGCCGACGATGCCGGAAATCGTGTTGCCGATCGTCCCGAGATCGAAGCTCGGGCTGGCCTTGCCGGCCGCATTACCGCCGATCGCACCAGCGATCAGGTTCATCAGGATCTGTTCCATGTCGGCCCCGCATCTCAATGCACCGCCCGAACGACATATGCCGCAGGAGGAAGCGATGCGTTCCCCACGGCCCGAGGGAACGATGCCCCGGTCGGCGCGGTGCGACAAGCCGTCGCGCCACGCCATCAACCGCAATCTGCTCAGTCGAGGGTGATGGCCGCGATCAGGCGGCCATAATCGGGCTCGCCGCGATGGGTCGTGCGCCGGTAGCTGAAGAAGCGCTGCTCGTCGCCATAGGTGCACAGGCCCATATCGACGAATCGGCCGATCCCCGCTTCCTGCGCCTTGAGCCCGATGAAGGCCGGCAGGTCGAACATCGCATGCGCGGCACGCTCGGACGGGTTGAAGAAGCGGGAATAGGTCGGGTTCTCGGCTTTGAAGCGTTCGATGAATTCCGGCCCGACTTCATAAGCCTTGGCGCTGATCGTCGGACCGAGCACGGCGGTGATGCGCTCGCGCCGTGCGCCGAGCTTTTCCATCGCTGTCACGGTCGCACCGACGATGCCGGTGAAGGCGCCCTTCCAGCCGGAATGAGCCGCGCCGATCACCCGCGCCTCGCCATCGGCGAAGAGAATCGGCCCGCAATCGGCGGTGGAGATACCGAGCGCGACATGGGAGGCCGTGGTCACCATCGCGTCGGCCTTGGGGCGCTCGCCCGGCCAGGGGCCGGTCACCACCTCCACGTCGGCGGAATGCACCTGATAGAGGCTGATCAGGTTCTCCGGCGAAACTTCGAGATGACGCGCCATCCGCGCCCGGTTCTCGACAATCGCCGCCGGGTCGTCGGCGGAGCCGAGCCCGCCATTGAGCGACGCATAGATGCCGGTCGAGGCGCCGCCTTCGCGGGTGAAGAAGGCGTGACGGATGCCGGCTTCTCCGGCGAGTTCGCGGGCGGTGATGAACATGATCTTGTCCGGTTGGTGCGAGGCCGCGAGGCTCCGCTGAGGTCAGCCCTGATCTGGCAGCCGATGAAGGTCAAATCCGGGCAGGGGCGGCAGGTTCCGCTGCGATAGCGCGAGAACCTTGAACAAATCGCCCATGCCGGTCTCGCCCGGAGCGATCAGGCGGTCGAAGGCGGCGGAAATGGCCACCCGCTGCTCGGCGTCCGCCTTGAGCGACAGCGCCTGCGCCCGCTGCGGCAGCCCCAGCGCCAGCAGGAAATCGCGCTGCGTCGCCGGCCCGTGCAAGGCGGCACCGGCCTTGAACGCCGCCTGCCCCATGCGCTCGAAATCGACATGGACCGTCAGGTCCGCCTCGCCGGGCTCTGCAAGCGGATCGACGAATTCATGCCGCTTCATGGCCTGCAGCGTATCGCCGAACCCCGAGCGCGCCGAACCGTAGTCGATGAACAGAGCCACCCCGCCTTGCGATGCCAGATGACCGGCAAGCTGCGTGACGATGTCGAGCGCAATGGCAGGCTGCTCGAATACGGAGCCGGCAGCTGCAGCAACCTTCAGGGTGCCTTCGCCGACAGCAGACAGGCCGAAGGTGAGTTCGCCGTCATCGCCAAGCCCGACCAGCCGCTCGCGCCAGCCCTCCGGGGTCATCACGAACTGGTCGAGCGGCAAGGCGTCGAGGAACTCGTTGGCGATCACGGCCACCGGGCCGTCGAGGGCGCCGGCAATCGCATCGTGCCAGACCGTCTCGAACCCCTTGAGCGCCTCCGCCTGCCGCGCGCGCAGGACCGGGCTGGTCTCGACGAGATGCACCGAGAGCGCTGCATGGAACCCAGGCACGATCCGTGTCGCCCGGAGCATGTCGGCCATCAGCGTGCCGCGTCCGGGGCCCAGCTCGACGAGCCGGAACCGCGCCGGTGCGCCCATCGCCTGCCAGGCATGGGCAGCCCAGAGCCCGATCAGCTCCCCGAACATCTGGCTGATCTCGGGCGCCGTGGTGAAATCGCCCTCAGTCCCCAGAGGGTCGCGCGTCATGTAGTAGCCGTGGCGAGGATGGCCGAGCGCCAGCGCCATGTAACGGCCGATGCCGATCGGCCCCTCCTGCCGGATCAGGTCGATGATCTCGGCCTTGAGCGTGGTCACGCCCGCGCCTCGCCGGGCGTCTCGCGCCGGCTGCGCAGCACCAGCCACAGGCCGGCGAAAAACACCGGCAGCGACAGCAGCATGCCCATGGTGATGCCGCCCGAGAGCGCATCGACCGAGGTCCCGAACAGGAAGCCGAGCTGCGGATCGGGCTCGCGGAAGAACTCGCAGACGATGCGGGCGACCGCATAACCCATGCCGAAGACGCCGGCGACGAGGCCTGGCTTTCTGAAACCGCCGGCCCGGACCAGCAGGTTGACCAGCACGAAGAGCAGGAGCCCCTCGGCGAAGGCCTCGTAGAGCTGGCTCGGATGGCGCGGCAGCGGCCCGCCATTCGGGAACACCATGGCATAGGGGAAATCGGGCGCCGGACGGCCCCAGAGCTCGCCATTGATGAAATTGGCGATGCGCCCGAGCAGGAGCCCGATCGGCACCACCGCGGCAGCGAGGTCAAAGACCGACAGGGCCGGATAGCCACGCCGCCTGGCGAAGAGCCACAGGCCCAGCGTCGCGCCGATCAGGCCGCCATGAAAGGACATGCCGCCCTGCCAGATCGCCAGGATGTCCTGCGGCCGCTCGAGATAGCGTGGCAGATCGTAGAACAGCACGAATCCGGTGCGTCCGCCGAGCACCACGCCGAAGGCGACGAAGAGCAGCATATCGTCGAGTTCGACGGCTTGAGGCCGAGCCCGCCCGGCCCAGAGCCAGTCCGAGGCCACGAGCTTGCGCGCATACCACCAGCCGCCGAGCAGCCCGACGACATAGGCAAGTCCGTACCATTTGATCGCCAGCGGCCCGAGCTGCACCGCGACGGGGTCGATCATCGGGAAGGGAATGGCAAAAACGGGCATGGCAAGGTCCGGTGGCGGGCGCGGCGAGATGGCCGCGCGCCCGCTCAATGGTCAAGGAAAAAGGCTGGCGCGTGGCGCCCTCGCTCAGATCTTGACGATCAGCTTGCCGAAATTCCGGCCCTCCAGCAGGCCGATGAAGGCCTCGGGCGCGTTCTCCAGGCCCGCAACGATGTCTTCCTTGTACTTGACCGCGCCCTCCGCGATCCAGCGCGCCATCTCCTCCCGGAAGGTCGGCGCCTGCGCGGCGGCGAATTCGCGCTGGATGAAGCCGCGGATCGTCAGGCTCTTCGACAGGACGTCGCGCATCATCCCCGGCAGCCGGTCCGGCCCGGGAAACGTGCCGCTGGCATTGTATTGCGCGACGAGGCCGCAGACCGGGATGCGTGCGAACGTATTGAGCAGCGGGAAGACCGCATCCCAGACATGGCCGCCGACATTCTCGAAATAGACGTCGATGCCATCGGGGCAGGCCGCCGCGAGCTTGGCCGCCATATCGGGATCGCGATGGTCGATCACCGCGTCGAAACCGAAGGTGTCGCGCACGAAGGCGCATTTCTCGGGGCCGCCGGCAATGCCGACCGCCCGCGCGCCCTTGATCCGCGCGATCTGCCCGACCGCCGAGCCGACCGGCCCGCTCGCCGCCGCGACGACGACCGTCTCGCCCGGCTTGGGCTGGCCGATGGTGAGCAGGCCGGCATAGGCAGTGAAGCCTGGCATGCCGAGCACGCCGAGCGCCGTCGTCAGCGGCGCTGCTTTCGGGTCGAGCTTGCGCAGTTGCGCGGCGTTCGCGACCGCATGCGACTGCCAGCCGGAATGGGAGAGAACGATATCGCCGGGCTTGAAGGCGGGATCGCGGCTCTCGATCACCTCGCCGACGGTCCCGCCCTCCATCGGCTGCCCGATCTCGGTGGCGGCAGCATAGGATTTCGCCGCGCTCATCCGTCCGCGCATATAGGGGTCGAGCGAGAGGTAGAGGATTTTGAGCAGCACCTGCCCGTCGCCGATCGCCGGGATGGCGACGTGCTCAAGCCGGAAGTTCTGCGGGGCGGGACGGCCTTCCGGACGGGAAGCGAGAACGATTCGAGCGCTGTCGGACTGGGGCATGGGTTTCGATCCTCGGTGATATCGGCGCGAGCCTGTCTCAATCATATTGGCGCAGCCTGAGACGGAGGGCAGTCCCCTCGCCCTGCATTCGCAGCCGGCGCGGGCGCGTCGATGACATGGCAATCGGTGAGCCGGGCTTCGCTCAGCGGCTGTGGCGCTCGCGCAACCGGTTGAAGGCAGAGGGCCGCATCCGCGCCTGCCATGCGGCGATGACCGCGTCGGCATTGGCCTCCTTGTCCTGCATCGCATCCACCTCGGCATCGTAGAGGCAGTAGGAATGGATGCGATGGAAGTCGCGCCGGGCATCGCCGAGCGGCCTGTCGCCCCGTTCCTGCTCGCGCCGTTCGAGCTCGTCGAGCGGGCAATGCACACCGACGAAGAAGACGTCATGCCCGACGAGCGTGTCGACGAGCCGCAGGAGCCAGGCCTCGCTTTCCATGATGTGCTCCACGACGAGGTCGTTGCCAGCCGCGACATAGGCGGCAAGCGAGCGTTCGAAGCCGAGGAAGAAGGCTTCCCGCATGGTCCGCCAGTCGAATTCCCCGCTCTTGATCCGGGCGCTCGGCAGCACGCCGGAATCGCGGAGATGGTCGATCGAGATATGCCAGAACGGCCGGTCGATCCGCGCCTGTATGGCGCGCGCCAGCGAGGACTTGCCGCTGCTCGACGCGCCGTTGAGCAGGATGATGCGGCCGGATCCGGCAGCGGTCATTCTTCCCGCTCCGGCGGTGCTTCGGTTTCGAGCGTCGCCAGAAGCTCCTTCAGAAGTTCCGCCAAGGCCGCTCGCTTGGCCGGGTCGAGACTTGCGAGGAACTGCGCCTCGCTCGCCATGTCGGCGCGCAGCGCTTCCTCGGCCCGCCGGAAGCCCAGATCGGTCAGGACGACGAGCAGGCTGCGCCCGTCCTCCGCCGATTTCTCGCGGCGGATCAACCCGGCTTTCTCCAGCCGCCCCAGCCGGTGCGTCAGCCCGCCGGAGGTGATCATCAGGAAGCGATAGAGCGCTGTCGGCGTCAGCCGATAAGGCGGCCCGCTGCGGCGCAAGGTGCTGATGACATCGAATTCGCCACGATCGAGGCCGAACCCGGCGAAGGTCTCCTCGATGCTCGGCCGCACGAGATTGGCCAGCCGATAAGCCCGCCCCAAGATCGCGGTGGGCGTCGTATCGAGGTCCGGCAACTCGCGGGCCCATTGCGCCCTGACCCGCTCGACATGATCCATCTTCGTCATCGCCTGCCCTTCCCCCATCCCTCCTCTGCCTCACAGCGGGCTTCGCGCCAAGAGATATCTTGACGCGAAGACAGATTCTGATAATTATCTTAGCATAAAGATAATTTGGAGGAGATGGTGATGACGACGGCGATCGACAGCGACATCCTGCGCAGCGGCACGAGCCGGACGGCGAAATTCGAGGGCGGCGGCTATGGCTCGCAGGTCTCGTTCTTCCTGGTCGACAACGAGCCGGGCCAGGGACCGGGCCTGCATGTCCATCCGTATTCGGAAACCTGGGTGATCCGATCCGGCGAGGCGGAATTCACGGTCGGCCGGGAAAAGCTGCGGGCCGGCGCGGGGGCAATCGTGGTCGGCCCGGCCGGAATCCCTCACAAATTCGTCAATATCGGCTCGGGGAGGCTGGAGCTCATCTGCATCCACGCCAACCACGCTATCGTTCAGGATTGGGTCGGGGAAGGAGCTGCCGCCTGAGCGCGCACAGAACTGCCGTTGTGCGAAACGAATTGCGCCGGCCTTGACGGCGCCGCGCCGCCCTAAGGGCGCAATACGCGATCGCAGCGGCGGCCGAAATGCAAGGGCGGCGCATCGTGGCGCCTGCCCTTGGTCATCATCAGCGAAGCTTCAGAGAGATTTCGCAGCGGCCTTGCGCGGCCGCTTTGTCGCCGCCTCGCTGCGTGAGGCAGCCGCCTTGGCCGCAGCCTCCTCGGCATCCCGGGCAAGGCGCAAGGCCCGCAACTTTTCGGTCTTCAGGCGGGTCTGGCTGGCCTGATCCTCAAGCGCCTGCCACGCAACAAGGGCATCCTTCTTGCGCTGCTCGGTGGTCTCGAAAGCCGCCTGCGCCCGAGCCTTGATCTCGTCCAGCTTCATGTTGCGGCTCGACATTCGAAACTCCTTACTCAACAGGCCCCAATTGGTCTCCGCCGATCAGATGGAGGGAGGACGCGGTGCTCCGGCTCCGGGGCCAGCTCCGGGACGGCCCTTGCCGAGGGGAAGCTTGCGCTTCGGCGCCGGCAGCAGGCCTTCGCGCTGCGCCTGCTTGCGGGCAGCCTTCTTGGCGCGGCGAACCGCCTCGCCCTGCTCACGCACGCGTCGTTCGGACGGCTTCTCATAGGCGCGGCGCTGCTTCATCTCGCGAAACACGCCTTCGCGCTGCAGCTTCTTCTTCAGAACGCGGAGCGCCTGCTCGACATTATTGTCCCGAACGAGAACTTGCATGGTTGTCCTTTCCAAAAACACAAAAGGGCCGGGCTTGTTGGTCCCGACCCTTCGACTTAACCGCTGGTGCGAAACTTCGTGTCGCGGCGCCGGTACATCCGTGGTCGCCTCAAAGCGTCGTCGTTCCGCCTCCCAGGCGGTTACTCGGCCCGCAGGTTGTCGGCCGAGCTCTTGCCCGAACGCTTGTCCTGGACGATCTCGTACGAGATCTTCTGGCCTTCGCGCAGATCGCGCATGCCGGCACGCTCGACAGCGCTGATGTGAACGAACACATCCTGGCCGCCATCGTCAGGCTGAATGAAACCGAAACCCTTGGTGGCGTTGAACCACTTAACCGAACCAGAAGCCATATGAGCCTCCCGCAAACATGTTTATCCAAGCCCCATGGAAAACATGCGGCAGTGAGTTCGATAAAAGGAAGAAAATCGTCAGCATGTCGCGCTCGAAAGCAGCGAATGGCCAAGTCATCGGGCCTAAATCGAAATTAACAATTAGGCCATGGCCGTCCTGATGTCAATCAGCGGCAGGATGGCTGCTCCGGGAAACGAAAAAGGCGCAGCATGAAAGGCCGCGAACAACGATGAGAAACCATCGCCGATCGTGACGCGCTGCCGGTTTCATCAAGGATGTGCCTCGGCGGCGCCGCCGCATCCGCTCTCCTGACATGACGAAGCCGCTGCGGCATCCTACATGGAGGCCGAAAATACAGAGATCAAGAGTACAGAAGCGCATGAGTCGCGAACGCCAGGACGATCTGCCCCAGGACGAGTTCGAGGACGAGGAGGACACCCTCCCCGCGCCCGAAGCCGCGCTCGCCCTCGCGGAAGCTGCTCCCGGCGCGCTCAAGGCCGGCATCGAGGTCATCCAGCAATTCGCGAAGCACCTGCCGAACAGGCCCGGCGTCTACCGGATGTTCGATCGCGCCGGCGAGGTGCTCTATGTCGGCAAGGCCAAGAGCCTGAAGAACCGCGTGACCTCCTATGCCCGCGGCATGGCGCATACCAATGCTGTCGCCCGGATGATCGCCGAGACGGCGAACATGGAGTTCGTCACCACCGGCACCGAGACCGAGGCCCTGCTGCTCGAATCGAACCTGATCAAGCAGCTCCGGCCGCGCTACAACGTGCTGCTGCGCGACGACAAGTCGTTCCCCTATATCCTCCTGACCGGCGGCGAGCACGACGCTCCCGCGATCCTGAAGCATCGCGGCTCGCGCCATCGCAAGGGCGACTATTTCGGCCCCTTCGCCTCGGTCTGGGCGGTGACGCGGACCATCGACGCGCTGCAGAAGGCCTTCCTGATCCGCACCTGCTCGGATTCCTTCTACGAGAACCGCACGCGCCCCTGCCTGCTCTTCCAGATCAAGCGTTGCGCCGGCCCCTGCACCGGCGAGATCTCGATTCCCGACTATCAGGCGCTCGCCGGCCAGGCCCGCGACTTCCTCTCCGGCCGCTCCTCCGCGGTGAAACAGCTCCTCTCCGCCCGGATGCAGGTCGCGGCCGAAGAGCTCGAATTCGAGAAGGCGGCGCGCTATCGCGACCGCCTCGCCGCGCTCTCGGCCGTTCAGGCCGGGCAGGACATCAATACGCAAGGGGTCGAGGAGGCCGACGTCTTCGCCATCGACGAGCAGGCCGGGCAGTTCTGCGTCGAGATCTTCTTCTTCCGCAACCACCAGAACTGGGGCAACCGCGCCCTCTTCCCACGTGCCGACCGCTCGCTGACGCCGGCCGAGGTGCTCGCCTCGGTCGTCGCCCAGTTCTACGACGACAAGCCGCCGCCGCGCCTCGTGCTGCTCTCGCATCCGGTCGAGGAAATCGAGTTGATCGGCCAGGCGCTCACGGCACGCGCCGGCCGCAAGGTCGAGGTCGCACATCCCAAGCGCGGCGAACGCGCCGACCTGATGGCCCATGCCGTGAAGAACGCCCGCGAGGCGCTCGCGCGCAAGCTCGCCGACAATGCCGGCCAGACCGCCCTGCTCGCCACGCTCGGCGCCGCCTTCGGCATGGAGACGCCGCCGCGCCGGGTCGAGGTCTACGACAACTCGCACATCATGGGCACCAACGCCGTCGGCGGCATGATCGTCGCCGGGCCGGACGGCTTCGTGAAGAACCAGTACCGCACCTTCAACATCTCGACCGACACCATCGCTGGCGACGATTTCGGCATGATGCGCGAGGTGCTGACGCGCCGATTCGCCAAGCTGGCAAGGGAAGAAGGCATTGCCCTGAGCCCTCATCCTGAGGGGGGCGCGGAAGCCGTGACGATCGCCCTCGGGGCGACGCCTGACGACGCTTCCCAGGGTGAGATCTCGCCAAAGAAGGCGCGCAAGGCGCCGAAACCCCGCAAGGACGAGGACGGTTTCCCCTCCCGCCCCGATCTCGTCATCGTCGACGGCGGCAAGGGCCAGTTCACCGCTGCGCTCAAGATCATGAAGGAGCTCGGCGCGGCCGACATCCCGCTCGTCGCCATCGCCAAGGGGGAAGACCGCAACGCCATGCGCGAGACCTTCCACATGGCCGGCCGCGAGCCCTTCAAGCTGCAGCCGCGTGACCCCGCGCTTTATTTCATCCAGCGCCTGCGCGACGAGGCCCACCGCTTCGCCATCGGCACGCACCGCGCCAAGCGCAAGCGCGAGACGATGAAGAACCCGCTCGACGAGATCCCCGGCATCGGGCCGTCACGCAAGCGGGCGCTGCTGCTGCATTTCGGCACGGTGAAGGCGATCCAGCGCGCCAAGCTCGACGACCTGATGCGCACGCCCGGCGTCAATGCCGCGACGGCCAAGGCGGTGCATGATTTCTTTCATGATGCCTGATAGTTCTGCCACATTCACGCTGTTGCGTGTTGACGCTGCTGCTGCCGCCTTGCTTTGGTGCATCCCGTGACGATTCTTCCAGACGCCATCAGGCGGCGCGGCCCCTGGTCGCTGCCCAACCTCCTCACCTACGGGCGGATCCTGGCGATCCCGGCCCTGGTGGCGATCCTGTTCTGGCCGCGCGACGACTGGATGCGCTGGCTCGCGCTTGGAATCTACACGCTCGCCGCCATCACCGACTATCTCGACGGCTACATCGCGCGGGCCTGGAGCCAGCAATCGGCGATCGGCCGCATGCTCGACCCGATCGCCGACAAGCTGCTCGTCGCCGCCCTGCTGCTGATGCTGGTCTATACCGGCCAGATCGAGGGCTGGACGCTCTGGGCCGCGATCGTGATCCTCTGCCGCGAGATCCTGGTCTCCGGGCTTCGCGAATTCCTGGCCGATCTCAAGGTCAGCGTCCCCGTCAGCAAGGTCGCCAAGTGGAAGACGACGGCGCAGCTCTTCGCGCTCGGCTTCCTCGTCGTCGGCCCCGCCGGCGACAAGGTCCTGCCCGGCAACACCACGATCGGCATCGTCCTGCTCTGGGCTGCTGCCGGCCTGACGATCTATACCGGCTGGGACTATTTCAACGCCGGCATCCGCCATCTCGTCGCAGAGGACGAGCGCACGCCATGAATACTGTGACAGCGACCGCAGCGGCGGGCACGCGCCCCGTCCGCATCGTCTATTTCGCCTGGGTGCGCGAGCGCGTCGGCCTGCCCGAGGAGACGCTCGACATCCCCACCGATCTCACCACCATCGCCGATCTCGTGCGCTGGCTGAAGGCGCGCGGCGAAGGTTATGAGACGGCCTTCGCCGACGAGACGGTCGTGCGGGCCGCGCTCGACCATGTCCATGCCAAGCCGCAGGCCCGGCTCGGCGCTGCCCGCGAGATCGCGTTCTTCCCGCCAATGACGGGCGGCTAGGCCGTGTTCTCTCCCCTCGTCCGCATCCAGCGCGAGGACTTCTCGCTTCAGGACGAGATCGACGCCCTGTCGGCCGGTCGCGCCGATATCGGCGCCGTCGTCTCCTTCACCGGGCTCTGCCGTGACGAGGCCGGCACGCTCGCCGCGCTCGAACTCGAGCATTATCCGGGCATGGCCGAGGCCGAGATCGCCCGTGTCGCTAACGAAGCTGCGAGCCGCTGGCCGCTGCTCGGCCTCGTCGCGATCCACCGCTACGGGCTGGTCAAGCCGGGCGAGCAGATCGTGCTGGTGCTGGCAGCTTCCGCCCATCGCCGCGCGGCCTTCGAAGCCGCGGATTTCATGATGGACTACCTCAAGACCCGCGCCCCATTCTGGAAGCGCGAGCACCGAGCCGACGGCACGCTCGGCGGCTGGGTCGAAGCCAAGGGCGAGGATGACGACGCCGCCCGGCGGTGGGAATAAGCCACAGCGTCATTCTCGGGCGGAGCAAAGCTCCGACCCGAGAATCTCATGACGAAAGATCACTGGTTTCCGAGATGCCTGGGTCAAGCCCGGGCATGACGGAGCGGGGTCATGCCGCCTTCGTCTGCGGGCGCACCGCAGCCGAATAATCTTCCATGATCACCTTGCCCATGTTGCCGGTGATGAAGTTGTACGGGCCGATCTCGGAGACCAGCGTCACCTCGGCCGCCGAGCCGGTGATGAAACACTCGTTGAAGCTCTCCAGCTCCTCCGGCCGGATGCGGCGCTCGACCACCTCGAAGCCGCGCTGGCGGCAGAGGTCGATCACCGACTGGCGGGTGATGCCGTTCAGGAAGCGGTCGGCCAGCGGGGTGTGGATCACGCCGTCCTTGATGAAGAAGATGTTGGCGCCGGTGCATTCGGCGACATTGCCTTCCCAGTCGAGCATCATCGCATCGGCATAGCCGCCGCGCTCCGCCTTGTGCTTGGAGAGCGAGCAGATCATGTAGAGGCCCGCAGCCTTGGCATGAACCGGCGCGCAGGCCGGGTCCGGCCGGCGGTAGTCGGCGACGTCGAGGCGGATGCCCTTCAGCTTGGCCGCCATGTCGAACATGCTCGGCCATTCCCACACTGCGATCGCGGTGTGGATCGAATTGTTCATGCCGGACACCGCCATCATTTCCGAACCGCGCCAGGCGACCGGACGGATATAGGCGTCCTTCAGGCCGTTCTCCTTCAGGCAGAGATATTTGGCCGCGTCGAGCTCGGCGACCGAATAGGGGATCGTGAAATCCATGATCTCGGCTGACTTGTGGAAGCGCTGCGAGTGCTCGGTGCACTTGTAGATCACGCCGTCATAGGAGCGCTCGCCCTCGAAGATGCAGGAGCCGTAATGCAGTCCATGGGTCAGTACGTGAATTCGGGCATCCTTCCACGGCACGAGCTTGCCGTCGAACCAGATGACGCCATCGCGCTGGTCGAAAGGAATGACTGACATGGACCTTCTCCTGGGTGCTCGTTTCCGGAACTCCGGCACAGCCGTTTTCGGAACGCAAGCGCGGGTCTAAAGCTGCGTTGCAGCGAGACGCTTTGAAATAATCGTTCGCTCAGCGCCCTTGACCGGTAATCTTGCGTCTGAGATATGTCAATAAGGCTGACCCAAATTTTTGGAAGGCGCGTTTTGGCCTCACCTTCGTCCGACGCAGAAGACCTGCCGCTCAGGCCCTCCTCCGAGGCGGTGCCGCATGACCTGATCGAGCTCTTGTTCTTCGCCTATCGCGACTTCGTCGGCGACCCCGACCGCATCCTCGCCGATTACGGTTTCGGCCGCGCCCATCACCGCGTCCTGCACTTCGTCCAGCGCCGGCCGGGCCTGACCATCGCCGAACTGCTCGACATCCTGCAGATCACCAAGCAGAGCCTGAACCGCGTCCTCAAGGAGCTAGTCGAGAAAGGCTATATCGAGCAGCGTACCGGCCGGCAGGACAAGCGCCAGCGCCATCTCCACACCACGCCCTCGGGCCAGGACCTGGCGCTGCGCCTCGTCCGCCTCCAGGCGAAGCGCATCAACCGCGCGCTCGAAGGCGCGGCGCCCGAGACGGCGGCCATCGCCGCGCGCTATCTCGCCGCCCTGATCGACGCGGCCGAGCGGCCGAAGGTGGAACGACTTCTCGACAAGCCTTAGCGGCGACCCGCTCGCTGCGTTATGCTATGGCAGCCCTGCACCGTGAGCAGCCGATCCGGTCGGCGCAGGAGAGAAGGCGCGAGAATGATCGCTACCGAGACCCTGGCGAAGCCGGCCCGCAAGCCGCTGCCCGACGAGGCCCCGCATATCCTCGTCGTCGACGACGACCGGCGCCTGCGCGAATTGCTGGGGCGCTTCCTCGGCGATAACGGCTTCCGGGTGACGACGGCGGCCAATGCGGCCGAGGCCGACACGCGGCTGGGCAACCTCGTCTTCGACGCGATCGTGCTCGACGTGATGATGCCCGGCGAGAACGGTTTCGATTTCGCGCGCCGCTTCCGCGGTGGCTCCGCCGTGCCGATCCTGATGCTGACCGCCCGCGCCGACGGCAAGGACCGCATCAACGGCCTTGAGATCGGCGTCGACGATTATCTCTCCAAGCCGTTCGAGCCGCGCGAATTGCTGCTGCGGCTCGGCAATATCCTGAAGCGCACGCTCGTCGTCGAAGCCGCGCAATCCGGCACGCGGCCGGATTTCGTCCGCTTCGGCCCCTTCATCTATGGGCTGGCGCGCGGCGAATTGCGCAAGGGCGAGGAGACCATCCGCCTTACCGAGCGCGAGCGCGAGATTCTGACGGCGCTGGCCGAACGCGCCGGCGAGGTCGTGCCGCGCGAGGAGCTGGCGGCGCAGGGCTCGGCCGCCAATGACCGCACCGTCGATGTCCAGATGAACCGTCTGCGCCGCAAGATCGAGCGCGACCAGACCGACCCGCTCTATCTCCAGACCGTCCGCGGTGTCGGCTACAGGCTGGTGACGGACCGCTCGTGACGCCGCTGCAACCCGGCAGGAAAGGCTCGTCTGCGCTGCGCTCCGTCGCGCGTGGATTTGCGCGCGCCTTTGCCGGGCTGGAAAAGGCACTGGACAATCTCGGCAAGGCCGTACGACCGACGATCAAGCGCATCGGCCGGCCCTTGCAGATCATCGCGCGCTACATGCCCAAAGGGCTCTATCCCCGCGCACTGGTCATCGTCATCGCGCCGGTCGTGCTGCTGCAATCGGTCATCGCCTATGTCTTCATGGAGCGGCACTGGCAGACCGTGACGCAGCGCCTGTCCTCGGCCGTCTCGGCCGACATCGCCATGCTGATCGATGTCTATGAGAGCTATCCGCAGGATGCCGACACCACGACGCTGTCGCGCATCGCCGCCGAACGGCTCGGCATGGACCTCGACATCATCCCCGATTCCGACCTGCCGGCACCGGGCCCGCGCCCCTTCTTCTCGCTGCTCGACAACGCGCTCTCGACCGAGCTGTCGCAGCAGGTCGCCCGCCCCTTCTGGCTCGACACGGTCGGCCGCTCCAGCCTGATCGAGATCCGCGTCAAGCTCGGCAAGGACGTGATGCGCATCCTGACAAGGCGCAATTCGGCCTATGCCTCGAACAGCCATATCTTCCTGCTCTGGATGATCGGGACATCGCTGATCCTCTTGACGATCGCGGTGCTGTTCCTGCGCAACCAGATCCGCCCGATCCTGAAGCTCGCCGATGCGGCCGAAGCCTTCGGCAAGGGCCGCGACGCCGATTTCCGGCCACGCGGCGCCCGCGAGGTCCGCCGCGCCGGCAATGCCTTCATCGAGATGAAGCGGCGTGTCGAGCGCTCGATCGGCGAGCGCACGACGATGCTGAACGGCGTCAGCCACGACCTGCGCACCATCCTCACCCGTTTCAAGCTCTCGCTCGCCCTGATGGAGCGCTCCTCGGAAATCGAGGCGCTGGAGAAGGATGTCGACGAGATGAGCCGCATGCTCGAGGACTATCTCGCCTTCGCCCGCGGTGATGCCGGCGAGACCGCGGTCGAGGCCGACATCCGCTCCCTGCTCGAGGAGTTGAAGTCCGATGCCGAGCGTCAGGGCCACCAGACCGAATTGACGGTGATCGGCGATCCGCTCGTCGTGATCCGCCAGGACGCCTTCCGCCGCCTGCTGACCAACCTCGTCTCCAACGCGGCGCGCTACGGCGACCGCATCGCGATCCGGGCGACCCATGATGCGCGCTACCTGATCGTGATGGTCGACGATGACGGCCCCGGCATCCCGCCGGACCAGCGCGAGGAGGTCTTCCGCCCCTTCTTCCGCCTAGACGAGGCCCGCAATGTCGATGGCGGCGGTACGGGGCTCGGCCTTGCCATCGCTCGCGATATCGCCCGCGCCCATGGCGGCGACATCATGCTCGGCGACTCCCCGCTCGGCGGTTTGCGGGCGACCGTCCGGCTGCCGGTCTAAAGGTGGTTTCAGCCGGTCCCGATCGGCGCAAGTTCGGGCAATCGCGCCACCGCATGGTCGATAAAGGCGCGCACGCGCGGCGCCGGCGCCCGTCCGCCCGGCACCACGAGCTGCACCGGCAGCGGCGGCGGCTCGAACTCCGCGAGCAGACGGACCAGCGCTCCTGAAGCGAGATCCTCGGCCGCCTGATAGGACAGCACCCGCGCCAGCCCCCGCCCGGCCCGCGCCGCGATCAGCGCCGACTCAACCTCGTTGACGATCAGCCGCGGCGTCAGCACCACGGCGCTGCCTGAACGCGGCCCGCCGAAGCGCCAGGTCAGCGTCTGGTTGGCGGCGACGCTCGCGATGGTCTCATGCGCCGCGATGTCGGCCGGGCGCCGCAAGGGCGGGCAGCTCGCGAGATAGGACGGCGCGGCGACGAGGATGCGCCGGACCTCGCCGACCTTGCGCATCAGCAGGCCGGAATTCGGCAGCGGCCCGATCCGGACGGCCAGTTGCAGGTCCTCCTCGATCAGGTCGAGATTGCGATCCGCCAGCACGAGCTCGACCTGCACCTGCGGATAGCGATCGAGGAACTCGTTCACCAGCGGCGTGACATGCCGCCGGCCGAAGGAAAGCGGCGCCGTGATCCGCAGCAGGCAGCTGACCGGCTCGGCTGCCGCGACACCGAGCGCCGCTTCGTAATCGGCGAGCAGGCGCCGGGCCGTGGCGGCAAGCTCCCGGCCTGCATCATTCGGGGTCAGGCGCCGTGTCGTCCGCGCGATCAGTTGCGTCCCGACCCGCTCCTCCAGCCCGGCCAGCGCCCGCGTTACGGCCGGGCGGGACTTACGCAGGCGCC
The DNA here is from genome assembly GCF_900102525.1 of Allobosea robiniae. GTDB lineage: Bacteria > Pseudomonadota > Alphaproteobacteria > Rhizobiales > Beijerinckiaceae > Allobosea > Allobosea robiniae. The sequence goes on along the minus strand of NZ_FNBZ01000002.1, from coordinate 126,702 downwards.
GCGCCGCACCGGCAAGGCTGCCGGCATCGACGATCGCGACGAAGATCGCCAGTTCCTCGATCCGGTCCATCTGATCGTTCCGAAAATCGAAATTCTGAGTTCAACCGATAGCAGATTACGGCAGTTCGGCGAAACGATCATGATGCCCGGCAGAAGCAGGAGAACCGCCATGCCGTCGCCAGAGATCATCCTCCACGGAACGCCCCTTTCAGGTCATGCCCACCGCGTCGAGTTGCTGCTGCTCGCGCTTGGCCTGCCCTATCGCAACGAGGAGGCTCCGGCCGATGTCCGGCGGAGCGATGCCTTCCGCAAGCTCAACCCGCTCGGCCAGATTCCCGTGCTGCAAGACGGCGACCTCACCTTCGCCGACAGCAATGCGATCATGGTCTATCTGGTCCGGCGCTATGCCCCGGACAGCACCTGGCTGCCGCTTGATCCCATCGGCGCAGCCAATGTCCAGCGCTGGCTCTCGATCGCCGCCGGCGAGGTCATGCACGGCCCCTCGATCGCGCGCCTGATCACGCAGTTCGGCCTGAAGGACGACAAGGCCCGCGCCCAGCGGATCGCGGCCAAGCTGCTCGCCTTCATGGAAGAGCATCTGGCGACGCGCGACTATCTCGCCACCGTTCACCCGACGATCGCCGATCTCGCCTGCTATTCCTACGTTGCGCACGCGCCCGAAGGCGGCATCTCGCTGAAGCCCTATCCGGCCGTACGGAACTGGCTCGCGCGCATCGAGGCCCTGCCCTTCTTCAAGCCGATCCCGCCTTCGCCCCTTCCCGCAGAGCTCGACGACGATGCAGCCTGACGGCCCCTTCCACCCCGGCGAGCTGGCGGCGCAGACTCTGGCCGGTGTCGCCTCGCGTGGCGCCGGTATCCGCAACTTCATGCCGGATCAGCATCGCATCTTCTTTGGCCAGTTGCCCTGGGTCTTTGCCAGTGTGCCCGACTCGGGCGGTTGGCCCTTGGCGACCGTGCTGGCGGGCGCGCCCGGCTTCGTCGAGAGCCAGACCCCGACCACGCTGTCGATCGCGGCCTTGCCCTCCAAAGATGATCCGGCTTTCGAAGCGTTCCGGCGTGACAGCCCCATCGGCCTGCTCGGGCTCGAACTGGAGACCCGTCGCCGCAACCGCGCCAATGGCCGGATCGAGACCGTCGGTACGGATGGCTTCACGGTGGCGGTGGCGCAGAGCTTCGGCAATTGCGCGAAATACATCCAGGTCCGCAACCGGGTTCAGGATGGCAATGAGCTCGCCGCGTCGGCAACGGAGCTGACCAGCCTCGATGCGCAGGCGCGCTCACTGATCGCCGGGGCCGATACGCTCTTCATCGCCAGCGTCGCTGCGCCTGGGAGCGAACCCGGTGGCGTCGACATCTCGCATCGCGGCGGCCGCCCCGGCTTCGTCCGGATCGATGGCGACACCCTCACCATCCCGGACTTCGCCGGCAACAACTACTTCAACACCTTCGGAAATCTGCTGCAGGAGCCGCGCGCCGCGCTGCTCTTCGTCGATTTCCAGACGGGCACGCTGCTGCAATTGCAGGGCGAGGCGGAGATCCTCTGGCAGGGACCGGAACTGGCGCGGCTCGATGGCGCCGAGCGCCTGTGGCGCTTCCATGTCCGGCGCGGCTGGCGCCGGGCCCATGCGCTGCCGTTGCGCTGGTCGGCACCCGAATTCGCGCCGACCACCTTGCAGACCGGCCTGTGGGCGGCAGCTGCCTAGCTAGAAGAGCCTTCCGCCGACCGGCACCGCCTGCCCCGGCCCGATCAGGACGACCTCGCCCTCGGCATCGGGAATGCCGAGCGTCAGCACTTCCGACATGAACCTGCCGATCTGGCGCGGCGGGAAATTCACCACTGCGAGGACCTGCCGGCCGGGAAGATCCTCCGGCCGATAGTGCTTCGTGATCTGCGCCGAGGATTTCTTCCGGCCGATCGTGCCGCCGAAATCGATGACGAGCTTGATCGAGGGCTTGCGCGCCTCGGGATAGGGCTCGGCCTCGACGATGGTGCCGACACGGATGTCGACCTTCAGGAAATCGTCGAAGCCGATCTGGGCGGCAGGTTCGGAAGGCGCGCTCAAAACTCCGCCCACCCGTCGTCGCGCGCATCGGTCTTGGGCGCCATAGCGGCACTGCCGCTGGAGGCCTTGGCCCGCGGAGCCGCCGGGCGCGGCGCCGCAGCGACGGCCGCCCGCATGCTCTGCGAGATCGCCTTGAGCTTTGCGACGTCGCCGCCGAGCTGGAAGCGCGCGACCAGCGAGGAGAGCCGGTCGGCCTCCTGCGAGAGCGAATGCGCGGCAGCGGTCGACTGCTCGGCCATCGCGGCGTTCTGCTGGGTCGCCTGGTCCATCTCGCCAACGGCGGAATTAACCTCCTGGAGGCCCGAGGCCTGCTCCTGCGCCGCACCGGCGATCTCGGCGACGAGCGAGGTGACGCGCGTGATCTCGGAAGCCATGCGCTGCAGCGCGCCGCCGGTCTGGCCGACGAGCGTGACGCCCTTCTCGACCTCGATGGTCGAGGCATCGATCAGGGTCTTGATCTCCTTGGCGGCGGAGGCGGAACGCTGCGCCAGCGCCCTCACCTCGGAGGCCACGACCGCGAAGCCCTTGCCGGCATCGCCGGCGCGGGCCGCTTCGACCGAGGCGTTGAGCGCGAGCAGGTTGGTCTGGAAGGCGATCTCGTCGATCACGCCGACGATCTGCGAGATTTCCTGGGCCGACTTCTCGATGCCGCCCATCGCCGTCACCGCATCGCGGACGATGCTGGTCGACTGCTCGGCCTCGGTCTTGACCTGCTCCGTCGCCTGGTTGGCAAGGCGCGCGCTTTCCGCCGTCTGGCGGACCGTGGCGGTGAGCTCGTCGAGTGCCGTCGCGGTCTCCTCGACCGAGGAGGCCTGTTGCTCGGTCCGGCTGGCGAGGTCGTCCGCCGCCTGGCTGATCTCGGTCGAGCCCGCCTTCATGCTGTCAGTATTGGTCGCGATCTGGCGCATCGCATCCTGCAGCTTGGCGATGGCGCCGTTGAAATCGTCCTTGAGCTTGACGTATTCGGCCGAGAAGGCGGCCTCGATCCGGTAGGTCAGGTCGCCATCCGAGAGGTGCTCCAGCCCCTGGCCAAGAGCCAGCACCACGTCGGCCTGCACGCGGGCATGCTCGGCGCGGTCGGCCTCGTTGCGCCGGCGCTCGCCATCGGCGGCGCTGCGATGGCCGGCAGCCTCCTCTTCCATCCTGAGCTTGTCGGTCTCCATCGCCTCCTTGGCGAGGGCCGCATCGCGGAAGACGACCAGCGTGCGCGCCATGGCGCCGATCTCGTCAGGCCGCTCCTGATGCGCGATCGTGGTGTCGAGCTGGCCCGCGGCCAGACCCTCCATCGAGCCGCGCAGCGAGTGCAGCATGCCGGAGGCGCGGCGGCTGAGGATGATGACGAGGCCAAGCATGACGAGGCCGAGCGGCACCAGCACCTTGGCGACGCCGCCGACCATGCTCATGAAGGCCGCATCGACATCCTGGACATGCAGGCCGGAACCGACCACCCACTGCCATTGCGGGATGCCGATGATGTAGGAAATCTTGAGCGACGGGTCCTTGTCGCCGGCCTTGAGCCAGCCATAGTCGACGAAGCCCTCGGTCTTCGCCTTCGCCAGCGCGACCATCTCCTGGACGAAGAACTTGCCGTCCGCATCCTTGAGCGGCTTCATGTCCGTCGACTGGATCTTCTTGTTGGCGTGCAGGACGCTGATACCGTCGTAATCGATGAGGAAGTAATAGTTCCCGCTGTCGAACCGCGCGCTGCCGAGCGCATCCATCGCCAGCTTCCTGGCATCCTCGTCCTTCAGCTCGCCGGCCTGGACGCGCGCCAGGTAGCCCTTGACCGTCGTCGCGGCGGCTTCGACCGCATTCTTCATCTCGGCCCGCTTGAGCGTGATCATCTCGTTGCGGGCGGCATTCAGCGTATAGCCGACGGCGCCGACGGCGATCAGCACGGCCAAGGCCGCGATCAGGCCGAAGGAACGGCTGATCGAAAGGGTCGCAAGCTTCCTGGTGAACGACATTCGCGTATCCTGCGCGATGGGGGAATTCCCCTCATTCGCGCAGGATTGGCTAAGGCACGCTTAACATTGGCGCAGTTTCGCCACATTTTGTCGCAGGCGGCGTGAGGAATCCGTTGGGCCCTCAGATCGCCGGTGCGTAGTCCTCGTTATCCTCGCCGCGCTCGGAGGCCCGTTCGCGCCGGCGCGCCTTCAGCGGCCGCCCGGAGCAGATCGCCCGCGCCAACCCGCGGAACGGCGCCGTCAGCCGCTGGACATCCTCGACGCGCGCCATGATCCGCCCCGCCGTCTTCAGTTCGCGGTCGAGCCGGGCCATCGTCTTCGACAGCTCCGGCTCGTCATCGTCGAGCCAGGCCTCCGAGACGCGCGCCATCAGCAAAACCGCGCCCTGCACCCGCAGATGACCCAATGCATCCTCGGTCGGGATGCCAGCCGAAGCCAGCATGTAGCGCCAGGAATTGACGGCGCCGCGATTGAGTGCCGCCAGCGCCAGCGGATCGCGCCGGATGACCGGCGCAATCTTGCGCAGACCCGCCTTGTAAGGCGCCATCGCATCGAGCCGGCGCATCACGAGGTCGAACAAGCGCTCCTTGACCGGCTCGCCGGCGAGATCGTCCGAGGAGCTCGCCAGGACGGCATCGTCGACGATGCGGGTCACACCGCCCAGCATGGCGAGCTTGGAGGGGAACAGCCCGCGCAGTTGGGCCAGCGTCAGTCCGGCCTCGGTCGCGATATCCGGTAGTTCGATCTCGTCCCAGCGTCGCTCGACGGCGAGCTTCATCAGCGCATCGACGGCGCGACGGCGCGGATCGGCCGCAGGCGGCGCCGCCTCGGGCGGGGTGGAAACGGGTTTGCGGGCCATGGGGCAGCTCCTCTCGCTTCGCGATGTCAGGAGGTTAGGCCGCTATCGTGGCAGGTGGAAGGCGGTTCAGCCGGAAAGCTCGCCAGCGCGACGTTTCGCAGCAGCCACCGCCTTGCGCATCAGCGGCTTCATGCCGTCTTCGGCCATCAGCACCTCGAGTGCCGCTGCCGTCGTGCCACCGGGCGAGGTCACGTTCTGGCGCAGCGTGCCGGGCGGAAGCGGCGACTGGAACAGCAACTCACCGGCACCTTCGACCGTTGCCCGCGCCAGACGCTCCGCGACATCGGCGGGCAGGCCGGCATCCTTGCCAGCAGCGGCGAGGCACTCGACGAGGTGGAAGACATAAGCCGGGCCCGAACCGGACACGGCCGTCACAGCATCGATCAACCCCTCGTCGTCGAGCCACTCGACCTTGCCGATGCTGCCGAGCAACGCGTCGGCGGTGGCGCGCTGCGCCGCGCTCACGCCCTTGCCGGGAGCCGCAGCGGTAGCGCCGCGCTGCACCGCGGCCGGCAGGTTCGGCATGGCCCGGATGATCGCGCCGGCATTGGGCAGGCGCGCCGAAAGATCGCCCAGCGTCTTGCCGGCGAGGATCGAGATCAGCAGCGTCCTGGGATGGATGAAGGCCTGCACCGCAGGCGCGGCCGTATCGAGCATCTGCGGCTTGGTCGCCAGCACGACGACATCGGCGGCGGGAATATCCTTGGCGGACGGATTGAGTCGCATGCCCTTGTCGTTGGCGAGCGCGACCATTTCGTCCGACGGCTTGGGATCGATCAGGCTGATTCCCTTCGGATCGATGCCGATGCGCAGCCAGCCCTCCAGCATCGCGCCGCCCATCTTGCCGGCGCCGATGAGGACGAGCGATTGCGGCAGGGAAGCGGTCATGGCGGTTCTCGTCGCTTGGGAACAGGGCGTCATGCCGGGCTGGCGCCTGAGCATGTCGGAACCAGAGCCTGCAAGAGGTGGCCCGGTCAAGCCCGGCCATGACGTCGGCGCGACCTCAGGCCTCGCCGACCGTCTCCAGGATCGCGCCCTCCATGCCTTCCTTCGCGGTCTTGCCGGCCCAGACGACGAACTGGAAGGCCTGATAGTAGCGCTCGCAGGCCTCGACCGCAGCCTTGACCAGCGCGATCGCCTGCTCTTCGGTCGGTTCGGCCCCGCCGGAAAGCAGCAGGGCGTGGCGGTACATCACCACGCTTTCGCTGCTCCAGAGGTCGAAATGGCCGAGCCAGAGCTGCTCGTTGACGAGGCTGACGAGCTGCAGCACCTCGCCACGCCGCCGCTCTGGCACCTTGAGGTCGAAGGCGCAGGCGATATGCAGCGCTTCCACCTCGGCGAGCCAGGTGATCGCGACATGGTATTCCGACCAGCCGCCGGTCACGGAGACCGAGAGCTCATCCTCGCTGTCGCGATCGAATGACCAGTCATTGAGGGCGGCGAGGCGTTCAAACAGGTCAAGCGGGTTGGAAGGCCGATCCAGCTCGGCATCCATATCGAGGTCCATCATGCCCTAGGGTCCACCTTCCGGAGCGAAAGGCTCCGGCGCGTTCGAGAACAGGAACACGGCGACTGGAAAGCCGAAGGAACGCAACACACCTCCGGAACCCCTCTGAAAGAGGCGCTCCCATTCGGCGCGGCAGGACGAATCCGCCCGACGAATCAATTCTTTCCACCGACGATAGCGCAGGCGCTGTGACGCTCCCAACACGGCGCCAAGCTCCGCGGATTCGGCCAGCGGGCTCAATCCCCCCGAAGGGCTGTCCACAGCACATGGCTGTGGACATAACCTGAGGGCAACCGGGGGCCGCTCTTGAAGCAACCCCGGCCCGTTCTCAGGCCTTGCCGAGCTTCTCCTCCAGCGCCTTCAGCCGCGCGGCGAGCTTGTCGTTCTCCTCGCGGGCGATCAGCGCCATCTCGCGCACCGCCTCGAATTCCTCACGGGTGACGACGTCGAGATCGCGCAGCAGGCGCTCGATCTGCGTCTTTACCACCGTCTCGACCTCGCGCCGCACGCCCTGTGCCGCGCCGGCGGCATCGGTGGCGAGACGGGCGATATCGTCGAGGATACGGTTGCCGGGGTTCACCATGGCTCTCTCCCTTAAAGGCGCGAAACTCTCTGCCGACAGCCTATAGGCAGCACAGGCGGGAGCCGCAATTGCGACCGGATGTCGGGCTTGCCCGCTGCCCCGATGGGCCGGACTTCATCTCGCCGGCAAAGCCGCCGCCGAGGCGCTCGGCCTGCCCGATCTGGACCTCGCCATCCGTTGAGCCTAGAACAGCGGCACAGGGAATCTCGAAGCGGTCCACAGCCCAAAGGGCGGGAGGCGTCATGATCAACCGTTTTAGCGGCCTCGTTCTGGGGCCGGTTTTTGCGCTGGCGCTCGCCGGCTGCCAGGAAACCACCCAGACCGCGGCCCGTCCGCGCGTCGATGCGCCGGGCGTTCCGGTCTCGGTCCAGAGCATCTCCGGAGCGCCCGAAAACGTCACCACCAGCTTCGCGGGCCTGCTCGGCGAAGCCGCCGCCGAGCGCAAGATGGAGATCGTCCCCGGCAACAAGCCGGCGCGCTTCCGCGTCAAGGGCTACCTCACGGCACAGCCGACCGAGGATGGCCAGACCTCGCTCGCCTTCGTCTGGGATGTCTATGATTCGACCAAGCAGCGCGCCCAGCGCGTACAGGGCGAGAGCATCGGCAAGCGCAGTGGCGGTTCCGATCCCTGGGCCGGCATCGATCAGACGGTCGTCGCCAAGGCCGCTTCCGACTCGATGGATGCGATCGCGGGCTTTCTCGTGACCACGCCGGCCGTCGAGACGCTCAAGACCGAGACCAAGACCGGCAAACCCGCGAAGCCGGGCACCCGCGTCGCTGCGACGGACCCGAAGAAGAGCTGAGGCCACGCCAGGACCCGCTGTGCAGCGACGCTGCGGCAGTGGTTTCCGGGTCACGGCGCAACGCCCTGCGCTTTTTGGCCGTCGATATTGCACTGCAGCGGTCGACTCCATCCAACCGCGCTGTTAAGAGCCGTTCGAATTGAGCCGGCAATGCCGGCCCTCCCTGCTCAGCCTTGATGCAACGGTGCGCTACGGCATGGCCTCTCACTTCAAAGTCGTCGCCGGCAACTCCAATCGTCCGCTGGCCGAGGCGATCTGCAACCATCTCAGCATCCCTCTCGCCAAGGCCTCCGTCCGGCGCTTCGCCGATATGGAGGTCTTCGTCGAGATCCAGGAGAACGTGCGCGGACAGGATGTCTTCATCATCCAGTCGACCTCGTTCCCGACCAACGACCACCTGATGGAATTGCTGATCATCACGGATGCGCTGCGCCGCTCCTCGGCGCGCCGCATCACGGCGGTGATCCCCTATTTCGGCTATGCCCGCCAGGACCGGCGCGCCTCCGGCCGTACGCCGATCTCGGCCAAGCTCGTCTCCAACCTGATCACCCATGCCGGCGTCGACCGCGTGCTAACGCTCGACCTCCATGCCGGCCAGATCCAGGGCTTCTTCGACATCCCTACCGACAACCTGTTCGGCGCCCCGCTGATGGCGCGCGACATCAAGGACCGGCTGGAATGGAAGAACGCGATGGTCGTCTCGCCGGATGTCGGCGGCGTGGTCCGGGCGCGCGCGCTCGCCAAGCGCATCGACGCCCCGCTCGCCATTGTCGACAAGCGTCGTGACCGGCCGGGCGAGTCCGAGGTCATGAACATCATCGGCTCGGTCGAGGGCCGCTCCTGCATCCTGATCGACGATATCGTCGATTCCGGCGGCACGCTGGTGAATGCGGCCGACGCCCTGCTCGAGCAGGGTGCCAAGGAGGTCTTCGCCTATATCACCCATGGCGTGCTCTCCGGCGGCGCGGTCGCCCGCATCGCCTCGTCCAAGCTCAAGGAGCTGGTGATCACCGACTCGATCATGCCGACCGAGGCCGTGAAGGTCGCGCGCAATATCCGCGTCATCTCGATTGCCGGCCTGATGGGCGAGGCGATCGAGCGCACCGCGAGCGAGACCAGCGTGTCGAGCCTGTTCGACTGAGAGGTTAGGCTTGGGTAACTCCCGCGCCCTCGTCCTGTTCTCCGGCGGCCAGGATTCCACCACGGCCCTGGCTTGGGCGCTCGACCGCTTCGACGCGGTCGAGACGATCGGCTTCGACTATGGCCAGCGCCATCGCATCGAGATGGAATGCCGCGAGACGATCCGCGCCAAGCTTCCCACGCTCTCGGCCCGCTATGCCGAGCGGCTCGGCCCCGATCATGTCGTGGATCTCAAGGCGCTCGGCGCGATCTCCGAGACGGCCCTGACCCGCGAGACCGAGATCGCTTTCACGGATGCCGGCCTGCCCTCGACCTTCGTGCCCGGCCGCAACCTGATCTTCCTGACCTTCGCCGCGGCGCTCGCCTATCGCCGCGACCTCAAGCACATCGTGCTCGGTGTCTGCGAGACCGACTATTCCGGCTATCCCGATTGCCGCGACGACACGATCAAGGCGATGCAGGTCGCGCTCAATCTCGGGCTCGACCGCCGGCTCGTGCTGCACACGCCGCTGATGTGGCGCGACAAGGCGCAGACCTTCGCACTCGCCCGCGAAATCGGCGGCCAGGCCCTGCTCGATCTCGTGATCGAGGACAGCCATAGCTGCTATCTCGGCGACAGGACGACCCGGCATGGCTGGGGTTATGGCTGCGGCCATTGCCCGGCCTGCGATTTGCGATCAAAAGGCTTCGCGGCTTACCTCGCAGCCCCCGACGACAGCGGACTTGACCTATGACCCGTGACCGCCAGCGCTTGACGGAAGGCGTTATCGCCCTCGTCCTGTTCGGCCTGACCATTCCCGCCGCCAACTGGATGATCGGCAATGCCGGCGCGGTCTGCGTGCCGAACGGTCCCTGCCTCGTCCCGGTCTGGCCGGGCGTGATGGCGCCGAGCGGTGTCCTGATGGTCGGCCTTGCCCTGGTATTGCGCGACATCGTCCAGCGCCGCCTTGGCCCGCTCGCCGGTCTCGGCGCCATCGCGGTCGGCACCCTGATCTCCGCGATGCTCGCGCCGCCTGCCATCGTGCTGGCCTCGGTCGCGGCCTTCCTGCTCTCGGAGCTCGCCGATTTCGCGGTCTATACCCCGCTGCAGCGCCGGCGCTTCGTCACGGCCGTCTTCGCCTCCAGCGTGATCGGCCTCGTCGTCGACAGCCTCGTCTTCCTGCATCTTGCCTTCGGCAGCCTCGACTTTCTCGCCGGCCAGATCATCGGCAAGGCCTGGATGGTGCTGCTCGCCTTGCCGCTGATGCACCTCCTGCGCCGCCGCGACGAGCGGCTGGGCCTGGTCGCCGCCTGATTCCAGGCATCGCGCTGCCGCGTAAAGTTTGAGGCGTCGCCTCAATCTGACTTTAAGGCATTTGCGCCAGGATCGGGGTTCTTCGACGAGCACTCTGTCGGGAACTCCGTGACCAGACCTTCGGGCCGCCTGCAGGCTCTGCAGAACGATATTCTTGAAGATATCGCGCGTGGCGAGCCTCTGATCGCATGCATGGAGCGCCTGTGTCATCGTGCCGAGGCGATCTCGCCCGGCGTCATCTGCTCGGTCGTCGCCATCGACAACCAGTGCTGCCTCCAGCCTCTCGCCTCGCCCAGCCTGCCCCCGCACTATGTCGGCGCCATCAAGGGCGTGCCGGCAGGCCCGGAGGTCGGCTCCTGCGGAACCGCGATCTTCCGCGGCGAGCCCGTTGAAGTCACCGACATCGCCACCGATCCACTCTGGCGGGCCTATACCGATCTCGCTCTGCCGCTCGGCCTGCGCGCTTGCTGGTCGACGCCGATCAAGGCGCGCGACGGGCGGGTGGTCGGCGCCTTCGCCTTCTATTTCAGGGCGGCTCGCCGTCCGCGCACGCTCGAACGCCGGATCGTCGCGACCTGCGTCCATCTCTGCGCCATCGCCATCGAGCATGACGAAGTCCGCACCCGCAATCACCGCCTCGCCTATTTCGATACGCTGACCGGACTGCCCAACCGCAGCCAGTTCAACAGCGCCATCGCGGAGATGAGCGCGGCCGGCCGCCGCTACGGGTTGATGCTGATCGACATCGATCATCTCAAGACGGTCAATGACACGCTCGGCCACGCCGCCGGGGATGCGCTGATCGCCGTGGTCGGTCGGCGGCTCGACGTCGCGCTGGCCGGCTGCCTCACCTGCAGGATCGGCGGCGACGAGTTCGCCGTTCTCGTCCCCGATTGCAGGGAGCCGGCGCGTATGCGTGCCTTCGCCTCGGCCGCGATGGCGGCGGTCGCGGTTCCGTTCGACCATGACGGCCACAGCCTCGTGCCGGGCATTACCATCGGCGGGGTCATCGCCGGCGAAGACGGCCAGGACACCGTCACGCTGCGGCAGAACGCCGACCTCGCGCTCTACCACGCCAAGGAAACCCGGCGCGGCCGCTATGTCCGCTTTCGCAGGCAATTGCGCAGCGCGATGATGCATCGCATCCGCACCCGCCGGGATGTCGCGGGCGCCCTCGGCGACGACCGGATCATCCCCTATTACCAGCCGGTCATCCGCCTCGACACCAACGAGGTCGTCGGCCTCGAGGCCCTGGCCCGGATGCGCCTCGACGACGGCCGCATCATCGCGGCCGGCGAATTCCAGGACGCCCTGCGCGATCCGAAGATCGCCCATCGCACCACGACCCAGATGCTGACGGCGGTGGCCGCCGACATGGCCGAGTGGCGCGCGAGCGGCCTGAATTTCCAGCATGTCGCGGTCAACGTCACCTCGGCCGACTTCCAGAAGGGCGACCTCGTCCAGCGCGCCACCCGCACGCTGGAGAAGGCCGGCGTACCGCTGCAGCAGCTCGTGATCGAGGTCACCGAGCAGGTCTTCATGGGCGGGCGCAAGGATGGCGTCGCACGCACCATGGAAGCGCTGCGCGCCAATGGCTCGCCGGTCGCGCTCGACGATTTCGGCACCGGCTTCGCCTCCCTGACCCACCTGCTCGATTTCCCGATCGACATCATCAAGATCGACCGTTCCTTCGTAGGCTCGATCGACAGCGGCGCCCGCAGCGAGATCATCATCGAGGCCCTGCTGACGATGACCCGCCGCCTCGGCATGAAGATCGTCGCGGAGGGCATCGAGAAGCAGGCGCAGGCCGAGCGCCTCAGCGAAATGGGCTGCGGCCTCGGCCAGGGCTACCTCTATTCGCCGCCGGTTCCGGCCTCGATCATCCGCGAATGGCTGCAGCGCTTCACCCAGCCGACCCAGGCGACCGCCCCCACGCGCGGCCTCGTCGCCAACGCCGCCTGAGCCGGGCTTGAGATCGCGGCGGTTTTCGCCTATGAGCACCCCAGCGTTCGGCTGACACCCTTGGAGGCTCTGAACGCATAAATCCGATGGCCGCCACGTGGCGGCCTTGTCATTTACAAGTCAAGGACATCCAACATGACCGCCGTGAAGCAAATCGAGGCTTCGGCGCGCGCACAGGTCGGCAAGGGGGCCGCCCGTGCTGTTCGCCGCCAGGGCCAGACGCCTGCCGTGATCTATGGTGGGGGCGCTGCTCCCGAAGCCATCGCGCTCGACGCCAACAAGACCCGCCAGCTGATTTTCGGCGGCCACTTCCTGACCACGATCTTCGAGATCGCCGTCGCCGGTAAGAAGCAGCGCGTCATTCCGCGCGATTACCAGCTCGACCCGGTCAAGGATTTCCCGATCCATGTCGACTTCCTGCGCGTCGCCAAGGGCCAGACCGTCACGGTCCAGGTTCCGGTTCACGTCACCGGTCAGGAAGCCAGCCCCGGCGTCAAGAGCGGCGGCCTGGTCCAGATCATCGAGCACGCCCTCGAAGTCACCGTCGAGCCGGACAGCATCCCGGATTCCATCGACATTTCGGTTGCCGGCCTGAACGTCGGCGACTCCGTCCATGCCGACGCGATCAAGCTCCCGGCCGGCGCCAAGCTCTCTGTCGGCGCTGACGCCACGATCGTCACGATCTCCGCGCCGACCGTCGAGGCCGAGCCTGAGGCCACCGAGACTGAGGAAGCCGCGGCTGAAGCCAAGGCCTGATGAAACGGCGCCAGCCGGCGCCGCTTTCACCTCGAACGCTCACGAGACGGCCGGGTTTCCCGGCCGTTTTGCTATGGCATCGAACCGGAAAACGGTGTCCAGCCTTCGGGCGGATCCGATGCTGAACGAACAAGTCTGCGGAGCCCCGCCATGCTGATTTTCGCCGGCCTCGGCAATCCCGGCGCGCGCTATGCCCGCAACCGCCACAATATCGGCTTCATGGCCCTTGGCGAGATCGCGCGCCTGCACCGCGCCTCGCCTTGGCGCGCCCGCTTCCAGGCGGAGGCCTGCGAGGCCACGATCGGCACCGAAAAGGTCATCCTGCTCAAGCCGCAGACCTACATGAACGAGTCGGGCCGCGCGATCGGCGAGGCCGCGCGCTTCTTCAAGGTCGCTCCGGCCGATGTCGTCGTATTCCATGACGAGCTCGATCTCGCCCCCGCCAAGCTGCGCGTCAAGCTCGGCGGCGGCAATGCCGGGCATAACGGCCTGCGCTCGACGACGGCTGCGATCGGCAACGACTATCGCCGCGTGCGCATGGGCATCGGCCATCCCGGCCTGAAGGAACTGGTGCACAGCTACGTGCTGAACGATTTCGGCAAGGCCGAGCAGCCCTGGGTCGAGGATCTCTGCACGGCCTGTGCCGACCATGCGGCCCTCCTCGCCGCCCATGACGACGCCGGCTTCCAGAACAAGGTCCATCTCTTCATGGATGCGCGTGGCCACGGCGCCGTGAAGCGGCTCGGTGAAAAGAGCGACGGCTGATCTTCAGAGCGGGAGCTTGGCACCCGCCTTCGCCACGGTGATCCGGCTCGTGCTGTAGCTGCCATCCGCCTGCCGGCTCGCCGTCATCGCGACCTGCGCGCCGGGCTTGAGCTCGTTCGCCTCGGCAGGCGCTGCCATCAGGATCGTCGCCTCCGGCGTGATCGTCACCTTCTGCTCGCCACCCGGATAGCTCAGCACGAGGTTGGCGCCGTCGACCCGCGAGACCGTCTCGGCCACCGTCGCATTGGTCATGGTCGCATCGGGCAGCACGCCCCAGGGCCGATGCCCCTCGCCAGTGCCGCGCATCGCCTCCGGGAAGATCACGACCTGCACCGCGAGCAAGGTGCCGTCAGCCTGCGGCTTGGCGCCGACGCCGATGAAGCTGCCTTTGGCGATATCGCTTGCCTTCGCCGCCACCATGCCGCCGACCGAGTAGCCCGGCGCGAGCGCGACCTTGAGCTCCCGGCCGTCCGCGGCCTTGAGTTCCAACGTCGACCCTTCCACGCGCTCGACCGTGCCGCGCAACCGCGTTCCTGGCGCCTGGGCGATGGCTGCGCCGCCGGCAAGGGCGAAGACCGACAGGGCGAACGCAAGACGAAAACGCTTCATGACGAGGCTCCGAACGCCGCAACAGGCGGCCCGCCCGATCCAGCACCCGCATCAGCCCGCCTGCCATGCACGTTCGCGTGAGGGGCACATCGGCCATCAGGTGTGCGGCACTTGTCTTTATCGCGCAAGCCCCCCAATAAGGCCGCAACTTTCAAAGCTTCACGCCCGGCATAGGCGATCCGCCACGGGCAACGGAACAGGCGATCATGGGTTTCAAATGTGGCATCGTCGGCCTGCCTAATGTCGGCAAGTCGACCCTCTTCAACGCGCTGACGCAGACGGCCGCGGCCCAGGCCGCGAACTATCCGTTCTGCACGATCGAGCCGAATGTCGGTGACGTCGCCGTACCCGACGAGCGGCTGGAGAAGCTCGCCGCCATCGCCGGCTCCAAGGAGATCATCCCGACGCGGCTGACCTTCGTCGACATCGCCGGCCTGGTGCGCGGCGCCTCGCGCGGCGAAGGGCTCGGCAACCAGTTCCTCGCCAATATCCGCGAATGCGACGCCATCGCCCATGTCGTGCGCTGCTTCGAGGACGGCGACATCACCCATGTCGAGGGCAAGGTCGCTCCGATCAACGACATCGAGATCATCGAGACCGAATTGATGCTGGCCGATCTCGAAAGCCTCGAGAAGCGCGTCCTGCCGCTGGAGAAGAAGGCCAAGACCGGCGACAAGGAGGCCAAGGAGCTGGCCGATTTGATGAATCGCTGCCTCGTGCTGCTGCGCGACGGCAAGCCGGCCCGCCTCGTCCAGGTCGCGGCCGACGAGCGCCGCACCTTCGAGACACTCGGCCTGCTCTCGTCCAAGCCCGTGCTCTATGTCTGTAATGTCGAGGAAGCCAGCGCCGACAAGGGCAACGCCTTCTCCGAACAGGTGAAGGCTCGCGCCGCCGAGGAGAACGCAGTCGCCGTCGTCGTCTCCGCCAAGATCGAGAGCGAAATCGCCGTGCTCCCGGTCGCAGACCAGAAGGACTACCTGGAGGCCGTTGGCCTCGACGAACCCGGCCTGAACCGCGTGATCCGCGCCGGCTACAGCCTGCTCCATCTCGTCACCTATTTCACCGTCGGCCCGAAGGAAGCGCGCGCCTGGACGATCGAGAAGGGCACCAAGGGGCCGCAGGCCGCCGGCGTGATCCATACCGATTTCGAGAAGGGCTATATCCGCGCCGAAACCATCGCCTTCGACGACTACATCGCCAACAAGGGCGAATCCGGTGCGCGCGAGGCCGGCAAGTTCCGCCTCGAAGGCAAGGAATACGTCGTCGCCGATGGCGACGTACTGCATTTCCGCTTCGCGAACTGAGGGCCCTGCCGGCGATGTCGTATTTCGAGGATTTCGTCCCGGGTGAGAGCGCCCGATCGCGCAGCCTCGACGTCTCGCAGGACGACATCGTCGCCTTCGCCTCGCGCTATGACGCGCAGGATTTCCATGTCGATCCCGAGGCCGCCAAGGCGAGCTTCGTCGGCCGCCTGATCGGCTCCGGCTGGCATAGCTGCGCGCTGCTGATGCGACTCATGGCGGAGGATTTCCTGCTCGATGCCGCCAGCATGGGCGCGCCGGGCATCGACGAGGTGAAGTGGCTGCGTCCCCTCCTCCCCGGCGACAGCGTCAGCGCCCGGCGCACCGTGCTGGAAAGCAAGGCCTCGCGCTCGCGCCCCGAGATGGGCCTCGTGCGCTTCCGGCTCGAGCTGCTGAACCAGCGCGACGAGCCGGTGCTGGAGCAGACCAACTGGATCATGTTCGGCCGCCAAGGCTCCGCCATCGGCCGGCATCCGGCCGGTCCCTGGCTGGATCATGCACCCGTCTATGAGCGTCCCGCCATCGAGAGCCCGCTGGAATCCTCCTCCGAGCCGCCCGAGCCGCCGCGCTTCTTCGAGGAGCTTTCGGTCGGCGAGAGCAGCCAACTCGGCAGCTTCGTCTTCACGCCCGAGGAGATCGTCGCCTTCGCCCGCAGTTTCGATCCCCAGCCCTTCCACATGGACGAAGCGGCGGCGCGCCGGAGCTCCTTCGGCAGGCTCGCCGCTTCCGGCTGGCACACGGCCGCAGTCTGGATGGCCTGCATGGTCCTGCATCGCAAGCGCCAGCTCGCGGTGGCGTCGGATCGCCCCGCGCGCCTCGGCTCTTCTCCAGGCTTCAGGAACCTGCGCTGGACGAAACCTGTCTTTGCCGGGGACCGGATCACCTACCATTCGCAGGTGATCGACAAGCGCGAGAGCGCCTCGCGCCCGCAATGGGGACTGTTCTTCCACCGCAACACCGGCATCAACCAGCACGGCGAAGAGGTCTTCAGCTTCGACGGTTGCGTCTTCGTCGAGCGCAAGCCGGATTGACCGCGAAGACGGACCTCAGCCGGTCTTGAGCCTGACGAGATCGACAGGCCCGCGCGGCACCTCGGAGGAAGACCGCATCTGGGCGAGGAACGCTTCATCGTCCGATGCGACCACGACCCGGTCGCGCCCGCTCCGCTTGGCTGCGTAGAGCCCCTTGTCCGCCTCGTGAAGCAAGGCATCGAAATCGATGACGCTGTCCTTCGCATGAGCGACGCCTGCGCTGAGCGTGCACCCGAACGCCGCACCGCTCGCTGCGAAACGACGTTTGACGAGGCGCCCCCGCACGTTTTCGGCCGCGATGGCCGCCGCGACAAGAGAATCGCCCGGCAGCAGCAGTGCGAATTCCTCGCCGCCGAGCCGTGCGGCCAGTCCTTGCGACCGGCATGACAGCAGGATCTCCCCGAACGCCCGCAACACCTCGTCTCCCGCCAGGTGGCCGTGGATGTCGTTGATCCGCTTGAAGTGATCGATGTCGAAGATGATCAGGGCGGCGGGCCCTTCGATCTCGGTCGCGATGCGGTCGAGCAGCGCGCGCCGGTTGAGCAGGCCGGTCAGCGGGTCGGTTTCCGCGTCGCGCTTGTGGCCGCGCGCCAGCCGCGCCTGGTTCAAGGCCAGGGACAGCGCGCCGATGCCGGCGAGCGTGGTCAGGCAGACGACGATATTGAGGTCTTCCGCCCAGTTCGACGGGATGCCCGGCAGAGCCCAGCGGCCATCCAGCAGCAGCAGAACGGCGCAAGGAACGAAGGATAGCCCGGTCAGGACATACAGGCCGGTCAACAGCATGATCGCCAGCCTGGCTTCGGCCCGGCCGAGCCAATAGTCCCAGGCTGTTGCGAGCAGAATGGCCGCGGCCGCGACATTGAGCCCGATGATCGCGATGCCGTTATAGCCGGCCAGCATGGGCACAGCCATGGCTGCCGACGACGCGATTGCCATGATGGCCATGCTGCGCCAGGGCAGAACCCGCGTGCGAAATTCGCGGCCGGCACCGAAGACGAAGGCGAGGCCCGTCAGAAGAACCGTGTACCCGGCTGCCCCCACGATCGGCGACATCGTCCTGACATAGCCGCCATAGATCAGCACGCCAGCGGCCATCAGCGCGACGCCGATCGTCCAGGCCATCAGGAAGCCTTCCTTCCTGGAAACGAGCCAGCTGACGAGGAAGGCTGCGGCCAATCCGCATCCCGAAAGGGTGAAGGCCGTCAGGAGGGACTGATAGTCGAGCGACACGAAGGTCTCTTGCCAGGCGGGGAAGGCGGCAACCGTTATGCCGGTGTTGCCATTGCCGAAAACTTAAACCGGTCGGCCGCATTTGCCCGGCCGGCGGCCTGCCTGCCCGATCGGGCGCTCTGACGCGGCTCAGCCGACCTTGCCGTAGCCCGCGAATTTGGCGCCGACGCGCTCCATTTCCGCGGCATCGAGGATGACCGGCTCGATCCCTGCCGCGAGGATGTCGAGATACTGCCCGGCGAGGTTCTCGACCTCGGCGACGATGGTATGCGCGCCCGCCAGGGTCTGGCCGAGCGCGATCACGCCGTGATTGGCGAGCAGCACGGCCTTGCGGCCCTCCAGCGCCTTCACGGCATTCTCGGCCAATTCGGGCGTGCCGAAGGTCGCGTACTCGGCACAGCGCACATCGGCACCGCCGCAAAGCGCGATCATGTAATGGAAGGCCGGGATGCCGCGCCGCGTGCAGGACAGAGCTGTGGCGCGCGGCGAATGGGTGTGCACGATCGCCTGCTCATCGGGCCGCGCCCGGTAGATCGCGACATGGAAAGGCCATTCGGAGGACGGCTTGCGGCTGCCACTCAGGATCGTGCCGTCGAGGCTGAGATGGATCAGGTCCTCAGGGCGCGTCCGGGCATAGGGCAGGCCCGACGGCGTGATCAGCAGGCCATCGCCAAAACGAGCCGAGACATTGCCCGATTTCGACGGGCAGAATCCCGCCCGGTCGATCGCCTGCGCGACCGAGACGATCTCCTGCCGCAATTCCGTTTCGGTCATACCACCGTGCCCCTGCTCGCCAGGTCGGGAAAGAGTTGTGCGAGGCCCTCAACGCTGGCCGCGCAGACGCCGCGCTCGGTGATAAGCTTGGTGACGAGCCGCGCCGGCGTCACGTCGAAGGCCGGGTTGGCCGCACCACTGCCGGGCGCGACGACGCGGACGGACCTGACCTCACCGTCATCGGCGAGCCCGGAGAGATGGGTGACCTCGCGGGCCGCGCGCTCCTCGATCGGGATATCGGCGAGGCCGTCGCTGATGCTCCAGTCGATCGTCGGCGAAGGCAGCGCGACATAGAAGGGCACGCCGTTGTCATGCGCCGCGAGTGCCTTGAGATAGGTCCCGATCTTGTTGGCGACATCGCCCGCCGCCGTGGTGCGGTCGGTGCCGACGATCACCAGATCGACCTGCCCGTGCTGCATCAGGTGGCCACCGGCATTGTCCACGATCACCGTATTCGGCACGCCATGGGAGCCGAGTTCGTAGGCCGTCAGCGCCGCGCCCTGGTTGCGGGGCCGGGTCTCGTCGACCCAGACATGGATGGGAATGCCGGCATCATGGGCGAGATAGATCGGCGCCAGCGCCGTGCCCCAGTCCACCGTGGCAAGCCAGCCGGCATTGCAATGGGTGAGGATGTTGACCGGCTCGCCGACGGGCTTTCGCGCCGCGATCTCCGCGATCAATGGCAGGCCGTGCTCGCCGATCGCGCGGCACAAGGCGACGTCCTCGTCGCAGATCGCCGCGGCTTCCGCATAGGCCGCCCCGACACGCGCCGTCGCGGGCAGGCTTGCGAGGGCGCCACGCATCCGCGCCAGCGCCCAGCGCAGATTGACGGCGGTCGGTCGCGTCGCGCCGAGCAGGGCGAGCGCAGCCTCCAGCGCTGCGTCGGAGGCGTCCGCCCGCATCGCCAGCGCCACGCCATACGCCGCGGTCGCACCGATCAACGGCGCCCCGCGCACCACCATGCTGCGGATCGCATCGGCCGCCTGCTCGGCGGAGCCCAGTGCCACCGTCTCGAAGCGGAACGGCAAGCGCGTCTGGTCGATCACGACGACGCGCCAGCCATCCTGCGCGAGCCAGATCGTCCGGTAGTGCTGGCCGTTGATCTTCATCCCCGCTCAATGCCCGCCGAACGAGACCAGGGTCCGCACGGGCACGCCGAGCCGCCGGATCTTGTCGGCGCCGCCGAGTTCCGGAAGGTCGACGATGAAGCAGGCCGCCACGACCTCCGCGCCTAACCCCGCGAGCAGGTTGACCGCCGCCTCCGCGGTGCCGCCCGTAGCGATCAGGTCGTCGACCAGCAGGACGCGCTCGCCCGGCTGCACCGCATCGCGATGGATCTCGATCTCGTCCGTGCCGTATTCGAGCGCATAGGTCGCGCGCAGCGTCTCCAGCGGCAGCTTGCCCTTCTTGCGAACGGGCACGAAGCCGGCCGAGAGCTGATGCGCCACGGCCCCGCCCAGGATGAAGCCGCGCGCCTCGATCCCGGCGATCTTGGCGATCTTCAGGCCCGCGAAGGGCTGCACCAGTTCGTCGACCGCCCGGCGGAAGGCCCGCGCGTCACCGAGCAGCGTGGTGATGTCGCGAAAGACGATGCCGGGCCGAGGATAATCGGGGATCGCGCGGATGCTGTCGGCAAGGTTCATGGACACCGTCTCGGAAGAACTGACGGAGGCCTTGGTCCGACGCCGGGCCGGCTTCGTCAAGGGCGCCGTCATCACGCCGCCTCGAGCACGCGCCCGGCGACGGCGTCGAGCTTCGCCAGCAGCGCCGGATCGCGGAAGGCCGGCGCCGTCACGATGGCGTTGTCGAGCGCGTTATGGGAGCCGGCCGGGCACGGCTCGCGCTGCCCCGGGAAATCGGCGGCGAGCCGCGCCACGAGGCGCCGCGCCTTGTCGGCATTGTCGTGCAGCACCGCGATGACCGAGGCCACATCGACGGCGCCGTGCAACTCGTGCCAGCAGTCGTAATCGGTCACCATCGCGACCGTGGCATAGGTGATCTCGGCTTCGCGGGCGAGCTTGGCCTCGGGCATCGCCGTCATGCCGATCAGGTCATAGCCGAGCCCGCGATAGGTCATCGATTCCGCATAGGTCGAGAATTGCGGACCTTCCATCGTGACCAGCGTCCCGCCGCGGACGAAGGGCAGCGCCTCGGCCTGCGCCGCCGCCGCGATCCGCGCCTGCAGGGCGGGCCCGACCGGATGGGCGACGGAGACATGGGCGACGCAGCCCCGGCCGAAGAAGGAATTCTCGCGCCGGCTCGTCCGGTCGACGAACTGGTCGACCAGCACGAACAGGCCGGGATAGAGCTCGGCCTTGTAGGAGCCGCAGGCGGAGAGCGAGACGAGATCGGTCACCCCCGCCCGCTTCAGCACGTCGATATTGGCCCGGTAGTTGATCTCGGAGGGCGGGATCGCGTGGCCGCGCCCGTGACGAGGAAGGAAGACGATCTTCGTCTGGCCGATCCGGCCGATCCGCAAGATATCCGAAGGTTCGCCCCACGGGCTTTCGATGCGCTCCTCGCGCAGGTCGGTCAGGCCCGGCAGATCGTAGATGCCCGATCCGCCGATGATTCCGAGAACGGCTTCGCTCATGGTCGATTTCCTCGAGCATCGACCCGAAAAGTGGAAGCCATTTTTCGGAAGGATTCGATGCGACAACAAATACGGGCGCGGAAAGGACCACCTTTCGATGACGGTCGCAATACGGTTCGTCGATCACAGGGGCGCGCATTCGGTCATGGTCGGGCTTGTCCCGACCAGCCACGTCTTCGCTTGCCAAAGAACCGTGTTGAAGACGTGGATGCTCGCCACAAGGGCGAGCATGACACCGGAGACCCGATCGTTCGCGGCTATCCTCGGACAATAAAAAAAGGCCCCGTCGCCTTATTCCACCCAGCCTCCTGTACATCGTTTGGTGCAAAGCAGGCCCTTAACGTTCTTGGAGCCCCTCAATGAGGGGCTTCTTGTGCAATGCGAAGTACGAAACTTGCCCATATTTATACATCGGATGGCACAGCTGGCTTAGGTCACTTTCGCGAGCACAAACATTCGCAGTAGGTGGCGGCGCGGCGCAGCTGGTCCGGATTGCGCAGCCGCGCCGACGCCGGTCCGCCCCGCCCCGCTCATGTCGGCACGTAGACGATTGGCTTCCGCAAAATGAGTGGGGCCCGGCGTTTGACGGCCGGGCCTTTTTGTTGTTCAGCGAACGCCGGCCGCCTGCATGGCTTCCCGGCCCATGGACTTCGGGAGCAGATCACGCCCTCCCGTCGACTGGGGAAGTGACGCAATACGCCCGGACGAGCGACCGGCGTTTGTGGCCCTTGACGGACACGCGGAACATCCGCTTTCCGGCAACCCAGTTTGCGAGGCGATTTTGCGGCCAATCCTGACCCGATTACGGGCGTAGGCATTGTCCGGTTGAGGACGCACTCATGAGCCGATCGAAGGTGGGCCAGCCAGTCGCGCCGCGGACACCGGCCAACTAGCCTTCATGGTCCAAAAGTGAAGCGATCCGACGCTGAACATCAACGGGGTCTGGAATGTGGCGATACTCGATCGTCGGCAGCATTTGCGGAATGGTTGCTAAGACGTCTTCGGTCCCCGACGCATAAACGAGTGCATCCACCTGTGCCGCCAGCGACGCGATGTCGGCGGCGCTCCCTGCTGTCAAATTCAGAAGCCCGAGAGAGGTTGCAAAGCGGGTAACCCCCGACTTCATGATCGGCAGGAACTCCGGAACGCGAGCAACCAGCAGCAGGCGAGCCCCCGACTCGATGGCCGCAAGCGCGCGACGCGTCTCCTCGGCAGGAACAAAGCGTATCCCAACGACTCGGGCGCCGGGCAAAAGGCTGGCAACTTCGCGTCTTCGGTTGACGAAGGTCACGACGAGATCGGACGAAGCGATCCTCGACCGGGATGCGGAATCCTGCTGAATCTGATTCATCGTCGCCGGTTCGACGGTTGCTGTCGGGCCGATCTGCTCCGCGATCAGACGGGCGTAGCGCGCCGTTGTCGGCCCGAAGAGGCCGACCACTGCAATGCTCTTGCGGCGGCCGAGACGGGCCCGCGACGCCAGTCGTGCATGGATCAGCGATGCAACATCCGAGGTGCGCAACCCGAGCGACAAACCCTTATCGATCAACGCGTCGATCTGACCATGCAGCGCGGCAAAGCCCTCCTGCGCGTGCAACGGCTCGCCGCCGCTTTCGGCAATGAAGGTGCCCGAACCTGCGCGGGTCTCTATCAGCCCGAGCCCCTTTAGATCGGAGTAAGCTTGGCTCACGGTCATCGGTGCCACGCCGAGTGCAGAAGCCAAGTCCCTGACCGAGGGTAACGGCTCACCCGGTGCCGCATCGCCACAAGCGATCGCATATTCGATCAAGCCCTTGAGCTGCTGCCGGATCGAAATCGGCAAGGACCTGTCGATCGTGAAATCCATGCGTTGCCTTCCCAACACGTGCTGCGGCGCGTTTGCTGCGAGTCACTCATTTGCCTATCCGAGGAATTTCGTCCCACATGGAACTTATTGACGGCCGCTGACGCACGTGAGAGTGTTATAGTATCATGGTACAGTTCGGAAGCGACGCATCAGGGCCGACCTTCTCCGCACCCACGTCCTCCACAGCGGGCGGGATGGGCTGATCGATGGCCGGCTATGTCCTCAAGCGCCTCGTCGCGATCATAGCCCTGACCTTCGGCATCACTGTCGTAGCCTTCCTCATCATCCGCCTGATTCCTGGCGACCCCGTCATCGCCATGCTGGGCACCGGCGCGGGCGACAAAGAGATGATCTCGAGACTGCGTGAGCAGCTGGGCCTGACCCGACCGCTGCACGAGCAGTACTTCGTCTGGATCGGCCAGGTGCTCCGCGGTGATTTCGGCTATTCCTATGCGAACCAGCAAACGGTCTCATCGCTGATCGCCTCCAGCTTTCCTGCGACTGCCCAGTTGACGCTGGCGGCATTGACGATCTCGCTGATCTTCGGTTCGGCGATCGGCATCGTCGCGGCAGTGAGACGCAATCGCGCAGCCGACACCGCCGGCATGGGCTTCGCGCTGATCTGCATGTCGATCCCGAGCTTCTGGCTCGGCCTGCTGCTGATCCTGATGTTCGCCGTTGTATGGCCGATCTTCGATGTCGTCGGCGGGACCGGACTAAAGGGCCTCGTGTTGCCGGCGGTGACACTGGCTCTCGGCACGATGGGCTTCAATGCCCGCTTCATTCGCTCCAGCGTCATCACTGCGCTGGCACAGCAGCACGTCACCACCGCCCGCGCCAAGGGTGTGCCGGAGGTCAGGTTGTTCGCTTGGCATGTCATGCGCAATGCGCTGCTGCCGATCCTCACCATCGTCGGCCTGCAGATCGGCCAACTCCTCTCCGGCTCGGTCATCGTCGAGACTGTATTCTCGCGGCCGGGCATCGGACGCCTCCTGATCCAGGCGATTCTGGCCAAGGACTACATGACGGTGCAGGCGCTGATCATGATGATCGCGCTCATCTACGCACTGTCGAACTTCATCGTCGATATCCTCTACCCCGTGCTCGATCCGCGGATCGCACGATGACGGATAGCGCTCAAATTCCCGCCGTCTTCGCAGTCGAGCCCAATCCGGCCGTGCTCGCTACCCGTCGCTGGTCGCGCCGCCGCGCCGTGCTGCGCGCGCTTCGTCACCGCAGTCTTTCGCTCGGTCTCGTCATCTGCACGATGCTGGCGTTCCTCGCCTTCGTCCTGCCGCTGTTCATCACGGTCGATCCAGTCGCGCAGGATCCGATGGCGACCTTCTCGCCGCCCACCGCGGTCCACCTCATGGGCACTGATGCATTTGGCCGTGACCTGCTTGCGCGGGTTCTGATCGGCGCGCGCACCACGATGATCGCCAGCCTCTCCGTGGTCCTGCTCGGGGCACTCGCCGGCACCACGGTCGGGATCGTCGCGGGCTATGTTGGCGGGGCGGTGGGCTTCGGCATCATGCGCCTCATCGACCTACTCCTTGCCTTCCCCGGCATCCTGCTGGCGCTCACCGTGACGGCGATCCTCGGACCAGGTCTCGTCAACGGCGTCCTCGCCATCGCGGTGATCCTCGTGCCGGTCTTCGCACGGCTCGTCGAGGGGGCGACGGTCGAGGTTCGCGGGTTGCCTTACGTCGAGGCGGCGCGCTGCGCCGGCGCCTCCCAGGCGCGGATCATCCTGCGCTACATCCTGCCCAATGTGATGTCAGGCATCATCGTGCTGACCACGACCTGGCTCGGCATCGCCGCGCTCTGGGTCACGGCGCTCGGCTTCATCGGCCTCGGCGTTCAGCCGCCGACGCCGGAGCTCGGCGCGATCCTGAACGACGGCCAGAACTACATCACGCTCGCCTGGTGGATCACGGTGTTCCCAGGACTCTTCCTCTCACTCTTCGTCGTCGGCGTGAACCTGGTCGGCGATGGTCTGCGGGATGAACTCGACCCGACGCTCAATCGCGGCTGAAGCCGCCCAAAAAAGGGGATATGGCGATGAAGACAGGGATTTCGGGGCTGCTGCTGGTAGGCCTCTCGACACTCGCCATATCGGGCGCGCAGGCACAGGCACCCAACAAGAACGCCAAGATCACGGTCGGCTGGGCCGAGCCAATCGACACGCTCAACCCGGCCACTACCGGTGCCCGCAACCAGGGCCCGTTGCTGGTCAACATCTTCGACACACTGGTCTGGCTGACGCCGGACTTCAAGGTCGAGCCGTTGCTGGCGACCAAGTGGTCGGTCTCGGCCGACGGGCTGACCTACAGCTTCACCCTGCGCGAGGATGTGAAGTTCCATGACGGCACGGCCTTCGATGCTGAATCCGTCGTCGAAAACATCAAGTACATCACCAACAAAGACACCGCCGCCAAGGTCTCGATCGCGCTGCTCGGGCCCTGCAAGGAAGCGGTCGCCACTGGCAAGTTCACCGTCGACATCAAGTGCGCGACGCCTTACGCGCCGCTGCTGCGGCAGCTGGGCGTGCCCTATCTCGGCATGCAGTCTCCGGCCGCCATCGTCAAATACGGCAAGGACCTCGGCCTGAACCCTGTCGGCACCGGCCCCTATTCCTTTGTCAGCTACGAGCCGAACCAGAGCCTCGTGGTCAAGCGCAACGAGGCCTACAACTGGAACCCGCCCTCCGTCGGCCACAAGGGACCGCCGAACATCGCGGAGGTGAAATTCCAGATCGTCACCAATCCGCAGGCCCGCGTGAGCCAGTTCCAGGCCGGCCAGTCGCAGATGATGCAGCAGACGCCGGGCGTGCACTGGAACGCGATGCAGAAGATGGATCGCTTCACCGCGATCCCGGTCCCGATCACGGGGCTGGGCATCTTCGCCCCCGTCAATGCCAAGAAGTTCCCGACCGACGACGTCGCCGTGCGCCGCGCCATCCAGTACGCCATCGACAAGAAGGGCGTCGTCCAGCTCGCCGAGGCCGGCGCGATTCAGCCTTCGCTGACCCCGCTGCAGCCCTCGATGTTCGGCTACGACAAGTCGCTTGAGACGATGTACCCCTATGACCCGGCCAAGGCCGAGGCCACCCTCAAGGAGGGCGGCTGGACCAAAAAGGACGGTTTCTGGGAGAAGGACGGCAAGCGCCTTTCCCTGACGCTGACCGCCATCTCCACCTCGACGTCCTATCCGCTGCTGGCTCAGGCCATCCAGAACTACCTCCAGAAAGTCGGCATGGAGGCCAATGTCCAGCTGCTCGCCTCGCCGGCCTGGCTCGCGGCCAACATCAACGGCGACATGTCGCTGACGCCGCTTCAGTACATCGGCGTCGATCCGGATGCCCTCTCGGGCTGGTTCACCGCCGGCCAGTACTTCAACTGGAGCCACTATTCGAACCCGAAGCTCGACGCGCTCTTCAAACAGGGCCGCGAAGAGGGTGACTCCACCAAGCGCGTCGCGATCTATCAGGAGCTCCAGAAGCTCCTGATGGACGAGGCGGTGATGCTGCCGATCCGCCAGAACGTCGATCTGGTGATGACCTCGAAGAAGCTGACCGGAGTGACCTATTCGGGCGGCGGCTTCGAATATCTCGGCGCGGCTTCGCTGGCCGACTGAGCCTGACGGCGGAGCTGCTCGCGAGCGGCTCCGCCATTTTTCTATCCGATCAAGATAAGACGCTCCGGGAGCGAATGCCGTGAAGACGCTGATCAAGGCCGCCCAACTCATCGACGGAACTGGTGCCGCTCCGGTGCAGGATCCGGTCCTCGTGGTCTCCGGCGGCAAGGTAGAGGCGGTCCTGTCCGGCCCTGTCCCGGCCGAATTGTCGGGCACCGAGACCCACGACTATCCCGGCGCGACGATCCTTCCGGGCCTGATCGACACGCATGTCCATCTCAATCTGCCCGGTGATGGCACCATTCTCGAAGACGCCGTGCGCGAGACGGAAGGCGTCTTGGTCGCGACCTCGGCGCTGGCGACGGTCAAAGCGCTGAAGGCCGGTATCACGACGCTGCGCGATCTCGGCGCCAAGGGGCGCACGGCCATCGACGTCCGCCGCGCCCTGCAGCTCGGCCATGGCGAGGGCGCCCGCGTCGTCGCCTGCGGCCAGGCGATCACGATCACCGGCGGCCATGTCTGGTATCTCGGCGGCGAGGCCGATGGCGTCGACGGCGTCCGCAAGAAAGTCCGCGAGATGATCAAGCTCGGGGCCGACTTCATCAAGGTGATGGCGAGCGGCGGTGGCACTGTCGGCACGCAATCCTGGAACCCGGCCTTCTCGCAGGAAGAGCTCAATGCCATGGTCGACGAGGCTCATCGCTTCGATCGCAAGGCGACCGCGCATTGCCTCTGCGCCCGCTCGATCGAGATGGCGATCGAGGCTGGCTTCGATCAGCTCGAGCATGCCGGCTTCATCTCCGACCGCACCGGCCGGCAGGTCTATGAGCCGGCCGTCGCCGAGAAGCTGGCGAAGTCGGGCATCCCCGTGACGGGCACGCTCGCGGTCGGTGGCGCCGTGCTTCGCGAACTGCGCGGAAGACCGTCGCTCACCGAGACCGAGGCGGCCTTCCTGGTCCGCTGGGAGAAATCTGCAGCCCAGAACCTCTACCAGTTCCGCCAGTTGCGCGAGGCCGGCGTGAGCTTCGTCGCGGGCACTGACGCCGGCTGGCGCTTCACGCGCTTCGACGATCTGCCGCTGGAAATGGAGCTGATGCAGGAAGGCGGGATGACGGCGATGGAAACCATCGTCTCCGCCACCGGCTACGCTGCAAAAGTCATCGACATCGAGACTCAGACCGGCAGTCTCACTCCCGGTCTGGCGGCCGACGTCCTTGTTGTCGGAGCCGATCCGCTGAGCCATCTCGCCGCTCTGCGCGACGTTCGCCTCGTCATGCAGGGAGGCAAGGTCCTAACCGCCTGAAGATCGCATCGAGCCTGCAGAGCCCGCAAAGGGCGAGCCCGTTATTTCGGGCGCCCTCAAACGCGTCGAAGATCCGGACGTCGTCCAGAAGTTCACCGGAGACGCCCGATCCCCATCCAGGATCGCCTCGATAACCGGCAGCAGCGGATCCAGCTTCGGCTTCGCAGGTCAGGCTGCGCTATCCTATGAGGGGATCGCTCCCGTCGTTGGCCGCTCCGTCGAGGCAACGCGCCAACTCGCAAGTCGCGCGCGCCGCCGCGTGCAAGGTCCGCCCATCTTTGAAAATACCGTTCGAGCCAAGCAGCGGAAACTGGTTGAAGCCTTTCTCGAGGCGGCGCGGGGCGGCGACTTCGACGCGCTTCTCTCAGTGCTCGATCCAGATGTCGTTTTCCGGGCCGACAAGGTTCGCTGACTTCGATGCTTCACCACAAGACCGCGATCTGATCAGAGATAATTTCGTCACCAACGGGTTCGCCGTTTGGCTACGTTCCCTACGGGCCCGCTTGGCTCAGTCAGAATGGGATTGGGATTGAGGCAGTCTCGCGGCTCGTGACGCAAGCCGGATAGCCCGACAGCGGATCAGCTCAAGGTCCGAGTTGGGTCGCTAACAGACGTTGCCTGAGCCGAGGGCCAACGTCCGCTTTCGGGCGGTGACCCAATGTCCGGAAGTGGCGAAGCCTATCCGTGCGGGTTCACTGGACAACCATCAGTCCGAAGAGTGCATCCCCGGTTGCCGTCAGCGTCGGGAACCGCCGGTAGGCAACGGTTCCATTCGCCTTGAAGCGTAGCTCGACCGGGTCGGAGCCGACATCTTCCAAGCGGTGGACGAGGCCGGCCACCTGACCCGCCTCGACCTGCTCTCCCGTGGCCACGAAGGGCTCGAAGAGCCCCGGGCAGGGTGCGTAGATTGCTCCCTCGCGGATGAATTTCACGAACTGCGTGCGCTCTGGCTGCGGGACCTCAAGGTCGGGCGCAATGCCATACTGACGGAGAACTCGGGCAAGACCATCTTGCGCGATGGCCAACCCATGGCGTGACAACGTCGCTCCGCTGCCGAGTTCGGTGGAGATAGCTGGAACGCCGCACTGCTCGGCAGCTGCGTACAGGGTTGATTTGGCGCCGCCGCCCGACCCGTCGGTGATGATGCTGTAGGGTGCAGCGAAGACATCCAGCAGGCGTCGCACGGCCTGCGCTTCGCCGTCATCGCGCCCCGGATGAGCGAGCGTCACGGTGAAATAATCCAGCGAGCTGCCGCCGGAATGGAGATCGATAACGAGATCCGCCATCGGGAACAGCTCGGTGGCGACATAATGCGCGATCATCGCAGTCGGCCCACCATCGGCAGTGCCGGGGAAGGCGCGGTTGAGATTGCCGCCGTCCAGCGGAGAATTGCGGCGTCCCGCAGCCACGGCGGGCTGGTTCAAGGCCGGAAGGATGATGACCCGCCCCTCGACCTGTGTCCGGGACAGCACCTGCACCAGCTTGCGCAGAGCGACCTGGCCTTCATATTCGTCGCCATGCGTGCCGGCCGTCAGCACGGCGGTGGGGCCGTTGCCGCCGTTGAAGCAGACCATCGGCACCGGGATCCAGCCATAGGCCGATACATCCGAAGAATAGGGCACCCGAGCATAGTCGCTCTGCATGCCCAGGGCGTTGAAGTCGATCGCGCTCGTGACACGGCTTTTCATGGGAGCTTCCCGGAAACGGAGGACCAGCGAAGATCAGCGCTCGTAAAGGCGCTGCATCCGCAGTTCGAGACGGCGGACCAGCCAGGCGATGCTGAGGGCCAGTGCGAGGAAGAGGATGCCGAGCATGATCATCGGCTCGGCATAGCGGAACGTATCGGAGGCGATCTCGAGCGCCGCGCCCAGCATCTCTGGGACAGCAAGGACGCCGAGATAGGGCGTCGACTTGAGCAGGGAGACGAAGTAGTTGCCCATCGGCGCGGCGATCTGCCGGAACACCTGGGGCAGGACGACATGGGTCAGCGTGATCACGCGGCTCAGTCCCAGCGACTTCGCCGCCTCGAACTGGCCTTTGCCAACAGAATCGATGCCCGCGCGGAACACCTCGGCGAGGTAACTAGAATAATAGAGCGCCAGGCTGAAGATGCCGACGGTGTAGGCCGACAGTGTCACCCCATAGGTCGGCAGGACGAAGAACAGGAAGTAGAGCTGCGCCAGGATCGGGATAGAGCGGATCGCGTCGATCAGGAACTGGACGCAGGCGCCGATCACGCCGCCGGAACGGCGCAACAGCTCCCAGCCTAGGCCCATCAGAGCGGCGAGCAGGGACGCAGCGATCGAGACCCAGATGGTGGTCCAGATCGCCGCCAGGAGCCGCGGCAGGATCTCGATCGCGAAGGCGGGATCAAATTGCATGGGCGGCCCCCTGCGAGCGCGCGACCCTGCCCTCGACCCAGCGTCCCAGCCGGGTGATCGGGTAGCAGACGATCAGGTAGGACAACAGCAGGCCGCTATAGACGCCGGCGGGATCGTATGTGACCTGAGCGATCTCCTTTGCCCTGAAGGTCATGTCCGTCAGCATGATCAGCGAGACCAGCGAGGTGCCCTTCAGGAGCTGGATGAACTGGTTGATGAAGCTCGGCATCATGATCGGCAGCGCCTGCGGCAGCTCGATCAGCAGGAGGATCGGCAGGCGCCGGAATCCCAGCGAGCGGCCTGCCTCGACCTGGCCCGGCGCGAGCCCCTGCAACGCAGCACGCACGGCCTGGCTGGCGTAGCCGCCGGCATTCAGGCCAAGCACCATCGAGCCAACGAGCACGGCTGGAAGCGTGATCCCGAACGCCGGAAGCGAATAGTAGAACACAAAGAGCAGCACGATGACCGGCGACGAGCGCCAGAACTCGATCAGCGCCGTAACAGCCAAGCGTGCGAAACCCGTCGCGAGGTACTGGGCGACACCGCAGATGAACATGAATGGCAAGGCGAAGAGCAGGCCCAGGCAGGTGACCTGCAAGGTCACGGACAGGCCCTGAAGGATGGAAAGCATCGTGCCGATCATCGTTCATCCGCCAGCGCGGCGCATCGGCGCGCGCGAAGTTCGGCGGAACGCGTGCCTCGTCCCGCCCGTCATGGCTCGTCAGGGCCGTTTCAGCCTTGGCAGAGCTCCGCGGCCTTGATCGCCGGCGGCGCCATCTCGGCCGTCGGTGAGAAGCCGTATTTCTCCATGATCTTGGCCAGCGTGCCGTCATTTCGCATTTCGGCCAGACGCTTGTTGTAGAGATCGCGCAATTCGGTGTCCGCGGGACGGAATGCGAGCGCGGCATAGTTCAGCGCAGGCTGCCCGTTCGGCTTGATGAACGGCTTGAATGGCATCGCACGCTCGACGTCCTTCAGGTTCGGGCTCTGCATCACGGCGATCAGCGAGCCGATCGACATCGTCACCGCATCCACCCGCTTCGCCGTCAGCGCTGACACCGAGGCGCCGACATCCTGGAATAGCGTCATCTGGGAGGACGGAATCCCCGCGTCGAGCGCGTTCTGCGTGTTCGAGCTGCCACGCCCGCCGCCCATGCGGATCTGGGAGTTCGCGACGACGTCGGCATAGCTGTGGATATTCAGGGGGTTCCCCTTTGCGACCAGCACACCGTCGCCGACCGCCAGGTCCGGCTCGCTGAAGATGACCTGCTTGCAGCGCTGCGGATTGATCGCGAGGCCGGATGCGACGATGTCGACGCGCTTCGCGGCCAGGGCCGGGATCAACGCGCCGAATTCCGCGATGACGAGCTCGATCTTCTCGACACCGAGCGGCTTGAAAGCGGCACGAACCAGATCGGGGTGGAAGCCGGTCGCCTCGCCGTCCTCGCCCTTGAAGCCCCAGGGCGCCTGGTTGGCGAAACCGATCGTGATCTTGCGATCCTTCAGCATCGTTTCTGATGTCGCCTGGGCAAAGGCCGTCGAGGCAAGAACGGAAGTCGCGAGCGCGAGCGAAGCACCGAGCGCAAGGCGCCCGGTGAGCAAAGTCCAAGATGGCATTGACGCCGTTCCCCGTTTGGTTGACCGCCTCATTGGCACCAGATATACCCGGTATGTCAATACCAATTGCGGCCACGCAGCACGCTGCTGAAGCGCGTCTCTCAGGCACTGGAAACATGACGAAGACCGTGACATTCGCCGGGGATACGCACTCGCTTGCGTTGGGGCAGCGCTCCCTGGCGCCTGATGCGACCTTGCATCCGCTGCTGCCGGTTCTGATCAGCGGCGCGCCGATCTCCGGCGAGCAGCATTGGAACTACCCGCTCGACATCGCCTTCGACTATGCTGCGGTCGACACCAGCCTTTTCGACCAGGCGCCCTTGGCGGGCCTTGCACGCTGGGCGCCGCTCTTGCCGCCGCTCGACCCAATGCTGAGCTTTGGCGAAGGCGGGACACCACTGATCCCACTTTCAACAGCTGCAACCTCGACCGAGCTCCCGGTGTTCCTCAAGGACGAGTCGCGCAACCCGACCTGGAGCCACAAGGACCGGCTCAACCTGTGCACTGTCAGCACGGCCGTCCGAAGCGGAGCGAAAGGAGTCGTCGTCGCATCGTCAGGCAACCATGGCATTTCGACGGCTGCCTACGCGGCGCGGGCCAATCTGCCCTGTGTGGTGCTGACGCCGTCCGAGATCAGCAAGACATTCCTTGCGATGCTGAAAGCCTATGGAGCCTGCCCGGTACCGGTTGAGACGGCGCATCGGTGGCCTATGGTCCGAGCGATCTGCGAACAGGCCGGCTATCATCCGACCAGCAACCTGACCCCATTTCACACCGGTCATCCGTTCGGACCGGAGGGTTACAAGACGATCGCCTATGAGATCTTCCTGCAGCTAGGCCGTGTGGTGCCGGGGGCGGTCGTGGTTCCGACAGGATATGGCGAGCAACTCTTCGGAATCGCGAAAGGCTTCCGGGAACTCGTCACGCTCGGCCTCGCGCCGGATATGCCACGCCTCTTCTCGGTCGAACCATCAGCGCGCGGCCCACTTCACCGCGCCGTCCAGACCAACGAGCCGATGGCGATGGTGGAAGCCGGCGAGACGCGCCAGTATTCCATCGCTTGCACCGCCAGCGGGTACCGCGGCGTCCTGGCACTTGAGGCCGGCCGCGGCAGCGCTTTGACCGTCGACGACGCCTCGGTCAGCGCGGCCCAGGCGGTTCTCGGCCGCGAAGGCATCTGGCAGGAGCTTTCGTCCTGCGCCGCGCTCGCCGCGCTGCCCCAGGTCCTCGCCTCGGGGCTCTCGGGCCCGATCGTTCTCATCGGCACGTCGGGCGGGTTCAAGGACCCGATCGAAGCCGAGATCCTGCCCGTGGTAGAGCCCAGCTTCGCGCGCGTCGCCGAGCACGTGAAGGCGAATAGCGGGATCGACCTCCGGTCGTGATCACCCGGTGATGGTCAGACGGGGATGACCGGCATGGTCTCGGGCGAGAGCGCGCCGACGAATTCTGGCCCGTCGTCGCCGATGAAGACGCATTCCTCGAACTGGAAGACCCCGCCGGCTTCCTCGAGCTTAGGCTCGAGGTGCAGCACCATGCCCGGCCGGATGACCGTGTCGTCGTCGCGGCTGATCGAGGGCGGCTCGGTGACCTCGCGCCCGCCGCCATGGCCAATGCGCGAAACGGCGCCGTAGCTCGCGGGCAGCCCCGTCTCGGCCCAGGCCCGCGTGAAGCGCGCGTGCACGTCGGCGCAGGTCTCGCCGGCGCGAATGCTCCTGGCGAGTTCGATCGTCAGGCCGCGAACCGCTCCGTAGAGGTGACGTTCCCGCTCGCTCGGCTCGCCCACCCGGGCGATGCGGTTGCGGTCCGCCGAATAGCCGCCGTAGCAGGAGCGGAAATCGGTCCAGATATAGTCATGCTCCTTCAGGGCGCGCAGTCCCGACGGCCTCGCATAGTCGTACGCGCCACTCATGAAGAGCGCGGAAATCGGGTCCAGCCGCTCGGCGCCGTTCAGGGCGATGCGCGCCTGGAGCTGCCGCGTGAAATCGGCCTCTGTCATGCCCGGCCGCGCCTGTGCGACGACAGCATCGAAGGCGTCGTCGACGATCGCCAGCGAGATCCGCTTCAGCGCGACCTCATGACGCGACTTGATCATCCGCACCCGCCACAGCGCGGCCTCGCCGCTGACGAGCTCGAACCCTCGGGCGCGGATGCCGTCGACGAGCGTCAGCGAGCCGCGACCAAGCATATCCTGGCCGTAGTCGATCGCGATCCGAGCCCCTCTGGAGCCGACCGCAGCGGCGACGGCCTTGACGGTCTCGCGAGCGCCTTCTTCCGCGTAGCCATAATAAAAGCGGCTCTGAAACCTCTGCGGCGAGGCCGCGATGGTGCGCTGCTCGATCGTGCTGCCGATTACGACAACGACGCTCGGCGTGACAAGAGCCTGCACCGGCCTAGCGTTGTATGACCAGGTCATCGTCCGATGGCCGGTGAGATACTCGAAATTGTTGCGCTCGGTGACGACGAGCGCGTCGATCTCCGCCTCGGCGAGTTCCGCCCTGAGACGCTTCAGGCGACTCTCGAGTTCGGCATTCGGAGTGGCACCGGAGGGAGGGGCTGGGAGCTCAATCGCAGCCGGAACGATCGGCTCGGAATGGCGGCTGGCTGTCATGGGCGTATTGGATCCGTAGTTCCGGCTTCGGCACTCACGAGGTGGGATCGTCGATCGGGATCTCGATATTGCAGGCAAGCTTGTCGAAGGGAGCTTCTACGCTGCCGAACACAGCAAATTCAGGATCCCTCGTGGTCAGGTGGTAGAGCCGCCTTAGCGTGGGATAACCCACGGGTATCGAGAACGCGGACTGGGCCTCAGTTGAAGCCGGTGCAGCATCGATCACCAGCCGCTTGTTGATGACCGGAGTCTGGGTCGGCTTGAGAATGTCGATGACGAACTTGCGCGAGACCTCCTGCATGATCTCGTGATCGAGCGGAACGGGCACATAGGTCGTGTCGAACATGATGGGCTCATTATCGATCGAGATAACCCTTCGCACGCAGGACATCGGGCCGCGAGGAGGCGAGAAAAGATCGAAGGAGCGGTCGCCGATCGCTTCCCAGCTCAGTGAGACGAGAGTGATGGACAGGGGCAGCTTCGAATCCATGGCCTGCTCCAGGGAGGTCATGGAGACGTCGATCTCACGGATGAAGCGCTTGTTCTGCCTCACGAAAACGCCGAGACCCGGCACCGTCCTCAGCAGACCGAGCGTTCTCAGGTCCTTCAGGGATCGCTTGACGGTAATGAGGCTGACGCCAAATTCGCTGGCAAGCGCCACAGCGGATGGAAGTCCATCGCCTGCCTGGTAACGCTTGGCTTCGATACGGCGCTGGAGTTCTTCACGAACCGCTTCGTGCAGCGGTTGCCCCTCGCGCGCATTCAACATGCATGTCTCCAATCTAGGGGCTGGATAAGCATGCTCCTGCGTATTCAGAAGCGTATGAATTGAAGCCCGATATACCTCGTATATTGATCGCTCGAGTTTCTCAACGCAGCATCCGGAAGCGGTGAACGAGCGAACCTTTCAAAATCGTCGCCACTCCGCACCAACTAGTGACGGTAGCAAAATTGCTCCGGTGCGCGGTCCGCTTGTGGGCAGTGTTTGAACGTCTGCTTCTGGCGCTAAACGACCTCGCGGTCGGAGAGAGCCTCGCTACCAACCAAATGCGTTTAGCTCTTCGGCGCAGCCGGCAAGATCATCTTTGCCGGCCGCACCGTTCTGCGGCTCGCTATTTCCTCAGCTGCCGTGCGCTTCCTTGCTGCCGGAGAGCAATGCGATTGCCGTCGGGATCCAAGGCGGTAACCCGCACGCCCCAAGTATAGTCCTCGGGCTCCGGCTCGACGAACGCAACGCCACGCGCCTTGAGCTCGGCGAAATCCTTCCGGAGGTCGTCCGATTGCAGAAAGACCGTGCCCGTCGTATCCGTCTCGGACTCCGTGCGGCCTCCCACACCAGGCCACAACAGGATCGGCCATCCCTGACCTTTGTAGCTCATCAACAGGAACCGACCCTCTGGCCCCGGATTGTCGGCCATCTTCTCGAAGCCGAAGTTGGTGGTGTAGTAGTCGAGCGCCTTGTCCTGGTCTGACACAAACAAGGTGGCAAACATCACTTTGCTGAACATCTTCAATCCCTTCTGACCCCGGTGCTGGCACCGGCCTTGAATCCGACGACGCCACCTCCGGAATCAATCTTTGTCACATCCGCGAGGTTTCGTTCGTCATGCCCATGACGGAACGGGTGGAGGAGATGTGACGGATGGAAGCGAAAAAATTTTCGCTGGAGCAGTTCGAGGTCAATCGCCCCCATCTGCGTGCGGTAGCCTGCCGGATACTCGGCTCGCTGAGCGATGCAGAGGACGCGGTCCAGGAAACCTGGCTGCGCCTTTCCAAGGTGGAAGTGGGAAAGATTGCCAATTTGGGTGGCTGGTTGACCACCACCATCGGCCGGATCTGTCTCGACATGCTGAGATCGCGCAAGGCGCGCCTTGAAGAGCCGCTCGACGGGGTCGAATTCAGCTCCGTCGTCATCCACGAAGAAGCCCGAAGCCCAGAGGATCAAATCGCAGCAACGGATTCGATCGGCCTTGCTCTGTTTGTCGTGATTGAGAAACTGGCTCCGGCTGAGCGGCTGGCGTTCGTTTTGCACGACGTCTTTGCCGTATCCTATGAGGGGATCGCTCCCGTCGTTGGCCGCTCCGTCGAGGCAACGCGCCAACTCGCAAGTCGCGCGCGCCGCCGCGTGCAAGGTCCGCCCATCTTTGAAAATACCGTTCGAGCCAAGCAGCGGAAACTGGTTGAAGCCTTTCTCGAGGCGGCGCGGGGCGGCGACTTCGACGCGCTTCTCTCAGTGCTCGATCCAGATGTCGTTTTCCGGGCCGACAAGGAAACCATACGGCTCGGTTCTGTTCCTGAAATTCAGGGTGCCAATGCGGTGGCGGAAGCCTTCAAAGGTCGCGCAGTGGCCGCGATGCCAGCGCTCGTGGGTGGAGGCTTTGGTTTTATCATAGCGCCCGACGAGCGGACGCGTGCCGTTTTTCATCTCTCGTTCAAGCATGGAAAGATCGTCGAGATACGAGCGCTGGCGGATCCAGAACGCCTTGCACGGCTCGATCTAGCAATGCTGCCGGACGAGCCATCTCAGTCTGTGCGGGCAAGCCAATAGCCGCCGCGCGGCCGCGGATCGGTTGCCTTCTTGAATGTCCGCTCCCGGGCAGGGAGCCAACTTTGGCTGTTGGCGCACAGCGGCCTCCAACATCCGCCGCTCTGAGAATGACCGGCTTGGGTGGGGTGCTGACCTGAAGGTCAACGACCTGCCAGCCACGCGGGCAGAAATCGGCTCGCTCCGTTCTGCATGCTATTCCATCTTACGGCCTTGTGGACATCCAGCGAGGCCAGCCTCATGGCAAAGGCATACTATAGTACCGTTTTCGCGGAATCTGCCGATAAGGTTTGGCAGGCGATCCGCTCCTTTGGTGATTATGATTGGACTGTCGTCCCGAGCGTCACCAAGATTGAAGATGGCCGCCCCGGTGATCAAGTTGGAGCAGTTCGACGGATTGAAATGACTGACCGTACGATGCGTCAGATTTTGCTGACCCATTCGGATCGTGAGCACTCCTACAGCTACGGACTCTTAAGTGGAATGCCCGCGAATGCGGAGAACTATATCGCGACGTTGCGGGTCACTCCCATTGTAGATGGAAACAAATCTTTTATTGAGTGGTTCGCTGACTTCGATGCTTCACCACAAGACCGCGACCTGATCAGAGATAATTTCGTCACCAACGGGTTCGCCGTTTGGCTACGTTCCCTACGGGCCCGCTTGGCTCAGTCAGAATGGGATTGGGGTTGAGGCAGTCTCGCGGCTCGTGACGCAAGCCGGATAGCCCGACAGCGGATCAGCTCAAGGTCCGGGTTGGGTCGCTAACAGACGTTGCCTGAGCAGAGGGCCAACGTCCGCTTTCCGGCGGTGACCCAATGTCCGGAAGTGGCGCATTGAGGCCCTGCCCTGCAGGGCCGGCGAATTCCTCGAACTCTCCGGACTTCAAGGACGTCTGGCTACGGCGAATGAAGAGTATCGCGCCCTTGTCGTGGACAGCTATCGGTCGCGGCAATGAAGAAGGTCTGGCCGCCTCCATCCAACCGCGGCGGTGCTGCTTCTAGGCGACGAACGTCCTCGACATCTGCGCCGCGGGGACCTTGCCGCGCCTCAAGAACTAATCGCTCGACACTTTCGGCTGGACCGTAAAGCGCTGCTTCCACGGTGCCGTCTAAGCAGTTCCGCACCCAACCGCTTACGCCTGCTGTGAGCGCGCGGCCGCGGAACCATTGCCGGTAGCCAACTCCCTGGACCCGTCCGGAAATGCTGATGTGCAGCTCCATTCGATCCCGCGCTTTTCCGTCAAGAAATTGCTCCACGAATTCTAACACCCAGTCTTGACCACTCTCAAGGCACGCTCGTTTGGATGTCCGCATCAGGCTGGCGGACCAATGTCTGGAGGTGGCGCCGAGCAACCGGGAGGATTCTCACAGCAACGACCGTCAGCCGTGGGGAGGCTTCGAATTTTACGTCAAACTCGATTTTTGATGCGAGGCCCGACCGCAGCGTCAACCTCGCCCCAGGGCGGCGATGTCGTGCCGGTCGCCCGGCATTCGCGCCGCCTCGGCAAAGATGGCTTTGACGATGGCGCGCTCACGCTCGCTCTTCAGGCAGGCGATATAGTCGGTTGTTGTGAGTTCGTCGTTTTCGATCGGGATGGCGCGGACGCGGCTGGAGGCCAGGGCTTCCAGCTCCCAGACGATCCCGCAGCCGAGCCCCACCGCCACAGCTTCGACGAGCGCTTCGCGGCTGCCCAGCTCCAGCACCTTGCGGGCCTTGACGCCGTGCCGGGCAAGAGCGGCATCAACGAGCGCCTGCGTGGTCGAGCCGTCCTCGCGCCCGATCATCGCCTCGCCCTCCAGCTCCGTCAGCGAAACGACCTTCCGGCCAGCCAGCCTGTGCTCATGCGACGTGATTAGAAGGCCGCGATGGATCCAGAGCGGCACCGCATGCACGCGCGGATGGTCGGCGATCAGCGGCAGGATGCCGACATCGACATGTCGGTCGAGCAGGCGCTGCCGCACGACCTGCGTGTTTCCCATCGAGACGGAGAGCCGCACCTGAGGGTGCCGCGCCAGGAACTGGGCAAAGAGGCCCATCACGATATGGGGGCCATCGACGGCCAGCCGGAGCTCGCCCCGCTGGACTTCGCTCGATGTCGTCAGCGTATCGTCGATCAGCTCTTCAAGGCTCGCGAGCTGCCGGGACAGGGTGAACAGCCGTTCGCCGGCCTCCGTCAGCTTCACGCCGCGCCCGTCGCGATGCAGCAGCTTCAGGCCGTGGCGGGCTTCGAGGGCCTTCACCTGCAGCGTCAGCGCGGGCTGCGTCAGGTTCAGGACATCCGCGGCCCGCGAAAAGCTGCCCTCGCGCGCCACCGCATCGAATGCCCGGATCTGCGTGTAGATCATGTGCTCGTCTCGGATATTAGATTTTCTTGAATAGCTCTCAGCATTTCTAATTTGGCTTATAGCAGCAATGTCAACATCTTCTCGACATGCTCGCTTCAGACCTCGCCCAGCTTCACTCCCAGCTCGACAAAGCGCTTGCCGCAGCGCGGGCGCAACGCGACCGTAGCGTCCGACACCTGGCGGATTTCGTCTCGACCCCGTCGTTGACAGGGGAAGAGGGGCCGGGCCAGGACTACATGCGCGAATTGCTGCGGCAGGCGGGGGCGGACATCCACGACGCGGAGCCCGACGTGGCGGCCATGTTCGCCGCACATCCAGACGTCGCACAGTACCCCACCCATTGGCAGCACGACCTCATCCTGCCCTATGCCGAACTGCCGACCTTCGAGGCTCTCCAGGCGAGCGGCCTCGAAACGGTCCTGAATTACGACGGACGGCCCAATCTCGTCGGCACCTGGCGTGGGGAGGGCCGCGGCCGCTCGCTGATCCTGAACGGACATGTCGACACGGTGACGATCGAGCCGCGCGCCGGCTGGACGCGGGATCCCTTCGGTGCCGAGATCGCGGATGGCCTGATGTATGGCCGCGGCGCCTCGGACATGAAGGGCGGCGTCATGGCGGCGCTGATGGCCATCACCTATCTGCGCGAGGCCGGCATCCGTCTGCGCGGCGACGTCAGCCTGCAATGCGTCGTCAACGAGGAGCATGCCGGCAACGGGACGCTCGACCTCGTCCGGCGCGGCTTCCAGGCCGATGCAGCCGTGATCCTGGAGCCGACCAGCAACACGATCGCGATTTCGCATCCGGGCGGTCTCTACTGGCAGGTCTCGCTGACCGGCGTGCCGCGCTCTCCGGGCGCGCGCTGGAACGGCACAGAGCTCGAAGGCCTCGGCGCCATCGATGCGCTCCCTCCCGTCATCGAGGCGCTGCTTGCGCTGGAGGCGCGCTACAATACCGGCACGCCCCAGGGCCAGAAGGCCCCCTTCGCCCTGACGATCGGGCGGGTCTCGGGCGGTCATTACGAAACCGCGACAGCCGCGGAAGCCCAGCTCAAGGGCGGCGCCTATTTCGCCCCCTCGCTCGGCAGCGTGACGGAGGTGATGGCCGCATTCCGCGAAGCGATCGCGCAGGCCAATCGCAGCGATCCGCGCCTCCTGCGCCATCCCGCCAGGCTCGAATTCCTGCATCATGACGATGCCACCGCTCAAGCCAGCGATATCGAGATCGCCCGGGTGATGGGCGCGGTCCTGGCCGGCCGTGGCGGCGACGGCAGCCCCTATCAGGGTCATTTCTGCTGCGACATGCGCCATCTGGTGAACCAGGGCGGCATCCCCAGCATCGTCTTCGGGCCGGGCAGCATCGCCCAGGCGCACAAGCCCGACGAATACATCCCGATTGCGGACTACGAAGCCGCGATCGAGCACCTCATTGTTTTCATTGCAGAATGGTGTGGCATCGCCTGAGACCCTGCAGCCGGCCAGCACCGCCAGACGAGAGGCTCCGAGCATGAACTCCAAGACCCTCAAGACCCTCAGGGCCATGCTTCTGGCGGCTCCGGCCATGGCGCTGTTTGCAACCGCCGCCCAGGCGCAAAGCTGCCCGAAAGCGGGAGGTACGCTGACCTACGCCTACAGCCTGGAGCCGAGCGCGCTGTCCACGATCGCGACCTCGGCGGTCCCCGTCGCGCTGGTGGCGACGAAGATGTTCGAGGGGTTGCTCAACTATGAGGGACCCTCGCTCGAACCGAAGCCCGGCCTGGCGGAGTCATGGACGGTCTCCGAGGACAAGAAGACCTATACCTTCAAGCTCCGCCCCAACGTGAAATGGCATGACGGCAAGCCCTTCACGGCCGAGGACGTGAAATTCTCGGTCGAAAAGATCGTCAAGCCCTATCATTCGCGCGGCCATGTCTATTTCGGCGATCTCGAAGGCGTCGCCACGCCGGACTCGCTCACCGTCGTCTTCACGCTGAAGCGCCCGGTCCCCTTCTTCATGAACGTGTTCCAGGCCGGTGAGACACCGATCCTGCCGGCGCATGCCTTCGCCGGCATCGATATGGGCACGGCCGCCGCCGTCCGCGGCGCGGAGGTGATGCAGAAGCCGATCGGCACGGGCCCCTTCCGCTTCAAGGAGTGGCAGAAGGGCAGCCATATCGCGCTCGAACGCAACAAGGACTACTGGCGCTCCGGCTTTCCCTGCCTCGACGGCATCATCGTGCGCATGATCCCGGACGGCGCCGCCCGCGCCATCGCCGTCGAGACCGGCGAGGTCGATCTCGCCCCGATGAGCGGCCTGCCGGAGGCGGAGGTACAGCGCCTCTCGGCCTCTCCGAAGCTCGAAGCCTCGCAGGCTGGCAGCGAGGCGCTCGGCCCCAACCTGTGGCTCGAACTGAATCTGCGCGAGAAGCCGCTGCAGGACCTCAAGGTCCGCCAGGCGATCAGCATGGCGCTCAATCGCGAGCGTATCGCCGACGTGATCTGGTACGGCCAGGGTAAGCCGGCCCGAGGCCCGATCGTCAGCGCGGGCGCCTTCTTCAACAAGTCACTGCCCCAATACGAGTACAATCCGGCAAAGGCCGGCAAGCTGCTCGATGAGGCGGGCTATCCGAAGGGCGCCGGCAATGTCCGTTTCAAGCTGAGCCAGAATTTCCTGCCCTATGGCGAGAACTATGTCCGCCTCGCCGAATATATCCGCCAGGAACTGGGCAAGATCGGCATCCAGGTCGAAACGCGAAGCGCCGATCTCGGCGGCTGGCTGAAGACGATCTACACGGACTGGAACTTCAACCTCACCAGCACCTTCTCGCACAACTATTCGGACCCCTCGATCGGCGTCGAGCGTACCTTCGGGTCGGGCTTCATCAAGAAGGGCGCGACCTTCACCAACTCGATGGGCTACAGCAACCCGAAGGTCGACGAGCTTTTCGCGAAGTCGGCGCACGAGACCGACCCGGCCGCCCGGCGCAAGCAGTTCGACGCGCTCCAGAAGATCCTGCACGACGAGCTGCCGGTGATCTTCCTGATGGAACCCGCCTACACCCATGTCTGGAACAAGAAGGTCCACGGCCTGATCACCAACGGCATTTCGATGTACTCGCCCTGGGACGCCGTCTGGAAGGAATGACGGTGAGGCGGGGCGGGAGAGCGCGATGAAATCCCTGTTGTTCATCGGCAGGCGCGCCGCCGTCGTTATTCCGAGCGTGCTGGGCATCGCCGTTCTCAACTTCGCCCTGCTGCACATGGCGCCCGGCGATGCGGCGGACATCATCGCCGCGCAATCGGGCGGAGCGACGACCGAATTCGTCGAGGAGCTGCGCCGTTCCTTCGGGCTCGACCGACCGCTCTGGCAGCAGTTCTTCATCTATCTCGGCAAGCTCCTCACCTTCGACCTGGGCGTGTCGCATGTGCAGCAGCGACCGGTCCTCTCGCTGATCGCAGAGCGCGCCCCGGCGACCGTCCTGCTGATGATGACAGCGATCCTCGTCGCGACGCTGCTCGGCATGCTCTTTGGAACCATCGCCGCGATGCGGCACCGGAAATGGCTGGACAGCATCATCTCGGTGCTGGCGCTGCTGGCCTATGCGACGCCGCAATTCTGGCTCGGCCTCATGCTGATCGTGTTCTTCTCGGTGACGCTGGGCATCCTTCCCTCGGGCGGCATGATGACGATCGGACAGGATATCTCCTGGCCGCTGCGTGTGCTCGACATCGCCCGCCACCTCGTCCTGCCGG
Organism: Allobosea robiniae; assembly: GCF_900102525.1. GTDB lineage: Bacteria > Pseudomonadota > Alphaproteobacteria > Rhizobiales > Beijerinckiaceae > Allobosea > Allobosea robiniae. The sequence continues at coordinate 83,429 of NZ_FNBZ01000002.1, read as the reverse complement.
CGGTGACGCTCGGACTCTTCTACGTCGCGCTATACACCCGCCTGATGCGGGCCTCGATGCTGGAGGTTTACACCTACGACTTCGTCACCACCGCCCGCGCCAAGGGCGTGGCGGAAACGCGGGTCGGCTTCGTCCACGCCGCCGCCAACGCGCTTCTGCCCGTCGTCACCATGGCGGGCGTGCAGATCGGGCACATGCTCGGCGGCTCGATCCTGGTCGAGACGGTGTTCGGCTGGCCCGGGCTTGGGCGTCTCCTCTTCGATGCGCTCCAGCAGCGCGACTTGAACCTGCTGCTCGGCATCCTGTTCATCTCGTCGATCCTGGTCGTCGCCGCGAACCTCGTCGTCGATCTTCTCTATGGCGTGCTCGACCCGAGGATGGCGAAATGAGCGCTCTCGCGGAGTTCTGGCGGCGCTTCAGCCTCAATGCGGCCGCCGTGGTCGGCCTTGTCTTCCTCCTGCTGATCGTGGCAGCAGCGATCTTCGGCCCGGCGCTCTACCCTGTCGACCCCTACGACATGATCGGCCGGCCCTCGCAGCCTCCCTCGGCCCGCTTCCCTCTCGGCACGGACGTCTCGGGTCGGGACATTCTGGCCGGGCTGATCGGAGGAGCCCGCGTCTCGCTGCTGATCGGCCTTGTCGCGAGCTTCGGAGCGACGGTGCTCGGCGTCACCGTCGGAGCGCTCGCGGGCTATCGCGGCGGCTGGACCGATGCGGTGCTGATGCGGCTGACCGATTTCTTCCTGACCATTCCGTCCTTCGTGCTCGCGGTCGTGATCATCGCCATCTTCGGCCCGTCGATCGTCACCGTCACCGCCGCGATCGCCGTCGTCTCATGGCCGCCGGTGGCCCGCCTCGCACGCGCCGAATTCATGGCACAACGCGACCGCGAATATGTTCAGGCCTGCAGGGCCCTGGGCATGTCGGGCCTTGAAATCGCAACCCGCCAGATCATGCCGAACGCGCTTCCCCCGGTCATCGTCGTGTCCAGTCTCCTCGTCGCGACGGCGATCCTGACGGAATCGGGCCTTTCCTTCCTCGGCCTTGCCGATCCCGACCTGATCTCCTGGGGCTACATGATCGGCGTCGGCCGCACCGTGCTGCGCACAGCCTGGTGGATGCCGGCGATTCCCGGCCTCGCGATCCTGATCACCGTGCTGTGCATCAACCTCGTCGGGGAAGGTCTCAACGACGCCCTCAATCCGAGGCTCCGGCAACGATGACGCATTCCGCCGCCCGCCCCGTCCTCGCGGTCGAGGACCTCAGCGTGACGTTTCCGACGAGCCACGGTGCGGTGAAGGCCGTCTCCGGCCTGTCCTTCACACTGTCGGCCGGCGAGACCCTGGCGATCGTCGGGGAATCGGGCTGCGGCAAGAGCACGGCCGCGATGTCGATCATCGGCCTCCTCGCCATGCGCAGCCGCTGCCATGTGAGCGGCCGCGTCCTGCTCGAGGGGCAGGACCTGATGTCCCTGTCGGCGCAGGCGATGCGGGGGGTGCGCGGCGGCGGCATCGGCATGATCTTCCAGGACCCGATGATGGCGCTCAACCCGGTCTTCACGATCGGCTGGCAGATCGCCGAATCGCTGCGGCTGCATCGCGGCCTCTCCGCCGGCGCCGCGCGCCGGCGGGCGATCGAATTGCTGGATCTCGTCGGGATACCGTCTCCTGCCGAGCGCTATGATCAGTACCCGCATAACCTCTCAGGCGGGATGCGACAGCGTGTCATGATCGCCATCGCCCTCGCCTGCGAGCCGAAGGTGCTGATCGCGGACGAGCCGACGACGGCTCTCGACGTCACCATCCAGGCGCAGGTCCTGAAGCTGATCGAACGGCTCAAGACCGAGCTCGGCATGGCGGTGCTGCTGATCACCCACGATCTTGGCGTTGTCTGGGAGGTCGCTGACCGTGTCGCGGTCATGTATGCCGGCAGGAAGGTCGAGGAGGCGCCCGTGACCGAGCTGTTCCAGGCTCCGGCGCATCCCTATTCGCAAGGCCTCCTCAGGGCCGCCCGCTGGCAGGACGACGCTTCCGGGCGGCTGCCGGAGATCGGCGGCGCCGTTCCCTCGCCTCTCCGGATGCCGAAGGGGTGCAGCTTCGCCCCGCGCTGCCATCGCGCCATGGCCGATTGCGCTCTGGCGCCTCCCGGCCTGACCGGCGGCGCGCGCCAGGTCGCCTGCCATCATCCGGAGCCCGTGGCCGCATGACCGAGCAGGGCAACAGCAGTGGCGCCGTCCTCGAAGCGCGCAATCTCGTCAAGGAATACCGGGTCGGGTCGGCCTTCGGCGGTGGACGGACGGTCCACGCGCTGAGCGGCGTCGACCTCGCAGTCAACCCGGGCGAGACGCTGGCCGTGGTCGGCGAATCCGGTTGTGGCAAGTCGACCCTCGCCCGCTGCCTGACAGGCCTGCGCGACCCAACCTCCGGCCATGTCCTGCTCGACGGAGCAGACGCCGGGGCGATGCTGAACAGCGATGCGGGGCGGTTCCGACGCGCCGTGCAGATCGTCTTCCAGGATCCCTATGCCAGCCTCAACCCGCGCCGCACGATCGGCCAGTCGATCGGCGACGGCCTGAGACTGCACCGTCTCTGCGCCCGCAGCCAACGCCGTGCCCGTGTCGGCGAACTGCTGAGCCGCGTCGGGTTATCGGACGACTATCTCGACCGTTATCCGCACGAATTGTCAGGCGGCCAGCGCCAGCGCGTCGCCATTGCCCGCGCGCTCGCCGTTTCGCCGCGGCTCATCGTCTGCGACGAGCCCGTTTCCGCTCTGGACGTCTCGGTCCAGGCCCAGATCATCAACCTGCTGAACGATCTTCAGGAGCAATCCGGGGTCGCCTATGTCTTCATCTCGCACAACCTCGCGCTCGTGCGGCATATCTCCGACCGGATCGCCGTGATGTATCTCGGCCAGATCGTGGAGATCGGCGACGCGGCCATTCTCGGGCAAGGCCTTGTCCATCCCTATAGCCAAGCCCTCTTCGGTGCCTCTCCCGAAATCGGCCGCAGCCGCAACACCGCGCGCGCCAAGCCGCTCGAAGGCGAGGTGCCGAGCCCGCTCGATCCGCCCTCCGGATGCCGCTTCCATACCCGCTGCCCGTTCGCACAGGAGCGCTGCATGAGCGAGATGCCAGCCTTGCGCCAAATCGCCGGCCGAGAAGTGCGCTGCCATCGCGCCGAGGAACTGGCCGGGATGCAATTCGCGGCCTGACCAAGGAAGCTTGCACCACAATAGACGCTGGCGATCAGATGCGGGCAAAATTCCTTCCGATCCGAATGTGTTCGGCATCAGCCTCTCAGGCTGGTGCTACGCCACTAATCTCGGATCGCAGCTATCAATTTGAGTGTCCGCTTTCGGCCTGACCGCCAACGTCTGGTCGTGGCGCTAGCCGTCCTGAGAGAATTACAAGAAGCGCGGACGCTGATCGTCGGGCATAAGATCATCTTGCCGCGGTTGCCAACTTCGCGGGCGGTCATGGGCCATCGCGGAACGCCTCGAATACCAGCCCACGGAGCCAGCGATGGCCGGCATCGGCATCCATCCGCGGATGCCAGATCTGCGACACAACGATCTCCGGCATCGGGATTGGCAGATCGAACAGCACCATGTCGTATCCCGCCAAGGCCAGGCAAGCCGAGCGGGGGGCGAGACCCAGGAGATCTGAGGCCGAGACCGCTGCGATCACCGCCGGAAAGCCCGGAACGATGACGACCACCCGTCGAGAAAGCCCGTGGAGTGCCAGCGCCTCGTCCGCGGGGCCGGACCGGCCCCGCCGCCGCGCGAACACCACATGGCCCCAGGCGCACAGGCGTTCCGGCGTGACGGGCGCATCGAGGATCGGATGGCCGGGGCGCGCTACGCCGACATAGGTATCGCGATAGAGGGTTTGGGCACGCAGCTCGCCGCCGTTCTCGGAGATCACACCGATTTCGAGATCGACCGCGCCGTCGCGTAGCGGCCCGATATCCTTGTCGGGCTTCGCCACGAAGCGCAGCCGCACACCGGGTGCCAGGGCGGACACCGCCGCGCTTAGCTTTGCCGCATAGAGCTGCGTGAAGGCGTCGTTTGCGCGGATGGTGAACTCGCGCTCCATGCTCTCCGGGTCGATCGGCTTCGGCGGCCGCAACACGGTCTGCGCGCCCAGGCGCAGCGTGCGAACCTGTTCGGCGATGGCCTCGGCATGGGGTGTCGGCACCAGCGCACGGCCGGCCGGCGCCAAGATCGGATCGCCGAGCGCCTCCCTGAGCCGTGACAGGGTCCGGCTCATTGCGGAGGTGCTTAGACCAAGCCTGAGCGCAGCCCGGGTCACGCTGCGTTCTTCAAGCAGGACATCGAGGGCGTTCAACAAGTTCAGATCGATGTGAGACATGGCGCCCAGTGCAAACATCAGTTGAGATTCTTGCGCCTGGCGCAAATTCCGACTGCGGCTTACCAGAATGGGAGCCAACACGGAACACCCCTATGCTGCAACCTGCTCTCGATCCCCATGCCGACGGCCTGCCCGCACCACGCCGCTATTTCGCGATAGCCGTCCTCCTCCTCTCCCTAGTGCTCGTCGTGCTCGACGGCGCCATTGCCAACATCGCTCTCCCCTCGATCGCCGCTTCGCTGCACGCCAGCCCAGGCGATGCCGTCTGGGTCGTTTCGAGCTATCAGCTCGCTGTCCTGGTCGCGCTGCTGCCCTGCGGCGCCATCGGCGAGATGGTTGGGCCCCGGCGGGTCTTCCTCGCGGGCGTCGCGCTCTTCACCCTGGCCTCGGCGGCCTGCGCCGTCTCTAGCACCCTGCCGATGCTGATGGCGGCGCGGTTCGTGCAGGGTCTCGGCGGCGGCGCGGTGATGGCCCTTGGCGTGACGAATTTGCGGCTTTGCGTGCCGCACCGCCTCCTCGGCACGATCATCGGGATCAATGCGATGACCATTGCCATCGCCTCGGCCGCGGGGCCCGGCATTGCCGGCGCTATCCTCGCCGTGGCGAACTGGCCCCGGCTCTTCGCCGTCAACGTCCCGCTCGGCATCGTCGTGCTGGCAGCGGGGGCCGTTCTAGTTCGCACGACGCGCGTGGCGCGGCGGCTCGACGGCAGGGCGATAGCAGTCAACAGCCTGATGTTCGTCCTGTTTTTCCTCGGTGCCGACCGCGTCGCGCAGTCTCCGATAACGGGCGGCCTCCTGATCGTTGCGTCGGTCGCCTGCTTCGCCCTGCTGCGGCGGATCGAACGCAGGAGCGCCGCGCCGCTCGTGCCCACCGATCTTTTCGCCGCCCCGGCCTTCCGTTTCTCCGTCATCGCATCGGTCTGCTGCTTTACCGGCCAGATGCTGGGCTTGCTCGCCTTGCCATTCTATCTCCAGCACGGGCTCGATATGATGGCGACCCAGGCAGGCCTTTATATGATGGCCTGGCCCGCGGCGGTCGCGTTGATCGCGCCGATATCCGGATGGCTGGCCCATCGCGTGAAGACGGCCTGGCTCTGCGCCGCAGGCGGCTTTCTGCTGGCACTCGGACTTGCCGGTGTCGGCCTGTTACCGGCCGGCCCGCACGGAGCGACCTTCATCGTAAGCACGGTCATGGCCGGCCTCGGCTTCGGCCTTTTCCAGACTCCGAACAACCGCGTCCTGCTTCTCTCCGCACCCAAAGCCCGCAGTGGCGCTGCGGGGGCGATGCAGGGCACGGCGCGGCTGACCGGTCAGACTCTCGGGTCCGTCGCGATGGCCGCGATCTTCGAGGTCGCTCCGCCTCCTGTGGCGCCGGAGATTGCCCTGGTGCTGGCCGCAGCCTTCGCAAGCCTCTCCGCGCTCGTCAGTCTCGGGCGCGTGCGCCACGAGATTACAGGCTGACAGGCAACAAGTTCGCCTATCGGCTGGAAGAGGGAGTCAACGACGGAGGTGGCGTGTCTTACTGGATATCCCGACGCGGACTGGCGGGGGCGCCACCTCGCCAGTGTCGCTGTCCTCGACCGAACGTCCGTGCCCGGGTGGCTCCTGATCGTCTGGTTGTGGGCGGCGCTGTCGCGCCCCAAGAGTGACGCGAACCAGTGCAAGACGACAGCACCCGATGCGAAATGTCGCTGAGGACTGATCAATCCGAAGAAATCACCCGGGACGCAAACACCCTCAGAGCGAGAGCGTCCGCCCTGGGCGGAGGCGGGCCTTTGCCAATCTCCTTCGCAACGTCGGCTTTTGAGCGCGCCTTGAACGGCAACTATTGGCGCGTCTCGGCACGAAGCGAGCACTGAGTCTCGCGAAATATTTTGATAAAATAGTCCCGGATGCGGCATCCCAAGTGGGGGATCTGCAGGAAATCGCGCTCGGCGAAATTGTTAATGACAGAGGGCGAACGATTTTCGACCCTGGATTTGCTACGGCTATCCGCAAAATTATCGACGCAGAAAAATTATGAGACACAAGGATGGCTGCGAACAAAGCCGCAGCCATCCTCTCAAACGATGTAATACAATGCGCTCATACATCGTATGTCAATCTTTCGTAACCCGCTGTCGCAATTGGCCATTTACCCGCCAACGCACGAACTATGTCAGTGTAGGGTATAAGTCAGACGGGGGCCTTTTCTGAAACGATATCCAGCCTGCCTCAGTGAGCCGGCGAGCCGTCCGGCATGCGCGACCACACCTTCTTCTTGGTGTAGTAGAGCAGGAAGGCGAAGATGGTCAGGAACGCCATCACCTGCATGCCCAGGCGCTTGCGCGCCTCCAGATGCGGCTCCGCCATCCAGACCATGAAGGCGGCGACGTCGCGGGCATACTGGTCGACCGTCTCCGGCACCGGCGACTTGCCGTCCGCGCCCTTCGGATACTCGACCTGTCCATCGCTCAGCGGCTTGGGCATCGCGATCAGATGGCCGGGCATGTACTCGTTATAGTTCTGCCCGGGCAGCAGCGCGGGGAAGCCGGCCGGCGGCTCCTTGTAGCCCACCATCAGGGCATGGATGTAGTCCGGCCCCTGCTCCTGATACTGCGTGAAGATGTCGAAGACGAAGGTCGGGAAGCCGCGGGTATAGGTGCGTGCCTTGGCCAGAACCGAGAAGTCCGGCGGATAGGCGCCGCCCTGGGCCGCGCGGGCCGCCTGTTCGTTCGGGAACGGCGACGGGAAGCGGTCGGCCGCACGGCCGGGGCGATCGAACATCTCGCCCTGGTCGTTCGGGCCGTCCTTGACCTGGTAGGTCGCGGCGAGCGCTGCGACCTGCCCGGGCGTGAATTCAGGGCCGCCGGGCTGCGACAGGTTGCGGAAGGCGACGAGGCTCGCGCCATGGCAGCTCGCGCAGACTTCCTTGAAGACCTTGAAGCCGCGCTGCAGCTGGGCCCGGTCGAACTTGCCGAACGGTCCCGAGAACGACCAGCTCAGCGCCGGCGGCTTCGGGCCGGCCTCGGCCGCCTGCGCGGCCGGCTGGAACAGCGCCAGCGAGAGGGCAGCAGTGAGCCCGGTCAGGGCGAGACGAAACGATGTTCTGCTCATGGTTCCGTCAGCCCTTGACGTTCGGTTCGGCAGCGGTGGCGGTCGCGACGCGCGCCGCCGATCCACCCTTGGAAGCGAGCACCGAGTCGGCGATCGAGGTCGGCAGCGCCTTCGGCCGCTCGAACAGGCCGACGACGAAGAGCGCGACGAAGAAGCCGAAATACAGCACGGTGAAGATCTGCGAGGCGATGACGTAGCCGCCTTCCGCCGGCATCGCGCCGAGATAGCCGAGGCCGATGCAGACCACGACGAAGGCCCAGAACAGCTGGCGCCCGATCGGCCGATAGCTCATCGACTTGACCTTGGAGGTGTCGATCCAGGGCAGGAAGGCGAGCACCACGATCGCCCCGCCCATCGCCATGACGCCGCCGAGCTTGTCGGGAATGGCGCGCAGGATCGCGTAGAACGGCAGGAAGTACCATTCCGGGACGATATGCGCCGGGGTCGAGGCCGGGTTCGCCGGGATGTAGTTGTCGGCATGGCCCATGAAGTTCGGCTGGTAGAACACGAACCAGGCGAACAGGATCATGAACACGACCATGCCGAAGATGTCCTTGACGGTCGCGTAGGGCGTGAACGGCACGGTATCCTTCTGGACGTTCTTCACCTCGACGCCGGTCGGGTTGTTCTGGCCGACGACGTGCAGCGCCCAGATATGCAGCCCGACGACGCCGAAGATCATGAACGGCAGCAGGTAGTGCAGCGAGAAGAAGCGGTTCAGCGTCGGGTTGTCGACCGAGTAACCGCCCCACAGGAAGGTGACGATCGTCTCGCCGACCACCGGCAGGGCCGAGAACAGGTTGGTGATGACGGTCGCGCCCCAGAAGGACATCTGGCCCCAGGGCAGCACGTAGCCCATGAACGCCGTCGCCATCATCAGCAGGAAGATGACCACGCCGAGAATCCAGAGCAGCTCGCGCGGCGCCTTGTACGAGCCATAATAAAGCCCGCGGAAGATGTGCACATAGACGGCGATGAAGAACATCGAGGCGCCGTTGGAGTGCAGGTAGCGCAGGAGCCAGCCGTAATTCACGTCGCGCATGATGTGCTCGACCGAATTGAAGGCGAGCATCGAATTGGCCGTGTAGTGCATCGCCAGGACGATGCCGGTGACGATCTGCGCCACCAGCATGAAAGCGAGGATGCCGCCGAAGGTCCACAGATAGTTCAGGTTGCGCGGCACCGGATAGGAAACCGCGGAATCATGGGCGAGCCGGATGATCGGCAGGCGCACATCGAGCCAGCGTTCGATGCCGGTCTTCGGGACGTAGGAACTGTGACCACTCATGAAGAATGCCTCAAGGCTGTCTCATCTTGGCAGGAAAGCGTCGAGCGCATCGCTCAGCCGATCTTGATCTTGGTGTCCGCCGTGAAAGCGTAAGGCGGCACCGGCAGGTTGAGCGGCGCCGGCCCCTTGCGGATGCGGCCGGAGGAATCGTAGTGCGAACCGTGGCAGGGGCAGAACCAGCCGTCGAAATCGCCCTTCGATTCGCCGGGCGCGGTGCCCAGCGGAATGCAGCCGAGATGGGTGCAGTTGCCGAAGACGACCAGATACTGCTCGTGGCCGGCCTTGGTGCGCTGCTGGTCGGTCTGCGGATCGCGCAGGGTCGCGACGTCGACGGCCAGCGCCTCGTCGATTTCCTTCTTGGTGCGATGGCGCACGAAGATCGGCTTGCCGCGCCAGAACAGCTTGATCGCCTGGCCTTCGGCGATGGGGGCCAGGTCGACATCGACCGGCGCGCCGGCGGCCACGGTCTGCGCATCGGGCGCCATCTGGCTGACCAGGGGGACGACGAGCGCCCCGATGCCGACCGCGCCGGCGGCGCCGGTGGCAAGCATCAGGAAATCGCGGCGGGTTGTTCCGGTCGATGTATCGGTCGCGTGCGCCACGATCCAAACCTCTTACACGTCTTGCGAGCTGTAACAGCTCGAAATTGTCGCCTCTCGCCCTCATAGGGGCGCGTCGCTGCCGCCGCAATGCGGCGGTGCGTCACCTTCGGCTCTTTGACATGCAGATTGGACGAAGTCTACTGTCGCGAACGCCTCGGCCATGCATGGCGCACAGTCCGCCGGCGAAGGCGTTCAGACGGCGAGCTTTTCCGGATCGGCCGCAGCCAGGAAGCCGCCCGATTGGCGTGCCCAGAGCCGGGCATAGAGGCCGCCGCGCGCGATCAACTCGTTGTGGCTGCCGATATCGGCGATCCGCCCACCATCGAGTACGATCAGCCGGTCGAGCGCGGCGATGGTCGACAGCCGGTGCGCGATCGCGATCACGGTCTTGCCCTGCATCAGGGCAGCGAGCTGCTGCTGGATCGCCGCCTCGACCTCGGAATCGAGCGCCGAGGTCGCCTCGTCGAGAATCAGGATCGGCCCATCCTTGAGCAGCACGCGGGCGATCGCGATGCGCTGGCGCTGTCCGCCCGAAAGCTTCACGCCGCGCTCGCCGACACGCGAATCGAAGCCCTGGCGCCCGTCCTGGTCGCCCAGGCCCAGGATGAAGCCATGCGCCTCCGCCTGCTGCGCCGCGAGCGCGATTTCGGCCTCGCTCGCGCCGATGCGGCCATAGGCAATATTGTCGCCGATCGAGCGGTGCAGCAGCGAATTATCCTGCGTCACCATGCCGATCTGGGCTCGCAGGCTATCCTGCGTGACATGGGCGATGTCCTGCCCGTCGATCAGGATGCGCCCGCCTTCGAGCGGGTAGAGCCGGAGCAGCAGGTTCACCAAGGTCGACTTGCCGGCACCCGACGGGCCGACCAGCCCGATCCGCTCGCCCGGCCTGATCTGGAGATCGAGCCCGTCGAACAGCCCCTGCCCCCGGCCATAGTTGAAGCGGATCTTCTCGAAGCTGATCGCGCCCTTGTCGACGACCAGCGGCACCGCGCCCGGCGCATCCGGCAGATCGTGCGGCTTGGCGATCGTCTCCATGCTCTCCTGCACCGAGCCGATATTCTCGAAGATGCCGCGCACCAGATGGATCAGCCAGCCCGACATCTGCACCAGCCGGAGCACGAGCCCGATGGCGGCCGCGACCGCGCCCGGCGTCATCTCGCCCTGGCTCCAGAGCAGCAGCGCAAGCCAGGCCGTGGCCACCACGAGGAGGCTGTTCATCGTCTGCAGGATGACGCTGACGCCGGTGATCAGGCGCGACAGATTGAGGAAGGAAGCGTTCCAGCGCGACAACGAGTCGCGCACCGCCGAGCGCTCGGCATCGGCCCGGGCGAACAGCTTCACCGTCAGGATGTTCGTATAGGAGTCGACGATGCGCCCCGTCGTGGTCGAGCGCCCCAGCGAGTTCGCCTCCGAGCGCCGCTTGGCGCGCGGCACGAAATAGATCAGCAGCACGACATAGGCCGCAAGCCACAGGATCACCGGCAGCGCCAGCCACGGGCTGGTCTTGCCGAAGAAGCCGATCGCGACCGTGGCGAAGACCAGCGCATACCAGAGATCGTCGATGACCTCGATCGTCGCACCCCGGATCGCTTGCCCGGCCTGGATGACACGCGCGGAGAGGCGCCCGGCGAAATCGTTCTGGAAGTAGCCCAGCGCGTGGCCGAGCGTGTAGACATGGTTGCGCCAGCGGATCTGGTTGGTGATCTGCGGCACCACGACCTGGTCGACGATGGCGTGGTTGGCAAAATAGATCAGCGGCCTGACGACGACGAGCAGGAAGGCCGCGCCGGCCAAGAGCCAGCCATGGTCGCGGAAGATCGTCTCCGGCGACTGCGTCGAGAGCAGGTCGACGAACCAGCCGACCATCAGATACATCGCCGCCTCGATGCCGCTGAAGCCCAGGCCCGTCAGCATGATCAGGGCCATCCAGCCCTTCACGCCCTTGATGTGGTGCCACATGAAGGGCCAGACGCCGCGCGGCGGCGTCTCCTGCTCGTCAAAGCGGGCAAAGACGTCGATTCGGCTTTCGAGCCAGCGGAAGAGCGGAGCGAACATGTCTGCTTCGCTACCGGGAATGAGGGGGTGGAACAAACGACAATTCGGGATACCGGTTCTTCCTGCGCCACCCCTTGTCAGGAGCGGTGCGGACAGGCGACGCCGGAACCCCGCTAGACCCACCGGGTGGCGGCATTAGGGCAGGACGACCGCGCTGCCTTGGCAGGAAAAGCAGAAAATAAATCTCTAATAAACATAAAATCGACGACTTAAACGTATATATTTCAATACCCTTCAGATCACGACGAAGGAACCTATAATCAATGAGATATGTTCTCGACCGCATAGATTAACTCGCCAAGGAGAGAGCTATGCGATTGCGAATACTCAGCGCCATCAGCGCTTGCACACTCCTCGCTGCTTGCAACAGCACTGCCGAATATACCTCGTTCGATGGATGCGACGGCCTCCGCGGTGCCGCAAAAAGCAAATGCATCAGGCTGGCTGCGCTGCAAAGCCCTGTCGTAAGCTCGCGCGGATTTTCGATGGGTTCCCGACCGGGCGTCGTCGGAAACAATCCGGGAAATCCCGGCAACCCCAGCACTCCAGGTAACCCCGGAACGCCGGGCAATCCGAACAATCCAGGCAGCCCGGGCTCACCCGGAACGGGGGCCGGCGGGGGGCTCGGCGCCGGAGTTGGCGTCGGCGCCAATGCCGGCAGCCTCGGCGCCAATGTCGGAGCAGGCGCGGCGGTGGGCAATGGCGGTTTGGGCATCGGTGCAGGGGCGAATGCCGGCTCGGGCAATAGCGGTCTGGGAGCTGCCGCAGGCGTCGGCGCCGGCAATGGCGGCATCGGAGCCGGATTGGGCGCCGGAATCGGCAGTTCCTCCGGCGGAGTCGGCGCGGCAGCTGGAGCCGGCATCGGAAACGACGGTCTGGGTGCCGGCCTGGGCGCCGGACTTGGCAATGCTGCCGGCGGGCTCGGCGCAGCAGCCGGCGTCGGCATCGGCGGCGATGGCGTCGGCGTGGGTGCCGGCGTTGGCAGCGGCTCGGGTGGCGTCGGCGTTGGTGTCGGCATCAACTGAGCCCGCAGCGCCGCGAGAACCGGGAAGGCCCGTCGGCTTCAAGCCGAAAGCCTCTCCCGGTTCAGCCCGGCCGGGCATGCCCGGCGAAGCGCTTTTGTCGACCAGGCTTGACGCTTTGCGACATCGCGCGTCATCACCGGCGCATGCTTCGCCTCGCACTCTTCCAGCCGGACATCCCGCAGAACGCCGGCACGATGATCCGCATGGCCGCCTGCCTCGGCATCGCCGTCGACATCGTCGAGCCGACAGCCTTCGACGTCTCGGACCGGCATTTCCGCCGCTCCGGCATGGATTATCTCGAGCGCGCCGCCGTCCGGCGCCATGATTCCTTCTCTGCCTTCGAGAACTGGCGCCGGGCGCAAGGCCATCGCCTCGTCCTGGCCGAGACCGACGGCGAGACCGCCCTGCCCGATTTCGCCTTCCGCGCCGATGACATCGTCCTGGTCGGGCGCGAATCGGCCGGCGTGACGGCCGAAGTGCATGCCGCCGCCGAGGCCAGCCTGCACATTCCGATGCGGTCGGGATTGCGCTCGCTCAATGTCGCACTGGCGGCGGCAATGGTAATGGGCGAGGCCTTGCGACAGACTGGCGGCTTCCCGGGCCGCGATGGAACAGATGATGACCACCCCGAAGCCCGCTGAATCCCTCCCCGTCGATCCCGCCGTGGTCGAAGCGCTCAAGCCGCGCGCCGCAGCCTGGTTCGAGACCCTGCGCGATCGCATCTGCGCCGCCTTCGAGGCGGTCGAGGACGAAGCCGCCGGCCCCTTCCCGCCCGAGGCGGATGCGCCCGGGCGCTTCGTCCGCACGCCGTGGCAGCGCACCAACCATGACGGCGCGCCCGGAGGCGGCGGCGTCATGTCGATCATGAAGGGCCGCGTCTTCGAGAAGGTCGGCGTCCACGTCTCGACGGTCCACGGCACCTTCCACCCGGATTTTGCCGGCCAGATCCCCGGCGCGGCGGAAGATCCGCGCTTCCATGCGACGGGGATCTCGCTGATCGCCCATCCCTGGAACCCGCATGCGCCGACCGTGCACATGAACACGCGGCTCGTCGTCACCACGAAACCCTGGTTCGGCGGCGGCGCCGACCTGACGCCGGTGCTGGAGGCGCGCCGCAACCAGGACGATCCGGATACGCAGGCCTTCCACGCCGCGATGCGTGCACCCTGCGAGGAGTTTCCGGCCGTGGCGGACTATCCGCGCTTCAAGAGCTGGTGCGACGAGTATTTCTTCCTGAAGCACCGCAACGAGCCGCGCGGCATCGGCGGCATCTTCTACGACTACATCTGGACCGGCGACGTGGAAGCCGATTTCGCCTTCACACGGGCCGTCGGCGAGGCTTTCCTCGACAGCTACCCGAACATCCTGCGCCGCAATATCGGCAAGCCCTGGAGCGAGGCCGAGCGCCACGAGCAGCAGGTCCGGCGCGGCCGCTATGTCGAGTTCAATCTGCTCTATGACCGCGGCACGATCTTCGGGCTGAAGACCGGCGGCAACGTCGATTCCATCCTGTCCTCGATGCCGCCGACCGTTCGCTGGCCCTGAGGCCAGAGCTTCCCGACGCAGCCCGCACTAGCGGGCGGCAGCCAGAACGGCGCTGACGAACTCCATCTGCTTGGCTATCCCGGCCGGGCAGCCGGCCTCGATCCAACCCTGCCGGGCGGCCTCGAGCGTTTGTCCCACGCGAGGCCCGGGCGGGATGCCGAGTTGGACGACATCCTTGCCCGTCGGTTCGAAGCGCGGTGTCCGGCCGAGTTCGCCGATGAGGCGTTGAACCCCGTCCCTGCCCTGGCCGCCTCTCGCCGAAGCGTTGAGCAGGACCAGCGCCGCAGCCGCAGCATCGCTCCCGGAGCCATGGGCGACATGGCGCAGCGTCGCAATGGCGGGCAGGCCTGATTGGCCACCCAAGCCTTCCAGCGCGCGCGCAAGGCGCTCGATCCGGTCGAACTCCTCGTTCGAAAGCCGCAACCGATCGCGCAGGCGCAACGCATCCTCGCCCACTGCAACCGACAGTGCCGCCAGCCGAAACGCCGGATAGACGTCGGCGCCGTCATCCTCCGCGACTGCGGCGAAGCGCGAGAGATGTGGCACGCCACCGATCACCGGCATCAGCAGCCCGGCGCCGGCCATCGCCCGGATGGTCGCGACGACGCCAGGCGCAACGAGGAGCTTCAGCAGCTCAGCCCGAACCCGCTCGCGCGACAATCCCGCAAGCCCCTCGCGGCCGGCGATGCAGGCACGCAGCCCCTCCGCATCGGGCTCTCCCGCTCCATAGCGGGCATGGAAGCGGAAGAAGCGCAGGATGCGCAGGTAATCCTCGCGGATGCGGGCATCCGCCTCTCCGATGAAGCGCACGCGACGCCCGGCGAGATCGTCGAGCCCGCCGCAATAATCATGCAACCGGCCGTCCCGGCCAAGCCCGAGCGCATTGATGGTGAAATCGCGTCGCAAGGCATCGGCTGCGAAATCACGGCCGAACACGACCTTGGCGCGGCGCCCATCCGTCTCGACGTCGCGTCTGAGCGTCGTCACCTCGAAGCTCGCGCCATCCGCGACGAGCGTCACCGTGCCGTGCTCGATGCCGGTCGGCACCGCCTTGAAGCCTGCCGCTCGTCCACGCCGTATCGTGTCTTCCGGCAAGGCGGTCGTCGCGAGATCGATATCGCTTGCCGGTTCGCCGATGAGGAGGTTGCGCACCGCACCGCCAACGACGCGCGTCTCCTCGCCGTCTCCATCGAGCGCCAGCAGCAACCGCGCCAGCGCCGGCTGCATCAGGAAGCGCGCGATCCCGCCGGCGCGATCCCCGCTCATTTGAAGCGGCCGGGCACCAGAACCCCGTTCTCCATATGCGGCGGCTCGTAGGCGCCCTCGCTGCGCGGCGCGATGAAGCCGCCGTAGATCAGCACGGCGATCGCCAGCACGAAGCCCACGACCGCCAGGCGAAAGACATGCGGGCTCCAGTGCTCGACATCGAAGGGATTGCGCCTGTTGATGACGAGATAGCCTGCGAAGATGCAGAAAGGCAGGACGAAGAGCAGAACCTCTTCGATGATCGCGCGCAGCATCGGCTTCGTCGTTTCCTCGGCGCGTCCTCCGCGCAGTCCAGTCTTATCCGGCCAGCCGCTCATAGAGGTTGCGGATCATGCCGGCGGTCGCCCCCCAGATATAGCGATCCTGGAACGGCATCGCATAGTAGGTGCGGAAATGCCCCTTCCATTCCCGGCCCTCGCGCTTGTGGTTAGCAGGGTCGAGCAGGAAGGAGAGTGGCGTCTCGAAGGCCTCGTCGACCTCGTTATGGTTGATCGTCAGCGAGAAGGGCGGCTCGACCAGCGCGACCACCGGCACGATCCGGTAGCCGGTGCCTGTCAGATAGGCGTCGAGGAAGCCGAGCGTGCGGATATGCGAGCGCGACAGGCCGATCTCCTCCTCGGTCTCGCGCAGGGCCGTGACGATCGGCGAGCCATCGACGGCATCGACGCGCCCGCCGGGAAAGGCGACCTGCGCCGAATGGTTGCGGAGCGCCGCGGCACGCTGCGTCAGCAACACGGTCGGCCCCTCGGGGCGCGGCACGATGCCGATCAGTACGGCAGCCGGCACGGCCCGCTTCTCGTCGGGGGTCGGCACCGGCGAGGGTTGATTCTCATGGTCGCCGCGCGGCCGGCTGATCACATCCCCCAACGCTGGCGGCTCGGCCCTCAGCCGTTCGCGCGCCAAGGTCGCGAAGCCCTCGGCACTGAGGTTGAGGGCAGACTCGATTGTCTTCAGCACCCGATACCCTCGATCTCGCTCGCCGGCAGTGCCGGATAAAACTGACCCGCGGCGGCGATCCCGAACATCGCCGTGCCCTCGACCTCCCTGATCTCGCCGAGCGCCAGCAGGTCATAGGTCAGCGCCCGCGTCAGCCGGGCCCAGAGGCCCCGCCGGACATGGACATAAGGCTTCAACCCGTCCTGCGCAGCCCGCGCGAAACGCAAGGCGTGGTCCGGCCCCACGCCGACGAGATCGTCGACCTGCGTGCGGAACGCGATCGTCCGGCCATCGCCCTCGCCATCGACCTGCATCTCGACAGCCTGGAACGGCGCGTCATCGACCGTGATCCCGACCTTCTCGACCGGGGTCACGAGAAAGTAATCGTCACCCTCGCGCTTCAACACCGAGGAGAACAGCTTCACCAGCGCCGGCCGGCCGATCGGCGTGCCCATGTAGAACCAGGTGCCGTCGGCTGCGATGCGCATGTCGAGATCGCCGCAGAAAGGCGGGTCCCAGCGCTCCACCGGCGGCAGGCCGCGCGCCTTGCCGCCACCGAGCGAGGCCATCAACCGCTCCATCGCCTGGCCCGGTCCCGTCATCTCGACCTCTCTGCTCCCCGGCTGCGGCATCGTGGCTGCATCGCGTTTCCGCCTTGAACTCCACATAATCGTGAAGCCGGATGATGTGTACCGTTCCATTCGGCGCTTGAGCCGGCAGGATGGCCCGTCCACACTCCCTGGATGATGACGCCGGGCGCCTGCGCCCTCGCGACGAAGGTGAAGGAGACCGACATGGCGGCGCAAGCCCGGGCAAACGAGAGCACCTCGCCGATCGACCTCGACACAGGCATCGTCGAGGCGGCGGAAGCGGCACTCGGCGCCATCGGCGCAGCGCGCAAGGAGATCGGCCAGGTCATCTTCGGCCAGCAGAAGGTCGTCGATCTCTCGCTGGTGACGCTGCTTTCGGGCGGGCACGGCCTGCTCGTCGGCGTTCCCGGCCTCGCCAAGACCAAGCTCGTCGAGGCGATGGGAACCGTGCTCGGCCTCGCAGCCCGGCGCGTCCAGTTCACGCCGGACCTGATGCCGTCCGACATCCTCGGCTCCGAGGTGCTCGACGAATCGAGCGACGGCAAGCGCCATTTCCGCTTCATCAAGGGCCCGGTCTTCGCCCAGCTCCTGATGGCGGACGAGATCAACCGCGCCTCGCCGCGCACCCAGTCCGCCCTGCTCCAGGCGATGCAGGAGCACCATGTCACGGTCGCCGGCGAGCGCTACGACCTCCCCGCCCCCTTCCATGTGTTGGCGACGCAGAACCCGATCGAGCAGGAGGGCACCTATCCGCTGCCCGAAGCCCAGCTCGACCGCTTCCTGCTCGAGATCGATGTCGGCTATCCCGACCGCGAAGCCGAGCGGCGGATCCTGCTGGAAACGACCGGCGCCGCCGAATACAAGCCCGCCGCGGCGATGACGGCGGAGACGCTGATGTCGATCCAGCGCCTCGTCCGCCGCCTGCCCGTCGGCGAGGCGATCGTCGATGCGATCCTCGATCTCGTCCGCTCCGCCCGCCCCGGCGAGGGCGAAGCTTCAGTCACCGACAAGCTCTCCTGGGGCCCCGGCCCCCGCGCCAGCCAGTCGCTGACGCTCGCCGTGCGCGCACGCGCCCTCGTTGAAGGCCGGCTTGCCCCCTCGGTCGACGATGTCGCGGCGCTCGCCATCCCCGTGCTGAAGCACCGCGTCGCGCTGACCTTCGCCGCCCGCGCCGATGGCGAGACCGTCGAGGGCTTGATCGGCAAGCTCGTAGAACGGCTGGGATAAGCCGATGCTGCGCACGCGCGTCCTGGGTCCGAGCGAAAGGCGGCCGACACGGCCGGTCCTCACGGATGCGCTCGACCTCGCCGCGCGCCTGCCGCGCCTGATCCTGGAGGCGCGCCGCGTCTCGGCCAGCATCCATGGCATCCATGGAAGGCGCCGCGCCGGTCCGGGCGAGACCTTCTGGCAGTACCGCCCGCTGGTCGCCGGCGAATCGGCCTCGCGCATCGACTGGCGCCGCTCCGCCCGCGACGGCCACCTCTTCGTCCGCGAACGCGAATGGGAAGCCTCGCACTCGATCTGGCTCTGGATCGACCGCTCCCCCTCGATGGGCTTCGCCTCCTCGCTCGCCATGGCCTCGAAGCTCGACCGCGCACTGGTCGCAGGCTTCGCGCTGGCCGAAACGATGGTCGAGGGCGGCGAACGCGTCGGCCATATCGGATTGACGCGGGCGCTGGCCTCCCGTCGTATCGTCGAGCTGCTGGCCCAGGCCGTCATTGCCGACGAGCGCAACACCCCCTCGGACCTGCCGCCTGAGGCGCCGCTGCCGCGATTGGCCGACGCGATCATCATCACCGACGGGCTCTCGCCAGCCTCGGCGCTGGCCCAGCGCATCGCCACGCTGGCTTCGTCGGGCGCGCGCGGCCATGTCCTGCTGATCGCCGATCCGATCGAGGAAACCTTCCCCTTCAGCGGCCAGGCCGAACTCTTCGATCTGGAGGACGGGCTGACCCTGCGCGTCGGCGACGCCGGGGCCTGGGGCGACGAGTACCGCCAGCGTCTCGCCGCCCATCGCGAGGCGATCACCGAGGCCTGCCGCAAGGCCGGCTGGACCCTGACGCTGCATCGCACCGACCGTCCGGCCAGCGAAGCCGTGCTGCGCATCGCGAGCCTCATTGCCGCCTCGCGCAGCGCCTCGGGCTTCTGAGGGGATCGCCAATGCTCAGCGCCCTGCCCTTCAGCTTCTCCGCCCCGCTCGCTCTTGCGGCGCTCGCTTTGCTGCCGGCGCTCTGGCTGATCCTGCGCGTCACGCCGCCGCGACCGCGCCGCATCGATTTCCCGCCGCTGAAGATCATGGCGGACCTGATCGCCAAGCGTGAGACGCCGGCCCATACGCCCTGGTGGCTGCTGGCGCTGCGCATGGCGGTCGCCGCGCTCGCCATTCTCGCCGTCGCCGGCCCGGTCTGGAATCCGGTGCGCGATGCCGCGCCTTCGCGCGGCCCCGTCCTGCTCCTGATCGATAACGGTTTCGGCGCCGCGACCGACTGGTCCGAGCGCGTATCCGTCGCCGAATCGCGCATCGCCGCCGCGACCCGCGAAGGCCGCCCGGTCGCCGTCGTCGGTCTCGCCGAAGCTCCTGCCGCCATCGCGCTGGCCGAGCCCCGCATCGCGCTCGACCGTTTGCGGGCCCTCCCGCTCCAGCCGCACGCTCCGGACCGCACCGCATATCTCCCGCGCATCGAGGCCTTCTTGCAGAGCTCGCCCACCGCCGAGATCGTCTGGGTTGCCGACGGCCTCGGCGTCTCCGACGACGGCAGCTTCCTCGCACGGCTGAAGCAGGATGCCGAAGCACGCCGCCTCGCGATCCACGCCGCTCCGCCCGCGCAGCTTGCCCTCGCCGCCCCCGAGAACCTCGCGGGTGCCCTGACCGTCAAGGTATTGCGCCCCGTCGCCAGCGCCCCCGCGACGGGCCAGGTTCGCGCGCTCGATCTCAAGGGCCTGCCGCTCGGCAACGCGCCCTTCATCTTCGAAGGCAGCAATCTGGAGACGACCGCCCGGCTCACCTTGCCGATCGAGGTGCGCAACGCCGTTTCGCGGCTGGAGATCATCGGCGAGCGCAGTGCCGGCGCGGTTGCACTGCTGGACGACCGCGCCAAGCGCCGCCGCATCGGCCTCGTCTCCGGCGCGACCGCCGACACGGCGCAGCCCTTGCTGTCTCCGACCTATTATCTCTCCCGCGCGCTCCAGCCCTTCGCCGAGATCCGCGAACCCCGGCAGGGCTCGACCGATCCGATCGGCGAAATGCTGGCCCAGAATCTCTCGGTGCTGGTCCTCGCCGATATCGGCGCGCTCGATCGCGAGACGGCCGAGAAGGTGACGAGCTTCGTCGAGCGCGGCGGCGTGCTGCTGCGCTTCGCCGGCGCGCGCCTCGCCGCCGCTTCCGACGAATTGACGCCGGTGCGGCTGCGCCGCGGCGGACGCACGCTTGGCGGCGGCCTGTCCTGGGAAAGCCCGCGCAAGCTCGCACCCTTCACCCGCGAAAGCCCGTTCTTCGGCCTGACGATCAGCGACGACATCCGCGTCAGCCGCCAGATCCTGGCCGAGCCGGAACCGAACCTGTCGCGCAAGACCTGGGCCGCGCTGGAGGATGGCACGCCGGTCGTCACCGCCGAGCGGCGTGGCGACGGCCTGATCGCCATGGTTCATGTCACCGCCGACACCACCTGGTCGAACCTTCCGCTCTCGGGCCTCTTCGTCGACATGCTCCGCAAGATCGTCAACCTCGCCGGCAACGGCCCCACCGTCGAAACGCAAGGCGACGAGACCAAGGTCGAGACCCTGTCCCCGACCCGCGTGCTCGACGGCATCGGCCAGTTCCGCGCGGCACCGGCGACCGCCCAGCCGGTGGCGCGCAACTATGCCGGCCGCGCCACGCTCGCCCATCCGCCCGGCCTCTACGGCCCGACCGACGGCTCGCTCGCAGTCAATGCGCTGACGCCGACCGACACGCTCGCGGCGCTGGACCTCGCCAGCCTGGGTGTATCCGTGCTGCCGATCGACGAGCCGGTCGCTCGCGACATCCGCCCGCCGATGCTGGTCCTCGCGCTGCTGCTGCTCGTCATCGACACGCTGGCGACGCTCTGGCTCGGCGGCCGTCTCAACGTCGCTCGCCTGCGCAGGGCCGCCGCGCCCGCCGCGATCCTGATCGCGCTCGCGGCCTCCTTCGCGCTTGCGCCCGATTCCGCACGAGCCCAGCAACCCGCACCGAATGCGCAGGCCGATACCCGCCCGCCGATCCCGCGTGCCCTGCTTGCCAATGGCGCACAGACGCGGCTCGCCTATGTCGTCACCGGCGACAAACCCGTCGACGACATGTCGAAGGCTGGCCTGACCGGGCTCAACACCGTGCTCGGCGCCCGTACGGCGCTGGAGCCGGGCGATCCCGTCGGCGTCAGCGTCGAACGCGACGAACTCGCCTTCTTCCCGGTGCTCTACTGGCCGATCGTCGCTGGCCGCCCGCTCCCCACGGCCGAGACCTTGCGCAAGCTCGAAGCCTATATGAAAGGCGGCGGCCTCGTGATCTTCGACACCCGCGACGCCATGAGCGCCCGCCCCGGCGGCGGCACCACGCCCGAGGGCGACCAGCTCAAGCGCATGCTGCAGACGCTCGACATCCCCGAGCTGGAGCCGCTGCCGCGCGACCACGTCCTGACCAAGACCTTCTACATCCTCGACGAACTCGTCGGCCGCTACGACACCGGCACGACCTGGGTCGAGACCCTGCCGCCCGCTGATAGCGACGGGCGCCGTCCGGCGCGCGCCGGCGACAATGTCTCGCCGATCGTCATCACCGCCAACGACCTCGCCGCCGCCTGGGCGATCGACCGGCGCGGTGAAGGGCTGGTGCCGCTCTCCGGCGGTGATCCGCGCCAGCGCGAGATGGCACTGCGCGGCGGCATCAACCTCGTCATGTACGCGCTCACCGGCAACTACAAGGCTGACCAGGTCCATGTCCCGGCCCTGCTGGAAAGGCTGGGGCAATAGCCATGTGGAGCGTCTCCCTCGCCCCGATGGTGCCCCTGCCGCTCTTGATCGGCCTCGCCGTGCTCGCGGCTTTGGCCGCCGGCGCAGCCATCGTGCTGGCCGGCCGCAGCGCCATCCTGCGGGCGCTCGCCCTTGTCGTGCTGACGGCGGCGCTGGCCGACCCCTCGCTGGTCTTCGAGGATCGCGAGCCGGTCAAGGACGTCGTCGCCGTCGTGGTCGACCGTTCCGCCTCCAACCGTCTTGCCGACCGCGCGGCCCAGACCGATGCCGCCGTAGCCGAGATCGAGCGGCAATTGCGCGGCGTTCCCAATGTCGAGCCGCGGATCGTCGAGCTGCGCGACGCGCAAGGCACGAATGACGGCACCCGCCTGTTCGAGGCTTTGTCGACGAGCCTTGCCGATGTGCCCTCGGAGCGCGTCGCCGGCGCGATCGCGATCACCGACGGCCTCGCCCACGATGCCCCGCCCAATGCCGAGGTGCTCGGCCTGCGCGCGCCGCTGCATGTCCTGACCACCGGCCGCAATGCCGAGATCGACCGCCGCATCGTGCTGGTCGATTCGCCGCGCTTCGGCATTGTCGGCAAGGACCAGATCATCCGGCTGCGCGTCGTCGACAAGGGTGGCCCCGGCCGCGCCGGCCTCACCATCCGCCGCGACGGCGAGATCATCGCCCGCCGCGAGGTCGCGACCGGCCAGACCGTGCAGGTCCCCGTCCGCATCGATCGCGGCGGCCCGAACGTCGTCGAGATCGAGGCGCAGGCCATTGACAACGAGCTGACGCTGGCGAACAACCGCGCGGTCATCACCATTGAAGGTGTCCGCGACAAGCTGCGCGTGCTCTTGGTCTCGGGCGAGCCGCATCCGGGCGAACGCACCTGGCGCAACCTCCTCAAGGCCGACGCCAATGTCGACCTCGTCCATTTCACCATCCTGCGCCCGCCGGAGAAGCAGGACGGCACGCCGATCAACGAGCTCTCGCTGATCGCCTTCCCGACACGCGAGCTGTTCCAGGTCAAGATCAAGGAATTCGACCTGATCATCTTCGACCGCTACGCCAACCAGTCGATCCTGCCGCTGCTCTATTTCGAGAACATCGTGCGCTATGTCCGCGACGGTGGCGCGCTGCTCGTCGCGGCAGGCCCCGAATATGCAGGCTCGCAGACGCTGGCCCGCACGCCGCTCGGCCAGATCCTGCCGGCTCTGCCCGATGGCAGCGTCATCGACGAGGCCTATCGCGCAGAGGTCAGCGAACCCGGCAAGCGCCACCCTGTCACGCGCGACCTGCCCGGTTCCGAGGTCTCGCCGCCGCGCTGGGGCGAATGGCTGCGCATGGTCGGCGCCCAGGCACGGGCCGGCACCGCCCCCGTCATGACCGGCCCGGGCGAGCGGCCGCTGCTGATGCTGGCACGCGAGCAGAAGGGCCGCGTCGCGCTCTTCCTCTCCGACCATGCCTGGCTCTGGGCGCGGGGCTTCCGCGATGGCGGCCCCTATCTCGACCTGCTGCGCCGCCTCAGCCACTGGCTGATGAAGGAGCCGGAGCTGGAGGAGGAGGCCTTGCGCGCCACGGTGCGCGGCGCCACCGTCGAGGTCGAGCGCCAAACGCTGCGCGACAACCCCTCGCCCGTCACCATCACCGGCCCCGACGGCCAGTCGCGCACGGTGACGCTGGAGCCCGGCCGCCCCGGCCTGTTCACCGCCCGCATCCCGACCAGCGATCTCGGGCTCTACCGGCTGACAGCCGACAATCTCACCGCTTTCGCCAGCGTCGGCCCCGAGAACCCGCGCGAATTGATGGAAGTGGTCAGCGACCCCGCCGCGCTCCAGCAATTGGCGCAGGCGACCGGCGGCTCCTCGCGCCGCATCGGCCGCGAGAGCGGCGCGGCCGTCAACCTGCCGCGCATCGTGCCGGTGCGCTCCGGCAGCCAGTTCGCCGGCAATGACTGGATCGGCCTCAGGATCAGCGATTCCGGCATCGTGCGCGGTGTGCGCATTTCGCCGCTGTTCATCGGCCTGCTCGGACTGGCGGTGCTGTTCGGCGCCCTCGTCGCCGGCTGGCTTGGCGAGAGCGGCAGGCGCCTCAGGCGTCAGAGCTGAAGCGCATCGACGCCACCGCCCCGCTGCGCTGCTTCAGCACACCCTCGACCAGCTCCAGGGCCAGGAAGCGCGCCGGATCGGCCGGCCCCGGCAGTACGAACTGGCCGGGCGGCAGGACCTTGAAGCCGAAGCGGGCGTAATAGGGTGCGTCCCCGATCAGCAGGATCAGGTCGTGACCGGCCTCGCGCGCGGCCTCGATCGAGCGGTTCATCAAGGCTGCACCGATCCCCCGGCCCTCGAAGGCCGGATCGACGGTCAGCGGCCCGAGCATCAGCGCCTTGTGGCCGCCGGCGAGGACCGCCGTCACCTTGACCGAACCGACGAGGAAGGTGCCGACATGGCTGGCGAAGGACAGGGCCGGCTCGGGCGGCACGCCCTCGCGCAGGCGGAAGGCGGTGCGGGCGAAACGGCCGGGGCCGAAGGCGCGCTCATGCAGGCGCTCGATCGCGGCGGCGTCCACGGGGAGTTCGTGGCGGATGGTCAGAGGCAAGGATGTCATGATGATCGACGTGTAGCGCGAGAGGCGGATCGGCAGAGCGAAGGCAGGCGCGTGCGGGCGCATGACCGGGAGGGCGCATTCAGCGCGCCGGTCGTCGCAGGTCTCGCAGGCTCAGCCGGATCATCATGAAAGCGCCTCTACAGCATCGGGCCGAAAAGGGGAATCCACTTTTCGGAAGAATCTGATGCGCGGCCAGACGGCCCCCGCTTTGCGCCGGTCCTGCGATGGCTTGCCGGCCCCGCCGCTTTGGTCTCAACTCCAGTTTCAGGTGGGGGAACAGGGCCACAGACACCGAGAGCGCTATCGCCTTTCGGAACGGAGGAATCGATGTCCGGATTGAAACCGCTCGCCGCCGCCCTCCTTCTGACGGCGATCTCCTTGCCCGCCCACGCCCAGCAGACGGCACCACCGAAGGAGCCCGTCCGGGACGAGTTCTTCTGGCTCGGCGAGATCAACAAGGCGAGCACGGTCATCAATTCGGAGCAGGGCCTGCTCGATCGGTCGCTGGCGCCGAAGCTGGCGAAAGGCATCGCCAAAGTGATCGAAGCCGGCGGCCAGCCCGGCGCCAAGCGCCCCTCGACCGTCATCACCTTCGAGCCCTTGATGATCAAGGAAGCCGGGGTCGAGGTCACGCTGATCCATGCCGGGCGTTCCAGTCAGGACATGCATGCGACCTACCGCGCCGCGATCATGCGCGACCGGCTCTTGTTGCTGGCCGACCAGCTCAACCGGGCGACACGGACGATGGTCGATCTCGCGGCGACGCATCGCGACACCGTCGTGCCCAACTACACCAACGGCGTCGCCGCCCAGCCCAACAGCTATGGCCATTATCTTCTGGGCCTCGCCGCCGGCCTCGACCGCGACGCACAGCGCATCCGCGAAACCTATGCGCGCGTCGACCTTTCGCCGATGGGTACGACCGTGCTCAACGGCACGAGCTGGCCGCTCGATCGCCAGCGCATGGCTGACTATCTCGGCTTCGCCGGCCTCGTCGAGAACGCCTATGACGCCTCGCAGATCGCGGCTGCCGACCTGCCCGTGGAGGTCGGCGGCATCGTCACCGGCATTGCGCTGCATGTCGGCGGGTTCATCGAGGACGTAATGACGCAATATGCCCAGGCACGGCCCTGGATCCTGCTGCGCGAGGGCGGCGGCACGACCGGCGGCGGCAACACCTATGTCTCCAGTGCCATGCCGCAGAAGCGCAATCCGGGCCTGCTGAACGGCACCCGCGAGGACGCTTCGACCGCTCTGTCATTGGCGGTGGGGCCGGTTTTCAAGGCACATAACATCCCGCCCGGCATGCCTGACGCCAAGGGCGCCAAGGCCAACAGCGCCATGACCGACAGCGCGACCAAGGCCCTGCAGGGGCTCGACCGCATCCTGAAGGCGCTCGCCATCGACCCGGAACGCGCGCTCGAAGAGCTCAACAGCGACTGGACCGCCTCCCAGGAACTCGCCGATGTGCTGATGCGGAAATACAAGCTGCCCTTCCGCGCCGGACATCATTTCGCATCGGAGGTCGTGGACTACGCCAAACTCAACAACATCAAACCGACCGAGTTTCCCTATGCCCAGGCGCAGGCGATCTACCGCAAGGCGGCGACCGAGATGGGGCTCGCCGCAGCCGAATTGCCGATGAGCGAGGCCGAGTTCCGCGCGACGCTCGACCCCGTCGCGATCATCAGGAACCGCGCCACATCGGGCGGCCCGCAGCCGGCCGAGATGGACCGGATGCTCGCCGAGGCGAAGCAACGCATCGACAGGCAGGATACCTGGATCAAGGATCGGCGCGCGAAGATCGCAGCGGGCCTGGCCAAGCTCGACGCCGATTTCGGCACGCTGGCGAAAAGCGCGAACTGAACGGTCGGGCAGCCAGGCTCACCATTCGATCGCAGGCGGCTGCCCGGAGATGATCTCCGCCAGCCGCCGCCGCGTTGCCGGCGTCGTACCGTTCGGCAGCCGGTCCAGCGGGAAGAAGCCGGCTTCCGCGATCTCGCGATCAGGCTTCTTGACGCGCTCGACCCGGAACCGGCGGAGCACATAGACGGCGACATGGTCGCGCCGCGAGATCCTGCGGTTGAAGAACAACCCGTGCAGGACCGGCCGCTCGGTCGGGGCGATGCCTGCCTCCTCCGACAATTCGCGCTCCAGCGACAATTCCGCCGTCTCGCCGACCTCGACCCCGCCGCCCGGGAAATGCCAGCCGGGCACATAGGTGTGGCGGATCAGGAAGACCTCGCCACGATCGTTCAGCACGACGCCGCGCACGCCGAAGGTCACGCCGCGCGCGAAGCGGAAATAGACATGCAGCAGGCGGGTCAGCAGGCGCTGCGCGAGTGTTCGCGGCCTGTCCGGATCGGCGGCGGGCTGGGGCGTCTCTGATTGCATCCGATCGATTCTCAAGGCTGAGTTAATTGTCTATGCAAAAACTGCATGACGGACCGTCAACCAGCTCAGTTGTTCCGCCACAAACGCGCCCCAAATGAGGCAGATATCGCACTGCAACATCAGGACACCGAAATCATGCTTCTCTCTTTCATCATCGCCCGCCTCAAGGCCAAGCCGGCCTATGTCTGGAAGCCCGCCATCACGCTGACCGATTCCCGCATCGTGTCGGAACTGACCGGCGCCGCCAACTGAGGCTTTCGGGCCCTTCCGCAGTCCAGGCGCGCCGTCGGCGCGCTTGACTGATGGCCTCCTGCGGGGGCAAGCGCTTGAGCGTGTTCAAGCTCGCGCATCTGTCCGACCCGCATCTCGGCCCGCTCGCCGGGTTTTCGCTGCATCAGCTCTTCGGCAAGCGCGCGACCGGCTACGTCAACTGGCGTCGCAAGCGCCGGCATGCCCATGACATGGATATCCTGACGCGGATCGTCGCCGATATCCACGCGCATGTGCCCGATCACATCGCCTGCACCGGCGATGTCGCCCATATCGGCCTGCCCGACGAATTCAAGACGGCCATCGCCTTCCTCGACACGCTCGGCCCGCGCGAGACGGTCAGCTTCGTGCCCGGTAATCACGACGCCTATGCCCGCTCATCGTTGAAGCCCTTGGCCGGCCTGCTCGCGCCCTGGATCGCCGATGACGAGGGCAAGGCCGGCTATCCCTGGTATCGCCGCCGCGGCCCGATCGCCCTGATCGGCGTCAACAGCGGCGTTCCGACCCTGCCGCTGATGGCGACCGGCCGCGTCGGCAGCGAGCAGATCGCCCGCACCGCAGCGCTTCTGGACCGCGCCCGCGACGAAGACCTCATCCGCGTCGTGCTGATCCATCACCCGCCCTATGTCGGCGGCGCCAAGCGTGGCCGCGAACTGGTCGATGCCGCCGCCTTCGAGGCGATGCTGAAGCGCAAGGGCGCCGATCTCGTCCTGCACGGCCACAATCACAGCTTTTCGCTGGCCTGGCGGCCGGGCACCGATCGCGACGTGCCGATCATCGGCGTGCCCTCGGCCTCGATCGGCCCGCGCGGTCATGGCGAACTCGGCACCTGGCATCTCTTCCGCATCGAGGGCGACGCCAGGGAGCCGCGGATCACGCTGGAACAGCGCGGCTTCGAACCGGACGGTACGGTGATTCTCCGTCAGGAAATCGCTCTGACGAAAGGCGCCTGACAGGCGTCATCCCGTGCGCGCTGCAGCGTGCAACGCTGCGGCGCAGACACGGGACCGCGCGACGATGAAAACTCCCATCGTCGCGCGCTCGACAGGGTGCCCATTTCTGAGAACGGTCCCGTGTCTGCGCAGCGGCACTGCGCGCCGCAGCGCGCACGGGAAGACAGGGCTCTCAGACGCAGCGGCCGCCGTCGACCGCCAGCACCGAGCCCGTCACCATGTCGGCCTCGTCCGAGCACAGGAACAGCGCGGCATTGGCGATGTCCTGCGGCGTCGAGAACCGGCCCCACGGGATCGAGGCGGTGAACTGCGCGCGGCGCTCCGGCGTGTCCTCGCCCATGAAGGTGGCGAGCAGCGGCGTCTCGCCGGCGACCGGCGCGATCGCGTTGACGCGGATCTTGTCCGGCGCGAGTTCGACCGCCATCGACTGCGAGATCAGGTTCGCCGCACCCTTCGAGCCGTTGTACCAGGTCAGGCCCGGGCGCGGACGCAGGCCCGCCGTCGAGCCGATGTTCAGGATCACGCCACCGCCATGCTGCCGGAAATGCGGCACGGTCGCCCGCGCCATCAGATAGATCGACTTCACGTTCACGGCGAAGATGCGGTCGAACTCCTCCTCGGTCACCTCGGTCATCGGCTTGTTGCGATGAGTGGTGCCGGCATTGTTCACGACGATGTCGAGCCGCCCGACCTTGGCCAGGATCTTCTCGACCGCCTTGTCGACGCTCTTCGCCTTGCCGACGTCGCAGGTCACCGCGAAGGCCTTGCGACCGATCGCCTTGGCGGCCTCCTTGGCCTTGTCGCCGTTGATGTCCAGCACCGCGACGCGCGCGCCTTCACGCACGAAGGTCTCGGCGATGCCGAAGCCGAACCCCTGCGCCGCGCCGGTCACCAGCGCCGTCTTGCCCTTCAGTCTCATGGTCATTCCTCGTGGTCTTGATGCCACGATGTTTGAAACGATTGAGCGCGGCCGTAAATGCGCTTTTGCGCGCGGGCGAGTGCGAAAATCGGATGGCAGGGTTTTACGCCCCGATCTCCTCGCGCAGCATCTCCAGCTCCAGCCAGCGCTCCTCGGCGTCACCGATCTCGCGCGCGACCTCTTCGAGACGCGCCGTCGCCTTGGCGAAGAGCTTCGGATCGCGCGTATAGAGATCGCCGGCCACGGCGGCATTGAGCTTCGCGGCCTCCGCCTGCAGCGCCTCGACCTTCTTCGGCAGCGTCTCCAGCGCATGCTTCTCATTGAAGGAGAGCTTGCGCTTGGAGGCGGACGTGGCCGGTGATGACGCAGCCTTGGCAGCGGCAGGCGCCGCCTTCTCGACCGGCCGTACTTTGGCTCCGACGCCACGCCCGCGCTGCGCCAGCATGTCGGAATAGCCGCCGGCGAATTCGGTCCAGACCCCGTCGCCATCCGAGATCAGCACCGCCGAGACGACCCGGTCGATGAAGTCGCGGTCGTGGCTGACCAGCAGCACCGTGCCCTGATACTCGGCGAGCAATTCCTGCAGCAGGTCGAGCGTCTCGAGGTCGAGGTCGTTGGTCGGCTCGTCCAGCACGAGCAGGTTCGAGGGCTTCGCCAGCGCCCGCGCCAGCATCAATCGCCCTCGCTCGCCGCCGGAGAGCGCGCCGACGGGCGTGCCGCGCTGGATCGGCTGGAATAGGAAGTCCTTCATATAGGCGATCACATGGCGCGGCTGGCCGCCAACCATGACCTGATCCGAGCCGCCCCCGGTCAGCGCATCGCCGAGCGGCGTCGCCGGGTCGAGGCTCTCGCGGCGCTGGTCGAGCGTCACCATCTCCAGCGCCGTGCCGAGCTTCACCGTGCCGCTATCGGGCGCCAGCGCCCCGGTCAGCAGGTTGATCAATGTAGTCTTGCCGGCGCCGTTCGGCCCGACGATGCCGATCCGGTCGCCGCGCGCGACGCGCAGGGACAGGTTCTTGATCACGACATTATCGCCATAGGCCTTGGCGACGTCGATCGCCTCGATCACGAGCTTGCCGGAGGTCTGCGCCTCGCTCGCCTCCAGCCGGACATTGCCCTGCGCGGCCCGCGCCGTGCGGCGCTGGTCACGCAGCGAATGGAGCTCGCCGAGACGGCGCTGGTTGCGCGTGCGCCTTGCACTGACGCCGTAGCGCAGCCAGTCCTCCTCTCGGGCGATCTTGCGGTCGAGCTTGTGGCGGTCGAGTTCCTCCTGCGCCAGCACCTCGTCGCGCCAGGCCTCGAAATCCCCAAATCCCTTATCCATCCGCCGCGTCACGCCGCGGTCGAGCCAGATCGTCGCGCGCGAGAGCGAGGTCAGGAAGCGTCGGTCATGGCTGATCAGCACCATGGCCGAGCGCAGCGATTTCAACTCCTGCTCCAGCCATTCGATCACCGGCAGGTCGAGATGGTTGGTCGGCTCGTCCAGCAGCAGGATATCGGGCTCCGGCGCCAGCACCCGTGCCAGCGCCGTCCGGCGCGATTCGCCCCCGGACATGGTGGCGGGGTCCTCCTCGCCGGTCAGGCCGAGTTCCGTGATGAGGTATTGCGCGCGATAGGCGTCGTCGCCCGGCCCGAGCCCCGCCTCGACATAGGCGAGCGAGGTCCTGTAGCCGGTGAAATCTGGCTCCTGCGGCAGATAGCGGATGGTCGAGCCCGGCTGCACGAAGCGCTCGGCATGATCGGGGTCGACGATACCCGCCGCGATCTTCAGCAGCGTCGACTTGCCCGAGCCGTTGCGGCCGACCAGGCAGACGCGTTCGCCCGCCGAAACCGCGATCTCGGCGGCTTCGAGCAGCGGCTGTCCGCCGAAGGTGAGCGCGACGTCGCGCAGATGCAGCAAGGGGGCCATGATCCGTCCTGTGTTCGGCCTGCGGGATAGACCGCCACCGCCGCCCTGTCACGCCCGCAAGTCTGGCACGGCCCTTGCCAGCCCTGTTCCGCCCCTTATCGTGATCGGGATTGAGACCTGATGAGTCCAAGAGCGATGCCCAGCGAACGCCCGATCGGGATCGGCCATAATGGCGGCCCGCCGCTGAAGGAGCGCAAGCGCCGCGCTGCCACCGGCTCCGGCACTATCGGCCGCTATTTCGATTGGCGCTTCGCCCATCGCAAGGCCTGGAAGAAGCCGCGCGAGATCGCGCTCAGGCGCGAGGAGAAGGCCTCGGCGCTCGGCCTCACCTATGAGGAATATTCGCTGGAGGTCATGGAGCGCGGCTATTTCCCGCAGCCCGAGCATGTCGCGACGATCAAGTCGAAGCGAGCCCAGCGCCGCAGGGATGGCGGGGTGGTCGGCCAGTCCTTGAAGGGCATGAAGCTGAGCTGAGGCTCAGCCGCCTCAACTTCCAAGCCAGCGCCGGGCCAGTCGCGTCGCCGGCTTCTCGAAGAAGCGGTAGAGCAGCAGCGCCGCGATCACGGAGCCGGCGAGCGCCAGCGCGATATAGAGCATCGGTGAATGCAAACCGAGCCGCAGCACGACCTCGCGCATCCCCCGGATTACGAAGGGATGGACGAGATAAAGCGCATAGGAGGCATCGCCCACAGCGGCCAAAGCCTTCACCGGCTTCAGGGGCACGATGCCCTCGCGACCACAGCCGGCAGCCAGCATCAGGAGGACGGCGGCCCCACCCCGCCAGAGGACGCTGCTCCAAGGACCGTCCGCGCCGGGAATATGGGCAGCCGCGACCAATAATGCGGCACCGGCTATCGCAACGGCGATGCGCAACGCCCCGTGCAATCGCAAGCCTTTTTGCCAGAGGACTGCAATCCCCATCCCCGCCGCGAATTCGAGCACGATCGGCTGCCCCCAGAAGCCGAGAGGCAGCGCCAGCGGCCCGCTCAGGCTCTCGGCCGCGACCAGCAACGCCAGGACGAGCGTGATCGCAGGCAAGGTCCAGCGCCGCGGCAGCATCAGGCCGGCCGCGAACAGCACGTAGAACAGCATCTCGTAGTTCAGCGTCCAGCCCAGTGAATAGACCGGCTGTACGAAGCCTTGCGTCGAGACCACCGGCCAGAACAGGTAGGAGCCTACGATCTGCTGGAGGCTCGGCACGCCGGAATTGAGCACAGCGGGAACCGCGAACCCGACCAGCAGGAACAGCGTCGTCACCGCCCAGTAGAGCGGCACGATGCGCGCCAGCCGGCGCTTCAGGAACAGGCGCGAGGCGCCGTCGCGACCGAACAGGTCCTGCGAGGCATGGACCATGATGAAGCCGGAGACGACGAAGAAGATGTCGACGCCCGCCATCCAGGGCAGGAGATCGCTGCGCGTGAAACTCAGGCCCCCGCGCGCGGCCACCACGGCGGCATCCGGCTGGACATGGTGGATCGCGACCATGAAGGCCGCGAGCGCGCGCAGGACCTGGATCGAATGGATGGGCTGCACGCGAACCTATGCGACGTCGTGAAAAGGCCGCTCAGCCAAACCACAGCCGCTTGGGATCGTCGAGCCCGAAGCGATGGAGATTGGCGGCGATCGCCGCCAGTCCCTGCTCGGCCGCATCGGTCGCGGTGATGACATGCAGGGCAAAACGTTCCGCCAGATCCTCCATCGGCGGCTTGCCGGCGAAGGCTGCGCGAATCGCCGTCTTGTCCGCGAGCGGCAAGAGATGCGGTGCGATGCCGCCGGCGATGAAGACGCCGCCGGTCGCCTTGAAGACCAGAGCGAGATCGCCGGCGACGCGCCCCAGCAGGCGCCAGAAGCAGACGACGGCCATCAGCGCCGCCGGATCGCCGTCATGCGCGAGGCGGGAAACATCCGCCGCACTGACCTCCGCCTCCAGCATGCCGGAGGTCCGGGCCACCGCCTTGTGCAGGCGTACCAACCCGTCGCCGCTGAGGAGATGCTCGACCGTCAGGCGCGGGATGCCTTCGCTCAGCGCCGGCCAGATCTTCTGCTCGGTCTGGTCCTCCGGGCCGATACCGATATGGCCGGATTCAGTCGGGATCAGCACGCCGCGCTCGCCCCGCATCAGAAGCGCCGCCGCGCCGAAACCGGTGCCCGGCCCGAGCACCAGTTTCACGCCTTCAGGCTCGGGATCGCCCTCGACCAGAGTGGTGAGATCACTGGGCCGCAGCACCGCGAGCGAGGCCGAGAGCGCCTCGAAATCATTGACCATTAGGCCCTGGCTCAGGCCAAGAGCGCCCGCGATCCGCGGCCCATCGAGATGCCAGACGGCATTGGTCAATTGCGCCTGCCGGCCATCGAGCGGCCCGGCGACGGCGATCACCGCCGAACGCGGCTTCTCCGGCACGTCGGCGAGCACGGCGGCGAAGGCAGCTTCCGCCGTCGGATAGCTGCCCGTACCGATCCTGGCCAGCGGCCGGTGCGCGCAGTCCGCATCGGTCACCAGCGACAGCCGGCAGTTCGTGCCGCCGATATCGGCGACCAGCACCGGATAGGAGATCGACGGCGGGCGCATCAGAGCGGCTTCCGCCAGGGCGCGAACCAGCCGAGCCCTTCGAGCGTGCCGGCCTCCGGCCGGTACTCGCAGCCGACGAAGCCGTCATAGCCGAGGCCGTCGAGTTCATTGAAGAGCGTCGGGTAATCCGGCCCCGAGGCATCTGGCTCGTGGCGGCCATTGGCGCGGGCGATCTGGACATGGCCGACGAGCGGATAGAGCGCGTTCAGCTTCGCCGAGACGTCGCCGTGGATCAGTTCGCAATGATACATGTCGAATTGCAATCGGACATTCGGCCGGCCGGATTCGCGGACGTAAGCCGCCGCCTGGTCGAAATCGTTGAGGAAATAACCCGGCATGTCCTTGCCGTTGATCGGCTCCAGCAGGAGATCGATGCCCTGCTCGCCGAGCTTGTCGGCGGCATAGGCGAGCGAGGCCAGATAGGTCTTCTGCGCGACGGGATCGTTGGGATCGGCGAGCCCTGCCATCATGTGCAGGCGCTTGACCCCGGTCTCGTGGACATAGGACAGCGCCGTATCGAC
This sequence comes from Allobosea robiniae, assembly GCF_900102525.1. Classification (GTDB taxonomy): domain Bacteria; phylum Pseudomonadota; class Alphaproteobacteria; order Rhizobiales; family Beijerinckiaceae; genus Allobosea; species Allobosea robiniae. Next base: position 49,540 of record NZ_FNBZ01000002.1, on the reverse strand, counting down.
CGAAGCCCGGAACTCGTCCTCGCGCCCGGCCAGTGCCGCGATGCCACGCTCGCCCTTGCCGAAATCGCCGGGCGGCAGGTTGTAGAGCGCCTGCGTCAGCTCCCCGCCGGCCAATGCCAGTCCGACCTGCTCGGGCGTATGCTCATAGGGGAACAGGAATTCCACCGCCTCGAACCCTGCCTCGGCAGCCGCCTTGAAGCGATCGAGGAACTCCCATTCGGTGAACATCATCGACAGGTTGGCGGCAAAACGCGGCATGAGGCTCTCTGCAGGCTGGGCACGGATCGGTCGGCGCAGGTTAGACCGATGCGCCAGCCGCGTCATGGCCAAACGCGGCAGGGAGGGAATGCGTTCCGCTGCGGCCGCATTCCGCGTCATGCTCGGGCTTGACCCGAGCATCTCGAAAACCAGTCCTCACTCGTCATGAGATTCTCGGAGCAAGCCCGAGAGTGACGGCGCTTAAGGCTTCGGCGGCGGGTTCGGATCGCTGGAAAAACGCCGGAACACCATGTCGGGCGAAGAGGTGTTGTGGCGCGAATGCGTCGTGCGCCCCATCCAGATATCGGTCGCCTTGCCGCCGGGATAGGACATCAGTGCCTCCTCGCGCCAGCCCTTGGCGCCCGGCTCGCGCAACGCGATGCGGGCGACGTCGTTGTTGAACTCGGTGACATACATCGAGCGCAGCGCGACGAAGCCCTTGCCGCCGGTCACCGGCTGGTCGAGCACAGCATCGAGCACCATCCGGTTCTCGTCGACGCTGTCGAGCTTGAGGCTGCCGGACGAGCCGTCCTTGAAATTCAGCTTGAAGGTCAGCGTCTTCGGGTCGAATTCGATCTCCTTGATGTTCACCACCGGGCGCCCGTCCTGCTCGATCGGCCCGAACAGGAAGGAGGAGCCGTAGGAGGAGAAGCCGAGATGCTCCGGCGGCAGAGGCCGCGCGCGCCAGTTGCCGTCCTGCGGATAGACGACGAGCACCTCGTGGGACTTGTCCTTGCCGAGCTTCCAGAGCTGGACAAGATGCAGGCCCTTCTCAACACGGTCGCCGACGCGGAAGGTCGTCTCCGCCGGGCGCCAGAAGCTCGGGAAGGTGTAGCCGACCAGCCAGTAATCGATCGATTCCCAGAACGTGACGCGGCGTGGCGGCGTCGGCGACGCGAAAGACGGATCGCCCTTCATGTCGCAATTCGTCCAGTCGGCATCCCAGTTGTCGCGCACCAGCCCGGCGACATAAGCCGGATGCGCCGCTACGATCTGGAAGCGCCGGACCTCGGGCGAGATCGCCTTGATCGTGACGTTGTCCTTCTCGGCGCAGAGCACCGGCTCGGATTCGTTCTTCACCTCGACGGCGATATCGCCCGCTGCCCGCGCAACCGTCAGCGAGGCGAGAAGAGCGACCGAAACGGCGAGCGGGCGAAGAAAACGAGTCATGGCAATCCCTGGTGACGGTTTCCGAAACAGCCTGATCGCGGCCGGATGAACCTGGGCTGACCGGGCTGGACAGGAACCGGGCCATGGTTGGCTGCGACCCGGCGTGCTTCGGGTTCTCCGGCAACGGCCGGGAAGCAGCATCGTTCCGCTCGACGACAGCGAGCGATGACGGCTCGAACGCCCGTCCGGGTGCCTTTCGAAGCGCCTTCAGGCCGTCAGGATGGCGTAGACATCGCCCGAACTGGCCGCGCCCGGCAGGCCGCGCAGGAAATCGCCCATCGCCTCGGCGCTCGCGGGCTCACCGAGTTCCAGCACCTGGCTCTCGCCGATCGCGACATTGAAGCGATAGGGGCCGAGTGTTTCCAGCAGGACGAGGCAGGCCTCTGCAACCTCGCGCCGCATCGTCGTGAATTCGAAGGAGATCACCGGCACCGCCTTGGTCAGCCCCGCCAGCACATGCGCCTCGAAGCCCTCGACATCGATCTTGAGCAGCTTCGGCAGGCCGTAGCGCAAGATCAATCGGTCGAGCGTGGTGCAGGGCACCGCGATCTCGTGATCCCAGGCCTGCTCTTCCGAAGGCGCCTGCTCTTCCGGGCCGCGCACGCTGGCAGGCGCGCCGATGAAGGCGGCCGAGGCCGTCGAGACAGCCGGGTTCCGGCTGTTGATCCGGAGCACGATCGAGCCCTCGTGATCGCCGCAGGCCGCCTCGACCAGCGTCACCAGCGGATCGCGCCGATGGATCAGGCGGATGACGCGGGCCGCGCCCGGTTGCGGCTCGAGTGCGACGACGCGCGCGCCCAGACGACGGAAGGACGAGACCCGGTCGCCGACATGAGCGCCGACGTCGAAGGCGAGATCGCCGGGCCCCAGGAATGCCCCGTAGAGCCGGTCCATCGCCGCATGGCGTTGCTTGTCGCCGTGATAGATGCGCAAGGAGCGCGAGAGCGCCTTCACCGTCCCCTTCGGATAGGTGACGGCGTTCATGCCGCCTCCCCGTCGCGGATCGCGGCCAGAACCGGCGGCAGGTCGAAATCCTCCGGGATGCCGCAGAGCCCGCGTCGCGCCAGCCAGGCGCCGCAGCCGGGCGACGCGGTCAACATGGCGAAAGGAATCGCCAGCACGTAGCCAGCCGTCAGCGGCAGCGACCAGACCAGAACCGCCGGCGCCATCACGCCGAGCGTGGCGAACAGATAGGCCCCGAACAGCAGATGCGGCCACAGGCCGGCGAAGGCCGTCGCGAAGGACAGGGCATGGACGTCGCGGGCCTGCCCGTTCCAGCCGATCCTCGCCCGACCGAAGGCAAGCCCGGCCATGAACAGCGTCGTCCGGAAGCTCGACACCGCGCCCTGCAGGAAGGCGAAGACGAGTTCGATCGCAGCCGAGGCCAGGAAGCGCGTCCGGCCGCCGTAACGCGCCGCGCCGCCCGGCGTGAGCAGGATGTCGGCGAAGCCCGCCAGCTTCGGCGAGAGGTACATCGCCAGGAACAGGAGATAGAGCCCGCCGGCAAGCACGGCCGGATAATCGGCGATCGCCCGGTCCTCAAGAACCTTCAGCGGCAGGAGCGCGATCATCAATGTCCAGGCCGGCAGGCCGAGGAACATCAGGATCGCCCAGATCAGCTGGAACCGGCTCATCGGCTTGAGGCCGGCCAGGTCGAGCAACTTGAGATATTGCAGATTGCCGAGGCACCAGCGCAGGTCGCGCTTGGCGAAGTCGAGCATGGTCGGCGGGTTCTCCTCCCAGCTTCCGCCTTCGACCGGGAGCACGCGCACCTCGTAACCGGCCCGGCGCATCAGCACCGCCTCGACCTGGTCATGGCTCATCACCGCCCCACCCAGCGGCGGCCCGCCCGGCAGCACCGGGAGATGACAGTGATGGCGGAACGGTGCGATCCGTACCAGGGCGTTGTGCCCCCAGAACGGCCCGCAATCGCCGGCCCACCAGGCCGAGCCCATCGTGTAGGGCCGCATGCCGTGGCGCATGCCGAACTGGAAGATACGGGCGAAGGCGGAGCGACTGGGCATGCCGACCACGAGGCTTTGCAGGATTCCGAGCTTCGGATGCGCTTGCATCATCCGGGCCATGCGCAGGATCGCCTCGCCCGCCATCACGCTGTCGGCGTCGAGCGGCAGCATCAATTCGTAGCGCTCGCCCCAGCGCTCGCAGAAATCACGGAGGTTGCCGGCCTTGAATCCGGCATTGTCGCTGCGGCGGCGATAGGTCAGGCGCGCCGGCTCGCCGATCTCGCGCGCCCAGGCTTCAGCCAGCCTTTCCTCGGCGGCGGCGACAGCCGGGTCGTTGGTATCCGACAGCACGAAATAGTCGAACCAGACGCCCTCGCCTGTCGCATCCAGGCTGTCCTTGACGGCCTTGAGCCGGCGGAAGGCGCGCGCCGGGTCTTCATTGCGCAACGTCATCAGAACGGCGGTCCGCAAGGTCAGCGGCGTCGCCTGCCCTCCGGCTGCGAAAAAGGGCGCGACGTCGGCAAGCCCATCCGCCTTGCGGTGCAGGAGCCAGAGCCCGATCGCGGCATTCCAGAAGCCGAGCACGGTCCAGGGCGCGCCGAACAGGAAGGCGACGAAGATCGCCACGTCGGCCGGGGTCCAGCCTCCGGCCCCGAGCACCCGCGCAAGCCCGGTGGCCAGCAGGGCAAGCGTCACGAGATTCAAGGCGAGGACGAGGAACCGCCGGCGGCGCAGCGCGGTTTCCGCTTGCAGCCCGGCCGGGTTCAGGCCGCTGGGCCCGGCCTCTTGCATCGCCCGCCGGAACGTGGTCGGAGCGGGACGCTGGTTCATGGCGGTCTCTGTCATGGTAGGCAGACAGGCTCGGACGGACGGGATCGGACGCGAATGGCGCGGGAGCTAAAGCCTGCAACCTCGATTGACGCAAGGGCAAAGGCTCTTGCGCTTTGGTATACGGCACCCCGTGAATGCAACCTGAATGAGATCGCCTTGCCCGCCCCCGGGGCGGAGGACTGCCTCGTCACGACGCTGTGGAGCGGCGTCAGCCGCGGCACCGAACGGCTGGTTTCCGAAGGCCGCGTCCCCCGCTCCGAGCATGAACGCATGCGGGCCCCGTTCCAGCAGGGCGACTTCCCGTTTCCCGTCAAATACGGCTATTGCGCCGTCGGCCGCGTCGATGCCGGCCCGCCCGACATGCTGGGCCGCATCGTCTTCTGCCTTCATCCCCATCAGGACCGCTTCGTCGCCCCGCGCGGCAGCCTGGTCCCGGTGCCGGACACGGTTCCGGCCCGGCGCGCCATCCTCGCCGCCAACATGGAAACGGCACTGAATGCCCATTGGGATGCCGGCTCCGGTCCCGCTGACAGGATCGTGATCGTGGGCGGCGGCGTGCTGGGCCTGCTCGTCGCCTGGCTGGCCGCCCGGCTGCCGGGAGCCGAGGTCACGCTCGTCGATGTCGAGCCGCGCCGCGCCGCGCTCGCCGGCGCTCTCGGCTTCGACTTCGCATTGCCGGACGCTGCGCCTGTCGATGCCGATATCGTCTTCCATGCCAGCGCCACGGCGGCAGGGCTCGCGACCGCCATCGCGTCCGCCGGCACAGAGGCACGGGTCGTCGAACTGAGCTGGTATGGCGAAGGCGCCGTCCCCGCCGCGCTCGGCGGAGCCTTCCATGCCCGCCGGCTCCAGCTCGTCTCCTCGCAGGTCGGCCTGGTCTCGGCCTCGCGGCGCCCACGTTGGGACTATGCCCGCCGGTCGCAGGCCGCGATGGCATTGCTCGCCGACGACCGGCTCGATGCATTGATCACCGACGAGATCGCCTTCCGCGACCTAGCCGAGCGCCTGCCCGGCCTGCTCGCGCCCGGCGCCGCTGGCCTGACAGCCGCGATTTGCTATGAAACGCGCGCCTGACCGCGCCGCCTGAAACGCAATCCCCGGGAGATCGCATGTTTTCCGTCGAAGTCCGCGACCGCATCATGATCGGCCATTCCCTGCCCGATCCCTTCTTCGGTCCGGCGCAGAACATGCACGGCGCCACCTTCGTGGTCGATGTCGCCTTCTTCAGGGAATCTCTTAACAGGCAGAACGTCGTCGTCGATATTGGCGCGGCGCTCGACACCCTCGCCGAGACGCTGAAGCCACTGAAGTATCAGAACCTCGACGCGCTCCCGCAATTCGCGGGCGTGCTGACCACCACCGAATTCCTCTGCAAGCACATCTTCGACGCCATGGCCGCGGCGGCGAAGGCTGGCGCGCTCGGCGCGGATGGCGCAGGGCTGAGCAAGATTCGCGTGACCCTGCACGAGACCGATCTCGCCCGCGCCAGCTACGAGGGCGCGCTCGCGTGAGCACCATCATCTTCGCCATCCCCGGCGATATCGATGCGCCGACAGGCGGCTACGGCTATGATCGGCGCTTGCTGCGCGAATGGCGCGAAGCCGGCGTCGAGTCCCGCCATCTCGCCCTGCCCGGTTCCTTTCCCTTCCCGACGGCCGAAGACCTTGGAGCGACAGAACAGCTCCTCGCCGCTGTCGCCCCCGGCGACATCCTGCTGATCGACGGCCTCGCCTTCGGTGCGTTCCCCGAAGCACTCGCAGCCCGCTTCGCGGATCGGCTTGTCGCACTGGTGCACCACCCGCTGGCGCTGGAAGCCGGACTCAGCCCGGAGACGGCGGAGAGGCTGCGACGAAGCGAAATGCTGGCCCTGCGCCATGCACGCGCCGTCGTGGTCACCGGTCCAGCGACGAAACTTACTCTGACGGCGGAATTCGGCGTCCCCGCCGATACCATCGCGGTCGCGATCCCCGGCGCCGATCCGGCACCACGAGCCAAGGGCTCCGAACGCGGCGAAACGCTCCACATGCTCGCCGTCGGCTCGCTCATTCCGCGAAAGGGCTACGGCATCCTCGTCGATGCGCTGGCAGCGATCGCGGATCGGCCCTGGACCCTGACCATCGCCGGCTCGCCCGATCATGCCCCCGCAGCCGCAACGGCACTGCGCGACGATCTCGCCCGCGCCGGATTGACGGAACGCATCCTGCTGACCGGTAGCGTCGGAGCCGAAAGGCTCGCCCAACTCTATGACGAAGCCGATCTTTTCGTGATGCCATCGCTCTACGAAGGCTACGGCATGGTGCTGACCGAGGCACTCGCCCGCGGCCTGCCGATCGTCACCACGCTGAGCGGGGCCGGCGCCGAAGCCCTGTCCGATGCCGCCGCCCTCAAGGTGCCGCCCGGTGACGCTGTGGCACTTGCCAAGGCGCTCGCAAGGCTGATTGATGCGCCGGCAGAGCGTCGGCAGCGTGCCGATGCCGCGTGGGCCGCTGCCGGCGATCTGCCGCGGTGGGACGAAACCGCGCGCATCGTCGCGCAGGCTTGCCTGCGCGAGGGCGGCCGAAAGGTGGGGTAATGGCTGGTTTCTCTCCGGAATGGCTCGCATTGCGCGAGCCGGTCGATCATGCGGCGCGCAATCCGCAGGTTCTCGCCGCGGTCGGTGGCTATTTCGCTGAGAAGGCCTCGCTCTCAGTGCTCGATCTCGGCTGCGGCGCCGGCTCGAACCTGCGCGCGACCTATGCCGCCTTGCCCGATCGCCAGCACTGGACGCTCGTCGACCACGACCCCGCGCTTCTCGCCTTCGCCCGCGAGCGCCTCACCGACTGGGCCGACGAGGCGCGCGAGCAGGGTGAGGAACTCGTGCTCGCCAAGGACGGCAAGGCGATCACGGTCGACACCCGCAAGGTCGACCTCAACAAGGACCTCGAATGGGTGCTGGGCTGGCAGCCCGATCTGGTCACCGCCGCCGCTCTCTTCGACCTCGCCTCGAAGCGCTGGATCGAACGCTTCGTCGCGGCGCTGGCCAGCCAGCACCTGCCGCTTTACGCCGTGCTCACCCATGACGGCCGCGAAACCTGGCAGCCGGAGCATCCGGCCGATTCCGGCATCCATGCCGCTTTCACCGACCATCAGCACGGCGATAAGGGCTTTGGCCCTGCGGCCGGCCCGGATGCCTGCGAGATCATGGCGGAAGCTTTCCGCAAATCGGGCTTCGCGATCTCGAGCGGCGACAGCAACTGGCAACTCGATGCGAAACATCGGCCGTTGCGGGAAGCGCTGGCGGAAGGCATCGCCGCAGCGGCCGGCGAAACCGGCCGCCTCGATCCGAAGACGGTAGCGGACTGGCTCGCGGCGCGCCGCGAGGCGCAGTCGGCGATGATCGGCCATCAGGATTTCTGGGCCCGGCCGATCTAGAGCCGCCTTACCTCACCCAAGGCAGCATGCGCCGCATCACGCCGTCCTTGAGGATCAGGCGGTGATGCAGCGCAGCGCCGATATGCATCAGAGCAAGCGCCCCGGTCGCCAGCGCGAGCTTGCCATGAATGTCGAGCACGCGCTTGGCTGCCTCTTCGTTCGGTCTCGCCAGCGCCGGCAGGTCGAACAGGTCGAAGATCGTCAGCGCCGGAAACAGCGAAACCCCGATCCAGCCGAGCAGCGGCACGACGAGCAGCAGGCCGTAGAGCAGCCAATGCACCAGATGCGAGGCCGCCTTCTGCCACCAGGCCAGCGTCGGCTCGTCCGGCGGCGCGCCATGCAGCAGGCGGTAGGCGAGCCGTCCGGCCATCAGCCACAGCAGCAGGAAGCCGGTGAGCTTATGCGCGCTGTAGAGGCCGTTCGTCAGCCCGTCCCAGATGTTCAGCACGTTGCCACGATAGGTCATGGTCAGGCCGACGGGGATCATCAGGAAGACGGCCGCCACCGTGATCCAGTGCAGCGTCCGGGCAATCGGACTATAGGTGCGGGTTATCGGCATCTCGTCTTGCATCGGAAAGCCCCTGACCTGCTGCCGGAACGGCATTCATCCCATATTCAAGCGGTTGCGCCCATAGGACGACGATGCGCTCCGGAGGTTCCCACTTTCGCTTGCCGACGGGCGCGGCCTGACGTGGTTTTGATCGTGGAACCCGCACCATGCCGGCCACGTTGCTGGCAGAGTGCACTGCGAAGCCCTATATCGATACCGATGGTGCCCTGGATGCCCCTCGGCCGGTCGCCGGCCCAATCTGACGGACTTTTCGATGCCTGAGTCGCGTACGCTCTTCGGCCCCTCCCTCCAGACGGATCTCGTGAAGGTCGAACGGGCGATTGCCGAGTTTCGTGCCGGCCGGCCGGTCCTGCTCCGCGATGGCGAGCGGCTCGCGCTGGCCCTTTCCGCCGAGCTCGCCGACGCCGACCTCGCCCACAGCTTCGACACGTTGGCGCAGGGTCGCGGCCATCTCGTGCTGAGCGCCGCACGCCTGCGCCGTCTCGGTGCTAAAGGGCGGCTCGAGACCGGCATTTTCGCGCTGCCGACGATCGACACCGACCGCATCGAGACGCTTGCGCTCAAGATCGACGGCCGCATGGATGCGCCTGTCGCGCCAGCCTCCGCCCTAGACGAGGCCTCGCTCGAGCTTTCGCGTCTTTCGCTGGTGCTGCCGGCGGTGATTCTCGTGCCCGTGAGCGTCGAAGCGGTCGCCGGCGAACCGCTCGTCGAGGTCGAGGTCGCGGCCGTGAACGGCTACCGCGCCGAGCAGGCGGCGACGCTGAAGGTCGTCGGCCGCGCCCCGGTGCCATTGGAAGGCGCTCCCGATACCGAATTCGTCGTCTTCCGCGGCGGCGAGGGCCTGCGCGACCAGGTCGCGATCATCGTCGGCAAGCCCGATCTTGCGGCCGCCGTGCCGGTCCGCCTGCACTCGGCCTGCCTGACCGGGGACCTGTTCGGCTCGCTGAAATGCGATTGCGGCGACCAGCTGCGCGAGACCGTGCAGTGGATGGCCGAGAACGGCGGCGGCATCCTGCTCTATCTTGACCAGGAAGGCCGCGGCAACGGCATCTCCAACAAGATGCGCGCCTACAAGCTGCAGAGCCAGGGCTGGGACACCTACGACGCCGACGAGGTCCTCGGCTTCGATCTCGACCAGCGCCATTTCGATTTCGCCGCGACGATGCTGAAGCAGCTCGGCGTTTCCAGCGTGGTGGCGCTGACCAACAACCCGCAGAAGATCGGCGCGATCGAGGCGGCAGGGCTTGAAGTCGCCGCGACCCAGCGCGTGCTCGGGCGGCCGAATGCCCATAACGTCCGCTACCTCGCCTCCAAGCGCGACCGGGCCGGACATTTCATCGACATGGACGCGCTGATGGCGCGCGCCGCCCCGACGGATTGACCGCGCTCCCGTTTGCGATCAGGCCTGGCTGATGCCCAAGCCCGAACACGCCTTGCCCGAGAGCCCCGTGCGCTGGCCGCTCGCCAGCGTCTGCGCGATCGTGTTCGTCGCCTGGCTCGCCCTGTCCTGGCCCTGGCTGTCGGGGACGCTCACCATTCCCTGGGATGCCAAGGCGCATTTCCACCCGCAGCTCCAGTTTCTCGCCGATGCCTGGCACAAGGGCCTCTCGCCGTTCTGGACGCCCTATGTCTTTTCGGGCTCGCCGCAGGTCGCCGATCCGCAATCCCTGATCTTCTCGCCATCCTTCGCGTTGATAGCCTTGCTGAACCCGGCTCCGGATTTCCGCTGGAGCGACGGCGCCGTCCTCGGCACGCTGCTGCTCGGCGCCTTGTCGATCGTCCTGATCTTCCGGGATCGCGGCTGGCATCCGGCCGGCGCTGTCGTCGCGGCGCTTGCCTTCGCCTTCGGCGCGGCGGCAGCCTGGCGCATCCAGCATGTCGGGCAGGTGCTCAGCCTCGGCTATTTCGCGGTCACGCTTGTCCTGCTCTCGCGGGCGCTGGAGCGTGGCTCGATCGGCTATGGCTTCGCTGCCGGCATCGTCTCGGGCTTCATGGTTCTGGGGCGCGACCAGGTCGCGCTGCTTGCGGTCTATGTGCTCGCCGGCCTCGTCATTGCCGCGATCCTGATGGCGCAGAGCCCGTGGCGCGCCTTCCGTGCGAGCCTGCCGCCGCTCATCGCCGGCACGCTCGGCGCCGTCCTGGTCGCGACGATCCCGATCCTGCTGACCGCCTTCATCGCGCAGGAATCGAACCGCCCCGTCATCGATTTCGTCGAGGCCGGCAAGGGCTCCCTGCACCCGGCCGCCCTGCTGACGGGGCTCTTCGCCAATCTCTACGGCGCAGCCGGGCCGCTCGCCGACTTCTGGGGCGCGCCGAGCCCGGCCTGGGAGGCGCGCTTCGGGCCGCTCAGCCTCTTCCTCGCCCGCAACATGAGCCAACTCTATCTCGGCTTGCTGCCGATGGGGCTGATCCTCACCGTTGGCCTCGTCCGCGGTGCGCTCTGGCGGCGCGAGATCGTTCCGCTCACCGTCGCGACGCTGATCGTCCTGCTCTTCGCGCTCGGCCGTTACACGCCGGCCTTCCGCGTGCTGTTCGAACTGCCCGGCATCAGCTTCTACCGCCGACCGGCCGACGCGCTCTTCATCCTCGGTGCCTTGCTCGCCCTGCTCGGCGGCTACCTGACCCATCTCGTCATGACCGGCACCGCCCCGAAGGCACGGCCCTGGCAGATCGCCTTTGAGGCCCTGATCTTCACCGGCGCGCTCGCGCTCGCACTCTGGCTCGCCTGGACGGTCGGGCGCATTCCGGTAGCGACCATCTCGCTCGTGATCGCGGCGCTGTGCGGCATGCTCTCGCTCGGCGGCCTTATTGCCGCGCATGGCCTTGCCAAACGGGGCTCGGCCCTCGCCGCAACCCTGGTTCTCGCCGCGACGCTGACCATCGACCTCGCGGTCAACAACGGCCCGAGCGAATCCACCGCCCTGCCCGCAAAGATGTATGACGTGCTGCGCAAGGACAGCAGCAACGACACCATCGCCCTGCTGAAACGCGAGACGGCCCGCACCGCCGCCCCCGACCGGCGCGACCGGATCGAGCTCGCGGGCATCGATTTCCATTGGCCGAATGCCAGCCTCGTCCACGACCTCGACAACACGCTGGGCTACAACCCGCTGCGCCTCGGCCTCTACACCAAGGCAACCGGGGCCGGAGATCACGTCGCCCTCCCCGACCAGCGCACCTTCTCCCCGCTGATGCCGGGCTACCGCTCGTTGCTCGCCGACATGCTCGGCCTGCGCTTCATCGCGACCGGCGTCCCCGTCGAGCAGATCGACAAGCGCCTGAAACCCGGCGATCTCAAGCAGATCGCCCGCACCAAGGACGCCTTCGTCTACGAGAATCCGCACGCCCTGCCGCGCGTGCTGCTGGTCACCGATGCCCGGAAAGCCGATTTCGACGCGATCCTCAAGACCGGCGCATGGCCTGAGGGTTTCGACCCGCGCCGCACCGTCCTGCTCGATCGCGATCCGCCGCCGCTCCCGACCGGCCCCCTCGGCCCGGACAGCGTCGCGATCCGCGACTACGGCACCACGACCGTGACGCTGGCGGCCGAGACGGCGCGCGGCGGCTATCTCGTGCTCAACGATGTCTGGCACCATTGGTGGCAGGTCGAGATCGACGGAAAGCCGGCCGAATTGCTCCGGGCCAATGTGCTGTTCCGGGCCGTCGTCGTGCCGCCCGGCAAGTCGACGGTGCGCTTCGTCTTCCGCCCTCTGGACGGCCTCTGGCAGGATATCGTCGCGCATCTGCGCAAGCCTCCGGCAAACCAGCCGGGATAGAGGCCGGCCGCGGCCGACAGGCAAAAATCGCCTCTCCTGCCAATTTCCGCCGCGCTGTCGTGTCAGAGAGCCCGGCCTGACAGCGAACCTGCGAGACAACCATGACGGCCGCGCCCGCTTCGACCCAAGGCGAGACGAAGGCGACGCGGCGCGAATGGCTCGGCCTGATCGCGATCGCCCTGCCTTGCATGATCTATTCGATGGATCTGACGGTGCTGAACCTCGCCGTGCCGACGCTGACGCGCGAGTTGAAGCCGAGCGCCAGCCAGCTCCTCTGGATCATCGACATCTACGGCTTCATGGTCGCGGGCTTCCTGATGACCATGGGCACGCTGGGAGACCGCATCGGCCGTCGCCGCCTGCTGATGATCGGCGCCGCCTTCTTCGGCGTCGCCTCGACGGTCGCCGCCTTCTCGGACAGCGCGGAGATGCTGATCGCGATGCGCGCCGTGCTCGGCATCGCCGGCGCGACGCTGGCGCCCTCAACGCTCTCGCTGATCACCGTGATGTTCACGAACGAGAAGGAGCGCACCTTCGCGATCTCGATGTGGATCGCCAGCTTCTCGGCCGGCGCCATCATCGGGCCCGTCGTGGGCGGCTTCCTGATCGAATATTTCTGGTGGGGCTCGGTCTTCCTGATCGCCGTGCCGCCGATGCTGCTCCTGCTCGCGATCGGCCCCATCCTGCTGCCAGAATATCGCGCGCCGCGCGCGGGGCGCCTCGATATCCCGAGCGCGCTGCTCTCGCTCGCGGCCGTGCTGGCGCTCGTCTACGGCATCAAGCACTGGGCGGCCGATGGCTTCGACTGGCTGGCCGCCGTGGCGATCCTCGTCGGCTTCGCCTTCGTGCTGATCTTTATCCGGCGGCAGAAGCGGCTCGCCGACCCGATGGTCGATCTCGCCATGTTCCGCATACCGGCCTTCCGCGCGGCGCTGACGATCAACCTCGCCAGCATCCTCTTCATGTTCGGCAGCTTCATCTTCCTGGCGCAGTATTTTCAGCTCGTTGCCGGGTTGACGCCGCTGCAGGCCGGGCTCTGGTCGCTGCCCTCGGCGGTCGCCTTCACGCTCGCCTCTTTCGTGACGCCCGCCCTTGTCGGGCGTTACAAGCCGGCAGCGCTGATGGCCGGCGGTATGGCGGTCTCGGCACTGGGCTTCGTCTGGCTCGTCTTCGCACCGAGCCTGATCCAGATCGTCTCGGCTTCGGTCGTGTTCTCGATCGGCTTCACGCCGGTGATCACGCTGACGACCGGCATCGTCGTCGGCTCGGCCCCGCCCGAGCGCACCGGCGCGGCCTCCGCCATGTCGGAAACCTCCGCCGAACTCGGAGGCGCGCTCGGCATCGCCGTGCTCGGCAGCCTCGGCGCCGCGCTCTATCGCAGCCGCATGGCGGATGTCGCGGTATCCGGCGTCAGCACGGAAGCGCTCGCTCCCGCACGCTCGACTTTGGGCGGCGCGCTCGCACTGGCCTCAGGGCTCTCGCCCGATCAGGCTGGGCCGATGCTGGCGCGCGCCAGTGACGCCTTCATGGTCGGCTTCCGGGCGGCCGCCGTGCTCTCGATCATCGGCATGCTGTTCTGCATCGCCGTCACCCTGACGACCTTGCGCGACGCCCGTGCCGGCGACGCGCACTGAGCTTCATCTCAGGCCAGAGCGCCCATCGCCGCGATCGGCTGGACGGGCAACCCATCCAGCACCTTGGCGAGGCCCGCGGAATCGACCTCCCCGCCCCGCATCGTTTCGTCGCGGTGGATGCCGCCGGCGATGAACAGGCTGTCGAAGCCCATCAGGCGCGCCCCGGCGAGATCGGTGCGCACGGCATCCCCGATCACCAGAACCTTGCCGGGCTCGACCGGCCGCCCACCGCGCGCATCGGCCGCTGCCGCGAGCGCGAGCTCATAGGCCGGGCGATAGGGCTTGCCGGCCCAGGCGACGGAGCCGCCCAGTTCCTCGTAGATCGTCGCGAGCGCCCCGGCGCAGGGCAGCAGGTCCTCGCCGACATGCACGACGAGATCGGGATTGCCGCAGATGAAAGGCAGGCCGCGCCGGGCGAAGCGCTCCAGCAGCGGCCGGTATTGCTCCGGCGTCTCGGTGCGGTAGTCGTTGAGCTCGGTCGCGACGACGATATCGGCCGGCTCTTCACCGACAAGCGCGACGTCGAGCCCGTCGAACACGGCCCGGTCACTCTGCCAGCCGATGTGATAGGCGCGCTTGTGATGGCTCTGCGCGATCAGGGCGCGCGTGACGTCGCCGGAGGTGACGAGCCGGTCCCAGGCCTCGCGCGGCACGCGCTTGGCATCGAGCAAACCGGCGACCTGCTTCGATGGCCCCGGCGCATTCGAGAGCAGCACCACCGTGCCGCCGCGCTCGCGATAGGCCATCAGCGCATCGCAGGCAGGCTCCAGAGCCCAGAGCCCGTCATGCACGACGCCCCAGACATCGCTGATCAGCACATCGTAGCGGGCGAGGAGATCGCCCGCCTGCTTCAGAACCGGAACACTCATCAGGAACGCGCCTCCGCGGAGATACGCGCCTCGACATCGGCGCGGCGCGGCAACGGCGCGACCGCACCATAGCCCTGCGTCGACAGGGCCGCCGCGACATTGGCGTAGGCGCCCGCAGTGAAGGCATCGCCCGTGCGCAGGTACTCGGCGAGGAAGGCGCCGTCATAGCAATCGCCGGCGCCGGTCGCGTCGATCGCATCGACCTTGATCGGCCGGAAGCGTTCGCGCCGGACCGGCGTCGCCACCAGCGAGCCCTCATGGCCAAGCGTCAGCGCCACGACCCGCGCGCCGAGACCGAGATAGAAATCGACGATGGCATCGGGATTGTTGAGCCCTGTGAGCTGCGTCGCGTCGTCGAGGCCGGGCAGGATGATGTCGGCCATGGCGCAGGCGGCATGGATGATCGCCTTCGCGCGGGTCAGCGGCCAGAGCTTCAGGCGCAGGTTGGTGTCGTAGGCGGTCAGCACGCCCGCCTTGCGCGCGGTCTCGAACGCCTCGAACACGGCATCGCAGGCGTCGGCCGAGATCGCCTGGCTGATGCCGGAGGCCTGGATGATGCGGGCGGAGCGGATCAGGTCGCGCGGCAGGTCGCGCGGGCCGTAGAGGCTCGCGGCGGAGCCGGCGCGCAGATAGGAGAAGACATGGCCCGACGGGCCGTGATCGACGAAATACAGGCCTGTCGGAGCAGTCGGATGGGTCGAGACATGCGTGTCGTCGACGCCCTCGCGCTTCCACAGGCCCCGGATCGAATGGCCGGCGCTATCGTCGCCGAGCGCGCCGAGATAGCCGACCGACATGCCTTGCCGCGCCGCTGCGACGGCGCAATTCGAGGTATCGCCGCCATGGCCGAACTGGAAGGCGCCGCTTTCGGCACGGGTCGCATTGAACTCGCCAAGCGGTTCGCCGAGGCAAAGGAGATCGAAGCGGCTGTCGGTCACGTTTCAAACCATTCAGATGGCGCGGGAACGCCGGGAACACGGTCTTCCTAGAGCATCGAATGGCAAAGTGAAATCCAGGGCGAGGGAAGAATTCGATCGCCGGAGGTGCCCGGCGCCAGCCACCTATTCGGCCGCTTCCCGCTTCGGCGCCGCGCTCATCAGCCGGTCTGCCAGCTTGACGATCTCCTGGCGAAGCGCCGCGTCATTGGCTCCCGCACTCCCGGCCCGGCGCAAGGCCGAGATGTCATCCATGAGCTGGGTCCGGTCGGCCCTCGCCTGGGTCAGAGCGCCCTGCAGCGTCTGAAGCTCGGCCCGCAGCATCTCGATCTGGCTCTCGCGTTCGTTCTGAGCGTCCTGCAAGGTCGCGATCTCCTCCCCATTCCGCCGCTTGGCCGCCTCATGGTCGCTCCTGGCGGCGGCCAGCGCCAGGTCCAGCGCTCCGCGCATGTCCTTTGTCGCGGCATGCTCGGCCTGCTCCTGCCGGAGCTGCGTTTCGAGCTGCCGCGCCGCCACGTCTGCCGCGCTGGCACGGGCATCGGCGGCGGCGAGCCCGGCCTCGGCCTGCGTGGCCCGCGCGCTGAACGCGTCGGCCCGCACCCGCTCGCCATCGCGCTCGCCGGTCATCGCGCGCAAAGCCGCCTCGCTGCCGGCGAGGCGCTCCTCGATCAGGGCGAGCTTGTCGACAAGCTCGTCACCCTTGCCTTGCAATACCATGATCCGCGTCCCGTCCTCGACCTGCGCGACGCGCAGCTTCTCGGCTTGGCTGCGGCTCTCGGCCAGCTCCCGCTCGCGCTCCGCCAGCAGGGTCTCGATCCGCCCGAGGGTCTCGCGCTCCCGCTCCAGTTCGCCGCTGCGCGCGACCAGGTCGGCGCCGGTACCGGTGAGCGCCGCACGCGTCTCTTCCAGATTGCGTTCGAGGCTGGCGAGATCGGCGACCCGCTTCTCCAGTGTCGCTGCGGTTTCGCCATGGCCGGTCCGCTCGCTCGCGAGCGCGGCCTGCGTATCGGAAAGCGCGCTGCGTGTCGTTGCGAGATCGGCCTCGAGGCCGCCGATCCGGGTATCGCGCTCACCGAGCTCGCGCTCCAGCCGCCCGATCATCATGTCGCGCCGGCCGAGTTCCTGCATCGCACTGGCCTTGGCGGCAAAGCCGCGTTCGGCATCCTGCTCGACTGAGCGCATGCGCAGGGCAAGCTCGGCGCGTAAATGGTCGCGGTCAGCGGCGATTTCGGCGAGCGACAAGGGGAACGCTGCTTCGGCTCGCTTGCGCGCCAGCCGGTCGGCCCGCCGCGCCAGCGCCGGCACGGCTGCGAGAGCCAGCAAAGCCGCGCAGAGGAAGCCGAGCGCGAATAGCATGGCGGCTTCGATCAAGTCTCAAGGCTCCCGGCGATGCAGCATGGGCTCAGGCCGAATCTGCCATGCCAGCCATGTCATGGCCAGAGATAGTCGCCCGAACGTGAGGGCAACCATCTTTAGGCACCATGTGCCCCGCGGCTAGAACGGGTTCCAGGTCGCCTGCGGCGTGAACTTGAGATAGCCGAGATTGACGCCGAGCCGCCAGCCGACGCCGGTGCGGATCGGCACGACCGTAATGCCCTCCGCCGTCAGCGCGGTGAAGCCGAAGCCGCCGATGAAATAGGCCGATCCGTCCACCCCGGCGAAACGCTGGTAGAGCGCGTCGACCGCCGGCAGGTTGTAGACCAGCATCATCGTGCGCGCGCCCTCGCCGCCGAAATCGAAGCCGATCGACGGACCCTGCCAGAACACCCGGCGGTCGCCGGCATTGCGCGTATAGAGCTGGCCCTCGCCATAGCGCAGCCCACCGACGAAGGCGCCGGAGGCCTCCTGACCGAGGACATAGCCGTTCGGCTCGCCCCAGCGTCGTACCGCTTCCTCGATCGCCAGCGCGAGGCCGCGCGAAACGTTTCCGAAGAACTTGTGGCCGGAGCCGACGAGCTCGTTCTGGCTGAACGACTGCTGGTTCTGGTAGTTCTGGGCGCGCGCGCCCAGCGGCAATCCGCTCACGCTCGCGCCGGCCATGGCGAGACCGGCCTTGATCAGGTTACGGCGGGTCTGGGTCATCAGCGACATCTCCAGGCAGGGCGCCAGACGAGGCAGAGCGCCGGGGCGGTTCGATCGTCCGTCCGCTCGGCACCGGCGGCGGCTGCGCGGCAGCCGGCTCGGAATGGATGCGATACGGGCCGGGGGGCGGGCCGATCCTGGGCTGTCCGCCGCCCGGCCGGGCGTCGAAGCATGACGTCCGGCGAATGCGAATCAATTCGGTAACGGATTTGATACGCCGCAAATCTATCCAAGGCGTGAAGATTCCGGAGAGCCGATCGGCCCGGGATGGGACTTACCTGAGGATTTGATGCGATGAAGGCCGCAACAAGGCAGCGCTGGATCTCGCTCGCCGCCGCTGCCGTCTCGCTCGCCTTGATCGGACAGACAGCCCTTGCCAGCGCGCCCTCGGCCGCGCCGGAAACCACAGCGTCCAACCCCTTCCCGGCTCTGCCCTCCGGCTTGCCCGACCTGCCCTCGCTCGGCGAAGTGATGCAGCGGGACCTGCGCACCGGCCTCGCCATCAACGGCTTCGATCCCGTCTCCTATCGGCTTGGAGCCAAGCCCGCGGCGGGGCGCGCCGAATACGAGCTCATCCAGGATCGCTTCGTCTGGCGCTTCGCCTCGCAGGCCAATCTCGAAGCCTTCCGCGATGCACCGGAGGTCTACATGCCCGCCTTCGGCGGCTTCGACCCGACCGGCGTCGCCAACGGCGTCGCCGTCGACAGCGACCCCAGCCAGTTTGCGGTCATCGGATCGCGCCTGTTCCTGTTCCGCTCCGCCGCCAACCGCCAGCGTTTCCTGCAGAATGCCGGCTTGCTGGCGCAGGCCGAGAGCCGCTGGAACGCGGTCCTGCGTTTCGTGGCGCGCTAGAAAGCTTAGCCGCCGCAATCCCCGGCGATGGCCTGGCGCGCCAGGGCCTCGCTCGATGCCGCCACGAAGGGCGGGTTGCGGAACTGCCGCTCGCTGCGGCCGTAATCGGGTAAGGCGCCGTCCAGCGTCAGCACGATCCCGCCCGCTGCCGAAAGGATGGCGTCCCCGGCAGCGATGTCCCATTCCATCGTCTGGCCGCAGCGGACATGCAGGTCCGCCTCGCCCGAGGCGATCATCCCGAACTTCACGGCCGACGAAACCGGGATGCCCTTGCTGCAGCACATGGATGCCGCGATGCCGTCGCTGCGGCCGTCGCCATGGAAGCGGCTGACCAGCGCGACCGGCCCCTCGCCCGGGACGGCGCGCACGCTCGTCGGCCGGGCCACGCCCAGAAGGGCGCCGTCGGGGCCGAAATCCTGGACATAGGCAGATGTGCCGGAGAACCAGAGCCGCCCGGTCGCCGGGGCCGCGATCGCACCCGCGATCGGCCGGCCATCGCGGACCACCGCGATGGCAACGCAATAGCTGTCGCCGCCCGCGAGGAACTCGCGCGTGCCGTCGAGCGGGTCGAGCAGGATGAAGATGTCGCCGGGCGCCGGGTTCTGCGCCGTCTCCTCGCTGACGATCGGAAAGTCGGGCAACAGGCGCGCCAAGGCCTCCTTGGCGGCATGATCGGCCGCAAGGTCGGCGGAGCAGACCGGCGAGCCGTCGCTCTTGAGCGTGACGTCGCGCGCCGTCCGCTTCGCCAGCAGGACGGCGGCGCTCAACCCGGCGGCTTCCGCCAATTTACGCCCCAGCCCGTCGCGGTCGCGCAGGCGGGGATCGTCACGGCCGATCATCGCGGCCCATCCTTCTCATAACGGTCCCGATATGGCGATTAACCACATGAAAACCAAGATAGCAGCATATCGAACGACAACGACGCCTCAATCCGGCGCAACCCCGTTTCCAGGACCTCGCCCCCATGACCGCCATCTCGCTCGAGCCGCTCGATCTGGCCGCGCTTCTCTGCAGCCGCGTCTGCCATGACGTGATCAGCCCGGTCGGTGCGATTGTCAACGCTCTCGAGGTTCTGGAGGAAGACGATCCGTCGATGCGCGATTTCGCGCTGGAGCTGATCAAGAAGAGCGCGCGCGCCGCCTCGGCCCGTCTGCAATTCGCCCGCCTCGCCTTCGGTGCGGCCGGTTCCGCCGGCGCGATGATCGACCTCGGCGACGCCGGCAACGTCGCCAACGGCTTCCTCAACGACGAGAAGCTCTCGCTCGACTGGGAAGCGCCGCGCGCATTGCTGCCGAAGAATCAGGTCAAGCTCCTGCTCAACCTCCTGGTCATCGCGACGCAGGCCGTGCCGCGCGGCGGCAAGCTCGTCTCCCGCGCCACGGTCGAGGGCGAGCAGGGCGCGTTCGAGATCACCGCGACCGGCTCGCATGCCCGGATTCCCGCCCATGTCGAGGAGCTTCTGGCCGGGCGTTCGGAAACAGGCACGATCGACGCCCATGCCGTCCAGCCGCTCTATGCCGGCATGGTCGCCCGGGCTGCCGGGATGGGCATCACCTTCGCCATCGAAGGCGACACGGTGACGATCAAGGCCGCCAAGGCAGACTGAAAGAAGACGGATTGAGCGGTCGTTACCGGTCGAGACACGATCTCAACCGATCATAAACCGTTCTCCTGCTTTAGTTCCTGCAGCGTTCCGCGTTGAGTGAAGTTCCTGCATGGACGAGTTGCTGCAAGAGTTCCTGACGGAGACCGGCGAGAATCTCGATACGGTCGATCGGGAACTCGTTCGCTTCGAGCAGGACCCCAACGACCGCGATATCCTGCGGAACATTTTCCGGCTGGTCCACACGGTCAAGGGCACCTGCGGCTTCATCGGCCTTCCGCGGCTGGAAGCCCTGACCCATGCCGCCGAGTCGGTGATCGGGCAGTTCCGCGACGGCGCCACCGTCAATTCCATCGCCGTCACGGCGATCCTGGAGACCATCGACCGGATCAAGGACATCCTGGCCGAGCTCGCCGAGAAGGGGCAGGAGCCCGAGGGCAACGACGAGACGCTGATCGGGGAATTGTTCGCCCTCGCCGAATACGCCAAGGGCGAGCTGAAGCAGCAGCCATCGGCACCTGACAGCGTGCTGGATCCGGTCGCAGCCTATCTCGCCCGTCACGGCCAGGTCGCCGCCAGCCCGGCGAGCGTCGAGGACGTCGTCTTTCGCAGTGCGCCCGGCCCGCAGCGCGGGCGCGATGGCCGGATCGAGGGCAACGAGACCGGCGCCGCCACCGAGGAGGCCCAAAGTCCGTCCCGCAGCGGCGGCCCGGCCACGTTGCGCGTCAATGTCGACACGATCGAGCACCTGATGACGATGGTCTCGGAGCTCGTGCTGACACGCAACCAGCTACTCGAAGTCGCACGGCGGCAGGAGGATGCCGGGCTCAAGGCCCCGCTCCAGCGCCTGTCGCTGATCACCGCCGAACTGCAGGACGGCGTGATGAAGACGCGGATGCAGCCGATCGGCAATGCCTGGTCGAAGCTGCCGCGCATCGTGCGCGACCTCAGCGCCGAACTGGGCAAGCGCATCGAATTGCTGACGGACGGCGCCGAGACCGAACTCGACCGCCAGATCCTCGACCTGATCAAGGATCCGCTGATCCACATGGTCCGCAACTGCGCCGACCACGCGATCGAACTGCCGGCAGACCGGCGCGAGGCCGGCAAGCCCGATCACGGCACCATCCGGCTCGCCGCCTATCACGAGGGCGGCTCGGTCACCATCTCGATCGCCGATGACGGCCGCGGCCTCGATATCGACCGCATCCGTCGCAAGGCCGTCGCCAAAGGTCTCGCGACCGAGGCCGAGCTGGAAAAGCTCAGCGACGCGCAGATCAGCCGCTTCATCTTCCATCCCGGCTTCTCCACGGCCGATAACGTGACCGCGGTCTCGGGCCGCGGCGTCGGCATGGACGTCGTCAAGGCGAATGTCGATTCGATCGGCGGCACGGTCGATGTCGCCAGCCGCCCCGGTCTCGGCACGACCATCATCATCAAGATCCCGCTCACGCTAGCGATCATCTCGGCGCTGATCGTGGTCGCCGGCGAGGACCGCTATGCGATCCCCCAGATCGCGGTGCGCGAACTGGTCCGGGCCAAGGCCGGCGACGAGAACCGCATCGAGGAGATCAACGGAGCCCCGGTGCTGCGGCTGCGCGGGCGCCTGCTCCCGATCGTCTCCTTGCCCGGGCTGATGGCCTGCCCCGGTGGGGAACAGGCCAGGCGGGCCGATGGCGAAGGCTTCATCGTCGTCACCCAGATCGGCGAACGGCAATTCGGCATCCTCGTCGACAGCGTCTTCCACACCGAGGAAATCGTGGTGAAGCCGATGTCGAGCAAGCTGCGCCACATCCACCTGTTTTCCGGCAACACCATCCTCGGCGACGGCACCGTCGTCCTCATCGTCGATCCCAACGGCGTCGCGCGCCTGGTCGGGGCGGCCGCCTCCGAGAACACGGAAAACGAACCGCGCGAGACGGCAGCCGAGGTGCATCGCGGCGAGCGCACGACGATGCTGGTCTTCCGCGCCGGCGCCGGCAACCTCCAGGCCCTGCCCTTGTCGCTCGTGACGCGGCTTGAGGAGATCGAGGCTGGCGAATTCCAGCGCAGCGGCAGCCGGACGCTGCTGCATTATCGTGATCGCCTCGTCCCGGTGACGCCTGTCGCGGACACCCGATTGCGCAGCGAGGGCATCCAGCCGCTGGTCATCGTCTCGAATGGCGACCTCACCGTCGCGCTCGCCGTCGAGGCGATCGTCGATATCGTCGAGGACAGCTTCGAGCTCGAGATGGCGGCGGCGGGAGAGCGCGGCATCATCGGCTCGGCCATGATCCGCGGCCGCGCCACCGATATCCTCGACCTCGCCCATTACCTGCCGCTGAACGAGCCCGGCTGGTTCGCAGCCGGGCGGAGCGCGGAGCCTTCCGGCCGCATCCTGCTGGTCGAGCCGTCCGATTTCCTGCGGGACATGCTGACCCCCGTGCTGAAGGCCTCGGGCCGGATCATCGCCGCGCTGGCGGATTTCAGCGCGGCGAGCCTCGCCGCCGCCGGCGAGCCGATCATGTCCGCGCTGCTCGATCTCGATCGCGACAGCGACGCCGCCTTTGCCTTTGCGACAGCCCTGCGCGAACGCGCCAAGGGCGAGCGCCTGCGCATCCTCGGCCTGACCACCTGCGCCACGCCCGACCTGCATATGCGGGCGGCCCAGGCCGGTTTCGACGACATCCTCGCGAAATTCGACCGCCGGGCCCTGCTGAGCGAGCTCAATGCGGCCGGCACCGACCTGAGGCATGCGGCATGAGCTCGAGCGCATCCCCTCCTCCCGTGCCGACCGCGCCCGGCTTCGGCGACTCGCTCGACTACGTGACGATCCGCGTCGGCGAGCAGCTCCTCGGCCTGCCGATCGGCCGGGTCCAGGACGTCTTCATCGCAAACCGCATCACGATCGTCCCGCGCGCACCTGACGAAATCGTCGGCCTGCTCAACCTGCGCGGACGGATCGTCACCGCGATCTGCCTGCGCAAGCGGCTCGGACGGCCCGTCACCCTCAAGCTCGACGGGCAAGGCCGCCCCGAGCTGACGGCGATCGGCATCGACCATGACGGCGAGGCCTACGCGCTCATCGTCGACGCCGTCGGCGAGGTCATCCGGCTCGACCGTTCCACCTTCGAGCCGCTCCCGGTTCATCTCGATCGCGTCTGGGCGGCGCTGGCGACAGGCATCCATCGCCTGGCCGACGAGCTTCTTGTCGTTCTCGACCTCGACGCCGTCCTCGATCTCGACCTTCGCAGCGCGGCCTGACGGCGGCGCCACAGTTCTGGAGACCCAGCCATGAAATACTGCCTCGTCGTCGACGACTCAGCGGTGATCCGCAAAGTGGCTCGCCGCATCCTCGAAGGGCTGCAGTTCCGCATCGCCGAAGCCGAGGATGGCGCGCGCGCCATCGACGCCTGCAAGGGCGAGATGCCGGATGCCGTCCTGCTCGACTGGAACATGCCGATCATGGACGGCTACGAGTTCCTGCGCACGCTGCGCCAGATGCCGGGCGGAAAGCGACCCAAAGTGGTCTTCTGCACCACCGAGAACGACATCGCCCATATCGCGCGCGCCATGCATGCCGGTGCCGACGAATACATCATGAAGCCCTTCGACAAGGAGATCGTGGCTTCGAAATTCCATCAGGTCGGGTTGCTCTGAGCGAAGGCGCGCCGGTGCGGCTGCGCATCGGGCTTTCCTCGCGTGAAATGCCTTCGCCCCTGCAGCCGGCTCAGTGAGAAACATACCAATGTTGTCTCCTCTCGCGATCCCTGCAAGCCCCGCATCGCGGCACAAGACCGTGGTGATCGCCGACGATTCCGTCGTCGTGCGCGGGCTCTTCGCGCGCTGGCTGGGAGAGGCCGGCAATTTCCACGTCGTCGCCGTCGCCGGTGACGGAGAGACCGCGGTCGCGCACGCCACCCGCTTCAAGCCCGACGTCATGGTGCTCGACCTCGACATGCCGGGCGTGGACGGGGTGGCCGCCCTGCCGCAGATCCTCAAGGAAAGCCCGAATACGGGCGTCCTGCTCGCCGCGACGCTGAACGAGCGCAATACCCGCCTCGCGCTGGAATGCATGACCCGGGGCGCGATGGACGTGGTCTCCAAGCCGGACAGCCGCAGCGGCATGACGCTGTCGCTCGATTTCCGCAGCGAATTCCTGCTCAAGCTCGGCAATATCGTCCACACGCCGGTCAAACCCGGCTCGCTGCCACCGGAGATCGACACCGACCTGCCGCATACCGGGCCGGTCAATCTGCGCCCGCTCGTCTCGGTGATGCCGCGCTATCTCGTGATCGGCGCCTCGACCGGCGGCCCCCGCGCCGTCGCCAAGGTGCTGTTCGACATCGGCGAGGGCCTCAACGACCTGACGACGGTCGTCGTCCAGCACATGCCGCCGCTTTTCACTGCTTCCTTCGCCGAGCAGGTCGCTAACCATATCGGCGTCCCCGCCCGTGAGCCGTTCGACGGCGAGCGATTGATGCGCGGCACCGTCTATATCGCGCCCGGCGGCCGCCATCTCGGCATCGACCGCCGGCTCGGCCATATCGTCGCGCGCATCGGCGACGAACCCCCCGTCAATTTCTGCCGACCTGCCGTCGACGTGCTGTTCGGCGATGCCGCCCGCCATCTCGGCCCCGCCGCGCTCGGCCTCGTCCTCACCGGCATGGGCAGCGACGGCACCGACGGCGCCGGCGCGCTGCGCAAGGCGGGAGCCGCCGTCATCGCCCAGAACGAGCCGAGCAGCACGATCTGGGGCATGCCGGGCTCGGTCGTGCGCGCCCGCCATGCCAGCAGCATCATCGCGCTCGACGAGATCGGTGCCTCGATCCGCTGCCTCGTACGCGGGGTGCAGCCGGCATGACCGAAGCCGATTTCTCCTTCCTCTGCCTGCTGCTCCAGCAGCGCTCCGGCCTGTCGCTGACCGCGGACAAGCGCTACCTTGCCGAAAGCCGCCTCGGCATCCTCTGCCGCCGGCGCGGCATCGCCGATATCGAGGCGCTCGTCCGCCAGCTCCGGATGGCCCGCGACCTGGCTCTGGAGAGCGCCGTGGTCGATGCCATGACCACCAACGAGACCCTGTTCTTCCGCGACCAGACGCCATTCAACCTGTTCCGCGACATCATCCTGCCCGAACGGCTGGCCGCCAACGCCGCCAGCCGTTCGCTGCGGATCTGGTGCGCGGCCGTCTCCAGCGGCCAGGAAGCCTATTCCCTGGCCATGCTGATCGACGAGCTCAGTGAGCGGCTTGCCGGCTGGAAGATCGAGATCCTGGGAACGGACATCTCTGCAGAGATCCTGGAGAAGGCCCGGGCGGGCATCTACAGTCAGTTCGAGATCCAGCGCGGCCTGCCGATCCAGATGCTGCTGAAACATTTCCAGCAGGTCGGAGACAAGTGGCAGGTCTCTCAGCGCATCCGCGCGATGGTCGAGTTCAGGCAGCACAACCTGCTGGAGCGCAACGACCCGTTCGGCCGGTTCGATGTGATCTTCTGCCGCAACGTCCTGATCTATTTCGACGTACCCACCAAGGTGAAGGTCCTGGAGCAGCTCGCCCCGCGTCTGGTGCCGGACGGAGCCTTCCTGCTCGGCGCCGCCGAGACCGTGCTCGGGTTGGCGACGAAGCTCGTCTGCGACCCGCAGCACCGTGGCCTCTACCGGCACGCTGCGATGGCTCCTCCGCTCGCCGCCTCCCCGGCGCCGGACTTTCGTCCGCGCCCTGCCGCCGTGGCCACCGCTCTACGGGGCTGAGCTGAGTCGTCTGCCGTCCAAGAGACTTCGCCTGTCGAGACGCTCTTGAATGCGGGCCGCTCCGTCATGGTCAGGCTTGTCCCGACCATCCACGTCTTCGCTGATTGAAGGCCGTGTTCAAGACGCGGATGCTCGCCACAAGGGCGAGCATGACGGCAGGAATCGATCGAGAGTCACGTCGTTACGCTTGCTCCACAAACAAAAACCCCGCCTCTCGGCGGGGTCCCCGTCGACCTGTCGTGTACATCCGACGATCAGGTCAAGAACTGGTATGACGTCGCTTCATGACCGCCCGATGACGGACCGGCCACCGGGATGCGTCAAGCCGGGATGCGCTCCTCGGCCTCGGACGGCTCGCGCAGCACATAGCCGCGGCCCCAGACGGTCTCGATGTAGTTTTTGCCGTCCGACGCGTTGGCGAGCTTCTTGCGGAGCTTGCAGATGAAGACGTCGATGATCTTGAGCTCGGGCTCGTCCATGCCGCCATAGAGATGGTTGAGGAACATCTCCTTGGTCAGCGTCGTGCCCTTGCGGAGCGAGAGCAGCTCCAGCATCTGGTATTCCTTGCCGGTCAGGTGCACGCGGGCGGCATCGACCTCGACCGTCTTGGTGTCGAGATTGACGACCAGGTCGCCGGTGGTGATGACCGACTGGGCGTGGCCCTTCGAGCGGCGCACGATCGCATGGATGCGGGCGACGAGCTCGTCCTTGTGGAACGGCTTGGTGAGATAGTCGTCGGCGCCGAAGCCGAGGCCCTTCACCTTGTCCTCGATGCCGGCGAGGCCGGAGAGGATCAGGATCGGCGTCTTGACCTTGGCGACGCGAAGCGAGCGCAGCACCTCGTAACCCGACATGTCGGGGAGGTTCAGGTCGAGCAGGATGATGTCGTAATCGTAGAGCTTGCCGAGATCGACGCCCTCTTCACCGAGATCCGTCGTATAGACGTTGAAGCTCTCCGATTTGAGCATGAGCTCGATGCTTTGAGCGGTCGCGCTATCGTCCTCGATCAGCAGAACCCGCATGTCCACGTCCCCAATTTCGCCCGCAGGGCAGGTTTGACCGTTGTTTCCGCCCGGACCCGTTCGGCCCTGGACGACGACGCACTTGCCCAATGAAACGCCACGCGACACGCTACGAGGAAACTGGTTAACAAACCGTGATTCCCGAGCGCAAGCGCTTCCTCGGAGAAAGTGAACGATCCTTGTCGAGGTGAGTCGAATTTGACACGGATCGCTGAACTTCTCGGCCGCGAAAGCGCCTTTCGCGGAGGGTTGCCGCGGGAAACAGCGCCATAATGGCTCTGCGACACGTGGCAGCCTCGATCCACAGTGTTAATCACAGAGCTTAACAGCTGGTAAATGAGCGCAATTTGTTAGGAACCCTTACCAAATCATCCACAGGACCGGCTGGCCGCGAATTCGGTTGCCCTCACGCCGCCGGCGAAGTTGAATCATCCCGATGAATTCCCCGTCCCACGGCCACGATCGCCTCTCCGCCCTGGCGTCCGCCATCGAGCATCTCGAAGGCGTGACCGTCTATGGCCGCGTCATCGGCGTGCGCGGCCTGCTCGTCGAGGTTGCCGGCCCGATCGGCGCGATGAGCCTGGGCGGGCGCGTCGGCATCGAGATCGCGCCGGGCACGCGCGTTCCCTGCGAGGTCATCGGCTTCTCCGGCGACAAGGCCCTGGTCATGCCCTTCGGCGGGCTCGACGGCGTCCGCCGCGGCTGCCCCGTCCATGTCGACCGCGCCCAGCCCGGCCTGAAACCGACATCCGCCTGGCTCGGCCGTGTCGTCGATGCGCTCGGCCGCCCGGTCGATGGCGGCCCGCCTCTGCCGCAGGGCGACACGCTCTTCGCCTTCCGCAACGATCCCCCGCCCGCCCATGCGCGGCGCCGCGTCGGCCATCCGCTCGATCTCGGCGTACGCGCCCTCAACACCTTCCTGACCTGCTGCGTCGGCCAGCGCATGGGCATCTTCGCCGGCTCCGGCGTCGGCAAGTCCGTGCTGCTCTCGATGCTCGCCCGCTATGCGCAGGCCGATGTCAATATCATCGGCCTCGTCGGCGAACGCGGCCGCGAGGTGCAGGAGTTCCTCCAGGAGGACCTCGGCCCGCAGGGTCTCGCCCGCTCGATCGTCGTCGTCGCGACCTCGGACGAGCCAGCCCTGATGCGCAAGCAGGCGGCGCTGACGACATTGACGCTCGCCGAATATTTCCGCGACCGCGGCCTGCAGGTGATGTGCCTGATGGATTCGGTGACGCGCTTTGCCATGGCGATGCGCGAGATCGGCCTGGCGGCCGGCGAGCCGCCGACGACCAAGGGCTATACGCCGACCGTCTTCGCCGAACTGCCGCGCCTGCTCGAACGCGCCGGCCCCGGTGTCGGCGACGGCGCGATCACCGGCCTCTTCACCGTGCTGGTCGATGGCGGCGATCATGACGAGCCCGTCGCCGACGCGGTGCGCGGCATCCTCGACGGCCATATCGTGATGGAGCGCTCCATCGCCGAGCGCGGGCGCTACCCGGCGGTCAACATCCTGAAATCGGTCTCGCGTACGATGCCGCGCTCCTGCGACCCGGCCTATTACCCCGTCGTGCAGAAGGCGCGCTCCACGCTTGCGACCTATGCCGACATGGAGGAGCTGATCCGGCTCGGCGCCTATCGCCAGGGGGCCTCGGCCGAGGTCGACGAGGCGATACGCCTGCATCCCGCGCTCGAAGCCTTCCTCAAGCAGGCCAAGGACGACGCCACCCCGCTGGGGGAATGCTATACCCGCCTCGCCGCCATCATGAGCGGCAGCGTCTGATGCTCGCCTCCCGCCGCAGGATGCCCGCCCGATGATCGCAGCGCTTCTGACCGGCCTCGTCGCCCTCATCCATGTCTATATCGTCATTCTGGAGATGCTCTGGTGGGACACCCCGCGCGGACACAAGGCTTTCGGGCTCACGCCCGACTTCGCCGCGCGCTCGAAGGTACTGGCCGCCAATCAAGGGCTCTATAACGGCTTCCTCGTCGCCGGCCTGGCCTGGGGGCTCTGGCTTGGAGCGGAAGGCTTCGCGATCAAGCTGTTCTTCCTGGCCTGCGTCCTCGTCGCCGGGCTCTTCGGGGCGGCGACCGCCAGCCGCAAGATCCTCTATATCCAGGCCCTGCCCGCCGCGCTCGCCATCGCAGCGCTGCTGGCCGGGATCTGAGCGGGTCTCAGCCCCGCGCCACCATCCGCACCAGCGCGAACATAGCGACGAAGCCGATCGCCTGGATCGCGGCGGAGATCATCAGTGTCGAGCTCGCGCCGAGCCGTTCGACCATCACCGCGAAAAGCAGCGGCGCGGCTGAGAACGCCATGTTCTGCGGCACGGTGAGCTTGCCGAGCATCGCGGCGAAGCCGTTGCGGCCGAACAGGGCGAGCGGCAATGTCGCACGCGCAACTGAGATCACGCCGAGCGCCGCGCTGAACAGCACGACGAAGGCCGCTGCAGTCATGATCGTCATCGGCACGAAAGGCAGCAGGAGGCACAGCGCCGGCCCCAGCAGCAGGCCGAACAGCGCGACCTTCTCCGCCCGCAGCCGCTCACCCAACGTCGCGTCGATGGCCCGCGCGGCAAGCGTCGCAGGGCCGCTCAGCGTCGCGACCCAGACGGCCTCGCCCTGCGTCAGCCCCGCCTCCTGGAACAGGGTGATCAGGTGCAGCGGCAGCCCCCAGGAGACGAGCCCGCTCGCGGAGAAGGCGAGCGCCACCAGCCAGAACGCCGCCCGGCGCGAATGCGCTGCCACGCTGCCGTGCTCCCCTGCCAGGCTCGCCCCCGGAACGGCGGTCGGCGCAGCCGTAGGCCCCGGCACATGCCGGTAGCGCGGGATCGCGGCGTAGATCGGCAGGACGATGACGAGCTGCATCGCGGCGAAGACGATGAGCGTCATCCGCCAGCCGAAGGCATTCATCAGCACGGCGGTCAAAGGCCAGAACACGCTGGAGGCAAGGCCGGTGACCAGCATCATCAGGCCGATCACGCGCCGCGTCCGCTCGCCCATGAGCTGGGCGATGGTGACATTGCCGGTATTGGCCAGCGACATCGCATGGCCGAGCCCGATCACGAACCAGCTCGCGAGATAACTCACCGGCCCCTGGGCCTGCGACAGCACGGCGAGCCCGAGCGCGCAGATCACCGCGCCGATGCACATCGAACGGCGCGTACCCTCGCGGTCGAGCACGCGCCCGATCGCCGGCGCGACCAGCGCCCCGGTGATGAGCAGGATGGTGATGCCGCCGAAGACGATCTCGGCGTTGAGCCCGATCTCGCGATCGAGTGCGCCGACCAGCACCGAGGGCGAATAGAAGGTCGAGCCCCAGCCGATGATGCGGGTCAGCGCGAGGCCGAGAAGCAGGGGACCGTGCCCGCCGAAACGAGAAGAGGCAGCCAAGACAGGATATCCGCGGAGGCAGGAGGCCGGACGGCCAATGCAGCTCACGTTCACTAGACCATCCCGACAACCGGTGGCAGCAGCCCCGACGCGCCTGGATCATGCGTAAAAGGCAGCCCGTTTCGGTAAGGAAAGGTCAACCTCCTTGCGCCATGTTGCTTCTCGTCTCGCGGATGGAGTTCGGGCGCATGTCGAGGGGTCGGCGGCGCCCGTAGCATCGGACCGAAAAGTGGAATCCACCTTTCGAAAGCCGATGTGATGACAACTGGATTGACTGCCGTTGCCGTGTCCTGACGGGCGCGCGGGGGCCTAGGGCGTAATCAGGAGTTGAAAACCACATGAAGTCGCGAGAGACGCTTCTTCGCCTCAAGCGCTTCCAGGTCGACGAGAAGCGTCGCCGGGTAAGCCAGATCGAGATGATGATCGCCGATTTTCATCGGATGGCTGGAGATCTCGATCGCGAGATCCAGGCCGAGGAATCCCGCGCCGGCATCGCGGATCCCGCCCATTTCGCCTATCCGACCTATGCCAAGGCCGCGCTCGGCCGCCGCGACAACCTGCGCCAGTCGGCCGACAACCTGAAGGGCCAGCTCGACGAGGCCAAGGCCGAATTGCAGGAGGCCTTCGAGGACATGAAGAAGGTCGAGATCCTCGACGACCGCGAGCGCGCCTCGGAGCGCGCGGCGGAAGCCGCCCGCGACCAGGCCACCATGGACGCGATCGGGTTGCGCTCGCGCGCCTGAGACCGGTTCGGAGAATTCAGAGAAAGGGCGGTGTCCTCCGGACGCCGCCCTTTTTCATGCGATGACGGGATGGTGCGTGACGGAGTCGCGCCGCAGCTTGCCGGTCAGGCGCGGATCATCGTCGACCTCGACCCCACGCTTGAACACCGTGAAGCCCGAGCGTTGATAGAAGGCGAGCGCGGCGGGGTGGTCGAGCGTGCAGGTATGCACCCAGAAGCGCGAGATCGGCCTGGCCCAGGCCAGCGCCAGCGCCCGGTTCATCAGCCAGCGCCCCGCCCCCTTGCCCACGACCGGCTCGTCGAGCCCGAAGAAGGCGAGCTCGCCCTCTCCCGGCACCCGGAAATCCAGTTCGAGCAGGCCGACATCGCGCCCCTCGAAGCGAACCGCGTAAACCGTGATGGCGGGATCGGCGAAGACAGCCTCGATCTCGGCCTGCGGCTTGGTCAGGCGGCTGAACCACATCCAGCGCTCGCCGAGCAGCCGATAGACGCTCAGATAGCGCGCGATCTCGGAGCGCGCGATCGGTTCGAGCGAGAAACCTTCGGTGCCCGCCGGATCGGGACGCTGCGGCGGCCGTTCGAACATTTCCAGCGAGGTCACGATCGTCGCGATCTTGCCGGGCGGCAGGTCGGTCGTTCCGGTCAGGGTGATGGTCAGGCTCTGGGACATGAAGGGGTTCAACGGCTCGTCGAGGAATCTGCCGCGATCATGACATGATCGAGGTCGAAAGATCACTGCACGCCGATGCATGCCCGGCGTCACGGCATCGCGCGCCATCCCGCCTCCTCGGCCGAATATCACGATGGATCGAAGCACCACTGCGGTGCGTTCCGCATCAACGCCCAATTGAGGACCAGACCAGATGAACCGCACCGCCATTGCCCTGGCAGCTCTCCTGGCGGCCGGCCTGCTCGCCGGCACGGCCCAGGCCCAGCAGCCTCACGGCGGCCATGGCAGCCACGGCGCGCCCGCCGCGTCGAAGGCTGGCGACAGCGCCTCGACCAAGGCCTATCGGGACGCCAACATGAAGATGCACAAGGACATGGACATCCCCTATTCCGGCGATGCCGATGCCGATTTCGTCCGCGGCATGATCCCGCATCACCAGGGCGCCATCGACATGGCCAAGGTCGTCCTCGCCCATGGCAAGGACCCCGAGATCCGCAAGCTCGCCGAGAACGTTATCCGCGACCAGGAGAAGGAAGTCGCGATGATGAAGGACTGGCTGAAGAAGAACGGCAAGTAGCCGTCTCTCCGCTCGCTTGACCTTGGGCGAGGGCGAACGTCTTCGGGCGCTTGCCCTCGCCCTTCCCCGCTGGCAGAGAGGGGGAAGGTTCGCGCCGCAGCGGTGACGACGTGGGCCACCCGCTACCCGTCACCAACCTGTCCTGAGCCCGCGGCCTCCATGAAGCGTTATCTCGACTATCTCTGGCCGATCATCGGGCTCGTCGCGGTCGTCTGGTCCGTCGAATTGCTCTGGAGCAAGCTCAAGCTCGAGGCCGGAACCGACGCCAGGATCGAGGCGCTGCTGGAGAATGCCGGCCTCTGGCAGAGCGTCAAGATCATCGCCCACCGCATCGGCCACAAGATCGCGGTCATCCCGCCTGACGCCTTCTTCCACGCGGCGCTTGCGACCCTCGTCGCCTATGCTGCGCTCGCCTGGTACGACCGCATCGCGCTGATCCATCTCGGCAAGGAGAAGAACATCTCCTGGCCCTATATCTCGCTCTGCTCCTTCGTGACCTATGCGCTCTCGCATAATATCGGCGCCTCGGTCTTCTCGGGCGGCATGGTGCGCTACCGGGCCTACACGGCGAAAGGCCTGACGGCGGCCGAGGTCGCGGTCCTCGTCGCGCTCTGCTCCTTCACCTTTGCCTTCGGCACGATCTTCCTGATGGGTCTCGTGCTGCTCTACGAGCCGCAGATCCTGCATCCGCTCGAGCGGATGTCGAAATGGTTCGCGATCACCGACAGCACCGCACGCTGGATCGGCGTCGGCATGCTCGCCTTCGCCGCGCTCTACACGATCGGCTCCTGGCTGCAGTTCAAGCCGCTGAAGATCGGCAAGCTCGAGATCATCTATCCGCGCCTGCCGATCGTCGCCAGGCAGTACCTCGCGGCCCCGATCGAGCTCGCGGGCGCTGCCGGCATCATCTATTTCGCGCTGCCCGAGCAGGGCAATCCGGGCTTCCTGATCGTGCTCGGCGCCTTCCTGCTCTCGTTCTCGGCCGGGCTCCTGAGCCAGGTTCCGGGCGGCGTCGGCGTGATGGAGGCGGTCTTCCTCGCGGTGATGCCCGGCGTGCCGGCGCCGGCCGTCTTCGCCGCCCTGCTGATCTGGCGGCTGTTCTATCTCATCCTGCCGCTGGTGATCTCGCTGCCCATCGTGCTCGCCTTCGAGCGGGCGCAACTCAAGCGCAGCACCCGCATCGCTCCGCCGCCATAGCATCGGCCCGAAAAGTGGGAACCGGTTTTCGGGGCAAGCCGATGCGCTGACAGGCCTTGTCAGCGCTTGAGCGCGATTGCCGCCGCGCCGAACATCAGGAGCGCGCCGACAGCTTCCGACCAGCCGAAGGGCTCGCTCAGCGCAACGACACCGACCGCAACCGCGATGGCGGGACTGACGAAGGCGTAGAGCCCGGCGCGAAAGGCGCCCCAGTCGCGCAGCAGCCGCATATAGATGGTGAAGCCCATCAGCGAGCCGCCGACGATCAGGAACAGCACCGCCGGGAGCACCGGCCAGCTCGCCAGCGCCCGGATATCGGCCAGGCCGACCGGCTCCAGCGCGAGCGTAACCGCGGTCAGGCCGATGCCGCCGATCAGCGTCTGCCAGCCGGCAAGCGTCAGCGTCGGCATCGTCCCGGCGATCGGCCGAGAGAGAACCGCGCCGACGCAGTAGAACAGCGTACCGGCCGCCACCGCCGCGAGCCCGATCATCTCCATCGGATCGCCCTGCGTGGCCGAAAGGCCTCCCAGCGCCCGCGTCGCGAACAGGAAGCCGAGGCCCACGGTTCCGAGCGCGATCGCCACGAGCTTGCGTCCGTCGATCCGCACACCCTCGATCGCCCGGCTCGCCAGCACCGTGTAGATCGGGATGGTCGCGAAATTGACGATGGCCGCGAGCCCGGTCGGGGCATGCTTCGTGCCCCAGAACAATAGCGTGTAATTGGCGGTGTTGAGCAGCAGCGCCGTGCCGATCAGCCGTGGCCAGGCGTCAACAGGCACCTTGGGAGCATCGCGACCGGCCCAGAGCAGCATCAGCAGGCCGGCGATCGAGAACCGCGCCGCGGCCAGGAAGACCGGCGGGACATGCATGGAGCCGACCTTGACCGGTAGCCAGGTCAGGCCCCAGACGAGGCACATGACGGCGAAGAGGGCGGCGTTGCGCGACATGATGTCCGATTAGCCGCAGCTCAGGGCGCTGACCATTGCGCCGCGGGCATCGCGCCCCCGTGGAAACCGGAGGCGGGAAGGCGTCAGACGCTGCCGACAGTCTTGAGCCGCACGCGCGGGTGGATCTCGGCCTGCGACAGCACCGGCGTCTCCCTGCGGAAGCGCTCGATGATCTGGCGGGCGAAGGGCCGCGCCATCGCCGAGGTGACAAGCGCCGGCATCTCGCCGATGCGCGCCGCATCCTCGAACTTGTCGCGGACGTGATGCACGAACTCCTGCAGGCGGGAGGGCTGCATCGCGAGGTGGCGGTCCTCGCCCTGGCCGATGATCGACTCGGCGAAGACGCCTTCCCAGGCCGGCGACAGCGTGATGATCGGCAGCACGCCCTGCATGTTGGAGAACTGGGCGCAGATCTGGCGGGCGAGCCGCGCGCGGACATGCTCGGCGATCTCGCGCGGGTTGCGCACGCTGGCCGCGACCTCCGCGACACCTTCGATGATCGTCGGCAGGTCGCGGATCGAGATGCGCTCGGAGAGCAGGAGCTGCAGCACGCGCTGGATGCCGGTGGTCGAGATCTGGCTCGGCACGATCTCCTTGACC
Organism: Allobosea robiniae; assembly: GCF_900102525.1. Classification (GTDB taxonomy): domain Bacteria; phylum Pseudomonadota; class Alphaproteobacteria; order Rhizobiales; family Beijerinckiaceae; genus Allobosea; species Allobosea robiniae. The sequence goes on along the minus strand of NZ_FNBZ01000002.1, from coordinate 14,706 downwards.
AGGTCGGCATGGTCCTTCGGCAGTTCGCGCAGGAGCTTCTGCACCTCGGAATGGGAGAGCAGCTCCGGCATGTTCGACTTCAGCACCTCGGTCAGGTGCGTCGAGATCACGGTCGCGGCGTCGACCACGGTGTAGCCGCGCAACTGCGCCTCGTCCTGCAAAGCGGCGTCGATCCAGGTCGCCGGCAGGCCGAAGGTCGGCTCCAGCACGTTGTGGCCCGGCAGGTTCACCGCCCCGCCCATCGGATCCATCGCCATGTACTGGCCGGCATAGACGATGCCCTGGCCGGCATCGATCTCCTTGATCTTGATGAAGTAGTGGTTCGCCTCGAGCTGGACATTGTCGACGATGCGCACCGCCGGCATGACGAAGCCGAGCTCGGCCGCAAGCTGACGGCGCAGCGCCCGGACCTGGTCGGTCAGCCGGTCCTGCCCGCTCGGCGCATTGACCAGCGGGAGGAGCCCGTAGCCGATCTCGATCTTGAGCTCGTCCATCTTGAGGAGGTCGTTCAGCGTCTCCTCGCGCGGCGTGCCGTCCGCCGCGACCGCGCCGCCGGCCTGCGCCGCATCGGTCATGCCTGCTTGCGCCTCGCGCTCCTTCGCCGCCCGCCCGAAGCGGTAGGCGAGGAAGCCAGCGCCGCCGGCCAGCAACAGGAAGGGCATCATGGGAATGCCAGGCAGCAGCGCGATCAGCAGCATCACCGCCGCCGACATGCCGAGCGCCTTGGGATAGCCCGAGAGCTGCTTGCCGAGCGCCTTGTCGGCGGCACCGCGCACGCCCGCCTTCGAAACGAGCAGGCCGGCTGCGGTCGAGACGATCAGCGCCGGGACCTGGCTGACGAGGCCGTCGCCGACGGTGAGCATGGTGTAGTTCGTCGCCGCCTGGCCGAAGCTCAGCCCCTGCTGCGCGACGCCGATGATGATACCGCCGAGCACGTTGATGAAGGTGATCAGCAGGGCCGCGATCGCGTCGCCACGGACGAATTTCGAGGCGCCGTCCATCGAGCCGAAGAAGGAGGATTCGTCCTCCAGCGCCTTGCGGCGAACCTTGGCACTGTCCTGGTCGATCAGGCCGGCGGAGAGGTCGGCGTCGATCGCCATCTGCTTGCCCGGCATCGCATCGAGGGTGAAGCGGGCAGCCACTTCGGCGATGCGGCCCGAGCCTTTAGTGATGACCACGAAGTTCACGATGATCAGGATCGTGAAGACGATCACGCCGATCACGAAATTGCCGCTCATGACGAAGCCGGCGAAGGCCTCGATGACATGTCCCGCCGCCGCCGTGCCCTCATGGCCATGGGCGAGGATGAGGCGCGTCGAGGCGAGGTTCAGCGCCAGCCGGAACATGGTGACGATCAGCAGCACGGTCGGGAAGGCCGAGAACTCCAGCGGCTCCTCGATGAAGAGCGCGGTCATCAGCACCAGCACCGACACGATGATCGACAACGCCAGCATCAGGTCGAGCAGGACCGCCGGCATCGGGAAGACGAGCACCACCAGGATGCCCATCACGCCGATGGCGAGGAACAGGTCGGGACGGTTGAACAGCTTTGCGAGCGCCCCGCGATCGGGGATGGCGAACCCTCTGCCCTGCCCTGCCGTCACATCGGTCATCGACCGCCCCGCCCCACGCCTCACGCGCCCCGAAGCAGGGCGCAGCTCGGCAATTCTTGCCGGGTTCATGGTGAACGAATTGTTAAGAAACGGATTAATACCCTGTCGGAACCATCCGATGAACGGCTGGTTGTCAAAACGCCGCGTTGTGGCCGCATTCGCCGGCCCCACTCGGCACAGGGAGGGCGGGACTTCGCCCATTCCCGACGATATTGGAGGTCACCTTGAATCGACGTTCCTTCCTGACGAGCCTTGTCGGCGGCCTCGCGGTTGCCGGCATCGGCGGCACCGCCATGGCCAAGAACCTGGTCGAAGCGGCCCCCGCGCCTGTCGAACCCAAGGCCGGAGACATCGACCCGGCCCTGAAGGCCGGCCTCGACGAGAGCGATGCCGAGTTCACCCAGTACTATCGCCGGCCGCGCCATCCCCGTCGGCCGCCCCCGCCGCCGGTCCACCGTCGCCGCCGGCGGCGCGTGGTCCGCAACGGCCGGGTTTACTGGGTCTACTGACCGGTTCAGGGCCGGCACCATGAGGTGCCGGCCTTTCCTTTGACCGTCGATCATCAGGAGGACAGCCGGCATGACAGCGCCGGACAACGCTCAGACAGGCACGATCGCCACCGACGTGCCCGCACGGCTCGACCGCCTGCCCTGGTCGCGCTTCCATACGCTTGTCGTCGCCGCGCTCGGCATCACCTGGATTCTCGACGGGCTCGAGGTCACGCTTGCCGGCTCGGTCTCGGGCGCCCTCAAGGAAAGCCCGGTCCTCAAATTCACCAATACCGAGATCGGCCTCGCCGGTGCCGCCTATATCGCCGGTGCGGTGCTGGGCGCCGTCTTCTTCGGCTGGCTCACCGACCGGCTCGGCCGCAAGAAGCTCTTCACGATCACCGTGCTCGTCTATCTCTCCGCGACGGCCGCCACCGCCTTCTCTTGGAATGTCACGAGTTTCATCCTCTTCCGCTTCCTGACCGGCATGGGCATCGGCGGCGAGTACACCGCGATCAACTCCACCATCCAGGAGCTCGTCCCGGCCCGCGTGCGCGGCTGGACCGATCTCGTCATCAACGGCTCGTTCTGGATCGGCGCGGCGCTCGGCGCGTTCGGCTCCATCATCCTGCTCGACCCCGCCTGGATCGACCCGGAATACGGCTGGCGCCTGGCCTTCTTCATCGGCGCCGCACTCGGCCTCGTCATCCTGTTCCTCAGGCAATGGATTCCGGAAAGCCCGCGCTGGCTGATCAGCCACGGCCATCCCGAGCGTGCTGCCGCGATCGTCGCCGATATCGAGCGCCGCGCCGGCTTCGTTCCGCCCGCCGGCGAGGTCCTGCCCCTGACCCGGTTGCGCCCGCGCGCCGCGACACCGCTCGGCGAGGTCTTCCACGTGCTTTTCGTGGCGCATCGCGAGCGCGCTTTGGTCGGGCTGGCGCTCATGCTGTCACAGGCGTTCTTCTACAACGCGATCTTCTTCACCTACGCGCTGATCCTCACCGATTTTTACGCCGTGCCCTCGCAGAATATCGGCTGGTTCATCCTGCCCTTCGCCGCCGGCAACTTCCTCGGTCCGCTCCTGATCGGCCGGCTCTTCGACACGCTCGGCCGCCGCGTGATGATCGCCGCGACCTACGCGCTGTCGGGCCTGTTGCTGACCGGGACCGGCTATCTCTTCTGGAGGGACTGGCTCACCGCCTCGCAGCTCACCCTGTGCTGGAGCGTGGTCTTCTTCTTCGCCTCGGCCGCGGCGAGTTCGGCCTATCTCACGGTCTCCGAAACCTTCCCGGTCGAGATGCGGGCGCTCGCCATCGCGATGTTCTATGCGGTCGGCACCGGCGCAGGCGGCATCGCCGGCCCCTGGCTCTTCGGCATCCTCATCGATACCGGGTCGCGCGGCAGCGTCTTCGGCGGCTATCTGCTGGGGGCGGCGCTGATGCTGGCGGCGGCGGCCATTGCCGCGCGTTTCGCGATCCGTGCGGAACGCCAGCCGCTCGAAAGCGTGGCGCGGCCGCTCAATGCGGTCGATTGACCATGGCCCGCCCGTAACCATAGCGCGCGAAAGCCGGCCCGATGGAACAAAGCATCATTTAAATGCATTATCCCACACTGGCATTCCCTGTCTAAGAATGCCGTGGGAGATGTGGTGACAACAGCCTGGAGGCCGTCGTGGACAGACGCTCATTCCTGATGACACTGGTCGGTGGCTTTGCCGCTGCCGGCATGGGCGGCATCGCCGCCGCCGAAGCAGCCCAGCCCAAGCTGGCACCGCTGCCGGATGCCGAGCCCAAGCAGGGCGACGAGGCCGTTACCGCCGAGATGAAGGAGGCGCTCGACAAGACCGACGCCGAGTTCAGCCAGTACTACTACTATCGCCGGCCGCGCTACTACGCACGCCCCCGTTATTACGTGCGGCCGCGCTACTACCGCCCGCGCTACTACCGTCCGCGTTATTACGCCCGCCCGCGCTATTACCGCAGGCGCTACTGGTAAGCCTTTTCCGGGTCAGGCCGCGCTGATGCGCGTCTGACCCGGCTCGGCGACGGTGATTCCGGCCGAGGTATATTCGCTGAGCTTGTTGCGCAGCGTGCGGATCGAGATTCCCAGGATCTTGGCCGCATGCGTCCGGTTGCCCAGGCAGTGGTCGAGCGTGTCGAGGATCAACTCGCGCTCGACATCGGCGACGGTGTGCCCGACCAGCGAACGCGTCATCGCCTCGGCGGTCTGGGCCGCGCGCGCCGCGGGATCACGCGACGGAGCCGGCGCCAACGCCTCCCCTTCCGGACTGAGCACGGCGGCGGCTGCGATCTCCGGCCCGCTCGCCAGCAGCACCGCCCGGTGCATCGTGTTCTCCAGCTCGCGCACATTGCCGCGCCAGGCGCCGGCCAGCAGGAGCTTACGCGCATCGGCTGCGATCGGCCGGGGCGGCAGGCCGTTCAGATCAGCGTATTTCCTGGCGAAATGCTCCGCCAGGACAAGGATATCGCCAGGCCGCTCGCGCAGCGCCGGCAGGCGCAGGTGCACGACATTGAGCCGATAGAGCAGATCCTCGCGGAAAGCGCCGTCGCGCACCGCGTCCGCGAGGTTGCGGTTCGAGGTCGCGATGATCCGGATATCGACCTTGACCGGCTGCGTGCCGCCGACCCGGTCAATCATGCGCTCCTGCAGCGCCCGCAGGAGCTTGGCCTGCAGGCGGACATCCATCTCCGAGATTTCGTCGAGCAGCAGCGTGCCGCCATTGGCCTCTTCGAATTTGCCGATGCGCCGCGCGATGGCGCCGGTGAAGGCGCCCTTCTCATGGCCGAACAGTTCGGATTCGAGCAGGTTGTCAGGGATCGCCGCGCAGTTCACCGCCACGAAGGGCCGGTCCTTGCGCCCCGATTTCTGGTGCAGGTGGCGGGCGATCACCTCCTTGCCCGTGCCGCTCTCGCCGGTGACCAGCACCGGCGCTTCCGAGCGGGCGATCTGCGAGGCGAGCTGCACGACACGTTCCATCGCCGGGTCGCGCCAGATCAGGCGGGACTGGTCGGCGGCGACCGCCTCCAGCACCGCCGCGATCAGCTCCGGATCGGGCGGCAACGGCACATATTCCCGGGCGCCGGCCTGGATCGCCGCGACGGCGGCGCGCGTATCGGTCGAGGTGCCGCAGGCGACGATCGGCGTGCGGATGCGCTCGGCCTCCAGCGCCGCGACATAGGCCGCGATCGGCTGCACGACGTCGATCATCAGCAGATCGGCGCCCTTGGCGCGCAGCACGGCGAGCGTCTGGTCGAGGCTTTCGGTATGGGTCACGGCCGCGCCATGCGACATGGCGATCTTGGCGGCCGCGATGATCTGTCCCTTGAGACCGCCGGCGATGATGAGGCGCATGGCTCAGGTCCTTCTGTTCTTTGTCAGTATGGCGCGATCGGCTCTCACCGGTCCGCCTTGATGATTTCCGTCATGGTCACGCCCAGGCGGTCCTCGACGACGACGACCTCCCCGCGCGCGACCAGCCGCTCGTTGACGAAGATGTCGATCGCCTCGCCCACGCGCCGGTCGAGTTCCAGCACCGCGCCCGGCACGATCTGGAGCAGGTCGCCGACCGCAACCTTCGAGGAGCCCAGCACCGCGGACACCGTGACCGGCACGTCGAAGACCTGTTCCAGGTCCTCGGCCGTCTTCACCGGCACCGGCCCCGAGCGCGCGACGGACATATCGCCCTGGTCGAAGGACAGGTCGGCCTGGTTCAGCGGCGGCAGGTTGAGATCGTTCTGCTGGCTCATGGCTCAGACCTTCATGGTTCCGCATGACCATGGCCGAACACGCGGGCGACCGCCTGTTCGACCAGGGCCGTGAGTTGCTGGCTGTCGAGGACGAAACCGCCCTCCGCCCATTCGATGCGCCCGTCGCCCGGCGCGATGTCGGATTGCCCGAGCACCATCAGCTTGCCGGAGAAGCCGTGTTCCATCGCGAGCTTGCGGACCAGCTCCTCGGCAGCCTCGACCACGCTCTCATGGACGCGCAGGACCAGATGAGGCGCGGTGCGGGCATGGCTCAAGCACTCCCGGATCGCCCCCGACAGCGCCGCCAGCGGCTTTTCCGCAAGCGCGGCGCCGGCCAGCGCCTTCGCCGTCACGATCGCGACCTGCGCCGCATGTTCCTCGATCGCAGCGGTACGGGCCGCTTCCTGCGCGAAAAGCCGCTCGGCCGAACGTGCGAGCTGCCCCGTCAGGCCGGTGAGCTGGCTCTGCGCCTCGCGATGCGCGTGCTCCTGCCCGGCATGGAAACCTTCCGCGCGGGCGGCGGCGAGATCGGCCTCCCCGGCGGCCTTGCGGCCTCCTTCGCGGAAATCCGTCCCGAACATGAACTTGGTCGCAGCAGCCATCTCAATAAACCAGTTCGTCGTCGGCGTTGCCCTTGGACAGCACGATCTCGCCCTTGTCGGCCAGGTCCTTGGTCATCTGGACGAGCTTGGTCTGGGCCTCGTCGACCTCCTTGAGGCGCAGCGGACCCAGGCCCTCCATGTCGTCCTGCATGTTCTTCGACGCGCGTTGCGACATCGCACCGAAGAAGAAGTCCCTCATCGACTGGCTGGCGCCCTTGAGCGCACGTGCCAGCGTGTCCTTGTCGACCTGGCGCATCAGCGTCTGCAGGCCGGCCGGGTCGAGCTTGGCGAGGTCCTCGAAGGTGAACATCAGGGCCCGGATGCGCTCCGCCGATTCCTGGTTCGAGGCATCGAGCGCCGAGAGAAAGCGCATCTCGGTCTGCCGGTCGAAGCCGTTGAAGATTTCCGCCATCATCTCGTGCGGGTCACGACGGCGCGTCTGAGTCAGCGTCGAGACGAATTCGGTGCGCAGCGTATTCTCGATATGGTCGAGCGCTTCCTTCTGGATCGATTCCAGCCGCAGCATCCGCCCCACGACTTCGATCGAGAGATCGTTCGGCAGGTTGCGCAGCACGTTCGCGGCATGCTCGGGCCGGATTTTCGAGAGGATCACCGCGATGGTCTGCGGATATTCGTTCTTGAGGAAGTTCGCCAGCACCACCGCGTCGATATTGCCGAGCTTCTGCCACATGTTGCGGCCGGCCGGCCCGCGGATTTCCTCCATGATCAGCGCCACCTGATCGGTCGGCAGGATTTTCTCGAGCAGCGAGATCGTCCGGTCGAAGGAGCCCGTGACGGCACCGGCGCTGGAGAGCTTGCCGACGAAGTCGAGCATCAACCGTTCGACCTCGTCCGCATCGACGGTGCCGAGCTCGGCCATGGCGCGGGTGATGATCCGGATTTCGTCGTCGTCGAACTCCTGCCAGATCGCGCGGCCGTGCTCCTCGCCCAGCACCAGCAGGATGACGGCGGCGCGCTGCGGGCCGCTCATCTCGGCGACGGTGGTCACGCCGAAGCCGCCGCCCTCGATGGCGTCCTGGAAACCGGTATTGCGCGTTGCGATGGATCGGGTCTCGGCCATGGTTCAGCGCTCCGTCACGCTGCCGACTTCTCGTGGATCCAGCTCCGCAGCACCGCCACCGAATCGGACGGGTTCTGCGAGACCAGAGCCCCGATCTTTTCCACGGACTGCGCCTTGAGCTGCCCCTTGACCTGGGCGATCGCCAGCATCCGCTCGGAGGGCGCAGGGTCCATTTCCACGGCCAGCGCCTCGGCATCGGAACCGGCCATGGCCACCGCCCGCCCGCTGCCGGCCGGATCTCCCGTCGCGCCGGGCGGGCCCGCGAGGACCGTGCCATTACGCATGAAGGAGGGAATCGCGCGGACATTGCCGTTGTCGGAGGCCAGCACCTGCTTCAGCAGCGGGCGCACCACGGTCATCAGCACGATCAGGGTCAGCAGCGAGATCACGCCGAGCTCGGCGAAACGGACGAGGTCCTCCCTGGTGAAGGAGGTGAGCTGCTGCATCAGCGACTGCTCGGCGAGTTCGGCCGGGGGCGGCGGCGCCTCGGCGAAGCGCAGGTTGACGACCTCGACCTTGTCGCCGCGTCCCTGGTCGAAGCCGACGGCGGTGCGCACCAGCTCGCCGATCCGCTCCAGCTCTTCGTTGTTGCGGGGCTGGTAGGACAATTCGCCGGCCGGGCTGCGGCTGTAGTTGCCGTCGACAAGGACGGCGACCGAGAGCTTCTTGACCCGCCCGCCCTCCAGCACCTCGGTGCGGGTCGTGCGCGAGATCTCGTAATTGGCGACTTCCTCGTTCTTGGAGGAATTCTCGCGCTGGTTCTGCTGCGCGCCTTGCGCCTGTTGCGCACCCGGCAATTCGTTGCCGACGGTCACCGTGCCGTTGCCGCCCTCGTTCGTCGTCGAGGCCTCGGTCCGGTTCTGGCTGGAACGCAGGACCCGGCTTTCCGGATCGAAGCTCTCGGAGCGGCTCTCGACGCGGTTGGTGTCGAGCGCGGCCGAGACCTGCACCCGCGCCCGGCCGTAGCCGACGACGCTGGCGACGATATCCTCGACCTGCGCCTTGAGGCGCTTCTCGATCGCGGTCTGGCGCTCCTCGATGCCGAGCCCGATCAGGCCCTGGTCGCTCTGGGCACCGTCCGCCAGAAGCCTGCCGCGCTCGTCGACGATCGACACCCGCTCCGGCTTCAACCCATCGACGGCCGAGGCGACGAGATGGCGCACGGCCCGGACCTGCGCTGCATCGAGATCGCCCGCAAGCTTGAGCGCGATCGAGGCGCGTGGTGCCTCGCGATCGCGCTCGAACAGCCGCCGCTCGGGAATGACGAGATGGACGCGCGCGGCCTGCACCCGCCCGATCGAACGGATCGTGCGCGACAATTCGCCTTCCAGCGCCCGGAGGTGGTTGATGTTCTGGACGAAGCTGGTCGAGGAGAAGGCATCGCCCTTGTCGAAGATCTCGTAGCCGACGCCGCCGCCGGCCGGGATGCCCTTGCTGGCGAGGTCGAGGCGCAGGCGCGGCACGTCGGCCTTCGGCACCAGCACGGTCTGGCCGTCGCCGCGCAATTCGTAGTTGATGCCGCGGGCGTCGAGATCCTTGAGGATGGCGCTGACGTCCTGGCTCCCGAGGTCCGCGAACAGCACGCTCATCGCCGGCTGGGACATCTTGAGCATGACGAAGCCGAAGAAGCCGACGAGCACCAGCGTGACGGCCAGCATGGCCGCCAGGCGCGCCGCGCCGAATTTGGCAAACTGCTCGATCAGGCCGCTCACGCCGTCATCCGTCCCACAGAATCGCAGGGACGGCGCACCTGCTCCGACCCACTAGGCAAGTTTTTCCCAGTGCATGGTTAGCGGCCGGTTAATTTTTGGATGCGGATCGTTAAACTTTCCAGGCGGAGGTTCGCGCAAACGCCAAAGGCGCCGGCCCTGTTCGGGCCGACGCCTTTGAAAAGAAACGTGAATATCTGTTTCTTACTGGCGGTAGTGCTGAATCCGGGTCGTCCGCAGGCCGGCGAGGCCATGCTGGTCGATCGACATCTGCCAGCTCAGGAACTCGTCGACGGTCAGCGTATAGCGCTGGCACGCCTCTTCGAGGCTGAGCAGCCCGCCGCGCACGGCTGCCACCACCTCTGCCTTTCGCCGGATGACCCAGCGCCGGGTATTCATCGGGGGCAAGTCCGCGATCGTCAGCGGACTTCCGTCCGGTCCGATCACGTATTTCACCCGCGGTCGCAATGGCTCGGTCATGGTACTCTCACACAACTCAACAGAGCTACTGAGGGCATCATAGGCGGGCGGCTTTAAGAATTGGCTAAAACGATCACTCCGGATGTCCACGACTGATTCGCAGCCGGTCACTCGCTGCGGACCACGCTCTTGACCTTGTCGATCGGGATGCTGATCGAGCCGATCTTGAGCATCGGGATCGACGAGGTGAAGTCGACGCCGTCGACCACGCCGCTGATCTGCGTCTTCGCCGTGACGCTCTCACCGGCGACGTTCTTGGCATCGATCGTAATGCTGTACTCGCCGTCCGGCGCCGCGGTTCCGACTGAGGTCGAGCCGTCCCAGCTATAGGTCTGGTCGCCGGCGGTCAGCGTCTTGGTCAGGGTCTGGACGACGCTGCCCTTCGAATCCTTGATGGTGATCGTGGCGGTGCCGGCCGAGGCCATGTTCACCTTCCAGTCGGCCTTGCCGTTGATCAGCCGGGTCGTCGTGCCATCGGCGGTGACCGTGGCGCCGATGAAGCCGACCGCGTTCGTCGCCGTCCCGGCAGCGCTGAGGCTGAGCAGGGAGCCGAGCGTCTCGTTGGTCCGGAGCTGCTGCTCGACGCCGGCGAATTGCACGAGCTGGGCCGTGAACTGGTTGGTGTCGAGCGGGTCCAGCGGCGACTGGTTCTTGAGCTGCGTCGTCAGCAGCGTCAGGAACTGGTCGAAATTATTGGCGATCCCGCTCGTGGAGCCGGTCACGCCGCTGGTGCTGCTGCCCGATGTGCCGCTGGTTCCGGAAACCGCCATGGCGCTGGTCCTCGTTCAGATGCTGAGATCGACGCCGCCGAGCCGGATGAGACGGCGCTGCGGGGCGGGGTCGATGGAAAGGGGGACGTCCTCGGCGAGTTCGCTGCCGTTCGGCTGGCGCGGGCGCTGCGGCGCCTCGTCCTGCTGGCGGTTCTGGCGGAAGGCCGATTGGTCGGACGGGTCACGCAGGGAGATGTCGACGCCGCCATCGGACGGTTTCAACCCGGCCTGCTCGAAGGCGCGTTCCAGCGTGCGCGCATCGCGCTGCAGGAGGTGAAGCGTCTCGACGCGGTCGACGACCAGCCTGGCGCTGACCTCGCCCGCGTCGGAAATCGACAGGTTGACGTCGACGCGGCCGAGCTCATCGGGATCGAGCCGGATATCGAATTGCCGCGAGCCCGACATCGCGCGCAGGCCGATCTCGATCGGCACGACATGGATCGGCGTCGGCTGGCCGTTCGCCGCGCTCTGCCCCGGAGTGCCGGGAGCCGCGCCCGGCGCAGCACTCGGATCGAAGGGCTGAAGCAGCCGGTCATGCCCGGATTTTCCGGGCGCCTGCTGCAGCAGGGTCGAGAGATCGAACGGGGCGGCCGGCTGCTGCTGAAGAGCGTCGAGCGCCTTGTCCTGGGCGGGAGCTTGCGCGCCCTTGGCGGCAGCCGGCTGGTCGGCTTTGGCGAGGACGTCCGCAAATTCCTGCGCACCCTGCCCGACCGTTCCGAGAGCCTGCACGCCACCTGCCGCAGCCTTGCCCTCGGCAGCCGCGGCGATCCCCGCCTGCGGCTGTTCCGGCGCCGCGGCCGCAATCAGCGGCAGTCCCGCGGTTGCTGCGGCAAGCGCCGGCTTCGCTGCGCCCGTCTTCGTCGCGCCCTCGCTCGACACCGCTTCCGCAGCATCATCCGCAGCCGCATCGATGGCGATCGATGGCCCCTGCTGAAGCAGAGCAGGTGCGATCACGACCACCGCCGGCGTCGCCGCGGCAGGACTTTCGGCCACCGGAGCGGCAGCCGCCGCCGCGATCTCGCCCTTGTCCTCGACGGCCGCCTTGCCGTCTTTCTTGGTCGCGCCCTCGCGGACCTCGCCCGCAACCTCCCCGGGCTCCGCCGCCGGTTCCTCGCCGGCAGCTTCGGTCCGGGCGCCCGCCTGGGCGGCCGCCATCGCGATCAGGAACGCGATCCCGCTCGCATCGGCCTTCGCCGCTTGCGGTGCAGGCTTGCCCGCCGGAGCAGGCGCCGCCGGCACGGCAGTCGGCTGGAGCCCATCGAGTCGCGCGCTCACCTTCGCGGGGTCGACGATCTGGTCGGCGCCGCCGGTCTCGTTGGTCGCAGCCGGTTCCGCCGTGGCAGCGACCTTCGCGGCCGCCGCGGCCTTCACCGTCCCCGCGACAGTCGCCTCCGCCTCCGGCAGAACGAAGACCTCGCCAGTCTCCTGCGGCTCCGCCTGACCGGCGCGCGACCGGGTGGCCGGCGCTTCGGCAGAGGCCTGATGAGTGAACACAGACTGGATCGGCATGAACGGTCCCGTGACGCGGGCAACAACGCGCCCGACCCAGCCCAGCAAGTTGCAAGCCAGAAACGGCCCTTTCTGAATCAAGGCCTTAGCGCCGATGCCCCGCAGCAAGCGGGCAAGATGAGCCCGGTTTTCCGGCCCAGGCCGGCAGGATTTGCCGATCCTGCTGGCGGCGCCCGGCCAAAGCCGGTATAGAGCCCGCAGATGCGCCGAATGCCCGCGCCAGCCCCCGAGCCAGCGACGACCCAGCCGAGAATGACCGCTTTCCGCAATTCCCTCGACATCGCCAAGCCGCCCGCGGCGACACGCGTCGTCGCGGCGATGTCCGGCGGCGTCGATTCCTCAGTAGTCGCGGCCCTGCTCAAGCGCGAGGGCTATGACGTCGTCGGCGTCACGCTCCAGCTTTACGATCACGGCGCCGCGGTGCATCGCGCCGGCGCCTGCTGCGCCGGCCAGGACATCCACGACGCCCGCCGCGTCGCCGAGACCATCGGCATCCCGCATTACGTACTCGACTACGAAAGCCGCTTCCGCGATGCGGTGATCGAGCGCTTCGCCGAAAGCTACCTCGCCGGCGAAACGCCGATCCCCTGCGTCGAGTGCAATCGCACCGTGAAGTTCCGCGACTTGCTCGATCTCGCCAAGGAGCTCGGCGCAGATGCGCTGGCGACCGGCCATTACGTGCTCAGCCGCGACCTCGGCGACGGCCATCGCGGCCTGTTCCGCGCGGCGGATGCGAGCCGCGACCAGAGCTATTTCCTCTACGCCACGACGCAGGAGCAGCTCGACCTGTTGCGCTTCCCGCTCGGCCATATCGACAAGGCGCAGACCCGTGCGCTCGCCGCCGAGCTCGGCCTCGCCATCGCCGACAAGCCCGACAGCCAGGATATCTGCTTCGTGCCGAACGGCCGCTATGCCGACGTCATCGAGCGGCTGAAGCCCGGCGCCGCCCGCCCCGGCGACATCGTTCATCTCGACGGCCGCATCCTCGGCCATCATGACGGCGTGCTCCACTACACCGTCGGCCAGCGCAAGGGGCTCGGCATCAGCGCGAGCGAGCCGCTCTATGTCCTGCGTCTCGATGCCGATGACGCCCGTGTCATCGTCGGCCCGCGCGAGGCGCTGAGCGTCGGCGAAATCCGCCTGCGCGATCTCAACTGGCTTGGCGAGATGCCGCTCGACGCCCTGCCGCAGGAAGGGCTCGACGTCGCCGTGCGCGTCCGCTCGACCCGCGCCCCGCGCGAAGCCCGCCTCTTCCGCGACGAGGACGGCCTGCGCATCGAACTCGCCAGCGACGAGGAGGGCGTTTCGCCCGGTCAGGCCTGCGTGATCTACGCCGATGCCGGACCCGGCTCCCGCGTGCTGGGCGGCGGCACCATCCTGCGCCGCCCACTCGCCTTGCCGGCCGCGCCCTCACCGGCCGCGCTCGCCCTGTCCTGATCGCTCAGGCCCCGCTCTTCCGTTCGGACTCCAGACCATGCCGGTGACCTACGACCTCGACGGCCAGAAGCGCGTCTATGCGACCTGGGCCAAGTTCTACGACCGGATCTATCAGCGCATGCTGGCGCGCCCGCAGCGCGAGGCGGTCGAAGCGGCCTGTGCCTGCGGCCCGGACATCCTCGAGATCGGCGTCGGCACCGGCCTCACCCTGCCCTATTTCACGCCGGACTCGCGCGTCTTCGGCGCCGACCTGTCGCTCGACATGCTCAAGGTCGCCCACCGCAAGGTCGAGAGCCAGAAGCTTGACCATGTCCACGGGCTGATGGTGATGGATGCCTGCCGGCTCGGTTTCGGGAAGGAATGCTTCGATGCGGTCACCGCGCAATTCGTGATCACGCTCGTCCCCGATCCGGAGCAGGCGCTGGCCGAGATGGATCGCGTCCTCAAGCCCGGCGGCGAGATCATCATATCGAGCCGTCTCGTCGACGATGGCGGCCTGCTCGCGCCGTTCTGGAGCGCGGTCGCGCCCTTGTCGAAGGCGATCGGCTGGAGCTCCGACTTCAAGGTCAGCCGGCTGACCGACTGGGCGCAGGCGACGGGCCGCTACGAGGCGGCCCATGTCGGGCGCGGCTATTTCAAGGTCGTCCGGCTGCGCAAGCTGGCTTCTGCCGATAACGCGCAATCCAAGGCTTGACGCACCCCGCTCACGACGCCTATATCGCGCCTCGACGACGAGCCGGCTCTGCCGGTTCCGACCCTGTGGCGGGGTAGCTCAGCTGGTTAGAGCAGCGGAATCATAATCCGCGTGTCGGGGGTTCAAGTCCCTCTCCCGCTACCAAACTTCTCTTCACCGACATTCACAGACGACCGAAACCGGCCCTAACAGGCCGGTTTTTGCGTCTTACCTTGTCAGTGATGTTCATGGGCGTTCGTTGACAGTCGCGCCATTTGTTGGCCTTCCTGATGGCCACAGCCCAAGGCCATCAGACGCGAGGCCAACATGCCGCTGACCGACACAGCGATTAAGAACGCGAAGGCCCAGCCGAAAGTGACCAAGCTTTCGGACGGCGGCGGCCTTCAACTGTGGATCATGCCGAACGGGGCGAAGCTCTGGCGCATGGCTTATCGGTTCGACGGGAAGCAAAAGAAGCTGGCTGATCCGCCCCCGCCGAGAGGTCCAGGTTGAATGTTAGTGTGCGGTTGGCCTCGGCGCCAACGCGGTCGGCTCAGCCGGTCTGGATAGCGCAGCC
>NZ_FNBZ01000011.1 GCF_900102525.1 Allobosea robiniae | reverse complement strand
CGATCGAGCGGATCGCGTCGGCAACGGATTGCCCCTGCGAGACCAGCACATCGACCTGGCGTAGCTTCGCGACGATCTCTTCGGGCTTATGGCGCCTCTTCGGCATCTCGATCCTCCTGTCTGCCAAAAGACATACTTCAGGGTGGACCAATTCAAGGGGGGTGGATCAGTGAGGTCTCGCGGACGCGATGACCTGCTGGTCGACGGGGAAGGGAGTGAAGGGCAACTCTTTACCCCAGGACTGCCTGGTGTTGACGAGTTGCTGACCGCTGAGGTCCCGCAATCCGATGTCGGCTCCGATGAAAGCCTTCACCTCGAGAGCCTGGCGATAAAAACCTTCCAGATCGCCGTCCCTTAGGGCTCTTGAGGTTCCCAGCGTTTGAAGCGTGATTTGCCAACTGCGAATGTGCCGATCGACGACGGCTGCGCCCGTTGTCGCCGCCTCGACTGCCTCCTGTTGATAGCGGCCACGCTGAACTTCAGTGTACCTATTCATGAGAATGGCCGCGAAGATAATGCCCGGGATGACGATGACGGCGAATACCGCGACTATGATCAGCCTGGCTGGAATTCCGGAGCTGAAAGTCCGCGACATGAAGCTCTGTCCTCGCGCCATCCAGCGCGCATGGCATAGTTCTCCAAATATGCCAATCTGTCGCTCAAGGTGCGAGGCTCTCGAACACGGCTTTAAGATCCATTAGGCTCTTTTCGTGCTCATCTTTTCCGGCGAAAGTCGGCGAAGTCGGATATGGCTTCCGTTGGCCCTCATTGATCTCCGAGGAAAGTTTACGCTCGACAGCGCGATAGCACGGTCCTAGCGCAAGCAATGTTTTGCCAGGTTCGGGTGGGCGATCTCGGGTTTGCCTCACCGGCGCCGATTGCTCTGAAGTTCGGCCCCCAACCCTATTGGAATACGAGTTGGTGCACCGTGACGTCTGAGCAGGCTCGGAGCGCGATATCGATAAGGTGGTGGTGGTGCGTCGCGACAATGACTTGACCGCTGGTTGCCATTCCACCGAATAGGCGGCAGGCCTCCTCGGAGCGGAAATCATCGAAGGTTTCGAGAATGTCGTCCGCGATGAACGGCAATGACGGACGCGTCTTGGCGAACTCATGATAGCCGGCGATACGGAGCGCCAAATAGAGCTGAGCCCGCGCGCCAGTCGACATCTCTGTCGCGAGCTTTGACCCGCCGCCGGCCATGACGCCAAGAAGAATCTCCTTGTCGCCATTCGGTTGTGTGGCCAGCCCGGAGTAGGCGCTCATCGTGATCGTCCGATAGGCATCGGAAGCGTGCTGCAGCATCGACGTGCGATGGGTATCCCGATAGATCTGCAGAGCTTGGTGAGCGGCCGCTATGCCCAATTTCAGGCGCGCATATTGGACGGCCTTTTCTTCGAGCTCGACCAGGACGGTGCGCCGCTCTTCGTCGAGACGAGCTACAGCGTCGTCGCCTCCGATCGCAGCGAGTGCACGATCGGCCTGCAGATGCCGGGCATGGAGTTCGTGAGCTTCACGGTCTTGCCCCTCGAGCCGACTTGCGAGACTAGCCGCCTCCGCCTCCAGACCAGTTTGCTCGAGCTCCGCGAGGATGGCTTCGGCGGCCTCTAAGGTTTCCGTTCGGCATGCTGCTGTGATCCGGCTGCTCAGAACCTTCAGCTGGCGCTCAAGCTCGGATCGCCGGTTGGCCTCGTCGATTTTTGCGCTGACCTCCATAAGCGACGCGACGCCGAAAAACGAGGTATGCGTTTCGACATCCGCTCGGTGAAGGGTGAGCTCTTCCAGCGCGTCGCGATTAACGATCACCGCTCGCTCGAGTTCGGCCGTCTTGCTGCGCCGGTCGCGCTCGTGGGACCGAGCCGTCTCCAGCCGCCGACGCAAGTCCGCAGCGAGTTTGACAGGGTCATCTTCGTCGGCCGGTATCTGGAGGGAGCTGGCAACGCTGCTTACAGCCTGGATGAACTGGTCCTGATCCCGCTTCATCGCCGCAATGCGATGGCTGAGGCTTTCGCGTTCGCTTTCCAGCGGCGGGATTTCGGCAAGGACGTTGAGGACCTGACTGACTTCGTCAGGGCCGAGAGGCGAGGGCACTTCGCTCAGCCAACAGGACTTGACCGTGACGTCCCATTCCTGTTGCCAATCATCCTGAGCCGCTTGAGCCTCAGCAACGTCCCTCTGCCTGGTGGCGAGCTCAGTAACGCTTTGTTCGAGCGATTTTGCAGCGTGGGAAAGCTCGGACCGCAGTGTCGTCCGGCGATCGATCGCTGTTTGAAGGCCGACCAGGAGGTTCGCGAACTCGTTCTCGGATGGGAGCACGCCAATCGATTTCAGAGCTGCCGCCAGTCGTTCAACATGCGCGGCGCCATCCTCTTGGGCTGTGCGGAGATCGGCTGAAGCTACCTCGATCTGTGCGCTGATCTCCAGTGCCGAGGCGCGGCGCATCAGCAGTCGTTCGAGATCAGCAACGTGCGCGTCGCTTGGCAAGCCGATCACGATGAAGGTCGCCGCCAGTTCGGCGTCCAGACCTGCCTTCAACGCCAGCGTGTCGGTATGAAGCTGCTCTGCCCGCCGCAGCTTTGCGGCTGTCGTTGCCTCCGCCTGGACGGCCTGCCTCAGATCGGCCGCAAGGCTGGTTTGGCTGAGCCTGGTTTCCGTGATCCCGTCATCATTTCTCAACGCGGCTTCGAATACAGCGGCAGTCGCTTCGCTCAAGACCTCGCGATGTGTTCGCCAAGCGTCATCGCGATCCACACGAGAGGTGCGGGCAGTCGCATCATCGACGAGCCCGGTCGCCGCCTTGATCGAGGTGATGGTGGCGGCGAGCTCGACCATGCGGTCGGTCAGGCTTTCGATATCGGAAGCGTGTTTTACACTGGCTTGGCGGATCACTTCGCCTCGGCGGCGCCAGTCTTCGATCTGGTGTGTCGTCGGGGCTTTCATAGCTGCGAGCTGATCGAGGTCACCGTTCCAGGAACCAAGCTGATTTAGCTGCTCCTTGAGTTTGTCCTGGAGGCCGATGATAACGCGGAGGGCAGCCTTCTCGCGAGCAGCATGATCGCTTGCCCGGGCTTGGTCGAGCGCCAGCCGAACCCGCGCCGCGAGCACTTCATCCTGGTCGGTGGCGTCGAGCGAGGCGAGCACCTGCTTTGCCGCAGAAAGTGCATCGCTTGCTCGAATACATTCGCGAGAGGCTGCCTGAAGCCTCTCGCGGAGGCCAGAACGCCGATCGATCAGCCCGCGCAGCTTCCCAACTAGCGTGGCGGGTAACACCAGTTTCGCGGGTAATTCTCCTGCACGATCAAGACGTTCGGAGATTTTCTTCAGATTTCCTTCGATGACGGCAAGCTCGGATTCTCGCTTTGAGATATCAAGAGCTGCGACATACCGCGCCTCGCTGTTCCGCAGGGCATCGATTGCCGGCCCGGCGTCAATGAGCACTTGCTCGATCTGGATACCGTCGCGCTCGCGGCGGATTCTATCGACATTGGCCGACGCGATCTCACAAGCTGCCTTGATGCGGCCCTCAGCGCCGATGAGCTCCGGCAGTCTTTCGGCCCAGGCGGCTGGTGGTTGCGGTACCTCTGCTAGGGCTGACAGGTCCAAACGGAGACCCTTCAGGGCCACGAGATCCGGCAGAACGCCGAGATATCGGTTGATCTCGTCGAAGCGAAGCTTGGATTTGCTGCGTTCGGACAGCGCTGCCTCATACTTCGCGGAGGCGTCATCGCGATCCAGCACCAGCTGTGCATGGGTGGTTGCGAGGACGTTGATAGCCTCCTTTCGGGCTTTCAGCTCGTCGAGCCTCGCCTTGAAGGCTGAGAGCTCGGTCGATCTGCCACGCGGCTTATGGAAGGCGTCCACTATCTCTTGCAGCTTGCTCAGCCGCTGGCCGAAGGCTGCGAGGCCCGCGCTGGCAGAAAAAAGCAGCTGTCCGAGCTCGCCCTGGCTGGCGAGAATGCTCTCGCCACCCATTCGAAGCGTCTCCTCATCAAGGCAGAACATCATCCGGTAGGCTTCGCGGTCGATGCCTGAAAGGCCAGCCGTCAGGATGCCCTCATCGATGGCTTGCCCGCTCGCATCGCGCAGCCTCGCCCCTCGTTTGACCCGCACCACCTCCCGCTCGCCGCTCGGAAGCTCAAGCGCGGCGCCGATCTGCATACCGTCATAGCCGTGTAGAAAGCCGTATGGGGAGCGCTGACCCATGCCAAAGAGCAGATCAACGATGGCGGCCGTAAGGGTCGATTTTCCGGCCTCGTTGGCACCGACGATCAGATGGAAATCGGGCTTCCCGGCTTCGGGGGCTCCAAAGTCGATCGAATGATTGGTGAAGCGGCCGTAGCGGGTGAGATCAAGGCGCCTGATCCGCATCAGATCCGCGGCTCCTGGTCTGCTTCATGCAGATGGGCAATGACGTCGAGCGCGCCGTCCTGGGATAATTCAGCGACGGCCTTCTCGAAGCTTGCGGGGTCGCTTCCAAACATTTTGTGGAGCTCTCGGGGTAGCGCGCCCTGCAGCTCAGAAATCAGCTCGCTGGCTTCGAGCCGGTACGAGTCAGATTGCAGGACATCCTCGGAAATCAGTTGCGACAGCTCGGCGACTGCGCCGGCGCTGTCGATCGCGGCATCGCGCGAAGGCGAGCAGGC
Organism: Allobosea robiniae; assembly: GCF_900102525.1. Lineage (GTDB taxonomy): Bacteria > Pseudomonadota > Alphaproteobacteria > Rhizobiales > Beijerinckiaceae > Allobosea > Allobosea robiniae. Next base: position 58,602 of record NZ_FNBZ01000011.1, on the reverse strand, counting down.
AGAGGAGACCTTCTCGATCCAGGTGTTCCCGATGATCGCCGCCTGCTGTTCGGCTTCGGTGCGCAAGAAATCTCCCTCCCGACGCAGCCGCCAACTAAGGGACGTGGCGCCGATGAGCGAGATTCGGGCAATGAGGTGCTCAGACGCGGTTCTGTCCCGCTCCGCGGCCAGTCTGCGCCCGATGGCCCGCATAGCTTCTGACCAGTCCTCGATCCCGGACAGATCTACCGAAACACGCTCGAACTGAGCGGTACTCGTGCGGTGCTCTGCTATGGCGATCGCACCATCGTCGCCAATCGTAATGAGAGTGACGGATTTGGCGCCGCTCTCATTGATGTCCCGGCCCTGCGGGATGCCGGGCATGACGATCGCTGGCCTATCGAGGTGAACCTGGCGCTTATGGATATGCCCGAGCGCCCAATAATCGAATCCTGCACCGGCTAGGTCCGCTACGCTGCACGGGGCATAACGGTCATGACCCTCGGCGCCAGCAAGGCTCGTGTGCAGCAGCGCGATATTAGTCGCGCCTTCGACCGGCGGCTTGAACTTCGGCAGCAGGCTTTCCGGGGCGTGCGGCTTCGGGAAGCTGATCCCGTGGACAACGACGTCTCGGCGACCGTTGAGGCCGGGCAGGGGAATAGCGGCAGCGGAACCTTTAAAAAACGTGACGCTTTCGGGAAAGACGAGTTCCTTGGTGATCCGAGACTCGGCGTCGTGATTGCCGCGAATCCCGAACGTCCGAATTCCAGCTTCATCAAGCCTGCGGAGTTGCGTGGCGATGAAGCCGGCTGTCTTCATCGAGGTCTGATCGCCGTCGTAGAGATCGCCCGCGATTAGCAGCGCATCGACCTTTTCGTCGAGGCATAGATCAATCGTCGCGACGAAAGCCGTTCGTGTCGCACTCGACACCAACTCTGCGAGTTCCGGGTTGCGCAACGCCAGCGACTTCAGCGGGGCGTCGATGTGCAAATCGGCGCAGTGGACGAACCGAAAACTGGAAATGACGCTTAGGCCCCTGTCCGCGCGAAACTACCTAACTCTCAACATATTCGGCGCCTTGGGCGATGCGGAAGGAGCGCCTTCTGGCTTGTCCGCAACAAAATGGTTCGAAGGACCGATATGTGGGCTCGGCCATCTATAACCCATACGGCGCACCGGATTGGCAGGATAGGAGGCTCAGAGCGATTGCGCCGTGTCGAGGCCGCGATGGTCACAATTAGAGGCTTCGGCTTATCTTCCTGGAGATTCACATTTCCAATAAGCAGCCATCGCCGCACCGACCTAAGTTTGACTTCATCAGTCTGGCTCAATAATGACCGCGCCCTGAAGCGAGTTAATTGCTGCGCAAAGTCGCAGCCGGGAGAATGCGATGTCCGAAGCCAATGCCGAAATCATCGATCTCGTCGCCCATATCGTTTCGGCTTATGTATCCAACAATAGCGTGCCGGCCGCGGACCTTCCCGCGCTGATCGCCACAACGCATTCGGCGATAGCGGGCTTGGGCAATGAGCCGGTCGGCCCTGCGCCTGCTGAAAAGCAAGCTCCGGCGGTGTCGATTAAGAAGTCGATCACAGCGGACTTCCTGATCTGCCTTGAGGACGGAAAGAAGTTCAAATCGCTCAAGCGCCACCTTCGGACGGCCTATGACATGACACCGGAGGAATATCGCTCGAAGTGGGGCTTGCCGAACGATTACCCGATGGTCGCCCCGGCCTATGCAGAAGCACGTTCACAGCTCGCGAAGTCGATGGGCCTCGGTCAGCAGCGCCGGAAGCACTGAGACTCGCGTCTACTACGTTGAACAAGTGTCCCAGTCGCGGATTCAGCGATCGGAATTGTCTTCCCTTGCCCCTTGGAATTCGTTTGATGTTGGCTATTCCCGAAAATCTAAGACACGAGCTTCTCGAGAACGGCCGCTTGGCGAAGATCGATCAGCATATCGACCCGCTCCCAGTGCTGAAGCTTTTCTGCCCATGGGATCGGCGCACCTGGCTCGTCTCTGAGATGAGCCCCGATGACAACGACATCCTGTTCGGGCTTGCAGACCTCGACGACGGAGAGCCGGAGGTGGGCATGATCGAACTCAGCGAGCTCGCTGCTGAGGTAGGGATCGGGGGCCTCAGGATTGAAGTCGACCGCTTCTTTCGTCCCAATCGGACGCTCAATGAATATGCCAGCGACGCGGCAATTGCTGGAAGGTTCGTCGCCTAGATGGAGCAATTGCGAGGTGTGACGGCTACTGCCGCTGCGAGGTGCAGCGGTCTGACACCTCAATCCTGCATTACGGCGGCGGGCACCCGTCACTGTCGGGAAGATTGAGATGGGGTTGTAGCGCCGAGCGCGACGCAAGAAAGGATTCTATTTCAGTGATCCTTTCGCCGCAGTCCGCGGTGGCATCGGTGGAAGCCGCGTCGCTGCGATCCTGCTCCCAGCTGCGCAAAATCTCATCAAGACGATCGGGAACAGACGCCTGAATTCGCCGGTTGCGCTCGAGCGTCACTTGCGAAAGAGCCCTCATGGAAATCCGCCTCGGCTACCGGATCGAGATCACCACCGTTCAGCCAACCCCGGTATTACTCCTACTCGATCCCCATCCCAGCCGAGCCGGAGACATTATTGAGGGGCCAAATCCCAGCATCACCTCTCTGAGCGATGGCTGCCCGCTTGCAGCGTCCGAATACACCGATGGCTTCGGCAATCTGTGCCGCCGGGTGGTCGTGCCGGCGGGCGGGGCTGCCTTCAGCAATGACATGCTCGTCCGAGACAGCGGTCAGCCGGACCAATGGGACAAGAGCGCCCCGGAAATCTGGCCAGCCGACCTCCCGCCGGACGTGATCGAATACACACTCTCCAGCCGCTACTGCGAGGTCGACGAACTCTCTGCGACCGCATGGAGCCTGTTCGGCACTTATGCTCCAGGCTGGAATCGCGTTCAGCAAATCTGCAACTACGTCAACGCCCAGATCCGGTTCGACTACCAGTTCGCCCGTGCCACCCGTACCGCCGCGCAAGCCATGAACGAAGGCGTCGGCGTATGCCGCGACTTCACGCATCTCGCGATCGCGCTGTGCCGCGCGATGAACATCCCGGCGCGGTACTGCAACGGTTTCCTGGGCGATATCGGCGTGCCGCCGGATCCCGCGCCGATGGATTACAACGCCTGGTTCGAAGCCTATCTCGGCGGCCAATGGTACATATTCGATGCCCGGCACAACGTGCCTCGCATCGGTCGCGTTCTCGTGGCGCGTGGGCGAGATGCGGCTGACATTCCGATGATCCACAGTTTCGGGCCGCACATCCTGCAAAAGTTCGAAGTGATCACTGAAGAGGTCGCAGCCTCGGAGTCCTGAAGACTGTCATTGGCGGGGCGGAAGGATCAAATAGATCGCCCGCCGGCTCGGAAGCGACAGGCCTTTGACGGGTGTCGATATCACGAAATTCTGCGAGCACCCTTCGTCATTTTCGGAAGACGAGGGCGGCTCCTGTCCGGGGGCCAATTCAAACCAGCGGCCGCAACGGTCGCCTATTGCAGGAAGCGGACGGTCGTGCCGGGCCTGACGATCCGCGCCAATTCCTCAGCGTCCCAATTGGTGAGCCGGACACAGCCATGCGACGACGCCTTGCTGATCCGCGAGGGCTCCGGCGTACCATGGATGCCGAAGGTCGGCTTCGATAGTTCAATCCAGATAGTCCCCACCGGGTTGTTGGCGCCCCTGGGGAGCACCATCCGGCGCTTGTTCTTGCCCTGCTGAAAATTCTTCACTGGATCATAGTGATAGGTCGGATTCTTGACTACGCGGATCACCTGATATTCGCCGTCCGGCGACGGAGTGTCCTCGCTGCCGATGGTGGCTGGATAGAGCGCGATCACCTTTCCGGTCGCATCCAGCGCGCGAACGATTCCGTTCGTCTTGTCGGCCTCGACCGTTCGGGCTTCGTCTGAAGGAAGGGTTCGTCCGACCGAGACGACGTGCAGCGTTTCCTCCCGCTTCCGATAGTGCATTCGCGGGTTGAGTACCCTGAGAAGGCCCTCGCTCATGTGAAAGCGTTCAGCGAACATCTCCTGCGCGTTCCTGTAGCCGAGCCGTTTCATTCGGGCCTGACGGGCGTAATCGCGAGGAATGCGCCTGACGAACCGGGTCTTGATATCCTCATTCGTCATCTCGTAGTCCGAGACGATGTCCGCGCTGCCATCCCCTTTGAGCGCCTGCCAGGTCGGTGCGTCGATGATCTCGCCAATTCCGAGATTTTCACGACGGCGGAACTGGTCGATGGCTTTCCGATAGTTGTCGCCGTCCAGCCCGTCGATCTCCCCGGGAGAGACCCCTTGACGCGCCAGTAGGACCTGAGCCTTGACGATCGACGCGCTGGGGCGCGTCACCTTGCTTTTCGTGGCGGGAGGGCGGCCAGAACGGTTGACCTCGTCGGCAGTCAGGGCATTTGCGACTGCCGGTGCCAGCAAGGCGCATCCACACACTAGGGCTACCTGGAAGGTCTTAAGCAGCTCGAAAGTGGCTCGCGGCACCGACATCACCATTGCTCGCTTCATGCAGCGGCAACGCGATGTTTCATCGCGGAGTTCCGCGACACGCGATGGGATTGGTGGCGATGACTGGCGATCATCCCCCCGCTCGCGAGAAGCTGTTAGGTTGGCGAAGCACGCTCCCAAGGATCCGAAGCCTATGTCCGCTCCTGATCGCCCGATCTATCTCGATTACAATGGCACCACACCGGTGGATCCCGAGGTGCTCGATGCGATGCTCCCCTTCCTGCGCGAGCAGTTCGGCAATGCCTAATCGACCACGCCGCTGGGGCGTGCGGCTCGCTCTGCGATCGAGAAAGCCCGAGCCGAAGTCGCGAAGCTGATCGGTGCGAAGCCGGAGGAGATCATCTTCAACGGTGGCGGGACCGAAGCGAGCAACCACGCGATCCGCGGCTTCGCTGCGGTGGCTCCGGTCAGCCGCAGGCGGATCGTCACCAGCAAGGTTGAGCACCCAGCGACCGAGATGTCGTGTCGCCGGCTCGAACGGGAAGGCTTCGCCGTCAGTCGCATCGGCGTTGACGACGACGGCGTCGTCGACCTGGCCGCGGCCCGCGCAGCCATCGATGACGAAACCGCGCTGGTCACGATTATTCATGCTTAGAACGAGATCGGGACGCTCGAACCGGTAGCGGAACTCGCCGAGGCGGCGCGCTCGGTTGGGGCTCCGATCCATGTCGATACCTCGCAATCGCTCGGCAAGGTTCCGGTCGACGTGGCCGCCTGGGGCATCGATGCGCTGACGCTCGCCGGACACAAGCTCTACGCGCCGAAGGGCATCGGAGTCCTCTACCTCCGACGGGGACACGCCATCCCGAGCGTGCTCGACGGAGCAGGGCAGGAGGGTGGCCGTCGGCCCGGGACGGAGAACGTTCCCTATATCGTCGGGCTTGGACGAGCCTGCCGCATCGCCCGGGAGCAGTTGACGGAGGATTCGACGCGGATCGCCGCGTTGAAGGAACGGCTATGGCAAGCGCTTGTTGGGGGCGTGCCGCGTCTGAGGCGATTGGGTGGGGAGCTTACCTTGCCGAATACCCTGAACGTGCTCTTCCCAGGAGCGGTCGGCAACAACCTCCTCGAAGCGACGCCGGCGATCGCAGCCTCGACCGGTTCCGCCTGCCATGCCGGAAGCTCGTAACCCTCAGCGATCATCCTCGCGCTCGGCATCTCCCTGGGCGAGGCGCTCGGTGCCGTCAGGCTTTCGCTTGGCCGTTCTACCGATGCCGTGCAGGTAGATGCCGCCGCAGCCGCGCTGATCGAAGGCCATCGAAATTCGCCCGCCCAGTAAGGGGTGCCGTCCGGATTGATCGGTGAGTCGGATTTATTTGTATTGAAATGGTCCGCAATGCGGTGGTCGGCGCGAATAGCGGTTGCAGGCTTAAGGCGACGAAATGGCTTCGCGCCGGCGATCATAGCGATGGAGTTCTTGAGCGATCACTATCGCTGTGGTCACGATCATGAAACCGACCGAGGCCCACAGGACGCTGGTTGCCAGACCGTTATCCAGCAGAAGGCCGTAGAGGATGGGCCCGATCACGCCGCCGATATTGAGACCCGTCGACACGAATCCGAAGGTCTTGCCCTCCTGACCGGCGGGCGACGCGGCACGGACCAGCATGTCCCGGGAAGGTGCGACGACCCCCGTCAGGAAGCCTGTGGCACCGAGCGTCAGGATCAAAATTGGTGGCGGCAGGCGAACCAGGATCACCATCGTGACCAATAGCGCAGCCAGCGCGAAGGCAATCGCCGCCACGAAGCCGTGGCGTGAGGTGCGGTCGGCCAGAACGCCTCCGGCGAGCACGCCGAAAGCGCTGGCGAACAGGAACGAGGTCAGGGCGATGTTGGCAACCGAGAGAGGTACCTGGAAGCCTTGAACCAGGGCTGTCACCGAGAAACGCTCGATCGCTCCGGTGCTGAGGCTCAGCATCATAAACAGGAGTGTGAGCACCAGAATGGTCGCGCGGGCGGCTCGAACAGGTTGCCGTGTATCGGTCGAATGCTCGCCAGCATGGGCCGCCTGCCCAGCCGCGGGCATCCCTCTGCTTCCGAGCGAAACGAAGGTCAATGTGATGACGCCTACAACAGCGGCGGTCGCGAAGGCCCATCGCAGATCGAATGCTAGGGCCATGCCGAGGATGATCGGCGGTGTGATCGCTCCGCCGAGGAAGCCGGCGAAGGTGTGGATGGAGAAGGCCCGTCCCATTCTCCGGGCATCCATGTTCTGCGACAGGAGCGCATAGTCAGCGGGGTGATAGACGCCATTGGCAACCCCCGCGATCGCCATCCCCATAAGAAGCCCGGTGTAGGTCGGGATGGCAGCCACCAGCGCGAATCCGGAGCTTCCTAATGCCAGGCCGAACATCAGCACCCGCCGCGCTCCGAAGCGATCGACGGCGAAGCCCAGTGGGGCCTGACACAAGGCCGAGACGACGTTGAAGACGCCGAGCGCGATCCCGAGATCGACGAAGCTGACCTTCATCGCGTTGGGGAGCACGGGAAGCAGGGCAGGGACCGTCATGAAGTGGAAGTGGCTGATCAGATGTGCCACGGAGATCTGCGCCAATAGGCGGGTCTGAGGGCCCATCGCGATCAAAACTTCCTCGTCAGAAGGGGGCAGGTTGCCGCAGCGGCTGCCAGCGGAGCGGCACACGCTATCGCCGTTCGCAGGCGTGCGTAATGGGCGCGACGCCGCGGCATGTTCTCGAACTTCTGAAGCGATACCAATGAAGGGCGCTCGCGTTCGCTGCTCGCGAGGCCCGCTGACAGGGTTCTTACGCCGGACCCAGAAGAATGTGCGTTTCTGACTTCGAGATGCCGTCCATGATTCGGATGCCGCTCACCAGCCGATTGAACTCGGCCATGTCCAAGACCTCGATTTCGGCGATGAGGTCCCAGAGCCCATTAGTGGTGTGAAGTCCGGCAAATCCCGGATTCCGCCTGAGCGCGACTACCGTGCTTTTCACATGCCGCCCTTCCAGCTCGATCATCATGATGCCGCGGATCCGATCAGTGGCAGCATGATCCTTTAGCCGAACCGTGAACCCGGCAATCGTTCCGTTGGCGATCAACCGATCCATCCGGGTCTGGACCGTGCCCCGTGCAACACCAAGGAGCTTGGCTAATGTCGGAACCGTGGCGCGGGCATTCACGCGCAGCTCCGCAATCAAGCGGTGATCGAGATCGTCCATTGGATTGCTCATTCTGGCAGAAGTGCTGACGATAAAGACAACATCACGCCCAAAGCGTGTGGATGTGACGTTTCTGCTCACCTGTCGGTCGCATATGTTGGGCGTGCCCGCAATGCATCCGGAGCGTTCCGATGGAACAACGACGAAAGCTGGAGTTCGGTCCTCGCGTTCGTGAGCTAGCCTGCCGCCTGGTAGGCTGGGGAAGCGAAACCGGCACGCCTGGTGAAGCAGAGTTCGGAGCGAAGCTCGCGGGACTTCTGCGCGAAATGCCGTACTTCCGCACCCACCCGGATCAGGTTCGCCTCGTAGATAGTCATGGCGATCCAATGACCCAGAGCGTGATAGCTCTCGTGCGTGGGCAGGGAGCCCGGGCGCTGGCATTGGCCGGGCATTATGATGTCGTGTCGATCGATAACTATCGGGAGCTCGCTCCCCTTGCGTTCAAACCCGACGAGCTGCTGGCGGCCCTGATCGCCGATCTCGAGAGCAGGCCTTTGAACACCACGGAGCAACGCGCCCTGGAGGACCTTAGGAGCGGCGAATTCCTGCCCGGGCGCGGCTTGCTCGACATGAAGAGCGGGATCGCGGCGGGCATTGCGGTACTGGAAGCCTTCGCGGCCCAGCCGGACCGGCTAGGCAATCTCATTCTCATTGCGACGCCCGACGAGGAGCGTGGCTCGCGAGGGATGCGCAGTCTTCGAGATGCTCTTCCGACGTTCGCGAACGAGTTCGGGCTGGATATCCAGGCGGGGATCAATCTGGATGCAACGAGCGACCAGGGAGACGGCGAGGAAGGCCGCGCGATCTATCGCGGCACGATCGGCAAGGCGCTTCCGTTCGCTCTGGTCATCGGACATTCCTCGCATGCGAGCTATCCGTTCGAAGGCGTCAGTGCCCAGTTGATCGCGTCCGAGATCACCAGGGCGGTTGAGGCGAATCCGGAGCTTTGCGACACGGCCGGGGGCGAGATTTCACCGCCGCCGATCTGTCTCGAGGCCAAGGATCTACGCGGTGGCTACGAGGTGACCACACCGGAACGAGTCTGGCTCGGCTTCAACTGGCTTTCGCATCATTGGGCGGCGACGGACCTTCTCGGCCTCTTCGAGCAAGTAGTCCGCACCGCGGCCGCCGAGGCCATCGAGACCTTCAATCGGCGAGCACGCACCTATGGTACGATGCTGGGAACGAAGCAGACGGCCGCGGCGCCGGACGTTGCGGTCATCTCGGCTGCGGAACTGCGGGATCGCGTCCAATACGTCGGCGGGACGGAAGCCATCACGCGGTTGAATGAGGTCGGGAGGAAATGGCGCAACGCCGATGATCCCCTGGCTCAAACCCGTGCAGTCGTCAGTGCCATGGTGACAGAAGCCGGCTTGATTGGCCCCGCCGTCGTCTATGGCCTGAGTAGCCTCGTGTATCCTTCGACCCACTTTTCCAGGTTGAGCGGGCATCCTGAGTTTGCTGCTGCGATCGAAGCGGCGCGACTGACACAGGAGGAGAGAGGTCACCCAGCGATCAAGTACCGAGAATTCTTCACCGGCATCTCCGACATGAGCTTCTTCGGACATCGCCCGCTCGATACCGACCGCGCGCTGATCGCGGGCAATACGCCAGCCAGGGAACTCATCGATGATGTGCGGACCGATGCACTTTCGTTTCCGGTGGTGAATATCGGACCTTGGGGGCGCGAATTCCATCAAAGGCTCGAGCGGGTGCATGCACCTTACGCCTTCGAGGATCTGCCGAGGTTTCTTCGCCAGATTGTCAGCCGCTTCTTGGGCTAATGGTTGGACACACGCTGCAAAAGTTCGAAGTGATCACCGAAGGAGTCACAGCCTCGGGTCTTGAAGGCGTGGCTTTGCGAGCCGGATCAAATAATAAGCCCGCCACTTGGAAAGTGGCGGGCCTCTGACTTCTGTCAGGACTAGGCGGCTCCGGCCATCGCCGGGAAACTGGCTATGCCCTCCTGTCGGTTGCGGCCGGTACATCCGCGGCGACGCATCCAACCGGAGAGCAGGCAGGCATCCGAGGATGCCGCGCTGACAACGAGATAAGCGCCACTTCGGTTCCCGCAAGATTTTAGCAGCCAGTGAGCGCCGCCGCCGGGAACGAGCTCGCGTCCGCGGACGTTCAACCTCAGCCTCGCGGGAAGGCCGGTGGAGAAATGCATGGCGAACGAACGAAGCCCGGCGGTCGAAAGCCTCCGGCAGGAACAGAAGACCCAACGCAAGGAGGAGCGCGAGCTGACCCCCGATCAGAAGCTCGAAAGGGCGCTCAAGGATACCTTTTCCGCGAGCGATCCGGTGGCCGAGCAAGTGCCTATCACACCCGGTGGAGCCGAGGAGCAGAAATGATCAGGGCTGCATTTTCCAGCTTGGCGGGCGCCTGGATTGCCCGGAATGTCGAGCAGGGTGAAATCCCGGAACGGTTTGCAGTTCCTCTGACCTTGCTGGCCACCCGGCTCCCGACGCCAGTCATTATTGCGGGAGCGATCGGCTACGGGCTTTATCGCCTGAACCAGGACGCGCGGGCCATGGCGGCAAAGGACGTTACCCCCAAACGCCGCGCAAAGCCGACAGCCGCACGCGCAAGACCCGCCTCTCGGCGCGCGCGACCGAACACAAAGCGACAGAACTCCGCAGGCCGAAAGGCGTCAGATGCTTAAGCTCTTCCTTGAAATGTCGATGCTGGCATTCGAGTCGCAACAGGCCATTTGGCTCAGAAGCATGAAGGTCGCCGCTGGCGGCTCAGCCGGCGAGCGCGAAGCCAAGTTGATGGTGAAGGAAAAGATCACGGCTGCTCAGACAGCTGCTATAATGGCGGCGACGGGGACCGGGCCTGTCGGCATCGCCCGCGGCTATCGACGCAAGGTGCGGGCGAACGTCCGTCGTTTGTCGAAATAGGTTTCTGCGATGAACTGGGTCGCTGTCGCCGGCACTCTGGCCGCACTGTGCTCCACAATCTGCTTCGTGCCTCAGGCGTGGCGGATCGTCAGGACGCGCGATACGAAAGCGATCTCTCCGCTGACCTACAGTCTCACCGTCACCGGCTTTGCGCTTTGGACCGCCTACGGCCTCGGCTTGGGCCAATGGCCGTTGATCGTCACCAACAGCATTTGTTTCGTCCTCTCCGCCTTCATCCTGATCATGACGCTCCTGCCCCGCCCGAAGAAGGAGGCAGTGGCCGAAACGATCGATCCTGCTGCTTGAGCAGCGCTGGAATTCGCTGGGTCGTGCCGTGGGCAGTGCCTATGATTGTTCGATCATGCCGTTTTCGTCTCTGAGTGATCCGGTCGATGTCGCCCGTGCCCAGGGTGCTCTCGATACAGTCTGGAACGAAATCCGACCTAGCGTTCCTGACGCGGATCAGGAGCTCGAACGGGAGCGCCTTGCCGATATTGTGGCTTGTCTAGCTCGTATCGCGTTGGATGAGGCAGATCTCGTTCGTCGCGCTTTGGAACGATACCGGCGAAAAGCCGATTAGCCGTGCCGAATTGAGGAAGCGATCCTTGGTTTGGACCCTGCTGAAGGACGTCCTCCATGACTGATCATATCAAGAATCCGGAGGTCGATAAGCTGACCGGGGAACCCGTCAGTTTTTCCGGGACCTCGAAAGGCGAGGCAAACAAATCTGCGAGCGAGCACGAAACTGCCCAGAGCAGTCTGTCGATGCGCGATCGAATGTCTAAATCCCTCGCGATGGTGCAGGCGGCAGGGCCGTTTGCGCTCGGCGATCACAAGCGCGAAACCGATGAGATGTGGGGCGAACACGGATGCAGTTCGTCGACGCGACCGTGAGCGATCCCATCGTCTGCTTCAACGTGCGTCACGAGACGGCCGGCGGGCTCGCCGCCTTGGATTGCGAAATGGGTGGGTATGCATGCTTCTCACCTACGCGATAGGCGATGTCCACGGTCGCTCTGACCTCCTTCAGACAGCCATCACATTCTGTGAGAAGGATGCGGCTCGCATGGGCGGCACGCCGCGGATCATCTTCCTCGACGATCTTGTCGACCGTGGTCGAGATGCGAAGGGAGGTCTTGAGATTGTCGGTCGTGCCCTGACCGACCATCCTGCTTCCGTTTTCCTGCGTGGAAATCACGACGACTGGTTTCTCCGATTCCTGGAGAATGACCGGCGCCAGCTCCGCACGTGGTTTCATGACGGCGGCAGGGAAACCATAGATTCCTACTGCGACCTCAACATCGACTGCACGTCGGTTCATCCTGAGCCGGCATCCCGGCCATTTCGACCTTCTTCGCGGCTCCACATTCATGATTGAGGAGGGCCCGTTTCTTTTCGCGCATGCGGGCATTAGACCGGGCGTCGCCCTCAAGGCGCAGTCGCCTGAGGACCTGATGTGGATCCGGGAGCCGTTTCTCAATCATTGCGGCAAGCTGCCTCGGGTCGTCGTTCACGGCCACTCGGTCATGGATCCTCCTCGACCCGTGATCACAGAGAATCGGATATCTATGGACACGGGCGCCTGCTGGACGGGACGATTGTCGGTCCTTGTAATCGATCAGGCGAGACAAGAGCTGTCGTTCTTCCAGACCGATGGGGAAGGCCGATCGATCGTCAAGGTCGATCCTGTGGAACGCAACCGCGGGGATGGGACGTTGCTGGATGATCTGTCCTGGCTTGCGCCCCAGCAGTAACTCGAAGCATCTGGAGGTATCCCGTCGCTCAATGCGACGGGCGCGAGGAGCACGGTCGTTCGCTGGGATCGAGACGACGTCCCGGGAATGGAGGTTGGTCCGTAATGACGATGGCAGCAAGGGCTCAGCCTTGAAGAGCATTTCCAGCCAGTTTGACTTGTTCGACGATGCGCCTGGCTATCGGCAAACGCCGAGAGCTACGCCGCGCAAGCGGAAGTCGGAAAGCCCGTCCACTCCGCCCGGCTGGGATGACGAGGAGGCCGCACAACGGCTGGAGCAGGGCGGGCGCTATAGAATCCTGCGCAAGCTCGTGCCGCGTCCGATCATCCCGCGAGCGGAGAGCGCATTTCCGAACCTTGCAGTTTTGGTGGACACGGAGACGACAGGGCTCAATCACGCCAAGGACGAGATCATCGAAATTGGAGCTGTCGCCTTCACCTACGACGACGAGGGAGCGGTCGGCGACGTCGTGGGAATCTATAGCGGCCTGCGTCAGCCCTCGGATCCGATCCCAGCGGAGATTATCCGGCTGACGGGCATCACCGACGAGATGGTCGCCGGTCTTGAGATCGATGTTGCAGCGCTGGATGCTCTTATCGAGCCTGCAGATCTCGTTATCGCCCATAACGCCGCTTTCGACCGGCCATTCTGCGAAAAGCTCTCGCCGACTTTTGCCTCGAAGGCCTGGGCATGTTCCGTCAAAGAAATTCCGTGGGCGGATTTAGGCTTCGAAGGCAACAAGCTCGGATACCTCGTTGGCCAATCTGGCCTGTTCCACGAAGGCCACCGCGCGACGGATGATTGCAATGCGCTTTTAGAGGTACTGGCGAGGCCGGCCGGGGAGGGTGGCGCGCCACCATTCTCGCAGCTCTTGCGTTCAAGCGAGCGGAGCCGCGTCCGCATCTATGCGGAGAACGCGGCGTTCGACATGAAGGATCACCTCAAGGGCAGGGGCTATCGCTGGTCGGATGGAAGCGATGGCAGGCCGAGAGCCTGGTGGATCGAGATCGATGACGAGCTCGAAGAGGAAGAGCTCCGCTATCTCCGCACCGAGATTTACGGCTGGGAGGACGCGGAGCCACTGATCCAGCGGCTTACGGCATTCGATCGATATCGCACCTAGCCGGCGCCCATTCGTGCAGGGTGCCCGGGTGTGAATTTTGCCTGGTATCTTGACTCCTCGCAGGTGATTGTTCTCATAATGTTCTCATTCTTGAGGACGCATCCATGCCCCCGGTCGTGCTGAAACAGGCGCCTGCTCCAAAGCCTATGGAGCAACAAATCGACTCTGTTCTGGCGGAGTTCGAGGGCGATGCCCGGGCTGCCATCAGGGCCTTACTTCACAACCGTGATGAGCTCTTGCGAGATGCCGATCGGGCAGCCTCACTGGGCTTCCTTCGCGGTCGGTTCTCGGAAGGAGCGCGGCCGGTTCGGGAATTGAAGTCATGAACGCCGTCGCGCCGATCAGCTATCTCGACGCGCTCAACCCGGCGCAGCGACGCGCGGTGATCCATGGTGTCGGCGCGGTGGCTTCCTCGCCGCTGCTCGTCATCGCGGGGGCCGGCTCGGGCAAGACCAATACGCTTGCACATCGCGTCGCCCATCTCATGGTGAGCGGCGCCGACCCGCGGCGGATCCTGCTGATGACCTTCTCGCGGCGCGCGGCTTCCGAAATGGCAAAGCGCGTCGAGCGGATCGCCCGGAAGGTGCTCGGCGAAGGTGCCGGCGTACTCGCCGACGCGCTGACCTGGGCAGGCACCTTCCATGGCATCGGCGCGCGCTTGCTGCGCGACTATGCCGAGCAGCTCGGACTCGACCCGGCTTTCACGATCCATGATCGGGAGGATTCGGCTGACCAGATGAACCTGGTTCGACACGAGCTCGGCTTCTCCAAGACGGAGTCGCGGTTTCCGACGAAGGGCACCTGCCTGGCGATCTATTCGCGCTGCGTGAATGCCGAGCTGCCGATCGAAGACGTTCTGCGCCTGTCCTACCCTTGGTGCGCCACCTGGGCGGCTGAGCTGAAAGAGCTGTTCGCGGCCTATGTCGAAGCCAAGCAGAGCCAGAACGTCCTGGATTACGACGACCTGCTACTCTACTGGGCCCAGGCCGTGACCGATCCCGACATCGCGGCGGACATCGGCGGTCGCTTCGACCATGTCATGGTCGACGAGTATCAGGATACCAACCGGCTCCAGTCCTCGATCCTGCTGGCGCTCAAGCCCGACGGCCGCGGGCTTACGGTGGTCGGCGACGATGCCCAATCGATCTATTCGTTCCGCGCCGCGACAGTCCGCAACATCCTCGATTTCCCAGCAGCCTTCGTGCCGCCAGCCGAGGTCATCACGCTCGATCAGAACTACCGCTCGACCAGCGCCATCCTGTCGGCTGCGAATGCCGTCATCGACCTTGCGGCCGAGCGCTTCACCAAGAACCTCTGGACCGACCGCGCGACCGGATCGCCACCGCAACTCGTCCATGTTCGAGACGAAGCGGACCAGGCGCGTTTCATCGCGGAGAAGGTGCTGGAGAGCCGCGAGGGTGGCTCAACCTTGAAGCAGCAGGCGGTCCTGTTCCGCGCCTCCCACCACAGCGGCCCGCTGGAAATCGAGCTCACGCGACGGAATATCCCGTTCTTGAAATTCGGCGGCCTCAAGTTCCTCGACAGCGCCCATATCAAGGACCTGCTGGCGCTGCTGCGCTTCGTGGAGAACCCGCGCGACAAGGTATCCGGCTTCCGGGTGCTGCAGCTCTTGCCCGGCGTCGGCCCGACCTCGGCGCAGCGCGTCCTGGAACATGTTGCCCAGGCCTCGGCGCCCCTCGAGGCACTGGAGAACGCTCCGGCTCCGCCGCGGGCTGGCGACGACTGGTCGTCGTTCGTCGCTGCGGTCGGTGAGCTGCGCGCCGGCACGGCGGGTTGGCCGGCAGAGATTGAACTTGCTCGCCGCTGGTACGAGCCCCACTTGGAGCGGATCCATGAGGACGCCAGCACCAGGCAAGCCGATCTCGTGCAGCTCGAACAGATTGCGGGCGGTTACCCGTCGCGCGAGCGCTTCCTGACTGAACTGACGCTCGACCCGCCGGACGCGACAAGCGATCAGGCCGGCGTTCCGCATCTCGATGAGGACTATCTCATCCTGTCGACGATCCATTCGGCCAAAGGGCAGGAATGGAAATCGGTCTTCGTCATGAACACAGTCGACGGCTGCATCCCTATCGACCTTGGCGCCGGTGCGCGTGATGAGATCGAGGAAGAGCGGCGTCTGCTCTATGTCGCGATGACGCGGGCGAAGGACGATCTGCACCTCGTCGTGCCACAGCGCTTCTTCACGCACGGCCAATCGGCGACGGGCGATCGTCACGTCTATGCCAACCGCACCCGTTTCATCCCGAATGCGCTGCTCGGCCAGTTCGAACGGACGGCCTGGCCCATGGCCGCCGCGGAAGCCTCGCGAGCACCATCTGGTGGCCCCAAGGTGGATGTCAGGGCAAAGATGCGGGGCATGTGGCGATGACCGCGCATTGGCTGCACCAGGTCGAGATCAAGCTGGATAGGGCGTCCGCGGCCGAACGTCTTCGCCGGATCGAAGCATGGTGCACCGATTGGCAAATCGGCTTCCGCGTACTCGGCACAGTGACGGAGGACCTGATCCGGGTGGCTTTCGAAGAAGCGCGGTTTGCGCGTGCCTTCCACGCTCATTTCGGCGGCGTCATCGCGCCTGCTGATGAACTTGAAACGGCTCTGGCCGCTGATGCCGCGGAAGTCGACTTGTATGATCGGCTTGCGGGCGACTACCCTGACTAGGGAGGGCCAGCGTCATGACGGATGTGGTCAGGCTCGGATCAGGGGTGCCGCGCGTCCCATTGCGGCGGGCTGATGATTTGGTGGATCGGATCGAGGTGTTGAAGAACGAAGCGGCCGCCAGAGGGTTTGGCACGCTGGCCTACTTCCTTGATACGGCCTTGATAGAGGCCAGGATGCAGAACCAACACATCAGCGATGACACCGCCATAGCGAGAGCCAAACCCGGTGAGCTTTGGCTCCCGGTTAGGGATCAGGAGTGATGGCTGAGCCGCCCGAGTTGCCCGAAATCGATCTCGATGTTGCGGATGTGAAGCGGATCGCGCTGACGACCGATCCGCAAGGCGAGACGATGATCAGCTTCGAGATGGCCAGCGGTCAGGTGATGAACCTGATGTTCTCACCGGAGATATTCGCGAAGCTCGAGGCCATGATGGCCAAGGCCAACGAGGCGCAAGCTCAGGTCTCACCGATCCAATAGGAGCGGAGCGCATGTGCGGACGGTTTAGCCAAGCCTACACGTGGGGCGAGATCTACGCCTTCAGCCAGCCTCTCACCGAGCCGGAATCGCCAGCCCGCAATCTGCAGGCCAGGTATAATATCGCCGCTACGACGACGATTGATATCCTGGTCAAGACCAATGTCGGTCGGGAACTATGGAAGGCACGCTGGGGTCTGATCCCCCCTTGGCACAAGGGAACGGCAAAGCAGATCAAGCCGCATATCAATTCCCGCGTTGAGGGCATCGACACCAACAGCCTTTTCAAGCGCGCCTATGTGAAGAACCGCTGCATTATCCCGGCGAGCGGCTTCTACGAGTGGACGGGCGAGGAGAAAAACAAGACGCCCCATTTCATCAGTCCCAGGGACGGCGCCATTCTCGCGTTCGCTGGCATCTGGGAGCGGTGGCGCGACGAGAACGGCGAGGAGATCATCAGCGCGAGCATCATCACCCGGGACGCGAACGATTGGATGCTGAAGATCCATACCCGCATGCCGGCAATGTTGCATCCCGACGACTTCGAAGCCTGGTTAGATGGCTCGGCCGGTAAGGACGTGCTGGTGCGCTCGTCGCCGGAGCTTCAGGAATGGGTCGTCGATCGCCGTATGAACAAATCGGGGGCCGGAGACGACGATCCGGCGACGGCCGCTCCGATCGAACTGGAGGCAGCCGCCCCGTCTGCTTCGCTGCCGGTGCAAGGCACTCTCTTCTGAGCCGGCTATCAGCATCGCCTGCATCGGAAGCATTTAGGCGACATTGGTCGAGGTAGAAACCCTGCGCCGCTTCTGGCCCTTAGCGGACTTTGGCATCGTCCGGTTTCAGGTGATGTGATCCGTCGTCTAGCACTCGACATCGCCGGGTAAATTTACTGACGCCAAGTGGCTGCTTGGCGAGGTCCGCTGCTTCCCGCATGTTAAGGCGATGGCCTATACCTGCCCCGCCTACTTTCTTCGGAGATGCAAGATGCGTCGCTTTCGAGCCGTTGCAGCAATCCTTCTCGCTGCGCTCGTTTTGCCGGCGCCTGGTGTGCAGGCGCAGTCCCGCATCAAGGCATTGATCGAGAGATTGCGAGGCGACACGATGCCGGACGGGATCGTCAAGACCAACGGTCGGATCGAGGCGACGCAGGTCGACGTTTCCTCGAAATATGCCGGTCGTCTGGCGGAAGTCACTGTGAAGGAAGGTGACGAGGTCACTGCCGGGCAGGTCATCGCCCGCATCGCGTCGCCCGAATACGAAGCGCAATTGCGGTCCGCACAGGCGCAGGTGCTGCGCGCTCGGCAGGCCCTCGCGGAGGCCGAGGCGCTCATCGCCCAGCGCAAGAGCGACCAGATCCTCGCCCGCACCGATGCCGAGCGGGGCAAGGAACTTGTCGCAAAGGGATATCTCAGCAAGCAGGTCGACGACCAGCGCTCGGCCAAGGCCGACGCGGCCGACGCGGCGCTGCGAGCCGCCCAGGCGCAGCGCGATCAGGCCCAGTTCGCGATCCACGCCTCCGAGGCCGATGCCGAGCAGATCAAGGCGATCTTGGTCGATCTCGTGCTGCTCGCGCCGCGCAGCGGGCGCGTCCAGTACCAGCTTGCCCGGAGCGGAGAGGTCGTCGCGGCGGGCACCCGCGTCGTCACCATCCTAGACCTCTCGGATGTCTACATGACGATCTATCTGCCGGCCGCGCAGGCGGGGCAGCTCGCGCTGGGCGACGAAGCGCGCATCATCCTCGACCCCGTGCCGCAATATGTCATCCCGGCGACGGTGAGCTTCGTCGCAGCCGATGCACAGTTCACGCCCAAGGTCGTCGAGACCGCCGAGGAGCGCGAGAAGCTGGTCTTCCGCGCCAAGCTACAGGTCGATCGCAACCTGCTCGCGAAATACCATCGGCAGGTGAAGACGGGCGTGCGCGGCCTCGGTTTCGTCCGCACGTCCCCCAGCGCGAAATGGCCTGACTCTCTCGCCGTGAAGCTGCCATGACGGAGGCCGGCCCCGCCGCCAGCCTCGCGGGGGTCACGCATCGCTACGGCAAGGTGATCGCCCTCGACGCGCTGACCCTCGATATTCCCGCCGGCCGGATGATCGGCGTGATCGGGCCGGACGGCGTCGGCAAATCGACCTTGCTTGCACTGGTCGCCGGGGTGCGGGCCATCCAGCAGGGCAACGTCCGTGCGCTTGGCGGTGATCTCGGTATCAAGGCTGAGCGCGAGGCCCGGCGCGGGCGCATCGCCTATATGCCGCAGGGACTCGGCCGCAATCTCTATCCGACGCTCTCGGTCTTCGAGAATATCGACTTCCATGCCCGGCTCTTCGGGCAGGACGCGGCCGAGCGCCGCAGCCGCATCGACGAATTGCTCAAGGCGACGGGGCTTGATCCCTTCGAGGCTAGGCCCGCCGCGAAGCTGTCCGGCGGCATGAAGCAGAAGCTCTCGCTCTGCTGCGCCCTGATCCATGATCCCGATCTGCTAGTCCTCGACGAGCCGACGACGGGCGTCGATCCGCTGTCGCGCGGCCAGTTCTGGGACCTGATCGACACGATCCGCACCCGCCGCCCGGGCATGAGCGTCATCGTCGCCACCGCCTATATGGAGGAGGCCGAGCGCTTCGACTGGCTCGTGGCGATGGATGACGGCAAGGCGATCGCCACCGGCACGCCTGCCGAACTCCGCGAAAAGGCCGGGCAAACGACGCTGGAAGGCGCCTTCGTCGCGCTATTGCCGGAAGTCAAGCGCGCGCAGCATCGGGAGGTCGCGCTGCGGCCGCGGGTCGTGAGCAACGATGCGACACCTGCGATCGAGGCGGAGGGCCTGACCCGCCGCTTCGGCGATTTCGTTGCGGTCGACCATGTCAGCTTCCGCATCGGCCGCGGCGAGATCTTCGGCTTCCTCGGCTCGAATGGCTGCGGCAAGTCGACGACGATGAAGATGCTGACCGGCCTGCTGCCCGCGACCGAAGGCACGGCCAGGCTTTTCGGCCAGCCGCTCGCGGCCGACGACATGGAAACGCGCCGCAATGTCGGCTACATGTCGCAGGCGTTTTCGCTCTACAGCGAGCTGACGGTCCGCCAGAATCTCGTGCTCCATGCCGAGCTCTATCATTTGCCACCGGCCGAGGTTCCCGGCCGGATCTCGGAGCTGCTGACCCGTTTCGATCTGGCTGATGTCGCCGACGAGCGGCCAGAGAGTCTGCCACTCGGCATCCGCCAGCGCCTGCAGCTCGCCGTCGCCGTCCTGCACAAGCCGGCCATGCTGATCCTCGACGAGCCGACATCGGGCGTCGACCCGATCGCGCGCGACGCCTTCTGGCGCACGCTGATCGACCTCTCGCGCGACGACGGCGTGACGATCTTCCTGTCGACGCATTTCATGAACGAGGCGGAGCGCTGCGATCGCATCTCCTTCATGCATGCAGGCAAGGTGCTAGCGGTCGGCACCCCGCCGGAGCTGGTGCAGAAACGCGGGGTCGATACGCTCGAAGAGGCCTTCATCGCCTATCTCAAGGAAGCCGCCGGCATTGAGGATACGCCAGCGGAGGCGGCTGCGGCGCCTGCCGGCGAAACCCGGCCGGCGCCCCCGGCCCGCCGCTTCGATCCGCGCCGGCTCTGGGCCTGCACCCGCCGCGAAACCATGGAGCTGCTGCGTGACCCGATCCGCTTGAGCTTCTCCTTCCTCGGGCCGCTCCTGCTGATGCTGGCCTTCGGCTTCGGCATTTCCTTCGATGTCGAGAACCTGAAATTCGCGGCCTTCGACCAGGATAACTCGATGGAGAGCCGGCAATTGGTCGAGGCCTTCTCCAGCTCGCGCTATTTCGACGAGCAGGCGCCGATCCGCTCCGCTGCCGAACTCGACCAGCGCCTGCGAAGCGGCGAGATTCAGCTTGCGATCGAGATCCCGCCCTCCTTCGGCCGCGACCTTATGGCGGCGCGAGCGCCAGAGCTCTCGGTCTGGCTCGATGGCGCCATGCCGTTCCGGGCCGAGACCACCCGCGGCTATGTCACGGGCCTGGCGACGCAATATGCGCAAGGTTTCGCGGCAGCGCAGGCCGCGTCGAGCCATGCGCCGTCGCCCGTCACGATCGAGACCCGCTTCCGCTACAATCAAGACTTCAAGAGCGCCAATGCGATGGTGCCGAGCGTGATCATGCTGATGCTGATCCTCATCCCGGCCATCATGTCGGCGATCGGCGTCGTCCGTGAGAAGGAGACCGGCTCGATCGCCAATTTCCGCTCGACGCCGATCAGCCGCTTTGAGTTCCTGTTCGGCAAGCAATTGCCCTATATCGCTGTGGCGATGGCGAGCTCCTTCATGCTGGCACTGATCTCGCTCACCGTCTTTGCGGTGCCGATCAAGGGGCCGACCTGGGTGCTGGTGCTGGCGACCCTGCTCTATGTCTCCGCCACGACCGGCTTCGGCCAGCTTATCTCTAGCTTCACCCGCACGCAGGTCTCGGCCGTCTTCGCGACCGCGATCCTGTCGATCATTCCCGCAGTCAATTTCTCCGGCCTGATGGTGCCGGTTGCCTCGCTCTCTGGCGGCGGCCGGATCATCGGCATGAGCTTGCCGCCGGCCTGGTACCAGCCGGTCAGTGTTGGCGTCTTCACCAAGGGGCTGGGGGCGGCCGAGCTCTGGCCCAATCTGGTGATGCTGGGCTTCTTCTTCCTGCTCTTCCTCGTCGTCGCGCAGCTGGCGCTACGCAAGCAGGAGGTGTGAGATGGCCGCGCTCGTCATCCATCTCCAGAATATCCTGCGCCTCGTCGTGAAGGAGCTGCGCAGCCTGCGTGCCGATCCGATCATGCTGGTGCTGGTGGCCTATACCTTCAGCATCGCCGTCTACACGGTTGCGACCGGCGTGAAGCTGGAGGCGCGCGACCTCACCATCGGGATCGTCGACGAGGACCAGTCGGAGTTCTCGCGCTCGCTGCTCGGTGCTTTCAACCCGCCGCTGTTCAAGGTCTCAAAGCGCATCGCCGCCTCGGAGATCGACGCCGAGATGAACTCCGGCCGGCTCGTCTTTGTGCTCGAGATCCCGCCCAAGTTCCAGGCGGACCTGTTGGCCAGGCGGCAGACGGCGCTGCAGCTCAATATCGACGCCACCGCGATGACCCAGGCCGGCAATGGCGCGGTCTATATCCAGCAGATCATCGCGCAGGAGATCGCGAACAGGCAGGCCGGGCGCGAGACAGCGACGGCGCTGCCGATCAATCTTGTGGTGCGGGCGCGCTTCAACCCCAATCTCGATTCCGGCTGGTTCAGCTCGGTCATGCAGGTGCTCAACAATGTCACCCTGCTGACAATCATCCTGACCGGTGCGGCCCTGATCCGGGAGCGCGAGCAGGGTACGGTCGAGCACCTGCTCGTGATGCCGGTCACGCCGGTCGAGATCATGCTCGCCAAGATGGTGGCGAACGCGCTGGTCATCCTGGTCGCTGCGGTGGCCTCGCTCGTGCTCGTTGTCGAGTGGGCTCTCGGTGTGCCGATCACCGGCTCGCTCCTGCTCTTCGTGCTCGGGACGGCGATCTATGCTTTTGCCGTCGCCGCGCTCGGCATCCTGCTCGGCACGCTGGCGACCACGATGGGGCAATTCGGCCTGCTCGCGATCCCGGTCTTCGTGGTGACGCAGCTCCTGTCCGGTGCAACGACCCCGATGGAAAGTATGCCGATCTGGCTGCAATGGATCATGCGGATCTTCTCGCCGACGCCGCATTTCGTCGCCTTCTCGCAAGGCGTGCTCTATCGCGGCGCAGGCCTTGACGTCGTCTGGCCCGAGATCGCCAAGATCATCGCGATCGGCGCAGCCTATTTCGCCTTCGCGCTCGCCCGCTTCCGGAAAGTGATCTTCGCTTGAAGGGGATTGGAGAGAGGCAAGGCCGGAGCGGTACCGATGCGTGAGATGGTCATCCATCTGAACCTGTTCGCCATCGCGCTAGCCGGCGCCATCGCCGGATTTTTCGCTAGCCGCTTCGGAGGACTCTGGACGCCGGATCAGATCTGGACGGCAGCCACCATCCCGGTTGCGGTGGCGCTCGCCGTCTCGATGCTGCGGGACATGCTGGCGGGCCGATTTGGCGTCGATGCGATCGCGCTCGTAGCGATGCTCGCGTCGATCGCCATGGGAGAACCGCTCGCCGGCGTGGTCGTCGCGATGATGTATTCCGGCGGCAACCTGCTGGAGGACTATGCGCGCGGCAAGGCTGAACGCGAGCTCCGCTCGCTGCGGGACCGGACGCCGCGCATCGCTCACCGTCAGGAGGCCGGCGGCCTCGTCGACATCGCCGCCGGGGACGTGGCGGCCGGCGACGAACTGCTGGTCCGCGCCGGCGAATTGCTGCCGGTCGATGGCGAACTGCTCGATGTCCGGGCCCAGCTCGACGAATCCGCCGTCACCGGCGAGCCTCTGCCGGAGACGAAGACGCGGGGCGCCGCGCTGCGCAGCGGTACGGTCAATGCCGGTGAAGCGTTCCGTTACCGTGCATCGGCCGCGGCGCATGAGAGCACCTATGCCGGCATCATCCGGATGGTGGAAGCGGCGCAGACCGCCAAGGCTCCCTTCATCCGCATGGCTGACCGCTTCGCGCTGCTACTGCTACCGGCGACGCTGATCGTCGCCGGCCTCGCATGGTGGCTGTCGGGCGATCCGATCCGCGCGCTCGCGGTGCTCGTCGTCGCCACGCCATGCCCATTGATCCTCGCCGCGCCAGTTGCCTTCATCGGCGGTGTCTCGCGTGCTGCGCGCTCCGGCATCCTGATGAAGGGCAGCTCGGCCATCGAGGCGCTGGGCCAGGTCCGCACGGCGATCTTCGACAAGACCGGCACCCTGACCGAGGGCGGCGCCCGGCTGATCGCGCTCGACACGGCACCGGGCGTCGAGGCGGGCGATATCCTGCGCCTCGTCGCCTCGCTCGAGCAAGCCTCGCACCATGTTCTCGCCGAGACCCTGGTCGCGCTGGCGCGCCAGAAGGCCTTGCCCCTGTCGGCACCCACTGCCGTTCGGGAGTACCGCGGCTCCGGCCTGGAAGGCGTCGTGGAGGGGCGGCATGTCCGCGCGGGATCGCGCCGCCTTGTGCTGGGCTATGGGCCGCTTCCTCCCTGGGCGACATCGGCCGGGACGAGCGGAGACATGGCGGCGGCGCTCGCTGTCTTCATCGCGGTCGAGGGCCAACCGGTCGCCTTCCTGGCCATGGCGGACGCAGTGCGCCCTGACGCCGCCGCAACCTTGCAGCGCCTACACGCGGCAGGGGTGAGCCGCATCCTGATGGTGACAGGGGACGATGCCGGCACGGCGAAGGCGGTCGCCGCCCAGCTCGCCATAAACGAAGTCCGGGCTGATTGCAGCCCGGCGGACAAGGTCGCCGCCGTCGCGGCCGAACAGGCGCGGCAGCCGACCGTTATGATCGGGGACGGCCTCAACGACGCTCCGGCGCTGGCGGCTGCCAATGTCGGCGTGGCGATGGGCGCGAGAGGAGCGACCGCCTCCTCCGAAGCCGCCGATGTGGTGATCCTCGTCGACCGGATCGACCGCGTTGCGGAAGCGGTCTCGATCGCGCAGCGGACGCGGGCGATCGCGCTGCAGAGCATCGTCGTCGGCCTCGGCCTGTCCGGGATCGCGATGGTCTTCGCCGCCTTCGGCTACATCCCGCCTGTCGCCGGCGCCTTCCTGCAACAGGGCATCGACATCGCCGTCATCATCAACGCCTTGCGTACATTGGTCGGGCCGTTGCAGCCGGGCCGCCCCGGTGTGGCCGCCCGGACGCCGCGCATCGCTGGCGAGGTTTGACCTGTCGCAAGGCTGTCGCGTTTGCCTCTATCAGGTTGCCTGTCTACCCTTCGGGGCCAATCGATGAGCGAGTGTTTCGACCATGGCGACCAGCCGCAACGCGACGAAGGCAGCGAGCCAGCCGAAGAGCCGCTCCGCCGCGCTCAGCCTACCCTGGTTCTGGCCGGTCGATGCCGCGCTGCGCCTGACCGAGCGCAATCTCGATTTCCTATCCGAGGCCGTGAAGATCACCCGCCCGCCGCCGCCGGACTGGGCCACGCCCAACACGGTGCGGCTCGACCTGCCGACCATGCGCCTGCGCGAATTCGGCAAGGTAGTGGCCGGCAGCATTCCCGTCCTGGTCGACGCACCCTATGCCGGCCACGGGGCCACCATTGCCGATTACGACAAGGGACAGAGCCTCGTCGAGGTGCTGCTGGCGAACGGCGTCGACCGTGTCCTCGTTACGGACTGGAAGCCGGCGACGCAGGAGATGCGGTATTTCAGCATCGACACCTATCTGGCTGAACTGAACGCTGCGATCGACGATCTCGGCGGCGAGGTGCACCTGGTCGGGCTCTGTCAGGGCGGCTGGCTGAGTGCGATGCTGGCCGCGCGCTTCCCGCACAAGGTGAAGTCGCTGGTGCTGGCGGGCTCGCCGATCGATGCCGACGCGGGTAACGGCCCGATCAAGCAGATGGCGCAGACCATGCCGCTGAAGAGCTATCGCGACATGGTCAAGCTTGGACGCGGCCTGATGCCGGGGCGCTTCATGCTCGCCGGCTGGAAGAACATGCATCCCGAGGAGCACTACGTCGATAAGTTCGTCCGGCTCTACCAGAACCTCGCCGACAGGAACTATCTCGACCGGACCGAGACCTTCGCCGCCTGGTACGAGAACCCGCTCGACCTGCCCGGCGTCTACTATCTTCAGGCCATCGAGCAGATCTTCAAGGAGAACCGCTTCGCCAAGGGCGCGTTCGTCGGCCTCGGTCGGCGCCTCAGCCTGAAGGACGTGACCTGCCCGGTCTATCTGCTGGCCGGCGCTGAGGACGACATCACCACCAGCGAGCAGGTCTTCGCAGCGGAGGACCTCGTCGGCACGCCGAAGAGAAAGATCGAGAAGAAGCTGGTGCCCGGCGGCCATATCGGCCTGTTCATGGGTCGCAAGACGCTGGGCGAGACATGGCCCGGCATCGCCCGCTGGCTTGTTGCGCAAAGCTAGAGAGGCGCCATGACGACGCTGACCTCCTCCGAGTACTTCCGGCTCGCGCTCGGCCGTTGCGAGGCTCTTCCGGCCGTGCGGACCGGGGTGGTACATCCCGTCAAGGCCAATGTGATCGAGGCGGTGGCCGATGCCGTCAGCGAGCAGCTGATTGCGCCTGTCCTGATCGGCCCGGCCGGCCGCATTCACGCTGCCGCACGGGAGGCCGGCATCGACATCTCGCCCTGGGAGATCGTCGATGCCGAGCACAGCCACGAAGCCGCGGCGAAGGCGGTCTCGCTGGCCGCCGCCGGCGAGCTTGATGCGTTGATGAAGGGCTCGCTCCATTCCGACGAGCTTCTGGGCGCGGTCGTCCGGGCCGATTCCGGATTGCGGACCGAGCGGCGCATCTCGCACGCCTTCGTGATGCATATCGAGAGCTATCCCAAGCCCTTCATCATCACCGACGCCGCGGTCAACATCGCGCCTAACCTGATGACGAAGGCCGATATCGTCCAGAATGCCGTCAATCTCTGGCATGTCGCGCTGAACGGCATCGACGAGTTGCCGAAGGTCGCGGTGCTCGCCGCCGTCGAGACCGTTAATCCTCATATGGCGGCAACGCTCGACGCCGCTGCTCTCTCGAAGATGGCCGATCGCGGCCAGATCACCGGAGCCATCGTCGATGGGCCGCTTGCCTTCGACAATGCGATCAGCGCCGCAGCAGCGAAGGAGAAGGGCATCGCCTCAGCCGTAGCCGGCCATGCCGATATCCTCCTTGTGCCCGAGATCGAGGCCGGCAACATGCTGGCGAAGCAACTCACCTTCCTGAGCGGTGCCGACGCTGCGGGCATCGTGCTCGGTGCGCGCGTGCCGATCATCCTGACGAGCCGCGCCGATAATCTGCGCGCGCGCCTGCTCTCTTGTGCGCTGGCCGTTCTCCTGGCGGAAGCGCGCCGCACGGGGCGGATCAAGTGATCGACACCGTCCTCGTCCTCAATGCCGGCTCGTCCAGCCTCAAGTTCCAGGTCTTTCGCGTCGGTGATCTCGACGTTCTGGCGCGCGGCAAGGCCGTGCGCCTTGGCGAGCCCGAGCCTGCCATGGACGCGAGCCTCGCGGACGGCACCCGGGAGCGCATCGCGCTGCCGCCGGCCTGCGATCACGATACCGCTCTCGCGGCCGTCCTCGCCTTCGTCGACCGCCACGACGATGCTTGGCGGATGAAGGCGGTGGTTCATCGCATCGTCCATGGCGGCGAACGCTTTGTCGACGCTGTCGTGGTCACACCCGAGGTTTTTGCGGCGCTAGAGGCGCTTTCGCCGCTCGCGCCGCTGCACCAGCCCCATAACCTGGCCGCGGTGACCGCTGCCCGGCGCCTGATGGGCGACGTCCCGAACATCGCCTGTTTCGACACAGCCTTTCACGCCCGGCACGATGCGCTGACCCATAACTTCGCACTCGGGCAGGATCTGCGCGACAGGGGCATCCGCCGCTATGGCTTCCACGGCCTGTCCTATCAATGGCTGGAGATGGTGCTGGCGGAGCAGCATCCGCATCTCCATGCGGGCCGTGTCGTGGCGGCCCATCTCGGTAATGGCGCGAGCCTGTGCGCCATCCAGGGCGGGCGCAGCATCGACACGACCATGGGAATGACGACCCTCGATGGCCTGCCAATGGGGACGCGCTGCGGCGCGCTTGATGCCGGGGCGGTGCTCTACATGTTCCAGAGCCTGGGGATGAACGCGCAGGAGGTCTCGGACGCGCTCTATGAACGCTCGGGTCTGCTCGGGTTGTCGGGCCTTTCCAACGACGTCGAGACGCTGCTGAAAAGCGACGACCCGCGCGCCCGCTTCGCTCTCGACTATTTCGCGCTCAAGGTCGCGCAGTTCGCTGCATTCATGGCCGCCGCCATCGGTGGGATCGACGCGCTCGTCTTCACTGGCGGCATCGGCGAGCACGCAGCTCCGGTGCGCGATGCGATCGTCGAACGCCTCCGCTTTCTCGGCGCATTCGAAGTCATCGTGATCAAGGCGAACGAAGAGCGTGTGATGGCGCTGCAAGCGCGCGCATGTCTCGCCGGAGAGGGATAGAGACAATAGCTCTTACAGCCGCGTGACGCACTCCGCATGGGGCAGCGAGCGAATTCACCCGCTCAGTCGACATGCAGATCGCAATACGTCGCTTCTTGAGCAATGGCGACTACACAGGCTGATCGACAGCGGGGCGTGTCATCGAAAACGTCCATTGCCGGCTGTGGTCATTGCAAAACTGAAGTTGGCTCATATCGAGAGAGGACAGGTGACCTTCCGGGCGCGCCAATGTCTGTTTCTCGAAGGCCGCCCAACGTCCGCAACTGGCGCAGGGCGCGCTCCTCGCCGCGGTTTTGGCCAAGAGGCGTGAGAGGGCCATCCGTCTTTGATAGAATTTTGGTGGATGCGGCATCCCAAGAAGGGGATCTGCCATGGATATCCAAGCGCAGAACCAACTACCCCATCAGGCCTGGAACCTCGGGCGCATCATCGGGCCGAAACCACCTCTGAAGCCAAAGCACATCTGGGCGTTGCGGACGCGGCTTCAGCATGAAGGGCGAACTCGCGATCTCGCCATGTTCAATCTAGCAATCGACAGCAAGCTGCGGGGTTGCGATCTCGTTCGCCTTCGGGTCGGAGATGTCGTCCTCGGAGGCACTGTTCGCCTCCGAACCGCGATCGTTCAACAGAAGACCGGGCGGCCGGTACCATTCGAACTGACGGACTCAGCCCGGGAAGCGCTTGCCGCCTGGCTTAGAAAGCGAGGTTCGCGTGAGGACGACTGGCTCTTCCCGAGCCGCAGCCGGCCTGGCGATCACATCACAACGCGCCAATACGGCCGCCTTCTGGACTACTGGGTCGCCCTGATCGGATTGAACCCAGCGCTCTACGGAACGCACAGTCTCCGGCGCACGAAGGTCGCGCTGATCTATAAGCGCACCGGCAATCTGCGCGCCTGCCAGCTTCTTCTCGGTCACACGAAGCTGGAAAGCACCGTGCGCTACCTCGGCATCGAGGTTGACGATGCGCTTCTCCTTTCGGAGCAAACAGACCTATGAGCTGTGGCACGGCGGGCTCCCGCCGTGCCAGTCCCGCCGTTCGGCCCACAGAAAACTTGGGTCGGAAGCGTTCGTTCCCCATACTATCGGGAAATGTCCGGTTCCGGCGCGGTCCAATCTTCCGTCACAGCGCAGAACCGAGATGCACGGGTCAATGGCCGCCCTAATGCGCGCCAGCGCTGCGCGGCTACAGATTTGACGTGTCTAATCGGGTCGATGGCGCATGTCTGCGATTGCGCGCATAGTGCTCACTGGCATGAGGGGGAACTCATCATCACCGACGCGGCTCGCCGCGCAGAAGGCATCGCGTGAAACTCCGGATCGGCTACGAGCTCGACTACGACTTTCCACAACCTACCCCGTTGATCTTGATGCTGAACGTGCATTTCAGCCGGTTCTCGGATCTAGAGACGCCCGACTACATGCGAATTGAGCCATCGGTACCGATCAGCGCTTACCGCGACGGTTTCGGCAACTGGTGTAGCCGGTTGCTCGCACCGGCAGGCGCAATGCGCATCACCGCCGACGCCCTGATTTCCGACAGCGGTCTGCCCGAGACCACGAACTTGAGCGCCGGGCAGGTTTCAGTCGACCTCCTGCCGGAGGAGACCATCGTCTTCCTCTTGGCAAGCCGCTTCTGCGATAGCGACCGCCTGCTCGATCTGGCCTGGCAGCTTTTTGGGCATACGCCACCCGGCGCACCACGCGTGCAGGCGATCTGCGATTTCGTGCACCAGCGCATCGCCTTCGACTATAATGATGCCAGCGTGACGCGCACAGCCACAGAGGCGTATCGCGAAGGTCGCGGCGTGTGCCGCGACTATGCCCACCTGGCGATCGCCTTCTGCCGGGCACTGAACATCCCGGCGCGCTATTGCACCTGCTATCTGGGCGATGTCGGCACGCCACCACCTTGGCCACCGGGCGATTTCGCCGCATCCTTCGAGGCTTACCTCGAGGGCGGCTGGCAGATGTTCGACCCTCGCAACAACGTGCCGCGCATCGGCCGCGTGTTGATCGCGCGTGGCCGCGACGCAGCCGACGTCGCCATCGCCACGACCTTCGGCCCCAACACGTTGAAGGGCTTCAGGGTCTGGACAGACGAGGTCGCCGCGGCTGGGTGATAACGGCTCGCGCTCGATAATCCTTGAGGGGAATTATTTCTTCTTCGGCGCTGTTGCCTTGATAGCCGCCGCCGCTAGGGTCGACGGCGCGGCGGCGATCACCTTCGGCTTTTCCTTTTTGGGCTTCTTCGCTTCGCGATTGCCGCGCTGTTCGCCTTTGGCCATTTTAGTCTCCTGTCATGACGAAGAGCGGGCTGCTTGGCCTGCTGCCGGTTTCGTGGACACCGAGATTGGGTGTTTCATGAAACCGGAGGTGGCGTATGCGGCGACGACAGTTTGGGCGTGAGTTCAAGATCGAGGCGGTCCGCCTGATCAAGGATCGCGGAGTGAGTGTGGCGCAGGCGTCTCGGGACCTGGATGTCCATGAGAACCAGTTGCGCAAATGGGTGAAGCTCTTTTCTGCCGATCCAGCGCAAGCCTTTCCCGGCCACGGCCAGATGAAGCCGGAGCAGCTTGAGATCGAGAAGCTGCGGCGCGAGGTGGCCAAGCTCAAGGCGGAGCGCGATATCCTAAAAAAGGCCGCAGCCTACTTCGCGAAGGACGTGACATGAGGTTCACGTTCATTGCGAAGCACCGGGGGATCTGGCCGGTGGCATGGCTTTGCGAAGCGCTGGATGTGTCGCGCTCAGGCTTCCAGGCCTGGCTCAACCGATCACCGAGCCGTCGAGCACGCGACGACGAGGAGATCGGCAACAGGGTCCGGGCAAGCTTCCTTGGTTCGGATCGAACCTATGGTGCCAGGCGTGTCTGGCGGGACGTGCTGGCGGTAGGTATCGATTGCGGCCTGCATCGCATCGAGAGGCTGATGCGTGCCCAAGCTTTGCGTGCCAGGCCGCGTCGGCGCAGCCTGCCCAAGGACGGTGGCCAGCGATCGGCCATCGCGCCGAATTGGCTCGGCCGGGAGTTCCATGCCGAGCGTCCGAACCAGCGCTGGATCGCCGACTTCACCTATATCTGGACCGCGGAGGGTTGGCTTTACGTTGCCGCCGTCATCGACCTCTTCTCCCGCCGTGTGGTGGGCTGGTCGATGAAGCCCGATATGACCGACGAGCTCGTGACCGATGCGCTGATGATGGCGATCTGGCGCAGAGGAAAGCCAGATGCCCTACTGCACCATTCGGACCAGGGCAGCCAGTATGCCAGCGAGCAGTTCCAGAAGCTCATGGCTGACAACGGCGTCACCTGCTCGATGAGCCGCTCTGGCAATGTCTGGGACAACGCCGCGATGGAGAGCTTCTTCTCGTCGCTGAAGACCGAGCGGATCAGAGGCAGGGTGTACCGGACACTTAACGAGGCTCGTGCGGATGTGTTCGATTACATCGAGCGCTTCTACAATGCCGTTCGTAGGCACTCGACCATCGGCTACATCAGCCCGGTCGAGTTCGAAAAGAAGGTCGGGTTAGCTTAACTGAGCGTCCACGAAACCGGCAGCAGGCCAATAGTTGCCCTGGCATCTTGGTTAGGATGTCCGCTTCCTGGCAGAGTCGCAATGGCAGCAATTGGCGCGGTTCCGTCGCGTGCCCCCTTCCTTCGCCCCCTGCGAAGCGCTTCTTGAGCGAACCGGCTTCCCCTGGTAGCCTCCGCCAGGATCAGCTTCTCATGCGTTAGGTCCGGGACCGCCTTGCGAAGCCGCGCGTTCTCCTTCTCGAGGTCCTTCAACCGCTTCACCTGATCACTCTTCAGGCCGCCGAACTCCTTGCGCCAACGGTAATAAGTGAAGGCGGTCACCCCGATCGTACGGATCGCCTCGGCAACTGGTCGATCTTGCGATAACGACACGTCGACCTGCCGAAGCTTATGCTTCTTCTGCGCCATAGCGGCACCCTCCAAGGCTCAAAAACCTACTTCACGGAGGACCACTTTTCAGGGGGCCGGCCAATTTCGCCGTCGGGCGCGGTATTCTCTTTCTGACCTCCACTGTCCCGCCAGCTCACAGCCACT
Organism: Allobosea robiniae; assembly: GCF_900102525.1. Lineage (GTDB taxonomy): Bacteria > Pseudomonadota > Alphaproteobacteria > Rhizobiales > Beijerinckiaceae > Allobosea > Allobosea robiniae. Next base: position 26,816 of record NZ_FNBZ01000011.1, on the reverse strand, counting down.
TGCGTGTCATCTCGGGCCCGCCCGACGTCCAGATTTATATGAGCGCCTTAACTCTCTGGTATATGTGCTCATAGCAAGGGCGCGCTTTGCCGATAGGCGCACTGCGGTGCGTCCCCAAGTTCCCAAAACGCATGAGGATTCATGGCTCTGTCCGAACGAACCTTGCGATAAAAGTAGCGTTCTGTTGGGTTAACTCTATGTTAATCTGCGGCTTTACTGTTATTCTCGCCTGAGCAAGGATGGGGCATGCAGTACGGATCGGCCGCTCGGGTTTCCATTGCAATTGTCGATGACCATCCGCTTCTGGCGGAGGGGATCGCGACGGTACTTGCCCGCCGCGAGAACTATGCTGTCGTCGAAATGGGGGCCAGTGCGACGGATATCGTCGCTATCCTCGGCCGGAGCGCTTGCGATATCCTGATCGTCGATCTGAACATGCCTGGCGACGTCTTCGCCGCGATTGCCGAGCTGCGCGAGATCGCGCCGGACTGCCGGGTGGTGGTCTTCACCGCCTCGACCGAGACGGAGCATGCCGCGAAGGCGCTCGGCGCCGGTGCGGCTGGCTATGTGCTCAAGGGGAGTAGTGCCGGCGAATTGCTCGACGCGGTCGAGGCTGCTTTGCGTGGCGAGGTTTATATCACGCCCAGTTTTGCGGCGAAGGTGATCGGGGCGCTGCACAACAAAGCGGTGGAGAAGCAGACTCCGCTCAGCACCAAGCTGAGCGTCCGCGAGGAGCAGATCGTCCGCCTGCTACTCTGCGGCAAGCAGAACCGCGAGATCGCGCACTGTCTCGATCTCAGTGAGAAGACGGTCAAGAGCTACATGACCAATCTGATGACCAAGCTCCGGGCCCGTAACCGGCTCGAAGTCGTCATCGCCGCCCAGAAGCTCAGGCCGGCCGACTTCTCGTCGGCGGGACGCTGAGGCCGAAGCGGCCACGCCGTCATTGGTCATTCCACCTTTGTCGTCAGGGAACGCTGGCGGACGGGCAGGAGTGCCCTGAGCAGCAGCCCGCCCTGCGGCCGGGGAGTGACGTTGAGGCTGCCGCGCAGGGCCTTCACCCGGGTCTCCAGCCCGCGGAGACCGAGCGGAGGCCGTTGCTGTGACTGGTCTGCCGGTGCGACTTCGTCGCTCGGTCCGTCATCGGCCACGTTGATCTCCAGCGTTTCCGCATTGAACTGTGTCGCGACGTGCTGGCCTCGCCCCTGAGCGTGTTTGTAGGCGTTCATCAGCGCCTCCTGCACGATGCGGAAGGCGCAGAAGCGGATCGCCTCGGGCATCTGTTCCGGCAGGTCGGCGAGGTCGCGCGCGACATTCGTGCCGGTCTGTTGTTCATGCCGCTTGATCGCGGCCTCGATCGTGTCGGCGGGCGAGAAGTCCCGGATCTCGGGCAGCACCAAGCCGGCCGAGAGGTTGCGCAGTTCAGCCAGCGTCTGCTGGATTAGCCGTTCGAGTTGCGTGCGCAGCTCCGGTGGCTCGTCAGGGAGCCGTAGCATCAACAGACTCAGCATCTGGATCGGGCCGTCATGCAGATCGGCACCGATACGGGCGAGATACACCTCGTTGGAGGCGGCAGCGTCGAGCCGGGAGCGATCCGCGGCGCGGCGCAGCATATTGTTGTGCTTGGCCAGCGCCGATGCGCGCGTGAGATTGACCTCGAGCTGCGATTGCTGGGAGCTGATGATGCGGCTGGCGCGGCGGATCGTCAGGTAGAGCAGGAAGCCGATGATGATCGCCACGTTGACGATGAGGAACCAGGTCGCGTAGCGCAACTGCTGGATCTCCCGGTCAAGCGATTGGCTGACCTCGTAGAATTCACCGATGGCGAGGACAGTGTCGGTGCCCGGCTTGTAGATGGGCGCATAGGTTTCCAATAAGTGCTGACTAGGCGGCCCGTCGCCATGACTATCGTTCTGAGATAGGACGACGACATGGCCCCTGACGAGTCGGGAGAGGCGAGCGGGCTGAATCTGCGCGCCCTTCTGGGCTTCTCCGGTGCTGTAGACCAGCTTGCCGTTCCGGTCCCAGATCTTGATCATCGTGACGCGCCGGCCGAGGCGGGTGCCTGTGAGCAGCGCCTTGATCTGCCGCTTGCTGTCCTCCGATAACGTGTCGGTATGCTCGAGGTCGAGCACATGCGGGGCGAGGAAGGATTCGAGGTAATGGGCGCCGATCTCGGCCATGCCCTTCTCCCAGCCGCTGCGGATGCGCCGCTCGACCCAGTATCCCAGCGTTGCCATCGACAGGCCGACGACGAGCGAAGCGGCGATGGTGAAACGCCGCTCCAGGCTCTGACCGGCCCAGCGTTGTTGCAGAGCCTCGATGCGGCGCAGAAAGCTTTCCCGGTATCCGGACCGGCCGGGAGCCGCTTCCGCCGCCGGGCTTTCGGTTTCCGAAACCTGCGCGGGCTTTCCAGCTTCGAGGTTCAGCATCCGCAAGACGCCCTGTTAATCGATGAAACTATCGGTGATGGCTGAAGGTTAAGCCGTTGCATCATCGTTCGACAATTCTTGTCCGTGATCCAAACTGCCGCCTGTGCTGAAGACTGGACCTAAGTCTGGTCCCCGACCCGGCCTAAAGTCCGTAACGGCAGGTCCAAAAGTCGATTCTAGCCACCTGCCAAAGTCTTCGAAAAACGCGCGACCTTCTGCTCTTTCGCGTCAGGTGGGACGCCTTGATCATGCAGATTAACGAAACGTTAATGTGCGTTTCGTCGAGCCGGCCTCCCGGTCGGTCCGGCAAGCCGTGGGGCACGCAACCAGGCAGCGCCGACGCGCTGAGCGAGGACGCCATGAAACTCAATACGCAGGACCTCGATTACATCCTGAGGCAGATCAAGATCGCCGAGGCGCATACCACGGCGATTAATGCTGGTACCGATCCGCGCGTCGCTCTGGAGCAGCTCGTCTCGAGCCCGCTGCTGCCTTATGGCCTGCGTACGGTCGATGGCTCCTACAATAACTTTCAGCCGAACATGGTCCATTTCGGCTCGGCGGATCAGGTGATGCTCCGGCTGCTGACGCCGAATTATGCCCCAGCGGAAGCTAACCCGCGCACCGGAGGTCCGACCAGCTATGCGGACGCGACTGGCTCGGTCTACGATAGCCAGCCCCGCACCATCTCGAACCTAGTTGCCGACCAGTCGCTGAACAATCCGGCGGCTATTGCAGCGGCCCTGGCATCGGTCGACATCAAGGGAGCCGAGGCACTTGCGATCGTCGGCGATGTGATGGCGTTGCAGGCCGCGGCGCGCGCGGCGCATAACGCGGTCGCCGACGCCGCTGCGGTTGCCGATGCCGCAGTCGACGCAGCCGAGGATGTAGTCGCGAATGCACAGGTCTTACGGGATGCGGCGCAGGCGGCGGTCGCGGTCGCCACGCAGCAGCAGGCAGCCGCGTCGACCGCCGCCGGCACCGCTGCTGCGACGCTGGCCTCTGCGATTACGGCGCAAAATGCGCACGCACCGGTGCTCGCGGGCGCTCAGGGCGATGTCACGGACGCCCTGACGGCGGTCGGGAACGCCACAAGCGCGGCGGCGGCTGCCGAGATCGCCAAGAACAGCGCGTTCGCGGAGCGTGCATTGGCCCAGCAAGCGGCGGATGCGGCGCTTGCGGCGTTCCAGAGCGCTCCCACCCCGGACAATTCCGCTGCATATGCCTTAGCTTACAATACGCTTCAGGCAAAGCAGGCTGCATATGGTCTGGCCGACCTGGCCGATCAAGACGCCGATGCCGCTTTGACCGTGGCCCAGGGTCTTCACACGCAGGCCGTCACGGCACTGCAAAATGCGCTGGAGCAAAACGCGGCTCTGGCCACGGCCGTTGACGATGCCGAAGCAGCGGTTGCCGAGGCGGGCGGAGTTCTCACCGCCACCGATGCGGCCCTGGCCACCGCGAACGAGGACCTTACCCAGGCGGCCGGGGCTCTGGCGGATGCCGAGGCGGCTCTCGACACGATCCCGACTGGCTCCGCCGCCACGGCGGCCGCCCAGGCTGCGGCGGCAGCCGCCGACGCGGCAGTCGTTGCGGAACTCGCTTCGCACGGCGTGACGATGGACGGCGGCAACGTCTTCATCAAGAATATTGCGGCCGATCTCGGCGACACAGCCTCGTTCAACGGCTTCATGACGATCTTCGGCCAGTTCTTCGATCACGGTCTCGATCTGACCACGAAGGGCAGCAGCGGTACCGTCTACATTCCGCTCCAGCCGGACGATCCGCTCTATGTGCCGGGAAGCCCGACCAACTTCATGGTTCTGACCCGCGCGACCAACGCTCCCGGTGCCGACGGTCTGATCGGCACGGCCGACGACGTCCGCGACCACACCAACGAAACCACGCCCTGGATCGACCTCAATCAGGTCTACACCTCCAATCCGTCGCATCAGGTGTTCCTGCGCGAATATGTCCTGATCGACGGCAAGCCGATGGCGACCGGCGAAATGCTGGCGAGCGCGACCGGCGGCCCGCCGACCTGGGCCGACATCAAGGCCCAGGCAAGGACCATGCTCGGCATCGAGCTGGACGATCTCAATGTCCATAGCGTGCCGGCGATCATGACGGACCTCTACGGCGAGTTCATCCGTGGCGCCAATGGCCTGCCGCAGATGGTGACGGCCGGCGGCCCTGTCGAGGGCAACCTCGCGACCCCGATCGACGCCCTCACCAGCCTCGGCGCCGGCCGGGCCTTTCTCAACGACATCGCGCACACTGCTGTTCCGGGGCAATATGTCGTCAGCCGCGATATGCAGACCGGCGCTGCCATCTATGGCACGCAAACCGCCGATAGCGACGACTTGACGGGCAATCCCCAGGCGCCAGCCAATATGTTCGGCGGCGTTGCCACCTACGACGACGAATTGCTGGACGCGCATTTCATCGTCGGCGACGGTCGCGGCAATGAGAACATCGCCCTGACGGCGACGCACACGATCTTCCACAGCGAGCACAACCGTCAGGTCGCCGCGATCAAGGAAACGCTGCTGGCCGAGGGCGATCTCGCGCTGCTCAACGAATGGCTCGCAATCGATGTCGCGAGCTTCCCCGCCAGCACCACAGGGTTGGTCTGGGACGGCGAGCGTCTGTTCCAGGCGGCGCGCTTCTCCACGGAAATGGTCTACCAGCACCTCGTCTTCGAGGAGTTCGTGCGCGCAGTCGCGCCGCAGATCGACCCCTTCGTCTTCTCAAACTCGGTCGAGATCGATGGCCGGATATTCGAGGAATTCGCCCAGGTCGTCTATCGCTTCGGGCATTCGATGCTCAACGAGAACGTGGCGATGCTGAAGCTCGATGCGGGCGCGGCGAGCCCCGACGAGGTCGGCCTGATCGACGCCTTCCTCAATCCGGTGGTGTTCGGCGAGCAGGGCGTCGATGCCCACAGCGCCGCCGGCGCCATCATCCGCGGTATGACCCAGCAGGCCGGCAACGAGATCGACGAATTCGTCACCAGCGCGCTGCGCAACAACCTTGTCGGCCTGCCGCTGGACCTCGCCACTATCAACATGACCCGCGCCCGCGAAACCGGCATTCCCTCGCTCAACGAGGCGCGGCGGCAGCTCTACGAGCAGACCAACGACAGCTATCTCAAGCCCTACGAAAGCTGGGCCGACTTCGCCCAGCACATCAAGAATCCGCTTTCGGTCGTCAATTTCATCGCTGCCTACGGTACGCATCAGACGATCACCGCCGCCACGACGGTCGAGGCCAAGCGCGACGCCGCCTGGAACCTCGTCTTCGGTACGGAGGGCGAGACGGCGCTGGAGCACCAGGCGCGCCTCGACTACCTGAATTCGACTGGCACATGGGCCGCGCAGGAAACCGGCCTCGACAAGGTCGATTTCTGGATCGGCGGCCTCGCCGAGCAGCTCATGCCTTTCGGCGGCATGCTCGGTTCGACCTTCACCTACGTCTTCGAGCTCCAGATCCAGAATCTCCAGAACAGCGACCGCTTCTACTACATTAGCCGCACGCAGGGGCAGAACCTGCTCAACGAACTGGAGGCCGACAGCTTCGCCGAACTCATCCGCCGCAACACCGATACCGGAGACAACGGCCTGCACATCAACGGCGCGGCGTTCCAGACGGCCGACTACATCATTACGATGGACCAGTCCAAGCAGTGGAACCGCGGCATCGGCCATGACGACCCGACGCGCGAGGCTGACGTTATCTCCGCCATCACCGGCACGAATTCACTGGTCGTCCGTGGCGAGAACTACCTGCGCTTCGCCGGCGAACAGCATGTCGTGCTCGGCGGCACGAACAACGGCGAAACCCTGATCGGCGGGTCGGGCGACGACACGATCTGGGGCGAAGGCGGCGACGACCGCATCGAGGGTGGCTTCGGCGTCGATCATCTCCATGGCGGCGACGGCGACGACATCATCACCGACAGCGGCACCGATATCGGCGCCAGCGACGTGCTCAAGGGCGAGGGCGGCGACGACGTCCTCAACGGCGGCATGGGCCTCGACCTGATCTTCGGGGGCGACGGCAACGACGTCCTGACCGGCGGCGAGGATCAGAAGACCCTGTCCGGAGGCCAGGGCAACGACTTCATCCGGGCGCCCACCGGCGGCGGCGGCGCGATCCTCGGCAACGAGGGCGACGACTGGATGGAAGCTCAAGGCAACATGACGACGCTCACCGGCGACAATTCGGAGCTGTTCTTCAACTCGCGCATCATCGGCCACGACGTGATGATCGCCGGCGAAAACGATACCGATTTCGACGCCGAATCCGGCGACGACATCATGGTGCAGGGCATCGGCATCAACCGCTCGAACGGCATGGCCGGCTTCGACTGGACCACGTTCCAGAACAATAATTACGACGCCGATGCGAACATGAACATCAGCATCTTCGTCAACCAGCAGAACAACATCCTGCGCGATCGCTACGATCTGGTCGAGGGGCTTTCGGGCTGGGACCACAACGACACGCTCATCGGGCGCGACGTAGTGATCGGTGGCTACGACCCCAACGGCAACGCCGCGCAGGTCGACCCCGACGCACCGATCGAGAGCTTCTCGAACGCGCTGCTCGAAAAGAACCTGGACCGGATCGAGGGGCTGCGCGAACTCGTCGCCCATCTCGAGCGCTTCAATATCTACAACCCGCACAATCTCGATGCGGACGGCAATCCAATCGATCCCGCCGGCGAGAGCCAGCTTGCGGTCATGGACACCTCCGACGGCTCGGACATCATCCTCGGCGGCGGCGGCTCGGACACGATCCGCGGCATGGGCGGCAACGACGTCATCGACGGCGACAAGTGGCTGAACGTCCGCATCCAGGTCACGCCCCGCGCGGGCCAGAGCTGGGACGCCTTCAGCGTCTACTCCATCGCCGAGATCCAGGAGCGCCTGTTCTCCGGCGAGATCAAGCCGAGCCAGTTGCAAGTCGTCCGCGAAATCCTCGACGGCGGCAAGGACGGGGATGTCGACACCGCCGTCTATTACGACAACCACGACAACTACGAGATCACCCATCACGCCGACGGCAGCGTGACCGTGTCCCATGTCGACCCGACCGAAGGTGTGGTCGATCCGGAAACCGGACGCACGCTCGAAGCCGAAGGCACCGACCGGCTGTTCAACATCGAGCGCATCCAGTTCGCCGACCGCATGCTCGACCTGCGCGGGCCGAGCCTGGATCTGCACGCCTACGACAGCGCCGATTATCGCGACAATTTCGGTTCGCAGAGCTACGCGAATTCCAACGGAACGGCGGCGTGGACCAGCCCGTGGGTCGAGATCGGCGACCGCCCGGCGAACCCGGCGCTCACCGGCGAGATCGGCATCACCGGCGGCGAGCTGGAATTCCGGCGGGATACGGGAACCGGCTCGACGCCGGCGGGCGCCACGATCACGCGGCCGGTCGATCTGTCGATGGTCGGCACGGGCACTGCGACACTGAGCTTCAGCTACGACGAATCCGGCCTGGATAACGGGGAAACCCTCCAGGTGCAGTTCTCGGCCGACGGCACGACCTTCGCCACGGTGCAGACGATCGACGGCAATTCCGGCGAGGGCACGGCGAACGTCGCGCTGACCGGCCCCTTCACCGCCGGCTCGGCGATCCGCTTCGTCTTCAGCGGCGTGAACGGAAACAATGAAACGGTCACCATCGACAATGTGAATGTGCAGTACACGACTCCTTCCAGCGACGGCTCAACGGGCTGGAACAGCACCTTCACGGAAGGCCAGGCCGCGGTCGGCATTTCCAGCCTCTCCGGCATCACCGGCAGCGACACGATCGCCTCGGCCCGCATCGTCGTGAAGAACATGGTGGCCGGCGACACGCTGACGGCTACCACCGCCAACGGCCGCCCCTCGGGGATCGCCGTCGCGCAGGCGGTCGTTGTGGCCGGCGAACTCGTCCTGACCCTGACCGGCCAAGCGAGCGCGGCGGACTATCAGCGGGCGCTGGACGCCGTCCGCTTCTCCAACACCTCCGACGATCTGGGCACGACGCGAACCATCGAGGTGACCGTCGACAACGGCATCAGGACCAGCCTGCCGGCGATTGCCACGATCAACATCGTCGCCGTGGACGATCCGATGATCGCCAACAACGACCGCATCGTGACGAACTGGACCAACGGCAACCCGTTCACCGTCCCGAATTGGGCGCTGCTGGTCAACGACACCGATCCCGACAGCCCGATGGCGATCTCGGCGATCACCGGCCAGTCGAGCCTGACGGCGACCCTCGGCGCCGACGATGTGACGATCACCGACACCGGCGGAAACAATGGCGGCAGCTTCACCTATCGCGGGACCGGAACCGATACCGCAACCGTTGAGGTCGTCCGCGATGCGAACGGCGCCATCACCGGCGGCAACGGCAACGACATCCTTGTGGGAGACAACGCGAGCTCGACCTTCGACGGCGGTGCCGGCAACGACATCATTTTTGCCGGCGGCGGCAACGATACGATCCAGCAGACCAGCAACCAGGGCCGCGACATCATCGACGGCGGTGCCGGCAACGATACCTATGTGCTCTCCGGCTCGCAGGGAGCGGAAACCTTCCGCATCTATGCCGTTACCCCCGGTCAGAACACGGGCCTCGCCGCGCAATTGGGGACGACCTTCCTCGCCTCCACGGAGATCGTCGTCACCCGCACCACCGGCAACGGCACCGAAAGCGTGGTGGCCGAACTCGACAATATCGAGGAGATCACCGTCGGCTCGCTGAACGTGACCGCCAACAACGGCAATGGCGGGCCGGATGGCGGCAGCAGTGGCGGCGATACGATCCAGGTGATCGGCGACTTCACCGGCACGAGCCTGAACTACTCGACGATCACCATCGAGGGCTCGGCCGGCGACGATGTCGTCGACATTTCCAGCCTCGCCTCGGCCCACCGCATCGTCTTCCGCAGCAATGGCGGGCGCGACACCATAATCGGCACCATGCGCCCGCAGGACGTCGTCGAGCTGCCTGGCGGTACGAGCCTCGACGATTACGACGTCATCGACAACGGCGACGGCACCATCACCCTGGACGGCCCGAATCACTCGGTCACCTTCTCCAGCGACGGCGTCCAGCATGTACGTGTCGCCGGCGCTGTCAGGGACGATGACGACGACCATGATGACGACGACGATAGGTCGTCCGGTCATGAGGGCGATGACGATCCGTCCTGCGGCGACGATGACGATGACGACGACGGCCCCGGCACGCCGGCGCCCGATCCGAACGCGGCGACGGGCGGTACACTGCGCAGCGGTACGGCGGGAGCGGACGTCCTGATCGGCACGACGGGCGCCGACAACATCATCGGCCTCGCCGGCGACGACACGCTGATCGGCCATGCCGGGGCCGATGCGATCTCGGCAGGCGACGGGGCGGACTTCGTCGATGCCGGTGACGGGCGCGACGTGGTCTTCGCCGGAGCGGGCGACGATCAGGTCTTCGGCGGCGGGGGGGCCGACATGCTCTATGGCGAGGCCGGCAACGACCGGATCTTCGGCGGGGCGGGCAACGACCTGATCGATGCCGGTGCCGGTCACGACACGGTGGTTGCCGGCGGCGGCGACGATCTCATCGTCGCGGCGGTCGGCGACGGTGACGACACCTATTTCGGCGACGAGATCGACGGCGGCAGCGGCATCGACACGCTCGATTTCTCGGCGATCACGGCGAACCTTACCGTCGATCTCGGCAACGGCCTTGGCGGACGCGGCAGCGCGGTAAGCAGCCAGAGCGGCACCGACACGCTGTGGAATATCGAGAATGTCGCCACCGGCTCGGGCAACGATGTGATCACGGCGAGCGACGCGGTGAACGTGATGGAAGGCGGTAATGGCAACGATACCTTCCGCTTCCTGAGCACCGTCGGTGCGGATGGCGACACGATCCTCGACTTCCAGCCGGGCGATCGCCTCGACCTCAGTGCCATCGACGCGGATGCCAGCCAGGCCGGCAACCAGAGCTTCACTCTGGCCAATGGCGGAGGCTTCACCGCCGCGGCCCAGCTCACGGTCACCTACGAGACCCGCGCAGATGGCGAGTACACCATCGTCAAGGGCAACGTCGATGCGGCGACGGATGCCGAGTTCCAAATCAACCTGAAGGGCAGTCACAACCTGACGGCCAACAGCTTCATCGTCTGATCGAACCGGCAGCGGGTGGGCGGACCGAGGGGGCCGCCCACCCGATCCTTCTCGTCAACAGCATTTTACGGGGGCCACAATGGCACCGGCCAAGACGCTTTCATCCGCCCGCAGGCGCGACGCCGCCCGGCTGACGCGCGGCCTGCGCGGCATCGCCATCTTCCTGTTCGTGGTCTCGGGCCTCATCAACCTGCTGGCCCTGACCGGCTCGTTCTACATGATGCAGGTCTATGACCGCGCCCTGACGAGCGGCAGCATCCAGACGCTGGCGGCGCTCTCGGCGCTCGCCATCGGCCTCTATCTCTTTCAGGGCTGCTTCGACGTCATCCGCTCGCAGGTGCTGGTCCGGGTCGGGGCCCGCTTCGACGACAAGATCGCGCCGATCGCACATCGGGTCACCATCGACATGCCGCGCCTGGGCTTCTCGACGGCGGAGGCGATGGAGCGTGGCCGCGACGTCGACACGGTTCGCAGCTTTCTCGGCGGGCAGGGGCCCGGTGCCCTGTTCGATCTTCCCTGGATCCCGCTCTATCTCGCCTTCGTCTATTTCCTGCATCCCTGGCTCGGCGGGCTGACGCTCGCCGGCGCCGTCGTGTTGACCATGCTGACATTGATCAGCGAGGTCCTGACGCGCCGCATCAACAACGAGACGCGGCAGGCGGCCATCGCGCGGGGGGCGATTGCCGACAGCAACGCCCGCAACGCCGAGGTGCTGAAGGCGATGGGCTTCGCGCCCCGCGCCGTCGCGCGCTTCGACGAGGTCAATCGCGAGCATCTCCAGCTTCAGACCCGCTCCAGCGATCTCGGCGGCACCTTCGGCGCGATCTCGCGCGTGCTGCGCATGGTGCTGCAATCGGCGACGCTGGGGCTCGGCGCCTATCTCACGATCAAGGGCGAGCTCTCGGCCGGCGCCATCATCGCGGCTTCCGTCGCCTCTTCCCGCGCGCTCGCGCCGGTCGATCAGGCGATCGCCAACTGGAAGCCCTTCGTGGCGGCGCGCATGGCTTTCCAGCGCCTGCGCGAAACGATGACGGCGCTGAGCAAGGCGGTCGAGCCGATGGAACTCCCGGCCCCGCGCCAGTCGCTGAAGATCGACAAGATCACGGTCGCCGCGCCGGGCAGCGGCCAGGTGCTGCTGAGCGATGCCAGTTTCGACGTACAGGCGGGCAAGGCGGTCGGCATCATCGGCCCGAGCGGCGGCGGCAAGACCACGCTTGTGCGCGCGATCACCGGCATCTGGCCGATTCTGCGCGGCGCCGTGAGGCTCGACGGCGCGGAGCTGGAGCAATGGCCCGAGGAAACGATCGGCCGTCATCTCGGCTATCTGCCGCAGGAGGTCGCGCTTCTCGACGCCACGGTCGATGAGAATATCTCGCGCCTAGCCGAGTCGGTCGAACCCGCTAAGGTCGTCGAGGCGGCCACCGCGGCCGGCATCCACGAGATGATCCTTCGCCTGCCTCTGGGCTACAAGACCCAGCTCGGGCCGCAGGGCACCGCTCTCTCCGCCGGCCAGCGCCAGCGGATCGGGCTCGCGAGAGCGCTCTACGACAACCCCTTCCTCGTCATCATGGACGAGCCCAACTCCAATCTCGACGGCGAGGGGGAGGCCGCGCTCACGGCGGCGATCGAGCAGGTCAAGGCGCGCGGCGGCATCGTTCTCATCGTGGCGCATCGCCCGAGCGCGCTGCAGGCGGTCGACGATGTCGGCCTCATCCAGGGCGGCAAGCTCGTTGCCTTCGGACCGCGCGACAAAATACTCGCGCCGGCCCAGCCACGTGCCGCAGCCAGCGTTTCTGCGAGCGCTCCGGCGGCCCCAGAGCGCACCGTCTCCATGCCGCGGGCAGTCGGCATCGGCGAACATTCCACAGCGCTTGAAGTTCGGGTGCCGGCATGATCACGATCAAAGCTGCCAAACCAGCGGAACCACCGCTTTCCGACACCGGCCAGATCTACCGCAAGGCGCTGGCCGAGCCTCCGACGCGGCCGCGCTGGCCTGGGGTGATCGCGCTCGCGGTCGTAGCGGTTGCGGCTTATTTGAAAAGCCTGTTCCCCGGCCAGGCTAACACTGACGCGACGGCGCCCCCCGCCGCGGAGAAAGACGCCCAGGCCGGGGAAGCCCTCCGTAAGCCGGGCGTGGCGGAGGGCGAGGAGCAGCTGCTGACCTCGGAGAAGGAGGTCGACGAGACCGGTTCGCTTGGTAAGGAGCCGGCTCAAAAGGCAATCGGGTCCGGCGGTCTGGGGCCGGTCGTCCCTGGTCTGCCTGACTATCTCAATATCGACTCTCAACTGATCGACTACGAGCAGTTGCCGCTGCCTCGCTATCCGTCGCCGATCTTTGATGCGGGGCAGGGAGGCTCGGCCAATAATGACAATGGCGGGCGCGATTTTGCCCTGACCACGATTTCGGGCGGAGGCGGGGCCGATAGCGGCGGCCTGCCGACGCGCTCTGGCCCGGATGACGGGAATAGCCCCGCCACCCCCCGGCCGAACCCCGACTCCGGTGAGGACGATGGTGACGATACGCCGCAAGAGCCGCGCAACCGCGCTCCGCGCGTCTCCGGCCCCGTCCAGCTCGTCGATATCGGCGGTTGCCAGACATTGATGATCGCCAGCCTCGCACTGCTTGCAGGCGCGAGCGACGCCGACGCCGACCCGCTCTCTGTCGTCGGGTTGAGGACTTCGCACGGCCAGCTGACCATTGCAGAGGGCGGCTGGGTCTTCAGGCCGCAAACCGGCTGGTACGGCACGGTGACGCTGACCTACTGGATCAGCGATGGCGAGGATCTCGTGCAGCAGACAGCGACGCTGCGCGTGGTGGAGTTCCTCGATGTCACCGGTACCCCAGGCGACGATGTCCTGCTCGGCAGCGAATGCGCCGACCGGATAGCGGGCATGGGCGGCGACGACGTGATCGATGCGCGCGGCGGCAACGATATCGTCGTGACCGGAGCAGGCGGTGATCACATCGTCGGTGGTGCCGGCAACGACCAGATCGATGCCGGAGCGGGTGACGACATCGTCTTCGGCGGGACCGGTAACGACGTCATCCATGGCGGTGCCGGCAATGACAGCCTGCATGGCGGCGATGGCGACGACACGATCTATGGCGGTGCCGGCAACGATGTGATCACGGGTGGCGCCGGCAACGATATCATCGACGCCGGCGACGGCGATGATGTTGTCGATGGCGGGGCCGGCGACAACATCATTGATGCGGGTGACGGCGACGATCTCGTGACGGCCGGCGATGGCGACAACATCGTGCTTGCCGGCAACGGCAACGACCGTGTGCGCCTCGGTGCTGGCGACGACGTCGTACGGGCCGGTTCTGGCGACGATATTGTCGAAGCAGGCGGCGGCAGTGACCGTATCTTTGGCGACGAGGGCAACGATGAGCTGTCCGGCGAGGCCGGCGACGACGTGCTTGATGGCGGCGCGGGCGCAGACCGTGTCGATGGCGGCGCCGGTAACGATGTGATCGTTGCGACGAGAGATGCCACCGCCGACTGCTACGACGGTGGCGAAGGCTGGGACACGCTCGACCTCTCGGCGACCGAACGGGGCGTCACAGTCGACCTCAAGCGCGGCAAGGCAATCGGTATCGAGATCGGTGAGGACACGGTGATCGATTTCGAGGCCATCCTCGGCGGCAGCGGCGATGATTGCCTCATCATCGGGGAAAAAGGCGCGACGCTCACCGGCGGCGCCGGCAATGACCGCTTCGTCTTCCTGATGGAGGATAATGACGCGCGCGCCGACGATCTTGTGCATCAGATCCTCGATCTCGAAGCCGGCGACCGCATCGTGGTTAAGCAGTACCAGCTCCGCTCGCACCGCGACGACGATGACGATGATCGCAGCGATGGTGACGACGACGGCTTCGGCAAGGCCTATGGCGACGACAGCGACGATCGCCCCTTCCGCTTCCGCCTCGAGAAGGTTGGAGAGGATGAACGCACCTATGTCGACGTCTATGTCGAGCAGGAGGATGCGAAAGATTTCTCGATCGAGATTTATGGCAACCACAAGCTCTACTACGTCTGAGGCAGGAACCGGCTGCACCGAACGGCTGGCGAGGGGAAGAGCCCGATGAACGCCCATAACCACGATTTCATCGCCAACCCGGCGAAAGCCGGCGAACAGGCGAAGCTTCGCCGCCCGAGATTCAGCCTGCGCGGCCATGTGGTTGCCGGCTCGACGTTCGCCTTGCTGCTGGTGGTCGGCTGCGGCGGCTGGGCCGCGAACGCTGCGCTGAATGGCGCCGTCGTCACACAAGGCACGGTCAAGATCGATCAGAATCTGAAGGAGGTGCAGCACCGCGATGGCGGCATCGTCCAGTCGATCGCGGTCCGGCAGGGCGACCGCGTCGAGGAAGGTCAGGTTCTCTTCCGGCTCGACGATGTCCAGACCCGAGCCGAACTCTCGATCATCCGCTCCCAGCTCGCCGAGAACCTTGGTCGCAAGGCCAGGCTCGTCGCCGAGCGAGACAATCTGGCGAGCGTCGACTTTTCCTCAGAGATGGTGGCGCTGTCCGACCAAGCCGACCACATTCGCGAAGGTGAAGTCCGCCTCTTCGCAGGCAACAAGGCCAACCGTGACAGCCGCAAGGAGCAGTTGGAGATCTCGATCGTCCAGTCGGGCCAGGAAATCCGGGGGCTCGAGGCGCGGCAGGTCGCGAAGGTTGAGGAACTGAGGCTCGTCGATCTCGAGCGCGCCAAATATCTCAGTCTCTTCCAGAAGGGCTTCATTGACGGCGTCAAAGTCTTCAACATCAACCGCGAATGGGCGAGGCTACTCGGCGAGCGCGGCGAGATCGACGCGACGCTCGCCCGCGCCAAGCTGCGCATCAGCGATGCCCGCCTCCAGATCATCGCCATCGATGAAACCGCCCGCACGGAGGCCCAGCGGGAGCTGCGTCAGGTCGAGGCCAAGGTCTCCGAGTTGAGCGACCGCCGTATCGCCAACGAAGACAGGTTGGCGCGCATGGAAATCCGTGCCCCGATCGCCGGCACGGTCAATGAGTTGATGATCTTCACAGTAGGGGGCGTCATCACCCCGGCGGCTCGCCTGGCCACGGTTGTCCCGCAGAGCGCAAAGCTCGTAGTCGAGGTCCGTATCGCACCCAGCGACATCGATCAGGTCCATGTCGGCCAGACCGCGCGGATGCGCTTCTCCGCCTTCAACCGCAACACCACCCCGGAGATCTCAGGCAAACTGACCCATATCTCGCCGGCGACGACGAAGGATCCCGTGAGCGGGCAGAGCTTCTATATCGGCGAGGTCCAAATGGAAGGCGTCGCCACCGCGCTCGGGGACCGCCGACTCCTGCCGGGCATGCCCGTCGAGGTCTTCATCTCGACCGAGAGCCGCACCGCGCTATCATATCTGATGAAACCACTCATCGACCACGCAGAACGGGGCTTCCGCGAACGCTAATGAATCGGCCCGACAAGGCGGATTCGGCTTCCGTGAAATGCCGATGCACGAACTATGCCTCAGGTTTGCCCTGACCAAGGCCGACGATGAGTTGATGCATCGGGTGTCCGATCCGTAAATTCCGGACGTGGGCGACGTCGTCATTAAGGTCGCGGCCTGCGCCATCCGCAGCTCCGACTTGCACGTCTACGACAGATACACTCCCACAATGGAGGTCAGCGACGTCCTTGGCCACGAGACCATGGGCGAGGAGGTCGAGGCTGGCTGTGGCGTCCAAAACCTGAAAGGCGGCAATAGGGTACCAGTTCGACAGGAGCTGCGAGATCGTCGTCGTCAAGAGCATCAGGAAACGACGGATCAAGCGCAGTGCCCATTACACTTTTCGCGAATTGCCGCCCCGTTATGGCGGCAAAGCTTGTAAACGGGCGTTGAAATCATTGAGCGACTTCCAGCCTGTCACGCCGGAGGTCGCGGGTTCGAGTCCCGTCTCCAGCGCCATTTAAATCAATAACTTAGCCTGTATGGCGGCGTCGCCGTTACACTTTCCCAGCTAGGTTCATTACACTTTTCATCTCAGTTTGTTCCTTCTGAGTTTCGCTCGGCCCTCGCGGCGGTTGGCATCGACGTCGCGGACTGAGGCCGGGTAGAGCCAAGTAAGCATCAGATCCAAGCATTGCAAAATTGAGGCGAGGTGACCGGCACCTTGAGTCGCGCCGTGCGGAATGTCCGCTTTCAGCCAGTGATCCAATGTCCGGAAGTGGCGCGTCGTAGCTTCTGGCCTCTGCCACTTCGAGAACGACCTGGGCTGGTAGTAGGGACTTTGTCAGATCGACGAGACCCGATAGGCAAGTCCAGGACGATGGGCCGGGGGCATGATGAGTCTGATTGAGGAAGTATCGACGGTTCTGCGACAGGCAGCTGCCGAGGCAATCTTACCTCGCTTTCGCAAACTTACCGCGAGCGACGTTGAGGAAAAGTCGCCGGGAGAACTCGTCACCGCTGCCGATCATCACGCCGAACGGTTAATTGGCGAACAATTGCTGCAGCTCGATCCATCCGCGAGGATCGTAGGTGAGGAAGCCTGTGCACGTAACCCCGCCTTGGCTAGCGCTCTAGACCAGGGCACCGTCTGGTTGATCGATCCGCTGGACGGCACTGGAAATTTCGTCTCCGGCCGAGGACCATTTTCGGTCATGGTCGCGCTTCTGCACGGAGGGGAGACCGTCGCCACTTGGATGCTCGACCCGCTGTCAGGTCAGCTTCATGTCGCCGAATTGGGAAGTGGAGCCCAGATTAATGGAGTCCGCGTGGTTGCTGATGGAAAAGCAGAGCCGCTGCGGAAGGGTTCAATTTCTATGCGTTTCTTTCCTCCCGAGGTGCTTGAGGCCGTCAAACCACGGTTGGATCAGGTGCCCTTGATCGTGCCGCCACTGCTTTGCGCAGGAGCCGAGTATCCTGCCATTGTCGCTGGCGATCGCGATTTCGCCGTTTTCTGGCGGACCTTACCGTGGGATCATCTGCCCGGTGCGTTGTTCTTAAGCGAGGCCGGCGGCCACGTCGCACGCTGGAATGGTTCTCCCTACGGGGCTGGACAAGACGGTTATGTATTATTGGCAGCGCGCACGCCTGATCATTGGCGAGCTGCGCACAAGGCGCTCTTCGAGGTAATGACTATTTAGGGGCGCGACCGGCCTTCAACCGGATAGCTCTGAGATGTACGCTTCCGAGCGAAGCGCTAGGTTCCGCCTCTGGCGCGAGGCACAGCCCTCCGGGCTCATCGTCTGCCACTGCCAGCGACGATGTGTCGGACTACCGAGCCCGGATGGCTGGCATAGGCGCTATTGAACAGGCTGGTGCTTCGCCTGCTCCTGGCTCGCTTTCGCCAGCATCGCTTCCAAAGCGACCAGGGCCGTCATCGGCAACACGAGGAGGACGTCTGCGTCCCCGATCGTCTCGAATGTTATGGCTGCATCGCCTCGCGGGTCGCTGCTCATTTGGATCATCGTCGGTTTAATGACCGGGATCTCAACTGTCTTCTTCTCGGACATGGGGCGGCTCGTCGAGTTAGTTCTCGCAACGCACTTGTGGCGCTTCAACAGTTCGCATCCCCGGCTGGTTCCAGACGGGTGACCCAAGACCTGACCAATCGAGAAAAGCACTGACAATGAAGCTGGCGCTGGTGAGACCGGCGCCAGGGGGTGGCCACTCTCGGCAAGACGACGGAGCTAGAATGGACCGGGGCCTCGCGCGGCTCCGGCCCGCGCCAGCATTCGTCTCGTGACGCTCCAGCAGCTGGCGGCGCCCGAGGCGCGCCGCCAGGGTCTCGGCGATCTGCTAATGCTTGATCGCGATGCGCTTGACCTGAGACTGCGCCCTCTCGCTCTTGGGCAGGACGACCGTCAGCACGCCGTTCCTGAAGCGGGCATCGATCTTGTCCTGCTCGACCTCATAGCCGAGGGGGATGTGACGCTCGAAGCGGCCGTAATACCGCTCCGAAAACTGCCTCTCCTTGTTCTCGCTCTCGGCACGCTTCTCGCCCCTGAGGGTGAGAGTGTCACCATCGAGCAGGATCTCCAGGTCCTTCTCCTCCATTCCCGGAATTTCGGCGGTCACCTTGATATCCCTGGCTGTCTCGGAGACCTCGACCTTCGGCCAACCGCCGTTGAAGGGCGGCAGCGAACCAAGGCTGTCGAACGAGCGGTACATGTCGTCGAACAGACGATTGACCTCGCGATGGAGCGAGAAGACGGGGTTGTGCTGATCATCGCGATACAGCGCGGGAGGCCGATTGCCGTTATCGCGGCCCCAGGGGATCAAATCTCGAACGCTCATGACATCCTCCTTGCGTTCAAACATCGAAGCGGATTCGCGGCGCCGGGCTCGCCGCCCGGCGCTCAACGCTGATTCAATCAGCCTCTGCTCAGGCTGCGCGCTTCTCCGAGTCGATCTGCCGCCGATCGGCTTTCGGCAGTGCGGTGCCGGTGGCGATCTCGATCCGGCGCGGCTTCATCGCCTCTGGCAGCTCGCGTTTCAGATCGACCGTCAGCAAACCGTTCTCGAGGTTGGCGGCCACGATCTTGACGTGGTCAGCAAGCTCGAAGCGGCGCTGGAAGGTGCGCTCGGCAATGCCGTGGTGCAGATATCGGCCATTGTCCTGGCCGGCTTTCTGCCCGGACACCACCAGTAGGTTCGGCTCATGCGTGATGGTGAGCTCGTCCCGCGAGAAGCCGGCCACGGCCATCGTAATGCGATAGTCGTCGTCATCGGTCTTGACGATGTCGTAGGGCGGCCAGTTGCCGGGCGGGTCCAGCCGGCTTGCGGCTTCGATCGCACCGAATATGCGGTCGAAGCCGATGCTCGACCGATACAAAGGAGAAAAATCGAAGACGGTTCTCATAACCACATCCTCCATTGAGCAACATGGGCACAAGTCGGTCATTCCGAGGTCTCACCGATGTCGGCTTGACCGGCCGATCCCTCAAAAGGCGCTCGGCAATTAGCGATTTGGATCCGGTCGGCGGACGTTCAAGGGGATCAGTGAGATTTTTGGGGGAATCGTTCGATGGCTCGGAAACGGTACCGCGCTGGGTGGGAGCTCCCCGTCGGGCTGGGCTCTCAAAGCCGTAACCGCCCGCCCAAAATCCGGGGCAGGATTTCGGCAATAAAACAGCGTCCCGCGGCTTCGGAAATGCCCGGCCCCCACCGGTGCGGAGCCGGGCCACTGGTCAAGCGTGGCCGCGCGAGCCTTCCTTGCGGCTGCTGGCGAACGCGGCCACGTCGGGCGCAAGAAGATCATGCTTTTCCGCCCAGGACGCGAACAAGCCGCGCGCCGTGTCTGGTTCGATCTCTCCGCGGATCGCCGCCAGGCAGGCTTTCAGCGCAAAGCCGTGGACCGGATCGCGCCTGGTCTCCGGCCAGTCGGCCAAGAACATGTAGGCCTCCATTGCGGACGCGATCGCCGCCGGATGCCCGAGCCCGGTCAGGATCACGACCGGCCTCTCGAAGTCGTCTGATGTCATCATGCAGTCCTCCCTTGGCGGGGAGCGATTGCCAACGTTGCCATAGCCATATCCTCCAGGAAGCAACATGGATCCGGTTTGGTTGATCACCGCGTCGAGCGCGCTGTCGCTGTCGGCGGCTGCTATGATTTTGGGATGTGTTCTCTTCGGATCAAGCCCTGCGAAGCATCAACGTCACTGGAGCCGGAACTCGCCGCTGACCGCGCTGAGGTCGGCCGGCCCGATCAGGTCCTTGTGAGCGACGGTGATGCGGAACAGCTCGCCGTCAAGCTTGGCCTGCCAGAAGGCGAGGAACTTGTTGAGTTCGGGAAAGCGCGGAGCGAGGTCGTAATCCTGCCAGATATATTCCTGCAGGATCGAAGGGTGGTCGGGCAATCGGTAGAGGATGCCGGCGGTGGTCAATCCGTAGCCGGCGATCTGGCGGGCAAAGTCTGTCGAAGCCATTCCTTTCAGCTCCCTGGTTTTCACTGCGCCGATGGCAGCGGATTCTCAACGCTCTGGCAAGATGAAAGGTTGCGTTTGTGCTGCCTTTTCAGACTGTTAGCACTCTATCAAAAAAAGTGCTGCCGACCTCTTGAAGGCAAAAATCGGGCAACCCAAATCTTCGCGCGGGCACGGCGCCTCAGGGCGCGCGGAACCTCGCCGCGAGACCTGAACAGGGCCGGCCCGCTTTGACATGTGACCGACATGGAAACTGGAGGAACTCATGAAGTTTCGGCCACTGCATGACCGCGTCGTCGTGAAGCGCATCGACGCCGAGGAGAAGACCAAGGGCGGGATCATCATTCCCGACACCGCCAAGGAAAAGCCGCAGGAGGGCGAGGTCGTCGCCGTTGGCGCTGGCGCGCGCGACGAGACCGGCAAGCTTGCGCCGCCCGACGTCAAGGTCGGCGACCGCGTGCTCTTCGGCAAATGGAGCGGCACCGAGGTCAAGATCGATGACCAGGATCTCCTGATCATGAAGGAGTCCGACATCATGGGCGTCGTCGAGACGACGGCCGCCCTCAAGAAGGCCGCCTGACGGGGCCTTCATCCCACATCATCAACCTGAAACCTCAAGTCTGAAGGAGTGAGGAATCATGGCTGCGAAGGACGTGAAGTTTTCGCAGGACGCGCGCGAGCGGATGCTGCGCGGCGTCGACACGCTTGCCAATGCCGTGAAGGTCACGCTGGGTCCGAAGGGCCGCAACGTCGTGATCGAGAAGTCGTTCGGTGCGCCCCGCATCACCAAGGACGGCGTCACCGTCGCCAAGGAGATCGAACTTTCCGACAAGTTCGAGAATATGGGCGCCCAGATGGTCCGCGTGGTGGCCTCGAAGCAGAACGATGCGGCCGGTGACGGCACCACGACCGCGACGGTGCTCGCCCAGGCCATCGTCCGCGAGGGCGCCAAGGCCGTCGCCGCCGGCATCAATCCGATGGACCTCAAGCGCGGCATCGATCTCGCCGTCGAGGCCGTGACGAAGTCGCTCGGCGACCACTCTAAGACCATCACCGGCTCGGAGGAGGTTGCGCAGGTCGGCACCATCTCCGCCAATGGCGACCGCACGATCGGCGAGATGATCGCCGAGGCGATGAAGAAGGTCGGCAACGAGGGCGTCATCACCGTCGAGGAAGCCAAGACGGCCGAGACCGAGCTCGACGTGGTCGAAGGCATGCAGTTCGATCGCGGCTATCTCTCGCCCTATTTCGTGACCAACACCGAGAAGATGGTTGCGGAGCTCGAAGACCCTTATGTCCTGATCCACGAGAAGAAGCTCTCGGGTCTCCAGACGATGCTGCCGCTGCTGGAAGCGGTGGTGCAGACCGGAAAGCCGCTGCTGATCGTGGCGGAGGATGTCGAGGGCGAGGCTCTGGCCACGCTCGTCGTCAACAAGCTCCGTGGCGGCCTGAAGATCGCCGCCGTCAAGGCTCCGGGCTTCGGCGACCGCCGCAAGGCCATGCTGGAGGACATCGCGATCCTGACCGGCGGCACCGCGATCAGCGAGGATCTCGGTATCAAGCTGGAGACCGTGACGCTCGACATGCTCGGCCGCGCCAAGAAGGTCCGGATCGAGAAGGAGAACACGACCATCGTCGATGGCGCGGGCAAGAAGGCCGAGATCGACGCGCGCGTCGCCCAGATCAAGGCCCAGATCGAGGAAACCTCCTCGGACTACGACCGTGAGAAGCTCCAGGAACGCCTGGCCAAGCTCGCCGGTGGCGTCGCGGTCATCCGCGTCGGCGGCGCGACCGAGGTCGAGGTCAAGGAGAAGAAGGACCGCGTCGACGATGCCCTGAACGCCACCCGCGCAGCGGTCGAGGAGGGCATCCTGCCGGGCGGGGGCGTCGCCCTGCTGCGCGCGGTCGAGGCGCTCGAAGGGCTGGTGCCCGGCAATGACGACCAGAAGACCGGCGTCGAGATCGTCCGCAAGGCGATCACCGCGCCTGCCCGCCAGATCGTCGAGAATGCCGGCGGCGATGGCGCGGTCGTGGTCGGCAAACTACTGGAGGCGCAGGACTACGCCTGGGGCTACAACGCCCAGACCGGCGAGTACGGCGATCTGGTCAAGGCCGGCATTATCGACCCGACCAAGGTCGTGCGCACGGCGATTCAGGACGCGGCGTCGGTCGCGGGCCTGCTGATCACCACCGAGGCGATGATCGCCGAGGCGCCGAAGAAGGACCCGGCACCGGTCATGCCCGCCGGCGGCATGGACTATTGAGCATCGGGGGCGCCGCGATTGCCGCGGCGCCCCCTCTCAGGATCCCAACCGCACATGCAATGCCTAGGGGAACGCTATGCCCTTTTCATCACTGACCGATCCCATCGATCTGGCCCGTGCCGAAGCTGCTCTTGAAAAGGCATGGGCGGAACTCAAGCCGTCGCTTTCGGCGGGCTCTGACGAGCTGGAGCGAAACAACCTCGCCTATATCGTGGCTTCGCTGGTTCCGCTGGCGCTCGACGAGGACGATCTCGCACTGCGTGCGATCGACCGGTTTCGCGAGAAGGCCTAGGCGAAAGGCTCCGTGAAAGCCCCTGCATTCTCTCAATCGCATCAGACCGACATGACCTACGGCACACAGGAACCTAAGGACATCTCACCGTCCGACCGCTTCAAGGCCCTCATCACCAACGCCGAGAGCGCAACGTATGGCCTCAAGGATAATCTCCTGGCCGTCATGACGCGGGATGGATCGGCAACGTGGCAGACTGTCGCCGCTCACATCGAGGCTCAGTTGCCCGGCGCCGGCGAGTTCGCGACCGCGCGGTTGAATGCCATACTTGCTCTGGTCAGGACGCTGTCCAATCGAGAGGCTCGGGCAGCACATGAGTATCGCTCCCTATTGTCGCCCCCGACAGTCCGTGCGACCGGCTAGCTCGCCGCGTTTGCGCAGGATATCGCTCTCCGCCGAGAACTTCTTGCTGTGCCATCTATTCGAGAAACCCGAATGACCACGACCGCCACGCCAGAGCATCGCAGCTTCGAAGCCGACGTCTCCCGCCTGCTCCACATGATGGTGCATTCGGTCTATTCCGACCGGGACGTTTTCCTGCGCGAACTGATCTCGAACGCAGCTGATGCCTGCGAGAAGCTGCGCTACGAAGCGATCGGCAACCCCGAACTTCTGGGGGATGACCCGAAGCTCGCGATCACCATCTCGGCCGATCCGGAGGCTGGCAGGCTGACCATTGCCGACAACGGCATCGGTATGAGCCATGACGAGATGATCGAAGCTCTCGGCACGATCGCCCGCTCCGGCACGCGCAGCTTCATGGAGCGGGTAGCAACCGCTGATGGCAAGGACGGCGCGCAGCTCATCGGCCAGTTCGGCGTCGGCTTTTATTCCGCCTTCATGGTGGCCGAGAAGGTCGAGGTTGTCAGCCGCCGTGCCGGCAGCGCCGAAGCGTGGACCTGGTCTTCCGACGGCAAGGGCGAATTCACGGTGGCGCCTGCGGCGCTGGACGAGGCTCCGTCCCGCGGGACGTGCGTGACGCTTCACCTGATGGAGGAGGCCAAGTCCTATGCCGAGCGCTGGACGCTGGAACGCATCGTCAAGGAACAGTCCGGCCATGTACCGGTCCCGATCTCGCTGATCACGGAGCCGGGCGCCGATGCGGTCGCCCTCTCCGACGGGGCCGCGCTTTGGACCAGGCCGAAGAGCGAGATCACCAAGGACGAATACGCTGATTTCTACCGCAGCGTTGCGGGACAATATGACGAGCCCGCCGCCACGATCCATTTTCGCGCCGAAGGCCTGCACGAATATACCGCGCTGGCCTTCGTCCCGGGCGCGCGTCCGTTCGATCTCTTCGACGCCGACCGCAAAGGGCGGATCAAGCTTTATGTGAAGCGCGTCTTCATCACGGACGAAGCCGAACTCCTGCCGCGCTACCTGCGCTTTGTGCGCGGTATCGTCGACACAGCCGACCTGCCGCTCAACGTCTCCCGCGAGATGATTCAGGACAGCCCACTGCTCGGTGCGATCAAGAAGGGCGTCACCAATCGTGTCCTCGCCGATCTCGCGAAACTGGCCGAACAGGAACCGGACACATTCCGCCTGATCTGGGACAATTTCGGCGTCGTCATCAAGGAAGGGCTTTACGAGGATTTCGCGCGCCGGGAGCAACTGCTCGGCCTCGCTCGCTTCCGGACCACGGCCTCCGGCGAAGGGTGGCGCAGCCTCAAGGACTATGTCGGCGCGCTCAAGGACAACCAGACCGCGATCTACTACATCGCCGGCGACGATGCCTCCCGAATCGCCAACTCCCCACAGCTCGAAGGTTTTCGGGCGCGGGGCATCGAGGTGCTGCTACTGTCGGATCCGATCGACAGCTTCTGGGCCTCGGCCGCGCCGGATTTTGAAGGCAAGCCGTTCAAGTCGGTGACGCAAGGGGCGGCCGATCTCGGTCTCATCCCGCTGCTTGATGGCGCGGCGCCTCCGTCGGCGGAAGCGAGCGAGAAGATCGCCGCTCTACTTGCATCGATGAAGGAGATTCTGGCCGAAGAGGTTGCGGATGTCCGATCCTCCGATCGGCTGACCGAGAGCGCGGTCTGCCTTGTCGCGTCGGATAAGGGGCCGGATCGCCAGTTCGAACGCCTGCTCAGCGCCGCTGGTCGAGTGGAGAGTGCTGCCAAGCCCATCCTCGAGGTCAACCCTCGGCATGCGATGGTTTCGGCCCTCTCGTCTGTCGA
Organism: Allobosea robiniae; assembly: GCF_900102525.1. Lineage (GTDB taxonomy): Bacteria > Pseudomonadota > Alphaproteobacteria > Rhizobiales > Beijerinckiaceae > Allobosea > Allobosea robiniae. Next base: position 1,563 of record NZ_FNBZ01000011.1, on the reverse strand, counting down.
AGATGATGCGTTGCGTAGCGACGTCGCCCATCTGCTCCTGGATACCGCGCGCGTCCTGGACGGCGATCGCCCGATAGACGCAAGTGCATTCACCGAACGGCTGAACCGGCTGGTGATGCTAAGCTTCAGCGATGGCTGAGCAGGGAGCGAGGGAAAGCGTGACCGTGCGGGCTGGCGTCGCTTGCGCGCTTCCCATTTCGCTCAGCTTCGAACGTCCGGTTCTGGGTCGCTTCCCAATGTCCGATTGTGGCGCATGACGCGAGCTATCTTGAAGTGTTTGCGGAGATCTCGGCCTTTCGGTATTTTTCGCCGCAGCGCCAGGGATCAAACAGCAGATGTTCGTCACGATCGACATCGAAGACAGATTGCTGGAAAAAGCCCGGTCGCTGACCGGCGCCGAGGAGATAGATGCCCTCGTCCGACAAGCGTTGGAAACGTTGGTGCGCGTCGAGGCTGGCAAGCGCCTAGTCGCCCTCGGCGGCACAATGCCGGACGCGGCGGCTGGACCGCGGCGCCAAAGCGAGGCCCCTAAGTGACTCTGGCCTAGCTATCGGTCTGGATTGATCGTTTTCGTCGGCCCGCGATGCAGGGACGCGCCCCGGCTCAATTGGCAAGATCTTCGCACTTCTGAGGCGCGTCAGCGCTCGGAAGGTGTGTTCCCGCTCGCGCTCTTCCACGGCGTTGATGAGCTCGACTAGCTCCTTTTCTTCCGGACTATCCTCGATCGCGCCGATGAGGCTGTCTCTACGGATGGCCCTAGCTTTTCTGTTGATCAGAGTTCAGCCAGCGGCTGTAAGCTCGGATATCAACCATGGGCACCGTGGCCAGCGCCTGCAGCCGTGCGATCAGCTCGAACAGGAAGGCTGTTGCCGGCTTGCCCTCCGAAGTGAGCTTATAGACGCCATCCGAGTCTCGGCTGTAGTGACCATGCGCCGCGACGCAACCAAGGTCGATCTGCTCGGTTGTGGAGGACCTTGCCAGGGCGTCCCGCAGTGCTTCGCCCATTGCCGGCTTCCAGTCGCTCTCAAGCGTCAGGAGCCCGCCTAGAATATGATGGAGCGGCTTTGGCGCCGCTATCCCGCCGACATGGGGAACCGGCAGGCTCGTGCGGTGCAGCGCCCGCACGCTGGCGATCTTTTTATGAGCGTAGGCGACCTGATCAGCATTTAGCGATTGCTTGGCCTCAAAGGCCGCGTAGACGCTCTCGGCCGGAATCACCTTAGTGCCCTTCATGACGAAGATGAACGGCGAGTACTGACGGTCATAGACCACCACATCCATCTGATGGCTAAAATTTCCCTCGCTATCGACCACATGCGCCTTATCGGCCTTGTAGCGCGCTGGCAGATAGGTGCTCAGCAGCTCTAGCCAGGCTCCTTCGCTGGCATCGCCCTTATCTACAGAATGGCCCAGCAGTTGACGTGCCGCAGCCAGCTTGCCTTGAATTTCGTCGTGAAGACCCGCCAGGAGTGATCCACCCCCCTTGAATTGGTCCACCCTGAAGTATGTCTTTTGGCAGACAGGAGGATCGAGATGCCGAAGAAGCGCCATAAGCCCGAAGAG
>NZ_FNBZ01000008.1 GCF_900102525.1 Allobosea robiniae | reverse complement strand
CACCTCCCAGGCGCTGAGGATGCGGGAGACCGTGTGCAGCGTCGTGCCGGTCATCTCGGCGATGTCGCGCCGCGAGATCGGGAAATCGACGCGCAGGCCGGCCTCGACGGGCTTGCCGGCCTGCTCGACCAGCCGCAGCACGGCATGAGCCACGCGCCGCTCGACCTCCTCGGTGGACATCTCGCGGATGCGGGTATGGGCCTCGTCCAGACGCTGGCCGATGGTGCGGATCGCGTTCATCGCCAGATGCGGGTTGTCGGCGACGAAGACGTCCCAGGATTCGGTTGGCCAGCTCGCGACGAGGCTGTCGACCGCCGCTGTCGCGGTGCCCGGATAGTCGCTGCGGCCCAATGCCCGCGTGAAGCCGAACAGGTCGCCGGGATGGACGATGCGCACGATGATCTGCTGGCCGTCGCGCGTGACCTGCGTCACCTTCAGCCGGCCATTCAGCAGAAGGTAGAAGGCCTTGGCTGTCTCGCCCTGCTCGAAGACGGCCTCGCCCTGCGGGACCCGCCGTGCGCTGGCCTGCGCCGTCATGCGGTCGAGCTGGTCGTCGCTCATCGCGGCGAACAGCGGGACGCTGCGCAGCACGCTGCGGTCCATTCCCACGTGACAGCCTTTCCTTCGGACGGGTTCAGGGGCGCCCGCGATGTCCCGATCCGTCGGCGCGCGGCGCCGGATAAGACTGCAATCGATGGCCGCGTTCAAGTGCGGCACGGTGGCCCGCAGGGGAAAGGCGATGCCCATTCGAGAGCGTTGTAAGAAGGGCAATATCCGGGCCACCAGGACCGGATAGGTCGCATTCGGCGGACCTTGTTTGCGTTATGTCAAAGACGGCTGCGAAAGGGCAGCGCAGTGTGGCCCTTGACATGGACAGCACCCGGGAATCCATATTCTCTTTAGTCAATCTCTCAACACGAGCCGGTGCGATATGCGGCCGGCCGAAAGGGGTGGAGATGACGATCGAGACCGCGAAGACGGGCGGCCCGGAGGCCGCGCCCGAGAAGCCGACACGTCGCGCCGAACTCCTCGCCTTCCTGACGCTGGCTGTGCTGATCTGGCCGGTCGTGGCGGTCGGCGTCGTCGGCGGTTACGGCTTCCTCGTCTGGATGTCGCAAATCGTCCTCGGCCCGCCCGGGCCTCCGCGTTGAGGAGGCGGGCATGGGCGAGAATGCCATCGATCTCGGGCGGCGACGTTTCCTGACAGGCCGCTCCGCGCAGCCGCAGCCTCAAGGCGTGCGGCCGCCGTGGTCGCGCGCGGCTTCGGTCGCGGCGGCCTGCACCAGCTGCGGTGCCTGCGTGCCGGCCTGTCCGCAGCACATCATAGCGCAGGATGCCGGAGGCCGGCCGATCCTGAGCTTCGCCGAGAGCGAGTGCAGCTTCTGCGGCGCCTGTGCGGAAGCTTGCCCCGAGCCGGTCTTCGATCGCCTGCTGCCCGCCTTCGAGCACGTTGCGGCGGTCGGCGCCGATTGCTTCGCCGGACGGGGCATCGTCTGCCAGAGCTGCGGCGATGCCTGCCCGGAGAGCGCGATCCGTTTCCGGCCGCGGCTCGGCGGCCCGGCCTTGCCGGAGATCGCGGCCGATCGTTGCAATGGTTGCGGCGCTTGCATCGCCGCCTGTCCGGCACAGGCCATCGCGGTCAGTGCGCATTCGGCGGAGGCCGCCCATGCCTGAGCGTCCGCGCCAGCGCTTCCATCACATTTCGAGCGCCGTCGTCTCGGCCCTGCCGGCCAAGGTCGAGGTCGTGCTCGCCAGCATCGCAGAGCTTCCCGAGACCGAGATCCATCGGGTCGAGAACGGCAAGATCGTCATCGTGCTGGAAGGCTCCAGCACCGGCGTGATCGGCGACCGGCTGGCCGCCATCAGCCTGATCGACGGCGTGCTCTCGGCCAACATGGTGTTCGAGCAGATCGAAGACCTCGAAACCCTCGACGACCCCGGAGTGACCCCATGACCCTGTCCCGTCGCGAGATGCTGAAGGCGCAGGCGGCCGGCGTCGCCGCGCTCGCCGCCAATATGAGCGTGCCCGCCGAGGCCCAGCCGGTTGCGGGCGGCGTCGGCAGCCTGCAGATCAAATGGTCGAAGGCGCCGTGCCGCTTCTGCGGCACCGGCTGCGGCGTCATGGTCGGCGTCAAGGAAGGCAAGGTCATCGCCACCCATGGCGACATGAAGGCCGAGGTCAATCGCGGCCTCAACTGCATCAAGGGCTATTTCCTCTCCAAGATCATGTACGGCAACGACCGGCTGACCCAGCCGCTGCTGCGCAAGAAGAACGGCGTCTACGCCAAGGACGGCGAGTTCACGCCGGTGTCCTGGGAGGAGGCGTTCGACACCATGGCCGCCAAGGCCAAGGAAACGCTCAAGGCGAAGGGGCCGACCGCGCTCGGCATGTTCGGCTCCGGCCAGTGGACGATCTTCGAGGGCTATGCCGCGACCAAGCTGATGCGGGCCGGCTTCCGCTCCAACAATCTCGACCCGAACGCCCGCCACTGCATGGCCTCGGCGGCCTATGCCTTCATGCGCACCTTCGGCATGGACGAGCCGATGGGCTGCTACGACGATTTCGAGCATGCCGACGCCTTCGTGCTCTGGGGCTCGAACATGGCGGAGATGCACCCGATCCTGTGGACGCGGGTGACGGACCGCCGGCTCGGCCAGCCGCATGTCAAGGTTGCGGTGCTCTCGACCTATACCCACCGCAGCTCGGACCTCGCCGACATCCCGATCGTGTTCAAGCCGGGCACGGACCTGGCGATCCTGAATTACATCGCCAACCACATCATCTCGACCGGGCGGGTGAACACCGATTTCGTCGAGAAGCACACCACCTTCGTCAAAGGCGCGACCGAGATCGGCTACGGCCTGCGCCCCGATGATCCGCGCGAGGTCAAGGCACGCAAGGCGGAGGATGTCACGGCGACGACGCCGATCGACTTCGCGGCCTTCGCGGCCTCGGTCAAGGACTACACGCTGGAGAAGGTCTCTGCGCTGACCGGGGTCGAGCCCGGCTTCCTGCAGCAGCTCGCCGAGCTCTATGCCGACCCCAAGCGCAAGGTCATGTCGCTCTGGACCATGGGCTTCAACCAGCATGTGCGCGGCGTCTGGGCCAACCAGATGGTCTACAACCTGCATCTGCTGACGGGGAAGATCTCGGAGCCGGGCAACAGCCCGTTCTCGCTGACCGGCCAGCCCTCGGCCTGCGGCACGGCGCGCGAGGTCGGCACCTTCGCCCATCGGCTGCCGGCCGACATGACGGTGACCAATCCCGAGCATCGCAAGCATGCCGAGGAGATCTGGCGCGTCCCGCACGGGATCATCCCGGAGAAGCCCGGCTACCACGCCGTCGAGCAGGACCGGATGCTCAAGGACGGCAAGCTCAATTTCTACTGGATCCAGGTCAACAACAACCTGCAAGCCTCGCCGAACAGCAGCAACGAGGCCTATCCGGGCTATCGCAACCCCGACAACTTCATCGTCGTCTCCGATGCCTATCCGACGGTGACGGCGATGGCCGCCGACCTGATCCTGCCCGCCGCGATGTGGGTCGAGAAGGAGGGCGCCTACGGCAATGCCGAGCGGCGCACCCATGTCTGGCACCAGCTCGTCAATGCGCCGGGCGAGGCGCGCTCGGACCTCTGGCAATTGATGGAGTTCTCGAAGCGCTTCACCACCGACGAGGTCTGGCCGGCGGAGATCCTCGACGCCAACCCGAACTACAAGGGCAAGACGCTCTTCGACGTGCTCTATCGCAACGGCAATGTCGACAAGTTCGATGTCTCCGAGATCGATCCGGGCTATGAGAACCGGGAGGCGAAGGCCTTCGGCTTCTACGCGCAAAAGGGGCTTTTCGAGGAATATGCCGCCTTCGGCCGCGGTCATGGCCACGATCTCGGGCCCTATGACCTCTACCATCAGGTCCGCGGCCTGCGCTGGCCGGTGGTCGACGGCAAGGAGACGCTCTGGCGCTATCGCGAGGGGCTCGACCCCTATGTGAAGCCGGGCAAGGGCGTCGAGTTCTACGGCAACAAGGACGGCAAGGCCCGGATCATTGCGGTGCCCTACGAGCCGCCGGCGGAATCGCCCGACACCGAATACGATCTCTGGCTCGTCACCGGCCGCGTGCTGGAGCACTGGCATTCCGGCTCGATGACGATGCGGGTGCCGGAACTCTACAAGGCCTTCCCCGGCGCGCGCTGCTTCATGCATCCGGAAGATGCCCGCAAGCGCGGGCTCAACCAGGGCGCCGAGATCCGATTGATCTCGCGCCGCGGCGAGATGCGCACCCGCGTCGAGACGCGCGGGCGCAACCGCATGCCGCCCGGCGTGGTCTTCGTGCCCTGGTTCGATGCCAGCCAGCTCATCAACAAGACGACGCTCGACGCCACCGATCCCATCTCCAAGCAGACGGATTTCAAGAAATGCGCGGTCAAGATCGTTCCGGTCTCGGGCTGATGCGCTCGCGGACCTTGCTCGGGGCGGCCCTCGCGGCCGGCCTCGTCCTCGCCTTCGGTGCCGCCGTCTCGCAGGAGGGCGGTCCGATCAAGATCGTGCCGCGCCTGACCGGCACCGCTGATCCGATGGCGCTCGAACGCGTACCGGCGCTCGGCCGCCCGGTCGTCGACGATGTCCGGCGCATGCGCAACTATCCCGAGCAGCCGCCGGTGATCCCGCATGCGATCGACGGCTACCAGCTCACCCTGAACACCAATCGCTGCATGGACTGCCACAAGCGCGAGTTCACGGAAGGCTCGGGCGCGCCGATGATCAGCGTCACCCATTTCCAGGACCGCGACGGGCAGGTGCTCTCGGACGTGACGCCGCGGCGCTATTTCTGCACGGCCTGCCATGTCCAGCAGACCGATGTCCCGCCCCTGGTCCAGAATCGGTTCCAGGACGCCAAAGACATCGGCCGGAAGCCATAGGCGCGCATCATGGCCAGGCTCAAATCCTTCATTCTCTGGTGCTGGGGCGTCGTCGTCAGCTTCTGGCGCATCATCAGCCGGCCGAGCGCCTATCTGCCGCTCGGCCTGCTGACGCTCGGCGGCTTCGTCGGCGGCGTGCTGTTCTGGGGCGGCTTCAACACGGCGCTGGAGGTCACCAACACCGAGAAGTTCTGCACCTCCTGTCACGAGATGCGCGACAACGTCTATCAGGAGCTGCAGTCGACGGTGCATTTCTCGAATCGATCCGGCGTGCGCGCGACCTGCCCGGACTGCCATGTCCCGCATAACTGGACCGACAAGATCGCCCGCAAGATGCAGGCCTCTAAGGAGGTCTGGGGCAAGATCTTCGGCACGATCTCGACGCGCGAGAAATTCCTCAACATGCGCCTCGAACTCGCCAAGCACGAATGGTCGCGGTTGAAGGCGAACGACTCGCTGGAATGCCGCAACTGCCACTCCTCCGTCGCGATGGACTTCACCAAGCAGACCCGCCGCGCCGCCGAGATCCACAGCCGCTTCCTGACCACCGGCGAGAAGACCTGCATCGACTGCCACAAGGGCATCGCGCATCTGCTGCCGGACATGACGGGAATCGAACCCGGCTGGAAGGACGCGCCCGAGCTGCAGGGCAAGGGCAGCGCCTCCTGGCATGGGCCGGAGCGCGCCGTCCGCACCTATCTCGCGGAGATCGAGACGCGGTGAGATTCCGTTCCGCTGACGACCGCGTGGCGTGCCCTGCGTCAATCTTGCCTAGGGCATTATGTCCGATCTCCAGATCGGCAAATCAGGTATCTGAGATGATTCTTTTATGCGATATCCGTCGCGAAGGCGCGGGGCCGTCGGCGCGCGCCAGTCATGGAGAAGGTGAGCGATGATTGCGGCACTCACTGTCGCGGAGCGGCAGCGCGCCATATCGATCTCGGCGCTTCTGGCGCTGTGCGGGTTTGCCATGGCGATCGCCGGCCGTGACGACCTGTTCGCCGTGCATGGCGCGATCATCCTGCTGTTCGGGCTCGGCTGCATCGGCCTTGTCATGTCGAGCTATTTCGCGCCGGAGCCGTCCGACGAGCGCCTGACGCGCTATTACGACGATCCGACGCGGGTCGGCATCTTGCTCTCGCTCGGCTGGGCCGTGGCCGGCATGTTCTTCGGCGTCTGGGTCGCGGCGCTCCTGGCCTGGCCGGATCTCACCTTCGATGCGGGATGGGCGAGCTTCGGCCGCCTGCGGCCGGTCCATACCTCGGGCGTGATCTTCGGCTTCGGCGGCAATGCGCTGATCGCGACCTCCTTCCACGTCCTGCAGCGGACAACGCGGGCGCGCCTGCCGGACCAGTTCAGCCCCTGGTTCGTGCTGATCGGCTACAACCTGTTCTGCGTGCTGGCGGCCACCGGCTACCTGATGGGCATCACCCAGTCGAAGGAATATGCCGAGCCGGAATGGTATGCCGATATCTGGCTGGTCATCGTCTGGGTCACCTATTTCCTGATCTACATCCGCACGCTGCAGCGGCGGAAGGAGCCGCATATCTACGTCGCCAACTGGTACTACATGGCCTTCATCCTGGTCGTGGCGGTGCTGCACATCGTCAACAACCTGGCGGTGCCGATCTCCTTCGGCGAGGCCAAGAGCTATTCGCTGTTCTCCGGCGTCCAGGATGCGATGACGCAGTGGTGGTACGGCCACAACGCGGTCGCCTTCTTCCTGACCTCCGGCTTCCTCGGGATGATGTACTACTACCTGCCGAAGCGGGCAGGGCGGCCGATCTACTCCTACAGGCTGTCGATCATCAGCTTCTGGGGCATCACCTTCATGTATATGTGGGCGGGCTCGCACCACCTGCACTACACGGCGCTGCCGCAATGGGTGCAGACGCTGGGCATGACCTTCTCGGTCGTCCTGCTGGTGCCGTCCTGGGCCTCGGCCGGCAATGCGCTGGCGACGCTCAACGGCGCCTGGGGCAAGGTGCGCGACGACGCGACGCTGCGCTTCATGATGGTCGCCGCGGTGTTCTACGGGCTCTCGACCTTCGAAGGCTCGTTCATGGCGATCCGGGCGGTCAACTCGCTCTCGCATTATACCGACTGGACGGTCGGCCATGTCCATGCCGGCGCGCTCGGCTGGGTGGCGATGATCACCTTCGGCTCGCTCTACGCGCTGGTGCCGTGGATGTGGAAGGTCGAGCGGATGTATTCGCCCAAGCTGATCGAGGTCCATTTCTGGCTCGCTCTGGCCGGGACCGTCATCTACGTCTTCGCGATGTGGAACTCGGGCATCATCCAGGGCCTGATGTGGCGCACCTATAACGACAGCGGCACGCTGGCCTATTCCTTCATCGACAGCCTGGTCGCGATGCATCCCTATTACATCGCGCGCACCGTCGGCGGGCTGCTGTTCCTGATCGGTGCGATCGTGGCCTCCTACAATGTCTGGATGACGATCCGGATGTCCCGTTCGCAGGCTGCGGCGGGCGCCGGCGACAGCGACCTGCCGGCGCTCCAGGGCGCTGCGCTTCAGGCGGGGGAGTAAGCCGATGCGCGAGTTCTTTCATCGCAAGCTCGAACGCAGCGCGATCGGCTTCGTCCTCGCCATCATCGGCGTCTCCGCGATCGGCGGCTTCGTCGAGATCGCGCCGCTCTTCACCATCGGCGAGACCGTCGAGAAGGCGCCGGACATGCGCGTCTACACGCCGCTCGAACTGGCGGGGCGCAACATCTACATCCGCGAGGGCTGCTATGCCTGCCACAGCCAGATGATCCGGACGCTGCGCGACGAGGTCGAGCGCTACGGACCTTATTCGCTGGCGGTCGAGTCGAAATACGACCATCCGATGCTCTGGGGCTCCAAGCGCACGGGGCCGGATATCGCCCGGCTCGGCGGCAAGTATTCCGATGCCTGGCATGTCGCGCATCTGATCAACCCGCGCGATGTCGTGCCGCAATCGGTGATGCCGAAATACGGCTGGCTGATGCGCAACGAGCTGAAGACCGAGGATCTCGGCCGGCATCTCAAGGCGCAGCGCGCGGTCGGCGTGCCCTATACCGATGCGCAGATCGCCAATGCCGGCACGGATGCCTATGGCCAGGCGAGCCCCGACAGCGCCTATGCGGGCGGCGTCAGCGAGCGCTATGGCGAGGCGACGAACGTGCGCGCCTTCGACGGCGAGCCGGGGCGCCTGACCGAGATGGATGCGGTGGTCGCCTATCTCCAGGTGCTGGGCCGCCTGACCGATGCTGCGCAGAAGCAGACCGCCGCGGCGGAGAAGTGAGACGATGGATGTCGATCACCACACGCTTGTCGGTTTCGCCAAGAGCTGGGGGCTGTTCTACCTCGTGGCCATGGCGATCGGCGTGCTGATCTACGCGCTGTGGCCGTCGAACCGGAAGCGCTTCGATCGGGCCAAGAAGAGCATTTTCGACAAGGACGATAGGCCGGGGGACTGAGCGATGGCAGATGCGAGGCGCGACCCCGCCACGGGGACAATCACGACGGGCCATGAGTGGAACGGCATCGAGGAACTCGACACGCCGATTCCGCGCGTGGTGCTGTTCTTCCTGGCCGTCACGACCCTGTTCTCGATCGGCTACTGGCTGCTGATGCCGGCCTGGCCGCTGGGCGTGACCTATACCAAGGGCTTGCTCGGCATCGACCAGCGCCAGGTCGTGGCCGAGCAGGTGCGCGATGCCGCCACTGAGCGGGCGAGCTGGACCGCAAAGCTCGACAAGGCCTCCTTCGCCGAGATCGCCGCCGATCCTCAGCTGATGCGCCATGTCCGCGATACCGGCCGCACGCTCTTCGAGGATAACTGCGCCGTCTGTCATGGCGTGCAGGGGAAGGGAGGCCCGGGCTTCCCCAATCTCGCCGCCGGCTCCTGGCTCTGGGGCGGCAGCCCGGAGGCGATCGCCGAGACGATCCGCGTCGGCATCAACGGCACGGCGAAGGATACGCGCACCGGGCAGATGATGGCTTTCGGCCGCGACGGCATTCTCCAGCGCGAGCAGGTCCTGGCCGTCGCCTCTTATGTCCGCTCGCTGTCGGGCCAGAAGCTCGACGCGGCCGAGCAGGCGCGCGTGCCGGCGGGCAAGGAGGTCTTCGCGGCGAATTGCGTCGCCTGCCATGGCGAGAACGCCAAGGGCCAGCATGATCTCGGCGCCCCGGACCTCACCGACGCCAACTGGATCTATGGTGGCGACCTGCAATCGGTCGTGAACAGCATCCATGGCGGGCGGCAGGGCCATATGCCGAGCTGGGAAGGCCGGCTCTCGCCGACCGATATCAAGCTGCTGGCGCTCTATGTCGGCACGCTCGGTGAGGCGAAGCGATGAGCGCTTCAGCGGACGGCGAAACACGGCGGCGCGGTGGGCGGAAGGCCTTCTGGCTCGCGCTCGCCGGCGTGCTGGCGGGCGGGCTGATCCTCGCCAACGCCCATCTGGTCTATGTCGCCATAGGCTCGCAGCCGGACTGCGTGCCGCATGCAAAATCGGTGGGCGAGGCGGGCGGGTTCCGCGCCGCGCGCCCGTCCTGCTGAGGGAGGAGAAGCACATGGCTGCGATCGGGAACGGCCAGGAGATGCCGCTGCCACTCTCCGCCCAGCGACGGCGCAACCTGCCGGCGGGCGCGGCTCTGTCCTGGCTCGGCGCGGGCTGGCGCGATCTCTGGCGCAATCCGGGGCCGAGCCTGCTCTACGGGCTCGCGGTCTTCGCGGTCTCCGCCGTGATCGTCTGGGGGCTGTTCCGGCTCGGGCTCGACTACATCCTGTTCCCGGCGCTGGCGGGCTTCATGGTGATGGGGCCGCTCTTGGCGATCGGGCTCTACCAGAAGAGCCGCGCGATCGAGCAGGGCGAGCCGGTCAGCCTGTCCCGGATGATCTTCGTCAAGGCGGCCTCGGGCGGGCAGGTCTGGTACACGGGCGCGATCCTCTCGCTGCTGATGCTGGTCTGGATGCGGGCGGCCGTGATCATCTACGCGCTGTTCTTCGGGCTCAGGCCATTCCCCGGCCTCCACGAGGTCGCGGCGATGCTGTTCGGCACGCCGATCGGCTGGGCGATGCTGCTCGTCGGCACCGTGGTCGGCGGGCTGTTCGCGGCCTTCTCCTTCGCGATCAGCGCCTTCGCGATCCCGATGCTGCTGGACGAGCGGGTCGATGCCTTCACCGCGATGGGCACCAGCATCTCGATGGTCTGGCGCAACCTGCCGGTGATGATCGCCTGGGGAGCCATCGTGCTCGCCCTGTTCCTTGTCTCGGTCGCGACCGGGCTTCTCGGCCTGATCGTGGTCTTCCCGCTGCTCGGTCACGCGACCTGGCACAGCTACCGGGCGCTCAGGTGAGCTGCTGCGCGCCGCCGCTGGCTCTGGACGGCGCGTCCGACCCGTCGGCGGCGCGGCAGGAAATCCGCCTCGCCAGTCGCGATCTCGGCAATGGCCTGCGCCAGAGCGACCTCTCGGTGCCCGGCCTGCATTGTGCCGCCTGCATCCGAGCGGTCGAGACCGGCCTTGCCCGGCTGCCGGGCGTGGCGCAGGTCAGGGTCAATCTCTCGACCCGTCGCGCAGCGGTGCAATGGCGGGGCGAGGAGGCGCCGGAGCTGCTGACGGCGCTGGCCGGGCTCGGCTATCCCGGCCATCTCTTCGAGAGCGACGCGGAGGGCACGGACCCCGAGCGCGACCGGCTGATCCGGGCGCTGGCGGTCGCCGGCTTCTGCGCCATGAACATCATGCTGCTCTCGGTCTCGGTCTGGTCGGGGGCGGAGCCCGAGACGCGGCAGGCCTTCCACTGGATTTCGGGCGCGCTGGCCTTGCCCTGTCTGCTCTATTCCGGCCGCATCTTCTTCGCCTCGGCCTGGGCGGTGCTGCGGCGCGGCCGCACCAACATGGACGTGCCGATCTCGATCGGCATCTGTCTCGCCTTTGCTCTCAGCCTCTACGACACGATCCATGACGGGCCGCATGCCTATTTCGACGCGGCGACCTCGCTGATCTTCTTCCTGCTGATCGGCCGCACGCTCGACCACCTGATGCATGAGAAGGCGCGCGCTGCCGTGCGCGGGCTGATGCGGCTGGCGCCGCGCGGCGCGACCGTGCTCGATACCGATGGCGGGCGGAGCTATCTGCCGCTGGCCGAGGTGGCGCCGGGCATGCGGATCGCGCTCACGGCCGGCGAGCGCGTCCCCGTCGACGGCATCGTGGAGGAGGGCGCTTCCGAGCTCGATTGCGCCATCGCCACTGGCGAGAGCGCTCCGCAATCCGTGTCGTCGGGCATGGCGGTGCAAGCCGGGACGCTTAATCTCTCGGGGCCACTGACGATCCTCGCCACGGCCAAAGCCGAGAGCTCCTTCTTGGCCGAGATGGTCCGGTTGATGGAGGCCGCGGAAGGTGGCCGCGCCCGCTATCGCCGCATCGCCGACCGGGCGGCGGCGCTCTATTCGCCGGTGGTCCATGCGACCGCGCTGATCGCCTTTCTCGGCTGGATGATGGCGACCGGCGACTGGCATCGCGCGATCACCATCGCGATCGCCGTGCTGATCATCACCTGCCCCTGCGCGCTGGGGCTGGCCGTGCCGATCGTCCAGGTCGTGGCCTCGCGACGCCTGTTCGAGGCCGGGATCATGGTCAAGGACGGCTCGGCGATCGAGCGCATCGCCGAGATCGACACGGTCGCCTTCGACAAGACGGGCACGCTGACCTTCGGCCGGCCGCAACTGGTCGATCCCGCATCGATTCCCGCTGTCGATCTGGCCATCGCGGCGGCGATCGCCCGGCGTTCGAGCCACCCACTCTCCCGCGCGATCGCGGCTGCAGCGCCGGAAGCAGGCTTGGCGCTGACGGACATCCGGGAGCATCCCGGCTTCGGCGTCGAGGCCGAGCTGGAAGGGCATTGCTATCGCCTCGGGCGGGCGGAATGGGCCCTTGCGGAAGCGGGCGGTCAGCCGGAAAGCGGGACGATGCTGAGCCGCGACGGCGCGCTCGTCGCCCGCTTCGCCTTTGCCGAGACTTTGCGCCCGCAGGCGCGGGCCGCTGTCGATGCCTTGCGGGCCGATGGCCTTTCCATCGTGCTGTTGTCCGGCGACAGACCTGTAGCGGTGCAGCCGATCGCCGGCAGGCTTGGCATCGACGCTGTCTCAGCCGGTCTGCTGCCGGCTGGAAAGGTTGAGCGTCTCGCCGCACTGGCTGCCGAGGATCGCAAGGTGCTGATGGTCGGTGACGGCCTCAACGATGCGCCGGCACTGGCTGCGGCGCATGCCTCGATGGCGCCGGCTTCGGCCGCCGATATCGGTCGCAACGCCGCGGATTTCGTCTTCCTGCATGACGGGCTCGATGCGGTTCCCACGGCGATTGCCGTCGCGCGGGCGGCGGGGCGGCTGATCAGGCAGAATTTCGCCCTGGCGATCCTCTACAACGCGCTGGCCCTGCCAGTTGCCATCGCGGGTTACGTGACGCCGCTGATCGCGGCGCTCGCCATGTCGCTGTCCTCGATCCTCGTCGTGGCCAATGCCTTGCGCCTCGATGCGGGCAAGGCGCAGGTTCGTGCCGGGACCGATACGCGGCAGGCCGGAAAGCTTGCCCCGGCCTGCGAACCCGGCGAATGAGCAGCCTGGTCTTCCTTGTTCCGTTGGCACTGGTGCTCGGCGGGGCGGCGCTCGCCGCCTTCCTGTGGTCGCTGCGTAGCGGCCAGTATGACGATCTCGACGGCGCCGCCGAGCGGATCCTGCTCGATGAGGACGAAGGCGCTCTGGATGCGGCCGGCCCTTCGGTGCAGAAGGAGCCGGAACGATCGACGCGCCGGAGCGACATGTCATGACCACCGGTGAAGCCTCGCCCGAACCTCCCTTCGTCCGGGATGCGGACGGCTCCTTCGTGCTCGATGCTGCGCGCTTGGCGAAGCGCTTCGGCTGGTCGGCGGAGGAATTGCGAGACCTGATGCGCCGCGGGCTGGTGACGAGCCGGGTCGAGCGCGGCGAGGCGGAGGACGAGGGGCGCTGGCGCCTCTCGGTCCGCTGCGGCAACCGCTGCTGGCAAGCCGTCGTCCAGCCCGATGGCACGGTTGCGGACGAGCAGCTTGATTTCGTTCCGCCGCAGGGCCGCCGCGAGCGGCGCTGACTGAAAGCCTGCGACCCGGCTTATGCCCGGCGCGCGGGTCGGCTGACCGGAGCCTTGCTATACATTTCAGGCCGCGATCCCGATAATGACCGCTCAGCAGGGTGAATCGCATCGGCAGTCGCCGGTCTTCGCTGTCCTCCTGCGCTTTCTCGACGAGGGAACGATGCGTCTTCTCCACCTTGCCCCGGCCACGGCCCTCCTTGCGGCACTCGGCGGTTGCGTCTCCAGCGAGCCGGTCGCTTATTCGGAACCCCCCGTGGTGCAAAGCATGACCTTCCAGCCGCAGCAGCGCAGCTATCTCGATGCCGGCCCGGCTCCGGCACGCCTGAGCGGGCCCGGCAATACGCGCGATAGCCAGACGGGCTTCGCCGGACGTTCCGACAGCTTCGGCGGCGGCGTGCTGCCCTCGTTCTGAGGCGGCGGGCGAGCCAAGCTCCACCGCGATCAGCCTGCCTCCTGCTTCGACGGCTCAGGGCGAGCCGATCGAGAGCAGGGTGCCCGCCATCTCCCTGATCATCGCGAGAGCTTCGGCCTGGGGCCCGTCCTGCGTGCCCGCGCGGGAGATCGCGTAGGCCGGCATGATGAAATGAGGCGCGTCCTCGACGAGATGCAGCGTTCCGGCCGCGAGATGCGGGGCGATGATGCGTGCAGGAAAATAGCCGGAGCCGCCATGCTCCAGGATATGCTGCAGCCCCAGCCAGCCGACATTGGCGCTGAGCAGCGCGCCGCCGAAATCGGGGAAGCTCGCGCTGTGGCGCGCCTGGAATTCCGAGCCCCAGTCGACGAGGACATAGCCGGACTGCGGCTCGGGCGCGGATTGCGCATCCGTCGCAATCATGACCAGGCGGTCGTCGAATAGATGCTCGACCTTCAGGCCCGGGCGGCTCTGCGGTGTGTACATCACGCCGATATCGAGGCGCCCCTCGATCAGCCCGTGCATCAGCTCCGGCTCGAGCGCACTCTCAATCCGGATCGACACGTCGGGCCGGGCCCGCTGCATCGACGGTAGCCAGCGCAGCAGAAACTCCTCCCAAAGGCCGATCCGGCCGCCGACTGCCAGCGTTCCGGCCGCGCCCTCGGGCAGCCCGATATCGTGATGCGCCTGCACCACCGTCTGGACCAGCGTCGCGGCATGACGCTGGAAGCGGTGCCCGGCCGCCGTCAAGGTCGTTCCGGCCTTGTTGCGGACGAACAGCCGGCAGCGCAATTGCTCCTCCAGCACGTTGATCCGCGTGCTCACCGTCGACTGGCTGACATGGAGCCGGTCCGCCGCGCCGCTGAAATTGCCGGCCGAGACCACCGTCAGAAAGGTTCGTGCCAGTTCCGTATCCATATCGGCCGTCTTTTAAATCTATAAATCCGATACGTAAGTTTATAATTATTCGTTTGTCAAAATCATCCGCCTGCATGAGCCTGCGATTCAAGCAGATCGCAGAGATCGCAGGGGAAAAGCGTTGGAGCGGCATCTGGCCTGGGATGGCGATATCGCCGCCCGCATCATCTCGGAATGGAAATCCCGCGAGGGCGCCTTGCTGCCGATCCTGCACGCGCTGCAGGAGGAGTTCGGCTATATCCATCCGGCAGCGACGGCCCTCGTGGCGGATGCGCTGAATATCGGGCGCGCCGAAATCCATGGCGTCATCACCTTCTATCCGGATTTCCGGCAGGCACCGCCTGCGGCCCATAGCCTGAAGCTGTGCCGGGCCGAGGCCTGCCAGTCCCAAGGCGCGGACAGGCTGGCACGACAGGCCCAGGATGCGCTGGGCATCGGCTTCGGCGGCACCAGCGCGGACGGCAAGGTCCAGCTCGATGCGGTCTATTGCCTGGGACTCTGCTCTGTCGCCCCATCCGCGATGCTCGACGGCCGGATCGTCGGACGGCTCGACGACGGCAAGCTCGCCTCGCTGCTGACGGAGGCCGGGCAATGACGCCGCGGTTCTTCATCCCCTGCGACGCGGCGGCCATTGCGGTCGATGCCGATCGCGTGGCGGAGGCCTTGCAGGTGGCGGCGGGTGCGCGCGGGGTCGCCATCGACATCGTCCGCACCGGCTCGCGCGGGCTGCACTGGCTGGAGCCGCTGGTCGAATACGCCACCCGCGACGGCCGCATCGGCTATGGTCCGGTCTCTCCGGGCGATGCCGCCGGCGTGCTCGATGCTGCCCTGGCCGGCACGAGCCATCCGCTGTGCCATGGCCTGACGGAGGCGCTGCCCTTCTTCGCGAAGCAGACCCGGCTGACCTTCGCGCGCTGCGGCATCGTCGATCCCCGTTCCCTGGAGGACTATATCGCCCATGGCGGCTATCGCGGGCTGGCCGCTGCGCTCGATGCCGGCCCGGCGGCGACCGTCGCGGCCGTCACGGAGTCCGGCCTGCGCGGACGCGGCGGCGCCGGCTTTCCGACCGGAATCAAATGGGACACTGTCGCCAAGGCGCAGGGCGATCGGAAATACATCGTCTGCAACGCCGACGAAGGCGATAGCGGCACCTTCGCCGACCGCATGATCATGGAAGGGGATCCCTTCGTCCTGATCGAGGGCATGACGATCGCGGCCATCGCCGTCGGCGCGACCTATGGCTATATTTATGTCCGCTCGGAATATCCGCACGCGATCGCCGCGCTGGAGCATGCGCTGGGCGAGGCGCGCCGGAAGGGCATGCTGGGCGCGGCGATCGCGGGCTCGTCCCATGGCTTCGACATGGAGGTCCGGGTCGGCGCCGGTGCCTATGTTTGCGGCGAGGAGACCGCTCTTCTCGACAGTTTGGAGGGGCGCCGCGGCGTCGTTCGGGCCAAGCCGCCGCTGCCGGCGCATAAGGGGCTCTTCGGCTACCCCACCGTCATCAACAACGTGCTCTCGCTCGCAAGCGTGCCGATCATCCTCGACAAGGGCGCGGCGTTCTATCGCGATTTCGGCATGGGTCGCTCGCGCGGCACGATGCCGATCCAGCTCGCCGGCAATATCCGCCATCCCGGATTGTTCGAGGTCGGCTTCGGCATCACGCTCGGCGAACTCGTCGACGAGATCGGCGGCGGCACGGCCAGCGGCCGGCAGGTGCGCGCGGTCCAGGTCGGCGGGCCACTCGGAGCCTATTTCCCGCGAGAGCTGTTCGACACGCCGTTCGACTACGAGGCCTTCGCGGCGCGCGACGGCCTGATCGGCCATGGCGGCATCGTCGTCTTCGACGACAGCGTCGACATGGCCCGGCAGGCGCGTTTCGCGATGGAGTTCTGCGCGGTCGAATCCTGCGGGAAATGCACGCCCTGCCGTGTCGGTTCGACCCGTGGCGTCGAGGTGATCGACCGCGTCATCGCCGGCGAGCAGCGCGCCGCCAACCTGGCGGTGCTCGAAGACCTCTGCCACACCATGAAGCTCGGTTCGCTCTGCGCGCTCGGCGGGTTCACGCCCTATCCGGTGATGAGCGCGCTCACCCATTTTCCGGAAGATTTCGGCGTCACGCCGCCCAGCCGCCAGGCGGCGGAGTGAAGGAGGTCGCCATGCAGCTCGTCCAGGAAACCGACTATGGCACGCCGGCTTCCAAGGCGAGCGCCATGGTCACCCTCACCATCGACGGCCGCAGCGCGACGGTGCCGGCCGGCACCTCGATCATGCGCGCGGCGATGGAGATCGGCACCGAGATTCCCAAGCTCTGCGCCACCGACATGCTCGACGCCTTCGGCTCCTGCCGGCTCTGCCTGATCGAGATCGAGGGCCGCAACGGCACGCCGGCCTCCTGCACGACGCCGGTCGCCGAGGGGCTGGTGGTGCATACGCGTTCGGAACGGCTCGACCGTTTGCGCAAGGGCATCATGGAGCTTTATGTCTCCGACCATCCGGTCGCGGCGCTCGACCCGGCCGGTGAGGGCGATATCGAACTGCTCGACAAGGCCGCCGAGGTCGGGTTGACGGAAGTTCGCTACGGCTTCGACGGCGCCCGCCACCGCGATACCGGGCTCGACGAATCCAATCCCTATTTCAGCTACGACCCCGCCAAATGCATCGTCTGCTCGCGCTGCGTGCGGGCCTGCGAGGATGTACAGGGCACCTTCGCGCTGACCATTACCGGCCGCGGCTTCGAATCCGTGATGGCGGCGGGCACCGACCAGTCCTTCCTGGAGTCGGACTGCGTCTCCTGCGGTGCCTGCGTACAGGCCTGCCCGACAGGCTCGCTGATCGAGAAGGCGGTCATCGCCAAGGGCAAGCCGGAATGGTCGACGGTCACGACCTGCGCCTATTGCGGCGTCGGCTGCTCGTTCAAGGCCGAGATGCGCGGCGACGAGGTCGTCCGCATGATCCCCTACAAGGACGGCAAGGCCAATCACGGCCACTCTTGCGTCAAGGGTCGCTTCGCCTGGGGCTATGCCAATCACAAGGAGCGCATCCTCAACCCGATGATCCGGGAGAAGATCACCGACCCCTGGCGCGAGGTGTCCTGGGAGGAGGCGATCGCCCATACGGCGAGCGAGTTCAAGCGCATCCAGGCCAAATACGGCACGGGCTCGATCGGCGGCCTGACCTCGTCGCGCTGCACTGATGAGGAGACCTTCCTCGTCCAGAAGCTGGTGCGCGCCGGCTTCGGCAACAACAATGTCGATACCTGCGCCCGCGTCTGCCATTCGCCGACCGGTTACGGCCTGAGCACCACCTTCGGCACCTCGGCCGGCACGCAGGATTTCGATTCCGTCGAGCAGACCGACGTGATGCTCCTGATGGGCGCCAACCCGACCGATGCGCATCCCGTCTTCGGCTCGCGGATGAAGCAGCGCCTGCGCGAGGGCGCCAAGCTCATCGTCATCGATCCGCGCCGGATCGAGCTGGTGCGTGCGCCCCATGTCGAGGCGGCCTATCACCTGCCGGTGCTGCCCGGCACCAATGTCGCGATCCTGACGGCGCTCGCCCATGTCGTCGTCACCGAAGGGCTGGTCGACGAGGCCTTCGTGCGCGAGCGCTGCGAATGGGATGCCTTCCAGGACTGGGCCGCCTTCGTCGCCGAGGAGCGCAACAGCCCAGAGGCCTTGTCGAAGGTCACCGGCGTCGCGGCCGCCGATATCCGCGGCGCGGCGCGCCTGTTCGCCACCGGCGGCAACGGCGCGATCTATTACGGGCTCGGCGTCACCGAGCACAGCCAGGGCTCGACCGCGGTCATGGCGATCGCCAATCTCGCGATGGCCACCGGCAATATCGGCCGGCCCGGCGTCGGCGTGAACCCGATGCGCGGGCAGAACAACGTCCAGGGCTCCTGCGACATGGGCTCCTTCCCGCACGAGTTCTCGGGCTATCGCCATGTCTCGAACGATGCGGTGCGCGGCCTGTTCGAGGATGCGTGGGGCACCTGGCTCGACAAGGAGCCGGGCCTGCGCATCAACAACATGCTCGACGCGGCCCTGGATGGCTCCTTCATGGGGCTCTACGTCCAGGGCGAGGACATCATGCAGTCCGACCCCGACACGCGCCATGTCGCAGCGGGCCTGTCGGCGATGGAATGCGTCGTCATGCAGGACCTGTTCCTGAACGAGACGGCGAACTACGCCCATGTCTTCCTGCCCGGCAGCACCTTCCTGGAGAAGGACGGCACCTTCATCAATGCCGAGCGGCGCATCCAGCTCGTGCGCAAGGTGATGGAGCCGAAATCCGGTCTGGCCGACTGGGAGATCACCGCCGCGCTCAGCAATGCGCTGGGCTACCCGATGCATTACGACCATCCCTCCGAGATCATGGATGAGATCGCGCGATTGACACCGACCTTCGCCGGCGTCTCCTTCGAGCGTCTTGCCGAGCTCGGCTCGATCCAGTGGCCCTGCAACGAGCAGGCGCCGACCGGCACGCCGGTGATGCACATCGACAAATTCGTGCGTGGCAAGGGCCATTTCGTCATCACCGAGTATCTCGCGACCGACGAGCGCGTCGGCCCGCGCTACCCGCTGCTGCTGACGACCGGGCGCATCCTCTCGCAATACAATGTCGGCGCCCAGACGCGGCGCACCGACAATGTCGTCTGGCACAAGGAAGACCTGCTCGAGATCCATCCGCATGACGCGGAGGAGCGCGGCATCGCCGACGGCTCCTGGGTCAGGCTGGCTAGCCGCTCCGGCGAGACCGCCTTGCGGGCGCTGGTGACCGAGCGCGTCGCGCCCGGCGTCGTCTATACGACCTTCCACCACCCGGACACGCAGGCCAACGTCGTCACCACCGATTATTCGGACTGGGCGACCAACTGCCCGGAATACAAATGCACGGCCGTGCAGGTCTCGCCTTCCAATGGACGCTCGGACTGGCAGGAGCGCTATTCCGCCTTCGCCGACAACAGCCGGCGGATCATGCCGCCGGCGGCGGAGTGAGCGCGATGCAGCTCGACCGGCTCATCCACATGGCCAACCAGATCGGCAGCTTCTTCGCGAGCCAGCCCCGGGCCGAAGTGGCCGAGGCGGTTGCGACCCATCTCCGGAAATTCTGGGACCCACGCATGCGCAGCGCCATCTGCGCGCATTTCGACGACGGCGGCAGCGGGCTCGACCCGCTGGTTCGCGATGCCGTCGCGCTGATCGCCACTGAGCGGACGAAAACCGGCTGAAACTCGCCAAAGCGCGAAGCCGAAAACAGGGCAACGACCCGGCTGGAGGAGGAAACGCATGACGACGATCGACCGACGAAACGAATACGCCAAATCGATGATCCCCTTCCTGGATCGCGAGCGAACCATCGCCAAGCCCGGTTACAGCCGCTGGCTGGTGCCGCCGGCTGCACTCTGCGTCCATCTGTGCATCGGCCAGGCCTATGCCTTCAGCGTCTTCAACCTGCCGATGACGCGCCTGATCGGCGTCTCGCAATCGGCCCCGGACGACTGGAAGCTGACCGAGCTCGGCTGGATCTTCTCGATTGCGATGGTGTTCCTCGGGGTGTCGGCCGCCGTCTTCGGGCGCTGGGTCGAGGAGGGCGGGCCGCGCAAGGCGATGTTCACCGCTGCGATCTGCTGGGCGAGCGGCTTCCTCATCTCGGCGCTCGGCGTGAAGCTGCACAATCTCTGGCTGATCTATCTCGGCTACGGCGTGATCGGTGGCTGCGCGCTCGGCATCGGCTATATCTCGCCGGTCTCGACATTGATGAAGTGGTTTCCCGATCGGCCCGGCATGGCCACGGGTATGGCGATCATGGGCTTCGGCGGCGGCGCACTGATCGCCTCGCCGCTCTCGGTCTGGCTGATGAGCAAGTTCCAGACGGCGACCGATGTCGGCGTGCTCTGGAGCTTCATCACGCTGGGCTGCGTCTATTTCCTGTTCATGATGTTCGGTGCGCTGACCGTCCGCGTGCCGGCGCCGGGCTGGAAGCCGGAAGGCTATGTGCCGCCGGCGACGGCGAGCAAGCTGATCACCAAGAACGACGTCTTCGTCTACCAGGCGATCAAGACCCCGCAATTCTGGCTGATCTGGACCGTCCTCTTCGTCAACACGACGGCAGGTATCGGCGTGCTCGGGCAGGCCTCGGCGATGAGCCAGGAGATGTTCCCCGGCCGGATCACCCCGGTCGCGGCTGCAGGTCTCGTCGGGCTGATGAGCCTGTTCAACATGGGCGGGCGCTTCAGCTGGGCCTCGCTCTCCGACTATATCGGGCGCAAGAACACCTATTTCTGCTACATGGTGCTGGGCTTCATCCTCTACATCGCGGTGCCCTATGCCGGTGGCAGCGGCAATGTCGTGCTGTTCGTCATCTGCTTCCTGATCATCGTCAGCATGTATGGCGGCGGCTTCTCGACCGTACCGGCCTATCTGCGCGACATGTTCGGCACCCGCTATGTCGGTGCCATCCACGGCATCCTGCTGACGGCATGGTCGGCGGCGGGCATCGCCGGGCCGGTGCTGATCAACTACATCCGCGAATACAATCTCGCGCATGGCGTGCCCAAGGCGCAGGCTTACAACGTTACCATGTACATCATGGCGGGACTGCTCGTGATCGGCTTCATCGCCAATCTCTGCGTCAGGGCGGTCGACAAGCGCCATCACATGGTGAGCGAGGCCGAGCCGTCACGTGGTCTCGATCTGCCGGGCGGTGCCCAGGCCGCGCCCGCACAGGCGTGAGGAGCGGGCCATGCCGATCATAGCACCTCAGGAGCCGTCATTGCGGCTCCTGCTGCTGGCCTGGCTTCGCTATTGGCTCCGGCACGCCATGGCATCGCTTCAGCCGCAGCACAGCGCCACCGGCATCGCTGCCCTGGTTGCAGGTAGCGGCCACCCATCGGGCTTCTAAGGCGTTTTCTGGATATCCTGAATCCGGAAAACGATCCAAGCCATTGTTCTTGCTGCATTTCATTCTACGAAGCCAACGTCTGCTTCGCTCGAAAATGTTCCGAGGAGATCATCATGCAGAGTAACGATAGCGCTCCGACCAGCACCCTTCGCCTCGTCGTGGCCTGGAGCATCGCGGGCATTCCGCTGCTGGGCGGCGTAGCCCAGACGCTGGTCAACGCGATGAAGCTCTTTCAGTAATCCCAACGGTCGGAGCTGCACATCGTCGCTGCTCCGGCCAAGAACCAAAGCATCGGACTGAATGCCGTATTCAGTCCGATGCTCCAGGCTTTTGATTTGGCATCGGCATTCTCCGAAAACCGCGCTCCACCTTTTGGGCCGATGCTCTCGGCGCTACTCCGGCAGCCGAAGCCCGGCCAGGAAGGTCGCGACGGTCAAAGTCTTGGTCGGCTGAGCCCGGCATTGGCGTTCGACGGCATCCAGCACTTCGCCATCCCCATATCGCGACAATCGCGATGGAGAGCCGTGGCGCAGGGCGTCGATCACCCAGCGGCCGATCAGGCCGTGCATTTCAGCATCCGCGGCTTCGCGCTTCATCCAGGCTTCGCAGGTAATGTAGTCCTGCAGGAATTCGCCCTGGCGCAGCACCTCGCTCGTTGCTGCTGCCGGGCAGGCCAGAATCCAAAGAGCCGCCACCGTCGCCAGACGCACCATCCCCCACCCCTTCCGCTCTCCCCAACACTGCTTCCGACCTTCGTGTGTCGCCGGCTCCGGACCGACAGGCTTCCTTGCTTCGCGCGCTGCCACCTGACGCGCGCGACGGGGAGCCTCGATGCCTGACGATACGACCTGGGACGGGAGCAGTAGATCAGCGAGCATAGCAAGCTTCGCTTGCGCTGCAACAGCCGACACCTTCCACGGACGTTGTTACAGGTCGCTCCGGCTTTATCTCGCGTTTGCAATATAGTCTCGACCGTACCGGCAACGAGTATTCAAAATCAGCTTCGACAAGCTTGCCGCGCACGGGCAAGGCCGGCCTTGCAGATCCATGCTCGAAAGGCCGAAGCCACAACGGCGCTGCGACCGCGCGATCAACCGCACATGGCGGGCTTCGCGCCTTGCGTGCGGAATGCGGTGGAAAGATCGGGCCATCGGCGCAAGCGTCGGCTTCCGGTTTAACCGCGGTTAACCGCCACGGCTGAATATCATCGGATTGGACACCGCTACCACGGGGGGGAGATGGCCAAGGCCCGCGACAACGCCATCACCCGCCGCCCGCTCCGGCGCGTGCAGCCTATGATTGCAGTTGTTGCCGCGGCGCTCGCCTTCGCAGGTTGCGCGGCCCTGGCCCAGACACGCCCCGAGGAGCCGGTCAAACTGCAGATCATCGGCGGGCTCGCCGGCATCACCCAATACACCAAGATCGAGCAACCCTTCTGGCAATCGGAGATCAATGCGCTGTCGAAGGGGCGCATCACCGCGACGATCCGGCCGCTCGATGCGGGGAGCTTGCGCAATCAGGAGATGCTCCAGCTCCTGCGGCTCGGTGTGGTCTCGTTCGGCACGGCCCAGCTGAGTGCCGTCGCGGGCGACGAGCCGGAGCTGAGTGCCGTCGACCTGCCCCTGTTGAACCCCGATGTCGCGACGCTGCGCCGGACCGTCGCTGCGTTCCGGGAGCATCTGCGCAGCCTGCTGCGTGAGCGCTACGAGATCGAGCTCCTCGGCATCTATGCCTATCCGGCGCAGGTCCTGTTCTGCACCCGGTCCTTCAAGGGGCTCGACGATCTCGCCGGGCGGAAGGTGCGGACTTCCTCCGTCGGGCAATCCGAGCTGATGGCGTCGATGGGCGCCGTGCCGGTGATCCTGCCCTTTGCCGAAATCGTGGCGGCTCTGCGCGACGGGGTCGTCGATTGTGCGATCACCGGCACGTTGAGCGGCTACGAGATCGGCCTGCCGCGCGTCGCCGTGGCGGTGCACGCCCTCGCGCTCAATTGGGGCGTCTCGATCTTCGGCGCGAACGCAACTTATTTCGATGGTCTGCCCGCGGATGCGCGCGACACCATCCGGCAAGGCGTGGGGCAGCTCGAGCAGCGGATCTGGTCCCAGGCGGAAGCCGATACGCAACGCGGCCTCGCCTGCAATGCCGGGACGGAAATCTGCTCCGGCAAGCCCGGGCGGCCGATGACCGTCGTGCCGGCCCTGCCAGCGGACGCGACGCGCCGGCGCCTCCTTGCCGAGGTCGTCCTGCCGCGCTGGTTCGAGCGTTGCGGGGAGGACTGCGTCGTGGCCTGGAACACCTATCTCAAGCCGCTTCACGCCATCGAGCCTCGGACGCCGTGAACTCGCCGCCCCTCGACGAGGACCAATGATCAAGCGCCTTAAACTCATGGTGGTAGCGGGGGCGGCCGTCATCCTGACGGT
Source organism: Allobosea robiniae (assembly GCF_900102525.1). GTDB lineage: Bacteria > Pseudomonadota > Alphaproteobacteria > Rhizobiales > Beijerinckiaceae > Allobosea > Allobosea robiniae. The sequence goes on along the minus strand of NZ_FNBZ01000008.1, from coordinate 280,862 downwards.
GGCTGCGATCGGCGCCTCCAATCTGGTTCGCCAGAGGGAGGTGACCGCCTGGCGGGCTGCCGAGCAATCGCTGGAAGGCCAGGCCGTTGCCGCCGAGAATGCGCTCGACCGGCAACTCCTGCAGGTCGATGGCGCGCTGGCGAGCTTTGCAACCCTGTTCGATGTCGCTCAGATCGGCCCCGGCCAAAGGGAGCCCGCCAGCCGCCTGCTTCGGGGCCTCAATTTCCAGACGATGGCGTTTCGCGACCTGCTGCTCGTCGGGCCCGATGGCAGCATCATTGCTTCCGCCAGGTCGAGCGGCGCACGCCATAGCCTGCCGCTGGATGTCGCCATGGTCTCGCGCGCGCCGACGAATCTGATTGGCCCGATTCGAAACGCCGTCACCGGGGACTGGTCGCTTTACGTCGCACGCCGGATTCCCGCGTGGCACGGCGTCGTCCCGGTTGCCGAGGTGCCCCTGCACACGATGATGAAACTCCTGGCGGAGGCCGGTGTCGGCTCCGACACGCGGATTTCGCTCGAACGCGCCGACGGCCAGATCGTCGCGATGCTGCCGCATGACGAATTGCTGATCGGCAAGCCCCGCGTTCCCGCCTTGCCCACGCGATTGGCGAAGGGCAAGGCTTTCCTGATCGGCGAGAGGGGCAGCGAAACCGCGACCCTGAACGTGGTCAGAGGCTCGCTCTATGGCGATATCCGGCTCGTCTTGAGCGTGAAGAGCACCGAGGCTCTCGCGGATTGGCGCCAGGATCGCGACCGGACGATCACGGCGGCCGTCATCGGGGCGCTGCTTCTGTCGGCCTTTGCCGGAGCGATCCTGCTGGCCATCCACCAGCGCGAACGGGCGGATGCCGAGCGCGGGCGGGCGGCAGTCCTCCTCGACAACGCGATCGAGGCCATGTCCGACGGCTTCGTGATGTGGGACGAGGGCGACCGGCTGGTGACGTGCAACCAGCGCTATCGCGACCTCTATGCGCTGAGCGCGCCCTTCATGACCGCCGGTGCGCATTTCGAGGATATCATCCGCAAAGGGGTCGAGCTCGGCCAATATCCCCAGGCGACCGGCGAGATCGAGGAATTCGTCAGGGATGTCGCGACCTGGCATCGCCAGGGCAGTGGCTCGATCGAGCGCCTGCTGCCGGACGGGCGCTGGCTGCTCATCACGGAAAGGCGGATGAGGAATGGCGGGACGGTCGGCATCCGCACCGATATCACGGCACTCAGGGGGGCGCTCGCGGAGCTGGCTGCCGCCAACACGCGGGCCAACGAGGCGGCCGAAGAGGCGCGGCAGCAGAACGCGGCTCTCGTCGAGCAGGAACATCGCATCCGCTTCCTGGCCCATCATGACGACCTGACGAGCCTGCAGAACCGCTTCGCCTTCCGCAGCCAGATCACGAAGTCGCTGCTGCGGAAGGAGGGCGGTTCCGCGGTGGCGGCCCTGCTGTTCCTCGACCTCGATCGCTTCAAGGACGTCAACGATACGCTCGGGCATCCCGTCGGCGACCTGCTGCTCCTCTCGGTCGCGGAGCGCCTGAAGACCTGCGTACGGGATACCGAATGCGTCGCGCGCCTGGGTGGAGACGAGTTCGCGGTTCTCAGCCTCGATCCGGGGCAACCGCAGCAGGCCGTGGCGCTCGCGACCCGCATCATCGAGGTTCTCAGCGAGCCTTATGTCCTCAAGGATCGGACGATTTCCATCTCGGCGAGCGTCGGCATCGCCATTGCCGAGAGCTCGGGGTTCGATGCGGATCTGCTCCTGAAACAGGCCGACCTCGCGCTTTACCAGGCCAAGGCCCGGGGACGCGGGGTCTGCTGCGTGTTCACGGCGGAAATGGACGAGCAGTTGCGCGCCCGTCTCGCCCTGGAAATGGATCTGCGCCAGGCTGTCGAGGAGCGGCAGTTCGAGCTGTCCTACCAGCCGATCTTCGATCTGAAATCCAGCAAGCTCTGCGGCTTCGAGGCGTTGCTGCGCTGGCACCACCCGGAACGGGGACTGGTCGGGCCGGCGGAGTTCGTGCCGCTGGCGGAGGAGACGCGACTGATCGTCGATCTCGGAGAATGGGTCCTTCGCCAGGCCTGCATGGACGCGGTCCAGTTGCCGGGCGATCTTCGCATCGCCGTCAACCTGTCGCCGGTGCAATTGATCTTCGGCGATGCGGTGGCGACCGTCCGCGATATCCTCGCCGAGACGGGGCTCGACCCGAGGCGGCTCGAACTCGAGATCACCGAGACTGCGCTGCTCGCCAATGACAATCGCAACCTCGGAACGCTGAGGAGTCTCAAGGAACTCGGCGTCCGAATCGTGCTCGACGATTTCGGCACGGGCTATTCGAGCCTGAGCCACCTGCGGCTCTTCCCACTGGACAAGGTGAAGATCGACCGTTCCTTCGTGCGCGACATGACCGCCCATTCCGACAGCGCGGCCATCGTCGCGGCCGTCGCGGCGCTGGCGGCCGAACTCGGCATGACCACCACGGCAGAGGGCATCGAGACGCAAGATCAGCTCGATGCGGTCGACCGGGCGGGCTGCACGGAAGCGCAAGGGTATCTGCTGGGGAAACCGCAGCCGATCCTGAAAGCCGTTCATACGACCCTGTTCAGGCGCTCGCCGCGCAACCGCAACCAGGGCAGCCGCGCACGCGACACCTCCGATACGCCGTAGTCCGCTTGAGGCGGCGCTATGGGAGCTTCCTCGCCGGCCTGAGCGGCCCGGCCGGCGGGTGCGATGCCGACGGGAATGATCCCGGATATTCAGGATGGCAGGGGAATGGAGCGGGTACCGGGAATCGAACCCGGGTATTCAGCTTGGAAGGCTGCTGCTCTACCATTGAGCTACACCCGCATCGGGCGCCAAATTCCCCATCGGACCCGTCGGTGTCAAGGGGCGCGGCGTCGTTGTCGGCGTCAGAAGCCGAAGTTGAAGCCGGCCTTGACGATATCGCCTGCGGTACGCGCACGCATGGTCGCATACTGGGTGGGGGCGAGCCCGGTATAATCCTGCAAGGTCAGCTTCTGGTTGCCGAGATCGTAATGCGTGTAGTCGAGCCGGAGCGTCATGCCCGGCATGATCGCATATTCGATGCCGCCGCCGAGCGCCCAGCCGCTGGCGATACCGGAACGGGAGGCCGTGGCGCCGGAGGTCGTCGCCGGATTGTCGGGCGTGATCGAGCCCTTCTGGTCGACGAGGCCGTAGGCATAGCCACCGCTGCCATAGATCATGAAATCGCCGAGCACGAAGCCGGCGCGGGCGCGGACCGTTCCCAGCATCGAGACCTCGTTCTCGGCGCGCGTGGTGAAGCGGGTCCCGCCGGGATTGGCGGAAATCGTCTGGCTGCCGCCGAGCCGCGTCGCGGACAGGTCGGTTTCGGCGCCGATGACGACTGCGCCGATCTGATAGTTGAAGCCGAACTGCGCGCCGCCGACCATGCCGCTGCCGTCGGGCGACAGGCTGCGCGGCACGGCCGCGGCATTGATCGCGCTGGCGGCGAGGACCGAGGTGCCGGCCACGGTCGCGGTTGTCACGACGGTCGTTGTCGTTGGGAAAGGCGTCGAGTTGGTGGTCGTGGTGGTGCTCGTCGTCGTCGTGGTCGTCGGCGTGAAGGTTGGGCTGCCGAAGGGGCCAGCTACGGTCGTACGGTCACTCTGCCGGCCGCCGCCGAGCGAGCCGCCGACATAGAAGCCGGTCCAGCGTGGGCGTTCCGGAAACAGGGCGGGCAGGTCGGGCGCCATCGCCTGTGGCGCCATCGGAGGCGGTGGCGGGGTGACGGGGGCCTGGCGCGGCATTCCCGTCCGCGCGGGGGAGACGCCGCGCGGCGTATAATCGGCACGGCGCGAGCGGGGCTGCTGGACGGCCGGGCAGACCGGGCAGGTCTGTGCGACCTGGACGCGGTTGCGGCTCGGCGCAGTCGCCGCCAGCCGCAGGGCGGCAGCCGTGTGGTCCGACACCGGGTAGAGCCGGGCGTAGAGCCTGAAGGATTCGGCATCGCCGGCGAGCACGGCCTCGGCCCAGGCTCGCTCATCCGTCCGCTGGGCGAGGATGCGATTCAGCCGCAGTGCGTTCTGATCTTCGGGATTGATCGCCAGCGCGTTGCCGTAGATGTCGCTGCGGTCCCAGGCGATCGCGGTGCGGGCGGCGTCGGCCGGGGACATGCCGCGCAGCGAGGCCAGCGTCGGGCGTGCCGCCAGGGGTACGTTGCCGGCCGTGGCTGCTTGCGCCGCAGGGGCGCCGGCCGGGCGCTGGAAGAAGCTGAACTCCGTGATCAGCGAAGACGTGTCCCAGGGGATCTGGGTGCCGTTGGTGGAATCGTAGACGGCGAGACGGATGCGCCGGAAGATCTGCTCAACGGCCAGACCCGGCTCGCGGGCCTCGCGCAGGAAGGCGGTGGTGAAGGGGCTGTTGGCACCGGTGCCGTCCGCGGCGGTGGAGCCCGGAGAGGTCGCGAAGGCGACGAAGGTGCCGCTGCCGGAATCGATGCGGGCGAGGCCGGCTTCGTTGCTGATGCCTTCATTGGCGCCGTCGACGATCTGCAGGGCAAGGCCGCGGGCGACCTGACGGCCGGCAAAGGGGTTGTCGCGACAGGCGTCGAGAATCGCGATCTTGGACTTGGCGCCAGCCCCGTCGAGGCGGCGCAGGATGTCGCTCAGCGACAGGGATTGCTCAGCGATATTGGTGCCGATCTGCGGGCGGATATCGGTCGGCAGGATGTAGTTGGCGCCGTCGAGCTGCACGGCATGGCCGGCATAATAGACCAGCGCCGTCGCATCGGGACCGCCGCGGCGCACCTTGTCGACGAAGACGTCGAGCGCGCTGCGCAGACCGGCGAGCGAGAGATCGAGCGCCGGCGTGATGTCGAAGCCCGCTTCCTGCAGCATGCTGCGCGTGGCGTTGGCGTCGTTCAGCGCGTTGGGCAGCTTGGTGACATTGGCATAGCCGCCATTGCCAACGACGAAGGCGAAGCGCTTCTGGGCAAAGGCGGGTGTGGCGCCGAGGCTGAACGTGACGAAGACCGCCGCGAGGGCGATGACGAGATACGCATAGGCCCGGGCTTGAATCCGCATGCTGCTTCCCCTGCGCGCGAGAAGAACGACTCGCTGGACCTGTCTGACGCCCACGATTCGAGCAGGCGTCCGCCATATGATGGAGATTCCCAGAAAGCCGGGGGATCAAGCAACATCAAATCGACACGGAAAAAACACGGTTCGGACGTGAGGCGAGGGCCCGATTCATCAGTATCTGCTTCGCGTTAGCAGCGTCAGTCGTAGCGATTCTTCATGTATAATCGCGCCGGTGTGACTTAATTGCCAGCGTATCGGCGGCCTTGTTGGACCTGCGCTGGAGGCTCAATGTCAGGCGTGGCGCTCCTTCAAATGAATGAGGCGCCGGGACGACGCTTCGGCTCGAATGACGGGGACGGAGCCCGGCGGGAGCGGCCATGACCAGCGATCCAGCCATCAATCCCTATGACGTCGTGGCCTATCCCGGCCACTCCTTCTCGCAGACCCACCCATCGCGATTGGCAACCATCGCGCATTTCCATGGCATGGACCCGGCGCTGCCGATGGCCATGCGCGTGCTCGAACTCGGCTGCGGGCGTGGCGGCAACCTCATCCCGATGGCCGCGCAATATCCCGGCAGCCACTTTCTCGGCATCGACCTCAGCGGCGACTCGATCCGGCAGGCGCATACCAACGCGTCGGAACTGGGCCTGACCAATCTCGCCTTCGAGCAGCGCAACATCCTCGCTGTGGGCGGGGAGATCGGGACCTTCGACTACATCATCGTCCATGGCGTCTATTCCTGGGTGCCGGATGTCGTGCGCGAGCGGATCGTCGCCCTGTTCGGGCAATTGCTGGCGCCGCAGGGCGTCGCTTATGTCAGCTACAATGCGCTGCCCGGCTGCCGGCTGCGTGATCTCGCGCGCGACGTCATGTTGTTCGCGGTGCGCGATATCGACGATCCGCGCGAGCGGGTCAGGGTCGCCCGCGCCGCCCTGAAGGAGATCGCCGAGGCCAGCGATCCCGATAGCTTTCACGGCGCGGCGCTGCGGCAACGACTGAAGCAGATCGACGAACTGCCCGACAACGTCCTCTATCACGACGATCTCAACCCTGGCGCACGCGCCTTCGCGCTGCATGAGGTGCTGTCGTCGGCCGAGCGGCACGGGCTGCAATTCCTGGCCGAGGCCTCGTTCCCCAACCTCTACGGTGCCGCCAAGGGGCCGGCCCAGCAGATGCTCGACCGGATGCCGCTGGAGCAGATGGCGCTGCGCGAGCAGACGCTCGACCTGCTGATCGGACGGGCCTTCCGCGAGACGCTGCTGTGCCGGGCGGATATCCCGCTCAGGCGCGGCGTTCGGCCGGGGTCGCTCAAGCCCTATCATCTCGCCGCCAACGCGCGGCTGGCGCCCCCGGTCGAGAAGGAGACCAAGCCGGGCGTCCAGCGCTTCAGCTTTGACGAAGGCGTGCAACTTGCCGTCGACCTGCCGGTGGGCAAGGCCGCGCTCGCCATCCTGAGCACGATCTGGCCGGCGAGCATCGCCTGGGACGAACTGGTGGAGCGCGCATGCCGCGACGCTGCGGGCGAACTCGGGCCAGACCGCGCGCATGAGATCGCCCGGCTCGACGAAGCCCTGATCGCGATCTTCAAAGCAGGATTGCTGGATATCAGGTTGGAGGCGCCGCCGCTGACGACGGCAATCAGCGAGAAACCCGCAGCCAGCGAGATCGCGCGCTGGCAGGCCTCGAGCTCGGCCGAGGTCACCGACCTGCGCCACCGGACCGTTCAGCTCGACGGCGTCGTCGTGCGCAAATTCGTCAGCCTGCTCGACGGTTCGCGTGACCAGCGCATGTTGCTCGACGCGATGAACGCCTTCCTCGACGAGGCCCGCGCCGCCGGCGCGGCCGTGCCAGGCCTGCCGGAGCGGGCGACGGCGGAGGAGGTGGCGATGCATCTGAAGGATGTCGCGCGCCTCGGGCTGCTGCGGGCGTGACGATTGTGAAGCGCCCCACTGAGGGGTAACCTTGCGGCAGGGGCGATGGAGCGCAGGCCAGCGGAATGAGCGAGCGCTTCCGGCAATTCCAGGCGCTGTTTCCGGAGGAGGCTTGCCTCGCCGCGCTGATGCGGCTGCGCCATGGCGGAACGAGCCTGAAATGCCCCGCCTGCGGCCGGCCGGCACAGTTCGAGCCGCGCCCGAAATTGCGCGGTTTCGCCTGCCAGTATTGCAACTACATGATCCATCCGGCGGCCGGGACGCCGCTGGAAAGCCGACGTACGCCGCTGCAGCTCTGGTTCTACGCGCTGAAGGTGGTGTCGGAACAACCGGGCAAGGCTGCCGTCAGTGCGATCGCGCGCGATGCAGGCGTGCCGCAAGTCATGGCGCAGCGCCTTGCCGACGATCTGGCAGGGCTCGCCGGGCGAGGCGACGCGGGTTGGCTGGAGAAGCTGCGGAGCCTGGTGATGGGGAAGCCGGAAGCGGTCCCCACGCCGTCGCCCCCTGCACCCCCATCGCTCGCCGTGGTTCCCGGTGCTGCCGCTGCTGCGCGGAAGGGGAGCATGGAGCCGCCGCGATCGGCCCCGGCCCGGCCCGTTGCCGCCATGCCAGCTCCGTCTCCCGCTCAAGCCCCAGCTGCTGCTCCGCCAACGCCGTCCGCGAAGCCTGCGGACACTGCCGGATCACCCACGACGTCGCCGAAGAAGGCCGCCTCCGGGCGCAAGGCGATCGCTGCCGTGGCAGCCGGCGCTGCCTGCGTGACCGCGGCTGTGCTCGGCCTTGCCTATGCCCGGCTTCAGCAGCAGGAGCGGCCGGAGCCGGAGCGGGGCATCGAGATCGCGGCCGTCGAGGCTCCGGCGCTCAAGGACGCGCCGGCCCGGCCCTCGCTGATCCTGTCCTCGGTCGAGCAGGACCTGGAGGGCGCGCGGCAGGCCGCCCAGTTCGCCCTCGACAACGATCCGTCGCTGGCGGCGATCAAGCCACAGGAGGATGCGCCGACCCAGCAGGTTCCGGTCAACCAGTTGCAATTGCCGTCCAACATCCTGCTGGTGCCGCCGAAGATGCAGAGCGGGCCGCCGCCGGGGCCTGTCTCGCCAAGCGGTGCGCCGCAGCCGCCGCCGCAGATCTCCAGTGGCGACCCCGATCAGGTGCTGACCTTCGGGCCGATCAAGATCCGCCGCCACCTCGTCGACCTGATCGTGCGCGCGAGCAAGGTCGTCGGCGCCGACCCGACCCTGCTGATGGCGGTGGCCGACAAGGAGTCCTCGTTCTCGACGGCGGTGAAGGCGCAGACCTCCTCGGCGACCGGGCTCTACCAGTTCATCGAGCAGACCTGGCTTGGCGTGATCTACGAATTCGGGACGAAGCACGGGCTCGCCGCCGACGTGAAACTGATCGGCAGGTCCGGCCGGCAATTCGTTGTGACCGATGGTTCCCAGCGCCAGCGCATCCTCGACATGCGGCGCGAGCCTTATATCTCGGCGCTGCTGGCGGCCGAGATGCTGAAGCGCGACACACTCAGGCTGGAGCGGGCGCTCGGGCGCCATCTCACCGGCGGCGAGATCTACCTGATCCACTTCCTCGGTCCCGACGCGGCGCAGACCTTCATCGAGACGATGGAGGAGCAGCCCGGCGTCAAGGCGGCCGAATTGCTGCCCCGGCCGGCGCAGGCCAACCGGCCGATCTTCTATGCGGGTTCCGGCGGCGAGACGAAGGTGCTCACCGTTTCCGAGGTCCACAAGAAGTTCAACGACATGATCAAGATCAGGCTCGATCGCTACAGCGCGGTCAGGCCCGGCGGGGGCGGGGGCATCGCCCGGCCGCAACCGAAGAAATGACCTGCTGACGCCGCGCGCGCGCCCGCTCGCGGCCACCGCTCTCCGAGAGCAGCGAAAGGAGAAAACCCATGCCGGCCAACCGTTTCGAGCAAGTCGACGAACCGCCGACCGATGCGATCACGCTCAGGCTGTCGGAGCGCGGCGGGGAGGCCTTCGGGCATGTGCTCTGTCCGGCCGATCTCGCCGGCGGGCATCTGGTCAATGATTTCGTCAGCGATGAACTGGCGGCGAAGGATGCCTTCCGCACCGCGATCCGCCTCGCCAACGAGATCCAGGCGCCGATCGTGGTCGAGGACAAGGCCGGAATCTGGCAGGACGAATGGGGCGTGCTTTATCGGGAGGATTGAGCGGACTTCCCTTCTCCCCTTGCGGGAGAAGGGAAGAGGCCGATCGCCGCTTCACTCGATCCGGAAATACTTGATCCCCAGGCCGAGCTTGCCGCTCTGGCGGGCGAGGTCGAGCTTGAGGTTGGCGAAGAATTCGCTCGCGGGAGACGGATTGGGGCCGGAGAGTGCCGGCAGGGCCTCCTTGGTGACCAGCGCGAGCACGGTCTGCGGGCGGGCCGAGCCGCCGGTCGATTCAAGCTTGAGGTTGAAGATCACCTTGCCGCCCTCGCGTTTCGCGAAGCTGGAGAGGTTGTAGACGAGCCCGTCATCGCCGATCAGCACGACGTCGAGGTTCTGGCCGCCGCCGGCCTCGACCGAGCCGTTGAGGATCTCGCCGCTCTTCATGTTGAAGGCGCCGATCTGGATTTTCGGGCTGCGGTCGATGGCGATGCCGGGCCGGCGCAGGAAATCGACCATCGGGCACTGGGCCTCGGTCATTGGCCGCAGGTGGATCTGCGCCTCGAAACCCTGCGCCGCCTTGAAGGCCCCGTCGAAGGCGACGAAAGGCGCCGAGTTGCTGCCGAAGCCTTCCAGCGTCGCCTTGCGGTCTCCGATTTCGAGCGGCCAGAGGAAGAAGCAGGAGCCGCCATCATAGTCGCGGACATAGCGCTCGATCCGCTCGGCCGGCGTGCGCGGCTCGGGTTCGGGCGCCATCGCGGCGACCTGCGGCGGCGCGACGCTTTGGCTGGCGGGAGGCGGGGCGACCACCACGGTGACGGGTGGCGGCTCCGGCGGCTTGATCTCGATGGCGACGGGCGGCTTGACGGCGGGCTCGGCCACGGGCGGACGCACCGGCGCCTGCTGTTGCGGCGGCTCGGTATTGACGGCGACCTGCGATCCCGACGGGCCGGATGGAGGCCGCTGCGGCCGCTGCGTCTGAGGCGGAGGCGTTTGCGCCGCGGGAGGCTGCGTCACCGGGGGCGGCGCGGGAGGGGGCGTCTCGACGGCGGGGTTCGGTGTCGCGGATGCGGATGGCTGCGCCGGCGCTTCGGTGAGCGCGGGTGGAGCGCTTGTCGCAGGGGGCTGTGCCGCGGGGACTTCGGTCAAGGCGGGCGGCGCGTTCGTTGTCGGGGCCGGCGCGCTGGTCGAAGGCTGCTCCGCAAGCGGCGGCGGATCGTTGTTCGCGACCCGCGCCGCCTGTCCGCCATCGAGCGTCGTCCAGGCATAGAAGCCGCCGCCCGCCAGCACGGCGAGCGCCGCAATGCCGGCGACGAGCGGCAGGGGCGAGCGCCCCGGCTTGCCCGTAGTCGTATGGCCGGCCGCTGCCTTGGCAGCGGCCTTCCTGCCCGGCGCGGGCGCCTGCCAGGCTGCGACCTCGGCCATGTCGGCAGGGCGGTCCTTCGGGTCTGGCGCCAGCATGCGCGCAAGCAGAGGCCGGATGCGCGCATCGACCCCCGAAAGATCGGGCAGGCGGCGGCGCTTGTCGATGATGTCGACCTGGGACCCGCCCATGTCGATGGCGCGGCCGGTCAGGGCCTGGGCCAGCACCAGCGCGAAGGAATACATGTCCGAGCGGCCGCTGACCTCGCCGCCGAAGAGGCCGAGCTGCTCGGGCGAGACGTAGTTGTATTTGCCGGCGAAGCCGGAACCGATCACCGTGCCCTCGCCGAGGATGCTGGAGCGGGCGATGCCGAAATCGATGATCTTGGCGCGGGAGGGATCGCCGCCCGGCAGGATGATGTTGTCGGGCGAGATGTCGCGATGGATGATGCCGAGCCGGTGCGCGGCATGCAGGCCTGGGCCCACGCGCTGGCGCAGGATGTCGGCTTCCTCGACGCTGAGCGGGCCTTGCTGGATACGCTCGGAGAGCGGCTGGCCGTCGACGAATTCCATCGCGAGATAGGGCGTCTCGCTCACCGGATCGATGGCGAAGACGTAGTAGCGGACGATGGCCTCGTTGTAGAGGTTGTGCAGGGCTGCCGCCTCGCGCCGGAACAGGGCGAGCACGGCGTCATCGCGCGCCATGTCGGGGCGGATCATCTTGATCGCCACAGCGTCGCCGGTCTGGATCGCGCGGCCCTTGTAGACCTCGCCCATGCCGCCGACGGCGATCAGGCTCTCGATCTCATAGATGCCGTTGAGCTTCGTGCCGATGCGGGCATTGGCGCGGGGCACGAAGACGGTGCGCTCGGAGTCGTCGCTCATGGCGTATTGCCTCCTCGCCCGGACCGGTTCGGCATCCAGCGTGTCCTTTCGCTCGCCCCCTGTCGATAGCGCACGATGACGACGGTAACGTTGTCGCGCGCGCCGCGCTCCAGCGTGAGCGCCAGCAGGGCGTCGCAGGCCTCCTGTGCGCCGCCGGCCTCGACGGCGGCCAGCATCTCCGCGTCGGCAACATGCTCGGTCAGCCCATCCGAGCAGAGCAGGAAGACGTCGCCATCGGCGATCTCGCCGTTCTCGAGGTCGAGTTCCGGCGTGTCGTGCACGCCGATCGCATGGGTGATGATGTGCCGGCGCGGCGAGCGCTTCGCCTCGTCGCTGGTGAGGAGACCGCGATCGACCATGTCCTGGACCTCGGTGTGATCGCGCGAGACCTGCGCGATGCGGCCGCTGCGAACGAGGTAGATGCGGCTGTCGCCGGACCAGAGGCAGGCGAAATGGCGCTGATGGATGAGCAGGCAGACCAGCGTCGCGCCCATGGTCGCGCCGCGGCGGCCGATCTCTTCGCGCAATTCGTCATTGGCCTTGAGGATGCCGGCTTCGAGCATCGCGAGCAGGTCGGGCGCCGAGCCGGCGGCACCGACCGCCTCCAGCGCCGCGACCACGGTCGCGCTGGCGAGCGCGCCGTTCTCGTGCCCGCCCATGCCGTCGGCGACGGCCCAGAGGCCGATTTCCGGGCGCAGGATGAAATTGTCCTCGTTGGCCTTGCGGACCTTGCCGGTGTGGCTGATGCAGCCGGTCTCGAAATCCGGATTCCGGCGCTGGGCGTCGTTCATGGCATCGCCCTCATGATCCGGCGCGCTCGGGCGCGAGATGGCCGTCGAAACGGCCGGTGAGCAGGCCGGCGAAGAGATAGGGATCGGGCAAGGCGTGGCCGGTCAGCGCCAGCGGTTCGAAGTTCGCGCCGCCCACCGTCCAGAGATAGCAGGCATGGGCATAGGACCGCGCGTGGTCCTCGACGCGCAAGGCCGCCAATCGCTCCGGGAAGCCGGAGGCGATCGCCGCACTGACGATGGTGCCGTCGGCGAGGCGGACCATGTCCTGCGGCGGCGCTGCGAGGTGATGGTCGTTGGGGACGGGCAGGGCGGAGAGGCGCTGCGCGACGGCCTCATAGCTTGCCTGCGGCTCCAGCGCCTGAAGCAGGAAATCCTCCATCGCCTCGAACCAAATGTCCTGCGGGTCGAGCTCCGGCGGCGGGATCGCGGCGCCCGGGCCGGCGGTGGCGAAGACCGTCAGCGGGAAATAGCGGCCGACTCCGTCGACAGAGGGCATGAAGGCGCCCGCAACCGTCTGCCCGCCATGGGCGCCGCCCAGCCAGAAGCGCCAGATCGGGGCGTTGAGATAAGCCTCCTGCCAGCGATTGCCGAGTTCGAGCCGGCTCGCGGTCAGCCCGCCCTGCAGCCACTTTTCGTAAGCCCCGAGGAAGCCGGAGGGAGCGTTCAGCGCGATGAAGTCGCGCTTGGCGGGGAGCTTGCCGAAGAGGCCGCAGGGCACGGGGTCATATTCCCGAGGGGCAGCGGATTTCCCGCAGCGCCGGCAGGATCAAGGGATTCTTGAGCGAGCCGACGCCGAAGGAATAGCCGACCTGCCGGCCGCCGGCATTCAGGTTGAACCCGACATTGTCGCCCTGCTTGAGCACCGAGCCGGCATCGAGCAGGCGGAAGAAGGACCAGGTGCCTTCCTTCTCGAAGAGCTTGGCCTCGCCGCCCTGCGCGGCGCCGCCTTGCTGGCCGGAGGAGAAGAAGCCGCCGCTGAACATGCCGCCGGAAGTGTTGCCGCTACCGCCGCCGAGCGTCAGCGTCACAGCCGTCTTGCCGACGCCCCCGCCCGGCCACATCACCGGGGTCGGCGTATTGACGCCCTGCTGGCTCGTCACCGTGAAGCCGTTGATCTCCAGCTTGGCATTGGCGGCGTCGGCCGAGAGCGCGGTCGGCGTCACCACCATCTGGAAGGAGGGCAGGTTGCCGCCGGTCGGGAAGAAGGCCTCCTTGATCTCGCTGGCGCGCTGGAACTCGCGCAGCGTCGTCGGCGAGAGCGCGCGGGCGACGCGGCTGTCGACGCGCCAGCCCCATTGCGGCTTGGACGTGTCGACGAAAGGCTCCAGCCGTTCCTTGTAGAATTTGTCCATGATCTGGCCGGGCGCGAAGAGCCGGGCGAAATCGGCGAGCGGCACGTCGCGGGTGCTCGCCTTGGTGAAGGGATAGCGGTTGTTCATCACCTCGGTGCAGACGCGCGTGACTTGCTCGGCCAGGGCCTGCCGCAGCAGGGCGACGGTCGCGCCGGTGGCGTCGCCCTCGAAATCGTTGACCGCCTGGATGACCATGCCATCGAAGGGCGCGGGATAGCGCGAGGAGTTGGCACGCAGCGTCGCGATCAGCGGCACGAGCGCGGCATTGGCCGCCGCCGATTGTGCCGGATTCGTTGCGGCCGTGGCGAGGTTCTGGTTGATCTCCGCGAAAGTCTGGAGGAGCTGGTCCACCGGCCGGCGGCCGAGATCGCCATCGACGAGGACGTGGAACGGCTTGAACTGGGATTCGATATCGGCACCGAGCGCGGTGTCGGCGCCGCCACCCGCGAGAATACGGTCAACGCCGGGCGCCGCCAGCGGGAGATTGGCGCCGAGACGGCTCAGTGCATTGCTCGCGCGCCGCGCGAGCGTATCGGCGGCGGCCTGCGCCGCGGCCTGTGCAACCGCCTTCTTGGCGTTGGGCCGCTCCTTGGTGAGCTGCGTCTCGTCGCGCAGGGATTCCAGCACCTGCTTGAAGGGCGAGGTCGCGGCGCTAATGGCACTGAGCGCGACATAGCGCGGCTTGTCGGCGTTGAGCGGCCGGAGCTTCAGGCGCTTCAGCATGCGCTGCCAGCTCGCGATATAGTCGCGGCTGTAGAGCTTCATCAGGTCAGGGAAGAGCGTGGCGTACTGAGCCGTGATCGCCTGCTGGTCGAGGTTTTCGCCGAGCACCCAGCGCTCCCGCTCGATCTGGTCGCCGATATCGCCGAGTCGGGCGATGAAGGCGTCCTGGAAGCCGTCATAGGTGTAGAAATAGGGCACGCGGATCTGGTCGAGATCTTCCCCGGTGATGCCTTCGAAGACCAGGCGCACATCCGAGCCGCCGCGCTGCGAGACGACCCAGTCCTTCTGGCTCTCGCTGCGGGATTGCGTGCGCAGCAGTTCGTAGGCGCGCTCGGCGATGCTGAGGCGGCGCAGCGTGCGCTGGCTCTGCTCGATCAGCGACTGGTTGAGCTTGACGATCGGCTCGCCCGTGCCCTCGTCGAGATCGAGCATGGCGGCGAGGTGTTCTTCCAGTGCCTCGCGCCCCTTGGCGTTGGCCGGGCCGGGGAAGAGGTTCTCGGCCCAGTCGAGCCGCATCCAGGACGTGACGAGCTCGCGGTCCAGCTTCGCCTGGCCGCCGACCATCATGTAGACCTTCAGCGCCTCATAGACGAAGCCGGGATTGTTGGCGTTGGCCTCGAGCTGCTCCTCCAGCCGGAAGATGATGCGCGAGCGCAGCATCCGCTCCAGCGCCTGCTGATAGGTGATCTCGGTCGCGTTCTGCAGGCGATCGCGCTGGCTGAGGCCGAAGGTCGCCAGCGTTGGCGTCGGCTCGGATTTCGTCGCATAGCCTGCCGGCATGTTCCGCAGCTTGTGCAGCAGTGGCAGGACGCGGCTGAAATTGCGGTCGGAGATCGTGGTCTCCTGCAGCACCGGCGCTGCGGCGCTGCGATAATCCGAGAGCCCGTAATTGGTGGCGGTGATCAGATCGCTGTTGCGCGAAAAACTCGTCCACCACAGGCCGAGCGCGGCGAGCGAGAGCAGCGCGACCGTGGCGAAGCCGGCGATGCGCAAAGCCGTCGTGCGGCGAGCGGCGCCGAGATCGGTCGAGACCCAGCCGGATTCGCCGATCACGACCTTCTGGACCAGCTCGGTCAGGAAATAGCTCTTGCCCTTGCCGGAGAAGGAGGCCGCGCCGGCGTGGTCCGAGCCGAAATTGCGCGAGAGCGCGCCGATCAACTGGTCGATCGGTGTTCCCTCTTGCGTGCCCGAGGTGAAGTAGAAGCCGCGCAAGGTCGCATTGGCGTGGTAGCGCGTCGGCTCGAAGACGGGGGTCAGGAAATCGACGATGGAGCGCTTCAGCGTCGCCATCTGGCTCGGGAAGCCGAAGATCTGGGCGCGCGCGGTCGGGTTGTGTTCGTCCTGGAGCCGATCGGGCAGGCGCTCGTTCAGCCGCTCGATCAGCGCGTCATATTCCGGCGGCACGTCGCCGATCATGTTGCGGGTCTTGTCGGCGGTCTGGAAGGTGTGGCCCCAGACCATGCGCCGCTGGGGCTCGGTCAACTGGCCGAAGAACTCGTTGAAGCCGGCGATCAGGTCGGCCTTGGTGAAGATGGCATAGACCGGGAAATCGACCTTCAGCCGCTCGTGCAGTTCGAGCAGGCGGGCGCGGATCGCGTCGGCATGGGCGGCGATCTCTTCGGGCGAGGAGGTCAGCAGGTCCTCGACACTGATGGCGACGAGGACACCGTTGATCGGCTGGCGCGGGCGATTGGTCTTGAGCAGGTCGAGGAAGGAAAACCAGCTCGACTTCTCGGCTTTCGTGTCGGTGTCCTGCGTGGTGTAGCGGCCGGCGGTGTCGATCAGCACCGCGTCCTCGGCGAACCACCAGTCGCAATAGCGCGTGCCGCCGGAGCCGGCGACGGCGGCCGGCGTCGCGCCGCGCGCCAGCGGGAATTTCAGGCCTGAATTGATCAGCGCGGTGGTCTTGCCGGCGCCGGGCGGGCCGATGATCACGTACCAGGGCAGGTCGTAGAGATAGTCACTGCCCTTGCCGCGCGCACTCTTCAAGGTCGCCAGCGCATCCTTCATCGCGCTGGAGAGGGCGGCGCCGTCGCCGGTCGTCTCCTCCTTTTCCAGCGCCTCGGTGAGCGCGGCGGTGGCCTTGCGGCGGCGGATGACGATGAAGCCGATCCAGACGAGCGCACCGAGCAGAAGCAGCACGGCGATGGGCAGGCGCACCCAGAAAGACTCGAACGGCCGGACATCGCCGAAGGCGACGAAGGGGCCGCCGAACCAGATCAGCGCGGCGAGCGCGAGCGCGCCGATCAGGATCGCTACGATACGCAGCCAGGTGGCGAGGTTCATAAGATCGCCCTCCTAGTTCTGACGCTGGATCAGGATCTCGACGCGCCGGTTCTGGGCGCGTCCATCGGCGGTGTTGTTGGGTGCGATGGGGGCGTCGGCACCCTTGCCCTCGGTGGTGATCCGGTCCGGCTTGCTGAGCTTGGTCTTGAGCACGTCGCCGACGGCCTTCGCGCGGGCCTGCGACAAGACGAGGTTCGACGGGAAACGGGCGGTGCGGATCGGCACGTTGTCGCTATGGCCGACGACCTTGATGGCGCCGCCCTCCTGCTCCAGCACGGCGGCGATGCGCTCGATCAGGGGCTGGAATTCCGTGCGCACGCCCGCCTGGCCCGGCTCGAACAGGGTGATGCCGACGAGGCGAACGATGACGATGTTGGGCGTCACCAGGCAGACGATCGGCGGCTGCACCGCGGCGCAGACCTTGGGCGGCTGCGCCGGCGGCGGGGGAGGTGGCGGCGGGGCCGAGAAGACCTTGCGCATGATGCCGATCTCGCCCTTGGGATGGACCGAGAGCAGGGCTGTCGAGGCCGCCTCGGCATTGCCGGCGAGCAGGGCGCGGAAGACGAAATAGACGCCGAGCAGGGCTATGGCTGCGATCGCCGCCACCGACCAGACCGGCACCTTGAAGCCGGCGACGGCCTGCGCGATCGCCTGCCCGCGCCAGCGTGGCGAGAGCTCGGGGTCGGGCTGCTTCACCCGCCGCAGCGTCTCGAACAGGTTGCGCTGGATCGTCTGGAGATTGTTGGCGCCGCCCGCGGACGTCCGGTGGATGCCCTGGAAGCCCAAGGCCAGGCAGGCATGCATCAGCTCCAACAGGTCGTAATTGACCGATGGATCGGCCTTGGCCTTGTCGAGCATCTCGAAGAAGCGGACGCCGCCGATGCGCTCGCCGAAGAAGCGCGAGAGCATGCTGTACTGCGTCCAGACATGGCGGTCGTCGCCTGGGATATTCTGGACAATGTCGTCGGCGCTGGCGGCGATGACGTATTTCGCGGTCTGCGCGGTCTCGGCCGAGACCCCGGCGGCGCGGACCTCATGCTCGAAAGCTTCGATGGACTCGCCGACCTGCCCGAGAAGCTGGGCGAAGGGCGCGTTGGAGAGATTGGCGCGCATCCGCCCGAGCAGGAGCAGGAGCGGGCCTGCTGCGCGCAGCAGCGGGTTGGCGTTCGGCGTCAGGAGCTGGTCGCGGCGGGGCAGGGACTGGCCGCCGCCGACCGGAGGCGGAGGCGCCTGCCGCTGCGGGATCGGCGCCGGCTGCGACATCCATTCGTCGCCGGTGCCGGGCACGCCAGGTGAGGGCACCTGCGGCGGCTGATAGGGCTGGGGCGCCTGCGGAGCGGCGGGTGCCGGCGCGGCGGGAGCGGGTGGCAGGGGCGCGCGGCGCCCGCCGGGGTTCGGCCTGATGATCGTGCGCTCGGAGCGGCCGAACGGATCTGAAGGCGAACCCGGATCGCTCATCGCCTGCCCTCCAGAACGGCCCAGAGCTCGAGTTCGAGATCGGGCCAGTCACCGGAAAAATGCATGCCGATCGAACTCGCCGTCGAGAATTCCGGCCAGAGCGGCGAGGTGCGGTCGAGATAGAAATAGACATGATCCGTCAGCGCGCGGATCTGCGGCGGCGGCGTCGGCAGATGAACGAGATTGATGCCCGGCAGATGGGCATGGACGATCTCGTTCATCTTGGTGTTCGGGCCGATCTTGAAGAGCTGCGGGAACTGCGCCTGGATCTCGGTCAGCGGGCGGCGGGCCGCCACTTCCAGCACCAGCGTCGCGTTGCGCACCAGGCTGCGGTCGCGGATCGTCGACATGAAGGCGTTCTGCGCGCGCTCGACGATCTCCAGCCGGATCGCGCGGCGGCCGAGATTGGCGGAGAGGAAGTCCTGGATGTCGCGCACCACCGGGGCGAAGCAGTTCTCCAGGTCGTCATGGTCGTAAGGAGGATAGTCGCGGGCGCGGCGCTCGGCCGTCGTGAAGGTCGCGAGTTCGCCGGCGAGCGCGAGGAAGGTCGAGAACAGCCGCTCGGGATGGACAAAGCGCGAGCGGCGCATGTGCTTCAGCACGGGGATGCTGCGGTTGAGGAGCTGGAGCACGAAATAATCGGCGCTCTGCAGGCCGCCGCCGGCCGTCGGATCGGCGGCATAGCGGGCGAGTTCCTCCAACTTGTTGTCGATCCAGCCGATGACGCGGTCGAGCCAGCCCTCGATCACCGGATAGGCCGAGCAGACCAGCACGGGCGGGGCGAATTTCTCGTCGAAGAGGATGGCGCGGTCGCGCACTTC
Organism: Allobosea robiniae; assembly: GCF_900102525.1. GTDB lineage: Bacteria > Pseudomonadota > Alphaproteobacteria > Rhizobiales > Beijerinckiaceae > Allobosea > Allobosea robiniae. The sequence goes on along the minus strand of NZ_FNBZ01000008.1, from coordinate 262,073 downwards.
GAGGATGCGGCCGAGCGCGAGGCCGACATAGCCGGCCTTCGAGGTCTTGCGCAGCTCCAGCGTCAGGCGCGGATGGGCGACGTCGATCTCTTCTTCCGTCCGCAGCGAGGCGGTGGAGTCGATCAGCATCTCGTTCGCGGGAACGTAGCGGCTGGCCGAGCCGTTCAGCGTGTCCTCGACCTCCCGCGTATTGGCGGCGGCGAGCGGCAGCGAGAGCCAGACGATCTGGCCGGCGGCGTTCTCGGGAACCTCGATCGCGGCCGGGAGCGGGCTGTTGTCAGGCAATGCGAAAGGCGTGCCGTCCGGCATCACGCCGACGGCGCGGCGCAGGCCGATGCGGCTCTGCTGGGCGAGGTCGCGGTCGATCTCCAGCACCGAGAAGCCCCATGGATAGGGCGTGACGTTCCTGACGCGGCTTTCCAGCAGGTTTTCGAGATAGCGGTCGCTTTGCTGGAAGTGGTGCGGCCTGAGAAACAGTCCTTCCGACCAGACGACCTTGCTGTACCACGACATTCCGGTCTCGCTCACTCGAAGGCAGGCTGGGCGAGCTTACTACGGGTCCTACCCAAGCGTCACCAAACGAATGCTAGCGCGTCGCGCGCGTGTCGCCGTCATTGACTTGAAGGATGCGGCGGAGCGATTTTCAAGGCAGTGCTCGGAAGTACGAATCCGTTCGAGCAGGGGAGGCCCGCATGCCCAAGGGACCGGCCGCACGCGTCATGGACCCGGTGCTGCATCCGCTGCCGGGCATGCTCCAGCCCGGCCCGGGCAGCACGAACGTGATCATCGGCGGGATGCTGGCCTGGCGCGGTGTGCCGGCTGCGGCGGCTGCTGCGATCCAGGGGGCCAAGGCGACTTCCGATGCGGCGCTGCAGGCGGCTCAGGCTGCCACCGTCGCCGCCGCCGGGACGCCGGGAGCGCCGGCCGCCATTGCCGCCGAGGAAACCGCCAAGAACACGGCCGCCGCCAGCATGGGCTCGATGATCACAGGCGCGGCAGGCGGCGCCGATATCCATATCTGCCTGACGCCGCTCGGCCCGTTGCCGCTGCCGACGCATGGGCCCGGGGTCGTCATCGACGGCTCGCAGACCGTGCTGATCAACAACCTGCCGGCTTGCCGGATGGGCGACACGGTCCTCGAGGCGCTGGGCCCGCCCAACAAGATCATGATGGGGTTGCCGACGGTGATCATCGGCGGCTGATGACAGATTGATTCAAGGCGGCGGCGCAAGCCGTTGAAGCGGAATCGTTTTCTCGCTGCGGGGTGCGATGGCGAAGAACAGGCGGACGGTCCCGGATCGCGCGGAAGCCAGGTACGAGCGCTTCCGCCACAAGATGGTACAGCGTCTGTCCTCCGACCAGAGGCGGGCGAAGAACCATGGGCTCGCCCGCAACGGGCGCGTCGCTGAAACTCTTTGCTTCATGGCACTGATCCGCGATCCCGCCCGGCGCAAGCGCCCGATCCTGCCGGTGCCCAACGTGAGCTGCACGGCGGCGGTGCGCCAGTTCTTCCGGGCCGATGATGGCGAGCAGGCGGCGCATCTCCTGCCCGGCCAGATCTCGATCGACGGCGCCTTTCCCTGGCTGTTCCTGGCAGGGCCGGCGGCGCGGCAGCTCGAGAACCTGTTCGGCTATGTCGAGCCGTTGCGGGTCGACTACAACAAGGCCGATTCCGCTGCCGAGGCGAACGGGCTGACCGATGCCTTCGCCGATGCCTGCCGGCGGGTGCTGACGAGCAAGGGCGAGGCCGTGGCCGATATCGTCGCGGCCTATGAGCAGGTCTGGCGGCCGGGCGCGCTCGCCGCCTTCGCTGCGGCCGAAGCGCAGAAGCGCAGCAAGCCGACCCCGCCCCCGATCGAGCGCGGTGTCGGCATGGAATACGGCATGATCCTGAATTTCGAGGAGCGGATGGCCGCCTTCGAGGACGATTCGATCTGGGCGACCTATGAGCAGCTCAGCATCCTCGGCTATTACAAGGTCGCGATGGAAGATGCGCCGCGTCAGCTCCAGCCGCGCGCCATTCGCGAGATCCTGGCACTGCCGCCGGCTTGACCGGGCAGGGCTGGCGGGCCAAGCGGGCTTCTCCATTTCTCCCGCGACAGGATGCAAAGCCCATGACCATCGAACGCATCGGACTGGCCGCCCGCTACTGCGACGCCGCCATCTTCAACGGCATCGTCTTCCTCGCCGGCCATGTCGCCGAGAAGACCGAGGGCGCTTCGCTGACCGAGCAGACCGAGGAGGTTCTCGCTCTGCTGGAGGATACGCTGGCGCAGGCCGGAAGCCGCAAGGAGCGCATCCTCAGCGTCCAGATCTTCCTCACCGATATCAGCAAGATCGGCGAGATGAACGCGGTCTGGGACAAGTGGGTGGCGAAGGGCCATTCCCCGGCGCGCGCGACCGTCGAGGCGAAGCTGGCCTCGCCCGGCTACGCCATCGAGATTACCGCGGTCGCGGCGAAGGGCTGATCCTCGCGCGTTCCCCGGTAGCGTCATGGTCGGGCTTGTCCCGACCATCCACGTCTTCGCTGGTCGAAGCTCGCGTTCAAGACGTGGATGCTCGCCACGAGGGCGAGCATGACGACGAGGCGCCGTCACTTCCCGCCGCGGTCGTAGCACTCGGCGAAATAGATCATGAAGGCGTCGACGAGACCGTTCTCGTAAGGAGCGGTCTTGGCGTCCCAGCGCGCGACATAGGCCTCCCACATCTTCGCCTTGCGCGAGCCGATCAGCCCGCCGATGCCGCCATCCTGTGCCGTCGCTTCGGTGATCGCCTGCGGGTCGAGATCCTCGACCAGCATTTTCAGCGCGTGCTGCATGGCCGAGTAGGTCTTGATCTGGTGAGCCTTGAGGTCGCGAAAACTCTCGTCGAAGGCGCGCCTGGCATCGAGATAGCCGCTGCGCGGCTGGCCGAAGATCAGTTGCAGGGCGTCGTCGACCGTAGGCGAGAATTTCAGCGGGTTGTTGTCCTGTGCCTGGATCATCGTCTGGCTGGTGCTGCGGGCGATGCGCTTGGTCTCGGCACGGGCGGCGAGCAGGCCCTTCAGCTCCTCGGCGATCAGACGCATCAGGCCGCCGAGCTGCTCGGCGAAGGCGCCGGGGTCCTGCGTCGCCAGCGCCTGCGGCGAGACGCCGGCACCCTTCGCGAAGCGCTGCATGAACTCGCCCATCGAGATCGGTGCGGCTGCGCCCGGCTGCGCCGCGGGCTCGGCCGGGAAGGCCGGGGCGGGGGGAGGCGGGATGGCGGGCACCGGAGGCGGCTCGGCCGGGGTCTCGGGCGGAACCGGATCCTCGACGGGCTCGTCCCAGGGGTTGGCGTCCGCAGCGCGGCTTGCCGGAGGCCGGCGCGGGGTCGGCATCGCCACCACCGGCTCCTGCGCCGGTGCGGGTGGCGGCTGGAGCGGCGCCCAGGCGAAATCGTCGGTCCGCGCGACGGGGGGCGACCAATCCTGCGCAGGTGGTGGTGCCGGTTCGGCGCTCGGGGCCGGGATGTCGGTTGCCCAGTCGATGAAACCGGCATGGACCGGCCTGGCATGGCTCGGCGGCATCAGGTCGCGGCGCGGAATCGGTGGGGCGGCTTCCTCGCTCGGCGCCCAGAGCGAGTCGGGCTGCGCGGCATAAGGTGGGGGTGGGGCGGCCGTTTCCGAGGCCTGTCCGGCCTCCTCGTCGATGGCGACGGCGATCAGGTAATGGCCGATCTCGAGCCGGTCGCCGTTCTGGAGCCGGTAGGGCGACTGGACGCGATGCTCGCCGCCATTGACGAAGGTGCCGTTGGTCGAGATGTCGCGCAGCCACCAGCCGCCGTCCCGGAAGCGGATCTCGCAATGGCGGCCGGAGACGGCGCGCGAGGGATCGGGCAGGGCCCAGTCGAGATGCTGGTCGCGGCCGATATCGAGGCCGCGTCCGCCGCTGGTGGTCACGCTGAGCGGGCCGCCATCGGGCAGCGAGGTCTCGTTCTCGATCGTCAGTGTCAGCGCCATCGCGGACGTCCCGTTACGGCCTCAGATCATCGAGCCGAATATCATACTCGGCCCGATGATCTAAGTCTTTGGTTTGTCGCATTTTCTTCACGCGAACCGGTGTCCACTTCGCTTGAAAATGCTCTCGTCCGCAGATCAGCGCTTGCCGGCATCGTCTTCAGCCAAACGAATGCATGCTTCGACGCAGGCGCGCAATGCACCGTCGCGCTCGCGCGCCGGCAGGCGGTTGATCGCGTTGAGCACCGCGATCCGCGCCATCTTGGCCGTCAGGTCGGGCGGCGTCGGGATAGGGTGGCTTTCCGACATGCTGCCGCCGGAATAGCCGGCCGCCCAGGCGGCGAAGGTGCCCGGCCTTGCGCTGTCGCCGGCTTGCGCCTGCCGCAATGCCTCGAAACGTGTCTTGTCGCCGGGCTCGCGCACCCAGGCCTCGGCCGCCGCGAGGCCGGGGTCCTGCGTGCCGGGCGGCTGCATGGAACGGACGGCCTGCACGGCCCACCACACCGTCTCGCGCCGCGGCAGCAGGAAGGCGCAGAAGCCGGCCGCCTCCATCGGCGCCGGCCCCCTGACGAGGCGGCCGAGGAAAGCCAGCGGTGGCTCGGTGGTCGGCGCCATCGTCACGGCCTGATGGGCGGACGGATAGGTCTCGAACACTTCGCGGGCGGTGCTGAAGCGCAGGCGTGACATGGAAGCTCCGGCCGTTCTGTCGTTATCGGTATTCCGATCAGTTGATGTTCACCATCGGTGCCTTGACGACGAGCATGCCGTCGCTCTTCACCTCGGTCAGCGCCTGGCTATGGATCGTGATGGTCGGCGATTTGATCTCGATGCTGCCGGGCGTCATCTTGATCGTGCTTCCGCCGACCTTCAGATTGATCTCCGTCAGCGCTTCGATGTCGAGCTTGCCGTTCTGGACGTCGAGCTTGTCGTCGCCCTTCTTGAGCGTGGTCTCGCGCGAATAGCCGCCGCCGTCGTAGCGCTCGCCGATATCGCGGGTCTCGATGTTGTTGACCGTGATCTTGTGATCCTTCTCGGTCCTGATCTCCAGGACCTCCTGATCCTTGCGGTCCTCGAACTTGATCTCGTTATAGGTGTCGGAAAAGCCGGCTCCATCCGTCGATTCCGACTTGAGGCCGGACTGCGTCTTGTTCGCCGGCAGTTCATAGGGCGGCTTGTGCTGGTCGTTGACGACGGCGCCGACGACCAGCGGCAGGTCCGGATTGCCCTCGATATATTCGACGATCACCTCCTGGCCGATGCGCGGGATGATCTGCCCGCCCCAGCCCTTGCCGGCCCACATCTGCGCGACGCGGGTGCGGCAGGAGGTCGAGCTATCCTCGCGGTCCCAATGGAAGCGCAGCCAGATGCGGCCGTATTCGTCGACGTCGATATCGCCTTCCTCGCCCTTGTTCTTCTCGCCGACGACCTTGGCGGTATGCGGCCCGTAGACGGTGGGGCGGGGCGTCGCGATCGGCGCACGGAAGCGCTTGTCGCTTTTCTGGAGCTCGTAGGAGCCGTGATAGAGCGCCTCGTCCCGGCGCCCCGACGAGCGATAGCTCTGGATGCCGAAGGCATGGGTCGCGCGGACGACGACATATTCGCTGTTCTCGGCGCCGGTCGGGTGGTCGGAGAGCTTCATCAGCGCGCCGGGATAGAGGCTCGCGGCATCGCCGGCGGCATAGCGGCGTTCGTCTTGCGCCTGCTCGGCCTGCGCCATCACGCGGGCGAAATGCTCGCCCTGGTCACGCTTGGTGTAGGCCGCCGGATAGTCATAGGCCTCGTAGGACTTGGCCTTGGGAAAGCCTTCCTCGGCGCGGGCGGTGAGATCGGACTCGGATTTCTCGAAATCATAGTCCTTGAGCTCGAACTTGCCGGTGCGCAGGCGGCGGATCGTCGACCAGCTCGTCAGATGCTCGACGGCGCTGCGCGGGAAGCGGCTGCCCTGCGGAACGAAGGCGTAAGCCGAGGCATCGCCCTGGAAGCTCGGCTCGGCCGCCGCCTGGACCTGGTCATGGGCGGAGCGGGAATCGCAGAGGACCAGCTTGTGGTCGCCGTCGCTGTGCTTGAAATAGTAGTAGATGCCGTACTGCTCCATCAGCCGCAGCACGAAATCGAGGTCGGTCTCGCGATACTGGACGCAGTAGTCGATCGGCTGGAGCGTCTCGCTGGTGCGGTCGTCGAAGCTCGCCGAGCCTTCTTTCTTGAAAATCTCCTTGATGATGTCGAGGGCGGTCTTGTTCTTGAAGATCCGGCAATCCGCCCGCTGCGAGAGCAGCCAGAGCCACGGCTTGAGCGTGAAGCGGTAGATGTAGAGATCATCCTGCTTGCCGAGCCATTGCGCATCGACCAGCGTGCCGTTCAGCACACGCTCGTTCTTGTTCTTGAGCGTGAATTTGATCGAGCATTTCTCGCTCATGATACTTTGCAGGTCAGCGTTGTCGGTCTTGCTGGCTGTTTCGATATTATAAGTGAACAATTCGCTCAAAGCCTCGCTGGCTTCGAACTTGATAAGTGTAAATTCGTCTTTTCCCGTCGGCGTTGAGAAAGACGCAGTTCTTTGATCTTGCCCAAGAGCAGAAGACATCAACTGAACCTTTCGATTCGCGCTTTTATTTTTATCTTGACGTAGGTGATTTCTGGAGTCATCCTTCCATCCCTAAGTCCTTATCTGCCAGACGGCGAAACTCAGCGGGAGTGTTCCCATGCGCAAGCAGCCCGGCTTCACTGCCTTTGTCGCTCTGACCGGCGCTATGGTTCTGTCCATGGCGAACGGGGCCGGGGCGCAGACCTACAAGGCCGATGACATCGTCAAGCATTTCGGGCCGGGCATCGCGCCCAAGCCCGGCATCTCGCGGGGGCTGTGCGTCGGCACGGAAGCCGAATGCGCCAGGGCCGGGCAGGTGGTCGAGCCGGCCAAGCCGGTCAGCGCCTTCGATCTCGTCGTGAAGTTCAAATACAATTCCGACGAGCTGGAGCCCGAGGCCAAGCTCAATCTCGACGAGTTCGCCAAGGCGCTGAAGACGCCGCAGCTCTCGCAGCGGACCTTCATGGTCGAAGGCCATACCGACGCCGCCGGGAGTGCCTCCTACAATCTCAACCTGTCGCAGCGCCGGGCGCAGGCCGTCGTCCGTTATCTCGGCGGGCACGGGGTGAATGCCGCCAAGCTGGTGGCCAAGGGCTACGGGCAGAGCAAGCCTATCGCGGCCGATCCCTTGTCCGGCGACAACCGCCGGGTCGAGACCCGCCTGCGCGGCGAATAAAACACGATACGGAACGGCCGCGGCGATCCCGGCCGTGACCGGGCCGCCGCTCCTGTGAGCGGGGAAAGCGATGGCGGGCCTGAATTTCGCCGACCTGACGAAACCGGTTTCGGCTGACGAGCCCTGCGGCCCGGATCTCGAGGACGATCCCGATTTCATGAACGCCACGGCGCGGCTCGAGGTCGCGCTGCCGGTCTCGTATTTCCGCCGTGACGACGACGGGCGCCAGATCGCCTTCGATCGGGCGAACATCGAGTTTCCGCCGGCCTTTGCCGAGCTCGGCAAGCTGCTGGAGCGTTCGCGCGACCTCAGGATCCTCGTGCTCGCGGCCAAGCTCACGATCCTCAACCGCGACGTGCCGGGATTCACCGCCAGCCTGTCAGCCATGGCCGATCTCCTCGGCAGCTACTGGGAGGAGGTGCATCCCAGGGCGATGGACGGCGATTTCGTGATGCGCGAGGTCGCCCTGCAGGGGCTCGACGAGCTGGCGACAGTGGTCCTGCCGCTGCAGCACGCGCCGCTCTTCGTCAGTCGGCGGATCGGACCGTTCATGTTCCGCAGCCAGCTCGTTGCGAGCGGCGAGACGAAGCTTGTCGACGGCGAGCAGCATCCCGATGCCGGAACGATCCAGGCGGTGCTGGGCGAGGTCGAAGCGGACGACCTCGTCGCGATTCTCGGCCAAGTGAATGCCGGGCGCGACGCGCTCACGCGCCTGCGGACGATCTGGCTGGAGAAGGTCGGTGTCGATCATCCCCTCGGCTTTCCGCGCCTGGCGACGCTGCTGGACCAGATCGCCGCCTTTCTCGACGCCGCGGTCGTACGGCGTGTCCCGGGCCATCAGGCGTCGGGGCCGGAGCCCGTGGCGGCCGGCCCGCAAGGGTCGGCAGCAAACACCGCAACCTTCGGTCCTGGCAGCGTTTCGAGCATCCTTCATGTGGAGGATACGCTGGGAGCCTGCCTCGGCTACTTTCGCAGAACCGAGCCTTCGAGCCCGGCCGTCCTGCTGATCGGGCAGGCGCAGCAGCTGATCGGAAAGTCGTTGATCGAGGTCATCCAGATCATGTTCCCCGACCAGGTCGACAAGGCGGTCTTCGAGATCGGCGACCAGCGCCGGTTCCGGTTGCCGCTGGAGCGCCTGCCGGTGCCGGACGGCACCGAAGCGGAGAGCGAATACGAAGCGGGGGACGGCTACGACAGCGATGCCGAAGCCGGTGAGGATGTTTCCGAGGCAGGTGGCGACGGGGAGAGCGTGACGGAGGCGGCCGAGGCCGTTGCCACGCCGAACCCGGTGCCGTCCGCGATCGTGATCGGCAGCCGCGCGGATGCGGTCGGCGCGATGAAGGCGGTCGCCGCCTTCTACCGCCAGGTCGAGCCCTCGCACCCGACGCCGCTCCTGATGGACAAGGCCTGTGCTCTGGCGCAGCATGATTTCATGTCGCTTCTCGGCAGCATCCTGCCAGATGTCGTGCCGGTTCCGGAGGCTGACAGCTAGGGAAGTTTTTCGTCATTGCCTTGAACCTCCCGTCACAGTCGCGAGACTATATCGATGACGGGTGAAAACGGATAGGATGTCACGTTACGTCGGCGTGGCACGAATGCAGAGGGGCACGTCACATGGCCGGAGATTCTGGACAGAAGTTCATCCGCCGCAACAGGCCGCCTCGGGTGCATATCACCTACGAGGACCCCTACAATGCGGAGCAGAAGGTCGAGCTGCCCTTCGTCATGGGCGTGATGGCCGATCTGTCGGGCAACGCCTCGGCGATCGAGAAGCCGGAGATCTCGCAGCGCAAGTTCCTCGACTTCGACATGGATAATTTCGATCAGCGCATGGCCGCGATCGAGCCGGCCGTGTCCTTCAACGTGTCCAACAAGCTCGGCGAGGATAGCAGTGAGAAGCTCTCGGTGGCGTTGAAGTTCTCGAAGTTCGAGGATTTCAGCCCGGCCGCCATCGCCCGCCAGATCCCGGCGACGGCGAAGCTGCTGGAGGCGCGCGAGCAGCTCGCCAACCTGCTGCGCTACATGGACGGCAAGATGGCCGCCAGCGACCAGATCAAGGCGCTGCTGGCCGATCCCCAGCTGATGGCGGCGCTGAAGGACCAGCTCGGCAAGGGCGAACCTTCGGAAGACAAGACGGCGAACTGAGGGCAGGGCGCGGGCTCAGCCCCCGGGGAGCTGCGCGAAGGAGCGGGAGCCGCTCTTTCACAGGAGCGATGCTCCGGATTGTGTGAAGCGATCCCGTCCGCATCAGGTGGGATCGGGGGCCTGCAGGCGGTTAAGCGAGCGAGGCGGCAATGGCAGCGGAAGCACAAACCCAACAGCCCGGCGGGGCAGCAGTCGAAACGCGCGAGATCGACGATTTCTCGGCGATCCTGAAACAGAGTTTCAAGCCCAAGACCGAGCGTGCGGCGACCGAAGTCGAGAATGCGGTCGCGACCCTGGTCAACCAGGCGCTGGCGGACCAGACCCTGATCAAGGGCGACGTCATCGACACCATCGAGGAGATGATCGCCCGGCTCGACGCCAAGCTGACCGAGCAGATGAACGCGGTGCTGCACGCACCGGAGTTCCAGAAGATCGAAAGCGCCTGGCGCGGCCTCAACTACCTCGTCTTCAATTCCGAGACGGACGCGCAGTTGAAGATCAAGGTGATGAACGTCTCGAAGGGCGAGCTCTACCGCAATCTCAAGACCTATCCCGGCGCGCGCTGGGACCAGAGCCCGCTGTTCAAGCAGGTCTACGAGCAGGAATTCGGCCAGCTCGGCGGCCAGCCCTTCGGCTGCCTGGTCGGCGACTATCATTTCAGCCATGTCCCGACCGACGTACAGCTCCTGCGCGATCTGTCGAAGGTGGCGGCGGCGGCGCATGCGCCTTTCTTCGCAGGGGCCGAGCCGACCCTGATGGGCATGGATGCCTGGACCGAGCTGTCCAATCCGCGCGATCTCAGCAAGGTCTTCGACACGCCCGACTATGCGGCCTGGAAGGGCCTGCGCGACGCGGCCGATTCCCGTTATGTGGGCCTGTGCCTGCCGCGGGTGCTGTCTCGGGTGCCGTATGGCGCCAAGTCCGAGCCGGTCGAGGAGTTCGCCTTCGAGGAGGATACCGACGGGCACAAGGGCGAGAACTACGCCTGGATGAACGCGGCCTATGCGATGGCGGTCAACGTCAACCGCGCGTTCAAGGAATATGGCTGGTGCACACGCATCCGCGGCGTCCAGTCGGGCGGCGAGGTCCTGAACCTGCCGACCCATACCTTCCCGACGGATGACGGCGGCATCGACCTGAAATGCCCGACCGAGATCGCGATCAGCGACCGGCGCGAGGCGGAGCTGGCGAAATCCGGCCTGATCCCGCTGATCCATCGCAAGAACACCGACAAGGCCGCCTTCATCGGCGCCCAGTCGCTCTACAAGCCGAAGGCCTATTCGGGGCCGGACGGCGTCGCGGCCACCGCGTCGGACAACCTGTCCTCGCGGCTGCCCTACATGTTCGCAGTCTCGCGCTTCGCGCACTACCTGAAGTGCATGGTTCGCGACAAGATCGGCTCCTACAAGGAAAAGGAGCCGCTGCGCCGCTGGCTGCAGGAGTGGATCACCGACTATGTCGATGGCGATCCGGTCAATTCCAGCGAAGAAACGAAGGCGCGGCGCCCGCTCTCCGATGCGCGCATCGACGTTTTCGAGGACGAGGAGAACCCCGGCTACTACTCGGCCAAGTTCTATCTGCGGCCGCACTTCCAGCTCGAAGGCATGGATATCGGTCTGAGCCTGGTCTCGCGACTGCCAGCTCCCAAGCAGTGACCGTCACCTGAATACCAGGTGACGGCGACAACGAGAATCTTCGACGCGCCGACCGCTTGAGGGCGGCGCGACAGGAGAAGTGCGTCCACAGCGGGCCCGCATCCGCGAGCCCACAGCAATCCTACTCTGGAGGTAAAAATGGCTAGCGACTTCCTGCTCGAGATCGACGGCATCAAGGGCGAAAGCAAGGATTCCAAGCACAAGGACACGATCGAGGTCGATTCATTCTCCTGGGGCATCAGCAATGCGGGCTCGCATGCGTCCAACGCCGGCGGCGGCGCCGGCAAGGCGAGCTTCCAGGACATCCACTTCACCTGCTCGGTCGGCAAGGCCTCGACGAACCTGGCGCTGTCCTGCGCCGGCGGCAAGCACATCAAGAAAGCGGTGCTCTTCGTCCGCAAGCAGGGCGAGACGCAGCAGGACTATTACGTGCTGACGCTGGAGGACCTGATCGTGTCGAGCTACCAATCCGGCGACGCCGCCGGCGGCTCCAGCATTCCGACCGACCAGTTCTCGCTGAACTACGCCAAGATCAAATACGAGTACAAGGCGCAGAAGGCCGATGGTTCGCTCGAGGCGCCGAGCACCATGACCTGGGACATCAAGACCCACACCAAGTGAGTTGAAGATCACCGGCTCCGGCATTCGCCGGGGCCGGTGCCTTGCCGACGGTGCGATAGGCCATGGCAGATCCGATCTCGAAGAAGCGGCTGCGGCCGCCTTTGATGTTCGCATTCCGGGAGGCGCATCTTGAAAAGGATGCGAGGATCGCGCTCGACCTTCGGGACGAGGGCGGCGAACGCGTGATCGCCCCGCGCCGCGCCGCGCCGCGAGCCGCGATCACCGAACAGAAGCTGCGCCGCGAGATCGCGCTGGATCTCGACGCGCTGGTCAACACCATCAATCTGGGCTCGTCCCTCGATCTCTCCGAGCTGGAGCATGTGCGTCGCTCGGTGCTCAACCACGGCTTCCCAGACATGACGCGGCTGTCGATCGACGAGCATCGCGTCGATGCCATCCGGGACGATCTGGCCAATGTGCTGGTCGGTTACGAGCCGCGCCTGATCCGCAAGTCGGTCGTCGTCGAGCGCGACGACACGCTGGACCCGGCCGAGCTCAAGATTCGCTTCCTCGTGCGCGCCGACTTGAATTGCGAACCGCTCAATATTCCGGTCCAATTCGTCGCCGATCTCGAGCTCGACACCGGCAAGATCGCCATCAAGGGCCGATGACGATGAACCAGGAGTTTCTCGATCTCTACAACCAGGAACTCCGGCTCTTCATGGAGCACAGCAAGGAGTTCGCGGAGGAGTATCCGGGCATCGCCGAGCGGCTCGGCGGGCTCGCCGGCGAGCGCATGGACCCGATGGTCGGCGGCCTGCTGGAAGGCGCGGCCTTTCTCGCCGCCCGCGTCCAGCTCAAGCTCCGGCACGAGTTTCCCGAGTTCACCAACAACCTGATCGAGCAGCTTCTGCCGAACTATCTCGCGCCGACGCCCTCGGCGCTGCTGGCCGGCGTGGTGCCGACCTATTCCGATCCGGCCCTGCGCGAGGGCGTGAGGATCGCGCGCGGCTCCTATATCGACGCGACCTATCTGGAGCGCGAGCGCCGGGTGGCCTGCCGCTACCGGCTGGGTGGTGACGTCACGCTCTGGCCCTTCGAGATCACGGGGGCCGAATACATTCCGGCGCCGGGACCGCTGCAGGCGCTGGGCCTGCGCACCGGGCCGCGGGCGCTATCGGGCCTACGCATCTCCCTGAACCATCGGGTCATGGCTGACCCCGAACAGGAGCCTTCTGCGGCGCAGGCGCTGAAGAATCCGGCGAGCTGGTTTGCGGGTTGCCGCACCCGCGATCTGCCCTTCCATCTGCTCGGGGGCGAGGGTGACGCCGTCGCGCTCTACGAGCAGTTGTTCTCGAACTGCATCGGCATCCATTTCCGCCATCTCGACGCGTTCGGTGATCCGGTGGTGACGCCGGGCGACGGCTGCCGGCTCGAACAGATCGGTTTCGACGAGGACGAGGCGCTGCTGCCGGCCGATACCCGCGTCTTCCGCGGCTTCGACCTGTTGCGCGAACTCTTCTGGTTCCCGCGCAAATTCCTCGGCTTCCGGCTGGAAGGGCTCAGCCGCATCATGCCGAAGCTCCAGGCCAAGGCGGTCGACGTGATCTTCGTCTTCGACGAGGTCAATACGCGGCTTCCGGGCGCCGTCCGCAAGGAGATGTTCGCGCTCTATGCGGCGCCGGCGATCAACCTGTTCGAGAAGACGACGGATCGCATCCCGGTCAAGACGAACCAGCACGAATTCCATGTCGTGCCGGACCGCAGCCGCGCGCTCGACTATGAGCCGCACAGCATCCTCTCGGTCCATGCGCATTATGCCGGCGGGCGCGAGAAGCAGCCGGTCCACCCGCTTTATTCCTCGCCGGAAGGGGCCTCGCCGACGCAAGGGCTGCACTATACGCAGCGGCGCCTGCCGCGGCGCCGTTCTTCGGCCGAGCGCCGGCAGGGCAAGGCTTCCGATTATACGGGCACGGAGATGTTCATCTCGCTGGTCGAGCCGGCGGGCGTCACCGACACCGCTTCGGTGGCGGAGCTCAGCGTGCGCGCGCTCTGCTCCAACCGGCACCTGACCGAGCATTTGCCGACCGGTCAGGGTGGCGCCGATTTCCGCCTGATCGACAATGTCTCGCTCGACATCGCCTGCCTCGCCGGGCCGACGCCGCCGCGCGAACCGGTCGTTTCCCAGCTCAAGCTGCGCTCGGAGACCGCGAGCACCGGGGTCGTGACCTGGCGGCTGGTCAACCTGATCAGCCTGAACCATCTCGGCCTCGTCCAGCGCGGAGCCGGGGAGAACGGCGAGGCGCTGCGCGAACTGCTCTCGCTCTTCGCGGATCTCGCCGACAGCGCCACCGAGCGGCGCATCCGCGGCATCAAGAGCGTCGACAGCCGCGCCGTCGTGCGCCGTTTCCCGCAGCGGGCGGGGACCGGTGCGGCACGCGGGCTTGAGATCACGGTGCTGCTCGACGAGAAGGCGTTCGAGGGCTCCGGCGTCTTCCTGCTCGGGGCGGTGCTTGACCGCTTCTTCGCGGAATACGCGGCGATGAACCATTTCACCCAGACGGTGATCCGCACCGTCGAGCGTGGCGAGGTGATGCGCTTTCCGCCGCGCGCCGGTGCGAGGCGCATCCTGTGAGCGAGGACGCCGCCACCCCGCTGGAAAAGGCGCCGAACTACCAGGTGCAGCTCGAGGCCGAGCCCTGGCGCTTCGATTTCTACGCGGTGATGCGCCGGCTGGAGCGCAGCTTTCCCGACCGGCCGCGCGTGGGCGACGTCGCCTCGCGGCGCGACGAATATGTCGCGCTGGGCGAGCAGCCTTATCTCGACTTCCCGGCATCGAGCCTGGCCGAGGCTGGTCGCGATGGGCAGGGGCGGCTGCGGCTCTTCGTCAAGTTCCTCGGCCTGCTCGGACCGCAAGGGCCGTTGCCGCTGGCGACGACCGAGGAAAGCTACCACTGGACGCTGGTGCGCGACGACGCCTTCCCACGCTTCCTCGACATCTTCAACCACCGCTTCCTGCAGCTCTTCTATCGCGCCTGGGCCGATTCACGCCCGATAGCCCAGCATGACCGGCCCGATCTCGACCGGTTCGCCGCCTATATCGGCAGCATGATCGGGATGGGCTCGAAGCCCTATCTCAAGCGCGACAGCGTGCCCGATGCCGAAAAGCTCGCCCATGCCGGGCTGATCGGCGCGCAGGCGAAATCGGCCTCGCGGCTGCGGCGCTTTCTGGCCGGCTTGTTCAAAACGGAAGTCGAGATCGAGCAGTTCACCGGCATGTGGCTGGTCTTCGACCCGGCCGACCGGACGCGGCTCGGCGGCTCGCATTGCTCGCTCGGCAGCGACGCGCTGCTTGGCGGCAGCGTCTACAGCGTCGAGGACAAGTTCCGGGTCAAGATCATCGCTGCCGACCTCCAACAGTTCGAGCGCTTCCTGCCGAACGGCGACCGCTGCGAGCCCCTGGCGGATGTAGTGTTCTTCCATCTCGGCGAGCAGTTCGAATGGGATGTCGAGCTCGCCTTGCCGGTCGGCGAGGTCAAGCCGGTCCGGCTCGGCCAGTCCGGCCATCTCGGCTGGACGAGCTGGATGGCACCGAACTGGGATGTCGAGGAGGGCGCCCTGCGCCGCGACGCCCGCTTCCATCCCGCCGAAAGCCTGCGCCTGAAACGAAGCCGCACTGCCGCCACCGGACATTGAAGGGGACGATCATGGCCGATATCAGCCTCGAAGCCGTCACAGGCAAGCTCAACCGGGTCGGCTACGACACCTTCCTGCAGGCGCTCCGGCAGGCGAAGGGGGCGGGCAACCGCAATGTCGAGCTGGCGCATTGGCTGCTCCAGATCCTGCAGGGCACCAGCAACGACCTGACCCTGACCGCCGATCACTACAAGCTGGACCGCGCCAGGATGTTGATGGAGCTCGGCAGCGTGGTCGAGGGCTTCCGCCGCAACGAGACGGAGATGCCGGGCATCGCCAACCACATCGTCGATATCCTCGACCGTGGCTGGCATTACGCCACCTTGTTCTTCGGCGAGACGCAGATCAGGACCGGCCATCTTCTGGTCGCGGCGTTGAAATCGACCGAATTGCGCCGCGTGCTGACGGGCCTTTCCAAGGAGTTCTCCAAGATCCCGGTCGAGGAGCTGGCCGCAGGCTACGGCAAGATATGGGAAAGCTCGGAAGAAGAGAACCTGCGGCCGATGGACGGTTCGGGCCTGCGCGCGGCGGGAACGCCCGGCGCCGAGCAGGCCGAGGGGGCGAAGGGCACGACCGCGCTCGACCGCTTCTCGCAGGACCTCACCGTCAAGGCCCGCTCCGGCACGATGGACCCGATCCTCGGCCGCGACGACGAAATCCGGCAGGTCATCGACGTGCTGATGCGCCGGCGCCAGAACAACCCGATCCTCACGGGCGAGGCCGGCGTCGGCAAGACCGCCATCGCCGAGGGCTTCGCCCAGCGCGTCGCGGCGGGCGACGTGCCGCCGCCGCTCAAGGGCGTGCGCGTCTGCGCGCTCGATATCGGCCTGATGCAGGCCGGTGCCTCGATGAAGGGCGAGTTCGAGCAGCGGCTGCGCTCGGTGATCGACGAGGTGCAGTCCTCGCCGACGCCGGTGATCCTGTTCATCGACGAGGCGCATACTCTGATCGGCGCCGGTGGGCAGGCCGGCACGGGCGATGCTGCGAACCTGCTGAAGCCGGCGCTGGCGCGCGGCACGCTGCGCACGATCGCCGCGACGACATGGTCGGAATATCGCCAGTATTTCGAGAAGGATCCGGCGCTGACCCGGCGCTTCCAGCCGGTGCAGGTCGACGAACCCGACGTGGCGCGCTGCTGCACGATGCTGCGCGGCCTGATCGGCCCGATGGAAAAGCACCACAAGGTCCGCATCTCGGACGCGGCCATCGTTGCGGCGGTCTCGCTCTCCTCGCGCTACATCCCGGCCCGCCAGCTCCCCGACAAGGCGGTGAGCCTGCTCGATACCGCCTGCGCCCGCGTCGCCATCAGCCAGAACGCAACGCCGGCCGCGATCGAGGATGCGCGCGTCGCGATTTCCTCGCTGGAGCAGGAGAAGGCCGCGCTGACGGCGGATGCCGATCTGGGCACCGATGCCACCAAGCGGCTCAGTGAGATCGCGGGGGAGATGGCGGAGAAGCAGGAGAAGCTTGCGGCACTCGAAGGCGCCTGGGCGGGCGAGCTCGCCATCGTCGAGGAGATCAAGGCGCTGCGTGCCAAGCTCGGCGAAAAGGCGCCGGGCGGCGAGGCGCAGGCTAACGCCGCCCAGCACGAGGCGAATGAGAATGTCGCGCCTGCACCGGCCGAAGGGGAGGCTCCCGCTCCGGAGACGGCAGCCGGTCCCGAGGATGCCCGCGCGGTCCTCAACGCCAAATTCGCGATGCTCGGCGAGATCGATCCGGCCAACCGGATGATCTATGCCCATGTCGACGAGCAGTCGGTGGCCTCGGTCGTCTCGGACTGGACCGGCATCCCGGTCGGCCGGATGGTCAAGGACGAGATTGAGACCGTGCTCAACCTCGCGGAGACGCTGAACAAGCGCGTCGTCGGGCAGGGCCACGGCATCGGCATGATCGCCAAGCGCATCGAGACCAACCGCGCCAGGCTCGACAATCCCAACAAGCCGATCGGCGTGTTCATGCTCTGTGGCCCCTCGGGCGTCGGCAAGACCGAGACGGCGCTGGCGCTCGCGGAATCGCTCTATGGCGGCGAACAGAACGTCATCACCATCAACATGAGCGAGTTCCAGGAGGCGCATACCGTCTCGACGCTCAAGGGCGCGCCTCCCGGCTATGTCGGCTATGGCGAGGGCGGGCGCCTGACTGAGGCTGTCAGGCGCAAGCCTTATTCGGTGGTGCTGCTCGACGAGGTCGAGAAGGCGCATCCCGATGTGCATGAGCTGTTCTTCCAGGTCTTCGACAAGGGCCAGATGGAGGACGGCACCGGCCGGCGCATCGACTTCAAGAACACGCTGATCATCCTGACTTCGAATGTCGGCACCGACGAGATCATGAGCATGTCGGCGAACGGCGCGGCAAAGCCCGATCCGGAGGCGATGGCGGTGAGCCTGCGTCCGGCGCTGCTCAAAGTCTTCCCCCCGGCGCTGATCGGGCGGCTCGTGACCATCCCCTATTACCCGCTGTCCTCGGATATGCTGGCCGGGATCGTGCGGCTCCAGCTCGGGCGCATCGGCAAGCGGCTCAGCGAGAACCACAAGGCGGCCTTCGTCTATGACGACGCGGTGGTCGAGCACATCGTCGGGCAGTGCAACGATCCGGATTCGGGCGGGCGCATGATCGACAACATCATCACCAACTCGATGCTGCCGGCGCTCTCGCGGGCGATCCTCAACCTGCAACTGGAGAAGAAGCCGCTGACCGAGGCGAAGGTCTCGGTCGAGGAGGGCCAGTTCGCCTATCAGGTGGCGTGAGCTGACGCTCAGGCCTGCTGCATGAAGTCGTCGAGCGCCTCGCTCTCGGCTTTCGACAGTCGCAGGCCGAGCTTGCCGCGGCGCCAGAGCACGTCCTGCGCCCGGCGCGCCCATTCAGCCTTCATCAGATAGCGAACCTCGCGTTCGTAGAGATCGGCACCGAAATGCCGGCCGAGATTGGCGAGGCTCTTCGCGTCGCCGAGGATGTCGCGAGCGCGGGTGCCGTAGGCGCGGGCGAGCCGCGTCGCGCTGCGGCGTTCCAGCCAGGGATAGGTGGCTGCGATCTCACCGACCAGCTTGTCGAAACTGCCAACCGGGAAATCGCCGCCGGGCAGGGCGCCGGTCACCGTCCATTCGGCGCGGGCGGCCCAGGGCGCGAGCGGCGCGAGCTTCGCGATCGCGGCCTCGGCGAGGCGACGATAGGTCGTGATCTTGCCGCCGAAGACGGAGAGCAGCGGTGCCTCGCCTTCGGGCGCGTCGAGCGTCAGCACGTAATCGCGCGTCGCCTCCTGCGCTTTGGAGGCGCCGTCGTCATAGAGCGGGCGCACGCCCGAATAGGTCCAGACCACCGATTCCGGCGTGACGGGCTGGCGGAAATACTCGCTCGCCGCGGCGCAGAGATAGGCGATCTCGTCCGGCGTCGCGACGACTTCGGCGGGGTCGCCGTGATAGTCGCGGTCGGTCGTGCCGATCAGCGTGAAATCCTGCTCGTAGGGGATGGCGAAGATGATGCGCCCGTCGGCGTTCTGGAAGATGTAGCAGCGGTCGTGCTCGTAGAGCCGGGGCACGACGATATGGCTGCCCTGCACCATGCGAACGCCGGCCTTGGCATTGGTGTGGATGACGCCGTTCAGGACCTCGCCGACCCAGGGGCCGGCGGCGTTGACGAGCGTGCGCGCCCAGATCGTCTGCCGGCCTTCGGGGCCGTCTGTCTCAAGTTGCCAGAGGCCGTTCTCGCGCCGCGCAGCGGTGACGCGGGTGCGGGTGTGGATCGCGGCGCCGCGCACGGCGGCGTCCATCGCGTTCAGCACGACGAGGCGGGCATCCTCGACCCAGCAATCGGAATATTCGAAGGCCTTGGCCTGGTCGTCCTTCAGCGGCTTGCCGACCGCATCATGGGCGAGGTCGAGCGTGCGCGTCGCGGGCAGGAGCTTGCGGCCGCCGATATGGTCGTAGAGGAACAGGCCGAGCCGGAGCAGCCAGGCCGGGCGCAGGCCCTTGTGATGCGGTAGCACGAAGCGCAGCGGGCGGATGATATGCGGCGCGATGGCCCAGAGCCGCTCGCGCTCCATCAGCGCCTCGCGCACCAGCCGGAACTTGTAGTGCTCGAGATAGCGCAGGCCGCCATGGATCAGCTTGGTCGAGCGCGAGGAGGTGGCGCTGGCGAGATCGTCCTTCTCGAACAGCACGAGGGAGGCACCGCGCCCGGCCGCATCGCGGGCGATGCCGCAGCCATTGATGCCGCCACCGATGACGGCGAGGTCGTAAGGCGTGGCGGGGTCGGTGCCGAAGCCGGCTAAGGGCGGGGTCGTTTCGGAAGCCATGCGCATCTTCTGGAAGGCTGGAAAGGCTGATCGGGGACGCCATCCAATCCCGGCTGGGGCGGCGCCACAAGCCCGCTCCTGCGGTCAATTCAGGGATGATGTCAATTCGAGTGGCTTGACGCGACGGGCGCGAGGCCGGAACAGGGCATCCGGGCAGGGCATAGCGGCAGGATGAGCCAGTCGGACGATCAAGCGCGCGGGAAGCCGTTCCCGGAACGGGTCGAGGCGACCTTCCGCACGGCACTGGAACTCGCCGGCGCCGCGATCCTGGCGGCGCTGTTCCTCGTGGTCATGGCGGCCGTCCTGCAGCGTTATCTCTTCGGTGGTGGCTTCGTCTGGTCGGACGAGCTCGCGATCTGGCTGCATCTGGCGCTGATCGCGGTCGGCGCGCCGCTTGCGGTCACTGGAACGCTGGCGATGCGGCTCGATGTGCTGGTGCGACTGTTGCCGGCGCTGCTGCGCAGGCTCGCCGCCGTGCTCGCCGATGCGATCGCCTTTCATGGCGCGTTGGTGCTGGCGGCCGGCGGGGCGAATGTCGCCGCGCTCGTCGGCGGGCATTCCACCGTGCTCGATCTGCCGGAATCCTTGCGCTTCGCCGTCTTCGCCTGCGGCGGCGGGCTGACGATGCTGGCGTTGTTCCTGCGTGCCGGGATCGAGAGAGGCTGGGCCGGCGCGCTCGCGGCGCTCGCGCTCGGCGGCAGCTTCTACGGGCTGGCGCAGCTCTCCTTCGATCTCTTTCCGACGCCGAGCCTCGTCGCTGCGCTGGTCGCGGGGGCGGGGCTCCTGCTCGGTGCGCCATTGCCCTTTGCGCTGCTGGCCGGCGTCTCGCTGACGGGGCCGTTCGGCGGGCTGATGCCGGAGCCGGCGATCGTGCAGACGATGGTCGGCGGCGTCGGCAAGTTCCTGCTGCTGGCGATTCCCTTCTTCCTGCTGGCCGGCGAACTCCTGACCGCGGGCGGGCTGGCCGAGCGGCTGATCCGCTTCTCCGCGACGCTGGTCGGACATTGGCGGGCGGGGCTGGCGCAGACCGCTCTGGTCGCGAGCGTGCTGTTCTCCGGCGCCTCCGGCTCTTCGGTAGCCAATGCCGCCTTCGGGGCCAAGGTGATGGCGCCGACACTGGTGGCGCGGGGTTATCCGCCGGCCAATGCGGCGGCGATCGTCGCGGGCGTCTCGATGCTCGACAACATCATCCCGCCCTCGATCGCCTTCCTGATCCTGGCGAGCGCGACCAATCTCTCGGTCGGCTCGCTATTGGTCGGCGGTTTCGTCGCCGGCGGTGTCTTGGCGCTGGCGCTCGCGATCGGCATCCATCTCAGCGTTCGTGGCGTCGTCGATGCCGCGCCGAAGGCCAGCGCGGCCGAGCGGGGCAGGGCGCTGATCGGCGCCATTCCCGCCATCGGGCTCGGCATCGTCGTGGTCGTCGGCATCCGCTTTGGCGTGGTGACGGTGACGGAGGCCTCGGCGCTCGCTGTCGCCTATGCCGTGATCGCCTGCCTCGCGCTGCGCAGCCTGAACGCGCATGGCGTGCTGGCGGCCCTACGGAAATCGGCGACCGAGGCTGCGGCGATCGGCTTGCTGATCGGCGCTTCCGCGCCTTTCGCCTTCCTGCTCGCGGTCGACCGGGTCTCCGAGCAGATGGCCGGGCTCGTCACCGCGTTCGGTGCCGGTCCCTATGCGGTGATGCTGCTCGCCAATCTCGTGCTGCTGGTCGCCGGGCTCTTCCTCGATATCGGCGCGGCGATCCTGCTGCTGGCGCCGCTGCTCCTGCCGGTCGCGGTGGCAGCGGGGCTCGATCCGATCCAGTTCGGCGTGGTGCTGGTCGTCAACCTGATGATCCATGGGTTGACGCCGCCGCTGGGCATTCTCGTCTATGTCGTCAGTGGCATCATGAGGGTACCGGCGGGAGCGGTTTTCCGGGCGGTGCTGCCGCTGCTTGGTGTGCTGCTGGCCGCCCTCATGGTGCTGTCGCTGGGCATGGCTGCGTGGCCCGCGCTTGCGCCGGGGCTCAAGGCGCTGTTCTGATGCGCCTTCCTTCGCCCGGCGCCCGCGCCGTTCCACCGCCTACGCCGTGAGCCGGCCCGGATTTCGATATGATCTTCACCGACATCGCGACGCGGACCTATAACCACGGCTGGCGGCTCGACCCGATCATCCGCAGCCTGCTCGACACCGATTTCTACAAGCTGCTGATGCTGCAGATGATCCGGGCTTTCCACCCGGAGGTGCAGGTCACCTTCTCCCTGATCAACCGCTCCAAGCATATCCGCCTCGGCGACATCGTCGACGAGGGCGAGCTCAGGGCGCAGCTCGACCATGCCCGCTCGCTGCGCTTCACCAAGAACGAGCTGATCTGGCTGTCCGGCAACAGCTTCTACGGCAAGACCCAGATGTTCTCGCCGGAGTTCATGGGCTGGCTCGCCGAGTTCCAGTTGCCTGAATACGATCTGCGCAAGGTCGACGGTCAGTACGAACTGCATTTCGAGGGGCCCTGGACCCACACGACGATGTGGGAGGTGCCGGCGCTGGCGATCATCAACGAGCTCAGGGCGCGGCGCGTGATGGTCGGCCAGAAGCGTTTCTCGCTGGACGTGCTCTATGCCCGCGCCAAGGCCAAGATGTGGGACAAGGTCGAGCGGCTGCAGAAGCTGCCGAATCTCAAGCTCTCCGATTTCGGCACGCGCCGCCGCCATGGCCATCTCTGGCAGCGCTGGTGCGTCGAGGCCTTGAAGGAAGGCTTGGGCTCGGCCTTCACCGGCACCTCGAACGTGCTGCTGGCGATGGATGCCGATCTCGAGGCGATCGGGACCAACGCCCATGAATTGCCGATGGTGCTGGCAGCGCTGGCCGAAACGGATGAGGAATTGCTGGGCGCGCCCTATCGCGTGCTCGACGAGTGGCGCCAGGTCTATGGCGGCAACCTCTTGATCGCGCTGCCGGACGCCTTCGGCTCGCAGAGCTTCCTGCGGCATGCGCCGGACTGGGTCGCCGAATGGACCGGCTTCCGCCCCGACAGCGCACCGCCGATCCCGGCCGGCGAGACCATCATGGCCTGGTGGCGCGAGCGCGGGCGCGACCCGCGCGACAAGATGCTGGTCTTCTCCGACGGGCTCGATGTCGAGGCGATCGAGCGCGTCTACCATCATTTCGACGGCAAGGTCCGCATGGCCTTCGGCTGGGGTACCGACCTCACCAACGATCTCGTCGGCTGCTCGCCGGATGGCTCGCGCGCGCTCGATCCGATCTCGCTGGTCTGCAAGGTCACCAGGGCGAACGGCAGGCCCGCGGTGAAGCTCTCTGACAATCCCGAGAAGGTCTCCGGCGATCCGCAAGCCGTGAAGCGCTACCGGCGGGTGTTTGGGAGCTGATATCGGGCTCTGACGCTACCGCCTTGCATCCCCGCTCAAAAACCCCTAATGCGACCCCCGTTTCTGGGCCCGAAGGGCCGCCTTCGAGGACAAGGGTGTCATGGCCAAAGAGAAATTTGCGCGCAACAAGCCGCACTGCAACATTGGAACGATTGGTCACGTTGACCATGGCAAGACGTCTTTGACGGCTGCGATCACGAAGGTGCTTGCGGAGTCGGGCGGCGCGTCGTTCACGGCGTATGACCAGATCGACAAGGCTCCGGAAGAGAAGGCCCGCGGCATCACGATCTCGACCGCTCACGTCGAGTACGAGACCCCGGCGCGTCACTACGCCCACGTCGACTGCCCCGGCCACGCCGACTACGTGAAGAACATGATCACGGGTGCGGCGCAGATGGACGGCGCGATCCTGGTGGTTTCGGCCGCCGACGGCCCGATGCCGCAGACCCGCGAGCACATCCTGCTGGCGCGCCAGGTCGGCGTTCCCGCGCTGGTGGTGTTCATGAACAAGGTCGATCTCGTCGACGACGCCGAGCTGCTCGAGCTGGTCGAGATGGAGATCCGCGAGCTTCTGTCGAAGTACGACTTCCCGGGCGACGACATCCCGATCACCAAGGGCTCGGCGAAGGCTGCGCTGGACAACGTCACGCCGGAGATCGGTCATGACGCGGTGATCGCGCTGATGAAGACGGTGGACGACTACATCCCGCAGCCGGAGCGCCCGATCGACCAGCCGTTCCTGATGCCGGTCGAGGACGTGTTCTCGATCTCGGGCCGTGGCACGGTGGTGACCGGCCGCGTCGAGCGCGGCATCGTCAAGGTCGGCGAGGAAATCGAGATCGTCGGCCTGAAGGACACCGTGAAGACGACGGTGACGGGCGTCGAGATGTTCCGCAAGCTGCTCGACCAGGGCCAGGCCGGCGACAACATCGGCGCGCTGCTGCGCGGCACGAAGCGTGAGGACGTCGAGCGCGGGCAGATCCTGTGCAAGCCGGGCTCTGTCAAGCCGCACACGAAGTTCAAGGCCGAGGCCTACATCCTGACGAAGGAAGAGGGTGGCCGTCACACGCCGTTCTTCACCAACTACCGCCCGCAGTTCTACTTCCGCACGACGGACGTGACCGGCGTGGTCTCGCTGCCGGAAGGCACGGAGATGGTGATGCCGGGCGACAACATCTCGATGGAGGTGACGCTGATCGCCCCGATCGCGATGGAAGAGAAGCTGCGCTTCGCCATCCGCGAAGGCGGCCGCACCGTCGGCGCCGGCGTCGTCGCATCGATCATCGCCTGATCGATTGCACGCAAAGTGATTTGGGAAAGGGCGGTGGCGACACCGCCCTTTTTCTTTTGCTTCTGTCTGGTCGCGCCCATGCCTTGCACGCAAGGGCGGCTCCAGCCGCTTGGGCTGCGCGGGCTTGCCGTTCCGTGCTCTCAATGGCTGGGAGAGAGCGGGCCAGCCGCTCCCGTCGCGGAGGAGCCAGCCCATGTCATTCAAGCCGCCGTTTCCGGGTATCCATTCGATCGTCTTCGCTCTGTTCGACGAGCACGAGCGGCTCGACCGGGCGGCGATGCGCAAGCAGGCGCAGATCAGCCTCGATCTCGACGTGCAGGGCATGGCGGCGCTCGGGCTCGCGACCGAAGTCTCCAAGCTCAGCTTCACCGAGCGCTGCACCGTGATGGAGTGGATGGCGGAGGATGTGGCGGGCAGGAAGCCGCTCGCCTTCACGATCTTCGGCTCCTCGGTGGCCGAGCAGGTCGCGCTGGTGAAGGTCGCGGAGCAGAACGGCGCCGACTGGGTGATTCTCCAGCCGCCGATGGTCGGCAGCTTCGGCGCCGCCGAATATATCAGTTTCTTCGGACGCATCGCCGAGACGACGACGCTCCCTGTCGCGATCCAGAATGCTCCGGCCTATATGGGCCGCGGCCTGTCGGCCGAGGATATCCGCGAGCTGACGCGGCGCTATCCGAATATCAGCCTGATCAAGGGCGAGGGCTCGGTCGTGGAGATCGAGCGGCTGATCGCGGTGACCGAAGGCCACCTGCCGATTCTCAACGGGCGGGGCGGGCTGGAGCTCATCGACAATTTCCGCGCGGGCTGCGCCGGGATGATCCTGGCGCCGGACACGATCGACTACGCACTGCGCGCCTATAACCGCTACAAGGCCGGCGACGAGGCGGGGGCGGATGCCGCCTATCGCGAGGTTTTGCCGGCGATCACCTTCATCATGCAGTCGATCGAGACGCTGCTCTGCTATGGCAAGCGCATCTTCGGCGCACGCGCCGACATCCAGATCCATGATCGCGGCCCGGCGCTGCGGCCGACCGAATTCGGCCTGAAGCTGGTCGAGCGCTACGCGCGCGAGCTCGGCCCCTACAGCAAATGAGGATGATCAACGATTTCGACTTGAAATGCACCGCGCCTTGGGGCACATGACGCCCACCTGCAGGGGTATAGCTCAGTTGGTAGAGCGGCGGTCTCCAAAACCGCAGGTCGCGGGTTCGAGCCCTGCTGCCCCTGCCAGTCGTCCCGCTGGCGACGTCTAGCCCGGATGCCCAAGCAGGTTGGCGAGGCATCCATGACCCAGAACATCTACGACGACGAGACCTTCTTCGCGGGCTACAGCCAGCTAGCGCGTTCCGTCCATGGATTGGACGGCGCGCCGGAATGGCCGGTGCTCTGCGCGATGCTGCCGGAGTTGGTCGGCAGGAGCGTGCTCGATCTCGGCTGCGGCTTCGGCTGGTTCAGCCGCTTCGCGGCGGGCGAGGGCGCTGCGAGCGTGCTCGGCGTCGACGTCTCCGCGAAGATGCTGGAGCGGGCGCGCCGCGAGACGGATGATTCCCGCGTCGCCTACGAGCGCGCCGACCTCGAAGATTACGCGCCGCCGGTCGATGCCTTCGACCTCGCCTATAGCTCGCTCGCCTACCACTATATCGACGATCTCGCCGGGCTGTACGGGCGCGTGCATGCGGCACTGAAGCCGGGCGGCGCGTTGGTCTGCTCGGTCGAGCATCCGATCATGACGGCGCCCGTGCGGCAGGAATGGCTGGTCGATGCCGATGGCCGCGCGGCCTGGCCGGTCAACGGCTACCATGACGAGGGCAGGCGGGTCAGCAACTGGCTGGCGGAAGGCGTGGTCAAGCGCCATCGCACCATCGCGACCTATCTCGACCTGCTGCTGGGGGCCGGCTTTCGGCTGGACAAGCTGGTCGAATGGGCGCCGAGCCCGGAGCAGGTCGCGAACGAGCCGGGCTGGGTGAAGGAGCGTGAACGGCCCTTCTTCCTCCTCATCGCTGCGAGCCGGGCCTGAGCGGGGCTAGCCGAAAGGGTCTTGGCTAAAGGCCTCAAGCGATGTAAGAGGCTTGCAACGACGGCGCGCGACCCTCCCCGGGTTCCGCGCCGCGAATGTTTCAGGACGGCCGAATCGGCGTCGCGCGGGATCGCGGGCCGGCTCGGAACCCGAGGTGGTTCATGGCGAAATCCAATCCCTTCCAGTTCCTGCAGGACGTGCGCTCGGAGGCGACCAAGGTCACCTGGCCGTCGCGCCGCGAGACGCTGATCACCACGGGCCTCGTGCTCGCCATGGTGGTCCTGTCCAGCCTGTTCTTCCTCTTCACCGACACCGTCATCCGCTGGGTGCTCGGCCTCGTCCTCGGCGCCCGTTGAACGGAATTACGAACGTGAGCACCCGCTGGTATATCGTCCACGCCTATTCGAACTTCGAGAACAAGGTCGCCCAGTCGATCCGCGACCAGGCCGCGCAGCGCAACCTTGCCGACAAGTTCGAAGAGGTTCTGGTTCCGACCGAGAAGGTCGTCGAGGTTCGCCGCGGCCGCAAGGTCGAGGCCGAGCGCAAGTTCTTCCCCGGCTATGTGCTGGTGAAGTGCGAGATGACCGACGAGGTCTACCACCTCATCAAGAACACGCCGAAGGTCACCGGCTTCCTGGGCGCCGACAAGGCCAAGCCCATGCCGATCCCCGAGAGCGAGGCGATGCGGATCAAGGGCCAGGTGGCCGAGGGCGTCGAGCGGCCGAAGCCGACGATCGTTTTCGAGGTCGGCGAGCAGGTCAAGGTCGCGGACGGGCCGTTCGCTTCGTTCAACGGCGTCGTCGAGGATGTCGATCACGCCCGTGCCCGCCTCAAGGTCGCGGTCTCGATCTTCGGTCGTGCGACCCCCGTGGAACTCGAATACGGTCAGGTCGAGAAGCTCTGATCCTGATCGGGAAGCCTTTCGGGGCTTCCCTTCGGCGCCGCCCTGTGTCATAGGGCGCGCCTCAACCGCGTGGGAGGCGTGCCGGTCGCCAGCCGGATCACAGGCGCCGCACCACGCACTGCAACCACCCCGGCCCCGATGAAGAGCATCGGCAGGCGGGGTCGTCGTCGTTCCGGATAGGCATCGGGGCGGACGGCAGGAGCAGCCATCATGGCGAAGAAGATCACGGGTTACGTGAAGCTTCAGGTTCCGGCGGGCGCGGCCAATCCGTCGCCGCCGATCGGTCCGGCGCTGGGTCAGCGCGGCCTCAACATCATGGAATTCTGCAAGGCCTTCAACGCGAAGACCCAGCAGATGGAAAAGGGCATGCCCATCCCGGTGATCATCACCGCGTATGCGGATCGTTCCTTCACCTTCGAGATGAAGCAGCCGCCGGTCTCGTACTGGCTGAAGAAGGCCGCTGGCCTGACCTCCGGCTCGAAGACGCCGGGCCGCGGCGGCAACGTCGGCAAGGTCAGCGCTGCGCAGATCAACGAGATCGCCGAGAAGAAGATGGCCGATCTCAACTGCGACACCGTCGAATCGGCTTCGGCCATGATCCGTGGCTCGGCCCGCTCGATGGGCCTGGAAGTCGTGGGCTGAGGGGGGCGATCATGGCACATACCGGAAAGCGCGTCGTCAAGGGCCGTGAAGGCATTGACCGCACCAAGCTGTACTCGCTCGACCAGGCTGTCACGTTCATCAAGGAACGCGCCAACGCCAAGTTCGACGAGACTGTCGAGATCGCGATGAATCTCGGCGTCGATCCGCGCCACGCCGACCAGATGGTCCGCGGCGTCTGCAACCTGCCGAACGGCTCGGGCCGCACGCTGCGCGTCGCCGTCTTCGCCCGCGGCGCCAAGGCCGACGAGGCCAAGGCTGCCGGTGCCGACATCGTCGGCGCCGAGGAGCTGGTCGAGAGCGTCCAGAAGGGCGAGATCAACTTCGATCGCTGCATCGCGACCCCGGACATGATGGGTCTGGTCGGCCGTCTCGGCAAGGTGCTCGGCCCGCGCGGCCTGATGCCGAACCCGCGCGTCGGCACCGTCACCATGGACGTGACCTCCGCCGTCGCCGCCTCGAAGGGCGGTTCGGTCGAGTTCCGCGTCGAGAAGGCCGGTATCGTCCACGCGGCTGTCGGCAAGGCCTCGTTCTCGGCCGAGAAGCTCTCGGAGAACATCAAGGCGTTCGTCGACTCCGTCGCCAAGGCGAAGCCCGCCGGCGCCAAGGGCACCTATATCCAGCGCGTCGCTCTGTCGTCGACCATGGGTCCCGGCGTCAAGATCGAGCCGAACACCGTCACCGGCGCCTGATCGGCTGATCGATCAGGCCATCGGATTTATCCGAAAAGTGGAATCCACTTTTCGGTCCGATGCCAGGGGAGGGCGGCCGGATTGCCGGCCGCTCGCCTGCTCTTGATTTCGTGATGTCAAGAGCCTACTTGGCAGAAGCAGGCGAAGGCGCTATGACGCAGGCCTGTTTCCATGAGTGAAGGGGCTCCGGCGTGCCTGGCACGAAGGGGTCTGTTTCGCGTTTTTCGGCGGTTTTCGCCGAAGAATGGGTGATTTGAGCGGCGGAAAGCGATTTCCAAGGCTTGGAATCATCCAGTCCTGTCTGAGACTGCAGGTGCGCTCCGGATTCGTCCGGGGGCATAATTTCGCCAAGAGGCCTGCATAGACGGTGCAAGAGCTTAGTCCCGGATCGCGAGATCCGGACAAGACGGTTCGAACCATCTCGCCCGATCGTGACCCTCAGGGGTCGGGAGCGGGGACAGGGCACCAAGCGTCGCTTTGCGGGGCGCCGGTGTCAACCGGGGTTCTGAAGAGCGGCATTTGCAACCGGCGGCGAGCCTTCGAAAGCTTGTCGCCTACCGGAGAGAGCCCAGTGGATAAAGCGGCAAAGAAAGATGCCGTCGCGTCGCTGAACGATGTGTTTGCGAACACGTCGGTCGTCGTCGTGGCCCACTATGCGGGTTTGACCGTGGCCCAGTTCCAGAAGCTTCGTCGCGAGATGAAGGCGAATGGCGCCACTGTTAAGGTCGCAAAGAACCGCTTGGCCAAGATCGCTCTTGAAGGCACCGACGTCGCGTCCATCAGCAACCTGCTGACGGGTCCCACCCTGATCGCTTATTCAAACGATCCGGTCGCGGCGCCGAAGGTCGCCACCGCTTTCGCCAAGGAGAACGACAAGCTCGTCATCCTGGGCGGCGCGATGGGCACGACCGCCCTGAACCCCGATGGTGTCAAGGCCCTGGCCACGATGCCCTCGCTCGACGATATGCGCGCCAAGCTCATCGGCCTTATCCAGGCCCCGGCTACGAAGCTCGCGCAGCTCACGAACGCGCCCGCCGGCAAGCTGGCTCGCGTGGTTCAGGCTTATGCCGACAAGAATGCGGCTTGATAGCCAGCAAACCCTTATCGTTCGAACCTCTTAAGACAGGAAGTTAAACCATGGCCGATCTCGCCAAGCTCGTCGACGATCTCTCGTCGCTCACCGTTCTCGAGGCTGCTGACCTCGCCAAGATGCTCGAAGAGAAGTGGGGCGTTTCCGCTGCCGCCGCCGTCGCCGTTGCGGCTGGCCCGGCTGCCGGCGGTGGCGCTGCCGCCGCTGCTGAAGAGCAGACCGAGTTCACCGTCGTTCTTGCCGCCGCCGGCGACAAGAAGATCGAGGTGATCAAGGAAGTCCGCGCCATCACCGGCCTGGGCCTCAAGGAAGCCAAGGACCTGGTCGAAGGTGCTCCGAAGCCGGTCAAGGAGTCGGTTGCCAAGGACGAGGCCGAGAAGCTCAAGAAGCAGCTCGAGGCCGTCGGCGCCAAGGTCGAGCTCAAGTGAGCTTGGGCCGGCTGACGCCGGTCCATCTCTAATACTACAGGCAGTCCCGGGGCGCTCCACGCCTCCGGGGCTGTCGCGTCGTTTCCGCAAGGGGCGGCGAATCGATGAGGCAGATCGGTGCGATTTGTCTCGAACGGCTGACCCGGCGGCCTTGCCGTCGGCTCGGTGGGACCTCCGGGTCAGCCGTCTGCAACAGCGGTTCATCGTCGGATGAACGCGCGCGGATGTGTCAAGGTTGGGCATGGCGTTCTCCGCCGGGCCCGAAGAACGCGAGGAACAACATGGTCAATTCGCTCCAGGGCCGCAGGCGCGTCCGCAAGTTCTTCGGCAAGCTCAAGGAAGTGGCGGAGATGCCGAACCTCATCGAGGTTCAGAAGGCGTCCTACGATCAGTTCCTGATGGTCGACGAGCCCAAGGGCGGTCGCGGCGACGAGGGCCTGCAGTCCGTCTTCAAGTCCGTCTTCCCGATCGGCGATTTCTCCGGCGCCTCGCTGCTGGAATTCGTGAAGTACACCTTCGAGCCGCCGAAATACGATGTCGACGAGTGCCGTCAGCGCGGCATGACCTTCTCGGCGCCGCTCAAGGTGACGCTGCGCCTGATCGTGTTCGATATCGATCCCGACACCCAGGCCAAGTCGGTCAAGGACATCAAGGAGCAGGATGTCTACATGGGCGACATGCCGCTCATGACCGACAACGGCACCTTCATCGTCAACGGCACCGAGCGCGTCATCGTCTCGCAGATGCACCGTTCGCCGGGCGTGTTCTTCGACCACGACAAGGGCAAGACCCATTCCTCGGGCAAGCTGCTCTTCGCCGCGCGCATCATCCCCTATCGCGGTTCCTGGCTCGACATCGAGTTCGACGCCAAGGACATCGTCTATGCCCGTATCGACCGGAAGCGTAAGATTCCGGTCACGTCGCTGCTGTTCGCGCTCGGCATGGACGGCGAGGAGATCCTCAGCCGCTTCTACAACACCATCACCTACACCAAGGATGCCAAGGGCTGGCGCGTTCCCTACGATGCGGAGCGCATGAAGGGCTTCAAGGCGACCGAGGACCTGATCGACGCCGACACCGGCGAGGTCGTGGTCGAGGCCGGCAAGAAGCTCGTCGCCCGCACCGCCCGCCAGCTCGCCGAGAAGGGTCTGAAGTTCCTGCGCGCCTCGGACGAGGATCTCGTCGGCCAGTATGTCGCCGAGGACATCGTCGATCCGGAAACGGGTGAGGTCCACGCCGAGGCCGGCGAAGAACTGGCTATGGCGGCCGAGGCCAAGACCGGCGAGATGAAGGGCAACCTCGTCGACCTGATCGCCAAGGGCTATACCGAGATTCCGGTGCTCGACATCGACCACATCACGGTCGGCCCCTATATCCGCAACACGCTGAACGTCGACAAGAACTCGCGCCGCGAGGAAGCCCTGTTCGACATCTACCGCGTGATGCGTCCGGGCGAGCCGCCGACCCTCGAGACCGCCGAGAACATGTTCCAGTCGCTGTTCTTCGACTCGGAGCGCTACGACTTGTCGGCCGTCGGCCGCGTCAAGATGAACATGCGCCTCGACCTCGACGCCGAGGACACCGTGCGCATCCTGCGCAAGGAGGACATCTTCGCGGTCGTCAAGGCGCTGGTCGACCTGCGCGACGGCAAGGGCGAGATCGACGACATCGACCATCTCGGCAACCGCCGCGTGCGCTCGGTCGGCGAGCTCATGGAGAACCAGTATCGCCTGGGTCTGCTCCGCATGGAGCGCGCCATCAAGGAGCGCATGTCCTCGGTCGATATCGACACGGTCATGCCGCAGGACCTGATCAACGCCAAGCCGGCGGCTGCCGCCGTGCGCGAGTTCTTCGGTTCCTCGCAGCTCTCGCAGTTCATGGACCAGACGAATCCGCTCTCGGAAGTTACCCACAAGCGCCGCCTCTCGGCGCTTGGCCCGGGCGGTCTGACCCGTGAGCGCGCCGGCTTCGAGGTGCGCGACGTGCACCCGACCCATTACGGCCGCATCTGCCCGATCGAAACGCCGGAAGGCCCGAATATCGGCCTGATCAACTCGCTCGCTACCTTCGCTCGGGTGAACAAGTACGGCTTCATCGAGAGCCCCTACCGCCGCATCCGCGACGGCAAGGTCACCGACGAGGTGATCTATC
The DNA here is from genome assembly GCF_900102525.1 of Allobosea robiniae. GTDB lineage: Bacteria > Pseudomonadota > Alphaproteobacteria > Rhizobiales > Beijerinckiaceae > Allobosea > Allobosea robiniae. The sequence goes on along the minus strand of NZ_FNBZ01000008.1, from coordinate 229,891 downwards.
TCTCGGCGATGGAAGAGGCGAAGTACAACGTCGCCCAGGCGAATGCCGCCGTCGATGCCGAAGGGCGCCTGACGGACGACCTGATCGTCTGCCGCCGCGCCGGCGAGGTCATCGTCACGCCGGTCGACAAGGTCGACTTCCAGGATGTGTCGCCGAAGCAGCTCGTTTCGGTCGCCGCGGCGCTGATCCCGTTCCTCGAGAACGACGACGCGAACCGCGCGCTGATGGGCTCGAACATGCAGCGCCAGGCGGTGCCGCTGGTTCGCGCCGACGCGCCCTTCGTCGGCACCGGCATGGAAGCGGTCGTGGCCCGTGACTCGGGCGCTGCGATCGCGGCCCGCCGCGGCGGTATCGTCGACCAGGTCGACGCGACCCGTATCGTCATCCGCGCGTCGGACGAGATGGACCCGACCAAGCCGGGCGTCGACATCTACCGTCTGCAGAAGTTCCAGCGCTCCAACCAGTCGACCTGCATCACGCAGCGCCCGCTGGTCCGCGTCGGCGACATCATCAAGAAGGGTGACATCGTCGCCGACGGCCCGTCGACCGAGTTCGGCGAGCTCGCGCTCGGCCGCAACGTGCTCGTCGCGTTCATGCCGTGGAACGGCTACAACTTCGAGGATTCGATCCTTCTCTCCGAGAACATCGTGTCCCAGGACATCTTCACCTCGATCCATATCGAGGAGTTCGAGGTCATGGCGCGCGACACCAAGCTCGGCCCGGAGGAGATCACGCGCGACATTCCGAACGTTTCGGAAGAGGCGCTGAAGAACCTCGACGAAGCCGGCATCGTCTATATCGGCGCCGAAGTGGCGGCCGGCGACATCCTCTGCGGCAAGATCACGCCGAAGGGCGAGAGCCCGATGACGCCGGAAGAGAAGCTGCTTCGCGCCATCTTCGGCGAGAAGGCTTCGGACGTGCGCGACACCTCGCTGCGGGTTCCGCCCGGCGTGCAGGGCACGATCGTCGAGGTCCGCGTGTTCAATCGCCACGGCGTCGACAAGGACGAGCGCGCCCAGGCGATCGAGCGCGAGGAGATCGAGCGTCTCGCCAAGGACCGTGACGACGAGCAGGCGATCCTGGACCGCAACACCTTCGCGCGTCTGGCCGAGATCCTGACCGGCAAGACCGGTCTCGCCGGCCCGAAGGGCTTCAAGAAGGACACGGTCATCACCCGTGAGGTGATGAGCGAGTTCCCGCGTTCGCAATGGTGGCTGTTCGCCACCGCCGAAGACTCGCTGATGACCGAGATCGAGGCGATGCGGAAGCAGTACGACGAGTCGAAGAAGCGCCTCGAGCAGCGCTTCCTCGACAAGGTCGAGAAGCTGCAGCGCGGCGACGAATTGCCTCCGGGCGTGATGAAGATGGTCAAGGTCTTCGTCGCGGTGAAGCGCAAGATCCAGCCGGGCGACAAGATGGCCGGCCGCCACGGCAACAAGGGCGTGGTTTCGCGCATCGTGCCGGTGGAGGACATGCCGTTCCTCGAGGACGGCACCCATGCCGACATCGTGCTGAACCCGCTGGGCGTGCCTTCGCGCATGAATGTCGGCCAGATCCTGGAGACCCATCTGGGCTGGGCGGCTGCGGGCCTCGGCAAGCAGATCGGGCAGGCGCTGGATGCCTACAAGAAGTCGAGCGACTACAAGGCGCTGAAGGCCTCCTTCGACGCCGTCTACGAGGATAACGAGATCATCGCCTCGATGGACGAGAACGAGCTCGTCGAGATGGGCCAGAACCTGCGCCGCGGCGTGCCGGTGGCGACGCCGGTCTTCAACGGCGCCAAGGAAGCCGATATCGAGCGGCTGCTGGAGCAGGCCGGCCTGCATTCGTCGGGCCAGTCGACGCTCTATGACGGGCGTACGGGCGAGCCCTTCGATCGTAAGGTCACGATGGGCTACATCTACATGCTCAAGCTGCACCACTTGGTCGACGACAAGATCCACGCGCGTTCGATCGGTCCGTACTCGCTCGTCACCCAGCAGCCGCTGGGCGGCAAGGCGCAGTTCGGCGGCCAGCGCTTCGGCGAAATGGAGGTCTGGGCGCTCGAAGCCTACGGCGCCGCCTACACCCTGCAGGAGATGCTGACGGTGAAGTCGGACGACGTCGCGGGCCGCACCAAGGTCTACGAGTCGATCGTGCGCGGCGAGGACAATTTCGAGGCGGGCATCCCCGAGAGCTTTAACGTTCTCGTCAAGGAAATGCGCTCGCTCGGCCTCAACGTCGAGCTGATTAACAACAAGGTGAAGCCTGGCGAGTTGCCGCCGGCCGAAGCGGCTGAATAAGCCGTTAACCAAACCTTGGGTACATGCCGGCGGCGCTGATGCCGCCGGCCACGGATTTCAGAAGCCGGGCAGGGTGGCCTTCGTCCCCGCCGGCTAGAGGAGACAGGCGATGAAGCAAGAGGTCATGAACCTTTTCGGCCAGCAGCCGGTCCAGCAGGCCTTCGACGCGATCAAGATCTCGATCGCGAGCCCGGAGAAGATCCTGTCCTGGTCCTTCGGCGAGATCAAAAAGCCGGAAACCATCAACTACCGCACATTCAAGCCGGAGCGTGACGGCCTGTTCTGCGCGCGCATCTTCGGGCCGATCAAGGACTACGAGTGCCTGTGCGGCAAATACAAGCGCATGAAGTTCAAGGGCGTCATCTGCGAGAAGTGCGGCGTCGAAGTCACGCTCGCCCGCGTCCGGCGCGAGCGCATGGGCCATATCGAGCTCGCCGCTCCGGTCGCGCATATCTGGTTCCTGAAGTCGCTGCCCTCGCGCATCGGCCTCCTGATGGATATGCCGCTCAAGGACCTCGAGCGCATCCTCTACTTCGAAAGCTACGTCGTCATCGAGCCGGGCCTGACCCCGCTCAAGGACCGTCAGCTTCTGTCGGAGGAGGAGTATGTCCGCTGCCAGGAAGAGTACGGCGCGGACACCTTCACCGCCATGATCGGCGCGGAAGCCATCCGCGAGATGCTGCGCGCGCTCGACCTCGACCAGATCAACGCCGATCTCAAGCATGAGATCGCGACGACGACGTCGGAGCTGAAGCCCAAGAAGCTGATGAAGCGCCTCAAGATCATCGAGGCCTTCCAGGAGTCGGGCAACAAGCCGGAATGGATGGTGATGACCCAGATCCCGGTCATCCCGCCGGATCTGCGCCCGCTCGTGCCGCTCGACGGCGGCCGCTTCGCGACCTCCGACCTGAACGACCTCTATCGCCGCGTCATCAACCGCAACAACCGCCTGAAGCGCCTGATCGAGCTGCGTGCGCCGGACATCATCATCCGCAACGAGAAGCGGATGCTACAGGAGTCGGTCGACGCGCTGTTCGATAACGGCCGCCGCGGCCGCGTCATCACGGGTGCCAACAAGCGCCCGCTGAAGTCGCTCGCCGACATGCTGAAGGGCAAGCAGGGCCGCTTCCGCCAGAACCTGCTCGGCAAGCGCGTCGACTATTCCGGCCGCTCGGTCATCGTCGTCGGCCCGGAGATGAAGCTGCACCAGTGCGGCCTGCCGAAGAAGATGGCGCTCGAGCTGTTCAAGCCGTTCATCTATGCGCGCCTCGACGCCAAGGGCTACTCGACCACGGTCAAGCAGGCCAAGAAGCTGGTCGAGAAGGAGAAGCCTGAGGTCTGGGATATCCTGGACGAGGTCATCCGCGAGCATCCGGTGATGCTGAACCGCGCGCCGACGCTGCACCGTCTCGGCATCCAGGCGTTCGAGCCCGTGCTGATCGAGGGCAAGGCGATCCAGCTGCATCCGCTGGTCTGCGCCGCCTTCAACGCGGACTTCGACGGCGACCAGATGGCCGTGCACGTCCCGCTGTCGCTCGAAGCGCAGCTGGAAGCGCGCGTGCTGATGATGTCGACCAACAACATCCTGCACCCGGCGAACGGCATGCCGATCATCGTGCCCTCGCAGGACATCGTGCTCGGCCTGTACTATCTCTCGATCGTCTCGGACGGCGAGCCGGGCCAGGGCAAGATCTTCGGCGATTTCGGCGAACTCGAGCACGCGCTGCACGAGAAGGTCGTGACGCTGCATTCGAAGATCAAATATCGCTGGACCGGCACCGGCAAGGACGGCAAGCCGTACACGAAGATCTACGACACCACGCCGGGCCGCGTGATCCTCTCGACCGCGCTGCCGGACCATCCGGCCGTGTCCTTCGACGTCAGCAATCGCCTGATGACCAAGAAGGAAATCTCCGGAATGATCGACGCCGTGTATCGCGGCTGCGGTCAGAAGGAATCGGTGATCTTCTGCGACCGCGTCATGGCGCTGGGCTTCCGCCACGCGTTCAAGGCCGGCATCTCCTTCGGCAAGGACGACATGGTCGTGCCGGAGAACAAGTGGGAGATCGTCGACACGACCCGCGCGCTCGCCAAGGATTACGAGCAGCAGTACCAGGACGGCCTGATCACCCAGGGCGAGAAGTACAACAAGGTCGTCGACGCCTGGGCGAAGTGCTCCGACAAGCTCGCCCAGGAGATGATGGCCCGCATCTCGACCGTCCAGAAGGACGAGACCGGCCGCGACAAGCAGATCAACTCGATCTACATGATGTCGCACTCGGGCGCCCGTGGTTCGCCGGCGCAGATGCGCCAGCTCGCCGCCATGCGCGGCCTGATGGCCAAGCCGTCGGGCGAGATCATCGAGTCGCCGATCATCTCGAACTTCAAGGAAGGCCTCGACGTTCTCGAGTACTTCAACTCGACCCACGGCGCCCGCAAGGGTCTCGCCGACACGGCGCTCAAGACGGCCAACTCGGGCTATCTCACTCGTCGTCTCGTCGACGTGGCGCAGGATGCGATCATCTCCGAGGTGGATTGCGGTTCGGATAACGGCATCAAGATGCGCGCCATCGTCGATGCCGGCCAGATCGTGGCCTCGCTCGGCATGCGTATCCTGGGTCGCGCCACGGCCGAGGACATCGTCGACGTCGAGGGCAAGGTCATTGTCGCCAAGGGCATCGTCATCGAAGAGAGCGATATCGCCAAGATCAACGCCGCCGGCGTCCAGGAGGTGAAGATCCGTTCGGTTCTCACCTGCGAGACCAAGAACGGCGTCTGCGCCACCTGCTACGGGCGCGATCTGGCCCGCGGCACGCCCGTCAACATGGGTGAGGCCGTCGGCGTCATCGCGGCGCAGTCGATCGGCGAGCCGGGCACGCAGCTCACCATGCGTACCTTCCATATCGGCGGCGCGGCCACCATCGCCGACCAGTCCTTCGTCGAGTCGAACTTCGAAGGCACGGTCAAGATGCGCAACCGCAACGTCGCGCGGAACTCGGACGGTGACCTCATCGCCATGGCGCGCAACATCGCCATCGTGATCGTCGGCCCGGACGGCGCCGAGCGCGCGGTCCATCGCGTCCAGTTCGGCTCGAAGCTGCGGGTCGACGAGGGCGACAAGGTCAAGCGCGGCCAGCGCCTGATCGAGTGGGACCCCTATTCCCGCCCGATCCTGGCGGAGCTGGACGGCAAGGTCGGCTACGAGGACCTCGTGGACGGCATGTCGATCACCGAGACGACCGACGAAGCGACCGGCATCTCCAAGCGCGTCGTCATCGACTGGCGCGGCTCGGCCCGTACGGCCGATCTCAAGCCGGCGATGGTGATCTTTGGCGCGGACGGCAAGGTTGCGAAGCTCGCCCGTGGTGGCGAAGCCCGCTACATCCTGCCGGTCGACGGCATCATCTCGGTGGAGCCGGGCCATTCGATCAAGGCCGGCGACGTGCTGGCGCGTGTCTCGACCGACTCGGCCAAGACCCGCGACATCACCGGCGGTCTGCCGCGCGTCGCGGAGCTGTTCGAGGCGCGTCGTCCGAAGGATGCGGCGATCATCGCCGAGAAGTCGGGCGTGATCGGCTTCGGCAAGGACTACAAGAACAAGCGGCGCGTCACGCTGACGCCGCATGACGGTTCCGACGGGGTCGAGTACCTGATCCCGAAGGGCAAGCACATCCATCTCCAGGACGGCGACGTCGTGGAGGTCGGCGACTACATCCTCGACGGCAACCCGGCTCCGCACGACATCCTTGCGATCAAGGGCGTCGAGGAGCTGGCGGCTTATCTGGTCAACGAAATCCAGGAGGTCTATCGCCTCCAGGGCGTGACCATCAACGATAAGCACATCGAGGTCATCGTCCGGCAGATGCTGCAGAAGGTCGAGATCACCGAGTCCGGCGACAGCGACATCCTGACCGGCGACCAGATCGACAGGATCGAGCTGGAAGAGGTCAACGCGAAGCTGCGCGAAGAGGGCAAGAAGCCGGCTTCCGGCGTTCCGGTCCTGCTCGGCATCACCAAGGCCTCGCTGCAGACCCGCTCCTTCATCTCGGCGGCGTCCTTCCAGGAGACCACCCGCGTCCTCACCGAGGCGGCGGTCAACGGCAAGTCGGACATGCTCGAGGGCCTCAAGGAGAACGTCATCGTCGGCTCGCTCATCCCGGCCGGCACCGGCGCCCAGGTCGCCCGCATCAAGCAGGTGGCCACGCGTCGCGACGATCTCATCGTCGGCCAGAAGGCGGATGCGGCGGCGAAGGCCGCCAAGGCAGCCGCGGCGGTTCTCCCGGCCGCTGAATAACCGGTCCGGCGAAAGCCTCACGTCATCGAACGGCCGCCCTCGGGCGGCCGTTTCTTTTTGGTCGGGCCAACGCCAGTCAGCGGCGGCGCTGTTCAAGCCGGGCGCGTCCTCTCCGGCTGATGATTCTTTTCCGGGGATCGTGCGGTCGGCGAGATCGAAGGAACTTTACGCCCTGTTTCGGGCGGCTATGCTGTCGATCGGCGCTGGGCAGCGCGGCCGCATGCGGCTTGCAGCCGTCATTCGCTTAATGGATGGCGGAAATGCAGGCGTGAACGCGCCTGGAGCCGCAATCCGGGGTTGACGCGAATCTCCGTTCGAGTCATAAGCGCGCCACTGTCGACGGTTGTCGGACACGTTTGTCGCTCGCGCATGGTTCGCGAGCGAGTTTCGCGACCGAAACTCCGTCGGAATTCCAGCGTCGATTGACGACATGGCAGGATGCATGAACGCGGGACTTGTTCCGTGTTCCTCTGCTGGCGAACGCGCCTGAGGCCCCTGTATGGGCGCCGATGGCGCGGCTTCGTTTATGCCATGGCTTTGCTCGACCTGGGAGATTGACCAGGAATTTCCAAACGCTCAGTGGGGCGAGAGGCCAGAATGCCGACAATCAGCCAGCTCATTCGCAAGCCGCGGTCGCCCGTGAAGGCGCGTAACACCGCCCCGGCGCTTGAGAATTGCCCGCAGAAGCGCGGCGTTTGCACGCGCGTCTATACGACGACCCCGAAGAAGCCGAACTCGGCGCTCCGCAAGGTTGCCAAGGTTCGTCTGACCAATGGCTTCGAGGTGATCGGCTACATCCCCGGCGAGGGTCACAACCTCCAGGAGCACTCGGTCGTCATGATCCGTGGCGGCCGCGTCAAGGATCTTCCCGGCGTGCGCTATCACATCCTGCGCGGTGTGCTCGACACGCAGGGCGTCAAGAACCGCAAGCAGCGCCGTTCGAAGTACGGCGCCAAGCGTCCCAAGTAATTTTCTGCCAGGCCGGCGGGGTCGTTCGATCCGAGCCGGTCCGCAGCGTTCCAGATTGACCGGAGACTAGACGATGTCCCGCCGCCACAGTGCCGAAAAGCGCGAAGTTATCCCGGACCCGAAGTTCGGCGATATCGTCGTGACCAAGTTCATGAACTCGGTCATGTACGAAGGTAAGAAGTCGACCGCTGAGCGGATCGTCTACGGTGCCTTCGACATCATCGAGGCGAAGACCAAGAGCGAGCCGCTCGGCGTCTTCAAGTCGGCGCTCGAGAACGTCGCTCCGGCGATCGAGGTCCGCTCCCGCCGCGTCGGTGGCGCGACCTATCAGGTTCCGGTCGAAGTCCGCACCGAGCGCCGCCAGGCGCTCGCTATCCGCTGGCTGATCACGGCTGCCCGCGGCCGCAACGACAAGACCATGGTGGAGCGCCTGTCGGCCGAGCTGATGGACGCCGCCAACAACCGCGGCAACGCCGTCAAGAAGCGTGAAGACACGCACCGGATGGCGGAAGCCAACCGCGCCTTCTCGCACTACCGCTGGTAAGCGGCGCGCTGCCCCGAGACATAGAGCACGATCATGGCCCGTTCCCATCCCATCGACCGTTATCGCAACTTCGGCATCATGGCCCACATTGATGCCGGCAAGACGACGACGACCGAGCGCATCCTTTTCTACACCGGCAAGTCGCATAAGATCGGCGAAGTCCATGACGGCGCCGCGACCATGGACTGGATGACGCAGGAGCAGGAGCGTGGCATCACGATCACCTCCGCCGCGACGACCTGCCTGTGGCGCGACCATCGCCTGAACATCATCGACACCCCCGGCCACGTCGACTTCACCATCGAAGTCGAGCGTTCGCTGCGCGTGCTCGACGGCGCCGTCTGCGTTCTCGACGGTAACCAGGGCGTCGAGCCCCAGACCGAGACCGTCTGGCGCCAGGCCGACAAGTACGACGTGCCGCGCGTCGTGTTCGTCAACAAGATGGACAAGATCGGCGCTGATTTCTATCGCTGCGTCCAGGACATCATCGACCGCGTCGCCGGCAAGCCCGTCTGCCTGCAGATCCCGATCGGTTCCGAGGCCAACTTTGCCGGCGTCGTCGACCTGATCAAGATGAAGGCGATCGTCTGGAACGGCGAAGCGCTGGGCGCTTCCTTCGAAGAGAAGGAGATCCCCGCCGATCTGCTCGACAAGGCCACTGAATATCGTGGCAAGCTCGTCGAGGCCGCCGTCGACATGGACGACGCCGCGATGGAAGCCTATCTCGACGGCACCGAGCCGGACGCCGAGACGCTGCGCCGCCTCGTGCGCACCGCCGTGCAGCGCCGCGCCTTCCACCCCGTGCTCTGCGGTTCGTCCTTCAAGAACAAGGGCGTGCAGCCCCTGCTCGACGCCGTCGTCGACTTCCTGCCGTCGCCCGTCGATCGCGGCGCGGTCGAAGGCATCGACTTCAAGACCGAAGAGCCCGTCGTCCGCAATCCGACGGACGAGGATCCCTTCGCGATGCTCGCCTTCAAGATCATGGACGACCCCTTCGTCGGCACGATCACCTTCTGCCGCATCTATTCGGGCAAGGTCGACGCCGGCCAGGGCGTCATCAACTCGACCCGCGACAAGAAGGAGCGCGTCGGTCGCATGCTGCTGATGCATGCGAACAACCGCGAGGACATCAAGGAGGCTTATGCCGGCGACATCGTCGCCCTGGCCGGTCTCAAGGACGTCCGCACCGGCGACACGCTCTGCGATCCCGTCAACGCGGTCATCCTGGAGCGCATGGAGTTCCCCGAGCCGGTCATCACGATCGCGATCGAGCCGAAGTCCAAGGCCGACCAGGAGAAGCTGGGCCTCGCCCTGTCGAAGCTCGCGAACGAGGATCCGTCCTTCCGCGTGTCGACCGACCAGGAGAGCGGCCAGACCATCCTGAAGGGCATGGGCGAGCTCCATCTCGACATCAAGGTCGACATCCTGAAGCGCACCTACAAGGTCGATGCCAATATCGGCGCGCCGCAGGTTGCGTATCGCGAGACGCTGACCAAGAAGGCCGAGATCGACTACACCCACAAGAAGCAGACCGGCGGTACCGGCCAGTTCGCCCGCGTCAAGCTGGTGATCGAGCCGAACGAGACCGGCAAGGGCTTCGAGTTCGAGTCGAAGGTCGTCGGCGGCTCGGTGCCGAAGGAGTATATCCCCGGCGTCGAGAAGGGCCTGAACTCGGTCATCGGCTCGGGCGTGCTCGCCGGCTTCCCGGTCGTGGACGTCAAGGTCACGCTGATCGACGGTGCCTTCCACGAAGTCGACTCGTCGGCCCTGGCCTTCGAAATCGCCTCCCGTGCAGCGCTGCGCGAAGGTCTGCAGAAGGGTGGCTCCGTGCTGCTCGAGCCGATCATGAAGGTCGAGGTCGTGACCCCGGAAGACTATACCGGTTCGGTCATCGGCGACCTGAACTCGCGTCGTGGCCAGATCCAGGGCCAGGACATGCGCGGCAACGCCGTCGTGATCAACGCCATGGTTCCGCTGGCCAACATGTTCGGCTATGTGAACCAGCTGCGCTCGTTCTCGCAGGGCCGCGCCAACTACACGATGCAGTTCGACCACTATGAGCAGGTTCCGTCGGCGGTGGCCGCCGAGGTCCAGGCCAAATACGCCTGATCACCAGCCCGACCTGCTTTAACGCAACAACGATTTGACTGACGGAGGCTACGATGGCCAAAGAGAAATTTGCGCGCAACAAGCCGCACTGCAACATTGGAACGATTGGTCACGTTGACCATGGCAAGACGTCTTTGACGGCTGCGATCACGAAGGTGCTTGCGGAGTCGGGCGGCGCGTCGTTCACGGCGTATGACCAGATCGACAAGGCTCCGGAAGAGAAGGCCCGCGGCATCACGATCTCGACCGCTCACGTCGAGTACGAGACCCCGGCGCGTCACTACGCCCACGTCGACTGCCCCGGCCACGCCGACTACGTGAAGAACATGATCACGGGTGCGGCGCAGATGGACGGCGCGATCCTGGTGGTTTCGGCCGCCGACGGCCCGATGCCGCAGACCCGCGAGCACATCCTGCTGGCGCGCCAGGTCGGCGTTCCCGCGCTGGTGGTGTTCATGAACAAGGTCGATCTCGTCGACGACGCCGAGCTGCTCGAGCTGGTCGAGATGGAGATCCGCGAGCTTCTGTCGAAGTACGACTTCCCGGGCGACGACATCCCGATCACCAAGGGCTCGGCGAAGGCTGCGCTGGACAACGTCACGCCGGAGATCGGTCATGACGCGGTGATCGCGCTGATGAAGACGGTGGACGACTACATCCCGCAGCCGGAGCGCCCGATCGACCAGCCGTTCCTGATGCCGGTCGAGGACGTGTTCTCGATCTCGGGCCGTGGCACGGTGGTGACCGGCCGCGTCGAGCGCGGCATCGTCAAGGTCGGCGAGGAAATCGAGATCGTCGGCCTGAAGGACACCGTGAAGACGACGGTGACGGGCGTCGAGATGTTCCGCAAGCTGCTCGACCAGGGCCAGGCCGGCGACAACATCGGCGCGCTGCTGCGCGGCACGAAGCGTGAGGACGTCGAGCGCGGGCAGATCCTGTGCAAGCCGGGCTCTGTCAAGCCGCACACGAAGTTCAAGGCCGAGGCCTACATCCTGACGAAGGAAGAGGGTGGCCGTCACACGCCGTTCTTCACCAACTACCGCCCGCAGTTCTACTTCCGCACGACGGACGTGACCGGCGTGGTCTCGCTGCCGGAAGGCACGGAGATGGTGATGCCGGGCGACAACATCTCGATGGAGGTGACGCTGATCGCCCCGATCGCGATGGAAGAGAAGCTGCGCTTCGCCATCCGCGAAGGCGGCCGCACCGTCGGCGCCGGCGTCGTCGCATCGATCATCGCGTAACGCGTTTGCGTGAGGGGCAGGGGCCCTTCGGGGCCTTTGCCTTTTCTCACGTCACGGAGAACTAAGACCATGAACGGTCAGAACATTCGGATCCGCCTCAAGGCGTTCGACCACCGTATCCTCGACGCTTCGACGCGCGAGATCGTGTCGACCGCGAAGCGGACGGGCGCCCAGGTCCGCGGACCGATTCCGCTGCCCACGCTCATCGAGAAGTTCACCGTCAACCGCTCGCCCCACATCGACAAGAAGTCGCGCGAGCAGTTCGAGATGCGGACCCACAAGCGGGTTCTCGACATCGTCGACCCGACCCCTCAGACGGTCGACGCCCTCATGAAGCTCGATCTCGCCGCCGGCGTCGACGTCGAAATCAAGCTCTGATCCGATTAAACGGGTCCTCTGTTTCCGGTTCCCCCGGATGGACATGACCCCAAAGGAAGGTATGCACCGATGCGTTCCGGTGTGATTGCACAGAAAGTCGGGATGACCCGCATCTTCACGGATGCCGGCGAGCACATCCCGGTCACCGTGCTGAAGCTCGACAACTGCCAGGTCGTCGCGCATCGCACGATCGAGAAGAACGGCTATGCGGCCGTGCAGCTGGGCTCCGGCACGGCGAAGGTGAAGAATGTCTCGAAGGCCGAGCGCGGTCATTTCGCGGTCGCCAAGGTCGAGCCGAAGCGCAAGGTGGTCGAGTTCCGCGTCAGCAACGACGCGCTGATCCCCGTCGGCGCCGAGCTGACCGCGGACCACTTCGTCGTCGGCCAGTTCGTCGACGTCTCCGGCACCACCACCGGCAAGGGCTTCGCCGGCGGTATGAAGCGCTGGAACTTCGGCGGCCTGCGCGCCACGCACGGCGTGTCGGTCTCGCATCGTTCGATCGGTTCGACCGGTGGCCGTCAGGACCCGGGCAAGACCTTCAAGAACAAGAAGATGCCGGGCCATCTCGGTGCCGAGCGCGTGACCACGCAGAACCTGCGCGTCGTCCAGACGGACGTCGAGCGCGGCCTGATCCTCGTCGAGGGCGCCGTTCCTGGCGTCGCCGGCGGCTGGATCCATGTCCGTGACGCCGTCAAGCGCGCCCTGCCGAAGGATGCGCCGCTGCCGGGCAAGTTCAAGGTTTCCGGCGAGGCCAAGGCGGATGAGGCTCCTGCGGCCCAGGCTGAGGAGAACGCGTGATGAAGTTCGATATCACCACTCTTGAGGGCAAGTCGGCCGGTTCGGTCGAGCTGTCGGATGAGGTGTTCGGCCTAGAGCCGCGCGCCGATCTGCTCGCCCGCATGGTCCGCTATCAGCTCGCCAAGCGCCGCGCCGGGACTCACAAGTCCAAGGGCCGCTCGGAAGTCGATCGCACCCGCAAGAAGATCTACAAGCAGAAGGGCACCGGCGGCGCTCGCCACGGCGCGGCTTCGGCTCCGCAGTTCCGCGGCGGCGGCAAGGCCTTCGGCCCGGTCCTGCGCGACCACGGTCATGATCTTCCCAAGAAGGTCCGTGCGCTGGCCCTGCGTCACGCTCTCTCGGCCAAGGCCAAGGATGCCGGCATCATCGTGATCGACGATGCCACGCTTTCCGAGCCGAAGACCAAGGTGCTGCTCGGCCATTTCGGCAAGCTCGACCTGTCGAGCGCGCTGATCATCGGCGGCGCCGAGATCGACACCAATTTCGGCCTGGCCGCTCGCTCGATCCCGAACGTCGACGTGCTGCCGGTCCAGGGCATCAACGTTTACGACATCCTGCGTCGCGACAAGCTTGTCCTGACGCGCGCGGCCGTCGATGCGCTGGAGGCGCGCTTCAAATGAGCCAGTCCGCCAAGAACCTCGACCCGCGCCACTACGATGTGATCGTGGCGCCGGTCATCACCGAGAAGGCGACGATGCTCTCGGAGCATAACAAGGTCGTCTTCAAGGTTGCCAAGACCGCAACGAAGCCGCAGATCAAGGCGGCGATCGAGAAGCTCTTCGACGTCAAGGTCAAGAGCGTCAACACGATCGTCACCGAGGGCAAGGTCAAGATGTTCCGTGGCCGTCCCGGCCAGCGTTCGGACGTCAAGAAGGCGGTCGTGACCCTCGAAGAGGGCCACTCCATCGACGTGACCACGGGCCTGTGAGGGAATCATCATGGCTTTGAAACATTTCAAGCCGATCACGCCGAGCCTTCGCCAGCTCGTGATCGTCGACCGCAGCGAGCTCTACAAGGGCAAGCCGGTCAAGGCGCTGACCGAGGGCCTTTCGTCCTCGGGCGGCCGCAACAACACCGGTCGCATCACCGTCCGCTTCCGCGGCGGTGGTCACAAGCGCACGCTGCGCCTCGTCGACTTCAAGCGTCGCGGCAAGGCCGGCATCCCGGCGACCGTCGAGCGGCTCGAATACGATCCGAACCGCACCGCCTTCATCGCCCTGATCAAGTATCAGGACGGCGAGCAGGCCTACATCCTGGCGCCGCAGCGCCTGGCTGTCGGCGACACGGTGGTTGCCGGTGACTCGGTCGACGTGAAGCCCGGCAACGCGGCTCCGATGGGCTCGCTGCCGATCGGCACGATCGTCCACAATGTCGAGCTGAAGATCGGCAAGGGTGGCGCTCTGGCCCGTTCGGCCGGCAACTACGCCCAGATCGTCGGCCGCGACCAGGGCTACGTCATCGTTCGCCTGAACTCGGGCGAGCAGCGCCTGATCTCCGGCCAGTGCTACGCCACGGTCGGCGCCGTCTCGAACCCGGATCACATGAACCGGAACGACGGCAAGGCCGGTCGCTCGCGCTGGCTCGGCCGCCGTCCGCATAACCGCGGCGTCTCGATGAACCCGGTCGACCACCCGCATGGTGGTGGTGAAGGCCGGACGTCGGGTGGTCGCCATCCGGTTACGCCCTGGGGTCTGCCGACCAAGGGCAAGAAGACCCGCTCGAACAAGCGGACCGATACGTTCATCGTGTCGAGCCGTCACGCCCGCAAGAAGAAGAACTGAGGTCCGTCATGGCGCGTTCGCTTTGGAAAGGTCCGTTCGTCGACGGATACCTCCTGAAGAAGGCCGAGGTCGCCAGGACCTCGAGCCGTAGTGAAGTTATCAAGATCTGGAGCCGTCGCTCCACGATCCTGCCGCAGTTCGTCGGTCTGACGTTCGGCGTCTACAACGGTCACAAGCATGTGCCGGTGTCCGTGTCCGAGGAGATGGTGGGCCACAAGTTCGGCGAGTTCTCGCCGACGCGCACCTTCCACGGCCACGCTGCCGACAAGAAGGCGAAGAGGAAGTAAGCCATGGGTAAAGCATCAGCCCCCCGTGCGCTGCCCGAGAACGAAGCCACTGCGATCGCTCGCAACCTTCGCGTCTCGCCGCAGAAGCTGAACCTCGTCGCCCAGCTGATCCGTGGCAAGAAGGTCTCGACCGCGCTCGCCGATCTCGAGTTCTCGCGCAAGCGGATCTCGCTCGACGTGCGCAAGTGCCTGCAGAGCGCGATCGCCAACGCCGAGAACAATCATGATCTCGACGTCGACGATCTCGTCGTGGCACAGGCCTTCGTCGGCAAGGCCCTCGTCATGAAGCGTTTCCACGCTCGTGCCCGTGGTCGTGGCGCCCGCATCCTGAAGCCCTTCGCGAACATCACGATCATCGTGCGCGAAGTCGCTGCGGCCAAGGCCTGAGGAGAGAACGATGGGTCAGAAAATCAATCCGATCGGCCTTCGCCTCGGCATCAACCGCACCTGGGACTCGCGTTGGTTCGCGGCCAAGGGCGAGTACGGCCAGCTTCTGCATGAGGACATGGCCATCCGCGCCGCCCTCATGAAGCTGTTGAAGCAGGCCGCCGTCTCGAAGATCATCATCGAGCGTCCGCACCGGAAGTGCCGCGTCACCATCCACTCGGCCCGTCCGGGCGTGGTGATCGGCAAGAAGGGCGCTGACATCGAGAAGCTCCGCAAGGAGGTCTCGAAGCTCACCAAGGCCGACGTGACGATCAACATCGTCGAGGTGCGCAAGCCCGAGATCGACGCGACGCTCGTCGCCGACTCGATCGCCCAGCAGCTCGAGCGCCGTGTCGCCTTCCGTCGCGCCATGAAGCGCGCCGTTCAGTCGGCGATGCGTCTCGGTGCCGAAGGCATCCGCATCAACTGCTCGGGCCGCCTCGGCGGCGCCGAGATCGCCCGCCTCGAATGGTATCGTGAGGGCCGCGTGCCGCTGCATACGCTGCGCGCCGACGTCGATTACGGCGTCGCCACCGCTTTCACGACCTACGGGACGTGCGGCATCAAGGTCTGGATCTTCAAGGGCGAGATCCTGGAACATGACCCGATGGCCCAGGACAAGCGCCTCTCCGACGAGGGCGGCCGCTCAGGCGGTCGTGATCGCGACCATCGCGATCGTCGTGAGCAGGCTGCGTAAGGCTGATCGAGAAGAGCCATGCTGCAACCAAAACGCACCAAGTTCCGCAAGCAGTTCAAGGGACGCATCTCCGGCGTCGCCAAGGGCGGCACGGATCTCAACTTCGGCCAGTTCGGCCTGAAGGCCCAGGAACCCGAGCGCGTCACCGCCCGGCAGATCGAGGCGGCCCGCCGCGCGATCACCCGCGCCATGAAGCGCGTCGGCCGTGTCTGGATCCGCATCTTCCCGGACGTGCCGGTTTCGAAGAAGCCGACCGAAGTCCGCATGGGTAAGGGCAAGGGTTCGCCCGAGTTCTGGGCGGCCAAGGTCAAGCCGGGCCGGATCATGTTCGAGCTCGACGGCGTGTCCGAGGAGATCGCCCGCGAGGCGCTCCGCCTCGGCGCCGCCAAGCTGCCGATCAAGACCCGCTTCATTCAGCGCATCGCCGAGTAAGGGAGGACAATATGAAAATTGCACAGCGTCAGTCCGACCTGAAGGCCATGAGCACGGACCAGCTCCAGGACGAGCTGCTCAAGCTGAAGAAGGAGCAGTTCAACCTGCGCTTCCAGAAGGCGACCGGCCAGCTCGAGAACACCGCGCGCGTCACCGAAGTGCGCAAGGACATCGCCCGCATCAAGACGCTGCAGCGGTCGAAGACCGTCGCAGCGAGCGCGTGAGGAGAGAATAATGCCTAAGCGCGTACTGCAGGGCGTCGTCGTCAGCGACAAGCAGAACAAAACTGTTGTGGTCAAGGTCGAGCGGCGTTATACGCACCCGCTCCTCAAGAAGACGGTGCGCCGCACGAAGAACTATCACGCCCATGACGAAGTGGGTGCGTTCAAGGTCGGCGACACGGTCTGGATCGAGGAGTCCAAGCCGATTTCCAAGCTGAAAAGCTGGGTTGTGCTCGAGGACGCCCCCAAGGTGTGATTCGAGACGGCTTCGCCCGGCCCCGAATCAGGGGCGGGCGCGGCAGGAAAGAAGCCGGGCATGTTTCTCCGCAAGAGTGGTTCCCACTTTTGCGGATCGTGTTTTGTTTTGAGGCCAGGGGGCGATCGACCCCCGTCAGTCGTAGTCCCCGCCAGCGCTGAGGCTGGCCGGGAAACCGCGCTGATACACAGATTGGAAGGATCAAGGCCATGATCCAGGTGCAGACGAATCTCGACGTCGCCGACAATTCCGGCGCCCGTCGCGTGATGTGCATCAAGGTTCTCGGCGGGTCGAAGCGGCGCTATGCCCGCATCGGCGACATCATTGTCGTCTCGATCAAGGAAGCCATCCCGCGCGGTCGCGTGAAGAAGGGCGACGTCATGAAGGCGGTCGTCGTTCGCACCGCCAAGGACGTCAAGCGCCAGGACGGTTCGGTGATCCGCTTCGACCGCAATGCGGCGGTGCTGATCAACAACCAGAAGGAGCCGGTCGGCACGCGTATCTTCGGACCGGTTCCGCGCGAGCTGCGCGCCAAGAACCACATGAAGATCATCTCGCTGGCGCCGGAGGTGCTGTGATGGCTGCTAAGATCAAGAAGGGCGACAAGGTCGTCGTGCTCGCTGGTCGCGACAAGGGCAAGTCGGGTGAAGTGCTCCAGGTCCTGCCGAAGGACGGCCGTGCGGTCGTTCGCGGCGTCAACCTGGTGAAGCGTCACACCAAGCAGTCCGCGCAGTCCGAGGGCGGCATCATCAGCAAGGAAGCGACGATCGACCTGTCGAACATCGCTGTTGCCGATCCGAAGGATGGCCAGGCCACCCGCGTCGGTTTCAAGGTGCTCGATGACGGTCGCAAGGTTCGTTTTGCCAAGCGTTCGGGGGATCTGATCGATGGCTGAGGCTCAGCAGGCGGCTCTCTCGCCGCGCATGAAGAAGCATTACGAGGACGTCGTCCGTCCCGCGATGATCGCCGAATTCGGCTACAAGAACGTCATGGAAGTGCCGACGATCGAGAAGATCGTCATCAACATGGGCGTTGGCGAAGCGACTGCGGACCGTAAGAAGGTCGACGTCGCTGCCGCGGATCTCGCCATGATCGCCGGCCAGAAGCCGGTCATCACCAAGTCCCGCCTCGCCATCGCCGGCTTCAAGCTGCGCGAGAACATGGCGGTTGGCTGCAAGGTCACGCTGCGCAAGACCAAGATGTTCGAGTTCGTCGACCGGCTCGTCACCATCGCCTTGCCGCGCGTGCGCGACTTCCGGGGCCTCAACCCCAAGTCGTTCGACGGGCGCGGCAATTTCGCGCTCGGGATCAAGGAGCATATCGTGTTCCCCGAGATCAACTACGACAAGGTCGACCAGGTCCTGGGTATGGACGTCATCGTCTGCACGACTGCGAAGTCGGACGACGAGGCACGCGCCCTGCTCAAGCACTTCAACTTCCCGTTCCGGCAGTGAACCTAAGCGTTCATACGCGGAAACCAGGAGAGATCGATGGCTAAGAAAAGCTCCGTCGAGAACAACGAGCGTCGCAGGAAGCTGGTGAAGAAATTCGCCGGCCGCCGGGCTCGCCTTCTCGCGATCGCCAATGACGACAACCAGCCCATGGACGAGCGCTTCCTCGCCCGCCTGAAGCTGGCCGAACTGCCGCGCAACTCGGCCAAGATCCGCATTCGCAACCGTTGCGAAGTGACGGGCCGCCCGCGCGCGGTTTATCGCAAGCTCAAGATGTCGCGTATCGCGCTGCGTGAGCTCGGCAACAAGGGGCTGGTTCCCGGCCTCGTTAAGTCGAGCTGGTAAGGAGGACTGGAACAATGGCAATCATTGATCCGCTCGGCGATATGCTGACCCGCATCCGCAATGCGCAGATGCGTCGCAAATCCCGCGTTTCCACCCCCGGCTCGAAGCTGCGCGCCCGCGTGCTCGACGTGCTGCAGTCCGAGGGTTACATCCGCGGCTACAGCCAGACCGAGTTCGGCAACGGCCGGACGGAGTTCGACATCGAGCTGAAGTA
The DNA here is from genome assembly GCF_900102525.1 of Allobosea robiniae. Taxonomy (GTDB): domain Bacteria; phylum Pseudomonadota; class Alphaproteobacteria; order Rhizobiales; family Beijerinckiaceae; genus Allobosea; species Allobosea robiniae. The sequence continues at coordinate 211,163 of NZ_FNBZ01000008.1, read as the reverse complement.
TCACGAGGGCCTGCCGGTCATCCGGTCGATCTCGCGTGTTTCGAAGCCCGGCCGCCGCGTCTACTCGTCGGTCGAGACAATGCCGCGCGTGGCCGATGGCCTTGGCGTGACGATCGTCTCGACGCCGCGTGGCGTGATGGCCGATCATGTGGCCCGCGAGCAGAACGTGGGCGGCGAAGTGCTCTGCAAGGTCTTCTGACCTTACAGGCGCCCCGCTCACTTTCAGGAGAGATCCAAATGTCTCGTATCGGTAAGAAGCCGGTTTCGGTTCCCGCGGGCGTCACTGCCTCGGTCACCGGCCAGCTGGTCAAGATCAAGGGCTCGAAGGGCGAGCTCTCCTTCACGGTTCCCGAGGACGTCTCGGTTGCCATGGAGGACGGTGCGATCGCGGTCCAGCCGCGTTCGCAGTCGAAGCGCGCCCGTGCGCTCTGGGGCACCTCGCGTGCCCGCATCAACAACCTCGTGATCGGCACCACCGCTGGTTTCGAGAAGCGCCTCGAGATCAACGGCGTCGGCTACAAGGCCGCGGTCAACGGCAAGGTGCTGAAGCTGTCGCTGGGCTACAGCCACGACATCGACTACGCCATCCCGGAAGGCGTCGCGATCACCACGCCGAAGCCGACGGAAATCGTCGTCGTCGGCATCGACAAGCAGATCGTCGGCCAGACCGCCGCGGAAATCCGCGACTATCGCGGCCCCGAGCCCTACAAGGGCAAGGGCGTCAAGTACGCCGGCGAATTCATCTTCCGCAAGGAAGGCAAGAAGAAGTAAGGACGCCAGCCATGAGCAAGCAGAACGATGTGACTGCGCGCCGCAAGGCCCGCGTCCGCCGCGCGATCAAGGCGGTTGCCAATGGTCGCCCGCGCCTGTCGGTGCATCGCACCGGCAAGCAGATCTACGCCCAGGTCATCGACGACGTGAAGGGGGTCACCCTCGCTTCCGCCTCGTCGCGGGACAAGGATGTGCGCGAGCAGATCAAGTCCGGCGCGAATGTCGAAGCCGCCACCCAGATCGGCAAGATCGTTGCCGAGCGCGCGGTCAAGGCCGGCGTGACGGATGTGGTCTTCGACCGTGGCCCGTACATGTACCATGGCCGCGTCAAGGCGCTGGCCGATGCAGCCCGCGAGGGCGGCCTCAGCTTCTGAGGTTATCGGGTTTCGCCCGGCAAGGCGTTTCGCGCCTGCCGGGCGGCATCCGTTTTAGGCTTCCCCGCGCAATGACGCACGGGGTTAGGCTCGAGCGAGCGGCGGGGCTTCGATCCTCGTCCGCGCAAGTAAGAGGACAGACATGGCTAGAGAGCCGCGTGAGCGTAGGGACCGGGAAGCGGAAGTTTCCGAGTTCGTGGACAAGCTCGTCCACATCAACCGCGTCGCCAAGGTGGTGAAGGGCGGGCGTCGCTTCGGCTTCGCCGCGCTTGTCGTCGTCGGCGACCAGAAGGGCCGCGTCGGCTTCGGCCACGGCAAGGCCCGTGAAGTTCCCGAGGCGATCCGCAAGGCGACGGAAGCCGCCAAGCGCGGCCTCGTCCGCATCCCGCTGCGCGAGGGCCGCACCCTCCATCACGACGTGCAGGGCCGCCATGGCGCCGGCAAGGTCGTGCTGCGTGCGGCTCCGGCTGGTACCGGCATCATCGCCGGCGGCCCGATGCGCGCCGTCTTCGAGGCGGTCGGCATGCAGGACGTCGTGTCGAAGTCGCTCGGCTCCTCCAACCCGTACAACCTCGTGCGCGCCACGTTCGACGCGCTGAAGAACGAAGACAGCCCGCGTTCGGTCGCGGCGCGTCGTTCGCTCAAGGTTTCGGCCCTGCAGACCCGTCGCCGCGATGCCGGCACGGATGCGGCCGCGGAAGCGTGAGGGGGGTATCATGGCAAAGGCTGAGAAGACCTTCACCATCGAGCAGATCGGTTCGCCGATCCGCCGCGAGGCCACCCAGCGCCAGACCCTGATCGGTCTCGGCCTGAACAAGATCCGCCGCCGCTCGACCCTCCAGGACACCCCCGCGGTGCGTGGCATGGTCGAGAAGGTCAAGCACCTCGTCCGCGTCGTCGACGCGAAGTGAGGAGGGCGTCACATGAAACTCAATGATATCCGTGACAACGAAGGCGCTCTGAAGCAGCGCATGCGCGTCGGCCGTGGCATCGGCTCCGGCAAGGGCAAGACCGGTGGTCGCGGCGTGAAGGGTCAGACCTCGCGCGCCGGCGTCGCCATCAAGGGCTTCGAAGGCGGCCAGATGCCGCTGTATCGTCGCCTGCCGAAGCGCGGTTTCCACAACCTGTTCGCCAAGGATCTGAACGAGGTGAACCTCGGCCGCATCCAGCAGGCAGTGGAAGCCGGCAAGCTCGACGCCAAGGGCGCCGTGACCATCGAGGCGCTCGTCGCCGCCGGTGTCATCACCCGTCAGGCCAAGGACGGCGTCAAGATCCTCGGCGTCGGCGAGCTCAAGACCAAGCTCGCTTTCGAGGTCTACGGCGCGTCCAAGTCGGCCGTGGCTGCGATCGAGAAGGCTGGCGGTTCGGTCAAGATTCTGGCTGCCGCTTCACAGGCGTGATCCGAACGCCTACATGACGTTTGCGAACGGCGGCCGGGCCCAGCGCCTTGGCCGCCGTTTGACTGTTTGACGCAAGGCACGAATCCGCAGACAGCACCACGCGTGCGTTGGCAGTTGTGCTTCAACGACCAGTTTGAGACCCAGGGACCGGACGCATGGCATCGGCGGCTGAACAGCTTGCGGCGAACCTCAATTTCGGGGCCTTCGCCAAGGCGGATGAACTCAAGAAGCGAATCTGGTTCACGCTGGGCGCGCTCGTCATCTACCGGCTCGGCACCTACATCCCGCTGCCGGGCATGAACCCGGACGCGGTGGCCGACCTGTTCCGCCAGACCCAGTCCGGCATGCTCGGCATGTTCAACATGTTCTCTGGCGGTGCCGTCGGGCGTCTCGCGATCTTCGCACTGGCGATCATGCCCTACATCTCGGCCTCGATCATCGTGCAGCTGCTCTCGAGTGTCGTGCCGACGTTCGAGGCGCTGAAGAAGGAAGGCGAGCAGGGTCGCAAGACCCTGAACCAGTACACCCGCTACCTGACCCTCGTGCTGGCCGTATTCCAGGCTTACGCGATCGGCGTGGGTCTCCAGGGTTCGGGTAACCTTGTGCTCGAACCCGGGCCGTTCTTCCTGCTCTCGACCACGATCACGCTCGTCGGCGGCACGATGTTCCTGCTCTGGCTCGGCGAGCAGATCACCAGCCGCGGCATCGGCAACGGCACCTCGATGATCATCTTCGCGGGTATCATCGCGGAATTCCCCTCGCAGCTCGCCCAGACCTTCGAGCTCGGCCGCCAGGGCGCGATCTCGACCGGCCTGCTGCTCGGCGTGCTCGTGATGGCGATCTGCGTCATCGCCTTCTGCGTGTTCATGGAGCGCGCCCAGCGCCGCCTCTTGATCAACTATCCGAAGCGCCAGGTCGGCAACCGCATGTACGAGGGCCAGACCTCGTTCCTGCCGCTGAAGCTCAACACCTCCGGCGTCATCCCGCCGATCTTCGCCTCGTCCCTGCTGCTGCTGCCGACCACCGTCGCGAGCTTCTCGCAGGCCTCGGGCGGCACCGGCTTCCTGTCGACGATGGCGACCTATCTGGCGCATGGCCGGCCGGCGTTCATGATCCTCTACGCCGCGCTGATCATCTTCTTCTGCTTCTTCTACACCGCGATCGTGTTCAATCCGGTGGAGACGGCGGACAATCTCAAGAAGCATGGCGGCTTCATGCCGGGCATCCGCCCGGGCGAGCGGACCGCCGAGCATATCGATCGCATCCTCACCCGCATCACCGTTCTCGGCGCAGGATATTTGACGATTGTCTGCCTTATCCCCGAGTTCATGATCACCTATGCTCAGATCCCGATCATCCTGCTGGGCGGCACCTCGCTGCTCATCGTGGTGACGACGACGATGGACACCGTGGCGCAAGTTCACGGGCACCTGCTGGCCCATCAGTACGAAGGGCTGGTCAAGAAGGCCAAGTTGCGAGGAGCGCGGAGATAAGATGCGGTTGATTTTCCTGGGGCCGCCGGGGGCGGGTAAGGGCACTCAGGCGGCGCGCATCGTCGCGAAGCACGGCATTCCGCAACTCTCGACCGGCGACATGCTGCGCGCAGCCGTCGCCGCCGGCACGCCGGTCGGCCAGAAGGCCAAGGCCGTGATGGACGCGGGCGGGCTGGTCTCGGACGAGATCGTCATCGGCATCGTCGCCGACCGCATCGAAGAGGCCGACGCCAGGAAAGGCTTCATCCTCGACGGCTTTCCGCGGACGCTGGCGCAGGCCGAGGCGCTGGACAAGATGCTCGACGGCAAGGGGCTGAAGCTCGATGCCGTGCTCGAGCTCAGGGTCGACCAGACCAAGCTTGTCGACCGCATCGTCCGCCGCGCCGAGGAGGCGAGGGCGGCTGGAGAGCCGGTGCGCAAGGATGACGATCCGGAGGTCTTCAAGACCCGGCTCGAGGCCTATAATCGCGATACGGCGGTGGTTGCGCCCTATTACGACAAGCGCGGCCAGCTGACTGCGATCGACGGCATGCAGCCGATCGACGACGTCTCGCGGGCGATCAGCGATGCGCTTTCGGTGGCGGCGCAGGGCTGAGCGCTCCTAGGCGAACAAGTTCGAACCCGGGCGGACTTTGCGGTCCGGCCGGGTTTTTCATTTCCGCGGTGCGCTTTTGCGGGACTGCCTTTGCCTTTTCTCGCTCCACCCGTGCGTTGACAGGCTTACCCCCGGCGGATGTGCTGAGACCCAATCCGCGCAAAGCGGTGGCAAGCGTCCGTCGACCAGGTGGCGAAGCGCCTTTCCGGGTCCGGATGCAGGACAGGGAGCAGGCACATGACGAGGTTTGGTGCGTTGCTGGTCGCGAGCACGCTGGCGCTGATGCCGGCGGCGGCGCGGGCGCAGGATGCGGTGAAGATCGGCATCCTCAACGACCAGTCGGGCAATTATGCTGAATTCGGCGGTCTCGGCTCGGTCGAGGCTGCGAAGATGGCGATCGAGGATTTCGGCGGCTCGGTGCTGGGCAAGCCGATCGAGATCGTCGCAGCCGATCACCAGAACAAGCCGGATATCGCCGTCGGGCTGGCCCGGCGCTGGTATGATGTGGACGGCGTCACCGCGATCGCGGACCTCACCAACTCCGCCGTTGCACTGGGGGTGGCCGGCATCGCCAAGGAAAAGCAGAAGATCGCGCTCTATAATGGCCCGGCGACGACGCGCCTCTTCAACGAGGACTGCTCGCCGACCGGCTTCATGTGGACCTTCGACACGGCGACCTCAGCCAAGGGCACGGCGCTGTCGGTGCTGCGCGAAGGCGGCGACAGCTGGTACATCATCGCCGCCGACTACGCTTTCGGCCATCAGCTCACCGCCGATATCGAGTCGATCGTGAAGGCCAATGGCGGCAAGACGCTGGGCACGGTGCGCGCGCCGTTGGGGACGCCGGACTTCTCCTCTTTCCTGCTGCAGGCCCAGGCCTCCAAGGCCAAGATCGTCGCCTTCGCCAATGCCGGCACCGACACGATCAACTCGATCAAGCAGGCCGGCGAATTCGGCCTGGTCGATGGCGGCCAGAAGCTCGCGGCGATGGTCGTGGTGCTGAGCGACGTCCACGGGCTCGGGCTCGACAAGGCCAAGGGGCTGATCACGACCACCGCCTACTACCATGACGCCGACAAGCCGAGCCGGGCCTTCGCCGACCGCTACATGGCGAAGACCAAGAAGATGCCGGGCATGATCCAGGCCAGCGTCTATTCCTCGGTGCTGCACTATCTCAAGGCGGTGAAGGCGGCCGGTACGGCAGCGGGCCCTGCGGTCGCGGCGAAGATGAAGGAGATGCCGGTCGACGATTTCTACGCACCCGGCGCCAAGATCCGCGAGGATGGCCGGCTGATGAACGACATGCTGCTGGTCGAGGTGAAGAAGCCCGCCGATTCGAAGGCGCCCTGGGATTACTTCAAGGTCGTCCGCAAGATCCCGGCGGCCGAGATCATCGCGCCGCTCTCGGAGAGCAAGTGCAGCCTGGTGAAGAAGTGAGGGTTCTCGCTTGAGTCCGTCGTTCCGGGCGCGGTTCCGCCGCTTGCCTGGAATGACGGGGCCCTTATATAGCAATCGCGGCTACCGCCTTGACCTCGCAGCGCTTCGGCCACTTCGCCGGCCTTGGCATGTTTCTTGGTTGCGACGGGTTGACTCGTTGCGCCCAACCCGTTAACGAGCCGCAATCCGGTTTCATGGGAGCGATGCCGTTGCCTTCGCGAGAAGGGACGACGTCGCATTATCGCGTGGAGCCGTTCAACGTCCTGCATGAGCCGGCCTCCACCGGACGTAGGATTTTTCCCCACCGCCGGGGTGCCATCGGGTGCTTCGGCCGACATGGAGATGAGACCATGGCTCGTATCGCGGGCGTCAACATTCCCACCGGCAAGCGCGTCGTCATCGGCCTGCAGTACATCCACGGCATTGGCGCGTCCAAGGCCCAGGAGATCTGCGAGAAGGTCGGCATCGCTGCCGAGCGTCGCGTCAACCAGCTGACCGACGCCGAAGTCCTGCAGATCCGCGAGACGATCGACCGCGACTACCTCGTCGAGGGCGATCTGCGCCGCGAAGTCTCGATGAACATCAAGCGCCTGATGGACCTCGGCTGCTATCGCGGGCTGCGTCATCGTCGCTCGCTGCCGGTCCGCGGCCAGCGCACGCACACCAACGCCCGCACCCGCAAGGGCAAGGCGAAGCCGATCGCCGGCAAGAAGAAGTGATTTCGGCGGGCCGCTAGTCGGCCCGCTGTCTATACGCCGGACGGTCCGCTCACGGGCCGCCGGCATCCCCAGCGCCTGGCATGACGGGCGCGCCTGAAGGATGGAAGAAGAGATATGGCCAAGGAAGCCCAGCGCGTCCGTCGTCGCGAACGCAAGAACATCGTCTCCGGCGTCGCGCATGTGAACGCCTCGTTCAACAACACCATGATCACCATCACCGACGCGCAGGGCAACACGATCTCGTGGTCGTCGGCCGGCACGATGGGCTTCAAGGGCTCGCGCAAGTCGACCCCCTATGCCGCCCAGGTCGCTGCCGAGGATGCCGCCCGCAAGGCTGCCGAGCACGGCATGCGCACCCTCGAGGTCGAGGTGACCGGTCCGGGTTCGGGCCGCGAGTCGGCTCTTCGCGCTCTCCAGGCCGCGGGCTTCACCGTGACCTCGATCCGCGACGTGACGCCGATCCCGCACAATGGTTGCCGTCCGCGCAAGCGCCGTCGCGTCTGACGTCTGACCATTGCATGAGGCGCCCGCAGGGGCGGGCGCCTGTCCGGGGCGGCGGTGGCCGCCAGATGAATTCAGCACCAGGAGTGCGGTCGTGATCAGCAAGAACTGGCAGGATCTTTCCAAGCCGAACAAGCTCGAAGTGAAGGTCGGAGACGACCCGAAGCGTCAGGCGACTGTGGTTGCGCGTCCGCTCGAGCGCGGCTTCGGCATGACGCTCGGCAATGCGCTCCGTCGCGTGCTGCTGTCGTCGCTCCAGGGCGCGGCCGTGACCGCCGTCCAGATCGACGGCGTTCTCCACGAGTTCTCCTCGATCCCGGGCGTCCGCGAGGACGTCACCGACATCGTCCTCAACATCAAGGCCATCGCGGTCAAGATGCAGGGCGAGGGCCCGAAGCGCATGACGCTGCGCAAGTCCGGCCCGGGCACCGTCACCGCCGGCGACATCAACACCATCGGCGACGTGGCGATCCTGAACCCCGACCTCGTGCTCTGCACGCTGGACGACGGGGCCGAGATCCGCATGGAGTTCACGGTCAATACCGGCAAGGGCTATGTCCCGGCCGAGCAGAACCGTCCCGAGGACGCGCCGATCGGCCTGATCCCGGTCGACAGCCTGTATTCGCCGGTCAAGAAGGTCTCCTACCGCGTCGAGAACACCCGCGAGGGCCAGAACCTCGACAAGGACTCGCTGACGCTGGCGATCGAGACCAACGGCTCGGTCACCCCCGAGGACGCGCTGGCGCTCGCCGCCCGCATCCTGCAGGACCAGCTCGCGGTGTTCATCACCTTCGAGGAGCCGCGCAAGGAAGAGGCCGTCTCGACCGCGCCGCAGCTGCCCTTCAACCCGGCACTGCTCAAGAAGGTCGACGAGCTCGAGCTTTCGGTCCGCTCGGCGAACTGCCTGAAGAACGACAACATCGTCTATATCGGCGACCTCATCCAGAAGTCCGAGGGCGAGATGCTGCGCACCCCGAACTTCGGCCGCAAGTCGCTGAACGAGATCAAGGAAGTGCTCGCCACCATGGGCCTGCATCTGGGCATGGACGTCCAGGGCTGGCCGCCGGAGAACATCGAAGAGCTCGCGAAGCGCTTCGAAGAGCACTACTGAGAAAAGACGGCGCGGGAGGCATCCCGCGCCAACCCCGCCCGGCTCATCTGAGCCGGAGCATAACGAACGGCCGTTCCGTGGCACGGCGGCCGTAAGCAACGAAGGAGCCAAACAATGCGTCACGGTTTCCGCGGTCGTCGTTTCAACCGCTCGGCCGAGCATCGCCAGGCGATGTTCGCCAACATGGCCCAGGCCCTGATCAAGCACGAGCAGATCACCACCACGCTGCCGAAGGCCAAGGACCTGCGTCCGGTCGTCGAGAAGCTGATCACGCTCGGCAAGCGCGGCGACCTGCACGCCCGCCGTCAGGCGATCGCGCAGATCAAGGATGTCGAGCTGGTCGGCAAGCTCTTCGCGGTCCTCGGCCCGCGCTACAAGGAGCGCAACGGCGGCTATCTCCGCATCATGAAGGCGGGTTTCCGCTTCGGCGACAACGCCCCGATGGCGATCATCGAGTTCGTCGACCGCGACGTCGATGCCAAGGGCAAGGATTCGGGCCCGGTCTTCACGGCGGAAGACGAAGCCGCCTGATCGGCTTCCTCTGACTGAATTGGAAAAGGCGGTCCTTCGGGGCCGCCTTTTTCTTTGGTTGTGCTGTCCTTAGATGGGCCGTCCCGCGAGCTCCCCAGCGAGGTCGATGAGGATCTCCAGCGGCTGGGCGTGGAGGTCGGCTTCGGGTGTCACCCCATACAGGCCGAAGATGAAGCTGGTGGTCTCGTCGCGCTCGGCGATGCCCATCGCCCAGCCGGCGAAGGAGCGGGCGACGATCGGTTCTTCCGAAAGTACCCGAAAGGCCGTGTGGCGCGGGTCCATCACGATCCGGCCATAGGTTTCGGCCACGTTGTCCCGCGATCCTTCCAGCACCTGCGCGAAGGCCTTTTCCGTCGCCAACAGGAAGCCGGTGATGTCGTTCTGGTCGTTGAAGCGGCGGGCGCTTGTCAGGATCCTGTCCAGCTCCGCACGGCGATTGGCGTCGACGAGCCGGCTCTCGCTGGCGTACACAAGCCGAATCAGGCTCATCCTGCTCTTCCTATCCGGCCAGAAATGGCCATATCGGGTTGGGAGATGCCGCTGCGGGAACCGCAGGGCGTTACACGGGTATAGCGGGTGCCACGCCTGAACGGAAAACTCCGCGCCGGCGCTTTTTGTTTCTGAACGAGGACGAGCATGATCCACCGCCCCGCACCCTATCGGAAGACCCTGGCCGCGGCTGCCCTGGCGGGCGCTCTGCTGGCCGGCGTCGCACCGTGGCCGGCGCTTGCCCAGCAGCGGCAGGTGCCTGAGACCCGCGAGCAGGTGACGCTCTCCTTCGCGCCACTGGTCAAGCAGACGCAGGCCGCGGTCGTGAACGTCTATGGCGCGCGCGTCGAGAAGCGCCCGCAGAACCCCTTCATGGACGACCCGTTCTTCCGCCGCTTCTTCGGCGATGGCGGCTTCGGCGTACCGCGCGAGCGGGTGCAGCGCTCGCTCGGCTCCGGCGTGATCGTCGATGCCGGCGCCGGGCTCGTGGTCACCAACAACCACGTCATCGAGAACATGAGCGAGGTGAAGGTCGCCTTCGCCGACAAGCGCGAGGTCGAGGCCACGATCCTGCTGCGCGATCCGCGCACCGATCTTGCCGTGCTCAAGCTTGCCGACGCGAAGAACCTGACCGCGATCGCGCTCGCCGATACCGACGAACTCCAGGTCGGCGACATCGTGCTGGCGATGGGCAACCCCTTCGGCGTCGGCCAGACGGTGACGCAGGGCATCGTCTCGGCCCTGGCGCGCACGCAGATCGGCGTCGGCGATGCGCAATCCTTCATCCAGACCGATGCGGCGATCAATCCCGGCAATTCGGGCGGCGCGCTGATCGACATGAAGGGCCGCGTCGTCGGCATCAACACCGCGATCTATTCGCGCTCGGGCGGCAGCGTCGGCATCGGCTTCGCCATTCCCTCGGCGATGGTGCGCCTCGTCGTCGACAGCGCCAAGGCCGGCGTCAAGACGGTCAAGCGTCCCTGGTTCGGGGCGCGGCTGCAGAGCCTCACGGCCGAGGTCGCGGACGGGCTCGGGCTCGACCGGCCGGCGGGCTCGGTCGTTGCCAGTGTCGTCGACAAGGGGCCGGCCGATCAGGCGGGCCTGAAGCGCTCGGACGTCATCCTCTCGGTCGATGGCGTCAATGTCGACGATCCCGAATCCTTCGGCTACCGCTTCGCCACCCGGCCGATCGGCGGCACGACGATGCTCAGCGTGCTGCGCAGCGGCAAGCGCATCTCGATCCCCGTGAAGCTCATCGCTGCGCCCGAGACGCGGCCGCGCGACATGGTGAAGCTGACGAGCCGTTCGCCGCTTGCCGGCCTGACCGTCGGGAACATGTCTCCGGCGCTGGCCGAGGAACTCTCGATCGACACCGGCAATGAAGGCGTCGTTGTCAGCGAGGTCGAGGAGGGCAGCACCGCGGCCAATGTCGGCTTCCAGAAGGGCGACATCATCAAGGCGCTGAACGGCGAACAGATGACCACGTCGCGTGAGGTCGAGACGATCCTCAAGGATCGCAGGCGTGCCTGGGAGGTGACGATCACCCGCAACGGCCAGACGATCACCTCGGTCTTCCCGGGGTGAGCGACCTGTTCTCAGCCTCGGGGCTGGACAAGTCCGGCCCGCGGCCGCTTGCCGACCGCCTGCGTCCGACGACGCTCGCCGAGGTCGCGGGCCAGGAGCATCTGACCGGGCCCGACGGGGCGCTGACGCGGCTCGTCGCCTCCGGCACGATCGGCAGCCTGATCTTCTGGGGGCCGCCGGGTACCGGCAAGACGACGGTCGCGCGGCTGCTCGCCGGGCTGGTCGATCTCGGCTTCGAGCAGATCAGCGCGATCTTCTCGGGCGTCGCCGATCTCAAGAAGGTGTTCGAGGCGGCGCGCGGACGCCGTTTGGGCGGCCGGGGCACGCTGCTCTTCGTCGACGAGATCCATCGCTTCAACCGCGCCCAGCTCGATGCCTTCCTACCGGTCATGGAAGACGGCACGATCACGCTGATCGGCGCGACCACCGAGAACCCGTCCTTCGCGCTCAATGCGGCGCTGCTGTCGCGGGCGCGCGTCCTGACCTTCAAGTCGCTGGACGAGGGCTCGCTGCTCTTCCTGCTCGGCCGGGCCGAGGTCCTGGAAAGCCGGGAGCTGCCATTGACGCCGGAGGCGCGATTGGCGCTGGCGCGCTTCGCCGATGGTGACGGGCGCGCCGTGCTGACGCTGGCCGAGGAAATCTGGCGAGCGGCGAAGCCGGGCGAGATTCTCGACGAGCATGGCCTGTCCGAGGTGATCCAGCGCCGGGCGCCGATCTACGACAAGGCGCAGGACGGCCATTACAACCTGATCTCGGCCCTGCACAAGACGATCCGCGGCTCCGATCCCGATGCGGCGCTCTACTATTTCGCGCGCATGCTCGATGCCGGCGAGGACCCGCGCTTCCTGGCGCGGCGGCTGGTCAGGATGGCGGTGGAGGATATCGGGCTCGCCGATCCGCAGGCCCTGATCCATGCCCGCGCGGCGGCGCAGACCTATGAGCAGCTCGGCACGCCCGAAGGTGAGCTCGCGCTGGCCAATTGCGTGATCTATCTGGCGACCGCACCGAAATCGAACGCGGCCTATATGGCTTACAAGGCTGCCGCGCGGGTGGCGAAGGAGCGGGGCTCCCTGACGCCGCCCAAGACCATCCTCAATGCGCCGACCAAGCTGATGCGCGAGGAGGGCTACGGCGCCGACTATGCCTATGACCACGACCAGCCCGATGCCTTCTCCGGGCAGAACTACTGGCCGGATGTGCTGGGCCGCCAGCGCTTCTACGATCCGCCCGAGCGCGGTTTCGAGCGCGAGATCCGCAAGCGGCTGGAATATTGGGAGAAGCTCCGGCAGGAGCGGGGGGAGTAGGGATGTTCTTGCTGGCGCGCCTGTTCATGATCGTGCCCTCGGTGATCGCGGGCTGGTTCGTCTCGAAGGACGATGTCTCCTATTGGGTCGTGGCCTTCGCCATTGCGCTCGTCTTCATCGTGCTGACCATCGCCTTCGAGCTGTACGTGCATCCCCGGCTGCGGCAGCGCCGCCAGCGTTGAGCCGGGCTCAGTTGCGGCAATAGAAGGGCGGGAAAGTACTCGCCATGCCGCTGTTCATCGCCATCACGACGAGCCGGTTGGCAAGCTCGAGCTCCTCCTTGCTGCGGGCGCAGACCTCGGCACGGGCCTGGCAGTTCGAGGCGAGGAAGGCGTCGTGGCTGGCGAGGAATTCCGCGCCCAGGCCCTTCTTGCCGAGGCGCGCCAGCGACTGGTCATAGGCCTTCCTGTAGCGGTTGCATTTTTCCGTCGGCCAGTCGGTGCCCGTGTTGCCGCTCTGCTGGGCGAAGGCGGCCGCGCTGCCGAGGATGACCATGGCGGCAAGCAGCCCTGCGCCGCCGATCCGAAGCTGAAGACGCATCCTTGCCGTTCCCATCGTTCCCGCCGGGCCTATTCCTGACGCCGGGCTTCCTGCCCGGCTGCACCGAGCCGTGCAATTGCGGCGGATTTCGTTTGTGCAAGGCGAGCGTGCGCTCTATTCCACAACGATGATCTCCACCGCTTTCGTTTTTATCGGCGCCGGCATCGGCGGCGCCTTGCGCCACGGCATCAATGTCGTTTCGCCGCGCTGGTTCGGCATGGGCTTTCCCTATGGCACCATGGCCATCAACATCATCGGCTCGGCCCTGATGGGGCTCGTCGCCGGCTGGTTCGCCTTCCGTGCCGGCGAGGGCGTGCCGCAGGACCTGCGGCTCTTCCTCGCCACCGGCGTGCTCGGCGGCTTCACGACCTTCTCGGCCTTCTCGCTCGATGCCGTCCTGCTCTGGGAGCGGGGCGAGACGATGCTGGCGGCCACCTATGTGATCGGCTCGGTCGTGCTGTCGCTGGCGGCGCTGCTCGGTGGCCTCGCGATGATGCGGAGCATGTCATGAAGACGGGCGGCAAAGGTCCCGGTAACAAGGGCGCTGGCGGCAAGGGCCCCGGCAGCTCCGGGCGCGGTGGCAAGCCGCCATCCGCGGGGGCTCCGCGCGGCAAGCGGCTGAGCCACGACGCCCGGCGCAGGGCAGCCGCGCGCCCGGCTGCCGGCGAGGAGCGCGTGCAGCGCTCGCCGCGCCCGCGGCCGGTGGAGGAGGCCCCCAAGCCGACCCGCGCCCAGGTCAAGGCCGAGACCTCCGAGGTGCTCTCGACCGGCGTGCAGCAGCTCGTGGTGACGCCGGACGAGAACGAGATGCGGATCGACCGCTTCCTCGAGGCGCGTTTCCCGCAGCTCTCCTTCAGCCATATCCAGCGCATCGTCCGGAAGGGCGAACTGCGCGTCAACGGCAAGCGCGCCGACAGCAAGGATCGGCTCGAAGAAGGCCAGACGGTGCGCATCCCGCCGCTCAAGCTCGAGCCGCAGGAGCAGCGCCCGCGCTCGCTCAAGGCGGATACCGACACGGTTGAATTCCTGCGTTCGATCACGCTTTACGAGGATGACGACGTCATCGTGCTCAACAAGCCGGCTGGCCTTGCCGTGCAGGGCGGTTCCGGCACGACGCGGCATGTCGACCAGATGCTCGAGGTGCTGACCGACAAGAGCGGCCAGAAGCCCCGCCTCGTCCACCGTCTCGACAAGGACACCGCCGGCTGCCTCGTCATCGCCAAGTCGCGCTTCGCGGCGGCGACGCTGGCCAAGACCTTCCGTTCACGCTCGGCCCGCAAGGTCTACTGGGCGCTGGTGGCGGGCGTGCCGCGCGTGCGCCAGGGCCGGATCTCGACCTATCTCGCCCGCGAGGAGGCCTATGACGGCGACCAGCGCATGGCCGTCGCCAAGCATGGCGAGGACGGCGCGATGCATGCCGTCACCTATTACGCGGTGGTCGAGACGGCGGCGCAGAAGCTCGGCTGGCTGTCGCTCAAGCCGGTGACCGGGCGCACCCACCAGCTGCGCGCCCACGCCGCCCATATCGGCCACCCGATCATCGGCGACCCCAAATATTTCAACATCCAGAACTGGGAATTGCCCGGCGGCATCCAGAACAAGCTGCACCTGCTGGCGCGGCGGATCGTGCTGCCGCATCCGCGCGGCAAGGGCACGATCGACGTTAGCGCGCCGCTGCCGCCTCATATGCGCCAGAGCTGGAACCTGCTCGGCTTCGATGACGCGCCCTACGATCCGATCGTCGAGGCGCCGGACGAGTGAGGCCTCTCCCAGGCGGTGACGAAACGTCAGAGAACAGTTGCGGAACAAAACGCTTTCTGTTCTAACTATGTTCTCGTCATCGGAGGGGCTGACCATGCGTTCGGTTTTGATCGTTTCCAGCTTTGTTCTCGGTCTTGCGGGAGCCGCCCAGGCGCAGACCACCGCGCCGGCTGCCGTCGCCGCGTCGGCGGATGAGCCGATCCCGCGCGCCGAGCGGGCGAAGGCCCGGCAGGATTGCGTGTCCGAGAATATCGCGCTCGCCGGCGTGGATTTGCGCGCGGCGATGCGCATCTGCATGCAGGGCAAGTTCCCGGGTGTGCAGCTCTATGCCCATGATGGCCTCACGCGCGACGGCAAACCGACGGCGGTGGCGGCGCGGGCCGCCTGCAAGGAAGAGGCCGACGGCCGCAAGCTGCAGGGCGCGGAACGCATCGCGGCATTGACCGCCTGCTTCAACGGCAAGCGGCCGGATCTCGCCCAGCGCTCCGAATGCCGCAAGGAGGCGCGTGCCAAGGGGCTCGACGGTGCCGATCTGCGCAAGGCGGTCGATGCCTGCGCCCGCGAAGCCAGGGGCTGAGCCGCTCACGCGCGGAATGATGCCATGACGGGCTTGCAGTGGATTGCCTCGGCAATTCGGGATAAAGCCCCGGCATGGATCTCATCATCTTCGATCTCGACGGCACGCTGATCAATTCCGAGGCGATCATCCTCGGCGCGCAATACGAGACTTTCAGGCGCTGCGAGCGGATTCATCCCGGGCGCGAAGCTGGTCTCGGCATCGTCGGGCTGACGCTCGACATCGCGATGGCGCGGCTTGCCGGGCTGGCCGAGCCCGACGATGTGCTGACCGAGACCTATCGCCAGGTCTTCAGCGCGATGCGTGTGCAGGCCGAGACCGATCCGTCGCTGGACGAGCCGCTCTTCGCGGGCGTCGCCGAGACGCTGGCCGAGCTGAGGCGCCATGGCGGGCTGAAGCTCGGCATCGCCACCGGAAAGTCGCGCAAGGGGGCGGAGTTCATCGTCGCCCGGCATGGCTGGCAGGGCCTGTTCGATACGGTGCAGTCGGCTGACGATGCTCCCTCGAAGCCGCATCCCGGGATGATCCAGCGGGCGATGGCGGAGACCGGTGCGGCGCCGGAGCGCACCGCGATGGTCGGCGACAGCTCGTTCGACATCGAGATGGCGGTTGCCGCCGGGGTGGTGCCTGTCGCCGTCTCCTGGGGGTTCCAGCCGGTCGAGAGCCTCGTCGCGCTCGGTGCCCGGCATGTGCTGCGCGCGTTCCCGGAGCTGCCGACGGCGCTCGGATTGCCGAAGGCTGTGGCGGCGTAGGGCCATCCACAGCGGATCGCCGCGGTTTCCGGGCTCTTCGCTGCGCGAAGCCCCGGAATGACAAGGGTGGTTCCGGCGGAGGCGATTGATCTCCAGGCCGCGTCTGCGCCACAGAATGTCTTCACCCACTTGGGCCTTGTCCGTGTTCGCCTGCCTGATTTCGCAGCGGCGATATCATCCAGCGCCCTTGCCCCCGACACGGGTTGAGGGCCGCTCTTTGTCGCGCCTGCACCGCCCGCAGTAACACCCTCGCAACCAAGTCGACTCAGTTCCGTTTAACCTGAATATCCGTTCAGATTTGCGCGTTAACCACCTGATGCGGGGACCGGGTTCATGGTGTTCCCACAACAGGAACGTACCGGCACAAAACAACGCCGGACAGGGGTTCGAACATGATGGGTCATGAGCTTCGTGAATTCGTCGATCGCGTGATGGATCGTCGCGCGATCGACGAAGAAGACGTCAAGATGCTTCAACGTAACATCTTGAACGACGTCGTCGTCACGCGGGATATCGTCGATGTCCTGGTCGCGCTCGACCGGGCCGTGCCGCAAAGCTGCAAGGCCTATGCAGATTACCTCGTGGCGCTGGTTGTCGACTTCGCCGTCTGGGAAAACCGTCCCACCGGCGTGATCGACCGCGACAAGGCGCATTGGCTGGTGACGACGCTCTCCGCCGGCGAGGGGCCGACCGCCACCGCCCAGCGCATCGCCAACGAGATCGTCCGCGAAGCCGAGCATTGCGATGAGACGCTGCTCGCCTTCGCCTTCGCCAAG
This sequence comes from Allobosea robiniae, assembly GCF_900102525.1. GTDB lineage: Bacteria > Pseudomonadota > Alphaproteobacteria > Rhizobiales > Beijerinckiaceae > Allobosea > Allobosea robiniae. The sequence continues at coordinate 194,448 of NZ_FNBZ01000008.1, read as the reverse complement.
GGGGCGGCGAAGGATGTGGTTCGCTTCGGCATCGGTGCCGCGCCGCGCGTCCTGCTCGCAAGCTGAACCCGGCGCCATTCTCCGGCTTGGCTCGAGAGTCCTGGACGGGAGAAGGTAAGCGCTTCTTGCGAGAGATGCCCGGGGCAGGCCCGGGCATGACGGCGTCGGCTCGACGCTTCCTTCACAAGGGCAGGATGCCGGGTCTGCGCATCCGTGCACAACGATCTGGCGGGCTGCCGACTTTCGCATCGGTGGACGGCAGTTGCGGCGTCCCATACACCCCGGCTATTGCAGTCTGGTCTGAAGCTGGGGTGGTCCGCGCATGTTCTCGAAGATCCTGATCGCGAACCGCGGCGAAATCGCCTGCCGTGTCATCAAGACGGCTCAGCGCATGGGCATCAAGACGGTCGCCGTCTATTCCGACGCGGATCGCGATGCGCTGCATGTCGAGATGGCCGACGAGGCCGTGCATATCGGCGCCGCCCCCGCCGCCCAATCCTATCTCCTGATCGACAAGATCATCGATGCCTGCAAGGCAACCGGGGCGCAGGCCGTGCACCCGGGCTACGGCTTCTTGTCCGAGCGCGAGGCCTTCGCCCAGGCGCTCAAGGACAACGGCATCGTCTTCATCGGCCCCAATCCCGGCGCCATTGCCGCGATGGGCGACAAGATCGAATCGAAGAAGGCAGCGGCCGCTGCCAAGGTCTCCACCGTTCCCGGCTTCCTCGGCATCATCGAGAGCCCCGAGCACGCCGTGACGATCGCCGACGAGATCGGCTATCCCGTGATGATCAAGGCCTCGGCCGGCGGCGGCGGCAAGGGCATGCGCATCGCCCATTCTTCAAGCGAGGTGGCTGAGGGCTTTGCCCGCGCCAAGTCGGAAGCCGCGTCCTCCTTCGGCGATGATCGCGTTTTCGTCGAGAAGTTCATCGTCGATCCCCGCCATATCGAAATCCAGGTCCTCGGCGACAAGCACGGCAACGTCATCTATCTCGGCGAGCGCGAATGCTCGATCCAGCGCCGCAATCAGAAGGTTCTGGAGGAGGCGCCGTCGCCGCTACTCGACGAGGCGACCCGCAGGAAGATGGGCGAGCAGGCGGTCGCGCTGGCCAAGGCCGTGAACTACGACTCGGCCGGCACGGTCGAGTTCGTCGCCGGCCAGGACAAGTCCTTCTATTTCCTGGAGATGAACACCCGCCTCCAGGTCGAGCACCCGGTGACCGAGATGATCACCGGCATCGATCTGGTCGAGCAGATGATCCGCGTCGCCTATGGCGAGAAGCTCGCGATTTCGCAGGCGGATGTGAAGCTTGACGGCTGGGCGGTGGAATCCAGAGTCTATGCCGAGGACCCGACTCGCAACTTCCTGCCTTCGACCGGCCGGCTCGTGACCTATCGGCCGCCGAGCGAGGGGCCGGATGGCGAAGCGGTTGTGCGCAACGATACCGGCGTCTTCGAGGGCGGCGAGATCTCGATCTATTACGACCCGATGATCGCGAAGCTCGTGACCCACGCGCCGACGCGCGAGGCTGCGATCAAGGCGCAAGCGCGGGCGCTCGATGCCTTCGCCATCGACGGCATCCGCCACAACATCCCCTTCGTCGCGGCGGTGATGCAGCATCCGCGCTGGATCGCGGGCAATCTTTCGACCGGCTTCATCGCCGAGGAGTTTCCGGAAGGCTTCTCGCTGCCGGCGCCGCAAGGCGAGACCGCGCAGCGCATGGCGGCGATCGCGATCGCCTGCGACCACCGCATGAACCAGCGCAAGCGTCATGTCTCGGCGCAGATGGAAGGCTGGCGCAAGGTTTCCTTCGACCGTTTGCGCATCGTCCAGCTCGGCGCTGAGCGCTTCGAGGGTGAGGTGACGGAGCAGGGCGGGGCGATTGACATCGCCTTCGCGGGCCGCAGCGTCAGCGTCGTCAGCGAGTGGGTGCCGGGCGAGCCGGTCTGGCATGGCACGCTCGACGGGGTGAAGGTCGCAGCGCAGGTCCGGCCCATCCTGAACGGCGTCGCGCTCGGCCATGCCGGCGCCTATGCCAATGCCCATGTCTATACGCAGCGCGAGGCGGAATTGGCCGCGCTGATGCCGGAGAAGGTTGCTGCCGATACCGGCAAGTTCCTGCTCTGCCCGATGCCGGGCCTGGTCAAGGCGATTTCGGTTGCTGTCGGGCAGGAGGTCAAGGCTGGCGAGCCGCTCGCCATGGTCGAGGCGATGAAGATGGAGAACGTGCTGCGCGCCGAGAAGGACGTCACCATCGCCAAGATCCTGGCGAAGGAAGGCGACTCGCTCGCGGTCGATGCCGTCATCATGGAATTCGCCTGAGCATCGTTTGAGAACCCGCGAGCCCTCATCCTGAGGAGCAGCCGAAGGCTGCGTCTCGAAGGATGATCCAGTAGGCTCCTGCGCTCTCTGGAACATCCTTCGAGACGCCGCGTGCCGCGGCTCCTCAGGATGAGGGCTGTCGGAACTGTATTGTCGCCTTCCGTCCGGGAACGGACGCGATTGAGGAATTTGAGATGCTGACGATCTGGGGACGGTTGAGCTCGATCAACGTCCAGAAGGTGGTCTGGGCAGCCGGGGAGGCCGGACAGGCCTTCGAGCGTATCGATGTCGGCGGGCCGTTCGGTGGGCTCGATACCCCCGAATTCGCGGCGATGAACCCGAACCGGCAGATCCCGGTACTGCGCGACGGCGAACTCGTCCTCTGGGAGTCGAGCAGCATCCTGCGCTATCTTTCCGCCCGTTATGCCGCGGGCGTACTCTGGGACGAGGATCCGGCGCGGCGGGCGCTGGCCGATCGCTGGGTGGACTGGATGCAGTCCGAGCTCCAGCCGGCGCTGGCGCCGGTGCTCTGGGGCGTGGTGCGCAAGGTGCCGGCCTTCACCGATCCGAAGGCGATCGCCGATGGTGTCGCGCGGGCCGAGGCGCTGATGGCGATCCTCGAGGCGCAACTGGCGGATCGTCCCTTCCTCGCAGGCGAACGCTTCGGCATGGCCGATATCGCTGTCGGCTGCGGTGTCCATCGCTGGCTCAACATGCCGGTCGAGCGGATCGCAAGGCCGGCGGTGCAGCGCTGGTACGAGGCGCTCTTCGCAAGGCCGGCAGCGCAGGCCGCGCTGCCGTTGCCGATTACGTGAAGGCAGCGCGACGGGCTTGATCCCGACGCCGCGGCTGGCATGATGGCGGCATGAACGTTTTTCGGATGGTCCTGCTCCTGTGCAGCTTCGCTGCCGCGCCGGCAATCGCACAGACCTCGCCGACGCTGCGGACAGATCTCGCGGCGCTCTCCGGCTGCCTGCGTGACAGCAACGCCTCGCCTTCGATGTGCGTCGGCTCGGTGGCGGTGGCTTGCGTGCGCGCTGCCAGCAACGATCCGCGCGGGGCTGAAGCCGCCTGCGCCCGGCGCGAGGAGGCGGCCTGGCGGGAGCGCCTGACGCTTGCCCTGCAGGTGACGGGGCGAGGGCTCGATGCCGGCCAGCGCAGCCGGCTCGCGGCGCTGCAACTCGCCTGGGAAAGCTATGTCACGCAGAAATGTGCCTTCTACGGCGCGACCCAGCGGGAGGCGCTGCAAGCCGGAAGGCAGGCAGGCTGCGAATTGCGGGAGGTCGCCGGCCGGGCGATCGAACTCGCGAAAGCCCTGCCGCGGGCCGGCGGCCGACGCCCGCAAGCGCCGCCTCGGATCATTCGCTGAAGCTGCCTGCCGCTTGCGCCGGAGCGACTGCGGCGGGACCATCATGCCGATATCCTCGAATAGCGATCGCGGCTAAAGCGAGCGCCGTCGCCGCCCCCGCCTCATCCTTGCGAGCCCCGATGTTCTTCGTTCTGTCCAAGGTCGTCTGGTTCGTCCTGTCGCCGGTCAATCTCGCCATCCTGCTCGCCGGGCTTTCGGGGCTGCTGGCCTTCACGCGTTTCGCGCGGCCCGCGCGCTGGATCGGGCTGATCTCGCTGATTGCGCTCGGCCTGATGGCGTTCAGCCCGCTGCCGCGCATCGTGCTCCGGCCGCTGGAGGACCGGTTTCCGCAGCAGGACGCCCGCAAGGGGCCGGTGACCGGCATCGTCGTGCTCGGCGGCGCGATCGGCGTCGCGCGGGGCGACGTCGTTATGAATTCGTCCGCTGTACGTATGACCAAGGCGGTCGAACTGGCACGTTTGCATCCGCAGGCGAAGATTGTCTTTACCGGTGGGGCCGCCAACCTGATCTCGGAAGCGACGGTGACCGAGGCCGACGGCGCGAAGCTGCTGTTCGAAGGGCTGGGGCTCGATCCCGCCCGGCTCATCCTGGAGGACAAGTCGCGCAACACGCGCGAGAACGCCGCCTTCACCCGCAGACTCGTCGATCCGAAGCCCGGCGAGCGCTGGCTGCTGGTAACTTCTGCCTGGCATATGCCGCGCTCGATCGGCGTCTTCCGCAAGGCAGGCTTCGCGGTCGAGGCCTTTCCGGTCGATTTCTGGTCGAGCGGCGAGCCTGATGATTTCATCCGTCCCTACAGCCGTGCCCCGCGCGCGCTCGAGATCGCCGATAACGGCTTCAAGGAATGGGTCGGGCTCCTGGCCTATCGGCTCGCAGGCTATACGGACGAGCTCTTTCCGGGGCCGTAATCACGGCGTCGCCGGCAGGACCAGCCTGTAGACGCCGCGAAAGTCGTCGGGATCGACCGGGCGGCCCTTCCGGGTGATCACGAGCCGGCCTTCCTTCATCAGCCTCACGGCGACTCGGCGCACCGGCTGCATCAACGGCCCCCAGCCATCCGGGTGATCGCCGCCGAGGCGGCGCGCGACATCCATCGGCGAGATCGTCAGCCCTGCTTCCCGCTGCGACAGCAGGTCGAGGATCACGCTCTCGATCGCCTCGGGTTCGATGCTCATGATTGGCCCGGATAGTTGAAGACGCGCGTCGCGTCGGAGGCGAACTGGCGCCGGTACATCGCAACCAGCACGGCGCCGGTGAAGCCGATGAAGCTGACCGGGCCAAGGAACCAGCCGAGATAGGCGAGGGCGAAGAAGAAGGCGCGCTGGCCGCGGTTGAAATGCCGGCCGGCGGCGATGTTCATCTCGGTGGTCTCATGGATCGCATGGGCCATCGTCGCCTCGTCCTTGCTGTCGAACGGGGGCAAGGCGCCGACCAGGATGACGCAGTAGTTGAACAGCCGGTAGCTCCAGGCGAACTTGAAGAAGGCGTAGCCGAAGATGCCGACGAGCCCGATGATCTTCAGTTCCCAGACGGAGCGAAGGGTCGCCGGCACGAAGGGCAGGTCGCTGAAGATGGCGACGGCGCGGTCCGTTGCGTTCAAAAGGGCGAGCGTGCCGCCGATCGCGAGCAGCGAGGTCGAGGCGAAGAAGGCGGTGCCGTTCTGCAGTCCGCCCATGACCTGGGTATCGACGATCCTGACCTCGCGGGCCGCCGACTCACGGATCCAGCGGGCGCGGCGCAGGTTCATCCGCATGTTCAGTGTCCGGGCGGCATAGGGACCCATCTCGACCACGTAGTGGTAGCCGAGCCAGGACAGGATGAAGAACGCCAGGGCGATCAGATCGAGATTGCTGAAGCCGAACATGTCGCCGCTCTGCCATTTCGCCCGGGGCTCAGGCAAGCAGCTTGTGCGCTGTACCGCGTGGCTGCAAGGCGGCAGCATTGACGCTGCATCGGCAAGGCGCCACGGTGCGGCCGGAATCGGGGAGGCCCAAGCGTGCCGCAGACCATCACCAAGGGCTACAAGGCGCTGGTCGCGGAGGCCGAGAGCCGGATCGAGACGTTGTCGGTCGAGCAGGCGCAGGCGCTGCACGGCAGCGACGATGTGGTCTTCGTCGATCTGCGCGATCCGCGCGAACTGGAGCGGGAAGGGCGGATGCCTGGGGCCTTCCACTGTCCGCGCGGCATGCTGGAATTCTGGATCGATCCGGAAAGCCCCTATGCCAAGCCGGTCTTCCAACAGGACAAGCGCTTCGTCTTCTTCTGCGGCGGCGGCTGGCGCTCGGCTCTCGCTGCGCAGGTAGCGCAGGAGATGGGGTTGAAGCCGGTCGCGCATGTGGCCGGTGGCTTTGGCGCCTGGAAGAAGGCCGGCGCGCCGGTCGATAGCGGCCCCGCCGACAAGAAGGCTTAAGACCCGACCTTGTCCCATTACGTCATCGTTCTGCTGGTCGCGGCTTTCGTCTTCCGCAAGCCGCTGGGCAGGCTGCTCGCGCGGCGCTGGCCCAACCATGCCAAGCGCCAGCAGGTGCTCGGCACGATCATCGCGGCCTTCCTGCTGGTGATCGCGGTTCGCTTGGTGGCATTGTTCTGGTAAGGCGACGCGCAACTTCGCCTTGAATTGGGCGAAGACGCCCCGTGCAATCATTGCATGAGGGGCGGGCTTGCGCGCTGCTTAAACATCAGGCATCTTCCTTCGCCTTGGCTCCAACTCAAGAAAGGGAGGGCTGAATGAAATTCATCAACACCGCAGCCACTCCCATGCGACCAACCCGGCACTAGGTCGGTCTCGCACGAGGCCCGCCTCCGGGCTGCCTCCTGAGCCTTTTTCCAATTTTTGTCTTTCATTGCCGAAGCCGGCGCGCGTCGTCGTCTTCGCCTGATTTCGGAGTCGGCAGCCGTCCTGGCGCCGAATGACGCTATGTCTCACGATACTCAAACCGGGCGGCGCGAGCCGTTCCGGGCCGTTCTCGGCTTCACTTTCAGCCACTGGGCCCGCCAGCCCGGGCAGGTCGCCTGGGTGGCCGGCGTCACCGTCGCCGCCACGCTCGCAGAGCTGTTCACGCCGGTCTATGCCGGGCGCCTCGTCGATGCGGTGTCGAGCGGCGCGGGCGGCACGGAGGCGGCGCTGTGGGCGCTCGGCGCGATGATGGTGCTCGCCGCCATCATGGTGCTCGGGCGGCATTTCGCCTTCGTCGGGCTGACCGTGATGACGCTGCGCACGATGAGCGACGTCTCGCAGGAGGCCTTCGCACGCCTGCAGCGCTTCTCGACCGACTGGCACGCGAACAATTTCGCGGGCTCGACGGTGCGCAAGATCACGCGCGGCATGTGGGCACTCGACCTGCTGACCGACACGGTCCTGATCGCGCTCCTGCCGTCGCTGGTCATCCTGCTCGGCATGACGGCGGTGCTGGCCTGGCACTGGCCGGCGATGGGGCTCGTCGTGGCGCTCGGCGCTCTCGCCTATATCGGGCTGACGCTGGCGCTGTCGCTGCGCTTCGTCGCCCCGGCGGCGCGGCTGGGCAACGCCTGGGATACGCGGCTCGGCGGCGCCCTGGCCGATGCCATCACCTGCAACCCGGTGGTGAAGGCCTATGGCGGCGAGGCGCGCGAGGACCTGCGGCTCGCGACCGTCGTGTCGAAGTGGAGTCTCAGGACGAGCCGCGCCTGGATTCGCGGCACTTGGTCGGGTACCGGCCAGAACATCGTGCTGCTTTTCCTGCGCGCGGCGGTGATCGGTCTGGTGATCTGGCTCTGGGCGAACGGGCAGGCTTCGCCCGGCGACGTCGCCTTCGTGCTGACGGCCTATGCGGTGGTGCATGGCTATCTGCGTGATGTCGGCCAGCACGTCCACAACCTGCAGCGCTCGGTCAACGACATGGAGGAGCTCGTCTGGATGCACGATCTTCCCTATGGCGTGCCGGACCGGAAGGGCGCGGTGGCAATGGGCGTGACCGCGGGCGAGATCGCCTTCGAGGACGTGACCTTCCACTATGGTGGTCACGCCGACCCGCTCTACCGCGATTTCTCGCTGACCATCCGTGGCGGCGAGAAGGTCGGCCTTGTCGGCCGCTCGGGCTCCGGCAAGACGACCTTCGTCAAGCTGGTGCAGCGGCTCTACGACGTCACCTCGGGCCGCATCGCGATCGACGGGCAGGATATCGCCGATGTCACGCAGGCGTCCTTGCGCCAGCAGATCGCGATCGTGCAGCAGGAGCCGGTGCTGTTCCACCGCTCGCTGGCGGAGAACATCGCCTATGGCCGGCCGGGCGCGAGCCAGGCGCAGGTCGAGCAGGCGGCGAAGCTCGCCAACGCGCATGAGTTCATCATGCGCCTGCCCAAGGGCTACGCCACGCTCGTCGGCGAGCGCGGCATCAAGCTCTCGGGCGGCGAGCGCCAGCGTGTCGCGCTGGCCCGCGCCTTCCTGGCCGATGCACCGATCCTGATCCTGGACGAGGCGACCTCGAGCCTCGATTCGGAATCGGAGGCGCTGATCCAGCAGGCGATCGAACGCCTGATGGAAGGCCGCACCACGATCGTGATCGCGCATCGTCTCTCGACGGTGCGAGCCATGGACCGCATCCTGGTGTTCGATCGCGGCCAGGTGATCGAGGAAGGCCCGCACGAGGCTCTGCTGACCCGCAAGGACGGCGCCTATCGCGCGCTGTTCGAGAAGCAGGTCAGCGAGCTGGCCAAGGGACTGGCGGCATAACCGCCGCCGGCTTCAGCGAACAAGGAAAGGGCCGCGCAAGCGGCCCTTTTCGTTTTCGGATCTATTTCGGCGCCAGAGCTCTGGGCCTGACGCCCTTCACCGGGCCGGGCGGCAGCGGCGCGTTCGTATCCTGATTCAAGCCCTTTAGATCGAGATTCGGCTTGGTCAGAAAACGATTCAAGCCGGTGACGTAAGTCTCTGGCAGGCCGAAATGTTTCGCCCCGGCGATGACCGCTTCCATATAGCCCGGACGCGGCCGTCCGGGATCGGCCGAGCGGCCGATATAGATCAGCGCGCGCTTGGCGCCGCCCGGGACGATCACCGGCTGGTTGAGCTTCACATAGAGCCCGCTGGCGAGTTCCTCGAACTTGTCGAGGACGCGCATCTCGCCGAGCGAGCAGTCCCAGAGCACGCCATGGACCTCCTCGCGCGGATCGCGGATCACCGAGGCATAGCCGTCTCGGGTGACGATGAAGCGGTGCCGGGGCAGGCGGGCCGGGCCGAGCGGCTGCGCCTTGGGGCAGCGCTGCGCCATCCCGACGGGGTCCATGTTGAGGCCGTAGGCGAAATAGAGGGGCATCAGGCCCTCTAACCTCACTTCGTCTTGTTGAACAGCTCCCGTCCGATCAGCATCCGGCGGATCTCGCTGGTGCCGGCGCCGATCTCGTAGAGCTTGGCGTCGCGCAGCAGGCGGCCGGTCGGATAATCGTTGATATAGCCGTTGCCGCCGAGGAGCTGGATCGCGTCGAGCGCGACCTGCGTCGCCTTCTCGGCCGCGATCAGGATGGCGCCGGCGGCATCCTCGCGGGTGGTTTCGCCGCGGTCGCAGGCCTTGGCGACGGCATAGACATAGGCACGGCAGGAATTCATGGCGACATACATGTCGGCGACCTTGCCCTGGACGAGCTGGAACTCGCCGATCGACTGGCCGAACTGCTTGCGCTCGTGGACATAGGGCATGACCACGTCGAGCGCCGCCTGCATGATGCCGAGGGGGCCTGCCGCCAGCACGACGCGCTCGTAGTCGAGGCCGGACATCAGCACGTTGACGCCGCGCCCGACCGTGCCGAGCACGTTCTCTTCAGGCACCTCGCAATCCTGGAAGACGAGCTCGCAGGTGTCCGAGCCGCGCATGCCGAGCTTGTCGAGCTTCTGGTGGGTGGAGAAGCCTTTCATGCCCTTCTCGATCAGGAAGGCGGTGATGCCGCGCGGGCCGGCCTCCGGATCGGTCTTGGCGTAGACCACCAATGTTTCGGCGATCGGGCCGTTGGTGATCCACATCTTGTTGCCGTTGAGGACGTAGCGATCGCCTTTCTTGTCGGCGCGGGTGCGCATCGAGACGACGTCGGAGCCTGAGCCCGGCTCCGACATGGCGAGCGCGCCGACATGCTCGCCCGAGATCAGCTTCGGCAGGTATTTCCGCTTCTGCGCCTCGTTGCCGTTGCGGCTGATCTGGTTGACGCAGAGATTCGAGTGGGCGCCGTAGGAGAGGCCGACCGAGGCCGAAGCGCGCGAGACCTCCTCGACCGCGATGCAATGTTCGAGATAGCCCAAGCCCGTGCCGCCATGCTCCTCATCGACCGTCATGCCGTGCAGGCCGAGCGCGCCCATTTCCGGCCAGAGATCGCGCGGGAACTGATTGGTCTTGTCGATCTCCTCGGCGCGCGGGGCGATCTTCTCCTGCGCGAAGGCGAAGACGGTGTCGCGGATTGCGTCGGCGGTCTCGCCGAGGTCGAAATTGAACGGGCGCGGCGCGTTGGCAAGCATGGCTGGTCCTCCCGGCAAAGCGTTGGGAGCGTCGCTCCCTTTGCCCCGTTATAGCGGCCCGCAGCAGGAGCGTCAGTGCGCAGCCGCGCCCGCCGCGTCTTGGCGTCGGCGCGGCAGCGACACTTGCATATCCCCTCCAGGAGGATAGGATATGCTCATGAGCCACGCGATGAACCCTGACATCCTTAATCGCCTGCGCCGGGCGCAGGGGCATCTCGGCACGGTCGTCGGCATGGTCGAGGCGGGGCGGGAGGTCCCGGATGTCGTGCAGCAGCTCCAGGCCGTCGAGAAGGCGTTGGAGAAGGTCAAGTCGCTGCTGATCTTCGACCATATCGAGCATCACCTGTTCGACCACGCGCAGGTGGCGACGCCGGAGGCGCGCCGCACGATCGAGGGCCTCAAGGCCCTGACCAAATATCTCTGAAGACCCGGAGCGAACCGATGCCGGCTGCCAACAGCTTTCCCGCCCAGCATCAGCACGTCTTTCTCGGCGGCGAGCACGAACGCCACGAGCGGCGCACCTGGCTCGTCGTCGGCCTGACCACCGTGATGATGGTGGCCGAGATCGCTGCCGGCACCATCTTCGGCTCGATGGCGCTGGTCGCCGATGGCTGGCACATGTCGACCCATGCGGCGGCGCTCGGCATCGCGGCCTTCGCCTATCGCTTCGCGCGGCAGCATGCCCATGACCGTCGCTTCAGCTTCGGAACTGGCAAGCTCGGTGATCTCGCCGCCTTCGCCAGCGCCTTGCTATTGATGTTCATCGCGCTCGCGGTCGCAGGCGAATCGGCGCTGCGACTCTATTCGCCGATCGCGATCGACTTCACGCAGGCGACGGCGATCGCGGTGATCGGGCTCGCGGTGAACCTGGCGAGCGCCTGGCTGCTCCGGGACGGGCACGGCCATCAGCACCATGGTCATAGCCATGGCGGCACCGGGCATCATGGCCATGGGAACGTTCTCGGCCATCACGACCACGGCGACCACCATCACGGCCACCATTCCCATGGCGGGCATGGCGCCGATACCAACCTGCGCGCGGCTTATATGCACGTCGTTGCCGATGCCTTCACCTCGGTTCTGGCAATCGCGGCGCTACTCGGCGGGCGGTTCTATGGCTGGGTCTGGCTCGATCCGGTGATGGGCATCGTCGGAGCCGCTGTGATTGCGCATTGGTCGATCGGCCTGCTGCGCAGCTCCGGCGCGGTGCTCCTCGACACCGTACCGGACGAGGCGCTGGCGAAGCGTATCGGCGACCGGCTTGGCGCCGAGGGGGCGGAGGTCGCCGATCTCCATCTCTGGCAGGTCGGCCCCGGCCATCGCAGCGCTATTATCTCGATCGTGACCGGTGAGCCGAAGTCGCCAGCGACCTACAAGGCCCTGCTCGCCGATATACCGACGCTGTCCCATGTCACCGTTGAGGTGAACGCGCGCTCAGCGGCAGCCTGAATCGCGAGCGCGCGGGTTCAGCTTCCGATCACGCCGCGGCGTCGGAGCAGGACGAGGGTGAGCAGGGCTGCGGCGATGCAGGTCAGCGCGACGAAGACAGCGCCGCCCTCCGATTCGACCCAGGGCAGGCCCTTCACATTGATGCCGAACAGGCCGGTGATGAAGGTCGCGGGCAGGAAGAGTGCCGTCAGCAGCGAGAGCACGTAGAGCTGCCGGTTGGTGCGGCTGGCCGAGCGGGCGGCGATCTCGTCCTGCAGCAGCCTGGCGCGATCCTGCACCGACTGGACATCGTGATGCAGCCCGTCGACGCGCTGGAGCAGCCGCGACGCAGCGGCCTTGACGGCATCGGGCGCGCTGCGGCCCGACTGGGTCTCGGCGAAGCGGCGGAACAGGACATGCAGGCCGCTGAGCTGGCGATGCAGCCGGACAGCGGTGCGGCGCACAGAGCCGACGCGCTGCGGCCCGTCATGCAGGCGGTCCAGCAGGATATGGTCCTCGACGCTGTCGGTCTCGTCGACGAGGCGCACCACGGCGTCGGTGACGTCGTCGATGATGTATTCGATGATCTGTTCGAACAGCTCGGCCGGGCTTCCGGCCGGATCGCCGCGATCGAGCGCCTCGGCGGTCATCCGGATCGAGTGCAGGGCCTCGCGCCGGCCGGTCAGCAGGAACCTGTCGCCGACGATCCAGCGCAATGCGCCGACCTCCTCGGACTTGTCGGCAATGTCCCGGATCAGGTCGTGCGAGACGCCCCAGGCGAGATTGGTGGAGTGGTCGAGCCGTTGGTGGGGTTCGTGCGAGAGGAAGGCTTCCTGCGTCGCGTTCGGCAGATCCTGTTCGGCGACCCAGCTCTGCGCCCGCGTATGGACGAGGTCGAGATGCAACCAGACGAAACCTTCGGATGGCGCGACGTTCGGCATCTCGTCGCGGGGCACGCGCGCGGGCTCTCCGTCCTCGTCGAAGCGATAGGCCCAGATGATGCCGGATTGGGATTGGACGTCGCTGTGCATGCCGGGTTTCCGCTGCCGCTGCAGGGCGGCTCCCGGCAGCGCGGCGCCTGTCGCATCGGATCAATCCGATGCAACACTCGTGAGGTAGATCATCGTTATCGCGTCCGATAGGACGCGCGATGATCTAAGGCGCCGCGGATGTGACAGCGGCGTGACAGCCGGCAAAAGGTGCCTCAGTTCTTCCCGATCGAGCCGGTGACGCCGATATCGCGGTTAGCGGCCGTGCGTGACGGGATGCGGCCGGGTGGTGCGAACTTCAGCTTGGTCCCACCGGCTGCTTTCGGAGCGCGCAGGCCGGCCGGGGTCGGCGGTGGTGTGCGGATCGCCACCTTCGGCTCGCCGCCATGCCATTTGCGCGAGCCGATGTCGAAGCGACCCTGGCGCCAGGCGTCGAATTCGCGCTCGCTGCCGAAGAAGGCGTTGCGGTCAACATCGCCGCTGACGCCCGGCACGCGGCCGGTGGTGGTGAACTGCCAGAACTCCCAGCGGTCGCGCTCATAGCGCTTCGCCAGCGGAGCGGCGGTCGAGCGCAGCCAGAACGGGTGGTCCTTGAGCTCGCCTTCCAGCACGTCCTCGTGGAAATTGATGTCGGTATAGATGATCGGCTTCTTGCCGGTGTGCTCGCGCAGGCCCTTCAGCATCTCGTTGATCTTGGCGAGCGCCAGCTCCTTCGAGATCCTGCGGGTGCATTGCGAACCGTTCTGCCATTCGACGTCGAGCACCGGCGGCAATGCGTCGGGATCGCGGGGAATGTGCTTCTTGAACCAGCGCACCTGCTCCTTGGCCGAGCGGCACCACCAGACAAAGTGATAGGCGCCGCGCGCGACGCCGTGCTTCTTCGCCTCGGCCCAGTTGCGCTTGAAATTGGGATCGAGATGGTCGCCGCCCTCGGTCGCCTTGATGAAGGCGAAGCGCGTGCCGGCGTCCTTGACCCTCGCCCAGTCGATCTCGCCCTGCCAGCGGGAGACGTCGATGCCCTGAATCACCTTGCGCCGTGCGTCGCGGACGCCGTGATGCGGGGCGCTGTCGCCCTTCTTCGGATAGAGCGCCTGCGCCGGCTCGACGACACAGGTCAGAAGCGCCGCAAGGGCGAAGGCTCCGAGGCCTGACCGTCGACTGGTCAGCTTGCGCGCTGGCATGTGTTTCTCCTGCATCACAGGTCCAGATGCGAGGAGCGTGGTTAAGCGCCGGTTAGAATTGCGGCGCAGTCTAAGAATCAATTTCAGCTTTGGTTAACCGGCCGGATTCAGGCCCGTCGGCTCAGTCGATGACGACGGGCTCGACCTGGTTGTCGACGGCGCGCAGGGCAGAGGTGACCGCGGGCACGCTGCCGGGAACGCGCGCCATCGGCACGTCCTGCTGCGGCGCCAGCGGCTCCGGCCCGAAATCCGGGCTGGGAACGGCCGGGATCGGCGCTGGCTGAGGCGCGGGAGCAGGTTGCGGCGCCGGTGCCGGCTCCTCGCGACGGTTCCAGCGGCGCGTGCCGATGTCGTATTCGCCGCGCAGCCAGCCGGCGAACTGGCTTTCGCTGCCGAAGAAGGCGTTGCGGTCGACATCGCCCTTGATGCCCGGCACGCGGCCGGTGGTGGTGAACTGCCAGAAGGCCCAGGGGCGGTTGCTGTAGCGGGCTTCCGGCAGCGCCGCGGTCGAGCGGATCCAGTAGGGGTAGTTGTTGAACTGCCCCTCCAGCACCTCGCGGTGGAAGGTGATGTCGGTATAGATCACCGGCTTCTTGCCGGTGAGTTGCTCGAGCTCGGTCAGCATCAGCTGGATCTTCTCGCGGGCAAGCTCGCGGTCGATCTTCTGCGGGCAGGTGCGCGAATGGCCGTTCCATTCGACATCGAGCACCGGCGGCAGGGCGTCGGGATCGTTCGGGATCTGCTGCTTGAACCAGACCGCCTGCTCATGGGCCGGGCGGCACCAGAAGACGAAGTGGTAGGCACCGCGCGGAACGCCGGCGCGGCGCGCGCCTTCCCAGTTGCGCCGAAAGTTCGGATCGACATGGTCGCCGCCCTCGGTCGCCTTCATGTAGACGAAGCGGGTGCCGGCCGCCTTGACGGCGCTCCAGTCGATCTCGCCCTGCCAGCGCGAGATGTCGATGCCGTGGACCGGGTATTTATGCGCGGCCGCGACACCGGGATGCGGCCGGGCGTCGCCCTTCGACGGATAACTGTCGAGCGCGACGCAGCCGCCAAGGGCCGCAAAAGCGGCGGCAGCCAGAAGGGGCAGGGCACGGAAGCTGGGCATGCGGCGGGCGTTCATATCCCGGAGAATTGCTTGGAATGCTTGATGGCCGGTTTACGTTACCAAAGTTTTGCCATCTGTCAGCCAAATCGGGGGCAGGGGTGCGTCGGGCCGCTGTGAACACGGCGAATCGCGATTGTCGCAGAACTCGAAGATTCGGGTGCAGGCGATTGGCATCGACCGGAAACACGAAAGGCGACCCGCTGGGTCGCCTTTCGTTGGACTTTCATCCGAATTTGGTGCGGTCGAGAGGACTCGAACCTCCACGGGTCTCCCCGCTACCACCTCAAGGTAGTGCGTCTACCAATTCCGCCACGACCGCAGCTCGGTTCCGGTTGCGGGCGGTGCAACCAGGGAGCGGCGCCGATCTAGCAAATCGAATCCGCTGCCACAAGGGTGTCATCGCGGAAAAACGCAGAAGCGCGATTTTTCCCCCGATCGGCCGGATCAGGCGGCCTCGGCGACGGCCTGCAGGGTGTAGATCGTCGGTCGTTTCAGCATCTGGGTGATCTCGACGGAAATCCGCGCGCCGCTGACCACGACGATTCCCTTGGCGAAGGGGTGGTTGTTGGCGAGAATCTGAACCTCGTCGGTCTCGCTGGTGTTCAATTCGATGATGGCGCCGCGGCCGAGGCGCAGCAGCTTGTAGATCGGCATTTCGGTCTGGCCGAGCACCACCGTGAGTTCCACCGGGACGAGATCGAGATCGGCTTTCAAGTCCTGCCTCCGGAACCCTACTTCAGAATTCGACCAGCGAAACTTGCCTGCCTGCCGGTTTTCGGCGCAAGAGGCGGTTCGAGGGTCGCGCCGGATGATGTCGCCGGCCCGGAAACTTTGGACGGAACATGGTTAAGCCATGGTGAAGATGCGTGAGGAGCTGGCCGTTTCCTTCCTGCCGGAAGGGGTGTCCGAGCCGGTCGAATGGGTCATAGCCGAGGGGCTCGTCGGCTATGACGACGCCGTCGCCGAAATGGAGGCTCGTGCCGGGCTGATCGCGGACGGGCTGGCGCGCGAGCGCGTCTGGCTGGTCGAGCATCCGCCGCTCTATACGGCAGGCACCTCGGCCCGCGACGAGGACCTGATCGCGCCGGAGCGCTTCCCGGTGTTCCGTTCGGGGCGGGGCGGGCAGTTCACCTATCACGGCCCCGGCCAGCGCGTGGCCTATGTCATGCTCGACCTCAAGCGGCGCCAGCCCGACCTGCGCCGTTTCGTCGCCGCGCTGGAGAGCTGGCTGATCGGCGCGCTCGACGATTTCAATATTCGCGGCGAGCGGCGCGAGGACCGCGTCGGCGTCTGGGTGCGCCGGCCGAACAAGGGTGTCGACACCGAGGACAAGATCGCGGCCATCGGTATCCGCGTGCGGCGCTGGGTTTCGTTTCACGGCATCTCGCTGAATGTCGAGCCGGAGCTGCCGCATTTCGACGGCATCGTGCCCTGCGGCGTCAGCCAGTACGGCGTGACCTCGCTGGTTGATCTGGGCCTGCCGGTGACGATGCCGGAGGTCGATTCGGTGCTGCGCGAGGCGTTCGAGCGGGTGTTCGGGCCAACCGTTCAGGCCTGATTTACCATCCGTTAGCCATGCCGCCGCCATCTTCGACCCGGGCCGGGGCGAAGATGGGGATGACAATGCGAAGCGTTTTTCTGGCGGGGAGCCTCGCCGTGCTGCTCGCGGCCTGCAATACGACGGACCAGCGCATCGCCGGTGCTGCGGCCGGCGCGGGCGCCGGCGCGCTCGTCGGCGGGCCGATCGGAGCCATTGCCGGCGGCGCAATCGGCGCGGTCGCGGCGCCGTCGGTGACCGGATCGATCAACAAGATGAGCGAATGAGCCCGTCCAGCGGCGCGGATTTGCACGGCCGCGTCCGTGCGTCCGCGCCGGTTGGCGTTTTCGACGCGGCGCGCCATAACCTCGGCAGAGATTGTTACCGAGGAGCGCGCCCGTGCCTGTCATCGAGAGCAAGGTCGATCTGAATTCGGCCGAGACGCGCGCCAATGCCGAAGCATGGGCCGGATTGCGCGACGAGCTCCAGCAGCATCGCGCCACCGCCGCGCTCGGCGGCAATGCCAAGTCCCGCGAGCGCCACACGGCGCGCGGCAAGCTTTTGCCCCGCGAGCGCGTGCTGCGCCTGACCGATCCGGGCTCGGCCTTCCTCGAGATCGGCTCGCTCGCCGCTTTCGGCATGTATGAGGGCGATGTCCATGCCGCAGGCATGATCGCCGGCATCGGCCGCGTCGCCGGGCGCGAATGCATGATCGTCTGCAATGATGCGACGATCAAAGGCGGCACCTATTACCCGATGACGGTGAAGAAGCATCTGCGGGCGCAGGAGATCGCGCGCGAGAATCGCTTGCCCTGCATCTATCTCGTCGATTCCGGCGGCGCGAACCTGCCGCACCAGACCGAGGTCTTTCCTGACCGCGAGCATTTCGGCCGCATCTTCTACAACCAGGCGACGCTCTCGGCCGAAGGCATCCCGCAGGTCGCGGTGGTGATGGGCTCCTGCACCGCTGGCGGCGCCTATGTGCCGGCGATGTCGGACGAGACGGTGATCGTCCGGAAGCAGGGCACGATCTTCCTCGGCGGTCCGCCGCTGGTGAAGGCCGCGACCGGCGAGGTCGTCTCGGCCGAGGATCTCGGCGGCGCCGATGTCCATGCGCGCCTTTCGGGCGTCGCCGACCATTATGCCGGCGACGATACCCATGCGCTCGCCATCGCCCGGCGCATCGCCGGCAACCTCAACAGCGTGAAGCGCCCGGATATCGACATCGCTGAGCCGGTCGAGCCGCTCTACGATCCCGCCGAGCTCGAAGCCGTCGTGCCGACCGACCTGAAGAAGCAATACGACATCCGCGAGGTGATCGCGCGGCTGGTCGACGGCTCGGAATTCGACGAGTTCAAGAAGCTCTACGGCACGACCTTGGTGACCGGCTTCGCCCGCATCCACGGCATCCCGGTCGGCATCATCGCCAATAACGGCATCCTGTTCTCGGAGAGCGCGGTCAAGGGCGCGCATTTCATCGAGCTCTGCTGCCAGCGGCGTATCCCGCTGCTCTTCCTGCAGAACATCACCGGCTTCATGGTCGGCCGCGATGTCGAGACGCGCGGCATCGCCAAGGACGGCGCCAAGCTGGTCACGGCGGTGGCTTCGGCGCGGGTGCCAAAGATCACGGTGCTGGTCGGCGGCTCCTTCGGCGCCGGCAATTACGGCATGTGCGGCCGGGCCTATTCGCCGCGCTTCCTGTTCACCTGGCCGAATTCGCGGATCTCGGTGATGGGCGGCGAGCAGGCCGCGAGCGTGCTCGCGACCGTGCGTCGCGACAATATCGAGGCCGAGGGCAAGAGCTGGCCTCCTGCCGAGGAGGAGGCATTCAAGGCGCCGATCCGCAATCGCTATGAAGAGGAAGGCTCGCCCTATTTCGCGACCGCGCGGCTCTGGGACGACGGCATCATCCTGCCCTCGGAGACGCGGCGCGTGCTGGCGCTGGCCTTCTCCGCGACGCTGAACGCCGAGGTGCCCGAGACCAAGTTCGGCGTGTTCCGGATGTAATCGGGCTCGGATGAGGCAGGTGTAACCCGCGCCTTGTCCCCTAGTTCTTCACCGTCGACACGATGCGAACTTCGCCCGGCGCGGTCTGTCGGGCGGGACGCTCGACCTGCAGGGCCGTCGCCGCTCCGGCCTTGAATGCCCTGACCGCACCGTTGAAATAGTCGGTGAACGCCCGGATACGGCTGCGCTCCTTCAGCGAGACGAGGCGCGTTCTCAGAAGGTCCTCGAAGTCGGACCGGCGTCGCTCGCCCCTGTTGCCGTTGAAGACGACGATCTTGCCCGGCAGCACCACGACATCCCCCTTGCGAAGGGTCGGGTCGCTCAAGAACCAGTTGGGGTCCTTCACCGGGTCCATCGGCGTGACCAGGACGGGCGGTCGCTCGACCTGCACCTTCTTCGGCGCCTTGGCCGATCGCCGCTTGGCGCGGATCGTCATCTCCAGCGGCGTCGAGACATAGGGCGTTTCGGTGCGAGGCGGCGGGCCAAGCAGAAAGTCAAGAAAGCCGGCATAAGCGGGCCGCAGAGCGAAAAGCTCCAGAACAAATACGCTTGCAACGACAACGACGGCGCTTTTCATGGAATGCACCAATCCCTAGGCATACGCATATTCGACAGCGGGGATAACATCTGTCCTTTTTCATTCCAAGCTATCGATGCGCCAAGTCCACAATGACGTTAACCGCCGTCATACGCTGCTAACATCTTGTTCAGTATGATCTGAAAGCGGGGCCGCAGTCCGTTAGCAGATCGTCATGACAGAGACATTGCAGGCGCTGCCGCCCCGACAGGCGCGTGGTTTGAAACGCCCCCCGCGCGTCCGCTCTCAGCGCAATTCGATCTTCACGACCTCGTAAACGGCTCGCGCTCCGCGCTTGTCGCCGGGTGCCACGAGGCGCCAGCCGCCGTCGAGCGCCTTGCCGTCCACCGCCGAGACGAGAAGCAGGGGCAGGTTGCCGAAATCGGGATGGATCTCGCCGACCGAGAAGGCGATCTGGTAGCCGTCCCTGGCGCTGACGAGGAAGGTCTTCTTCAATTGCTCTGCCGGCTTGAGGCCATCGAGCGCCTTGTTGGCCTGCAGGACGTCCCAGAGCAGCACGCCCTTGTAGCGTCGCGTCGCCGGCCCTTTCGACGTCTCGAAAGCCACCTCGCGTTCGGCGACGGGCAGGGCCGCGAGCGATTGCGGTGTCAGCTGGATCGGCGCGGAGCCGATGCCGGTGAGCGCGACGGCAGGCTCCTCGGCGCGGAGCACCGGGACGGCTGCGAACAAGGCGAGCAGGATCAGCAGGGGGCGAAGCAAGGCGAGCATCCTCTGTGGCGTTCTGCGCTATCAGGGCATCATCGGCTGTGCCTGTCGATATCGGATATGTGCCGCTTCCCGATGACCCTGTCGGCTCTCAAATGTGCAGTGGCATCGTGGCCGCGGCTGGCGTCGCCCTTCGCGTCGCGATCCAGAACAGCAGCGTGGCCAGGCTGATCGCGGCGCCCATTACGCAGACTCCGGTCCAGCCCGCATGGGCGTAGACGACGGTCGAGACCGACGAGCCGGCGGCGCTCCCGATGGAATAGAAGACCATGTAGGCTGCCGTCAGGCGGTTCTGCGCCTCGGGCCGGACCCGGTAGATCATTGCCTGATTGGTGACATGGACGGCCTGAAGCCCGAAATCGATGATCAGCACCCCGGCGATCAGCCAGAGGATCGAGCTGTGCAACTGGGCGATCAGCAGCCAGGACAGCAGCATCAATCCCAATGCGATTCCCGTGGTGCGCTGGCCACGGCCCCGGTCGGTCCATCGTCCGGCGCGGGTGGCGCCCAGCGCGCCTGCCACGCCGGCCAGTCCGAACAGGCCGATCTGCGTATGCGAAAGGGAGAAGGGCGGGGCGCTCAGCGGCAGGACGAGCGGAGCGAGCAGCGTCGTGATGTTCGCGAAGATTAGCATGGCGATGATCCCGCGAATGCGCAGGACGGGCTCCTCGACGATCAGGGTGACCAGCGAGGCGATGAGGCGGCCATAGGAGAGACTGCCGGTAACGCGCTCCTGTCGCGGCAGCATGCGCCAGAGCAGGATCGTGATCGTCAGCGTCAGCACCGCGGAAGCGAAATAGACGGTTCGCCAGCCGGAAAGGTCGGTCAGGGCGCCTGCGATGGTCCGCGCGAGCAGGATGCCGACGACGATTCCGCTCGTGACGATGCCGACGACGTGGCCCCGCTCGGACGGGTGCGCCAGGCTCGCGGCATAGGCGACGAGCGCCTGTGTCACCACGGCCAGCAGCCCGACCGCAGCCATCGCGCCGAGCAGCATCGCGGCCGATTGCGAAACGCCGACGCTGGCGAGCGCAAGCACGGAGAGCAGGGACTGCCCGAGAATGAGCTTGCGGCGATCGAGCAGATCGCCCAGCGGGACGAGGAGGAACAGGCCGAGGCCGTAGCCGAGTTGTGTCGCGCCGACGATCAGCCCGGCTATGGTCCGCGACAGGCCGAGATCGTCGGCCATCACGTCGAGCAGGGGATGGGCGAAATAAGCGTTCGCCACCGCCAGTCCGCTGGCGACGGCGAAGAGCAGGATGGTCCGGCCATTCAGGGGAGCGGGCGGGGCGGTCCCTGCCGGCGAGGCCATAGCCGCCGGCTTTTGCGGACGTGCGTCCTCCTTCGCGGGCGCCGATGGCGCCGCGTCCTGATCCAATTTCATTGGAGACTCCGGGTGGTTTGGTTTTATAATGAAACCGACACGAGCTGTAACGATATTGGTTTTATCATGCAACCGAAAATGCCGCTGCCGGCACGAAGCGGGGAAAGGCTGCGCTGATGGTCGCCCGCAAGAGCCTCAAGGGGGATTATTGTCCGAGCGCGCGGTCTCTCGACGTGATCGGGGACTGGTGGTCGCTCTTGATCGTCCGCGATGCCTTCGACGGAATGACCCGCTTCGGTGAATTCCAGAAGAGTCTCGGGATCGCCAAGAACATCCTGACCGACCGGCTGAAGACGCTCGTCCAAAGCGGCATTCTCGAAGCCGTTCCCATCGGTGACGGCAATGCGCGCCTGGAATATCGCTTGACGACGGTGGGCAAGGACCTCTTCCCCGTGATGGTCGCGCTGCGACAATTCGGCGAGCGCCATCTTTTCGCGCCGGAGGAGGAGCGCTCGCGACTCGTCGAGCGCGAGACCGGCCTGTCGGTGCGCCTGGATGTTCGCACCGAAGACGGCCGCGCGATCGGTCCCGATCAGGCGGTCATCCTGAAAGTGCCCGAGCCGGATTGAACGCCTGACCCGCCTCGCTCCGTCCATGTCGCTGGCCGCAAGCCAAGGCGACGGTTCAGGCTGGTCATCGCGTCGCCCCCCCGACTACACCGATAGGGCAGGGCCGGCGGGCGGAAAGCGCATGAAATGACGGCCGCCTCACGGTTCCCCTGGGCGGTTTCGCCCGTTATGGTCGGATGCCATCTCAAACGATTTAGGCCTAGGGAAACACGGGGAAACGCATGTCTGGGCATAACAAGGTCGCGATCATCACCGGCGCCGGCTCGGGCGTGGGGCGCTCGGTCGCCATCGCCTTCCTGAAGGGCGGCTACCGCACCGTGCTGGCCGGCCGCCGCGCCGATGCGCTGGAGGAGACGATCGCGCTCTCCGGCGCCGACAAGGGCCGCGCGCTCGCGGTGCCGACCGATGTCACCGACAAGGCCTCGGTCGAGAACCTGTTCGCCAGGACCAAGGCCGCTTTCGGCCGCATCGACGTTCTCTTCAACAATGCCGGCGTCAATGCGCCGGGCGGCGTGCTGCTGGAGGACCTTTCGCTGGAGGACTGGCAGAAGGTCGTCGACACCAACCTGACCGGGCCGTTCCTCTGCACCCAAGCCGCCTTCAGGGCGATGAAGGACCAGGAACCGCGCGGCGGGCGCATCATCAATAACGGCTCGATCTCGGCCCATGCGCCGCGGCCGAACTCCGTCGCCTATACCGCGACGAAGCATGCGATCTCGGGCCTGACCAAGACCGCCGCGCTCGACGGGCGCAAATACGACATCGCCGTCGGCCAGGTCGATATCGGCAATGCGCTGACCGAGATGGCGAAGAAGATGACGACCGGCGTGCCTCAGGCGGACGGCTCGGTGAAGGTCGAGCCGGTGATGGATGTCGACCATGTCGCTACGACCGTGCTGCACATGGCCGGCCTGCCGCTGGAGGCGAACGTCCTGTTCGTCACGGTGATGGCGACAAAGGCTCCGCTTGTCGGGCGGGGGTGACGAGCACGCCCTTCGTTAGCCTTCTCCCTTGCCAGTCATCCCGGGCGCAGCGCAGCGTAGACCCGGGATCCATGCCTGAACCTTGCCGATTTCTGTTCCGGCATGGATCCCGGATCGGCGCCGCTGATGCGGCTTGTCCGGGATGACAGGGGTGAGGATGGGCTTAGGGGTGCAGGACGTGGGTGGTCGGGACGAGGTCGACCATGATGATGTTGCGGCGGGCTCGGCACCGAGCGCCGCCGTCGCCCGCGCCTATACGCTCACCATCTGGGCCATTGCGCTCGGCATCCTGATCCAGGCGGTGGCGACCGTCGTCTGGGCGCTCGCCATCGGCAATGCCCAGCTCTTCAAGGACGGCGTCGACTGGGTCTATGACGTCGCGCTCTATGGCATCGCCGCGATCGTCTTCGGCCGCGATGCGCGGATCGAGCGGCTCGCGGCTGTTGCTATCGGGGCGGTCATGGCGGTCGCCGGGCTGCACACGCTCTACGATCTCTGGGACAAGATCGTCCGGCCGCGGCCGATCGAGGTCTGGACGCTCGGCTTAGCCGCCGCGAGCGCCATCGTCATCGCCTTCCTCGTCGTTGCCGCGCTCTGGCGCTTCCGGCGCGAGCAGAACCCGGTGATCAAGGCGACCTGGCTGTCGAGCCGCAACGACACGATCTCGACGACCGGATTCGCGCTGGTCGGGCTCGGCGCCCGCGTCGCGCCGGTGCGCTGGCCGGAATATCTGTTCGATGTCGTCGTCGCCGGCATCTGCTTCCAGGCGACCTGGGCGATCTGGCGCTCGCTGCGGTTATCCCGACAGGACGCGCCAGATAACGCCTAACAGCTCGCTCAGGTGATTTGCGACGAAGACTGCCGTTGGCCAGCGCGCTGTGTAAAGCGCGAGACATAGACAGCCCCGCCAACCTTTGCCACGAAGGCGCTTTCGGCGCCGCAACTGAAAATCGAAATCCCACATGCCGTCTCTCCATGTTTGAGAAGCGGCTTTCGAAGTTCATCAAAGATCGAGGGCGCGCACCGCACAGGCGCATAGGTTGCGCTTTCGATCTGGGATCGCTCTCTCGTTGTGTTGGATTAGGTAGAGGCAATTGTGCGCAACAAGGCGCAGACAGACGCGGCGGGCGGGCTATAAAGGCGGCACGTCTCCTGAGGATGCCGCCGCCATGACGATCGCCGCCAAGCTGCCCTCCATCCTGATCGCCAATCGCGGCGAGATCGCCTGCCGGGTGATCCGCACGGCGAAGCGGCTGGGCCTGCGCACCATCGCCGTCTATTCGGACGCCGATGCCGAGGCGTTGTTCGTCGAGATGGCGGACGAGGCCTACCATATCGGCCCGGCCCCCGCCCGCGAGAGCTATCTCGACGCCGACAAGATTCTCGCCGTGGCGAAGGAAGCGGGCGCTGCCTGCATCCATCCGGGCTATGGTTTCCTCTCCGAGAATGCGGAATTCGCCGAGTCTTGCGCTGCTGCGGGCATCGTCTTCGTTGGCCCACCCGCCTCGGCCATCCGGGCCATGGGCCTGAAGGATGCCGCCAAGGCGCTGGTCGAGAAAGCCGATGTGCCGGTGGTGCCGGGCTATCACGGCGCCGAGCAGGGCGCCGATTTCCTCCGCTCGGAAGCGCGGCGCATCGGCTACCCCGTGCTGATCAAGGCGGTCGCCGGCGGCGGCGGCAAGGGCATGAAGAAGGTCGACCGGCCCGAGGATTTCGACGATGCGCTGACCAGCGCCCAGCGTGAGGGCAAGAACGCCTTCGGCGATGCGCGCGTGCTAGTCGAGAAATACGTGCTCTCGCCGCGCCATGTCGAAATCCAGGTGTTCGGCGACAGCCATGGCAATGTCGTCCACCTCTACGAGCGCGACTGCTCGCTGCAGCGGCGCCACCAGAAGGTGATCGAGGAGGCGCCGGCGCCGGGCATGAGCGCCGAGGTCCGCGCCGCCATGGGCAAGGCCGCGACGGAAGCCGCCAAGGCCGTCGGCTATGTCGGGGCCGGCACGGTCGAGTTCATTGCCGACGGGCGCGACGGGCTGAAGGCCGATGGCTTCTGGTTCATGGAGATGAATACGCGTCTCCAGGTCGAGCATCCGGTGACGGAGGCGATCACCGGGCTCGATCTCGTCGAGTTGCAGTTGAAGGTCGCCGCCGGCGAGCCGCTCGGCTTCACGCAGGCCGATGTCTCGGCCAAGGGCCATGCGGTCGAGGCGCGGCTTTATGCCGAGGACCCCGAGAAAGGCTTCCTGCCTTCGACCGGCAAGCTCTGGGCGCTGCAATTCCCGGAGGGCGAGGGCATCCGCATCGATACCGGCGTCGAGGCCGGCGATACCGTGACGCCGTTCTACGACCCGATGATCGCCAAGGTGATCGCCCACGGGTCTACCAGGGACGAGGCGCTCGACCGGCTGGGCGCGGCTTTGGGCCAGACGGTGGTGGCCGGCCCGCGCACCAATCTCGCCTTCCTGAAGAAGCTGACCGAAGCGGAAGGCTTCCGGAAAGGCCCGTTCGATACCGGCTTCATAGACCGCAATATCAGCGCGCTCGGCGCCGAGCCGCAGCCGCTCGATGCGGCTGCGGTGGCGGCTGCCGCCTTGCACCTCGAGGAGGAGCGGCAGGCGGCGGGCATGATCGCGGCTGCCGGGCGGGCGGAGGGCGAAGCGCGCTCGCCCTGGCTCGATCCCGACGCCTTCTCGCTGATGCCGCGCCAGCCGCTCGGCCTGCCGCTGACGGTCGATGGCGAGCGCATCGAAGCGCGGATCGAATGGCATGGCGACGATGCGCGCGTCAGCCTGCCCGGTCACGAGATCGGCGAAGGCGAGCACGAGATCGCGCTGGCCGAAGGCGAGGGCGGCACCTGGTTCGCGCTGCACCGCGGCCGGCAGACGGCCGTGTCGCTGTTCGATCCGTTCAGTGTCGACCTCGATGCGGCGGCGGGCTCCGGCGGCGTGGTCAAGGCGCCGATGCACGGCAAGCTCGTGGCGCTCTTCGTGGCGCCGGGCGAGGCGGTGACCAAGGGCCAGCGCCTTGCCATCGTCGAGGCGATGAAGATGGAGCATGTCCTGACCGCCCCGCGCGACGGCATTGTCAGCGAGGTCGTGGGCGAGCCGGGCGGGCAGGTGGCCGAGGGCGCGAAGGTGGTTGTGCTGGGGGAATAGCTGAGTCGGCGGAATCGCTTGCTGGCGATTGCTGAGGTTTTGATTCAGGCCGTTTTCGTCATGGTCGGGCTTGTCCCGACCATCCACGCCCTCCTTCATCAAGTGCGGTGGTCAAGACGTGGATGCTCGCCACAAGGGCGAGCATGACGGCACGCTAGTCGGCCAGCGCCGCAGCTGCCTTTGCTAAAATCGTCAGATTGACCTCCGCCAGCGGGTCCTCGTCCTCGAGGAACCAGCTTGCCGACAACCCGCACCAGGCGATGATCCAGCGCAGCAGGCGCTGACGCTCCAGCCCCGACTTCGCCAGCACGATCTCCAGCCGACGCTCGAAGGCGCCCGTCGCGACGGCAACCGGCGGCTCGGGATCGGCGAGGTCGGGGTCGCAGAACAGGATCGTATATTCGAAGGCGCGGTCGCCGATCACCGCTTTCGGATCGATGGCGAGCCAGCCGCGAGCCTCGAAATCGAGGACATTGTCGTGATGCAGGTCGGCATGGAGCGGCAGGATCTCCTGCTGGGCGGGCAGGAGCACGCTCGCTTCCGCCGCAGCGCGGGCGAGCAGGCCGCCGTGCTTCGCCGCCGCCGGAAAGAGGTCCCTGAACCAGGTGTCGAGCGCGATCAGTCCGGCTGGCGCCGGGCCGCGCGGTTTCTGAAGAGCCGCAATGGCGTCGCAGAGGATGGCGGTGGCGTGGTCGTCTCCGGTAGAGCCGCTGCGGGCCATGGCTGCCAGCGAGCGCTTTCCGGTGGCACGCTCGATCAGCATGGCCTCGCCGTTCTCGCTGCGGGCGAGCAGGCGGGCGGCGCCGTCGCCGTTCCAGTATTCCAGCGGCAGGTAGCCGCGCCGCTCGTCCTCGATCTCGGGCAGCTTCAGCATGGCAGGCGCGCTGCCTTGCAGGACGGGCAGCAGGTGGCTGGCATGGGTCCTGATCGGCTCGCCGTCCGGAATGAGACCCCAGCGGATCAGCCAGGGGTCGAAAACCTTCGCGGAGAGGTCGCTCATCCGCGGCCGATCACCGGGAACTGCTCGGCCTCGTAGATCTGGCCGGAGACTGGCGCGCTGTCCTCGGAGAGCCAGAAGGCGGTGTGGGCGGCGATCTCCTCCGGCTGCATGATCCGGCCTGTCGGGGCGTCGCGCAGCGGCAGATGGTTCTGCCAGCCGGGCTTGCGACCCTCGCGCTGCTGGGTCGCGTCCTCGTTGGCGGTCCAGGTCCAGCCGACATTGAGCTGGTTGGCGCGGATGCGTTCGGGGCCGAGCGTATTGGCGAGGTTGCGCGTCATCGTCATCAGTGCGCCCTTCGACATCGAATAGACCGTGAGGTTCGAGAGGCCGCAATAGGCGTTGATCGAGCCGACGGTGACGATCGCACCGGGCGATTTCTGGGCGCGGAAGGCGCGGATGGCAGCCTCGGCGCAAAGCAGGGGCGCGCGGGTGTTGATCGCGAACATATGGTCGAAGAAGGCGGCGGTGGTCTCGGTGAGAATGCCGCGCGGATAGATTCCGGCATTGTTGACGAGCCCGTCGATGCGGCCGAAGGCTGCGATCGTCGCATCGACGACGGCTTGCGCGGTTGCGGGCTCCGCGAGATCGCCGGTCGCGCCGGCGGCCGCGGCGCCGAGCTTGGCGACGGCGGCATCGACTTCGGCGGCGTCGCGGCCGTGGATCAACACTCTGGCGCCCTCAGTGACGAGACGCTCGGCCATCGCGAAGCCGATGCCGGTGGAGGAGCCGGTGACGAGGATGGCCTTGCCTGCTAGTCCGCGCATGGGAAGCGTCCGTGTCTGGTTCGGGAGGTCGGAATGATCGTGAAGCGAATCGTCGCGAACATCGCAACCGCGGAGCCAGGGCTGGCGCAAGCGTTCTATGGCGATCTCTTCGGCCTCACCCTCGCCATGGATCATGGCTGGATTCAGACTTATGCGGCTGAAGTCGTATCGGGCGCGCCGCAATTGAGCTTCGCCAGCGAAGGCGGCTCGGGCGCGCCGGTGCCCGATCTCTCCATCGAGGTCGACGATCTCGATGCGGTGCTCGATCGAGCGCGTGCCGCCGGTCATGCGATCACATATGGTCCGGTCGACGAGCCTTGGGGTGTCCGGCGCTTCTTCCTGCGCGACCCGTTCGGGCGGCTCGTCAACGTGCTGGCCCATCGGGCCTGAGCCGGGCTGTGGAGAAGCGTAGCAGAGACTGGCCTGGCGGCCGGCGCAGGCCTATTTTGAGGTCATGTCCCTTCATCTGCTCAAGCTCTGCGTCGGCGCCGAATCGATCGTTGATCTTGAGGAATGGATCGCTGAACGCCAGGCGCAGCGCCGTGCCCGCGGCGAGCCGGCCGAGCAATTGCACACCACGCGGATGGTGCCGAAGAAGATCGAGGAGATTCTCAGCGGCGGCTCGCTCTACTGGGTGATCAAGGGCCAGATCTCGGCCCGCCAGCGCCTGATGGATATCCGCCCCTTCACCGACGCGGACGGCATCGGCCGCTGCCATCTGGTGATGGAGCCGATCGTGGTGCCGGTCGAGCCGCGGCCGTTCCGCCCCTTCCAGGGCTGGCGCTATCTGCAGGCGAAAGACGCGCCGCGCGATCTCTCCGAGCATGGCGGCGATCTCGGCGAGATGCCGGAAGAGCTGCGGCGCGAGCTGGCGGGGCTGGGATTGTTGTAGCAGGCAGGCCGCGCATCAGCGCGGTTCGGTTGTATCGGATACGGCTGGAGCCGGCGTGGCGAGGTCCCGGGTGCAGCGGGCGAGCAGTTCCGTGCTGCGTGCCAGGAAGTCGGTGACGCCCTGTAACGTCTGGTCGTCGAAGCTCGACCAAAGCGCCTGCATCGCGATCCTGCGCGGCTCATAGGCGGCTTCGATCGGGGCTGTCGCTGCCCGCACGACGCTGATCAGTACCCGCCTCCGATCGGCTGCGTCCCTGCGACGGGTGACATAGCCACGCCGTTCCAGTCGATCGATGAGCGCCGTGACCGAGCCCGAGGTCAGGCCGGTGGCGGCAGCGAGCTCGCCGGCCGTGACGGTTTCGCGCAGGAAGACGAGGTCGAGCACCTCCAGATCAGTCGGGTGCAGCCCGACATGCCTGGCCATGGCGGCGCCGCTGAGCACGCTCTGCGCGCCCATGCGTCTGACGGCCTCACCGAGCTGCCGCAAGAGCGCATCCTTGTCGCGATCCGACATGGCGGTCAGATGCCGGTGCCGTGGAGCGCTGTCCGGAACGCCATGAGCAAGGCTGCCAGCGTCGCGAGATCGAGGGGCATTCGCAGGCGGCTTCGGCTGGTCCAGCGCCGCGCCGCTTCGAGCGATACGTCGTCAGCCCTCGCGCGTTCGAAGGCGAGGGCCTTGGGGATGAAGTCCAGCGCCGACCAGATGCGCATCGCCGCATGGATGGCGAGCGCGGTCAGAAGCCATTGCCGAATGCCGGCTGCCTGCCAGGCCGCCACCAGCGCGGCGATCAGCAGAAGCTCGAACACGGCATGCACCGATATCCAGAAGCGTTTGCGGGACACTCCGCCATGCTGGGGCTGCACCAGAGACGGGCGGTGCGGCCAGGCCGGATCGAGCACGGCGAACTCGTAAAGCCCGCCGCCGATGCCGATCGCCGCTGCCAGGATCGCCATGCCGATAAGCACCTCCATGGGCGTTGCCTCCGTCCTGCGCCGGTCAGTTGAAAGGGTTTTGCCGATACTGTCCTGATTTATCTTGATGATCAAGATAAGTCGGCAAAGGCTCTCCTGCTTCCGCGAGCCGGCGAAGAGTGGCGTTGCCGCCGCTAGACGGGAATATTGTCGAGCAGGCGCGTGCTGCCGATGCGGGCGGCGAGGATCAGGCGGATCGGCCCATCCGCCAGCGAGGCGACGGGTGCCAGCGTCTCAGCATGGCGCGCTTCCAGGTAGTCGAGCTCGAAGCCGGCGGTGATGATCGCGTTCTGGGCCTCCGTGACCGCCTTGAGCAGGTCGTCGCGGTTGCGGAGGCGGGCGGCGAGATCCTGCATCACCTGATGCAGCAGGGGCGCCAATGCCCGGTGCTCCTCCGAGAGATAGCGGTTGCGCGAGGACATGGCGAGGCCGTCGGCCTCGCGGATCGTCGGGAGCGGGATGACGTCGATGCCGAGGTCGAGATCAGCGGCCATGCGGGTCACGACCTTGAGCTGCTGGTAGTCCTTCTCGCCGAAGATCGCATGGTCGGCGCGCGACTGCGTGAAGAGCTTGCAGCAGATCGTCGCGACGCCCTCGAAATGCGTCGGGCGGAAGCGGTCCTCCAGTCCGACGGCAGCGGGTCCCAGAAGCAGGACGCGGGTCGCGAAGCCGGCCGGGTACATTTCCTCGACGGCGGGAAAGAAGACCGCATCGGCACCGGCTGCGACGAGCTTGGCGCAATCGTCGTCGAAGGTGCGCGGGTATTTCTTGAAATCCTCATGCGGGGCGAATTGCGTCGGGTTGACGAAGATCGTGACGATGACGCGCTTCGCATGGCGCTGGCCTTCCGTGACCAGCGCGATATGGCCCTCGTGCAGCGCGCCCATGGTCGGCACCAGCGCGACCTTTTCGCCGGCAGCGTGCCAGCCGGCGACGGCCTCGCGCATCGCGGCAACCGTCTCGAAGATCGTGATTCCAGTCACTCGTGCATCCTCCGTTGGGCGCACGGGTAGCAAATGCGGCCGCCATGGCCAATATCAGGGCCAGGGGATGATTCAGGCGGATCGAAGGGGTCGATGAGCGAGAGGAAGGACCGTGCGGTCGGCAAGGCGGGAGCGACCGCGCCGGCGACGCATTCGCAGCCGGGCGAGATCGACCGTTTCCTCGGTGCGGCGAAGCAGCTTGCGCCGCTGGCGAACGGGCAGGCGGGGCGACTGGTCTTCGCACTCGACGCCACGATGAGCCGCCAGCCGACTTGGGACCTCGCCTGCTCGCTGCAGGCGCGGATGTTCGAGGTCACCTCCAGGACATCGGAATCTGGCGGCGGGCTCGCTGTGCAGCTCGTCTATTTCCGGGGCATCGGCGAATGCCGCGCGTCGGGCTGGGTCGGCGAGCCCGCGCGCTTGACCGGGCTGATGCGCGGTATCGCCTGCGAGGGCGGGCAGACCCAGATCGCCCGCGTGCTGCGCCATGTTCGCGATGAGGCGAAGGCCGTGCCGGTGCGGGCCTTCGTCTATGTCGGCGATGCGATGGAGGAGGATGTCGATGCGCTGGCGGCGCTTGCGGGAGAGCTCGGCCTGCGCGGGATCCGCGGCTTCGTCTTCCAGGAGGGGCATGATCCGGCGGCCAGCGGCGCCTTCGCGACGATCGCGCGATTGACCGGCGGCGCCCATGCCCGCTTCGACGTGAACGCGCCGGGTTCGCTGCTCGACCTCCTGCGCGGTGCGGCGGCCTATGCCGCCGGCGGACGCGAGGCGATGCTGCGGCTCGCCGGCTCGAATACGGCGGTGAAAGGATTGATCGCTGCCATGGATGGAGGCCACCGGTGAGCCTGCTTTACGGCGTTGCCGTGCTGATCCTGGTCTGGTGGCTGGCGAAGTTCTTTGCCGGATCGAATCCCAAGGTGCTGGCGCGGCTGGCGAAGACCGGTGGTGGTGTCGTTGCGCTCGGCGTGGCCGGGCTCCTGATGCTGCGCGGCCGGATGGACATGGCGATCTTCCTCGGCGGTGTCGGCGCCTGGCTGCTCGGCTGGAGCGCGACCGGGCCGGGCGGCATCCGCTTTCCCTGGGCCGATCGGGCCGGCCCGACCGCGGGCGCGACCTCGAAGGTCAACTCCACCCTGCTGGAGATGGAGCTCGACCACGACAGCGGCGGGATGAGTGGCCGCGTCACGGCCGGCCCCTATGCCGGGCGGGTGCTCGACAGCCTGGGCGCGGACGATCTCGCCGCGCTGATGCGCGACTGCCTCACCCGCGATCCGGACGGAGCGCGGCTGCTAGAGGCATATCTCGACCGCCGGTCGCCCGGCTGGCGTGAAGACGCTCAGCGTGACGGAGACGCGGGGCAGGGCGGCGCGCCGGGCGCGGGCGCGATGTCGCAGCAGGAGGCCTACGATATCCTGGGGCTTCAGGCGGGGGCGGGCGAGGAGGCGGTCCGCGAAGCCCACCGGGCCCTGATGAAGCGCATCCACCCGGATGCCGGTGGCACCAGCGGCCTTGCCGCTCGCGTCAACCAGGCCAAGGACGTCCTTATGAAGCAGCGATAGGGACGGGCTCTGGGAGTGGGTCTGCGACATCTCGTGAACTCCTTTCCCTGGTCCTCGTTCAGCTGCGCGTGGCGAAGCAGGAGAAGCCGCCGCGCTTCAGCTTGTTGCAGGCGTTCTGCGCATCCTTCGAGTCGTCGAAGCCGGCGAAACGTGCCCGGAACAGGGTGGAGCCGCCCTTCTCGACCTTCTCGGTGAAGGGCGAGGCGCTGGCGAGCGAGGCCGAGGCCTTTGCCTTGGCACGAGCCAGGATTTCCTTGGCCTTGCCCTCGTCATCGGTGGCGCCGAGCTGGATCACCCATTTACCGGAGGCGATGACGGCGGCCTGGTGCGACAGGACCGGTGCCGGCTCCGGAGCCTGCATCCTGGCGGGGGCCGCTTCAGCCTTGCGGGCAACCGGGGCCTCGGCCTTGGCTTCGGCGATCTTGACCGGCTCGGCGACCGGCTCGGGCACCTTGGCGATCGAGGAGGTGACGTCGACATTCGCCGGCGGGCGCAGGACCTTCGCGTCGGCCGGCTGGGCACCGATCGACCAGCGCATGGCGGACGGCGTCGTCGTGGCAGCGACGGGGCGCATGCCGGAGATCTGCAGCGGCCTGCCACCGGCGACCGCGATCGGGCGCGGCGGCGCGATCGGCGTGGTGGTCGGCATCGGGGCATAGGCGCGGGCGGCGGCCGGGAGGGCCTGCGGCTCTTCAGCCTGCTGGCGCGGGCGCGGCACCGGGATCGGCGCCGGCTCGGCGGCGGCCTGCTGGATGGGAAGCGAGCGCGGCCGCTCTTCCGGCGCCGGAGCCTCGGCGACCATCACCGAGGCGCGGCCGCTGGTCGAGGCGCGGGGCAGGCTGGCAAGCACGAGATCGGTCATGATCTTGTCGCGCGAGGCGCCGGACCGACCGCCGAGCACGACCGAGACGACGTGCCGGCCTTCCGACCTGGCCGAAGTCATCAGGTTGAAGCCGGAGGCGCGGGTGTAGCCGGTCTTGATGCCGTCGACGCCCTCGACCTTGCCGAGCAGACGGTTATGGCCGCGGATGGTGCGGCTGCCGTACTGGAACGCCCGCATCGAGAAGAGCGGGTAGTATTTCGGGAAGCGTTCCTGGATGGCGCGGGCGAGGATCGTGAGGTCGCGCGCCGTCGTGATGTTCGGCGGGGAATGGGGCAGGCCGTGCGGGTTGTAGAAGCGGGTGGAGCCCATGCCGAGCGAGCGGGCCTTGCGCGTCATCTGGTCGGCGAAAGCCTCTTCGGAACCGGCGATGTTCTCTGCGACGACGACCGAGGAATCGTTGGCGGAAAGCGTGATCATGCTCTTGATCGCGTCCTCGACCGCGATGGTCGAGCCGGCGCGCAGGCCGAGCTTGGTCGGCGGCTGCGAGGCCGCATAGGACGAGACCTTGAGCTCGGAA
This sequence comes from Allobosea robiniae, assembly GCF_900102525.1. GTDB lineage: Bacteria > Pseudomonadota > Alphaproteobacteria > Rhizobiales > Beijerinckiaceae > Allobosea > Allobosea robiniae. Next base: position 161,062 of record NZ_FNBZ01000008.1, on the reverse strand, counting down.
TCCATGGTGAAGCGGCCGCGCTCCATCTGCTCGAACAGCATGTAGAGCGTCATGACCTTGGTCAGCGAGGCCGGAATGCGGGCGGCATCCTCGTTGACCGCATGCAGCGTGCGGCCGGTCTTCGCGTCGACCACCATCGCGGCATAAGGAGGGGTATAGCCGCCGCCTGCGTGACGGCGCTTGCGCGCCTCCGCAGGAGAGGACACGATCGTGGCCGCAATGGCGGCGACACCGACCAGACCCGCAACGGTTCGCAGACGCGACCGCCGCAACCCAACGCAACCAGACAACATGAACCCGCCTCGAACTCGCAACCATGGGCCGATCCCGCGCCTGGCTCATCGTGGCGCAGGGGACACAGTTGGAGAGGTTAGGCGGATGCGGTTACGGAGCCGTTAAAACTTGAACGGTTGCTAACGGAACGATCTGCGTTTGGTGCATTGCAGCGTTCTCTTGACATTCATGCTGCAATGCACAATATGCGGTCAGTCCCCGGTGGTGATCACGGTCACACGACCTTGGGGCGACATATCGGGCCGATCCGGCCTATCACCTGAGGCGGCACCGCAGAGTGCCGAGGAGACGACCCATGATCCAGCAGTTCGAGACCATCCAGAAGGCTTCCAAGGACAACGTCGACGCCGCCCTGAAGGCTTTCGGCGCCACCTCGAAGGGCGTCCAGACGATCGCCGTCGAGACCACCGACTATGCCAAGAAGTCCTTCGAGGCCGGCACCGCCACGCTCGAGAAGCTCGCTGGCGTGAAGACCTTCGACAAGGCCCTCGAGATCCAGGCCGATTTCGTCAAGACCTCGTTCGAGGGCGCCGTTGCCCAGCTCACCAAGATGGGCGAGCTCTACACCGCTCTCGCCAAGGACGCCTACAAGCCGTTCGAAGGCATCGTCTCGAAGGCCGTCCCGGCCGCTTCGAAGGCGTGATTTCAGCCGGCGGCCGGAAGGCTGCCAGAGCTGCGTGAGTTCAGTTGCGTTTTTGAGAGCCCCGGCCCGCAAGGCCGGGGTTTTTCGTTGGCGGTATTGCTTCCTGTTCGGCGCGCACGGGAAGCCGTCTGGCCTGAAAGCCTGTCTTGGATTGCTCGAAGCCGGCGGACTCGTAGAAGGCCAGCGTGGCCGGCTTCTTCGAGCCCGTCATCAGCATCACCTTGTAGCATCCGGCAGCCCAGGCACGATCGAGAGCAGCCTTCAGGATTGCCTTTCCCAGCCCGCGGTTGCGATGGCCGGCGTCGGTAACGACATTCTCGATCAGCGCATAGGGCGTGCCGCCCCGGGTCAGGTTCGGGATGACGATTACGGTGCAGCTTGCGACCAGATCGGTGCCGAGGAGGCCGATCAGGACGGCACTGCCCTCAAAATTCCGTAGCCGGCCCAGAATATCCGCCGCCTCGTCATCCGGGCAGCGCGCGTCGTCCGGAACGAGGTGGCGATAGAGATCCAGAAGCGCGGGCAGGTCGGCCTGCTCCGCTGGACGAATGACGAGTTCGGTCATGCCGACAGGGATAGACGATCCCGCCGCTCATGAAAAACCCCGGCCGAGGGCCGGGGTTTTCAATGCGGCAGGATGTGCCAGAGGTCTCCGGCCTCAGGCCGGAAGGACGACGACCTTCGTCTTCACCGGCGTCTGATCGTAGAGATCGATCATGTCCTGGCTCAGCAGGCCGACGCAGCCGCTGGTGATGCCGGAGCCGATCGATTCCTCGTCGCTCGAGGCATAGATCGTGTAGAGCGTGTATTTGCCGTTCTGATAGAGATGCAGCGTACGGGCTCCGAGCGGGTTGTCGAGACCTCCCGGCATGCCGCGGGCGTATTTGGCGGCCTCGGGCTGGCGCTTGATCATTTCCGGCGGGGGCGTCCAGGTCGCCCATTCGGATTTGCGCCCGACATAGGCGTCGCCGTTCCAGCGGAAGCCGTCGCGGCCGACATTGGCGCCGTAGCGGGTGGCGTTTCCGTCGCCCTCGATGCGATAGACGTAGTAATTGGCCGGATCGACGATGATGGTGCCGGGCTCTTCCTTGCTCTCGTAGCGGACGGTGCGGCGCCAGTATTTCCGATCGACCTTGGTGACGTCCGCGGCCGGGATCGCGAATTTCTTGTCGGGTACGGGTCCGTACATCTGCTGCGCTTCGGCGAGGCTCATGCCGTCGCCGGCGCAGCCGCCGAGCCCCAGCGCGCCGAGGCTGACGGCCGAACCGACCAGAAACGAGCGGCGGTCGACAAGCCCCGACCGGCGCCCGAACGAAGCCGCCTCGCCGACACCGGCATTCCTACCATCGATGATCATGATCTTGGACTTCCCATGTCCTGACTGCCGCACGAGGCGATGCTCCCGCATACACCTGTCGAATGTCTTAACCAACCCGAGATTGCCGTCAGACGAGACGGCTGGCAAGCGCGAGTCTTCGCTGCGCAGGACTGGCGCTGCGCCGGAGCCGATAGCGTCCACGCGGCTTGGCAGGGCGATCGCGTCTCGCTGGGCCTCATCCAATCCGATCGCCGGCCTCGGCATCCGAGCGACGAAAGCAGCCGCTTGCCCGCACGGCCCGGAAGACGACATCCGACGAACGTCGCGAGACAGCATGCATATCCGGCCGAGCCAACATCGTGATCCGAGTCGAGGTTCGTGCGCGCTTAGCCATGGCGTCGCTAAGCAATAGTTTGTTCCGGCTCTCCGGTGAGCAACGGTATATTACCATTGGTCAAGTTGGGGCGGCTTATTCCAGTGGTTTTGATTTGAATTTTTGCATCCGGGCTTAAGTATGCGCAAAATTCGGCGCTGGACTGGAGAAAAAGACCCTCCCAATATTGGCTGATAACAATCGGTGAGTCGTGCGGATACCGAACGCGGTGATCGGTTATCCGGCATGCGACGCGAAGGGGACAGGGAATTGCCCAATCTCAACCGCGCACGCTCTTTTGCCTGGCTGTCAACCACCTCGTTGCTCGCCACGGCAATGCTGTCGGGCACGGCCGCAGCAGGATGCGGCGCAACATCCGCAGGCAACGATGCCGTCGTCTGCGATGCGGGCCCGCCCGATCCGACGCTCGCCCCGGTCGACCTCCAGGCCGGCGACGACCTTCTCACCGTCAACGGCGGCACCTACAGCGCCGGCATCACGGGGGGAGCGGGAACCAAGACGGTCGTCATCGCCGGCGGCAGTATCGCGAGCTATCTCAACACGATCGGCACCAGCCTGATCACATTCCCGGCGGGCAGCACCGCGACAATCACCGGCGGCGTCACGACCGGCCCTGGCGCCGACCGTTTCGAGATCAACGCCGGCACGGTCGGCGGCGCGGTCAGCCAGGGGAGCGGCATCGACAGCTTCATCATGACCGGGGGCAGCATCGGCTCGCTCGCCCAGGGCGACCAGCGCGACACCTTCTTCATGTCCGGCGGCACGATCGTCGGCGCCTTCGAGGACGGCGACGTCGCCATCATGACCGGCGGCACCATCGGCCGCGTCGACATGAAGCTCGACAACAACGTCTTCGACATGTCCGGCGGCCGGATCAACGGCAATCTGGTGACCGGCTTCGGCAATGACACGATCACGATCTCGGGCGGCTCGATCGGCGGCAATATCAGTGTCAGCGGCGGTACCGACAGCGTCACGGTGACCGGCGGTGCGATCGGCGGCGAGATCCGGATGAGCACCGGCGCGGATACCTTTCTGTGGCAGGGCGGCGGCACGATCGGCGGCCTGATCGATATGGGCACCGACAATGACACGGTGACACTGCGAAACCTGGGCGCCGGCACGATTTCTCCGACGCAGCGCATTACAGGCGGCGACGGCACCGACCTGCTGGTACTTGCCGGGAACGGCCCCGCCTCCGTCAGCGCGAGCTCGATCACCGGCTTCGAGATTCTGAACAAGATCGAGCCGGGAACGTGGACCCTCGATGGCTCGCTGACCGATATCCAGGTGGCGACAGTGCAGCAGGGCACGCTGCGCCTCATCGGCAACAACACCGCCTATGCCGGCCGGATGATCGTCGATCCCGCCGGCACGCTCGAAGGCCCGGCGCAGGGAATCACCCCGGCGGTGACGAATAACGGCCTCGTTCGCTTCACGCAGCCGGATGTCGCAACCTATGCCGGGACGATCAGCGGCACCGGCGCGGTCGAGAAGACCGGGGCGGGCACGACGATCCTGACCGGGTCCAACAGCTATTCCGGCGGCACCACCATCACCCAGGGCACGCTTCAGCTCGGTGCGGGAGGGACCAGCGGCAGCATTCTCGGCAATGTCAGCAATAGTGGCAGGCTTGCTTTCAACCGTTCCGACATCCTCACGTTCGCGGGCACGGTCTCGGGCACGGGCGCGCTCGCCCAGACCGGCTCGGGCACGATGGCGCTGACGGCAAACAATCCCTATTCCGGCACAACGACCGTCTCCGCCGGAACCCTGGCCATCGGCAACGCAGCCAGTCCGGGGGCTGCACTCTCCGGCGGCGGGGCCGTCTCCGTCGCATCCGGCGCGACGCTCGGCGGCTATGGCAGCGTGGCGGGATCGGTCAGCAACAACGGCCGGATCGCGGTGGCCGACGCCGTGGCGGCTTTCGCCGGGAGCGCCAAGGGCAATTTCACCATCGGCGGCACGCTCACCAATGCCGGCCTGGCACAGGTCGGCGGCAGCGGGATCGGCAATATGCTGACGGTCTCGAACTATATCGGCCAGAGCGGCACCGTCGCGCTGAACACCTTCCTGGGCACGGATGGATCGCCCTCGGATCGGCTCGTGATCGATGGCGGTACCGCGAGCGGCACGTCACGGCTTGCGATCACCAATGTCGGCGGGCCCGGAGCCACTACGACAGGCAACGGCATCCTCGTGGTCGACGCCATCAACGGCGCAACGACGAATGCAGGGGCCTTCGCGCTGGCGGGGCCGGTCGCGGCCGGCGCTTATGAGTACGTCCTGTTCCACGGCGGCGCGACGGCGGGCTCGACACAAAACTGGTATCTGCGCAACCAGATCGAGCCGGTGGCTCCGGATGTGACGCCGCCGGTCGCCGCTCCGGGGAGCCCTTCGTTGCCGCCGGCGCCGCCCGCCGGTTCGGCACCGGTCCCGCTCTACCGGCCGGAGGTGCCTGTCTATGCGGCCATTCCGGCCACGGCACGCCGTCTCGGCCTGGCGACGCTCGGGACGTTCCATCAGCGGAGGGGCGAGCAGAGCCTGCTTAGCGGTCAGGGGAGCTTCTCGGCGGGTTGGGGACGCGTCTTCGGCGAGCGCATGGATCAGCGCTGGTCCGGCACCGTCGACCCCGAGTTCAACGGCCGTATCTGGGGTCTCCAGACCGGCCTCGATCTCCTTGCCATCGATCGGGCGAGCGGGCACCGCGACAGCTTCGGTCTGTTTTACGGATTTGCCCGCGCCGAGGGCGATATTCGGGGCTTCGCACTCGGCCAGCTCCGCAGCAAGGTTGGCAAGCTCGATCTCGATTCGAACAGCCTGGGCGCCTACTGGACGCATGTCGGCCCGTCAGGCTGGTATCTGGACACGGTCGTGATGCATAGCTGGCTCGATGGCAGCGGCGGCTCGGACCGTGGGGTGCGCGCCGATATCGGCGGCTCGGCCGTCACCGCCTCGGTGGAAGGCGGCTATCCGCTGGCTCTCGGCGCAGGCTTCGTGCTGGAGCCACAGGCGCAACTGATCTGGCAACACCTCTCGCTGGACCGAACCCGGGACCGGTTTTCCGCAGTCTCCTTCGATGATGGCGACAGCTTCACCGGCCGTATCGGCGCCCGCCTGCAGACGAGCTTCCTGATCGGCTCCTCACAGATCCAACCCTATCTCACCGCCAATCTCTGGCACAATTTCAGCCGCGCCGACAAAGTCACGTTCGACGCGGTCGATGTGATCCCGACCCGATTCCGGGGCTCGTCCCTTGAGGTCGGCGGCGGGATCGTCGCCAAAGTAACCTCCAACGTCAGTCTCTATGCCGCGGGCGGCTATACGACTGCGCTTGGCGATGACAAGGGTCACAGCATCCAGGGCAACCTTGGCCTGCGCGTCACCTGGTAGGCATCTCAAGCTGAAGCGCTCTGCAGAGCGTGAATTCCAGCATGGCCACGCGAGGGTCGAAATCAGGCTGTGCCCAGGCCGGCGGCTTTTCGCCCCGTACACGGCGGCGCATGGCCGTTTCCTGATTTGAACCGATTGAAAACACCGGCGGTTGGGGGCATCTCTAGAGGCGTGCGCCGCCGTCGCGGCGCCGAGAGGTTCCGGTTTCCGCCATGCTCGACAAATCCGCGCCGCCCCGCACGCTCAAGCTCAACGCTGCCGACAACGTCGTCGTCGCGGTCGATCCCGTCGATCTCGGCGTGACCGCGGCCGGGGTCGAGGCGCTGAAGCGCATCCCGCGCGGGCACAAGATGGCGATCGTGCCGATCGCCAAGGACCAGCCGATCCGCAAGTTCGGCCAGATCATCGGCTTCGCGACGGCCGATATCGTGCCGGGCGATTGGGTGCACGAGCACAATACCGGCTTCCACGCCTTCGATCGCGACTATGCCTTCGCTGCGGAGGCAAAACCCGAATTCGTCCTGCCGGTCGAGCAGCAGGCGACCTTCGAGGGCTTCCGCCGCGCCAATGGCAAGGCCGGCACGCGCAACTATGTGGGCATCCTGACCTCGGTGAACTGCTCGGCCTCGGCCGCGCGCTTCATGGCCGAGGAGGTGAAGCGCTCCGGGCTGCTGGCAGATTATCCCAATGTCGACGGCGTGATCGCGCTGACCCACGGCACCGGCTGCGGCATCGACTACAACGGCGAGAGCTTCGAGGTGCTGAAGCGGACGACCTGGGGCTATGCCTGCAACCCGAACATGGCGGCGGTGCTCGTCGTCGGCCTCGGCTGCGAGGGCTTCCAGATCAGCCGCATGAAAGAGGCTTATGGCGTCACCGAAAGCGACGTCTTCCGCACCCTGACGATCCAGGAGACCGGTGGCACGAAGAAGGCGGTCGCTGCCGGCATCGATGCGCTGAAGGTGATGCTGCCGATCGCCAACAAGGCGGTGCGCGAGACGGTGCCGGCTTCCGAGCTGATGCTGGCGCTGCAATGCGGCGGCTCGGACGGCTATTCCGGGATCACCGCCAATCCGGCGCTGGGCGCTGCCGTCGACATCCTTGTCGAGCATGGCGGCACGGCGATCCTCTCCGAGACGCCCGAGATCTACGGCGCCGAGCATCTGCTGACGCGCCGCGCGGCGACGCGCGAGGTCGGCGAGAAGCTCGTCGGCATCATCAAGTGGTGGGAGGATTACACCGCGCGCGCCCGGATGAGCATGAACAACAACCCCTCGCCGGGGAACAAGGCGGGCGGGCTCACCACGATCCTGGAGAAGTCGCTGGGCGCGGCGGCCAAGGGTGGCACCAAGACGCTCTCGGCGGTCTATCACTATGCCGAGCCGGTGAAGGCGAAGGGCTTCGTCTACATGGACACCCCCGGCTACGACCCGGTCTCGGCGACGGGCCAGGTGGCGGGCGGCGCCAATATCCTCGCCTTCACCACGGGGCGCGGCTCGGCTTATGGCTGCAAGCCGACGCCCTCGGTCAAGCTCGCGACCAACACGCCGATGTATCTGAAGCAGACCGACGACATGGACATCAATTGCGGCGATGTGCTCGACGGCGTGACGTTGGAGGAGAAGGGCCGCGAGATCTTCGACTACCTGCTGCGCGTCGCTTCGGGCGAGCACTCCAAGTCGGAAGAGATGGGTTATGGCGATGCCGAGTTCGTGCCCTGGCAGATCGGCGCGACGATGTAGTTTTTCAGCGCGCCGATTGAACCCGGCGCGCGGTCGAGGCGACCAAGGATGGCTCCGGCGCTGCCGGGGCCATTTCTTTTGTCGGCTCGGATCTCCATGAAGACCTTTTTTCTCGTCACCATCCCGCGCGTCCTGCTCGGGGTGATCTTCCTCATCAGCGCCGTCGACGGCTTCTGGTGGCTCGCCACGGGCATGAACCTGATCCATCCGCCGACCAGCCCGCGTGGCGTCGTGTTCGAGACCGCCCTGCAGGATTCCGGCTTCCTCTGGCCCTTCCTGAAGGCGGTTAATCTCACTGGCGCGCTCAGCCTGATCGCGAATGTCGTGCCGGCCTTCGGCCTGGCGCTGATTGCGCCCGTGATGGCGGTGATCGTGCTGTTCCACGCCACGATCAACCCGCAGGGCCTGCCGGTCGCGGTCATTCTCGTGGTGCTGGGCTCGATGCTGGTCTGGGCCTATCGCGATCGCTATGCGGCGCTGTTCCGGTAAGCCTGCGACCCATTCTTGCGTCATGGTCGGGCTTGTCCCGACCATCCACATCTTGCTTCAGCGCGGGCGGTGTTCAAGACGTGGATGCTCGCCACAAGGGCGAGCATGACGGCGCGGCTGGCCTGTCTGTCAGAGCGAAAAGCCTGTCAGCCGCTCGCGCAACCCTTCGATCCTGTCGGCTGCGACATTGGCGATGGCGATGCGCAGGTGGTTCTCCTGTCCCGGGCCGAAATACGGGCCGGGCAGGGCGAGCACGCCGCAATCCGCGACGAGGCGGCGCGCCACCTCGGCCGCCTTCACGCCCTCGAAGGGGTGCGCGACATAGGCGAAATAGGCGCCGGCCGAGAGCACGCGCCAGCCGTTGAGCGGTGCCATCGCCTGGCGGAAAAGATCAGCACGGGCGTTGATCTCGGCGCGGTTGCGCTCGCGCCAGTCGCGGATGCCGTCGATACCCCAGGTCACGGCGGCCTGGCCGGCCCGGACCGGGCTGATCTGGACGCAGTCGAGCACCTTGCCGATCTGGGCGAGCGCCGGCTCGCCGGCTGTGATCGCGCCGAGGCGCCAGCCCGGAATGGCATAAGCCTTCGAGAAGCTGTAGAGGCCGATCACCGAATCCTGCCAGCTCGTTGTGGCGAAGACTTCATGCGGCTTCGCAACGTCCGCGGGCAGGAAATCGCGATAGGTCTCGTCCAGTACGAGCCAGATGCCGCGCTTTGCGCAGAGCGCGGCGAAGGCTGCGATGGTCTCGGGCGTATAGACCGCGCCGGTCGGGTTGTTGGGCGTGACCAGCACGATGGCGCGGGTGCGCTCGTCGATCAGCGCCTCGGCGGTCGCGGCATCCGGCACGAAGCCGGCTTCCGGCGCGCAGGGCAGCGGGCGGGCCTCGACGCCGAGCATGGTCAGCGTCATCTCATGGTTGAAGTACCACGGCGTCGGTAGCAGCACGTTGTCGCCAGCCCGCGCCAGCGCCATCATCGTCACGACATAGGCCTGGTTGCAGCCCGAGGTGATCGCGACCTCGGTCGGCGCGAAGGACGCGCCGTAGATGCGGGAGATCTCGGCGGCATAAGCCTCGCGCAAGCTCGCATCGCCGGTGATGCCGCCATAGCGCGTGTTGCCGGGCTCGGTCGCCGCAATGGCGAGCTTTTCGAGCAGAGCGGGCGGGGGCGGGGCGCCGGGCACCGCCTGCGAGAGATCGATCAGCGGGCCGCGGGCGCCGCCATAGGCGCGGGCCCAGCCTTGCGCCTCCGGGATCGGCGGCGTGCCGGTATCGATGAGATCGGGATTGAGCGAGGCGCTGGCGGTCGTCGGCATGGTCTCTCTGATTTGCGGCGTGCGTGCGCTGGCGTCAATCGCCTTGGAAGCGCAGCAAACCCGCGCCATATCTGGAGCACTTCAAATCCAGCGATCGGGCGAATGCATGCAGGACGAGACCGAGGATGCCATTGCTGCGCTGCATGCGCTGCTCGACGAGGCGGACAGCATCGTCAGCTTCACTGGCGCCGGCATCTCGACTGAATCCGGCGTGCCGGATTTCCGCACACCCGGTTCGCCCTGGATGGTCAACAAGCCGATCCCCTACGATGCCTTCGTCGAGAGCCGCGAGGTCCGTATCGAGGCCTGGCGCCGCAAGTTCACGATGGACGACCATTATCGCGGCGCCGCGCCGAACAGCGGCCATCAGGCGCTGGCCCGGCTGGTGGCGGAGGGGCGTTCGCCCGCCATCGTCACCCAGAATATCGATGGTTTGCACCAGGCTTCCGGCGTGCCCGAGGACAAGGTGATCGAGCTGCACGGCAACGGCACCTATGCGACCTGCCTGAGCTGTGGCTGGCGGCATGAGCTGGCGGCGATCCGGCCCGCTTTCGAGGCCACTGGCGAGCCGCCGGAATGCACGATCTGCGCCGGACCGGTGAAATCGGCGACGATCTCCTTCGGGCAGGCGATGCCGCAGGAGGCGATGAAGCGGGCGCAGGGATTCGCGCTGGAATGCGACCTCTTCCTCGTCGTCGGCTCGTCGCTCGTGGTCTACCCGGCGGCGACGCTGCCGGTGATCGCCAAGCGACAGGGCGCCAGGCTCGTCATCCTCAACCGCGAGCCGACGGAGCTCGATCCGGTGGCCGATCTCGTCATCCGCGCCGAGAGCGGGGCGGTGCTGGGCGGGCTCGCTTCCAGACCCGGATGATGTGGACGATTTTTCGGGGGCTGTTTCCTGAATCCGCAGCAATGGTATCGTGACAGCGCGAATCAAGCGTTGTGCGTGGGGGTGAGCGGCACATGTCCGACGAATTCGGTGAGAGCGGGCGGCCACCGATGGGTCCCATCCAGTCACTCAATCGCGTCGTGCGGCTCGATGGGGCGGGCGATCACGCGCCGGAGGTGCCGGTCGAGGTCACCGGCTACGTCAAGTGGTTCGACGTCTCCAAGGGCTACGGCTTCGTTGTTCCGGAGGCGGGGGGCGCCGACGTTCTGCTCCACGTCACGATCCTGAAACGCGACGGATTCAATACGATAGCCGAAGGCGCTCGCATCGTGCTCGAAGCCGTCGAGAAGCCGCGAGGCCGCCAGGCGGTGCGCGTGCTGTCGATCGATACGTCCTCCGGACGCCATCCGTCCGAGATGCCGATGGCGCGCACCAATGTCGCGGTGTCGCCGACGAGCGGGCTCGAGCGCATGGTGGTGAAGTGGTTCAACCGCCTGCGCGGTTTCGGCTTCGTCTCGAAGGGCGAGGGCGCGCCGGACATCTTCGTGCATATGGAGACGCTGCGCCGCTACGGGCTCGTCGAGCTGGTGCCGGGCCAGACCGTGCTGGTGCGCTATGGGCCGGGGCCGAAGGGGCTGATGGCCGCCGAAATCCACCTGGAGCAGGATGTAGCCGCGACGGCGGCGCATTAACTTTCCGGCTGGTTTGAATGAAAAAGGCGCCCCGTGGGCGCCTTTTCTTTTTGCCGCGCAGGATTGGCGTCATCCTCGGGTCAAGCCTAGCATGACGCCCGTCGATCGGCGGCCATCAAATCCCGAAGGACGTGCCGCAGCCGCAGGAGCTCGTCGCGTTCGGGTTGGTGATCCGGAAGGACTGGCCGATCAGGTCGTCGACGAAATCGATGGTGCAGCCTTCGAGCAGGTCGAGCGAGGTCTCGTCGATCAGCACCTTGGCACCGTCGCGCTCGATCATGAGATCGTCTGGAGCTTTTTCCTGATCGATATCGAAGATGTACTGGAAGCCGGAGCAGCCGCCACCGGCGACGCTGACACGCAGCATCGCGCCCGGTGCTTCGCTCGCCATCACCGAGAGAATGCGTTTTGCGGCATTTGCGGTCACCGCGATGCCGCGTGGATTGACCGCGAGATCGGTCGACATATTCGGGGCTCCTTGGGCAGATGCGCCTTGCACCCTGGTTACCCGGAAAGGTAATGGCCCGACAGCGGCTCTACAAGCATGGGGTCGCAACGAGGCTGCCATGCCCTATCCACAGAGCCCGACCCCGCCGGCCGGCCACGAACCCGGAGAACGCTGGCGCGCGCCCTATGCCTGCCGCTCCAGCACGAGCCGCGGGCGCCTCGTGGCGGAGCCGGCCTCGGCGACGCGCGGCGAGTTCCAGCGCGACCGCGACCGCATCATCCATTCGACCGCCTTCCGCCGGCTGAAGCACAAGACGCAGGTCTTCGTCTCGCATGAGGGCGACCATTATCGGACTCGCCTGACCCATACGATCGAGGTGGCGCAGATCGCCCGTGCCCTGGCGCGCGCGCTCGGCCTCGACGAGGACCTGGCCGAGGCCCTGGCGCTGGCGCATGACCTCGGCCACACGCCCTTCGGCCATACCGGCGAGGATGCGCTGGAAGAATGCATGGCCGGTTTCGGCGGCTTCGACCACAACGCCCAGACGCTCAGGATCGTGACCCGGCTGGAGCGGCGCTATGCCGATTTCGACGGGCTCAACCTGAGCTGGGAGACGCTCGAAGGACTGGTCAAGCATAACGGTCCGCTGCTCGACCACGAGGGAAAGCCGACGGCGCGCTATGTGAAGTCAGGCATTCCCGTCGCGATCGTCGAATACCAGCAGCGCCAGGACCTCTGGCTCGACAGCTATGCCTCGGCCGAGGCGCAGGCCGCGGCGCTGGCGGACGACATCGCCTATAACGCCCATGACATCGACGACGGCCTGCGCGCCGGTTTGTTCGGCCATGCCGAGCTCCGGGCGGTGCCGTTCCTTGCCGAACTGCTCGACGAGATCGAGCGCCTGCATCCGGGGCTGGAGCGGGCGAGGGCGACGAATGAGCTGGTGCGACGGGTGATCACGCGCTTCGTCGAGGACGTGATCGCGGAATCGCAACGGCGCCTGACGGCACTGGCGCCGGCCGACGCGGATGCGATCCGGCGGGCGGATGGGCCGGTCATCGCCTTCTCGCCGGTGATCGAAGCGGCTGACCGCGACATCAAGGGCTTCCTCTACCCGAACATGTACCGCCACCCGCGTATCGCGCCGATCCGGGCCGATGCGGCACAGGTGGTGCGCGAGCTGTTCCAGCGCTTCAGCGCCGACCCGGCAGCGATGCCGGTGGAATGGGCGGCGGGCTGCGATCCCCTCGACGAACACCGCCGCGCGCGGCGAATCGCCGACTACATCGCCGGGATGACCGACTGGTACGCGCTCGACGAGCACCGCCGGCTGTTTGACGCCACCCCCTCGCTGCGATAGGGCCGGGCGGCTCCCCATCCGCAATCGTGGCCGCAATGAACCTGTTCGAGATCTATTCCGCCCGTCTTCACGCTGCGCTCTCGGCCCTCGCCGAGCGAGGCGCGCTTCCGGCCGGCCTCAATCTCGCGCGCGTCGTGGTCGAGCCGACCAAGGACCCGGCTCATGGCGATCTCGCCACCAATGCCGCGATGGTGCTGGCCAAGGATGCCGGCACCATCCCGCGCGCGCTGGCCACGCTGCTGGTCGAGGAATTGTCCAGGGATCCGGAGATCACCAAGGCGGAGATCGCCGGCCCCGGTTTCATCAATCTGACTTTGCAGCCGGCCGTGTTCACGGCGGTGCTGAAGACCGCGATCGAGGCGGGGCTGGATTACGGGCGCGGCGCGCCGAAGCCCGAGCCGAGGGTCAATGTCGAGTATGTCTCGGCCAACCCGACCGGGCCGATGCATGTCGGCCATGGCCGCGGCGCCGTGTTCGGCGATGCGCTAGCGAGCCTGCTCGCCTTCGCCGGCCATGACGTCACCCGCGAATACTACATCAACGATGCCGGCGCGCAGGTCGACGTGCTCGCCCGCTCCGCCTTCCTGCGCTACCGCGAGGCGCTGGGCGAGGATATCGGCCCGATCCCCGAGGGGCTTTATCCCGGCGATTACCTGGTCTCGGTCGGCAAGGCGCTTGCCGAACAGCACGGCGACGCCTTGCGCAACAAGGCCGAGTGGGACTGGCTCCCGCTCGTCCGGCAGGCGGCGATCGACGGCATGATGGCGATGATCCGCGACGATCTCGCTGCGCTCGGCGTTGTCCACGACCTGTTTTTCTCGGAGCGCTCGCTGCAGGGCCGGGACGGCAATTCCAACGCGGTGCACCAGACGATCGAGGACCTGCGCTCGCGCGACCTTGTCTATGAAGGGCGCCTGCCGCCGCCGAAGGGCCAGAAGGACGAGGACTGGGAAGACCGCGAGCAGACCCTGTTCCGCGCCACCAAATTCGGCGACGATGTCGACCGGCCGTTGCTGAAATCGGATGGCAGCTACACCTATTTCGCCAACGACATCGCCTATCACCGCTCCAAGTTCATGCGCGGCTTCCCCGAGATGATCGACGTCTGGGGCGCCGACCATGGCGGCTATGTCAAGCGCATGCAGGCGGCCGTGAAGGCGGTGACGGGCGGGCAGGGCTCGCTCGACGTCAAGCTCTGCCAGCTCGTGCGCCTGCTGCGCAACGGCGAACAGGTCAGGATGTCGAAGCGCTCCGGCGATTTCGTCACGCTGCGCGAGGTCATCGACGAGGTCGGCCGCGATGCGGTGCGCTTCATGATGATCTTCCGCAAGAACGACGCGACGCTGGATTTCGATCTCGGCAAGGTCGTCGAGCAGTCGAAGGACAATCCGGTCTTCTACGTCCAGTACGCGCATGCGCGCTGCGCCTCGATCTTCCGGCAGGCGCGCGAGGTCTATCCCGATCTCGACCTGTCGCCGGCGGCGCTGGCAGGGGCCGATCTCTCGATCCTCGTCGACGAGGCCGAAGTCGGCATCATCAAGACGATCGCGGCCTATCCGCGAATCATCGAAGGTGCGGCGGCTGCGCACGAGCCGCATCGCGTGGCATTCTTCGTTCATGAGCTGGCGAGCGCTTTCCACTCGCTCTGGAACAAGGGCAAAGACTCGCCGCAATTACGGTTCGTTAATCAAACTGATCGAAAGTCGACCTTGGCGAGGTTGGCGTTTGTGCATGCGGTGCGCAGCGTTCTTGCTTCCGGTCTGGCTGTCGCCGGAGTTGCGGCGCCGGAAGAGATGCGCTGACGGAGGTTTTTCCGCTGGCGCGCACAAGGTCAGGTTGACCGCACAGAGTTCCCGGTTCTTCCATAGGAGGAAGCGGCTTGTGCTGGAATGGATCATACCATGAGTGAGCCAGCTAGGAATCGTTTCGCGCTCGATCTCGAAGATCTCGAGCGCCAGCTGCGCGGAGCAGGGCAGACGCCCCGCCCAGGGCAGCAGGCCGATCCGCTTGCGGAACTGACCCGCATCGTCGGGCAGGAAGATCCGCTCAAGGACATTTTCGCCGAGCGGCGCCAGCCGCCGCGCCCTGCGCCGCGCCAGGAGCCGAGCTTCGAGGTCGTCCCGCAGCAGCCGGCGCCGGCCGCTCCCGAAATGAGCGCGCCTCCAGCCGAAATGCGCGGCGCGCTCGATGAATTCGAGGCGCTGTTGCGGCGGACCGAGCCGAAGCGGGCGGAAGCTGCGCCTCCGCCTCCGCCGCCGGCCCAGCCTGCTCCCCAGGATGATTTCGAGCCCGATTTCGATCTGCCTGAGCCGCTGCCCTATGCGCGCCCGGCCGTGCTTCAGGGTGCGGCTCCGCCGCGCGACCTCGACCAGGGCGCGCCATACCGCCCGGCGCCGGCCGCCTATGCGCCGGAAGAGCCTGCCTATGACTATGGCCACGCCCAGCAGGGCATGCCGGCGCCGGAATACGGCGAAGACGACATGCCCGACCTGGAGCCGCGCCGTTCGCGCAAGGGGCTCTGGGCTGCCGCAGCGGTCATCGCCGTCGGCCTCGTCGGTGTCGGCGCTGCGTTCACGTGGCGCGGCGGGTCCGTCTCGAAGGACGGCCAGCCGCCGGTGATCGCGGCCGATGCCGGGCCGGTCAAGGTCGAGCCGGTCAATCCGGGCGGTGCGGAGATCCCGAACCAGAACAAGCAGATCTACGATCGCAATCCTGACGCCCCACCGGCGCAGAGCAAGGTCGTGAACAACGAGGAGCAGCCGATCGATGTCCAGCAGGCGGCCCGCTCGATGCCGCCGCGTGTGGTCGTGCCCGGTCCGACCTCCGGCGCCGGAACTGCGCTCGCCGCGGCGCCGGGCGCGCCCGAGCGCAGCATCACTCCGCTGGAGCCGGCCCTGACGCCGACCCCGCCGGTGCCGGGCCTCGGCGAGCCGCGCAAGGTTCGTACCGTCTCGATCCGCCCCGACGGCACGCCGGCACAGAACCCGATCGCCGTCGACAGCAACCAGCCGATCGCGACCGGCTCGGCGCCTACCCGCTCGCTCGCCAGCCTGGCGGCGCAGCCGGCGCCGCGCCCCGCACCGGCTGCCGCGGCACCGAAGGTTCAGGAACGGGCGACGACGCCGCCGGCCGCGACCACGCCTGCCGCGCCGACCCGTCTCGCCAGCGCTGCTCCGGACGCCGTGCCGCCGGCTCCGGCGACCGCAGCTGTCCGCGCCGGCACCGGCGACTTCGTCGTGCAGCTCGGCGCGCCGGGCAGCGATGCCGAAGCCCGCGCCACCTTCGCGGCGCTGCAGCGCAAATATCCGCAACAGCTCACCGGGCAGTCGCCGATCATCCGCAAGACCGAGCTCGCGGGGGGCAAGACCGTCTTCCGCCTGCGAGTCGGGCCTTATTCCCGCGAGGATGCGACCTCGATGTGCACGCAGCTCCAGGCTGCCGGCGGACAGTGCTTCATCGCCAAGAACTGATCCGAACGATCAGCGTCGGATATCCGCGGCGGCACCCGGTGGGTGCCGCCGTTTTCATTTGAAACAGACGCATGACAGGGTGTGACGCCACGCTTGTTTCATGCGTTAGGCCGTGCGAGTAGCCTCCCCAACAACGAGTGGTCTGTTCCAAGAGGGCAGGCTGGCCGAACGCTGGAGGTAACCCATGGATCGCCGCAAGTTCGTCAAGGTCGCTGCCGCCGGAGCGGTCGGAAGCGCTGCCATCGCCGCGCCCGCCATCGCGCAGTCGCAGCCCAAGATCAATTGGCGCCTGACCTCCAGCTACCCGAAGAGTCTCGACACTCTGTTCGGCATCTCGACCCATGTCGCGAAGCGCGTGGCCGAGGCGACCGACAACAACTTCCAGATCCAGGTCTTCGCGCCGGGCGAGATCGTGCCGGCCCTGCAGGCGCTCGACGCGGTGCAGAACGGCACCGTCGAGTGTAGCCATACGCTGGCGAGCTTCTATATCGGCAAGGACCCGGCCTTCGCCTTCGAGACCTCGCTGCCCTTCGGCTTCAATGCCCGCCAGCAGAATGCCTGGCTCTACCAGGGCGGCGGCCTCGAGCTCTGCCGTGCCTTCATGAAGGGCTTCAACGTCCACACGATTCCCTCGGGCAATACCGGCGCGCAGATGGGCGGCTGGTTCCGCAAGGAGATCAAGTCGCTGGAGGACCTGAAGGGCCTGAAGTTCCGTATCGCCGGCCTCGGCGGGCGGATCATGGCGCGTCTCGGCGTCGTGCCGCAGACCATCGGCGGCGCCGACATCTACCCGGCGCTGGAGCGCGGCACGCTCGATGCCGTCGAGTTCTCCGGTCCCTATGACGACGAGAAGCTCGGCTTCGCGAAGGTCGCCAAATACTACTACTACCCCGGCTTCTGGGAGGGGAACGCCAATGTCAGCTTCCTCGCCAACCAGGACAAGTGGAACGAGCTGCCGGCTTCCTACAAGGCGATCGTCGAGGCCGCCTGCGCCGAGGCCAACATGAACTGCCTGGCCAAGTACGACCACAACAATCCCGACGCGCTGATTCGCCTCGCCGGCACCGGCGCGGAGCTGCGGCCCTTCCCGCAGGAGGTGATGGCGGCGGCGTTCAAGGAGGCCTTCGCCATGTATGGCGAGCTCGCCGCCAGCAATGCCAACTTCAAGACCTTCTACGATTCCTTCCTGCCGTACTGGAAGAAGGAGCAGCTCTGGTTCCGCATCGCCGAGCTGCCGTTCGACGCGTTCAATGCGCAGAACTACCAGCAGGTGAAGTGAGTTTACACGCGGGCGCGGATCGTTCTTGACCGCGCCCGTGGCACATTTTGCTTTCTCGCATCGGCCTAGTCCGAAAACCGCATTTGCCTTTTCGGGCCGATGCCGTAACCCGATGTCATGACATCGCGCGCCTTCATTGCCGGCTGCATCGGCACGAGCCTCACTGCGGACGAGCGGGCCTTCTTCCGCGACGCCCGGCCCTGGGGCTTCATCGTCTTCAAGCGCAATACGCAGTCGCCCGAGCAGGTCGCGGCATTGACCGCGGAGATGCGCGAGACTGTCGGCTGGCACGCGCCGATCCTGATCGATCAGGAGGGCGGGCGCGTCCAGCGCATGGGGCCGCCGAACTGGCCGAAATATCCGTCGGCCCGCGCCTTCCTCGCCATCAACGATCCCATCCGCCAGCGCGAGATCGTCCGGCTCAACGCCCGGTTGATGGCGCATGACCTGAGACAAGTCGGCATCGATGTCGACTGCCTGCCGGTGCTCGACGTGCCTGTCGCCGGCAGCCATGACGTGATCGGCGACCGTGCCTATGCCCATGATCCCGATCATGTTGCACGGCTCGGCCGGGCGGCCGCGGAGGGACTGATCGCGGGCGGCGTGCTGCCGGTCATCAAGCATATGCCCGGCCATGGTCGCGCGCGAGCCGACAGCCATCATGATCTGCCGATCGTCGATGCCTCGCTGGACGAGCTCCGGGCGCATGATTTCCGGCCGTTCCGGCATCTTGCCGACATGCCGCTGGCGATGACCGCGCATCTCGTCTTCACCGCGCTCGACGCCAAGAACCCGGCGACGATCTCCCGCAAGATCGTGCGCGAGATCATGCGCGGCGAACTCGGCTTCGACGGCCTGATCATGACCGACGACATCTCGATGAAAGCGCTGTCGGGCTCGTTCGAGGCCAAGTCGCGGGCCGCGATCCGGGCCGGCGTCGATGTCATCCTGCATTGCCACGGCATCATGGACGAGATGATCGCTGTCGCCGGTGCCGTGCCGGAGATGACGGGCGCGCGTGCGCGCCGCGCCGCCGCTGCGCTGGGCCGCATCCGGCACGAGCCGGAGCCGGTCGATCTGGAGGCCGTGCGCGCCGAGATCGCGAGCGCGCTTGCGTTGAGCGCCTGAACGGCCGAATCTGCATCTCCGGGGATGACAGGTGGGGCAGGGCCTTCGATGACGGCCGAGTTGCCATTCGAGGAAGACCGCACTGAGCGCGCGGGCGAACCTTCGCTCGTCGTCGATGTCGACGGCTATGAAGGGCCGCTCGACCTGCTGCTCGATCTCGCGCGCCGGCAGAAGGTCGATCTGCACCGCATCTCGATCCTGGCTCTTGCCGAGCAATATCTCGCCTTCGTCGAGGAGGCGCGGGCGCTGCGGCTCGAACTCGCGGCCGACTATCTCGTCATGGCGGCCTGGCTCGCCTATCTCAAGTCACGCCTGCTGCTGCCGGAGCCACCCAAGGGCGAGGAGCCGAGCGCGGCCGACCTTGCGACCGCGCTCGCCTTGCGCCTGCGCCGGCTGGAGACGATCCGCGCTGCCGCGAACAAGCTTTCCGCCCGCGAGCGGCTGGGGCAGGACGTGTTCGCCCGCGGTGCGCCTGAGGAGATCGTGGCTGGCGCCCGACCGGTCTGGGAGGCTGAGCTCTACGACCTGCTCGCAGCCTATGCCCAGCAGCGGCAGAAGCGGGTGCAAGGCCATATCTCGGTCGGGCACCGCGTCGTCTGGTCCCTGGTCGAGGCGCGCGAAGCCCTGCAGCGGCTGGTCGGCGAGGCCGGCGACTGGACGGAGCTCGACAGCTATCTGACGCGGTACATGGCCTCGCATGGCCTGCCCGTGCGGGAGATGCGGGCGACGGTGCAGGCCTCTGCGCTGTCGGCGATGCTCGAGATGGTGAGGGAAGGGGTCCTCGACCTCAGGCAGGACAATGCCTTCGCGCCGATCGAGGTGCGCCGCCGCTCGGCCAGGCCGGAAGGGCTGCCCTTCGCCAAGGACGCTTCATGACCGGGGCGTCGGTCGAACCCGAGGATGCCGAGGCCGATGCCGAGGCCGATGGCGGGGCGGAAGCCTTTTCGCAGGCTGTTCGCGTGGTCGAGGCCTTGCTCTTCGCCTCAGCCACGCCGCTGACCGCCGAGGTGCTCGGCCGGGCGATTCCCGCCGGTATCGTGATCGAACAGGTGCTGGCCGGGCTCGTCGAGAGCTACGCGCTGCGCGGGGTCAATCTGCGCCAGATCGCCGGTGGCTGGGCCTTTCGCACGGCGCCGGACCTTGGCTATCTCCTCGCGGCCGAGGCCGAGCCGCCGAGGCGCCTGTCGCGGGCGGCGCTCGAAGTGCTGTCGATCATCGCCTATCACCAGCCGGTGACGCGGGCTGAGATCGAGGAGATCCGTGGCGTCGCCACCGCCAAGGGCACGCTCGACATCCTGCTGGAGGCGGGCTGGGTCCGCCTGCGCGGACGGCGGCGCTCGCCGGGCCGTCCGATCACCTACGGCACGACGCCGGGCTTCCTCGACCATTTCGGGCTCGACCGCATCGACGACCTGCCGGGGCTGGAGGAATTGAAGGGCACGGGCTTCATCGAAGGGCGCCTGACGCGCGACCTTGCGGT
Organism: Allobosea robiniae; assembly: GCF_900102525.1. Classification (GTDB taxonomy): domain Bacteria; phylum Pseudomonadota; class Alphaproteobacteria; order Rhizobiales; family Beijerinckiaceae; genus Allobosea; species Allobosea robiniae. The sequence continues at coordinate 140,729 of NZ_FNBZ01000008.1, read as the reverse complement.
GCCGGTGCCCGACGACGATCCGTCCTTGCGTGACGACGAGGACCCGCTCGGCGATCTGTTCAGCCCGCTTGACGACGGCGAAGGCGGATCGCAACAGGGGTAAGGACCCGGCCGCCGGCCGGGGTGGAATGGCCGGAGCGGTATCGACCTTGGCGGAAACCAAATCAGGATGGCTCGGCTGGGGCCGGCGCGGCACGGCCGGGGCGGCGATCCCGATGGCGCTCGGCTTCGAGAACGTGACGCAACGCTTCGGCGCGGTGACGGCGCTGTCGCATGTCTCGCTCTCCGTCAAACCCGGTGAGATCGTCGCGCTTCTCGGCCAGTCCGGCTGCGGCAAGACGACGCTGCTCAGGCTCGCCGCCGGGGTCGAGCGGCCGAGCGCTGGGCGCGTGCTGCTGGAGGGACGTGACGTCTCCAACCCTGATCGCTTCATCGAACCCGAGCATCGCGGCGTCGGTTTCGTCTTCCAGGACTATGCGCTGTTTCCGCATCTCAGCGTGCGCGACAATGTCCGCTTCGGCCTGCGCGGCCAGGCGCCTGCTGCTGCCGATGCGACCGCCTTGCGGGCGCTGGGACGGGTCGGGCTCGCGGAACTCGCCGATTCCTATCCGCACATGCTCTCGGGCGGTGAGCAGCAGCGCGTGGCGCTGGCGCGCGCGATCGCGCCGCGGCCGGGCGTGCTGCTGATGGACGAACCCTTCTCCAATCTCGACCGGCGCCTGCGCGACGTGGTGCGCGACGAGACCGCTGCGCTGCTGGAGGAAACCGGCGCCACCTCGATCATCGTCACGCATGATCCCGAGGACGCGATGCGCATAGCCGACCGGATCGTGCTGATGCGGGCGGGGCGGATCGTCCAGGTCGGCACGGGCGAGGAGCTTTACCGACAGCCCGGCAGCCTCTTTGCCGCCCGATTTTTCTGCGATCTAACCGAGGTCGAGGGCCGGGTTTCCGACGGTGCGGTCGATACGCCGTTCGGCCGCTTCGCGGCACCGGGCATCGCGGAGGGAATGATGGCGGTCGCCTGCATCCGGCCGCATCGCGTCCGCATCGTGCCGAAGGGTTATTACCTGCGCGGACGGTTGACCGGCCGGCGCTTCCTCGGGGAGGCCGACCATCTGCAGGTGATGGTGGACGGCTTCGATCGGGCCTTGTCGGTTCGCGCGCCGCTCTCCGGCGAGATCGCGGTGGGCGACGAAATCGGGGTCGAGATTCCGTCGGACGAAGTCCTTGTGTTTCCGGCCGCGGATCAATAGGTTCCGCCGCCGAACGATCGACCGGACAAGGATTTGGTTGGGGCCATTCCCCGGTCGACGCAATTTCGGAGGAGTTTCGCCATGGGTGGCGTGAGCATTTGGCACTGGATCGTCGTCGGCGTCATCGTGATGCTGCTGTTTGGACGCGGTAAGGTTTCCGAGTTGATGGGCGACGTCGCCAAGGGCATCAAATCGTTCAAGAAGGGCATGGCCGAGGATGACGAGGCGACGCCGACCGCGACGAACGTCGATCCCAAGGTGATCGACCAGACGAAGGCCGACAACGCTGCCGCCCAGGCCCAGGCCAAGGCCGAGCACAAGGCCTGATGCCGCTGCACCCCTTTGGGGTGTAGGCTTGAGAGGACGAGCCGTCGATGTTCGACATCGCCTGGAGCGAGATGGTGCTGATCGGAGCGGTAGCGCTCGTGGTGATCGGCCCGAAGGACCTGCCCAAAGCCCTGCGTACCGTCGGTCAGACGGTTGCCCGGGTGCGACGCATGGCGTCGGAATTCCAGGGGCAGTTCAATGAGGCGATGCGCGAGGCCGAACTCTCCGACCTGAAGAAGCAGGTCGAGGATGTCGGCGGATCGGTGTCGAGTGCGCTCAACAGCGACTTCAAGCCGATCGATTCCCTCAAGGACTTCGAAACCCCGAAGCCTGACGAAGCAGCGCTGAAGGAGGCCGAGGCCAAGCTCGCCGCGCTGCCGCAGCCCGAGCCGCTGCCGCCCGTCCAGATCGAGACGCCGAAGCCCGCCGACAAGCCGAAGCGGACCCGAAAGGCCGCGGCCGAGCCTGCTGCCCCGGTTGGGGAAGCGCCGGTCGCTCCAGTTGCCGTGGTCGAGCCGAGCCCGGCGAAGCCTGCCCGCAAGCGCAGCGCCAAGGCTGCCGAAGGGCCGGCCGCCGTCGAAGCACCGGCTCCGGCGCCTGTCGCAACCGTGCCGGCCAAGCCTCCGAAGGCTGTCGCTGCTGCGCGCAAGCCGAAGCTCGCTGCTGCCCCGACTGAGCCCGCCAAGCCTGCCGCCCGCAAGCGCAAGACCGCCAAGGGCGAGGAGAATTCCGCATGAGCGTCGCCAATCCTCGTGCGGGCGAGGACGAGATCGAGGCCTCGCGCGCGCCGCTCATCGAGCATCTGGTCGAATTGCGCTCTCGCCTGATCAAGTCGCTGATCGCCTTCCTGATCATGTTCTTCATCTGCTTCGGCTTCTCGACGCAGATCTACAACATTCTGGTGCTGCCCTATGTCTGGGCCGCCGGCAGCGCCGCCAATGCGCAGTTGATCTATACCGGCCCGCTCGAACTGCTCTTCACCCATATCAAGGTGGCGGCCTTCGGCGCCGGTTTCTTCGCTTTTCCGGTGATCGCGACGCAGATCTACAAGTTTGTGGCGCCCGGCCTCTACAAGAACGAGAAGGCCGCCTTCGCGCCTTATCTGATCGCGACGCCGGTGTTCTTCACGCTCGGCGCCACGCTGGTGTTCTTCTTCGCCATGCCGGTGCTGATGAAGTTCTCGCTCGGCATGCAGCAGGCCGCGACCGAGACCCAGGCCGGCATCGCGCTCCTGCCGAAGGTCAGCGAATATCTCTCGCTGATCATGACGCTGATCTTCGCCTTCGGCATCGCCTTCCAGCTGCCGGTGATCCTGACGCTGCTCGGGCAGGCCGGCATCATCGATTCGAAGTTCCTCAAGGAAAAGCGCCGCTACGCCATCGTCTTCGTCTTCGTCGTGGCGGCGGTGCTGACGCCGCCGGACGTGATCTCGCAACTGATGCTCGCGATCCCGATGATGCTGCTCTACGAGCTCTCGGTGTTCTCGGTGCGCCGGGTCGAGAAGAAGAGCGAAGCGGCGAAGGCCGAAGAGGACGCGGCGGAGTAGTCTATCTCCGCCCGGATTGACGGCGGAGATGGCGACAACGGTGGTTCCCTCGCGCGCGATCCCGGTCTAGAGCATCCATCGCTGCATTCCGCAGCGATGGCATGGCCGGACGACGATGTACGACATCAGATGGATTCGCGAGAACGCCGCGGCGTTCGACAAGGGGCTTGAACGCAGGGGCCTGGCGCCGCTGTCGTCCTCGCTGCTCGAACTCGATGATGTCCGCCGCTCGTCGATCGCCAAGGCGCAGGCCACGCAGGAGCGCCGCAACGCGCTCTCCAAGGAGATCGGCAAGGCGATGGGCGCGAAGGATGTCGCGCTCGCCGACAAACTGAAGGCCGAGGTCGCAGCGCTCAAGGAGCAGCAGCCGGCGCTGGAGGCCGAGGAGAAGGCCGCCAAGGACGCGCTCGACGAGAAGCTCGCGGCGATCCCGAACGCGCCCTTCGACGATGTGCCGGATGGCGCCGACGAGCACGGCAATGTCGTGCTGCATGTCCATGGCGTGAAGCCCGAGGAGCGCGGGCTGCTCAAGGGCGTCAACGCCCCCAAGCAGCATTTCGAGCTGGGCGAGGCGCTCGGCCAGATGGATTTCGAGAAAGCGGCGAAGCTCTCCGGCTCGCGCTTCGTGGTGCTGCAAAGCCAGATCGCGCGGCTGTCGCGGGCGATCGGGCAGTTCATGCTCGACACGCACACGGAGGAGCACGGCTATACCGAGGTCAATCCGCCGCTGCTGGTGCGCGACGATGCGATGTTCGGCACGGCGCAATTGCCGAAGTTCCGTGAGGACCAGTTCCGCGCCGGTGAGGACCATTGGCTGATCCCGACCGCCGAGGTGCCGCTGACCAATCTCGCAAGGGAATCAATCCTCTCCGAGGAGGAGCTGCCGCTTCGATTCACCGCGCTCACGCCCTGCTTCCGCTCGGAAGCCGGCTCGGCCGGGCGCGACACCCGCGGCATGCTGCGCCAGCACCAGTTCGAGAAGGTCGAGCTCGTCTCGATCACGGCGCCCGAGAAATCGCGCGAGGAGCATGAGCGCATGCTCGCCTGTGCCGAGGCCGTGCTGAAGAAGCTCGACCTGCATTATCGCGTGATGACCTTGTGCACCGGCGACATGGGATTTGCCTCGCAGAAGACCTGGGACATCGAGGCCTGGCTGCCCGGGCAGAAGACCTATCGCGAGATCTCGTCCTGCTCTGTCTGTGGCGATTTCCAGGCGCGGCGGATGAACGCCCGCTACAAGACCAAGGACGGCAAGGGGCCGTTCTTCGTGCACACCCTCAACGGCTCGGGCACGGCGGTCGGCCGCGCGCTGATCGCGGTGATGGAGAACTACCAGAACGCCGACGGCTCGATCACCGTGCCCGACGTGCTGGTGCCCTATATGCGCGGCGTGACGCGGATCGAGAAGGCGGCCTGAGACATGCGTATCCTCGTCACCAATGATGACGGCATTCATGCCGAGGGCCTGGCCGTGCTGGAGCGCATCGCGCGCCAGCTTTCCGATGATGTCTGGGTCGTGGCGCCCGAGACCGACCAGTCGGGCGTCGCACATTCGCTGTCATTGTCCAATCCGCTGCGTCTGCGCCAGATCGAGGAGAAGCGCTTCGCCGTGCAGGGCACGCCGACCGATTGCGTGATCATGGCGGTGCGCGCCGTCATGAAGGAGGCGCGGCCCGATCTCGTGCTCTCCGGCGTCAACCGGGGCTCGAACGTCGCCGAGGACGTGACCTATTCCGGCACCATCGCCGCCGCCATGGAAGGTACGCTGCTCGGCGTGCCCTCGATCGCGGTGAGCCAAGCCTATATGCCGGGCAATCGCGATTCGATTCGCTGGGACTGCGCCGAAAGCCACGCGCCGGGCATCATCCGGCGCCTGCTGGAGGAGGGCATTCCGGAGGGCGTGCTGTTCAACCTCAACTTCCCCAATGCCGGGCCGGACGAGGTCGAGGGCGTCGCCGTCACGGTGCAGGGGCGGCGCGACCAGGAGATCGTGCAGCTCGAACCGCGCAAGGACGGCCGCGGCAATCCCTATTACTGGATCGCCTTCCAGCGCAGCGGCAAGGAGCCGGCCAACGGCACCGACCTGAAGGCGCTGGCGGAGAAGCGCATCTCGATCACGCCGCTGGAACTCGACCTGACGCATGAGCCGACGCTGACGCGCTTCGCGCGGCTGTTCGCCTGAGCGGGAAGCGGGGAGGGGCATGAGCGAGGACGCGCCGGCCAGCGAAGGCGAGCGTACCGTCGCCTTCCTGCTTTCGCTCCGCGCACGGGGTGTGCGCGATCTCGCGTTGCTGCGCGCGATGGAGCGGGTGCCGCGGGACCGCTTCGCGCCGGCTCGCTTCGCCGATCTCGCCCGGCAGGACGTGTCTGTGCCGCTGCCTTGCGGCCAGACGATGACGGCTCCGCACACCGTCGCCAACCTGCTCGTGGCGCTCGACATGCAGCCGGGCGCACGCGTGCTCGAAGTCGGGACCGGCTCGGGCTACGTCTCGGCCCTGCTCGCCGCCATGGGCGGCGAGGTGGTTTCGCTGGAGCGTTATCGGTCGCTGGCATTGGCTGCGCATGAGCGCGTCTCCGACAGCGGCTTCGGCGGAGCCGTCGACCTGCGCCATGCCGACGGGTTCCAGCCCGACCGGACGCTCGGCCGCTTCGACCGCATTCTCGTCAACGGCGTCACCCAGGCGGTGCCCGAGGCACTGCTGGCGCGGCTTTCGCCCGGCGGGCGCCTGGTCGGTGCGCTGCGCGTCGAGGGCGCGGCGCGCCGGGTGGTGGTCACCCATCTCGACGATGGACAGTTCGATCATGCGACCGGGCCGGTTTTGCGCCTGCCGCCGCTGATTCCGGGCCGCTCGCGCGCCTTGTGAGACCGCCGCCATGCCAATGGCGTCTATGCGGGCCATTTGAAAAATCCAAAAAAATGAAGACGGCGGGCTGAGCGAAACGCTTTCGTAACCTCAACGGGACTTTAATCTCCGTCATCGAGTTGCGTCGTTCGCGAGTACTCAGTTCATGCGTAGCCAAGCCGGATCGATCAATCCCCGCACCCTTCGTCGGTTGTCGACGGTGTGCCTGTTCGCTCTCAGCGTCAGTGCATGCTCGTCGGACGCGATGCGTTTCACCGACACGCCTTTCGACAGTCCGTTCAAGTCGGCCCAGGCTCCGACGCCTTTCCGCGATCCGGCCACCACCGGCTCGATCGGGCGGGTGGCGAGCGCGCCGCTGCAGCCGGTCAATCCCGCGCCCGTCGTCCGGTCGCAGCCGCTGCCGCCGCCGCAATCGGCCGTCGCGCTGAATGCCGCGCCGCCGCAGGCCGTCTCGGGCAGTGCTGCCGGCTGGTCCGCGCAGGGCGGCACGCCGGTCGTGCTCGCCCAGGGCGAATCCCTCGATACGATCTCGTCGCGCTACGGCGTGCCGCGCGCCGCGATCATGTCGGCGAACGGGCTGAGCAACGCGAATGTCGCTCCCGGCACGCGGATCACCATTCCCGTCTATAACGCGGCTGCTTCAGCGGCTCCCGCTCGTCAGGTTGCCCAGGCTCCGGCCGAGACCCAGCGCTTCGTTGCCGGGCCGTCTGCCGCCACGCGCTCCGCTTCGCCGGCCGCCGATTCCAGGGCGCAGGCCAGGGCGGCCGCCGAGGAGAAGGCCAGTGCTGCCGCGGAAGCCCGGGCGAAAGCCACGGCCGACGCCCAGGCCATGAAGGAATCGCGCGCCCGCTTCGCCGCCGAGGCCAAGGCCAAGGCTGCTGCCCGCAAGACCGCGGCTCTGCCGACGCCGGCGGCCAAGCCTGCTGCCACGGTCGCCGCCGTGAAGCCGGTGCCCGAGGCGAAGCCGGCCAAGCCCGTCGTCGTGGCCAGCGCGCCTGCGGCCGAGCCGAAGGCGAGCGCGATCCCCCGGTCCGAGCCCGTCGCCGAGCCGAAGACCACCGCCAGCATTCCGAAGCAGGAGACCGAGGCGACCGCTGCGTCCGACAAGGCGGATTTCCGCTGGCCGGCTCGTGGCCGCGTGATCTCCGGCTATAGCGGCAAGGGCGGCAACGAGGGCATCAATATCGCGGTTCCCGAGGGCACGCCGATCAAGGCGGCCGAGGGCGGCACGGTCGCCTATGCCGGCAGCGAGCTGAAGGGCTACGGCAATCTTGTCCTGATCCGCCACCCGAACGGTTATGTCTCGGCCTATGCCCATAACGGCGAGCTCAAGGTGAAGCGCGGCGACGCCGTCAAGCGCGGCCAGGTCGTCGCCAGCTCGGGCCAGACCGGCAATGTCTCCTCGCCGCAGCTGCACTTCGAGCTGCGCAAGGGCTCCGCTCCGGTCGATCCGACGCCTTATCTGAACAACTGAGCTGCGGACGACGTTTCAGCCTTCGATCGGTTCCGCGAGACCCTCCCGATCGAAAAGAACGGGGCTGCCCTAGAAAAGGGCGGCCCCGTTTTTCGTTTGCTCGGCCTCGTCATGCCCGGGCTTGACCCGGGCATCTCGTGCAGAAAAGGGCGCCTCTTCCGGAACGAGATTCTCGGGTCTTCGCTACGCTTCGTCCGAGAATAACGGTGGCGTTCGGCTTACCCCTCCAACCGCTTGCCCAGCCGGCCTGCCAGATCCTGGATGTACTGCCAGGCGGTGCGGCCGGAGCGCGAGCCGCGCGTCGTCGACCATTCCAGCGCGTCGCGGCGCAGCTCGTCGGCAGCGACGTTCAGACCGAAATGGCCGGCATAGCCGTCGATCATCTCAAGATACTCGTCCTGGCTGCATTTGTGGAAGCCGAGCCAGAGACCGAATCGGTCCGAGAGCGAAACCTTCTCCTCGATCGCCTCGCCCGGATTGATCGAGGTCGAGCGCTCGTTGTCCATCATGTCGCGCGGCAGCAGGTGGCGGCGATTCGAGGTGGCATAGAACACGACATTGTCCGGTCGCCCTTCGACGCCGCCGTCGAGCACCGCCTTCAACGACTTGTAGGAGGTGTCGTCGCTGTCGAAGGACAGATCGTCGCAGAAGACGATGGCGCGGTGCGGATCGTTGCGCAGCTGGCTCATCAGTGCCGGCAGGCTCTCGATGTCCTCGCGATGGATTTCGATCAGCTTCAGCGGCAGCATTTCCTTGGCGAGGCGCTGGTTGGTGTCGGCATGAACCGCCTTGACCAGCGAGGACTTGCCCATGCCGCGTGCGCCCCAGAGCAGCACGTTGTTGGCCGGCAGGCCTTTGGCAAAGCGCTCGGTATTCTCGGCCAGCGTGTCACGCACGCGATCGACGCCGCGCAAAAGCGAGAGCCCGACGCGATTGACCTTCGGCACCGGCACGAGCTCCGAACCCGCCGCCTGCCAGACGAAGGCGTCGGCGGCCTTGAGGTCGGCGGCCTTGCGCCGGGGCGGAGCGATGCGCTCCAGGGCATCGGCGATGCGCAGCAGCGTGGCCAGCGTCTGGTCGGGAGCGGTCGTGGTCATGGCATCCGTGCCTTCGTTTCGTGCCGTTGAACCGTACCGTACCGTCCGGTACGGTTCTCGCCGCTAGCTAAACCACGCCGTGGATCGCGCGCAAGGGGCATTGCGCGAATGGCGGCCAACCCATAGGTGAGGGGCTGCGTGCGGGCGACCGGGCGCGTCCGATTGATTTCACGGCGTTGCTGGCTATAGTCCGCGCGATTTTCCGGCCGGGCGATGGTTTTGCCGCGTCTTTCTGTCTAGAGACCTGCGGTCGGCGGCGTGCCGCCGCCGTACCAGAGGAGTGTATTCGTGATCACCCCCGCTTTCGCCCAGGCGACAGGAGCCGGTGGCGGCACCGACATGCTGATCCAGCTCGTGCCCTTCCTGCTGATCTTCGTCATCATGTGGTTCCTGATCATCCGGCCGCAGCAGCGCCGGGCGAAGAGCCATCAGGAGCTGATCAAGAACGTGCGCCGCGGCGACACGGTCGTCACCTCGGGCGGCATGATCGCGAAGGTCTCGAAGGTCGTCGACGACGGCGAGCTGGAGGTCGAGATCGCCGACGGCGTGCGCGTGCGCATCGTGCGCGGCATGATCCAGGACGTCCGCTCCAAGAGCGAGCCGGTCAAGAACTGAGAATGCGGCGGCCCAGGCCCCGCACCGGGGCCTGAGGCGCGATAACAAGGCTGTTCACGCAGATGCTTCGTCTCCAGGCCCGCAAGGTCATCCTCGTCCTGCTCGTGCTGTTCGTCGGCTGCGGGCTCGCCGTGCCGAACCTCTTGTCGCCTGAGACGCGCAAGGCCATCGAAACCAACGCGCCGTCCTGGATTCCGCGCGCATTGCTGCCGATCCATGCGGTGGTGCTCGGCCTTGATTTGCAGGGCGGCTCCCACGTTCTGCTGGAAATCGACCGGGCCGAGCTGGTGCGCAGCCAGGTCGTCCAGCTGCGCGACGACGTTCGCCGCATCCTGCGCGAGGAGCGTGCAGCACCCCAGGGCGGCATCCAGACGACGCCCCGCGGCGTACAGGTCCGCGTTCCCGATGCAGCCGAGCGCGGGCGCGTTCTGCCCAAGCTGCGCGAGCTCGCCCAGCCGATCGGCACGCTCGGTGCCTTCGGCCCCTCCGGCAACCAGTCGATCATCATCGCCGAGCAGCCCGACGGGCTGATCCAGCTCACGGTCACGGAAGCCGGCTCCAACGAGCGCATCCGCCGTGCCGTCGAGCAGGCGATGGAAGTGCTGCGCCGGCGCGTCGACGCGCTCGGCACGACCGAGCCGAACATCCAGCGCCAGGGGCTCGACCGCATCCTGGTGCAGGTGCCGGGCCTGCAGGACCCGCAGAAGCTGAAGGATATCCTCGGCCAGACCGCGAAGCTCGAATTCCGCCTCGTCGGCGACGCCAACAGCGCCGATATCGACATGCTGCCGTCGCAGGATGCGGGCGGCCAGATGGTGCCGGTCCTGCGCCAGCCCTCGGTCGAGGGCGCCGACCTGATCGACGCGCAACCGGCCTTCGATTCGCGCAGCGGCACGCCGATCGTCAATTTCCGCTTCAATATCCGCGGCGCCCAGCGCTTCGGCCAGATCACCACCGAGAATCTCGGCCGCCCGCTGGCGATCGTGCTCGACAACAAGGTGATCTCGTCGCCGGTGATCCAGTCGCCGATCACGGGCGGCTCCGGCCAGATTTCCGGCAACTTCACGGTCGAGCAGGTCAACAACCTGGCGATCCTGCTGCGCGCCGGCGCGCTGCCCGCCCGGATGACGATTGTCGAAGAGCGTACCGTCGGCCCCGGCCTCGGCGCCGACTCAATCCAAGCCGGCAAGATGGCGACCCTGATCGCGACCGTGCTAGTGGTGATCTACATGCTGGCGACCTATGGCATCTTCGGCATGATCGCGAGCATCGCGCTGCTCGTCCATGTCGGCCTGATCTTCGGCCTGATGTCCTTCCTCGGCGCGACGATGACGCTGCCCGGCATTGCCGGCATCGTGCTGACCATCGGCACGGCGGTCGACTCCAACGTGCTGATCTACGAGCGCATGCGCGAGGAGGAGCATCAAGGGCGCAGCCTCGTCTCGGCGCTCGAAGCGGGCTTCCAGCGCGCCTTCGCCACGATCATCGACTCCAACGTCACCATGCTGATCGCGGCCGTGGCGCTGTTCTCGCTCGGTTCCGGCCCGGTTCGCGGCTTCGCGGTCGTCTTCATCCTCGGCATCCTCACCACCGTCATCACGGCGGTGACGCTGACCCGGATGCTGATCGCGATCTGGTACCGCTGGGCCAAGCCCAAGCACCTCCCGTTCTGACGCTGCCAACCCCTCAGGAGATTGGCCATGCGCATGCGCCTGCTTCGTATCGTTCCCGACAACACCAAGTTCAAATTCGTCTGGTTCCGTCGCTTCAGCTATCCGCTGTCGGCTGCCTATTCGATTCTCGTCCTCGTGCTGTTCCTGACGGTCGGCCTGAATTTCGGCATCGACTTCAAGGGCGGCACCCTGATCGAGATGCAGACGAAGGGACAGGCCGTCGACATCGCCCAGATCCGCCATACCGCCAACGGGCTCGGCTTCGGCGAGGCCGAGGTGCAGGAATTCGGCTCCGGCGGCGAGGTCTCGATGCGCTTCGGCATGCAGCCGGGCGGCGAGACGGCGCAGCAGGCGGTCGTCGTGAAGGCGCGCGAGGCTTTCGCCTCCAGTTATGATTTCCGCCGCGTCGAGACCGTCGGTCCGCGCGTCTCGGGCGAACTGGTGCAGGCCGGCACGCTCGGCGTCGTGCTCGCGATCGTCGGCGTGCTGATCTATCTCTGGTTCCGCTTCGAGATGCCGCTGGCGATCGGCGCGATCCTCGGCACGCTGCACGACATCGTGCTGACCATCGGCTTCTTCCTGATCACGCAGCTCGAGTTCAACCTGACCTCGATCGCGGCGATCCTGACCATCGTCGGCTACTCGCTGAACGAGACCGTCGTGGTGTTCGACCGGACGCGCGAATTGCTGCGCCGCTACAAGACCATGCCGGTGGCCGAACTGCTCGACCTCTCCGTGAACTCGACGCTGTCGCGCACGGCGATGACGGCAACCACGACCTTCCTGTCGCTGCTGGCGCTCGTGCTGTTCGGCGGCACGGCGATCGAGGGCTTCGCGCTGGTCATGCTGTTCGGCGTCGTGGTCTGCACCTATTCCGCGATGTTCATCTCGACGCCGGTGCTGCTCTACATGGACGTCCGCTCGGCCGGCGCCCGTGAGGAAGCGCAGGAGGCGGCGCGCGTCGCCAAGGCTTCCGCTGCCAAGGCCAAGGCCTGATCGCGGCCGTGCCCCGCTTCGAGGGCTTCGTTCCCGGCCGTTTCCCGCTCGACGCCATCGGCGCGGGCGGGTTCCGCTTCGCCGAGATGAGCCACAAGGGCTCGATCATCGCGACGCCGATCGGTATCCGCATCTGGCCGGTGACGCGCTTTTCCGAGGTGACGATCGAGAGCCTGCAACCGGTGCTCGACGAGGCCGGGACGATCGATTTCCTGCTGATCGGCACAGGCGCGGATATCGCCTTCATTCCGCCCGCTCTGCGTGATCCGCTGAAACAGGCAGGGATCGCCGTCGAAGGCATGGCGACCGGAGCCGCGGCGCGGACCTACAATGTTCTGGTGGGCGAGGATCGGCGCGTGGCTGCGGCTTTGATCGCGGTCGACTGACGAATGGCGATTCGGGAAACCGGGCATGCCGACGACGCGTAGCGGGGGCAGGGCGCTTGCCCTAGATTGAAGGCGGCCACATGACGACGGGCCGAGGCGGGACGATGCCGCAGACCGATACCGACGACCGCAGGGAGATCGCACCGGCGCGCCTGCCGGAGGCTTATGCCCATTGCGCCGAGCTCGTCCGCGAGCAGGATCAGGACCGCTATATCGCCGGGCTCTACGCGCCCGAGGACCGCCGGGCGGCGCTCTATGCGCTCTATGCCTTCAGCCTCGAGATCGCGCGGGTCCGGGCACTGGTGAGCGAGCCGCTGCCGGGCGAGGTCCGGCTGCAATGGTGGCGCGATGTGCTCGAAGGTCAGGCAGGCGGCGAGACTCAAGGACATCCGGTCGCCGCGGCCCTGCTCGATACGGTCAAACGCTATCGCCTGCCGGTCGCGCCGCTGACGGCGCTGATCGATGCGCGCATCTTCGATCTCTACGACGATCCGATGCCGTCGCTGCGCGACCTGGAAGGTTATGCCGGCGAGACGGCGAGCGCGGTGATCCGGCTGGCCTGCATCATCCTCGCCGGTGGGCGCGACCCCGGTGGCGCGACAGCCTGCGGCCATGCCGGCGTCGCCTATGCGCTGACCGGGCTGATGCGTGCCTTCCCATGGCATGCGGCGGAGGGACAGGTTTATCTGCCGGCGGATATCCTCGCCCGCAACGGCGTGACACGCGACGACATCGTGCGCGGGCGCGGCGGACCGGGCGTGCTCTATACGCTGAAGGAATTGCGCGAGATCGCGCGCGGGCACCTGAAGAAGCTCACCAGCCTGAGTGAGTCGATTCCGTCCGGGCTGAAGCCGGCCTTCCTGCCGGTGGCGCTGGTCGAGCCCTATCTCAAGCGGATGGAGGTCGGGGGATACGATCCCTACCGCACCATCATCACCCTGCCGGCCTGGCGCCGGCAGTGGGTGCTGTGGCGGGCGTCGCGGTCCCGCTGACCGCGACGCCGTCGGCCTGTCAGACGTGGACCGAGCGGCTCCGGATGATCAGGATCGCCGCGATCGAGAGCACGCAGCAGCCGATGATGTAGAGCGCGACATAGGTCGGCCGGCCGCCGGCAGCGCCGACCAGCGCCTGCGCGATGAAGGGCGTCGGACCGGCGACGAGCACGCCGTTGAGTTCCCGCGACATCGCCAGCCCCGAGAAGCGGTAGCGCGTCGGGAACAGGTTCGTCAGGAAGGCGCCCTGTGCGCCCGAGGTCGAGCCAAAGCCGAGGCCGTAGCCGAGCGCGATGCCGATCGTGCACCAGAGCAGGCTGCCGGTGTCGAACAGCCAGAACAGCGGGAAGGCGAAGACACCGATCACCAGCGAACCGAAGATATAGACCGCTGCCGCGCCGACCTTGTCGGCCAGCGCGCCCATGAAGCCGACGCCGACGATGCCGAAGAGCGAGCCGATGGTGACGGCGATCAGCGCGTCCGTCCGGCTCATGCCGACCGTGTTGATCATGTAGCTCAGCGAGAAGGCGCTGAGGATATAGGCGTTGGCGTTGTGGGCGGTCACCGACAGGAAGCCGAACAGCACCTCCTTCGGGCTCTCCCGGAACAGCTGGCCGAGCGGGACCGACTGCTCGTGCCTGCGCTCCTCGGCGCGGGCCATCGCCTCGACATATTCCGGCGTCTCGTCGAGATGCTTGCGGATATAGAGCGCGACGAAGAACAGCACGCCGGAGAGCAGGAACGGTACGCGCCAGGCCCAGCCGAGCAGGGTCTGTTCCGGCAGATAGGAGATCGCGAGGAAGGACAGCGTCGCCAGCATGATGCCGACGAGCGTCGCGGCATTCGGCAGGCCGGTATAGAAGGCGCGCTTGTTGGCCGGTGCGTATTCGGCCACCAGCACGATGGCGCCGGCGAGCTCGGCGCCGGCGCCGAAGCCCTGGATCAGGCGCATCAGCACCAGCAGGACCGGCGCCATGATGCCGATCGTCTCATAGGTCGGCAGCAGGCCCATCAGCACGGTGGCGAGGCCCATCAGCGTGATGGTCAGGATCAGCGCCGGCTTGCGGCCGAACTTGTCGCCGATATGCGAGATCACGATGCCGCCGACGGGCCGGGCGAAATAGCCGACGGCGAAGGTCGCGAAGGCGGCGAGCACGCCGGTCGTCGGCGAGAGATTGGGGAAGAACAGCTTGTTGATGATCAGGCCGGACGCTGCGCCATAGAGGGCGTAGTCGTACCATTCGATCACGGTGCCGACCGTCGCCGCGGTCACCGCCTTGCGGATATTCGCCTGGCTTGCGCCGCCGGCTGTTGTTGTCGTGGTTGCCATGGTTCCTGGGGCCTCCGGATTCTTGTCGGAGACCTGTAATCGACAATCGCAGCTCGGCCCATGCGCAGAGAGCTTGGCTTCTATGCGATAGTCCTTCCGGCAACCGTTCTGTGCATGGCGCGATCAGCCCGCGCTGGCTTCCGGAGCGGTGGCCCAGCGTTCCATCTCGGCCTTGGCACGGGCCGTCAGGGCCTGCTTGCGGGCGACGGTCTTGGCCGGGCCTTTCAGGCGCTTGCCGTCGGGGCCGGTGGTCGCGACGCCTTCGATCGGCGGGAACAGGCCGAAATTGATGTTCATCGGCTGGAAGGAGCGCGGTCCCTCGTCGATGGTGACGATGTGGCCGCCGGTGATGTGGTTGACCAGCGCGCCGAGTGCCGTCGTCGCAGGCGGCAGCGACAGCTCCTGGCCGAGACGCTCGGCGGCGGCCATGCGGCCGGCGAGCAAGCCGGTGGCGGCGCTTTCGACATAGCCTTCGCAACCGGTGATCTGGCCGGCGAAGCGCAGGCGCTGGTCGGCCTTGAGGCGCAGACGGCCATCGAGCAGATTCGGCGAGTTCAGGTAGGTGTTGCGGTGAATGCCGCCGAGCCGCGCGAATTCGGCGTTCTGCAGGCCGGGGATCATCCGGAAGATCGCAGCCTGCTCGCCATATTTCAGCTTGGTCTGGAAACCGGTCATGTTGAACAAGGTGCCGAGCGCATTGTCCTGCCGGAGCTGCACAACGGCATAGGCCTTCACCGTCGGGTTGTGCTTGTTGGTCAGGCCGACCGGCTTCATCGGCCCCCAGCGCAAGGTCTCGCGGCCGCGCTCGGCCATGACCTCGATCGGCAGGCAGCCGTCGAAATAGGGCGTGCCCTCCCATTCCTTGAACTCGGTCTTCTCGGCGGCGAGCAGCGCGTCGATGAAGGCCTCGTACTGGTCGCGGTCGAGCGGGCAGTTGATGTAGTCGGCGCCGGTGCCGCCGGGGCCAGCCTTGTCGTAGCGCGACTGGAACCAGGCCTGATCCATGTCGACCGAATCGAAATGGACGATCGGTGCGATGGCGTCGAAGAAGGCGAGCGCTCCCTCGCCGGTCAGCGATTGCAGGCCCTCGGCCAAAGCCGGCGAGGTCAGAGGGCCGGTGGCGATGATGACGTTGTTCCATTCGGCCGGGGGGAGGCCGGCGACCTCGCCGCGATCGATGGTGACGAGGGGATGGGCTTCGAGCGCCGCGGTGACTGCCTGCGAGAAGCCGTCGCGATCCACCGCGAGCGCGCCGCCGGCCGGCACCTGATGGGCATCGCCCTTGGCCATGATCAGCGAGTTCAGCCGGCGCATCTCCCAATGGAGCTGGCCGACGGCATTGCTGGAGGAATCGTCGGAGCGGAAGGAGTTCGAGCAGACGAGCTCGGCAAGCCCCTCGGTCTTGTGGGCATCGGTGCCGCGGACGGGGCGCATCTCGTGGATGACGACGGGGACGCCGGCCTCGGCGATCTGCCAGGCGGCTTCGGAGCCGGCGAGACCGCCGCCGATGATGTGAACGGGTTCCATGGCTGGGATGTGTCCGCAGCCGGGGCGCAGGTCAAGGGACAGGCGGCCTGAAATGCAAAATGCCCGCCGTGAGGCGGGCATTCGCTCTTCGACCGAAGCTCGAGGGGAGGGGAATCACGAGCCTCAGGAGAAACTACACGGAACGCGCCGCGCCCGATGCGCGGCGGTTCTCATTCTCAAGCCTTCAGGCCGCGGCGTGCGAACGCGCGATGAAGGAGATCTCCGAGCGCGACAGGCCGAGATCGTCGAGCTCGCGGTCGGTCAGACGGGAGAGCTCGCGAACGGTCTCGCGATAGCGGAGGTAGGCGCGGATTTTAGCGGCGATCATGGTGACGAACATGGTGGTCTTCCTTGCGAGTATTCCGGACCGGGGCGGTGCCCACAGCGATAATTTCGTTGTGCACTGCATATAAACCGGACAGCCTGCTTCCAACAGGGGCACGGCATCAGCTCCGATATGCTCTATATGCATGACGAGTTAAGGTTCCGGTCATTTTCCTGGGATCGTTCTGCGCTGAACGTAATGCTTGTGGCAAAATTGCGGAAATCGGCAGCCTACTAATTGCTCATTCGATCGGCTGAGCGTGAGATTACTCAACAATTGCCTATAAAATAGTCATGTTGCAACTGCTAAATGACGAGCGGTTGCGCCGGGGCACTTTTGCGTTGCAGCGGAGATCGGTCCGGCGGTGTTTTCGGACGATCGAAGGAGCGCATTTTCGCCACGAAGCAATCGGCATCCGGCAGCGTTTGCCGGGCAGATCTTGCCGAATTTCCTGGACAGCATGGCCACGAAACGTGCCGCCCTCCCTGTAAACGGCTGATTCTCGGGCGGTTTCGTGAAGCGGCCCCGGCGGCCTGAAGCTTGCCTGGCGGTTTGCTCAAAGGAGCAAGCCATGTCGAACCCGATCACGAACCGGCCGATCAGCCTGCCATTCACGAATCCGGTGAAGCCGGCGGCACAGAACGACAGCAGCGCGGACAACAGCAACAGCACCTCGGTCACGGCGCCGTCCTCGATCGAGGACGAATTCCTGAAGATTGCGCGGATGTCGCCGGAGGAGCGGGTTCAGGCCGCGATCCTCGCCAAGCTCGGCATGAGCGACGACGAGTTCAACAAGCTCGACGCCCAGGCCAAGGCCGACGTCATGACCAAGATCCGCGACGAGATGCTCAAGCAGATGGAAGCCAAGGGCGAGAACGCGAACAAGACCGGTGCGCTCGCCGACATCCGGGTCTGACAGACGCGTCAAGTCACCTTGTCATTCCGGGGCTTCGCGCCTGCGGCGCGCCCCGGAATGACAAGCGTATGCAACCTTTTCGCCGTCAGCTCGCCTTACCCGCATCGAAGCGCAGCAGCCGCAGCGCATTGGCGGTGACGATCACGGTCGCGCCGGTATCGGCGAGGATCGCGATCCAGAGGCCGGTATAGCCGAGCACGCTGGTCACGAGGAACACCGCCTTCAGCCCGAGTGCGATCGCGATATTCGTGCGGATATTGCCCATCGCCGCCCGCGCCAGCCGGATCATTGCCGCGACGTCGCGCACGCGGCTCTTCAGCACGGCGCCATCGGCCGTCTCAAGCGCGACATCGGTGCCCGATCCCATGGCGATGCCGATGCTGGCGGCAGCCAGCGCAGGCGCATCGTTGATGCCGTCGCCGACCATCATCACGGCGGTCTCGCTGGAGAAGGCCTTGATCGCGGCGACCTTGTCGTCGGGCATCAGTTCGGCCTTGTGCTCCATGCCGAGGCCGGCGGCGATGGCGGCGCCGGTGCGGGCATTGTCGCCGGTCAGCATGGTCGAGCGGATGCCCATCGCCTTGAGCTCGGCGATGGCCGCGGCCGCATCCTCGCGCGGCTCGTCGCGCAGCGCGATGAAGCCGGCGAGCGCGCCGTCGACAATGACGGCGGCGACGGTCTTGCCGGCGGCCTCCAGCTCCTCGGCCGTGAGGCGAGCCCGCTTATCGAAGGGCGCGCGGCTCTCGGCATGGCGCGGGGCGCCGACGAAGACCGCACGGCCGTCGACCTTGCCGGTGACGCCCTGGCCGGCCAATGCCGCAGCTTCGGCCGCCGGCTTGTAGGCGATGCCGTCGGCGCGGGTGCGCTCCAGCACCGCCTCGGCCAGCGGATGCGCCGAGCCGTGCTCGACCGCGGCGGCGAAGGCCAGGACCTCCGCCTCGCTGCCGGTGAGGGCGACGACATCGGTGACGCGCGGCTTGCCCTGGGTGAGGGTTCCCGTCTTGTCGAAGGCGACCAGTCCCGTCTTGGCGGCGGTTTCGATGACGACGCCGCCCTTCATCAGCAGGCCCTGGCGGGCGCCGGCCGACAAGGCGGCGGCGATCGCGGCGGGAACCGAGATGACTAGCGCGCAGGGGCAGCCGATCAGCAGCAGCGCCAGCGCCCGGTAGATCCAGACCGACCATTCGGCGCCGAGCAGGAGCGGGGGCACCAGCGCGACCAGCACGGCGAGCCCGACGATCGCCGGCATGTACCAGCGCGAGAACCGGTCGATGAAGCGCTCGGTCGGGGCACGCGCCTCCTGCGCCTCCTCGACCAGACGGATAATGCGGGCGATGGTGTTGTCCTCGGCCGCCTTGTCGACGCGCACGCGCAGGGCTGCCTCGCGATTGACCGAGCCCGCATAGACGGGCTCGCCGACGCCCTTGGTCTTCGGCACGGATTCGCCGGTGACCGGGCTCTCGTCGATGCCGGAGGTGCCGTCGGTGATCTCGCCATCGGCCGGGATGCGGTCGCCGGGGCGCACCAGCACGACCTGGCCGATCCTGAGGCTCGCGGCGTCGACCTGGCGGGTCGCGCCGTTTTCCTCGACGATCGCGGTCTTGGGCACGAGATCGCCGAGCGCGCGGATCGAGGCGCGGGCGCGGTCGGCCGCGACGCCTTCCAGCACCTCGCCGACCGCGAAGAGGAAGACGACCAGCGCCGCTTCTTCGGCCGCGCCGATGAAGAGCGCGCCGATGGCGGCGATCGTCATCAGCATCTCGATGGTGAAGGGAATGCCGGCGCGGGCCGCGGCGAAGGCGCGCCTCGCCACGGGGGCGACGCCGACGACGCAGGCCAGGATGAAGGCCCAGTGGCCGATGCCCGGCCAGATCAGGCCGGCAGCATAGGCGGCGCCGAGGAACAGGCCGGTGGCAATGACGAGCCGGCCCTTGGCCGTCTGGTACCAGCTCGCGCCATCGGGCGTGGCCTCGTGGACATGGCCGGGCAGGCCGTGGCCGTGATCCTTCGCGGTGGCGGACTGCTTGCCGGCTTTGGGGGCGTGGTCATGGCCGGCATGGTCGTGGCCGGAATGATCGTGGCCGGAATGGTCGTGCTTGTGATCATGGTCATGTGCATGGCCACCATGGTCATGGCCGCAACCGCAGGCGTCCTGTTCCGGCGCGGGGTGCGCGGTGGCCGGTGTCGCCAGCGCGGCAGTGCTGTAGCCGAGGCCGTTGACGCGCTTCTCGATCGCCTCCGGCGTGGTCGCTCCGGCACCGAGCGCCAGCGTCAGCGTCTCCGACATCACCGAGAGTTTGACGTCGCTGACACCGGGCAGGCGCTCGACCGCGCCGCGAATCTTCGCCGCGCAGCTCGCGCAATCCATGCCGCCGACCTTCCAGGACAGGGTTTTGCTGGCAGTTTCGGGATGGGCGGCCATGAGGTGTCTCCGTCTCTCTTTCGCTACGGGACACCTCTCTACAAGCTGTAGCCACTTCAGGTTCAAGAGGGAAAATGCACTTGGAGGGCATGGCCGTCATGCTCGGGCTTGACCCGAGCATCTCAGGTCGAGGAGGCTCCTTGCGCCCTCTCGTCATGAGATTCTCGAGTCTGCGCTGCGCTTCGCCCGAGAATGACGGCGTGAGGGCAGCCTCAATCCAGCGGAAATACCGGCCGGCGCAGGCGCTTGTAGGGCAGGCCGGTGATCCGGCTGGTGCAGGGGCCGGGCGTCGCCACAGTGAAGCTGCCCTTGGCGATCTTGTCGTAGGCGCGCCGATGCGCGACCGCAGCCTTCACGCCGATCGCTTTCAGCGTCTCCGGCTCGATGCCCTGCGAGCGGAGCTGGCCGAGGTCGAAGGGCGGCGTCTTGCGGCTGCTCAGCAGCACCGTGACGCCCGCGACCTCCACGACCGCGCAGGGCCCCATGCTGAAATGCGAGCCCTGCGCGGCGGCGAGATGGCTGTTCAGGTCCTCCAGCGCGAATTCGCCGTCGCTGGCGCTGACGAAGCTGGCCTCGATCTCGACCGGCCCTTCAGCGATGGCGCTGCCCTTGCCGCCGATCGAGAGCTTGCGGGTCTCGCCGGGCCTGGCGCCGGCCATGGCGGCAACGGCGGCGGGGTCCGCGATGGCGACGGCGCAGTTCTCGACGCCATGGCGCAGGAAGGCGCGCAGCACCGAGGTCGCATCGCCCGGTGCGCCGCCGCCGATATTGTCCGCCGGTTCGACCACGATATAGGGGCCGCCGGGCGAGCGCAGGATTTCCGCGACGGCCCCGTCGATGTCCCATTCCGCCGGCAAGCCGGATTCGCGAAGTTCGATTGCAGTCGCGGTGAGGCGCTCCAGCGCTTCGCGGGCGGGAGCCTCCGGGCCGGTGAAGGCGATGGCGAAGGCGACGCCGGCCTCGGGCACATCGGAAAAGGAATAGCCGCCGACGACGCTGGCGACCCAGATCGCCGGATTCTCCTGCTCGATCCCGCGCGCCAGCGCTTCGAGGTCGCGCATCGGCCGGTCGGCCGTGCCGGTGCCGGTCGGCGGCCAGATCACGGGGGCGTTGCAGGAGAGCATGCGGGGGCGCTCCCCGCTCGCGAGCGACTTCGCCAGCAATCTCGCGGAGCGGACGGCGGATTCGCGGGCGTCCGTGTGGGGGTTCTCGCGATAGGCGACGAGAGCGTTGGCATGCTGCGCCATGGAAGCGGTGAAATTGGCGTGCAGGTCAAAGACGGCGAAGATCGGCAGGGTTTCGCAGCCGGGCACCGAGCGGATATGGGCCAGCAGCGCGCCTTCCGGGTCGAGGCAGGCGGTCGTGACCATCGCGCCGTGCAGCGCAAGCCAGATGCCGTCGAGGCCGCCATCCGCGAGGGCCGCTCTCAGCCCGGCATCGAATTCCGCGAGGAAGCGTTCGAAGACCGTATGAGCGACTGTGCCGGCCGGCAAGGCGCCGTAGTCGATCGTCGGCAGGACCTCCCAGTCCTCGGTTTCCGCCACCTCGAGGAAGCCGTCGATGGTCGAACCGTCGCCGCGGCGGGCCAGCAATTCCGCGCCTTTGCGGATGGTGAAGTCGGCGAGCGTCGTCTCTTCGTCGACGAAGCTGTGGGTCTCGTGGAAGAGCGATCCCAGCAGGATGCGGCGGCGGGACATGATCGGTTGAATCTCCCAGGCTTGCGAAGCCTGCGCATCTCGGCCGCCGATCTGTTCCAGATCAAGCCCGCATTGTTCCATTGCAAGGAACGCGGACGCTTTGACAGTCCGCATCCCGTCCCGGTTTCATGGGCGGGTCGGCGGTCCGAAGGGGCGGCTGCCGCCTCAGACCGAGAGAGCATGCGGATGCGCGTCTTCACTGCGTCGCTGGCGACGGAAACCAATACGTTCGCGCCGCTCTTCGTCGATCGCAGCGCCTTCGAAGGCGCCTTCTACTGCCCGCCCGGCACGCACCCGGATACGCCGACCCTGTGCTCGGCGCCGACCGTCGCGGCACGCCGCCGCGCCGCCAGCGAGGGCTACGAACTGGTCGAGGGCACGGCGACCTGGGCCGAGCCGGCTGGCCTTGTCTCGCGGGAGGGCTATGAGAGCCTGCGCGACGAGATCCTCGGCCAACTCAAGGCGGCCTTGCCGGTCGATATCGTGCTGCTCGGCCTGCACGGCTCGATGGTGGCGCGTGGCTATGACGATTGCGAGGGCGACCTGATCGCGCGGGTGAGGGCGCTGGCCGGGCCGGATTGCGTCATCGGTGCCGAGCTCGACATGCATTGCCATCTCACCGCTGAGATGGTCGCGGGCGCCGACATCATCGTCGCCTTCAAGGAATTCCCGCATACGGATTTCCTGGCGCGGGCCGAGGACCTGCTGGAGCTCTGCCTGAAGACGGCGCGCAAGCAGGTGAAGCCGGTCAGCGCCGTGTTCGATTGCCGCGGCCTCGCCGCCTTCATGACCAGCCGCGAGCCTGGCCGCAGCTTCGTCGACCGGCTGATAGCGATGGAGGGGAAGGACGGCATCCTCTCGATCTCGGTCGCGCATGGCTTCCAGGCGGCGGATGTCGCCGATGTCGGGACCAAGGTGCTGGTCATCGCCGATGGCGATGAGGCGAAGGCGGCGGCGCTAGCGAAGCAGCTCGGGCTGGAAATCCTGCGCTGGGGGCAGGGCGGCTCGCCGAAGCACTACAAGCCGGAGGAGGGCATTGCGGCCGCGCTCGCACTGGCCGAGCCCGGCAAGCCGGTGGTGCTGGCCGATCGCTGGGATAATCCGGGCGGCGGCGTCGCGGGCGATTCCTCGGTGATGGTCGAGGCGCTGCTGCGGCATCCGGAAATTCCGGCGGCGATCGGGGCTCTGTGGGACCCGGTGGCGGTGAGCCTGTGCCGGGCGGCCGGTGTCGGCACTGAGATTCCCCTGCGCTTCATCGGCAAGGCGGCGCCGTCTTCAGGTCGGCCGATCGATGCGGTGGTGAAAGTCGTCGGCACGACCGAGGACCTGCTGATCCCGTTCGAGCAGAGTTGGGTCTCGCTCGGCCCTGCCGCGGCGATCCGGATCGGCCAGCTCGATATCGTGCTGGCCTCGACGCGGGCGCAGACCTTCAGCCCGCCGGTCTTCACCGATCTGGGCATTGATCTCAGCGCCAAGAAGGTCGTGGTGGTGAAATCCTCCAACCATTTCCACGCCGCCTTCGCGCCGATCGCGGCACAGGTGCTTTATCTCGACAGCGGTGGACCTTATCCGCCGGATGCGACCAAGATCCCCTATACCAAGGTGAAGCGCCCCTTCTCTCCGCTGGACCCGAACCCATGGCTGTGACTGCTTCCGCCCCGCTTCCGCGCCTGTCGCTCCGCGAGATCGAGGACCAACGTCTCGACGTGCTGGCGAAGGGGCTGCCGCCGGGCGCGTCGCTGCGGCTCGGCGATGTCGGCAAGCAGGGCTGGAACGTGCTCGCCGGCGACATGCCGATGCCGCTCGCCGTGATCCGCGAGAGCGTGCTCAAGGCCAACAGCGCTTGGATGAGCGCCTTCACCGGGGCAAATGATCTGCTGATCGCGCCGCATGGCAAGACGACGATGGCGCCGCAGCTCTTCGACCTGCAGATTGCCGACGGCGCCTGGGCGATCACGGTCGCGACGATGCAGCAACTCGCCGTTGCCCGGCATTTCGGCGTGAAGCGCGTGATCCTCGCCAACCAGCCGATCGGGCGGCAGGAGATCGCCTGTTGTTTCGAGGCGTTGCAGCAGCCGGGGTTCGAGCTCTATTGCCTTGCCGACAGCGTCGCCGGGGTCGGCTTGCTGGCGGAAGCCGCCAAGGGGCATGCGGGTGCCAATCCGCTGCGTGTTTTCGTCGAGATCGGTTTCATGGGCGGGCGCACCGGCGCCCGGACGCGGGAAGAAGCGCTGGCCGTGGCGCGGGCCGTTGCGGGCGCGCCGGGCCTGCGGCTTTCCGGTTTCGAATGCTTCGAGGGCCTGCATAGCGACAGTGCCGGCGCGGATAAGCTGCTCGACGAGGTGATCGCCGTCGCGGCGGCGGCGAATGCCGAGGGCCTGCTCGGCCCCGAGCCGCTGGTCCTGAGCGCCGGCGGAACCGCGCTGTTCGACCGCGTCGGCGAGAAATTCAACGCGGCGAGCCTCGGGCGCCCACTGCTCAAGGTGCTGCGCTCCGGCTGCTATCTGACGCATGACGATCTCGGTTATTCCGCCTCTTTCCGCCGGATCATGCTGGAGACCAGCCTGAAGCTGCCGCCCGGCGGGCTCGAACCCGCTCTCGAGGTCTGGGCCTATGTCCAGTCGCGGCCGGAGCGCGGGCGCAGCCTGCTCACGCTGGGCAAGCGCGACGTCACCTATGATTCCGCCTTGCCGGTGCCGCTGCGCTGGTATCGCCCGGGCGGGGCGATGGCCCGGCCGGAGCCGATGCCGGCGGGCCATACGGTCCTGGCGCTCAACGACCAGCACTGCCATCTCGGCACGCCGGACGAGAGCCCGCTTCAGGTCGGCGATATGGTGGCCTTCGGTATCGCCCATCCCTGCCTGACCTTCGACAAATGGGCCGTGCTGATGCTGGTCGATGACGACTGGAACGTCACGGGCGCAATCCGGACCTTCTTCTGACGCGCTTCCGAATCTGTTCCTTCTGGTGAAACCTGTGATCCTTGACGTGAATTCAGGCCGTTCCTAGCCTGCATCTCACAGAGGGAAGGCCCGCCATCCGCGACGCGGACGAGATGGGCCGGGCAGCGATGACGGGATGCACGGCGCAGGCCGGCCCCTGTCTCGCGCAGAAGCGGCCGGGATCGGCCGGCAAGCAGGATGCTGGGAGGATTGTTCGTGACGACACCGTCATTCCCGATGACCGACGAGACCGACGCCGCTGTCCAGGGCCTGCAGCGGCGCAGCCTGCTGCAGCTGCTGACGGCGGGCGGTGCGGCGTTGGCGGCGCCCGGCCTGTGGAGCGGCCTCGCCTTGGCTCAAGTCCAGACCCCGGTCGCCGGCGGCACGTTGACGATCGGCGCCGATGCCGACCCGATCGGGCTCGACCCGGTCACGGTCAACGCCTTCTCGTCCTATGATTTCACCAGCCTGCTCTATTCCGGCCTGCTGCGCTGGAATGCCGAGATGAAGATCGAGCCGGACCTGGCGACCGGCTACGAGCAGCCCGATCCGAAGACCTATGTCTTCAAGCTCCGGCAGGGCGTGAAATTCCATAACGGCAAGGATTTCTCTGCCGCCGACGTCAAGAACACCTTCGACCGGATCATGAACCCGGCCACGGGCAGCCGGCTCAGGCCGCTCTATTCGAGCATCGAGTCGGTGACGGTGGTCGATCCGTTCACCGTGAAATTCCAGCTCAACGCCACCGATGCGGCCTTCCTCAGCAATCTCGCCAGCAATCCGAACGGTGCGATCGTGCCGGTCGGCGTCGAGAACCTCGCCACACAGCCGATCGGCACCGGCCCCTTCGCCTTCGAGGCCTATCAGCCGAACCAGCAATTCTCGCTGACGCGCTTCGATGGCTATTACGAGAAGGGCGAGCCCTATCTCGCGAAGGTGATCTTCAAGTTCTACAAGGACCAGGCGACGCTGACCTCGGCGCTGCGCTCGCGCGCCATCGACATGACCTGGGTGAAGGACCCGAAGGTGGCGACCGCGATTTCGCGCGCCTCGCGGAATTTCGTCTCGGCACCGGGCCAGACCTCGCGCACCTTCCCGATCTGGCTGAACATGAAGGCGAAGCCCCTGAACGACGTGAAGGTGCGTCGGGCGCTCAGCCTCGCGACGGATCGCAAGGCCTGCCTCGACACCGTGCTCGGCGGCTCCGGCAAGATCGGTGCGATGATCCCGGAAAGCCAGGTCGGTGGCTATGACGGCGTGAGCGAACTGCCCTATTACAAGCACGATCCGGCGGCGGCGAAGGCGCTGCTGGCCGAGGCCGGCTATCCCGGCGGGATCGACCTCGGCGATTATATCATCGTCGCGGCCAATCCGCTCGACGTCGCCTGTGCGCAGATCCTGCAGCAGCAATGGCAGGCGGCGGGCATCACCGTGAAGCTGGTGCCGATGGAGACCGCGCCGCTCCTGGCCAAATGGGCGAGCGGTGACTGGCCGACACTGCTTTCGGTCGCGCTGTCCTGGACACCGGATCCGGACGGCGTGTTCCAGTACATCACCTCGACCAGCGGCTACGGCAAGGGAATGGGCTCGAACGATCCGGAGCTCGACAAGATGATTTTGGAGGCGCGGGCCGAGCTCGACATTTCCAAGCGCGCGGCCAAGAACCAGGCGATCCAGAAGCGCATAGCCGAGAACGCCTATGTCATCCAGATCTACCAGTACCCGCTGCGCTGGGAGATCTGGTGGAACTACGTCCAGGGCTATGTGCCGCTTGCCGCGAATATCCGCTCCTTCGTGCGTACGACATGGCTGAAGAAATAGGCCCGGCCTGCCGCCTCCCGGCGGAGGGCTGTCGATGACGCGCTTCGTCCTCGGGCGCCTGGCCTGGATGGCTGCGATCCTGCTCGGCGTCTCCTTCGTCGCCTTCATGCTGATGCGCGCCATTCCCGGCGATTTCGCCATCGCGGCAGCGGGCTCGCAGAGCGTGGCGCCGGAGGTTCTGGCAACGATCCGGCGCGACCTCGGCCTCGACCAGCCGCTGATGGCGCAATATCTGAGCTGGCTCGGGGCGGCGCTGACCGGCGATTTCGGCAAGTCATTCGTCACCCGGCAGCCGGTGCTCGGCGAGTTGCTGAACAGGCTTATCGTCACCATCCAGCTCACGCTTCTCGCCGCGGTCATCGCGGCCGTGATGGGCGTCGCCTCCGGGCTTGCCGCCGCGCGTTTGCGTGGCGCGACAGACTGGCTGGTCCGGCTCTGGAACGGGCTGATGCTGGCGGTGCCGAATTACGTCGTGGCGACGCTGATCGTGCTGCTGTTCGGGCTCTATTTCCCGGAGATCACGGTGCTCGGTTACACGCCCTTCCTCGAAAGCCCGCTCGGCAATCTCGCAAGCCTGCTGCTGCCGGCCATCGCGCTGGCGCTCGCGGTCTCCGTGACCATTGCCGAGAACACCCGCGCCGCCGTGCTCGAAGTCGCCAACCAGGATTTCGTCATGGTCGCCCGCGCCAAGGGCCTGACACCGGCGGCGATCCTGCGCGACTACCTGATGCGTAACGCGCTGACGCCGGTGATCACCGCCGCGGGCCTCAAGATCGCGGCGCTGCTCGGCGGCAGCATCCTGGTCGAGACCATCTTCGCCATTCCCGGCATGGGGCAGTACCTGTTCGATTCCATCAACAGCCGCGACTATCCGGTGATCCAGGCGATCGTGCTCGTCGCCGCCGGTATCGTCGTGCTGGTCAACACGATGATCGACATCGCCTATGCCCGCGTCGACGCACGGGTGCAGATGTGAGCGGCGCGATGCAGGACAGCGCGCCGGTCGTGGCGGCGCGCAAGGGGGCGGGGATCACGCAGGGCTGGCTGCTGCTTGGCGTCGGCCTCGCCATGCTGGCCGCGATGCTGGTGCTGACGATCTTCGCGCCGCTGGTCGCGCCCTATGATCCTTCGGTGACCTCGCCGGATTCTCTGGCGCCCGCCAGCGCCGCCCATTGGCTCGGCACGGATTCGATCGGTCGCGATGTGCTGAGCCGGTTGATCGTCGGCGGCCGCACGACGCTGCTCATAACGGTCTCGGCCGTGCTGATCGCGCTGGTGGCCGGGCTGATCCTCGGGCTCGCGGCGGGTTATCTTGGCGGGCGCACGGACGAGATCATCATGCGGCTGCTCGATGTCGTCTTCGCCTTTCCGGTGCTGCTGCTGGCGATCGCGGTGGTCGCGGCGCTGGGGCCGAGCGTGCCGAACCTGATCCTGACCATCGCCATCGTCTATACGCCGGCCATGGCGCGGGTGGTGCGCGCGCCGGTGCTCAGCGTCAAGCAATGGGACCATGTCGAGGCAGCCCGCAGCGTCGGCATGAGCGAGATGCGTCTCGTGCTGCGCCATATCCTGCCGATCGTGGTCTCGCCCATCCTCGTTGCGACCAGCCTGACGCTGTCACAGACCATCTTCACGGTGACGGCGCTCTCTTTCCTCGGCCTTGGCCCGCCGCCGCCCGATCCGAACTGGGGCGGCATGCTCTCGGAAGCCCGCCAGTTCATGGAACTCGCGCCCCTGACGGTGGTGGGGCCGGCTTTGGCCATCGTCTTCGCGACGTTGACCTTCATCATCATCGCCAATGGCTTGCGCGAGGTTCTCGACGTGGGGAGCGTGCGATGACCGGCTCGCTGCTCAGGGTGAGCGACCTCACCGCGACGGTTACGACGCGCCGCGAGGTGATCCAGGCGGTGCGCGGCATCTCCTTCGATATCAACGCCGACGAGGCGGTCGGCTTCGTCGGCGAATCCGGCTGCGGCAAGAGCGTCACCGCCAAGGCGCTGATGCGATTGGCGCCCGAGGGCGCCTCGATCGGGCTCGGGGGCTCCGTCGCCTTCTGGGGGCAGGAGCTGCTCGGGCTCGGCGAGGACGAGATGCGCGACCTGCGCGGCCGGCGCATCGCCATGGTCTTCCAGGACCCGATGACGTCGCTCAACCCGGTGATGAGCATCGGGGCGCAGATGAGCGACATGCTGCGCCGCCATCTCGGCCTGTCCGCCAAGGCAGCGCGCGAGCGCAGTGTCGAATTGCTCGACCTCGTCGGCATTCCCGATCCGGCGCGGCGCGTCGACGATTTCCCGCATCAGTTCTCGGGCGGTCAGCGCCAGCGCGTGATGATCGCGATCGCAATCTCCTGCGAACCGGACCTGCTGATCGCCGACGAGCCGACGACGGCGCTCGACGTCACCGTGCAGGCGCAGATCCTGCGCCTGCTGCTGCGGCTGCGGGAGGAACGCGGCATGGCGCTGATGCTGATCACCCATGATTTCGGCGTCGTCGCCGGCATGGTCGACCGGGTGAACGTGATGTATCGCGGCGAGATCGTCGAGGCTGGGCCGGTCGATGATGTCTTCGCGCGGCCGCAGCACGCCTATACGCGGGCGCTGCTCGATGCCGTGCCACGGCTGCAAGGGGCGGGGGCGGTGCGATGACGGAGCCCTTGCTGCAAGTCCGCGATCTCTCGGTGCTGTTCCCGGCGCGTCGCGGCGCCTTGCCGGTCAAGGCGGTCGAGCGGGTCTCCTTCGATATCGCTCCCGGCCAGACGCTCGGGCTCGTCGGCCAGTCCGGCTCGGGCAAGACCACGGCCGGGCGCGCGATCCTCCAGCTCCAGAAGACGAGCGAAGGCTCGGTCCGGCTGCTCGGGCAGGAGTTGACGACGATGCGGACCGGCGAATTGCGCCGCATGCGCCGGCATATGCAGTTCGTGCTGCAGAACCCTTATTCCAGCCTGCATCCGCGCATGACGATCGGGCAGATCCTGAGCGAGCCCTTGCAGGTCCATGGCACGGTGCCGGCGAACCGCATCCGCGAGCGTGTCGAAGAACTGCTGGAGCTGGTCAGTCTCGATCCGTTGGTGATGCAGCGCTATCCGCACGAATTTTCCGGCGGGCAGCGACAGCGCGTCGTCATCGCCCGCGCCCTGGCGGTCAATCCCGATTTCGTCGTCTGCGACGAGCCGGTCTCCGCTCTCGACGTGCGCACGCAGGCGCAGATCGTCGCGCTGCTGCAATCGCTGCAGGAGAAACTCGGCCTGTCCTATCTCTTCATCGCGCATGACCTCGCGATCGTCCGCGAGATGGCGCATCGCGTCGCCGTGATGTTCCGCGGGCGCATCGTCGAGATGGGCAGCGCGGGACAGGTCTATGACAGCCCGGCGCACCCTTACACGCAGCTGCTGCTCGATGCGGTGCCGGTACCCGATCCCGTGCTCCAGCGCGAGCGTTTGCGGCGCCCACCGCCGGATCTGCGCTTCCTCGACGGCGATGGCGGCGCTTGCGTCCATGGTGTCGATCATGCGCGGGACGGGACGCGCGAATGGCACGAGGTCGCGCCGGGGCATGGCGTCTCCTGCCGCTATTGGCCGAAGAGCCGGACCGAAATTGCCGCCTGATCGCGTGTTCCTTTGGGTGGAACATCCAATCCTTGACGCGAAATATCCGTGGCAATTACGCTTTTGACCATGCTGCTGGCCTGAAAATGCAGGCTGGCGCGATGCCCTGAAGACCGACAAGTCGCTTCGCCCGGCATCGGCCGGATCAGCGGAGCCGCAATCCGGGAGGATGCCCGTGCGTCTGGCGCTGATCCACATCGTTCAGGAGACGAACGACTTCAATCCGTTGCTGACGACGCTCGCCGATTTCGAGGCTTTCGGCCTCGTCGAGGGCGAGGAGATCGCCCGGCAATTCGGCGAGATCGGCCAGATCGGCGGGCATTATGCGGCGGTGAAGGAAAGCGGTCTCGCCATCGAGACGATCCCGATCATCCGCGCCTGGGCCGTGGCGGGCGGGCGCATCTCGCGGGAGGCCTTCGACTTCTTCCAGGCGAAGATCCGGGCTGGCCTTGAGACCGTCGGGCCGATCGACGGGCTCGTTCTGCATCTGCACGGCGCCTGCGCGGCCGAGGGCATCGACGATGTCGAGGGTGAGCAGGCCGAGCTCTGCCGCAGGATTCTGGGTCCGGACGTGCCGATCCTGCTCGGGCTCGATCACCACGCCAATATCACGCAGAAGATCATGGCCAATTGCACGGCCATCGTCGGGCATCGCACGCAGCCGCATGACGTGTTCGACACCGGCAAGGTCGGCACCGAGGTGCTGCTGCGCATCCTCGCGGAGAAGTCCCGGCCGGTGATGGCCTGGCGCAAGATCCCGCTGCTCTCGCATCAGGAACAGTTCCTGACCTCGAAGGGGCCGATGAAAATCTGGTTCGACCGGGCGCGTGCCATCGAGGCCGACCGGCGCGTCCTGCAGGCCTCGAACTATCCGATGCAGCCCTGGCTCGATGTCGCCGAGGGCGGCTGGTCGACGATCGTGGTCACCGATGGCGATCAGGCGCTGGCCGAGACGCTTGCCGACGAGCTGGCCGATCTCGCCTGGTCGATGCGTGACGATTTCCAGGTGCGCGAGGCGGTCTCCATCGACGATGCCGTGCGCAAGGCCGATGCGGCCGAGCGCGGCATGGTCGTGGTCAGCGATACCGGCGACACCGTCTTCGGTGGCGCGGCCGGCGACAGCAACCTGCTGCTGGAATCGATGCTGCGGCTCGGGATCAGGAGCAAGGCGCTGATTCCGCTGATCTCGCCCAAGGCCGTCGCGACGCTGACGGCGGCGGGCGAGGGCGCCGAGGTGACGCTGCCGCTGGGGGGCGATGCGGCGACCGCCTTCTTCAAGCCGCTGACGGTGACCGGGCGAGTGCGGAAGCTCGGCGGCGGCTCGATCCCGCTCAAGTTCAACCATCAGCCAGAGGTCGACATGGGCCGCGTCGCGGTCTTCGATGTCGGGCCGGTGACACTGCTGATCTCGGAATTGCGCGGCGTCGCGGGCAATGTGCCGGATGTCTACGAGGCCTTCGGCATCGACCTCTCCGACTATAAGATGGCCGTGCTCAAGACCGCCTCGAACTTCCAGTATTTCGACCGCATCGCCTCCGGGCTCGTTCGCGCCGATACGCGCGGGCCGGGGCAGTCGGACGTGTTCACCCTGCCGTGGCAGCGGATTCCGCGCCCAGTCTATCCGTTGGAGACAATAAGCGACTGGCGGGCGCATTCGTCCCAGCCGGGAGCGGGGACGCGCTGAGACGAAACCAAACACAACAAAAGGGGAAAGCGATGACAAAGCTGTCGCGACGTCAATTCGGCATGGCCGGCCTTGCGCTGGCGGGCGTATCCCTGGCGGGAGCCTTGCCGGCTTTAGCCCAGCAGCTCAAGGGCGGGAAGCTGCGTGTGGCCGTGCTGAGCGAGCTGGCGAACTACGATCCGCAGCAGCTCTCGACGGTGAATTTCCACGTCATCAAGAACCTCTATGACAGCCTGATCGAGTACACCCCGGAGGGGAAGCCGGAGCCGAGCCTGGCGACGGAATGGACGATCGCGCCGGACAAGAAGTCCGTCACGCTGAAGCTGCGCAGCGGCGTGACCTTCCATAGCGGCACGCCGTTCAAGGCGGATTCCGTGCTGGCGACCTTGCAGAAGGGCGCCGATCCCAAGCGCGGCAAGAACGTCTTCGCGACGATGTCGATCGTGAAGGACTGGTCGGCGCCGGACGATGCGACGGTGACGATCAACTTCAAGGCGCCGGTGCCCGAGCGACAGATCCTCGACCTGCTTCAGTTCCTGCTTCCGATCGACCCCAAGGGCATCGACACGGTCGAGACCGTGCCGGCCGGCACCGGACCCTATACGCTGGTCAACCGGGCCGTGGGGCAGAGCCTGACGCTCAAGGCCAATCCGAAATACTGGCGCGAGAAGCAGCCGATCGTGCAGGACCTCGTCTTCACCGTGTTCAGCGAGGATGCTTCGGCGAGTGCGGCGCTGGAATCGGGCGCGGTCGACATCGTCTATAACGGCTCCTCGCGCAGCGCGGTCAGGCTCAAGAATGCCGGCTTCCAGGTCTTCGCCGGGCCGGGGCCGTTGGTGCAGGTCTTCCGCATCAACTCGACGCGCGGACCGTTCCGCAACAAGGCGTTCCGGCAGGCCTTCAACCACCTGATGGACCGCGCGAGCATCCTGCGCGTCGGCTATGCCGGCCTGGGCAAGGTCGTGGCGCTGCCCTGGGCGCCGGCGAGTCCGGCCTATGACGAGAGCTACAATGCGACCTATGCCTATGACCTGGAGAAGGCGAAGAAGCTGATCGCCGCTTCCGGCCTCTCCGCCGACGAGATCAAGAACTGGAAGCTCCTGGTCAACGGCAGCGACGAGTCCTCCGTCGCGATCAGCCAGATCGTGCAGGGCTCGCTGCAGAAGATCGGTATTCCCGTGGAGCTCGACATGCGGCAGGGCGCGGAATACGTCACCGCGCTGCTCGGCGGCGATTTCGCCGCGACCTTCGGGGCGGTCGGCAACGTCCAGAAATTCCCGTCGCGCGTCGCCACCAACTCGATCTACCGCACCTCGGGCAACCCGGTCCTGAAGGACCCGCATCCGCACCCCGATTATGTCGCGGCGATCGCCAGGGTCGATGCCGCCTCGGGTGGCGCGGCCGAGGTCAAGGCGGCCTACGACAACCTCAACAAGGTCATGGTGGACGAGGCTTTCGGCATACCGACCAACTCCTACGATGTCGGCCTGATCGTCGCCTCCGACAAGATCGGCGGCATCACGCTCGACATCGACAACCTCTTCGTCGCCCGCACCATCGGGTTCAAGTGATGCGGCATGACGCGGCCGGGCGGCGCCGGAGCGGCGCCCGGCGATGACGGAGACGCTTGCCCGGCTGAAGCTGCTGCTGCGCCGGCTGCTCGCCCGGCGCGGCGCTGCGCTGGGGCTCGGCTTCCTCCTGCTGGTCGCGCTTGCGGCGGCTTTCGCCACCGTGCTGCCGTTTGATCCGCTGGCGCAGAGCGTCGCGGCCTCGCTGTTGCCGCCCTCGGCCGAGAACTGGTTCGGCACGGACGAACTCGGCCGCGATATCCTGGCGCGCGTCATCTATGGCGCGCGGACCTCTCTGCTGACGGCGGTCGGCGCAGTCGTCATCGCCGCGCTCATCGGCGTGCCGATCGGGCTCGCCGCCGGATTCTATGGCGACTGGCGCGATTCCCTGCTGATGCGCTGCATCGACGTGCTGCTGGCGCTGCCGAACATCCTGTTCGCGATGGCGCTGATCGCCGTTCTCGGACGCAGCCAGGGAGCTGCGCTGATCGCGGTCGGGATTGCCGGGATTCCCGGCTTCGCCCGCATCGCGCGGGCGCAGGTCATGGCCCTGCGCCAGCTCGATTTCGTCACGGCGGTGCGCGGCTTCGGCGGAAGCCCCGGTTACATCATGTTCAGAACGATCCTGCCCAACGCCTTGAGCCCCTTGGTGGTTCAGGCGATCGTGCTGGCCTCGATCGCGATCCTGCTGGAGGCGGCTTTGGCCTTCCTCGGGGTCGGCGTGCCACCGCCGACGCCGAGCTGGGGCGAGATGCTGCGGACGGGAAAGTCCTATCTCTACGAGGCTCCGACCTATGCGGTTCTGCCCGGCATCGTGCTGACGCTGACGATCCTGTCGCTCGACACGATCGGCCGGGCGCTGACGGCGATCCTCGATCGCGACGAGACCGATGCCAGCGGCGAGACGATCGGGGGCCGGCGATGACAGCCTATGTCCTGCGCCGCCTCTTCCAGATGCTGCCGGTGATCCTGATCGCCTCCTTCGCGATCTTCGCGATGATCTATGCCGTGCCGGGCGGGCCGGTCGCGGTGATCGTCGGCGAGAATGCCGGGCCGGAGGAGATCGCGGCCGCGATCCAGCGCTACGGGCTCGACCGGCCCATGGTGGTGCAATATGCCGACTGGCTCGGCCGGGCCGCGACGGGCGATTTCGGCTTGTCCTTGCATAGCCGTCAGCCGGTGCTGCAACTGATCGGCGAGCGCTTGCCGGCGACGCTTCAACTGGCGCTCGCTGCGATCTTCGTTGCGCTCGTCATCGGCATTCCCGTGGCGATCGCGAGCGCCGTGAAGCCGAATTCATGGCTCGACCGTCTGCTCAGCGGCTGGAGCGCGCTGGCGCTGGGCGTGCCGACCTTCTGGCTCGGCATCCTGCTGATCCTGCTCTTCGCGGTAGAGTTGCGCTGGCTGCCTTCGGCCTCGCGGCATGTCCCGTTATGGGAGTCTCCGCTCGATGCGCTGCGGAGCCTGGCGCTGCCGGCGATCACGCTCGGCACCTATGTCTCGGGCATCCTGGCGCGCTTCCTGCGGGCCTCGCTGATCGGCGAGGCGCGGGCCGATTATGTCCGCACCGCCCGCGCCAAGGGCGTGCCGGAACGCCGTATCGTCGGCTTCCACATCATGCGCAATGCGCTCCTGCCCTTCGTCACCATCGTCGGCCTGATGATGGCGAATTTCATCGGCGGGGCCGTGGTGACGGAGGCGGTCTTCACCTATCCGGGGCTCGGGCGCCTGCTGATCCAGGCGATCAGCACCCGCGACTATCCGCTGATCCAGGGCTGCATCCTGGTGATCCTGGTCGCCTATATGCTGATCAACCTCACGGTCGACATGCTCTACGCCTGGATCGACCCGCGGATCGAATACCGATGAGCCCCTCAGCGCAGATCGGCGGTCGGGCGCGAGCCGAGATGGGTCGAGATGCCGGCCGAGACCTCGCGCAACCGCGTTCCGACCTTGGCCGCCAGCGAATGCGGCATCCGCATCAGCGGCGCGGAGACGCTCAGCGCCGCGACCGGATAGCCGTCCTCGTCGAGGATCGGCACGCCGACGCACATCGCGCCGTCCTCGTTCTCGCCCATCTCGGTGGCGTAGCCGGTGCGCGCGACCTGCCGAAGCTGCCGCTCGATCTCTTCGCGCTCGAGCAAGGTGCGGCCGGTGCGTTCGGTCAGAGGCAGGTCGAGCTGTCGCTGCCGCTCCACCTCGGGCAGGAAGGCGAGGATCGCCTTGCCGAGCGCGGTCGAATGCATCGGGTGGCTCTCGCCGATGCGGGCCTGCATCCTGAGCGAGCGGTTGGCCTCGATCAGGTCGATATAGACGACCCTGCCATTGCCCTTCACGGCGAGGTTCACCGTCTCGTTGAACTCCTGCATCAGCTCGATCATCGCAGGCCGGGCCAGTTCGCGGATCTTGCTGACGCTGGCATCGGCACGCGCGATGGCGCGCAATTGCGGCCCGAGATTGTAGCGATCGGTGGCGCGGTTGTGGTCGAGGAAGCCGGCGGCGGCGAGCGTCTGCAGATAGCGGAAGGTCGTCGTCTTCGGGATCCTGAGCTCCTTGCTGACGGCGGTGAGTGCGATCTCGTGGCCATGGCGGGCGACCAGCTCCAGCACCTTCAGCGCCTTCATCACGGGCTGCACGACATAGGGGTTGTCGGTTTTTCTGGGCATGGCCGCTCCGCTGGTCGGGCTCGCTTCCGAGCCAGCATGGCCAACCAAATCGAATTCCGCAAGGCGAAACCGCTGTTCCTTTACACGGTGAGGGCGCTCTGGTCTGGTCGGGGCAACAGCAGGAGGCAACGCAGGTGACAGGCAATGGCAGCCAGCAGGCGGGCGCACTGCGCTTCGACGAATCCGCCCGGCAGATCGCGGCGAATGCGCGTTTCATCGCCGGCGGCGTAAACAGCAATTTCCGGTTGGGCATGCAGCCCGGGCCGCTCGTCTTCGAGCGCGGCGA
This sequence comes from Allobosea robiniae, assembly GCF_900102525.1. GTDB lineage: Bacteria > Pseudomonadota > Alphaproteobacteria > Rhizobiales > Beijerinckiaceae > Allobosea > Allobosea robiniae. Next base: position 104,712 of record NZ_FNBZ01000008.1, on the reverse strand, counting down.
GGGCGCCTATCTCATCGACGCCGACGGCAACCGGATCATCGATTATTACTGCGGCATGGGCGCGACCGTGCTCGGCCATACCCCTGCAACGGTCATCGAGGCGGTGAAGCGCCAGGCCGAGAAGGGCATCCTCTTCGCCGGCCAGATGCCGATCGAGGCGGAAGCCGCGCAACTGATCTGCGAGCGCATTCCCTCGGCGGAGCGCCTGCGCTTCGGCTCATCCGGCTCGGAGGTGGCGCAGGCGGCGATGCGGCTGGCGCGCGCGGCCACGGGCAAGCACACCATCGTCAAGTTCGAGGGGCATTATCACGGCTGGTTCGACAACATCCTGTGGTCGACGGCGCCGGGGTTGAACGCGGCAGGTCCCGACGAAGCGCCGACGCCGGTGATCGGCAGCAAGGGCCAGGACCCGGCGGCGGGCGAGGGGCTTTCGATCATCGGCTGGAACGATCTCGCAGCGCTGGAAGCGCGGCTCGCCAAGGGCGATGTCGCGGCCGTGCTGATGGAGCCGGCAATGTGCAACCAGGGCGCCATCGCGCCGGCGCCGGGCTATCTGGAAGGCGCGCTCGCCGCCTGCCGCAAGCATGGTGCGATCCTGATCTTCGACGAGGTCATCACCGGTTTCCGGCTGGGCCGAGGCGGGGCGCAGGAGCGCTTCGGCGTGACGCCTGATCTCACCCTGATGGCCAAGGCGATCGCCAACGGCTTCCCGGTCGCGGCGATCGCCGGGCGGGCCGATCTGCTCGACCTCTTCGCCGACGGCGTGCTGCATGGTGGCACCTTCAACGCCCAGCCGGTCTCGATGGCGGCGCTGGTCGCGACTCAGAAGGCGCTGACGCCGGAGCATTACGAACGCAGTTCCGTTCATGGTCAACGCCTGCAGGACGGCATCCGCACGATCCTGAAGGAAGCGGGTATCAAGGCGCAGGTCGCCGGCTTCCCGCTGATGTTCCACGTTGCCTTCGGCCTCGACGCACCGGCGCGGAACTACCGGGACGTCGCGCGCGCCGACAAGGCCGCCTATAGCCGCTTCGCGCATGAACTGCTCAAGCGCGGTGTGCGCGTGCTGGAACGCGGCGCCTGGTTCGTGTCGTCGGAGCATGATGCGGCGGTGGTCGATGCGACGCTTGCCGCCGTGCGCGACGCGGCGCGGGCGGTGGCGTAGCTTCGGCAACGAGGGACACCCAGGCAGCGCCCGGCCTCAAGCCGGGCGCTTTTTTCGCCATGCGCCCTGTTCCTGCATGCAGCATGCACGCCGCCATTGACCGCGCCGTGTGCCGTACCGGATAGTTCGCTCCGAGAGGGAGCGAAGACCGATGCCGCAGCCGAGACCGTCCACCGCGCTTGCCGGGCTCAAGGTACTGGATTTGACGCGGGTGCGAGCCGGGCCGACCTGCGTGCGCGTCTTCGCCGATTTCGGGGCCGACGTGATCAAGGTCGAGAGCCCGCCGGGGCTCGATCCCAACGAGAACATGAGCGGGCCGCGCCTCGGCTACGACATGCAGAACCTGCATCGCAACAAGCGCTCGCTCGCGCTGAACCTTAAGACGCCCGAAGGCAAGGCGATCCTGATGACGCTCGTCGACGAGGCCGATCTCGTCGTCGAGAACTTTCGCCCTGACGTGAAGGAGCGGCTCGGGCTCGATTTCGAGACGCTGCACGCGCGCAATCCGCGGCTGATCCTGGTCTCGATCTCTGGCTTCGGCCAGTCCGGCCCGTACCGGACGCGCGCCGGCTTCGACCAGATCGCGCAAGGCATGGGCGGGATGATGTCGGTGACCGGCCTGCCCGGCCAGGGGCCGGTGCGGGCGGGAATCGCGCTCGCCGATTCCTCGGCCGGGCTCTACGGCGCGGTCGGCGCGCTGGTCGCTCTGCAGGAGCGGGCGGTCTCGGGCAAGGGGCAGTGGGTGCAGACCTCGCTGCTCGAAGCCCAGATCGCGATGATGGATTTCCAGGCCGCACGCTATCTCGTCGAGGGCTCGGTGCCGCCGCAATCCGGCAACGACCACCCCTACCAGACGCCGATGGGCGTCTACCGGACACGCGACGGCGCGATCAATCTCGGTGTCGGAGGCGAGGAGCAATGGCGCGCGTTCTGCCGGGCGATCGGGCGGCCGGAATGGGGCTTGGATGCGCGCTATGACAGCTCGGAGAAGCGCTTCGCCCGCCGGCCGGAACTGCGGGAACTGATCGAGGAGGTCTTCGCCGCGGCCGACAGCGCCCATTGGCTGGAGGCGATGGAGCGCCATAGCGTCCCGGCCGGACCGATCTATGCGGTCGACGAGATGTTCGAGGACCCGCAGGTGCGCCATCTCGGCATCGCCAAGCCGCTGAACCACCCCGAGCTCGGCGATATCCGCCTGATCGGCCAGCCGGTGACGCTGTCGCGCACGCCGGCCGATGTCGCGACGCCGACGCCTGCGGCCGGCGCGCATAACGACGAGATCCTGGCCGAACTCGGCTATGACGAAACCGGGCTCGCGCGCTTGCGGGCCGATGGCGTGATCTGACGGAGAGCCTGCGTGAACGACGAAATCCTGTATGCGGTCGAGGGCGGGGTCGGCACGATCACGCTCAACCGGCCGCAAGCGCGCAACGCGCTGACCTTCGCCATGTATGAGCGCATCGCCGAGATCTGCCGCGACCCGGCCGCGCATGGCGATCCGCGCGTCATCGTCATGACCGGGGCGGGCGACAAGGCCTTCGCGGCCGGCACCGACATCGCCCAGTTCCGCGCCTTCTCCGGCGCCGAGGATGCGCTGGCTTATGAAGAGCGGATCGAAACCGTGATCGGCACGATCGAGAGCTGCCCGATGCCGACGCTGGCCGCGATCTCCGGCGCCTTCACCGGCGGCGGTGCGGCGATCGGGCTCGCCTGCGACCTGCGCATCGCGACGCAGACCGCGCGTTTCGGCTTCCCGATCGCGCGCACGCTCGGCAATTGCCTGTCGATGGAGAATTACGGGCGGCTCTACGCCATTCTCGGCCCGGCGCGGGTCAAGGACATCGTCTTCACCGCCCGGCTGGTCGAGGCGGAGGAGGGTGCACGGATCGGCCTCTATAACGAGCTGGTGCCGGATCATGAGGCGCTGATGCGGCGGGCCGGCGAGCTGGCGCAAACCATCGCCGGCCATGCGCCCTTGACGATGCGCGCGACCAAGGAGGCGATGCGCCGCCTGACCGCCGCCGCTGCCGCAGGTGTCGACGGCCACGATCTGGTGACGCTCTGCTACACCAGCGCCGATTTCCGTGAGGGCATGGAAGCCTTCCTGGGCAAGCGGACGCCGAACTGGAAGGGCAGATAGCGCCCTCCCAGTCTGCGAGATCGCTCAGGCCGGCTTCCCCAACTGGCCGAGCTCGTGCAGCAGGGCTGCGCCGGTGCGAACGCCGCTATGGAAGCAGTCCAGCGTCATGTTCTCGTTGGGGGCGTGGTTGGCCTCGTCGTGATTGGCGTAGGGCGTCACGAAGGCGGGGATGCCCAGGATCTTGGTGAAGACGTAGTTCGGCAGGCTGCCGAATCCGGCCGGGATCAATAGCGGCTCCTCGCCCTGCGCGGAGACGAAAGCGCGGCGCAGGGGCGCGGTATAGGGTGAGGCGATCGAGGTCTTGGAGGGCTGCATGCCCTTCTCTTCGGCGATGAACTCGACCTCCGGCGCGTGCTTCTCGACGTGAGCCCGGACCTTGCGCAGGATGTCCTCCGGGTCCTGCGCCTCGACGAGGCGGATGTCGCATTTCACCAGCGCCTCGTTCGGCAGCACGGTCTTGGTGCCCGGCCCGCCATAGCCGCCATGGAAGCCGTTGATGGTCAGCGTCGGCCGGAAGCAGAGGCGCTCGTAGAAGGGCCGGTCGGCTGGGGCGTCAAGACGGGTGAGGCCAACTCCCTTCTTGAAGGCCTCGATGTCGAGCGGCAGGCGCTCGACCGCCTCCAGCTCCTCCGCCGTCGGCGGTTCGACGGCATCGTGCAGGCCGTCGATGGTGATCTCGCCCTCGGGGTTCTTCATTGTCGCGAGCAGGTGGACCAGCGTCCAGATCGGGTTCGGCACGACGCCGCCGAAATTGCCGGAATGGACGTCGCGGCTGGCATGGCGGCAGCGCAGGTCGAAGGAGACCACGCCGCGCGAGCCGAACTTGATCGAGGGCGCGCCGCTGGCATGGCGCGGGCCGTCGGCCGTGACGGCGAGGTCGGCCTTGAGCAGATGCGGGTTGGCGCGCACGAAGCCGGCGATGTTCGGGCTGCCGATCTCCTCCTCGCCCTCAAGCACGAGGATGACGTTGCAAGGTAGCTCGCCATGGACCTTGAGATGGGATTCGATCGCGAGGATCTGAGCGAAATGCTGGCCCTTGTTGTCGCCGACGCCGCGCGCATAGAGCCGGCCATCGCGGATCGTCGGCTCGAAAGGCGGCGAGACCCATTTGTCGAGCGGGTCCGGCGGCTGCACGTCGTAATGGCCGTAGAGCAGCACGGTCGGCTTGCCCGGCGCCTTCTCCCAGCGCGCGACGACGACCGGGTGGCCCTCGGTCGGGATCAGGTTGGTTTCAAGGCCGATCTCCGTAAGCATGTCGACGAGCAGGACGCCGACCTCGGCGATGCCGATATTCTCGGCGCTGATGCTGGGATGGCGCAGATACGCGATGAGGCGATCGAGGAAAGTGCTGCGATTGGTCTCGATATGGTCGAAGACCGCGGCGAGTGCGTCTGAGGAAGCCATGACGATGCCTGACAGGAGAGGAATCCGTGCCTCCCGCCAGGCGGGGGCGCAAGCGGCGGCCGTGCGGCTACCAAGGGCAGCCTAGACGCGGGGCCATTGGTGCTCAAGCGTGAGCAGGTCGGTTGGGGTGACTGGCAGCCTTGCGATTTTCGCTGGGCGGTTTGCAGCTTGTTTTGTTCCTTATTTGTTCTATGATGGGTAGATGCAGTTCGTTCTCGACCTCGATGGTGGGCGAGAGTTTCGGCCGCGAGAAGGCCGCCGCCCGCCCCGCTATTTCTTCGCGCTCCTTCCGGATGCGGAGGCGAGGGCGCGGATCGATGGCCTGGCGCATGACCTGCACAAGCAGCTTCGTCCCTCAAGACCGCTGCGCGAACCTGACCAGTATCATGTGACGTTGCGAGGCATCGCTGCACCCGATGGGCCGTTCGGGCAGAGCGTCGCAATGGCACGCACGGTCGCCGACGCGATCCGGAAGACCTCTTTCGCCGTCATGTTCAATCAGGCGGCCAGCTTCGGCGCGGCGCCGAACTACGCATTTTCCCTCACGACGCGGGCGGACCTGCTCGCTGCCAATAGCTTGTCCACCACACTCCTTGATGCCTTGCGGCATGCCGGGCTCAAGGTCGACGGATCGAGCTTCCAGCCGCATGTGACGCTGTTCTACGACAAGGTGCGCCGCACGCCCATCGATCTGCCCGAGCTGCGCTGGCAGGTGCGCGAGTTCGTGCTGGTCGAGAGCATCGATAACAGGAAGTACGTAATCCTGGGCTCCTGGCCGCTCGACTGAACTCCATGCAGCCATGCAAGGCCGGTTTGCGGCAATCACGGCCGTGCGCCGTTGCTTTGAACGCGGCCGGCTCTATCGTTCGCGGCCGAAGCCTCACCCGATTCAGACGGAGCCTGTCATGGCCGATCTCTCCGCTTTCCCGATCACCAAGCGCTGGCCCGCCGCGCATCCCGACCGCACCCAGCTCTATTCGCTGCCGACGCCGAACGGTGTGAAGGTCTCGATCGCTCTGGAGGAGCTGGAACTCCCCTACGAGCCGCATCTCATCGATATCGGCAAGAACGAGACCTGGGGGCCGGAATTCCTGTCGCTGAACCCCAATGGCAAGATCCCTGCCATCATCGACCCCAACGGTCCGGACGGAAAGCCGTTCGGCCTGTGGGAATCCGGCGCGATCCTGCTCTATCTCGCCGAGAAGACCGGCAAGCTCCTGCCGAAGGACCCTGCCGCCCGCTACGAGACCATCCAGTGGGTGTTCTTCCAGATGGCGGCGATCGGGCCGATGTTCGGCCAGCTCGGCTTCTTCCATAAATTCGCTGGCCGCGAATACGAGGACAAGCGCCCGCGTGATCGCTACGCCAACGAGAGCAAGCGCCTGCTCGGCGTGCTGGAGAGCCGGCTGGCGAGCCATACCTGGATCATGGGCGACGACTACAGCATCGCCGATATCGCGATCCTCGGCTGGGTGCGCAATCTCGTCGGGTTCTATGGCGCGGGCGAGCTCGTCGACTATGCCAAGCTGACCCATGTGCCGATCTGGCTGGAGCGCTGCCTGTCGCGCCCGGCCGTGCAGCGCGGCCTCGACAGCCCGAAGCGTCCGGCCTGAGAGGTTCGCGACGTGGCTATCACGATCTACGGCATCAAGAACTGCGACACGATGAAGAAGGCGCGCTCCTGGCTCGACGGCCATGGCGTCGCCATTGCGTTTCACGACTACAAGGCGAGCGGGGTGGACAAGGCCTCGCTTGAGCGTTGGGTCAAGGAACACGGCTGGGAGACGGTGCTGAACCGCGCCGGCACCACCTTCCGTGCGCTGCCCGATGCCGAGAAGCAGGGGCTCGATGCGGATAAGGCGATCGCGCTGATGCTGGCGCAGCCTTCGATGATCAAGCGGCCGGTGCTCGACCTCGGCAAGGGCAAGACGATCGTCGGCTTCAAGCCGGAGATCTACGAGGCGGCTGTGCCGAAGGGCTAAAGCCCGCCCATGACGGGGCGGAACGGCCATCCGGCGCGCGGGTCTCTTCCCTAAACCCGCGCGCTGCTCTACCTCGCTGGCCATGACCGTTCAGCCCCAAGCCCTGCAGCCCGAAATCGCTGCCACACCCGAATTCACCTTCAAGGTCGCCGCTCGCGACGGCGCCGCGCGCACCGGCGCGATCAGCATGCCGCGCGGCGTCATCCGCACGCCGGCCTTCATGCCGGTCGGCACTGCCGCGACCGTGAAAGGCATGTATCCCGAGCAGGTGAGGGCGCTCGGCGCGGATGTCGTGCTCGGCAACACCTATCACCTGATGCTGCGGCCCGGTGCAGAGCGTGTCGCGAAGCTCGGCGGCCTTCACAAATTCATGAACTGGCCGCACCCGATCCTGACGGATTCCGGCGGGTTCCAGGTGATGTCGCTTGCCAATCTGCGCAAGCTGACCGAGGAGGGCGTGACCTTCCGCTCGCATATCGACGGCTCGAAGCATGTGCTGACGCCGGAGCGCTCGGTCGAGATCCAGAACCTGCTCGGCTCCGATATCGTGATGCAGCTCGACGAATGCGTGGCGCTGCCCTGCGAGGAGAAGGTGGCGGAGAAGGCGATGCGGCTGTCGCTGCGCTGGGCCGAACGCTGCAAAACGGCTTTCGGCGACCATCCGGGCCGGGCGCTGTTCGGCATCGTGCAGGGTGGGGACGTGCCGCATCTGCGCGTCGAGAGTGCGCGCGAGCTCGCCGCCATGGACCTCAAGGGCTATGCCGTCGGCGGGTTGGCCGTCGGCGAGCCACAGGACGTGATGCTGGCGATGATCGAGACGGTCGAGCCGCATCTGCCGCAGGAGAAGCCGCGCTACCTGATGGGCGTCGGCACACCCGACGACATCGTGAAATCGGTCGCACGGGGCATCGACATGTTCGATTGCGTGATGCCGACGCGGGCCGGGCGCCATGGCCAGATCTTCACCCGCTTCGGCCGGATGAACCTGAAGAACGCCAAGCACGCCGAAGACCCGCGTCCGATCGACGAGCAATCTTCCTGCCCGGCCGCCAATAGCTGGTCGCGCGCCTATCTGCACCATCTCGTCAAGGCCGAGGAGATGCTCGGCAAGATGCTGCTGACCTGGGTGAACCTCGCCTATTACCAGGACTTGATGGCCGGCCTGCGCTCGGCCATCGCTGCCGGGCGGCTCGACGATTTCATCGCGGAGACCCGCGAAGGCTGGGAAAGGGGCGAGCCGGCTTGAGCACGGGCCTCGCCCTGCTGCCTCTCAAGATGGCGCTCGCGGCCTCAGTGGTCGTGAGCTGCTCGATGCTGGCCGAGCGCGCCGGGCCGTTGATGGCGGCGATGATCGCGACCTTGCCGATCTCGCTCGGACCGGTCCTCGTCTTCCTGGCGCTCGACCATGGCCCGGATTTCATCGCGGGCGCCGCGCTCGGCACGATGAATGCCAATGCCACCCATGCCAGCTTCGTGCTGAGCTATGTGCTGCTGGCCCAGCGCCATGGCGTGGTCGCCTCCCTCGGCGGAGCGCTGGCGATCTGGACGGTGCTGCTGCTGGCTCTCCGCAGCATGGCGCTGCCTGTGCTCCCGCTCACGATGTTGACCGTGCTGGCGCTGTTCGTCGTGCACCAGCTGGTGCGGCCCTATCTCAAGGTGCGCGCCAAGCCGCCGGCCGGGATCTCGCGCTATGCCATCCCGATCCGCGCGGCCTGCGTCGCGGCGCTGGTCGGCATCGTGACCGGCCTCAGCGAACGCGTCGGCCCGCAATGGTCCGGCATCCTCGCCGGCTTGCCGATCATCCTGTCGAGCCTGATCATCATTCTGCATACGCGCGCCGGCGGCCCGGCCGCGGCGGCGGTCATCGGGAGCAGCGCACTCGGATTGCTGGGTGCCGGGCTGGGGCTGGCTGCCGTGCATCTCGCCGCCGTGCCCTGGGGCTCATGGACAGCGCTGGGGCTCGGCCTCGCCATTGCCGTGATCTGGAACCTGATCCTGCTCGGCCTTGCGCGTCGGTCGGCGCCATGACGCCACGAACAGGCCGCCGATGATCAGCACGATGCCGACGAGCTGAAGCGAGGAGGGGATCTCGCTCAGGATCGGGATGGCCAGCAGCGTACCGGTGACCGGGATCAGCGGCGGAAAACGTCCGACCACGGACGGCCCGAGCACATGCGCGGCCCAGCCCCAGACCCAGAGGCCGACGATGACGTTGAGCACGCCCTGGTTGAAGCCGTGCAAGGCGAGAACCCACCAGGGCGCGACGTCGAAGCCGCGAAAATAGAACAGGAAATAGATCGGCAGGTAGATGAGCGACAGGACCGAGACGATCGCCGTCGCCTTCAGCCCGTCGACCTGCCAGAGCTGGATCAGCAGCGGATAGAAACCCCAGAGCAGCCCGACGCCGAGAAAGCAGAGGTCGCCGCGCAGCGTCATGGCGCTCGCACCCGCACTGCCGGCGATGCCGAGGCAGATCAGGCCGCCGAGCACGCCGGCGACGCCGATCATCAATCGCCCGGTCAGGGCGGCGCCGAACATCACGACGGAGCCGATGATGCCGATCATCGTCACCGTGCCCGGCCCGATCGTGGCGCCATGGGCGGCGGGCGCCATGGTGAGCCCGGTCAGCATCAGATAGGTCATCGGGAAGCCGCTGCTCAGCGTGAGCCAGAACCCGCGCTTCCAGCCGACGCCGCCGCAGGAGGCCAGGCCCGGCCGCAGGAAGACCGGCAGGAGCAGCAGGCCGGCGATGGCGAAGCGCAGCGCCATCAGGTCGTGCTGGGTCAAGCCGTTGAGCACGGCGTGGCGGCTGATGACGAAATTGGAGCCGTAGATCAGCACCGCCAGCAGCATGCCCAGAGCCGCGAGGCGCTTGCGACGGCGCACCCTCGCATCGGTCTCGAGCATCGTGGCGGGGGTGATCTGATCCATCGCCCCTCTCTAGCGCCGGGCGAACGGGCCGGTTACGGGCCGGCGCGCATGGCGCCCGCGCGTGCGGCGGCAGACCGTATTTGCGCCCCGTTTCGGCCCTGCTGGTGCCCAGACGCGACGGCTTCCTTGCGCCGTGAGGTTCAAGGGGCGCAGCGATGCGGAGCGCAACCGATGTCGAGACAATCTGATTTTCCCGCGCCGGCCACGATGGCGGCGCGATTGGGGAGCGACCTGTTGCTCTCCCTGGGCATCGCGACGGCGACGGCCCTGCTGGTGATGGTGCCGGCTCTCCTATCCGATGCGGCGCCCGATGGTGCCAAGGCGCCAGCCCTGACCTTGCTGCGCGACGGCAAGATCGGCGACCGGCTCGCGGAAACCGGATGGGTCGATGAGGGGAGTTTCGAGGTCGGACGTCCACTCACGCCTGCGGCGCTGGCGATGCCGATGTCGCTTGCCTGGCCTGAGGAGGGCGATTGGACGCCATCGCAGGGTGCCGCTCAGGCCCGGGCGCGTGTTGCCGTGAACGTGGCAACATTGCCGCCGCGCCGTCTGGCGGTGCTGTCCAAGACAAAGGGGCAGGCGATCGGCGCGCCCCTGGTGATCCTGCCTCCGGCGGCTGTCACGGATGCGGAACCGTCTGGCGGCGAGCCCGCCGATTCATCGCTGCGCCAGTTCGTCGTCGCGCCAGTGATGAAGGTCGCCGACGCGGTGTCCGGTGCGGCCGGGAGCATGCAGGCGGCAGGCTCATGGACCCTGACGCAGGCGAACGGCCTGCTGCCGCGCTGGTGAGCGCGGCAGCGTGAGGCTTTCGATCAGGCCAGCGCCTTCAGCGCAGAGCGGCCGGCATAGACGGCCTGTGCGCCGAGCTCTTCCTCGATGCGCAGCAGCTGGTTGTACTTCGCGGTCCGGTCCGAACGGGCGAGCGAGCCGGTCTTGATCTGCCCGCAATTGGTGGCGACGGCGAGATCGGCGATGGTCGCATCCTCGGTCTCGCCCGAGCGGTGCGACATCACCGCGGTGTAGCCGGCGCGCTGCGCCATCTCGACGGCGGCGAGGGTCTCGGTCAGCGAGCCGATCTGGTTGACCTTGACCAGGATCGAGTTCGCCGTCTTCGTCCTGATGCCCTGCGACAGGCGGGTGACGTTGGTGACGAAGAGATCGTCGCCGACGAGCTGGCACTTCGAGCCGACGAGATCGGTCAGCGCCTTCCAGCCCTCCCAGTCGTCCTCGGCCATGCCGTCCTCGATCGAGACGATCGGGTAATTGCCGACGAGCTTGGCGAGGTACTTGGCCTGCGCCTTGGGATCGCGGGTCTTGCGCTCGCCCTCGTAGACGTAAGCGCCGTCCTTGAAGAACTCGGTCGCGGCGCAGTCGAGCGCCAGCGCGACATCCTCGCCCGCCTTGTAGCCGGCGGTCTCGATCGCCTGCATGACGAAGTCGAGCGCGGCCTCGGCCGACTTGATGTTCGGGGCGAAGCCGCCCTCGTCGCCGACATTGGTGTTGTGGCCGGCGTCGTGCAGCTTCTTCTTCAGCGTGTGGAAGATTTCCGAGCCCATGCGCAGGCCTTCCGCGAAGGAGGTCGCGCCGATCGGCATCACCATGAATTCCTGGAAGTCGATCGGGTTGTCGGCATGGGCGCCGCCATTGACGATGTTCATCATCGGCACGGGCAGGACACGGGCCGAGGTGCCGCCGACATAGCGATAGAGCGGCAGGCCGGACGCCTCGGCGGCGGCCTTGGCGACGGCGAGCGAGACGCCGAGGATGGCGTTGGCGCCGAGCTTCGACTTGTTGGGGGTGCCGTCGAGATCGATCATCACCTGGTCGATCGCGGTCTGGTCCTCGGCATCCATGGCGACGATCGCTTCGGCGATGGAAACGTTGACCGCCTCGACCGCCTTGAGGACGCCCTTGCCGAGATAGCGCGACTTGTCGCCGTCGCGCAGCTCGACCGCCTCATGCGCGCCAGTCGAAGCGCCCGACGGAACGGCGGCGCGGCCCATCGAGCCGTCTTCCAGCACAACATCGACCTCGACCGTCGGATTGCCGCGGGAATCGAGGATCTGGCGTCCGATGATGTCGATGATCGCGGTCATGGCAGGCTCCGGAAGAGGCGGGGCGAATGGATAAGGCGCTTCTAGCCAACAGCCTGCCGCGGGGAAAGCCTCAATCGGCAGGCCGGTGCCGGTGGGGCGGCCCCCGATGGCGCGCGGCTTGCGGATTGACCGGTTGTTCCGACGCTTCGTCCCATCGGGAAACGATCATGTTCCAGACCATGCCTAACCGCCGCCGACCCTCACTCGCCTCTGTCCTGTTCTGGTCCGGCCTGACCGTCCTGTGGTGGGCGGGTCTTTGCCTCGCTGCGGGGCGGCCGGTCTGGCTCTGGTAGGTCCTGTTCCTCTTCCGGCAGGCCGAGATAGCCGCCGAGCAGGAAGCCGGCCTGGAGGGCGAAGAGGTATCCGATCCAGACGAGCACGACGAACAGGCCGAGCTCGCCGCGGATGATCCATGTCGGGAAAGCGATGAGCGTGACCGCGGCGCTGGCGAGAATGATGGCCGGATAGCCGTAGGACAAGCCGATCAGAAGGCCGATCAGGAACAAGATGCCGGCAATGATCATGGAGTTCGGTCTAGGCTTCTGATTGCGCGAGTTAGACCTGGAACATGCTGCCTATCCGCACAAATATGCGTGTGGAAATTCCGGAAATATTTAAGCAAACAACCCGGCTTAATTGCGCAGAACTTGAGGCTTTCATCGAACGCTTCATTTGCGAACGGGTGGTCGTTCGCACAGTTGCGGGCGCCGGGCTGGACTGCTTTCCCATGCCGCAAACGGCGGCAGTTCCCATATCGGCCGGAGATGCTCTAGAACCCCGCCAAATCCAGGAGCATCCCATGACCATCGACGCCTCGACCTTGCAGCTCGGCCAGAGCAGCGCCTTGCCCGCTTCGCCGGAGGAGGCGCGGCTGGACCGCGTGCCCAATCCGCATGCCGGCACGCACTATCTCGCCCGTTTCACCTGTCCGGAATTCACCTCGATCTGCCCGGTCACCGGCCAGCCCGATTTCGGGATCCTCGTCATCGACTATCTGCCGGGCAAATGGCTGGTCGAGTCGAAGTCGCTGAAGCTCTATCTCGCCTCGTTCCGCAACCACGGCGCTTTCCACGAGGACTGCACCGTCGGGATCGGCAAGCGGCTGGTCGACCTGCTGGAGCCGGAATGGTTCCGCATCGGCGGCTACTGGTATCCGCGCGGCGGCATCCCGATCGACGTGTTCTGGCAGACGGGGGAGCCGCCGAAGGGCCTCTGGCTCCCCGACCAGGGCGTCGCGCCCTATCGCGGGCGCTGAGCCTCAGCCGCGCCGAGCATCGGCAGGATGCGCGGCGCGGCAAAGCCGAGCAGTCCGATCCCGACGGCAAAAAGGCTGACGGCGCCGGTCGTGCCGAGCAGGGCGAGCGCTGTGCCCATCAGCACGGGGCCGAGCGCATGGCCTGCAAAAAGCGAGCAGGCGAACAGCGAGACCGCAGAGCCGCGGGCCTCGGGCGCGAGTTCGGTCGCCTGCGCCTGGAACGTGCCGTGCATCAGAAAGAAGCCGAAGCCGTTGACCACGAAGAAGGGCACGGCGCTCCACCACGGCAGGAAGGGCAGCGCAAACAGCCCATAGCCGATCGCCATCAGGACGCCGCCGACGATCGGCATGCGGGCGGGGCCGATCCGATCGACCAGGATACGGGTCGAGAGACCGTAGATCAGCCCGCCGATGCCCGTTCCGGCGATGACCAAACCGGCGAGCGACGGGCCGATGCCGGCCCGCTCCTGCAGGATCGCGGCGACGAAGGGAGGCATGCCGAAGATCAGGCTGCCTTCGGTGATGACCAGCGCATAGAGCAGCTTCGAGCGCGGGTTCGAGAAGACGGCCGCGTAACTGGCGATCGCTCCCCGCAGTGTCGGACGGCGACGTACCGCCCCGGCACGGGGCCGCATCGTCAAGGTGAGCATCAGGAGCGCGAGCCCGGCAATGCCGCCCGCCATCAGGAAGACGCCCCGCCAGCCGACATATTCGGCGATCACGCCGGAACAGGCGGCGCCCGCCATCTGACCGAAGATCATGATGACGGTGAAGCGGCCGAGCGTGATCTGGCGTTGTGCCATGGTCGCGCGATCGCCGATCGCCGCCATCGCGATCGGGATAATCCCACCGGCGACGATCCCGCTGGCGGCGCGGAGCGCGAGCAAGGCCTCGAAATTCGGCGCGAAGGAGCAGGCGATCGACAGCAGGACCAGAAGGGCGAGGCAGGTGCCGATCGTGCGGATCTTGCCGACCGCGTCGGCGATCGGGCCGAGGATCGGCTGCCCGAAAGCGTAGGAGAAGGAGAATGCCGTCGCCATTACCGCGACCTGCGCGATCGACCGGGCAAAATGACCGGCGAGCGTCGGCACCAGCGGATCGATGAGCCGCATGGTGAAGGTCGAGGCGAAGCCACAGGCTCCCAGGACGAGAACGAGCGTTCGTAGCGATGTCGTCGATGGGTCTGCCGACGAAGCGGGTTCAGACATCAGCGACGGCCGCCGGGGCGGTCCGCGACTTGGCCAGGCGGTCGAAGCCCTGAAGCTCCTCGATCAGCGCTTTGAACTCCGATAGCGGCACCATGTTGGGGCCGTCCGACGGTGCCTTGTCGGGATCGGGATGGGTCTCGATGAAGAGGCCGGCGACACCGACGGCGACCGCCGCGCGGGACAGCACCGGCACGAATTCGCGCTGGCCGCCGGTCGAGGCGCCCTTGCCGCCGGGCTGCTGCACCGAATGGGTGGCGTCGAAGATCACGGGCGCGCCGATTTCGGCCATGGTCGGCAGGGCGCGCATGTCGGAGACCAGCGTGTTGTAGCCGAAGGAGGCGCCGCGCTCGGTCAGCATCACGTTCGGATTGCCGCTCTCGGTCACTTTGGCCGCGACATTGACCATGTCCCAGGGCGCGAGGAACTGGCCCTTCTTGACGTTGACGACGCGGCCGGTCTTCGCGGCAGCGACGAGCAGGTCGGTCTGGCGGCAGAGGAAGGCCGGGATCTGGAGGATGTCGACCACTTCGGCCACGGGTGCGCATTGATCGGCTTCGTGGACATCGGTCACGACCGGCAGGCCCGTGCGTTCGCGGATCTCGGCATAGACGGGCAGGCCGGCCTTCATTCCCATGCCGCGGGCGCCCTTGACGCTGGTGCGGTTGGCCTTGTCGAAGGAGGCCTTGAAGACGAGGCCGATATTCAGCTCCGCCGCGATCTCCTTCAGCGCCAGCGCGCATTCGAGCGCGTGGTCGCGGCTTTCCATCTGGCAGGGTCCGGCGATCAGGGCGAGCGGCAATGCATTGCCGAAGCGCACAGGGCGGGCGAGATCCTCGCCGATGGTCACGATGGCGTTGGGAGTCATGGCGGCGTCCTTGTCCGGCGGGCTGCCGGGCTTATGTCTGTGAGCCCTGCCGGGTCAAGTCAGGGCAGCCCTGCGGACAGCTTATGGATCAAGCTTGCCTTCAAACGGGCTGGCGAAGCAGGGGCGAGGTCTGTAAATTCACAGGCGAAGCACTATCTCGGGTGGCGATGCAGGATCGATGGATACGGCGCGGACGGGAATGATGCAGTCAGGCCAGGACAGGGCAAGCCAGGCAGGGCGTCCGGTGCGCGCGGGCGACGGGCTCACCATGGCCGATCGCCCCAGGCGCGGCCAGCCGCCGAACGATGGCGGCGGGCGCGAAGGCAACGGGCGCGAGGGCAGCGGCACTGCCGTCCTCACCCGGACGCGGACGCGCAAGCCCAATCTCTATCGCGTCCTGCTGCTCAACGACGACTACACGCCGATGGAGTTCGTCGTTCACGTTCTGGAGCGCTTCTTCAACAAGGACCGCTCCGAAGCCACGCAGATCATGATGCATGTGCATCAGAACGGCGTCGGCGAATGCGGCGTCTTTACCTACGAAGTCGCCGAGACCAAGGTTACGCTCGTCATGGATCTGGCGCGCAAGCACATGCATCCGCTGCAATGCGTGATGGAGAAAAAGTAGTCTTGGGTCATCGAGTTCTTTTGGAAATCAGATAGGAGCGCGCCCCTTGCCGAGTTTCTCGCGCAGTCTCGAACAGGCGCTTCACCGGGCTCTGGCTCTGGCCAATGAGCGCCGTCACGAATACGCCACCCTCGAACACCTCCTGCTTGCGCTGGTCGATGACCAGGACGCGGCCGCGGTGATGCGCGCCTGCAGCGTCGATCTCGACCTGCTCAGGCGCAATCTCGTCGACTATATCGACGCGGAATTGACCAATCTCGTCACCGACGGGCGTGACGATTCCAAACCGACCGCCGGCTTCCAGCGCGTCATCCAGCGCGCGGTGATCCATGTCCAGTCGTCCGGTCGCGAGGAGGTGACCGGCGCGAACGTGCTCGTCGCGATGTTCGCTGAGCGCGAGAGCCACGCCGCCTATTTCCTGCAGGAGCAGGACATGACCCGCTACGACGCGGTCAACTACATCAGCCACGGCATCGCCAAGCGCCCCGGCGCGAGCGAGAGCCGGCCTGTCCGCGGTTCCGAGGAGGAGGGCGAACCGCAGCGCGAGCAGCGCGCCGAGCAGGGCCAGGCCGAGGACAAGGACAAGAAGAAAAAGGAAAGCGCGCTCGACGCTTACTGCGTCAACCTCAACCGGAAGGCGAGGGACGGGCGTATCGATCCGCTGATCGGCCGCGAGGCCGAGGTGCAGCGCACGATCCAGATCCTGTGCCGTCGCCAGAAGAACAACCCGCTGCTGGTCGGCGACCCCGGCGTCGGCAAGACCGCGATCGCCGAGGGCCTCGCCCTCAAGATCACCCGCGGCGAGGTGCCCGAGGTGCTGGAGGACGCGACCGTCTTCTCGCTCGACATGGGCACTTTGCTCGCCGGCACGCGCTATCGCGGCGATTTCGAGGAACGCCTCAAGCAGGTGATGAAGGAGATCGAACAGCACCCGAAGGCGATCATGTTCATCGACGAGATCCACACGGTGATCGGCGCCGGTGCGACCTCGGGCGGCGCGATGGACGCCTCGAACCTGCTCAAGCCCGCGCTGGCCTCGGGCTCGCTGCGCTGCATCGGCTCGACCACCTACAAGGAATACCGCCAGTATTTCGAGAAGGACCGGGCGCTGGTGCGTCGCTTCCAGAAGATCGACGTCAACGAGCCATCGGTGCCGGACACGATCGAGATCCTCAAGGGGCTGAAGCCCTATTTCGAGGAGTTCCACAAGCTGCGCTACACCAACGACGCCATCAAGGCGGCGGTGGAGCTCTCGGCCCGCTACATCCATGACCGCAAGCTGCCCGACAAGGCGATCGACGTGATCGACGAGACCGGCGCCTCGCAGATGCTGGTGACCGAAGCCAAGCGCAAGAAGACGATCGGGGTCAAGGAGATCGAGGCCGCGATCGCGACCATGGCCCGCATCCCGGCCAAGACCGTCTCGAAGGACGATGCCGAGGTGCTGCGCAACCTCGAGACGACGCTGAAGCGCACGGTCTACGGCCAGGAGAAGGCGATCGAGGCGTTGTCCTCGGCGATCAAGCTCGCCCGCGCCGGCCTGCGCGACGGCGAGAAGCCGATCGGCAGCTATCTCTTCGCCGGTCCGACCGGCGTCGGCAAGACCGAGGTCGCGCGCCAGCTCGCCTCTTCGCTCGGCGTCGAGCTGATCCGCTTCGACATGTCGGAATACATGGAGCGCCACACCGTCTCGCGATTGATCGGCGCGCCTCCCGGCTACGTCGGTTTCGATCAGGGTGGGCTCCTGACCGACCAGATCGACCAGCATCCGCATAGCGTGCTGCTGCTCGACGAGATCGAGAAGGCTCATCCCGACCTGTTCAACATCCTCCTGCAGGTGATGGACCACGGCAAGCTGACCGACAACAACGGCAAGCAGGTCGATTTCAGGAACGTCATCCTGATCATGACCACCAATGCCGGCGCCGCCGACATGGCCCGCAACGCCTATGGCTTCACCCGAACCAAGCGCGAGGGCGACGATACCGAGGCGATCAACAAGCTGTTCGCGCCGGAATTCCGCAACCGGCTCGATTCGGTCATCTCCTTCGGCCATCTGCCGAAGACGGTGGTCGCCCGCGTCGTCGACAAGTTCGTGCTCCAGCTCGAGGCGCAGCTCGCCGACCGCAACGTCACGATCGAGCTCTCGGACGAGGCGCGCGAATGGCTGGTCGAGAACGGCTATGACGAGGCGATGGGCGCCCGCCCGATGGCCCGCCTGATCCAGCAGACGATCAAGACACCGCTCGCCGACGAAGTGCTGTTCGGCCGTCTGAAGAGCGGCGGCGCGGTGAAGGTCGTCGTCGTCCAGTCCGAGACCGGCATCAAGGTGCTCGGCCTCGAATTCCCGGACGGGCCGGCCAGGCCCAAGCCGGAGAAGGATGTCGAGGCGGCAACCGCCAAGCGTGTGCCGAAGCCGCGCGCGAAAGCGGCTGCCACCGGCAAAACGACCAAGACTCCGCCGCGGCGAGCGCCTAAAGGTGGCGGCACTCCGGGTGGGACGGGTGGCGCAGCGAAGGCCTCGGCCAAGACCGTCCGCACCGTTCCCAAGGTCCCGCTGACGAAGGCGTAAGGCACCGTGCTGTTCAAACGAAAGACCGCAAGCCTCGCCGCCGAGAGCGGCGAGGTGCTTCAGGAGGCTCCGGCCCCGGCCTCGGCTCCCGCTCGCCCGGCCAAGGAAAAGCTCGGCTGGTTCGAAAAGCGCGACCGCCGCCGGCGGCGCCGCAAGATTTTCGAAGAAGTGCTGGGCTGGATCCTGGTGCCGGCCCTCATCTATCTGATCTATCTGGGCGTCCAGGCTGTCGGTGGCATTCCCAAGGAATTGATCGATTTCGCCAACGAGATCATCGCCATTGCGATGAAGGGCGGCAAAGGCTGAGAGGACGCACGCCCCGCGCTTGCAAGAGATGCAGAGCCGGCCGGCCTGCCGGTGCCTAGGCAAGCGTCACGTGCATGAGCGATAGAGGAATGGGCTCGAATTGTTCCGGGCCGGAATCCTGTCGAACCCACTCCGCCCCGATGGCCTCATGAGCGTATCCGCCGACTGGAGCTGGCAGCGTGTCGCGCTGGCCGGCATGCGCGATGCGCTGATGCTGCCGGCCTGGATCGTCGGCTTTGGGTTGATCGGCATCGGCTCGCTCGCCCGCGATGTCGGCTATCCCGTCGATGTCGCCGTGCTCTCCACGATCCTGGTCTGGGCCGGCCCCTCGCAGGTGCTGTTCTTCGCCTCGATCGCAGCCGGTGCCGCCTGGAGCGCGATCGTGATCGCGATCGCCTTCGCCTCGCTGCGCTTCCTGCCGATGACGATGGCGATCCTGCCGCTGCTGCGCCGGCCCGGCCAGAGCATCTGGCAGCAGCTTCTCCTTGCGCATTACGTTGCCGTGACCGCCTGGAGCGAGGGCCTGCGGCGCCTGCCTGGCATCGCGCCGCATCAGCGCGTCGCCTATTTCCTCGGCTTCGCCAATACCTGCATGGTGGTGAGCTCGATCGGCACCTTCGCCGGCTATTACCTGCTGGGCGCGCTCCCGATCCCCTTCGCGGCAGGGCTGCTCTGCCTCACGCCGATGTTCTTCCTGGTCTCGCTGATCGCAGGCCTGCGCCATCGCGGCGATGTGGCCGCGCTGATCCTCGGGCTGGCCTTCGCTCCGGTCTGCGAGCACTTCATCGGCGGCGGCTTCGACCTGATCGTCGCCGGGCTCGCCGCCGGAAGCCTGGCCTTTCTCATCGGGCGGAAACGGAAGCCGGCATGACCCAGCCGATCGCCATGCTCGACGGGCCGCTCTGGCCCTATCTCGCGCTGATGCTGTTCGCCGTGCTGCCGACGGAGATCTGGCGCTGGCTTGCGGTGGGCTTCTCGCGCGGGCTCTCCAACGATTCGCCGTTGCTCGAATGGGTGAGGGCGGTCGCGACCGCGCTGCTCGCCGGGATCGTCGCCAAGCTGATGGTCTCGCCGCCGGGCGTGCTCGCGGCGGCTCCAGGATGGGTGCGCGTCGCAGCGCTGGCGGCGGCGGCCGCCGTCATGCTGTTCGACAAGCGCCGGATGATGCTCGCGGTGCTCGCCGGCGAAATGATCCTGATCGGCGGTGTCTGGCTCTTCGCGGCAGGTTAGGCTGCTTCCAGCAACCGCCGGACATGGCCGAGCTTGTCGGGGTTGCGGATGATGTAGACCGCGGTGACGCGCCCGTCGCGGATGTCGAAGGCCGTGGCCTGCACGGTCTCGCCGCGCTCCAGGCTGACATAGCCGGGCAGCCCGTTGATCATCACGAATTCATAGCGTGTGGTCGAACGGCCCTCCCGCTCGACATGGCGGCCGATGCCTTCAAAGAATCGGCCGATCTTGTCGCTGCCGAGGATCGGGTTCAGCACCGAATTGACCTTGCCGCCGCCATCGGCGCGCAGGATCGCGTCATGGGCGAGCATGCTCTTCAGGATCGTGGCATCGGTGCTGTGAGCGGCCTGGAAGAAGGCCTGGGCGTAGCGACGCGCTTCGTCAGGCGAGAGCGGATGGCGCGGGCCGTCCTCCTCCCTCGCATGGCGGCGTGCCCGTGAAACGAGCTGCCGGCAGGTCGCCTCGCTGCGCCCGAGCGTATCGGCGATCTCCGAAAAGGGCAGGTCGAAGACGTCGTGCAGCAGGAAGGCCGCGCGCTCCAATGGCGAGAGCCGTTCCAGCGCGAGCTGCAGCGCATAGGGCACGTCGATCGCCTCGTCGGCGCTGGGCGCGCCGCCGATGGCCTCGATCAAGGGCTCGGGCAGCCAGGCGCCGACATAGGTCTCGCGCTTGCGCCGTGCCGATTTCATCAGGTCGAGGCAGAGCCGCGTGACCACGCGCCCGAGCCAGGCGCGCGGGTTCGCGATCGCCTCCGGCGCAGCGCCATGCCAGCGCAGCCAGGCATCCTGCACCACATCCTCGGCGTCGCTGAGCGAGCCGAGCATGCGGTAGGCGAGGCGGGTCAGGTAGGACCGGTTCGCCTCGAAAGGGCTGGCAGGCGCGCCTGTCATGCGCGCCGGGTTGGTGTCATCAGGCGGCAGCCTCGGTCTTGTGCGGCCGGTCGGCCGGATGGCGCGTGCGGAAGCCGACATTGACGCGGTTCCAAGTGTTGATCGCGCCGATGGCGAAGGACAGGTCGACGCTGTCCTTCTCGTTGAAATGCTCGCGGAGCTCGGCATAGGCGGCGTCGCTCGGGCTGCGCTCGGAGGCGCGGGTCAGCTCTTCCGTCCAGCGCAGGGCGGCGCGCTCGCGTGGCGTATAGAGCTCGGACTCCTCCCAGGCATTGAGCAGGTTGATGCGTGCCTCGGTCTCGCCGGCCTTGCGCGCGTCGAGCACGTGCATGTGCAGGCAATAGGCGCAGCGGTTGATCTGCGAGGCGCGGATCTTCACCAGCTCCATCAGGCGGTGCTCCAGCGCCGACTTGTTGACGTAGTCCTGCAGGACCAGCATGGCCTTGTAGGCTTCGGGCGCGATCTGGAAGGCGTTGAGGCGTTGGCTCATGATTGTCTCCATCGGTTGATGACGACAAGACGAAGCAGCTCACCCCGCTGTGACATGGTCCGTCAGATTTTTTTCAGGGCCTCGCGGATTTTCTCGGCATTGTTGGCGAGCACCTCGTTTCTCTCCATCGTGCCGGTATGCGGGCGCAGTGCCACGCCGTCGAAGCGCGGCATGACATGGACATGGAGATGGAACACCACCTGGCCGCCCGCCGCCTCGTTGAACTGCTGGATGGTGACGCCTTCGGCCGAGAACGCGGCCTTCACGGCGCGCGCCAGCTTCTGGGTGGTCAGCGCCACCGCCTTGAGCGCATCGGCGGGGGCATCGAAGACATTGCGGCAGGCAGCCTTGGGGACCACCAGCACATGGCCGTCGGCGCGCGGCATGATATCCATGATCGCGAGCGTATCAGTGTCCTCGTAGACGGTGTGGGAGGGCAGTTCGCCGCGCAGGATCTTGGCGAAGACATTGGACGGATCATAGGCGGTCATGGCGGGTCCGGCAGGATCGAAAACGGAAGGCGCAAGCTGCGGCGCGCCAGCCGGGGCGTCAAGGCCGCGAACCGGCTGATGCCCCCGCCTCAGGCGCCGAGCAGCAGCAGCGCCTCGACATGGGCGTCGAGCACGAGGTCATCGTGCGCGCGCATCACCTGAAACTCCGTCACGGCGAGGTTGAGCAAAGGCTTGTTCCACCAGCGTGTGATGATGTCGGCCAGTGCCGTGGTCTCAGTCGCATCGAGATCGTCGGTGAGGTTGTAGAGCCCGACGAGCCAGAGGTCACCCGGCGCCCGGTCGAAGGCGGCCTGAACTTGCTGCAACGTGTTCCGGCCGGCGCGCTTCTCCGGATAGACCGCGAGATAGAGCCGGCCGCGATTGACGTTGCCGGAGAAGAGCCCGCGCAATTCCACCGCGAAGGGCTCGATCTTATGCAGGGCTTCGTGTGTTTGACTCGAGATCGTTGGAGGCTCGGCAAGGCCGAGCGACCCGCAGATTGTCGCGTGCAGACGGTTCTGCCGCTTCGGCAGGATGTCCCAGGCGATCTTGCCGGCGAAGGGGGCCGCCTTCAACTCGTTCTCCAGCGCGAGGAAGGCTGGAGAGGCGCGCAAGGCCTGGTCTTCCAACGGCAGGACCAGCGAGTAGACCGCCGGGTGCCGGCCCATCTCGTAGAACTTGCCCTCGCGCCGGGCGATGACACCGGGATGCTCCGGGGCAACCAATGGCAGATGCGCCAGCCGGTAGCTCTCGTCGAGCGTCAGCGGGCTCGTGAAATCGGTGAGGCTGCGGCGATAGCCGAGTTCGTTGTCCTCGCAGAAGACGGGCGTCGCGGAGACCGGGCTTGCAAGGGTGGCGTCAGTCATCGGCGGTGCCCGTCTTGCGGAAGGGGCTTTCGGCTGCCAGCGCTTCGCGCGCTGCCGCGATCTGCTCGCGCTCCTGCGCGAGATAGGCGGCGACGGGGCGGCGCAGGCCAGGATCGGCGATCTGGTGCAGCGAGCGGGTGATCACCGGCCGATAGCCGCGCGCTAGCTTGTGCTCGCCCTGCGCGCCGGCCTCGACGCGGGCGAGGCCATGCGCGATCGCATAATCGATGGCCTGATGGTAGCAGACCTCGAAATGCAGGAAGGGGTGATCCTCGATGCAGCCCCAGTTGCGGCCGTAGAGGGTGTTGGCGCCGCGGAAATTGATGGCGCCGGCGATATGGCGCCCGGCGCGTTTCGCCATCATCAGGACGATACGCTCGCCCATCGCCGCGCCGACCGCTGAGAAGAACGCGCGGTTGAGATAGGGCCGGCCCCATTTGCGCGCGCCGGTATCCTCGTAGAACGAGAAGAAATCGTCCCAGACCGCCTCGGTGAGATCATTGCCGGAGAGGACATCGATACTGATGCCGGCCGAAAGCGCTTCGCGCCGTTCGCGCTTCAGCGCCTTGCGCTTGCGTGAGGCCAGCGTCGCGAGGAAGTCGTCATAGCTGCCGAAGGCCTCGTTCTGCCAATGGAACTGCAGATCGTTGCGCTCGATATAGCCGGCCTGTTGCAGGGCGGCGATGTCCGGCTCCTGCGCGAAGGTGACATGGACCGAGGAGGATTGAGTCTGCCCCCGCAGCGCCTCCAGCCCGTCGATCAGGGCGGCGCGGGCCTCATCGGCGCGCGGGCCGTCCGCGACCAGCAGGCGCGGACCGGTTGCCGGGGTGAAGGGCGCCGCGACCAACAGCTTGGGGTAATAGCGCCCGCCGGCGCGCTCATAGGCATCGGCCCAGCCATGGTCGAAGACATATTCGCCCTGGCTGTGGCTCTTCAGGAAGCTGGGTGCTGCGGCCAGGAGCTGGCCGGCCTCATCCTCGACCAGGAGATAGGCCGGCGACCAGCCGGTGCGGCCGCCGATGCAGCGGCTGTCCTCCAGCGCCATCAGGAATTCATGGCTGACGAAGGGATTGTCCCGGTCTAGCGCGGGAGCATCCGAAGGCGCGGCGGACGCCGAGATTGCGTCCGCCAGTGCGTGGGGATTGGCGCAGGCGTTCCATGCGCCTGCGGGGACGGCCTTGAGGGAGGTCGCGACACGAACGGTGAGATCGCCGTTCCCCGCTTCGCTCAAGGGCGAAAACCCTCGAAGACCATCTGGTCGGCCATGGCGGCGGCCCGCTGCCGCTCTTCCGGCGTGCGCACGGTCCAGCTCATCAGCGGCAAACCGAGCGCGTTGCGGCAGAGATAGGGGGCGGCGCTGTCGAGATCGGTGACCTTCCAGGAGATGAAGTCCGGCCGGCTCTCGGTGAAGTGCAGCAGATTGGCGAGGGCATGCTTCCGCTCGACTGAAAGCTTGTCGTAATCGCCGTAATCATAGGCGTTCATCGCCACGATGCCGCGCGGAATCTGCGGGGCGAGCTCACGCAACGCCGTCACGATCGCGGGATCGAAGGATTTGATCACGATCGGATGGCTCTTGTAGCTCGCGAGGACCTCGACTGTCCGCCTGGTCAGGGCGAGGTCACCATCAAAGCGGCTCTTGATCTCGACCACGAGCGGCACGCGCCCGCCGATCAGGTCGAGGAAGGCCGACAGCGTCAGGATTTTGTCGCTTGAACCCTTGAGCGTGATTGCAGTGAGTTCCGCAGCTTTGCGCGCGACGACGGCTCCCGTCTCGCCCGTCAGACGGTCGAGCACGAAATCGTGGAACACGACCGCTTCGCCATCGGCGGTGAGCTGGACGTCGCATTCGATGCCGAAGCCGCCGGCGATCGCGGCCGTGGCGGCGGAGGGGCTGTTCTCGATCACGCCGGCAGCGAGATCGTGCAGGCCGCGATGGGCGATCGGCTTCGCCACCAGCCAGCCCAGATCGGGCCGGCCGGCGTCCTTGAGCGTTCCCGCTGTCATCAGGCGATCTCGAACATCGCTTCGACTTCGACGGCGGCATCGGCCGGCAATTCGGCGACGCCCACGGTCGAACGGGCATGGCGGCCCTTGTCGCCGAGGACCTCGACCATCAGGTCGGAGGCGCCGTTCATGATCGCCGGGAGCGCGGCGAAATGCGGGGTGGCATTGATGAAGCCGCCGAGGCGGACGCAGCGCACGATGCGGCCGAGATCGCCGCCGAGCGCGGCCTTGGCCTGCGCGAGAACGTTGATGGCGCAGAGGCGGGCGGCTTCGAGGCCGGCCTCGTTGAAGATTTCGGCGCCGAGCTTGCCCTTGTGCTTGTCCGCGAGCTTGCCGTCGAGTCCGAAGCAGATCTGGCCGGAGATGACCAGCAGGTTGCCGGTGATCACATAGGGCACATAGTTGGCGATGGGCGCGGCCGGGGATGGCAGGGTGATGCCGAGTTCGGCGAGGCGGGTATCGGCGGCGTTCATGAGCTTGGCTCCGCGAGCGAGGCAGGGTGCCTTCGGGCATGCCTTTCATGGCCGAAGCGGACGACCCTCGCAAGCATCGGGGCATGTCGGGCGGGCAGGGCTGATGCGATGCTCAAGAGCGGGGGCTTCGCCATGTTTGCGCCATTGCCGCGATGCACCTAGATTTCGCACAGGTCACAATGGACAAGCGGCGCATGAACGGAACAGTCTCGAAGCTCGCGACGAAGGCGAGCGGGGTTTTCGCGGGGGCGCTGGTTCTGGCCGCGGCGCCCGCCTGGGCTCAGGCAGCGACGGAGCGGGTGGTGCTCGCGCCGCATCGTGCGGTCTATGATCTCGTGCTCGACAACGGCAAACCGTCCGGGAATATCGAGACCGCGAAGGGCCGCATCGCCTTCGAGTTCACCGGCGATGCCTGCGAGGGCTATGCGCTGTCCTTTCGGCAGGTGACGCAGCTCGGCACCGAGGCCGGGCCACGCCTGATCGACGCCCGCACCACCAGCTTCGAGGCCGGCGACGGCGCGAATTACCGCTTCAAGACCGAAAGCACCGCGGGCGGCGCCAAGCCCGATACCGTCGACGGCACCGCGCAGAAGAACGGCAGCGGTTATGAGGTGAAGCTGCGCCAGCCCAAGGCCGAGATCTATCGCGAGGCGAATGACGCGTTGTTCCCGAACGCGCAGATGAAGGCCGTGATCCAGGCTGCGCGCGCCGGCCAGAAGACGCTGAGCGTGCGCCTCTATGACGGTGCGAATTCCGGCAAGGAGGTCTATGACACGCTCTCGATCATCGGAAAGCGCATCGAGGCGGAGCCTTCCGAGAAGCCGCTGCAGCGCCCCGAATTCGAGAAGATGGCGCGCTGGCCAGTGACGATCTCCTATTTCAAGGCGGGATCGGGCGAATCGACGCCGGCCTACAGCATCGCCTTCGAGCTCTACGAGAACGGCGTCACCGGCGCGATCCGGCTCGATTACGGTTCGTTCGCGCTGCGCGGCACGCTCACGCGTCTGGATCTTCTTCCTCAGGAGCCTTGCGCGAAATAGCGGGTTCCGACGAGCGACGCTGCGGCAATCTGAGGCTCAGGCCCTTGCCGATCGCCTCGTCGCCGAAGCGGGCACGCAGCTTGTCGAGCGCGCCCTCCATCGCCTTGAGACGCGGTGTCGCGGTGTCGGCGAGATCGCCGTGGTCGGCGGCCTCCGGTGGGCTGAAGTCGCTCGCGCCGATGCCGATCAACCGGTAATGCGCCCCGTTGCATTCGCGCTTCAGCAAGTCGCGCCCCGCCGTGAAGAGGCGGGCGGCGAGCTGCGTCGGTTCCGGCAGGCGGGCGGCGCGGGTGATGATCTGGAAATCGGCGGTCTTCAGCTTCAGGGTGATGGTCCGGCCGGCAAGCTCCTGTGCTTTCAGCCGTTTCGAGGTCTTCTCGCAGAGCCGCCACAGGATCGGCTCGAGCTCCTCGAAGCGGGCGAGATCGACGTCGAGCGTGGTCTCGCTTGAGACGCTCTTGGTCTCGCGCTCGGGCGTGACCTGGCGGGTATCGATGCCGTTGGCGAGATTGCGCAAGCGCGGGCCGTCCTTGCCGGCGAGCTTGAAGAGCTTGTCGACGGGCGCCTCACGCAGGTCGCCGATGAGCTTGAAGCCGCCTTCCGCCAGTCTCGCGACGCCGGCCGGGCCCATGCCGGGGATCAGGCTGATCGGCTTCCCCGCGAGGAAGGCTATCGCCTCCGCCCGCCCGATGATCGAGAAGCCGCGCGGCTTGTCGAGATCGGAGGCGACCTTGGCCAGGAACTTGGCATAGGACAAACCGACCGAGATGGTGATGCCGAGCTCGGCCTCGATATGTCCCGCGAAGCGCGCCAGCGTCACCGCCGGGCTGGCATGGTGCAGCCGCTCCGTGCCGGAAAGATCGAGGAAAGCCTCATCGATCGAGAGCGGCTCGACCAGCGGCGTCAATTCGCGCATCAACTGCCGGACCTCGCGGCCGACCGCGACGTATTTCGCCATGTTGGGCTTGACCACCACGGCTTCCGGGCAGGCCTTCAGCGCCTTGAACATCGGCATGGCCGAGCGCACGCCATAGGTGCGGGCGATGTAGCAGCAGGTCGAGACCACGCCGCGCTTGCCGCCGCCGACGATGACCGGCTTGTCCTGCAATGAGGGATCGTCGCGCTTCTCGATCGTGGCGTAGAAGGCGTCGCAATCGATATGGGCGAGGCTCAAGCTGTCGCGCTCGGCATGGCCGAGCAATCGCGGCGAGCCGCAGGCCGGGCAGCGCTTCGGCGGGCCGAGCGCTTCGTGGTCCGCCAGGCAGTCGCGGCAGAGCCAGCGCGACGAGGGCGCGCCCGCGCTCAAGAGAAGTCGTCCGGCTCCGGCCCGGAGAGGACGCGCCTGGCATCGGCGACGATTTCGGGATTCAGCCTTAAATTTCCGGCAAATTCCAGGAGGAGCGAATCGCTCGAGCCGATATGGTCGAGCACGGCGGCGAGGAAGCCGGGCTCGCCGGCAGCCTGGCGCAGATTGGCCGGGTTG
The DNA here is from genome assembly GCF_900102525.1 of Allobosea robiniae. Lineage (GTDB taxonomy): Bacteria > Pseudomonadota > Alphaproteobacteria > Rhizobiales > Beijerinckiaceae > Allobosea > Allobosea robiniae. The sequence continues at coordinate 77,190 of NZ_FNBZ01000008.1, read as the reverse complement.
AGGCCGGTCGTGCTCAGAAACGGCTCGATCCGCTCGGGTTCGGAAGCCAGGAAGGCCAGAGCCTGCAGCGCGAGCGCCTCTGCCTCGTCCGTTGTGGGGCGTCGTATCATGGGATGGAGTCGCGTATCCGGTTTGCGTTTCGTCAACTGCTCGCGTGCTACGCAATCATCTGATGATGCCGCCAATTTGGAAAGCCCGCCATCGGTGTGGCGCTCCCGGCGCAAATGAAGGGCGGCCCGATGAAGACTGTTCTGATCGTCGAGGACAACGAGCTCAACATGAAGCTCTTCAACGATCTGCTCGAAGCCCATGGCTATGCGACGCTGAAGACGTCGGATGGCATCGAGGCGATCGAGCTGGCGCGGACGCATCATCCGGCGCTGATCCTGATGGATATCCAGCTTCCGGAGGTCTCCGGGCTCGAGGTCACCAAATGGATCAAGGAGGATGACGACCTGAAGTCCATCCCGGTCGTCGCGGTCACGGCCTTCGCGATGAAGGGCGACGAGGAGCGGATCAGGGAAGGCGGCTGCGAGGCCTATCTCTCCAAGCCGATCTCGGTCGCGAAGTTCCTGGAAACTGTCCGCACCTATGCCGGCGCGGCCTGAGCCGGCGAAAGCACAGCCATGACTGCCCGCGTCCTCGTCGTCGACGACATTCCCGCGAATGTGAAGCTGCTCGAAGCCAAGCTTTCGGCAGAGTATTTCGGCGTGGTCACGGCGACGAACGGGCGTGATGCAATTGCCCTCTGCGAGCGCGGCGAGGTCGATATCGTCCTGCTTGACGTGATGATGCCGGGCATGAACGGCTTCGACGTCTGCCGGCGGCTGAAGGGGGCACCCGCGACCGCGCATATTCCCGTCATCATCGTCACCACGCTCGACCAGCCCCGCGATCGCCTGCAGGGGCTCGATGCCGGCGCCGACGACTTCCTGACCAAGCCGCTCGACGATACCGCGCTCTTCGCCCGCGTGCGCAGCCTAGCGCGGCTGAAGGCGATGACCGACGAATTGCGCAGCCGCGCCGTCGCTTCCGTCCGGCTGGGTATCGCCGATCCGCTGGCGACGGCGGCGGCCGAGACCGGCCTGAACGGCCGCATCCTGCTGGTCGAGGACCGTCCCAATGTCGCCGAAAGGCTGCAGAGCGCGCTCTCGGCCTTCCATGCCGTCGAGGTCGAGAGCGATGCCCAGCAGGCCGTCATACGCTCTGCCGAAGGCGAGTTCGACGCGGTCGTCGTCAGCCTGGACCTGCAGGGACAGGATGGCCTGCGCCTGTGCAGCCAGTTGCGCTCGCTGGAGCGCACCCGCAACATCTCCGTGCTGCTGATGGGGGAGACCGAGGACCGCGACCGCATCCTGCGTGGCCTCGAGATCGGGGCGCATGATTTCCTGCTGCGTCCGATCGACCGCAACGAATTGCTGGCGCGCGTGCGCACCCAGGTGCGCCGCAAGCGCTTTACCGAGCGGCTGCGCGACAGCGTCCAGTCCTCGATGGAAATGGCGGTGATGGACCAGCTCACGGGGCTGCATAATCGCCGTTTCATGGATAACCGGCTCGCGGCGATGTTCGACGAATCGGCGTTGCGGGCCCGCTCCTTGTCGCTGCTGGTCCTCGATATCGACCATTTCAAGTCGGTCAACGACAGCTGGGGCCATGATGTCGGCGACGAAGTCCTGCGCGAATTCGCCGATCGCGTGCGCGCCTGCACGCGCGGCATCGACCTCGTCGCGCGCATGGGCGGCGAGGAGGTTGTCGTGGTGCTGCCCGATACCGGGCGCGATGCCGCCTATTGTGTCGCCGAACGTATCCGCGAGCGCGTCGAGAACGCGCCTTTCGCGGTCCAGAACAATACGCGCGACATCAAGGTCACGGTGTCGGTCGGCGTCTCGAGCCGGCGCGCTGGCGATGCCTCCTCCGCCGACATGATGAAGCGGGCCGATGATGCGCTCTACCGGGCCAAGGCGAGCGGCCGCAACCGCGTGATCGTCGCCAGCGCGGCATAGCTGGTCAACCGGGCGTCGGAGCCTGCTTCAGCCATCGTTCGGGAGGGCGCTTGCATGTGCAGCGGGCGCTTGGCGCAGCGTTTTCACGGTGCCTTCGCGCTTGTTCTCAAGTTCCTGAGACAAGCTTCTGAAGTCGATGCGTGAATAGCGTTTCTGCTCCGGCGACGGTCGCGAGCTTTAAGCTTAGTGGGTAGGGTTAACGATCGATGAAGAGGGTCGATCGGCCGGATTTGATTGATTCGGATGCGGCGCATTGTAGAGATTGTGCGACGCAGCGATTTCAAAGATCGCTCCGAAACGCCCCTCGGGTGCTCAGGTCCGCCGCATCTCCTGGGAAACCGAAGGGCTCGGCCGGTCGGTGACGGAATTCTGGCCTCCTCAGAACCGTCGCCGGCCGGCCACCCCGCCTTGCGAGGCGGCACTTGCAGAAATCATACGAATACTTCACGCGATACTTGGCGGGTGCTCAGAGGACGTCCTGAGCCAGTGCCACGGGCCCGATGGCGCGGATTTCGCAATCGGCCTCGGTGCCGTTCTGCCAGGACTGGACAAGGAAGCGGGCATCCGCGCCGACCGCCATGATCGGATGGTGCCAGAGCCCCTTGCGGTAGACCATTCCCTGCGACGCGGTGAAGGCGAAGGCGGCGAGCGTCGAAAGATCGGGCGTGCCGTCCGCGCCGGCTTGGCTGACGACGACGATGTGGCCGGCGCCACCCAACGGCATGATCAATTGAACCGAATTCACATGCCGCTCGAGCATCGTGATGGCGGGAGCCGGCTGCTGCCGCGTCGCTTCGAAGATCGAAGTGACGAGCCTGGACCCTGGCGGGACGTCGGCGGCGGTATGCGCGTGGACGTCGTGCCGGCGCGCCGTCCCGTTATTCGCAGCCCGGCCGGAATCGCCCGTTTCCACCAGCCAGCCGAAGGGCTCGAAGGCGATTTTCGTGACCGGGATCACGCGCAACGGGTGAGGCGAGGGAAGCCCGCCCTTGATCTCATTGCCAGGCATCATGTCGGTCTTTCTCCCGCGGCATCCGGGGCGGATATGCGCGCCCGATGCTGCCGTTCTGGCTCATGCCATCACGATCTGTCGAGCTGCGTGATGGCGGATGATGATCGAGCGACCCAGGCGATGACCTTCCCGGCATGGCGGGCTTCGAGGCCACCATCTTGCCGCGCAGCCTTCATCCGGTCGGCCGTGAAGACGAAGTCGTTCGCGGCTTGCCCGACATGGCAGGACCGGCAGCGGTCGAGATTCTCTCGGGCCTTCGGACTCCGGTCGGGATTGAACCACTGGAACTCCCAATCACCGGTCCTGAGCTCCGGCGCGTGGCCGGCGCCCAGCCGGTCCGTTTCTCCATGACCAGGTAGCGATAGAGTTTGCCGTCGCGGTGATCTTCCATGGTGATCACCGTGCCACTCGGCATCGGGCGGCCAACCTTTACGGCTTCGATGGCTTCAAGGCCTCGATGGCTTCAGGGCTGACGAACAGCTCCTCGCGGATGGTCTCGCGATTGACCGTGGCGTAGTGGACGCCCTTGGCATAGTCGGCCTTGGAGTCCGATCCTGGCCCGAACGCTGAAGCGGGCCGATGCCGAGGACACGCTCATCCGCCTCCAGATCGGCCTCGAGGATGTCGAGGACCTGATCGCGGATCTGGAAAGAGCACTCGTCGCAGCCAATCGGGGCGGTTCCTGACCATCTCGTGCCCAGGCGTTCGCCTGGAGCCCGACATCCCGCGCCGGAATTCCGTCGATCTGCGTCTCAGGGATGTCTTCGGCGACAAGGGCGGCCATCAGTGATGCAGAGCGGTTCCATCCAGAGGGCTTCGACGAATCTCGGCGAGTTCGGACGCGACCATATCCGGTGCGGCGCTGCTTTCCGTCTTGAATGCGCGTCGTAGCCAACCATTCGCATCGACGAGAACCAGAGCAGGCGCCGAAGCGCTGGCGGTGACTTCGGCCAGGGCTGCCGCCAATGGCTCGGGATCCTCGACAGGGCATAGCCGCGCGGAATCGTCGACCTGCACCCGTGCGCCGGCCCCATGCTCGTCACCCCCGATCCAAACACGCAAGGGGGCTCCGTTGCCGGGAGTGACGAGGGTGCCGTTGGCGCAACGGGCGACGAAACCCGGCATCCGCGCCGCTCCGGACCAGCGCATCTCCGGCGGCGAGAAGATGCGGGCTCCGGCACGCAAGCGGATAAAGTCGACCAGCGACCAGATCGCGGCATCGTCCAGTTGCGCGGCCGGCGGCATCGGGCCGCTGCCGTGGCGGATCGACCAGAACAGTTCGCCGCCGGGGCGCCCGGCGATCAGCGGCGCGGAGAGGTCTGGTGGCCAGACGGATTGCGCGACCGCGACCGGGCCGCGCCCGCGCGCGTCCGCGCCGTGACAGCTTGCGCAATCGCGTTGGAACAGCTCGCGCCCTGCCGCGATCGAGCGTGCGCCATAGCCGGTGGGAGATAGCTGGAAGCTCGTCGGAACCGCAGCGACGACATAGGGACGCCAAGGCGGAATCTGGGCGAAGGTCAATGCGGCGGCCCCGGCGAGAAGGGCCGGCCAGCGTAATTTTCGGAACCCGGCCGCCAGGGCGAAAAGTGCGAGGGCAATGGTGGCGGGGACAAGCAGGCGAGACAGCCCGTCGCGAAGATAGGCGTCGTTCCATGGCGCGGGCACCGGCCTGAAAGCGAAAGGCCAGGTCGGCTGTTCGTGGATCGCGGGGGGCTCGTTGGCCAGTGCCGCCGCAACGGCTACGATCGCCAGCCCGAGCCCGGTTTCCGAGGCGATCGACAGGCCGAGGGCACGCGTCGAGCCTGATGCCGCCGCTGCGGGTACGAAGCGGATGCGATTGGCGGCAGCAAGCAGCAGGAGGCCGCCGAACAGGGCGATCTTGGCGATGGCAAGCCGGCCGTATGCGGTGCCCAGCAGCCCAGGCAGGGCGCCGACCAGTGCTTGCACCTGAAGGATGGATGTCGCGGCGAGAACGGTTACGCAAGCCAGACCGAGCGGCGTGAAACGGCGGGCGAGCAGGGGCGCCGGGGCCGGCAGCATCCGGCAGACGGCCAGAAGCGGGGCCAATGCGCCGAGCCAAAGGCCGGCTGCCACGACGTGAAGTCCCAGAGCCGCCGTCGTCCAGAAGTCCGTGGCGGCTCCATGCCCGAGCAGACCCTGCATCAGACCCGCGATGGTCATGAGAAGCAGCGCGCCTGTTCGGACAACGCCGTCGCCACGCAGGAGCAAGCCCGCAAGGGCGAGTAAGCCGGCGCGCGACAGCAGCACTTCGCCGAAGCGTGTCTCCGCTACGACGCCAACGCTCTCGAGGCTGTCCAGGGGGCGTCCCAGCATGGAGCTGCCTTGCAGCCAGAACCAGACCGCCCCGCCCGCGAGCGCCAAGATGACCGAGAACCGGCTGCAGGAGGACAGGCGGCGCAGCAGTTGCCGGCCACCCGGCGTTGTGGCGAGCGGGCCTTGCGACAGCAGGCGAAAGGCCTCGATGCCCAGGCCGGAGAGCAGGGCGGCCAGGTGGAGCCAGCGGGCCGCCGGCAGCGCCGCCCCGATTAGAACATCCACATCAAGGCCTGACGGTGAACCGATACTGCCCGGTGACGCGGTGGGTATCGACCGAAGTCGCGGCCCATTCGACGGTGTAGGTGCCCGCCGAAACCGGCTTGAGCCGGACCTTCAGCGCCTTGCGATCGCCGGGTACGGCCTCTGCCGGTGCTGCGCTGACGACCCCGCCGCGGGCATCCTTGACAGTGATGCTGCTTAGCTTGGCTTCAAGGTCCTCGGTGAAGCCGAGGGTGATTTCCGCCGGAGCGGCCACCGTTGCGCCATCGGCCGGAGAGGCGGTCTTGAGATGCGCATGCGCGAAGGCCTGCGATGCGGCGAGAGAAAGGGCAAACGCCAGCCCGATGCGTCGAGACATGGAAATGATCCTGCGATGAAAGAAGTGAGATTGCGGGCCTACCAGCTCGCGTCGAGCCCGAGATGGGCGAGCGCCTGCCCGCGCAATTCCGCCAGGCGCGGATCGCTACGATGGCGTGGGTAGGGCAGGTCGTTGACGATCTCGGCCTTGATCCGGGCTGGACGCTCGCTCAGCACGATGACGCGCTGGGCCAGGAACAGCGCCTCCTCGACATCATGGGTGACGAGCAAGGTGGTGAAGCCGCGCTGGCGCCAGAGCTCGGCGATCTCGGTTTGCATCGCGATCCGCGTCAGCGAGTCGAGCTTGCCGAGCGGCTCGTCGAGGATGAGTACGCTGGGATCGTTGACGAGGGCGCGGGCCAGTGCGGCGCGCTGGGCCATGCCGCCTGAAAGCTGACGCGGGAACGCCCGTTCGAAACCGGCGAGGCCGACAGTCTTCAGGGCGTCGTCGACGCGGCCCTTCTGGCTGGCGAGCAGGCCGCGCGCCTCCAGCCCCAGCGCGACGTTCTTCCAGACCGTGCGCCAGGGATAAAGCGTCGGGTCCTGGAAGACGACGACGCGAGAGGGATCGGGCGTGGTGATCTCCTCACCCGCCGCCGCGATGCGGCCCCGCGAGGGCTGTTCGAGCCCTGCGACCAGTCTGAGCAAGGTCGACTTGCCGCAACCGCTCGGCCCGAGCAGGGCGACGAACTCGCCGGCCCGGATATCGAGATCGATGTCGTCGAGCACCGGCAACGGGCGGCCTTCGAGATCGAAGGCGTGCGAGACGCCGGCGATCGTGAGTTCGGCACCGTTGGACGCAGGCGCGCCGGGTTGTGTCGAGACGGCGAGCTGCGCGGTTACCATTTCACCACATCCTTCTGCCAGCCGAGCAGACGATCGCGCAGCGCGAAGAGCAGCGTGATCAGGCTCGAGAAGATCAGCGCCATCACGATCAGCGCGCCGTACATGTTGGCATAGGCGGCCCAGCCCTGCGCCCATTGCAGGTAGTAGCCGAGCCCGGATTTGACCCCCATCATCTCGGCCGCGACCAGCACCGAGAACGAGGCGCCGAGCCCCATGAACAGGCCGACGAAGACATGGGGCAGGGCGGCAGGGATCGCGACCTTGAAGATCAGGAAGGCACGGCCGGCGCCCAGCGTCCGGGCTACGTCGTAATAGGCCTTGTCGACGCTGGCGACGCCGGACCAGGTCAGCACCGTGACCGGAAACCAGGTGGCGAGTGCGATCAGGAAGATCGCGGCCGAGAAGCTCGACGGGAAGAAGAAGAACGCCATCGGCAGGAGCGCGGTCGAGGGGATCGGCCCGAGGAAACGCAGCACCGGATGGACCCAGTAGCCCAGCCCGCGCGACCAGCCGATCGCCACGCCGGTCACGAAGCCGGAGATCGTGCCGAACAGGAAGCCGAATGCCAGCAGGCGCAGCGAATGCAGCACGCTCTCGCCGAGCCGCGGCCAGTCCTCCGCATAGACCTCGACCAGCGCCGATGGCGGAGCAAAGAAGGGCACGGGCAGCAGGCCGAGCTTCGCCGTCAGCAGGTCCCAGATGCCGACGAAGAGCGCGAGGACGACGAGCCAGGGTGCCGCCCGGCCGAGGCGCCGGCCGAGCGGCGGCCAAAGCGCCCCGACAGCCGTCGCCAGCGCCAGCAGGACGGCCCAGCCGATGAAGCCGGCATTGGTCTCGCCGACATAGAGCGGGTCGGCAAAGCCGACCTTCCTGTTGGCGAGCAGCGTGACGGAGGCCGCGACCGCGGTCCAGGCGGCCGTGGCGAGCGCGCCCCGCGCCAGCACCGAGCCATCGACCTGCAGGCGCGGCTGGTCGAAGGCCGATGTGGAGCCGGTCTGTTCAAACGGGGACATGGGGCACGATCTTCTGCGCGAAGGCCTTGGCGTCGGTGTTCTTGCGGATCACGTTGACGAGCTTGAGCTGCTCGGTGAACAGCGCGACGTCGCCGCGCAGCGCCGCGCCGGTGGAGTGATGATCATGAGTGTGGCTGCGCAGAATCGCCGCCACCGTCTCGGGCGTGACCTTGGCCGGGACGAAAGGCGCGAAGATCTCGGCCGTCTTGTCGGGATTGGCCGCGGTCCAGGCCTGCGCCTCGACGATGGCGCGCGAGATCGCGCCGGCAACCTCGGGCTGGTCGCGGATCAGGGCACCGCGCAGGCCGAGCACGCAGCAGGTCGATTTCGCGTACTGGCCTTCGAGATTGGTGGCGAGCTCGATGAGCTTGTCGCGCTCGCGGATCAGGTAGAGATGCGGGTCGTCGCCGGCGAGCGCCTGAACCTCTCCCTTCTTCAGCGCCTCGCCGAACAGGTCCTGCGGATACTGCACCCAGCTCACGTCCTTCTCGGGATCGAGCCCGATCTCGGCGAGGCGGATGGCGAAGAAGTTGCGCACCGGGCTTGCCGGATCGGTGACGGCGATGGATTTGCCCTTCAGGTCTTTCAGGCTGCCGATATTGGCGGCCTCGGGCACCAGCAGGCGCATGCAGCCGCCATGAGTGCCGACGGTGAGGCCGACATCGAAGCCCTGCTCCAGCGGCTTCAGCCAGCGCAGCGCCATGCCGATGCCGCCATCGGCATGGCCGGTCGCGATCGCTTGCAGCAGGGCGTCGGTCGGGCCGCTGAAATTCACCGGCTCCACCGCGAGATTGTACTTTTCGAACAGGCCTTGCTTCAGCGCGACCGAGATCGGCGACTGGCAGACGGCCGTCTGGCCCCAGGCGAGCTTGATCGTCTGACGCTGCTTCAGCGGCGAGGCTTGAGCGAAAGCATGTTGCCCGGCCAAACCGGCCAGCGGTGCGGCGGCAAGCGCGGCGGCTCCGCGCAACAAGGTGCGGCGGGAGGGGAAGGTCGTCTGCTGGGTCATGGTCGCTCCTTGCCGCTCTGCACGCGGCTGCATGGTCATTCGGGAAAGGGTCAGGCTGCCGCGCGATTGGCCGGCACGCGCTCGACGGTGCCGCGCACTTCGACACTCTGCCGGAGCAGGTTCAGGATCGGGCAGAAGCGCTCGACGGCGGCATTCAGGGCGTCGAGCTCGGTCGCGTCCGTCGTGAGCCTGACGGTGTAGGACAGGTCGTGCGGATAGATCGGCGTGGTCTCGTGGCCGGGCGTTCCGGCGCGCGGGTCGAGCTGGCCGTGCACCTCGACCCAGACATCCTCCAGGGCGATCTGCTGGTCGGCGGCCTGGATCAGGTAGGTATGGGTCAGGCAGCTCGACAGTGCGCCGAGCAGCAGTTCAGGCGAGCTCGGCCCAAGATCGTAGCCGGCGAAATCCGGCGGGCTGTCGCTGATCACCTGGAAGTCGCGGATGCGGATGCGCCGGACGCCGCTGCGACCCTCGGCATGGGCTTGCGCCTGCAGCTTCAGCGGACTGGCTTCTCCCGAGCGGGCATGGGCCTTGCGGCGCAGCAGGGCGTCGCGTTTCTGGGCGAGATATTCCGTGAGATTGGACATGGTGGCGTCCCGGTCTGGCGTGATGAAGGGATCTGGACAGACGCGCGCGCTCGGTCGCACAGCCGCGATTGCGGCTGGCGCGAGATTGCTTTGCCTGATGTGTGAATCGGCTCGGAACGTGCGCGGAGAGGCGGCCCGTCCTCAGGCTCCGACGGTCAGAGCCGTCGATGGAAGAGCGAGCCGGCTGCGAACTCTGCTGTGCTGAACGTCATGGACATTCGCGTCTCCAAAACAAAAGGAGCCCACGAGACATCGTGGTGCTTTTAGCGTTGTTGACGCGGCGCAAGCTGCTCCAGCAAATCCCGCGGCGAAGACGCTGAAAACGCCATCGCGTTCAATATTATTGCTTGGGTCATTATTATTGGCAATGAAATAGAATATGCGTTTTTCGCGGCAGAACGCGATGATTTGTTTTGTATCCGGCGAGGTGACGAGGCGATCGACATCTTCACCGCATCGACCGGATGTCGGACCGTGGCGATTTCCGGGGCTTGCGTTCGCACCGGCAGGCGGCGACCTTATCCGCTGTGCGCGGGGAGGACCCCCGAGCCGGGGAGGTTGCGTCCTTCTGGCTAGGCGCCCGGACTCCTCAAACTTAGCCCGCGATGGCGACCAAGATGTCGGGTTGACTACGGATGACGTCGGCGATGGCTATTCCGTTCTCGCCACCTCGCTCCTCGAGAGCCGCTATGACGCGGAGCCGATCTTTGATCGACTTGTCCCGGTTCAGCTTCATTTTACCCTCGATGGCGTCGAGCGGTATGCCAACGCCGACGATGGTGCGCAGCCTCGCCTGGGCCAGAGTGTCCGGAACTGCCCGGAAATGGCCCATAGCGGACGTCGGGAATGTCTGCTTCCGGGCGAGCGGTTCGGGAGACGACAGCGGGGTTTAAGCTGACTCGTAGCCGACATCTGGAGCGTCCGGTTGTCGCAACCCAACGCAACGGTTGGCCATCGCTGCCGGAAACGGAAAACTGCGTGGCCGAGTTCAACCGGTCCTCGACGACATCCTGCTTGCCTTCGTCGTTGAGGGGCTGCTGCAGCAAAAATGCGCGCGAATGCCTATGGTGGCAAACGGCATCCTGACCCATTTGTTTTATGAGGGATGGTTTTGAGATGCCTGAGGTCTGAAGGAACGGTCGATGACAGCGCCGATGGATCGCGAGGGGATCGAAAAGCTTATCGGTGCCATGACGCTGAAGGAGAAGGTCGGACAGCTCACCATGCTGAGCGGCGAGCTGGTGCAGACGGGCCCCGCCTCCGCGCCAGTCACATCCGCCGCCATCCAGAACGGTGAGGTCGGCAGCCTCCTGAACCTAGTCGGGCCGGAGCGCATCCGGGATGCGCAGCGGCACGCCGTCGAGGGCTCGCGCCTCCGGATTCCCCTCTTCTTCTCGCTGGATGTTCTCTATGGGCTGAGAACGATGTTCCCGATCCCGCTTGGGGAATCGTCGGCCTTCGATCCAACGCTGTGGGAAGCGACCGCTCGCGTGGCGGCCGAGGAATGCGCAGTCGAGGGCATCGACCTGACCTTTGCTCCGATGATCGACATCGCGCGGGATCCGCGCTGGGGACGGACGCTCGAAGGGCCAGGCGAAGATCCGCTTGTCGGCCAGCGGATCGCGCGGGCGAAGGTGCGGGGCTATCAGACGGCCGATCTCGCCCCGCCGACGGCGATCGCTGCGACCGCGAAGCATTTTGCCGGTTACGGAGCGGTCCTCGCCGGCCGGGAATATGCCTCGGTCGACATGTCGGAGCGGCTGCTGCATGAAGTCTACCTGCCACCGTTCAAGGCCGCAGTCGAAGCTGGCGTCGCCTGCATCATGCCGGCTTTCGTCGATCTCAACGGCACTCCGATGTCCATTCACGTGCCGCTCCTGCGAGGTCTGGTGCGCGAGCGCTGGGGGTTCGAGGGCGTGATCGTGAGCGACTGGAGTTCCATCGCCGAGCTGTTGCTGCACGGCGTCGCAGCCAAGCCCGAGGCGGCCGCGCTTGCGTTGAACGCAGGTGTCGACATCGACATGATGGGCAAGGGCGCCTATGTCGATGGGCTGCCCGAGGCGCTCGATCGTGGTCTCGTCACCATGGCGCGCATCGACGAAGCGGTGCGGCGCATCCTGCTGCTCAAGCTGAAACTTGGCCTGTTCGACGATCCCTATCGCCGCTGCGGTTCGCCCGAGGCCGTGGCGGCCGTCGGCGCCCAGCCGGCGCGCAGAACTCTGGCGCGGGAGGCCGCGTGCAAGTCGATCGTGCTCCTGACCCATTCCGGGGACACGCTGCCGCTCAAGAATAGCCTGAGTTCCATCGCGATCGTCGGCCCCTTTGGCGAAATCGTGGGAGGCTCCTCGGAGCCGGCGGCCGACGAGCGCGTCGCCGAGTTGGTCGACCGGCTTAAGACAGCATTTCCCAAGGCTGCGATATCAGTTGCCACCGGTAGCCACGTCGAACAGCCCGATGACAGCGGTCTCGAAGCGGCGCGTCGGGAGGCGGGGCAGCGCGACGCGATTCTCCTTTGCCTCGGCGAGCGAGTCGACATGGCAGGCGAAGCCAGCAGCCGGGCCCATCCCGACGTGCCCCAGCCTCAGCAGGAGCTGGCGCGGGCGATGCTGGAGACGGGCCGGCCCGTCATCGTCCTGCTGTTCTCGGGCCGGCCGCTGATCTTGCCGGACTGGCTCGCTGCAGGCGCCAAAGCGATCCTCGCGGTCTGGCATCCGGGCTCGGAAGGTGCCGGCGCCATTGCCGATGTGCTGAGCGGTGCTCATAATCCGAGCGGTCGACTCTCGATGTCGTGGCCCGCCGATGTCGGGCAGATCCCGATTTTCTACGCCGAGCGCCCCACAGGCCGTCCAAGGCTGGAAACCGAGCACTTTTCCAGCAAGTACCTCGATATTCCGAACGACCCCCGCTTCACGTTCGGCCACGGGCTGTCCTACACGACATTCCTTTTGACCAATCCGCGCGCGACCAGATGGACGATCACCGCGGGCGAAGCCACAGAAATCCTGATCGACGTCAAGAATACGGGGACGATGGCCGGCGAGCACACCGTGTTCCTGTTCATCCGCGACGTCGTGTCCTCGATCACGCGGCCTCAGCTGGAATTGAAGGACTTCACAAAGGTCGCGCTCGCCCCCGGTGAGATGAACACCGTGCGCTTCACGCTCTCCTCCGACCAGCTTCGTTTCCTCGGCGCCGATCTCGAACCGCTGCTCGAACCCGGGCTCTTCGACGTCTTCGTCGGGCCGAGCGCCGACCCGGCGCAGTTGCAGATGCTCGAATTGCGGGTGAACCCGCCCCCGAGCGTCGCCTGATGCCCGGGCCGATGGTCGAGCCTTGAGCGCCGCGATGGACGGGAGCCCGACACCGCCCGCAGCCGCTTCCGCGCTGGACGTTTCGGCAAGCGGCGTCCTGCACCAGCTTTGGATCCTCATCAAGGCGATGCGCGCCTCGCCGCGCCGGCTGGCACTGCTGTTCCTGCCGATGGGCAGCATCGTTGTCATCGCGACGAATGCCGTATTCCAGATCCAGCTGAACAACTGGCAGGGCGCGCTCTACGATGCCCTCCAGAACCGTGACCTGGGAGCCTTCGGCCATCAGCTCCTGGTGTTTCTGTCGCTCATCGGCGCGCTCCTCCTGCTCGTCGTCGCCCAGGCCTGGCTCACCGAAGTCGGCAAGGTCAGGCTACGGGGCTGGCTGACACGGGACATGCTCGACGAATGGCTGAAGCCCAAGCGCGCCTATCTGCTCGCCTTCGCCGGTGAGGCCGGTGTCAATCCCGATCAGCGCATCCACGAGGATGCCCGCCACCTGACGGAGCTCTCCGTCGATCTCGGCAATGGCCTGCTGCAGGCCTCGCTGATGCTGGTGAGCTTCATCGGCGTGCTCTGGATCCTCTCGACGCAGGTCGTGTTCAATTTCGGCCATGGCGACTTCACCATTCCCGGCTACATGGTCTGGTGCGCGATCGCGTATGCCTCCATCGGCTCGTGGCTGGCATGGCGGGTCGGCCGGCCGTTGATCGCGCTGAACGCCGAGCGCTATGCGCGCGAGGCCGATTTCAGGGCGTCCCTGATCAAGGTGGCCGAGCGGTCGGAAGCCGTCGTGCTCTATCAGGGTGAAAGCGACGAGCGCGCCCATCTCGACCAGACCTTTCACAAAGTCCAATCGCTGGCGCGCCAGCTCGCCAACGGCATCGTCTCGCTGACCTGGGTGACGTCGGGCCATGGCTGGCTCGCCATGGCCGCGCCCTTCGTGATCGCGTCGCCCGGTTATTTCGGCGGCCGGCTCTCCCTCGGAACCCTGATGGTCGCGGTCGGCGCCTTCAACCAGGTCCAGTACGCCCTGCGCTGGTTCGTCGACAATTTCTCGAAGATCGCGGATTGGCGGGCAACGTTGTTTCGGATCATGGCCCTGCGCGACAGGCTCCAGCGTATCGAGGAGCTGCACGCCGACCAGCACAGGATCACCTTCTACGAAGCCCCGGCCGGCGTCCTAGTCCTCGAACAGGTGGAAGCCTATCTGCCCGGCTCGCTCGTCGAATGCGCCGCGATCGAGGAAAGCAGGATCGAGCTGAAGGCCGGCGAGCATGTCCTGATCGAGGGCGACAGCGCGGCGGCAAAAACAACGCTCTTCATGAGCCTCGCCGGACTCTGGCCCTGGGGCGACGGCCGCATCGGCCTGCCGCCGCGAGCCGACATGCTGTTCCTGCCCGAGCGCCCCTATTTTCCGCGCGCCACGCTGAGGATCGCGCTGGCCTATCCCGCCGACGCGCAAGACCATACGGACGAGCACTATGCCGGCGCGCTGCACGCGGTCGGCCTCGACCGTCTGGTGGAAGACCTCGACCGCGTCGCCGACTGGGACCGGCATCTGTCGCTGGAAGAGCAGCAGACACTCGGCTTCGCGCGCGTTTTCCTACACACGCCACGATGGGTCTTTCTCAATGATTCACTGGGCGCCGTTCGCGAAAAAAGCCGCGCCGCATTGCTGGCGGCCTTCGCGGCCAAGCTCAGCCAGTGTACCATTGTCAGCACCGGTGGTGATATCGGCCATCATTTCTTCCAGCGCAGCATCCACCTCCAGCATGTCCCTCGGAACAAAGCCAAGATAACCGCGAGCCGCTCCTGAAAAGAGCCGCTCCAAGAAGCCACCGGCAAAGCGGCCTCCGAAGGCGGCCTCCTCCTGCGGCGACAAACCGGTCAAATTCGGTGCTCAGGATAGTCCTGCTCCTGGTTGTCAGCGGGATCAGCCGCGTCAAGCTGGGCGCGCACAGCATTCCCGAGGTACTGGTCGGCTTCACTGTGGGCGCGCTCGCGCTTGTGGCATGAGCCCCTTGCGGACGAGTTCGGAGAGGCCGATGCCGACCGACTTCTGACTTGAGCAGCGCCCTCTATCAGGAACGGCGGGTAGGCAAGGCCAATGGGCGGTCATAGGACAGGCTTCGGCGCGCAGAAGATGGTATGAACGCCGAGACAAGACCTACGGCCTTCCGCAAGGTCAATCGGTAGAAGGTCTGCCGGGCCTCGCGTGGTATCTCGACGATGCCGGCTCCCCTCAACATCGGAGCTGCTGCGAGAGTGTCGGCTGGTGAACGTCCAGCATCTTCTCGAGCTGGCCGACGGCATACTCCGCCTCCACCAGCGTGCAGACGAGCATCAGTCGGCTGGGACGGGCGAGCGCCTTGAGCAGGCCGGCGACCTCCGCCACCCGGCTCGCCAGCTCCGCCAGGTTCATCGGCACCTGAGTCATGGCGCCGTCTCGTCCCAGGCCGCTCCGGCGAAGGCATCGAGCGGGATCTTGAGATAACGCCGGCCGTTCGCTTCCGGCTCGGGCAAGCGACCGCCGCGGAGGTTCACCTGCAGCGCATGCAGGATGAGCTTGGGCATGGGGAGCGTTTTGTCACGCGCCTGACGCAGGGCGACGAACGAGGCTTCGTCCTGCCCGGCGACATGCGGGTTCGTCAGCTTCTGCTGGCCGACCGTGCTCTCCCAGCGCGGCGCGCGGCCATGGGGCTGGTAGTCATGCCCCGTGAACAGCCTCGTCTCGTCGGGCAGCGCGAGAATGGTCTGGATCGAAGCCCAGAGCGCGCTGGCGCTGCCGCCGGGGAAATCGGCCCGCGCCGTGCCGGATTCGGGCATGAACAGCGTATCGTGGACGAAGGCGGCGTCGCCAATGACATAGGTGATCGAGGCCAGCGTGTGTCCCGGCGAAAACAGCACGGAGGCCTCCAGCGAGCCGAGCCTGAACCGCTCACCATGGGCAAAGAGCCGATCCCATTGCGAGCCGTCAGTGGCGAGATCCGGGAGGTTGTAGAGATCCTTCCAGAGCTTCTGCACGGCGACGACCTGCGCGCCGATCGCGGTCTGCGCGCCGGTCTTGCCCTTGAGATACTGCGCGGCGGAGAAGTGATCGGCGTGGGGGTGGGTGTCGAGGATCCAATCCACGCGCAGGCCATTCTCACGGACGAAGGCGAGGATGGCGTCGGCCTGGGTCGTGGCGGTCGCGCAGGATTTCTCGTCATAGTCGAGGACGGGATCGATGATGGCGCAGGCCTTCGTCGCAGGGTCGGAGACGACGTACTGGATGCTGCCGCTCCTCGGCTCGTAGAAGCCGGTGACCTGTGGCGCCCGGGCCGCACGACGGTCGAGCCAGGCCTCGGCGCCGGCGAGGTCGAAACCGAACGTCTGGCCGAGTCCAACGACCGCATCGGCCGACAGACGGTCGTCGAGGACTTCGCCCAGCACATGAAGAGTCAGCGCGCGGGTGCCGCTTTTGCAATGTGCGAATACTGGCCCCGGCGCCCGCGCGACCGCCGCGCGGAAGGCTGCTACGTCAGCCTCGGTGATGGTCGGGCCGGTCACCGGAATGAAGCTGTAGGCCATACCGGCCTCCTCGGCCGCCTTCCTCTCGGCAGCCGAGCCGGGCTGTCCCGCCTCCTCGCCGGCAGGCCGAACGTTGACGACGGCCTTGAAGCCCTGCGCAGCAAGAGGCACGAAGTCGGCCAGAGCCGGTTGGCCGGCGACCGACAGTGTTTCCGTGATCTTGATGGGGTGCATCGCCGGCCTCCAGGACTCGCCGCGAATATATACTAGCAACTTGCAAGCGTCAGAGAACGACCACCTTCGAGCCGCTCGGGATGCGGTTGTAGAGGTCGATGACGTCCTGGTTCATCATGCGGATGCATCCGGAGGAGACGGCCTCGCCGATCGTTTCAGGCTCGTTGGTTCCGTGGATCCGGTAGAGGGTATCGTTGCCGTTCTTGAACAGGTAGAGGGCGCGCGCGCCCAGCGGGTTGCTTTCGCCGCCGGCCATGCCGCCCGACCATTTCGCGTAGCGCCGCGGATCGCGCCGGATCATGTCGGGCGTCGGTGTCCAGCGCGGCCATTGCGCCTTGCGTTGGACCGTCGCCGTTCCGGTGAATTCGAGGCCGGCCTTGCCGACGCCGACACCGTAGCGCAGCGCCTTGCCATGCTCCTGCACCAGATAGAGGAAGCGCTGATGTGGATCCACGACGAGCGTCCCGGGCCGGTGTTTCGTCGGGTAGTCGACGAGTTGACGCATATTGCGGGGCTGGAGATCGTCGAGATCGACCGCCGGCACCTTGAACTTCTCGGTCTCGATCGCGGCATAGCGCTGCGCGACGTGAGGCGGGATGGCGCTGTAGGAGGCCGTTGCAGGCGGTTGCGGCTGGACCGTGGTGCAGGCGGCGATCAGCAGCGGCAAGGCGATGACGGCGAGCGGCTTCGCCGCTCGGAGGACGCGGATCATTCTGATCTTTCTGATGAGGCTTGGATGGCAGGCGATGCGAGGATGGCGGTCAATTCTGTTTCGCCGCCTGCTTGGCGCGCGCGTCGGCCACGACCTGCTTGAAGCCGGCATAATCCAGCGTCGAGGTCCGGAACGGGCCGACGAGATAGGCCGGCGTCCCCTGGAGGTCGATGGAGTCGGCCTGGGCGAGGTTGCGCCGCAGCAGGGCGGTGATGGCGTCCGCCTTGGCGTCGAGATCGGCCTGGAGGCGGACCATGTCGACGCCCGATGCCCTCACGGCTTCCAGCATCCTCTCCTTGGAAATCCGCCTGCCGGGAATGCCCATCAGCGCATGGTGCACGGCGTCGTACTTGCCCTGATAGTGGGCTGCGACCGCGAGCTGCGCGCCATAGACCGAGGCCTCCGACAGGATCGGCCAATCCTTGTAGACGAGCCTGATCCTGCCGTCGGACTTGACGATGCGAACGAGATCAGGCGCCGATTGCTTGCAGAAAGGGCAGTTGTAATCGAGGAAAGCGACGATGGTGACGTCACCCTTCGGATTGCCGGCGGTGGGCGCCTCGGGGTCGTTGAGGATGGCGTTGGTGTCGATTTCCTGGCCCAGGGCAGTGGGAATCCCCACCAGTGCGGGCCAGATCGTGGCGAGAACGCCCGAGGCGCTCAATCCAGCGAAGCGGGAGATGAAGGTTCTGCGGTTCATGGCAAGCTCCAGGGGTGACGAGATGGACATGCGAGGGGAGAGGCGGTGTCAGGCACCGGCTTTCGTGAGCATCGCCGCGAAGGCGTCGACGGTGGTGGCGCCCGTCGTGCGGGCCCCATCGACCTCACGGCCGCTGCCGGCATCGATGAAGAACAGGGTCGGCGGGCCCACGACGCCGAAGCGGTCCATCAGGGCCTGCCCCTCGCTGCCATAGACGGTCAGGTCGGCGCGGATGATCGTGAGCCTGTCGAGGCGGGCGCTGATGGCGGGATCGCGCATCACGCCGCGGTCGATCTCCTTGCAGATTGTGCACCAGTCGGCAGTGAAGTCGACGAGGATCGGCCGCTTCGCCGCCCGGGCCTCGGCGAGCACAACATCGAAGGCGGCGGGCGTGGAGACGATCCTCGCCCTCGCAGTTGCCGCAGCCGGCTCCGACGCACCGGCGCCGTCGAGAAAGGCCGCGAGGCGTAGCGGATCCGGTCGCCCCGTCGCAGCAGCCCCGACCAGCACCAGGCCGTACAGCGCAAGAACTGCCCCAGCGAAACGCGGCAGCAGGCGCAGGTGGTCGCGGATTAGCGAATAGCCGCCGAACCAGGCGCCGGCCGCGATCGCCAGCAGGCCCCACAGCAGGAGCGTGATGCCGGCCGGCAGGACACGCGCGAGCATCCAGATGGCGAGGCCGATGAAAACAAAGCCGAAACCCTGCTTCGCCTTGACCAGCCAGGGGCCCGACCGCGGCAGGATGCGAGCGCCGAACGTGCCGAACAGCACGAGCGGCAGGCCCATGCCGAGGCCGAGCGCAAACAGCGCCGCCGCCCCGCGCACCATGTCTCCGGTCTGCGCGACATAGAGCAGCGCGGCCGCCAGCGGCGGCGTTACGCATGGACCGACGATCAGCGCCGAGCTGAAGCCGAGCATCGCCGCACCGCCCGGCGAGCCGCTGCGACCGCGGCCGGTTCCCGCAAGCCGCGTGCCCCAGCCCTGCGGAAGCTGCAGATCGAAGAGGCCAAACATCGACAACGCCAGGGTGACGAAGACGAGGCTCATCAGCCCGAGGGCCAAGGGTGTCTGCAAAGCGATCTGCAGGTTGCGGCCTGACATCGCCGCGGCGACGCCCAGGGCGGCATAAGCCGAGGCCATGGCGAGCACATAGGCCCCCGACAAAACGAAACCACGCCTGGCCGACAGTTGCGCGCCCGTCTGAGCCAGCAGGCCCGACAGGATCGGGATCATCGGAAAAATGCACGGCGTCAGCGACAAGAGCAGGCCAAAGCCGAGAAAGCTTGCCAGCGTCAACGCCAAGCTGCCGGAGAACAGACCGGCCGGTGCTACGGCTGTCGTTGCGTTGCTGGGAGAGGAAGCGACAGCCGGCGAGGTGTCCGGGACGGAGGTGGACTGCGCCTTCGACAGGGCACCCGTCGCTAGATCGACAGCCTTGACGATCGGCGGATAGCAGACGCCCTGCTCGGCACAGCCCTGATAGGTCACGACAAGAGTGCCTGTTGCCGGCGCGTCGCTGGCCGCGATGCGGGCCTGCGTCTGGCCGTGATAGATTTCGGTCAGTCCGAAATTGGGATCGTCCTTCTGCTCGCCGGCCTCAGTGGAAAGCGTCAATGGCGTGCCGTCCTGCCGCTGCGCTTTCAGGCTTTCGCGATAGAGGTAATGGCCCGGCAAGGCCGTCCAGGTGAGGATGAGGCTACGGTCGGCAGCGCGATCCACGCCGAGGCGGAAGACCTCGTCAGCCGGGCGCGGCGTGGCGGCGGACGCGACGCCCACCATCGCCATGAGGCAGAGGGCGAGGCTGGCGAGCGCTGCGAGAAACGGGCGGTACATGGCGACCTTCGATCGGTTGAGGCCGCCATCTCGACATCGCAGCTTAAGCCAGCCTTAAGGCTGGGCTGGCTGATCGCCGGGATCGATGATGCGAGGGAGGATACCGACACATGCGCATTCTCGTGGTCGAGGACGATCCGGTTCTGGCCGATGGGCTCAAGGTGGGGCTCGGCCTCGCCGGCATGACGGTGGACTGCGTCGGGACATGCGCCGATGCGCGCGCCGCGTTGTCCACCTCTGTCTTCGATACGGTCGTGCTCGACCTGATGCTGCCGGATGGCTCCGGCCTCGATCTGCTGCGCGAGATGCGCGGATCGGGCAACCAGACCCCCGTTCTGCTGCTCACGGCGATGGACGAGACATCCGACCGCATCCGCGGCCTCGACACCGGGGCGGACGATTATCTCGGCAAGCCATTCGACCTCGACGAGCTCGGTGCCCGCGTCCGAGCCATCGCCCGGCGTGGCTCGGGGCGGGCGTCGCCTTGCCTTGCCGCCGCAGGCATCATGCTGGACCCGTCGAATCTGTCGGTCGCCCTGCACGGCGTGCCTCTCTCACTGTCCCGGCGCGAGTTTTCGGTGCTGGCGGCCTTGCTGGAGCGGCCCGGCACGGTGCGCTCCAAGGCCGAGATCGAGGATCGGCTCTATGGTTGGCAGGAGGAGATCGAGAGCAATGCGGTCGAAGTCCATATCCACCACCTGCGGGCCAAGATCGGCCGTGACGTGATCGAGACGGTTCGCGGCCTCGGCTACCGGATCAGGGTGCCGTCATGACCTCCTTGCGCGGGCGCCTCTTCGCGATCCTGCTGAGCGCGACCGGGATGATCTGGCTGTCGGCCGTCCTGTGGATCTACGCTGGGACGCGCGGGGAGCTGGAGCACGTCCTCGATACCCGTCTGCAGGAGGCGGCGCGGATGGTGAATTCGCTCGTTGCCAACGCCGACATGACATCCCCCGCTGCCGTCCTTCCGAGCCTGCCCGCAGAAGGGGCGGGCTATGAGCGCCAGCTTTCGTGCCAGATCTGGTCGCTGGATGGCCGCCTGATGGCTCGGTCGAGCGGTGCGCCCGATAGCCGCCTGACGGAAGCGGCGGCGGGCTTTTCCGACCGCGTCGTCGATGGCGAGACCTGGCGCATCTACACCATCGCCAATGCCGCCACGGGCGCGCGGGTTATGGTCGGAGACCGGCTCGGCCTGCGCGACCGCCTCGTCTCCGATCTGATCAAAGGGCTGCTGGCGCCAGCCCTTTTGATCGCACCGCTGCTCGCCCTGCTGATCTGGATCAGCCTAGGGCGAGGCCTGCGGCCGCTGCGGACGATGGCCCGCGACGTCGGCGGGCGTGACGCCGACGATATGAGCCCGATCGATCCCGTGCGCGCACCAGCGGAGGTCAAGCCGCTGACGCAGGCACTGAACGGTCTGTTCGCCAAGGTCGAGGCGGCCCGGCGGCACGAACGGGAGGTCACGGCCTTCGCGGCGCATGAGCTGCGGACACCGCTTGCAGGGCTCAAGATGCAGGCCCAGATCGCGATGAGCGCCGCCGCTCCGGAGGTCAGACAGGGGGCGCTGCAGCAGATCGTGCTCTCCGTCGACAGGACCACGCGCCTCGTGCGCCAGCTGCTGGCGCTCGCGAAGCTCGACGCGAATGCCGAGCCGCAGGCTCGCGAGCCCGTCATCATCGGTGACGTCTTCGACGAGATCACGGCCACGGCCCCCGCTCCCGAAGCCGGCATTTCGGTCACGATCGAACCCGCGCTCAGGGAGCTGACCGTGGTCGTCAGCCGCGAACTGCTGACGCTCGCCCTTCGCAACCTCCACGACAACGCTGTGCGGCACATGCCCTCAGGCGGCATGGTGACCTGGCGCAAGGCTGCGGCCGGGAACGGGATCGTGGTCGAAGACGAGGGTATGGGCATTCCAGAGGATGAAATCCCCCTCGTCACGCAGCGCTTCTTCCGCGGCCGCAACAAGAGCGCGATCGGAACCGGACTTGGGTTGGCGATCGCCGATGCTGCCGTGCGGCGCATGGGCGGACAACTCCGTCTCGCCAACCGCGGCGACCATGGCGGCCTGGAAGCAACGCTCCAGATGGCACCCGATTCCCGCAGTTGACTTGCTGCGTAGCCAATGTTCGCTGCTTGATCCGGCCGCATTGGACCTGTCGAGCGGTTCAGCCGTAGAAAGTAGAGAAGACGAACAAGATGATCCCGTTTTTGCCTGAGGCAGACGTAGTGACACACGCCGCGCAGCCGGCCTCGGCTAAACGATCGAACGCCTTTCTGACTTCCGCCCAACGCCTACCACACGGCTGAGGCGGAGAGGCTGACGCGGTCGCGACCGATCTATTGGCGCGCCGCGACGCCTCCATGCTTGCCATTTTTGGAACTGGCCACCAGGCCCGCTACGAAGTCGCGGCGCTCGCCCGTATCCGGATGGATCTAACCGGCGAGGTGTTGGGCAGGATACTGATGCCGATATCACCGTGTTCGATAGCTCCGGGTTGGCCATTCAAGACCTACTCATCGCTCCCGAAATCTAACGTCCACTCGGCGACGGCAGAGGATACCCCTTGCAGGACGGTCGTCCTCAGATTCGGCGCCTATCCCTCGCGAACGTCAGCTTCTGGGTAAGCTCCCAATGTCCGCAACTGGCGCATCTCACCCGGAAGAGCGACCTGCGTTTGTGGCCCTAAGCGGACTCTGAAGGTGTCTGCTTTCGGGCTGTCTCATTAGCGAAGCTAATGTGCGTGCGACGAGCCCTTGCTGCCTTTGTCGGCGGGCCGACAGCGAAGAGGAAGGCCGAGTAAAAAGTTTGCCTTATTTCGAAGGGCGACGCTGGCGGGGTTCAGCTCGACACATTACTTCCACACTGCAGATCATAATCGCGCATGCGTAATCGAGGATGGTCGTCAGAAGGTTCGTTCGAAGAAAAGCTGCGCCGAACTTTGCCGGCCCGAGAGGCTCGCCGCGCGTGCATTCCCGGCGATGTCGAGCTTCTGCCAAGCGATGGAACCTTCGAGGCCGATGCGCAGTCCATCGACCGGCGCCCAGACCAGGTTCGCCGCGACCCGGTCGATCTGAATCAAGCCGGCCAACCCGGAAGAGGTCGGAATCGAAAGCCGATACCGGCTGACATAGGTGTTGGTCGACCATTCATCCGTCCATTCACGCCCGATAGCGACTACGCCGGACCAGCCGCGCGTTGTCAGGTCTCCGGTCAGGGCCGAAAAGGCCGTGCGCTGGTCAAGCCTGGAACCGATATAGGGGGCCGCGTCCACGGCTCCGGCGATCTGGGCCGTCAGCGTCAACGGCCGGTCCAGCAGCGTCTTCTCCCAGGTCGCGCCGAGGATCGCAGCCCGGCCGACGCGGCCGGAACCACCGCCCGGTACGTCACGCACCGCGATGGCTCCGTGCAACGTCAAACCGTCCTGCTCGTAGAGCAAACGCGCGACACCGTCGGGCACGCGATTGCCCCGGTTTGGCAGCACCGTGCGCCGGTCGGCGGAGGTGTCTTCGACCGACAGCGACAGGCTAAGCTGTTCGGTCAGCTGTCGCTCGTAGCCGATCAGCGCAACGGTGCGGCTCGGAATCCGACCGATGAAGGCGAAGTCGTCGCCGGTCCAGAAATCAAAGCGCGAGCCCGCCAACCCGAAGGCGAACGCGCCGAAAGTAACGCTGGCCTCGCTCATCGTGAGCTCGCTGCCACCGTCGCTGGACGTGTCGATCGAGAACTCGAAGGCGCTCGCCAGATAGTGTCCATCGGAAAGCGTTTGCCCGGTTTCGATGCGGAAGGAGGCGCTCAGCGGGAAACTGATGGCCCCCTGCGGCACCAGACCGGTCGCCCGGGCCAGCGCGTTCGCCTTGTAGCTGTCGCGCTGGAGCCCCGCATTCACCGTGCCGGAGACGGCTACGCAGGCGCCTAACCCCGGCGATACGAAGCCGTGGGGGCTTTCGTCATCCTCATCATCGTCTTCGTCATCGCTTACCGCAGCAGGCTTCGAGGCGGCAGGAAATGAAAAAACCGGACTCGGTTCAGGAGGAGTGATCGTGCAGCTGCGCAGGAACAGGGGAGGCTTGCTGGCCGCGAGCGCATGTGGGCTTGCGAATACGGGAATACAGATAGCGGCAAGCGCCGTTGCCGCATGCATTCTGGTCGCGATCGACAGAGCGCCGCGCCGAACTGGCGGAACGCGCTTCTCGTCAGGCAGAATGCGTTTAGGAACGAACATCGACTCCTCGTTTGATCGTCGCGTTTGAGCGCCACGAATGCCGCGAAATCCCCAACCTGTTTCGAGACCCCTCATCCAATGATCTCGCTTCTTGTGAGCAAGGGAGCTGCGTAATGCTGACGGTTCCGCCATCAGGCGTACCAACGCTCCGGCTTTGCAAGTCGGCGCTTACGCGGCGCGTTAGCGGCTTGGTGGAGCGCGCATGTTTCCGGCGGCCCCGCGAAATTTCTGGCTGGGTCTGCAAATTCGAGCGTCTTCGTCCGGTAGCTGTCGAGCATCCGCATTCTGGAGTGTAACAGTTACGGCCGCCAAACTGCTTCCGACTCTGCGGAGTTCGTTCGAAGATATTGCCTGCCGCGACATGCGGGCAAGGTCGATCGGGCCGACACTTCAGTGGATGAAAGCATGAAACGAGGTACGAAACCTGTCGCCTTGGCGCTTCTCGCGGTCGCTGCCACGGCCATCGGGCAGCCGAGCCTGGCGGTCGAGCGTCTGCAAGGCGCGTGGGCAACGAGTGCGGCGAGCTGCGACCAGGTCTTCGCCAAACGCAACGGGCAACTCGTCTTCAAGCACTCAGCCGAAGGTTGGTCGGGATTTATTGCGACCGGCAAGCATATTCGCGGTGCGAACGCCACCTGCGATGTGATCTCCTCGAAGCAGAAGGGGGACGTGTTGACCGTTCTGCTCGGCTGCAAGACTGCAGTTATCTTCGAGACGTCGAGCGTGTCCGTCCGCTTCAAGCCCGACGGCGATGTCCTGCGCTTCGACCCGGAGTTTCCGGAGGTCGAGACCAGCTATCACCGGTGCGACAAATAACAGCCACCCGCCAGCACAGAGCCTGGCTCTGCTTTTTCCTCGTTGATGAGATGGATCAGGACAGAAGGAGATGGATGATGTCGTTCTTGAGTGCGAACGCGGCCCGTTCCCTTCGGGCAGCGTCGATCGTCGGCCTTGTATCGAAGGCCATGGCCGTGACGTTGTTGCCGATCTCGCTCGTTTCGTTTGACGCACAGGCATTCACGCCGATCGGATCGAGATTGGGGAATGTCGCGCCCGAGTTCGTCGAGCCGACCCAATACCGCCGGGGTTTTGCTGAACGGGGCGTCGCCGTCGGGCCGAGAGGCGGCGTAGTCGCCCGGCGCGGCTATGTCGCTCGCGGGCCGCGCGGTGCTGTGGCCGGCAGGGGTTATGTCGCGCGCGGGCCACGAGGGAATGTCGTTGCGGGTCGTGGGGCCGTTGTCCGCCCCGGCTATCGGCCTGTGCCTGCTCCGGTTCGTCCCTGGGTTCGCCCAGCCGGCTATTGGTGGCATCCGGGCCTGGCGGTCGTGTCGGGGGCGGCAATCGGCTTCGCAACGGCCGCGGCGGCCCGAGCCTATGTCAGTTCGCAACCGCCGGCACCCGGCTATTGCTGGTTCTACACAAATCCGCAGCGAACGCAGGGCTTCTGGGACGTCTGCCCACCCTGAGAAGACTGGTCATTGCGAGAGAAACCAGGCGGGCCTGCAATAGGCCGATTCAAGACGGAGGTATTCATGCCAAGGCATATCAGCCTGATCGTCGCGCTTTCGATCGCTGCGGGCGTCGCGGCTTGCGCCCCGTATCCCGAGATCGCCAGCGAAACCGTCATCGTCGCCGGGGTCGGCCCGGTCGAGATCGAACGCCTGAATGTCCGGGTGGTGTCGATCGACCGGAGCGATCGCTCGGTCGTCGTCGAGCAGCAGGGCAACACCTGGCGCGTCGACGTCCCGCCGGCGTTCGGCAATCTCGAACGGCTTCGCGAGGGCGACAGGGTCGAGATCCGACGGATCGAGGGCGCGCTCTTGGATATCGGACGCAGCAGGCGCGGGGCCAGGCCGGGGATCGCCTACACGGAAGCGGCCGGCGAACCGCAATTCCAGAACCTGCCGGACAGGTTCGTCGTGCGGACGATCACGCTGACCGCGCGGTTCGAAAGGTTCGACGCGGCCACGAGCGTCGTGAGCTATGTCGGCCCGTTCGGCGCGCGTTCGCTCAAGGTCGCCGATCCCGCGCTCAAGGCCGATCTGCTGCGTCTGCGGAGGGGCGACATGGTCGATCTGACCCTCGCCGAGGCATTCTACATCATCCTGAACTAGACGTTCGTCCCCAGCGCCTCGACGGTGGCTTTCCTCTCGTCTTGGTTCGAGGGGGAGGCCGGCGCCGTGGATTACCACGCTGGGCGAGGCTGACGATGCCGGCGGGGTGATGCCGCAGCCTGCGTTGCCCGGGGCGTTTTCAGCCGGAACGCTATTGCGGACGTGTGTACTGATTTATCAGCGCTTGACGACCGTCGGAGACGGAGCAGCGGGGGCTGGAACATGTCCCAATGGGAAGGCGAGACTGATCAGGGCGATCGTTCCCTGGGGCCGATTCTCAACGCTGACCTCGCGTAGCACCTTGAGATGTGCGGCGACCGGAGTGCCCGCGACGCTGAAATTATAGCCGATCGAGCCGCCGACTGCGGTGACACGGCCCTTGTAGGAGCCGAGCGAGGCCCCGCCGCCGCCATCGCCGCTGACCTGCTGGTAATGCGAGGCGATCACGCCGATCGAGAATTCCTTGCTGAGATACTGCGTGATCGCGAGGTCGGCATGCACGGCATTGCCGCTGCGGTAGTCGGTGTCTTTATTCTTGCCGTTGATCTCGAAACCCACGGCAGCGGAGATGTCGAGGCCGATTTTGGGGTCGAGCCAGGTCCCTGCCGCGAAAACGTCGCCGATCCAGCGATTGAACGCCAGATTGGAGAGCTCGCCCTCCTGGTAGGCGCCGGCCGGAATGCTCAGCGAGCCGCCGACCTGCCAGTGGAAATTGCCGGCATGCCAGCCGATAAAGCTGGAGACGATGGGATCGCCGAGATTGAAGGTGGCATCGCGGCTGCTGAGCCCGAAGGAGCGGCCAAGACGGGGCGCCGCAATCACGGCACCAGCGCTGATCCGCGGCGTGCCGAATGGGATGGAGACGGCAAAAGCGAGGTTGCCGCCGAATATCTGGAAAGGAGTGACCCAGGTCGGGGTCATGAAATTGGCCCGCGCCTCGACTTTAACATTGGCTAGTACGGCGCCGCCGAACTGCGTCTGGGTTCCTGCCGAAAGCCGTCCAGAATAAGAATAGAAGTCATTCTCGAAATAGAAGCCGGGTGGCGGCAGCATGCCGGCTCCGGGGCCGTGCAATCCCGGGAGAAACAGGCTTGCGCCGCCTTCCGTCGCTGCAAGTTGGCTATGGGTCAGGCTGCCACACAGGGCGACCGTGGCCCCAAGAAGCGCGGTCCTGAATCGCTTCATGATCTGCGCCCTCCCGTCACGAGAACGGACGGTCCGATGATTCAGCGCGTAGCGTCAA
This sequence comes from Allobosea robiniae, assembly GCF_900102525.1. Lineage (GTDB taxonomy): Bacteria > Pseudomonadota > Alphaproteobacteria > Rhizobiales > Beijerinckiaceae > Allobosea > Allobosea robiniae. Next base: position 49,924 of record NZ_FNBZ01000008.1, on the reverse strand, counting down.
GTTGAGGAGGTAAATAATCGGACTGGGCGTAACAGCCGGCATTGCAACTGTATCGACTGCATCCGGGGCAGGATTACGGGCGTATAGGCTCTGGATGCGTTCAGCGCTTCGACGGATGTCTCATATGGAACAGGCGCAAAAACGCGGGCTTGCCCGCCTGATGCTCCGCTGGCCGGATCGGCGCGCCGCGCTGCGTGAGAAATACGGCCAAGACATCCGCCTGGCGGAACTGTGCGAAGCCTACGAGGCCGCCTGGGAGGCCGCGGCCTATTGGGCAAAATCACCTTCGGTGGTTGGCCGGGAACGCGCGGAGGAATACAACGCGCTCGCTTCCGCGACAGAACAAGATATTCTGGAGAGGATTTCCTAACGGTGTCGCTCTTGGCCATGCCGTGGCGAGGGTCTGTGCTTGCCAAGCTCGCTATAGTTGCGTCACTGTTACAACGATTGATGAGAGATAGTTTTTCGATCCAGGCTTTGGAGGCGGAGCAATGGACGGAAAGGTGTTGACCGAGGGTGAGGAGCCCTCGCCTGGAGAAGTACTTTCGGCTCTCGAAGCATTGGTAGCCAGCGGTTCGTTCAGAATCTCGGAAAGAAATAGGCGCTTCCTGAGCTTCGTCGTGAATCAGACGATCGGTGGGCGTTCCGACCGGATCAAAGCCTACTCGATCGGCGTCGACGTCTTCGGTCGGGATGACAGCTTTGACCCGACCGTCGATCCCATCGTTCGCATCGAGGCGACGCGCCTGCGTTCGGCGCTGAACGCCTATTATGATGGTGCGGGAAGCGGCGATCGCATCAGGATCACGATACCGCGCGGCAGTTATGTGCCGACATTCGGCTGGGCAGCCGGATTGCCCGGACGAGATGGGCGCGATTGCCTCCTTGAAGGCATGGTCGCCGAGATTGTGGACGGGACGCTAGCGGCGGTGGTGATCCATGATCACTCGGATCAGGCGGACCCCGAAGTTGCTTTGCGTGGTGAGCTTTTCACCGATGCCCTGCTTCCCCTGTTGCGAAAGGCCCGCTTCAAGACGCTCGTCGTTCCATCGGTAGAGCGCAGCGCGGCGACCGGCTCGATCAACGCACTTTTCGCTCATCCCGGCGAGACCTATTCCCTCGACATCGCCGTGCGTCCGCTGGCCGAGCGGCGCCGCTATTCCTGGCGTTTCAGCGATCTGCGCAACGGCGAGGTGCTGGCTTCCGACTTCCGGGATTTTGTCGCGAAGGCGACGCCCTGCTTCGAGCTGATCGACGATCTTGCTGAGACCGCGGCGCAATCCATCTCGGCCGTGATCGCCTCCCATTGAGTTCCGGACGGGCGCTGTCGATACAGTTACGGCCTTAAGCGCGCGATACCTCCATGCGACTTTCCGGCGTCGCGCACCCAGGCTTGCGCTCTCGCAGAGACGCAATCCCCGGCGACGGATCCGCAACCGGGAGTGTTTCATGGGACGCCATAAATTCCTTGCCGCGGTCGGCCTTGTGGTCGGATTGGGCCTGTCGGCGCTGCCGGCGCAAGCGCAACCCGCTCCAAGCCCGCCAAGTTCGGCCAGACCGAACATCCTCGTCATCTTCGGCGACGATATCGGCCAATCCAACATCAGCGCCTATTCGCACGGCCTGGTCGGCTACAAGACGCCGAATATCGACCGCATCGCCAAGGAAGGCATGATGTTCACCGATTACTATGCGGAGAACAGCTGCACGGCCGGGCGCTCGACCTTCATCACGGGGCAGGTCTGCCTGCGCACGGGTCTCTGCAAGGTCGGCATCCCCGGAGCGACAGTCGGCCTGCAGGATCGCGACGTGACGATTGCGGAGGCCTTGAAGCCGCTCGGCTATGCCACCGGGCAGTTCGGCAAGAACCATCTCGGCGACCGCGACGAATACTTGCCGACGCGGCATGGCTTCGACGAGTTCTTCGGCAATCTCTACCACCTCAATGCCGAAGAGGAGCCGGAAGGCCCCTACTATCCCAAGAACGACACGAATTTCGTCAAGTCGGGCTCGCCGCGCGGCGTGCTCAAATCCTCCGCCGACGGCAAGATCGAGGATACCGGCCCGCTCACCCGCAAGCGCATGGAAACGGTCGACGACGAGACCACGGCCGGCGCGATCGACTTCATGCAGCGTCAGGTGAAAGCCAACAAGCCGTTCTTCACCTGGATGAACACCACGCGCATGCATGTGTTCACCCATATCCGCGAAGCCAACAAGGGTATCAGCGGCATGCCCGGGAACGACTACGCCGACGGCATGGTCGAACACGATCGCGATGTCGGCAAGCTGCTAAAGGCGCTCGACGATCTCGGGATCGCCAACAATACCATCGTCGTCTACGCCACCGATAACGGCCCTAACCAGTGGTCCTGGCCGGATGCCGCGACGACGCAGTTCCGCTCCGAGAAGGACACGAACTGGGAAGGTGCCTTCCGTGTGCCGGCGTTGATCCGCTGGCCCGGCAAGATCAAGGCGGGCGAAATCTCGAACGAGATGGTCTCCGGCCTGGACTGGTTCCCGACCCTTGTCGCTGCCGCGGGCGACGGCGAGATCAAGGACAAGCTGCAGAAGGGCACGAGCCTCGGCAGCAAGCAGGCCAAGGTCCATCTCGACGGCTACAACCAGCTGCCCTACCTCACCGGTCAGCAGCCGAAATCGGCCCGCAACGAGTTCTTCTACTTCAACGACGACGGCAATCTCGTCGCCTATCGTTACGATAACTGGAAGGTCGTGTTCTGCGAACAGCGCAAGCCCGGCGGTTTCGAGGTCTGGGCCAATCCCTTCACCTGCCTGCGCGCCCCGAAGGTCTTCAATCTGCGCATGGATCCGATGGAACGGGCCGACGTCGTCTCCGACCAGTATTACGACTGGCTCGCCCGGAACGCCTATCTGATCCAGTACGGCGTCTACAAGGTCGCTCCCTTCCTGGGCACCTTCAAGGACTACCCGCCGAGCCAGCGGCCGGCGAGCTTCAGCGTCGACCAGATGGTGGACGCCCTGATGAAGAACCTCGATCAGGCCGCCGCCCGGACCTCGAAATAGGGGTTCTCGCCACGGGCCGTTCGATCGAGCGGCCCGTAGGCTTTCGACGGAAGAGCGCCAGGCGAGGGAGGAGACTTCGATGCGGGCCATTCATTCTGGTGCGTTGCTTGGCGCCGTCGCGCTTTTGATCGGCATGCCGGCCCTGGCTCAGGGACCCGCCTTGCAGGCTTCGCCCGGCTGGGGCCGCGCCATGCCGCCCGGCCCCGATACGCGCGTGAAGATCACCGAGGCATATGCGCGTCTCGTCGGTCGCGACGCCTATTTCTGGACCTGGCCGATGGTCAATATCTTCAACCGTCGCCTGCATTTCGCCCAGGTAAAGGAGACCGCTCGCTCCGGTCCGTTGATGCAGGCTCCGCTCAATCGACTCGCCATGCTGACGGACTATGTCGAACCGGAGGAGCGCTCCATCGCCTGCCCGAACCAGGATGTCGTCTACGGGATCGGTTCGCTCGCGCTCGACATCTCCCCGGTCGTCATCCAGGTACCCGATTTCGGGGATCGCTTCTGGGTCTATCAGACCGTCGATCTGCGTACCGACAGCTTCGTCCAGCTCGGCAAGATGTATGGCACGTTGCCGGGTTTCTATCTGCTGGTAGGGCCCAACTGGAACGGGGATGTCCCGCCCGGGATCACCAAGGTGTTTCGATCCCCGAGCAATACCGGGCTGATGGCCCCCCGAATCTTCCAGGACGACACGCCCGAGGACAAGCGGGCGATCCAGTCCGTCCTGCCGGGCATCATGATGTACCCGCTCGCCGAGTTCGACGGGACGGTGAAGACGATGAACTGGACGAAGCTGCCGGTCGTGCCGCCTCCGCCTCCGAGCGAAACAGAGACCCGCTGGGTGTTTCCGGAGAAATTCGTCGACGAATTGCCCCTCGTCCTGGCCGACGCACCGCCGCTTCCGGGAGAGGAAGCTCGCTATGCACAGGTGCTCGCCGTGCTCACCGCAGCGAAGACCGATCCCAAGCTGAAGCGGGCGATGACCGAAGGTGCCGCCGAGGCCGATGAGAGGTTGGTGACGCCGCTCTTCCAGTTTCGCAATTACGGCCAGCAGCTCCCGCATAACTGGTCGACGATTTCGAACGAGTCCGCTTTCGGCACCGATTATTTTACCCGAACGGCAGTGGCGAAGTCGAACATCATGGTGAACTCGCCGAACGAGACCAAGTATTTCTACCAGGACCTCGACAATGCGGGTGGCCGCCTCAATGCCGCGAGCCGCTATACCGTCACCTTCCCGAAGGGGGGCACTCCGCCGGTGAACGGGTTCTGGTCCCTGTCGATCTACAACGAGCACCACTTCTTCGTCGCCAACCCGATCAACCGCTTCTCGGTCGGCACGAAGAACAAGGACCTGAAGCTCAACACTGACGGATCGTTGACCATCTACGTTCAGTCCGAAGCTCCCAGCGATCCCGCACAGCGCGCCAACTGGCTCCCGGCCCCGAAAGGCGACTTCTCGCTTTACGTCCGCGCCTATTGGCCGAAGGCGGAGGTGATGCAGGGAGCATGGACCCCGCCCCCGGTGCTGAAAGCGAACTGAGGAGGCCGCGATAGCCATGCTGCGCCGAACCGTCCTTGCTCTGCTTGCCGCCGGTCTATCGAGCTTGGGCGCGCCGGCCTTCGCCCAGACCGATCCCCTCCCGTCCTGGAACGACGGCAAGGCCAAGCAGGCCATTCTCGATTTCGTCGGGAAGGTCTCGCAGGAGGGCGGCCCGGACTTCGTACCGTCCGAAAGGCGCATCGCCACCTTCGACAATGACGGCACGCTCTGGGCCGAGCAGCCGGTCTATTTCCAGCTTCAGTTCGCGCTCGACGAAATCAGGCGGCTGGCCGCCGAGAAGCCCGAGCTCAAGGGCAAGGAGCCTTACCGCTCGGTTCTCGCCCGTGACCTCAAGGCACTTTCCGCCGACCATGGCAAAGGCCTGCTGCAGGCCATGATGACGACCCATACCGGCATGACGACCGACGCTTTCGCCAATATCGTCGGCAATTGGTTGGACGTGGCGCGGCATCCGACGAAGCAGCGGCGCTATGACGAGATGGTCTACCAGCCGCAAGTCGAATTGCTGCGCTTTCTTCGCAGCCAAGGCTTCAAGACCTTCATCGTCTCGGGAGGCGGCGTCGAGTTCATGCGCGTCTTCGCCGAGAAGACCTATGGCATCCCGCCGGAGCAGGTCGTGGGCTCATCGGGCGTCGTCACCTATCGTCTCGATGCCCGCGGCAGGCCGGAGCTGTTCAAGCAGGCGAAGGCCGAGTTCGTTGATGATGGTCCGGGCAAGCCGGTCGGCATCAACCGCTTCATCGGCCGCCGCCCGATCCTCGCTTTCGGTAATTCCGACGGCGACCTGCAGATGCTCCAGTATACGGCTGCGGGCAGCGGGCCACGATTGGCGCTGATCATCCACCACACCGATTCCGAGCGCGAATGGGCCTATGATCGCAGCTCGCCGATCGGCAAGCTCGACAAGGCGCTGGACGAGGGCCGGGCCAAGGGCTGGACCATCGTCGACATGAAAGCCGACTGGAAGACGGTCTTCCCCGGCAAGCCGTGACCATGGCAGCATAGGGACGATCGAGGGAGCGCAACCATAATGAACGCCGCGATCGCAGAGGCGCGTTTGCTTACGGACGGCATGGTCCGCATCCAAGGCGGCACTTTCCGCATGGGCTCCGACCGGCACTATGCCGAGGAGGCGCCGAGCCATCGCGCCAACGTCGACGGCTTCTGGATCGACGCGACGCCGGTGACCAACAGCCAGTTCCGCAGCTTCGTCGAAGCGACCGGCCATGTCACCTTCGCCGAGCTCGCCCCCGATCCCAGGGATTATCCCGGCGCCTTGCCCCACATGCTGCGGGCGGGGTCGCTGATGTTCGACCCGCCGAGGCATCCGGTCGCCCTGCACGACTGGGCGCAGTGGTGGACGTTCAGGTTCGGTGCGACCTGGCGCAAGCCCTATGGCGCCGGCTCCTCGATCAAGGGCCTGGACGATCATCCCGTCGTCCACGTCGCCTATCGCGATGCCGAGGCCTATGCCGCGTGGGCCGGCAAGGCGCTGCCGACCGAAGCCGAATGGGAATTCGCGGCCTGGGGCGGGCGCGAGGACAGCGAGTTCGCCTGGGGCGACGAGTTCATGCCGGATGGCCGCCACATGGCCAATACCTGGCAGGGCAGCTTCCCGCACGAGAATACCAGGGAGGACGGCTGGGCGCGCACCTCGCCGGTCCGGGCCTTTCCGCCCAACGGCTACGGGCTCCACGATATGATCGGCAATGTCTGGGAATGGACCGCCGATTTCTGGTCCGTGCGCCATCAGGCCGATGCGCCGAAAGCCTGCTGCGTGCCGCAGAATCCCCGTGGCGGCCCGGAAGCCGAAAGCTACGATCCGCGTCAGCCGGCGATCCGCATTGCCCGCAAGGTCCTGAAGGGCGGCTCGCATCTCTGCGCCCCGAGCTATTGCCGGCGCTATCGCCCGGCGGCGCGCCATGCCGAACCGGTCGACACCTCGACCAGCCATGTCGGCTTCCGCTGCGTCCTGCGCGAGCGCGGCTGACGACCTCCCGGTGCGACCGTAACCGTAACAGGGCTGACTTCGCCGGGCCTGCCGCCCAAATCTCCGGATCGACGCCGATGTCGGCGTTTTCGGGAATGGGACGATGGATGGAGCCGGACCGAGCGCACGCGATGCCGTCCGGGAACTCCAGAACCGGATCAACCAGGATATCATCGGCCAGGAAAAGGTGGTCGAGCGCATCGTCATCGCGCTGCTCGCCGACGGCAACGTCCTGCTGGAAGGCTTGCCCGGCCTCGCCAAGACCCGGGCGATCAAGAGCCTGTCGAAGAATCTCGAAGCCGATTTCAGCCGCATCCAGTTCACGCCGGACCTGCTGCCCTCCGACGTGACCGGCGGCGAGATCCTACGCCCCGACGGCCAGTTCGAATTCCGCAAGGGCCCCGTCTTCGGCAACCTCATCTTGGCCGACGAGATCAACCGCGCCCCGCCCAAGGTCCAGTCGGCCCTGCTCGAGGCGATGGAGGAGCGGCACGTCACCGTCGCCGGCAAGCGCTATGACCTGCCGCCGCTCTTCATGGTCCTGGCGACCCAGAACCCGATCGAGCAGGAAGGCACCTATCCGCTCCCGGAAGCGCAGATGGACCGCTTCCTGATGCATATCCGGATCGATTATCCATCCGACGCCGACGAAGTGAAGGTGATGCGGCTGGTCCGCTCCGAGAACGCGGCCGCCTCCGGCAGTCCGGCGCCAGCTCCTGCGAAGATCCCGCAGGAGGCCGTTCTGCGGGCCAGGGCGGAAATCGACCGGGTCGCGACGAAGGATGTCGTCGAGACCTACATGGTCGCGCTCATCGCCGCGACGCGGCGGCCGGCCGAATTCGGCGAGCATCTCAAAAGCTGGATCGCGGTCGGCGCGAGCCCGCGCGGCTCGCTCGCGCTCGACCGCTGCTCGCGGACCCATGCCTGGCTGCAGGGACGCGATTACGTCACGCCCGAGGACGTCCAGTCGGTCGTGCATGATTGCCTCAGGCATCGCGTCTCGCTTGCCTATGAGGCCGGTGCCGACGGCGTGAATGCGGATGCGGTGCTGGACGAGGTGGTGAAGCAGGTCGCCGTCGCGATCTAGGAGCCGGGCATGGCACTGATGCGGGAACGGTCAGGAGTGGGGACGAAGCCAGCGGCATCCGCACGCGCCTTCGTCACCCTCGACGAACTGCTGCGCCTCAAGCACCGCGCCCATGGCTTCAGCTTCCAGCCCCGCCAGCCGGTGCACAGCCTGCTCGCCGGCCGCCATGCTTCGCGCCTGCGCGGGCGCGGGCTGAATTTCGAGGAGTTGCGGCACTATTTCGAGGGCGACGATACCCGCACCATCGACTGGCTCGCGACGGCGCGGCTCGGCAGCCCACATGTCCGGGTCTATTCGGAGGAGCGCGACCGGCCAGTGCTGCTGCTCGTCGACCAACGCAGCACGATGTTCTTCGGCAGCCGCCGGATGATGAAATCGGTCGCCGCCGCGGAGGTCGCGGCGCTTGCAGCCTGGCGCGTGACCTCGCTGGGAGATCGTGTCGGCGCCGTCGTCTTCAGTGATGACGGCATCGTCACCGTCCGCCCGCAGACCCGCGACCACGGCGTGGTCCGCGTCCTCGCGGAGATCGCCCGCCAGAACGCTGCTCTGACACCGCCCTCGCCGAGCGGGCGCGGAGCCGCGCGGCTGAACGAAGCGCTCGCCGCCGCGGCCCGGATGGTCGCACATGACGGATTGATCTGCCTGATCTCCGACGCCGCCGGCGAGGATGACGACACCCATCGTCTGGTGACTCGCCTGTGTGCCCATAACGACGTTCTGGCCGTCTTCATCCATGATCCGCTTGAGCAGGACCTGCCGGATATCGGGCCCGCGATTTTCAGCTCCGGATCCGCGCAGCTCGAGGTCGATGCATCATCTGCCACTCTGCGGTCCCGGTTCAGCGAAGAGCGCGTGCAATGGCGTGCACGACTCGCGGCGCTGTCGCGCAATCGAGCCATTCCGGTCCTGCCGATCTCGACCGAACGCGACGTCGCCACGCAATTGCGCGCGCTGATCGGCCGGCGCCAGGCTCAGAGATTGAGCCGCCTCGGCGGGAGAGCGCCATGAGCAGCGACCCCGGCGATCTCGCCAACATGGCCGACCTGGCCTTGCCGGAGCCGATATCGTTCTGGCCTCCCGCAGCCGGTGTCTGGATCGTCGGCGTGACGGTTGGGGCAATGCTGGCCGTCGTGGCGTGGCGGGCGCTTCGGCGCTACCGGGCCGATGCCTATCTCCGAGGCGCTGAAGCCGAGATCGATGCATTGGCCGGAGGTGGAGCCGAGACGGCGGAAGCGGTCTCGGCTGTCCTGAAGCGCGCGGCGATCGTCGCATACGGTCGGGAAGAGGTGGCGTCGCTGACCGGGCCAGGCTGGGCGGCGTTCATCAGGCAGACCACCCCGGCCGGCATCCAGACGGCCGATCTGGGTGAGGGCCTGACGGACATGTTCGTTCCCGGTGGGCGCGCGCCGGGGGCGAGCGCGCTTGTCGCACAGGCCAAGGACTGGCTCCGCAGTCAGCGCGGGCGAGCGGCGAAGGAAGCGTGACGATGCTGAGCTTCGCCTATCCCTGGATCGCGCTGCTTATCCCGCTGCCGTTGCTTGTCTGGTTCGGGTTGCCTGCGCATGCCGAACGGCGCACCGGTCTGACTGTGCCGTTCTTCGACAGGCTGGTCCGGCTCAGCGGGCGGCAGCCCTTCTCAGGCGGCGTGGTCGCGAGGCGCAAGCCCGCCAGCCTCGTTGTGCTGGTGATGGTCTGGCTGCTCGTCATGGCGGCGCTTGCCCGGCCGCAATGGATCGAACCGCCCTTGCATCGCGACTTGCCGACGCGCGACCTGCTGCTGCTAGTCGACCTCTCGGGATCGATGGATACGCGCGATTTCGTCGATGCATCCGGGGCGACCGTTGATCGCCTCACGGCGGTGAAGCAGGTGTTCGACGATTTCCTGTCACGCCGCAAGGGCGACCGTGTCGGCGTCGTCGTCTTCGGCGACGCGCCTTTCGCGCTCGTGCCGTTCACCACCGATCTCGATCTGTGCCGCGCCATGCTGCGTGATACGGCCGTCGGCATGGCCGGGCCGCGCACGGCTTTCGGCGACGCGATCGGCCTCGGCATCGGGCTGTTCGCCCGGAGCACGGTCAAGGCGAAGACCATCATCGCGCTGACAGATGGCAACGACACGCTGAGCAAGGTGCCGCCAGTCGAGGCCGCCCGCGTTGCGAAGGACAAGGGCATCGTCATTCACACGGTGGCGGTCGGCGACCCGCAGGCGGCCGGCGAGGACAAGCTCGACGAGGCCGCGCTGAAGGAGGTCGCGACGACGACGGGCGGCGGCTTCTTCCGCGCGCTGGATCGGGCCGGGCTCGCGCAGATCTATCAGCGTCTCGACGCGATCGAAACGCGCCGAATCGACAGCGTCAGCTTTCGTCCGCGGCGCGATGTGTACTGGGTGCCGCTCGCCGCAGCGCTCACGCTGGTTTTGCTCGCGCAGGCAGTCGGCACCCTGCGCCGGCATATGCGCCGCCTTCCTGCCCAGCCGGCTATGGTTACGGAGGCCGGGCCATGATGAACGCACTCGCCGCCCTCCATGTCGAACGCCCGCTTTGGCTGTTGGCGCTTGTGCCGGCAGCCGCCCTCTGGCTTTTGGCGCGCCGCGGCTCCGATCCCGCACAGCAATGGCGCAGCGTCATCGATCCGGCACTGCTTCCCTATCTCCTGACCGGGGGCGACCAGCGCGTACGCATCCCCCCCGCCGACTGGCTGTTCGCCGCAATGGCGCTGGCAGCCGCCGCGATCGCCGGACCGGCCTGGCAGCGCGAGCCTTCGCCTTTTGCCGAGGCCAAGCCTACCGTCGCGATCGTGCTCAGGGTCACGCCGTCCATGCTGACCGAGGATCTTGCTCCGACGCGGCTCGACCGCGCCCGGCAGAAGCTGGCCGATATCCTGGCGGCCCGGGAGGGCGCCTCGACGGCATTGATCGCCTATGCCGGCTCGGCGCATCTTGTCCTGCCGCCGACGCCGGACAGCGCCGTCATCCTCGACCTCGCCAAGGCGCTCTCCCCCGAGATCATGCCGAAGCAGGGTGACGATCTTGCCGGCGCGCTCGCTCTGGCGAGACGCGCGCTTGCCGGCATCGGTCAGGGCGGGGCGATCCTCCTCCTCGCCGATGAGACCCTACCGGGCAGCGTGGAATCACAGCCGGCTGGTTCGCCGCCGGTGACGATCCTGGCCCTGCGCGATGCCGAGTCGGCCGGGCTCGCCGAGGTGGCAAAGACCTTGGGCGGCATGGTGGTCCCAACCACGCCCGACCAGTCTGACGTCGCGGCCATCGTCCGCCGTCTCGACCGTGGCGACAATGCTTCCGGCATCGCTGGCGAGGGGGATCACTGGAGCGAGGCTGGCTACTGGCTGGTCCCGATCCTCGGGCTTCTGGCGCTGCCCTGGTTCCGGCGCGGCTGGGGGGCGGCATGATCCGCTCGCACCGTCTTACGCCCTATGCGGCCCTCGCTTTTCTCGCGACTCTGGCTTTGCTGGCGGCCGGATGCTGGCTGGGCTTTCGCGATCTGTGGCTGAGCCCGGACCAACGCGGCCGCCTGCTTCTGCAACGGGGCCAGACGGTGGAGGCCGCGCAGGCGTTTCGCGACCCGCTCTGGCGTGGGGTCGCCCTGTTCAGGGCCGGAGATTTCAAAGGCGCGGCCCAAGCCTTCGCGGCGCGCGATACGGCGGCGGCAGCCTTCGACCAGGGCAATGCGCTGGTGATGCTCGGCCAGTACGACGACGCGTTGAAGCGCTTCGACCGGTCGCTCGTGCTGCGACCGGGCTGGCCGGAAGCGCTGCGCAACCGCGAGATCGCCCGCATCCGCGCCGAGCGCCGCAAGACGGAGGGGGGCGAGACCGGGCAAACCGACTCTCGGCCGGATCAGGTCGTTTTCGACAAGACCAAGCCCGGCGGCGAGGACACGACGGTCCAGGCGGCGACCCCGATGTCGGACGAGGCGGTGCGCGCGCTCTGGCTGAAACGCGTGCAGACCCGCCCGGCGGATTTTCTGCGGGCCAAGTTCGCCTATCAGCTCGGTACGCAGCCGGGAGCAGCGCCGTGAGAGCTCTTCTCCTGCTTCTGTTGCTCGCTGTCCCGATGATCGCGCTCGCGCAGACGCCTGCCGAGCCGGCGATCATCCGCACGACGCTCGATCCCGCGAGCGGGATCGTCATCGGCCAGCCGGTTCGGCTCACCGTCGCGGTGCTGTTCCCCGGCGAGATGCAGCACCCGCCGGTCGTCCGCGTGCCGGAAGCGGCCGGCGTCCAAATCCTGAGATTCGAGACGCAGGCGATCACCATCCGTGACCGGATCGATGGCCGGGACTATGTCGGCCAGAGCTTCGAATTCGTCGTCTTCCCGCGGCGCGGCGGCGAAATTGCGATACCGGCGCCGGCCGTCACGCTGCTGACGCGGGACGGCGACCCCACGGGTTCGATGACCGGCACGAGGACGCATTTCACCGCCAGCGTGCCTCCCGGTATCGACCCGTCCGGCCCGGTACTTGTCGCCGATAGCGTGAGCGCGAGCGAGAGCTGGTCGCCGGAGCCTCGGGAGCGTTCGTTCCGCGCCGGAGATGCGGTGGTCAGGTCGATCCGGCGTCAGGCGACGGGCGTGCCGGCGCTCGGCATGGCCGAGTTCCGCCTCGAGGCGCCGGACGGTGTGCGGGTCTATGTCGATCCGCCGGTGATCGAGGATCGCAGCAACCGCGGCAGCGTGGACGGGCTTCGCACCGACAAGGTCACCTACGTCTTCGAGCAGCCGGGGACTTTCGCGCTGCCGGCCCTGTCGCAGCCCTGGTGGAGTCTCGCCGACAAGAGGGCGAGGACCGAAACGCTGCCGGGGCTGACGGTCACGGTTGCGGCCGCAGCGCAACCCTTCCGCTCCGGCAGACCTGCCATATGGCCGTGGGCGCTTGGAGGATTGGCTCTGATCCTGATCGCGCTGCTCTCGCTGGCGTTGCTGCGCGAGCGCCTCCACGCGGTTTGGCGGCAGGCCGTCATCGGGCTTGGTGGCTCGGAATGGTTCGCACGCCGGCGGTTGCGGAGAGCCGCGAGGAGCGGAGAACCCGGCGCAAGCTATCGTGCCTTCGCGATCTGGCATGGCCGCCTGTCCTCGGCTGACCGGGAGGCCTTGTGCAGAGACCCGCGCGTGGCCCCACGCCTGGCGGAACTCGAGCGCGCGGTATTCGGCGGCGGGGGCTGGAACAGGCGAAGCGGGCGGGAGCTGGCGCGTGCTGTTTCGGCGTGGCGGCACGCCCCTCGGTCTCATCGAAGCGCGGGTGGTCCATTGCCCCCGCTCAACCCAGCGACGTGAAACCGCCTATCGCAGCGTGCCAGGGCAAGCGGTACCTGCTGCTCACTCTCGTAACCGTTACAGTCTTAAACGCGGCAACGGCGCGTGCGAGCTTTCCTCGTCACGCAGACAGAGAAGACGCAAACCGCTCTTCGGCAGATGCGGTCGCGTGACGCCGATCGTGGGAGCCCATGATGAGAGCGGTCTTCGCTGCCATTTTCGCCTTGCTCTTCGCGACCGCGCAGGCGCAGCAGCCAACGCCCGGCGATCTCGAACGCCGGCTGGTTGAACGGCGCGCAGTCGAGGCCGTCATCTGGGGCATGCCGGCGGTCAATTACGATCTGATGCTGCAGGAGATGCTGACCAAAACACCGGGCAAGGTGCATCAGGTCATCTATTGGGGCCGTCCGCTTGATTCGAAGAATCAGACACTGACGCCGAATCCCGACGCGCTCTACTTCATGGCTTTCTTCAATACGAAGGACGGGCCGATCGTACTCGACTTGCCGCCCGGCGACGCGAAAGGCTCGTTCAACGGAAATATCGTCACGATCTGGCAAATGCCCCTCGAAGATGCCGGGTTGCTCGGCGCCGACAAGGGCAAGGGTGGCAAGTATCTCGTCCTCCCGCCGGGCTACAAGGGCAAGCCGCCGCGCGGCTACATCCCACTGCAATCCGACACATTCGGCGGCTACATGCTGCTTCGCTCGAACCTGAAGAGTCACGGTGAGGCCGACGTCGCCAGTTCGGTTGCCTATGGCAAGCGGATGAAGATTTACCCGCTGTCGCAAGCGGCACATCCGCCCGCGACAGTGTTCAACGACGTCAAGGACATCGGCTTCGATTCGACGATCCGCTACGATGCGAGCTTCTTCGCGCATCTCGACCGGATCGTGCAGACGGAGCCCTGGCTGCCGCGCGACCGGGCGATGATCGACCAGCTCAAGTCGCTGGGCATCGAGAAGGGCAAGCCTTACCGACCGGACGAGGCGCGAACGACGGCGCTGACTGCCGGCGTGCAAGAGGCACGAGATTGGCTCGAACGGGCATACGATGCCGGGCTGCCGCCTTTCTTCTCGCCGACGAGCCGCTGGACCTTCCCGGCGCCTCCCGAACTGATCAAGTCCACGCAAAGCGGCTACAGCGACACCGATGCCTATCCGACCGACCTGCGCGGCCTCGCCTATAGCTACGCCTATATCGGCATCAAGCGGCTCGGCGCTGGCCAATTCTACATGATCTCGATCCGTGACAAGGATGGCGACGCCTTCGACGGCGCCAGGACCTATCGCCTGACCGTGCCGCCCAAGGCACCGGTCGAACAATACTGGTCGGTGACGGCCTATGACCGGCAGACACATGCGTTGATCCGGGGAATGCCGCGCGCCAGTCGCTCCTCGCAAATCCCTGAGATGCAGAGCAGAAGAACGCCGATGGTTCGCTCGAGGTCTATTTCGGGCCGAATCCGCCGGCCGGCAAAGAGACGAATTGGGTGCCCACCGATCCGGCGCGCAAGTTCGAGCTGATGTTCCGCGCCTACGCGCCGACCAAGGCGCTATTCGACAAGAGCTGGGTACTGCCTGACGTCGAGAAGGTCGCAACCCCCTGAATCGAGAGGAGATCGGCCATGAAGGTCAGTCTGATATCCCAGGTCGTGCTGTCGCTCGCTATGGCGAGCGTTGCCTTCGCCCAGCAAAGCGCCGCGCCAGGCAGCGCCGTTCCGGTCACGGTCGATAACTTTCCGCGGGCGGAATCCGACCTCTACATGAGCAGGACCGTTCAGGACGGCGGCCTCGGCAAATTTATTCATCGGAGAATGCCGGCGGAGATCGAGAACCAGACCGTTATCCGCCTGAATCGCGACACGCTCTATTCTTCGGCTGTCGTCGACCTCGATGCCGGCCCGGTGACGATCACCCTGCCCGATGCCGGCAAGCGCTTCATGTCGCTGCAGGTCATCAACGAAGACCACTATGTGCCGCTCGTCTCCTACAAGCCCGGCCCGGTGACGCTGACGCGCGCCAAGGTCGGCACCCGCTACGCGATGGTCGGCGTGCGCACGCTGGTTGATCCCAACGATCCGAAGGATCTCCAGCAGGTCCATGCGTTGCAGGACGCGCTCAAGCTCGGGCAGAAGGGCTCCGGCACGTTCGAGATACCGAAATGGGACGAGGCCAGCCAGAAGAAGGTTCGCGATGCCCTCCTGGTGCTGGCCTCCACCATAGGCGGCTTCAAGAACGGCTTCGGCCAGAAAGGGCAGGTCGATCCGATCCGCCACCTGATCGTGACCGCCGCCGGCTGGGGCGGCAACCCCGACAAGGACGCGACCTATCTGAGCTTCACGCCCGCGAAGAATGACGGCACGACCGTCTACAGGCTCAAGGTCGGGTCCGTGCCGGTCGACGCCTTCTGGTCGGTCAGCGTCTACAATGCCGAGGGCTACTACGAGAAGAACGCCTACAACGCCTATTCGCTGAACAACATCACCGCGAAGAAGAGCGCGGACGGCGCCGTCGACATCCAGTTCGGCGGCTGCGACGGCAAAATCCCGAATTGCCTGCCGGTGATGAAGGGCTGGAACTACACGGTCCGGCTTTACCGGCCGCGCGCAGAGGTTCTGAACGGGCGCTGGAAATTTCCAGAGCCGCAATCCGTGCAGTGAGCCTCTGGCATGTCCGGCCTCGACATCTTCGCCTGGATCGTCCTCGTGGTGCTCGTCGCCAGTACGGTCTTCGTCGCCGTCTTCATGGCGATGTGGCCGGGCATGGTCGCCAGGCGCCGCAACCATCCCTGGGCTGAAGCTGTCGCCATCGGCGGCTGGGTGACGCTCTTCCTCGGCTTCGTGCTCTGGCCGGTGGTGCTGATCTGGGCCTATGTCGACGTGCCGGCAAAACCGGGCCGTGGCAATGGCGATGCGGAGACGGCGCGATGATCGTTGTCCTGCTCAACACCTATCTGGCGCTGCTTTTCATCCTGGTGAAGCTCAAGGTCGTGCCCTTCAACCTGTTCTGGAAGGTTTCGCCGGTCCTTGTTCTCCTCGTCCTGCTGATCGGGCTGTTCATCCCGATGAACTGGGGCGCGCCGCAGGGACCGGTGCTGGTCGTGCGCAATTCGGTCGCGATCGTGCCGGACGTTGCAGGCGAGGTAGTCGACGTGCCGGTCACAGCCAATACGCCGCTCAAGACCGGCGACGTGCTCTTCCGGATCGATCCGGTGCCGTTCCAGGCTCAGGTGGATGCCTTGGCTGCGCAACTCAAGTTTCAGGAGACGCGCCTTGCCGAGATGACCCAGCTCCAGTCGCGCGGCACGGGCCGGGCGTTCGATGTTGAGCAGCGCGAGGCCGAGGTAGAGCAGCTCAAGGCCCAGCTCGCCGGCGCGAAGTGGAATCTGGACAAGACGACGGTGCGCGCACCGGCCGACGGCTATGTCACCAATCTCGCCCTGCGCAAGGGCGCGCGGGTGACCAGCCTGCCGCTGGCGCCGGTGATGGCCTTCATCGATACCGCCGACACCCTCCTCGGCGTCGAGATCAACCAGATCGACGCGCGCTATGTCGCGGCAGGCCAGCCGGTCGAGCTCACCTTCAAATGGGCGCCGGGAACGGTGCAGACGGGCAAGGTCGAGAGCGTGCTCCAGGCCGTCGCGACAGGCCAGGTCCAGACCTCCGGCATCGCAGTGGCGCCGAAATCCGTCCAGGCAGCGCCCTTCGTTGTCCGCGTGAAGCTCGACGACGAAGCCTTCGCCCGCATGCTGCCAGCCGGCAGCGCCGGCGATGCCGCGATCTTCACCGACCGGGTCAAGGCAGCCCATGTCATCCGGAAGGTCCTGCTGCGCCAGATCGCCATCACGAACTACGTCAACCCATTCTAGCTCATCGTAACCGACATTCGCGTCATGGAAGGGAAGACAACATGGGGTTTCTCAGAGCGACCTTGACCTTCCTCGCGGCTGCCTTCCTGTCGGCTTCCGCCGCATCAGCGCAGCAGCGAAATCTCGGTCCGGAAACAGGTAAGGTTTCCATCCGTCAGTTGCAGGTCGCTTTCATCGGTTCGGGTGCAATCGGAGGCGGCACTCTCACTTATCGAGGGCGATCCTACGGGATCACAGTGGGCGGTCTGGGCATTGGCGGCATCGGTGCTTCGCGCTTGACCGCGACGGGGAGCGTCTATGGCCTGACCCGCCGGGAGGATTTCACGGGCGCTTACGTCCAGATTCGTGAGGGCTGGGCTATTGGCGATCATGGGCGGGGTCGTCTCTGGCTTCGCAACCCCAGCGGCGTAATCCTCAGATTGGCGGCGCGCAGGCAGGGCTTGCAGCTCTCGCTCGGCGCGGACGGTGTTCTTATCGGCTGGAAATAGCGTCCGTCTGATTCAAATCAATCGCGCCGCAACGCGTCCGATGCTCGTCAGGTCTCTTGCAATCGCGCCGTCTTGTTGTCCGCAATCCAAGGACCTTGAGAGAGAGTTGGGAGCGTGGCGGATTTATCCCCAGGCCTGCTTCTCGGTCACTAGCCAATGTCTGCTGTTGGCGCGGAGCTGAACGGCGACATGCTTCGATTTTGAATGGAACTTCCTCGAATTGGAACGGCCGACGCAGTTCGCCGGCCGTTCTCTTCGATTGATTAGCGGGCCGGCCTCTTGCAGGCCGGTGCCAATCTATGTGCTTCTTGGTGCCACACTAACGCTTCAAGGTGCCAAACTTTCTGCGTCCTGAGATGAAGAGAGAGGCATAGTGTTTCCGCTCGCGCGTGCGTATGTCATTGAAATCATTCAATCGTGGCTTGCGGTTTCCTTGGGCTAAGTTCCGCAGTTTGAGGGATAGTACTTCCGCAGAATCTGGCGCAACGGCTGTTCTAAAGCGCAAAAAAAGCCCGGCCTGGAAGGCCGGGCTCCATTCAGACGAATGGGAAATGGATCTACAGATCCGGTGGAATGACAGACCGTAGATAGAATGAAGCTACCGCCTGCTCTTGCCTCAATGCCGGTTCGATGCCCCGCGTTGCCAATTCGCGCTTCAGGATGGGCATGTGCTTTCCGCGGCTGCGAGCGAGTTCATGGAGCGATGCAAACTGAGACTTGAACGCTTCGGCGGCTTTTCGAGGGACGGCGAGGTAGGGGCATCGGTTCTTTGGGCTGATACGACTCTCGCTCGAAAGCAGCAGACGCTCGACGAGCGCGCTTACGACCCTGTCGGTGGTGCCGAGGAACTCTGCGGCTTGGCGGATCGTAAGATGGTCGCCGTCCTCACGGTGTATAAGCTTTTTGACCTCGGTGACATCGACCAATACGGACTGGTAGCCGGTCGTGGCGGTCCAAGAACCGACCCAACGGAGCTGGTGGTCCAGGATCAGTCTGACAATCTCCATGGCCGAGCAGCAGGTTCGCTTGGCTGCCTCGGCAATCGTCATCTGGGGCCATTCGGGCTCTTTGACCCATACGACATTGGCGAAAAGGCGCTTCATGAATTCATCGAGTTGGCGACGATCATAGCGCTGGTCGCCGAGCTCTAGGCGTTCATGCCCCTCGACGGGTTCGACGAAGCCGTGTGCGGCCAGCAGCTTGGTGTGGACCCGCCCGGCGTTCAGATACGTCTCGGCCTGCTTCAGGGTGATCAAATTCTGAAGCAGATCCACGATCGGGGCGGAGGCAGCAACCGGGAACGTCACCACGTTGGCCGTGAGGTGCAGACTGTCAGGCGGCAGTACGCCGGCGGCGCTCAGAACCCGTCTGAGGCGCTTATGGTGGATCCCGCTCTCTCTAGAGGCCGAATGAATCGAATGCCGCCGACGCTCCGGCACGATCTGCCTGCCGAAGATCATTTCGTCCGGAGCTACAGGGGCGGTATCCGCGACAAAGTCGATTACGAGGTTGCGAACCGGATCATAGTTCGGATCGGACTTCATGGAGTAAAGCCATTTGAAAAATTGACCAAACCGAGCCTGCGGACCCGCAGAACCCTCCCTGCCGTGATCGCCCGTCGCCCTAAGCGCGTTCAAAAATTCTCGAACGCCGCTTTTGCCGCTGGCCGCGATGGCATAGCCGCGATCACCGGCGCGTCGCCAATCCGCTTCGCTGAGGTCACGCATGGGCGCGTCACGACCGTTGAGATCAACGGCGCCAATGACCTCGCACGTTCTCCAGGCAACGTAGCAGGGCAACGTATCGAGCCACTCGGGGCCGGCATGACCGCCTAGACGAGCTGCGAGATAGCGTTCCAACTTCGTCGCATCTGACGGGCTTGCCTGGCGAGCAAGTGCTGGAATGCTGGCGATGTGGGATGCGGTTCGCCGCGCGAAGTCGTGAGTAGGGTGGGGATCGCTCGCATCGCCTAGTTCCACAAGCTCGACACAATGCTTCAGGCAGATTCGATAGTGCTGGAAGAGCCAATCACTGCGGCCGCTCGCCAGCCATGGATCGCATCCTCCGGCTATATCCTCTGTCAGGCATTGAGGGCAGGCCATGACCCGTGCTCGACGCAACGACGCGCGCGCAAACTTATGCCCGCGATAGAGGTAGTGGTCCTCGTGGCGGACAATGGCATTGTCGAAGAGCTGCTCCAGCGATGCGCCGGAGATCCTTGCAAGCCTCGTAAGGGCGGTGGTGTCGCCGTCAACGACGGCCTGAAGCTCGAAGCCCATGTCGAGTGCGAAGACGTTCTGGCTCTGAGCGCGGTGCAAGAGAGCCAGCCGCGACACGAAGCTCGCAGGAGACTCTCCAGTCCGCAGCGGGAGAGATGGATAGAGGTCGCTCATGAGCGGCCTCCCTTCCTGCCCGTGCGACTTCCACGACGCGGCGGGTCCAGCGGCAGAACGGGCTCGATCGGCGGCTCATCAGTCAAAACCAGCGAGCAATCGACTTCGGCCCAATTGGGCGCAACGAACGGGTTCATCAGCGCCCCGGAGCCGGTTCGATCGACGAATGCTGTTGCAAAATGTTCGATCGAGAGGGACTTCTCCTCCAGCATAGCGAGCTCAATGGCTTCGTGGGTCAGCTCGATCGCGATCCCGAAGCGGCGCAATGAGGCATGGATCAGGCGCGGGGCGATCTCTCCTGCGGCTTCCTCCCCGATCGTAAGGCCAACGACCTCGGCCAAGCCGCCGACGATACCGGCGACCATTTCATTGTCGTCAGGCATCGTGAGCAGCGGAACAGAGACAAATTGTCCCCGCCGACGGATCTCGTCGATTTTCCGCATCTCTGGGATCAAGCTGGGCAGGCCGGAGATGATCAGCCCGACTGGCCAGGACGAGACCATCAGCATTTTGAAGGTCTTCCTGATGTTGTCCATCTGAACGACATTGGCGTTGTCTGTCAGGTTGTGCGTCTCATCGAAGTGGATGATGAGCACGCCCGCCGCCGGCAGCAGCTCCTGGATGCGCGCCCAGATAATGTGTTCAGCGAGCTCTCGGGCGAGGGGATATCCCAAAGCCCTAAGAACCTCCCGTCCAAGCGTTTTGAGCGTGCACGGGGCCGGCACGATCACCCGAAGGAGGGGAGAGCGCTGCCCTCCTCTCGGCTGAAGGACAGGAAGTGTCCGAAATAGCCGCTCTAGGGAGGCGGTCTTGCCTGTTCCTGCGTCTCCAGTGACGAAGAGGCACCGGCCTTCGTGACGACCGTGTGCGGCCGAAGCTCCACCGTGCTGCTGTGGGACCATGACCGATCGTACGAGCGACTCGCCTTTGCGGCGCAGCTCCGGATCCCAATCTGTCTCGATGTGCGTGTTTTTCAGCTTCTGTCGAGCCGCGAGAACGACACGTTCTGACTCGGACAGGAGCGCGCGATACTTTTCAATGAAATCAGAGTTATGGGTCATGAAAATTAATCCGTAATCTTGAATGAGCGGGGCTTCGCCTTGGGGGCGGCCGGGGAGAGCGCGGCATTTTCGCAGGCGCCTGTTGGGATAGAGCCCTCGAGCAAATTGCCGGAGAGCGATGTCCCACCTTCAGGCAGCTGCGCCGGTCGGTCGAACGCGAAGCCGAGCTCGTCCTCCGTGTAGTTCAGCTCCTCGGTGCTGGGCCGCGTAGAGAAGATGCTCACGCGGGCCGCGCTGGCCTTGCCGAGCTCCCAGGCATCCTTGACAGCCTTGGCAACGACTTCGTCGGCGAGGACTGCCTGAGCCTTGAAGCGGCGCTTCAGGTCCGCCTCGGCAGCGAGCCAGACCGTCATCGGCACATCGTCAAAGCCTGACCTGACGTTGGGGACGGGGAGCCAACCGCCGTCGTCCAACCTCACGGAGACATGGCCGAGATCCATGTGATTGAGACGGACCTCAAGGGTGACGTCGCCGTTGCGGCGGCGAAACTCCTGCAGCTCCCGGCTATTGTAGTGAAGACCGAGCATCCGTACGCCTTTGGGCGTCAGGCAGCGGTTGGCCTTAACGCCGAATACAGCTCGGCGGCGGTGGCGGTCGGGTGCGGGGATGACCCCGTAGGCTTTGACCAGGCGCTTCCAGCAGTTGGCAGGCGTCTCGCCCTTCAATCCGGCGTGCGGCGTATTGTGGTAGATGTCGAGCACCCATCGGGTGATGACGTCGCAAAGCTCCAGAAGAGTCAGGCTGACCCGGGCGACGGGGTCGTAGTCGCCCTTTGCGGCAATCGATTCAAAGGTCCGACCCGTAAACGGGCAAAGCGCTTGCGTGCCCGCGGTTCTGAAAAACCGCTCGATTCGACCCCGAAGGGCCGGAAGTCCAGCCGGAGGTGCCTCTGCGTCGGCTTCGAGATCGATGATGGCTCTGCGAAAGCGCAACGACAGGAATGCAGCTCCCTGGTCGGTTACGATACGTTCTGGCGAGCCGT
The DNA here is from genome assembly GCF_900102525.1 of Allobosea robiniae. Classification (GTDB taxonomy): domain Bacteria; phylum Pseudomonadota; class Alphaproteobacteria; order Rhizobiales; family Beijerinckiaceae; genus Allobosea; species Allobosea robiniae. The sequence continues at coordinate 28,169 of NZ_FNBZ01000008.1, read as the reverse complement.
AGTAGTCGTCACGGCTAAGGGCTCCCGCAGCCAAGGCGTATGGAGCCTTGGGCGTGACCACCATCTCCAGCGTGTCCATCGCCAGATCGGACGATGGGGTGAGGGCGATCTTGAATCCCACGCAGACGGAGGTTGCGCTGTCCAAGGCGGCACACAACCAAGGCCGAGCCGTTGCGATTTCGGACTTCAGCTTGTCTGAAAGCTTGTCCAGGATACCGAGATCCGCGCAGAGCGTTTGGAGATTGATCCGCCACTCGTCGATCTCGACACGCTGCAGCGGCCTCTCCACATCCACGCCATTTCGCACCATTGCAAAGCGCTTTCTGGCGGCGTCGAGACCGTGTCGGCATGCCTGAACATCGAACTCAGGAAATGAGTTAATCTCCGCCGCCAGGCGTTCATAGCTCGGAACGCGAAGGGGCTTTTCACTCGCAGCGAGACGCTTCGGGTTTTCCTCATCGACGATATGAGCCTTCATCAAGCGGTAGACGTCTCGCTTGGTCGGCCGAGATTCTGACATGTACTCCAGCGCGAAGCGGTGCATGATTTGCCGCTCCGGCAGGCCCAGCCGCTCAGTTACGCGATTGCCCGATCTGAAATAGCGCTTCCGGAGAGCGATGGCTCGTTCTCCGCCCTCCAGGAACCACTTGCGCCATTTGCGGTAGGTGCGCGCGCTCGGTGGTTTGCGGCAGCCTAGCTCTCGCTCGCCCGCCTTCGGCTTGATGATTTCGCCATCGGCGTTGCGCTTTTTAGTACGGAGCAGCTCCGCGTCGTGAATCCTCTGCGCGACGATAGGCGCCCGATTCTTGTATGACGCATCGGACAGGGTGGCGTTGCGCGCCTGGATCTCCTTCTCGTATTCCCCGCAGAAGTTGGTGCGCCAGAGCACCTCTTCCTGCTGCTCTTCGGGAAGCCAGCCGATCAGCCCATCCACCGAGCCTGCTGTTGCAGACGCTTTGCTTTCAGCAAATGCATTGCGCTCGAAACGGAAATCGGACTTGGCCGAAGCCAGCAATAGATCCCTGTCAGTGAACGTCTCCGCTACGTCGGGATCCTCGACACGCTCAAGCACGTAACCGTTCGCCAGGCGGTTACGGCGCTTGTAGGCAATATTGTTGATGACCAGGCGATCTTGGCGCGACAGGCTGAAGCGCGGGGTGAAATCGGTGCTCATCACGCGACCTCCTCGTTGGTGCGGGAGGCGGCAGCCAGTTCAATCAAGGCGTCATAGCTGACACGGGCATTGTCAACGACGCGAATGATGCCAGAGGCAACAAGTCGGATAATCGCCTGGAACGCTTGGCCCTCCAGGCCGCTAGTTTCGACGATCTGCGCAATTGAAGCCCGGCCTTGCTCAGTCAGCAGGTTTTTGACGAGCGCGTCGTGCTCCGGGTTTGAGGTGCGGAGCATGTGCTTGCGCAGCACCGCATTATGGACTTCATCAAGGGGCAGATTCTCGTCGGTGACGAGTTTGACCCCGTCGGCAAAACTCTTCGGGACTTGCCGGGCGATGAGACGGAGTGTTTCACGGAAACGGGTGCGTTTCACGACAGCCATCGGTTTGACTGCGATAGCGATCTTCTTTCCGCATCGAAGCGTTGCGAGAAAATCGAAAGTATGACGCCGCGGCGTCCCCTCCGCGTCGAGCCAGGTCACCGCCGGGGGCTGCTCCCGAAGGTCGATAACATCAGGATCGGAAGCGATGATGAGTGCTGTATCTCGCTCTTCGCCCGATTCGCACATGACCTCGCGATCATGGATGACGACGCTGGGGCGGCAGGCGCCACGGCTTTTTGAGTGGACGTTTCGAGAAGAGCGATGCTCACCCGGCAGGTAGACCATCGGAGCCGGGGAGATAGGTAGGCTTTCAATATTTAGCATTTGGGATTCACTTCGGTAGGCGCACTGCCCCGATCCCAGTTTCTCGTAAAAACTGCTTGCGCTTTATTGCACGTACAGGTATAAACGAGAGATTGAGTTCGGCAGCTGCCGGATTTGGTGTAGGCTTGCTCCGTAGGTTGCTAGGCCGTCGTGGAGCTTGCCGCTGAAGGGGGTGTCCTGATTCCAGTCAGGATGCCCCTTTTGCTTTCGAGCTTTGGTCGCGTCTCTACATCTGCGGTTCCTGATCGGGTTGGGGCCGATTGTGAATGATCACCGGAAAGACGATGATCTTCGCGCTCGGTGCTGTTTTGAGCCGTGCTTCCGCCTCAGCCTCTGCCAGCACCACCTGTGCGGCGGCCACGGACGCTGCATGAATTGCCCGTGAGCCAACTTCCTCGCCAAACTCAATTCTGATCTGACTGAGTCTGATTACCAGCGAGGCGAGCTTATCTATTGCTTCCTCCATGCGTTCAGCAGGTCTGGGGAGCGATAGGCAGGCTCTGCTCAACAAGGCAGGCGGGTCTCTACTGCAATGCATGGGCGTTCCTTCTTGGCGTCGAGGGAAAACCTGAGAGTCACGACGCGTCGTGCCCAAAGGCATTCCCTCAACAGTGAGTGAGTGATTTTCGCTGTGAGCACTGGCCCCGACAAACGAGGGCGCTGGCCTCCCGCCAGTGGCGGGGAACGAGACTCAGCTACAAGTGAGTTCATCACCATCTCGAACTGAGCCTCGGCAGTTCGAAGTAGGGATGTTCTATTCGATCGGGGAGGGGGGATGTAAAGCGTAATCTATCGGAGGATTTTTTTAACTATCCGGGCAAGTGACTTTTATAGACTCCTTGTCCTTCTACAATTGTCGCTCATTTTTACATTAACTAAGGCGCGCGTGACTTCTTCCGGATTAATTTTTGGTTGATTTATTTCGGTGCCTTTCGCTTAGATTGCGGGCGTTCGTGCATGGGTAGCCTGCGTTCTACGCAGGGATTGCACAACATTGTCGGCTGCGTGAGGCCTGGAACCATCGCCGTACGCTGCGCCTCCGTTCTGAAATATCGTGAGACCGAGAGCGCGGTGCGCGCCTGGTCGCGGGCGCTACGCGAGCTCGGCGATGCCAAGCCGAGATGGAGCGGCTTTCGATGCGGAAGCGCGCTCGTGGTGCAGCTGTCTGCCGCGAAAAGGGCGCCGCGATGAGACTGCTTGTTGGTTCTAGGGTTGATTTACGATCTTAAGGAGGATCGACGTTTCGCAGCCCATCTCGTCAAAGAGGGGGTCGAGAAGCATCGGGTCGCATAGAACGTCCCCGTCCGATAGCCGGTGACGCCACAGGGGGTCCCGGGCGCCCGGCGATTTCACCGGAGCGGATTTAAGGGTCTGGGAGCGGGATAGGACAGGCCGCACGACGTGGATCATTCAAGTCCTCGCGTTTTGAGTGAAGCCGGGAAGGTGGTGGGAGGCCTAGGCGCTCGGTTACTGAGCCCCTTCGATCGGCAGGGGAAGTCGTGGGCTCAATGTGGATAAATTATACAAAATGTAAAATAAAATGCATTGATGGCTTACGATTATGGTTAACAGGAGTGCTGATGCCGCTTGTGGCTCGCGCGCCTAGGCTGCTGGCCGTGAGTACACCGCCACGCCAACAACGCCTTCTCCGACAACGAAACTCGCTCCCCAGTCCTCCAAAGCTTTCCGAATGCGATTATTTATGGCGATTTTTGGCTCGATGTCTCCTGTTTCGAAGTCAAAGAGTGTTTTGCGAGAAACTGGAGCCGCAGCCGCAAGGTCATCCTGATTTTGATCGAGGAGCATCCTTGCGGCCTTACACACGAAGCCCTTGATTGGGGCCCCGGGAGGCATGGGGACGAATGCGTTTCCGGTTAGGAGAACAGGGCCGGTATCATTTAGGTGGAATAGTTTTATGGAACTTGTATAATAACGTGCGTCGCTGAACGGCTTGGGGGAGCTCAGCGGCGTTTTCTTTCGAGACTGTGCCTTCGACGGAGAATCCATCCGTTCCGCGCTCTTTGCCCAAAAATCCTACGGAACTCCCACAACCATGGCTGCTCGGCTCGCTGATCACAGCGAGCGCACCTGAGAGATAGGGCACCGGTTGGTGTCGAGTTCCGTCGTTTGCTGAGCATGACAAATGCCCAGCTTCCGGTCGAGGGCAGCGGATGGCTTTTCCTTGAACATTCGCCGCGGCACGGCCGCATCGAAAATCTGACTTAGCGGACCCGTGCGAGAGGCTACGCCGGTCCGCAGCCTCGTTACGTCCGATTGCCTCTCTGCGATTCCTTATCCGAACCGAGGGATTTCCGTGATGGAAGAGCGAAGCTTCGAGGAGCGGGCGCGCTTGAGCGCGCCCTGCATGCGGACATTCGTCAATATCGCGCGTCGTTGGCAGTTGACTGAGCGCGAGCAAGCTTATCTGCTGGCCGCCGACATCCCCACACTGCGCGGCTGGGCCGCGACCGCCGTAGGGCAAAGGCACCTCGTTCTCGAGACGAGGACCCTTATGCGTCTATCAGTGATCCTCGGTGTGTTCGCCGATCTTCGTCGATTCCTGGCGACTGTCGCTGGGGAGCGCGAAGAGCGAGCCTGGCTAACAGCCCCGCAGAAATTCGCGCCCTTCAACGGACGCGCTCCGCTCGAAATCCTGAGCAGGGGCTTCGAAGAGCAAATGGACGTCCGGCGGCACCTGGCAGCTATCGCAGCCAATGCCGATCCTTACCGCGCGTCGGGGTTAGAGCATCGCCCTGATTTAGATTACGACTTCTTGGATGCGCGATTTGCCATGGCTCCCATCGAAGCCATCGCCTTTGACGGGTATGGCACGTTGGTCGACATCACGGACAAGCGACGGCCATTTCGGGCGCTGGTCGCAAACGAACCTTCGAATGCGCTGCTCCACCGGGCGATGAAATACCCCATTGGTCTGCGGGAACTGTCACAGCAGTTGTCCTCGCCGGTTTCGGAAGAACGCCTAGACGAACTTGAGGCCGATTTGAGCGCGGAATTGAAATCCGTGCGACTTCGGCCGGGCATGGATTTTGTGTGGCAGGCGGTCCAGCGGGCCGGCCTTCCAATTGCAATATGCTCCAACCTGGCTGAACCCTACGAGGCGCCCCTGCGCGAGCGCTTGCCTGGGAAGCCGGATGTCTCAGTTCTTTCGTTTCAAACGCGGCTGATGAAGCCGCAACCCGAAATCTACCATCTTGTTTGCAACCGGCTCGGCCTGGAATCCCGGCAGGTAATGTTTGTCGGTGACTCGATGCAGGCGGATGTGGCCGGCCCAAACGCGATTGGTGCGTTCTCGATGCCGATCGCCGAGTTTGAGCGGTCATTCGCGGACGGCGCGTCGTTCTATGCTCCGCCTCCGATAGCGGCCCTGCTCGATCGGATTATCGCGGCCAAGTCCGCCTGACTCCTCCCTCCCGATCCGAATTTCCACCCTTCGACCGAACTGGAGGCAAAATGCGCCTGCTCGTCATCTCCGACCTGCATCTCGAATTTGGCCCGTTTGAATTTCCCTCGTCGATGCCGGCCTTTGATGTGGCCGTTTTTGCAGGCGACATGGGGCAGCCGATATCATCGGCTATCGCATGGATGGCCGCTCAGCGATCGGGAGCGCTCCGAGGCGCCAGATCGATCTACGTTGCAGGAAATCATGAATTCTATGGCTTCGAGCTAAAGCGCAGTCTGGCAGAGGGCAGGGCAGCTGCATCGGCTGCGGGTATCGATTTCCTGTCGCGGAATTCTGTCGTGATCGACGGGGTCAGATTTATCGGCTGCGTCCTCTGGACGGATTACCGACTGCATGGAACGCCAAAGCCCTCAATGGTTTTTGCCGGCGAGACGCTCAACGACCATAGGCTGATCCGATACCAAGAGGAGAGTGGGCACTTCAGCAGGTTCATGCCTTGGCATGCGGCCGCGGAGCATCGCCTCGACCTAGCGTTCATAAGGAAGGAGTTGGCGGAGCAATTCGACGGGCCGACGGTCGTGGTTACGCATCACGCGCCGCATAGAAATTCAGTTCAACTGCGCCATGAAGGCAGCTCGCTAACTCCTGCGTTTGTCTCAGATTTGAGCCGCGTCATCGAAGAGCTCCAACCCGATCTCTGGATCCATGGCCACGATCACGGCTCCCACGATTATCGCGTTGGCAAAACCAGAATCTTCGCGAACCAGGCCGGCTATCCCAACCTGCATGGAGATCGCGAGAACCCCTGGTTTGATCCTCGATGCGTAATCGAGCTTTAGAGGCCGCCTCTGCCGGGCGTGTTGCCTTCAGCGCAAAAATAGGGCCGGCGAGATCGTCGCCGCGCCCAACACGATCACGACAAACGTTCTCAACCAGACGGCTCGAGTGTGGGGCGAGAAGATCCAGGAACTCTGCATGACGAACTCAGCCACGAAACGAACTGAACAGCGAGCCAATCTAGAAGCGAGGCCTCACCTAAGGTCAATGCCCTACGCTTAACGGAGCGGCTTCGACTGGGGAGCCCGAGGGATCTGGCGGCCTCTATATCGACGAGGCTCATCAGTTCGCCGACGTAAGAGCCGAGAGAGCTTGCTGCTGAGGCGCTCAGTGCAGAGGAGAACGAAAGCGCATCCGGAACGCCTGGGCATCGTCCGCATCGGGAAAGCTTACTCGGATCCGTCTGTGGTCCGGCTCCCAGAGAATGCGAGCCTGGTGCGGAATATGACGGTCAATGAGCCAGAGGCCTATCTCGTAGAGGCGCTCGTTTAGCATTGGCACGTCGAGCGGTAGATCAACGTCGAAAGCGCCTTTCAGTCCAACACGGATGGTCACGGCGACGGCAGTTTGCTGCATGTCGCCCTCCTGCTTCTCAGGTGTCGATCGCTTCATGCTACGCCTGCCTTTCCGGCGTCTTCAATTGCAAAGCCCACTCGGCATAAGGCGTGTTGTTCACGAGATGGCGATTGAAGTCAGGCGACCCGTCGCTCCACCAGACTGGTCCTCGCTCACCAAGGGCAACCTTCGCGGAATCGACGACGGCGCGGGCGGCGTTCAAATCGCCATGTCCGCGCCTAGCCTCTTTGACGGCCCGGAGAGCATCCATCAGTTCGGCGACAAGCTGGTGACGCCTGACTTCCGATAAGGCGGGGTCGGTCGACCGCCAAAGCCTGCCGGCCACCAAGAAATAGCGACCTTCGGGCGTCGTGGGGTAGGCGCGCCTATCCATTGCGCGCGTCAGCGACGACCTCATAGTGCGTCACGAACTCGGGCTTGCTGAGCAGAAAGCGGCCGTCGTCGGGATAGTAGCGGGCTCGCTCAAAATCGGCGCCGGCGAAGGCGATGATGGCCTCGGTCGAGACCCACCAGCTAAGTGTCTCGATTTCCGTCGTGCCGTCGTGAAGCTCGCGGAGCAAAAGTTGGAAGCCCAGATTGCCGGGAGTGCTGCTGAAGTCGTCACCAGCGATCTGCGCGGCTTATCAGGGGCGAGTATTTTGAGCCGCCGAGCGCGCTCGGCGGCAGCGCCAAGAAAAAGGCCGGCATCCCTTGAAGGAGCCGGCCAAGTAGAAGCCGAGGCGCTAAGCCAAAAGCTTCGAGGGGAACGGAGCGACCGGGCTCCGGCGGGAGGGGCCGAAGCGGTGAGCGAACCGCATTCGAGATATGGGGTATGCAGCAGCGATCGCAATCCGCCGTTTAGATAACGATCCCATGCGGCAGGCGCGGGGCTGGCGCATAAATCCTGTAACAAACCGCGCTCGGCTGAGCTGCAACAGAGAACTTCCCTCTAACAATCGCAACCTTGATCTGATTGCTGATCACCAAATGGCGAGCCATTGTCGCCGCCTCGGGGAACGAGCGAATGAAGGGCTGGCAGCGCCCCACGAGATGAGCGCGCCAGCCCCGTCCAGCTAAAGCGACGCGCGAAGCGGTGGAACTCCTGCACGGGAGTGCTTCCGGGCGCAATAGTACTTTCCTGATCGTCGCGCTCGTCGAAACCATTGCGGTTACAGAATCGTTTGTTGGTCATTCTCCTGTCTCACCCCGACAGATCGGACTCACCCGCCAGCGGCAGCGCTGGCGATTTTTTTGTTCTCTGATGTTTTCGGCAGGAACATATTGCCCCAAAATCAGTTGTTGAGGCGGCTGGAAGATGTATCTGGAGAATTATAATATGCGTAAAATGCTCGTCGCTCTCGCTATTACCTCGACGATCTTCGGAGCTAGCATGGCTTATGCTCAAACTGCGGCGACCACTGCGCGCGAAGTCTATATCAAGGCGCAGCCGACGGACGTGCTCAGCAGCAATCTCATTGGGCTGAACGTTCAGAATAACGCCAAGGACAACGTCGGTGAGATCAAGGATCTCGTCGTTTCCAATGGCAGCCTGTCCGGGCTGATCCTTTCGGTGGGTGGCTTCCTCGGTATCGGCGAGCGCTACGTCGTCGTTGCACCGCCCGCGGTCAAGGTCGTCTACTCCGAGAACGACAAGAAGTGGTCCGCGACCATGGACACGACCAAGGATGCCCTGAAGGCCGCGCCGGAGTTCAAGTACGAAGGCCGCTGGAAGCGCTAACGCGCCGTTCGCCTTTATCCGCAACTCGAAACTGATGGAGGTCCCGATGGACTGGAATCGCGTCGAAGGAAACTGGAAGCAACTCAAGGGCAAGGTGAAGGAGCAGTGGGGCAAGCTCACCGATGACGATCTCGACGTCATCGCCGGTAAGCGCGATCAGCTCGAAGGTAAGATCCAGGAGCGCTACGGCATCGAGAAGGACAAGGTGAAGACTGACGTCGACATCTGGTACAATCGCCAGACATGGTGATCACCGACGGCTGAGCCCCTCGCTGCCCAGCGTGTGCTCGCCGCGTGAGGAAGCCCGGCCCTTTCCAGCGGGGCCGGGCTTTCGCGCGTTATAGGCCGGGCATTGTGTTGAGAGCCTGTGAAGCGGTGAAAGCTCTGGCGCGCCCGCGCCTATGCCGGCAGAAGCTCGATCATCACCGGCGCGTGGTCGCTAGTGTGCTCCCAGCCTCGCGGCGACCGCCGGACCTCCGCGGATTTCAACCGCGGCGCCAGGGTAGGACTAAGCAGGAGGTGGTCGAGGCGAAGGCCGGCGTCGCGTTCGAACGAGTTCCGCCAGTACTTCCAGAACGTGTAGATGCGCTCTCTCGGGTGAAGGTGCCTGATGGCGTCCGTCCAACCCTGATTGACCAGCTCAGCATAAGCTCTTCGGACCTCCGGACGAAAGAGGGCGTCATCTCCCCATCGCTCGGGTGCGTAGACATCGAGCTCGGTCGGCATGACGTTAAAGTCGCCTACGAGTGCGATCGGCACGTCGTAGGAGAGAAGCTCTTCTGCATAACTCAGCAAGTGGGCAAACCAGCGGAGCTTGTATTCGAACTTGGGGCCGGGAGCGGGATTCCCGTTGGGAAGATAAAGACATCCAATCAGTACGCCGTTAACCGCCGCCTCGATATAGCGGCTATGGTTGTCGTCAGGATCCCCCGGTAATCCTCGGCGTGTCAGGACCGGCGGTCCGCCCCGTGCGAGGATCGCGACACCATTCCAGCTCTTCTGACCGTGCCACACCGCCGCGTAGCCGGCTTCCTGAAGTTCGTGCTCGGGAAAGCGGTCGTCTGAGCATTTTAGCTCTTGCAGGCATACGACATCAGGATGGTCCTGCTTCAGCCACCGGAGCAAAACGGGCAACCGGCCATTGATGCCGTTCACATTATAGGTCGCGATCTTCAACGAAGGCTCCTCCAACACGATCGTCAGAGGTGCTCGCGCAGAAAAGTTTGTGTCCTCGCGATCGCATCGGGCCAGCTCGCCAAGGAGAGACCATGTCCTTCGCCGGGATAGATATGGCTTTGGACAGAGCCCCATTGCTTTTGACCAGTCTCTCGATGGCTCCGGCGTTGGACACAGGCACCACTCGGTCCGCATCCCCATGCAGAATAAGCATCGGGGGCAGAGAAGCTCTTTCCAGGCCTGGCGGCAGAAATCCGAAGAAGTCGACGACGGCTTTGATCCTGCGATCGCGCCCCGCCAGCGCCAAGGCCAATGCGCCGCCAAGCGAAAAGCCGACAACGGCGAAACGGGCCTGCTGATCGCCTGTGATTGTCTCGATCGCTTCCAGCCAGACCGGAAACTTGCTTTTGATTTCGCCGTAGCGGGCCCGCTGATCGCCGGTGGCCTCGAAGTAGCGCGGTAGCAGGACGCTGTAGCCAGCCCCCGCGATCATGTTCGCGGCGAACTGATATCGGCCACTATTCGTCAGACCGTCCGAACCATAGAGCAGGATGACGCTGCCTCCGGAAACGCTCGGACCAAAGCGATCGACTGCGACGCTCGCCTGGGCTGGCCCAGACACGATGGTCGCGCCAGCTCCAGCAACGAAATGGCGTCGGTCCATTACTCGGTCGCCTCCGACCATCTCTCTTTGGCTTCAGCGGCCGGGACGATCAGCTTGATCGTATCGTCATCGAGCGCAACGACGAGCGCCAGGTCGAGGTAATGATGGGCTCCTCCCGACTCGGGATCATTCTTCTTCAGCTTGATGAGCTGGCCACTCAAAGAATCGACGGTTCCGACATGTCCTTCGTCGGAGCCGATGACACGCTGGCCTTCCTTGATTTGCTCTACGAACATCATGCGTTGCTCTCCTTCCGAACGTCACGGAACGGCAACGGACCGTCTGGCACCGAAGTTCCGATTTGCCGAGGTGGCGACGACACACAGGGTTGAGAGCCGGCGACGGCACAGCGGGTCGATTTCGCGCGCTTCGTCACATGTCAGCCGAGAGGCAAGACCGCCATCTGCGAACATCAAGTGATGCTGGTGTTCGCCCAGAGGCGGAGCATCGGACCCTCATCCCCCAGAACCGGATCTTTGGGTGGAAAGCTCAAGAGGGCGATCCTCTGTTTCATCGCAGGCGACGCCTCCTCGCGAACGATATCTCCAGCTTGGCCAGGCGGGTATGCCCCGACCACGAGGAAATCTTCACTCTGCTTGAGTCGCCGATGCCCAGTCCCCGCGGGCAGCACCAGGATGTCGCCAGCTTCCACCCTGATCTCACGGCCGCCGTCTCCGCCAAGAACCAGTTCGGCCGATCCGGCTGCTATACCGAGAACCTCATGACCCTGCGCGTGATAGTGCTCGAAATCGTAAATCCCATCTCGCCACTGTGGCGGCCATCCATTGTCCTGAAAGCGCTTTTCCATGAACGTGGCGAGGTCACCGATCGCCGCGGGATCGAACGCCTTTTCGTAGATTAGCGCCGGCAACCTGAAATTATTCGGAACGAAGCCCCGCGGCTCGAAATGCAAGGCGGTCACCGTCACCCGGGTCATGGCAGCAGCTCCAAAGAAGCAAGAAGCCTCCTGAACTCCGATGTGCCAGCGGGCGTTCCCTCGTCAGCTGGCTCGTAGCTATGCGCCGATCGCGGAAAGCTGCGGTGCCATGATAACGCCTAGTTGCTTGTCGATCGGGAGGTGAGGTCGTGGGCATCAGCTTCGGAAAGGCCTAGCGTCGATTTGGCGATCGGCGAGCTGCCACGGAACGAGGGCGGGGTCGTAGCGTTCAGTCTCCACTCCGTCAAACGGCCGAGGAGGCATCCATGGAGAATAATGAGCACAACCCTGTAGTTGAGAGCCTGCGCCAGGAACAGAAAACTCAGCGCAAAGAGGAGCGAGAGCTGACCCCTGATCAGAAGCTGGAGAGGGCATTGAAGGATACCTTTCCGGCGAGCGATCCTGTTGCCGAGCAGGTTCCGATCACGCCGGGTGCGGCAGAGGAAACGAAATGATCCGGGCTGCGTTCTCTAGTTTGGCTGGGGCCTGGATCGCTCGAAACGTCGAGCGAGGCGAAATCCCTGAGAGATTTGCTGTTCCATTGAGGCTACTGGCAATCAGACTGCCCACGTCGGTGATCCTCGCTGGGGCGGTCGGATACAGCTTTTATCGGTTCAATCTGGAAGTGCGGGCTTCGCGCGCAAGGGATATCTCGCCGAAGGCTGGCTCAGAAGGAGCTGCGCGTAGCTCGACCTCTCGGCCGCGTCGAAATCGCAGATCAACAAGACCGATCGCAACGATGCCCGAGGCATCGCCCAGATGATGCGGGTCGGGCTGTACAAGCCGGTGCACGTCAAGACGGTCCGCAGCCAGGAGATCCGGCTGCTGCTGACCGCCCGCAAGTTCGTGCAGAGCAAGATCCTCGACAGCGAGAACAATCTGCGCGGGCTGCTGCGCAACTTCGGGCTCAAGGTCGGCGCCGTGACGCGGCTGCAGTTCGAGCGGCGCATCGTCGAGCTACTCGAACAGTCCCCGCATCTGCGGCTGATCATCGAGCCGCTTCTCGAGGTGCGACGGGTGCTACGGGAACAGTTCCAGCATCTGCACAAGGCGATGGGACGACTGGCGGAGAGCGACGAGACCTGCAAGCTGCTGATGACGGCGCCCGGCGTCGGCCCGATGGTCGCGCTGAGCTTCCGCGCTGGTGTCGACGAACCGGCCCGCTTCGGCCGATCACGCTCCGTCTCGGCCCATTTCGGGCTGACGCCCTCGCGCTATCAACCAGGAGAGATCGATCGGGATCGAGGCATCTCGAAGTGCGGTGATGCCGGGATCCGCTGGGTCCTGGTCGAGGCCGCCGGGATCGTGCTGCGGGTCTCGAAGAAGAGCTCGCCGCTGAAGTCATGGGGCCTTGCCGTCGCTCGCCGGCGCGGCATGGCGAAGGCGACCATAGCTGTCGCCCGGCGCCTGGCGGTCATCCTGCATCGGATGTGGGTCGACAACACGCCGTTTCGCTGGGAGGCCGAGGCCGCCTGATCCGGCGAAGAGTTCTGCGTCGCTGCGCGGAGAGAGGTCCCGTCCAGGGACGAGTGGGCAGGCAATCCCGAGGCGGGGCTGAACGCCAGGTCAAACTGGCAGTTCGCAAAAAAGATTGGGATGCCTCTCCATCCGACCCGATCATGAAGCGGCCGCCGTGCCGACTTCGCAGAGAAGCCAGACTCCTGGCGGGAACTCACCAGCGCACGGCAAACATGGCGCGGTACGCTCGCTATCCAAGCAGATCACGATCAGCGTCGGGCTCTGCCCCCGGCGTAGGGAGCTTTTGCTTGACTCCTACCGCCCCAAAAAAGAAGCCCCGCCAGTCGAGCTGCCGGGGCGGTTTAGTTCCGAGGTGAAACGAGATACAGGTGAACGCCGGCTGCGACCGGAGGTTCCGTTCTTCGTGACTGCTCCGATGCCACCGATAAGACAGGCTGGATTTGTGAAGACCATGAACCCGGCGGCCAGTTTCCTGCACTGATAGTAGCGGGGGAACCTCGGCTTCTTCACGGCGTTCACTGCCGTCTCGCTCAGGAACGACAATGGTTCAAATCTTGACGGTGTGCCGCATTGATACCGAGTGGGGCTTCCGCGACGTGACGGGCGCCGAATACGGCCGATCCCATGATATTAAATACTCTCTCGAAATTGCTCGGCGCATGGCGCAAAGAGTGGGTGCGCAGGTCCAGTTCACGCCGGAAGCTGAAAGAGCCTTTCGCGATGTGATGGAAGAAGAATTACCGGCAGCATCGCGCAATCCAGTCAAGCCGCAGATTCCAACTGGCTTCCGGGCACTAGCCGGTCACCTTGCGAAATGGCGGAAGCGGTAGCTTCGCTGCAACGACAACCAGGCTGAAGCAAGGCTGCCTTCGATCGGGAGCTGACAGAACAGCCGCTGCTCGCTCTCCAATCGAGCGCAAGAAAAGAAGGCCGTCTGGTTGGCCGTATAGGCTTCCCCGATATTGCTTAATGCCGGAATATGCGCTGTTGTACGCGGGCGAGGTCTGCGACGAACCGGGCGTATTCTCGAGACCGAGCATCCTCGTCCGGAAGGCGCAGCAGAAATGAGGGGTGGACGGTGGCCAGCAGCGGCGTGCCGTCTTCGAGTGCGAGCTCGCGATCTCGTGCGCTCGCTAGCGAACTGGCATGCCCCGTCAGCGATCGCAGGGCGCTGGCGCCGAGGGCAACGACAAACCGAGGTTTCACGAACTGCAGTTCGAGATCGAGCCAGAAGCGGCAGGCCTTGATCTCCCCGACATTGGGCTTCTCATGGATGCGGCGCTTGCCGCGAAGCTGGAATTTGAAGTGCTTCACCGCATTGGTGACATAGGCGCGCGCGCGATCGAGACCAGCTTCCTTCATCGCCCGATCGAAAACCTGCCCAGCCGGCCCGACGAATGGCCGGCCGGCAAGGTCCTCCTTATCTCCAGGCTGCTCGCCGACGAAGAGAACGCGCGCGTCCAACGGCCCTTCTCCGAAGACCGTTTGCGTGGCGTGGCAATGAAGATCGCAGCGCGTACAGCGTTGCGCCGCAGCGGCGGCATCCCGCCACGACGTGATCGCAGATTCATCGGCCGGCAGTTCGGGACGGTGCCGAAGCTGCCTGACATGTCGTGCGGGTGGCTGCGTCGGGGCGCGCATCACCATGTCCTCTGCTCGCCGGGCGGCGCTTGCGATCAGAGGCACAATCAATTCGGCCTCGGGTAGGTTCCGCCAGTATTTCACCGGCATCTCACTTTTCATCGCCTTCGGCTTCAGGCGGGCCGGATTGAAGATACTGGCGTAGTAGGTCAGCCAATAGGCTTCGATGGCATCGCCGTCCGGCGCATCGGCCTTGCTAGCGGCCGGACCGTATTGCAGGGCCACGCCGTCCCAGTGCAGCGACCCCTGCGGTGTCAGGATTGACCAGATCATCGTGCCGAAGCGTGCTGTGAAGAATGCTGCGGCTCGTTCGAGGATGAAATGCTCCGGTTCGAACCAGGCGATGAAGGGGCCGTCCTCGCTCGCGCCCGACACGGCGCGGAACCGAACAAAGGCCGTCATCTTGTGCAGGTCGCGCCGTACCGAGCGGGCCATCGCCTCGGCGCGTGCGATGTCAGCGTCAGCTGCATTCTCGAGCAAGCGTGGCTCGTCCTGCAAACGCAGCAGCAGGCGGTGCAGCAAGACAAAACGGCCGGCATCCCGATGACAGACGACGTTTTCGGCAAGTTCGATGAAGCGGCGAGACACGGTCAGGGCGGTGCTTCCGCCCGCAACCGGGGTGGCATTCTCCATCGCGAACAAGCCGGCATCGTCTTCGCTTGTCAGCCAGTCGACGGCCTCGGGCTGGATGCCGGCAAGCGCCAGCCTACGTGCCTCGCGGCGCCAGCCGGCAAAATCGGCAGGCCCGTTCAGCCGGGCGGCGATCACGGGAACAGCGTCAATTGTCGCGGTCGCGGCATCAGCCGAGCCCGCAGGTTCTGCGCGTCGAGGCCGCTGCCCGGCCGCCAGCCCTCCGCCAGGATGAAATGCCGGATTGTCGTCAGCGATCGTGTCAGCCGGCCGACATCCTCAAGCCTGAGCCGGCGGAACCGTCGCGTGGTCAGGATGCGATCGACGCTGCGCGTACCCAGACCCGGAACCCGCAGCAGGGTTTCGCGATCGGCTCGGTTCACGTCGACGGGAAAGCGTCCTCGCTCACGCAACGCCCAGGCGAGCTTGGGGTCGATATCGAGATCGAGCATCTCGTTGCGCCCCAGGATTTCCTCCGTCTCGAAACCGTAGAAGCGTGTCAGCCAATCGGCCTGATAAAGCCGGTGCTCGCGCATAAGCGGCGGCGGCTGGAGCGGCAACTGACGCGAGGCATCCGGAATCGGGCTGAAGGCCGAGTAATAGACGCGCTTCAGGCCGAAGCTGCCATAGAGCCAGGCGCTGCGCTTCAGGACCGCAGAATCGCTCGCGCCATCAGCGCCGATGATCATCTGGGTGCTCTGCCCTGCGGGCGAGAAGGCTGGGGCCTTTTCGCTCTTGCCACGCTCCTCGCGCGCTGCCTCGATCTTCAGCTTGAGGCCCCCCATCGCACTCTTGATCTCGCTAGCCTGCTTCTCCGGCGCGAAGCGCGCGAGTGCCGCCTCGCTCGGCAATTCGACATTGATCGACACCCGGTCTGCGAACAGCCCCGCGCGCTCGATTAGATCGCGGCTCGCACCGGGGATCAGCTTGAGATGGATATAGCCGAGGAACCCATGTTGCCGGCGCAGCGTTTCGGCCACTCGGATCAGTTCCGCCATCGTGTAGTCGGCCGAGCGGATGATGCCCGAGGACAGAAAAAGGCCTTCGATGTAATTGCGGCGGTAGAAATTCAGGGTCAGCGCGACGACTTCCTCGACCGAGAAGCGGGCGCGGCGCACGTTGCTGGATGAGCGATTGATGCAGAAGACGCAGTCGAAGCTGCAGAAATTCGTCAGCAGGATCTTGAGCAGGGAGATGCAGCGGCCGTCGGGCGCATAGGAATGGCAGATGCCGGCGCCCGTGGTCGAGCCCAGCCCCTTTCCGTCACGCGAATCACGCTTCATGGTGTTGCTCGACGCGCAGGAGGCGTCGTATTTCGCGGCGTCGCTGAGGATTTGGAGCTTCTCCAGGACCGTGAGCTGTGCCATCGCCCTTCCTTTTGTTCACTATATGTTCTTAAGGAATTTGCCTGCTGAGTTCAAGGCTGACTGTTGAAGGGTGCGGGCCATCTTGAAGGCGTTCCCGGTCAAATCCACGATGAAGACAGCGCCGATTCCGCTGAAACTGAGCTATAGCGGTGCCGATGCGAGGCGATTCTGGATGCCGACAGAATGATTGAGATCAGAAGTTTTTTGCGCGGTGAAACGAAAGAGCTTCATCGCGAACTGGATGCTATCGTCGGCGTCTTCTCGAACCGTGCCGAGTACGCCCGCTTCCTGCATGGTACGTTTCGCCATCGCGTGCCGGTCGAGGCGGCTTTGTCGGACGCCGCACCCGTGCGGGTTTCGCCATGGCAACCGCGCAAGCTTCTGCCTGAGTTGGAGGCGGATCTCGCCGACCTGACGCTGGCATGTCCGGCGAGCGAACCTTTCCATCTGTCAAATGACATGGCTGCGTTCCTGGGGGCTGCCTATGTTCTTGAAGGTTCGGCCCTGGGGGCTCGGGTGCTTGTGAAGGGAGTGGAACCGCTGGGGTTCGGGCCTGAAAACGGAGCACGCTACCTTTCGGCTCAAGCCGGCTCCCTCGATAGCTGGCGCACGCTTCTGGTTGCGTTGGAGGGGCTCGACCGGCCAGCGTGG
Organism: Allobosea robiniae; assembly: GCF_900102525.1. Classification (GTDB taxonomy): domain Bacteria; phylum Pseudomonadota; class Alphaproteobacteria; order Rhizobiales; family Beijerinckiaceae; genus Allobosea; species Allobosea robiniae. The sequence continues at coordinate 11,192 of NZ_FNBZ01000008.1, read as the reverse complement.
GATGCGGCCGCGCAGTCCGCCAAAGCCGTTTTCCTCCACGCCATCCAGGCCTTCACATCGGAAGAACTCTCTCCTGCATGACGACCGTTGATCTGACGAACTGTGATCGCGAGCCGATCCATATTCCCGGCAGCGTCCAGCCCCATGGGTGTATGATCGTGTGTGATGCCGAGGCGGTGACGATCAGGCGCCATTCGTCGAATGCCAGCGCCTTCCTCGGGCTCAAGGAATTCGAGCTCGTCGGCCGCAGGCTCGAAGAGGTCCTTGGCGGGCCGGTCGTTCATGAGATGCGCAATGCGCTCGCCCGTTCTGGCGTGCCTTCCCGTGCGGGCTTGATGCCCCGCTATCGCCTACCTTCGCTGGATCGCGAGTTCGACATCTCGATCCATGCCTTCAAGGGCAACGCCATCATCGAATTCGAGAAGAGCGTCCCGGCCGGGCCGAGCTCGCCGCTCGAATTCGCGCGGACGCTGGTTGGCCGGCTCTCGGACGTCACCACGCCAGCTCAGCTGATCAAGAATGCGGCTCGTCTGCTCCGGGCGGTGCTCCAGTACGACCGGGTGATGATCTATCAGTTCGCGCCCGATGGTTCGGGCAAGGTCGTCAGCGAGGCCAAGCGCCCCGACCTCGAAAGCTTCATGGGGCAACATTTCCCGGCGAGCGACATCCCGCAGCAGGCGCGGCAGCTCTATCTCCTCAATCCGATCCGCGTGGTTTCGGATTCGAGCGGCGAGCGCTTCCCGATCATGCCGGTGCTGGACGCTGCCGGAGAGCCTCTCGATCTGTCCTATGCCCACCTGCGCAGCGTTTCGCCCATTCATTGCGAATACCTACGCAACATGGGGGTTTCGGCCTCGATGTCGGTATCGATCATCGTCGACGGCGCGCTCTGGGGGCTGATCGCCTGCCACCATTACAGCCCGCGCTCGCTCTCGATGAACCGCCGGATCGCCGCGGAGATCTTCGGCGAGTTCTTCGCGCTCCAGCTTGGTGCCTTGACGCAAAAGCAGATGCTGCTCGCTGCCGAAAGGGCGCGGGATTTTCTCAACGGCCTGCTTTCGTCCGCCGCCCATGTGACCGATGCTTCGGGTTTCCTCGGCCAGCATCTCGCCGCGTTCCGTAATCTCGTGGAAAGCGACGGCGTCGGCGTCTGGGTCAACGGCGAGTGGCGGGCCGAAGGCAGCGCCCCGCCGGCCGAATTCGCGGGCGAACTCGCAGCCTTCGCCGGTGAGGTCTGCGAGGGACGCATCTGGGCGACGACGGCGCTCGCCGAGGCGCTTCCTGCCGCGCGGGCTCATGCCGAGCAGTTCGCCGGATTGCTTGCGATCCCCTTGTCGCAAATCCCGCGCGACTATCTGTTCTTCTTCCGTCGTGAGCTCGTCCACATGATCGAGTGGGGCGGCGACCCCAACAAGACCTATGCCTCCGGCCCGCATGGCGACCGGCTCACGCCGCGGCAGAGCTTCGCAGTCTGGAAGGAGACGGTGGCCGGCCATTCGAAAGTCTGGACGCCGGTCGAGCGCGAGCTGGCGGAATCGGCGCGCCGGACGCTGATCGAGGTCGTGCTGCGGCAGAGCGAGCTTCTGGCCGACGAGCGCAACAAGGCCGAAATCCGCCAGAAGATGCTCAATCAGGAGCTTAACCACCGGGTCAAGAACATCCTCGCCCTAATCAAGTCGATCGTTGCCCATCCGCTTGCGGAAGGCGCCACGATCGAGGCCTATGTGACGTCGTTGAAAGGGCGGATCGAGGCGCTGGCCATCGCCCATGACCAGGCGATGCGGGCGAGCGGCGGCGGATTGCTGCTCGACCTCATCAACGCGGAAGCTTCGCCCTATCGGACGAGCGGCGGCACGATCACGGTGCGCGGACCGTCCGTATCACTCGATGCCCGCGCCTTCTCGGTCGTCGCCCTGGTGATCCATGAGCTGATCACCAACGCCGCGAAATACGGGGCCTTGTCCGTCAAGACCGGCGAGCTCACCGTCGACTGGTCTGTAAATGCCGGCGGGGATTGCGAGATCGTCTGGCAGGAGCGGGGCGGGCCGCCGGTCACGCCGCCGTCCCGCCAGGGTTTCGGCAGCATCCTGATCGGCCGCAGCATCCCCTATGATCTCGGCGGGCGGAGCGATGTATCGTTCGAGCCCCAAGGCATCACGGCAAAACTCTGCATCCCCGCCAAGTTCGTCCGCTGGACCGAGGATGCGGCATCTCCCGAGGAAGCGCCCGTTCCGGTCAAGGGCAAACCCGGCCGGCCGCTCGACGGCAAGCGTGTGCTGCTGGTCGAGGACCAGTTCATCATCGCCATGGATTGCGAGGACATGCTAGCGACGCTGGGGGCAAGCCAGGTCGAAGTCTGCGCGAACGTCTCCGAGGCTCTTTCCTTCCTGAGCCGGACGGCGCCGGATCTCGCCATCCTCGACGTCAATCTCGGCTCGGAAACCTCGGAGCCGATCGGCAATCGCCTGCGCGAGCTCGGTGTCCCCTTCCTCTTTGCGACGGGTTACGACGATCTCGCGATCCTCGGCGTCGCCGAGGCGGCGACGCTGCGCAAGCCCTACAATCTGGCTGCACTGGAGGCTGCGCTGCGCAGGCTTCCGGGCGTCGTCTAGCTCGCCAGAATCCGCCGCGGCTCAGGCCGCTTCAGATGCCGGAGGTGCTAGGCCAGCCAGCGACAGCTCCATGACGGCCTGCGTGCCGCACCCACCGGTGTCGGCATAGCGCAACTCGGTAGCGAGGCTTTTCGCCATCGCGCGCACGATCTTGCTGCCGAGGCCGGTTCCCCGGATCGTGCCGGTTCCCGTCCAGCCGATGCCATCATCGGCGACCTTGAGCGTGACCGTGTCGCCCTCGCGGGAGAGGATAACCCGGACTTCGCCCTGGCCGTTGGGATAGGCGTATTTCAGCGCGTTGGTCACCAGTTCCGTCGCGATCAACCCGATCGAGATCGCCTTGTCGGTTTTCGCCAGCACGGGCTCCGCCTCGCAGCGGATCGACGGCATCTGGCCGGAGCCGGCGAGCGATTGCGCGAACTCTTCCAGTAGCGAACGGAGATAGCCCGCGAGATCGACGGCGCGGACATCGTCGGAGGTGTAGAGGCTGCGATGCAGGTTGCCGATCGCGGTGATGCGCGCCTGCGTCTCGGCGAGCGCCGCCTTGGCGCCGGGGTCCTCGACGGAGTTTGCCTGCATGCGGACGAGCGAGCCGACCAGCGACAGGCTGTTGGCGACGCGGTGATTGACCTCGGCCAGTAGCGTCACGGCGCGGTCGCGTGCGGCGCGCACTTCATGCTCCGCCTGTTCGCGGGCCCGGGTCAATCGCGTCTTCACCACGGCGTGCTCCAGAGCCGCCCGCAGCAGAATCTCGAAATCCTCGCCGACCGTCTTCACGACATAGTCCATGGCACCGGCTTTCAGCGCGGTCACCGCGATCGACAGCTCCGATGAGGCGGTCACATAGATGACGGCGGGAGACGCTGCATCCTTGGACAGCGCCGAGAGGACATCGAGCCCTGAAGCTGTCCCGAGATCATGATCGAGGATGATGACGTCGATGCCGCCCGCTTCTGCGCGCGCGAGGCCCGCATCGGCGGTTTCGACATGCTCCACGACATAGTTGTGGCGCGCGAGCATGCGCTGCACGAGGCGCCCGAGTGTGGCGTCGTCGTCGATATAGAGGACGTTGATCGGCCGGTTCGGCATCAGCGGCGGCCACGCAAGCCGGTCATGGCGTTTCCGGAACCTGGATGACGGAGAAGAACAGGCCAAGCTGGCGGATCGCGTTGGCGAAGCCGTCGTAATCCACGGGCTTGGTGATGTAGACATTGGCGCCGAGATCGTAGCAGCGCTGGATCTCGCGGCTGTCGTCGGTCGTGGTGAGCACGACGACGGGCGAACGCTTGGTATGCGTGTTCGCCTTCACCTTCTCGAGGATGTCGACGCCGCCCATGTCGGGCAGGTTCAGGTCGAGCAGGATCAAGAGCTGGCGGCCGGCGCTGACGGCACCGGAGCCATCGGGGCCGAACAGGTAGTTCAGCGCATCCGTGCCGTTGGCGAAGGGGATGATCTCGTTGCTAACACCGGCGCGGCGGATGTTCTTCTCGATGAGGCGGGCATGGCCTTCATCGTCCTCGATCATGATGATCGAGACGGGCTTTCCATTGGTCACGCTTCGGCACTCCGTCTGTAGGCCGCGAGGTCGGGGGGCAGGGTCACGGTAAAGGTCGTGCCTTTTCCAAGTTCTGAGCGCACGGCGATGTCGCCGCCGAGATTGCGCACCATCGTGCGGACATGGGCGAGGCCGATGCCTTCGCCCGCCGTGTTCTGCGTGCCAGAGCGCCGGAACAATTCGAAGATGCGCTCGTGGTCGGTCGCCGCGATGCCGCGGCCATTGTCCTCGATCTCGATCTTCACCCAGCCGCGGCGCTCCCGGCGCGTGCGGACGGCGATCTTGATCGGACGGTCGGGCGCCCGGTATTTGATGGCATTGTCGATGAGGTTGCCCATGATCTGGTCAAGCGACAGGCGATCGCTGACAACGCGAGGAACCTGCGAGTCGATCTCGATCCCGCCGCTTTCCTCCGCACTGGCCTGATGGTGGACCGCCGCTGCGGCGGTCTCGATGAGCCCGGTCAGATCAACAGTCTCTACGCGTAATTCGCGGCGCCCCTCACGGGAGATTTTGAGGATCGCGTTGATGAGCCCGTCCATCTTTCGCGTCGACGAGCGGATGAAGCCGATCGCCTCGGCGACATCGACCCGAAGAGCCTCCTCCGCTGCGGCCTTCTGCTCAGGCGAGGCTGCGCTCCCAGCCACGACATAGGCGTCGATCGGCTTGAACATTGCCTCCAGCTCGCTGGTGAAGCCCATGATGTTCACCAGCGGCGCGCGCAGATCATGCGTCACGATATAGGCAAAGCGCTGGACCTCCTCGTTCGCCTTGACGAGGGCATCCGTTCGTTCGCGCACGCGTTCTTCAAGCCCGACATTCAGTGTTTCGACCTCGCGACGCGCTGCGACGAGTTCGCGGGTATAGCTGATAATGGTCCAACTCGCCGCGCCGGCCATGGCGAGGATCAGGATCGCGCCGATGATCGTCGTCCAGCGCAGCCGCGTCGAGGCGATGAGCTGCGCATCGATCGCTTCCCTCAGCTCCGCTTCAGAATTGGTCAGAATAGCGGTTAGGTCGGTCCGCAGATCGTCCATGAGCTGCTTGCCGGTTCCGCTGCGGACCATTCGCAGAGCCGTCTCGGTGTCACCCTTGCGCGTCGCCTCGACCGTTGCAGCAAGTTCCGCCATCTTCTGATCGAGTTCGCTCGTCACACGCTGAAGCAGCGGGCCGACCTCGCGCAGCTTGGCCGCGGCTCGCTCCAGATTCCCTCGTTGAGCCGCCAGCTTGGAAAGCGCGACGTTGTAAGGCTCAAGATAGGCTTCTTCCCGGGTCAGCAGGAAGCCGCGCTGGCCCGTTTCGGCATCCTGCACCAGTGACAACAGGTCTGCGGTAGCGCTTCGGACCGCGCGGGCGGCCGTAACCTCGCCGAAATAGCGCTCGCTCGCGCTCGTCAGCCACAGCGACGTCGCCACGATGCCGACCAGCACCGCGATGCCGATGGCCAGAAGCAGGGCGTTCGAGCGTCGAAAGAACGCCTGGGAGATAGGCATGCATGGAACCAGCTGGAGAGATGCATCTCTCTGCGCTAATCAAAGCTCTTGGAGCAATAACAAATGATATTGCGCACTGTCCGTCCCTGTGCATGGCCGCAGTCTGAAATGCGATCGATTGCCTCAGTACGGAAACCGATGCCTGCTCACCTTATCCGCCATCTTGCTTGCTGAGCTTCGGATCGGGCAGAATGTCAGTGGAGGCGCCATCGAGGCGCAAGTTCGCAACGTAGATGTCCACGCCCTGGGCATTCTGCACGGTGACCGAAAGGGACATATGGTCACCATTGGGCAACTTTTCGCGATTCAGGGCCGCCAACAGTTCCTTAGCGGCATTTCGCGCGCTTTGGTCGTCGGGTAAATCCGTACCCTCCTCATCGATTTCGAGCTTCCATCCATCGCGCGTGTGAAAGAAATAGCTGGGCATGCCTGCCTAATGCAGCCAAGGCAAACCTGTTCCTCAATCGTCTTTGATTTTGGCGGCGCCGGGTTGGAGATGCAAATAATCCGGATCGAACTCAGCCAAACTGCAAAGGCCTTTCCAGTCCAGAACCGTCAGTCGATTGACCCTGATCCGAACAAGTCTGGCCTCTCGGATTTCCCGGAGCTTCTTGTTCATGTGAACCGTTGACAGGCCAAGCGCATCGGCGATCTCGGGTTGCGTCAAAGGCAAATTGCAGATCACGCCGTCGGACAAGCCGATCGCCGTCATCTTGGTGATAAACTCGCAGAGCAGATGGGCGATCCGGCTCGGCGCCGCGCGGCGCCCGATACCGACCATCCACTCACGATAAATCGAGGCTTCGATGAGCGTTTCGCGCCAGAACGCTTCCGATACCCGGTAGGAAGCCCGCGTAAGAGACCTGACCGCTTCGTGCGGGATGAGACCGACAACCGCCGGTGTCAGCGTTCCCAGGCAATGATCCATGCGCTCGATTAGGAGAGAGTGGATATCCGGAATGTCGCCGGGAAGGTGGAGCGACAATATCTGCCGCGCACCGTCGCCAACGATCTTGTAGCGACAGACCAGCCCTTCGGCGACGAGGCAACACTGCTGCGTAAGTTCTCCTTCGCGGACAATGTCGTGATTGGCTTCCAGGCGCTTCAAGGTGAGCGGCAGTTGCAACAGCTTCTCCCGCTCGGCCGGGGGCAGGGGGACATGGGTTTCCAGCTTGAGAACGAGCCGTTCAAGATAGTGCTGCTTGTCCATTCGTTTCCTGCCACGTCGGATGACGTCTCGCAGATATGAGATCGTGCCGGCTCGCGCTGCATCAAATGCTATATGAGCCGCAGCGTTATGAAAGCTCCCGATTCTGATTTCGGCATGGATCGGTCGGTCGAGCTGCCCGCCACTGGCACGGCGATGTGGTCGATGGCTTGGTTGTGCCTTGCGAGCACCATTCAACGAAGGGGCTTGGGCGCGACGTCAGATCTGCGATCGAGCGAGGCTGGAGAGCCAGTCCGAGAATTTCTCGCTGGGTGAACGGTTTTGCCAGTCCGAGAAGGTATAGGGGCGGGAGGCTGCGGCATCTTTGTCGAACAAGGTCGTCTGGGTTCGGGCGAATTCGCGGTCGAACAGGTTGATGTTGGCTTCGTCGTTCAGCCTGAGGGCGCGGTCGTCGATATTCGTCGAGCCGACGGAGGCCCAGACATCGTCGACGATGACGAGCTTGCAGTGAAAGAAGGTCGGCTGATACTCGCTGATCTTCACGCCGGCCTGGAGCAGGTCGCCCCAAAGATGTCGCGACGCCTTCCTGACGACGCGTGCATCCGTGCGGGGCCCCGGCACGATGATCTCGATCTCGACGCCGCGCTTGCGGGCTTCGAGAAGCTGCTGGCGCGTCAGGTCGTCGGGAACGAAATAGGGCGTCGCGATGCGGATGCTCTTCTGCGCGGCGGCAAGCGCCGTCATCAGCATGAGATGCATGGTGTTGCGCTGGTGGGTCGAGCTGACGACGACCTGCGCGGCGTGGTCGCCTGCCGGGGCGATCTCCGGAAAGAAGCGGTCGCCCAGGAGCAGCTCCCCGGTCGCCTCGATCCAGTGCTCGGCAAAGGCGGCCTGGAATTCCGCCACGGCTGGCCCTTCGATGCGATAGTGAGTGTCGCGCCATTCGTTCGGCGTGCGCGCATCGCCGTTCCATTCATCGGCGATGCCGACGCCGCCGGTGAAACCCATGCGCCCATCGACGACCAGCAACTTCCGATGGGTGCGGTTGTTGACGCGGTCGAGCGTATACCAGGTGACGGGGCGAAAGCGGACGACCTCGACGCCGGCGTCTTGCATCCGCTGAATGAGCTGCTCGTCCATAGGCAGGCTGCCGACCCAGTCGAGCAGCACCTTTACGCTCAATCCATCCCGTGCCTTTGCCGAGAGGGCATCGGCAAACTCCTCGGCGATGGCGCCGCGCCAGTAGATATAGGTCTCGAAGCTGATTGTCTGCCGCGCCTCGCGAATGGCTGTCAGCATCGCGGGGAAGATCCTGATCCCGTTGACCAGCGTCTCGACCTTGTTGCCGGGCACGTAGTTCGAGCCGAAGAGGGCGCCCATCGACGTCCTGAGCTGACGATCCGACGAGGCGAGGTGATGTGGAAGCGGTTGCTTCAGCTCCTGCGGCTCCGGCAGCAGGTTGCCGACGACGAGACAGCCCACGACACCCAGAATGGCCGAGATGAGCGCGATGACGAGAGGATGCCGTCGGAGCGTCATGAGCATGTCGGCTTGAAAGGCAGAGGCATCAGTTGCGTGCCGGTTCGGTCTTCGAAGGCTGTGGCTTGGCGGAGTCGCCGGCCGGAACCGACCAGGTCGCCGTCCAGGTCTCGCTCAGGGTGCGATTACGCGCCCTCAGGAACATGCGAAGCTCCGCCGACTGTCCGTCCGGCAGCGTCGCGTCGACGATGGCACGCACGCCTTTCAGTGGCGCATTGAATGTCAGGATTTTCGTGGTGATCGCGCCGGCCGTCGTCGTCGCGACAAGCTCCAGGCGGTCGGGCTCGCTCTGGTAGTAGGCGAGGTCGCCGCCGGCAAAATCGACGATGAAGCGTTTCGTACCCTTACCCTCGGACACGCCGTCCTCGATATCCGAGCCGTTGAAGCTCTGCTGAACCTGCGCGTAGGAGTGCAGGTGCCAGGTCGTCGACAGCGCCGAGATGCGGTAGCTGAACGCGGCGGCTTCTCCGCTGGGCAGGGACTTGCTGGGCGTCCAGCAGGCGACGATGTTGTCGAAAGCTTCGTTATCCGTCGGGATTTCGATGAGCTCGATCCGGCCTTCACCCCAGTCGCCCTGAGGCTGGACCCAGTAGCTGGGCCGCGCATCGTAGCGCGCTTCCAGGTCCTGATAGCTGCCGAAATCGCGGTCGCGTTGCATCAGGCCGAAGCCGCGCGGATTCTTGTCGCTGAAGCTCGATATGCGCAGCGCCTTGGGGTTGCGAATGGGGCGCCAGATCCACTCTCCGCTGCCGGACTGCAGCATCAGACCGTCGGAATCGTGGATCTCGGGGCGGAAATCGGTTCGCTGCCCGAGGTCGCCTTCGCCAGCCTGGAACATCGAGGTCAGCGGCGCGATACCGATCCGCTCGATCTCCCGGCGCGGGATGATCGTCGCGGTAACGTCCATATGGGTTTGGCGGCCCGGACGGACGATATAGCGAAAGGCTCCGGCGACCGATGGTGAGTCGAGCAGGGCGTAGATGACGAGCTCGATCGTGTCGCGTGATGGCTCGTCGACCCACAGCGCTCGCATGAACGGGAATTCCTCAGGCCCCTTGCCACCGACATCGAGCGCCAGCGAGCGCGCTGAAAGCCCGTAGCGGTGCCCCCGGCCGATCAAGCGGAAATAGCTCGCACCCAGGAAGGATATGACTTCGTCCTGCACCTTCGGGTCGTTCAGGTTGGTGGTCACCGCAAAGCCCGCGAAGCCGAGCGCCGGCGAAAGGCCCTTGGGGACGGGAACCTTGCCGTATTCGAACAGGCCGGTCGTAAACGGGATCGGGGTCGCGTTGCCGTGGTTGATGATGTGAACCTGGATCGGCTTGTCGTGCAGGAAGCCAAGATGGAAGGGCAGCATGCGGAAATCCGAACCGTTCTCGCGCCAGAAGGCCTTGTCGCGGCGAAGCCGGATTTCGCGATAGCTGTCATAGGTCAGGCTCGAGAGCTCGGCCGGGATCTTCGCACTTTCGGCATCGAAGGGCTGCTTCGCCAGGGCCGCCGCCTGCTGGACGACGTCGTCGTAGCCGAATTCCTTCTTGGATCCAGCGGCCACCTGGGCTCGCACCGACCGGCTCCCGAATATGCAGGCGCCGGGCAGCAGAGCGAGCATCGCGCGACGAGACGGTGCGGACAAGGCGGAATCCCCCGGATTGAGCGGCCGGCCTCCAACAGGCGGGCGTTTTTAGAACACCACCAAGACGAACTCGGTTCCCGCGAGTGGCCGGACGATCAAAGAGGGAAATGGCTTTCTTCGGGATCAGCGGATTCTCGATCGAGGGAACGTGCCGGCCCTGCTCGCGTTCGATCAAAATCACCGATTAGGCAGAAGTCGGACCCTCATGCCCGCAAATCATGCGCCGCCGCCGCCACGCAAGGCCGGAAGAGCTGCTTTGATGATCGTCGCCGTCATTGCCGCGATGATAGTGGTGATCTTCGTGGGTTTCAATCTCTACCATGCAGACACGCTGCGCGAGCAGCGGTCCGGGCATGTCGATCCGCAGGACGCGCCGAAAAGCCCGACTGATCTTCAAAAGCTGCCTGCGCCTCGCCAGTAGGGGGCGGCTCGACCTTCCCGGCGTAGGGCATTCACCCCACAAGAGGATAGATCAGTGAACAAGGTTCCCAACAAAGTTACGGATGCGCCGGCCGCCTACAATACCGCGCGCAGCCCTGGGCAGCCGGGTGAAGAAAACGAGAATCGCGCAGGTCCCAACCCACGCTCGACTCACCCGACGGGACCTCATGCGCCCTATGATGCGGATGATCCCGAAGGCTTCGCGGCCGAGAAGCATCATTCGGAAGTCGGGGGAGGACAGCAGACGGAGGCGCAAGAACGCAAGCCGAGCGGAACGATCACGATTGTCGACCTCGACAAGCAGGGCTAACGAAACTGTTTAGTCTAAGAATGCGTGCCTCAGCCCGTGCCCGTCTCGATATCATGACGCGGCCGGGGAGGTGACAGCGCGCCGCTCCCCGGGGTCTTTGCCTGGTCCGTCGTCTCTTCGCTGGAGTGTGGGCCAGCTGGCGGTGTCAGCTTGTGCCCTTTCCATCCCGATCTGACGGGTGGCCCTCGACCCGCTCGCGGGCTCGGTCGAAAGCAGTTTCTGTCTTCTGGCGTCCAGACATCGTTTGCTCCTCGCGCTCTTGGCCCGTTCAGCGCTTCGCGGTGCCGGGAGCGGCCATCTTGCGGTGCTGCTCGGCCAGGACGCTGGCCGGAGTTACATTCGCGATCTGATCCGCCCCCGCCGAGAGGTCCAGGTTGAATGTTAGTGTGCGGTTGGCCTCGGCGCCAACGCGGTCGGCTCAGCCGGTCTGGATAGCGCAGC
>NZ_FNBZ01000012.1 GCF_900102525.1 Allobosea robiniae | reverse complement strand
CGCACCGAGAGCTTCGACATCTTCTTGTAGCGCTCCTCCATCTCGCGCACCGCCCATTTCAGGGCGACGACCGCCTTCTTGGGATCGGTGACGACGGGGGTGAGCAGATGCGGGATGCCGTCATAGACGGAGAGCTCCAGCATCTTGGGATCGACCATGATCAGGCGGCATTCCTCCGGCTTCAGCCGGTAGAGGATCGACAGGATCATGGTGTTGATGGCGACGGACTTGCCCGAGCCGGTGGTGCCGGCGACGAGCAGATGCGGCATGCGGGCGAGATCGGCGATCACCGGCTCGCCGCCGATGGTCTTGCCGAGGCAGAGCGCGAGCTTGTGCTTGGTCGCCTCGAAATCCTGGCTGGCGAGCAATTCGCGCAGGAAGACGGTCTCGCGGCGGGTGTTGGGCAGCTCGATGCCGATCGCGTTCTTGCCCTGAACCACCGCGACGCGCGCCGATACCGCGCTCATCGAACGCGCGATGTCGTCGGCCAAAGAGATCACCCGGGAGGATTTCGTGCCCGGCGCAGGCTCAAGCTCGTACAGGGTCACCACCGGACCGGGGCGCACCTGCGAGATTTCGCCGCGCACGCCGAAATCCTCGAGCACGCCTTCGAGCAGCGTGGCGTTCTGCTCCAGCGCATCGGTCGAGACCGCGTTCGCCGCGACCTTCTTCGGCTCGGCCAGATAGGTCAGCGGCGGCAATTCGAACGAGTCGCGGTCGAGCAGGGAGGGCTGCGCCTCGCGCTGCATGCGCTTGCCGGGCTTCGGCGCGGCGCGCGGCATCGCCACGCGCGGAGCGTTGAGATCGCGCAGATCCTGCGGCTCGTCGTCGAGATCGAAAGGTGCGTCGTAATCGCCGGTCGCCCGGCCGGGCGTGGTGGGGCGGGCACCGGGCAGGGGCTCGGGATCGAAATCGGGCAGGCCGCGGCGCCCGGCCGGCGCCTCGCCGAATTGCGGCTCGCGGCGAACGCGGCCGTTGTCACGGGTCGGAACCAGGCCGGTATCGACGGCCGGCTCGGGGGGCTGCGGCAGGCGGCGCAGGATCGCGGCCCGCAGCGCCATCGCGCCATGGGCGAGCCAGCCGATCAGGATGACGGCGATGCCGGGCTCGTCGTCGCGGCGCTCGTCGCTGTCGGACCAGTTGTCCTCGGCCTCGTCACTGTCGAGAACCGGGTCCTCGTCGGTGACGAAGCCGAAGCCAGCGGCGGCGGTGACGGCGAGAATGGCGATGCCGGCATAGAGGAAGCCGACGAGGCTGCCGACGGCTCCGCCGGCGATGCCCGCGATATTGCGCGTGCCGAAGAGCAGACCGTCGCCGATCACGCCGCCCATGCCGGTGGGCAGCGGCCAGCGCGGGGTCGCGGGCAAGGCGCTGGCGACGGCGGCAGTCGCAGCGACGCCGACGACCCAGAGGCCGAGCTTCAGTGCGCCGCGATCGAAGATGTGGAAGCGGACGAGCCGGAGCGCCCAGATCACCGGCGGAAACAGCAGGGCGATGACGCCGAGGCCGATGAGCTGCATCAGGAGATCGGCGACCATGGCGCCGGGGCGGCCGAGCCAGTTGCGGATGGCGCCGCTGGTGGCGTTGTTGAGACTGGGGTCGTCGACCGACCAGCTCGCCAGCGCCGTGGAGATGGCGATCATCAGGGCGAGAACGCCCATTCCGGTCAGCTCCGAGGCGCGGCGCGACAGGAACTCGCGCACCGGGTCAGGCAGGCGGTCCATGAGCGATTGGGAGCGGCGGATCGTGCGCATGCGGTTTCGGGTCTTGTCCGGACTGTCGGGCCGCACCATTCGGCCATCAGCGGAAGGTTAGGAAGCCGAGGTTAAGACCCGCTTAACCTTGAACCGCGCTCGCCGGTTCCTGCCGCCGATTGTCGGGAGCGGATGGAACGGATCGCGGTGCGCGGCCTTGAGTTCGAGACGGAAAGGAGGTGTTCCATGACCGTATCGAAGACCGTTCAAGCCCGGATCGCCCGTATCTGGCGCGGCCGCACGACGCGCGCGAAGGCGGATGCCTACGCGGTCTATCTGAGGAGCGAGGGCGTGGCGCCCTTGCTGGAAAAGGCACTGGGCGCGCAGATGTTCCGGGAGGATCGCGAGACCGAGAGCGAATTCGTCACGATCTCCTATTGGGAGAGCATCGAGGCGATGTCGCGCTTCGCCGGCCCCGATCCACGCCGCATTCATCACCTGGCGCGTGACGCCGAATTCCTGATCGAGCTGCCCGACGGCGTACAGGTCCTCGAGATCGTCGTGAACGAGCCGGGTTGACGCCAAGAAAAACCCCGGCGGTTGCCCGCCGGGGTCGAGGTACCGCCGAAGCGGTGGGAGGATCACATGTTGTAGGCGCGCTCGCCATGCTCGGCGATGTCGAGGCCCTCGCGTTCCTGGTCCGAGGTGACGCGCAGGCCGACCACCGCATCGATGATCTTGAACAGGACGAAGGAGCCGACGCCGCACCAGATGACGGCGACGGCGACCGCGACGAACTGCTTCCAGACCTGGGCGCCCATCGCGTAATCGGCGACGCCGACGCCACCCAGCGCCGGGGCGACGAAGATGCCGGTGCCGATCGAGCCGATGATGCCGCCGACGCCGTGGACGCCGAAGACATCGAGCGAATCATCGTAGCCGAGCGCGTTCTTCACCGTGGTGCAGAAGAAGAAGCAGACCACGCCTGCGATCGCGCCGAGCACGATCGCGCCCATCGGGCCGACCAGGCCGGCAGCCGGGGTGACCGCGACCAGGCCGGCGACGATCCCTGAGAGCATGCCGAGCAGCGAGGGCTTGCCCTTGACGATCCATTCGATGAAGAGCCAGCCCAGCGCCGCTGCGGCGGTCGCCGTGAAGGTGTTGATCATGGCGAGCGCCGCGCCGGCGGTGGCCTCGAGGTTCGAGCCGGCATTGAAGCCGAACCAGCCGACCCAGAGCACGGCGGTGCCGATGAAGGTCATCGTCAGCGAATGCGGCGACATCAGTTCCTTGCCGTAGCCGATGCGCTTGCCGATCACCAGCGCGCCGACGAGCGCGGCGATGCCGGCATTGATGTGGACGACCGTGCCACCGGCGAAGTCGAGCGCGCCGAGGGTGAAGAGATACCCTTCCGAGAACCAGACCATGTGCGCCATCGGGAAATAGACGAAGGTCGCCCACAGCACGACGAAGAGCAGCAGGGCCGAGAACTTCATGCGCTCGACGAAGCCGCCAACGATCAGCGCGGGCGTGATCATGGCGAAGGTCATCTGGAAGCAGATGAAGACATATTCGGGGATCACCACGCCCTTGGTGAAGGTGTCCGAGGTCGTCTCGCTGGTGACGCCGGTCAGGAAGGCCTTGGAGAAGGAGCCGATGAAGCTGGTCAGCGAGCCGCCGCCGGTAAAGGCGAGGCTGTAGCCATAGACGACCCAGACGATGCACATCACGGCGGCGGTGGCCGTGACCTGGCTCATCACCGAGAGCATGTTCTTCGAGCGGGCGAGGCCGCCATAGAACAGCGCCAGGCCGGGCAGCGTCATGAACAGCACGAGCAGCGTCGAGACCAGCATCCAGGCGGTGTCGCCCTTGTTGGGAACGGCAGCGGCAGCCGGCGCCTGTGCCAGCGCGGTGCTGACCGAGAGTGCGGCGAGAGCGAGACCAGCCGATCCGGCCCGCAGCGAGGTCCTGAGAATCATCGTCGAAAACTCCTTGAGGGGGCGGGGCTCAGAGCGCGTCGGCATCGGTCTCTCCGGTGCGGATGCGCACGGCCTTCTCGATCGAGGAGACGAAGATCTTGCCGTCACCGATCTGGCCGGTGCGGGCCGCGGTGGTGATCGTCTCGATCACCCGGTCGACGAGATCGTCGGAGACGGCGACCTCGATCTTGATCTTCGGCAGGAAGCTCACCGCGTATTCGGCGCCGCGGTAGATTTCGGTGTGACCCTTCTGGCGGCCGTAGCCCTTCACCTCGGTCACGGTCAGGCCGTGAACGCCGACGGCGGTGAGCCCGTCGCGCACCTCCTCCAGCTTGAACGGCTTGATGATCGCCATCACGATTTTCATGTGCTGGGCTTCCCGTTTGCGCCGCCCGGTCGTCAGCCCCGGCGATCTCGTTGCACCTCTCGCGCCTGCGGGACCGCAGTTGCGTCGCAACATGCAATTCAAGGGACGTGCCAACGTGCTCCCGGAGCGGCAAAGCCGCATCCAGAGGCGAAATCATGCAGGAGAAGCGGTAAGAACCGTCGAGTCTGCCTAATAATAAGGCAATCGTCTGGTTTCTGCGCAGCTGCCTGAAATCGGGTCAGCCGAGATCAGGCCGAGGTCGGACGAGGCCTTCCTGCGCCACTGACGCCACCAGGCGGCCCTGCCGATCGAAGATGAGACCGCGCGAGAAGCCGCGCGCACCGGAGGTCGAGGGGCTGTCCTGCGAATAGAGCAGCCAGTCGTCGGCCCGGAACGGGCGATGGAACCACAGGGCGTGGTCGAGACTCGCGGCCTGGATCTTCTGGTCGAACACCGTCGCGCCATGGGCGATCAGGCTGGAATCGAGCAGGAGCAGGTCGGAGGCGTAGGCGAGCACGCTCTGGTGGAAGGCCGGCTCGTCGGGCAGTGGCTCGATCGCCCGGATCCAGACGTTGAACTTCGGCTCCAGGTTGGCGCTGCCGCGATAGCGTTCGAGCTCGACCGGGCGGATCTCGATCGGCCGCTTGCGCTGGTAGAAGGTCTGGAGCGGATTGGGCTGTGGCGAATTGAACAGTTTCGCCATCTCCTCGCGATCCGGCAGCTCTTCCGGCATCGGCACCTTCGGCATCGGCATCTGGTGCTCGTAGCCGGGCTCATCGACATGGAAGGAGGCCGACATCGCAAAGATCGCCTCGCCCTTCTGGATGGCGAGCACGCGCCGCGTGGTGAAGGAGCGGCCGTCGCGCAGGCGGTCGACCTCGTAGACGATCGGCACTTCAGGGTCGCCCGCCAGCAGGAAATAGGCATGCAGCGAATGCGGCTGCCGATCCTCGACGGTCTTACAGGCGGCATAGAGCGATTGTGCGATCACCTGCCCGCCGAAGACGCGCGGCCAGGTCGATTTCGGGCTGCGACCGCGGAACAGGTTGCGCTCGAGCGGTTCGAGGTCGAGAATCGCCGTCAGGGAGGCGCTGATCTGGGACATGGTCGGCGGCATCGCGGTCAGGTTGACGGAGCGGCCGGCGGCCCGCACAGGGACAGCCGGTTTCGCCTGGCATCAGCACCGAGGCATCCCGTGGCGTCAAGTCGACGCGGAGAGAAGGACGGCATGGCTATCGAACAGGGCAACAGCGCCATGCGCATCGTCATCGCGGGCGGCGGCATCGCCGGGCTGGCGCTGGCTCTCGCGCTGAAGCAGGGGCTGGGCGAGGATTTCGCGGTGATCCTGGCCGATCCGGCGCTGGCGGCTGCACCGCGCGCCGATAACCGCGCCTATGCGGTCGCGGCCGGCGGGCGGGCGATGCTGGAGACGCTCGGCATCTGGGAGACGATCGCCCATACCGCCCAGCCGATGCTGGAGATGATCGTCTCGGACAGCCGGACCGAGGACGCCGTCCGACCGGTCTTCCTCACCTTCGATGGCGAGGTCGAGCCCGGCCAGCCCTTTGCCCATATGGTCGAGAATGCAGCGCTGGTCGCGGCCTTGAAGGCAGCTTGCGAGGGGGCCGGTGTCGAGCTCCGCAGCGCTGGCGTGCGCCGCTTCACCGCTGATGATACGGCGGTCGAGCTGGTTTTCAGCGACGGAACGCGCTGCGAGGCTGCCTTGCTGGTCGCGGCCGACGGCGCGCGCTCGAAGCTGCGCGAACAGGCTGGCATCGGCTGGGTCGGCTGGGACTATGGCCAGTCCGGCATTGTCGCGACGATCGGCCACGAGCGGCCTCATCAGGGACGGGCCGTCGAGCATTTCCTGCCGTCGGGGCCTTTCGCGATCCTGCCGCTGACGGAGGGCGGCGCGCTTGGACACCGTTCGTCGATCGTCTGGACCGAGCGGAAGGAGAATGTCGGACCGCTGCTTTCGCTCGACGCCCAGGACATGCTGGCCGAGATCGAGCGGCGTTTCGGGCTTGAACTCGGCGAGATCGCCCTTGAAAGCGCGGTGAGCGCGCATCCACTCGGCTTCGGCGTGGCCCGGCGTTTCGTCGGCGAGCGGCTGGCCCTGCTGGGCGATGCCGCGCATCTGATCCACCCGATCGCCGGACAGGGGCTCAATCTGGGCCTGAAGGACGTCGCGGCTTTGGCCGAGGCCATCGTCGACGCGGCCCGGCTGGGTCTCGACCCCGGCACGGCCGACGTGCTCGAAGATTACGAGAAGGCGCGCCGCTTCGACACCGTGGCGATGGGCGCGGTGACTGACGGGTTGAATCGTCTGTTCTCGAACGATGCGACGCCGGTCAGGCTGGCACGCGATCTCGGACTTGGGATCGTCGACCGGATGCCGGGGCTGAAGCGCTTCTTCATCCGCGAGGCTGCGGGCGTCGCCGGAGCGACGCCGCGGCTGCTGCGGGGCGAGGCGCTCTAAGGGTCTCGCTTATGCGGGCCAATCCTCTTCGCGCCAGTCGCGCGCTGTATGGATGACGCGCAGAATCGCCACGACCTCACGCTCGCCTTGGGATGCGATGGCATAGGCGAGGATGTAGGTCAGGCGAGGAACCAGCTTTTCGTAGGTACCGTTCACGCGACCGGGTCGTCCGGTCGCGAACTCGCCGAGCGCATTGCCGGTCTGCTCAATCGCATCAACGGTCCGTTCGGCGGCGTCTGGGTTGTCTTGGGCGATGTGTCTGAGGATAGCGAAATAATCGCGCCTGGCGTCATCCGACCAGATGACCGGCTTCATCTCCGGCTGGCTCGCTCGCGCCGCGCATCCGCGATGATCCGGCGAGCGTCCGCCATGACTTCATCATGCGACACGACCCGCCCGGCCTCGACATCGGCGAGGCCGCGCTTGATCCCTTCGATGATCTCCAGCTCGCGGTCGACATAGGCTGAAACAGCCTCGCCTGCGAGGAAGGACTTGCTGCGCCGGGTGCCGGCGGCGATGCGTTCAAGTTTCCGCTTGGTTTCGGCTGAAACCCGGATCGTCATGGTTTCCGTCGCGGGCATCGCCGTGATCCTTGTGTTAGAGTGTGTACATCCTAACACAAGGCTGGAATTGGGCCAAATGGCCTCAATCTTCCAGCTGGCGTGCTTCTTCCGGCAGCATGATCGGGATGCCGTCGCGGATCGGATAGGCCAGCTTGGCAGGGCGGCTGATCAGCTCCTGCTTCGCAGCATCGTATTCCAGCGTCGCCTTGGTCAGCGGGCAGACCAGGATTTCAAGCAGCTTCGGGTCGATGCGGGTGGTCGTGTCGGCTTCGCCGGTCATAGGTCTTTCCGTTCAAAAAGGGCATCGGACCGAAAAGCGGATGCCGCCTTCCGGTCCGATGCCATGACACTCAGCCTGGATCGCTTCGCGCGTAACGCACTCGACAATCTAGTGCTTGCGCGGCAGGTCGGCCAGCATGCCGGCTGCCACCATCAGTTTCGGCAAGGTGAGACCGGAGCTGGTGATCGCGTTGATCGTGGTGCGGGTGCGTTCCGCATCCTCGCCGCGCTCCGCCAGCCAGCTTTCCAGCGTGCCCTCGCCCTTGGCCGAGGCTGAAACCTCCTGCGTCAGGTTGGAATGGGCGTCGTCCAGCGTCTCGATCGCCCGTTCGCGAGCAAGGCGCTCATAGTCGTCCGTCGCCGGCACGGCGGCGGCCGCCGCCTTGAGATTCGACAGGCCGAATTGCGCATCGATGCCGAAATGGATGCGGGCGACCTCGCCGATCCTGCGCTTGCTGCGCTCGGCGATATCGACGATGTCGGTCGCCTCGGCCAGCGCCGGCAGGCTGGCAACGCGAGCGGCCAGCGCTTCTGGCACCCCTTCCGAGGAGAGCACCGCGATGCGCGCGAGCCTTGCCTGCGAAGCGGCCTCCGGCAGCAGGCTGCCGAGTTCCTCCGACAATTCCCTCACGCCCTTGGCGTAATGCGCGATGGTCTGCTCGATTGTGCCGGGCTTGGCGACGCCGCGCCGCAGGAACCAGCCCATCCGGTTGGTGACGAGTTCCTGCGCGGCGCCGTAGAGGCCGAGCTGGGTCTTGCCGGGAATCTTCGCGTCGAGCGCATCGATCTCGCCGTTGAGCGCGATGAGATCGAAGGAATCGCGCGCGATCGCGTAGGCCGCGGCGATGGCCGGCGCGTCCGAGCGGGTCAGCGCCGCCAGCACCGGCACGAGCGCCGGGCCGCCACGGTTGACGATGGCGTTGGCGAGCTGCGTCGCCACGATCTCGCGGCGCAGCTTGTGGCTGGCGATCGCATCCGGATAGGCCTCGCGCAGCGCCTTCGGGAAATAGCGCACGAGTTCGGTCGCGAGATAGGGATCGTCCGGCACCGAGGATTCGAGCAGCGCGTCGTGCACTGAAAGCTTGGCATAGGCGAGCAGCACCGCGAGTTCTGGCCGGGTCAGGCCTTCGCTGCGCTTCTCGCGCTCGGCGAGCTGGGCATCGCTCGGCAGGTACTCGACCGCGCGGTCGAGCCGGCCATCCTTCTCCAGCGTCTGCATCAGGAAGCGCAGGCCCGGCGTTGCGGCCGATCCTTGCGCCTCCGTCAGCGAAAGCGCCAGCGTCTGCAGGTAGTTGTTGCGCAGGACGAGGTCGCCGACCTCGTCGGTCATCGCGGCCAGCAATTCGTTGCGCTTGTCTTCCTTCAGGCGGCCGTCCTTCACCGGGCCGGCGAGCGCGATCTTGATGTTGACTTCGACGTCGGAGGTGTTGACGCCGGCGGAGTTGTCGATCGCGTCGGTGTTGATCCTGATGCCCTTGCGAGCCGCCTCGATGCGGCCACGCTGGGTGACGCCGAGATTGGCGCCCTCGCCGACGACCCGCGTCCTGAGATCGTTGCCGGTGATGCGGATCGGATCATTGGCGCGGTCGCCGACCTGGGCGTCGGTCTCGTCGGAGGCGCGGATATAGGTGCCGATGCCACCGAACCAGAGCAGGTCGACGCGGCTCTTAAGGATCGCCGTCATCAGCTCGGGCGGCGAAACCTCCTTCTTGTCGAGATCGAGCAGCGCCCGAACTTCCGGGGAGAGCGGGATGCTCTTGGCCTGGCGCGAGAACACGCCGCCGCCCTTCGAGATCAGGCTCTTGTCGTAATCGGCCCAGGACGAGCGCGGCAGCTTGAACAGGCGCTGGCGCTCAGCCAGGGACTTCGCCGTGTCCGGGTCGGGATCGAGGAAGATGTCGCGGTGGTCGAAGGCCGCGACCAGCTTGATCGCCGGCGAGAGCAGCATGCCGTTGCCGAAGACGTCGCCCGACATGTCGCCGACGCCGGCGACGGTGAAGGGCGTGGTCTGGATGTCGATATCGACCTCGCGGAAATGGCGCTTCACCGCTTCCCAGCCGCCGCGAGCCGTGATGCCCATGCCCTTGTGATCGTAGCCCTGCGAGCCGCCGGAGGCGAAGGCGTCGCCGAGCCAGTGATGCTTCTCCAGCGAGATCGCGTTGGCGGTGTCGGAGAAGGTCGCGGTGCCCTTGTCGGCGGCGACGACGAGGTAAGGATCGTCGCCGTCATGGCGCACCGTTTCCGGCGGCGGCACGATGGTCTCGCC
This sequence comes from Allobosea robiniae, assembly GCF_900102525.1. Taxonomy (GTDB): domain Bacteria; phylum Pseudomonadota; class Alphaproteobacteria; order Rhizobiales; family Beijerinckiaceae; genus Allobosea; species Allobosea robiniae. Next base: position 50,541 of record NZ_FNBZ01000012.1, on the reverse strand, counting down.
GTCGAGATTGTCGGTGAGCTCGAGCAGGTTGCGGATGAAGATGCGGTAGCTCTCGGTGCCCTCGGCGAGCCAGGCGGCGCGGTCGGAGGCCGGCGGAAGCTGCTTCGGGAAGAAGCCGCCCTTGGCGCCGACCGGCACGATCACCGCGTTCTTGACCTGCTGCGCCTTGACCAGGCCGAGCACCTCGGTGCGGAAATCCTGCGGCCGGTCGGACCAGCGCAGGCCGCCGCGGGCGACCTTGCCGAAGCGCATATGGATGCCCTCGACGCGTGGCGAATAGACGAAGATCTCGTAGAGCGGGCGTGGCAGCGGCAGGCCGTCGACCCTGGCACAGTCGAACTTGAAGGTGATGGTCTGGCGCGGCTGGCCGTCGGGGCCGATCTGGAAGAAGTTGGTGCGTAGCGCAGCATCGACCAGATTGACGAGGCGGCGCAGGATGCGGTCGTCGTCGAGGCTGGTGACGGCGTCGAGTGCCTCTTCGATCTCGGCATGCTTCTGGGCCATGCGCTGCTCGCGCTCGCCCGCCGGGACACGCGGGTCGAACTTCGCGGCGAAATAGGCGACGAGTCCCGAGGCGATGTCGGGATGGCTGGTCAGGGCGTCGGCGATATAACCCTGAGCGTAGGGCGCGCCGGCCTGGCGCAGATAGCGGCCGAAGGCGCGCAGCAGGGCCGCTTCCCGCCAGGCGAGGCCGGCGGCGAGCACGAGCTGGTCGAAGCGATCGGATTCGGCGAGGCCGCGGAACTGCGCCATCAGCGCCGCCTCGATGGTCGGATCGAGATGCTCGATATCGATCTCGCCGTCGTCGGCGCGCTCCAGCGTCATGTCGTGCAGCCAGATGCGGACAGTGTCGCCATTGCCTTGCGGCATGACGTTGTAGGTCCGCTCGTTGACGACGCGGAAGCCCATGTTCTCCAGCACCGGGACACGGGCGGAGAGCGAGATCGGCGCGCCGCGCGAGAACACCTTGAGATTGGCGCGCTTGGCGTCGTCGCCCTCGCGCCGGTAGAGATTGACGGCGCGGCTCCGCTCCGGCGTGAGCTGCTGGAGCATCTCGATATCGACGAGCGCGTCAGCCGCCGAGAAGCGCTCGCGATAGGCGGCGCCGAAGGCCGCGGCATAGCGCTCGGCCAGCGCACGGGCGGCCGGGCCGGCCTTCTCCTGGTCGAGCACGTCCTTCAGCCCATCGCCCCAGGTGCGGACGATGGCGCTGATGCCGGATTCCAGCGTGGCGCGTTCGACGCGCGGGGTTTTGCCCTCGTCCCGGCCGATGATGTAGTGGGTGCGCGAGAGCGGCCCCTCGGGATAGGCGGGATAGGCGGCGGAGAGGCGCCCACCGTAGACCCGCGCCAGGAAATCGCCGACGCGCTGGCGCACCGTGGTGTCGTAGCGGTCCTTCGGGATGAAGACGAGGATCGAGACGAAGCGGTCGAACTCGTCGACGCGGGCAAGCGCGCGGATGCGCGGCCGCTCGGTGAGCTGAAGGATGTCGAGGGCGAACTGCTCCAGCGTCGCCACGTCGATCTGGAAGAGCTCGTCGCGCGGATAGGCGTCGAGCACGTTCATCAGCGCCCGGCCGGAATAGCTCGCCGGGTCGAAGCCGATATTCTTGGCTACGCGCGCGACCTTCAGCCGCAGATAAGGAATGGCCCGGGCCGAGCCGGTATAGGCGTTCGAGGTCAGCAGGCCGACGATGCGCAGCTCGCCGTCGAGCCTTCCATCCGGCGTGAACAGCTTGACGCCGACATAGTCGAGATGAACGCGGCGATGGACCAGGCTCTTGACGTTGGCCTTGGTGATGATGAGCGCCTGGGGCTTGGCCAGGAAGGAGCGTAGCTCGGGTGTCACCGTGACCAGTTCGCGGCCTTTGCGCAGGACCTTGACCGTCGGGTCGCGGAGAATGCCGAGCCCCGAGCCCTCGATCGGGTCGGCGGCGACGTCGCCGCCGGGGAAGCGATAGGCGCGGATGCCAAGCAGGGTGAAATTGTCGCCGGCGATCCATTCGAGGAATTGCAGCGCCTCGTTGATCTCGTCCTCCGGCAGCGGCGGCGGATTGGCGCGGTAGGCCTGGATCACCTCGGTGATGCGGCCGCGCATCGCGGCCCAATCGTCGACCGCCAGCGCGACATCGGCATAGACGCGCTCGAGCCCGATGCGCAGCTTTTCGCGCGCCTCCGGCGTGTCGATGCGCGGGACGTGGATATGGAGCAGGCTCTCCCGGCGCGTGCCTTCGGGCGCGCGGCCGGCGGCTTCGCCGGCGAGCGAGGCGAACTTGCCCTTGGCGTCGCGGGCGACCGCGAGGATCGGATGGGCAACGAGGCGCGGCTCGTGGCCCTGCTCCTGCAGTTCGGCCAGCGTCGAATCGAGCAGGAACGGCTTGTTGTCGTTGACGACCTCGAGAACGGTGAGCTGGTTCCTGCGCTCGCCCTCGCCGAATTCCTCGTCACGGAAACGCAGGTTGATCGTCTCGGGCTTGCGCGGCTGGGCGAGGTGCTCGAAGGCCGCGGCCGCGGTGTGAGCCAGCATTTCGGCCGGCAGGGCCTCGAGATCCTCGGCGACGGAACGGCCAAAGAGCAGGCGGGGGAACTCGGCGGGCATCGAACTCTTCAGTCCGGTGGCTGCGGCCTCGATCGCTGCGATTGCACTCGCAGTCGCGTTCGTCACCCGTTTGCCCATATCCCAACCCCAGTTGTTTTGCCGCAGCGATGACATAGGCTGCGGAGCCTTTCAACTTGCCGTGCCTGAAAAAGCGGCAAACTGACGCTCCCCCGACTCGACAGGACACACCATGGCAACAAAGCATGACAAACCCAAGGTGGGAGAAGAGCCGGCGCGGCAGGATTCGCCCCCGAGCGTGATGGCTCTGGATCTGAAGCCCGGTGCGCTCTCGGCCGAGAACCAGGCCTATTTCGCGAAATGCCAGGAGAAGCTCGGTTTCGTGCCGAACGTGCTGACCTCCTATGCGCATGACGATGCCAAGCTCACGGCCTTCGCCGCCTTCTACAACGACCTGATGCTGGCGCCTTCCGGCCTGTCGAAGCTGGAGCGGGAGATGATCGCGGTGGCGGTCTCCAGCGTGAACCGTTGCTATTATTGCCTCACCGCCCATGGTGCGGCGGTGCGCCAGCTCTCGGGCGATCCCGTGCTGGGCGAATTGCTGGTGATGAACTACCGGGCAGCGGATCTCTCGGTGCGGCACCGCGCCATGCTCGATTTCTCGGTCAAGCTGACGGAAACCCCGCATCTCGTCGGGGAAGAGGATCGCGAAGGCCTGCGCAAGGCAGGTTTCAACGCGCGCGACATCTGGGATATCGGCGCCGTCGCGTCCTTCTACAACATGTCGAACCGGATGGCCTCGGCGGTCGATATGCGGCCCAACGCCGAGTATCACCGGCAGGTGCGGTGAGCCGGGTTCCGGCGCGCCGGCCGCGAGCATTGCCACAAAAGAAAAACGGCCGGCGCAATGCCAGCCGCTAGTTGGCCCCGACTCGGTGGCCCGGCTCCGCCCGAACTCCGGGGGGCTGGGGGGCTGACAAACCGGTGATCAGCGAAACCGGGCCGTCGAGGCAACGAGGAGAGTTGAACGGCGCAACTTGGCGCTCGCTTGACGCGTTCGCGGCGAAAATGGGGCAATCGCCGTGAGGGCTCGACTCACGCGCGAATGTGATTGCTGCGCCGGCATCCCTTGCCAGCGCAGGACTGCGGGCGCATCATCCCGGAATGATTTGGTGAGGCCCCGGACAGGGAGGCGCCATGAGCGAAAGCGAAACGCCGCAATCGCAAGCCGCCGGTGCGGTCGTCAATTTCCCGGTGCCGGCGCGCCCGGCGCCCGTGACCTTCGACCGGCGCGAACTCAGCGAATTGCTCAACCTCTATGGCCGCATGGTCGCGGCCGGCGAATGGCGTGACTACGCCATCGATTTCCTGAAGGACAAGGCGCAGTTCTCGGTGTTCCGGCGCTCGTCGGAGATGCCGCTCTACCGGATCGTCAAGGATCCGGCGCTGGCGCGGCGGCAGGGCGCCTATTCGGTCGTCGCGGCGACCGGGCTGATCCTGAAGCGCGGCTCGGAACTCTCGCGCGTGCTCAAGGTGCTCGACAACAAGCTCAGCGTGGTGAGCTGACAGGCCTGCCCGCGCCGGGTTCAGATGCCCGGCGGCGTGCGGTCGCCCTCGCCCAGTTCCTTCTGCATCAGCATCTGATCGAGCCAGCGGCCGTGCTTGAAGCCGACCTTCTCGGCAACGCCGATCAGGTGAAAGCCGGCGCGCTCATGCAGGCGGCGCGAGCCGATCGAGGCGCCGGTGCCGTCCCCGATCACCGCGATCATCTGGCGGAAGCCGCGCGCGGCGCAGGCCTGCATCAGGGCGTCGAGCAGCAGGCTGCCGATGCCAAGGCCCTGCGCGGTGGGCGCGAGATAAATCGAGTTCTCGACGGTGGCGCGATAGGCCGGGCGCGGCCGGTAGGCGCCGGCATAGGCATAGCCGAGGATGGCACCCTCCCGCTCCGCGACGAGATAGGGGTAGCCGCCGGCCAGGATCGCCTCGTAGCGCCGCTGCATCTCGGCCTCGCCCGGCGGCTCCAGCTCCCAGGAGGCGGTGCCGTGCAGCACCGCATGGGTGTAGATCGCGGCGATGGCGGGGATGTCGGCCGTTGCGGCCGGGCGGATCGAAGGCGGCGTCATGCCCAAAGCATGAGCAATCTGCGTGCCAGAAGGGAAGGCCCGCTCAAAGAAAAAGCCCCGGCCGTGAGGCCGGGGCTCGTGCGCTCCTGTTCAGGAGCCTGTCATTCTCACTCGCGGTTGCCGATCAGCGCGAGCAGGAACTGGAACATGTTGATGAAGTTCAGGTAGAGCGACAGCGCGCCGTTCACCGAGAGCTTCGCAGCTTCCTCCGGGCCGAGCTCGGAGTAGAGATACATCTCCTTCAGGCGCTGGGTGTCCCAGGCGGTCAGGCCGGCGAAGATGCCGACGCCGACCAGCGAGATGACGAAGCCCAGAGCGCCCGAGGCCAGGAAGATGTTCACGATCGAGGCCAGGATCAGGCCGATCAGGCCCATGACCAGGAACGAGCCCATGCCGGAGAGCGACTTCGAGGTGGTGTAGCCGTAGAGGCTGAGGCCACCGAAGGCCGCCGCGGTGATGAAGAAGACCTGCACCACCGACGCGCCGGTGTAGCGGATCAGGATCGTCGAAAGCGAGACGCCCATCACCGCCGCGAAGGCGAAGAACATCGTCCGGGCGGACGAGGCCGACATCTTGTCGGCGCGGAACGAGAAGAAGAAGATGAAGGCCAGCGGCGCCAGCGCGACCACCCACATCAACGGCGTGCCATAAAGCAGCTGGCCGAAGGAGGTGAGATAGGTGTTGCCGATCTTGGCGACGGCGTTGGCCTGATCGGTCACGGCCATCTTGTTGATGCCCAGCGCGAACAGCGCCGAGATCGCAAGGCCGATCACCATGTTGTTGTAGACGCCGAGCATGAACGAGCGCAGGCCCTGATCCATCTCGACGGCGCTGGTCTGCTGTGCGCGGCCGGCACCCCAGACTGGAGCATTGCGGTCGAAGTTGCTCATTAAGCGAGTTTCCCCTGACGGTGTTTCGGACGACGGCAAGCGCGCAGGCACCAGCCGTCCTCGCGATCGATCGTCGCGATGACGGGAATATGAGGGGCTTTCGCTTTCCTTACAAGACCCCGCCATGGTTAAGGCCCGGCGGGTGATAGAAGTTCGGTGCCGCTGCCATGCAGAATTACAGGATTTTAATGTCTATCGAGGCTCGATCTCAGATAGTCATCATAAATTTCTGAGATGAGAAGCTGGCGCTTTCGTCAGTATTTTTATCGTACCGACCAGACCGAACAGGACGGTAACCCCGACAGCAGCAGTCGCAGAGAGTATTGCACCGGTCGGGTCACTGACGAATTCGATCCGCATCACTTGCGTGACGATGCCCCAGCCCGCCGCAGTACCCGCGACAACGCCGAAGACGGCCGCGACGAGGCCGATGGCGGCGTATTCAAGGGCGTACGACGAAAGTATGAAGCGGCGGGTGGCGCCGAGCGTTTTCAGGATCATCGCGTCATAGAGCCGCGCCCGCTGTCCGGCGGCGAGTGCGCCGCCGAGCACGAGCAGGCTGGCGGCGATGGCGAGGCCGGAGGCGCCGCGGATCGCCATGGCGAGCTGGGCGACGATGGTGTTGACCGCTTCGAGCGCGTCCTTGACCCGCACCGCCGTCACCGCCGGGAAATCGAGCGCGAGGCGGCGCATCAGCACGGCGTCGGTCGCGCCCTTGCCGTCGGGGCTCGACGCGACGGTGGCGAGATTGGTGTGCGGTGCGCCCGCGAAGGTATTGGGCGAGAACACCATGACGAAATTGATGCCGAAGGAGCGCCAGTCGACCGTGCGGAAATTGGCGACACGGGCGGTGATGTTGCGGCCGAGCACGTTGACGGTGAGCTTGTCGCCGATCTTCAGGCCGATGCCGGCAGCGTTCTGGGCGTCGAAGGAGACCAATGGCTCGCCGCGATAATCGGCCGGCCACCATTCGCCAGCGGAGACGCGCGAGCCTTCCGGAAGGGTGGCGGCATAGGTGATGCCGCGGTCGCCATCGAGCACCCAGGCGGATTGCTCGCTCGCTTTGATGTCTTCGGCGCGGGTCTCGTTCACGGAGACGATGCGGCCGCGCATCATCGGCACGCGCTCGGTCTTCGCTCCCGGCCGTTCCGCCGCGAGGAAGGCGTCAAAGCGCTCGGAATCGCGGCTGGGCACGTCGAGGAAGAAGAAGCTCGGCGCCTTGTCGGGCAGGGCGCCGGTGAGCTGCCGGGTCAGGCTGACATCGATGAAAGAGAGCGCCGAGAGCAGCGCGACGCCGAGGCCGAGCGAGAGCACGAGCGCGGGCGTCAGAGCGCCCGGCCGGTGGCTGTTGGCGAGGGCCATGCGGAGCGCCGGGCGGCGCGGACGCGGGATGCGGCGGGCGATTGCCATCAGGCCGAACGAGACGGCACGCAGCAGGAGGAAGACGCCGAACATCACGCCGATATAGATCAGCGCGATCCGGCGATCATAGGCGAAGCCGATGGCGACGCCGGCGAGACCGGCCAGCGCAAGCGCGCAGAGCACCAGATAGATCGCGCGCGGGCGGCGCGGATCGGGCTCGACCTTGTCGCGGAACAGGGCCGAGACGGAAATGTCATGGGCGCGGCCGAGCGGGATGATCGCGAAGACGAACGCCGTCAGCAGGCCGTACAGCGCGGCGATGGCGAGCTCGCCCGGCGCCAGCGTCGGCTCGAACGGCACCGGCAGGATGCTCTGGACGACGGCGCCGAGGCCGAAGGGCGCGGCGGCGCCGAGCACGAGGCCGATCGCTGTGCCGATCGCGGCGACGAGCATGACCTCGGTCAGGTGGATCGCGACGACGCGTCCGCCCGTGGCGCCGACGGCCTTCATCGTGGCGAAATCGAGCTTCTTTGCCTCGACGAAGCGGCGCACCGCATTGGCGACGCCAACGCCGCCGACCAGCAGGGCGGTGAGGCCGACCAGCGTCAGGAACTGGGTGAAGCGCTCGAGATTGCGCTGGAAGCTCGGCGCGGCATTGGCGCGGGAGCGGATTTCCCAGCCGGCATCGCGCTGCTGCGCGCCGGCATCGGCGATCAGCTTCTCGAGATCGGTATCGCTCGTCGCGGCTTGCGGGAGCTGGAGGCGGTAGGTCCAGCGGATCAGGCTGCCGGGCTGGATCAGGCCGGTCGCCTTCAGGGCCTCCTGCGACATCAGAAGGCGCGGGCCAAAGCCGACGCCAGCCGCGATCTTGTCGGGCTCGGAAACGAGATTGGCACGCAGCTGGATTTTCGCGCCGCCGACCGTGACGATGTCGCCGGGCTTGAGGTCGAGCCGCCCGAACAGGACAGGGTCGGCGACCGCGCCATAGACGCCGTCGCGCTGGTCGAGCAGGCCGGACAGCGGCGTCCGTGGGTCGGTCTCGACCGTGCCGATGCTGGGATAGGCGGCGTCGACCGCCTTGATCTCGACGAGAGCCGCGCCCTTCTCGCCTGCATTGGCCATGCCGCGCATGGTGGCGATGCTGGAAACGGTGCCGCGTGCGGTCAGGAAGGCGAGTTCGGGCGGTGTCGCCTCGCGATGGATCAGGCTGAAGGCGGCGTCGCCGCCGAGGATGCGACGGCCTTCGCGGGCCAGCCCCTCGGTCAGGCCGCGCGAGGCGGAGGCGACGGCGGCGATAGTCATCACGCCGAGCGCGAGGCAGGCGATGAAGATGCCGAAGCCGCGCAGGCCCGCGCGCAGGTCGCGGATCGCGAGGCGCAGGACGAGGCCGATGCCTAGGGTTCGATAGGCCGGGCTTTGCGGCGGCTTGACGGGAGCGTGCATCGTCAGGCGACCACCGTCTCGGGCTCGGCCTCGATCACGCCGGAACGCAGGCGGACCGTGCGTTCGCAGAGCGCGGCGAGTGAGAGATCGTGGGTGACGAGCACCAGCGTCGCGCCGCGCTCGCGCTTCAGGGCAAAGATCAGGTCGACGATCGCGCGGCCGGTCGATTCGTCGAGATTGCCGGTGGGCTCATCGGCGACGAGGATCGCCGGGTCGGGCGCGACGGCGCGTGCGATCGCGACGCGCTGCTGCTCGCCGCCGGACAACTGGGCTGGATAATGGTCCATGCGGTGACCCAGGCCGACATTGCGCAGTTCCGCTTCGGCGCGGGCGAAGGCGTCCGTGTGGCCGGCGAGTTCCAGCGGCAGGGCGACGTTCTCGCGCGCCGTCATGGTCGGGACGAGGTGGAAGGACTGGAAGACGATGCCGATATGCCGGCCGCGGAAGATTGCGAGCCCGTCCTCGTCGAGGGCGCCGAGATCCTGGCTGGCGACCTTGACGAGGCCGGAATCGGGGCGCTCCAGCCCGGCCATGGTCATCAGCAGCGTCGACTTGCCGGAGCCGGAGGGGCCGACGAGGCCGGTCGCCTCACCATCCGCCAGCGACACCGAGACGCCCTTGAGGATATGGACGCGGGCGGCGCCGCGCCCCAAACTCAGGTGGACATCCTGCAACTCGATTGCCGAAGCGGCCTTCTCGCTCATCACGCCATGATCCTGATTTCACGACCCATCGCCATCCCCGTTCGCACGGAATCGCGCCCCGAACGGGGCAGGTTCTCGGCACGGTACGGTCTGCGGCCATATGGGCTCAGCTTCGCGCTTGTCCAATCGGCTGCGACGTTTTTGGTCGCGTTCCTGCTGCTTTTCATCGGGTCCCCTGACATGGCCGGCGCGCAGACTCCTCCCTCCAACGCGAGCGCGGCGCGATCGCTGAAGCTCGTCGCCTTCGGCGATTCGCTGTCGGCGGGGTACAACCTGCCGGGCAGCGCAGCCTTCCCCACCGTTCTGGAGCAGGCGTTGCGCCAGAAGGGTCTGGCTGTCGAAATCGTGAACGCCGGCGTCTCCGGCGACACGACGCAGGGCGGGCTCGAACGGCTCGACTGGTCGGTGCCCGACGGCACCGACGGCGTCATCCTCGAACTCGGCGCCAACGATGCCTTGCGCGGCGTCGACCCCGCCCTGACCCGCAAAAACCTCGAGGCGATGATCGTGCGCCTGACCGAGCGGAAGATCCCGGTGCTGCTCGCTGGCATGTATGCGCCGCGCAATCTCGGCGAAGATTATGCGAAACGCTTCGATGCGATCTATCCCGAGCTTGCGAAGACGCACGGGCTGGTGCTTTACCCGTTCTTCCTGGAAGGCATCGCGGGAGACCGCGCTTTGAACCAGGCGGATGGGCTGCATCCCACGGCCGAGGGCGTCGCCGTCATCGTCCGGACCATCCTGCCGACGGTCGAGCGTTTCATCGCCAGCCTGCCACCCAGGTCCTGATCCGCCCGCGGATTCTCCGCGCGGCGTATTTCCGTTTCCGCATCGCCGCCCGCCGGCCCCGCTCCCGGAGTTGCTTCGCCATGGAATACCGCCGCCTTGGACGCACCGATCTCAAGGTCTCGGTGATCTGCCTGGGAACCATGACCTGGGGAGAGCAGAACACCGAGGCCGAAGGCCATGCCCAGATGGACTATGCCGTCGAGCAGGGCGTCAATTTCTTCGACACCGCCGAGCTGTACTCGATCCCGCCGAAGCCGGAGACGCAAGGCTCGACCGAGCGGATCGTCGGCAGCTGGTTCAAGGCGCGCGGCAAGCGCGACAAGATCATTCTGGCGTCGAAGATCTGCGGACGCGGCGGCAATACCTGGTTCCGCGACGACAAGAGCCCGACGCGGGTGACGCGCAAGCAGATCTTCGAAGCGGTCGACAAGAGCCTGCAGCGGCTGCAGACCGATTATATCGACCTCTACCAGATCCATTTCCCGGAGCGGCCGATGCCCTGGGGCTCGAATCCGACGCGATTCTCCAAGGCAGCCTTCGAGCAGCCGGCCGACGAAACGCCGATCGCCGAGCAGCTCGATGCCTTCGCGGAGGTGATCAAGGCCGGCAAGATCCGCCATCTCGGCCTCTCCAACGAGAGCGCCTGGGGCACGATGCGCTTCGTTGGCGATTCGGAAATCCGGGGCACGCCGCGGGTGCAGTCGATCCAGAACGCCTACAGCCTGCTCAACCGCACCTTCGAGACGGCGCTCGCCGAAGTGGCGCTGCGCGAGGATGTCGGCCTGCTCGCCTATTCGCCGCTGGCGCAGGGCTTTCTCACCGGCAAATATCTCGATGGCGCCCGCCCGGCGGGAACCCGCACGACGCTGTTCGACCGCGGCCAGCGCTACCAGACGGCCGGAGCGGAGGAGGCGATCAAGCGCTATATCGCGCTCGCCCGCGAAGCCGGGCTCGACCCCGCGCAGATGGCGCTCGCCTTCGTCAACAGCCGTTCCTTCGTGACCGCCAACATCATCGGCGCGACCTCGATGGAGCAGCTCAGGACCGACATCGCCTCGATCGACGTGAAGCTCTCGCCGGAGGTTGAGGCAAAGATCGACGCGATCCATCAGCTCGTCGGCAATCCCTGCCCGTAGGTTTCGTTTCCAGTCCACACACGGTCATCCCGGGCGACCGAAGGGAGACCCGGGATCCATTCCGGAACGGTTCCGGCATGGATCCCGGATCGGCGCCGCTATCGCGGCTTGTCCGGGATGACCGCGCGGGAGTGGGGATGAGGGCGCAAAAACAATTCCCCTAAGCCGGCTTCCTGCTCTACCGTCTCGCCAGAGTCACAATCGCTTGGCAGGGATTCGCTCATGCCGAGGCTGTTCATCGCTCTGGAAATCCCCGCCGAAGTCGCGACCGGCCTGACATTGCATCGCGGCGGATTGTCGGGTGCCCGCTGGATCGAGCCGGCCGATTATCACATCACCTTGCGCTTCCTGGGCGATGTCGACCGGCGCATGGCGAACGATGTCGACTACATGCTCTCCGATCTCACGGCCTATCCCTTCGAGGTCACGCTCGATGCGCTCGGCAGCTTCGGCGGCGACAAGCCGCGCGCGCTGTTCGCGCGGGTGCAGCCGAGCAAGGCGCTGAGCGACCTCCAGGGCGATCTCGAGCGGCAGATGCGCCGCCTCGGCCTGCCGGCGGAGGCGCGCAAGTTCGTGCCCCATGTCACGCTGGCACGGCTGCGCGACACCTCGCCCGGCGAGGTCGCGCATCATCTCGGCCAGCACCCGATCGTCAGGCCCTTCGTCTTCACCGCGCGCCGGGTGGCGCTGATGTCATCGCGCGATTCGATCGGCGGCGGGCCCTATGTGCTGGAGGCGGCCTATCCGCTCGGCCCGTCCTACCCGAATCGCCTGCCGCGGGAGATGCGCCGATGACACGGCCGAAACGATTGAGCCCCGAGGCGCAGGCCGAAGCGCTGGCGACCTTGACCGGCTGGAAGCTGGTGCAGGGGCGCGAGGCCATCGCCAAGCGCTTCGTCTTCCGTGATTTCAGCGAGGCTTTCGGCTGGATGACGCGCGTCGCGCTGCTGGCCGAGGCGATGAACCATCATCCGGAATGGGCGAATGTCTACCGGACCGTGGATATCACGCTCGCAACCCATGATGCCGGCGGCCTGACCGAGCTCGACGTCAAGCTGGCCCGCGCCATCGACGCGATCTCGGATTAGGTCGCTGCCTAGCTGCCTTGCCGCGGTGCGGGCATGACATGGCGCGAGAGGCCTGCCGGCAGGCGCTTCACCACGCTCTTCAACATCGGTCGCCAATGCTGGATGCCGAGATGGCAGGCCAGCCGCCCCTTCAATGATAGCGGCCGGAGCCGGTCGCTGACCGCGACGCAGCCATCGGCGTGTTCGCGCTTGTAGGGCTCGGCCGGAGCCAGGAGGTCGAAGACCGTGCTGCCACGGGCGCGGGCGCCGGCGAAGCTGTGGTGGATCAGGATCTTGCCGATGCCGTCGTGCTCATGATCCGGATCGGTCGCGAGGACATGGGCGAAGCTGTGGCCCTTGCAGTCGAAGGAGAGGTCGATGCCGATCGGCGCGCCATCGCTGAGGATGCACATGATCCGCAGCGTGGCCTCGCCGGAGGCGTCTGCCGCCAGATCGGTGAAGAAGGCGCCGAAGCGGGAATCGTTGATGACCGGCGCGACGATGCCGCGCCGTGCCAGGGTCGCCCGCTTCATCGCGATCGCCGTAGCCGCGAGCCGGGCCGCGTCGGGGCCCGGTGGCGGCATGGCGTAGGCGACCGGGCCGCGTTCCTCCAGGCGGCGCAGGCGCCGGCGGTGGTTCGAGCGTTCCCGTGCGGTATAGGCGAGACTTGGGCCGGATTCGCCGACGCGGCGGGTGAGGTCCGCGAAGGGCGCCTCCTGCCGGTCGCCATGGGCCGCGCCATCGAGCAGGCGGCTCAGCGCAAGATGCGAATCGGCGCGCAGCTTGCGGGCTTCGAAGAGATCGGCGCGCAGGGTTTGGATGAAGGCCCAGCCGGCTTTCAGCAGGGCGTCCTCGCCATCGCCGACGAGCACGTCGCCGAACTGGGCGACCGGCACGCCCATGAAGCGCAAGGTGTCGAGACCGTAGCGCCTCTGGCGGATGAGCGGCCAGACCATCACCAGTTCACCGGCCCGGCGGGCTATGACGATGCTGAGCCGGGTATCGGGGCTGAGGTAATGCGTCGTCCAATGGCGCAGGAATACATGGCTCTGGAAGAGCTGCGATGGCGCAGCCGAGCGTTCGAACAGGGCCTCCCAATCGCGGCGCAGCGCCAGGAAGCCCGCGACATCCTCGACCAGATCGAGCGTCACGGCGTCGTCCGGCCGGGTGGCCAAGGGCATCGCCGCGTTCATGGCCCCGTGCGCAGATGCGCGATGAGGCGTTTCGCGCCCGCCATGCGGAAGCGGGCGAGATAGGGCAGCATCAGGAGCGGGTGGCGCGCCGCGAAGGGCGCGTCCTGCTCGACCATGTGGCGGACGGCGACGACCGGGAAGGGCGCGCGCAAGGGGCGGAACTGCGGGTTCCACAGGCCCGGCGCCTCCGAGTCCGGGTGCATCAGGCCGATCATGCGGAAGCGGCGCAGGGATGCGAATTTCAGGCGCTTCTGGACCCGTTGCAGCATCGCCGTGCCGGCCGGATCGGCGCAGCCGGGGAAGCCGAGGATCACGGTGCGGAAATGCTGGAGGGTCGCTTGCGCGGGAATCGCGTCGAGATCGGCGAAGCTGCGATGCACGGCCGCGAAGGCCGTGCCCTCATCGGCTGCCGTTGCTGTGGAGATGCCGAGGCGCACCATGTCGAGCTTCGCAGCCTGGCGGGTGAAGGGGCAGACCGCGCCTGTCCGGCCGAGATCGACATGGCTGCTCATCAGGTAAGTCTCGACCCAGCCGACGAGTACGGCCAGCGGCGGTGCGGCGCCGTCCGCGCAGCGGGCGCGGGCTTCGGGCAAGGTCAGGAGCTGCGGATCGGCGCTGGCGCTATCGGTCATGGCTGCATGACGGGAGAAGGTGCAGCCGTGGCATAGCAGCCCCGGATTAGCGAAGGATTGATCGCTGCCGGCATGTCGCCAGCGCTGCGTTGACGCGTTCTAAACCCTGTTCCAGCCGCAAGTCGTGAGCGCCGCCAGCATATGCGGCGGCGGCGGCGCCTCGACCGTGATCGGATCGCGCTTCTTGTAGAGTGGGATCGCGATCGATCGGGCATGAAGCTGGAGGCCCGGCCCGCCTTCGCGCGGGGCATCGCCATAAATCTCGTCGCCGAGCATCGGCCAGCCCGAGGCCTGGCAATGGACGCGCAACTGGTGGGTGCGCCCGGTCAATGGTTCCAGCGCGAGCCAGGCGAGTGGGCCATGCTCGCTCTCGCCCCGGCCGAGCACGCGATAGCGGGTCTGCGAGGGCAGGCCGGCGGGATCGACCTTCATCCACCAGCCGCGCTCGGGCGAACGCTTGGCCAGGGGAAGATCGATCAGCCCCTCATCCTGCGCGGGATGGCCCTGCACGATCGCCCAATAGGTCTTGTCGATGCGCCCGTCGCGAAACATCTGGTTGAGCTCGGCCATGGCGCGGGGATGACGGCCGAGCACGAGGCAGCCGGAGGTGTCCTTGTCGAGCCGATGCGCGGCTTCCGGCTTGCGTGGCAGGCCGAAGCGCAGGGCATCGAGATAATCGGTCAGGACCGGGATGACGCGGCGCTTGGCCTGCGGGCCGCGATGCGAGGGCAGGCCGGCAGGCTTGTCGATGACGAGCATCATGGCGTCGCGATAGAGCAGCGGCACCGGCAGCTCGTCGTCGATCTGCCCGGGTGATTGCGAATTTTCTGGTCGGTCCGGCGCTGCCATGGCATTGCGCTACCCAACCCGGCCCGGCGGCGCAACCGAAGATGCCTGCCGAACCGAAGACAGGACGACGATGAGCGAGACCGAACCGAAGAAACGCGGCTTCTTTTCGAGGCTGTTCGGACGCGACGAGGAAGCGGCCACACCGGCGCCCGCGCCCGAGACGGCGACCGAGCAGGTTGTTGAGACGGTTGAGGAGCTGAAGCCGGAAGCCGAAGAGATCGCTCCTGCCCCGGCTGTCGAGACGGAAGCGGTTGTCGTCGAGGCGGTGACCCCTGAACCCGTTGCGCCGCCTGTTCCGGTTGAGGAGGCTGCACCTCCGGCGGAGCCCGAGCCGGAACCTGTCGTTGCCGTCGCTCCGCAGCCCGAGCCGATCGTTGCTCCCGAGCCCGCTCCCGTCCCTGCGCCGCAGCCGAAGCGGAGCTGGTGGCGGCGATTGACCGAGGGGCTGTCGCGGACCTCCTCGGCACTGACGACGGGGATCACCGAGCTCTTCACCAAGCGAAAGCTCGATGCCGGCACGCTGGAGGATCTGGAAGACATCCTGATCCAGGCCGATCTCGGCCTTGCGACCTCAGCCAAGATCGCCAAAGCGGTCGGCGACGGGCGCTACGACAAGCAGATCGAGCCGTCCGAGGTGAAGGCGATCCTGGCGCGCGAGGTCGAGACGATCCTCCTGCCCGTCGCCCAGCCCCTGGTGATCGACGCCACGAAAAAGCCGTTCGTGCTGCTGATGGTCGGGGTCAATGGCTCCGGCAAGACCACGACGATCGGCAAGCTCGCCGCGAAATTCCGCACTGAGGGCAAATCCGTGATGCTCGCGGCCGGCGACACCTTCCGCGCCGCGGCGATCGAGCAGTTGCGGGTCTGGGGCGAGCGCACCGGGGCCGAGGTCGTCTACGGCCAGCAGGGCGCCGATGCCTCGGGCCTCGCCTTCGAGGCGCTGCAGAAGGCCAAGGCCAATGGCACCGATGTGCTGCTGATCGACACCGCCGGCCGGTTGCAGAACAAGCAAGGGCTGATGGACGAGCTTGCCAAGGTCGTGCGCGTCATTCGCAAGCAGGACCCGAACGCCCCGCATGCGGCCCTGCTCGTACTCGACGCCACCGTCGGCCAGAACGCGATTTCACAGGTCGAGGCCTTTCGCGAGACGGCGGGCGTGACCGGGCTGGTCATGACCAAGCTCGACGGCACGGCGCGCGGCGGCATCCTGGTGGCGCTGGCGGCGCAGTTCGGCCTGCCCGTGCATTTCATCGGCGTCGGCGAAAGCGTCGATGACCTGGAGCCGTTCTCGGCGCGCGATTTCGCGCGAGCCGTGGCGGGATTGGGAGAAGCGGCGTGAGCGAAACGACTCAGCAGGTTCCAGTCGAGGCGGCGGGTAAGGGCAAGGCGGTCAACCCGTTGCTCAAGCTGGCGCTGGAATTCGGGCCGCTGGCGATCTTCTTCTTCGCCAATTCCTACGGTGACCGGCTGTTCCACGTGGCTGAGGACCGGCGCATCTTCGTCGCGACCGGCATCTTCATCGCCGCTTCGCTTGTGGCGCTGGTGCTGTCGCGGGTGCTGATGGGCTATCTGCCGCGCATGGCGATCGTGAACGCGATCGTCGTCACCGTCTTCGGTGGTTTGACGCTGGCGCTGGACGACGCCTTCTTCATCAAGGTCAAGCCGACCATCGTCAACGCGCTGTTCGGCTCGGTGCTGCTCGGTGGGCTGTTCTTCGGGCGCTCGCTGCTCTCGCTGGTGCTGGAGACGGTGCTGCAGCTCGATGCCGAGGGCTGGCGCAAGCTGACCTTCCGCTGGGGGCTGTTCTTCTTCGTGCTGGCGGCCATCAATGAGGTGGTCTGGCGCACCCAGACCCAGGATTTCTGGGTCGCTTTCAAGGTCTGGGGCGTAATGCCGCTGACCATGATCTTCGCCCTGGCGCAGACGCCGTTGATTCTGAAGCACGAGATCAAGCCGGCGAAGACCGAGGAATAGCCGGGTTTCTGGCTGCTCTTGCCAATTGGCAATATTATCTCCATTTTATGCCAAATGGAGAGCAATGCCATGACTGGCCTGCTGCGCATCGAGACGGCCCAGCGCGATTTCGTCCCCGATCCGATCACGGATGACGAGGCGGCGGCGATGTTTCGCGCCGCAGTCAACCTGTTCCGGCTCTGGCGGATCACCGACGAGGAAGCCGCGGTCCTGGTCGACCTGCCGGTCAGGAGCTACCGGCGCTGGAAAGCCGGCGAGATCGGCCGGATTTCGCGCGACGGCAAGGCTCGGCTCTCGAACCTGATGGGCATCCACAAGGCGCTGCGCCTGATCTTCACCGAGCCGCAGCGCGGCTATGACTGGATCAAGCGGGCCAATGCTGATTTCGGCGGCAAATCGGCTGTTGATGTCATGCTCGGCGGCGAACTGACCGACCTGATGCGGGTGCGCCGCCTGCTCGATGCCGAGCGGGGCGCCTGGTGATCGATCCGGCGAGCCTGCCGATCGCGGAGATCGAATGGCGCGGGGCGGTCCGGATCATCCGCAGCATCTTCCCGCCGATCGACCTGTTCGAGGATATCGCCGACCCCGCCGACTGGCCGCTCCTGATCGCGGCTGAGCAGAAGACCAATCCGCGCCTGATGGAGACGATCGGCAATCTCGACCTCGTACCGGCCGACCGGCGCGTCTCGGGGCCGGGCGCGAGCTGGCTGATGGCGCCCTTCACCCATGTCAGCCCGGACCGGCCGAGCCGTTTCAGCGATGGCAGCTTCGGCGTGCTCTATGTCGGCGACCGCTTCGAGGTGGCGCTGCTGGAGACGATCCACCACCATGCCCGCTTCATGCTGGCGACGACGCAACCCTCGGGCTGGACCTCGCAATTCCGCGAGATCGTGCTTGAGGTCGACGCGGAGCTTCACGATATCAGGCCGCTCGAGGCCGAAGCCGCTGCGGTGCTCGATCCCGCCGACTATACCGCGAGCCAGGCGCTCGGCATCGCTCTGCGGGCGATCGGCTCGGCCGGCATCGTCTATCCCAGCGTGCGCTGTCCCGGCGGCGAATGCGCCGGGTTGCTCTATCCCGATGGTGCGGGCCACCCAGTGCAGGGGCGGCATCTCGACTATCACTGGAACGGCGAGCGGGTGGACCTCTACCGGGACCGCAGCGCCGGCGAGGTTTTCCGGATCGTCTGAAGCCTATTTCGGTGCCAGCCGGATCGCGCCGTCCAGGCGGATCGCGGTGCCGTTCAGCATGTCGTTCTCGATGATGCTGCGGGCGAGCGCCGCATATTCCGCCGGGCGGCCGAGGCGCGAGGGATGCGGCACGGAGACTGCGAGGGAGGCCTTGGCGTCGTCGGGGAGGCCGGCGAACATCGGGGTCTCGAACAGGCCGGGCATGATCGTGACGATGCGGATGCCGACGCCGGCGAGATCGCGCGCGACCGGCAGCGTCAGGCCGACAACGCCGGCCTTGGAGGCGCCGTAGGCGGCCTGGCCGATCTGGCCGTCCTCGGCCGCGACCGAAGCCGTGCAGATGATGACGCCGCGGCCGCCATCGGCCGTGACCGGATCGAGCCCGGCCAGCGCGACCGCCGATTTGGCGATGATCCGGAAGGTGCCGGTCAGATTGATCGCGACCGCCTTCTCGAAGGTTGCGAGGTCATGCGCGATCAGTTCGCCGGTGTCGCGCTTCTTCGAGACGACGCGGCGGCCGGGCGCGATGCCGGCGCAGTTGACGATGATGCGGGCGACGCCATGGGCGGCGCGGGCCTTGGCGAGCGCCTCGTCGACCGAAGCCTCGCTGGTGACGTCACAATGGGCGAAGACGCCGCCGATCTCCTTGGCGGTCGCTTCGCCGCGCTCGGCGTTGAGGTCGAGCAGCGCGACCTTGACGCCCTCGCTCGCCAGCATGCGCGCGGTCGCCTCGCCGAGGCCGGAGGCGCCGCCGGTGACGACGGCAGCAAGGGAGGAGTCGAGTTTCATGGCGCGTTTCCCGTCAATCGTGTTCTGAAGACGGTTTAGAGGGCGTTTCGTGCCGCTCCAAGCGGGTTTTACGGGTGGCCTCTTGTGCAGGATTGCGGCGGGGCCATCTTTCGACATGGCGGCTCACGAGGGAGCGCGCGATGATGAGCGTCATCGGACGCAAAGGAGCGAGACAGGGATGAGCGAGGGGTTCAGCGCAAGCTTCAGCCGCGAGGAGATCGAGGCGATCCGCAAGAGCCTGCGCGACGAGGCGAAGTTCGGGTCCGATTTCATGGCCCGGCTGAAGCGCGTCGCGAAGCGCATTCCGTTTGCCGGGGATCTGCTGGCGGCGTGGTTCTGCGCGCGCGATCCGGCGACGCCGCGACGCGTGCGGATGACGCTGCTCGCCGCGCTCGGCTATTTCGTGCTGCCGGTCGATGCCATTCCCGACATCATGCCACTGCTCGGCTTCACCGATGACGCAGCGGTGATCGCGGCTGCCATCGCGGCCGTCGCCGGCTCGATCACACCCGAGCATCGCGAGCGGGCGAAGCAGGCGCTGGCGGAGCTCTGAGGCTCCGTCACAGCGTCAGCACGATCTTGCCCTTCGCCTTGCGGTCGGCGATCAGCGCATAGGCCTCGGTCCAGCGTTCGAGCGGGATCCTGGCATGGACATGGGCGCGGATATGGCCGTTCGCCGCCCAGTCCAGCAGGCGTTCCATGTTACGGCGATGGGCGGCCGACTCGCGTGCGACGAACTGCCCCCAGAATACGCCGCGCAGGTCGCAGCCTTTCAGCAAAAGCAGGTTGAGCGGAATCTTCGGGATCTCGCCACCGGCGAAGCCGACGACGAGATAGCGCCCTTCCCAGGCCATCGAACGCAAGGCCGGCTCAGCCAGCTCGCCACCGACGGTGTCGTAGAGCACGTCGACGCCGCGGCCTTCGGTGAGCCTCTTCAGTTCGGCCCGAATGTCGCCCTGCGCATAGTCGATCTCCTCCTGCGCGCCGTGCTCGCGGGCGAGCGCAAGCTTGTCGGGCAAGGAGGCGCAGGCGATGACATGGGCGCCGAGCAAAGCGCCGATCTCGACCGCGGCGAGCCCCGCTCCACCGGAAGCTCCGAGGACGGCGAGCCGCTCGCCGGGCTTGAGGCCGGCGCGCTGGATCAGGCCGTGCATCGCGGTGCCATAGGTGACAAAGAGGCCGGCCGCCTGCGCATCGTCGAGCCGCTCGGGAATGCGGATGATCTGATCGGCGGAGACCGCGACCTTTTCGCGTGCAGCGCCGTAGCCGAGCCAGGCCGCGACGCGTTCGCCAATTTGCCAGCCGGTCACGCCTTCGCCGACGGCGCTGATGGTGCCAGCGCATTCGGCCGCTGGCGAGAAGGGGAAGGCCGGCCTGGTCTGGTAGCGGCCCTGGATGATCAGCGTGTCGAAGAAGTTGAGGGCGGCGGCCTTCACGGCGACGACGACCTCGCCGGGGCCTGGTTCCGGATCGGGCAGATCGCGGATCGCCAGGTCCTCGGCAGGGCCGTGATGTTCGCAAAGCAGGGCTTTCATCGTCGATCCGCCATTCGCCGTTACCGGTCCCGATTCTGGCATGACTGCAAGCGGCACGGAACCGGCCTGCCGCCATTCGTATTTTCGCCAGGATCGTGACACTCTATGCCGCCGTCCGCGCGATCCGCCCGATCAACAGGTGGTAAACGCGGTATTAAGATTTTTAGTGACTGATGGCGGTCCATGATCAGCTCGTTCCTCCGCATCCGCGACGCCGCTCCTTCCCGCTCCGCCCTCGCGCTCTGCCTGATGGCTGGCGTCTTCGGCGCTGCCGCCCTTCCGGCGCAGGCCGCGCCTGCCAAACCGAAGCCTGCCGCTGCCGCGGCCAGCTCGGGCCAGGGCCAGGCCATGCTGCTCGAGACCGCGGGTAAATGGCAGGCGTTCTCGTCCCAGCAGGGCCGCTCCAAGGTCTGCTACGCCCTGTCCAAGGCCGAGGCCCGCATGCCTGCCAATCTCAAGGATGTCGAAGGCCTGCTTTTCGTTTCGAGCCGGCCGGGCGAGGGCGTGCGCAACGAGATCAGCTTCGTCATGAATTTCGACCTCAAGGAAGGGGTCGAGCATCAGGCGATCATCGGCAGCGAGCGCTTCGCGCTGGTCGCCAAGGGCCAGAACATGTGGCTGAAGAACCCGGCCGAAGAGCCGCGCATGCTCGATGCGCTGCGCCGCGGCGCCGGACTCGAGGTCAAGGGCACCTCCAAGCGCGGCAACCCGACCAGCGACAAGTATTCGCTCGCCGGCATCAGCCAGATCGTGAAGCGGGCCGAGGACGCCTGCAAGTAAGGCGCTTCGGGCCATGGCCTCGGCCGCTCCTGCACCGGAACGCCGGCTGAAGGGCCGCTGCTATTGCGGGCAGGCTCGATTCGAGGTTGCAGATGCCTTCCGCTACGCCGCCAATTGCCATTGCGCGCAATGCCGGCGCACGACCGGATCGGCCTTCAAGCCCTTCGCCGGGATCGAGCGTGCCAAGCTCGCTGTCACCGCAGGGGCCGATGCCCTGCTGATCGTCGGGGAAGCCGACAATCACAACGCGCATTGCAGCCGCTGCGGCTCGCTGTTGTTTTCGGTGGTTCGCGACGGGGCGTATGTCCATGTCGCCCTGGGCACGCTCGACGATGCGCCGGGTATTCGGCCCGACCATCACATCTTCGTCGGCTCGAAGGCGCCCTGGTACGAGATCACCGACGACCTCCCGCAGTTCGAGGGGCATGCGAATTAGGCGGATACCGCCTTCGAATCGCGCAATTTCCGATTTTCTGTGATTTGTGCTAGGGAGCCGCGAAATCCCGCGCCTTCCCCGATGGGCGACGACAGAGCTCCGATGACCGCATCCGTTCCCGCTACCGCCGCTCCGGCGGCCGAACCCGTTTTGCGACGCCCCTCGCTGGTGGGGCGCACCCGCGCCGGCCTGACCGAGGCGCTGGCTGAGATCGGCGTGCCCGAGAAGGAGCGGCGCATGCGCGTCGGCCAGCTCTGGAACTGGATCTACCATTACGGCGTACGCGACTTCGACGCGATGACGACGATCGGCAAGGGCTTACGCGGGCAGCTCGCCGAACATTTCTCGCTCGATCTGCCGAGCGTCACGGCCGAGCAGGTCTCGACCGACGGCACCCGCAAATGGCTGATGCGGATGCCCTCGACCGGCCCGCATGACCGCGGCGCCGAGATCGAATGCGTCTATATCCCGGAGGTCGATCGCGGCACGCTCTGCGTCTCCAGCCAGGTCGGCTGCACGCTGACCTGCACCTTCTGCCATACCGGCACCCAGCGCCTGGTGCGCAACCTCACCACCGAGGAGATCGTCGCGCAGGTGATGGTGGCGCGCGACCGGCTCGGCGATTTCCCGAACCGGACAGCACCGGACGGCGCCTTCGTGCCGAATGATGGCGGGCGCTTCGTCTCGAACATCGTCTTCATGGGCATGGGCGAGCCGCTCTATAATTTCGACGGCGTGCGCGATGCGATCGGCGTGATCACCGACGATCAGGGCCTGTCGATCGGGCGCCGGCGCATCACCGTCTCGACCTCGGGCGTGGTGCCGCAGATCGGCCCGCTCGGCGAGGAGATGGGCACGATGCTGGCGATCTCGCTGCATGCGGTGCGCGACGAGCTGCGCAACGAGCTGGTGCCGCTCAACAAGAAATATCCGATCAAGGACCTGCTCGAGGCCTGCCGGAATTATCCCGGCCTCTCGAACGCGAAGCGTATCACCTTCGAGTACGTCATGCTGAAGGGCGTGAACGATTCCGACGCCGAGGCGCGTGAGCTCGTCCGCCTGCTCAAGGGCATTCCGGCCAAGATCAACCTGATCCCGTTCAATCCCTGGCCCGGCACGAAATACGAGTGCTCCGACTGGGACCGGATCGAGCGCTTCTCCGAGATCGTCTTCCGTGCCGGCTATGCCTCGCCGGTGCGCACGCCGCGCGGGCGCGACATCCTCGCCGCCTGCGGCCAGCTCAAGAGCGAGACCGAGAAGCTCTCCGCCCGCGCCCGATTGATGCTGGACGAGGCGCAGGCCGACGCGCCGGCCGTGGCGGCGGAATAAGCCTTGCTGCGCTGGATTGTTCTGATTCCGTTCGCCTGCCTCGTTGCAATGGGGGCAGGCGTGTTCTTCCTGGGCGTGGCGAGCTTCGCTTCGCCGGCCGTGGCGATGCTGATCGGCGGCGGTATCGAGCGGCTCGTCGACATCCTGTTCGGGCTCGCCGAAAGCGGCGTCGATCCGGGGCCGGCCGCGCAGGCGGCCTTTGCCCTGATCGCCCGGCTGGGGCTTGCGATCATCGTCGCGCCGGTCGTGCTGGTCGCCGTCGGTTCGGAACTGTTTCGCCTGCGCAGCGGGTTGCTCCAAAGCGGCTTCACCGGTCTGCTCGCCGCGCTGCTGCCGCTTGCCATGCTCAGGCTGTCGCGCGCGCCGAGCACGGCCGAGATCCAGATCATCTCCGGGCTCTTCCTGGTCGGTGCGGCGACGGGCTTCGTCTACTGGCTGATCGCCGGGCGCGGCGCTGGTGGCGAGCGCCCGGCGCAAGCCTAGCTCTGCTCAATCCCCGATCGCGACGCCTTCGCGGCGGCCATCGGCGCCGCCCAGAAAGCCTTCCGGTGTCTTGACGATGGCCTGCGTGCCTGAGGTCATCTCGAGCAGGCGGACCTCGTGGCCCTTGGCCTCCAGTGCGGTCTTCCAGGCTTCCGCTTCGGTGCCTTTCTCCAACTCGGTCGGGCCGTTGCGGCTGCCGAAATTGCCGAAATCGACGGCTTGCTGCGGATCCATTTTCCAGTCGAGCAGGGCAACCAGCGTTTTTCCGACATAGCCGATGATCTGGCTGCCGCCGGGCGAGCCGACCACGGCATAGAGCCGGCCGAAGGCATCGAAGACCAATGTCGGCGCCATCGACGAACGCGGGCGTTTGCCGGGCTCGACGCGGTTGGCGACCGGCTTGCCGTCCTCCTCCGGCGCGAAATTGAAATCGGTCAATTCGTTGTTGAGCAGGAAGCCGCCCTTGGTCATCAGGCGCGAGCCGAAACCGTCCTCGATCGTGGTGGTCATGGCGACGGCGTTGCCGTCGGCGTCGACGACCGAGATATGGCTGGTGCCGTTCTCGATCCCGTCGGAAGGGGCGAGCAATTGCGCGCGCTTGTTCGGGGGATCGCCGGGCTTGGCGCGGCCCATGGAGCGATCCGGGCTGACGAGACCGGCGCGCGAGCGGATATAGTCGCGGTCGATCAGGCCGCGCACGGGCACGCTGATGAAGGCGGGGTCGGCGAGATAGAGCGCGCGATCGGCGAAGGCGAGGCGCCCGGCCTCGCTGAACCAGTGCGCGGCGTCAGTGCCCGGCCCCATCCGGCGCAGGTCCTGCCCTTCGAGCACCCCGAGCATCTGCTGGAGCGCGACGGCGCCGGAGCTGGGCGGGCCCATGCCGCAGAGGCGCCAGATCCGGTAGGCACCACAGACCGGCTCGCGTTCCTCGACCTTGTAGCCAGCGAGATCGGCCAGCGTCATGTCGCCGGGATTGGTCGGATGGTCGGTGACCGTCGCGACGATGTCCGCGGCGATCGCCCCCTTGTAGAAGGTCTCTGCACCTTGCGCCGCCACGGCACGCAGCGTCGCGGCGAAGGCGGGATTCTTCAGGACGGTGCCGACCGCCTTGGGCTTTCCGTCCGGCTCGTAAAAATAAGCGGCTGCGAGCACGTTCTTCGGCAGATCCTTTTCTCCGGCCAGCAGCCCATTCAGGCGCGGTGAGATCGCGAACCCCTCCTCCGCCAGCTTCAGCGCGGGCGCGACGACGTCGGCCCAGGGCAGCTTGCCCCAGCGGCGATGGGCTTCTTCCAGCAGCTTCAGCGTTCCGGGCACGCCGACCGAGCGGCCGCCGACCACGGCCTCACGGAACGGCATCGGCTTGCCGTCCTTCATGAAGCGGTCTGGCTTTGCGGCGGCCGGCGCGGTCTCGCGCCCGTCCAGCGTCGTCACCTTGCGGCTTGCCTCGTCCCAATGGACGAAGAAGGCGCCGCCGCCGATGCCGGAGCTCTGCGGCTCGACCAGATTGAGGACGAGCTGGATGGCAATGGCGGCATCTGTGGCGCTGCCGCCGGCGCGCAGGATGTCGCGCCCGGCCGTCGCGGCCAACGGATTGGCGGCGGCGGCCATGAAGCGCTGGGCCGTTCCCAACGTCTTGACGGTGCGCCCGGTCGCGGCTTCGGGAGCGGGCGCCTGTGGCTGGGCGACGGCGATCTGGGCGGCCAGCAAGGCGGGGAGCAGGGAGAGGAAAAGAGACAGGCGCATGGCGAAGCTCCGGTGAGGAATCGCAGGATAGGCCATTCGCCGCGACCTGACAGCTTGGATGGGCGGGCGCTGGCGGGTAAGGTCCGAATCGATTGTTCTGACGTTGCCAAAAGGGGTTTTCGGCATGTCTTTCGCGACCCATCTTCGCCGCCCGCTCGCCTGGCTTGTCCTCGGCATGTTCGGCCTCGTGCTCGCCGGCTGCGGCTACAACAACGTGCCGACGCTGGAGGAAAAGGCGAAAGCCGCCTGGTCGGAGGTGCAGAACCAGTATCAGCGCCGCGCCGACCTGATCCCGAATCTCGTCGAGACCGTAAAGGGTTATGCCGCGCAGGAGCGCGAGGTGCTGACCGCCGTGGTCGAGGCCCGCGCCAAGGCGAGCCAGGTCAAGGTCGATGCCTCGACCATCAATGACCCCGTGAAGTTCAAGGAATACCAGGACGCGCAGAACCAGCTCACCGGCGCGCTCGGGCGGCTGCTCGTCACGGTCGAGCGCTATCCGGAGCTGAAGTCCAACCAGAACTTCCTGGCCTTGCAGTCGCAGCTCGAGGGCACGGAGAACCGCGTCGCGGTGGCACGGCGCGACTACATCCAGGCGGTGCAGGCCTTCAACACCGAGATCCGCACCTTCCCGGGCGTGATCTGGGCAAAGCTGTTCTGGGGCGCCAAGCCGATGGAGACCTTCACGGCGACCGCCGGCGCGGAGCGGCCGCCCGCGGTGAAGTTCTGAGGTCGATCGGCTGAAGCCGGTGGTATCCGCTCGCACGTCATGCTCGGGCTTGACCCGAGCATCTCCTGCCCGAGATTCTCGGGTCTGCGCTGCGCTGCGCCCGAGAATGACGCTCTGGCATACGGTTGCCGCCCTGCTTCTTCTCCTCTGTGGACTCCCCGCGCTCGCCGCCGAGCCGACCTATCCTGCGCTGACCGGGCGCGTGGTCGATGGCGCCAACCTGCTGGCACCGGACGTCCGGCAGCGGATCGAGGACAAGCTCAAGGCGCATGAGGACAAGACCTCCGACCAGGTCGTCGTCGCGACCGTGCCCTCGCTGCAGGACATCACCATCGAGGATTTCGCCAACGGCCTCTTCCGCCACTGGCAGCTCGGGGAAAAGGCGAAGAACAACGGCGCGCTGCTGATCGTCGCGCCGAAGGAACGCAAGGTCCGCATCGAGGTCGGCTACGGGCTGGAAGGGGCCCTGACCGATGCGCTCTCGAAGGTCATCATCACCACGGCGATCGCGCCGAAATTCAAGACCGGCGATTTCGCCGGGGGAATCGAGGCCGGGGTCGACGCGATCCTGACCATTCTCGCTGGAGATGCCGAGGAATGGCAGCGCCGCGCCGAGGTGCGCTCGGACGAGAGCACGCTGGGCGAGGATATCGCGGTGGTCATCGCGATGATCCTGATCTTCCTGTTCATCGTCGCCTTCCTGCGTGGCCTGAGCCGGCAGGGCGGCGCGCGCCGGCATCGTCTGCGCAACGGGCAGTGGGTGACGCTGCCACAGAGCACGGGCTGGAGCACCGGTTCGGGGTCCAGTTCGGGCTGGAGCGGCGGCGGAGGCGGCTGGAGCTCGGGCGGCGGTGGGTTTTCGGGTGGCGGCGGCTCGTCTGGCGGCGGCGGGGCTTCGGGAGACTGGTGATGGACGCAGCCGACAGGGACGCGATCGCGGAGGCCGTGCGCCGGGCCGAGTTGCAGACGGCCGGCGAGATCGTCGTGGTGATCGACCGGGCGGCGTCGAGCTATCGCAATATCCCGGTGATGCTGGCGTTGACGTTGGCGCTGGTCGTGCCGTGGCCGCTCCTGTCGCTGACGGTGATGAGCGCGCAGCGGATTTTCCTGATCCAGTTGCTTTGCGCCGTCGGCCTGCTGGCGAGCCTGCTCTGGTATGGCCGCGGCGGGCGCTTCGTGCCCGGTTTCGTCAAGCGCGGGCGCGCGCATGATGTGGCGCTACGCGAGTTCACGGCGCGTGGCCTGACCCGGACGAAGGGGCGCACCGGCGTGCTGCTCTATATCGCCTTGCAGGAGCGCTATGCGGAGATCCTCGCCGATACCGGCATCGACGGGCTGGTCGAGAAGGATACCTGGCGCGGCATCATCGAACCCCTGCTCGCGGCGGCGCGGGAGGATCGATTGACCGAAGGGCTGATCGCGGCTGTCG
Organism: Allobosea robiniae; assembly: GCF_900102525.1. Taxonomy (GTDB): domain Bacteria; phylum Pseudomonadota; class Alphaproteobacteria; order Rhizobiales; family Beijerinckiaceae; genus Allobosea; species Allobosea robiniae. Next base: position 23,379 of record NZ_FNBZ01000012.1, on the reverse strand, counting down.
GCTCGGTCGGGACGGTACTGGGGCAGCATGTGCCACCCGTGCCCGGCGATACCAACGAGCTCTCGAACAAGGTGATCCTGCTTTAGATCGCAGCGCGCTGAAGCTCAGCGCTTCGCCGGCCCCTTGGCGGCGCCGAGGATCGCGCCGGGCATCATATGGCCGTACTTGCTGGGGCGCTCGGCCTGGACGATGACGACATAGCCGTCGGCCTCGGGTGCCTCGGTCGCCGAGAGCGGCGCGGTGACGGTCGTCTCCTTGCCGGTCCAGTCGCCGACGCGGACCATGCCACGCACGACATTGGCGTAGGACAGCGTGCGGCCCTGGTTCTCACCGCGCGCAATCGGCACGGCAGCCTGATGCGTGGTCGGCAATACCCAGATACCGGCGGTGGCCTCGCTCTCGCCTCCGATCGGAGCGACCTGGATCTGGAGCGCGCCGTTCTCTTCCTTCAGGGCGATCCGGGCAGCGAACCCTGTCGCCGCGAACTGGCTCACCGCCTTTTCGATCTCGGCCCGCTCCGAGCCGATGGCATGGGCTGCGCCGTTGATGACGACCTGCGGGGTGTAGACCTGCCCGTCGCCACGGGCCTTGGCGTAGAATTTCTGGCGCTTGGCGAAGGAATCCTTGCCGAGCGTGTCCTTCCAGCCGAGATAATCCCAATAGGTCACCGGCAGGGTGAGCGCGATCAGCTCGGGGTCCTTGGCCAGCTCGACGACGAGCGCATCGGCCGGCGGGCAGGATGAGCAGCCCTGGCTGGTGAAGAGCTCGATCACCGCCTTGGGAGGCTTCGCGGGCGTCTGCGCCTGGGCCGCCGCCATGCCGAGGGCAAGGGCTGCAACGGTCGCTGCGAGATGGCGCGGGCGAGGGGACATGATCAGGACTCTGCGGACGACTTCTTTTCCGGAGGTTACCAAAGCCCGTAATCCCGTCACGAGGGAAATCACGTTGCCTTGAAAACCGGCACGGTCGCGTGAGCGTGATCGAAGGCCTCGCGCGCGGCAGCCGAGATCATGTTGGGCCGCCAGCGGCGATGCATCCAGAGCCATTGCTCGGGATATTCGCGCACCCAGCCCTCGACGACGGCCGTCATCATCGCCATCGCACCCTGCACGTCGATCTCGCCATTGGCGTCGCGCGGCAGGTCGAGCGGCGGGGTCAGCTCCAGCCGGAAACGGTGGTTCGGCAGGCGGATGACGCGCACGCCATGGACCGGGCATTCGAAGCGCCTGGCGAATTTGCCCATGATCGGGTTGGTCAGGGCCGGGCGGCCGAAGAACGGGACAACCACGCCACGGGTGAAATGCTGGTCGATCAGCATGCCCAGATGGCCGCCATTCTCCAGTACGCCCTGCATGGCAAAGGCGGCGCCTTGCTTCGCGGCGGCAAGCCCACCCATCGCGCCCGAACGGATCTCGTGGACGACGGCGGCGATCGCCGGGTCGTTGGGAGCCCGGAAGACGGCGGTGGTTTCGAGGTCGTAGGCCTGGGCGCAGATCGCCGGCAGCTCCCAGTTGGCGAGATGGGTCGAGAAGATCAGGCCCGGCTTCTCATCGTCCTTGAGCGTGATGAAGTGCTCGATGCCCTTGACCTCGACGCGCGAGGGCTTGTCGGGGTTGTGGTAGTCGTAATCGAAGAGGGTCTTCAGATGGGCGTATTCTCCGGCGACGCGGCCGAGATTCTCCCAGGCGCCGCGCGCGATGCGCCTGACCTCGGCCTCGTCCTTCTCGGGGAAGGCTGCGCGGATATTGGCGAGTGCGACGCGGTTGACCGGGATCAGCGGGCTTGCGCTGCGCAGAAGCCAGCCGCCGAGATCGCTGGCGCGCTCGGGCCCGAGCAGGCGCAGGAAGCCGAACAGGGCGCGGATCACGCCGATCATCACCGCGGCGCCGGCGCGCGCGGCGATAGCCTTCAATCGTCTCAAGGTCGGTCCTGCGTGAAACGCCCGTGCCGAGAGCAAGACCGGGCCTAAAAAGGCGATCTGGGGCAGGAAGCCGCCCGCGTCAAGTCCTTGGCGGGAAACAGGTCCCGGTCAGAAGGCGATGACGACCTTGCCGAAGACCTTGCGGCCCTCGATCCGGGCAAGGCCCTTCTCGAATTCGGCGAGTGGGAAGACCGAGTCGATCACCGGCTTCATGCCGCCGGCCATCTTCTCCAGCGACTGCGCGATGTTCTCGATGCGGCAGCCGAAGGAGCCGGTGATCCGGTATTGCTGCTGGAAGAGCTGCATCAGGTTGATCGTCGCCGAGGGGCCGGAGGTCGCGCCGCAGGTGACGAGCCGGCCGCCGCGCTTCAGGCAGAGCAGCGAGCCGTTCCAGGTGTCGGCTCCAACGTGTTCGAACACGACATCGACGCCTTTGCGCCCCGTGAGCTTGCGCACGACGCCTTCGAAGCGGTCCTCGCGGTAATTGATGACATGGTCGGCGCCGAGTGCCTTGGCCTTGGCGCCCTTCTCGTCGTCGCCGACGGTCGTGTAGACGGTGCAGCCGATCGCCTTGGCCATCAGGATCGCGGCGGTACCGATGCCGGAGCCGCCGGCGTGGACGAGCACGGATTCGCCGGGCTCCAGCTTCGCATTGTCGAACAGCATGTGCTGGACCGTGCCGAAGCCGATCGGGGCGCAGGCGGCATCCTCGAAGGAAACGCCCTTGGGCGCCTTGATGGTGAGGCGGGCCGGGCGGTTCAGCAATTCGCGGGCGAAGCCGTCGATATGGAAGCCCATGATGCCGGCGACGTTTTCGCAGAGATTGTCGCGGCCTTCGCGGCAGGCCTTGCACTGGCCGCAGGTATCGGCGCCATAGGCCGTCACGGTGTCACCGGGCGCGAAGCCGGTCACGCCCTCGCCGACGCAGACGATCTCGCCGGCGGCCTCGACGCCTGCCGCCTGCGGCATCTTGCGCTTGGCGAAGGCCATGCCGCGGAAGCCCCAGAGGTCGAGATAGTTCAGGCCCACCGCCTTGATGCGGATCTGCACCTCGCCCGGAGCGGGCGGCGGCGGCGGCTCGATCTCTTCCAGGCGCAGGTCGCGATCGCCGTGGAGCTGGAGGGAACGCATCGGTTTTCGACCTTTCGGAACAATCTTGTCAGCGGTGCACGCCGAGCTGCGCCGTCACGCCGCCGTCGATCGGCAGCACGGTGCCGGTGATATAGGCGGCGGGCTCGCTCATCAGGAAGGCGGCGAGGCCGGCAACTTCTTCGGGTTTGGCGAAGCGGCCGGCCGGGATCTGCGCCTGCATCTTGTCGCGATAGGCGGCGTAGGGCGCCATCATGTCGGTGTCGACGAAGCCCGGCGCGATCACGTTGACGGTGACGCCGCGCTTGCCGGTCTCGACCGCGAGCGTCTTGGCATAGGAGATCAGCGCGCCCTTGGAGGCTGCATAGGCGGCGTTGCCGGGATTGCCGCGCAAGGCCGCGACCGAGCCGATCGCGACGATGCGCCCGGTGCGGGCGCGGATCATGTTGCGCATCAGGCTCTTGGCGAGGCGGGTGAAGGCCCAGAAATTGACCTGCATCGCGGCTTCGGCCTTGTCCTGTACCATCATCGCGGCAAGCGAATCATAGGGCTGGCCGGCATTGTGGACGAGGCCGAAATAGCTCTCGCCTTCGCGGGCTTCGCAGAAGGCGTCGAGCGCCTCCTTGTCGGAGAGGTCGAGCGGCAGCGCGGTAATCGTACGGCCAGGATGGGTCGCAGCAATATCCTCCGCCAGCGCCTTCGCCTGGTCGGCAGAGGAGCGGAAGGTGAAATCGACATCATGGCCGGCCGCGGCCAGCGCACGCACGATCGCCGCGCCGACGCCCTTGGCGCCGCCAGTGACGAGGATTTTTGTCATGCAGCCTCCGGAGGCGCCGTCAGCACGAGGCAGGTGTTCTGGCCGCCGAAGCCGAAGGAGTTCGAGATGATCGTCCTCACCTTCGCCTTGCGGGCCTCGTTCGGCACGACGTCGAGCGCAATAGCCGGGTCGGGATTGGCGTAGTTGATCGTCGGGGGGATCATGCCGTTGGCGATGGTCATGAAGGAGATCACCGCCTCGACGGCACCGGCCGCCGTCAGCGTATGGCCGATCATCGACTTGTTCGAGGAGATCGGCAGGCTCGCCATGCGCTCGCCGAAGACGGCGGCGCAGCTCATCGCCTCCATCTTGTCGTTCTCGGGCGTCGAGGTGCCGTGGGCGTTGATATAGTCGACATCGTCCGGCGTCAGCCCGGCATCGGCCAGCGCGTCCTGCATGGCGAGGATCGCAGGCTTGCCGTCCGGGCTCGAGCGGGTGCGGTGGAAGCCGTCGCCACGCTCGCCGCAGCCGGCGACGATGCCGAGAATGGTCGCGCCACGCGCCAGCGCATGGTCGTAGTCCTCCAGCACCAGGGCGCCTGCGCCCTCGCCCATGACGAAGCCGTCGCGGCCCTTGGAGAAGGGCTTGGCAGCGCCTTCCGGCGGGTCGTTCTGGGTTGACAGCGCCGAGAGCAGCGAGAAGCGGATTAGCGCCTCCGCATGGATCGAGCCGTCGGTGCCGATGCAGAGGGCGGCCTGGGTATCGCCCCGGCGGATTGCCTCGACGCCCATCTGGATCGCGGTCGCGCCCGAGGAGCAGGCGGTCGAGAGCGAGATCGGCGAGCCCCTGGTGCCGAAACGGTCGGCGATATGGTCGGCGACGCCGCCGAAGACGAAGAGCTCGTGCATCGCCCGGAACTGGCCAGTCGCGGCGGTGCGCAGCAGACCGTCATAATCGGCTTCGCCCGAGGTGGCCCGGGCCATCTCCTGCTTCTGCGGCCATTCCATCTCGACCGGCGGCACCGCCATGAAGAGCTCGCCGGGGAAATCGCCTTCCGTGCCGATGCCGCTCTGGCCGACGGCTTCCTCGGCCGCCAGCGTCGCGAGCTTCTCCGAGAGCTGAGGGGCCGTGAACGGGCCGTCGAACAGGAAATCGACGGTGCCGCCGATGCTGGTCTTCAGCCCCTCGGTCGGGAAGCGGTCGATGCGGTGAATGCCGGATTTTCCCGATGTCAGGGCCTGCCAGTTGACGTCCTTGCCCTGGCCGAGCGAGGTGACGACACCCAGCCCGGTGACGGCGATGAGCGGACGGCCCTTGGCGTCGCGATGCGTGGTCATGGCTTCAACCCTCACGCTTGAACGAGATGCGCGGCGCCTTCGCCGCGCCAATGGCCGGCGCCGGTGACGATCGCCTCCCTGGCCTGCCCGACTGACAGCGCGATCGCGGCGAGCGCCACCGAAACCGGGAAGGCCGCCTCGACGCCATGTCCGACCAGATCGCCGGCCGCGATGCGCTTGGCGGTCGGAGCGGCTGCGGCGATGGCCGCGGCTTCCTCGCCCGTGATCCCGGCGCAGCCGGTGGCGGCGGAGATGGCCAGTGCATCGCCGGCAATCGGGCCGAAGCCGGCCAGCAAGCCGTTCAGAGCGGTCTCGACGGTGCCGGCGGCACGGCGGCTGCGGGCGGCGCCGGCATGGCTCAGTTTCGCATAGGCCCTGGCGCTCCGCGCTGCGGCGCGCTCGGCCGATTCGAGAACGAGGAAGGCGCCGGCGCTGCCGGTGATCAGGCCTGGCGCCTTCTCGCGCTCGAAGACCGGCTTGAAGTCGTCGCGGTGCAGATAGCCGCCGAGCTCGAAGAGCAGCAGCATGTCGCGGCGCTCGGCATTGTACGCGCCGCCGACCAGCATCAGGTCGGACTGGCCCGACGCGATGCGGGCATGGGCCGTGCGGATCGCGTCGACGCCGGCCTGCTCCTCGCCCATGAAGGTGCGGGACGGACCGGTGATGCCGTGGACGATGCCGATATTGCCGGCGAGCAGGTTGGAGAGCTGCGCGAGGAAGAGCGTCGGCCGGAGATCGCTCATCAGGCGTTCGTTGAGGAAGGCGCCCGGCTCGCCCGCACCACGTAACCCTTCCAGGATGGTCGCATCGACGGCATGGTCGCGCTCGCCACCGCCGGCGGCGACGATGACCTGCAGGGCACTCTTCGCCTCGGTGTCGTCCTTCAGTGCGGCGGAATCGAGGGCGAGGCCGGCCGCGTAGACGCCGAGCCGCTGCCAGGGCTCCATCTGGCGCTGGTCGGATTTCTTCGGGATCTGCCTGTCCAGCTCCAGTGCAGCAAGCGGATGGACCGGATAGGGCTTGAAGCCTTCGGTATCGACGACCGGCGGGCCGCCTGCCGCGAGCGCGGCGGCATGCGTCTCGATGCCCTCGCCGAGGCTGGAGACGATGCCGATGCCGGTGATCACCACGTCGCGGCGGTTCATGGGGCGGGCTCCGGCGTCAGGCCGATTGTCTCGATGCGGCTGAGCATCAGCGCGCGCATATCGGCGGGGAAAGGCATCAGGCGGAAGCGCAGCTCGGCATCGCAGATCGGCTTGCCTGCGCTGGTCAGCTTCACCTTGGTCGCGGCGTAGCCGGAACCTTCGATCACCAGCTCGGCGCTGGTCTCCAGCTCAGTACGGGGCTCGACGAAGGTGCGGAAGCGCGCCTTGTCGACCGTCATCAGGAACGGCATCTGCGAGAGGCCGTTGAGGCCGAGCAGGAGATAGCCCGAGGCCTGCGCCATGGTCTCGGTCAAGAGTACGCCGGGCACCAGCGGGTGACCGGGGAAATGACCCTCGAAGACCGGGCTTTCGGCGGGGACGGTGGAGCGCGTCACGATGCGCTTCTGCGACGGATCGAAGGTCACGACCCTGTCGATCATGTCGAAATATTCGAGGCGCATGCGATCCTTGGCCTGATGAGCGCCAGAACGGCGCAAGGCCGCGGCACGGATCGGGTGATCCGCGCGACGGCCCCTATGCTCTATCGGGAGCGAAGCGCCGGCTCAAGTCCGGCGGTTCGGCGCAGGCGTCACGCCTTCTTGGCGGCGACGAGGTCGTCGATGCGCTTGCAGAGATTCTCGAGCACGAAATACTGCTCGGCCGGAGCCTTGCCCTCGTTGACTTCCTGCGTCCACTGCTCGAGCGGCAGCTTGATGCCGAAGGCCTTGTCGATCGCGAAGGCGATGTCGAGGAAGGCCAGCGAATCGATGCCGAGATCTTCGATCGCGTGGCTCTGCGGCGTGATCTTCTCCCGCGGAATATCGCAGGTTTCGGAAATGATGCCGGCGACCGTCTCGAACGTGGCGGACATGCTGCGGGTGCTCCCGTCTGGTATCGGTGATGGCGGACGACATCCGAGCGCGGGATATCGCCCTGCGCCTGCCCCAAGTCGCCACCGAGGATGACTGAACCGCCCCCTTACACTGCGGCGGGCGCGAGGACAACCGGGAGGCGTCCCCCATGCATCATGGCCGGCTTGCGCCGGCCATGACCTGTCTCGTTGCTGCGTTTGCGGCTTACGCGGCGAGGCCGCGCAGCACGTAATGCAGGATGCCGGCATTCTTGTAGTAGTCGATCTCGTCCAGCGTATCGATGCGGCAGAGGATCGGCACCTTCTTCACCGAGCCGTCGGCATAGGTGATCTCGGCTTCCATCATCTGGCGCGGCTTGACGTTGGCCAGCCCATGGATGGTGACCATCTCGTCGCCCTTCAGGTCGAGCGAAGCCCAGCTCGTGCCCTCCTGCAGGGTGAAGGGAACGACGCCCATGCCGACCAGGTTCGAGCGGTGGATGCGCTCGAAGCTCTGGGCGATCACCGCCTTGACGCCGAGCAGGTTGGTGCCCTTGGCCGCCCAGTCGCGCGAGGAGCCGTTGCCGTATTCGACGCCGGCGAAGATCACCAGCGGCACCTTCTCCGCCTGGTACTTCATCGCCGCGTCGTAGATCGGCAGCTCTTCCTTCGTCGGATAATGGATGGTGTAGCCGCCCTCGCGGCCGTTCGGGCCGAGCATGTGGTTGCGGATGCGGATATTGGCGAAGGTGCCCCGCATCATGACTTCATGGTTGCCGCGGCGCGTGCCGTACTGGTTGAAGTCGGCGACCGCAACGCCATGCTCGGTGAGATAGGCGCCGGCCGGCGAGGCCGCCTTGATCGAACCGGCCGGCGAGATGTGGTCGGTGGTGATCTTGTCGCCGAAGAGGCCGAGGATGCGCGCGCCCTTGATATCGGTGATCGCATCGGGCTTCCGGTGCATCCCCTGGAAATAGGGCGGGTTCTGCACATAGGTCGAATCGTCGTCCCAGGCATAGGTCTCCGAAGTCGGCGCATTCACCGCCTGCCAGTGCTGATCGCCCTTGAAGACGTCGGCATACTTGGCCTCGAAGATGGCGCGGGTGACGTTCTGCTGGATGAAGCTCTGGATCTCCTTGTTGGAGGGCCAGATGTCCTTCAGGTAGACGTCCTTGCCGTCCGAGCCCGTGCCGATCGGCTGCGTCGTCAGGTCCATCTGGACCGAGCCGGCGAGCGCGTAGGCGACGACCAGCGGCGGCGAGGCCAGGTAGTTCGCCTGCACGTCCGGCGAGACGCGGCCTTCGAAGTTGCGGTTGCCGGAAATGACGGCGCCCGCGATCAGGCCCTTCTCGTTGATCGTCTTCGAGATCGGTGCCGGCAGCGGGCCGGAATTGCCGATGCAGGTGGTGCAGCCGAAGCCGACCAGGTTGAAGCCGAGCTTGTCGAGATCGCTCTGCAGGCCCGACTTGGCGAGATATTCGGCGACGACCTGCGAACCGGGCGCCAGCGAGGTCTTCACCCAGGGCTTGACCTTGAGGCCCTTGGCGACCGCGTTGCGGGCGAGCAGGCCCGCCGCCATCAGCACCGATGGGTTCGAGGTGTTGGTGCAGGAGGTGATCGCCGCGATGACGACGTCACCATGGCCGAGATCGAAATCCTCGCCCTCGACCTCGACACGGCGCGAAAGCTCGGCGCCCTTCTTGTACTCGGTGTCCATCGCGGCAGCGAAGCCGGCCTTGACGCCGGAGAGATCGACGCGGCCTTCCGGACGCTTCGGGCCGGCCATCGAGGGCTGGACCGTCGAGAGATCAAGCTCCAGCGTGTCGGTGAAGACCGGATCCGGCGTCTCGCGGGTCGCGAAGAGGCCTTGCGCCTTGCTGTAGGCCTCGACCAGTGCGATGCGGTCGGACTTGCGGCCGGTGGTGGTGAGATAATCCAGCGTCTCGGCATCGACCGGGAAGAAGCCGCAGGTCGCGCCGTATTCCGGGCCCATGTTGGCGATGGTGGCGCGGTCGGCCAGCGTCAGGTTGTAGAGGCCGGGGCCGAAGAACTCGACGAACTTGCCGACGACGCCCTTCTTGCGCAGCATCTGCGTGACGGTGAGCACGAGGTCGGTCGCAGTGATGCCTTCCTTGAGCGAGCCGGTCAGCTTGAAGCCGATCACCTCGGGCAGCAGCATCGACTGCGGCTGGCCGAGCATGGCGGCCTCGGCCTCGATGCCGCCGACGCCCCAGCCGAGGACAGCCAGGCCGTTGACCATGGTGGTGTGCGAGTCGGTGCCGACGACCGTGTCGGGATAGGCGACCTCGACCTCGGCGCCGTCGATCGTCTCGTTGCGGGTCCAGACGGTCTGGGCGAGGTATTCGAGATTGACCTGGTGGCAGATGCCGGTGCCGGGCGGGACGACGCGGAAATTGTCGAAGGCGCCCTGGCCCCACTTGAGGAACTTGTAGCGCTCCGCGTTGCGCTCGTATTCGAGCTCGACGTTCTGCGCGAGGGCCTTCGGCGTGCCGAACTCGTCGACGATGACCGAATGGTCGATGACGAGATCGACGGGAACGAGCGGGTTGATCTTCTGGGCGTCGCCGCCGAGCGCCTTGACGCCGTCGCGCATCGCGGCGAGGTCGACCACGGCGGGAACGCCGGTGAAGTCCTGCATCAGCACGCGGGCCGGGCGGAAGCCGATTTCCTTGCCGGCGGTGCCCTTGTCGTCGAGCCAGGCGACGAAGCCCTCGATATCGGCCTTGGTGACCGAGCGGCCATCCTCGAAGCGCAGCAGGTTCTCGAGCAGCACCTTCATCGAGAAGGGCAGCTTCGAGATGCCGGCGAGGCCGTTCTTCTCGGCATCGGGCAGGGAGTAATAGGTGTAGGTCTTGCCGCCGGCGGTGAGCGTCTTGCGGGCTTTGAATGAGTCGAGCGAGGCCATTCGGGCTTGATCCTGATCAAGGGGTTGCGGTCGCGACCGACATGTCTTCAAGGGATACTGCCCTTGCGGACGATGCCGTTCGAAGGCCTAATGCGCATGACGCGCGCGCCGCCTCGGGAGTGCCCGAGCCCCGCGCCGGATCGGCGTGCGGCGTAGCCGCGGGTTCTATAGAGCAATTCCAAGAAGCGCGCTAGATGAACGAAATGAGCTCGAACGCATCTGCGGCAGCGCTGGCTTGAAACCCGCCTCCTTCCCACCGACCAGCCTTCACGCCGAAGATCTCGCCTGCCGCCGCGGCGGCCGATTGATCTTCGAAGGCTTGAGCTTTGTGCTTCGCCCCGGCGAGGCGATCGCGCTGACCGGCCGCAACGGCGCCGGCAAGTCGAGCCTGATCGCCATGCTTTGCGGGCGGCTGAGGCCTGATGGCGGCCGTATCCGATTGACCGGCTCGGAGGATGAGGCCGATCTCGCCGAGCTTTCGCATCTTGTCGGCCATCGCGACGGGCTCAAGACGGCGCTGACGGCGCGCGAGAATCTCGCCTTCGCACAGGATGTGCTGGGCGACGCCGCGGCGACGCCGGACGAAGCCTTGGCGGTGGTTGGGCTGGGCCATGCGGCGGAATTGCCGGCCGGCTATCTCTCGGCCGGGCAGCGGCGGCGCGTCGCGCTGGCGCGGCTTCTGGTCTCGCGCCGGCCCTATTGGCTGCTCGACGAGCCGCTTTCGGCGCTCGACACGGCTTCGCAGGCGATGGTCGCCGGGCTGATGCGCGATCATCTCGCCGAGGGCGGTGCGATCCTGGCGGCCACCCATGGTCCGCTCGGGATCGAGGGTGCGCGCGAAGTCAGGATCGGGCCATGAGGCGCGCTTTCCTGGCGATCCTGAAGCGCGATCTTGCCGTTGCGAGCCGGGCCGGCGGTGGTGGCGAGCTGGCGCTCGTCTTCTTCCTGACAATGGTCGTGCTCGTGCCCTTCGCGCTCGGGCCCGATCTCAACCTGCTCTCGCGGATCGGCCCGGCGATCCTTTGGCTGGGGGCGCTTTTGTCTGTCCTCATCGGGCTCGATCGGCTGTTCCAGAGCGACGAGGAGGACGGTTCGCTCGACCTGATCCGGGCTTCCGCCCTGCCGCTCGAACTCGCGGTGCTGGCCAAGGGGCTGGCGCATTGGCTGACGACGGGCCTGCCTCTGGCGCTGGTCTCGCCGTTGCTCGGTTTGCTGGTGGCGTTGCCGGGCGAAGGCGTCCTGCCGCTGGTCGCGACGCTTCTGGTCGGCACGCCGGCCTTGAGTTTCATCGGGGCGGGCGGAGCGGCACTTGCCGCAAGCCTCAGGCGGGGTGGGCTGATCGTGCCTGTGCTGGTCGCGCCCTTGACGGTGCCGGTCCTGATCTTCGGTGTTTCCGCTGCCAATGCGGCTGTGGGGGGCACCGTGCCCTTCCTGACGCCGTTCCTGATCCTGTGCGCGATCTCGCTGGGTGCGATCGTGGTGGGCACGGTGGCTGCGGCGGCAGCCCTGAGATCGGCCGAATAGGCGGCTCAGTCGCGCTGGGGTGCCTGCGGCGCAAACTCGATCGGGTAGCCGCATTGGGTCGCGAACTTGGCGACGGATACCGCGATATCCTCAAGTGCGACGTTCCGCTCGACAAACGCGCGGCGGATTTCCTCGGCGGTGGCGTTGACGTCAAGGACGAGCACCTCGTCGATTTTGCTGCGCACCTTCGTCTCGACGGCGCGCTGCATGTCCTCCGACAGCTTGATCAACATGGTCGATCCTCCTGCAGGCAAGCTAGCGCGGCGTGCTGCCGAAAGCAATGCGGATTCGATAAATAAACGAATTAATTCAATAGTTTAGCAAGATAATAAATTGCAGGAACTGCTGCTGATGACGGCACCGGCGCAGGCTCTTGCATCCCAGTCCCAGGCGCTGTTATCGTCACTTACTCATTTTGATGTGGTTGCAACAAAATGCCATCCGAAGAACGGGGCGAACGCCTCCAGATCATGCTCAACCAGGACGAGTTGCGGGCCCTGGAAAACTGGCGATTCGACAAGCGCATGCCGAGTCGGGCGGCGGCCGTGCGCGAGCTTCTGCGGCGGGGTCTGGCGGCCGAGGGGTTCGATCTGGCCGGCGAAGGCATCCGGTCCAAGCAGTTCGGTATCGTCGACAAGGGCGGCGCGGATGCCTCGGCAGACGAGGATGCCTAGCCGAAGCGTGATTGTCGCATCCCTCAAGCATGCATTGCTTGGAACCCGTCGAGATTGCTAAAGCTGCGCTCATGGCGCTCAAGCCCCCGCAATTGACATCGCCGGCATCATGGCCAGCCTGATCGACCTCGCCAATCCGACGCGCTTCATGCGTTTCTCGGCCGTAGTGCTGCCGTGGCTTGCCGCCATTGCAACACTGCTGATCGTCGTCGGGCTCTATCTCGCCTGGTTCAAGGCGCCTGCCGATTACCAGCAGGGCGAGACCATCCGCATCATGTTCATCCATGTGCCGGCCGCCTGGCTCGCGATGATGTTCTATTCGATGATGGCGCTCTCGGCGCTCGGTACGCTGGTCTGGCGCCATCCCCTCGCCGATGTCGCGCAGAAGGCGGCGGCCCCGATCGGGGCCTGCTTCGCGCTGGTCTGCCTGGTTACCGGCGCGCTCTGGGGCAAGCCGATGTGGGGCACCTACTGGGTCTGGGATGCGCGGCTGACATCGATGCTCGTGCTGTTGCTGATCTATCTCGGCCTGATCGCGCTCTGGCGGGTGCTGGACGAGCCTTCGCGGGCGGCGCGGGCTGTCGCCATCCTGACGCTGATCGGCTTCGTCAACGTGCCGATCATCAAGTTCTCCGTCGACTGGTGGAACACGCTGCACCAGCCGGCCTCGGTGCTGCGCATGGGCGGGCCGACGATCCATCCCGCGATGCTCTGGCCGCTCCTGATCCTGGCGGTCGGCTTTACGCTGATGGCTCTGTCGCTGCACATGGTCGCGATGCGCGCCGAGATCATGCGCCGGCGCGTGCGGACGCTGACCATCCTCGAAGCCGAGCGGCTCGACCGGCTGGCGGCGCAGGGAGTGCCGGCATGAGCGGCTTTCTCGACGCAATCGGGCCGCATGCCGGCTTCATCCTGGCCTCCTATGGCGCGGCGGCGCTCGTTCTCGCCGGGCTGACGCTGGCGATCCTGCGCGATCATGCCGCCCAGAAGCGGGCGCTCGATGCGCTGGAGCGGCGCGGCGCCGGCCGCCGTTCGGGCCGGGAGGCGGCATGAGCCAGACTGAGGCCGCACCGCAACGGCGCTCGCCGCTGGTTTTCCTCGCGCCGCTGATCATTTTCGGCGGGCTCGCGATCGTCTTTGGCATCGGGCTGTTCAGCGGCGACAAGAGCAAGGTGCCCTCCGCCCTGATCGGACGCATCGCACCGACGATCGCGCTCGCGCCGTTGGAGGGGCTCCAACGGGACGGCAAGCCCGTGCCGGCCTTCGGCAATGCCGATCTCGCGAAGGGAAAGGCGACGCTGGTCAATGTCTGGGCGAGCTGGTGCGCGCCCTGCCGCGTCGAGCATCCCGTACTGATGGGCCTCGCCGAAACCGATGCGGTGAAGCAGGGCAAGGTCGCTCTCGTCGGGATGAACTACAAGGACGAGGCCGAGAATGCGCGCCGATTCCTCGGCGCGCTCGGCAATCCGTTCTCGGCGGTCGGCGCAGACCGGGCCGGGCGCGGCGCGATCGAGTGGGGCGTCTACGGCGTGCCTGAGACCTTCGTCATCGGGCCGGACGGCCATATCCTGGAAAAGCATGTCGGCCCGCTCGACCAGGCGGCGGCGAGCCGGCTGCTGCAGCGGGCGCTGAAGGCGCGCTAAACTGCTGTCATGCTCGGCTTGGCCTGAGCATCTCATGCCGAAAAGGGCGATTTATCCTGACAGAGATTCTCGGGTCTGCGCTTCGCTTCGCCCGAGAATGACGTGCGTGTTCCCGCACGCCGCCTTCTTCAGGCCGCTTTGCGGCTGCCGACCAGGCTCTGGAACAGGCCGCGCCCGTCGGTGCCGCCGACCAGCGAATCGATCAGGTTTTCCGGGTGCGGCATCAGGCCGAGCACGTTGAAGCCGGGCGAGTAGATGCCGGCGATGTTGTTGAGCGAGCCGTTCGGGTTCGCTGCCGGGGTCACGTTGCCCTGCTCATCCGCATAGCGGAAGGCGACGAGGCCCTCGCCTTCGAGGCGCGCGAGCGTCTCGGTATCGGCGATGTAGTTGCCTTCGCCATGGGCGATGCAGACATCGATCGCCTGGCCCTTGGCATAGGCGCTCGTATAGGGCGTGTCGTTGCGCTCGACCTTCAGATGCTGGCGCTTGCAGACGAATTTCAGATGGGCGTTGCGCACGAGGATGCCGGGCAGGAGCCCCGCTTCGCAGGCGATCTGGAATCCGTTGCAGATCCCCAGCACATAGCCGCCGCGGGCGGCATGGGCGCGGGTCGCGTCCATGATATGGGCGCGGCCGGCGATGGCGCCGGTGCGCAGATAGTCGCCATAGGAGAAGCCGCCCGGCAGCACGACGAGGTCGGTCCCATCGGGCAGTTCGGTATCGCCGTGCCAGACATGATTGACCTCGGCGCCGGCCTGCTTCAGCGCCTTGGCGACGTCGCCGTCACGGTTGGAGCCGGGGAAGGTGATGACGGCGGCTTTCATCGCTCAGGCTCCGATCTCGACGCGGTAGTTCTCGATCACGGTGTTGGCGAGGAGCTTTTCGCAGGCGGCCTTGAGGGCGGCTTCCGCAGCGGCCTTGTCCGAGCCCGAGAGCTCGATGTCGAAGACCTTGCCCTGGCGCACCGACTCGACGCCGGCGATGTCGAGCGACTTGAGCGCGCCCTCGATCGCCTTGCCCTGCGGATCGAGCACGCCGTTCTTCAGGGTGACGGTGACGCGGGCTTTCATGGGGTTCTCCGAGCGCGGGCTTTATCGGGGTGCTTTAGAGGCGAATCGGGGCGGGCTCAACCGTTTCCCGCGGTTTCACGTGAATCAGCGGCTGCGCCAGGCGGCCTGGGCATCGCGGCGAGCGGCCTCGGCCGTCTCGCTCACGGCGAGGGCCAGAACGAGACGGTCGCTTTCGCGGCCATAGATGATCGCGGTGACGGCCTGGCGATCCGTCCTGTCGAGCGAGCGGATCGTGACGAGAACGCCCTTGGCTTCGGTCGAATCGATGCGGGCGACATCGGTCGCGCTGCGGGCTTCCGGTTTCGCATCCGGCTTCTTCTTCTGCTTGCGCTGCGCCTTGCGGCGCTCGGCCGCCTTCGCTGCCGCCAAGCGGGCGAAGGCCT
Organism: Allobosea robiniae; assembly: GCF_900102525.1. Classification (GTDB taxonomy): domain Bacteria; phylum Pseudomonadota; class Alphaproteobacteria; order Rhizobiales; family Beijerinckiaceae; genus Allobosea; species Allobosea robiniae. The sequence continues at coordinate 8,060 of NZ_FNBZ01000012.1, read as the reverse complement.
GCCCGAGGCTCGCCGGACTTTCCGACAGGGCCTTTTCCATGTCGCGGGCCTGATCGCCTTCGAGGGCGATGACCGCGGCGAAGCCCTGCCGCGTGCAGCTGTCGCGCGGGCAGAACACCATCGAGCGGGCTTCGAGCCCGTCGTTCAGCACCCAGGAGCCGATCGGCAGGGGCTCCCAACCCTGCGAGGCCGGCAGGTCGGCAATGCCCGGCCCGAAATGATGCGAGCAGGCGCCGAGCAGGAGGCTACTCGCAAGAAGCAGGGCCGCGACATGAAAACGGGAGCGCATGCGCTCCCGTTTCATTCGCAATCGTGGCCGTGCGATGGCGCTCACTGCACCAGGCGCGGGCCGGCCGGACCGGGGTTCTCGTTCTCGCCGAGAATGCCGAGGCGGCGGGCCACCTCGGAATAGGCCTCGATCAGGCCGCCCATGTCGCGGCGGAAGCGGTCCTTGTCCATCTTGTCCTTGGACTTGATGTCCCAGAGACGGCAGGAATCGGGGCTGATCTCGTCGGCGACGACGATGCGCATCATCTCGCCTTCCCAGAGGCGGCCCGTCTCCATCTTGAAGTCGACGAGGCGGATGCCGGCGCCCAAGAACAGGCCGGAGAGGAAGTCGTTGACGCGGATGGCGAGCGCCATGATGTCGTCGATCTCCTGCGGCGTTGCCCAGCCGAAGGCGGTGATGTGCTCTTCCGAGACCATCGGGTCGCTGAGCGCGTCGTTCTTGTAGTAGAACTCGATGATCGAGCGCGGCAGCTGCGTGCCTTCCTCGAGCCCGAGGCGCGTCGCCAGCGAACCGGCGGCGATGTTGCGCACAACGACCTCGAGCGGGATGATCTCGACCTCGCGGATGAGCTGCTCGCGCATGTTCAGCCGGCGGATGAAATGCGTGGGCACGCCGATATCGTTGAGATTCGAGAAGATGTGCTCGGAGATGCGGTTGTTGAGCACGCCCTTGCCGTCGATCACTTCATGCTTCTTGGCATTGAAGGCGGTGGCGTCATCCTTGAAATGCTGGATCAGCGTACCGGGCTCGGGTCCTTCATAGAGGACCTTCGCCTTGCCTTCGTAAATGCGACGGCGGCGATTCATGGGTATGTACCGTGGCTTGAGGAAATCCAAAGGTCGGCCCTTCTCTGGACGCGATGGGGTCGCGGCGGGATCTGGCCCCTGTTCTGTTCTTGCCGGCGTCGTCGGCCTGTCGGACTCGGCGGGTGCGAATCCAGCGGCGGCAACGGTGCCGGTTGCGTGCGGAAACACCGGAGGTGGCCCCGCGCCTGCTATATGGAGCCTCCGCGCCGCAAACGCAACAAACCGGCATTTGCGTGCCTGCGGACGCTTAAAGACCGCTGAAGACACGGATCGAGGCTGGCCCTCGCTCGACCGGCGACCTATATGATTGAACGGTATTTCCCCAGACGAGGACATGGACGCCGCATGACGACCTTCGACCAGCGCAAGGACGCCTACGAGAACAAGTTCGCCCATGACGAGGAGCTGCGCTTCAAGGCGACCGCCCGGCGCAACAAGCTGCTCGGGCTCTGGGCTGCCGAGAAGCTCGCCAAGAGCGGGGCGGATGCCGAAGCCTATGCCAAGTCGGTCGTCGTGGCCGATTTCGAGGAGGCCGGCGACGAGGACGTGGTGCGCAAGGTCAAGAACGACTTCGCGCTCGCCGGGATCACCGTCGCGGATACCGAGATCCGCACCGTGATGACCGAGCTGCTGATCAAGGCGGCCGACGACATCCAGGCCGGTCGGTAAGTTACACCTGCCGGGCGCATCCCGGTTGACGCAGGACGTCTCTGAAACGGGCGCATGGGCGCCCGTTTGCTTTTCCGGCTCCGCACTGGTCAACCTTGCGTCGATGGCCGCGACGTCCGAAGCGCGGCTTCGAACCGGATGAACGCACCATGGCCAAGCCCACCGTCCTGTCCTCCCTTGCCGATCGCTTCGCCAAAGGGGACAGCATCGTCTCGGCCTGGTGCGGCCTGCCGGACCCCTCCGTCTCGGCGACGCTCGCGCAGGAGGATTTCGATACGATCACGCTCGACATGCAGCACGGGCCGATCACGCTGGCCGAGGTCATCCGGGCGATTCCGCTGATCAACGCTGCCGGCAAGCCGGTGGTGGCCCGCATCGCGGTCGGCGAGTTCCAGAACGTCTCGAAGCTGTTCGACAGCGGCGTCTCCGGCGTCATCGCACCGATGATCAACACGATGGAGGACGCCCGCCGCTTCGCGGCCTATGCCAAGTATCCGCCGATGGGCGAGCGGAGCTGGGGCAGCTACGGGGGCCTGAGCGCCTCCGGCCTCGACCAGAACAGCTATCTGAAGGAAGCGAATCGCTTCTCGCTGACCTTCGCGATGATCGAGACCCGCGAGGCGATGGCGATCGTCGACGACATCCTGGCGCTGGACGGGATCGATGCCCTGTTCGTCGGGCCGTCCGACCTGTCGATCGCGCTGTCCGGCGGGGCGAAGGTCGATGCGACCGCGCGCGAGGTCGATGAAGCGCTCAAGCATGTCGTCGCCCGCGCCTCGGCGGTGAACAAGCCGGTCGCGTTCTATTGCGCGACGGCGGAGCGCGCCAAGCAGGGCCTTGCCATGGGCGCGCGCATGGTCACCGTGATGAGCGATTCGTCGATGCTGCGCGCCGCCGCACAGACGGCGCTGAAGATCACGCGGAGCTGATCCCGGATTTCCGCTTCGCCCCCTCCGGGATGACCCGCGTTTCCACGCGAGGGCGTGATGCTCAGGCGTTGATGCCCTCGCGGCGCTTCAGCAGGGCATAATCCGCCCAGAGCAGCCGCGCCGCGACGCCGCGCCAGGGGCGCCAGGCCTCCGCCATCGCCTGAAGCTCGGCCGGTTTCGGGCGAGCGCTCAGACCGAAGGCGTGGCGGGCGGCTTCCTGGATGGCGAGGTCGCCGGCCGCGAAGCCGTCGCGATGTCCGAGGCAGAACAGCAGATAGACATCGGCAGTCCAGGGACCGATGCCCGAGATCGCTGTCATCTGCGCATGGACCTCCTCCGGAGAGGCGTGTTCGAGCGCCTCGAAGGCGAAGCGCCGCTCGACCAGTGCGCTTGCGAGCGCGAGCAAGGTCCGCTGCTTCGGCCGCGACAGGCCGGAGAGGCGCATATCATCATCCGTCGCGGCCAGCACGCGCTCCGGCGTCAGCGGCACGAAGACCGCGGCGAAGCGGTTCCAGACGGCCCGTGCGCTGGCGACCGACAATTGCTGCGAGACGATGATCGCGGCGAGGCCGGGAAAGCCGCCTTCGCGCAGTCTCAGCGGCGGCAGGCCGGTGCGCGCGACGATCGGCTGCCAGTCCGGGTGGAGGGCGACCAGCGCGGCCATCCCCTCCTCGAGATCGGCATTGGATGTGATTCTCTCGATCATGGTCCCGGTATCGATGGCAGAGGCGACGGGTTTCGTCAGCAGGGAGCGGCTTGGCGCAGGTGCGCGCAATCCCTAGACAGGAGAGATGGCGTCCGCTCCACCCGATTCCAGCCGGCCGGTTTTCCGCTTCGCTCCGAGCCCGAACGGCCGCCTCCATCTCGGCCATGCGCTGTCGGCCCTGACCAACGAGGCGCTGGCCCGGCGTTTCGGCGGGCGCCTGCTATTGCGGATCGAGGATATCGACCTGACACGGTGCCGGCCGGAATTCGTCGAGGGCATCGAGACGGATCTGGGGTGGCTGGGCATCGGGTTCGAGCCCGGCTTCCGCCGGCAATCCGCGCATTTCGACGATTATGCCGGAGCGCTGGCCAGTCTGCGCCAGCGCGGGCTGATCTATCCCTGCTTCTGCTCCCGGCAGGAGATCCGCAACGCGGTCGTGGCCCGGGAAGCGGTCACTGGACGGCCCTGGCCGGTCGATCCCGATGGCGCGCCGCTCTACCCTAATCTCTGCAAGGTGCTCGGTCCGGACGAGGCGGAGCGGCGTATCGCGGCCGGGGAGCCGCATGTGTTGCGCCTCGACATGGCGGCGGCGATCGCCGCGGCGGGGGGATCATTGGGCTATACGGTGTTCGATGCGGATGACGTCCGGCACGTTGTCCAGATCGCGCCGGAACGCTGGGGCGACGTGGTGCTCGCCCGCAAGGACGTACCGACAAGCTATCATCTGGCTGTCACTGTCGATGATGCCTTGCAGGGCGTGACCCATGTCGTGCGTGGCCGCGATCTGGAAGCGGCGACGGATGTCCATGTCCTGCTGCAGCATCTGCTCGGCCTGCCGACGCCGCTCTATCACTTCCATCGCCTGCTGCTCGACGATGACGGGCAGAAGCTCGCCAAGAGCCGGGATTCGCAAAGCCTCGCGGCGCTCCGAAACGATGGCGTCACCGCGGCGGATATCCGCCGGCAGCTCGGCTTCGCCTGAAGAACTCAGCCGACGCCGAGGAAAGTCAGCCAAGCCGCGGTCGAGAACAGCGAAAGCAGGGTCGAGAGCGTGATCGCGCTCGATGCATCGGCCACGCCCTGCCGGTAGCGCTCGGCGAAGAGATAGGCGTTGATCCCGCAAGGGCAGGCGGCGAACAGCACCGCCACCCCGGACCAGTGGGCCGGCATCTCGAAGACCCATGTCGCCAGCCAATAGACCAGGAGCGGATGCAGGCCGAGCTTCAGCCCGCTCAGCACCGTCGGCAGGGCGAGCCCCGATTCGAGGCCGTAGCGGCGCATGGCGATGCCCAGGCTGATGAGCGCGCAGGGCACGGCGGCGCCGGCGAGCAGGTCGACCAGCGTCCAGACCGGCGTGGGAATGAAGGCGACGATCGGGCGCACCGCCGAGCCCAGGATGATGCCGATGATGATCGGATGGGTGAAGAGGCGCTTGATCAGCAGCGGGATCGAGGCCGAGCGTCCCTCCGCCAGCAAGGTCGCTGCCGTCATCGTGACCGGCAGATGGACGGCGAGCAGCAGGCCGAGCGGCACGGCGCCGGCATCGCCATAGGCCTTCAGGATCATCGGCACGCCGACGAAGACGGTGTTCGACTGCGCGGCGGCAAAGCCGGAAACGACAAGCTCAGGCCCTTTGCGGGCAAAGAACCGGGAGGCGATGACCATGGCCAGCGCCCAGACCACGGCGAGGCCGGCGAAATAGGCGACCCAGTACCCCCATGGCTGGGTCAGGGGAATGTCGGCCTTGGCGAGCGTGCGGAACAGCAGGCAGGGCACGGCGAGGACGAAGACGAAATCCGACAGACCCTCACCCGTGGTCTCGCGGAGGAGCTTCGTCCAGCGCGCGAGATAGCCGAGGCCGATCAGCCCGAAGACGGGCAGGACGACGAGGAGGGAAGCGACCATGGCTTCGGAACTCGCGCGATAGAGGAATGCCTGCTTCCGCGGTGTCCGCTTGCGCGCGTACTGTCAAGTTGCTGAAGCGCAGCGGGCGGCGGAACGCCCTGCCGTCATGCGCTCAACGCAATTGAGCGAGCGTGCCGCCGGCTTTCTCGATCAGGCTGCGGATCTCATCGCGCTGGCGCTTGAATTCGGCCAGCGTCGTACCCTGCAATTCGCGCCCGCGCGGCACGCGGATCTTCATCGGGTTGACGAAGTTGCCGTTGACCAGGACCTCGTAATGCAGGTGCGGACCGGTGGAGAGGCCGGTGGTGCCGATATAGCCGATCACCTGGCCCTGGCGGACCTTGGCGCCCGGCACGATGCCGGCCGCGAAGTTCGATTGATGCGAATAGGTGGTGACATAGCCGTTGGCGTGCTGGATCTCGGTATGCTTGCCGTAGCCGGAGGACCAGCCGGCTTTGAGCACGGTGCCGTTGCCGGCGGCAAGAATCGGCGTGCCGATCCGGTTCGCCCAGTCGATGCCGGTATGCATCTTCGAATAGCGCATGATCGGGTGGTAGCGCATGCCGAAGCCGGAGCGCAGCTCGCCATCGGCGACCGGCTTGCGCAGCAGGAACTTCTTGAGCGATTTGCCCTCGTCGTCGAAATACTCGATCAGCCCGTCATCGGGCGCCTGGTAGCGGAAGACCCGGCGCGCCTCGCCATTGACGGTCAGGGTTGCGGACAGGATCTCGGCACGCTCGCCTTCATCTTCCTCGGTGAAGATCACCTCCAGATTGTCGCCGCCATGGACGCGCTGCTGGAAATCGAGATCGTAGGAGAAGATCCGGACGAGCTCGTCGACCAGCGGCCGCGGCAGATCGTGCCGCGCGCCGGTCTCGTAGAGGCTTTCGTAGAGCCGGGCGCCGCCTGAACCCTCATCCTCGTCGCCGTCCTCGGTATTGCGCCGCTGCGGCTTCTGCGGACCGACCACATCCTGGCGCGGCAGGTCGACCGGCACGAAGGCGCCCTTGTCGTTCATCGCGATCGTGCTGTCGGGCTGGCCGTTGCTGAGCAGCGAGATGCGCATGATCTGGCGGGAATCGCCGGGGCGAGGGCCCGGCGCGTAGAGCACCTGCAAGACCTGGCCATCGGGCAGGGCCGAGGTGCGGACCTTGCCGCCGAAGGCGGTGATCATCGCGCGGATCTGCTCGGGGGCGACGCCGGCGCCGCGCATGACCTGTTCGAAATTCTCGCCGCGCTTGGCCATCAGCAGCTTGTCCTCGACGAGGGGCTCGCGCGAAGCCGGGATCGGCGTCTTCGGTGCGTTGGTCAGGTTCTCCGGGACGACGCGGACCTCGATCCCCGAGAATCGGGTATCGGTCGCCGGAGCATAAGCCAGGAGGTCGGTGCCCGGCGCCGCCGCACCGGTCAGCGTCCGGCTGAGCATCAATTGCGGCGGGATCGGCAGCGCACGCTGGCGACCGGAATTCGCCATGTTGGCGCGCTCTTCCTCGATCTGGGAGATCACTTCGGCATCGCTGAGCTGTGGCTTGCCGGAGGGCAGGGTCAGATCGTCGAGGTCGCGCTTGACGATGGTGACGTCGGCATCCGGCATGTCCTGGGCCGGCTCGGCATAGCGCTCTTCGGGCTGCCCGCCTTCGGCGAAGAGGCGAAGCGGGTTGAAGGGCGGGATATTGGAAGCGTAGACGCCGGTCGTGAGCGACAGATTGGAAGCGAGGCGGACGAAGGGCCGGACGCGGATGACCTCGCGGTCGCCGGTCCGCTGGGACATCGGCGCCCGCATGGCATGGCGCGCCGACATGACCGGCTGGTCGGTGACCAGCTTGTCGGCCTTGCGGGCCCCGCCGCCATCGCCCGCGGCCGAGGATGCGCGGATGGCGACCGTCTCGGGCTGCTCGGGATAGCTGGTGTCGCCGCGCATCGCCACGAGGATCGCAGCGCCGAGCAGGGCTGCGCCGCAGGAGCCGACGAGGGCGCAGGCAAAAAGCCAGCGCAGCGAGACGCCGCGACGGTCGAGCGGCTGCTGGCGCGAGTCGCCGGGCTGGATCGGCGGCTCGATGCCGAGATCGACCAGCAGGGCCGCCGCCTCGGGGGCAAGCGGCTCGACCGGCTGTGCGAACTCGGGATGGGCGTTCATATCGTGGCGGCTGCTTCTTGCGGGCTGTCTCGAGACCTTGGTGGCAACTCCGCACAGCGAAGGCGCCCTGAGCGCGTCCTGACGAAAGCGCGCCAGGACCATGCCCGCGCCGGAAGCCGGAATCAATCCGCTCGGTCGTGGACGATCTCCTCTGCGGAGAGATTGCGGCTGTTTTGGGAAACGGCCTGTGCGGCCTTCGCGGGATCCCGCGCGATGCTTGCGCGCGCATGCCCACACGTACTGAATACCGGCTTTCCAAGCGCCGGCTCATCGATCGGAAAAGGCAAGGCGAGCGAGGCGGGACATCCAGGCTTCTCGATCCCCCGGTCCTTGCCTGGCAAAATCTGCGCGCGCCGACAGCGGCAGAGCAAGCTAGCTGCGGCGGGCAAAGCCAAGCCCGGTGCCGAACCTGTCCAAAACCCCAGGAAACAGGCTCTCCAGGCGGGTTTTGGCAGCCTCGGGAAAAAGAAACGCGCTTCGTCAAAAAAACTTCATCGAGCGTGTTGACTTCCAATCCGGGCCTGGCCTATAAACCGGCCATCGAGACGGCGCCGCCGCTGAGCGGCGCCTCTTCTGCGCTTCCTAAGGACGCTGAGGCTGATGCCGGTTCGCCGGACGG
>NZ_FNBZ01000013.1 GCF_900102525.1 Allobosea robiniae | reverse complement strand
GGTAGCTCGTCAGGCTCATAACCTGAAGGTCGTCAGTTCAAATCTGGCCCCCGCAACCAAACATAAAAGCCCCGTCGCAATCGCGACGGGGCTTTCGTGTTCTCAGAGCAAACAGCGAAATCCGCGCCAGGTCGCCGTGGAATTCGTGGATTTGAAGCGTGACTTCGCTGATTCCGAGCTCGGCCAATCGCGGAAGAGCGGCACCTTCGTGGTCGATTGCCGAAGGGCGAGAAAGCGATACGCCTTCTCCAGCCACCGACGAGACAGACTTTGGCCATGTCCTGCGCCGAGACGGTGCTAGCCGTTTCAACGTTCCATTTGACTCCTGCTCTGTTTGAATCAACACTTAAGCAAATGCTACAGTATCGTCCCGAAGCGTTCGACCTTGCCTTCCAGGCCCTGTCCGATCCCGGACGCCGCGCGATGGTCGAGCGCCTGAGCATAGGCCCTGCCTCGGTGAGCGAGCTGGCCAAGCCGCTTCCAATGACCTTGTCGGCGGTCGTCCAGCACTTGAAGCTGCTGGAAGAGGCCGGGCTGGTGAAGAGCGAGAAGATTGGCCGCGTGCGCATCTGCGCACTGGAGGTCGAAACGATGACGCAGATCGAAGGCTGGATCGCCGAGCGCAAGCGCTTCTGGGAACGGCAATACGATCAACTGGAGGCCAATTTGGCCCGGACCGCCCCCGAGGAGAATGACCAATGACCGTCACCAACGCTACATTCACGATAGAGCGGGTACTGAATGCTTCCCCGGCACGGGTCTTCGCAGCCTATTCCAGCCTTGAGGCCAAGAGCGCCTGGTTCAAGGCGCCGACCGCCATCGAAACCCTGAACCGGGACTTCGACTTCCGCGTCGGCGGTAAGGAACGGTTCCATGCTCGCTGGCCCAGCGGCATGGTCACCGACTTCCAGGCCACCTACCACGATATCGTGGAGAACGAACGGATCATCCTCGTCTACGACATGTTCCACAATGGCGATAAGCTGTCGGTATCGCTTCTGACGCTCGAATTGAGGGGCGAGGGTGACAGGACCCGGCTGATCCACACCGAACAGGGCTCATATCTGACTGGTGACGAAGAGGCGGTGAAGAGCCGCGAGCATGGCACGACCTGGCATATCGATAATCTGACCGCGGTCCTCGAGGCCCAGGAAGCCAGGACCTTCGCATGACCGTCGAACTCTTCGCCCATCCGTTCTCGTCGTACTGCCAGAAGGCGCTCATCGCCTTCTACGAGAATGACGTGCCGTTCACCTATCGGATGCTGGAGGACCCTGGCGTTAGCGAGGAGCTCGCCTCGCTGTGGCCAATGAAGCGCTTCCCGATCCTGCGCGAGAACGGGAGCGTTGTGCTGGAGGCCTCCATAGTCATCGAATACCTCCACGTCCATCACCCGGGGCCGGTGAAGCTGATCCCCGCAGATTCCGATCTCGCCCTCGAGGCGCGGATGCTCGACCGCTTCTTCGACAACTATGTCATGACACCTCAGGGCAAGTTCGTATTCGACGCCCTGCGCCCGGCCGAAAGCCGCGATCCTTACGGTGTCGAGGACGCACGCAAGATGCTCGGCACCAGCTATGCCTGGCTGGACCAGCGCATGCAGGGTCGCACCTGGGCAGTGGGCGAGACCTTCACACTTGCGGACTGCGCTGCTGCGCCCGCACTGTTCTATGCTGACTGGACGCATCGAATTCCCGAGCAATACAGGAACCTGACCGCCTATCGCGCGCGTCTGCTGCGGCGACCGTCCTTCGCCCGAGCGGTGGATGAGGCGCGGCGCTTCCGCCACTACTTTCCGCTGGGCGCACCTGACCGGGATTAGACAAGCGCAGCTTCATGATCACCAGAGCTTGCCGCGGTGCGCTACCGCCCGCGTCAACCTATCACGCCGACCCGCTGCGGCAGGAAATCGCCGCGAAGGGCGCGCTCGCCGAAACAGCTGCGCAGTCAGGTCCCGCAGAACGTCGCCAGCACACGCTCATGGGCGGCGGGCGGCAGCGCGTAGTGCTCGCGGCCGGGCTGCCTGTCATAGGGCCTGGACAATACGGCGTGGAGCTCTTCGAAGGGCGCGAAATCCTGCCGCTCGACAGCGGCCTCGATCACGGCTTCGACCCGATGATTGCGGGGGATAAAGAGCGGATTGACGCGGCGCATCGCATGCTGCCGAACCTCGTCCGGCCTGTCTTCCTTCGACAGGCGCTCGCGCCAGCGGCCTTCCCAACCGTCGAAGGCAGCCGGGTTGCCGAACAGGTCGCGGCAGGCGCGCCCGTCCTCCAGCGGGGAGGCATCCTCGCTCAGCCGGCGAAACACCAGGGTGAAATCCGCCTGCCCAAGCTGCATCGTCTCGAGCAGCGACCGGATGAGCGCGATATCCTCGGGGTCTTCGCTGGCGAGACCGAGCTTTCGGCGGAAGCCGGCGATCATGTCCACTTGAATCTGCCGATCGAAATCGTCGAGCGCATCCTGCGCGAGCGCCACGGCCTTGTCCTGATCATCGGCGAGGAGTGGAAGCAGCGCCTCGGCGAGACGCGTCAGGTTCCAGCGTGCGATCGGAGGTTGGTTGGCATAGGCATAGCGTCCCTGCTCGTCGATCGAGCTGAAGACGGTCGCCGGATCGTAGGCATCCATGAAGGCGCAGGGGCCGTAATCGATGGTTTCGCCGGCCACCGACATGTTGTCCGTATTCATCACGCCATGGATGAAGCCGATCAGCATCCAGCGGGCGACAAGTCCGGCCTGGGCGGCGATGATGGCCTTCAGCAGCGCGAGATATGGGTCCTCGCGGCCCGACAGATCGGGATAGTGTCGCGCGATGACGTGGTCCGCGAGCAGGCGCAACGCCTCGATGTCGCCGCGCGCCGCGAAATATTGAAAGGTGCCGATCCTGATATGGCTGGAGGCGACGCGGGTCAGGATGGCGCCCGGCAGAAGCGTCTCCCGCCGCACGGTTTCGCCGGTCATGACCGCCGCGAGCGCCCGGGTCGTGGGCACGTCCAGAGCGGCCATGGCTTCGCTGAGGATATACTCGCGCAGCACCGGCCCCAGCGCGGCGCGGCCGTCTCCCCGGCGCGAGAACGGGGTCTGTCCTGCGCCCTTGAGCTGGATGTCGCGGCGCCGGCCGTGGCGATCCACGATCTCCCCGAGCAGGATGGCGCGCCCGTCGCCGAGTTGGGGGCTGAAACCGCCGAACTGGTGCCCTGCATAGGCTGTCGCGATCGGATGCGCCCCGTCGATCAGGCTGTTGCCTGCCAGCATCGCGAGGCCCGCAGGGCTTTTCAGCCAGTCCGGATCGAGGCCGAGTTCGGACGCCAGCGGCGCGTTCAGGCGAATGAGCCGGGGCTCTGCCACGGCGGTCGGATTCACCGCCGCGTAGAAGCGCTCGGGCAGGCGGGCATAGGAGTTGTCGAACTGAACCGTCATCCATCGTAGATATGGGCGATCAGCCGGCGCGCAACAACACCGCGATCGTTGCGGCGGGTGCGGTTTGAATGAGGCTCCCGACAAGGTCTGCGCCAGGGCGCCGGCCTGTGTGTCCGTTGCCACCGTGCCATGCGCGATTGACAACGGAAACCAGGATATTTCAAACTTAAAATATCGAGATCGCTGAGGGGCGACGTCATGCGGGTCATCATTGTCGGCGGCGGTATCGGCGGATTGACGCTGGCCTTGATGCTTCATGCCCGCGGCGTTGGCGCGACCGTCTACGAGCAGTCCAGCGAGATCCGCGAGGTCGGCGTCGGGATCAACACCTTGCCGCATGCCATTCGCGAGCTCGCCGATCTCGGCTTGCTGCCCGTGCTCGACGAGGCCGGCATCCGCACGCGTGAACTGCACTACATGAACCGCTTCGGGCAGACGGTCTGGAGCGAGCCGCGGGGCCTGCATGCGGGCGCGCCGGTGCCGCAATTCTCGATCCATCGCGGCCGGCTCCAGTGCGTCATTCGCGATGCGGTGGTCGAGCGGCTGGGCGAGGATGCGATCCGGACCGGCCGCCGGCTGCAAGGCTTCATCCAGGATGAAGGCGGCGTCACCGCGCATTTCAGCGATACGCGCTTCGGCGAGGCCGGCGAGACCGCGCGCGGCGACATCCTGGTCGGGGCCGACGGCATCCATTCCGCCGTTCGCGGGCACTACTTCCCGAACCAGGGGCCGCCGCGCTGGCAGGGCGTACAGATGTGGCGCGGCGCCTGCGACTGGCCCGTCTTCCTCGATGGCGAGAGCATGATCATCGCCGGCGGCATGGCCGGAAAGCTGGTGCTCTACCCGATCGGCAAGGGGCGGACGCCGCAGACGCGCCTGACCAACTGGGTCGTCAATATCCGCACAGGCGATCCTGAAAAGCCGCCGCCGAAGGAGGCCTGGTCGAAGCCCGGCCGCCTTGAAGACGTGCTGCCCTTCGCGCGGCGTTTCAGCGTGCCCGAGGTCGATATCCTCGCGATGGTCCGGGCGACCTCGACCTTCTGGGAGTACCCGATGTGCGACCGCGACCCGCTGCCGCGCTGGACCCATGGCCGCGTCACGCTGCTCGGGGATGCGGCACATCCGATGTACCCGGTCGGCTCCAACGGCGCCTCGCAAGCGGTGCTCGACGCGCGCTGCCTCGCCGACTGGCTGGCGAAGGCCGAGCATCCGCGCCAGGCGCTGGCGGCCTATGAAGCCGAGCGCCTGCCGGCGACGGCGGAGGTCGTGGCGATGAACCGGGTCGGCGGGCCGGAGCGGGTGATCGACGCGGTGGAGGCTCTGGCGCCGCAAGGCTTCGAGCATATCGATCAGGTCCTCGACCACACTGCACGCGAACAGATCGTCAAGGGCTATGCCGGCAAGGCCGGTTTCTCGGCCGAGCAGCTGGCGCGGAAGAAGGGTTAGGCGTCATGGTCGGGCTTGACCCGACCATCTCTGAAACCAGAGCCTTCTCGTCTTGAGATTCTCGGGTCGGAGCTTTGCTTCGCCCGAGAATGACGCGCGCCGTGCGCGTCCGTCCTCACCCCGCGTCGGGCGGAGGTGGCAGGAAGTCGACCTCGTGCTTGGCCGCGAGTGCGACGACATCGGCCGGCTTCTGCTCGGCCATCGAATGCAGGCCCCAGAACAGATCGTAGAGCCGTGCCGTCGGCGAAACCCAGAACAGGCACTTCACCGTTGCGTCGCTCTTGTTGAACAGGCCGTGCGGGATGTTGCGGGGCAGGCGGATCAGGTCGCCGGCGGTGGCGAAGCTCTCCTTGCCGTCGAGCAGGAGGTCGAGCCGTCCCTCCAGCATGTAGATGAACTCCTCCTGCGTCGTGTGGATATGCGGCGGCACGAAGGTTCCGGGCGGCAAGGTCGCGTGCCAGGAGAAGCTCTCCTCGGTCAGGGTCTTCGGCACATAGGTCTGGCCGAGGATGCTCCAGGAGATGCCCTCGAGGCCTTCATTGGCGCGCGTCACGCCGGCTGTCAGCGGGTTCATGGGTCTTGGCTCTCCTCATCTGCCGGCATGCAGGCCGGAGGGTTGTTGGCAGGATCTGCTAGAAGTGCAGGAAGCGGTCCTTCACGGCGCTGTCGCTGCGCAGTTCGGCGCTGGAGCCGCGCCAGACGACGCGGCCCTTCTCCAGCACGATATGGCGATCGGCGATCCGAACGAGAGCATCGACATTCTTGTCGATGACGAGGATCGACTCGCCCTCCGCCTTCAGGGCCGTCAGACAGTTCCAGATTTCCTCGCGGATCAGGGGGGCAAGCCCCTCGGTCGCCTCGTCGAGGATGATCAGCTTCGGATTGGTCATCAGCGCCCGGCCGATCGCCAGCATCTGCTGCTCGCCACCGGAAAGCTGGTTGCCGCGGTTCTCACGCCGCTCCCTGAGACGCGGGAAGAAGGCGTAGATCCGTTCGAGGTCCCAGCGCTTCTTGCCGGAGCGATCGGCCGCGGTCGCGATCAGGTTCTCCTCGACCGAGAGTGTCGGGAAGATCTGGCGGCCTTCCGGTACCAGCCCGATCCCGGCCTGCGCGATGCGGAAGGGCGCGGCGCCGGTCAGGTCGCGACCGCCGAAGGCGATGCGCCCGGCCTTTGCCGGCAGCAGACCCATGATCGCGCGCACCGTCGTGGTCTTGCCCATGCCGTTGCGGCCGAGCAGCGTCACGACCTCGCCTTCGCCGACGGCAAGATCGACCCCGAACAGGATCTGCGCCTCGCCATAGCCGGCATCGAGCCCTTCGACGCTGAGCATCGCTAGCCCTCCTCGCCGAGATAGGCCTGCCGCACGGCCGGGTCGGCCCGGACCGCTGCCGGCGCGCCTGAGGCGATGACGCCACCATAGACCAGCACGGTGACGCGGTCGGCCAGCGCGAAGACGGCGCTCATATCGTGCTCGACCAGCAGCATGGCGAAGCGGCCCTTGAGGCTGTTCAGGAGCCCGATCAGGCGCTCGCCCTCCTCATGGCCGACGCCGGCGAGAGGTTCGTCGAGCAGGATGAGCTTGGGCTGAAGCGTCAGCGCCATCGCGATCTCCAGCGCGCGCTTTTCGCCATGCGAGAGGCTGCCGGCCGGGGCATGCGCTCGCTCCGCCAGCCCGACCGCTTCGAGCGCTTCCCAGGCGGGGGTGTTGAGCGCCTCGTCGCTGGCAGCGTCGCGGAAGAGCGAGAGCGGATGGGCGCTGTGCGCCTGCACACCGAGGGCGACATTCTCAAGCGCCGAGAGCGAGGGGATGGTCGAGGTGATCTGGAAAGTGCGAGCAAGGCCCGCTCGTGCCCGCGCCTGCGGCGACAGGCGGGTGATGTCCTGCCCGCCGAACAGGATCGCGCCGGCATCCGGCTTCAGCGTCCCGGAGATCTGATGGACCAGCGTGGTCTTGCCGGCGCCGTTGGGGCCGATCAGCGCGTGGAGCTCGCCCGGTGCGATGGAGAGGTCGACCCCGTTTGTGACCTTGAGCGCGCCGAACGACTTGGCGAGCCCTTTCAATGCGAGCGCCGGCTCAGCCATCGCGGCGCCCCCTGAGCTTCGCGACAAGGCCGGCGATGCCGCCATGGGTGAACAGCACGAAGAGCACGATCAATGGCCCGAAGATGATCTTCCAGTTATGCGTCAGCGACGAGAGCACGTCCTCGGTGACGAGGAAGGCAAGCGCGCCGAGGATCGCACCATAGAGCGAGCCGACGCCGCCGAGCACGACCATGAAGATCAGCTCACCCGAGCGCGGCCAGGACATATAGGCGGGGCTGACGAAATCGGTCTGGTTGGCGAGCAGGAAGCCGGCGAGCCCCGCCATCATGCCGCTGATCACATAGGCGCCGAGCCGGACATGGTTGACGTCGTAGCCGGTGATGGTGACGCGCACGGCATTTTCACGCGCCGCCCGCAGCACCCGGCCGAAGCGCGAGGCGACGAGCCGCCGCGCCAGTCCGTAGCAGAAGGCCAGCGTGCCGAGCGCGATGTAATAGAAGCCGGTGCGGTTGCCGAAGATCTCGTGCCCGAGCAGCGTGCTCTTCTCGTAGAGGGTCAGGCCGTCATCGCCGCCATAGGCTGAGAGCGCCTGCGCAAAATAGAATGCCATCTGGCCGAAGGCCAGGGTGATCATGATGAAGGCGACGCCGCGCGTCCGCAGGGAGACATAGCCGGTGACAGTCGCGAAGACGGCGCAGGCGAGGAGGATGACCGGCAGCGCGACAAGAAGCTCGGTCTGGCCTTCGGTGATCAGGATGCCCGCGCCATAGGCGCCGATGCCGACGAAGGCGGCGTGGCCGAAGGAGATCAGCCCGCCGATCCCGAGGACGAGGTCGAGCGACAGCGCGGCGATGGCGAAGATCATCGCCCGCGTCACCAGTGTCAGCCAATGCCCGGGCAGGCCGAGCATGGAACCAAGCGGCAACAGGGCGAGCAGAATGAAAATGACGAGCGGCGCAAGCCGGCGCACTGTGGGCGCCACAGGCCGCGTAGTTGCGGCGGAATTCGCGGGCGCGCTCGCCATGCTCACGAGCGCCCCTTGGCCGGGAGCAGGCCTTCGGGCCGGACGAACAGCACCGCCGCCATGACGAGGTAGATCAGCATCGAGGAGAGCGCTGCGCCGGTCGCGCGGGCCGAAGCAGGCGCCATGAACAGCCGGAGCAGGTCGTTCATCGAGGAGCGGCCGAGCGTGTCGACGAGGCCGACGATCAGCGCGCCCACGAAGGCGCCGCGGATCGAGCCGATGCCGCCGACGACGATGACGACGAAGGCGAGGATCAGGACGGTATCGCCCATGCCGGGCTCGACCGAGAGGATCGGCGCGGCCATCGCCCCGGCGAAGCCGGCGAGCATGGTGCCGAAGGCGAAGACGATCATGAACAGCTTGCGGATATCGACCCCGAGCGCCGAGACCATCGGCGCATTCGAGGCGCCGGCCCTGAGCAGCATGCCGGTGCGGGTCTTCTCGACCACGAACCAGAGCAGCGCGCCGACACCGAGGCCGGCCCCGATCAGCGCGAAGCGATAGACGGGGTAGAGAATGCCGTCCATCAATCGGACATTGCCGGAGAGGAATTCCGGCACCGGCACCGAAAGCGGTGCGGCGCCCCAGATCATCTTCACCGCCTGGTTGAGCAGCAGAATCAGCCCGAAGGTCGCCAGCACCTGGTCGAGATGGTCGCGTTCGTAGAGATGCCGGAAGACCAGGAATTCGAGGGCGAGGCCGAGCAGCAAGGCGGCCGCGAGCGCGAGCACGAGCCCCAGCAGAAAGGAGCCGGTCAGGCTGACGAAGGTCACGGCGAGATAGGCGCCCAGCATGTACTGGACGCCATGGGCCAGGTTGATGAAGTCCATGACACCGAAGACCAGCGTCAGCCCGGCCGCAACCAGGAACAGCAGGACGCCAAACTGGAGCCCGTTGAGGAGCTGGACGATCAGGAGGCTGAGGGTCATTGCGCGGTCCTAGGTCAGGGCCGGTCACAGGACGTCATGCTCGGGCTTGACCCGAGCATCTCGTGACGAAGAGATCCCCGGGTCGAAGCTTCGCTTCGCCCGAGGATGACGCTTCGCGTCACTTCAGCGCGCAATCCTTGGCGTGCGGATCGGCGTAGTCCGAAAACACCTTCTGCGCGATTTCGGTCTGGAACTTGCCGTCGGCGCGCTTGGCGACCTTGACGAGGTAGAAGTCCTGGATCGGATAGCCGTTGGTGTTGAACTTGAACTTGCCGCGCAGCGAGGTGAAGTCGGCCTTCTTGATGGCGTCGCGCAGCTTGTCGGGGTTGCCGGTGCCGCCCGCCGCCTTCACGGCGGAGTCGATCAGCATCGCCGCGTCGTAGGATTGCTGGGCATAGGAGCCGGGCACGATCTTGTAGGCTGCCTCATAGGCTTTGACGAAATCCTTCGTCTGCGCGTTGTCCATGTTGGGCGCCCAGGTCATGCCGCCATAGAGGCCGACCGCGGCGTCCTGCTGGGCCGGCAGGGTCGATTCATCGACCGTGAAGGCGGAGAGGAACGGGATCTTGCCCTGCAGCCCGGCCTGCGACCACTGCTTGACGAAATTGACGCCGAGCCCGCCGGGCAGGAAGGCGAAGACGACATCGGGCTTGGACGAGGCGATCTTGGCGAGGTCGGCCGAGAAATCCATCGCGTTCAGCGGCGCATAGACCTCGTCGACGATCTCGCCCTTGAAGTAGCGCTTGAAGCCGGCGAGCGAGTCCTTACCCGCCTGGTAGTTCGGCGCGATGATATAGGCCTTCTTGTAGTTCTGGTCCTGCGCGTATTTGCCGAGAACCTCGTGCACCTGATCGTTCTGGTAGGAGGTGACGAAGAAGTTCTTGTTGCAGGCCTTGCCGGCCATGGTCGAGGGGCCGGCATTCGGGCTGATCAGGAAGGCGCCGGAATCGAGCACAGGCTTGGCGATGGCGCCGAGGATGTTGGAGAAGACCGGGCCGACGACGAAGGCCGGCTTCTCGCTCTCGACGAACGAGCGCACGCGCTCGACCGCGACATCGGGCTTCAGCTCGTCGTCGATCACGGTGATCTTGACCGGCACGCCGCCGAGCTTGCCGCCATTCTTGTCGACAGCGAGCTGGAAGCCGTCGCGGACCTGCTGGCCGAGCGAGGCGGCCGGACCGGTCAGGACGCTGACCACGCCGATCTTGATCGGCTCCTGCGCCTGGGCCGAAGCGATGGATAGCGCCAGCGCGCCGCAACCAAGTGCCAGACCGAACCTGAGTGTCGTCATCGATGTCCTCCCGGACGAAGTTGAAGCGCGGCCCCGTTCCCTTGGATTTCTGTGGCGCGCGCAGGCCATAATGTTTCAAGCTTAAAATATCTGCAAGTCGCAGTTTACGGAAATTTCGCGAGGTCTCCAAGGCGGATGGTGCGGCTTTGCACGCCAGCCGCCCGCAGCGCCGGCGCGGCTTCCCGGAAAGCGCGGTGTGCTGTTCAATGACGGCGCCGTGACGGATATCGAAAGTCGGTTGCCATGATCCTGGTCTGTGGGGAAGCGCTGGTCGACCTGTTCGCCGGTGCGGGCGAGGGCAGCGAGATGCCGGCGCGGATCGTGGCCGGCGGCTCGCCCTTCAATGTCGCGATCGGCCTGGCCCGGCTCGGTATCGAGGCTTCCTTTCTCGGCGGTGTCTCGCGCGACGGCTTCGGCTCGCTGCTTGCCGATCGTCTCGCGCGGGAAGGCGTCGATAGCCGCCATCTCGTCCGGACGGAGCGGCTCACCACCATTTCGGTCGTGGCGACCGGCAAGGACGGCCATCCCAGCTATTCCTTCCATGGCGAAGGGACGGCCGACCGCTCGCTCACCCCTGCCGACCTGCCGCAGGCGCTGCCGGCCGCGGTCCGCGCGCTGACCTTCGGCTCCTACACGATGGCGGTCGAGCCTGTCGGATCGGCCTTCGCGGCGTTGGCCGAGCGGGAACGCGGCCGGCGCGTCATCAGCGTCGACCCCAATCTGCGCCCCACCGTGATCGGCGACATGTCCGGCTGGCATCGGGCGGCAGAGCGCTTCTATCGGACGGCGACGGTAATCAAGGCGAGCGACGAGGATATCCGCATCGCCTGGGACGGGCAGCTCAGCATGGCCGAGGCTGCTGCCTATTGGCTCGGTCTCGGCGCACGGCTCGTTGTCGTCACGCAGGGCGGGCAGGGCGCCACGGCTTTTTCCGCGGCCGGGCAGGTTTCCGTGCCGGGCCACGCGGTTGCCGTGCAGGACACCGTCGGTGCGGGCGATACCTTCCACGCCGCGCTGCTCGCGCGGCTTTCGCAGACCGGCCGGCTCAGCCCCGAGGCGATCGCGGTGCTCGACCGCGAGGCCCTGGCTGGTCTCCTCGCCTATGCCGCCGCGGCTGCGGCGATCACGGTCACGCGTCGCGGCGCTGACCTCCCGACTGCCGCGGAAGTCGAGGCCATGGGGATTCGGTCGCGCTAGGAAAGGCCGGCGCAGTTTTATCAGATTCAGGCTTCGCGCCGTAGCGCCAGGGCGACGCCGCCGATGGTCAGCACGATCGCGATCAGTTCCCGCGCTCCGAGCGTTTCGCCGAGCAGGGGGACGGCGGTCAGCGTTCCCACCACCGGCACGATCAGCATGCTGGTCGCGGCGACCGCGGTTGGCAGCCGCTTGAGCGCGCCGAACCAGGTGAGGTAGCAGAGCGCCATCGGGCCGACGGCCATGTAGACCAGGCCCAGTGCTCCCTGCGTGGAAAGCGACGTGATCTGCGGCTGCTCCAGCATGAGGCTCAGGGCCACCATCGGCAGGCAGCCGAGGGCGACCTGCCAGGCGGCGACAGCCGGGCCAGGCATGGCGAGGGGTTTCCGCGCCTTGACCGTGCCGAGTGCGAACAGCACCGCCGCCGCAAAGGCGAACAGCACGCCGGGAAGCTTGGCCGCCGAGAAGTCGGGCCCGCCCATCAGAACGACCATGCCGGTAATGCTCAGGCCCAGCGCCACCAGGCTGCGCCGCGTCGGACGCGCTCCGAGCAAGGGCCAGGCGAGCATCATCGCCCAGATCGGCATGGAGTAGGCGATCAAGGCGCCCTCGGAGACCTTGAGCCAGTTCAGCGCCAGCGCGGTGAAGCCCATCCAGGCGAAGACGTTGATCGACGCCGCGACCAGGAGAGGCGCACGGGCGCCCTTTGGTACGGCAAGGCTGTCGCCGCGAGCCATTGCCAGCAGTGCGAGGCAGAGCGCCCCCAGCAGGCCGGCTGTGCCTCGCGCGAACAGCGGCGGCCAGTCCTGCAGGACGAATTTCAGCACGGTCCAGTTGAGGCCCCAGCCGAAGGCCGTCACGAGCAGCAGGGCTTTGCCGACCGCCTGGCTGGTCGGCACGGAGGCGGAGCCTGTCACGGTCATGGCACGGCGCCTTACGAGCGGTGCCCAGCCTTCAGCGCCTGGTCGAGATCGGCATAGAGGTCATCGACATCCTCGATGCCGGTCGAGAGGCGCAGGAGGTCGGTCGGGCAGGGCGAGCCGGCACCCTCGATCGAAGCGCGGTGCTCGATCAGGCTTTCGACGCCACCGAGCGAGGTCGCCCGCTTGTACAGTTCGACATGGGCCGCTGTGCCGATCGCCGCCGCCTCGCCGCCGGTGACCTGCACCGAGAGCATGAAGCCGAAGCCATTCTCCATCTGCCGCGCCGCGATGTCGTGGCCGGGATGCTGTGGCAGGCCGGGATAGAGTACGCGCGCGACTAGCGGATGGGCCGAGAGACGCTGCGCCAGCGCCATCGCGGACGCGGCCTGGCGCTCCTGCCGGACGTGCAGGGTGCGCATGCCGCGCATCAGGAGATAGGCCTCGAACGGGCCGAGAATGCCGCCCTGACCCTTGCGGACCGTCTTGACCCGATTCCAGAATTCGTCGTCCTCGCGGGCGCAGAGCGCGCCGGCGACGACGTCGGAATGGCCGTTCAGCACCTTGGTCGCCGCATGCATGACGATATCGGCGCCGAGCGTCAGCGGGCGGGTGTGGACCGGCGAGGCGCAGGTCGAGTCGACGGCGAGCTTGGCACCGGCCGCATGGGCGATCTCAGCCGCGCCGGCGATGTCCGTGATGGTCCAGAGCGGGTTCGACGGCGTCTCGATCCAGACTAGCTTGGTCGCGCCCGGCTTGACCGCGGCCTTCAGCGCGGCGAGGTCGTCGGTCTCGACGAAATCGACCTTGATGCCCCAGCGCGTCGCCTCGTTGAGCAGCCAGGCGCGCAGCGCCCAGTACATCACCTTGGAGGCGACGACATGGTCGCCGGGCGAGAGCGCCTGGAAGACGGCGGTCGCCGCCGCCATGCCCGAGCCGAACAGCAGCGCGCCGGCCTTGGCCTCTTCCAGCATGGCGAGCACGGCCTGCGCTTCATGCACCGTCTCGTTATCTGGCCGGCCATAGATGAAGCCGGTCGAATAGCCGTTATCCTCGTCCCGGATATAGGTCGTCGAGATATGGATCGGCGGCACGACGCCCTTGGTGGTCGGGTCGATCTTGCCCATGGCCTGCGCGGCAAGGCTTCTCTTGGTCCACTTCGTCGCAGTCATGATCCGTCTTCCGGTTTCGTCGCCGCCGATAGGGTCGGCATATGGATCAGATCATGCAGTCAGGCGCTTGGCGATAGTCGCCTATTTTTGCTATCCGGTAGCGAATTTCGCCGATCATGAAGGTTTCGATGGCCAAAACAGTCGATCTCGACTCGTTCGATTACGCCCTCCTGAAAGAGATGCAGGCTGATAACCAGACGCCGGCGCGGGTGCTGGCCGAGCGTGTGGGCTTGTCCCAGAGCGCGGTCCTGCGGCGCTTGAGGCGCCTGCGGGCGGAAAAGGTCATCACCGCGGACGTCTCGATTGTCAGCCCGGAGATCATGGGCGTGCCGGTGACGGTGCATGTCACTGTCTCGATCATCCAGGGCTCGCGGACCTATGGCGATTTCGCCCGCAAGCTCCAGGCACGGCCCGAGGTGAAGCACGCCTCCTATGTGACGGGCGACGCCGATTTCGTGCTGCATCTGCAGGTCGAGAGCATGGCCGCCTACGCCGCCTTCACGCGGGAGGTCTTCCATGACGATCCCAATGTCGCGGAATACCACAGCTATATCGCGATGCGCGAAGTCGTCGGGCGGGGCGCGCTATAGCGCCCTGCACTGGGCGATGTGGACGCGCGCCTCGGCTGTGGCTATCGGCTAGGCCATAGCGCACGGTGAGCGGCAGGAAGAGCTGCTCTCGTCCTTCTCCTCCCGAGGGTATCGTCCGATGAAGCGTGAAGAAGCCCTGGAAACCGCCGCCGACTTGCCGTCGAAAGCGTGGCTCAGGGAGATCCTCATCCCGGCCTGGATCGCTCGCGCCGTCCGGCCCGGCCGCGCCGGTTTTGTCGAGATGTTCGATCCGGCCGAACCCGCGCGCGATCTTGGCCCGCTCAGGACGACGCTCGTCACGGCCCGGCTGACCTATGTCTTCAGCCATGCCCATTTGCTCGACCCGCAGAGCGAGGCGCTCGCCGCTGCCCGCCACGGCTTCGCCTTCCTGCGCGATGTCTGTCGGGAGGGTGGGACGGGGCGCTTCCTGCACTCCGTCCGCGAGGACGGCACGCCGGTCGATGCCCGGACCGATCTCTACGACCTCGCCTTCGTCCTGTTCGCCATGGCCTGGTACTACCGCGCGACACACGACGATCAGGCGCTCGCGATAGCCGACGAAGTGATCGGCTTCATCGAAAGCGAGATGGTGCATCCGCTGGGCGGTTTCGCCGAGGATACGGTGGGCACGCTGCCGCGCCGGCAGAACCCGCATATGCACCTGCTCGAGGCCTTCCATGCGCTGGCAGAGGCGACAGGCGAGAAGCGCTGGCTCGATCATGCCAGCGCGATCGTCCGGCTCGCGCGCGAGCATCTGGTCGATACGGAGACCGGCACGCTCGGCGAGTATTTCACCGATGACTGGAAGCCGGCTCCCGGCGCGGCTGGCCTGGTCTGCGAACCCGGCCATCATTTCGAATGGACCTGGCTGCTGCTGCATCACTGGCGCCTGACGGGAGACACGCAAGCTCGGGATCTGGCGGAGAGGCTCTATGGCTTCGCGATCCGGCATGGCCTCGACGATGGCTCGGCAGGTCCGCTCGCTGCCTTCGACGTTTTCGATCGCACCGGCAAGGTCACCGCCTCGACCAAGCTGCTCTGGCCGCAGACCGAAGCGATCAAGGCCTTCCTCGCCCGGATCGAGTTCCTGGACGACGCTGATGCGGCCGAGCGCCTCGACAGGCATCTCGCCAGCCTGTTCCGCTGCTTCGTCGCGCCCGAAACGGGGCTCTGGTTCAACCAGTTGGCCAAGGACGGAGCGCCCACCCAGACCGTGATCCCGGTGCGGGTGCTCTATCATCTCGTGCTCGCTCTGGCAGAGTGGGAGCGCGTCCGCGGCTAGCCTGCTGCCCGCTCCCCGATATGGACGCAGGCAGCCTCGGTGCCCGCATCGCCCCTGGCGAGCGGAAAACGCTTATCGGCGCAGACCGCGATCCGCTCCGGGCAGCGTGTCACGAACGGGCAGCCGACCGGCGGCGAGAGCGGGCTCGGCAGGTCGCCGCTCAGGATAATCTTCTCGCGGTTGCGCTGGGCACGCGGGTCCGGCAGCGGGATCGCCGAGAGCAGCGCCTTCGTATAGGGGTGCTGCGGCTTGTCGAAGATCGCATCGACCGGGCCCTGCTCGGCCACAGTGCCGAGATAGAGCACCATCGCCTCGTCGGCGATGTGCCGAACGACCGAGAGGTCATGCGAGATGAAAAGATAGGACAGGCCGAGATCGCGCTGCAATTCGAGCAGCAGGTTGAGCACCTGCGAGCGGATCGAGACGTCGAGCGCCGAAACCGGCTCGTCGAGCACGAGCAGGCGCGGTGACAGGGCGAGCGCCCGGGCGATGACGACGCGCTGGCGCTGCCCGCCCGAAAGTGCGCTCGGCAGGCGTTCGGCCAGAGCGGCGGGCAGGCCGACGCGATCCAGCAATTCAGCGACGCGGGCCTTGCGGTCGGCGCGGCTGCGCCCGGCGATGGCGAGCGGCTCGCTGATGCTGTCCGCGATCGTCATCTTGGGGTCGAGCGCCGAGGACGGGTCCTGGAAGACGATCTGGATATCCTGCGCCAGCGCCGCCCGCTCGCGTCCCTTGAGCGCGGTGATGTCGCGCCCGTCGAAGCGGATCGTGCCGGACGTCGCCCGCTCCAGCCCCACCACGGCATAGGCGGTGGTCGACTTGCCGCAGCCGGATTCGCCGACGAGCGCCAGCGTCCGGCCGGCCTGGAGGTCGAGCGAGATGCCGTCGACCGCCTTGACCACGCCGCCCGGCGTACTGACGCCGCCGCGCAGCGGGAAATGCACCTTGAGGTCGCGTACCTCTAGCAACGGCTCGCTCATGCCATCGCCTCCAGCCGGTCGACATGCCAGCAGGCGGCGCGATGGGAAGCGCCCACCGCGACGGCCGGCGGAACCTGCTCGCAGGCCTCGTCGGCGAGCGGGCAGCGCGTCCGGAAGCGGCAGCCTTCGGGCCAGGCGCCGGCCGGCGGCACCATGCCCTCGATCGTACGCAGCACCGTCTTCCTGATGCCGTCGAGCTTCGGGATCGTGCCCAGCAGCAGGCGGGTATAGGGATGGCTCGGTTCGGCGAAGATGGCATCGACCGGGCCGCTCTCGACGATCCGTCCGCCATACATCACGCAGACATCGTCGGCGAGATCGGCGACCACGCCCATGTCATGGGTGATCAGCACGATAGCACTGCCGACCTCGTCGCGCAGGCGGCGCATCAGGTCGAGGATCTGTGCCTGGATGGTGACGTCGAGCGCCGTGGTCGGCTCGTCGGCGATCAGCAGCGAGGGCCGGCAGATCAGGGCCGAGGCGATCATGATGCGCTGGCACATGCCGCCGGAGAGCTCAAACGGGTATTGCCGGGCGCGCCTGGCGGGATCGGGAATGCCGACGCGTGCCATGATCGCGATGGCCTCCTCGCGCGCGGCCGCGCGCGACAGGCCGCGATGCAGGAGCAATGCTTCCTCGACCTGCTCGCCGACCCGCATCAGCGGATTGAGTGATGCAACCGGCTCCTGGAAGATGATCGCGGCATCGTTGCCGCGCACCTCCGATAGCTCCACTTCGGAAAGCCTCGTCAACTCGCGCCCGCCGAGCCGGATCGAGCCGGCGGATACCCGCGCGGCGTTCGGCAAAAGGCCGAGCACGGACAGCGCCGTCAGGCTCTTGCCGCAGCCGGATTCGCCGACGATCGCCAGGATGCGGCCGGTCTCGACGCCGAGCGAGACGCCGTCGACGATGCGGTTGCCGTCGATCTCGATCGTGAGGCCCTCGATCGCCAGCATCGGGTTGGCGCGCTCGCTCATGCCGAGGCTGCTGCGACCGCGGCCCAGGGGCTGGTCGGATGGGCCATGCCCAGGAAGCCGCCATCCTCCGCCCGCATCACGGCCGAGGGCACCGAGAAATTCACGGGATAGAGCGTGTCCTCGACGATCTCGACGGGGAAGGCCCCGGCGATCCGCGCCGCCACGTCCGGCTCCGCCCGGGCATCGACCTTGATCCGCGGCGTAGAGGCGTCAATGCGCGGTCGGTGAAACACGTCTTCGAGCGAGAGCCCGAAATCGGCTATGCCGGAGATCATTTGTAGCAATGTCGGGAAGATCGTGCGGCCGCCGGCGGCGCCGATCGCGAGCCAGGGCTTTCCGCCGCGACTCAGCACCAGCGGGCACATATTGGCCAGCGGCTTGACACCCGGAGCCATGCTGTTGGGTTGGCCGGGGCGCGGGTCGAACCACATCATGCCGTTATTCATGATGATGCCGGCCCGCGGCAACGCCACCCGCGAGCCGAAGCGCGAGAGCAGCGTGTTGGTCAGCGAGACCATGTTGCCGTCACGGTCGACGACGCTGACATGCGAGGTGCAGCCCGCCTGCGGCGTCGCGGCATGGCCCATGCTGTTGAGCCTCACCGCATAGGCTTCGCGGATCGCCGTGGCATAGGTCAGCGCCGCATCGGCCTGCGAGCTGGCCTGTTCGAGGCCGCGCGCTTCCACGCGCCGTGCTGCGTCGAAGAAGGTCGGGCCGCCGCTGAGGCCGGGAATGGCGGCGATGTCGAGATCGCGATAGCGCCCGGTCAGGGCCGGCGACCACATCGCCTGGTAGCTGGCGAGATCGTCAGTGCGGATCGCGGAGCCACCGGCTTCAAGGTCACCAGCGATCAGCTGCGCGGCTTCGCCCTCGTAGAAGTCGCGGGCGCCGGCCTTGGCCAATCGCTTCAACAGCGCTGCCTTCGCCGTCATCGGCTTGAAGCGGCGGGTATCGGCACCGGCCTTCGGCGGCTGGCCATTGTCGAGCAGGAGCGCCGAGATCGCAGGATCGCGCGACAGGCCGGCGACCTCGACCGCGATGCAAAGCGCTGCGTACCAGTCGATCTCCAGCCCGCGCTCGGCATGCTCGATCGCCGGCTGCAGCGCCTCGCTCCAGGAGATCGTGCCATAGCGCTCCAGCGCGGCGGCGAACCCGGCGATGGCGCCGGGCACGCAGATCGCGCTGTAGCCGGCCACATTGCGCTCGCCGACGACGGCCGGCCAGGCGAACCAGTTGCCCGAGCCCGCATCGGTCAGCGGGTAGTCCGCCGGCTTGAGCCCGCGCGGCGAGCGCACGTTGAAATCGAGCGTGTCGAGCGCGCCGGTCCGGCCATCGGCATGGATCAGGAAGCCGCCGCCGCCCACGCCGGACAGCCAGGGCTCGACGATGCTCAGCACCAGCGCCGTGACGATGGCCGCATCCATCGCATTGCCGCCGCGTGCGAGCACGGCGGCGCCGGCCTCGGCCGCGTGGCGGTTCTGCGCGGCGACGAGCCCGTGCGGCGAGCAGACGGCCGGGCGGCGGATGCTGAATGTCTGCATCAGGCTTTGGCCCGGAAGCGCAAGGGTGCGCTCGGCTGCGGCAACCGCATCGGCACGCTGAAGCGCTGCGCATTGGCGCTTGCCGCGTGATGCGCCGCGAGCTCGCCGACCGTCGCGATCCAGACGCCGGGCGAGGCCGTCACCACGTCGAGCAGCTTTTCCAGCATGCGCACGCGCCCGGCGCGGCCTGAGATCCAGTCATGGACGGTGAGCATCATCATCCGCCCCTCGCGATGCAGCACCTCCCATTCGTCCAGCCAGGCATCGAGGATGCCGTTCTGGGCCGAAGGCGGGGCGCGGTCCTGCGCGCTGCCGGTGAAGCGGAAATAGACGGCATCATCGACGGCCCAGAGCACCGGGACCTGCGTGACACCGTCGATGGTGTAGGGATGGTCGAAGCCCATCAGCGAGGAATCATAGAGCCCGCGCCGCTTCACCTCCTCCAGCATGAAGGGTGTCATCTCCCAGGCCGGCGAGCGGAAGCCTTTCGGCACGATGCCGGCCTGGCTCTTGAACAGCGCGAGTGATTCATCCATCGCGCGGGCGAATTCCTCCGGCCCGGCTTCGGTCGCGAGCTCATGGAAATAGCCGTGCAGGCCGATCTCGTGGCCGCGTTCGACGAAGGCCGGCAGCAGCTCCGGATGGTTCTTCGCGATCAGCCCCGGCACGAAGAGCGTCGCCTTGATGCCGTAGCGATCGAGCAGGTCGAGCAGGCGCCAGATGCCGACGCGCGGGCCGAACAGCCTTTGCTCGATCTGCCCGAGTGCGACCGGCGCGCCTTCCGGCAGGCTCCATTGATAGGGGCTTTCCGCATCGACATCGATGGTGAAGCAGAAGGCGCTCGATTTGCCCTCAGGCCATTCATAGGCGGGGCGGGCGGCGTTCGGGGCGGTCATGGTCTTACCTCCTCAGAGCGCCTGCTTCTTGTCCTGATGGACGGCGAGCGAGCCGATCGAGTTGCCGCCATCGACCGTGAGCGTCGCCCCGGTGACATAGGCCGAGGCATCGCTGGCGAGATAGAGCAGGGCATTGCCGACATCGGCGCGCGAGGAGGCCCGGCCGAGCGGGATTTGCGCGACGGTGTTCTGGATATGCGCATCGGTGAGGGCGCTGACCGTGCTGCCGGCGGCGAAGCCCGGCTCCAGCGCGTTGGAACGGATGCCGTATTCGGCAAGCTCGACGCCGAACCCCTTGGTCAGCCGGTCGAGCGCGGTCTTGGACATCGAGTAGACGCAGGCCGTGCGCCGCATCTTGCGCGAGGCACCCGACGAGATGTTGATGATCGAGCCCTTCACGCCCTTGCGCACCATCTGGGTCGCCAGCTCGCGGGTCAGGATGAAGGGTGCCCTGAGATTGATCCCCAGGATGCGGTCGAACTCGGCGGTCGTCGTGTCCAGCAGGAAGGCGCTCGGATAGATGCCGGCATTGTTGACGAGGATGTCGGCCGCGCCCCAACGCTGGCCGATCTCGCTGGCGAGGGCCACGATCGAAGCCTCATTGGTCAGGTCGGCCGGCATGACGAAGCTGTTGCCGGAGAGGCCGAGCGTCTTGGCCAGCGTCTCCAGGTCCTGGCTACGCGCATCGGTCAGGCAGAGCGTGGCGCCGGCCTCGTGCAGCACTTCGGCGATCCAGCGGCCGATGACCCCGCAGGCGCCGGTGACGACGGCGCGCTTCCCCTTGATGTCGTCGAACATGGCTTTTCCTTCAGCGATGGCGAGGATCGAGGCGGTCGCGCACGGCGTCGCCGGTGAGATTGACGGCGAGCACCAGCACGAACAGGCAGGCACCGGGCAGCGTCGCCACCCACCAGGCGGTCGCGACATAGTTCCTGCCGGTCGAGAGCATCGCGCCCCAGCTCGCGGTCGGCGGCTGGACGCCGAGCCCGAGGAAGGAGAGGCCCGCTTCGAACAGGATCATCAGCCCGAATTCGAGCGTCGCGACGACGCTGATCGCGCCGACGATGTTCGGCAGGACATGGCGGAAGAGCACGCGCGGCGCGCCGGCTCCCATCAGCGCCGAGAGCCGGACATAGGGCATGTTCGCGACGGAGAGCGTCTGGCTGTAGGCGATGCGGGCGTAGCGCGGCCAGCGGGTGAGCGCGAGCACCATGATGACATTGACGATGCCGGGGCCGAGCACCGCGACCGTGATGATCGCGAGCAGGATCGCCGGGATCGACAGGAAGACGTCGACGACGCGCATCACCGCGATCTCGACCCAGCCGCGCCGGTAGCCGGCGATCATGCCGAGCGTCGTCCCGACCACGCCGGAGAGCACGACCGATGCGAAGGCGACGAT
Organism: Allobosea robiniae; assembly: GCF_900102525.1. Taxonomy (GTDB): domain Bacteria; phylum Pseudomonadota; class Alphaproteobacteria; order Rhizobiales; family Beijerinckiaceae; genus Allobosea; species Allobosea robiniae. The sequence continues at coordinate 33,682 of NZ_FNBZ01000013.1, read as the reverse complement.
CAGCGAGATGCGCGCGCCATGGATGACGCGGCTGAGCAGGTCGCGGCCGAGCTCGTCGCTGCCGAGCCAGTAATGGAAGCTGCGCGAGACCGTGCCAGGAGGCTTCAACCGACCGAGCAGGTTCTGCTGGTTGGGGTCATAGGGCGCGAGCCAAGGGGCAAGGATCGCGACCAGCACGACGAGCGCGATGATGCCGACCGGCCACCAGCGCCACAGGCCGTCACGCTTGCTGCGCGGCACGGAGGTTGCGGCTGCGACGCTCACCGCGCCCCCTCCAGCACGATGCGCGGATCGACCAGGCTGTAGAGCAGGTCCGAGAGCAGGTTGAGCAGCACGGTGACGAAGGCACCGAGCAGCACCACGCCCTGCACGATCATGAAATCGCGCGCCAGGATCGCCTGTACGGTGACCTGTCCGAGGCCGGGCCAGGCGAAGACGGTCTCGACGATGACGGCGCCGGCCAGCAGGTTCGAGATTTCGAGAGCTGCGACGGTGATGACCGGGATCGAGGCGTTGCGCGCGAGATGGCGGATCAGCAGTCGCCCGCTGCGAACACCGCGCGAGCGGGCGGTGCGGACGTAGTCCTTCGAGAGTTCATCGAGCAGGGCCGAGCGTGTGATCCGCGCAAAGGTCGCCATGCTGAGCAGGCCGAGCGCGAAGGACGGCATCACGAGATGCGAGAGATCGCCGGTGGAAGAGGGCGGCAGCCAGCCGAGCAGCACCGAGAACACCAGGATCATCAGGATGCCGCTCCAGAAGGTCGGCATGCTCTGGGCGGCAAGGACGAAGCCGGCTGCTGCCTTCGCCGCGGGCGAGTTGCGGAAGATCGCCAGCAGGATGCCGATCGGCACGCCGATGCCGCAGGCAACGAGGAGCGCGCCCGCCGCCAGCATCAGCGTATAGGGCAGGCGCGAGGCGATGATCGTCGTCACCGGCACGCGCTGCACCACGGATTGCCCGAGGTCGAAGCGCCCGAGCTCGCCGAGGAAATCGAGATACTGCACCACCAATGGCCGGTCGAAGCCGAGCTGGTGGCGCAAGGCCGCGATATCGGCCTGTGTCGCCGTTTCCGGCACAAGCAGATAGGTCGGGTCTCCCGTCAGGCGCTGGACGAAGAAGATCAGCGTCACCACCCCGAGGATGGTGACGAGAGCCTGGCCCAGCCGGCGGAGCAGAAAACCCGGCACCGCGGCTCAGTCCTTCCAGCTCATCCGGTTGATGAACATGCTTTCGTTGGGCGTCGGCTGGAAGGCGAGGTTCTTCGCCGCGCCATAGATCACCACGGCCTGGTAGAGCGGCACGACCGGTACATCGGTAGCGACGATCTCGTGGACCTGCTTGTAGGCGGCGAGCCGCTTGCTGGTGTCGAGCGTCGCGCGCGCCTCTTCCAGCAGGGCGTCCATCTTCGGGTTGCGATAGGCCGACCAGCCGCTGCTCTTGTGCAGCAGCGGGAAGAGCACGCCGTCGGCATCCTGGCAGGCGCAGGACCAGCGGCCGAAGCTGAGCATCGAGGTCGCCTCCGGTCCGGCCTGGGCGCGCTTCAGATAGGTCGCCATGTCGGACATCGCGATCTTCACGTTGAAGCCGGCATCGACCAGCATCTGCTGGATTGCCTGGACGATGCGCTGGTCGAAGACCGGCGCGGTGGCGAGGTCGATCTCGGCCTTCGCGGCGGGGCCTGCTTCCGCGATCAGCGCCTTGGCCTTGGCGAGGTCGTGTTCCGGTGCCTTGATGCCGTCGACCCAGCCGAAGATCGCCGGGGTCAGCAGTTCCGGCACCGGCTTGTCATGGCCGCCCAGCAGGCCGTCGATCATCGCCTGCTTGTCGAGCGCATAGGCTGCCGCCAGCCTGAGCTTGGGATTGTCGAAGGGCGGCTTGGTCGTGTTGAGCCGGACATAGGCGACGCGCTCGGTCAGGCCGATCAGGGCCTGGGCCTTGGCGGAGGATTTGAGTTGGGCAGCCTGGTCGGCATCGAGCGTGACGACGAGGTCGCTCGCACCGGCCTGCAGGTTGGCAAGCCGCGTCGCCGCGTCCGGCACAGCCCGGAAGGTCACGGTCGGGAACGGCGCCTTGGTGCCCCAATAGGTGTCGTTGCGCGCAAGCTGGACATTCACGCCGCGTTGCCAGGACTCGAACTTGTAGGGGCCGCTGCCGACGGGCTTGAGGTTGAAGGCATCCTTGCCGACGGCCTCGACCACGGCCTTGGGCACGATCGAGAGCTTGACGAGCTGCGCCAGCAGCGCCGGATAGGGGCCGGCGGTGACGAGCTTCACCTTGGTCGGCGAGAGCGCGACGGCGTCGGTGATCTTGTCGAACTGGCCGAGCTGGGGGCTGGCGAATTTCGGATCGGTGATGCGCTTGACGCTGAAGACGACATCGTCGGCGGTCAGCTTCGAGCCGTCATGGAAAGCGATGTCGCTGCGCAGGTCGAACTCGATCTCAGTGTCCGAGAGCTGCTTCCAGGCGGTCGCGACTTGCGGGATGATTTCGCCCTTGTCGTCGCGGGTGACGAGATTGTCGAAGATGTTGCGGTAGACATAGTAGCTGTCCGGATTCCACTGCACCTGCGGGTCGAGCGAGGACGGCTCGTTGACGAGGTCGACGACGAAACGATCCTTGGCGGCGAGTGCCGGCCCGGCCGCCAGGCCGAGCGCGGTGGCGACGAGGAAGGCGGCTGCGGCTTTCGAAACACGGCTCATCGCGATTTCTCCTCGGACAGGGTGGGGGACGGCTTGCGGTCGTTGCTGCTCCGGCGCGGCAGGCGGCTGCGCACGGAAACGGGGTGATCCTGCGGGAGCAGGCGAGCGGTGGCGAGAAAGCCGTGCGCGACCGCATCGGTGAAGCGCTTCTGCTCCTCCTGAAGCGCGAGCAGCGCGGCCTCCCGGTCGCCGCGCAGGAGCGCGTCGAGCAGCGGGCGCGGATCGATCGCCGGCGGCGTCGTGCCGGCGAGTTCGAGGGAGCGGATCAGCCGTTCGGTGTGATCCCAGAGATCGCGCAGCCAGCTTTCGATGAAGCCGCCGGCCCGCTGTGCGAGCAGGTCGAGTGCCTGCCGGCACAATTGCTGCGCCATGGTGCGGGCTGAAGGATCGTCCCTCCCCAGAACGGCGTCGATCGCGCCTCTCAGGCTGCCGAGCAGGGCAATGCTGCGCTCATCGAGCGGCTTTTCGACCAGTGCCGGCTCGATCCGCAATCTTGCCTCGACGATGGCGCTTGCAAGCGCCCCGTCGACCGCAGCGACGCGCCAGCCCTGCCGCGCATGCCTGGCGACGAAGCCGGCCCCAGCAAGTTCCGTCAGTGCGACGCGAACAGCCGCGCGTCCGAGGCCGAAACGCTGCGCGAGGTCGCCTTCATGGGCATAGGTACCGGGAATGAGCTCGCAGCGGACAAGCACCTGCCGCAGGCGCCGGCTTGCGAAGGTGATGTCGCTTTCCGCTGCAGGCGGCTTCGGAAGCGAGAAGGGCGATTGATCGAGCATGAGCCATGCTGGCTCAGTTTCTGAGATCTGACAATCACTTTGTGAGATGTCAGAAACGCATGATCAAGCATGCTTGAGCCCCGCCGTGCATGGCGGGGCTATGGCCTCGACTCAATTTGAATGAGCAGCCGGCAGCTTGCGCCGCCATAAGCCTATGGCTCGGCTGGGACGGTGTTCGCCGTCGGCGCGGCCTGCGCCAGGAAGAAGAACGCCAGCGCGGCGCACCAGACGATCAGGCCGAAGACGGTCGCGCCCGCCAGCACCAGCCCGAACCCGCCTTGCGCATGCAGGACGGCCAGCATCGGCACCACGAAGCCGCTCACTGTGAAGCCGAGGAAATAGCGCACGCTGAACGCCTTGGCGCGGTGCTGCGCCGGCACGTAGCGGGCGACCATCGCGTCGTTGACGACGACCTGCCCGTAGATCGCGGCCATGGTCATGACGAGGCCGATCAGCAGCGGCACGCCGGATGTCGTCGCCGCGAGTGCGAGGCCCAGCGGCTGGAACAGCGCGAGCCCGACGAACAGGGCCGGAAGCGTGTAGCGGTCGACCAGCCGCCCCATCAGCCATTGCGTGGCGGCGCCGAAGACGAAGACCAGCGTCGCCAGCGAGCCGATCAGCGCCAGCGGCAGGTCGAGGCCGAGCCTTTCGTCGATGACCTTCGGCAGCGCGATCGTGGTGATGTTGAAGGTCATGCCGCCGGCTATGACCGCGACAGCGAAGATGGCGAGCAGAGCCTTCGGCCGATTGACCGGAATGAGTTCGGCCTTGCCGGAGCGGTTCGCGGACGGGTTACCGTCGCCGGGCACGAGCGCGATGAATGCCGCGCCGAGAACGAGGCAGACCAGCCCCGGCAGGACGAAGGCGAAGCGCCAGCCGAAATTCGCGGCGATGAGCGCGGTGACGCCGGCGGCCGAAGCCGCGCCGAGATTGCCCCAGACGGCGTTGACGCCGAGATCCCGGCCGAGCTGGCGGGCATGACTGACCAGCATCGTCGAGCCGACCGGGTGATAGATCGCCGAGGCCACGCCCAGCACGAGCAGCCAGCCGGCGAAGGCGGCGGGGCGGTCGGCACTCGCAACGCCGAGGCAGGACAGCCCGTAACCGATGAAGAACACGGCGAGCATGTTACGCCGGCCGAACCGATCCGAGAGCCAGCCCATCGGCAGCGAGCACAGGCCGAAGGCGACGAAGGCGCCGGTGGCGAGGCCGATCAGCTCGGCATAGCTGAGATTGGTCTGCGCCGCGATGGCGATCACCGCCGTCGGGTAGATCAGCAGCACGAAATGATCGAGCGCATGAGCGGCATTGACGAAGAGAAGGGTGCGCTTCGACAGCGTTTCGGGGGTCATGGCGGTCTCTCGATAATAACGCGCCAATTTAGCTTGACCCGTTAAGCCTGTCGGGCCGTTATTCGGCAGGATCGGGCCAAACAGGAGATGTGATGCGCAGTGAGAGCGAGGCCTATCAGACGGTGCCGCGCGCCGTTGCCGTCATGCCGAAGAGCTATTCCGCCGGCGCCAGCACGGGCTGGCACAGCCATCCGCGCGCGCAACTGCTCTATGCCACCGCTGGCCTGACGCTGGTCCGGGCGGAGGACGGCACCTGGGTGCTGCCGGCCCGGCATGCGCTCTGGATTCCGCCTGGTCTCTCGCATGAGGTCAGGATGCATGGCGCGGTCTCGATGTGCTCGGCCTATATCGCGCCGGAGGCGGTGGGTGTCCTGCCGGCGGGGTGCCGCGTGCTGGAGGTCTCCAGCCTGCTCGCTTCGGCGCTGGAGGCGCTTGCGGTCGAGCCGCTGCTCTATGACGAAGCCGGGCGCGGCGGGCATCTCGCCGCGCTGATTCTCGACGAGATCGCGCGGGCGCCGGAGACGGCGCTGACGCTGCCCTTGCCGCGGGATGTGCGTCTGCGGCGCATCTGCGATGCCTTGCTGAAGGACCCCGGTTCTGGCCTCGACATCGATGGCTGGGCGCAGCGCGCGGGAGCGAGCCGGCGGACATTGACACGCGGCTTCCGGGCGGAGACCGGCCTGAGCTTCGGCGACTGGAGGTCTCGCCTGCGCGTACTGCGGGCCATGACGATGGCGAGCGATGGCGCGCCGCCCCACCAGATTGCCAGGGCGGTTGGTTATGCCGACCAGCGTGCGCTGCGGACAGCGGCCCGGCGTGTCCTCGGCCGGGCCGATCTGCCCACGTGAAGCCGATCAGCGCGATTGCAGCGTCGGGTCGAGCCGGTCCCGGATCCAGTCGCCGACGATCGAGATCGACATCGTCGTCAGGAAGATAGCCATGCCGGGCAGCACTGCGATCCACCACGCGCTGGTGAGATAGGCGCGTCCGGCGCCGAGCATCTGGCCGAGGCTGGTCAGGGGCGGACGGATGCCGAGGCCGAGGAAGGAGAGCGAGGTCTCCAGCAGGATCACCTGCGGGAAGTTCAGCGTGAACTGGACGATCAGCACGCTCAGGATATTCGGCAGGACATGCCGGAGATAGACATGGCGGGCCGGCGCGCCGAGCGCCGTCACGGCCGTCGCATAGCCTTGTGTATTGGCGGCGATGACGACGCCGCGCGTCAGCCGCGCGAACACCTCCCAGCCATAGAACCCCATGATCGCGACGAACAGGAAGAAGCCGCCGCCGAACAGCGCGATCAACGCCAGCGCGATCATCATGAAGGGCAACGATGCCTGCACATCGGCCAGCATCATGATGGCCTCCTCGACCAGCCCGCGGAAATGGGCGGCGATGAAGCCGAGCGTGGTGCCGATGAAGGCGCCGATCAGCGTGCCGCCGAGCGCGACGAGCACGCTGAAGCGGATCGCGTAGATCAGGCGGCTCAGGACGTCGCGCCCGAGTTCGTCGGTACCAAGCAGGTGTTCGGGCAGCCCGCCGAGGAAGCTCGGCGGCTTCAGGCGCTTCAGCAGCGATTGCGTGCGGTAGTCGTAAGGAGCGAGCCAGTCGGCGAAAAGGAAGATCACGAGGATCAGCCCGAGCAGGGCAAGCGCGATGATGACGAGTGTCGGATAGCGCGCCTCGGCACGGACCGGCGCATCGTCCTTCCGGCGGAACAGGGTCGTGAGCGCCATCTCAGCTCTCCGACCGGGCAGCGCGCATGCGCGGGTCGATCAGCGCATAGATCGCGTCGACGGCGAGATTGGCGAGAACCATCGTGATCGAGGTCATGATCAGGATCGCCTGCACCAGAGCGAAATCGCGGGATGTCACGGCATTGACCAGCAACCGGCCGACGCCCGGCACCGCGAAGACGGTCTCGACGATGATCGAGCCGGCGACGAGATCGCCGAGCTTGAGGCCGATGATCGTGATGATCGGGATCGCGGCATTGGGCAGGGCATGCCAGAGCACCCGGCGCGGCCGCGGCACGCCCTTGGCCCGGGCGGCGACGACATATTGCTTGCTGAGCACCTCGAGCATCGCCGAGCGCGTGAAACGGGCGAAGGTGCCGGCGAAATGCGTGCCGAGCGTCACGGCCGGCAGGATCAGGTGCCAGATCGTCTGGTCGCCCGAACTCGGCAGCAGGCGCCAGTGCAACGAGAACAGCAGGATCAGCAGGATGCCCAAGAAGAAGTTCGGCAGGCTGAAGCCGAGCACGGCGAAGCTCATCACGAAGCGGTCGATCGCCCGGTTGCGGTTGAGCGCCGCGACGATGCCGAGCCCGACGCCGAGCAGGAGGCCGAGCACGAAGGCGGTGAGCCCGAGCCTGAGCGTGCGCGGCAATGCTGCGGCGATGAGCTCGATCGCTGGCCGCTGGTCCGAGAGCGACAGCCCGAAATCGCCCTGCGCGATGCCGGATACATAGGAGACGTATTGCTGCCAGAGCGGTCGGTCGAGCCCGAATTTCTCGCGGTAATGCGCGATGACCTCCGCGGGAGCCTGGTCGCCGACCAGCGCCTCGATCGGGTCGCCCGAGAGGTTGAGCGCGACGAAGGTCAGCGTCACGATCAGCCAGACGGTCAGGAGGCCGCGCGCGAGCTTCGTCAGGAACAGCCGGCCCGGCATCACGACGCCTTGCGGCTTTGCAGGCCGGTCAGCAGGTCGGGATCGTTGAGCAGAACGGCCTGAGGCGCATGAGCGAGAATCCGTAGCAGGCCATCGTGATCGACATCGCCGACGATACGGTCCGTGCCGTTGCCGCCGGCGGTGACCCAGACGGGAGAGCGCCCGAGCAGCCGCGCCGCGACCGGGCCGTCGAGCGCACCTTCCCAGATGCGGAAGGCGCTCGCGCCCGCAGCGGCATAGTGGTCCGGATTGGCCTTGTCGGGCAGGAAGGCGAGGGCCCTGAGGCCGGGGATCGTCAGCGTGGCGTGTGCGACCTGAAGCACTTCGCGCGCGCCGATCCAGACCCGGTCGGCGACGCCGAGTTCCTTGATGACGGCAAGCACGGCGTCGATGATGGCGAGGTCCTTGGTCTTGATGTCGATCAGCGCTTGTCGGTGTGGACAGATCGTGGCCAGCGCCTCGGCCAGCGTCGCGAGCTGCACGCCGCCTGCGCGGGCGATGGCTTTGAGGCTCTCGTACGGCGTCTCCGCGATCGCGGCATCGCGGCCGGCGATGCGGGCAAGGTCGGGATCATGCGAGGCGATGACGATGCCGTCGGCGCTGAGGCGTGCATCGGTCTCGACGAGATCGGCGCCGGACGCGATCGCGGCGCGATGGGCCTCCAGCGTATTCTCCGGATAGCGGGCCGAGTGGCCGCGATGGGCGATGACGAGCGGCCGGGTCATGACGCAACTCCCAGTTCACCAGCAAAATGGCAGCGCACGCTGTGGCCCTCGCCAAGCGGGCGCAGGGCCGGCATCTCGGCCGAGCAGCGCGGGCGGGCATAGGGGCAGCGCGTGTGGAAATGACATCCGGCCGGCGGATTGGCCGGTGAAGGCGGATCGCCCGCGAGGCGCACGGGCCGGGTCGCGCGTGAGGCCGAAAGGTCCGGGATCGCGGCGAGCAGCGCCATCGTGTAGGGGTGCAGAGGCCTGCGATAGACCGGGTCGGTCGGGCCTTCCTCGACGATCTGGCCGAGATACATCACGGCGATGCGGTGCGAGAGCTTCTTCACCACGCGCAGGTCGTGCGAGATGAAGAGATAGGCGATGTCGAAGCGCTCCTGCAGCTCCTGCAAAAGCTCCGTCACCGTCGCCTGCACGGAGACGTCGAGCGCCGAGACCGGCTCGTCGCAGACGATCAGGCTGGGCTTCATCGCCAGCGCCCGTGCGATCACGACGCGCTGCGCCTGCCCGCCGCTGATCTGGTGCGGAAAACGGTCGGCCATCTCCGGCGCCAATGCGACCGCCTGCATCAGGCGCAGCACTTCCGCGTCGCGCCCGCCGCGTTCGCCGATCCCGTGCAGGTCGAGCGGCTCGCGGATCTGGCGGCCGATGCTCAATCGCGGATCGAGCGCCGATTGCGGGTTCTGGAAGATCATCTGGATGTCGCGGCGCTGCCGCTGCCAGTCCTTCGGCGTCAGGCCTGTGAGGTCGCGGCCCTTGAACAGGATCTCGCCGCCGCTCGGCCGTTCGAGCCCGACGATCATCCGGCCGGTGGTCGATTTCCCGCAGCCGGATTCGCCGACGAGCCCGAGCGTCTCGCCGATCCGCAAGGTCAGCGACACATCCTCGACCGCGCGGATGGTCCGTTGCGTCCGCAGGAAGGAGCGGCCGCCGCCGAAATGCCGGCGTAAGGCAGAGACGCGCAGCAGGGGTTCGGGCGCGGCGCTCATGACGCGGCCCGTTTGCGGTAGACGGGCGCGGCGACGTCGAGGCGCGGCATCGCTGCGAGCAGCTCGCGCGTATAGGGTGCTTGCGGAGCTGTCAGCAGGCGTGCAGCCGGGCCGGCCTCGACCACGCGGCCATGGCGCATCACCACGACATCATCGGCCATTTCGGCGACGACGCCGAGATCATGGGTGACGAACAGGATCGCCATGCCGAATTCGGCCTTGAGCCGGTTGAGTAGGTCGAGGATCTGCGCCTGGATGGTGACGTCGAGCGCGGTCGTCGGCTCGTCCGCGATCAGCAGCTTCGGCTCGCAGGCCAGCGCCATCGCAATCATCACGCGCTGCGCCATGCCGCCGGAGAACTGGTGGACATAGGACGCGAGACGCTGCTCCGGCTCGGGAATGCCGACGAGACGCAGCAATTCCAGCGCCCGCGCCTGCCGCTGCGGCTCGGAGAGCGCGGTGTGCAGGCGCAAGGTCTCGCGCAATTGCGTGCCAACCGTATGGAGCGGGTTGAGCGAACCGAGCGGGTCCTGGAACACCATGCCGATGCCGCGGCCGCGGATCGTTTCGAGTTCGGCCTCGCTGGCGGCGGCGAGGTCGCGCCCTTCGAACAGGATGCGCCCCGCCGTCCGGCGCCCGTTCGCTGGCAGGAGGCCGAGCACCGCCTGGCAGGAGACGCTCTTGCCGCTGCCGCTCTCGCCAACGACGCAGGTCGTCGTGCCCGGCCGCACGGCGAAGGAGACCGCGTGCAGGATGTCGGCATAGCCCGCGGCGGTGCGGAAGCCGACGGTCAGGCCCTCGACGGAGAGCAGCGCAGCGCTGCCCCCGTCAGTTCCTGCCTTGCGGTCGCGCTCCGTCACTTCGCGCCCAGCGAGAAGTTCGAGGGGCGGAAGTCCATGTAGTACTGGCTGTAGGGCGTCCACTCGATGCCCTTCTTCACGCCATAGCCGGTGACGGGGTTGTAGAGCATCGTCATCGGCATATCGTCCTCGAAGGCCGTGAGCAGCCTGGCGAAGGTCGCCCGGCGCTTGGCCTCGTCGGTCTCGGCGGTCAGCTCGCTGGCGGCGTCGTTGAAGGCCGGGCTCGCACCGTAGAGCTTCCAGGTCTTCTGGTTCTCGCTGTCGGGACCCCAGAGGGTGAGGATCGCGCCGGACGGATCGGGCACGCGATAGGTGTTCGACCAGGCGAAGACCTGGGCACCCGGCTTGCGCACCTCCTTGAAGCTGTCGACGAAGTCGATGCGGGCATTGATGCCCACGTTGCGCCACATCTCCTGGATCACCTGCGCCGCCTCGACATTGTAGAGATAGTAGTTCGGGATCAGGCGGTAGGAGATCTCCTGGCCTTTGTAGGAGCTTTCCGCGAGCAGCTTCTTGGCGAGCGCAGGATCATAGGCGTAGCCCTTGTTGTCCTTCACATACATCGGCCCGAAGCTCGGCAGCTGGTGGCCGTTCGGCGTATAGGTCTGGCCCTTCCAGAGCGCGTCGATCAGCGCCTTCCGATCGATCGACAGGCTCATCGCATGGCGCAGCTTCTTGTCGGAGAGCACGGGGTCGTTGGTGTTGAACTGGAGGACGTGGCTGTTCTCCAGCGGCTCGGTCTTCACCGAGACGTCCTTGTAGCCCTTGAGTCCGTCCCACTGGTCCGGCGGCAGTTCGACGGCGATGTCGAAATCGCCGGCGACGAGGCCGGCGACGCGCGCCGCAACTTCCGGGACCGAGCGGAAGGTGATGGTCTTGGCGGCGGGCTTGCCGCCGAAATAGCGGTCGAAGGCGGCGAGCGTCACCTTGTCGTTCTTCTGGTAGTCGACGAAGCTGTAGGGGCCGGTGCCAACCGGCTTCCAGCGCAGCGCCTTGGCGGCCTGGTCCATCCAGACCTTGGAGTCGACACCCTCCTTGCGGAAGGCGTTCCACGGCTCGTCGCAGATCGCGAAGGACATGTAGCTCGACAGGCGATGCTCGATGATCGGATCGTGCTGCGCCACCGTGATCCGGACGGTGAAGTCGTCGAGCTTCTCGACTTGGGTGAAGTTGCCGAAATAGACGCGGCCTTCCGGGTAATAGGCCTTCGGCCCCCAGAGTCGGTCGGGCGAGAAGGTCGCCAGCACGTCATTGGCGTCGAACGGGCTGCCGTCATGGCAGGTGACGCCGCGGCGCAGCTTCAGGTCGAAGGTGGTCGGCGTCGTCCAGGACCAGCTTTCGGCGAGGCCGGGCACGAGGTTGGCGCCGCCATCGGCCTTCGGCTTGGCGAAGTCGCGCCGGATCAGCGTGTCGAAGATCGAATAGTAGATCCGGATATCGACATTGCCGGTGTGCTCGCCGGGGTCGAGCGAGCGTGCGAGCTCGTTCACCGCCACCGTCAGGGCGGGTCGCTCCTGCGCGATGGCGCCGGAGCAAGCGGCAAGGGCCAGGCCGGTGCCGAGCACGACTCCGAGCGGCGCTTTGCGTGTGGTCGATCTGGTCATTGTATCCTCCCATCGGACAGGAATCGTTTGCGTGTTCCGTCGTTCGTCGATGCGACAGCCCTATCCGGGCTTGCCGCGAAACAGGCGTTGCAGCGTTTCGACTTTCGCGAGCGTCTTCAGCGAGCGGCCTTGGTCGGTGCGTGACAATTCCAGGATCAGCGTGTTGCAGATCGCCATCGGCACGGTCAGCGAATGAAACTCGCCCTGTTCGCCGCGGGCGGCGACGAGTTGCCTGTCGCAGACGGGGACGCCGGTGCGCCGGTCGGTGATCAGCAGCGTGGCGGCGCCGATCTCGCGGGCGCAGGACACCAATCGTGCCGCCCCCGGACTTTCGTGGCGGAAGATCATGGAGACGACGACGTCGCCGGCGGCGAGGCCGAGCAACTGGTCGGCCGCCTGCCAGTCGGCATGGGCGACGACCGCCGCGCGGTAGCCGGACCTGACGAGGCGTCGCACGAACATGTCGGCGAGACTGCTGGCATGACCCTCGCCCACGACGAGGATGCGCCCGGCCTGCCTGATCATCCCAGCCGCCGCGACGATCTCGGCATCGGTGATCTGGTTGACCAGGTTACCGAGGGCGCGGATTTCGCCTTCGACGACCGAGCCGAGCAGGGAATCGCCGCGAACCCGGTCGAGCCGGCGCTGCACGCGCACCGAAGCGTCGAGATCGGCCACGACGGTGTCCTGCAGCGCTCCGCGCATCTCGCGATAGGAGGCGAAGCCGAGCTTGCGGGCGAGGCGGCCGGCGGTCGAGGCGTGCACGCCGGCCTGTTCAGCAACCTTGTGCGACGGCAGGAAGCTGCCTGCGGTGCGATTGGCCAGGAGAACCTCGACCAGTCGCCGGTCCGACTCGGTCAGCTCGTCCCGGCGCGCCGCGATGATCTCCGTCAGGTTCATCGTGTCTCCCATGAAGGCAGCGTAACGGAGCCTTGCAGCGATATGCAAGTTAAATTGCAGACTCGCTCATCGGCAATTTATGTTGCATAAGCAGACATCTCTCCGGACGGTGACAGGGATATGACGGACATCGCCTCACATCGCGGCGGGGCCAAAATCTGGCCCGAGAACAGCCGCCTCGCTTTCCGCAATTCCGCGGTTCTCCCGGTGGATTTCATCGAGTTCGATATCCACCGCAGCCGCGACGGCGTTCTGCTCGTCCATCACGATCCCCTGCTCGGCCGGACGGCGTCTGGCTCCGGGGCGGTCGGCGAGATGGACTGGGCGGAGCTTCAGGCCGTGGAGCTGATCGGCACCGACGACGAAACCGTCCCGAACTTCGATGAGATCCTCGATATCCTCGAACCGAGCGGCATCAGGCTGCGCATCGAATTGAAGACGCGGCAGGGCGGCGGGCGCTATCCCGGGATCGAGGCGCAGGTCGTCGCGCGACTGCGGGAAAGGCGCCTGCTCGACAGGACGACCTTCACCTCCTTCGACCTGCCGACGCTCGCAGAACTCCTGCGTCTCGTGCCGGACAGGCCGACGATCTGGCTCGTCGCCGACAAGCTGCTGGCATCACCCACGCGGGATCTGCGCAAGCTTTGCCGCGAGGCGCGCGCGGCCGGTGTGCGCGAGATCGCCATCCGTATAGCCCAGGCACAGGATGGCGATGGCGAGGCCTGCCGCGGCGAGGCGGTGACGCTGGGCTATTACGGCGCCCATGACGAGCCGGCGATCCGCAAGGCCTTTTCGGACGGCGTGAGCGCCTTCACGACCGACCGGCCGGACATCGCCATCGCTGTCCGGCGCGAGATCTGCGGCTAGCGATCCGATGTTGGGCGGGCCGCTCGAAGCCTCCGCCCTCGATCACGCCGCCTTGGCGAGGAAATCCTCGGCATAGTGACAGGCGACCTGCCGGCCATCGACTTCGCGCTTCTCCGGCCGTTCGACCCGGCAGCGTTCGGTGACGTGGGGGCAGCGGGTCGAGAATACGCAGCCCTTCGGCGGGTTGAGCGGGGAGGGCAATTCGCCGCGCAGGATGATGCGCTCGCGCTTGCCAGCATCGACGCGCGGCGTCGAGGCGAGCAGCGCCTGCGTATAGGGATGCAAGGGGCGGGCGTAGATGCGCTCCTTCGGCCCGTGCTCGATGGCATTGCCGAGATACATCACCATCACGTCATGGGCGATGTGGCGGACGACGCTGAGATCGTGCGAGATGAAGAGATAGGCGAGCTTCAGCTCGTCCTGCAGATCGGCGAGCAGGTTCAGCACCTGCGCCTGGATCGAGATGTCCAGTGCCGAGACCGGCTCGTCCGCCACCACGACTTTCGGCGACAGGATCAGCGCGCGGGCGATCGCGATGCGCTGGCGCTGGCCGCCTGAGAACATGTGCGGATAGCGGGCATAATGCTCGGGACGAAGGCCGACCTTGGCCATCATCGCGCGCGCCTTTTCGGTGCGCTCGGCCGGCGAGAGGTCGGTGTTGATCTTGAGCGGCTCCTCCAGGATCGTCCCGACCTTCTTGCGCGGATTGAGCGAGCCATAGGGGTTCTGGAAGACGAACTGCACGGTGCGGCGCAGGCGCCGGCGCTCGCTGGCCGGCGGCGAGACGGCATCGACCCCGTCCAGCGTCAGCGCGCCGGAGGTCGGTGCCTCGATCAGCGTCGCCATGCGCGCCAGCGTCGACTTTCCGCAGCCGGATTCGCCGACAACGGCGAGCGTGCGCCCGGCCTCGACCGCGAAGGAGACCTTGTTGACCGCCTGCAACTGTGCCGGGGCGCGGAAGAGCCCCTGCTTGACCGGATAGATCTGCGTCAGCTCGCGCGCTTCGATCACGGGGTTGGTCATCGCGCGGCCTCCGTCGCCTGGCCGGCTTCGTCGCGGGCACGCGCAGCGTCGCGCTGGGGATCGCCGAGCGGATAATGGCAACGTACGCGCCCGTCCGCCCAATCCCGCAGCTCCGGCTGGATGTTGCGCGAATGATCGGTCGCGTAGGCGCAGCGCGGCGAGAACAGGCAGCCTTTCGGCCGGTCGTTCAGGCCGGGCACCATGCCGGGGATGGTTGCAAGGCGGGTCGCATGCTCGCTGCGCTCCGGGAGGGCGGCGAGCAGGGCGGCGGAATAGGGGTGCTGCGGGTTGGCGAAGAGCGCGTCGACCTTGCGCTCCTCCATGATCTGCCCGGCATACATCACCATGATGCGCTGCGCCGTCTCGGCGACGACGCCCATATTGTGGGTGATGAGCACGAGCGCCATGTTGCGTTCGCGCTGCAGCGACATCAGCAGGTCGAGGATCTGCGCCTGGATGGTGACGTCGAGCGCGGTCGTCGGCTCGTCGGCGATCAGCAGGCGCGGATTGCAGGCGATCGCCATCGCGATCATCACGCGCTGGTTCATGCCGCCGGACATCTGGTGCGGGAAGGCCTTGAGGCGGCTTTCCGGCGCGGGGATGCCGACCTGCTCGAGCAATTCGATCGAGCGGCGCTTGGCCGCCTTGTTATCCATGCCCTCGTGCTTCCTGAGCGTCTCGGCAAGCTGGAAGCCGATGGTGAAGCAGGGGTTCAGGCTGGTGCTTGGCTCCTGGAAGATCATCGCCACGTCCTTGCCGGTGAGCTGGCGGCGCTCGCGGGCGGACATGGTCAGGAGATCGCGGCCATCGAAGCGCAGCTTGTCGGCGCGGACGCGGCCGGGATAGCCGACCAGGCCCATCAGCGCGAGCATGGTCACGCTCTTGCCGGAGCCGGATTCGCCGACGACGCCGAGCACCTCGCCCTCTTCGAGGGTGAGGTCGATGCGGTCGACGGCGCGCAAGGTTCCCTGGGAGGTCGGGAATTCGACGCTGAGGTTTTCGATTTCGAGCAGGGGCATGGGATCAGCGCTTCAGCTTGGGGTCGAGCGCATCGCGCAGGCCGTCACCGAGCAGGTTGAAGGCGAGCACGGTGATGAGGATGGCGAGGCCCGGGAAGGTGACGACCCACCAGGCGCGCAGCACGAATTCGCGGGCGTCCGCCAGCATCGTGCCCCATTCCGGTGTCGGCGGCTGGGCGCCGAGGCCGAGGAAGCCCAGTGCGGCGGCATCGAGGATCGCGGTGGAGACGCCGAGCGTCGCCTGCACGATCAGCGGCGCGGCGCAGTTCGGCAGGATCTCGGAGAACATCAGGCGGATCGTCTGCGCGCCCGAGACCTGGGCGGCGACGACATAGTCCTTGCTCGCCTCGGCAATGACGGCGGCACGGGTGATGCGCACGTAATGCGGCAGCACGACGATGGCCACCGCAAGCATCGCGTTCATCAGGCCGGGGCCGAGAATGGCGACGATGACGATGGCGAGCAGCAGGCTCGGCATCGTCATCAGGATGTCCATCAGCCGCATGATCGCGATATCGGCGATGCCCTTGAAATAGCCGGCGATCAGGCCGAGCACGATGCCGACGACGATGGCGAGCGCCACGACCGCGATGCCGATCACCAGCGAAAGCCGCGCGCCGAAAAGCAGGCGCGAGAGGATGTCGCGGCCGATCGCATCGGTGCCGAGCGGATAGGAGAGCGAGCCGCCCTCCTGCCAGAACGGCGGCTTCAGGAAGACCGCGTTGTTGGTCAGGTTCGGCTCATGCGGCGCGATCAGGGGCGCGAACAGCGCGCAGAGCAGCACCAGCACGATGACGACCAGGCCGGCGACGGCGCCGCGATTGGCACTGAAATAGGTCCAGAACTCGCGGACGGGATGCGGCGGCGCAGCGCTGGGCGCAGCAGTCGGGGCGTTGAGGGTTTGGGTGCTCATGCGGCGAGGCTCCGACGGGAGCGAAGGGAGAAATGACGGTTCATCTTGCGTGCCTGATGCGCGGGTTGATCAGGCCGTAGAGCAGGTCGACGAAGAGGTTGACGCTCATCACCACGACGCCGAGCATCAGCGTGCCGCCTTGCAGGACCGGGTAGTCGCGCCGGCTGATCGCCTCGATCAGCCATTTGCCGACGCCGGGCCAGGAGAAGATCGTCTCGGTCAGGATCGCGCCGGTGAAGAGCGCGCCGACCTGCAGGCCGATGACGGTGACGATCGGGATCAGGGCGTTGCGCAGCGCATGCATGGCCACGACCCGGATCGGCGCCATGCCCTTGGCGCGGGCGGTGCGGATATAGTCCTCGCCCAGCACCTCCAGCATCGCCGAGCGGGTCATGCGGGCGATGACGGCCAGCGGCACGGTGCCGAGCACGATCGCCGGCAGGACGAGATGCGACAGAGCCGACCAGAAGGCGTCGATATCCCCGGCGAGCAGGCTGTCGACGGTCAGGAAGCCGGTCACCGGCTCGATGAAATACTGCACCGCGATGCGGCCCGAGACCGGCGTGATGCCGAGCTGCACCGAGAACAGCAGGATCAGCAGCAGGCCCCACCAGAAGATCGGCATCGAATAGCCGGTCAGCGATATCCCCATCACGCCGTGGTCGAAGATCGAGTTTCGCTTCACCGCCGCGATGATGCCGGCCGGTAGCCCGACGATCAGCGCGATCAGGATGGCGCAGATCGCGAGCTCGATCGTCGCCGGGAAGAGCTGGCCGAATTCGGTCAGCACGTTCTCGCGGGTGACGATCGACTTGCCGAGATCGCCCTGGACGACGCGCTCGATATATTTGCCGTACTGGACGAGCAGCGGCCGGTCGAGGCCGTATTCGGTCAGGAGCTGGGCGTGGCGGGCGGCGTCGATGCCGCGTTCGCCGGCCATGGTCTCGATCGGGTCGCCGGGGACGAGGCGGACGAGGAAGAAGGCCAGCAGCGTGATGCCGATGAAGGTCGGGATGACCAGGCTCAGCCGGGTGAAGATGAAGCGCAGCATGGTTGTGCCGATGTTCTTGGCCGGCGCGGAAGCGATCGTCGCACGCCGGCAGGTCGTTTGGATTTATTGCAATGTCGAGCTGTAGCCCAGCGCAAACACCAAAAAGCGCTGGAGATCAAGGATGTCGTCCGCGACATAGCGGATCGTGAAGGCGTCGAGCCGCTCCACGGCCTTCAGCATGGCGAGATACTCGACCGGCTGCCGGAACAGGAAGTTGATATCGAGCGTGACCGGCCCGGCGATGCGATAGGGCTTGATCGCGGCCCGCCGCGCGATGGCGCGCTTCACACCCTCCGCGATCAGCTCGTAAGAGGCTTCCGGCATCAGCGTGCGGGCGGACTGGCGGCTATGCGCCCATTTCACCGTCACGCCCTCGATATCGGGCAGGAACCCCTTCGTCTCGGCGATGGTGGCGTCGTCGCCGCTGACGAGCAGGACCGGCACGTCGAAATGCCCGGCGATGGCGGCATTGATGCCGGCCTCCGGAACGGCGACGCCGTTGACCCTGACCTCGCGCAGGCAGGCGCTGCGGAAGGTATGGGCCAGCACGCCTTCGGGATTGGTCGCTCCCGTATGGTAGCCGATGAAGAGCGCGCCGTCATAGCTGCCGGCCTCGATGCCCTGCATCATCGAGAGCGGCCGCGGATGGGCCCGGACGAGCTGAACCTCGCGCGGCAGCCGCTCGAGCAGCAGGTTCTGCCCTCTGCCATGGCTGTCGGCGATGACGACCTCGCTGGCGCCGCTGGCATAGGCGGCCCGTGCCGCGGCGGTGACGCTGTCGGTCATCCAGATCCGGGCGGCCTGGTATTCGAAGCCCTCCACGAGGGTCTGATCGCGGGTGACGACGCCGGCGATGCCTTCGATGTCGGCGGAAATGTAGATGCGCATGGCGATGAGCTCCGGGGAGGCCCTGCGCCGCTCGCATGAGCGCGCAGGCGGTCGACCGCGGCAGCGTGGGCTGCCGCGGCGAGAGGGGGCAGGATTACTTGGCGATGGAGACGCCGTAGAAGGGCTGTCCGCCGAAGAAGTGGATCTTGTAGTCCTTCACTTCCTTGCGCACCGGCGTGAACGCCTGCGCATTGGCGAAGAGCAGGCCCGCGACATCCTCGTGGAACAGCTCCTGGAAGCGCTTGTAGAGCTTTGTGCGCTCGCCCTGGTCGGTGATGGTGCTGGCCTTGGCCAGCGCGTCCGAGGCCTCCTGGTTGCACCAGCGCGAGCGGTTGGCGCCGCTCTTCACGCCTTCGCAGGTCCAGCCCGAAAGCAGGATCTGGCTCGGATCGGGATAGTCCCAGGTATAGCCGAACATGCCGACCTCATGGTCGCCGGCGCGGCCGCGCTTGAGATACTCGCCCCATTCGTAGGTCTGGATCGTCGCCTTGACGCCGATCTTGGCCCAGTCGGCCTGGATCAGCTCGGCCGCACGCCGGCCGTTCGGCATATAGGCGCGCACGACCGGAATGGCCCAGAGCGTCGTCTCGAAGCCGTCGGCGAGACCCGCCTCCTTCAGCAGCGCCTTGGCCTTCTCGGGATCGTAGGGGCGCGGCTTCAGATCCGCATCATGCGACCAGAGCGAGGGCGGCACGGCCGCCGCAGCGATCTTGCCGGTGCCCTGATAGACCGCGTCGATGATCGCGGGGATGTTAGTCGCATAGGCCAGCGCCTCGCGCACGCGCTTGTCGCCGAAAGGCTTCTTCTGCTGGTTGAAGGCGAGGAAGCTCTGGTCGGCGATGCTGCCCTGCAGGAGGTTGATCGAGGCTTCCGCCTTCATCGCCGGCAGGTCGCCGGGATTGGGATAGCGCGCGATCTGGCACTCGCCCGAGCGCACCTTGGCGAAGCGCACCGAGGCGTCCGGCGTGATCACGAAGATCAGGTCGTTGACCAGCGCCATGCGGTCGCGGTTGCCGACCGCCTTGGTCCAGTGATCCGGCACCGCCTTGAAGCGGATGACGGCGTCCTTCTGATAGGAGGTGAGTGAGAACGGCCCGGTGCCGATCGGCACGAAATCGATCTGCTCGGGCGTGCCGGCCTTCAGCATCGCAGCCGCGTACTCAGCCGAAAGGATCGACATCGGCTCGACCGAGAGCGCCGAGAGCAGCGGCGAGTTCGGCTTGGTCAGTGTCAGCTTGACCGTGTAGTCGTCGACCTTCTCGATCGCCTTCAGGCTCGGCTTCACGATCTCGGCGAAGAAGCCGAAATTGCCGCTGCCGACTTTGTGGAAAGGATTCTTCTCGTCGAACATCCGGCCGAACGAGAAGATCACGTCGTCGGCGTTGAAGTCCCGCGTCGGCGTGAAGCTCTTGTTGGCGTGCCACTTCACGCCCTTGCGCAGCTTGAACGTGTAGGTCAGCCCGTCATCGGAAATCGTCCAGGACTCGGCGAGGCTGGGGATGATCTGCGATCCTCCGCGCTCCGTCGCGGTCAGCCGCTCATAGATCTGTGCCGCCACGTCATAGGCGGTGTTCTGTCCGCTGAATTGCGGGTTCAGGTAATCGGGGCTGGCCTCGGAGCAGACGACGAGCGCCTGGGCGCTGGCGACGGCGGGCAGCAGAAGGGCGCTCAGCCCCAGCGTCAGGGCAAGAGAACGGGCACGAACGGGCATGGGCATCTCTCTCGGGACAGGCAGGAGAGGCGGATCGGGCGCGGGGCGTCGTGCCCCATCGTCTCCACCTCCCGGAACGCGGTCCGGCGGGGCCGCGTCACTTGGCAAGCATCAACTGGCAAGCATCAACCGCGCCACGATGTGGCGCGGTTGATGCGGAGGGTCACTTGCCGATGTCGACGCCGTAGAAGGTGTGGCGGCCGAACGGCGAGAGCTTGAAGTCCTTCACTTCCTTGCGGACGGGCTTCAACTGCACGGCGTGGGCAATGGTGAACCACGGCGACTGTTCCTTGAAGATCACCTGCGCCTGCCGGTAGAGCTTCTCGCGCTCGGCCTGGTCGGTGACCGTCTTCGCCTTCACGACCAGGTCGTCGAAGGGCTTGTAGCAGAACTTCGCGACGTTGCCGCCGTTGTTCTTGGCCGCGTCGCAGCCCAGCAGCGTGTGCAGGAAGTTGTCCGGGTCGCCGTTGTCGCCGGTCCAGCCGAACATGCCGGTCTGGTGCTCGCCCGCCTGCAGGCGCTTGCGGTACTCGCCCCATTCGAAGCTCTTGATCTCGGCCTTGACGCCGACCTTGGCGAGATCGGCCTGCATCAGTTCGGCGATGCGCTTGGCGTTGGGGTTGTAGGGGCGCTGCACCGGCATGGCCCAGAGGTCGATCTCCAGCCCGTTCGGATAGCCGGCCTCGGCCAGCTCCTTCTTGGCCGCCTCCGGATCATAGGGGTCGTCCTTGATCGTCTCGTTATAGGACCACATGGTCGGCGGGATCGGGTTGATCGCCGCGACGCCGCTGGAGAGATAGACCGCGTCGATGATCGCCTGCTTGTTGATCGCCTTGTTGACGGCGTGGCGCACCTTGACGTCGTCGAACGGCTTCTTGGTGGTGTTGTAAGCGAGATAGCCGATGTTCAGGCCGGGCTGCTCGAGGATCTCGACATTGGCGTCCTTCCTGATCGCGTCGAGATCGGCCGGGTTCGGATAGGGCATGACATGGCATTCGCCCTTCTGCAGCTTGGCCCAGCGCACCGAGGCGTCCGGCGTGATCGCGAAGATCAGGTCGTCGATCTTGGCCTTGCCGGCCCAATAGTCGGGATTGGCCTTGTAGCGGATGATCGCGTCCTTCTGGTATTGCACGAGATAGAACGGGCCGGTGCCGATCGGGTCCTGGTCGAGCTTCTCGGGCGTGCCCGCCTTCAGCATCGCATCGGCATATTCCTTCGACTGCACGCTGGCATATTGCATGGCGAGGTCGGCAAGGAACGGTGCTTCCGGCTGGTTCAGCGTGAACTTGACGGTGTAGTCATCGACCTTCTCGACCGATTTCAGCAGCTTGGGCATGCCCATGTCGTTGAAATAGGAGTGGTTCGAGCTCGTCACCTTGAAGAACGGATGGTTCTCCTTCCACTGCCGCTCGATCATGAAGATGATGTCGTCGGCATTGAAGTCGCGCGTCGGCTTGAAGCTCTTGTTGGACTGCCACTTGACGTTCTTGCGCAGGTGGAAGGTGTAGGTCAGGCCATCCGGCGAGATATCCCATTTCTCGGCAAGGGCCGGCTGGACCTTGGTGCCGCCACGCTCGAACTGGACGATCGTGTCGTAGATCTGGGTGTTCGCATCGAAGGACGTGCCGGTGGTGTTGACGCTCGGCGCGAAATTCTCGGGACTGCCCTCGGAGCAATAGACCAGCGTCTTGGCCATCAGCGGTTGCGCGGCCATCAGCGCGGCGGCCGACAGCGTCGCCAACAGAATCGTCTTCATGGGTGTCTCCTTGAACGCCTTTCCGCCCTCGCGAGGGCGGCAAACGGCCCCGTTGTATCGGAAGCTCCTGGGGCGGAAGTCCCCGGGCCGCCTTGTCTACAGCTTATTCAAAGAAGGAGAGCGCGGATAGCCGTCTCGGAGGGCTCGAATGCCGGCTCCAAGGTGAGGGTAAACGATTGTGTCGGAACGGATTCCGGCCGGCGCGAGAGAGCTTGTGTTGCCGTCGGACGCTTATTCGAAAGTCTATGGGTTCCGGACAGGCCCGGTGTTCGGGCAGGCCTTCAGAGGACTTCGCGCACCCGCACCAGCGTCGTGTCCATATGGCGGCCGATCGCCTCGGCCAGGGCGTCGCCGTCGCGCCTGAGCAGCGCCGCCATCATGTCCTCATGCTCGGCGACCGCTCCGGCCCATTTTTCGGGGCCTTCGTTGCCGACGAAGCGCAGCCGCTTGATCCGCGATTGCAGCGTGGTGTGCATCTCGGCCAGCACCGCATTGCCGGAGGCGGCGACGATGGCGCTGTGGATCGCCTGATTGAGCTTGAAATAGTCGAGCCGGTCGCGCGTCGCGTAGAGTGCCAGCATGTCCCGGTGCAGCGTGTGGATCGCTTCGACCGTGGCGTCGCTGGCCTGCGCACAGGCGATCCGACCGCCGAGCTGCTCCAGGCTCTTGATGACTTCGAGGATGTCGGCGAGGTCCCGCGCCGAGAATTTCCGGACGATCGCGCCCTTGGCCGGCAGGATCTCGACCAGCCCCTCGCTGGCGAGAGTCTTGATCGCCTCGCGCAATGGCGTCCGCGACACGCCGAGCTGGGCGCCGACCTGGCCTTCGTTGATGCGCTGGCCGGGGGCGAGGCGCCCTTCGATGATCATGTCGCGCACGCGCTCCAGCACCTCGTCATGGAGGGTCCGCCGCGTGATCGGGATATAGTCGGCCGCCGTCTCGCTCATCGTTGCTCCCGTGTTTCCGGCCTCTCCGTTACGGCATGCGGCTTCCGCGCTGTCAAACCGGCACGTCGTTTCCGGCGGCAAACAGCGCGTCCTGCCGCCGGCGCATCGCCAGCAACCCGGAATCTTCGGGGATCGCGACATCGCCGAGGCGGATCGCTGCGCCGGCCTTGACCGGGCGAACGAGCGTCCGGTCGGCGATCAGGTAGAACGGGGCGGCGCGCTCGGCTGCCAGCGCCATCGCCGGCCTCACTTCGGCGCCGACATTGTCGATGCTGTGATGATGCCCGCCCATCGCGAGCACCGTCCCGGCGGCGAGATCGCGCTGCGCCACGGCGACGAGATCCTGCCGCGGGCGGTAACCGTCGCCATAGCCGGAGCGTCCGAGGCCGGCGGCATCGAGGATGGAGGTCGCGACCTCGACGCCGAGCAGATGGCGCGGCAGGTAGAGCGCAGCCGTCCTGCCGCTGCGGCTGACGACATGGCCCTTGCCGGCGAGCATCTCCCAGGTCTCGTCATTGTCGCAGCGCACGACGATGAAGACGCCGCCGGCGAAGCTCGCTTCTTCCTTGAGCCGCAGATGATGGAAGACGTCGATCCGGCGCGTGCCGCCCATCAGGCCGCCTTCGCTGCGCTCCGCGAAGAGATCGGCGAGCTCCGGCACGCGGGCCGGCGGCGCGTGGAAGCCGGCGGCATCGGCCGAGAAATCCAGCGCATTGGCGACGAGCGTCATCTCGCAGAGATCGGGCACGGCCCGCAGCGGGAAAGCCTCGCCGAGGATGCGCGCGCGCTCGGCGGCATTGGTCACGATCGAGCGCGAGCCCGGCAGCCAGTGCTCGCGCAGCGCCGGCAGCGAACGGGTCACGCCATTGCAGGTGACGTCGCCGGTCGCGGCATCGAGCACGAAATCGTATTCGCTCGACTTGCCGACTGCGATGATCTCGAGGCCGATGACCTCGGCCCAGCTCGCCAGCGCGATCAGTAGGCTCGGCTGGTCGCCGTCGACCGGCGTCACCACGACGCGCTTGTCGCGGGCGAGCCGCGCCAGCCCGGGACCCACGACGCTGTCGGCCTCCTTCGAGACCAGCGCGACATGGCGGCCGGCGTCGATCGCGGCGAGGCTGTGCCGTGTGGCTGCCTCGGGGCTCCCGGTGGCCTCGACGAGAAGCGCGAAGGGCAATTCCATGACGACGTCGAGGCTCGCCGCGGCGATGCACTTGCCGGCGTTCCATGCGGTCCTGGCCTCGGCGCCGGTCGCGCACAGCGCGATCTCGCCCGGCTCGAAACCGGCCGCGGCGAAGGCGCGTGCGGCCGCCTCGGCGGTGACGTCGACCGCGATGCGCGC
This sequence comes from Allobosea robiniae, assembly GCF_900102525.1. GTDB lineage: Bacteria > Pseudomonadota > Alphaproteobacteria > Rhizobiales > Beijerinckiaceae > Allobosea > Allobosea robiniae. The sequence continues at coordinate 9,590 of NZ_FNBZ01000013.1, read as the reverse complement.
ATTGACCAGCCGCGTCCGGCGCGACTGCGCGAGATAGCTGCGCCCGAAGCTGCCGCTGCCGACCAGGCAGGTTTCGACCGGCTCCGCGATCCCGGCGTAATGCGCATGAAAATTCATCGGCCCTCCTTCGGCGCGGCCGCAATCCGCGCCTGCATCTTCCTGCTTGGTACAGCAATCTGGATATGCTGCATACAGCATACTTGAGTGGCCGGGCTGCCTGTGTTAGCCAACGGGCCAGACGAACGGACAGGCAGCGGAGTTGCGGCCATGAGTGAGCGGACGAATGACGCCTTGCCGGTGATCGCCGTTGCGATGGGCGATCCCTCCGGCATCAGTCCCGAATTGACGGCCCGCATCCTGTCGGAGGCCGACCTGCGCGGCGCTGCCCGCTATGTCGTCTTCGGCGACAAGCGGCTGCTCGATCTCGGCATCAAGGACGGCGGCGTCGATCCGCAGGTCCAGGTCGTCAAGGACGGTGACGCCGTGCCGCTTGGCGACAAGCCCGCCTTTATCGATCTCGGCAATCACGACCCCGCCGATCTCAAGCGCGGCACCGCGACGCTCGCCGGCGGCAAGGCTGCGACCGAGAATTTCCGCCGCGCGCTGCAATTCGCCGCCTCCGGCCAGGCCGATGCGGTGTTCTTCACGCCCTTCAACAAGGCGGCGATGCGCTTCGCCTATCCCGGCTATGACGACGAAATCCGCTTCGTGCGCGACGCGATCGGCTTCGAAGGCGCCGCGAGCGAGTTCAACATCCTCGACAAGCTCTGGAACGCCCGCGTCACCTCGCACATCCCGCTCTCGGAAGTGGCTCAGAACATCACGCAGGAGCGCATCCTGCGCGCCCTGACGCTGGCCGATGCCAATCTGCGCGCCGCCGGCTTCAACCCGCCGCGCATCGCGGTCGCGGGCATCAATCCTCATGCCGGCGATGGCGGCAATTTCGGCCGCGACGAGATCGAGACGATCGAGCCGGCGGTGAAGGCGGCCAAGGCCAAGGGCTTCACCGTCGAGGGGCCGTTCCCGTCGGATACGGTGTTCCTGCGCGCGAAGAACGGCGATTTCGACGCTGTCCTGACGATGTATCACGATCAGGGCCAGATCGCGATGAAGCTGATCGGCTTCGACCGTGGCGTCACCCTGATCGGCGGCTTCCCCTTCCCGATCTGCACGCCGGCCCATGGCACGGCCTATGAGATTGCCGGCAAGGGCGTCGCCAATCTCGGCGCGACGCGCGCCGCGCTCTCGCTCGCCATCAAGATGGCCCAGGATGGCAAGGAAAAGACCCGCGCCGCTGCCTGATCCCGCCTGTCCATGTCAAGGCCGCCGCCAAGAGCGGCCCGTCAATTCCAGCTCACAGGGAGAGAAACCATGAAGACCATTGCTATTTCGGCTGCGCTTGCCGGCGCGGTTGCCTTCGGCGGCATCGGTGCCGCCCAGGCCTGGGAACCGACCAAGCCGATCGAGTTCGTCGTGACCTCGGGCGCCGGCGGCGGCACCGACAATTTCGCTCGGATCATCCAGTCGATCATCACCAAGCACAAGTTCACCGAGCAGCCCATCGTGGTGGTGAACAAGGGCGGCGGCTCCGGCGCCGAAGGCTATGTCTACGGCAAGAGCGCCAAGGGCGATCCGAACCGCGTCATCTTCGGCACCAACAATGCCTATCTGCTGCCCTATGTCGCCAAGCTCGGCTACAAGTTCACGGACCTGACGCCGGTCGCGGCGCTGGCGCTCGACGAGTTCCTGCTCTGGGTCAAGGGCGATGCCCCCTATGCCGACGCCAAGAGCTATCTCGAGGCGGTCAAGGCCAAGCCGATGGGCTTCAAGATGGGCGGCAGCCAATCGAAGGACACCGACCAGACCCTGACCTCGATGATCCAGGACGCCGCCGGCGTGAAGTGGATCTACATCCCGTTCCAGGGCGGCAGCGCCGCGGCCGTGCAGCTCGCCGGCGGCCATATCGATTCCAACACCAACAACCCCAACGAGAATATCGGCCAGTGGAAGGCCGGGCAGGTCAAGCCGCTCTGCGTCTTCTCGCCGGTGCGCCTCGCCAAGGGCGAACCCGTTCATGACGGCAAGGGCTGGGGCGATATCCCGACCTGCAAGGAGGCGGGCCTGCCGCTGGAGACCTTCCAGATGCCGCGCACCGTCTGGCTGCCGGCCGACGTCCCGGCCGATGCCGTGACCTATTATGCCGGCCTGCTGGAGAAGGTCTCCAAGACCCCCGAATGGCAGGAATTCGTGACGCGCACCGCCCAGACCGGCAAGTTCATGAAGGGCAAGGAACTCGCCGATTTCGTCGCCAAGGACGAGGCGGCAAACAAGAAGGTCTTCGAGAACGAAGGCTGGGTCGCGAAGTAAGGTGGGATCGTCATTCCCGGGCGGCGCGGCGCGCCGACCCGGGAATCCCATGACGAGACGGCTGGTTTCCGAGATGGCCGGGTCAAGCCCGGCCATGACGTGCAAGCCCTGAAAGGGAGAACCCACCGCATGATCACCCGCTTCTGGGCCGAGATCGGGACCGCGATCCTGACGCTCGTCTTCGGGCTCGTCATCGTGAAGGGCTCGCTCGAATTCGGCATCGGCTGGGACAGCTCCGGTCCGCAGCCCGGCGCCTTTCCCTTCTATGCGGGGGCGCTGATCGCACTGGCGAGCCTCGGCACGATCGCGGTCACGCTCAGCCAACGCGTCGTAGGCAGGGCGGCGCTCGCCGAGGCCTTCCTCGATGCCGAGCGCGGCAAGCGGGTGCTGTCCTTCCTGCTGCCGCTCGTCGCCTTCGTCGTGCTGAGCGTAACGCTCGGCATGTATGTCGCGACGATCCTCTATCTCGTCTTCGCGATGCGCTTCCAGGGCGGCTACGGCTGGTTCCAGAGTCTCGCGACCGCTTTCGTGATGGCGGCCTTCTTCTATTTCGCCCTCGAGAAATTCTTCCAGATCGGCCTGCTGAAGGGCCCGATCGAGCCGCTCATCGGCCTCTGAGACGGCGGGGATATCAGCATGGATAACGTCGCCAACCTGATGCACGGCTTCTCGGTCGCGCTCACCACGCACCATGTCCTGCTGATGATGGCGGGCGTCCTGCTCGGCGTCCTCGTCGGCGTGCTGCCGGGTCTCGGCGCGCCCAACGGCGTCTCGCTGCTGCTGCCGCTGACCTTCTCGATGGACCCGGTCTCGGCGATCATCCTTTTGACCTCGCTCTACTGGGGTGCGCTCTTCGGCGGCTCGACCACCTCGATCCTGTTCAACATCCCCGGCGAACCCTCATCGGTCGCGACCACCTTCGACGGCCATCCGATGGCCAAGCAGGGCAAGGCGACGGAAGCGCTTTCCTTCGCCTTCCTCTCGGCCGGCTTCGGCGCCATGGCCGGCGTCATCCTGATCACGCTGCTCTCCGGATGGGTCGCGAATTTTGCGCTGCGCTTCTCCTCGCCCGAATATTTCGCCGTCTATTTCATGACCTTCGCCAGCTTCATCGGGCTCGGCGGCGCCTCGCCCTTCAAGACGGTCGTCTCGATGGCGATGGGCTTCGCACTGGCGACCATCGGCATGGACTCGGTTTCCGGCAATGTCCGCCTCACCTTCGAATTCGATGTGCTGCTCGCCGGCGTCAGCTTCCTGATCGCCGTCATCGGCCTGTTCGGCATCGGCGAATTGCTGCTGACGATGGAGGAGGGGCTGAAATTCGAGGGCGTCGCCGCCAAGGTGCGCATCGGTGACGTGCTGCGCACCGCCGCCAAGCTGCCGCGCTACTGGCTGGCCCTGCTGCGTTCATCGCTGATCGGCATCTGGATGGGCATCACGCCGGGCGGGCCGACCGCCGCCTCCTTCATGAGCTACGCCATGGCCAAGCGCTCCTCGCGCAACCCCGCCAAATTCGGCAAGGGCGAGCCCGAGGGCGTGATCGCGCCCGAGACGGCGGACCATGCCGCCGGTTCCGCGGCCATGCTGCCGATGCTGGCGCTCGGCATTCCCGGTTCCGCGACGGCTGCGGTGATGATGGGCGGGCTGATGATCTGGGGCCTCAACCCCGGCCCGACGCTGTTTACCGACCGGCCCGATTTCGTCTGGGGCCTGATCGCCTCGATGTATCTCGGCAATGTCGTGGCGGTGGTGATCGTGCTGGCGACGGTGCCGCTCTTCGCCTCGATCCTGCGCATTCCCTTCTCGATCATCGGGCCGGTCATCGTGGTGATCTGCTTCATCGGCGCCTTCACCGCCGCGAGCAAGGAATTCGACATCTGGCTCGCGCTGGTCTTCGGCCTCGTCGGCTATCTCTTCAAGAAGCTCGACTACCCGATCGCGCCGCTGGTGCTGGCCATGGTCATCGGCGACAAGGCCGAGGACGCCTTCCGCCAGTCGATGATCTTCAGCCAGGGCTCCCTTTCGATCTTCTGGTCGAACCCGCTGGTCTCGACGCTGATGGCGATCGGTCTCGCCCTGCTGGTGCTGCCGGCCGTCGGCAGCGCCGCGCGCCGCTTGCGCGGCGCCAAGGCCGCCAGCACTGTCTGAACCCGTCCTGCCCGCCACCTGAGATGACGCCATGACCGAACCCTACAAGGGCATCCTGCCGATCGCGCCGACCATCTTCCACGACAACGGCGACCTCGATATCGAGGGCAACAGGCGCGTCATGGACCTGATGGTCGACCAGGGCGTCGACGGCATCTGCATCCTCGCCAATTTCTCGGAGCAGTTCCTGCTCACCGACGAGGAGCGCGATCAGGTGATGCGGCTCTCGCTGGAGCAGGTCGCCGGCCGCGTGCCGGTCGTCGTCACGACCTCGCATTTCGCGACGCGCATCGCCGCCGCCCGCGCCAAGGCCGCAGCGGACGCCGGCGCCAAGATGCTGATGATGATGCCGCCCTATCACGGCGCGCTGCTCAAGGCCGACGAGCAGGGCATGATCGAGCATTTCAAGGCGGTGGCGGATGCCTGCGGCATCCCGATCATCCTCCAGGACGCGCCGCTTTCCGGCGTGACCATGACGGTACCCTTCATGATCCGGCTGGCGAAGGAGGTTCCGCTCGTCCGCTACTTCAAGATCGAGGTGCCGGGCACGGCGGGCAAGCTGCGCGCGCTGATCGAGGCGGGCGGCGACGCCGTGGTCGGCCCCTTCGACGGCGAGGAGGCGATCACGCTGATGGCCGATCTCGATGCCGGCGCCACCGGCACGATGACCTCGGCGATGATCCCGGACCTGATCAAGCCGATCCTCGCGGCCCACGCGGCCGGAGACCGCAAGCAGGCGGCAGCGCTCTATGCTCGCGTCCTGCCGATCATCAATTACGAGAACCGGCAGTGCGGCCTGCGCTCGGCCAAGGCGGTGATGAAGGAAGGCGGCGTGATCCGGTCGGAGGCCGTGCGCCATCCCCTGACCCCGCTGCATCCGAAGACCCGCGAAGGCCTGATCGAGCTGGCCCGCGAGCTCGATCCGCTGGCGCTGCGCTGGGGCAAGTAAGCGATATCCCCGAGGGCAGGAGCGGGGTTGCGTTTTTCGCGCCCTGCTCTGCCTTTACAAAGCGGGTCGGATCGCGGGAACCTCCTTGCCACCTGCCACCCGGCGGGAGCCATGGACGGAGAAGGTGAACGCATGCCCAGTCTCAAGCCGGAAACCCGCGAGAAGCTGCGCACGGTCTCCGTCGCCACGCTCTGCACGGCGCTGTTCAAGCGCGGCCTGCGCAACCAGTTCATCCAGGATGTCCGCCCGCTCAATCCCGGCGCCGGCACCATGGTCGGCGAGGCCTTCACGCTCCGCTACATCCCGGCGCGCGAGGACCTGAACCCGCTCTCCGTCTTCCAGGATCGTGCCCATCCGCAGCGCAAGGCGGTCGAGGATTGCCCGCCCGGCGCCGTGATGGTGATCGACAGCCGCAAGGACCCGCGTGCGGCTTCCGCCGGGGGTATCCTGGTCTCGCGCCTGATGAAGCGCGGCGTTGCCGGCGTCGTCACCGATGGCGGCTTCCGCGATTCCTACGAGATCGCGGGATTGCCGTTCCCGACCTATCACAACCGCCCGTCCTCCCCGACCAACCTGACCCTGCATCAGGCGATCGATATCAACGTGCCGATCGGCTGCGGCGACGTCGCGGTCTTCCCGGGCGATGTCGTGGTCGGCGATGCCGAGGGCGTCATCGTTATCCCCGCCCATCTCGCCGACGAGGTCGCGGCGGAGGCGGTCGAGATGACCGCCTTCGAAGATTTCGTCACCGAGGAGGTGCTGAAGGGCCGCTCGATCCTCGGCCTCTACCCGGCGACTGAGGAGCAGACCAAGACCGATTTCGCGACGTGGCGGAAGGCCAACGGTCGCTAAGTCGGGCTGATACCCGATTGAGGCAGGTCAATTGCAGGCCGTCGGCGCCAGTCGCGCCCGGCCGAGCACCATCATCCGGTCGACTTGGAAGCCCGAGCGCTGGAAAGCGTCATGGTCCTGCGCCCAGGCCGCCGAGCGCTCCAGCGAGATCGCGATTCGGGGCAGGTCGAGCTCGATCGCGAGCTGGTTGGCGAAGCGCAGCAACGCATCGACCAGGCAGGTGCCCGGCAGCCTCATCATTGCCAGTTCCGAGATCTCCAGCGCCGTGCCGCCCGCGATCGTCTGCGCGACGCGGAAGGTGAAGACGGCATGCGGCATGGCCCGCGCGTCGCGCAACGCGAAGACGCCGCGCGGCCGCGCGCCATCCTGCGAATTGTCGCGCACGAAGGCGGCCCAGCCCTCCGGGGTCACCTCCGGATGCAGCATGGCGACGAGGCTGAAGACCGTGTCGGCGCCCGCCGGCGCGATGCGCGCGACCTCGAAGATATCATCGCCAGTCACGAACGCTCTCCGGGGTTTCGAGGGCGTACCGTGATTGCCGGGCCGGCAAGGGCGCATTGATCTGGATCAAATCGGCGGCTTGCGACCAGAAGCGCGCTTTGTGGGCTCAAGCCCATGCGGTATGGTCTGCCGATGATCAGGAAGGTGCGATCGTGAACTGTCACCCCACGGCCTGCGGCGATGGCGGCTGCCGCAGCTGCATGGTGCGGCTGGTCAGCGTCTGTGCGTCCCTGACGGATGACGAGCTGGCGCTGCTCGAATCCCTGGCGCATCCCACGCATTTCGCCTCCGGCGCGACGCTGTTCACGCAAGGCCGCGAGGCGCATTCCGTCTACAACGTCACGGCCGGCGTCGTGCGCCTCTACAAGCTGCTCTCCGACGGTCGCCGGCAGGTGGTCGGTTTCGCGCTGCCGGGCGATTTTCTGGGCCTTGCGATGCGCGATGCCTACGGCTTCTCGGCCGATGCCATCGGCGATGTCGCGGTCTGCGCCTTCGCGCGCGGCGCCTATACCGCGCTGGTCGATGCCAAGCCGCATCTGCTCAAGCGATTGCACGAGTTCGCGACGCATGAGCTGACGCTTGCCCATGAACAGATGATGCTCCTCGGCCGGCGCACGGCCGAGGAGAAGCTGATCTGCTTCCTGCTCGGCATGCAGCAGCGCTGGGCGCGCCTCGGCAAGCCGTCGGTCACGGTGCCGCTGCCGATGACGCGGCAGGACATCGCCGATTTCCTCGGCCTGACCATCGAAACGGTGAGCCGCACCTTCACCCGCCTCGCCCGCGAAAAGACCATCCTGATCGTCCCTGGCGGCGTGCGCGTGATGAACGCTGCGCGGATGAGCGCCGTCGCGGCCTGAGGGCTGCCGCGCGCGATACGAGATGGCGCGGTTCTCAGGGCCAGGGCGCTGATGATCGCCGTCGCCGTGTTGATCCTGCCTGCCCCTGCGCGCTCGATCTGAACGGTCTCTTAACCCTGCCGGGCTAGCACTGGGGCTCAGGTTAACGAAGCGTAGTGTTCGCCTAAGCCCATGCATAAACTGGATCGTCACCGCCGCGCGAACGCCGTCGTTCCCGAGGATAATCGCTTCGTTCAGCCACAGGAGGGCGCGTCGTCCGCGACGCCGGAAGCCCCTGCGGCCGAGTCGATTCGGCAGGGGGGATCATCCTCCAGCCTCTGGCCGACCTATGTCAGGCCCTCGCGCTCCACGGACGCCCAGCGCAAGCTTGCGCAGGCCGAGCAGGAGCTGGCCGCTTCCCCGGTTCTGGGCCAGGCCCTCGACATCGCCATGTCCCCGAACGCTCCCGCTCCGGGCGAGAGCCGCGTCCGCTTCTGGCGCACGCCGGATCATCTGATCCGGCAGGTCTGGGGAGCGCCCGGTACCGAGACGGCGCCCGAACCGGCAACGGATGAAACGGTCTCCGTCGAGCTGACGTTCAACGAGGGCGAGAACGCCTTCACCGACGAGATGGCGTTCGAGGCTCCTGCGGAGATTGTTGTCGTCCCGGAGCAGGACGTTGCGACGCCGCTCGATTTCATCTCGGATCATGCCTTCTGGGAATGCGTGCCCGAGGCCGAGCGCGACGACGCCGAGTTCTCCTTCGAGCCCGTCTCTCTGCCGATGCCGGCGGAAGCGCTGGCCCATGCCCCGGTCATCGCCTTCGAGGAAGAGCCGCGGGTCGCGAAGCGTGAAGCGACGCCGATCGCGGTGACTGCTCCGGTGGTCGCGCCCGCCTGGTCCGGCTTCGGCTGGGGGCAGAGCTATCAGGTGAGCTTCCAGATCGCGACGCCCTCCTGGCAGGCCCCGGCCGCGGAAACGGTTGCGGTCGAGGACGAGGCTCCGGCCCCGGAAGAAACTGTGCCTGTAGCGAAGCCCGGCGTGCCGCTGGCGCGCAGCACGCGACCTGCGGTCGAGCCCAAGCCTGTTCCATCCAAACCGGTTCAGCCCCAGCCCGCCCAACCGGAACCTGCGCGCCCTGAACCTGAATCTGTGGCCCAGCCCGCCAAGGTCACGCCCTTCAGGGCCAAGCTCCGCCTTGTCGAGTTGCCGGTGGTGCAGGATGCCGGCTTCCAGTTGCCGCCGATCGAGTTCCTCGCCGAGCCGCCGCCGACGCAGGATGAGAGACTGCCGGTCGAGACGCTCCAGCAGAATGCCGGCCTGCTCGAAGGCGTGCTGGAGGACTTCAATATCCGTGGCGAGATCGTCCAGGCCTGTCCCGGCCCGGTCGTGACCCTCTATGAACTGGAGCCGGCCCCCGGCATCAAGAGCTCCCGGGTGATCTCCCTCGCCGACGACATCGCGCGTTCGATGAGCGCGGTCTCGGCGCGCGTTGCGGTGGTTCAGGGCAAGAACGCGATCGGCATCGAACTGCCCAACACCCGCCGCGAGACCGTTTTCCTGCGCGAACTCCTCGCCAGCCAGGATTTCGAGGCGACCAAGCACAAGCTCGCGCTCTGCCTCGGCAAGACCATCGGCGGCGAACCGGTCATCGCCGATCTCGCCCGCATGCCCCATCTGCTCGTCGCCGGCACCACCGGCTCGGGCAAGTCGGTCGCCATCAACACCATGATCCTGTCGATCCTCTACCGGCTGAAGCCGGAGGAGTGCCGCCTGATCATGGTCGATCCCAAGATGCTCGAACTCTCCGTCTATGACGGCATCCCGCATCTGCTCACCCCGGTCGTCACCGATCCCAAGAAGGCGGTCGTCGCCCTGAAATGGGCGGTGCGCGAGATGGAGGAGCGCTACAAGAAGATGTCGAAGCTCTCGGTGCG
>NZ_FNBZ01000016.1 GCF_900102525.1 Allobosea robiniae | reverse complement strand
GGCTGCGCTATCCAGACCGGCTGAGCCGACCGCGTTGGCGCCGAGGCCAACCGCACACTAACATTCAACCTGGACCTCTCGGCGGGGGCGGATCAATAGGGCTGCGGCATTGAGCGACGCGCTTCCGGATTCTGAGCAAGGCCGGGAGTACCAACGCCTGATCTCCGAAATTCGAGAGTGGGATGAAGCCCATAAGGGTCACAGCGCTCACGACCCGGAGGAGGATGATGGCTTCCTCACGGCTGACGACATGGCTGTAACGGGTTTGCCGGGTAACCTTGGGAAACTCCGGAAAGATTGAAGCCACTTGGATGGGGCGCCAGCGGCGTCGCCCGATCTGGCCAGTGCCGGCGCCGCTGTCAGGATGCTCGCTGCTTCCCTCCTCGCGGCGCAAGGCTCCGGCGAAGAGCTTCCATGATATCGATGACGTTGCTCTCGTTCTCAGCGTCCGCAGGCTTTGCTTTCCCCTTCCGCGCCGGTCTCAAGGACTTTTTCTTCTGCGCGATGATGTCGAGCAGAGCGCTTTGAACGGGGTCCGAGACCATGTCGGCGGACCAGGATTTTGTATGTCCTTTGATATAGCTCTGCACGAGGGGAACCAAGCTCGCGTCGGCTTTGTCAGGGACTTCCGCGAAATAGGAAGCTTCCGGTCTGACCTCATCGCCGAATCTGAGTGTCCAAAGAACAATACCCTCGCCGCGCGGTTCGAGCACGATAGCGCGCTCGCGCCGGCCCATGACGAGGCGCGAGATGCCCAGCACCTTTTCTGCCGCCATGGCGTCTCGGATCACTGCAAAAGCCTCGTGGCCGACTGGATCGTCAGGCATCAGGTAATGAGGCTTTTCGAGGTAGATCCACTCGATGCTGTCGCGCGGTACGAATTTCTCGATATCGATCGTCTTGACGGTATCGAGCGCGACCGCGTCGAGTTCATCCTCGGTCAGCATGACGTAGTCGTTTTCGCCGCGCTCGTAGCCCTTGACCTCGTTGTCTTCTTTGATCGGCTTGCGGGTGACAGAGTCGACATACTGCGAAACGACGCGATTGCCGGTCGCCTTGTTCAAGGTGTGGAAGCGCACCTTCTCGCTTTCGGACGTCGCGGGCGACATCGCGACCGGGCAGGTGACGAGCGAGAGCTTGAGGTAGCCCTTCCAATAGGGGCGCACAGCCATGGCCTCTCTCCTCAGCTCGCTTTGCGTTGTTGAGGAGCCGGCCGCGCGGCACGCCTGGCGTCGCGGGCCGGACCACGATTGCCATTTGCCGCGGAGCGAGAACCTGAAGCTTCCGCCATCGCCTTGGCGCTCTCGCGCAGGGCTGCGAGGAGGTCATCCGGTTTCGAGACTTCAATTTCCTTGCGCTTCGGCGCGGCCCTGCCTTCGATCTTGGCCTTCACCAGTTCCGCCAATGCGGCCTCGTAACGGTCGTCGAACTCCGCGGGATCGAATGCCTCCTTCTTGGTGGCGATGATGTGCTTGGCGAGATCGAGCATCTCGCCCTTGATCCGGAGCCTGGGCATCTCCTCGAATGCCTTTTCCGACGAACGAACCTCGTAATCATACTGCAGCGTTGTCGCGATCAGGCCTTTGCCATGCGCACGGATTAAAACCGTTCTGACGCGCCGAAACAGGACCGTCTGCGCGATAGCTGCGACCTTTGATTTCGCCATGGCATCGCGCAGCGCGGTAAATGCGTCAGAGGACACTCGGTCGGTCGGTACGAGGTAATACGGCTTGTCGAAATAAACGTCGTCGACGTCGGAGCACGGGATGAACGTATCGATGGTGAGCGTCTTATCGCTCTCCGGAACGGTAGCCGCGACCTCTTCGGGATCGATCATGACGTATTGGCCATTCTCGATTTCGAACCCCTTCGTCTGCTCCTCGCGTTCCACAGGTTTGCCGGTTTCGCTATCGACGAAGATGCGATTGACGCGGTTCCCGGTGGGATTGTTCAGCGTGTGGAACGCGATGCGCTCCGATGTGCTGGCGGCGGTATAGAGCCCGACCCCGCAGCTCACCTCGCCGAACTTGATGAAGCCTTTCCACTGGGCACGGTGACCGGCCATGGCCAACTCCTAACGCAACTCCACAACAAGACGAGTCGCGAACGGACGGCGGACGAAATCGTTCCGTGGAACCGTGTCCAGCTCAGGGCCGTTTGCTGCGGATCAGCGGGAGAAATGCCATGCCATTCGAGCACGTCACAACGCCGAAGCCACCAAAGCCCGCCAACGACCGAGGCGCTCAGCGGATCACCTCCATTGATGAGTATGAGGCTGCGACGCAGCGTGTCCGTGAACTGGCGGACTACCCCGAAGGCTCCCCGCAGGCCGCTGAATTAGCTGCGCTAGTGCAGGTCATCACGCAGTGGGACGAAGCCCACGACGACGCAACCTCCTGGCACTAACCATCGAGCGCCTGATGCCCGCTTACCGCTTCATCACGCACAACGGCGGCGACCACGCCGTCGAGATCGAATGCCCAGACGATAAGTCCGCTCGCCGCGAGGCCAGACAGGCGTTCGCGGAAGCTGCGCATGATGCATTGGTTGATACGGACCAGATCGAGATGACAATGACTGTCGAGGCAGCCAGTGGAAAGGTCATCTACCGGGGCCGCTTTTCCGTCGATGCCGGCGATGTGAACTAATCCAGAGCCCAGGCGCACTAGTTGAAAACGGCGGAACCGATAGAACGTCTGTGTCGTTTAGCGGCGTTGAGTTGGAAAATTCCACCATGCAGGTTCTCACGGTGTGTCGTCATGATGCTGGTTGGGCATTCCGCGATGTGACGGGCGAAGCCTATGGCCGCTCTCCTGACATCAGGAACGCCTATGAGGCAGCCCAGCAAATGGCGCGGAAGATCGGCGCCCATATTGAGTTTTCGAGCGAGGCCGAGATCCACTATCGCGCCGTAATGGCCGCCCCCTCTGTTGACACAGGCGTCGACCCTTTGCCTAAATCCCCCATCGCTTGGAGCGCGCGAGTAGCGCGGTTCTTTGGTTGGGGCAGGAGCGATGAAACCAACCGTTGAGGCTTATACGGTCGCGTTGCCGTGGTACGAGCGTGAGGATTATCAGCGCCTTTGGGAGCTGGCCGACGACCGCGACGAGATGCCCGGCGATTACGAGGCCTGGCACGCAGCAGCGCTCAGCGTCATTAACGCGTGGCTCGCGCGCGGACGAGCCCTTCAGATTGTCACGATACGCCCGGACGAGTACTTGGCGTGGCTAGAAATGGAGGGCCTTACGAATACCGCCCAGACGCGCTTGAAATATGTCGAGTGCAAAGCCTCTGGCGCCGGGAGTGAAACGGGCGGGCTAGGCGTCGCCGCTGACCCTGAATCGCTGTCAGGCTCGAAGTCGTGATACTCAGAGCTTGAGAAAGCCCGGAACCGCAAAGCGGGCCGCGCCTCTCACTTGGGCGAGTGCTCGCTGAACAGCGACGGGCACAACCCAACAAGCTTCCTCGTCAGCCGGAGTAATCGCTTCCCCATCCGCCGCCAGTCGGGGCGGGCTGGAAATTGTCGTTTACGGCCCTACGCCTGAAGAGCCGGGCCGCTTCATTGAACGCTTCGATGACCTGCCACAGAGCCTCCGTCTGGGCTGGAGTTCGGCCAGTTCTGCCGAGGAGCCGGATTGCCTCATCCCGCGCTCGTCGATTACCGCAGGTCAGACAGTGGTACATCGCGCCATCTTCGGCCCCGAGAAACGTGGACATCAGCGTTTTGCGCTGGCGTCCTCGCGCTCATCAAGCGAAAGGAACTTCTGGGTGACTGCCCCAAGGTTCTCGCCGAGCCACGTTGCCATCGCTGTTTCCTCGTTGAGGATGCGCTGGCAAACAGCCACCGTCTCCACGTCACCGCAGGCCTCCGCTGTCGCGATGAGAACCTCGTAAGCCGCAATCTCCATGTGCTCGAACGTGTAGCTCGCCATCGAGCCCTTGATGACCTCGTCATCCATAACCGCGCCGCCGAGCCCCTGGCCCATTGCGGCGAACCGGCCCATCAAGTCCTTTAGGGTCGAAGTGTCACCCCCGCGCCGCTCGATGCACGACTGAAGCATGTCTGCCTGCCGCTTGGTCTCAGCCAGATGCTCCTCGATCTTCTGCTTTAGCTCGGGGTAGCTCACGATGCGGCTGGCCTGCGCTGACAGCATGGCCTCCGCTTGCTTCTCCATAGCGTGAGCGTCGCGAAGCCACTGAAGCAGTCGGTCCTCTTTGGTCGTCATGAATTCCTCCTCCGATATCGCCCCGCAACACCTCCGACTCCCACTAGGTTCCAAAAAGAATCGGAACACGCGGGCTCCGGCGTTCGTTGGGCCAGTCTCTTCCCCACAGTGCAGGAGGCACCTATGGCGACCGAACCCAAGACGTTGGAAGACCTGTTTCTGGATACCCTCAAGGACATCTACTACGCCGAAAAGCAGATCCTGAAGGCGCTGCCGAAGATGGCGAGGGCCGCCACTTCTCCGGAGGTGAAAAAGGCCTTCGAGACCCACCGCGACGAAACCGAAGGACACGTTGAGCGGCTAACCGAAGTGTTCGAAATCGTCGGCAAGGCGCCGCGTGGTAAGACCTGCGATGCCATCCTGGGCATCATCGAGGAAGGCAAGAGCATCATGGAGGAGTTCGAGGGCAGCCCCGCCTTGAACGCTGGCTTGGTCGCCGCTGCTCAGGCTGTTGAGCACTACGAGATGGCCCGCTATGGGACGTTGAAAGCCTGGGCGCAGCAGCTCGGCTTGAAGAACGCCGTTGCCCTCCTCGATCAGACGCTGGCCGAGGAAACCAAGACGGACAAGCTGCTTTCGCAGATCGGAACCGCATCAGCCAATACCAAGGCCCAGGCCAATACCAAGGCCCAGGCCAAAAGCGCGGCCTGACAATTCGCCGCCCTTGCCATGCGAGGGCGGCTCGTTCTGCGTTGCGTGAGGTGTTCCCATGGTTGCCCTGAGAAAGCCGGCCGAGCTGCTGCCCCGTCGCCATAGCGCGGTGAAGCGCGAGCTGTATCGAGAGCGCTGTAAGGACGAGGACGGTAACCGCTACACCGTGATTGTCTGGCGGGATTATCCAGGCACGAGCTTGACCTCGTACACGCTCGAAGACGGTACGCCCGTCCATTACGAAGACGAGTGGTATTTCCTGATCGAGCCAACCCGTCAAATGTTAACGCGGTGCGACGATTGACGTGCTCCATCATTGCACGATGAAAACGGCATTAGAGCGAGCGTTTGAGCTGGCGCGATCGGGCAGGTTTGGGAAAATCCGCGAGCTTGAGCGAGCGCTATCGGCTGAGGGCTATCCGACACACCAGCTCAATGGCCCCGCGCTGTTCGAGCAGCTTCGCAGGCTGATGAAGGCTTCCAAGCCGCCAAGCGACAAGGCCTGATCGATTGGACGAAAGCGAATTCCGGCTACGGCGGACTTGGCCAGGCGAAGACGAGAGCGATTTTCTCGTTCTCGATGAGCGGGCGAACATCATAGGCAGGATCTACAGGGAAGTTGCGACCTCGCAAGGCCGATGGCTGTTCTTCGTCGGGCCGGGCAATCTCCCGCGACGCGCTGACTTCCACGGCTACGTCGAAACCCTTGAGGAGGCGAAAGCCCGGTTCAAGGAACTGTGGCCGCAATACCGAGCGCAGTGGTCTGAAGAGCGCTTAGAGGCAGCTCTCGCGCAGCAGCGTGCCGCATGGGCCGCCGGGAACTGACGCGGCACTTGGTTCATCGTCCGCAAGTCTTTATGAGCGCTCGATGACCATACATAAGCGCATTATTGACAAGATGGCGGCAGGCTTCCCGTCCGGCACATTCGGCCGCATCGATGCGACGTTGTCGCTAACCGAAACCCGCACAGATTTTATCCGCGATGCCGTGGAGAGGGAACTAAAACGACGGGAGCGCCTCACCAGCGCGAGAGCGAAGCTCAACAGTAGTCGAAAGTCAGAAGGTCTAACTCAGCCTCCCGAGGCTTACCCCAGTCGTCTCGACATGCCGCGAATGGCGGCGGCCCGAAAAAAGCCCCGCTAGCTGAGGCCAACGGGGCAGTCCGAGGATTTCTGTCTGGCAAGACAGGCCGATGGAACGAGCGAGCATGTCAATTGTTCCGGGCCTATCGCGCCGCGAGGAGCATTAAGTCGTGTCTGATAAGCCGACGATTGCCGTTCCCGTTGTGAAGCCGACCATGATCGAACTCAGTTCGGACCCTCGGGGCGATGCAACGATCAAGTTCGTAACTGCCGGGGATGCAGACGTGCTTATGGTTTTGCCAATGGCCGCTCTGTTCGAACTCGAAGCGATGCTCGCCAAGGCGAGCCAGCAACAGGCCAAGTATCAGCCGGTCCAGTGAAGAGCAGCCCGGTCGCGGGCCGATCCGAGGTTGGGCCGCAGATGGAACAGCAAATGCTCCGCAGACCGTCGCAGCTTCAAGCAAGAGAAAAGGGACTAGCAGGCCGCCAGTCCCCCTCCCACGTGGTTCAGGCGCGACACTGAGGGGCCACGCGCCGCACAAACATTGCTGCCACCCGAACTGTTCCTCAAATGGGTGTGACGGTACGGAGCTGAACAATGCGCCTTTTGAGCAGGAACTGCTCCACCGGTCGCCAGTTGATCTCGTGACCGGCTAGGCCGGTCCTCCCAATCCTCAAACCCGAGATTCCCCGGTCTCGCCGGGGAGCCACCTATGGAGAGAGATATGGCTAGCAACAATTTTGCCGACGATCCGAAGAAGGCCTCTGAAGCCGGAAAGAAGGGCGGGCAGAACAGCCACGGCGGCCAGCAGTCTCAGCAGTCGTCGGATCGTTCCCAATCGGGATCTGCGGACAATCAGCGGGGCGGCTCTGGCAACTTTGCCAACGATCGGGAGCGCGCTTCTGAGGCCGGTCGAAAGGGCGGCCAGTCATAGCGCAAGCGCTCGGTCCGTCGAGCGTGTGAATCGGGTGAGCGGGTCCTTCGGGGCCCGCTCTTTCTCCGTGAGCTTACCGGATAGGAAACGCTGTGGTACGCATGGCGCGGTACAGGATGAGTTTACTCAATTAGGTAAAAGCTAAAGGCCACGGTTAGATGACGCTTGCGAGAGCCTCGCGCTATGGATCGCGGCACTCGTAACCCACGAAACACATTTCCCGATCTTGGCTTTTGATGAAAGCGGGGACAGCTTTTTCTGTGGGGCGGCAAAAGCTCCTGTCCCTGACAAACCGAGCCTCAACTTCTTCTCTAACGAGCAGCGCTTCTCCTTTTCGAGCAACTTCTCGACGGCTGTCTTCACATTTGGGAAGAAGCGTCCCAGCCTCGATGCGCGCTGGGGCCGCGGAAGCGACTGAGACCACGGCGACTAGCCAAAGCGGACAGGACCAACGAGATAGCGCGTTGAGATAGGCCTTCAACGCTGTCCTCCGCGAATCATGGAAGCCAAGTATTCGGCTTTGCCAAGCTCTTACCAACCTGGCACTGAAAGATTTATAGCGAATGGCCTCGGGAAACCGGGGCCATTCGCTATTCACGGCGTCACACGACGGGCGGGCGATAGGGACCGGCGTTTTCATCAAAGCGGGACCAGCCACCTGCGCGATAATCGGCCTCGCGGGTCGCGCGATCGATCGGGGTAGCGCCATCAAGAATAGCCTGGACGGCGGCCTCGTGCTCGGGAGCCGTGCGGACGGAGACCACCGATCCGCCGCGGCGGACGGTCTCGGCATAGTAGTGGGCCTCGTTCTCGTCGTGGCCCTCCTTCACAAAGGAGCCGACCAATCCACCGGCGGCAGCACCGGCGACTGCACCCGCTGCGGTCGAGGCCAGCCAGCCTGCGGCGACCACCGGACCGATGCCCGGAATCGCGAGCATGCCGATGCCAGCCAGGAGACCGGCGGCGCCGCCGACGCCCGCGCCGATGCCGGCGCCTTCTGCAGCGTTGGTTTCGCCAGTGTCACCGTCGCGACCAACGACGCTGATGTCATTGCTGGACACGCCGGCCGCTTCAAGCTGTTCGACGACGGAGCGGGCGGTTGTGTAGCTATCGTAGGAACGGGTGATGGTGCGGGTCATTTCGTTCTCCAGTTTTTCGGGTGCGAGCGGCACGGATCAGTTGCGGGTGATGTTGCCGCGGTAGTCCACGGAGACGTTGACCTGCTTGCCCGAGTGCGTGGCCTTGCCCCTCCAGACGCCGTTGTCGTCCTTCTTCAGGGCGCTGACGCTCGAATAGCCGTTCTCTTCCAGCCGGCTCTTGGCCTGGCCTTCGGTGAAGCTATTGGCGCCCGGGAGCGGTGCGTTCTTGTCAGCGTCAGCCTTGGGAGCTGGCATCGGCGAGGTCGTGCTCGTCTGGGCGAGGGCGCCGAAGGACATCGAAGCCGCGATCAGCGAAACGAGAATTGTTTTTTTCATTTTCCGACACTCCTGAATTGGCGCGGACTGAGCCGCGAAGTGGGTGTCGAACTTTGAAGAATGCGATTCTGTTCCGAGGAGATTTCAACCAACTTCGGAACGCTCCAGTGCTGCACTCGTTGTCTGAATCTCACCCCTCGGAGCTACGATGAAACCAGAGCACGATGACAAGACCGGAACCGGCGACCTTGATCCCGCAGGAGTCGAACTGGTCAGCCGTTTGCTCGAAATCATTGCCGCTGAAGGGCTAGTCAAACCCGAGCTTTTAGAGCCTCACGCTACGGTCGACGATATTGGCTTCACGATCGACGACCTCACGCTGATCGGTAATGCGATCGAGCGCGAGTATGATTGCGACATGATGCCAGACGAGGCCATGCAGCGCTGCAAGACTGTCCGCGAACTTGTTGAGCTCATGGGACGCCGCATTCAGCGTGCAGCCTCTGGCGAGGGACGCTAGCCGGAACCTCGAGCCTTCCGGCCGATTGTATCGCCGCGAAGGAGGCTACCATGGCAGACGACAAGACTAACCGCGGCCCGCAGGACCGCTCGCGCATCAACTTCAGCGAGGACTATGAGGTGCGCTATTGGACGGACAAGTTCGGCGTGTCCAAGTCGCAACTAGAGGAGGCTGTTCGCGAGGTCGGGTCTTCGACTGAAGCTGTTGAAGCAGAGCTTCGCCGGGCTACTCTTAGCGGGAGCAAAGAATGAGCGCTGCAATCGAAATTCGGCGCGATGGTGACGAGTGGGTCATTGAAGATGGGTCCGCGCGCATCCGTCTCACGAAACCAGGTCCCCCCATCGTTGAGCGGCTAGTGGAAAAGTGGGACCGCCAGACGGATCAACAGGAGGTTGATCAACCGCGCGGCGCGGCGCCAAATGACAGCGCCGACTGAGCGGCTTTCCCGACTTTTGCGAATCTGGCAGAGCGCCAGTGATGCCGTATCCGCCCGAAAACCATCCGCACGTCTTTTCCGTTCTCGCCGGCCGGGAAGTGTCGACGTGGTCCGACGAATGGAAGCACGAATGCGAGGTGCGGATGCTCGCGAACATGACACTGGCGCAGCGCAACGAAGTGCTGGATGAGCCGCTTAAGGGCATGAAGGCGAAGCGCGGAGAGCCGGCGGTTGCGCGCATGCGGGCCGAGATCGATCGGTACGCCAGCCTTATGCGGCCGAAGTCCTAGAGCGCTGGCTTGCTCCTGAAACGTTCAAGTGCGCGGCGCACTAGATCAGCCTCATCGACCGCGACAATGGCGTAGCTGGCAACAATGTACGCCAGGCGAGTGCGAGCATCGTCCCGGTCGTACTCAGGCACTTCAGGCTCCAGCTTCGACCATGCAATTTCCAACGCGCCCTGTGCGCGGGCTAGGTCGACCGGATCGGTAAGAGAGGAAAGCGGCATGGCGGCTTTATGCGCTCGGAGCGGCGCTAGGCCAACCGCGTCTAGAACAGATCATCCTTGAACGGCTCGATGGTCGTCGGGTCGTCGTCGCCTTCGCCGGCCTTGTTCACGCGCTTGGACACGATCCATTCGCGCAGCTCGCGCGGCGGCTGCTTGAGCAATTCCATTCCGCCCGAGCCGTCCAACCATGCCTCGAAATCCTGGCGCAGGAGCATGCAGAGCATGCGGTCGTGATACTGCGCCGTCCAGGCGTTGGCCTCGCGAACAATCATCGTGCAGGTGGTGATATCCTCGCCCGTCTCGGGATTGCGCCAGTTCTCCCAGAGCCCCGCAAAGGGCATTTGAGGAGGAACGCATTCGGTGCGGGCTTGTTGGTCTAGGCACACCCCTTCCAACAAAGGAGAGCACGATGAGCGCCCTTACAGGCAAACGCATCCTCATTCTTGCAACACATGGTTTCGAGCAGTCGGAACTCGACGTACCGCATGCCGCCTTGCAGAAGGCTGGCGCGACGGTCGACATCGTTTCGCCGGAGGCCGGCGAGATCAAGGGCTGGCAGAACAAGGACTGGGGCCGATCCGTCGCCGTCGATCGCACACTCGATCAGGTGAGGGCCGAGGATTACGACGCGATTGTGCTGCCCGGCGGGCAAATGAACCCCGACACCCTGCGTGGTAACGACAAGGCGCTCGGTCTGATCAAGAGCTTCTTCGACCAAGGCAAGGTCGTCGCTGCCGTATGCCATGGACCGTGGCTGCTGATCGACACCGGAATTGCCAAAGGCCGGAAGGTAACCTCCTACAAGACGATCAAGCAGGATCTGATCAATGCCGGCGCAAGCTGGCAGGATGCAGAGGTCGTAACTGACAAGGGCATCGTGACCTCACGCAAGCCCGATGACCTGCCGGCGTTCGTCGCCAAAATCATCGAGGAAGTGCAGGAAGGTCGGCACGATCGGAAGGCGGCCTGATCCCTGAGCTTCCCCTCATTGACGACGACCAAGCCCGGCCATTGCGCCGGGCTTTCATTCGCGGCCGTGCATTCGCGCCTGCCGAATTTGGGGGGAGGAAACCGTATCGCCGGTTCGGCGGAGGCAGGGGAAACCGTATTCAAGATTGCGACGTACATGCAATGGGAACCGCGGTCGCGGGCTCACGTTATCGGGCAGCCCAAAGCGAGGATGACAATGAAAACCCTGATGAGCGCGCTCGTGATCGGATCGAGCTTAGCACTGGCCGCTTGCAATCCGCTGGAGAACCAGCCTGTCGGCAACTCCAATGTTCCACAGCCGGCGAAGCCTGTGGAGCTGAAGCGCTATCTCGGGAAATGGTACGAACAAGCGCGCTATGAGGCTGGGTTTCAGAAGGGCTGCGAGGCGGTTACAGCGGAATATGCGCAGAAACCGGACGGTTCGGTTGCCGTCATCAATTCCTGCCGCCAAGGCGGCGTGACGGGGCCGCTGAAGACGGCAGAGGCAACGGCCCGCGTCGTTGATGGCTCGAATGGCTCAAAGCTCAAGGTCACCTTCTTCTGGCCGATCGAGGGTGACTACTGGGTGCTGGATCGCGCGCCAGACTACTCCTGGTCCATCGTTGGCGAGCCTTCGGGTCGATATCTCTGGATACTGACCCGAAATCCGGCTGTCAGTCCGCGCCAGTATGCGGCGCTGGCGGGGCGGGCGAAGGTGCTCGGCTACGACACTGGCATGCTGAGGCGTACCCAACAATGAGGGCATCACCTGAGGCCTCGGCCGATGCCATTAGTTAATTGCCCGCCGCTCGTGAGCGTCGGGCCATCCGCTTAGGAGCGCGGATCGGTATCTCGCGTCCGATCCGGCAGATCATCGATTGCCTCGTCGGCACCTTGATCCTTGTGGAGGACGCCCTCGCGGAGCACCTTGGTCGCAGCATCGGCCTTCTTCTTCGGGTCGGTGGGAATGGCCTCGGTTTCATCCGTTGCGTGAAGGCCAATATCCTTCGGCTTCTGCCCGTCATTGCGGGCGCTCGCCGCAAAAGTCGCGAGAGCTTCAGGCTGATCTTTTGCCATGTCGGATTCTCCTGTTTGGCTCGCAACCGTGTGGATGTACGGTTGTTCCTCAGCCTGCCGCTAAAGGCAGCGCGCCCGGCTCGATCAGTTAGCTCAGCCAATAAATCGGCTGCACTGCGACAGCCATCGAGCTGAGGCAGAGACCGATCCCCGTCCAAAGCCAGAAATCCAACGAAACGATATATCGCATCGGATTGCCCTCCATAATGACGGAGGAATGCGGCGGCTTAGGCGGCGTTCCCCACATGCATAAAATGCCAGCGAATATGGAAAACGACTGCTTAACGACTTGGGCCCTTAACGAATAAGCCCGCCGCTTGGGAAGCGACGGGCCTCTGACTTCTGTCAGGACTTGGCGGTTCCGGCCATCGCCGGGAAACTGGCTTTGCCCTCCTGTCGGTTGCGGCCGGAACATCCGCGGCGACGCATCCAACTGGAGAGCAGGCAGGCGCCATTATGGCACCGCGCCGACAACGGGATGATGACGGCTTTGTTCCGGCAGGGCGCTAAAAATCAGCGGCGAGATGCTGTGAGAGAAGCTCTAGCCGTCGCGACTTAGCCAGCGACCGCTCAGGGCTTCTTGCCCTGCGGATGAAATGCCCAGACCGTGCCGCTTACTCGATGGTTTGGCGTCGTCTCTACAACGTCCCCGTTCGGCAGGCTCTTCTTCACCTTCGGGCCGAGGAACGAGACGATGTGCAGTCGTGCGCGATGGATCGGGTCGCCTCCGGGAACGTTTTGCTCCAGCACATCGACAATGCCTTGGCCGACGACCCCTTCGACGATGGCGGTATGATGGGGGCGCTTCTCGACCGTCGTGCCGCCTGTCTCCCAATCACCGTTCGGGTGCGTGGTCTTGACCTCAGTCCTGTCTTCCCAGACGAAGTTGCGAAACTGCAGAATGTCGCCAACGACGATGTCTCGCCGCAAATCCTTTACCAGCGTGCCCCAGATATAATCGCCGTCAGGCCCAACCTTCCCGCCCATGAGCTGGGTCGACGTCTTGCCACCGCAATCGGTCAGGGCGGTTTCGAGCATCGTCCAGCACTCCCCGTCACCGATCTTCTGGCCGATGCGCTTGACACTCCAGGCAACGAGGTCGTCGGGAAGAGACATGTCCGCCTCCGAAGAACGCCTTTGTAGGGGATGCTATGCGGCGGACGTCACGCGGACAATACAGATCGATCATCTAAGTTCGGCGAGTTTGCCGTAAGGTCAACCTGTCGCCATTAAATGCCGTGCCAGCCGAGCCGCCTCCCGCTTGGCTGCTGCGGAGCCTTGCGCATACGTAGATCCGCAGGGCAAACCGAGCGCCGCACAGATCCCGGCAGGCATCTCAGCCTGATCGTCCTTGAGCGAGACGCAAAGCCGATTCAGCGCTACGACCAGCATTCCAGGCGATGTCGCTTCAACGGTGTCATGCTGATCGACCAGTGCGCAGAAGCCCCTGCGCATAGTGCTCGTGTCGCCATCGGTGAGTGCGTCGGTGATGTCGCGCAACTTCATGTGACGTACCCTCCATAGAGATGCCGCGTGCCTCGCTGCTCGGCCAGCCCGTCAGTGTCAGCGATGCCGTTGTCGTCGGGAGCGCCCTCGTCCTCGCACTGGGCTCCCTCGTCCTCGCATGTGGCTTCCTGATCGGCGCCGTCTTCGAGGTCGGGGTCACCGTCCAGCGCGTCGGCAACGCCGATCAGCGATTCCACGATGGCCCCCAGGCGGCGCCGCATGCTGTCGATAGACAAGGCACGGTCGGTCAGCCTCTGGGCGACATCCAAGAGGATGGTTCGGACCTCGAAGCGCTCGGCATCGGAAAGTGCGATGCCGTCTCCGAATGGGCCGTCATCGTGTTTGATCTGGCCGAGCGACGTAAAGAAATCAGCTGCTAGGCGTAGGTCGATCAGGCTCATTGCAGACCCTCCTGCATTTCGACGCGGGCGCGAAAGGCCTTCGCGTAGTGATGTTCGCGGTCCCATTCCTCGATGCAGCACGCCCATCGACGCGGTTCGTCAAAGCTTCGCGAGTCCTCCCATCGGGCAGCGAACCATGTCGGATAGCCGGGCACTTGCTCGAAGGTCGCGCCGCAGCGATCGAGATAGGCCATAGCCATCGGGACATCGGCGGCGGTTTCGGCGTCTTGCTGATTGCGCACGGCTGCATCTGCGCGGAAGGCCGCCATGGCCGCGGCCGGAAGCGCCCTCATGTCCGGCGCTCCAGCGGAATGAGCCGGCGGCCGATGACCAGTTCTCCGTCCACATAGAAGACCGGCAGGTGGCCATAGAACGAATAGGTCGGCAGGCTGACGGGCTTGACGCCGTAAGTGCGGCGGGCAGGCTTCTCCTTGCCCTGGCGGCTGTTGATGCGGATCAGGCTCATTACACGGCCCCTTCCGCAAGTCGTTCGACATGGTCTAGCGCGTCGAGCAGCCATTGCTCGCTGTAGTCGAACTTGCGTTCGCTCGGCATCCCATCGAAAAGGCCGGCAAAGCGAGCAGCACTCGCCCACGCCCTCAGGCCGGCAAGCGAGCGAGGCGGGATGGCTCGAATTTCATCCCCGATTTGCTCCAGCTTGTTGCTCAGCTCGTTCCAGGCCTCCCAAATCGGGGTGTACCCAACTTCGTCCCCGATTTTGTGAATTGCAGTATGATCTAATGGCGCAACGCCTCGCTCTTCCGCGATGTCTTCGCGCAGATCGCCAAGGCGGTGGACTTCGCGGCGCAGGTCGATCCAGACAGACACGGCCGCTGCATGGTCGCGTCCAAGCGCGATCAAAGGTTCTTCGGCGCTAGCGGCCAAAGCCGGTCCAGGCACGTAAGGCGCCGCCTTGCAAATCGAGATGGCCGCCGGGGAGATTGCGACCCCGCCAAGAATTGTACGTCGATTCATCGTCATGGGAGAGCACTCCTCTAGGAATGAGGGCAGAGGTGCGGCGCGGTCGTCAGGCGGCGGAGCCGGCGATGCGGAGGATCGAGGCAGCCAAACGGGCAGCCCAGCGCTCGCGGCTGGCTTCGAGGGCCAGCACGAATGCCGGCATCTGGTTGGTGGTTTCGATGGCCTGCGCCTGAATCATGACGCCGGCTATGGTCCGGGCCTCTAGCTTCATGATGGCTGAGATGTGCTCGTTCAGCGCGTCCTCGGCTTCCGTGAGGCGCTTGCGGGACGCCTCGTACCCGGAGGCCTTCAACACCTTTGCGAACTCGCCGTGATATCGCTTTGCGAACTTCAGCGCGGTCTCTTCCCGCGCGAGTTCCACGCGCAGCTTGCCCATCCATCTTTCGTGACGAGCCTGCCCGGAAGCGGATTTGAAGCGGGACGGCCGGGCGAGATATTCTTTCGTCCACCTGACTCTCTGTTCAGCGCCTTCGACAGTAAGGATGCCGTCGCGATTATCGCCCCCGTTCCGGGCGCCGCCGTCCAGCCGCTTCTCCCAGCTCCCCCGATTGTCAAACGATTGTCGCTTGAACTTGATCTCCGATGGGGCGGCGGGGAGCTTCGGGTCCCATTCGGCATAGATCCTCGCCAGCTCGTCGCGGGCCGTCCGCTGCGCGGTAGCCACGGCCTCGGTCAAATCCCCGAGCTGGATTAGCGCGGGGTCTTCCGAAGGCGTCTCTACGCCCGCCTGATCCACCCCCCTTGAATTGGTCCACCCTGAAGTATGTCTTTTGGCAGACAGGAGGATCGAGATGCCGAAGAAGCGCCATAAGCCCGAAGAGATCGTCGCGAAGCTACGCCAGGTCGATGTGCTGGTCTCGCAGGGGCAATCCGTTGCCGACGCGATCCGCTCGATCG
>NZ_FNBZ01000018.1:2500-5716 GCF_900102525.1 Allobosea robiniae | reverse complement strand
AAAGCCCCGTCGCGATTGCGACGGGGCTTTTATGTTTGGTTGCGGGGGCCAGATTTGAACTGACGACCTTCAGGTTATGAGCCTGACGAGCTACCGGGCTGCTCCACCCCGCGTCAACGATTTGGCCTTTTGCGTCTTTGGTTGGCTGTTGGCCTATCCTGGGACGTTTTGGGCTTTAAACGGCAACGCGGCGGCGACGTTAGTCGACCGCCGCGTTGAAGCGATTTGTGATTGTGATGAGGGATATCCTTGACAGGCCCGGCAACGACCTACTCTCCCGGGTCTTGAGACACAGTACCATCAGCGCTGAGGAGTTTAACGGCCGAGTTCGGGATGGGATCGGGTTCTGGCTCCTCGCTCAAGCCACCGGGCCGGCGAAGGATATTGGCAAGCATATGGTCTTTGGTTTGATGATGTTTCGCGTTTTGGTGTCGCGGACATTGATCATGAGAACGATCAAGCCGATCGAGCAATTAGTACCGGTAAGCTGAACGCATTGCTGCGATTACACACCCGGCCTATCAACGTGGTCGTCTTCCACGGCTCTCAAGGGAGAACTCGTTTTGAGGTGGGTTTCCCGCTTAGATGCCTTCAGCGGTTATCCCGTCCGTACATAGCTACCCTGCACTGCGGCTGGCGCCACAACAGGTCCACCAGAGGTACGTCCACCCCGGTCCTCTCGTACTAAGGGCAGATCCTCTCAATTCTCCTACACCCACGGCAGATAGGGACCGAACTGTCTCACGACGTTCTGAACCCAGCTCACGTACCACTTTAATCGGCGAACAGCCGAACCCTTGGGACCTTCTCCAGCCCCAGGATGTGATGAGCCGACATCGAGGTGCCAAACGATTCCGTCGATATGGACTCTTGGGAATCATCAGCCTGTTATCCCCGGCGTACCTTTTATCCGTTGAGCGATGGCCCTTCCACGCGGGACCACCGGATCACTATGGCCGTCTTTCGACTCTGCTCGACTTGTCAGTCTCGCAGTCAGGCAGGCTTATGCCATTGCACTCAACGAGCGATTTCCGACCGCTCTGAGCCCACCTTCGCACGCCTCCGTTACTCTTTGGGAGGCGACCGCCCCAGTCAAACTGCCTGCCATGCGCTGTCTCGGACCCGGATGACGGGTCGCGGTTAGACATCCATGACGATAAGGGTGGTATTTCAAGGATGACTCCACCAGAGCTGGCGCCCCGGCTTCAAAGTCTACCACCTATCCTACACATGCCGACACGAATGCCAGCGCAAAGCTGCAGTAAAGGTGCACGGGGTCTTTCCGTCTGACCGCAGGAACCCCGCATCTTCACGGGGAATTCAATTTCACTGAGTCTATGCTGGAGACAGCGGGGAAGTCGTTACGCCATTCGTGCAGGTCGGAACTTACCCGACAAGGAATTTCGCTACCTTAGGACCGTTATAGTTACGGCCGCCGTTTACCGGGGCTTCAATTCGGTGCTTGCACACCTCCTTTTAACCTTCCGGCACCGGGCAGGCGTCAGACCCTATACGTCATCTTACGATTTCGCAGAGCCCTGTGTTTTAGTTAAACAGTCGCTACCCCCTGGTCTGTGCCCCCAATGCCTAGTTGCCTAAGCACTGGGCCTCCTTATCCCGAAGTTACGGAGGTAAATTGCCGAGTTCCTTCAGCATAGTTCTCTCAAGCGCCTTGGTATACTCTACCAGTCCACCTGTGTCGGTTTCGGGTACGGTCTAATGTTGGAGCTATTTCCTGGAACCGCTTGGAAGCCAGATCAATCCAATAAGATCTGACAGCGTACGCGATCCGTCACTACCAACTGGCTGAGGAATATTCACCTCATTCCCATCGACTACGCCTTTCGGCCTCGCCTTAGGGGCCGGCTAACCCTGCGGAGATTAACTTTACGCAGGAACCCTTGGACTTTCGGCGACAGTGTCTTTCACACTGTTTGTCGTTACTCATGTCAGCATTCGCACTTCCAATACCTCCAGGAGCCCTCACGGGTCTCCCTTCGTTGGCTTATGGAACGCTCCGCTACCGCTTGCACAAAGTGCAAACCTTAAGCTTCGGCTCGTGGCTTGAGCCCCGATACATTTTCGGCGCAGGAACCCTTATTTAGACCAGTGAGCTGTTACGCTTTCTTTAAAGGATGGCTGCTTCTAAGCCAACCTCCTGGTTGTTTTGGGATTCCCACATCCTTTCACACTTAGCCACGAATTGGGGGCCTTAGCTGTAAGTCAGGGTTGTTTCCCTCTCCACGACGGACGTTAGCACCCGCCGTGTGTCTCCCGCGCAGTACTTCTGGGTATTCGGAGTTTGGTTAGGATTGGTAATGCGGTAAGCACCCCTCACCCATCCAGTGCTCTACCCCCCAGAGTATTCACGCGAGGCGCTACCTAAATAGCTTTCGCGGAGAACCAGCTATTTCCGAGTTTGATTGGCCTTTCACCCCTAGCCACAAGTCATCCGAGACTTTTTCAACAGGCACCGGTTCGGTCCTCCAGTAAGTGTTACCTTACCTTCAACCTGCTCATGGCTAGATCACCCGGTTTCGGGTCTAATCCGACGAACTGAACGCCCTGTTCAGACTCGCTTTCGCTGCGCCTACACCTACCGGCTTAAGCTTGCTCGTCAGATTAAGTCGCTGACCCATTATACAAAAGGTACGCGGTCACCCAGGACGAACCTTGAGCTCCCACTGTTTGTAAGCATTCGGTTTCAGGTGCTATTTCACTCCCCTCGTCGGGGTGCTTTTCACCTTTCCCTCACGGTACTTGTTCACTATCGGTCGCTGAGGAGTACTTAGGCTTGGAGGGTGGTCCCCCCACGTTCAGACAGGATTTCACGTGTCCCGCCTTACTCATGTCCCAACTGTTCGCAGATCCGTACGGGGCTATCACCCATTATTGCGTGGTTTCCCAACCACTTCCGGTAACTTACAGTCAGGCACTGGCCTGGTCCGCGTTCGCTCGCCACTACTAACGGAGTCTCGTTGATGTCCTTTCCTCCAGGTACTTAGATGTTTCAGTTCCCTGGGTTAGCTTTGAACCCCTATGTATTCAGAGTTCAATACCTTCTCATGATCTCTGTTAGTCCGAAGACAGGCCCAAGCACAGGCCGTAACCTGTCCTTGGAATAACAGAGATCGAAGGTGGGTTTCCCCATTCGGAAATCCGCGGATCAAAGCTCATTCGCAGCTCCCCACGGCTTATCGCAGCGTATCACGTCCT
>NZ_FNBZ01000019.1 GCF_900102525.1 Allobosea robiniae | reverse complement strand
ACGCGGTCCAGGGCATCGACCACGTCTTGACGTTTGTGAAGGATTTCATGGCCTCGACGACGCCCTCCTTGTAACCGAGGCCGGAATCCTTGATACCGCCGAAGGGAGACATCTCGATCCGGTAGCCCGGGACTTCCCAGAGATTGACCGTGCCGACCTCCAGATCGGCCACAAAGCGCTGGATGTAATCGTAGCGGTTCGTGCAGATGCCGGAAGAGAGACCATAGGCGGTGGAGTTCGAGATCCGGATGACCTCGGCGATGTCGTCGGGCACGCGGATGATCGGGATCACCGGGCCGAAGGTCTCCTCATGCACCAGCTCGCAGGTGTAGGGGATCCTGTCGACCACGGTCGGGTGGAACAGCGCCCCTTCCGCCCGCTTGCCATGGAGAACCTCGGCGCCCTTGCTCACGGCATCGTCGACGCGCGCCTGGAAGAGCGCGGCCGAGCGGGCGTTGATGACGCAGCCGACATCGGTGGCGGGGTCCATCGGGTCGCCGCATTTCAGCTTCCTGGCCTTCTCGACGACCAGCCTGGAGAAGGCATCGGCGACGCTCTCGACCACCAGGATGCGCTTGACCGCCGTGCAGCGCTGGCCCGAGTTCTTGGTCGCGCCGGTGACGGCGAGCTCGGCCGCCTTGTCGAGATCGGCATCCTCCATGACGATCAGCGGGTCGTTGCCGCCGAGCTCCAGCACGATGCGCTTGTAGCCGGCCTTGTCGGCGATGTGCTTGCCGACGCGGACCGAGCCGGTGAAGGTCACCAGATCCGCGTCCGGGTCGGTGATCATCGCATCGCCCATGGTCGAGGGATTGCCGGTGACGACCGAGAGCATCTCCGGCGGCAGGCCGGCCTCGTAGAGCACGTCGGCGAGCGCCAGCGCGGTCAGCGGCGTGAGTTCCGTCGGCTTCAGCACGAGCCGGTTATTGGTGGCGATCGCAGGCGCCAGCTTGTGGCTGACCATGTTGAGCGGGTGGTTGAACGGGGTAATCGCCGAGATCACGCCGAGCAGCGGCTGGCGCGTCGTGAAGATCTTGCGCGCCTTGCCGTTCGGCGAGATGTCGCAGGAGAACATCTCGCCATCGTCCTTGATGGTGAGTTGCGCCGCGAAGGACCAGACGTCATAGGCGCGGCTGGCCTCATAGAGCGAGTCCTTCCAGCACAGGCCGGCTTCCGCCGTGATCAGCCTGGCGAAGAGCTCCTTGCGGTCGCGCAGCAATTCGGCGGTCTTCTGCAGGATCTGCTGGCGCTCGTAGCGCGAGAGCGTCGGCTTGAACGCCTTGGCCTTGGCGAAGGCCTCGCGCACATGCTCGGGCCGGGCGGCCGGGATCAGGCCGACGATGCTGTCATCGTAGGGGTTCCTGACCTCGACCATGTCGTCGGTCGTGACCAACTTGCCGGCGATGCGCATCGCCTCGCGCCGCACCGGCGGCTTCACCGTCGCGTTCATCTCAGTTCACCAGGTTCAGGGCGACGTCGAAGACGTCGAAATTGCGAAGCGTGCGACCCATCGGCACCGTGATCGGCCGGTTGGCGATCATCGGCACGCGCTGCTCGGTGATGCCGCCATGCGAGCGCAAAGGCTCGGTCAGGCCCGAGAGATCGTGCTTGTCCGGCGAGGTGCCGAGGACCTTCTGGCGGGTCGAGACGACCACGACATCGCCGATCCGGTCGGCCGGCAGTTCGAAGCGCTCGCAGGCTTCCGCCGAGGTCACCGCCAGCGCGATGCCCTCGATCCCGGAGATGCGGGCCGCGACCTCCTCCTGGCTGGCGCCATCGGGCAGATAGACCGTGGCGAAGGAGCCGAGCGCGCCGTGATGGACCACGTAAGGATCGGTGATCGGCAGGATCACGCGCATCGTGCCCTTGCCGTACCACTCATCCATCAGGCTCTGGAGATAGACGACATCCGGCTCGCCATTGGCGAGATGCTTGTCGTTCATGCCGTGATCGGCGGTGATGACCAGCGTGCAGCCGAGCGCGTCGAGCTTGCCGACATACCCGTCGAACATGGCATAGAACGAGTCCGCCATTTCCGA
>NZ_FNBZ01000020.1 GCF_900102525.1 Allobosea robiniae | reverse complement strand
GCGCCATAAGCCCGAAGAGATCGTCGCGAAGCTACGCCAGGTCGATGTGCTGGTCTCGCAGGGGCAATCCGTTGCCGACGCGATCCGCTCGATCGGCTTGACGGAGGTGAGTTACTACCGCTGGCGCCGTGAGTTCGGCGGCCTGAAGACGGATCAGGTGAGGCGGATGAAGGAGCTTGAGGCCGAGAATGCCCGGCTCCGCCGCGCCGTCGCGGATCTGACGCTCGACAAGCTGATCCTGAAGGAGGCGGCTTCGGGAAACTGGTAAGCCCCGCGCGTCGCCGTGCCTGCATCGACCATGTCCGGCTCGCTCTGAAGGTGTCGGAGCGACGGATCTGCCGTGTATTGGGGCAGCACCGCTCGACCCAGCGCCGCATCCCGCGCGGTCGCGACGATGAGGAGCAACTCATCGCCGACCTCGTCGAACTGGCCCGCTGCTACGGCCGCTACGGCTATCGCAAGATCGCCGCGCTGCTGCGCTCGACGGCAGGCTGGGTGGTCAACGACAAGCGGGTTGAGCGGATCTGGCGACGCGAGGGGCTGAAGGTTCCGGCCCGACAACCCAAGCGCGGCCGGCTCTGGCTCGCGGACGGATCTTGCATCCGCCTTCGCGCCGAGCGGCCCAACCACGTCTGGTCCTACGACTTTGTCGAGGACCGCACCCATGACGGGAGAAAATACCGGATGCTGAACATCATCGACGAGTTCACCCATGAATGCCTGGCCATCCGCATCGACCGAAGGTTGAAGGCGATCGACGTCATCGACCTGCTCTCGGACCTGTTCATCCTGCGCGGCGTGCCGGAGCACATTCGTTCAGACAACGGCCCCGAGTTCGTCGCCAAGGCCGTACAGGGTTGGATCGGCGCGGTTGGCGCGAAGACCGCCTACATCGCGCCCGGCAGCCCCTGGGAGAACGGCTTCATCGAGTCGTTCAATGCCAGGCTGCGGGACGAACTGCTCGACGGCGAGATCTTCTACACTCTCGCCGAGGCGAAGATCATCGTTGAGAGCTGGCGGCGGCACTTCAACACCGTACGCCCGCATGGCTCGCTCGGATACAAGCCTCCCGCGCCGGAGGTCTTCGTGCCCGCCATGACCGCGCGGGCGGCTGCGCTATCCAGACCGGCTGAGCCGACCGCGTTGGCGCCGAGGCCAACCGCACACTAACATTCAACCTGGACCTCTCGGCGGGGGCGGATCA